>CAWEIQ010000008.1:0-114558 GCA_963809195.1 uncultured Actinomycetota bacterium | reverse complement strand
TGGTACGAGGACTTCGCGGTGTGGCGCTATGCCAGCATGGCGTACTGGTGGCAGAACCAGTGCGGCATCGTGCGGGTGGCCCGCAACGTCGAGATCGGATTCCGCTTCAACCTCGACGGCCTGCGGATCAGCGCCGCCTGGCATTACCCCGACCCTTCGCAGATCGTGCTGTTTCGTCGGCGACAGCCGCGCACGAGAGCGGGCGCGCGCTGGAGGACCTCGTGTCGTCGCTGGCCGCGGACGGGCACGAGATCCTCGGGCGATGTCATGAAGCGCGTTCCGCGCGCCTACCCCGCCGATCACCCCCGTGCCGACTTGCTCAGAGCACCGCTCGCTCATCGCCGCCCGCGAGCTCGAGTCCGACGCCGTACGTGACGTCGAGCCTGTATACCGCGCGTGCGAGCGGCTGCGTCCGCTGCTCGACTGGCTCGCCGAGCACACCGCCGCCGCGCCCGCGCCCACCCCAGCTCGGCCATGATCGCGGATGATTCTCAGCAGCACCGCCGAGAGGCATCCGTGATCACGGGAACACGGCGCCGTCGCGGCAGTGGCGGAGCCACTCGCTGGTGATCTGGGCCGCCGCGGCATGACCGGGCTGACGGGTGATCACGAACGCGGGGTCAGGCGAGGCGGATGCGAGCTCGGATCCGGCTGGCACCCAGGCGAGATCGGCGTCGGCCAGCATGCGCCTGTCATGCTCGGTGTCTCCCGCCGCGAGCCCGGCGCGGAGGCACCCGACAGGGCCGCGACTCTCTCCGCCACGTACGTCGCCGCATGCTCCTTGCCGAAGCCGGTCGGGAACGCGTACAGCTTGCGGCCGACCAGCGATGCCTCCCAGCCCAGCTCGCGACACCGATGCGCGATCGACGCGAACTCATCGGGCTCGAAAACGGCCAGGTCAACGATCGCCATGCAGCACATGTCGTCGGCATCGCCCATCCGCACCAGCCAGGCCTGGCGGGGGCAGGTGAGCGCCTGGCCGAACAGCCCTGGCGAGCCCCGCGCGTCCGGCGCGCCCGACCCGGCCAGGACACCCCGGACGACGTCGGCTGGCGCGGCCGCTGCAAGCAGCCGTTCTCGATCCGCGCCTCCCATCCGGGTTCGGGCACCCCGTCGATCAGGACGACGCCGCCGTTGGCCGCGATCGCGTACGGCATCGCAAACGGCAGCCGGAGCCTGGCCAGCCTGCTGACGCTGCGACTGGTCGCGACGCAGAGCCGCACGTGCGGCGGCAGCGCGGCGAGGCAATCCCGCGCAGCGTGACTGAGCTCGGCGCCCGCCTGCGCTCGCTGCCGCCTCCCCTTCCCCGGCGAGCTCGCGGAGGCCTCGACAGGTTCGGCCGGCAATCCGCCGCCGAGCTGGGCCGTCGCGCGTCGGCTGAACAGCAGCGTCCGGTCCAGGTCGGTCGTGATCAGGACGGGCTTGGTCATCTCACGCCCCGGCACCGGCCTGCGGCTTGACCAGCCCGACGCAGCTGTACGGCATGTCCGGGTAGTCCATCACTTCGACGCCGCGCTCCTTGGCGAGCAACAGCAGGTGCTCGAGCATGTCCCGGCGGTCGGGCCTGACCAGCACCATCCAGGGCAGCCTGCGCAGCAGCACCCGCGTGGCCTCCCCCGCGCCCGGCTTGACCAGGTGCTGACTGGGCAAGCCGAACTCGGCCTGGATCCGGCTGACCACGTGACGGCCGGCGAACGTGACCGGAGCGGTCCGCGGCGTAGGCGGCTGGCCAGCGCTCCGCCACAGCAGCGGCGACCAGCGGGAACTGCCCGCTGACAGCATCCAGGAACTGCGCAGAGCGGTCCGCGGCCGCCAGCTCGAAGTACACCTTCGCGCCGTGGAACATTCCTGGCTCGATCAGCTCGTTCAGCACGGTCCTGCTGACCAGCCCGCAGACCGTCGAGTTCAGGCACGCCGACGGCACGAGCAGGTCCTCCCTGGTCCCGAACAACGTCGCGCAGTGACCGGGATCCGCGATGACGGCCAGGTCCCCCGACAACCTCGGCCCGCCCGCGGCCCTGTAGCGGGCAAGCGCCGCGGACAGCTCGGCGGTGATCGCGCCCTTACCCGTCCAGCCGTCGACGAACAGGACGTCGCGCGGGTCGTGCCTGGCGACGATGTGGTCGAGCGCGACGGTGTCGATCCCGCGGCCGCGCACGATCGAGATCGAGTAATGCGGCAGTTCAACCTTCCGGGAGAACCGGGCCCACCGGCGCATCAGGATCCCGACCGGAGTCCCGGCCCTGGCTAGCGAGACCAGCACGGGCCGGCCGCCCCTGGCGGCGAGCGCCATCTCGGTGACAACGCCGACGTGCCGGGCGACCTGGCCGGCGAACTGCTCGAGCAGGGCATCGAACAGCGCGAGGTACTCGGCACTCGGCGCGTACTCGATCGGCAGCATCTCGGCGTAGTTGCGTCCGCGCTGGATGGCGCGTTCGCGCTCCTGCAGGCCCAGCTCAAGCGCGTGCCCTGACAGGTCGGTGAGCAGGAAGCTGACCTCGTCGGCACGGTAGCTACTGGTCAGCATCGTGCTCCCCCGCTCCTGGCAGCGGGCCCGCGCCAGCGTCGGACAACTCCCCCGCTCCTGCCAGCAGGCCCGCGCCAGCGCCGGACAACTCGGTCGCGCCAGCGCGGGACAACACTGGCGCGCCAGAACCGGCCAGCCCGGCCGCGGCAGCGTGGCGCAGGGTGAGAACGTGGACGCTCCCGCGGGCGCTGGCGGCCAGCTTGGCGACTAGGTCCGACGTGCGCGGACCGCGCGGCGCGTCGGTGACGAGCACGATGTCGTCGAATCCGGGGGCGTTTCCCGGCTCGCAATGCCGGCTGGGGGCGACGTTGTAGGCATAGGCCGGACGCCGGCCGTCGTCGGTCGAGCCGAACGCCAGCACCGTCCGCAGCGGGTAGCCGGGCCGGTCGATCACGACCGCGGGGGTGCGCGTCGTGGTGGACGTCCTGACGTCATCGCCGAGCGCGATCGCGAGCAGCTGCGGCAGGTACATGAGCTCCTCGTCGCCCAGCACGAGCGTGCCGGCCGTCCCTGCCGACGGGCAACGCAGCGGCCGCCCGGCACATGGCCGTCCTGGCGGTCCGCTCCTGCGCTGGTGACCAGCCAGCCAGCGCGAGCACCGGAAGCCCGTCGGGGCAGCCGCACGTCGACGAACGACACGGACGCGCGAGTCCTGTGAGAAATGGCAGGCGGTTCTGGCAGGGAGCGATGAACCCGTGCGCCTGGCTGAGCACGTCGGCGGGCAAGCTGACGTGACCGTCGAGCAGTGCCACGCTGAGCACCTGGGCCCCGAGCTCGCGGATGGCCGCTGCAACGCCGGCCCTCACCTCGTCGCTGCGGCAGTCGACCAGTGAGGCGAGTACGTACAGCGAGCGCGGCCAGCGCGCATGCAGCGCGCGGATCGCGTTGACCGCGGTCTTGCCCGTCGTGAGCTCGTCGTCGACCAGGACCAGCGGGTGCCGGCCTGCGCAGCGCGGCGTCGTCGAGTCATCGCGAGCGACTGGTCCGTGGCGTGGCTGTGTTCCTCGTCGAAGCGCAGACCTGCGCGCCTGTCGGGAGCGGGCCGCCTGGTCGTGTGCCAGCACGGCGCAGGACCGCCGTCGGCGGCGCTAACCGCCGCGACGCCGTGGCCGAGACCCGTCGCCGTCTCGGCGAACCCGATCACGACCGGCGTCTGGCCGGCGCACGCTCCGCGCACCAGCGAGCCCAGAGCATGTGCCGCTCGCGAGCACGTCGCCGACCGGTACCGGGATGTGCTTGCCGAGCACTCGGGACACGAGTAGCTGGGCGCGCTTGGGGTTCTGCCGGAGGCCCAGCTCCAGCGATCCGCCGAACCTGGCAGTCTCCGGAGCCGACGGCCTGAGCCGGACCGAGATGCCGAGCTGGCCGGTGACAAGGCCGGCCGTCATGCGCCGACGTCTTCGATGTCGAGCAGGTCGACGAACGTCCGATCCGGCCTGAGCACGCCGAAGACGGCAGCCCGGCGCAGGATCCCGGCCGCCCACCTGGCGTGCGGCTTGCTCTCGATCATCTTGTTGGCGTACTCGCTCGATCGCACGCCGCCATCGGTGAGGCAGAGCGTCGCCAGTGCGTCGCTGTGCTCCTCGGCGGTCACGACGAGCATCGCGTGCACCGGACTGACGTGCGACGGATGGATGACCGTCTTGCCGATGATGCCCGTGGCCTTGTCGAGCACGACCTCAGCGAGCAGCCCGTCCAGATCGCTGCGAACGAGCTGCCGCCTGACCTGGAGCGCGTTGGGCAGGTCATCCCTCGCCCGGAACGGCGACTCGCGCAGCAACGGCTTGAAGATGCGCTCGCCCCCGGCGAAATACTCCCAGACCGGACCAGTAACCACGAACTGTGAGTCGCGGCAGAACACGTTCACGATGTCCGCGATGACCTCACGAACCAGCGTCAGGTCATACACGGTCTGGTCGTTGCTGCGCCGCAGGCCGAACAGCCCGCACATGTCCGTCGCGCCGATGCGAACGGCCAGGACGGCGTCGGCATGCCTGCCGAGCAGGTCACGCACGGCCAGGAGCTCGCGGACGCGAGTCTCGGCATAAATGGTCTCGGGCGACTCGAGCACCGGCATGCCGTAAAGCGGCAGCCCGGTTTCTTCCCGGACTTCGGCCAGAACCTCGAAGAATTCAGGGCCGGTCTCGGCGGTAAATTTCGGGAAAACAAATCCGGTCAGAATAGCGGCCGCTGGGCCAATCTCTTTGACCAGCGAGCGAATCTGATCGGGATGCCTGACCCGCACGAACAACAGCGGCGCCGCGGTGCAGGCCCGCTCCCGCTCCGCCTCGTGCAGCTCGGCCAGCTGCGCAGCGACATTGCGCTCCGCGGCCGGCACGTCGGTATCCCTGATCGCGTCCTCGAGGCAGAGCACCGCCGAGGTCACACCCCTTCCAACCAGCGTGCCGATCCGGCGCGCGTAGTCAGGTGTGGTGCCGGGACTGTAGAGCGTGGCGCCGAGCGCCATCGCCAGCGTGCCGCGCTCGCTGTTCCTGTCAAAGGGCTGCGGCGCGTGGGCGAACAATGACGCGTCCTGACCTGCCGTCAGGTATCCGAAGTGCCGCATCTGCGCTCCGCGAGACTTGGGGGGTGGTCAACGAGAAATGAGGCCGAAGCGATGCGGCGAAACGCGCCGTATCGCAGACGCGTGCCGCGTCGCACGTCCGCCGTCGCCAGTGATGCGTGTGGTACCCGGACAGTACTCACTTAGCAGTGTATTCAGATCGGATAGTTGATAATCCAGGCGTCGCTGGGCAGCGGCGACCGGCCGCATCCCTCAGGCGCAGCTCAGAATCCGGCGCAGCCCCTCGAGTGCGGCGGTGTGCAGGCACGCAACTGGTCATTACTGTTGAGGCGTGACCGCGTTGCCATCGAGCCGGACGTATGCCGAGCAACTCGACCTGGCTGATCCGCTCGCCAGGTTTCGCGACCGCTTCATGTGGGCGGACGACGCCCCGATCTACCTGGACGGGAACTCTCTCGGCCCGCTGCCGCTGGCCACCCAGGCCAGGATCGCCGAGGTCGTCGGCTCCGAGTGGGGGCATGGGCCTCGTCCGGTCCTGGGGCACGTGGGTCGGGCTGCCCGGCGCAGTGGGCGACCTGGTCGGCGAGCACCTGACCGGCGCCGCTCCCGGCCAGGTTCTGGTGAGCGATTCGACCACTGTGAATTTGTTCAAGCTGGTCAATGCGGCGCTGGACGCACAGCCCGGCCGCACGGTGCTGATCACCGATGATGACAACTTCCCGACCGACCGCTATGTGCTGCAGGGCATCGCCGCCCAGCGCGGGTGCGAACTCCGGATGATCCACACCGACCTGGACGACGGGCTCTCCGAGGAGACGCTCCTCGCCGCGCTCGGGCCCGACGTCGCGCTCGTGAGCCTGTCGCATGTGGCGTACCGGAGCGGCGCGCTCGCCGACATGCCCAGGATTACCGGGCTGGTGCACGAGGCCGGCGCGCTCATGCTCTGGGACCTCTGCCACGCCGTCGGCGCGGTGCCGATCAAGCTCGACGAGAGCGGGGCCGACCTCGCGATCGGATGTACCTACAAGTACGTCAACGCCGGGCCCGGCGCTCCGGCCCTTCTTTACGTCCGGCAGCGAGTTGCAGGAGCGGATGCGGCAGCCGATCTGGGGCTGGTTCGGCCAGAACGATCAGTTCGCGATGGGGCCGACCTACGACCCGGTGCCAGGCATCGAACGGTTCGGCACGGGAACGCCGCAGATCATCGGCACTGTGGCGGTCGAGGAGGGCACGAAACTGCTCGCCGAGGCAGGCATTGAGCGGCTGCGCGAGAAGGGCATCGCGCTGACCAGCTACCTGATTCATCTGGCCGATGAGTGGCTGACGCCGTACGGATTCCGGCTCGCCTCGCCGCGCGCCGACGCCCGCCGCGGTAATCACGTCACCCTGCACCACCCGGAGGCCTGGCGGATCAACAAGGCCCTGATCGCGGCCGGCGTGATCGGCGACTACCGGACCCCGGACCGGCTGCGGCTCGGCCTGCCGCCGATCACAACCCGCTTCGCCGACGTCTGGGATGCGCTCGATCGGCTCCGCCAGATCGCGGCGGACAAGTCCTACGAGGACCTCTCCGCCGAGCTATCCCGCGTCACCTGACGGCCGCCACATGAGTCACACCAGCCTCTAGAGCCTGTCCCGCCACAGTGAGCGGCCGCTCTCCGGGCGGTCGGCGTGTATCAAAGGGCCATTCATCACCTAAATCCGGTATGAATGGCCCATTCGCACACAGTCGGCGGCCGTAAACGGCCGGACTGGCGGCGCGCCTACTCCCACTCGATGGTGCCTGGGGGCTTGCTGGTGACGTCGAGCACGACCCTGTTGATCTCGGGGACCTCGTTGGTGATCCGGCCCGAAATCCTGGCGAGCACCGCATCCGGCACTCGCGCCCAGTCAGCGGTCATGGCGTCCTCGCTGGTCACGGGCCTGAGCACGATCGGGTAACCGTAGCTGCGCTCATCTCCCTGGACGCCGACGGAGCGCACGTCGGCGAGCAGAACCACGGGGCACTGCCAGATCTGGCGGTCCAGGCCGGCCGCGGTCAGTTCGGCGCGCGCGATCGCGTCGGCCTCCCTGACGATCCTGAGCCGCTCTGGCGTGACCTCGCCGACGATCCTGATCGCCAGGCCAGGCCCAGGGAATGGCTGGCGCCAGACGATCTCTTGCGGGCAGGCCAAGCTCGGCGCCGAGCGCCCGCACCTCGTCCTTGAACAGCGTGCGCAGCGGCTCGATCAGCGTGAAGCCGAGGTCCTCTGGCAACCCGCCGACGTTGTGGTGGGACTTGATGTTCGCCGTGCCCGTTCCGCCGCCCGATTCGACCACGTCCGGGTAGAGCGTGCCCTGGACGAGGAACTCGGCGGCGCCGCCCGATTCAGAACTCCGAGCGTCAGCCGCCGCGATCTGCCGGGCGGCCTGCTCGAACGCCCTGATGAACTCCCTGCCGATGACCTTGCGCTTCTCTTCAGGATCGGTGACGCCCGACAGCGCGGCGGCGAAGTCGGCCTGTGCGTCCACGACGACCAGATCGACGCCTGTGGCGCGCAACGAAGTCGTGCTCGACCTGCTCGGCCTCGCCCTTGCGCAACAGTCCGTGGTCGACGAACACGCACGTCAGTCGAGAGCCGATAGCCCGCTGGACCAGAGCGGCAGCGACGGCCGAGTCCACTCCGCCGGACAGCCCGCAGATCGCGTGGCCGGTGCCGACCTGCGCGTGGATCTGCTCGACCTGCTCATCGATGATGTTGCTGGTGGTCCAGTCGGCGCGGCATCCGGCGGCGGCGAGGAAGCTCCGCAGCATGGCCATGCCGTGCTCGGTGTGCAGGACCTCGGGATGGAACTGCATCCCGTACAGGCCGAGCCCGGCGTTCTCGGCCGCGGCGACCGGGGTGCCAGGCGTGCTCGCCGTGACCGTGAACCCGTCGGGCGCGACGGTGCAGGTGTCGCCGTGCGACATCCAGACCTGCAGCGCCTCAGGGAGGCCGCGCGAGCACGACGCCGCCGGATCCGGCACGCGTCAGGGCAGCAGCCCCGTACTCCCCTGAACCGGTCCTGGCCACCTCACCGCCCAGATCCCTGACCATCAGCTGGAACCCGTAACAAATGCCGAGCAGCGGGACTCCGGCCGTGAGCAGCCCGGCCGGAGCGGGCGGCGCCCCTGGTGCGTACACCGAGGCCGGCCCGCCGGACAAGATGATCGCCGCTGGATCGCGTTGCAGGATCTCGGCAGTCGTCATCGTTGACGGGACGATCTCCGAATAGACCTGGCACTCCCGCACTCGCCTGGCGATCAGCTGCGCGTACTGCGCGCCGAAGTCCACGACAAGCACCGGGCCCTGCGCCGCAGTGCCATCGTGCCCGGCAGTGCCATCGTGCGCGGCAGTGACGTCCTGCAGGGCAGTGACGTCCTGCGCGGCAGTGGCGCCCGGCCCGCTCACGGGGCTCATAGTCGCGTCGCGGTGCTGCACCGCGTCAGCTTACTTGGGTCGCAGTCTCGGACCACGTCGGCTGAGGAGGCGGCGGCGTGGACTCGGTGACCTTGACCTTGGAGATCCGGCGGCCGTCCAGCTCGGTCACGGTCAGCCGGGTCCCGTCCAGTTCGGCCGACTCGCCCGTTTGCGGCAGATGGCCCAGCGCTGACAACAGGTAACCGGCCACGGTCTCGTAGGGACCGTCTGGCAGCTCGATGCCGGTCTGCTCGGCGAAGTCGTCGAGGTTCATCAGACCGTCGACCTCGATCTCACCTGTCCGTAGCCGCCTGGACGGGTTCCCCTCGACGTCGTACTCGTCCTGGATGTCCCCGATCAGCTCCTCGACCAGGTCTTCGAGCGTCACGATGCCCGCCGTGCCGCCGTACTCGTCGACGACGATCGCCAGGTGTGCCTTGTCCTTGCGCATCTCAGACAGCGCGGACATCACGGTCTTGCTGGTCGGCAGCATCTTCACCGGCCGCCTGATCTCACCGACCCTGGTCGATCCGTTCCTGGCGGGATCGAGCAGGTCACGGGCGTGCACGAAACCGATCACGTCGTCGTAGGAGTCCTCGAACACCGGAAAGCGCGAGTGCGTGGCGCGGGCCGCGACCGTGACCGCCTGGGTCACGGGCATCGATGCGGGCAGGAAGTCCACCTCGGTCCGCGGCACGAGGACCTCGCGGATCTGCCGCTTGCCGGCGTCGAAGACCTCGCTCACGATGTGCCGTTCGTCCGCGGTCAGGTTCTGGTGTCCCGGCGACCAGGTCCCGCAGCTCGTCGCTGCTCATCGTGCCGCGACCGACCTTCGGGTCGCCGCCGAGCATCCGGACCACGAGGTTGACCGTGCCGCTGATGAACCAGACCACCGGCCTGGCGAGGACCGCGATCCTGTCGAGGACAGGCGCCGCCACCAGCGCGATGCGCTCCTGGCGCTGCAGCGCGATGCGCTTCGGCGCGAGCTCGCCAAGGACCAGCGAGAAGAACGCGATGATCAGCGTCACGACGATGAACGAAATCACGTCGGCGACGTGCGGCGACACCTGATGGATCAGCCAGCGGCGGAAGTCCCCCACCAGCGTCTCGGCGCCGTACGCGCCGGACAGCAGCGTGGCGACCGTCACGCCGATCTGGACCGCCGCCAGGAACCTGTTCGGATCGTGCGCGAGCCGTGCCGCTCGCTGTCCCCGCTTGCCCCGTTTCGCCAGCGCCCGGATCTGACCCTCGCGCAGCGACACCAGTGCCATCTCGGCGGCGGCGAAGAACCCGCCGATGAGAATGAAGGCAAGGACGACCACTACGTCCCAGCCGACGCTACTCACGTCGCATCCCTGATCTCGGCAACCCACCGTTGCGGATGGCTGCCTGCCTGATAACTGCCAGCGGCAGGAACCACGCGGTCGCGTGGTGTGCGCATCAGTCTAGGCAGTCCGGGGCGGCCGGTCGAACATTCGCGACCAACGCTGTGCGATGCTGACACGGACATTCCGCTGAATCCCCGCTGATCCGTGATGTCCATGACAAGTCGAACGACCGGAGGGCTTCGCATGGCTACTGGGATCCTGGACGACGCCACCGCCATCAGCGGCGAGATCGCCGAGCTGCGTCACGCCATTCACGCCGAACCAGAGATCGGCCTCGACCTGCCCAAGACCCAGCGCAAGGTGCTCGACGCGCTGGAAGGCCTGCCGCTGGAGGTCAGCACTGGCGAGGGCCTCACCTCCGTCACCGCGGTCCTGCGAGGCGGCCGTCCTGGCAAGACAGTCCTGCTCCGCGGCGACATGGACGCGCTGCCTGTGACCGAGCGAACCGGCGTGCCGTTCGCATCCCAGGTGCCTGGCGCGATGCACGCCTGCGGCCACGACCTGCACACCGCGATGCTGGCCGGCGCGGCGAAGCTGCTGTGCGCCAGGCAGGCGGACCTGGAAGGCAATGTGATCTTCATGTTCCAGCCCGGCGAGGAGGGCGCGGGCGGCGCCAGGATCATGATCTCCGAAGGCGTGCTCGACGCGGCCGGCGATCGCCCGTGTGCCGCGTACGCGCTGCACGTCGCGTCCAGCGTCTTGCCGCTCGGGATCGTCGCGAGCCGCCCGGGCACCGCGATGGCCGCCGCCGACACGCTGCACGTGACCGTTCGCGGCCGCGGCGGCCACGGCTCCCAGCCGCACCTGGCCGCCGACCCCATCCCTACCGCATGCGAGATCGTCACGGCGCTGCAGACGATGGTGACGCGCAAGTTCGATGTCTTCGACCCCGTCGTAGTCACCGTCGGCACTTTTCACGCAGGCACGACCGACAATGTGATCCCCGACGACGCCAAGTTCGTCGCGACTGTCCGTACGTTCTCGCCTCGGACTCGCGACCGGATCAGGGACGCGGCGCTCGGGCTCGTCGGCCAGATCGCCGCGGCGCACGGCCTGCGAGGCTGACGCCTCCTTCGTGGATGGCTACCCGGTCACGGTCAACGACGACGGCGAGGTTCGGCTTCGCCAGGCAGACGGCGGGCGAACTGCTCGGCGACGCCACGGTTCCTGACCTCGCAGTTCCCGCTCACCGGGTCTGAGGACTTCTCCTACGTGCTCGAGCAGGTGCCTGGCGCCTTCCTGATGCTGGGCGCCTGCCCGGCGGGCACCGACCCTGCCACGGCGGCGTACAACCACTCGGCCGAGGCCGCATTCGACGACGCCGCGCTGGCGGACGGAACCGCGCTCTACGCCGAGCTCGCCCTGCGCAGGCTCGCTGCTGGGTGAAATGGCCACGGCGAGCCTTCCGGAGGCGCGGCGAGTCCGGTGCAGCGCTGACCGGCGCCGCTCACAGCCGCCGGTGCTGCCTGCCGAGGCCGGCGATCAGGTTGATGGTCGCCGCGAGGATCACGGCGCCGAACAGGTAGGACAGCAGCGCGTGCCGGAGCACGGCCGCCCGCAGCGAGGTCGCGTGCAGGTCGGTGTCGGCCACCTGGTACGTCATGCCGACCGTCATTGCCATGTACGCGAAGTCCCGGTAGCAGGGCGGCTCGTCCTGGTGGAAGTTCACGCCGCCCTCAGCGCCTTCGTAGTACAGCAGCGCGTACCGAGCGTGAAGATCGTGTGCACGGTCAGCCATGACACCGCGACGCTGACCAGGCCGAGCGCGGCGAGCATCTCGGCGGTCGCGCCGCTGGCGGCGTGAGCACCGACCACCACGATCCCGACGGCGCCGATGCTGGCCACGCAGGCGGACAGCATGAGGACGTCGCTGATCGTCCGATTAGGATCGACGGACCTGGCCTTCGCTGCCGTCTCGGCCGCATCCATCGGCCAGATCACCAGCCAGATCCACGTGCAGAAGATGATGGCCGCGACGTCCCAGCCGAGGTCGGGGCGTAGGCCCAGTTCCACAGCGCGCCGGCCAGCACCAGGGCCATCGCGCCGATCACCGCCGATGCCCCGACCCGGACGCTGGTACGGGAGACGAATGCACCCTGCCGATCCGGTCGCCGTAGCCACTCCGTCGGCGCTTGGTTGGTCATCGGCGCACCCGTCCGTCATCAGGGCCTGGCCGGTCACCCGCCGGACCTGGCCGGTCATCCCCGACCGGCCCTCCCGTCGCTGTCAGCTCGCGGCCTCACCCGACCGGGAGCTTGGCCTTCAGCTTGGTCGCCTTGGCGGCGGTCTTGCCTGACGTGCGCGCGGTCTTGGCGGTCAGCGTAGCCTCACGGCGGGCGGTCTGCACCGCGTGCCTGGCTCCGCCAGGCCAGCGATGGCCGGCCGCCGTGTCGCCGGCCGCGATCAGCAGCCCGCCGAACATGGCGAGGTTCTTCAGGAAGTGGATCCGCTGCTGCGCGCGCTCCTGCTCGTCATCGGACTCCCAGAAACGGTGCCCAGCGGCCGTGGTCGGCACCAGCGTGCCAGCGATGGCCAGCGCCGACAGCCGCGGCAGCCAGCCGATCGCCAGCAGCACCCCGGCGGTGAGCTGGACTGCCCCGTTCAGCCGCACCGCCTGCTCGGTGTCGTCGGGCACGAACGAGACCCGCTCGGTCGATCGGCCTGACCACCGGTTCGGCCTTCTTGACGACCCGATCGGGGTGACGCATCGTGTTGTAGCCCTGGACGATGAAGATCGACGCCAGCATCGGGCGCGCGACAGCTCTCAGTACAGCCATGCCGGTGAGTTGCCCGCCGGGCCGATCTTCTAACATCCCGGGCCGCACTACGCTGCACCAGCGCCGAAGCTGGCCTGGCGCGCATGGGTGAAGCCACCGCTCGCGGGTAGCTGCGCGGCTGTGCGAATCGACGACTGGTTCCTGACGGCCGCCGAGCGCGGCAACCCCGCCACGAAGCTGGACAGCAGGCATCCCGGCGGCATGGCCTGGTCCACGGGCAACGAGGTCCGCCCGCTGGTGCACGGCGCGAGCTACTTCGCCGAGTTGCTCAGCCGCGTCAGCGCGATGCAGGCAGGAGACCTGCTGCTCTTCACCGACTGGCGCGGCGATCCCGACGAACGGCTCGCCGAGGACGGTCCGACCGTGGCAGAGGCCTTCTGCGCGGCGGCCAGGCGCGGGGTGCTGGTGCGCGGCCTGATCTGGCGCTCGCACTGGGACCAGATCCAGTTCAGCGGGGAAGAGAACAGGCACCTCGGCGAGGCCGTCGTGCGCTGCCGGCGGCCAGTGCCTGCTCGACATGCGGGTGCGGCCTGGCGGGTCGCACCACCAGAAGATGGTGGTGCTGCGGCATCCGGGCCGGCCGGAGCTCGACGTGGCCTTCGTGGGCGGGATCGACCTGTGTCACAGCCGCCGCGACGACGCCAGCCACCGCGGCGACCCGCAGCGTCAGCCGATGGCGGCGGTGTACGGTGACCGGCCGCCCTGGCACGACATCCAGGCGATGATCCAGCGGGCCCGCCGTCGGCGACGTCGAGGCGGCCTTCAGGGAGCGCTGGTACGACCCGGTGCCGATCACGCTGAACCCGGTGTCGCGGCTGCACGACCTGTTCGACCGGCAGGACGACACCGCGAACCGGCTGCCCGAGCAGCAGCCCGACCCCGAGTCCGTGCGGGACGCACGCGGTCCAGCTGCTGCGCACCTACCCGTTCCGCCGCCCCGGCTACAGCTTCGCGCCGAAGGGCGAGCGCAGCATCGCCCGCGGGTACCTGAAGGTCCTCGCCAGGGCCAGGTCGCTGATCTACCTGGAGGACCAGTACCTGTGGTCAACGATCGTCGTCGAGGCGCTGGCCAGGGCGCTCGCCGAGCGCCCCGAGCTGCAGGCTGATCGCCGTGATACCCACGGTCATCCCGACATGGACGGCGCGCTGTCCATGCCGCCGAACCTGATCGGGCGGGTCGACGCCATGCGGATGCTCCGCAAGGCCGGCGGCGACCGGGTCGCCGTCTACGGCCTCGAGAACGAGGCAGGCACGCCGATCTACGTCCACGCCAAGGTCTGCATCGTCGACGACACCTGGTCGATCATCGGATCGGACAACTTCAATCGGCGGTCGTGGACGCACGACTCCGAGATCGGCTGCGCCGTTCTCGATCTCGCCCGGCGACGGCCCGGGCGGCGCATAGCGGCGCCGGCAAGGACACCCTTGAACTGGCCGTGCCGGAAAGCGCAGACACCGGTCACGGGTCCAGGCGCGGACATCGAGGCCGAGCTGAGCGGCTGGGCCGAGCCGCGGCTGGACGGCTGGTTCGGCGGCGGCCGGCACGCTGGCCGTCGATCCGGTAACCGCGCATCCGGCGGCTTCAGACGATCCGTCTGAGGAGGCACCTGCTCCGGCTGAGGGTGACTTCGCCCGCTCACTGCGGCTTCAGCTGTGCAACGAACATCTGGGCGCCGACCTCGACCCTGACGCGAGCGCCGCCGAGACGTTCGAGGCGTTCTGGCGCAGCGCCTCGGACCTGGACGCGTGGCACGCGAACGGCCGGCGCGGCCAGCGGCCGCCCGGCCAGCTCAGGCACTATCACGCGCCGCACCTCACCCGCTGGCAACGTTTCTACTCGCGTCCGCTGTACCGCCTCGTCTACGACCCAGACGGCCGCCCGCGCGGCATGCGCCGCCGCGGCGAGTTCTGAGCCCGGCGGCGATGCTACATGCTGGCGACGTCGGCCTGCTTGGCGCGAACGGCGTCGGCGGCCTCGCGCAGGCCGGCCAGCTCGGACTCGGTGAGCTCGCGCTCCACCACCCGGCGGATGCCGCCGGCCCCGATCTCGGCCTCCACGCCGAGGTAGACGCCCGAGATCCCGTACTGGCCGTCCACCCAGGTGCAGACCGGCATGACCTGCCCGGTGTCGAGCGGCCACGGCCCTGGCCATCCTGGCCGCGGCCGCGGACGGCGCGTAGTAGGCAGAACCGGTCTTCAGCAGCCCCACGATCTCGGCACCGCCGTTCCTGGTGCGCTCGACCAGTGCCGCGATCTCATCGGCGCCGAGCAGGTCAGCCAGCGGAGTGCCGTTGACCTGGCAGGCAGAGGGCACCGGCACCATCGTGTCGCCGTGCGATCCGAGCGTGAGCGTCGTGACCGAGCCGACCGGCACGCCAAGCCGCTCGGCCACGAAGTAGCTGAACCTGGCCGTGTCGAGCATGCCGGCCTGGCCGATGACGCGCTCGGCTGGGAACTGCGAGACCTTCGCTGCGAGCGCGGTCATCTCGTCGAGCGGGTTGGAGACGACGATCAGGACGGCCTCGGGCGCGTGCTTGACGACCTGCTCGGTCACGCTGCGCACGATGCCGGCGTTGACCCCGATCAGGTCCATCCGGCTCATGCCTGGCTTGCGCGGCAGCCCGGCGGTGATGATCACGATCGACGAGCCCGCGATCGCCTCGTAGCCCTCGCCGGACTGGCTGGTCGTCTGCCCGGTGACCGTCGTCTCGAAGCCCTCGATCGGGCGGGACTGGCTCATGTCGAGCGCCAGCCCTTCCGGCTTGCCCTCGACGATGTCGGTCAGCACGACCTCGTCGAAGATGTCGTACTCAGCGAGCCGCTGCGCGGTGGTCGAGCCGTAGAAGCCGGCCCCGACTACCGTTACCTTCCCTGAACGGGCCATCGACGTTCTCTCCTTTGCTGGCTGCGGCCGAAGCACAGGCGTCACACCATCGCCGCTTGCAGGTTCTTGTGCAGCGCGCCGAGAAACTCCTCGGTGGTCAGGTACGGGGCGTCCGGGCCGATCAGCAGCGCAAGGTCCTTGGTCATCATTCCGCTCGCGACCGTCTCGATGCACACGCGCTCCAGCGTGTCTGCGAAGGCCGTGACCGCCGGCGTGTTGTCGAGCTTGCCGCGGTAGGCCAGGCCCCTGGTCCAGGCGAAGATCGACGCGATGGGGTTCGTCGAGGTCTGCTTGCCCTGCTGGTGCTGCCGGTAGTGCCTGGTCACGGTGCCGTGCGCGGCCTCGGCCTCGATGCACGAGCCGTCCGGCGTCATCAGCACGCTGGTCATCAGGCCCAGCGAGCCGAAGCCCTGCGCCACGATGTCGGACTCCACGTCGCCGTCGTAGTTCTTGCACGCCCAGACGATGCCGCCGTCGCCCTTGATGACCTGGGCCACCATGTCGTCGATCAGCCGGTGCTCATAGGTCAGGCCGGCGGCCTCGTACTCGGCCTTGAACTCGGAGTCGAAGACCTCGGCGAAGATGTCCTTGAAGCGGCCGTCGTAGGCCTTGAGGATCGTGTTCTTGGTCGACAGGTACAGCGGGAAGCCGCGGTCAAGCGCGTAGCGCATGGTTGCCCTGGCGAAGTCTCGGATCGAGTCGTCGAAGTTGTACATTCCCATCGCAACGCCGCCGCCGGTGAACCGCGCGACCTCCATCGCGAAGGGCCGGCCGCCCGATCCGTCGTCTGGCTCGTAGGAGATCGTCACGGTCCCTGGTCCTGGGACGACAAAGTCGCTGGCGCGGTACTGGTCGCCGTGGGCGTGGCGGCCGATCACGATGGGCTTCGTCCAGCCGGGTACGAACCGCGGGATGCTCTCGATCACGATCGGCTCCCGGAACACGACGCCGCCGAGTATGTTGCGGATCGTGCCGTTCGGCGAGCGCCACATCTTCTTCAGGCCGAACTCGGAGACCCTGGCCTCGTCCGGCGTGATCGTGGCGCACTTGACGCCGACCCCGAACTGCTTGATCGCGTTGGCCGCGTCGATCGTCACCTGGTCGTCGGTGGCATCC
Source organism: uncultured Actinomycetota bacterium (assembly GCA_963809195.1). Taxonomy (GTDB): domain Bacteria; phylum Actinomycetota; class Actinomycetes; order Streptosporangiales; family Streptosporangiaceae; genus Chersky-822. Next base: position 97,902 of record CAWEIQ010000008.1, on the reverse strand, counting down.
CTGTTCTGGATCGACAGGTCGTAGTACCGCAAGTCGATGTCCAGGTACGGCAGGATCAGATCGTCTTTGATGAACTGCCAGATGATGCGGGTCATCTCGTCGCCGTCGAGTTCGACGACGGGATTGGCCACCTTGATCTTGGACACGCCAATGGATCCCTTCATGTATGTAGCTCGAATACGCGGGTGACGCCGGCCGTGCGGCTAACCGGGCACTGGTACCACGAGCCCGGCTACCAGCAAGCCGATGCCCAGCACCCCGAAGATCGCCACATCGAGCAACCGCCGCCTCGATGACAGCATTCCTGCCAGCCGTTCCGGCAGGACCAGCCTGGCCATGGCGGCAACGAGCAATACGCCTGCGAGTACCAACGTACCGCTTCTGACGAGGTGGACGCCCTGGCCGATTATTACGAATGCGATTGCCGACGCCAACGAGCACCGCCACGTAGGCCGATTGCCCGGAACGCCCTTGTTGTGCGTCTGCGGGGTTTACGGCGTCCGGGGGCTGGCCTGCCCGCCTGCGCGCACCATGCCGACCGTTGCCTGCGAGCACCCGCCCGCGACTCACCGCGCCGCCAGCGGAACCCAGGTCATGCCGGCCTCGCCGATGTACTCACTGTCGGGCCTGATCAGCCGGTTGTCTGCGTGCTGCTCGATCACGTGCGCGGTCCACCCGGCCATCCTGGAGACCGAGAACACGGGCGTGAACAGGTCGGTCGGGATGCCCAGGTAGTGGTAGACGGCAGCGGCGAAGAAATCGACGTTCGGGAACAGGCCCTTTTCCGCGAGCACCGTCTCCTCGATCCTTCGTGACATCCGGTAATAGGTATCGTCGCCCGCCGCCTCGGCCAGCTCGGCGGCCAGGCCGCGCAGAATGGTGGCGCGCGGGTCCTCTACTTTGTACACCCGGTGGCCGAAGCCCATGATCTTCTCGCCACGACCGAGCCTAGCCGTCACCTCGGTGGCAGCCGCCTCCACGGGGTCGGCCTGCGCGTTCTTCGCGATCTCCTCCAGTAGCCGCATGACCTGCTCGTTCGCGCCGCCGTGCAGCGGGCCCTTGAGCGTCCCGAGCGCGGCGACCACCGCCGAGTGCATGTCCGACAAGGTCGCCGCGCACACCCGCGCCGCGAACGTCGAAGCGTTCATCGTGTGGTCTGCGTGCAGGACCAGGCAGATGTCCAGGATCTCGGCGGCGCGGGCGCTTGGCCTGGTACCGGTGACCTGGAGCAGGAAGTTACCGGCCAGGCTCAGCTCAGGGTTCGGCCTGTGGCACCTCGCGCCCGTTCCTGGCGGCCTCGTAGCCTGCCACCAGCACGGGCTGCTGCGCGGTCAGCCGGGCGGCCTTGCGCAAGTTGGCGTCCGCGGCATTGGAGTCCTTGTCAGGGTCGCTGGCGCTGGCCAGCGAGACCAGGGTGCGCAGCGCCTCCATCGGCTCCTGGTGGTGCGCGATCGAGCCGAGATCGGCGGTAACCAGGGCGCCAAGCTCGCGCCCTGCCGTGATCTCGGCGCCATAGCCTGCCAGGTCGGCGGCGCTGGGCGGGGAGCCGCGCTGCAGCAGGTAGGCGACCTCCTCGAAGGTCGCGGTCCCAGCCAGATCGTTGATGTCGTAACCGCGGTAGGAAAGCCGGCCAGCCCTGCCGTCGATATCGCTCAATGCGGTCGCCGCGGCCACGACGTCCGCCAGTCCTTTCGATGGCTGCTGCGCCATTGCCTAGCCTCCAGAGGGCCCAGCGGCCGCGCGGCGGCTTGTCCGACGCGCGCGCTCCAGGAAGCACCGCTCGAAAGTGTACTTTCCCGCCGTATCCGATACCTACGCGCCGGCCGGCCCTGATCTGCCCGGCTTGCCCGGTTGGATCTTGTTATGCCGGGTAGGCATGCTGCTGCAGCAGAGCGCGTGTCTCCTGCGCGGAAGGTGCTGTTCTATGGAAGGCCCCCACATCCAGGTCGCGAGCACCGGAGCCCAGCTCCCGCTCCAGCCAGAGGTGACAACGGTTGGCCGCGGGAATCACGTGGACATCAAGCTGGACGATCCCAGCGTGTCGCTCTTGCACGCCGAGCTCGTCCGGCGCGGTCCGTACGTATACGTCATGGATCTGGGTTTATCGCGCAACGGCACCAGGGTGAACGGACGGCTCGTAGCCAGGCGGCTGCTGGCCGACGGTGACGCCCTTACCTTCGGCTCGGCTCGCTGCCGCATCAGCGGCATCGCGACCGGCGAGAACGTCGACGCGGAGCACCTGCGGTCGTCCGCACCCGAGCTGACCAGGCGCGAGCTCGACGTGATCGCGTCGCTGTGCCGTCCCGCCCTGTCCGAAGACGCCTTCGTCGCCCCTGCGACCGCGCGCGAGATCGCGGCCGACCTGGTCGTCACCGAGGCCGCGGTCAAGCAGCACCTGCTCAGGCTCTATACCAAGCTGCGCATTCCGGAGGGGCCGAACCGCCGGATCCGGCTGGCCAACGAGGTGATCTCGCTCGGACTCGCCAAGCCCGAACTGCCTGGCGAGCCCAACGGCGCCCGAACGCACCTGCCGCCGTCGACCGCTGCCGCTGTCTGTGCCGCGTCAGTCATGGCCGCTGTCCGGCGGGCGGCCCGGCAGGGTCGTAGTGCTCCCCCGCGCCGCTACAGGCCGATCTGGTGAACCAGCCTGAGCAGGTTCTGCCGCACGTCGGTCACCAAGGTGCGGATGGTGGGGAGATGCAGCAGCTGGTCGTGCAGGCCGTTGACCGGCCAGTACGCGGGCGCCGGTGACTGGTACCAGGCGGTGACCGCGGCCCAGATCGCGACCGCGATGACCCCCACGTACGCGATGGCCAGCAGGCTCGTGCTCCTGGCAGCCGACGTGTACAGCCTGGCGAGCGCGGTCCGGCTGCCGGACGAGCCTGGCCCGAGCCCGACCATCGCGACCAGTGCACCAGCGCCGAACGCGACGGCCTGAGGCAGCGGGTGCACGGGCACGGCGATGATGGTGACTGCCACAGTCACGCAGAACGCGAGCACCGCCACGGGCGCCACCAGCAGCAGGCCGAACACAGCCCGCAGCGCTGACACCGGGTAGAGCGCGACCGCCAGCACCGACTGGCCAGCCCTGCTGCCCTCGGCCCGCCGCCTCTCAAGCTGCCTGCTCGTGATGGTGACCGCGCGCAGCGCGACCAGCACGGCGAGCGCGAGCGCGGTTCCGATGATCGGCGCCATCACGCTGATCGCGACGACCATCGCGACCGTGGCGATCACCAGCGGGCTCCACGGCGTCACCGGACCGACCGTCCGTGCCGCGCCGCCGGCGCCTTCGCCCTGCGCGCCTGGCCACAGCCCGCCAGGCGCGGGCGCCGCCGGGTCATGGCCCTGGCCGCGGCCGTCGAGCGCTCCGGGACCGCCCGCGAGCCGCCAGTCCGGCCCGGCCCTGCACCACCCAGCCCTGGCGCCGGCCTAGCCCGGCACCGTTGGCGAGCCCCGCGGCGGCCGGATATCCGCCGGGCGGCTGGCCCCCCTGACCGGCATGGCGCTCCGCCCGTAGTTGACCGGCGGCAGCAACTCGCGAAGATCGCTCGCGCTCGGGTGCGGACGAGGACTCGACGCGGTCAGCGGCTTGGTGGTAGACGGCCATCCTGGCCAGTCCTGCCCGTCGCCGACCGTCGGCGCGGGGCCGGGCCGCCGATCACGGGCCGCCGCGGTTGGCCAGCCGCGCGGCTCGGCCGCGGGCGGGCTCGGGATCAGCATGGCGGGATCGATCGCCGCGATCCGCGGCCGCTAGCTCGGAGGCTGACGGGCGCCTCGCCGGGTCACGCGAGAGCGCGTCGCACGATGATCGGCTGCAACGGTGCTGGCAGCGTGTCCAGGTTCGGGGCGCCGTGCACGATCCGGTAGAAGATCGTCTCGAACGGCCCGGTGCCGTACGGCGGCCTGCCGGTCGCGGCGAACGCCACCGTGGCAGCCCAGGAATGCACGTCCGACGCGGTGCCGCTCTCCTTGCCCTCGATGACCTCGGGCGCCAGGTAACCGGGCGTGCCCATGAACATGCCGGTCATCGTCAGCCTGGTGGTCTCGGGCAGATGGGCGATGCCGAAGTCGATCACGACAGGCTCGCCGTCGGCGATCATCACGTTGCCCGGCTTCAGGTCGCGGTGCACCACCCCGGCCGCGTGCACCGCGGCGAGCGCCTCGGCGAGCCCGTACGCGAGCCGCGCCGAGCGCCGGGCCGGTCAGCGGCCCGGCGAGTCGACCACCTCGTCGAGGCTCAGCCCCGGCACGTACCTGGTCACGATGTACGGCGGATCGCCGTCCAGGTCAGCGTCCAGCACCTCGGCCACGTACCGGCTGCGCACCCGCCGCATGGTCTCGACCTCGCGGCTCATCCGCCGCCTGGCGTTCGACTCCTGGGCCAGGCCGGGGTGCAGCGCCTTGAGCGCGACCTGGACGCTCTGACGCGTCCAAGGCCAGGTACACGACGCCCATGCCGCCCTCGCCGAGCCGCCTGACCAGGCGATACGGCCCGAGGCGCTCGGGCGTGGTGTCCTGCACCTTCATGACCTCATAGCTTACGAATCGCTTTCCGATGGTCGCCGACGCTGACGCGTGTGGCCGCTGTTACCTCCTTCTGGCCCAAAATTTGGCATAACAAACCGCATAGACAACTGTCCGCTGCCAGGCGCGCGGTTCTCCGCGGCTGGTCTTCCGACAGCCGCAGCGGGCGTCCGATCTGGAGAGATGGCAGACCTGCTGGCCTGCCCGCGGCTGCTGCCGCGGGTCTTGACGTCGTTTTACGCGCGCAGCGCACCGGGGCGCTAGGCTCCTGCGACCAGGCGGCGCAGCGCGGTCGCTGCCGCCGCGTTCTGCTCGGCGTGCGCGACCAGGCCCTTGCGCGAGTTCAGCCGCCCACTCAGCGATGGGCACCACGTTGCGGGAGAGAACGATGCCGCGGACCTCATGGCAGATCTCGGCCACGGGGGCGCCTCGCTCCGTGCCCAGGGTCATGGTCTTCTCGCCGAGCCGGACCGAGACCCGCGTGACCGTGCCGGGCCGGTCCCGCATGCGGTCGGCCATGCTCCTGGAACGGTCAACGGTGACGCAGCCGGGAGGCAAGGACTCGCCAAGTGACTCGGTCAGCACCTGGGCATAGATCGCGATGTCCGAGCTGTCGGCGCGCAGCGCCGCCGCCACCATGTCCAGGGAGAGCCCATCGTCGCCTTGGACGGCGTCACCCGGCTGTGTCATCTCTCGTTCCGTCCTGCTCCGCCAGCTGGGCCGGACGGCCACCCGACATAACTCCGCTGCTACCGTCCGGCAAACGATGCCTTCCCAGGTCCATTCTCCACGAAGCTGCGCATGCCCGTGCCCGCGTCCTGCGTCGCGAACAGCCCGGCGAAGTGCAGCCGCTCGATCTCCAGGCCGGTCTCGAGATCCGCGTCCAGCCCGTCGTCGATAGCCTGCTTGGCCGCCCGCAGCGCGACCGCCGGGCCGCCCGCGTACCTGGCCACCAAGTCGCGGTGCGGCCTGGTACACCTCGGCGTCAGGAACGACCTTGTCGACCAGGCCGATCGCGAGTGCCTCGGCGGCACCCACGAACCTGCCGGTGAAGACGATGTCCTTGGCCCTGGCGGGGCCGATCAGCCTCGGCAGCCGCTGCGTGCCGCCCGCGCCCGGGATGAGGCCGAGCAAGATCTCCGGCTGGCCGACCTTCGCGCCTTCTCCCGGCCACCCTGAAGTCGGCGCACAGCGCGAGCTCGAGACCGCCGCCAAGCGCGTAGCCGGTGATCGCCGCCACAACCGGCTTGCCGATCCTGGCCACCGCGTTCAGTGCGTCCTGCAGGCGGCGGCTGGTCGCAGTCATCGTCGTGTAGCCGGCGTCGGCCATCTCCTTGATGTCGGCGCCGGCAGCGAACACCTTCTCGCCGCCGTAGATGACCACGGCCCTGATCTGCTCGTCATCGTTCACGGCCGCGGCGGCCGTGGCGAGCTCGGCCGTGAGCTGCGCGCTGATCGCGTTCATCGGCGGCCGCGTGAGCCGGATCGTGGCGATCGCCTGATCGACGTCCACGTGCACGAACTCGCCCATGCTGACCCCTTCCTCGCAACACGGCCCGGCGAAACACCGCCGTCCGGCGATCTTACGCAAGCTCTCATCGCCAGGCGGGCCAGTGCTCACCCACGACAACGGAGGGCCTGCCCGTAATCAACGGGCAGGCCCTCCGTAATCAGGCGCGGGATCAGTGACCGCTTTGTCATTCACCAACAGCGCGCGGCAGGCTGACGCCCTGCCAGCTGTTGAGGAACCCGCGAACCTCGGACTCGCTGTACCTGCGGTGGCCGCCTGGCGTCCGGATCGAGGAGAGCTTGCCGCCCCGAGCCCAGCGCGTCACGGTCTTGGGGTCGACGCGAAGCATGGCTGCAACCTCGGCAGGGGTGAGGAGCCTATTGTCCGGCTTGATCTGAGTTCTCACTGCTGCTGATCCTCTCGTTGTTTCCATTGGTGACTAGAGCGTGACTGACAGTGACCAGTACTGGCACTACTCCTTGAAGTCGTCGAATCACAGGATGTCACAAGTCCCTTAGCTTTGCTGGCGTTCCAACCAGCAAGACGACAAATTTCCTGGCGGCCCGAAGGTTGTCTTTCTTGGATCGGCGCTATGCGGTCTAACTCGGGCTACTCCGCACGGTAACGCGCCAATCACATTACGTCGCCCCAGATCGGCCGCGAAGACCACGAAACCCCTGCGCTCCGCCGTGGAATGTGAGAAGGGCAGCGCGGCGGAGTTAGCGCAGGTCGCCGCTGAGCATGCCGGCCGGCGCGACCGGCACGACGACCAGGCCCATCTCGGCCGGGCCGGACAGCTGCGGGTGGCTGGGCAGCACCCGGACCGTGTAGCCGAATGGGCCAGGCTGGCCGAGCACGGTCTCGCCGCTGTACCAGGCAACCGAGTCGGAGCCAGGCTGCGACTCCAGATCAGCGGCGTACGAACCGGGTTCGGCGATCTCATCATCGTCGCCGGTGCGGCCCGACAGCACCTCCACGGTCACGTCCTGCGGCGACAGCTCGCCGAGCGCGACGCCGGCCCGCACGGCGAGGCGTCGCACCAGGGTGCTGCTCGCCGTCGTGCGATTCGACGTGCTCGATCCTGACGCCAGGCCAGGCCTTGGTCACCCGCTGCTTCCACGCGGACAAGCGTCGGCCGCTCCCTCGAAGGGCCGGTCGGCGCCGTCGGTCAGCTGCCCTGAGGCCCGCGCGGCCGGCCGGTACAGCCGCGTCGGTGTACTCCCGCACCATCCTGGTCGCCTGCGCCCTGGGGCCCAGCGTCCGCAGCGTGTGCGTGACCATTTCCAGCCAGCGTCGCGGCAGCCCGTCCTGCCCCCTGTCGTAGAACAGCGGAGCGACGGACCTGCCGAGCATGTCGTAGAGAGCGGACGCTTCGACCGAGTCGCGCCTTTCCTGATCAGTGACAGAGTCTGCCGACGGAATGGCCCAGCCGTTGTCGCCGTCGAACCACTCGTCCCACCAGCCGTCCCTGACCGAGACGTTCAGTGCGCCATTCAGAGCGGCCTTCATGCCGGACGTGCCGCACGCTTCGAGCGGCCGAAGGGGGTTGTTCAGCCAGACGTCGCAGCCCTGCACCATCGTCCGGCCAAGCTCCATGTCGTAATCGGGCAGGAACACGATCCGGTGCCTGACAGCCGGATTGTCGGTGAACCTGACCATCTCCTGGATCAGCGCCTTGCCGCCGTCGTCAGCGGGGTGCGCCTTCCCGGCGATCACGATCTGCACCGGCCGCTCCGGGTCGAGCAGCAGTGCCGTCAGCCGGTCGGGATCCTGCAGCATGAGCGTCAGCCGCTTGTACGACGGCACCCGGCGGGCGAACCCGATGGTCAGGACGTTCTCGTCCAGCGCGTTCGCGATCCAGGACAGCTCGGCGTCCGAAGCGCCGCGCTGCTGCCAGGAGGCCGCGCAGCCTGGACCTGGCCTCCGCGACCAGGCGCGCCCTGAGCGCCTGCCTGATCTGGAAGATCGTGGCCGGGTCGGCCGCCACCGCATCCCAGGCCGGCGCCTCGTCGGCCAGCCACTCGGCCGCGCCTGCCTGGTGTCCGTTCTCCGCCAGGCTCATGATCTCGGGCGCCACCCAGGTCGGCCCGTGCACGCCGTTCGTGACCGAGCCGATCGGGACCTCTGAGGTGTCGAAGCCGGGCCACAGCCCGGTGAACATCTCCCTGCTGACCTGGCCGTGAAGCGTGCTGACTCCGTTGACGCGCTGGGCCAGCCGCATCCCCATCACGGCCATGTTGAACCGGTCCGGGCTCCCGCCGTCATAGGTCTCGGCGCCGAACGCCAGGATCTGCTCGAGCGGCAGCCCGGCTTCGCCGCTGTCCGGGCCGAACTGGGCCTCGATCAGGGACTTGTCGAACCTGTCGATCCCCGCAGGAACCGGCGTGTGCGTGGTGAAGACGGTTCCCGCCCTCGTCAGCTCGACCGCCTCGGCGAAGGACGCGCCTTCGGCCAGGTACTCCCTGATCCGCTCGATGCCAAGGAAGCCGGCATGGCCCTCGTTGGTGTGGAAGACCTCGGGCCGCGGGTGCCCGGTGATGCTGCAGTACAGCCGCACCGCCCGCACGCCTCCGATGCCGAGCAGCAATTCCTGGCGCAGCCGGTGATCGCTGCCGCCCCCGTAGAGCCGGTCGGTGACCTCACGCAGCAGCGGGTCGTTGTCCTCGGTGTAGGAGTCGAGGAGCAGCAGCGGGATCCTGCCCACGTCGGCGACCCAGATCTGCGCCGCCAGCTGCGTTCCGTCTGGCAGGCCCACGGTGACCCGCGCTGGAGCGCCGTCGGCGTCGCGGAGCAGCGCGATCGGCAGGCCGGCCGGATCCGACGCCGGGTAGCGCTCGGCCTGCCAGCCCTCGGAAGACAGCGACTGGGTGAAGTAGCCGTGCCGGTACAGCAGGCCAACGCCGATCAGCGGCACGCCGAGGTCGCTCGCCGACTTCAGATGGTCGCCTGCCAGGATGCCGAGGCCGCCCGAGTACTGCGGCAGCGCGGCGGTGATTCCGTACTCAGGGGAGAAGTAGGCGATCGCCGCCGGGCCCTGCTCTGCCTGGCCCGACAGCTGGTACCAGCGCTGGCCTGTCCTGTACTCATCAAGCTCGGCTACGGCCTCGCCAAGCCTGAGCAGAAAGTCCTCGTCGCCAGCGAGATCGGGCGAGCCGCTCGTGCGATACCCGTGCGAGCAGGCCGGCCGGGTCGTGCCCAGAGCTCTCCCATGCCACCGGGTCGATCTCCGCGAAGAGCGCTCGCGTCGGCGCATGCCACGACCAGCGCAGATTGAGCATCAGCGTGCGCAGCGGGGCCAGCTCTGGTGGCAGCGCGGGGTGGATGGTGAACCGGCGGATTGCTCTCACGCTGAGTGACCCTAATGCGTGGTCAGAGCAACGAGGACGGCCACCCCGGGCGCGCGCGGCGGGAACAGGAGCCGGCGAAGCCCAAATCCGCTTGCATCCGTTACGGGCCGCGTGCATGTCCCCTGACACGATTGGGTAGCTTTTCGTGGTGATCGGCAGGATCCCCATTCTCGACATACAGCCCTTGGTGGCTAGCGGCCAGCGAACCAGCGAAGGCGGTCGTCGGCGAAACCCTGCCGGTGTCAGCGACCGTGTTCCGCGAGGGCCACGAGATGCTCGGCGCCGGCGTCGTGCTGCGCGATCCCGGCGGGCAATTGTCTCCCAATTGTGACCATGCGCCTGCTGGCCGAGGGCACCGATCGATACGGCGCCGACGTCACGCCGACCTGCGAGGGACTCTGGCACTTTCAGGTGCGAGGCGTGGGGCGACCCGATCGCGCACTGGCGGCACGACGCGGCGATCAAGGTGCCGATCGGCCAGGACGTCGATCTGATGCTCGAAGAGGGTGCGCTGCTCTTCGAGCGGGCCGCCAGCGAACTCGAGCCGTCAGCAGCTGACCAGGCCGTGCCGTCCGCCGGGGCCGACGCCGGCGCCGGAACCGACAAGGCCGGAACCGACAACGCCGGAACCGACAAGCCGGACCGCGGGCAAGCCGGCGCTGCTCGCGGGCTCTACCGGAAGGTCGCGAGGACCCTGCGCGGCGGCAAGGGGACGCCGGTCGACCGGCTGGGCAGCGCGTTCACGGCCGAAGTGACGCAGACGCTCGCCGCGTTCCCGCTGCGGGAGCTGATGACCCGCTCGGATTGGTACCCGCTGCTCGTGCAACGCCAGCGGGCACTGTTCGGCTCCTGGTACGAGTTCTTCCCACGCTCAGAGGGCGCCAGGGTCGACCCGCTCGGGCGGCGACGGTCGGTGTCGGGGACCCTGCGCACCGCGGCCAGGCGACTCGACGGCATCGCCGCCATGGGCTTCGACGTCGTGTACCTGCCGCCTGTCCATCCGATCGGTACGACGGCGCGCAAGGGCAAGAACAACGCGCTGCGAGGCCGGCCCCGACGATCCTGGCTCGCCGTGGGCGATCGGCTCCCCTGCCGGAGGCCACGACGCGATCCATCCCGACCTCGGCACGATCGCCGACTTCGACTACTTCGTGGCCAGGGCGACCGCGCTTGGCCTGGAGGTGGCGCTCGACCTGGCTCTGCAGGCCTCGCCCGACCACCCGTGGGTCGCCAAGCACCCCGAATGGTTCACCACCCGCGCCGACGGCTCGATCGCCTACGCGGAGAACCCGCCGAAGAAGTACCAGGACATCTACCCCCTGAACTTCGACAACGACCCAGAGGGCATCTACACCGAGGTGCTGCAGGTGGTGCGGCACTGGATCAGCCACGGCGTGACGATCTTCCGCGTCGACAATCCGCACACCAAGCCGCTGCCGTTCTGGGAGCGGCTGCTCGCGCGAGATCGCCGAGACCGACCCGCAGGTGATCTTCCTGGCCGAGGCCTTCACCAGGCCCGCGATGATGCACGCGCTCGCCAAGATCGGCTTTCACCAGTCCTATACCTATTTCACGTGGCGCAACTCCGCGGCCGAACTGACCGAGTACCTGACCGAGCTTTCCGGGCCGGCGGCCGCCTACATGCGGCCCAACTTCTTCGTCAATACGCCGGACATCCTCGGCGGCTACCTGCAGCACGCCAACCCGGCCGCGTTCCGAGTGCGAGCCGTCCTGGCCGCGATGCTGTCCCCGTCGTGGGGCGTCTACTCGGGCTACGAGCTCTGCGAGAACACGCCGCTGCAGGCCGGGCAGCGAGGAGTACCTGGATTCGGAGAAATACCAGTACCGTCCGCGTGACTGGGCGCTTGCCGAGCGAATGAATATCAGCATCGCGCCTTTTATTAGCCCAGCTAAATGCAATCAGACGATCGCACGCTGCCCTATCTCAGCTACGCAATCTGCGGTTTCATTTTCCTGACCGGCCGGAGATTCTGTGCTTCTCCAAGTCGGTGCCGTCGCCCGGGTGGCGCCGTCGTCGGAGACTCGGTCATCGTCGTCGTCAATCTCGATCCGCACCAGCCGCGCGAGGCCACCGATCTGGCTGGACAAGACCGCCTTCGACATCGATGTCAGCGCCGGATTCACGGTGACCGACGAGCTGACAGGCGAGTCCTACCGCTGGGGTGAGGCCAACTACGTCCGCCTGGACCCTGACCGGGCGCCTGCGCATATCTTTAGGGTCACCGCCGACCAGCCAGGCGCAGGGAACTAGCAGGCCCGGCGTGCGCTATGGATCGTGGATTAGGCACAATACGGCGACAATACAGTGGATGTGAGCGCCGGGCCCGGACGGCGCAGCCGGGATACCCCGTTGATACCCGGTGTGATTCGCGCCGAGCAACCCGCCCGAGAAGACAGCAGGGAATGTAAGGATCAGTAGGAGCTCCCCTTGGCACAGCCGGAAACAGCGCCGCACGGCACCCCCGCGCCGCCCCCCTTCCTGCCGGGCGTTGCGGCTCCCCATGAGCCAGTGCCGGACTCGTTCTCCTTCGACAAGCCCCGCGACCCGCAGTGGTACAAGCATGCTGTCTTCTACGAGGTCCTGGTCCGCGGGTTTCACGACTCCAACGGCGACGGGACCGGCGATCTGCGCGGCCTCATCTCGCGGCTCGATTACCTCCAGTGGCTGGGTATCGACTGCGTCTGGTTGCTGCCGATCTACGACTCCCCGCTGCGCGACGGCGGGTACGACATCGCAGATTTCACGGCAGTCCTGCCCGACTTCGGCACGATCGGTGACTTCGTCGAGCTGGTCGAGGAGGCGCACAAGCGCGGCATCCGGGTTATCGCCGACCTGGTCATGAACCACACCAGCGACCAGCACCCGTGGTTCCAGGCGTCCAGGTCGGACCCTGACGGACCGTTCGGCGACTTCTACATGTGGTCGGACACCGACGACAAGTACCAGGACGCGCGGATCATCTTCGTCGACACCGAGCAGTCGAACTGGACGTTCGACCCGGTACGCGGCCAGTACTACTGGCACAGGTTCTTCTATCACCAGCCCGACCTGAACTACGAGAACCCGCTGGTACAGGACGCGATGCTGGAGGTGCTGCGGTTCTGGCTCGACCTCGGCATCGACGGCTTCCGGCTCGACGCGGTGCCGTACCTGTACGTGCGCGAGGGCACCAACTGCGAGAACCTCAAGGAGACCCACGAGTACCTGAAGCGGGTCAGGACCGAGGTGGACCGGCTCTACCCGGACCGCGTGCTGCTGGCCGAGGCCAACCAGTGGCCAGACGACGTGGTCGAGTACTTCGGCGACCCGGGCGTCGGCGGCGATGAGTGCCACATGGCGTTCCACTTCCCGCTGATGCCGCGGATCTTCATGGCGGTGCGCAGGGAGCAGCGGTATCCGATCTCGGAGATCCTGGCCAAGACCCCGAAGATTCCGTCGGGCTGCCAGTGGGGCATCTTCCTGCGCAACCACGACGAGCTGACGCTGGAGATGGTCACCGACGACGAGCGCGACTACATGTACGCCGAGTACGCCAAAGACCCGAAGATGAAGGCCAACATCGGGATCAGGCGCAGGCTCGCGCCGCTGCTTGACAACGACCGCAACCAGCTTGAGCTGTTCACCGCGCTGTTGCTGTCGCTGCCCGGATCGCCGGTCATGTATTACGGCGACGAGATCGGCATGGGCGACAACATCTGGCTCGGTGACCGGGACGGCGTGCGGACCCCGATGCAGTGGACACCCGACCGCAACGGCGGATTCTCGCGCGGAGACCCGCAGCGGCTCTACCTGCAGCCCAACATGGATCCGATCTACGGCTTTCAGGCCATCAACGTCGAGGCCCAGGAGCGGAACACCGGCTCGTTGCTGCACTGGACGCGCAGGATGATCGAGATCCGCAAGCGACACCAGGTTTTCGGCCTGGGTGAGTACTCCGAGCTGACCAGCTCGAATCCGAGCGTGCTGGCATTCATCAGGGAATACGGGGACGCGAAGCCGGACGGCGCCGAGGGCAACCCGATCCTGTGCGTCAACAACCTGTCCAGGTTCCCGCAGCCGGTCGAGCTTGACCTGTCGAGGTTCAACGGCTACACGCCGGTCGAGTGCATGGGCGGAGTGGCCTTCCCGCCGGTCGGCGAGCTCAGCTACCTGCTTACGCTGCCAGGACACGGTTTCTACTGGTTCGCCATGCAGCCGCCGGCCAGCTAGAAACCGACGCTGGCGACCGGCGAATTCTGGCTGATCGCCGCACCCGGAGGAAGGTCTAGTCAAGGCCGGATGCTTGACTCATCTGATGACCGACAGCGCGCTCGCCGACTTGCTGGCGGCCTGGCTACCCGCTCAGCGCTGGTTCGCCGGCAGCGCGTCTGAGGTAGCCAGGATCGACATAAAGTCGCAGGTCACGCTCGCCGATCCCGAGCCCCAGCTCGTGCACCTGATGATTGACGCCTGGGTCGGCCAGCAGCCCGTCAGCTACCAGGTTCCCGTCGGGATCAGGACGTCGCTGCCCGGCACCCTGATGGCGGCGCGTATCGGCGCGCTGCCCGACGGCAGGATCGCCTACGACGCTGCCGCCGACCCCGAACTGACCGCGGTCCTGCTCGGCGGCATCGCCGCCAAACGGCAGGCCGGTCCGCTGCGGTTCGGCACCGAACCAGGCGCCGCCATCGATGTGAGCGCGCCGGCGCGCGCACTGCCCGCGCTGGCGAGCAACACCAGCGTGGTGTTTGGCGACAGGGCCATACTCAAGCTGCTGCGACGGCCGTTCGCCGGACACCACCCCGACCTGGAGGTGCCAGCTGCGCTCGCGCGAGCGCGGCTCAAAGCTCGTGGCCGCGCCGCTCGGCTGGATTGAGCTGACCGGCTCTGGGCAGAGCACGCCCGTGGCGCCGAACACCGTCCTTGCAGACCCTGTGCCGGCAAACACGCAGGCAGTGTCCGAGTCATCGGTCCTGGCCATCCTGTCGGTCTTCTTCGCGAACTCGACCGACGGCTGGTCGCTGGCAACCGCCAGCCTGCACGAGCCCGACCCGGACTTCTCCGGCCAGGCCCGGTTGCTCGGCGAGGCAACCGCCCGGCTGCACGCCGAGCTCGCTGCCGCGTTCGGCAGCAGCGTGCTTTCGGCGTCGGCCCTGGGCGACCTGGCCGACGGCATGGTGACCGAGCTGAACGAGGCCGTCCACGTCGTGCGCGACCTGCGCGAGCACGAGGAAGCCGTCCGCGCCTGCTACGCAAGTCTCGTCGAGCCCGGTACCGAGGTGACCGTGCAGCGAATCCACGGCGACTACCACCTAGCGCAGGTGCTCGGGACCGACGGTGCAGGCCATGGCGGGGACGACCCCTCCGGGTACCCACGCCGCTGGGTCGTGCTCGACTTCGAGGGCGAGCCGTCGGTGCCGCTCGCCCGCCGCAGAGCGTTCGCGCCGCCGTTGCGCGACGTCGCTGGCATGCTGAGGTCGTTCGACTACGCCGCCAGGCACGAGGCGCTGCGTCATCCTGACGACCGGCGCGCTCGCGGAGGTGGCATCGGCGTGGGTGCGGCGATGTCAGGACGCGTTCTGCGATGGGTATGCGGACATCATGGGCAGCGATCCGCGAACCAGCGGTCCGCTGCTGCGCGCGCTGACCCTTCAGAAGGCGGTCTACGAGGCGGTCTACGAGGCCAGGCACCGGCCAGACTGGCTGCCGATACCGCTCGCCGCGATCGCGGAGGCAAGCCAATGACGACAGCCGTCGATCCGATCAGCCACGAGCTGATCGACCGGATCCTTGCGGGGCAGCACCACGACCCGCATTCCGTGCTTGGCGCTCACGAGGCGCCGGAGGGCACGGTTGTGCGCGCGCTCCGGCCGCTGGCCAGGTCCGTGGAGGTCGTGCTGCCCGACGGCACCAGGTACCCGATGCAGCATGTGCACGAGGGCGTGTTCTCGGCGACGGTACCGCCGACGGCGACGGCCGACGGTTACCAGCTCGCGCGTCAGCTACGCCGACAACGGCACGGAGTTGCTCACGGACGACCCGTACCGGCATCTGCCGACGCTGGGCGAGATGGACCTGCACCTGATCGGCGAGGGCAGGCACGAGGAGCTGTGGCAGGTGCTCGGCGCCAGGGTGCGGCCCGACCTCGGCGGCACCTCGTTCGCGGTGTGGGCGCCGAGCGCGCGCGGCGTGCGCGTGATCGGCGACTTCAACCACTGGGATGGCCGCGCCCATCCGATGCGCTCGCTCGGCAGCTCGGGCGTATGGGAGCTGTTCGTACCTGACGTCGGCTCCGGCGCCCGGTACAAGTACGAGATCTGCGGTCAGGACGGCGCCTGGCATCGCAAGGCCGATCCGATGGCCGCCCTGGCCGAGGCTCCGCCGGCGACGGCGTCGGTCGTCTTCGACTCCGGCTATGAATGGGCCGACAAGGACTGGATGACCGCCAGGTCAGAGCGCGATCCGCTCCGCGAGCCCATGAGCATCTACGAGGTTCACATCGGCTCGTGGCGGCCTGGCCTGTCGTATGCCGAGTTGGCCGAGGCCCTTGTTGAATATGTGAAAGAGAACGGATTCACGCACGTCGAGTTCATGCCGGTCGCCGAGCACCCGTACGGCGGATCATGGGGCTACCAGGTGACCTCGTACTATGCGCCGTCTGCTCGGTTCGGCACGCCCGATGAGTTCAGGCACCTGGTCGATCGGCTGCACCAGGCCGGCATCGGCGTGTTCGTGGACTGGGTGCCGGCGCATTTCCCGAAGGACAGCTGGGCGCTCGCCCGGTTCGACGGAACCGCAGCTCTACGAGCATGCCGACCCGCGCCGCGGCGAGCACCCGGACTGGGGGACGCTGATCTTCGACTTCGGCCGCCGCGAGGTCCGCAACTTCCTCGTCGCCAACGCGGTCTACTGGCTCGAGGAGTTCCACATCGACGGGCTGCGGGTGGACGCGGTCGCGTCGATGCTCTACCTCGACTACTCGCGCAAGGCCGGCGAGTGGACGCCGAACGTGCTCGGCGGCAGGGAGAACCTGGACGCGGTCTCGTTCCTGCAGGAGGTCAACGCGACCTGCTACAAGCGCTCGGCGGGCATCGTGATGATCGCCGAGGAGTCGACCGCGTGGCCTGGCGTGACCAGGCCGGTGCACCTTGGCGGGCTCGGCTTCGGGCTGAAGTGGAACATGGGGTGGATGCACGACACGCTGTCGTACCTGGCGCACGACCCCGTGTACCGGCGCTACCACCACAACGAGCTGACGTTCTCGATGATGTACGCCTACAGCGAGAACTTCGCGCTGCCGCTGTCGCACGACGAGGTCGTGCACGGCAAGAGCTCGCTGCTCGGCAAGATGCCAGGCGATGACTGGAAGAAGTTCGCGACGCTCCGCGCGCTGTTCGGCTACATGTGGGCGCATCCTGGCAAGCAGCTGTTGTTCATGGGATCGGAGTTCGGGCAGCGCGGTGAGTGGTCGCAGGAGCGCGGTCTTGACTGGGACGCGCTGAAGGGTCCTGCTCATGAGGGCCTGCAAGCGACTGGTCGGCGACCTCAACGCGGTTTACCGGCAGCTGGCGGCCCTGTGGCGGGAGGACTTCTCGCCGGCCGGGTTCAGCTGGATCGACGCCAACGACGCGTTCGGCAACGTGATCTCGTTCCTGCGGTTCGCCGAGGGCGCTCCGGCCGTGGCCTGCATCGCCAACTTCTCAGGTGACCCGCACTACGACTACCGGGTCGGGCTGCCGTCCACCGGCCGCTGGCGCGAGGCAGTCAACACCGACGCGGCCGACTACGGCGGCAGTGGCGTCGGCAACATGGGCCAGGTCCAGGCCACCGACGTGCCCTGGCACGGCCGTCCAGCCTCCGCCGTCCTCACCGTCCCGCCCCTCGCCGTGATCTGGCTAGTCCACGACCCCGACCCCCGACCGGCCGACCGCAGGGCCTCGCGCCCCGCCCGCGCAGCAGACCCCGCCCACCCAGCAGGCCCCGCGCACCACGCTGACCAGCCCGCCCCCGCGCGCCCACCACGCTGACCAGCCCGTAGGCCCACTCCCGGGCCAGCGCAGGCCAGCCCGCGCAGGCCAGCTCCTTGATCACGGAGCATTTTCGCGGCGTATTCAGGGGGTCGTCGCAACGCGTTGGTCGTCGGCGAGGAGCTTAGCGAATTCTTCGGCGGGGGTGCGGAAGCCGAGGCGCTTGCGGGGCCGGTCGTTGAGTTCGCGGGCGATCTCCTGGATCTGGCCGGTGGTCCAGGCGTTCAGGTCGGTGCCCTTGGGGAGGTACTCGCGGAGCAGGCCGTTGATGTTCTCGTTGCTGCCGCGCTGCCAGGGTGAGTAGGGGTCGGCGAAGTAGACCTGGATGCCGGTGGCGGCGGTGATCCGCTGGTGCTGGGCGAGTTCGCGGCCGCGGTCCCAGGTCAGGGTCTGGGCGAACCACGGCGGCAGGACGCTGAGGTGCTCGATGATGGCGTCGGCGACGGTGCGCGCGTCGCGGCCGGCGTGCAGCGGGATCAAGGTCAGGTAGCCGGTGGTGCGCTCGACGATGGTGCCGACGGCCGAGTTCGAGGCCGTCGATCCCATGATCAGGTCGCCTTCATGGTGGCCGGGCACCAGCCGGCCCTCGACCTCGGCGGGCCGCTCGCCGATCGGCACCGCGCCGACGATCCGGTCCCAGCCGCGGCGGCTGCCGCGGCGGCGCCGGATGGCCCGCCCGGACCGCAGGCTGGCCTGCAGCTCGCGGCGCAGCCCCCCGCGCGGGTAGACGTAGATGCTCTGGTAGATGCTCTCGTGGCTGATCGACATGTCCGCCTGCCCGGGATAGAGCACTTTCAGCCGCCCGGCGACCTGCTCCGGCGAGTACCGCCGCGCCAGCAACGCCTGGACTTCGCGCCGCAGCGCCGGATGCTGCGACAGCCGCGACGGCTTGGGCCGCCGCTGCCGGGCCCAGGCCCTGCGGTGCGCCAGCTCGGGCTGGTACCAGCCGCCGGGTGCGGCGTTCCGGGCCAGCTCCCGGCAGATCGTCGACGCGCTGCGGCCCAACCGGCCGGCGACCGCCCGGACCGACAGCCCGCTCTCACGCAGCCGGGCGAGCTCGTAACGCTCCTCCCGGGACAGGTAACGCTCACTGTAAACCGCATCAGCTGGCCGGTACACCCCGCCCATCTTGTGCCGCAGGTCATACACGTAGGTCTTCGACACGCCGGTCGCCCGCGCCACCTGCATCGGGTTCAGGCCCGCCGCCAGATGATCGAGAACCAGCCGCACCAGCTCCGGCCGCAACCCCGGATTGCCCACCACGCCCTCCCGAACAGGTCAGGCGTTGCGACAATCCCCTGAGGCTGGGGGCGGCACTGCTGAGAATCATCCGCGATCATGACCGAGCCATTTCACAACCGGGCCCGCAGCTACGGACTGTGCCGGTCCAACCACGTTGACGAAGCACTCGGGCGATCTCGGCGGCGACATAGCATGGCCTGCCGATGACGTCGGCCCAGCTGTACCGGAGCGTGATTATCCCCGAGCCAGCGAAGTGATTGTCCCTGTGGATGTCGCGCCAGCGGCTCTCCGCTGGATGCGCGCCAAGGCCGTCGAGTTCAACCGCCAGACCGAACTCGTCGTAAAGGATGTCAAGATACGCGGAACGCTGACCTTGCCGGAGCTTGGTCTGACGTCGCGGCTTCGGCAGCCGGTGAGGTCGTTCAACCAGTCGCAGAAAGCCGCGCTCCAGATTCGACATGACACCTTCGGAGATCTCCCCGAGAGCCACTGCCACATCGCTCCGCCAGCGCAGCTTCGCCCGGCCAGCTGCCGCATGACGGAGCTGACTCACCGTGACCAGTCGCCGCCCGCACGCCGTGCTCAGCCAGCCAAAGGCGACGTCAAACGTGTCCGCCAGGTCGACCAGATCAAGGACGGTCTCCTCAGTCCTTATCCGGGTCGGAGTCCTGGCAGGATGCTTCGCAGCATCGCACCTCGCCGACCTGTGCACGACGATGCGCGGGCGGTCTCGACTGAACTCGCGCTCGGAGAGCGACGCCCGCAGGTGCCCGGGAATCGTCACATGGATCGCCTCGCCCGGCCGGTCCGCGAGGCCGTCGAGCTCGGCAGCGGTGAAGTGGCTCAGTGCCGCCGACGGTCCGCAGCGCAGGACCGCCGCCCACAGCGTCGCCTCCCGGCCAGGCGGCCCGGTGTACGCCGCGTAGACCCCGCGATACATCATCTGCCAACGGCGTGATCGTAAGAGCGAGTCGATCGCGGACAGGTCGTCTTGGCCGGTCGGCCAGCTGCCACCGTGCCAGAACGCCGCGCTGATGCTCGATCAGCTCACCGGACCACTGCGATAAGCGCGCAACCATGAGCGCAGCTTGCGACGACGAAGCCCTGATACGCACTCAGCCATCAGCGACCTGTGGACTACCCGCCTACCAGCACCCTCTCCTGTGGACGAGGGCCTGGAACCGTCCGCATCTGGCGCTACCCTGCCGCCCATTCCCATGATCGCGGATGATTCTCGGCAGATTTGCTGAAAATCCTCCGTGACGATGAAAAGACAGCACCCGTCAGCGGAATGCCTCGCTCAGGAGGCGGAGGATTTTGACGACAGGTGCGCTCGGGGGCCATGGGCCAGACAGTCCGCCTGCGGCGTGACCGGCCTTGGGATTCCAGTATGTCATGATGCGCGCTGGTGTCTTGTTGTTATGAGTGGCGAACCATTGAGCCGTCCACATGAACCAATTCCTCCTGTGGTTGTCCCACGGAGTATTGGTCTCATCAAGTCTGATCAATGGATGGCTCTCGCCGGATGCCTTCCTGAACGCGATGAGGTTGTTCGTCATGCGCGTCCAGATCCTCTGCTTGCTGAGCGTGCGGTCACGGTTCCAGTACCGCTTGTTGTCGAAGAGATCCACCCCGTACCAGTCGAGCCCTCGGGCTATCCAGGCCATCTCAGCCAACGCCGGGCCGGAGATGATCACCCCGAACCCGACGTTCGATCCCTTGACTAGCCTCTCCATGGCGACCGCGGTATGCGGGTTGTTGACCGAATGCGGGTAGCCAAGCGGGTCGCCTGGGTAGTTCTCATGCCAGACGGTCAGCTCACTATGCGGAGGGGCACTGCTGATCAGCGCCTTGAGCCGCGCGTCTAGCTTTCCGCTCAGCAGGTCCGATGGCTTCGGCCGGATCGACAGCGTGACCCAGACTCCTTTGCCGACCCGCTGCGGCCACTCAGAAGGAAAGACATTCACGGGGTCGTAATAGACCCGCATGGTCTTTGCGAGTGGCACTTTGACCTTGAAGGCAGTCCAGTAGTTGCGATTAATGCCCCACGCGATCTTTTCATGTGAAACCGCGTTGGCAGGCGATTGAGAAATAAATAGCAGAGACGGCACGGCAAGCAAACCAGCCAGTGCCTGTATTGCCTTGCGATCTATCGGCATCTCGGACACGAGTATGCGGCTTCTGGCTCATGATCGTGCCCTTACCTGTCGTTCTCCTTTGGCTTGCCTGCCGGCCACCAGATTCAGTCCCGGGAGATCTTGCCCAGCCCGGCCAGGACGGTAGGCGCAGGCTCGATCGCGTGACCATGAGCCAGAGCGTTACCGTCACTGTCAGGAATTGCGCGAAGAGAGCGAGCGGGCCATGGACGAGCAGCTGAAGTCGGACCTGCCGGAGCACGAGCCGGTGCCGGACGACGCCGCCGCCCAGGTCGCGGAGCGGGCCGCCGCCGGAGCCGGCAGTGACCGGATGCCGGCCATGTATCTCGGGCACGGCGCGCCGCCGCTGGTCGACGATCCGCTCTGGACCACGCAGCTGGCCGCGTGGGCGGGCGCGCTGCCAAGGCCGACCGCGATCCTCGTGGTGTCGGCGCACTGGGAGGCGGCGCCGCTGACGATCGGCGCGACCGAAGACGCGGCACCGCTCGTCTATGACTTCTGGGGATTCCCCGACCGCTACTACCAGGCGACCTATCCGGCGCCAGGAGCGCCGCATCTGGCGGCCAAGATCCGCGGGCTGCTCTCGGGAACCGAGTCGGTGGCCGATGCCCCCGACCGCGGGCTGGACCACGGCGCCTACGTGCCGCTCACCGTGATGTACCCGGACGCCGACATCCCGGTGCTGCAGATCTCCATGCCCACGCTCGACCCCGCCCGGCTGCTGCGAATCGGAGCGGCGCTGCGGCCGTTGCGTGACGAAGGCGTTCTGATCATGGGCAGCGGCTTCCTTACCCATGGCCTGCCGTTCCTGAGCGACTTCAGGTTCGACGCTCCTCCGCCCGGCTGGTCAACAGAATTCGATCACTGGGCGGCGGAGGCACTCGACCACGGGGACGTCGATGCGCTCGCAGCGTTCCGGCAGGCGCCGGGAGCGCGGTACGCGCACCCGACCACGGAGCACTTCGCGCCGCTCTTCGTGACGCTCGGCGCGTCGGACGGTCCCGCCCCTGTGACCACGATCACCGGCTACTGGCTCGGCCTGGCCAAGAGATCGTTCCAGGTCGCCTAGCCCCGGCGCTGCGGCACCCACGCAGCTGCACGGCCGGAGAGCGCTCAGAGCAGGTCGAGCAGCCAGCGCGGGCCGGTCACAGCCGCGCCGACCGCCGCACACCGCGCACGCAACTCCCTGTCGGCGGTCACGACCAGGCAAGGCCCGGTCGTCTGGCCTGCCTGCCTGACGATCTCGTCGTCTCCTGAGCCCCTCGCGCGCACGACCCGTACCTGACTCTGCGGCGAGGCTTCGGACCGCCCGGCGCCGTCGGCCGAAGCAGCGCCATCAGCGCCCGGCGCACCGTCCGCCGCCGCGCCAGGGATGCCGTCCGACCTGGCGGCCGCTCCCTCGAGAACCACGACGAACCTTGGGAACCATCGCTCAAGAGCAGGCACCTCGACCGACTCAGGCAGGCTCACGACTCCTGTCATCGCCAGCCCGCTGATCTCCTCGATCAGCCGCCGCGCCGCCCCTGCACGGTCCCGCCACCAGCCGTCGGGCCGGGAGCCCATCACGTTCGCGGCGTCGACAACGATCGTCAGCGGAGTGAGTGCCGTCCGCAGCGCGGGCCACTGGCCAGCGAAACCGGGGTGCAGCGGGAGCCGCTCGACGTCGGCGACCGGCACCCACGCGACCTCGCTGGTCTCTTCGCTGACGGCCGCGGCGGCCAGCGGCACCGCGGTGTTCGCCAGCACGGTCTGGTACGTCCAGCCGCCGTGGTCGTCGCTCAGCACGGCGTGGACCCGGACGGGTCGCGGGTCGATCGCGCACTCCTCGATGGCCTCGCGCAGCGCCGCCCGCACCACCGATTCATGGCTGTCTCGCGCCCCGCCTGGCGGTCCCCAGGAGCCGCCGTAACTCCCCCACCAGCTCCGCTGCTGCAGCAAGCACGGAGTGTCGCCCCGCTTGATCGGTCGTGGCAAGCAACAGCCCGGCCGCACCATGCCGGCCCCAGTGCCGATGGCCGCGGCCGCACCGGGTCCAGCCGTTCCCATCGTGCACGGTCATTGCTGCTGACCATAGCCGACCACGGCTCGGTCGGGTAATTCTCGCGCGGCGCCGTCGAGCCAATGCCCGCCTCCCACGCGTATCGGGGCGTCCGACCTAGGCTGGGGCCATGGAATCGTCGCTGACCGGATCCCTGACAGACACCCTCGCCGACACTCTCAAAGGTCCGCTGGCCGGTCCGCTCGGCAAAATCGCCAGGCAGCGCACCGCGCCCCTGATCCTTGAGCTCGACCTCACCGAAGGCGTGATCGAGACGCGGCCGCCAGACCCGCTCTCGGCGGTCATGACCAGGCACCAGCCAACAGTCACCGACATCCTGGCCGCGCTGCGGATGGCGCGGACCGATGACCGGGTCAAGGCGCTGGTGGTCAAGCTGGGCGGCAAGCCGATCGGGCTCGGCATCGTGCAGGAGCTGCGTGAGGCGGTCAAGCGATTCCGGGCGGCGCGCAAGCCGACCTGGGCCTGGGCCGAGACGTTCGGTGAATTCTCGGCCGGCAATGTGCCCTACTACCTGGCGACGGCCTTCGACACGATCTTCCTTCAGCCGTCCGGCGACGTCGGCCTGACCGGCCTGGCAGTCGAGCGGGCCTTCCTTCGCGGCGCCCTCGACAAGGTCGGCGTGCGGATGGAGATCGGCGCGCGGCACGAATACAAGAGCGCGGCCGAGCAGCTCACCGAGCAGGGCTTCTCCGGCCCTTCTCGCGAGGCCACTGAGCGGATCGCGCAGTCGGTCACCGAGCAGCTGGTCGCGGCGGTTGCCGAACGGTCGACGATCCCGGCTGACAAGGCGAGCCAGCTCGTCAACGGCGGGCCCTACCTCGCCGAGCAGGCGCTCGCCGAAGGGCTTGTCGACGCGCTCGGCTACCGAGATGAGGTCTACGCCGCCGTGCGCAAGCAGGTCGGCAACGACCCGATCCTGCTGTACGTCGGCCGCTACCACCGGTCCAAGGAGCTGGCCAACCGGGCCAAGCAGCTGACCTCGCCGCGCCAGGACGCCGTCGCGCTGATCCAGGCGACCGGCGCCATCAGGCGGGGCCGCAACGGCCGCAGCCCGCTGACCGGCAACGCCATGGGCTCGGACAGCATCACCGGCTGCGCTGCGCGCCGCGACCGCCGACCCGCATATCAAGGCGATCTTGCTGCGGGTGGACAGCCCGGGCGGGTCGTATGTCGCCTCGGACGCCATCTGGCGCGAGGTCGTCAGGGCACGCAACGCGGGCAAGCCCGTGGTCGTGTCGATGAGCAACGTCGCCGCTTCCGGCGGGTACTTCATCTCGATGGCCGCCGACGCGATCGTTGCGCAGCCGGGAACGGTGACCGGCTCGATCGGCGTGATCAGCGGCAAGCCGGTCGTCAGCGACACTGCTCGGCAAGGCTGGCGTCACGACCGACTCGATCGTGCTCGGCGACCACGCCGCGATGTTCTCCACCTCCAAGCCGTTCACCAGCGATGACTGGCAGATCGTCGATGCCTGGCTGGACCGCATCTATGCCGACTTCACCGGCAAGGTGGCCGCAGGCCGCGGATTGTCGGCCGAGCGCGTGCACGAGCTGGCCAGGGGCAGGGTGTGGACCGGCGCGGACGCGCACGAGCACAAGCTGGTCGATGAGCTCGGCGGCGTGGAGGAGGCCGCCGACATCGCGCGCCGCAGGGCCGGCCTGCCGGTCAGCGCCCCGGTCATCCACTACCCGAAAGTCGGCCCGCTCGACCGGATCCGCCCGCCGAGCAACAGCGAGGACCGCCGGGCCGCCGCCGCCGCGATCGCCGCGGCCGGACCGCTCAGCCAGCTCGCGGACCTCGGCCCGGCTGTGACCGCCGCCGGAGCAGCCCTGCTCACAGAGAGCTGGGGTCCGGTGTGGCAGTTCGCCGCCCGCTGCGGGCTTCCGGCTACCGGCCCGCTGCTGCTTCCCGGCAGCTGGACCTTTCATTGACGCAACCAAACGCGGTCGCTGACTCGCCGCACGATTTCGAACTCGCCACTGGGGCATTCGCAAGCGGCGTCACGCTCGTCACGATCGCGGACGGGCGTGAGGACATCGGCGTGACCGTCAGCGCGTTCTGCGCCGTGTCGATGCAGCCGCCGCTGATCATGATCTCCCTCATCAGCGGGTCCTATCCGGCCGAACTGCTGGGCAGGCTCGACCGGTTCGCCGTGACTGTCCTGTCGGCCGGCCAGCGGATGCTGGCCGGCCGCTTCGCCTCGACCGGCCGGCCTGGCGCGCGGCATCTGCTCGACGACGTCCCGCACCACCGAGGGACGGCGTCGGGCGCGCTGATCGCGGAGGACGGCCTGGCTGCGATGGAGTGCGAGGTGACGAGCCGGGTTCCGGCGGGTGATCACCTGGTCGTGATAGGCCGTGTGCTCACCGTCGACAAGGTGGCCGTGAGCAGGAAAGCCGCTCATCAGGTACCACCGCCGATACGACTCCCTATCTGGCGAGTAATTCACTGGAGCCCCGCGCGAGCCGGAGCTAGCCTGCTTCGGTGCTCAGGCTGCGGCCTCTGAGGCCCGACGACGAAGCGGCGGTCCGCGCAGGCCACGCCGAGATGGCCGCCGAGGGACACACATTCGGCCCGCGCTTGGAACCAGGGACGCCCTGGAGCGACTACCTGCAGATCCTGACTGATAGCCGCAGGGGCGTGAACTTGCCCGAGGAGCATGTGCCGAGCACGTTCCTGGTCGCCGACATCGACGGGCAGATCGTCGGGCGGGTGACGATCAGGCACGAGCTCAACGATGTCCTCCGCGTCGAGGGCGGCCACATCGGCTACTGCGTGCTCCCGGGATTCCGGCGCCGTGGCTACGCGACCGAGATCCTCCGCCAGGCCGTGATCGTCGCCCGGTCGATCGGCATCGACCGGGTGCTGGTGACCTGCGACGACGACAACGCGCGCGTCGATCGCGGTGATCGAGGCCAACGGCGGGAAGCTCGACGGCGTCCGGCCGGCCACCGCAGACGCGCCGGCGCACCGGCGTTACTGGATCGACTGACCGCGGCCGACGAGCGGCTGCTCGCGCAGGGCGCGCATGACCTCGCGGCGTTCCGCACCGGTCAGCGCGTCGATGTACAGCTCGCCGTTCAGATGATCGGTCTCGTGCTGAAGGCAGCGGGCGAGGTCGCCGTCGCCCGCGACCGTCACCGGTTGCTGATCAAGATCCACGCCGGTGACGACGACGTAGGCGGCCCGAGTCCGGTCGGCGCTGACGCCCGGAATCGACAGGCACGCCTCGCCGCCTGACTGCTCGCCGCTGTGTCTCAGTGACGACGGGGTTGATCACGTAGCCGAGCTGGCCGTCCACGTTGTAGGAGAAGACGGCGAGGCCGGAGCCGATCTGATTGGCCGCCAGCCCAGCGCGGCCCGGAACCTGCACAGTGTCGAGCAGATCGGCGACCAGCTGCGCGAGCGCGTCGTCGAAGCGGACGACCTTGTCGCTCGGAGTTCGCAGCACCGGATCGCCGATATACCGCAGCGGCCGCACGCTCACCGGGCGCCACTACCCGGAAACCTGTCCGCCACAGCTCGGCGGCGCAGTATTGCCGCTGCGCGGCCGGAAGTCGCTGTTTCGCGACCCGAAGTCACCGCTTCGCGCCCGCTCTGTGCGTGGCCCGGCCGTCCCGTGCCCGGTGCTCGCTCTCGGCGGTGAGCTTGCCGATCCGGTCAAGGACGAGCTGATGCCAGGCGAGCTCGGCTTCGATGCGCAAGCCGCGCGTGCTCCACAACCAGGTCATCGGCGACGGTCTGGTCCGGCCATACTCGCTCGCGATGGTGCGCGAACCTGGCGGCATCGGCGCCGAGTGTCCTGATCCGGTCCTCGACGTATCCGCGCAGCGTGTCCTCGTCGAGGTCGCCGCTCATCGCGAGGGCCAGGTCGACGGGATCGGGGCGCAGCCCGACCTCCGCGAGCGCCTCGGCGCGGAGCACCCGCAGCTCACGCTGGCCCTCGTCGGTGATCGCGTAGACCGTCCTGGCAGGCAGGTTGCCCGACTGCTCGGTCCTGACCGGCTCGATCAGGCCCTCGGCCGCGAGCCTGTGCAGCGCCCCGTACAGCGATCCCGGCCTGACGTCGGACCACATGTCGGCGCGGTCAAGACGAGCGTCGCGCCGTAGCTGGTGCCCGTACATCGGCCCGTGCTTAGCCAGCGCCCCAAGGACAAACAGCCGAGTCGGGTTCACCCATCTAGTAAATCACGAGTACTCACATGTGACTACTCGTGCGACAGCCCGGCCGCGGCGCACCGGGGCGCCCCGTCGTCGTTCTAACGCAGCTGCGGCGCCGTTGTGCGCGCGAGGTCAGTTCTGGCTGTACGGGGTGCCGCGCAGCTCGGTCGCTGGCGTGGTGCCGAACTCGCGCAAGATCGCGGTCTCCCTGGCCAGCAGCGCACGCTCCGCGGAGAGCCTGCGCACCGCGTCGGGCTGGGCCAGCAGGCCCTGCCGGACGTTGAGGTCGATGATCATCGACGCGGCGACGAGATAGGACAGCAGGATCGGCTCGTCTGGCAGGTCGGGAACGCTGATCGTGGCCGAGCCCCGGTCAGCGAGCACGTTGAGGTAGGCGCGGAACGCGCGCTGCACCGCCGCCGCGGCCAGCGCTGCCGTGGCCTCATCGCCCGTAGGCTCCCCAAGCAACTCGATCTCGCCGGTCAGGTACGGCCGCGACTCATCAATGGCGTGCAGCTTGAAGCGGTCGGTTCCGACGGTCACGATGTCGTACTGGCCGTCGTCGGCCTCGGCGATCTCACGGACCGTCGCGGTACAGCCGACGTCGTGCAGGGCCGAGACGCCGCCGATCCCGGTCTCGCGTCCCTCGCGGATGGCGATCACCCCGAACCGCCGTGGCTCCTCTTCGTCGAGCAGGTCGCGGATCAGCTGCTTGTACCGGTCCTCGAAGATGTGCAAGGGCAGCACGAGTCCCGGATACAGCACCGTTCCGAGCGGGAACAGCGGCAGCGACTCCTTCATGGACGCGACTCTAGACCTACGAGGCGCGCACCCCGATCATGGCTGGTGCCGCCTGACCTGCTCGGTCAGTCCGGGTTCCCGGCAACCAGGCTGCCGCCCTGCCAGACGGCTGCCACCTGCGGGACGCCCGGACGGTAGGCAAGGTAGGCGTGCGTCGGCGCGTTCAGCATGAGCAGGTCCGCCCGTGCGCCGACACCCAGGTGGCCGATGTCGTCGCGGCGCAAGGCCAGCGCGCCGCCCGCCGATCGCCGACCAGACGGCCTCCTGCGTGGTCATCCGCATGTCCCTGACTGCCAGCGCGATGCAGAACGGCATGCTCGAGGTGAAGCAGGACCCTGGGTTGCAGTCGGTGGCGATCGCGACGCTGACACCTGCCTCGAGCAGCCGCCTTGCGTCCGGATACGGCTGCCTGGTCGAGAACTCGACCCCGGGAAGCAGCGTGGCGACCGTGTCCGACGCCGCGAGCGCGGCGACGTCGGCGTCGGACAGGTAGGTGCAGTGATCGGCCGACGCGGCTCCCGCCTCGACCGCGACCTGGACGCCGGGGCCGTGGCCGAGCTGGTTCGCGTGCACGCGCGGCTGCAGGCCGGCCGAGCGGCCAGCGGCCAGGATCGCCCTGGCCTGATCGCCGTCGAACGCTCCTTGCTCGCAGAACACGTCCACCCACCTGGCGTGCGGCGCGCAAGCGGCGAGCATCTGTCCGCACACCAGCTCGACGTATCCGGCCGGATCGGCTTCGAATTCCGGCGGCACCACGTGCGCACCGAGATAGGTGACCTCCGCCGTCAACTGCGCGGCCGAGCGCCACGCTCCTGGCCTCATCGCCGACGGTCAGCCCGTAGCCGGACTTGCACTCGAACGTCGTGATGCCCTGCGCGAGCATCTCCGCGGCTAGACGTCGCAGGTTGGCGAGGAGGTCGGCATCGCTCGCGGCCCTGGTCGCGGCGACCGTGCTGCGGATGCCGCCTGCGCTGTACGGAAGACCAGCCATCCGGGCCGCGAACTCGGCCCCTCGCTCGCCTGCGAAAACCAGATGCGCGTGCGAGTCGACGAAGCCGGGCAGCACGGCCCGGCCGGCCGCGTCGACGCGGTCGTCGGCGGCCGGCGCCGATGCTGCCGGTCCTGTCCATGCGATCCGCCCGCCGTCGATGATCAGCGCGGCGTCGTTCAGCGCGGCGAATCCGGCCCGCGCCGAAACGGCCCCCGCCGAATGCTCAGCGCCTGCTGCTTCGCCCGCGTTAGTGACCAGCTCACCGATGTTCGTGATCAACGTGCTCACGAGCGCATCCTGCCACGCCGCTCAGGCCGCGGCCGTGGCGGGCATTGCGGACAAGCTGACAGCGTCAAATCCAGATGCGCGGCAGGCCGGGCACTGGGCCAGGATGCCGGTCATGGATCCGGTGACCGACGCGCGGGCACTCGTCAGCGAGCGGTTCCCGGCTGCGCTGGCCGCGTTCCTGGGCGGCGGAGTGCTGTCCGACCGCAGAACGCCGACCTCGGACCTCGACATCGTCGTGATTCTCGCCGACCTGGCCGCCCCTTATCGCGAGTCGCTGACGTGGCGGAGCTGGCCAGCCGAGCTGTTCGTGCACCGGCCGGACACGATCGGCGCCTGGTTCGCGAAGGACCTGGCGCGACGGCGGCCCACCCTGGCCAGGATGTGCACCGACGGCGTGCTCCTTGCCGACGCGGACGGAACGGCCGCGTCGGTACGAGACCAGGCTAGGGCGGTGCTGGCCGCCGGACCGCCGTCGCCGGACCGGGCCGAGCTCGACCGGCGCCGCTACGGGCTGAGTGACCTGCTCGACGACCTTGCGGGAACCGACGACGAAGGCGAGCGGGCGATCATCTGCGCCTGCGTCGTGCGCGATACAGCCGAGCTGGCTCTGGTCACCGGCGGCGGCTGGCTGGGCACCGGTAAGTGGCTGCTGCGCGAGCTTCGCGCCGCTTATCCGCGGCTGGCCGAGGAGCTCCTCGCTGCGAGGGAAGACCCTGCCCGGCTCGCGACGCTCGCCGACGGCGTTCTCGCCAGGGCCGGCGGCAGGTTGTGGGACGGCTACCGGCAGGTCGCCGCGTCATAGCCCTCCCGATGGACTCGGCCCGCCCCTGGCACGGCTGGCCGCGTCCCGCCGGACTGGGCCTGGTTCCGGCGGGACGATCGCCTTCGCGCTAAGCCGCCGCGGCGCTGCCTTGGCGTACAGGTCGAGGATGCCCGGCCAGCCGCCGCTCGAGCCCGACCGACCTCGCCAGCTCTTCCGCGCCGCGCCGAGCCGCTCGATGTACCGGTGCTCGAAGTCCACGGTGGTCTGGCCGTCCGCCTCGGTGAAAGCGCACCTCGACCTCGCTGGCGTGGGTCAAATCGGGGTCATACTCGAACTCGCTGTTGAGCTGCCAGGTCAGGACCAGGCGGCCCGGCGGCTCATAGACGAGCACCTTGCCCCAGTCGCACTCGGTGCCGTCGACGCCGCGCTCGTACCACCGGCCGTCCACGCGCGGCTCGATCACGGCCTCGGCCAGTTCCGCTTTACCGATGTGATGGCCGATCCACCACGTGTTGAAGCCCTCGGTGAAGAGGGTGAACGCCCGCTGCGCCGAGATCGGCACCGTAACCGAGTACCTGACAGGGGCGATGGTGGTCTGGCTCATGCTTCCTCCTGCGATTCACTGCTCGTTATGTTGCTGCTCGATCTGGGCTATCTGTTCCGCGGCCTGCTGGAATCCGGCCAGCGCCTGGCTCCACATCTGATCTAGGTAGTGATGGATGGCTCGTACCCCCGTCTGGTTGATCCGGTAGATCCGCCTCGTGCCGTCTGCCTGGTCGGTTACCAGGCCAGCCTGCTTGAGGACCTTCAGGTGCTGCGACACGGCGGGCCTGGTGACCGGCAGCTCCGCAGAGAGCTGCCCGACCGCCATTGGCCGCCGCGCGAGGCACTCGAAGATCGCGCGCCTGGTCGGGTCTCCCAGGGCGCCGAGCGCTTCTATTCCGTAAGTTTCCACTAACCGTTAGTCTGCACTAACCAATGTAGGGCTGTCAAGGACAGCTCCGACGGGCGATCGCTGCGCGCCGCTGCTTGACGGCGATTTCGGCGAGGGGACGCAGGCGATCGAGACGCCGCCGACCAGGCAGCGCGGGCCACCATGGCCCTCATCGAAGGCCGCCATCTGCCGGGCGGACCGCCGGACGGAGTTAGCGGGCCAGGATTAGCCGATGATCGCAGGCAGCCGCCGCCGGACCATTCGGCCAGGATTCGCCGGCGAGGACTGAGCCGAGCTCCTAGCCGAGCACCGCCCGGACCGCCGATGCGAGCGCGCCGGGAACGTCATCCACCAGCACATGCCGGCCGTCGACGACGATGTCGCGCCCGCCGATCACGACATTGCGCACGTCGGCGGGCGTCGCAGCGAACATGACCGCCGTCAGCACGCCAAGGTCAGGCCGGCCGCCGTCCGCCGGCGCGCTCGCGGACCAGGCACCGGCCAGGCGGGGCGTGTCGAGCGCGACCGTCACAAGGTCGGCCAGCGACCCCGGCGCGATCTCGCCCGCGTCCGGCCAGCCCAGACTCGCGTGCCCGTCCCACGTCACCGCGGTCCCGAGCGCCTCGGCGGTGAAGTGACCGCGCTCCCTGCTGGCCAGCCGCGCGTACATCTCGATCCGCCTGGCCTCCTCGAACAGGTCGATCACGGCCTGGCTGTCGCTGCCCACGGTCAGCCGGCACCCGGCCGCCGCGAGCTCGCCGAACGGGCCGATGCCGTCAGCCAGGTCGGCCTCGGTCGTCGGGCAGACGCACGCGAACACCTCGCTCCCGCCGAGCAGCCTGATGTCCGCGCTGGTCAGGTGCGTCGCGTGCACGACGCTTGTGCGAGGGCCCAGAACTCCAGCGTCGTACAGCACGGCGGCTGGCGTGCTCCGGTAGGCGGCCAGGCACGCATAGTTCTCCGCAACCTGCTCGGACAGGTGGACGTGCAGTGGCGCGCCGCACGACTGGCTCCACGCCACCACCGGCGGCCATCTGCTCGGGCGGAACCGCGCGCACCGAGTGGATCGCCGCCCCGACCCTGGCGCCCGCGCCGAGCATGCCGTGCTCGTCTGCGCCCAAGGTGCCGACCCGCTTCGCCCACGCCTGCGCGGTTGCCGTCGCCGAACCGAAGCTGCGGGCCGTCCAGCGGTATCGACGCCGCCGGCCTGATCGAGCCCGCCCGACAGGTAGCAGGTGTCAAGCAGCGTGATCCGCAGCCCGGCCTGCGCGGCCGCGTCGATCAGCGCACGGCTCATCGCGTTCGGGTCGGCGTACGGGGTCCCGCCTGGCGCGTGGTGCAGGTAGTGGAACTCGCCCACGCAGCTGATCCCGGCCAGCGCCATCTCCGCGTAGACGGCGCGGGCGAGCGCGAGGTAACTGTCAGGATCCAGCGCCCCGGCGACCTGATACATCCGCTCGCGCCACGTCCAGAACGTGCCCCTGCCCGCCTGCGTGATCCCGCGCAAGCCGCGGTGGAAGGCGTGCGAGTGCGCGTTCGCGAACCCCGGCATGGTCAGCCCCGGCAGCCGCACCGTCCCGGGCGGCCGTGCCGCGGCTGCCGCCCGCGGCGTGATCTGGGTGAACCGGTCGCCCGCCGCCTCGATGAGCACGTCGGGCAGCACGCCGACACCGGGCAGCCAGGCGAGTTCGGCATGCCAGGCGCGCGCGGCGGCTGGCCCGTTCTGCGTCATTGACAGGCGAGTTCCTCGAGCACGGCGGCCAGCGCGACCACGCCGGCCTCGCAGTCCTCGGGCGTCTGCATGCTCGGCCGGTGAGTGCGAGACGCCAGTCGGGTTGCGCACGAACAGCATCGCGGTGGGCAGCCCGGCGGCCAGAATCCCGGCATCATGACCGGCTCCGGTCGGCAGCACCGGCGCATCGATCCCGCGCCGCGCGAGCGCCGACACCACCCGGTCACGAAGATCACGGTCAAATTCAACGATCGGGGTCAACGATTCGCACCGGCTGGTCACGCTCACGCCGTGGCCGGTCCCGCTCAGCTCGGCAACGGCGGTGAGCTGGCTGACCATCTCCTTGAGCGTCTCCTCGTCTGGCGCTCTGGCATCGAGCCAGGCGTGGACGGCCGAGCTGATCGCGTTGGCGGCTCCCGGCTCGGCGACCACCTTGCCGAACGTGGCCCGCGCGCCGAGCTCGGTCGCGACGGTCCTGGCGGCGAGGACGGTGGCCGCGTACGGCAGCATCGGGTCGTGCCGGTCGGTCGAGCTTCGTGGTCCCCGCGTGGTCGGCCCGCCCGGCGAAGTCGATCCGCCAGCGGCCATGCGGCCAGATCGACTCGGCGACGCCGACCGCCGCATCCATCCCGGCAAGGGCGCTGCCCTGCTCGACGTGCAGCTCTATGAACGCGTCGATGCCCGCGATCCGATCGGCATCTGGCCCGATCGCAGCAGGGTCGAACCCGGCCTGCGTCATGGCCGCGGCGAGGTCGACCCCGTCGCCGTCGGTGAGCTCGCGGGCGGCTTCCGGCGCGATCGCGCCCGTCAGCAGCCGGCTACCAAGGCAGGAGACGCCGAACCTAGCGCCCTCTTCCTCGGTGAACGCCACCACGCCGACCGGCCTGACGGGCACCTGCCCGGCCTCGGCGAGCAGGTCGATCGCCACAAACGCGGAGACGACGCCAAGCGGCCCGTCGAACGGCCCGCCGTCGGGGACCGAATCCAGGTGGCTGCCGGTGACGATCGCGCCCGCCCCGTCCGCCGGCTTCCTCGGCGGGATCCCACCAGGCCCACAGATTGCTGTTCTGGTCGGTCTCGAAGCGAAGACCGCGTCGCTCGGCTTCGCCGCGGAACCAGTCGCGGCAGCTGGTCTCGGCGGGCGTAAAAGAAAAGCGCCGGTAGCCGCCCGTCTCGTCGCTCCTGCCGAGCGGCAGGAGCGACTGCCACAGCGGCAGCTCCCACGCGGCTCGCTCGCTCACGGGTGCTGCTCCCCCATCGGAACCCGGACATGCCGCTCCGCAGCCACTTCGCGCGCCCGGTCATAACCGGCGTCGACGTGCCTGATCACGCCCATGCCAGGGTCGTTGCTCAGGACGCGCTCCAGCTTGCTCGCCGCGAGCGCCGTCCCGTCGGCGACGCAGACCTGGCCCGCGTGGATCGAACGGCCTATCCCGACGCCCCCGCCGTGGTGGATCGACACCCACGACGCGCCGGACGCGGTGTTAACCAGAGCATTCAGCAGCGGCCAGTCGGCGATGGCGTCCGAGCCGTCGGCCATTCCCTCGGTTTCCCTGTACGGCGATGCGACCGAGCCGCAGTCCAGGTGATCCCTGCCGAGCACGATCGGCGCCGTGACGTCGCCGTTGGCGACCAGCTCGTTAAAGCGCAGCCCGGCCTTGTCCCGCTCGCCATAGCCGAGCCAGCAGATTCTCGCGGGCAGGCCCTGGAAATGGACCTTCTCGCCGGCCATCCTGATCCATCTGGCCAGCGGCTCGTTCGCCGGAAATAGCTCGAGAATGGCACGGTCGGTGGCGGCGATATCGGCAGGGTCGCCGGAAAGCGCGGCCCACCGGAACGGGCCCTTGCCCTCGCAGAACAACGGCCTGATGTAGGCGGGCACGAATCCGGGGAATGCGAACGCACGGTCGTACCCGGCAAGCTCGGCCTCGCCCCTTATCGAGTTGCCGTAGTCGAACACCTCGGCTCCGGCGTCCATGAAGCCCACCATGGCCTCGACGTGCGCGGCCATGGACTCACGCGCTCGCCTGGTGAAGCCCGCCGGGTCTTCGGCCCGCAGCGCCGCCATATCCTCGAACGCCACGCCTTGCGGCAGGTACGTCAGTGGGTCGTGCGCCGATGTCTGGTCGGTGACGACGTTGATGGGAGCGCCCATCTTGAGCAGGGCGGGAACCAGATCGGCCGCGTTGCCGAGCAGTCCGATCGACAGCGGCTGTCCGGCCTGCGCGGCGGCGACTGCCCGGCGGACCGCGTCGTCCATATCGTCGGCCCGCTCATCGAGGTAGCCGTACTCGATCCGGCGCGCGATGCTGGCCGGGTCGCAGTCGATGCAGATCACGACGCCGCCGTTCATGGTGACGGCGAGCGGCTGAGCACCGCCCATACCGCCCAGCCCGGCCGTCAGCGTGATCGTGCCTGCCAGCGAGCCGCCGAACCTCTTGGCCGCGATCGCCGAGAAGGTTTCGTACGTGCCCTGCAGAATGCCCTGGGTGCCGATATAGATCCACGAGCCCGCCGTCATCTGGCCGAACATGGTCAGCCCGAGCGACTCGAGCCGCCTGAACTCCTCCCACGTCGCCCACTGCGGCACCAGGTTGGAATTCGCGATCAGTACCCGCGGCGCCCATTCGTGGGTGCGGAAGACGCCAACCGGCTTGCCTGACTGGACCAGCAGCGTCTCATCCCCGGCGAGATCGCGAAGTGACCCGACGATCGCGTCGAACGCGTCCCAGCTGCGGGCGGCCCGGCCCGATCCGCCGTACACGATCAGCTGGTCGGGATGCTCGGCAACCTCGGGGTCGAGGTTGTTCATGAGCATCCGCATCGCGGCCTCCTGAGGCCAGCCGCGGCAGGACAGGTCCGTGCCTCGTGGTGCCCGCACCGGCCGTGGCCCGGCCGGCACCTGACCTTGGGTATGCGCAGCGGTCATCGCGGTTCCTCACTGACCAGGGTCTGATCGGTCTCATCGCCTCGGCGGAATGGCATAGCTAGGACATCATCTTTCCTGCCGGCGAACGACGGCTGCCAGCCCGCCTGCCCTAAGATCCGCGATCTGCCCACCCCTAGCGGACGCCGTAGAGGTTGCGCAGGATCGAGCGGAGCTTGGGCGCGCTGAGGGCGCCGATGTTTTCCCCGATCACGGTCGTGGCCGACGGAGACAGGAAGAACGTCACCGGCAGGCCTGGCACGCCGTACTTGTCGGCCGTCGTGCCGTCAGGGTCGAAGGCGATCTGATAGGGGACCCTGTATTTGGTGATGAACGCGAGTGCCTTCGCGCGGGCGTCTACCGTGTCGATCCCCACGAACGTGACCTTGCCGCCCAGGCTCCTGGCGACACTGGCCATGGCCGGCGTCTCCTGCTTACATGGCGGACAGTTCGATGACCAGAAGTTCATCACGATCGGCTTGCCCGCGAGGCTGAAGAGATCGAAGGTCCCGCTGCCGCGCAGGTCAGGCAGGCTCACCTGGCGCGCCGGGTGGTCGAACTTCACGAAGCCGAGCCCGTTCTTGCTGCCGTCAGCCTTGGCGTGCGGTCCTGCAGCCCAGTTGACTGCGAGCAACGTGGCGGCTGACAACACAGCCGCCGCCGCCAGCACCATGGCGGCCTGCGCGATCCGCCGGTTCGGCCATCGCGAACCCGCGCCGGGGTTGGTCATGCTGCAACGATATTCGGCCGGCGCGCGACCGCGGCGTCCACCCGGCCGCCGCGGTCGTCCTTGCCACGATGACGGATGCCTTTCGGCGGGATCTGCTGAGATTCATCCGGGGTCATGGCCAGCGGCGGCCGCCGCCGTCAGGATGGCCTCGATGTCGGCGGCATCCGGGTGCCGCGGCGCATTCACGAGCACCTCGTCGGCGAGGGCGTCGGCAGCGAGCCCACTGAAGTCCGCGGCAGGCACGTCGAAGTCGGCCAGCGTGACGTCCAGCCCGATCTCGGCCCGCAGCGCCCGGACAGCGTCGATCGCTGCCGCCGCGTTCCAGTCGCTGCCCTTGCCCCTATCGCCGGCGCCAAGCGCTGACCCGATCGCGGCCATGCGGTCCAGCCTGGCCGGCGCGCTGAACTGCAGTACCTGCGGCAGCACCAGCGCGAGGCTTACCCCGTGCGGTATGTCATAACGGCCGCCGAGCGCGTGGCCGATTGCGTGCACCATGCCGAGGCCGGTCGTCGCCATGCCGACGCCTGCCATGTGGGCGGCGAGGAGCAGATGGGCCCGGGCCTCGGCATCGGAGCCGTCAGCGCAAGCCCGCGCCAGGTGCCCAGCGATCATCTTGATCACCTGCAATGCGATCCCGTCGGACCAGGGGTTGGCGCGGACCGACAGGAACGACTCGATGGCATGTGTCAGCGCGTCCAGGCCGGTGGCGGCGGTGGGCGCCGGCGGCAGCCCGACGGTGAGGGCGGGGTCGAGTATCGCGGCCGCGGGCAGCGTACTGGGGTGCCCGACGTAGAACTTCCTGTGCGTCACCGGATCGGTGACCACGCCGAACGCGTTGGTCTCCGCGCCGGTTCCTGCAGTCGTCGGCACCGCGACGATCGGCACCCCTGGCGCGGCGAACTGGTTGCAGTAATCGAGCGCACGGCCGCGCTCGGGATTCACGGCGGCCAGTGCGATGCCCTTCGCGGCGTCGATCGAGGATCCGCCGCCGACCGCGACCAGCACGGCCCTGCTGGCCAGCGCGAGCCCGGCGACGACGTCGGCACCGGCCGCGAGATCGTCGGTGGTGGGATTCGCGTGCACGCCGCTGAAGGCGATGAACGGGATCCCTGCGGTGTCGAGCTCGGCCTGGACAGCGTCGATGACGGGCGTCGCAAGCATGCCAGCGTCGGTGACAATGACCGCGGCTGCGCCGCCCGTCGCGGACACGACGGGACCGAGCTTCGCGAGGCTGCCCTCGCCGAAGTGCGCGGGCGGTATCGCGCCGATAGCCAGGTTGAGACCTGACAGGGCGTCGGCCATGGTTACTCCTGTGCGAACGAGAGACCAGGAACATTGAAGGTGCCGCCGGATCCTGCATCAGCGTCCTGCAGCCGGAGCGGCGTTCCGGTGAGATCCTCGATCAGCCTGATCGGCAGCATCTCGCCGCCTGCGTCGCCGTACTGGGCGCGGGCGCGCCGGTAGATCTGCTCGACGAGGGCGCTCACCTCGGCTGGGACACCGGTCGCCCTGGCCAGGTCGATGGCGAGGCCGAGATCCTTGCAGGCAAGCGCCAGCGCGAATCCCTCGTCGTAGTCGCCGTCACGGAGCACCGACAGCACATCGGCCTCGACAAAGTGACTAGCGGCCGGGCTCGCCAGCAGGCTGTCGCGCAGCGTGCCAAGATCGACCCCGGCCGCGACGCCGATCGAGAGCACCTCGGCTGTCGCGCACACGTGCGCGAACCACAGCAGGTTCAGCATGAGCTTGACCGTGTATCCGGCCCCGTGCGGGCCGACATGCCTGATCCGCCCGGCGTCACCCATAGCCTCGAGCACGGGCCTGACCCGGCGGTAGTCATGCTCGGTACCGCCGACGAAGATCTGCAGCGTCCCTGCCCGCGCGCCGCTGGTCATCCCGCTGACCGGCGCGTCGACTACCGCGACGCCGCGGGGCTCGGCAAGCGCCCTGACCCGGTCGGCCACCTCCGGCACGCTGGTGGACATGTCTACCCAGACCGAGCCTGGTTCCAGCCCGTCGAGCAGGCCGCCATCGCCGAGCATGACGTCTTCTACATCTCGCGGCGCCGGCAAGCTGGTGATCACGATCTCACGTCCTGCGGCTGCCAGGCGTGGCGTCGCGGCCCACGAGGCGCCGGCCTCACGTAGCGGTCCGGCGGCTGCCGCGCGTGCGTCGTGGACGATCAGGTCATGGCCTGCCGCGAGCAGGTTGGCGCTCATGGGGCCGCCCATCCGGCCAAGGCCGACGAACCCAACTCTCATCGCAGCCACCTTTCGGGGCCCCGTCGCAGCGCCCAGTCAGCGCCCTGTCAGCCGCAGCCTGGCCACGGCTCCCTCGTCGATCTCGGCGCCGAGTCCTGGAGCTTGCGGGACCCGAAGGCAGCCGTCCTGGCCGATCGTCACTGGCTCGGCGAGGAAGAAGTCGCGGCGCTGCTCGGTCCAGCCCGGAGGGTCCCAAGGGAATTCCAGGTAAGGACCGCCGCCTACGCCAGCGGCGACATGCAGGTTGGCCAGCAGCCCCAGACCATTGGTCCAGGTGTGAGGCGTAAACCAGTGATTGGCGAGCAACGCAGCCTCGGCCACAGATCTCGCGCGTGACATGCCGATGGCGAGCACGACGTCCGGCTGCACCACGTCCAGCGCACCTGCCGCGAGCGCGCGGAGCAGTTCGGCAGGTGTGCGCGCCATCTCGCCGCCCGCGACTCGCACGCGCGACTGTTTCCTGAGCGCGCGCATGCCCGCCAGGTCATCGGCGGGCAGCGGCTCCTCCAGCCAGAGGACCCCCAGCTCGCTGAGCTCGTCGGCGATCCGGCGGACCGCAGCCAGGTCAAGAGCTGCCGAGATATCGCCGGGCATCCGCCACCACTGGTTCAGGTCGGCCATGATCGCAAGCTCGGGCCCTACGGCCTCCCTGGAGGCGCGAACGGCCGCCAGCCCGGAGGCGGGATCCTCGCGCGGGATCCGGATCTTGACGGCACGAAAACCGGCCTCCCGCGCGGCCAGCACGGCCTCGGCGCGGTCACCAGCGCCACGCGCCTCGCCGAACGACGCATAGCACGGCAGTTCGGTCAGCGCGCCGCCGAAGAGCGTGGCGACCGGCTGGCCGAACGCCTTGCCCGCGATATCCCACAGCGCAGCCTCGAGCGGCCAGTAACGGCAGGCATGGAACGCGATGGTCTCGAGAACCCGAACATGCTGGCCGATCCTGAGCGGATCCTTGCCGACGAAAAGGTCAGCGTAAGACGCGAAGCCGTCCATCGTGTCGCCAGAGCCGTACCCGGTGATGCCCTCGTCGGTATGCACGCGGACAAGGGTGGCGTCGAAGTGCTTCCTCGGAACGGGATCCCACGCCGCGGCGAAAGGAGGGTCAAGGGGCAGCCTGAGCCGATCGATGCCGATCGCGGTGATCTTCACGCCGGGCGCCGATTGTCAGGGTGCCTTCGGCACGAGGTTCCCCTCGCGCGCGGTGTAATAAGGAT
Organism: uncultured Actinomycetota bacterium; assembly: GCA_963809195.1. GTDB lineage: Bacteria > Actinomycetota > Actinomycetes > Streptosporangiales > Streptosporangiaceae > Chersky-822. Next base: position 58,231 of record CAWEIQ010000008.1, on the reverse strand, counting down.
TGCTGGGCAGATGGCGGGCAGCAAGGACGTCGCTGACTCGCGGCAGGCCATCGAGGCCTGCCCGGATGGCGGCCAGCATCGCCGCCCTGTTGTTCGCGTAGACAAGTTCAGCATCTGACGCGTCAGGGTTCACCCATACCGCAGCGATCAGCAGGAGATGATCGCAGTCGGCTACTTCGATGAGCCCGCCGGCCACGGCATCGGCCGCGCCCGCGGCAACCCCGGCCTGGGCCGCTCCCCACGTCAAGGTGCCATGCTCGGGACTAGCGATCGGCGCCTTGTTGACAAACAGGGTCATGGGCTTGGCAGGAAGGCCAGGCCTTACGACCGCGACAAACGGTGTATGCCCCTGGCTCGGCGTCGCGAGCGCCGTCGCCCATGCGGTCCCGACAGGCCCGTCGCGCCGCCCGAGAACAGCGTTGATGTGCGCCGCCTCGGCGCCGTCGCCGATGAAGCTCTCGCCTATAGCCATCGCCGGCAGATCGCTCATCCCGTGCCTCTCGACCAACCAGACGTGCCGCACACCAGTGCAATGAGGCTAACCGGAAATCGGCCACTTTCGCCACGCCCACACAGCTAGGCATCCCCGACGCCGTTCCCACCGGACCCAACGCCGTCACAGCCCGGGGACCCGACTCCGTCCCCGCGACCGGACCGGCTCCATTCCCGCGCCCGGACCGGCTCCATTCCCGAGCCAGGACCCGACTCCCCACGGCTCCCAGCCAGATCCCTGCCCGGATTGCGCCTTTTGGGGTCACCCAATGCGTGTGGAGTGGCGGGAACCGCGGCGCTAGCCGCGCTTCCCCGCCCGAATATCCTGGTAGTTCCCGCGACTACGCTTTCGACATGCCGGATCGGCTGCGGCGCAATGAGCCCAGTCAGGCCGGCAGGCAGGTGACGATGACATCCGCTGAGAATCAGCTAGAGCCCCCGCACGAGCGCGCGGACCGGGCTCCGGCCGGTCAGCATCCGGATAGCCGGCGCCACCGCGCGGAACCGCTGCGCCGGGGCGAGGCGCACGGGCACCACCACAGGGACGTATCGGGCGGCTGGCTGCGGCCTGCCGTGTTCGGCGCGATGGACGGCCTTGTGACGAACGTTTCACTTATCGCGGGCGTCGGCGGCGGCGGCGTCAGCGGCCACGCGATCCTGCTGACCGGCCTGGCCGGACTCGCCGCCGGTGCGTTCTCGATGGCGACCGGCGAGTACGTGTCGGTGTCGTCGCAGAACGAACTGGTCGAGGCCGAAGTAACCAAGGAGCAGTACGAGCTCAAGCACAACCCTGAGTCGGAGGCCAGGGAGCTCGCAGCGGTGTTCAGGCACCAGGGCGTCGACGCCGACCTCGCGGACCGGGTGGCGCGGCAAATCGGGCGAAGCCCGGAGGCCGCCCTCCGAGTGCACGTGCGCGAGGAACTCGGGGTCGATCACCACGAGCTGCCCTCGCCCTACGTCGCGGCTGGCGCGTCGTTGATCACGTTCGCGGTCGGCGCGCTGCTCCCGCTGCTGCCGTTCCTGCTGGGCTTCGACTCGCTGGCGGCCGCGCTCATCCTGGCCGGGATCGCCGCGTTCGTTGGCGGCGGCACGGTGGCGAAGATCACCGACCGGCCGTTCCTGCGCGGGGCGATCCGCCAGCTGTTGCTGGCTGCGGCCGCGGCCGGAGCGACCTACGGGATCGGCTCGGCAGTCAGCACCGCGGTTGGTTAGCGCGCCGGATTCACTGCGCCGGATTCACAGCACCCGAGACACAACGCCGGACTCACAGCGCGGGCGAACCTCACCACACGTCGAGGAATGAATCCTCGGCGTGCCCGCCCGAGGACAGCAGCTCCTGGTCGGACTCGACCATCATGCCGATGAGTTCCTCGAAGGTCATCTTCGGTTCCCACCCGAGCCGCTCGCGCGCGAGCGAGGGGTCGGCGCAGAGCTTGTCAACCTCGGCGGGCCTGATGAATGCGGCGTCGGTGACCACGTGGTCGTGCCAGTCCAGCCCGGCGAACTTGAAGGCATGGTCGAGCAGATCCTCCACCGAGTGCGTCACGCCAGTGCCGATCACGTAGTCGACCGGCTCGTCCTGGCCGAGCATGAGATGCATGGCCCTGACATAGTCCCCGGCAAAGCCCCAGTCCCTGCGCGCTGACAGGTTCCCGAGCCTGAGTTGCCGCTCATATCCGAGCTTGACCTTGGCGACGCCCAGCGAGATCTTGCGGGTCACGAACTCGGCGCCGCGCCTGGGCGACTCGTGGTTGAACAGAATCCCCGAGACCGCGAACATGCCGTAGGACTCGCGGTAGTTCTGCGTCAGGAAGTGACCGTAGGCCTTCGCGACGCCGTACGGGCTGCGGGGGTGGAACGGTGTCTGCTCGGTCTGCGGCGATTCCCTGACCATGCCGAACATCTCCGACGACGAGGCCTGGTAGAACCGGATCTGGCCGCGGCCTGGGCTGCGCGATGCGCTGATGCCGCTGCAGACCCTGATCGCCTCGAGCAGGCGCAGCACGCCGAGGCCTGTCACGTCACCGGTCAGCTCGGCCTGCTGCCACGACATCGGCACGTACGAGATCGCCGCCAGGTTGTAGACCTCGTCCGGCTGCACCCGCTCGACCGCCGAGATCAGGCTGCCCTGGTCGAGCAGGTCACCGCGGATCAGCCTGACATCCCCGAGCAGCTGCCGCAGCTGGCGTACTCGCGGATTCTGCTGGCCCCGAACCAGTCCGAAGACCTCATACCCCTCAGCAGTGAGGTACTCCGCCAGATAAGAGCCGTCCTGGCCCGTGATGCCGGTGATCAGCGCACGTCGTGACAGTGTTGCCTCCTTCTGGGCTGCCTCCTTCTGGGCTGCCTCCAGATGGTCGGGCCGCTCACGCCGGCCGGGCGCCACGGTACCGGCCTCGTCGCGGCAGCATATCCGCACCAGGCTGATGCGGTGACATCCCCGACAGACCGGCTTATCCCGCCAGCGGCGCCAGCTCCCGGCCAGGGACGGCCCAGCTCCCGGCAAAGGGATGGCCGAGCTGCCGGCAGTTGACTTGCACCGCTTCTGTGACCGACCTGTCTGGGGCTTCTGAGTCCCAGCGTGGCCAGTGATAATGTCCATGCGAGCAGGGTCAGCGGATCGGCCTGCACGTCCGCCGCGGCCGGCGTCGGCGAGGAGGAGGCAGACCCGCGTGACCACAGCGACCGATGAACCGATCGCCACGCGGCCGCTTAGGGTGGCCATGCTCTCCTACCGCAGCAAGCCGCACTGCGGCGGCCAGGGCATCTACCTGCGGCACGTCTCGCGCGAACTGGCGGCCCTTGGCCACACGTCGAGGTCTACTCAGGCCAGCCGTATCCGGAGCTTGAACCAGGTCCGCAGCTGCGCACGCTGCCGAGCCTCGATCTGTACAGGGACGAAGACCCGTTCCGCACGCCGCGGCCGAGCGAGTACCGCGACTGGATCGACCTGCTCGAGGTTGGCATGATGTGGACCGCCGCGTTCCCCGAGCCGCTGACGTTCTCGATCAGGGCGCTTCGCGCGCTGCGCGCAGCGCCGCGCCGACTTCGACATCGTTCACGACAACCAGGTGCTGGCCTACGGCCTGCTCGGGATACCCAGGCTCGGCCTGCCGCTTGTCACCAGCATCCACCACCCGATCAGCGTGGACCGCAGGATCGAGCTTGCCCAGGCCAGGGGATGGTCCAGGCTGACCAAGCGCCGCTGGTACTCCTTCGTCCGCATGCAGGCGCGGGTGGCGCGTCGCGTCGGCGCGATCATGACCGGCTCTGAATCCTCCCGCGACGACATCCTGCGCGACTTCAAGGTGCCGCCCGCCAACGTCAGGGTGGTGCCGCTCGGCGTCGACACCCGGTTGTTCCATCCGCGCCAGGCGCCGCGCGTGCCCGGCAGCATCATCGCCGTGGCCAGCGCTGACTCGCCAGTCAAGGGGATACCGACACTGCTGCGCGCGTTCGCCAAGCTTGCTACAGAACGGGACGCATCGCTGACTGTCGTCGGCAAGCCGGCGCCCGGCGGGCCGACCGAGAAGCTGATCGGCGAGCTGTCGCTGGGAGACCGGGTGAGATTCGTGACCGGGATCAGCGACGACGATCTCGCGGCGCTGGTCGCCCGCACCGAGGTGGCGGTCGTTCCCTCGCTGTACGAGGGGTTCTCGCTTCCCGCGGTAGAGCACATGGCCTCGGGGACGCCGCTGGTGGCGAGCAGGACCGGCGCGCTGCCCGAGGTCGTTGGCGACGCCGCGATGCTGGTCAGCCCGGGTGATCCTGAAGAGCTGGCGGCCGCGTTGCGGCGGCTGCAGGACTCTCCTGCCGAGCGTGAACGGCTGTCGGCGGCCGCCGTTGAGCGGGTGCAGGAGCGGTTCGCCTGGTCGGCCGTGGCCAAGGCGACAGTGGCCGAGTACCGGCGTGCGATCGTCGAGCGCGCCGCGAAGGACGCTGCCGCGGCCGGTCCAATTGGGAGCGGTGGCATGCCCGCGAGCCCTGTCGCCCCGGTTGAACAGAGCGTCCCGGCTGAACACAGCGCCGCAGTCGACCAAACCGGAGCCGCCGGTGCTGACCGTTGACTTCGGCCGGCTGCCCATCTCGGCAGGCGACCGGCTGCTCGACCTTGGCTGCGGCGGCGGGCGGCACGCCTTCGAGGCGGCTCGCCGCGGAGCCAGGGTGGTGGCGCTGGACACCGACCGCGGCGAACTCGAGCGGGTCACCGCGACCTTCGCCGCGATGGCCGAGGCGGGAGAGATCCCCGATGGCGCGTCCGGCCTCGCGGTTTCGGGAGATGCCACGGCGCTCCCGTTTCCCGATGGAAGCTTTGACAAGGTGATCGCCGCTGAGGTACTCGAGCATCTACCTGCCGACCAGGTCGGCGATGAACGAGATCACCCGCGTCGTCCGGCCTGGCGGCATGGTCGCCGTGACCGTCCCGACCTGGCTTCCCGAGCGGATCTGCTGGCGGCTGTCCGACGACTATCACAACGTCGAGGGCGGCCACATCAGGATCTTCACCAGGCGCGAGCTGGTTACCAAGCTCACCAGGTCGGGCCTGACGGTCAGTGGGCACCACCACGCGCACGGGCTGCACTCGCCGTACTGGTGGCTGAAGTGCGCGGTGGGCGTGCACAACGACGATCATCCGCTCGCCAGCACCTTTCACAAGGTCCTGGTCTGGGACATCATGCGCAAGCCGGCGATCACCAGGATCGCCGATCAGGCACTGAACCCGCTGATCGGCAAGAGCCTCGTCGTCTACGCGGACAAGCATGTTGCAGCCTGACGCGTCCAGGCGGTCCCGCGCGGCCGCCTGGATACCCGAGGTCGCCGGCATCCTGACCCCCGATCAGGTCACCAGCACGGGCCGCGCCATCGCAGCGGTCCAGCAGCCCGACGGTGCGATCGGCTGGCCGGACGGTCACGTCGACGCCTGGAACCACGTCGAGTGCGCGATGGCGCTGAGCGTCTGCGGGCTGCGCGATTCCTGCCGCCGTGCCTATGAGTGGCTGCGCGCGAACCAGCGGCCCGATGGGTCCTGGTACAAGCAGATGCCGGCGGGCAAGGCTGACCTCCCGGCTGCGGATCTGACCACGGGCGATCTGACCACGGGCGATCTGGCCACGGGCGATCTCACCACGGAGGCCAACCACGCGGCCTACTGCGCCGTCGGCGTCTGGCATGAGCTGCTGGTCAGCCGGGACGAGGGGTTCGCCAAGCGGATGTGGCCGATGGTCAAGGCCGCCATCGACTTCGTGGTGGGGCTGCAGACGCCGCGCGGCGAGATCATCTGGCGGCGAGCCGCCGACGGCAGCCCAGAGAGCTACGCCCTGCTGGCAGGGAGCTCGAGCATGTACTCGAGCCTGCGCTGCGCGATCATGCTGGCCGAGTACCTGGCCGAGCCGCAGCCGGACTGGGAACTCGCCGCTGAGCTGCTCGCGCACGTAGTTGCGCGGCATCCTGAGGCCTTCGCCGACAAGAGCCGGTTCTCGATGGACTGGTACTACCCGGTGCTCGGCGGGCCGGTGCGCGGCCAGGCCGCGCGTGATCACCTGGACAAGAGCTGGGACACCTACGTCGTTCCCGGCCTCGGCGTGCGCTGCGTGCACGATGAGCCCTGGGTGACCGCGGCAGAGACCGCCGAGCTCGCGATCGCGCTCGAGGCGATCGGAGACGCGTCGGGCGCGCTCGACCTGCTCGAGCAGATCCAGCTCCTGCGGGATCCGAGCGGCGCCTACTGGACCGGCTGGCAGTTCGCGACCCGGCGCCACTATCCCGATGAGCAGAGCAGCTACACCTCCGCCGCGATCGTGCTCGCGGCGGACGCCCTCTGCGGCGCGACCGGCGGGTCGTCGCTGTTCCGCGACGTCGGAGCCGACCCGGCCGTGGTGCTGCGTTCTGGCGACGCGGCCTGCGGCTGCGACCCGCGCGACCCGCGCGACCCGCGCGACCCCGCAGGCGACCAGGGCGACCAGGGCGACCCGGGCGACCCCGCCCCCGACGGCGTCCCCGACCTCGTCTAGCTCCTCCAAGCCGCCCCGACAACTCATCACGCAGGCCGGCCCGCCCATACCCGGCTCGGAGTAGAACCCCGATGTGCCATCGGGTGTCTTCTTTGAACCCCGATGGGCCGTTGGTGTTCTATGCGCAGGGCCAGCGGCCGGCGAAATTGCTTTGCGGGAAACCGTCCTCGGATTCCACAATCGGGCGGTGAGCTCACAAACGGAATTTGACTGGCGACCGCTTGACCGCGGCCAGGTGAAGGCCTGGGCGGATCTAGTGGCCGCAACCGAGGCCGTCGACCATCAGGATGAGCACGTCGCGCGAGGAGGACCTGCTCGAGGAGTTCGACGATCCCGATGCCGACTTCCCTGACGGGTCCATCGCGGCCTACGACGGTGCGGTCATGGTTGGCTGGGGCGTCCTCGGCATGCGAAGCGCCGCTGAGCCCGTCCACGAGATGGGCATGTTCGGAGCGGTACATCCCGCGTACCGGGGCCGCGGGATCGGATCAAGGCTCATTGAGTGGTCTGAGCAGGCCGCCGAACCTCTGCACGACGCGACGATTCCCTGGTCAGCCACTCTCGCTTGATGGCCGGTGCCTGGCCAGAAACGAAGGCGCGGTCGCGCTCTTCCGCGGAGCACGGCTACCGGCAGTCACGCTGGTTTCTGCGAATGAGCTGCGACCTGAGCGTCAGAACTGCCCGCCATCGAGGTGCCGGCCGGAATCGAGATCGTCGGCTACACCGCGGACAAGTCGCAGGACGCCCGCCTCGTCACGGACGACGCATTCCGCGACCACTGGCGTACGACCCAGAACACCGACGAGAGCTGGGCGCACTTCATGGGGTACCAGGCATTCCGGCCGTCTTACAGCTTCCTGGCCTACGACGGCGGCGAGCCGCTCGGCGTCGTGCTCGCACACGAGTACGACTCCTATACCCGGGCCACAGGCAGGCTCGAGCTCTACATCCCGACGGTCGGCACTCGCCGGATCGGGCGCAAGCGCGGCATAGCCACGGCCCTGCTGTCGCAGACGCTCCACGCGGCCAGGTCAGCCGGCTTTGTCAGCGTCGACGCTCGATGTCGACTCGGACTCGCCGACGGGAGCAGTTGGCCTCTATCGAGCGGGCCGGATTCGCCGTGCAGGACACATGGATCACCCAGACAAAGCAGCTGATCGACTGATCTCCTGCTGGGGCTAGATGCCGTCGCCTGTCCGCTCGAGCACGCGCAGCGATCCGTAGACCGCTACCTCCTTGAACGCGCCAGAGGCCAGTGCTCGCAGGTACACGCGGTACGGAGGCTGGCCGCCGTCAGCCGGGTTGGGAAAGACGTCGTGGATCGCCAGCGCTCCGCCGCGGCTGATCCGCGGCGCCCAGCCCTCGTAGTCGGCAGTCGCGGCCGCGTCAGTGTGACCACCGTCGATGAACAACATGCCAAGCGGCTCGTGCCAGAGCCTCGCCACGGCTGCCGACCTGCCCACGATGGCGATCACATGCTGCTCCAGACCGGTCGCGGCGAGCGTGGACCTGAACCAGGGCAAGGTGTCCATGAGCCCGACTGCCGGGTCGACAAGCTCGGCGTCGTGGTACTCCCAGCCAGGCTGGTTCTCTTCGGACCCGCGGTGATGATCAACGGTCAGCACGACCTGCCCGGTCTGCTCCGCTGCCGCGGCCAGGTAGATCGTGGACTTGCCGCAGTAGGTGCCGACCTCCAGGATCGGGCCCACGCTGGCGTACTCGGCGGCGGTTGCGAACAGCGCCTCGCCCTCCGCCGGAGGCATGAAGCCCCGTGCCGCCTCGGCCGCACGGCGATGCTGATCGGGCAGGACATGTGTCATGGGCCTAGTCTGCCGTCCCATTTCCCCAGGAGCCCAGTTGTCTCGCTCCGACCGGCTCCGGCCGGGACATTAAGGTAGGGAAGGACGGAAAGGCAACCGATGATGGAGGCGCGGCGTGAGGGTAGAAGTCGATCGCGACGCCTGCGAGGCCAACGCGGTCTGCGCCGGACTGGTACCTGAGGTCTTCGAGGTCGACGACGAAGACGTACTTCACATCAAGGTCGCCGACGTGCCGCCTGCGCTCGCCGACCAGGTGCGGCATGCCGTTCGTTCGTGCCCGAAGGCCGCGCTGAGCCTGCGCGAATAACAGGGTCAACCAAACCCGCGCGGGGCTCATTCAGCCAAGGGCGCCCAGTCCGATGGCAACTCCAACCCCGGCGACGACGACGCCGCCGATGATCCGGCCGACCAGTCCTGCCCGACTGCCTATCCGCGCCCCGAACTCCAGGCCGGCCAGCGACATGCCAGCGCTGATGACGCCGAAAACGACGACACCGGCCAGCACGCCGACCTGGTAGGAGCCGAGCGCGAATCCGGCGACGAGGTTGTCCAGGCTCAGCGCGAACCCGCTGACCAGCAGCTGGATGATTCCTGGCCGGCCGGCCGAGCTAGCACTGCCGAGCACCGGGCCAACAGGTCCTGGCCGGCCGGCCGAGCACGGCCGATCTGGCGGCGGGCCAACAGGTCCTGGCCGGCTGGCCGAAGACGTCCGATCGGGCGGCGGGCTAACCGGTCCTCTCGGCGCTGGCGGTGCATCACCAGGCGGCCGACGCGCCGCCGATGGGCCAGCCGGCACCGTATGCGACTGCGTGCCCGTCGGCGTGCGGCCGCGGATGCCTCCCGCGACGCCGGCGCCGCCGACGAGGATGAGCAAACCGGCCGCCAGCCAGCTGGCGGCGTGTCCCAGCGAGGCGGCGAGGCCATGCCCGATGAGCAGGCCCACAGCGGGCATCGCAGCCTCGAATGAGCCGAAGATGATCCCGACCCGCAACCTCGTCCGGCGGTCAACTCCGCCGACACCGATGCCGATCGACGCCGCCAGGTTCGACAGGCCGAGAGAGACAGCCACGAGAAGCAGCGCGGCGACCATTACCCGACGTTAGCGAACGTCACTCTCTGTAACCGCCGTCACCATGGTTGCTTCCAACACCCGACATGCAGGCTGTCGGCCTGGATGCCGAATTGGCAACGGTTCCCGCTGCGCTGGCCGCGAGCTACAAGCGATGTCTCCGTTATGGTGTCGTGCCGATGGGACGGCGTCAGGCGCGGCAGCACGGGAGGCAGCATGGACAAGATCCGGGTAGGCATGATCGGGGCCGGATGGATAGCGCAAGAACACAGGCGCGTGCTGGATTCGCTGGCGGACGCCGAGCTTGTAGCGGTCTGCGACATCGACAGGGAACGAGCCGAGACGCTTGCCCAGAGCGCCGGGGCACGTGCGTATCTGGACTGGCGTGAGCTGCTTGACGCCGAAGACCTCGGCGCTCTCATCGTTTGTACTCCGCCGCTATCGCACCGCGAGCCGGCGGTCGCCGCGCTCGAACGGGGGCTGCCCCTCTATCTCGAGAAGCCGATCGCCCGTACGGCTGAGGACGCGGCCGAGATCGTCGCTGTGGCCGAGCGGACCGGTACGGTGTGCGCGATCGGCTACCAGTGGCATGCGCTCGATCTGCTAGACCAGCTGCCCGGGGTGCTCGAGGGTCAGCAGATCGGGCTCTTGCTCGGAACGAGCATCGGGCCGACGCAAAGCCGGCCCTGGTTCATTGACATGCGGGCGGGTGGCGGGAACCTGCTGGAGCGCGGCAGCCACCACCTCGACCTGGCCAGGACCGTGGCAGGCGAGGTGGTGTCGGTTCAGGCCGGGGGTGGCCGAGTCCGGCTGGCCCGAAGCGGCGGCGATGCCGGTGATATTGACGATGCCCTCACGATCGTGCTCCAAATGGCTTCCGGCGCACTGGCGACGATCGTGGTCGCGTGGACCCGGCCCGGCCAACCAGGCTCCTACGGTCTCGACATTGTCGCGTCCGAGGCCACCCTGCGGCTTGCGCTCGACCCCGACTTCAGCCTCACCGGAGTGAGCAAGGGGCAGCCGGTCACCCGCCACGCGGCGTTCCATCCGCTTGAGCGATCGATGCGCCGCTTCCTGGCAGCCGTCAGCGAGCGAGATCCTGCCGCAGTCGTGTGCACTCCGCGAGACGCGGCCGGCACGCTGGCTGTGGCCATCGCTGCTGAGCTCGCACTCGACACGTCGCGAGCGGTCGCTGTAGGGAAGTTCTGAGCGGAGCAGTTCCTGGACCGATTGGCTTGGCGATAAGGCGGCGGTCCAGCCGCCGTCGCAGGGGATGACCGAGCCCGTCATAAAGCCCGCCTGCGGACCCAGCAGAAATGCGATCACGCCGGCGACGTCTTCCGGGCGTCCCGGGCCGCCGAGCAGAACCCGTCCCGCTGTCCTGCTGGCTTCACGGCGCGCACGATCACCGTGGCCCGTCGAGGCACGAAGCATTGGCGTGTCGATCGGCCCTGGGCAGACGCAGTTGACCAGGACTCCCTCGGCGGCGTGGTCCACCGCCATGGCGCGTGTGAGGCCGATTACTCCTGCCTTGGCCGCCGAGTAGGCCGGGCTGCCCGCCCCGCCTACCAGGCCGTACTGCGAGCTCACCGTGACGATCCTGCCCCCGCCGTTGGCGCGCAGGAACGGCAGTGCCTCCCGGCAGACGTAGAACGTGCCTGACAGATTCACCGTCAGCGTGCGGGTCCACTCCGCGAGCGTCGTCTGGCCGATGTCACCTGTGTACCCGCCCACCCCTGCGGCAGTGACCACCGCACCGAGCCTGCCGGACGGATCGGCTGCTTCCGCCACAGCCGCGCGTACCTCGCCGGCGTCGGAGACGTCGGCCTGAACGCGTGCGCATACGCCCGTTCCGCCGGCCCCAAACCGTCGATCGCCCGCTGAAGCCCTGGACCGTTCCGGTCCAGGAGAACAACGTCGGCGCCTTCAGACAGACACCCAACTGCGACGGCGAGGCCGATACCGGATGCGGCTCCGGTCACCAGTATGCGCGAGCCGGTCAGGAAGCCGCCTGGAGCGGAAGCGGCGTTTCCGGCCGGTGCCTCGTAGCTGGCGCCCGCGCCTTCCGCTGGTTCTGCATCCACATGATCAACTATCCCGTGCCGACCGCCGCGCAATCCCGTCTGCCATCTGTCCGGCCACATCTATCCGGGCCACATCTATCCGGCGACATCGGTGTGCCATATTCCGACGGCGAGCCAGGGACCGCGCCGCGAGGTGCGGCGGCGGCCGGGCGGGGCGTGGCGGACGAGGTCCCATTGCGTTCGGGAGCGTTGAAGGTAAGAATCAAGCGCTAGTCGACGTCAGTTCCCGTAATCTTCACCAGACCGGTGGCGAGGCACCGGAGCCAAGGACAGCGGTGCAGAGGACAGCGGTGCAGAGGACAGCGGAACCGGGGACACCGGAGCCGAGGTAACCGGGCCGACAAGCAGTGAGCGGGAGGCAGGAGTGACCCAGTACCTGCTAAAGCGCCTTGGGCTCGCGCTGCTTACCCTTGTGATTCTGAGCCTGATCATCTTCTTCGCGGGCGCCGTCCTGCCCGGCAACCCGGGTCGGGCAATCCTCGGTCCGTTTGCCTCCCAGCACGCCGTGGAGGCGCTGAACCGGAGCCTCGGTGTTGACCGCTCGCTGGCCAGCCAGTACTTGGGCTGGGCATCGGGCTTCATACATGGCGACATGGGCATGTCCTACCAGTTCCGTGCCCCGGTCAGCTCCTTCGTTCTTCCCGCGCTGGGGCGCTCACTGAAGCTGGCAGCGGTCGCGTTCGTCATCGTGGTTCCGCTCAGCATCGTGGCCGGCGTGGTGGCCGCCCTCTACCGCGGCCGGGCGATCGACCGGACCATCAGCGTGGCCGGCCTCTCCCTCTCGACGGTGCCAGAGTTCGTCTCCGGTGTTGTGCTCATCGTGGTCTTCGCGATCGGGCTGAAGGTCCTGCCAGTCACCGCGAGTCCTCCCAGCGGAACGGCCCCGCTTGCCCAGTTGCGCTACCTGATCCTTCCGGCGATCCCCCTTGTGCTGATCCTTTTCGGCTACATTGCCCGGATGGCTCGGGCGGGCACGATCGAGGCCCTCGACTCTGATTATGTGCGGACAGCGACCCTCAAGGGCCTGCCTCGCTCGGTGGTGATCCGCCGCCACGTCCTGCGCAACTCCCTGCTGCCGACCATCACCGTGATCGCCACCCAGACCGGGTATCTGATCGGCGGCCTTGTGATCGTCGAGACATTGTTCAACTATCCAGGTCTGGGCAGGCTGATCGTCACTGCCGCCAACAACAAGGACTTCCCGATGCTGGAAGCGGGCGTTCTCATCATCGGCATCGTGTACCTCGTGGCGACCCTGATCGCTGACGTGCTGTACACGGTGCTGAATCCCCGGATCAGACTCCAGCGGGCCGAGTGATGAGCGCGGAGAACCGAAGCGACGGCATCGTCACCTCGCGGGAGGCGAAGACGCCTCTCGAGCAAGATCCGGCGCTTCGTGATCCGGGAGCAGTCGGCGTGCTCGCGCCCGCCACCGGCAGTACCGCAGGTACGGTCGACGCTTCCGCCGCGGCCATCCGCCGGGAGAACCTTCGCCTGCTGCATGCGCTCGACTGCCTTCTGGATAGGTGCCCTTCTACTGCTCTGGTGGATTGTGTGCGCGCTGTTCGGAAGAGCGTTCAGCCCGTTTGACCCCGTTGCCGGGAGTCTGACCTCGTTCAACGCCGCCCCGTCGGCTGCTCACTTGTTCGGCACCGATTCGCTCGGACGTGACGTGCTGTCCCGGGTCATTGTGGGCGCCAGAGACATCCTGATCATCGCGCCGCTCGCGACGCTCCTCGGCACGCTCGTAGGCACCAGCATCGGCTTGGTGCAAGGCTACTTCCGCGGCGCGGTGGATAACGTGATCGGCCGCTTGGTGGATGCGGTGCTCGCACTGCCGATAGTCATCGTGGCATTCCTCTTCGTGGTGGCGCTCGGTCCGTCGAAGCCCACGCTGATCGTCGTCATAGGCCTGGTATTCGGGGTGCTGATCGCCAGGACGGTGCGGACCGCCGTCCTTCAGGAGCGCGAACTCGACTACGTGGCCGCGGCACGGCTTCGCGATGAGAACGGCTTCCACATCATGTTCGTCGAGATACTGCCGAACGTGCTCGGGCCGATTCTGGTCGAGTTCACGGTCCGTCTCGGGTACGCGATCTTCACCGTCGCGACCCTGTCGTTCCTCGGTTTCGGCATTCAGCCGCCGACCCCCGACTGGGGCGGCGACATCGCAGGCAGTTACCAGTACCTGGCTGCAGGATACTGGTGGGAGACGCTATTCCCGGCGCTCGCGATCGCCTCGCTGGTGGTTGCGGTCAACCTGGTCGCCGACTCTATCGAGGCGGTGCTCATTCGGTGATCATCGATGCTTCTGCCCAGGCCGACAGCCGTCTCAGCGAAGGGCTGGTGGTGGACGCCGACCATGTCGACGTTACCTACACCGTTCGCGGGGCGGACAGGCTGACGGTCAAGGACATCTCCTTCCAGATCGGCCGTCAGGAGTCGTTCGGCCTGGTGGGCGAGTCCGGATGCGGCAAGACGACGATGGCTCTGGCCATCGCCCGATACCTTCCGCGCAACGGCAGGGTGAGTTCCGGGTCGATCACCGTGGCGGGCCAGGACGTCGGGTCCCTGAGCAATGAGGCGTTGCGCAAGCTACGGGCACGGACCATTTCCATGGTGTACCAAGAGCCTGGCCGCGCGCTCAATCCGTCCATCCGGATCGGCCGCCAGGTAGCCGAGGTCTTCGAGATCGCCGGCGCGAGCAGGCAGGAGGCTGCTGACCAGGCCGAGGAGGCACTGCGCAAGGTGCAGATCTCTGATCCTGGCCGAGTGCTGCGCCGCTATCCCCACCAGCTATCTGGCGGCATGCTGCAGCGGGTCATCATTGCCATGGCCCTCGCCGCAGAGCCCTCGCTGCTCATCCTGGATGAGCCGACAACTGCCCTCGACGCCACGGTCGAAGCGGAGATACTCGAACTGGTCTCGGCTCTGCGCGAGGAGTTCCACACCGCGGTGCTGTTCATCAGCCATAACCTCGCCGTGATCGCGAAGATGTGCGACCGGGTCGGCGTGATGTACGCGGGCGAACTCGTGGAGCAGGGGCCTGCGCAGGAAATCTTCGACCACCCGCGGCACCCGTACACGGTGGGGCTACTGCGGTGCATCCCGCGTCGCGGCCAGCGCAGGGACCACGGTCGCCTGGATACGATTCCCGGCTTCCTTCCCGCGCCCGGCACCGTGTCGGCCGGGTGCGTGTTCGAACCGCGTTGCGCCCTTGCCGACCAGCGGTGCAGGGAGGAAGCGCCGCCGATGTATCCGATCAGCACTGCCCAGACGAGCACTGACGGGACCAGCCCACCTACCAGCACTGACCGGACCAGCACTGACGGAAGCAGCACTGACCGGACCTCGCGCTGTCACTACCACGAGAAGGCACCATCCCTGCCGCGGGCCACGCCCGAGGACGTCCACCTCCCAGGACCGGATCTCGCCTCAGCGCCCGTCATCTCGCTGCGAGACGTGTCGAAAACATTCGCCGACCGCCACGAGAGCGTCCAGGCTCTCGTCGGAATCGACCTCGACCTGCACCGCGGCGAGACGCTCGGCCTTGTCGGTGAGTCTGGCAGCGGCAAGACCACGCTGGCGCGCGTGCTCCTCGGCCTCACGGCGGCTGACCAGGGCTCCGTACTAGAGATGTCGGGGTCCAAGCTCGCGCCTACGGCGCCGCGCCGCAGCCGCGACCAGTTGCGGGCGCTGCAGATCATCTTCCAGAATCCCGACTCGGCGCTGAACCGGCGGCACAGCGTCCGGCATCTGATCAGCCGGGCACTGACCAAGCTCGCCGGGCTGTCCGGGGCCGAACGTGAAGCTGCGCTGCTGGACATCATCAGCTCGGTCCGGATGCAGGAGCGCTACCTTGGGCTCCGTCCCGCCCAGCTTTCCGGCGGGCTCAAGCAGCGGGTCGCCATCGCCCGAGCGTTTGCCGGGAACCCCAACATTCTGGTCTGCGACGAGCCGACATCGGCGCTCGATGTGTCGGTTCAGGCGGCGATCCTGAACTTGCTCGGCGAGCTTCAGGGCAGCAAGCAGGTGACGTACCTGTTCATCTCCCACGACCTCGGCGTGGTCCGCTATCTCTCTGACCGCATCGCCGTGCTGTATCTCGGCCGGCTGATGGAGTACGGCGAGGCCGAGGCGGTGTTCACGGGACCGCATCATCCTTATACCGAGGCGCTGCTGTCGGCGGTGCCGAGCCTTGAGGGAACTCCGGCCGAGCGGATCATTCTCACCGGCGAGATTCCCGAGTCCGGCTCACCCGCCCAGCGGATGCGTTTTCCACACCCGCTGCCCGCGCCGTCTTGCGAGCGGCATCTGCGAGTCGGTGGAACCGCCCCTTGCCGAGGCCGAACCCGGGCATTTCATGCGCTGCCACATCCCGCCAGATGAATTGCGAGTGCTACAGAATGTTGAGACTCAATAAAGATCGTTGAGCACGGTCGGTGACTCCGGTAGCTTGTGTTACGGGAGTGGACCGAATTATCCATCTTTGATACCCGACGCCATGGACTTGGCGACAACGAGTTATTCGGAGGGGTCCCATGGACACCAGCCGTTCCGCAAAGGTCGACCATGCACGGCTAGATGATCTTCGCAGGGGGCGGGGACCAGTCCAGGAGCATGTGATAGACGAGTTCGTGGCCGGGCGACTGTCGAGGCGAGATTTCCTTCGCAGGGGCAGCATGGTCGGCCTGTCAGTGCCGCTGCTGGGAGGCATCCTGGCCGCATGCGGCAGCTCCGGCTCCCCTAGTACCTCAAGCTCGACCGGGCCAGGCAAGGCAGGCGCGGACATCAAGGCCGGACTCCTTGTCCCGGCCGCAGCGATCAATCCGATCACCATCGCCGACCAGGGCGGCCTCGAGCTGATCGGCAACGTCGGCGAATTCCTGGTCTTCACCGACCAGGCCGGCCACTACCATCCGTGGCTGGCAACGAGCTGGAGCGCGAACTCGGACGCCTCGGTGTGGACCTTCAAGATCCGCCAGGGAGTCAAGTTCAACAACGGTACGCCAATGACGGTCGACGACGTCGTCTACAGCTTCAAGACTCAGTCCGACCCGAAGGGCTCAGCAAATGCGCTCTCGGTGTTCGGCGGCCTGCTCTCCCCGGACGGCGTACAGAAGGTGGACGACAAGACGGTCGCTTTCCACCTGGACGCCCCCGACGGGGGCTTCGTGGACGCGGTGTCCGAAGACAACTACAACATGATCATCGTGCCGAACAACTACGACTACGCGAACTATCAGAAGGAGTTCGTCGGGACCGGCCGGTTCATGAAGTACCAGCTACACGCCCAACGTCGGCGCGACGTTCGTCAGGAACCCGCACTACTGGGGAAGCAAGGCGCTGCCCTCCAAGGTCGACTTCACGTTCTATCCTGAGGAAGCGCCGATGGCTGCCGCCCTGCAGGCGGGCTCCATCGACTGCATGGACCAGTTCTCGGTCGCTACCAGCCCGCAGCTGCTGAGCAGCAGCTACAACGTGATCAGCCTGAAGGCCGCCACCCATCGCGAGCTCTCGATGCGCAACGATGTCGGGCCTTTCAAGAACAAGCTGGTACGTCAGGCGGTCGCCTATACCCTGGACCGTCCGGCCATCGTGGCCGCGCTCTTCAAGGGCCAGGCAGTGATAGGAAATGACAGCCCGTTCGCACCGAACTTCCCGTCGAGGAATACGAGCGTGCCGCAGCGGGCCAAGAACCTGACGCTGGCCAAGCAGCTGCTTGGCCAGGCCGGAGTCCCGCACGGATTCAAGACGCCGCTCCTGACCGAGACAACCCAGGAGATCCCGCACTTCGCGCAGATCATCAAGCAATCGGCCGCGCAGATCGGCATCGACATCGCCCTGACGATAGAGACGCCGACGAAGTACTACGGCCAGGCAGTGTTCGGGAAGTCTGACTGGCTCGACGGCGAGATGAGCCTGGTCGACTACGGTGCCCGCTCGGTTCCGAACGTGATCCTCGCCGCGCCGCTGCAGTCCATCAACGCCAAGAGCGGACAGGGCCCCTGGAACGCGGCCCATTTCAACAACCCCGCCTACGACAAGCTCTCTAGGGATTTCATCGCGGCTGTGGACCTATCCACGCAGCGCAAGCTGGCCGGGCAGATCGAGCGCCTGCTGCTCGACGAGACACCGATCATCTACGCCTACTTCTACAACTACCTGAGCGCCTCTCAGAAGAACGTGACAGGGACCTACCCCACGGCTCAGGGCCAGTTCTTCCTGTGGAACGCGGCGAAGGCCTGAGGAGCGTCCTGGCGAGTAGCACGCATAGCTCCCCGGAAATACGCCAGGGGAGACCGGAATGACGGTCGTAGCAGACCGCCGGGCCGACTTCACGCTCGAGAACTTCCGCCGGGTCGCGTTCGCGGGAGAGGGTGTTGAGATCGGCCCGGTGGCACGCGAAGCCATGGCCGCTGCGCGTCGCGGGTTCGTTGCCCTGCTCGAATCCGACCGGACGGCGTTCATCTATGGCGTGACACGCCGGCCGGGCATCGAGGTCTCTGTGCAGGTACCGCCGGACCTTCAGCGCGCCTTTGCCCGGTCATTCCTTCAGCACTCCGGACATGGCTTCGGCATGGGATGGCACGACGAACAGGTAGTCCGCGGGATCGTGTTTGCCCGGCTGGCCGACTTCGTGGAAGGTCATGCGAAGGTCCGCCCCGAGACCGCCGAACGCGTAGCGGCGATGCTCGGCGCCCCGATGCCCGCTCTGCCGCTCGGCGGGCAGGCGGGCCCTGGCGAGGTGCTGCCGATGCTGCATCTCGTCCACGCGATCGAGGGTCTCGATCTCGAGGAGGGCGAGGGGATGGCGTTGATCAACGGCAGCCCGTATTCGACCGCCGTCCTCGCGGATGCCGCAGTCCGAGCGCGGAACCGGCTCGCCCACACCGAACTTCTGTTCGCGCTTTCGATTGACGCTTTCCGCGCGCCGCTCGAGGCGTATGAGGAGCCGCTCGAGGATCTCTGGGGCGATCAGCATCAGATCGATGCGCTCCGCTCGCTTCGCACGTACCTGGCAGGTGCGGAGACGGCAGATCGCCTCGCGCATCAGGGACCTGTGAGCTTCCGCATCGTCCCGAGGCTGCTCGGCGAAGCCCGGCGGGTCGTTGCGGAGGCAGAAAGGTCTGCTGCGGCGTCGCTTCGGTCCGTCTCTGTCAACCCCGTGTATTTCCCGCCCGATCCCGAACACCCCGTGGGACGGGTCGCATCCAGCGGCGGGTTCCACAACGCGACCGTTTGCCCCGTTCTTCAGTCCCTTTCGTCCTCGTGCGCCGAAATCGCGCTCGCCGCGGAGCGTCAGATCGCCGCCTTTCACCGTGGTGCTGCCTACGGGCTGCCGCACTTGCTGAGCCCGCCCGGGTATGACGGCGCGCTGTCCGGCGCGACCAATCTGTTCGGCTGGGTCGTGACCAGTTACGTGGAGGCAGCCAGGGCCGCGGCCGCCCCCGCACTCATGCCGGCGGTCGTCGCAGACCGCCAGAACGACCTGGCAACCGCGACGTCGCTCGCCCACCAGCGCGAACGACAGGCTGCCGACGCACTCCACGGCGCGCAGGCGATCCTGGCCCTTGTGGCGAGCCAGGCGCTGTATGTCACGGGGCGGCAGCCCGCCCCGCCGCTCAGAGAGCTCGTCGCGGGGATCCGGTCAGTCTTTCGCCCTGTCGATCGCCCAGGCGGTCGTGATCTCGGCGTAGAGGCTGGCAGGCTAGCGCAAGTCTTCGCGGCGGGCTCGATCTCCGGCCAGCTCGAGTTCTCCGTATAGGGCAGCTGCGATTGTGTCCTGTTCGCGCTGATCGCCAGGAGCTCACAGGGCTGCCTGCGCGCGGATCGCGGCGATCAGGGCGCGGGCAGCTGCCGTCATCTGCCTGTGCCGCGGATAGCACAGAGCAATCGTGCGCGGGCTGAGGAAATCCCGGGGCGCGATCCAGGTCAGCGACGAATCGATCGCGCGACGCGCGGCCAGCCGGCCGATGCATGCGTGGCCGAGTCCCGCCGCGACGAGCCGCTGCAGCGCCAGGTTGTCATCGGTACGGTAGACAATCCTTGGCGAGATGCCGCGGCGGCTCCATGCGTCCTCGAGTTCGACCTGCACCCGCCAGCGCTGAGTCCAGGCCACGAGATCGAGCCCGTCGAGCGCGTCAAATCCCGGTCGGATCATCTCCGCCATCGCGCTATCGCGGCGGGTCAAGATCACCCATGAGTCTTCGAGTACCGGCACCGCCTCGATGAACTCGTCCGGCTCGGGATTGTGGGTGAATGCGAAGTCCAGGAGTCCCTTGCGGAACGCGACTCTCACGTCTTCCGGATCGTCATCGACCTCGCTGAGGACGACCTCTAGTCCCGGATGTTCGTCTCGGAAGACCTGCAGAGCTTGGGGCATGATCTCGGCCGCGGCAGTCTGGGAAACGCCGACGCGCACCCTGACGCTCTGGCCGCGCTCGGCTTCCTCGGCGTCGGCAGCCATTGCCTCGACCTCGCCGAGAGCGCGCCTCGCACGCCGGCAGACGGCCTGCCCGGCCGCGGTCAGCCGGACCTGCCCGCGGCCGCCTGGCCTGTGGAAGAGGGTCCAGCCAAGGGCCGCTTCGAGCGAGGAGACCTGGTGTGACAGAGCGGACTGTGTGTAGCCAAGCGCAACGGCGGCCCGGCGGAACGATCCCAGCTCTGCGACGGCGAGGATGGCCCGAAACTCCCGTAGGCCCATGCCACTTTTAATCGACGTTGTCGATCGTAGATCGCTCATTTCTTCAGCTTAGCCAGCCTTCTTCTCATATTAAACTGGCGAGGCAGTGCTTATCTCATCGAGACCTCACAGGGCTCATCTCATCGAGACCCGAGCGCTCAGCTCATCGAGACGTTAGGGGGACCGTTTTGCGTGCGGTGGCCGTTCGAAGCCAGACCAAGGTAATCATCTTCCGTTTCCTCAGTTATGGCCTCGTGCTCGCGAGCGCCGGAACGCAGTTCGCCGTCGTGCCGGTGCTTCCGGTCTATGCTCATCAGTTCGGCCTCTCCGGCCTCCAGCAAGGTCTTGTGCTCGGCGCAACCGGACTCGCCTCGCTGGCCGTTTCCCTGCCCGCCGGGGTCCTGGCTGACCGGTTCGGTGCCCGCAGGCTGACGCTCTGGGCGGGCGTGCTGATGGCGATCGCGATGCTGATCGCAGGTGCTGGCGGGCTCGTTCGTGCCATTGCTGCTGGCGCGACTCGTCTTCGGGATCGGCTACGCCGTGGTCTGGACGGCGGGACTGTCCTGGATGGCTGAGGTCGCGCCGAACGGTCGGGGTCTTAGCGGTTCGGTCGCCAGCGCCGGGCTCGGCGGAGTGGCGGGGCCAGCCCTCGCCGGAATTCTGGTCCAGTACTTCGGACTGGCGAGTCCATTCTTTGCGGCGGCGGTGTGCTTTGCCGTCCTGACAGGTGGCCTCGCCTTCTTCCCGAACGGCGCACGGAGTGCCCGCGCCGTCGGCCCCGATGGGCAAGAGCCTGCGGGCCGCTGCGTCCGACCGCATGACGCTCGCCGCGGCCGCCGCGATCGTGACCGCCGGTGGCACGACAGGAATCTCGGCCCTGCTGGTCCCCAGTCAGCTGCACGCAGACGGGGCGTCGCCAGGTCGCATCGGGTCTCATCTTTGCGATCGCGGGGATGGTTTTCGTGATGGGCAGCGCCCTCACTGCCTATGCGGGGCGCCGGGCAGTACGCACGTCGGTGATCCTGGCGGCCATGCTCGCCCTCGCGGTCGCCTTCTCACCGGCCGCCCTCACATCGGCGCCGATCGCGATCGTGGCGATGCTCTGTGCCACGACCGCCGCGCGCTCGGTGTTGTGGACAGTGAGTTACCCTCTGGCCGCCACTGGTGCCGAACGCAGCGGGGCTGGCCTGGGTGTCGTCATGGGACTGCTCAACGGCGTATGGGCGCTGACCGTGCTGATCGGCCCGCTGGTGGCTGGGCTCGCAGCTCAAGTTGCCAGTCCGCAGGCGGTCTTCGGCCTGACCGGCAGCGGCGTGCGTGGCCGTGCTCGCCGTGACCGTCCCGGCGGCACGTCCATTCCGGCGGTCCGTCCGGGCCGCACGCAGCGCCGCGCCGGTCTACGACGTGACGCAGGCGACTACGAGCCTGCCAGCTACCGGTTCGGAATGTTGCCTACCTCGTGCGTCAGCCTGACCCGATCGGCCCGGTAGACGTACCTCGTCATCCTGATCGGACGGTCTTCGGTGTACGCGGTGCGGTTGACGACGACGACCGGCGTCCCTGTTGAGAGCCCGAAAAAAGAGAACTCCCTGGTGCTCGGCATCCGGGCACCGATCTCGTCGACGAACCCCACCTGCGCGTAACCGAGATCGGCAAGCAGCTTGATGCTGCCGCTCTCGATTTCACCCGCCTGCTCAAGAGGCGTGCCCTCGGCGACGTCCAACGGAAAGTACGACGCCATCATCATCCAGGGGACCACGCCGATTGTCCCGCTTCTGCGGCGCACCACGACGAGATCGCCAGGGGCGATCTCCAGCTTCTCAGCGACGCTGATCGATGCCGGCGACTTCTCGACGATGAGCCGAGAGGTCTCCGTCTCCGAATCGGCGCGGCTGACCTCAGGCAGGACCGTCGACGTGCTCTGCACGGGCGGCTGGGTGGCGACCCTCGACAACAGCGCCGTGAACGGCCTGGCCGGCTCGGTCACAAAGGTTCCCAGGCCCTGCCTGGTCACCACCAGGCCCTGGTTAGTCAGCAGGGCGAGAGCGAGACGCACCGTATTCCGTGACGCGTCAAACTGGCGGACCAGATCGGGCTCGCTCGGCAGCCGCTCCCCTGGCTGCAGCGTCCCGCTGTCCATCTGGTCGCGCAGTCGGTCGGCAATCTGCTGGTACTTCGCCGGGGCCATCGTGTACCTCCCTCGCGGTCCCGTGATGTCACCAACCGGTTAGCTCTTTCATACCCTTCCCCATCGTTTGAAACAGCCCACTGGTTGGTATGAGTTAGATGAGCCGGAACATTGGATCGATGCTAAACGGAGAGTGACGGTGAGTAAAGCTCCTCGACCAGGCAGGACGACGGCGTGTCGGCCCTGCGACCGGCCAGCAGATCCCCAGAGAGAGAAGGAGGACACATGGATGAGATCTGGATAGCCGCCGTGGCAGCCATCGCGGCCGTGGCGCTGGGAGTGCCGTTCGTCGCGATCGTGCTGGTAACCATCGCGAGCCGTCGTGAAGAGGCGGCGCACAGCCTGACCCGCCAGGCACCGGGTGCGGCCGCGCGCGCGGCGCGGCGCCTGCTGGCCTTCCGCACGGACAGAAAGGCCAGGGTGCCCGACCGGGCAGCCAGCTATGCCAGCACCTCAGGGCGAGGCCGCCGGCCATCGCGGGATCGCAGCCAGGGCCGCGGCCGCCGTCCCGAAGGGTCAGGACCGCGCCTGCGGGCCGTTGAGATCATGCAAGCTGTGCCGACGGCGCTCGCGCCCGGCCAAGACGGAACTGCCGAGCGCGAAGTACGCTTCGGTCATGCGCGTCGCTCTTTGTCAGATGCCGGTCAGTACCCAGCCGGCCGTGAACCTCAGCCGCGTTCAATCCGCGCTGACCAGCGCCAGGGAGCAGGGGTCTGACCTGGCCATCTTCCCGGAGGCCACGCAGGCGAGATTCTCCGTCGACCTCCGGGCGGTCGCGGAACCGCTTGACGGCCCGTTCTGCGCCGGCCTGTCGGCCGCGGCCAGCGGCAGCGGCGTAGCGCTCGCCGCAGGAATCTTCGAGCAAGCCCCCGACAACAGGGTCTACAACACGACCGTCGCCTTCGACTCTGCAGGGCGACTGGTTGCGGCCTACCGCAAGATCCACCTGTTCGACGCGCTCGGTACGCGCGAATCCGAGACCATCGCCCCGGGATCCGAGGCAGTGATCGCCGACCTGGCCGGAATCAAGGTGGGCTTCCTCACGTGCTATGACGTCCGATTCCCTGAGCTAGCCAGGGACCTGACCGTGCGCGGCGCCGACCTGCTCGTCATCCCGGCCGCCTGGGCCGCTGGACTGTTCAAGGAAGAACACTGGGTCACCCTCGTCCGCGCCAGGGCGATCGAGAACACGGTCTGGGTCGCGGCTGCCGACCAGGTGCCCGATCCGCACGAGCCCGCCACGTCCGCTCCGACCGGTGTGGGCAGGAGCCTGCTCGTCGATCCGATGGGCGCTGTCAGGATGGATCTGGGTTCGAGCCCCGGCATCGTCGCGGGCACCGTCGACCTGGATATGACCGAGCGCGTCAGGACCGTGCTGCCCTCGCTGCAGCATCGACGGCCTGACGCCTTCGCCCGCACGCACGAGACGGTCAGCGCCTAGCCGCGCGCGCACGACGCTGGGCTCGGGCCCGCGTCATGCCGCGCCCTGGTCCGCCTCGTTCGCCGATCCGGACTTCTCCTGGTCGTCGCTGACCGGCACCGGCACGGCGATGCCGTGGTGGCGGCGCCATACCCAGACCCCGGCGCCCGCGATCACGATGACAGCCAGCGCTATCGCCAGGCCTGCGCCGACCCTGCGCTCCACGACCACGTAGGCCGAGCCGGCCACGTAACCGAGCAGGCTGTAGCCGACGCCCCACATGACGCCGCTGAGCAGGTTGTAGATCGCGAAGACTCGGTAGGGCATGTCAGCAGCGCCGGCCGCAGCGGGCATCAGCGCCCGGATGATGGCGAGGAAACGACCGCCGAACACGGCCATGCCGCCCTTCTCACGCAGCGTCGTTCTGGCCCTGTCGAGCGGCCCGGAGACACGGCTCAGCACGCCGCGCGGTGAACAACCGGTCACCCATCCGCTTGCCAACCTGGTAGCCGACGAGCGGACCCGCCACGGCTGTGACGACCACGACGGCGATCAGGGCGGGAAGCGAGAGATGGCCCCTGCTCGCCAGCACGCCGCCGAACACGACCGCTGCCTCGCCTGGCAGCACGAACCCGAGGAAGATCGCCGTCTCACCGAAGACCAGGACAGCGATCAGGACGATGGCCACCGAGCCGCTCATGTGACCGAGAGCGCCGGTGATGCTGCTCACAACGCTGGCCACCGTGCGCACCTCCGTCCGCCGCTCGCAGGCCTGCTGTGCCGGACCTTACTTGTCGATACGCTCACTAGGAGTGACCTAGTTGGACATAATGCGTCGTAGCACCCGCCTTCGCGGAGGTGACGCCGATGCCAGCGATGTCCCAGCGGCCGTCCTCGCCCGGGTCAGGCCAGGCCAGCCCGGCCGGCGGCCCGCCATGGGAGATGAGCGTCAGGCCGCCGATGCCTGATGACCATCCGTCATCGCGGCACAGGCTGCCCGAAAGCGGCGAAAGGCCGTATCGTCGGCAACGTGGCCGTGGCAACCCTCCCCCCGGAGGCGAACCGCCGGTCACCCAGCCACAGCCCAGCCAGTCGCGTGGCGGCTGGGCTCCGCAGGGTCTGCCCAATCGCAGGCCATTCCGAGCAATCGAGCCACCTATGAGTCCACAACGGGGCAGCCAACCGCGGGCCGCCCAGCCACGGGCCAGGCAGCCATCTGGCAGGGCGCCGCTGGCTATCGAGCCACCACGCAACCAGCCCTGGAGCAGCCCGCCAGGGGGCCACGGCGAACCTCCGTGGCCGGCGAGCACACCCCCAGGAAGCGGCACCTTCACCTACGCGCATAGCGATTCCGCACCGAGCACTGGCAGCCTACCTGCGATAACCGGCGGGCTCACCCGACGACAGGGAACCTTCACCGGCCGGATCTCCAGAGACGGATCCAGCGAGTTTCCGCTTGAGGCATCGAGGTACCAGCTCTACGCATCGCTGGGCTGCCCGTGGTCCCAGCGGACCCTGATCGCCTGCCGGCTGCTCGGCCTGGACCGGATCATCGGGCTGACTCTCACCGACCCGGTGGCCGACGAGCGCGGGTGGCGGTTCACCGACGACGCAGGCGACCCGCTGACCGGCGCCAGGTACGTGTCGGACCTGTACCGGGCGACCAGTCCCGGCCACACCGGCCCGGCCACGGTGCCGCTGGTCTGGGACCTGCGCACCCGCAGGGTCGTCAGCAACGACGTTGCCCAGATCACGGTCATGCTGGAGACCGAGTTCCGGCCCTTCCACCGTCCTGGCGCACCGGACCTCTACCCGGCGTCGCGGCGACGGGAGATCGAGTCGCTGGCCACCCTGATCTTCCATACCGTGAACACGGGCGTCTACAAGGCCGGCCTCGCGACCACCCAGGCCAGCTATGACCAGGCCGTCGAGGCAGTGTTCACGACTCTCGACGCGCTCGACGAACGACTCGCCCGCAGAAGGTTCCTGCTCGGAGACTTCATCACCGAGGCCGACGTGCGGCTCTACCCGACGCTGGTGCGATTCGATGCGGTCTACTATCCGAAATTCCACTGCAACCTGCGGCGCCTCAGTGATTACCGGCATCTGTGGGCTTACACTCGCGATCTGTACAGCCATCCTGGCTTCGGGGAGACCACCGATCTGCGCCAGATAAAGCGGCATTATTACCAATCTGCCGAATGGCTCGCGACGACAAACAAATACGGTATTGTGCCTATAGGCCCGCAAATCGGCTGGAACGAACCGCATGGCCGGGCTCGGCTGCCGAGCTAGGCTAGAACGCAGGCCGGTACTTTCCCGCGGGTAGCCTTGCCAGCAGGGGTCATCGAACCAATCAAGCTCCGGAAGAGGCGATGTCGGCCGTGTCTGCCGAGTTCTCGCATGCGCACGCGAATGTCGCTGCATCATCTGACCGCTCAGGCTCGGGCGGCGGGTCGTCGGCCGGTGACCAGGAGTCAAGCAACCAATCGGCAGCCGAACAAGTGGCAGCCGACCAGGCACGAAGCGACCGCCCGACCCGCGGGCGGGGCCCGGACGCGCGGCAGACAAGGTCCTCAGGCACCGTGACGCCGAACGCCGATTTCGGGCCCAACGAGTGGCTGGTAGACGAGCTCTACCAGCGATACCAGGCCGACCCCTCTTCGGTCGACCGAGCCTGGTGGAACTTCTTCGCCGACTACCGGCCGGAGCCTTCTGACGTCAGGCGTTCTCAGGGCAGCGGATACGCGGCCGGGCCAGCTGGCAGCGGCCCCCGGGTACTCCGACGGCGCGGGGCAAGTAACCGCCGGGCCAGGAACCACGGGGCCGGGAACCACGGGGCCGGGAACCACGGGGTCAGGAACCACGGGGTCAGGAACCACGGGGTCAGGAACCACGGGGCACGCGGCCGCCGGAGCAGCTCCCGCGTCCCAGGCCGGCGGATCCCGGACTGGGGCACCTCCGACGGCAGGGCCCGCGGGCGCCGCCGCGCAAACGAGCCAGGCTCGTCGGACCGGCGCACCAGGTCAGCAAGCTCCCACAGCAGGCAAGCCAGGCCAGGCGACCCCGGCGGCACCGGCGACACCAGCGGCTCCAGGCGGCCAACCCGGACAGCCAGGACAGCCAGGACAGCCAGTACGGCCTGGGCAAGGCCCGGGCGCTGCCGGCACTCTCAACGGCGGCTCGACCCAGACCGGCCAGTCCCCTGACGGCGTCACCGAGATCCGCCTCCGCGGCGCTGCGTCCCGCACGGTCGCGAACATGGAGGCCAGCCTCAGCGTCCCGACCGCAACGTCGGTGCGCGCGGTTCCAGCCAAGCTGCTCGTCGACAACCGGATCGTCATCAACAACCACCTCGCCCGTGGCCGCGGCGGCAAGGTGTCGTTCACCCACCTGATCGGCTACGCGGTCGTCAAGGCCCTAGCCGCCGCTCCCGAGATCAACGACTCCTACGCTGACGTGGACGGTAAGCCAGTCCTGGTCAGGCATGAGCACGTCAACCTGGGCCTGGCGATCGACGTGCAGAAACAGGACGGCACCCGCCAGCTGCTCGTTCCCAACATCAAGAACGCCGAGCAGATGGACTTCCGCCAGTTCTGGCTGGCCTACGAGGATGCCGTCCGCAAGACAAGGACCGGCAAGCTCACGGTCGAGGACTTCGCGGGCACCACGATCTCCCTGACCAATCCCGGCACCATCGGCACGGTCCAGTCGGTGCCGAGGCTCATGCCAGGACAAGGCTGCATCGTCGGAGTCGGCGCGATGGAGTACCCGGCCGCCTATCAGGGCGCGTCCGCCGAGACGCTGGCCAGGCTCGCCGTCAGCCAGACGATCACGCTGACCTCTACCTACGACCACAGGATCATCCAGGGCGCACAGTCCGGCGAGTTCCTGCGGATCATCAGCGGCCTGCTGCTTGGCGAGAACGGCTTCTACGACGAGGTCTTCACCGCTCTGCGGATCCCCTACGAGCCGGTCCGCTGGGTCCGCGACATCCCGGCGGGCCACGAGAACGACATCAGCAAGGCCGCCCGCGTGCACGAGCTGATCCACGCTTACCGGGTGCGCGGCCACCTGCTGGCCGATACCGACCCGCTGCAGTACACCCAGCGCAAGCACCCCGACCTGGACATCCTCCAGCACGGCCTGACCATGTGGGACCTGGAACGCGAGTTCGCCACCGGCGGTTTCAGCGGCAAGCCGCGGATGCTGCTGCGCGAGATACTCGGCGTGCTGCGGGACGCCTACTGCCGCACCATCGGCCTGGAGTACATGCACATCCAGAACCCGGCCGAGCGTGCCTGGCTGCAGGAGCGGGTGGAGCGGGCGCACCGCAACCCCGACCATGACGACCAGATGCGGATCCTGTCCAGGCTGAACGTCGCCGAGGCGTTCGAGATGTTCCTGCAGACCAAGTTCGTCGGCCAGCGCAGGTTCTCTCTCGAGGGCGCGGAGTCGCTCATCCCCCTGCTCGACGCGGTTCTCACCGAGGCCGCCAAGGGCGGCCTGCACGAGGCCGTGATCGCGATGGCGCACCGCGGCAGGCTGAACGTCCTCGCCAACATCATCGGCAAGTCATACGGCCAGATCTTCAACGAGTTCGAGGGATACGTCGACCCTGGCAGCACGCACGGTTCTGGTGACGTCAAGTACCACCTGGGCGCCGATGGCCGGTATACGGCGGGCAACGGCGAGCCGTTGCCGGTCAGCCTGGTCGCGAACCCAAGCCACCTCGAGGCCGTGAACCCCGTGCTTGAAGGGGTTGTCCGGGCCAAGCAAGACGTGCTCGACATCGGCACAGAGGGCTTCACCGTGCTGCCGGTCCTTATCCACGGCGACGCCGCCTTCGCCGGGCAGGGAGTCGTGGCCGAGACGCTCGAACTCTCCCAGCTGCGCGGGTACCGGACGGGCGGCACCGTGCACATCGTGGTCAACAACCAGGTGGGCTTCACTACCGACCCGACGTCGTCGCGGTCCAGCGTGTACGCCACCGACGTGGCAAGGACCATTCAGGCGCCGATCTTCCACGTCAACGGCGACGACCCCGAGGCCGTCGTCCGGGTGGGCAGGCTCGCGTTCGCGTACCGCGAGGCGTTCTGCAAGGACGTCGTCATCGACATGGTCTGCTACCGCCGTCGCGGCCACAACGAGGCCGACAACCCCTCGTTCACACAGCCGATGATGTACGACCTGATCGATGCCAAGCGGTCGACCCGCAAGCTCTACACCGAGTCGCTGATCGGGCGCGGCGACATCACGCTCGACGAGGCTGAGCAGATTCTCCGCGATTACCAGCAGGAGCTCGAGCGCGCGTTCACCGAGACGCGCGAGGCCACGGCCAGGCCGAACGAGCCAGGCTCGGTCGTGGCCAGGCCGCCGCAGCTGCCTGCCCCGATCGATCACATGAGTACGCCGACGGCGATCTCCGGGGAGACGATCAAGCGGATCGTCGACACGCAGCTGAACCTGCCTGAAGGGTTCACGCCGCATCCGCGGCTGGCGCCGCAGCTGGCGCGCCGGGCCCAGATGGTCGAGCACGACGAGATCGACTGGGCGACCGGCGAACTGCTGGCGTTCGGCTCGACGCTGATCGACGGCCACACGGTCCGCCTGGTGGGACAGGACACGCGGCGCGGCACGTTCGGCCAGCGGCACGCCGGCCTGGTCGACCGGCACACCGGCGAGGAGTACACGCCCCTGCGCCAGCTGAACAACGACAACGCCAAGTTCTTCGCCTACGACTCGCTGCTGTCGGAGTTCGCGGCCGTCGGCTTTGAGTACGGCTACTCGGTCGCCAGGCCCGACGCGCTGGTCTGCTGGGAGGCCCAGTTCGGCGACTTCGTCAACGGAGCACAGACCGTCCTGGACGAATTCGTGTCGTCGGGCGAGCAGAAGTGGGGCCAGCGCTCAGGCGTCGTGCTGCTGCTCCCGCACGGCTACGAGGGCCAGGGACCCGACCACTCATCGGCGCGGGTCGAGCGCTTCATGTCGCTGTGCGCGCAGGACAACATGACGGTCGCGTTCCCGAGCACCCCGGCGAGCTATTTCCATCTGCTCCGCTGGCAGGTGCTGTCGGACCGCATCAAGCCGCTTGTCGTGTTCACGCCGAAATCCATGCTCCGGCTGAAGACGGCAGTCTCGGCGGTCGCCGACTTCACCGGCGGCGCGTTCCAGCCGGTGCTGACCGACCCTGGCGTGGCCGACCCGGCTCAGGTGCGACGGGTGCTGCTGTGCTCAGGCAAGGTCTACTACGACCTGGCCGAGAAGCGGCGGGAACAACAGCGCGGCGACATCGCTGTCGTCAGGGTCGAGCGGCTGTACCCGCTGCCGGTACCCGAGATCGCCGCGGCGCTCGCCAGCTACCCGGACGCCACAGAGCTGATCTGGGTGCAGGAGGAGCCGGTCAACATGGGCGCATGGCCGTACATGGCGATGCACCTGCCCGGCGCGCTCGGCCGCGGCCTCGGCGTGATCGCCCTGCCGGAGAGCTCAGCGCCCGCACAGGGTTCGGCCAAGGCGCACGCGGCCGAGCATGCCGCCCTGGTCGCCTCCGCGTTCGGCTAAACCCGGCAACGGACTGGTACGGAGATTGGCGTGTACTTCACCGATCGCGGCATCGAGGAACTCGCAGAGCGGCGCGGCGAGGAGGACGTGACGCTCGGCTGGCTGGCGCAGAAGCTGACCGAGTTCGTCGACGTGCACCCCGAGCATGAGGCTGCCGTCGAGCGTCTGGCCACCTGGCTGGCCAGGGCGGACGACGACGAAGACTAGAGCGCGCATGAACTAGGCGCCCTGGGTAGCTCCGCACCGTTAGGGTCGGTCGCGACGGCATGAATCTCCATACCCGCCGCGACCCGCGCGACTTATTGCAGGCGGCGTGTCAGATTTAGCGTTCAACTTTGCCAGACGAGATATATCGCATATAAGATCGGTCTTAACGGACGCCACGTCCAGGCCTTGACAGACATGGGCCGCCCAGCGACGTTGGCGTCTGGATGAGAGGGGAGCAACGTGAGTCCGGTCTTCAGGCATGGCGGACTGCGCCTGTACTTGCTGAAGCTTCTTGACGAGGCACCGCGGCATGGCTACGACGTGATCAGGCTGCTGCAGGATAGGTTCCTCGGCGTCTACTCCCCCTCGCCCGGCACCATCTATCCGCGGCTCGCCAGGCTCGAGGAAGAGGGCCTCGTAACCCATGAGGTCATCGACGGCAAGAAGGTGTACAAGATCACCGACGCCGGCCGCGCGGAGCTGAACGGCCGGCTTGACGACCTTGCCGATCTGGAGGACGAGCTGTCCGCCTCCGTGCGTGACATCGCCAGGGAGATCACCAGGGACGTCAGGGAGACGGTCAGGAGCCTCCGGGACGAGTTCACCTGGGCGGTCCGCGAAGCCGGCCGGACCGGGCATGACCGCTCGCAGGGTCATCCGCCCGGTGCGGGCCCGCAGGCCGCTGACCGGGCGCAGACTGAGGCTGAGCAGGCTCAGGCACGGGCAGACGCCGCACAGGCCGAGGCTGACGCCGCTCAGGCAAGGGCCGACGCCGCGCAGGCTCACGCATACCAGGCGCATGCCGCTGTCGACGATGTGATGGCTGCGCGGGACGAGGCTGACGGGGCGGACGCCGCGGAATCCGAAGCCCGGGACGCGGCCGCCGAGGCCGTTGCCGATGCCGATGCGAGGGCCGCTGAGGCGGACGCCGCGACCGACGGTGCTGAAGCGCCGACCGCTGAGGCGGACGCCGCGACTGGCGGTGCCGAAGCCCCGGCCGATGAGGCGGACGCCGCGGCTGAGGCCGGCGCCCCCGGGGCTGAGCGGCGCCGCCGCTCCTGAGGCCGGGGCCGCGATGGCTGGCGGTGGCCGGTCGGTCTGGAGCGAGGCGGCCGGCGAAGGCGACGGCACGTCTGCCGCCGGCCAGTCCGGTGCCCAGCAGTCCGGTGCCCAGCAGTCCGGTGCCCAGCAGTCCGGCCAGCGGCAGTCCGGCGAGCCAACTGGCGACCGCGATAACGCGGGCACGCAGGCCGGCGGCCGCCAGCGCCGCTGGCCATCCGGCGGCTGGCGCGAGTGGGCCGAATGGGCGGAACGTGGCGACTGGCGCGAATGGGCGGACTGGGCCGAGCAGCGTGACTGGCGCGAGTGGGCAGGCAAGCAGGACTGGAAAGACCGCGCCAAGGCCAGCCACAAGGAATGGAAAGATTGGGCCAAGGCAGGCAAACAGGAATGGACTGCCAGTGGTCGCGGACGCAAGGCCGCCGACCGCGAGCTTGTCGTTGACCTGGAGCGCCTGGCTGCAGCTTTCGCCAGGGAAATCCGCGGCGTAGCGTGGCAGGCAGAGTCGCTCAGCGAGGACGCTGTCGGCAACCTCGGCAGGATTCTCACCGACGCTCTGAACCGGATCAAGAACGAGGTCTTCCGGCCACCCGGATCTGGCGAGAAGGACTCATGAGGAACGTGCTTGGCTCAATCGAGCGGGCGGCGGCCATCGCGCTCAGCGCCGCGGCCGCGTCTGGTCACGGTCCGGCGGCCGGCCGTGACCCGGTGGCCGAGGGCCGCAACCGGCAGCGCCGCTGCTTCCCCGACGCAGTGGCGTCCGCGGACGGCTGCCTGCCAGGCTCGCCGGCTCCCGACGATGGCTGCTTCCCGGCCGGCCGCCATAGCCTGCGTCCGCCGGGTTTGCCCGGATAGGCGGGAGCGTTAGCGTTAACAAGTAGCGTTTGCGGCAGCATATGCCGCAAACGCTCCCTGCTAATCGCCGACACGGTGCAGCCGCCCCTCGTTCCCCGCCAGGCACGCCGCCAGATTGCGAGGACGCCGTCTACAGCGTGAACACCACTTTCCCGAAGAGCTCGCCACTGATCATGGCGCCGAAGCCCTCCTTGGCCTCGCTCATCGGCAGCGTCCGGTCGATCACCGGTCGCAGGCCGGTCTGCTCGCAGAACATGAGGAGCCTGGCAAGCTGGTCTCTGTTGCCCATGGTCGATCCGACAACGGAAAGCTGCAGGAAAAAGATCCTGGCCAGGTCTGCAGGCGGCATCGCACCGCTGGTCGCGCCGGATATGACCATGCGGCCGCCAGGTCGCAGTGCCTTGAGCGAGTGGGACCAGGTGGCTTCGCCGACGGTCTCCATCACCGCATCGACTCGCTCAGGCAGCCTGGCCCCTGAAGGGAAGACTTGATCCGCGCCAAGTTCAAGAGCCTGCTCCCGCTTGACCTCGCTGCGGCTTGTGGCCCAGACCCTGAACCCCGCCGCCGTTCCGAGCAGGATCAGCGCGGTCGCGACTCCTCCGCCCGCGCCCTGGACCAGAATCGTGCTGCCTGGCTGCAGTCCGGACTTGTCGAACAGCATCCGGTAGGCCGTGAGGTAGGCCGTCGGCAGGCACGCGGCGTCCGCGAACGACAGGGCGGCCGGCTTGGGGATCAGATTGCGCCGAGGTACGGCGACCTCCTCGGCGAAGGTCCCGTCGTACCGCTCGGACAGCAGCGATCTCCTCGGGTCCAGGGTCTCGTCAGCCGTGCCTGCCTGCTCGCTGATGACGGCGTGCACGACGACCTCGTTGCCGTCAGCGTCGACGCCGGCCGCGTCGCACCCGAGGATCATCGGCAGCTGGTCGGCGGAGATTCCCACGCCGCGCAGCGTCCAGACGTCGTGATGATTGAGCGCGGCTGCCTTGACGGTGACGGTCGTCCAGCCCTCGGCGGGCGTCGGCTCGGCGTGCTCGCCGAGTTCGAGAGCGGACAGCGGGTCGTCGGGCTGAATCTGGCTGCGGTGACTGCGAACATGGCAGGACCCTAGCGTCCCGCGCTCCGGCCAGGCTGACCGGATGACGCCACGACAGCGCTAGCGGGCGCGGGCGAAGGCTTGCCCGGCACAGTTGCCTGGTAACGCCCGGTAAGCACCGCCGGCCAAAGAGGCGGCGCCGCTGGCAATAGCATCAATGCCGCGCAGAGGCTTATAGAGAAGCCACTCGCTCACGCTGTCCAGTTGTGAGATACTCCCGGCTAAGGCTGGCTCAGAACCCCTGCCCGTAAGGACCGGCGTGAATCTGGCTTCCTTTGCCGATCTAGCTGTGCGCCTGGTCAATTCCGGTGTCTGCGACGCCGACGCTGACCCGCTGCGCAGTTGCGAGGCGTTCCGCGCGTTTGCTGCGGAACGCTCATTTTCGCTGCCCCAGGGACGCGGCATGACCTCGACCGGCTCAAGCTGCTGCGCGCCGAGCTGGCAAGAGTCTTCACATCAGCCGTGGACGGTGACGGCCAGCGCGCCGTCGGCGTACTCAATGCCCTGCTGATGGTGCACCCCGTGCACCCGGTCCTGGTCCAGCACGACGACCAGCCCTGGCACGTTCACCTGAGCGAGTCAGGCTCGGTGACCGACAGGTATGCGGCTGCGGCGGTCATCGGCCTGTCCTTGCTGGTCAGCGGGCTGGGCATCGAGCGGCTCGGCATCTGCGCGATCGCGTCCTGCGACCGGGTCTTCATCGACGGCAGCAAGAACAAGTCACGGCGGTACTGCAGCGGAGCACTCGGCAGCCAAGGGCAACGTCACGGCCGCTGCGCGGTCAGCGCGGTGAGATGGGTGCGCGGGGTCGGCGAGTCGGTCGCCTAGCGGCGATACGTGCGGCAACTTCGTCAGCCAAACTCCGCCGGGCATGCGACGTATCGCCCGCTCCTGCCGTCGCAGCAAGTCGAGCCTAAGCCGCGTCCATCGCGATAAACACGCTGGTACGGATGCGGCGCAACATCATGCCCTCGGAGCGCGAAAACATGTAACACCAGCATCTTGCGACCCAGGAAATACCGCTTCGCGTTACCGAAACGACACCTTCGGGCTTCTTCTCAGGCCCTCTGATGATCATTACCATGAGGCCTACTTGCGGGCGTTAGCTTCTTGTAAGTGGACCGGAAAGAAGGTTCAAACATGGCAACTGATTCCTCCGTCGCCACAGTCGCCCCGGAAGACGTCGGCCTCAAGCGGGAGATGGGGCTGATCGGCGCCACCTGGGCGGCCGAGACCTCGATCATCGGGTCTGGCTGGCTGTTCGCCTCGTGGAAGGCTGCGTACTCCACCGGGACGTCGTCGATCCTGGCCTGGATCATCGCCGGCATCGCGCTGATCGTCCTGGCGCTCGTGCACGCCGAGCTTGGCGCGATGTACCCGGTGGCCGGCGGAACCGCGCGATTCCCGCACTTCGCATTCGGCAGCGTGGCTGGCATCTCCTTCGGGTTCTTCTCGTGGGTGCAGGCCATCACCGTGGCGCCGATCGAGTGCTTCGCGGTGATGCAGTACGCGTCGTTCTACTGGCACGGCGTCTTCAACGACTCGACGGGCGAGGTCACGACAGCCGGGTTCATCTTCAGCATCCTGCTGATGGCGCTCTTCACCGCCGTCAACTTCCTGGCCATGCGCCTGTTCAACAAGGTGAACAGCGCAGTCACCTGGTGGAAGGTCGCGATCCCCGTGCTGGCGATCATCGTTCTGCTGTTCAAGTTCCACGGCGAGCAACTTCAACTCGCACGGCGGCTTCATGCCGTTCGGCGCTCAAGGCAATGTTCGCGGCGATTCCGGGCGCTGGCATCGTGTTCGCCTACCTCGGCTTCGAGCAGGCCGACCAGCTGGCCGCCGAGGTCAAGGACCCGCAGAAGAACCTGCCTCGCGCGATCATCATCGCGATGCTGCTCGGCACCGCGATCTACGTCCTGCTGCAGATCGTCTTCATCGGCGCCTTGCCGGCGAGCCAGCTCTCCGGCGGCTGGGCGGCCCTGGCCGACCACCACGGTCTGATCAACGGACCGCTCGCGTTTGTCGCGGGAGCCACCGGCCTGGCCTGGCTGGCGACGGTCCTGCGCATCGACGCATTCATATCCCCGTCAGGGACCGGCCTGATCTACGTAACCTCAGGGTCGCGCGTCGGGTACGGCCTGGCCAGGAACCGCTACTATCCGCAGATTTTCCACGAGGGTCGACAAGAACGGCGTGCCGTGGGTCAGCCTGATCCTGGCATTTCTGTTCGGCCTGGTGTTCCTGCTGCCGTTCCCGAGCTGGAGCGCACTGGTCGGCCTGGTCACTTCGGCCAGCGTCCTGATGTACGCGGGAGCGCCACTGTCGCTCGGCGCACTGCGTCGGCAGGTGCCGGATCATGCCCGGCCCGTACCGGCTGCCAGCAGCGTCGGTACTGGCGCCGATCGCGTTCATCATCGCCAACCTGATCATCTACTGGTCGGGCCTGGAGACGATCTGGAAGCTGGGCGTCGTGCTGGTGATCGGCTACGTGATCATCGGTGTCTGCATGGCGCTCGATCCGCAGCGGCCGCCGCTGGACTGGAGGTCGGCACAGTGGCTGCCGGTTTACCTGATCGGCATGGGCATCATCTCCTGGCTGGGTCAGTTCAGCGGCGGAGCAGTGAAGGCGCCGGTGAACACCAACACCCTCCCGTTCGGGGTTGACATGCTGGTCGTGGCCGTGTTCAGCGTGCTGATCTACTACTGGGCCATGGCGACCAGGCTGTCGAGAGCCGAGGTACTGAACCTCGTCGAGCGGCAGGCCGAGCACGGCGCATCGGACATGCCAAGGCACTGATCCTGTCCCGCAAGTAGCAAGCTGGCCCCGTCCGCCCGGACGGGGCCAGCTTCGTCTGCGCCAGGCAATGGCGCATTATCGGCGACGCAGGGGCCAGTACCGCAGCAGGACGCGCCCCTCGATGAGGGTTGGCGGTACGACGCCGAAGCGAAAGCTGTCGACGCCCCCTGCCCCAGGATTGTCCGAGGTCAGACACCAGCCGCCGGCCTCTCGCCACGCGATGCGTTTGACCAGGAGCATGCCGGGCAGGCCAGGATGCCGGGCGATCACAAGCTGCCCTGGCTTGACCGTCGCGGCGCGAGCCCCTAGGCCGCGCCAGACGAGCAGCCAGTCGCCCGGCAGGAGTGCGGGTTCCATCGACCTCTCGGCGACCGCGATTCGCCATAGTGGCCAGCGCACGATCCCTCCCCACCCTGCAATCGCAGCAAGTTGTACTGTCAGATTCCGAATCCAATGATCGGTCGAAAGCCATTCCGGAGAGAGAAGGACACATGAGTTTCCTTGCGCGCGCCTTCGCGCCAAAGGCCACCGCGTTCGCGCACTGCGACCTGCCGTGCGGCGTCTACGACCCAGCCCAGGCCAGGATTGAGGCCGAGTCGGTCAAGGCCATCTGCGAGAAGTACCAGCAGAACTCCGACGCCGAGTTCCGCTCCAGGGCGATGCGGATCAAGGAAGAGCGCTCCGACCTCGTCAAGCATCACCTCTGGGTGCTGTGGACCGACTACTTCAAGCCGCCGCACTTCGAGAAGTACCCGCAGCTGAACCAGCTGTTCAACGACGCCACCAAGATGGCCGGCGCCGCAGGCACCAAGGGCAGCACCGACCCGGCCACCGCCGACGCCCTGCTCGCCAAGATCGAGGACATCTCCAAGATCTTCTGGGAAACCAAGCAAGGCTGAGCACACGCGCCGGTCCGGTCAAGATGTGCTCAACTGATGTCCACCACCCTGCGTTGCGGGTGGTGGCCGGTCAAGATGTGCTCAACTGACGGCCACCACCCTGCATAGCGGGTGGTGGCCGCAGTGCGCTCACGGCCAAGCTGTACTGTCAGATTCCGTGATCGGTAGATCGACGGACAGCCACTTCAGGGAGAGCAAGCCATGAGTCTCCTCGCGCCAAAGGCCACCGCGTTCGCGCACTGCGACCTGCCGTGCGGCGTCTACGACCCAGCCCAGGCCAGGATTGAGGCCGAGTCGGTCAAGGCCATCTGCGAGAAGTACCAGCAGAACTCCGACGCCGAGTTCCGCTCCAGGGCGGTCGCTGATCAAGGAAGAGCGCTCCGACCTCGTCAAGCATCACCTCTGGGTGCTGTGGACCGACTACTTCAAGCCGCCGCACTTCGAGAAGTACCCGCAGCTGAACCAGCTGTTCAACGACGCCACCAAGATGGCCGGCGCCGCAGGCACCAAGGGCAGCACCGACCCGGCCACCGCCGACGCGCTGCTCGCCAAGATCGAGGACATCTCCAAGATCTTCTGGGAAACCAAGCAAGGCTGAGCACACGCGCCGGCGCGGATGCACGTCCGCTCCGATGCTGCGATGCAAGCAGCGCTTCGCGAGGCTGCGTCAGCTGTGTACCACGCCAGTGCGTTCGGGCCAGGCCGGGGGGATCCCTCCGCCGTCTGCGGAGGCGACGGCCCGTCGTCGTAGGTCGCACGTCAGGATAAGTTGCAGATAGCAGTCGACACCGCCGTGACGAGGCGACGAGGAGATCGTCGTTGGAGGGGGCTCAGGTGACTGAGGAAGGCGCAAGTTCATCAGCAAGCCAGACGCTCGCTGCTGACGTGATCAGCGGCGGCCGCGCGCGCACGGCTGGCGGCAGCCAGTCTGAACTTGGGCACAAGGCTGCGACGGGCTCTCATCAGGTGGCGGCGGAAGAGGAGATCCGCGATCAGGTCACCATCACGATGCCGGCCGACGGCGCCTATCTGTCGGTGCTGCGCACCGCCACGGCAGGACTTGCGGCGCGTCTCGATTTCACCCTCGACGAGATCGAAGACATGCGCATCGCCGTCGACGAAGCGTGCGCCATGCTGCTCAGCCAGGCAATCCCGGGCAGCGACCTGAAGTGCGACTTCGCGCTCGGGCAGGATTCGATGACCGTCTGCGTGTCGGTCAGCTGCCTGGCCCCCCGCGTGCCGGCCGACGACACGTTCGCCTGGACGGTGCTCACCGCCCTGGCCGGCAACGTGGACGCTCAGGTCGGCCCCGGGGACGTGCTCACGATCGCTCTGCGAAAGAGTCGTGATTCATCGAGGTCGGTATGACATCGAAGTCGGGGGAAGCTTTGACCGAGGAGTTCGAGACGATGACGGCGAAGCCGGCCGGGGGGCCGGCGCTTGCCGACACCGAGGAAGTCCTGGCCGTTGCCGGGCTGATCGCCGAAGAGCTTGACGAGGACGGCTCAGAACAGCTGTCTGGCGCGATCAGGATCCAGCACGCCGTCCGGGACAGGGGTCACGCCAGGGAGCTGTTCGTGCTCCTCGTCGATCTGCCGGAAGGCGATCCCGAGCGGCTGCGGATCCGCGGCGAGCTCGTCGAGCTGCACCTGCCGCTCGTCGAGTACCTGGCCAGGCGGTTCCGCAACCGCGGTGAGTGGCTCGACGACCTGACGCAGGTGGCCACGATCGGGCTGATCAAATCCATCGACCGGTTCGACCTCAGCCGCGGCGTGGAGTTCTCGACCTATGCGACCCCGACCATCGTCGGCGAGATCAAGCGGCATTTCAGGGACAAGGGCTGGGCGGTGCGGGTTCCGCGCCGGCTGCAGGAGCTCAAGCTGGCGCTGACGAAGGCGATCGGCGACCTCGCTCAGCGGCTCGGCCGGGCGCCGACGGTGGCCGAACTAGCCGCGCACCTGCAGATGAGCGAGGAGGACGTGCTCGAGGGCCTGGAGTCGGCGAACGCGTACTCGACCGTCTCGCTGGACGCACCAGACTCCGGCGACGAGGACGCACCGGCCGTCGCCGAGTCCCTCGGCATCGTCGACGAGGCGCTCGAAGGCGTCGAGTACCGGGAGTCGCTGAAGCCGCTGCTCGAGCGGCTGCCGCCGCGGGAGAAGCGGATCTTGCTGCTGCGCTTCTTCGGCAACATGACCCAGTCGCAGATCGCGACCGAGCTTGGCATCTCGCAGATGCACGTCTCCAGGCTGCTCGCGAGGACGCTCACGCAGTTGCGCGAGGGCCTTACCAGCGAGGACTGACCTCACCTCAGCGGGCAGCGACGTCAGGCAGCAGAATCACACCGGCGCGCGCGTCCTGTTCATCCCGCTGGTTACTTAGCAGGCGCGGCGGGCTCTCTGGCGGCGAACGTCAGCGCCCGGAGGCTGGGCGGCACGAGCAGCAGCGCGAAGCCCGCGACGGCCAGCGCAATCGCTGGGGCGCCAAGCCATAGGCGGTCGCCTTGGACCAGGTAGATGCCGACGATGCCGGTGAAGAGCTGGGTCAGCAGCGCAGGCGTCCTGCTCCAGCGCCGTACCCTGAGCAGGCCGAACGCGGTCAGGGCAAGCAGCACGGCCGTGCCCGCGCCGATCACGGTCAGCGCGATCCCGCTCGAGCTCTGATAGGACTTGCCCTCGGCCGCCGAGATGCCGGCCAGCACCGCGGCTACGAGCACTCCGGCGGCCTGCAGGGCCTCCACCGCTGCGGCGAGCGAGATCGACAGCGGACGCCCGTGCTGGCCCGCATCCGGACCGGCGCTAGCCTGTCCGCGTGCGCGCCCTGCTGATCGTGAACCCACGGGCTACCTCCACGACCCGGCTGCGCCGGGACGTCATCGCGTCCGCCTTGGCGTCCGCCTTTCAACTCGACGTCACCGAGACACGCTACCGGGGCCACGCGACAAAGCTGGCATCGGCAGCCCGCACGGAAGGCTACGGCCTGGTTCTGACGCTAGGCGGCGACGGAACCGTCAACGAGGCCGTCAACGGCATACTCGGGAGTGACCAGGAGACCAGCTCAGGCCCTTCGGGCCCGTCCCGCTCCCCCGCCCGGTGCGCCCCTCCCCTGGCGACCTGCCTGCGCTCGCCGCGCTGCCGGGCGGCAGCGCGAACGTGTTCACGGGCGCGCGTCGGACTACCGCGGGATCCCATCGACGCCACCGGTCAGATCCTGCGCGCGGTCGCCGAGCACCGGGTGCGCACGATCGGCCTCGGTACCGCGAACGGCAGGTACTTCACCTTCAACGCGGGCCTCGGGCTCGATGCCGAGGTCGTCCGCGCGGTCCAGGGGCTGCGCGCGCACGGCGAGCCTGTCACGCCAGCGCTTTACGTCCGGCTGGCGCTGCGCCAGTTCTACCGGCAGACCGACCGGCGGCATCCCTGCCTCGTCATCGAGCGTGACCATCAGCCAGCCTGACGATCCGGTATTCATCGCCATCGTTTCCAACACCGCTCCTTGGACCTATCTCGGCAGCCGCGAGGTGAACGCCAATCCGCAAGCCGGATTCGATACCGGGCTCGACGTGTTTGCCCTGCGCAAAATGTCTACATTCAGCACCTTCACCGCCATTGGCAAGATGCTGACAGCGTCAGACGGCACACTTCGCGGCCGGAGCGTCCTGGCCTACCACGACCAGCCATGCCTCACGCTGCGCGCCAGCCGGCCTGTGGCCTTCCAGATCGACGGGGAGTACGTGGGCGAGCGCGAGACTCGTCACGTTCCGGTCGGTGCCCGAAGCGCTGCGGGTCATCGCCTGACGCTTTGCCCTGCGTGTCCAGCTCAGCGAATGGACGCAGCGCAACGTAGCACCTAATTACGGCAAAAAAGTCAAGCCGGACGGAGAAGCGAGACAGTGTCCGTACCCGGCGCACAGACCATGCCCGCCATGTGACTCATCTGACACCGAAATCCGTCCTAACCTTTGCCTCGGGGTCTTGCGCTTGATCGATTAACTTGGGAGGGTTGTAACCGCTCCAGGTTGTGGTGTGTACGCATGCGCCCCAACCCGGCGGGCGAGCGGGGATGCCAGCGCGGGCTGTGTCCACGGGGGCGTGGTCTCAGGTCGTCCGGGAGCCGGCTCGGTACGCAAGTTCCGTGCCGTAAAACATGTGTGTGACCAGAGCCCCATGCGGGCTTGATATACGGCATAGCTCGTGAATTCGTTCACAAGCGCGAGGGAGGCGGCGGGCCTCCATAAGGCCCGTTGGTCCTCGAGGAGGAGTGGACCGCATGGACTGGCGCAATTACGCCGCCTGTCGTGACGTCGACCCGGAGCTGTTCTTCCCGATCGGGAACACCGGCCCGGCCCTGCTCCAGATCGATGAGGCGAAGCAGGTCTGCACCCGGTGCAAAGTGTCCGAGGCATGCCTGCAATGGGCACTCGACAGCGGTCAGGACTCCGGGGTGTGGGGCGGCCTCAGCGAGGATGAGCGCAGGGCGCTCAAGCGGCGTGGCGTCAGGGTAGGGGCCAGCGCCAGCGCCTGATCCCGCTCGCGGGACCGACTCCTGCAGGCCCGGCTCACCATCGGGCGCGTTCCAGCCCGCAGAAGGGTTAGCCAGCCTGGTCAGGGACGGGCAGCGGCAGCTCGACCCGCACGCAGGTGCCGTCGCCCTCAGGACGCGCGGAAATCGCGAGAGTTCCGCCGAGCTCACCGACGACGAGCGTCCGCACGATCTGCAGGCCCAGGCTCGGCGCGTGTTCGAGATCGAATCCGTCGGGGAACCCTGTCCCGTTGTCCGCCACCGTCACGATGAGCTGATCCATGCTGCGGCAAGCGGTGATTTCCAGGGTCCCGACGGCCGGGCCGCCTGGCGAGGCGAGGCCATGCTGGACGGCGTTGTGCAGCAGCTCGGTAAGCACGAGGGCCAGCGGCGTGGCGACCGTCGCGGACAGCATGCCGAACTTCCCTGACAGCACGGGCGTGATCCTTGCCTCAGGCGCCGAAAGCTCCCCCGTGGTCGCCGCGATCTGCCTGGCGATGTCGTCGAACTCCACGACCTCGGCCGTCGCGTGCGACAGGGTCTCGTGCACGAGCGCGATCGACCCCACCCTGCGAACCGCTTCCTGCAGCGCCCCGGCTGCCTCAGGCACCTGCATTCGCCGCGCCTGCAGCCTGAGCAGCGCGGCGACGGTCTGCAGGTTGTTCTTCACCCGGTGGTGAATCTCGCGGATCGTGGCATCCTTGGTGATCAGCTCGCGCTCGCGATTGCGTAGCTCGGTCACGTCCCTGAGCAGGATCAGCGCACCGGCCCTCGCGCCGTCAACCGTCAGCGGGATCGAGCGCATCTGCACCACCGATCCGTTGGCCTCGATCTCGATCTCCAGGTGCGCCCTGCCGCTTGCGGCCAGCATCAGCGAGTCGTCTCGCGGCCCCGCGCTCGCGCACAAACGCACCGTGAGCGGCGCGAGCTCGCGTCCTGCGAGGTCCGCGGTCAGGCCAAGGCGACGGTAGGCGGACAGCGCGTTCGGGCTTGCGTACGTCACCTTGCCTGACCGGCCGAGCCTCAGCATCCCGTCATTGACCCTGGGCGAGTGCAGGTTCGCAGGACCGCTTTCCGGCCACGGGAACAGGCCGGCGGCGATCATCTGCGCGAGGTCGTCAGCGGCGTTGAGGTAGGCAAGGTCCATCCGACTCGGCGTCCTCGCGGATTCCAAGTTCGTGGATCGCTCGATGACCGCGAACGGCCGGCCGTACCTGCAGACAGGGATCGTCTCGTGCCTGACGGGGACGCCGCGCCGCCATTCGGGATCACCCTCCCTGCAGATCCTGCTCTCCTCCACGGCGATCGCGAGCAGAGGCTGCTCTCCCTGCGCACGAACGGTTCCCACGATGTCGTGCGGCAGCGCCGTGGGGGCGGTTGTCGGGCGTACCTGCGCCAGCGCGATCCAGGAGTGCTCGGCCTCGAGCGGCGCCCAGAGCGACAGGTCCGCAAAGGACAGGTCAGCGAGCAGTTCCCAGTCCGACACGAGCGCGTGCAGCCACTCCAGGTCAGGAGGCGCGATGTGCGCCCGCCTGGCCAGGTCATTCATCGTGGGCATACCCGCATCATCGCGCATCGGCCGTAGTGGACGGTACCGTCGGCTCCCGGTCAGCGCGCTCCCGGTCAGCGCGCTCCCGGTCAACGCGCTCCGGGGCCTCGCGTACTGCCTGGTAACGTCGCGGCCATGGCTACTGACCAGCAGGCAGTCACCCATGGCGGCGCGCAGGCGGTCGCGGCCGCGCGGGCACACGGAGCGCAGACCATCTTCACGCTTTCCGGCGGCCA
Source organism: uncultured Actinomycetota bacterium (assembly GCA_963809195.1). Lineage (GTDB taxonomy): Bacteria > Actinomycetota > Actinomycetes > Streptosporangiales > Streptosporangiaceae > Chersky-822. The sequence goes on along the minus strand of CAWEIQ010000008.1, from coordinate 14,678 downwards.
CGTGTTCCCTGTCTACGACGGCGCGGTCAAGGCCGACCCGCCGATGCCGATCCTGGACGTTCGGCACGAGCAGACCGCGGTCTTCGCCGCCGAGGCGACCGCCCGCCTGACCAGGACTCCTGGCTTCGCCGTGCTGACGGCCGGCCCAGGGATAACCAACGGGATCAGCGGGATCACAACCGCGCATTTCAACGGGTCCAGCGTGGTCGTGCTCGGCGGACGCGCGCCCGACTACCGCTGGGGCGCGGGCAGCCTGCAGGAGTTCGACCACCCCGCCCTGCTCGCGCCGATCACCAAGCGCGCCTGGACCGAGCACAGCAGCGGTGGCGTCGGCCGCGCCGTCAGCGAGGCGTTCGCTCTCGCGGCGGCCAGGCACCGCGGCCCTGTCTTCCTCGACGTCAGCCTGGAGGCGCTGTTCGGATCCCCAGGTCCCGCCGATCAGGCTGGCGGCCAGCCAGACGCGGCCAGCCCCCTGACCGAGGACGCTGCGCCCGACGCAGGCGGCATCGCGGACATCGTCGCGCTGCTGATCGGGGCGGAGCGCCCGGTACTCGTGCTCGGCTCGGACGTCTGGCTGGACGGGGCCGAGGAGGCCGCGAGGTCGGCGGCCGAGGAACTGCAGCTCCCCGTCGTCGCGAACGGACAGGGCCGCGGCATTCTCCCGGCCGGCCACAAGCTTCTGGTCACCAGGGCACGTTCGGCGGCCTTCGGCCAGGCCGACCTCGTCATCGTGGTCGGAACGCCGCTGGACTTCCGGCTCGGCTACGGCGAGTTCGGCGGCAAGAATGGCGCACCGCCCGCGCAGGTCGTACACGTCGCCGACGCTCCGAGCCAGATCGCCACGCACCGCCCGCTGGCGGCCTCGGCCGCAGGCGGTCTCGCGGCCTTCTTCACCGGCCTGGTCATCCAGGCACAGCGCTCCGGCCTGACGCCGGCGTGGGCCGCGAGCTGGCTGCCTGCGCTGACGCAGGCACGCGATGCTGCGCTGGCCGCGGACGCCGGGCTGCTGGCGAGCGACGCCTACCCGATCCACCCGATGCGGATCTACGGGGAACTCGCGCCTTTGCTGGAACATGACGCAGTGGTGATTGGCGACGGCGGCGACTTCGTCAGCTACGCGGGCAAGTACGTCGAGCCGCGTCAGCCAGGCGCCTGGCTTGATCCCGGACCCTACGGATGCCTGGGAACCGGCCTCGGCTACGCGATAGCGGCCAGGATCGCCCGCCCTGCGGCCCAGGTCGTGCTGCTGCTCGGGGACGGCGCGGCCGGGTTCTCTCTCATGGACGCCGACACCCTGGTCCGGCACGGGCTGCCCGTGGTCATGATCTGCGGCAACAACGGCATCTGGGGGCTGGAGAAGCACCCGATGCAGGCGCTCTACGGCTATGACGTCGCCGCCGACCTGCAGCCGGAGTGCCGGTATGACCAGGTAGTTGCCGCGCTAGGCGGGGCGGGGGAGCTCGTCACCAGACCCGAGGAGATCGGGCCAGCGCTCCGCAGGGCCTTCACGTCCGGCGTACCGTACCTGGTCAACGTGGCGACCGACCCGCAGGTCGCCTACCCCCGCTCGACCACGGGCGTCTGACCGCTCGCGGGTCAGCGAGGGCCCGCGACCCCGCTCAGGAAGCGCTCGGTGTCGACGAGCATCCGCTCCACGGTTCCGGCTCCGATGACGGCGTCATCGCCATCGCCGGGACCGTAGGCGATGAAGTTGAAGCTCATCTTCCGGCCGTCGATCGTGGTCAACTCCGCTTCAATCTCAAGGGAGGCGCCAACAGGACTCGCCCGCTTGTGCTCGAGCGAGACCGCGATGCCGACCGTCGTCTGACCTTCGTCCAGGTTCGGGGCGACCGCCGCGACGCAGGCGGCCTCGGCCAGGGCAAGGAGCCGCGGGGTCCCGAGCACCGGCACCTCGCCACTACCCAGCGCCTGCGCGGTGTCGGCCTCGGTGACCTCCGCCGTGAGGGTCGCGCGCAGCCCGACCTCCAGCGCGCTCACTCGATGACCGCGATGAGGTCGCCTTCCTGGATCACATCGCCCTCGGCGACCGCCATCCTGGAGACGGTGCCGGAGCCCTCGGCGAGCACCGGGATCTCCATCTTCATCGACTCCAGAATGACCAGCGTGTCGCCGTCGGCCACGGTGTCACCCTGGGCAGCGACGACCTTCCACACGTTCGCGACCATCTCCGCACGGATCTCGGCCACGCGCACCTCCCTGGCTCGGGGTCAATCATCGCCGCGGCGTACCGGCCTTCGGCAGCTCGGTACATTCTCGGCTGGCATCATCATCCCTGGTCTTACGCCCGCAACCGGCCGACTATCCCCGTGTCGTATATACCTGACGCGAACTCCTCGCTCTCGAGCAGTTCGGCATGGAACGCAAGGTTCGTCTTCAGCCCGGTCACGACGAACTCGGCGACCGCGGCCCGCATCCTGGCCAGCGCCTCCGCGCGATCGCCGCCGTGCGAGATCAGCTTGGCAAGCAGCGGATCGTAGTGCGGCGTGACGACGTTTCCCGCGGTGTAACCCGCGTCCACGCGCACCCCAGGACCCGACGGCTCCCTCCACTGCGTGATGGTGCCGGGGCTCGGCAGGAACCTGACCGGATCCTCGGCGTAGATCCGCAGCTCGAGCGAATGGCCGCGTGGCCGTACGGCATCCGGATCGAAACTCACATCCGCCCCGTCGGCTATCAGCAATTGCTGCTCAACCAGGTCTATACCGGTAACCATCTCCGTCACGGGGTGCTCGACCTGAAGCCTCGTGTTCATCTCGAGGAAGACGAACTCGCCCGTCTGCGTGTCGACCAGGCACTCGACCGTGCCAGCGCCGCGGTAGCCCACAGCCTCGCCGGCCCTGACGGCGCGCGGCGAGCATCCGCGCCCTGAGTTCGTCGCCGACGCCGGGTGACGGGGTTTCCTCGGCCAGCTTCTGGTGCCGCCGCTGCGCGGAGCAGTCTCGCTCCCCCAGCGCGATCACGCGGCCGTCGGCCAGCCCGAGTACCTGAACCTCGACGTGCCTGGCACTGGTGATATAGCGCTCGAGCAGGATCGAGGGGCTGCCGAAGAACCGCTCGGCGCGCGAGCGCGTCGTCTCGAAGCCCGCACGCAGCGCCTCCGCGTCCGCGGCGACGGTCATGCCGATGCCGCCACCGCCCGCCGCCGCCTTGATCATGACCGGGTAGCCGATCCGCTTGGCCTCGGCGATCGCGTCATCGGCGTCGCTTACTGGCTCTGCGGTGCCGAGCGCGACGGGCACGCCGGCCTGGGCCATCAGGTTGCGGGCGCTGATCTTGTCGCCCATCTGCTCGATCGCCTCGGGAGGCGGGCCGATCCACGTCAGGCCAGCGTTGATGACCTGCCTGGCGAACGCGGCGTTCTCGGCCAGGAACCCGTATCCGGGATGGATCGACTGCGCCCCGGTCTGCGCGGCGGCCGCGAGGATCGCCTCGTGCGTTCAGGTAGCTCTTGGCCGCCGGCGCAGGCCCGATAAGGACGGCCTCATCGGACTCGGTCACGAACGGAAGCTCGGCGTCAGCCTCGGAGTAGACCGCGATGACCTTGATCCCGAGCCGTCGCGCCGTGCTGGCCACACGACGTGCGATCTCGCCCCGGTTCGCAATCAAGACAGATTCTGGCACGCCGGGCAGCTTACAGGCTCGCTAGCTGGCGAGTCGTGCTACAAGCGGGTGATGGGCAGCCGGTCGGTGACGGAGGCGAGCGCGGCGACCACCTCAGGGTCATACTCGTCCCCCGCGTCCTGCTTCAGGCGGTCGATCGCCGCCGCGGCCCTGTCCCGGTCGGGCGAGCCGCCGACCATGTCGTCGAAGGCGTTGGCGGCGCGGATCACCTTGCTGCCCAGCTGCGGGGTGTCCGATCCCCCCGCGACGGGCAGCCACTGGTCTCTGACCAGCTTGGCTACGGGGTCAAGCACGCCGGTCTGCTTGATGACCTCGGCTCCGAACTCAGCGATCCTGCGCGCCTCGGCGGCGGAGACAAGCAGCGTGGCACCGCCAGGGATCGGATCGGCCAGGGACAGCTGGCCGATGTCGTGCATCAGGGCCGCGTACTCAAGGTTCACCAGGTCAGGCTCTCGCATGCCGAACTCGCGTCCGATGGCCAGTGCGAGCCGGCTGACCCGCCGGGAGTGCCCGCTATCCACGTACCCACCCACCTCTGTGACCTGGGCGAGTGCACGGACCGTCTGCAGATAGGTCGCACGGATCCCGGCGTACCTGCGAAAGGCGAGCTGGATCACCAGAAGCGGCCCGGCGAAGACGGCGAGCTCGGCAGGACCCATGATCTCGGCGCCGAACACGGTGATGATCGCGGACATGCCGACCGCCAGGCCAAGCCGCCACTGCACCCTGATCTCATCGGCCAAGGTGACTGAGAATCTCGCCCGCAGGTCATCGGCGCGGATAGTGGCCGCGATGACGGTCTCGATCAGCCAGCCGAGCGTCGCCAGGACCGCGAGCACCCCGAGCGCCATCCAGGGCATCTTGATCAGGCGCGGCGCCAGCGGATGGAACGCGAACGCGACGCACGTGACCGCCACGAGCCTGGCCGACATGCCGGTCAGGCCCGCACGCCGACCGGCAGCGATGTGCGGCAGCGACCCGACCACCATGCCGGCGGCCGCCACCACCACTACCTGCCACGGCGGAGCCACATGGATGGGGACGTCCTGCTCATTCGGCTGCCGCGCGATTGTCAGGACCATCGCGTAGGAAAGCGCCGCGGACATCGCGATCGGGGCGGCCTCCCTGCCGCCGGGCAGCACCAGCCTCAGCAGCTCGCCGAACGCGATGTACAGGCCGAAGGCCAGCGCCACGTGCCCTTCGTAGAACCTCGGGTGCATCGGCGCCGTGCGCGCGATCGCTACGGCCACGATCAGGGCGGTACAGGAGATCAGGACGAGACGGCCAGTGTCGACCGTCTGCCAGCCCACCCAGCGCTGCTCGTCCACCCTTACGCCGCCGTCCGGACAGGTCGCGCGCCGCGGATCACAGCCGCTCCACAACGCGCAACGGCGCAGTCGGGTCGTCGTGGTCCTGGGAGGTCACGATCTCGTGACCGCGCGGCTGGGAGGGCTCCTGCGGCTTCCACTTGCTCTGGCTGAGCGCCGCTATGAAGGCGTCAACGATCTTCGGGATCGAACTGCGTTCCCGCACCGCGGTGCAGTTCGGCGATCGCCTCAGGGATGCTGGTGGCCCCGCGGTACGCCCGTGTGGACGTCATGGAGTCGAACGCGTCGGCGACCGCGATGATCCTCGCGAACTCGGGAATCTCGTCGCCGGTAAAGCCCATCGGGTACCCGCGGCCGTCCATCCGCTCGTGATGATGCATGATCCCGCTCAGCGCCTCGTTCAAGAACCCGATGTCCTTGACGATCTCCAGACCGCGCATCGGATGCAGCTGGATGGCGGCGAATTCCTCTTCGGTCAGCTGACCCACTTTTTGCAGCACCTTTGTCGGCACCCCGAGCTTGCCGACGTCATGCAGCATGCCTGCGAACCGCACCGCCTCGGTCCGGTCGGACCGCATGCCGATCTGACGAGCGATCATCCCGGCGCCGCGGGATACCCGCTCGCTGTGACCGCGGGTATAGAAGTCCTTGGTCTCCACGGCCTGGCAGAGCGCTCGGAGCGTCGCGGTATGCGCGTGCTGCTGTGCGGCGAACTGGGCCATTGCCCAGCGCGCCACGTAGAGAGGCACCAGCGCGATCGCCGCCGCCACAGGCCCGAAGATCACCCAGAGGGCCGCGATGACCAGGCCAAGAGCGGCGAATCCGAGGTCGGAAAGGATCAGCAGCGGCGTGCTCCAGGTCGGCGTTGCCTCCTGCTGAGTCCTCCTGTTACGCCGGTCGAACAGCAGCATCCCCCACAACAGGCCATGGTTCACGAGCATGTGCACAACCGCCGCCAACGCGAACGGCACCAGCGCATGCTCGAAGTTCGACTGCACTTGCCCGAAGCTCCACGTAACGTGCCCGAAGGTCAACTTGACTTGCGGGGTGATCTGCTCCTGAAGGTGCAAGATTGGCGAGAACCAGCCAAGCGGAACCAGCGCGTGGCCGTCGCGTGCGACGAACACGAGGCCAGCCGCATATCCGGCGATCGCGTACATCGCGCCGTTGAACAGACGCTCCACCAGCGCGACATGGCGGCGGATACTGAAAACGGCGATCGCGCCGACCATTGCAGCGCCGATAGGCCCGTACTGGCCCAGCAGGACAACGGCCGCGAGCGTCGCCGCAGAACTCGGGGACCACGCCCACTGCCGATCGCCGAGACCGTCGGCGTCGAATCGCAGATGAGAAACAGCAGGGCGAGTGGGATACAGACAACCCAGAATCCGCGCTGGTGCACAGGGATAGGTACGCGAGTGAGAATGGCAGCGGCTGCCGAGATAACCGCGGCGATGTACAGCCAGGTGGCCAAGGAAAGCCTGCTCATGTCCTCCCCGCCGCGTCGCTACATTGACTGCCGCGACTCAGAGTAACGCCATCGTGCCGCTCAGCGTCGGACTCCGGCGTATTGCCAGCAGATCATCGTGAAAGTGGCAGGCGAATTGGCAGGTGCCGAAGACGGGACAGGGCGGTTAGGTCAGTCTGCCAGGCGAGGAGGCCCGGTCAGCCGGCTTCGATCTGGGCTCTGACGGCCTCGATCCTGAGGAGCACCTTCTGCCGCAAGTCCGCCGGAACCTGCTCGTGACCGCAGTGCCTGTGCACCAGCCGCTTGACGACCTCTTCCAGGCCGAATTCGCGCAGGCACGGGCCGCATTCGTCGAGATGGATCTTCACCTGGGTGTACGAAACCTGATCCATCTCGCCGTCGAGGTAGCTGTACACCATGTCCAGAACCTCGCTACACGGCACCTCGTGCGGTTTTCCGCAGCTCATCACGCATCCCCCCCGGGCGCCTGGGCCTGCGATTGCCGCGACGCAGCCGCGGCCACTCCAAGATCGGTCGCGTAGTCCTGCAGCATCTCTCGCAGCTGCCTGCGGCCCCTGTGCAGCCGGGACATGACGGTCCCTATCGGGGTTCCCATGATGTCGGCGATCTCCTTATAGGCGAATCCTTCGACATCTGCCAGGTATACCGCGATTCTGAATTCCTCGGGGAGTGCCTGGAGTGCTTGCTTCACATCTGAGTCGGGGAGGCCTTCAAGCGCCTCAGCCTCGGCCGACTTCAGGCCAGACGAGGTGTGCGATGCCGCCCTGGCAAGCTGCCAGTCTTCGATCTCCTCGGTACCCGATCGCTGCGGCTCGCGCTGCCGCTTGCGATAGGTGTTGATGAAGGTGTTCGTGAGGATGCGGAACAGCCACGCCTTGAGGTTCGTTCCGTCCTGGTACTGGTGGAACGAGCCGTAGGCCTTGGCAAACGTCTCCTGTACCAGGTCTTCGGCGTCAGCTGGATTGCGGGTCATCCGCATCGCTGCCGCGTACAGCTGATCCAGGTACGGCAGGACATCACGTTCGAAACGCTCGTTGCGCCCCTCGAGTGTCTCAGGTACCGGACCCACCCCCTCCGCCGTGCGTGGCTGGCTCCGGCCTGGCTGCCAGCCGTCCAGGGCGGAGAATACCGCGCCGGGTGCACGTGCGGATCGCACGGCTACCCGAATATCACCTGACCGGGATCTGGCCGTGTCCGCAGGTGCAAGCGAGCACCGGCTTTTGGCTGCAGTGGGCACGGGCGTTGCAACACTCCGTGACCCGCCTTCATTCCGCCGGGCCTGCTAGCGGACGTTCAGCGCCGCAGCCTGTCTCGTCCATCCCGCTTTGCCTGGCAACTCAGGCATCGCGCCGCCTCTGGCTTGACTTCCAGTCTGCCCTCTGGCACCGGCTTGCCGCAATCGACGCAGACGCCGTAGCTGCCGTTCTCCAGCCGGACCAGAGCGTCAAGCACCAGCAGGCGGCGGGCCTTGGCCGCGGCGAGGATCGCCTCGGCGCGGTCTGACTCCGCCAGATTGGTGCCTGCGTCCGCCGGATCGTGCGGGTAGTCGGCGACGAGCGGATGTTGGTGATGAGCGTCATTCAAGACGGCGACCGACCTATCGAGATCATCGCGTACATCTTCAAGGCGCTTGCGAGCGGCTGCGACATCCAACCGGCCCACACCTCCCGTGCCATTCCGCCCCGTACCATCCCGCTCTGCCAGCAAGACCTCAGGCATCGCTCCTACCTCCTGACCCCGGCGACACCGGCTCAGCTTCCTTTACAAGCTCAGGCCCGTTGTTGCGCACCGAGTTGACCGCGAGCGAGACCGGGTAAGACATCAGGCCCGAGCTCGCGGCAGGGGCGAGCAGTGCCCGCACGTCGGCCGCATCGGTGTTGTCTGGATCGAGCCAGTCCGCCCAGCTGGCGGGGGCGATCACCATGGGCATGCGGTCATGGATCTCGCCGAGCTCGTCCGGCGCCGTGGTCGTGATGACCGCAGCCGTCCAGAGCCACGCAGCGGGGTCATCCTTGGGCATCGAGCGATCCCGCCACAGCTCGTAGATGCCGGCGAAGGCGAGGACTCCGTGATCGGGACGGCAGATGAAATACGGCTGCTTGGGGCCCTTGGTTCCGGCTGGCGGTGGCTGCCACTCGTAGTAGCCGTCGGCCGGGAGCAGGCACCGGCGGCTGGCGAATGCCTTCCTGAATGCGGGCTTCTCGCTGACGGTCTCGGCCCGCGCGTTGATCATCCTGCTGCCGATCGAGATGTCCTTCGCCCATGAAGGGACAAGTCCCCATCGGACGACACGTAGCTGGCGCGCCGGCGAACGCTCGGCCGCTGGCGTGCCCGCTGCCCGGCCGTTGCCGCCTTGCTCGCTGCCCCGAGGGGCCGATGTCCCCGAGCCGCCCGCTTCCTCGCGCGACCGGCGGGTCATGACCGCGTACACCGGCTTGGTCGGCGCGACGTTGTAGTCCGGCTTGAGCGGCTCGTCCACGCGATCGCGCTGCACGGTGAACTCCTCAAGGAGCTCGATGCGCGAGCGCGCTGATGCGTACCGGCCACACACTTCGGGTTCCACCTTCGCTGCATCGTCGAGACCGGGGGCGGCGTCTCGGCTGCGCCGAGGTGCCGTCGTTGGTCACCGTTTGGCGTGACCTGTCAGAAAGCTGCGGCCACGGGGGGCTGGCCCGCCTTCCGAACAACGGATTGACGCTGTTCATAGCCAAGTCAGGAGGTCGTCAAACATTGGTCATCCAATGAGCTTCCTGGCCAGCCGCTGACGTGCCGCGACTCGGCTCAGCAAAACACGGGACGGTGCGGCGTGAGCGCCGCCAAACGGGCGTGCCTTGAACGGCTGGCAAATAGTCTTGCTGCCATGAGCAGTGACCCATCGGATCAGGAGCGGCGCAGCGCGACGCCCGAGGCACCCGTGCCCGAGTGGCTGGTACCGCGGGCGCGCGGTCCGGTGCGGGCCGTCGTGCAGCTGCCGGGCTCGAAGTCGATGACCAACCGGGCACTGGTACTCGCGGCGCTCTCTGACCGGCCAACCGTCATCACCGGTCCGCTGGTCGCGCGGGACACCAGGCTGATGTCCGACGCGCTTCGCGCTCTCGGCTGCAGGATCGAGGAAGCCAAGGGATCGTGGCTGGTCGAACCCCCGCCCGGGCCCAGGCAGCCGCGGTTGGGCGCTGACCGGCTCAGCATCGGGATTGACGTCGGCAATGCGGGAACCGTTCTGAGGTTCGTCCCGCCAGTTGCGGCGCTGACCAGCGCGGACGTCACGTTCCGCGGTGATCCTCGCGCGGCTCAGCGACCGGTCGGAGCGCTACTGACCGCGCTGAGGACGCTCGGCGTGACGATCTCCGACACCGGCACGGGCGCTGTGCCGTTCGTGGTGCGCGGGCGCGGCGCGGTGCCTGGCGGCACCGTAACCATGGACGCCTCGTCGTCGTCGCAGCTCGTGTCGGGTCTGCTGCTCGCCTCCGCCCGCTTCGCGGCCGGAGCGGAGATCCGGCACGAGGGCCTGCGGGTTCCTTCTGAGCCGCATATCGAGATGTCCATCAGGATGCTCCGCGCCGCGGGCGTGGACGTCCGTGCGGACTCCGACCTGCTCTCCAGCACGACAGCGCCCGCCACCCCAACCGTGCCCGCCGGCAGCGCATCGTCCGCCGGGCCGATGACCCGCCGCACGTGGCGCGTCCTGCCTGGCCCGATCCGGCCTGGCGAGATCGCCGTCGAACCCGACCTGTCCAACGCCGTTCCCTTCCTCGCGGCGGCGCTGGCGACCGGCGGCGAGGTCACCGTCGCAGGCTGGCCGGCCGACAGCCTGCAGCCGGCCGTCCGGATCATCGAGTTGCTCGCAGTCGATGGGCGCGATCGTGCACCTGACCAGCGAGGGCCTGCGGGTATCGGGCTCCGGCCGGATCCGCGGCGTCGGAGCTGACCTGAGCGAGGTCAGTGAGCTCGCGCCAGTGCTGACCGCACTGGCCGCACTGGCCACCTCGCCTTCTGAGTTCACGGGGATCGGCCACATGCGGCGGCACGAGAGCGACCGGCTCGCGGCCCTGGCCAGCGAGATCGGCAAGCTCGGCGGAGACGTGACCGAGCTGGCTGATGGCCTGCGCATCAGGCCGGTGCCCTTGCGAGGCGGCGCCGAGTTCGACAGTCACGACGATCACAGGCTCGTGATGGCGGCGGCAGTGCTCGGGCTCGTCACCGACGGGGTGCGGGTGCAGAACGCCGCGACCGTCGGCAAGACGTTTCCCGAGTTCAGCCGGCGCTGGTCAGAGATCCTCACGCCGGCGGCTCAAAGCGCCCCGTGATGACTCCCCGGGCCAGGCACAGCGGGTTGGACGAGGATGACATCCGGGTCAGGGCTGGCCGCGGATCCCGGCCGCGGACGAGGCGCCGGCCCGCGCACGCCGAGGCTATCGAAGCTTTCGTGACGGCGGTCGACCGCGGCAGGTACAGGTGCATCATCGGCGACAGGGTCGTCACCGCGATGAAGGCCCGCGAACTCGGCAGGGGCAACATCGTCGTCGGCGACACGGTCCGCCTCGCCGGCGATGTCTCCGGCGAGCCAGGCACCCTGGCCAGGGTGGTCAGGATCGCGCCGCGCCGCAGCGTCCTGCGCAGGTCGGCGGACGACACCGATCCGATCGAGCGGGTGATCGTCGCCAATGCCGATCAGCTCGTGATCGTGTGCGCGCTCGCCGACCCGCCGCCGCGGCTGAGGCTGATCGACAGGTTCCTGGTCGCCGCCTACGACGCAGGACTCCAGCCCGTGCTCTGCCTGACCAAGGCCGATCTGGCCGGGCCAGAGGAAATCCTGCCCGTCTATGAACCACTCGGGCTTCGTAGCGTGGTGCTCGGGCGGCCACTCTCTGATGAGAAGCTCGCCGAGCTGCGCAGCCTGCTCGCCGGGCAGATCAGCGTGCTGGTGGGCCACTCTGGCGTGGGCAAGTCGACGCTGGTCAACATCCTCATTCCCGAGGCCGAGCGCGCCGTCGGCGAGGTGAGCCCGGTGACCGGCCGGGGCAGGCACACCTCGTCATCGGTCGTCGCGCTGCCTCTGCCGGGCGGCGGCTGGATCATCGACACTCCCGGGCTGCGCGGATTCGGCCTCGGCCACATGTCGCCCGAGCGGGTCGTTCAGGCCTTTCCTGACCTGGCTGACGGTGCCGAGGAATGCCCGCGAGGCTGCGATCACCTCGGCGCCGACTGCGCGCTCGACGACTGGGTGACCGGGGCAGGCGGCGGGGCGGCCGGCCGCGCTCTGTCAGCCAGGCTGGATTCACTGCGCCGGTTGCTGCGCAGCAGGGAAGGCACCGACACGGACTAGGCCTTGCCGGGCACCCGTCCCGGCCCTGCCGGTCATGGTCACTGTGCCTGAATAGCGATAACGTTTGGCCGCATGGCAGGTTTCGATGACGACCTGCGGTTCGCCCACGTGCTGGCCGATGCTGCGGACGACATCACGATGCGCCGGTTCCGCGCCCGTGACCTGAGCGTTCAGTCCAAGCCCGACATGACTCCGGTCACCGACGCCGACCTGGCCGCCGAGGAGTCGCTGCGCGGGGTGCTGCGCCGGGCGAGGCCGCGTGACGCCATGCTCGGCGAGGAGTTCGGCAAGACGGGCATGAGCCCGCGCTGCTGGATCATCGACCCGATCGACGGGACCAAGAACTACGTTCGCGGTGTACCCGTGTGGGCGACGCTAGTCGGCCTGATGGCGGACGGCGAGGTGACGGTCGGCGTGGTGACGGCTCCGGCTCTCGGCCGGCGTTGGTGGGCGGCCCAGGACGGCGGTGCGTGGACGGGCCGGTCGCTGACGAAGGCCGCCGCCTGCCGGGTCTCAGAAGTCACCAGGCTCGAAGACGCCTCACTGTCCTACTCCGACCTGGCGACCTGGGAGCAGGCGGGCAGGCTCGATGCTTTCCTCGGCCTCGCCAGGTCGGTCTGGCGAACCAGGGCCTACGGCGATTTCTGGTCCCACGTGCTCGTCGCTGAAGGTGCGGTGGACATCTCGGCCGAGGCGGAAGTGTCGCTCTGGGACCTGGCCGCGCTGCAGATCATCATCACCGAGGCAGGCGGAATCTTCAGCGACCTGTCGGGGAAGCCAGTACCCGACAGCGGCAACGTGCTGTGCAGCAACGGCCAGCTGCACGACGAGGTTCTCGGCATGCTCGCCGGCTCGCAGGAGTCACCGGCGCCGGCCGGAACGCCCGGCTAACTCCTTCAGCGCTCCAAGCTAGCTCCGGGTCTGCCGAGCAGCCTTGCTCTCGGCTCCGGATTGAACGATGCTGGAGTCAAGATCACAAGTTCACAAGCTTGTCCGCTGCGTTGGCACCGGCGCCACCGACCGCTCGCGGAATTGCTTCGGTAGTCCAGAAACGGGGAGTGATCGCATCATGAAGGTCAAGGACGGGATGAGCCAGGTCGTGCTCAGCGTTGGCCCGGCCCACACGTTGCGGGAGGCGGCGCGCATGATGTCAACGCAGCGTGTCGGTGCGGCCGTCGTGCTGGATCATGACCGTTCCGGCATTGGCATCCTGACCGAGCGCGACATCCTGATCTCACTTGGCGCCAACCAGGATCCCGATTCTGAGCTTGTCGCCGACCACCGGACCAGCGATGTCATCTTCGCCTCGCCCCACTGGACGCTCGACCACGCGGCGGAGACCATGGTCGCTGGTGGCTTCCGGCATCTGATCGTGGTCGACGAGGGCGAGGTCACGGGCCTGCTCTCGATGCGCGACATCGTACGGTGCTGGTCGGGCACTGCCCCGCATGGTGGGCGGAAGGCGACCGTCGTCGGAGGCTCGCGGGCCGGCCAGTAGCCGGGCGAACCTGATCAGCGGGTAGCCAAGGCTGCGCCGTCGCACTTCGTATACCCCGACCCCCGCACGATGTCGCCGAAAGCGCGCCTCGGGAACGCTTGACATGCGGAGATTTCCCCGCGAACCTGGCGCTGGACACTCCAAGACGTGTCGCTTAGTCTTGACTGTATGGTCAGTCAGCACGTACCTGAGTCCGCCATCAGCGAGCGCAGCGCGCCTCCCGCCCCGCTCGACCCCGCAGCTCTCGCCGAATCGCTCAAGCCGTTTGGTCAGAGCCGGATGCTGCCGCCGGCGGCCTACACCGATCCGGCCGTCTTCGCGTGGGAACAGCGGCACTTCTTCGGCGGCGGCTGGCTGTGCGTGGGTCGCAGCGACCAGGTCGCCAATCCCGGCGACCAGCGCGCCGAGTCGGCCGGGGTCGGCAGCGTGCTGCTGACCAGGGATGATGAGGGCGTCCTGCACGCCTTCGCGAATACCTGCCGGCACCGCGGCCATGAACTGCTGCCTTGCGGGGGATCGACCAGCCAGAACGTGATCATCTGCCCCTATCACGCATGGACATACAGCCTTAACGGGGACCTGCGCGCGGCTGCCGGCTTCAAGGGCCAGCGTGACTTCCACGCCAGCCAATGGGGCCTGACCGAGCTGCCCTGCGCCGAATGGCACGGCCTGATCTTCGTCGACAGCTCTGGTGACGGCCGCGCCGCTTGATCAGGCGCTCGGCACGCTGGACGAACTGCTCGCGCCGTACGAGATGAGCAGGCTGGTTGTCGCTGGCACGCATGAGTATGACTCGTCGGCGAACTGGAAGATCCTGACGGAGAACTACCACGAGTGCTATCACTGCCCGTCCATCCACCCAGAACTGTGCCGGGTAAGCCCTCCGAAGAGCGGCGACAACTACAACCTGCCCGGGAGCCTGGGTGGGCGGCACCATGGACCTGCGGCCCGGGATGGCGACCATGTCGCTTGACGGCACGAGCAACGGCGTGCCGCTCCGCGGCCTAGACGCGACCGGGCTGCGGACCGTCATCTACGTCAACGTGTTTCCCAACGTGCTGATCAGCACGCACCCCGACTATGTGATGGTTCACAGGCTGATCCCTCTGGCGGTCGACCGGACCATGATCGAGTGCAGCTGGGCATTCGCGCCGGAGGCGACGGCAAAGCCGGACTTCGACCCGAGCTACGCCATCGACTTCTGGGATCTCACCAACAGGCAGGACTGGGCGGCCTGCGAGTCGGTGCAGCGCGGGCTCGCATCGCCGCGCGCGAAGCCGGGGCCGCTGAACCCGGCCGAGGACGCGGTATACCAGTTCGTCACGATGGTTGCGCGCGGCTACCTGGGCCAGTCCGTCTGGACCACTGCGATGGCTTCGGGCGCATCGGCCCACA
>CAWEIQ010000007.1:0-393180 GCA_963809195.1 uncultured Actinomycetota bacterium | reverse complement strand
GTTCAGGGCAGCACTTGCTTGCTGATGCCGCCTTAACCTCTTGGCGAATTGCTTCGTTAATAGCGAGCAATGCCTAGCTCTGAAAACTCTTCTTGAGCTGGTATTTAGTGATTAGCACTGATGTGAGAGCAGCTACTAGAGCGCCAGTGACCGAGCTGATGAGGCTCACTATGGCCGCGTTCATGCATCGATGCACCAAGGCAACGCCTCTGGTTGTAATGTCACCCGGGCGAGATCAGCCAGGCTGCGGCCATCCTTCCGATAGGCGCCGGATGATCCGCCGAAGATCACGGTCAAGGGTGGCGCCTTGCGCCATCGCGTGCGACGCGCGCAGCGCGCCCTTGAGCGTGATCTTGTGCGGTTCGACACTGGGGCGCCGGGAGGATGCGGCTTCCTCGCCAGCTCGCGCGGCAGGCACCGGTGGAGCTTGGCGGGTCCTGGCCGCGGCGGCCGGGCTGGGTCCGGCTTGCGCGTCGTCGCCGCTGTGGCCCGCCAGGGCCTAAGGCGGTGGGCGACGCCCGGCGTACGGCGGGAGCCCCTGCCCTGGCATCCGCCCGTGCGGGCGGCCAGCGGCGCCGCGGCGGGGCCGGTGCCTTCGGCGCGGCGCTGTCCGCGGGTCGGCGGCGACCGGGGCCCGGCGCGCGTAGCGCGCCCTTGATGACTGTGAAGAAAGTCCTCACGCGGCCAATACCTGGACCTGGACCACCCGGCAGCTCTCACTCACAGAGGCAAAACAGACACAGGCGAGACAGGCACGGTATTGGCGGTTGTCTGTCGGTACTCGCCATCGGCACCTGGCTAGCTTGCTTGTCCGTCGCCGGGCGAGATATGGAATCCGTCGCGCTCAAAGAAGGTGATGACCTCGGCGAGTTGTTGGGCCTTGACCTCGTCGTCGCCGAGTTGCTGTCTCAGATCGCCTTCAAGGCGGGAGCCGTACATCAGCAAGAGGAGGCGGATGCGCGGTGACAGCTGATCCTCGCGGTAGTCGAGAAACTTCCGCACCATGTCAAGCTTGGACTGCAGATCCTGCTGTGCGGTATCCGACAAGTGGAGGCCTCCCATGCCGTCCCACTTCTCGCGGAGTTCCGCAGCCGTGAGACCGTTCCATCGGGAAGCGACAAGTTCTGTCGCCTGGGCGTTAACCTCTTCGCGTTCGCGGGCGGAGCGGGACATGTAATCAGCTAGCAGGTTCATCGAAACGCCATCGACGATGCCGCCGATCACGAATCCGACTCCGAAGGCATCCAGCGTGCCTTGCCACCATGAACCTTGCGGCGCGACGAGGTAGGACAGGCAGAGGCAGGCTATGCCCGTCACGACCAGGGCAACCCCGATAAGCCATATCCGTGTCCCGGCGGGCAGCGTATGCGGCCGGGTGACTGTCTGTTTCACCAAGCTGCGAAGCGGCCTTCGGCCGGTTCGCTTTCGCGGCCTCATGCGCGAAAGCGTAGAGGGCACCTGGGCCGGAATCTAGATCGTGCGAGACTAAGGGATTCCGCCTCATGCTGTGCCGTTCGTTGGGGCTATCCGGCCTAGCCTCGCCCGAGAAGCCTTCAAGGATCACCTGAAACTGAGTCGTGAACGATCAGTTGGGTCTAGGCACCAAGACCCGGACTCCCGGCCAAGCTCCGGTAGCGGAGTCCAGCTCAGAATGGCGCTCACTGTGCGTCCGCGATCGTCGCCCTCTATAGCCAGCTCGGCGGCTAGCGCTCCTACGATGTCCAAGCCATGGTGACGATCTGGTTCAGCTAATGCCGGAGTCCACGGGCCGCCGTTGTCCTCAACGTCGACGCGGACGCTGACGCCTTGTGCGACCGCTACGCGCACCGTGAAGGTTCCACCGCGCAGGCCTGAGCGGCTATGCCGGACCGCGTTGGTGGCCAGCTCGGAGGCACACAAGACAACATCATCGATGGCAGGACAGTCCGCCAGCAGTTCGCGCAGGTCAGACCGGACAGAGGCGATGCGCGCGGTCATGGCTGGGTAGGTCCTGACGACAGTGCAGGGAGCCGTCGTTCTCGTTGGTGGCATGTGCATGGCTCCTCACAACGGCCTGAGCGCTGATGCCGAGGAACCCTGATCGTACTCCGAGTACTTGACACGTACAATAAGTACATGCAACTTATCGTACTAGGGCCGCACCACAGGTGCGAGCATGGCGTCAGACAATCAGGAGGAGATACATGTTCGGGCTGTGCGTACGGTTCACGTGCAAGGACGAGGCCAGCGCCGAGGCCTATGACCGGCTCGTGGCCGAGACGATCGAGGCCATCAAGACCAACGAGCCTGGAACGCTCGTGTACGCGTCGCATCTGGTGGATGGCCAGCCTTTGCAGCGCATCCTCTACGAGCTGTACAGCGACAGGGCAGCGTTCGACGCACATGAGACGGCTCCGCATAGTCGCCGGTACCTCGACGAGCGCGACCAGTACCTGGCCAGTACGGAAGTTGACTGGCTGACTCTGCAGGCCGGTAAAGGCACCAGCGGGTGACGACACCGACCTATCAGCAAGCACTCGGGCGCAAGATCGCGGCTGAGCGACGTCGGCGCGGCCTCTCCCAGCCCGAACTGGCGAGGATGGTCGACCGGTCGGTGGCCTGGGTTTCCCAGGTCGAGCGAGGCGTTCGCAAGGTCGACCGCATGTCGGTGCTCGAAAGCCTGGCGCTCGCGCTAGACGTACCGCTCGCCGAACTGGCAGCCGAGGCGCCAGTGGTCGCAGCGGTGACCGAAGAACAGCCTGCGGCACGGAGCCTGCGTCTCGTCTTGTCCGGCGCCTACTCGCTCAGCGGAATGCTCGATGACCGGCAGCCAACACGAATCGCCGCGCTGCGCGGCCGGGTCCGCGAGGCCTGGAATCTGGTCCACGCGGCGAAGTACGCGGAGCTTGCAGACCTGCTGGGCGGCCTCGTGCCTGGCCTGGAGAGTGCCGCCAGGAAGTCTCCCGCGACCCGGCGGGCCGAGGCGTTCGAGCTTCTGGCCAGGACGTACCAGGCGTGCTCGGCAGCGCTCGCCAAGCTCGGAGAACCCGAAGCGGCCTGGATCGCCGCCGATCGGGCCATGGACGCCGCAGAGCGGGCCGGCAACCCGATGCTTGTCGCGGCCGGGGCGTTCCGACTCGTGTTCGTGTTCCTCGCAGCCAGGCACTACGACCAGGCCGAGGAAACGGCGCGGACTGCCGCTGACGCGCTCAAGACCCCAGCCGAGGCAGGCGACCCCGCAGCCATGTCGCTGTCGGGCGGACTCACGTTGCAGCGGGCCATAGTCGCGTCCCGGCTGAATGACCCGGACACGGCCTACGGCCAGCTCGACCTGGCCAAGGATGTCGCGGCGCGGCTGGGCGAGGGTCGCAACGACTTTGACACTGAGTTCGGCCCGGCCAACGTCGGCATCCACGAGGTAGCCATCGCCGTGGACCTAGGCGACGCCGGCCGGGCACTGCGGGTCGCGTCCGGGCTGGATGCGAGTCACCTGTCACCCGAGCGGCGATCACGGCTGCTCATCGACGTTGCTCGTGCTCACGCGCAACGGCGCCAGGCCGAGGAAGCCGTCGCGGCGCTGCTGCGCGCCGAGGAGATCGGAGCCGAGCAAGTACGCGGCCACGAAGCGGTCCGCCAGCTCGTGAATGACCTGCTGACGATGACGGACCGGCCATCGGCTGGACTGCGCGAATTCGCGGGTCGCATGACCTCCCCGCACTTCTGATTGATAGATGGTGTACTAGGCACGTACTTTGGGTACGTGTAATTACTGAGGCACATCGACCTCCCCCTATCGAGGGATGACCGTGGGGATACCGGGCCCGGCGAGCTGCCGGGATGGCCGGTCACGGTGCACACGCAACGCATACAGCCTGAGCGGCAAGCATCTTGACCAGGCCACCTGCGGCATAGCACCGCTGATCAGCAACCCGTTAACCGTGCGCCCGGCTAAGAACTGCTTCCGCTCGTCCGATTCCGCCCGCCAGGGCGGGACGAGAGGAGAGTTCTTGTCCACCCTTCCTGAGCCCGCAGCCGCTATTCCGTACACGGGCCGATGCCTGCAGCCTGTCTTACTGCGCGGTCGCGTCGACCACGTGAACGGCAGGACCGGCGAACTGCTCCACCGCTACACGACCGTCCACGAGCCGGGCGGGGTCCTGAAGGTCGCTTGCAAGACCCGCCGCGCGTCCCGATGCCCGCCTTGCGCCGAGGTCTACCAAGCCGACACCTATCAGCTCATCCGCGCTGGGCTGAGCGGCGGTAAAGGTGTCCCTGCTGCTGTCGCCCGCCAGCCGTGCGTGTTCCCACCCTGACGGCACCGTCCTTCGGCCCGGTCCACGCCCGGCGAGAAAAGGACGGCCGGATGCTGCGCTGCCGGCCACGCAGGCGCGACCGGAACTGCCCGCACGGCGTCGCCATTTCCTGCCCGCTCCGTCACGGCCGTGACGATCCGCTTCTCGGACAGCCGCTGTGTCCTGACTGCTACGACTACACCGGCTCGGTCCTGTTCAACGCCTGCGCTCCCGAACTATGGCGGCGCTTCACCATCGCCCTGCACCGGTCCATCGCTAGCCAGGCCGGAATCACCGGCAAGATGCTCGCCGCCCAGTTGCGCATCTCCTATGCCAAGGTCGCCGAATACCAGCGCCGAGGCGTGGTCCACTTCCATGCCATCATCCGGCTCGACGGGCCGGCCGGACCCTCGGTCACGCCACCGAACTGGGCCACTATCGACTCCCTGAGCGCGGCCATCAGCCAGGCTGCGAGAACCGTCCATCTCGACCTACCAGCCGCGCCCGGCCTGACTGCCCGCACCATGCGTTTCGGCCGCGAGCACGACATCAGGCCTGTCGCTACGACCGGCGATCTGACCGACACCAGAGTCGCCTTCTATGTCGCCAAGTACGCGACCAAGGCCGCCGAATGCACCGGAACGCTCGATCGCCGCATCACGGCCGCTGACCGGCTCGCGGAGCTGCCTATCCGCGAGCACGCTCGCCGCCTCATCGCCGAATGCCTGCGACTGGATCGCCTCCCAGCGCTCGGGGACCTGCGGCTGACCGCCTGGGCGCACATGCTCGGATTCCGCGGCCACTTCTCGACCAAGAGCCGTGCGTACTCCACCACCCTGACCAAGCTGCGAGCCGAGCGTGCCCAGCATCAGCGTGAGACAGGCGCCACTACCAGCCTGTGGCCAGAGCCGGAAGACGACACCACGTTTGTCGTCGCCCACTGGCAGTACGTCGGCCAGGATCACCGGCCTTCGCCGCCGTCACCTGGTCCCGCTTGCGAGCCCGGTCACACCGAACGGGACGCCGAAGGAGGCCAGCCGTGCCCAAGCTCCTGCTCACCGTGCCCGAGGCAGCCGAAGCGCTGGCTATCTCCCGCAGCAAGCTCTACGAACTGATCGCCGCCGGCCTGGTCCGCTCGGTCCGCATCGACGGGTCACGCCGGGTTCCGGTCGAAGCCCTCGAGTCCTACGTATGCCGCGCTGCTCGATCAAGAGGAGGCCGCCGATGCCAAGGCTTCGTGACGGCGTGATCAAACGAGGTGGCTCCTGGTCCTACGTGATCCGGGTTCCCGACCCTGCCACTGGCGTGAGCAAGCCCCAGTGGGTCGGCGGCTTCGACACTGAAGAAGACGCCAAGGCAGCCCGTGACGAGGCACGCGTAAGAGCCCGGCGCGGTGAATACGTCAACCGATCGACCTCGACCGTCGCGCATTACCTGGCGGAATGGGTGGAGGCACACGCCTCCGCCGTGAAGCCCAAGACACTCGCCGGATACCGCCACGACATCGATCACTACATCGTTCCGCGCATCGGCCGAATGCGGCTGCAAGCGCTTCGCCCGGCGGTCATCTCCAAGCTGTACCGCGACCTGTCCGAGCACGGCGGCCGCGACGGACGGCCGCTCTCGGCCACGACCATCTCCCACATCCACCGCACCCTACGCAAGGCGCTGGCCGACGCCGTGGACGTCGACCAGCTGCTCGCCGCCAATCCGGCCGCCCGATCGAAACGCCCCAAAAGCGCCAGAGCCGAGCCCAGGCGGATCTGGACCGTCGAGCAGCTCGGCATGTTCCTCGCCGACCGCCCGGTCGCACCGGCTGTTCGCGTTCTACCGCCTGGCCGCCTACACCGGCGCCCGCCGAGGCGAACTGCTCTACCTACGCTGGCCCGCCCTCAACCTCGACGCGGCCGAGGTCACCTTCGGCGGCTCCACCGCCGTCGTGCGCGGTCAACGGGTCGAGGGCACCACCAAGGGCGGCCGGTCCCGCACCGTCAGCCTCGACCGCGACACCGTTGCCATCCTCCGAGAGCACCGGCGACGGCAGGCCGAGGAACGGCTCACCGCCGGATCAGCCTGGACCGACACCGGCGGGCCTGGTCTTTGTCAATCGATGGGGAGAGCCGCTCTACCCCGACACCGTGACTGCGCTCATGACCAAGCTGATCAACCGCCACAACACGCAGTCCCGCCACCGGCCAGGGCGCTCCCCCACGCCCGGCTGCACGATCTTCGCCACCTGCACGCGACCACCCTGCTGCTGGCCGGCGTCCCGGTCCACGTCGTCGCTGCCCGGCTCGGTCACGCTGACCCGGCCGTGACACTGCGGGTCTACGCCCACGTCCTGCGCGAACACGCGACAGGCGTCGGGGACATCTTCGCCCAGGCCGTCGAGGCTTCAGTGTTAGCAAATCCGTTAGCAAGGCATAGCGCCATTGATGATCAACACAGCGTTTGCGCTGGTCAGAGTGGTGGTCAGGGGCGGGGTCGAACCGCCGACCTTCCGCTTTTCAGGCGGACGCTCGTACCAACTGAGCTACCTGACCTTGACCGGCGCCCGCGAAGTCCGGCGGCGCTCCGCCGCATGGCCCCGCTGACCGGAGCGGTCCTGACGGGATTTGAACCCGCGACCTCCACCTTGACAGGGTGGCGAGCACTCCTAGCTGCTCTACAGGACCAAGCTGTACCGCTACTTACATATCAGACCGCGCATCGCATCCTATGTGCAGTGCGCGCCTGCTGCTGACGTTCGTCAGCCGTACCCCCAACGGGATTCGAACCCGCGCCGCCGCCTTGAAAGGGCGGTGTCCTAGGCCGCTAGACGATGGGGGCTCGACGACCACAGCCGACTTGCCCGTGGCGCCCGCCGTCGGGGACCGATTCAGCATAGGGGACGGGCGGCACTGGCGGCAAAGCGGATGTGGGCATCATCACATCCTGGCCTGGCCAGCCTGCCTCGGCTCCCAGACCACCTCAACGCTCTGTCAGCCTAGCCCTGCCGGTTCTTGTTGACGAAATCCTCAGCGATCGAGGACTTCGTGCCTTCCTCGGGGATCACGATCCACGCGATCCCGTAGGCAAGCAATCCAGTACCGGCCGTGAACAGGCTGATCAGCGCGACGATCACCCGGAGCAGGTTGACGTCGATGCCGGCGTACTCGGCCAGGCCCGCGCAGACGCCGGCGATGATCCGGCCGTCGCGCTTGCGCACCAGCACCTTGCCGCCGTTGCCGTTCATGTAACTCATGGATGTCAGTATCCCGCACTCAGCCTGCGGCGGAAAGTTGGCCGCACAACCCAGGGCTGCGTCGAACGCAAGGCCCGCTTACGCTGGCCGCAGGGAAGACGCGCGCGGCGGCTCGCGCGCAGAGAGGACCGAGCCATGCCCCGTACCACAGAGCCCGTCGGCAGCGACCTGCTCAAGATCGACGACGAACTGAGCGATGACGAGCGCCTCGTCCGCGACACCGTGCGCAAGTTCGCCGCGGACCGGATCATGCCGCACATCGCTGACTGGTTCGAAGCAGGAACGCTCCCCAAGGAGCTCGTCCCCGAGCTCGGCCAGCTCGGCCTGCTCGGCATGCACCTCGACGGGCTACGGCTGCGCGGGGATGGGGCCGATCGCCTACGGCGTGACGTGCCGCGAGATGGAAGCCGCCGACTCGGGCCTGCGCAGCCTCGTGTCGGTCCAAGGATCGCTCGCGATGTTCCCGATCTGGAAGTACGGCTCCGAGGACCAGAAGAACGAGTGGCTCCCCCGCATGGCTGCCGGCCAGGCGATCGGCTGCTTCGGACTCACCGAGCCGGACCACGGCAGCGATCCGTCCAGCATGAAGACCCGCGCCGCCCGCGACGGGTCCGACTGGGTCCTGTCCGGCTCGAAGATGTGGATCACCAACGGGTCGATCGCCGACATCGCCGTCGTCTGGGCATCTACCGAGGACGGGATCCGTGGCTTCCTCGTGCCCCGCGGCACGCGCGGCTTCACCGCGCGCAACATCCACAAGAAACTAAGCCTCCGCGCATCTGTCACCTCTGAGCTACATCTCGACGACGTGCGTCTGCCGGCAGACGCCGTCCTGCCCGGCGTGACCGGCCTGAAAGGCCCGCTCTCGTGCCTGACCGAAGCGCGGTTCGGCATCATCTGGGGCGTCACCGGCGCTGCCCGCTCGTGCCTCGAGGCAGCCGTCGACTACGCGACCACGCGGGAGCAGTTCGGGAAGAAGATCGGTGGCTTCCAGCTGACCCAGGCCAAGCTTGCGTGGATGCTCGCCGACCTGCAGCGCGCGCAACTCCTCGCCCTGCACATCGGGCGGCTGAAGGAGGCTGGGAGAGTTACCCCGGAGCAGATCAGCCTGGGCAAGATGAGCAACGTCAGGACGGCCATCGACATCGCCCGAACGTCGCGGACCATCCTCGGGGCGAACGGCGTCACGCTGGAGTACCCGGTGATCAGGCACGCCAACAACCTGGAGTCCGTCCTGACCTACGAGGGCACCGAGGAGATCCACACGCTCGCGATCGGCCAGGCCCTCACCGGCATCTCCGCCTACCGCTGAGTCCGCCAGAACGCGGCCGGCGGCCCGTCCGCTCCCGACGTGACAAAGAAGGCTAAGGAGAGCTTTGAACCACTTTGCGAACGAACAGCTTGCCCGATTCTCCGCGACGCCGCAAAGGGCACGTTCCCGCCCGCGGACGGCGGCGTCACGGTCCTGCCGCAGCCGACGGCCCGAGACGCGGGCGTCTGGGGATTCACGGCACACGCGGTCGTCTTCGCCGATGTCGATCCCGGCTGGGTCGAACAGCCACCTCCCGAAGGGCGACCTTGGCGCCCCCCTCGGCCCGCCCTTTCTGCAGGCTCTGAGCGAGGCCACCAACCGCCGGCCCGGCAGCATTGACATGCTCTGTTTCGCAGAACCGCTTTCTGGCCCGCCGGACATCGACCTCACGCCCGAGCCAGATACCGACGCATCCGCGGGTCGCCAGGGCGCACAGCTACCGCGACGACGTGCAAGCCTGGCGGACCGCGGACGGCAACGGCGTAGTTCTGCTCGGGCGCGGCGTCGCCGGCCGCCGCGAAACGGCGATCGAGGTCGACGAGAACCGGCGCAGCCGAGGTCTGGGCCGTGCGCTCGCCGCGGCCGCCAGGCACCTGGCCGAGCCCGGTGAACCGCTCTGGGCGCAGGTCGCGCCCGCCAACGCCGCCAGCGTACGGGCGTTCCTGGCTGCCGGGTTCACGCCGGTCGGCGCGGAAATCCTGCTGGCCCGGCGCACCCCGGAACGACCGGAATGAGCCCGAACGAGCGGCCCGCCAAGGCCACCACATCGCGCACATCGCGCCAGAAGCCGGTTAGTGGCCCCAGTCACCTAACGAGGTCCGCGCCATGCTCGCCGCCCGCGCGCGATGCGACGATATAGGCATGAACGCGGACGAGAGGGTAATCGACAACCAAGCCGAGTCTCGCTTCGAGCTCACGGTCGACGGCGCCGTCGCCGAGCTCATCTACCGGAGGCGAGCCGACCGGCTGGTCCTGATCCACACCGAAGTGCCCAAGAGGCTCGAGCACCACGGCCTCGGCGGAACTCTCGTCAAGGCAGCCGTCGACAGAGCGGTCAGCGAGGGCCTGACCGTCGTCCCGCTTTGCCCGTTCGCGCGCACGTGGCTCGAACGCCATCCGGAGACTGCGGCAACCGTCAACGTCGACTGGGGCGAGCCGCCAGAAGACTAGCCGCCGAGGCTAGCCGCCCGTGGACTAGCCGCGGCGCGGCGCCCAAACCGCGTTTAGCCCGACGGCCACGATCAGCCCGGTCGCGCGTCCCGGCATTCAACGAGAGCCGCTGCGACCTCTTCGAGCCGAGCACGGACGGCGCCGACCTGACCGGCGAGCAGGCTGCCCCGGCATCCGGCGATCATCAGCACCTGCGCTCCGTTGGCGCGAAGGAAAGTTCTGACAGCGGTGCCGACATCACCGCCGCTCACGGCCCCGCCGACCCCTGACGAACGCACGGTCAGGTCGAGCAGCGGCCGCCCGAGCCGGTCGGCGGCGCGCAGGGTCTCCTGGCAGCCGTCCCCGCCCGCCGGATCGAGCAGGAGCACGACGTCGGCCAGGCTCACGCAGATCCACGTGCGCTGCGCGAAACCGGTGCTGACGAGCTGGTGCAGCACGGCGCCGTGCAGTTCGGCGCGGCGCTCGGGCGTCAGCGGGCCGTCCTCCTGCCGGAACCCGTGCGGGAACACCATGTGCACGGGCAACCCCACAGCGAGCGCAGCCCGGGCCGCGAGCGTGTCAACGCCCGTCTGGCCGCCAGTCAGGACCGTGATTCCGGGGGTGCGGCGGAGTTCGGCGCGAAGCTCCAGGTCGGCGGGCAGGTCCAAGTCCAGTGCCGTCCCCGGCCGGCGCCCCTCCGGCCGCGCCCGCGCCAGCGACGCTGCTCGCGGCGCTACGTTCCGGCGATGTCATCCGCGGCGCCGACGAACTTGTCCTGGATCACCGCGATTGTCTCCTCGCTGAGCCCGCTGTCCAGGCAGAACTGCCGCGGCCCTCCGGCCTGCTCATGCAGCAGCCGCAGGAAGCCGATAATGGTCTGCTCGTGCAGCAGGATCACCTCTCGCTGGTGCGCCTCGTGGTTGGCGTACAGCGGGTTCTCGGCAAGCTTCTGGGTGACGCGGCGCGCGTTCCGGTTGCTCTGCACGTAGTCCCTGGCGATCTCACCAAAGGTCACGTCGACCAGGTCGAGCAGGAGAGCGGCCATGATGCCGGTGCGGTCGCGGCCTGCCGCGCAGTGAAACAAGGTCGGCACGCCAGCTTGCAGGTTGTCGGCGATGACCTCGAAGGTCCTCTTGACCGCCTCCCGGCCGCCTTCGAGGTTGTTGAGGTACACCTTGGCGAGCTCGGCCGGGTCGTCGGAAGGGAACGGCTCGCGCCCGAGCCTGCCCTCGGCCAGCACGGAGAACCTGTAACGCGGCACGGGGAACGACAGCTCTGCCAGCTCGGTCTCGGCCGCCGTCCGCAGGTCGACGATCGTGCCGATGTCGAGCTTGTCGAACAGGACCTTGGCGTCAGCAGGCGTGATGCTATCCAGGGAGTCGCCTCGGTAGACCAAGCCGTACCTGGTCCGCCGCCGATCCCGCGTGCGCAGTCCGCCTAGGTCACGGACGTTGGCGGCGCCCTGCAGGTCCACCGCGGTCATTATGAGCACCCCTTACGACAAATCGGTGCCCGCCCCCGCGAGCACCAAGCCAGCGTATCCGCACCGCAGGCGTCAGCTGACTAACCAACAGGCGCGTCAACAGGACGCTCGCCGGACTGCTGGCCGCAAAGCGGATGTTGTCCGCAGAGCGGCGACCAGCATCCGTCGCGTCACTGGACTCGGTAGGCGGCGACCGCGCGCATCAGCATCCCTGACTCCCGCTTCCAGTCGGCAGCCGGCGCGGTCGCGATGATCACGCTCGAGCTTGTCTTGCCCTGGACGTAGCACGCGAGCTCGGTGTAGTGGTGCGCCTTGATTCTCGTGACGTAGGTGTCGACAACGCAGGTCCCTGTACCGCCAAGGAACCGCACCCCGTGGCTGGCCGCGAGCAGCCGGGCGGTCGAGGCGTCATCGTCGGTCAGGTGCTCGATCCGGAAGTCGGGCCAGTCGCTGAGGGTCTCGTCGCCCTGCTTCGGCGTTGAATTCAGGTACAGCAGCCAGCCGCCCGATGGGTCGAACCGAGCGGCCGACACGGTTCCGCGGTCGCCGTCGATGCTGCGCATGTCGGGCGGGTACGCCATTGCAGCCTTACCGTCGGGCAGGCTGACGACGTGCCAGCCGGCGGGCGCAGGCCCGGCCGCCGCGAGATGGATAGACGGAACCTTCCCCGGCGCGCCATCAGACTGGCTGACCGCCGGGGATGACGAGCATCCCGCCGCGGCGAGGGCCGCAGCGATAACGGCAACGGAGATCGATGCGAGCGCCTTGGCCAGGACGCGGCTAGACGTTGCCGTCACCGTCACTGGGACCGCCGTTGTTGTCCCCGTCATGGTCGCCGCCGTTGTTCTGCGGGATCGCGCCACCGCCGCCGCCACCTGAGGGAGCCGAGGAATGCGTGGCCTTGGGGTGATGGGCGGGCGAATGCGACGACGAGCAGCCTGCGACCAGCGCGGCCAGCAACGCCAGGCTGCCGATCAGAGTTCTGCTGAGCTTGCGTGACATGCGGATTTCCCCTCCTGAGATACTGCGGTCCGAGCCTTGGCCCGGGGTTCGTGCCGTAACGCGCCAGCATCGGCCGACGAGCTAGCTAGAGGTACGGACGTACCCTGTGGGCTGGTTCGGACTGCGACAGATTACGTGACGGAGATCACATTTAGTAGTTCCGGTCGCGTGTGGCCTGTCCGTGGCGTATATCGACGGCTCGGTCAGCTAGCGCGGGGCAACCAGTAGCGTCTGCCACGCCCGGCCGCACGGGCCGGTCTGATCCGACAGGCGGGTCATCGCCAGGCCGGTGCCGTCGGCGCCGATAACCGTCTCGGCCTCAAGAAGCAGCCAGTCGCCGTCCGGGTCGCGGGGCAGGGCGACCGTGACGTCGACGTTGATGAAGATGTACTCGGTGGGCGGGAGTGCAGCGCCGACTCCGCTGCCGGAGTCGGCGACAAGCAGCGTCCGCGCCATCGGCGACGCCTCTTCTTCTGGCAGCAACGGGATCAGCGGCCGTGCCCACGCCGCCCTGGTCCGCGCCGCCCGGGGTGACTGTGCCGGTCCGTCCGGCAAGCCGGCCGGACCGGCTGCAACGTACTCATCAAGCTCTGAAGGCAGGAACCGCCATTCGATCGACGCCAGGTAACCCTCGGGTTCCCGCCTGAAGATCAGCGGCGGCACCCCGTCTCCGGTCGGCGGCAACGGCGGGGCGAGCGCAGCCTCCACGATCTCAGGAACCGGGCGGGAGGGCCGCTCGATCCGCCAGCCGCGCGCGTGCAGGACCTCCTGCCCGTCGGCTTCGATGATCGCCTCGAGCAGCGCCACCCGGCGGCCCGGCCGGACGGTCCTGGCCCTGACCGACAGCTTGCCGATCGGCACTGGCCGCAAGATGTCGACCGCGACCCGGCCGAGGCGCTGCCGCTCGTCGGGCTCGTGCTGCTCAAGCGCCCTGACGGCGAGCGCCGATGGCGGCCCGCCGTGCTGAGCATCGCGAGACCACGGACCTATGGTCGCGGGCGTCGAGAGGTACGTACCCGTCCCAGCAGGCTCATAGAAGGCGCTTTCCACGGAGCGGATGCTACCCCGCGGGGCCCGGATCGCCGCGAGCGCGCCAGCCGCCGGACTCGGTACGCTTCATGCCGTGGGCCGCCGCCATGGCGGCGGCCTCCGGGGCGTTAGCTCAATGGCAGAGTAGCGGACTTTTAATCCGTAGGTTCCGGGTTCGAGCCCCGGACGCCCCACCAGCAAAACCCAGGTCAACGGCAACCCACGGCGTCCCGATGCCAGCCAGCATGCCAGCCAAGCAGCAACGCGAGCAGCAACGGCACCCATCAGCTCTCACCCTGGCGCTCGTGATCGGCGCCGGAGTCCTGCCAAAGCAGGCGAGCTATCCGGTCGGCGGCTTCGCGCGAGACTTCCGGTGCGACATGGCTGTAAGTATTCATGGTCAGCGCGATCTGGCTGTGCCCGAGGATCTCCATCACGACGCGGGCCGGGACGTTCTGTGCGAGGAGCAGGCTCGCGGCCGTATGCCGGAGGTCGTGCAGGCGGACCGGCGGCAACTCTGCCCTGGCGAGCAGCTGCTTGAAGTCGCGGTAGTCGTTGCGCGGATCGATCGGCGTCCCGATGAGCGTGGTGAAGACGTACGGACTCCCCCGCCAGAGGCTCGCCTCAGTGATGCGTTCTTTGGCCTGGCGTTCCTGGTGATCGCGGAAGACTTCCACGATCTGATCGGGCAGCGGAATCGTGCGCTTGCTGCGGGCGGTCTTGGGTTCGGTAAAAACCAGCCCGGTACCGCTCTGGCGCTGCAATGCCCGGCGCACGCGGATCAAGCGGGCGTCCAGGTCGACGTCTTGCCACCACAGGCCGAGCGCTTCGCCCTGGCGCAGGCCGAGGGGCCAGGCCGATCAGCCAGCGGGCTTCCATCCGATCGCCTTCCGCGGCTCGGAGCAGCTTGCGAGCTTCCGTTGCCGAAAGCGGGACGACTTCGTGCTGAGCTGGCCGGGGCGCGTCGACCAGGTTTGCGGGATTGACGCCAATCAACTGCCATTTGACGGCCACGTTGAGAGCGCGGCGGATGACGGCATGGATGTGCCGCAGGCTCGCGCCGGATAGCCCCTCGGCAGCCTTGGCGTTGTAGAGCGCCAGCAGGTGGGCCGGGCGGAGCTGGTCTAGGCGGTGGCGGCCGATGGCCGGGACGATGTGCCGGGAGATGTCCCCTTGGTACCGGTCGAGGGTCCGGGGCCTGACTTTGGGCCGGGCGACCTGATCCAGATAGGTCGCGAGCCATTCGGCGACGGTGATGCGCCCGGTAGTGACGAGCCGTCCCTGTCGTTGGAGATCCACCAGTTTGGTGACTTCCCTCGCCGCCTCGGCGCGGGTGCGGCGAGTGACGTACTTGCGATGTGGCTTGCCGTCCCGGTAGCCGAGGAACACCGAGCCGCGCCAGCGACCATCGGCCAGCCGGTAGATGGAACCCTCGCTGTTGCCGCGTCTCCGCGGTCTCTGTCGGGCCGTCATGCTGCGTCCCGTTCAAGCGCGGCCACGAACTCCGCGAGCGCAGTGGCCGAGATACGGCGGGAGCCGCCAATCTTGACGGACCGCAGGACGCCTGAGCGCATCAGCTCGTAGACCTTGCTCCGGCCAACCCGCAAAGCCCTGGCCGCCTCCTCAGCGGTAAGCAGCAAGCTGACTTGCGCCGACGACTCATGCAGGTTCGGAGCGCCGAAGCTGGCTGTAGTGTTCATGCTGCCGCCCTTCCCTCCATGTGCCGCTCGCCTTCCGAGTCGCTGAGCTCAGACCTGCGCCGTGCCTCGGTGACCGCGTTGCGCCAGCGGGCGCGATGATCCAGGACGTGCAGGAGCTTGCGGGTCGGTGTCATGGCGTCGCGGTCGGAAGGGGTGACGCGTTCCCACCTGTACCTGGCGGGGTCAATTGCCGGAAGATCGAGCATGGAGACGAGCCAGGCTTTGCGGTCGGCGCGGTGGTCGGCCAGGGTCTTGCCGGACCATTTGCGCGATGTCAGGACGCGGCGTCCGGCGTAGCCGAGGTGCTCGGCGCGGTGTGCCTTGCCCTTGCAATGGCCGGGGACCAGACCGCCGCGCGCGGGTGCTTCGGCGAGATGCCGTAACGGAGCCAGTTCGCGCACGTAGGCGAGCAGGGCTCGTACCGGAGCGCGACCAGCAGCCGGGCAACATGATCGGCTTGCGCGTCGGTGCTGGCGGTGTGGCAGCGGCCGAGCTGTTTGGTCAGGTATTTGGTGAGGTAGCCGATGCACCGTTTGGCGTCTCGGGTTCCGCCGAGCACGCCCTGGGCGTCGAACTTCGGTCCGAACCGGGCCACATCCAACGGCTCGTCATCCAGGCCGATCGCATCGAGTGCGTCATCCCAGGCCGGCAGCAGCGGTTGCGGGGTCGACGTCCCGCTCGCCAGGGTTCCGGCGCCCGTCGAGGACGACGGAGGGGACCAGGACACGACCCCGTGACCTGCGCTGTGATGCCACGGCGCAGGACGGACCGCCTAACTTAGTGGAGAAAGTCGAGCGCCGCCGCGCGGAACTCAGCCGACATCAGCGCGCCGCGATGATCACCTGGCACCGGGAGGTATTCCGCGTTCGGAAGGGTCGCTGCCAGCTGGTCGACAGGATCGTCCTCGGTTCCCGAGACGAACAGCGTCGGGACCGTGGGCAGGTCGGCGCCTGCATCGAACGGTTCGGCGGCCAGCGCTTCTATGAGCAGCAGCATCTGATCCCGGTCGAGGTGGGGCTGAGAGATCCAGGCTGCGAATTCGGCGAGGTCGGGGTCGGGCGCCTCGGCTTCGCCTTTGGCCACCGCGCGGAGCAACTCGATGTCCATATCGGCCAGCCACGCGTCGTTCGTGCCCAGCCCCTCGAGGACCAGGCGCCCTACCCGGCCAGTGGCAGCCAAGGGCCAGGCCAGCCGGGCGCCGAGCGAATAACCGACCACGTCGGCCTCGTCTTGGCCGGTGCTGTCGATCGCCGCGACCAGGCCCGCAATGATCGCGCTGACCGAGATCGCGTCGCGATCGGCCGCTGGGCACGAGCCATGACCGGGCAGGTCGACAGCGACCGTCCCACGCCCTTGGGCAGCCAACGCCTGCGGCCAGCCCGGCTCGATCCAGTCGATCTGGGCACTACTGGTGAATCCATGGACGAGCAGCACCGGACGCTCGCCCGGGAAGCTGTATACGGCGAGCCTGAGTTGCGACGTCATAGGTTCTCCGATTCCGCTGCTACCAATGCGCCCGCAGCTGAGGCTCGGGCATGGGTTGCAGTTCACCGTTATACCACCGCATTCAACCTGGACCGCTCAAGGACGGTGGTCCAGCTTGAACCGATCTGAACGCCCACGATCCGAGCTGCTAATGCGGTTGGGATGACTTGGCAGCGCGCGGGCGCCCGCTCGGCCCCGCGTCACCAGACCACCGTGCAATTAGCGTGCAATTAGCTGCGAGCGGTGGGGGACCACTTCGGTCACTCACGGCGAACTAGTCGCGCAGGTCAGCCAGTGGGACGGGTCGAATCGGACCAATTCCCAAGCTGACAGTGCGGATTCCCATCGAGAGCAACGCGGAAGCAGCAACCTGAGCAGCAACACGGCCGGACCATCTTGCACGCTACAAGCAACGCCGAAATCATCGCCCCTGCTCCCATCCGGGGGCCGGACACATTCAGACGGCTTCGGAGGCGCTGAGCCCGGCTTTTAATCCGTAGGTTCCGGGTTCGAGCCCCGGACGCCCCACCCCGCTGACCTAGGTAATCCTTGATCACTTGATTGACCGGAGACCCTTCGGACGCTCGGCTGGGACCGAACTGGGACCGGGAGTTTCGGACGGTCCCCCGGCAACGGCCTTCCGGGGCACCACATTGGCGATAGCTTCGGCGACCTCGTGGCCCTCGTCCGCGAACAGCGATGTATGGCTGTCCGCCGTAATGGCGAGCGACGAGTGCCGCAACATGGACTGGTCGCGCTCGCACGGGTCGCGCAGGCCGCCGCGAACCTCCGCGCGTCGACGTTCCCTGAGGCGACCGGCGTCGAGGACAGCGAGGGCCTGACCCAGGCTGAGGGGGCCCGCCTGGGATGGGCGGTCGAGGAACTGCTGCGCCGCCTCGACGCGATCACCGACCGGAACGACCCCGAGACGAGCGCCACGGGCGTCGGTGACGTGAGCGACCTGATAACGCCAAGAGGCCCCTGCTCGCGCCACCCAACCGCGGGACACGAACCTGGGCCTCTGACTGGCTGGATCTAGGTCGTGCGGGGAATAGAGGTCAGCACTATCCGCGTGTGCCCGTGCCATTCGTAATCAGTCCTGCCTACGTGGTAGAACAGGTCGATCCCCGCGATGCTGCCGTGCGCGCTGGTTGCTTCAAGGCCCAGAGCGATTCCAGCCAGCTTGTGCGGAGGGATGACGGCCCCAGCGGCTCTATGGCGCTGGGCCCACGCCGCGATTATGTGGACAAGATACGGATGGCCGCGGGCTGACGGGATCGCCGGGGGGAAGGTCGCCCAGTTGCCTACGATCCCTCCGATCGTCACGTAGGCGCCGACGAGCTTGATGTGACGAGGCGACCTGATGACGAGCCGATCCATGACCGCCGGCGCTGACCCGCTGTTGAAGACAGCGTCGAAGCCGATAGTGTCGGCGCCGCCACGTCGCACCGGTTGGCCCACCGTGCTGTGGTTCTCCGGCTGCTTGCCCAGCGGCCCTTCAGGTAGCTGACCTGACCCGCAGCCGGATACGACCACTCCCGCAAGAAGGGCCAGCGATGCCAGTGCCGGCGCCGCTGCCCGTGACGCGGACTGCGGCGCTGGCAGCCGCCTGGGGCGGCGATCAGGTGGACGGGTGAGACTGAACAACTGCCCGCCAAGCGTTAGAAGGGATCGTGTTCGTGCCGGACACATAATTGACATGCGTGGCGTTGGAGAAGTCGTATTTGATCTGAGCGTTCGAGTCGTAGCCCGTCTGCGAGGTGGCTTGGAAGCTAGTGTCCCCCATGTCAAGCCCAGGCTCTTAGTCCATTTGATGGCGGTTTCGTCCGAGGTCACGAAAGAACTGTTCGGACCTGCGACGAATCGCGCACAGTTATTTGGACCGGTGGGCGGCCGGTCCTTCGCGGTGACCAGTCTCTGGCCGCCGACCCAGCTGTTCTTCCGCACATGCCAGTGATATTCGTACGGGCCGCCCGTGCGTACCATCTTGTAGAGGGCCGTCCAATCCTGTTGCGAGGGACGCTGAAATAATGGTTCGCCGCATTGTGGGTTCTCTCCGCTTGTGAGTTCCCTGGCCATACGCCCGATAAAGCAACATAGATATAGCTGGCAGCGACGGGATAGCTGAGGCCCAGGCTCGCGCCTGAGGAAGCAAAGCACGGAACAGGGCCTCGCACCGCACTCCCGAAGCAATGCGGGGGATCTAGCCAGATTCTAACCCCGGTCGCCGTCATTCCCAGGCGTCGTAAGCCGCTCATTCGGTAGGTCGGCCCAGTGAGGCTCGCCCCTCATTGACCCAGGCGCGCGTGTAGCGTGAGCTCGAAAAGGAGGCTGCGATGGCGAGGGTCCGGCTGCGCGACATCTCGAGTTCAGAGGACCGCGCTGCGGTCATGGGCCTGCGCCGTGGCCCGGGCCAGGACCAGTACCTGAACTCGATGGAGGACATCTTCGCCGAGGCCGATGAGGAGCAGCGCGCGATGCCCCGCGAGTGGGCCGTGCATGACACGGAGACTGGCGCGCTGGTCGGCTTCGCGATGATCAGCGACAACATCCCGCAGCCGATCGACGACGACCTCGTCGGCCCGTACTACCTCTGGAAGCTGCTCATCGACCATCGGGTCCAGCGCAATGGCTACGGCGCGGCGACGCTCGACGCGATCGCGGGCTACCTCGCGACGCGCCCCTTGGCCGATGTGCTTTACACCAGCTGCGCGGATGGCCCCGGCTCGCCGCGCGCGTTCTACCTCCAATACGGCTTCACCGACACGGGCCGGGTCATGTGGGGCGAGAACGTCCTCGCGCTCGACCTAGCGCTGCGCGGCTGACGAGGAATCGCCCCATCACCTCCACCCCGCTGGTCAATCGCGTTCCGCGCACATCCGCGGCCCTGGTTGCTGACCATGAGAGCAGTAAAGCCACCCAGATCGGACGGCCCAGCCACGACACTTCGACGGCGAGGTGCAGCCATGACCAGCAGCCACGACTCCCAACAAGGCGTCGCCCGCGACCGCCGCGCCAGCCCGGGATACCGCCACGGCTACGCCGAAGCAGAGCTTGCCTTCCTCATCGGCCGCGCCATCCGCGACCGCGGCCTGGCGCTGAGCTTTCGCAGACCGAGGTCGCTCGCCGCGCCGGTATGACCCAGCCCGCGCTCTCCCGCCTGGAAGCAGGCGGCGTCATCCCCGCCATCCCGCGCTCGATCGCATCACCTCCGCCCTCGACGCTGACCTCATCGTCGAGATCTCACCCCACAGCTGACCCTTCGCGACAGCCGACGCTCACCACCGGATGGCGACGGCACAGACTCCGGACCGGACACTGCTCGTAAGCGCGCAGCCAACCCTGGAGCATCTCGGCCGGACCGAACCCGAGAGCCGGGACTTGCCAATGGATCTGCCAATGACATTTCCTGCGAAACGCGCGACGGCGAGGGGCCGCAACGCGAAGCTAGTACATATCAGCGCGGGCCAGCAGATCAGCAAATCGCGGGCCGCGTGGCGTGTGCCACTCAGCAGCTCAGCAGGTGCGTCTCCAGTAGTCGAAGGGGTGGCGGCCGGGCTGGAAGCCGTTAGCTTCGGCCATGGCTGCTGCCTGGGTGAAACGATGCCCGATTCCAGCCGGCTCGTGGGCGTCGCTTCCGAACGTGACCGCCATGCCGCCTTCCTGGTGCCACCAGCGGGCGACCTCGGGGTGCAGCGGCCCGCTGGTGTTGATTTCCAGCGCCCGGCCGCTGTCAGCAAGCAGATGCAATGCGTGCCGGAATTCGTCCTGGAACGCGCCAGGGTCGAATGTCCCGGCTTCAGGCGGCCAGCAGCGAAGCGGATAGTCGATATGGGCGAGCACCGAGAACGTGCCGGTGCCCTCGATGAGGCGGGCTATCTCGGCCAGGTACTCCCGGATGACCCAGGCTGCTGGCCGCTGCCGGTACAGGTCCGGCGGCCCGGGGAAGTGCCGGCCGAGCGGCAGGCAGTGCAGCGAACCGAGCACCCGGTCAAACTGGCCGGCGCTGAGCAACCGTGCGACGACAGCGCCATGCCAGTGTGGCTCGCCCAGCTCGACCCCGCTGAAGATGTGCAGGCCAGGAAACTGCTCCCGGCATCGCTGCAAGCACTCCAGGTATGCGCTGAGATCCAGTTCCGGCGCAGTCAGCGTTCCCTCCGGCGCCGCAAGAGAGCTGAGCTGCCGATCCGCATCAGGGCCGCTGCGAAGAACTGTCCACGGCGTGTAGTCAGCATGCTCAGTAAACGCGACCGCGGGCAGGCCGATGGCCACGGCCCGGGCGCACGTCTGCTCCATCGACCCGTTCACCGCGTCCCAGGACCATTCGCTATGCACATGTCCATCGGCAGGCAGCACCACGGTCAGATCTCCTCCAGCCACTAGCTACCTTTCCGCTCGACCACGCGCCGCGCAATGCTCACCTACCCGGCATAACCTGCCGACAGTGCCTGACAGCGGGTGTCTTTGGGCGCGCTGGCCGGTTTGGGTCAGCGCCACGATCCGTATCGCTGCCCTGCGCAACGAGGCTGAAACGGCGAGCAGTGTTCCTGCAGATCAGATGCTGTTAGCCATGGTCCCGGACGCAGACAGCAGATCACCACGGGTACCAGGGTCTGCAAACCGCTGCCTTAGGCGCGTTCGGCCCAGGCCGGGTCGAAGAAGATCTCGAGCTGGATGTTGTCGGGGTCACGGAAGACCACGACGGCGGCGCCCGGAATGGAGTTCGCCGTCGCGATCGGCGAGTACTCGGCACCGGCGGCTTCGAACCGTGCCACCCACGCGTCGAGTTCGGCGCGGTCGGTGACGCCGAACGACAGGTGGTCGAGGCCGATCCGCGTCTCGTCGAACACGTCCTTGCTGCCGGCGCGGTGCTCGGTCAGGCCGATGCGGGACGGGAGGTTGTCGTGGCGGAGGAAGACCTTCCGGAATGCGCCGTCGGGGGCCAGGTGCTCCCCCGCCCGGCGGAAGCCGAGTACCTCGACGTACCACGCCGCGCTCGACTCGGCGTCCCGGACAGTGAGGCCCAGGTGGTGGATTCCCTTGATCACGCCAGCATTCTGCCAGCGCCGTCGCACGTGTCGCGAACCCGGACCCGCTTCCCGTGAAGGGCTTCGCCGAACCTAGAGCCAACGTCCGCTCGCCAGGGATCGGTGCCTATCAACGAAGACCGAGGAGACCACCAGCAATCCGGGCGTCGCGTACGTGCACTGCCACACACGTCAGCGGCCCCTTCCGATCATGGAAGGGGCCTTGTCGTTGACGGATCTGCTACCAGCGCTGCTGTGTGCCTGTAGCGCAGGCTCAGGTCCGGCCAGATGCGGAGCGATCGATGGTGAGGTACCAGTAACCACCCGCGAGATTCAGCGCTGCAATAACCAGGAAGAAGGCTGCCCATCCGTAGACGCCGTATGAAAGGCAAATCAAGCCCGCGGCGGCCGCGACACTGCCACCGGCAACACGTGTGACGCCAAAGAAGCGGAGGCGGCGGTACTCCCATGGATGGATCAGGCGTTGCAGACCGGGTCGCGGGGGAGTTAGCCACCACCCGCGCAGGCCTTTCGGAGCGGTGTTGTCGTTGGGTGCGTTCATCGGGATGTCTCCTATGGCCTTCGGTGTCCGGCCACTCCGGTCGCCTATCAAAGTGATATCACTTTGCTATGGGCTGTCAAGGCGCATCAGTCGCGGGTCCGCATGGGCGGATGGAGCAGGCTCAACTAAGAACCGGTCCGGCTCAAGATCAAACAGGCTCAAGATCAAACAAGACAACAGCGTGATCGTGCCCGACGGCGCCCAGGGCCAGGCGCCGTCGCTGGAGCGCCAATGCTCCTGCCCGAACCGAGGGTGACGTCACCCGGGCTGGTCATCACCGTGCGGTGGCGGGCTGGCTCCGGACCTGCTGGCGGCAGGTGGCCGGCCTCGGGACCGCATCGGTCCGGCGCGGCCCGGCAGCCGCCCGGCGTCGGCAAGCGCGCGGCGGAGGAGGAACTCGATCTGGGCGTTGGTGCTGCGCAGCTCGTCGCTGGCCCATCTGGCCAAGGCGTCATGGATGGAAGGGTCCAGCCGCAGCAGGACACTCTTGCGTTCGGTCACCGCGGTTCCGTCGTCTGGGTTACTGGTAGAGGGTGCCGGTGTTGACGACCGGCTGGGCGGCCCGTTCGCTGCACAAGACGACAAGCAAGTTGGAGACGGTGGCCTGGGCAATCTCCGGGGCATACGACAGTCGGGTCAGCCGCGACTCGGTAGCCATCTGGCGCCTCCTCCGCTGGGCAAAAATTGATATCATCGATCCATCCTAGTGATATCTTTTTTTCGATCAAGACGCCACACCGCACGCGCCGGGACAGCGCAGGTTACAGGGCAGATGGCCACCGACCTGCAAGCGAAAGCTCGACTTCCGGGGCCCGGCTCATGACCGGCGCGCGGCGCTGGCTGCCGGGCCGGACGTCTGGGAGGTCGTCGCGCGGCTGCAGGAGCTCGACGGCAGCGAGGAGCAGCGAGTTAGCCTGCTCAGCAAGGAATCAGACCTTCATCCTCGCCTCATCCGCATCGCCCTTGACTATGCGGCCGAGCACGCCGACGACATCCGCCGCCGGATCGAGCGGAACAAGGCCATGGCAGCGCGAAGCCAGGCAGCGGCTCTGGAGCGGGAGGCGCTGCTTGCGTGACCGCATTCCTGATCGACGAGATGTTCCCTCAGAACAACGCAGCAATGCTGCGCGAGACGTACGGCCATGACGCTGTCCATGTCTCCGAGCTCGGCCTGCAGGCTGCCGAAGACAATCAGGTGGCGGCAGCCGGAAGAGCAGAAGGCCGGGCTGTCGTCACCGAGAATGTCACCGATTACGCGGCAGAACGCGACGTGGTCCTTGTGTTCGTCCTGAAAAGGAACCTCGCCGCAGGAGGCGGCCAGGCCGCTGCGCTCGCCAAGGCCCTCGACCGCTGGGCACACGACCAGCCCGACCCCTACCTGGGCGCGCACTGGCCTCAGCTGTAGCACGGAAGCTCATTCGCGTGAACTCTTGTTGCCGAACCACCTCAATGTGAGCCGCCCGGTGGTCGACCCAGATGCTTGCCTTAGGCGAGTGCTGCGCAGCCCGTGCTCGGTATGCCGAGCGGCTGTACGGTCTGCTTGCGGGCCTCGGGTGACCTGACCGTATATAGGGTGTCGTTGTGACCGAGCCAGGGCCGTTCCAGATCGCGATTCCCGACGACGTCCTGGATGATCTGGCCCGGCGCCTCGCCGCTGCCCGGCTGCCGCCGCGGCAGAGCGTGCCGGACGGCGAGCCCGGCGACCCGGCCGGCGAGGACGACGACATGATCGAGCGCATCGCCGGGCTGGTGGCCTACTGGCGCGACCGCTACGACTGGCGTGCCCAGGAGCGCCGGATGAATGCGGTACCGCAATTCCGGGCCGCGGTGGACGGGGTTGGCCTGCACTTCCTGCACGTTCAGGGCGCCGGGCCCGACCCGATGCCGCTGCTGCTCTGCAACGGCTGGCCCAGCTCCATGGTGGAGTACCTCGGGGTCCTGTCCCTGCTGACCGATCCGGCCGCGCACGGTGACGACCCCGCGGACAGCTTCACCGTGGTCGCGCCCGCGCTGCCCGGCTACGGGTTCTCCGACCGGTGCCTGGACCGGCGGCCGACCCGGCGGTGGATAGCCGACCTGTTCCACCTGCTCATGGCCGAGCAGCTGGGATACGAGCGCTACGTCGCGCACGGCGACGACATTGGCGGCAAGGTGATCAGCTGGCTCGGGGTGCGCAACCCGCCGGGGCTGCTCGCCGTGCAGACCGCCAGCCCCATGTCGCCGTACCTCGCTCCCGCCGACACGCTCACCGCAGCGGAGCAGTCCTTCGTAGCCGCCTCGAAACGGTGGGACCGCGACGTCGGCGCGTACGACCACGTGCAGGCGACCCGGCCACGGACGCTTTCCCTCGCGCTCAACGACTCCCCGGTCGGGCTGGCCGCGTGGATCCTTGAGAAGTGGCTGACCTGGAGCGACCCGGCCACCCGCGATCGGCTCAGCCCAGACGACCTGCTGACCAACGTCATGATCTACTGGCTGACCGAGACCATCGGCAGTTCGATGCGGTTCTACGTGCCGGCGACCGAACCCCCGCTGGGCCCGGGCGAGGCGATCACGGCGCCGGCGTCGGTGCTCATCCCGCATGAGCCGCACCTGCCGGTGCCGCCCGAGAGCTGGCTACGCCGCGCCTACCCGGGCATGGAACGCTTCGTCGTGCTGGATCGCGGTGGCCACTTCCTTGCCTCGGAGGACCCGCACCGGTTCGTCGCCGAGATCCGCGAGACCTTCCGCCCATACCGCAGAAGGTAGCCAACACCGCTCTCGCCCGGGGTGAGTGGCGGGCCAGAGCCTCGCGCCGCGCGGACGGCCAGTTCCTGCTAGATCATTGACAACGACCAGGCTACTTGTGGCCGAAGCCTGACGGGCGCTCTGTCGACGGTCCGGCATCGTATTTCCCGCGGTCACCTGAGGCCGGCTCCGCGGCTCCCACCACAGGTCGGTAACCGGGGTCTGCAGGAGCGCCAGTACCAGGGCCGAAGCTGACGCCGCCGAGACGCTCACCTTGAAGCCCTGCCCCGTGATCGTCACCGCCCGGAGCGGCTGAAGCGCCGGGCCACGGACCTCGTGCGCCGTTCCGTCGACGTGGCCTGAGCGAGCTCACCGTACCGCCAGAGCAGTCTCGTCGGACTGCGGTGCCGGTGCAGTGCGTGTCACCTTGCCGTGGTCCATCCGGTACCTCGTAACCGAGGATTACCGCAAACGCACCGTCGATGTCGCGCCCGCCCCCGTCGCCTCCGTGCAGGCCCGCCGCCGAAGAACCAGCGGCGCTCGCCGTCCTGACGCTGCTCGAACCACGGACCTTGCTGGCCCGTGCTCGCGCTCATGAGTGTCCCGCTTCTGACCGTAGACGCCCTCGTCGCCAGAAAACCCGAAGAGCTGCAGCGCCACCACCATTGTTGATGGCCAGCCCGTATGCGACCGGCGGGCGTTCTGCCCAGAGAGCGTTCTTGCGTCCGCAGCGCGAACGCCACCGTATCGCTGCCGCTCGTGACGGTGTCGATGTCGTCGCGGTAGATGCGTTGTTCAGTGCCCCGAGGTCGACGTCGCCGTCGGTCCCTGCCAGCGGCGTCGCTGGACCATCGCCTCTCCTGCCAGCAACCCGAGCGCGCCTGCGGCACCTGCTAGCAGCAGGCGCATCCGGAATCCCCTGCCACGTTCTCGATGCTGTCCTGCGAACTCGTGTTTGTCATAGGACCACCCCGAGGCGCACGCAGAGGCCGATCGGCCCGTGACCCAACTTCACCGTTTGGAACCTTGACCCGCGAACGGCGGGCCTAAATGGCCAGATACAACGCTGCGACTCCGCTGGTGTTCTGCGGACGCCCACGAAGGGGACTATTCGAGTCACGGTCGTTCCGGTTCTCGATGACCAGATTCGTAGGTAAGGACGTGATCTGATCGGCGAAAGCCTGGACCTTCTTCTGCCAGCCTTCCTCCAGCGGCCCCTTGATGCCGGTCAACAGGACTGCTCCATCGGTGACCTTCGTTAGTCCCTTGCTTGCCAAAACCTCATTCATGATCGGGATGACGCGCTCCCACGGTCTTGTTCCTGCTCGTCGGCACCTGGCCGGTCTTATCGGGCTTCGGGGCGCCTTGGGTGCCACGATCGCGTATTTGGTCCGCGTTCAGGACTCCTTGCGCAAGAACCTGCGGACGTTACCCTTCGGTTTTCCCAGCGCCCGGCGAGCTGAAGACGTACAGGTCTGCCTTGGGCAGGTCATTCGGGTTTGCATCCCGGACACGATGGACGCTGACCGTTACCCCCCTGGCCGCCATAATCTTCCTGAACTCCTCCGCGACCATGGCGCCGTTGCCGAACTTCGAAGCGTGGTAGTAAGCAATGTTCATGGCTCCCCCAGAACCTCATCATGTGCTTCCTTGTCAACCCTCGCTCCTGCGTCTGCGGCGACACCATAGGGTCAACGCCCGAGTCCGGCTGGCCAGCAAGGCCACGCCGTTCCTGTTTCCAAAAGGTCAGGCGACCGCCACGTGGTCGCGTTCGCGGAGGAGCTGCCTGATTGTCGTCTTGCCTCGCAGGCGCGCAGTCGTGACAGGCGGTCATGTCGGTCGTGTTCATGACGACAGCCGCCTGTGCCTGGCGCGCGAACGCGGGCGCTACTGGCCTGGCCAGCAGTGACATCACGCGGAGCGCGGCCAGGGGAATGTGTCTGCTCTTGGCTGGAGAGCCGGTTTCCGCGGCGAGCCGGGCGGCGATCTGGCTGAAGGTGAGGTTATCGGGGCCAGCGACGTCGATGATCCGGCCGCGCAGCGTGTCGTCGTGAATAACCTGTTCGATCAGCTCGGCCACGTCGCGTGCGGATACGAAGTTGATCGGATTGTCGCCTGGGCCGAACACGAGCGATTTGCCGCCGCTGGCGAGACGACCGCCGATCAGGTCGATCCAGGTCTCCAGGAACGGGGCGGGCCGGATTATCGTCCAGCGCAGGCCGCTGCCGATGACGGCCTGCTCTGCGGCGTATTTCATGCGATGCAGGCTCATCAGATGTCCGGCGGCCGCGCCGTGCGCCGACATCAGGACCAGGTGGTGGACCTTGTTGTCGGCGGCAGCGCGGAGCAGTGTGACGTTGGCGTCACGGTCGACAGTGGCGGGGCTGACGCCGCGCCCGGTGGTGAACCCGTGGATGGCCGAGATGACGGTCGCGCAGCCGCGGGAAGCTGTGGCGGCGATGACGGGATCGCGCACGTCACCGACGAGGGCCTCGATGCCTGCGGCCCGGAGCGTGGTGGCGCGGTCCGGGTCGCGGGTCAGCACCCGCACTGCCTCGCCACTCGTGGATAGTGCGCGGACTAGGAGCGTTCCGAGTGTTCCGGTGCCGCCGGCTATGAGTATCACGGCCGGACAAGGTGCGACGTTGTGGCCGGGGCAACCCTGGCTATCTGGGCGTCGACACCACCGCTAGTGTGCTCGA
Source organism: uncultured Actinomycetota bacterium (assembly GCA_963809195.1). Lineage (GTDB taxonomy): Bacteria > Actinomycetota > Actinomycetes > Streptosporangiales > Streptosporangiaceae > Chersky-822. The sequence continues at coordinate 365,487 of CAWEIQ010000007.1, read as the reverse complement.
CTGGTTCCAGGTAGAAACTCGCCGATACGATCTTGCCCGCGTTCACCTTGAAGATGATCACGCCGCGCATCAGATGAGCGGCGCCGTCGCGGCGGGTACCTGACATTTCCCATTCGGTCCAAGCTGTGTCGTCTGCACTCGCGGTGGCCAGGATGCGTGCGGACAGGTCCGGAATGCTGGCGAACAGCTGCGTCCAGTTTCGCCGGACCTGCTCGGCACCGCGGAATCCACGCTCGGGATGGGCTGGCGTCTCGTTCACGTAATCGTCGGCGAAACAAGCGACGAGCGCGTCGAGGTCGTGGGCGTTGGTCGCGGCGGCCAGAAGCCGCACCAGCGACATGGGATCGGCGGATCCGTTCATCACTGCCTCAAATCTATTCTAGGTGACTAGATTCAATACGTTAGCATAGAATGAACGCCGTGGATACGGGCAAGATGAACCGGTCATACGACTCCCGCGGGCGTCAGGCACAAGCCCGCCGAAACCGCGAGACGATCCTCAGCATTGCCCGCGCCGGCTTCCTGGCCCGCGGCTACGCCGCGACCACCATGGCGTCAATCGCTGATAAGGCCGGGCTGTCAGTAGATACAGTCCACAAGGCGTTCGGCGGCAAAGCCGGCCTGGTACGCGCGATCTACGAGCAGAGTCTCGCCGGCGAAGGCCCGGTCGCCGCACCGCGGCGCTCCGACGACATGCAGAGATCCGAACGCGACCCGCACGCCATCGTGCGCCACTGGGGCAGCCTCAGCAGCGAGGTCGCGCCGTTGGTATCGCCGATCCACCTGCTGATCCGCGACGCCGCGGTCAGCGATCCCGAAATGGCGGCCCTACTGCGCAGCAGCGACCGCGAGCGGCGGGAACGGATGCGCCAAAACGCGCGCACGCTCGCCGACCGCGGCCACCTGAAACCCGGCATAACGCTCGAGGACGCCACCGACATACTGTGGACATATAGCTCTCCTGAGCTCTACGAGCTCCTTGTGACCCGCTGCGGATGGAACCTGACCCGATACGGACGGTTCCTCGCAGACTCGATAGCGGCCGCCCTGCTGCCAGAGGCGTGACGGCTGGCGGCTGCATCCCGCCGTCAACGGTGATTCACCGCGAATATCCAGACGCTGCTCGGCGGGATCGATGCAGCCTGGCGCCCGCTAGCCAGCGGCGCCTTCTGAGTTCCATCCGCGTTGAGCGGCCGGCCACCCCTAGTGACCTCTGGGCAATGTACGGTTGAGACTAATGAGCTTGGCTGGCTCCGTCAGTTGACGCGGCTGGCTCGGCTGTCGCCGCCCTGGACCCTGGCGCGTCTTCGTAGCTCAGCTATCAACGTGCCGTCAGGAGTCCCTAGTGCAAACCAGCGACAAAGAGTTCCCGGCGCTCCCCGGGCAGTCGGAACCGCCGCGGTCTTCCCGCGGGCAGCCTGCCGGAAGCGAGTACGCCGAGCTATCAAGACTGGTCAGGGAAGCAGGGATGCTGCGCCGCCGCCCGCGCTACTACACGTGGAACATCCTTGTGACGGTCGGAGCGCTGGCTGGCGGATGGGCTGTCTTCGTCGTCGTGGGCAACTCGTGGTGGACGCTGGCGGTAGCCGCGCTACTAGCGGTGCTGTTCACCCAGGTGGGCTTCCTGGGACATGATGCCGGGCACCGCCAGATATTTGGCTCCAGGCGATCCAGCTACATCTCCGGCGTCCTGCTAGGCAACCTGGGCATCGGACTCAGCTTCGGCTGGTGGGTTGCCAAGCACAACCGGCACCACGCTCATCCCAACACCGAGGGCGCAGACCCTGATATCGCTGGTGGCGCGCTCATCTTTAGCGCCAGTCAGCTGAATTCCGCCCGAGGCATTGTCCGGCTAATCCGGCGTTACCAGGCATACCTGTTCTTCCCGATGCTCCTGCTCGAGGGCGTTAACCTGCACGTCGCGAGCGTCCGCGCACTGACCGCGCGGCCGCCATCGCCGCACCGTCGGACCGAAGCGGCACTGCTCGCCGCTCATTTGGCCGGTTACCTAACCCTCGTCCTGGTGGTGCTGGGACCCGGTTGGAAGGCCGCGGCATTCGTCATCGTGCAGCAGGGGCTCTTCGGCCTCTATCTCGGCTGCTCCTTCGCTCCCAACCACAAGGGCATGCCTGTCCTGACAGCCACCGACCGGAGTGACTTCCTGCGCCGCCAGGTACTCACCTCACGCAATATCCGCGGTAGCTGGCTGACCGACTTGGCCCTAGGCGGCCTGAACTACCAGATCGAGCACCACCTGTTCCCTTCGGCACCCCGGCCGAGCCTGCGTCACTGCCAGCCTCTGATCAGGGAATTCTGCGAACAGCGCGGCCTGGCCTACTGCCAGACCAGCCTTGCGGGATCGTTCGCTAGCGTCCTGGGCCACCTCAACAGCGTTGGCAGGCCAGGCAACGCCGTTCGGCCGGCCACCGTCAGCGCGCCCTGACCGCTCAAGCCCGAGACTGCTGCTCGCACTAGCCGCGTGAAAGTGATATCCGCGGCTACACCGGGCCGCTGATATCAGGTTGGGTGTTCCCCCGCGCCAGCGGACCGATCCTCCTGCGTGGCTTCCTGCTTCGCTTCATCACCTATCAAGATGGCCAGGATGTCGCCAATGGCGAGTTCCTGGCTGGCAGGGTCTGGTAGCGGGAGATGCGCCTGGATCTGATAGCGGTTGCGGCGGCCGTCCTTCTCCTTAACGACGTAACCGGCCGCTGCCAGGTCCGTGACGATCCCGTACGCACGGCGCTCCGTGATGCCGACGGCAACTGCGATGTCCCGCAGCCGGGCGCCCGGATCCTGGGCGATCCGCAGCAGGACCCGCGCATGGTTGGTCAGGAAGCTCCAACTGCCCACCGGCAGAACGCTAGCACCGTTTCTAGAAATAGATTGCTAGTTCCATATTTCGAGATGCACCGCGCAGGCACGGGAAAGCAAACTGCCTGCAGAGGGTAGTGACGGGCCGCGTCACCAGGCCCGGGGCCCAGGTCCGCGAAGCGTCCTCTGACGGGACGTCGACGTGACGATGCCAGTGCCATCACCAGCAGCGGCATGCCTGGTGTAATCGCCGGGGAAGGCCCGTTTCGCCATCTTCTATAGTCTTCGATTTCTGGAAATCCATTGCTAGTTTCATGCTACTGGCGTAGCGTCAAATTAGGCACCGAAGTCACCCGCAGATGGCGGCCAGCTACCCGGGGCTACCGGAGGAGCTCATGCGCATTGGTCCGGTCATCGTGACCGTCCGCGCTCGTGAGGCTCGCATTGCCGCGTACCCGGCTGACTTTGCCAGTGCCCGATGCAAGCTGCTGGGCCAGGCCACTGGCCTGGCGGCTGCGCCAGCAGCGACGCGATGAGCGCCAGTCCTGTTCCAGGACGCATCCAGACTCCACGTTCGAAGGAACTTCATGCCCGAGCACGCCGCATCAGATCCGACCGCTACCCCCGCCCCACCGCGGCCATCCGCTAGCGGCACCGCCACACCGCAGCCGCCACCACCCGCTACGCACGCTCGCACGCGCACGCGCCGACCAGCAGTGCTCGACAGATTCCGCGTGGCGGTGAAGCCACTACGCCTGGTAATGCGGCGAACCGGGCGCCACTCTTAGCCTGGCCTGCGACCCGGTATAGCGGCGCATCCTGGCCTGAGTACGCCACCCAGCCAACCCGCCCATGATCGGAGCGCTCTGTTGTGTCCGACTGTTAGCCCCGTTCTTGGCCTCAGTCTTTCCTCGCGCATCGAGCGCGGCTATCTCGTTGCCGCACTCAGCGGCGAACTCGACATCAGGGCTGCTCCGATAGTGCGCGAGAAGCTCCTTGCCTTGCTCGACCCGGCTCCCAGCCGCCTCGCCATCGACCTGTCCGCGATCAGTTACGCCGACGCAGCCGGCCTTGCGGTCCTGGTGGCCACCGATCGCCGTGCCAGGCTCCTAGGCGGACTCCTGCGCCTGGCCTCGCCATCGCCGGAGGTAGCCGACGTCCTGTCGATCACTGGTCTCAGTCGGCATCTCGAGATCTTCCCTACTATCCACGCCGCCATCACCAGCCCTCCAGGCAGCAGGTGCCGGCATGACAGCGGGCCTCTGGGGATAACAGCCATCGGCGAGTCCAGTCCGACGTACGGCCAGCCAGCGTTTGTGCGCACCGGGCAGGCCGACCGCCGCGCGCCGACGATTGCGAGCCCTGCACGGCGGTCACTGCGGTAGCAGGCTGTCTGCCACGCAACTGGTAGTCTGAATAGCGGCAGCGCATGGCGCTGCGGCTTGCGGGGGCGTCGTGCCCGCGCGGTCGCTTGCGGAGTGGTCCGTATTCGGCGAGTTCTTCGCCGTCCTCGTTGACGTCTTCGTGTACGTCGCGGCCTTCGAGACCACAGACGGAGTCTTCTATTGTCCCCGAATAACGGCCGCCCCCGCGCGGCCTCAGGCCGACGGCGCCATCCCGCCGCCCGCGCCACGATCAGCACCGGCCGTTCCGTGCGGGCTGGCAGTAATCGCCAAGGGATCCGGCGCGGCGCGGCCGCGGCATCGCAGTCCCGCGCCACCGGCGTCGGTCGCCGCGCCGGCGACCAGCACGGTGCCCTGAGCCTGAACCGGGCCCTGGAGGCGGCCATGGCCGCGCCGTCGCCGGCGCTGGCGACCTTCGCCGGCCTCGGCGTGCCTGGCTCGCTAGTTGCCGAGCTGGCACGGCAAGGAATTAGCGAGCCATTCCCCATCCAGCACCGGGTGCTGCCTGATGCGCTGGCCGGCCGCGACATACTTGGCCGGGCGCAGACGGGATCAGGCAAGACGCTCGCGTTCGGCCTGCCTATGCTCACCCGGCTGGCCGAACTGGCTAGCACCTCGCCACGCCGCACCCCGAAGGCCCCGCGAGCCCTCGTGCTCGTTCCCACCAGGGAACTGGCGCTGCAGGTCTCTGAGGTGCTGGCACCGCTCGGCCGACCGCTGGGAATCAGCGTGATGACCATCTACGGCGGTGTCGCCCTGGGCGGCCAGATATCACGGCTGCGGCAGGGCGTTGACGTCGTCGTCGCCACGCCGGGCAGGCTGATCGACCTGATGGACAGGCGCGCCTGCACGCTCGGCGAGGTAGCGATCACTGTCCTCGACGAGGCCGATCACATGGCTGACCTCGGCTTCTTGCCGTCAGTCACGCGGATCCTAGATGCGACCCCGTCCGGCCAGCGCCTGATGTTCTCGGCCACCCTGGACCGGGCTGTCGCCCGCCTGGTGACCAGCTACCTGGCCGATCCTGCTCTGCATGCCATCGCCCCGGCAGTGACCGCGACCGACGCAGAGCACCAGATCTTCATCATGCCAGCGGGCGACAAGCTGACCGTCGCGACCGAGATAGCAGGCCGGGACGGCCGCACCCTCTTCTTCGTCAGGACCAAGCACGGCGCCGACCGGCTCGCTAAGCAGCTGACCAGGGCCGGGATTGATGCCGCCGCCATCCACGGCAACCTCAGCCAGAACCAGCGGCAGCGGGCCCTGGCCGCGTTCGCCGCGGGAAAGCCCCGGGTCCTGGTCGCAACGAACGTCGCCGCCCGCGGCATCCATGTCGATGACATCGAGCTCGTCGTGCACTACGACCCGCCCAACGACTACAAGGACTACGTCCATCGATCTGGCCGGACGGGCCGTGCCGGAGCCACAGGCGCCGTTCTGGCGCTGGTGGAACCCGGTCAGGTCGCCGACGTCGCCCGGATTCACGATGCCGCCGGCATTCTCGCGGTCAGCCGCCCGGTCGTCCCTGGCCACGAGGCGGTCAGGGAGCTGGCGACATCCGGCACGCCAATCAAGGTCACCGAGTTCAGGCAGCGCACATCAGTGCCCAGTCCGGGGCGTCGCGCCCGATCGCGGAGCGCGCGCAGCTGACGCTGTCCGCCCGGCGATAGACCCGGGATGGCCACGCCTGCGCCCGGGCACAGAATGCACTGGTGAGAACCGACCGACACGGGCGGCTTCAGGCATCGCAAGCCGCCTCTCAGGCGGGGCCAGGCAGCAGCTGAGTTCACGCATCGCCTACGCCGACGCCTCCTGTCAGACGGCCGCCCGAGTGCAATAGTGGAGAGAGCGGCCGCGCCGCGGTTCATCCGAGGCACGCTCCGGGAGACACTGAGGAGGCACGTATGGATGCGTCTGAGGTGTGGGTGGCCAAGGACGATGGGACCGAGTTCATCAGAGCGGGACATATCGCCGCGGTAAGCCTTGACTACAATGGCAACGTCACGGCACGACTGGTGGGCGGCGATGCCGCCCTGGTGACACTAGTCGCGCATAGGACGCAGGACGACGAGCACCGACCAGAACAGTTTCACCGCCAACTTATCCGCGTCCTTGATGAGCTGTCTGATTCGTCCGGATCCCATCTTGTCCGGCCTGTGCATGATGAATCAGGCGGCTGGCGCTGGGTCACCGAACGCCTGTGAGGCTTACCGTGTCATGTGCCGCCGTAGACCTGAGTCCGCAGGTCAGGGCCATGCCGGGGGTTCCCCGCAGGCCTGGCCATGCGACCAGCGCTGATGACATTGGTGGGTCGTCAGTTGGCTCGCGAGCGTCGCAGTTCGCAAGCTATGCGGAGTGATTTATCAGTGCGGCCGCGCGGTGGCGCCGGCAGTCCTGGTAGTCTCATCCGTATACGCGGGGCGCTTCAGCGTCGGAATAACCCGTCTGGCTAGAGTGTTCTGCGTACCAGTTGCTGATGACGTTTGCGATCGTGAAGGCGCCCGCATTTTCGTCTTGGGCGTCTTGCCTTCTGGCTGTGGATCCTCACTTCCGTTGGCGGGCAACCAGCGGCTGGTTCGCGCGAGTGCGCGGATCTTGGAGCTCGTCTTAGAAGGAGACAGCAGATGGCTCGAGGTACGGTCAAGTGGTTCAACCCAGATAAGGGCTTTGGCTTCATAGCCCCTGACGACGGTGGTGCCGACGTATTCGTCCACCACTCGGCGATCGACATGGGTGGCTTCCGCACGCTGGAAGAGAACCAGAAGGTCGAATACACCACCCGCCAGGGGCCCAAGGGCCCGCAGGCGGACCAGGTTCACTCAGTCTGACGGCAATGCCTGTGGCGGGCCCCGACCGGGGTCTGCCACAGGCATTACTCATATATTCGGCGGATCCTCGCGCCCGATCGAGCAGATTTCCTCCTGCGCCAGGGCGCCAGGCATCACATGGCTACGAGTCAGGCAGCGGGACCCGCGCCGAGTCGATCTAGCACGCAGAACGCTTCCGTGTCCGGTGCATACTGAACGTAACCCCAGGCACAGAGGGGGTGCACCCCTTGGAGTTCCGTCAGCTCCGGTTCTTCGTCACGCTCGCTGAGGAGCTCCACTTCGGCAAGGCCGCGGCTCGCGAGCATATTGCTCAGTCCGCGCTCAGCCAGCAGATCCAGCGCCTCGAGCGGGAGCTCGGCGTTACGCTGCTCGATCGGAGTACGCATCACGTCGCGCTGACCCCCTCTGGGGCGGCGTTCCTGAACGAGGCCCGCCAGATCCTGGTATCGGCCCAGCGGGCGGTCGTAGCGGCCACGGCAGGCAGGCGATCTGGCCCCGGTGCTGCAGGTCGGGCATCGTCGATTCTGGTTATAACTCCATGCCGCAGATCCTCCGCGCGGTTCAGGAGCGCTTCCGTGACCTGGAGATCCATCAGGTGGAGGCATGCGTACCAGAACAACTCACGTTCCTCGCGGACGGCCGCATCGACGTCGGCTTTGGGCGCGCCTCTCACGCACCGCAGGACGTGGCGTCCGAGCTTGTGCGCCTCGACCCGCTCGGGGTCCTCGTCGCCGAGAGCCATCCCTTCGCCGACGCGAAGGATGTGCCTGTGGCGCTGCTGGCAGAGGAGCCGTTGCTCCTGTCCCCTGACGGGCGGGCGCCAGAGTTCAACCAGTTCGTTGCCGAGCTGTGCCGGTCGGCCGGCTTTGTTCCCAGCGCTCTACAGGGGCAGCGTCCAGAGCATTCGCGGCGCAGCGGACCTGATCCACCATGGACGTTGTCTGGCGTGTGTCCCCGCATCGTACGCATCGCAGTATCCCGGCATCGTGTGGAGGCAGCTGACTGCGCCGGTGTCGCTCTACCCGTGGTCAGTGCTCTGGCGCGCCGACGACGACTCCGAGCTTGTTCGCGCCGTCGTTGACTGCGCGAGGTCGCTTGCCGCCGAGCTGAACTGGCTTGAGCCGGCCCACATGACCAGCTGACCCGCGGCGCTGGCCGGACGACGCGTTCGTGCTGGTCCGTCTGGTTATCACCGCAGGTTATGAGCCTTGCTCGATTTGCCCCTATCCGACCGGACCGACTCCCGGTTAGCTGATGGACGAGGCGCGCCGCTGTCATTGCCGCGTCGCGCCAGCTTTGCGCAGCCCCGCGCAGTCGCACCGCCTGCGGGAGCGGACCACGAAAGAGGAGCCAGGCGATGGCCCACTGGGCCTGTGGCAGCAACTCGGATGCATCTCCGGACCGATGCGAGCACCTCACGTCCGCCGTCCAGGTCTCCCCGCTGTCACAGACCTGCGGGCAATGCGGCGCAGAGGGACTGCCCTGGCTAGCCCTTCTGCTGTGTCTGACCTGCGGATGGGTCGCCTGCTCTGATGAGTCGCCCGGACACCATGCGAGGGATCACTACGAGGAGACCGATCATCGCGGTCGCAGCAGCGACAGAGCCAGGGTCGGTCTGGCGCTGGTGCTACGTGCACGAACGAGCCGTCTGACCCCGGGCGGCACGGACAAGGAGGAAACATTGCCGGATCAGACAGTTGAGGATTATGACGGCGCGGCCCCATTCCCGGATGCTGCCCTGACATCCGGCACCGTCGGCGGCCCGGTGCAGGTGGCCATCGCGGCGGCCATCACAGGCCTGCCGTTCGCCGGCCTGGTCGCGGCCCTGTCGCTGGCATGGGGCCACGGTGTCAGCCTGACTGACATATTGCTGATGGCTGGCCTGTATGCCTTCACGGGGCTCGGCGTCACGATCGGCTTCCACCGCTGCTTCACGCACCGCAGCTTCACAGCAGCGCCGGCCCTTCGGGTAGTTCTCGCGATCGCGGGTTCGATGAGCTTCCAGGGCGACGTCATCGGCTGGGTCGCCACTCACCGCAGGCATCATGCGTTCTCCGACCGGCCAGGTGACCCGCACTCTCCGTACCGGCACGGCGACAGTATCGGCGGCCTGCTGCGCGGTTTGCTCGATGCCCATTGCGGCTGGTTCTTCCGTGCCGACCCGACGCCAACCGATCGCTACGCTCCCGACCTGCGAGCAGATCCTGCGATGCGCGCAGTATCACGCGCATTCCCGGCGCTGTCCGTGCTATCGCTCGCGGTACCGTTCGGTCTCGGCTGGGCGATCGGTGGCACCCTGTATGCCGCACTGACCGCGCTGCTGTGGGCCGGCCTGGTCAGGGTCCTGCTGCTGCAGCACGTGACCTGGAGTGTGAACTCGCTGTGTCATATGCTCGGCAACCGGCCGTTCACCACACGCCGCTTCGACCGCGCCACCAACCTCTGGCCGCTCGCGCTGCTCTCGTTCGGTGAGAGCTGGCATAACCTGCATCACTCCGATCCCACGTGCGCACGGCACGGTGTGGACAGGTTCCAGATCGACATCACTGCTGAAGTGATCAGGCTCTTTGAGCGCATCGGCTGGGCAAGGAACGCGCGCTGGCCAACGCCTAGCCGCCTTGCTGACCGCCGGCGCCACGACGGCCTGATGGAGGAGCCGATCCTCGAGCCAGCCGGGCTGTGACGGCAGATGGCGTCCGCGTCCCGCCGCTCATCGGCGCCAAGCGCGGACCGGCACTGCCGCTGACCGAGGTGAAGGCCCGTGCGCCCGCAGCGCACGACTTCCCGGCGCGCACGGCGCTCGCCTCGTCTGCAGCGGTACAGACGGACGCTGAGTCCGATGGCACGGGGTTCGCAGGCCCTGTGCTCCGGATACCAACGCGCATTGCCGATGCCCGGCAGGAACTATTGCCCCCAGCATCAGCCAGAGCGCGAGGAGGCCGCAGGTTTCTCGTCGGCACGGTGTCGGTCCTGATCGTGGCGGGCGTGTTCGGCCTCGCCCTGCCCCGGCTCTCGTCCTACGGCAAGGAGTGGCACACCGTCACCGCGATGACATGGCCGGGGATCCTGCTTGTCATCAGCGCCACCGCGGGCAGCCTGGCTGCCACGTGGGTGATGATACGGGCGTTCCTCCCCGGGCTGCGGTTGCACCAGGCGGCAGCGGTCAGTCTCAGCTCGTCGGCGGTGGCGAATACCGTTCCGGCGGGGGGAACAGTGGCACTTGGCCTCAGCTGGCGGATGATGACGAGCTGGGGCGTCCGAACGCAGGAGTTCGTGCAGTACACGCTGGTATCCGGCATCTGGAATGTCTTCGCCAGACTCAGCCTGCCAGTCCTCGCGCTGCTGGCGCTAGCGGTGAGCGGCAAGTCCGGCGGGATACCACCGGCGGCAGCTTACTGCCGGTGCCGGCGCGCTGCTGGTGATCGCTGCTGCCTTGCGATTCCTCCTGCGCAGCGAGAGTTGCGCCGCGCTGGCCGGTCGAGTGCTGCAAAGAATGGAGATACTCGGCTGCCGGCTCGCCCGCCGCCAGCCGTCGCGGCGGATGGCAAGCGGGCTGCTCAGTTTCCGTGCCGATACATCCGCGATGCTCGCCGAGCGAGGGATCCGCATCACGGTCACGACGCAGCTGGCCAACGTCGCTTTCTGGTTCGTGCTGCTCGCATGCCTGCGCGCCACAGGGCTGACCCAGGCGCAGGTATCTTGGCAGGCCTCACTCGCAGCGTTCGCCGTGGTACGGCTTCTGACGGTGCTTCCCCTCACGCCAGGTGGCCTCGGTGTCGTCGAACTCGGCTTGACCGCGCCCCTGATCGCCGGCCTCGGCAGTGACGCGTCCGCAAGGGTTGCCGCCGCAGTCCTGCTGTACCGGGCCCTGACCTACCTGCCGTCGCTGCCGCTGGGCGCCCTAGCTTATGTGTGGTGGCGGCACGGATCCGGAGCCGTTGCTAACAGATCGTCTCGGCAGAGAATTAACGTCCAAGATGCAGCCGGCTGACCAGCAATCGCGGTACCCCAGCCATCCGGCCCAAAAACGAACCCACACGGCGGGTCGGCTTGGAAAGTGCCGGCGGAAAGGCCTTCAGTATCGGGATAACCCGAAGCTGCTGCCGGGGCTCAGCCAGCGCTATGGCGCCAGCGGGCGCGTTCGGCTTTGGCCCTCTTGGCTCACGCACCCCGGCCGGCGGCGGCCAGTTGCCGCCCCGCCTGCCGAAACGACCGAAGCCGCGGCCGGCGGAACGCAGGCCGCCGACATGGTCGATGGCCCACCTTTCCGGTGCCGTCAGCGCGATCAAAACCGGGTTCGCGAGGATTACTCGTGCCAAGCTGCGGCCCCGCGGACCTGCGCCTGACCGATGCGGCAACCAGGCATGACCCAGGCCAGCACGGGCTTGGCCGGTGACCGGCCGCCGGCGCCGGGCTCGCGGAAGAACCCCGCGTTGCAGCCCGAACCGGGACAGCACGCCGCCTGAGCGCATCCGCACTGGCGGCTGCCTGAGCCGCCGCAGGTAATACCTTCTCAGCGGCTCGCCCACAATCACGATGACCGGCGCTGCTGCGATCACCCCGAGCGTGACGGCACACAAGACCAGCGCCCGCGACGCGGCGACGCGTCCATGCCTGATCCGGTCCCGCCTCACCGTCCCATTGTGCGCCCAGTTCCGGCCACCCACGCCGCCGCGCGGTCACGCTGTCAGCGAACCCAAGGCGCGAGCTTCAGCGCATCCTCGGGTTGCTGGGAGGGCGCAAGGAACCCAGCGACTGACCTGCGAGCGCCGCTGAGCTAGAGCCGTGCGGTCCGCTGGCGCCTCCTCACGCCCAGGAGAGCAGCGACTACGCGACGGTCGCGCTGCTGGCCATGCTGTGATGGGGATGGCCAGGGGCCGCCCCGAGGTGGCGGGGTCGCCGGCTTCAACCGTGCCTGGTGGTCGTGATGATCATGGCCACCATCATCTGATCCAGCGATGCTCAATTCGCCCAGTGAGAGGTAGCGCCAATGACCAGGAAGGCAATCTCGACCGACACTGCTCCGGCCGCGCTCGGGCCGTACAGCCAGGCGATAGTCGCCGGCAATCTCGTGTTCTGCTCGGGCACGGCCGGTATCGATCCGGTGACGGGTGCGCTTGGTGACGGGATCGAAGCGCAGACCGAGCTAGCGCTGCGAAATCTCGATGCGATTCTGGCAGCTGCGGGAACCTCGCTGTCGAACTTGGTCAAGACAACGATCTTCTACGCCAACGTCGAGGACTTCGCTGCCATCAATGCTGTCTACGCGCGCTTCATGCCAGACCCGCCGCCCGCCAGGTCCGCGCCGGCCAACGTGATCCTGCCGATGGGGTTGCTTATCTCGATCGAGGCCGTGGCAGTACTTCCGTCCGCAAGGTCAGACCACCAGCCTGAGGTGTGAGCGTCTAGGCCACGCTGGCGCCTGCCAGTTCACATGGTCGACCGTGGTAGCTACCCCTCGTCTCTGATCTCGATCTGGTTGATGACACGGACCACACCTGCCACCCCGGCCACCGCGTCCTCGGCCGCGATCCGCTGAGCGACGTGGCTTACCCAGCCGGTCACGTAGACGTCACAACCCCGAGCGGTTGCTTTCACGCCGGCCGGTACACCGATGTCGGCGGTCAGTGCCTGATTCGCGATCGCCGAGAGTGCCTTGTCGTCCCCAAAGTCAGCGGACTGCAACGCGACATCCAGCAAGTTATGCACCTCGGCTATACCGGCGACACGCCGAGCTGCCGCAGTAGCCTCGGTCCGCTGTTCCTGGCTCGGAACCGTGCCGTTGAGCAAGACATCGCGTTTGAAGACCTCGACCACGATGTCATCGGTGTCGACCATGGGATCGTCGTTCAGCTCCCGGTAGACCGCCTCGCGGATATTGCTAGCCGTGGTCATGTCGCCTCCCTCGTGACCTAGCCATGTGCTACCCGCGCCGCCAGCGTCCGCAACGTTGCGAACCGGGTGTTGCTCGGTGAGCAGGCTGGGCCGCTAGACCGCGGTGACTCACGTGCCGCCTGCCAGCTTGAGCGAAGTCAGCGACCGATCAACCGCCACGCCCTCAGCTCCAAGCCGGTCGAGAATCTCGGAACAACGGCGCGACCAGAAAACGACTGCCTCCGGAGTTCCAGACACCGCGAAGCGCAAACCGAAGCCAGCAGCACCCGTAACATGCCGGACAGTGACCAACTCCTCATATCGCGCCTCCCATGTAGGAACCGATAGAGGAAGGCAATGAAGGAATCGCGCACTGCTGTCCAGCCGCACACCCCAGTCAAATATCTCCAGGCGAGCAAGTGGCCAGGTCGCGCTCACGGTCCGCGACAGCGCACCCCCGAAGAAGACCGCCTCGGGCTGGGACTCCGGCATCCCCACCACCCGGCCAGCACTCCTTGTCTGCTGTCGCAGGCCCATGAAGCCTGCGCCGAGGGCTGCGCCCGCAAGAAGAGCAATGACGATTCCAGCGATGAGAATGCCGATCATGTTGAATCAGTCGCCGCACGGTTCCGCATGAATACAGGTTCGGCCAACAGATCATCGTCAGGCAAGCGACACGTTGCTAACAGCGCCTGAACCGGCCGTCGCCCGACCGACAGCGGACAGTTGAGCGGGCGAAAGACGGCTCAGGATTCAGCAGGTGGTTCGGATATCAACGCGAAGACGGTCACGCCGCATGCCACCAGGAACGCCGCGCCTAGACCGCGAGCCCAGGCTGGGCCGGCGAAGACCAGCAGGCCAACTCCTATCGCCAGGCTGGCTACGGCGAACCCTCCGACCGGACCACCTCGTGAAACGCGCGAGACACGCGAACTAAGTGGGCCGGGCTCAGCCACGGGCGCTTCAACCCTGTCCGCCCGGACCGCCGGGGATGGCCCCCCGGCAGCGCCGGCCGCTTCGACGGTCGTGTCCAGGCGGCCGCGCAGCAGCAGGGTGTACAGCAGAGCAAGAGACGGCACAAGTACGACAGCGCCGACCGCCACGCCCACAATCGTTGCGATCAGCGTCGTGCGGCCGGCCGCGGCCTGGCTGACGGTCAGGCCAGGCAGCAGCAGCGGCTGCTGGGCGGCAGCCCAGCCGGCGATGACCGCGGTGACGGCGAGAGCTGCCGTCGCCCGTGCCGGGCCGAATCGAGACCGCCAGACGAGCCCGAGCGTGACGATCCCTGCGAGCGCGCAGAGGCACACCATCGCCAGACCGACGTCCGTAGTCAGGCCGTTCCATAGCGGGCGAGCATCGGCGCGCACCACGAGCAGCCCTGCCAGTGCGAGGGCGCCGGCGACGACGCCGGCACCCAGAGCACGGGCGCGGAAGTCGCGCTCCAACGCTGGCTCGGACTGCCGACGGGCATCCGCGGCCAGGTAGACAGCCGCGAGGTAACCAGAAAAGGCGACGGCGAGCACTCCGGCCATGAGGGAGACCGGATTCAGCCAGGAGGTGATCAGATCGCCGCGCGCGTTGCCGACCGGCACCCTGCCGGTAGCTATCGCCCCGATGACGGTGGCCAGCGCGAACGGGGTGAGCACGGACGACACGGCGAACAGGTTCTCCACGAGCCGGATGCCGTGAGCCTCGCCGCCTTCGAGCTGGCTGCGCAGCGCATAGGTGGTGCCGCGGCAGATGATTCCGATGGCCGCGATGAGCAGGGGAATGGCCAGAGTGGACACGATCGAGCCGAATGCCACGGGATAGCAGGTCCAGCAGACCGTCAGCACGAAGATCAGCCAGACGTGGTTCGCCTCCCACACCGGCCCCATCGCGTGCCGGGTGTGATCCCGGGTCGTGGCTGCGTCTGCCCGCCCGCCCCCGGGGATGAGCGTCCAGATGCCTGCGCCGAAATCGGCGCCGGCGAGCACCGTGTAGGCGGCTATTCCCAGCAGGATGAACGCCATCGGCACGTCAGACAGCACGGTGACCTCCAGTGGCGGCCCCAACCTGGCCTTCGATCTGCAGAGGAACACGGCTGAACCTGCGGAGCAGCCAGGCCACCGCTGCAGCCAGGCCGAGATAGACCAGGCACAGAGCGCCGTACCCGATCGGGATGAAGTGAGCCCCGGTTACCGCCTGGCTGACCCGCATCACCTCGAAGACGATCCACGGCTGCCGGCCGACCTCGGTGGTAATCCAGCCGGCGATCAGCGCCACCACCGACAGCGGTCCTGCCAGCACAACAGCCCAGTAGAACCATCGCGCTGCGGGCAGCCGCCTGCTGCGGAACCTGATGTAGAGATAGACAAGTCCAATCAGGGCGAGCAGCAAGCCGATGCCGACCATGGTCTGGAATGCGAACCGGACCACGTTGACGGGCGGCTGATCAGCCAGGGGGACGATATTCAGCCCCCTGACCGTGGCGTTCGGGCTGTGGAAGGCGAGCAGGGACAGCAGCCGGGGGATCTGGATCCCGTACACGACGGCGTGGCCGTTGTACCAGCCCAGCAGGTGCTCGGCTGCCCCGTTGGTCGTGGTCGCCAAACCCTCAATGGCGGCCAGCTTGACCGGCTGCGCCTCAGCCACGTCTCGCGCTGCCCAGTCGCCGACTACTACCTGCAGCGGCGCCGCGACCGCGGCCGCGCCCAGTGCGATACCGAGGGCGGTTCGCTCGTATCGACCGCTGCGGCCCCGCAGGAAGCCCCACGCGTAGGCGCCCGCCACCAGGAATCCGGCCACGATGTACGCCGCGAAGTACATGTGCACGTACTCGCTCCAGAAGAACGGGTTGGCGAACAGCGCCGACCACGGGTGGGCATCGACCGCTCGGCCTGCCCGCAGCGTGAACCCGGTCGGATGATTCATCCACGCGTTGACCGAGATGACGAAGAGCGAGCCGGTCACCCCCGCGATCGCGATCGGCAGCCCGGACAGGAAATGCACCCGCGGTCGGAGCCGGTCCCAGCCATACACGTAGATCCCGATGAAAATGGCCTCGGCGAAGAACGAGAACCCCTCCAACGTGAACCCGAGCCCGAACACGTTGCCGAAATCCTGCATCCACACCGGCCACAACAGCCCGAGCTCGAAGCTCAGGATCGTCCCGGTGACGACGCCCACGGCGAACAACGCAAGCATGATCTTGGACCAGCGCCTGGCCAGCGTTTTGTAGACCGGATCGCTGGTTCGCAGGTAGCGCCACTCCGCGAACAGGACCAGGACCGGGAACGCGATGCCGAAGCAGACCAGCGGGATGTGCACGGCCAGCGAGAGCGCCTGCATCTGACGGGCTTCGAACAGGTAGTGCTGATCGATATGGCCAGCAGCGACCGCACCCACGAGGCCGGCATGTAGGGAGGACATGATCACGGGTCCAGTCAACCCCGCAGCGATCGGCTGCCAGCGACGCGGGTACGGCGCCGCGCATTCCGCCAGGTAATGACGTCTGACTTGCTGACCTCGGCGCGGACCCATAGTTCCGCACGCTGTCCGAAAGGCGTGTGAGTCATGTGTGAACCAACCACGGCCGGGTAGCTGGACGCAGGCACCTGTCGCGGAGGAAAAGGTGTTAGTACCATAGGTAAGCTTTATCTTACCTATCAGTAATAATGGTATATAGTAGTAAGCTCGGCAAGATCGCCGGGCTTGGCGGCCTGACTCGCACCACAGAGCAGGCCCGAGAGCCCGACGTCGGGGGGTCCGCCGGAGTTCGATCGACCCGAAGGGACCTCGATGTGGCGCTCCTAGCGAACAGCGCCTGCAATGTCATTTCCCCTGCAATGGATGAGACCGCGGGCCATTTTGCTGTCGCATTCCGCGGACTGGAAGCAGCGGACTGGAAACAAAGGAGGTGGCCACGATGACGACGTGGTCAGGCCACACCAGGCAGTTGGGCAGGATCGGTGCCCTCAGGAAACGACACCGCGCCGCGGTCATCGCGGTCGCACTCGGGACGGCTGCGTCACTTGCCGCGGCCGGCTGCAGCAGCAGCGGCGGAGGCGCCGCGGGCAAGCAAGTGCCTGCGTCAGCCAAGCAGACGATCGTGTTCGCGACCCAGGGACTGGGCGCCGAGGGCACCGCGACCCAGGCCGCCGTGAAGGCGTTCGAGAAAATCCACCCCAATATCAAGGTCAGTATCCTCACGCTGTCACCGACCTCCGACGTCGCGTATCAGCAGCTCACGCAGCACTTCACGGCCGGATCGAGCACGCCAGACGTGATCACCTCCGATGTGATCTGGCCGGTGACGTTCGCGAGGCCAGGCTGGCTGGCCAACATGAGCAAGTTCCACCCGGACACCAGCAACTTCTTCCCTGGCCAGATGGCCACCGGAATGTACAAGGGCGGCATTTACGCGATCCCGTGGTTCATCAACGCCGAGGGCCTCTACTACCGCACCGACCTGATCAAGACTCCGCCGACAACGCCGGCGCAGTTGTTTACCGATGCGGCGGCCGCCATGAAGGCAGACCCCAAGCTGAAGGAGGGCCTGGCCTTTGAAGGCGACAAGTACGAGGGCGCGGTGACGGCGTTCCAGAGCTTCGGCGGCCAGATCTCGCCGTCCACACTCGGCAACATCAACACCCCGGCCAACGTCAGTGTGCTCACGATGATGTCCGACGCGATTCACAAGGCCCACATCGCTCCGACTGCCGTGTCGACCTGGGAAGAGTCCAACGTGCAGAGCGCGTGGCTGGCCGGCCAGACGCCCTTCGCGCTGAACTGGCCGTACATCTTCGCCCTGTCCCAGGGTTCGAACCCGGCCTACCCGGCGGTCAAGGACAAGACCGGCTGGGTGCCGTTCCCGAGCCCCTCCGGCAAGCCGCAGGCGTCCCTTGGCGGTGATGACCTGGTCATGAACGCCAAGAGCACGCACCAGGCTGCCGCGTGGGCGTTCATCAACTACCTCACCAGCGACTCGGCCCAGATCGCCCGCGCGATCGCGGCCGGTGACCCGCCATCGGTGAAGTCCGCCTACACGGCCAAGCTCTACGCGGCCGCGCCGTACTTCAAGCAGGAGCAGGCGGTCTTCAACGCGGCGACGCCGCGACCGGTCACACCGGTCTACACGCAGATCTCCAGTCAGCTGCAGGCGATGATCTCATCGGTACTCAGCGGGCAGGCGACTCCGTCCGCGGCGCTCTCCTCGACAGCGCCAACGGTGAAGCAATTGCAGGCAACCGCCGGCGGGTAAGGGTGACAACCCCGCGTAGCGTTCCTGCCGGGCCAGATGAGCGGCCGCGCGGCGGATCTTCCGACGCGCGCGCTCCGGCTGACACAGCAGCGGCCCGGCAGGAGCCTGCTGACCAACCAGTCACCGACCGGCAAGGCCCGCGGAACCGTCGGCAGTACAGCCTGGTCACCAGGGACCGGCGGTTCGGGTACCTGCTCGTCACGCCCGCCGTTGTCGTGCTGCTCGCGATCACGGCCTATCCGCTGATCTACAACATCTGGAACTCCTTCCAGCACGATGTGATCAACAGCGGTCTGCCGCCGACGTTCGCGGGCGGCGCCAATTACCAGCGGATCTTTACCGACAACCAGTTCTTGCCCGCGCTCGCGCACACTGTGGGTTTCACGGTCGTGTCGGTGGCGATCGAAACCCTGATCGGGCTGGGGTTGGCGCTGGTGCTGAACCGCAAGTTCCCGGGCCGTGGGCTGGTGCGGGCCGCGATATTCATCCCGTGGGCGGTGCCGACGGTTGTCTCCGCTCAGCTGTGGAAGTCGATGTTCGACCCCCAGAACGGCTGGGTCAACTACGTCCTGACCGCCCTGCATTTGCCGCTCGCGCACACCACCTGGCTGGCCGAGAAATGGACAGCGTGGGCGGCGATTCTCGCCGCTGACGCGTGGCGCAACACGCCGTTCATGGCGATCGTGCTGCTGGCAGGTCTGCAGGTCATCCCCGGCGACATCTACGAAGCGGCCAGGATCGACGGGGCGAGCGCCTGGCAGACGTTCAGGCGGCTGACGCTTCCGCTGCTGCGACCAGCGCTGATGGTTGCGTTGATCTTCCGGACTCTCTCGTCCTTCCTGATCTTCGACGTGGTCTACGCGATGACAGGCGGCGGGCCAGGAACATCAACCAGCGTGCTGTCCTACCTGAACTGGCAGGCGTTCTTCGTCTACTCCGACTACGGGTACGGCGGGGCGATTTCCGTTGCGCTGGTCGTGATCGCGCTGATGATCGCGGCCGCGTACGTGCGTGCCTTCAGGTCCGAGCAGGTGTTGTGAGGAGGCGCAGATGAGCGTGGCCGCAGCTGCCAGTCGGCCGACGATCCGGCGCGGGCTCACCGCGCGCAAGGCGGCGTCGCGGACGGGGTTCTACGTCCTGATCACGCTTTTCGTCGTGGGCAGCCTGTTCCCGTTCTACTGGATCGTGATCACGTCGCTGAAGACCCCGGGAGAGCTCGCCAACGGCACCACGAGCCTGCTCCCAGGGCACATCAGCTGGGGCAGTTACTCGGCGGACCTCACGCAAACGTCCACGACCGGGCTGAGCTTCGGCCGCTCCCTGCTGAACAGCGCGATCGTCGCCCTCGCGACCACAGCCATCACGGTGGTGCTCGCGGTGCTCGCCGGGTACGCCCTGTCACGCACCAGGATGCACGGCAAGAGCTCGATACTCGGGTTCGTGCTCATCGCCGGCTTCTTCCCGCCGCTGGCGATGGTCGGCCCGCTGTTCCTCGCGTACCGCAGGATCGGTTTGCTTAACAACTACCCGGCGCTGATCATCACCTATCTGATCTACACACTGCCGCTGGCCACCTGGTTCCTCGCGAACTTCTTCTCGCAGCTGCCACGCCAACTCGAGGAGGCGGCGCTTGTCGACGGCGCCTCGAGACTGGCCGCGCTGCGCCGGGTCATCCTGCCAATAGCGGTTCCCGGGATCTTCACGGTCGCGATCTTGTCGTTCATCCTGGCCTGGAACGATTTCGCGTTCGCCGTCTCGTTCATGGAGACGCCGGACAAGTACACAGCGCCGCTGGCCATCATCGGCCTCGGGCAGAGCCAGTACCAGGTGTTCTATAACCGCATCGACGCGGCGGTCGTGCTGGTCACCCTGCCCGTCGCGCTACTCGTGATCTTCGCGCAACGCCGGATCATCTCCGGCCTGACTGCCGGGGCTCTCAAGTAGCAGTGACGCGATTGCACAGTCCGCCCCTGCAGCCCGGCCCGGCAGCCCGGCCCGCAGCCCGGCGCTGCAGCCCGGCCCCGGGGGGAGGGCCGGGCTGCGCGTCGCGCGGTTAGCAGCCGTCGTACGGAGCCCACGGCGACGTGCCGTCCATCGCATACAGGCGGTTGAAGGCCTGCTTCTGCAGCGCGACCGAAGACGTGCCAGCTGTTCCCGGGTAGCCGAGGGAAGCCCACGTCGAGGGCAAGATCCCGAACAGGCCTGCCGACGAAGCGGTCGGGTTGTTGCCGCTCTCGCGCCAGGCCACGCACCGTTCGAACGCCGACATGCCGGTGAACATCGAGGTGGGCTTGGCTGCCGGAGCCGGCTTCGCGTGCGCCCGCCGGTGCGCCTGACGCGCGCGGCGTGGTGTGCCCTGGCCTTCGCGGGCCCGCCGTTATTCATGGAAGCTCCGGCGGACTTGCCGGCCTTCTTGCGCGCGAGCTGGCTTGGCGTGGTGCTCGGCCTGGTGCCGCGTGGCCTGAGCCAGATAACGATTCTCAGCCTGACTGGTCGGACTGGCTGCTCGCAGCGCGCGCCGCTCGGCGGGTCTGCCGATGCGACAGCCAGGCTGGAGACCGTAATACCGGCCGCCGCAGCCGGAACGAGGGTCGCAGCAGCGATCTTCTTGGTGATCTTCATCGGGGGAGTAACCTGCCTCGTCCGCCCTCAGCGCTTCGCGGCGTGCCGCGACTAACAGGTATTGGGCGTGACTTCAGCGCCATGACCACGCGATGGCTCACGGGTTGGCCACGGCCGAATCGAGGGGATGTCGTGAGCGCTTCGTTGTACAACTCCGGCGGCCGCCGCGACGCTTCCGATCAGGGCCCGAATATGACCGATGTCACGTTCGCGCCCAAGACGGTCTGCGCGCTCATCTACTCTGGCTGGGACAACGCGGCGCCATCAGGCGCCGTGCACGGCAGGCCGGGGAAGGTATGACAGCGCGCCAGATGCTCAGCCTGCCGCACGGCGCGTCCGGTGTACTCCTCGGCCATGACCTCTGGCACCGGGCCCGGCAGCGTCTGGCAGCACGCGTTTACGGCGCAGCCGCACCCGCCGCAGTGGCTCGTGCTCGCGACCGGCGCCCTGGCACTCGCGGTGGTGGCGTCCACCTGGACGTGGCCGCGCGCCCGGACGGTGGTGACGATCGTCCATGAAGGCGGGCACGCGATCGTTGCGCTCTTCACCGGCCAGCGCAACGTCAGGGTCCGGTTGTACCGCGACGCCGCGGGCGAGACGCATCTCGACCGGCACAGGCAACGGCCTTGGCGTCGCGCTGACCGCGGCGGCCGGCTATCCAGCGCCGTCGCTGGTCGGCCTCGGCGCGGCCGTGCTGCTCACCCTCGGTCACCTGACGGGGATGCTGCTGCTCGGGCTCGTGCTGCTGATCGCGCTCGGATCGCGGTGAGGAATTGGTACGGCCTGTTCGCCGTCCTCGTCACGGGCGGCACGGTTGCCGCGGTCTGCCTATATGCCTCGGCGGTAGTTCAGGCGGGGTTCGGTTACACGATGACGTGGTTCCTGCTGCTCGGCGGCGTCAGGCCGATCGCTCGAGCTGTACCGCGAACGCCGCAGAAGCCGGAACTGGCGCACGGACGCTGACCAGCTAGCCCGGCTCACGCACCTGCCTGGCGGAGCCTGGGTCGTGATCTTCG
Source organism: uncultured Actinomycetota bacterium (assembly GCA_963809195.1). GTDB lineage: Bacteria > Actinomycetota > Actinomycetes > Streptosporangiales > Streptosporangiaceae > Chersky-822. The sequence continues at coordinate 343,688 of CAWEIQ010000007.1, read as the reverse complement.
GCATTCTGGCGGTCGCGGCGCTCGCGGTTAGCGCTCGCTGGCTGGTCGGCTAGACATGTATGTAGTTCGGCTGTTGGCCGGGTGTCCGAGCATTTCGCCACATGGTGGAGATCGTGAGCTGCTCGTCGGGACGGGAGAATGAGCCGACCCGGCGGAAGCCCTGGGCCTCATAGCCCTTGTCGTTGGCCCCGTTGGTCGACTCCAGGTAGGCCGGCATGCCCTCGGCGTCGATCGTCGTCAGGTTGTGCGCGAGCAGCGCCATGCCAAGACCCTTGCCGCGATGGCTGGGATGCGTGCCGAGCAGGCTGAGATAGTAGTGCGGTGGCCCGGCCGGATGGGTGGCGTCGAAGCGCTCGACAAGGTCGAGGACCTCGCCAGCCCGGGGACCGACCAGCCCGTCCAGCATCGGCTTGACCTCGCGCACCCTCGGCGTCTGTGAGCTCGGCGCAGCCAGGCGGGATCCACACGGCCGCCGCCGCGTAGTCGTCGATGGTCCACACCCAGCGATGCCGGAGCGCGCTGCGCAATGAGCAGGCGCCACCACGCCGCGAGCCCGCGCTGATCCGGGAAGGCCCAGCTCCACACCGGGTCGTTCGCGAAGGCGGCGGTGAGGGTCGCTGTCAGGCCGTCAATGTCCTCGGCTGTCGCCACGCGCACGCTCAGCTTCGCGAGCAGATCATCGCCGTCGTCCGTGCGGCTCATTGGTGCACATCCTTTCCATGCTCAGGGCAGCATGGCAAGTCTGCGGGCCGCGGAGCCGCGGGCGTGAACCGGGGCCAGGTGAGCCCGGTCAGCGCGGGCGTACCCGGACGCCGGTCACAGACGCCAGGCGCGCGGCGAACGCCCGGCCCGAGATCAGGAACGGGTGACCCGATCGCCCGGCGATGCTCCCGTCCTGCGCCCATCCCGCCACCTCGACGAGCATGCGCACGCACACCACCGCCTGATGCCAGCGCAGCTCATCACGGCCGATCATGACTCCGGCGTGAGCTTGGTAGCGCCGCACGAACCGGCGTGCCAGCATGCGACCGATCCAGCGCAGCGGCGGCCGCAGCGCTCCGGGCACGACCAGCGGCGGTTCGGCGAGCATCATCGTGGTGAACGCGACGTCGTAGCGCCGGGAACCGACCAGTGATGCGCTCCAGTCCAGCACGGTGACCTGGCCAGCGTCGGCGAGGACGTTGAAGGGGTGCAGATCGCCATGGCAGATGACATCGCGATCTGGCGGCCGAGGGTGATTGATCAGGAAGCCAGCGGCCTCGACGAGATCGGCGCGACCTGTGCGTGCCGCCTCGTCCCGCAGGTAGCGCAGCATGCCGGGCACTGTGTACGGGATGCCGGTGAGCCCGGCGAGTTCATCGCGCACCGGCTGTGGATCGACATCGTGCAGCGCGGCCATCGTTGACGCGAGCACATCGGGGAACTGGCTCGCTGCGCGCACGCCGGAGGCGAGGGCACCCAGGCCGTTCAGACCGGGCAGCAACGGCGCGCCAGAGGCGCGGTCCATGATCATGAAAGCCCGGCCGACGCGGCTATCCGGTCCTCCGACGACGCGCACGGTGGGCGTGGGGAAACCACTGGCGGCCACGACGGTCTGGACGACCGACTCCTTACGTGCCGTGTGCGGATCGGGCATGACACGCGCGACCAGGTCCTGCGGCCATCCAGGCGGCGGATCTGCGAGCCTGAATGCCAGTAGCTCCGCCCAGAACCCTCCGGTCAGTCGCTCGGGCTTCGTCGCGAACTCCAGGTCAGGCCGCCCGGCGGCCGCCCGAATCTCATCGAGCACCCGCAAATCAAGGTCTGCATTCACTGTCACGGTATTTACCGTAACGGTTGTTGCTGATATTGTCTAGCCGTGGACACGATGACCATCGATGACCTGGCGCGGAGTGCCGAGCTACCGGTCAGGACAATCCGCGAGTACCACACGATGCGCCTGTTGCCGCCGCCGCAGCGACGCGGCCGGGTCGGCATCTACGGCCCTCCGCACGTACAGCGGCTGAACCTGATCGGCCGCCTCCAGCGCCGCGGCTACTCACTCGCGGGCATCCGCGACCTGCTGCAGGCCTGGGACGCGGGTACCGGGCTGACTGCTGTGCTCGGCGTCGATGCCGGGCATGCGGCGCTCGACGAGACACCGCTCCGGCTCACGAGTGCTGAGCTGACAGACCGGTTCCCGGTGCTCGCCGAGCATCTGGACGAGGTACGCGCGGCCGGGCTCATCCAGCAGAGCGGCGAGGAGTTCCTGATTCGAAGCCCGGCGTTGCTCGCCCTGGTCGCCGAGGGGGCCAATGGCGGCATTCCGCTCGCCGACATGCTTGACCTGGCCGCCACCATGCGCCGCGAGGTCTCGTCGCTAGCGTCAGCGCTCGCCGACATCATCGCGGACCGGCTGATCCTCTCGCCGCTGCATGCCGGGCAGGAGCTCACAGCGCTAGCTAGCCTGCTGCAGCGCGGACGCCTGCTGATGATCCAGGGCGCCGCCAGCACCCTCGCTGACCAGCTCGGCGTGGCGCTGCTGCGGCGGGCTGATCAAGCAGATCTGGCGGGTGGCACCGACGGTCAGGCCCTGAGGGCGGTGCTTGACCAGATCAGGATCGGCGCGGTCACCGACGCCGCCGGCAATATCCGTCATTACCGATCCTGATGCAGGATCAGCTCGCAGCTGGGAAGAACGGCTGCGCACGGCCGGTTGCCAGGTAACTGGACAGCCGGTCCAGAATCATCGCCCATGTTTGCGCGGTGTGCGCCAGGTCGATCTCGGCATAGCCATCGCCGAAACCGTAGTGCCGGAACACCACGCCCGTTCCGGTCTCGGCCCTCGCCGCATCGCCGAGCTGCCACTCCCAGGTCGACCCCTCCCAGAACGGGAAGCCGGAGGTGACATGCATGCGAACGAAGCTGCCTGGCTCCGCGCTCACATCGGCGTGCAGGTCGACCGGCGCCTGCGGGAAGCCGAACCGGGCGTGCCCGTCGGCGATCTCGCAGTCGTTGGTCCAGAAACCGCGCTGCCCCTCCGCCGTCGACAACACCTCGAAGACCCGGCCGCGATCGGCGTTGACATCGGCGGCCAGCGTGATTGATCGGTCCACGACTCCTCCAGTTGGATGCGGCCACGGGCCCGGTTGGTTGCGACCACGGGTCCAGTTGGTTGCGACCACTGATCTATTTTAGCTTAGTCTAAAATAGATCTGGACATGCAAGGATGGGAAACGTGGAGCCGCTTCAAGTGATCGCCGCTCCCCAGCGGATGCGGATCCTGGAGCTGGTGTGGGAACAGGAACTGTCCGCCGGCCAGATCGCAGCGCAGTTCGACGTGTCCTGGTCGGCGGTGAGCCAGCACCTTCGGGTGCTTCGGAGCGCCGGCTTCATCACCGAGCGGCGGGACGGGAACAGCCGGATCTACCGCGCGGACAAGATCGCGCTCGGATCTCTCCGCTCGGTCGTTGAGGACCACTGGCGGCGAGGGCTCGTCCGTATCAAGGAACTTGCCGAGGCCGAGCAGCGTGACAAGGACCGGTGATGACTGACGACAACGTGGTCGAGGTGAGCCTGTTCGTCGCCGCCCGGCCTGAGACCGTATTTCCTTACTTCACGGACCCCGGCCGCTACGTGCTGTGGATGGGCAGCAACGTCTCACTAGATCCCGTGCCGGGCGGCGTGTACCGGGTCAGGATGACCGGCGGAGCTGAAGCCATTGGCGAGTTCATCGAAGTCAGCCCGCCGCACCGCCTGGTCTTCACGTGGGGCTGGACCAATGACCCGACCGTTCCTGCCGGGACGACCAGGGTCGTCATCACTCTGGTCGAGGAGAACGGCGGCACCAGGGTCCTGCTGCGCCACCACGACCTGCCCGATGCTGACCAGCGTGATCACCACGGGAAGGGCTGGGACACCTACCTCAGCCGTCTGCAGCTGCGGATCCAGGGCGTCGACCCGGGACCCGACCCGAATTGACACACTATCGGGGTGGACGGCGCCGACGAACTCGAGCGGGTGTACCGGCAGGAGGCCACTAAGATCAGGGCCTCCCTCGCCGCGCGCCTCGGTGACGTCGGCCTCGCCGAGGAGGTCGTGCAGGACGCGTTCATCGAGGCGCTCGAACATTGGCGGGTGGCCGGCGTGCCGCCCAATCCGGGCGGCTGGCTGGCGACCACGGCACGGCGCAAGGCCATCGACCGCCTCAGGAGGGACCGAGCCGGCCAGGACAAGCTTGCCCTGCTGGCGATCACCGAGTCCCGCCAGACTGGTGAAGAGCAGACGGGTGACGACGATCTGCTCGGCCTGGTGTTCGCCTGCTGTCATCCGTCGCTGCCGCGAGAGTCGCAGATCGCGCTGACGCTCCGCGTCGTCTGCGGCCTGACCACAGGCGAGATCGCCGCCGCGTTCCTGCTGAGCGAGCAGGCGACGGCCCAGCGGCTAGCGCGGGCCCGTAAGGCCCTGCGCGACTCTGGCGCCGATGTCCGCGTTCCTGACCCCGATGGGCTCGGCGATCGCCGCGACGAGGTGCTCGCGGTCATCTATCTGGTGTTCAACGAGGGCTACCTGGCCAGCGCGGGCCGGACGCCCGCCCGCCGGGACCTGGCGGCGCAGGCGATCGCGCTGAACAGGATGCTGCACCAGCTGATGCCGCGCGAACCCGAGGTGCTCGGACTGCTGGCACTGTTGCTGTTGCACGAGTCGCGGGCGGCAACCAGGTTCGACGGCTGGGGTCGGCTTGTCCGCCTGCAAGATCAGGACCGCACGCGCTGGGACCTGGAACTCGCCGCCGAGGCATCGCAGCTGCTCAGCCGCGCCATCGCGCTGCACCACCCTGGGCAGTATCAGATCCAGGCCGCCATCGCCCTCGTGCACGCACAGGCGCACAGCTACCAGGACACCGACTGGCACCTGATTCGCGTGCTTTATGACCGGCTCCGCCTCTTTGCCCCGTCACCGGTCGTGGAGCTCAACCGCGCGGTCGCGACCAGGTTCGCGGTCGGACCGCAGGAAGCCCTGGCCGAGGTCGAGCCGCTCGCAGGTGAGCTCGGCGGCTACCGGCTGTTCCACGCGGTGCGAGCCGACCTGCTCACCGAACTCGGCCGCCTTGACGAGGCCAGAGAGGCCAACGAGCGAGCGCTCGCGCTGGCCGCGAACCCGGCCGAACGCGAGCTGCTCACCCGCCGCGTCACAGGAGCTACATCGCCATGACGGGCCTGACCTCCATGACGATCAGGCCGCGGTCCACACCCGGCCATGTCTTGGAGATCTCGACTGCCTCGTCGACGGTGTCGGTCTCGAGCAGCGAGTAGCCGGCCAGGACCTCCTTGGACTCCATGAACGGTCCGTCGAATACGCCGCTGGCCCTGATCGTCTTGACCTTGTCGACGGAATCGAGCTGGTGGCCGGGGTCGACGAGCTTCCCCGAGCTGCCCCACTTCTCGTACCAGGCGCCGATCTCCTGCATCCACGCCTCGAGATCGGGGCCTGGCAGCTGCTGGCCCGACTCGGTGACCAGCCCCAGTATCAGGTACTTCATCCCACGCCTCCGCTTGTCGGAACGGGACGCCCTGCGGCGCCCTCACGTCTACTCCACGAACGGCGCACCGGCCGATATGACAGTCACGCCGGGGCGAAGTGGCTGACGAGCCGCTGAGCGTAATAGGACTCCCACGGCTCGTCCTGGCTGGCGGCCGAGTATTGCTTGTCCAGGCTGACGAGCAGGTAGATCAGTTCGCTGCGCACCGGTTTGGCGCCGAGCAGATCTGGCAGCTCGGACAGGTTAATGAGCCACCAGGCGTACCAGCTCGCCCAGTCGTCGTCGGCCCCGTCGACGATCCTGTAAACGCGGTGGTGCGTCTCGCCTGCCTCGTGCAGCAGTTCGCTGACCCTTTCGGTGCTCATGCCTTTCCCCTCCCCTGGCGGGATTCGCCTGGCAACGATGGTGCCACCAAGGCAGGGCTACGGCGCCTCCAGGGCACCGTTACTCCCTAAGCTGGCGGGCATGGCTTTCGAGGGGTTCCCTACCGAGTTGTTCGACTTCTACGAGCGGCTGGAGGCGGACAATTCGAGGAGCTTCTGGAACGCGAACAAGGGCGAGTATCAGCGGTATGTGCGCGAGCCGATGCTGGCGCTCGCCGACGAGCTCGAGGACGAGTTCGGCTCGGCACATATGTTCCGGCCGAACCGTGACATCAGGTTCTCGGCAGACAAGTCGCCGTACAAGACGTACCAGGGCATGTTCATCTCCCGACTTCCTGGCACGGGCTTCTACGTTCAAGTGTCGGCCGACGGCGTGCACACGAGCGGCGGCTTCCACAGCCATGGGCCCGATCAGGTCGAGCGATACCGCCAGGCCGTCAACGCAGAGCGCACCGGATCGGCGCTCGCGGCGATCGTCGCCGGGCTCGAACGCGACGGCCTGGCGGTCGGCGGCGAGCAGCTCAAGACAAGACCGCGCGGGATTCCAGCGGACCACCCCAGGGTTGAACTGCTCCGCTACCGGTCGCTGACCGGGGGCATGGACTGGCCGGCCGGACCCGAGCTTTCAGGGCCGTCCGCGCTCGGCCTGATCCGGCAGACCTGGACGCAGCTCATCCCGCTGTGCGACTGGCTTGCAGAGAACGTCGGCGCCTCGCAGGCTTGAACCTGTCAGCCAATAACCCGAGCCGGGATCTGCCTCGGCAGACTACGCTGAGACGCGCCAGGGGCGGCCAGCTGGCGCAAGGAGCCGGACATGCGCAGGCGAGTGAGTTGTGAGTGCGGCTGGTCCGCGGAGGGCGAGGACGGCGAGCTGATCGCCGCCGTGCAGGAGCACGGTCGCAAAGCTCACGGCATGGACGTCACGCCGGAGCAGGTCATGGCGATGGCCCGGCCAGTTTGATCGTGCCATGGCCGCTCTGGACACTGGGATCTTCGCCGTCACCGGGCCCGTCCAGGCCGAGATACTGATGCTCACCCTCGTCGGCGACGCCATCACCCTGACCGGCCCATGCGGCGCCGCGCCGTGGTATGTCGAACTGAGACGCGACGCCGATCCCACCGAGATCGTCACCGCGATCACCGCGGTCAACGTCGGCGAACCAGCGGTTGTGCACTCCACCTCCTGGCGCCATGCCCGCGGCGGGGTCGTGCTGACGTTCGTTGCAGTCGTCGACGAGGGAGCTACCGGCTTGCTCCGGCATGTCGCCGTCGAGCGTGCCGAACTTGCCCGCGGCGAGCCCAGCGCGGCACCGCTTCAAGTACCTGTGGGCTCGGTCATCGAGCACAGCCTGCGCCACTTGGCATGGCTGGTCCACGACGACTCGATCGTCGCCGCAGCTCTGCCGGCTGGCTGGCTCGGCGCGCTCGCGGCATATGTGCCAGAGCCATTCCGGCAGCTGTGACCAACGATCCTGATCGCCTGTAGAAGCAGGTAGTCGCAACCGGAATCAGATTTGCCCTATTTGAGAACCTAGCGTCACATGCCCTACACTGGTGCGCTATGGGCGCGCAGTTCACCCTGGACACTGAGGTCTTGCGTCAGCAGCAGCGCGTCATTGTGCGCGCGCTAAGCGCGTATCTGCCTGCCGCCGCGATCATGCTGGGCCTGACGGCATGGGTGGCGGGAGACGGCGCCTGGCCCGCGATCGTGGTTGGCGTCTGCGCAGTTCAGGTTTGCTATTTCGCGTTCGTCTGCGCCTTCCAGGCCATTGCGACCCGCCGGATGCTGCACCGCGCCGGCACTGCGGCCGGTCGTCTCACACTCACCGGGTCCGGCGCCGACGATGGCCAGCGCGCCTGGGCGTGGGCCGATGTACAGCGGGTGCGCGCGTACCGCACGAGCGTCCCGCACCTGAGGGTGTATCTGACAGGCCCGCTCCCACGGTTGCGACGGCGGGTCGTCGCCTGCCGAAGCACCATCTACGGAGTCGGGCTCGATGAACTGATCGCGGCCTTCGAGCCGTTCACTGCGGTCACAGATCCCGACCGGCCGCTGGCGCCTGCTCGCGACGCTGACGGGACGACCACGTTCTTCTTTAACCACTGGCAGCTGACCGCCAGGCGCCGCCGCAACCTGCGTAGTTGCTGGCAGGTGCCGCTGATGACACTCCCGGCAGCTGCCGGGCTCAGCTTGGCCGGGTACTGGCCCGTCGGACTTGCCTTGCTCGTCCCCGCGGTCGTGTTGATAGCCGTGACGGCGCGGCGGGTCCGCGCGATGGACCGGATGCTGGGGCTCGGCAAGAACGGCCGCGGTCGCCTGCTGCTGACCCCCGGCAACCTGACGCTCGCCGGAACCGACGTGCCGATCCCTTGGTCGCATGTTCAGGACGCCGCGCTCGTCCGCGGCGACGAACCCCGGGTGACTGGGGTCATCACGTGTCCGGCGCTTCAGAACGGTTCGGGCCATCACGGCGGTTCGCCTCACCAGGACAGTTCGCCTCATCACAACAGTTCGCCTCATCACAACAGCTCGCCTCATCACAACAGTTCGCCTGATGACAACACTGGGCGCTGCAGGTTCGCCGATCGCAGGATCTCGTTCAGCATCGGCGCCCGGATGTACGCCACTACCATCGACGACGTAGCGGCGGCGTTCGGCGAGCACGTTCCGGTTGCGGCTCACGACTAGCGCCACGGAACGCCATTTCTCCCCGTTTAACGGGGAGGTTCTTGCGGCGATCGCCACACCGGCCCCTGCCGTGCTCTTATCCGAAACGTGCTATGGGACGTAGTAGGTGTGCTTCGCTGCCAATTGGCAGCGCGGGTTCATCTCTCATCGTCCCGCACTGTCTCCGAGAGTTGCGGGCCGTGATGTTCCGCTGGGCCGCCATGGCGGCTGCCCTTAGTCAGATGCGAGCGCGTGACACGGCCGATGACGTCGCAGGGCTGGCCGACGATCTGTGGAACCAATTGGCGGACTACCGCTCCGGCACGGAGCCTGCCCACCGAGTCCCTGACCCGGGGTGCCCAGAAAACGTCGTGCACTTCCGGCCGCGAACACCATGGCGAGCGCGGCCTGACAGGCGAGCCAGCAACTTATGTGACTCCAGGGCCCGACATCGTCGCACCGATCAGTGCGCCGCTTCGTAAGCTGCGATCACGCTGTCAGGGATGCGGCCGCGGTCGCTGATCTCGTGCCCGCGAGTGCGGGCCCACTCCCTGATATCCGCACCACGGCGACGGCCCTGCCCTGGTCTGGCCCTGCGGCGGCGACCGCCGGTCAGAACCCGACGAGCATGAGCGGCGAACGCGCCGACCTTGGTGCCGAATTCCTCGCTATGTGGCGGGCACAGGTCAATCTGATACGCGTTTCCGTCCACGGTGAATGAGATCGACTCTGTCCCTTGCACCTCCGAATCGTGGGGCAGGTCACACAGCACTGTCACAACTGTCTTCTGAGCCATAGGAGTTCGCCTTTCCCTCTGCTACCAGGCGCCAGAACCGCCCAAGGGCAGCGGATTGATCGGTCAGTATGTCCGCTGTTCGCCCTAGTCTCCACCATTACCGTCATGTACGTCCAACGAACCGGAAATCCGGCGCGCCGCCCGGCCACTCCATAGAAAGAAACGTTGCCAATATGTCAATGGGTTCACGAACTTAAGCAGCCGACGCCGGGGAATCAGGCACCTGCGCAATGCTGACCCAGGGTCATGTACAAGCGCTGTCGGCACGTCAGAGTACTGATATAAGCCATGCCAGACTGATATGAGCCATGCCAGACTGACATGATCCATACGAGCCAGGCACTCGTGGTGCCGCCGCAATCTGGTCGCGCGATCGCCGTCCCGCGTGGTGCGCTGATTTCGATCGTCGACGTGGCCGGTCACCAAGTCGGCGACATGTGGGCGATCGACGCCGCCGATCACAGCCGCTGGCTGTCCGTCAGCCATACCAGAGACCGGTGCGAGCGCCTGTTCCCCGCCATGAACGAGCAGTTCCGCGATCAGAGCGGCGACCCGATCCTCACCCTCGCCGCCGACACCTCGCCGGGAATCCACGACATGCTGTTCCCGCCGTGCGACCCAGCCCTGTACGAGAGCCGCGGCCTGCCAGGCCATCCGAACTGCCGCGACAACTTCCTGACGGCGGCCGCCTCGGCCGGGCTGTCGCTGCCCGTCGTGCCCGATCCAGTGAATCTCTTCCAGAACTCCGGCCCGCAGTCCGATGGCACCCTGGCTATCGGGGAGGCGGCGTCCCGGCCCGGCGATGCGATCTCCTTTGGCGCCGAGCGTGACGTGATCGTCGTACTCACCGCGTGCGCAGTCGACTACCCGCCGCTCAACAGTGGCCGGTGCGGTCCGTTGCGCATCGAATTCAGGCCCTGACGGTGCCGCATTCTGCCCGGGCCGATCGGGACGGCCGAGGGTGCCCCTAATACGATCGTCGCATGCGATTCGGGATGTTCGTACCGCAAGGCTGGCGACTCGATCTCGCCGGCATCGCCCCCGCCGACCAGTGGGCCACGATGCGCGACCTGGCCCAGGCGGCCGACAATCTGCCATTCGAATCAATCTGGGTTTATGACCATTTCCACACCATTCCTGTGCCGACGAAAGAGGAAACCCACGAGGCGTGGACGCTGATGTCGGCCTTCGCCGCCGCGACAACACGGGTCAGGCTCGGCCAGATGTGCACCTGCATGGGTTACAGGAACCCTGCCTACCTCGCCAAGGTCGCGTCCACCATCGACCTCATCTCCGGAGGCCGGGTCGAGATGGGCATCGGCGGCGGCTGGTACGAGCACGAATGGCGGGCGTACGGATACGGTTTCCCGGGCGCCGGCGAGCGGCTCGGCATGCTCGACGAGGGCGTGCAGATCATGCGCCAGCTCTGGACGACAGGAGAGGCCACGCTCGCTGGCAAGCACTACCAGGTCGACGGCGCGATCGGCCGTCCTGTGCCGCTCCAGGAAGGCGGCATACCGCTATGGATCGCCGGCGGCGGCGAGCGCAAGACGCTGCGGATCGCTGCCAAGTACGGGCAGTACACGAACTTCGACGCGACGCCTGACGTATTCACGCGCAAGTCGGAAATCCTGGCCGAGCACTGCAAGGACGTCGGGACCGATTTCGACGCGATCGTCAGGTCGGCCAATTTCAACGTCATCATTGGCGAAACCGACAAGGACGTGGCAGACAAGCTCGCCTGGGTTCGCGCTCACTACGAGCCGCTGATCCCGGCCGACGTGCTCGAGCGCAACTATTCGATGCTGTCGTCGGGCCCGCTGGTCGGCACGCCGGACAAGATCGCCGAGCACCTCACCGAGCTCACCGGCCTCGGGCTGGGCTACACGATCACCTACTTCGTCGACGCGGCCTACGACAGGAGCAGCATCGAGTTGTTCGCCAGCAAGGTGATCCCGGCCCTCGCCTGAGTCAGTTCGACAAGTCCTGGGTCATGCGGCTCGCCCGGCGGCCCAGCATGGAACTCACCCTTCGCGCATATATCGCCGGGTTTGCTTCGCGGCGGACTCGATCATGGCGGGCAGGTTGTAACACTGCGGCCTTCTTCGGATAGATCACTACAGAAGGATCGATCCAGTGTTAATCTGCTGGCGTTGTTGTGGCATTGAACTTGCCGATTTAAGTCGTCATCGCCTTGAGCGAGAGCGAACCGGACTGCTGGTGAGCAGGGACCGCTAGTGAGCAGGGACGGGAACCAGCTGCGCGGCGGGATGCTGCACGTCGAAGAACTTCCCATGGCCGCGAGCCGCGGTCTCGCCTATCAGATCATGCTCGACGCCGGGCCCGTGGTACCCGATGCGCATGGCGCATTCGTGATTACCGAATCGGCCGCCGCCACATATGCGCTCAGGCATCCCGAGCTGTTCTCGTCCAAGCGCGCATTCGATTCGCTCGGCAGTCCTATCCCGATCGTTCCGGTGGCGGCTGACCCGCCCGAGCACACCAGGTACCGCAAGCTGCTGCACCCGTTCTTCAGCGCGAGGGGCCTGGCGCGCTGGCTGCCGATCGTCCGCGACCTCGCAGTCGATCTCATCGATGACATCGCCGACCGCGGTGGTTGTGACCTGGTCACCGACCTGGCGCTGCCGCTGCCTGCCCAGGTTTTCCTGACCTTGTTCGGGCTACCGCTGCAGGACCGCGATCGCCTGATCGCATGGAAGGATGCCGTGCTCGGCGCCGTAGGGACCAGCGGTGCAGAGCCGGCCACGGATGCCAACATCGCGCTGGCCGCGGAGTTGTATGAGTACCTTGTCGGCCACATCGAGCAGCACCGCGACCACGGCGGCGACGACATCCTGAGCCAGCTGCTGGCCGACTCCCGCGACGTGCGGATGACCGATGACGAGATCCTCGGCCTGTCGTTCCTGTTCGTCCTGGCTGGCCTTGACACCGTGACATCGGCGCTCAGCACCGCGTTCGCCACGCTGGCCTCCCGGCCGGAGCTCAGGCAGCAGATCGTCGCACGATCCGGAGGTCATCCCCGCCGCAGTGGAGGAGTTGCTGCGGTTCGACGGGCCCGTCGTCAGCGTGCCCCGCGTGGCCACCCGTGATATCGAGATGGCCGGCCAGATGATCCCCGCGGACTCCTTCGTGGCGGTAGCGATCGGCGCGGCCAACCATGACACGGCCGAGTACGCCAACCCTGACACCGTCGACTTCCAGCGCGATTCGCGCAACCTCGCCTTTGGAGGCGGCCCCCACGGCTGCCTGGGCGCGCACCTGGCGCGGATGGAAATGCGGGTGGCTCTCGAAGAGTGGCACCGCAGGATCCCTGACTACGAGATCGCGCCCGGCGCCAGCGTGACCGCCGGATGGCCGGCCGCACTCATCGGCCTAGATCATCTTCCGCTCGTCTTTCCCAGCGCGTTTCCCAGCGCGTTTTCCAACGTGTTTCCCAGCGTGTTTCCCAGCGTGGACCACCAGGCAGCCAGAGACCCGGGGTGAGAGCAATGCAGACAGGCAGCGTCAGCCGGTCCACCACGCGAAACGTGAGCGCAGTGTTATGGCCACTCCGCAGCGACCTGCCCGGCGCCGGTCTATCAGGGCGATGCTCATCCCGCTGTTTGTCGTGCCGCTTGTGTCACTGCTCGCGCTGTGGGGATTCGCCGCGAGCGTCACGCTGCTAAACGCGCTCCGCGAACATGCCTTCACCACAGAGAATCAGCGCTACGGGGGCCAGGCGCAGCTGCTCGGCCTGCAGCTCGCGCAGGAGCGCTCGGCGGTCTTCGTCTGGCTGAGCAGCAGGCATCACGAGCCGGCATCGGCGCTAACCAAGCAGACCGCGATGACAGACGGAGCGATCGCCGCCTTCCAGCGCGGCGTGCATACCGGGTCCAACATGATGCTGCAGTCGGCGGATCGCGCGCTGGCAGGCTTCGACAAGGCCCTCAGCAGACTAGACACCATCCGAGCGGAGGTTATCTCACGCCGGATCAGCGCCCTGGGAGCATTCGAGGCGTACAACACCATCATCGATTACCAGTTCCGCGTCTACGGCAGACTCATCGCGGTCGACAACGCGACGCTGTACCAGCAGGCGTCGGCAAGCCTGACGGCCGGCCGCGCGCTCGAGATGGCGGACCGAGAGGTGACGCTGGTCAACGGCGCGCTCGCCGACCGGGGCCATATGACCAGGGGCGAGCGCCTGCTGTTCGCCACCTCGGTGGCCAACCAGCGGCTGCTTATCGGAGATGCGCTCAAGCAGCTCAGCCCGGCGCTGGCGGCCGGCTACCGCAGCGTCTACACCTCGCCGTCCTATAAGAAGTTCTCGGCGATCGAGAACCGGATCGTGAACAGCATCGGGACCGGCAAGCCGATCCCGGTGACCCAGGCGGATTGGAGTCGGACCGCGTTCTCCATGCTCGGCGGCTTCCAGAACGGCGAGCTGCGAGACCGGGCGGTCCTGGCGAGGAACGGCAGCGCGGTCGGCAACCGGCTGCTGCTGCAGGTCCTGCTGGCCGGGGGGCTCGGGCTGATCGCCGTCTTCTTGTCGGTCTTCCTGATGGTCAGGTTCGGCCGGCGGATCACCCGCGAGCTGACCGGGCTGCAGCGATCCGCACAGGAACTTGCCACGGAGCGACTGCCGAACGTGGTCGAACGGCTCAGCCACGGCGAGGACGTCGACGCCGCGCCCACGCCGCCGGCCGCAGCGCGTATCGCCGAGATTGCCAAGGTCGCCGAGGCATTCACCGCTGTTCAGAGCACAGCGGTCGAGGCGGCCGCAGGGCAGGCAAGGCTGCGCCGAGGCGTCAGCCAGGTCTTCCGCAACCTGGCCTGGCGTAGCCAGTCCCTGCTGCACAGGCAGCTGGCGCTGCTTGACCGGATGGAGCGCAACTCGACCGACGCGGGAACGCTCGAGGAGCTCTTCCAGCTCGACCACCTGACAACCCGCATGCGACGGCACGCGGAAGGCCTGATCATCCTGTCGGGTGAGACACCTGGGCGCGGCTGGCGCGAGCCCGTGCCGGTGGTCGACGTACTGCGCGCCGCCATCGCCGAGGTCGAGGACTACACCAGAGTCGGCGTGCTCACCAGGAATACAGACGCCGTGGTCGGCACGGCAGTGGCCGACGTCATCCACCTGCTCGCCGAGCTGATCGAGAACGCGACGACTAACTCGCCCTCGAATACCGAGGTGACTGTGCGGGCCGAGCGCGTCGCGCACGGCATCGTCGTGGAGGTCGAAGACCGCGGCCTCGGCATGATCGAGCAGGACATAGCGCTGGCGAACGAGCGGTTCGCGAATCCGCCCGAGTTCGACCTGGCCGACAGCGACAAGCTTGGCTTCTTCGTCGTCGCCAGGCTGGCGGGCAGGCACAGCATCAAGATCACGCTTCGCCCGTCGCCTTACGGCGGTGTCGCGGCGATCGTGCTGCTGCCGCACGAGATCACCGTCACGCCGGACACGACCGACACGGACCTGATCTCCGCCTACCCCGATCCTCTCGGCCTGCCGGCCGCAGGCTGGCAGCCAGCCGCCGTGCCGCCTCCGGCCAGGCTCGCCGCGGCGCACGGCCAGGCTCGCGGAGCGCCTGATGGCCGAGGACACCCTCGGGCTGCCGAAGCGAGTGCGCTACCACGAGCAAGCCGGGGCAGCGGAGGCAGAGGAGGCGGAGACGGCGGAATCGGAGGAGGCGGCCGAGGCTGTAGCCGATCCCGTCGGGGCCGATCGGCTTGCGACGCCCAGCACCCCGGAAGAGATCGGCGCCTTGGTCGCGTCGCTGCAGCACGGCTGGCTTGGCGGCAGGAATCAGGCCGCGCAGCAAGATGACTCCTGAGCCGGGACCCGACAATGAGTCCGCGCGGAGAAAGATGGTTTGACCAGGAGGCGGGTCCGGTCGTCAGGCTGTACGCGCTGACGAGGGGCCGGGCCAGGCCCGCCGGCCTTGTGCTCGACGTCGTCGACGTCATCATGGCCGAGCACCTCACCGAGACGCACCTGCAATGGCTGCCGCCAGAGCACCGCCTGCTGCTCGAGTTGTGTGGCTCGCCCATCGCGGTCGCCGATCTGGCGTCAGAGTCCGGCCTGCCGCTCGGGGTTGTGCAGGTGCTGCTCAGCGACCTCAGCCGGCAGGGGCTGGTAGGCGTCATCAAGCCGACCAAGGGCAGCGCCGTCGACGAGAACGTGCTGAAAAGCGTGCTCGAGGGCCTTCGTGCTCTCTAGGAGTAACCCGCCGGCATGTGTGACGGCATGGAGTAGTGCGGGTATTTGCCTGATTTGCCGGGCTTGTGAAAGTTCGCAGATTGGATGTGCAGCGGCAAGGCCATTACCAGGCAAAATGTGCTTCTAGAGCGGCATCTTCGGCCTGCGCAACGGGTATTTCTTTGGTGTTTTGCCAGGCATTAACCGCCCCGCCCATTTAGCGTGGGGCGTTGTCAGGCGCAGGTCAGCCGCGTCAGGTGCTCCAAAACAGCGCCTTTCCCCGCTGGTCCTGCGCGAACTTCGCGTGATCGGACGTGAATGGTACGACTGCTCCGTAGAGCTCGCAGTGTGACGGCAGTCGCGGCAGTCCCAGTCGGGGTAGCCGCGGCTTTCGCATTGCAAGCCCCTGCCGCACACGCGGCATCGGCAGCGAGCACTCAGCAAGCAGGTTTTGCCAAGCTGGCAGCCGCCGGCCAGGCGGAAACGATGGCCACCATACGGCACCGGATGCCACGGCGCATGCGTGCCTACCGCTGGGCGGCCAGGCAGAAAGGTCATCCGTACGTCTACGGCGGCACCGGTCCCGGCTTCGACTGCTCGGGATTGGTCATGGAGGCGTACAGGCACGCCGGGATCCGGCTGCCACGGACCACCTATGGAATGCTGGCCAGCCGCAAGCTGGTCAGGGTCATTCACCCGCGGATGGGCGACCTCGCATTTTACGGAACTGGCCACGTTGAGCTGTTCCGCAAATGGGGTTACACCTTTGGCGCCCACGACTCAGGCACCACGGTGAGCCTGGTTCACTACGGGTACGGCTGGAGGCCCACCGCCTACTACCGGGTGCGCTAACCGGTTAGCCGAGCGAGGACGCCGGCGTCACCATCAATCTCCAGGCCCGCGTCACGGGCCGCTTCCGGAGTGAGGTGCGCGGAAAGCAGCCCGAGTATGAGTTGCGGGCTGCCACTGAGCACCAGATCGGGAGACGGTGTCGTGCCGAGCCTGGTGCTGACAGCGCCGCCGGCGACCTCGATGACCGCAGGACGGCCCGTCGTTCGCAGTTCGATCGCGATCGGCGGGCCCTCAGGCTCGCGGTCATGCAGGAACAGGGACGCGGGAAAAGCGAACCAGTGGCTGCGGAACTCGTCGTCCTCAGCTGGCTGTGCCATGTACCTGACGCCCCAGGCCCCGAGCGTGTTGAGAACCGGCTCCAGCTCGGCGCCCGCCTCTGTGAGCTGGAACAACGTCGTGGCGACGGGAGGCTCTGCCGCCACCCGCCGTACCAGCCCAGCCGCTTCAAGCTCGCGCAAGCGCTCAGCGAGCATGTTGGTCGCGATGCCGGGCAGCGCGCCTCGCAGGTCTGTGTAGCGGCTTGGCCCCTGCAGGATCAGTTCGCGGATGATGAGCAGCGTCCACCGGTCGCCGACGACATCCAGCGCCTTCGCCACCGAGCAGTACTGGCTGTAACTCCGCATGACAGCAGCTTAGCGCGGGCGTGCTTGAAATCCAACAGCTTGAGCTTGACTTTTTAAAGTACTCGATTCAGTATTTCAACTATGCGTACTAAGCCAGTCATCCTCGCCGCGCTGCTGCTCGCGGCGTTCGTCATCAACCTCGACACCACGCTGGTCAACGTGGCTTTGCCCACTCTGGTCAGGGAACTGCATGCGACCACAACCCAGCTGCAATGGGTCGTAGACGCGTACAACTTGGTCTTCGCTGCCCTCCTGCTGACCTTCGGCAGCCTGTCTGACCGCCTGGGCCGGAAGGGAATGCTGCTGGCTGGTCTTGCGGTGTTCGGGACTGCCAGCGTGGTCGGAGCGTTCACTTCGACGCCAGCCGAGCTGATCGCCGCTAGAGCGGTCATGGGCCTAGGTGCCGCGATGACATTCCCGGCAACGTTGTCGCTGATCTCTAACGTGTTTACCGGCAGAGCCGAGCGTGCTCGCGCGATTGGCCTCTGGGGTGCGAGCGCGGGAGTCGCGATCGCCCTCGGGCCGATCGTTGGCGGCTGGCTTCTCGAGCACTTCAGCTGGGGAAGCATCTTCTTCGCGATGGGTCCGGTCGCTGTCGTGGGCATCGTGGGCGTGCTGCTCAGCGTGCCGAGGTCGAAGGACACCCAGGCCGCCCCTGTCGACCTGCCAGGGCTGGCGCTCTCGACCGCCGTCATGGCGCTCCTCGTCTTCACGATCATCGAGGCGCCGACCTACGGATGGGGCAGTGCCCGAAGTGTGGCCGGCTTCGCGATCTCCGCCGTCCTGCTCGCGGGCTTCGTCGTCTGGGAGCAGCGGAGCGCCCATCCGATGCTGGACGTCCGCTTGTTCCGCAACATGCGGTTCAGCGCGGCGAGCGGCGCCGTGACCGTCTCGTTCTTCACGTTGTTCGGCTTCATATTCCTGATAACGCAGTACTTCCAGTTCATCCGCGGCTACGGCCCGCTCTCCACCGGCGTCCACCTGCTGCCCGTCGCGCTGTCAGTCGGTGTCGGATCGGTCGCCGGCACCCAGCTCGCCGTGCGGGCGGGCACCAAGCTCGTCGTCACGGCCGGGCTGGTCGCCATGGCGGGGTTCTACGGCTGGGTAGCGGCCGTGACAACCGGCACCACCAGCTACGGCACCATCGCCGTCCAGATGGTCCTGTATGGGCTCGGCATGGGCCTGACCTCTGCACCGGCCACCGAGTCGATCATGGGCGCGGTATCACGTAGGCACGCGGGCGTCGGCTCAGCGATCAACGACGCGACCCGGCTGCTCGGCGGCACCCTGGGCGTTGCGGTGATCGGGAGCGTCTACGCGTCGCTCTACGCCTCCCGGCTCTCAGCAACCCTGCCGGCAGGCCTGCCTGCCAAGGTCTCGGCCATCGCGCACGAGTCCGTCGGCGCCGCGATCGGGGTGTCAGCGACTGCCGGCCAGCCGGCCGTCGGCAGCGCGATCCGGGACGCGGCCACGGCGGCTTTCTTGCACGGCCTCTCTATAGGCTGCCTCGTCGCCGGCGGTGTAGCGGCCGGCGGGGCGATCCTGGCCGCGCTCTTCCTCCCGGCACAGCCAGCCAGGCAGGCTGCCGAGCCGGAACAGCACAGGGAACTGGAGCGGATCCCTGGCTAGCCGGACGCGACCCGCTGGAACAGGATGTGGTCCTGCCATCGGCCCGCGATCTTGAGGTAGGCCGGCGCCACACCGATCCTGGTGAAACCGTTCCGCTCGAGCACTCGTTGCGACCCGACGTTGTGCAGCAAAGTACCGGCCTGGACCCGGTGCAGCCCGAGTTCGCCGAAGGCCACCGCGACGATCTCCCTGACCGCCGCGGTGGCCAGGCCACGTCCGTTGTCGCTACGGGCCACCCAGTAGCCGAGATTCGCCGACAGAAATGGACCCCGCACAATGTCGTTGAGGTTGATCCTGCCCGCGACCTTGCCGGCCTCGTTCAGGATCACGCACGGATGGACCGAACCCTGCTCGTAGCGACCCAGCGCGCTCGCTACGACGGCTCGGTAGCCATCATCTGTGAAGTACTCGTCGTCCCTGACCGGCTCCCACGGCGCGAGGAACTCACGGTTCTCGCGGTA
Organism: uncultured Actinomycetota bacterium; assembly: GCA_963809195.1. GTDB lineage: Bacteria > Actinomycetota > Actinomycetes > Streptosporangiales > Streptosporangiaceae > Chersky-822. Next base: position 324,553 of record CAWEIQ010000007.1, on the reverse strand, counting down.
CAAGGCTGCCAGGGCGGGCACGTCATCGATGGTGAGGAGCCGGATGGCCGTCATCGGCTCATTCTCCCAAGTGGACAGCCACGACCCGCAGCGCGACGATAAGGCGCATGCGGGACGGCGCGATCGAGCTAAGGCCCGACCCTGACCGGCCTGCTGCCTGGACGTTGGTGACCGGCGGCTTTCCGCAGTCCCACGTTGACCTGGACGACCCCCGCTACCTGGAGTTCGAGTATGTCCGCAGGCTCGGCCACCTGGTCGACCTCGCGGCTCCCGCCGGCGAGCCGATCCGGGTGCTGCACCTGGGCGGCGGGGGGCTGACGCTGGCTCGGTATGTTGCGTCGACGCGGCCGGGATCGTCTCAGCTGGCCGTGGACAACGACGAGGAGCTGGTCGCCACCGTCAGAGAACGGCTGCCGCTCGCTCAGCCTGGACGCAAGAGCGGCGCGGCCGCCCGGATCAGGATCCGCGTGGCCGACGCCAGGGCCGTACTCGAGCAGCTCAGCCCGGCTGCCTTTGACTTCACGGTGGCCGACATTTTTGTTGGCGGCCGCACCCCCGCCCACCTGACCTCGGTTGAGTTCACGGCTGCGGCCGCGCGAGCGCTGTCTCCCGGCGGCTTGTTCGCGATCAACATCGGCGACGGGCCGCCGCTCGCGCACGCCAAGGCCAGGGTGGCGGCCGTCCGTTCGGTGTTCCCGCACGTGTGCGTGCTCGCCGATCCTGGCGTGCTCAGGGGCCGCCGGTTCGGCAACCTGGTCGTCGCGGGTTCGCGTCGGGAGCTTCCGGTCGCCGGGCTGGTTCGGCTCGCCGCCGCCGATCCGTTTCCAGGCAGGGTCGTGCACGGCGCAGAACTGGACAGGTTCATCGCGGGAGCGAAACCGATAACGCGATGCCTCAGCAGAAGCCTCTCCGAGCCCGCCAGCCGACTTGTTCGCGCGCAGGTCGCGCAGGACGGCCTGACTCGCAGGGCCGCCGTCCGCCCTTACTACGACTGCAGCACGCGCTGGCCGCCCGCATGCTGGACGGCCGTGGCCGGCAACTGGAGCTCGAACGTGGCACCCTGGCCGGACGGAACTGCGGACCCCGACGGACCCTCGATGTGCCTCGGCGATCGCCTTGACGATCGCCAGGCCCAAGCCGAACCCGCCAGCAGTCCGGTTTCGGCCGACATCCACGCGGGAGAACCTGCCGAAGATCCGCTCAACGTCGGCCGTCGGGATCCCGGGTCCCGAGTCGCTCACCGTGATGACGATCGCGTCGTCCTCGTGCCGCGCGCTCGAGCTCGATGTGATCGGACGCATTGGTGTGATCGACGGCGTTCTCGATCAGCGCATCCAGTGCCAGCGTTAGCCGGTCGGCGTCGCCCTGCACCCAGCCGTCGGTCAGCGATCCCAGCGACCACTGCCTCGGCACGTGCCGCCACCGCTGCAAGGTCTCCACGAGCAACTCATCGACGTCGACCGGAGCGAGGTACAGGAAATCCGGCGCGTCTGTCGAAGCGAGCAGAAGCAGCCGACTTGTCAGCCGCCTGACCCTGTTCAGCTCGGCCGCGGCCACCCGCGCGTCGGCCGCAATCTCCGTGTCCGCCGCCGACTGCTCGATCAGCTCGACATGCCCAAGCGCGATCGCGATCGGCGTGCCGAGCTCGTGCGACGCGTCCTGCAGAAACTGCCGCTGCCGGTCAAGCAGGATCAGGTTGTGCTCTGACACCTGTTTCATCTGCTCCATCGCCGCGATCCGTCGCCGCGAGTGCCACACCATGACGACGAACATCAAGGCGAGCAACGGAACCTCGGCCAGGTAGTCGCCGTCCTGCTTGCCTCGCAGCACCTGCCAGCCAATGAGCCCGCCGGTAGCAAGCGTGACGGTAAGGACGGTCACCAGGGTCGATCCGAGATGCCATAGCCGGAAGCCGTACAGCGCCGTCAGGCTGAGCCAGATGATCAGGAACGGAATGGTCTGCCACGCGGGAACCAGGCGCATCGCGAGCAGGTTCAGCACGATGAAGATCACCCAGGCGATGTCCACCCGGTAGGTTCGCGCCCAACGCAGGATCCCGCCGAGGTGCATTACCGTTCCTGACCGCAAGCCCGCATGGTTACGCCTCCGTTCGCGCCATCCGAATACTACGGCTCGGCGTGGCGTTCGGTAAGTCGTCTCTGCCAGCATGATTGCAACCAGATTGGCCGCGCTCTGCGTCCAATACGCGTGAAACGAGTACGTGCCGCAGTCGCGGCTACATGTGTTGCGCTGGCGGCGCTCGTCGCGGGCTGCAGCAACGACACCGCAGTCCATCGGACCGTCGCTGGACGGCTTGTGCGCGTCGGCGGCCCGGCACCCGGGTCGCCTGTGCCCCTGTCCGGGACCATCGAGGCGCGCAACAGGGCCGGCGATGTCGTTGCGGTGAGGGTCGGCCGCAACGGCCGGTTCCGCATAGAGCTTGCGCCTGGCACCTATAGGCTCACAGGCCACAGCCCGCTGATGGAAGACGGGAAGATGGTCTGTGCTGCAGCGAAGCCTGTCGACGTGACGCGCGCCGGTCCCACCCCGAGGATTCCGGTGATCTGCGAGATTAGCTAGGCAGCCAGACGAGCTTTGACCAGCGCCGCGCCGACGCACCCCAGGCCGGCGCGGCACTGTGTCACAACGCGCTTCCCTGCGCTTCCCAGCTCAAACTATCTTGATCCTTCGGATTCGCGATCAGATACAGATCCCTGTTGCGACCAGGTGCAGATCCCGGCTGTGACCAGGTGTTTCTGCCATCGTCAGCTCAGGCGGCTGCTGGTGGGCTGTGGCTGTGCAGTTTGCGGCCGTCGGGGCTGGTCGCGGTGGTGGTGCCGTCGGCGTTCAGGGTGATGGTCCAGCCCCACCGGTGGACCAGGATCAGATGGTGAAACGAGCACAGCAGCAGGCAGTTGCCCAGGCTGGTCGTGCCGCCCTCGCTGCGCGGGATGATGTGATGCACGTGGCACCCGGCGGGCGGGACGTCGCAGCCGGGGGCGGCGCAGTGCTGGTCTCGGGTGGTGATCGCCCGCCGCAGGTGCGGCGGTACCAGGTCGGTGACGGTGCCGACGTCCAGCGGCAGGCTGACCGACCCGGCGGGCGGGGGCAGGGTGCCGGTCCGCAGCCACGACGCGAGGCCGCCGGGCCCGGACAGCAGCGCGACCGCCTGCCGCAGGATCAGCTCGCGGGCGGCGGCCAGGTTCCGCTGCGCCCGCGCCGCCCGGTCGCCTCGTCGCGCATCGTCGTCTGGGTCTGCCGTCAGGCCGAGCGCGTGGCCGCAGCCGGCCAGGCCGCCGCTCGCAGGGTGCCCGGCCCGGGCTGGTATTCGGCCCAGTGGCTGGCGAGGCGGCCGGCGAGCTGGTCGAGGAGGTCGTGGTCGACCCGGCCGGTCACGACCGGGGCGATCGCGGCGTCGCAGTCATCACCGGGCCCGGCCCACGCCCCCGCCAGCACCGGCCCGGCGCCGCCGTCACCGCCCGCGCCGCGGCCGCGCAGGTCCTCGCGGCTCGGACAGGCCGCCGAAGCCGGGCGGCAGGTACGGCCGGCCGGGCCGGCCGATCCCGCCGAGCAGCTGGTCCAGTGACAGGTGCAGCTGCAGCCGGACCGGCTGCCCGGCCCGCTCGGGCAGGCACCCCGCGCCGAGCAGCCGCACGGCACGCCTCCTCCAGCGCGTCGTGGTCGCGCTGCTGCACGGTGCGGGTGTCCTCGGCGCCCATCTTCTTGCCCAGGGAGTCCAGCACCGCCTGCAGCGCGGCGGCGCACCGGGCGGACAGGTCCCCGGTGACCCGGCCGGCGCCGCCGAAGGTGGTGTCCAGCTGCAGGCCGCGGTGCAAGAACCCGTCATCGCCGTCCTCATCGGGCCCGGCGACCCGGCGCCGGATCTCCTCCGCCAACTCGCGCCAGCCCGGCCAGGTCCGCGCCGCCGGCCGCCGCGGCCAGCAAGATCGCGTCCGCATCCGGGCGGGCCTCGACCGGCAGCGCGTCGGTCCAGTCGGTGATCTGCCGCGCCCACGACACCGACAACACCCCGCCGGCGAGCGCGTCCGCGACCGCGGGATGGTCCTGCAGCCGCCGCATCCACCCCACCGTCCCGCGGGCCGCACCCGCGGTGACCCGGGTCTGCCAGGTCAGCCACGTCCGCGCCGACCCCTGCCCGTCATCTTCGAACCCGCGCTGCGCCGTGAACGCCGCCAGCACCCTGCGCGCGGGCGGCCACATGCATCGACCCGGCGCGTTCCAGCACCCGCAGCGCCTCGGCCTGCACCGGCACCGGCTCGACGCCAGATCCGCCCGGGCGAGCCAGCCCAGCCCGGCGACCGCCATCTGCAGCGCCTCACCAGCCGACGACGGCTCCCCGGCACCGGCTGGCTCAGGCAATGACAACGACATTGGTTTCACCTCCTCGCCATAGATCGCTGATTCCTGCCTGCGGGAGGCGGCGGGTGGCGATCGGCTTGATCGACTCCGCCGGTGCAGCGAATACAGGGCCACCGCGCCGATAACGGCCGGGGATTGGGAGGTGCTCGTCCCCGGAGAAGTACGCTCCGGGTGTCATATCCCGCATCGAACTTATGCTCGAAATACTAACACCAGCCACCGACAATCACCGCGCAACACGCCGACAATTAGCGTGATGTGGTCACGCCGGGAATGGTCACAGCACAGGCAACGAAGGGCTACGGCAGCGCAGGACGCCAGCGCTGGACGACGCCAACGAAGGGCGACGGCAGCGCTGGACGACCGCAGCGCAGGACGACGGCGGCGCATGACGACATGGGCGCTGTGAGTGGCTGAGGAGCTAGGCGACAGCGCGCTGCGTGTCGCCACTCGCCCCATGACCTACTGCTGCAGCAACTCCGGCAATCGTTCCGCCGGGAACCCAGGACTGCGGTGCCCGTCCCGACCGATCATCGTCGTACTTGCGGCCAATACATTCAGCACCGCCTCTTCCACAGACTGCACGACCGCCTCATACAGCGGATCCATCTGTCCCCACTGCACGAACTCGAGCCGCGCGAGTTCGTCGGCTGCCCCGGGCTCCTGGAGGGATCCCAGCAAGCTGTCCAGCATCCCGACGTTGCCAGGAGCAGCAGAGAACGCCAGGAACAGATCGCCAGAGAAGTGACTGCCCGTCGTTCCCGTACGAGCCAGCCCGAGCGGCACCCGCCGAGCCAGAGCCTTGCATTGTCCTGGCAGCAACGGAGCATCCGTCGCGACAACCGTGATGCACGACCCGGCGCCGGGCGGCGAGAGCCAGTCGGTCTCCTCCATCGGGTTGTCATCGCGGAGGATCTCGCCCAGGTAGCGCCCGGCAACAACGAGTTCGTTCCGGCTGCCGAAGTTCGCCTGCATGAGCGCGCCGACCGTGTACTGACGCGACCCAACCTGCACGCGCCGGGACGCGGTTCCCGTGCCGCCCTTGAAGTCGTAGCAATTCATCCCGGTGCCGCCGCCGACCGAGCCCTCCTCGACCGGCCCGCTGCTGGCCGCATCAAGCGCCCGCATCGCGGTCAGCGCGGTGACGTGACCGCCGTTGATGTCGTTCAGGTAGCCGTCCCACGTTTCGGTCACAACCGGCAGGTGCCAGCGGGCAGCAAGCACGGGTTCGACCGCCGATCGCCCAGTCGATGATCCCGCTGTGCACCGGCCCGATCGCATGCGTATTGGTGATGCCGACCGGCAGTGACACGGCACCGACCTCATCCAGCCACGCGATGCCCGTCATCTCGCCGTTGCCGTTGAGCGAGTACCAGCCGGCCGGACACGATCTGCCAAGGCCCGACCGGCCGAGAGGCAGGACCGCCGTGACCCCCGTTCTGACCGGTCCGCGGCCAGTCACGAGCGGCCCGTCGCCGTCGATCAGCGTCTCGTAGCCCACCTCGACGCCCGGGACATCGGTGATCGCGTTCCACTCCCCCGTTTCCCCTCGCAGCGGGATGCCGAGGTCGCGGGCCCGCGGCCGCCGCAAGCCCCCAGGACCCACCGTGGTCAGCAGACATGCAACAACGCTCCTTTCGCAACGGGCAACACGGTCGACTCCTACCCTCGCAGCAGATCGCCGACAGCCGCGATTCCGGACGCGATGGCCCGCTCAGTCAGGTTCCCGAATCCAAGCACAAGCTGCGCGGGCAACGCCGACCGGTCCGATCTCTGTTCGCTCATCCCGTACAGGCCAATCGAGCGCTCCCTCGCGGCCTCGATCACGGCTTGCTCGGCCAGCGCGCCAGGCAGGTGCGCGACCGCATGGAATCCGGCAGCCAGTCCTGTCAGTGAGACCTTCGGAGCGTGCGCAGCAAGGGCGTCGACCAGGACACCTCGCCGGCGCGCATAGCTGGCACGCATCCGCCGCAGGTGCCGGTCGAACCGGCCCGACTCCATCAGTGTCGCGAGCGCAAGCTGGTCGAGCACCGGCGAGCCCCTGTCATGCAGGGCCTTCTCCTCGATGACCGCGTCCGCCAGCCCGGGCGTGCAGACGACCCATCCCAGCCGGAGCGAAGGGGCCAGCGACTTGCTCACCGTCCCGATCGCCGCAACGCGGTTCGCTGCGAGTCCCTGCAGCGCGCCGACGGGATCCCTGTCGTATCTGAACTCCGCGTCGTAGTCGTCCTCGATGATCGTCGCCGTCGCAGCCATCCGCCCACTCGGCGAGCTGCAGCCGCCGCTGTGCGCTCAGCACCACGCCGGTCGGCCACTGATGCGCCGGAGTGAGCACGACCGCCCGCGCCCCGGTCGCGGCCAGCGCCGTCACGTCCACGCCCGACTCGTCGACGGGAACGGGCACAGCGCTAATCCCCGCGCGGGCCGCGGCGTTCGAGACCGTCACGCTGTAGCCGGGATCTTCGAAGGCCACCAGCGAGACCCCGCTGCTTGCGAGGGCCCGCAGGACCAGGTTCAGGCCCTGCGCGAAACCTGTGCAGACCACGATCCGATCAGGACTGGCCGCGGCCGCCCTGCACCCGGCGCAGGTAAGCAGCGAGCACCTCACGGAACTCACGGCTGCCGCGCGGGTCGCCGTAGTTGAACGCCGCGTTCGGCGCCACCCGGCAGGCCTCCCTGACCGCCCAGGCCCAGTCGGCCCGCGGGAAGCTCCCGAGGTCCGGCACTCCGGAGGCGAAGTCAACCCTCAGCCGATCATCGCATTGCCCGCCTCCGGCGCTGCGGACGATCACGCCACGACCTCAGAACGCCGATGAAGTCACCGCAGTCGCCTCGCCCTGCGCTGGCAGCCACCCGCGTCGCCGAACCCACGTCCGCGCTCAGGTAGCCCTCAGCCTGCAGCTGGCCGTAGCAGTCCTGCACCAAGCCGCGTGACAGGCCAAGCTCCTTGGCCAGCACACGGGACGACGGCAGCCGCTCCCCGACACCGAGCCGGCCTGACCTGATCGCGTCCCTGAGCTGGCGTTCCAGCTGAGAACGCAGCGGCTCGGCCGACCTCACGGTCGAGGGTCAGCAACAACTCAGGACTCAAACCGGACCACTCTACGGGCATGAAATTGGAGCTTACCGGTAGTCCGGTCCGCGCCTAGCGTGCTGAACATGACAGCTATAACGCAGCCCCAGCAGGCCAGTGCCGGCCTCCGCAGGTACGCCCAGGTCCTCAGAACTCCAGGCGCGTTGCAGTTCGCGATTCCCGGCATCATCGGCCGGATGCCGATGGGCATGCTGAGCATCGCTCAGGTGATGCTGATCGTCTCGGTCACCGGCCGGTACGGCACTGCCGGAATCGTGTCCGCCGCCGGCGCGGTCCTGTTCGCGATCGTCACCCCGCGGATCGCTCGACTGGCCGACCGGTACGGCCAGGCCCAGCGTGCTGCGCCCGCTCGCGGCCGTCTTTGCCGTCACCTCGGGCGCCTTCATCGGCTGCGCCATCACGCCACTCCCCCGACTGGATGCTCATCGTCTCCGGCGCCCTGAGCCGCGCCGCCATGCCGTCGCTCGGCCCGATGGTTCGCTCCCGCTGGAGCGAGCTGCTGGGCGGCAGCGAGGCCCTAGACTCCGCGTTCTCCCTGGAAGGCATCGCCGACGAGGTCATCTTCATCGCAGCACCTGTACTGGTCGTGGCGCTGGTCACCGAGGTACAGCCGGTCAGCGGCATGCTGGCCACCGTCCTGCTCGGGGTCGCCGGAGTCGCCGGGCTGACCAGGCACCGGCGCAGTGAGCCCGCCGTCCGCACCATCGAGCGCCGCTCGGGAAGCGTCCTCCGCAGTCCGGGACTGCGGGTCCTGATCGGCGTACAGATCTGCCTCGGCGCATTGTTCGCTGGCCGTCGATCTCGCGACCATCGCGTTCGCGCAGGAGCACGGGGCCAGCGGGCTGGCCGGACCTCTGCTCGCGCTCTACGGGCTCGGCAGCGCGATCGCAGGCGTCTGGTACGGGGCGCGGCACTGGCGAGTGTCGCAGCGCGCCAGGCTTCGGGTCGCCCTCGCGGCGACCGCGCTCGGCGTCGGGCCGCTCGCGGTCATGCCGAGCATGGTCGCGATGGCGGCCGGGATTCTCGTGGCCGGCCTGGGTATTTCAGCCACGCTGGTCAGCTCGTACAGCATCGCGGAGCGAATCGTGGCCGCCGACCAGCGGACCGAGGGCATGTCCTGGCTGACCACCGCCGCCAGCACCGGGACCGCGATCGGGTCCTCAATCGCGGGCCGGCTGGTGGACGCGCACGGCGCGACGCGCCGGGTACCTGTTCGCGCTCGCCGCCGGGGTCACCGCCATCGCGATCCTCGTCATCCGGTACCGCGACCTTGGCCGGTCATGAGCCAGGCAGGCGGCCAGCCTCGGCCGCGTCCACCCAGTGACCAGCACGCGCGGTCCTCACTCCGCGATCTTGCGCTGGGTGAAGCTGAACCAGTTCCCTGAGTCATCCCGCAGGATCGCCTCGATGCCGTACGGGCGCTCGGCAGGCGGCTGGATGAACTCGACGCCCCGCTCGGCCAGCGTCTCGTAGTCCGCGCGGCAATCGGTCGTGGCCATCACGCCGGGGCTCAGCGCTCCCTTGGCGACAAGCGCACGGACCTGCTCGCCCGTGTCCGCGTCGAGCATCGAGTGCGCCGGATCGAGCAGCAGGAACTCCTGACCGCCCGGGGACCGGACCGTCAGCCAGCGCATGCCGCCGTCCAGCAGGATGTCGGTGGTCAGATCGAACCCGAGTTGCTTGGTGTAGAACTCCTTCGCCGAGTCCGGGTCAAGCACCCACACCGTCACGATCGAGACGCCGGTGATCATGAGATTCTCCCTTGCGTTTGGTTGGCAACGGCTCGACCGTACGGCGGGACCTGCCGCGATCGCTTCTCCGAAATTGCGCTCAGCTCGCCCGCAGCCGCACGCCACCAGCTGCAGCCTGGTCACGTCCGGAGCCCGCAGCCCGGTGCGGAACATCAGCGCGAAGCAGCCGGGGATCGGAGCTGGCCCGCCCAGCCGGGCCGCTTCGCGCTGGTACGCCGACGGCGACCGGCCGACGAGCTCGGCGAACCGGCGGCTGAACGTGCCCAGGCTGCTGAAGCCGACCAGCATGCAGACCTCGGTCACGGTCAAGTTGACCGAACGCAGCAGGTCACAGGCCCGCTCGACCCGGCGCCTCGTCCGGTACCTGCCGGGCGTCTCCCCGTAGGCCGCATCGAACGCGCGGATGAACTGGCCCAGCGAGTACCCAGCCTCCGAGGCCAGCGCCGCGATCTCGATCGGCTCGGCGTAGTCGCGGTCGATCTTGTCCCGCGCGCGCCGCAGCGCCCGCAGGCTGCTGACGTCCGCGCTCCCCACACCGTCAACCTAACCCGCCGCCGGGACGGTCACGGCCGTCACGACAACACCATGACCAACCGCCCAGCAAGCCGTGATACGTCGTCAGCGGACGACCGCCCACGAGCGGCCCGGCCACAAGCAGTCGCGCGGTGAACATGCCGGCCGGATCAAGCTCGACCTCGGCATCGGTGAAGCCGAGCCATCGACCGGTCGCCGGCGACCACGCCTTGTAGACCGCCTCCTTCGCGCTGAAGATCATCCGGTCCCAACAGACCTCAGGCGCTTGTCTAGCCAGGCCGGCCAGCGCCGTCTGCTCCGACTCGCTGGCCACCTTGGCCAGCACGCCGTCCGGCAGCGAGGCGTGCGGCTCTGCGTCGATGCCGATCGCCGCGAACGCCTCGGTCCTGCCGACAGCGGCCGCCGCGGTAGCCGTCACAGTGGGTCAGGCTGCCGACCACGCCGGACGGCCACTGCGGAGCGCCGGTCGGTCCGGGCAGGATCGGCGCGGGCCGGAAGCCGGCCCGCGCCAGCGCCAGCCGCGCGCACACCCGCGCGCCGGTGAACTCGCGCCGCCGCTTCTCGCTGGCCCCGGCGACCAGGGCCTCCTCGGCGGGCAGCAGTTCCCCGTCGTCGCACCCGTCGCCGAAGACCTCGGTCGACTGTGACCGCCGAGGGCAAGAGCTCGGCAAGCATGGTGATCCTCCAGCGCTGGCATGCAGACCAGCGGGCCGCTCGCCAGCTAACCTAGCGTTCGGCTACTGTCCCAGTGCGTGAGCGACGATCAGGCGACGCCCGCCCCGGACGCCGAGCCGCCCCAGTCGGAACAGGTGCCCGATGGCGAGCGACACCGACCAGAGGGTCATCGCGGCGCCAGGCTCTACCCGGCCGCCCGCTCAGGCTTCATCGAGTTCGACCGCGTCCTGTTCTTCAGCGACGCGGTGTTCGCGATCGCCATGACCCTTCTCGCGGTCGAACTGCACGTGCCGGCGAAGGCGGCCAAGATCACGACAGCCGCATGAGATCTACCGACGCACGTGACAGCCTGATCGGCTTCGGGATCAGCTTCGCCGTCATCGCGCTGTTCTGGCTCGGTCACCACGGGATCTTCCGCTACATCACCGCGTTCGACCGGCCGCTGATCCTGCTGAACTTGCTGTTCCTCGGCACGATCGCCTTTCTGCCGTATCCGACTGCGCTGCTCAGTGCTCAGTCGCTCGGGCACGGCGATGCCGTCATTTTCTACGCCATATGCGCCGGGGCGGCCGGACTCGGCGAGTCCGCGATCTGGCTCTACGCGACGCGGCGTGGCTCAGGCCTGACCGATTCTTCGGTCGACGGAGTAAGATTGCAGTACACGCTGCGGATCATCCGGGTGCCGATCGTGTTCGCGATCTCGATCCCGATCGCGGTCGTGGCGCCGCGTGTCGCGCCGTATACCTGGATCCTGATCTTCCATTTCCGGGCTCGCGATCAACAGGTTCAGCCCGCGGCCAGAGGCGCCGGAACAGATTGGCGAGGAGATCCGCAGCTAAGTGCCGTACGGCGAATGATCATGGCCGGACCGGGTATCTGTGTGTCGCGCCGCGTCGTCGCCGGAATCGCACCGTTCCCAGACACCCCACCGGGCGCTTGCGGCACCACCCGGCGGCGGAGGTAGACAGCCATGTCGCAGCCACCGGCTGAGGCGGACCCGGCTCAGCCGGTCGACCGCCGCACCGAGCTGATCAGGACCGCGCAGGATCACTGGGCATCGGCGCTCACCGACCTCGGCGGGCGGAACACGCTGCTGTACTTCAAGGACCGCCGCTCAGGCACGCTCGACCTGGCCGAGGCCGACCCTGAGGCGCTCGAGCATTTCATTGGCTCGGGATCGATCAGGATCACCAGGCTGTTCCGCGACGTGGACGTGCGCGCCGACGCGATCCGCCGGATTCAGGTGATCTACCGCAAGGCCAAGGAGCTACTCGAGGAGCGCGGCATCAGGGCCGGATACCTGGCGACCGGCATGGCCCGCTGGGACGAGCTGTTCCTGCAGCCCGCCGCGCCCGTGCTGCTGCGCGGCCTGACGATCACCCCGACCCGGGCCAGGCATGACGACTTCGAGCTCGTACTCGACGACGAGCCCGAGGTCAACCCCGTGCTGCTGCACAAGCTGGCCAGCGTGTACGGCGCCGCCACCGAGAAGCTTCCCGACCTGCGCGGCGACCGGCTGTACCGGATGCTGGCCGCGGCAGCGCACGCCGCCGAGGTCCCTGGTTTCGCGATCCTCCACAGGACCGTGATCGGCACGTTCACCTACGCCAAGCTGCCCATGGTCAGGGACATCCAGAACGCGGCAGAACTGCTGACCGACAGCGACGTGGTGGCGGCGATCGCTGGCGACCCCGAGGCGCAGGAGCTGCTCGCGGCCGACGACGACGCGACGCCCGCTGCTCGACTCGCCTGACGCCGACTACTCCGTGCTCGACGCCGACTCCTCCCAGCGCAGCGCCATCGCGGCCGTCCTGTCCGGCCACAGCCTGGTGATTCACGGCCCGCCTGGCACCGGCAAGAGCCAGACCATCGCCAACCTGACCGCGGCGCTGGTCGCGAGGGGCCGAAAGGTGCTGTTCGTCGCCGAGAAAAGGGCGGCCATCGACGCGGTCCTGTCCCGGCTCAAGGGCGTCGACCTCGGCGAGCTGGTGCTCGACATCCACGAGGGCACCAGGGACCGTCAGCGGATCGCCGCCGATCTCGGCACGAGCCTGGACATCGCGCAGCAGACCGGCAAGCCCGACGACACCAGCCTGCGGCGCAGGCTGGCCGAGCGGCAGCGGCGGCTCAACGACCACGTCACCGCGCTGCATGAGCCGCACCCGCCGTGGGGGCTGACCCCCTTCGCCGTGCAGTCCGCGCTGCTCGGCGTGCCCGACGAGGCGCGCAGCTCGGTCCGGCTGCCCGCGCCCGAGCGGATCACCGGCATCGAGGCCGACGAGATCAGGGACGAGCTGCGCGAGTTCGCTCACCTGGGCGGCTTCACGATGCGCCAGGGTTCGACGCCGTGGTTCGGCGCGGTGCTGCGCACCCCCGAGGACGCCCGCGAGGCCTGGCAGCTCGCCGCCCAGCTCAGCAGCTACGACCTGCCGCGGCTGATGGACCGGCAGGCTAGGTCCAGCGCCGCGCTCGGACTTCGCCCGCCTGCCAGCTACGCAGAGGCCGTTGCGCGGATGAGCCTGTACGCGGGCATCCAGCGGACCACCGCCCAGCTCGACCGGGCCGTCTACTCGGCCAACCCGCAGGCACTGGCCGATGCCATGGCCGGCAACAGCTCAGCCTCGCTTGGCGAGCGTCGCAGGCTGAAGAAAGAGGCCCAGCGCCTCTACCTCGGCGAGGCGAAGCTGGCCCGCGAGGAGCTGGCCGCGTTGCTCGCGGAGGCGACGAGGCAGCTCGCCGACTGGACTAGGGCCAGGGCCGTCACGGACACCGGCAGCCGGCGAGGCCTGCCGCTGCCCGCAGTTCCCGGAGATCTTGTTGAGCTAACTGAACTTCATACCGAATGCGCGCGGAAACTCGACGCATTGCGCGCCCGCGTGCGCCTGTCGGCCGATGACCTGTCCGGGCAGCTCGCCGCGCTGGCGGCCGACCAGGACACGGCGTGGCGGCTGCCCAGGCTGTACGAGCTCGCGGCGCGGTTCAACCAGCTGAGCCTCGCGCCGCTGCTGGACGAGCTCGGCCGGCGCGAGGCTTCCCCTGACCTGGCTGCCGCGGCGTTCGATCACGCGTGGTACTCCTCGATCCTCGATCAGATCCGGGTCCGCGACCCGCGATACGCGGCCGAGCACGGCGCGGCGCTTGACGAGATCGCCAGCGACTTCCGCGACCGCGACGTGGAGTACCTGATGGCGAACCGGCGCCGGGTCAGGCACGCGTGGGCGGAGCGGCTGCGCGAGGCGCAGGACCGGCATCCGCTGCAGGCCAGGGTGATCCGCAAGCAAGCGGCGCTGCGACGCGGCCACCTGCCGCTGCGCCGGCTGCTCGACCAGACCTCTGACGTGCTGTTCGCGCTCAAGCCGTGCTGGGCGATGTCGCCGCTGATGGTCAGCCAGGTGCTGCCGCCGACCAGGCTCTTCGACGTCGTGATCTTCGACGAGGCCAGCCAGATCGTGCCAGCCGACGCGATCCCGTCGATCATGCGCGGCCACCAGATCGTCGTGGCCGGCGACGATCGGCAGCTGCCGCCGACCAACTTCTTCCGCCAGGTCGGCGACGGTGAGGACGATTTCGCAGACGATGAGGAACTGGTCTCGTTCGGCGCCGGGTTCGAGTCCGTGCTCGACGCGCTCCGGCCGCTGCTGCCGACCTGGCCGCTGGCCTGGCACTACCGCAGCAGGGACGAGCGGCTCGTGGCGTTCTCGAACACGCACATCTACGGCGGCGCGCTGACGACCTTCCCCGGCGTGGCCAGGGACGACTGCCTGCGTCACGTCGTCGTGCAGCAGACTCCCGAGCCCGGCCAGGAGGTCTCGGTCACCGCCGAGGTCGAGAAGGTCGTCGAGCTGATCCTCGAGCACGCGAGGACCAGGCCGCACCAGTCGCTCGGAGTGATCGCTCTCGGGATCAAGCACGCCGAGCGGATCGACACCGCGCTGCGGCACGCCCTGGCTCATCGGCCAGAGCTCGAGTCCTTCTTCGCCGACGACCAGGCTGAGCCGTTCTTCGTCAAGAACCTGGAACGGGTGCAGGGCGACGAGCGCGACGCGATCATCCTGTCCATTGGCTACGGCAAGCACCCGGACGGCCGGATGCGGTACCAGTGGGGACCGTTGCTGCGAGACGGCGGCGAGCGGCGGCTCAACGTGGCCGCGACCAGGGCGAAGCACAACCTGACCCTGGTCAGCTCGTTCTCCAGCCAGGACGTCGATCCAGACCGGCTGACCAAGGCCGGCGCGAAGCTGCTCGCCGATTACCTGGAGTACGCGGGTTCAGGCGGGACGTCATCGGCTACCTCGGGCGGCGGCGTGCTGAACCCGTTCGAGGCCGACGTTCGCGACCGGCTCGCTGCCTGCGGGATCACGGTGGTGCCCCAGTTCGGCGTGGGCGGCTATCGGGTCGACTTCGCCGCCACGCACCCCGACGACGGCGACCGGATGCTGCTGGCGATCGAGGCCGACGGGACGTCGTACCGGCAGTCGGGCAGCGTCCGCGACCGGGACCGCCTGCGGGGCGAGCACCTGCAGCGGCTGGGCTGGCGATTCCACCGGATCTGGTCGACGAACTGGTTCCGTGACCCGCAGGCCGAGGTCACCAAGCTCCAGAAGGCCTATCAGGACGCCGTCGAGGACGCGATGCTGGCCGAACCGGTACCCGAGCCGGTACCGGCGACCGAGCCGGTGGGCCGCCGCGGCTGCGTCCGAGCCGCCAGTCGGAGTGGCTGCGTCCGAGCCGCAGTTCGGAGTGCCTGCCTCGTCGCCCCCGGTCGGGGCGGCCACCCGCGAGCCGAGCCCGGCGTTCGAGGCGACGCCAGTAGCCACGTCCGAGCCGCCCGTGAGCTCGGAGATCCCTGCCACGCCTGAACCGGAGCCGACGGCCAACCTTGTGCCCCGGAGCGTCGGCACTAGTCCCTCCGGAACCTCTGCCGAGCTGGTACGCAGGAGTGCCGTGCCAGGTGCCTCCGCGATGTCAGGCGACGCAGCGCTGCCCCGCCAAACAGAACCGCAAGCCGACGCCATTACAGCCAGCGCCAGGCCGGCCATTGCGCCGGGGTCGAGCTCGTCGGCCGCAGCTCACGAGCTTCCTGCGGACACTGAGGAGCCCAGCGAGCGAGCTCAGATTCCCGCGCCGGACCCGCCCTATCGGGCGCTCCCCGCCGGGCTGATACGTCGGCCGTGACCCAGCCTGTAGTCGGCAGGGTCATGGTCCGGGCTGCACGTCCTGCCTCCGGGAGAGCAACATCCCACGGCTTGCCAGTCACGTCGGCGTCCGGTTCGCCCGTTCTGTGGTTACCTAAGCCGTACTATGTCGGGCGAGCCGGGGCGAAGGTCACCGTGATTTGCCGGAATCCGAGTGACTTGAGCAAGCCGGTCAGCATCGCCCTGGTGTTCCGCTGCGCTTGCGTCAGCAGCGGGCTGCTGCTGGGCGGCGTGCTGGATCTTCCGCTGCGCCACCACGTAGACCTGGTGCTGGCTGTTCGGGTTGCCGGAGAAGAAGTTACCGATCCGGTTCAGCAACCCTTGCTGCTGGGCGAACACGTACGAGCGCTTGACGTTCAGCACCGCAGGCTCGAGCCGCGCCCTGGGCACCAGGATGGTCACGCTCTTGCGGTTGTGCGACACCTTGATCGCGCTGCCCTTGAGCTTGGAGAAGTCGACGAACGCGATGTCGGTGCCCTGGCCCACGAACAGCGTCTGGGTGCCCTCGATGAACGACGGCAGCCAGGACACCCGGCGGTCCAGGTTGACGACGACCTGGAAGGTGCCGCTGGCCGCCTCGTACCTGCTCAGCGCGCTGATCGACCTGAGCACGACGGGCGAGCTGCGGTCGGTGGTCGTTTCCGCGAACGGGATTCCTCAGCTGCGGCAGCAAGTGCACGGTCGAAAGGACGAGCACAACCGCGATCAATGCCGCCGCAATGGCGACGACCAATCCGACGGCTCGGCCAATCCGGCCGCGCCGAGGAGGCCGTGGCGTTGGCTGATTCTCTCGTTCGCGCGGGTCGATTCTGATGGTCGGGTCCATCCCTGACCTCCATGCTCGCCGTGCCCGGCGCGGCAAGGACCGCGCCATTGCGCGGCTAGGTACCGCCGGCGGCAAGGCCGAAACATGGCCAGGTGACAGCACCGCGTCTGGCACAGGTAGCGCACGGCGCCCTACGCCGACGCCTTTCCGTTGTGGCGACGGACCAGCTCGGTCAGCGCCGCAATCTCCGACGTCAGGGCGGCCCGTCCCTCTGCCGTGATCTTGACCCAGGTTCGCGGGCGCTTGCCCTCATAGCCCTTAGACACCTGCACCAGGCCCGCGTCCTCGAGCACGGTCAGGTGGCTGGACAGGTTGCCAGGGGTCAGGTCCAGCGCATCGCGCAGGTAGCCGAAGTCGGCGCTCTCTGCCTCGGCGGTGATCGTGAGAATGCCGAGCCGATGCCTTTGATGAACGGTCTCGTCGAGACCCTTGGCGGGGTGCGCAGCGGCGGTCATGACGCCACCCGCCTGCGCCGCTGAGCCATGTAGGCACCTGCACCAGAAGCGAGCAGGACCAGCGCTGGCAGGAAGACGTTGGCCAGAGTCGAGAACCGCATCGTCCGCGATCGTCGGCTTCCAGCCCAATCGGAACAGCACGTTCTCGATGTTGTAGAGGCTGGCCAGCAGCGCCGTTCCCGTGAAGACGGCAGCCACGACCGCCAGAGCGCGGCTCCTTTCTGCACGCGCGAGCACGCATAGTGCGGCCGCGATGATCAGGAACGGCAGCGTGCCGCGGACCACGAGGTCACCGGGCAGAAGCCGCAAGGTCGGCAGCACGAGAACCAGTACGCCGACGATGACCCCTGCGACCACGACCCCGCGCGCTGGCGTCATCAAGCCAACACGCCGCCCGTGCCTGCGGTACCACAGGCTGGTCAGGTACAACCCGGCTCCGATCGCAAGAAGCCAGTAAATGGCCAGCGCGGTCTGACTGCCCGCCCAGCATGCCGCTGAATCCCGGCCGATGGTCGCTCCGGATAGCCAGATGACCGAGCGTCGAAGCAGATGGCGTCGGCTCCACATAGAACGGAGCGCTTGCGCCGATCATCAAGCCGAACAGGACCAAGGGCAGCCAGTAGGCGTGCCTTGTCGACCGCGCCTCACCTCGCAGCCGACTGACCTCGCTGAGCATGCTCTCCGGCGTGTCAGAGGTCCGCGCATCCTCCGGCGCTGAGTTCGCTTCCGACATCGCACCTCCTCGCTCTCGCCAATAGCTTTGCATTCCAAACTACTTTGGCGCAAGTGCGTTGAGCGACAAGCGGGGCGCGCCGTTACCGGCAGGCCTTGCGGCCCTGATCGGCGACAACCCGACGCGCGCAGGCAGTCTCGTGGCCAGCCCGAGCCCGGCAAGGCCGCAGCCACCAGGACGCCGAGCGATGCGTACGGATTTCAGATCGCGCTGCTCCTGCGTTCAAGCAGCAGGACATCGCGCCAGCGACCGTGATGCCTGGCGAGGCGCTCGCGCCTGCCGACGATCCGGAAGCCTGCGGCCTGGTGCAGCGCGATGCTCGCCGCGTTCTCTGGGAATATCCCTGATTGGATCGTCCAGATTCCGGCGGCCTCGGTCGACGTGATCAGCCTGGCCAGCAGGAGCCTGCCGATCTTGCGGCCTCGCGCAGCCGGGTGCACGTAGACCGAGTGCTCGACCACCCCCTGATAGACGCTGCGGCGGGAGGTGGGTGACGCGGCCACCCAGCCGAGCACGGTACCGCTGGAAGCGTCAAGCGCGACGAACCGGTGCTCGGGCAGGCGCGTCCTCGTGAACTCGGCCCAGTCAGGTGCGGCGGTCTCGAACGTGGCGTCACCCTCATCGATTCCTGCCTGGTAGATGGCAAGAACCTGCTGCGCATGCTCGTCGGTCATGGGCTCGATCCTGACCGAGTCGGCGTGCACCAAGCTGACGCTACTCGTCGTCGTTCGTGCCGAGCACACGCGGATAGTGGCGCGTAAGCCGGGTACCTCGACGTGACAGGCAGGACAATGGCGTCAGGACGCCAGACGCCGCAAGGGAGCAGATCGTGACGACGTACAACCCGCGCAACATCGACTACCTCGGGCACCTGGCCCGCGAGTCTGCCCTGTTCGGGCACGCTCTGGACGGTGCGGCCGCGGACGCGCGGGTGCCGACGTGCCCGGACTGGAACGCCGATGACCTGCTCTGGCATCTCGGCGAGGTCCAGTGGTTCTGGGGCACGATCGTGCGCGAGGGCGTCGACGCCGACGGAGCGGAAGCGCTGAAGCCGGTCAGGCCCGACATCAGGCCGGCCCTGATGGCCTTCTATCTCACCGCTAGCGGCGACCTCGGCAAGGCGCTGGGCGGGGTGAGTCCCGCAGACCCCGGCCTGGACCTGGTCAGATGACCATACGGTCGGGTTCATCATCCGCCGCCAGGCGCACGAGGCCCTGATCCACCGAGTCGACGCCGAGCTGACGGCCGGCCAGCGACGCTCGCTCATGGATCCGGCGCTCAGCGCCGACGGCGTGGATGAGGTGCTGCGGATCATGTACGGCGGCGACCCGCCCACGTGGGGCACGTTCGCGGCCGACAACGCCGCCACACTGCGCCTTCAGGCCATCGACACGGGCGAATCGTGGCACATGACGCTGGGTCAGTTCACCGGCACCGACCCGGACAGCGGGAAGTCGTACGACCAGCTTGGCATTACCGTCGCCAGCGCTGACAGCGGCGGCGATGTGGCCGCGACCGTCCGCGGCAATGCCGACGACCTGGACTGCTTGCTCTGGCAGCGTCCTGTCGATATGCCGATCGAGCGCTCCGGCGACCGCGATGTGCTCGGCCGCTTCGACCAGCTGATCGCCGAAGGCATCCAGTGAGCTAATCGCCGAAGGCATCCAGTCAGCTAGGCGTCCCTGCCCTGCCAGGTGGTGATGCACGCCTCGTTTCCCTCGGCGTCGGCAAGCACCCAGAAGGCAGGCGCCTCCGTGTCGGAAACCAGCACGCCGCCTGCGGCGAGCGCGTCGTCGATCCGCCGCCGTGCCTCGTCATGGGGCACGGAAATGTCCAGGTGGATCCGGTTGCGCTGCGGCCGCGGCTCGCTCATCTGCTGGAACCAGAGCGCCGGGCCCTGTCCGGCCGGATCGACGATCGCGTTCGGCTGACCGTCGCTGCCTGGCTCGTCGTCGTAGCCGAGTGCAGCCCGCCAGAACGGCAAGATCGCTGGGATGTCCAGCGCATCGATCGCGATCTCCAGCATCTGGACCGATCTGCCTTCCGCCGCGCATAGCGCGTCGGGCTTGAGCCCGAGACCGGCCAGGATCGCCGAGGCCTGCCGCACGAGCTCGGTCTCAGCCTCGGTCAGCAGGCCGCCGGACGGGTTCTGCACAGTGAGGATCAGTATTCCGCCGCGGACGTCGGCCTGCAGCCGGCCTTCGGCACTCTGACCAGCGGCCGCTGCGATCGCGCCGACCGCCTCGGCAGCCTGACGGAGGCTCGCCCGCCTGAACCGTCGTCCTGGCGACTCCCAGAACAAAGCGCCACCCAAGTCCGCTCACGGCCGCCGACGCGGCGGCACGGCTCAGCGGCACCGCGGCTTGCTCAGTCATTGCCGCATCGTGTCATAGCGCCCTGACACTGCCATGCCGGAGCAGCGCCATGCCGGACGCCGCCACGCCGGAGAGAGATGGAGGCGAAATTGGCCATCTGGATGTTGCCGGCGAGACTTACCGTGGCGCGGCCCCGCGGCGTGGGTGCAGGGTGCAGGGTCAGGGTGCAGGCCGCAAGGAGCGTAGATGCAGCAGGAGCAACGGTCGCTGGCTGAAGTGCACGAGGTCGCCTACCGCGGCTTCGAGGCCGAGGCGGAGACGTACGACCGGGCCAGGCCGACCTATCCCCCTGACGCGGTTGGGTGGCTGACCGACAACCTCGGCATCCGGCCTGGTCGCCGCGTCGTCGACCTGGCAGCTGGCACCGGCAAGCTCACCGAGCCGCTTCTTGCCTGCCGGTGCGAACCTGGCGGCGGTAGAGCCTGTCAGCGCGATGCGTGCGCAGCTCCGCCGGAGGTTGCCGCGCGTGCCCGCGCTAGCGGGCGTCGCCGAGGCGCTCCCGTTCGCAACGGACAGCCTCGACGCCGTGGTCGTCGCGCAGGCGTTCCACTGGTTCGACGCTAAGCGGGCGCTGGCCGAGCTTGCCAGGGTGGTGCGCGTAGGCGGGCGGCTTGGCCTGATCTGGAACGCTCGCGACCGAAGCGTGGCCTGGGTCGATGAGGTCTGGTCGGTCATGGACCGGGTGGAGGGCGGTGCTCCGTGGCGCGAGCAAGGTGGCGGCAAAGCGAGCGCGGAGCGAGCGGGCGGCGCCATGGAGTCATGGTCTGACTGGGTCACGGCGACTTTCCATCACGTGCAGTACTGCTCGCACGAGGACGTCGTCGACCGCCTTCGGAGTGTCAGCCACATCGCGGTGCTGCCTCCGGATAGGCAGGAGGCGGTCCTCGGGGAGGTCAGGTCGATCCTGCGCGAGCATCAGGACACAAGATGGCGGCAAACGGTCGGCGTGCCCTACCGTGTCGATGCCATGTATGCCGAGCGGCTGCGCTGATCGGGCCTGCCTCATCACCGGCAGTGGTCCTGGCAATGGTGTTAGATGGCCTTGATATCGCGAGCTAGGAGCAAGTTCATGCCTCAGGGCACCGTGAAGTGGTTCAACTCCAGTAAGGGCTACGGCTTCATCGCACCAGATGACGGCGGCGCAGACATCTTCGTGCACCACAGCGCGATCCTCACCGACGGGTTCCGCAGCCTCGAGGAGAACCAGCGGGTCGAGTTCACCGCTGCGCAGGGCGCCAAGGGCCCGCAGGCCGAGGAGGTCCGCCCGCTATAAACAGTTCCGATCCGTCCGGCCGGCAGCTCAGCCGGCCGGCTCGACCTCCGCCGTCTCCAGGAACAGCGTGATCTGACGAGCGACCTCGTCTGGCACGCGCAGCGGCAGGTGATGGCCCGCACCCTCGATCAGGTGCAGCTGGGCATCGGGCAGCACCGTGATGAGGGCCTCAGCGGTCTTGAACGGGACCAGCGGGTCCCGCGGATCGGTCACGACGAGGGCGGGAGCCCTGATCGAGGCGGCTAGGTCGGCAAACGACTGTGCCTCACGCACGAGAGCCCGCTGCTCGGCGAGGAACGTGCGCCACAGCGGTCCGTTATCCCAGTGAGTATGACCCCACACCTGCCAGTTGGGATGGCGTCTGCCGCGCCTGCCCAGCAACCGCAGTGCCGCGCGCGCAAAGGGCGGCGTGAGCTGCCATGCGAACCAGGAAGCCACAGGCCCGGCAGCGGGCGAGGCCAGCAGCCAGTCGAAGACGTTGAGGCAGTCGGGCCCGACGGACGCGAGCAGCACCAGGGCCTCGACCCGGTCCGGCGCGGTGGCCGCGACCTGCAGCGCGACGCCGCCGCCGTACGAATGGCCAACCAGCACGGCGCGGTCGATGTCGCGAGCGTCCAGCGCCTCGAGCACTGCGGCGGCGTTTGATCTCCAGTCCGCCGCCAGGCAGCGGACTGGACCCGTGCCCTGGCCGGTCAAGCGCGAGAGCTGTGACTGAGGCCGGGAAGTTCGCGACCACCGGCTGCCAATCTGCCCCCAACCCGGGCTGGCCGTGCAGCAGCACGAGGTGACAGGGGCGCACACGTTAAGCGTAAGCGCCGCTACCGACAGTGCCGACCAGGGGGAGCGAAAGGGACTGCCCCTTCCTCGTTTCAGACGCGAGCGCGGGCCTGTCAGCACTAGGACAAGCCCGCGCGGTCGCGGTCAGAGAACGTCGTCCTCCTCCGCGACGGCGATCGCGAAGCCGAGCGCCCGCATCAGGTTCCCGCCTGCGGAGACGACCTTCGCGGTGCCCACCACAGGGGCGACCGCGATCAGGACGTCCTGCATGTCTTGCTCGGTGACGCCGCTGTCGGCTGCTGCGCCAGCGTTGGCGAGATAGGACGCTGGCGGAGCGTCCACGGCTACCAGCGCGGCGAGCCTTGCGAGCATCAGCTCGCGCGGCATGAGGTGCGTGTGCTCGATCGATGCCATATTGATGTCGATCAGCGTGTCGAGCACCGGAGAAGTTGCAGGCACGAGTTCCTCCCGATTCGGTCGCGGTGGATCGCTTCCAGTAGACCGGTCTGCAGGCCGCGATGCGTCACCTGCGCCGGGTGACCTTCACACGCCGCGCTGCGCGAGGATCCGGCCAGACTCGGCCGCCTCGCGAAGCGCGGCGTAGTCACGCTCGTTCTGGTCGGCGTACGCCGACGCGAAGGCCCCGATTGCCCTGTCGAAGGAGTCAGAGTTACCCAGGTAGGCCGAGATCGCGATCCGGTCGCCCGATCGCGCGTGCGCCCGGGCGAGCGTCCACGCGCAGACCGCGCCGTATTCGGACAGCCCGGTGGGCGCCATGTCCTGCGTCTCGAGCGAGAACTTCCAGTCTCTGAGCTGGCGGATATAGAAATCCCTGACGACCCCGTCGGGTGCCGGGTTCAACCGGTGCCAGCCGAGGAAGACGTCGCTCGCGGCCTGCATCAGCCGCTGCCCTTCGACCACGCGCTGACCCTGGTTCTCGAACCTGCTCCGGCCGGCGAAGTCGCTGAGCACGGATGGCCCTGCCTCCTTCATCTGCAAGAACAAAGGGTCGTCGGAGTCGCGGCCGAGCATGAGCATGATCCAGCAGCGGGTGCCGACGCTGCCGACGCCGACCACTTTGCGCGCGATGTCTGCCATTCCTGACCGGTATTGATCGAGCAGATACCTGCGGTCACCGGCGAGCGTCCTCTTGTAGCCCTCGACCGCGGCGAGCAGGCTGTGCTCAAGTCCTGTCCTGTCCATTTCGGCGGGAATCAGGCTGGAGAGCGGAATCACCAGCGGCGGATCGGGCACGATCTGCGGCTTGCCGTCGACGATCCTGGTCAGCTTCTGCAACGCCTGCATGCTGTCCCTGCTGTGCGCCTTCGCGATGCCCTGGGTGAGGCGGCTTTGCTGACGCGACGTCAGCCGATTACGCAGCTGCCGCTGAATCGCATCGATGTCGGCGCTGGCGTAGAAGACCTCGAGGTTGGACTGGCCTGCGAACTCACGCATCGCCGTCCGGTACCTGGCGGCCGCGGCCCTCACTATCGCTGTGCGGTCGCGCTTGCGCACGCCGTTTTCCCTGGCCGCGATTTCCAGGCTCGCCGTGAGCCGCTTGACGTCCCACTCCCATGGACCTGGCAGCGTTTCGTCGAAGTCGTTGATGTCGAACACGAGCCTGCGCTCGGCGGAGCCGAACAGCCCGAAGTTGCCCAGATGGGCGTCACCACAGGCCTGCACGGACAGCCCCGTCATTGGAGTGCGTGACAGGTCGTAGGCCATCGGCAGGGCCGCGCCCCGGAAGTAGGAGAACGGAGAGGCGATCATCCGGCCGTACCTGATCGGGATCAGGTCGGGCAGCCGGTTCGCCGACTGCGCCATGAGCAGGTCGACAGGGTCAGGGCGCTGCGCGTCGGTATTGAAATCCGCGTGGCTGCTCCTCGGCACCTGCTCCCTGAGCTTGCGCCCCTTCTCTGCCCGCTCGGCCGGAGTCAGCCGCTTGATGTCTGTGTCGAGCTCGTACCTGCGGACCGGCCTGGACGCGCGCGGAGTGGCTTCGGTGCGCGGAGCGGCCTTGGTGCGCGCAGTGGCCCTGGTGCGCGCAGTGGCTTTGGTGCCCGCAGTGGCCTTGGTGCGCGGAGTCTGCTTGGTGCGCGCAGTGGCCGTGGTGCGCGCAGTGGCCGTGGTGCGCGGAGCGGCCTTGCTGCGCCGAGTGGCTTCGGTGCGCGCAGTGGCCTTGGTGCGCTGGGTGCCTTCGGTGCGCTGGGTGGCTTCGGTGCGCTGAACTGTCCTGCGCGTGCGGGTGGTGCGCTGGGCGCGGCGCCGCGCCTCCCGTGCTGACTTGGGACTGATCGCGCCCGGGTTCGCGTAGAGGTGGTGGTCATATTTCACAGTCGCGCGGTCACGCCCTGCGGGAATCATCCCGGCCGGGTGATGTTCGGACCGTCCGACCTTTCACTCGCGGCGGGTGATGCCCGGCTGTGGCGCTGCGCGGATCCTGAGTAGCGCTGCCGTCAGCGACGGCACCATCAGCCGGGCGAGATGCAGCCAGTCCAGCGAGATGCAGTCAGCCCAGCGAGATGCAGTCAGCCCAGCGAGATGCACCCAGCCCAGCGAGATGCAGTCAGCCCAGCGAGAAAGCTCAGGAGCCGCCATGTCAGCGCTAACCGTCTGGAAGTTCGAGTCGACCAACGGCGCCCAGGATGCGCTTGACGTTCTGGCGGACCTGCAAAAGCGGCAGCTCATCCAGGTCCTCGACGCGGCCGTCGTGAGCTGGGAGGTTGGCAAGAAGAAGCCGAAGACCCGCGAGTTGCGCGATACCAAGAAGACGGGCGCGCTCGGCGGCGGCTTCTGGGGCTTGCTCTTCGGCCTCATCTTCTTCATCCCGATCCTCGGCCTCGCGATCGGCGCGGCGACCGGCGCGCTGATCGGTTCGATGGCGGACGTCGGGATCAGTGACTCCTTCATTCGTGACGTCCGCGAGAAGGTGACGCCGGGCACCTCGGCGCTGTTCCTGCTCAGTTCCGACGCCACCATGGACCGGGTTACCGACCGCTTCAAGGACACTCAGGCCGAGCTGATCAGCACCAACCTGACCAACGACCAGGAGGCGAAGCTTCGCGAGGCCTTCAGCGAAGAGGAGTAGCAAGAGCGGCACGGCAGACGCACGGCGAGCGAGATGCGAGGTTGGTGGCCGCATCTGGCGGGTACGGTCGCTGTCGGGCTGAAGCTGCACGTTCGTCCGTCGGTATGGGGGCCTGGGGGACCGATCTGACGTGCTGGCCCCGGCGGGGGATCCATGGCGAGCACGATCAGCCGGTCGGCTGTCCGCTCAACACCACACGACGGCCGACACCGAGCCGGACTGCGCGGTAATGCGCCGTCGGCGCAAGGACGCACGCTCAGGCTGGAGCCAAGCGACAAGGTTGCCGTGCCCCGGTCGAACGTGCCGCTGGTCGAGCGCTCGCGGGTCACCGAGCTCATCGCGCAGGCAACGTCCGGGCACCGGGTCACGCTCGTGTGCGGCCCGTCGGGCGCCGGCAAGACCGTGGCGTGCGCGTCCTGGGCCAATGCGGCGCAAGACGGCAGCGTTGGCTGGCTCAGCCTCGACTACGGCGACCGCTGGCCACGACAGCTATGGACGCATGTCAGGCTCGCGCTGGCGAGCCTGCCCGCTATCCCCGGGGAGATCGCACGCGAGCTGCCCGATCCCGAAGACGACGCGTTCCCGTTCCGCCTTGCCGAGATCGCCGAGCAGTTCCCCGTTCCCGTGACGCTGGTCGTCGACGACATCTGCGACCTTTCCGGAGCGAGCGTCCTGACCGGCGTCGATCAGCTCATCAGGCACGCGCCGCCGACTCTCCGGCTGGTCCTGTCCGGCCGCCATCCGGCCGGTCTCGCGGTCGCCAGGCTCCGTGTCGGCGGCGAGCTGGCCGAAATAGGCGGCGCCGAACTCGCCTGTACGCCGGAGGAGGCGGACGCCTACTTCGCAATGGTCGGCCTCCACCTGCCGCCCGCGCACCGCGACGAGCTGCTCGCGCGCACCGAAGGCTGGATGACAGGGCTCCGGCTGGCCGCGCTGCGCGCCGCGCGCGGCAAGCAGGCAGCATCCATCTCGCGCATCACTGGCGACGAACCGTCCGTCGCTGACTACCTGTGGGACGAGGTGCTCGCCAGCCTGCCCGCGGACAGCAGGCTCTTCCTGCTGCGTACCAGCGTCGCCGACGTGATCTGCGGCGATCTGGCCGACGCGCTGACCGGTGGCACCAGCGGAGGCGCCATACTCGAGCAGCTCAGCCGCGAGAACATGATGATCGGACCGGAAGACTCCGATTCGGGGAGAACAGAACGCACGGAGTACCGCTTCCACCCGATGCTGGCCGAGATGCTGCGGGCCCGGCTGCGCCGCGAGCTTCCCGGCGAGACGGTCCGCCTGACCAGGCGCGCCGCCAGGTGGCTGGCCGCCCGCGGCCAGCACGCTCAGGCCATCAGGACGGCCGCGCGCGTCGGCGACTGGGAGTTCGCGGGCAGGGTGCTCGCCGACGCGGGGCCGGAACTGCTCGTTCCTGGGGCTGCGGCTGAGCTTGAGCCCGTGCTGGCAACGTTCCCCGCCAGCAGGTTCGCGGGCGACGCGGCGGTGGCAGGAGCGCTGGCGGCTGCTGGCCTGCGGACGGGGGACAGCTGCGCGGCGGCGCTGCATCTTGAGAACGCTCAGCAGGCGCTCGGCCGCTGCGGTCAGGCTCAGCGTCAGCGGATCAGGACGTGGCTGCAGGCGCTCAAGCTCATGAGCGCCGCTCCTGTGCCGGATGGCGAATCGGACGCCCTGGTCGAGCAGAGCCGCGGCATGGCGGTCCAGGCGGAGCGAACGGCCACCGACGGCGCCGCGCACCAGGGTGTCGGCCTGCTGTGGTGCGCGCTAGGGGCAGCTGAGCTTGCGTCGCAGGACGCGGTCAGCGCGCGGCAGAGCCTTGCGGCGGCCAGGAGGCATCTGCGTGATGGCCGGCCGGAGTTCGATGACCGGGCCAGAGGCTGGCAGGCGCTGGCCGAGGCCGTCTACGGCGACCTGCACGCGGCGAGTGAACTCGCTGCCCAGGACGCGGCAACCGATCCGCTCGCGACCAGGCTCTGCCAGCTCGCGATGGCTCACGTCCACCTGGCAAGGGACGAGGCAGCGGCGGCTCGCGCAGCCCTCGACCAATGCGATCCCGATGAACGGGCGGCGGGCCTGGGACACGGCCACGATCCGGCTGCCGGAAGCATGATCCTCTCGCTCGCCTCGGCCGCCCGGGCCCGGCTCGCACTCGCCGACGGCGATACCAGCGCCGCCCACAACGTCTTGACCCGGCTGCGGTACCGATGCCTGAACGGCGGCCCGAGCGGACCAGCCGTTCTCGATGAGTTCCTTGCCCCGGTCGAGGCCGAGATCGCGGTCGGGGACGGCGACTTCAGCAGGGCAAAGCTGGCCCTCACCGGAACAGCGTCGGCCGCTACCCGGCTGGCCGAGGCCAGGCTGATGCTCGCCCAGGGCGACAGCGATGGCGCCCTTAGCGCCCTGGAGCCGTGCCTGGAGGGCATCGCGGTCGCGCTTCATGATCAGGTATGCGCCCTGGTCATCGCGGCGATCGCGGAACGCCGCCTTGGCCACTCAGAGCATGCGACCGACCGGCTCACCATGGCGCTGGGGCTAGCCGAGCCGCAGCGGATGTACCGGCCGTTCCTGGACGGCGGCGGCGCAGCCAGATCGGCATTGACCGTCCTGATCAGGCCGGTCAGCCAGGGCGCAGCGTTCGCCGCAAAGATGCTGCAGCGTTTCGACACGGCGCCTGCGCACGGTCAGCAGGCCGCTGCAGCGATCCCGCTTACCGGCAGCGAGCTCGCGGTACTGCGGTTCTTGCCGTCGCACATGACCAATCAGGAAATCGCCGAGGCACTGTTCCTGTCGATCAATACCGTCAAGACGCACCTGCGCTCGGTATACCGCAAGCTCAACGTGACGACCAGGCGCGAGGCCATCGCCCGGGGCGGCAAGCTAGGCCTGCTCTAACGAGCCCGGGCCGACTACCTGGCGTCATGCTCCGCATTCGTGTCAGGTACAGTGGAGCGATCATGCGGCTCTTCGTACTCATTCTTAGCAGCCGTAGCGGGACCTGATCAGGCAGGCCAGCAACCCGCTACGGGGATGAGGTGCTGGCCGCATGCCGCAGGTTCTACCGGCCGATCTGACCGCCGGGTTCCGCCTGGCTCCCGCTCAGGGAGCAAGCCACCGCCTCTAGCGGCTGCTGGCATACGGCAACGGCTCCGCCTCCAGCTGGAATGCCTGGCAATAGACGAGTGCCAACAATCGGTAGGAGCTAGTGATGATGCCCGTTTCAGTGTCTGCCCGAGCGCGCGCGTCGGCGACGCCGCGGCCCCGCGGCAGCTCACATCCGGAAGTTCGACCCGCCGATCCGGCGGTCACGACGGCGTCGGCGCTGCATGCTGTGCAAGTCGCGCTCGACCGGCGTGACAATGGCGGCGATGCTCGTTCGGCCGGCGACGAGTAGGCCGGCCTCCGCATGACAGACACCGCGAGCGGCGGCGGGCAGGACGGGCGGCTCTTCGACAAGGTATGGCAACGCCATCTGGTTGCCAGTCCTGACGGCGAGCCGCCGCTGCTCTACATCGACCTTCACCTCGTTCACGAGGTGACGTCACCGCAGGCATTCGAAGGTCTCGAGCTCGCCGGGCGCAAGGTACGCCGTCCGGACCTGACCGTAGCCACGATGGATCATGACGTCCCGACGCTGAACCCGCTCGGGCCGATCACCGATCCGCTCGCGGCCGAGCAGATGGCCAGGCTTCGCAAGAACTGCGAGGAGCACGGCGTCACGCTCTATCCGCTGGGCAGCGCCGAGCAGGGTGTGGTGCACGTGATCGGCCCGCAGCTCGGGCTCACCCAGCCGGGCATGACGGTGGTGTGCGGCGATAGCCACACGTCGACGCACGGCGCGTTCGGAGCGCTTGCGTTCGGCATCGGCACCACCGAGGTCGAGCACGTGCTCGCCACCCAGACGCTCCGCCAGGTCAAGCCGCAGGCAATGGCGGTGACCGTAGAAGGGGACCTGCCCGACGGCGTGACCGCGAAGGACCTCGTGCTCGGCATCATCGCCGAGATCGGGACTGGCGGCGGCGCAGGCTCGGTTATCGAGTACCGCGGCGAAGCCGTGCGCGCGCTCGACATGGAAGGCCGGATGACGGTCTGCAACATGTCGATCGAGGCGGGAGCCCGGGCCGGGATGATCGCTCCGGACGACACGACGTTCGCCTTCCTGGAGGGCAGGCGCCACAGCCCCAAGGGCGCGGAGTGGGAGCGGGCACTGGACGACTGGCGTTCGCTCGTCACCGACTCAGGCGCGGCCTTCGACCGTGAGGTCCGGATCGACGCCGCTGCACTGCGCCCGGTGGTGACGTGGGGAACGAACCCCGCCCAGTCGGTCAGCATCGACGGCGTCGTGCCCGATCCTGCGTCATTCGGCTCGCCGGGACAGCAGCAGGCTGCGCAGCGAGCGCTGGAGTACATGGGGCTGGCGCCGGGCACCGCCGTCAGGGACATCGCCGTCGACACGGTATTCATCGGCTCGTGCACGAACGGCCGGCTCGCCGACCTGCGCGCCGCTGCCGGCGTGCTCAGGGGCAGGACGATCCGCCCGGGCGTCCGTGCGATCGTCGTGCCCGGCTCCGCCAGGGTGAAGGCCGAAGCCGAGGCCGAGGGCCTGGACGAGGTGTTCCGTGCAGCGGGCTTCGAGTGGCGCTCGGCCGGCTGCTCGATGTGCCTCGGCATGAACGGTGACATCCTTGCGCCGCGCGAGCGCAGCGCGTCGACCAGCAACAGGAACTTCGAAGGCCGGCAGGGCCCGGGCGGGCGTACCCACCTGGTCTCACCGGCGATGGCCGCGGCGACCGCAGTCGCGGGCCGCTTCGCTCTTCCGAGTGATCTCGAGCGGGAAGGAGCGCGCTGATGCGCGCGGTGCAGCAGGTGCGTGGCAGCGCGGTCGTGATCGACCGGCGCGACGTCGACACCGATCAGATCATTCCTGCCGCCTGGCTCAAGCGGGTCGAGCGGACGGGGTTCGGCGCTGGGCTCTTCGAGGCCTGGCGTGCCGATCCGGGATTCGCCCTGAACCAGCCAGGGGCGGCCGGCGCGAAAATCCTGATTGCAGGCGCCAATTTCGGCTGTGGTTCCTCCCGGGAGCACGCTGTCTGGGCGCTGCAGGACTTCGGGTTCGAGGCCGTCGTCGCGCCGAGCTTCGCGGATATCTTCCGCGGCAACAGCGTCGGTGCTGGCCTGGTGACCGCGCAAGCCGAGCGAGGATGACGTGGCCCGCCTGATCGCGGCGCTAGCCGCCGATCCCGGCGCCGAGGTCGTCGTCGACGTGGCAG
This sequence comes from uncultured Actinomycetota bacterium, assembly GCA_963809195.1. GTDB lineage: Bacteria > Actinomycetota > Actinomycetes > Streptosporangiales > Streptosporangiaceae > Chersky-822. Next base: position 294,124 of record CAWEIQ010000007.1, on the reverse strand, counting down.
GGCGTACCGTCTCGTTGCCATCCGTCGGCTTCTCCACCCCGTTCGCAATCGCCGACTACTCCCGCTGGCGGCTGCTCGAAGGCCTGGACGACATCGGGGTCACGCTCAGGCACGACGAGGCGATCGCCGCGTTCGAACGGACCAGACCGTCCTGGCTGCCCGTTTCTGGTACCTCAGCGCACGTAACACTCTGACATGCCATAAGGTTGGGGGCGGCGGGCAACGTCGCCTCCACGGAAATCCTTAACCCAGGCTCACGGGAGATCCATCATGACCAAGATCAACTTCCGAGTAATCCTTATCACGTAGCGCGAGCCTGGTGACGGGCTCGCGCTACTCCTCCTCGGCCGGATCGGCCAGGAGGTTTTTTGTTATCGCGATCCGTCTGCATAGACAGTCCAAACTCTCGAAGGAGCACGTCCCGTGGAAGTGACCGGAGCCCAGTCGCTCGTCCGCAGCCTGGAGTGCCAGGGTGTCGACGTCGTGTTCGGCCTGCCTGGCGGCGCCATCTTGCCCGCCTACGACCCGCTGCGGTCGTCCTCGCTCCGGCACGTGCTGGTCAGGCACGAGCAAGGCGCAGGGCACGCGGCCGAGGGCTATGCGTGGGCAACGGGCCGGACAGGCGTCTGCATGGCCACAAGCGGCCCGGGAGCGACCAACCTGGTCACGGCGCTCGCCGACGCGTACATGGACTCCGTCCCGATCGTCGCGATCACGGGCCAGGTGCCGACCGCGATGATCGGTACCGACGCGTTCCAGGAGTCCGACATCACCGGCATTACTGCGCCGATAACCAAGCACAACGAGCTGGTCACCGATCCGGAGCGGATCCCGGCGGCGATCGCTGAGGCGTTCCACATCGCCGCGACAGGACGGCCGGGCCCGGTGCTCGTGGACCTGCCGAAGGACGTCCTGCAGGCCACGACGTCCTGGTCCTGGCCGCCGACCCTTGACCTGCCCGGTTACCGGGTGCCAGGGCCGCCAGACAGGGAGCGGATCGCGGCCGCCGCCCGCCTGCTGCACCAGGCGCGCAGGCCGGTGCTCTACGTCGGCGGCGGCGTGATCAAGTCGGACTCGCACGAGGCACTGCGCGAGCTTGCCGACCTGACGCAGGCACCGGTCACCACCACGCTAATGGCCCGCGGCGCTTTTCCTGACTCGCACCCGCTCGCCCTCGGCATGCCTGGCATGCACGGGATGTACGCCGCGGTCGCCGCGTTGCAGGAGAGCGACCTCATCGTCGCGCTGGGCGCCAGATTCGACGACCGTGTCACAGGCAAGCTCGCCACGTTCGCGCCGAAGGCCAAGATCGTGCACGCGGACATCGATCCGGCCGAGATCGGCAAGAACCGCGCGCCCGACGTGGCGATCGTGGGCGACCTGCGGACGATCATGTCCGAGCTCGCTCGTGCGACGCGGAAGCTCGTGCAATCGGAAGGGCCGGCCGACACGGCGGACTGGGTCGCGACCACCGCGGGCTGGAAGCGCAGCTATCCGCTGCGCTACACCCAAGACGGCGACGGGCCGCTGAAGCCGCAGCATGTGGTCGAGCGGCTGTCGGCGATGACCGGAGGCGACGCCATCGTCGTGGCCGGCGTCGGGCAGCACCAGATGCACGCGTCGCAGCACTATTCCTTCACCAAGCCGCGCAGCTGGATCAACTCGGGCGGCGCCGGCACGATGGGGTTCGCGGTCCCTGCCGCGATGGGCGCGCAGATCGGCAGGCCGGGCGAGCTGGTCGTGGCCATCGACGGCGACGGCTGCTTCCAGATGACCGCGCAGGAGCTTGCCACCTGCGCGATCGAGGGCCTGCCGATCAAGGTGCTGATCTTCAATAACGGTTTCCTCGGCATGGTCAGGCAGTGGCAGGAGCTCTTCTACGACGAGCGCTACTCCGAGGTGCACCTCGGCACGGACCTCCCGGACTACGTGAAGCTCGCCGAGGCCTACGGCTGCGCCGGCTTGCGGTGCGAGACGGCTGGCGAGGTCGACGCGGTGCTGGAGAAGGCACTGTCGATCAGCGACGTGCCCACGGTCGTGGACTTCCGCACCCACGACGCCGAGGGAGTGTTCCCGATGGTTCCGGCTGGCCAGTCGAACGACGACATCGTGCTCGGCCCCGAGTTCAGCGCGGCCGAGCAACAGGCTGCGGCACGCAAGGAAGTGATCGTGACATGACCACGCACACGCTCTCGGTCCTGGTCGAGAACAAGCCGGGCGTGCTGGCGCACGTCGCCGCCCTGTTCTCGCGGCGGGCGTTCAATATCACGTCGCTGTCGGTCGGGCCGACCAGCGATCAGCGGGTCAGCCGGATGACGATCGTGGTCGACGGCGAAACAACGCCGGTCGATCAGGTGCGCAAGCAGCTCGAGAAGCTCGTCAGGGTACTCAAGGTCGTGGAACTGCACGAGGTCGAGGCCGTCGAGCGTGAGCTCGCGCTGATCAAGGTCACCGTGCGGTCCCAGTTCAAGGCCGACCTGCTCGACATCGCGACCGCCTACAGCGCCAACGTCGTCGACCTCGACCGGGAGACGATCGTGCTCGAGGCGGTGTGCTCGCCTGGGCGGCTCGACTCGCTGCTCGCGAAGCTCGAGCCGCACGGCACGTGCGAGCTGGTGCGCACCGGCCTGATCGCCATCGGTCGCGGCAGCTCGACGATCACCGACGAGGACCAGCCAGCGCTGGATGTCTGCGCTTAGGCGCCCTTCATCAACGACTGAAAGGACTTTCAATGGCCACGGTGTATTACGACGATGAGGCTGACCTCGGGCTGGTGCAGAGCCGCAAGATCGCGGTGCTCGGGTACGGGTCCCAAGGCCATGCGCATGCGCTCAGTCTTCGTGACAGCGGGTGTGATGTGCGAGTGGGGCTGCCCGCAGGGGTCCAAGTCGCGGGCCAAAGCCGAAGAAGAGGGGCTGACAGTCGGAACGCCCGAGCAGGTCTGCGCATGGGCCGACCTGGTGATGGTGCTGACGCCGGACACGGGCCAGCGGAAGCTCTATGCGGAGGCTATCGGGCCGAATCTGAAGGCGGGGGACGCGCTGTTCTTCGCGCACGGGTTCAACGTGCACTTCGGGTATGTGACGGCGCCTGCGGATGTGGATGTCGCGATGGTGGCGCCGAAGGCGCCAGGGCACACCGTGCGGTGGCAGTACGAGGCCGGGCAGGGAACGCCCGTGCTCGTGGCGGTCGCGCAGGATGCGACGGGCAAGGCGTGGGACCTGGTCAAGTCCTACGCGAAGGCCATTGGCGGCACCAAGGCCGGCGCGCTGGTCACCACGTTCAAGGAGGAGACCGAGAGTGACCTGTTCGGCGAGCAGGCCGTGCTCTGCGGCGGAGTCACCGCGCTTGTCAACGCCGGGTTCGAGACTCTGGTCGCGGCGGGCTACCAGCCCGAGGTTGCCTACTTCGAGTGCCTGCACGAGCTCAAGCTGATCGTCGACATGATGCAGGCAGGCGGCGAGACGTGGATGTGGTACTCCGTCAGCGACACCGCCGAGTATGGCGGCCTCACGAGGGGTTCCAAGGTCATCTCGGAGCCTGCGAGGCACGCGATGGCCAAGATCCTGGCCGACATCCAGTCCGGTGAGTTCGCCAAGGAGTGGATCGCCGAGGACGACGCGGGCCGGCCCAACTTCAACCGCCTTCGCAACGAGGCACGGACCAACGTCATCGAGCAGACCGGCCGCCCGCTGCGCCGGATGATGAGCTGGCTCGACGCTGACACGGACCATGACTCGGAGGAGAACGCCTGATGGAGGTACGCACCTACGACGTCGTGCATCTCCCCGGCGACGGCATCGGGCCCGAGGTCACGGCGGTTGCGCGGGACATCGTCGATCGGGCAGGCAAGCGGCACGGCTTCACGATCAACTGGCGGCACAGCCCGCTCGGCTCCGAGCACTACCTGCGCACCGGCGAAGTCCTTTCCGACGAGACACTGAACGACCTGCGCACGGCCGACGCGATCTTCCTCGGCGCGGTTGGCAGCCCGTCGGTCCCGCCAGGCGTGCTCGAGCGCGGGCTGCTGCTCCGCCTGCGCTTCGAACTCGACCTCTACGTCAACCTCCGCCCCGCTAAGCAACGCCCAGGGGTCCACAACGCCGGCGCCGACGACCTCGACTTCATCGTTGTCCGCGAGAACACCGAGGGCCTGTACGCCGGCGCCGGCGGCATCGCGCACCAGGGAAGCTCGTTCGAGGTCGCGACCGAAGAGTCGCTCAACACCCGCGCAGGCGTCGAGCGCTGCGTGAGATACGCGGCGGCCCTCGCCAAGCGCCGGAGCGGCAAGCTCACCCTCGTCCACAAGACCAACGTCCTCGTGAACGCCGGCAGCCTGTGGAAGCGGGTAGCAGACGAAGTTGCCGCCGAACAGGGTCTCCAGCTCGACTACGCCCACGTCGACGCCGCGTGCCTCTACATGGTCAGCGACCCCGGCCGCTTCGACGTGATCGTCACCGACAACCTGTTCGGCGACATCCTCACCGACCTCGCGGCGGCCCTGACCGGCGGCCTTGGCCTGTCAGCGAGCGGCAACCTGAATCCGGACAAGACCGGCCCCTCCATGTTCGAGCCAGTCCACGGCTCCGCCCCGGACATCGCGGGCACAGGCAAGGCCAACCCCGCCGGCGCTGTCCTGTCCGCCTCCCTCATGCTCGACCACCTCGGCGAGCCACAGGCGGCGGCAGAGCTAGACGCCGCTGTCAACGCCGTCCTCGCCATCGGGCGGTGCGGCGTCCACAGCGACCTGGGCCGACGCACTCACGGCGGAGGTGGCCCGATGAACGACCCGATATGGGGCCGGTCGGGCGGCATGCCGTCGGTGTCGGCTGGCTGCGCAACGCCTGACACCGACAGCATGGCCGTCCGCCCAGCTACGGCGCGCACGGTCGAGATGTACGACACGACGCTGCGAGACGGGTCTCAGCAAGTCGGGCTCGACCTCACGGTCGAGGACAAGCTCCGGGTCGCCGCGGCGCTTGATGAGCTCGGCGTCGACGTCGTCGAGGGCGGGTGGCCGGGGTCGAACCCGAAGGACAAGGAGTTCTTCGCCAGGGCCAACGAGATTCCGTGGCGGAACGCGCAGCTCGCCGCGTTTGGCGCGACCAGGCGGCCGAATCGGTCGGCGGACGGCGATGCCGACCTGGAGACGCTGCTGGTCGCGAACACACCGATCGTGACGCTGGTCGGCAAGTCCTGGACGCTGCACGTCGACGAGGCGCTGCGGACGTACGCGCGAGGAGAACCTCGCGATGATCGCGGACTCGGCGCGGTTCTTCGTGCGCGAAGGGCGCCGTGTCGTGTTCGACGCCGAGCACTTCTTTGACGGGTACGCGGCGGACCGGAGCTATGCCCTTGAGTGCCTCGCGGCAGCTGCGGAGGCCGGAGCAGACACGCTCGCGTTGTGCGACACGAACGGCGGAACGCTGCCCGACGAGATCGTGCGGATCGTGCGCGATGTGCTCGGCGCGATATCCCGGTCTGCGGGTCGGAGTGCACTGCCACAACGACTCAGCGTGCGCGGTGGCGAACTCGCTGGTTGCGGTCGGCGAAGGCGCGACGCACGTCCAGGGCGCGGCCAACGGGTACGGCGAACGGTGCGGCAACGCGGACCTGTTCGCGGTGATCGCCGGGCTGGAGCTGAAGCGGGAGCACGAGCTGCTGCCGCCGGGCAGGCTCGGTGCGCTCGCGGCGACCGCGCGGGAGATCGCCGAGCTGGCCAACCTGCCGTTCGACCCGAAGCAGCCGTACGTGGGTTCCTCGGCCTTCGCTACCAAGGCAGGGCTGCACGCCTCCGCGATCGCGCGCCGGCCCGACGCCTACTCGCACGTGAACCCAGAACGGGTGGGCAACCGGGCGCACGTGCTGGTCAGCGAGCTAGCCGGGCGCAGCAACGTGCTGGTCAAGGCCGCCGAGATGGGGCTCGACCTGGATGGCGATGTTGCCACCGAGGTCCTAGAGGAGATCAAGGCGGCCGAGCACCGCGGTTACGCGTTCGAGGCGGCCGACGCCTCGTTCGAGCTCCTGGTCAGGCGCGTCGCCGGGCGTATGCCGTCGTGGTTTGACCTCGAGGGCTACCGCGTCGTCATCGAGAAGGGCGATGGTACCGACCGGAGCGAGGCGATCGTCAGGCTGCTGCTCGGCGAGCAGCGGGTGGTAGCTGTTGGCGAGGGAGTCGGGCCGGTGCACGCGCTCGACCAGGCGCTGCGCAAGGCGCTGTCCGAGCTGTATCCGGAACTGGCCTCCATCCACCTCGTCGACTACAAGGTGCGGATCCTGGACGGCAGGGCCGCGACAAGCGCGGTCACGCGCGTGATGCTCACCTCGGCCGACCACGAGGGCGAGTGGACCACGGTCGGAGTGTCCGACGACATCGTCACGGCGTCCTGGGAGGCGCTTGCCGACGGGATCAGCTACGGCCTGCTGCGGGCGGGCGCGCAGGCGCTTGTCCCGGCGGGGGTACGGGGGTAGCCCCCGGGTTAGCGGCTGTGCGACCGGCCCTTGCACGTACACCAGCTAGGAACGTTCCGTTATCGCTAGAAGGGCTTGTAGACATGACCAATCTGCCGCGGCCGCGCAGCGGACCGCTGACCACAGGACCGGCGAGGGCGCCGCAGCGCGCGATGCTCCGAGCGGTCGGGCTGAGCGAGGACGACCTGAAGCTGCCGCAGGTCGCCGTCGCCTCGTCGTGGAACGAGGTAACGCCCTGCAACCTGCACCTGAACGGGCTGGCGGGCGCCGCCAAGGAGGGCGTACGGCAGGCCGGCGCCGTCCCGATCGAGTTCGGCACCATCGCGGTTTCCGACGGGATCGCCATGGGCCACGAGGGGATGAAGGCGTCGCTGGTGAGCCGGGAGGTGATCGCCGACTCCGTCGAGCTGATGGTGCACGCCGAGCGGTTCGACGCGCTCGTCGCGATCGCGGGCTGTGACAAGTCCCTGCCCGGCATGCTGATGGCCTGCGCCAGGCTGAACGTGCCAGCCGCGTTCCTGTACGGCGGCACGATCCTGCCAGGGCACGCGCTCGGCCGGTCGCTGACGATCCAGGACGTGTTCGAGGCGGTCGGCGCGCAGGCGGCCGGCGAGATGTCCGACGCCGACCTGCTCGCGGTCGAGCGGGCCGCCTGCCCAGGCGCCGGGTCGTGCGCCGGCATGTACACGGCGAACACCATGTCGGCCTGCTCCGAGGCGCTCGGCATGGCGCTGCCAGGCGCGGCGTCGCCGCCCGCGGTCAGCGCCGAGCGAACCGCGCTGGCGAGGGCGACCGGCGAGGTCGCCGTGCAGGCGCTCGCGGCAGGCCTGCGTCCGCGCGACATCCTGACGAGGACCGCGTTCCTGAACGCGGCGGCCGTCGTCATGGCCACCGCCGGGTCGACGAACGCGATCCTGCACCTGCTCGCGATCGCCGCCGAGGCCCAGGTCGAGCTGACCCTGGATGACTTTGACAAGATCAGCCGGCGAACGCCGCTGATCGCCTCGATGCGCCCGGCCGGCCGGTTCGTGATGAGCGAGCTTGACCAGGTCGGCGGGCTGCCCGTGGTCCTGCGCGAGCTGCTCGAGGCCGAGTCTGATCGACGGCAACGCGATCGCGGTGAACGGCAAGACGCTGGCCGAGAACGTCGCGGCAGCCCCGCGGCCAGATGGCCAGGTGGTGCGGCCGGTCAGCGATCCGCTGCTCGCCGAAGGCGGGCTCGCGGTGCTGCGCGGCAGTCTCGCGCCGAACGGCGCCGTCGTGAAGGTGCCGGGCCTGGAGAAGCTGAGGTTCGAGGGCACGGCGCGGGTGTTCGAACGCGAGGAGGACTGCTTCGCGGCGATCACCGGCGGCAAGGTGGCCAAGGGCGACGTGGTCGTGATCCGCAACGAGGGGCCGAAGGGCGGGCCAGGCATGCGGGAGATGCTCGCAGTCACCGCGGCGATCAAGGGCGCGGGGCTCGGCAAGGACGTTGTGCTCGTCACCGACGGCCGGTTCTCCGGCGCGACGTTCGGCGCCTGCATCGCGCACACCGCACCAGAGGCGTTCGACGGCGGGCCGATAGCGCTGGTCGCGGACGGCGACCGCGATCGTGCTCGACGTGCCACAGCGGCGGCTGGATCTGCTGGTCGACGACGCTGAGCTGGAGCGGCGGCGGGCAGGGTGGAAGCGCCCCGCGCCCAACTACACGAGCGGAGCGCTCGCCAAGTACGCGGCGCTGGTCTCCGGTGCCGACCGTGGCGCCGTGTGCATGCCTCCCGCGAGCTGATCACGCGTTTATTGTCCGCAGGTCAAGGCTGGGCGGACGCCGGTCAACGCATGGCCGCCTTCCGGCTAGGATGACCGTTCGTCCGCCCTCCGCGGTACGCATGGGAAACAATGAACTTCCGGAGGGCAATGGCGTGGGTCCAATCCCCTATCCCGGAGGCTTCGCCCATGACTGACGATCCGAGCGGTCGCGCGCCTGGCGCGCCGAAGCGCGCGCTTCAGGACACACTCACCCGCAGGCGGCTGTTCGGGCTGGCCGGGGCGTCGCGCGGCCGGGGTCGGCCTCGTCGCATGCTCCTCCGATAACTCACCTGGGCCCACGCTGGTCACGGCCGCAGCGGATTCGTCCTCGGGCCCGCCCTTCGTGTCTCGGCCCGACCTGACGCCGCCCCGGATCACCATCCGCCGGCACGGTGCCCCCTCCGACCCGCGCTACATCTTCCTCAACGCCCCGTACTCCGGGCCCGGGCACGGCGGTTCGTACATCCTGGACCACCGCGGACACTTCGTGTGGTTCGGGCCGAACACCGCAGCCCACCACCGGATGAACTTCAACGTCCAGACCTTTAAGGGCGAGCCGGTGCTCACCTGGTTCCAGGGCCTGGTCGTGCAGGGCTACGGCAAGGGCGAACTCGTCATCGCCGACTCCAGCTACAAGATCCGGCACGTCATCCGCCCGCCGCACGGCGAGCTTGCCGACTTCCACGACTTCTACGTGACTCCGCAGGGCACGGCGCTGATCACGATCTACCGCACGCACTCGGGCATCGACCTGACCTCCCGCCGCGGCCCGAAGAACGGCTACGTGATCTCTGGAGTCGCCCAGGAGATCGACATCAAGACCGGCAACCTGCTGTGGGAGTGGGACAGCATCAAGCACGTGCCGCTGGCCGAAAGCCACGAGTTCCTCTCCCCCGGCGACGGCACGAAGGCCCAGCCGTACAACTACTTCCACATCAACTCGTTCTCGCCGACCTTCGATAATTCCGGTGACGTGCTCATTTCCGGGCGGAACACCTGGTCCATCTACCGGGTCAAGCGGAACACCGCGGGCACGGTCGTCTGGCGGCTGAACGGCAAGAAGTCGTTCTTCAACATGGGTCCCCGCAGCCACTTCTACTGGCAGCACCACGTTCGCGAGTTCAGCGGCAACCGGATCACCGTGTTCGACAACGGCGCCAAGCCGAACCAGGAAACGCACTCAAGGGCGATCATCCTGCACGTCGACACGGCGCACAGGCATGTGTCCCTCGAGAAGGCGTACATCCATCCTGGTGAGGTACTGCTCGCCAGCGCGATGGGCAGCGCTCAGCTGCTTGAGGACGGACGGATGTTCGTCGGATGGGGCACCGAACCGCACTTCTCCGAGTTCTCCCACGATGGCCGACTGCTGCTCGACGGCGACATCACGGTCGGAGACTCCTCCTACCGTGCGTTCACGCAGGGATGGTCCGGTCGGCCCACCGAGCCGCCAGCTGCCGCGGCGAAGCACCGGTCGGGCGGCGGCGCGGTCGTCTACGCGAGCTGGAACGGCTCCACCCACGTGGCTTCCTGGCGGGTGTTCGCGGGTAGATCGAGGTCGGCCTTGCACGAGGTCGGGTCGGGTCGCAGATCGGGCTTCGAGACCGCCATCGCGGTGCGCAACAACGGACCATACTTCGCTGTTCAGGCACACGACGCGAAGGGCAATGCGCTGGCTAAATCGGCCCCAGTTAGGATCGGCTGAGGTAACTGGGTATGACTGGGCTGCAGGGTTGGCGCGCCCGGCCGGCCAGGGTTTCGTTCCCGGCGGCTTGCAGGTGTTCTCATCGCCTTCGCCAGCGGCTGCGTGGCACCCAGTAGATCTGTGGCGAGGTACCTGATGAACGGAAGCTTGACTCGGCGGCAGCTATTGCAGCGGACCGGCACCGCCGCCGCAGCCGCCGCCGGGCTCGGCCTCGTCGGTTGCGAGACAAGCAACGCCGCGTCCCGCGGTGGCCACCTGTCGAAGGAACTTCAGCACTTCGTGTCCAGGCCCGACCTGACGCCGCCGAAGGTCACGCTGAGCCACGTCGCTCCTGGTCACGAGATGCAGTACCTCTTCCTGGCGATCGCGAACTCCGGCCCTGGTCAGGGCGGCGCGATGATCATGGACACGGCCGGCCAGCTGGTCTGGTTCGCGCCTGACACCGGTCCTCACGACAGCAAGATGGACTTCCAGCGGCAGATCTACAACGGTAAGCCGGTGCTCACCTGGTTCCAGGGCCGCGTTGTCGCCGGCGGGTACGGCGTCGGCGTCGCGAAGATCGCCGACGATTCGTACCAGATCACGCACACCATAGAGGCCCATCATGGGCTGAGAGTGGACGAGCACGAGTTCAACATCAGCCCGCAGGGCACCGCGCTCGTCTCTGCTTTCAACAAGCAGCCCTACAACTTGTCCAAACTTGGCGGCCCAAAGAAGGGCTGGTTGCTGTCAGGCGTGGCGCAGGAGATCGACATCGAGACGGGCAAGCTGCTCTTCTCATGGGACAGCCTGGACCACGTGGGCTTCGACGAGACATACCTGCCGGTGGAGGGCGGGCACGGCACCAAGTCGAAGCCCTACGACTACTTCCACATCAACACCATCGAGGACGCTGGCGACGGCGACCTGCTGATCGGCGCCAGGAACACCTGGTGCATGTACAAGGTCAGCAGGAAGACCGGTGAGATCGTCTGGCGGCTGAACGGCAAGAAGACCGACTTCACCATGGCGCCAGGAAGCGAGTTCTACTGGCAGCACGACACACGCTTGCACGGCGCCGGCACGCTGACGGTCTTCGACGACGGCTACGACGGCGTGCTGCCCAAGAACGAGAAGCAGTCGAGGGCCCTGATCCTCAACGTCGACTTCGAACGCATGCTCGTCACGCTGCGCAAGGAGTTCATTCACCCCGGGTCGCTCATTCTCTCCAAGGCGATGGGTAACGCGCAGATGCTTCCCGGCGGCGGCATGTTTGTCGGGTGGGGCACCAACCCGTACTTCTCCGAGTTCGATGCCCAGGGCAGGCTGGTGCTCGACGGGCAGCTCCTCAAGGGAGACCCGACATACCGGGCGTTCATCGGCGAGTGGGAGGGTCACCCCGCCGACCTGCCGGCGGTTGCCGCGCGACGCAGGTCAGGCGGCACCATGGTCTACGCGAGCTGGAACGGGGCGACGGAGGTCGCCTCCTGGGACGTGCTCGCTGGCCAGACGAGGAGTTCGCTGGCGGCGGTGAAGTCGGCGCCCAGGAAAGGATTCGAGACCGCGATCCCGGTCTCGGGAGGTCCGTACTTCGCGGTCGAGCCGCGCGACGCCAAAGGTCGCGCACTGTCACGTTCGCAGCCAGTCAAGATCTCCTAGCTGGCTATGTTCCTGCCCACGCCCGACAACCTCGCCGCGGAAGTGCGGTAGATGTCCTAGCGACAGCCGGGTTCCCCTGTTGCGAGTGGACGCGAGCAACGGGGGCGCCCCATTGCGGTTCTAGCGACAGCGGGGATCCCCCGTTGCGAGTGGAGCGGGGGGTGGGCACGAGCTCTCGTCTTCGCGGCGGGTTTGCGAGCACGTTGTCAGGGCTAGTCGGCGTCGGGTATTGGGTTGACTTCAAGCGCGCCTGAGCTCTTACCCTGCTAGGGGCAGTATCCGTACGAAGAACCGAAAGTGGGGACAATGGCGTCCGGGCAGCGGGGGGTAGAGGGGGGTCGTCCCCCCGAGCCAGCACAGCGGGGGGTAGAAGGGGGTCGTCCCCCCGAGCCAGCACAGCGGGGGGTAGAGGGGGGTCGTCCCCCCGAGCCAGCACAGCGGGGGGTATCGGGGGATAGCGGGCTCTGGGCGGCTGAGCGGCGGGCACTTACCATCGGGCTGGCGGCGACGATCACGTTCGTGGCGGCAGAGGCGCTCGCGGTCGTGACCGTGATGCCGCTGGTGGCGAGGGACCTGCACGGGCTGAGCCTGTATGGCTTCGTGTTCAGCGCCTTCTTGCTCGGAACAATGGTCGGCATCGTTGCCGCGGGGCGCACCGCTGACCGGCGCGGGCCTGCCGTGCCGTACATAGCCGGGATCGTGGTGTTCGCGGCAGGGCTGACGATCGCGGGGCTGGCGCCATCGATGCCCGTGCTGATCGCGGGGCGCACGCTGCAGGGCCTCGGCGCTGGCGCGGTACCTGCGGTTGCCTACGTCGCGATCGGCCGCAGCCTTCCCGAGCGCCTGAGAGCGCGGATGATGGCGGTGCTGTCCACGGCATGGGTAGCGCCCGGGCTGGCCGGTCCCGCGCTCAGCGCCGAGGTGGCCAAGTTCTTTGGCTGGCGGTGGGTATTCCTCGGGTTGCTGCCGTTCATCGCGCTGACCGGGCCGGTCGCCATTCCAGCCCTGGTGCGGCTTCGCCGCGTACCGGCGCCCGATGGCGAAGGCCAGCCGCACCGGCTGATCGACGGCGTTGGCGTCGCGGTCTGCGCCGGGCTGGTACTCGGCGGGCTGACGCTGGCAGTCGGGTCAGCGACGGGCCAGGTGTCCGATGCCGGAGCGGGCTCGCTCAGCGTCCCGAGCGTCATCATCGGCTGCGCGCTGACGGTCGCAGGGCTCGCGCTTGGCCTGCCGGTGCTTCGCCGTTTGCTGCCTGCAGGGACGCTGTCGGCCAGGTACGGGCTTCCCGCGACGATACTCAGCCGCGGTCTGCTGACGTTCTGCTTCTTCGGCGCTGATGCCTTCGTGACGCTCGCGATCACGATCCTGCGGCACCGCAGTCCGGTGCTGGCCGGCGTCGCGGTGACCGGAACGACGCTGTCCTGGACCGCGGGTTCCTGGTTCCAGGCCAGGATGAACTCCCGTTGGGAGGGCAGGCGGCTGATCAGGATCGGCCTGGTGATCATCCTGGTGGGCATCGGCGGGCTGAGCGCGATGCTGGACAGCGGCGTTGCCGTCTCGGTCGGGATCGCGGCCTGGACGGTCGCGGGACTCGGCATGGGAATGAGCTACGCGCCGACGACGCTGCTGATGCTCGCCGATGCGCCACCTGGCCGGGTGGGCTGGGCTTCCGCCTCACTGAACCTGGCCGACGTCCTGGGCGGCGCGCTGGGCATTGGCATCGGCGGAGCCGCGATCAGCGCCGCCGTCCGGTTCGGCTGGTCGCTTGCGGCGGGGATCGGGGTCGCCTTCGCCATCACAGCCGTCGCCGGGGTGGCCTGCTTCGCCGTCACCCGCAGGCTGCCTGTCGGGATTCCGCCGGGTCGCAGCGAAGTTATCGAGTCAGCGCCTGCTTCCGTCGTTTCCTGAGGCTCGACCCCCTGGGGTAACACCAGCAGCGATGTCAGCGACTTTCGCGTCGGTCACGCGGATCAGGTCGGCGGGCGCTAGCTCGAGTTCCAGGCCGCGCTGGCCAGCGCTGCAATAGACCACAGGCCAGCTAAGCGCTGATGAATCGATCACGACGGGCAGCCGCTTGCGCTGACCGATCGGCGAGATCCCGCCGGTCACGTAGCCGGTCGCCCGCTCGGCGGCGTTCTTGTCTGCCATTTCCGCGCGCTTGCCGCCGGTCGCGTCCGCAAGCGCCTTGAGGTTCAGCTGGGCGGCTACAGGGACGACCGCCACGATCAGGCTGCCGTCGACGTTTGCGATGAGCGTCTTGAACACCTGCCCGGCTGGCAGGCCAAGCTCGGCGGCGGCCTCGATGCCGTACGAGACGCCGGCACCCTTGTGCTGGTAATGGAGCACCGAGTGCGCGATACCGAGCTTGGTCAGTTCCTGTGTCGCTCGGGTGCCGGCCGCCACACGCTGAAGGTTAGCTTCAACGCTGGCCGATCAGGTCGATCAACCTCCCCTGATGATCGGTGCCTGATCCGCGGCGGCTAGCCAGGGCTCCGGCGCCATGGACAGCACGCGCTGGTAGACCGCTTCGTAGCCCTCCGCCATGACCTCCACCGTGAAATTCGCCTCGACGTGCTTGCGGCACGCGGTTGGCTTGAGCCGACGTGCCCGGGCGATGGCGTCGGTCAACTCATCGGGATCGTCGACGATGATGCCGGTCCTGCCGTGCTCGATCAGCTCTGGAACGGCGCCCCTGCGGAGGGCGACGACAGGTGTGCCGCAGGCCATCGCCTCGATCACGACCAGGCCGAACGGTTCCTCCCAGCAGATCGGGAAGATCATGCAGGCCGCATGGGCCAGCAGCTTCCGTTTGGCGCTAGCGTCAGCGACCCCGAAGATCGTGACGTCGCGTCCGATCCTTGGCTCGATCTCGCGAGAGAAGTAGGCACGCTCGATCGGCTCTGAGCACTTGCCGGCCAGCACGATCGGCAGGCCAGCCGCCCTGGCCGCGTCGATGGCCAGGTGCGGTGATTTGTGCGGATGGAACCTCCCGAGAAACAGCGCGTAGTCGTCCTTGTCCACGCGGAACGGGAACGTCTCGGCGCGGATCGCATTGTGAACCGTCGCCGACCACGCAAGATCGGTCGCGCTTGCCCGTTGCGCATCCGAGATCGCGACGAGCTGGACGGTGTCGCCGAGCGCCCGGTAGAAGTCGCCGGCGTCGTTGTGCACCGGTCCGTGCGCGGTCACGACCGTCGGCGTGAGCCGGCCCCTGGCCATCAGCGGCCCGGCCTGCGTGTGGTCGTGGATGATGTCGACGTCCAGTGTTTCAAGGAGCGCCGCGACCTTCGCGGTGTGCACGATCTCCGGCTCCAGCTCGCCGAGCTGGCTCGCCGGGCCTTCCTTGAATGTGGTAACGAAACGCTGTGCCCTGGTCGCGTGGTTGCCTGCGCCAATGAGTGTCACCTTGTGCCCTCGGAGGACCAGTGCGTCGACCAGATCGGCGACCACGGTCTCAATCCCGCCGTATGCCGAGGGCGGAACGCTGAAGTACGGCGGTGCCACCATCGCTATGTGCATTTGCTGGGCTCCGACCGGAGCCTGCTGGGTGCGGGTGAGCGTCGAGCCTGTGGTGCTCACAGCGAACGCCTCCTTGCCTGACGGGTCGCGGCCCGGCTCGGAGCGCCGGTCGGGCGCCCTGGCCGGCCGAAAATGATCATGCCCGTCGACCGTGGTGCCAATGCTGCAAGTGCATTAATAAAAAGCCAATGGCTTAGTAAAGCGAATACCTTTCCGGGCATGGCATCGCGTCTGGAAGTGCTAAGCAGCAAGCGTTTCTTCGAACGGCGGCACGGCTTCTGGCCTGGCCTTATGCCGATGAGGAGGCACTGCGAATATGCATAATCGCGTTATAGTTCGGAGATTGTCGCTGATTGTCTTGGTAAGAGGGTGATCAGCTCCGAGCGCCCGTTCACTGTCAGCGATGGTTCTTTCGAACAGCTTGATCGCGTCGCTTTGTCGCCGCGCCATGTAATAGGCGTGCGCCAGATTTCCGCGCAAAGTCAGCGTGTCGGGATGGTCATGACCGAGCACTCGCTCGAAGTCCGGCGCCGCCCGCTCATAGACCGGCAGCGCGTCGGCCAGCCGGCCCGCCGAGTGGTATGCCCCCGCCAGGTTGCCGCGCGCGGTGAGCGTGTCGTGGTGATCAGGGCCCTGGATGCGCTCGCGGTCGGCGAGCAAGCGCTCATAGAGCGGGACGGCGTCCTTCATCCGGTGCGCGGAGTGATAGCTCGACGCCAGGTTCGACTGGGCTGCCAGGGTGTCCGGATGATCGGCACCGAGCAGGACCTGGCGACTGGCGACGACCTGGCGGTAGAGCGAGATCGCCTCCTTCAGTCTGCCCGGCCGCCCGGTAGGCGTAGGCGAGCTGGCTGGCCGCCGCCACCGTATCGGGATGATCCTGGCCGAGGCTGCTCTCCCTGATCTTTCTCACCCGGCTGAAGATCGCTATGGCATCGTCGAGCCGATTGGCGACCTGGTAGGCGCGGCCCAGATTCATGTACTCGGCGAGCACGTCAGGGTGCTCGGGTCCGTGTGCCTGCTCCCAGTCCGCCAAGTTGCGCTGGTACAGCGCGATCGCCTGATCCGGCTTGCTTGCCGCCAGATAGGTGCCGGCGAGCTGACTGCGTACACCGAAGGTGTCCGCGTGCTCGGGTCCGAGCACCCACTCCCGGTCGGCCAGCACCCGGGCGTACATGTCGATCGCCTGATCGAACATGTTCGCTTCGCTGTAGATCCTGGCCAGACTCGTCCGGGTAGTAAGGGCATCGGGGTGGTCGGGACCCTGTACCTGCTCGCGTTCTGCCAGGCTCACTAGGGTCAGTTCCCTGGCCTCGTCCAGCCGGCCAGCCGACTCGAACGCGCCGGCGAGCAAGTCACGGATCTCGAGCGTCCTGGGATGCTCTGATCCCAGCGCGCGACCGCTCGCCGCCAGCATTGACTTCCAGTACGACACCGCAGCGCCGGCGAGGCCGGCTGCGTTCAGGCTTTGCCCTGCCTTGACCAGAACCGGATGCGGCTCGGGTAGCCACAGCAGGTCCCCGGCGATCCCGCCGAGCCAGCCTGCGCAGCCGCGCAGCGCTTGGTCGAGTAGCGGTTCTGCTTCCAGTTGCGGCCATACCTCACAAATGGCATCGGCGGCGGACCGTGCGGCGTCGTCAAGCACGCTCGCGGGCACCAGCCTGCGGACCGTTTCCTGGACGACGGGATGGATCGCGATCAGCCCCGCGCTGGCCGACCGGTCGATGATGACCAGCCCGCACTGTGCGAGACCGCCGAGCGCGGACATGACCTCCCGCGCGTCGACAGGCGTGCCGCGGCCGTGCCTGGACAGGTAGGCACAGGTCGCCTGGCTCGCCACGACCTGGACAGGAACGCCAGCGGGATCGAGCAGCGCCGCCAGCGCCAGCAGCGGCCTGGCAAGGCCCGGCGGCGGGTACTGGTCGGCCCGGTCGATCGCTAGCGACCAGGCCACCTCGGCCGGTGACACCGATCCGCCGGCGGCCCGGCCGAGCAGTTCCTGCCTGCGGCTGGCGAACCTGATCCGGTACTGGCGGCAATCCAGGGCGGTGCCGGCCATCGTGGTGGTGGCGAGAGCGAGCGCGAGCGGCATGTAGCCGAGGTCGCCGGCCAGGTCGACGGCCTCGACTCGCTTGCCGGTCTCGTCGTACAGCCGTGCGGTCACGAAGGCCAGCGCCTCGCGCGGGCTGAACTCGCCGATCTGGCATATCCGCGGACTGAGGCTGGAGACCTCGGACATGTCAGCCGACGGATGGCAGGTCACCAGCGTCTGCCCGTTGATGCCGACCGGCCAGAGACCGCGCAGCCCGCCGACGTCGGTGACGTTGTCGAGCACGATGAGCCAGCGCCGGTCGGTGCGGCCGAGCCAGTCGAGGAAGCGGGTCGCGGCGGTGTCCGGCGCGATGCTGCGGTCGGCCAGGCCGACGTCGGAGGCAGCCCTCGCGTAACCCAGCACGACGGCGGACGGGCTTGAGGCGTTTATCCAGACCTGCAGGTCCGTCCGGCCGGTTCTGGCCGCGACCTGCAGGACGGCGGCCGCGAGGTGCGTCTTGCCGTATCCGCTCGGCCCGACCAGGACCGTCAGCGCCTGCTGGTCGCCGGCCGAACGGTGAACAAGATCGCTCAGTCCGGCATCGAGCCCGTAACCAGTTTCTGGCCGCGGGTTAAAGAAATCGGAAATCGCAGGCGGTGATCCGGACCAGACTGGCCAGCTGACGGCGGGCAACGATCCCGGGCGAGCCCGTCGCCTCGCACCTAGATTGCTCATGACCGCCTGATTGATGAACGCGTGGCAGCCCCATCGCTGCTAGTAACTTTCGGCATCCCAACAGTACGACGATTCGCCCGTCAATAGGCAGGTAACGCCACAGACTCAGCGGAATCAGACACCCTCACGGGGAGTTCTTGCGGATCAGGCAGTCACCGACGCATCTTGCGCCACAGCGGTCTCGGAACAGCGCGCAGGGCCACGGCAGCGGCCGCGAGGCTGCGCGGGATCCAGACCACCGAGTCCTGCCCGGCCAGCGCCGCCGCCACGGCGGCGCCTACCTGTTCCGGCGTAGACGAGAGCGGCGCCGGGCTCATCCCGGCGGTCATCCGGCCGGTCACGAAGCCCGGGCGAACCAGCAGGACCCGGACCCCGGTGCCCGCCAGGGCATCGGTCAGCCCGCGGGCGAAGGCGTCGAGCCCGGCCTTAGCCGCGCCATAGACGTAATTGGCCTTCCTCGGCCTGATCGCAGCCACGGAGGACAGCACCACGATGGTCCCGTATCGCTGCTCGCGCATTTTTGCCGCCGCAGCGAGCAGCGTGGTGACGTGGCTCGTGAAGTTGACCTCGATCATCTGCGCGGCCAGAACCGGGTCCTCGTCGACGTCCGCCTGCGGCGTCAGCACGCCGGTAGCCGCGATCACCAGGTCGACGGGACCACCGGCGAAGACATCGGCTATGACGGCCTCGTGACTACCGGTTTCGAGCGCCTCAAAAGAGATGGTCGTGCACCGGTAGGGCAATTCCTTTCCCGCGGCTGCCATGCGTTGCTGGTCCCGGCCCGCCAGCAAGACCTCGGTGTCGGCTGGCGCGCTCAGAGCTGCAAGGATCGCGAGCCCGATCTCGCTGGTTCCGCCGACCAGCAGGACCCGTCCTGGCCTGCCAAGGTTGCCGAGCATGAGTGCTCCTTAAAGGCCGACCGCGAACAGGATCAGCCAGGCGGCCTCGCAGAGAACCATCACGGGGTCGCGCGCGATCAGGTCCTCGACGGGTTTGCTTGTCGCGCGCGCCGTCAGGCGGTCGAACCTGAGCAGCGCGGCGGCCAGCGCGATCGAGCTGATCAGGTGCCAGGACCGGGTCTCGGGGTGCGGCTCGGACCATGCCCAGAGGACATACGAAACGATCATGATGCTCGACACGGCGCGCTGAGTGAGCCGCAGCACAGGGGCCGAGTAGCCGCGCATCGCGGGCCTGTGCTCCGCTGCGTCGGCGCCGAGAACGGTCAGCTCGGTGTAACGCTTGGCGATCGCCACCATCAGCGCGCCGAGGCTGCATACCAGCAAGAAGTACCCGGACGGTGGTACACGGGTGGCCGCGGCACCGCCGACGACCCTGAGGACGAATCCCGAGGCTACGCAGGCGAGCTCGACGACCGGTACGTGCTTCAGGCCGGCCGAATAGAGGAAGGAGATCGCCAGATAGGCCGCGACAACGGCCGTGAGCAGCGGCGCCCCGATGATCAGGCCGGCGCCTACCGCGACGATGACAAGCACGACAGCCAGGACCACCGCGTGCGCGACCGCCAGCCGACCTGAGGCAACCGGCCGGAACTTCTTGTAGGGGTGACCGCGATCGCGTTCGGCATCGGCGACATCGTTGACGAGGTACACGGCCGAGGAGGCCGCGATGAACGCGCCGAAGGCGACCAGGGCATACCAGAACCCGCGCCCGAACGTGTCACCTGCCAGTGGCGCGGCGAAGACCAGCAAGTTCTTCGGCCATTGCCGCGGACGGGTGCTCTGCACCACCGCCATCAGCCAGCGCAGCGGCGCCGACAAGCGCGCCGTAGCTCCGCTCTGCGGCTCCGTAACCTTCGCCGCCGGCGTGGGAACCGTCATCGGGTGAAGACCGCCGTGAAGTCTCGGTTGGAGATGTAGAAGTACCGGTTGGGTGGCTGGACCTGGCTACCGAGCAAGTTCACCGGGGTCGGATCCGCTGGGTGATTTTTCGCCAGATAGTACATGAAAGACATCCAGTCGGGATTGATATCAAGCTCCATAGCCGTAACGCAGCCCGCCCGCTTGAGCAGGCTCGCCAGCGTACGCACGTCCAGGGCAGGACCGTAGACGAAGACGACCCGGTTGTCCTTCGTGATGCCGACACCCGACCGCCAGACGTTGTATCCACCGCCAAGGGTCGCGCCCCAACTGGACAGTACATTCTGATCGACGGCGGCTGGAACCTGCCCGTTGACCACGATCGGGCGGAGGTTCTGGCGGACCGCGGCGATGTCCTGGCCCATGTGCAGTGGCCCGCGGCCCCACCTGCCGATCCTCATCTGGCCGTTCTTGAAATAGACCTCGGAGGCAGCGCCCTTGACGAGCCTGCCGTCATAGTGCCCGTGCAGGTAGAAGCCTCCGCCCGATGAGGCGATGCGGAAACCGCTGTTGAAGGTTGCGATCAGCCCGAGGCGATGACGAGGCGGGACGTCCATCGGCGCGCCCCAGTGCCCGTAGCCAGGGTCCTGGGTACCGGGGCGGAGCGAGAACTTCAGCAAACGCTGGTCCATCGAGACGACGGCCGCATAGTAGGAGGAGTACCTGCGGCTCTGCCGTACGTAAGTTTTGAAGACCGCGGGCACGCCCTTGACGCTGACCGCGACCTTCCACACCCCCTCGCCGGCCAGCGGCCGGCCAGCGGGTGATCCGAGGTTCTTGGGGATGACCGGAACGATCCCGTGGTAGTGCTTTTTCTTGTGCACTACCTGGCCGCCAAGCTTCTTGAACGAGACGGCCGGCTTGCCGCCCGTCTTTGGCTTGTTGTAGGTGAGCCATTCACCGAACGTGACCAGCGGCCCCATGGAGTGGTTCCGCGCCCACTCCGCGACTCGCTCTGAGAAGGTGCCGCCGCCGGGAGCCGTCAGCGCGTGTCCCAGCGACCAGCCCGTGAGCAGGATGAGGACCGCAAGAGCGCCAGCGACCACTTTCAGGACGAGCCTTAGCCGCCGTCGGCGCGGTCGAGCATGCGCTGCCGATCGGGCCACGCCATCCTCCTTCTCGCATGCGGGATCTGCTATCTACTAGACGGGCTAGCCAGATGTGACGGCCAAAACCGCGCCCGAAGCGCTCACTCGATGGTGGGCCATTCAGCCAAGCCTGGCGCCCGAGCCACCTGCCGCGCTCTGCATATGCCCATCAGCCCGCGCCGATGAACATCCGTCCGATAAGTGACAACGACTGCACACCGGCCTGAGTTTCATGCGGGCGGCCGGCATCACCGGCCAAGCATCGCAGGCGCGACGCTAAGCTTGCGCCCGAATACGCCAGCGGAGGGCCCGAACACGCCAGCGGAACGCCCAGAACACGCCAGCGGAACGCCAGAACACGCCACCGGAAGGACCGACATGACCGACGACAGCGCCATCCAGCGGACTCTCGTCCTGCTCAAGCCGGACGCCGTGGCCCGCGGGCTGATCGGCCGGGTACTCGCGAGGTTCGAGGACGCGCTGCTCAAGGTCGTGGCCGCGAAGATGGTGTGGATGGACGCCGATCTGACCAGGCGGCATTACTTCGATCTCGAGGAGCGCTTCGGCGCCGAGGTCTACAACTCGATGGCGCAATTCATGCAGTCAGGCCCGGTGTTCGCGCTCGTCCTCGAGGGCGTCGAAGCCGTCCCGTGCGTCCGCAAGCTTGTCGGTTCGACCTATCCGGACCAGGCCGCCCCCGGGACCATCCGTGGCGATTTCGCGCATGTCAGCAGGGCCTATGCGAACGCGAGGGGCCTGCCGGTCGCCAACCTCGTCCATGCCTCCGGCAATGCCGAGGAGGCCGAGCAGGAAATCGGCGTCTGGTTCACCAAGGCCGAGATGTACGACTACCCCACGGCGGCACAGCAGTTCGCCTCCTAAGCGAGGACTGCGAGGACTGCGAGGACTGCGAGACCTGCCAGACCGCGGCACCTCGACCGAGGCACCTCGACCGCGCCAGCTCGCATCATCCGGCGCGGTTGTGGTAACTCCGAGGTATGGACCCGACCGGAAATCAGCCAGACGAGTTCACTCAGGCTGCACTTGACACGGTTTCGCAAGCGGTCGAGCTAGCCGAACAGGAAGGCCGCCGGCGTCGCCCCCGAGGTCTTCGCGCGCGGATTCGCCGCAGGATGCGAACGCCGTGCCGCCCGGACGAAGGGCGTGCGGCGGCTCAGCACCGCGATCAGCGGCGCGGCCAGGCGAGGAGCCCACGTCACGGGTCGCGGCGTCTCCATCGGCGGTCGCTGGCTCAGCGCGCAGGTCCTCGCCATGGCGCCACAGGCTGCCTGTCAGGGATCTCGCGAGGCTGCGCCAGCAATTCCCGGGCCGGACTCCCGACGAGCTGGCCGAGTCGCTCATCGATGGCGCCTCCAGGGCGTCCGCTGCCGTCGGGATCGCGGTCGGAGCGTGGGCGGTGCTGCCGTTTGTCCCCGCAGCAGGGGTGGAGATCACGACGGAGACGCTCGCGGTCGTCGGCATCGAGATCAAGCTCGTCGCCGAGCTGCACGAGGTCTACGGGCAGGCGGTGCCCGGCAGCGGCGTGGACAGGATGACCGCCTATGTGGGCGCGTGGGCGCAGCGCCGCGGTGTCGCGCTGGCACCTGGCGGCCTGGTGCTCGCGGCCGGATCGCCGATAGCAAGGCAGCTGCAGCGCCGGCTCACCGCGAAGGCCGGCCGGAGCGTCTTGTCGCTCGGGCCGCTGCTCACCGGCGCGGCCGCCGGCGGCCTGATTAACCGCAGGGAGACCAGGAAACTCGGCCGCATCCTGAGCGACGACCTGCGCAAGCGGTCGCCGTACGGGGGCGCGGACTGGGCCGCGCCCGGGCCAGGCGGCTGGCTGGCGCGCCTAGTCCGCTGCGCCCAGCCAGCGGTCCAGCCAGCTGAACTGCTCGGCGAGCACGTGCAGGACAGATTCCCTCGCCAGGTAGCCGTGGCTCTCCAGCGGCAAGATCACCAGCTTGGCGGTTCCGCCATTACCGCCGATGGCCTGGAAGAGCCGCTCGGACTGGACGGGGAACGTCCCGGAATTCGCGTCGTCGGCGCCGTGCACCAGCAGGATCGGCGCCGCGATCTGGTGCGCGTAGCGGAAGGGCGAGACCCGGTCGTAGATCTCGGGCACCTCCCAGAAGCTCCGGCGCTCCGTCTGGAAGCCGAACGGAGTGAGCGTCCTGTTGTAGGCGCCGCTGCGGGCGATGCCGGTGGCGAACAAGTCCGTATGCGCGAGCAGGTTCGCGGTCATGAACGCGCCGTAGCTGTGGCCGCCGACGGCCACCCTCGCCGGGTCCGCGATCCCGGCCGCGGTCATGGCTTTGATGTGAGCCGTCGCCGCCGCGGTGATCTGCTCGATGTAGGTGTCGTTCTTGGTCTCAGGGTCACCGATGACCGGCATCGTCGCGTTGGCGAGCACGGCGTAGCCGCGCAGCACGAACCAGGCGGGGTCGGACGCGGTCAGCCTGGTGAACCTGGTGCTGCTGCCGCGCACCTGACCCGCCGTGACCGCGCTGCCGAAGTCATGCGGGTAAGCCCAGATGACCAGCGGCAGCGGCCCGTCGCGACCAGGATCATAGCCGGGAGGGGTGTGCAGTAGTCCGGACAGCTGAACGCCGTCGCCTCGATCGGTGCTGACGAGCTGCTTGCGCATGCCCGTGAGCCATGGATGCGGGTCGGGCCAGCTGCTCAGCTGACGTGGCGTCGTGTCCCCCGTCAGCGCGACGACCCATAGGTTGGGCGGTTCCACCGGGCTTTCGTGCCAGATCACTACCTGGTCGGTGCGACCTGCTACGAAACAGAGCATCGTCTCGTGCGCATCGGCCGGGCTCTGCAGCAACCTGGTCGTCGACCCGGTCCGCAGGTCGCGGCGGTCAAGGAACGGCCGTTCGCCTTCTGGGGTGGCGCCTTCTCCGCGCAGGAAGATCGCCGGTCCGTCTTGCCTGATCGTCCTGGTGCCGTCGGGGTTCAGGCGCATCATCGGCGCGCCTGGGTCGCCGTAGGAGTCGTCCTCGGCCAGGTCGAACACGACCATGTTCCTGTCAGGCTCCGCGGGGTAGCACAGCCAGGTCGTCAGCCACCTGCGGTCCCTGTCGTGCTCGGTCAGCAACATCGCGCCGGGCTCGTCCAGGTTGGTCCAGTCCAGGCAGCGGTGCGCCAGCTTGAAGGCCAGCTCAGGCTCGGCGGTGAACGGCGCGCGTTGCCGCATGATCGCGTCACGGTACTCGGCGGCAGCCACCGGGTCGCCGCCATCAAGCGCCTCGGTCCAGATCAGTGTGGCCGGTGCGCGCTCGTCCCAGGACACCTGCCGGGGTCCCGGTCGGCACTCCCATCCGCGGCACCTCGTCGCTGACCGGCAGGTCGGCGACGATCCGCACCATGTCACCATCACGCGACCACACCTCGACCCGGCGGGCGAAGTAGCCGTAAGGCACCCGGTAGGAGAAAGGCCGCTGCAGCCGGTAGACGAGCAGGTAGGAACCGTCGGGAGACTCACCGATGTACTGGTACAGGCCATCGGGCCCGAGCCTGGTGATCGCGCCGGTCTGCGGGTCTACCCGCAGCGGCGCGGTGGTCGCCAGCGCCTCGAACGTGTCCTCATCCGCGGGACTCGTCAGCAGGTCCTGGAAGGTCGCCATCTGGGACTTGCTTGCCGGCCACCTCGCTGACCCGCGGTTCGATCGGCGCGCCGCGTCTCGCCCCGGCGCCCGTCCTGCGGCGAACCGAGCACGTAGAGCGACGTGCCGTCCCTTGACCATCTGACGGTTCCGCCGAGACCGGGTGGCTCGGCACCGAGCACGTCCCTGACATGCAGCCCAGGCACCTGGACTGGGTCCTCGGCGCCGGCGCTGACATCGCCGGTCCACACGCCGATCCCGTCCTGCTCATCCACCGTGAAGGCAAACCGCAGGCCGTCTGGAGCCCATACCGGCACGCTGACCTGCGCCCCTTCAGGCAGCGCGAGAGGCTGCTCGCTGCCGTCGCTGATCCGCAGCACCGACAGGCCGGTGAAGCGCCGGGTCCGCTGGCGGCCGGCGATCTCGGGATCGAGCCGGAGGCCCGCCAGGCTCAGCCTGTGGCCTGGCGAGCATGGCGATCGGCGGATGCGCCTGATAGTGCAACAGGATCGCGAACTGCTCGGTTGGGGACGGCGATGCGAGCGGTGTCGGCGCGGCGTCGATGATGGAGACCACATCGGCGTCGGGAGTCAAGAACGGCAAATCGGGTTCCTTTGCTATCGCCCCTTGGGTTCACCGGCAGCCTAATTGGTCCCGAGCGAAGGTAGCCTGAGGCACCATGATCGAAGACCGGACCAGGCGCCTTCTCGATGTCAGGCTCGCCCGCGATCAAGCAGGTCAGCGGCTTCCTTCGGTCGCCGCAGGGGTTGTCAGGGACGGCGAGCTGCTCTGGACCGGTGGCCGTGGCCAGGTGGACGGCCAGGAACCGGACGCCAACACCCAGTACCGGGCAGGGTCGATCAGCAAGACGTTCGTCGCCACCGCGGTACTCATGCTGCGCGATGCCGGCCGGCTCAGCCTGTCCGATCCGATCGGCAAGTACCTGGACGACGGGGTGGCCAGGGCGGCTGGCCCGATGACGATCGGCCAGCTTCTCTCGCACTCGGCGGGCCTGCGCGCTGAGACGGCAGGGCCGTGGTGGGAGCGAACGCCTGGCTCCTCGCTCGCCGACGTGGCCGCTCGTCACTCGGCGAGGACGCCGCCAGGTTCCGGCCAGGACGTCGGCATCACTACTCGAACGTCGGATACGCGCTGCTCGGCGCCCTGCTCACGGCGCAGCACGGCCTGCCGTGGTACGACGTGATCGCGCGCGACCTGTTGGGGCCGCTCGGCATGGGCCGGACCACGACCCGCCCGCAGCGGCCGCACGCCGCCGGCTTCGCGGTCCATCCGTACGCCGACGCTCTGCTCGCCGAGCCAGAGCACGACGCCGGCGCGATGGCTCCTGCAGGCCAGCTCTGGACGACGGTCGGTGACCTCGCGGCCTTCACGAGATTCCTGTCGGGAGGCGTGCCTGGCGTGCTCGCCGAGACGACGCTGGCCGAGATGCGCGAGCCGATCGCGATCAACGACGTGCCCGAGCAGCCGTGGGCTGCCGGATACGGCATGGGCCTTCAGCTCTGGAACGCCGCTGGCCAGCGGTACTACGGTCACACCGGATCGATGCCTGGCTTCATCGCGATCATGCAGATCACCGACGGCCCGGGAGCCGATACAGCGATCGTGATGTGCAACTCCACGACGGGCTTCAGCACCGCGCTCGGCAGTGACCTGCTCGGCATCCTGTCCGAGGGCGAGCCGTACTGCCCGCCTGCGTGGACGCCGGCCAGGGTCGACGGCGACCTGCTCGACATGCTCGGCAGCTGGTTCTGGGGACCAGCGCCTTTCACCCTGCGCCTTCATGGCGACCTGCTCGAGCTGCACATGGAAGGCGGCGACGGCCGCGGCATGCGGTTCCGGCGGGACGGCGCGGGCGGCTGGACCGGCGTCGACGGCTACCAGGCAGGCGAGCCGCTCGTTCCGGTCACCGGGCCGGATGGCTCGGTGATCGCCCTGGACATCGGATCTTTCATCTACACCAGGACGCCGTACGATCCGGCGGCGCCGGTCCCTGGCGGGGTCGACGCCGCTGGCTGGCAGGCGGCGGGCGAGCTGGGCCCGCCGGCCGAGACGACCGCGGACCCAGCGGCATCACCTAATACCAGCCCGTCGCGCACGAGTGCGCCCACGCCCGGCGCGGCGTGCCGTAGCGTGACCTGATGTAGCGCAGCCCCCACCTGATCTGGGTTCGCGCGCTGGTCCGCCAGTGCGAGCCTGCCGATGCCATCTTGCTGCCGGGAACGGCCTGGGGAATGCCATAGGCGCCCGAGTACGGGTTGGCCGCATGGACATTCCAGCTGCTCTCCCGATCCCACAGCCGGTTCAGGTACCTGAACTGGTACTTCGGCCGCCAGTTGAACCGGTTGTACATCATCTTCCATGCGATCTCCCGCTTCCAGCCCAGGCGATGGTGCCGCCTCGTGGCGGCCTGCGCCTGGGTGGAAAGGAGAGTGGCGGATGTTCCGCCGGAGGCCCGGGAAACAGCGGCCTGCGTGGTGCTTGCGGCGGCTGGCCTGACCGGCTGAGCAGATGCGCTTCCGGTGAGCCCGCCGCTAGCCGTGATGGCCGCGACGGCGAGCGCCGGAGCGCCCCCTGCGATGATGATGCGAGCGATGGTGAATCGGAACGTGGACGTACGGTTCAGCGATCGCGAGCGAATCAAGGTGAACTTTCGGTCGGGCACGTCATTCGCGTGCTCACCTACCACCCGTTCATGGCCAGGCCATTTGGTTTCGGTTGGCGGCTTCAGGTCCCGCCGCCCAGGCCGGGCATGCGGCGTGCTGGCGGCGTCGCAGGATCAAGGCGACAGGCTTGGTTACATTAAGTAACACGCCACGCACGCGGGGTGCTTTGCATCTTCACGATGCCCGAAGATCCGGTCGAAGGCAGGCAGAATGACCGAAAAACTTCCGTGAAATGAATCACATCCGAACATCAAAGGCCAGATGCCATTTACCGGTAACAGCACGCTTTCGCGCCGGTAACGTCCGCCCTCACGGCAACCTCCGCGTCTCGCGCCCCGTCTCGCTCGCCGCTGCGCTTCCCGCCCCACCGGTGAACCCCTGGTGGCGCTATGAGCCCACCAGAGGTTCATTGGGTGTCCTGAGCGGGCTCTCGTGGCGGGTCAGTAGTCCAGGAGGGCGCGCAATGCGGCCGTGACCGAGTCGATGGTCGGGATCACCTGCTGCTCAAGCGCGTCGGCGAACGGCAGCGGCACGCAGGCAGCCGCGACCCGCTTCACCGGGGCGTCAAGCAGCTCGAAGCCCTCGTCGGCGACGATCGAGGCGACGGTGCCGCCCCAGCCGCCCTGGTACGGGTTCTCCTCCACGATCAGCAGCCGCGAGGTCTTGCCGACCGAGCGCGAGCACGGTGGCCATGTCGAGGGGTACCAGGCAGCGCAGGTCGATCACCTCAGCGCTGACGCCATCGGCGGCGAGCCGGTCGGCGGCGGCCAGCGCCATCGGCACGGTCGCCGCCAGGGCGACGACGGTGATCTCAGTCCCAGGCCTGGCGATCGCCGCCTGGCCAAGCGGTACGAGATGCCCTTCCGGAGCGGGCTCGCCCTTGCTAGCGAACAGGCCCTTGTGCTCGAAGAACACCACAGGGTCCTCGCTCCGCACCGCCGATGCCATCAGGCCGACGACGTCGGCCGGGTTGGAAGGCGCGACGATCTTCAAGCCAGGGATCGTGAGCGTCCAGTTCTCCACCGCCTGCGAGTGCTGCGCGCCGAAGCCGAGACCGCCACCGTTGGCGGTGCGGACGACGAGCGGGATCGTGACCTGGCCACCGGTCATGTACCGCATCTTCGGCATCTCGTTGGCCAGGTAGTCCCAGCACACGGCGAAGAAGTCGGAGAACATGATCTCCGCGACCGGCCGCATCCCGGTCATCGCAGCGCCCATCGCCAGGCCGAGAATGGCCTGCTCGGAGATCGGGGTGTCCCAGATCCGCCCAGGACCGAACTCATCAAACAGGCCCTGCGTGGTCTTGAACACTCCTCCGGCGGCGCCGATGTCCTCGCCAAGGCACACGACGGCGGGATCGCGCCGCAGCTCGCGCGCCAGGCCGTCGGCCACGGCCTCCCTGTACGTGACTGTGTCACCGAGCGCGCGCGTCGAGTCCGCCGCGCGGCCGCTCACTTTCGCGTCCGCTGCGTCGCCTACGTTCGCCACGTCGAACCTCCGTCCGCCCATACGTCTGTGAAAGCATCGGCTGGATCCGGTGCGGGAGCCTCCCGCGCCGCCTTGACGGCCGCGGCGACCAGCTCGCCGGCACGCTCATCGGCGGCCGCGACGTCGCCTTCGGGAACACCGAGGGCTGTCAGCCTGGCCTTGGCGATGTCGAGCGGGTCGCGTTGCAGCCACTCCTGCACTTCTTCTTGCGGCCGGTAACTGGCCGGGTCGGTGCGGCTGTGCCCGAAGTGCCGGTAGGTGCGGGCCTCGATGACCGTCGGGCCCTCGCCTGACCTGGCGCGCTCGGTTGCGCGGGCGACGGCGTCTGCGACGACGACCACGTCGTTGCCGTCGATGACCTCGGCCGGGATCGCGTAGGCGGGCGCCCGGTCGGCTGCCGGATTGGGTACGGCGGTTACCGACCCGATCGGCGTGTACTCCATGTACAGGTTGTTCTCGCAGATGAACAGGACGGGCAAGGACCACACCGAGGCGATGTTGAGCGCCTCGTGGAACGCCCCGATATTGGTCGCGCCGTCGCCGAAGAACGCCACGGCGACCTGCCCGGAGCCGCGGAGCTTGGCCGACCACGCCGCCCCGGCCGCGAGCGGCAAGTGCGCGCCGACGATCGCGTAGGAGCCGAGCATCCCGGCCGACGCCTTGGTCAGGTGCATGGACCCGCCCTTGGCCTTGCATACGCCAGTGGCCTTGCTCATCAGCTCGGCCAGGCACTCCTCAGGGGTGGCGCCGCGGGCGATCGCGTGGTGGTGGCCGCGGTAGGTCGCGAAGACGTAGTCGTCCGGCCGCAGGCTCGCGCTCGCACCGACCGCGACCGCCTCGTGACCAGCAGCCAGGTGGGTTGTGCCCTTCACCAGGCCGGCCAGGAACAGGTCGTGCGCCGCCTTCTCGGTCCGCCTGATCACCGCCATCTGCTCGTACAGTGCGAGCAATTGGTCAGTGCCAATGGTAGTTCGTTGTCATGTCGCGCGGATCATCGGCCGGGGCCGGGCCGTCGTCCCCCCGCCTCCCCGGGGAGTTTCTCGCCCCGGCCAGCAGCAGTGTTCAGGTGCGACTGGCTTTCGCGCAGCGTGTCGAGCTGGCCGCCGACGGTCCAGTACTTCCGGCCCGGCGACCAGGAGGTCCTCGGCGGGGAACTTCGTGATCACCTGGCAGCCGTCGGCCGTCACCACGACCTCCTCCTCGATCCTGGCCGCCGACCAGCCGTCTCCGGCTGGCCAGTAGGTCTCCAGCGCGAACACCATTCCCTCCTCCAGCGTCTCAGGATGGTCGAGCGACACAAGCCTGCTGAAGATGGGCTTCTCCCATATGGACAAACCAACCCCATGGCCATACTGCAGCGCGAAGGCAGCGGTCTCGTCGGGGAAACCGAACTCCTCGGCCCGTGGCCAGAGCGCGACGATCTCGCCGGTGGTCGCACCCGGCTTCACCATGGCGATCGCCGCGTCCATGTACTCCCGGCACCTGACGTAGGCATCGCGCTGAGCCCGGGACGCGCTGCCCACCGCGAGCGTCCTGTAATAGCACGTCCGGTAGCCATTGAAGCTGTGCAGGATGTCGAAGAAGGCCGGATCTCCTGGCCGCAGGATCCGGTCGCTGAACACGTGCGGGTGCGGCGAGCAGCGCTCACCAGAGATCGCGTTCACGCCCTCGACGTACTCGCTGCCCAGGTCGTACAGGACCTTGCTGACCAGGCCGACGCACTCGTTCTCCCTGACGCCGGGGCGCAGGAACGCGTACAGCTCGTCGTAGGCCGCGTCCACCATCGAGCACGCCTGGGTAAGCAGCGTGATCTCGTCGGCGGTCTTGATCCTGCGCGCCTCGAGGAACACCTGCTGACCGTCTACGGCCGTGATGCCCTCGGCCGCTAGCGCGGCCAGGACCGGCATCTCCGCCACGTCGATGCCGACGGGCTCGGCGGCCAGGCCGTGCTCGCGCAGCACGCCAGCGACCGTCCTTGCGAGTTCGGTCGCGATCCCGGCGTCCGGGTGGAACGCGCCGCGCAGCGTGGAGATGCCGGCCCGCGCGCCGGTTCTGGCTGCGCCCGCTGCCGTCGGCTCCCCCGGTGTGTGATCGAGCCATGGGTTGTACAGCTGGTGGTGCCTGGCCGCCGAGCCGAAGTCCCAGACGATCGGCTCGCCGCCGCGCGGCAGCAGCGCGAACCTGATCAGCTTGTCCATTGCCCAGGTGCCGATGTGGGTGGCCGTCATGTACCTGGTGTTGGCCATGTCGAAGCTCAGCAAGGCACCGAGGTCCGACCGGTCCAGGTGCTCCTTCAGCCTTGCGAGCCGCTCGGCGCGGAGCCGGTCGAAGTCAACCCGCTGCTCCCAGTCGACCGCGGTGGTCCCGAACGTGCGTATCGCCATGTCCCTCACCCGTGATGTATCGATCTGCCTAGATCCGCAAGTACGACCGCGGCGGCGTTGCGTCCCGGCGCGCCGGACACCGAGCCGCCGGGGTGTGTTGTGGCCCCGGTCTGGTACAGACCCGCGGATCGGCATCCGGTGACTCGCCCAGCCGGGCACAGGGCGCAGCTCACCCGACTGCGCTGGGCCGGCGTCGCCGCCGTGGCATGAGCCATGCCAGTTGTGCGCGTTCATCCGCTCCAGGTCAAGCGGGCTCTTGACGGTCGATGGCCAGGATGACCTCGTCGGTCAGGTTGGGGGCGTACCTGCGCAGTTCGGCGAGATTGGCGCGTGACACCTCCGCCTTCACCTCGTCCCAGCGTTCGCGGCCCTTCGGCGAGCTCATACGGCTGGAACCCTACGACCTTCAGCGTGTGCCGTGCCCTCCGGCGCTCGCGACGGGTCGGCGACCGTCGGGCAGAGGACAAGAAGGACAGGGTCCTTGGTGGCGATGCAGCCAGCCCGGAAGTCGGTCGCCAGGCGGAGCATCCGGCTCCGCGGACTGCGGCGTGCCGGAGGCGACGGCGGTGAGCTGGCCGTCCGCCACCGAGAAGCTCGGCGGCGCCGTGGTCGCGTAGTGGCTGACGAACATCGAGATGCCTGGCTGCCAGGTCGCCACGCCGTACCTGAAGTCCTCGCCCCAGGCCTCCGGCCGGTGCCATCTCGACCAGGTGCTTGATATGGATGGTGGACAACACCGCCGTCCTGGCCAGGTACCGCTCGCCCTGCTCGGTCTCGACGCCGGCGCACCGGCCGCGCTCGAGCACCAGGCCGGTGACCTCGCGCCCCGGTCACGATCACGCCGCCATGGCCCTCGATCACGCTGGCCAGCGCCCTGGGCAGCGCCGCCGACCCGCCGCGCGGCAGCGTCCAGCTGTGCCGCTGCCTGCCGAAGGCGAGCGAGTATGCCAGCAGGCCGGTGCCAGGCCGCTCTGGCGGCTGCATGGTCATGAACGACATCCACAGCATGAACGCCCTGGTGTGCTCGTCAGCGAACTCGCCGGCGATGACTTCCCATGCCGACATCGCGTCCCTGCGCAGCCAGCGCGATCCGTCGCTGCGGGCCAGCACCGCCCGGGTCGTCTCGCCGAAGCCGAGCGGTGTGTACCTGGCGCGGCCCAGGTCGGGCGCGATCTCCCGGTAGGCGGCCATCATCGCGCGATAGGCGTCCGCGTCACCGCGGCGTGAACTTCGCGAACTCCGCACAGGTCCGCTCCTCGTCCCGCCACATGGTCAGCCAGGAGCCGTCAGGGAACGGCAGGTGCACGACGGGATCGGGATGCAGGTACTCCAGGCCGTGCTCGGCCAGGCCGAGCTCGTCGAGCACGGGACTTGCCTGAATCAGGTTGTGCGCGGTCGAGCAGGAGTCGTGCAGGAAGCCGGGCAGGGTCAGCTCCTCCGAGCTGGTGTCCCCGCCGATGTCCTGCCGGGCCTCCAGGACCAGGCAGGACAATCCGGCCTGTGGCCAGGTACGCGGCGGCGACCAGGCTGTTGTGACCAGCGCCGGCCACGACCACGTCAAACGTCTCGCTCATTGCTGCTGCTCAGCGACCTGGCCGTCATCCGGGGCGGGATCGGCTGCCGGGCGGGCGGCGCCGCCCAGGTACAACGCGCCGATCTCGGGGTGCTCGAGCACCTCTCGGCCGGTTCCCGAGAGGCGGATGCGGCCGTTCTCCATCACGATGCCGTGGCTCGACAGCGCCAGACCAGCGCGTGCGTTCTGTTCAACAAGCAAAATTGTCTTGCCGCTGGCGTTCATCATCCTGACGGCGTCGAAGACCGTCTTGAGCACCTTCGGGGCCAGGCCGACGGACGGCTCGTCGAGGATCACCAGTTCCGGGTCGAGCATGAGGCACCTGGCGAACTCGACCAGCCGCTGCTGGCCGCCGGACAGGCTGCCGGCCTTCTGGCCCGCCCAGCCCGCCACCGCGGGGAACATCTCCTCGACCTCGGCCCGCCTGCGGGCGACCTTGTGCCTGTCGGCGAGCAAGTAGCCGCCGAGCTCGATGTTCTCGGCGACGGTCATCTCGCGGAACAGGCTGTGGTTCTGCGGCACGTGCACGATCCCGGCGCCCAGCACCTGCCTGGGCGTCCGGCCGGCGAGCGGCTGGCCGCGGAAGCTGATGCTGCCCAGCCGCGGCTTCAGCAGCCCGCTGATCGTGGCGAGCAACGTCGACTTGCCGCAGCCGTTCGGGCCGACCACGCACGTGATCCCGCCCTCGGCGACGGTCAGGCTCACGCCGTGCAGGACATCGCCGCCGCCATAGCCAGCGGTCAGGCCGTCAACGACCAGTGCCGCAGGCCGGCCGTTGGCTGCCG
Organism: uncultured Actinomycetota bacterium; assembly: GCA_963809195.1. GTDB lineage: Bacteria > Actinomycetota > Actinomycetes > Streptosporangiales > Streptosporangiaceae > Chersky-822. The sequence continues at coordinate 260,749 of CAWEIQ010000007.1, read as the reverse complement.
GCCCGGCCTGGGCCGCGCCGCTAACCGGTCCGCTCATCGGTCTCCCCCGCACCTGGTTCGTCGCCGCCCTCGGCGGTGCCGAGGTAGGCGTCGAGCACCCGCGGGTCGTTCCTGACCACCGACGGCGGCCCGGTCGCGACGATCGTGCCGAAGTCGAGCACCGCGATGTGGTGGCACAGGTCCATGACGAATTCCATGTTGTGCTCGACGATCAGGAACGTCTTGCCCGCGGCGTTGAGCTGCCTGATCCGGTCGGCAAGCTGGTTGACCAGCGAGGGGTTGATTCCGCCGGCCGGCTCGTCGAGCAGCACGATCGCCGGGTCGGCGACCAGCACATAGGACAGCTCGAGCAGCTTGCGCTGGCCGTAGGAGAGCGTTCCCGGCGAGCTTGCCCGCGTGCCCGGCGATGCCGGTGAACTCGAGCAGCTCCATCGCCCGCGGCGGTCGGCGGGACCGCCCGCCCTCGCGAACGGATTGCGGACCCGCCGCTCACCGTTCTCGCCGCTGTGCTGGTCTTGGGGAGTTACCCGCCGGAGCCCCCCGCTGCCCTGCTGGCCCGGGACCCACCGGTACCCGCCGCCGCTGTGCTGGGCGGCGACGATCATGTTCTCCAGCACCGTCAGCCTGGGGAAGATCCTGGTCAGCTGGAACGTCCTGCCGATGCCCGCCGGCGAAGACCCGCTGCGGCGACAAGCCCGTGATCTTCACGCCCGCGTACCAGACCTCGCCGGCGTCCGGCCGGTCGTACCCGGTGATCACGTTGAACAGCGTGGTCTTGCCCGAGCCGTTGGGCCCGATGAGTCCGGTGATCGATCCGGCGGCCACCTCGACCGTGCAAAGGTCCAGGGCCTGGACGCCGCCGAAGGCCTTGCTGACTCCCTCGGCCTGCAGCAGGGCGGTCACACCGGCTCCCGCTCGGATGCTAGCATCCTCGACGTCGAGGTCCCTGCTCGCGCGCACCGACTTGCGCCGATCCAGCCAGTCGCGTCCCTTGTCCGCCACGGTCGGCACGAGGCCGCGCGGCACGAAGATGCACCACCGCGAGGAACAGCGCGCCCAGCAGGATCTGGCTCAGATAGCTGTTGCTGAACGTGATCGTCAGGTACTGCTGCGCGGGCGCGATGATCAGCGCGCCGAGCACCGGGCCGCTGATCGTGCCGAGCCCGCCGAGGAACGCCATCAGCGCGATCGTGAGGTCGAAGAGCGGGTCGAAGCCGGTCTGCGGCTGCACCTGGTCGATGAAGAAGAACCACAGCCCTCCGGCCAGGCCGGTGAGCGCCGCCTGAGATCACGAACGCGGTCAGCTTCACGGGCATCGCGCGCACGCCCAGGCTGGCGGCGCGGTCCTCGTCGTCCCTGATCGCGCGCAGCTGCAGGCCGAATCGCGATCCCTTGATCAGCCAGGACAGCGCGATCGTGGCCAGCGCCAGCGCCAGCGCGATGTAGTAGAAGCGCTGGTCAAAGGTGACCGGTGCCCAGAGCAAGAACGGCGCGTTCAGCCCGCTCGTGCCGTTGGTGATGTTGTTCAGGTCGGCGGCGGCCAGCTGGAAGATGAAGAAGATCGCGATCGTGATCACGACGAACGTATGCCGCCTGACCCTGCAGCGCGATCGAGGCCGAACGGAACCGCGACCACCGCGGCCGCTGCACCGCCGAGCGGCAGCAGCGCGAACTCGGCTCCGCCGGTGACGTGCAGTGCTCGGCCGCGAGGCCGACCGCGTAGGCGCTGGTGCCGAAGAAGACCGCATGGCCGAGCGCGATGTAGCCGGAGAAGCCGGAGAAGAGATTCCACGCCGACGCGGCGCAGACGAAGATCAGCGTCTGGAACGCGATCGAGTTCACGGACTGGTTCGTGAACGCGATCGGGAAAGATCACGGCCGCGGCCAGGACGACGATCAGGCCCGCGCCACGCGGACTGGCCGCGCGCCGCGGTGCTGCCAGGGCCGCTGCGATCCCGGCCCTCATTGCGCCCTCGCGGCCTGGCGGCCGAACAGCCCGGTGGGCCGGACCAGGAGCACGATCACGAGTGCCGCGTAGAACACGGCCACCGACCAGTTCGGCTGCCAGATGTCCACGATGGACTCGAGCGTGAGCATGAACACCGAGGCGACGAGCGCGCCGCCGATGCTGCCGAGCCCGGCCAGGATGATGATCGCGAGCAGCCGCGAGATCAGGTCGTATCCGCTGTTCGGATTGAAGCCGCCGCCGCTGGCGCCGAAGATCATCCCGCCGGCCGCCGTGACCGCGACGCCGATGCCGTAGGTCAGCGCCGCGACCCTGTTCACGTCGACGCCGATCAGCATGGCGGCGGTCCTGTCCTGCATGGTGGCGCGGACGCTGCGGCCGAATCTTGGTCCGGTACAGCAGCAGGTAGATGCGCGGCCACGAGGACCACTGCCATGCCGAAGCCGTACAGGTCGATGTAGGGCAGGTGGAAGCCGAGCAGCGCGAAGCTGCTGGTGGTGTACGAGGCGTTGAGCGTCACGTAGTTGGGCCCGAAGAACAGGTAGAGCGCGCCTTCGATCACGATCGCGACCGCATAGCTGGCCAGCAGCGACATGGATGTCCGCTCGCTGCCGTGCAGCGGCCTGATGAAGGCCACCTGGATGATCACGCCGATCACGAACATGGCGGGGATCGTGATCAGCAGTCCGAGGAACAAGTCCAGGTGCAGGTGCACGGAGAGCGCGTAGCTGAGATAGGCGCCGAGCACCACCATCACGCCCTGGGCGATGTTGATGATGTCCAGCACCCCGAAGATCAGCGTGAGCCCGACGGCCATCAGCGCGTAGATGCCGCCGCCGAGGATCCCGTTGATCACGGCGCGGGCAAGTTCACTGCCCAACGCGGTCTCCGCCGTGCGCTGCTCCGTGCACCTGCATCCTGTGTCCTTTTTGTGGGGGCCCTACTTCCAGGTCGGCTTGGGGTTCAGGATCGCCACCGAACCTGACGTGCCCACCGGGAGAACCTGGACGTACTTGCCGTTCTGCCATTGGAATATGTACGTCGTCGCCGCGCCGTTGCGGCCGAGCGAGTCGAATTTGACCGGTCCCTGCACGGTCTGCAGGGTAACGCCGCTGTGCAGGTAAGCTGATGATCTTGGCGTTGTCGAGGCTCTTGAGGTGCTCGACGGCCTGCTGGGCCACCTGGCCGACCGAGTAACCCTCGGCGACGTCCGCGTTGATGTCCGATGGCGTGCCGCCGTAGATCTTGATGTACTCGGCCACCATCTTCTGGCTCTCTGAGTTGGCCGACGTGCCGTACCAGCCGTTCGGAACCATGATCCCGCTCGGCATTGCCGACGCCCACGACCTTGGTGAACGGCGGCACCCTGGTCAGGGCCGGCCGCGGCGATGAAGATCTTCGGGTTGTAGTGCTGCTGCTGGAACGCCTTGATGAAGGCGCTCACAGTCGGCACGTCGGTCGAGCCGAGCACGACGACGTCGGCGTGCGTGGCGGCCACGTTCGAGGCGGCTGGCGCGTAGTCAGGTACCTCAGCGGGGAAGATGTGCGAGTAGACCGTCTTGATGCCGGCCTTGCTCAGCATGGACTGCGTCAGCTGGACCGGCGGGTCGGCGAACGGGTCGTTCGCCATCGGGTACGCGGCCGTCTTCGGTCGCTGGCTGGCCGGCAGCGACGCGATCCAGTTGGCGAACGGGACCATCTCGTCGACGATCGGCAGGCTGACGTCGAAGACGTTGTGTGCCTGCTGGTTCGCCGGCGCCGTGAACACGCTCGGCGCGCCGCCGGCTCCCTCGATGAACGCGCAATCCGTTCCTGGCCGCGACGGCCGATGCCGGGGTCGTGAGCAACGAGGAGAACGGACCGAAGGTCAGGTCCACATGGTCGGTAGAGATCAGGGTCGTGTAGTTGGTGACAACCTGGCCTGGGTCGCTCCGGTCGTTCAGGTACTTGAGCTCGACCTTGCGCCCGAGCAGGCCGCCCGCGGCGTTCACGTCGTGCACCCAGAGCTTGTAGCCGCGCAGGAATGCCTGGCCGTCCGCGGAGAAGTCGCCCGTCAGCGACAGCGAGGTACCGATCAGGATTGGCTTCTTCGACGATGTGGGCCCGTTTGCCGAGCCACCTGAGCCGCTGCTGAGCACGCGGCGAGCATGGCCGTCAGAACGGCCGCTGATGTGCCGATGGCAAAGAACCGGGCGCGGTATGAGCTCATCCCCGGTCCTCCTTCCGAGTTGATGGATAACCCAATCAATCGCTGCTGGCGGGCTCCAGCCCGTCAGATATCTCCGCGTTCTCGCTCACCAGCTCCAGGCCTGCCGACCTGGCCTGGAGCACGAGCAAGGTGGCGAAGTCGTCCTCGCCGAATCCATTGCCGACCAGAGCTCTGCACAAGCTGGTGCACGGCCGAGGCGATCGGCATTGGCACCTCGTGCTCCCTCGCCGCTGCCAGACCAAGGTCGAAGTCCTTGCGCAGCAGCGTTGAGGTAAAGGTCGGGTGGAAGTCGAGGTTCACGAAGGCCGGCGTCTTGTACTTGCTGAACGTCGAGCCCATGACGCTGTTATTCAGGCAGGCCAGCAGCGCCTGCCTGCTGATGCCGCTCTTCTCCGCGAGCACTGTCACTTCGGCGAGCGTCTGGGTGACCACGCCAAGGAAGAGGTTGTGGCAGAGCTTGACGGTCCGCGCCAGCTCGCCGTCGCCAACGTAGGTCGCCCCCGCGCCAAGCACGTCCAGGTAAGGGCGGGCCGCGTCGAAGGCCGCGCGCGGGCCGGAGACGGCGAAGGTCAGCCTGCCGGCCTCGGCGACCCTCGGGTTGCCCATCACCGGCGCGGCGAGCAGCGCGCAGCCGTGTCCGGCGAGCAGCTGCCTGACCTGTTCTGACGCTTCGACCGAGACGGTCGAGCAGTCCACGACGACCGAGGGAGCACGGCCACCGGAGATCAGCCCGGCCGGGCCGGTCACCGCGTCGATCAGGTCTTGCGACGTGCCGACCATGACGAACACGATGTCCGCTGAGCTAAGGCCAGCCGCGCTGTCCGTGATCGTAGCCCCGCGCCGCCTCGAGTGGCTCGGCCTTGGCCCTGGTCCTGTTGTAGACCACGACGTCGTGGCCTGCTCGCAGCAGCCGGTGCACCAGCGCGACGCCCATCCGTCCGGTGCCCAGCCAGCCCAGTGCGTGCCCGTCACCTGGATCGGCCATATCGCCACCCTCGGTCAATGTCGCAATCGCATACGCCGTGTCGTGTCGCAATCGTTTGCAGCACAAGCGTGATGTATCGGGCATCGTCTTGTCAACGTGTGATTTTCCTGTCCAGTTCCTCCCGGCCCGGATCTGGCATGCCCGCAGGCTGACTCTCGCCTGCAAACGTGTGCAATGCTGGCGGCCATGACAGACAGCCGGGTAGCGGCGGCGGTCAGCCATTGGGCGCCGCGTTTCATAGCCAATGGCATCGACTACAACGACTTCGTCAGGGTGACGGCGCGCCATCGATAGCTGGGACGCCTGGTGCGAGCAGTGGTGCCTGGCCGGTGCGGCACACGAGAAGCTCGGCAGGGACGCGCTTGCCGCCGGCAGGCGCCGCTCCGCTGGGACGCACCTGTCGCAGGCCGCGGTCTACTACCACTTCGCGAAGTTCATGTTCGTCAACGACCTCAGCCAGATGCGGTCAGCGCACCTGATGGCGGTCCGGAGCGCGGGCGACGCGCTGGCACTTGCTCGACCCGCCGGGCGAGCGCATCGAGATACCGTTCGACGGCGCTGCTATCGCGGCGGTGGTCCGGCGGCCGCCAGGACCTGGCCCGCATCCGGTCGTGATTCTGATCCCCGGCCTGGACTCGGCGAAAGAGGAATTCCGGCCGACCGAGGACCTTTTCCTGAGCTCGCGGCATCGCCACCGTTTCCGTCGACGGTCCTGGCCAGGGCGAGGCCGAATATGACCTGGCGATCAGGCCGGACTGGGAGGTCCCTGGCCGGGCCATCATTGACGCGGTCACGCGCCTGCCAGGCGTCGACCAGGCCAGGATCGGAATCTGGGGCGTGAGCCTGGGCGGCTACTACGCAGCTCGGGTCGCCGGTGGCGATGAGCGAGTGAAGGCAACCATTTCGCTGTGCCCCGTCTACTGCCTCGGTGACATCTGGGACCGGCTGCCCGACCTGAGCCGGGCCGCCTTCACGGTCAGGTCTAAGTCGGAATCAGCGGACCAGGCCAGGCGGCGGGCTGGCGAGCTGACCATGGCAGACCGGGCAGGACTCATCCGCGGCGCCGATCCTGATCGTTGCCGGCAAGCTCGACCGGATCTTTCCCTGGCAAGACGCCGCAGCGGCTGGCCAGCCGAAATCGGCCCGCACGCCGAATCCCTCCTGCTGGAGGATGGCAACCACGGCTGCGCCAACGTGGTCTACCTGCACCGCCCGTACAGCGCGGACTGGATGGCCGCCAAGCTGGCGGAATGACCGGACCGCCGCTAGCTAGCTAGCTGGCTGGCTGGTTGAGCCCCTGACCTTGAGCTCGGGCGCGAGGTACAAGATCTTGGCCTGCTCGCCGTTTTCCGCTGCGCCATTCTCGGCGCTGCCCGCGATCTGCTCAAGGATCAGGCGACCTGCCTCAGCTCCCAGCTGGTAGTGAGGAAAGCTCACCGACGTCAGCGGCGGCCTGAGGCGGTCGATGAACGGCATGTCGTTAAAACCGACCACCGAGATGTCGCGCGGACACGACAGTCCCGCAGCCTCTAGCGCCGTGTAACAGCCAACCGCCAGCATGTCGTTCGCCGCTGCGATCGCCGTGCACTCGCGCCCGGCAGCCAGCAGCGCGCGGCAGCACCTGTCGCCCTCCTCCAGCGAGTACGCGCTGGCATGGACGACCAGGTCCTGATCGACCGTCAGGCCGTGCGCCGACATAGCCGCAAGGAATCCCTGGTACCGGCTCAAGCCGGTCGAGACGTCCTGGGGGCCGGCTATGTGCGCGATCTTGCGGTGACCGAGCCCAGCCAGGTGCTCGACCGCCATCGCGATGCCGCGCTCGTTGTCGACCGACACGCAGTTCAGGCCGTAACCCTCGGCATGCCGGTTGACCAGCACGACGGGTATCCGAGCCTCAGCCGCCTCGGCCAGCAGCGGGCTGCTCAGGTGGGCGGTTGCGCTGACGAACCCGTCGACGTGCCTGGCCCGCATGCGCTCGAACACCAGTCGCTCGCGGCCCAGGTCAGCGTCGGTGTTGCCGATCAGCGCGACATAACCGTCGGCCGCGAGGCGATCCTCGATGCCGCGGACGATAGGCGGAAAGAGCGGGTTGGTGAGATCAGGAATCAGCACGCCGACGGTGTGTGATCGACGCGTGCGCAGGCTTCTGGCCACAGTATTGGGCCGGTAGCCCAGCGAATTGGCGGCGGCCAGCACGCGTTCCGCCGTCTCACGGCGCACCAGCAGCCTGGTCTCGTCGTTGAGTGCCCTGGACGCCGTCGCCGGGTGAACGCCAGCCAGCGCGGCCACGTCTTTGAGCGTGACCGGCTGATCGGACTTCATCGGCGTGTCACGCTCCGATCTGCGCATTGCTGTCATAGCGCTCCGTGCTGTTTCGTTTCACGCATGGTAACGGCAACTGCCGGATATGCACCATGATCCACGCTTAAGGCAACCGCGGGAATGAGGGCGAAGACCGGCGGCGAGGGCCGAGGACGGGTAATCCGGAGCCTGCGATGCGCACATCACGGCCATTGCCCTATGACCTGGCGTGCTTGGCCTGGCATGGCTCATGGCACGCACTTAACGTGTACCATGCGAGCACTGTATTTCCGGTTCGCGAAATTGGTGTTCCAAGCTCTTGCCGGTGCACGTCTGGAGCCGCCAGGATCTAGGCTCGATCCCAGCATGAGCGTCCTACCGTGTGCTGACCGGGCCGCCGACCCAGGGTGCGGGTCGGGGCGCCGACCCGACCGGCTAGATCGTCCTGGAGCTGCGCGATGACACTTGCACTCCGCTACGCGGTCCGCTCCGACGTCGGCCTGCTCAGGGAGGGCAACGAGGACTCAGCCTATGCAGGACCGCATCTGCTGGCGGTCGCCGACGGAATGGGCGGATACGAGGCAGGCGAGGTCGCCAGTGCCGCGGTGATCTCCACGGTGGCACCGCTGGACCAGAAGGCCATGCCGGAGTCAGAGCTCATCGACGCGCTGGCTGGCGCCGTCGCGACGGCGAAACAGACGCTACGCCGGATCGTCGACTCCGATCCGACCGTCGGCAGCATGGGCACGACGTTGACCGCGATGCTATGGGCAGGCGGATCGGCCGCCATCTGCCATATCGGTGACTCGCGCGCCTACCTAGTGCGCGACGGTGACCTCTACCAGATCACCAGGGATCACACCTTCGTCCAGGCCCTGATTGACCAGGGCAGGATCCAGCCGGAGGAGGCCGCCACCCATCCGCAGAGGTCACTGCTGCTGCGCGCGCTCGACGGCCGCACCGACGCGGACCCCGATCTTTCCATGCTTGACGCGCAGGTCGGCGACCGGTACCTGATCTGCTCCGATGGCCTGCCGGTCGCGGTGAGTGACGAGCAGATCCTGCAGGCGCTCGTGGCTGTGGCCGAGCCGGCCGACGCCGTACTGGCCCTGATCGACCTCGCGATCAGGGGCGGCGCTCCTGACAATGTCACGTGCATCGTCGCTGACGTCATCGACACTGACCTGAGCGGCGCGGGTCCGACGAGCGCCCCTGTGGTCGTCGGAGCGGCGGCGAACGCCGGCAACGACACCAAGCCATTCACCAGGCCAGAAATGGACGGCAAGGCGAGCGGTATCACCACGCTTGGCAGCGTTCCCGCTCATGCCGCCGTAGGCAGCCACACGATTCCCGGGCAGGCAACAGCGCACCAGACTTCGGCGCAGCACGCGACCAGCCGCTCCGGCGCGTGGCAGTCCCCGGCGACCATTCCCGGCCGGCACGCCGCGGAGCCGTTTGCCGAGGAAGAAGAACCGCCGCCACGGCGACGCCGCAGGTGGCCGCTCATGACCTCTCTCGTGGCGCTGTTCATCATCCTGATTGGCGCCGGGCTCTACGTCGGATACCAGTACGTGCACAGCCAGTACTACGTGGGCACCAAGAACGGCAACGTCGTGATCTTCCGCGGGCTCGATCAGCAGATCTTCGGGCTCTCGCTGTCCAGCGTGTACCGCACCACGAGCCTGCCGGTGGCCGGCCTGCAGACCCAGGACCGCCAGGCGATCCACCGGCTCTCGTCTGGCAGCCTGAGCCAGGCCAACAGGCTGGTGTCCAACGTCACCATGGGCTACCGGGAATGCCAGCAGGCCTATGCGGCGGTCAGGCACTGGCAGGCGACCAAGCCGAAGTCGAAGCCCATCTTCAACAAGAAGACCGGCAAGATCATCGGGCACACGCATCCGAAGATCCCGCCGAAGCCGCACATCCCGGCCGGCTGCCCGCTACAGCCTTCGAGCGGAACCTGACCGGATGGGCGGACGCGCGGTACTGATCACGGGAGCATCACGCGGGATCGGCAGGGCCATCGCGGCCGAGTTCGCGGCCGCGGGTGACCGCGTTGCCGTGCATCACCGCGACTCGGCCGAACTCGCCGGGCGCCTGCTCGCTGAGCTGCCCGGCACCGGCCACACGGTCGTTCAAGCGGACCTTGCCGATCCTGATGCGGTTCGCGTGATGGTGGACCAGGCAGCCGAGCAGCTCGGCGGCCTGGACATCCTGGTCAACAACGCCGGCGTCTTCACAGCACACCCCATCACCGAGGTGTCCTATCAGGACTGGCAGGACCAGTGGCGTGCGACGCTCGGGGTCAACCTGATCGGCGCGGCCAACGTCACGTGGTGCGCCGTCCAGCACATGAAGGGCCGCGGCGGCCGGATCATCAACGTGTCATCGCGCGGCGCGTACCGCGGCGAGCCGCGGTCGCCTGCGTACGGTGCGAGCAAGGCGGGCCTGAACGCGTTCGGCCAGTCGCTCGCCCGCGCACTCGCGCCGCACGGGATCGCGGTTATGTCGGTGGCGCCGGGATTCGTCGCGACCGACATGACCAACGAGCACCTCAAGCCCCCGCGCGGCGACGAGATCAGGGCGCAGAGCCCGTTCGGCCGGGTCGCGGAGCCCGAGGAGATCGCGGCCGCCGTCTTGTATCTCGCCTCGGACCAGGCGGCATGGGCCAGCGGCGCCGTCCTCGACCTCAACGGCGCCTCCTACCTCCGCTAGTCCGCGAGCCCAGCCGCGCCGGCAGCGACAACCCCCGCGTGAAAGGGCCATCCAGCACCTGCCTGCGCAATGAAAGTCCCATCCACACGGGGTCGCAGGGCGTCGGCCCGCCGCGGGTCGGAGGGCGAGGGCCGCCGCGGGTCGCAGGGCCGGGCGCTGGGGCGGCGGGCCGTGCGGTCAGGTGCGGAAGGCTAGGCGGAGGAAGGCGAGGATATCGGCGGACTCGGCGATGATCTTGCTGGTCGGCTTGCCTGCGCCGTGTCCTGCCGATGTCTCGATCCTGATCAGCGCGGGTTCGTCGCCGCCCTGCGCGGCCTGCAGGGCCGCAGCGAACTTGAACGAGTGCCCCGGCACGACCCGGTCGTCGTGGTCGCCTGTCAGCAGCAGGGTGGCCGGATAGGCCTGGCCCTTCGTGAGGTTGTGCAGCGGCGAGTAGGCGCGCACCCACCGATACTGCTCGGGATCGTCGGGGCTCCCGAAGTCCGAGACCCAGGCGCGCCCCACGGTGAACTTGTCGAAGCGCAGCATGTCCATGACGCCGACGTGCGCGATGCAGGCGCCGAACAGTTCAGGATGCTGAGTCAGGCAGGCTCCCACGAGCAGGCCGCCGTTGGAACCGCCCTGGATCGCGATCCGGCCGGCGCGGGACCAGCCCGAACTGGCCAGCCAGCGCGCGCAGGCGCAGAAGTCGTCGAAAACGTTCTGCTTCTTGGCCAGGCGGCCGCCGTCGTGCCACGCGCGGCCGTACTCGCCGCCGCCCCGGAGGTTGGCGACCGCGAGAAGCCCGCCGTTGTTCAGCCAGGCCGCGTGCATGAGGTCGAACGACGGTGTGATCGGAATGTCGAATCCGCCGTACCCGTACAGCAGCGCAGGCACGTCTCCGGTCGGTTCGACGTCATTGCGCCTCGTAATGAACATTGTCACGTCTGTACCGTCGGCCGAGGTGACATGCACCTGCTCCAGCGTGTACGCGGCCGGGTCTATCGCTGAACCCGACCCGCGGACCTGGGTCGTCTCGCCGGCCGCGAGGTCATGCCTCCACAGCGATCCCGAGTCGGCGAACGAGGTCAGCCCGAAGTGCATCACATTGCTGCCATCGTGACCCTCGATGCCCTCGCCGGTTCGGCATGCGTCGGCCACCGAGCAGAAGCTCGGCATCGCCACCTCGACGGCATTGCCACCATCTGCATCGTGGACGCGGAGGACCGAGTACGCGTTCCGCAGGTAATGGCAGACGAACTTGTCACCGAACTGGTGGGCGCCCAGCAGCGTGTCAGGGGCCTCGCCGACGACCTCTGCCCAGTGCTGTCGGTCCGGCTGGTCAAGCTCAACCGCAACCAGCCGCTTGCGCTCGGCCTGATGGTCGGTGACCAGGTAGAAGGTCGTGTCCTTCGCGGTGACGAAGTCGGCGATGGACTCGAAGTCGCCGACCAGCGGCCGCAGTTCGCGCGCCGGCATCGGACAGGTCGAGCACGTGGACCTGCGCCTGGGGGGCCGTTCCTTCGAACACCGAGATGACCAGGAACCGGCCGTCGTCGCTGACGCGGGCCAGCGGATACCACTGCGGCTCATCCGGCCGCGCGAAGACGATCTCGTCGTCCGGCTGCGCGCTGCCGATGCGGTGGAACAGGATGCGCCGGAAGGTGTTCGCGGCCAGGTACTCAGAGCCGGGCTCCGGCGGCTCTGGAGCCATGTAATAGAAGCCCGACTTGTCCTTCCGCCAGGCGGCGTTGTCCGACTTTGCCCACTCGACGACGTCATCGAGGTCCTCGCCGGTGGCGGTGTCGCGCACACGCCATGTCTGCCAGTCCGAGCCGCTCGCGCTCGTCGCGTAGGCGAGCAGCGTCCCATCGCTGGTGACCGATACGCCGCTGACCGCCACCGTGCCGTCGGCGGACAGCTCGTTCGGGTCGAGAAGCGGGCGGCCTTCGTCGTCGGGCCCGTCCATCACGTACAGGACGGGCTGATCCTGCAGGCCCGAGTTGCGGAACTGGAACCAGCGCCCGCCTCGCTCGAAGGGCACGCCGTACCTGGGATAGTCGGCCAGCGTGGTGAGCAGGTCGGTGAAAGCCGCGCGCCCGGCCTCGCCCGCGCCCGCCAGCACAGACTGGGTCAGCGCGTTCTGCGCCTCGATCCAGGCGGCTGTCTCCGGCGCGTTGGTGTTCTCAAGCCATCGATAGGGATCGGCGACGGTCTCGCCGTGATAGTCATCGGCTTCTGGGCCCATCGCCGTGGGGGGATAACTGAGCACGTCGGACTGCCTCCTTCAGCGCAACCTCTTTCTGGGCGCTCGCTGCCCGATCGTAACTCAGCCCGCCCCGCTAGCGTCTCGCGCCTGCCTTGAACCCGTTGTTGCAAGTCGTTTGCAACTAACTTAGGGTGACGCCCATGGCAGACAGAAGCCGCCACCTGGTCAGAATTAGGGCGGCCCAGATCAAGGCTGCACTGACGCCGACCGAGTGGCGCCGGGTAGGCGCCATGGTCGTCGCCATCGTCGGGCTGCACGTGGTCGGCTGGGGTCTGCTCACGCTTGCCGTGGCAGGCGGGAGCTACCAGGCCAGCGCCGGCAAGGCGTTCGGAGTGGGCACCGGCGTGCTCGCCTACACGCTCGGCATGCGGCACGCCTTCGACGCAGACCACATTGCTGCTATCGATAACACAACCCGCAAGCTGGTCGGCGACGGCAAGCGACCGTTGTCTGTCGGCTTTTTCTTCTCGCTCGGCCACTCCTCGGTTGTATTCATCCTGGCTATCTTGCTGAACTTCGGCATCCGGGCGCTGAATAGCGACCTCCGCAACGACAAGTCCACGCTGCACGGCATGACAAGCGTGATCGGAACATCCGTCTCCGGCACCTTCCTGTACCTGATCGCGGCGCTGAACGTGGTCATTCTGATCGGCATCGTCAAGGTGTTCCGCGAGATGCGCTCTGGCAAGTTCAGCGACGCCGAACTCGAGGAGCAGCTAGCAAAGCGCGGCCTGATGAACAGGCTCCTCGGCCCGCTCAACAAGCGGGTCGATGCGTCCGTGGAAGATGTACCCGATTGGCCTGCTCTTCGGGCTCGGCTTCGACACCGCGACCGAGGTCGCCTTCCTTGTACTCGCGGGGACGGCGGTCATCAGCGGACTTCCGTTCTACGCGGTGATCTCGCTGCCATTCCTGTTCGCCGCGGGAATGAGCCTGTTCGACACGGCGGACGGCTGCTTCATGAACTTCGCCTACGACTGGGCGTTCGCGCGCCCGGTGCGCAAGGTCTACTACAACCTGACGATCACCGGACTGTCCGTCTTCGTGGCATTCTTCATCGGGACCATCGAGATCCTCGGGCTGATCGGTCAGCAGGCACATTTGACCGGCGCATTCTGGAACTTCATGGCCGCCTTCGACATCAACAAGGCGGGCTTCGTGATCGTCGGCGTCTTCGTGGTCACCTGGGTCGCAGCGCTCGCGATCTGGCGATTCGGCCAGATCGAGGCGAAGTGGGACGCCGGCATGGCCAACGGCGGCGCGAGCTCAGCCACTGGCGACTGAACCGGTCGCCGCCGGCCGGTTCCCGCTGTTCGGCTAGCCTGAGTGACTCGACAGACGGTGCCGGTTGACCACGGTGCCGGTTGACCACGGTGCCGGTTGACCACGGTGCCGGTTAACCACGGTGCCGGTTAACCACGGTGCCGGTTAACCACGGTGGGTGCCGGTTAACCTCGGTACTGGCGAACCACGGCGCGCTAAACGACGGAGGCCAGGTGGACACTGACTCGCAGGCCAGGATTTACCGCGCCCAGGAGCAGCGCAAGCCCTGGGGGTTCGAGCAGATCTTCGCGGCCGACGAGGGCAAGTACATCGGCAAGATCATCCACGTGACGGCAGGCCGGTCGCTCAGCCTGCAGTACCACGAGCACAAAGAAGAGACGATCTGCCTGATCTCTGGTGATGCCGACATCCGGTACGGCCCGCTGGACGGCGAGATGTCGGTGCGCCGGTTCGGCCCCGGCGACACGATTCACCTCCCGCCCAGGGCCGTGCACAGGGTTACCGCGATCACCGACATCGTGTTCGCCGAGGCGTCTACCGCTCCGCCTGGCTGGCGTGAGGACGTGGTCAGACTCGAAGACGCCTACGGCCGGACCGGCACGACCGCGCCCTAAGCGCCGTCTTCCCTGACCAGTCTCGCGAGCAGCGACTTGAAGTGCTCAAACGGCGGTGCGTCCGCGGCGGGATCCTTCGCGGCGTCGTCCCAGCGCCGCAGCCTGCAGGCGTCTTGGGCGTACCGGCTCGCGGCGAACTCCGCGAGCTCAGCGGCCTGCATGGGACCGCCCTGGACGCCGAGCGTGTAGACCGACGCAGGTGAGAGCGTTTCGGCGTAGCCCGGCTCGACCGCGCAGAGGTAGCGCTTGGCGGGCACGTGCATCCGCACGGGCTCGGTGACCCGGAGGACCGAACCACTGCGCGAGCCAGTCGGCTCCCGCGTCGCTGTGCCTGTTATCAGTACCGGACATCAGCTGATGGCCGCTGACGGCGCCGGTGAAATGGCCGACGTCGTGCAGGAGCGCGGCCGCGACGAGCGCGTCATGAGCGCCCACCCGCTCGGCAAGATGCGCGGCCTGGAGCATGTGCGCAGCCTGGGTGACCGCCTCGCCCAGGTACTCGGTTGCTCCCTCGCTGGCGAACAGGTCAGCGATCTGCCCGACCGGGTCGGCGTGCGTCATGATCGTCCTCGCCTTGTTATTGCTGAATCTTGTCAGCGCGGCGCGTCATGGCCAGCGACGACGCGACGCCGTCGAGGTCGGCGTAGCAGCCCTGAAGGTGCCGGTGACCCGGACTTCGGCCACCTGTGAAGCCGGTTCGCGCGTGCAGCACCCTGGTGTTGTCGAACACGACGCAGTCGCCGGGCTCCAGCCGGAACGTCAGCATCAGCTCTGGCCTCGCCAGCAGCTCGGCGAAGGCGCGGTAAGCCCGGTAGAAGGCGTTGGACTCCTCGGGATCCGGCGGCTGGGCGGATGGGCGGAACGGCTGGAGCGACCTGTTGTTGAAGCGCACTTCCGTGATCCTGCCCCGCGGATCTAGACCGATCATCGGCATCGTCGCCCGCAAGTCCGCGGTTGCGTCGGCGTAGCGGAAGGTGACCGGCGTGCTGGTCAGGGTGGCGAACGCTGCATGGTCCTCGGCGCGCAGCATCGCGGCCGCGGCGAACCCGTCGACCAGGCCGGAGTCGCCGCCCTCGGCCGCGCTCGCCAGGCAGTGCAGCAACTGCACCGTGGGCACCGGATCCAAGTACGGGTTGTCGGTGTGCGGCGTGATGGCCAGGGCCGTGAAGGCAAGGTTGGCCGGATCGCTCTTGGCCTGCACGTCGAAGAGCTTGCCGTAGTTGGTCTCGCGGACGAAGCCCATGATCGCGGCGACCTCAAGGACCATGCCGGGCCGGGCAGGGACGTCCCTGAGCAGCACGAAGCCGTCCCTGAGGAGCGACTCGAGGCACGCCGCGCGGTGCTCGCCACCGGCGTAGTACCGATCCCAGCTGGCTTGCGGCGGCCCATCGCGGAAATCGGCGGCTACCCAGAGCCGCTTGGCGTCTTCGGTCCGGCCGGCCGGCTCGGGAGTCAGCGCGGCGGCGAGCCAGGACTTGCTGATGACCGCGTGATGGCCGTCGGGCCCGAACGTCACCTCGAACGCGTCGCCGTGCTCCGTGACGCTGCAGAATCCGACCTCGGCGGGCTGATCGGTGATGTTGACCAGCCGCTGCCCGCTCCGTGGATCCAAACATGCAGGGCACGGGCAACTCGCTCGCAGCCAGGACGCGGAACGCCGACCGGCAAAATGGCGGCCATTTCTGGGCGACCGCGCGTCGGTCGACGCTGCTCTCGTCGACACTGCTCTCGTCGACTCTGCTCTGGTCGACACTGCTCTCGTCGATACTGCGCGGCTGGCACGTTTCTAAGCTTAAAAGGCCCTTTGAATGCCGTTAGATCCGGCCGGTGTCGGTTACGGCTGCGGCCCTGGCGGTCCTGGTGACCGACCCGGCGCCCGCAATCCTCGCCGCGAGCAGCACGGGGACGATCGTGAGCACGATGACCACCGTCACGACGGCGTTGACTTCGGGTAGCTGCTGGCCGAGCCTGAGCTGCCCGAAGATCCAGATCGGCAGGGTGTTCTGCGCCCCTGAGGTGAAGACCGTCACGACGACCTCGTCGAAGGACAGCGCGAAGGCGAGCAGCGCACCGGAGATCAGCGCGGTGATCACCGAGGGCAGCGTGACGT
Source organism: uncultured Actinomycetota bacterium (assembly GCA_963809195.1). Taxonomy (GTDB): domain Bacteria; phylum Actinomycetota; class Actinomycetes; order Streptosporangiales; family Streptosporangiaceae; genus Chersky-822. Next base: position 244,317 of record CAWEIQ010000007.1, on the reverse strand, counting down.
AAAGCTGGGTCTGCCAGCCGCGCGCGCCCAGGTCCATCGAGGCCTCTGGCGAGAGACCCTGACGTCCTCCGCAATCTGGCGATGAGGTTGTTGAACACCATGACGATGCAGAACGTGCCGTGACCTACGACGATCGTCCACAGCGACAACTGCACGCTCGCGAAGGCGAAGAACGAGTTCAGCGCGAGGCCGGTGACGATGCCGGGCAGCGCGATCGGGAGCACGAGCAGGAACGAGATCGCGTCCCTGCCGAAAAAGGTGAACTTGTACAGGGCGTAAGCGACGGCGGAGCCGAGCAGGATCGCGATCCCGGTGGCCAGCAAGCCGACCTTGACCGACAGCAGGAACGCGGCCGGACTTCCTGGTCGTGCCAGGCGACCGAGAACCAGTGCGAGGTGAAGCCGCGGATCGGCCAGCTCTCAACGGTCGCCGGGTCGAACGCGTAGAGCACGATCAGCAGGATCGGCACGAACAGGAACAGCAGCACGAGCGCGACCCAGACGCGCAACGCAACCTTGCAGGCCGGTCGACTCCATCACAGCTCCCTGAACGCGCCGAGTGCCCTGGCGCCGAGCAGGTAGATCACCATGATCGCGATCGGCACCGTCGCCATCGCCGCCCCGAGCGGGATGTTGTTGGACAGGAAGCAGTTATAGGCGACCGTTCCGATGAAGACCGAGTTGGTGCCGCCGAGTAGCTGCGGGGTTATGTAATCGCCCAATGTCAGTGAGAACGTGAAGATCGAGCCGGCCACGATGCCGGGCAGCGCCAGCGGCAGGATCACCGACCGCGTGGTTCGCCAGGAGCGGCCGCCGAGGTCCTGCGAGGCCTCGATCATGGAGGGCGGGATCCGGTCGAGCGCGGCGTAGACCGGGATCACCATGTATGGCAGCCAGATATAGCAGAACGCGATGAATACTGCCCAGTTGGTGTTGATCAGGTTCAGCGGGCCGAGCGCGACCTTGCCGAGGCCCCAGTTCAGCACGCCGTCCCTGGTGAAGACCAGCTGCCAGGCGTAGACCTTGGCCAGGTAGCTCGCCCACAGCGGCAGCAGGATTGCGACGTACAGGATCGTCCTGGTCCGGCGGGTCGCGACCCTCGCCATGAAGTAGGCGAACGGGAAGGCGATGAGCCCGTCGACCACCGTGACCCCGGCCGCCATTCCGACCGTGCGCCCGATGGCCTGCAGGTAGGCGGGGGTGGTGAAGATCTGGACGAAGTTCTGCAGGTTCCAGACGTGCTCAAGGTTGCTGGTGAACGCGTTGGTCTGCCAGAACGCCGTGATCAGCAGCACCACGAGCGCGGCGAGGTAGATCACGAGGAACCAGGCCAGCGGTGGCGTCAGCAGCAGGGTGGCGCGAGCCCACGGCCGGCGCCACAACGCCGCGCTGACCTTGGACCAGGTGCCGCCCGGCACTCCGGATGACCGTCGGCTGGTCCGCGATCTCCTCGGTCACGAGCCGCTCGCCCTGCGCGGCCTGCCGACCGGGCGGGCCGGCCTCGGCCCAGGCCCGCCCGGCCGCCAGGTCACTTGACCTGGGTGGTCCACGCGGTCACCCATTGGGAGTACGGCACGCAGTCCGGCTTGCCGTTGTCGCACGTCGCGATCGGCGTCTTCCACAGCGCGATCGTCTTGAAATAGGCCGCCGGCGCGTTGGCGTGGTACAGCGCGCACGAGCCCGCCTGGAGCTGGTTCATGAAGCTGCAGGCCTTGCTGTTGTCCGGCGTCTCGCCGTAGTTACAGCCTGCATCAGCCTGCACCTTCGGGCGTGCTGATGTACTGCATCCACTTGTAGGCGCAGTTCGGGTGCGGCGCCTTGGTCGCGAGCAGCCAGGAGTCCGCCCAGCCCGTCGCTCCCTCGCTCGGGATCGTCGACCCGATCGGGAACTTGGCCGCCTGCAGCTGGCTGACCTGGTACGGCCAGCCGGCCCCGACCGTCGACGTCGCCGTTCTTGAACGCCGAGATCTCCTGGCTGGCGAGCGGCCAGTAGGACTTCAGCAGCGGCCGCTGGTCGGCCAGCAGCTTGACCGAGGCCTGGAACTGCGGCTGGGTCAGCTCATACGGGTCGGTGATGCCCAGGCTCTTGTTGTGCGTCTTGAGGTACAGCGCCGCGTCGGCGATCTGGATCGGGTTGTCGGGCACCGTGATCTGGCCCTTGTACTTCTTGTCGTAGATGACATTCCACGACGTCGGCGCCGTCTTGAACGTCTTCTTGCTGTACATCAGCACGTTCGGGCCCCACTGCAGCGAGACGCCGTAGTGCACGCCGTTCACGGTGTTGAACGGCGGCGACTTGAACGCCGGGAAGAAGTCCTTCCAGGCCGGGATCAGGTTCATGTTGACCGGGCGCACGTCCCCGCCGTAGATGATCCGCAGGTCGGCGTCGCCGGAGGAGGAGACCATGTCGTACTGGCCGCCGCCTCCGTTGTTCATCAGCGCGACCATCTCATCGGAGGTGTTCGCGTACTTGGCGTTGACCTGGCAGCCGGTCTGCTGCTCGAACGGCTTGACCCACTGCGGTTCCAGGTAACCGCTCCAGGCGATCAGGTTCAGCTGCCCCTCGCCCTTGCCGACGCTGCTTCAGCACCGGCATATTCGCGGTCGGCACGCCGCCGGCGGGTGCGCCGCTGGAGCCGCCGCCGTTGCTAGTGCCGCCGCTCGCCGCTGCTGCATGCCGCGAGCAACGCCGCGACGCCGACAAGCGCGACGCCGCTCAGCGCGCGCCCATGAGTCTTGAATCGACCGAACATGTTCAGCCTGCCCTTTCCGCACAGCCCTGGTTAGGGCCGCGCGCCCTCCCCTTGCGAAATTGTGATGGTCTGGTCGGGCAGCCAGGCGATTCGCGCGCGTGTGCCGCGCGCGGACTGCGTCGTCGCAGGTGACTGCTCGTTCTGCCGCGCGACTACGAGTTCGCCGCCGGCGTCAAGATCGATGATGTACCTGGTGATCACTCCGACGTAGACGACGTCGGAGATGATCCCTGTCTCGGTATGTGCCCCGGCCGGCGGCTCCTCGCTATCGGCAAGCAGCAAGATCTTCTCCGGGCGGACGGTCATGTGCCGGCCATCCCGCTCGATCAGGTTCGATATCCCGATGAAGCCGGCGACAAAGTCAGTCTGGGGCCGCTCGTAAACCTCGAGCGGCGTGCCGACCTGTTCGATCCGGCCGCGGTTGAGTACCGCGATCCGGTCGCTCATCGCCAGCGCTTCCTCCTGGTCGTGGGTCACGTAAACGAACGTGATCCCGACCTCGCGCTGGGTGTGCTGCAGCTCGAGCTGCATCTCCTGCCGGAGCTTGAGGTCCAGCGCGCCGAGCGGCTCGTCGAGGAGCAGCACCTGCGGCTCGTTGACGATCGCGCGGGCCAGTGCCACGCGCTGCCGCTGCCCGCCTGACAGCTGCGTTGGCTTGCGGTCGCCAAGACCGGTCAGCCGGACCATGTCGAGCGCGCGCTCCGCCTGCGCGCGCCGCGTCGGACTTGGCGACGCCCTTGACCCGCAGGCCGTACTCGATGTTCTGCCTGACGGACATGTGCGGGAACAGCGCGTAGTCCTGGAAGACGGTATTGATGTCACGCGCGTACGGCGGCACCCTGGAGATCTCACGGCCGCCAAGCTCGATCGTGCCGGCGTCGGGCTTCTCGAAGCCCGCGATCAGCCGCAGCAGCGTGGTCTTGCCCGAACCTGACGGTCCCAGCAACGTGAAGAACTGGCCCTGGCCGATGTCCAGGTCAACGCCGTCGAGCGCGACAACGGGCCCGTAGCTCTTTCTGAGCGCCCGTACCCGGACGGCAGCAAGCCCGCCACCGTCACGCTCGGCGGTAGCAGACTGCGCGGGACCTGAACTGGCGGTCATTCGGCCTGTTGTACCACGTCGACGGTAAAGGGACAACGAGCAGGGCTGCTGCTATCTAAACAGCGACAAACCGTGTATTAGCCGTAATGGCCGCACGATAGGCTCAACCAAACTCAGTGTTCGAATCGCAGCAGCACGCGGTCCTCCACGGGCCGGTAGCCGAGCTTGAGGTAGAGCGAATTGCTTGCCTGATTCGCGAGGTCGGTGAACAAGACGACGGATGTCGCACCGCGCTGGGCGGCGAGCTCGCCGATCGCGGCGGTGACCGCACCGCCGTAGCCGCGGCCGCGCCACTGCGGTGGCGTGTAGACGGACCGATCCTGGCCACTCCCTCGAGCGCCGGGGTCACGCCGGCTATCGACACAGGCTCGCCGTCAACCTCCCATAGCATCAGCTGCCCTGGCCGCAGCCGGTCGGCGATCAGGTGCTCGGGTCCGCGTCGTCCTGGCCGACGTCGGCCGCGAAGGCCGAGTACAGCGCGCGGGCCACCGTCGCGTCGGCGGGCGTCGCGACCCTGGCCGTGCCGTCTGGCACGTGATCTGGCCGGAGCAACTCGGCAAGCCAGTACAGTCGCTGGCGCAGGCTGACGCGACTCGCCATCCCAGTGAGCTGGTGCCATGCGCGGGCGAGCGAGGTGGCATCCTGCTTCCACGCCGTTGACGCCGGGCAGCGACGGTGCCGCGGCCGGCGAGCGCCTGGGCGAGTTCGGCGGCCGACTCCCCCGGCAGGCGCGTGATCAGCAGCGCGTGCGGCGGCGTCTGGAGTACCGCCGCCCTCGCCGTTCTGCTTCGGTCGGTGCCACCGGGTCGTGCCGCTCGCCATCGGAGACCACCAGCCGAAGAGCGGCGGCTCGGGGCCGAAAGCGGTCGGCCCGATCCTGGCCAGGCTCGCGAGGATCGACAGCAGCACGGTGTTGCGCACCGGATCTGCCTTCAGCAGACCGCCAGCCGCCGTCTGGTAGCTGGCGATGTCGTCGGTCAGGCTCCAGGGCATGCCCCATGCTTGCCGGCGGCCGCCCGCCCCGCCAACGCGTTTTTATGTAGCCTCACCAACGGACGTTCCGAGCGATCAAGAGAGGATGTCATGAAGGGCTTCAGGGCGTTCCTGCTTCGCGGCAACGTGGTCGACCTCGCCGTCGCCGTCGTGATGGGCGTCGCGTTCAACAACATCGTGCAAGCGATGGTGAAGGACGTCATCACACCGCTGATCTCGGCGGCAGGGGGACGCCACGACTTCAGCACGTTGCGGCTGACCGTCGGCAGCACCACGGTCAGATACGGCCTGTTTCTTAACGCGGTGATCGCGTTCCTGATCATCGCCACCGTGATCTACTTCCTGCTCGTGGCGCCCATGGCCAAGCTGGTGGCATTCGCCCAGCGCAAGAGGGAGGCGGCGGAGAAGGAGTGCCCCGAGTGCCTCAGCGTGATCCCCGCCAAGGCGACTAGGTGCAGATACTGCACGGCGGTCCTGCCGCCGGCGAGCCCCGCGGCCGCGGCCGTGCCGGCCGCCGGCCGATGCTAGCCGCTGCGCGTCTCGTTAGCGGGCGGCCAGCTGTGTCGTCGTGATCAGCGGCACACGCCCTGCTAGCTAGGCGACCAGATATAGGGCGTTGTCACGGCCAGGCATTCGAATCCGATCCGCTCCAGAATCGGACGGCTCTGGTCGGAGGCGTCCACGGTCAGGTACGAGTAGCCGCGCTCGGCCGCCAGTTCGGCACGGTGTCTGACGAGGGCCCGGTAGATGCCGCGGCGGCGCCACTGCGGCAGCGTGCCGCCGCCCCAGAGCCCGGCGAACTGCGTTCCGGGAAGGAAGTCGGTTCTCGCAGCGCTGACCGGCTCGTCGCCGGCCACGGCGATGACCATGTCGATGGTCTCTGGCGCTTCGGCGAGCTGCTCACGCAGCGACGCCCGCAGTTCGGACTCATCCGTGCCGAAGACCAGCTCGTGCACTCGGGTCAGCCGGTCGACGCCGGCCTCATCGGTCGGCCGGTCGAGCGTGACGCCGGGCGGTAGCTCGGCCGCGCGCAGCGCATCGATGATCTCGTCGATCGCGGCGATCATCAGCGACTCGGGTTCTTCCGGCACGAACCCGGCGGCGGTCAGCCGATCAGGCAGGTCGGCCGGCTCGTCATAGCTGTAGAGCTTCCACTCGAATCGCTCACCGCGATCGCCGAAGAACCGGACCTCGCGCGGCGATGACCTCGTCCGCGTTGGCCGCGTCCAGGGTGGACCACAGCACGCCTGACCCGCCGAGGCCGGGCTGAGAGATACGCCTGACCACGTGCTGCGCCGGTTTCAAACTTCGCGCCGGTCCCGTCCGGATTGGTGCTCTGCCGGACCTGCTGGTTGAAGGCGGCAAGCACCTCACTGCGATTCATGGCCCAACACCATCACGCCGTGACTACCTGCCGCATCTGCTTTTCGGTCTGGCTGCCTGGCGCGCGGCCCGGATGACCGCGCGCCAGGCCGCTACAGCCCGGGAACCGCTCCCGTCCGCTTCGACCTCGACAGCCGCGGAATCGAGTAGCCGCGCGTGATGCGGCTGCGCCTGACGTAGCCGGACAGCGACCGCTCAGGTCGATCCTCGCCGGCTGCCTCGGGATCGTCACCTGGATCGACGTCGGACTCCGCATCGGAATCGTCGGCTGCATCCACATCATCGAAGGCGTCGGACATTGGTCGCCGCTGCACGACTCCGGAATCACCGGAATCTGAGGCCTGCTGGATCGTGAATGCAGGACCGCCCCAAGCCAACGCGATCTCTGGCTGATCGTCGCCGCCGCTCTCGTGCGACCGCTCGTATGGCCGTGTGTGCGCCCTGGACGCAGCCGCCTCACTGGACTGGCGTCAGTCCGGACTGGGCCTGCTCGGGGTCGTGCCGGGCTTGAATCATCGCTGCCCTGATCCTGGCCTCGGCCTCGATTCTCGCGGCAGACGCAGCCAGTGTGAGCGGGCCGGGAACATCTTCGTCCTGGCCTGCCGGGAGCGCGCCGGGATGAACGTCGCCGACCTCGGAGTCGTCGACCGCGGACTCCTTGATGGTCGCGGACTCCTTGATGGCCACGGTCTCCTTGATGGCCGCGGTCTCCTTGATGGTCGCGGACTCCTCTCCGGTCCCCGACTCCTCTCTGGCCGCTGAGTCGGCCTCGGCCTCGGCCGAAGGCTCGACCTTGGCCGTCTTTGCGCCATGCGAGCTGCGCACGATCTCGTCGGCCCAGGCGTCGATGGCACGAGTTGCAGCGGCCTTGGTCGCCGCCACCTCTGCCGCAACGGATTCGGTCCGGGCCCCGCTCGTCGATGCGTCGTCGGCCTCGAAACGCGCACCAGACGTGGCGGCGTCGGGACTTGGCTCGAGTCCGCTTACGAGCGGCGGTATTCGACCGGGTTTGCCTGGCGCCGCCGCTGCCGCCAGGGCCCGGATTGTCGTCGTCTGAGTCGTCCCTCTTGCCGCTGCTACGCCGAGCGCTGTTGTCCGGACGTGCGTTGTCATCCGGCTCGTTCCCGGCCGGTGGCGTCGCGGGCTTGCCGGCGCCCTTACCTTCGCCCACGTCATCGGCGCGGACCGGCTGGTCCTGGCTCGCTGGCACGGCATGAGCACGCTCGGCCGCGCCTGCGGTAGCACCGGCAACTGTGGCCGGGGTCGCGTGGTTGTCAGGCCGCGCTGCCGCCTGCCCAGGCGGGCTTGATGCGACTGCCGACTCAGCCGACTCCGATCCAGCCACGCCCGCGGCATCCGCCTGGTCCGACCTGGCCTTGCTCGGGTTGCCTGCCAACCCGGACGACTCGGACCTCGGGGGACGCTGATCGCGTGGCGCCTCTGCTGGCTTCCGGTCGACCTCCGCCGACTCTGAGTCGGCCTTGCGGTCCTCGACAGCGCGGATGGCGGACGCGCGGCGTGGCGAAGCCTGCTCCGGCACCGCCGGACGCCCTGCCGGATCTGCCGACGGCATTCGCAGCCACGCCTGGGCGGCGACAGCTGGCTTATGTATGGCCGCAGGATCCGATGACCGGCTGGTCCGAAGCCTTGTTCTCGGTTACCTCGGCGGTACCGGTCTCCTTGACCGCCGGCGCGCCGCTTGCCGCCCCGGCTTCTGGCCGCCCGGTTGCTGGTCCCGCGGTCGCCGGCTGGCCGGCTTGCTCGTCGTCGGCCTGCCCGGTCGCTGGCCCTGCATCAGCCTGCCCGGTTCAGGCTGCCCGCACAGGCTGCCCGGTCACAGCTTGCCCGGTCGCTGACTCCGCCTCGGCCTGCTCCGTTGTGCCTTGATCGGCGTGGAATGCGTGCCAGGGCTTTCCGCGTCCTGGCTTTCCGCGGCCTGATCAGCGGGTCCCGCCGCAGCAGCGTCCTTCGCGTCGGCTGCCTCCAACGCCGCTCGTGCGATCTGGCGGTATACCGGCCCGTCCAGCTCATCGGGCGAGCCTTCCGGCCGCCAGGCCCGCCACAGCGAACGACCGTCGTCGGCGCTCGACTGTTCGGCGATGAAGTACGGCGCCTGTGGCGGAACGGGCAACGGCCGGCCGACGGGAAGACCGCGGTCGTGCTGGCCCATCCCACGGCCCACCGGCCCAGATTCGCGGTCCGGCTGGCCCGGCATCACGACCTGGCGGCGCCAGGCTCACGCCTCGGCGGTCCAGGCTCACGGCTCTGCGGGCCAGGCTCACGGCCCTGCGGGCCAGGCTCACGGCCCTGCGGGCCAGGCTCACGGCCCTGCGGGCCAACATCCGCTCCTTGCTGGCCAGCTTCTGCCTGCTGACCAACTTCGCGGCCAGGCTGGCCGACATCACTGGCAAGCGGAGCAGCATCCCGGCGCCGGGGGCCAGCATCGCTGCCCCGTTCTCCGATCCTCCAGTCCGGCGGCATGATCCACCGGCCTCGCGGCGCAGTGTCCTGAGCCGCGTCGCCGGCCTCCCTGCCCTGCTGGCCCGGCTCGCGCTGTTGCCGTCGCTCGCCTTGCTGCCCCGCCTCGCGCTGCTGGCGTGGCTCGCCGCCTGGCCGACTTCCCTGCTCTGCTGGCCAGCGATGGTCGCGTGCACGGGACCGATGCAATCGTGCCGGTTGAGCAGCGCAGAAAGCTGCTCAGCATCCTTTGCCGACAGACCGAACACCACGCGTGGCTGGCCCCATGGCTCCTCGAGCGAGTAGCCCACATAGCTCGAGATCGCCGGCATCGGATCGGCGATCATGCCGTGCATCACCCGCCACCGCTGCCAAGCCCGCTCCAGCGCCGACGCGGCCAACTGAGCCTTGAACACCAATTCTGGATCCCGCATGGCGATCCCCCTCACCGCGACGACACGCTCCCGCCGGATGGCGGGCCCCCGGGCGTCGCTCGCTGCATCAGTCTCATGCCGTGCCTCGCGCCGCGCCCTGCTCAATCCAGCGGGCGGTCATCCACAGGCGCTGTCCCCGTGCCTGCTTCAGCTATCCGAGCGGAGGCATCGCGACAAGTATGGTCTCGGATCGCTCCGAGCACGGGCGATTACCCAAAGTCGTTGAACGACTGCAATGCGCGACGACGCGGCTTCGATGCGAAAGTGTGCCGACGCGAGCCGCGGTCACGAGGAACCCATTCATCGAGCTGTCAGCTGCGCGATAGATGCGCCAGAGGGACTGCCGGTGCTCGCCGTGTCTGGACGACAGCGCATCACCTGAAGCCGCAATGGGCGAGAGCCCATCTGCGGACAGCGAACAAGCATGCGAAAGGTTCGCGTTGCTGCCGGGCTCTTAGCCCTGGCCTGAAGTCGGTATCCCCGTCGCCTCCGCCATGTCAGGAGGCGTCTTCCCCGAATCCCGGTGTTCCCCGGGTCTTGCTGTTCCCTGCGTTTAGCTGTTCTTCATTTCATAGGCCGGATCGGCCCCGGCGTCTCGCCGGGATCCGTCCAGAGCACCAACGCTCTGCGCATGACGACCCGCTCGTGGCTGTGCCACCGGGGCCGACCCCCCTATTTCTGCGCTGAGCCGCACTAGGCGTGCTCGGACACGCGCCCGCCCCCGATGATCGGGCGCCAGGCCGCGGCCAGGCGTTATTCCGAGCGCTGCTGCGGAATGCCCGCGAGCAAGGCGCGAACTTCGGTCTCACGGTACCGGCGGTGGCCGCCAAGGGTCCTAATGGACGTCAGCTTTCCGGCCTTTGCCCACCGTGTGACCGTTTTCGGGTCCACTCGGAACATCGTTGCGACCTCGGCCGGCGTAAGCAGCGGCTCGGCCTCTGGGGTTCGTGCAGACATTATGACGGCCTCTCCTCCTGGACCTTGTCTTGCGATCCTGCGTCCGTTGTGTTGATTTGGCTCCATTCCGAGCCTGCCTTGGATGTCCCATATGGTCCACTGTTACCATATTGCCATCACCAGCGGTGACAATGCGACCACCAGGAGCAGAAGTTTGGACGTGTCCCCGTTACCCCCGTTGATCTGAGTCACGTTGCGTGATCCTACAGACACGCACCGTCGCAACGGGCAGATTCGGAAAAGTCATGTCCGCCTCCTGCCGACTACATGGCGTAGCCGTTCCTGCTGACGCTAGGTCAGTCAAGCCGGATCCGCGCGGACTGTTCAGTCACGTCCGTGCAGGGTGGGACTGTGCGGGTACTGCGTGATCGCCACTCACCTCCTCGTATGCGGGAGGACACGTACCGTCACGTCGACTGCGAAACTTGAGGCCGGCGTGCGTGCCGTCTCGCTACCCCCCGCTGCGGAAGAACCCCCTGACTGCTACAACTATCGGTAGTGCCGGGATAATCCTCCGCAGTTCTACGGCATGCTCTGTCACGAGGTATTTGCCCCGCACAGCCAGCTTCATGCATTGCGCGACATCAATACTCCCTGCGCGCCTGGCGCATACCCTGGGTGGGAGCCCGGGTCAACGAGGACGCGGGACCAAATTTGCCGGGAGCTGCAGCCGTGGCGACAGTCACCGATCCGGCCGACAAGGCCGACGCCGTCAGGGACGGCAACACCGCCCGAACCGTGGGCAGCGCACTCAACCAGGCGGGTCACGAGCAGGTCGTCTTCTGCCATGACGCACCGACGGGGCTGCGCGCGATCATCGCGATCTACTCGACCGCGCTGGGGCCAGCCCTCGGCGGAACCAGGTTCTATCCCTACGCCAGCGAGGACGCGGCCATCGCCGACGTCCTGAACCTGTCCAAGGCCATGGCCTACAAGAACGCCATGGCGGGCCTGGACCACGGCGGCGGCAAGGCAGTCATCATCGGCGATCCCGACGTCATCAAGTCAGAGGCGCTGCTGCGCGCGTACGGCAGGTTCGTTGAGTCGCTGAACGGCCGCTACATCACCGCCTGCGACATCGGCACCTACAGCCAGGACATGGACATCGTGGCCAGGGAGAGCCGCCACGTCACCGGCCGCACCGAGCCGCACGGCGGCGCGGGCGACTCCTCGGTCCTGACCGCGCTCGGCGTGTTCCAGGGCATGCGCGCCGCGGCCGAGCACGCCTGGGGCAGCCCGTCGCTGCGTGGCCGCTCGGTGGCCGTCGAGGGCGTCGGCAAGGTCGGCAGTCACCTGGTCACGCACTTGATCGACGACGGCGCGTCCGTGACCGTGTATGACATCAACGACGCGGCCGTGCAGCGCGTCAGCGCGAAGCACCCGGCCATCAACGTCGCGCGCCACCCGGTCCGAACTGGTCAGCGGCGATGCCGACATTTACGCTCCTTGCGCGCTGGGAGGCGCGATCGACGACGACAACGGTGGCCGTGCTCCGCGCGAAGGTCATCTGCGGGGGCGCCAACAACCAGCTGGCGCACGCCGGCATCGACAAACTGCTCGAGGACCACGGCATCGTGTACGCCCCGGACTACGTGGTAAACGCGGGCGGCGTGATCCAGGTCGCCGACGAACTTGAGGGCTTCAACTTCGAGCGGGCGAGGGCGAAGGCCGATCAGATTTTCGCGACGACGAAGCGGATCCTGGCCCTGGCCGGGCAGGAAGGCGTACCTCCTGCGGTGGCCGCCGACCGGCTTGCCGAGCGCAGGATGTCAGAAGTTGGCAGGCTGCGGGGCATCTGGCTTGGCAACTGATCGCGGCAGGCAGGGACTGCCGGAAGCGCGAGCCGCCCAAAACAGGTACGGTTGTCTATGTACGAAGGCACTAGCCGCGCTGGGGTCCACGTGCAGGAACCGCGGCGGGCAGTCTGACATGCACGAAATCCGACAAGTTCGGACGAGTGACCAACAGTAGGCATCAAGCGCGGTGAGAGGGACCAGGCAGGTCCCGTACGTTCGAGGGGGTCGAGCCAATGGGGCGCGGCCGAGCCAAGGCCAAGCAGGTGAAGGTGGCACGCCAGCTGAAGTACAGCGGTGGCGGCACTGACCTTGACCGGCTGCGGGCAGAGCTGGGCGTCGGCATGGATCAGCGGGATACCGACGGGCGGGACGCATACGCGGACCACGGCGATCGCTACTCCGCGGCTGACGACGGCGAAGCTGATGCCGACGAGGACTACGCATACGACGAGGACGACGAGGACTAGGACGCGCGTCGCCGCTGACTAACGTCCGCTGAGCGCCTCCCATCCTGGTACGCGACGGCAGGCTGAGGATGCCGCCGCGTTAGGGATGCCGCCCGGTCAGCCGGGCGTGACCTGTGCCGCTGACGATCTTCCCGAGCGGCCAGGCCGGGACGCCCCGCTCGGCGAGCAGCTCTATGGCGTCGTCCGCGTCGGCAGCCGCCACCACGGCGGTCATCCCGACTCCCATGTTGAACACGTGCTCCATCTCGTCGGCATCCACCGATCCGAGCCGGGCGAGCAAAGCGAAGACCGGTGGCGGGCTCCAGCTCGCCCGGTCCAGGAGCGCGTCGGCGTCGGGAGGCAGCACCCTGGCCATGTTCGCGGCCAGCCCGCCGCCGGTTATGTGAGCGAACGCACGGACCTGGCAGGCGCTCGCGAGCGCGAGGCAGTCCTGCGCGTAGATGCGCGTCGGGGTGGCCAGTTCGGCGCCAAGCGGCTTGCCGAGCTCCGGCGGCTCGGTGTCCAGACCCAGCGTCGGCGTCGGCGAGAATCTGCCTGACCAGCGAGAACCCGTTGGAGTGCAGGCCTGACGAGGCCAACCCCAGCACGACGTCCCCTGGCTGAACAAGGGCAGGACCGAGCAGCCTGTCGGCCTCGACGACGCCAGTCGCGGCCCCGGCCAGATCGAACTCCTCGGCCCCGAGGTGACCCGGGTGCTCGGCCGTTTCGCCACCGATCAGTGCGCAGCCTGCCTGCACGCACCCTTCAGCGATGCCGCCCACGATTTCGGCCACGCGCTCCGGCGTGACCCGGCCGCAGACGATGTAGTCGGTCATGAAGAGCGGCTCCGCGCCGCAGACCACCAGGTCATCGACGACCATTCCGACGAGGTCGATGCCGATCGTGCCGTAACTGCCGGTGCGCTGGGCGATCAGCACCTTGGTGCCGACGCCGTCGGTGGAGGTGGCCAGCACCGGCCTGCGCATCATGGCGAGCCGCGACGCGTCGAACAGCCCGGCGAAGCCGCCGATCCCGCCGATCACCGCAGGCCCGACCGTCTTCGAGACCGCCTGGCGCATCAGCGCGACCGCACGTTCGCCTGCCTCAATGTCCACGCCAGCGCCGGCGTAGCTTGACTTGCCGGCATCTCGTGACCGGCCGTCCTGGGTAGGCACCGCGCCCATGGCCCTCACTCCGCCTGGCGCCCGGCCGCCGTGCTCTCGAGCAGGTACTTGCCTTGCTCGGACTCGCTGACGGGGACTGGGTAGTCGCCGTCGAAGCAAGCACGGCACAGCTTGCCGGCCGGCAGCGTCGTAGCCTCGATAAGACCTTCAAGCGAAACGAACCCCAGGGAGTCGGCGCCGATCGAATCGCGGATCTCCTCGACGGAAAGGCTGCCAGCGATCAGCTCGGCCCTGCTGGCAAAGTCGATGCCGAAGAAGCATGGCCAGGCCACCGGCGGGCTCGAGATCCTGACATGCACCTCGGCCGCACCTGCCTCGCGCAGCATCGTCACGATCGCGCGCTGCGTATTGCCGCGCACAATCGAGTCGTCGACGGCCACGATCCGCTGGCCCGCGATCACGTCCTTGAGCGGATTGAGCTTCAGCCTGATGCCCCGCTGCCTGATCGTCTGGCTCGGCTGGATGAACGTCCTGCCCACGTAGCTGTTCTTGACCAGGCCCTGGCCGTAGGGGATCCCGCTGCCCTGGGCGTAGCCGATCGCCGCGGGCGTCCCCGACTCCGGCACAGGAATGACGAGGTCGGCCTCCACCGGGTGCTCGGCAGCCAGCCGCCTGCCGACCGCGACCCTTGTCGCCTGCACGCTGCGTCCGCTGATCGAGGTATCGGGCCTGGCGAGGTAGACGTACTCGAACAGGCAACCGCGCGGCTTCGCGACGGCGAACCTGCGCGACCTGACCCCACGCTCGTCGATCGCGACCAGCTCCCCTGGATCGATCTCACGCACCAGCGTGGCGCCGACGATGTCGAGCGCAGCCGTCTCGCTCGCGACAACCCAGCCACTCGGCAGCCTGCCGAGCACGAGCGGCCTGAACCCTTCAGGGTCGCGGGCGGCATACAGCGTGTTCTGGTCCATGAACACCAGCGAGAACGCACCCTGCGCGTGGGGCAAGACCGCGAGCGCGTTGTCCTCGATGCTGGTCCTGGTCGCCGTCCCCGCGCTCCCGCGGCGAAAAGGGCTGTCAGCACGTCGGTGTCCGAGGTGGCCGTGCTGCCACCGCGCGGCGCGCCGGCCATGGCCGCAAGCTCGCGCGTGTTGATCAGGTTGCCATTGTGGCCGAGCGCCACGCTCACCGAGGGGGTCGCGCGGAACGTCGGCTGCGCGTTCTCCCATACCGACGACCCGGTCGTGGAGTAGCGGCAGTGCCCGATGGCGATGTGCCCTCGAAGCGTCGTGAGTACAGACTCGTTAAAGACCTGGGCAACTAGGCCCATGTCCTTGAAGACGACGATCCGCGTGCCGTCGCTGACCGCGATCCCAGCCGACTCCTGGCCCCGGTGCTGCAGCGCATACAGGCCGAAGTAGGCCAGCTTGGCGACGTCCTCGTCATGTGTCCAGACGCCGAATACTCCGCAGGCGTCCCTGGGCGGACGGTCTTCGGAGTTCAGGTCGTGAGTCAGTCGGCCGTCAGGCTTGATCACCTGGTAAGTCTAGGGCGTGTCGAGGGGTTAAAGATCTGCGGACACGCCCTGGTAAGTCCGATGGGTGAATTACCGGTGGCGGATCGGCCGACAGAAGCGGAAGATACGCGGACACATCGGCGCGCAGACCGCTAGCCCTGACCGAACCGCTCGCGATGGCATCAGTCCAATCCGTACGCCCCACGGCGAGCATGATCCAGGTGACCGAATCGGTCTCCACGACATTGGGCGGCGTGCCGCGGGTGTGCCTGGGACCCTCAACGCACTGGACCGCCGCGAAAGGCGGCACCCGTACCTCGACAGCGCGGCCGGGAGCCTTCGCCTCGAGCAAGCCCAGCGTATGGATCACGCCACCGCGCAGCGCTTCTCGCAGCGGCTCAAGTCCGGCGTCGGCCGCGGCGATCACCGCGGCCACGCAGGCGGCCCCGAGCGCGTCGATCGTCTCTGCACCATGCCACGGACCAGCACCGATGGCGGCGCGCTGCGCGGTCAGCGCCGTCAGCAAACGTTCGTGGTTCAGACGTCGGGCCGGCATCGCGTGAGACGATAGCGCACCTTGTGCCCGCATGCGTTCGCGACTGCCGATGACTGCCCTCACGCGTTGTCACCGACATCGTGCGAGGCTCGCGACTAACTAGGCAAGAAGCCTACAATGCCGAGATATGCCCGGTTCGCTCAGTGCGCGAACGCATCGAGCCAGGGGATCAACGGTTCCTCGGCTCGCTGGCGTGGGCGTGATCCTGGTCCTGGCGGCCGGCGGCCTCGCCGTTTACCTGGCATCGACGGGTCAGGACGAGCCTGTCGCACATCGCCAGCACCACGGCCACGATGGCCATCCCCTATCGTCCAGGGTCCGCAAGGCGCAATCGGTCGGGATCATCGATGTCGGGCCGGTCAGTCATCCGCTGAAGTTGCTGCCGACGGCCCGCGGCGTCAGCTGGGTCGCGATTGCCAGGTCAGAGATCAGGGCCGGCGTGCCTGTGTGGACGGACAACCAGATGGCCGACGGCACCGATGTCTTCATCTATACGGCAACCGGCCAGTGCCTCAGCGCAGGAGGCGACTCGGCCAGGGTCCGGCTGACCCATTGTGACCTGGCCCTCGATCAGCGCTGGCGAGTCGTCGATCCCGGCATGGTCAATGGCCAGGCCGCTGCCGAGTACGCCAACGCCAAGACGGGCGGCTGCCTGACAGCGCCTGCTCAGCCAGGCCTGGCGACGCTGGCTGCCTGCGGGAAGCCCCGGCTGCCGACTCAGGAAATCACGTTCTGGTGGAACGCCTGAACCGGCCCCCGAGCAGTCGCGCTGATCAGTCAGCGCCGGCCGAACAGCCCGGGCAGCGTGCGTCCGCTCACCGCGCTGAGCTCGGCGACCGGCACGTTGAACAGGCCGGTCACCTCGAGATTCTGACCGCCGGTCGTGCCCAGCCTCGTCGCGGGCAGCTCGTTCGCGGCGCACAGCTCGGCGAAGTCGGCCTCGGCACCGGGCCTCAGCACCGCGATCGCCCGCGCCGACGATTCGCTGAACAGCGCGGTCAGCGGATCCGGCTCGCCGGCACCGGCCGGAAGGGTGACCACGCAGCCGATTCCGCCTGCGCCGCCTGGTAGCGGTGCGCGGCTCCCGCCTCTCAGGCAACACTCAGCCAGCGCAAGCCCGAGCCCGCCATCGGACAGGTCGTGCGCGGCCGACAGCAGGCCGCGTACCGCACCGGCGCCGAGCACCTCGGCGAGTCGCTGCTCCGCGTCGAGGTCGACTGCGGGCGGGACACCCCCGACGTGGTCGTGGATGACATGGGCCCACAGAGATCCGCCGAACTCCGTGGCGGTCCGGCCGAGCAGCATGATCGTCTCACCTGGAGCGCCGAAGCCGCCCGGCAGCCGATGCCGCACGTCGTCGAGCACTCCCAGGACACCGACCACCGGCGTCGGCTGGATGGCCGCAGCGCCCGTCTGGTTGTAGAAGCTGACGTTGCCGCCCGTCACAGGGATGCCGAGGGCCAGGCAGCCGTCGGCCAGTCCGCGAACCGACTCTGCGAACTGCCACATCACGGCAGGGTCCTCTGGCGAACCGAAGTTGAGGCAGTTCGTCACCGCGATCGGCCGCGCTCCTGCGGCGGCCACGTTGCGGTAGGCCTCGGCCAGCGCGAGCTGCGTCCCGGCATAGGGATCGAGCAGGCAGAACCGCCCGTTGCCGTCGGTAGCGATCGCGACGCCCAGCTGCGAGTCCTCGTCGATCCTCAGCACGCCAGCGTCGTGCGGGGCGGCAAGCACAGTGTTGCCACGGACGTCCCTGTCGTACTGCTCGGTGACCCAGCTCTTGTCGGCGCCAGCGGCCGAGCCGAGCAGCGCGACCAGATCGCCGCGCAGCCGCTCCCCGTCGGTGCCGTGCTTGCCGGTCTGCAGCTGGCCGGTCAGTAGCTGGTCGATCAGGCGAGCAGGGTCGTCAGCGCGCAGGACGTCCTGGCTGCCGGGGCGCTCCGCCGGGCGATCGTAGAGCGGCCCCTCAGCGGCGCTCGCTGGCGGGATGTCGACGACCACCTCGCCGTGCCAGGTCATCTCGAGCATGCCCGTGTCGGTCACCTCGCCGATGACGGCGGCCGGGACGTCCCACCTGGCGCAGATGGCGAGGAACCGGGCAAGATCCTCAGGTGCGGTGACGGCCATCATGCGTTCCTGCGACTCGCTCATCAGGATCTCGGGCGGGCTCAGCCCGAGGTCGCGCAGCGGAACCGCGTCGAGCCGCACGCTCATCCCGACCTGCCCGGCCGCTGCGAGTTCCGTGGTGGCGCACGCGATGCCGGCCGCGCCGAGATCCTGGACCGCCACCACGAGCCCGGCCGCGTACAGCTCGAGGCAGCACTCGATGAGCAGCTTCTCCATGAACGGATCGCCGACCTGGACGCTTGGCCGCTTGGCCCGTTCGCTGCCGTCGGCTGTTGCCCCGAACGAGGTACTGGCCAGGACCGAGGCGCCGCCGATGCCGTCTGGCCCGGTCGGCGAGCCGAACAAGACCACCTTGTTGCCTGGCCCGCTCGCCGTTGCCAGCTTCAGGTCGGCGTGCCGCATGACGCCCAGGCAGAGAGCATTGACTAGCGGGTTGCCCGCGTAGCAGGGGTCGAACGCGAGCTCGCCTCCGATGTTCGGCAATCCCAGGCAGTTCCCGTAGAAGGAGATTCCTCCGACGACGCCGGGCAGTACCCGCCGGGTATCGGCCGCGTCCGCTGGCCCGAACCGCAAGGCGTCCATGACCGCTATGGGCCGTGCGCCCATCGCGAGGATGTCTCTGACGATCCCGCCCACGCCGGTCGCCGCGCCCTGGAACGGCTCGACGTACGAGGGATGGTTGTGCGATTCGATCTTGAACGTAACGGCATAACCCTGGCCGACATCCACGACGCCGGCGTTCTGGCCGATCCCGGCCAGCAACCGCTGGCTCGCCGGCGCCTTCTCGCCGAACTGGCGCAGGTACTTCCTTGATGACTTGTACGAGCAGTGCTCGCTCCACATCACCGAGTAGATGGCGAGCTCAGAGTCTGTCGGGCGCCGCCCCAGCTGGGCGGTGATGGACGCGTACTCGGCGTCGGTCAGCCCAAGCGCCGCATGCGGCTGTTCCCGGCCGGCCGTGGCGACGGCCTCGATGACGGTATCGGCCGTCATCGCGGCTCCGCTAGCGCTGCTGATCCCAGAATCGAGGAAAAGAACGCGAGGCCGCCTGTGCCAGGGCCGGTAAGTGAATCAATGGCGTGCTCGGGATGCGGCATCAGTCCGACCACGTTTCCGTCCGCGCTCGCGATCCCCGCGATGTCATCGGACGATCCGTTGGGGCTGCCATCGGTGTAGCGGGCCACGATACGGCCGGAAGCGGCCAGGTCAGACAGGGTCTGCTGGTCGGCGACGTAAGCGCCCTCACCGCTCTTCAGCACCACGGTGATCACATCGGCGGCCGCGTAATCGGCCGTCCACTGCGTGTGGTTGTTCTCGATGGTGATTCGGACATCGGTGTTGATGAAGTGCAGGCCTGCGTTGCGGGTCAGCGCACCGGGCAGCAAGTGGGCCTCGCAGAGGATCTGGAAGCCGTTGCAGATGCCGAGCACAGGCAGCCCTGCCGCGGCGGCGGGGATCAGCTCGGCCATGACGGGCGCGAACCGGGCGATGGCGCCGCAGCGCAGGTAGTCGCCGTAGGAAAAGCCGCCAGGCAGGATCACCGCGTCGACGCCTCGCAGCGTGCGGTCACCGTGCCAAAGCGGAACAGGCGTGCCGCCAGCGCGCGCGACCGCCCGGCATGCATCGGTGTCATCAAGTGATCCGGGGAAGGTGACGATGCCGATCCTGAGCGTCAATGCTGACCTCTCGGCCGGTGCCTGGGCATACACGCAGGTTACCGGGTCAGCGGTCCCAGCCCGGTCAGCACGGCCTGGTCAGCACAGCCTGGTCAGCACGGCCCGGTCAGCACGGCCTGGTCAGCACGGCCTGGTCAGCACAGCCTGGTCAGGCCGGCCCGGGCTAGCCCGCGTCTCTGAGCGCCCAGCCCTCGAGGTCGGCAAGCGGGGCGTTGTCGCGCCACTCACACCGCTTGAACAGCTCAACGACGGTCCCGCGGCCCGGTCCGCTGTGCAGGCTCACGTCGTCCACGCACGCGCGCATAATTGCCAGGCCCCGGCCCGACTCTGCGAGCTGGGAGACGTCGGTGGTCCTCGCCCGGCGGCCGAGCAGCCCGGCTGGGCGCACCGGCGGGCGCTTCCGGTGGTTGCGGCGACGGGAGTGCCTGATCCTGCTCGGATTGAAGCCGCGCCCGTTGTCGAGCACCTGGATGACGACCCGGTTCTTCCCGACCTCGGCCACGACCTCGTACTTGTAGCCTGGACCTGCGTGGCGCAGGACGTTGGTGCATGCCTCCGTGACTGCCAGCAGCAGGTCAGAGATGCACTCCCCGTCGAGGCCGAGCCTGGCGAGCGTGTCGCCGAGAACGCGGCGCATCACCGGGATGCTGAGCGACTCGCGCGGGAACACGAGACAGAACCGGACGTCACGAATATCCTCGTCCAGCTCCTGCGAGTGCAGCACCCGAGTTCGCACTGCCTTGGTTGCCCTCCGCTGCTCTCCGGCTACTTCTCGGATCTCTTCACATTGTGAGAGTTTCCACAGCTGGGGCGCGGTAATCATAAACTCGGGCGATCTTCGGACGAACAGTGTCGTTCTTCCAGGTCAACACCGGATAACTGACGGCGCGGCGAAACGCTGAAACGGCTGCGCTGACGGACAATCCGGCCGCTCGGGTAGGAGGTAAGCCACATGTTTGGAATCGCGCCAGCAGGTGAGTAAACGGATCCGAATGAGTTCGCCGGATCGCTCAAGCCCCGTGGATTGCGAACTCCTCGATGATGGGGTTTGCGAGCAATTCGGCGGCAAGTTCGGCGACCCGCTCGGCTATCGCGTCGGGCCCTGCTGCCGCCTTCCGGGCGTCGGCAGAGCCGGGCCGGATATCCGCGGAGCCGGGATGGATAGCGGCGGAGCCGTGCTCTCGCCAGAAATGGCCGGATCAATGACGTCTGCGAACTCGACCTCGAACCGCTTGCCCTGGCGGACCGAGACCACTTCGGTGAACCCGAGCCGATGGCACGCGCCCGCGATGGCCTCGCCCTGCGGATCGTGGATCTCAGGCTTGAGCATGACGTCCACCACTATCTTGGCCACAGCACGCAGCGTACGCGAAGCCAGCACTTGACCAGGCGGGAGGAGCGCCGAGTACTGTCACAGCGGAACACGATTGACCGACGACCGCCTGCCGATCAGCCAGTGGGCGGGATGCCGGTCCCTGAGCAGGCAAGGAGTGGCACGTGGCCGTCAAAGCTGCCGGGCAAGCTGCCTCCCGATCCTCCCGATCCCGACCTGGTGACAAGCCGGCTCCCGAGCCGGAGCTGATCCAGCTGCTGACGCCTGAGGGCGAGCGCATTGAGCACCCCGACTATCCGCTTGAGCTCACGGCGGACGAGATCAAGGCGCTGTACCGCGACCTGGTCCTGGTCCGGCGGATCGACTTCGAGGCCATCGCGTTGCAGCGCCAGGGCGAACTGGGCATCTGGGCCTCGCTGCTCGGCCAGGAAGCCGCCCAGGTGGGCTCTGGCCGCGCGCTCAGTCCTCGTGATATGGCCTTCCCGACATACCGGGAGCACGGCGTCGCTTGGTGTCGCGGCGTCGATCCGGCCAAGCTGCTTGAGCTCTACCGCGGTGTGAGCCATGGCGGCTGGGACCCCAAGGAGCACAACTTCCACCTCTACACGATCGTGATCGGTGCTCAGACGCTGCACGCGACCGGTTACGCGATGGGGATCCAGCGCGATGGCGCCGTCGGCGAGGACGGCGAGGCCGCCATCGTCTACTTCGGCGACGGGGCCACGAGCCAGGGTGACGTGAACGAGGCGTTCATCTGGGCGTCGGTCAACAACGCTCCGGTCGTGTTCTTCTGCCAGAACAATCAGTGGGCCATCTCAGAGCCCCTTGACCGGCAGACCAGGATCCCGCTCTACCAGCGGGCGCGTGGGTTCGGTTTCCCCGGGCTGCAGGTCGACGGCAACGACGTGTTCGCGTGCCTCGCCGTCACCAGGCAGGCCATGCAAGCCGCGCGCGAGGGCCAGGGACCGACGCTGATCGAGGCGTTCACCTACCGGATGGGCGCGCACACCACGACCGACGACCCGACCAGGTACCGGCTCTCCGCCGAACTCGAATCCTGGAAGCTGAAGGACCCGATCGAACGGGTGAAGCAGTACCTCATCCGCTCCGGGATGGTGGAGGAGAGCTTCTTCACCGGAATCGCCGCCGAGGCCGACGATGTCGGCCGCAGGGTCAGGAAGGCGTGCCTGGAGATGCCCGACCCGGATCCGCTGTCCATTTTCAGCAACATCTACGCGGAGCAGACCGCCCTGCTCGCCGACGAGCGCGAGCAACTTGCCGCCTACCTGGACTCCTTCGTACCCGAGGAGGCCGGTCGATGACGACGGACACCCCGGCCAAGCTCACGCTCAGCAGAGCCATAAACGAGGGCCTCCGCAAGGCCATGGAGAACGACCCCAAGGTCCTGATTATGGGCGAGGACGTCGGCAAGCTCGGCGGCGTCTTCCGCGTCACCGACGGCCTGCAGAAAGACTTCGGCGAGGACCGGGTGCTCGACACTCCGCTTGCGGAGTCGGGCATCATCGGCACAGCGATCGGACTCGCCCTTCGCGGGTACCGGCCCGTGTGCGAGATCCAGTTCGACGGGTTCGTCTTCCCGGCCTTCGACCAGATCGTCTCCCAGCTCGCAAAGATGGCGTACCGGTCGGCTGGCAAGCTGCGGCTGCCGGTCGTCGTGCGGATCCCGTGCGGCGGCGGCATCGGCGCGGTCGAGCACCACAGCGAATCGCCCGAGGTCTTCTTTGTCCACGCCGCCGGCCTGCGGGTAGTCGCCTGCGGCGATCCCGCCGACGCGTACGCGATGATCCAGCAGGCCATCAACTGCGATGACCCGGTCATCTTCTTCGAGCCCAAGCGGCGGTACTGGGACAAGACCGAGGTCGACCTGGCCGGCGGGCTCGCGGCCGCGTTGCCGATGGACTCGGCGCGAACCCTCGTCAGCGGGACCGACGTGACGCTGCTCTGTTACGGCCCGATGGTGCGGACCGCCGTGGAGGCGGCGACAGCGGCAGCAGAGGATGGCCGGTCCATTGAGGTGATCGACCTGCGGTCGCTGTCTCCGCTGGACACCGAGACCATCTTCGCGTCGGTCCGCAAGACAGGCCGGTGCGTGGTCGTGCACGAGGCTCCCGTGACCGCGGGCCTGGGTGCAGAGATCGCTGCAAGGGTCTCCCAGGAGTGCTTCTACCACCTGGAGTCCCCCGTGCTGCGGGTCGGCGGCTACTCCACCCCGTACCCGCCTTCGCGGCTCGAGGAGCACTACCTGCCCGATCTGGACAGGGTGCTCGATGCTGTCGACCGCGCCTTTGCGTACTGAGGGGCGTCAATGTCAGATCTGAAGCAGTTCAAACTGCCCGACGTCGGCGAGGGCCTGACCGAGGCGGACATCGTCAAGTGGCTCGTGCAGCCAGGCGACTCCATCACCATCAACCAGATCATCGTCGAGATCGAGACGGCCAAGGCGCTCGTCGAGCTGCCGAGCCCCTACGAAGGCGTGGTCCAAGACCTGCTGGTTCCGGAGGGCGAAACGGCCGACGTCGGCACACCGATCATCACGGTCGACGTCAGCACAGTTGATGCCAGCACCGGCGATGTCAGCACAGGCGCCGTCAGCACCGGCGACGTCAGCGCAGTCAATGTCAGCACAGTTGATGTCAGCACGGGCGATGTCAGGACGCCTGAGCCTCTCGTCGAGATCTCGTCGCCGCCGGAAGAAGGCGCCGTCGAGCCCGGCGTCTACGGAAGCCCAGCGCCTAAGGCGGAGCGCCAGGCCGTGCTGGTGGGCTACGGCGTCAAGCTCGGCTCGACCAAGCGGCGGACACGTAAGCCAGCAAGTGGCACGGAGGCCGGGACTGCCGCCGTGCCGGCCAGTGCGGCCAGTCCGGCCAACGGGAACGCGCAGTCACAAGGTGAGCGCGTTACCGTGCTGGCGAAGCCACCCGTCCGCAAGCTGGCCAAGGACCTGGGCGTGGACCTGACCACGCTGAGCGGGTCCGGCCCATCTGGGTCGATCACCCGCGACGACATTCAGGCGGCCGCGAGCGCACCACCGGCAGCGCAACAGACGGCCGCGGCCCCAGCTGGCACTGAGGCCACCAGCCTGACCCGGGTCTCGGCGATGCGGCTGGCTTCGCTGCCGCGCGAGGAGCGCGTCGCCATCCGCGGCGTCCGCAAGCACACGGCAGCGGCGATGGCCGCGAGCGCGTTCACGGCGCCGCACGTCACCGAGTTCCTGCAAATCGACATCACCGAGACGATGGCGGCGACGGCAAGGCTGAAGTCGCTGCCTGAGTTCGAAGGCATCAGGGTGTCGCCGCTGTTGCTCGTGGCCAAGGCTCTACTCGTCGCGGCGGACCGGCATCCGATGATCAACTCCTCCTGGGACGAGGCCGCCCACGAGATCGTGGTCAAGCACTACGTGAACCTGGGCATCGCGGCCGCAACCAGCCGTGGCCTGGTGGTCCCGAGCGTGAAGGACGCGCACGCGCTCTCGCTGCCAGGGCTGGCGCAGGCGATCAACGAGCTGGCCGAAACGGCCAGGGCGGGCAGGTCGACGCCTGCCGACCTGCGCGGCGGCACGATCACGATCACCAACGTCGGCGTGTTCGGCGTCGACTCTGGTACCCCGATCATCACGCCAGGCGAGGCCGCGATCCTGGCTTTCGGGCAGGTGAAGGATGCCCCGTGGGTCATCGA
Organism: uncultured Actinomycetota bacterium; assembly: GCA_963809195.1. Taxonomy (GTDB): domain Bacteria; phylum Actinomycetota; class Actinomycetes; order Streptosporangiales; family Streptosporangiaceae; genus Chersky-822. Next base: position 219,966 of record CAWEIQ010000007.1, on the reverse strand, counting down.
CAGCCAGCTCGCGGTCCGCAAGGTCTGCACGCTGTCGCTATCGTTCGACCACCGCATCGTCGACGGTGACACCGGTTCTGCGGTGCTGCGGGAGGTGGGCGCCATGCTGACCGACCCGCTGCGGATGCTGGCCTGGGCCTAGCGGCTGATATTCGGCGTGAACACCAATGGCACCGGTTTTGAACCCCGCATTCGGGGCTCAGAACGCGGCTTCTGGGAGGTCCATGAGGTCGGTGGTGGCTGACTCGGCGATCTCGCGCTCGGCGGCGAGGCGTGGCAGCACGCTCTGGGCGAAGAACCTGGCCGCCGCGACCTTGCCGTGGTAGAACGCCGTGTCAGCAGCCGACGCCGAGCCCGCGTCCAGGGCAGCCGTTGCCACCTCGGACTGGCGCACGAGTAGCCAGCCGACGACCAGGTCGCCGAGGGCGAGTAGCAGCCGGGTCGTGTTCAAGCCAATGCCGTTGATTTCCCCAGGTCGCTCCAGGCTCGCCGCCAGGAAGCCGTGCAGGGCGTTAACGATCGCCTCGACGTTCTCGGCTGCCCTGCCGAGGGCCGCCCGCTCCTCCTTCAAGCGCCCGTTGCCCGCCTCGCCCTGCGCGGTGGCCTTGATCTGGGTCAGCAGCGAAGTCAGCGCCTCGCCCTTGTTCCTGACGATCTTGCGGAAGTACAGGTCTATCCCCTGGATGGCGGTGGTGCCCTCGTAGAGGCTGTCGATCTTCGCGTCCCTGATGTACTGCTCGATCGGATAGTCCTGCAGGTAGCCGGAACCGCCGACGGTCTGCAAGGACTGCGCGAGCATCTCGTAGGCGCGCTCCGAGCCGAGACCCTTCACGATCGGAAGCAGCAGGTCGTTCATGGCCGCGGCCGGCTCGTCGGGCATTCCGGCCGCTTCAGCCAGCTGGGCGGCATCCTGGAAGGTGGACGTGAACAGGACCAGCGCCCGCATGTCCCTCGGCGTAGGCCTTCTGCAGCATCAGGATCCGCCGGACGTCGGGGTGATGCAGGATCGTCACTCGGGGAGCGGCCTTGTCGGTCATCCTGGCCAGCTCGCCGCCCTGGACCCGCGTCTTGGCGTACTCAAGCGCGTTCAGGTAACCGGTCGACAGCGTGGCGATGGCCTTCGTTCCTACCATCATCCTGGCGTGCTCGATGATCAGGAACATCTGCCTGATGCCGTCGTGCACGCCGCCGACCAGGGTCCCGATTGCCGGAGAATCAGCGCCGAAAGTGAGCTCGCACGTCGCTGATGCCTTGAGGCCCATCTTGTGCTCGACGTTGGTCGCGTAGACGCCGTTCCGCTCGCCGAGCGAGCCGTCGGCGCTGACGAGATACTTCGGCACGAGGAACATCGACAGTCCCTTGGTGCCGGGACCGGCGCCTTCCGGCCTTGCCAGCACCAGGTGGAAGATGTTCTCGGCCATGTCGTGCTCGCCGCTTGTGATGAAGCGCTTGACGCCCTCGATGTGCCAGGTTCCATCCGGCTGCTTGATTGCCTTGGTCCGGCCTGCGCCGACGTCCGATCCGGCGTCGGCCTCGGTCAGTACCATCGTCGCGGTCCATCCCCGGTCGACGGCGTGCTCGGCGAACCGCCTCTGCTCGTCGGTGCCGAGCAAGAAGAGCGCCTTGCAAAAGGCGGCGCCGCTTGCGTACATCCAGACGGCCGGGTTCGCCCCGAGTACGAGTTCAGCGACGCTCCAGCACAGCGACCGCGGTGCGGCGCTGCCGCCGAGCTCTGGCGGTAGCTCGAGCCTGAACCACTCGGCGTCCATCCAGGCGCGGAACGAGCGGGCGAACGACTCCGGCATCGTGACCGAGTGCGTCGCCGGGTCAAACACGGGCGGGTTCCGGTCGGCGTCGGCGAACGACTCGGCGAGTGGGCCGGCCGCAAGCCGCTCGACCTCGGCGAGTATGCCGCGCGCGGTGTCTTCGTCAAGGTCCTCGTGCGGCGGTGAACCGAACAGCTCTTGCCTGTTCAGCACCTCGAACAGGTTGAACTCGATATCGCGCAGGTTGCTCTTGAAGTGCGTCATCGTGCCTCCCGGCGGCACCGCCGTCCTGGCCTGGCCAGTCTTCAGTTACCGGTCAGTAACAAAGTCTACTACTCGCCAGTAACTTAGGGAAGAGTTTGCGCGGTCTACAGGCGCATTGCTTGACCTGGACGCGCCTGTGCTTGGTCCGGATGACCATCGCGGGGCGACTGGGCGTAGCCGACTGGCGGAAGCCGATTTACAGTGTCGGCATCGACGAGATATCCCGGTATGACCCTGCGAGCAAGGCGGACATCGATGGCGCTTGGCCTGACACCTGAGCATCTGGAACTCGCGGCGGCGGTACGCGGCTGGGCGCAGCGGCACTGTCCAGCCGACGTCGTGCGGGCCGCCGTGGACGCCGACGACAGCGGCGCGGGGCATTACCGCGCCGCCCTCGCTCCGAACCTGGCCGAGCAGGGGCTGTTCGGCCTGCATCTGCCCGAGGACGCCGGCGGTCAGGGCTTCGGCCTGCCCGAGCTTGCCGTTGCTCTCGAGGAGACCGGGCAGGGCTCTGCTCCCAGGCGCCTATCTCGCAACCGTCCTCGCAGCCGCGGTCATCGCCGAGGCCCTGGGAGTCGGCGCGTCGGACCCTGAAGGTAGTGGCAGCACCGGATCGGCATCGAATGCTGAGCGGATCGCGACCGGGTCGCCCCTTAGCAAGCTGCTGGCCAAGCTCGCTGACGGATCGCTGACCGGGACCGTCGCGCTGGGAACGGGCCTGACCGCCCAGCCGGGTCCGGATGGTGGCATGACGGTCAGCGGCGAGTCAGGACCTGTGCTAGCAGGACCGCTGGCCGACCTTGTGGTGGCAGCGGCCAGCACGGCCGACGGCGAGGTGTGGGTGCTGCTCGACGCGGCCGATCTCGAGGTGACGGCCGTTGACGCCGTCGACCTCGTCCGGCCGCTGGCGAATCTGCGGGCGGACGCGCGCGCTGGTGTCCGCCGATCGGATCCTGACCGGCCTCGACCGCAGCGCTGTGACCAGTCTCGCAGCGATCCTGTTCGGCGCCGAGGCGTGCGGCATCGCCGACTGGGCCGTCCAGACCGCGGCGGACTACGCCAAGATCAGGCACCAGTTCGGCCGGCCGATCGGTCAGTTCCAGGCGGTCAAGCATCGGTGCGCCCGGATGCTGACGGGCGCGGAACAGGCCGCGGCTGCCGTCTGGGATGCCGCACGCACGCCGCCAGGACCCGACCGTGAGTTCGCTGCCGCGGTGACTGCCGTGGTGGCGCTGGACGCCGCCGTTGACGCGGCGAACGACTGCATCCAGACCCTCGGCGGCATCGGCTACACCTGGGAGCACGACGCGCATCTGTACTACCGGCGCGCCCTGTCGCTGCGCGCTCTGCTCGGCCCGTCGGCGCAGTGGCGGGAACGGGTAGCCGCGATGGCGCTGGACGGCGAGATGCGACCGGCCAGGGTCGAGCTGCCGGACGGGCGACGCCGAGTTCCGGGCGGCCGTCAGGGCCGAGCTCGCCGAGATCGGCGAGGTCACCGGGGCCGAGCGCACGGCCAGGCTCGCGGCAGGCGGCTGGGTGCTGCCGCATCTGCCCAGGCCGTGGGGGCGCGACGCGAAGCCGCTCGAGCAGCTCGTCATCGACGAGGAGATGCGGGCTGCCGGCGTCCGCGCGCACAACCTCGCGATCGGCGCCTGGGTTGTCCCCGCGCTGATCCAGTACGGCAGCCCTCCGCAGCAGCAGCGCTTCCTGCCCGCCACGCTGCGGATGGACTACCTGTGGTGCCAGCTGTTCAGCGAGCCAGGCGCGGGTTCCGACCTGGCCGGCCTGCAGACCAGGGCCGAGCGAGTGGAGGGCGGCTGGCGGATCACCGGCCAGAAGATCTGGACGTCCCTGGCCAAGCAGGCCGCCTGGGGAATCTGCATCGCCCGCACCGATCCGTCCGCCCCGAGGCACGACGGCATCAGCTACTTCCTGGTCGACATGCGCTCGCCAGGAATCGACGTGCGCCCGCTGCGCGAGATCACCGGCGACGCTTCGTTCAACCAGGTCTTCCTTGACAACGTGTTCGTACCCGACGACTGCCTGGTCGGCGAGGTGAACGGCGGCTGGCGGATCGCCCGCACCACGCTCGCGAACGAACGGGTGTCGCTCTCGCAGACGTGGACGTTCGGCTCAGGCGTGACCGAGCTGCTGGCCGTGGCGCGGGCGGCCGAGGGGCCGCCGCTCGGCGACGTCGGCAGGCTGGTCTGCGAGGGCCGCTCGATCGAGCTTTTGGGGCTGCGCGTGACGCTCAAGCGCGTCTCAGGAACAGAACCAGGAGCGACCGGCAGCGTGCGCAAGCTGCTCGGCATGCGCAACGCGCAGCAGATTGCGGACCTGTGCTTCGCCATGTCCGGAGCGGGCGCGGCCGTCGCGGCGGGCTTCGGATCGCCGGTCCGCGGCGACGGCAAACCCAATGGTGCGCATTGGGCACGGCAGGACCTTGCCGTCAGGGCCGTAACCATTGGCGGAGGCACGACGGACATTCAGCTCAACATCATCGCGGAGCGAATGCTGGGGCTCCCGCGTGACCCCGAGCCGCCCAGCAGGTAATTTCCTGGGATTGAAACCCCCAAGCGCGTCGGGCTGCCACCTGGCACGTAATCACGCTGCGTAACGTTAACCTCGTTGAGATTGCGCTTTACTGGGGGGTTAATGGCGCGGGGTCAATCGTCGGCGGGCGACGGGCACGACCCGCGTCACCGTGCGCAACCCCCACCGCGCGGCAACCGGGCACAGCCACCGGCTCGTGACAGCAGAGCGCAATCCCGATTCGGGGACAACCGGGCACAGCCGCCGGCCTGGCAAAGCCGCGCGCAGCCACCGGCCCGGCAGAGCCGCGCGCAGCCACCCGCCCGGCAGAGCCCGGCACAGCCACCGCCTCGGCAGAGCCGCGCGCAGCCAACGCCTCGGCAGAGCGGGGCGCTCGCGGCGCGGCGCCGGCTGGCTGCGCACATCGCGGCGAGCAAGCGTGCCAGGACCCAGCGGATGCTGGCCCTGGTCACCAGCGCGCTCTCGGTCGTCGTCCTGCTGACCGCGGGCAGCGGCTGGCTGCTGGCCGGCTACGTGAGCAGCCATCTCGGCCGGGTGAACGCGGGCACGGCTGGGCACTCCGGACAGCGGACCGCTGAACATCCTGCTGGCAGGAGTTGATGTCAGGTCCGGGCTTAGCAGGCACGAGGAGCGGGTTCTGCACGTCGGCCACGCCACCGGCCACAACTCAGACACGCTCATGGTCGTTCACATCACCGCGGATCACCGGCACATTCAGGTCGTTAGCCTGCCGCGAGACTCCTGGGTGCGGATACCTGGATTCGGGATGAACAAGATCAACGCCGCGTTCGGCCTCGGCGGCCCGAGGCTGATGGTCAGGACCGTGGAACAGGCGACCGGCCTGACCATCAACGACTTCGTCGAAGTCAACTTCCTGGGTTTCGTCAAGATCATCGATGCCCTCGGCGGGGTCGACATCTGCCTGCCGTACGCGGTGAACGACCCGTACACCGGCCTGCATATCTCGGCGGGGCGGCATCACGTGAACGGCATCAGGGCGCTGCAATTCGCCAGGGACCGGCATTCGTTCGCCCTGTCCGACCTAGCCAGGATCGCCGATCAGCAGCAGTTGCTGTCCTCGATCCTCTCCGAGGCGGCGAGCTCAGGCACGCTGACGAACCCGGTCAAGTTCTCCCGCTTGCTCTCCGCCGCCACCGCGGCCACCAAGGTGGACCAGAACCTCAACGTGACCAGCCTGGCGGATCAGCTCAGGTTCATCAGGCCCGGCGCGGTCTCGTTCACGACCGTGCCGCTGGCCAGCACCAACTACATGGCTCCCAACGGCGAGTCGGCAGTCCTCTGGAACCAGGCGGCCGCCGGCGCGCTCTTCCAGAAGATCAAGGCCGATCAATGGACCAAGCACCGGCACAAGCACAGGCATCACCACCACGCTGGATCAGGCGCAGGCCAGAAGAGCGTCTGGCAAGCGAAACCCAAGACCGCGGCGCAGGCCGCTTGTCACTGACCAGCCACGGCAAGTCCCGCAGGAACTAGGCGCCGGACGCGGGCGGGAAGTAGCCCTGCTGGCCCGGCTGTCCTGGCTCGTTCTCCGGTCGGCGCTGCCCGGCTGGCGCGCCTCGGGAATGAGGTGGCCGGGGGAAACGCCGTCGGCCCTCCTGGCTGTCCGACCCCGGCTGGCCCGTCCGGCTGGCCCCATCCGGGCGGCCCGGACATGGGCTGGCCCCCGTAGCCGCCCGGTCCCGGTGCGCCTGGCGGCGGAGCATTGGGGTCAACCGGCGGCGAACTGGTCAGGAAATCGCCCGGCGGCTGCCCGGCTGCCAGGCTGACCTGGCCGGCTGACCAGGCTGCCGGGCCGGCTGACCTGGCTGACCTGGCTGCCACGGCTGACCTGGCGCTCCGGGCTGCCAGGGCTGTTGCATCTGCTGCGCCTGCGCGGCCTGCTGGACTAGGTCCACGTTGTACTGCCGCTCGTGCTGCTCGATGTCGGCAAGGATCCTGGCGATCTGCTCCTCGGAGTCCCCCGTCGCGCGGCCGGTCTTCTCCGCCAGAACGGCGACTCCGAGACTGCGCAACAGCGATTCGGCGCGGCGCTGGGCCGGAAGATTGTCGAGCTTTGCCATTGATTGATTGGCCTGCTGCGCGAGCGCATTGGCCTGCTGCTTGACCCGGTCCATCAGTCCCACGGCCGCCTCCATGTTCTGACGACCTGGGAACTCCCGACTGCGAGCCAAGAATGACCCCAGGCCTTGGCTTGGTCCTCACATTAGCCGCATCCCGCGCTCCAGCGCTGCCTTGGAAGCGCAGCCCGGCCAAGCCGCGGTATGGATGGGACATCCATCGCCTCATCGCGCAATGGCTGGCCCATTCATGCCGGGCTACCGGCGCGCTGCGGCGAGTTCAGCGCTCACATAGCTCGCAATGGCTCGCGAATCGGACGCAACATTGACCAGGCGACAGCCGTTCTCCCGGTAGATCCGCGCGGTCGCGCCGTCGGTCGAATGCACGCCCACGGGCTTGCCCGCGGCACGGCACGCGGCCCAGATCTGCTCGAGCGCGGGACGCAGTACGGCGTCATCGGGGCTGAGCGCGCAGCCGAGCGAGTACGACAGGTCGCGCGGACCGACATAGATGCCGTCGACGTCTGGCAGCGCCAGCGTCCGGTCGAGGTCGGCCATCGCAGCTCGAGATTCGACCATGATCAGGCACAACGGCCCTCTCGCGCTGGCCAGCACACCTCCGCCAGACCGGTAGCCCGGCCGGCGGAAAGCGGCACGCACCGGCCGCAGCCCGAGCCTGGTCGGCCGAGTCCACGTTGGGCACGATGACACCACTGCAGCCAAGGTCGAGCGCCCTGCCGATGTCTGCCGGATGCGCGTACCTGACCCGCGCCAGCGGCGTCGCTCCCCCGCGCTCGATCGCCGCGGTCAGCGCGGGCAGGTCACGCTCGGTGGCGCCGCCATGCTGCAGGTCAACCACGATGTAGTCCAGACCCGCCGCAGCCATGGACCCTGCCGCGATCACGTCACCAGTGACGCACCAGCCACCGTAAAGGGTCTCGCCTGCTGCCAGCCGTTCTGCGAGCGCGCTCATGTGCATGATCAGTGATCTAAGCAGGAGAGCGCAGACCGGCGATCACATGGCCGCCTCACTATCCCAGCAACTTGTTGACCGAACCGCTGCCTAGCAGGTGACCAGCCGCGTCATAAGCCGTCCAGGAGACGTTGTGATTCTGAAGTTCAATGGGCAGGACGCAGTACTTCTGGCCGCCCAGAGTCTGCGGGCGGAGGCGCATAGACGCTGCCTTTCACCCTGGTCACCAGCAGATAGCTCACCGCCGGTTCGACTTGCAACGCGCTCAGACCGATGTGCTTCTGCGAGAAATAGGAGGTGGCCAGCGTCTTCACCACGGTTCCAGGCCGTAGCGTCCCTGATTGGGCGCTGCAGATATCCATGTGGACAGTCGCATTCCTGAAGCAAATGCCCCACGGACCGAGGTAGCCGCGGACGACATAATGACGACCATTCGCTCGTTCCCGAGCCGACCCGGCCAGAAACGGGCTCGGGCAGATCGGGCTGACCTGGCAGCAGCCAGCGGACGATCTCGATGGAACCACGGCCTGTGAACGGAACCGTGTGCTCGAGCTCCGCGCTCGTCGAGTACACGGTGATCTCCCTGACAGCCGCTGCGAAGGGCACCGCGAACGCAACCCAACGCGCGTACTTCTCGCCGAGCACGGCCACCGGATGCAGCGTCAGGACCTGTCCGTTGCTCAGGTCGACGCGCACGTGGTCTACGTCATGGCGGACATACCCGTACACCATCTGCACCCTGATCCCGCGGCCGCTAGGCAGGCGCGCGGCTTGTTGGCGATCCGCCTGCCAACGATGCCGGGGCACCAGCGAGCCCCGGTCGGGCGGAACGCCACCGCCGCAGTTGTCTTCGCTGCGGATGGACGAAATGCAGATCTCCTCGTGCCGTGCGTTGTACACGCGATCAGACTGCCAGCGAGCGTGATTGACCAGTCCGGATGCGACCAGGCCTCGCGGGGAGCCTGGCGAGGGCGGGTTCACAGTCACGTGGTAGTGAGGCTTGACCGGAGCCGGGCGGTGCAGCGCATTCAGCAACGTCGGGCACCAGCGCGGCGGCCGCCAGGACCGCGAGGCCGACGACGGCGGCCGTGACGCGCTTGCGGATCATGACTGCCCTTCCCTGCCTGACCACGGCGTCGAACGGAACCGGGCCTGGGGCGAAATGATCGAGCGCGGTGCCAAGCTGGGCGCGGAAGTCCTGTTCATCGTGGATGGTCATCGGGCCTCCCAGTTCGCCAGTTCCGCGCTGCCTCTGAGCCTCGCCAGGGCCCGCGACGTCTGGCTCTTGACGTTTCCTACCGAGCAGCCGAGCGTGGCCGCGACCTGCGATTCGGTCAGGTCGAGCCAGTACCGGAGCACGAGCACCTCGCGTTGCCTGCGCGGCAGCGTCCCGAGCGCGGCGATCACCGTGGCGCGATCACCGTGCTGGCCAGCTGGGTCGGGCACGGGAGCCAGCGTGTCGGGCGGCGATTCGGTGAGCCGTTCGCTCACCCGGCGCTTGCGGAAGCTCCCCCGGTGCGCGTTCAGCACGATCCGCCGAACGTAGGCGTCAGGGTCGTCGGCCTTGCGCACCCGCGACCAGGATGCATATGCGTTGGCGAGGGCGGTCTGAGCGAGGTCCTCGGCCAGACCGCGGTCACCGGTAACCGCGTATCCGAGCCGGACCAGACTGGGCCACCGGCTGTGCGCGAACTCGCTGAACTCTGCCGCTGCAGCGCCGTCCACGGCAACCTCCCTGCTGCTCTACCCTCCCAGAGAGCAGTAGCTGCGGGAAAGGTTGCCAATCCGCCGGGCTGGCTTCGGGCAGTCATTCCTGAGTTGCATCCGCTGGTGCTAGGGGTGCGCGCACCCAAAAGGGCGACGGCTCCGCGGCGTGACCTCGCGCCGGGCTCCCTGGGTCGGCTAGCGGTCCCGGAGGTCCATGGCGAACATGTGCATGTCGCTCGCCGCCAGCTCGGTAAAGCCCAGGTGCCGGTAGAACCCGGCCGCGCGCAGGTTCGTGAGCCGGGTCGCCAGGTGCAGTCCAGGGGAGCCCTGCTCGCGGAGCCTGGCGAGCAGCGTCTCGATCAGGCGCCGACCAACCCCGCGGCCCTGCATCTGTGGCAGCAGGTTGATGTGCAGGTGCGACGGATAGCCGCTGGGCACGTCCTCGCCGGGCTTCCAGGATTGGTGGATGTTGCTGAGCGCGGTGCGCTCCTGGACGGAGAGCTCCCGCGCGAGATCCGGCGGCGGTTCGGGATGCCGGGCGCGTATCGCGGGCCACCAGTCGCGTTCCAGGCGCCGGCCGAACTCCTGGCTGTCGAGGGTCGCCACAACGTAGCCGCCGACCCCGGCCCGCATCAGCGGCCACGAACGCCAGCGACGGCTCGAGGATCGCGTAAGGCACGGCGTAAACGTCCCCCGGCAACCTGGGATCGCGGAAGATCGCCGTACCGTCGCCGCCATTGTTGGCCGTCTGCAGGCAGATGCGGTACACCGCATCGAGGTCGTCCGGCTGGTACTCACGGATCCGTATCTGCTCGCGGCCCATACGACCGTTCTAGCGCATTGCCCATGACATTCGCAGCCGGCTGGTGTCAGGCCCGTCCCGTTGCCTGGCTATCCCATTTAGCTGGTGGGACTCCGCCTCGGTCCCCTCTGACCTGCAAGAATAAGAACTTCTGAGGCCAGTACAATCCTGGTTGTGGAGATCAGCAAGCACATTGAAGCGCTTGGCGACGCGGGTCGTCGGCTGTCCGCGGCTGCGGCCGAGGCCGGCCCGGACGCCGCCGTGCCGAGCTGTCCTGACTGGGTGGTTCGTGACCTCGTCAGGCACCAGGGCGGTGTGCACCGCTGGGCGGCGAGCATCGTGGGCACGCCGCGGACCGAGCCATGGAACGTCGACCTCGACGAAGTCGTCGGCACCTGGCCGGACGACGCCGACCTGCTCCCATGGTTCGGCGCGGGGGTCGAAGCGCTCACCAAGGTCCTGACGCAGGCCGATCCGGACCTGACCTGCTGGGCGTTCCTCCCTGCCCCGTCGCCGCTGGCGATGTGGGCCCGGCGCCAGGCGCACGAGACATCCGTGCACGGCGTCGACGCGGAACTGGCCGCAAGACGTCCGGTGACGCCGTTCCCTGCGGACTTCGCCGCGGACGGTATCAGCGAGCTACTCGAGGGCTTCGTCCCGCGCGGCGGGCGGCTCCGCTCAGACCAGGCGCGCACGCTTCGCGTCCGCTGCGCCGACGTCGCCGCGGACTGGCTGGTCAGCATTGGGCCCGACCAGGTTCAGACGACTTCAGGCAAGGGTCGCGAAGACGGCGGCGATGCAGGTTCCGCCGACTGCGAGGTGACGGGCACCGCCGAGGATCTTTACCTGGCCCTGTGGAACCGGCGTCAGCCCGACTGCCTTCAGCTGTCCGGCGACAGAGGGGTCCTGGATCTGTTCCTGAATCGCGTGAACATCCGCTGGTCCTGATCGGCCTTCAGATCAGGCCGGGACGGCGCGCAGCCATGTCTGATCGGCGGTGAGGTAGCGGTCGAACGCTAGGCCAGCGGTCGCGAGCGAGGTCGCTAGCTGGTCCGTGGTCAGGCTGCGCGCCGTGAAGGTCTGCGTCCAGATCCGGTCGCCCGCCTCGTATTCGACCGTCGCTGACAACAGGTCGGGCGCTGGCCTGGAGATGTCTCGGAGACGGAAGACGATCCCGTCGGCCTCACTCTCCGATTCGCTCGCGGTCTCGAACCACGCAGGCGTGTGCTGTTCGATGATCACGCAGCCGTTCGGCGATACGTGCCTGGCGCACGCCGCGAGAAGATCCTGACGCTCCGCATCGCCAGGCACGTTAATGAGATGTGAAGCCAGCAGCACGACGTCGAACCGCTCGTCGAGTTCGAGGTCCTCGATCCGCGAGCAGACCGTCTGAGCGTTCGTAATGTGCGCGAGCATCTCGGGCGATTCGTCAACCGCGACAACGCGGTGGCCGAGGTCGGCGAGCGGTCCTGTGACGCGGCCCGTTCCCGAACCGAGCTCGAGTATCGAGGCGGCCGGATCGCCGGCAGCCTCGTGGACAATCTCAGGTTCCCGGCGTGCCGACATCAAAGCGTAGAAGTCGACCGCGCAGCCATCCGGCGTGATCACGCCGGGTCCCGTGCCGCGCGCCCCCGCGCTGCGCGGTGGCCTGGCCGCTCCCGCGTCCCGTCCCGGAATGCCCACGGCTGGTGAGGTTAGGCGGGCCCCCATCCCTCCGTCAACCACGGATGCAGGAGCGTCGAAACTGCAGCGAAGTGCCGACCAGGCTCATACAGTGCCGTTGACGGCACTTCGCTGTTGTTAACCCTGGCCTGGATGACGCGACGGGAAGGAGCTTCCGATGCCCGTAACCGGCAAGAGGACCGGCCACCAGCTGGTCAGCATCCTGCCGCAGCTCTCTGTCCGGGGCGGCCTCGCTGCGCTCGACTTCTACCGGGCCGCATTCGGGGCCGAGGTGGTCTATCAGGTCGGCGGCACGGCTGATAACCCGAGCGTGGTTGCGCAGCTGCAGATCGACGGCGCAGGGTTCTGGGTCGCGGATGAGTCACCGGAGCACGACAACTTCAGCCCTGAGTCACTTGAGTGGCTCGACGACCAGGATGCTGCTGATCGTTGATGACCCGCAGGCGGTCATCGACCGGGCCGTCGGTGCCGGCGCAACGCTTGTGTACCCGGCAGGAAAGGAGCACGGGTGGCTCCTCGGCCGGGTGCATGACCCCTTCGGCCACCACTGGGAGATCGGCAAGCCGCTCGTAACCTGGCCGCCTGAACGCGCTAAGCATGTCCCTGGCAGGCCGGCCGGGGCAGCCTGAGCAGGCGGCTGACTCAGAGGTGCAGAACGCCGAACCTGACGGCTATGACCTGCGGGCGGTGCGCCGAGTCTACGAAGACATGGCTGCTGACTACGCCGTGCGCTTCGGCGCAGAGCTACGCGAGCCGGATACCGACACAGAGTTCCTCGACGCCGCGCTCGCTGATCTCCCCGAAGGGCCCGTGCTTGACGTCGGCTGCGGGCCTGCGCAGGTAAGCGGCTACCTCATCGCGCACGGCCGGACCGCCATCGGCCTCGACATCGCGCCAGGCATGCTGGCCGGCGCGGCCCGGCTGGTGCCAGCTGCCACGCTGCTTGCCGCCGACCTGCTCGCGCTGCCGCTGCGCGCGGCGACGTGCGCGGGCGCGGTGGCTTCGTACTCGCTTCATCACCTGCCGCGTGCCAGGCTCAGCGGCGCGCTCACGGGGCTGGCCCGCGTTCTCATGCCGGGAGGCGTGCTGGTGGTGATCACGCACGGCGGGGCCGGTGAGGAGTGGCTCGACCAGCCGGGCGGTCAGGTCGTGCTCAGCACGTACTCGCCAGAGGAACTGGCCGGGATGCTGAGCGACTGCGGGCTGACGCCCGAGCTGACGAGGGTCCGCCCGCCGCGCGAAGGCGAGTATCCGGCCGACAAGATCAGGATCAGCGCGCGCCGCTAGTGCTATGCTTCCGTCTAGTCTGTCTAGACTGTTTAGTCTGTCTCATCTGCGGGAGGCCGACGTGCAGTGGCAAGTTCAGGATGCGAAGCAGCGGTTCAGCGAGCTCCTGCGCGTAGCCCATATCGACGGGCCGCAATTCGTCACCCGTCATGGACGCGAGGTGGCGGTGGTCATTGACATCGCTGAGTACCGCCACCTCAAGGGTGAGGTGGCGGATTTCAAGGATTACCTGACCATCGGCCCGAGTTTCGACGACCTTGACCTCACCCGGTCAGCGGATCCTCCACGGAGCATCGACTGGGGCGAGCGAGGATGAGCTATCTCCTCGACACCAACGTGATCTCCGAGCTCAGGAAGCAGCGCCCCGATCCGCACGCGATCGCCTGGCTGAATTCGGTCGGTTCAGACGAGCTCTTCCTCAGCGTTCTGACGCTCGGCGAGATCAGGCTGGGGATCGAGCGGCTGCGGCGCAAGGACGCCGGCCAGGCAGATGCCCTCGAGACATGGCTGACCGGGTTGCGTTCCATCTACGCCGACCACATCGTCAATGTCGACGACAAAGTGGCCGATGAGTGGGGCAGGCTCAACGGGCCCGATCCGTTGCCGGTCGTTGACAGCCTGCTCGCCGCCACGGCCAGGAGCCGCGGCTGGACTCTGGTCACCCGGAATACGGCCGACTTTGAGCGATGCGGTGTCGCGCTGCTGAACCCTTTCGAGTCGGCCGCTGGCTAGGTCAGCACCAGGCAGAACGGGTGTCCGGCGGGGTCGGCGTAGACGCGGAAGCGCGCCCCGCCGCCAGGGAGGACCTGCGCTCCCCGCGCCAGCACGTCGTGCTCGCCCATCTCGAGATCGGGCACCGCGACGTCCAGATGCATGTGCTGCGGACCGGCCGGGTCTGGCCAGCGCGGCGGCTGGTAGTCGGCCACGCGCTGGAACGCCAGGCCAGGGCGATCGGGCGCGTCGCCGATAGTGACCCAGCCGGGATCGTCGTCCAGCCTGATCATGCCGAGCAGTTCCTGATAGAAGCTCGCGAGCGCCTGAGGGTCCGGGCAGTCGATCACGAGTCCGTGCCAGCGTCCGATCATGCCGCGCATTCTGCCAGCGGGCTCTGACAAGACCGGGCAAACAAGGGCGCCCGCCCGGCCTCTCGGGCCGGGCGGGCGCAGGGGTGCGTACCCCGAGTTACCGCACCCCGGTCAGGGCTGGCACCTCCTCACGGACCTGCTGACCGCCGGCCGGCAGCGCGGCCGAGGCCGGGACCCGCAGGAACCTGGCCAGCGAGGACGGCAGCCACCAGTTGGCGCGGCCGAACAGCGCGACCATCGCGGGGACCAGCAGGCAACGGATCACCACCGCGTCGATCAGGATTCCGGCACCGAGCCCGGTCGCGAGGATCTTCAGGTCGGTCTGCGGGCCGGTCGACATCGACAGGAAGCTGAGCATCAGGATCGCTGCCGCGCTGGTGACGAGCCGGCCGGTCCTGCCCAGGCCCTGGGTGACCGCGGCACGGCCGTCGCCGGTCTGGTCGTAGGTCTCCCTGATCCTGGTCAGGATGAACACCTCGTAGTCCATCGACAGGCCGAACAGGAAGGCGAACACCATCAGCGGCACCCACATCGTGATCGCGCCGGTGGCAGGAATGCCCCAGAGAGCGTTCGAGCCGTGTCCTTCCTGCCAGACCCAGGTCAGCACGCCGTAGGCGGCCGCCAGCGAGATCAGGTTGAACACAACCGCCTTCGCTGCCAGCAGTACCGACCGGAACGCCCTGGTGAGCAGCAGGAACGTCGCGATCGCGATCAGCGCGAGCATCAGCGGGAAGTCGCCGTAGACCGCGTGGTCGAAGTCGATCAGTGACGCGCCTCCTCCTCCGACGCCAAGCACGTGCGGCTGCCCGATCAGCGCCTTCTCCAGGTCAGCCACC
Organism: uncultured Actinomycetota bacterium; assembly: GCA_963809195.1. Taxonomy (GTDB): domain Bacteria; phylum Actinomycetota; class Actinomycetes; order Streptosporangiales; family Streptosporangiaceae; genus Chersky-822. The sequence continues at coordinate 204,932 of CAWEIQ010000007.1, read as the reverse complement.
GTCTGCTGGCCAGCCGGGACCGTGCTCTCGGTACGTGGCAGCACGGTGACGATGGCCGTCCCAGCGCGCTGGTAGTCAGGCGTCGCCGGAGCCACAGCCGCGTAGATCCCAGGCACATGCTCTGCCTTGGCGATCACCGAGCCAGTGACCGAGCCGGCGCCAGAGCCGCCGGAGGTCCCTGAGGTCAGGACCTCTGCGGGGGTGATCACGCCGGAGGGAACACCGCCGCGGGTCAGCGTCATCAGCGCGTCGTGCGCCGGGCCTGACGTCGCCTCCGAGGCGCTGCCCGGATTGCCCAGGTGCAGCGACAGCGCCGGCAGCATCAGCGCGACGATGACCGCGAGCCCGGCCACGGCGGCGACCCAGCGGTGCCGGTACACCCCGCGCGCCCAGGCCGAGAACAGCCTGCTCGCCGATCGCTCGGTGCGCAGCCGCGGCCAGTCCAGGCGCGGCCCGACGGTCGCCAGGATCACGGGCAGCAGCGTCACCGCGACCACGACGGACACCAGCGGAACGAGCACGCCGCCGTAGCCGACGCTGCGCAGCATCGGGACAGGCAGCACGATCATCGACAGCAGCCCGATCGCGACGGTGAGCCCGGAGAAGACAACCGCCCGGCCGCGTGATTCATCGCCTCGATCACAGCGGCCACGTTGTCACGCCCGGCCGCTCGCTCCTCGCGCCAGCGGCTGACCACCAGCAGCGAGTAGTCGATCGCCACGCCGAGCCCGATCAGCGCGATCAGGAACTCGACGATCTGGCTGATCCCGGTGATCTCGGTCAGCCCGCCGACCACGAGGAACGTGGCCATCACCGAGATGCCGCCGATCAGCAGCGGCAGCAGCGCGAGGAAGCTGGCGTAGACGAAAGCCAGGATCGCCAGCGCGCCGAGGGCTCCGATCATGGCCTCGGCCATGATCCCCGTGCCCTTGCTCGACGAGGCGCCGTTGCCGTTGTCGAGCAACTGGACGCCGGTCACGCCGGTCCTCCAGCCTGCCGGGGCCGCCCGGTCCAGTGCCCGCTGCATCACAGGACCCAGGTTCGGGCCGCCGAATCCGGTCACCTGCGGCGTGTAGACAAGCGCGAACGTTGACCGGCCGTTCTTGGTGAGGAACGCCCTGTCATGCGTTGTGGCGAAATCGGCGACCCGCGCGTGCGGAAGCGCCGCCGCGAGCGGCAGCGAAGATCCTGCCGGTCTGCCTGGCGACCGCTGGATCGCTGATCCGCTGGCCCGGCCGGCGCGGTCAATACCGGCACGAACGGGGCCTGCGAGCCGCCGTTGCCGTAGGTCTTGGCGATCTGGTTGTCGACCTTGAATGCCTGACCTGGCATCGAGAAATTGTTAGTCATCCGATGCGTCGTGCCGCTCACTGTCAGCACTCCCGCAACGGCCACGACCATCCAGAACAGCGCGACGAGCGCCTTGTGACGCAATACGAATCGAGTCAGGGATGACATCGGATTCTCCCGGGGTACGGCGCCGGCGGACGCTCCGCCGACCGCATTCCAGGGTTCCTTTTCGACTGCGCCGCGTCGTCCTGCCAGCGGCGACACTTGCCGGTACCGCGGCAGGAGCATCAAGGCCGGCGCGTACTCCCGCGGGAGTACGGACATCGTCTACCCAGGGATGGCGACCCGCGGCGCCGGAGGACTTAGTCTTCGGGCATGGAGTGGGTTCGCGCTGCCTGGCGCTGGTGGCAGCGGTCGCCGGCCCGCAATGTCGTGTTTGCCGTGTTCATGACGGCGATCACCGTGTGGGGCAGCTATGGCGAAGGCCATCCGCACAACAAGGCCGACATCGTCCAGTTTCACGCTCCGATCCCGGTGCCGTCGGCTGGCGCGTTGCTTCTTGTGGCCGCCGCAAGCCTGGCACTGATCTGGCGGAACCGGTTCCCGCTGACCGTGCTAGCGGTCTCCACCGTCGGCGTGCTGGTCTACACGCTGCTCGGCTACGTCAACGGCGCAGCGCTGCTCGCTCCCGCCGCCGCCGTCTACGCGGTGGCGACCAGGGTGAACGTCAAGCAGGCGCTGGCCGCGTCGGGCGCGGCGCTGGCTGTCCTTCTGTCCGCGACTGCGGCGAGCAACCCGTTCGGCACGGCGACCGGCGGCGCGGTGATCGTCCTGCCTGTGCTGATGGCCGCGGCGTGCCTCGGCGGGATCGCGGTCAGCAACCGCAGGGCGTTCGTCGCGTCGATACAGGCCAGGGCCGAGGACGAGGCCAGGAGGCGCATCGACGAGGAACGGCTGCGAATCGCGCGCGAGCTGCACGACGTCGTCGCGCACACCATGTCGACCATCAACGTGCAGGCCAGCGCCGCGGCCACCGTGCTCGCCGACCGCCCGGACGCCGCTGCCGAGGCGCTGCAGGCGATCAGGACGGCGAGCAAGAACGGGCTGAGGGAGCTCAGGGCGATCCTCAATGTGCTCAGGCAGGCCGACGACGCCGACCCGACCGCGCCGGCCCCTGGCCTGGCGCAGCTCGACGCCCTCATCGCAGGCGCGAGCCAGGCCGGGCTGCCTACCACGCTGGTCGTCACCGGCGAGGCGGTGCCGCTGCCTGCGGGGGTTGACCTCGCGGCCTACCGGATCATCCAGGAGTCGCTCACCAACGCGATCAGGCACGCGGGCCCGGCCACGGCTACTGTCACGCTGACCTACCGCGACCGCCAGCTGCTGATCGAGGTCGCGGATACAGGACGCGGCGTGCCCTCCGCGGCCGCGAAGGACGTTAGCGGCGCCGATCAGCCGCAGACCGGCCACGGGCTGGTCGGCATGCGCGAGCGAGCCGCAACGGCTGGCGGAACTCTCCAGGCCGGACCGGCCAGCGGCGGCGGATTCACGGTCACCGCTGCGCTCCCGTTCGGGCCGCTGGACGGGGCTGAGGATCCGCAGGCGCGCGCGACGGACAACGGCGCCGCCGCCTCGAGCGCCGCGAGCAAGGGCAGGCAATCGTGATCCGGGTGCTGCTGGCCGACGACCAGTCGCTGATCAGGGCTGGGTTCAAGATCCTGCTCGAGTCCGCTGACGATATCGAGGTCGTCGGAGAGGCCGCCGACGGTGCCCAGGCCACCGAGATGGTCCGCAAGCACCGAGCGGACGTCGTCCTGATGGACATCAGGATGCCCGGCGTTGACGGGCTCGAGGCCACCCGGCGGATCGCCGCCGATGACGACCTCGCGGGCGTGCGAGTCATCATCTTGACGACGTTCGAGTCGGACGAGTACGTTTACCAGGCCATCAGGTCGGGCGCCAGCGGCTTCCTGGTCAAGGATTCTGAGCCCGCCGAGCTGATCCAAGCCGTCAGGGTGGTCGCGCGCGGCGACGCACTTCTCTCACCCAGCGTCACCAGAAAGCTGATCACGGACCTGGCTAGCCGCCCCGACAATCACCGGCCGACGGGCCGCGAACTCGACGGCCTCACCGAGCGGGAACGCGAGGTCATGACGCTGGTCGCGGCCGGCTTGTCGAACGACGAGATCGCAGGGAACCTCTTCGTCAGCCCGCTGACCTCGAAGACGCACGTCAGCCGCATCATGAACAAGCTCAACGCCCGCGACCGCGCTCAGCTCGTCGTCATGGCCTACGAATGCGGCCTCGTCGTCCCCGGCCAGCGGCCGTCCGCCTGAGAATTCGCGGCACCTTCACCCGTTAAGCCCCCGTCGCGGTTCGTGCTGCCCGGAAAGGACGCAACAATTGGCTGCAACAAAGCCCACCGGTGACCGTTTCACGATCATCACCGGCGGCCCGGGGACCGGCAAGACGTCGCTGATCGCCGAACTCCGCCGGCGCGGCTTCGCCGGGACGGTCGAGGCCGGCCGTGCCATCATCGTCGACCAGACGCTGATCGGCGGTCGGGCTCTGGAAACCGCCGACGCCGCGCTGTTCGCCGAGCTGATGCTGGCCTGGGAGATGCGGTCGTACCGGATGGCCGAGAAAGAGCCGGTCCCCGCGATCTTCTTCGACCGCGGAATCCCCGAGCTCACCGGCTATTACCGGATGCTCGGCATGCCGGTGCCTGCGCACGTGACGGCCGCGGCACACGTGTTCAGGTACCGGCACCGGGTGTTCCTGGCGCCGGCGTGGCAGGCGATCTACACGACCGACGCCGAGCGCACGCAGGACTTCGCCGACGCGGTCGCAGGTTCGGAGGCAGCCCGTACCGCCTACGAGGGCTTCGGATACGAAGTGATCAGCCTGCCGCTGGCATCGGTGGCCGAGCGGGCCGACTTCGTTCTAGCCATGCGCTGACGCGCTGACGCACTGATGAACTGACCGAGGCGGCGAACTAACCCGCGCGGCCGCCGCTGGCACTATGAATCGTGGGACAAACGCGAGGTGGCCGGCCGGATGCCGAGCTCGTGCGCGCCGCCATGCTCGCAGACCGCGAGGCGCTCGCCGAGCTGCTGCTCCGGCACTGGCGGACGGCAGCATTCCTCGCCGGGCGTGTTCTTGGCTCACCCGAACTCGGCTGCGACGCTGCGCAGGAAGCGGCTGTCGCGGCGATGACCAACCTTGACAGGTTGCGTACGCCGGCCAGCTTCGGCGCATGGTTCTGCGGCATCGCGCTGAACGTCGCGCGGCGCTGGCGCCGGCAGCTGAACGCCGAGATTCCCGCCGTGATGCCCGAGCGGGCCTCGATGCTGCCAGGTCCGGCCGAGGCAGCGGAGATCGCAGACGTTGCCAGGCGGGTACGCGCCGCCATCGACCAGCTGCCGGCCGGCCAGCGGGAGGCTGTGCTGCTGTTCTACCTGCAAGGGCTCAGTCACCTCGACGTAGCTGCCGAGCTCGGCATCACCCGCGGTGCGGTCAAGGCCAGGTTGCACCAGGGCAGGGCCGCACTCGCGGCCAGGCTCGCCCCATTGATCGATAGCAGAGAGGACCAGGACGTGACCACAGACGACGCCGTGGCTTGGGTCGACGCCGAGGTCAGCGAGATCCGGAGAACACAAGCCGACGACCCGGCCGAGCGCAAGCACATCATGATCCTGACCGAGCGCGCGGGCGACCGCTGGCTGCCGATCTGGATCGGCCCGACCGAGGCGACCGCGCTCGCGCTGACGCTAGAGGCAGCGGAGACGCCCAGGCCGTTCACGTACCAGCTGGCGGCGGACATGGTGGCAGCCGCGGGATCAGGCATTACCGAGGTCCGGATCACCAAGCTGGTGGCACCGATCTTCTACGCCGCCGTCGTCGTCAGGGCGCCGGACGGGTTGCGGGAGGTGGACGCCAGGCCGAGCGACGCGGTGAACCTGGCGCTCGTGTCCAGCGCGCCCATCAAGATCGACGCCGGCCTCTTCGCGATTGAGCGGCCCTCGTCGCACGACGAGGATGTGCTCGCAGGCGCTGCCGCGACATCGGACATCGCGGCCGAGGCCAGGCAGCGGATGCGCGAGACCATGAAAGAGTGGGGACCTTCCGAAGGCTCTTCAGAAGGTAGTTAGCCGTTCCCGGCAGCTGGCGCCGAAATAGGTTGGGTCCCTGGTCGCTCGGAAGGGACTCGCGATGCAGCCGAAGCAGACACGCCTGGCCGCACTGGCCGCCGGAACGCTGATCACCTTCGCGCTCGGCCTCGGGCTCGGGCTAGGCCTCGGATGGGGGCTCGGCCACGGCGGGGCGGCCGCACCCGCGGCGGGGCGGCCGGGCCGGCCGCTGTGCTCTGCCAATCCGTGCCGGATCACGATGACGAACAACGGCGCGGCCGGGCTTGTCATTCAGGACGCTAAGGGGCCGAAGGTAGAGAACGCCTTCCTGATCATCGACCCGTCAGGGCTGGCCGAATTCTGGCAGAACGCCGCCGGCGCATACGAGGGGCCCAGGGGCGAGATCTGCACCACGGACTCGTTCCTCGCGCCGGTGGCTTGCCTTGGCGGCGACGGTACGACCGGCTGGGTCCAGATCGGCTCGGAGATACTGACCAGCGGTGACCTCGCTTGGATGCACAGGACCGAGGGCGCGACCAGGCCCGCGGCACACCGGGCCGGCGGACCTGTAAGGGCGCGGCCGGCGAGCCTGCCCGGTGCGGTTCTGCCCGGTTAGGCGGCATGGTGAGGCGCTGACGGCGCTTAGGTGTTCACGCTGCCGCCGGTGCGCCAGTACTCACCGTGCTGCCGGCTCATGAACCCCTCGTCGACCAGGTAGCGGCGTAGCGCCGCGTAGTCATCGTGCAGGTTCCGCAACCTGCCGTTGACCTCGCTCTCGGAGTACCGCACGCCTATGTCGAACCTTTGCGCGACGTAGTTGAGAAGGACAAGCCGCCTGGATCTCTTCGCGGGCATCGTCACGATCCGGCCGTCTCGCATGAAATTGGTTAGCACCGCCTCTTCGGGTGATCGCAACGTCCCTTCCCTCCCGATGACTGAGCCTGCTGTTGACGGTCCCACGCTGCCTGCAGCACGGGGCCTAAGTCCGGCTGGCTAGAACGGGCGGAGCCGGTGCGGGCGCGGCTTCGTGCGATGGTAGATGGTCCCGCCAGGCGCGTACCAGGACGCCTTCTTCCTGACCGCGGCCGCCGGGTCCGCCGCAGCCGCGCGCTCAATCGCCGAACAGGCCGCAGGGTGGCTGTGCACCCATAGCCCGACAAGCTCGACCGCCATCGCCCGGACGTAGGCGGACTCGTCGCCAGCCAGGAGCGAGATCGCGCGTGGCAGCACCGACGCTGCGGCCGGCCGCCAGGCGCCATCCTTGCACCGCTCGCAGGCAAGAGCGTGAGCGGCCGCTAGCCTGACACGCTCGGCCGGATCATCGAGCGCCTCGATCAGCGCGGACGCGCTGCCGGCGTCCATCAGGTGGTCGAGCACGAGACAGCAGTACTCCCGTACCTGCGCGCTCGGATGCTGCAACCCGCGCCGGGCTGCCAGGCTCGCCGCCGGGCCCCGCCTGCGCAGCATCTGGTAGGCCTGAAAGCAGCGATGCGGGTCGGCCAGGGCGTCGACGAGCTCCGCGGCGCTCAGATCAGCGGACAACTCGTCAAGGACCATGCCGCTAAGCATGCAAGCCAGCGACGAAGCCGCTCAACATAATTAGCGCTCAGCAGACCGCGTCCAGTCAGTTCCCAGGCGAGAGCGCAACCCCGAGCGAGTCAGCTCCGCCCACCTTCGGCCCAGGCTCGTAGAACTCTTCCAGCGAGGTGATCGTGAATCCGGCCGCCCTGATCAGCTCGACGATCGGCCTGGTGAAGTGGCAGCCGCCTGCGATACGCCGCTGGAGCGGGTCGAGCCTACGCTGCCAGCGACGTACTCGCTCGTCAGGCGCAAGTCCGTGATCGAGGAAGTGCAGCTGACCGCCGGGCCGCAGCACCCTGCGAAGTTCGCGGAGCGCCAGACGCAACGTCGGGAATCGTGCACAGCGTCCAGGTGCTCAGCGCGGCATCGAAGGTGGCGTCGCCGAAGGGCAGGGACTCGCCGTTAAGGCCCGCCCGGCTGATCGGGACGCCGGCCGTTGCAAGCCGGTCGGTGGCCAAGCGCCACGCGACATCGGAAGGCTCGACCGCGCTGACCGCGGTGACGGTCGCAGGATAGAAGGGAATGTTCAGCCCGGACCCGAAGCCAACCTCGACCACTTCGCCTGCCAGGCCCGAGCAGACGCGCCGCCTCAGCTCGTCCAGCGCTCTGCTGCCGCACACCTTGTTGATCACGCGCGGCACCACCTGGCGCTCGTAGATTCCCACCCTCTGCCCCCTTGGATCGGCTCGATCACCCCACCCTGCAAATAGAACACCAAGGTCCATCGGGTGTTTTCTTAGAAGGGCCCGATGGACCTTGGTGTTCTTCGCCCGGGCTTGTCAGCGCATGGTCGGCCGCGCCTGGACGAAGGTCCATCGGTGACCCTCCAGGTCCTCGGCCTCGTAGGCGCGGAAGCCGTGCTGGTGGATCGGCTCGACGATCTTTGCACCGGCCGCGATGGCCCTGGCGAAGTGAGCGTCCAGGTCATCGACATAGATCCATGGCACGTGGGTTACCGGCACAGGCTCTGCAGGGCTGTTCTCGGCCTTGAAGATCAGCACAGAGCAGCGCCCGACGCGGAACTCCAGCCAGGCGCGCTCGGCGTCTAGATCCTTGCCTGGCTCCGGGACAGGCAGGCTGCGCGGGGATGTCAGACCGAACGCCTCGGCCAGCCAGCGTGCGGCCGTCACGGGCCTGACGTAGTAGACGGCGATCGCCAGCCGGTCAATTTCGTCGGGCACTCGTGCGGCCGTGCCGCGCCTGGCGCACCAGGAACCGAACCAGTCAGGCACGATCCGCTGCCAGAACGTGCCGCCGCGGTCCTGCCCGTCAGCGGGAACGGTCGCCAGCACCTGAACGGTCGTCCCGCCGGCGACTGGCGCGAACGTCACCTCGACTTCGACGTCATCAAGCGAGCTGTGCCAGGACACCCGCTCCCCAGGCCGCCACTCGGTGATCCTGCCGATCTCCAGCGCATCGAGCGGATCTGACCCGTAGACCTCGAGGATCCGGCCGCCGACCCCCGGCTCGCAGACCATAGCGACCGCGCGCGCTGAGTCGAAGAAGTTGATCGGCCCTCGCACCCACCACAGGTCCATTTCGTCGGTGAACGCGGTGAACGCGACCTCCGGGCTGGCGCTCACAGTGACGGAGCTGGACACGGATCGAGCGCTGGTCATTGCCGTTCCTCCTTCTCGAGGTGTCGCCGAAACGACCGGAGCTGTGCATCCCAGTGCGCCTGAAGCTGGTCAAGCCAGGCCTGGATCGCGGCAACGGACTGCGGCCGGAGGCTGAAGACGCGCGCTCGGGCATCGGTTGAGTCGCGTTCGTCGGCGACAAGGCCGACCCTCAGGAGCTGCCTCAGGTGCTTGCTCATCGCGGGGGCCGAGGTTCCGACCGCCGCGGCCAGCTCGCCTGCCCTGGCGGGCTTGCTGCCGAGCAGCTCCACGACCCGCCGCCTTGTCGGGTCCGCGAGAGCGTCGAAGAGGTCGGCAATTGCGGCGTCGCCGGACTGATTGCTGTCCACACAGACAATAATTGACTGTTGAAGCAATATTTGTCAATCTGGCGTGACTGCCGAGAGGTGCGGCAGAGGACGACCGCACGGTCAGATCGGGGGCTCAGGGTCGTACTGGATGCCGCGGCGCACCTCCCGGGCACGGTCAGGCGAGGCCAGGCGCGCAACCAGGTGCAGCGCCATGTCGATTCCGGCCGAGACGCCCGCCGAGGTCACGATGTCGCCGTCGTCGACGAACCGGTCGCCGGGCCTGACCTCGATCGACGGGTCGAGCTCGGTCAGCGTGCCCATTGACGCCCAGTATGTGGTGGCTGGCCGGCCTGTCAGCAGCCCGGCCGCGGCGTAGACCAGCGAACCCGTGCAAACGCTCGTCATCAGCGGCACGGCGGCTCGCTGTGCGCGGATCCAGTCGAGGTGACCGGCGTCCGTGAGCATCGGCCTGGTGCCTCGGCCGCCCGGGTGCAGGAGCACGTCGAGCGGCGGCAGGTCGGCCGTCGCGTGCTGCGGGACTATGGTCAGTCCCTTGGCGCCGGTCACCTGGCGGCCATCGGCGGCGAAGCACAGCACCTGCCAGCCGTCGTCTGGCCAGGTATTCGTCCAGAAGCCGAAAACCTCCCACGGACCGACGGCGTCGAGTTCCTCGACGCCGTCGAAGAGCAGGATGCCTATCCGGCGTTGCTCCGCAATAGAGTGCATGACCGAGAATCTAGCCGCAATGCGGGCAACCTGCGTGAGCCGGGAATACAGGCCCGAACCGACATGAAGGCGGAGATACAAAAATGCCGGGCTTCGAGGATCTGCTGGCTGAGGGAGACGCGGTCGACGTCGGCGGCTGGGACTTCTCATGGTTCGAGGGGCGCGCCAGTGAGGAGCGGCCGCCGTGGGGGTACGCGAGACTGCTTGGCGAGCGGATGTCGGCGCTCGCGAGCGTTCCTGATGCGGCGGCTCTGGACCTCCAGACAGGCGGCGGTGAGGTGCTTGCCAGCATCCCGGCTGGCCCGCCGACTCTTATGGCCACGGAGTCATGGCCGCCCAACGTCGAGGTGGCCAGGCGAAATCTGGCCAGGCTCGGCGCGCAGGTGGTGCCGGTCGAGGAGGAACTTTCCGACCTGCCGTTCGACGACGCCACGTTCGACCTGGTGGTGAGCAGGCACCCGGTAGCCGTGCCGTGGAACGAGGTCGCCCGGGTGCTCAAACCGGGCGGCAGCTACTTCTCGCAAGAGGTAGGCGACGGTTCAGTGCGTGAGCTCACCGAGTTCATGATGGGCCCGCTGCCCGAGCCCGACCCATCGGCCGTGCCGGCCCGGCACCCGAAGCGGTCGGTCCGCGCGGCCGAGCAGGCCGGGCTCACCGTGACCGACGTGCGGGAGTTCCGCGGCCGGATGGAGTTCTACGACGTGGCCGCCGTTGTCCATTTCCTCCGCAAAGTCATCTGGATTGTGCCGGGATTCACCGTGGATGGCTACCGCGATCGGCTGCGCGCACTTCACGAGCGCATTCAGGCCGATGGCCCGTTTAACGCTACTACCGCGCGATTTCTGATCGATGCCCGCAAGGCTGATCCAGCTCAAGGCGATGCGGCCAGATGAAAAACACATTGCCATCCTGTTAACTCAAACGTGCTGTCAAGCGTCCTGATGATGGATAGCGCCGCACCTATGGCGGCGGATTGTCATCAAGGAGGCACCGGTGTCTGGTATCCGCGGAATTCCGGTTCGACCGCGTTCAAGGACACGGGCGGTCCCGGCCGCGTTGACGACCATGGTCGCCGCGATCGCGGGCGTCGCCTCGGCGCTGAGCGCGGTCCCGGCATCAGCAGCGCCGATCCGCGCGACCGGTAGCACCGCGCGGCAGGCCGCAGCGCTGGCAGCGCCGCAGTTCGCGAACTGGCCGAGCTTCCACGGCAACGACCAGCTCACCGGGGTGTCCCAGGACCCGGCGATCTCCGCCGCCAATGCCGGCCAGCTCGGCGTTCGCTGGATGACACATACCTTCGGGCCGGTGCTGTCGTCGCCGGTCACGCAATTCAGTGCGGCGTTGAACGCCACGCTGGCCTACGTCGCCAACGAAAACGGCGATCTCGAGGCAATCAATACCGCTACCGGCGCTATCGTCTGGTCCGACGCCTTCGGCGTGCCAATTCACGCGACGCCGGCCGTATCGGGCAATCATCTCTGGGTTGGCACCGCCGTCAGCAGCCGGATGATCAAAGTCAACGCCAATACCGGTGCCGTGCAATGCACGCAATCACTCGGCACCGGAGTCGACTTCGCCAGTCCCGTGATCGCCACGCCGCCTGGCGGCGTCCGCACCCTGTTCGTCGGGGTACAGGACGAGGGGGCAATCCCTGGCCCGCTGATGGCGATCAACGACGCGACGTGCAAGGTCGAATGGAAGCGCCTTCCTTATCCCGTCTTCTCTGGCAGTTGGAGTCCGGACTCCTACGGCGTCAACGCCAAGGGCGTGCCGCTGGTGATCTTCGGGAGCGGCGACCCGGACTGCGCCGTTTACGCGCTCAACGCCAGGACCGGCGCGACGCTCTGGCGGGTTGCGTCGCTGACGGGCGGCCTCGCCGACTTTGGCGCGGGCACCGTCATCTCGCCGCCAGGGCGCAACGGGATCGCCGACGGCATGGCCTACGTTCCCGGCAAGGACCGGATTCTCTACGCCATCGACCTGACGACCGGCAAGCTCAAGTGGACTTACGACTACGGCGCGGCGACCGGCGCCAACCATGATGGCGGGCGGTCGACTGCGGCGCTAGCCGGTCGGACGCTGGTCTTCGGCACTCCGCTCGGCATCGCCGCGGTGGACGCGGTCACCGGCAAGCAACTCTGGCTGTCGGAGCAGACCGGCCCTTCCGACACCGAGGTCCTCTCCTCGCCGCTGGTCACCGGCCCGGCCGGACAGCAGGTCGTCGTCTACGGCGACCTCAAGGGAGCGATCGAGGTGCGGAGCCTGGCGACCGGGACGCCGCTGTACAGCTACCAGACCGCAGGGCTACGTGATCAGCTCGGCCGCTGACTCGGCCGGCAACCTCATCATCGGCTCCAGCGATGGCTTCCTCTATGACCTGGCCATCGGCGGCGCCAATGGCGTCGCACCGACCACGTCCATCAGCTCGCCGACGTCCGGCTCGGTGATAGCTAACCCCGGCAGCAAGCCGGTTGTCGCCGCGGGAACGGCTACCGCGGGATCGGCGGCCGTGAGCGCTGTCGCCGTCGCCGTGCAGCGCAATGGCGCCGCAGGACCGTGGTGGAACGCCGCAACCCGCTCCTGGCAGGCCGGCCCGGCATGGAACAGTGCCGTCCTCACCGGCACCGGTTCGCAGCGCAACTGGACGTTCGGGGTGCCCGCCCCGCATGAGGGGAGCGTGCTGGCGTTCACTGCCAGAGCCGTGGGCGGCGATGGCCTGGTTGACACGGCGCTCAAGCACACGACGGTGACTGTCTTGGCTGCCGCGGCCGGCCCGCATGTCCGCCTCTCGGTCGCGGAAGCGGCGCCCGGGAGCACCATCTATGCGTCAGGTTCCGGATTCCGGCCGGGCGAGAAGGTCCGGCTGTCCCTGCCAGGTAGCCAGCTGGCGACAGCAACCGCAGGATCGAACGGCGGGTTCGCGCGCAAGGCCGTCGGTCTGCCTTCGATCTACGACTTCGGCCTGAGCGCCGTCACGGCCGCGGGCGCTGGCTCTGGTCGATCGGCGACCGCCGCGCTGTACGTCACAGGCCCGTGGCCAGAGGCCGGGCACGACCCAGAGCGCACCAGCGATCAGCCCAATGACCGCGTTCTGTCCGAAGAGGTAACCCCCGGTAAGCCGTACCGAATGCGACCGTTCTGGGTGTACACGGCTCCGGCGCCCATCGACAGCACGCCAGCGGTCGCCAGTCAGCTGGCCTTCGCCGGTGACACATCGGGCACGCTCAGCGCCATCCACATCCTGACGGGTGCGCTGGCGTGGTCAGCCTCGGTAGGCGGCGCCGTTGACTCATCGCCCGCCGTCGACACAGCGGCCGGGCTTGTCGTGGCCGGGTCGTCCAACGACAAGGTCAGCGCCTATGCCGAGCACACTGGCAAACCGGCATGGACCGTCACGACTGGCGGGCCGGTGAAGTCCTCGCCGCTGATCTACAACAACGTCGTCTACATCGGGGCGGACAATCACAAGCTTTACGCGATCGCTGAGCAGACGGGCAAGATCCTCTGGACCGCGACGGTGCCGGGGGCGATCGACGGATCACCCGCGCTCGACCCGGCCGCCTCCCTGTTGATCGTCGGAGACGCGAGCGGCACTGTCACCGCGTTCCACGTCGGAGGCGCCTCGCCGTCTAAGCGCTGGCATGCTTCGGCCGGCGGTGCGGTCACCAATAGCCTCTTGATCGCGCAAGGCCGGGTTCTCGTCGGCGCGGCCAATGGCGCCGTCACGTCGTTCGCCGAGGCCACCGGGCATCGCAACTGGTCAAAATCGCTGGGCAACAGCGCGATCACCGGGTCGATGGCGTATCAAGCCAGTCACCTGTACGTCGGTGCGGCCGACGGCAGTCTGACTGCCCTACATGCGAGCACCGGATCCACGATGTGGAGTGAGCCGCTGGCCGGTCCGGTTACCGGCGTCAGTGTCACGGGCGGGATGTTGTTCACCGAGTCCACGAACGGCACGGTGACCGGCCTGCGGATCGGAGGCGAGGTTGTCTGGCTGGCCAAGACCGGCGCGGGTCTCAGCGGGACCCCAGTGATCATGGATAACTCGGTGTTCGTCGGCGCCGAGGACCATGGCTTGTACTGCTTCACGCCCTTCGGCGAGCCCGTCGTGTGATTCAGGCCAGCATCGTCGCGAGGGTCTCCCTGACGTTGTTGCCCTGCAGGCGTCCTCGCACCAGCGCTGAGCTTTCACCACCGCTTCTGGCGAAGGCGTGCAGGTCGCCGCCGTGACGTGCCAGCACGAGGTCGGTGCTCACTCCGGCGACCTCGGAGGAGCCCTTTGCCGTGTACCGGGTCACCGTGACAAGCGCGGACCGTTCGGCAGCGGCGATGACGTCGTCCGGGCTCCCGTTCCCGCGCTCGGCAAACTCGCCGGCGGGCAACCAGCTTGTCAGCCGGTCGAGGGCATCGGCCGTCCGGTACAGCCCGAGCTCGTGGACGCCGAGGGCGTCGATGCGCACGACCAGGCTGATCGGCTCGGGCTGCGGCAACATGAGGATCCGCCACGGCTCGCCAGGGACAGTTCCGGCGGCCCTGGCGTCCAGCACCAGCCTGGCGCGTTGCTGGAACGCCACGGCGATGCCGAGATCGCCGCGGACTTGCACCTGGCCGTCCGCGGTTCCTGCCACGAGCAGCTGTCTGGCGGCGAGCGAGCGCACGGCCTCGGCGATCGCCTCGTCCGCTGGCCTCGCCTCGAGGAAGTCGACGATCGCATCGACGGCCGTGAGCTCGGCGATGGTGTAAGCACCGAGCAGCACCGGGCCCGTGCCGACCAGGTCGACGACAGACGTCGACCAGGCCGGCTGGGACCGCTGCCTGGCCGCCGCCCTTCGAGCCGCGCTGCGACAGGCCGGCTCATGACAGTCCCACCTCGGCCCACCCATGCTTGTCCTGGGGCTGGGTGCGGTCCTGACCCAGGATGGCGGCCGCCACGGGGGATGGTGTCTCTGTCACCCAGACTGCCGAGTTGCCGAAGAGGCCGCGGCCCGCCCGTCCTGGCAGTGCCTTGCCGAGGTCCAGGACGGGGTCGACCCGGTCCGGCGGCGGGAATCGGGGCGCCAGATCGGCCGAGACGGCGGTCACATCGTCGTGTGCCTCAATCCGGCTCAGCGTCGACGCGACGGCACCAGCGATCGACGGCGAGAGCGGAGTTGGCACGGCCAGGTCAGGTGAGAGGTACATGGGCCGGCGCTCGGTCCGCCTTGACAAACCCCATGGCCCGACGTTGCTCCGCGTCACGCGGTAGACGATGTAGTCCATCAGGTGCCGGAGGTCGTCCAGGGTCGGCAGCTTGCGCTGCCCGAACGCGGCAGGGGTCTTCTCGAGTTGTACCCAGGTTCCCGTGGAGGTCCTGCCGTGCAGCTTCTCCCTGACGACATGGCCGCGCATCCCGATGTCGGGGTATCGCGTCTTGTCGATCTCGTGATGATGACTCGATATGCGCACATGACTGACCTTCTTGAAATGCCAGTCCTCGTAGAGTTGCGGGTCGTCGATGAGCACATGGCCGCCACAGAGAACGTCATGCAGTTGCGGAACCTGCAGGCCGTGCCTTTCCAGGTCGGCGATGATTGCCGCTTCCTCCCGGCTGAGCTGCGCAACCGCAGTCAGCAGGCCCTTCCGGTACTCCACCGCGCGGGCTGTGATCTCGATCAGCAGCCGGACCCTGGCCTTGACCCGCTCGGCTTCTTCGGCTGACAGGGCATCGGGCGCATGCTGGTCGCGCCTGCCGGTTAGCGCGGCAACCAGCGACTTACGGGCAGGACTCACCTTGCAAGTAGAGCACGGCACAACTGCACGGTGACTGGCGGATTCCGGCTTTCCTGACCTCAGTCCGGCACTAGTGCAGGCAAGGCGCTCGGGTGTCGTAATGGCCGCAATGTCTTAGAATCCCTGGTCGTCGGTGCTGTCCAAGATCGGCGTTTCTTCCAGGACCGCGGCGGCCCGTCAGGCCGCCGAGATGGGCATCGGCATCCCAACCTAGGCATTGCGCTGGGCAATTTAGGTATCCGGGCGGCCAAGCCGGGCATTTCTCCCGATCTGTAAGCGGGCCCTGTCTTCCTACGGTGGTCGAGTAACACCGACGACTAGGAGGGGAGGCAGCTAGTGCCGCTTTTTATGGATGTTCATGATGTGCCCGGTGGCGTCGCGATGGAAGACGTCGCCAAGGCACATCTCGCCGACCTGCAGGCGCAGGACGAATTCGACGTTCGCTACCTGAGGTACTGGGTCGATGAGAATGCCGGGCGGATCTTCTGCCTGGTCGAGGCGCCGTCGGCTGATGCCGCGGCGGCTGTTCACCGGCAGGCCCACGGACTGGTCGCCGATCACATCTACCGGGTCCAAGAAGGATCCTAGGAGGAGAACGCGCAATGAAAAGGATGCGCATAGCGGCGCTCGGCGGCCTGGCGGCTACGGCCCTTGCGGTTGGGTTGCCCATGCTGCCAGCGCAGGCGCAGACCTCGGTGATTCCCCGCGGCTACGGCGAGGCACCGCAGGTCACGCGGCAGCATCAGCCGCAGGCAGGACATGCCATGAGCATGTCTGCCGATCCCCTGTCGCTACAGATTGCTGGTCAGCTTGCGGCTGCCAGGGCAGCCACCGGGAAGTACGCCACGAACCTGGCCAAGGCCAAGTCGGACGGCTACATGATCATCACCAAGATGATGCCGAACATGGGCTTCCACTTCCTGAACCCGAACATCGCCGGGTTCAACGTCCGCAAGCCGCAGATCCTGGTGTATGAGCACACCAAGAGCGGCTGGCAGCTTGGCGCGCTGGAGTGGGTGTTCACGAAGATGCCGAAGAACCCGCCATTGCCCAACGCGACGTTTGGTTCGTTCCCCGCGGCGTGCCACTACGCCGACGGCACCTTCATCCCGGACCAGAACTCCAAGTCGTGCGCGCAGAAGGCGCCTTCGGGAGCCAAGTTCACGTTCTGGCACCCAGACCTGATCACGATGCACGTCTGGGTCTGGTACCCCAACCCGGCCGGGCTGTTCTCGAGCACGAACCCGCTCGTTGCCCCGTTCAACAAGGGCTAGTCCGCCGATCGGGGGGACGGACTATGGGCGGCCCGTCCCCCTGGCCGGCGAGGAAGGGTCCATGAGGGGACCCCTTCCTCGCCGGCACTTCTCCTAGCTCAGGACGGCCGGTCGCAAGACCGGCCGTTCTCATATCCGCCGGTTGCCCCGACGCGAAAAGGGCTAAGTTGCGGCATCCGGGCTCCCCGATTCCCCGCCCAGGCCGTGCCAGCACTGCATAATGCTGGCAATCAGCCGCGTAAGGGGAGGAAGGCGCATGAGGCGCTCGCTGCACGTCGCCGCTCGCAGAACGGGCGCTGCCCTGGTCGCAGCCGGGTTCGTCGTCGGATCGGGACTCGCTTCGTCAGGCCCAGCGCTGGCCGTTGGCCCTGGTGACTGGCCCGCTTACCTCGGCGGCCCCGCGCACACGTCGCGCGCGGCCGATGCGGCCATTACCGCCGGCCAATGCCCCGGCCTGGTACAGCAGTGGCACTTCGACATTCCCTACGTCTCCAGCCCCGTCGTGGCCGACGGCTCGGTCTTCCTCGGCTCGTTCGCCGGATGGTTCTACAAGATCAACGCCGTGACTGGGATCCGCCAGAAGAAGGTCTTCCTCGGCTTCCAGTCGCAGCGCACCTGCCCGAAGTTCGGGTTCGCGTCGACGGCCACGGTCGCGCGCGACCCGTCGACCGGCAAGGACACGGTCTACGTGGCCGCGCCCGACGGCTACCTGTACGCGCTGAACGCCACGACGCTCGCGCAGGTCTGGCGGACGCCGATCGCGATCCCGTCGACGACGGTGAACGACTACTTCGACTGGTCCTCGCCCACGGTCTCGCACGGCAAGATCTACGTCGGTATCGCGTCGAACTGCGACACTCCCCTGGTTCGCGGCGGGATCGCGGCGTTCAATCAGGCCACCGGGCAACGGACGGCCACGTTCTACACGGTGCCGACAGGGCACGTAGGAGGATCGGTCTGGTCGACAGTGGCCGTCGACGGGTCGGGCAACGTCTACGCGACGACCGGCAACGGGCCGGCGGGCTCGCAGCGGTTCCAGACCATCGCGATCCTCAAGCTCAGTCCCGCGCTCAAGCTGCTCGCCTCGTTCCCGTGCCGCCATCTGAGGTCACGGGCGACGGCGACTTCGGCGGCTCACCGACACTGTTCACCGCCACGATCAACGGCACGGCAACCCCGATGGTCGGCGCCTGCAATAAGAACGGCCTCTACTACGCCCTGCGGCGGTCGAACATGACCAAGGTGTGGCAGATGAGGATCGGCGTGAAATCCAGCGACAAGGTTCTCGGCCAATGCCAGTCGGCCGCGGCCTTCGACGGCACGTCCCTGTACATGACCGGTCCGGGGACGACCATCGGCGGCACGGCGTTCCGCGGCGCTCTGGAGCGGATCGACCCGGCGACCGGGGCGATCAGCTGGCAGACCGGCCTGCCGAACGGGGTGCTGACCAGCCCGTCGATCAACGGAGGCGGCGTCATCGCTGTCGGGACCTACGACAACTCCGGGCTGCCGAATGAGACCTACGTATTCGACGCTTCGAACGGCGCGATGCTCGCGCAACTCGACCCCGGCAATGACTTCCCGCAGAGCGCCTTCGCCCACGGATGGCTGTATACAGCGAGCAGCACGGGCCTGTACGCCTGGGCGCCGTAAGGTCGCCCGCCGCCCCAGCTCAGCTGCGCCGGCTTTGCCTCACCGCCACGGGTATCAGGCCGCTTCTGGCACGAGTATCTCGATGAACGGCTCAGGCTTGCCGACGCTCGTGGGCGACGTGGCGCGGCGGACGATACTCTCGCGCTGGCGGCCATTGCACGACGTACTGATCCCCGGTCGGCCCGTCGTAGCGAACGTAGGTGACGTCGTCGAACCCGACCGCGAACAGGTGGAACTTGCCCGGCACCGGGTCCCAGCCGAGGCTCTGCGCGACTTCGCTCGCGTACTTGCGCTGCACGTCCAGGCCGGTTTCGTCGCGTGCGATTGCCGCGCAGCTTGAACTCGCCGTCTTGCCCGTCGCGGTTGCTGACCGCGTTGTGCACCAGGATGCGCGAGTCCCTGAGCAGGTCGGCCGCCTTCATTGACTGCCACATCATCGAAAGCCACAGCACGCCGTCCATAATCCACGGCTCGACCGGGCTGAGCCGCGGCGTCCCGTCGCGCCTGATAGTCCCTATCAGCACGACGCCCGGGTCGAGCAGTCGCTGCCTTCCCAGCTCAGCCAGCCGCGGCTGGCGCCGTTCCATCTCCGACCAGTCCATGTCACCTCCTGGCGCTGCCACGTCCTGCGGTTCCGGCGCAGCGCCGTCCCGCCACCGCGCCATATCCGCGGGCCCCCTTGTGTCCGGGGTATCACGAACCTCTGACAGAAATGTCAGCCGAAATTGCCTGTGCCCACGCAGGACCGTGATTACGTTGGGCCTTGTGACTGCCCGGCTGAACGTGGTTGCGATCGTCATCCTCGCGGTCTGCTGGGTCGCCTTCACGCTGACCTGGCTGATCGGCGCGATCATTTTCGAGCGCGGTGCCCCCGCGGAGCGGACCCGCAGCAGATTCGGGTCGGCTTGGGGCCTGGGTACGGTCATCGTCGCCATCGTCATTCTCGCCGTGCCGAAGCCGGACTGGCGTTCTGTCCTGATAGAGACGCCCTGGGTTCGCCTGCTGGGCCTCGTGATCGTTCTGACCGCGACAACGTTTGCGATCTGGGCCAGGCTGAAGCTGGGTGCGATGTGGAGCGCGGCGCCGACGGTGAAGGAGCACCACGCGCTTCAGACCGGCGGGCCATACCGACTGACCAGGCACCCGATCTATACCGGCATTCTGGGCATGCTGCTCGGCTCCCTGCTGGCGGCTGGCGGCGGGCGATGGATCGTGCCGTTCCCGGTCTTCCTCGTGCTCTTCGAGATCAAGATCCACATCGAGGAACGGCTCATGCTCGCCGAGTTCCCGGACGACTACCCCGGCTACCGGCAGCGAGTACCTCAGCTGATCCCCGGCCTGCGCCTGCCCAGGCGGCAGCGGATGGAGGCTGGGTAGCACCTGCTCAGGGGCCGGAAAACCAGATGCGGTCCGCGCTGTGTTCGTTGGAAGCTGCGGACATGCAGACAGACGCGATCGTAAGCCGGTGGCTATCGGATGGCTTCGTGGTCCTGCCGGGATTGCTGCCCCATGGCGAGCTGGCCGCCGCACGCGACGAGCTCGAGCAGATGTTCCCCACCGCGGGTGGGTTCCATGACCGCACGGACCCGCGGTGCGAGCGCTACCTCGGTGACGAGTTCGCCGGCATCGACAGCTTCCCGTTCGCCAGCGCCGAGATCAGCCTGCTGGCCGTTCATGAGCGGATCACCGGACTGGCCGAGCGCCTGCTCGGCACCGGCGACATCCGGCTCTACTCGGCCGAAGCGTGGGCGAAGTACACCGGCGCTGCCGACTATGACCAGGCGCTGCATCGCGATTACCTAAACCATACGATCCTGGTTCCGAGTTCGGACGCGGCCTGTCAGCAGGCAGAGTTCTTCGTGTACCTGAGCGACGTGCCGGAAGAACTGGGCCCACCGCACTTCGTTTCCCGCTCCAGGACGGCTGCCTTGCCAGCCAAGCCGAACTGGTATCCGAGGGATGCACACACCGACGACGAGTACGGCTGGGTCGCCCGATCTGGGAGTCCGGATCTGTATGAGTCCGAGGAATCCGCGGCCGGACCGGCTGGCACCGTGGTCGCCTTCCATCTCGGCACCTTTCATCGCGGAACCGCGATGACCGCACCACGGGGTGCGCGCTACACGATGCACCTGAGCTACCGGCCAGCGGCGGCAGACTGGGGACAGCGGCACTCATGGGCCGGCCGCAGTCACGATCCCTTCTGGTATCAGTTCGCCAGCCGGGCGTCGCCACGCCAGCTCGAGTTGTTCGGGTTCCCGCCGCCGGGCCACGCCTTCTGGACTCTCGACACGCTTGCGGGCGTCGCCCTTCGCTATCCGGGCCTGGACCTGGAGCCGTGGCGGGCCGCTCTTGGCTGAGCACGCAGGCGGCCGCCGTCAGCGGAGCGGCAGGACGTGCCTGACCATCGTCCGGCCGTATTCGTCGATCCACCGGTCGGCTCTATCGGCTCCCACGGCGCGGGCCACCCGCAGCGATGCCGTGTTCGCCGCATCGACGATGATGTGCGCGGACCCGGCGCCGGTGTGGTCACACAGGAAGCTCGCCACCAGGCGAACGGCCCTGCTGACGTTGCCTTGTCCGCGGTAGGCCGGATGTCCGGTGTACGAGATGTTCGCCTCACCGGTCGGCACGTTGCTGTTGGCCAGGTCGCAATCCACGTAGGCGACGTAGCTCGCGTCCGCAAGGTCCGCCGAGAAGGTCCAAATCGGGCCTGCGCCGAAGTTGTCCTGGCAGGCTCGCAGGTGCCTGAGATTGTGCTCGCGCCGCTCGACGGGGGTCATCGCCTCCCACCTCTGACGATCGCCGGCTCCCAGAGCCAATCGATCTGATCATCGTCGATCGCCTCCATGTGCCGGTCGATGTCATCGACTCGCTGCGGCCGGATGGTGACGACTCCGTCGGTATAGCTCACCGGCGGGACCGGCCGCTCGAGCACGCGTTCGCCCTTGACAGTGCCGCGAACGGCGAACCCCGCGGCTACGGCGACCGTCGAGCAATCCCGTGTCGGGTGGCTCCATCCGCAGGACGGCTGTTCGTGAGCTCGGTCCGAGTCGCCAGATGATGCAGGAGCAAGTGCACCGCACGCCGCGCATGCCCGCTCGACCGCAGCCGCTCAGGGAAACCACACCGCACGAGCGCGATGCCGGCTCCAGCCCGAGGGCAGCTCGCTTCGTAGTCGATCCATCCCGGGGTCTTGTGATCGCCGACAAAGACATCCGCCCGCCTGGAAGACGGGCCAGACCGGATTCGGATGAGCCCGTCGGTCACCGCGATAGGGACGTCCATCGATGACGACCATATCTCGGAGCGCCTAGCTGACGTGGCACGGACGATGACGACCGGAGGAATCTCCGCCGCAGCGCTCGTCACCAGGAAGCGCTGTAGTGAAGGGCCAGAGCAGCGACGATGGCGCAGTGCGGGCGGTGTCCCTTGCCCTGGGGTGGAGATGCGCCCGCGCACTCGGGGCAGCAGCCCGTCGACTTGTAGGGCGTGAGCCCCGACCACT
This sequence comes from uncultured Actinomycetota bacterium, assembly GCA_963809195.1. Taxonomy (GTDB): domain Bacteria; phylum Actinomycetota; class Actinomycetes; order Streptosporangiales; family Streptosporangiaceae; genus Chersky-822. The sequence goes on along the minus strand of CAWEIQ010000007.1, from coordinate 183,071 downwards.
GATGCTTCTCGACCAAGCGGCGCAGCTCAGCGATCTCTGCCCGCAAGGAAGCCTCTGTGTGGTCCATGACGGTCTCGATTCGGTGGTACCTGCCGATGGCTCAACTCCGATTGTGTCACCAACTGCCGACGCCGCCGGCTGCGCTGGTCACCGAATCTTTGGTTAAGTCGATCTGTGAACCCGGTCTCGATGCTGAGGACGTATCTGGAGCAGCACTGGAACCTTTCTGCCGTGACGATCACCGCGCACCCTGGCGGCATGGGTTCGGCCACGTGGATCGTCGAGCACGGTGATCACAAGTGGGTTGCCAAGCGAGTCGCCGGCCACGCCGGCACGCAATTCGCGGGCGGGCTGGAACTCGCGAGGCGACTGGAAGCCTCCGGCATCCCTTCAGGCGCCCCCGTTGCCGCAAGGGACGGCCGCCTCGCCGTCGACGTCGGCGATGGATTTCTGGCTCTGCTTAGCTGGGTCCCTGGCGATCCGCTCACGGGCCGCAGCACGGCAGAGCTGCAGCTGATCGGGAACACACTTGCCGAGGTGCATCGCGCGCTGTCGGCGTGCAGCACCAACGGGGCGAACAGGTTTCACTGGGTTGATCCCGATGCCAGCTATCTGTCGCTTCGGCCGTGGCTGCGCCCGGCTATCTCCGCGGCGCTCGACGGCCTCGACGCCGCCGATACGGGCAGCATGTCCTGGGGCTTGCTGCATGCCGATCCCGCTCCCGACGCGTTCCGGCTCGATCCGGTGACCGGCCGTTGCGGCGTCATCGACTGGAGCTACTTCTTGTACGGGCCGCTGCTCTATGACCTGGCCTCGGCCGTCATGTACGTCGGCGGCGCCGCAGACGCCGGAGACCTGGTCGAGGCTTATCTGCGGCACGGCCTGATGAATGCCGCCGAGGTTCACGCTGGCCTTGGGCCAATGTTGCGGTTCCGATGGGCCGTCCAGGCGAACTACTTTGCGTGGCGGATCGCCGAGAATGACCTAACCGGTGTGAGCGGTCCGCTCGACAATGAGAAAGGCCTGGAAGACGCGCGTCGCGCCCTGACTGCCGATCCGTAGATGGCGCTAGATGTCCGGCCAGAATTCCGCTGGGCGCACGCAGCAGGATGGAAAGCATGGGCGAGGCTACCTGGGGCATGGCACCTGCCCTCCGCGAACGGCTCCGGCAGGTCTACTGGATAGGCGGCGGGAGCGGTGCGGGCAAGTCGACTGTCGGTCGTCGCGTTGCGGCCAGGCAAGGCTTCCGCTTTTACTCAACCGACGAGGCGATGTCGGATCACGCGGGCCGGTGTGTGCCGGAGGACTGTCCGTTCCTGAGCCAGTTCATGGCCATGGACATGAACGAGCGATGGCTGAACCGCTCTCCGGACGTCATGCTCGAGACATTCCACTGGTTTCGCGGTGAGTGCTTCGGCCCGATCGTCGAGGACCTCCTCCGCCTGCCGGGCGAAGCTCCCGTCATCGCTGAGGGATTCCGGCTCCTGCCACGCCTCGTGCAGCCGCTCCTGGCCGTGGCAAACCATGCCGTCTGGCTGCTCCCGACGCCAGGCTTCCGGCTGGCAGCGTTCTCAAGCCGCGGCTCGCTGTGGGAGATAGCGCGGAAGACCAGTAATCCTGAGAAGGCACTGCGCAACCTGCTGGAGCGCGATCGGTTGTTCACCGAACGCCTCCGCGAGGAAACGTCGCGCCTGCAGTTGCCCGTCATCGACGTCGACGTCGCGCTCACCGAAGGTGAGCTGACCGGACGAGTGACAGAGCTGTTCGAACTGGGGACCGCGCACCTGAGATAGTGCTCTGGCCGGGCTGGAATAGCGCTGGAGCATCAAGGCGACTCCATAGAACCGGGCCATTTCGCAGCGGCGGGTCTTGCCGGACCGCTTGTCCCATCCGTGGAAGTACGAGAGGTCACCGGCGTCCCAGGCTTCGCGAAGCCCCGGCTTGCTCAGATCCCAGTCTGGACGGGTTTCGCTCGTCACCACCCGCAGGTCACGCCAGAGGTCATAGACCGACGGGCGACCCCAGAACCAGTAGCCGTTGTAAATGGTGTGAATGACCAGTCCCGGCTTGAGTACGAGTGTGTGCGGGATCATCGGGTTGTTCTCGGGATCGGTGTACTCCTGGATGTCGAGATCCTGCTGAACCGTGCGCCCGGGATCGGAGAGGAACGTCCATTGCGCGCCCACCGACGCGCGGAACTCCTGCAGTGTGTGGTGCTCGTCCGTCGAGATCGTGACTATCTGGGTGTAGGCGACCGCGATCTTCGGCTGAAATGCCGCCAGCTCGAGGTGCTGCTGGTGCTCCTTGGGGCAGTAGTGGCCGCGTGCGAGCGTGAGAATTAGCGGATCACGGCCCTGAAGCTCGCTGAGCTTACGGACAGTTCCGGTGTGGTCAGGCAACGCATAGTCGGGAAAGATGCCGCCGGGCGTGATGTCGGAGCGCATCGGGATGACCACCTCTCACGTGGGATCGCGCGCGATCTGCACGGGTGCTTGCGCGAGTCCGCTGCAGGGATCCGGCGCACCACGAGAGCATGCCCCGATCGGTTCGGACTCAGACCCGCCTACGTCGGCGACGCTGAGCTGTGCAGACGCCGCCGAAGCTGAGTGTGCAAACGCCGCCGAAGCGGCACCCGAACTTCCTTCGTTTTGTCTATGTATGCTCCTGACCGACTGTCCAAACAGGTGGCGGCCTCGCCTGCAACTGGAGGCACGAATGAACTTGTCTGCCTTCACCTGGTATGACCTTGTCGGCGTGCTGCCCGGGGCTTCGGCGGATCAAATCAGGCGCGAGTACGACTCCAAGGCCAGGCTTGCTCAAGCCGGCGCTTCTGTCGGGAGCGCCTTCGAAGGTGATCGCGGCAGCGTCCCGGGCGCAGCGGATGCTCGATGCAGCCTGGACCGTGCTCGGCGATCCGGCAAGCCGACGGAAGTACGACGAAGCTGCCGGCGTCCGGCGCACCGGCGGCGGGCTGTCGCCACCAGAAAATGTCGCATCCCAACCTGGCTGGGCGGATGTTGGATTCGTCGGAGGCAGCCCGGGCGCGGCGGCGTTGGGCGTCCTGCTTGCACTGACCGACTGGCTGGCGCCGGATCCGCATCCATCCCAACGGATGGCAGTGCCGGATGTCCGGGGCCTCTTCTTCAGCGTCGGTTTTGAACTAACCGGCCGGCTCGGCCTTCACCTGACTGCGGTCAGGCTGACAGAGCAGCCGATGCCTGTTGACGGGCTGATCGTGGGCCAGCAGCCGCAACCACCAACGAAGGTGCGGCGGGACAGCGAACTGACAGTTCAGGTGTGGCACCCGCCAGCGCGCTCCGCAAGGGCATCTCCTTCGATGTCAAACCTGCCGGGTACCTAGGTCAGATGGCAGCTGATCGGCGTTCCTCGGGAGCTCAGCCCGGGAGATCCTCCGGACGTTTTGCGGCACGCTGGCCGTGCAGCAGACCGGTGGACTGGCCGACCTCAATGAGATAGCCGTCTGGGTCTCTCATGTAACAGCGGGTCTCCACTCCACGATCGATCGGCGGCGTAACGAACTCTGCCCCCTTGGCCTTCCACTCCTCATAGCAGGCCTGGATGTCAGCGACCCGTAGGTTCATGAACATCGAGGTGGTGTCACCTGGCTGGTAATCCACCACCGAGATGTCCGGCTTGTCAGGGGTGGGCGGTCCGCCGGGGTTCATGATGATCCAGGAGTTGGACAGCCTGACGATGCACGGGTTCTCGTCCAGAACGACGGTGCCGCCCAGGACCCGCGAGTAGAAGTCTCGCGACCTCGCGACCTTGCGGACAGTAATGAACAACGTCACCAGAATGCCCTCGTCGGGCGCAGGCACGTTGGCGACGTCTGTATGTGGCGCTGGCGCTGCCATCACAGTGCTCCTCTCCGGCTGTGTGCTCAATCAAGCCTTCCCTTGGAGGGCCAGCCCAGACGTCCCCCGCAGACACCATGAGAACGAGATGCGCGTGGACGCTGCAGTCCTGCGGTCGGCTGAGCGTGAGTGCACCCGCGGGGGTCAAGCAGGTCCAGCCCATGAACGATCGCTGCATCGTCATGACTCGCGAAAACGTGCTCCCTGGCCACGGCGACCGCGCGTCCTGATCATCGCCGATGAGAGCCCGGCGACAAGCTCAGCCGAAGTACTAATACCGGCAAACCGGTCCGATCTGCTCAGCTGCCGCACGATTATGGCTGTCACCATCGCACCCGCCGGCGACATCCCACGCCTCCCAGTCATTGCGCGGACCGGTACGCCCGATTTGCGGTCACCTAATCCGTGGGAAGTCGCCTGGGGACGCAATTGCGCCGGATATCGTAGCGCGTCACGCGGCTTGTCGAAAGCCAGATACCGGGCAACCACATCTATACCGGACCACGCACTCAGCGGCTACTAAGGGATCACCGGTGCCATCGACGCCGCTGGCCGCGGCGCAAGCAAGGTGGCGCGGATGGTCTGGTGCGCAGATCTATGCAGCCTTGCCGATCGTACGATGACATCGGCCGAAGGCCAGATCACGCCGCCGGGAGCGAGGCGACGGCAGGGACAGCCCCTTCGTGCAGCTTCAGCACTCATCCGCCGGCCGTCGCCGACCGGCGGGCGTTGTCCTTCTGACATCTCGGACCTCAGGTGCTGACCGCCGTCAGGAGCCTGCCGTGGCGGGCGCGGTCGACCGGGGCGCTGCCGGTGCTGCGAGGCTAGATCCGAACCTGCTATGGCCAACGTCACGAGATAGCCGAAGGTGAACGTCATCAGCAGCACGAACGCGAGCCCGTTTTCGCCCACCTTCGGAGAGAGCGCGTACACCCACACGCCGACGTAGAGCGCGCTGGTGAGCATGATCACCCGGCTGGCTGCCCGAGTAGTAACTGGTTTCTGAGTCGCAGCCCAGGGGGGCTTCGAGACCTGGCTTCCAGCGAGCCCAGCCGGGATGTCGGCTGTCAGAAGGGCGAGTTCACCGTAGGTTCGCGCGGCGAGAGCTTCCCCCACTCGCAGGTCGAACTCGTCCTTTGCCAGCCGTCCTTGCACGAAGGCGGCCTTAAGCGCATCTATCGCTTGCTCGCGGTCGGCATGCGAGGCTCTCAGGTCTCTGATGCCCATGCCTGCAGTCATCTCGTGCTCGGGCCCTGTCATATCGGCGCCCCCCATCAGCACAATTCAGGCAAGCGTAACGCGGGTGCCCCAGCCGACGATGCGCCGGCCTCCGAGGTGCATGCTGACTGCACTGGCACGTGAGCGGTCTCAGCTACGGTCGACATGCCACTACAGTCCGTGCACGCCAGATCTGGAAAGGACGAGCATATGAAGCAGAATCGTTCCATTCCGCCCCCCACGGTCATTCCGGTGCTGAATTACCCCGACGTGCGGGAGGCGGTGACCTGGTTGACCGAAGCATTTGGCTTCGTTGAAAGGACCAGAATCGGGGAGAGTCACCGGGCACAGATGAGCATCGGCGCCGACGGGGCAATGATCGTCGCAGATGTGCGTGGAAACCAACAGGCCCCGCAAGAAGGCACCGTGACGCACGTCATCAAGGTGCGGGTGGAGGACGTCCAATCCCAGTTCGAGCGTGCACGAGCCCGTGGAGCTAGGGTGCTGGAGCCGCCGACGGAAAGGGAGTATGGCGAGGCGGAGTGCACCATCGAGGATCTGGGTGGGCATCGCTGGCAATTCACCGAAACCTTGCGAGACGTGGCGCCAGAGGAATATGGATGCGAGACCGTCGAGCCTTGGCCAGAGGTCTCTGGTACGTAGAAGCTGCTCACACGCGCACCGCGTAGTGGAGGTGAACGAAGCCGCTTCGGAAGCGGCGCTCGGCCAGGAGCTCGAGCTCGACACGAAAGTCGTCCGGCAGTGCGCGCTTCCCCCCGCCTACGAGGACCGGCGCGAGGAAGAGGTGGCACTCGTCGACCAAGCCTTCGGTGAGCGCCTTGCCGGCGAGCTCAGCACCGCCAACCGATATGTCGCGAGGCGCGGACTCCTTGAGACGTGCGATCGTAGCGGGGTCGAAGTCGCGCTCGAGCTGCGTCCTCGCGCTCGATAGTGTCTGAAGTGTGCGGGAGTACACGATCTTTTCTGCCGCCCGCCAGATCTGCGCGAAGTCCCGGCTCGCCGCCGGCTGATCGGCATTTGTACTCACCGTCTCCCAGAACACCATCGTCTCGTACATCCTGCGCCCATACAGGTAGGTGCCGATCGGCCTCTCGAGGTCGTTGACGAACGCGTGCACCTCCTGATCCGGCGCCGCCCAGTCGAACCTGCCGTCTTCGTCCTCGACGTATCCGTCAAGCGATGCGATCGCCGAGTAGATCAGCTTGCCCACCTGAGACCTCCGTCGCATTAGGTACTGTCGCTCGCTGCTCATCGGCGTGGCTGCGACACTCGCGTGCCTCTGGCCACAGCACTGCACCATAACGCGGACTAACGGCGGACCACCCGACTGGCCACCAGTGCCAGCCTGGCCCGGTGGACGCCCCATTGCGCAGTGGCCCCGACTCGCCGCCGGACGCTCTGACGACCTCTCCGCTGAACCCTGATCGTCAGCGAAGACGAATGCTCCAACCCCGAGGACGGCGTCGGGCGGCTCCGGGGCTGCTCAAGGCCGTCTGACCACCGCGGATAGGGTCGGCGCTGTGACGACGCAACCCCTGGATCCGGACGATCCCCCAGCGTGGGCCGTCGAGGGCGTGCACCTGGCCATCTACGACCCATGCTGGCCCGACCGCGCGGCCGGGTACGCAGATGAGTTGCGGCCGGTGCTGGACCAATGGCTACTCGGCCCAATCGAGCATGTCGGCTCGACCGCCATTCCTGGCATGGTCGCCAAGCCCGTCATTGACCTGATGGCACAGGTCGCGGATACCGACATGGTCGTCGATCAGGTGGGCGGCACGCTTGACCGGATGAACTGGAGACACGTCCCGCCCGAATTGGACGGCCGGCCATGGCGGCGGTTCTTCGCCAAGGTGTCGCGGGACGATGTGCACCGGCTAGCGCATCTGCACCTGATGTCGGCCGGGGCCGCCCGGTGGGATCAGCAGCTCCGCTTCCGCGATTCGCTCCGCGCCAACCCCGCGCTCCGAGACGAATACGCCGCCATCAAAAGGCGGCTGGCCAGCACCTACGCCGGCGACCGGGAAAGGTACACCGACGAGAAGGCCGCATTCGTGACCAAGGTGATGCGCGACCTCGACGCGGCTGGCTGAGGCACTGGCGCCGGGACTAACGCCGGCGCACGGGCAACCGGATGACCAGCTGTTCGGCGTCACGACGCACCCATCGCCTCCCTGGAACCCTCATGTCGGGTCTTGGTATCGGACCGATCCTTGGGAGGCTAAGCATCATGACGTCGCCTCAAAACGCTGACCCTGACACAACCCGCGACCCGGGCCGTCCTGCACGGTTGCTGCGGGCCGAGCATGACGCCCTGCTGCCGATCTTGCGCCGCACGCCAGAAGCGAGCTTCAACAACCCGACGGCGTGCCCAGGCTGGTCGGTTCGCGATGTGCTAGCGCACTGCGGGTCGGCCTTGAGCCGTGTAATGACCGGTGACCTGCACGCCTTCACGCCACAGCAGAACGAGGCGGATGTGGCCGAGCGGCGTCCGTGGCCTCTGCAAGACGTGCTGTCCGAACTCGCCACCGGCTACCTCGGCGCCGGGCGAGCCCATCGCTCGTGCGGGCGGGCCTTTGGACGGCATCGCGCTGGGCGAATGGATCCATGGTGGCGACGTCCGCGACGCACTCGGCGAGCCCCAGGCCTACGCGAGCGAGGGCTTTGACGACGCGTGCGCCCTGCTCGTCGAGCGGACTCGCCGCCGCACGATCCCGCTGGTCGAGGTCCATATCGACGACCGGCGGCTGGTTCTTGGCGCACGGATGCCGGAACGGCCGACGGCGACGTTGCACACCGACCGCTCGACGCTCATGCGGCTGGTCTCCGGGCGGCCCGCCGTATCTGCCGCCTATGACTTGACCGGCGCGACCCCCGACGAACTCGTCGTGTTCTGACCCTCAGCGTGCCTGACGAGTAGGGTTGGGCCGGTGCCCGAATTGCAACGCCTGCGCGCCGAACACGCCCCGGCGGTCTTGGCCTTCGAGCTGGCGAACCGCGCCTACTTTGCCACCTTCATCTCTGACCGCGGTGATGAGTTCTTCGACCAATTCACAGAGCGGTACAACGCCCTGCTGACCGAACAGGAGGCTGGCACCTGCGTCTTCCACGTGCTCGTCGGCGAGGACGGCACCGTGCTCGGCCGGTTCAATCTGTTTGACCTTGAGGACGGCACAGCCGTGCTTGGGTACCGAGTCGCGCAGCAAGTCGCGGGTCGCGGCGTCGCCACCGCGACCGTGCGCGAACTATCTCTGCTCGCAGCCGCGCAATACGGGCTGCGCACGATCAGAGCAGCGACCACCTATGACAACGTCGCGTCTCAGAAGGTGCTGGCTAAAGCCGGGTTCGTCCCGGTTGGCCCAGCTGAGCTCGCTGGCCGGCCAGGCACCTGGTACCAACGTGACCTGGCTGCCGACTGACCAAGATCATTCGCTGAGCCGCGCATCAGAGCCAGGCAGTAAGAGCCGAGATATGAAGATTGCGGGCTCGACCCGAGCCCAGGTAGATTTGACTTGACCAGACTAGACCATATTCCTATGATGACAGCATGACGGCAAGCGTGAACGTCTATGAAGCCAAGACGCACCTATCGCAACTGCTGGATCGCGCAGCCGCCGGCGAGGAGATCGTGATCGCACGTGCGGGTCGTCCGATCGCACGTCTTGTGGCGCTGAGCGAGGCGTCGTCCCGGCGCCGCACTCCTGGAGCCTGGCGGGGCAAGGTCAGCATCGCGGATGACTTCGATGAGCTGCCGGCCGAGATGGAGGCAGCGTTCCGCGGTGAACGTCCATGAGATTCTTGCTGGATACGCACGCCCTGTTGTGGTGGCTGGCAGATGAGGCCTTGACCGATCAGGCGCGGGATGCAATTGCTGAACCGGCCAATCTGGTCATGGTTTCTGCAGCGAGTGCCTGGGAGATTTCCATCAAGAAGGCACTGCGGAAACTCACCGCGCCTGATGACATTGAACTTCAGATCGACGAGGGCGGATTTACTCCACTGCCAATCAGCATCGCGCACGGGATCGCAGCAGGTCAGCTGCCTCGACATCATGATGACCCCTTCGATCGCATGCTGATCGCCCAGGCATTCGCGGAGGGACTGACCGTAGTCACGCATGACAAGCGCTTCGCCGACTATGGCGTCCCGACGCTGCCCATTTGATCTATTGCGGGGTCCGCGGTCCTGGCCCGCACCATTCAACCTGGTCGGCAACCCAGCGGATCGATGGACTCCCCGCGCTGGCGTTGCGGCCCTGTGCTCATGACTACTCCTCTACTACGCTGACTACGGCTTGACCGCGCAGCCCGCAGGGGAACATTCCGTCATCAAGTCGCAGTGCTTCTTCGACGAACCAGCCGTCCGGCAATTCGCAGCCACCGGAGCAACCATGATCATTTCCATGTCGCCAGCGGCGGAGGCTGGATCTCGCCGCGTCACGAAGGCCCATCAACTGGCCCGGATCTGCGCGGTGCGGCCGTGACACCGGAATCTCCGCGCGACCCGATGGCCGCTGCCAACGAGGTGCTCAGCGAGATCATCGATGTGGCTATCGCCCTGCGGCAGGCCCATCGCAGAGTGCCAGAAGCACACGAGTTGCATGCAGAACTGGATCAGTTGTTCAGCGACGCTCGGGCCTGGGCTGAACTGCTGGTGGATGCCGACACCGCACGCGGAGTATCAGCGCTCTCCTACATGCCGAGCGTGGCCGGCCGGGAGCGCCCCGACCTCGGGCACGGTTCGCTGAGCGACGATGACGTCCGCCGGATACTCGTCGCGCAACTGGACCGCCTCGCCAGCCACCTGCAGGAGGCCTTGTCGCAGCCGGAAGACGATCACATCCGCGACCTGCTAAACCGCATCAATACGGAGCTTCAAGCACATCTCGCCGCGCTCATGTAAGCCGCGCGCCGAGATCCACGACCTCCGCGACGCTGCCTGTGCGCGGGCCGATGGCTGCGTCAGATGCCTTCCGCCAGTCGCCGGGAACTTACCGGACCCCAGCGCGTATCTTCAACAACCGCTCTGAGCCGATTGGGAGCTGGTGACGATGGACGATCTTGGCATGCGGTCGCTGTCATTCGCCGAGGCGCTCGCGTCGGTGACACGGCTGGCGGAGCGGGCCGATCAGGTGGCTGCCGCCTTGCGCGAGCTGCGCGAGCCTGAGGCAGCCGCTGTCGTCGCCGAACTAGGGACGGATGCCGACCGGGCGGCCGCCGCGATTCGCGCACTGCTTGTGTGCGTGCCCCGCTCGACCGACTGGTACGAGGTCCACCGGCAAATGTGGATCCATTACGGAGACCCCGGCGATCTCGCTGCGATGACGGATCAGGTCACCTAATCGGACTGCCTGCTGTAGCTCGCCGATGCGTAGCGGCTTCATGCCACTGCCCGAAGCGCGCGCCTTAGTCAGCGGCGGCGCAGCCTGACGTCCAGCGAGTCGCGCAAGGCGTCGCCGATCAGGTTGCAGGCCATCACGACAAGAACGATAGAGGCGCCGACCGGGAAGACCAGCCACCAGTATCCGTTCTGCATGAACTGCACGCCCTTGGCGAGCATGTCGCCCCAGTCCTGGTTCGGGTAATGCAGCCCGAAACCGAGGAAGCCGAGGACCGCGACGGAGAGGATGGCGTCGGCGACGTTGAAAGTGACATTCACGATGATGACGCCGAGAGCGTTAGGGATCAGGTGCCGGTTGATCAGACGCCACCTCGTGGATCCGGCTGTTCGCGCGGCGGAGACGAAGTCACGTGTCCGCAGCGTGAGGACCTCGCCCCTGACCAGCCGCGCCGGGATCAGCCACGTGAACGCGCCGATGATGAGGCTCAGGCCGAGCACTGACGAGCCGTACCGCACCGCCACGATGAGCACAATAAACAAACCAGGAATGGCTAGAAAGACATCGACTGCCCGCATCATTGCTGAGTCGATAATCCCGCCGGCCAGGCCGGCGATCGCGCCCCAGAGCATGCCGATGACGATGCCGATGGCCGCGGCGGCGAAGCCGACCTCGAGGGCAGCCTGACCGCCCTTCATCAGCAGGGCGAGCTCGTCGAAGCCCTGATCGTCGGTACCGAGCGGGAACCCGGCCTGTGGCGCCAGGTCGGTGTGGACGAGGTCGGAGTTGAGGGTGTTGCCGTGGTAGAAGAACGGGCCCAGGAAGCAGAACACCACGAAGAACAGCAGAATCCCGATCCCGATAACGGCGAGCTTGTTCCGCGCGAATTCACGGACCGCGAGCCGCCAGCCGCTCTGGACGGCACCGATCTCGCCGCCTTCTGGCGCGCGGTCAATGTCGAGCGGGGTCAGTGATGGTGCGATGTTGGCCACTGCCGTCTCTCCACTTATCTCTACACGCTGACATTCAGATGCCGGGATATACCAGGCATTTCAGTGAGCCGTCCTGCGGAAGGCCGGCCGACGAGGCGAGCAGGAGATTTGTCTCCCGGCTGAACCGGATCTGTCGGATGAGCCAGGGACCCGCCGCTGATGCGCTCGCGCACGGTTATGGCGTTGCGTGGTCCGGCGATCGCCGCCATTGCAGCGCATTTGCAATCTGGACGGCCCAGCGGCCGTTCAGACTCCATCCGGCGGCTACGACTCCCTGACACTGCGACGAATTAGCATTAATCAACATATTGGATTCCGGATGTCCCGACAATCGATGATCGTGCCGGGGCTGACCGATGATCTCGCCATCTACCCACTCTGAGCTGGGACTTTGCGTGCGTGACGACAACAGGTTCGAAAGCTCACTGGTGACAGGGCGCGCCAGCACAGCATCCGCATAATCGGCAGCGGCGCGTCTGCTTCCGCTGGTCCGACGCAGGCCGGGAAGGCGTCGAGGTCGCCGACTACCACTATGGAGGGAAACATGACCTCGCAAGTCATCATGGCTAGCCGAAATGGCCCCAGTGCGTGGCGATGATGAGAAGCAAACCGCCGAGAGCAAGCGCGACGCCAGCGACGATCCGTCTCGCGGCGCTAGCCTTCAATGCCGGGAACTCGGCGGCAACGAACCAGATACCGGCGAACAAGATGAGCAGGAACCCCACTTCGGCGATGATCACCCCGGTGTGAGGCGCAAAACCATCGGCCAGTTGCATACGCGGCATGTTTTCGCGTAGGCATATCGCCCGTCAACATGCGGAGAACGCGGTCCCTGCCCACGGGTCGGCTCATAAACCCATGGCCGAACCTCGAAGTCGATCACATGCCACGCGGCCGCGGGAACGCCGACTCCGGCCGCGTCGCGGCGTCTGGGTCCGGCGTCCCGACCGGTGCCGCCGCCCTCACGCCGCGATGCCTGATGGCCAGCACGAGGCTCAGCGCGGCCGCCGTCACGATCGCGGTCAGGTGACCGACGGCGGCTACGTGAAGGCTGGTCAGCCCGGCGAAGATGTGGCTGACGAATACCAGGACAGCGAAGACAGTCAGGGCCGTGACCCTGGTCAGCCCGGTCCCGAACATAACCGCGACGACGATTGCGGAGACGACCACGTAGGACGGGCCAACATCGGCGATGTGCGACCAGGCCGGCGGGAGGCTGCCGTGGTCCACCCGGTAGGCGACGATCCCCTCGCTGACACCAGTGCCGATCAGATGGCCAGCGCCGCTGATCAGCGCCAGTCTCGCGGTGCCAATGGCGCGGTTTGCGCCGAACATCGTCAGCGCGATGGGCGCCACCCAGGCGAACGCCGACCCCGAGGGCAGGAAGGCGGACAGCGCGAGCGCGGGCACAGGGTGGTGCTGCAGGCTTGCCACGTTCGTGCTCGCCCACAGCCGCAGCGCGGCGGACGCGCGGGGCGAGAGCAAGGTGGTAACAAGCCCGCCGACGGCGAAGAGGATGAGGAACACTGCGGCGGCGGCGTAATCGGAGGCCCGTCGGCGCATGCAGAGATCGTAGGACATACTGCCCGGAGGCGGATCGGACTGCAGTTTCATGCTCTGCGCCAAGAGACCCTCGGATGAAGCGGCCCTACCAGGCCACCTGCGGGTGCGCATGGCGACTTAGGCACGCATTGGGCATGAGGCATGCAGCTCCCGCTGGATCGATGGCAGAGCCACGTCGACCACGGTGATGTCCAGCAGCAACATGAACGCCGCCGTGCACGCCAGCAGCAGGGTCCACCGCTGCCGCGACGAGGTCGCCCGGACTTCAGCCATCTGGCTCATCATCCCAACCGAGACCGCAGTCATGAAGAAGGCTGCAATTAGCGGGTCCGGGATGCCAGCATCCACGACCCGGCTCCTAGTCTGGTCCCGTTTGGCTCGTGCAAGCATGACGACGTGACCCAGATCAGTTCAGTCAGGCTGCGGACCGCAACGGCCGAGGACGGCGCCCAGCTTCTGCGCCTTTGGGCTCTTTTGTTTGACGAGCGCAGCCCGACGTACGAGGAGCCGTGGAAGGGCCACGCACGTGAGTGGTTCACGCGGTATGTCAACGACACTCGCAATGCCCGGTTCCCTGCGATCGAGGTAGATGGCGAGCTCGTAGCTACGGCCATCGGCACCCTGGAGATCGGCGTTCCCAACCCTCAGTGCGTCCGGGGGCGCACTGTGCGCCTCGCGAACGTCATCACCCTGCCAGAGCATCGCGGTCAGGGTCACGGAACGATGCTCGTGCTCGACGTCGTGGCTTGGGCCCGATCGATTGCTGCCGACCGTGTCGACCTGAGCGCCACTCCCGCCGGGCAGCACATCTACGAGAGGCTCGGCTTCACGGTGACCTCAGCTCCCCGCATGAAGCTCGTTCTCTAAAGGCGCACAGCGGCGGTCGCACAACGACCGGCATTGCGTCCGCCCGTGTCACCGGCAGATCGTGGTCCTTGTTACTCACTTCGTCACCCATGGGCGCGCTGGACCGCTTCGTTATCAGGTCCAAAGTGCCGCCGTAGGTACCTGCGAGTCACACGTAGGTGGCTTCGGGTGGGCATCACAGCAACCGTGAGTTGCGGCTTATTACCGACTCGAACCTCGTCGACCGTCCCGATATCCAGTAGCCCGCCTCGTGCGGCGGCTCTTAGCATCGACCAGTGATCTACCAGCACCCCCTGGCTTACCTGCTCGGCCTGCAAGGCGTCGCCCTCCTTCGCGCCTACAACGGCGAGTACGACCGCGAGTTCACCGAGGCCAGGATCGCCGAGATCCGCGCGATGCTCGACGGCGCCAGCGAGTTCGGCAACGGCGCCACCGTCCGCCCGATCACGGCGAGCGAGGGCTACGACGTCTGGGCCGAGTACTACGACGGGCCGAACGACCTGATTGACCTTGAGGAGCCGATCATCCGGCCGATTATCGACCGGCTGCCGATTGGGCAGGCCCTCGACGCTGCCTGCGGCACCGGCCGCCACGCGGCCTACCTGGCCGCCAAGGGCCACTCGGTGATCGGCGTGGACGGCTCGGCGAAGATGCTCGCCGTCGCCAAGGCCAAGGCTCCCGGCGCGGAGTTCTGCCAGGGTGACCTGCGCGCGCTGCCGGTCAAGGACCAAGAGGTCGATCTCGTGACGATCTCGCTGGCGCTCACCCACGTACCCGAACTGGCCCCGGTGCTGGCCGAATTCGCGCGGGTGCTGCGGCCGGGCGGGCACCTGGTGATCGCCGATTCACGGATGGACTATCCGATGGTCCAAGCGATGCCCGACGGCAGCTACGGCTACATGCCGCACCACCGCCGGATGACCAGTGAGTACCTCATCGCCGCGCTGCCGCTCGGCTTCGAGGTCCGACACTGCGAAGAGCTGCGCGCTGCGCCGGCGCGGTGTTCCCCTGCGGGGCCGGTGCGGGTCGGCGTCCCGTACCAGGGCCCGGCCGACGCGCCGCCGCCCGAGCGGGTGCTGCCCGAGCATCCGTCAGACATCTGGACATTGCGCGCCTGGTACCCAGCTGCGGCTGCCGCCGCCTACAACGGCGACCCGATGCTGATCTTCTGGGACTTCGAGCTGGGTTAGTCCGGGGACGTCACCCAGGCCCTGGCCACGTCGACCAGAACCTCCGTCTGCATCGCAGGCGCCAAACCAAACGAGTGGGTGCCGGGCCTAGTTTGGCGAAGCCATCGCGCAGCGACGCACGGAGGTCGACCTAAACGCGGTGCACGCGAGGTCAGACCGCGGCCAAGGCAAGTCTTGCTCTGGCCCAGCGGGTCTCCTTCGGTCAGACGTCGTCCGGACGTTGCCGTCGCCTATCCACCTCGCGGAGCATTGCGTCGTGTTCGGGGTCGGGCCCGAACTCCCGAACCTCTTGCGCACAGCGGCAAGCGACCGCGATCTTTGCGGCCCACTCGAGGGCAGCGTCCCGTGTGGGCACATCGACGACGGTGAAGCCTCCACTCAGTTCCTTGGTCTGCGGGTACGGGCCGTCGGTGACCGTCCCGTCGGTGGCCACGATACTCGGCCTCTGGAATTCCAGTCCGCCGGCGAAGAGGTACACTCCGGCGTTCAGAGCCTCCTGGACCACCGCGTGCGCGGCGTTGGCCACGGCGGGCATCTCCTCCTCGGGGATGTAGTCCATCGCGCCGTCAGGGAACGAGATCAGGTACCGCGTCATCCTATGACTCCCTTGTCCCAGCGACCTCCTCCGGCCGCCTCAAAGCTCATATAAGAACGACTCGCTCCGGATCCACACATTGCCACCTGGGGCAATCATGGGTCCACACCCTAGTCCGCGGTGCAGGCGAGCTGACCATCTGGCAACCCGAGGAGACGGCCCTGTTTCTGGAGCACGTCGCGGGCGACAGCCTTTCAGCGCTGTACGAACTGGCTGAGTACACGAGCCTGCGTCGCGCCGAGCTATGCGGGCTGCGATGGACGGACATCGACCAGAACGGCGCCGGGCTCACCACGCGGCAAACCATCGTGGAGGTGACCCGCAGCCAGGTGACCTCGGCGCAGGTCAGGTGCCCTGTCTGCAGCGAGGAGCACGTGGGCCCGCTGTTCAAGCGCCCAAATCTCGCGCCGGCCGCCGGTGGGTGCCGCTGGCCGCCCCGCGCAGGACGCGCTCGGGCGGCATCGAAAGGCCCAGAACGAAGAGCACGATCGCGACCGAGTTGCGGACCAGTCACCGGCGGCGTCCGTCGGGCACCTTGCCGGACGCTGGCGAACACGGAGCACCCCGGCCGGGATGATCGACAACCCGCGTGAGCAAATCCCTGAGCAGATCGGCCTGAGGGCGGATGGTGCCCCGCTTGGATCGCGCGCGACGCCAGTGTCGCGAAACCCCAGGCCAGCGGGCCTGGGGTCAGGTTTCGAGTTGGAGCGGGTGACGAGAATCGAACTCGCACTGTCAGCTTGGGAAGCTGCATGGATCAGCCGATAAGTAGGCGTGACCAGCCAGTTTGACTCTCCCCGCAGCACCGTAGATGACCGCTCGGCACCCTGGCTGATTGCATGCTGATTGCACGGTGATCTTGCCTTGGCTAAGTCGGTATGGCGTGTGCCGACGGTTTTACAGAGAGACGGTCCCCCAGTTCGCTGGCGACGCCCGAGCGTGACGCGATGCTGATGCATGTCCATGGCGGGCGTTGACTGTCGCCGTTGCTGTCATCGTTGGTGTCTGCCGACAGTTTCATTGACGATCAGTTCCGGGCTTGCTCTTCCTGGCTTGGCCTGGTACTTGCGCAGTATCCGTCTTGGCGGGGCTGACGATCGACGTGTGTTGCACGAGGTGCCTGGCTAGTTGCCCATACGCTCTGGATAACTGTTCGCGTACCAGGCCTCCTTCTGGCCCAGCATGCAAAGCCGAGGACCATCGAGACCGGCCAGCCCACTCACCGGCCTCAAGCCGCCGCCGATCTTGAGGTGTTCGCCGCCGCGCACGACAACCGTGCCCTGGGAATCGACCAACTCCAGCGGATGGCGGCGGGCGCGGAAACCGGCCGGCCAGACGACGGGCAGTCCCCGTGATCCCGGCCTCCCCCCGAGCCAGACGCACCACTGGCCGCGATACGTTCCAGCTGCCAGAGTTCCCATCGCCAGGGCCAGCATTGATGGGTCTCCCGGCCGCCACGATGACGTCGGAACCGGATAGAGCTTGGTTCCGTGCGCCGACGCGCCAGCCAGCGGGGTCGGTTGGCTTCTCGGGGCGACCAGCGCCGCGGTCACGGCGATCGCTGCGACTGCGGCGGCCGCGGCCAGAGGGGCGATCAGCCGGGTCCTGCCAGAGATTTCCCGGACCGGGTGCCATCGCGTCGCTCTGCGGATGCGCAGGCCGTTAGCGGGGGTAGCGACGAGGTTCGCCAGTCGAGCCCGCTGGCGACTTGCGAGACGTCGCCGGACGGCTGCCATTACCTCATCGGCATCAGGTGCCTGCGACTCCAAGGTCACTAGTGCGGCTATCAGGTCATGTTCGGTTCTCATGGTCTGTCCCTTTCACTGCGCGCAATTCGAAACTGCGAGCCAGGCTCGCTGACGAACTCGATGCGGAGCGAGGCCAGCGCCCGCGAAGCGTAACCACGAACAGTTCCCGGTGCCAGCCTGAGCAGGCCCGCGATATCAGCATCGGAGAGCCCTTCGTAGTACCGCAGAACAACAACGGCGCGCTGCTGAGCGGGCAGCTTCGCTATCTCGGTCAACAGGACATCCCGGTCTGCATGACTGATGGCATGATCCGGGGCAACCCGGTTATCCATGTCGGTTGCGCTGCCAGCCGGAATAAGGCGCCGCGAGCGGCGCCGCGCGGACAGGAACTCATTCAGAATCATCTTGCGGACGTAATAGTCCGGTCGATCCAGCGCCCCGATTCTGCTCCACCGCGCATGGGCGCGGATCAGGACTTCCTGGACAATGTCCTCGCTGCTTGTGCGATCGCCGGTCAGGACAGCGGCGAACCGCAGCACTGCAGGCAGGTGCCGGCCCACGAACTCATCGAACGTCACCGCGCCTCCGCTCTGCGGGTCTTCTGAGTAGTACACGCACGAGGATCCTGATCTGTTGTGCACACGGGAGCTTGCATTACAGAGTGCCTGGTCAGCCCGCGTGAGCAATGGCGGTTCCGCCGCAACCCGATCGATGCCGGCCTGCGTCCAATTGGGCGGAGGAGGTCGTCATGCGGGTGCTCACTATCGCGGCTGTGGCTGCCTGTGTGGGTGTTCTCGGAGTCAGCGGCTGCGGAAACTCGGTGCACTCGTGCGGGGTAGGAGACTACGGACCGACAGGGCAGCGTGGCTTTGCCAGGCCGCGGCAAGTGCTCAGATCTGTGCTCGCTGCCTATCCGTCGCTGTCGCAAGATGGCTGGAAAGTTGCCAGCCGTAGCGCTAGCGCTGTTGAGTTCCGATCTGGCGACGACAGCGTTGATGTCGTGAAGAGATCTGACGGCACCTGGCTGATAGGCGGAGTAACGGTCTGCCAATGACATCAGGCAGCGCTGTCGGCTAGGGCAGCACTCCGAATCGTTCGGCCAGGTCGCGTATCTCGGGACGTGGCCGAAGGCCGGAAAGCTGGAGCAGGTCGCGGGTGACGAGGCGGGCGCCGTGGTGGGCGTGGGTGAGTTCTGGGGTGAGTTGCTCGGCTTGCTGGAGGTCGTGGATGGCTTCGCCGATCTGGCGCCGCATGCGCGCCAGGAGGCGGAACCGGCAGATCGCTGCCACGCTCGACAAGATGGCGAGGCGCGAGCTAAGGCAAACAGTCTCCACTCTCGGCCGCTCAGCAGCGGCATCGGGCACGCCACGGGCACGACAAGACCGCCGCCGCAAGGCGATCAGTCGGCAATAAGCAGGATTCCGGCCCTCAGCTGGCCTGATGTGATCGGAGCGGGTGACGAGAATCGAACTCGCACTGTCAGCTTGGGAAGACCACCGATCGCCGCAGCTGGGGCCGCTGAGCAGGCAGTTCGGTTCACCGGGACTGCCCGTGAGCGACCGGCGATCACCGCCGCTAATTGCACGCTAGTTCACGGGCGCCGCCCGTGTGACGACACCGAGTCCGCTGGCCGTGCTGCAGCTTTCGGTGGCAGGCGCCTGGTCATGCTCGTGACACTGCTGTCACTTGGTACTCACGGAGCCGCGAGCGTCACAGCCCACGACGCAGCCTTTCGAGAGCGCGGCCTCCATCGCGTCAGATGCCCCTGCGCGCTGCGGGCCCAGCCGTCCGCGTTATGGATGACCGGGGATGACCCTCGTCACGTGCCCGTCCGGGGACGGATTTGGTGCGTGACCGTCTCTCTGGCGTCTTCCTGTCGATTGCCGTCTGCGCCTCTTGCCGAGCAGGACGGCGGTAGCGCCAGCGCCGTAGATGATGGCTATCACTGCCCAGATGACCGCTATACCAGTCTGCAAGACCTGGAGGTTCCGGTCGAACTTTGCGCTGTAGATGACGAACAGGGTGAGCGGGACGCCAGTGGCAATCGTGCCGACCGCCAAGCCGCTCACCAGGCCTGTTGCCAGGCCGCGTCCGCTTCGGACCCGCTGTCCCCGGATAACCAGGCCCGCGCGTCGCGGGATGATTGCCACCGCGCGTCAGGCCGGCTGCCTCCAGCAGGGTGCCGAGCATTTCCCCGCCTCGGTCACTCCGGTTCCAGGCGGGATGGCGCGAGCAGCCAGCGGCAGCGCCGCTCCAGGGACCCACTCCGCGTTCACCTTCGCGCAGCGGCGAACGTCGTCGGGCTCTGGCCGCGGCCCGCTACTCAGGATGGCCGCCGCCGCCTTGCGCTCCGCCTCGTCCCGTTGCGTCCCCGCCCCCGACGGCGTCAGACCGTAAGACGCGTCGTCCCTGCGACGACTAACAATCTCCTCGCTCGTCAGCTCCTCGCAGGTCCCTTCGTCGACAGCCGGTCCAGCGTCGTGGACAACGTTCCGGTCGCCAGCCGGACCCGGCCGCCCGACAGCTGCCCTGCACGCCGGATGGTCGCGTAGCCGTACAATCGGGCCAGTCCAGCAAGCGACTCCAGACGGCCGCGGCTGGATGCCCAATGAGCCAGCATCATCTGAGGCAAACCTGCTAGCCCTGGGCGGCGCGCCCGCGCGCGAGCGGGCCCCCAAGGCTGAGCGCGGCGCGGGAAGCGCCGCCGCGGTGCCGCGCAGCGGCGCCGCTCTTGATCTAGCTATGGCTCAACTCGGCAAGTGCCCGACTGAGAACGCCGCATGACGATGTTGGTGTTGCAGATGGTCGCCGTCGCCGGGTCGGCCCGAAGTAGGCCGCACGCCCGGCGACGGCTGCTCCCATGCAAATGGCTCCTTGGGCGTCCTCTTGGCGCTCGCTGGCCGGCACTGCACCCGAAGATCGTGCCGGACGCGAACAACAGGCGGCTTGCGCCGGAGACGTCCGCTTGCAAAGTACAGCCAGCTTGTCCATCACAGTCGCCGACCGCGTGGTCGTCCGGTGGTCCGTCCGGCTGAGTCTGCTGTTGTCGAACCGTGGCGGGTACCCCGGTTGACAGCGGACGGTCCGACGGATCGGATGGGCTCGTGAGTCCCCGCGAGGTCCACGCCGACCAGGTGGACATCGACACACCGCTCGTCCGCGAGCTGGTGGCCGCGCAGTTCCCGCAGTGGGCTGCGTTGCCGCTGGAGCCGGTCGACTCCAGTGGATTGGTGAACGCGATCTACCGCCTCGGTACCGACCTGTCCGTACGGCTGCCGCTCCGGCCCACGATCACCGACGAAGTCCGACGGGAGCAGGCGAAACTCGCGGCACTCGCGCCGTTCCTGCCTGTGGCCATGCCTTCTGTTGAGGCGATCGGCTCACCCACCGACGCGTTCCCGGGCGAGTGGTCCGTCCACCGCTGGCTCACCGGTACGAACCCCTCCCCCTACGCGCTCGCCGACCCACGCCGGCTGGCGACGGACCTCGCGGCGTTCGTCGATGCGTTCCGGCGGATCGACCTGCCAGACCGGCGGCCGGCGTATCCGGGCGAGCGCCGGACGCGAGCTTCGATGGTCTCGATGGACTCCTCGACGCGGAAGGCGATCGGCGAGCTAGATGACCTGATCGACACTCGCGCAGCGCTGGCGTCGTGGGAGGAGTCGCTCGCGGCGCCATACGACGGGCGCGAGGTGTGGGTGCACTCGGACCTGAAGCCGAACAACTTGCTCGTATCGGCGGAGGGCGGGCTGACCGCGGTGATCGACTTCGAGACGTGCGGTGTCGGCGATCCGGCGTGCGACCTGTTCCCCGTGTGGTACGTGCTGCCCGCGAACGTCCGCGACGAGTTCCGTGCGGCGCTGGACGTGGACGACGTGACGTGGCTCCGCGGACGCGGGCGCGTGCTGTCCCAGGCCCTGGGCTATTTGCGGGACTACAGGGACACCAACCCGGCGCTCGCGAACCTCGCGCGGCACGCCAT
Source organism: uncultured Actinomycetota bacterium (assembly GCA_963809195.1). GTDB lineage: Bacteria > Actinomycetota > Actinomycetes > Streptosporangiales > Streptosporangiaceae > Chersky-822. The sequence goes on along the minus strand of CAWEIQ010000007.1, from coordinate 161,682 downwards.
CGGCGAGGTGCTTTCTGGCTGGCCGCACGCCGTTCGGTCGATCGGCGCCGAGGGACTGCACGTGCACGATCTCAGGCATACCGGCAACACCTTTGCCGCAGCGGGCGGCGCCGGGATCAAAGACCTGATGGCGCGGATGGGCCACGACAGCGAGCGAGCAGCCATGATCTACCAGCACGAGGCGCGCGGAGCCGACCAGACGATCACCAGCGCTATCGATGCACACATCGCGGCCGAGCGCGACCAGGATGACGACGGCTCGGCAGGCGCGCTAGTCCCGGCAAGCTAATTGCACGTTAATTGCACGAGCCGCTAACCAGCGCCTTAGACGATCAAGGCCCAGGTCCGGGAGACTGTCTCCCACCTGGGCCTTCGTTATGGAGCGGGTGACGAGAATCGAACTCGCACTGTCAGCTTGGGAAGCTGATGTTCTGCCATTGAACTACACCCGCGAGGCGTGCAACCGTGCGAACTTCGCGATCTACGCAAACCGCTTCGGTCGGACGACTGCCGCGACGACATCGTACCGGAACCGGTAAGTTGCCTGCGTGTTGCTCTCCGACAGGGACATCCGAGCCCAGATCGCCTCTGGACGGGTTGCCATCGATCCGTTCGCGCCCGAACTCGTCCAGCCATCCAGCGTCGACGTGCGCCTTGACCGGTACTTCCGCGTGTTCGAGAACCACAAGTATCCGCACATCGACCCGGCGATCGAGCAGGCCGACCTGACCCGGCTGGTCGAGACCGAGGGCAAGGACCCCTTCGTTCTGCATCCCGGAGAGTTCGTGCTGGGATCCACCTACGAAGTGGTCTCACTCCCTGACGACATTGCCGGGCGGCTAGAAGGCAAGAGCAGTCTCGGGCGCCTCGGCCTGCTGACACACTCGACGGCGGGCTGGATCGACCCTGGGTTCTCCGGGCACGTGACGCTCGAGCTATCCAACGTGGCGACCTTGCCGATCAAGCTCTGGCCGGGCATGAAGATCGGCCAGCTCTGCTTGTTCAAGACGAGCTCACCGAGCGAGCATCCCTATGGCTCGGCGATCTACGGATCCAGGTACCAGGACCAGCGCGGCCCGACCCCATCCCGGTCCTTCAAGAACTTCTACCGCGCAGACGTCTGATCGCCTAGCGCGCAGGTCATATCCCACCCGGAGCGCCATGGCCGCCTGACAGCCTGTGACCGCGGCCGTCATAGACGTTCCACTCGTCGATGCTCGGCTGCCTCGGCGCGAGTACGAGCGCGAAAGCTAGCCCTGCACCCTGTACGAGCCGGATCCGCCGAGTGGACCCGTTCGACATGGCCAGCGTCATGTACCTGGCGGGCCACGGGAAAGCCATGGCGACGGTTCTGGGCAGCTCGCCACTGCCCTCCAGAGCGCCGTTTGGATGATCGTCGAGCGAGAATGCCCAGCCCTCGTAGTCGCCGACCAGGATGTTGCCCCATGGGCCGGTGCGCAGGATGAGCGTCCGACCTCCGCCGCGTATCACTTTAGTCATCCGGCTCGGGCCCTCGTCGCCTGCCGGCAACCAGCTCAGGAAGAAATCTTCGCGACTGTTGGTGTCGTGGAAGGGAACCGAATGCGCGAGTTCTGCAGCGCGCGAGTAGACGGTGACCTTGGCCGGCGTAAGCCTGGGAGGCAGCACGAAACCGATCCAGCGATGCCCGAATGCTTGGACTGGATGCAGGATCAGCACGACGCCGTCGGATAGCCGCAAACTCACCCGCTCCACGCCAGACTGCACCGGACCGAAGAGCGCCGGATGGTCGCTCAAGATGTTGGCCGGTCCTGGAAAGGCTTGCCAGCGATTGATCAACGCGCCGACCGTCTCGGTGCAGTTCGAGTTCGGCGCCCACGGCCCGCCCGGGGGCGACGAGCACGGCGCGTGCGACGTTGAATTCCTGATCAGCTTGACTCGCCAGGGCTTGCCGTCAATGGTCCCGGCGGCGATGACGCCATCAACCGCGCGGGCGCCGAGGTGGGTCACTGTGATCACTGGTGGCCTGTTGTGGTGCACAGGTCTGGCGCTGTCGTAAACGGTTACCGCCACGATCGCGCCTGCTCCAGCGAGGACCGCCACGCCCGCAGCCACGGACACCAGCCATCGGACGCGCATGGCGACAGCCCTTCGATCACCGTCTTTGGCCGCGACAATAACCGTCCTTTATCGGGACTGTCTATACATTGCCGGTCAGGTCAGAGCGCTGGGCGCGATGACAGCCCAGACACAATTGGCATCCGCAGACGCGACCCAGTCGGCGCAAGATCACCCGGTGCCAGGAGACCTCACCGGAGGAGCTTGCCGCCGACGGCGGGCCAGGGCGGCAAGCAGTTCGTCCCGCTCGGCGAGGGCAGCCAGGAGTGCGTCCCGTTCAGCCTGAAGGGCCATTACCTGCTGCTCGAGCTCGAGTACGCGCCGGATCGCGGCTAGCGTCATGCCTTCGTCGGCGAGCTGCGCTACGTAACGGACGACCGTGACCTCGGTGCGGGAGTAGCGCCGCTGGCCGCCTGATGAGCGGGACGGCCTGACCACGTCGAACTCGTCCAGCCGGCGCAGGAAAGCCTGCTGAACCTCGAGCATCTCGGCGACCTGCCCGACGGTGAACAGCGGCAGGTTCTCATCCTCGAACGGGAACACGGCACAACACTCCTGCATTGCCTCGGGCCGGGCAAGCGGTCAGCACCGCCGGCCCGGCCCGTTCGCCTCGACTTCAGATTAGGCGGTCAGCTCAGGCGCCGCGGCGCCCTTGATCTCCACCTTGCGCGCCTTGGCCTTCTCCTGCAGCGGCAGAACGATGGTCAGCACACCGTTCTCGTAAGCGGCCTCGATCTTCTCGGTGTCGACGGTCTCGGCCAGCCTGATCTTCCTGGTGTACGAGCCCATCAGCCGCTCGCGCACGACCGGACGCTCCTGCTCGCCGTACTCCTCGCTCCGCTTCGCGGAGACGGTCAGGACGCCGTGGTCGGTCGTGACGTCGACGCTGCCCTGGTCCGCGCCGGGCAGGTCGATCCGCAGCACGACCTCGCCGTCACGCCGGATGACGTCCATCGGCAGAACGGCGGACCGCCCGCCAACGCCGTCGGCCCAGCCGAACGTCCGCTGGACGATCCTGTCGAAGTCCCTGACAAACGGGTCGAATGAAGTCAGCAGCACTGTGATCCACCTCCAGTTGGCTTGAGATCCAACCCCGGACCTCAGTTACCTACTAGTTGTATGCAGATTAAAGCTCAGAGTCAAATTAGAAGTTCTTTGCAAGTGCAACGGGACTCTGTGGCAGACTGCAGCACGGCAGCGAACTCGTCGCCTGGCTGGAAACACACATAGGCGCGACAACGATGAACCCCTGATGCCGCCGGCTTCAACCGGCATCAGGGGTTCATCGTCGTTCGTTCACGCGCGGCCCTGCCGCGGCCGCGCGGCTACACGCGCTCGATGATGGTGGCGTTGGCCTGGCCGCCGCCCTCGCACATGGTCTGCAGGCCGTAGCGGCCGCCGGTGCGCTCGAGCTCGTGCAGCAGCTTGGTCATCAAGATCGCGCCGGTCCCGCCGAGCGGGTGACCGAGCGCGATCGCGCCGCCGTTCGGGTTGGTCCGCTCCAGCGACGCCCCGGTCTCCGCGGCCCAGACGATCGGGCACAGGCGCGAAGGCCTCGTTGACCTCGAACACGTCGATGTCGTCGATACTGAGCTTGCCCTTGGCCAGCGCCCTCTCGGTCGCCGGGATCGGGCCGGTCAGCATGAACACCGGGTCGGCGCCGGTCACGGTCAGCGTGTGGATCCTCGCCCGCGGCGTCAGGCCGTGCCGCTGCACGGCGTCCTCTGAGGCGATCAGAACGGCGGCCGAGCCGTCGGAGATCTGCGAGGCAACGGCTGCGGTGATCTCCCAGCCCTCGCGCAGCGGCTTCAGGTCGGCCATCTTCTCCAGCGTGCTGTCGCGGCGCGGGCCCTCATCCGCGCTCACCCCGTTCACCGGCGTGATCTCGCGCTCGAACCTGCCCTCGTCGATCGCCCTGATCGCCCGCTGGTGACTCTCGAACGAGAACTCCTCGAGCGCCTGCCGCTTGATCCCCCACTTCTCGCACATCAGCTGCGCGCCGCGGAACTGGGAGATCTCCTGCTTGCCGTACCGGTCGGCCCAGCCCTTCCCGTACGGGAACGCCAGGCCCTTCTCGAGCAGCGGCGCGACCGTGGAGCCCATCGGCACCTGGCTCATGCTCTCGATCCCGGCCGCCACGACCAGGTCCTGGGTGCCGGACAGCACGCCCTGGGCGGCGAAGTGGATCGCCTGCTGGGACGAGCCGCACTGCCGGTCGATGGTCACGCCCGGGGACCGATTCCGGCAGTCCAGCCGACAGCCACGCGGTGCGCGCGATGTCGATCGCCTGCGGACCGGCCTGCGATACGCATCCCATGACCACGTCCTCGACGGCAGCAGGGTCGACACCGGTCCTGGTCATCAGCTCGGTCAGCACGTGCGCGGCCAGGTCGGCCGGATGTACCGACGCGAGCCCGCCGTTGCGCTTGCCGACCGGCGTCCGTACGGCTCCGACGATGTATGCCTCCGACACGACTACCTCCACTGCCGCCACGCTCGGGACGAGAACGCTGTTCCGCTTCCGAGGTTACCGTGCGGTAGGGCAAACGCCATAGCTGCGTCCAGCGCCGGCTCCGGCGGCTTCGCGCACGCTGGCGACGCGGGAAATCCCGTTATGCTGGAACAGGCCGCCGCGGCAACTGTTTGCGGCAGCGTGAACGGCGGTTGGCTGGAGGCGGTGAAGCGGCGTGACCGACGGCCTGATCCTGCTTGGCGTCCTCGCCGTTCTGTTCGCCATTGGCGTGGCCAGAGGCCGCAGGCGGCTCGGCATGGGCTTCACCGGCAGGAGTTTCGCGATCGCCGTCAGCGGCTTCGCGATCGTGGTGCTCATCCTCTGGGTGAGCCAGCGGCACTAGCCGCAGATCAGTCCGGGCCCGATAACATCCCGGCGGCCTGCGCCTTGATCGGCATCTCGAACCAGACTGCCTTGCCGTCGTCGGTCGGCCGCGAGCCCCACCGCGAGGCGAGCTGGTCGACCAGGTACAGGCCGCGGCCGCCCTCGTCGTTCTCGCCGGCCAGCCTGATCCTCGGCAGCCTCAAGTCGGAGTCGAAGACCTCCACCCAGACCGAGCTCTGGCCCTTGCGGATGCGCAACCTGAATTCCAGGCCGTCCAGCGAGCCCGCGCTGCCGTTCACCGCGGCGAAGTCCTCCGCGCAGCGGCGCGTCGATCCAGTCCGCCAGGCCGCCTGCCGCCCTTCTGCCTGCCGCGCCGAACACGAACTCGTGTCGCGGAGCCGGGCGCGGCTGCCGTGTGCAGAACCACGTTGGTGACAACCTCGGACACCAGCAGGCAGGCGAGGTCGGCCTGTTCGTCGTCCATCCCGCACTCGACGAACGTGTCGAACGCCATCCGCCTGGCCTCGGACACCCTGATGGGCTCGGCCGGGCAGAGCAGGTCCCAGCTCGGCAGTTCTTGCGTCGAGGTCCTGACCACCAGGATCGCCATGTCGTCGTCGATTTCGCCGGGCACGGCGTTCTCGGCAGCCTGGGCGACCCTGTCGACGTTCTGCGTCGCGACCCTCTTGACGGCTGCCCTGAGCATGTCGAGCACCTCGGCGTCGTCGTAATGCCCGGGCCCGTCGGCGCGATGGCGCCGGTCAACCAGCCCGTCGGTGTAAAAGATCAGCGTGGAACCGGCGGGCAGCGTCCGTGATTCCTCGCGGTAGGTGGGAACGCCGACGCCGAGCAGCACGCCCTCGTACTTCAGCTCCATCTGCCCGACGTCGCCGTCGCTGATGATCAGCGGCGACATGTGACCAGCGTTGGCGATGGCCAGCTTGCGGCTCCACGGGTCATAGATCAGGTAGGTGCAGCTCGCCGTGGGCGGGTCGACGTTCTGGTCGCCGCCCTCCTCGGTCATCCTGCGGCACCAGTCGTCCAGCCTGCGCATGATGTCGGCCGGCGCCTTGTCGTCCTGCGCGAACGCGCGTAGCGCCGACCGGAGCTGACCCATGATCGCTGCGGCCCTGGCGCCGCGGCCCTCGACGTCGCCGATCACGATGCCGACCCGGCCGGCCGACAGCGGGATGATGTCGTACCAGTCGCCGCCCACTTGCGTCTGGATGCCCTGCCCATGTGTCTCAAGCGGCTTGGCCGGCACGTACCGGTAGGCCACCTCGATGCCGTCGAGCTCAGGCGGCTTGGCCGGCAGCAGGCTGTGCTGGAACGCCAGCGCGGTCGCACGCTCCTCCTCGAACAGCATCGCGTTGTCGATCGCGATCGAGACCCTGCTGGCGATCGCCGCGACCAGGTCGCGGTCGTCGGCGACGTAATGCCGGGTGTTGCGCTCCGTCAGGTTCGACAGCGCGAGCGTCATCACGCCGAGCACCTCGCCGCGCATGGTCAGCGGCGCGGCGATCATGGACGTCATCCCGGCTTCCCTGCTCGCCTCGAGGCTCGCGGTTGTCGGTGCCGGCTGGTCCTCGTCGTGCAGATCCTCGATCAGGATCGTCTCGCTCTGCGCGATGGCCCGGTTGCAGAAGTGGTTGGGCGGATAGGTGACCAGCTCGCCGATAGCCGCCCACCGGCCGCGCGACGGCGTCCAGTCCCAGGCGTTCGCCAGCACCCTGCGGACAAGGCCTTCCTTGGTCCGCAGGTCGATGAAGCAGTGGTCGGCGAACTGGGGAACCAGCGTGTCCGCGACGCGCTCGAGGGTGTCATCAAGGGCCAGCGATCCGCCCAGCCGCTCCCCGATCCGGTCGAGCAAGCCCAGGCCGGCCGGTCGAGGCGGAGGTGCCCACCAGGACGGCCTCCTTGGCCATGATCACGGTGCCCGCGACCTCGCCAGCCGGACCGCGCAGCGGGACCGCGTTCATCCTGACGAAGTAGTTCGACTTGTCTGGGCGCCTGATCGCGAGCGTGCCCTCCCAGTCCCGGCCGCGGCAGGCCTGGTACTCCAGGTTCTCGACCTTGCCGATGTCTTCCTCGTGGAAGCCGAGATGCCGGAACGGCACGTCGGTCAGATGCGCGGCGTCGGGAAAGCCGAACAGGTGAGCGGCGAACGCGTTCGCGTAGCGAAGCGAGCCGTCGTGGTCGACGACGATGACCGCGGTCTCGACCTTGCTCAGGATCTCGTCGGTGGTGAGGCTGAAGGGGACAGCGTCATCCGCCCGCGCCGCTTCGTCCCGCGCCGCGGTCTCGTCGTCTGCCGTCATAAGCCGACTACCAGGCGCTCAGGACGCTCGACAACAAACACGTGGGCCGCGATGTCATTTGGCAGCGCCACGCTGACATCAGGGCTCCCACCGTCCGTGCCTGAACTCGTCACCCGAACATCGTCGTTACCGGCCGCAAGGGTTACCTCGCGACCAGGTTGTATCCCGATGTTCTTTAGTTTAAGCATCAGTGCGGCATCGCTTTGGAGTTGTTCGCTGATCCGCTGAACAATGACGTGCACCGGTTTCGCTACAGCAACGGCTGTCATGGCCTGGTCAGGCTCCTGGGCAGCGGCTTGCGCCCCGTCAACCGCGATCTCGGGGACATCAAGCTCGGCAAGTCCCGGAATAACATTTCCGTGCGGACAACGGACGGGATAATGGAGCAAGTCAGCTAGTCGCCGTTCCACGCTGTCGGAAATGACGTGCTCCCAGCGGCACGCCTCGATGTGCACTTCCTCCCATGGAAGGCCGATCACGTCGACGAGAAGGCACTCCGCGAGCCGGTGCTTGCGCATGACCCTCGTCGCCAGGCGCAGGCCCTCCTCGGTCAGCGACAGCCTCCTGTTGTCGATGACCGTGAGCAGGCCGTCGCGCTCCATCCTCGCCACGGTCTCGCTGACGGTCGGACCGCTCTGCGAAAGCCGCTCGGCGATCCTTGCCCGCAGCGGAACGATTCCCTCTTCGGTCAGCTCGAAGACCGTCCTGAGGTACATCTCGGTCGTATCGATCAGGCCGTGCGCCGCCACCGGTGCCTCCCTTCGCTCCGATGCTACGGCGAATCGGGCACTGCAGGCACCGCTCAGCCTGAGTACTTGCGGCCGGGCCGGGTCAGAACGAATGGTTCACGGCGCCAGACGCTCGATGACCCACGATGAGTCGAGCCGCCGGTAGCGGAGCCGGTCGTGCATCCGGTTCGCCCGGCCGTGCCAGAACTCGATCACCTGCGGCCTGACTATGTAGCCGCCCCAGAACGGAGGCAGGGGGATCTGCTCCTCGTCGCGGCCAGCGCTGCTCCATCCGCGCATAGCGCTCCTCGAGTTCGTCGCGCGAGCCGATCACGGTCGACTGCCTGCTCGCCCACGCGGCCAGCTGCGACGCCCGCGCCCTGGTGTGGAAGTACGCCTCGCTCGCCTCGGCGGACAGCCTGGTCACGGTCCCCTCAACGATCACCTGGCGGTGGATCGGGTGCCAGGGAAACAGCAGACTCGCACGTGGCACCTCGTCCAGGTCGGTGCCCTTTCGCGACGTCCGGTTCGTGAAGAACCTGAAGCCTTCCTGGTCATGGCCCTTGAGCAGGACCGTCCTGGCGCGCGGCTGCCCGGCCGCCGAGACGGTGGCGAGCACCATCGCGGTGGGCTCGGGTAGGCCGAGCTCGATGACGTCGGCCATCCAGCGCTCGAATTGCTCGTGCGGGTCGGCCGCGATCATGCCCTCGTCCAAGCCCGTGGTAGGCCACTCCGCCGCGTTTGTCGCCAGGTTCATGGGTACAGATCTTCACACAGCCGGGACTGCGTCGTGGACACCCCCATGCTCGGGTGAGGCTCGGTGCCCGGCCGTGTGTGAAGCTGAAACAGTGCTTGCATGCGCGCGCGTCGGACCACCCGCCGCGCGCGCTCAGAAGGGTCGTAAGCTTAGCGGCGTTTGGCCGGGTTGCCGGCCCCTGATGGCACGGCCGGCCGACAGGAAGAGGAGAGCCAGATGTCCGACTTCACGCCTGGCCTTGAAGGGGTCGTCGCATTCGAGACACAGATCGCCGAGCCAGACAGGGAAGGCGGGGCACTCAGGTACCGAGGCGTGGACATTGAGGAGCTTGTGGGGCATGTCACCTATGGACATGTCTGGGGGCTTCTGGTCGATAACGCCTTCGAACCTGGCCTGCCTCCGGCCGAGCCGTATCCGATCCCGGTTCACTCGGGCGACATCAGGGTCGACGTGCAGAGCGCCCTCGCGATGCTCGCCCCGGCCTGGGGAATGCACCAGCTGCTCGACATCTCCGACGAGCAGGCCCGCGATGACCTGGCGCGAGCCTCTGTGATGGCGCTGTCGTTCGTCGCCCAGGCCGCGCGCGGCACGGGACAGCCGATGGTGCCGCAGCGCCGGGTCGACGAGGCGAAGACGATCACCGAGCGGTTCATGATCCGCTGGCGCGGCGAGCCAGATCCCAAGCACGTGAAGGCGATCGACGCCTACTGGGTGTCCGCCGCCGAGCACGGCATGAATGCTTCGACGTTCACGGCGCGAGTGATCGCGTCCACCGGTGCGGACGTCGCGGCCGCGCTGTCTGGCGCCGTCGGCGCGATGTCGGGTCCGCTGCACGGCGGAGCCCCGGCACGGGTACTGCACATGATCGAGGAAGTGGAGCGCACCGGCGACGCCGTCGCCTACGTCAAGCAGACACTGGACAAGGGCGACCGGCTGATGGGCTTCGGACACCGGGTGTACCGCGCCGAGGACCCCCGCGCCCGGGTGCTGCGCAGGACCGCTCGCGATCTCGGCGCCCCGCGGTACGAGGTAGCCGCGGCGCTGGAGAAGGCCGCGCTCGACGAGCTGCACGCCCGCCGGCCCGACCGCGTCCTGGCCACGAACGTCGAGTTCTGGGCCGCGATCATGCTCGACTTCGCTCAGGTCCCGTCGCACATGTTCACCTCGATGTTCACCTGCGCGCGCACGGCGGGGTGGGCGGCGCACATCCTCGAGCAGAAGCAGACCGCCAGGCTGATCAGGCCGAGCGCGAGGTATATCGGGCCAGCCGCCCGCTCGGTCATTGAGGTGCCTGGTGCAGCGGACGTGCTCGACCACGACGTCTGAGCGGTGAGGTTCAGTTACCCATGATCCCGGATGATTTCGGCGCCGGCGCTGAAAGCCATCCGTGATCACGGCCCAACGGCTCCGCTGCGCGGAGTCGGCCGCGCCGGCCGTGCGCTAGCGGGTGAGGGCGCTCGCTCAGCCCGTCAGGGCCGCAGCGGCCAGTTGCCGATCGTCTCGTAACTCGGCTGCGGGCCCGTCTTGCTGAGGATGAGCTCGATTTCTGTCGCGTCCCAGGATTTTCCGGTGAACCCGCTCAGCGACTCGACCAGCGACCTGAGGTTGGCTGGCTGCCGGCAGCGAGCCAGTGTCAAATGCGGCCGGTAGCGCCTGCCCTCGTCGGGCGGCGGCGCGCCAGCGCGCCGTGCCCCGGCGGCGACAGACGCGGCGAGGCCGCGAAGGCCCTCAAGCGCCGCCGGTTCCCCGCTGATGTGCGCGCAGAGCACACGGGCCCGGCCGGCGGACGGAAACGCGCCGCCGCTGCCGATCCGCAGCTGCAGGGCGTGGTGCCGGCCGGCGGCCCGTTCGAGCCGGTCGCGCAGCCCGTCAAGCCGGGACTCATCGACCTGACCAAGGAACGCGAGCGTGACGTGCCACCGGTCGACGCTGGCCCACCGTAGCGCGGGCCACTCGGGCCGCAACGGTGCGACCGCCGCATCGAGCTCGGCCAAGCGCGTCCTGCGGCGGCGTCAGCGCCACGAACAGTCGCATGCCACATTGCTACCAGGCCGCCGCCGCCAGCGCGGCGCAACCCAGCCCCACCGATGAGCCCTTGGTGGGCCATAGCCCACCAAGGGTTCATGGGTGCTCCGGAACGTCGGCGCGGGCTGGTGCGCGGGGAGCGGGTGAGTCGTGGTTGTTAGGCGGCGGTGCGGGCGAACGCGGGTGGCGCAGGTAGGTGCGTACGGGCATGCCGCGGAACCGCGCCACGACCACCGCGACGATGACGGTCGCGACCACGGAGATCACCGCGCCAGAAATCACGCTGAGCCTGGTGCCGAACTGCTCGGCGACCCAGCCGGTCAGCGGCGAGCCGAGCGGCGCACCGCCCAGGAAGACGAGCATGTAGATCCCCATCACCCTGCCGCGCATCTCGGCGGGCACGGTGAGCTGCACCGAGGCGTTCGCCATCGTGGTGAAGCTGATCACGGCCATGCCCGTCGGCACCAGCAGGATCAGGAACGACCAGTAGTCCGGCATCAGCCCGGTCACCGCCTCAAGGACCCCGAACGCCAGCCCCGTCCAGATCAGCAGCCGGATGCCGGTCTTGCTGCGTCTGGCCGCGACGAGCGCGCCGATCAGCGCGCCCAGCGCGAACACGGCCGAGGCGATACCGAACCGGCCGGCTCCTGTGTGGAACACGAGCCGCGACATCAGCGCGGTGGTGACCTGGAAGTTCATGCCGAACGTGGCGATGAAGAAGACCAGGACCATCGTCATCAGCAAGTCAGGCCTGGACCGCACGTAGGCGAGCCCCGCTCGCAGCTGCCCCTTGGCCCTGGCGACCCGCTCCGCCGGACGCAACTCAGACTCGCGCATCAAGTGCAAGCTGATGATCACAGTCAGGTAGGAGGCTGCGTTAACGAAGAACGCGGCGGAAATGCCGACCAGGCTGATCACGAAGCCGGCGACCGCAGGACCGGTGATCCTGGCCAGGTTGAAGACCGCGCTGTTCAGCGCGATCGCGTTCTGCAGGTCGTCGCGGCCGACCATCTCGATCGCGAACGACTGCCTGGTCGGGTTGTCGACCACGGTGGCGAGGCCGAGCCCGAACGCGAGCAGGTAGATGTGCCAGGGCTGGACCGTGCCGGTCACCACGAGGACGCCGAGGATCAGCGCGAGGCCGCCCATGGTCGCCTGGGTCACCATCAGGACCCGGCGCTTGGGATACCGGTCCGCGATCATGCCGCCCCACAGGCTGAACAGCAGCAGCGGCAGGAACTGCAGCCCGGTCGCGATCCCGACCGCGGCGCCGCTGCCGTGGGTGAGCTGCAGGATCAGCCAGTCCTGGGCGACCCGCTGCATCCACGTGCCGGTGTTCGACACGACCTGACCGGTCGCGAACAGCCGGAAGTTCCTGACGCCCAGCGAACTGAACATCCGGCGGCGCGCCTTGGCGGGCGGCGGCCGCCTGGGCCGCCTGCGTCAGGACTGGCTCAGTTTCTCCAGGATCGGCACCGCTTCCCTGAGCACCGCTTGCTCGGCCGGCGTCAGATCCCTGCAGCCGGCGGGCCAGCCACGCCTCGCGCAGCTGACGTACCTGGCGTACCACGTCGCGGCCCTGGACGGTCACGGTGAGTACGACCTGCCGGCGGTCGCTTGGATGCGGCATCCGCTGAATCAGGCCGCGTTCTTCCAGAGAAGCGATGACCCGGGTGATCGAGGGCGGCTGCACCTTCTCGTGCTCGGCGAGCTCGCCTGGCGTCATCGTGCGCTTCTCGAGCGCCGCCAAGGCGGCGAGCTGTGAGTCGGAGAGCTCTGGTTGCAGCCCCTGAGCGACCCGCTCGGCCCGCATCCGGCGCGCTAGCCGGCTGACGGAGATCCGCAGGGAGGTTGCCAGCCCCGCGTCCGACCTGGACTGGGGAGTTGTCATAATCGTTAGCTTCGCTCATTACTCTTGCTAACCGTAGACCTCGCGGATTCATTCCGCGGGTTACGGTCAGCAGCCGGTCGGACGATTGCCAGGCAGGTCGGCATCAACGGCGCCGGCCAGGCAGGAATCAAGGTACGCCACGGATGCCACGCTGCGCGATAACCTCGACCGATCCGCGAAAAGGCCGTGTTCGTAACGTGATGCGCTGCCCGTGGCAGGTGCAGCGAGGCCGTCCTGGCCGCTCAGCTAGCCTGATCACGTGGCTAAGCCGTATCGCGAGGTCCCGCCGCCTCTCGAGGGCAATGACCGGCAGGTCGCCGCCATCGGCGCGGCCGTCTGGGCGGTGGCGCTGATAGTGGTGTTCGCGCTGCGCAATCAATTGCCGCACGGCAGCCACTGGTGGATCTGGACATGCGTGACCGGCGTGGGCCTCGGGCTCTTCGGCGTCGTGTATGTCCCGCACCTGCAACGGTCGCGAGCTCGCGCGAGCGAGCGCCGCAACGGGCAGCCGGATGGCGGCTAGACGTCCGCTGGTCTTGAGATCGCGCTCGCAGTGACCCCGGCTCTGCGCGCGGGCTGAGCCGGCGGAGCTAGAGCTGTTCGTGATCCAGGGTCTCCAGCACGCTGTCCGGCACGGTGGCGCCGGTGTTGAGCATGTCGTAGCCGAGCTCGTCGACCGTCGGGGCCGCCATGTCGGGCGCGGCCGGCTCCGCGACCAGCGCGCCGTCCGAGTGAGCGCCGCAGCCATGGTCGAACGAGACGACCTTGGCGTCGTCAGGGGCGAACTCGTTCGCGCATACCCCGAACACCCTGCCCAGCGGCCCGCTCAGCCTGACCATGAAGCCGCACGTCACGCAGCTCGCTGGAGCGGCGCTGGCGAGCTCGGACTTCGGCCCCTGCTCGCCGGCGTACCAGCGGAACGCGGCCTCGTCACGGCCGGTGGCTGACAGCACGCGCGCCGGCCGGAGCACGCCAGGAGTGCGGTCGCGGTCACGCGAGGCCGACCGGCGTCGTGACCTGGACCGGCCGCCGCCATGCGCGCGGGCCCGTGATTCGGCCTGAGCGCTGTCGCGCTCGGCCGCGACCTGGGCCACCGTCGGCCTCGGCCTCGGCGTCGGCCTGGCGTTGACCTCGGCGTCGGCTTCCGCATGGCCAGGCTGGGGCTGCCCGGCCTGGCTGGCGCTGTCTTCGCGCCGGCTGGACCTGGTCGGCGATCGCAGCGCCCAGCTTGACGGCGTCGTCGGCGGCATCTGTCAGCCGCCAGGCGTCGCTCTCATCCCAGTCGAGCAGACCGGCCTCGCCGGCGATCGCCACGGCTGGGACGAGGCGCTCGTCATCTGACGGAGCCGGGAGCAGGTCACCAGCCTTCAGGTCGCCAGGGCGGACCCGCTCGGTCCAGGGCACCCAGGGTGGCGCCAGCAGCGCGTCGGGACCGGGCACCAGCACGGTCTCACTGACCGTGACGCTCTTCGAGCGCGACGCCCTGCTCACGGTCACCGCCCAGCGCCAGCCGACGTAGCCGGGATCCAGGCTGGCGAAAAAGTGCGTGACGAGGCGGTCGCCCTCCACCTCGATGCCCACGTGCGGGCCGACCTGACCAGGGCCGGCGTCTGCCTCCGCGGCGGCGCGAGCCAGGTCGACCGCATCTGCGCAGGCCTGATCCGGCTCTGCCTGACGTGTCGTGGTTGGGCTCACGATCACTCATTCTGCCGTATCGCGGTTACTGCCCGCACACAGACCGGAGTCGTCTGCAACTCGATGAGCCGCAATTCGGGGTGGCGGTGGTACGGAGATCTGGCAGACAGGCCCAATACTGTGTGCATGGGAGAATCGCGGGCCGGCACCCGCGTCAGGCAGTCGGCGAGGACGTTCGTCTCTGCCTCGCAGACGGCGGGCCGGGTGAGCGCCGCCGCCGCGAGAGGCGCGAACCGGAGCCTGCACAAGATGACCCACGCCGGCAGGAGCTGGCCGGACCGGACTGGCGCAGCTGATCGAGTTGTGCGCGGCGGGCAGCGTCGGCGACGGTTTTGTCGCTGTCGCGCTGGCCGGAACCCTCTTCTTCAGCGCGTCGGTTCACGAGGCGCGCGGCAAGGTCGCGCTTGCGCTGCTCATCACCATGGCGCCGTTCGCGCTGCTGGCGCCGTTCATCGGCCCCATGCTCGACCGGATCCAGCACGGGCGTCGCTACATCCTCATCGGCACGGTTCTCGCCCGCGGTTTGCTGTGCTGGGGCATGGCCGGTGCCGTCCAGCACAACGACACGCTGACGCTGCTGCCGGCCGCGTTCGGGGTCCTGCTGCTGCAGAAGGTCTACAGCGTGACCAGGGCATCGGTCACTCCCCGGCTACTGCCGCAAGAGATCACCCTGGTCACCGCCAACTCGCGATGCGCGCTCGCGTCGCTGCTCGCAACGACGGTCGGCGTCCCGGTCGCCGCCGGGATCGATGCCCTGGCAGGTGGTCACGCCGGACGGTGCGGCGTGGGTGCTGCGCGTCGGTACCGTCGTGTACCTGCTGGCCATGATCCCGGGATTCCGGCTGCCGAGCGGGGTCGACGAACCGGCAGCCGACGCGACGCAGGGACCCGGCTCACCAGATGACGTCGCCGCGGCGGCCGCCGAGGCTCGGCCAGACGACGGCCCTGGCCATCCAGGAGCCGACAGCGAGCGCGCTGTTCCCGGGCGGAAGCGGCGGCTGCACAGGAAGCTGTTCCCCAGGCCGGTCGGGCCGGTGGTAGGCGAGGCGCTCGGCGCGAACATCACGCTGCGGGCGTACTCGGGCTTCATGATCTTCTTCCTCGCCTTCATCCTGCGCACGGTTCACTTCGGCGTCTCCGACCACCTCGCGCTCGGCGGAGATGATCATTGCGGTCGCCGTCGGCGGATTCATCGGCACCGCGATCGGCGCCGCGCTGAAATCGAGGGCGCCGCTGATGATCGTGTTCGGGATGCTGGGCGTCACGCTGGTCGTGACGACGCTGTGCGCGCTGTACTTCGGGCTGTGGGCGGCGGTCATCGTCGCCTTCGCGGCGGCGCTCGGTCAGACGCTCGTCAAGCTTGCGCTCGACTCCATCGTCCAGCGAGAGATCAGCCCCGACGTGCGCTCTTCCACGTTCGCCGCCTCTGAGACGCTGCACCAGCTGTCGTGGGTCATCGGCGCCCTCCTCGGCCTGGCCCTCTCCATCACGGGCAGCGGAGTCGCCGGCCTTTCGGTCGCCGCCGCAGGACTGGCACTGGCCCTCGCCTCGCTGGTCATTGCCAGGCGGAGGCGTAACATGCGCCCGCGTCACCAGCCCGTCCGCGCGGCGCAGGACCAGACAGCGGCGAGCCGCTGACGCGCACGACGCCGGCGCGCTAGCTGTCGATATCGTTGGCGACGGCGCGGAGCACGGCCGCGATCTTCTTGGCTTCCCTGGACTCGGGGTGCTTGCCGCGGTGATAGGTGTTCGAGAGCCCGTCCAGTAGCTTGATGAGGTCCTCGACCAGGACAGTCATCTCGTCCGTGTCCTTGCGGCTGCTCTTGGCGATCGTCGGCGGCGGTTCAAGGGTCCTGACCTGCAATGCTTGCGCGCCGCGCCGGCCCTCGGCTACGCCGAACTCCACCCGCTGACCTGCCCGCAGCACCGTCCCCGCGGTCGCGAGCGCGGTCGAGTGCACGAAGACCTCACCCCCGTCATCGCGGGTGAGAAAGCCGAAACCCTTGTCGGCGTCATACCACTTGACCTTGCCAGTAGGCACGTGCGGACCCTTTGCGCGGAGTGAGAAATGATGCGTTACGACCTTGCTGCGTATATATAGGCTATCGGTCCCGACCCAGTGCGCTCACGCCCCGGAGAGAACTGGCTAGGCCAGAAAAAGCTTACCGAGTAGGCACGGTATGCCTGAAAAGTATGCTTGCGCGCCGTGACTCAGCCCGAAGGCGGAGCCCATGAGGCGAACATACCCTGTTCCACCCGCCAGGACACCGCAATAAAAGCCGCCCCAAGCCGACCTCCCGGGCTGTCCGGCTCGGCGTCGTCAGCCGCCTATCGGCCGGGCTTGCGGTGCGGGCTCCACGGCGGCAGTCGCTTGGTCGGGCTTCCCTGGTACTTATAGACCCGCCACAGCAGGAACAGCGCACTAAGGACGGCCGCGATGCGACTCAGCCGGCCGGCTGCCACCCACGCTTCGACCAGGTAATGCCGGTATCCGGAGAGGGGCGCACCGAGCGTGAGGTCTAGCGCCGTGCCGATGAGCACGGCCAGAACCGGCAGAGCGAGGCCGAGCCACTTATCGCGAAGATCCCACTTCTTTGAGGCCATGGCGACGAATGCCCCGATCAACCATATCGGCTGGTAGATGGCACCGCCGATGCCGAGCAGGATGATGGCTACGGCTTCGAGCCGGTCTCGCCGGCCGATGGTCAGCAGCGCGGCGCCAAAGCGCCTGAGCCGCCGCCGGACCGCCTTGCCGACCGTATGGCCGACCTTGCGGCCGATTCCGACCAGCCGGTTCGGCCGCACCTCGGGGTCGGCCGGGTCGATGCTGAACTCGACGCCTGGTACGTCCTGGTCGTCTGGCTCGCTGCGGCCCGCGGGATCCCGGGGCAGCTGATCCGCGTCTGACCCGCCTTCGGAAGCTGGCATGGCCGGCGCGGCCGCCGTGGATTCGGAAGCCGGCGCTGGCGGCAGCGAACGTTGTCGAGCGGACAAGCCGTTGATTCTGGCGTTACCGGCCTCTCCACGGCCCGCGCCGCCTGCCGGCGCGGGCTCGCCGCTGGAAGCTGGATCCGAGGGTTCGGGCTTAGCTTCCTGATCCGCCGAAACCTGGCTGGCCGACACCGGCGGCTTCGCCCACCCGCCGTTGCTCGCGGACAGCGGCGTCCCGGGCCCGCTCTCACTAGCCATCAGCGGCTGACCCGCCATCACCGGCGGTGCGGAGACCGCGAAGCCCGCCGCAAGCTGTGAACCAGCCAGGACGGGCTGGCTGGCCGGGGCCGAAGGGGTGGTGGTCGTGCTGAGGCGGACAGCGGATCCCTGAGCGTTCGCCGTTGCTGGGGGCAGGATCACCGGCGGCATGAGCGGTCGCTGCGCGACCACTGGCGTCGCGGGTGGCGGCCAGACCTGCCGCTGCGCCCCGTTGGCGCGGCTCTCGTCGGCCTGCCGCCTCTCCAGCCCAGGGCCAGCGTCTGCGGACCGGCTAGGCGCTGAATCCGTCGCGGTCCGCGAGGCGGCGTCAGCATCCCAGGCCTTGCGCGCCGCGACGCGTGAACGCTCCTTCTCGACAAGTGCTAGCGGATCACCGAGCCCCGCCAGCGTCCGCCGTACCTGGGCGGCCGTTGGCTTGGCGATGCCGCCGCACTCGGCATCGATGCGCGCGCGTGTCTGGTCGAGCAGCGCCTGGCGGTCACCGGGCCCGAGCCCGGCCTTGGCCGCGAGCGACAACCGGTTGAGGTAATCGCGGATGAGCTGCTCGCTGGGCGGATTCATGCCTTGATGATCCACCTTTAATGGCCGGTTGAGGAGCCGGCACGCAAGATGGGAGCGCCATTTGCCGACGCCGGTGCCAGCCGGAACGTGCTTTGACGGAATCATCCCGCCGATACATGCAAAGGCGGCCCTGGCGTTACGCCAGGGCCGCCTTCTCGTCTCGCCCGGATGAGCGTCCGGTGCGAGCTAGACCTCGTGCCATCGCCGCTGCCCGGACGACAGTCCGGGCAGGTGTTCGATGACTAGAAGTCCATGTCACCGCCACCTGGAGCGGCCGGGACCTTCTCCTTCTCCGGCTTCTCCGCGATGACAGCCTCGGTGGTGAGGAACAGGCCGGCGATGGAGGCCGCGTTCTGCAGAGCAGAGCGCGTCACCTTGGCCGGGTCGATGATCCCCGCCTTGAACATGTCGACGTACTCACCAGTCGCTGCGTTCAGGCCGTGACCTGCGTTGAGGTTGCGAACCTTCTCGACCACCACGCCGCCCTCAAGGCCGGCGTTGACGGCGATCTGCTTCAGCGGCTCCTCGAGCGCCCGGCGCACGATGGTCGCACCGGTCGCCTCGTCGCCAGGAAGCTCGAGCTTCTTGAACGCGTTCTTGCCGGCCTGGATCAGGGCGACGCCGCCACCGGCGACCACACCCTCCTCGACCGCGGCCTTGGCGTTGCGCACCGCGTCCTCGATGCGGTGCTTGCGCTCCTTCAGTTCGACCTCGGTCGCCGCGCCGGCCTTGATGACGGCAACGCCGCCGGCCAGCTTGGCGAGCCGCTCCTGCAGCTTCTCGCGGTCGTAGTCCGAGTCGGTGTTCTCGATCTCGGCGCGGATCTGGTTCACCCGTCCGGCGATCTGCTCGGGGTCGCCCTGGCCATCGACGATGGTGGTCTCGTCCTTGGTGACCACGACCTTGCGAGCCCGGCCGAGCTGGTCCAGCTCCGTGCTGTCCAGCTTGAGGCCAACCTCCTCGCTGATGACCTGACCACCGGCCAGCACGGCGATGTCGCCGAGCATGGCCTTGCGGCGGTCACCGAAGCCAGGCGCCTTCACGGCGACCGACTTGAACAGGCCGCGGATCTTGTTGACGACCAGGGTGGCGAGAGCCTCGCCCTCCACGTCCTCAGCCACGATCAGCAGCGGCTTGTTGGCCTGGACCACCTTGTCGAGCAGCGGCAGGAGGTCCTTGTTCGCCGAGATCTTCGAGTTGACGATCAGGATGTAGGGGTCCTCGAGGACGGCCTCCATCCGCTCAGGGTCAGTCACGAAGTAGTGCGAGATGTAGCCCTTGTCGAAGCGCATGCCCTCGGTGAGCTCGAGCTCGAGCCCGAAGGTGTTGCTCTCCTCGACGGTGATGACGCCTTCCTTGCCGACCTTGTCCATCGCCTCGGCGATGATCTCGCCGATAGCGGTGTCACCCGCGGAGATGGAGGCGGTGGAAGCAATCTGCTCCTTGGTCTCCACGTCCTTGGCCAGCTTCGAAAGTTCCTCGCTCACGCGCTCGACGGCGGCCTCGATGCCGCGCTTGAGCGACATCGGGTTGGCGCCGGCGGCAACGTTGCGCAGGCCCTCGCGGACCAGCGCCTGGGCGAGAACGGTGGCGGTCGTCGTGCCGTCACCGGCCACGTCATCCGTCTTCTTGGCGACTTCCTTGACAAGCTCGGCGCCGATCTTCTCCCACGGGTCCTCGAGCTCGATCTCCTTGGCGATGGAAACACCATCGTTGGTGATCGTGGGGGCTCCCCACTTCTTCTCGAGTACCACGTTCCGGCCCTTGGGGCCGAGGGTTACCTTAACGACGTCGGCTAGCTGGTTCATACCGCGCTCGAGGCCGCGCCGGGCTTCCTCGTCATACGCGATCAACTTCGCTGCCATAGGCTCCTAGTCCTCCTGGAACTTATTGCCTGCTGAAATGCCGACCGGGCCGACGCCCGCGACGGACGGCAAGCTCGCAGTCAGTCCCTTCCTGCTGCGCGGCCTGCCTCATCGCCCCGATCACGCTGATGAGTTGTCACTCTCAGCCCGAGAGTGCCAACGACCTGTTTAGCACTCTCACCCCGAGAGTGCAAGCCGCGAGCAGCCATCCCCAGGTAAGCGAATACCCCTCCCACGGCACGCGAAGACCCGGCACCCGTGATCGGGTACCGGGTCTGCCGCGTCAAGCCGCGGAACTAAGCGGAACTAAACTGCGCGGACTGCCTCCGCCTGCGGGCCGCGGTCGCTCTGCGTAATCTCGAATTCGACTCGCTGACCTTCTTCAAGCGTGCGGTAGCCGTCCGACTGAATAGCCGAGAAGTGGACGAAAACGTCCCTACCACCGTCGACCGCGATGAAGCCGTAGCCCTTATCCGCGTTGAACCATTTGACGGTGCCCTGAGCCATGAAACAACAACTCCCTAACTGTCGCTCGGGCTTCGGGTCACGCCCTTGCTACGCGAAACCCGTTGATCGCGGAGCGGGCTGGACGTGCTGCGCAAGCTCTGCCTGCCGTTCTCGCCGTACCGACAGCGACCGGACATTACACTACATGGTCACGGAGCCTCGCGTACTGAGATACCGGCCCAAGGTCCAAGCCGCACGTTGGCCGAGGTCAGACGCATATGCCGACCTGAATCAGGCCCGGTTTCATACCAAATAACCATCCGGGATCGCGATTTGCGGCGCGCAGCCGTCGCTAGCAACGCTATCTAAGAGACTGTGCAGACCACCACGGTCAACTGGACGCACCGGCCAGCCAAGCCGTCTGCGCCGGTACTGCGGACGCGAATCAGCGATTCGCGTGGGCTTTGGTCATGGTTCATCCGAACATGCCGCACGGCCGACTCAGATGGCGGACTTCGCTGCATCGAGCGGAGACCGGCCAAATCTTTGCGGTGTTTTTCCGGCGCAATGAATACGCGTCAATTCTGGATTGCGCAGCCGTGATGAGGTTGCCCGCTACTTGCCCGCACGGCTTACTCTGGCCGGTGCACAGCGACGTCGATACGGGGCGGTGCCCGATCGAACGCAAATGCGCGCACGTCAAGCGGCAGCCGCTCGGTGAACGCTACGCACAGTGACGAAGAGCCTGGCCCGGTTCGGCCAGCCTGGACTCGTAGAGCCTGGTGAACGCCGCGAGGCTCGGCTTGATCGGCTCGGGCACGGGCACCGCGTCGACGATCGCGTTGAGCGTCTTCAAGCCGTCGCCGGAGTTGATGATCACGGTCTCCTCCTCCGGGTCGAGCTCGCCGGCGGCCAGCAGCCTGCGAAGGACGGCGATGGTCACGCCGACCGCGGTCTCGCCGAAGATGCCCTCGGTCGCGGCCAGCAGCCTGATCGAGTCGACGATCTCAGGGTCGGGCGCGTCCGCGACCATGCCGCCGGTGCGGCGCACGACGTCGAGCACGTACGGCCCATCGGCCGGATTGCCGATCGCCAGCGACTTCGCGATCGTGTCGGGCTTGACGGGCTGGACAACCTCGTGCCCGGCGGCATACGCGGCCGACACCGGTGCGCACCCGCTGGCCTGGGCGCCGTAGACGGTGACGTCCTCGGCCGGCACGAGGCCGAGGTCGACGAACTCACGGAACGCCTTGTCGATCTTCACGAGCTGGGCGCCAGAGGCGACAGGCACCACGATCTGCCGCGGGAGCCGCCAGCCGAGGTCCTCCGCGATCTCGTAACCGATGGTCTTCGATCCCTCCGCGTAATACGGCCGCACGTTGACGTTGACGAACGCCCAGTCTTCGCGTTCCTCGGCGAGCTCGCAGGCCAGCCTGTTCACGTCGTCATAGCCGCCCTCGACCTTGACCAGGAGGCTTCCGTAGATGGCAGAGGCCAGGATCTTCTCGGGCTCGAGGTTGGCCGGGATCAGCACGACGGACTCGATCCCGGCCTTCGCCGCTGCGGCGGCGACGGCGTTCGCCAGGTTGCCCGTCGACGGGCAGGCCAGAACCCGGTAGCCCATCTCGACGGCCGCGGCCAGCGCGACCGCGACCACCCGGTCCTTGAACGAGTGGGTCGGGTTGGCGCGCTCATCCTTGATCCACAGGCGCCGCATCCCGAGTTCGGCGGCGAGTCCGTCGGCCAGAACCAGCCGGGTCCTGCCCGGCTCGGTGTTCGGCCGGGAAGCGATGTCCGGCCGGACCGGCAGCAGGCTCGCGTACCGCCAGATGTTGGGCGGGCCCGCCTGGATCTGCTCCCTTGTCACCGGCGGCAGGTCGTAGGAGACCTCGAGCGGGCCGAAACACTCTGAGCAGGCGTGCTGGCCGCCGAGGTCGAAGCTGGCGCCGCACTCGCGGCAGGTCAGGGCGCGCGCGTGGCCGAACGGCGCGGAGCCCGTGCCCTCGGCGGGCGGGCCCGAACCAGGCAGCACTGAACCCGAACCAGGCAGCGCTGAACCCGAACCAGGCAGCGCTGAAGTAGTGGCGAGCGATGTCATAACGTGAGGCCTCTCCTCATCTGTCCCGATGCCGGTCGGCAGCGGGCCGGAGTTGGCACCAGTCCCGAGTGGCCTCACTGGCGCAGATACGCCAAGCGGGATCATCGAGATGGTTGCCGGGGCTTCACAGGGCCGTTCCCTCCACCCCTCTGGATGAGCAATATGAAGTTGTCAGACAGTCAGGAGTACCTATTCCTCCAGGTCACCAAGAAGCTTAGCAGGACCATCCCAGGACGAGGTTGGTCGGTCTGGGAAGGGCGCGAAGCATCGCAGGGCGTGCGACAAGCGGCAGACATCCATCGACCTAACTCGACTAGCATAAAACGCCCCGACAATAGTCACTCGGCGACGATCAGCACTTCACCGTCGCGTGGGACTCCATCACGGACCTGGGAGGTGGCGTGCTGGTCAGCGACGTCATGACGCCGTTCCCTGCCTACATACGGCTCGGCGCCACCATCCGGCGGGCGGCCGAGGTGGTCAGCGTGTCGGAGGTCGGCCAGCTGATGGTCCTGGACCACGACGGCCAGTTTGTCGGGTCGCTGTCCGAAGAGGACCTCGTGCGGGCCATGCTGCCCGGCTTCGAAGACGTGACCGCCGCGGGCGGCACGCTCGCCGATGCGTTCCGGGTCTTCCTTGAGCGCGGCAGCGTCCTCGCCGACCGCGTCATCGATCCCCTTGTCACGCGCGACGCGGCGACAGTCCGGTCGACCGACGAACTCGCCCGGGCCGCGATCGTCATGATCGACCGCGGGATCCGAAGGCTGCCCGTGGTCGATGACGGGGCCCTGGTGGGCACGCTGTCCCGGGCCGACCTGTGCCGCGCGGTGATCTACCATTCCTGAACTCCGGCTGATCCTCACCGATCGGCACACCCGAGAGACCAGCCAGCGGGTGTGCGCGCTACCGGCAACCCTCGGGCGGGACAGCGGTACGGCGGCGGTGGTGCTGGACGACAGCGACGTCTCCCGGCGCCACGCCCGGCTCGAGATCGTCGACAACGACCTGGTGCTCACCGATCTCAGCAGCACCAACGGAACCTACGTCAACGATGTGCAGGTGACGCGCCGGGTGCTCGTCGCCGGGGATCGGACTGCGCATCGGCCGATATGAGCTGACGTGGACCCTGGTCGACCCGCAGGCCACGGTGGCCGTCAATGCGAACCTGCTGACCGCGGTGCGGCAGGTTGCTCCCCCGCGGGTCGCCGCACGACGGGTGGTCGAGGCCGCCGAGGCGCACAACCGGCGGGTCGGGCACGAACTCGATGGATTCCTGTCGCTAGCGCACGGATTTCTGCCCGCCGAGCCGCCGTTGCTCGCATTCCCTGAATCGCACCGAGCCTGGGACGACATGACCGACCGGCTCCCTGAGCTGTTCCGTCGGCTGTCGCTGCGCAGGGCGTTCGAAGCAATGCCGGTCCTCGACGCCCGGCCCGCGGCATTGCCCGACCGATACCTGTTGCGCGCCTCGACTTTGCTCGGCGTGTTCGCCCACGCCTATCAGTACATGGCGATCGACCCGCCGCCCGCTCTGCCCGAGTCGCTGCTGCGACCGTGGACGACGGTCTCGCGCCGACTGGGCAAGAAGATCCCGGCTGTTTCCTACATCGATCTGTTCTTCTACAACTGGCGGCTGCGCGATCCGGCCGGGCCGCGGGCGCTAGACAACATGGACCTGCTCGTGCCGACATGGGGCAACGCGGCGGAGCGAGTATTTTACCTGGTCACCACCGAGTTCGCGATGGGCCTCACTCCCGTGCTTGGCGCCATGCTGGACGCGCAGGAGGCCGTCGTCGCCGACGATCCGGCCGCCTTGGAAAACGCGCTACTGGCTATTCTCGACCGGCTGCAGCACATAACCCGGGCCATTTACCCGCAGATTGACCCCAACCCCCGCGCCCGGCATCCGCTCGATCAGGTGCTGTGGGCGAAAACGGTCGGCACCGCAGGCGTCCCGATCTTCGATGGTGCACCCAGCCCGAGCGGCACCGCGCAACCGCAGATTCACGCGCTGGACGCCTTTCTCGAGCGCCGAGATTACGCCTCGCTGGTCGGGCAGCAGAGCGTTTACCTGGCCGGATTCTTCCCGCGGCACTGGCAGGAGCTGGTGGCTGCGTTGCGCGAAGTGTCCGTGCGCCAGTACGTGGAAGACACCCGCAACCCGGCCTTGCGCGGCATCTACAATGCCATGCTTGACGCTTACCTGGGCGACCGCGGCTGGATGGGCTTGCACCGCATCAAGGCGTACGGCTTCCTGGAGGTGGCGTTCAAGGTCGGCCGGCAGGTCACGACCGGCGCCCGGTTCACCGGACTGTTCAAGGACCGCACCTGGGACAAGGTGGACGGCGAGCTGGCCGTCGTCCGCGAGGAGCGCCGCCCTCCGGTGGGTCCGCCTGTGGTGTTCGGAACCGCCCGCCGGGGCCGCGTCGTCACTGCGGAGTCCGGCGCGTGGACCTGCTATCTCGAGATCGACGTCGCCGGGCAAGGCGTACAGCACTTGCCAGGGGACCGGGTCGGCGTGCTCGCCGAGAACGACGACGATTTGGTGCGCCGCACCGTCACGGCCCTGCAGGCGACTGGCGATGAGCTGGTGCGGTTGACCCCGAAGTGGCAAGCGGCGGTGGCATGCCGGGAAGGCTACGGCGAGGTCGACGTGCTGCCGCTACGGACATTGCTGCGCTTCGCCCAGCTCCGGCCGATCGGACGGGAGGTGGCGAAACGGCTGGTGAACCTGACAGCTGTGGGTCCCTGGCAGCGAGTGGTGGATGCCCGCATGGAGGACCAGTGGGAGCTGTGGGACGTCCTGAACCTGCTGTACGCGGGCGGATATGACGTCACCCGCCTGTGGAGGGCCGATCCACGTGAGGACGAAGCGTTCTGCGCTGTGATTCCGCCCGAGCCGTTCCGGCTGTATTCGATCGCATCGGCACCGCCGCCCGGCGAACCCGCCACCACGCTGCAACTTGTGCTCGCTGGCCTCGACTACACCTCCGCTCAGACGCCGTGGTCTTACCCGCGCGAACGGCAAGGAACAGCGTCGCATTTCCTGCGCCGGGCAAGCATCGAGGGTCGGCACAGGCTGTCGCTGCAGATCGTCTCCGCACCCCGGTTCCGGCTGCCGGCTGATCCTGCGCGGCCCGTCGTCATGATCGCGGCCGGTTCCGGAATCGCCCCGTTCCTGGGATTCGTTGCCGCGCGCACCGGCTCCGGCGAGAACCGGCTCTACCTGGGAATCCGCACACCTGAAGACTTCGTCGAGCGGAAGGACTTGGACGCTGCGGCGGCCGCAGGCCGGCTAAGGCTCTCCGTCGCGTTCTCCCGCGCCGATGCCGCGATCGATTTCGACGGCCGGCGGCACGTCGTCCAGGCTGGGCAGCGGCGCCGGGTGGACGACATGATCCGCGCCGAGGCAGATGTGCTCTGGGAACTGTTGCGGTCCACCGACGAAGGGGGCCGCGGCGCATTCGTCTACGTGTGCGGCAGCGCGCGGTTCGCTGCCTCCGTACGCGAGGCGCTGACTGCCATCGTGCCCGGCGACGGCCGCGAATTCATCCGTCAGCTCGTGGCCGAAGGACGTCTGGGCGAGGACGTCTTCACCACCTATCTAGGCCACGCGCAGCAGGGGCCACGCTTCGAGGTGTCGGATCTGGCGCAACACAACACATCCGACGCCGGCTACTGGCTGGCCATTGGCGGCGCTGTGTTCGACGTCAGCGAATTCCTGCACCTGCACCTCGGCGGGCCGCACATCATCCGCAATCATGTCGGGCAGGACGCGACTGCGGCGTATCGAAAAGTGCTGCACCACGCGCACGCCGAGATCGATTCCCAACTCGCGATGTACCAGATCGGCCATCTGCGCCGGCTGGAGTTCGGCGCCCGATGGGGCGTGGTGCTCACCGAGGACGGCCTGCACGCGCTGCCGCTCGAAGAGCTGTTCCGGACTTGGGTTCGTTTCGTGTACCTGCTGGTCGGCATGGAAAATGCCCTCACAGCCGACTACGGATTCAGCACATCGGTCACGACGTCGGGTGAAGATTCCCGGGACCTGACGCCCTTCAAGGCCCAGTACGTCATCGAGGCGCACCGACGGTTCCTGGTCAGTTATCTGGACGGGCTGGTGCAAGAGGACCTGCGCATCCTGTGGCAACTTACCGCCGGCTTTTGCGACCCGCACCTGGACATCCGCTCCTTCGATGCCGATCTGGCCGCCATGTCGGCGCGGTCGGAGGTCGGGCTGGTGCGCCATTCCGTCGCAGCGGTCAAGGAGCTTCTGCTTGCCGGGGACGACTTCCGGCGGGTGATGGCGCTGTGCCGCGTCTACACGTACGTCGACGTCAAGCTGCTGCACGACCTGAAGACTGCTGTGCTGGAGGGAATTCGGGCGTTCGAGGTCCACGAGGCCGACGTTGTCGAGGAGGCGGGAGCCGCACTGCTGGACGCGGCGCGTGAGGCGCTCGCCGCGGTGTCTGCTTACTACCAGCGTCTCGCCGAGCAGACCCGTGGTCATGGCGTCGCCGCCGACGATGTGGCCGAGGAGCCGATTCCGGCCGACCGAGGCCTGCCCGGTCATGGCGGTCCACTGCCTCTTCCCGATTGACGCTCGATCGCGACCGGGGATCGCGTCTAGAAAAGCCAGTCGTCGTCGTCGAATCTACCGAGGCGGTGATGTCCCCGCGACGGCGCTGGGGTCCGGTGGGCGTGCCTTGGCGGGTGAGCACGGCGGCGCAGGCTCACCCGCAACCAGCGGCCGGTCAGGAGTGCGAAACCGGCGAGGAGGGCGGCGCATGCGGCCACAACGCCAGGACCGGTGCCGTCTGCCTGCCGCGGGCCACCACCGATACTGGCCAGTGGAGCAGTCGTCCTGGTGCTGGCTCGGGTAGTTGCGGGCGCCGTTAGTGCAGTGGCGGTGCTGTGCTGCTTCTTCGCGTGAACGTGGCCAGAATGTGCAGCGAATGACGTCCACACTGGCGCCGGACCGGGGGCTCCCGCTGGCCAGGAAGGCGAAGGACTCGGGGCCGGGCGGCCCTCATGCGGTGGCTTGCCGCTGGCTGTAGGGGTCGGAGAGGGAGCAGGAGCCGGGGGAGGCGAAGAGGATCGCGTCGGTGACGGCCTCGGTGCCGGGGACGTCGGTGATGGCGTCGGAGTCGGGGACGTCGGTGACGGCGTCGGTGTCGGGGACGTCGGTGACGGCGTCGGAGTCGGTGACGGCGTGGGGCTCGGACTGGACGATGACGAGGGGGTAGGCGATGGCGACGTCGGGCTGGGACTCGGCGACGGGATCACCGACGCAACCGCTAGCGCGGCGGGGCAGAGCGCCAGTGTCCCAGCGGCAATGAGCCCGGGAATGATCAGTCGCGCCGCGCGGCGCATCCCCGCTGCCGCTGACCTAAGACAACGGCGCCTCGTTCTAGAAATCTCGGGCCTCCACAATGACCGTCGCGCCTGCACCTCCAGTGGGCGAACCGCTTCAAGCAGACTAAAGCAAAGAATCTATGTAAGCAGCCCATATCAGACTAACGAGTCGTTGCAGGCCGGGACGACGCAGATGGAGCTGCGAGGCGGATGAGCTGCATCTGGCGGCGCCGCCTACTCTGAGTAACGAGAGACATCGCGAGCGTGACTGTTCGCAGCCGGGGCGCTGCACGTGGCCCGTCAACCGAGCCGGCGGCTACTCAGCGGGTTGGAGATGAATCGATGTCGGCGGGAAGTACACGAGCAAGGTTCGCGCGACTACTCGTGGGCGGTACTGCGGCTGCCCTCGCAGTCGGGGCGGCACTCATCGGATGCTCGTCAGGCGGGACCGGGTCGGCGGCAGCCAGCCCCACCGTGGCATCTTTGGTGCACTCGATGCGGGCCGACTTCCTGCATGCCAAGAGCCTTCGCATGGCCGGGCACTTGAGCGAGCGAGGGCCGCCAGGTAGCCCTGGACCTTGGCATGCTGCGTTCGGGCGACTTCGAAGGCACGGTCTTGCAGGCTGGTGCACGCATCCGCGTTCTGCGGTCTGGCGCTAACACCTACGCCTTCGTCTCCAAATCGTTCTTCCGCTACCTGCACGCCGCCAAGGGAGTGCCCGCCGGGGCCTGCTCGGTGATCTGCGGAAAGTACGTCAAGATCCCGGCCGGCGCAATCCCTCATCTCAGCCTGAGCAACCTGACCGGGCAGATCACGAAGAACGTCTCCGTGCCGAACGGCAACGTCCGGATGACCACCACGACCTTCGCCGGCCAGCCCGCCTATCAGGTCTCGCACGGTGACCAGTCGGCCTTCTTCGCGAAGAATGGTCACCACTACCTGATCGGGTTCCGTTCCCCCAAGCAGAGCGCCAACATGACGTTCAGCCAGTGGAACAGCGTGCCACCAGTCAGCCCGCCACCCGCGTCGAAGGTTGTGACCGGCGGCTAGCTCGGGGTCAGGCCATGCCCCAGCTTGGGCGCATTCCCGGCTCAGCCCAGATATGGCAACTTGCTGCTGATGAACCTGTTGCCGCAACTGTGGTGCCCGGGCAGGTTCAAGCCGTCGACTGACTCAGTGTCCTTCTGGCAGGCGTTGACGAGGAAGAAGTAGCCGTCGTTACCGACCCTGAAAGACAAGGTCATTGTCATGGCGTACTGCTGTGAGTTCAGCTTCTTGGTGCTGACCACCCGGGCGTGACCGCCGTTGAGTTTCAGCGTCTTAGGCCGGGAAGGTATCCCTGTCCTGCTCAGCTTCAGGCCAAAGTACAGGTGCCAGGTCTTGTGCCGCTCCGTGCGCAGCGTCGATGCCGGAACAGTCAGGGTGAAGTGGATCCGCTGGTGACAGACTGGCCGCTGTCCGCGCCGGTTGCATGACCTGAAGCCGCCGACGTGCCCGCGGGCCGCCACGAAGACAACCTGGACGGCTGACTGAGCCACCAAGGTGGTCTCGGTCGTATCGGTGAACAACTCAACCCGGTAATGAGTGGCCAATGTCGGTGTGACCTGGAAGGAGTATGGGGTGCTTGAGCTGGTCGGGTTCAGCGTGACTGGCGAACCTAGAGCGACCGGCGCCTTCTTGAACGGGAACTGCTTCGCGAACAGCTGAAGTACCTGCCCGGACGTTGCGCCCGTCACCGAGCCCTTGATCTGAGCGGTGGCGAACTTGCCCGCCCTGAAAACCACGAGGACGTCGCCTGTCACCGGCTTGAGTGCCGACTTGGCAGAGATGCTGATCGTCGCTGTCGTGGCCGGCGCGGCGAGGGCCGGCGCCTGCGCGATACCAGCAACCGCCGCTACCGCCGCGGCCGTCAGCCAGATTCTCGTTCGGCTCGTGCGCATCTGTGCCTCCGCTCTGGGCCGCCAACAGATCGGAGAACAACCTAGCGCATGTCGCCCATCTCGCAATAGAGGCGAATTGACCATTCCCTCAAGCCGATCGCGAAGATCACCCGGACCGGTCGCTGGCGCTGGAGGGGTGCGGCGCTAACCTCACGGCGTGGACGATGCGACGGTGTCAGAGCGGGCCCCCTCACGCCAGGTTGCAGACGGGCGCCGGATCCTGATGGCGTCGAACCGGGGTCCCGTCTCGTTCAGCCGAGACGACAACGGCCGGATCTCGGTCACCAGGGGCGGCGGCGGCCTGGTGTCTGGCCTGTCGTCGGTGGCCAGCCACGAGGACGTGCTCTGGGTCTGCGCGGCGCTGACCGATGCAGACCGGGCTGCGGCGCGTGACGCTCCAGGGGGAATGTTTGGCCTGGACGGCGCTCCTGGCGGATCCGAGGTGCGGATGCTGGACATCCCTGCCGCCACCTTCAACCGGGCATACAACACGGTCGCCAATTCGGTGTTGTGGTTTGTGCACCACATGCTCTACGACACGCCGAATCAGCCCCAGTTCGGGCTGGCGTTCCGCCGGGACTGGGAGGCCTACCGCGAATACAACATGGCGTTCGCCAAGGCGCTCGCTGAATCATGCGGCGAGGCACAAGACGTCCGCGCCGTCGTCCAGGACTACCACCTGACGCTGGCGCCACGGATGCTTTCCGAGCTCCGCCCTGGCATCAAGATTGCGCACTTCTCGCACACGCCGTGGGCGCCGGTCGAGTACTACAGGCTGCTGCCGGACACGGTCGCCGCCGAGGTGCTGGTCGGCATCCTCGGCGCCGACCATGCTGGCTTCCTGTGCCGAGCGGTGGGCAGACGCGTTTATCGACTGCTGCGAGCACGTGCTCGGAGCGGAGGTCGACCGGGTTCGGCGGGAGGTGTCCTACCAGGGGCACATGACGGGCATCGGCGTGCACCCGCTCGGCGTCGACGGCCCTGAGCTGGCCGAACGGGCCGGCCAACCCGATGTTGCGGCCAGGATGGCGCAGCTGTCCGAGGTGATCGGCGGGCGAAAGCTGATCGTCCGGGTAGACCGCACCGAGCTGTCCAAGAACATCGTCCGCGGCCTGGCCGCCTACCGCGAACTGTTGCTGTCGCACCCGGAGTGGCTCGGCAAGGTGATGATGCTCGCGCTGGCCTACCCTTCACGGCACGATCTGCCCGAATACCGGGAGTACGCGGCCAGCGTGCAGCGACTCGCCGGAGCGATCGAGAACGAGTTCGGCACCCCGGAGTGGCGGCCTATCCTGCTCAGCGCCCACGACGACTATCCGCGTTCGCTGGCCGGCTACCGGCTCGCCGACGTGCTGCTCGTCAACCCGGTGCGCGATGGCATGAACCTGGTTGCGAAGGAGGGCCCGATCATTTCCGACCGCGGCTGCGCGCTTGTACTGTCCCGCGAGGCTGGCGCGGCCGACGAGCTCGGCCGGGACGCGCTGCTGGTCAACCCGTTCGACATTAGCGCCACGGTGCGGGCACTGCACGAGGCGCTGGTGATGCCAGAAGAACGAACGCAAGCGCCGGTGCCAGTCGCTCGCGGCAGCGGGAAGCGCCGTCCCGCCTTCTGCCTGGCTCGCCAGCCAGCTGACCGCGCTGGACGCGGTGTAGCTCATGTAATGGCGGCCGCGATCCCCGCGAGCAACCTGGCGATGCCAGCTGGGCCATCCACGACCAGATCGGCCTCGCCTGCGAGATCAACCACCTCAGACGAGCCGCTGCAGACCGCGATCCCGGGCAGGCCGTCCTCGCGTAGCCGTCGCACCGCAGCGAAAGCGGGCCGGTCGCCCAGGTCGTCGCCGCCGAACATGACAGCCGAGCGGGGGCGCTCGGCCGCGAGGGCGGTCAGCGCGATGCCCTTGTCCGAGCCGTCAGGGCGGAGCTCGATCACGAGCCGACCTGGTTCCGCGCGCAGGCCCGTCTCGGCCGCGAGGCGGAGCAGCGGCTCCCTGACCTGCTCGAGCGCCGCCTCGGGATCGGTCGCCCTGCGCGTGTGAACGGCCAGAGCATCGCCCTTGTCCTCGACCCAGGTCCCGTCAGGAGCAGCTGCGGCGGTCAGCAGCGCGGGCAGGCGTTCCCTCGCCACGGCGAGCCCTTCCGGAGGCGGCGGCGTGTCCAGGTGGCCGGCGTACCAGCGCTGCCTGCCGTAATGGCCGAGTACGACGATGCCGGGCACCTGATCGAGTGAGCCGTATTCGACGGCGATCAGCGCCGGCCGTCCGGTCAGCACGGCCATGGTCCCGATCATCGGTGTCAGCTCGCGCAGGGCAGTCACCGCGGCGGGAAGCGCCCTGGCCTGCGCGGGGTCGGGCACGATCGGGGCGAGCGTGCCATCGAAGTCCAGGGCGATCAGCGCCCGGCCTGGATCGCCGAGCAACGCTGTCAGACCGTCTCGGCCTGCGGGCGTGAGTTGCGGGAACGTCCTGTTAATCCAGGCAATCGGTTCTTGTCGTGTGCTCGCGTCGTGCGACATGCAGGCGTCTTCCCCCGGTCATCCCGTTCCACGCCCCGAGCGCAGCTTGTTCCTGTCGGCCCGCCGCCGGCGCAGCCTGGCCACCAGCGCCGGGTCGAACTGAGCCGCCTCCGGCCGGTCGATCAGCTCATTCAGCAACTGGTAATACCTGGTCGGAGAGACGCCGAAGGCGTCAAGTATCTCGCGTTCCTTAGCGCCAGGTGACTGCCACCAGCTTCGCTCGAAGGCCAGAATGCGCATCTCTAGCTCGGTCAGCGGCTGCACGTGAGTCCGGCCCTTCTCCCCCGTGCTCATCGTAGGGGACCAATCGTCCGATGTTCGCGCCAGGCGATCTAGCGACGGACGTTCTGGGCACGTACAGTCACAAAATGTGACCACGCTGACCTGCCTTACGTTCCTGACCGACTTCGGGCTTGAAGATGGCTTTGTCGCTGCGTGCCACGGGGTGGCCGCGCGAATCGCCCCAGCGACGCGAGTCATTGACATAACGCACCTGGTGCCGCCTGGCGACGTCCGGCGCGGCGCCGCCGTGCTGGCGCAGACCGTTCCCGCGATGCCGCCGGCCGTGCACGTCGCCGTCGTCGATCCCGGCGTTGGCACGGCGAGGCGGGCCGTGGCGATCGAGGCGAAGGGCGGCGTCCTGGTAGGGCCGGACAACGGCGTGCTGTCCTGGGCGCATCACCGCGCTGGGCGGGGTGACGCGGGCCGTGCTGCTGACCAACGATGCGTTGTGGAACCACCCAGTCTCGCCGACGTTTCACGGCAGGGACATCTTCATGCCGGTGGCGTCGCACCTGGTCACCGGCACGTCTCTGACGGAGGCGGGCACTGAGGTGGACGTCGGCGAGCTCGTGATGCTGGCAGCCCCGACCAGCAGGATGCTCGACAGGGAGGTCGAGGGCGAGGTGATTTCTGTGGACAGATTCGGCAACATGCAGCTGTCGATTCCGTCGACCGCTGCCGCGGACCTCGGCATCGAGATCGGATCGTCAATGATCATCCGCTGCAACCGGCGCGAGCTGGCGGCCCCGTACCTAGAGACGTTCGGGTCTGCCGCGCCCGGGGAGCTGATCGCGTTCACCGACAGCGCCGGCCTGATCTCGCTCGCCGTTAGCGGCGGTAATGCCGCGGAGCGACTTTCGCTGCCTCCCGGGGCCAGAGTGAGGATTGCGGCGGGAATTCCGGCCTGAATTAATGGTGCCAGCCACTCGCATCGGGCCGAGGTGTATTAATGGCTTGAGACGCCATCGAAACACTACAGACATGGCAGAATGCGAGTTACGTAGACGGAAGGCCACTACATCGTGCCGCTGAGACTCCCCCGGCTCGCTCAGGCTGTGGCAGTGATCGGGCTGGCGTCGGCGCCGCTCAGTGGGATTTGTCATGCCCGCGCACGCCGATACGTGGCGGCACTCCGAGTGGTGGCTCTCCAAACTGCACGTGATCCAGGCCTGGCGCAGCGGCGCAGGCGCCGGCGCGGGTGTGACCGTCGCCGTTCTCGCGGACGGCGTGGCTGCCGGGCAGGCCGACCTGACCGGCCGGGTTATCGCGGGGCCGGACTTCACCGGGTCGAACCGGCACGCTGGCAGCAAGTACTACGGAGTCATCGGTACCGGCCTGGCCAGCCTGATCGCCGGACATGGCCACGGCAGCAAGTCCGCCAGCGGCATCTTCGGCATCGACCGCGGTGCCAGGATCCTCTCGGTCCGTGTCACGCTCAGTCCAGGTGATCCGCTGTGGTCGCGCGGTGCGCTGACGTCGCGCTTGCCTGCCGACATTGCGGCGGGCATCAGGTACGCCGTCAAGCACGGAGCGTCGGTGATCGCGCTTCCGGCCGACCCGGGCATGCCTGGGATTCCGCACTGGGGCGGGGTCAAGTCCGCCGCCGGGGGAAGCGCCGCCGAGCAAGCCGCGATCACGTACGCCATCAAGCACAATGTGATGCTGGTCGCTCCGGCCGGCGACAACGGCCAAGCCGGTGACGCCCCGAACTACCCGGCCGCCTACCGCGGCGTGATCGCGGTCGGCGCGTTCGACAGGAACTTCGTCAAGGCGCCGTACAGCATCCGCCAGCGGTACGTCATGCTGACCGCCGCCGGGCGCGGGGTGGTCGCCGCCGCACCATCGGGCTATCAGACGATGGACAGCACCTGGGCCGCGAGCGCGATCGTCGCCGGGGTTGCGTCACTCGTACGGTCCCAGTTCCCCGACCTGACAGCCGCCCAGGCCATGCAGGCGATGACCCACGGCACCATGTACTGGCGGCCCGACGGGCTGAGCACCGGGTCCGGCTACGGCGCTGTCGACGCGGCCAAGGCGATCACCGAGGCCGCCACCATGTCGCCGCCGCACGCCAAACCCGCGGCGCATGGCGCGCTGCCGTGGCGCCAGCCGGCCGCGCCGAGCGTGCCGTCAAACATCGCCGTGATCTTGCGGGACCTGCTCGCGGACGGGTTCATCTCGGCCGCGATCCTGGCCTGCCTGCTGGTACCGATCATGTGGTACGGCAGCATCATCAAGCGACGGGACCGCCGGGTCGCGCTGGCGGCCGCCGACCGCGCGCAGCACGCCATGCTGGGGTCGGGACGGCGCGGGACGGGCGGGGTGGACGAGGACCCGCTGCTCGACTACTTCGGCCCGCAAGAGGTGCCGGCCGGAATGGCTGCCGGACCGCAGCGATCCCTGCCGGGCTCGCGGTACCAGCCGCGACCAGCCCTGTCCGGCCGGTCGACCCTCACGCCGGCGTTTGCACCGCGGCCGATGCTGCCGGCGCCGCACGCGGCCGATGACCAGCCGGATTCCTTCGCCGGGCGGGATGCTGGTCACGGTCGCTCTGATGGCTGGGGCGATCCAGGCGCGTGGGGCGACTCCGCTCCCTGGGGCAGTTCCGATGACGACATCCAGGTCTGCGGCCTGGGATGACTCCGAGGCCGCAGACGCATTGGGCGCGCAGTCCCATCGGCCAGGGGCTGGCCCCGGCGACCAGTCGCCTGGCCAGGATCAGGGCCAATCGAGCACGCTGCGGCACGCGCCCGTCGCTGGCGCGCCGCCGTGGGAACCCGCACCACAGCCGACCGGCGAACTGCCGTGGGCCGTGCTCTCGGGTCCCGGGCAGGGCCCGAGCCGGCACGCCGGTTTTGGCGGCGGGACGAGCCAGCCGCCACATGACTCGCTCTGGGCTACCCGGTCCGCTGCACAGTCGGCGCCTCCGAGTTCGATGTTCGATCCCGATCCGCGGCAGGAAGCTTCGGACGCCGCTGGCACAAGCTCCGGGCCCAGGCCAGGTTCCAGAGCCTGACCGGCGCTCGGACTCCGACTGGCTTTCCATCTCGGGCGGGCGCACCGGCTCCGGTGAGCGGCCGATCTACATCTGGGATCCGGACAGTACTGCCGACAGCGACGGACGAGCCGGTTAACCGGCAGCTACCAAGACCAGCCGCGCAGAGGCTGATGCGCTAGACGACCGGATCTCGGTCGACCTGATCCTTGCCCGCCGCGCCACCCGCGCGTGCCGCACCGCGCTCGGCAGCGAGTTGCTCCTTGCGGGCCGAGGCGTACATGGGGACGTAGTCCTGCCCGGAGAGCTCCTGGATCGCCTCCATCACCCTGTCGGTCACCGCGCGCCGTTGCCTCGCGCCGGCAGGTTGATCGAAGTACTCGTCGAATTGCAGCGGCTTGCCGATCTTGACCGTGACGCGGCCGGGCCGCGGGAGCTTCTGCCCCGGCGGCAGCATTCGCAAGGTCCCGAACATCGCGACCGGGATGACCGGCACGCGCGCGTGCAGCGCGAGCCAGCCGACTCCCGTTCTGCCCCGGTACAGCCGGCCGTCGGGTGACCTGGTTCCCTCTGGGTAGATGCCGAACAGCGCGCCCTGGTTGAGCAGGCCCAGGGCAGCCTGAAGCATCTCCTGTCCCGCTCGCGCACCCGTCCTGTCCACCGACAGTTGCTTGGTCGCGCGAAGGTACGCGCCCACGACCCGGTCAGTGGGGCGCTTTCCTGTGAAGTACTCGGACTTGGCCGCGAACGTGACAGGCCGGTCGAGCAGCAGCGGCAGGTAGAACGAGTCGAGGATCGAGACGTGGTTCGAGGCTAGGATCGCCGCGCCCGAGTCGGGCACGTTCTCCTCACCTGTGAGCTCTGTTCTGGCAAGCAGGTGCAGGCCCGGGCCGATGACGAACCTCGAAAGCTGGTATTTCACCCGATCCTCCCAGTCCTCTCGGTTCACGAGAAACACATCGTCGGTCCATCGATGTCACTACCGCAATATCGCTAGTCCACTGATGTCGTTCTTGTCACTTGTGCGAATCCGCCGCTTGGAGGGCGACGACCACGGGATGGCCCCGCAGACCACCCTGAGGATCCGTTAGGTTCCGCGGGCTTCCGCTACGCTGGCGGCCAACACGGCCCCGTCAAGCCCGCGATCGGGCCGGCCTTGCCAAGGCGATGGTGCCGGCGAGGTCCGTTTCACGTGTTAAAGGTATCGGTCCTTGATCTTGGACCAGCCGGGCCGCCCGGCCAGGGTCACGTGTAGCACTTCACCCAGACGACGACCGTCCGACCGGGCGCCGAGTTGGCCGACTGCACGTCGACGACTCCGACGGTCACCTTGGTCGGCGTGGTCGACCCGGGGATCAGGCACGTCGGCTTGCCCTTGCTGTACCAATGACCAGTCTTGTCCCGCCACGGCGTCGCTTCCTGCCACCGGAATTGCTCCGGCTGAGCGACCTTCTTCACCTTGACCGTAAAAAGCATGCCTGCGCTCTGGGTGGCATTGTCGACCGACTGTATTGTCCCCGTCTCGGCCCTCGGCGCGGCGTTGCTCTTGGGCAGGGCGAAGCCGACAATGCCGCCGAGCCCTAGCATCACGAGGCCGACGACGAAGCGCCGGCCGCGCTGCATGAACTCCAGGTCACCGAAATCGGCCATGCCATTACAGTGCCGCACCGTGCGCCGATCGGGCAAGCCGGACGATTGCCAGATCCTCGCAGGTGATGCACCAATTCAGCCGATAGTCGAGGCGCGGCCGCCGAGGGGCATGGCTTCGCGGGCTGTGGAACCTGCACCAACCGAATCGGGTCCATCGACGTCGAAGAGGTTGTGGCGATTCTCGTCCGATCTGGCAAAAGGAGTCACGTCATGTCACTAACCTCGCGCACGGGCCGACGGCTTGCAGTCGGCTTCGGCCTGGCGACCGCGGCCGCGCTGCTTCCGGCCGTCGCGCTGGCCGCGCCCACAGCCCCGGTTGCGTCCGCCCGCTCTGCCGACCACGCGGTGCCTGGCTGCACGGCGGCGCACACCAGGGTCTGGTTCGGGTTGCCGGCCGATGATGCCACCGGGCATTCATTCTTCCAGTTGCAGATCAGCAATATTGGGCACTCGACCTGTACATTCTTCGGCTATCCGGGAGTTTCCGCGCTGAACAGCCATGGCAACCAGGTTGGCCACCCGGCTTCTCACTACGGCCGCCGGATCAGGGTCACCCTCAAGCCGGGTGCCACCACGCACATGGTGCTCGTGGTTACTGACGCTTCCCTCGTTTGCAGCCATCCCGTCCAGGCAACCGACCTCCGGGTCTTCCCGCCTGGCCAGTTCCACTCGCAGAACGTGCCGTTGGCCACGCGGCAGTGCCCAGGCAAGTCGGTGCTCTCGGTGGACTCGGTCCACCCCGGCACGGGCATTCCTGGCTTCACGAACCGCTAGTCTCCGCTTTCGACCAGAAGACCGGCCGTGCGCGCATCCAGCGCGCGGCCAGTCTTGCTACCAGGGCCCTGGAGCTTCGGCCTCCCGGAGCGGTCACTCCTCGAGCGAGCCGGGGCTTGGCGGTACGTCGATCGCGTGCTCCCGAAGCGCGTCGAGCGGGACGACGTCGAGTGCGCGCTCGTGCGTGGAGGCGAGAACGACGTAGGCCGCCGCGCCGTCGCGGTGCGCCCGGAGCCAGTTCGCTGCGGTCACGCACCAGCGATCTCCCGGCGTGAGGCCGGGGAACATGAACTGCGGTATCGGGGTGATCAGGTCATTCCCGATCGAGCGCTGATGGTTCAGGAACTCCGCAGTCATCACGGCGCAGATGGTGTGGCTGCCGAGGTCTTCAGGACCGGTGTTGCAGCAGCCGTCGCGGTAGAACCCGGTGACTGGATCGTCACCGCATAGCTCAAGTTCGCCGCCGAGGACATTGCGCTCGCTCATCCCAGCAGTATCGCGCCTGGCCGCACTGCTCAGCCGGAGAACTCCGAGTCGTCGGCGTAGTAGGTGACGGTCGCGCGCAATTCTTTCGTCGCGGGGATCGTGATCTCGGGGTCGTCGAACGCGACGGTGACGGACTTCTCCGTCGGGACTTCGGCGACGGACAGGAACCGGCCACCATGGGTCTTGTCGCCCAGCGGCCCGCGAATGCGCCTCAGCAAGTCGCCGATCGCGTCGTCGAACGTCTGCTGCTCCGTCTCGGCTGGCGGCGACGCGGCCGTGTTGACCGGCCATACCAGTTTGAGCCGGAAGATGTGCCGCGGCCGGTACCGCCAGACGCTCGGGTGGTCGTCGTCCAGCTGCGAGCGCGTGACGTAGATGCCAGACATCTCGGAGGCGAGCCTGTCTCCTGGCCAGTAGGCCTGAACGACATCCCACAGCCCGCCGTCGGATTTCAGGAGCGCGGGCAGGCCATCGCCTGACCGCGCGAGCCACGCGGCTTCGCGAGCCACTGCATCGGAGGTCTCGTCAGCCATGCGTGCCCTTTCCTGCTGGGCTGCGATCGACCCGCCCCTGCCCTACCTTTCAGGTGCCGATGGCGTCAGATTACAACTGGTCCCGGTTGCCGTCATTTGTGCCGAGGTTTGTTTCGAAAATTTGAAGTCAAGACATATCTTGAGCGGTGCCTTCGGGGGTGTTACCGTGTGCTCCAGTGGCAGCGCACAGCCTGCCCGCTTCCGAGCTACTGACGGCCCGCGCCGCGGCGGCGACGAGGACAAGGGTCTACGACTCGCCGTGCAGCCTTCACGTCAGGTCTCTACCTTGGCGGGCAGACGCGGGCGGTTCCGCCTGGGAAAGATGATCATGACTAGCAACAAGGCTCAGAAGACCGCCATTCGTCAGCGCATGGCCGAGACCGGCGAGCCGTACATTGTGGCCAGGAATACGGTGCTCGGTGCCGAGGGCGCGGAAGAGCGGTACTTGCGCGATGCCGCCTTGGCCGGAGTCCCCGCCGATGAGGTCAGCGAGATGCGCGCCAGGCTCTTTGCGCGCATGCACGCCGACCAGATGCGACATGCCGCCGACCAGGCGCGCGACCTGGCGGAGCAGGCCGAGGAGGCCGCGGAACGGGCTGAGGAAAGGGCTGAACTCGCTCAGGAAGCCGCGAACCTAGCTCAGGACTGGGCCGACTCTGAGGAGCAGCGAGCCGCCCAGGCGCGCGCCGACGCGATGCGCGAAGCCGCCGACGTGGCGCGTGAGCAGGTCGATCGCGCCGAGGAAGCCGCGGACCGGGCGGAAGAAGCCGCGGATCTGGCCGAAGAAGCGGCCGATGAGGCCGAGGAAGCCATGAGTGAGGCCGAGGAGTGGGACAGCGAGCACGAGCTAGCCGCGCGATTGCCTCGCGGGCCACGGGCACCGCGCGTTCCACGGGCACCGCGGCTTCCGAGGATGCCCCGGTTGCCCCGGTTGCCCCGCTTGCCTAACTGGCCGGGCTAGCACTCCTGCGCTGTCGTGGACCCGGGCCCATCCCGATCGATCCACGTCATATCGGCCGAGGCGCGACCGCGATCATCCCAGCGGCGGAAACTCGATTGTCAGAGCGGGTGCTGCTCCCTGAGGATGAGCCGGTGGGCTCGGTCAAGATGCACTCCGACGAGGTCGATACCGACGTCGCGCTCGTACGGCGGCTGCTGGCCGGTCAGTTCCAGCAATGGGCGGATCTCCCGATCAAGCCGGTGCCGTCGTACGGGACCGACCACGCGATCTACCGGGTCGGCAGCGGCCTTGCTGTCCGGCTGCCCCGGATCGCCAGTGCGACAAGGCAGGCGGCCAAGGAGGCGACATGGCTGCCGGTGTTCGCGCCGCTCCTGCCGCTCGAGGTCCCGGTGCAGCTAGCAACCGGCGAGCCCGCGGAAGGTTACCCGTTTCACTGGTCGGTCTATGAGTGGCTGCAAGGCCAGGACGCCAACGGCGCGATTGACGATCTCGTCCAGGCCGCCGTTGACCTGGCCGCGTTCGTCACCGCGCTGCACCGGATTGACACCGCCGGCGCACCCCCGCACAGACGGTCAGGCCGAGGCGGCCCGCTGGCCGAGCACGATGGAAGCGTCAGGGAAGCGATCGCAGAGCTCGGCGACCGCATCGACGGCGAGGCCGCCCTGAGCTCCTGGGAGGAGTCGCTCAGCGCTCCGGCGTGGCGGGGGCCGCATGTCTGGGTGCATGGCGACCTGCTGCCCGGAAACGTGCTCGTCAGGAACGGGCGCCTGGCGGCGATCATCGACTTCGGAACGCTGCAGGTGGGCGATCCCGCAGGCGACCTGCAGCCCGCATGGAACATGTTCGAGGGCGCGAGCCGCCTGCGATTCCGCGCCGAGGTCGGCGCCGATGATGCCTGCTGGCTGCGTGGCCGGGGGACGGTGCTGTACCAGACGGTCATGGC
Organism: uncultured Actinomycetota bacterium; assembly: GCA_963809195.1. Taxonomy (GTDB): domain Bacteria; phylum Actinomycetota; class Actinomycetes; order Streptosporangiales; family Streptosporangiaceae; genus Chersky-822. The sequence continues at coordinate 120,719 of CAWEIQ010000007.1, read as the reverse complement.
TCTGGCCTATTACTGGGATACAAATCCAGGAATGGTCAGGCAGGCATCGCACGGACTCGCGCAGGTGCTTGCTGACCGCTGAAGAACGGGAGCCCTCGGCTGATGGTTAGACCCGCTGCGTGAGGAAGGTGCGCGGCGGCGGCTCTCTGCGAAACGAAAGGGATGGGACTGGTGCGGATTCTTGTTCTTGGCGGTACGTCGTTCGTCGGCCGGACCATCGTCGAAGACGCGCTGAGCCACGGCGCCGACGTGACTCTCTTCGGGCGCGGCAAGACCGGCGCTGACCTGTTCCCTGGCGTGCCCCGGCTGATCGGTGACAGGGATACCGGCGACTACGACGCGTTGCGTTCGGACAGCTGGGACGCGGTGGTGGACGTCAGCGGCTACGTTCCCCGGCACGTCGGCAACGCCATGGACGCGCTCGGCAACCGAGTCGGGCGGTACCTGTTCATCTCCAGCCACGCCGTGTATGACGACACCTTGCTGAAACCCGGATCCACCGAGGATGCTCCGCGGCGGCCGCCGGTTCGCGACACCGAGGAACTCTTCCAGGAGACCTACGGCCCGCTGAAGGTCGCCTGTGAAGACGACGTCACGGCCAGATACGGGCAGAGGGCGACAATCGTTCGCCCGGGGAAGGTAGCGGGTCCGCACGACTGGCAGGACGGGCTCACCTACTGGGTGCGACGGGCGAGCCGTGGCGGGCGTGTTGCGGTTCCCGGCGACCCCCGCCAGCCGGTGCAGGTCATCGACTCTCGTGACCTGGCACGGCTGGTGATCCAGTTGCTCACCGATGACCGGCCGGGCGCGTATCACGCCGTCGGACCCGCCGAGCCGGTCACCATCGGCGGGCTCATTCAGGCCTGCGCCCGGGCGGCAGGCACCGAGGTCGAGGTCGTGCGGGTGCCAGCCGAGACCGCGCCCTCGCTGTTCCCGCTGATCAAGGAGAACTGGCCGTCTCAGCAACGCAGTGCCGCGCGCGCCAGGGCGGCGGGGATGCCGGCAACTCCGCTCGAGGTGACGGCGGCCGACGTGCTGGCATGGGACCGCGAGCGCGGCGAGCCGCCGCTGGAACGCGGCTTCACCCCGGAGCAGGAACAGGCGATCATCGCGCAGCAGAGCGACGCTGAGTCGCGCTTCGGCTAGTTCCTTGACCTTCCGACGCTGAGCCAATCTGGCGGCGAGTGCGCGTTGTGCGTCATGAAGTCAGCCCACGCATCAGGAGTCGCGGCCAGCGCGCCGGTCGCAGCCGGCCGACCGCAGGCCCGTTGCGACCAGCGGCAGACCCGGCCCGCGCAGATCTTGAATTGCACAAGCATGCCGTCCGACCAGCCGGAGACGGTCATGTCTACTGCGTCCATGGTGCTGACCCGCTGCGGGCAGGTGACCCAGTCGACCGCAGCGATCTCTTGCTGAATCTGGGCGGCGAACTCGTACGACAGCTCCTGGGCGGCGCGGTCGCGCAGCTGTTCAAGCTCGTCGCGGGCCCAGCTGACCATGGCTGGATCGCGGTCCAGGATCGCTCTGAGCGAGCCGGCGAGTTGCGTGCGGTCGTGTGCGGCCACTCCCCGCGTGCGCGCCATGTCTTGCTCGGCGCCGACCAGCCCGGCCTTGGTGTAGGACAGCGGCAAGATCCTGTGCAGCGCGGAGATCGCCTGCCGCACCCGCAGGCCGCCAAGATACGGGCCGAAGTAGTGCACGTGGTCGACAGGCTCTGCCCGGTAGACGGCTGCGAGGCCAGGGGTCGATGGCCGGGTATCCATGCGGATGTAGACGGCGCTCTCCTGGCCGCCCGGAGTCCGGTTCCAGCGCGGCAGCGATGTCTCGAGAAGGTTGCGCTCGAGCCATGCGGCTTCGTGCACCGACGCGCAGCTGACGGCTTCGATCCGGGCGATGCGAGCGATCATCGGGGCCAGATGGTCCCGGTCACGCAGGTCAGACCAGTAGGAGCCGACTCGGCTGCGCAAGCCGCTGGCCCGGCCGATGTACAGGACGCGGCCGCGGTCGTCCCTGAAGCGGTAGACGCCGGGCCCTTCTGGCAGCTGCCCGGTCACCGCCGGACTATTCCGCCGCATCGCCTGCCCGACCACCGATCTGAAGCTCCCTGGCAAGTATTGCGCGAGCAGCGCCTGGCATCGAGGTATATGAGTTGCCGCCTGGACGGTGCGCCTGCTGTGATCGCCGTAGAGGTGATTGGAGGGAGGTGCGAGTGCAGCCAGAAGAACGCATCGCAGTCGTCGTCGGGCTCTAAATCCAGGGGACGGCGCCGACGCCAGTGAGGGCGGGCTAACACCTACCGCTGGCGGCTGGGGAAGCTTGGCCGACAGTGACCGGGCCAATCACGCAAACCCGGTCGTGGTATCGGATCCGCGGGCTGAGAGACGCCCCGGTGAAGCTGGAAGCGGAAGTAATCGCCGATCCCTGAAGAGGGGAAACAGGCGGTGAATCGGTCCCTCGCCCGCGCCAAGCCTGGGAGCAGTGGCCGGGTCAGTCCTGGCATTACTGAGAGAGCGAAACGGAACCCTGCGCTCCGGTTGAAGATCACTTCTTCAATCGGAAGGCAGAGCCATGGGCAGGTCTGCCCAGAATCAGGGCTTCCATCTGCAGCAACTGCGGTGCTTCAGTGTCCCCGCTGACCAACGGCAGTTACCGAAATCACTGCCCGTTGTGCCTGTGGTCGAAGCATGTCGACGTCGCGCCAGGGGATCGCGCATCCGACTGCCTTGGCCTGATGCGACCCAAGCGATTGGACCAGCGGCCAGGCAAGGGGCTGGTGATCATGCACTGCTGCATGCGATGCGGATTCAGCCGCGCCAATCGCATTGCCTGCGACACCGCTCAGCCCGATGACATTGGCGCGATCACAGACCTGATGGGCAAGGCTCAGTGAGCGCTGGGCACGGAGGTAATCGGCTCAACGGGCGGTGCCACGGCGTGGCGCGTTCATCGTGCCTTAACAGCGGTCAGATAGGCATATGCCATGCGCTCCTGTCCGGTGCCGGACTCAACGAGCGGTCTGAGGTGTGCGGTGAAAATGGCGATCTCTTCCGGGCTGAGCGTCCGGTCGAGAGCTTCGCCGGTGGGCGGAATGAGCGGGTTTCCTGACATGCGGAGGAACCGTTCCCAGGGAATGGGCCTCATTGTGTTTTTCACGGCCAGGTCCAGTTCGAGATCTATGACCGGGAAACCGGCCTGCTCCGCATGGCGCACTAGGTCACGCTCGTCGAAGTCGCCCATGGGATCTTCACCAGGCGGCTGGATCGACTCGTACAGCGCTCCGACTTTGGCAGCCAGTGAGGCGACCGGGCGGACGTCGTAGCCGCAGAACCGGTCACGGTCGCAGGCGCCCATCAGCTTGTTGATCGGCTCGAACAGGCTGATCCGTCCACCTGGCTGCAGCACCCGGTAGAACTCCTGGAACGCAGCCGGCTTGTCCTTCACATAGATCAGTACCGACCTGGTGGTGACCACATCAACCGACACGTCAGCGATGCCTTCCAGCGAGTCGGCTGCTGCCAGGACAAAGCGGCACCGGTCCATGAGTCCTTCGGCTTCGGCGGCCTGCCGGCAGTGATCGAGCAGGTCCTCGGAGATGTCAGAGAAGATCACTTGTCCTGCTGGGCCGAGCCGCTCGATGGCCCCGAACGCGATGAGACCGTCACCGACGCCCACGTCGAGCAGGGTGTCGTCCGCTTCCAACTCTGCCCTGTCGAGCACCCTGTCCCGGACGGGGTACAAAAACTCGGCGAGGGCCTGCTCCCGGGCATCGACGTCGCCCCCGTGGCGGGTGTCCAGGAGCCATCTATGCCAGCGGTCAGAAGTCTCGGTCACAACGAATTGCTCTGCTTCCCATGATTCGCCTGCTGCCGGCGAGACTAGCAACCTGTCCAGGCATGACTACTGACGGGTGCGCCATCGGCTGACGTCGTGGTGCGAGACAGGAACCTGAGCCGGGCAGCCCTCGCGTCCCAGGAGTAGATCACGATTGTGCCGGCTATGACGTCCTGCAGCGCGCGGCGCCGGCGGCCCAGGATGATGCCAACGAATCCGAGGCCGAAGAATAGGAAGCTCAGCGGCAGCGCCAGGGTGCGGACGACCGCCCGCCGAGTACCAGCATCGCCGCCGTCGGACCGCGTGACTTGCACCCCGAGCACCGCCATGCCGAAGGTCTTTCCGCTGGCGGCCCAGGAATAGGCGAAGTAGATGAACAGCCAGGCTATGAACGCAATACCGGCCCACGTATCGTTGCGGTTCCAGTTGACTGATTTGCCTGTCACGACGCTGAAAGCGAACGAGGCGGCAGCGAGGGCGAGCACGAACACCACGGTGCTGGTGCACGCATCGACGACGTAGGCGGTAAACCGCGAGGCGAAGCCCGCGTAACACCCCTGGAGGCCTTCCTGGGCGGCAGCCGGGGTCCGCACAGTGGCGGCGCCCGCAGGCCCAGTTTTGAAATGGCTGCTGTCCGCGTTCCCGTCGGGACGACCGGGCGGGCTGGTGTACGGGCGCCGGCGAAGGCGTCCAACCCACCGGGCTATGAACTCGTCGAGGCCAACAGCCTGGCTGCGGACAACGTCGAGCGCGTTGCTCGCGACCCCTCCTGATGACCGCGCGATGACCGCGCCGAGGTCGGTCCGCGCGATGAGGTCGTCCATGTCGACCCTGGCGAGGATCGGGTTCAGGTCCACCTCGGCCATCACTCGGCCGACGTCCACGCGGTCCAGTAGCCTGTCGACGTCGGTCCGGTCCAACAGCCCGTTCACGTCGACCCGGTCCAGCAGTGCGTCGACGTCTACCTGATCCAGCAGTGCGTTGACATCCAGCGCAGCAACAACAAGCTGTACGACACGCTCCGCTACCAGCTGTGCCACCGCTTCAGCAGGCGGGGCCAGCCGATCCCCGACTGACCGGAGTCGCGCAAGCGGGTCCACAAGCCAATCATGGTGAACTAGGTCTGGGCCGCATCACCCGCCGAGAGTGACATACACAGCTCCGAGGCGCTTACGATCCCGGGAGGCACCTCGATGCACGCACCGAGTGACAACGTCATTCCCTCGCCGCCTTTGATCATGAGATTCCTGGAGCAGCCGTGCGCATATCGCCACCGTTCCGGCGCGACGCACAGGGGCCCAAACTCGCCATTGTCGGACAGGATCAGGACCCTGCCCGCGCCAATTGGCGCCCGCTACTGGTCTAGGTCGATGCTGATCACTGCTGCGACGCGCTCCAGGTCAGTGTCGCAGGCGAGCAGCGCCGCCTGGTTCCGCCAGGCGACGGCGGCGATCATGCAGTCGATCAGACCACGTGGCGTGACGCCGGCCCGACGGCACCGCCGATAGATTCGGGCGGCGGCGTCGAAATCAACTACTGGGTCGAAGCGATGCAGGTGAAAGCGGAAGAGCAGCCGACTCAGGTCCGCCTCGCGGGCATCGTTACGCGCCCCAGCCAGCACCTCCATGATCACCGGCTCGGTGACGGCGACCGGGCCATCGGCGGCGATCAGCTCCGTCAGCCTGAGGTCCGTGCTGCTGCCGGTGGCCCGGTCGTATTCGAGCCAGGCGGACGTGTCTGCGAGGATCATGCGGCGTCTAGCGGATGCGTATCGGCTGGGATCTCAGCAATGGCCTGAGCGCCCCGCATCGCCAGAGCCTCGTCCCTGCTCATGGGCTGACCCGCTAGGTGGCGGAGGGCTAGCTCGACCGCTTCGGTCTTCGTGCGCAGGCCGTAGCGGACCATGACCGTCTGCAAATAAGAATCCTCGATCTCGATGTTGGTGCGCACCTTGCTCATACACCTATCGTACACCTAACGTGTATAGTACGTGTACCGACGATCCCGCTTGAAGGCGTCGAATCGGAGCGGCGGTGCTGCTCCGGGAGAAGTACTCAGCCGCGGACGGCATCAGGACGACTTGCCGTACGACCCAGCAATGGCCTCTGAGCCGCGCACCCCAGGCCCGGTCACGCCGGCCAGGATCCAATCATGATCGCCAGTCAGCAGTCGGCGCTTCGTTGACCCATTGAAGGTCCCTGGATCTGACAGGTCGGCCGCGCGCAGCGCGTGCCGAGGACGGGCGTGCTGCCTATGAAGGCTTACCGCCAGTTCCATCCAGATCAGGGAATCAATGCGAGAGGTGACTAAGGCCTTTCCACCGACCGCCGTGCAGCAGCTGAGCTCCGAGTAGCCCTTCCTCTCGGAGCTCAGCTGGCTAGTCGCCTGGAACGCTCAAGTTACTGCTGAACGATGGAAGACCCGTATGGCTGCTGCGGTGATGAGAATCGCCCAGGCGGCAAGGACAAGCAGGCTCAGGCCTGCGTCGGCGTTGGTGCTGGTTACTCCCCAGATGTCGTGGAGGCCAGCACCGGTGCGGTCGAGCACCCCGTAGCGCAGCAGCGCCAGGGCATGGGTGGTCGGCATGATGCGGGCGATCCAGGCGAGCCATGCGGGGAGTGCGCTGATCGGGAACAGCGACCCGGCGATAAACCAGGGCAGGATCGCGACCACGGGGGTGAGCCCGACGTATTCCTCCTGGCTGGGGATCCGGTTGGCGAGGATCTCGGCTGTGCCGTACATGAAAACGGTGAAGGTGAGTACGGCGCCGATGAACCAGCCGACACCGCCTGCGGTCGCGTGAAAGTTGCTGCCTCGCAGCCATCCGGCGGCCATCAGAACACCGACTTGCAGGAGGCTGACCGCGATAGCGACAGCCATGTTGCCGAGCACGATCACGCTGCGGGAGATAGGCGCGGCGAGCAACTCGCGCCGCGCGCCGCTTGCGCGGTCGACTATCACTCCGATCCCGGCGAAGGTGCAGGTCAGCGGGATGAGCAGGCCGACGGTGCCGACTATGACGAAGGTGCTGTAGTCAACGCCGCCGCGGCCAGCCGGGATCAGCTTGGCCAAGGCCGGGGCGATAACAAGCGCGAAGAGCAGCGGAGTAGCAAGCGGGGCAAGTATCTCGCGTGGGGTGTGCGCGCTGAGCGAGATTCTTCGGCGGGCGAGCGTCCACCAGGTGGTGAGGCGGGAAGGCAGCGCCGGTGCGCGGAGGTTCTCAAGCGACGCCGCTGCTGGCGAGGTGGATATGGCGGTCATGGCGGGTGCTCCTTTTGTGATCGCGGTCAGGCGGCGAGACTGCTGCCAGTCAGCTGCAGATAGACGTCGTCGAGGGTGGGCTTCCTGGTGGTCACGGCCTCGGCACGGATACCTAGTTTCGCGATGGCGGCGACGGTGTCCCTGGCTGATCGCCCGCCGACAGGGATGGTGAGCGTGGAGCCGACGGCGAAGGCGTCGTTAGTCGCGAGGTCGCGGGACCGCATCGTCGCAAGCGCACCCGCCGGGTCATTCTCGACTCGCAGTTCGACGAGCTCAGCGCCTAGCCCGGCGAGCAGCGCCGCCGGGCGGTCCAGGGCCACGACGCTGCCGTGATGCATGACGGCGATGCGGTCGCAGAGCCGTTCCGCTTCATCCAGGTAGTGCGTGGTCAGCACAGTGGTCATGCCGGTGCGGCCGCGGAGGCCGCCGATCAGGTCAAGCAGCTCGTACCGGATTCGGGTGTCTAGCCCTACTGTCGGCTCATCGAGAAAAAGGACCCGGGGTTCGGATACCAGCGCCCTGGCGATCTCAAGCCGCCGCCGTTGCCCCCCGCTGTAACTCTCGACAGGCCGCCCGACCACGTCGGACAACCCGAACGCTTCCGCCAGATCGGCGATTTTGCGGGCAGCGGCCGATGGCGGAATACCCCACAGCCGCGCGTGCAGATCGAGGTTGCGGTGCCCGGTCAGCGCCTTGTCCACGACTGACTCCTGGAAAACGACACTGCTGACCGACCGCGCCCTGACCGGGTTCTTCACGACGTCAAACCCACCAAGCCTGGCCGTTCCACTGGTGGGCTTTATGGTTGTGGTCAACATCCCGATCGTCGTGGACTTGCCAGCGCCGTTGGGCCCAAGCAGGCCGAAGACCTCCCCCGCGGCGACATCGAAATCGATGTCTCGGACAGCCTCGACACCGCCGTGGTAAGTCTTGCGTAGGCTGCGGACTTCCACGACTGCCTTCTCGCCTCGGTAGGGGGCGCGCAATCTTGATGACATTTGGGTGCTCCTCGAAGTCGGCCGCTCCGCCAGGCGCAAATCGAATTCCTGCGGCTGTAGTGATCTCAAGTGATTAGGACGGGCCAGGTCCTCAGAATGTGACCGGCCAAGTTTTTGTCACGAATGCGGCCCAGCAGGACGGGCGAATCCTTCCTGGAGCCCGTGAGCTAACGAATTCGTCGAACGCGGCGTGAAGATGTCATTGGGGTCAGCTGAGTTGGCTCTGGCCGCTGCCCGACATCGGCGTGGTCTGGCCGACCTCAATGATGTGGCCATCAGGGTCGCGGATGTAGGCGCGGATCTCGTGTCCGTGGTCTTTAGGCTCGGTGAGGAACTCGGCGCCTCTGGCCACCCAGGCTTCGTGTGCCTTGCCGATGTCCACGACGCGGATGTTGAGAAAGGCGCTGACCCGGTCAGGGTCCGATGGCGTGGTCAGCGTGACCGTCGGTTTGTCGTCGGTCGGCCCGCCGCCGACGTTGAGGATGAGCCGCGTGTTAGCAAGCTCCATGATCACCGGATTGCGATCGCGCAGAACTTTCCCGCCGAACACCGACTGGTAGAAGTTGCGGGACCGGTCCTGGTCGGAGACCACGAGGAAGAAGGTGATGTACATGCCGCCCTCGGGTCCTGGGTGGTCGTCTCGGCTCATCGAGTCCTCCGTGGCAGGTTGAGTGCGAACGGCACCGGATGTGTCGTGCCTCAGGACAGTCGTCTTGAAAGGGAAGGACGGCCAGGCCGCCCGGAATGTGACCAAGGGGCCGGGCGCAGGCTTGTCACATTCTCGGTTCGTGGCTCGTCCTAGTCCTCGAAAGGCCCAGCATCCGCAGTCGGCATGACGCCCGTCCGCCGCGGTGGCCGGTACGAGGAGCACAGCCATGTCAGCAGGATGCCGAAGGCCGCTCGTAACACCAACTGAACCCAGGCCGAGCTGAGCAGAATTTCGAACCTTAGCGGGCTGGTCGGCCGATTCGCCTCCTACGGCGGTCGGACCCGGATCGGCCAGCGGGCGACCATTGGGGGGCACGATCCGCAGCCTGGGCCAATACCGCCGGGCCGGAACAGGAGCGACCAATGACCGTGAGTCGAAGCACTGGGCGACCACCGGGTAGCGGTGCCGTCAGGAGAGCCCTTCGCCGGGCCCGCCAGCGGCGTGTTCTCTCGAAGATCGAGTACATGCTCGGTCGAACCGATCCACCGCTGACCTCAAAGTTCGAAATGTTCAGCCGACTCGCCCGCGGCGAGGAGATGCCATGGATTGAACAAGTGACAGCCAGCACGCATCGCGGGCCCGGGAATATGACCGGGATCGGTGGGCTGTCATACCTGCTGCGAGTGGTCGTGTGTGTTGCCGTCGCGGCCGGAGCCCTGGTGACGACGATTCTCGCGGACGGCGCGGCCTTCGCGCGCCGCGCACCCGTGAGCGCGGCGCAAGGCTATTCAGTGCAATCGGGAGGCGCGCCACGCCCGGCAGCTCCAGCTGCGGGAAGAGGTCTGACCGCACCACTGACTCAGAACCAGCTTCAGGCAGGGCGGCCGACAAAACAGGTGAGGACAGGCGCGAGCGATGTCGATCACTCGGCCGAGAGGATCGTCCTACTACCGGACGCGAATGGCAGCGACGCGTTGGCCGGCGGCGAGGGACATGCCCGAGTCATTACAATGAGCGGTCCGCCGGGCACGCCACGTAGCGCCGCTGGAAGCTGGCCGGAGGTCCCATGCGCGCGATAGTGGTGTCAGAGAACGGCGGGCCGGACGTGCTCGCCGTCGCGGACCTACCTGATCCTGAGCCGGGCCCTGGCGAGGTGGTTGTCGACGTGGCCGCGAGCGGAGTCAACTTCGCCGACATCACAAAGAGGAGCGGGCGTATGCCCGAACCGCTCCCGTTCATCCCCGGCCATGAGGCCGCAGGCATTGTCTCCTCGGTCGGGTCCCAGGTGAGCGGCGTAACCGTCGGCGACCGGGTTGCCTGGGGCTACCCCGGTGTCTTGGGCGGATATGCCGAACGGCTAGCCGTTCCTGCGCAGTGGATTGTGCCGCTCCCGCCGCAGATTGACCTGTCGACTGCCGCGGCCGTGCTCATCCAGGGCATGACCGCCCATTACCTATCGCACGCGGCATATCCGGTGCGCCCAGGCGACACAGTGCTGGTCCATGCGGCCGCTGGTGGTGTCGGATCGCTACTGACCCAGATGGTCAAGCTGCGAGGCGGCCGGGTCATCGGCACGGTCTCCACTGGGGCGAAGGAGAAGTTCGCAAGAGATGCCGGAGCTGACGAGGTCATCCGCTACACCGAGATCGACTTCGCCGCTGAGGTCGCGCGCCTCACCCACGGAGCAGGGGTGGCCGCAGTCTTCGACAACGTCGGCCGTGCTACCTTCGACGGCAGTCTTGCCGCGCTGGCCCCTCGCGGGATGCTCGCGATATACGGGCAGGTCAGCGGCCCGGTGCCGGCATTCGAGACGGCCCGGCTCATCGCAGGCGGTTCGCTTTACCTGACGCGGACGAGCCTCGTCCAATTCGTTAGCAACCGCGCGGAACTGCTAGCTCGCGCCGATGATCTGTTCCGCTGGGTCGCCTCCGGCGAGCTGGCCGTCCACATTTGGGGGCAATATCCGCTGGCCGACGCCCGATCGGCCCACCATGAGCTGGAAAGCCGACGCAGCACCGGCAAGCTCCTATTGATGCCACGTAGTCGTCGGCCACTCGGCTGGCGAGCAGCCATATGTCGATGCTTCCGGCCCGGAAGCGCCTGCCACTCGATCCCGGTCAACGTCCGCCGGAACCCGGTTTCTGCGGCTTTGCTTCGGACGCCCTGTAGCCATTTCTGACGTCCTTTCTATGCCTGGAAGGTTCTATCGGGCGTGCGTTGGCGGCCGTGAGAACACATTGACGAGGTTGCCGTCCGGATCCTTGAAGATCATCGAACGGCTCCCCCAAGGCTGGGTCGTGGGCGGCATCACCCACGCGACGCCGAGCGCGGCGACCCTGAGGTACTCGGCGTCGACGTCGTCGACCTCGAAGTCGAGCACGAGCCTGCCCCGCGAGCCGTCCGGCTGCGCAGCGTCGTCTTCGCGGTACTCGGTGAAGCGGCGCTTAGAGAAGCCGATGGTGGCGGGTCCGGCCTGAATTTCGACGTAGTACCCATTCAGCGGCACGTCCGCCGCGACGAGCCGCGCGTAGAACGCCGCGAGCCCTTCGACGTCGTCGGTGACGAGCCGGGCCTGAGCGAGACGCATGTCAGACTCCCGCCGGAAGGTCCACCTCGGTGGCGGCGTAGTTGAGGAAATACGAGGTGAAGACGGTCAGGCCGGAATAGGCGAACGCCTCGGCGAGCTGATCGTCGGTCCAGCCGCAGCTCGCTGCCCACTGACAGGCCGCGACGCTGACCCGGCCATGATCGCCTGCTGCCTCGCGCACGACCGGAGCGTGGGCCATCTGAGCATGCATGTTGAGAAGGTGCCCGGCCGACGAGAACTGGACCCTCTCTTCCAGGAGTGGCCGCGAGGCGGCCGCGCATCGCTGAGGCTGTGGCTTGGTATCCGTGTCATGGGTTCCCTCTCTGTCGCCGGGCTGAAGAACTAAGGCTCCGGCCCTGGTCACAGGCAAGGACGGCGCAGGTAGTCCGAATGTGACATGCAGGGTCTAGCTCGGCGGTGTAACCCGGCGGTGATGTCACATTCCGGCGCGCTGCCGTCTGTATTGATCACGTTTCCAGCACCCAGGGCCACTGGGTCGGGCCTGCTCGTGGCGTGGGGGCGAGGGCCTGCGGGGGGAAGGCCGGCCCCCACCGTGGCGGAGCCGACCTGTGGGGAAGGCCGGCCCCCACCGTGGCGGAGCCGACCTGTGGGGAGGGCCGGCCCCACCGTAGTGGGCTCATGACCAGGCGACTGTTGCATATGCGGATGGAGCGGGCGGTCGACCGGTCACTGGTAGGACGGAGCCCAGCGCCGAAAAGTGACACGGCCGGGGTGGCCGCGTCGGCTTTTGCTGGCAGCATCGCTCTACTGGGCGGGGGATAGCTGGGTGCGCAGGTAGCTGAGCTTGCGAGGATCGGCGATGACGTGCACCGAGCTGATCAGGTCGCCGCGCAGCGTTAGTACGAGGACCGCTTCGAGCCGCCGGTTGACGAACGCGAGCACGGCGGGCTGGCCGTTGACCGGGTGTGACACGAGTGTCGCTGCGCCCCAGAAGCGGAGCAGGTTGCCCGCGACGGTGGCTGAGCCCACGTTCGCTCTTGGTGTCTGCGCCGCGCCGGTGCCCAGGTCGACATCGCCCCACACGTGAGGGTCCAGGACGTTCATCAGGCCGTCAAGGTCCCCGAGGGTGCATGCGGCGATGAACTTTTCGGTAACCCGGCGGTGCTCGGCCGAGGAGACCTGGAAGCGGTCGCCGCCGTCGGGGGCGGCGATCTTCTGCCTGGCCCGGGTGGCAAGCTTCCGGCAGGTCGGGGCGGACCGGCCGACGGTATGCGCGATGGTGTTGAAGGGCGTCTTGAAGATGTCGTGCAAGACAAAGACGACCCGTTCGGCCGGGCTGAGGCGCTGGAGCACGACCAGCAGCGCGAGATGGACGCTGTCGTCAAGGGTGACCCGGTCGGCGGGATCGACGGACGCAGTCCCGGCGAGACGGGCGGCGGCATCGACATCGTCGGAATCTTGCACCCGTTCCCGTCGCCAGCGGGCTGACCTGATCTGATCTAGGCAGAGCCGGCTCGTCGCGACGATCAACCACCCACGCTCGTCCTCGATGTCGCCGGGATTAGCGCTGATCAGTCTCCAGAACGCCTCCTGGACGATGTCCTCGGCTGCTCCGACGTCACCGAGCATGCGGAAGGCGAGGTCGACCAGGTAGGGCCGGTGCTGCTTCCACGCGGCGGCGATCTGCTCCTCACCCTGGTATCGGTCCATCGGCCATCCCTCGTCGGCTGACTGCGGTGCTTGCCTGTAAGGACGACGCAGCCAGCCAGATTGTGACAACCGGGCGTCCCCTGTCACCCGCGAAGCCGAGGCCAGACGCGCACCGCACCGGGCGGCACCTCGGCTGCGTCGGTCGCCACCCCCGTGTGGAACCCCTTTCGCGAGTCGACCCCGATTATCACCGCCGCCAGTCAACAGCCCTGCCGCTCGTTCATCCCGGCAAAGGCGGGACTGAACCCTGGCGGGCGTGCGGGTCCGGCTCGGACGGATAACAAAGATCCCAGGGAAGGCGGCGAGTCACATCCGCACAATCGCGTCGGAGGTCTGCGACAGTGGCTCGAGTGAGCGCTAGTCGGAAGCTTCTGCGCCGAGAAGCGGCTCCTCGAGCGTGCCGGGCTGGGCAGCGAACAAGAACGACTGGGCCAACCTGGCAGGGACCTGCCGCAGCTCGTCGGCGATGTCCGAGCGTTTGTGGCTGTGCGCAATGCCGTCTGGATAGACGAGTAAGCGTGCTCTAGGTCAGTATGCGCACCGGGCCGACCGAGGCAGAGCTGGCCGGTCGTGCATGTTCTGTCGACCCTATAATTCTAGCCTGGGCTATACTCGCAACGTGGCATGGGCAGTAGAGCTCACGGATGAGTTCGCTCGGTGGGCGAGGGAGCTGAGGAAGCTCGACCGAGACTCATCCCGGCAGGTCGGCGCCGCCGTCGAACTGCTTAAGCAGCATGGACCGAGCTTGAAACGCCCACTCGTCGGTGAGATCACCACGTCCAAGATCAAGAACCTGAAGGATTGAGGCAATGAGCCGCGGTGAGGCAGGAGACCGATGATGCGCTGGGAAGACCTGTACGACGAACTATATGACGCCGACGACCGTGCAGAGATCGAGCTCCTGAAGACCAGGCTGCTTACCGATCTGAAGGCACACCGCCTGGCCCAGGCACGCAAGAGCCGCGGATTGACGCAGCGAGACGTGGCTGCAGCGATGGGGCTGAGCGTGGGGCGCGTCTCCCAGATCGAGCGGGGGGAGGTGACCAGCGTCGAGGTTCTCGGCCGGTATGCGGATGCCGTCGGCGGGCGGCTGCGGGTGGTCATCGACTTCGGTGACGAGCTCATCGCCGTATGAGCCGCTGAGCCAGGTCCCGGCTTCGAACCGCTGCCTCGCGATAGGGGCTGTGGCCCAATCGCGGCTGGTGATGTCGCCGTTCAGGATTCTGACGGCCAGGGAGGCATGCTCTGAACTGCGGTTTCGGGTTGGAGCGGGCGAAGGGAATCGAGCCCTCGTGACCAGCTTGGAAGGTGTACCGCAACGTGCCTGCGTACCCGCGCACAGACCCCTCCGGTCACCTCCATGTTCCTGGGCCGCCCTAGGGCCAAAAAGTTGGCTGCACATCCCAGCGCAATCGAGCGAACAGGAGTTCGCATGACTACCTCTGAACTGCGATGGGATGGGAGCCGGTGAGCGGGATCGAACCGCTGACCTGCCGTTTACAAGACGGCCGCTCTGCCTACTGAGCTACACCGGCGGGGACGTGCTGAATGCTAGCCGATCGGCGCTAGGACTCTTCTCTGCGGTCGATGACCAGCTTGATCGCGGGCTCGAGCCAGGCCTGGTCGGCTTGCTCCCAGGGGACGACTGTGGTCGGGATAGCAGCAGGGCTGAAGTCACCGCTCGCGACGAGCTCGGCTACCTCGGGGAGGTACCGGCGGGAGTCGGCACGGGACACATGGAACGTAATGCCCTTTGTGTACATCGCCAGCAGCGGCACCGGCGTTGCCGGGGCGAATTGGGGCGCCACGCTGGTGCAGGTGCCGTAGTCGTCGGTCGAGCGCAGTGTGCAGGACAGGCCCTCGGCATCGCCGGTGTTGTCGACCGTGATCGGCGCGCGTCCGAACCGGGCGGGCCAGGGCCCCTCGTGCCTGGTGACGTCGGCGCCAAGGCGTTCTGCGGCTGCGCACCGCTCAGTGTCTGTGTCTACATACCTGACTCGGCTCGCGTGTAGCGCGCAGGCGATTGCCACGACGTACAGGCCGATTGAGGCAGCCGATCCGCCGACGACGAGCACCTCCGCGCCTGGCGTTGCAGCCAGTCCTGGCGCGACGCAGCGGTAAGCGTCAACCACGTTGTCAGGAAGCGTGCACGCGACCGCAGCCGGCAAGTCTTTCGGCGCGGAAACGAGCATGTGATCCGCCGCAGGAACGAACAGCAGATCCGCGACGGCGCCGCCGTGCCCGCCGCCCGATGGGCCGAATCCAAACGCCGCGCCCGATCGGGCGCGGTAGCGGTGGCAGGCTGCGAACCGGCCGCTCCGCGCAGGCCGGGCACTGGCCGCAGGAGACCTGGAACGGAACCAGGACTCGGTCGCCTGGCCGCCAGCCCGACACCTCCGCTCCCGTCCGCACGACCTCGGCGACCGCCTCGTGCCCGACCGGGTAAGGACCTGGGAACAGCCCGAACGAGGCCATCGCGACATCAAGATCGCAGCGTGCGACCGCCATCGGACGGACCAGAACGCCTTCGGGATCGGTGAGTTCCGGCTCCGGGGCGTCCTCCCACCGGACCACGCCGGGTTCGACGTAGCTCAGCTCGCGCATGATGCGGCTACCCGAAGGCGAGACTCTTGGCGAAGACGTGAGCGACGATGCCGCCCGACGATGAACTGAGCCTGCCCGTCAGCTTGAGTCCGGCCGGAAGCGATTTCAGCGGGATCTTCACATTCTTGGCGGAGTCGAGCAGGGTGGCCGGCAGGCCGTTGCTGCTGACCAGGTGCAATTCGATCGCGTGCGGTCCGGCCGAGGTGACCCGCCACGTCGCGCTTGCGTTGACGGCGCCGCCGACCAGGTTGAGGTTCGCTTTCAGCTCACTGCTGCCGACCGCGACCACCTTGAGGCCGCCGTTCGAGCCGCCGCCGAGGAAGCCGGCCAGCGGACCTGCGTCGGACAGGAATCCGCCGATTGCGCCGAGGCTAATGAGCACGGTCCCGTTGAGCGGGCCTGCGGTGCCTGACTGGAAATTCGACTTCAGCTTCACGTTCTGCGCGACGACGTTCAGGCTCGTGATCTTGATCGGTCCCTCGGGGATGTCCGACGAGCTGATCGTGACCTGGTGGAAGTTCCTGGTGATGACCTGGGTCAGGAACGGGAAGCCGGCGATCGATACGTCCGGCTTCTTCGGGAAGCCCTGCTTCTGGATCTGCGACGCTGCCTCGCTTTCAGCGAATGCTTTCGCGCCGAAGTCGAGTCCGACGAGCACGACGACGACAGCGATGATCCAGATCAGCGCCTTGCGGCCAGCCGAGCGTTTCGGTGGCTGGTACTGGTACAAGCGAACCGCCTCCTGGTTACTCTCAATCGCTGCGGCGGATGCGGTCCGTCCGGCGAGCTAGGGGTCAGGGAAGATTGCTGAGGTTAACGACCTGAACCTGGGCCGAGTCGCGGCAGCGCTATGTACAGGAACTTGCCGTCAGGAGACACCGTCATCTCGCGCGGTGACTCGCCGCTCAGGATGTAGCCGAGCACAGCAGACTTGCCGCTGAGCGCTGAGTTCGTATCGATGACGGCCAGGTTGTGCGCCGTACTCGACGTGTGCTTGCCATCGTTGTCGGTGACGACCAGCCGCGAACCGTCCCTGACCGCCACGATGCCGATCGGGGTCTGGCCCGACCCGGACCCTGGCATTCAGTGCCTTGGCAGGGTCGGTGCGCAGCAGGCCGGCCGAGTACCCGAGCACCTCGTTGCTCTGCCTGGTGGTGACCCAGACCGTCTTGCCGTCGGAGGTGATCGCGATCCGCGCCGGGTTACAGCCGGCGTTGACCTGACTGATCACCGCCGACTTCTGATCGCCCTTTGTCGTCGCTTTCTTGACATCCAGCACGGTCAGCTGGCCGGGGACGACCGGGAAGTCCTGAACGAAATTGGTCGCGTACAAGGTTTTGCCGTCGGGCGAGACAGCCACGCCGACCGGCTGCTTGCCAACATTCAGCGAGCCCACGTAGGCCGAGCTGAAGTCATGCGTCTGCACCGCCTCGGCCAGGTTGAACACGCCCACCTGGTCGGCGAACTGCAAGGCCACGAAGGCGTACTTGTCGTCGGGCGTCACCGCGATCCCGACCGCGCGCCCGTACTTGGTCAGGCCAGGCACGTTGAGCGAACCCAAGAAAGCGCTGCTCGCCCCGCTCGCCGCAGCTTGGGCGTCGAACACCTGGATGCCATTGTCGAAGGCGACCAGCAGGTATTTGCCGTTGTGCGTCACCAGCGCGCTTGTCGCGGCCTGGCCCTTGCTGCTACCGGCGATCGCGTATCCAAACCCGGCAGATGTGGGAGTTCCGTCCGAGCCGACCCTGAACACGCGCACGCTCGTGTCGGTGACCACGAAGAGGGTCTTGCCATCGGCGCTTGCCGCGATCCCGAACGGGTTGCCGGTGGTGTTGGGTACCGAGACGAGCGGCGCGTTCGGGAGATGCTTACCTGGCGCCACCTTCGTGCTGCATGTCGGTGGCTGCAGGGCGACTGGCGGTGGGCCACCGCCATTGTTGCCGTTGCCGCCGGTGCCGCTGGTCCCGCTGCCGCCACCGCTGGTCAGCGCGTACGCGGCCGCGCCGCCGCCGAGGAGAATCGCGATCGCGGCGACCAGCGCGAGCGGCGACTTCCACCACGGCCGGGTGAGACTGGCTTGCGCATCAGGCCCGCCGTATTGGCCGTAGCCACCGCCGCCCTGCCACTGCTGCGCGGTCAGGTCTGGTTCGGTGTGCTTGTCGCCGCCGGCCAGCTGCGTCTCGGCGCCGCCGTAGCCGCCGCGGCCGCCCTGCCCCTGGTCCTGGCCCGCCTGGCCGGCACCGCCCTACGTGCCCTGGCCTCCTGGGCCGCCCGGACCCGCATAGCCAGCCTGGCCGGGAGATGCGCCCTGACCCTGATAGCGCCTGCTGAGCCCTGATATGCGCCCTGGCTGGACCTTGCCCCTGGCCCTGATAACGCCTGCTGGCCCTGCTGGCCGAGGTAGCCGGGCTGACCTTCGTACGGGTCCTGACGCTGCCGGCCGCCCTGGCCTTGGTACCCACCCTGACCCTGACCGGCCTGGTACGTCCCTCCCTGGCCCTGGTAAGCACCCTGGCCCTGGGAGGTACCCTGATCCGCGCCATGCCCGGCGTAGCCACCCTGGCCGGCGTCCCTGGTAGCCAGCCTGACCGGGGTATCCGCCCTGGCCCGGGTAACCGCCCTGACCCGCGAGCGCACCGGCAGCGCCGCCGGCCACTCCGCCAGCCGCACCGCCGCCATCACGGGGACCGCTGGTCCTTGGCCCGACGACCTGGGTGGCGGGGTGCTCGCCGCTCGGCACATCGCTCGAGCCAGAGTCATAAGGCCTGATTCCGAACGCCTCACGCAGAGCCTCGGAGAACTCCCGGCAGCTCCCGAACCGGTCCGCGGGTGCTTTGGCGAGTGCCTTCGCGAAGACCACGTCGGCGGCATACCCGAGGTCGCGCCGGCGGCTCGACAGAGTTGGCGGCTGCTCGGACAGCTGCGCGTACATGACCGCCATGGCCTCTTCGCGCTGGAAAGGCGGCGCGCCGGTCAGGAGTTCGAACGCGGCGCAGGCCAGCGCGTACTCATCGGCGCGGCCGTCGACCGGCTTGCCCTCGATCTGCTCGGGTGAGATGTAGTCGAGCGTGCCGAGGAAGGTTCCCGTTCCGGTCAGCCCGCTCGCCTGCAGCGAGCCTTTGCTCAGCCCGAAGTCTGAGAGATAGACGTGATCAGGCCGGCCGCCACCCGAGCTGGCGTCGAGGAGCATGTTCGCGGGCTTGACATCACGGTGCACAAGCCCGCGGCCGTGCGCAGCGTCCAGCGCGGAAGCGACCTGGGAAACGATCTCCGCGGCGCGGCCGGGTGGCGTCTGCCCGAGCTGACCAATCAATGACCGGACGTCGCCGCCGCGCACGAACCGCATCGCGATGAACAGCACGCCGCTGGCCTCGCCAGCCTCGAAGACAGGAATGATGTGCGGGTCGTCGACGGCAGCGGCAGCCCGCGACTCCCTAATGAAACGCTGCCTGAACGCCTCGTCGGCGGCCAGTGCCGGAGCCAGGATCTTCAGCGCCACCGTGCGGTCAAGGCGCTCGTCGTGCGCACGGAACACCACGGCCATGCCGCCCTGACCTATCTGCTCCTCGAGCAGATAGCCGGCGACCCGCGAACCGGGCGCAAAGCTTCCCGGCACGACGGGATTCCCCTCGCTCACCTGACCCTGCCTCCCCACCCATACGATCTGCGCCGATTGTCTCGCGTCGAAGCGTCCGCTTTCTCCATTTTTAATGGCTAATAATCCCGGACGCTGCCGCATCGGCACGGCAGTCAAGATGGGCGTTCCAAGTATCCGGTTTGACCTTGTCCGCCGCAACCTACGCGCGTGATCGATACCTCAAGTCCATCAGCTTTCCACACAGTGGTACGGCAGCAGAGCCCGCCGCGGTTCGAGTCTTACGCGCTGAGATGTCCGATGCGCGGCGTACGTCAGCAGGTTGCTGGAGGACGACGGATCCAACCCGGCGATACGTCAGCTTCCATGGCAAGAGCTAACATTGACGGTAAAACACTATTTACCCGCTTGCTAGCCCGACTGGGACAGTAACGATGTTTCCGATACTCGCTAGCGGGCCGCCGCATCCACGCCCGCGAAAAGCGCTCTGACCTGCGCTTGAGCGGCTCCGGCGGAACCGGACGGAATGGCCAAATGGGCCGCCCATAGCGGTATCCAGGCCCGCGAAATAGGCTCTACAGTTACTCCATGACGCCAGAGTCCGCTCACTCGCCCGCTGGTTCCGTGCTGCTCGTGCGCACGCCGGACGCGGAGCGCTCACTAGCTGCCGGCCGCAGCTACTACATCGGCCGGGACCCGCAGTCCGACATTGTCGTCAACGACTCCCGCGTTTCCTGGCGGCACGCCGTTCTGCGGCAGGACGGGAGCAACTGGCTGCTTGAGGACGTCGGGTCGACAAATGGGACTTTCCAGGGCAGAGACCGCGTGCAGCGGGTCGCGATTTCCGGATCATGCGCGGTGCGGCTCGGTCACCCCGATGACGGTCCAGCGATGTCGTGCTCGGTCTCCGCGCCTGCCAGGCAGGTTGAGGGCGCGCAGGCCGGGCTGGCGGCGCCGACCCGCTACGCCGAGTCGCCGGCAGCACCGCCCGCGCCGCCGCCAAACCCGGCCGTGAACCGCGTGGCCGGAGATGTCGGGTACGCAGGCGCGCCGCCGGGTGCTGGCTACGCCGGCGGTCCCGCGCCAGGCGGCGGCTACGCGGGCGCACGGCGCTCAGGCGGCCGGACGGCGGGTACGGCGCTCCGCGCGGGTACGGCGACGGCGCCCCGGCCGGCGCAGGCGCGCCGCCAGCCGGCGGCTTCGGCGGACCGCCTGTTCGCCAGCCGCCGCTGTCCTTGGAGCAGCGGGCCCCGAGCGCCGTGCTGCGGCTGCCGACCACACTCCTGCGGATCGGCCGCGCGCAAGATAACCAGGTCGTGATCGCCGACCTGAGCGTCTCCCGGTACCACGCCGAGCTGCGCAGGAACCCGCGCGGCGGCTACACGATCGCCGACCTGGGCAGCCATAACGGCACCTTCGTCAACGGCCAGAGGGTCGAGTCGGCCCCGGTCACCGAACGCGACATCATCGGCATCGGGCCGGCGACCTACCGGCTAGTTGGCGAGGAACTGCAGGAGTTCCTGGACACCGGCGAGATCTCGTTCATCGCCAAGGACCTGACCGTCACGCTGCCCAGCGGCCGCACGCTGCTTGACCACGTCAGCTTCCCCCTCGGCGAGCGCTGCTTCATGGGCGTGATCGGCCCGAGCGGCGCCGGGAAGTCGACCCTGCTCGGCGCGCTGACGGGGACCGCTCCGGCCAACAACGGCCAGGTCCTCTACGACGGCCGCGACCTGTACATGAACTACGCCCAGCTGCGGCACAGGATCGGTCTCGTCCCCCAGGAAAACATCCTGCATACCCAGCTGACAGCGCGCCGCGGGCTTGGTTATGCCGCCGAATTGCGGTTCCCTCGCGACACGAGCAAAGCCGAGCGCAGCCACCGGATCGACGAGGTGCTCGAGGAACTGGCGCTGACCCGGCATGCCGACACGAAGACGGCGGCCATGTCGGGCGGGCAGCAGAAGCGGGTCAACGTCGCGCTGGAGCTGCTGACCAAACCGTCGCTGCTTTTCCTGGACGAACCAACCTCAGGACTTGATCCCGGCCTCGACAAGTCGGTCATGGAGCAGATGCGCGACCTCGCGCACGACGGCCGCACGGTCATCGTGGTCACGCACTCGGTGGCGAACCTGAACCTGTGCGACCAGCTGCTGGTGCTGGTGCCGGGCGGAAAGATCGCCTACTTCGGCCCGCCCAAGGAGGGCCTGAAGCACTTCAACCAGCCAGGCTGGGCCGAAGTTTTCCAGGCGTTCGAGAGCGAGCCGAACCGCGACTGGGCCACCGAGTACCGCAACTCGATCTACTACCAGCAGCACGTCGCTACCGGCATGGAGAATGCCGGGGCGATCCAGGGCCGCGTGGCACAGGCCGCGCCCGCTGCCGCTCCGAAGACCAGCAACCGGTTCGCCCAGATGTCCACGCTGGTCCGCAGGTACTCGGCCGTCCTCGCCTCCGACCGCGGATTCCTGTACCTGCTCGTCGGCGTCGTATTCGGACTCGGCATCCTGGTCAGGGCTTTCCCGCTACCCAACGGCGGCTTCGTCGGACCTAATAACGACGGCGCGCAATCGGCCTTGCTCATCCTTGTGCTGTGCGCGTGCTTCTCCGGGGCGCTCAATGCCATCCGCGAAATCGTCAAGGAACGGCCGATCTATGCCCGAGAACGGGGGACCGGTCTGTCCGCGGGGGCATACCTGGCCTCGAAGGTGATCGTGCTCGGCGTGATCAGCGCGTTCCAGGCGATCCTGCTTGTCGCGATCGGCCTGGCCGGCAAGAAGTTCCCGCCGAAGGGGTCGGCGCTGCCGATACCGCTCCTCGAGATCGCGATCGCCATCGCGCTGGTGGCCGTCGTGTCCATGGTCATCGGGCTGTTCACCTCGTCCATGGTCAGCACCGCCGAGCGCGCGATGCCGCTGGTATTCCTGCTGGTCATGATCCAGGTGGTGACGACCGGCGGCATCTTCGCCATCCACGGCACGGCGGGCCTCGAGCAGATCGCCTGGTTCACGCCGTCCCGGTGGGGATTCGCCGGAGCCGCGTCAACGGTCGACCTGAACGTGATCGCCCCGAAGGGCTCGACCATCGACCCGCTCTGGGACCACACATCGCACGCCTGGCTGATAGACATCGGTGCGATGGTCGCCCTGTTGCTGTTCTACTCGGCGCTGACCTGGTGGCGCCTGCTGAAGCTCGGTCCGCTCAAGCGCGGCGCGTAGCACAGAGAGACAACGGGGGCGCCCCGCTGCTGTTCTAGCGACAGCAGGGCGCCCCCGTTGCTATGTGAATTGGGTTAGTGGTGGAAGCGGAAGCCCAGGTCGAACGGGCGCGGGTAGCGCGTCGGCTGGAAGGGCGTGAACGCGGGGGCGACCGGGACGACCTTGCCGCCGCTGCTGAAGATGTTGAAGTTCGGGCCGAGAGCGGCCGCCGCGCTGTTCATCCGGTCCGGCGTCAGCGCCGCGTCCTGCCAGTGACCGGTCCGCAGCCGGTGCAGCAGCCTGCGGACCGCGGTGACGGTCTCGGCCGGCGTGAAGGCGCAGTGCCCGGCCCGGTTCACGAACACCTGGCGGAGCAGGAACGACCGGCCAGCCTTGCGGACCACGCTGGCGTAAGCCTGCTCGTTCTGCGGGATGACCAGACCGTCGCCGGTGGTGTGCATGCTCAGCACCGGGATGGTGATCCGGCCGGTGAAGCTGATGTTCCTGGCCAGGTAGCTAACAGCGTTGGGGTCCGCGCTGATCCTGGCCGCCTTGTTCAGCTTCCGCAGGTCGGCCCGCAGGCTCAGCCCGGCTGCCTTGTAGAGCGCCCGGACCTCGCTCCGGTCGGCCGAGATTGCCAGCTGGTGCGCGTAGTCCACGCCGGTGTTCCAGGACGGGTTGCCACCTGCTCTTGCCTCCAGTTCGGCGCGGAACGCGAAGATGAACGGGAAGTCGACGTTGGCGTCCCACTGGAACTGGTTCGCTTCCTGCCCGGCGAAGTCGTTCGCGGCGGGCTCGGCCGACAGCGGTGTGAACCACCCGGGGGTGTCACCGAGCGCGGCGCCTAGCGCGATCCTCGCCCTGCCCGCCGGCGTCGCCTGTGCGGCGGCGACGGCGGCCTCAGCCCCCTGCAGGTTGGCGAGCGGGTTCGTGATGCCTGTGACCTGGACCGCCGGGTCCGCCAGTTGCTGGAACGCGAAGGCGCCATCCAGCGCGGCGTTCCACGTCGCAACGCCGCCTGCCAGCACGCCGCACATAGGCAGCGCTGCGCTGAACCGGTCCGGGTACGTCTGGATCAGTCCTGCGGTGATGATGCCGCCCAGCGAGTGACCCCACGCGACCGTGCGCTTTGGCTTGCCAACCTGGCTGCCAAACAGGTCCAGAGTCGAGATCTGGTCAGGCAGCGCCTGCTCGATAGCCCAGCCAGTCGTCGAATACGAGGAACCGGCCAGCGCGTAACCATGGCTCAGCAGCCAGCCGCCCGTTACCGGGTCACCCACGTCTTGCGCCGGGTTATTGCCGCCCGGCGTCACGTAGCCGTGGCTGTAAAGGAAGAGCGTCCGGTTCCAGTGCGCAGGAACCTCGATCAGGTAGGTCGCTCCGTCCTGGAGCGAGCCGCACAGCACCATGTCGCCACTGACGATGGGTGCCGGGCATGCCGCCGGGCTGGTGGCCGCGGCCGCGCCCGGGGCGGTCGCAGCGAACCCGGCGAGCAATAGAGCAGGCGCCATTGCCGCCAGCCATCTTCGGGGGAAGCTGGGCACTGAAGTCCTCCTAGGAAGGTATCTGCACGAGGCATGTAACTTCCGTGACTATAGCGAGATAAGGCACGTAACGGGAGAGAGCCGTCATCGTTTGGTAATGCACGATTCAGCTGAACGTAGCTTCTTGTGCAATCGTTCGCCAGCCTGAGCCGCTACCTTCGCCGCCGTAAGCGACACGGCTTCTTGCTGCCCTTCGCGAAGGGCTCGCCGTTCGCCGCCGCTATTGGGGAAGGAAGTACCTAGCGCATGAGATGGAAGAAAATCGCAGCGGGCGCCATGATGCTCGGGGGCGTCGCCTGGATGTTGACACCGAGTGTGAGCTCGGCGAGCAGCGTCCACAGAGGTATTCCGCGATACCAGCACATCGTAGAGATCATGATGGAGAACACCAGCTTCTCGACGATCATCGGTAACCCGCTTGCGCCCAACCTGAATGCCCTGGCCAGCAAGTACGGGCTGGCCACGAACTATTTCGGCGTGACCCACCCCAGCGAGCCGAACTACGTGGCGAACATCGGCGGCAGCTTCTTCGGGATTCAGGACGACAATAACTTCTACTGCACCCCCGCCCTGGCCAACTCCGATCCGACCTGCGCCGGGACAACCGTGGACCACACGATCTCAGCGCCGAGCCTGGCAGACCAACTCACCTCCGTCGGCATGACCTGGAAGGGCTACTTCCAGAACCTGCCGCCAATTCCGCCCAGCGGGCCTGTCATGACCGGTCCGAACGCCAACGGACCCTACGTCTTCAAGTGGCCGAGCAGCGCCAACGCGCTGTACGCCTCCAAGCACAACCCCTTCGTGAACTTCACGGGAACGCAGGGCGATGTCGCCAACATGGTTCCTGACACCCAGCTCGGTGCCGACCTGGCAACGGGTCATCTGCCGAACTTCAGCTACGTCGTCCCTGACCAGTGCAACGACATGCATGGCACCGGCGGTTGCGGCGACACCAACACCCTCATCTCTACCGGTGACAGATACGTCGGCACGCTCGTGTCCGAGATCATGCACTCACGGGTGTGGGACCAGGGCACCAACGCCATCGTCGTCACCTGGGACGAGGACGACTTCTCCGACCAGGGTGAGCCAGGGACGGGCTGCTGCGGCGCCGATCCGGGCGGCGGTCACGTGGTGACGATCGTGATCACGAACCGCAGTCACCGGCACGTGGCCGACAACACCCCCTACAACCATTACTCGCTGCTGCGCAGCATCGAGGACGCCTTCGGCCTGCCGTGCCTGCAGAACGCCTGCGACACACAGGACGGAGTCAAGCCCATGACCCCGCTCTTCGCACCGTCTGGCTCGCAGAGCCAGCACTAATCGCACCAGATAACCGGCCTCGCAGGTCCTGCGTGCGGGGCCGGTTACGCTCTCGCGCCGTCCGCGCGCAGGCGCGCGGACGTTCAGAGTGCTGACGGTCAGAGGCGTTTGGCTTCTACTATCCGGCGGAGGAAGCGGCGGGTTCGGTCGTCCTTCGGGTTGGTGAACAGCTCGGCAGGCGGCGCGTCCTCGATGATCATGCCTTCCTCAAGGAAACAGACCCGGTTGGCGATGTCCCGCGCGAAGCCCATTTCGTGCGTGGCGATCAGCATCGTCATTCCGGCCGAGGCCAGCTCGGTGATCACGTCGAGCACCTCGGCGACAAGCTCGGGGTCCAGCGCGCTGGTCACCTCGTCGAGGAGCATGATCTGCGGCCGCATCGCCAGTGCGCGGACGATCGCGACCCGCTGCTGCTGGCCGCCCGACAGCCTGTCGGGGTAGTCGTCTGCCTTGTCGATCAGGCCGAACCGGTCGAGCAGCGCTCGCGCCTCCTGCTCGGCCTGCGCGGGCGGCGTCTTCAGCACCTTCGTCGGCGCGAGCGTGACGTTGCGCAGCACGTTCATGTGCGGGAACAGGTTGAACGACTGGAACACGATGCCGATCTGCCGCCTGACGAGGTTGGCGTCGATCCGCGGTCCGGTGATCGTCCTGGCCGAGACAGGCTGATCCGCCCTGCGTTGATCGGCTCGAGCAGGTTGATGCACCGCAGCAACGTGGACTTACCCGAGCCAGACGCGCCGATCAGGCAGATCACCTCGTGCGAGCGCACCGACAGGTTGATGCCGCGGAGCACCTCGTTGGCTGCCGAACGACTTGTGCAGGTCATCGATCCTGATCGCCGGCGTCCGGTGTCACTGCGCCCCCAGGGCGAGCCTGCGCCGGCGGTCACGCTCGATCAGCCGGTCGGTGAACCTCGCCAGCGGAATGGTCAGGATCAGGAACAAGATCGCGGCGACCGTGAAGCTGGAGAAGTTGAACACGGTCTCGCTGTAGATGCCAGCGGCCTTGTTTGCCTCGATCACGCCGAGCGTGCCGACCAGCGCCGTGTCCTTCTGCAGGCTGATGAAGTCGTTGAGCAGCGGCGGGATGATGTTGCGCACCGCCTGCGGCAGCACCACGATAGCGCAGCGCCGTCCCCTGCGACAGGCCGAGCGAGCGGGCCGCCGACACCTGGCTCTGGTGCACCGAGTTCAGTCCCGCCCGGTAGACCTCGGACACGTACGCCGAGTACGACAGCACGAGTGCCGCGACGCCGTAGACCGCGTCCGGCTGGCTCGAGACGAACGGCAGGTTCAGGGCCGGCAGGCCGAAGTCCGAGCGCGAAGATGACCAGGATGAGCGGCACGCCGCGGAAAAAGTCCACGTATCCCGTCGCGAGGATCCTGATCGGGAACAGCGCCGGCGCTGGTCGACTGCCTGATCAGCGCGAGCGAGCAGGGCGAGGATCAGGATCAGGACCTCGGCGACCAGGAACATCCTGATGTTGAGCCAGATCGCGGCGCCGACCGAGTAGTAGCCCTGCTTCGGGTTGCCGATGAACGACCGCCACATGTCGGTCGGGCTGAAGAAGATGTGCTCGACCGCCCGTGCGCCCGGGGCCAGCAGGAAGATCGCGACGAGGATGCCGAGCACGACGATCGTGCTGACCGACGACACCACGGTCGCCCGCGTGCCGCCGCCCGACAGCAGCCGCGGACCTCGGCCCGTGGCGGTGAACGAGCCCGCCGGCTGACCGGGCGACAGCGAAGAGTTAGCGTCCATGCGGCTGCGGCGGACTCCCGGCTCAGCGCCGTCAGGGCTGGATCGTCGGGAACTTCAGGTAGATGCCGAGGTACTTCTTCTGCAGCGCGCCCAGCGTTCCGTTGCTCTGCAGATCGCCGATTGCCTTGTTCACGCAGGTCACCAGCGGGTTGCCCTTTGCGAACACAAGGCCGTAGTGCTCGCCGACAGTCGGGAACTGCGCGACCAGCACGGCGTGCTTGAGCTGCGAACTCGCCATGAACTGGGCCGTCGGCGTATCGGTGATCAGGGCGTCGATCCGGCCTGCCTCCAGGGCGGCGGCCGCCTGCGCCAGCGTGTCGAAGACCTTGGGCTGCTTGGTCGGCTGGATGTGGCCGGTGATGTACGCCAGGCCGGTGGTGCCGATCTGGTCACCGTAGAGGTAGGTCTTCAGCTGCGCCGACGAGTGCTTGGTCACGATCGGCGTGCCCTTGCGCGCGACGATCGCCTGCTGCACCGGATAGTAGCTGTTGGAGAACGTGACGGCCTGCGCCCGCTGCGGCGTGACCGAGACCTCGTTAATGTCGAAGTCGAAGGCCTTCGGGCCGGGCGCGAACGAGCTGTCGAACGGCTCCTTCACCCAGGTGACGTCAGACTTGAGCGAAGCCGAGCTGCTTGGCGATCGCGTAGGCGACGGCGCTCTCATAGCCCTTGCCGTTCGTCGGGGTGTTGCTGTACGAACCACGGCGGGTACACCGGGTTGTCGGTCGCAACCGTCAGCTTGCCGGCCGTATGCAGCTGGCTGGACAGCCCCGACTTGGTGCAGCTCACCGCCGATGCGCTGCCGCCTGCCTTCGGAGAGGAGCTCCCGTTACTGGTCGAGCTGCCACAGGCAGCCAGTCCTCCGGTGACAACCACGGCAGCACAAACCGCCACGATAAACCGTCGCATTGAGCCCCACCCCACACACTGAGAACAGCCGCACAGGCAATTCCTGTAGTTGCGGCCAGATTCTACCGGCCCGGGCGGCCGTCCTCAGTGCGGGAGCGCCGCTAGCGCGGCGCGGTCAGTTGTTGCGGCCGAATACGTAGATCGGGGTTCCGCGCGTCGGGCTGGTGTGCACGTAGTTGTGGAAGATCCGGGAGACCGACATCGGCACCCGGACGCAGCCGTGCGAGGCCGGGTTCAGCGGCACGCCGTCATAGCTGAAGGTAGACGTCGGGTTCGGCATGCCGTGGATCGCGTAGCTGCGGCCGATGAAGAACACCGGGTTGTACAGATAGCCGCCGTATTTTGAGTCAGGTACCGCGCCGGCGAGATACTCCAGAGCCCTGTATTTCCCGTTCGGGGTTACGAAGCCGGTGCCGTCCGGCCTGCTGTAGGCGGCAGTGGAGACGTGGCTGATCAGCGTGATCTTGCTGTGCTTGTAGACGACGAGGACCTCGAGGTTCTTGTTCACCTCGACGCGCCAGGCACCGCCGTGCGGCTTATGCACCTTCGGCAGCTTCGGATGCTTCAGCTGCCGTTGCATCGCGGGACCGACGATGTTCGGGTGCGGCGGAGTCCGCTTGCCGTACTGGACCTCCTTGAACGCCCAGACCGCCTCCATCGTCGACCAGCCGAACTTGCCGTCGATCTTGCCCGGGTAGTAGTGCAGCGCGGCCAGCCGCTGCTGCAGCGTCTTGACCGCTGCGCCATGGCTGCCAAGGTGCAGGTACGTCGCACTCGGCTGGACGGCTGCGCCCGCGATTCCTGCCTGACCGAGAACCGCTACCCCGACCGCTGCGGTCGCCCCCAAACCGGCCATCCACCGTCGTGCTCGATGCGCCATCGTCATGCTCCGTTTCAGTGCGTGCGGCACGCACGCTCGCTGATACAAGTCTTTACCGCGAGTCGCTGACGACTCCAGCTTTCTGGACGCTTATGGCGGGCCTGAGGTTGTCTCGTTCCGCGGTTTTCTGCTAACCCGCTTTTGACCGGCTCGCTACCATTCTGATGCCGGCCGGCTGGCGGCCGCGGAAGCGTGCTCCAACCGGCCAGAACGCAGGGAGTGTGTCGGTCGGCCGTAGGGGTATCTATTCGTCCGTTGTTCAACTTCGCGTTCCACCTCGTTCGTAGACCTAGGGCAGTGCGCACCCGAGGCCGGGCATGCGCCGGCAGGACGTTGCCAGCCGGGCGGCATTGTTTGACCGGGTGCCTGGGCATGAGGCTGCGGCGGAACGCTCGGAATCCCGGGGAGGCCCGTGACTGCGGTAGCCGCAGACCAGCTGCGCGACGCCGAGGCCGTCTACGCGGTGCTTGCCAAGCTCGCTGCCGAACTCGGGCTCTGCATCGAGCCGCGCAAGAACGGCCGGATGAGGCTGGTGGGGCCGGACGGCCAGCGGATCCAGGCGTGGCGGGAGAACTACCCTTACCCTGCAGCGCCTGGCCGGGAAGGCCTACGAGCCCGCCAAGCGCAGGCTCCAGATCGAGCTGCAGAAGCTGCAGCGCTCGGTCAAGGCCACGGGCGGCAGGGTCCTCATCCTGTTCGAGGGGCGAGACGCGGCCGGCAAGGGCGGCACGATCCGGCGCTTCACAGAGAACCTGAACCCGCGCGGCGCCAGGGTCGTGGCGCTGGATAAGCCGGCCGAACACGAGCAAGGCGAGAACTATCTGCGCAGGTACCTGCCGCACATGCCGACGGCCGGCGAGATCGTGATGTTCGACAGGTCCTGGTACAACCGGGCGGGCGTCGAGCAAGTGATGGGCTTCTGCCAGCGCGACGAGTACGCCAGGTTCCTGCTCGAGGCGCCAGAGTTCGAGCGGCGGCTGGTCGCCGACGGCATCGCGGTGATCAAGCTCTGGTTCTCGATCACCAGAACCGAACAGCTCAGCAGGTTCGTGAGCCGGCAAGACGACCCGGTCAAGCGGTGGAAGCTGAGCCCGATCGACCTGGCCTCGCTCGACAAGTGGGACGAGTACACCCGGGCGAAGGAAGCCATGTTCGCGCGTACCGACGTGCCAGAGGCGCCGTGGACGGTGATCAGGGGCAACGACAAGAAGCGCGCCAGGCTCGAGGCGATGCGCTACGTGCTGACCCTGTTCGACTACGAGGGCAAGGACGCCGGTGCCGTCGGGCAGATGGATCCGCTGATCGCCGGCGGCGTCGGGCCGCTGCCCGGGCTGACCGCGGCCGAGTCCGAGCCAGTGCTCGCTCCGCTGGGGCGTCGCCGCATCCCGCGCGGCTGCGCTACCCCGGCAGCTGCCCGGGCTGCCGGGCTCCCTCCGCGCGCCGGGCTCCGCGGGCTTGCCAACGCCGAGGCTGCCGCTGGCGCTCCTGCGTTGCCTGCTCACTTCGTACAGGGCAATCCCGGCGGCAACCCCGGCGTTGAGTGACTCGGCGCCGCTGATCGGGATCTTCACGACCAGGTCGCACTGCTGACCGACCAGCCTGGACATGCCCTTGCCCTCTGAGCCGATCACGAGCACGAGCGGGCCGTCGGCGAGCGCCATTCCCTCGATGTCGTCCTCGGCATCCGCGTCGAGACCGACCACGAACAGGCCTGCCTCGGCGTAGGCGGCCAGCGACCTGGACAGGTTCGGCGCCTGCGCGACCGGCACCCTCGCCAGCGCACCGGCCGACGCCTTCCATGCCCCCGCGGTCACTCCCGCGGACCGGCGACCCGGGATCAGCAACGCCGGTGGCGCCAAACGCGGCGACCGAGCGGGCGACCGCGCCGAGATTCCTGGGATCGGTGATGCCGTCGAGCGCGACGATCAGCGGCGAGCCGACCGCCTTCCTGGCGAGCAGGTCGTCCGGATGGGCGTAGGCATACGGCCTGATCCGCAGCGCCAGGCCCTGGTGCACCGCGCCGCCGGTCAGCCGGTCAAGCTCGGCCCGGCCAGCCTCCACGACCGCGATCCCGGCGTCGGCGGCCAGTTTGATCGCCTCGCTGATCCGCTCGTCCGCGTCCAGCCGCGGCCCGACATGCAGCGCGATCGCCGGCACTGCCGCCCGCAGCGATTCGAGCACCGCGTTGCGGCCTGCGACGATCTCAGCCGCTCCGCCTGCTCCCCTGTTCGAGGAGGCGATACGGCCCCCGCCCCTGACTCGGGCTTCCGAGGCCGGCCCTGACCGACCGGCATATTCCTGCCCTGAGCTGTCTTCTGATGCGCCGGTCCTGGACCGGGGCTTGCCTCGCACGGCCGGGGCGGCCGCCGCGGCTGCCCGGCGCTGGGCCGGGTGGCCCGGCCTCATCTCGGCCGGTGGTGTCGGGCCCTTGCCCTCGAGCCGGCGGCGGCCGTAACCGCCGGTACCCGGGCGGGGCGCGGCCCGACTTGCTCCGGTTGCTTGACCCGGCGTTCTTACCCTGGCCGCTCATCGCGCCAGCTCCCAGCGCGGACCTGCCGGCGGTGTCCTCTACCACGATGCCGGCCTCCAGCAACTGGTCCCTGATCGCGTCGGCCGTGGCGTAGTCCTTGCGCGCCCTGGCCGCCTGACGCTGCTCCAGCGCAACGCTGACCAGCGCGTCGACGACGTCCCGCAGGCCCGTGTCGGCGGCGGTGGCCCAGGACGCGGCGAACGGGTCGAGGCCGAGCACCGCGAGCATGGCCCGCACGGACTCGGCCTGCTTGGCCGCGCCCGCCAGGTCGCCAGCCGCCAAGGCCGTGTTGCCTTCGGTGACGCTCTCGTGGACGACGGCCAGCGCCTGCGGAACCGCGAGATCGTCGTCGAGCGCGGCGACAAAGGCTGCCGGCAAGCTGCTGGCCAGGGGCAGGCTGTCTGCGGGATGTTCGCCCGAGCCCTCCCCCCTGGCTGGCGTACCGGCCGATGCTCCGGCCGCCCGGGTGACGAAGCCCTCGATCCGCCGGTAGGCGGCCGCCGCCTCGGCGAGCGCTTCTGCCGAGTACTCGATGCCGGATCGGTAGTGCGCCTGGCCGAGGTAGTACCGCAACTCGACGGGCCTGACCTCGGTCACCATCGCCTCGACGAGCAGAGAGTTGCCGAGCGACTTGCTCATCTTCTCCCCGCTGAGGCTGACCAGCCCGTTGTGCATCCAGTACCGGGCGAACCCATCGCCCGCGGCTCTTGACTGCGCAAGCTCGTTCTCGTGGTGCGGGAAGACCAGGTCCAGGCCGCCGCCGTGGATGTCGAAGGATTCGCCGAGGTATTTCGTGGCCATCGCTGAGCATTCCAGGTGCCAGCCCGGCCGGCCTGGACCCCACGGCGTCTCCCAGAACGGCTCCCCCGGCTTGTGTCCCTTCCACAGCGCGAAGTCGCGCGGGTCGCGCTTGGCGCTTTCGCCCTCGATGTCGTCGGCCGCCCGCATGTGCTCCGGCCGCTGACCCGACAGCTCGCCGTACGCGGGGGTATGAGGCGACGTCGAAGTACACGTCCCCGCCGGCCGCGTAGGCGTGGCCGGAGTCGATCAGCCGCCTGATCAGCGTGATCATCTCGGGAATGTGCCCCGTTGCCCGCGGCTCGACGTCCGGCGGCAGGCAGCCAAGGACGTCGTAAGCGCGGGTGAAAGCCCGCTGGTTGCGCTCGGCAACGGCCCACCACGGGCTGCCTTCTTCGGCGGCCGTTCGCAGGATCTTGTCGTCGATGTCGGTGACGTTCCGGCAGAACGTGACCTGCAGGCCGCTCACCTTGAGCCAGCGGACGAGGATGTCGAAGCTGACCCCGGAGCGGATGTGCCCGATGTGCGGCGGAGCCTGGACGGTCGCGCCGCACAGGTACAGGCCGGCCTTGCCCGGAGCGACGGGAAGGAAGTCGCGCACGGTGCGCGTCGCGGTGTCGTGCAGGCGGAGCGTCATCCGTCAAGGCTACGGGATCTGGCGCAGCGGCATCGCGGCCGTGATCGCCGCGGCTCCGCCCGTCCCCGGCGTGCATCCGTGTGTGGATGGTCCACTCATTGCGCTTTCTGGTGATGGCTGGACCTTTCACACCCGGTGCCGCGACGAGAGGCCGCCAGATTCGGGGGCGCTGCCCGGGGCGGCGGCTAGTCGAGGTACAGCACGACCTTGTCAGCGACGATGCGCACGATCACGCGCTGCTCGTCTGGCCGGTACCCGAACGGCTGGCCCGTGTACTTGAGCGCGAGCTCGTTGATCAGTGCCGCCTCCGGGTCGTCGGTGATCGTGGCGATGCCCCTGACCTCGGCGTACGTGTACGGATCCGCGCCGTCGTAGACGAGCGCGCTGACGCGGGGGTCACGGGTCAGGTTTGCGTACTTGCGCCGGCCCTTGATGGTCGAGAACAGCACGTCATCGCCGTCGGTCTTCGCCCAGACCAGGCTCGTCTGTGGCCGGCCGCTCGGCTCGATGGTCGCGATGGCGACGTGGTTGGGCCGGTCGAACAGCTCGCGCGCGATCTCAGGCAATGTCACGGGGGGTTTGTCCACCGGGTCCGCTCTCTCAGTCACTAGCAGCTGCCCTTGCCCAGCTCCAGGCGTACTCAGGGTCCTCGGCCGGAGCGGCCTGTTCGGACAGGAGCAGCGGGCGGAAGGTGTCGATCATCACCGCGGTCTCGTCCGTGGTCGTGCGGCCGGCCTCCATGCCGCGGATGACCGCCTCGACCGCGCCAGGTATCGGCCCGTGCGTGAAGCCGGACGGGTGCAGCGTGATCGAGCCGATCCCGACCCCTGAGCCCTGCCGTGCCGAGTAGTCGCCACCCACGTAGAACATCATCTCGTCCGAATCGACGTTGTGATGGTTATACGGGATCGGCACGGACAGCGGATCGAAGTCGAGCGGACGCGGGCAGAACGAGCAGATGACGAAGTTCGGCCCCTCGAACGTCTGATGGACCGGCGGAGGCGCATGCGTCCGCTTCACGATCGGCTCGAAATCGGCGATGTTGAACGCGTAGGGATACAGGCAGCCGTCCCAGCCCACCACGTCGAACGGGTGGTGCGCGTACGTCAGGGTGGTAAGCCCGCCCCGGTTACGGACGATGACAGGCACATCGTCACCCTCGGCGACCAGCGGTCCTTGCACGGGGCGCAGGTCGCGCTCGCTGTATGGCGCGTGCTCGAGGAACTGCCCGGTCTGCGACAGGTACCGCTTTGGCGTCCTGATGTGGCCACGCGCCTCGATGACCAGCGCCGTGACAGGGACTGTCTCCGGCTCGGCAGGCTCGGGCAGCCAGCGGTGGATGGTTCCGCGCGGGACGATGACATAGTCGCCCGCCACCGCGTCGATGGTGCCGTAGACCGACTCGAACCGCAGCGAGCCCGTTCTGCACGTAGACGGCCTCGTCCCCGATCGAGTTCCGATAGAGCTCGGAGGGGCCGTTCACGGTGACGAAGGAAATGCGGACGTCGTCATTTCCCATCAGCGGCTGCCGGCCGAGCACAACGTCGCCCTTGCCTGCCAGATCCTGCGTCTTGTAGTGGCGCGGCAGCAACGGATGATTGGCGGCAAGCCTCGCCTCTCCGGCGAAATCGGCCAGCGCCTCGCTCTTGACGATCGCGGTGGGCGGATTGACGTGGTAGAGGAGCGACGAATCGGACGAGAATCCTTCTTCGCCCATGAGTTCCTCGGCATACAGGCCGCCGCCAGGTCGCTGGAATCGGGTATGACGCTTTCTCGGGATCTCCCCCGACACCCGGTAGTACGGCATTCGTTCTCCCTCGCCGCCACGGTCACCGGGTCGCGCGCAAACCGCAGGGTGCTGGCCTGCTCGTCGGTCGCGCGCTACGCTCCTCTCGACCTGGGTTCGCCACAGAGCGGGCGGCCCGGCGCCGCGGCGATTAGATATGCGGCCTGTTCTCGTCTATCTTCCCCGACTATAGGCCCGCGGTTGATTCGGCCGACCCGAGGCACCTGGCAGGAGGGAATGGCGTGGCGAGGATGAGCGATACCCGCCAAGGGCCGCAGGTCGTACCCGGCACCCGCGAGCGGGGATGCCGCCGGGAGCCGCCGCCGCGCGGGAGCCAGCGTACGCCGCGAGCGGGGAGCCGGCGTACGCCCTGGCCGGAACGCTCCAGAGCGCTGATCGTCCCGCGCGGCTCCCGGCCGGGCAGCGACGCCGGCCGGGTGCTGCGGGTGCTCGCCCTGATCGCCGTCGCCGTCGGCCTGACGGCGCTGACAGCCGCCGCGTGCGTGCTGTCCTACTCCAGCGTGCACCACCTGGCGACCCAGGCCGGCGTGCACGGGCGGCTGGCCAGAATCTACCCGCTGATCTTCGACGCGGTACTCGTGGTGGCGGGCTGCTCGGTGCTCGCGCTGCGCGGCGCTGGCCTGGTCAGCAGGCTGTACTCATGGCTGTGCATGCTCGTGCTGCTTGCCGCACTCGCGGCAGGGGGCGTGCTGCACGCGGCCGCGGTCAAGATTCCGCACAAGCTGGCAGCCGTGGTCGCCGCGATCGTGCCGTGGGCGCTCGTCCTGATCGCGTTCGGCCTTCTCATCGCGTTGCTCAGGTACGCCAGGCTGAGGCGTCTCGGCAAGCGCAATGGCATGCGCCGAGTTGACGAGGCGAGTCGCTCGGCTGAGGTGGTGTTGACGACACGTGCGCCGGTCGCCGAGCGTGAACGGCAGGCGATGGCGCAGCGCCCGCTGATTCCTGGCCTGCCGCCAAGGCAGTCAGTTATCGCTGCGCCCGAGACGCCGCTTACGGAGGAGCCGGGCGACGCACCAGGCGCGCGCGAGCCGGCAGATGCGCCGACCGTCGACACGGGCGTCGAGCCTCCGACGGTGCCTAACGCAGCTCCGGTCGCCGTGGCGGCGCCGGGAATGGCACCGGCAATGGCGACGTCCGCCGTCGACACGGTGGCAGAGGACAAGCCCGGGGTGCGCCGAGCCGAAATGCAGCTGCGCGCGAGGACCCAGAAGCAGCCAGAAGAAGGCGCGGCCGCAATTGGCCTTAGTGCGCCGGGATGGCCCACGCCATTCATGCCGCAGTTCGGTCAGCAGAGTGCGCCCGCCCAGCAGGACAAGCCGCAGCAACCCGAGCCGCAGCACGACGAGGCCCAGCAAGACGAGCCCCAGCAAGACGAGCCCCAGCAAGACCGAGCCCCAGCAAGACCTGCCCCGGCAAGACCTGCCCCGGCAAGACCTGCCCCGGCAGGACGACGAGCCCCAGGCAGACCAGCCCCAGCAGGCCGGAGCGCAGTCATCGCCAGGACAGCTGCCTGAAGAGGAGCCGCAACCGGCCGAGCCCCTACCGAAGCGAGTTCCCGGGCAGCAGCCGGTGATCTCCGGATTCGGGCCTCCGACCGGACAGACAGACGCGGGGCAAGAACCTGCGACCGAGCCAGCAACAACCGCATCGGTCAACGATGACGCGGGCGATGCAAGCATGTCTCATGCGGCGCCGACCTCCGGTGAGGAGGAAGAGGAACCCGGGCTGCCCGCGTTCCGGCGGACCCGCAGCTCTCCTACTCCGCCGCAGGAGGACCAGGAGCGGAGCTGACCGGCACGACCAGCGCCGTAGCGATGGCCGCCACGCCCTCGCCCCTGCCCGTCAGGCCGAGCCCATCGGTAGTAGTCGCAGAGATGCTGACCGGCGCGCCATTCAAAGCGGACGACAGCACCGACTGCGCTTCGTCGCGGCGCGCTGCCAGCCGAGGTCTGTTCCCGATGATCTGGACCGCGACATTTCCGATGCGGTAGCCGGCGTCATCGAGAAGGCGGCAGGTCTCGCCGAGCAGAACGATGCCACGCGCTCCGGCCCAGCGAGGTTCCGCCGTGCCGAACTGGCTGCCCAGGTCACCCAGCCGCGCCGCCGAAAGCAGCGCATCGCATATCGCATGTGCGGCGACGTCGCCGTCCGAATGGCCTGTCAGTCCCTGCTGTCCCGGCCAGTGCAGGCCAGCCAGGTACAGCTCTCGCCCGTCGCCGAACGGGTGCACGTCAACGCCAATGCCGACTTGCGGTATGGCGCGCGAGACGTACGTCTCCCGATCGTCCATCCAGGAACGGTACCTGGCGTCAGCTTGCCAGGATCTCGTCGAGCAGCGTTTCGGCCTTGTCCTCGTTCGTCTTCTCGGCGAGCGCGAGCTCGCTGACGAGGATCTGCCGGGCCTTGGCGAGCATGCGCTTCTCACCGGCGGAGAGCCCGCGCTCGCGATCGCGGCGCCACAGGTCACGTACGACCTCGGCGACCTTGTTCACGTCACCCGATGCGAGCTTCTCCAGGTTGGCCTTGTACCTGCGCGACCAGTTGGTCGGCTCTTCGGTATAGGGCGCGCGCAGTACCTCGAATACTCGCTCAAGGCCTTCTTGTCCGACTACATCTCTTACACCGACAAGTTCCGCGTTGTCAGCTGGAACCCGCACCGTCAGGTCACCCTTGTCGACCTTGAGAACGAGATACGTCCTGTCCTCGCCCTTGATCGTACGGATCTCGATTTCCTCGATCCGAGCAGCCCCATGGTGGGGGTAGACGACGGTGTCGCCGACCTTGAAAGTCATGTGGCACGTACCCCTTCCGCTTTACCCATCTTACCACGGCGGGGAACGAACAATAGCCATGCTTGATGACAAAGATGCAGGTCAAGGGCGCTTTTGCAACTTATGAATGAGCGAACTGCCATCACGAAGATGACCCTCGGCCCGGCTAACCGGGAATCTCGGGCCACGTCTGCGCGCGCTCAAGCGCCATGAATGCCGCCTCGCGGGTAGCACCCAGTTTACCGCCTAGCCACACTCTGACCGCCATAAGCGACCAGGCCTCGCCCCGCAGCCCCTGCATATCGCCTCCACCCGATCGAGCTGAGAAGCAACTGCCGGTCCGTGGTTACGCCGGCCGGTCGCCAGGCTCATACTGAAGGAAGAAGCCTGTGAGCGATTCCCGGAGCGACGCGTGAACCAAGGCGGTGAACCGGCACACGACGATTACGGCCTGCCACGAGTTGACATCCAGATCCCCGATGACGCTCGCGAGCTAGACCGCGACGTCCAGGCCTATCATCGCGAGCTGCGCGCCCTGCGTCGCCACGAGCGCAGCCTTCGGTGGCGCGCACCACTGCGCCGCAGCGGCATGATCGTGCCGCTGATCGCGGGGTGCCTCGTGCTCGCCATGGTCGCCGGGATGGTGCTGACCATGTTCAGCGCGAACCCGCACTTCTCCGGACTTTCCGATCAAGCAAGATGGACCACGAGTGCCGAACACCGGCCAGGCCGGAGGCAACAGCGCGAGCGCTTCGCCGGCCGCTCCGTCGGCCAGCAGGAACTCCTCGGGCGGTCCAAGCGCCACGGCGCCGCGCACCTGCCAGGAGGCCACGATCAACGTCGACTGGCAAGGGCTTCGACCTGAGCAAAGTCACCACCGCGGCGCTGGCGATCATCCCGGCCAACTGCGGCTGCGCGCGCACGATCCGACGGCTGGTCACTCAGGCCGCGGCCGCCGGCGTCACCGTCTACCTGGTCGGCGAGCGCGGCAGCAAGAACGAGCTCAAGCGGCTCGCCGCTGGCGCTCAGAAAGCCCACGTCGCGATCGACGCGGACAACGTGCTCAGCGCCTACGCTTCCAAGGCACCTGACCGTCGTCCTCGTTGACTGGCAGCGCA
Source organism: uncultured Actinomycetota bacterium (assembly GCA_963809195.1). Taxonomy (GTDB): domain Bacteria; phylum Actinomycetota; class Actinomycetes; order Streptosporangiales; family Streptosporangiaceae; genus Chersky-822. The sequence continues at coordinate 82,242 of CAWEIQ010000007.1, read as the reverse complement.
ACGTCAGGCCCGCCCGCGCGCTAGCCCCCGACTTCCATCTCGCGGGGACCCTGAAGGCGCTGCAGCCAAGCTCACTGACCTTCTCGGCATCAGATCGCGCGTGCCCGATTTCCGCGGGCCGGCTGCGGCCCGCTGGGTCCGCGCCGTTACGCTGTGCGAGGTCTGGCGTAGCCGCCAGCCATTTCGTAGACACGACTAACCGGCATGCCCGCCTGCCAGCCAGCGCGCACCGGGGAGTTGACGAGGAGGCTCGGTGATCCGCAGCAGCCGCCGCGGGATCGTGCCGCGCAGCATTCTGATCGTGGCCGCGGTCGCGCTGGGCCCGATCATCGCCGGCTGTGAGGCCGGTACCAACGCGCCCGTCCTGCAGTGGCATCAGCCCACCGACGGGACCCACCAGCTGGTCGGCAAGAACCTCACGATCAGCAACGCGTTCGTGCTCGGCCCGCCGATCGGCCACGTGCTCAGGCGGGGCCAGAGCGCAGGGTTCTTCCTCGGCCTGGTGAACATCGGCACCCCGGACCGGCTACTCGCGGTCAAGGCGCCCGGCATCGCGCAAAAGGTGCGTGCTGCCCGGTCGCGGAATCCCGCTGCGCTACCAGTCCAGGGTCCTGCTGACCGGCCCGGCTCCGACGATCGTGCTCCAGCATCTGCTCAGGCCGCTTCGCCGGCGGCTCGGTGGTCAAGCTGTACCTGGTCTTCGCCAGAGCCGGGACGATCGGGCTGTCTGTGCCGGTGATGCCGATGGTCTCGAACTACGCGACCTTCTCGCCGCCGCCGACGATCTCGCCAAGCCCCAGCCCGTCGGCGACGGGCAAGCCACGGATCGCTCACGCCGTCACCGTCACCGTCCGGTTCGCCCTGACGAAACCGGCAGGGCCAACCTAGCTCCCGGGCTCGAACTTGTAGCCGAGGCCGCGCACCGTGATGATGTGCATCGGCCGCGCCGGATCCTGCTCGACCTTGGCACGCAGCCGCTTAATGTGCACATCGAGCGTCTTGGTGTCGCCGACGTAGTCGGCGCCCCAGACCCGGTCGATCAGCTGCATTCTCGTGAGCACCCGGCCCGAGTTCCTGAGCAGCACCTCAAGCAGCTCGAATTCCTTCAGCGGAAGCTGCACAGAGGAATTGCGCACCATCACGATGTGCCGCTCCACGTCCATGCGAACCGGACCGGATTCCATCACCGAGGTGGCGGCCTCCTCGCCGTCGCCGCGGCGACGCAAGACGGCCCGCATTCTGGCGACCAGCTCGCGCGACGAGAACGGCTTGGTCACGTAGTCATCGGCGCCGAGCTCGAGCCCGACGACCTTGTCGATCTCGCTGTCCTTGGCGGTCAGCATGATCACCGGAACGTTCGACCGCTCGCGCAGCGCGCGGCAGACCTCGCTGCCCGGAAGCCCGGGCAGCATCAGGTCGAGCAGCACCAGATCCGCACCTGTCCGGTCGAAGGTATCGAGCGCGGCCGGCCCGGTCGGGCACACCGCGACCTCGAATCCCTCCTTGCGGAGCATGTACGACAGCGCGTCGCTGAAGGACTCCTCATCTTCGACAACGAGCACCCGGGTCACTTGACTGCCTCCTTGGCCATACTCTCCAGATCGCGCGCGTCGGCCAACCCGCCGCGCGGCCGCTCACGGTTCTCCAGATCGCGCGCGTCGGGCAAACCGCCGCGCGGCCGCTCACGTCCGTCTGTGCAGGACCAGGCCATCGCCGGGCCGCAGGTCATGATCGCGCTCCAGGCCTTACCGGCAGTCGCAATGTAAAGGTTGATCCGGCACCTTCCTTGCTTGTTACGGTTACTTTTCCGCCATGAGCGGCAGTCACGTGCTTCACGATCGCAAGCCCGAGGCCAGTGCCTCCGGTCACCCGGGACCTGGCCGGGTCGACGCGGTAGAAGCGCTCGAAGATCCGCTCGAGGTCCCGCTCCGGAATGCCAATTCCCTGATCGCTGACGCTCAGCTCGACGATGTACTTGCCGTCCAGCCGGGTCGACACGACGACCTTGGTCTTCTCAGGGCTGTAGGCGACCGCGTTGTCGAGCAGATTGCGCAGCGCCGTGATCAGCAGTTCCTCATCACCCAGCACCGACAGCCGCCTGGTGCCGGTTGAGGCGAGCTCGATGCCGCGGGATGTCGCCTTCATCCGGCCGCGATCGAGCGCCTCGGCGACGACCGCGTCAAGATCAACGGACAACGGATCGGGAATCGGCTCGGCCGCCTGGATCCGCGACAACGTGATCATGTCCTGAACCAGATTGGTCAGCCTGTTCGCTTCCTGCCGCATCCGGCCAGCGAACCGCCTGACCGCCTCGGGATCATCGGCCGCATCCTCGACCGTCTCCGCGAGCAGCGCCAGCGCGCCGACCGGTGTCTTCAGCTCGTGGCTGGTGTTGGCCACGAAGTCCCTGCGGACTTCCTCGACCCGCCGGCGCTCGGTTTGGTCCTCGACCAGCAGCAGTACCAGCCCGCCACCGCCGACGTCGGGCCCGAGCGGCGCCACCCTGACCGCGTAGCTCGTCGTCCTTTCGTTCAGCGCCCCGGTCGTGACGTCGATCTCACCCTCGCGGATCTCACCGTCCCTGCGGACCTGACGGGCGAGTGCGAGTAGTTCTCCTACGACGAGGTCTTCCCCTTCGACCAGGCCGAAGGAGCGCGCCGCCTCGCTGGCCTGCAGCACCCGGTCGTCGCTGCTGATGACCACGGCCGACGACGAGAGGACGCCGAGCACGGCAGAAATCCCGACCGGCAACCGGACCGACCCAGCCGTCGGGACGCTCGGCATGGGAATCGGCTACGTCGGGGGCCTGATCGGATGTGAGCAGATTCCGGCGCTGCGCCCGCGGACTTGGCGGACCCCGGTGCGGCGCCGTTCAGGTGCGCCGAGGCCCGAGCGCTCATCCGCCGGCCTCGGCGGGCCACACGGCCAAGCAGGCACGTCTGACCGCAATCACCCCCACATCCACGCTTTGATGGTATGCGTAGAGCCTTCTCGCGACGCATCTGCGCAGCTTGCTGGCCGACATCAATTCGCGGAGAGTTCATGAGGCCTCTCTCCGGCGTTCATGTAGCGGGATAGCGCTGGTCGGCGCGTGCGACGCAAGCTGCCCGGCCACGGTCCGCCTTCTCGTCACTTGATCGTCGGTCTGCGATCATCGGCCCTGGTTGGCGACGGCCTCCGCCGCGACCCTGGCCGCCTCGGGATCGAGATAGGCGCCGCCCGGCGTCAGCGGCCTGAACTCGTCGTCGAGCTCGTAGACCAGCGGGATCCCGGTGGGGATGTTCAGCCCGGCGATCTCTGCGTCGCCGATCCCGTCCAGGTGCTTGACCAGCGCGCGGAGCGAGTTCCCGTGCGCGACGACCAGCACCGTCTGGCCAGTCGCAAGGTCGGGCACGATCGCGTCGTGCCAGTAAGGCAGCATCCGCCACACGACGTCGCGCAGGCACTCGGTCCGCGGCAGCACGTCATCGGTGAGCAGCCCGTAACGCGGGTCGCTGGCCTGCGATAGCGGGTCGTCGTCGGCGATCGGCGGCGGCGGGACGTCGTAGGACCTGCGCCAGGCCATGAACTGATCATCGCCGTATTCAGCCCTGGTCTGGGCCTTGTTCTTGCCCTGCAGGGCGCCATAGTGCCGCTCATTCAGCCGCCACGACCGGCGGACCGGCAGCCAAGCCAGGTCCGCGGTGTCGAGCGTGGCATTGGCCGTCTGAATCGCGCGGGTAAGGACTGACGTGTGCACGATCCGCGGCCGTAGCCCGCTCGCGGCGAGCAGTTCGCCGGCGTGCTCGGCCTCTGCCAGGCCCTGCTTGGACAGGCCGACGTCCACCCAGCCGGTAAAGAGTCCCTCCGCGTTCCACACGCTCTCGCCATGGCGGAGCAGCACCAGGGTGGCCATGGGCTGAGCGTATCGCGCCTATTCGGGCCGCCTCAGCAAGCCCGCGAGCAGGCGCCGGCCCAGCTGGCCACGGACGGGACCGAGGACTGCCTCGCCCGAAATAACCTGGCCGGGAACATGACGGCGAACTTTCGGGTTCATCCGTCTCGGAGGTGTATGCCAGTGCCGCGTCGCTACCCGCAGCGAGTCGCGACCATCAGCGTTCACACGTCTCCGCTGGAGCAGCCAGGGACAGGTGATGCCGGCGGTCTTAACGTCTATGTCGTCGAGGTCGCCAAGCTCCTGGCGGCCAAGGGCGTCGAAGTGGACATCTTCACGCGCGCCGTGTCGCGTGACCAGCCGCCCGTCGTCGAGCTCGTACCTGGCGTCCTGGTCAGGCACATAGAGGCCGGCCCCTTCGAGGATCTGGACAAGTCCGATCTCCCCGGCCAGCTCTGCCAGTTCACCTTCGAGGTCCTGCGCGAGGAGGCCACCCACGCGCCGGGCAGGTACGACCTCGTGCACGGCCACTACTGGCTGTCAGGCCAGGTCGGTGCCGTTGCCAAGGAGCGCTGGGGCGTGCCGCTCGTGCAGTCCATGCACACGCTCGGCCGGGTCAAGAACGCCGCTCTCGCCGCCGGTGACGCGGCCGAGCCCGACATCAGGATCCGCGGCGAAGCCGAGGTCATCGCCAGCGCTGACCGGATCGTCGCGAACACCGACGCCGAGGCGCGGGAGCTGATCAAGCTCTACGACGCCTCGCCAGGCCGGGTCGCCTCGGTCAGCCCGGGCGTCGACCTCGCGCTGTTCCGGCCCGGCTCGCAGCGGCTGGCCAGGCGGCGCCTCGGGATCGCGCCGAACGCGATCGTGCTGATGTTCGCCGGCCGGGTGCAGCCGCTCAAGGCGCCCGACGTGCTGCTGCGCGCTGCAGCTCAGCTCGTGCGGGACCAGCCGAAGCTCGCCGACCGGCTGGTCGTGGCGTTCGTGGGCGGGCCGAGCGGGACCGGCCGCAACGACCCGGACAGCCTGACCGAGCTGGCTTCCGCGCTCGGCATCTCGCGGAACATCAGGCTCGAGCCGCCGTGCCCGCAGCGGGACCTCGCCGACTGGTACCGAGCAGCAACGCTCGTGGTCGTGCCGTCGTACTCCGAGTCCTTCGGCCTGGTTGCCGTGGAGGCGCAGGCCTGCGGGACGCCGGTGGTGGCCGCCGCGGCAGGCGGCCTGCGCACCGCCGTCCAGAACGGCGTGTCCGGGGTGCTGATCGACGGCCACGACCCGGCGCACTACGCGAGCGCCATCGCCGAGCTGATCGGCAGCTCGAGCTGGCTGGCCAGGCTGGCCCGCGGCGCCAGGAAGCACGCCTCCGGGTTCGGCTGGGCTTCGACCGTCGACAACCTGCTTGCCGTGTACGGTGACGCTATGAGTGAGGTCGCCGCCACGGTCGACGCGTGAGCGCGGATCCGGCGGGCCAGGTTCCAGCCGAGCGGGAGTACCCCGCGGAGGCAGCCGCGAAGCTTCGGCGACATCCTCACCGACCTTGAGGTCAGCTTCACCTCGCCGCAGCCGGGGGCATTCCTGGTCCGGCTCGAGGGCCAGCACAAGCTCGTCACGATGACCTGGCTGATCGCCGACACGCACAGCCTGCACGTCGAGGCGTTCTTCTGCCGCCAGCCGGACGAGAATCACGCCGAGTTCTACCGGTTCCTGCTCGAGCGCGGCAGCCGGATGTTCGGCATTCACTTCGCGCTCGACCCGGTGGGCGACGTTCACCTGGTCGGCAGGCTGCCGCTCGCGACGATCACGACCGATGAGATCGACCGGCTGCTCGGCTGCGTGCTCAGCTACTCCGACGACAACTTCGACCAGGCGCTGATGCTCGGCTTCGCCTCGTCGATCCGCCGGGAGTACGCCTGGCGCGTCAAGCGCGGCGAGAGCCTGGCCAACCTGCGCGCGTTCGCCAGGCTCACCGAGCCCGAGGCGCCGGGCGACCGGCCTGCCGGCCCAGCACTGCCGCCGCCCAGCCAGGCCTGCCCAGCGCTGACCCGCCGAGCGATGACCTGCCCACGGATGACGGCCCAACGATGACCTGCTCGGCATGATCGCCACGGACTCCTTCCAGGTCTTCGGCACGACCGCCGTCCTCGTGGTCACCGACCCCGGCGCGCTCGGCCGGGCCCGCGCGATCGCCGACGCGGCGCTCGCGGCCGTCGACCTGGCGTGCAGCAGGTTCCGCACGGACTCAGAGCTCTCCAGGCTTAACCGGGCCCACGGGGAACTCACCTGCCGTGAGCGAGCTGTTCGCGGCGCTGGTCGCCGAGGCGCTCCGGGCCGCCGAGCTGACCGGTGGAGACGTCGACCCCACATGCGGGCAGGCGCTGGTCGCGGCCGGCTACGACCGAGACTTCGGCGAACTCCTGGGTGGATCTGCCGCGCCGACCGCGGCGGCGGGCCCGGTCCCCGGCTGGCGCAGCGTGGAACTCGACCCGGTCAGGCCCGCCGTCCGGCTCGCCAAAGGGGCACAGCTCGATCTCGGCGCAACCGCCAAGGCCTGGGCAGCCGACTACTGCGCCGGTCAGATCGCCGACCGGCTGGGATGCGGCGTGCTGGTCAGTCTTGGCGGGGACGTGGCCGTCGCCGGGCTGCCGCCCGGCGACGGCTGGCGAGTCCGCGTCACCGACGATCACGCTGCCCCGTCCGACGCGCCGGGTCAGACGGTCGCGATCAGCTCAGGCGGCCTGGCCACCTCGAGCACCACGGTCAGGACGTGGACGGTCGGACGTCGCGCGATGCACCACATCATCGACCCGCGGACCGGTGCGCCTGCCGACTCGGTCTGGCGAACCGTCAGCGTCGCGGCAGCGACCTGCGCCGACGCCAACATCGCGAGCACCGCCGCCATCATCAGGAGCGCCGCGGCGCCCGCATGGCTCGCCGCCAGCGGCCTGCCAGCCAGGCTGGTCCGCCGTGATGGCACGATCCAGACAACTCCTGGCTGGCCAGCCGCTCCGCCATGACAGCTGCGTGCCGTCGCGGCTCGAACAGGACGCGCGACGGAACTGTTGCTCTCGTATCTCCTCGCGTGCGCGCCGCCGCTCGCGGCGAAGAACCCCGATGTGCCATCGGGGTTCTAAGAAAACACCCGATGGCACATCGGTGTTCTTCCGCGAGGTGGCCGGCGGCCAGCTGCCCGCTGATCTGAAGCCGGGCTGGCTACTGGTGGGCGGTATGGGCGATTACGATGCGCTAGACCGGGCTGGCGGCGGACAGTGCGCGTGCGTCCGGTTACCGAACCGGTCATGAGGCTCTGCGGGAGGTAGCCGATGGGACCGCTCAACGGAGTACGGGTCGTGGAGATCGCGAGCCTGGCGCCCGCGCCGTTCGGCTGCATGGTCCTGTCCGATCTCGGCGCCGACGTGCTGCGGGTCGAGCGGCCAGAGAGCTGCCGCCCTGGGCTGCCAGCCCCTGTCGATCCGCTGACCAGGGGCCGTCGTTCGGTCGGGCTGAACCTGAAGGACCCCGCCGGTCTTGACCTGCTGCTGCGGCTCATCGACGGCGCCGACGTGCTGGTCGAAGGCTTCCGGCCGGGCGTGACCGAGCGGCTCGGGTTCGGGCCCGAGGTCTGCGCGCAGCGCAACCCGGCGCTGATCTACGCCAGGATGACCGGCTGGGGCCAGGAGGGGCCGCTCGCGCCGACGGCCGGGCACGATATCGACTACATCGCCATCTCCGGCGCGCTGCACCCCATCGGGCGGGCAGGCGAGCGGCCGGTTCCGCCGCTCAACCTGGTCGGCGACTTCGGCGGCGGCGGGATGCTGCTCGCGGTCGGGGTGCTGGCAGCGCTGGTCGAGCGGCAGCGATCGGGTCTCGGCCAGGTGGTCGACGCCGCCATGGTGGACGGCTCGGCCCTGCTGTCGTCGTTCATCTACGGGCTGCGGGCGCGCGGCGCGTGGCGGGACGAGCGCGGCGTGAACCTGCTCGACGGCGGCGCGCCGTTCTACGACACCTACGCCACCGCGGACGGCAAGTTCGTCGCAGTCGGGGCGCTTGAGCCCCAGTTCTACGCGGCGCTGCTGGCCGGCCTCGGGCTCACCGACGCCGGCCTGCCCGCGCAGATGGACATTCTCCGGCTGGCCGGTCCTGCGCGAGCGATTCACCGAGGTCTTCGCGCAGCGCACCAGGGACGAGTGGGCCGACGTGTTCGCCGGCACCGACGCCTGCGTAGCTCCTGTGCTGTCGGCTGCCGAGGTTTCCGGGCATCCGCACAACGCGGCCCGGGCCGTATTCGCCGAGGTCGGCGGCGTGTCTCAGCCACAGCCGGCGCCCAGGTTCGCACGTACCGCCGCGGACAGGCCAGAAGCCGCCTGTCAGGGCGGGCGCCGACACCGACGCGGTGCTTGGCGAACTCGGGCTTGGCGAGGCCGAGATCTCCGGACTGCGTGGCAGCGGCGTCGTCGCCTGACGATGGGCTGACGCGTTCGGCGGCGGCACAGTGAACGTAACTGCTGAAAACGACTTGACCAGTGACTAAAGGGCTCTTATGGTGTGACTGTCTAATCAGCAATAGTCAGTTACGTGACTGCGAGCCGGAGGGTGCCGGGCATGGCCAACCGTTCTACCAGGGTCGACCGCCCGGACGCCGAGATCCTGCGGCTGGCGATACCAGCATTCGGTGCGCTCATCTCCGAGCCGCTGTTCCTGCTCGCGGACGCGGCCATCGTCGGCAGGCTCGGCACCGCGCCGCTCGGCAGCCTCGGAGTCGCCGCACAGGCGCTGACGGCGCTGGTCAATCTCTCGATCTTCCTCGCTTACGGAACGACCGCCGCGGTCGCCCGGCAACTCGGCGCTGGTGACCGCCAGGCAGCGATCAGGCAGGGCATCGACGGGCTGTGGCTTGCCGGGGCGATAGGCGTGGCGGTGCTCGCCGTCGGACTGCCGCTCGCGACCCCGATCGTCCGCGCGTTCGGCGCCTCGGCGGGCGTCACCGCTGGCGCGGTCACCTACCTGCGCATCAGCTTGCTCGCGGCGCCGGCCATGCTGACCGTTCTGGCCGGTACCGGCGTCCTGCGCGGGCTGCAGAACACGAGAACCCCGCTTGTCGTTTCCGTGCTCGCCAACGTCGTGAACGTCGTGCTCAACGCGACATTCGTGCTCGGCCTGCACTGGGGCATCGCGGGCTCGGCATGGGGAACCGTGATCGCCCAGTACGGCGCCGCGGGGGCCTATCTGGCCATGGTGGCGACCGGCGCCAAGCGGGCAGGCGTCCGGCTGGGCATCGACCTGCCTGGGCTGAAGACCGCGGCCAGGACGGGCGCTGCCCTGGTGCTGAGGACGCTGGCGCTACAGGTGGTCCTCATCGCCGCGACGGCGATCGCGGCGCGGCAGGGGAACGCGGCCATCGCCGCGCACCAGGTCGCCTTCCGGATCTGGTCGCTGCTCGCCTTCGCGCTCGACGCGATCGCGATCGCCGGCCAGGCGATCACCGGCAAGTACCTCGGAGCGGGAGATGTGGCCGGAGCGCGGTCGGCGACCAACCGGATGATCTGGTGGGGCCTCTGGTGCGGCGTGGTGTTCGGCGTCCTGACGCTGGCGGCGCGCCCGTTGCTGCCCGGGCTCTTCGCGGCGGCGCCGCCCGTGGCGCACCTGCTGCTCGTGGTGCTGCGTCGTGGTCGCCGTGGGGCAGCCGGTAGCCGGAGTGGTCTTCGTCCTGGACGGCGTGCTGATCGGCGCCGGTGACCAGGACTACCTGGCCGTGGCCGGGCTGCTGTCCACGGCCGTCTTCGGGATCGCCGCCACGATCGTCGGTGCTGACCGGCGCCGGGCTGCTCGGCCTGTGGCTCGCGCTTTCGGCCTGGCTGGCGGCCAGGTTCGTCACGCTCACCTGGCGGGCGCACGGCTCGCGCTGGCTGGTGACCGGCGCGGTTCGGGCCTGACCGGCCAGCGCTGACCGGCCAGCCGCGACCGCGGCCAGGCGCGAGCGCTACCAGATCCTCGCGCGGGTTGGCGTCACGCGGATGACGTGCGGGTAGTCCCTGGCGAAGCCTTCGAGCGTCCAGCCGTAGGACTCGATCCGCTGTCCGTACTTCGCGACGAAATCCGCGACGGCGTCGGCGGCCGGGCCCTGCGGGTCGATCCTGGCCGTTCCCTCGACGACGACGACGCCGCCGCCCTGGCCGTCCCCGTCCAGGTTCAGGCCCACCATCGGATTGGCCTGGATGTTGCGGGTCTTCTTGCCGTCCGCCGACCCGTAGATAAGGAACTCTGCGCCGTCCCAGAGGAACCAGACCGGCGAGGACTGCGGCTGGCCTTCGGCATCGACGGTCGTCAGCCAGATGATCGTTTCCTGCCTCAGCCGCGCATCGGCTGCTGCGTGCTTGGGATTGTCCAGATTCAGCATCGTGACCTCGGTCTTAGAAGGGAGTACACGAACCATAGAAGTAGTGCCCATAGCTCGCATACGATCGGCGTGTCTAGCGTCCGATCCGGTCATTTAGTAAAGCCCGCCGCAGCCAAGTAAAGCCGACGGCGGCTCGGCGCGAGGGGGCCATCGGGTGTCAGAGATACCTCTTATCTTCACCAGCGGCTGGGCCAGCGGGATCGACGCCTACGCGGTCGTGCTCCTGATGGGGCTCCTCGGCAGGTACGCGCACATGGGCGCCGTTCCGCCGACGCTCGAGCGTACCGATGTGCTGATCGCGGCCGGCGTGCTGTTCTGCATCCAGTTCGTCGTGGACAAGATCCCGTACCTGGACTCCGCCTCCGACATCGTGCACACCGTGGTTCGCCCGATCGCCGGCGCGCGCGATCGGCGCATTGCTAGCCGGGCACGCGCACACGCTGCCGCAGGCGGCCGCCGCCGCCGTGGGAGGCGGAACCGCTCTGGTGACTCACCTGATCAAGAGCGGCGTGCGAATGGGCGTGAACACCAGCCCCGAGCCATTCAGCAACATCATCGTCAGCCTGCTCGAGAATGCCACGGTGGCCGGGCTGGTGGTCTTCGCGCTGATGCACCCGGTGCCCGCGGCGCTGATCGCCGGGGCGTTGCTCGTGTTCGGCCTGATCGCGGTCATCTTCCTGGCGTCGCGGATCCGCCGGTTCTGGCGCAACCGGCGGGAGCGGCGGGCGGCCCGCCAGGCGGGCGGCCCGCGCACAAGGCCGCTCCGCCGGCAGCCGCTGACCTAGTGGCCGAGGGCGATCTCCGCGACCCGCACGATCACCAGGATGATCGCCACGGCGAGGTACACGTACATGGCCGACATGCCGACCGTGCGCGCGAGAGACATCGGCGCGGGCTTGAGCATCGCGAGCGGCGGCATCCGCCAGTTCTCACGCTTCTCGCGCTCCTCGGACCGCCGGGCCGCTGGCACCGCTCCTCCTCGCACGACCGCTCGTGGTGCGAGAGCCGCAAGGCGCGGTGAGGTGCGACGCCGCCAGGCGCGGACGGCCAGGAATCCGCCGGTCGCTGCGGCAGCGATCGCGCAGCTAGCCAGGATGCCAATAACCTCACCGGCGGAGACCTTGCCGAACACGACCGAGATCATCAGGATCGCCGAGAGCATCACGAGCACGCCGACCACGATGCCGGCCGCGACGTTGTGCCGCAGGTTGTTCACCCAGGGGCCGAGCACTTCCTTGTCGTTGCAGAGCAGCAGCAGGAAGACGGTCGCGCTTGGCAGCAGGACGCCGGCCAGCACCTGGACGCCCACCGTGATCAGGCCGAGCGGCGAGCCGGGAATCAGCACGATCGTCGCCGCCAGCGCGATCAGTGCCGCGTACATCGCGTAAAAGCCCTTGGCCTGCTTCACGCCCCTGTGCAGCGAGTGCTTCAGCCCGAGCACGTCACCGACCGCGTAGGCGGTGGAGAGCGAGACGGCGAACGCGCCGATCATCGAGGCGTCGAGCAGGGCGACCGCGAACAGCGCGCCGGCCGCGTGGCCGGCGTAGGCGGCTAGCCCTGTGGCCAGGCCGGCGGCATCGGTGAACTGGCCGTGCCTGGCGCCAGCGAACGCCGCAGCGGTCGCGCCCATCAGCGCGCCGCCGCCGATGACCACGACGACGATGCCGATCCACAGGTCGGCCTTCTCGTACCGCATGAAGCGCGGCGTGATCCGCTTGTCGATGATGTAGGACTGCTGGAAGAACAGCTGCCAGGGCGCGACCGTTGTGCCGACGATCGCGATGATCAGCAGCATCACGGTGCCCAGCTGCCCGCCGCCGCCGGGGATCGACGGGATCACGAAGCCGGTCGCCACCTGGCCTGCCGGCGGGTGCGCCAGCACGTACAGCGGCACGAGCAGCAGCGATCCAGCGCACAACGCCATCGCCATCCGCTCGAACCGCCGCAGGCTGCCTGTCGAGGCGGCTACCACGATCACAAGGCTGGCCAGGATGACCGCGACGATCTTCGGCACGCCGAGATAGCTTGCGGCGAGCGCGATGCCGATGAACTCCGTCACGATCGTCAGCGCATTCAAGATGAACAAGTTCAGCACGCTGAACGCGCCCCAGAACCGGCCGAACCGCTCGAGGATCAGCTTGGCGTAACCAACGCCGGTGACGGCGCCCAGCCTGAGCACCATCTCCTGATTCACGTAAAGCACGGGAACCAGCAGCAAGAACGTCCACAGCAGCTTGGTCCCGTAGGTGTGACCTGCCTGCCCGTAAGTCGAGAACGCCCCGGCATCGTTGTCGCCAACCATCACGATCACGCCGGGACCGACGATCGCAAGCAGCGTCTTCAGCTTGGCTGGCACCGACCGCCGGGCGCCGGTGTCCTCGGCAGAGATGGAGCCGAAGGCACCCTTGATGTCCACGACGCGGTTGGTGTCGACGGCCGCGGCACGGCCGGGAGCAGCCAGGCTCGGGCTGGTGGTCATGGCGAACACCCCTTTCACCGCCGAAGAGCAGGCGGGATCGGGGGGCACGCGGGGCTTGCCGCCAGATGCGAATTGCGGTTCTTGCCGCTGCGGTCAGTTCTGGCTGATAACGACCGGGAAGCAAGGGGCTGGACGGCGCCGGCGCGTGCCCGAAACGGGCAAAGAGAGCGGCGAATGGGGCCGAGTCCGGCCCGGTCTATCGTGTTCCACGACTCGCCTCCCTCCAGCCTGGTGCCGTCTGGCCGCGTCCATGGCAACACGCGGACAGCGCGGCAACACTGTCACCCGTCGGGAGGCGGCGCACCCCAGGCAACCCCTGGGGCAGGCACCTCTCTCGTTAGAGCTTTGGCACTCCACGGCGTAGCGCGGCACTGTGATCTGCGAGCCTCGCGGCCCGCGGAACACCGTCCGCCTGCGCAGCCACTTGGCCTCACCCCTTAGGCCGGGGAGAGGTGTCCTGATCCGGAGCGTCTCTCGACGGTTGGGATCAGTGGCCTGTGTCCGTGAAGACGCCTCACCGAACGAGGTGTCCTTCATCGATCAAGATCGAGGATGCCCGATCCCGCGCAGAACTGTCAATTCGGCGCAGGTCACATCCACCAAGGCCAACGGCTGTAGCGCCGCGGCTATTCCTGGGTTGAGCGCGTTTAACCGGCGGCGAGCTGGACGGCCTTGACGATCAGAAGCAGGACCGAGATCACGAGATAGACCCACATCACCGCGATCGTGAGTTTCATCACAGGGGACCAGATGACGGGCTTGAGCAGCGCCAGCGGCGGCATCCGCCAGTTCGCGCGCTCAGCGGGCGTCAGGTCAGCCAGAGTCGACCGCGATGCCACCGCCCGTCTTGCGGTTGTCACTCGGTGCGCCGCCGTGAACCGAAGCCATCCGTAGGCAAGCGTGGAACCGACCGCGAGGGTGGCCGCGATCCAGACGACGACGTCCGGCGCGCTCAGGCCGGGGAACAGCGTGGTCACCACCAGCGTGCCGGAGAGCGTCAGCAAGAGCCCGATGATGATCGCGGCGATCGCATTGAGCCAGCGCGGGTTCGTCCACGGGCCCAGAACCTCAGGGTCGTTGCAGAGCAGCAGCAGGAAGACGCTCGCGCTGGGCAGCAGAACCCCTGCCAGCGCCTGGACCGCGGTGGTGAGCAGGCCGAGCGGCGCGCCAGGGACCAGCACGATCCCCGCGGCAAGCACGACGACCACCGTGTAGCTCGCGTAGAACTCCTTCGCGTCGCGGAACTTGCGGTGCAGCGAGTGTCTGAGGTTGAACACATCACCGAACGCATAGCTGGTCGACAGGGTGACCGCCGCGGCCCCGATGATGCTCGCGAAGAGCAGCACAAGGGCGAAGACCGCGCCCAGGAAGCTGCTCTTGCTGCGGAATGCGTCAGCGACCCCGAGGGCATCGGTGAAGTGCCCGGCGCGCGACGTCCCCATGACCGCGTACACGGTCGCGACGAGGATGACGGCCGCGCTGACGACGACGACCAGTGAGCCTAGGACGGTGTCGGCTCGCTCATACCTGATGAACCGCGGCGTGATCCTCTTATCGATCACGTTGGACTGCTGGAAGAACAGCTGCCACGGCGCCACGGTCGTCCCCACGATCGCGATGATCAGCAGCACCGCGTTCGAGCTGACCCCGCCATGCACGCCTGGCACGAAGAAGTGAGAGGCAACCGACCCGACGCGGGGATGGGAGAAGATCACCAGCGGCACAAAAAGGACGATGCTGGCGGCGATGAAAAGGAACATGGCGCGTTCCCAGCGCCGGAAACTCCCGCTCGCTGTGATTCCTATCAACAGGGCCGCGGCGATCGGCACCGAGATGTAAGGGCTGACCCCGAAGTAGCTCATGGCCAGCGAGATGCCGATGAACTCCGTGACGATGGTCAGGAAGTTCAGCACGAACAGGTCGACGACGCTGAACAGGCCCCAGAACCTACCGAACCGCTCGTAGATCAGCTTCGCGTGGCCGACCCCGGTCACGGCGCCGAGCCTGACCACCATCTCCTGGTTGACGATGAGTACAGGGATGAGGAGCAACAGGACCCACAACAGGCTGTATCCGTAGTTCTGACCAGCTTGCGCGTAAGTCGCGACCCCGCCCGCATCGTTGTCGCCGACCATGACGATCAATCCAGGCCCGACGATCGCCAGGAACGTCACGAGCTGGCGGCGCCAGCCAGAATGCTGCTCGTCGCCCGCCCTGATCCGGCCGAGTGCCCCCTCGATCTCCCCCGTGTCCGAGTCGTTTGCGTGAGGCCGCGGCGGCGCGAGCGCCGCCGCGGACGACGCCCGGCCCTGCGACTGACTCGTCCCATCCTGCGGCTGATTCGTCCCATCCTGCGGCTGATTCGTCCCGCCCTGCGAGCGCCCAGCGCCGCCGGCGCTCGCGGAACGAGCGGCGCCGCGCCCAGGCCCGCTCGGTGGAGCCGAGTCAGGCCGGGCGGCTTGGTCCGGCTGCGGCTGGCTGGGACGGCTGGCTGGCCGGACGCTCTGGCTGGGCTGGAGCCGGACGCTCTGGCGGGACGGGGCGCTCCCCTGGAGCATCCCGCCCGCCCGGCTCGGTCATTGCCTCTTGCCTCGCCTGGAGTCAGGCGGCTCGGCGGCCTCACGACGCCGCCAGTCCTCGGGCAGCGTGACTTCGAGCACGTCGTCGACGGTGATCAGGCCGATCATCGTCCGTTCCTCGTCGACCACCGGAATGGTGATCAAGTTGTAGTCGCTCATCAGAACGGCGACGTCGACCACGTCGGTGTCGGCCCCGATCCGCACGGGATCGTCGTCGAATATGTCGCTGATCCTGCCCGCCTGATCGGCCTGGAGCAGTGTCACCAGCTTGACGACGCCGCACAGCCTGCCGTCGGGATCGAGCGCGTGCACGCTGGTCAAAGCCTCAGGCTGCAGGTTGTTCGCGCCGCTCACCGCGGCGACAGCGCCGGCGACCAGGCTGTGCTCAGGAACGGCGACGAAGTCCATGCCCATCAGGCCGCCGGCGCTGGTCGGGTTGAACCCCATGAGCGTCAGCACTTTCGCGCGCTGACCAGGTGGCAGCAGGTCGATCACCGGCTGCCGACGGCGTTGCGGCAGCTCGGAGATCGCGTCTGCGGCGTCGTCTGCCCGCATCCGGTTGAGCACTTCGGCGATCTCCGCGTCGGTCCTGGCGCCCAGCAGGCGGGTAGCCAGGTCCTCGTCGAGCTCCTCGAACACATCGGCCTCGAGTTCGGGGTCGACGTGTACCTGACCGAGGATCTCGGTCTCCTCCGCCTTGGACGCCTCCTCGAGCAGGTCGGCGATCTGCGCGGGCTTGAGCCGTCGGATGCGCCCGAACGGGCCGCGCAGCAGCGCGCTGCTCGCATGCCCGATCAGCGGCTCGTAGTTCACCCACTCCTCGAACTGGCGCGCTCTCGCGTCGGGAGCGAGCAGCCGCAGCAACCCTCGCGGGCGGCGGTGGGTGTCGACGCCGGCCAGCACCCACTCGGACCCCTGCTGCCGCAGTTCGAGGTCGACCGCCTTGATCGAGGTGCGCGGCCGGCACGTCGATGAGGCGGTGCCCGAGCACATCGGCGCGGAGCAGTACCTCGCCATGGCGGCGCTCGAACTGGCGCAAGTCCAGGCGCGCGCTCGTCAGCTTGAGCACCTCCCCGTCGAACGAACTGACTTGCTCAAGGGGAACGAAGACCTCCCGGCTGCCGACTGCGGCGACAACCCCTGTGACCAGCGGGTTCTCGGCGCCGCGCAGCCGCACGATCACATCGGCGAGCTTGCCGATCGACTCTCCCCGCTTGTCTGTAATTGGCCGGCCATTCAGGTCCGATAGGTGCAGTACGCGCCCGTTGCCCGCTTCCGGCGCCGCAGCCGCCGGTGATGAGGTCATGTCCACGCAGCCTTTCTGCACTGGCGCCTGACTCTGACGCTGCCGTTCTTCTACCCAGGAAACGCCGTTGCAGGTGCGAAGTGGCATCTGGTCACGGCATTCCGGGTAGCACGCTCTGCTCCCTGGGAACAACACAGGCGCTGGGAAGACTCTCAGCGCCAGCGCACCTCCGCTGCCTCACTCTGCCATCTCCGTACGAAGCGGAGGTGCCCAGATGGTATGAAGGCCACGTTCGGAGTTGCCGGCAGTGTGCAGCCCGGGGTGAGCGGAGGAACGACAGGAGTGGCAACGGTCAGGGCTGCGAGCGCAGCCGACAGCCAGGAGGACCTGGGCGAGAGCCTTGGTTATGCCATCAAGCGGCGGCTCCTCGGGCCGCCCTTGGTCACCGAGCAGCTCCGCGAGGAGCGGCTGTCGAAGCCCCTTGCGCTCGGCGTGCTCGCGCCCGACGGCATCTCATCATCTGCTTACGGCACCGAGGAAATCCTGATCGAGCTGCTCAAGGGCGGCCTGGGGATCGCCGCGTTCGCGCTGATCCTGCCGCTCACCGGCGTCGTGCTGTTCGTGATGGTGCTGGTCGTGCTGTCCTATCGCGAAGTCGTCACGATCTACACCAGGGCGGGCGGCTCCTACGTGGTGGCGCGCGAGAATTTCGGCCCCAGGGTCGCTCAGGTCGCGGCCGTGGCCCTGCTGATCGACTATGTGGTCACGGTAGCCGTGCAGGTAGCGGCGGGCACCGCGGCCGTGGCGTCCGCGATCCCGGCCCTTCGTAACCCCAACCTGCTGACGATCATCTCGATCTGCGTGGTGCTGCTGATGCTCTACGGCAACCTGCGCGGGATCCGCGAGGCGGGCCGCACCTTCGCGGTCCCGACCTACCTGTTCACCGGCGTAATGATGCTGGTGATCGTGGTCGGCCTGGTCCGCGAGATATTCGGCAACCTGCCCAGGTGGCACGTGGCGCCCGGTGCCCACGTCTACGGCGCCGGTGTAACGCCCAACCACAACTCGCTCATCACCTTCGGGCTGGTCTTCATTCTCTTGCGAGCGTTCGCGAACGGCGGCTCGTCGCTGACAGGCATCGAAGCGGTGTCCAACGCTGTCAGCGCGTTCCGGCCGCCCGAGGGCATCAACGCGCGGCGCGTGCTGGTCACCGAGGGCGTGATCCTGGGCACCCTGGTGGCGGGGGTCTCGTGGCTGGCTCACGTCACGCACGCCACGCCATATGTCTCCGGCGTGCCGACGGTGATATCGCAGGAGGCCAAGCTCGTCTTCGGCACGTCGACGTTCGGGCACGTGATGTTCATCGTCGTGCAGGCGGCGACCGCCCTGATCCTGTACACGGGCGGCAATACCAGCTTCAACGGCTTCCCGTTCCTCGCGAGCTTCGTGGCCGAAGACGCGTTCTTGCCGCGCTGGCTGACCAAACGCGGGCACCGGCTCGTGTTCTCCAACGGCATCATCGTGCTCGCGGTGCTGTCGCTGCATCCTGCTCGCCGTCGCGGGATCAAACGTCAACCGGCTGGTGCCGTTCTACGCGCTCGGCGTGTTCACCGCGTTCACGCTCGCCGGGTTCGGCATGTCCAAGTACCACCACGTGCACAAGGAACGCGGCTGGCGGCACAAGCGCGCAATCAACTTCGCGGCCGGGCTGACGTCGCTGATCGTCGTCCTGATCTTCGCGGTCGTGAAGTTCACCGAGGGCGCGTGGCTGGTCCTGATCGTCTTCGCCATCGGCGTGCCGCTGCTGATCAGGCTGAACCGGCAGTACCAGATGGAAGCCGAGGTGCTCGAGCACATCAGCACAGGTGACCGCAAGCCGAGCAGGCCCACCTCGCCGCCGTCCTACTCGCGCAGGACCGTCTACGTCTTCGTCGACGAGTTCGACCTGGCGACGCTGGCCGCGCTCAGGTACGCGCGGAGCCTCCGGCCGACCAGCCTGCGCGCCGTGCATTTCGTCATCGACAGCGCTCAGGCCGCCCGGCTGCGCGAGGACTGGGTACGCGCCGACACCGGCGTGGTGCTCGATCTGATCGACTGCCCCGACCGGCGGCTCGCCAAGGCCGCCGCCGAGATGGTCCAGGCTGAGGCGCAGTTGCCGGGGGTCGGCGTGACGGCCGTCCTGCCCAGGCGCAGCTACGCCCCGCTGCTCGGACGGCTGTTGCACGACCGCACCGCGGACCGGATCGCCAGCGTCGTGAGCCAGATCCCGCACGCGGCCGCGACGATCGTGCCGTTCGACGTCCGGCGCAGGGTCGAGAGCGTGGCGGCCCGCGAGCGCGCCAAGGCGGCCGCAGCCGAACGCGAAGCCGACGAGCGAGCCGAGGCTGGCCGAGCCGAGGCCGGACACGAGCCGACGGAGCCCGCGCGGGCCGGGACAGCGCCGACTGGGCCAGGGCCAGCCGGCAGGGGCGCAGCCGAGAGAGGCCGCAGGTACACGGCGCGATGAGCCCGAAGGGCCCAGCAGGCCGAGCCGGCCGAGGGAGCGCCAGAGCCTGCCGATGCCGGCGGGGCCGATCGTGCGCAATCCGGAGTCGACCTGACCGCCGACGCTGAAGGTCCGGATGCACGCCGGGATTCGAGCGATCGCGAGCCCGCCTTGGGCGCGCCGACGCCGCCTGAGCCGCCCGCTCCTCCGCCCGAGGAGGCCACGGACATATCGCGGTACAACCGGCCGGTCCCGTCCAAGTCAGCGACGCCGATAGCGCAGGTGCCAAGGCGCGGCAGGGCCAGGGTCGAAGGCCGCGTGCATGCCGTCGAAATCAGGCCGGTCGAGCGCAACACCGTCCTGGCCTGCGAGATCGTTGACGCGACAGGCCAGCTGACCGCCCTGTTCTACGGGCGGTCACACATCCCCGGGCTCGACCCTGGCGCGAAGGTCAGGTTCACTGGGCAGGTCGGCATGCGCGGGAACGTTGCCGTCATGATCAACCCCGCCTACGAACTGCTCGCCCCAGGAGAGGACGACTCGCCACTGTCATGAGCGGTCCAGGCCACGACCGAGAACCCAGCTGTGACCAGCTAGGCCAGGGCCGGCGACCCGAGCACACGGCGCCTTCAACCCAATCCGCGCCTGTTGATGGCGAGCAGGGGGCGGGAAGAACGCGCCAGGCAGCCAGCCATCTCACACGGGACGGCAGGCGTGCACGCGCATGCACATGGCTCCCGGCTGACGCTGACCGGCGAGCACAGCAAGTCGCTGCTGATCGTCATGCTGATTACGATCAGCGTCGCCATTGCCGAGGCCGTGGGCGCGTGGGTCAGCGGCGCGCTGGTCCTGCTCGCAGACGCCGCGCACATGGCGGCCGACGCCGGCGGCGTCGGCCTCTCCCTGCTGGCCGTGCTCTTCGCGACGAGGCCGGCCACCCTGCGGCGGACGTTCGGTTACGCCAGGGCAGAGATCCTTGCGGCGATGGTGAACGCCGTGGTCCTGTTCGCGCTGTCGGCTTTCATCATTGTCGAGGCCATCAGGAGGCTGCTCGCGCCTCCGTCGATCGAGTCGCCATTGCTGGTGATCTTCGGCGTGATCGCGCTGGCGGCCAACGGCGTGAGCCTGCTCGTGCTGCGCCGCGGCCAGGCCGAGAGCCTCAACATCAGGGGCGCGTTCCTCGAAGTCGCGTCCGACGCCCTGGGCGCGCGTCGCCGTCATCGTGACGGGCATCGTGATCGCGACCACCGGGCTCCACCGTGTCGACCCGATCGCCTCACTGCTGGTCGGGGCGCTGATCCTGCCGCGCACCTGGCGGCTGCTCGCCGACGCGATCAACGTACTGCTCGAGGCGAGCCCGCGCGGCATCGACCTGAGCGAGGTCAGAGCGCACCTGATCGGCCTGACCGGTGTCCGCGACGTGCACGATCTGCACGCGTGGACGATCACCTCGGGGCTGCCGGTCCTGTCGGTGCACGTCGTGGTGGACCCCGACGTGCTCGCCGACGGCCGCAGCGCGGTCATGCTCGACGCGCTCCAGGACTGCCTGCGCGGGCACTTCGACGTCGGCCACTCGACGTTCCAGCTCGAGCTGGCCGGTCACGCTGATCATGAGCGTCCCATGCATCAGTAGTGGCCGGCTCGGCGCGCCTCATCCTCGGCAGCGCGAGCATCAGCAGGAAGCTGAACACGAAGACGCCGACCTGAAAGAACAGCGTCCGCTCCAGCGCAGCCGCGAAATCAATCCCGTGGCCTTCTTTCCGATTCCTGCGATCGCGTGCTTGGCCGCCGCCGGCAGCGCGGTGGACGCCGCCTGACGCCCGGTAGCGCGACCCCAGGCACGCGGCCGGCACGATGCAGGCGTGGCCGTCGGGTCGGTGGCGACCAGGCGGTCGTGCAGGCAGGTGCGGAACGCACCTGGATGACCGCGAGCACCTGCGGGATCATGGTGCCCCGCCCACGTGGCTGCCTTGCACCACGCGGAAGGCGATCAGCTGACCTGGGCTTTCGTGCGGCTCCGCACAGCGCGGACATCACTGTGAAGCCGGCGACGCCGATCAGGAACAGCCGCTTGCGCCCGTACGTGTCGCCGAGCCGGCCGCCGTGTCGATCAGGACCAGCGCGGTAAGCGAGCGTGAACCCGGCAAGCGCCCACTGGACGTCGGCGTGGCTGGCGCCGAGGTTCCGCTGAATCGACGGGATCGCGATGTTGACGATCGAGACATCGAGCAGGTTCATGAACGCGGCCAGCAGCAAGATCAGCAGGGTGAGCCAGCG
Source organism: uncultured Actinomycetota bacterium (assembly GCA_963809195.1). Lineage (GTDB taxonomy): Bacteria > Actinomycetota > Actinomycetes > Streptosporangiales > Streptosporangiaceae > Chersky-822. The sequence goes on along the minus strand of CAWEIQ010000007.1, from coordinate 60,908 downwards.
CCGCGGATCGGTGCTTGCCTGGGGGGAGATCCTCCGCCGTGCTTGCCGGGAGGACGACCCCTCTGCGCCCGCGTTCTCGCGAGCGGACGCCGAAGATGCCAGGATCTTTGCATCAGATGTCATGTCGGTCTCCGACTTCGGGAGGTGCTGTCACACATCACTTTGCAGGTACGCTTGGGAAGCTAACATCTTGGATAGCGATTGTCTAGGCAAACTAGTTAATTGTTTTCCGAAGCATGGCGTGTTGCATGGGAGGAGGAGAGCGTGTCTAAGGGCTGGGATCGTGCCGTGGGCAGAGCCGATCGCGTCCGATCTGGCCGATGCTGGCCAGCCGGAGCGGGCGCGGCTCTTTGCGGCGTTCGCGGCGTCGCTGCGTCGTACCGGCTCGCTCATGCAGTTGATGGGCCAGGCGGCGGCTGACCGGATCGGGATCAACGCCACCGACCTGAACTGCCTGAACCTGCTGAGCTTCAGCGGCCAGATGACAGCCGGCCAGCTCGCGAAGGCCACCGGGCTGAGCACGGCGTCGATCACCGGCGTCATTGACCGGCTCGAGGAGGCGGGCTTCGTCCGGCGCGAGCGTGATGCCGCGGACCGCCGGCGGGTTGTCGTCCGCCTGGTCACCGAACGCGCGCTTCGCGACGTCGCATCTGTGTTCCTGCCGATGGTCAGGACGTGGCAGCGGCTGGCAGAGAACTACAGCGACGAAGAGCTGAGGCTGATCGTGGATTTCTCTGGGCAGCTCGAGCAGGCGCTGCGCGAGCACATCACGAGGCTGCGCGAGGCGCCTCAGGCCGGCGCAGAACAGGGCGGACCAGAACCGGGCGGGGCAGAACCGGGCGGGCGCAGAACAGGGCGGGGCGGCAGCGGGTGGATGAACGGCTGCTGCTGGTCGAAGATGACGCCTCGATTCGCGAGATCGTGTCCATCGGGCTGACCACGGCCGGTTTCAGGCTGGTGACTGCGACCGATGGCAGGGACGGCCTTGCGAGGGCACGAGCCGGAGGCTTTGACGCGGTCATCCTGGACGTGATGCTGCCGTCGATGGACGGATTCGAGGTCTGCAGGGAGATCAGGAAGCTCAGCCGGGTCCCCGTCGTGATGCTGACGGCGCGGGCGGACCTCGTTGACGTGGTCGTCGGGCTGGAGTCCGGCGCGGACGACTACGTCAAGAAGCCATTCGAGCTGCCCGAACTGGTCGCGCGGCTGCGTGCCGTGCTGCGGCGTACATCGGCCCCTGCCGGACGCCGCGCTGATCCTGGCCGGCGGGCTGGAGATCGATCCCGCCGGATTCACCGTTCGGAAGGACGGCGAAGAGGTCGCCCTCACAGCGACCGAGTTCCGGCTGCTGCTTGAGCTGGCCAGGCGGCCCGGCCAGGTGTTCACCAGAGAGCTGCTGCTGCAGCGGGTCTGGGACTACGAGTACCTCGGCGACTCGCACCTGGTGGACGTCGCCATCGGCCGGCTCAGGGCCAAGGTCGAGGACGACCCGTCGCACCCGGCGCTGATCAAGACCATCCGAGGGGTCGGCTACCGGCTGGACCGGGCCTAACGACATGACCCGGCCGACGATCAAGCCCGGCGCCCGGCCACGCGGACAAACGGCTGCGCGGTTCACCGGGCGTCGCAAGTGGATCGGCGCCGGCGGGCTGCGACGCCGCCTCGTCATCGCCTTCGTCCTCGTCGCGGCCATCTCGGCGGGCGCACTCGCGATCGCATCGTTCCTGCTCGTGCGCCAGGCCAGGCTGCAGGGCCCGCTGAATGCTACGCGCCGCGGAGGCCAGGCAGGACCTGCGGCTAGCCGCGTCTATCAGGTATCCAGAGGCCGGCGATTTCGTACGTGCCTACGAGCGGCGCGACACCCACGCCCTGCTGGTCTTCCCGCGTAGGCCGGCCGTCCCTTCGAACCCCCAGCGTGAATCCCGCCATCCCGGCGAGCCTGCGCGACGTCGTCCGCCAGGGAAAGCTGGGTTACGAGCGGTTCGAGGTCGCAGGAACGCCCTACCTGGTCGTCGGCGGCAAGGTGCCAGGATCGGCCGCACAGCTCTACCTGCTCTTCGATGAGGCTGCCGTCCAGCGCAACCTGAACCAGCTGCGCAACACCCTCGCCATTGCCTGGCTCGGCGTCGTGCTGCTCGCGGCGCTGATCGGGCATACGCTCGCGCGGCGGACGCTGGAACCGGTCGCCAGGGCCAGCGAGGCCGCCAGGCTCATGGCCAGGGCCGGCTTGAGACCAGGCTGCCCGCTGGCCCGCCGGATGAGTTCGGCGCCTGGGCAGCAGCGTTCAACGAGATGGCCGACGCGCTCGAGGCGAAGATCGCGGAACTGGTTGCCGCGCAGGACCGCGAGCGCCGGTTCACCGCGAACGTCGCGCACGAGCTGCGGACGCCGTTGGCCGCGCTGGTCGCCGAGGCCTCGGTGCTGAGCGAACAGGCAAGCCAGCTCCCCGACCCGGCCCGCCGTCCGGTCGAGCTGCTGATCGCCGACGTACGCAGGCTCAGGACGCTGGTCGACGAGCTGATGGAGATCTCCATGCTCGATGCCGGGTCCGAGCCCGTCCAGCGGCGGGTGGTCGATGTTGGGTCGATCGCGACCGCGCTGATCGGCGCGCGGGGCTGGCAGGCCAGGGTCGCGGTGAGCGGCGGTCCGCTGACGCTGGCGACCGATCCGCGCCGGGTGGAGCGGATCCTGGCCAACCTGATCGGCAACGCGATCGAGCACAGCGGCCAGCGACATCGGCGTGCGGATCGGCGCCGATGGCGAGAGCGGCTGGGTCGAGGTGGCAGATGGCGGCCCTGGCATCCCGGCCGAGCACCTGCCGCACGTCTTCGAGCGCTTCTACAAGGCGGACTCCGCGCGCACCAGCCCTGGCAGCGGCCTCGGCCTGGCGATCGCACTGGAGAACGCCAGGCTGCTCGGCGGCACGATCAGCGTGGCCAGCGACGTGCGGGCGCGGGTCGGTGTTCCGGCTGACCGTGCCGCTGGGCGCTGAGAGCTCTGTGAGCGAACGGTGATGAAGCGGTGAGCTTCCGGTTGGCCGCGCACAGCACTCTGGGGGCGTCGTGTTGATGTCGAGGAGGCCAAACATGAAGCTCCCGCCCATTGTGCTTGCTAGCGCCGGATTGCTTACAGCCGGACTGCTCACCGTCGGATGCGGCACCGCTCCGGCCGGATCGCTAGGCGGCGTCCCGGCCGGCGGCAGTACGTCGCCGAGCCAGGTCTCGCCGCCCGCTAGCAGTCCCGCGAGCGCCACGCCGCCACCTGCCAGCCCGCCATCCGCGCCCGCATCGCCCACGCCAAGCCCGACCGCCAGCATCGAGCCTGCAGGCGTGGTTCACCAGGGCCGGCAAGCTGTTCGTGACCGAGCGGGCAGTCCCAGCGACGACCGGTGTCGCCAAGGCGGCGATCGGAACCGTGCTGGCTGGACCGTCGGCCGCCGAGCAAGCGGCGGGTTTGCGCTCGCAGATCCCGGCCGGCACTGCGCTCCTCGGCGTGCGCATCTCAGCCGGTGTCGCGACCGTCGATCTCAGCTCGTCGTTCGAGTCGTCGGCCAAGCGCGGCGTCGATGCCGCTTCGTATCGCGCAGATTGTCTACACGGTGACGCAGTTTCCGACCGTGCGGAGCGTCAGGTTCGCGATCAACGGCCAGGGCGTCACGGTGCTCGGCGGGGTGCCCGTGCAAAGCCCGCAGACCCGCGTCGATGGATAGCGGCTACCTGCCGGCGATCACTGTGCAGAGCCCGACGATTGGCGAGCAGGTCAGCAACGCGGTAACAGTTGCCGGAACGGCCAACGTATTCGAGGCGACGGTCAGCATCCGGGTGCTGGACTCGGCCGGACACGAGATCGCCAGGACGTTCACGACCGCGACGTGCGGAACCGGGTGCCGCGGCGACTATTCGGTCGCGGTCACCTACTCGGTTCCGCGGACCCAGCGTGGCGTGATCGAGGTCTTCGAGAGCTCGGCGAAGGACGGCCAGCCGATCAACGTCCAGCGATCCCGGTCACGCTGACCGCGTAGCCGGGCGCCGGACTACCCGCTGGCCGCGCGATTCCCGTCACGCTCTCCGCGTGACCGCGGGCGCCCGCGGAGTCAGCCGCGGCCGTTGGCGGGAAAGAACTCTGCCGTCTCAGCGGCAGCGGGATCCGTCCTGCCACGGTCGTGCCGGCGCCTGGACGGGAGTCGATCGCGATCGTCCCGCCCAGCGCCGCGAGCCGGTCGGTCATGTGCTGCAGGCCCGAGCCATGGCCGAGCAGCTTCAGGTCGAAGCCCGGTCCGTCGTCGCGACACCTGCGAAGCCGATCGCGCCGTCGGTCCTGGACAGCTCGATGCGGGTGGACGCGGCGGCGGCGTACTTGCCGACATTGCGCAGCGCCTCGAGGCAGCAGAAGTACAGCGCGGCCTCGATGTCCTTGCTGTACCGGCCGATCCCGTCCGCGACTGACCACGACAGGGCCGCTGGCCTTCGTGGCCTGGCCCTGACCGCCGCGGCCAGTCCCTGGTCGGCGAGCAAGGGCGGGTAGATGCCGCGCGCCAGTTCCCTGAGCGACTCTACGATCGCCGGCCACGTCGGCCTTCAGGCTGGCGATCAGTCGTCAGTTGCGCCTGCGGATCGCGAACCGGCCGTCGCCTCGGCGCCGCTGAATCTCGCAGCTAGCTCGGTGAGCTGGCGCTGAGCGCCGCCGGCGATGTCGCGCTGGATTCGCAGCCGCTCCTGGTCCTGCGCCGTCACGATCCGCTGCCGGGACGCGCTGAGCTCGTGGAGCCTGGCGACCAGCTCGGCGGTGAGGCGCACGTTCCGCAGCACCAGCCCGGCCTGGGCCGCCAGTTCGCCGAGCAGCTTGTCCTGGGCGGGCGTAGCATGGCTCATCTCGCCGCCTGACGACAGACAGCGCCCCGAGCAGTTCTCCCTGGTGCCTCACCAGCGCCGTCTCGCTCGCCCGGCGGCGCCTGGCGAACGAGCGCTGGATAGCTCCGCCGCTGCCATCGCGAGGCCGGCAGGTCGGCGCTGTTGACCCAACCGGGGCAGGCGGCGCCGCGTCGGCGGCCACGATGCGGCAGGGCGCAGCTCATCGCCATGGCAGCAGCCAGACGTGCGCCCGCGCTGCCGCCGTTCCCTCGGCCAGCATCCTGGCCAGGCGCGGCAGCAGGTCCTCGGTGGCGTAGGCCTCGCCCATCCGGGCGGAGAACGCGCTGAGCATCTCGTACGGCGTCGCCCGCTGTCCGTACACCAGACGGTTGGCCAGGTGCTCGAGCCGCTCACGCACCGGCTGGAACGCGATCGCGACGATCGCGGTCGCCAGGATCGACAGCGCCAGACCTGGCCGGGACCCGGTCGCGGCGAGCCCTGCCCCGGCCGACCCGATCACCACCACGACGAGCACGTAAACGCCGGTGATGAACAACGCCAGCGCGCCGTAGACCAGCGTCTTGCTGATCACGACGTCGATGTCGTACAGGCGGTACTTCATGATGCCGATGCCCGCCGCGACGGGCAGCAGCGGACCGAGTACCAGGAACGCGCCGAGCGGGTTGCCGGTGGTCAGGCCGAGCGTCACCATCCCGATCGCTGTCACCGACCCTGCGAACGCGAACCACTTGATCTGGTGCCGTCCGTCAGCCGTCGAGCGGCGGTATCGCAGCACGCACCCGACGGCAGCCGCGAGTGCCAGCGGTATCAGCGCGGTCTGCACCTTGTCGAGGACCGGCCCGGTGACGCTCTCGGGGATCAACGTCACGGGCGACGGCAGCCTCGAACCCTGGGCGTGCATCGCGGCGCCCGATGTCACCGCAGCGGCCAGCATCAGGGACTCGGCGAGCACCAGCAGCCACGCGAGCGGCCGCCAGCGACGGGAGGGCAACCTGCCGTCCGGGAACAGCAAGATGGCGAGGGCGAACAGGAAGCCGAGTTCGCCGGGAATCGCGCCTACCCATTCCGCCCAGTCCGCCGCCGACGAGGCAGCGAGCCGCGTCGCATCCGTGGCATAGGCACTCGTCGCCACCCCGGCGGCGAACGCGAGGCCCTCGGCGAGAAAGAGCCAGCCGATCGGGTTCCGCGGGCGCCGCGCTGCGACAAACGCCCCGACGACCGCGAATGCCAGCAGCACGGGAGTGAACGTGAACGCGTCGGCCAGGTCGTGCGCGGCCACGCCGTAGGCGGCCGCCGCGACCAGCGCCGCAACCGTAAGCAGGAGCAACCCGGCAGCCAGCCGAGCCGGCGTGAACCGGATCATCCGGCAAGCTCGGCGACGCGAAGCGGGACCGAGCCGGCCACCGTCGTACCGGCTCCTGGCGCGAGCGCACGTCGAGCGTGCCGCCGAGAGCCGCCAGCCGGTCGCCGATGCCCTTGCAAGCCGGTTCCCGCGCACCGTGGCCGCCACGTCGAAACCTGCGCCGTCGTCGCGAACTTCGAAACTGACCTGCGCCACGCGACAGTTTCAGCGCGATCGTGACCCGGTCTGCACCGGCGTACTTCACCGCGTTCTGCAGGCACTCCATGATGCAGAAGTACAGCCCTGCCTCGGTCTCGACCTCGATCCTGCCGACCCCGTGCGCCTCGATCTCGACGGCACAGGAGACTTCGACGCCTGCGCTCGCAGGGCGGCGACGAGGCCGCGCTCGGCGAGCAGCGGCGGGTAGATTCCCCTGGCCAGGTCGCGGAGGTTCTCGACGGCCTCAGCGGCGTCGGCCGAAAGCTCGGCCAGCAGCTCGCGCTCGCCTTCCTCGTCGACGCCGATCAGCGACTCCGTCAGCGTGAGCTTGATCGCCAGCGCGACGAGCTGCTGCTGCGCGCCGTCGTGGATGTTGCGCTCGATCTTGCGGCGCTCCTCGTCCTGGGCGGCAACCAGCCGCTGTCGTGAGGCCGTGACCTCCTCGAGCCGATCGAGGAGCTGCTCGGTGAGGCCAAGGTTGCGGAGCACCAGGCCGGCCTGAGCGGCGAGGTCGCCGAGCATCCGGTCTTCGGTCGGGCGTCAGCCGCTCCCCCGGGCGCTTGCGCAACGACAGGGCTCCTAGCACCTCGCCCTGATGCCTGACGAGCCTCTGCTGGTGGGCGGCCGGAACCTGGACATCGCTCATTCGCGGGCAGGCGAACGGCCGGCATGCGCTCGGCGGTCGGCGGCCAGACGGCGCTGTCCTCGAGGACGTCACCTGACCGCAGCCAGACGTCGGCGCGAACCCCGCCCGTTCCCTCGGCGAGCAGCTGCGCCATCCTGTTCAGCAGATCATGGTCGGCGATGGTGCCGGTCATCCGCCCGGACAGCTCCGTCAGCACCTCGTAGGGCGTCGCCCGCTTGCCGAACACCAGCCAGTTGGCAAGCCGCTGCACGCGCTCCCTGACCGGGTGGAACGCGACGGCGACGACCGCGGTCGCGACGATCGACAGCAGCAGATTCGGGCTGGCCAGATGCTGCGCGAAGGACCCGATGCCGACCACGATCGCGACGTAGACGCCGGTGATGAAGAACGCGAGGGAGCCGTAGACCAGCGTCTTGTTGATGACGATGTCGATGTCGTACAGCCGGTACCTGAAGACCGCGATCCCGATCGCGACGGGCACGGCGGCGACGCCGAAGCTGATCATCGCGTTGTCCAGGTTGTTCGCGGCTTGCGGGTCGCTGACCAGGAAGCCCGACGACGAGATTGGCAAGCAGCCCGATCACGATCAGCGCAGCCGCGTAGAGCAGCCACTTCAGCTGCTCGCGCTGGACGAACCCGGACCGCCGGTAGCGGACGGCCAGCGACCCGACCGCTGGCCACCGCGACAGCACGACGACGCCGGCGCCGAGACCCGCTAGCAGGCCGACGGCCCTGCCAGCGGGGCCGCTCAGCCCGATCGGGTTGGGCACCTCTGGCGGTCCCGACGTGAGGATCATGGGGGCGAACGCGTTGCCGGTGATCCAGCAGGCGATACCGGCCGCCGCCGTCCACGCGACGATCCGCCAGCGGCGCGAGGGCAGCGAGCCGGTCGGGAACAGCAGCAGCACGAAGACCGTGAGCGCGGGCCCGACCAGCCAGATCCACCCTGACCACTGGGCGGCCGTCAGCGTCGCCCTGAAGTGCTGGAGGAACAAGCCAAATCCACCGGCCGTGTAGCAGATCGCGGTCGCGGATAGCAGCCAGCCGATCGGGTTCGACGAGCGCTTCCACGCCAGGAGCGCCCCGACGGTCGCGAACGTCAGGATGAACGCGACCCCGATGACGTTGTTGGCGGCGCTGCCCTGCCCGGAGCCGGCCGGCAGCGGCCGCCCGGCCACGTAGCCCATCGCTATCGCGCTTGCCCCGATCGTGAGCGCCCACAGCGACCAGGCTGCCCAGAACGCGCCGCGACCCGCGGCCGGGTGCACTGGTCCTGCTCGGGCTGCATCTGACACCTCCTGACCTGCGATTATTAACGACAGACATTCCTGAAAGGAGGACATCGGACGAAATACTTGGCGCAGCAGCCGTCGCGCCTTGCCGCCAGGATCCGCATTGCCAGCTCCTCGGGGGTCACCAGCCGTCACAGACAGCCTTGCGCGGCGCCTGTCTACCGCGAGGGTGCTGGCTGGCCAGGCCGGGTGTGCCTGCCACCACCGCTGCCGACCCGAAATTGCCGTGATACGCCGCTAGCACCGGGCAGCGATGAACGCCTATGGCCATCGGGTGTTTTCTTTGAACCCCGATGGGCCGTAGGTGTTCAATTGCCTGCGCGGGAACCCGCTGGCGCGCGCTAGAGCGAGACGAAGACGCCGGAGTCGCGCTTCTGCCAGAGCTGGCGCAGGGCGTCGGCGCTGAACCGCTCCTTGTTCAGGTACGCGCGGGCGCCGCTCGCGGCGGCGTCGGCGGGCAGATCGCTCGCATCGTAGGTCGAGCACAAGAAGACAATGGTGTCCGGATGCGCCAGGACGATCTCACGGGTCGCGGTGATGCCGCTCATCTGCGGCATGTTGATGTCCATCAGCACGAGCTCTGGCCTGATCGACTCGACCAGCTCGATAGCCTCAGGTCCGCTCGCCGCCTCCGCGGCCAGCTCGAAGCAGTCCAGCCTGCGCAGCACGGCCTTGGCGGCGGCACGGAAGGGCGCCTGGTCGTCGACAACCAGGACCGAGTGCGGACCGTCGTTCACAGTCCGATCTTCCCACCAGCCTGGCCCGGCTCCCATGGTGCTGGCACCACCGCCGAGCACCAGCCAATATGGCATCTTTAACAGCAGCGTACTGGCAAGTAATATCGGAGTACGCAATTCCCGGAGGGGCCGCCATGAGCACGTACGACCACTACGTCAGCACCGTCGAGCCCGGCACCTGGGATGTACCGGCCACCGGCGCGGCCAGGTTCAACTGGGAATACGACAACGGGCGCGCCCGCCTGCTCGATCTGTACCAGCGCGGCAAGGACAAGCAGTGGGACGCCACCAAGCGCATCGACTGGGACATCCCCGTCGACCCCACGAACGTGATGGAGCAAACCGAGGAGCTCAGCCCGATCTACGGCTCGCGCCAGTGGGAGAAGCTGAACCAGGCCGAGCGCGACGAGCTCGGCCTGCACCTGTCATCCTGGCTGTTCAGCCAGTTCCTGCACGGCGAGCAGGGCGCGCTGACGGTCGCGGCCAGGATCGTCGAGTCGGTGCCCGACATGGACTCCAAGTTCTACGCCGCCACCCAGGTGATGGACGAGGCCAGGCACGTCGAGCTGTACCAGCGGTTCATCAAGGACAAGATCGGCATCTACTACCCGATCAACGATGACCTCGCCACCCTGCTCGGCGAGGCGCTGGCCGACGGGCGCTGGGACTACCCCTACCTCGGCATGCAGGTGCTGATCGAGGGCCTGGCGCTGGCCGCGTTCGGCGTGCACCGCGACATGTCCAACAACAAGCTCGTCACCCAGCTGCTCGCCTACGTCATGCAGGACGAGGCGCGGCACGTCGCATTCGGCCGGCTCGCGCTGCGCGACTACTACGCCGAGCTGACGCAGGCCGAACGCGACGAACGCGAGGAGTTCCTGATCGAGGGCTGTTACCTGATGAACAACAGGTTCCGCGCCCAGGAGGTATGGGAGCGGCTCGACTTCGATGTCGAGGAGTGCATGGACTTCACCGACAAGTCGCCGGTGCAGCAGGCGTTCCGCTCTTTGTTGTTCACCAGGATCGTCCCGTGCGTCAGGGACATCGGCCTGTGGGGACCGAAGGTCAGGCACGCATTCGCCGATCTCGGCGTCCTCGCCGCGGCGGACAGCGACCTCGAGCAGCTCATGAAGGCCGACGAGGACCTGGCCGAACGGATCGACGAGGAGAAATACGCGGTCGAGCTCGCAGCCAGGAAGGCCGAGGTAGACGAGGCAATCACCGAAGCGAGCACCGCCTGAGCTGTACGCGTCCGTTCACGGATCGTGATCGACCATCGCCTTGGTGTCGGTAACCTGAGCCAGCGCCGCCTGTGCACAATGTCTCCCGGAGCGCGCGCTAGGTGTCGAAGGCAGGCGCGAAGGAAGGCGGGCGAGTGAGCGACCTCAGGATCACGTTCGCTGGCCAGACGTTCATGTTCGAGCCGGGCCAGACCGTCCGGATCGGCCGTAGTCCGGACAACTCGGTGATCGTGTCCGATCCGATCGTCTCGCGCGATCATGCGCGCATCACCTGGCGTTCCGACGGCTGGGTGCTCGACGATCTGGGCAAGGGACGCACGTTCGTGGGCGGGCTGCCGATCGCGTCGGTCGCCGTCCAGCAAGCCCTCGATGTGCACCTGGCCAATCCGCGCGGTCCTGAGTTGCGCGTCGAGCTGGCCGACGAGGAGCTGCTGACGAGGAGCTAGCCAGCCAGGACCAGGCCGACACCAGTCCCCGCACGTACGCCACCGACCGGCCTGAGGCCGGCAGCAAGGCCGCGCCCGCGGGCGCCGATGCCTCAGCCACGGGCACAACCAGGCACCCCAGCGCCGTCCACCGCGAGGAGCTGTGGCGCGGCGACATCTCAGGCAGCCATTCAAGCCCGATCTACCAGCACCTGCCCGCGCACCATGCCAGGCTCGACTCGCCGGGCGGCGACTTCGCTACCGCCGTGCACATCCTCGTGCCGGTCAGAAGCTGGCTGAAGGACCCTGGCTGGAAACAGGGTTCCCGGCTGCTCGTGATCGCCTACGGACTGCTGCCGTCCCTGTTCGTCGTGCTCTTCTCAGCGACACGCGACCTCAGCGCGCCTGGCTGGGCCTACAGCCTCGCGATCGCGCCGCTCTGGGCGGTCGCCTTCTGGCTGCTGATCAGGCCAGGCCACATCACCAAGCTGATCGGCTGGCTGGCCATCGCGATCGTGGCCGGCGTCATGGTGCTGCTCCCCACCGTGACGCTGCCCTGGGAGAATGCGCTCGACCAGACCGCGGCCAATCACAACCTGCTGCCGTGGATCTACGGTGTCGGGTTCGCCGAGGAGGTCACGAAGGCGCTCCCGATTCTCGTCGGAGCCCTGTTGCTCCGCTGGGTCTGGAAAATCACCCTCGACGTGCGCGTCTGGATGTTCCTCGGGACCATCGCAGGGCTCGCGTTCGGAGTCAGGGAGTCGGTCTTTTACACGGCCAGCTACCTGACGCAGGGCAACCACAAGGCGGGGCTGGCGGTTCCGCTGATCCTGACCTTCGCGCAGCGGGTGTTCGTCGACGGGTTCCAGCATGCCGTCTGGGCCGGCATCGCGGCGTTCTTCATCGGGATGGGCGTGAACTACCGCAGGCGCCGGATTCCGCTGATCCTGTTCGGCATCACGCTGCCCGCGCTGCTGCACGGCCTGAACGACTGGAGCACCCAGCTCGCGTCGCACTGGCTGTGGATCGTGATGGAGGCCATTTCGCTGCTCCTGTTCATCGGCTACACGATGTCGGCAGCGTCGATCGAACGGCAGGTCAGGGACAACCCGCTGTTCCGGGGCGACTCGATGATCATGGGAGCGGTCCCGGCGGCGGCACCGCCTGATCCTGCCGAGCGCGCTCAGCACGCCCAGCACAGGTAGCGGCGAACGCGGCCCAGCAGCGCGAGCCCCAGCGCTAGCGCTCGCGCCTCGCACGACCAAGGTCTGCGAGGGCGGCATGTGCGGCGCCCGCGCCGCACATGCCGTGCACGCCGCCGCCCGGCGGTGTCGCCGCTGAGCACAGGTACACCCCCGGCAGCGCCGTCCGGTACTCGTTCCAGCGGACTGACGGCCTGAAGATCGTCTGGCGCAGGGTCCCCGCTCCGCAGTTGATGTCGCCGCCCACGTAGTTCGGGTTGTGCCGCTCCATGTCCACCGCGGTCCTGACGGACCTGGCCAGGATCAGATCGCGGAAGCCGGGCGCGAAGCGCTCGATCTGCGCCTCGATCCGGTCGGCCATGTTCACGTCCGACCCCGACGGCACGTGGCAGTAGGCCCACAAGGTCTGCTTGCCGGCGGGCGCCCTGGTCGGGTCGATGACGCCAGGCTGCGCGAGCAGGCAGTAAGGCCGCTCCGGGTGCCGGCCCGCAGCGACGTCGGCTTCGCTACTGGCCACCTCGGCCAGTGTCCCAGCCACGTGAACGGTGCCAGCCTGCTGGCAGACTTCGGCCTGCCAGGGCACCGGGCCGTCGAGGGCCCAGTCCACCTTGCACACGCCTGGCCCGTACCTGAACCGCTCAAGCGAGCGTGCGTAGCGCCGCGGCAGGCGGTCCCCCGCGATCCTGGCGAACTGCCGCGGCGAAACGTCCAGCAGGACGGTTCTGGCCTGCGAAAGCTCGTCCAGCGACTTGATCGTGCAACCGGTCGTGACGGTGCCGCCCAGTTCCTCGATCTCGCTGACCAGCGCGGCGGTGATCGCCGCGCTGCCGCCCTCCGCGACGGGCCAGCCGAGCGCGTGGGCGAGCAGGGTGAACAGCAGCCCGAATCCGGCGGTCAGCGGCGTGCTCAGCGGAAGCATCGCGTGCGCCGCCGCCCCGGCCAGGATTGCCTTGCCCTCGTCGGTCCTGAACCGGCGAGCGATCGCGGCGACCGGGAGCAGCCCGGGCAGGCCGAACCTGGCCATCGGAACCGGGTGCGCGGGCAGCGACCGAAGCGGCGCGAGAACCTCGGGCACGATGTCGTCGGCGTCGCGCACAAGCGGCCCCATCAGGCGCCGGTAACGCGCACCATCGGCGTCGAGCAAGGCCGCCGTCTCCTCGACCGAGCCGACCACGGCCGCCGCGCGGCCGCCATCGAGCGGGTGGGCGAACGCGACCTTCGGGTACAGCAGCCTCACACCGCGCCCCGCGAGGTCTGTGCCTTGGAAGAACGGCGACCCGGCGGCCAGGGGATGCACGGCCGAGCAGATGTCGTGGGTGAACCCCGGCAGCGTGAGCTCCGCGCTGCGGCACCCGCCGCCTGGCTCATCAGCGCCCTCGAAGACGTCAACGGCGAGGCCCGCCCTGGCCAGCGTGATCGCGGCGGCGAGCCCGTTCGGGCCAGCGCCGACCACAACCGCGTCGGGTGTGCGGCTCACAGGCTCAGCACCTCACGCTCTGCGGCGACGATAACCGGTACGGGAGCGTCGGCAAGCCTGCCAGCCAGCTTGTCAAGCTCGGTGTCCGTGCGATCCGGCCCGTGGTGGAACAGCACGACCCGGCGAGCGCCCGCGCGGACGCCAAGCCCGACCGCGTAGTCGGCGGCGGCGTGGCCGAAGCTGGCCTGGGCTGGCACCTCCTGCGGCAGCAGCGAAGCATCGTGGATCAGGGCGTCGGCTCCCGCCGCGAGGTCAAGCGCAGCGTCGTGGTACTCGCCGAGCCCCTCGGGACCGGGGCCCAGGTTCGTCGGGCAGTGGTCAGGCATGTACGCCACAGCCGATCTGCCGTCGCTGATCCGGTACCCGTATGTCGTTCCGCCCTTGTGCGGGATCTCGCGCGCCAGGACCGTGAACGGGCCGATACGCAGTTCGCCTGGCGGAAGCGTGCCGAACGTCCACTGCCCGCGAAGCTGGCTCGGCGTGATCGGGAAGTGCGGCGGGGACATGCTGAGCGCGAGCACGTCCTCGGCAGACGCCCCGCCGGGCTGCTCCGGAATCAGCAGCGTGACCTGCGCGTCTTCTGTGTCGCCGCCCTGAAAGAACGGCAGCCCCTGTACGTGGTCCCAGTGCAGGTGCGACAGCACGATCGTGCCGCGAAACGGCTCACCGTTGAGCAGCGGCGTCACCTGTCGCAGTCCTGTGCCGGCGTCCAGGATCAGCGTGGGAATCAGGTCCTCGTCGCCGCTCACAGCGACACACGACGTGTTGCCGCCGTATCTAACGAACTCTGGACCGGGGGCCGGTGTAGAACCTCGGACGCCGCACAGCTGTAGGCGCATGAGGTCAAGCCTGCCCGAAGGTTTCGCGGCGGTGCCCGCCGGCCAGTTCCTCGAGCGCTGCACGCTCGAATTGCGCAGCTGGAACGGCCGCGACCCGGCACGCGGTCACGGCGGTAAGGGTCGACGTCCGCACGCCGCCCTCGAGGTGCGCGCGCTCGCCGAGCAGGGCACCTGGCCCGTACTCGGCCAGCCATTCGCCGTCCCGCTCGACCCGGATGACGCCGTCGAGCACCAGGTAGATGTCGTTGCCCGGCTCGCCCTGGCTGACCAGCGCGGCACCGGCCGGCAGCTTGGTGATCGCGGGCTTGGCCGCGCCGTGCATCAGCTGCACGGACAGCGAGTGCTCCAGGGCGGTCTCCACCGCCGTCACGAGGGCCTCGGAGTCCTCGTCGCCCCATGGCGTGTGGCGCCCGAACGACTTGGCCATCCAGTCGGTGTAGTCGGTCAGCCCTGACTTATGGGTGAGCGCACCTTTGTCGTCGTAGATCCAGTGCCTCGGGAACCGGCTCGCTCCGCTCATCGAGCTCTCCGCGGTCCCGTCGGCGCGCAAGGTCAGCGTCATCGTCGTCCACACCAGCGGTGCCTGCCACTGCACATACGGAGGGTGAGAGACCTTGCGCGGCGCCGGCACGCTCGTCCGGCCGCCGACCGTCTGGGTGAATTTCACCGACCCGTCGCCGTGCTCGGGCTCGCGGCGCAGATCAGGCAGGAGCGCGTTCTGGAACACGTGCCGCAGCGCGCCCAGCCTGACGTTGGTGTCGCCGATGTAGCCGCCGCCGCTGTAGCCAGAGCCGGTGATCTGGCCGTCGTCGACTTCGATCCAGGCCCGCAGCACGTTCGCGAACCGGAACTTGTCCGCGGCCCGCAGCGCCTCCAGATCGTCTATCTGGGCGGGCGGCGGGTCGTCGTAGTGGGTGATCCCCGAGTCGAAGGCCATACGGGTGCTTCCGGTGACGGCCTCCGACGGGATCCAGGACAGTGAGGTCACGCTGCTCTCGTATCGCATACCACGACCATGCACCCTGCCGTGCCAGAGCAGGCCAGCGTGGTGACTAGTGGGTGCGTGGTGTGCCTAGCACCACATCGGTTTCCGCCGCCGCGGCGGCGTCGATCGTGGATGGCAGCACCACAATTGACGGGGGTGCTTGCCTGCTTGACGGGTTGGTCAGCTCGTCGCTGAAATTAGCCACCATGGGCGCGATGTGGCTGTACCTCCGGTCGGCCACCAGGCTGCGCTGGCGTGGGCTGCTGGGCCTCGCGCTGCTAGCCGGGCTGATGGGCGGACATCGCGCTGACCGCCGCGGCCGGGGCGCGGCGCACAGACACCGCCTATCCGCGGCTGCTCAGGTCGAGCCACGCATCGCAGCTCCTGGTTTCTCCGACCGTCGGCGGGTTTGACGGCTTCTTCCGTGCGCTGCGAGCGCCTGCCTGAGGTACGGCGGATGGCAACGACCGCGTTCTACGACATGGCAATTCAGGTACCCGGTCATCCGCTCGTCAGGAGCGTCGTTTTCGAGGGCAGTCCGGACGGCGCCGCCGGAGTCTCCGTCGACCGGGTCCAGGATCATCTCGGGCCGCCCGTTCAGTGCCCGGGATCCGCAGCGAGGTGATGATCGACGAGCTGCTGGCCCGCCGGTACCACCTGCGTCCTGGCAGCACGCTCAGGCTCGTCGCCTACCGGCAGACGCCAACCGATCAGCGGAGCAACGCACGGCGCGGTCCCGCTGGCCTTCACCGTGTCCGCGGTCGTGATCTTCGCTGACCAGGTCGTCTCTGCCACGCACGAGCTCGCCGAGCCGACCGCGCTGCTGAGTCCCGCATTCGCACGCACTCGCCGCCGCTCAGAGCTACAACCCTGCCGGCGGTGCGGCGAGCGTGCTGCTGCGTCGTGGCGCGAGTCAGGCAGCTTTCACCGAAGCGGCGACCGCGCTCGGGACGCGCTTCAAAGTGGGCGGCGTCGGAATCGTCAACCTGGCCACCCAGTACGCGGCCACTCAGCGCGCGATCCGGCCACAGGCGATCGCGCTCGCGATCTTCGCGGCCCTGGCCGGCCTTATCGGGCTCGCAGTCGTCGCGCAGTTGCTCGGCCGCCAGATTGCCCTCGACGGCTTGGAGTTCCCCATCCTGCGGGCGCTGGGCATGAGCAGGTCAAAGCTGGCGATCGCCTCGCTGGCCAGGGCTGGACTCGTGACCATCACCGCGGGCACTGTCGCCACTGCGTTTGCGGTCGCCGCGTCGCCGCTGATGCCGATCGGGCCCGCCCGGATCGCCGAGCCGGCTCCCGGCGTCGAGGTCAACACGGCCATTCTGGGCGCGGGCTTTGCCGCGATCGCGCTGCTGCCGCTCCTGCTGGCCGGGCCCGCCGCGTGGCACGCCGCGTCCAGGTCCGCGGGCTTGCTGGGCGTCGCCGACCTGCCGGCCACGGAGCGTCCCGCCAGGATCGGGCTGGCGCTGCGGGCGGTCGGCTCGGTCACCGGGAGCATCGGCGTGCCGATGGCACTTGAGCCAGGCCGGGGCCGCACGGCAGTCCCGGTGCGCAGCGCGCTGGTCGGGACCATCGTGGCTGTCGCTTCGGTGGTAGCGGCGTTCGTCTTCGGCGCGAACCTGCTCGGCCTGGTCGAGAGTCCGCACGAATACGGGCAGAACTGGACACTCGAGCTCGACTTGCAGGTCAGCGGCGTGCCGATGCAGGCGGCCGCACCGGTACTGGGGGCCGCGCACGGTCTGACCGGTTACGCCGCCGGCAACTACGGCCAGCTCACGATCGACGGCCAGCGGGTGGCCGCGATCGGCCTTGACCAGGTGCATGGCAGGGGGTTTCTCACCATGCTCGCCGGTCACCCGCCCGCGGCGCCCGGCCAGATCGTCCTCGGTGCGCGCACGCTGGCCCTCCTGCACAAGCAGATCGGCCAGACCGTGAGGGTCGGCCGATCACGGCTCAAGATCGTCGGGTCGGCCGTCTTCGCCTCGTTCAGCGTGGCGGCGGGTCAGCCACCGACCTGGGTAGCGGCGCCGCGGTCGTTGCGACGGCGCTGTCCAGGCCGAATCCGCCGTTCTGCGCGAGCCGCCGCGACGTGCTACAACTTCTTCCTGCTCCGATTCAGGCCCGGGACCGACCTCGCGCAGGCGCGCGCGCAGCTCGAACGGGCCGTCACGCGCGCCCACTGCCCGCCAGGCCTGTGCCTGGTGACGCGGTTCCAGCAGCCCGCGGACATTCAGAACTACAGCGGCGTTCGGGATACGCCGTTCGTGCTCGGCCTCGTCCTCAGCCTGCTCGCCATCGGAACGCTCAGCCACGTCCTGTTCACTGCGGTCTCCCGACGGCGGCGCGACCTCGCGGTGCTCAAGACGCTCGGCATGCGCCGGACTCAGCTGATGGGGGTTGTGGCCTGGCAGGCCAGTGCCCTCGCCGTGGCCGGTGTCATCATCGGAGTCCCGCTCGGCACCGTGGCAGGCCGATGGCTGTGGGCATTGTTCGCAAGGTCGGTCGGGATCGCCACAGGCGCGAGCATCCCTGTGCTCATCGTGCTCACGGTGGTTCCCGCCGCCCTGCTCGTCGCCAATCTGCTGGCCGCCATGCCCGGCTGGACCGCTGCGCGCATCAGGCCCGCGGCAGTCTTCCGTGCGGAGTGAGGGCCATTCTCATGACGCCTGTTGCGCTCGCGGTCCGCTCGCACCTGCGGTTGCGCTGGCGGACCGTGCTCGCCCTCGCAGTGATCTTCGGGCTCGTCGCTGGCGTGGCGCTGACCGCCGCCGCCGGCGCGCGCCGCACCGACGACCGCGTATCCGGCAGGCTGCTGCGCTGGAGCCGCGCCAGCGACGTGCTGGTGCTGCCCGGCTGCGTTGGCTTTGGCGGCTTTTACCAAGCGCTCGGCCGGCTGCCGCAGGTTGCGTCGATGTGGACTGGCGTGGTCTACGAGATGGCGCTGCCGCCGGGCCGCCGGCGCCCGCGCCGCCCCAGGTGGACGTCGTGGCCAGTCCGGACGGCAAGCTCGGCTTCGCCACCGACCGGGTCAAGGTCGATGGCGGGGCGGCTCGTTCGACCCGGCGAACCCGGCACGCGGTCATGGTCGACGAGCAACTCGCTGGCCCGCGAGCACCTCCGGCCTGGCAGCACGCTGCGGCTGAGCGGTATCCCCAGCACTCGCCAAGGCCTGCCGGCACCGCGCGGCGATCGGCGCGCCGCAGGCGCCACGGCGCGCACCGGCGCCGCTCACGTTCTCACGTGTCGGCGATCGTGACCTTCGACGACCTCGTCGTCCCGGGTCCTGGGCTGAGCAGGCGCGCCGCGGGTGCTGCTGACGCCCGCGTTCTGGCGGTCAGGACGCTGGCCGGCGCGTTCGGACCAGGCGACTACGCTGGCGTCCGCCTGCGGACGCGGCGTCAGCTTCGCGGCCTTCGCCCGCGCGGCCGACCGGGTGGCCGGGCGGCACCACGCCGGGACGCTCAGCCTGATCAGGAAGGCCGGTCAGGTCGCGGCCACCGAGCGAGCGATCCGCCCTGAGGCCATCGACGCTACTCGCGCTTCGCCGTCCTGGCCTTCCTCATCGTCCTCGCTGTCGCCGCCCAGTTGCTGAGCCGCGAGCTGTCCGCCGACGCCGACGGACCTCGCCGTCTCTGCACGCGCTCGGCCTGTCCAGAGCCGCAGACTGGCCGCTGTGTCCATCGCCCGGCTGGCCACCGTGACCGTGCCCTGGCGCTGTTCTCGCCGCCGGCAGTGGCGATCGCGGCGTCGCCGCTGATGCCGATCGGACCCGCCAGGCTGGCTGAGCCCAGCCCCCGGCTTCGAGGTCAATCTCGCGATCCTCGGGGTCGGGCTCGCTCCTCACCGCGACGCTGCCGCTTGCCCTCATGATCCCCGTCGCCTGGATCGCCGTGCTGGTCACGCCCGGGGAGACACGCGTAGGCTGGGCCGTCGCGGCCGCGTCCGTCGCTGGTAGCAGGCTGGCTGAGCCGCGACCGGATCGCTCACCGCCGCGCTGGGCGTCAGGCTCGCCTTCGAGCCCGGTGCCGGGCGAACGGCGGTGCCGGTGCGGAGCACCATCGGCGCGATCGCGGTGGCTGCGACGGCGATGACCGCCGCCTTCGTATTCGCCGATCGGGTTTGCTCGGCTCTGATAAGCGCGCCGCACCGGTACGGGCAGAACTGGTCCGCCGAGCTGAACCTGCAGTTCAACGCCATTCCGGCCGCCGCCGTGCGCGCGGTGATGTCTAGCTCGCCCGATGTGCACGGCTACGCGGCGCGGCAACTACGGCGCAGGTCGAGATCGCGGGCTCGGCGATCCCCGCGATCGGCGTTCGACCCGCTCGCCGGCGGCCGTTTTCTCACCTTGCTCGCCGGACACGCGCCGACCGGACCGGGTCAGATCGTCCTCGGCGAGCGAACCATGCGCTCACTGCGGCTTCGCCGCGGCCAGCGCGTGCCGGTCACGATCGGCCGCCGGTCACGGCCGGATGCGCATCGTCGGCGTGAGCCGTGTTCCCGCTGTTCAGTCAGGCAACGTCTGCGGCGACAGATCTTGGCACCGGCGCCGCGGTTGCCGCCTCCGTGCTCTCGCAAGCCAGATCCTCCGCATCTGCACAGGCGGCCTGACCTGCTACAACTTCGTTCTCGATCCGCTTCAAGCCTGGCGCCAGCATGGACGCTCGGCCATGGCCGGCCTCGCCGCGGCCGTCGCCAGAGCCGGGTGCCCGCGTGGCCTCTGCCTCATCACCGCTGATCAGCGGCCCGGCGACATCAGGAACTGTCGCTGGCGCGCGATGCCCACCGCTCGTCCTCGGGCTCGTCCTGGCATTCCTGGCGATCGCGTCGCTGAGCCACGTCCTCGTCAGCAGGCGCCCGCCGACGACGCCGCGACCTCGCGGTCCTCAAGACGCTCGGCCTCAGCGGTTCGTCAGGTCATAGCGACGGTGCTCTGGCAGTCGGCGGCCATCACCGTCGGCCGCTCTCGCCATCGTTATCGACCCCGCCGCGCGCGGCACGTGGGTGGCAGGCCAACCGAGGTGTGTTAGCACCACGTCAATTGCGGAGGCTCACTCCCTGGCGCCGACCATGGCCGGCGTGCGAAAACTAGCTGGATGGAACAGACAGCCGCGCCGGACAGGCGCACGATCAGCGTGTTCCTCGCCGACGACAACCTGATCGTCCGCGAGGGTGTGCGCGCGCTCATCGAGCGCAACCCTGACCTGCGCGTCGTCGGGCTCGCGGCCGACTACGACGAGGTCGTCACCGGCTGCAGGGCGACCGAGCCCCAGGTGCTGGTCACCGACGTACGGATGCCGCCTTCGTTTCACCGGGAGGGCATCGACGCGGCCAAGGAAGTCCGCAAGCGCCATCCAGGCACAGGAGTGGTCGTGCTGTCCCAGTACGACGACCCGGAGTATGCGGTCACCCTGCTGGCCGAGGGCTCGGCCGGCTACGGCTACCTGCTGAAGGACCGGGTCGCCGAGGGCAGCCAGCTCGCCGACGCGATCCGCAAGGTGGCGACCGGCGGCACGGCGCTGGACCCGTCCATCGTCGAGGCGCTGGTCCGGCCGGTCATCTCCCCTGGCGGCCTGCTGCCCGCCGAGGAAGAGCTGCTGAGCATGATCGCCGAGGGTAAGACCATCAAGGTGATCGCCGCGGCCAAGCGCGTACCGCCGGCGGCCATCGATGCGGCCGTCGAGACCGTGTTCGTCAAGCTGGCCGCCGGAGTCTCCACCGGCGAGCAGGGCGCGCTCAACCGGCTCAGGCTGCTGCACCAGGCCATCGTCGACCGGGAGGAGCAGGGCGAGACCCTGTCCCGGCTCCTGCCTGGCGGCCTCGCCGAGAAGATCAGGGACCACGGCCAGCGCATCGGCGAGACCGAGCGCCTGCAGGTCACGGTGCTGATGAGCGACATCAGGTCGTATTCGACGATCGCCGAGCATGCCGACCCCGCTCAGCTGGCGGGCCAGCTGGGCAGCCACAGGGCGGCGATGAACCGCGCGATTCTCGGCCAGGGCGGCACCGTCATGCAGTTCGTCGGCGACGCGGTGATGGCCGTGTTCGGCGCGCCGTTCCCGCAGCCGGACCACGCCGACCGTGCGGTCGCCGCGGCGCTGGCCATGCATGAGCTGCAGAACGAGATCAACACGGGCTGGACGGCCGATGGACTGCCGCCGTTCGGACTCGGCATCGGCGTCTCCACCGGCGAGGCTGCCGCCGCGCTGCTCGGTTCCGAAGAGCGGCTCGAGTACACGCTCGTGGGCGACACGGTGAACCTGAGCCAGCGGCTGCAGCAACTCGGCTCCGCAGGCGAGACCGTCATTTCTGAGGCAACAAAACGTGCGTTGTCGATGCCGGCCGAGCTAGCGGCTCTGCCAGAACAGCTGGTCAAGGGACGTGACACGCCCATAATTGCCTACAAGCTTCGCGGGTCCGCGTACCCGGCGCACCGTTCGCCAGCCGCGACCACTCGCAGGGCCCGATGACGACCACGATGGGGGCGCAATGAACACCGAGGCGGCCGCGCTCGTCACCCGCGGGGTGCGCAGGACCTTTGAGGCCGAGAACGCCCCCGTGCGGGCGCTCCGCGGCGTGGACCTGACCGTGCAGCCGGGGCGAGTTTGTCGCGCTGATGGGGCCGTCGGGCTGCGGCAAGTCCACCTTGCTGAACCTGGTCGCCGGGCTGGACGTGCCTGACGAGGGCACGATCACGGTGGCCGGCGAACAGGTCACGGGCCGCAGCGAAGACGACCTGGCCAGGATGCGCCGGCGCCACATCGGCATCGTCTTCCAGTTCTTCAACCTGCTCGAGGGGATGACGGTGCTGGAGAACGTCGCGCTGCCCGCGCTGATCGCGGGCCGGAAGCGGCGGATGGCCGAGACCAGGGCCCGCGACCTGCTCGACCTGCTGGGCATCGGCGACAAGGAAAGCTCGCTTCCCGGCGTGCTGTCCGGCGGGCAGCGGCAGCGGCTCGCGATAGCCAGGGCACTGGCCAACGAGCCCACGCTCCTGCTGGCCGACGAGCCGACTGGGGCGCTGGACTCCGAGGGCGGCGCCGAGGTGATCGAATTGCTCAGGCGGCTGCATGCTGGCGGCCAGACGGTCATCCTGGTCACTCACGACGCCGACGTGGCCGCGGCCGCGCAGCGGCTGGTGCGGATCCGAGACGGCCGGATCGTCGCCGCAGGATGAGGTCAGCCCGGAGCCTGACCCGGCGGTCAAGGTCGAGGTCCGGTGACCACAAGCTCGCTGCCGGTGGACGCGCCAGTGGCACCGCGGGAGGATTCGGGGGGTCGTCCACCCGGGCCAGCACCGCGAGCCCGCCTGATCACCGCGGGCCTCGTGCTTCCCGCCGCCGCGCTCGCAGTGACCGGCGCGGGGCTGGCCGCGCCGGCCTCTGTCACTGCCCTGCAAGGAACCGGGTACGCCGTGGCCGTCGTGTGGGCGCTCTCGGCGGTGCTGACGGCGCGAGCGAGGGAGCGTACCCCGCAGTGGCAGGTAAGCTGCGGCGCGCTTGCCGCGGTGATCGCGCTGAGCGCCACCAGGGCCGCGGACGGTGCTTCCGCAGGGCAGTCATGACATGCTGCTCGCCGCTGCGACGCTGGCCGGCGTCCTGGTCATCGTCCTGTGGATCCACCTGCTGCTCGCCGTCCCCGACGGCCGTCTCGGCTCGCGGCCCAGGCGGGCGGCGGTGGCGTCCGTGTACGTTCTGGCGGCGGGCGGCGCCGGCGTCTACCTGGCTGCTGGCGGCGGCCGGCTGTCTGCCGCTGTCTTCGCGATCTGCCTGCCGGCGGCCACCGTGCTGGCCCTGCCAGCAATCAGGATCCGTTACGCCGCGGCGGAGAGCCGCGACCGAGAGCGGCTGCAATGGACCGGGATCGGTGCCGTGCTGGCCGCGACCGTGGCGATTGCCGCGACTGTGCTCAACCTGCTGGTGGCCTGGCCGACTCCGCTCGCCCCCGTGGCCGCTGCCGCGACGGTGCTGGTGCCGCTCGGCCTGATGGCTGGCGACGTGCCCCAGCTCGGCAAGTTCGGCGGCCGGCTGCTCGTGCACGTACTCGCGGTGGCCGGCTACACGGTCGCGGTCGCGGTGGTCTACATCATCGTCATCCTCGGCCTGGGCAATCCGCCCCAGGACAACGCCGACCACGAATTGCTCGGCCTGTCCATGCTGGCCGCCGCCGTAGGCGCGATCGGCTACCTGCCTGTCAGGGACCGCCTGATCGGCTGGGCGACCAAATCGGTGTTCGGTGCCAGGCAGGCGCCAGATGAGGTGCTGCGCACCTTCGGCAGCCGGATGACCCGTGCCGATCAGCATGGACGAGCTGCTCCTGCAGCTCGCCGAGTCGCTGCGCAAGACGATGAACCTGACCAGTGCAGAGGTCTTCACCGGGATGGGCGACGTGCTGGAGCGCGTGGCATCCGTGCCCGACGCGGGGCCCGCCTCGCTGGTTATCACCGCGCGCGAGAGGCCGGTCGTGACCAGGGCAGGAATCTCGGGCAACGCATGGGTGTCGGTCTGGCTGCCCGCCCTGCTCGAAGGACGCGGCGATTGCCAGCTGCGCGTCATGCCCGCCAGCCATGCGGGGGAGCTGCTTGGCCTCATCGTCGCGCAGCGGCCGGCCACCGGCGACGCTTTCTCCGCCGAGCACGACCGGGTGCTCACCGAGCTGGCCAGGCAGGTGGGCCTCGCCGTGCACAACGCAAGGCTCGACACCGCGTTGCAGACGACCCTCGACGAACTGCGCAAGCAGGCGGACGAGCTGCGCGAGTCCAGGGCGCGGATCGTCGCGAGCGGGGACGCCGAGCGTCGCAGGCTCGAGCGGAACCTGCACGACGGAGCTCAGCAGCATCTGGTCGCGATGGCCGTCAACCTGCGCCTGGCGCGGGACATCCTCGCCGACGACCCGCCGGCCGCGACCGAGATGCTCGACCAGCTCGCCAGCGAAATCAAGGACACCATCACCGAGCTGCGCGAGCTCGCGCACGGCATCTACCCGCCGCTGCTGGCCGACCGCGGCCTCGGCGAGGCGCTGCAGGCGGCGGCGAACCGGAGCCCGCTGCGAGGTTGCGGTGCGCGCAGCCGGGATCGGCAGGTACGGCCCTGAGACGGAGGCCGCGATCTATTTCTGCTGCCTGGAGGCACTCCAGAACGCCGCCAAGCACGCTCCGTGGATCACAGGTCGAGCTGCGGATCTGGGAAGAGGCAGGTGGCTTGCTCTTCTCGGTCAGCGACGACGGTCCGGGGTTCGAGCCAGGAGCAGGCGCGCAGCGGGCACGGCTTCGTCAACATGGCCGACCGGCTCGGGTCGATCGGCGGAACCGTCCGATGGGAATCCGAGCCTGGCAAGGGCAGCCAGGTGCTCGGTTCGATCCCGCTCGCCTAGCTGACGGGCTCTTGCTGACTGAGGTAGACGAGCACGGCCTTGACCCGGCGGTTGACGTCCTTCTCCTCGGACAGTCCGAGCTTGGCGAAGATCGAGTTCGTGTGCTTCTCCACGGCCCGCTCGGTCACGAACAGCGCGGCGGCGATGGCCGAGTTGCTCTTGCCCTGCGCCATCTCGCCGAGGATCTCCGACTCCCTTGGCGTGAGCGCGGACAGTCCCGGCTGGCGCGTCGCCCGAGCGCGAGCGTACCAGTTCGTCGACCACCCGCGGGTCGATCACCGATCCGCCTTGCGCGACCGTCCTGATCGCCCTGGCCAGCTCGTCGACGCTGCTGACCCGCTCCTTCAGCAGGTACGCCCGGCCGGCCGAGCCGTGCTCGAGCAGCGCGACCGCGTATGCGGGCGCCACGTACTGGCTGAGGACCACGACTCCCGTCCGCGGGTGGTTCTGGTAAATCCAGCTTGCCGCCTTGATGCCCTCGTCCGTCCCGGTCGGCGGCATCCGGATGTCGGTGACCACGACATCCGGATGTTGTTCGGCCACGACGGCAAGCAACTGTGGCAGGTCAGAGGCCACGCCGACGAGCTCGAAGTCCTCGTTTGCCGACACCAGCCGAGAGATGCCCTCCCGCAGCAGGACATGATCCTCTGCCAGCGCGACCCTGATCGTAGCCATAACAGCGCCGATCGTAGCGTCACTCGGCGCGGCCGCGACAGAGCCTCCCGGCTGGTCAGCCGGCGTTCAGCCGCGTGCCGACCTGCGCGGGCCGCCCGCCAGGCATACTTGCGTGCATGTCCACCGAGCACAGCGACGGCACAGCTAGCCCCGACGAATTCGACCGGCAGCTGCGCGACTTGTATTCAGGAAGTGCCGGGGCTGCGAAGTTCCGTGAGCCATCGGCGGCCGAGCGGTCCAGGCGCGCGGCCCGGCGTCGCCGCAAGTCGCTGCACTGGCAGTTGTCACGCCGGGCGAGGAGACTGCGCAAGCCGGTACCGCCGGGATCGCCAAAGCCGGCCGTATCGCGGCGACCACCGGGGTCCCCCGGCCGCGGCCGGCCTGGTCCCGCCCGGCCCGCGGCGCCTGGGGACCGCCGTCGGCGGCTGCGCTCCCTAGCCAAGGGCACCGCCATCCTCGTCGGGTTCGTCGCGCTCCTGGTGCTGATGCACGTGCTCGGACTCGGTCCGCAGTAAAGGGCTGTCAGACAGCCGGTGATGTCCATGATCAGGAAGGTCTGATGCAGCGGCTCGATCAGCAGATGCGGTTCGTGGCGGAGATCGGCAAGCTCAAGGGCGTGCTCAGGGAGACCTTCCTCGCCGGCGAAGGGCTGAACCGGCGGGAGAATTCGGCCGAGCATTCCTGGCATCTGGCGATGATGGTGCTGGTGCTCGCCGAGCACGCGCCGCGCTGGCACCGATCTGTCGAGGGTCACTGCCATGGTGCTTATCCACGATCTCGTCGAGATCGACGCGGGCGACCTGTTCCTCTATGCGGATGCGGACGCGCAGGCCAGGCAGAACGCCGCCGAGCGTGCAGCCGCCGACCGGATCTTCGCTATCCTCCCTCGCGACCAGGCGGCGGAGCTGCGGCTGCTATGGGATGAGTTCACCGCACGGCAGACCACGGACGCGAAGTTCGCCCGGGCGATCGACAGGCTGCAGCCGATGCAACGAGAACCTGATAGCGGGCGGCGGCACGTGGCAGCGGCATGGCATCACCGCCGATAGGGTGCTCGCCAAGGTCGCGCTGATCGAGGACGGGTCGCCATCGCTCGGTGCGCTGGCCAGAGACATGGTCGGTCAGGCCGTCGAGGCTGGCATTCTCCTGCCCGCACCGAGCGGACCCGCCTAGCGCACGTCCAGAGTGCCGATCGAAACGACATTGCCTGGCCGGTCACGGGAAGAAGATCAGCTTGACGGCGGCGGTGACGCCGATCACGACGATGATGATGCGCAGCACCAGCGGCGGCAAGCGGCGTCCTACCTTGGCTCCGATGAGGCCGCCGGCGCTCGATCCCGCGGCGATCAGAAGCACGACCAACCAGTCCAGGTGGGCAAAGATGAGGAAGACGGCGGCCGCGGCGCCGTTGACGATCGTGACGAGCACGTTCTTGCCTGCGTTAACACGCTGCAGGCTCTCAGTCAGGAAGATCCCGAGCAGCCCGATCAGCAGGACGCCCTGCGCAGCGCCGAAGTAACCGCCGTAGACGCCGGCGAGGAAGACCCCGGCGAACAGCAGAGGGCCGCCATGCTCGGCACGCTCCTTGCCGCGGGAGGCAACCCATGCCGACAGCCGCGGCTGCAGCACGACGAGCACGCAGGCCACGATGATGAGGGCGGGAACGACCACTGCGAAGACCCCGGGCGGCAGGGCCAGCAGCGCGCAGGCACCCGCTATCGATCCGGTCCCTGAGGCGATGCCGAGCCGTATCAGCCGGCCGCGCTGGCCTGACAGCTCGTCCCGGTAGCCGAACGCTCCGCTGACGTTGCCTGGGACGAGCCCCACGTTGTTGGAGACGTTCGCGACGACGGGCGCGAACCCGAACGCGAGCAGCGTGGGGAAGGTGATCAGCGAGCCCGAGCCCACGACGGCATTGATCGCGCCGGCCGCGATCGCCGCAGCGAGTATCGCCACGATCTCCCACCCACCCACCAGCGCCCCCGATCAGAGCGCGGGTGCAGGGGGTTGCCGCGGGTTGCCTCCACTGGCCGGCACGACGGCATGGGCCATCCAGCGCGCAGCCCGGCGCTCGACGATCAGCGGGACGCCGAAACACCGCGACAGGTTCCTGGCGGTGAACACGCGCTCCACCGGGCCGGCCGCGAGTACCGTGCCCCTGCGCATGAGCATCGCGTGGGTAAAGCCAGCGGGCACCTCTTCGACGTGGTGGGTCACCAGCACCATGACCGGCGATCCCGGCCTTGCGACCAGCGCAGCGATCCGCCTCAGCACGTCCTCCCGGCCGCCGAGATCGAGTCCGGCCGCTGGCTCGTCGAGCAACAGCAGCTCGGGATCGGCCATCAGAGACCGCGCGATCTGAACTCGCTTGCGCTCGCCCTCGGAGAGCGTGCCGAACCGCCTCCTGATCAGGTGCGCGCAGCCAACAGCGTCAAGCAGTTCGACCGCGCGGGCGACGTCGAACGAGTCGTACTCCTCGCCGGCGCGGCCAAGCACGCCATAGCCGGCAGTCATCACCAGGTCGATGACCTTCTCAGCCGCGCGGCACCTGCTCGGCGACGGCGGCGCTGGAGATGCCCGACCCGGCTGCGCAGATCTTGCAGGTCGGCGTCCTGTACCGCCTCGCCGAGTACCACGGCGAGGCCCTCGGTCGGCCGGATCAGGCCGGCCGCGACCTGGAGCAACGTGGTCTTGCCCGCGCCATTCGGGCCGACGATGACCCAGCTCTCGTCGTCACGGACGGTCCAGTCGACGTCCCTGAGCAGCATCGACTGATCGCGGCAGACTCCAACGCCGCGCAAGTACAGCACCTCAGCCGGCATCTGCCTCCTCCCGCAACGTCGATCGGGCCACCGCGATGGCGTGGCTATGCACCCAGGGTCACGATTCTGGCTCAGGCGCGGGGTACCTGGGGGTCGTCCCCCCTGGCCAGTTCGGGCCGCCAGGACGCGACGAGCTTGCCGGTCCCTGACGGGTCCCCGGACAGGCTCGGCCAGTCGGCATCGAGGCCGACAATCGCGATCGCTGAGGTGGGGAAGTCGACAGGCTCGCCGATCAGAATCTCCGTGACGTCGGCCGCCGCTGGATTGTGCCCGACATACATGAGGCTGCGGACTTGCGGCCTGGTCTCGGCGAAGATGCCGAGCAGGTCTTCGGCGTCGGCCTGGTACAGCCGCGGGTCGTTGACGACCTCGGGCTCGCCGGTCAGCTCGGCGCCGACGTACTGCCAGGTCTGCCTGGCCCGCCTAGCCTTCGAGCAGAGCACGAGGTCGGGCACGAGCTCCCGGCCGGCCAGCCACTGCCCGGCCGCGGACGCGTTCCTGCGTCCACGCGGACGCAGGGCTCGCTCCACGTCGGGACCGCCGGGCAGCTCTCCGGCCTTGGCGTGCCGCATGACGATGAGCTGCCGGTGCGCTGTCATGGCGTCCATGCTCGCAGGCCGGCACGGCGGCGGGCAAAGGGCATACGGAACTGCGGCGACAGAGCTTGCTCAGGCCGTCGCCTTCGCGGTTGGCTGCTCGTCGTCGGCCGGAGCCGCAGGACCGTCGACGTCGTCGGAGTCCGATGGCGCGATGCCGGTCTGGCGCCGCTTGGAGATCACGACCGAGGCAACCACGATCGCCAGCGCACCGACTGCCACTCCGACCCGCAGGCCGGTATTGTCGGCGTACTTGACGACGCTGGTCGCGATCAGCAGCGAGACCAGGTTCATGACCTTGATCAGCGGGTTGATCGCCGGTCCTGCGGTGTCCTTGAACGGGTCGCCGACGGTGTCGCCGATCACCGTGGCCGCGTGTGCCTCTGATCCCTTCCCGCCGAAGTGTCCGTCCTCGACCAGCTTCTTCGCGTTGTCCCAGGCACCGCCGGAGTTGGCCAGGAAGACGGCCATCAGCACGCCAGCGGCGATCGCACCGGCCAGGAAGGAGCCGAGCGGCACGTAGCCGAAGCCGAAGCCGATAACGATCGGCATCAGCACGGCGAGCAGGCCTGGTGTGGCAAGCTCGCGCAGCGAGTCCTTCGTGCAGATGTCGACGACGCGGCCGTATTCCGGCTTCTCGGTGAAGTCCATGATCCCCGGGTGCGTCCTGAACTGCTCGCGCACCTCGAAGACCACCCGGCCAGCCGCACGGCCGACGGCCATGATCGCCAGGCCGGAGAAAAAGAACACGACGGACGCCCCGACGATGAGGCCGACCAGCGCGTTCGGCTTGTCGATCGACAGGCTGAAGGTGTTCGCGGCACTCCCGAGCGCGGTCTCCACGGTGGTGCGGAACGCGCCGAAGAGCGCAGTCGCCGCCAGCACCGCGGTCGCGATCGCGATGCCCTTGGTGATCGCCTTCGTGGTGTTGCCGACCGCGTCCAGCCTGGTCAGCACCGTCGCGGCATCGCCTTCGACGTCGCCGCTCATCTCCGCGATGCCCTGGGCGTTGTCCGAGACCGGGCCGAAGGTGTCCATCGAGACGATCACGCCGACCGTGGTCAGCAGGCCGGTGCCTGCCAGTGCGACCGCGAACAGCGCGATCGTGGCGTTGCCAGTGCCCAGCAGGAACGCCCCGTACACCGCCGCGCCAATCAGCAGCGCCGAGTACACGGCAGACTCCAGGCCCACGGAGATCCCGGACAAGATCACCGTGGCAGGCCCAGTGCGCGAGGATTCAGCGATCTCCCTGACCGGCCGCCGGGTGGTCTCGGTGAAGTAGCCGGTGAGCAGCTGGATCGCGCTGGCCAGCACCAGGCCGATCACCACCGCGCCGATGGCGAGGACCCGCGGATCGCCCGAGTGGTGCAAGATCGCCTGATCGGTGACGCCATTCAGCTTGCTGAACGAAGACGGCAGGTACACGAAGGCGGCGATGACGACCAGGATGAGGGAGAAGATCGCCGAGAGGAAGAAACCGCGATTGATGGCCGTCATCCCGCTGCGGTCGTTCTTGCGCGGGGCGACGAAGAATATCCCGGCCATCGCGGTGAGCACGCCGATCGCGGGGACGATCAGCGGGAAGACAAGGCCCTGCGAGCCGAACGCCGCCTTGCCCAGGATCAAGGCGGCCACCAGGGTCACCGCGTACGACTCGAACAGGTCTGCAGCCATGCCGGCGCAGTCACCGACGTTGTCGCCGACGTTGTCGGCGATGGTCGCCGCGTTACGCGGGTCGTCTTCTGGAATGCCCTTCTCGACCTTGCCGACCAGGTCGGCCCCCACGTCGGCGGCCTTGGTGAAGATGCCGCCGCCTACTCGCATGAACATGGCGAGCAGCGCGGCGCCAAAGCCGAAGCCCTCGAGGACGCTGGCAGCGTTCGACTTGTAGATCAGCACGACAGCAGCCGCCCCGAGCAGGCCGAGGCCGACCGTGAACATCCCGGCGACCCCGCCGGTGCGGAACGCGATCCTGGTGGCCTCCCGCTCGCCGGACTCGCGGGCCGCCGCGGCTACCCGGACGTTGCCGCGCACGGCAAGCGACATGCCGGTGAACCCAGTCAGCGCGGAGAACAGAGCGCCGGCCAGGAAGAAGATGGACCGGCCCCACCTGACCGCAGTGCTGTCCGCCGGCAGCACGAGCAGCACGAAGAAGATCAGGACCACGAACACGGCGAGGGTACGGAACTGCCGGCGCAGGTACGCTGCCGCTCCCTCCTGGACCGCGAGCGCGATCTCCTGCATCTTCGCGGTGCCCTGACCCGCTGCCAGGACCTGCCTGACCAGCCAGCCCGCCATCGCCAGCGCCAGCACGGCGATGACGGCCACAACTGCAACCCAGGTCACATTGGAGCCAGTCACGGTGGCCGCTCCGTCAGCCAGAGCGGAACCGAGCCTTGTCATCCATCCTCCTCAGTACTTATCGAGCGCGCGCGTCGGAAACCCCGCCGCGCGGCCCCTCAGCGCCTATCGAGCGCGCGCGTCGGCGATTTCGCCGCGCGGGCGCTCGGCAGGGAACGCTAGCCTAGCCGGGCCGGTCCGCGCGCAGCGGAACACGAACCGGCTAGGTATGTCACGCAAACACTCCGCAATGTCGTCAGGTCGCACATGTAGCGAGTCCGCACGTTTCATCACGTGGACACGGCGTGCCGGGAGTCTACGCATCCGGGGCCCTCTGCGGGGCGTCGGGTCCGGATGTCACGGCGCTGCGACCCGTTCGTGATCAAACGGTAACTGACGAGAGTGTCGCATACGCCTGCCTCGGGCTGAGGAGCCGGCCGCTGACTCAGGCGGGTGAACCAGCGGCCAGGGAGCCGGACAGCGGCCAGCTCATCTTGACACTCGTGCCCGCCTCCGTCTCGCTGATCTGAACGTCGTCCGCCAGCCCGGCGATGACGGCGAGCGAGAAGCCCGGCGGCATGATGTTGCCATCACCCGCCTTCGGCACGAATCCGCCGCTGGCGGTTCCCGCGCCGAGACCGCCTGGCCTGCCGGCGTTCATGACCTCGATCTCGAAGCGCCCGGCCTCACTGGACAGTGCCACCCTGACCGGCTCGTCAGGGCACTGGCTCGCGTGCGTCTCGACCGCGCGTGAGCACGCCTCGCCCACCGCTAGGCGAACCTCGTCCATCAGGGACTCAGCCACCCCGCTGCGCCGTGCCACGGCGGTTGCGACGAGCCTTGCCGTTCGCACATGGGCAGCCAGCGGCGTGAAGGTGACCTCAACTGTTGCCATCTCGTGCCACCCCACGCAACCCTGGGTGGCTACTTCTCTGACTTACGGTGCTCGATCGCCTCATCGACCGTGTCATGGATGCCGAAGACCTTCGTCAGCCCTGTGATGCGGAAGATCTTCAAGATCCGCTCCTGCGTGCAGACCAGGTCAAGCGATCCGTCATGGGCCCGGACCCGCTTGAGCCCGCCGACCAGGACACCCAGACCGGTGGAATCGAGGAACTCCACCTTTTCCATGTTCACGACGAGCTGGTAATGACCGTTGTTCACCAGGTCAATAAGGAGTTCACGGAGACGCGGCGCGGTATAGACATCGATCTCGCCTTCCACGTCGACGATCTCGATGCCGTCCTTGTTGTGGTGATCTAGCTTCAGATCCACAGATTCCTCCTGCGCCATGCGTCCATTATCCCAGCCGTCGGCCGAGCAGATCTCGTCCGGCGCGCCGGACGAGATGCTCCCGCCGCGCATTCAACCATGCCCGAGCACATGTCTATACCAGATCACAGTTCGAGTTACCCGGCCCGCCGATGACAAACTTCGTTACACCATGCCTGATCAGCACCGCTGCCGCCGGCGGACGGCGATCGCCAGCTGGCCAGCCGGAGCCGCCGGCGCACAAGCCATCTTGCGGCGCGGAGCAGCCTCTGGCCGTCTGACCCACGTCGAGCGGATGCCCGCGCTCCCAGGCCGGGCCGCCTCGTGGCCTGGCCTGGGTTCCCGCTGAGCTCATCGCCGCGTTCGCCCGGGCGGGGATCGCTGCGCCGTGGGAGCATCAGGCCGCGGCGGCCGACCTGGCCAGGGCCGGCCGGAATGTGATTCTTGCCACAGGCACGGCGTCCGGGAAGTCGGTCGGCTATCTCACTCCCGCGCTGACCGCCATCGGCGAGGGCGCCACTGCGCTCTACCTGGCGCCAACCAAGGCGCTGGCTGCGGACCAGCTGAACCTGCTCCACTGCCTCGGCGGCCACGGCGGGGGGGTCATGGGGGGTCGTGCCTCCAGGTCGGCACAGGCAGGGCGCGGGCTGGGGCTCAGGCCTGCCGTCGTCGACTCTGACACGCCGCATCACCAGCGCGCCTGGGCTCGCAAGTACGCGACGTACATGCTCACCACGCCGGACATGCTGCACTACGGCCTGCTACCGCAACATCAGCGCTGGAGCGGGTTCCTGCGCAGGCTGCGCTACGTCATCGTGGACGAGTGTCACGGCTACCGCGGCGTGTTCGGGTCGCACGTCGCGCATGTGCTGCAGGCGGCTCCGCCGCGTCGCTGCGCATCACCGTGAGGCTGATGCGCCCGAGCTGGTCTTCATGCTGGCGTCGGCGACGATCAGTGAGCCGGCCTCGGCGGCCGAGCTCCTGACCGGGCTCCCCGCCGACGCTGTCACCGAGGACGCAGCGCCGCACGGAGCCGTGACGTTCGCGATGTGGGAGCCGCCGATGAGCACCATGCGCGGAGAGGCCGACGCGCCGCTCCGTCGCTCCGTGGTCGCCGAGACCGCCGGCATGCTGGCCGAACTGGTCAGGGACGGCGTTCCTGCGCTGGCGTTCATAAGGTCACGGCGGGGGGCCGAGGCGGCGGCGGCCGCGGCCCGGAGCCGCCTGACCGAGACCGGGGCGGCCGACCTTGCCCACCGTGTCGCGGCCTACCGGTCCGGCTATCTGCCGCAGGAGCGGCGCGACCTCGAAGAAGGGCTGCGCAGCGGCGCGATCACGGCACTGGCAGCCACGCCAGCGCTCGAGCTCGGCATCAACATCGCTGGCCTGGACGCCGTGATCATCGCCGGCTGGCCAGGCACGAGGGCTGCGCTCTGGCAGGAGGCCGGCCGCGCCGGCCGTGCTGGCCGCGGCAGCGGCGATGGCCGCGAGGCTGACGAAGCCGTGGCCATCCTGATCGCCAGGGACGACCCCCTCGACACCTACCTGGTGCACCACCCTGAGGCACTGCTGCACCAGCCCGTCGAGGCGACAGTGCTCGACCCGGCCAACCCTTACATCCTTGCCCCGCATCTATGTGCTGCTGCCGCCGAGATCCCGCTGACCAGTGACGACGTCCGGCTGTTCGGGCCTGCAGCACCCGGCTTGATCGCCGACCTCGCCCGGCAGGGGATCTTCAGGGACCGTGGCGGGCGCTGGCACCTAACCGGGCGAAAGGCGCCGCTGGCGAGCCTGCGCGGCACCGGCGGCCGACCGATCCGGGTGGTTGAGCAGGCCACAGGACGGCTGATCGGCACAATGGACGAGCCGTCCAGCCACTCTTTGCTGCACGCAGGTGCCGTCTACTCCCATCAGGGCGACCTCTTTCTCGTGACGAGCCTGGACCTCGCCGACGGTGTCGCGCTGGTCCAGCCAGGCGACCCAGGATTCGTCACCTCAGCCCACCAGCTGACTGATATCCAGATCGCGGCCGAGCACCAGCGCAGCGACTGGGGCGATGCGGTCATGCACTTCGGCGACGTCCTGGTCACCAGGCAGGTGATGTCCTTCACCCGCAGAAATCCGGAGACCGGCCAGCGGATCGGTGATTTCGCCCTCGACCTTCCGTCCAGGACGCTGCGGACCAGGGCGGTGTGGTGGACGATCTCGCCAGCGCAGCGAGACGCGCTCGCCGAAGCCGGAATTGACCTGCCGGGCGCCGCGCACGCGGCTGAGCACGCGTCCATCGGCCTGCTGCCGCTTGTAGCGGCGTGCGACCGCTGGGACGTCGGCGGAGTCTCGACCGATCTGCACCATCAGACGGGCCGGCTGACCGTCTTCGTATATGACGGCCACGACGGCGGAGCGGGATTCGCGGAACGCGGATTCGCCGCCGCCGGTCCCTGGTTGCGAGCAACCGCGCTCGCGATTACGGACTGCGAATGTGCGGCCGGCTGTCCGTCGTGCATTCAGTCGCCTAAATGTGGCAGCGGCAACGAGCCGCTGTCGAAAGCAGGCGCACTCGCGCTGCTCGACCGGCTGCTCTCCGGTGCACCAAGGTGATCCCCGGCCTGACGGGCGGACAGGCATAACGCCAGGTAAAAAGGGGCGACCCCCGCCGGGGGGGAGAGCGGGGGTCGCCGTACGGCCCGGCTCCGGGGGGACAGAGCGGTTCCGTAACTCAGGAAATCCTACGCGCAGCGGTGCAAAGTTACCAGTCAGTCAGCCGCAACGAAGATTGGATTTCACCTTGGTTGCCTATGCTGCGCGCCATGGATACTCCGGCCGGCTGCCGGCCAGCGGCCGCTGCCGCGTTCTTTGACCTGGATAAAACCATAATTTCGCGGTCCAGCACGCTTGCATTCGTTCCGTCATTTTATCGTCACGGTCTGATTAACCGCGTACAGGCGGCTCGCGGTGCCTTCGCGCACCTTGTGTTCCGCGTCGGCGGCGCCGATCACGAGCAGATGCAGCGGATCAGGGAGCAAGTCAGCCGGCTCTGTCAGGGCTGGCCAGTGGAACGTGTTACCGAGATTGTCACGGCGAACCTGGCCGTGACCATTGCGCCGCTCATCTACGCCGACGCTCGCAGGCTGCTCGACGCGCACAAGGCGGCCGGCCGCGACGTGTTCATCGTCTCAACATCGGGCCAGGAGATGGTCGGCCCGATCGGGGCGATGCTCGGCGCGTCCGGCATCATCGCCACGCAGATGCGGCACGCCGATGGCCGCTACACCGGCGAGATGGATTTCTACGCCTACGGCGAAGGGAAGGCAGCGCGGATTCGGCAACTCGCCGTCGAGCGCGGGTATGCGCTCGCTGACTGCTTCGCCTACAGCGACTCCGCCACCGACCTCCCGATGCTCGAATCCGTCGGTCATCCGCACGCCGTGAACCCTGACCGCCAGCTGCGGAGGGCTGCGCTGGCGCGCGGCTGGCCGGTACTCGACTTCGCCTGACCAGACCTGTATCACAGCGGCTGGCCGCAGGGCAGTGCGGCAGCGAGCCTCTCGTACATGTGAACAGCAGCTTCGATAAAGATCACGAATCGATCACGATGAGGTCTTCCCAAGCCAGGGGATCCGTCGTAGAAATGAGTCACGGACTACTGGTCCTGACACGGCAGCCGGGTACCCACGCGCGACCAGCCGCGGGAGGCGGCCGAGGCAGGAGCATCAAGTGGACCGAGCGCCCCCAGGCGATCGGTCAGGGTGCCCTGCCCGGCAGTAAGGGTGCACGCTTGGTAACCCGCGCCTGACGTGTTTCAGGCGGCGCCCCGAACCGGGGCGCCGCCTGCTTCGTCTCTACCGGCCTTTCGCCAGGCAGTTGCGCCCATGTCGGTTTCGCGGGGTGAGTCAGCGTGACCGGCCTGGCGGCAGTTGTCCAGCTGGGGAAATCCCGTTACTGCCGAATGGGACGCCAAGCGAATATCACATGAGCACATGCGGGAGACTGGACTCCACAGCGAGGAAAGGAGGGAGTATGGCCGGACCCACGTTCACAGGTCAGGAGCCGACCGCCAAGGAGACTCTTGGCGACCTTGTCGCACTGGCCGTCAGCGACATCTCACAGCTCGTCAGGTACGAGGTCGACCTGGCCAAGCTGGAACTCAAGACCGATGCCCGCCGGCTCGGGATCGGGGCAGTGCTGTTCGGCATGGCCGCGTTCGTCGGCTGCCTCGTGCTCATGGTGCTGAGCTTTGCGTACGCCTACGGGCTGCACACCGCTGGGATCTGGCTCTGGGCGGCCTTCCTGATCGTCGCGGGCACCTACGTCGTGCTCGCCGCCCTTGCCGTGCTGATCGGCATCACGCGGTTCAAGCGACTGACCGGACTGCGCAAGACCAGGACCACAGTCTCGGACGACCTGGCCCTGATCAAGCGCGACGACTCCGACACGGCGTCTGCGCCGGCGCGAGCCAGGTAGCCAATGACCAGGGGCGAAGCGTCGGTCTATCTCGACGGCCCGTGGTCCCACCGCTCGGTGAGTGCCAACGGCACGCGCTTCCACATCGCAGAGAGCGGCGACGGGCCGCTTGTCTTGCTGCTGCACGGTTTCCCTGAGTTCTGGTGGACATGGCGGCATCAGCTCAGCACGCTCAGCGACGCCGGCTTTCGCGCCGTCGCCGTTGACCTGCGCGGCTACGGCGGCAGCGACAAGCCGCCGCGCGGCTACGACCTGGTGACGGCCGCCTCGGACGCTGCCGGGATGGTCCGCTCGCTCGGTGAGGCCAACGCCGTCGTCGTGGGGCACGACTGGGGCGGCATGATCGCGTGGACCATGGCCTCTTACTTCCCGAAGGTCATCCGCAGGCTCGCGATCGTCTCGGCAGCGCACCCGCTCCGGCTGCGCGCGGCCGTGCTCGCCGATCCGCTCGGCCAGGGCCGCAGCAGCGGCTATGCGCTTGGTTTCCAGATGCCGATGCTGCCCGAGCGGCAACTGCTGCGCAATCACGCCGAGCGCGTCGGAATGCTGCTTTCCTCCTGGGCCGGCCCTGGCTGGCCCGATCCCGACACCGAGCGCATCTACCGGGCCGCGATGAGCCTGCCGTCCGTGGCCCACTCCGCGCTTGAATACCACCGCTGGCTGCTCAGGTCGCGACTACGGCCCGACGGAATGCGATACGCCAAGGCGATGCGGAACTCCGTCCAGGCACCGACGTTGCAGATTCACGGAGCGCTCGACAGCTGTGTCCGACCGCGGGCCGCCCGCGGGTCGGGCACGTACGTGGATGCGCCGTACCGGTGGCGGCTGATCGACGGGGCAGGGCACTTCCCGCACGAGGAGATGCCGGACCGGTTTGACCTTGAGCTGCGTTCCTGGCTGCTCGATCCCGAGCCGGAGCGGTGACGCTGCCGGGGTCTGCCCCCGAGCGAGATCGTGACCCAGCGGGCCGGCCGAAGAACGCCAGGCCACGGGACGGACTCGGCAGGCCGCTGCCGCATGGTGCCGCAGGCGAGGCCGTCATGCCCGAGGACCTGCAGCTGACTCCTGCCGAGGCGGTCCGGCTCGCGCAGCGTCTCATTGACGACGGCCGGCCGTTCCACGCTCACGAGGTGCTCGAGGCGACCTGGAAGTCCTCGCCCGCGGACCAGCGCGCACTCTGGAAGGGGCTCGCACAGATCGCGGTGGGCCTGACCCACGCGAGGCGTGGAAACAGCAGGGGCGCCGTCAGCCTGCTCAGGCGCGGCGCGGCAGCGGTGGATGGCTCCATAGGCGGCGCGGGCGCCGGGACCGGTCCTTCAGGACCGCAGACGACCATGCCGCCCGGGCTCGACCTGCACGCCATCGTGGCATCCACCACTGAACTGGCCGACGTGATCGCAGCGCGCGGCCTCGACGCGGTCCCTCCTGGCGACCTCAGGGTGCCGCTGAGCGGCTAGCCAAGGAACCGGCGAGCCTCGCGGACCCCGCTACTGGCAGGCTCCCGTTTCTGTTGCCGCGGTCCTGTTGGCACCAGCCCTGATGTCATCGGCCAGCTGGCTGGCGGTGAGCGCGTAGCCGGTCTGCGGCACCGAGACGGCGGCGGCGAACACCATGCCGTAGACCTGGCCATTCGGCGCGATCAGCGGGCCGCCCGAGTTGCCGGGCTTCACCACGGCCCGGATCGGGTAGATGTCGCGGACCACCCGCTTGGTGTCATAGATGTCCGGGCCGCTGGCGAATTCAGACCTGCCGACCCGGGCGGGCCTGGCGGTGAACGCGGCGTCGAGCGGGTAGCCTGCCACAACCGCGCTCGCGCCGAAGGGCGCCGCATCCGCGAAGTGCAGGGCTGCCAGATCGAGGCCCGGCACGTACAGCACGGCGATGTCGCTCTCCGGGTCGAAGAGCACGACGCGCGCCGGGTGCTCGCCGGAGGCGAACCTCGTGTAGACCTCAGGCTTGTCGATGCCTGCGACTACGTGAGCGTTCGTGATGACGTGATCCTTGCTGATCACGAAGCCGCTGCCTTCGATGGTGCGCGAGCAGGTCGGCGCGAGTCCCTCGATCTTCACCACGCTGTTCCGGTCCTTGCGCAGGCCGGCCGCGTGCAGCACGGACCGGTCGAGGCTCGGTACGTTCAGCGCCGTCTCAGCTCCGAGCGCTCCGAAGACCTGCACATATGGCTGGGTACTCAGCAGCTTGCGCAGCGCGGTGAACTCCGGCCTCGCGCTCTGCGGTATCAGCCGGTCAACTCCGCGCAGCAGCAGCGAGTCATTGACCTGCCGGGAAATGGCAGGAAACGGCGGCGCGTACGCGACGAGGTTGCCGATCAGCCAGGCGAGGACGAGGATCGCGACCACGTTTACGGCCGCGCCTCCAATGGAGTCGATCAGCGTCGACGGGCGGCCCGTCACGTGCGAGCGGAGCAGGACGCCGAACGCTGACGCGACGAGCATGCCGGCCACGGCGGTGGCGAAGACCGCGATAATGGCCAGGACTGCCTGCAGATTCTGGCGGCTGGTCAATGCCATGGCCAGGCCGGGGGCGAGGTAGATACCGGCCAGCGCGCCGCCGGTGAAGCCAACGAAGCTGAGCACGCCGATGATGAAACCCTGCCGGTACCCTGCCACGGCGAAGGCGGCCGCGAGCGCGATCAGCACCAGGTCGAGCAGGTCACCGGACACGGCTTAACGCTATCTTTTGATCCGGGCAGGATGGAACGACAGACGCTGATCCCCGGCTCGCGTCTCGCCAGGTCCGGCCGCTCAATTCTCCGCTCAATCGCTCACTCCGCTCAATTAACCGGGCCCGGGTTCTCGATTCCCGTCAGCCGCATGCCCGGCGGCAGGTCGGCAACGGTGTCGCCGTCCCACGGTCGCTCCCAGCCCCCCATCGCCAGCAATCGGTCGACGACGAACGCGGTGAACCCCCAGACAAGCATCTCGCCGGCGCGGAACGCGGGTCCCGCATGACCGCCCGGATACCTGATCATGAGCCGTCGGCGAGGATCGGCGAGGTCGGCAACCGGGACGCGTGCGACGGCGGTGACCTCCGCCGGGTCGCCGGGGGCCACGGGCACCGGCTTGCGCCACCAGGCGAGCACCGGGGACACGCGGTAGCCGGTGCGCGAGATGTACAGGTCGGGCAGCACGCCGACGACGTCCACGCCGGCCGGGTCGACCCCGGCCTCCTCGGCCGCCTCGCGCAAGGCCGCTCCGACCGGCCCGTCGTCACCGGCGTCGATCACGCCGCCTGGGAACGCGGGCTGGCCTGCGTGCCGTCGGAGCGACTGGCTGCGCTGCACGAGCAGGACGTCAGGACCGGCCTGGCCGTCACCGAAGAGGATCAGGATCGCCGAGTGCCGGCCGCCGTTGGCGGGCGGGCGCAACCCGGGCGGCACGGTCATCGCCGCAGCCGACCTGGCCAGGTCACGCAGCCAGACTGGCACCTGGCCGCGTTCGGCAGGGGCGGGTTCTGGCTCGCGGTCGTATCCGGCGGCCGTCACGAGAATGGCCCTGGCTTGACCAGCTTGGCCGCCACGGCCGGGTCGGTCGGGCCCTCGCCGTAGGACGGGCAGAGCGCCGCGATACCGCACGCTCCGCAGGCCGGCCGGCGCGCGTGACAGACCCGGCGGCCGTGCCAGATCAGCCGGTGGGAGAGCATCGTCCACTCCGACTTCGGGAACAGCGCCCCGACCTCCTGCTCGACCTTGACGGGGTCGTCAGACGTGGTCCAGCCGAACCTCCTGGCGAGCCGCCCGAAGTGCGTATCGACGGTGATGCCGGGAATCCCGAACGCGTTGCCGAGCACCACGTTGGCCGTCTTCCTGCCCACACCAGGCAGGGTGACCAGGTCCTTGAGCTTGCGCGGCACCTCGCCGCCGAACCGCTCGCACAGCGCCTGCCCGAGACCGATGATGCTGGTGGTCTTGGCACGGAAGAAGCCGGTCGTCACGATGATCTTCTCGACCTCGTCGCGGTCCGCCCCAGCCAGGTCGGCGGCGGTCCGGTACCTGGCGAAGAGGACCGGCGTGACCAAATTGACGCCGCTTGTCTGTTGTCTGTGCCGACAGGATCGTCGCGACCAGCAGCTCGAGCGGAGTGGTGAAGTCCAGCTCGGTGTGCGCGTCCGGATACAGCTCGGCGAGCTCCTTGTTGATACGCCGGGCCCGGCGGACCAACGCGGTCCTGGACGGCTCCCCCTTGGCCGCCTTGCGGCGGACCTGTGGCGCGGGCTTCTGCGTGGCTGGCGGGGCGGTCATCACAGGGTCAAGCCTATGGTTGCGAGCCGACCGCATGGTCCTGATGAACCGCACAGCTGTCCATGCGGAACGGCATGGCAGCCGGTCCGAGACCGGCCTGCTCCGCTGCGGGCCGGCCGACGTGCCGGCCGATCACAACCGTGACGACCGAGGTGGCTCCGGCCGCGCGCAGCGCGATGGCAGCCGACTGGGCGCTCGACCCTGTCGTCCAGGTGTCATCGATCAGCAACACATGAGCTCCTGGCAGCGGCCCTGGCTCTGAATCGCTCAGGGTCCAGATCCCTCACCTGTTCTCCGCCCGGCCTTGCTACCAGATCGGCCCACGGGATCGTCAGGTAGCCCTGCACCAGCGAGCGCAGCGGATGCGTGCCTGGCCGCCCCCTGGCTGTCGGGACGACGGCGACGTGCGTCGGGCGGGCCGAGCCGGCGGCGCGCCACAGGCAACGACCGTGATCGCGCAGGAAGACCAGGAGCATGGCGCGGATCGTCATCGCATGCCCGGCATCCGCGACTGCAGGCCGAGTCGACTTGTACTGCCACAGCAGCCTCGCGTGCGGCCCGCCCTTGATTGCGAA
This sequence comes from uncultured Actinomycetota bacterium, assembly GCA_963809195.1. Taxonomy (GTDB): domain Bacteria; phylum Actinomycetota; class Actinomycetes; order Streptosporangiales; family Streptosporangiaceae; genus Chersky-822. The sequence continues at coordinate 19,261 of CAWEIQ010000007.1, read as the reverse complement.
TGCGATCGGCGCCACCGCATCCGCCATGCTGCCAGCAGCACATTGCCAGTGCAGGTCGCACTGGAAGCAGCGGACGCTCCCCGCTCCGGCAGGACCGCGGCAGACGGCGCAGAGCCGCTGGCAGCCAGCCAGGGGCGCGCTCAGCCACGGTTGCTGCGAGCGCACGACAGCGCGCAGCTCTGGCCAGCTGACCTGCGTACATGGCTGCCTGCCATAGGGTGGCGCCGCGTCCAGCACGGCGCCACGATAAGTAAAGACTCTGACAATTTGCGTAGGCTTCATCAGCGCCGCCGGCACGGGGCACGTGGAACGGATAGGCTACGACAGCGCTGCTCAGGCGGTCCGGTAGTCTCAGCGGGAAAGCACCTGTTGGTCTCGTGGCCACCGTTTGGGAGGCTGTCCCGCGGGCACTGCCGCTAACGGCAGATCCTGCGGGTATAGGTCCCGGGAAGCGCCATCAGCCAGAGGGCGCTGCGGCAGGCCCCAGGCAGCGAAAACGGTACAGCCAGCCACGATCGGGACGACCGTACATGCGAACTCAGCCAGCAAGCGGACAGTCGGCGTCCGACGCGTCGGCATCTGACTCCGCGCCGGCTCCTGGCAATGCCGAGGCCAACGGCAGTTCTCCCGCACCTTCAGCTGCAGCGAATGGAAGGCCGGCGCACGGGATCGGCGCGAAAGTGGCCGGGCCTGGCGGCTGGGCCGGGCGCAGCCGCGGCGCGGTGGCGCTGATCCGCCGGATCCCGCTGATGCTGCGGCACCATTGGCTGGCATCGATCCTGATCGCGTTGGGCATCGCGCTGCGCGCCCTGGCCCAGATGGCTTACCACCCGGCGATCATCTACATAGACACGCTGAAGTACCTGTACGACAATTGGCCCGGCTCAGACCCGGTCGGCTACAAGTTGCCGCTGAAGGCGATCCTGCTAGTCGGCAGCCTCGGCACCGTCGAGGTCGTGCAGCACATTCTCGGCATTGGCATCGCGATCACCATGTACGTCGTCCTGGTGCGCCGCGGCGTGCCGCGCTGGCTGGGCGCGCTGGCCATCGCACCGGTGCTGCTCGACGCTTACCAGGTCCAGGTCGAGTCCATGATCATGCCCGACATCTGGTTCGAGGCGCTCGTGGTCGCCGGCCTGGCGGTGCTGCTCTGGCGTCCGCAGCCAGGCATGAAGCTCGCCCTGATCGGCGGTGCGCTGCTCGGCGCGTCGACCGGTATCCGGCAGGTCGGCGAGGTACTGATCATCCCCGCGCTGATCTTCATCGTGGCGATGGGCGGCGGGTGGCGCAAAGTCCTGCAGAACGCGACCGCGGTCGCCTGCGCGTTCGCGCTGGCAGTGCTGTTCTACCTGAGCGCGGACTACCAGCTCGCCGGGCATTTCTGGATTTCGAGGTCCTCTGTCAGCCTCACCTACGGCCGGATGGCGGCGGCCGCCGACTGCAAGCACCCTCAAGCTGCCTAAGATCGAGCAACCGCTCTGCCCGACCAGCCAGGAGCAGGCGATGGGCCCGGACTGGCTCGATCATGGCGCCTACTCCCCACTGCGCCTCTACGACGAGACGCTGCCATTCGCCTACCTAGGGCAGAAGAACACACTGGTCGCTGACTTCAACAGGGCCGTGGAGCGGCAGCAGCCGCTGCGCGTGATCTCCGCCATCTTGCACGACTCGGTCAAGCTGTTCGCGCTGAACAGGTACACCAGCAAGGGCGACACCCCGATCGTGCGCTGGCAGTTCCAGCGGCACTTCCCGACCGCCCAGTACGGTCCGTGGATCTCGGTCCGCAACAACAGCATCTGGCTCGACCTCGGCTCCCTGCAGTCCTCGACGCTGACGCTGCTGAATCCGAACTACGGCGGCGCGCCGCAGGTGAATGCCCCGATCGCGAAGTTCCTGCGCTGGTATCAGCTCCGCGGCGGTTACACGCCAGGCCCGCTGTTCGCGTTGTGCCTCATTGTCGGCCTGGCCGGCTCGATCATCGCCTTCATTCGCCGGCCGCGGTTCGCCGCAGCTCGTCCGGCCGCGCTGGCGTGCCTGTTCTTCTTCGCGTCCGGCGCGATCATCCTCGGGGTATCCGACCTGTTCGAGTTCACCTGGCGGTACCAGATCCCGGCGATTGTCACCCTGCCACCGGCCGGCGCGCTCGGCATCGCAGCCCTCATCCTCGCGGCCCGCAAGCCCCGAGCGCCCGTCCCCGCTGACACCGTGCCAGGACGAGCACCGGAGATGGCCGCTCAGGCGCCGTGAGCGAACAGCCGCGCCGTGCTGGCGCCGCCGCGGCGGCCGGATCGCTCATCGGCGTGGCGAGGTCCGCGTGGCGGGCTGCCGGCAGAAACTGGCTGCTGGTCGTCCTGATAGCCGCCGGGCTCGCGCTGCGCGTGGCGGCACAGCTCGCGTACCATCCGGCCCTGCTCTACATCGACTCGATCAAGTACCTGTACAACGCCTATCCAGGAGCCGACCCGGTCGGGTACAAGGCGCCGCTCCAGGCGATACTCGCGGTCGGCAACCTCGGCACCGTCACCGCCGTCCAGCACCTGCTCGGCCTGGCCATGGCCGGTGCGATCTACATCATCCTGATCCGCAAGGACACACCGCGCTGGCTCGCGGCGATCGCCGTCGCCCCGGTACTGCTCGACGCCTACCAGATCCAGATCGAGCAGAACATCATGCCCGACGTCTGGTTCGAGGCCCTGATCGTCGCCGGCATCGCGGTCCTGCTCGCCAGCCAGGACCGGGCCGCGGCTGGGCGCGGTGATCGCGGCCGGGCTGCTGCTCGGCGCCTCGGCGACGGTGCGCCAGGTGGGCGAGATCCTCATCCTGCCTGCCCTGCTGTTCCTGCTCGCCGCGGGCGGCGGCTGGCGAACGGTCATCACCAGAGGGTCGCGCTGACCGCCGCCTTCGCCGTCCCCGTGGTCGGCTACATGGCGGGCTCGCTGCTGATCAGCGGCCATTTCTGGCTGGCCACCGCGACGCCGAGCCTGTCCACGCTATGGCCGGATGGCGGTCGCCGCCGACTGCGCGACGCTGCGCATTCCCGCCTACGAGCGGCCGCTCTGCCCGACGGCGAAGCAGCGCGCCTACGGCATCGACTGGCTCGACCACTTCAAGGATTCGCCGCTCAAGACCTACGTGGCGCCGCGCGGCATGAACCGGTACGCGGTGATCGCCAGCTTCGACCACCAGGTCTTCGCCCAGCAGCCGCTGCGGGTGCTCGCCGCCATCGCGAGCCGACGGCCTCAAGCTGTTCTCGCTGACCAGGACGTCCAGCCAGGTCGGCACGCCGATCTCGCGCTGGCAGTTCCAGGAGTCCTATCCGACCTTCCCCGACTGGGTGACGCTCGGCAGGAACCACCGCCTTGTGTTCGGGCTCCGGCTGCAGCCAGGCGGCCCGACGTCACCAGGCATCGGCTCGACGACGTCCTACGGCGGCCCGGCCGCGGTCAGCAAGGGACCGGCCGCGTTCCTTGCGCTCCTATCAGCTGCACGGCGGCTACGCGCCTGGGCCGCTGATGGCGATGTTCGCGGCCGCCGGCCTGGTCGGGTCGCTGCTCGTCGTCGTCTGGCGCGCGGCACCGCGGCGGCGTCAGCTCGCGCAGGCCGCCTGCTCTTCTTCGCTGCGGCGCCGCGATCCTGATCGTCTCCGACGCGTTCCAGTTCTCCTGGCGCTACCAGCTGCCCGCGCTGGTCACGCTGCCGCCGGCCGGCGCGCTCGGGATCACCGTCGTGCTCAGTTACCTGCGCAGGCGGCGCCGCCCCGACGGGGTGGCCGAGCCGGCCGGTGCCACCGAGCTCGCAAGCCCGCGGTCTGAGCTCGGCCGGGCAGCCGCCCGGGACGCTAGCGCAGGCCAGAGAAGAGGTCAGTCTCCGGGACCGGCGCCTGCGTCTGGTTACGCACCAGGATGAACCACTCACGTCCGAACGCCGATTCGCACGACGTCCGGCGGGATCTTGCTGAACCAGGAATCGGTGATCTGGCTGGCGTGCGCCATCAGCGCGTCGCGCTTGCGATCGAGCACCGACGTGATGTCCACCTCGGTGGTGATCCGCGCTTCGGACTCGGCGATCTGGCGCTGCTCTTCCTCGGTCATGTCCCACTCGGGCACGTCCTCGCCCGCCTCGCGCAGCGCCTCGAAGATGCGCTGCCACTCGCTGCGCCGCATCGCGGTCAGGTAGAGCTTGGCGGGGATGCCGGTCTTGCTCCACCGCGCCGATCGCGGCGCGGGCCGCATGCACGTGATCGGGGTGCTGATAGGCGCCGTCCGGGTCGTAGGTGATCACGACCTGCGGGCGGTACTCCTCGATCAGGGCGCTGATCCTGTCCACCACGTCCTCGAGCGGGATGTTGCAGAACGCGTCAGGGCTGTTCCTGTACTCCCACTCGGGCATGCCGGAGTCGTGGTATCCGAGCGTCTCAAGGTCGGTGACGCCGAGGTGCTTGCAGGCCTCGCGCAGCTCGGCCAGCCTGGTCTGCGCGACGTCCGCCGTGTCGTGGCCATCCTCGCCCGGCTTGATGCCGGCCGGGCCGTCCCCGAACTCGCCATTGGTACACGTGACGACGATGGTCCTGATGCCCTGCGTCGGAATAGGCGGCCAGGACGCCCCCCGTGCTCGATGCCTCGTCGTCGGGGTGGGCATGGACTGCCATCAGGGTCAGTGGCTGGTTCATAGCTCGAATCTACTTCAGCCCGCCGTCAGCGGTGGCTGCGCTGACCGGTCCCGCGCGCTGGCCTGCCGGTCAGGCCTGCGGCCTGCCGGCCCCGCTCCCTGCGGCCCGGCAGCCAGGCCGTGCCCAGCGTGCCCTGCGCGGCCCGGCGGCCGAACTCACCGCCGCCGCTGCCGCGCAGGATGTGGGCGAACGCGACCGCCGCGACCGCGCCGAGCAGCGGCCCCGACCAGGTACGCCCACCAGGACGTCCAGTCACCGAGCACGAGCGCCGGGCCGAGCGAGCGAGCCGGGATTCATCGACGCGCCGCTGACCGGCGCGCCGATCAGCCCGGCCAGGGCGATGTAGCTGCCGACCGCGATGGCGGACATCGCGCCGATCTGCTGCGCGCCCGACGCGGTACCCGTGATCGACGCTGACCAGGCCGGCGGTGAGCACCGCCTCCCATGCCATCGCGATGCCGGTCGAGATGCCCGGTCCTGGCAGCGTCAGGCCGGCGGTGCCGTGCTTGCCGATCAGGGCGGTCACCACGAGCGTGGCCAGCACCGCGCCCGCGAACTGCGCGACGATGTACATCGGCACCCGGCGGAACGGGAAAGTCGCGGCGCAGCGTGAACGCGATCGTGACGGCGGGGTTCAGGTGCGCGCCGGACACCGTGCCCATGAACAGGATGATCGCGAGCACCATCATGCCCGGCGCGACCACGAGTGCCGTCGGGCGTGATCGCGTGCCCGCCGAACCGCGCGTTCACGATCGGACCGCCCGCCGCCACCAGCACGAGCAGGAACGTGCCGAACAAGCTCAGCGAACACCCGCCGCCACTCGTGGCTGTCGTCGCCGAAGTCGAACTGCCTGGCCAGAGAGTTCGGCTGGCCGAGCGAGCGCAGCCCGGCCACATGCGGCCGACCTCGGCCGCGCGCCGCGCCACTGCGTCTGTCGGGCCCGGCCTGCCTTGTCTGGCCCTGCTCCGGCCGCCGCGCTGCTCCTCGCCGCTGGTCATCGCGCCACCGCCATCTCACGCCATCCGGTCGAGCATGCTCACGACCAGGTCCATCGTGTGTGTGCGGATGCAAGAACGCGAACCTGGCCACGGTCTGTCCTTCCCACGCGCTCGGCGGGATGAAGGCGATCTGCTCGTCCAGCAGGTCCTGCGCCCACCGCGCGTACTGCCCGGCCGCCCAGCCGCGCCTGCGGAACAGCACGATCGACAGATCGGGTTGCCTGATCAGCTCAAGGTAATCCCGGCTGGCGATCTCGGCCGCCGTTTGCCGTGCCAGGCCGATCGCCGTCTCGATGGCATCGCTGTACGCGTTGATGCCATGAACACTCATCGAGAACCACAACGGGAGCCCGCGCGCCCGTCTTGTCAGGTGGTGCGCGTAGTCGGTCGGATTCCACTCCCCCGGCTTGTCGTGAATGACGTCGAGATAGGAGGCGTCCTGGGTGTGGACCGACCTGGCGAGCGCCGGGTCGCGGTAGAGCAGAGCCGCGCAGTCGAACGGCGCGAACAGCCACTTGTGCGGGTCGATGACCAGCGAGTCGGCCCGCTCGATCCCGTCGAACCTGGCCCGCACGCTCGGCGCGAACAGCCCGGCTCCGCCGTAGGCGCCGTCCACGTGGAACCAGGCTCCGAGCCCGGCGGCGACGTCGGCCAGTCCGGCCAGGTCGTCGATGATGCCCGCGTTCGTCGTGCCCGCGGTCGCCACGACCACGGCGATCGAGCCGGGATCGGGATCGGCGGCCACGGCCGCGGCCGCCGCCGCACCGGTCAGCCGGTGGTCGTCGGTCGTCACGACGAGCGGGTCCATCTCGAGCAACCGGAGCGTGTTCGAGACGGACGAGTGCGCGTCGCCGCTGACCAGCGCCCGCCAGCGGGTATGCGCCCTTCCGGCTGCCCTTCCGGCTGGTCCGTGGCGGCCGCCCTGCGCTTGGCCGTCTCGCGAGCCACGGCGAGGGCGGACAGATTCGCGGCCGACCCGCCGGAGACGAAGCAGCCTCCCGCGGACTCTGGCAGCCCCGCGCGGGCGGCGAGCACGGCGAGCACCTGGTTCTCCGCGTGGATGGCCCCGGCGGCTTCGAGCCAGGAGATGCCCTGGATCGAGGCGCACGAGACGAGCATGTCGAACAGCAGCGCCGCCTTGGTCGGGGCCGCAGGGATGAAGCCGAGGAAGCGCGGGCTGTCCGCCGAGATGACGGCTGGCGCGACCACCGAAGCGTAGGCGCCGAGCACCTGGTCGGGGTTGTGCCCTTCCTCGCCGAGCAACCCGTCGAGCGCGAGGTCGAGCACGGCAGGATCGCGTGAGCCGGTGTCGAGCGGAACCGGGTCGAGCCGCAGCCTGTTCTCGGCGTAGGCGAGCACGGAACGGATCATCTGCTCGGTCACCCTGTCCACGCCGTGCATGGCCCGAAACCTAGATCATCGCCGAACGCGCGGGCAACCCGACCCCGTCGCGCCGGTCGCCGCTGGCCGCCAGACTGGCCGATCCGGCGCGATCCGGCGGCCCGCGGGATGGACAATAGGGGCGATCATCTCGTCATCGGAAGCGAGTACCTCATGGATCTGTTCGACCTGACCGGCAAGACGGCCGTCGTGACCGGGGGAACCCGCGGCATCGGCCTGATGATCTCCCGCGGCCTGCTCCAGGCCGGCGCGGCAAAGGTCTACATCAGCTCGCGCAAGGCCGAGGGCTGCGCCGAGGCCGAGCGCTGAGCTGTCGCAGTTCGGCCAGGTCACCGCGATCCAGGCGGACCTGTCGACCGAGGCCGAGTGCCTGCGCCTGGCGCGCGAGGTCGGCGACCGGGAGCAGGCGCTGCACATCCTGGTGAACAACGCGGGCGCGACCTGGGGCGCGCCGCTCGATGAGTTCCCCGCCTCGGCCTGGGACAAGGTGCTCGACCTCAACCTGAAGTCGCCGTTCTTCCTGACCAGGGCGTTCCTGCCGCTGCTCGAGGCGGCCGGCAGCCACGACGACCCGGCCAGGGTGATCAATATCGGCAGCATCGACGGGCTGCATGTTCCCTCGCTGCCCACGTACTCTTACTCAGCGAGCAAGGCTGGCCTGCACCACATGACCAAGGTGCTGGCCAGGGAACTCGGGCCCAGGCACGTCACCGTCAACGCGGTGGCCCCAGGACCGTTCGAGTCCAAGATGATGGCGTACACGCTGGCGAACTTCGGCGACGCGATCGCTGAGGCGGCGCCGCTGCGCCGGATCGGCAGGCCCGACGACATGGCCGGGGCGGCGGTGTTCTTGTCCTCGCGGGCCGGTGCGTACGTGACCGGCGCCGTGCTGCCGGTCGACGGCGGGATCGCCACGACGGTGTGAGGGCTGCCTGGCGCCGATGCGGATGCCGAAGTTACCAGACGGCGTCGCGGTCTGGCGGCCAGCGTGCGCGGATCCTGGCGCTCAGCCAGTCTTTCGGGCCGTACCTGTTTTGCAAGGCGGTCGCCTCGATGGTGTCGGCGTCGTATTCGTCTGCGTGACGCGGCGTAGGGTCATCGGCGACGTTGCCTGCGAAGCCGAGGAAACCCAGCCTCGGCAGGCGTTCCGAGGCCACGAGCGCTTCGAGTCCGGCCTGCCCGATCCGGTTGTTGCGCAGGTCGAGCCACTCGAGCCCAGCCAGGTGCGGCGAGCCCGCCAGGGCGATCGCCGCGTCGTCGCCGAGCTTGTTCGCGATCATGCTGATCGACCTGATCCGGCGCAGTTGCGGTGACCTGAACAACTCGTCAGCGACCGGCGATACGCCGGTCAGGTTGAGGTGCATGACCGGGGCGCGCCGGTAAACCGCGGGGGCGGTCGCCAGGAACGCGGCGGCGTCCATCCACACCACGTCGACGAATCCGCGCAGGTACTGCCACTTGTCGACGAGCCCGCGGACGTCGGCGGCCCACTCGGTGCCTCGTGCAGTGATGAGCGCATGCTCGCGGATGTACGGGCCGGGCGGTTCCGAATTGTCGCGCTCCCTGCGCAACCTGGCAAGCCTGACCTGGAGCCTGATGAACTCGGCCCGCTCCGGGTCGGTCGCCTCCACGGAGTCCGCATAAGCGAGCCGCGGCGCGTCGTCGAGCGGCGAGCTAACGACCTGCTCGTACAATTCGTCGAGCCGTGCCTCGGCGGCATCGGCTTGCTGGTCATTAACGACGATGACGACGCCCATCCGGTACGCCCGATTCCACTCCTCTTCGGCAGCCTCGAACTCCGCCCGCGCCTGGCCCCACTCATCGATGAAGCCCGCGGCGGTTCCTGGCCGGCGGCGGCTAGCCGGAGCTTCTCCGCGTTCAGCCGGTCCCACCTGCGCCTCGCCCGGCGCCAGCGCCGTGCCAGGTCCTCAACATCCATTACGTCAGTGTCCCGCCATGATCGCGGATGACTTTCAGCACGGGCCGCCGACAATCATCCGTGATCATTAGAACGAGAGCAACAATGGCTCCCGTGCGCGTCTTAAGGAGATGAGCAGCGTCGGACAGATCAAGCGTATGGTCGCTTCATGCGAGGAACCAGGCTCGTTGTCGTGGTCGATCACCGAGCGGCTGAGATCGATGCTCGCAGCGACAACTGTCCTGGCAGCAGCCATCACGACTATGTCAGCGTGCTCAGCGCACCCCGTGACGCCTCGTCGTGACTACGGGACAGTGACGGGACTACTCGTGTTCGGCGGTCCAGGCGCGACCGCGAGGGCACCCCAGCCAGTGCCGGGAACTGTGAGAGCCGTCGATAAGTCCGGCAGCCGTCTCAGGTGACCGCAGGTGACGGCGGCCACTTCAAGATGTCATTGCCCGCAGGCAATTACCAATTCACTGGCAGCAGCCCGAAAGTAACGCTCAATGGCAACCCGGTAGGGTGCGGCGCACTGCACTCCGTGACCGTCATAGCTCGCCAGACGACCCGAAACGTGGAAGTAATCTGCGCGCTTGAATGACGGAGGATGATCTGGCGTACTTCGGACTGGAAGGATGACCCCGATGACCGGTTTCGCGAACCTCGTCGTGCTGGACCTGGAGTGCGCTGACCCGCCTGTGCTGGCCGACTTCTACCACCAAGTACTCGGGTGGGACGTCACTGCTCAGCCAGGACGAGTACACGGAAATCAGTGACTGGAACACCCGTATCCTCTTCACCCGGGTTGATGGCTATCTGGCGGCGGGCTGGCCTACCTTTGCCGCGCCGAAGCGCTTTCATCTGCGCCTGCATGCGGATGATGTCGCGGAAGCGGTCCGGCGGTGTTTGGAGCTGGGCGCGGGCAAGCCTGAGTACCAGCCTGGCGGGGACCGGTGGACGGTGCTCACCGACCCTTCTGGGCATCCATTCCGTCTGGCCCACGCAGGCTAGGATCCGCGGTCCCGGCTCCCGCTGCGACCAGGTCGGCCAAGAGGCCCGGGTCGCTGAAGAACGGTCGCCCAGCGTACGGACGAGGCAACGGAGTCGCGAACGAACGGCGCTGACTAGAGGAAGTTGTTCGGCCAGACCATGGTCCGCCACATGTGGGCCACGGGTGATCCGTCGAAGCCGAGGCCTTCGTCCGGCTGCCGGAAGTTCTTGCCGATGATGTCCTCGAACTCGTCGAAGTCCACGACGACAGCGGGATCGAAGGAGTAGATGTCGTTGATCGTCAGCAGGCGCGAGCTCATGTACCAGCGATGCTTCCTGGCCTCTTCGGCCTCGCGGCGAATGTAGTCCGGCGGGCGGTAGTCCGGCCCGAAGTAGTCGATGTACGCCTGCGGGTATGTATAGCCGACCGATTCATCAGCGAAGTAGCGCAGTGCCTCATGCTTCTGAATCGCCCAGGCGACCTCTTCGTCCACGTACGGAGCCACCATTTGCGCGCCCCAGTACCCATGATTGGCGGACAGCAGACCCGCGATGGCGATGTCGTGTAGCAGGCACGCGATGATCACCTTCTCGTCCATGCCATTTTCGCGCGCGACCCGCGCACTCTGCATGAGGTGCGTGGCCGCGATCTTGCTGAAACGAAGCTTGAAGAAGTCCTTCAGCATGGGCCGCTCCGGCATCTTGGGGAGCGCCGGGTTGTCCCCCATCATGAAGATCGTGTCGGGATTCTTTGCCTCCGCGAGCAAAGCGCCCTGGTATTCCCTGGCTGGCGTCCCCATGACCGCGGCCGCTGGCGGCATGATGATCCGGCGCCTGGTGTCAACGGCGCCGTCCAGCGGCTCGCGGATCCAGTTGTCCAGCCCGGCTTCCCGCAGCGACGCCGGCAGCTCGTGCGGCTTCACCTGGGTAGACGGGCTGGTGTCAACGGTTTCGGACATGGAAGATGGCCCTTCGGTGCGCGCTGCCGCTGCTGGTCGGGTCCGGTCAGCGTGCTGTGCTGCCGGAAGAATGCCTTTCTTTGTGACTTTACGCTCGGCGGCCCAGGGGTTGACCGCGCCCGCGGCACGATTAGCCTGGACCCATCGAGAGGTCAGGGGGCTGAGGAGGCTTCGGATGGCGCTCAAGATCATGCCGCACGGCCGGCTGCAGGAGTGGGTGGCGCAGGAGAAGGGCTACTTCTCGGCCGAGGGCCTGGAGTACAGCTTCGTGATCAACGGCGACTACGGCATCCACGGAGCCCCAAGAGACGCGGGCGGCGAGATCAAGACCGGCGCATTCGAGACGTTCGAAGCAGGCCGGGGCGGCGCCAACGTCAGCTGCGCGTGTCACTGGGCGACGAACACCGCAGCGCGCGAGGGATCCGGCCGGCTCATCACCACCGCCTACTCCGTGGCGCCGTGCGCCATCGTCGTGCCACCTGAGTCACCTATCCGTCAGCCAGAAGACCTTGCCGGGGTGCCGGTGGGCGTCGGCTACCACTCGGGCAGCCACTTCGCGACGCTGCAGGCCCTGGAGCCCGTGCTCGGCACCGATCAGGTGAAGCTCACCTTCCAGGGACCGCCGAATGAGCGGCTCGACGCGCTGCTCGACCGGGAGGTGCAGGCCGCCACGGCCTGGGGAGTGCCGCTCTACATCGCGGAGTCGTTCGGCTTCCGTAAGGTAGTCGACGCGACCTTCATGATCGGGTTCCTGGTCACCGGCAACGACGTCAGCAAGTCCGACGTCGAGAAGTACCTCGCAGCGCTGCGCCGCGCTCAGATGGAGATTGACCTGCGCCCCGAACTCTACAAGCACTACCACAGCCGCGCCGTCCCCGAGAAGTACAGGGACAAGGTCGACGTCCGTTCGTTCGGCACTGGCGAGCGGATCGTGTTCCTCCCCTACACGAGGGAAGTCTTCGACGCGACCCAGGACTGGATCGGCGCGCGCAACCTGTTCCCCGAGCCTGCCGGGTCGGCGATCAGCTACGACGAGGCCGCGCTTATCTAAGGGGCGCCCGTCTGTTGGGCCTCTAACCGTGTAGGCACCCGGCCGAAAGGTCGGGTATCTGCGCTTCGAACATCCGTCAGCAGACCGATGTCTCTCGGTGAAAGTTTCGCCAGCATTTGTTGTGAAACCTGTTTGGCACTCACCAGTTCTAGCGGGTTATCGAAGCCGTCCGGGCTGGCCGCACAGGTGTGAGCTGCGCGGCCAGGCCGGCGGGCTAACCGCGGCGAGGAAAGTCAGATGAGTCCTTTGGCGAATACTCGCCACGACGTGCAACGTCCGCTCCGGCTTTCGCTGGACGCTGATCCGGCGGCAGCGGCCGAAGCCCGCGGCTACGTAAGGGCAGCGATCTACGCCTGGGGCGTCCCGGTCGATGCTTACGTTGCTGCGCTGCTCACAAGCGAGCTCGTGACCAACGCGATCAGGCACGAAACTGGGGAGAAGGTCAAGCTCTTCGTCAGCTGCTCCTGCGGACATCTGCGGGTCTACGTCCACGACAGCTCGCGTACCTGGCCGGTGCCACTCAATGCAGGGCCCGACGCAGAGGCCGGGCGCGGTCTGACGCTGGTCGCCAGCCTGTCGACCGACTGGGGCGTCTATCGAACGCCCGGCGGCAAAGCCGTCTACTTCACCCTCGCCCTCGAGGACGATCAGGGCGAACTCGATGCCGAGGCACCGCTGACGCGCGGAGACACCCGTGACTTCCTGTAGTCCTCTCGGCCGCCGCCTCCGTAGGCCCCTCACTTGTGGCCGAGGGCGCGCAAAGCGGCCTCGCGGGCGATGTCCGTCCGTGAGTGGACGTTCAGCTTGTTCAAGATGTGCGAGACATGGGTAGCGACAGTCCGCCTGGACAGGAACAGCCGGGTCGCGATCTCAGGGTTGGATAGACCGCTCTGCACGAGGTCGGCGACCTTCATCTCGGTGGGAGTGAGGCTCTCCCATCCACTTCTCACCTGCCTGTGCTTGGCACGCGGGCCGCGGCGGATGCCGTAGGCCCGGAACCTGGCCTGGACCCTTGCGACGTCGGCAGCCGCGCCGAGAGTTGCATAGATTTCCACGGCCTGGGTGAAGGCAGCCCTGGCCTCTACCCGGTCATCGGCTTCAACGAAACACCTGGCGGCCGCCTCGAAGGCCTTCGCGCGCAGTAGCGGTCGGCTGGCGTCGTGATAGCGAGCTGCCGCGTGCAGCAGTTGGGCGGCATCGCGCTCAAGCAAGCCGCGACAGTGCAGCGCATGTGCCTGCCGATGCGGAATCTCCGAATCGGCCGCGAGCGATGCCGCATGGCCGGCAAGTGCATCAGCGGTCTCCAGGTCACCCGTTTCGCATGCGAGCCGGACCGCGTCAGGGAGTAGTTCCTCGATCTCCTCGAGCTCCTCGGAGTTGTCGACGAATCCGACAGTCAGCGCTGCTTGCGCCTCGGGCAGTGCGCCGGCCCGCTCGTAATCGAGGCTCCTGGCCAGTGCAAGCGGTGCAATGATCCGACTTCCCAGGCGCTCGGCGTACTGGATGGCTGCGTCCAGGTTCTGGCGCGCTGCGACAACCTCACCCCGGTGGAGGCAGATTGCCGCAGCGACGCCGAAATCGCAGCAGGCTGCGGCGGGCTCTTTCAGATCCTCTTGCAGCGTCTCGACCTCAGCGAGGGCCTCGTCCCACCGGCCGGTGTCGAAGAGCAGCTGGCCGAGCGCGCTGTGAGCCTGCGCCAGCCTGACCAGCGTGCCGACCTGATCCGCTAGCTGGCGAGCTTGCCTCGCGGCTGCTATGGCCTCCCGAGGCCGGTCGAGGCTGCCGAGCGCAACCGCATGGTTGATTTGAACGAGGAGCCTCAAGTCAGTCAGTGCCGGATCGGCCCGAGTCACCGTCAGGGCCCGATCGAACAGCGGCAGCGCATCAGTCAGCTGCCCTTGAACCGCCGTCACGATCGTCAGCACGTGCAATGCCCAGCCCATGGCCCACGTATCGCCCGTTTCCGAGGCTGCAGCGAGCGCAGCCGTGGCGACCTGACCGGCCTTCTCGACTTCGCCGAGGCTGCCGTGCGTGCGGGCCGTGAGCGCGAGCAGCCGCGCTCGATGTCCGCGCGAGATGCCCGGAGTCTCGAGTGCGCGGTTCAGCGTGGCAACGGACTCGGCAGATCGCCCGGCCCGCATCCGGCACTGGGCGAGCGTGCAATGAAGATCGGCGAGGAAGTCGGGATCGACGGCATGAGCGAGGGCGCGGTTGGCCACCTGCTCGGCTGCGGCCGCGTCCCCGACCCGGTACAGCCCTTCGGCCAGCTGACCGACGAGCTTGTCATGCTGCGCGGAGCCAACGGGACAACTCGCGACCGCTTGTCGTAGCAAGTCGACCGCCACTTGTGGCGCTTGGCCGACGAGGAGATCCGCGGTGCGGGTTAGCCAGAGCAACGACCCAGTCGTCGAGCGGCTCTGTGAAGTCACCGCGTGTCACACCCTCCGGCCGGCCCGGCGCTGCGAGCAGCTGCCTGGCGACTCGGTCTGGCGGTGCGCCAGCCTCCGCGAGAGCACGGCCGGCGTCGCGGTGCCAAGCGGCTCGCATAGCTCTTGGCAACTCGTCGTAGAGCGCTGCACGGATCATCGGATGCCGGAACGCCAGGGCCTTGCCGGTCTCCGCCAGCACGCCAGCGGCGAGCGATTCGTCGACGGCAGGCAAGAGATCGGCCACTGTGCGCTGCAGCACGATCGCGAGATCCCGCACGGCGAAGTCGACACCCAGCAATGCGGCGGCCCGCAAGACTTCCCGCGCCGGCCCTCCGACGTAGCCGAGGCGGTCGGCGATGGCCGCCGACAGTGAACGCGGGGCCTCACAGCTCGTCAGCTCGGCTCGGCCGGACACGGTGACTTCCAGACCGGAACTCCTGGCCAGTGCGGCGATGAGCTCTGTCACCCACAGCGGATTGCCTGCTGCGCCGTCGGCGAGCTTCAGTAGCTTGTCATCTGGGTCACCGCCGGCCAGGGCCGCGACAAGCTCGACGACCGCCGAATCGGGCAGACCCGTGAGCTGGATCCTCGCATCGTCGCCGAGCGCCCGGCGAAGCGCCATGAGGTCCTCGCGCTGCGGGACCGGGCGCATCATGCCGATGAGAAGAACCGGCAATTGACGGATCGAACGAATGAGCCGACCCAAGAGCGCGACGGTCGCCTGGTCAGCCCATTGCAGATCATCGACGACCAAGATCGTCGGCTGCACCTCTGATTGTTCTGCGATGAGCGCCAGCAGCTGCTCAGCCACGGCCGCTGATACATCGGTGCCACGCTCCGCCGCTACCTCACCGCGCAACAAGCGGACGATGGTGTTCTGCCGAGGACTGTAGACCGAAGGCCCGCGAACTTCTAAGGCCTCAAGTAGCGGTAGTAGCGGCAGCGCCTGCCCGAGTTCATCGCCCGCGCCCCAGAACGTCCGGCATGCATTGCTTGCGGCATCAGCAAGCGCCGTGCGCACGAGCATGGACTTGCCGATGCCAAGCTCGCCTTCGATCAGGACGGAAGCGCCATTACCGCCAGCCACCTCGTTCACGAGCCTGACCAGCGCCGCCAACTCGATGTCGCGACCGATGAGGGCGCCAGCCGTGGTCACGGTGGGCACGCAGCGAACTCTACTACCGCGAAGATTAGGGAAACAAGCGTGGTTTTCGTAGTATTCGGACGAAGTTATGAAGTTATGCCCGCGCCTGAGCGGTGGCTGATCAGGCCAGGCGGTCAAGGACGCCGGTCTGGGCCAGCAGCGCGAACCGGTCAGGCACGCCCCAATGCTCGGCGATCCGGCCGTCCGTTACCGGGCAGCCGTCGATCACGGTGAAGTCCACCTGGCGGCCGCTCGGCGGGCCGAAGAACGGGCCTGTTGCTGTTCCCCTGGCGCGAACCCGAACCCAGATGGTGTCGCCGGGCTCGACCGCGTCTTCGATGGTGAACGAGATGTCTGGCGCGGCCCGGTGCACATCCCGGATCGCTCGTTACGTTGAGCCTCGGACGGAACAGGTTCAGGCGAGGAACAGCCGGGACCAGGCCTCGGCTAGCCAGGCGGCGAACTCGTCCGGATCCCAGCCGCGCTCACGGACTAGCAGGGTGAAGTACTCGGCCGAGTTCATGCTCCAGACGACGTCAGCGACCTCATCGACATCCAGGTCCGGGCGCAGTTCGCCCGTAGCCGCGAGGTCCCTAGCGAAGAGCCGCATGTTGGCGGCCCGCCGGGCCGAGATTTCGTCTCTCATCTCTGCCAGCTCCGGCGCAGTCGCGGCTGCGCCGCGCAGCACCAGGTGAAGAGGAGCCATCCTCCTGTTGATGTCTGTCACGGCGGCCGCGTAAATCCTGATCTTGTCCTGCGCGGTGACGGCAGCCTTGACCTGCTGCACGTAGTCCCGCTGGTCAGCAGGCACGGCCTGGTCGATACCGGATATGGCGGTCTCGATGAGCAGCCGCATGAGCACTGGCTTCGTGCCGACCGAGGCGTAGACGGTGTCAACGGCTACCCCGGCGGTCGCGGCGATCTGCGCGATCGTGGTGGCGGCGTAACCGTGCTCAGCGAAGACCTGGCGGGCTGCGCTCAGGATCGCCTGGCGAGTTCGCCGGGCCTGTTCCTCCCGCAGCGACGAGCGATAACGCCGTGGTTTGACAGGGTCGCTCATACGATCTACCTTACCAGTATTAATCCGATGATACTTAGGATGAAAACTTCGGAAGGCGGGGGCATGATGGAAGGCACGACGACGACTACCACAGTTCTAGCGCGAGGCAGAAGCGATCACCCGGCGACGTGGGCGCTCGGCTCGCTGTTCGAGCGAGTGGCATCGGGAACAGAAACCGGCGGTGCGTTCGGGCTGAGCCTGGTGACCCAGCCGGCAGGCACCGCAACCCCGCTGCACGTTCACTCGGCCGAAGCCGAGGCCTTCTTCCTGCTGGACGGGACAATGACCTACCGGGCGGACGAGCAGACATACCAGCTCAGCGACGGCTCGTTCATCTATTTGCCGGCGGGTGTGCCGCACGCATTCCGGGTTACAGGGACCAGCCCTGTGCGGTTCCTGGCCATCGCGGCGCCAGGAAGGCTGATGGACCTCTATGACGACGTGGGCCGGCCTGCGGACCGGCTCGTCCTGCCTGATGCCGACGACCAGCAGATGCAGGCTGACATCGGACGCTGGCTGGAGGCAGCTCCGAGCTACGGCATCCAGGTTGTCGGCCCGCCGCTGGCCGAGTAAAAGTCGTTCAGGGTGCTATGAGTTCCAGGCCCGGAAAGTAGGCCTGGTATCTGTGAGTGTCCCTGGTCAGGAGTCGGTAGCCGCGCACCGCTGCGTGCGCGCCAATGTAGAAGTCCGGCAGCGGGGATCGTCTGGCGCCGCCTTGCTTTCGATAGGCCACGTAGGCCTTGCCTGCAAGAAAGCCAGCCTCGTAGGGAAGGGCTTCACGCTCGAATTCGGATTCCGGTAGCGCGTCATCAAGATCTTCAATTCGGTCGAAGCCGACTGAAACTTCTGCGTAAACGATAGGGCTGATCACTAACCGACCATCGTCCATTGCCCGTGCAATGCTGTCGCTGGACCATGGTGCCCAGGCCGGATCGTCAGTCATCACATCAAGGAGAACATTGGAATCGACCAAGGTGGCTGGCCGAATGCCCAGGTCGACCACCGTGCCCCTCGGCTCAGTCGCCACGTAGCAACTCCATCAGCTGATCCGTACTTAGTTTGGTCGCGGCTCGACCTCGCATCCTCTGCACCGCCCTCTGCCCACGGGTCTGGCTTCCCTCGACGCGAACGATCCGCAGTACGTTGCCGTCCTCGACGACGTCCACCTCATCGCCTTCATGCAGGTCGTAGCGCTCGCGGAGGGCGGCCGGAATCGTCACCTGTCCCTTGCTGTTCAGTCGCATTCCTGGCTCCGATACGTAATACAGGAGATACGTATCACTCTAGCGCACTTCAGAGCTCCTGCACAGCACCGGCGACTACCAGACGCTGACGAGGGAGCGCTCGGTGTCGGTCAATTGCTCGCGCTCGCGGATAGCGGCGGCTCGGGTGACGCGGGCGATGTAGGGCATGTGAGCGAGGGCCAGGGCGATGATGGCGGCTGGCAGGCCGGCCCCGAACAAAGCGATCGCGAGACTCGAGAACCTATCGGCTACTTCAGGACGCCGGCGTGAAGGACGTGGAACACGTCGCGGTCTTGGAGCTTGCCGATACCGTGACGCTGACCTTGACCGTGTAGCCGGGGGTAGCGCCGCTGATGTAGTAGGCGATCGTCGCGCGGCCCGCCCCGTCTGCCACGGCGCTCTTCTGGTTGTCTGTGGTCTTGTAGTGCGCGACCGTGGTGACCGAAACGCCGGGCGCTGTCCGGACGTAGACGTACACCGTGTGGTAGTCAGCCGGGGACGTGGTGCTGACCGAGGCGGCGCACCGGAGCTTGCCGACCACATGGGTCGGCTGCGGCTGAGGAGCCGGCGCGGGGCCGGAGCCGAGGCCGAGACGGGTCTCGGCGGTCTCCCAGTCCCGCGCGATCGCGCGCTGCGCGCGGGCCAGTCTGACCTCGCCGTCGCACACGGCCGTCTTAAGCGCGTCCTCGACGGCATCCTTCGGATTCGGCAGCGACCCGGCCTCGGGCCACAGGTTCGCGGCGTCGTTGGCTCCGCCCAGCTCCAGCGGCACCAGGTGGTCCAGCTCCGACGTGGTGCCGGCCGCGATGCCGTACGCCGGGTACGCCTCGCTGAACTTGAAGTCCTCGGTCTGGCTCTCCGGCGGCCTGACTCCCTCTGTGTAGCCGGCAGTGCAGATGGTGACCCCGATGTCGGCCTGCGTCACCGCAGGGTCGACGGCCCCCGGCGTGCACCGCCGGTCCGGCAAGCCTGCCGTGGTCGCGGGCCCGGCACGGGCCAGCCAGGGTCCCCGTGACCTGCCCGGGGTCGTGCACTCTCACCAGGCGGGCCGCTGCCGGGCCGCCGCGACGGCGGCGTCCCGTGCCTGGCCGGTGAGGCCGGTGAAGATGCGGGGCTCCGTGACGGCATTGCCACCGCGCGAGTGTGCCGGGCCGGATTGGGCGAGCGGGCATGACCAGCGCCGGCGCATCCCGCCAGGGCGAGTGCGCCCGCAGCAACGAGCGCCCCGGCGCCGCGAATGACCGCATAGTGCACGCCTTCATGCTGCAGCAGCAGACGCTGCGAGTCACGGTCTGCAGTCGCGCGTCGCTGCAAGCGGCCGGACGTGATACGCAGGAAGTCGCCACACAGGCAAGGTGATGATCAGACGGTGACGAGTGCGCGCTCGGTGTCGGTCA
>CAWEIQ010000006.1:0-627150 GCA_963809195.1 uncultured Actinomycetota bacterium | reverse complement strand
TGCGCCGCCACCGGACCCGGGTTGCTAGGCTCGAAGTGTTGGCGGCGTAGCGATGCGCCCGGGCTTTGACGCCGGTCACGGGGAGGTCGCGATGCCTTGGAACCGGGTGCTGGCGGCCGGTGGTGCCGCGTCGGGCTGGCCGCCTTGGCGGGGAGGTATGCCGCAGGGGTGGCGCGCGCCGACCGGTCGTGGCCGGTCCAGGTGGAAGGGCGGCTGAGCGATCTGGGCGAGGTCGACGAGGTGTCGATCTTGCCGCTGGTGGAACGGCTCACCCCCGATGGCAGCGGCCTGGCCGGCGGAACCCGGGGTGTCCTACCTCATCCGTGCGGGTGGCATGCGGGTGCTGTTCGACTCAGGGCTGTCCGGCGGCAAGCCGCAATCGGCGCTGGCGCACAACGCCCGGGCGTTGCCTTCGCGGACATGGACGCCGTACTGACTCCCATCTGCACGCCCACCACGTCGGCGGGCTGGCCGCGATGCGCGGGCGCACCTTCAGCTTCTCCGACGAGCCGCTAGAACCACATGGCGTGCCGGCCCATGTGCCCACCCAGATGAGTCATCCGCGCGCGGAGGTGGCCGTCACCTCCCGGCCCACGGTGATCGGGCCGGGCATGACGGTGCTGCCGCCGCTGCCCGCGGATGCTGTTCTGGATCGGGTACGTCACCGAACAGGTGCTGGTGGTCAACGTCGCCGGTTTCGGCCTGTGCTGATCAGTGGCTGCGGCCACCCGCGGATCGAGCAGATCCTTGGGTCACCGAACGGGTCCTGGACGTGCCCATCCGCGCCGTGGTCGGCGGGCTGTACCTGCCGGTCCACGCGGCCGGGACCCCGCTGGTGCCGCCGGCGGTGCAGGGCAACCCGCACCCGCCCTGGCAGCCGATCAGCGAACGCGACGCCGAGCACGTGCTGGAGGAGATACAAGCGCGCGGTCCACAGGTGGTGGCCCTGTCCGGGCATGACAGCACGCCGTGGACCTATGACGCGTTCGCCCGCCGCTTCGGCGACCGCTACCGCACCCTGCGAGCGGGAGAAGAATTGCGATCACCGCCGCGGCCGGCGAGACCGCCTGCGCGGCCGTGGAGTGGCTCCGTCCGCTGCGCCGGGGATGCCAGACCGAACCGCGCCGACGATAGTCGTGACCGCCGGCATCATCAGGACAGCGAACATGCCCGCCGGGAGCCGCGCAGGCAAAGGCCCGACCGGCACCAGCTCAGCTTGCCGTCGCCGTCAAGGGCGGCTGGCGTTCTTACACAGCCAGCTTTCCGCGCGGCCCAGATTTGCGACTGCGCTGCGAGCTGTACATCGACGCGTCCTACGAGGAGCGGCGGAGCGGTCCGGCAGCCTGCACGAACAGAGGGCCGCGATTGGCGGCCGGTCTCAGCCGAGCGTAGAGATCAGCTCCCGGCAGGCCTGCGCACACGGTCGGCAGGCCTGCGCGCAGACCCGGCAATGATCGTGCATCTGGGTGTGCCGGCTGCATACGTCGGCGCAGGACCGGCAGGCGGTCGCGCAGGCCTGGAGCTTGGCGCGGGTGAGGTTGGCGTCGTAGCCGGTGTGCCGAGACAGCACCCGGCCGGTGGTGTCGCAGATGTCGGCGCAGTCCAGGCAGGTGCGGACGCACTTGACCAGGTCGGCGGCGCCGGCCTCGCTCAGGCACGCGTCGGCGCACGCGGTGCAGGTCTGGGAGCAGTCGAAGCATTCGCCGATACACCGGGCCAGTGCTGCGCGGTCGACGTCACCGAGGTCGGCCGGGTAGGTGCGCAACATCTCCTCTACATGGGTCATCGCTACCTCCCATCATCGATGCTGGATGCTGTTGAGCCATACCCACTCCCACCACCGCAGGAACAGCGCGCCGGGGCCGGTGGCGCCAAGCTCGAGGGGAGCCGCTGACACAGAGGACGCGGTCGTATCGGCAAGTGCCTGGACCGGGCTGTGACGTGGCGTTGTTCATGTCGGTTGTTCGGCGAGGTATTCGTGCGCGAGCTGGATGGCGAGGGGCGCGCATATGACGCGCGCGCCCTGGCGACACCGATCACCAGTCGGCGGTACGCGCGACCCCTGGCTTCGGGTTCGCTCACGGTCTGTGGTCTGGCGGCGCGGGTGCCGGTTGCGTAAGAGTTGGCGGCGTCAGCAGGCGTGGCGCCGTTCGGTCGGGAGCGACCCCGTAGCCGCGACGGCGGTGGAGGCGTCGCCGCATAGCCCGTCATGGGGTGGGACAATGCTTTGCCACGCGTAGGTCGTGCCTGGTTCGGGCTGCGTGCTGGACTTGCCTGTCAGTCAAGGAGAGTGATCGGCATGTGCACCGACGACATCGTCACCGCCCGTCAGCCCGATCCCCGGGTGCTGCACGATTTCGAGCCTAGGGTGGTCTTCGACCTCGAACCGGTCGACTCGGTGACGGTGACGACGCTGATGGACAATGTGACCGACGCCTTCATGCCGGATCAGGGACCGGCGCACCGGCCGCCGCTGCCCGTCTTCGGTGGTGGCCGCCAGCCGGCGGCCACCATGGAAGGCGGGGACGTCCCCGAGGTCCCGCTGGCCGATGGTGGCTTCTCGGTCCTGGTTGAGGTGGCCAAGAACGGCGCCCGGCACCGGATGCTCTTCGACGCCGGCACCACCCCCGATGGCGTAGCCGAGAACATGCGCCGTCTCGAGGTCGACCCGTCAGGCATCGAGACCATCATCTGCAGCCACGGCCACTTCGACCACACCGCCGGACTCGGCGGCCTGATCCGGCGGCTCGGGACAGTCAACCTCCCGGTGCTCATCCATCCCCACTTCTGGCGCTGGTGCTGGCTGGCCATCCCGGGCCGCGACCCGCAAGAGATCCCCACCACCAGCCGCCGGGCGCTCCTCGACGCCGGCTTCGAGGTCATCGAAGAACAGCAGCCCAGCTTCCTGTTCAACCGATCCGTCCTGGTCACCGGCGAAGTACCCCGCACCACCGGCTACGAGGCCGGGTTCCCGCTGCAGCAGGCCCGGCTCGACGGCCGCTGGCAGCCCGACCCCCTCGTCCTAGACGACCAGGCGCTCATCATCGACATCAAGGACAAGGGCCTCCTGGTGATCACCGGCTGCGGCCACGCCGGGATCGTCAACATCTGCCGGTACGCCCGCCGCCTGACCAGAGACCGCTCCCTCTACGCGATCATGGGCGGATTCCATCTCAACGGACCGATATTCGAGCCCCTCATCCCCCGCGTCCTCAACGACCTCGGCGCCCTCGCCCCCCGTGTCGTGGTCCCGGCCCACTGCACCGGATGGCGGGCCCAGCACGCCATGGGCGCCCGCTTTGGCGAGGCGTTCATCCCGAACACCGTGGGTACGCGCCTCGAACTCTGACCCAGCGCCACCACCATCATGTTGACCCCTGCGATGAAACGGCCGGCAACCCCCCGAACTTCGAGGCACGCCCGCCGTATTGCCGGCCCGGCAGGCTAATCCCCAACGGCCGGCCTAGCGCGCACGAATGGCCGATACGTGTGGCAGGAAAAAGCAATGCCTATGCACCGGTAGACATTCCTATTCGGCGATCTTTGCCAAGTTGTGAACACGGGCATGGTTGCGCTTCGAATGCGGAGCGCGCCGCCGGGCGTCAGGTCCGTCGCGGCCGCGAAGGTCAGACGACTCCAGTGAGCGGTCTTGACGAGGAGCTGTGCCGCGCTTGGCCAGCTCCTCTGCTCGATGGCCCGTCCGCAGCGGTGGTGGTCAACCGACTCGCGGGCCGCCGAAACCTGCCAGCCGACCAGCCGGAAACACTGTTCGTGAGACAGCTCCCCGGCAGGCGACGCATGTGGAGAGATGCTGCATCGGGCCTTGCTTGCAGCACCAGGCTCACGCGACCTCGTGGCAGGTATTCCGCCCGGTCACCGTGTCAGGTGTCGGGCCTGGCGAGTCTCCGGTGTTCTCGGTCGGGTTATTGCCGGCGCAAGTCAGGTTGCCATGGATCACATTCGAGCCCACATCGAGCTGGTCCAAGGTTTGCGTGTTGTTGCTGATCATGACCGAGCCATTCACGTGGTTGCGGATGAACCCAAGAAAGAAGCCGTTGTAGCCGTCAATGATGGCCCCTCCGCTGATCGAGTTGTCCTCGAGGTCGGTGAAACACACCGGTCCGAAAGGTTGCGCGCACCCGAACGGGCCGGAGCCCCCTCGTATACGCACCCCGCCAGCTATGCGGGCGTTGTGCACTTGCACCTGGGCGGCGTGGTCGGCTACCAGGCCGCCGTTGATAGTCCCCGTGGCAGGACCGAGTTCGAAGCCGAGCATGAAAGTGGCACCCGGCCCGACCCGGACACCGGCTCGCACCCGCACTGGCCCTACGCCAAGATCGCAGGTCTGCCCGGCTGGGACGACAAGGGAGTGATACGTGCCTGGCGGCAGTGTGCCGACGCAGGTGGTCGACGACGATGGGGCCGCACTGGCCGACGTCGGCAGCATGAGCAGCAGCAAGGCCCCGACGCCCAGCGGTAGCACTGGCCGCCGAGCGGAGATTGGCCGATCGCAGCTTGGCGTACATGATGATCGTCACCTTTCGTAAAGGACCGACGACGCGCCTGGGCGCCCTAGAAGGTGTCACGGAGTCCCCCGGTAGCAGTCACCGGCGCGTCTAAACCGTCGACAACTGCGTGTATCGTGCAGTGACTCATCGTGCTCGCCGTTTCCGAGCCATGTCAACCTCAACCGCGTGGTGTCGTTTTCGGGACCGTGACACTTGCACGTGAAACGGCGTGGTGTCCTCATCGCCTTTCGGTCTCGGCTGACTGCTTAGACGCGTCTTGAAGTCGCGGTCGGCGACAGTGGTAGCGGGCGTGGTCGTTGCAGCAGAGTTTCGGACGGGCTCGATGCCGATGCCGATGACGCTGTCGTCGCACTTGACGTTGAATCCGCTGGAGGGTGCCCCATCAGGTGCTGGTCCGGCCAAAGTTCGCTCGCGGCGCGTGGACGCCGGTCAGGCGGTCCAGTGCGGTACCACGATGCGAGTACGCGGCGGGCTACAGGCTCCAGAGCCGGGGGTAAGTCAGCGCAACATCATCGGTGGCCGTCGCCCGGCGGGGCAGATTACGGCTCGACGTCATCTAAGATCTGCCGCGGCAGGGTCAGAACCGTCCCGCTCGGCGCAGCGCCGTCAACCCGTCATCGCCCGCAGCGCAAGTAGCGGATGTTCTGCGCCCGTCCAGCGGTCTATCCGACGCGTTTGCGGGCCGCGCCGATTCGGCGATCCGGCGTCATTGCTCGACGGAGGTCTGCTTTCTCCGGGCTCGGGGCTCCGCCCCGGTCGCGGCTCGATGCGGCTGCCTGCTACCGATCCGCAAGCCCGCGGCAGATGCCTTGGCTCTTGCGGTGATCGGCCCAGGCCGGCACTGTGCTCCACGGCGATCACAGCTCGGCAACTGCCCCGCTGGCTGCCAGACTATGAACAGGAATCCGGTGGCCCGGGGCCGGCCGATCGTTCAGCCACCGACCGCCGGGCACCCCTCAGAACCTGGCGTCAGCCTCCCGCCTGGAGCGCCATGACCTACTTCCGCGAGTTCTTCAACCCCGCCACCGGCGAGCTCATCAAGTTCACCGACACCGCCGAGACGACCAGCGGCGAGCTGGCCCGGTTCGCCTGGCGAAGCGTGCCCGGCGGCGTGATCACCGAACACGTCCACCCGCACCAGGAAGAGCGCTTCACCATCACATCGGGCCAGGCCCGTTTCACCATCAACGGCCAAGAGCGCCGCGCCCGGGCCGGCGAGACCCTGGTGGTCCCTGCCGGGGTGCGCCACTCCGAGGGCAATCCGGGAACCGCAGACATCGAAGGCATCGTCGAACTCCGTCCCGCCCTGCGCGCGAAGGAATGGCATGAAGCCCTCGCCGGCCTGGTCGCCGACTTCCCCACCACGCCACGAGGCGCGCCAAAGAACGTCCTGCAGCTCGGCGTCACCTTCTGGCACTTCCGGCACGAAAGCCGCGTCACGTCCCCGCCTGCCTGGATCCAGAACCTCGTGCTCCCGCCGCTGTGGGCGCTGGGCAGGGCGCTCGGAAAACGCCCGTACTACGACCACTGGGATAGCCGCACCGACACCGGGCAGCCGGATCGATGAGCACACCAAAGCCGCAGGCTGCGGGCCGGATCTCCGGCCGCCCAAGGCACCAGGCCGCTCTCCAGCCGCCACCGGGCACGCAGCGTGACGACCCTCCGAGGCAACAGCTACGCGAAGGCTCGATAGTGCGTCAGCGCGGTGGTCGCTGTCTGCCTGTGCACGGCGCGCGAGTGTGTGATCTGCGCGGCCGTCCAGCTGCGTGCGCAGCGCCGGGATCCGCGCTCCTCGTGCAGGCTGAATGGCGCGCGGCGCGCGCAGCCAGGCAGGTGCAACAAATGCGCCCGCGGCGCGTCTCTTGCATAGATGTGACTGGTGGGTGCGCCGGCACCAGTTATTAACAGGAATCACCGGCGATAGCGTGAGGGACGTTATGAGACGACGCTGGGTTGTGGTGTTTGCGGCGGGTGCGGCCGCGCTGCTGGGTACCGGGTGCTCGGCGCCAGCCGGAGCTGGGCAGGTCCCTGCCGGGGCAGTCGCCGGGCCGGCGCCTGGCGCGCGGCGATCGAAGTACCCGGCACGGGCACGCTGAACAAAGGCGGCAATGCGGCCGTCGATTCGGTGTCGTGCGCTTCGGCGGGTAACTGCGCGGCCGGCGGGCTCCTTACCGATGGCTCGGGCCACATCCAGGCGTTCGTGGCCAGCGAGACCAACGGAACCTGGCACGCGGCGATCGAGGTACCCGGCACGCGCGGGCTGAACAAGGGCGGCAATGCGGCCGTCGATTCGGTGTCGTGCGCCTCGGCGGGCAACTGCGCCGCCGGCGGGGGCTACACCGACGGCTCGGGCCACCACCAGGCGTTCGTGGCCAGCGAGACCAACGGAACCTGGCACGCGGCGATCGAGGTACCTGGCACGGCCGCGCTGAACAAGCGCGGCGAAGCCGGCGTCAGCTCGGTGTCCTGCGCCTCGGCGCGCAACTGCGCCGCCGTCGGGGGCTACAAGGACAGCTCGCGCCACCACCAGGCGTTCGTGGCCAGCGAGACCAACGGAACCTGGCATCCGGCGATCGAGGTACCCGGCACGGCCGCGCTGAACAAGGGCGGGTTTGCCACCGTCAGCTCGGTGTCGTGCGCCTCGGCGGGCAACTGCCTGGCAGGCGGCTCCTATTTCGCGGCTGAGGCGGACATCCAGGCGTTCGTGGCCAGCGAGACCAACGGAACCTGGCATCCGGCGATCGAGGTACCCGGCACGGCCGCGCTGAACATAGGCCGCAGCGCCGACGTCATGTCGGTGTCGTGCACCTCGGCCGGCAACTGCGCAGCCGGCGGGTACTACAACGATCTGGACAACGGTGGTCAGGCGTTCGTGGCCAGCGAGCGGGACGGCGTCTGGCGCAAGGCGATCGAGGTGCCCGGCACCGCCGCGCTGAACTCGCTCGGAGCCGAGGTCGCTTCGCTGTCATGCGCATCGGCCGGCAACTGCGCGGCCGGCGGGTTCTACACCACCGGTGATAGCGGTCAGGCGTTCGTGGCCAGCGAGGCCAACGGCACCTGGCGCACGGCGATCGAGGTCCCGGCACGGCCGCGCCTGAACAAGGGCGCGGATGCCGCCGTCGCGTCGGTGTCGTGCGGCTCGGCAGGCAACTGCGTCGCCGTCGGGCGCTACACCGACGGCTCGGGCCACACGCCAGGCGTTCGTGGCCAGCGAGGCCAACGGCACCTGGCACGCGGCGATCGAGGTGCCCGGCACGGGCACGCTGAACAGAGGCGGCAGCGCCGGTGTCCTCTCGGTGTCGTGCGCGTCGGCGGGCAACTGCGCGGCCGGCGGGTCCTACACCGACCGCTCCGGTCACACCCAGGCCTTCGTGGCCAGCCAGACCTGACAAGACGACGGCGTGTGGGCGTGCCCCGCGTCCAATTTGCTGGTCGTCTTGTGAGACTGCGACCGGGCAGTGAATGGCCATGCTACTGGGCTAGCTGCTAGTCAGCGCGGGACCGGCGGCTGCCTTCCGGTGGGCGCCTACGCAGTGGTGGCAGCTGCTGCGACGTCAGCAGTTGCTCGCAACTGTTCACCGGCGCTCGGCTGTGGATCCGGCGCTACGCGGGCACCCCCGACTACGCCGGGGACGATCCCGTGCCGGTGGCATTCAGCCCGTGCGGGGACACCGTGTTCGTCACTGGTGAGAGCTGAGGCGGCGACGCCACCCAGACCGACTTCGCCACGATCGCCGACGGCACCGCGACGCCACATCATGATCATCTTCTGACAGGCCTTGATCTGACCAGAATGCCGGTTCACGTTCTGAACCGCGGAGGCGGCACAACCTGAGCAGCCATTCGGCTCGTTCGGCGCTGGCTTTCGGCGAAGCAGCTTGCGCGTGAGGACTCACAGAACTCGGCGATCTTGGTGAATTGACCGCGATCCTGTCGGCTGCCGTTCGGCTTGAGTGAATGGATGACCGGCATGCACCCCTGACGCCCATCCGTCGGTGGCAGCAGCTCTATGGCACTGGCTCAATTTCACTTTTCCTTCGTCACGTTGGGCTCTCTGCACCCACAAACAACACAAGAAGCCAAAAGTGCTAGCCCAGCGGCAGCCTTTGTTACGCGGGATCAAAATCTTCCGATAAAGGTAACGAGCACATCGGGAGATTCTCCGGGTTGTGTCTTGGCCATGCGCGCAGCCGACGTTACGTCGACCAGAAGAGAGGTGGACGACGATGCTTTCCACGAAAACGGCCTATGGCGAGAATCCGGCGCTGACGTACCGCAACCTGCGAGCGATCATCGGGTACGTAGGATTGACACTGCCAGCGGTCCTGCTCCTCACCGGAGTCGTTGACAGCCATATCGAATCGTCCATCAGCGCGTACTACTACACGAAGGTCGGGAACGTCTTCACCGGAGCGCTGTGTGTAATCGGAGTCTTTCTGCTGGCTTACCGCCTCACATCCTGGGCGATAGACAACATCGCAACGACATTCGCCGGCCTCTCGGCCCTCGGCGTCGCGTTCTTCCATGCGGCTCCGAAGAACGCCACCTTGAGTCAGCTCCGGCTGTCCGTCGTGCATCTGACCTGCGCCACAGCGCTGTTCATCATTCTCGGCGCCATCTCACTCTTCATTTTCCCCCATGACATGCCGCCCGACCAGCCGCAGCTGAGATGGCGCGCCAACTGCTACATGGGCCTAGGCGCGCTGATCTGGCTGTCGATCATTCTCATGCCGACACTCAACTGGCTGGGTGGCTCGTTCTACGACAACAACCACGTCTTCTTCATCCTCGAGACAATCTGCGTAATGGCGTTCGCCGTGTCGTTCATCCTCAAGGGCCACGGCCAGCCCAGCAACCCAGTCCTCGATGCGACGGCAGGGAAACTACCCGTGCCGGGTGAGCGCACCGAAACAGGCCTACCAACCGGCGGGGAAGCCGCGCCCGTGGCGGGCAACTGACGAGCGCTACCTGGCCGGCTTATTGACGTACGCACCAGCCAAGCGCACCGGGCGATCGGTAATCCGCAGCGCGCGTCTAGACGTCTACAAGATGAGGACAGAGCGAGAGCCGCCCGCGCCGCCCCTTGACTGGCAGGCGCGGGCGGCTCCTGTCTGGCGGGCGGAACGCGCCACAGCCCGACCGCCCACACGAGCACCGACTTGGCGGTACGCGCTGCGGAGGGCCGCGGATCGAACTCGAACTCGTGAGGCACGATGAGTCCGGATGGCATCCAGGCGGTGTCGAAGAGCCGCGCGCGTGTCAACGGCAGGCGAATGCGGTGAACTTGTAGCGGAAGCTAGATGTCCGCGACGAGCTGAATACGCCATGGGTGTTGTGGGCCGTAAGCCAGGCTGAGCGCTCGACGCAGCCACTGTCGCTGAGGCTGGGTGAGGATCTCGAGTGCGGCGGCGAAGTCAGCTTCGTCTTTGGGCCGAGGTGCCTTGGCCTTGTAAAGGAGCTGAACATCCGGTGCAAGGTACGGGATGCCGTCGGCGGTCGTTGCTCCGATGGTGGCGATGGGCCGCCGGATTCGCGGGTCTCGACGTGACACCCAGTCGCTGCCGGAAGACTCGTCCAACATGATCTGGATCCGCCATGGCTGGTCCGGCCCAGGACGGCACCAGATATCGTGCACGCTCGGCGGCAGCCGCTCGCCAGGTTGCCAGGGACGCAAGGTACCCGGGGGTTCGGCTGCCTGGCACTGCCAGCCCGCCAGAACGTGGTGAATCGCCAGCTGGTCACGCCGCAGGAGCAGGACATCGATGTCCTCATGTTCGCGGATCGGCTGGCTGGTTGCTAGCTCAATGGCGTATCCGCCGGCTATCCACCATCGCGCGCGACAGGCTTTGAAGATCTCCGCGACTTCAGCTGGGCTGGCCGGATCCCACGGACCCAACGGGGTCGTCGTGTCTGCCATGTCGGTCATCCTGGCGCAGCCCCTCACCGAATGCGGTGAATGGACGATACTGATCCGATCCTGATCACCGGTCTTTGGCCCGCGCTGCTGGTCGCATCCGGCGGGGTCTCAGCAATCTAAGGGTGTGGGCGTCTTATCAATGTGACGACTGCTGCTCCGGTCCCGCCGGCGGCTGGACCCACGCGATGGCGGGCCAGATGGCGGAAAGCGGGTTTTTGGTGACGGCTCCCGATGCCCCGTCTGTGACGGATGGCCTTGCGGCCGGTGATGGTGCGGCCCCGGAGCGCCTGCTGGCGGACCTGTTCGAGGAGCATGCGCTGAGCCTGGTCCGGCTGGCGGTGCTGCTGACGGGCGACCGCGCCAGCGCCGAGGATGTCGTCCAGGATGCCTTCCTGGGCCTGCAACGGGCTCTGCCACGGCTACGCGGCACGGACAAGGCATTGCCGTATTTGCGGGTCAGCGTCGTGAACGGCTGCCGCTCGGTGCAGCGGTCCCGGGTCCGGGCCAGCAAGCGCGACGTCCAGTACGCGCCGCCGGTCTGGTCGGCCGAGGCGGCCGTGATCGCTTCCGAAGAGCGGCGGGCTGTCCTGACGGCGATCGCCGCCCTCCCGCAGCGTGGCCGTGAGGTGCTGGCGCTGCGGTTCTTCGCCGGGATGCACGACGCCGACATCGCCGGTGCTCTTGGCGTCAGCCGGGGCACTGTCTCCTCGACCGCCTCCCGCGCGCTGGCAACGCTCGCGCGCCGCCTGAAGGATCAGCCGTGACCAGCATCGAAGACCGCATCGCCGACGCCTACCAAAGCGCCGCGGAAACGGTGGCGCCGGGCTCGCTGCGCCCGCTCGGCGATACGGGTGCCGTCATCTCCCCGCCGCGCCAGGACGCCCGAAAATGGCGGCAGAGGAGCCGGTCGCGGATCCGGCTGATCGCGCCACTCGCCGCGGCTGCCGCGATGGCCTGTGTGGCCATCGCCGTCGCGGTGGCCGGCGCCGACGGCCCGCAGGGCCACGGTGGCCCGAGAACACAGACCGCACTCCCCGGCGGCACACCTGCGCCCAAGCCGCCGTATTTCCTGGGGACGTACACCAACCCCGGTAATGATCTGTTCAGCAACGTGGCTGTCTATGACGCGGTCACCGGCGCTGTGGTCACCGACCTGGCCTCCCACACGCACGGCCTGACGTTCACCGCCGTCGCGG
Source organism: uncultured Actinomycetota bacterium (assembly GCA_963809195.1). Classification (GTDB taxonomy): domain Bacteria; phylum Actinomycetota; class Actinomycetes; order Streptosporangiales; family Streptosporangiaceae; genus Chersky-822. Next base: position 615,508 of record CAWEIQ010000006.1, on the reverse strand, counting down.
CCACCGCCAGCAGCACCGAGTTCCTTGCGGCCGCCGAGCCGGCCAGCGGCGGCCAGATCGGCTGCGGCGCCACCATCTACCAAGTCAAGCTCACCGCGGCTGGCCGGGGCTCGCCTCGCTGTCGCCGATGCCCGGCGCGCCGCACCCCGGATATGTACCGGTCTCGGGCCTGCAGGTCAGCGCCGACGGCGGCGCCCTGGCAATAGAGAGCGGCCCGTGCTACGTCCAGGGATCGGGCAGCTTCCCGTACCGGATCGAACTGCTTCGCCTGGCAGGCGGCCACGCCCGGCGGTGGCGCCCCGCAGGGCCCACCGTCGTCCCGTTCCTGGGCTCGCTGTCGGCGGACGGCCGCTCCCTAGCATTCAGCAACTACGCGGGCATCGGCACAAGCCGGGGCACCAACGACGGCGCGGCCCGGATAGTGCGCGCCAGCGCCAAGGGCGCATCGCTGACCGCCGCCGCCCACGTCGTCGTGCCGGGAACCCGGTCACCGTCTCACGGCGTCGAGGGAGTGGCGCTGAGCCCGGACGGAAAGGTCCTGTACGCCTGCTCACGGCGCGCCGGCGCGGCAGCGGGCTACCATTACTCGGCCGTCCTCGCCGCCTACCATGCCGCCAGCGGCCGCAAGATCCGCGTGCTGGGGTCCTGGAACAGCGACCAGTCCCCGTGCCTGATCGCAATGGCTCCCTCCGGCGACTACGCGCTCGTCACCGGCCTCTTCACCGCCCCGGGCCCCTACGCGTACCGGGTGAACCTTTCACCGGCCAGGCAACACCCGTCGGCCGCGCCTTTACCCCACGCCGACTCACCGGTGACACCGACCCGTACACGATCGCCTGGTAATCCAGACCGCGCCAAGCCCACACGCATAACCACCGCCCGTCTCGGCCGGGCACGGCCGAGGAGGAAATGCTTGGCGGCCGTACTGTCATCGTGGCCACCTGCAAATCCGGGCCTGCGGCTTCCTTGCGCAACCCCGCACGGGCCCCTGCGCCTTCGTCGCCAGGACGCACCTTTCATCGGCCAGGATAAGTGAAGATCACCCGAATCGGGCGGGCGGAGGGGCGCGTCCAGATGTCTACCATCGCCGGTCGGGCAGCCTTGAACACGAAACCCAGGTAGAAGTCCGTCACCTGACCATTCGGTCCGGCCTCTCCGCGCGGGCAGGCGCTGAACGTGAAGCCCGTGTCCCCGGCTGGCAAGTAGTTAGGGCTGGGCCCGTTGAAACCGTAGATGAACGAAGTACGACCGGGCCGCAGACGCCGGTTTCATCGTTACTGTCGACCCGTTGGCAACTTCCATGATCATCACGCTGCCCTTGATGCCCTCGAGAGGGCGCTGCGCGAGCAGGCCGAAGCTGCCGTCATGCACGTAGCCATCGCGGCGGCCGGAGACGAACCAGAGCGGGCCAGCCCTGAAACTGCCAGCCCGCCAGTTCGATTCCAGGCGACCCCAGTTCGCGCCATCGCACGTGAGTAGAAGAGCGCCATGCGCAGCCGTTGCCGACGGTGACGGCACCGCTGTGGCAATCGACGGGCCGGGGTGCAACCGCGCCGAGCCCGTCGCCAGCGCCACCACCACCAGTGGTGATGATCACCGTCACGATCACAGCGATCAGCACCGCCGCTGCAGCCAACACCAGCCAGCGCCGTGACGGCCACCGGAAGTCCCTCTTCGGGCCGAAGCTGATCTCATCCATTAGAAGCTGGCATTCTTACGTGGTCCAGGACCTCGTATCCGGGATGCGGCGACGCGGGTCGCCAATCAGACCGCCCACGACCATATGCGAGCCGCCATCCCAACCGTAGAACGCGATGCGGACCGTGGTAACACCCTTACAGTGACACCGCGATGAGGCACAGGTCGTTAGTTCAGGAATGTCGTAAGCGCCGTTTCGGGATGCCGATGTCAGTGAGCTCGTTTTGCGCTTGCGCCAGGCGCTTGTCTGGCGGGATTCCGGCTTGCCACCGGCTGCGCCATTCAGCTCCGAAGTGCACCCCGCTATGTCGAGCATTGGGACGGAGCGACCTGGACCTGGCTCCGCCGTCGCTAGCTCAGCCGCGCCAAGCCCGGTCAACCTGCCCTGGCGCGATCAGCAGGCCGGCCTGACTGTGCTGGCGATGTGCGGATCGTTGCCGTCGAGTGTCTCGTTGAGCGCGTTCTTCTTGTGCGGCCAGGAGGCTGGCAACCTTTGGAGTAGTTCATTCGTCCTTGGCGGTCGAAGAGGCGATTGGGCAGGTGGTGGCGTTGGCTGGGAACCGCGGTGATGCGGACCTGGACAGGCTCGTGGCTGAGCGCGGGGATCATCTGCTGCGGGCGGCCATCGCGCTGACCGGGAACCGGGCGGACGGGGAGGATCTGCTTCAGGCGGCGCTAGAGCGGCTCGTGCGCAGTCGGCGCCGGGTGGAAGTGGATCTTGAAGGGTATTTGCGGCGGATCCTGTATAACCTCGCCGCTGACGGCTGGCGGCGCCGCGCGACCCGGGAGCGAAGGCTGCGGCTGATCCGGAGCCGGGGAGCCGGTGCGGCGGACGGCATTTACAGTCCCGTCCTGGCCGATGCGACGCCGGCGATCGACCTGCGGGACGCGCTGGTGCGGCTGCTTGCCCAGCTGCCGCCGCGGCAGCGCGCGACCATCGTGCTGCGCTACTGGGTTCAGCTCGGCGAGGCTGAGACGGCGGCGATGCTCGGCTGCTCGGAAGGCGCGGTCAAATCGAACGCCTCCCGCGGCATGGCCCGGTTGCGCGAACTGGCCGCCAGCTGGCCGGAACCAGAGATGATGGAGCCGCCCCTGCCGGGCCGGCTGCGGGGAGGGCAATCATGAACGCCGATATTGAGGAACTGCTGCGCGAGGGAATCGATCGCCTGACAGCTGAAGCGAAGGTACCGCCGGGCCTAGCCGACCGGGCCCGGCGCCATGCAGCGCGCCGCAAGGCAGTAGTTGCCGCTGCAGGCGGCGGAGCTGCGGCCTTGGCCGTACTCGCGACCGTGCTGACCATAGTCCTCGGCAATGCGGCAGGTGTCTCGCCGCCGCGGTTCGGCTGCTCGCCAAGATCGCCACCGTGGCCGGGCGCCAGCCGCACGCGGCGGTGCGCAATGGCCAGTACTGGTACATCAAGAGCTGGGTCAGCTACTCGGTCTGCGACGGCGGCAGCGTCACCAGCAAATGCGTCCTGGAAAAGCCGCACGAACGGCAGATCTGGCAGTCGGTATCCAACGAATGCCGCACCGGCCTGCTGCGCGAAGACGGCCGGGACACTCGCCTGACGTTCTCCACCAACTACCTGCACTGCCCGTACCGGGGCGGCATGAACGACCCCACCTACCGGTTCTTGCAGTCGCTGCCGACCGACCCGCACACCCTGCTGATACGAATCGAGAAGGAAATGAGCGGTCAGCAGCCCGTGCCACAGGAAGCTTTCACCACCATCGGAGACCTGCTGCACGAGACGATCGCGCCGCCCAGGGTCAGCGCAGCCCTGTACCGGGCAGCCGCGCTGATCCCTGGCGTGACGGTGGTGCCGGACGCCGCCGATGCACTCGGCCGCCACGGCGTCGCCGTAGCCATGACAAGCGACGGGGTCCGCACCGAATGGATCTTCAGCAAGCAGACCTTTCTCTACCTCGGCGAACGCGCCATCAACGTGGCCGACGGCTCGGTCAACGGCATCAGCGCCGTGTTGCAACGTGACTTCGTCAACCGCGCCGGGCAGATCCCCGGCTAACCCATCCGTCCGGCATCAGCATCCGGCTGACCCAGCCCCGGCTCCCCACAACCGGAAAGATCGACAGTTCCAATGCAGCCTGCACGTCTCGCGGACGACGGCGCCGCCAGTCTGCAGGGGCGGCCGCAGCCTTCCTGTCCCGGATCTGTGCATGCCTGGCGCGTCTACCCGACGTGCTCACGCGGAACGGCTACCGGCGGCCGATGCACGCAGGCCGCTGGTCACCTGGCCTCGGCGGCGGCCTTGACATTGCTGAGCGTCAGGTGGATGCCGCGGCTGAGCTGGCGGCCCCTGGGGACGGGCAGTTCGGTGATGCGGTTGATGACCGGGCACCACAGGAAGCGGTAGGACTCGGTGAGCACCGTTCCTGCTGCTGCCGACTTGAGGTCGAATCGCCAGGCCGTCTCGTCCCGGCCGGTCTTGTCGTGGATGGTGGTGAACGCGAATGACCGGCCTTCCTCGGCGCTAGTGATCACTGCCGTGGTCTGCCAACGGAACCTGCCCAGCTTGTTGTAGCCGCGGAAGCGGGCGCCCGGCAGTGCGGTCCTGGCCCCGTCCAGCCACATGCAGCGATAACACTCCGGGCTCCATTCGCCCATGCGCGTGATATCGGTGATGAGCTGGTAGACGAGTTCAGGTGGTGCAGTGATCTCGATGCTTGCGGTGCCGCATTTCGCAGTGGGCATCTGTGGACCTCCTGTCTGCCCGCAGGAGATGAAGGCCGGCGGCCGACCCGACCTTAGCGGTAGTGGCTTGTTGCGCCGTAATACCCGTGAGGCCGCCTGGCTCGCGGTTTCCCGCAACAGTGGAACCTCAGGCCTCGATGTCGGGGTGGATGAGCCAGACGTTGGGTTCCCAGTAGGAGCCGCGGTCGGCGGTCCGGTCGATGTGCACGGTTGCCAGGCCCTGGGGGAAGACGTAGTCGCCTGACTCGGGAAAGACCAGCTGAGTCCAGGATTCCCAATCGGCGACCGTACCTGTAATGCGCAGCGAGCGCGGCAGGGGCGTGCCGACCCTGGCGCCCAGCCTCTCGTGCGTGCGCAGCCACGGGTCGAGAAGCTGCCCGTCCGCTCGCCGCCACCGGACGTAGTCCTCGATGGCAGTGAGCGGGTAACGCTCCTTCCAGGATGGCCGGACCGGAGCGATCAGGTGGCGAAGCCCGTTCCGCTGGGCGATCTCCCGCATGGCCGCGAGCATCGCGGTCGCCAGCCCGCGACCGCGGCCGCCGGGCTGGATCTCGGCGGCCAGCGCGCACAGAGCGGTGACCGGCGCACGCGACCGGCGCTGCGTGATGATCTGCTCGATCGCCGGGTCGATGCCGTCCGGCAGCGCTTCGTCCTGCCCGGACCATGTGAGCGGGCCGGTGAAGCCCTGCGCCAGCACCGAGTCAGCAGCATCGTCGTAGAGGACGAACTGGAACTCGGGCAGTTCCTCATCGAGCCTGCCCCACCACTGGTTGATGACATCGCCGTGCATGTTGTACTCGGGCCAGACCGTCGGCGCGTCGCTGGCGACCTTCCACAGGTCTGGCCGCTCCGCGGCCGTGTGGACAGTGATCATTGCGCGCCTTCCCTGCTCGCCCGCCCTCGCCGCGCCCAACCCAACATCGTGGCGGCAGGCCAGCGCAAGCGGATTTCACCGGCGCAAGTGCGGGTTAGGGCGGTCGTGCGGAATGGCGTGGCAGCCTGGAGGCATGACGATCGAGTGGGTGACGGACTCTTCGATTTCCCGGCCCGGGGTTCGAGGCAGGACGGGAGTTCTGGCTTGGCGTCACCGGGTGCACGCTGTCGCCGCCGCGGGGCCGCGGGGAGACTTCGCAACGCTGGTGCCCGGTGCCGGTGACGCGTACCTGCGGTGAAGCGCACCTTCCAGGCTTCGGTCACGGCTGGCCCTCACGGTCGGGGCCGGATGGCGGCAGATAGCCCTCCGTGATGAGGCGCTGCGCGCCCGCGGCGTAGGCGGCAGGATCCTTGGGGGCGATCGTGGCCAGCCCGTCGACGTAGCGGTTGAGCATGCAGAAGGCAGCGGTAATCAGGACTGCGTCGTGGATCTCAAGGTCGGTCGCTCCTGCCGAGCGTGCCTCACCGATCTGCTCCGGCGTGACATCGAGCCCGCTTCGCTGTACCGCCGCTGCGATCACGAGCAGGGTCTTCAGCTTCGCGGACACCGGCGCGGTCCCTGGATCTGCGCGGACCTGCTCCACCACCGTCATGCCGCCAGGCAACTGGGCGGCGGCGCACGCCGAGTGCGACGACGAGCAGTACTGGCAGCCGTTCAGCGCCGACACGTAAGCGGCGATCAGCTCCCGCTCCCCGCGGGACAAGGCGCTCGGCCCGCGCAGCAGCACCTCGGCCAGCTCGCTGAGCGGCCGCCCGGTCTCCGGCCGGAACCGCAGCAGCCCGCGGATACCAGGTTCCCCGGAGTTCAAGGTGATGTACGGCATTAACCCTCCTTCATGGTCAGGAATGCCATGCCTAGCCTTCGGGACCGCCGCTCCGGAATGCAAGGTTCAGTCTCCCCCGACCAGCCGAGAACGTCGGTGCCGTCGCCTAACCTGACCATGCGACCGGAACTGACCCGCGGCATGAGCGCGAGGCAGGCTTAGCAGGCGGCGGTCCCGGTCGGGATGGCAGCGGAGGAAGGGGCCGGATGGCTGCATTCGTCTTCATCCACGGCGCCGGGGATGTCGGCTGGTGCTGGCATCTGGTGGCGGCCGAGTTGCGGGAGCGGGGCCATGACACTGTGGCTCCTGATCTTCCCTGTGACGACGACTGGCCGTGCCTGCCCGAGTACGCAGACACCGTGGCTGCAGCGGCCGGCGACAGGACCGACCTGGTCGTTGTCGCGCAATCGCTGGGCGGCTTCACCGCCCCGCTGGTCTGCGACCGGGTGGCGGTAGAACTGCTCGTCCTGGTCGCACCTATGATTCCTGCGCCGGGCGAGGCGCCTGCGGACTACTTTTCCGGCACGAGGTACGAGGACGAGGTGCGGGAGCGGTACGACGATCAGACCGCCCTGTTCTACCAGGATGTCCCGCCGGAGCTCGCGGCCGAGGCGCTAGAGCGCGGACGCAGCCAGTCGGAGGCCCGGATGGGCGAACCGTCGCCCGCTGCTGGCCTGGCCCGATGTGCCCACGCGGGTCCTGATCTGCCGCGATGACCGCCTGTTCCCTCCCGGTTTTCTCCGCCGCGTCGCCCGGGAGCGCCTGGGCATCACCCCCGATGAGATCGACGGGGGCCACACCCCCGCGCTGAGCCGCCCGCTTGAGCTGGCGGACCGCCTCGAGGACTACGCCGCCAGTCAGGGACGGTTCCTGCCGGTCGCCGCGCGCCCAGCCGTCCGCCCGCAGGCTTACGGCAGTGCGCCTGGCATGACGGAACGCCGATCACCAGCAGCGGCCAGGCCCCAGCGGCTACGACGCCGAACTGCGGCGGCATAACGAGGTACTGCACCAGGCCTGCAGCATCCAGTCCCGCGACCACGTCCTGGACATCGGATGCGGGACCGGGCAGACGACCCGGCAGGCCGCAAGAACGGCCCAGGCGGGGAGCGCGCTCGGCGTCGACATCTCCGCGCCCGCGATCGACGCACGCGCGCGAGCGAGCCCGGGCCGAGGGGCTGCGCAACGTCACGTTCGAGCACGCCGACGCGCAGGTCTACCGCTTTCCGCCGGAACGCTTCGACCTGGCGATCAGCAGGTTCGGCACGATGTTCTTCGACGACCCCGGTGCGGCGTTCGCCAACATCAGGCGGGCGCTGCGCCCAGCCGGGCGGCTTGTCATGATGGTCTGGCAAACCCGCGAGCGCAACGAATGGGACGCCGCTATCCGCCTGTCCCTCGGCGGACCCCAGGCACTAGCGGCAGTTACATCCGGGCGACCGGACCCGTTCTCGCTCGCCGAGCCGTCGGCTGTGACGGCGGTCCTTGAGTCGGCGGGATTCGCCGACATTGCCTTCACTGACGTCTGCGAGCCAGTCTTCTACGGCCCGGACGTGGCCGCCGCCCTCGACTGGGTCCGCAGCTTTACGTGCACCAGCGAAGCGCTGAAGCGGCTAGACCCCGCCGCAGCCGCACGCGCGGTCCGGCGGCTGCGCGGGGCGCTCGCCGCGCACCTGAGCGACGACGGTGTCTGGTTCGACTCCCGCGCCTGGATCGTCACCGCTCGCTGCCGCTGACTTGCCGCCGCCATCTTCGTCACCTTCCTGGGACTGATCATGCGACTCGGTCCGCCCGCTGAACTATTCATGGTCCGTCTGGACGGCGCATGGCAGGTGGGCGATAGTGAAACAGGGTCAAACCCTGGCGATTCGCTCCAAGCGCGGCGGGAGGACATCAGATGGCAAGGTCTGGGAACGGGTTTGCGGCAGTGCCCGCTGAGGTCGACGTCGCGGTGGTGGGTGCCGGGTTCTCTGGCCTGTACCTGCTCTACAAGCTGCGCAAGCTGGGGTTCTCAGCTGTGGCGTTCGACGAGGCCGGCGATGTCGGGGGGACCTGGTACTGGAACCGCTACCCGGGCGCCCGCTGCGACATTCCCACGACCGACTACGCCTACAGCTTCGATCCCCAGCTGGAGAGGGACTGGACCTGGTCCGAGAAGTACGCCACCCAGCCGGAGATTCTCGCCTACCTCCGGCACGTCGCCGATCGCTACGACCTGCGGCGGGACGTCCGGTTCGGCACCAGGATCATCTCTGGCGCCTGGGATGAGGCCGGCCGGCGGTGGCGGCTGCGCACCAGCGACGACGCCGCGGTGAGCTGCCGGTATTTCGTCATGGCCAGCGGGTGCCTGTCCCTGCCGAAGACGCCCGACATCGAGGGCGCCGGCCGCTACCGGGGCGAGGTCTATCTCACCGGCATGTGGCCCCATGACCGGGTGGATTTCAGCGGGAAGAAAGTGGCGGTGGTCGGCACCGGATCCTCCGGGATCCAGTGCATCCCTGAGATTGCCCGCGAGGCCGCTCAGCTGACCGTGTTCCAGCGGACGGCCAACTTCTCGGCGCCCGCGCACAACGGCGCCCCGCCGCCGGCGCACCGCCCAGCTCGCGGCGGATCGCGACGGCTACCGTGAGGCCGCCCGCTGGTCCCGGGGCGGGATGCCGGCCGAGCTGACCGACGTGAGCGGCGTAACCGCGCCCGACGATGTGCGCCGGCAGCGGTTCGAGGACGCGTGGCGGGCAGGCGAGCTGTTCGCGATCCTCGGGGTGTTCAGCGATCAGGGCATCAACCCGGTCGCCAACGAGGTCGTGGCCGAGATGATCCGGGAGAAGATACGCGCGAAGCGTCACCGACCCGGACACAGCCGAGGCGCTTAGCCCGAAGGACCATCCGTTCGGCACCAAGCGCCCGTGCCTGGACACCGGCTACTTCGAGACGTTCAACCTGCCCCATGTCCGGCTGGTAGACCTGCGCCGGACGCCAATCGTGACGATCACCGAGACCAGCATCGACACGGCCGGCGAGTCGATCGAGTTCGACGCGATCGTGTTCGCTACCGGGTTTGACGCCATGACCGGCCCGCTGGTGTCGGTGGACATCACCGGAGCGGACGGGGCGACCCTCAAGGACAGGTGGGCACACGGCCCGGCTACCTACCTCGGCCTGATGACGACCGGGTTCCCGAACCTGTTCATGATCACCGGCCCGCAGAGCCCCTCGGTGTTGTCGAACATGGCCGTGTCGATCGAGCAGCACGTCGACTGGGTCGCCGATTGCCTGCAGCGCATGCGCGCGGACAATCTCGACCGGATCGAGCCCACACCGCTGGCCGAGGCGGGCTGGGTGCGGCATAGCCAGGATTGCGCCGACATCACGCTTCACCCGCGAGCGGACTCCTGGTACATGGGCGCCAACGTGCCGGGAAAGCCGCGGGTGTTCCTGCCCTACATCGGCGGCGTGGACGCCTACCGCCTTGCCTGCCAGGAAGTGGCTGAGAAGGGCCTTATGGGGTTCAGGCTCGACGGGCCGGCCGGGGCACGGTGCAATGACGGGGTGATCCGCCGGATCCAGCCGGACGTGGCGTTCGTGCTGGACTTGATGGCTTCGCTGGGGCTGCCCCCGATGGAAACCATGAACGTTGCCGATGCCAGGGCCTTTGCTGAGGCGACAGCCGCCACCATGCCGCCTGGTCCAGCGGTAGGCGAGATCACCGATGCCGTGCTGCCCGGTCCTGGCGGCGACCTCGCCTACCGGCTTTACCGGCCGCCAACGGCAGGCCCGCACCCGCTGATCGCCTACTTCCACGGCGGCGGGTGGGTCCTGGGCAGCCAGCACGCGGACGAGCCGTTTTGCCGGGACCTCTGCGTGCGCACCGGGGCGGTGGTCGTCTCGGTGAACTACCGGCATGCCCCCGAAGACCGCTTCCCCGCGGCGGTGGACGACGCCTTCGCCGCGGTTCAATGGATCGCGGCCAACGCTGCCAGGCTCGGAGGCGTCCCGGGGCAGCTGGCCGTGGCCGGCTGGAGCGCCGGCGGCAACCTCGCGGCAGTTACGTGCCAGCTCGCACGCGACGCTGGCGGCCCGGACATCACCAGCCAGCTGCTGCTCACCCCGGTCACCGACAGCGATCTAGGCCGCCCGTCCTATCTCGAGAACGGCGAAGGGTTTGTTCTGACCGCCGCCCTCATGCGGTGGTTCTGGGAACATTACGCTGACGAGGCGGACCGGGCGCACCCTACGGCTGCGCCGCTTAGGGGCACGCTGGCCGGCCTGCCCCCAGCCGTGGTGGTGACTGCCGAATTCGACCCCCTGCGTGACGAGGGCGAGGCCTACGCCGAGGCGCTGGCCGCGGCCGGCGTCCCGGTTCGGCAGATCCGGGCCCGCGGCCACATCCACACGTCACTGACCATGGTTGACGCGGTGATCTCCGGAGCGCCGGTCCGGGCAGAGATGGCCGCGGCCTTGGGCTCCTTCCGGCTGGCATCGCTGCGAGCCTGACGCACTGCGCGCCCGTCGCCGCTCTCGTTGCCCGCCAGATCATGCTTACCGCCCAGAGAACACAGTTCAGAAGAAAATCAGAGTCGGCATTTCCAAAATTTATCGCGATCGCCCCAGGCAGGGCCCGGCCCTGAACCCGGGCCCTGCCTGGCCGTTCACCTATGGTGACCGCCATTACCCTGCAACCGCGATAACGCGCACGACGACCTCAAGCTGTCAATTTTGGGTGGCGAAGGCTCGGGTTGGTCAGGTTCAGCACCGGCCCGAGGGCCTGCAGGGGAGCCGCAGGCGGCTGGTTGCCCAGGCCGGCGTCGAGGGTTATGAACGTGGCGGCGTCGATGATGGCCGAAAGGTAGTGCCCGGTCGGCGCGTGGGCACACGACGGCACGGAGGGAGCGGAGGCACGCTCAAGACCGGCTCGCTTCCCCCGCCGCGCGAACCTGCGCCGCCATGCGGCCGCAGCGTCGAGCACCTTCCACGAGGCCTGGCAGGCCCGCAGTGTCAGCGTGCGAGCGGCGGGTGCCGTTCCCGCCAGACGACCCCCACGATTGCGCCGAGGATGATGACGACCCCGATGGCGATGAGGAATGACATGAGCGCGAAAATAACTCCAATTGATCCGTATTTGTTATAGTCAGACATGATCGTGCTGGACATTGTCAGCCCGAACACCCCGATCATCCCTAGCCAGCAGGCGCCCGTGGCCAGGGCGGAGGGGAACAGTTCCCGCCACGACATCCTTCCCCCGAGCAGAAGCCACATCGTGAACCACCAGAAACCGGTGAACGCCAGCTAGTCCGGCAAGGCCGAGCACCACGGGGCCAGCGTTCCTGTGCAGCCATGGCCCCGCCCAGGCTGCCAGTGCCGACGCGCCGACCAGAGCTGCCAGCCACGCGAGCCTACGTGCCACGTCCTTCAGACCCCTTGGCTTAATGCCGAACGCCCCCTCGTAGAGGTCCTGGATCGCAGTGGCAGCTGCGACCCCGCCCAGGATGAAGAAGACGAAGCTGCTTGCGGTGATGGCGTTGGAGGTGGCGGACGGCGAGGCGAACACCCGGCTGACATCTGAGGCGGCCTGCTGATTGAGACCGAGGTGCCTGACGATGGCGGTCGCGGCGCTGTGACCGGCCAGAGCGTTCGCGATGATGACAAAGGGTATGAAGCACAAGAGCAAGATCGCGGCAAACAGCATCCCCCGGTTGATGAAGTCCAGGGAGCTCAGCCGCCCCCATATGCGCTCACCGCTGGAGCCGGCATACCGGGCCTTGACAGTCGCAGTCAGATCGGCGGCACGGGAACGCAAAGATGCCGGCTTCCCGTCACAGCCGCCCGGCTTATCCTGCAGCTCTGCCCGCTGGTCGCTGGCGCGGCCACGGCTGTCAGCGTCGCGCCTCATCGACGCCCTCTCCCCTGGGGCGAATAGTGCCGCAGCCGGCAAGCCTGCAGCTGCTAGAGCCTCACGATTGGCATGCGCTACCGCCCCTGCCAGGGTGCGGGCTGCAGTGCTACTCCTGTATCGCGGGCTACTTCAGCTGCTCCGTCGCCATCTGTGCCGCGTGCCATTAGCAGTGCTGGCCGTCGGCTCATAGCTCCGGCTGCTCGCCCGGTACCTCACATCCGGCGGCGGGAGACACGCCGCGCCGTGCGCCGGCTCGTCCGCCTGGCGACCCTGCGGGATCCGAACATCTCACACCTCCCTGCGATATCACTCCGGCCGATCAGCGGCTGGCGGCCGCTGAGGTTTCCAAGTCGTGTAGTTCCTTCGCTTCCTCTGCTGATACCAGCCCGACTTCGATCAGGTCCAGCGGGCTGATGAACCCATCGCTGATGCGGAAGCCGCCCGTCCGGGCTATTGCGTCCCGCAGCGGCACGGCCCAGTGATGTTCCAGCAGGATCAGCGCAGCCGCCGAGTCATTAGGGATGTCTTCGAGCGCATCCCATTCCTCCGCATTCCCGAACACGTTAATTCCCTCGTTCTCGGCGCGTTCCGCGCCGACCGCAGCGCCGGCCTCCGCTCCCTCTTCGCCCTCAATACCCAGGCCGATGAGGGCGCCGACCTTGGAGCCGAGCTCGACTGCCTCTTGCTCAGTCAGGTTGCTCAGATGCTCGACCTCAAGGTCACCGGCAGCATCCTTGTACACGGCCAGCGCATCGATCACGCGCACCGTGTCGCTTTGCCGCAGCCGTTCGAGCTCGTCGATGATCTCGCCGTGAAAGTCGGGATGGTTGAACCCCAGCACGATGAGCTGCACAGGTCCTATTGCCATGTCTGCCCCCTATAACCCGATCCGCCGGGCAGCTGTACTGTGGCCTGCCCTCGCCTGCTGGCGGCCAGCGCGTTGGCGACCAGCGACCCAGCGCGTTGCCGACCATCAGTAACCCCAGTCTCCGACCGCCGCCCGCATTGACGCATCACCCGACGTGGGCTACTTATTGGCCGCGTTCCGACAGAAGCTGGCACGCCGGCCGCTCCGAACGGGACCCCGGCACTCTCGTGTCCGACGTCCGGGCTTGTCTCGCACTGAGAGACGCGGTCTGGACTGACGAGTGACGAGAGGAGCAGAAGTGATCATCCTGGCGTTAATCCGAACCAGTGGGCGTTGCTTGATGCCCTCAGCGCGGCGGCCGAGGTGTGACCGGGACCGGTTATCGTGCGTTCCACAGGCCGGCGAGGCCGGTGCGAGGATGGCCGGTATGAGCTGGCAGATACGACCGTTCGCGCCCGCGGCTGACCGGGAGTGCGTGGAAAGGCTCTGGCTGGCCGCCATGCCGCCAGCATGGCCACTCCTGACGGCGGGCGTCGCGCAGCTCAGCGCGGGCCTGGTGGCCGAGGCCGGATCTGATCCGGTGGGATTTGCGGCCGTGGACTTGGCCGGGAGCATTCCCCTCATCATGGTCGCTCCTGCCTACCAGCGGCGCGGCATCGGCAGCATCCTGCTCGCCGCAGCCCTCGACCATATGCTCGCCGCCGGCGTCACCAGCGTGACCGCAGCCAGCGGAGGCCACTATTACATCTGGCCGGGGGTGCCCAGCGACCTTCCAGGCGCGGTCCGGTTCTTCACCACGCGCGGCTGGCAGCACACCCATGACACTCTCGACCTGGTAACGGACCTGACGCGGTACCGGCGGCCCCCAGGTGCCTGCGAATGCGCCACGAGCAAGGGCATCACGATAACCCAACCGGACAACACCGGGCACACCGACGTGCTGGCATTCGAGGCAGCCGTCTTCCCTAGCTGGAGCCGCTGGTTCAACGCGTCCAGCCCCCCGGACGTGCTGTTCGCGCGCGACAGTACGGGGAACATCACCGGGACCCTGCTGCTGCATGGCCCCGGCGCCAAAACCGTGTTCGCTCCCATGCTCGGCACCGGCGCCGGGGCCATCGGATGCGTCGGCGTGGCGCCGCACAGGCAAGGAGAGGGGATTGGCACCGCCCTGGTGGTACGCGCTTCCGAGGTCCTCCGGGACGTCGGCACCCGCAACTGCCACATTGGCTGGACGGTCCGCGAATCCTTCTACCGCCGCGCCGGCTACCAGCCCTGGCGACGATACGCCATGTTCTCCAGCCCTGCCTGACCCCATCCGGCTACCTGCAGCTACCAGCCCGGATAACTCCATTTATGGACGTGCGCTATCGCCGCAACAGCGACCTCCGGTCAGCCACTCGTCATCGCTCGGCGTGCAATCTGGCAAGACATTGGGCGCTGCGAAATGCTCACTCATGGTCGAGCCAAGCTCAGACGCCCGTCGTTGCGGAATCGGCCTGGAGAATCAGTCCGGTCTGCAGGGACCGGCCCGGAACGACTCCATTATCGCGTCGATCGGGCTGGCCCACAGGGCTCAGATAGACGCCCTTGGGACCACCAGCAGCTGCGCCGCGTGCTGGCCGGCTAGTGAAGATCGCCGCGACCATCACTCTCCGTGATCACGTTCCGCATGGCAGTTGGTGCGTCGAGGGCTCATTGGGTGTTGCGATCTCCGCGCGAAGGGGCGTTGGCGGGCTGGCGCATACCGGGTTGATCTGGATCCGCTTTCGACAGCTGCGCGTGCGCTGGACGCCAGATGCAGTGACAGTTCTGACTTCCCCGTTAATCGGTCGTAGTGGCACGCGTTGCTCCGGCGGCTCGGGCAGCTGCCGCCTCGTGTCGCGAGATAAACATCTGGCAATCGGTCCATTTCATCTGCCATTGAAGCGGCACTCGTCAATGGACTAAGATTATTAGACATTGCGGTTGGGGCTAGCGGAGGACTTGGTGGCCGTGCGGCCAGCCCGAATGTAGCGTCTAGGCGCCTATCTTGACAGGAATGTTACTGCGGCTTAGTGTCATCCCACCCTATTTTGTGGTCGCAGATCTGAGGTCGGCGAGCGCGCTTGCTTAGGTCCGATTGCAGGGCGTTTCTTGCACATACGGTTGCTGGCTAATTCGGTGGTGAGAGTGGGCAGTGGTGCGCGGTTTCGTCCGACTTGCGCTGAAATTGATGGTGACGTGCTGCGTGCTCACGCTTACCGCCGGCGTCCCGTTGCTGTCGGCGCGCGCGGCACCAGGGACCAGCACGCGTAGCCGGCCGGGCCCGGCAGGCGGCCGTGGTGCAGCCGCGGTCGCGACCACGGTGCCGAAGATCTTGATCGTTGGCGATTCGATCAGCAACGGCGTGCTCGGTGATTACACGTGGCGGTACCGGCTGTGGCAGAACCTGATCGCCAGCAAGGCCCAGGTTAAGTTCGTCGGTCACCGGACCGGGACCGAGAACATCTACGACGACCCGGCGGACCTGGCGAGCGTCAGCGGGCAGCCGCTGCCGGCCGACGACTACGCCGACCCGACCGACGGGTACTACAACAGCCGGGTCAATGCAGGCTTTACCGGAAGCGGCGCACGACGTCACGACGCCTTGTGGGGCTGGAGTTATCACCAGGCCAAAAGCCACATCGCCCGGGATGTGTCGGCCTACCAGCCCGCCTATCTCCTGATCGAGCTCGGCGTCAACGACCTGGCGTACAACAGCCCTGCCGGGACGCTGGCGGACGCAAAGACGCTGATACGCAATGCCCGCGCGGTCGACCCGAAGGTCAGAATCCTGGTCGCCAACGTGGTGCACCGGACTCCGGTATGCGGGCTCTCGTACCTCAACGCGGCAATCAGCACCTACAACAAGGACCTCGCCGCAGCTGTCCCGCACTGGTCAACGTCAAAGTCCCCGGCGCGGCTGGTCAATATCAGCGGCGGCTACAAGCCCGCCACCGATACCTATGACGGCCTGCACCCTAACGGGCTGGGCGAGTACGTCATCGCCGACGCGTTCGCCGCGGCCTTGGCTCGCGACTTCGGCGTCGGGAAGGTGCCCGGCGCGCCGCCCGCCCGCGTCCCCGGAATCACCCTGACCACGCCCGCCTCGCTGAGTGCCAGCATCGTCGGCACCGGGCTGCTGTTGAAATGGGGCCGGGTCTATGGCGCAAGCGGCTACAAGATCTTCGAGCGCGACATCACCGCCAGCCCGAACCCGCCCCCAGCCTTCACCGAGCTTCCGTTCCCAGTGCCCGGAGACCACTACTATGCCGGATGGGGTACACCCGGCCACACCTACCAGTACGAGGTCGCCGCGGCCCGGGGAAACAGCGAAACTACCCCGTCCAGCCCGGCGACCATCACGATGCCGGCCAGTGAGCCGCTCGCGGACCCGCCGGCCGACGTCACGGTCACCCCGTCCCAAGGCACCACATCGGTCACCTTGACCTGGTCGGCGCCATCCAGCGGCCCCTTCGACAACACCATCACCGGGTACGACGTGTTCTGGCTTGATACCAACCCGCCGTGCCCCGGCTTTGCCTTGCAGGGCGCACAGACGACCCAGACCAGCCACACCATCTCGGGCCTGACGCCCGATCACACCTACAACCTTGCGCTCGCGTCCCTGGATGCAGCAGGTATTGGTCCGTGGGCAGCAGCCCCGCCGGTGATCGCCGGTGAGGGCGTCCCGGCCGCGCCGACGGTTTCGGCCGCGTCGGGCAACGAGCTGAGCTGGCCCGCCGTGTCGGGCGCCGCCGGGTACTGGATCTACCAGGCCAACCCATCCACCCCGCCCGACCCTCCCCCCTGGACACGGCTGCCGTACGAAGTACCGCAAGGCTGGAACGGCACCCTCGCACCGGGCACCTATGAGGTAACCGCAGCCAACGGCACACTCGAATCAGCACCGTCAAACCAGGTCACACTACCGCCCGCCACCGGCGCGGCGGCAGCCCGCGCTACCGGCCGCGGTGCCCTCAACCCGCTCGGATGGATCCCTGCATGGCTCGGCGCCGCCCCGAACGCGGCACTGACACACCTCACGCAGGACGACGCGAGCATCGACACCGTTATTAGAATCCGTCACTGACCAAGATCCGAACGACCCAGGCCTTGCGTGGTTCGGAGGCGCAGCGTCTGCTGCCACTGACGTGCGCCGGCCTGCCGTGGTGGTCGGCGGCTAGCCCGCATGTTTCGCCGTCGATGCGCAGGTCGCGGATCAGGTAGCCGGTCGGCGTGCCCAGAAGAGGGCATGTCCGCCATCATCTTCCGGTACGAATGCCTGCTCTGTGATCTCTAGGCCAGCCTGTTCAAGCCAACGACGATAGGTGCAGGCGTCAGCCTGGCTCCACCACATTGGCGTCTGACCTTCGAGCCAGTTGTCCTCGGTACCCGTCCAGGAGGTCGGTGGGCGCCATGTCGCCAGCGCTAAGTCTCAACGGTCACGAACCGGGGCGGACGGGGCGGACGGCCCATCCGAAGGCGCGCCGGGTGCGCGGTACCGCCTCGATCCTGGTCATCGTCACGTCATCGGTGTCGAGGAACTCGTTGATGCAGGACAGGCACCAAGGGCGACGTACCACCCGGGCGTCCTTCGCCATGACCCAGAATCCTGCCGCGCTCTTGCACCTGCAGCACGCTTGCATGGATTCCTCGCCCCCGAGGACCTGGCTGCCTGCCCGGTCCGGCGAGAGTGTGCCCGGCTGGCCCGGCAGTAGTCCCGTCGCGCTGAGGTCCAGACCGAGCATTTGCAGGATCTTTGCGCGGCCAGCGCGGCGACGGTGGCGGCGGGTCAGCATCCCGATACTCCCGAACGGCGGTCAGCTGATCGGGGTCTACGCCGCGTCCGGCCGGAACGCCTGGGCGGTCGGCTGCACGAAGACCTTCGCCAACATCAAGGCCAGGCCGCTAGTGCTGGAACGGAACCGCGTGGGAGTGACCGCCGCTCACCTATCACCGTGCAATGACGGCGGTACGGTCGCAGGGTGACGGCCTCCCGTTTTGTCGTGCAGCTTCATGACGCGACGCGGCTGCATTTCGATTTCCGGATCCAGGTCGGCCAGGTCCTGCGCTCGTGAGCCGTTCCCAAGGGGCCTTCCCTTGATCCGGCACGGCGCCGGCTGGCCGTGCCCGCCGGCGACCACGCGCTGGAGGCAGGCGACTTCGAGGGCGTCCACCAAGGGACAGGCGCGCGGCAGCGGCGCGGTGATCATCTGGGATGAGGGCCCGGCCCAGATCCTCCGCGACGAACCAGGTCATTTGTCGGTCAGGTTGCAGGCAGCAAGCTCGCGGCGGCTTTGCCCTGACCTGCACCGGGCATCGGCGCTGGATTCTGGTCAAGGTCCGTCACGAGCACGCGCACCCGGACTCGGATATCGTCGCCGAGCATCCAGCCAGCATCCGCAGCGGCCGGACCTGGCAGGACCTGGCCCGTGGCAGGCATCAGGACCCGGCCTGACGAACTGGAACGGAAGTACGGGGCGCTGCCAATGCTCGCTCCCAGCGGAGCCAGCTCACCACGGGTGCGTCGCCCGTCGCTGCGGAATCCCGCGGCGGAGCAGTCCGGCCTGCGCAGGCCGGCCCCGGAACGACTCCTTCATCGCGCCGGCCGCGGGAGCGCACCGGACCCAGATGACCGGAGCAACGTCCCGAGTGCTGCCATCTCTGGGGTCTTGCCAACGTTCTGAAAGACACGTAGCTAAGTCCGCGCACCAAACCGCCCGCCTCGCGCGCACTCTCACGGCCCCGGGGAGCGCGGCGGTCGGGCCAACTCGCTCCGGCGACCGGCTTCTCGCCGCTCGGATCCCCACGTTATGGCAGTCAAAGGAAAGAGCACAAAATCCTCAAGGACGCGTTGCAGAGCGCGCCATCGCGCACCAGATGGACTCGTTATGAGCGACGACGCCGTCCTTAGGCTGGCTGGTCTGTACCGCGCATAACTGGTCATTCGGGAGTGCTGGCGCGTCGCTGCCACCGGCTGGAGTCGACCGCTCATGCCGATGACAGCTCGTGACGCCTGTCGCGGAAGGTGACTATCGCGCATTCGCGCACGAACAGCAACCAACCTGGGGCTTCAACAGATTCTGGGGGCTGCCGGAAAACCCAGTCTGGCCAGCGAAGCCGACATCCTCCGGCTTGTCAACGGCACTCGAAATTTGATCAGTTGTCGGCACGCGAATTGTGACCACCTTCGGTCTATCGGTCGTCGGTCGCGGCGGTGGGGACGCGGCCGAGGTCTCGGTCTTTGAGCCGGTAGCTGTCGCCTTTGATGGCGACGACTTCGGCGTGGTGGACGAGACGGTCGTGTCGTCTTTGATGCGCGACGACTTCGGACGTCGTCACCTGAGAGATGGTTGATCATCGCTGCTCGCCCACGTCGTCACCGAAGACCGCCGCGGCCGAACGGTTTGGATGTGACGATCAGGGAGGCCCGTTCGTAGCGGGAGCTGACGAGCTGGAAGAACAGGTTGGCGGCTTCGGGTTCGACGGGGATGTAGCCGACTTGCGTCGACGACGAGTGTCGTCGACGACGAGTAGCGGGTAGCGGCCGGCCAGCGGACCAGTGGTCCGTTCGGCAGCTTCCATTGCAGCTTGCCGTGCGGGGTGGCGGCTGCGAGCCGGTCGACCCATTGGCTGGCGGTGGCGAAAAGGACGCGGTGCCCGGCTTGGCAGGCGCGGATCGCGAGTCCGGTGGCCAGGTGGGTCTTGCCGGTGCCGGGCGGGCCGAGGAACACGACGTTGTCCTTGGCGGTGACGAAGTCGAGCGTGCCGAGGTGCGCGATCATGT
Organism: uncultured Actinomycetota bacterium; assembly: GCA_963809195.1. Lineage (GTDB taxonomy): Bacteria > Actinomycetota > Actinomycetes > Streptosporangiales > Streptosporangiaceae > Chersky-822. The sequence goes on along the minus strand of CAWEIQ010000006.1, from coordinate 595,775 downwards.
CGCGTTTGAGGGAGCGGGCGTGGTCGAAGTCGAACTCCTCGATGCTCTTGCGGGAGGGGAAGCGGGCGGCGCGGATGCGGCCTTCGCCGCCGTGGCTCTCCCGGGCGGAGACTTCGCGTTGCAGGCAGGCGACGAGGAACTCCTCGTGTGGACCTGACCAGGACTCCGATCTGGCCCGCTCGGCCAGCCGCGGCACGGACTCGCGCAGGGTCGGGGCCTTCAGCGCCCGGGTCAGGAACGCGACCTCGGCGGTGAGGTCGCGTGCCGCGGTCTTCGTCGCCGTCCGGGCGGCGGCCATCACGCCACCCCGCCATCGATGCCGAGGGCGGTGTCGTAGTCGTCCAGGCGGCGGATCTGAACATCGGGTTCGGGCACCGGGCGCAGCAGGCCGGGCCCGCTGGCCGCGCAAGGTCTTCGCGGCGGCGACGTGCTCGGGGTCGGAGTATGGTCTGGTGCCAGCCCCAGATGCGTTCGTGATCGGCGACGGGCCGTCCGTCGCAGATTGCGCGACCGCTCGCGCCAGGTCCAGCCATGACCTCGATGCGACGGCCGATCACGGCCGGGTGCACCGAGTAGTCATTGGAGTCCAGGCGGACGTAGTGATCGCGGGGCAGCCGCAGCGAGGCGCGCCACCCGGTCGCCCTCCGGCGCGACCGGCGGCAGGGCGAGCATCGCTTGCCGGTCGGCGGTGATCCGGTCGGTCGTCGCCAGCCCAGCGCCCGCCGCTGCCTGGTGTTCACGATTCGAGCCACTGCAGCAGCTGGGTGTTGAAGTCGGCCGGGCCGGTGAAGCTGCGGCCGGGCAGGAACGAGCGCTCCAGGTAGTCGTGGGCCCGCTCGATGATGCCCTTGTGCTCGGGCTCGCGAGGCTTGAGCACGAGCACCTTAGCCGCAAGGGTGCCGCGGAAGGCCTGGCACTCCGCGGTCAGCTCGACCCGCCCCGCGCGCCAGCGGCCGATCGCCCCCTCGCCGTCCCAGACCAGAACCCGCGGCACCGCCCCGAGCTGCTTGATGAGCTGCCACCAGCCGGCAAACAAATCCGCCGCCGACCGAGTCGGGATCAGCAATCCGGAAAGCCAGCGCGAGTAGCCGGTGACCATGGTCAGCACCGGCAGCTGCGCAGGCTTGCGGGTCTGGCCGAACCCGGCAGGCAGCGTAACCGGCGGGAACCACAAGTCACATTGGGCGATCTCTCCCGGCTCGTAACTGGTGCGGGCCGAGCGGATCCGGCGGCAGATACGCCGGCCGAGCCCCTCGGCTACCCGGCCACTCAGCACCCGGATTCGAGCGGGTCCAGCCGATCCGCTCAGCGATCACCGTCGCGGGCATCGCCGGATACGCCCGCAGCAGCTCGCGGATCCGCGGCTCAACCACGTCCACGATCCATCGACCCCGCCGCTTCACGCTCATACTTCGGGGGATCGCCAGTCCCCCGACGAGTCACCGACCGTGTTCCTCGAGATCCCCAGCACCCGCGCGATCTCCGAGATCGACATCTTCTCCGCCCGGCGCAACCGCCGGATCTCAGCCCAGTCCTCCACAGAAAGCACCCCTTCCTCCTCTGGCTCGGTAGAGCCAGAGTCATCAGGAAGGTGGTCAGTTTTCGGTTGCCGCGCCCTGGTCAGTATTCACGCTGCCGTCGACACGGCTGCCCAAGATTCGAGGCGCAGGCCACCAGCCAGAGGCATCGACCTACCTGCAGTCGGGCTGTCATGCCGCGCGGCGTGCGCTAGCCGAAGCGCTCGTCAGCGAAGATCCAGCGGACCTTGTGCTGCGGCACCGGCCTGCGAACGAGCGGTTCCGGTCCAAGCGCCATTCGGGAACGGTCGCGTTCGCACTGGCGGGCGGACCTTCGTTCCAGACGTACTGCCAACAGCCCTTCGCGCGCCTGCGGACCGCACCGAACTGCGCGGACAGCGCAGTCGTGGTGGTCGAGCCATCTGACCCGTCCATCGCGAGGCTCCTCGCCGTCAGTCTTTGCGCAATGACTTCCACCACGACTCTTCGACGTCAGCTGACTCGATGGCGTCGGCTACCTCAGCGACGTGCTCGAGGAAGCGGTCCGGTAGGCGCACGGCATGATCCCGGACGTAATGTGCGAGACCTTCGGACCATAGGAACGTGCCGTCCGTCAGCTCCAGGCATCCGTTGTTTTGACGGCACAGCCGGCACGGCGACAACCCCATGTAGGCGCGGGCGATAAATCCGCGCTCCAAATAGCTGGCAACGCCGTCGCGATCGAGGTAGCCAGCAGCTCCCGGCCTCTCAACACATCCCATCCTTCGTCAACCATCTTCGGCGGCTTTCGCCACGGATCATCGTCGCCCCAACAGCCTCGCGGTCCGTGCCGTACCCGAGCCTGATCAGCGCGGTTGTATCGGCGAGCTCGACACCACGCACGGCGTTCCAGGGCCATGATCCGAGGCTACTGCTGGAAGGCCGCAGCCACACGGAGCACCCTCATCTGCCGCCGACGGTATACGGCATCGAGATTGGCGATCCTGCTGATGTGCGGATGTCGCAGCACGATGCGGCATGCTTGTCCGGTGGTTGACGACTCGATGATTGTCACGCACGACGAGCCCGCGGCTCGATCTCGGACGAACTACATCCTGAGACTCAGACTGGCCGCGGACGGTCTCCCAGGGCGCTATGAGCAGGTGTGGACTCGGACCGAAGACAACGTCAACTTTGAGCTCTGCTGCATCCCCTTCTTCACGTACGACCTGTCCCTCGGTGACGTCGTTCGCAAGACGACCGACGACGGCGAGTACGAGATCATTTCCAAGGCTGGTCACCGAACCATCAGGTTCGCGATACAGGACGAGAAGTTCCGGCACCAGGGTCACGACTCGCTGCATGCGTCAATCGCGAGCGCCGGGTGCCTAGCCGAGTTTCACGGTCACATGCTCGGTTACGGCGCGATCGACATCGTTGACGAGCGTCAATCGGAGAGCGTTCGGGCGCTGCTGAGCCCACTCGCCGAGCAGGGACTCCTTATGTGGGAGTGGGCCGACCCGGCTGTTCGAAACTGAGGTTCGCCACCTATCCGGATCTGCCGCGCGCAGTGACCACAGCCCGCACCGGATGCCACGGCGGCCTGTCAGAGTTTGTCCCTGTGGACGAGGTGGACGCAGCAACTGTTCTCTCGCACACCCGGCGAGAGATCCCGCCGGATCAGGTACTGGCGCTCTGGTGTCGCTCGCGCCGCGGCAATGCCTGCGGACACGCGCGGGACGCCGAATACAAGTGACCATGACCGGCTTGCGGCCCGGCCGCTGGCGCCCTGATCATCTGTACGTGAACGAGACGCCTGCCACGGCGAGGCTCAGACGTGCCGTCCGAGCGGTCATCCTGGCCGATGATGACCGTGTCCTGCTGTGCCGCTTCAGCTTCCCGCATCCAGCTGTACCGACGGGCGCAACGGTCGTATGGGCGGCCCCCGGCGGCGGCATCGAGCCCGGTGAACTGCCGCTGGCGGCACTGCGCCGGGAGCTGCACGAGGAGACGGGGCTTGTCATTGACGCCGACCCGCCTCACGTCTGGCACCAGGAGGTCGCCGCTCCCGGCCATGCGGACGGCTACGACGGGGTGGTCAACGACTACTTCCTCGTCCGCACCACGCGCTTTGATCCCCGCGGCGCGCTGTCCGATGACGAACTCGCCGCCGAGCACATCAGCGGGATGCGATGGTGGCGGCACCGAGACATCGCCGAATACGGCGGAACCGACCTGTTCTCACCCCGTGACATCGCCACGCCGCTGGCGGCGCTGATCGCCGGTGACATCCCGGGCACGCCAGTGGTGCTCGGCCTGTGATCTCCCTGGGCACTTATAGGTCCGCTGTACCCGCCAGACGCACCAAAGACACGAGGCTGCCGGACAATCAGGCGAATCTCCGAGCGCGGCGTGCAGGTCCGACGGGCATCGGGAGGCGGGCAGGACGGCTGGCGGCACCCGACCCGCTCACGGAGCCAATGCCCGCAGACAACACCTCAGGGTTCCAAGGCTTGATGGGCTGTACCCGGCGATGCGACCGCGACCTCATCGCCATGGCCATGGCCTTGGTTAACTCCCACGGCGGCTTTGACCGCAACTCAGGACCGATGATCGTGCATGAGCGCCTGCTCTACCGCCGTAGTGCCTGCATAACTATCCACGCTTGGCGGAGGGCACAACGTCCGCTTCTGGCGCCGGGTATACAGGGTCGAGGCCGGCGATCCTGCCGATGACAGCGCGTCGAGGCGTGGCAGGCTGAGCGGGTGAATCCGACTGAATGGGTCGCTTCCCTGTCGACCGTCGACGGGCTGCGGCTCCAACAAGGAGCGTCAGCACATGACATCGATGAATGCGAGTCGACACTCCGATCGAGGCTCCCGTCGGCACTTCGAAACCTGTACCTCGCATCCGATGGCGTCTGGGATGAACCGGGCCAGTGGTTCGTGATCTGGCCGCTGATGGAGGTCGTCGAACGAAATCGAGTCGCGTCGGAGGCTGAGAGTCATCGCCGACGCGACTGGGTTGCTTTCGGTGATGACGGAGCTGGCAATCCATTCTGCGTTGACCGCCAGGGCAATGACGCCGTGTATTACTGGTCCCCAATCGATCAGGCGGCGACACGTCTAGCCGCGGACCCGGCGGCCTTCTGGAAGGCCTGGGTAGCGGATTCGTTGCCTGCACACTGACGCACTGACATGCCGCGTAGTGGGCTCCTGATTTACCGGCTCAGGAGGAGCGGTTGTACGGCTGGCCTTGGACTTCTCGCTTGTAGGTCTCGATGTCAATCTCAAAGGGTGCCCACTCGTCCGCGTCCAGCGGCACCTCACTCATACCTCCGAACTCGTCCTCAACGTGGTGGCGGTCGCAGGCGAGGATCACACCCCAGAGTCGTAAACCTCTACCTGCTGTTCCACGACTCGTTCCTCCACCCGGAAGTAGTAGACGGAGGCCCCCAAGTCATCATGACGGTATCCACGCAGTTCGGACCAACGACGACGGTAAAGGGGCATACAGAAGTATGTACCAGCAGGGCCTTGCCGAACGCACTCATCTGCCGCCGACAGGCGCAGGGCTGAGCCATTGCCGACGAGCGGACGTGCGCGGTACTGCGATCATTGACGTCGTGGCGGTCAAGGTCGGTGGCATCTCTGTCAGTGCGTTGGGGACGCGGGCAGCGAATGAGGCTTGCAGGGAACTGCGGGCCGTCAACGGCACGGTGGACTTCGCCGACTACGTGGTCGACTTGTGCTTCATGACCTACGAGCAGGGTGGCTTGGGTGCGGACTACGCCGACGGGTCGGTATCGGACCAGGAATGGTCGGGCGGAAGCAGCGCCGGTTCATCGTCAATGTGGAAAAGCCGCCGACACTGACCGACCGGGCGACCTGCCAGGCGTGGATCACCGACGCTCTAGCCCAGGCCGCTGCAATCGTGCGCGATTACCTTCCGCTGAAGGGCAAGGACCATCCAGCCGACCGGCTTGCGGCAGCGGAGGTAGTTGAGCTTCGCGACCGCTGGGTCGGGCCATATCAAATCCACCGCGTAGCCGTCTTCCTTATCGCCCATCCGCTCACGTCGCCGCCGACGGCGCTGCGCCGGCGCAATCTTGCCGATGACAGAGCGTCGCGCACGTGCGTACGCTCTCGTCGTGAAACTGTGCGGCCACCGCTCCAGTGGTGGCGGATCGCCCGGGCTCAGTGTGCGGCGTAGCAGTTGGCGACGGCGTGGAAGGATTGCTTGGGATCCCAGTTCATGTCTGGGTAGGTCGTCCCTTTTCCGTGTCGGTAGGTCTTGACGAGGGCGAAGGCGTTCATGTCGAGGTCGTAGCGGGTTTCCTCGCTGAACGTCGCGCCGGCGGTCACGAACTCGTGGACGAAGGCGCCATCGACCCCCGCTGCGTCGAGGGCCGTGAGGGTCTCGGCGAGCTCGCGGGCTTGCATGGCCTCGTCTCGTACGTAGTCCCCATTGAGACGCTCGCGAACGAACCTGCCGACAAAAGGGAGCAGATGGTGGAGGCCGACTCGCATTTGGTCGGCGACGCCGAATCCGAGCGTCCCGTCGCTTTCGGCGCCTCGATACGTGCGCATTCCGAACTCGGTGTTGACGACTGCCTTGCCGAGTGCGAGGAGCGGTTGCAGCATTTCGGCGTAGCGGTCCTTGATCCGTGCGTCGCGGTAGTGGTCGACGCCGATCAGGTCGAAGCGATCCCAGTCCACGTCCTCCCAGATGAGCGAGGCATAGGTGAGGGGCCCGTGGTAGGCGCCGCGGACGGCTGTGCTTGCACGGCCGAGGAAGTCGTTGAGCCGGTCGCTGGCGCTGTTGTCCCCCGCCTTTATTCGGGTGAATGCCTCGCGGGTGCGCGCGGCGAAGTCCCTTCCAGGCAGGATGCCCTGCATGAATAGCGTCAGCTCGCTGCCGAGGACAAGGACGAAACGGTCGGGGTGCAGTTGGCGTAGTCGATCGGCCCGCTCGGCCGCCGAGACGCAGTAGCGGAACGTCTCCTCGGGAGACCGGCCCCACAGCGCCGGCGACAGCCACACTTCGAGGCCGAGGGCTAGGGCCCGCTCAGCGACCTGCACCAGCCTGTCAACGTCGCGCCCTATCAAGCGGACGGCATTGCAGTGCAGGTCGTCGCGTGCGATCTGCAACTCGCGCTCCGCGGTGGCGAGGTCGAGCTTCGGGCGCGTCGGGATACCCGCCCTCCCCGAGCTATAGAAGACCATCCCGGTGTCGTAGGTCACACCACGGCGGTTCACGAGACCGCTTCCTGTGCTTCTCGGGTAGCGAAAGACGACAACCCAATGTTTGCATGATCGGCAATTCGCAACCAGCCAGGGAGAAGAAACCGCGCTGGCCCGCTGCTCCCGTACGCGAATGCACTTCGGACTGGTCCACGACGACGACATGCCACTCGCCCGTTACCCACGCCACTGGGTGCGCACAATCTCGGGTCCTGCCGGGATGGCACGAGAAAACCCGAAGGCACCCGACCCGCTCAGGGAGCCAGTGCCCGTAGACAACACCTCAGGGTTCCAAGGCTTGATGGGCGGTACCCGGCGATGTGACCTCGACCTCGTCGCCGAGGCCATGGCCTTGGTTAACTCCGACGGCGGCTTTGACGGCAACTCAGGACCGATGATCGTGCATGAGCGCCTGCTCTACCGCCGTTGTGCCTGCATAACTATCCACACTTGGCGGAGAGCGCAACGTCCGCTTCAGCTGCAGCGAGCGAGGCCATGCACGTCATTCAATTTCAGGTTCAGCTTGGTACTAGCCGAGTCCGGGATCGTCCCGGCTTGGCGTGGATCGGTGTTCTGGCGCGCTGCCGGGATGTCGGACCTCGCTCGCGCCGGCTTCCCAGCCGATGGCCTGTGGAGTGCGCGGCCAGACTGCGAACTTGGCGCGCACTTCTGTGATGTCGTGCTGGCTGAGCCCGTAGCGGACGAATTCCTCGTCGGCAACGCGGTCGAGTTGCCTGCCGGCATCGGCGAAGTCTTGTGCGGTCAGGCCTGGATCGAGCCGGTGGGCGAAGCTGATCAGCTGCGCCGGTCCGTAGCGGTCTAGCATCCGGGCGGTGTCGGCGTAGTCGCGGGCTTCGACGCGGCTCGCCAGCGCGCAGACCTTGCCGCCTGCTACGTCTTCCAGCGCGAGGACCCGGCCGACCGATTCGGCTTGATGAACACGTCCATACGCATGCCGACAGGGACCGAACTGGTCGACTGGGGTCAGGTACTCCGCCCGGGAACGCGGCCAATAGAGCGGGCCCTTCCGGACCTCGCTCCCTCGCGCCATCGCCCATCACTCGAAGCTACATCCAACGCGATGTCAAGCCGCTCGCGGCACGATCCGCTGGGCCGATCAGCCAGCAATGGTGGATATCTCAGCTGAGAAACCTATGCGCACTAGCCCTTAGCAGTGACCGCACGATGCTGCCGATGTGGGTGCGAGTGCCCTCCGCTGCCCCGCAAATCGGTGTTGTATTGCCCGGACAACCGTGTCGGATTCGCCTCTCGCCGTTCGTAGCGTAGGTGAATGCGGACCATGGGTCCGCCAGAGCCGAAGGAGCAGTCGTGACCGAGTACCTCCTCTACTTCAACCAACAGTGGGTGGGCGACCACACCGAGGAGTGGTTCCGCGGGCGCGGACCGCTCGCCATGGCGGTCGTGGCCGAGATGAAGGCTGCCGGCGTGTACGTATTCGCAGGGGGGCTGGAGGAGGAGGACGGCCCGGTCTACAGCGCCGACCCCACCAGTGGCTCCGTGATGATCACCGACGGACCATACGTCGAGACCAAGGAGTTTCTGGGCGGGTTCGCCGTAGTGGACGTGGTCGATGACGAGGCCGCCAAGATGTGGGCGGGCAAGATCGCGGAGGCATGCGGCTGGCCCCATGAGGTCCGCCGCTTCAAACCGCAGCCTCAGCCAAAGTGACTCCATCGTCGAGGCTCCTAAAAACGCACTCCAATGCCGCGGAGCGTGTGCCACCTGCCGATGAGCGGTCGCCGCGATATGCGCCCTGCATGCGTCGGTCGGGTGCACGCGTTGTGCGGGATAGGACCGGAGGGAGGGGAGGCTGAGTAGGCATCCGCGCCCAGCAACCTGAGGGACCTCTGAAGAGTCGCCCGAACAACGATGAGTTTCAGCACCGTAGCGGGTCTTCTGTCACATCTACCTTCCGCGCGAACTTGGAGGCACCTTGAAGCTCTTGCTCACGTCAGGCGGCGTCACGAACCCCAGCATCCACTCGGCGCTCGTGCAGCTTCTCGGCAAGCCGATCGCCGAGTGCCACGCGCTCGTCGTTCCGACCGCACAGTGGGGCCACCCGATGTGCGGACCGGCATCGGTGCGGGGCCTGGTGGCCGCCGAGCCCGACTTCCGGCACTTCTCCGGCCTGGGATGGGCGTCGCTCGGTGTCCTCGAGCTCACCGCACTGCCCACCATTGGCGCGGAGCGATGGGTCCCCTGGGTCCGGGAGGCCGACGTGCTCCTGGTCGACGGCGGCGACGCGACGTACCTGTGCCACTGGATGCGGGAGTCCGGGCTGGCCGATCTGCTGCCTTCGCTGCGCGACATGGTCTGGGTGGGAGTGAGTGCCGGAAGCATGGTCATGACGCCCCGGATCGGGCAGTACTTCGTCGAGTGGCCGTCCGCGGCGGACGACCGCACCTTGGGGGTCGTCGACTTCTCGATCTTCCCGCACCTGGACGCCTTCCCGGGGAACGCCCTGGCTGACGCAGAGCGGTGGGCCGCCGACATCGGCGTCCCGGCCTACGCCATCGACGAACAGACGGCCATCAAGGTCGTAGACGGCTCCGTCGAGGTGGTCTCCGAAGGGCAATGGACGAAGTTCGGGTCGTAGCCGCCCGGCATTTGTGACGTCGCGTCGTTGACGTGAACCCCCGTTGTTGAGGCGTTGTCGCCCGCTCTGACCTGGAGTGGCGCCGCGAGTCGAACGTCCGCATCTGCCGCGACGCGGTCGCCTTGAGTTCACTACCGACGTGACGAATCCTTCGTCGCGCGGTGCCCAGGCGGCTAGTTAGGTGCGCTCAGGACCAAATCAGCGAGGCGACATTGAGGACGCCGAATGGTCGATCTGGGCCACCGTAGCTCAAAAGTCTACTGAATGAGTAGTGATTCACATTCGGCGATGCGGCGTTTGCGGACCCGGAGGAGCGGCGGCCTGAGTGCTAGTGGTCTGGGCGCGGTTGCGCCGCCATGGACGCCGGGCGGCGGCCGCTGGTCAGCTCCCCGGCTGCCGGTTCCGGCAGTATGCCCTGTCCGCGTGCACGGAGGCCGCGGTCGCGGCGACGGCGTATTCGGCGCCAAGCGGGACGTCCTCGGTCCTGGTGATCCAGCCGACCCGGACGCGCAGCAGCAGGTCGCTAGTTCCCTGACTGCCTCCAGCGGCGTTCAGGTAGCAGTGAGCCGACCGCCACAACACGCGGACCCACCTGTAAGAGTGCGGCGGGATGGGGCCGCCTTCGCGGTAGCTCACCGCGTGCGGTTCCCCGAGCTGGCGCATGGTGAAGGTCGTGGACACGCCGATCTGGGGCGAGACTGGCGCGCCTGGGCTGACGGGGTCGGCGCTGCCGGTGATGACCTGGGTCACGTCAGACGGGTTGTAGACCAAGATGGCGAAGCCCTGGATCTTGCCTGGCCGCAGCGGCACCGTGTACTGGGTCGCGCCGGCCGCTTCGGTCTGCACCACGGGGGCGCTGTCGAGGTTCCACCAGGCGGAGCTGTACCTGAACTGCAGGCTCGGCTGGGCCTGCCAGAAGATCAGCGTGCCGGCCGGGAGCCCGACCGCGATGGTGACCGCGGCAAGGCCTAGCCAGGTGCGGGCCGGCTGCCGCCTGGCCCAGGCCGCCATCCGGCGCAGCGGCGGATCCCGCCGGGCTTGAGGGCGGCTTTGCCCGGAAGCGGGCGGGACGCCGCTTCGGCGACCAGCCGAGCCGGGCCCAGCGCGGTTAGCACCGCCGTGACCGCGTCCTCATCGGCACCGGGCGGCAGCGCTTCCAGCAGGTGCGCCCTGATCTGCTCGGACAGCTCCGCTGCCGCCGCGGCCGGCGGGCCCGCCAGGCCGGCGTCGAGGTCGCGCAGGTAACCTGCGACCAGTGGATGCTCCAGCACATCGATCATGGTTCCTCCCGTGCCATCAGCCCGAGGCGCCGGCCGCCCTATAACGGCTGGTCTGTGTCGTGTTGCCGCGTCGCCGCCGAGATGGGTCCTGGCGCCTTCCGCAAGGGGTCGGAGGGCGCCAGGAACCCGGCTTTACCGCCAGTTGCTGGCCTTATCGGCCGACGATCCGGCTTGGGTTGCGGCCCGCGTGGCGCGTCTGTTCATGCGCGCAGCTGGAACGCTTTGCGGACCGCTTGAGCGGTCTGCCGTGGTAGACGGCGTCCGCGTCGGGCCGCCCGCCGGAGTGCCGCGAGCTGACGGCCGGGGCGGAGACGTTCGGTCTCCACGCGCCGCTGCCGGTTCATCTCGTCGGCCAGGATGTGCAGGGGCAGCATGCGGATCTCCTCGGTTGTGCTGATGCCTGGGTCTCACTGTGGCTGCGGGCAGTGGCCGTCACCATGCGGTTCGCGCACGGCTCGCCCACGGCTTGGTCACAGGAGCTTCGCCTCATCCGCGGGCCTCGTAGATGATGTTGAACGGCGTCTCTGCTGCGCGGCGGAATCTGGTGAAGCCAGCGTCGACGACGACATGCCTGATTGCAGCCTCGCCGGCTTGCGCTCCCAGCGTGTAGCCGCCGGCCTGGGACAGGGCGTTCGGGACGCAGAGCAGGGTGGAGAAGCTGTAGCCCATGCGGCCCATGGGGTTCAGGTTGTCGCTGATGGTGTCGCTCGCGTATGGCTCGACGATCAGCCACGTGCCGTCGGGGGCGAGTGCCTGGCGGATGTGGCGGGCGGCACCGAGGGGGTCGCCCATGTCGTGCAGGCAGTCGAAGGTGGCCGCCAGGTCATAACCGGTGCCGGAGAACTCCGCGGCGCCGGCGACCTCGAAGGTGACCCGGTCGGCCACTCCGGCGTCGCTGGCCCGCTTGCGGGCAATCTGGATTGACTGATCGTGGTAGTCCGACCCGGTGAAGGCAGAGTTCGGGTATTCGCGGGCGAGCAGGATCGTCGATGCGCCGTGCCCGCAGCCGATGTCGGCGACTCTGGCGCCTGGCCCGGAGTTTGTCTTCTACTCCGTCGAGTGCGGGGATCCATGAGGGCAGCAGGTTGGCGACGTAGCCGGGCCGGAAGAACAGCTCGCACCCGGTGAAAACATCCTCGTCATGCTGGTGCCAGCCGATGCCGGCTCGGTGCGGAACGCCTCGGTGATGCTTTTCTCCGCCTTGAGCGCGCCGAGCGCGAACACGAACGCGCCGGGGACATAAACTCCGCCGTCGGGGTTGGCCAGCGCGAATGTCTGCTCTTCGGTCATCGAATAAGTGCCCGTGGCGGGGTCGTATTCGACGTAGCCGCCCGCCGCCTGCCCGCACAGCCACTCGGCGACGTACCGCGGACTGGTCTGAGTGCGGGCCGCTAGCTCCTCGGGACGGGCTGGCTGGGAAGCCAGCGCCTGGTACAGGCCCAGCCGGTGCCCGATCACCACGTTGCCGGCGGCGACCGTCGCCCCCAGGTCGGCGACGACCCGGGCCAGGAACTCTTGCAGCTTGTCGGTGTCGATTGCCATGGCGTTCCTTCCGATGATGTGAATCTGTCTGTCGCTCGAGGCCATGGTTGACCGCACTGTTGCACCGGCGTTGCAACCGGACTGCAATGAAGCCGGATAGGACTGGTGCATCAGTCAGGACCGGGAGGCGCCATGCGGGCCAGGTATCCGGACGCGGCGGGTTTCGTGGATCGCGGCGGCGTCAAGGTCGGTTACGAAGTGTTGGGCGACGGCGAGCCTGCGGTGGTGTTCGCGCCGACTCACCCGATCGTGGACGCGCACGCGTGGAAGGCCCAGGTACCCTACCTGGCCCGCCGGTTCCGGGTCATCACCATCGATCCGCGCGGCAACGGCCGTTCTGACCGGCCGCGGGCGGCCGCGGCGTACGCCGACGCTGAGCTCGTGGCCGACACTCTCGCGGTGATGGACGCCTGCCAGGTCGAGCGGGCAGTGGTGGTGGGGATTTCCGTCAGCGGCTGGACTGCGCTGCTGACGGCCGCCTTGCACCCGGGCCGTGTCCTTGGCGTCGTGGCGATCGCCTCGGCGGCGCCGCAGCTGAGGCCGTGGCCGGCTGAACGGACCGTGCATGACTTCGACGCAGTACTGGACACCGAGGAAGGCTGGGCGAAGGAGAACCGGCACTACTGGCTGCGCGACTGGCGGGGCTACGCCGAGTTCTTCTTCGGTGAGCTGTTCTGCGAGCCGCATTCGACCAAGCAGCGCGAAGACTGCGTCGGCTGGGCGATGCAGACGAGCCCGGAGACGGTGCTGGCGCATGAGGACGCGCCGTCGGTGTCGTCGTCACGGGAGGACACCGAGCACTTGCTGCGGCAGGTGCGCTGCCCGGTGCTGGCGATCCACGGGGACAAGGACCGCTGCGTGCCGCTGTCGTGGAGCGAGCGGATCGCCGAGCTGACCGGGGCCGACCTGCTGGTGGTGGAGGGCGCGGGGCATTGCCCGAACGGCCGCGAGCCGGTGCTGGTCAACAATGCGATCCGCGACTTCGCGGACCGGTTCGGCGCGGGACCCGCCTCGCCGCGCCGGTGGACCAGGCCGCTGGACCGTCGCCGCCGCGTGCTGTACCTGTCTTCTCCGATCGGGCTCGGGCACGCGCGGCGGGACCTGGCCGTCGCCGACGAGCTCCGCAAGCTGCGCCCTGAGCTGCAGGTGGACTGGCTGGCGCAGCATCCGGTGACCGAGCTGCTGGCCAGGCGGGGCGAGCGCATCCATCCGGCGTCGGCGTTCCTGGCCAGCGAATCGGGGCACTGGGAGAGCGAATCCGCCGAACATGACCTGCATGCCTTCCAGGCGGGGCGGCGCATGGATGAGATCATGATCAGCAATTTCATGGTGTTCTCGGACTTGGTCGCCAGCGAGCACTACGACCTGTGGGTCGGCGACGAGGCCTGGGACGTGGATTACTTCCTGCACGAGAACCCGGAGCTGAAAAGGGCGCCCTACGTCTGGCTGACCGATTTCGTGGGCTCGCTGCCGATGCCCGACGGCGGCGAGGTTGAAGCGGACCTGACTGCTGACTACAACGCGGAGATGATCGAGCAGGTCGCCCGGTTCCCCAGGCTGCGCGACCGGGCGCTGTTCGTCGGCAACCCGGCTGATGTGTTTCCCGGCAGCTTCGGCGCCGGGCTGCCGCCGATCCGGGACTGGGTCGAGGAGCATTACCAGTTCCCCGGCTATATCTCTGGGTTCGTTCCCCCCGATGTTGCCGAGACGGCTGCGATCAGGGCCGAGCTTGGTTACCGCCCCGGCGAGAAGATCTGTCTGGTGACGGTCGGGGGTTCCGGTGTCGGCGCCGATTTGCTGCGCCGCGCCATCGCTGCCTATCCGGCCGCGAGGCAGCTTGTGCCCGAGCTGCGGATGATTGTGGTGGGCGGGCCGCGGATCGATCCGGCCGCCATGCCATCACTTGAAGGCGTAGAGGTTTACGGCTACGTGCATGACCTCTACCGGCAGCTGGCGGTGTGCGACCTTGCCGTAGTGCAGGGCGGGCTGACGACCACGATGGAACTTACCGCAGCGCAGCGGCCATTCATCTACGTGCCGCTGCGGCACCATTTCGAGCAGAACTTCCACGTCCGGCACCGGCTTGACAGGTACCGAGCCGGGCGCTGCGTGGATTACGAGGACACTAGCCCCGATTCGCTCGCGCGGGTCATCGCCGCGGAGGTGGGCCGTCCCGTCAGCTACCGGCCGGTGGAGACCGACGGGGCGGCCCGGGCCGCCGCGTACCTTGCCGAGTTCGTCTAACCGGGCTCGCGGCCGAGCGCGCTTCGGCTAGGACGTGCACCAGGCCGTGTTCCCTGGCCAGGGCGGCCCCGCGGTTCAGCGCTGCCTGGGCCTGCGCATGCTTGCCGAGATGGCCGAGCGCCCGGCCGTCGACGACCAGGGCCCCAGCGAGCGCGGCCACACATGGCTCGCCGTCCGCGGCAACCAGCAGCGGGGCGAGCACCGTGTGGGCCCGTTCGGGCTGATCCGCCGTCAGCCAGGCCCGGGCCACCGACAGGTACACCTCGTACCCCAGCATCCAGGCGTCCCCGGCCTGCAACCGGATGCCAGCCAGCAATTGGTCAGCCTCGTTGAGGTCGGCATGCGAGTGCGTTGCCTCAGCGAGCGGGCCAAGGCAGTGCAGCAGCCAGGCCTCCGCGCCGTTCTTCTGGGCGGTCACCCGGCCGCGTTCGAACAGCGCTATCGCTTCGGGGTGACTCCCCGCGATCAGCAACGCGCGGCCGAGCATCGCGCACCCGAAGGCGCTGCCCCAGGGATGGTCGTTCTGCTGGTAGAGGTCCAGGGCGCGGCGCCCGAGCGAGACTGCCTGGTCATCACGGCCGCGGAGCCGGGCCAGCCAGCCCAGATAGGAGATGTACGTCCCTGCCCAATGCGGGTAGCCGCTGCGCCGGTTGACTTCAATGGCCGACTCCATGGCCACGACGGCATCATCCCAGCGGCCCGCCGCCAGCGGCACGAACGCCGACTCGAAGACAGCATGCTGCAGCCGGAGCAGGTCACCCTGCCGCCGCAACAGCGGCTCGAGCTCATCAAGCAGGCCGGTCAGATCGCGTGCGTGGCCGAGGTAAGCATGAACGGTCTTGAGCCCGTCCAGGCCAACCGCGAGCGCATGCTCATCCGAGGCAGCCCTGCCCGCAGCAGCGCCACGCTTCCCGTAATCGAGCGCAAGATCGAATTGCAGCCTGTTCGTCGCGATGATGGCAAGACGCGCGAGCAGGTCCGCGGTGGCAGCCTGATCGCCTAGAACTTCAGCAAGGCGCAGGCCGCTCACAAGATGGGACTCGCAGTAGCCGATCGGCAAGCCATGGGCTACCGGCGCGTCCCCGCCAAGCTGCCGCAAGGCGAGCATCTCCAGGCGCCGGTCGCCCGCCGCGCGTGCCGCCGCCGCTCCTTCGGAGAAGTCGGTCATCGCAGCCGGGACCGCGGCCATTGCTTCATGCGCCCTGCCCCGGATAACCCGCGCGCGGGCGACAGCCTCAAGATCGGCTGCCCGGTCCGCCGCCTCCAGCGCTTGTGTGGCCAGAGCCGCCGAGTCGCTCACGGCGAACCGGCCGAACGCCTCATTGGCGGCAGACAGCAGCGCCCGCGCCGCCCGCGGCCAGTCGCCACAGGCGGCCGCATGCCTGGCCTGCGACTCCGGCTGGCTGGCCAGCAGATCAGCGGCGCGCCGGTGGTAGGCCAGCCGGATGGGCTCAGGAGTCGTCGCGTACAAGGCCTCGCGGATCAGGTCGTTGGCAAACTCGAAGTCACGGCCCGAAGCAACGAGCAACCGGGCATGCAGCGCCAGTTCACACTGATTGAGGGCATCTGGGGGCGGCACGCCGACCAGGCGCGCCACCGTGGAGTGATCGACCGCGGCGCCGAGAACAGCCGCCGCGCGCAGGAGTTTCTCGGCGGCACCGCCCAGACGGCTGGCGCGTGTCTGCACGACGCTCCGCAGCGACTCCGGAAGTCCGGTTTCGCCTTCAGCCAGCGCCCGCAGAACCTCGACCACGAACAGCGTGTGCCCGCGCGTCTGCCGCAAGATGCTACCGGCCAGACTTCCCTGGCCGGCCCGCTTAGCGAGCTGCTCGACAGCGCCCGCCCCGAGTGCCCCGACCTCTACGCGGCTGGCCACAGCGGCGAGCGCGGCACCAATCTCGGCGTCGTCCTCGGCCCTGACCGTAGCAACCACCAGCAGCCGGGTGTCGCCTGCGTGCCTGCCCAGGTAGTGCACGAACTCTGTGGTCGACTGGCCCGCGTACTGCAGGTCATCCAGCACAAGCAGCACCGGGTCCTGTTCGGCCAGCGCGCGCAGGAACGCCAGCACACTGTGAAACGCAAGCCGGCGCTGCATGTCGATGGCCACCTGCTCAGCTGGCGCCGGCCCCAGAACCGCCGCAGCCTCCGGCACCAGGGCAGCGAAGGCCGGCGCGTCCTGACCTAGCAGAAGACGCAGTTCCGCCGCGGGCAACCTGGTAACAACCGGGAGCAGTGCCTCGACGACCGGCTGCAGGAACAGCGACCGCTCGGTCTCGTAGCAGCGTGACTGCAGGACCGTCGCCCCGGCCGAAATCGCGTCGGCAGCCACTGCCGTAGCGAGCCTCGTCTTGCCGATGCCGGCCTCCCCGACAACCAGGACGACGCCTAGCTCGGCGGCGACAGCATGGTTCCATGCCGCGGCCAGCTCGCCGAGCTCACGATCGCGGCCGACGAGCCCTGCACGGGCTGGCATGGCACCGGCGGTCTTGGCCGAACCTGCACCAGCGACACTGTGCCCGTTGCGCACCGCACCGGAAACGGTCATGAACCTTTCCCACCGCCGCGTTTCACCAGAATGCTGATCGCGCAGTATGGACAGATGCAGCTCAGCGGTTTCCGGCGCAGGGTCGGTACCCAGCTCATCGGCCAGCCGACTACTCAGCACCGCGTAAGTCTCCAAAGCTTTCGCCCGCTCGCCGGCCGCCGCCAAGGCCGACATGCACAGGCGGTACGCACGTTCGTCGAACGGATCCTCAGCCACGGCTGCGCCGGCGATGCGGGCCGCCAGCCGCGGGTCGCCGGTCACGAGCAATGCGGCGGCAAGGGCGTGCCTGGCACGGCGCAGCAACGCATGCAGCTCGTCCCTGGCCGGCTCTGCCCACGCAGCATACGGCTCCTCAGCCAGGGCGGTTCCGGCCGACAGCATCTCGACTGCATGCTCAGCTGCCGCCCGCGCCACTGCGGGTGCCGGCTCAAGCTCCCGCTCGGCGCGGATAATCAGCCGGAGCTCGCCTCATCGAGATCGACGGCAATTCCCGCATCACCCAGCCGGTAGCCCTGGCGGCCACCATTTATCACGCTGGAACCCAGCGCCCGGCGCAGCCTGCTGACCAATGTCGCGACATTCTCCGCTGGCACGGCCGGCTGGTCATCGGCCCAGAGCACCTCGCCGATCCGGTCGACGGAAACAAGCCTGGTCCGCTCGACCGCAAGCAATTTCAGCAAGGTGCGCGCCTTGCGGCTGCCCAGCTCGCTATCAGGCAGCCGCTTTCCATTGCGGACAACGCCGAAAATGCCGGCGAGGCGCAATTCGAGCTGCCCATTGCTGCCCCCCATGCCCCGTTTGTACTCTCTGCTGCCGACGTCGGCAAGCGCTTATGCCCCGACACCGGTCCGGGCGACTAAGAATTCCTCCTGCGCAGGTGAACCAGCGGGTCAGCCGGAGCGTGGCGCCTGTTTGGAGACTCCATGTGCGCTTCAGCCTTTTCGCCCGGACCGCGCCGAACGTGCCAGCCCGGACAGATTTGGGTGCGAGGTCAATGCCAGGCTCGGATTAGTTTCCCGCTCGCAGCCTCACCGAAGATCGCCGGGCTGCAGCGCGTAGCCTCGTTCCCGCTGCTGGCCGGATCCTGCTGCGGGTAGTAGAAGCCCGGCCTGCTGTTGGCAGTCCTGCTGGTCGCCTGCGGGCAGAGGGCCGGAATATTGATAGCCTACGGCCTGCTGCAGAGGAGCCGCAGTAGCGACTGGCGAGCCTTCCGGCGGGTTGCAGCGGTGGTCCCGAACTCCGGGGCTCGGAATGGTGCGCAGCGTGCCGAGCAGCGCGGAGGTGATCGAGATGGGGCCGACGGCACGAACGCAGGTCGGGGTCATGCCAGGCTTGCCCGCATCGTCGCCATCGCAAGCGTACTGCCCTTCATGTTGTATACGCCTCGGGAAAGGAAACTCCTGTCAATAAGCGACGCGAGGCCTAGCGCCACTGGCATCCTGCGGTTCCTCACCGACGTGCTCGTCCTTGGCACGTGCTTACCTTCCTGGTACTGCTGATTGTGGGCCATTCCTTCGCACGGAATTTACTGTTCCCTCCACAGTCATCGTGATGGTGGCGGCTACTAACGCCTAGCGGCCACATATGGGTAATGGCGGTTAGCGGAATAGAATGACAACATACTGACAATCGCGCTTCGGCGGTTGGGGGTTGGAATGTCAGCGGGCGGATGGTTCGACAATCTGGACGCTAAGCAGCGCCTCGATAGGCTCACTGCCAAGGCCAATGTCGACCGGCTAGCTCCCCTCCCCAGATCACAGCCATGGCTATCGCGCTGGCGTTGCCGCCTTGGATGGCACGACTGGCGCGAAGTCGAGATGCCCGACCGCGATAAGCGGGCCGAGTGCACCAGGTGTGGCAAGCGGGAATGGCGTCGCCTCCTCCAGAACACGTCGGGTCAGTGGCGCGGTGGCGACCCTGCGGCGGGCGCTGGCGGGTCGTAGAAGGGCAAGCCGATGGGTGACAAGCTCAAAGAAAGCCATCCTCCGCCGATGCACGGGAGCGGCAGCATCGCCAGACGTGCCGACGCGCAGGAGAGCAGAATTCACGCAAAAGAGAATCTGCGGGACTTCAAGAGGCATACGAGTGACAAAGGCGGAGGCTGGCCAGCCTTTTGACTCGATGATCTCGGAAGCGCTGTCCGCCTTCCTTAGGAATAACGCTTCATCTTTACAAGGCAACGGAGAAGGTTGTAGACCTCCTACTGCCCGGTCTGTGTGAGGGCGCCAACCTCATCGCCAACGTGGAGTGAGGCAGGAACGGCCACCGACGACGGTGATCAATGAGTCGTCATCCAACCTGGGAGGACTCGCCAGCTCACCCGATCGGTGTGAGCTGAACCGATTCTTCGCTGTGGATAAGACGCGGTCTACCTTTGCAGTTACGAGACCCGCCAATTGGTGACCATTTCTGGTGATTGCGGCCAGCCCATCATTGTTGCCCGTGCTATCTGATTGCGCCTTCGTCGCGGGCGATATACATTCGCGGGCAAGGTTCCGTACGATTTATTCAGGCCGTGGCTTGATGGCGGAACGTGGGGGGCGGCGTCGTTGGAGATCGATAGTTCAGCACCGAGTTTCGCGACACTGTTGCGGCGGCTAAGGACGGGCGCCGGGCTGACGCAAGAACAACTCGCCGAGTCGGCCGCTTTGAGCCCGCGGACGATCAGCGATCTGGAGCGCGAGATCAGCCTGACGCCCCGCGGTCCGACCGCCAGACTGCTGGCAACGGCGCTTAACCTGACGGGACCCGCCCGGGCCGAGTTCCTGGCGACAGCTCGCGGTGCCCAGTCTGGCGTTGCTGCCGGTGCGGACGCGCCGGTCTCGCACCCACAGGAGTCCGGCTCAGGTCGGCATCGGACGTTGCCCAGGGACATCTCCTCATTCACCGGCCGCGCCGATGAGCTCGAGCGGACGATGCGCGCCGTTACCGACGCGAGCATTAGTGGCGGCGTGATCGGGATCTGCGCCATCGGCGGGATGGCCGGGATCGGCAAGACCACGTTGGCGGTACATGCGGCGCACGCCTTAGCGCCGCAATTTCCCGATGGTCAGATCTTCGTGCCCTTGCATGCGCATACCCCGGGCCAGCGGCCCGTGGCTCCCTCCGATGCGCTTGCCTCCTTGCTGCTTGCCGCCGGGATCGACGCCCGGCAGATCCCGGCTGACCAGGATGCGCGCGCACGATGCTGGCGTGACTACCTGGCCGGCAGAAAGATGCTGCTCGTGCTTGACGACGCGACCGGCCACGATCAGGTCCGCCCCCTGCTGCCTGGCACCGGCGAGAGCACGGCCCTGATCACGAGCCGACAGCAGGCTGACAGCGCTGGAAGATGCCACGGTCATAGACCTCGACACCCTCGCTCGAGCTGGACGCTGCCAAGCTATTCATCCGCCTCTGCGGCCGGACCGGGCTGAACGAAGACGACCGGGGAGTCGCCAAGGTCACCCGCCTGTGTGGATACCTGCCGCTAGCTATCGGAATGCTGGCCCGACAGCTTCATCATCACCCGGCGCGGACGCCGGTCAGTCTCGTCGCCGAGCTGACGGCCGCCAGGGACCGCCTGGATCTGATGCGTGGCGAGAACGTCTCTGTCGCGGCGGCGTTCGACTTGTCCTACCGGAACCTGACCGCCGGGCAACGGCGCATGTTCCGCCGGCTTGGCCTGCACCCCGGCCCGGAGATCGACTGCTATGCCGCCGCCGCGCTGGCGAATGTGAGTCTTACGACCGCCCGCCGACAGCCTCGAGGTCTTGTACGAGCATTATCTGCTCACTGAACCGGCCGCCGGACGATACCGGCTGCATGACCTGCTTCGCGAACACGCCAGCACCCTCGCCGCCTCGGAGAGCCCCGGCGACCACGAAGCAGCGATCAGCCGCGTCTCTGGACTTCTACCTCCACACCGCCGTGGCCGCGGGCAAGCACATTCCCCAATGGCCCTTCGCTGCCGCAGCCTCCGGTCCCTGGCCAACCGCCTGCCCACAGGCCAACGTTTGCCTCGCGCTGGCCAGGCCATCGCCTGGATGGAAACCGATCGGGCCAACCTGTACGCCGCCGCGAACTTACGGTCGATGCTGGCCGCCGTCCGTACACGATCGCCCTCTCATCCGCGATGGCCGGCTTCCTCGAAGCCCGAGGACCCTGGGATAAGGCCATGGCCCTCCAGCAGCAGGCCATCTCCGCTGCCGACCAGATAAATGACAGGTGCTGGCCAGGCGAGAAACTTGAACCTGCTGGCCGGCATGCAAGCTGTGACGGGGGACGTCGAGACCGCCGCGGCCACCTGCGCGCGGGCCCTGGAGATTTACCGCGACCTCGGCGATCTCGGCGGCCAAGCCGACACATTTAATGGCCTATCAAACCTGCATTACCTACGTTCGGCGCGCACCGGCGACTACCATCTCGCGGCCGACTACGCCCAAAAGGCGCTTACTCTGTTCGCCGAGATCGGCGAGCGCCGCGGCCAGGCCGAAGCCCTCAGCGGCCTCGGCGCGTTGCGCATGGTTGCCGGAGACTACCCTGCCGCCTTCGCCTGCTACCAGCAGGCACAGCAGCTTTTGACCGATTCCCGCGGTGACCGGTGGGCAGAGACGAATGTCCTGATCAACATGGGCATTTTGGAGCGATTCAAAGGCGATTACGCCGTTGCTGAGCTGCATCAGCGCCAAGCGCTCGAACTCGTTCGTGATTACCAGGACCGATATCGCCAGGCATTCGTCATCAACGAGCTGGGAACCTTGCAGCGGCTGACCGGCGACTACAACGCCGCAGCCGAGAGCTTCGGGCAAGCAATCGAAGAGTTCCGCGACATCGGCCACATCGACGGCCTGGCCACGGCTAGCAACGAACTTGGTCTTTTGCAGCAACTCACCGGCGACTACCGGGC
The DNA here is from genome assembly GCA_963809195.1 of uncultured Actinomycetota bacterium. Taxonomy (GTDB): domain Bacteria; phylum Actinomycetota; class Actinomycetes; order Streptosporangiales; family Streptosporangiaceae; genus Chersky-822. The sequence continues at coordinate 573,920 of CAWEIQ010000006.1, read as the reverse complement.
CGCTGCCGCTAGTCACCTTAAGGCCTTCGCCATCTACCAGGATGAAGGCCAGCGGCTAGGCGAGGCCGAAGTCCTAAACAGTCTCGGCGAGCTTTCCACGAGAACTCGGGACCCCGTTCAAGCTCGGGACTACCACACGCAGGCTCTCTCCGCATCGCCCGAGACTTGCCAGCCCCTCTGGAAGAAGCCCGTGCTCTGGAAGGAATCGGGCGCAGCCACCTGTACGACGGTAACGCCGCTGACGGCACGACCCTCCTGCGCGATGCACTCGACATCTACCTGCGCCTCGGAACCCCAGACGCCTCCAGAATCCAGCAAAGGCTCGGGGAACTAGCACCAGCTGAAATGTCAGATCCGTCTTAACGCCCGGCAGTCACCGACTCCTTGGCAATCTCCGTCGGCGTACCGAACCGCGTCGTGCCCGAAGCTCGTGGTGGTACCACGCCACGGTAGACGAAGCCGGCCTTGTCGAACCTGCCCGTAAATCCGCTCACTTCGTCGTAAGCCCTGCTCGCACCAATCGGCCAACCCCAAGCTCCCCGCCGGGAACTCGACCACCCAGCAGGCCCACGAATCGGTAATCTCAGCTGTACTGTCAGCCTCTGATGCGACGCCCGCAATCACCCGGCCTCCCAGTACTTCACGACCCCGGCAGCTATTCCTGTCGCACGGCTTTGGCCGATCGACATCCGACCTGCCCGCCCACGCGCTCAGCCAAGGCCTTCGCGTGGCTCATGCGGGCCGCTCACGCCCCGTCCCGCTCGCTGCCGATCCGGCTGATGCGGCGCGCTGCCAGCTAAGGCCGTGATGGTCGTAATCCCTCGAGGTGCACACCGCGGGATCATCAGGCATCGGCGGATGCTGATCAACATCCGGCGCTCCCACAGTCGTGTCACCCACTGTTCTTGCCTGGCCAAGGCAGCACGCGCGCCGACGGCTCTAATTGCGCTCCACTGCGCACCAGAACGCAAGACTCGCGGGTGGCACCGAACGGAAGTTCGGTGCCGGTCACGGCGACCTCGAAAGCGTGAGAAGAGGCGATTGCTCCCGAGTCGGCACTGACCGACCCAGAGGGCGACTGGTTGCGTCGATCTCAGTGAGGGATGGGTCGTTATTGGTGAATTCTGTGTGCTGCGTGGCTGATCTCTGGCAGATGGTGATCAGGTCACGCTGGAGGTACTGCTGCTGGTTCCCGGTCTGCGGTGGCACTAGTTGATGGCCCACACCTCTCCGGCCTGCCCGTAGCAGTCTTCTTGGACCAGCTTGGTGCCCGCCGGACCGTTGCCTGGGTCTGCCAGGCACCGGCCGGAGTTGGTGTTGATGAGCTCGCCATTGGGCGTGGGCAGCCAGAGGTCGCCAGCGACGAAGCAGGAATCGACGTCAACTGTGCCGCCATCGAGCAGGCTTCCGCCTCGCACTTGGAGGCAGAATCGCTGGCCGATGAAGCCATTGCTTTCGACGCTCCATTGCTCCGCGGGTTCCGCGGTCACGCAGCCAGCGACGTCGGACTGGGTCCCGAGGACGGAAATGTTCGGGTTGTCGAGGCAGTCAGCGCCTGCGCCGGTGATGATCGGGGCCGCGGCCAGGTCCCAGGCCTGGTTCCGGGTGCCCGCGCAGGCTGCTACGCCGATCGTGGTTCCGTCGCCAAGGCCCGGCGCTGCGGACATGCAGCGTGCGCTGGCAGGGTTCTCCACCAGCCCGAAGCCGATGTATGCCCATTGCTGGCTGGCTGATCCGGGGTCGCAGGCAGCCAGCACGGTGCCGGACCCTGACACCGCGAGGCAAAGACTGTCGATGGTCAGTTCGCTGATCCCGTCCGGCTTGCCGCCTGGGATGTAAGCCCAGTTCTGGGTTGCCGGGTTGCCGCACGGCTGGAGCACTGCCGTGGTGCCGGTCCCGCCGCCGTTGTCATCTAGGCACTTGAATCCGCCGGTTCCTGGGCCGAGGGGCAAGGCGACCGGGCCGGTCGCCGGGACAGCCGCGGTCAGGGACGGCACGGTCACGATGGAGAAGCGGGTTGAGCCGGCTGACAGCGCCATCGCTGGCCGTGACGGTGACGTCGAAGGTGCCGGGGCCTGGCAGGGTGCCGGTGATCTGGCCGTTGGTTGAATCCGGGACCGAGGCGATGGACAGGCCGGGTGGCAGGCCGACGGCCTGGTAGCTCAGCGTGGTGGCCGCGGCGCTGGTGTCCACCCCCGCAATCGTGAGCGAGAAGCCGGTGCCGGCTCCACGGTCCTGGGTACCCGGGTCAATCAGGGTCACCCGGCGGGCCGACTGGTCGGTGAACGCGCCGGTCCCATTCGGCGTGCCCAGGCCTGTTGGCCCGTTGTAGCCGTTGCCGCCGTGGCACAGGTAACGCCGGTTGGTCTCGCAGGTGCCGTTCGACCCCGAGGCGACGTTGAAGAGCCGCTTAGCATGCAGGTAGGGATACTCGGCCGGATAGCTGCCGCTGGCCGGCGTCCCGGCCAGTGCGTAGACCGCCGTGATGATCGGGGTGGCCGCGCTGGTGCCGCCGAACTCATGCCAGCTGCCGCTGATCCGGTAGGTGTCGTAGACGGCGACCCCGGTACTGGGATTGGCGTCCGCGGCGACGTCGTTCTCGGTCCGGTTCAGGCAGCCGTCCGGCGCGGCCGCGTCTGCCCGTTGCCAGGACGGCTTGGCCTCCAGGGCGGAGCAGCCAGAACCGGTCCCCTCTGCGCCGCGCGGGGTAGCCGAGCCCCACACGGCCTCGGTCCAGCCGCGTCCGGTGCGCGAGTGCCGCAGCGTGGTGCCCCCGACGGCGGTCACGTACTGCAGATCGGCCGGGTAGGCGGGTCCGTAGCCGAAGTCTCCCGACGCGAAGTCGATGGCCACGCCCGGGTGGTTGAAGAAGTGATTGAACACGTCCTGCCCGACGAACTCGCCGCCCGACCAGCTATTGGACACATACCGCGCGGCCTTGGCGACGGCGGTGTTCTCGGCGATCGCGAGGTCGGAGACCGAAGCGCTGCTCGCCTCGACCAGCAGGATGCGGCACTTCGGGCAGATCGCGGAGACCATGTCCAGGTCAAGCGATTCCTCAGCTGCCCAGCTGCGGTTCGCGGCTGGCAGCGGGCCGGCTTTGCCGTGCTCGTTGACGATCCGCAGGCAGCCACGTGGCCTTCGTGCACGCGCCCAGATGGTAATGCGCCCGGTAGGCCGCCAGGTCCGACCCGGCTCTCGGGTCGCTGAAGGCATCCACGATCGCGATCGTCCGGCCCCGGCCGCCGCTGGCCGCCGCCGACGCGATCTTGTATGCGCTGCGCAGGCCAGACGGGCCGTAACCGCGGATCGTCACCGCCGGCCCGGCAGCCTGACCGCGGGCGGCGGTGCGGATGATCGACATGCACTGCATCTGGCCAGGCCGTGACGGCGCCGGGCACACTGCCCGCTCGCCGGCCGGCAGCGGCGCCGCGCGGTGCCCGGTGTTCAGCCGGGTCTGCACGGGCGCGCGCGGTCCCGGGCCATCGCGCCGCCGCCACCGCAGCGGCGCCGGCACCGGCCAGCTGTATCGCGCACGGCAGCACGGCGCCCGCCAGCAGAACACGCCACGCCGGCGACGAGAATATGCGCATGTCGCTCACCAGATCCATCGCTGCGGCACGCGGCCAATCGTCAGACCGAACTCCACCAGCCATTAGTCCTGCCACTACGACGCATCAGCAATCCAGCAGGTTGACACGACCAGTCAGCCTCGCCGCACACCAGCGGTCAGCCCGCCAGTCTCGTCGACCAACATCCCAGCGCCCCCAGGTCCAGAACCGGCCGCTCTATCCTGCCGGCACCGGCGAACTCCCAGCCGACGGGCAGCGCATAGCCGGCGTCGGGGGAGCGCTGCGGGTTCCAATGTTTCATCTCAGCTTGCGTAACCAGGGCTTTCAGCTGGCCACCAGAACTGGAGAGTCTGAGCGGTTTCCATCTCGCAGGCGGTAACCTACCGAGCCGCGCCGAATCGGCGATCGGGTATGCGTTGGGCGCGGCATGGCCGGTGAGGTGCCGTGACCTCGAGTAACCGCCGCTGTCTTCCTACGTTGGGGTGGTCATTAGCTGCCGGGGCTGGCTGTTGGTCCCGGCTTGACGCGGGAGGTGGCCCATGACCACCGCGACCATTTCCACTGCCCTGGTCCCGGCCGGTCCGGTGTTCTCCGAGCCGGAGCGGCTGGCACTAGCCAGGTTCCTGGCCGGATATTCCGGCCTGACCCGCTAGGCCTATGCGCTGGACCTGCGCCAGTTCGCGGCCCTCCGCCCGACACGGGCCGGAGATGGCGACGCCAGTCGCGCCCGTAGCAGGGCTGGCCGTCGTGGCTCGACTTGTGCCTGCGGCGGAGCTGTGCCGGGTGCAGCTAGACCACCATGCGAGCGCCATGTCCAGGCGGCACAGCCACGCGGCGACGTCACGGTAACACCGCCATCACCCCAGGTCACGAGCGATTAGCCCGCATAAGAGCGGGTATCTTCTGCGCCCGGGAGGAGTCTTCTGGCATGTTTCCGGCACGGCTCAGGTGCCTTGTTGTGTTCAACTGCTGGAGGAGATTTCGGAGGTGAACCGAAATGGCCGTTCTAGCGCTGGTGTTCTGGAGCGCCACGGCCCTGGGTGGCCTCTATCTCCTGGCGATCTGGCTGATCGAGTACGATCCGGATTTCCAGCACGCCGCAGCGACCAGGCTCCCGGTCCTTGTCATCACCGGGCACGTCCTGTTCGCCGTCATCGGCCTGCTGTCCTGGGTGATCTACCTGATCACCGCCAAGGAGATCTATTCCTGGACGAGCGCGGCCGCGCTCGCGGCGATCGCCACGCTGGGGTTCACCATGGCCATCCGCTGGATCGGGGTATACCGGGCCTGGCGGCGGGTCTCCGCCCCGGCCGACCCGGTGCCGTACGCCTACGGGGCGTACACGCTGACGGCGTGGGCAAGGTTGCGGGCTGGGCCGGCTGGAACCCCCGGCTCGTCCAGCGACCAGGTCAGGCCCTGGGAGGTAGCGGTCCCGCCCGAACGCCATTTCCCCGTCTCCGTGGTCATCGCCCACGGCATTCTCGCAGTCACCACGGTCGTACTCGTCGTGCTGACCGTCTTGGGCCGACTACTCCACTGACACCTGCTCTTCCTGCGAAGTGCCGTCAGCCCGCGCGGGCATCCCACTTGTCGCAAACGTGGTCGGCTTCGATCACGCCGCGCACCAGGTCGCGCTGGCCGCGGTGGAACAAGACGCAGGTGTCGCACTCGCGCGTCGGATCGGACGCTTCCCGGTAGTTGACCGGCACCTTCGACGCCATCTCCTGCTCAGCCACCATGCCGCCTGGCGCAGTCTCCTGTGCATCGTGTCCCACGGATCCGTCTTGGCGTCCGCATGCCCGACGTAAGCCCAGAAGGTCGGCTCACCCTCAACCGCGGCAGCGAGGAACCGGTGATGCCCGTCCACGATGACGTCCTTGTCCGCGCCCGGTGTGCGGACCAGGACGACCGGCTTCAGGTGCTGGCCGGTCTCGAGCCGGTCGCGGAGCTTGCGCTAGAACTTGGCGACCCTGCCGGGCTCGCTGGACGCAGCCCATGACGCCTGGTTCGACATGTCGACCTGCTCGATGGGCATGGCGACCGGTCCCTGCCAGGTGGCGTCGCCCACCCAGCCGAGCGCCGACATGCGGAAGTTCTTGGCTGACTGGGCGGTCACGTCGTCCGCGGTGGTGGACTCGGTGAACGTTCGCCGCTGCGCGCGTCGGCGACGGCGAACGGCGCGCCGGCCTGAGTCGCCCACCGGTCGGCGGCGTAGGCGGAAAACGAAGTCCACCGCGTCTTTTTCCTCGTAGAGAACAGGGATTGGGATACTTCGCTGGACCAGCGGGTCTTGACAAGCCCGAAACACCATATCGGCGTCACGACGCTCCCATGCCCTCAGCCGCACCCGGTGATCAGTCAGCGACGGCTGCGATGCCGGCCAGCCCGGCGTCACGTGGAACCTCCAGTTCTGCCGGTGACAGGCCGACGACCACGGCTCCGCCGAAGGACTCGACGCCGGTGGCACGCGAGCCAGTCCTGGTCCGAGCCCGCCGAAAAGCTGACGGTCCCCGCTGCGGCAGCGCTCAGCGAGCGCCCACGCCACACCATGGACGAAAGTCTGAGGCGGCGACGCCCGCAATTTGAGATCCGATAACCGGATCAGCACAGAACAGGCCGATCAGTGTCCACCATGCAAAGGCAGCCTATCAATGTGATAGGCATTCATATTCGGTACGTGCGACGGTGTACCGTTCCGCTCGCGGTCCGTGATCGGAATTTGATGCAGGCGGGGCCGTCAGGTGCAACTCGGCCCGGTTCGGCGTCCCTAGTGCGGTTACCACCTGGCCGCTGCCAACTGTGCCGCCTGTGGCTGCGTCCCACCGGCGCCTCCAACGGTGGCAGCTGCTGCTACCTGAACAGTTGCCCGCGATTGTTCACCCTTGCCCGCCTCGCTAGCCCAAAGGCACGAAAGAGCCGCCCACGCCAGGCAGCCAGCGCGGACGGCTCTTCGCTCTGTCCTCGTCTTGTATGACGCTCTCGGCCCCGATGCGGATTACAGGCATGACAGATGAGGAAAAACGCGCAGTGGGTAGCCGAGCGAACCTGAACGATGTCACAGGCAGCCGGATCCTGACCCCTGGGGCGGCGGCGGCATTCCACAGCTGGCACCGCTTGGAGGCGCTCCCGGTCCCTTAGTGCGCTGGCGCTTAGCTTGACGCGGGGTTGCCGGCAAACAGCTGGTTTACGTGGGAGTACCGGTTGGGTCCTGAGGTTCCTTTGAGCACCGTGAAGACCAGCAGGATGATCCCGCCTACGTACGGCACCGGGCTGATGAGTATCCACCAACCGGACCTGTCGGTGTCGTGCAGACGGCGAACCAGCAGCGCGAGGACCGTCAGCGCCAGGTAGCACACCAGGATGAGGCTGAGCACCGCGAGCGCCGAACTGCCGTTTGTCCCGAGGCTCTCGGCCAGCCCGGTCACGATGGACCAGAGCGCGACGACAATCCCCTGGAACAGCGCGAACCACCAGTACGCCGACCGGGACGCACGGCCGCGATAGACGAAAGCATGCCGGAACGCCTGCTTGACGGCCTCACCGAAGGTGGCCGGCGCGCCTTGGAGCTAGGTGAGCGGAGCCGGGGGGAACGGTGCCGTACGGGTACTGACCAGGTGGGTACTTGCCGTTGAGCGTGATCAACATGCGGTCGCCGCCTACTAGGTGGCGGCGAGCTCCGGCCAGCCGGGCCCCTCGACCGGTTTGGTGTGGCTGTCCAGCGCCCGCTCAGTAAGACCATCGATGACGTAGCGCACGTGGACATCCGGTCGCTGCGCGCCTCGTCGAGCGAGGGTTGCGGTCGCGGGCACCCGCAGCCTGTCAGGCATCTCGTCCCACCGCAGGCCCACGGGCACACGGCGTCGGATCGCCCACGGTCGCCCTTCTGATCCAGGAGTCGGTGGCGAACATCAGGTCGCGCAGTGTCGCAAGTGGTGACCACCGGCCCGGCCGGTCGCATGTTTCCCGGCGGAGTGGGCGGACTCTGACCCATCCGTCAACAGGCGTCCGCCGCCGCAGGCCAGCTATGGCTTGCTGCCGACCCGCGGCGTGCGTGCGCGGTCGCGTCAGTCTGAGTCCGTGTCCTTGGGCTCGTCGTGAGCCGGATTCGTGGCTTGCCCGGCCCGGCTCATCAGCAGCTCGAACCGGCCCAAGAGCTTACCGAGCCGGTCTTGCAGCCGGTCGGCGGGACCCCGCGGGTGGTGAGACCGCCCCGGATCGGCCCCATCGTGGTCCCGGTCGCGGTAACTACGATGCTGCCGGGCGTGCGGGCTGTCGCCGGTTTCGTCAGCCAGATCCGCCGCCTCATCGGCGGCTTCCTCCGCCTCATCGGCCTGCCGCTGTGCCTGGTCGGCCCGCCGCTGCGCCTCCTCCGCGGCAGCCCGCGCCTGGTTGGCCCGCCGCTGCGCTCGTTCCTGCTCCTGTTTGTCAGCCCACCCCCGGGTCATATCGGCGGCTTGCTGGGCTAGCTCGGCGGCCTCGCGCGCCACACTGACCGTCTCCTCCGCCTCCTCAGCCCGCTCCCGGGCTTTGTCGGCCAGGTCGGCCAGGTGCTGCACCCTGAACTCGGCAACAGTGATGCCCGCCTCCTCGGCCTCACCGGCATACCAGCGGTCATCACGCGGTGGCGCGCCCCGGTCGGCGCTGAGCGGATCCTCTGCGGCTGCACCTTCGTGCTCGCGCTCGACCGCGTGCCTGGCAACGCTGTACGGCTCGCCGGTCTCTGCCATGCGCTGCCGGGTGGCCGCCTTCCGGGCCTTGTCCTGAGTCATGATCATTTCTTCCTGGCGAGTCTGCCCGCGTCTGCCCGCCGAGGTGAAATGGCACGACCAAATGAAGCACAGGAGTCTTCGACCCTTGTCCTCGTTGCCAGCGTCGGCGCGGGCCAGCCGCTAGCTCGGAAGCGGGCAGACTGTGCACTGCCACTGCCAAGCAGCCTACCCGGCGGCACAACGGGCAACAAGAAGCAGCATTCTGGCCCGGCTGCAGGACCCCGAATACCACGGCATTCAGGAGCGCACGGCACCGAACGCGCTTCGTGCAGGTGATCGCTGCGCCTGACCTCGACGAGCTGCGAGCCGAGCTCAAGAAGGCCGAGGCGGAATCCCTGACCAGGGCACCGAACGCCACATCGAGGAGCGGACTCTTCCAGACCTGGCACGCTACCGTGCTCGCTAGCACGGCTCGACTACGCGCGTGACTTACCCGTCGGCTTGTGACGGGGGTAGGTCGTCATGTCGCGAGGCGTCGGCGGCGGCACGTGCTGGGTGAGCTGGCGCAGCACGACGTGGGCGACGGACTTGCCGTGGCCAGCGCCGGCCTCGGCGAGGGCGCGCTCGAGGCAAGCCGGGACTTGCGCGTGCTGGACGCCGCCGTAGAGCTGGTCGACGAGATGTGTCCGGCGAGGCGCTATCCCGAGGGCAATGACATCGCCGCTCGTGCGGGGCTGGACGTCCAGTCGGTAGGCGCCGCGCTGAACGCCCTGGAGGGCGAGTTCCTTGAGATACAGCGGACGGGCGACTTCGGCCGCTGGGGCGTTCCCGGGGTCCACCCCCGCCGTGGGGGCAGCGGGGCCGGCGCCGCGCCGCCGCCGCGGACCCGGTTGCTACCCTCAGTGATGGTGACGCTGTGACGAGTGATGCGCACGGGCTTTGACGCATGGGGGAAGGCCGCGATGCCTTGGAACCGGGTGCTGGCGGCCGGTGGCGTGGCGGGGCTGGCCGCCTTGGCTGGGCGGTATGCCGCAGGGGTGGCGCGCGCCGACCGGTCGTGGCCGGCCCAGGTCGCAGGGCGGCTGAGCGACCTGGGCGAGGTCGACGAGGTGTCGATCTTGCCGCTGGTGGAACGGCTCGTCCCCGACGGCAGCGGCCTGACCGGCGAACCCGGTGTGTCCTACCTCATCCGTGCGGGCGGCATGCGGGTGCTGTTCGACTCCGGGCTGTCCGGCGGCAAGGCGGAATCGGCGCTCGCACACAACGCGCAGATGCTCGGCGCGCCTCTGGCTGACCTGGACGCCGTGGTGATCTCCCACTTGCACCTGGACCACGTGGGCGGCCTGCGGGCGATGAGGCGGCGCACGTTCACCTTCGCCGCCGAGGCGCTGGAGCCCTCCGGGGTGCCAGCGCATGTGCCTACCCGCATGCACCACCCGCGCGCCGATATCGCGGTCACCACGCACCCGCGGGTGATCGGGCCCGGCATGGCCGTGCTGCCGCCGCTGCCGCGGATGCTGTTCTGGCTTGGCTACGTCACCGAACAGGCGCTGGTGGTCAATGTCCGTGGCTTTGGCCTGGTCCTGATCAGCGGCTGCGGCCATCCGCGGATCGAGCAGATCCTAGGGGTTACCGAGCGGGTCCTCGACATCCCGATCCGGGCCGTGGTGGGCGGGCTGCACCTGCCCGTCCACGCGGCCGGGACCGCGTTGATACCGCAGGCGGTACTGGGCAACCCGCATCCGCCCTGGCAGCCGATCAGCGAGCGTGACACCGAGCACGTGCTGGAGGAGATCCAAGCCCGCGGGCCGCAGGTCATCGCCCTGTCCGGGCACGACAGCACCCCGTGGACCTACGATGCGTTCAGCCGCCGCTTTGGCGACCGCTACCGTACCCTGCGAGTCGGCGAAGAACTGCGGATCACCGCCCCGAGCGGCTGAGTCTCCCGCGGCGGTGGCACCGCCCGCTGCGCTGCGGATGCCAGAGTGCAGGGCGCCCGCGACGGTCGTGATTGCCATGAACACTGATAATTCAGGGGGCCCGGCTGGATGGCGCCAGTCGGTTCTCCTGTGTCGCGCCAGAGGGTTCTCAGCCGAGAGTGGAGATCAGTTCCTGGCAGGACTGCTCACAACGTCGGCACGCCTGCGCGCAGACCCGGCAGTGTTCGTGCATCTGGGCGTGCCGGCCGCATTCGTCGGCGCAGGACCGGCAGGCGGTCGCGCAGGCTTGGAGCATGGCGCGGGTGAGGTTGGCGTCGTAGCCGGTGTGCCGGGACAGCACCCGGCCGGTGGTGTCGCAGATGTCGGCGCAGTCCATGCAGGTGCGGACGCACTTGACGAGGTCGCCAACCCCGGCCTCGCTCAGGCACGCGTCGGCGCAAGCCGTACAGGTCTGGGAGCAGTCGAAGCATTCGCCGATGCACCGGGCCAGTGCTGCGCGGTCGACGTCACCAAGGTCGGCCGGGTAGGTGCGCAGCATCTCCTCTACATGGGTCATCGCTGCCTCCCATCATCGCTGCTGGGTGTAGTTGAGCCATACCCACTTCCCGCCGCCGAGGAACAGCGCGCCGGGCCGGTGGCGCAGCTCCGAGGGAAGCCCCTTCCATGGAGGACGCGGTCGGATCGAGGCGCGCCTGGACGGGGCTGTGACGTGGCGTTCTTCATGTTGATTGTTCGGCGAGGTATTCGTGCGCGAGCTCGATGGCGAGGGGGGCGCATACGACCAGGCTGACGACGCCGATCACCAGTGCCGTCACGCCAAGGCCGGGCGGGGCCGGACGGGAGCTGCGTGCATCAGGTAAGCGGGCTGGCTGGGGTTGTCGCCATCATGTGCTGCTTGTACCGGTGGTGGCTGTTACCTGCGGCCGACGGTGTTGGTCGTGTTCGAAGCTGGAGGCAGATTCGCTCCCGCTCTCAGTTGGGCAGGACGGCCTCTTGGCCCGTCGTTGCTGGCTAGGGCACGGTCTCAGCTGGTGCTTTCGACGGTGAACCGGTGCCGAACGGCGGCTGAGGTCGTATTCGATGGCCAGCTGGACACCCTCGGCGATCAGCGGGCCGTGCATGCGGGCAAGCAAAGTTAGGGCCATGTCGATGCCAGCCGACACGCCCGCTGCAGTGATCACTTTTCCGTGTTCTACCACCAGCTGCTTGGTGTAGTGGGCGCCGCGGCGTTCCAGCTCTCCGGCCCAGGCTCAGTGGGTGGTGGCATCTTGCCCGTCGAGGATTCCCGCGGCGGCCAGGTAGATGGACCGGTGCAGACGCTGGTTGTCCAGGTGGTGGCGGGGTGTACCTGGCGCAGCCACTGCAACACCCGCTGGTCGGGGTTCGGCATTGACAAGGTGCCGCCGATGACTACAACGTGAGGCGATATCACCTGGTCGAAACTGGCCGAGGCGATCAGCTGGCAGCAGCCGGTGTCGTCGGTGACCGGCCCGGGCTCGGTGGCCACGAACATGGCCTCGTGCCCGGGACGAAGGCGAGTACCTCGAAGGGCCCGACGATATCTGGGGCGTGGCCCAGGGTAGAGCGCGAATGCGATCTGCACCGGCTCCGGCGGCTGCCCGCCACCACTATTCGCGGTGGTTGCGTCATGTGCCTTGGTGGTGGAAATGTCCTAACTCCTCGTCTGTTACATCGGGGCTAGGGGTAAGCAGCCCCGCCCTGTTGTTGCACAGGTGCGCTTTCAAGGGCTGGCCAGCGCTAGGAGACGGCTCACGCCATTCACTGGGTCGCGGGGCGGGCAGTTGGGGCCTGGGTGGCCCGGGCTTTGGTGGTGATGAGTCCGGCTAGGTAGGAGGCGTCGTCGTGGACGAAGCCGAGCAATGCTGAGCCGCGGGTGTGCTGCCACGACAGTCCCAGGAAGTACAAACCGGGTGCCTCGGTGACCCCGCGCCAGTGGACCACCTTCCCATCGCGGACCACGCCGGGAATGCCGATCCAGGAGTAATCGGAACGGTAGCCGGTCGCCCAGACGACAACGCCGACATCCAGGCTGCTGCCGTCGGTGAAGCGGACGGTACGCCCGTCCGCGCCGGCCACTCCCGGCCGGAACCTCACCCCCGCCGCCTGCAACCGGCGGCGGCTGCTGCCGATGATGAAATCCGGGCGGGCACTCAATCGGCGGCCCAGCCGTGACTGGGTGGTCACCCGCATCAGTCCAAGCCGGGTGAGCCACCAGAACAGGTCCTTGCCAGCCAGCCGCTGCGGCAGCATGGGGGCCTTGCTGGCGATCGACAGAGCCACCTGGCGAGTCGCGGCGAGTTCCTCGGCGATCTGGAACCCGGAGTTGCCGCCGCCGACGACCAGCACCGGCCCGGACGGCAAAGCCCGCGGGTTGCGGTACTCGGCGCTGTGCAGCTGGGTCACCGAGCTGTCCAGCCGCTTGGCGGCCGGCGGCACGAACGGCACCTGGAACGGCCCGGTCGCCGCCACCACCTGGCGGGCGCGCAACACCTCATCCTGGATGCGGATCTCAAAGCCCTCCGCGGTCTGGCTGAGGTGCGTGACCCGAGCATCCAGCCTGACCGGCAGGTTGAACGCCGTCGCGTAGGCCGCAAGGTAGTCGGCGACCGGGTCTTTTGTGGGGTAGGTGTCCGGAGGCCCGGGGAACGGCACACCCGGCAGGCCATTGTGCTGCGTGGGTGTGAACAGCGTCAGGGAGTCCCAGCGCGAGCGCCACGTGTGCCCGATCTCGGAGGCCGCCTCCAGCACCACAAACCGCAGGCGCTCGCGGGCCAGGTGCCAGGCCATGGCCAGCCCGGCCTGGCTCCCACCGATCACGGCGACGTCCAGCAGCCCATCAAGTGTTCCGTTGGCGGCCGTCGCGTCTTCTTTCTCATTGCGCGCAGTCATCGGGTTGCTCCCTGCGCACGGGCCACGGTGAAGCTGAACATCATGCCGCTCTGCTCCTGGGTCTAGTCCTCCCGGATGTGCGGGTGCTACCAGTACAGGTCCGGGTCGGGGAACCGGATCCGGTAGGTGAAGCTGCCACCGATCGGGATGGGGGTCTGGGTCTCGTGCGGGACGCCGTCGCACTTGTTCTCCAGCCGCAGCCCGTGCCAGTGCACGGTTGCCTCCAGGTCGCCCTCGTTGACGACGTGGACGATCGCCTCAGAGCCCGGCTCCACCTTGAGCGTCGGGCCGGGGATAGAGCCGTTGTCGCCCAGCATCCGCATCGTGGTGTCCCCGAGCCGCCTGCCCACAGGCCCGATCCGCAGGTGGAAATCGTCGCCGTCGGCCAGTTCAAGAGACCTGGCCGGGTGACCTCGGGCAGCCCGGAGGGGTTGGTCGGATATGACTCGGCCGGAACCGGCCGGTCAGATGGAACGGGCTGCATGATCACTACCTCTGTGGCCTTGCACGCTTTAGGATCGGCGGAATCGGCCGCGTCACCAACGCCACCAGGCCAGTCCTGCCATTCGCATGCGGCCAGGCCAACTAACGCGAAGCGGCGACGTGGCACAGCCCCGGAGAGCCGATCCGTCCCCGATGAGCCATCCTCTGCCGTCGGCGATCCTGGACCGTGTGCCGCGCCGATGTCCCGCGCCACCCCGGATGGTCCTCTCTGCCGTCGCGTACAGGCACCGCCCCGGCTGATACAGCCCTGCCCCTCGGCGTCCGCCCCAAACCCGGCCACCGATCCGCCCAACTCGAAGGCTTAGATCACCGCAGTGGACAGTCGCCGAACGCCCGTTGGCCGCCTCGCTTCCCAAGGCTCTGCACAGCCGCGCACGGACGGCTAAGCACTGGCTGCGCGGCGTTTGCCGTCAACGACTGACCCGCCATCGCTGCACACCCACCTCCGTGAAGACGAGCTGTGGTACCTAATCGAAGGTGACTTCCGCTTCAAGGCGGGTGACGCCATGCTCCGGGCGTCAACGGGCGGCATGGCCTTCTGGCCGCGTGGCACGCCGCACTGCTTCCAGAACATCGGCGACGGCCCAGGGCGGTTGCTGGTGATCACCACGCCTTCGGGGCTGGAGCGGTTCTTCGAGCAGTTCGCAGAGCTGCTGCCCGGCCTGGTGGGTCCGGCAAGCTTGCCGCCGTCGGGCACGCCAACTGGGTCGAGTTCGTCGGTCCGCCGGTGGGACTTTCCTACCCGCTCTAGGGCTCCGCGCAGCCACACGTGCAGATCGTCGCTGGGCGCTGCCACACTTCGATCACGCACTCGAACGGTGGCTGACCGAACGGCATAACCGGACGTTCTGAGTGCCGAATTGGTGCTCGCCACAAATCTCGGATCCCGTCCCGAATCGGCGGTACGCGCGATCCCTGGCTTCGGGTTCGCTCACGGTCTGTGGTCTGGCGGCGCGGGTGCCGGTTGCGTAAGAGTTGGCGGCGTCAGCGGGCGTGGCGCCGTTCGGCCGGGAGCGACCCCGTAGCCGCGACGGGGGTGGCGGCGTCGCTGCATATCCCGTCATGGGGTGGGACAATGCTTTGCCATGCGTAGGTCTTGCCTGGTTCGGGCTGCGTGCTGGACTTGCCTGTCAGTCAAGGAGAGTGATCGGCATGTGCACCGACGACATCGTCACCGCCCGTCAGCCCGATCCCCGGGCGCTGCATGATTTCGAGCCCAGGGTGGTCTTCGACCTCGAACCGGTCGACTCGGTGACGGTGACGACGCTGATGGACAATGTGACCGACGCCTTCATGCCGGATCAGGGACCGGCCCGCCGGCCGCCGCTGCCCGCCTTCGGTGGCGGCCGCCAGCTGGCGACCACCATGGAAGGCGGCGACGTCCCCGAGGTCCCGCTGGCCGATGGTGGCTTCTCGGTCCTTGTGGAGGTGGCCAAGAACGGCGCCCGCCACCGGATCCTCTTCGACGCCGGCACCACCCCCGACGGGGTAGCCGAGAACATGCGCCGCCTCGAGGTCGACCCGTCAGGCATCGAGACCATCATCTGCAGCCACGGCCACTTCGACCACACTGCCGGACTCGACGGCCTGATCCGGCGGCTCGGGACAGTCAACCTCCCGGTGCTCATCCACCCTCACTTCTGGCGCCAGCGCCGGCTGGCCATCCCGGGGCGCGACCCGCAAGAGATCCCCACCACCAGCCGCCGGGCGCTCCTCGACGCCGGCTTCGAGGTCATCGAAGAGCAGCAGCCCAGCTTCCTGTTCAACCGATCCGTCCTGGTCACCGGCGAAGTACCCCGCACCACCGGCTACGAGGCCGGGTTCCCGCTGCAGCAGGCCCGGCTTGACGGCCGCTGGCAGCCCGACCCCCTCGTCCTGGACGACCAGGCGCTCATCGTCGACATCAAGGACAAGGGCCTCCTGGTGATCACCGGCTGCGGCCACGCCGGGATCGTCAACATCTGCCGGTACGCCCGCCGCCTGACCAAAGAGCGCGCCCTGTACGCGATCATGGGCGGATTCCATCTCAACGGACCGGTTTTTGAGCCCCTCATCCCCCTGGTCCTTGACGACCTTGGCGCCCTTGCCCCCAGTGTCGTGGTCCCGGCCCACTGCACCGGATGGCGGGCCCAGCACGCCATGGGCGCTCACTTTGGCGAGGCGTTCATCCCGAACACAGTGGGTACTCGCCTCGAACTCTGACCCAGCGCCACCACCATCATGATGACCCCTGCGATGAAACGGCCGGCAACCCCCGAACTTCGAGGCACGCCCGCCGTATTGCCCGGCCCGGCAGGCTAATCCCCAACGGCCGGCCCTAGCGCGCACGAATGGCCGATACGTGTGGCAGGAAAAAGCAATGCCTATGCACCGGTAGACATTCCTATTCGGCGATCTTTGCCAAGTTGTGAACACGGGCATGGTTGCGCTTGGAATGCGGGGCGCGGCGCCGGGCGTCAGGGCGCGTCGCGGCCGCGAAGGTCAGGCGACTGCAGTGAGCGGTCTTGACAGGCGCCGTGCCGCGCTTGGCCAGCTCCTCCGCTCGATGGCCGGGGCTGTCCGCATCGGTGGTGGTCAGCCGACTCGCGGGCCGCGGAAACCTGCTAGCCGACCAGCCGGAACACCGTTCGTGAGACAGCTCCCCGGCAGGCGACGCATGTGAGAGATGCTGCATCGGTCCTTGCTTGCAGCACCAGGCTCACGCGACCTCGTGGCAGGTGTTCCGCCCGGTCACCGTGTCAGGTGTCGGGCCTGGCGAGTCTCCGGTGTTCTCGGTCGGGTTATTGCCGGCGCAAGTCAGGCTGCCATTGATCACATTCGAGCCTACATCGAGCTGGTCCAGGGTTTGCGTGTTGTTGCTGATCATGACCGAGCCATTCACGTGGTTGCGGATGAACCCAAGAAAGAAGCCGTTGTAGCCGTCAATGATGGCCCCTCCGCTGATCGAGTTGTCCTCGAGGTCGGTGAAACACACCGGTCCGAAAGGTTGCGCGCACCCGAACGGGCCGGACCCGCCTCGTATACGCACCCCGCCGGCTATGCGGGCGTTGTGCACTTGCACCTGGGCGGCGTGGTCGGCTGCCAGGCCGCCGTTGATAGTCCCCGTGGCAGGACCGAGTTCGAAGCCGAGCATGAAAGTGGCACCCGGCCCGACCCGGACACCGGCTAGCACCCGCACCGGCCCTACGCCAAGATCGCAAGTCTGCCCGGCTGGGACGACAAGGGAGTGATACGTGCCTGGCGGCAGTGTGCCGGCGCAGGTGGTCGACGACGATGAGGCCGCGCTGGCCGGCGTCGGCAGCATGAGCAGCAGCAAGGCTCCGACGCCCAGCGGCAGCACTGGCCGCCAGCGGAGATTGGCCCATCGCAGCTTGGCGTACATGATGATCGTCACCTTTCGTGAAAGGACCGACGACGCGCCTAGGCGCGTGGAATGTGTCACGGAGTCCCCCGGTACAGTCACCGGCGCGTATAGACCGTCGGACAACTGCGTGTGATCGTGCAGTGACTCATCGTGCTCGCCGTTTCCGAGCCATGTCAACCTCAACCGCGCTGTGTCGTTTTCGGGACCGTGACACTTGCACGTGAAACGGCGTGGGTGTCCTCATCGCCTTTCGGTCTGGCTGACTGCTGAGACGCGTCTTGAAGTCACGGTCGGCGACAGTGGTAGCGGGCGTGGCCATTGCGGCAGAGTTTCGGACGGGCTCCAGAGCCTGGGGTAAGCCAGCGCAACATCATCGGTGGCCGTCGCCCGGCGGGGCAGGTCTGGCTCGACGTCATCTAAGATCTGCCGCGGCAGGGTCAGAACCGTCCCGCCCGGTGCAGCGCCGTCAACCCGTCATCGCCAGCAGCGCAAGTAGCGGATGTTCTGCGCCCGCCCAGCGGTCTATCCGACGCGTTTGCGGGCCGCACAGAGTCGGCGTTGTGGCGGAGGCAAGGGGGATCACTACTGGAGTGGCAGTTGTCTCCGACTCGGCGGCCGCGCGGAGGCCGGCTGTTAGGGAGCGCGCATCTCGGTTTGCGCCTTCGCCTGAGCTGGCTTTGCCACGGATTACGTGGTCCGTTATACTCAGCTAGGTGATCGCATCGTTCCGGGACAAGGGAACCGAAGACCTGTTCAACGGGCGCGACACCAAACAAGCCCGTAAGGCCTGCCCGTCCAATCTCGTGCGCGTGGCCAGGAGAAAGCTGGACCAGCTCAACCAGGCGACAGTGTTAGGGGACCTGCGCGCGCCGCCGAGCAACCGGCTGGAAAAGCTCAGGGGCGAGCGAGCAGGGCAGTATTCGATCCGGATCAACGATCAGTGGCGGGTGTGCTTCCGGTGGGCCGGCTCCGGGGCCGAAGACGTCGAGATCGTGGATTATCACTGAGGAGATGACGGAGATGGCACAGGTGAGGATCCCGTCAGACCGGCCGCCCACGCCGCCTGGCGAGATGCTGCTGGAGGAGTTCATCAGGCCGCTGGGCATGACCCAGGCGGAGCTCGCTGACCGCATCGGGGTGTCCTATGTGCGGCTGAACGAGATCGTCAACGGCCGGCGCGGCATCACGCCCTCGACCGCGCTGCGGCTGGCCAAGGCGTTCGGCACCTCCGCCCAGTTCTGGCTTAACGGCCAGCTGGCGCTCGATCTGTACAAGGCGTCCCACGATGAGGAAGAGCTCCGCGAACTAGAACGCATCGAGCCGATCTCTCACTGAAATCGACAGGTGGCGCTCGGCAATTGCGAGTGGACGAGCCCGGCCCAGACCGTAATGATGTCAGCTGTGGTGCTGTCAACGGCGTTCACGCGGCTGCTTGGCGTGCGGCACCCGATTGCGCTGGCGCCGATGGGCGGGTCGGCTGGCGGTGCGCTCGCGGCGGCAGTCTCGAATGGCGGCGGGCTGGGATTGCTGGGCGGCGGCCTCGGGGAGCGGACCTGGCTTGGCCGCGAGCTGCCGCTCGTCGCCGACGGCACCAGCAGCCCGTGGGGTGTCGGCTTCCTGAGCTGGGCGATCGGCCCGGAGGTGGTCGAGCGGGCGCTCGAGCACGGCCCCCATGCGGTGATGTTGTCGTTCGGTGATCCGCGTCCCTTCGCCGGACTCGTCCGGCAGGCAGGCGCGGTGCTGATCATCCAGGTCACTGACATGGATGAGGCACGGCAGGCGGTAGAACTGGGTGCCGACGTCATCGTGGCGCAGGGCACCGAGGCCGGCGGGCACGGCGCCCGCCGCGGCCGGTCCACGCTGCCCTTCGTGCCAGCCGTAGTTGATCTGGCTGCGCCGGTGCCTGTCCTGGCGGCCGGCGGGATCGCAGACGGGCGCGGCCTGGCCGCGGCGCTGGCGCTGGGCGCGGCCGGGGCGCTGCTGGGCACACGCTTCCAGGCCACGGCCGAGGGCCTGGCGGATCCCTCGGCCAAGAAGGCGATCATCGAGGGCAGCGGCGAGGATACCGAACGCAATAGCGTGCTGGACATCGCTCGTGGCTCGCGGTGGCCATTGAGCTATACCGCCCGCACCCTCAGCCACCCGTTCCTCGATCAGTGGCGGGACCGGGAACAAGACCTCGCTGCTGACGCCGACGCCAGGCGGGCGTACCAGGACGGAGTCAGCCGAGGCGAGCTGCCCCCGCTTCCCGTCTGGGCCGGCGAGGCCATCGACCTCATCAGCGACCTGCCCTCGGCAGCCGACCTCGTCGGCGCCATCGCGGCTCAGGCCACAGACGCCCTGACCCGGGCTATCGGCGGCTGAAGATGCCAGCCGCTAGCGCTGGCATCCAGTGGCCCAGGGCCCGGCGCCCGTCGCTCAGCAGCAGTGAATGGCGAAGACCTGGGCTGAACCATTGTTGTCGAATGTTCCGACCGCCCAGACATTGCTCGCGGAGGTGGCTGACACGCTGCTCAGACCGCTGGAACTGCCAGGGTCGGGGCCGACCATTTGTCTCCATGCCCGGCCGTTCCAGTGCATGATCAGGGTCTTGGAACTCGGGCCGGCCAGGTAAATGCCCACCGCCCAAGCATTACTTGCCGAGATGGCGGACACGCCATTCAAGCTAGGCTCCTGCCCTGGGCTGGGATTCGCAGCAAGCTTCCAGGCGCGGCCGTTCCAGCGCATGATGATGGTCTTCTGAATGACGTCGGTGTTATAGGTGCCGACCGCCCAGGCGTTGCCAGCCGAGGCAGCAGAAACGCCGCGAAGACTCATCTCCGTGACTGGGCCGGATGGGTTGGGACTGGAGGCCCGCGCCCACTTCCTGCCATTCCAGTGCAGGATCAGGGTCTTGCCAGACGTGCCGGTCACGTATCCACCCACGGCCCAGGCGCTGCTGGCTGACGTAGCGGTCACTGCCTCGAGCCTGCCGTCGGTCCCCGGTGAAGGACTGGTGACACGCGTCCATTTCTTGCCGTTCCAGCGCAGGACCAGTGTCTGCGTCGGCGAACCGGAAGATGAGGTTTGACCGACTGCCCAGGCGCTGGTGCCTGAGACGGCGACGACTCCGTTGAGGTCGCTGCTGGTCCCCGGGCTGGGGCTGGGCACCCGTGCCCATCTGGTCCCGTTCCAATGCAGGATCAGCGTGCTGCTGTCTGCGTGGCCGACGGCCCAGACGTTCCTGGCCGAGAACGCGCTCACCGCTCTGAGCACGTTGATATTGCCAGGGTCTGGCGTGCGCACCACCTTCCAGGCCGTGCCGTTCCAATGCTCGGCCAGGATTACAGGCGGACCAATACTGCTCTTCTGGTAATCGCCGACGGCCCAGACATCGCAGGCCGACAACGCTGCGACCCCGAGCGGTTCGTTGCTGCTCCCAGGACTTGGCGGCAGCGTGCTGGTCCAGCTTGAGCAGTGCGCCGCTTGCGCCTCGGCCGCGACTGCGCCGGCCGGCGCCGACGTGAGGAGCAGCGCCAGTGTTGCCAGCGGGGCAGCGACTGCGAACCTTGCCCGCAGGGTGCGATGGTGCCAGTGCATGTGGATCCCTTCCGCGGGTCAACAGCAGTGAGCGGCGAGGACGCTGTTCATAGCGCCAACCCTGATGTTGCCCACTGCCCAGACGCCCGATCCGGCAGCGGCCACGCCGTCCAGTGCGCTGGCCTGCCCCGGGCTGGGGCTAGGCACCCGGTTCCAGGCGCGGCCGTTCCATCGCAGGATCAGCGTCTTCTGCTTGCTATTGGTGACGTAGGTGCCGACCGCCCAGGCGCTGCGTGCCGATGTGGCGCTGACGGAGAGCAGGTTGTTGCCGGTCCCTGGGTTGGGGCTCGCCACGAGATTCCAGCTGCGGCCGTTCCAGTGCTCGATCAGGGTCTTGTAATGGCCGCCGGCAGCGTATGTGCCCACCGCCCAGACGTTGCTGGCCGAAGTTCCGGCCACTCCGTCCAGGGCTATGTCACCTGCCGAGTTCCGCGGGTTGGGGCTGGGCACCTGTGTCCATCTGCTGCCGTTCCAGTGCTCGATCAAAGTCTTGGTCGCGCTCGGAGTGGAGAAGCTTCCCACCGCCCAGACATTCCGGGCAGAGAGGGCCGCGACACCCGCGAGATCGCTCATGCTTCCAGGAGACGGCGCGCTCTTCCTCGTCCAATGGCTTCCGTTCCATTGCAGAACAAGGACCTTCGCACCGGTGCCGCTCGCAAACTGGCCCACTGCCCAGGCGTCAGCGTCGGAGACCGCGCCGACGCCGCTGAGACTGGTGAAGGTGTTGCTCGGGCTGGGGCTAGGGACCTGTGACCAGGCGCTGCCGTTCCAGTGCAGGATCAACGAGGCCACGCCGGTCAGGCCAACTGCCCAGATGCTGCGGGCTGAGGATCCGCTCACTGCCTCGAGGATGTTGTGATCGGTGTCCGGGCTCGGCGTCGGCACCACGCTCCAGGACGTGCCGTTCCAGTGCTCGGCCAGGCTCAGCGACTGCCCGTCCACGACGTCCTGAGAGAAGCCAACGGTCCAGACGTTGCAAGGCGACAGCGCGGTCACTCCGCCCAATGCGTTCTCGGCGGCACCTGGACTGGGCGCCGGCAGGCCTGTCCAGACGTTGCAGCTGGCCGCCGATGTAGCGCCCGGCGATGCGGCGGCCGGCGATGCGGCGGCCGCGACGGTCGCAATTGCGAGTGCTGCCGGAATCAGGAGGGCAGCACATGCCCGCACGATATGCCTGGGCTGGAATCCGCCGGTCTCTGCCACGCCGTGACGATAGTCAGAACCATTCGGTGCGCGCTATAACGGAAAACCTCAATTCGCGACGTCGGTCGCTGCGCAGCAAAGTCACCAGTTCAGCGCTTACGCCAGGTCAGAGCGTGCTGCGGATGGCGACCTGGTACAGCTCCGGCAGCCTGGATTCGGCTGCGCTGGCGGCGATGCGCTGGCCGGCCCAGGCCAGCACGATGCCGTACAGCGCCGCGGCGGCCACCACGAGCGGCATCCGAAGCACAGCGCTTGCCGAGCTGGTGAGCTCGACCGCCATCACCACGGGTACGACGCAGACCCCGACGCCGAGCAGGCTGCCGAACGTGCCAGCGAGCGAGTAGCCTACGTAGCCCTCCGCCGCCCTGCTCACGGGGCTGCCGATGCGCCTTTCCATCGGGTACGGGGCAACCACGCTGAACACGTTGCTCACGCCCAGGGCAGCTCCCAGCGCGGCGATCCCGACCGCCAGCGCCAGGAAGCCGTCAACCGGATGCCCCGCCACGGCCATCAGGCCAAAGGAAAACAAGGCCAGCAGCGGTACACCGATGATGGCGAGCGCGATGTTCTGCCCGCAGAAGTAGGCACGAAGTTCCCGGCGGATGGTCAGCGCAACGGCTTCTGAGCCGAAGCCAGGCCCTGTCACGCCCACCGAATTGGCGTGGAATACGCCGGTCATGGCGGCTCCGATGCCGATAGCGAACAGGATTCCGCCCAGATATGCCGACGTGGTGACGACGCGGAACGACACCACGACCATGACGACAGCGATGATGCCCCAGTAGATGAGCGAGGTCGGCTCGCGGCGCTGGTAGATCAGGAACCTGGCGGCCACGGTTCCGGTGAGGCCGTACCTGGCGAAGGGCAGCCCAGCGGCCCTGACTTGCGAAGCCCGACTGGAAGTGTCCGCCATCACAAGGGCGCGGCTGAGCGTGCGGATCCACAGCCAGCCGAGGACGCCGGTTATGGCGGCAAGGAGGACCAGCCGCAGCAGCGCCGCACCAAGGCGTCCGCTGGACGCGTCCTGGATCGCGTGCGCGGCCAGACCGGGGGGAATCCAGCGGATCCAGTGGTCGAACCCGGCGAAGCTCGCGGCTCCCAGCCGGTGCTGAGCCGCGGCCCTCGGCACCACCTGGATGAAGAACTCATACAACGCGAAGAGCGGCACGACGAGGAAGGCCGCGAAGTCGCGGCCGCGGCGCGACCGGAGCAGCCTGGCCAGTGACGTGATGACGAACCGGGCGAGCGTGATGCAGAACAGCACCTGAAGCAGCACCGCCAGCACCGCGACGATCACTCCGGCCGCGCCGTTCGCCAGCCCGATGGTCACCCCCATCAGGCCGATCAGGTTCGCGAGCGGCCAGGCTCCGGTGGCCGAGGCCGCCAGCAGGCCGATCGCAAGCGGGCGGGTCCGCAGCGGGTAGAGCGAAAGCGCCGCCGGATCGAGCGTGCCGTCGAGGCCGAACACGAGAATCGGCAGGATCAGCCATCCGAAGGCGAACAACGTGAAGACGACTGTGGTCTCGTCGACAGCCGCGGCCTGGCCGCGCAGCAGGGCCAGGATGAGGAAGACGGTTATCGCGAGCAGGCCCGCAAAGATCGTGCTGATGATGAACGACACCTTGGCGCGAGTGGACGCGCGCAGCGCGTTGAGCAATATCCGGAGTTTCAGCTGGACGAGGAGCCGAGCCACGACAGTCCCTCCTCCTGGCCGGTACGCGGGCCGACGAGATCGACGAACGCCTGCTGCAGCGTCTTTCCGCCGCGGACCTGGTCGGTGGTTCCTGCAGCCACGATCTGGCCCTTATCGATGATGAAGACGTGGTCGCAAACCTGCTCGACCAGTTCCATCACGTGGCTGGAGAACAGGACGGTCGAGCCTGACCGCACGTAGCGAGTCAGCAGCCGGCGGATCACGTCCGCGGAAATGGGGTCGACGCCCTCAAACGGCTCGTCCAGGAACAGCACCGACGGGTTATGAATCAGCGCGCAGCCGAGCGTGACTTTCTTGCGCATGCCGGTGGAGTAGTCGGCGACCAGCCGCTTGGCGTCCGCCGTGAGGTCCAGCACGGACAGCAGCTGGGTGCCGCGGGAGCGGGCCTCGCTGGCCGGCAGGCCGTGCAGCCGCCCCGCGTATTCCAGCAGTTCCTCGCCGCTGAGCCGGTCGAACAGCTGCGACTCGGCCGGCACCACGCCGATGATCGCCTTAGCCGCGCGCGGATCCTCCCAGACGTCGATGCCGTTGATCCCGACCATTCCGCCGTCGGGCCGCAGCAATCCGGTCATCATCGACAGGGAAGTAGTCTTCCCCGCGCCGTTCGGGCCGACGAGACCGGTGAACGTGCCGGCCTCAACATCAAGGTCAACACCGGCGACTGCCTGCTTCTGGCCGAAACTCTTGCGCAGTCCGCGGACCACGATGGCTGGCGTGCTCATGTCTCCTATAGTTACGGCAGCCGGCTCGTCTCGACAAACGAGCACGCGGCGTGGGCCTGCGGGTTCTGCTGCGCCTCAGACAGGACCGTCCAGTTGCCATAGGGGCCAGTCACGCTGCACGCTGTGACGTAGTTCCGCGTGGGCAGGGAACGAGCCGCCGGCCATATCTTTCCGCCATCACCGGGCCAGGCGAGATAGGGCTGCGCCTGACCGCAGATTGCATTCCGAGGCACATGCGGTCCCGCTACGAACTGCACGTACACCTGGCCATCAGGACTGCCCCAGTAGCACGGCTGCGCGGCCCGAATAGCACGAGCATGGTGATGCTGCGGGTCTGCCGCCGTAGCCGTGCCGCAGGCGACCAAGCCGAGTGCAGCCAAGCCGGCGGCCAGGGCCGCGCAGGGAACCTTCATATGAACCTCAGGGTCCAGTCTGCGTCATGCTCGTGAATAGGGCATATACATTGTGATAGCGCCTAGACAGCGATAGAGCGCTCTTGCCTAACCAAGCTCGGGCGCTCTATTTGACAGTATGATAACCGAAAGATTTAGTATGTCTAGTGCCACAATTCCCGATGTGACCTTATACGGTCAAGACAGACAACAGCTCGACCTTGGAAGCGGGCCAAGCCGGAGCACCGGCCCAGCATCCAGGCCGGCTGACATGTGCGCCCAGCCAGCCGAATCAGTTCACCTCACGCATCGACTGCCGCTTCAGCCTCAAGGGCTTCAATGCCCGGCTGGTCTTTTGATTCGGCCCAAGTAGCAGTCAGAAACATTTTCGGAAGATATTAAATAAGCCGTCAACTGAACGGCTTTCGCAAGCGTCATAGAAGTGCAATCAGTTTTCTGGGTGGTTTCCAGGATGATTTCCTGTGGCCGCCTCAGGGGGTGCACGATGATTGATACGGGCGCGCCAGAAATCAGCGTCGGAAGGCTGGCCGTCCGTCCGTCGCGGCTGTGGTACTGGGTGGCAGCCATGCTGCTTGCGGCAGCGCTAACTTCCCTCACTCTGGGAGTTGCCGGTTTCATCTCCCTGAACCGTCAGATCGCGGACTTCCAGCGAGTCCCGGCTCCAGGCCGGGCGAAGGTCACTTTCACGCAGCCGGGCCGATACGTCCTCTACCTCGAGAACCGAGCGCAGTGCTGCGGATTCTCCTTCTCCATCGGGAACGAGCCGTTCTCCCCCTGGTCCATGACGGGCTCCTTGGTGCCCGTGAACGGCAGCGCGCCGGTCTCGGTCAGCGACTGGCACGGCGCCGTGGTGAGCTACCGTGCCGCCGGTCATCAGGGCCAGACGGTCGGGTCCGTCACGATCCCCCGTCCCGGCACCTATGTGCTCACGATCAGGAACGTGACCCCTGGGACGATCACTGACCTTGCCGTAGGACGAAGCATTCTGGCCGGCGTCGTCGAGCCGCCGCTGCTGGCGCTGGCGGGGCTGGCAATGCTGATCTCTGCTGGCGTGCTGTTCGGGATCACCGCCTCCCGGCGCCGCCGTGCCACGGCACCCGGCCAGCAGGCCGGCACGCCATTGGCTGATCTCGCGACGCCGCCCCCGCTTGAGGTCGGGTTCGCTGGGCCCGCCCGCCAGCGCAGGGCCACCGTGGCAGTCCGTTTCATCTTGGCCATTCCCCATTTCATCTGCCTGGCCTTCGTCCGTTACGCGGTTGTGATCGTGCTCGTGATCGGGTGGTTCTGTGCGTTGTTTACCGGCCGGCTGCCGGAATCCATAGCCGAATTCCTGGTTGGGTACCAGCAATGGGAGGTCAGACTGTCTGCCTACCTGCTGCTGCTGACGGACGCTTACCCGCCGTTCGGGTGGCGGGACAGCGACTACCCGGTGACAGTCGCTGTCAGGCCGGGACGGCTGAACCGCTTTGCCGTCTTGTTCCGCCTCATCATCGTCGTGCCTGCCTGGTTTGTCTGGGACATCCTGGCCTACGGCCTCGGAATGATCATGATGTTCGCCGTCTGGCTGATCGTCCTCATCATGGGCCGGATGCCGCAGCCGCTACATGAAGCGCTCGCCGCCATCCTGCGCTACTGGGCGCGCCTCAAGGGCTACTGGTACATGCTCACCGATGTCTACCCCGCCGGTCTCTTCGGAGACCAGCCCGAGCCGGTCATCGGCGGCGAGATGCCGTCGGCACTGGCGCTGCTGCCAGCGGATTATGTCGGGGCACAGGTTGCCGCTACCGGCGGCCCCGGCGCAGTGCCGGGCCCGCTGGTCATGTCCCGCCCGGCTAAGGGGCTGGTGGGCCTCACCCTAGGTATGGGTGTCATCGCTCCCTTCGCTCTGTTCTTCGCGCTCTTCGCGCTGGCCCCGGCCGCCGGCCCCACTCCGACCGCCGTGCCGCCCGCTGCGAGCGCGGTGACCGCCCGGCGCGAGCGCAGCGGCACCGCACAGCGCCGCACCAGCCCCTTCCACCAGGACCGAACGATGGGTGACCGGGCTCCGCGCGCTGCGCAGTGACATGTACCACGCGATGACCGAAACGCCGACGACGGTGACGGCCGCGTCGCTGCGCTCCGATGCCAGGAACTACGGCCGCTGCCCATCCGAGCTGGCCGCCCTGGGCCCGCCCCCGGCTCAGCTACGGCATGTATACCGGGAGGCCAGCAACGCCTGCCGCCACTTCGAACGAGGTTCCGCCTGCTATGCCGCGGCTGCCAGAGCCTTTAGCTACAGCCCTGCCGCCAACAAACCGGGAGCGAAGTTCCCGAGACTGCTCGACTGCGGAGACGCCGCTGTCAACAGCGGAGCCACCCTGATCGCCCTGGCGACCTCCGACGCCTCCTTCGTCCAATCGCCCGAATAACCCGTGCATCGCGTGGCTGTAACTGGCCAGGAAGGACAAGGGCCGATGGTCATCAGCTGGGACAAGAACGAGAACAACCCGAATCCGATCCCGCCTGCAACGGAGATTACCCAGCCTCCCGCGCCAGCGGCAGCGGCGCTGGCTGACCGCCCGCTCGGGCGGCGGGTGACCGCCGCCCTCGTTGATCTGGGCCTGCTGTCCGGGCTCTACATCATCATCAGCCTCATCGTCGGGCCGACGAGCCCGGCGATCGGGCCGCTCAGCATAAGCCTGTTCAATGTTACTTTCACCAGTGCTGACGGCAGTGTCTTCACGATCGGGCTCTATGGCGCATGGGCCGTCTTGTACCTGATCTTGCTGCCTTGCTATTACTTCGCGTTGGAGGCGCTGACCGGACGGACCATCGGCAAGGCCCTGCTGGGCTTGAGGGTGACGCATTCCGATGGCGCCCGGCCAGCATCCGGGCCGATCGCGATCCGGACGCTGCTGCGGCTCTTTGACGGGCTGCCGGCGTTCTACCTGGCCGGGTTCATCGTCATGCTGGTCACCGGCCGGCAGCAGCGCCAGCGGCTCGGTGACCTGGCCGCCGATACGGTCGTGGTGCGCGCGGCCAGGTCATCTCAGTCCCTGGCGCTAGCAGTGACCTGCGTCGCCGTGGTCGTCGGCTCGGCGGTCGGCTTGTCCGCCTTGAGGCTGTCATCGTCCGCGGGCAGCCAGACCTACCGCGGGCACGGCATCTCGTTCAGCTACCCGGCCGGGTGGGGCCAGGGCCACAGCACGAGCATCGTGCAAACCGGCAACAGGCTGTTCGATCTGGCCGTCGGCCCGGGCGCTGACGCTGACGTTGTCATCATCGACAGCTACCGGCTCACCAAAGCGGTCGGCCCGCAGAACCTCGGGGCCACGGTCGGTGAGGTGAGCCACCTGCTCCAAGGCTGGGTCAAGCACATTGGCGGCGCCGTCTTGCGCGGTCCGCAGCAGATCACGCTGGCCACAATGCCCGGCGTCCGGTTCCTGATCGGCGGCTACCTGAGCGACGGGACGCCGATCCAGAGCATCCTCACCTTTGGCTTCAGCGGCACGACCGAGTACCTGATCAACTGCCAGACCACCAGGGCAGCCGCATCGGCCATGTCGGCGGGCTGCGACACGGTGGTCAGCACGTTCCGCACGACCTCGCTGCCCGCCGCACAGGCCAGTACAGCGCCACCTGCTACCCTGCCGCCTCCGCCCCTTAGCGCGGCGCAGTGGCGCCATGGCCTGCGGCTGCTGCTGGCGCAGATGAACCGGACGCTCGAGGTGGGCGGCGTCGTCACGCGGGCCAAGCTCCGTGTTCAGGTGAGCCAGCTCAGGCGCTGCGCGCCCGGCCTGGCCAGGCTCGGCAAGCCTGCCCCCCAGCTGCGGCCAGCTGACCGGTTCGCCATCCGGGCGTGCGCCCAGTTCACGCGAGCCGCCAGGTGCTATGGCGCAGCAGCGCGCGCCTACGACCCAGTCACCGTGACCGCGCGATTCAACAAATCGCTGAACTGCGGCGATGCCGCTGCGACTGCCGGCAGCGGACTGATCGGAGAGGCCGTCGCTGTGAGCGCGCCCAGCTAACCGGCGGGAACAAAGCCCGTAGCCATGGCCGAATGCCGCAAACAGCTCTCGGCACGAGGCCAAACCGAAGCGCGCAGTCGCGACGTGCGCCGATCAGACGCCTACTCCTCGGAGGCCGTCAACCGCGTAGCGGAAGAGTTCGCCGACCTCGCCCCAGACGGACCGGCGGCCCTGCACGACAGCCGGCGC
Organism: uncultured Actinomycetota bacterium; assembly: GCA_963809195.1. GTDB lineage: Bacteria > Actinomycetota > Actinomycetes > Streptosporangiales > Streptosporangiaceae > Chersky-822. The sequence continues at coordinate 545,094 of CAWEIQ010000006.1, read as the reverse complement.
GGGCGGGGGAGGCGGAGGCGGCTGGAGCGGGAACTGATTCCGCGGCGGAGGCGGCATGGCGGGCGGCCGCGGCGGAGCGGGCTTGATCGCGCACAGCAGGTAGTGCTTCATCACGGCCGGGAAGCGCTCGAAGATGAGGTTTCTGGGGCGCTCCCAGCCGATGCCAACCTCGGCGCACACCTCGCGGACCGTCTCCTCGGTGGCAAGGTTCGCGAACCCGGATCCGTGATAGGGCAGCACGTGGTGGACGCGGTGCGGGCTCAGCCCGGCCGACAGGAACAGGTCGACCCAGCGGTTGCCGATCACGCTGAGGTCGTAGCTGAGGCAGATCTGTCGCGCGGCCCAGTCATCGCGCAGCGCCTCGGGGATCGCGGCGATCTCTTCCTCGGTCTCCGACTCCTCGAAGTCATGGCTCGCTACCACGAGGAAGGTGTTGAACCACAGCGTCAGGACGAACTGAATCAGCCACGCCACGATGTGGCCGGTCGCCAGGCATGCGGCGATCTCGATCAGGAGCCACGCACGGAGCAGCCAGAAGTCCGCCCGCGCGGGCGCCGCGCCCTTCGGACGCTCGAACCTGGCGAGCTCGCGAGCCCGCAGCGACAGCCCGCTCAGGCAGATGCCCAGCTTGTGCAGCGTGTAGCCGGGGATCCGCAGCAGCGGATGCAGGCGGAGCATGCCATCGAAGAACGTCTTCTTCACGTCGGCGCCTGAACCCATGTACGGGTGGTGCAGCAGCACGTGCCCGTCCGCGCCGATCAGGCTCGTGCCGACGTAGTTGATGTCGAACAGCGCCTTCCCGAGCGGGAACGTGACGCGGCCCTTGTCCCGCCACTTCCTGTGCAGGTGATAGTGGCCCGCGCCCGCCAGTCCGGTCCTGGTCAGCACCATGATGATCACGAACGCCCAGGCCGGTATGACGTTCGCGATCAGCAGTGCCAGCGCGGCCACGTGCGAGGCACCGATCGCCCACGTCATGGCGTCAAATCTGCGGTCGTATCTGCGCAGGTCCTTCTTGGAGAATTTGGCATTTACTCTGGTACGGATTTCGGCGAGCAAACTTCCCTCGTCGCGATAATCGAGCCTCGGCAGGTCGGTGGCCGCGTCGAAATCCGGATCCAGCAGGAAGGGCGGAACGCCGAGCTTGGGGAGTATGTCCTTCTCGGTGTACCCCTGGATCTCGTACCTGGCGAGGATCTTCTGCAGCTTTGCCGGATCACGGTGATAGGTGTGCAGCACCGCGCTGATGTCGCGGCCCTGGGTCGGCCCGAACCACGTCATCCCGCCCGGATGGATCCTCATCCACTCCGTCAGGTCGTAGGCGCGCCCGTCGACGATCCAGAACGGCTGGCCCTGGGGCAGGATCGTGCCGGTGTGAGGTGATGTGCGCGGGGTACCGAGGCTGAGGGTATCGGCCATTGACAACTCCTTCTCCTGCTCGTGCTCGCCACGGCGTCTAAAGGTTCTGGGTCGGCATTCCCACCTTGTACCGGGCCGCCTTGGCGAGTTCCGTCGCTGCGGCGTGCTCAAGCACATAGCAGTCGTCGAGAATGCGACGGGTAAAGCATGCAGCCTCAGGAGTAACCGGACGCACGGCCTTAATCGCCGCGTCGATGGCTGACTCAACGGTGTCGTCGATGATGTCGACGAGCCCGAGCTGCGCCGCGCGCTCAGCCGTCAGTTCCTCACCGGCCAGGAAAATCCGCCGCGCATTTCCGAGACCGACGAATTTCGGCAGCCAATACGCGCCCATTCCCGGGAACTTCCCCTCGGACAAGCTCCCCAGCGACAGCCGCGCATGCGCGGAGGCCAGCCGAAGATCCGTCACGAAGCCGACCTGGACAGCTGCCGCTCCACCCGGCCGTCGTAGGCCGTGACCGTCTTGGCCCGCAGCCGGCAGATCCGGGCCAGGGCCTCGTCCCAGCGAGCGAAATAGCGCATGTCGCTGCGGGCCGGACCGGGCTGCCACGACGGGAACTCCCCCGCGACCGAATCTGTATCGCCGGTGAACTGGAACACGAGGTTCTCGACCCCGTGCTGCGCGAAGTCGTCCAGCACGGACTCGATGGCTCTGACCAGCTCAGCGTCGATCGACGCCTCGTCGATCCGGAGCTTCAGTACTCGCTCGCCGTCACACTCCTCGATCGCAGTCAGCATGCGCCTCCCTGACCGAATTCGAGCAGCGCCGTCTCGATCTGGGCTCCCGGGCCCATCGTCACCATGACGCCCAGGTCCCCAGCCGACACCGCCCCTTCGGCAAGCAGGCGCTCCAGGCTGACCAGGAAACTGCCGCTCGAGATGTTCCCGTAGTCGCGCAGCACGGAGCGCGTGTGCCGGACGTCGTGTTCCTCCAGGCCCAGGCTGAGCTTGACCGAGTCGATCACCGCACCGCCGCCGGTATGAACGACCCAGTGCTTGATGGCGGCGAAATCCAGCTCATTGCGCTCGAGGAGCCTCTCGAGCGGTTCGCGGATGTTGAAACCTATAACGTAGGGAATGTCCCGGTCGAGAAAGAAGCTCCATTTCCCGGCGTCCTCGTTCCAGTCGAACCGCATCGCCGCCCACTGCTCCGGGATGCAGAAGCTCTCGAAGTCGATCACGCACGGCACAGGCCCAGCTGGGATCTGGACGGTCCAATTTTCAGCAAGGGTCGTCAGTACCGCTGCGGCCGCCCCGTCACCAAAAAGACTATTGACAATTCCGGTACGCGGCGTGTCATCGAGAACGTACATGGCGGAGTTAATCTCGCAGCAAACAAGCAGGCCGATCTGGCCCGGGTGATTCTTTACCCATTGCACAAGCGGATTCATGCCATTCAGTCCGGCGTTACATCCCATGCCAACGACGTCGGCGCGCACCAGCCTGCGGTCAAAGCCGAGTTCTCTGGAAAAGAGCGAGCTGAGCCCGGGAACCATGAAACCACTGGACGTGACGCACATCAGGTAGTCGACGTCCGCAGGAGCCAGGGACACGGCGTCCAGCGCGGTGCGGATCGCCCGGGATCCGATGTCGAGCGCTCCGTCCCGGAACTTAGCGTGCAGGTCAGCCGAGGTCTCGTGGACGGCGCGCCCCGAGCGGGAGTCTTTCGCAGGCAGATACAGGTGCCGCTTCAGAATGTGGGGCGCGCGCAGGAGCCGGCGGACAACCGGGTTCTGAAGGCCAAGGAGGTCACCGACCTCTTCCTGTGAATAGGCGCTATCGGGAAAGGCGGTTCCGACAGAGGTGATTGCTGCTGTCTTTTCCCGCAAGAAATCCTGGCGGTGGATCGGGCCGACATCCGGGCCATTAACCTCGCGGACATCAACGCTTCGAATCATGGATGTTTCGTCCCAGCCTTTATCAAACCGCGCACATCCCGAACATTCGCCAATAGACTACAGGACCGGCCGTTCACGCAGGGTCACAGATTTGTGACAAAAGGCTCATGTAACGTGTGGGGCTGACGTGAACGCGAGTGACCCGGGCCCGCTGAGGCAACAGGCGCCGCCCGGCCATTCTGTTACGCTCGCGCCGTGGCCAGCGCTCCGTACCGGTACCAATCGCACGACGAGGACAGCGCCCGGTGGCTTGGCTTCCGCTTCCGCCCTGGCGACATCGTGATCAGCACCCGGCGGCGGACCGGGACGACATGGATGCAGATGATCTGCGGGCTGCTGATCTTCCACCTGCCTGAGCTCCCGGCCCCACTCTGGCACCTCTCGCCGTGGCTGGATCACCTGGTCGTCCCGGCTGACGTCGTCTACGCGCGTCTTGCCGAGCAGCCGCACCGCCGTTTCATCAAGACCCATACACCGCTCGACGGGATTCCCCAGGACAGCCGGGTCACCTATATCGTCACGGCCCGGCATCCGCTCGACACGTTCGTGTCGTTCCGCCGCCAGATAAACAACATGGACCGGGCGAAGATGCAGCACCTGACGGGCGAGGCCATACCGGCCGAGACAAGCGAACCGCTGCACGACAGCATGCTGCGGTGGATTGAGGAGGACGCCGATCCTCGCGCTCAGCCGGACTCGCTGCCCGGCATGATGAAGCACTTCGCCGATGCCTGGGAGAGGCGATACGAGGCGAACGTCGTGCTGGTGCATTACGACGACCTGTGCGCCGACCTCGAAGGACAGATGCGGGCCATTGCCTGGCGGCTCGGGGTTGCCGTTCCCGAGCCGGCTTGGCTCGCGCTCACCCACGCGGCCAGCTTCCAGGGCATGAAGGACCATTCGGACAGGCTCATCCCGGCCACCCAGGGAATCTTCAGGGACACCGCGTCATTCTTCAGCCGCGGCACATCGGGCGCGGCGAGCGAGATCCTCAGCGCCGACGAAATGGCTCGCTACCACGCCCGCGCCGCAGAGCTAGCACCGCCCGACATGCTCGAGTGGCTGCATTCGCCATCGAGTCTGAAGAGCGCCTGACGGGCCGACCGCCTGAGCTTACGGCGAATCAGGGGCCAAAATGTGGCCGAGGTCAAGCAGTTCTTCGTGGAAGCCGCCTATCTCGCGCTTCCGGTCGACGAGGTGGACCTCGAGGATCCAGTGACAGGTACGCCCGGTCCGGTCGGCCCGGCGCATCGGCTGGTCGCTGCCGGGCGCGATGTAGGACTCGATGTCGTCACCGGCGATCTTTTCGTGGGGGAACTGGCCGACCAGGTGCCCGGCGATCTCTCCGCCGAACTCCCAGCCGGCGTGCCCGGCCAGCACGCACATGTGCGTGAACAGCTGCTCGCCCGTGACGTCCGGCCGCGACTCGAAGAATGCGCGTCCGGCGCTCCATACTGCCGGGAGCGCGTCGCACAGTGCATGTTTGACAGCGTCATCGCCGAGCACGAACGTGCGGCCGAAAATCAGCCTCCCAGTCTTCGAAGATGGGGCCGAAGTCGCAAAACACGATGTCGTCAGCGCCAATCAACCGATCCGGCGGGTTCCGCCGGTAGGGCTCCAACGTGTTCGGTCCCGCGCGCACGATCCTCTTGTGCCAATAGCGGTCCACGCCGAACATCTCCGCTGCCAGATCGCGGATAGCGTTGCTCGCCTCCGCCTCGCGCATCCCGGCAGCAATGACTCCGCGCTCCGCCACTGCCGCGAACAACTCAACCGCCTTGGCCTGCGCGTCGAGCAACCTGGCGGCCCTGGCATCCTCGTCGTCAATCAGCACGGTCACCCCGGAAACGCTACCGGCAGGGCGCGTTCGGGTGGCTGAGACTGTGCCACGATAAGGCCATGCGCGTTAGGCGGTTCGGCGCCCGCATCGCTGCTGATCCCCGTGGTCACGCGGTTATCGCGATCCCGTTTGACCCGGACGAGGCATGGGGTGCCAAGGCTGCGCATCACGTGAACGGCACGGTTAACGGCTGCCGGGTACGGGTGACTATTGTGCCTGGCGACAGCGGATGGTCATTCAAACTGAACCCGGCGAGGATGCGGGATACGGGCATCGCCGCCGGCGCCGATGTGATCGTTGAACTGGCGCCGGAAGGCCCGCAGCGCGGTGATCTTGCCGATGACATCTCCGGGGCGCTGGGGGCCAGCCCGGCTGCCGCGGCCTTCTTCGACACGCTGGCGCAGTTCTACCGCAAGGCCTACCTCCGTTACATCGATGCGACCACCCGCCGGCCAGACTTGCGTGCGGCGCGCATCGCTGAGGTCGTAGCCCTGCTCGAGAACGGCACCAAGGAGCGGCCACGGCCGTGAACCGGCCGGTGACCGCACCAGGCCGCACCGGGCGCCAGAGCCTGAGGAGTACTGGTGACTGATTTCGCGGTCCGGGGCGTCGACTATCACACCGCCGGCGAGCCATTCCGGATCGTGGCCGATCCTCCCGTCGAACTAGGCGGCGACGACGTGGCGGACCGGCGGGCGCGAGCGATCGTCGACCCGGAGGTCAACCGGCTGCGCCAGTTGCTCTGCTACGAACCCCGCGGTCATGCGGACATGTACGGGGCATTCATCGTGCCGCCGGACGATGACGGCGCCCATGTCGGCGTGCTCTTCTGGCACAAGGACGGCTTCTCGACAGCCTGCGGTCATGGCACGATCGCACTGGGCGTCTGGGCGCTGCAGACTGGGCGCGTCGACGCCTGGCAACGCCGGCGTGACCGAGGTCGTGATCGATGTGCCTTCCGGCCGGGTCACCGCGCGCGTCCACGCTGACGGTGACCGGATCACTGCGGTGGACTTCGTGAACGTTGAGAGTTACGTCATCGCCGACGCCGTGCCAGTCGTCACCTCGCGCGGTGAGGTCATCGCCACCATCAGCTTCGGCGGCGCAATCTATGCGAGCGTCGAGGCCCGTACTGCCGGACTGAGCGTGTCAGCAGAGCACCTGCCAGACCTGATCAGCCTCGGACGCCAGGTCAAGCGGGCGCTCGCGGACTCCCCCTATGCTCAGCATCCGGCCGATCCGCGGCTGAGCGGCATCTACGGCACCATCATCTTCGACGACCTCGGACGCGACGACTCCGGAAACGTGCGCCAGCGCAACGTGACCGTATTCGCTGACGGCGAGGTCGACCGCTCGCCATGCGGCTCGGGAACCTGCGCGCGACTGGCAGCCCTGCATGCCTCAGGCCAGCTTGACACCGGCCAGGTCCTCACCCACGAATCCATCGTGGGTACCCGCTTTCAGGCGCGCGTGCTCGACAGTTGCACGGTCGACGGCCGACACGCCGTGATTCCCGAGGTCACCGGGATGGCGTATAAGACCGGCGAACACGTCTTCACCGTCGATCCGAGCGATCCGCTGATCCCCGGCTTCGTTCTGCGCTGAAGAGCATCAGCTCCTCAGGGCGACGAGCTTGCCGTCTTGGTTGCCGATATAGGCAGCTCCATTGGATATTGCCGCCGGACCCCAGAAGTTTGAACCGGTACTGCCATCGTGATAGCTGAAGAGAGTCGTGCCCGTGCTTGTGCCGAAAGCCTTAAAGAATGTCCCTTCACCAGCGAAAACGACGCCAGGCACGGCCGTGACCGCGCCGATCACCGGGCCGTCTTTCAGGCACTTCTGCCAGACGACGCCTCCGTTCGAGGGCCTGAGCGCCTCCACCGTCCCAGGGCAGACAGTGCCATCGATGTCTGAGCGACCGCCGCCCACGTACAGCTGCGTGCCGTCCCAGGCACTGGAAGCGATGTTGCCGATCCCGCATTCCGGGCACGCGCCTGGTCTGGAGATCAGGGTCTGCCATACGGGTCCCGCGCTGAGAGAGCGGCGGTCGAACGCGTAATAGATCCCGTTTTTGTTCTGGAGGCCGACCATGGGCCGGCCGCCCGCGGTGAATAGCGTCGGCGTTGATCCGAAATCGCTGTCCGGTCCATGGCTGCTCGCGGGCACCTGCCAGCTGGCCAGCGGGGACAGGTCCGACCCGGCCTGGACGATCGCGTCCGAGAGCGGCACGGTGCACGTCGGGCTGCCGTTTCCCGTGGCGAAGTAAATGTCTCCGGTTGAGGTGTCCAAGGTCGGCGAACCCCACACGCTGGCTCCGGTGCACCCGCTCGGGGCGGTGAACAGGGTGTGCCTGATGGCGCCATTGGTGGCTCTTATCGCCACGATCTTGGCGCGGATCAGCGGGCAGTCCCCGAAGGAGGAGACTCCCTCGTAGATGATGCCCCGGTAAAACAGCGGCGAGCTCCACAGGAAAGTGCTCGAAGTGGTGCCTAGCTGTCTTTTCCAGATGACCGACCCGGTTGCGGCGTTAAGAGCGTAGAAGTTATGATCACCGCCGCCGACGAACACAGCCAGCGTGGAGGTACCGTTCACAGGAATGGTGCCTACGGTGGCGGTACTGGCGATCCCGACGCTCGGCGGATTACACGTGCTATTCGCGGTATGCCCCAGAAAAGTGGACCACAGTTGCTTGCCGGTCGACGCGTTGACCGCGCGCTCGTGGCCGTCCCAGGACCCGTAATAGACAACGCCGCCCGCTTGCACCGGTTCCGCCGATACCGAGCCGGAACTGACCGTCCACACATGATGCAGGCCGCCGACGGTGGAGGGTGTAATGAGGCTCTCAGCGGCGTTGAAGCCGCTACGGGCCCTGTTGTCGAGGTACGTCGGCCAGTCACTCGATGATGCCGCGCTCGCCGGAGCGGCAAGCGCCTGGCTCGCGATCATCGCCGCGGCGCCAGCGACGTACAGCGGAATCCTGCGCGTCTTGCCGAACATGTGCTCCCTCATTACCAAGTTGTGCAGCTGCCCGCCCGAGTAATGCGATTCTGGCCAATTCGTCCTATCACGGAGCCATTGACAAGGTCGCCAATTCGGAGTCGATTCTTATTCAACGTTCCGTTGAGGCTCGCCCTGACACGCCGAAGTGGTCGCGAAAACCCGCATAAAGCTGTACTGCCGGTCAGATGATTCCACGGTTGCGGCTAATAGCGGCTACCATCGCCTAGCCGGAGAGCGCGGAACCGGACAGTTTCGATATCGGCCGGATCCTCCGTTAGTGCCACTACTTGCGCGTGCGCTAGGGCGACGAGGAGAAGTCACTTGTCAGGCAGGCATAGGAGCAGTCCGCGGCCGCACAAGCCGCAGGCTGAGTCTCCGATAAGTGGCATTCAGGATGTGACAGATCTTGCCCATTACATCGTGCGCCAAGCTGCTCAGGACGCCGCCAATGGGGAGGTGCTGGCGGCGAGGAGAATCGTTCAGGGAGCCCTCAGGGACTCCTACGACATTCCTGAGGTGACGTTCAGCAGGAAGGAAGGGCGCGGGCTCCTGCTGACCACCATGCTCATCGCGGGCTGGGTGTCATGGCATCTGGGCTACCAGTCAGTTGTGCTGCTGGCGTGCACTGCTCCCGCGACCGTGTTCCGCGCGATCGGCTACGTGTTGTCCTGGTTTGACAAGCCGGTCGAGGCAACTCCCTCTGGGCAGGAGCGGACGGACCGGCTGCACGTCACCATCGCGGTCCCGGTCTACAACGAGGATCGCGGGACTGCTCGACCGGTGCATGTTCGCCATGGTCAACCAGTCCAGGCCCGCCCAGCTGATCTGGGTGGTGGACGACGGATCGATGACGGACTACTCGGCCCTATCGCGGCACTGGGTCGGCAAGTGGCCGAACGGGACCGAGGTGCGCTGGTCACGGCAATCCAATCAGGGGAAGCGGCAGGCGCACGCCAGGGTCTTCGAATCGGTTCCTGAGGCGGATGTCTTCGTCACGGTGGACTCGGATACGACGCTCGAAAAGCGTGCGCTCGAAGAGGGACTCAAGCCATTCCAGAACAGGAATGTGATGTCCGTCGCGGGCATCGAGATGGGATTCAACGCGAACGTGAACCTTCTGACCAGGCTCCAGTCCTCGCTCCAGTTGTACGCGCAGGCTGTGATCGGCGCCGCGTGGTCGATGGCCGGGGACATGTACACCAATCGCGGCCCGTTCGCGCTGTACCGGGCGGCGATGGTCCGCGAGTTTTTGCCGGTCTACCGTGACGAGACATTCTTCAACCGGCGGGTCATCCTGGGCGATGATTCGCTGCTGGCACTCTGCGCGAGCGAGCGGGGCCGGTCAGTGCAGCAGTTGTCAGCGTTCGGGCTCACGATGTGGCCAGAGAAGCTCGGCCATCATCTGCGGCAGCGGCTGCGGTGGGCACGGGGCCGCGCGGTGCGGAACTTCTGGCGTATCAAGTATCGGCCGATCTGGTCGTACTGCTGGTGGTTCACGACCAGCGGCATCCACGGCTTTCTCGTCTCTGGGGCGCTGCTCGGGCTGCTGATCGCCCTGTGGCCGACGAGTGCGGACGTGGCAGGCCGGGCCGCCGTTGTCCTGCTGATCATGTCGGTACCCAACGCGCTGCGCACCCTGTGCTTCCAGCGCAGCGACGAGACGTGGCAGGACCGCGCGCTTCTCGTAATGATCCGGCCGCTGTCGGCGATCTGGTCGGGAATTGTCCTCGCACGGATCGTGCGGATCTACGGCACAGTCACGTTGCTCAGGCAGAGCTGGACAACAAGGAAGAACGGCGCCGAGCTCGTCCTCGGCCCGGAGCCGGACACGGCCGGAGTCCTGGTCGGTGCCGCATCGGTGAACTCAGGCGGAGTTGTGGCATGAGGCACCGGATCGTCGCTGCGTGGCCGCTGTGGTCACTTCTGGTTGCTCAGATCGTGCTCACGCAGCGCTGGATCTGGCGCACGGCACCTTTCACCGACGAGGCCCTGTATCTGCAGGCTGGGCACGCGGAATGGGCGCACTGGCTGCACCATGCGCCGCTTCCGGACTACGCGAGCTGGTTCTCCGGTGCACCTGTGCTCTACCCGCCGTTGGCCGCGGCGACCGACTCGGCGGGCGGCCTGGTCGCCGCGCGGGCGCTCTCCCTTATCGTCATGCTCGCGACGACGGCGACGGTCTACGTGATCGGCAGCCGGATCTTCGGCCGGCTGGCCGGCGCGCTCGGGGCGCTGGTCTTCGCGGTGTGCGGACTGGTCGTGCACTACGGAGCCTTCGCGACGTTCGGGCCGCTGTCCTTGTTCTTGCTCGTGGTCGCGACGTGGGCCGCCATCCGGATTCGTGATGGCCGCTTCGCCTGGCTGCTTGCGTGCGCCTGCACGATTGCGGCGGCCAACGCCACCAAGTACGCAACGCTTGCCTGGGACCCGGTCGTCATCGGAATCATCATCCTGCACGGCTGGGACGAAGACCGCCGGCAAGCGATCGGCCGCGCAGCGTCCGTGGCGGCGACCGTCGCCGTGCTCGATCTCGGGCTGGTGATGTTCGGCGGTTCAACCTATGCGCGCGGGATCATCGTCACCACGATCTTCCGGTCGATTCACTGGGGCGCACCGAGCTCGGTGACCAGCGTGCTGGCACGCGCGTTCGCCCTGACCGGCGCGCTGCTGCTGCCGGCCATCGCGGGCGTGGTGGTGAGCATTCTCACCCGCAGGCCGCCGACCATGACCATCCTCCTTAGCCTGCTCGTGCTCGCCGCCGTTCTCGCTCCGATTGAGCAGGCCCGGATCCACCAGCTCGGGTCGCTGGACAAGAACATGGGGTACGGGTTGCCGTTCGCGGCCATCGGAGCCGGATACGCGCTCAGCACCGGATGGGACTGGCTCGCCCGGCACAGCTCGTTGGGCAGGCTCGCGGGGACCGCTGCGGTCGTCATCGTCGTCCTCGCGGTGGTGCTCTCCGGCCGCTTCGTCAAGGTCCAGTTCCGCGGGCAGGGGATCACATCAGCTGCCCGGGTCGTGAGTGCCATCAGGCACAGCTATCGCCCAGGCACCTTGATCCTGTCCGACGGAGCATCCAGGGTGGAGCAGTACTATCTGCCCGCCATCCCGTGGTCCGCGTGGACGCGGGCCTACACGCACTCCGCGCAGCAGAAGATCCGCGTCGCCGATCAGATCCGGTCCTGCCTAGTCTCGGTCGTCGTCCTCCGGATGAACCGTCGCGGCTACGACCAGCCGTACGACCCGGCGATCGTCCGGCTGCTCGAGCGAACCGACAGTTACCAGCTCGCGGCCATCGCTTCATACGGCGCCTACCGGACGGCCGTCTGGAAGATGAGACCTGCAGAACAGGCCACGCGAGGCTGCCAGTGAAGATGACGAAGGCGCACGTGCCGGGGAACGTGCCGCCCGCGCTGGCCATGCCGGTCGTCGCCGCGGCCGTGATGGCCGGGCCTGCTCGTGGCGTCGCATCACACAAGCCTGCCGTCTCTGAGCCCGTCGACGCCGGCGCAGGACTCGCGCGCCGCTGCCCACGCGGTGCCATGCGAGGCCGGCATCACCCGACGCCCGTTCACCGGGGTCGCGATCAATCCGCGTATCACGTCGCACGTGCGGTCATTCCAGAAGGTGACGCGTACGCGCATCCAGGTGATCGAGTTCTATAACCCCTTCACCCAGCCGTTCCAGCGCTGGGAGGCGCAGCAGGCGACAGCCCTCGGCGACCTGCCCCTGATCCAGCTCAACCCGCGGCATGTCTCGCTGGCAAGGATCCCAGCCGGCCGGTACGACGGCACGATCCGCCGGTACGCCGATTCGGTCAGGGACTTCGGCTGCCGGGTCGTCATCTCGTTCGGCCACGAGATGAACGGCTGGTGGTACCCATGGGGCGAGCCATGGACAAAGCCGGCCGCATTCATCGCGGCGTGGCGGCACATTCACGACATCTTCGTCACCGAAGGCGCCACTAACGTCATCTGGTCCTGGGATCCCTCACATCAGTACCGCTACGGGGCTGCCACCAAGGCCAGTCTTTGGTACCCGGGAAACGCCTATGTCGATTGGGTCGGCATCGACGGATACCTGGGCCCGGGCCAGACGTTCGCTCAGGTCTTCGCCACCCAGTTGAGGAATATCCGGCGGATCACCACCAAGCCTGTCTACCTCGCCGAGACCGGCGTCGCTGGCGGCCCCGACCAGGCCTGGCAGATCGCCGGCCTCTTCGCGGCCCTGAAGAAGTACAACCTCCGCGGGCTCGTGTGGTTCGACCTCAACCGTAAGCAACCGTGGCGCCTGGAAGGCAGGCCAGCAGCCCTCGCCGCCTACCGTAATGCCGTCGCCAGGCTGAGGCGGCAGCCGTCCCAGGCCGCTGCCCGCCGAGCGGGCCAGCGACGGCGGCCAGGATGCTGCGTCGTTGTTCCATGAAGAATGGGATCATGCCGCAATGTCATCGCTATTCGCCGGGAGGAAGTGGCCGTTATGGCGCTGCAGTTGCGTTCCTTCCCCGCTGCGCTGGCCGGCGTAGTCTCCGGGTGGGCCCGGACCAACGAAGAAGCTCTGATGTGGTGCGGCGCCGGGGCCGCACCGGTGCCGGCAGAGCAGGTCAGCGCCTGGGCCAGCGAGGACGGGGTCGAGCAGTTCGGGCTATACCAAGGCCAGCGGCTAGTGGCCTTCGGCGAGCTGTGGGTGGATGAGCAGGAGGCCGAGGTGGAACTGGCGCGGCTCATCGTGGATCCCGGCGTGCGGCGACAGGGCCTGGGCCAGCACCTGGCGGCCGGGCTCGCCCGCCTGGCCCGGCTCCGGCATCCGCGGGTGTTCCTGCGGGTCCATCCAGGCAATACCGCCGCCCTTCGCTGTTATGCCGCCGCGGGCTTCGAGCCCGTTGCGCCGGATCAGGCGGCGGCATGGAACGTCGGCCAGCCGTTCGGTTACGTCTGGCTCAGCCTGGCCAGGCGAGCCGCTCCGGCTCGGATTCTGAGTGGCGCAACGAGCATGAAAGCGTTCAGCACCGAGCCCCGCTCGCGCGCGGATGTCATCGCGGCCACGGCGACCACTGCCGGGTTCGATGGGTGTACCGCGCCGGACGGAGCGGGACCGTAAAGGGCTCGATGGCGATCACCCCCCGCGTGACTCACACGGCAATGTCAAGCCCGGGCCGGCCGACCATACAATCGGGCTGCAGCAGCGGCGCACGCGGCGAAGGAGCGTCTTCGGTGTCAGGGCTTCTCAGCGAGCTGGTATCGGCTCCGAATGTATGGAGAGGCAACGAACTCGCCGACGCCGGTCGCTGGACCATTCATTTCACCGAAGAAGACTTCGCCGACTTTGAGCGAGCGCTCGCGTATGTTTCCAAGAAGGACTTTAAGAACGTCACCGAAATCCGGGCCGAGGACTTCCCGCTTTCTCATTTTCAGGAGCGGATCGATGACGTCGTGTTCCGGCTGGAGCACGGTCTAGGGCTCGTTCTGCTGCGCGGGCTGCCTATCTATGACAGGTTCAGCGAGGACGAGGCCGCCATTATCTACTGGGGCATGGCCCAGCGCATGGGGAATCTTGTTCCGCAAAACCGCAAAGGCGACCTGGTCGGCCAGATAAAAGACCTCGGCAGGCGCGGCCCCTACGACCGGGCGTACGCAACAAACGAAGACCTGGGGTTCCACACAGACTCCACCGACTTCGTGGGCCTGATGTGCCTGCGCCCCGCGCTTTATGGCGGGGAGAGCTTCGTCGCCAGTTCGGGGCTGCTGCACAACTTCGCCGTCGACGAGCACCCCGAGTACCTGCCCATCCTCCATAAGAACTTCCCGACCGACTGGCGGAACGAGGAACCGCCAGGGTCACCCGGCTGGTACCTGGAGCCGCTCTACAGCTACTTCGATGGAGCCCTCTCGGCGACGGTCAGGACCGGCCGGGCTACGTCAGCCATGCGCTTCGCCGAGGTGCCCAGACTGACCGCGGACGAGGTCTCTTGCTTCACGTATTACGACTCGCTGCCGAAGAGGCCAGGCATCGCACTCAGCATGCAACTGCAAACCGGGGACCTACAGTTCCTCAACAACTTCGTGACGATCCACACCCGCACCGCATTCGTCGACGACGCCGACAACCCGGCGCGTCAACGGCATTTGCTACGACTATGGATCAGCCGGCCCGAAGCCGGCCGGCCGCTCTGCCCCGAATACGCGGTCTGGCGCAGCGGCTACCCGACGTAACCGACGCGAGCCGGCGAAAGCGCTCGGTGCGCGATGGCCTCCCGCCTGGCTGCGCTGTCAGGCCGTGATGACGCAGAATCCGAGGCGTGAACATAGACGTGGACGAGCTCACGCGCATGCTCGCAGCCCAGATGACGGCGATCATTCCCGACGGGTTCCGGGTCGATTCCGCCGACGGGATGCTGTGGTACTCGGCCGAGGAAGGCCGGTTTCCCGGCCAGTCCGGGGACTACCAGCAACCTGGGTGCAGCGGGACCGCTGTCCGGGTCAATCTCGAAGGCGGCAGCCGGGCCGACGATAGCGCTCTAGCCAGGATCGCAGCGCTAGCGCTCGATGACCTGCAGGACTACATCGATGAGGCCACCCACGAACCGTGGCCCGCGCAGCGCGGAATCCGCCGCGGCCATTTGCACAGGTACGCGACCAGAGGCTGCACCTGTGGTACGGCAGTCCGGATCTCAACGAGGCAGCGGTGCTGTCGTGCGAGCACATACCGCTCGCTGACCTGAACCCGGCCTGACATTCAGCCCTGGCCAGGGCCCTGACAAAGTCGCAGGCGGAGCGTCGTGCCGCTTGCGAGATTTCGCTGATGCAGACTACGGCTGGCGTAGCCCTGGACCGTCCGCCGACAGTCCGGCGACTATGAGGTTCACGACCTGGCGGGCGAACTGGTCGGTGAGCGGCAAGTGCCCGTGCAGCAGCCTATGGTAGGCGGGTCCGAACAACAGGTCCATGACCACTTCCTTGTCGGTGTCGGCTGGCATCTCGCCGCGGCTGATCGCGCGGTCAAGCATGATCGCGTGCTGTGCCCGTATCGGCCTCACGGCCCGGTCCCGCCAGGCCGGGGCTAGTGCGCGATCCTGCTGTACTTCGGCGATCAGGCCGGTGAGCATCGGCCCGGTGGTGGTCTGCGTCACGGCCTTGATCCAGGCTCGCAGTGCGGTGAGCAGGTCACCGCGGAGCGTCCCGGTATCGGGGAGGGGTTGCTGCCCGAGAAACTCGGCCACGAATGCGTCGAGAACCAGCGCGCCGCGTGATGGCCAGCGCCGGTAGATCGTGGCCTTGCCGACGCCCGCCCGGGACGCGACCTCCTCGATCGACATGCCGCCGAGTCCCCGCTCGGCCAGCAGGTCCGTGGCGGCGCTCATGATCGCGCTGTCGGCTCGTTTGCTACGCGGCCTGCCGCGGTTGTGTTCCCGGGCTGGCCCGCCGGTCCGCAGGTGGCTCCCAGCAGCCTCGTCGGCCGACGCCCGGGCGTCCGCGGTAGCCTGCCCAGCATGGCCGCGCGCAGGCGGACCGCTGATGGCGGCCGCTGCGGCTTTCTGCGCCGGTTCCGGAATACCCCCGCTCCTCATGGAGTTGGAGCCTACATCAGGTAATTATGAAACGCGTCGGATCGTATCGTAAAGTTGGTGCATGTCGTCGCCCATAGCGTCCCGCCCAGCATCCCGCAGCACGTCACAGCGGCCAGACGCTCGCGATCGTCTGCCCGTCCTTCATGATCGCACTCGATGGCATCTTCGCATCGACGCGGGACGCTGAGCGCTAGGGCTGACCATAAGACCGGGACGGCGGGTGAACTCATTGGCTACGGGGGTGACCAATTCGAGTTCCCCGCTGTCCCAACTTTGCGGATCGCGGTCCCGGGCCAGTCCGAGGTCGCGAAAACGCCCCGGCAACAAGGACCTGCCGCCCGCGGCGGCCCCGCCACACCTCAGCCATCTCCTCCTCGGAGATCTCGCCGTGCTCGGCCTCATAGGCGGCGATGAACTCATCCATCGCCGCCAGCCGCCGGTCCCGATCGGCCTTCAGCCGCAGCGCGTCGTTCACCCAAGCGCTCACGCTTTCAGCATGCCCCTGGGCGACGGTGTCCTCGGCCGCGGCCACGTCGTTTTAGGGTCGCCACTACCGCGCTTCCACGGGTGACTCCGGACCGGCGATTGCCACCAGCTGAGTTCGGGACCGGGATCCGGTCTTGCGGAGGAGGCTTTCGATGTGCTTCTCCACGGTGCGAGGGGATAGATGCAACCGTGCCGCGATTTCCTTGTTGGAAATGCCTTCTGCAACGAGGCGGAGTACGTCGGCCTGCCGGTCGGTGATGCCGAGCCTGGACCAGCGGCTCGGTTGCGGCTGTTCCAGCAGCCGGCGGCAACGCAGTGCCAGGGGTTCGATCCCGTGCCGGGCGAATGTGCCGCCCGCGATCTCCAGCCATTGCCGCGGGCGGCCCCAGCCGTCTGCCAGGGCAGGCTCGGCGGCGCAGAGCCGGGCCAGGTCAGCCCAGACCGGGTAGCTCCGCAGTTCACGATCGGCGGCGACAGCTAGCTCGGTGGCCTGGTGCTGGTCCCCGGCGCGGCCGGCGAGGATCGCGTCAGCGTAGCCAAGGATCCCCCGGTTGACCCGGTTGACGGTCAGCCCAGTCCGCCGCGCATTGCCAATTGCGGCCGCCGCATCCGCATCGCCGTTCGCGGCCAGCAGCAATGGCCAGACCGCACGGTAGGGGGCCGGGCCTTGCTGAGGCAGCACGGCAAGGATGGCGACGCCGCGGCCGAGGCCTTCGAGAGCGCCCGTCCTGTCGTCGTCGAGCAGCGCCAGCATCCCGCGGGCGCCGGCCAGCGCGCTGCCTTCGATTTCCGGGTCGCCGGGTTCGGCGGCATGGGCGAGCGCGAGAAAGCGATCCATGCCCGCGCGATCACGCCGCAACGCTTGGACCTCGGCGAGGAAAAGCAGCCCGATGGCCTTTGTCTTGGCCAGCCCGAGCCTGGTGCTCAAGGCCACCGCCGACTGGGCGTGTTGCTCGGCCTCGTCGAGTTCGTATCGGAACATCGCAACCGCGGTGAGTTGCAGGTCAATGACCGCCCCCGTGCTGGCAGCGCCCAGCTCATCGGCGATACGCCGAGCCTGGGAGAGGCGGTCGGTGCGGGCATCGGCAAACATGTCGATGGTGCCGAGCTGATGCAGAGCACGCAGGCGCCAGACGGCGAGCCCTCCCGCATCCGCGGTCTTCAGGGCCTGCTCGAAGGCGTCCTTGGCAGAATCGAGATCTTTTCCCCGCAGGACGCGACCGCGCAGTTCGAGCGCTTGGCACCGGACCTCTGGACTGGCATGTGGCGAGGCCAAGGCGCTCTCGGCGAGGGCGCGAGCCCGGTCGATGTCGTTGTCGGCGAATGCGACCTCGGCGTTCAGCATGGCTGTCTCGGCGGCGATGCCTGACTGCGGATCGGCCGCAAGCAGGTCGCTGACGACTCCCAGCTGCTGCCTCGCGGTAGCCCACCGGGTTCCATCCACAGCTGCGTGGGCCAGCTTCAGGTGCACGGCGATCCGGGCGGCGCCCGCGCCGCGTGACGGCAATTGGGTGATGAGGCGGTCGCCGGCCGCCATCGCCTCGTCAACCCGGCCGGCCAGCGCCAGGCCCTGGACGAGCAGCATTTCGGCGTCCGCGCGCTGCTCGCGGTCACTGAGCAGCTCCACAGCGCGGCGTAGAGTCTCGATCGAGGTGGCGAGCGCGCCCCGGCCGAGCGCAGACCGGCCAGACGCGAGCAGCAACGCACCAGCCTGGCCCTGGTCGCCGGCCTGGAGGGCGAGATCCGCGGCCAGGTCACCCCACTCCCCTGCCGGGCAGGCCTGGGTGAGCCGCCTGCACGGCCGCGAGCGCGCGGGCGGCGAGGGTGACCCGCCGGGGTGGCAGTAGTTCGGCGGCCACCGCCTCCCTGGTCAGCATGTGCCGGAACCGGAAGGAACCGGCGCCGACGGCGAGCAGTTGCGCTCTGACACCGTGTTCCAGCGCTGCAGCGATAGATTCGGCATCCAGCCCGGTGGCGGCCGGCAACAGCCGCCAGTCGAACTGCCGCCCGAGCAGCGCGGCAGTATGCAGGACCAGGCGCTCGTCATCACTCAGCGCTGCAAGCCGCGAGTGAACTCCGTCGGCGAACGATCGTGGCACGCCTGAAGCCGCCAGAGACTCCTCGACAAGAAACGGAATCCCGTCCGCGACGTGCTGGACGCGGGCGATGACATCGTCTGCGGCCGAGGGCAGGCATGCGTGCACCATCGTGGCGACCTGGTCGCCGGTCAGCCGGCCGAGAACCAGCTCCGAGGCGGCGCGGCGCCCGGTCAGCCGGGCCACCAGCTCGGCGCCCGCCGACGTGGTTTCACTGCGGCAGGTGGCGACACACAGCACTCTCTCGGCGGACACGTTGTCGCTGAGGTACTCGACGACCTCGACCGTGTCGGGGTCGGCCCACTGCAGGTCTTCGAGCACCAGCAGCAGACCGGTGGCCCCGGCGAAACGTCGCAGGAGTTGCAGCACCGCCTCGCCACGTATCGGTGCCGCGAGGTCGCTATGAGAATCGTCCGCGGGCCCAGGGATCGTGGGAATTATTGCCCGCAGCGCCGGCAGCCACATGGCCAGCTCGGGGTCATCGGGAAGCGGGCGCTCGCGCAACGCTTGCAGCAAAGCCTCCGTCAGAGGCCGGTACGGGATGCTGCTGCTGGCGGGTACCGCCCGGCCGGCAAGCACCGCCACCCCGGATGCGCGCGCCTCGGCCGCCAGCTCGCTGGCCAGCCGGGACTTGCCGATGCCGGCCTCACCACTGAGGAACACCATCCCGCCCATACCGCTCTGGGCCGCCCCGAGTGCGGACCGCAGCCGCTCGGACTCCGCATCGCGGCCGATGAGCACAGTGCACAGCAGGTCCGCCACCAGCTCATTATGCTCTGCGGCCAGCTCAGCCGGCCCGCGACAGCATCTGCGGCTATAACGCCGGATCCATGCGCGGATACGTGTTTTCACCAGCAAGCCGGGTCCTGGGGCCAGCATCTGTTCGGCCCCGGCATGGGCCTGCCGCCTTCACGTGCGTAGCCGGATACGCGTTCCTACCGATGCGCCTGGTCAGCGGGCCAGCCAAAGATGGCTCAAAGGCCACAGGAACCGGCCATGAAGTCACGGCCGGCGGAGCCGGTCCTACCACGGAACAAGAAAGGGAATGGTCATGGGAACAGGCAAAGAACAGGCCGAGCTGTGGGGCCCGGGGGCGCGTGATTGGTCCGACTACAACGAGCCGACGTGCACGCCCTTCTACGAGGCGGTCCTGGACGCGATCAAACCGGGCCCGGGGACCATGTTGCTGGACGTCGGCTGCGGCGGCGGATTCGCGATGTTGCTGGCCGCCAGACGGGGTGCCACCGTTTCGGGAATCGACGCGGCCCCTGCCCTGCTCGACATTGCGCGTGAGCGCGTCCCCGATGCCAGGCTGGCGGTAGCAGATCTCGAAGACCCGCTGCCCTTCGATGCGGGCAGCTTCGATGTCGTCACGGCGTTCAACTCGGTCCAGTACGCCGCCAACCCGGTCGCTGCCCTCAAGAACATGAGCCAGGTGACCAGGCCCGGCGGGCTCATCAGCGTGGTCGTCTGGGGCCCGCCCGCGCAGTGCGAAAGCGGTGTGTTGTTCACCGAGCTGGGCCCGCTGCTGCCACCCGCGCCGCCCAACGCGCCGGGTGCGATTGCCTGGAGTAACGACGGCCAGCTCGAGCAGCTCGCCGAGACGGCCGGCCTCACTCCACTGGCCGTCAAAGACGTGCCCAACCCGCTCATCTACCCGAACCTTGCCACGGCGGTCCGCACACAGCTCAGCTCGGGCCCGGCGCGCGCAGCCGTCCAGCATTCGGGGCTTCCAGCCGTGCGCGGTGCGCTGACCAGGGCATTCGCAGGCAGCCGCAAGCCAGATGGTAGCTACCGGCAAGAGAACGTGTTCCGTTACCTGGTCGCCAGGGTCTGAACTTCGCTCCGACCACCCTGAAGCTGGGCATGGGAGAGGCAGATGACCGTAGACGATCTGCTGGCTGAGGCCCGGGGCATGCTGCCGCATCGCCCCGGCCGGCCGAGGCCCTCGCCGCAATGGCGAAAGGCGCGTTGCTCGTAGATATTCGCGGCGATGATCAGCGCCGGGCTGGCGGGCTGATCCCCGGGGCCCTGGTGTTGCCCCGCAACTCACTGGAGTGGCGCTGCGATCCCGCGTCGCACTGGCGGCACCCGGAAATGAATGACTGGTCCCGGCCGCTCATCCTGATCTGCGACGAGGGTTACCAGTCCACTCTGGCGGCGGCCAGCCTGCACCGGCTCGGCCTGGTCAATGCCACCGACCTGGACGGAGGCTTTGTCGCCTGGGCTGCCGCCGACTTCCCGCTGGCGCCCGCCTAGCCTGTGGGCGCGCCTACAGCGTGCCGAACTGAGCCTCCGCCGCATCGATCGGACCAGGCGATCGGAGTGCTCGGAACCACTGATCGGGCCCTCAGCCGCTGCTGGCTACGCTTCGTCGCGCATCCAGTCTGATACGTGCTCACCGATCATGATGGCGGTCAGATTGATGTTCGCCCGCGGGATGGTCGGCATGACCGACGCGTCGACCACGCGAAGGTTCCGGATGGCGCCGACCCGACAGTACTGATCGACTGCAGCCATCGGATCGCCCGCCGGGCCCATCCGGGCCGTCCCGCAGGGATGGAACTGGGTGGAGACGGTCGCGCGGACGTATTTCTCGAGTGCGTCGTCCGAACCCACCGCCTCCTCCGATAGCAAGGCGACGCGCTGGGTGTGGCGGGCGATCTCGGGCTGGTGAGCGACCTGCCAGGCCAGGCGGACGCCCGCCATGAGCCGCCGCAAGTCTTCTGGCTCGGCGGCGAAGTTGAGCTGGATCAGCGGCTGGATGCGCGGGTCGGTACTGGCGAGCAGAAGCCGACCGCGCGAGTGGGGGTGTTCAAGCGCCACAGGCAACCCGATCGCGAGCGGCGTGCCCGCCGCAGCCACTGCTTCCTGGCCGCCGATGCCCGCCACGTCGACATGACTGAACATGACCTGCTGCATGTCGTTGAACTCGCTGGAGCCGGGCGCGGTGTAGCGCAGGACCACCTGCGCGAGCGGGGTCTGAGGGTCGCAACTGCCCGGCTTGGGCACCAGCAGCAGCCGGGTCACCGGGTGATCGGCCAGCCCCGCACCGACGCCAGGCAGATCGGCCACTGGCTCGATGCCCAAAGCTGCGAGCGCGGCAGCCGGGCCGATACCCGAACGGAGCAGGATCGTCGGTGAGCCGATAGCTCCGGCCGCCAGGGTGATCCGCCGCCCGCGGACCTCTTCTGGCGCGCCGTCGCCAGCGATGTCCACACCAACCGCCCGGCCGCCCTCGATCAGGATCCTGTTGACCAGGCAGTGCGGCCTGATGGCGAGGTTGGGCCGGTGCCGGGCGGGCAGCAGGTAGGCCAGCGCCGTCGACAGGCGCAGCCTTCCCCGCCGGTTTTGCGGGAACGGACCAACACCGGTTGACTGCGGATCGTTGTGGTCGGCGACCTCGGGAAAGCCGAGGCGGCGGCAGACCTCAAGAAAGGCGCGCTGGACCGGGATCAAGTCATCGGGCCGCCACCGTGCTATGGCGATCGGGCCGTCGCGGCCGTGCAGCCCGGCGTCCCCATCCGGGTCGTTTTCCAGCCGGCGAAAATACGGCAATACCTTTGCCCAACCCCACTCATCGTTACCCAGCGCCGCCCACTGGTCGTAATCCGCCGGCACGCCGCGAAGGGCGATCGTGGCGTTGACGGCAGAGGACCCACCGATGACCCGGCCACGCGGATAGGGAATGGCCCGGCCGGGAACGGCATCCGCGGTCAACCCCCAATCGTGCGCCTGCAATGACATCCGCCAGCCGTCCCGCAAATCGGCTGGAGTGGACGCAACGGCCGGATAGTCCGGGCCTGCCTCCAGCAGCAGCACCCGGCGGGCCGGCTCCTCCGACAGCCGGGCCGCCAGCACCGCACCAGCCGAGCCTCCACCCACAATGATGTCGTCGTATTCCATGGGCCTCATCGCGCTGCTAGAGATCCTCTTCGCGGAGCACGTCCAGGTTGCGGAACGTCAGCGTGCTGTCGCTGATTCCGGCCAGGAACTGGGCGAACTCCCCGGTCTCGGGCAGGCCGGAGTTCTCCATGCCTAGCTCATGAGAGGCGAATTCCACCATGAGCAGGTAGCAATCCTGAGCGTCTCGGTCTCGTCTTAGCACTGCCCGGTGTGGTATCCGATGACCTTCGGATCTGGCCATCCACTCATCGAGGCTGACGTTGAATTCGTTAATGCGGTCCGTGGTGAACTCGATGATCTGCGCGAATTTCATGATGCTAACCTCCGGGTGCAGTCGGCCGGTCGTGGCGGCAGGTCAGACCCGTGCCTCGAGCACGATGTTGAACGGGGTCTCCGCCACCCGCCGCAGTGACGTGAAGCCTGCGCTGGTGACAATCTCGCGCAGCCTGGCCTCGCCAGCCTGTGCGCCAAGCGCGGCGCCGACGTCCTGCGACAGCGAACTCGGAGTGCAAAGTAGCGTTGAGAAGCCGTAATAGGCGGCGCCGACCGGGTTCAGGTTGCCGGCGATGTCGTCGGCGGCGAACGGCTCGATGATCATCAGCGTGCCACCGGGCTCGAGCTGCTCCCGGACGTGAGCGCACGCACCGGCCGGGTCGCCCATGTCATGCAGGCAGTCGAAGAAGCACACCAGGTCATAGGTGCCGGTGAAGGTCGCGGCCGATGCGACCTCGAAGCGCACACGCTCGACCACCCCGGCATCGGCCGCGCGCTTGCGGGCAGCCTCGATGGAGCCGTCGTGCGCGTCGAACCCGGCAATCGTCGAGGCAGGATAGGCATCAGCCAGCAACAGCGTCGATGCCCCGTGGCCGCAGCCGACATCGGCGACCCGGGCCCCGGCGGCGAGCTTGGCCTCGACGCCATCGAGGGCGGGGATCCACGCGCTGGCGAGGTTGTTCAGGTACCCCGGCCGGAAGAACCGCTCGCAGCCGCGCAGAACGTGTTCGTCCTGGGCTCCCCAGGCAAGCCCGTCGCCGTTGCGGAAACGTTGGGAGATCTTGTCCGTGGCATACACCGAGCCCAAGGCGATCTCGAACGCGCCGATCACGCACGCAGGGCTTGTCTCGTCGGTCAGCGGCACCGCATGCTCATCCGGCAGCGAGAACCGTCCGCCGCCGTCGTAGGAGAGATACCCGCGCGCAGCCTGGGCGCTCAGCCATTCGCGGACGTAACGCTCCGCGGTACCGGTCCGCGCGGCCAGCTCCGCCGACGTGACCGATCCGGTCCCGGTCATGGCCCGGTACAGGCCGAGCTTGTCGCCGATGACGACCAGGGCGCCGCCGAGCAGCGCCCCGACATCAGCAACGGCCTGGCCGACGAACTCCGTCATCTTTGCCTCATCCATCTGAACTCCCTTCCGGGCCTGCACAAGGACCTCGCCTATGTCGCCACGAGGACTTGCTCAGAACGCTATGGACGCAGGGGCGCGCCAGCATCCGTACTTGTACGGCATTTGGGCTGGCCAGTCAGGGTGAGTCGACGGTAAGGCCAAGCTGGGCTGCCCGCCGGGCCAGTTCGGGCCTGGACCGCACGCCGAGTTTGGCGTAGGCGCGCGCGAGATGGCTCTCCACGGTGCGCTCGCTGAGGAACAGCGCAGCCGCGATGGCCGGAGAGCTCTCCCCTGCAACAGCCAGGGCGACGATCTCGCGTTCCCGCCGGCTCAGCGCCTCTGCCCCGGCCGCGTATCGCCTGGCTCGTGGCCGGGCCGGCGTGCCCGTGAGGAAGGTCTCGATCGCGTCGAGGATCTCGTCGGCGTCCCCTAGCCACGGCCTGTGGTCCACGCCGGACGCCTCGACAAGCTGCGCGCCCTCAATGTGCGCGGCGAGGTAGCGGCTGTTGCCGACATCCACCCATTGCTCGTTCGTGCGGTGGATGACCAAAGTCGGCACTGCAACCTGAGCCAGCAAGTCACGGATGTCGAGCTCAGCGTTCATGCCCAGAGCCCCGCGTCCCATCGACGGGCTGGCGGCGGCTCGCAGGTACCGTGCCCACCACGCCTGGTAACGCTCGTCGTCGGCCACGCTGGGATTAGCCGCGGCCCACCACTTCCCGCTGGCCCAGCCCTGATCCATCCCGTGCAGGACTTCGGCCAGATGCTCGGCAGACCAGCCCCACGGGTAGTCGGCGGTGCGGAGCCGGCGGGCAAAGGATCCGTAGGTGACCAGCGATGCCGACCGGTCTGGGTGGGCGACCGCGAACGCGATGCACAGGCACCCGCCGTCAGAGACACCGAACAGGGCGGCCCGCTGCGAGCCTGCCGCATCCATCACCGCCCGGATGTCGTCCATCCGCTCGGCCAGGCCAGGCGGCCGCGCGACCGGATCCGACAACCCCGTGCCCCGCTTGTCGAAGAAAATCACCCGGGTGAAAGCCGCAAGCCGCCGCAGGAAGCGGGCCAGGTACGGCTCCTCCCAGGCGAGCTCGATGTGCGAGATGAAGCCCGGCACGAACACCAGATCAAGAGGGCCATCGCCGAAAGCCTGATAGGCGATATTCACCTGTCCGCTTCTCGCATAGCTCGTGGCCGGCACCACATCAGTCTGCAGGCAGCCACATCCAGCGGTCCACCAAAAGCCTCCTGATCAGCTGTCCGCCAAGGCGACGGCATGCCGGCCTCGTCTACGGGCCGCCGAACGGAGCGGGGCCGTTGCCGGAGTCTGGTCCGCCATGCCGCGGCATTCCCGGAGGGCCAAGGTCGTTGAATCCCGGCGGCCGATGCGGCCGGCGCGGCGGCTGACCCGGCGGGCGCTGGGACCGGTGCGGTGGCGGTTGCGGGAATCCGTCCAGCAGATGCGGCGGCACATGATCCGGGACATAGTGCTCGCCGAGCGGGTCTGGCTGCAGGCCCGCGCCGGCCGTCTCCTGGCGCGCGAACTGGGTCCAGTACAAGTCGGCGTAGAGTCCCCCGGCCTCGAGCAGCTCGTCATGGTGACCGCGTTCGACGATGCGGCCTTCGTCGATCACCAGGATCTGGTCAGCCTCGCGGATGGTCGAGAGCCGGTGGGCGATGACCAGCGACGTCCGGCCCGTCAGCGCAGTCCGCAGCGCCTGCTGGACAGCCGCCTCCGATTCGGAGTCCAGATGCGCGGTGGCCTCGTCGAGCACCACGACCGCCGGGGCCTTGAGCAGCAGCCTGGCCAGGGCGACGCGCTGCTTCTCGCCGCCGGACAGCCGGTAGCCGCGGTCGCCGACGATCGTGTCCAGGCCGTCGGGCAGCACCGAGATCAGGTCCCAGATCTGCGCCGAGCGGCACGCCTCGATCAGGTCCTCCTCTGTGGCACCGGGACGGGCGTAGCTGAGATTGGCGCGGATCGTGTCGTGGAACAGGTGCGCGTCCTGGGTTACCACGCCAACCGCGTCGTGCAATGACTCCTGCGTCACGTCCCGGACGTCAATCCCGCCGATGCGCACCATGCCCTCGTTCGGGTCATAGAGCCGGGATACCAGCGCAGTGATCGTCGTCTTGCCCGCGCCCGACGGCCCGACCAAGGCGGTCAGCTGCCTGGCGGGAGCGGCAAAGCTCACCTCGTGCAGAACGCCCTGTCTCGCGTCAGTGCGCTCAGGCGACGGCAGGGCGATCGACTCCAGCGAGGCCAGCGACACCTCGGAGGCCGCGGGATAGCGGAACGAAACGCTGTCGAAGACGATCTCCGCCGCCGCACCAGCCGCCGGCGCTGATCCATTGCCCTGCTGCGCGAGAACGAGCGGAACGGCGTCCGGCCGGTCCTCGATCAGCGGCTTCAGGTCGAGCACCTCGAACACGCGGTCAAAGCTGACCAGCGCCGTCATCAGATTGACCTGAACGTTGGACAGTGCGGTGATCGGTCCGTAAAGCCTATTGAGCAAGAGCGCGAGGGAAACCAGCGTGCCGACCTGGAACGCACCATGCACCACCAGCGTGCCGCCGACCCCGTAGACCACCGCGACCGACAGCGACGCGAGCAGCGTCAGCGCGATGAACAGCGAACTGCCGTACATCGCCTGCACGATGCCGATGTCCCTGACCTTGGCCGCCCGGCCGGCGAAGGTGTCAGACTCCTCTTCCGGCCGGCCGAACAGCTTCGCCAGCATGGCCCCGGCGACGTTGAACCGCTCCGTCATCGTGGAGCCCATCGCCGCGTCCAGTTGCATCGACTCCCTGGTCAGGCGCTGCAGCCTGCGCCCGACCAGCCGGGCCGGAATGATGAACATCGGTATCAGCGCCAGGGCGACGACGGTCACCAGCCAGGAGAAGTACAGCATCGTGACGAGCACCAGGATCAGCTGCAGCGAGCTCGACACGGTCGAAACCAGGGTCGAGGTCAGCGCCTGTTGCGCGCCGATGACATCGCTGTTCAGCCTGCTGACCAGCGAGCCGGTCTGCGCCCTGGTAAAGAATGCGATCGGCTGGCGCTGCACGTGGGCGAACACCTGCGTGCGCAGGTCGTAGATCAGGCCCTCGCCGACCCGCGCGGTGAACCAGCGCTGAACGATGTTGAGGAACCCGTCCAGGACGGCCAGCCCGGCAACGACGCCGGCGACCGCCAGCACGAAATCGACCCGGCCTGGCAGGACGCCGCGGTCGATGACCACGCCGAGCAGCACCGGGATCGACACCGTGATCACCGCGTCCAGCGCGGCGGCGAGCAGGAAGACCGTGAGATCCCGGCGGTATGGCCGCGCGTAGCCCGCGATCCTGCGGATGGTTCCCGGCTTCAGCTGCTGCTTGGTCACTGACGGGTCGGTGGTGAATCCGCGCATCATGTGAAGCTGGGCGGGGCCGGGATGCATGGCGGCGGGTTCCTCCTGAAGGCGGGCGGGCGTTTCCTGCCGTTCCGCCGCTTGTCAATTGAGGGTATTAGCGGCAGGCGTGGCCCAGCAACCATTCGCCTCCGCCGAATCGAGTTGACAAACGTCGCGCTCTATTGCTTGATCGCAGGGTTAAGGCGCCGGAAGGAGAAGAACCCATGCAGCACTTCAAGGTGGGCGTGCAATTCGAGCCGCAGCACTGCTCAGTCGACCAGCTGCGCGACGGGTGGCGGCGGGCCGAGGAACTCGGGGCTGACTCGATCTGGACCTGGGACCATTTCTTCCCGCTGTCCGGCGACCCGGACGGCCGCCACTTCGAAGGATGGTCCCTGCTCGCGGCGATGGCCTGCGACACGGTCCGTCCCATGATCGGCCTCCTCGTGAGCTGCAACTCCTATCGCTCACCCGACCTCGTCGCAGACATGGCGAGGACGATCGACCACATCAGCGGCGGCCGGGTTGTGCTCGGCTACGGCGCCGGCTGGGTGGATCGCGACTACGAGGAGTACGGCTTCGACTTCGGCAGCGCCCGCTCCCGGGCGGCAGCACTGGAGGCGGGCGTTCTGCGGATCAAGGCGAGGCTCGCCAAGCTCAACCCGGCACCTCTGGGGCGGCTGCCGCTGATGATCGGTGGCGAAGGAGAACGAGTCACGCTCCGCCTCGCCGCGGAGCACGCCGATATCTGGACCGGCTTCGGGCCGGTGGAGACCTTCGCGCACAAGGGACGCGTGCTTGACCAGTGGTGCGAGAAGGTCGGCCGGGATCCGTCCGCCATCGAACGCAGCGTCCTCCTCGACGGGCCAGAAGAGGTTGACCAGGTCGAGGAGTTCGTGGCCGCGGGAGCGCAGGAGATCATCGTTCCCGCTCAGGCTCCTTTCGACCTCGCCGACCTCAAGACTGTCCTGGGCAAGGCAGGGAGGAACGCCTGACATGGCCGATTACGAGGCGCTTGACCTGGCAGCATTGTGCAACGCTGGATTGGAGACGCTCGGCAGCGCTCGGCGACCGCCAATCGGCGACCAGGTGTTTCACGGCCTGCCGTTCCGGATAGGTGACCCGGCCAAGCCTGACGGCGCGTGCTTCATTCGTGTCGCGCCTGGCGAAACTGTCGTCATTCCCGTTGTCCGCCTCGCGGACCACATCATCGTGGCGCACTGTCGTGCGCAAGCTAGGGACGGCGATCGCCTCGATCCCGGGCGGGTGGTCGCTGAATACAGGTTCCGCCTCGCCGACCGCGAGGCGACCGCAGTCGCTGTTCCGATCCGCGAACGGCTTGAGATCGCTGCGCGACCGGGCGACGGCTGGGATGCCAGCGGACCGTTTCTTGCTGCATCAAGCACTGAGTTCGGCCTGCCGAACCGTTACGAGGGCCGGTGGGACGAAGCCGGGTGGCGCCAGACGGAGGTCTCCAACACTCTCGCGAACTACTACATGTGGGTCTGGGAAAACCCGCACCCGCTCTCAAGGATCGACCAGGTCGAGATCAAGGCTGTCGAGGCGGCCGTGGAGGTCGCAGCGATCACGATCGGGAACGCAGGCGAGCACCCGTTCCGGCGCCAGGCCGCCAGGACGCTGCGGTTCACGGCGCTGGGCCCGGACGGCCCGCAGTCGCTCTGCGAACCGGTCGTCGACGTGGATCGTGGCGTGGCTGCCTATGCGCACCGGTTGCCGGAATCAGACGACGTCACCGACCTGATAAACGACCCGGCGAAGGGCTGGGGCGAAGCCGCCGACCCCGAGAGCCCGCATGCTTATGCACGGGTGTCGGCGATCGGATCGGCGACCGTTGTAGTGAAGGACGGCGATCGGGAGGTAGGCCGTTTCCGCTGGAGCGAACTCACTCACGACAAGCCCGTTGCGCAGCCTGGCATGCGAGTGGAGGTCGCCGAGCAGGGGCGCAACTGGGTCCATGTGACGGTACTGGACGATGACACCGGGCGGCCGGTGCCGTGCCGCGTCGCGTTCCGCTCGGCGGCGGGCGTTCCGTATCAGCCGCATGGTCACCACTCGCACGTGAACTCCGATCTCGGCACCTGGCACATCGACGTCGGCGGAGATGTCCGGCTGGGGAGGCTTAGTTATGCCTATATCGACGGAACCTGTCAGGGCTGGCTGCCTACCGGCGAGGTGATCGCGGATGTCGCGCGGGGCTTTGAGTACGAGCCGCTCAGGGCGCGGATCGCGATAGCTGCCGGGCAGCGGGAACTCACGCTGCGGATCCGGCGCTGGACGTCGATGAACGAGCGCGGCTGGTACTCCGGGGACTCCCATGTCCATTTCCTGTCCGCGCAAGGATCGCTGACCGAGCAGCAGGGCGAGGACCTGAACGTGGTGAACCTGCTGCAGAGTCAGTGGGGCAGCTTGTTTACCTCCACCGAGGAGTTCACCGGTTCACCTCTCGCCACCGCGGACGGCCGTCACGTCACGTGGGTGAGCCAGGAGAACCGCCAGCCGTTCTTCGGTCACCTCATTCTGTGGGGGCTGCAGCGACCGGTGATGCCGTGGTGTACCGACGGGCCGATCGAGGCGGAGCTTGGCGGATGGCTCGAGACCACGATCAGCGACTGGGCCGACCGCTGTCACGAGCAGGACGGCACCGTCGTCATCCCGCATTTTCCGTTGCCCAACGGCGAGCCTGCAGTGCTCATCGCCACCGGGCGGGCTGACGCCATCGAGATGATCGTCCAGCGGCGATCCTTTCACGAGGAGTACTACCGCTACCTCAACTGCGGCTACCGGCTGCCGCTCGTCGGCGGCACCGACAAGATGAGCGCCGACGTGCCGGTAGGGCCTGTACCGCACCTACGCCCGGCTCGGCGATGAACCCTTCAGTTATGAGGCCTGGACCAGGGCTGTCCGCGCCGGGCCGCACTTTCCTGAGCGGAGGCCCGATGATCGACCTGCGCGTCGAAGGGCACGAGATCGGCGATCGCGTGCAGATGTCCGGACCAGGCACCGTCAGCGTCTCGGCCCGTGCTGAGAGCATCTTCCCGATCGGGACGCTTCAGCTGATCCAGAACGGCCGGGTGGTCGCCTCGGCCGAGGACGTGAAGGGCGCGCGGCGGCTGGATCTGCAGGCCGATGTGCGCGTCGATGGAAACTGCTGGCTGGCGGCGCGCTGCGGCGGCCCGCAGTACTTCGACGCTCCCAGCCACCACGACTCCTGGGAGCGCGGAGTGTTCGCTCACACCTCGCCGGTCTACGTGGCGTGCGGGGACGGCGAGTGGTCGCAGTTCGACGCCGACCACGCGCGGTCGATGGTAGCGATGATCGAAGGTGGCCTGGAGCGCGTCAGGCATGTCGCGGTCAGCTACCCCGAGGGCCGGATCGCGCACCATCACGGGGAACCAGATCACAGCGCCTTTCTCGAGCGGCCCTTCTTGGAGGCGCTCGAGCGCGTGCGTCGACGTCTGGCTGAAAGTGGCTTCGGCCATTGACAACGCGACTAGCGGCAGAGTGACGGCTGGCCGAGGACAGCCGGCCGGCGACTGGGAAGGGGCCACCGGCCGGCGGCTGGGCGGGGCCGCCGGCCGGGGGGCCGTCAGCCTCGGCGGTCCGGGTTCACGCTGACGGCGGGCATTGGTTGCCTCGCCGCCATTTGCATCCTGATCGCGAACATGATCACGAGCAGGGCGCACACGTCGAAGACCGCCGCCGTCGTAAACGAACTCGCCATCGCGTGGGTCAGGATCTCGTGTGCCCTCGCGACCGGGCTGGCGCCAGGCAGCGCATGCTGAGCCGCGGCCTTGCGGGCCGAGCCGAAAACGGTCACCAGGATCGCGAGACCCAGCGCACCGCCAACCTGCTGTGTCACATTGACCATGCTGGACGCGGCACCGGAGTCTTCAGGCCGGACGCCCGCCAGTGAGGCCATCGTCAGCGGCACGAACGTGATGCCCATGCCGATGCCGAGCAGCAGCATCGGTCCGAGAATCCCCTGGACATAGCCCGTACCAGGAGTGATCTGGGACAGCCAGGTCATCCCGCCGACGACCGGCAGCAGCCCGGCCACCATAGGCACCTTAGGCCCGAACCGCGCGATGAGGCGCGGCGCGAGGCGCGATACGGCGAACAGCGCACCGGTCAGCGGAATGAACGCGACACCCGCCCGCAGCGGACTGAACCGCAGGACCTCTTGTACGTACTGCGTCAGGAAGAAGAACATCCCGAACATGCCCGCGACCAGCAGCAGCCGGGCGATGTACGAACCCGACCGGCTGCGATCGGCGAACAGCCGCAGCGGCGTGATCGGCTGCGGGCTGCGGGACTCGTTGACCAGGAACGCCGCGAGCAGCGCCACTGCCGCCACGAAGGCTGTCAGCGTGAGCCGGTCTGTCCAGCCATCGGCTGCGGCACGCAGGAACGCGTAGACAAGCGCGGACATGCCGACCGTCGAGGTCAGTGCGCCGACGAGGTCGAACCGGCCAGGCTGGCGCGCCGACTCAGGCAGGATCCTGGGCGCGGCCAGGAGCACCGCGATCCCGATCGGCACGTTGACGAACAGGACCCAGCGCCACGACGCCCATTCGGTGATCATGCCGCCGAGTACCAGGCCGAGCGAGGCGCCGCCCATCATCACGGCGGTGAAGATGCCCAGGGCCCTGGTGCGTTCCCGTCCTTCGGGGAACCCGGAGATGATGGTAGCCAGGACAGCCGGCGAGGCGATCGCGCCGCCTACACCTTGAACGGCTCGGGCGGCGAGCAGCCACGCGGCGGACGTAGCCAGGCCGCCGGCGAGTGATGCGACAGTGAACACGGCGATGCCGGTCATGAACATCCGCCGCCGGCCGAGGATGTCTCCGGCCCGGCCGCCGAGCAGCAACAGCCCGCCGAACGTCAGCGAGTATGCGTTGAGCACCCATGCCAGGCTGGATGCGGAGAAGTGCAGACCGCTGGCGATGCTCGGCAGAGCGATGTTCACCACGGTCAGGTCAAGAACGATCATGAGCTGGGCGCAGAGCACGATCGCCAGCGCGATGCCCCGCCGGTCAGGGCGGCGGCGTGCAGGCTGCTCGATGCTAGGCGCTGTCGGAAGAGTGATCGAAGTCGTAGGCACCGGGTTCCTTCCAGGCGCGATGTTGCCGGCGCACCGTCGGCCCCATGGTTGGCCAACGGGCGCTGAGCGAGCTAATATCTATTCGGAGGATCCCTCCGGTAACTATACGGAGGCCACCTCCGCTTTGCAAGTTGGAGTTAGGTGACGACGATGAAGGCGACCGGATCGGCCGCGCAGCCCGCTGCGGACAAGGGCATGCGCGCCGACGCCCGCCGCAACTACCAGAAGCTGCTGACCGCCGCGGCGGAGGCGTTCACCGAGCGCGGGACCGACGACGTCTCGCTAGAGGAGATCGCCAAGCGCGCCGGCGTCGGGATCGGCACGCTGTACCGCCACTTCCCCACCCGCCAGGCGCTGCTCGAGGCGGTTTACCGGGACCAGGTGGAGGCGCTGCGAGCGCGAGCCGACGAGCTCATCGCCACGAAGCCGCCCGCCGAGGCCCTAGCCAGCTGGCTGCGGGATCTGCTCGACTTCGGCCGCACCAAGCGCATGCTGACGACAGCACTGCTGACTACGCATAACAAGGACTCAGAGCTGATGTCCTCCGGCAGCCGGATGGTCCGCGGGGCCGCGACCGACATCCTCACCGGCGCCCAGGAGGCAGGTGTCGCCCGGGCCGACGCCAATCCGGCTGACCTGATGCGGCTGGTCCACGCGATCAGTCTCACCGCCGAGTGGGCAGCCGATGACAGCGAACAGGCCGACCGGCTGCTCGCCCTCGTCCTCGACGGACTAAAGAGCCAGCACTGAGAACGGCCAGGCCCCAAAACCAGCAGTCGCTTAGAGGGCGAGGTGCAGCCGGAGTGCCTCGTCGAGATCGGCCATGACGCTTGCCGGCAGTCTGCCTATGCGTTCGCCGATCCGCTCGACCGCGACCGAGCGCACTTGCTCGGCTTGGGCCTTGGAGTCGCGGTTCAGCCCAGACCGGTCGGCCAGGAGCAGGACTTGGAAGGGATAGACGCGGGCCACGTTGGAGGTGACGGGCACGACGGTGATGACCCCGCGCCCGAGTCTTGCCGCTGTGGTGTTGGCGGCGTCGTTGCTGACGATCACGGCAGGGCGGGTCGTGCTCGCTTCTGATCCCCGGACCGGGTCAAGGCTCACGCGGACAATATCGCCGCGGCGCACCTAGCTCTCCAGGCCGTCTGCGGTAACGAGGTCCCACGCAGACGCCTCGCCCTCGTCTGACCAGGACGCGAACGCCTCCTCGTAGGCATCGCCGAGCTCGCT
This sequence comes from uncultured Actinomycetota bacterium, assembly GCA_963809195.1. Classification (GTDB taxonomy): domain Bacteria; phylum Actinomycetota; class Actinomycetes; order Streptosporangiales; family Streptosporangiaceae; genus Chersky-822. Next base: position 511,754 of record CAWEIQ010000006.1, on the reverse strand, counting down.
CGCGCGCAGCAGTCCGACGGCCTTGTGCACGACGGCCGACCGGGATTCGATCCCCTGGGACTGCGCGTAGGCATCGAGGAACTCGATGTCTTCGTGCGGCAGGCTGACACTCACTTTCATACTTGCAGAATACCGGTTCTACTACCCTGGTAGCAATCGCAGCTCTCTCAGCTCCCATCCATGCCAACGACGAGCAGAGACCCTGTTCAGCCTGGCGATAGTCTCGGCAGCTCGCCCATCGTGTCCCGGGACCGCAGCCACCGGCCGCCGTTGATGCCTGCCTGGCTCAATCGCTAGAACGCACGTGATCAGTCCGGGTTGCGGGTATCAGGCCGTTCTCAGGACCGGCGGATCGGTCATCGCCGCGCCGACCGCTGGGTCAGCGGCGCGCGAAACGCCTGCCGGACCGGGACCGGCCGGACTGGGAAGTGAAGAGGTGGTAGGCGAGCAGGAGGACGGCTGCCCCAGCGATGGCCGTGAGCCAGGTGGAGGCGTTGAAGAACCCGTTCAGGCTGTGGATGTGGAAGATCTTGGTGGCGGCCCAGCCGCCCAGCAGTGCCCCGGCGATGCCGATCAGGCAGGTGAGGATGAGGCCCTGCTGTCGCTTGCCGGGGATCGCCAGGTTGGCGAGCAGGCCTGCGCCCAGTCCGAGAACGATCCAAGCGATGATGCTCATAACCGACTCCTTAGTCAGCGACGTGCGGGGGTTGCGCATGAGTTGGTAGCCGATGCGGTCCGGACAGAGCGCGAGGAGCCAGGTTCCTGCTCGGGGCGCGCATGTTCCCGGATGGTCTGCCCGGGTCTGGTGATGGCTGGTGTCAGCTGGCCCGTGGCTCGCGCCGGTCGCGGCGCATGATCCGCCGCAGCTGGGTGATCCGGGCGGTTCCCGCGGCGGCCATGATCAGGGCGCCGGCGATGGCGGCGAGGAACAGCGCGACCGCCAGCGACAGGCGCAGGTGCGCGCCGAGGAAGCTGATGTTGACGGCGTGCGCGTTCTGGATGATGAAGATCATCACCACGATGAGGCCGGCGAAGCCGGCGATCAGCCCGGCCCGCATGCCGCTGATCCGGGTGTGCATCCGCCCCGCCCTGGCCGGCCGCGGCGCGGCTGGCGGCTGCGGGGATGCGCCGTTGGCTGACGGCGGCGGCAGCGTAGTAGCCCCGCCCTGTGGTTGCGGTTGCTCGGTCACGGCAGTGCTTCCTTCACCGGAGCAGCCGCGTGATCCGGGCCGTGCTCCCTGGGTGACCCGGCTGGTCGCGGCCGTGCGGCTGCTGGCTCTGCGGGTCTGTTCCCAGACTACGCATGAAATCAGAAACAAGCAATATATTTCTAGAATTCTGTGATAAGTTTCTGAGGTGGAGCGCTGGAACTTCCTCACCAACCACGCCCGGGTCCTGCTCTGCCTCGCGCGTGACCCCGGGGTGCGGCTGCGCGAGGTCGCGGCCGGCCTGGGCATCACCGAGCGCAGCGCCCACGCGATCGTCGCCGACCTGACCGCAGCCGGGTATGTCGTGAAGCACAAGCACGGCCGCCGCAACCGCTACCAGATCCAGGCGCACCTGCCGTTGCCCGAGCCGACCAGCCCGGAATCCGCTATCGGCGATGTCCTGGCCCTCCTGATGGCAGGACGCGACGCAGAAGGCAGCGACGGCCCCGTTCGCTCGTGCACACCCGCGACACCACGACCGGTACCGCCGCCCGACCAACAACTGAGCCCGAAGGATCTCCACATGACGACAATCACGCACCCCGAGCTTGAGGGGCTGGAGCGTTACAAGTTCGGCTGGGCCGATACGGACGTCGCGGCGCGAGCCGCACGGCGCGGCCTGTCCGAGGACGTCGTCAGGGACATCTCGGCGACGAAGAACGAGCCTGAGTGGATGCTCAGACCTGCGGCTGCGCGGCCTGCAGCTGTTCCACCGCAAGCCGATGCCGACGTGGGGCTCGGACCTGTCGGGGATCAACTTCGACAACATCAAGTACTTCGTGCGCTCGACCGAGAAGCAGGCGGCCAGCTGGGATGACCTGCCGGCGGACATCAAGAACACCTACGACAGGCTCGGCATCCCCGAGGCGGAGAAGCAGCGCCTGATCGCGCGGGGTGGCGGCGCAGTACGAGTCCGAGGTCGTGTACCACAAGATCCGCGAGGACCTGGAGGAGAAGGGCGTCTTTTCCTGGACACCGACACGGCGCTGCGGGAGCACCCGGAGATGTTCCGGGAGTATTTCGCGACGGTGATCCCGGTCGGGGACAACAAGTTCGCCGCGCTGAACACGGCCGTCTGGTCCGGCGGGTCGTTCATCTACGTGCCGAAGGGCGTGCGGGTGGAGATCCCGCTGCAGGCTTACTTCCGGATCAACACCGAGAACATGGGCCAGTTCGAGCGGACCCTGATCATCGTCGACGAGGACGCCTACGTGCACTATGTCGAGGGCTGCACCGCGCCGATCTACTCCTCGGACTCGCTGCACTCCGCGGTGGTCGAGATCATCGTGAAGAAGGGCGCGCGGTGCCGGTACACGACGATCCAGAACTGGTCGAACAACGTCTACAACCTGGTCACCAAGCGCGCCGTCGCGCACGCCGGCGCGACCATGGAGTGGGTGGACGGCAACATCGGCTCCAAGGTGACGATGAAATACCCGGCGGTCTACCTGATGGGCGAGCACGCCAAGGGCGAGACCCTGTCCGTCGCGTTCGCCGGTGCGGGCCAGCACCAGGACGCCGGAGCCAAGATGGTGCACTGGCGCCGAACACGTCATCGACGATCGTGTCCAAGTCCGTGGCCAGGGGCGGCGGCCGCACCTCCTACCGCGGCCTGGTCCAGGTCACCGAGGGCGCCGAGCACTCCAAGTCCACGGTCAAATGCGACGCGCTGCTGGTCGACACCATCAGCCGGTCCGACACCTACCCCTACGTCGACGTCCGCGAGGACGACGTGCAGATGGGCCATGAGGCCACCGTCTCGAAGATCTCCGACGACCAGCTGTTCTACCTGATGAGCCGCGGCATGACCGAGGACGAGGCGATGGCGACCATCGTCCGCGGCTTCGTCGAGCCGATCGCCCGTGAACTGCCGATGGAATACGCGCTCGAGCTGAACCGGCTCATCGAGCTGCAAATGGAAGGAGCCGTCGGCTGACGTCGGCCCCGCAAGAAGCGGTTCCGCAACGACACCGCACGGATCTGAGCCGCGCCCTCCCGCACTCGTCTCCGCGAGTTCGGGCCGCGGAATCGCCCGGGACCACCAGCAGCCACCGTCAGGGCTCTCCCGTGACGAGGTGGAACTCGATCCGGTGCAGCACAGTGTCGTCCTCTATCGGGCCGGCGTGCGCGGCGCGCCGGCGCAGCGTCTCCAGATCTGGCTCGCCTGCCCGGCGAACTTCGTCCGCGGTGATCACCGCGAACGGCACGAGCTCGATCGAGTCGACCTCGATGAGACCGGGGCCGACCTGGTAGCGGCCCCCGACCCTTACCTTCGGCCGCGTCCAGAGGCGGAACGACACGGTCAGATCGCCCGCCAGTACCGCTGGCCGCAGCTCCGCGCTGAAGTTCACCGCGTCTCCGGCATCCTCGGCATGACGCAGACGTTACTTGTCACCTGACGTCAACGCGAGACCCCGCCCGGCCCTGCCCGGAGCATCCGGCCTTCAGGTGAGACAACAACTGCGCAGTGAGCGGGGCTGCATCGACAATGCCGACCCACTGGGAAAAATGAGCCTAGTAAAGAAGAAGAGCGGCCATTGCCGCCATAAAAGTTCAAGTTGAATCGCAGCAACAATACGCAGGGGTGAGCGTTTGCGATTAGATGATTCAAGCATCTTTGGAAACCGGCCCGAGGAGATCCCGTGCGCCGTCACCCGCACCGAACATGCTGGCCCGCCATTGCCCTGGCGACCGGTGGTGCCTGCCTCGCCCTTCTGCCCGCGTCAGCGGCCCAGGCTTCGCCGGATGCTACGACCCAGATAGCGGTTCCCGGCGCGGGCGGCCGGCACGTCCTCCTCATTGACGGCAGCCAGCTGGCAATCCGTCCGCTGCCCGCCGGTGGCCAGGAGATCGCGCTCCGCCCGGCGGCCAAGCCAACCAGCGTCATGTCGCTCCGGATCGGCAGCCGCGTACAGGAGATCCCCGCTGTCGCGCTGCCGTTTCTCGGCCGGGGGCTGGATCCGAGCCTGGTCGACCTTGGCGCGATTGAGCGCGCTGAGCCTGGCAATCGGCTGCCGGTCCAGATCACTTTCACGGGACGCGCGCCTCAACTGCCGGGCATAACGGTCACCGGGACCGGACCAGGCAGAGAACGCGGGTACCTGACCACCTCGGGCGCGGCGGCGTTCGGCGCGGCGCTGGCGCGCCAGTTCCGCGCCGACCACGCACGCGCCAGTTACGGCCAGGACGGCATGTTCGCGCGCGGTGTGAATATAGCGCTGGCAGGCGCGCCGACCGTCCACGCCGTGAAACCGCGGTTCCAGCTGCACACGCTCACGATGGCCGCGACGGGACTGGGCGGCCACCCGGATACCGGCGACGCGGTCTTCGTGCTCAACGAGGACAACCCTGCTCGGTTCGCCGATCCTGAAGAGAGCTTCAACGTCTTCTATCACGGCACCGCGAAGTTCAGCGTGCCTGCCGGGCACTACTGGGCGATCGGGGACTTCCTCAGCTTCAACGGGAACGATCGCGGCCGAGCGGCTCGTCGTCCTGCCGCAGGTCACGGTGCGTCGCAACCGGACTGTTCACCTCTCCGAGCGGGCCGCGAGCAGCCGGATCGGCTTCACCACGGCGCGGCCGGCCACGCTGCAGCAATCCGGATTCACGTTGATTCGCCGTGCTGGAAACGGCACAGCCTTCAGCTTCGGTTTCTTCGCCTCCGGACTCCCGCAGTGGGTGAGCCCGACCACCCGAAAGCCGACCATCGGCACCCTGCAGTCGTTCACCTCCGGCCAGCTCACCTCATCACGCAACGGCGCCAACGCCGCCTATGCCTACAACCTGAACTACGCGGGCCCGCAGGGGATCATCCCGGCTACACAGCACTTCGACGCCACCCCGGCGAGCCTGGCCGCCGTCACCGAGAGCTACACGCAGGACGTTCCGTCCACAGGCGGCTGGGGGATATTCGGGGGTTTCAGGGCAGAGCTAGGGTTCCTCTTCGCGCAGGTCTACCCCTTCAAGCTGCCGAGGACGCAGACGCAGTACTTCTCCGCGGACCCGTCTCTGGCCTGGCAAGCGTTCTACGACGAATTCAGTGCCTTCTCCAAGTTCGGAGGCGGGCAGACCGACGCGTTCCGCGTCTTCTCCGGCGGTCAGCAGCTCACCGAGCAGTGGAACGGCTACCCCCTGCACCCGCAGCCTGATGTCCAGATGCTGGGCGGGGTCATGGGCGCGACGTTGCCGGCATTCGTGTCCGCCTCTCGCAGCGGCAACACGCTGAACCTGGCCATGGCTCCGTTCAGCGACAACACGCCCGGTCACCTGGGCAATACGGTCTTCTCCTTCGCCAACGGAAAAGCTCTCGAATCGGACAGCTACGCCATATACCAGAACGGCGCGAGGATAGCCCGCGGCAACCTGGCCAACGGGATCAAGCCGGTGCAGCTCAGCACCCAGCCTTCGGTGATCAAGTTCGTGCTCAGCGAAAGCCGGTCGGGGGCCACTTTCCCGCTCTCCACAGACGCCACAACCGTCTGGACGTGGCACTCGGCGCCGCAGCCGGGCGCGATCGTCCCGCCGAACTGGTTCTGCGGCTTCTCCCGCCGTGGCCTGCTGCGCCACTGCGCCGTACAGCCAATGATGACCCTGAATTACCGCGTCGGGGGCCTGCCGAGCGACGGCCGAGCCAGCGCCGGCACGCAAGTGATCGACTTGGACGTGGGCCACATTCAGCTCGCCACCTCGGCGCCGATCACTGGCGCTACCGCGCAGGTGTCCTACAACGACGGGCAGACGTTCAAGCCGGCGACCGTGACCTCACTCGGTGGCGGCCGGTTCCGGATCGGGTTCGTCGCCCCCGCTGGAGTGGACGTGACGCTGCGGGTCAGCGCGGCTGATACGGCTGGCGGTTCGATCACCGAGACCATCCTGCGCGCCTACGGCGTCGCGTCCTGACTGAGCGAACGGAGCCCCCCCAGATGACGTCACGCACCCGCACTGGAATCCGCAACCGCCCTGTCGCCCTCGCTCCGATTCTGGCCACCGCGCTCGCCGTAAGCACGGCGGGCCTGGCCGTCGTTGCGCCCGCGGCAGCGAGCCAGCGTTTGGCCCCTACGGCCAGCGGCAACTCCGCGACGCTACGCCCCGCTTGCCCGGTCGCCCCGTTCGGGCAGGAGCGATGCTTCGTCCTGTTCGCGCGGCAGACGTCGGTCAACCGTGCAATCGCTGCGCGCATGACTGGCATGGCCGCGCGCCCGAAGGGCTGGGGAGCCCGTCAGCTGGAGCGGGCTTACAAGCTCCCGGTGAACCGCCGGTCGCATGCGACGGTGGCGGTCTCCATCGCGTTCGACACCCCGAACCTCGCCGGCTACCTTGCGGTCTACCGCAAGCAGTTCGGGCTGCCCCCGTGCACCGTTCGGAGCGGCTGCTTCCGCAAGGTCAACCAGAAGGGCAAAGCCCGGCCGCTCCCGATGTCGGGCGTGCGCTCGGGCTGGGACCTGGAGGCCACGCTGGACGTGTCGATGATCTCGGCCGCGTGCCCGCACTGCAAGATCCTGGTCGTCGAAGGCAACACCCCGGAAATCTCCGACCTAGCGAAGACTGAGGACACCGCCGCCAGGCTAGGCGCGCGGGTTATCAGCAACAGCTACGGTGCCCGAGAGAGCGGCTTTGCCCTGAAGTTCGCCAAGGCATACGACCACCCCGGTCACGTCATCGCGGTCTCGTCCGGGGACTTCGGGTTCACTGCGGCCGCCTTCCCGGCGGACTCGCGCAACGTCACGGCGGTCGGCGGCACCGTTCTGAGCCGGGTGGCCGGCCGGCGTGGCTGGTCGGAGAAAGTGTGGAACGTCGGTTTCGCTGGCGCCGGGGGCAGCGGCTGCTCGGCCTACACGGCCAAGCCCTCCTGGCAGCACGACCACGCCTGCCCGGGTCGCACCGTCGCCGACGTCGCCGCGGTCGCATGGAACATCCCGATCTACAACAAGATCTGGGGCGGCTGGGTGACGGTGGGCGGCACTAGCGTGTCCGCACCGCTGGTCGCCGGGATCTACGGACTGGCGGGTAATGCGTCGTCCATCAGACCCGGCTACGAATACCGGCACGCGGCAGCGCTGTTCGACGTTGCCCACGGCAACAACGCATGGTTCGATCCGCAGCCGAAAGTCGTCTGCGGCGACTCCTACCTGTGCGTGGCGCGGAAGGGTTACGACGCCCCGACCGGACTTGGCACGCCAGACGGGATCGGGGCATTCTGACCGGGCATTTCCAGGCGACCTCGGTCTGCCTGGTCGGGAGCTGCTCGCCCTCGTCCTCGACGGACTGAAGAGCCAGCCGGCCCGCCTGACAACCCGAAGCTAAAGCGGGCGACCTGACGCCGTACAGTACAGAAGTACGACAGCGGTCGCTAGGAGCCACTGGCTCGTGCGGCCATGAGAAGTCAAGCTAGCTGCGCGTCGCGCGAAGATGCCGCAGATCACTCAGCCCGCTCGGGCGAGAACATTTCGCCACCGCCACCCACAATGCCCTTGACGTGAGCATGTGGGGCCCGGGAAATTTCGACGGCGCGGTGTACGGCTCGTGCCTTTCCGGGTGACTCACCAATGTGGGACCCCAGAGTTCTGAAGGGAGAGCCATGTCTGCTGTTTATGTCCAGACCAATGACGCCACCGGAAACGAAGTCATCGCGTTCAGCCGCATGCAGGACGGCGCACTTGCCCCGCTCGGCCGCTATTCCACGGGCGGGCGGGGGACCGGCTCACCGCACCTGGCCTCGGCCGGTTCCGTCGTGCTCAGCGGCGATGGCCGGTGGCTGCTAGTGGTAAACGCCGGCAGCGACGAACTGTCATTGTTCGCGGTTCAGCCGGGCGGCCTGCGCCTAGCCGACCGCGCCGGTTCGGCCGGCACCAAGCCGACCAGCGTCGCCGTCAGCGGCGCGCTGGTGTACGTGCTCAACAACGGCACACCGAGCATCAGCGGGTTCCATATCGCCGATGAAAAGCTGTCCGTGCTGCCGGACTCGATGCGGCCGCTGAGCAGCGCCGATGCGGATCCGGCCCAGCTCTCATTCACTACCGACGGCACGGTGCTGATCGTGACCGAGCGCGGCACGAACACCATCAGCAGTTACCTGATCGACGAGCGCGGCTACGCCCAAGGCCCGACGACGATCAAGTCCTCGGGCCAGACGCCATACGGCTTCGGCCTCACCGCCGACGGGTCGCTGATCGTCTCTGAGGCGTTCGGCGGCGCGACAGGAGCGGCGGCGACTTCCTCCTACGCGGTGTCGGGCGCTGGTGAGCTGGCGATGGTCAGCGGCTCTGTCGGCGACAGCCGCAGCGAGGTGTGCTGGGTCGCACTGACAAAGGATGACCGCTTCGCGTATGTGACGAACTTCGGCGACGGAACGGTGTCGAGCTACGAGATCACCGCCGATCGAAGCCTCCGGCTGCGCAATCCGGTAGCAGCCTCGGCCGGGCAGGGCCAGAAGGGCATCCGCGACGAAGCGATCTCCGCGGATGGCCGCTACCTGTACGCGATCCACGCCGACGCGCAGAAGCTGTTCGGCTGGGCCGTGGGCCAGGGCGGCCAGCTCGCATCGGTCGGCGAGTTCGGCGGGGTGCCCGACACGGTCGCCGGACTGGCAGCCAGCTGACGACATCGCGTCGATGGAGCACGTTCCGAAGCGACTTGCGCCGGAGTCGTGTATTGGGCCGCGTCGGAGAGCCTGGCGGCCCGTGGCGGCGGGAGCGGAACGCTGCTACCCCCGTGGCCACGTTCAGCTCAACCTCTCCGCCACGGGCCTTACTTACGTTCCTAGCGTGTCCGAGCCAGGCATCTCGCTCATAGAGGCCTTCGACACGCATGGCCCGGGACCAACGCCCCCTCTTCCAGCTGGCCTGATGCGGTGCGGACGACAAGGCAGGTCGCCAGCTTAGAGGCTCAGTTCACGACTGCTTTTGCGGCTGCTTCCCAGGCCGCGTGCTCCGGGTCTGAAACGTCAGCCCAGAACGGGATCCTCGTCCCGGTTCCGTCACCCCAGGCGAGCGCGTCACCGTGCGCCGCGTACGCGATATGACCAGGTGTGCGTGGCGGCCGCTGCGGCTCGCGGATCAGCTTGGCGCGCTTGACGATCTCGGCACGCTGGTCGACCCTCACCGTGTCCGCGAACGATGCGCCAGGGCACGAATGCGTTGACAGGTTCCATTCCTGGCACATGCGGTGGTAGGCGAGGCCGCGGCCGTGACAGTTGTCGGTCACCTGCAGCGGGAACCCGGCGAACCGGGACAAGAATTCAAAGCATTGCGCCCAGGCCCACAAGCCCGCGTCACTGATCGGGGTCTGCGGGTGGCCATTGTCTTCGGTTTCGATGCCGTACCGGCCGACGTTCGCTGCGAAGGCGTGGAAGGTCTCGTAGCCCTGGCCGATGGGGACGAACTGGTGGATGCGGCCGGCCTGGCTGATGCCGATGTGGGCTGAGCCTTTGGCGTCGGGGCTGTTGAAGGTCTGGATGGCGCTTTCGATGGTGCCGACCATGGTGTGGAGGACGACGCCGTCCATCTGCCCGGTGACACCTGCGCGCGAGAACGCCAGCGGAAAGGGGTCGTTGTAGGTGATGACGGTTCCGGCGGGGCCGTGAAGCTTGCCGGTGGTCTTGTCGATGCTCAGTTTGCCAGGCGTGGTCACTTTGCTCGCTCCTGTCGCCATTCGTACAATCTCGCGCCGAGTTCCCTTGCCGCCGTACTTGTGGCTAATCATGGATGTTAACGCAGATCGACCGCCATCATGCTCCTCTTCCATTACCGCGCCGAACAGGTGATTCGTCAACCCAGAATACGGCGTTTCATGGGCCACAACGGACACTCGGACGGTCATCTAAGGCGCGAGAAGCAATGGTCTGTCGCGTTTGCGTGGGATGCGCGCCTCAGGGGCTGGTCGGCATGTGTACCGACGCCTGGTAGATCTCCTCGATCGACGAGTCGAGTTGGGCGTTGAACTGCGCGTCGGTCTGGCTTTCGGCCAGCCCTTTGAGAAGCGCGCGCGAGAAGCTGGCGATGAGGGTGGGGTCGTGTGCGAGCCGGACGCAGGCCTCGTCACGGCTGTAGCCGCCCGACAAGGCCAGAACTCGCAGGACGCGCGGGTCAGCCGCCAGGTCGCCGTACAGGCCAGGCCGGGTCGGGATAGTGATCTTCAGCATCAAGGTCGCGCCCTCAGGCAGCGCCTCGACGTGCTTGGTAATTGCGTCGCGCAGCAGTGTCTCAGCCTGCTCCTTGTGCGGGCTGGAGATACTGACTTCGGGCTCGATGATCGGCACGAGCCCGGCGGCCATGATCCGGCTCGCGTAGTCGAACTGCTGGTCCACGATTGCCGTGATCCCGGTCTCGTCGGCGTCGCTGATCACCGACCGCATCTTGGTACCGAAGATCTGGTGTGACTGTGCGCGCTCGAGCAGATCATCGAGATTATCGATGGGCTTCATGAGCTGCACGCCGTCCTGCTCGGGGGCAAGCCCCTTGTCGACTTTCAGGAACGGCACCACGTTCTTCTCATCCCACAGATACTGCGCCGCGGGGACGCCGCTGACGTCCCGTTCCATGGTCTGCTCGAACAAGATCGCCGCCAGAACGCGCGAGCCGTCAAACGCCGGGCTGGACAGCACGCGGGTCCGCATGGCGTGGACCAAGTCGAACATCTCGGCGTCCGACTGGTAGCGATCCCGCCCGACGCCGTACTCGGCTAGCGCCTTGGGCGTGCTGCCGCCGCTCTGGTCAAGGGCAGCGAAAAACCCGCGGCCCGTCCTGACCTTCTCTGACTGGGTAACGTTCACCCTTCCTTATTCTGGCACCAGCCGTACTTGCTGGCCGCCGGGGACGACGAGAGCAATGAGTCCGGGCGGTCAGGGCCGCCAGGCACCCAACTGCCCGATCGAGCCGCGCGACCGCGAACCGCAAGGTAACTCCGCCCGGCAACCGGGCAGGAAACATGAGCCAGCCTGGTATTGCTTGGATCCCGTTGTCGATTCCGGTGTCCCGGCCTCGTTGGTTAGGTATCTCGATGTATGCGCTAGGCAGAAACAAGACCAGCGGAAGGTTAATGCCATGACTGCTGTCGTGAACTACTTCGAAATCGGATCGGCCAATCCTGACGCGGCGCGAAGCTTCTACGGTTCACTGTTCGGCTGGACCTTCAGCGAGTCGTCGCCGGTCGGCTACAGGATGGTCAACGGTGAACAAGGAGGCCTGTGGGACACCACCTCCATGGGCGCTGCCGCGTGGGCGATCTTCTATGTGCAGGTCGACGACGTAGCGGCCGCGATCAGCCAGGCCGAGTCACTCGGCGCGACCGTGGCCATCCCGCTCGTCGACAACGGCAGGATCGAGTTCGCGCACCTTGTCGATACGCAGGGCAACCGGTTCGGCGTATGGCGGCCCAAGCAAGCTGCCTGATCAACCTGTGCCTGTGGCCGGCAGTGGCCATCGCGCCGGTATCCCGGTTGCCGATATCCATAACGCCAGATACTCGATAAGGTGCATCGGCACCTACGCCTGGTTACCGGACCGCGCCAGCTCGGGCACCGGCTCGCGCTCGCCGCGCCCGGCTGAGCGCTCGCCCGCGGGGACCACGCCTGCCCGAAGCTTGCTCGCGGGAACCTCGCGCCGAGCCTTCCGCAGCCGCGGCAGCGCTAGCGTCACGCCGGCGGCTGTTGCTACGGCCGCAGCGCCTACCCAGGCCGCCGATGACATGCCGGACACGAACGATGCCCCGCTGGCGTAGCTGCCCTGGGCAGAGAACACGGCTCCCAGCACGGCGACCCCGAAGACTCCGCCGAGTTCGCGGATCGCGTTGTTGGCGCCGGAGGCTATGCCCTCCTGATCGCGGCGGACGGATCCGAGCACCATGTTGGCGACCGGCGCGAAGAACAGCGACATCCCGACTCCGGAGACGATGAAGGCGGGAACCAGCGCGGCGTACGCCACGGTAGGGCTTGCGATTGCGGCCAGCCAGCCCAGCCCGATAGCTTGCATGCCCAGCCCGATGGCCAGGAGCGGCCGCCCGCCGATGCGGTCGGAGAGCGTGCCTGCGATCGGTGCAATGAATACCGGCATCGCGGTCCACGGCAGGGTGCGCAGCCCGGCCTCGAGCGGGCTGTAGTGCTGGACGACCTGCAGGAACTGTGCCAGCAGGAAGATGGAGCCGAACATCCCGAAGAACATCAGCAGCGATGCGATGTTCGTGAGCGTGAACGTCCTGCTTCGGAACAGGTGCAGCGGCAGCATCGGCTCCGGTGCCCGCAACTCCCAGGCGATGAAGGCGGCGACCAGCAGCGTCCCGGCCACGATCGGTGGCAGCACCGTGATGCTGGTCCAGCCGTGATCGTTGCCACGCACCACGCCGAGGACGATCCCGAACAGGCCGAGGCTGGCGAGAGCCAGGCCCGGCAGGTCAAGACGAGTCGCTGTCCCGCGGCTCTCAGTCAGCCTTGCGATGGCCGTCGGCAGCAGGGCCAGGCCGATCGGCACGTTCAGCCAGAAGATCCACTGCCACGACGCGCCCTGGACGACGGCACCGCCGACGAGCGGTCCGATGGCGATCGCCAGGCCGCCGACCGCGCCCCAGGCACCGAGCGCCAGACCGCGTCGCTCGGGGGATACGGCGGCCGACAGCAAGGTGAGGGTCAGCGGGATCAGAACGGCGGCGCCGACGCCCTGAACCGCCCGCGCGGCGATCAGCCAGCCGATGCCCGGCGCGAGCGCCGCGGCCGCGGACCCCAGGGTGAACAGGCCCAGGCCGGCGACGAACATGCGGCGGCGGCCATACCGGTCACCCAGAGCCGCGCCGGTGAGCAGCAGCACGGCGAACGTCAGGGTGTAGGCGTTCACCGTCCACTGCAGGCCTTCCAGCGAGGCGTGCAAGTGTTCCCGGATGGACGGCAGCGCCGTTGTTACCACCAGGTTGTCCAAGGACGCCATGAACAAGGCCGCCGAGGTGATACCGAAGGTCCATATCGTGCGGCTTCTCGCGCTCATCACGTACCTTCCTGCTTGAGATAGTGAGTAGTCACTAACTTCATTGTTGAAAAAAATAACGTTTGCCGGTTGTCCTATTTCGGGCACCAGCTGGTCCACCGCTCGTCGACGGCGGGAAGGTCCAGGGCCGCAGCGACATTAATCAGCATGCCCATCGCGAAGAACTCCACGACCGTCTCGAAAGGCAGCCCGGTCAGCCGCTCGACCAGGGTCCAGAGCTCTTTGTATCGGGCCCTGGTCGCCTCGCGGATTGCCGGGTCATCGCAGGCGGCGTACGCCTGCATCTGCAGCAGTAGCAGCGTTCGGTCCTCGAGCAGCCTCTCGTAAGACTTGCCCATCGCCTCGAGCGCCTCCTCGCCGACCGAGTCCCCGGCTGCCGCGATGAAAGCTTCCTCGATCCGCCGGAAGCATCTCTCCACCAATGCCAGGAACAGCGACTTCTTGGTCGGGAACAGGCGGAACAGGTACGGCTGGCTGATGCCGGCCTTCCCGGGCGACATCCTCGGTCGAGGTGCCGGCCAAACCCTTCGCGGCGAATTCGCCAATCGCCGCCTCGAGAACCTGCTCGCGGCGCTCGTCGGCGCTCAGGCGCACCCTGCCGGTCTGAGTCATGACAGTTAAGGTAGTGAGTCATCACTAACTTGTCAACCTGGTGAGGTCAGTGACTTCCTGGGCAAGATGGTAGGAGGGCTCGGTACGGGGGCAAGGTCATGATCAATTGGTGGGGGCGGCAACGCGTCCACGTCAGGACAGCGATCATCAGCGCGCTGGTCGCGGTGATCGTGCTGCTGGTGGTCCTGTTCAGTGTCGTCGGCTAAGGTCACTCGGCGCGCGTAAGCCGGATCACCGGGATAACCCGATCCGTCTTCGTTTCATAGCTCGCATAGCGCGGCTGGCTCTTAGTGATCCGCTCCCACGCCTGCGCACGCTCCTCACCCTCGAGCTGCTGCGGGCTCACGCGGAACTGCTGACCTCCGAACTCGGCCCACACCTGGTCAGGATGCGCGGCGATGTTGTGGTACCAGGCCGGGTTCTTAGCCGCGCCGCCCAACGACGCGACTACGAGCCAAGCATTGTCACCGTCAGGGAAGCGACCCAGACTAACTTGCCGCTTCTGTCCGCTTTTCGCACCGACCGTCGTCAGATATACCAGGTCATTTCCCTGGAACTTGTCCCCCGACCGCCGATGCCAGCTCATCATCGCCTTGTTCACGAAGCGTGTCAGCGCGTTCGAGCTGCCGACGCCCCTGGTGCCTCGGGTTCCGCTCGGCGTCTTCTCAAAACTCATAGCGTCCGTCCTTCCCTCAGGCAGAGGGCGGCACGCCGCCCAAGTCGTTGAGGTCATTGCCGGGATGCGAATCAGTCCCCGACACTAGCCCGAGTGGCATGTGAACTCACCTTTCAACTGCGGCGATTCCGCTCATCGACCCGAGAAGGCCACATCGGCCGGATATTCAGCTGACGTCGTGGCCGTTGGCCGTCAGTGTCACCTCAATGTTGCCCCGGGTGGCGTTGGAGTACGGGCACACCCGGTGCGCGGCAGCGACGATCTGCGTCGCCTGCTCTGAGTCCTGAACTTGCGGCAGCGTCACGTCCAGCCGGACGCTCACGGTGAAGGTCCGGTCATCGGCAGCGATCAGGCCGACCTGGCTGTCGATCGACGCGTCACCCACCTCGACGCGCTCCCGGCGACCCACGACGCCCAGCGCACCCTCGAAGCAGGCCGCGTAGCCGACGGCGAAGAGCTGCTCCGGGTTCGTTCCGCCACCTTCGCCGCCCATCTCCTTCGGCGACCGGAGTTGAACGTCGAGAACGCCGTCATTGGTGCGGCCGTGGCCCATTGCTCGGCCGCCGGTGACGGTTGCTCTCGCCGTGTAAATCACCCTGGCCATTTCGTCTCCTTCGGCGCGATTGCCCATCATCGTCAATGCCAAGCATTACGCCCCGCCGGCATGTGCACCAGGGAACCGGTCATCCTTCCCAATCGCAAAGGATCCGGGGTCCGATGTCGGACCACGGATCCTTTCCGATCATGAAACCCGCCGCTCGGCAGGTTCGTGCGCGCTGCCTCAGCCGCGGCTCGGCTGGGCGTTGTCCAGTACCTGCACTCCTGAAGCGAACTGCGCGAGCTGGGCGGCATCCCAGCCGAGCGCGGTCGGGGCTTGGATGACGACCCAGCGGCCGTCGGCGCGCTGGAAGGTCAGGATCTGAGTGTCGCCCTGCACGTCGAGGTACCCGGGATGCCCATTCACCGGATCGGACTGACCAGAGGTCGGGGCAGATGCATCCTGCGATTGCAGCATCACGACGAGCTTCCCCTGGTACGAGTTAATGTGGGTATCCGGATCGCCCTGTGGCGCTATGACGAGCGCGAACTGGTCGCCGCCTTGCACGACCCAGCCGCTCGGCACCTCGGCGACCTGGTAGCCGGGAGGCTGCTGACCGGTGAACGCGACGAGCGCGATCGAGCCAGGGCTCTTAGAGACGGGCGTGACCGATACCGACGGCGGGGTCGCGATGTGGGTTGTCGACGGGTGCCCGGCCGCATGCACGATCACCGGTACCAGGACACCTACGGCGGCAGCGGCGGCTACGCCGCCCACGCCTGCTAGGCGCCGCCTGCGCAGCAGGCGGCGTCCCCGGGCCACATCCGCTGCAGGGTCGACAGCCTGATCAACCTCAGGCCCGTGACCGTCCGCCAGTGCGAGTTCAAACAGGTCTTTCACCGTGTCCATTAGAAGCTCCTCTCGATAATGTCTTCCGCCTCGCTGATGCCGTCGCCGTCGGCGAGCAATTCGCGCAGCCGGGCCACGCCCTTCGCCGTCTGACTCTTCACGGTGCCCTGCGAGCAATTCAGGAGGTCGGCGGTCTCCTCGACGCTGAAGTCCAGCCAGTGCCGCAGCACCACGGCCGCGCGCATCCGCGGCGGCAGTCCTGCGAGCGCGGCCCGGATCGCGGCCCCGTTCACAAACCCGTCGATGCCGTCAGGAGCTCGTGATCCCGCTGGTCCCGCGTCGTCAGGCGGCTCCGCGACGTAGTGCTCGCGCCTCCACCGCGGACGGCGAACCTCGTCGATGTGCGCGTGCACAACAATGCGCCAGGTATAGGCGACGGCCTGCTTGCCGGAACGCCTTACTCTCGGCCAGGCCACGTACAGCCGAGCCAATGCCGTCTGCACCAGATCCTCGGCGCGATGAGTGTCACCAGCCGTTAGCAGGCACGCCGACCGCAGCAATTCGAGCCTGCGAGCCTGCACGAACGCCGAGAACTCTTCGTCGCGGGGTGAACGGGTCATGTGACCTCCTCACCCATCCATACGAGCGCACGACCGCCCGGGGTTGCCCGGCCACCATGCCTTCCGGCCACCAAGCCATCCGGCCACCCGCTCAGCCGGCCCAAGCCGCGATCCGGCGACTGCCAGCGCTTCCGATCACGGGCTGCTATGTCTTGTCAGGGACGTGGACGATGGCTTCGGTACCGTCGTCCCATCGCCACGGGACATGGTGGCCCTGCAGGTGGACGCCGCCGATCCACCGGTCGATGCCGTTGAGGCCGACCTGATCGGCCGCGCCGGCCAGCACCCGCGACCCCGGCTCGGTCAGGCGCACGCCCGTTGTCCGCTCCACGGGGCGGCCGGGCGGGTCGAGGTTGAGCAGCGGGTGCGGCCCTTCCGCCATCCGGTCCATCCGGCTGAAGCACGTGCTGTCTCCCATGTACGGCCGCGTCTCCCGTGCCCAGGCCCGCACGAAGGCCGTCCCGGCGTCGGGCGCTCCGTCGGCGACCGCGGCCAGCAACCGCCGCTCGGTCAGCGACAGGCCGTCTCGTTTCGCTGGATACTCCCGGCTGAGCCGGTCGAACGCCTCGCCCAGGAACCGCAGCTCCCCCAGCCTTGTGGCGGCGATAGCGCCCAGGCCCTCGGGGCTCGGCGCACGGAAGGCCGCCCACGCGCGGGTGGCCAGCTCCAGCGCGGCCGGGGTCAGCCGCGCGGACGCATTCGTATCCGGCAGCTCGCGCAGCTGCTCGGCGGTCAGCTCCCCCAGGCCGCCGAAGCCAGCGATCCCCGGGTGTTCGCCGATGCAGATCAAGGTGATCCGCTCGGCCGGAACCCCCAGATCGGCCAGCCGGGCGAGGACCTCGGTGATCTGCAGCTGGTCGTACAGGTCCGCCTCGAACCACAGCACGTACTCGCCATTGCGGTTGGCCTCCAGGGCCTGGTCCCGCTCGGTGAACTGGCGCATCGCCTCGGCGCGCTCGACACCCTCGTGGCCGGTGAGGTAATCGACCCTGATCTGGCGGAGCTCGCCCGGCGCAACCTCGGGCACCGGCCCCTCGTGCAGGATGTCGCGCCAGTAGACCACGCGCCGCGCGAGCCCAGTCCCGGGCACGTCGGTGGAATCACCGTTGCTGATGTGGAGCGCCTCGGGCATCCAGTCGAGCGGCGAGTCATCCGGCGTCATCGCCCGGGTGCTCGCTGAGAAGCCTGCTGCGGGCGGTCGCGTACGACTCGCCGGTCTTGGCCATCCGGGCGCGCACGCGCCGCTTGAATCCGGCCTGCTTGGTCATGATCGTCTCCCGCGCCCCGTCCGCGGATCCCCCAGCGATCGCTGCGGCGGGCGCACGATCGACGAACGACACCCGGCCGAGAGGTGGGCCTCCCTTTGCCTCCGTCGGGTGACCCGGCTGGGGCGGGTCGCCGGAGGTTGGGCGTGGACGGTCGCCAACCCTCAAGGTACTCGTGATACGACACGCCTAGCCAGGGCGAGAAGAAGCCGCCGAAATCAAAGGCCCGAACACTGGCGTGGATTCGGGGCGATAGCCCACAATGCTGCCGTGCCCCATCGGTTCCCGGCCCTGATCGCCGCTCCCCCGCCGGAAGCGGGCCGGCTCTGGCTGACCGGAGCCCGGTTGCTGGATGGCACCGGCGGTCCGGTGCGCGAGGACGCCGCGGTCCTGGTCGAAGACGGGGTGATCCGCCGCGTCGGCCGCGCGTCCGAGCCGTGCCCGGATGGCGCCCGGCTGCTGGACGTGCGGCAGCGGACGGTCATGCCCGGGCTGATCGAAGCCCACACGCACATCCTGAGCGAGACACCGCAGACGCTGCGCGGGGCCGAACCGTTCCTGCCCGGGACCCCGGCGCACTTCCTGCAGGCCGAGCTGCGTGAGTTCCTGCGCATGGGCGTCACGACCGTCAGGTTCACAGGCGCCCAGGCGGAGTGGCCGCAGGAGGCCCGCCAGGCCATGCGCTATGGCGCGTTCCGCGGCCCTCGCCTGCTGACGTGCGGGAAGATCATCTCGGCCACGGCACCCGGCGGCCGGTTCTACGGCACTATGTACCGCGAGGCAGACGGGCCCGACGACATGCGGCGGGCGGTCCGCGAGCAGATCAGGGCCGGGGCCGACTTCATCAAGGTCATGACCACCGGCGCCCGGTCGAACGAGCTGGAAGACCCCGACCCGCTACAGCTCACCGCCGCCGAACTGGCGGCCGTGGCCGACGAAGCGCGCCGGATGGGCTACCGCCTGTCCGCGCACGCCGAAGGGCTCGCCGGGTGCGAGGCGGCGATCACCCATGGCGCGGACACCATCGAGCACGGCATCTTCCTGCACCAACGGCCCGACCTGCTGGACGCGATGGCCGAGAACGGCCAGGTGCTCGTCCCCACGCTGTCGGGCTACTACTGGATGGCGGGGCTCGGCGAAGCCGTCGATCCGGCCGCGGCGCAGCGGGCGCCCGAGATGCCGCCCGGCCTGGTCGACCTGGCCGATCTCAACCTGGACCACGGAACGGCCTCGATGCGGGCGGCCAGGGACGCCGGGGTCAAGATCGCGCTGGGCAGCGACATGGAGGTCTGCGTGGGGCTGGAGATCCAGCGGATGATCTTCCACGGGCTGACCCCGGCCCAGGCCCTGGTGGCCGCCACGAGCACCGCGGCGCACGCGCTGGGCCTCGGCGAGCACGTCGGCACCGTCGAGGAAGGCAAGCTGGCCGACCTGCTGATCGTCGACGGCGACCCGCTCGCGGCGCCCGAACTGCTGGCCGACCCCGCGCGCATCTGGCTGGTGCTGCAGCTCGGCGTCCCGGTCGCCGGCCAGGCGCTGGAGCAGAAGATCCCCGGTTAGCTCACGCAGCCTGAGTCGCCAGCGACTCCACGAAGTCGGCGATCTGCCGCAGCGTCCGGCACTCCCTGACCTGCGCGCACAAGGGCTCATACCGCGCGATCACCGAGTCGCCTTCGTTCCAGAACCGCCGCGGTTCCGGATTCAGCCAGTACACGCGCCCGGCGCGCTCCCCGATCTCCGCGAACGCCGCCAGCGCGGGATCGGAGTAGTTGGACCGCGCATCGCCCACCACGAGCACCACCGACCGCCGCGTCAGCCGGGGCGCATGCTCGCGCGCGAACTGCCGCATCACGTACCCGTAGTCCGAGCTGCCGCTCCACCGCACCGCGTCCCTCGCGGCCTCCTGCGTCGTCAGCCGCTTCCCCGCTGACCGCGCCTCGCGCACCATCTCGGTGATGTCGGCGACCCCGTCCACGAACGAGAACACCCGCAACCGGTTGAGCCGCGAATCGAGCGCCACGAGCAGATCCAGCGTGAACCGCGAGAACGCCGCCACCGACCCCGACATGTCCGCCAGCACAACGATTTCCGGACGCGGCGGCCGCGCCGGCTCGGTCACGAGCCTGAACGGCGTTCCGCCCGTGCCCATTGCCCGCTGCATCGTCCGCCGGATCGACAGCGTCCGCCGGCGCCGCACAGCCAGCCGCGCCAGCACATAGGTCAGCCGCTGCGCGAGCGGCCCGATCGCCGCGGCCATCGCCCGCTGCTCCGTCGCCGACGCGGTCACGATGTCCATGTCCTCGGGCAACTCGACCCGCATCGTCGCCCGGACCGCCTGCGCCCCGCGGTCGGCCACCAGCGCGCGCCGCACCGCGGCCCGCAACTCCGCCCGAACATCCGCGACAGCCCGGTCAGCGCGCGCCTCGGCAAGCCGCCGCCGCGCCGCGCCAGAGCCTGACCCCGACCCGGCACCTGAGCCCGATCCCCCGCCACTGCCTCCAAGCCCTTCGGCATTAACAGGGCTCTCACCGGACTCAAGCACCGAAGCGCGGATCCCGTCCAGATCGGCCGCCTCGTTGACCGCGATGTTCGCGAACACGCCGGCGACCGGCCGTCCAGCTTCCAGCCCGCCGTACCGGCGGACGTACTCATCGGCGAGCAGCCGCAGGAGATTCCGGTCAGATGAACCGACCGCCTGCCGCAATGCATCCGCGAGCTGCTCGTCCGACATCGCCTCGACCAGAGAGGTTCCCCCATCTCGCGGCGCCGCCATGCACAGCTCAAACACCAGATGGAACGTCTCGACGTGCTCCGCGCTCTTGATCAGCGTGCTCAGCAACGCGGCGCGCACAACTTCCTTGTCGCACAACGAGATCCGAGACAGAGCCTCGGCCGCATCCAGGTGCTCGCCCACGGAGACGCCAATACCGACGCTGCGCAGCTCGTCCACCAAGGTGGCCAGGATCCCCTGCATGACGGCCCGGACTCAGATCCGCAGCTCGGTCACCGCGGTGTCGATGTCCCGCTCGTACTTGAGCAGCACCGACAGCGTCTGCCTGATCAGGTCGTCGCTCAGGTCTGTCGCGCCAAGCGTCAGCAGCGTCCGCGCCCAGTCCAGCGATTCGGCGATGGACGGCGGCTTCTTCAGGTCGGCCTTCCGGAGCAACGCGATCAGCTCGGCGATCTCGGTCGCGAGGTGCTCAGCGAGCTGCGGAACGTGCAGCCGGACGATCTCTGCCTCACGTTCCACGCTCGGATAGCCCAGGTGCAGGAACAGGCACCGCCTCTTCAGCGCCTCCGACAGATCGCGGCTGTTGTTCGAGGTCAGGAACACCTGCGGGATGTGCCGCGCCGTCACCGTGCCGAACTCGGGAATCGACACCTGATAGTCCGACAGCACCTCGAGCAGCAGCGCTTCGCTCTCGATGTCGAGCCTGTCAACCTCGTCGATCAGCAGCACGACCGGCTCCTCGGACCGGATTGCGGCGAGCAACGGCCGGCTCAGCAGGAATTCCTCCCCGAAGATGCCCGACGCGTCGAGGCTGGCCGTCGACGAGCCCTGATGCAGCTGAAGCTGCAGAAGCTGGCGCCGGTAGTCCCACTCGTAGATGGCCTTGGATTCGTCCAGCCCCTCGTAGCACTGCAAGCGGATCAGCCGCTTCCCCGCAGCCAGCGCGGCGCTCTTCGCCAGCTGCGTCTTCCCGGTGCCTGCAGGCCCTTCCACGAGAACCGGCTTCCCCAGCTCGGTGGCCAGGTGGACGACCGTCCCTGTCGTGCTGTCCGCGAGATACCCCGCGCCCCGCAGGCCGGCAACCACACGGTCAACGGGGCTGAAATCTTCCGACATGCACTAAGTATCGCGAACTGATCAATGCTCGCGCGATCGCGGCCTTATTGCACGCCGACAGGCGCCGGCACGTAGAGGGCGACGCTGAGATCGAATATGCGTCGCGCCTCAAGCCACGGACTGCCGCTCTCGTTCAGCGCCAGATGTCATTTATTGGCGTCACCGCGTTCGCATCGCCAAGGTAGGTGTGCAGCCCGAATCCGTCCTCGAGAGTGCGCAGCACGCTGTAGTGGTAGTACTTGCGGCCGTAGGAGCCCGGTACCGCCATCGGGCTGATGATCGCGCACACGACATGTCCGCCGGAGCCGAGCCCGTTCTTGGCCGCCACGCCGCCTGTGCGCTGGTCCTCGTCGTAGGTGATGATGATGACGCCGTTGGTGCCGAACGCGGGCGACGACTCGATCAGCGGCACCTCGCGCGCCAGGAAGTTGTCGAACTGGGTGAGGCGGTTGTTGACCGGCTTGCAATTCGCCTCACCGTCTTCACAGCCGTTCGGGATCACCGTGTTGAACCGGGCTACGTCGCCAGTGGCCAGGGCCTCGTTGAACGTCACCATGCCGTCGTCGTCGGTTCCGGCAGGGACATCGTTGGCGAGGCACTCCTGCGACGGATTGGTTGCTGACCAGACTCCGCCGGGTCCTTCGATGTTGTCGAACAGAATCGGCGGGTTGCCTGTGGTGTAGAACCCGCTGAGCGGGCATGGCGTGTCACTGGTGCAGGTACCGCCAGATCCCGTGTCGCACTTGGCGGCGCCGGCCTCGAGCCACACCTTCCACGTGAGCGTGGCCTGGTCGAGCTGGTGGTACAGGTTGTCGATGTTCTGATGGCACGCGATGCCGCCGTCTTGCTGCTCGCACTTTGTGAACTGCCCCGTGACCAGCGCCACGTAGTTGGCCTGCGACCAGTGGGTCGCTGCGTAGTAGTTCGTGAGCCATGCCGCACGCGGCCGGACGGTATTCATGAGATACGGGGCGTTCGTGCTTGTCAGGTGTGAGTAGGTGGTGTTCTCGCCGATGATCAGGAACACGTGGCCGAAGGCGGGCACGTTTTCCGACGTGCCCGCAGCGCCAGCAATCACCCGGCTGTCGCGGGGCGCCACTGTCGCAGACGCTCCGGCCGCCTGGGCGGCCAGCGCGACCGTACACCCGAGGACCATTGCGGACGCAAGCCCGAGCCCGATTCTTGTGCGCATGTGACAGCCCGCCTTCCTGAGGCGACACTCGGTTCTCCAGCGACAGTCTCCTGTCAGAACTGGAAACACTCAAGCAAGTCGCCGATATCGCGGCGGCCGTCTCGCGGCGGAGCCGGCGGTCCCGTCGGGTTCCCGTTCGCTGCGTCGTTATCGGTGCCCGGGGTGCCGGCGTCGAACCGGTGGTTGACCGACGCCAGGGATGGCAGGCCGTAGACCGCTTCGATGAACTTCAGTATCGAGCTGTGCTCGTACAGCGTCGCCTCGAGGTGCGCCTTCTTGGCGAAAGGCGAGATCACCCAGGTTGGCACCCGGAATCCCAGGCCGTACGCGTCCAGCTGCGGCGGCCTGACGTGGTCGAAATAGCCGCCAGACTCGTCGTAGGTGATGATGTATGCCGAACTGCTCCATGCCGACGAGTTCTGCAGCGCAGTGACAAGTTCCTGCTGGATGCCCATCCCGATCTGGACGTCGGCAGGCGGGTGCTCGTCGTCGCCCCGCAGGAAGCTCGGGATGACGAACGAGACCTGCGGAAGCCTGCCGTGCTTGAGGTCGGCCAGGTAGTCCGCTTTGCTGCCGCGGGTCCTGGTGTCATTGGCCCAGCGCTTCCAGAACACGAAGACGTTGTCGCTGTCACCAGGCGGAACCGGGTCCCAGGAGGTGTTGTAGACCTTCCAGGTCACGCCGGCGTCTTCGAGCAGATCGAGGATGATCGGGTAGTCGAAGATCCCGAATCCCCACTGGTTGTTGTTCGTGATGCCCCCGGACGTGCCCGCCACCAGGTAGAACCGGTTCGGGTACGTCGGCCCCATGACGGGGCAGAAGTAGTTCGCGCACAACGTGAAGTTGCTGAACAGGCTGTAGTAGAACGGCAGATCCTGCTGGGTGTAATACCCCATGCAGTTGATGCCGTTGGCGGTGAAGAACCCGTCCATCGCCCCGCCGTCATACTCGGCGTGCATGGCGGACCAGGAGTGGCCGATGTCCGACGTGGTCAGGCTGGTGAAGTGGAACGGCGCGACCGCCCCGCCCTGCCCGTCGGGCTGGGAGTACCCGGCCGGGACCCCGAAGCGTCCGGCGAAGGGGGCGAAGCCGTAATAGTGATCGAACGAGCGGTTCTCCTGGCAGTCCACGATCACATGGTTGATCGGGATGCCGCCAGGTCGCGCGTTGCCGGCGCGCGCCGGCGCGGGGCCAAGCTGGGAACCGGCTACGCCAGCGGCCACAGCCAGTCCCGCCCCTCGAAGGAATGCCCGCCGGTCCGTTCGCCGCACCCAAGAGCTGACAGTCCGCTCTGATTCGCTTCCCTGAGCCATGCCGCCTCCAAGCTGCCCAGTCGCAGTTCGGCTTCTGGCTCGATAGCATTCTCCGCCTTACTGACCATTCGGTGAAGTGTCGGCGACCAATAGACGCCCGTATGCATACTTTCGGCTGTGTCAGCAACGGCAAAACGCTGAGTGCTCAGCCGAAATAGTGGCCCTTGTCCATGTCCTCGATGAGCCCCGGCTGGACTGGCCGCCATCCCAGCAGATCACAAGTCAGCGCGCTAGAGGCCGGCTGATCGATCGCGAGGATCGGCCCCAGGAAACCGAAATCCTCGGCCGGGACGGACGCCGTCGGCAGGTTCAGGTGGCGGCCAATCACGTCGGCGATCTCGCGACCCGGCACGCCCTCGTCACCGACCGCGTGCAGCACCGATCCCGCAGTTGCCTGCTCCACCGCGAGGCGGAACAGCTGCGCGGCGTCCAGTACGTGCACTGCGGGCCAGCGGCTGGACCCGTCGCCGACGTAGCCGGAGACGCCCTTCTCACGGGCGATGGTGATCATGCGCGCGATGAAGCCGTGATGATCGCCCTCGCCGTGCACCGTCCGCGGCAGCCGCAGCACCGACGAGCGGACACCGCGCGCCGCCATGCCGACGACCTTCTCGGCGTTCGCCGCTCGTCTCGCCACGGGTGAGCCTGGATCGGCCGCATCGCGCTCGGTCGCGACGCGGCCAGGAGCTGAGGGCGTCCCAGAGGCGATGACCAACGGTTTGCCAGAACCATCGAGCGCCGCGCCCATCGTCTCGATGGTACGCGCGTCGGCGCTTACCGAGTCCTCGAACCGCGTGAAGTCGTGGATGAACGCGAGGTGGATGACCCCGTCGCAGCTGGCAGCTCCGGCGCGCAGGACGTCCAGATCGTTCAGGTCGCCGCGGAGTACCTCGGCTCCCGTGGCGGCGATAGCGGAGGCGGAGGCGTCCGACCTGGCGAGCCCGAGGACCTGATGACCCGCGCCGATCAGTTCAGGGACAACGGCTGAGCCGATCCAGCCGGACGCGCCTGTGACGAATACCCGCATGAGAACCTCCATGATGTCAGTGACTGTCATCAGATTAGCACACCGATGTCAGCGACTGTCATCGCGTATCATCGGGCCATGGGTCGATGGGAGCCGAACGCGCGCGGCCGGCTTGCGAAGGCGGCCATGGAGCTCTACGCCGAGCGGGGCTTTGAGCAGACCACGGTGGCCGAGATCTCCGAGCGGGCCGGATTGACCGAGCGCACATTCTTCCGCCACTTCGCCGACAAGCGCGAGGTCCTGTTCTACGGAATGGAGATGGGGCGGGACCTGCTGACGCGCGCCGTCGCGGACGCTCCGGCCTCAGCCACACCCATGGAAGCCGTATGCGCGGCTTTCGAGGCCTTCGGTGCCGTTATGCAAGCGAACCCCGAACGCGTCAGGTTGCGCGACGCCATCGTGTCCGCGAACCCGGAACTCAGGGAACGCGAGCTGATCAAGCTTGCGGCGTTCGCCTCTGCAGTGGCAGGCGCGCTTCGCAACCGCGGTATCCCTCAGCAGCCCGCGAGCCTGGCGGCCGAGGCAGGGGTCGCCGTCTTCAAGGTCGCCTTCGCGAGCTGGATCGGCGAGACAGACGAGGCGGACCTGCCTGGGATCTTCCGTCAGTCCATGGCGGAATTGACCGACGTCCTCACAGACCAGCTCGCTACTTCTGCTTCCTGACCCTCTATGACGACTACCTGGCCGAGCGCGAGAAGGAGATGGGGCAATGAACAACGTGTCGCGCTGGCGGGACTCAGGTCACCTGGAACGTGCGATCGAGTCAGCAGGCGGCCAGGAGGCTTTTGACGCGGCAGTGGCAGCGATGCTGGATAAGGCTCGCCGCTGGCGGCTCGCGGAAAAGCGCAAGCCCAGGATGTGTTGAACCGCTATGTCACCGCACTCGGAGGCACGCTCAAGCTCATTGCAGACTTCGGCGATGAGCAGTTGAAAATCGCGTGACATCGCGATCGCCCTACATCGCGGCCCCGCAGACCTCCGACTGCCGCTCTGACGTCTGAGCGAACTCGGCCCGCTCAGGACGTTTCTGCGCGAATCTTTTATAATCGGTCGTCCGAATATGTAACAGATCGGAGCGCAGCGGCGCGCCGTGTGAGGTCGGCAGATGAACCCGGATCAGGAAGTTCAGGCGCGCTGGCGGCACGCGGCTAGGGAGATCACTGAGTACGGTCGGCGCCTGATCTCCGACGGGCTTGCCTACGGCACCGCAGGCAATCTTAGCTGCCGCGTCGGCGACCACGTGATCATCTCGCCCACAAGCATCCCGTACGAGGACGTGGAGCCGGACGACCTCTGGGTCCTCTCGCTCGACGGGGACGTCGTACGAGACGGTACTGCCGGACCCTCGTCGGAGACGCCGTTCCATCTGGCGATCTACGCCGCCACGAAGGCGGCGGCCGTGGTCCACACCCATTCGGCCGAGGTCGTGGCCGTCTCAGCGACCCTCGAGTACCTGCCAGCGATCCACTACTCGATCGCGCGGCTCGGCGGCCCGGTCCCGGTCGTCACCTACCGGCGTTTCGGGTCGGACACGCTGGCGGCCGGCATTCAGGCTGCCCTGTGTGATCTGGACAGGCCGCGCTCAGCAGCCATCTTGCAGAACCACGGCGCGGTGACCTACGGCGCGTCGCTCATGGAGGCGTATGACAAGGCCCTGATGCTCGAATGGCTCGCTCGTGCCTATCGTCTGGCCTTGCAGATCGGCGAGCCAAGGATCCTGACGACCGAGGAACTGGACGAGGTGACGGCCGAGGCCCGGCGCAGGCGGTACGCGATGGCCCAGCAGGCCGCCCCCAGTGTGGCCAGCGACGGAAAAGGCGACGACGGCAGATGAATCTCGGGCCTGTCTTCAGCGTCGGCGTCCACATCCTCGATGTTCTCGGCCGCCCCGTGAGCGACATTCCGCTGGGGCAGCGATCGGTCCTTCTCGAGGAGATCAAGGCGACGGCCGCGGGAACCGCAGCGGGCCCGAGCGTCGGCCTGGCCCGGCTCGGCATACCGGTCTATAGCTGCGGCGCCATCGGCGATGACGCCCTGGGCGACCTGCTGCTCATGCTGCTGAACAAGGAGGGCGTGGACACCAGCTACGTCATCCGCAAGCAAGGTCAGCGCACCTCCGCCACGATCCTGCCCATCCGCCCGAACGGGGAGCGCCCGGCACTCCACGCCCCAGGAGCGACGCAGATGCTCGAGCCAGGCGACCTGACCGCCGAGATCTTCGACGTCGCGGCGGCAAGCGGCACTCAGCCCGTGCTCCACATCGGCGGCCCGGATGCCCTCGGCCCGTTCGCGGGTGATCCGCTCGAGGCTCTCGCGCGAGCGGCGAAGGAACGGGGTTTCCTGGTGACTCTCGACGTCCTCCGGGTCGGAGACGCCACGGCCTTCGAACGCCTGAGGCCGCTGCTCGCGGTCTGTGACTGGTTCATGCCGAACGAGGATCAGATCCGCCACTTCACCGGCGAGACCGATCTGGCCAAGGCGATGGCCGTCGCCCGCACTGCGGGGACGGCCGGCGTAGCCGTCACGCGCGGCGCCGATGGCTGCTCGCTCGACTGGGGCGACGGCATCATCGACGTCCCCGCGATCGAGGTCCCGGTCGTCGACACGACCGGCTGCGGGGACGCGTTCGACGCGGGGTTCATCACGGCCCTGCTGGCAGGATGTGACCACGAGCAGGCAGCGTGGCTCGCCGTCGCTTGCGGCTCGCTCGTCGCCACCGGCCTCGGGTCCGACGCCGGTCTCACCTCGCTCGACACCGCGCTCGACCTGCTCGGCACCGCCCGCCCGGACGTCGCGGCCGCGATCCGCGCCAAGACGCGGGCCCCAACCATGCCCACCTCAGCCTGACGCGCGCCGGCTCAGCGTCGGAACCGGATGGCACAGGCCGCATACACCGCGGCAATGACGATCCACAGGAGCACGACGGCCCTCTCAGCGCCCGCATGGAAGTCGATTGCGAAGGTCACGAAGCTGAGCGGAATCGCGGCCGCGACCGAGCCAAGCGCCATGTGCTTGAGCATCTGCCGTCGCTTAGCCAACGTGACCGGATCCAACTCGCGGCGGCGAACTCGAGGCTGAGAATCGGCCAGACGCGCCTCGACGCGTGCGTCAATTTCCTTTTCGACCTTCGCCAGAAACGACTCCACAACCGCATCGTGGTACTCGGGGCCGAGTTCACCATGCACATCGGCGGCAGCGCGTATCTCCTGCGAGGACAGCGGAGAGGTACTCATGGACCGAGACTAGCTGCGCTCGCTTCGCCCGTTACTGCGGCGCGCTACGACGGACTAAACGGGCTGTGAGATGCATGGCGAAAGGCCTGGCGACGGTCAGCAAGCATGCGTGGGCGGCACGTCAAGAGCCGGGTTGCGGTCGAAGAAGCCGACAGGCTTGAGCGCGAACCCGACTCGCTCCACCGGCATGACCGGCCAGTCCTCGGGACGCGGGATGTGGTGGCTGCCGAGCGTGTACCACAGCACGATGTCGGTGTTATCGATGGACCGGTCGGCCTTCGTCCATTCAGGGAGGCCGGCCTCCCCTTCATGCTGGTTCGGATACTCACCGGCCGGGAACCGCTCGTCCGCGGCGAACGGGGTCACCCAGAGATGCCTCGTCACGAACCTGGCCCGCTTCGTGACCGACGCCTGGCCGTCCGCGAACGGGAGCACGCCGCCCTCGGGGACGAGCTTGTAAGCAACCGGCTGGCCGAGGCCGTTGACGACGTCCGGGTTGACGACCAGCCAGTGGCGTCCCGTGCGAGGGTCGGCCAGGCGCTGCGCCTGCGACTCTGTGCGCAGCAGTGTGCGCCGCGGGCGAAACGCGTTGCCGTACGGATTGTCAGGCCCAGGCGGCACGGCCTCGGTTTCGACCTCATAGACAGAGTTGGCTGGCCCGTCCACCGCCATGTCGAGCCGCACGCTGAAGAAGTGCTGGTGGTGCGCTGCCAGCGTCAGCGGCGCGACGAGCGTGCCGAAGTCACTGACCTCCCCCGGCAGAAGCGCGGACGTGAGCACGATCCCGGTCAGCTTGACGTCGAGCTCGATGGTCCCGTCGGTATAGAAGTACCAGTAGAACGCGTATTCGTAGTTACCCGCCGTGATGATGAACGACACGACGAGCCGCCGCCTCCGGCGCACCTCCGCGTGGTTGAGCCCGGCGTCGAAGTGCTTCCAGGCAATGCCGTTGTCCTCCTCGTGCAGGCAGATCGCATTCCTGATCGTGTACGGCTCGCCCTTGTTATCGGCGAGTTCGACGTCGAGGTAGCGGATCTCACCAAGGCAGTCACAGCCAAGCTCCAGCGAGTTCGTCAGAATGCCGATGCCGTATTCGCCGATGTCGAAGGCATTGCGCCAGCCCTGGAACGGCCGTGGGTCGGCGTAAGGAATGACGAGCTCGGCAATCGAAGCCCGATGGATAACGGAACGCAGGCGCCCGTCATCCTCGTAGCCGACTGTGTGCAGCGTGAGCCCTTCGCGCGCGTTGAAGCCCAGCCGGAAGCGCCACTTCTGCCAGCGGACTTCCCACCCGTCCACGTCGAAACTCACTCCGGCGGGCTGGAGTATCTCAAGCGGCTTCAGTTCGGGGCGAGAATTTGTAAATCCCGATGTGTAGTCGCCTGTTCCCGGCGGGAGCGGGACGATCCCGAGATCCTCGACGCGGACCACGGTCATGTCGTCGAGGTCCACAACGGCGTGCAGCCCGTGAATCGGCTTGGCATAGGGATTGTCGCCAGGGCTGGCTCGGTAGAAGCACAAGCTCCAGAGCAGACGCCTGCCCGCGTCCTCTTCCCTGGTGAACGTTCCTATCCCCCACGGCTCCACGAGCACCTGGTCGGGGTGTTCGATGCCTCGCCTCCGCAGGCCGTCGCGGAACTGCTCGTCGGCCTTGACCAGGCGCTCATATTCCGCGTACTCCCCGAGCGTGATCGGGGCCCGGACGCCGGGGACCGGCCGCCACGCCAGGACCGCTGCCTTCGTCAGCGAGACGACACCCTCGTACGTCATGTGCTCCCGCGGCTCGAGTGCCACGACGAATGCCTTGCGCGGGAACGGCTGACCTGGCCGGAACGCCGCGATCACGCTCTTCGGCGGCTCACGCAGGCCGATCGACACGAAGCGCATCGCCGGCGTGCCGTTCCCCGACTCTGTGATGATCGTGACGGCCCGCCTGATCTCCTCCGCGTTCAGCGGATCGAGCGGATGCCTCGTTGCGGGTGGGTTGGTCATGCCTGGCGTCTCCTTCCGGCCGCCAGGAACGCTACTCCCCCGGGGGTAGCTTGGCCGCAGGGCTGTCGGCCGGGTGAAAGACGCCGAGCACGCGCATCATCGCCGAGCCGGTGTTCTCCAGGCAGTGCGGCAAACCGGGCGGCAGGTGCAGGCACGTGCCAGGCGTCAGCGGATGCTCGGCGCCGCCGATGTGCGCCGTCCCGTCGCCACCGAGTATCAGAACGACCTCGTCGTACGGGTGGCTGTGTACCGGCGCCCGTCCCGGCGGGATCTCGCCAACGAACTGCGTAGCTACCGAGCACCCCGATCCCGGACCGAACAGGACCCGGAACTGCCTGTCGCCGGTGGTCTCGATCTCGCAGTCTTCGAAGTCCCGGTCCTGCAGGGGACGGCCGGCTTGTTCCGCGGCCGCCGCCGCAGAGGGACCGGCCGTCGGCAGCGCGACCGTATCGAGGCGCAACTCGGCTCCCTCTTCGGCGAGGACCTGGAAGTCGGAGCCGGGCGGAACCCACACGGCCCGATCAGGCTTGAGCTGAGCGCCCGGCTGCCCGCCGACGTCCAGATGGCCCGTGCCGCCGATGACGAACCACAGCTCCCCTGCCTCGCCCGCCGTGCCCGAGTAGCCCGATCGCGGCGGCATGTCAACGTGACGGCGGACCAGGCCAGGGCCGCCGGCTCCGGTGTCCAGCAGCGTGCGCACGCTGGCACCACCGGCGCTCGTCTTGGCGGGGATCTGGTCCGCCTGGACGATGGCGCCGCTCGGCTGCGCGCTAGTCATTCCGGCTCGCGTTCAGGGCGCTGGTCTCGGCGTCCGGCACGGACTGATGCTTGGCGACCAGCGCCGCCAGGACCTCGTTGAACTTGTCCATCTCCTCGAGCGTGTTGTAGTGCGCCAGCCCGATGCGCAAGGCCTCGCCCCACCCGATCCGCTCATGCAGGCCGAGCGCGTAGTAACTGCCGTGACTCCAGACGCCGAAGCCGCGCTCGGCCAGCTCCTCGCTGAGGCGCGCAGACGAAACGCCGTGGAAGTTGATCAGGAACGTCGGCACCCGGCCTTCCATCGTCGGCAGGCCATACAGCTGGGTGCCTTCCGGGAAGCCTGCGAGCATCCGCTCGCCGAGCGCGCGTTCCCACGCCGCGAGCGCGGCCATGCCGCCAAGGCTCTCGATGTAGGAATAGGTGGCGAGCAGCGCGCCAAGGAGTTCGTACGGCAGCGTTCCCGTCTCGAACCGATGCCCGACCGGATCGAATCCCACCGGCCTCGCCTTGTATGGCTTCCAGGATTCGAGCAGGTCCCGGCGGCCGTAGGCGATCCCGAGATGCGGGCCGCAGAACTTGTAGGACGAGCACATCACGACGTCGGCGCCGATCGCCTGCACGTCCATGGGCTCGTGCGCCGCGTACTGGACGGCGTCCACCCAGGACAGCGCCCCGGCCTGGTGGGCAAGTGCGGTGATCGCGCGCGCGTCCACGATCGTGCCGGTCGAGTTCGCCGCCCAGGGGAACGCGACCACCTTGGTCCGCGGGCCGAGCTGTGCCTCCAGGTCGCTTAGGTCCAGGCTCGTGTCCGCGTGCACATCGGCGTGCCTCACCACGAGATCGCGGTCAGCCGCGAGGTCCAGCCACGGCGCCACGTTCGCATCGTGGTCGAGCCTGGTCACGACGATCTCGTCGCCGGGACTCAGCTGCCTGCCGAGCGTTCGCGACAGGGTGAAGTTCAGCGACGTCATATTGGCGCCGAAGATGATCTCGTCTGTCGTGCAGCCGAAGAACGTGGCCGAGGCCTCACGCGCCTCGTCGACCAGGGCCTCGAGCCGTCTGCTCGTCGCGTACGGCGCGCCGGTGTTGCCGCTCGCCTCCAGGTAGACCTGCGCGGCGGCCTTGGCGACCTCGTCGGGTGTCTGGGTGCCGCCTGGCGCGTCGAGATAGATGAAGTCGTCGTTGAGCGAGCTGAACCGTGCTCGCGCTGCGGAGATGGCGGGTGACGGCACCGATCCGTTGCCGGCGTCTGAGGAGGGGGTGGGGGCTGGGGCTGGATGTGCCGAAGCCACGTCGGCAGACGAATTTCTCATTGAATGAAAAATAGGCTGAGATCTTCGCGCGGTCAACGGGAGGTCCTGCCCGCTCGAGCGCCGCGCTCGGCACTTGACACGGATTAGGTGACCGCAAAAGCTCCATAACGCCAGAGATCATGACTGAGCCCCGTGGTAAGAGGCTGAGGAGGGCCGCTCAACCGGCGCGCGCTTATGGTATGAGCACGATTTTTCCCTTTGATGCCGAGCTCTCCAGTAGTTCGTGCGCATGATGAGCGTCTTCCAGCGGGAGGCGCTCGGCCAGTACGGGGTGGATCTTGTCCGCGCGGAGCAGGTCGAGCAGCGCGTGGAAGTCCTCGCGGAACCAATCCGGGTCGCGGGGACCTCCACCGACGGGTAGGGCCGGCTCACCTCCACCGATCGGGAGCACCTGGTGGCCTTCGCGCAGCTTCTGGATGCGATATGCGCGTACCTGGCGGCCGGGTGAGAGTAGGCCCCAGAGCGCGACGCTGGCCGTTGCCGTGTACCACTCGATCCAAGCTGGCCAGCTCTTGCGTCCGTGCGAGAGGGTGGCGTAGTGGCCATACAGGACTAGCGTCCCACCAGGCCGCAGGGCGCGGAAGGAACGGAGCGAGGTCTTGCCGCCCAGGCCGTCCAGCACGACGTCGACGCC
Source organism: uncultured Actinomycetota bacterium (assembly GCA_963809195.1). GTDB lineage: Bacteria > Actinomycetota > Actinomycetes > Streptosporangiales > Streptosporangiaceae > Chersky-822. The sequence goes on along the minus strand of CAWEIQ010000006.1, from coordinate 478,707 downwards.
GTTGCCGGGTAGTTCACGGACCCGGGCGAGGAAATCATCGTTGCGATAGTCAATCGCCACCGCGCCGAGGCGCTCCACGGCGGCGCGGTCGCGACCCGAGCAGGTTCCGTACATCTGCAGTCCGGCCACCGCGCCCAGTTCGAGGATCGCGGTGCCCACCCTGCCTGCCGCGCCGTGCACGAGGACTGTTTCGCCGCGCTTCACCTGCGCCGTGCGGTGCAGCAGCTGATAGGCGGTCATGTATGTGAAGACAAGGCTCACGGCTTCCGCGGGGTCGAGGTCCGGAGGCACCCCAACCGCGTTCACCTCCGGAATGCACACGAGCTCGGCGTCGGCGCCCCATACCGTCAGCGCGCCTACGCGGTCTCCTACTCGGAGACGTGTGCAGCCAGGTCCGAGCTCATCCACGACGCCGACGAGCTCATAGCCGGGCGTGAACGGGGGCGGCGGAACGCCGAGATAGCTGCCGGCGCGTAGTTGGGCGTCGGTAAACGACACGCCCGCTGCCAGGACCTTGACACGAACCTCGCCGGACCCCGGTCTTGGGTCATCCTCGTTGACCACCCTCAAGACCTCGGGCCCACCGTAGTGATCGACAACGACACGCTTCATTGGATAAGCCTCCTCACGGGACCCGCGACACAACTGACGCCTGACCTTGCTCGCCAGCGGTCCTTCAGCAGCTGAAGGCTGAATATTCACCCCGGGACCCTGGGGCGCGAAAGTCGCTCGCAGTCCTTCCACAAACGCTGGTCCGCGCAGGCCACGCGGCGATAGGACCAAAGGTCCTGGCCCGCCAGGCCGTTCGGCAGGCAGCCAAACGCGGGTGTTGGGCGTCGTCATGGCTTGGGAACGCCGGACGCTAGCTGCCTAGGTAGGCGCGTTTCAGGTCTTCGCTTTGCAGCAGCTCGGCAGCGGCGCCGGAGAGGACGATCTCGCCGGTGGACAGGACGTAGCCGCGGTCGGCGATCGTGAGCGCCATCGTGGCGTTCTGCTCGACCATCAGCACGGCCACCCCTGACAGGTGCACTTCCTTGATGATCTGGAAGTTCTGCTGCACGAGCGCGGGTGAGAGTCCCATCGACGGCTCGTCCATCAGCAGCAGCCGCGGGCGGGACATCAGTGCCCGGCCCATGGCGACCATCTGCTGCTCCCCACCGGACATGGTGCCGGCCAGCTGACTACGTCGCTCGAGAAGACGCGGGAAGAGCGCGTGGATCCGGTCGAAGTCCTCGTCCAGCTTGTCGCGGCCGCGCAGCACCGCCCCAAGCTCGAGGTTCTCCCTGACCGTCAGCTGCCCGAAGAGCCTGCGGTTCTCCGGCACGATCGCAATGCCCTTGGCGATCCGCTGCGGGACCGGCCACTTGCTCACATCCTCGCCGTCGAGCAGCACCTTTCCCGATCTGGGCTGCACGATGCCGAGGATGGTCTTCAGCGTGGTCGACTTCCCCGACGCGTTGCCGCCGAGCAGGCAGACCAGCTCGCCGTTGAAGACCTCGAGGTTGACGCCTTCGAGTATCCGCATCTGTTCGTAATAGGTGGTGACGTTCTCCAGGCTGAGGAGCGCTGTCATCACGACTCCGCCAGGGCTTCTGGATCGCGGCCCATGTATGCCTCGACCACCGCTGCGTCGTTGGCCACGTGGTCGAATTCACCTTCGGCGATCTTGACTCCGTGGTCGAGCGCGATCACGCGGTCCGAGCAGCCGGACACCACGTGCATGTCGTGCTCGATCACGCAGATCGCGACTCCGAGTTCGTCGCGCAGGCGGCTGATGAGCTCGGTGACCTCGTGTGTCTCGGTTGGGTTCATGCCCGCCGCGGGCTCGTCGAGCAGCAGCAGCCTGGGCTTGGTCGCGAGCGCGCGGGCGATCTCCAGCCGGCGGCGGTTCGCGTAGGAGAGCGAGTATGCGGGCTGGTCCCAGCGATAACCAGCGAGGCGCTGCCCGAAGAACGACAGCACTTCCCTGGCCAGGTCCCGCGCCTGACGCTCCTCGCGCCTGGCCCACGGCAGCCGCAGGACCGACTCGGGGGGTGTCGCCCTGGTGCTGCCGTACGTCGCCGCCATCACGTTCTCGAAAACGGTCATGTTCAGGAACAGCCGAAGGCTTTGGAATGTCCTGGCGATGCCCAGCCGGGCGATCCGGTGCGGCGCCAGCCCTGCGATCGAGTTTCCCAGGAACCGCACGTCACCGGAACTCGGCTGATAGACGCCTGTGATCACGTTGAAGACGGTGGTCTTGCCGGCCCCGTTGGGCCCGATCAGGCTGACGATCTCGCCGTCACCGACCTGCAGGTCAACCCCGGACAGGGCGGCCAGCCCGCCGAAGTGCAGTGAGAGCTGCTCCAGGCCGAGGACCGGCTCGCGCGGCTGCTGGGGATCGCTCATGTTGGCGTCTCCACCCGGCGCTGCCCGAGAAGCCCCTGCGGCCTTGCGGTCATCATCACGATCAGAATCGCGCCGATCAGCAGCTGCCTGGTCACCTGCGACTCGGCGGCCAGCCTGGTCTCCCAGACGAATGCGCCCAGGTAGATGGTCGGCACGAGCAGGATCGTCCGCCAGTTGCCTTTCAGCTGGACGAGCGCGATCAGCATGCAGATCAAGACGACAAACCCGATGTTCCCAGGGACACGAGAGTCCGCCGGGACGATCACCCAGTGCCGCAAGATGGCACCAATCCAGCCACCCGACGAAGGGCCGCGCGCGACGGCGCTCGACGAAATGGCACCGGCTATGGCGTGCGCGGCGAACCCTAGGACGGCGGTTGCCGCGAGCACGATGCCGAGCTTGCGCCAGGGGCGAAGCTTGACCAGCAAGGTCAGCAGAATCATGCCGTAGAACAGGTAGCCAGAGTCGGTCGGGCTGCGAAGCAGCCCGTCGTAGATGACCATGACGACGAGCGCTCCCGTGGCGGCACCAGCGATGCTGCCGGCGCCGCCCAGGATCAGCCCTGCGTAGATCAGGATCAGGATCGGCGTGTCGAAGTCGGGAGGGAACACGCTGATCTGCTGCGCCGCGAAGACGGTTCCCGCCAGCGCGGCAACCATCGCGCCGAACGCGAACGCCATCAGCTTGACCCGGTTGACCGGGATGGTCATCGCCGCTGCGGCGAGCGGATCCTCGCGGACGGCCCGCCAGGCCCGTCCCGTTCGCGAGGTCTCCAGCAGCCGCAACACCGCCATGACGAGTACCAGCAAGATCACGAGCAGGATGAAGTACGACTGGTTGGTCGTGAGCTGGATGCCGAATGAATTGATCGCGTCGATCCCGACGATCCCATTCGGCCCGCCGAAAGTCCCAGGAGCCACATTGTTGGTGAACTCGAAGAAGGCCTCGCCGAAGAACAGCGTGATGATCGCCAGGTAGTCGCCGATCAGCCGGCGCGAGGGCCAGCCGACGATCAACCCTAGGATCGCTGCACCGATCATCACGATCGGGATGGCGAAGATCGATGGGAAGTGGATGCCCATCTTGCTGGACGACAGCAGCGCGAAACCGTAGGCGCCGAAACCGAAGAACGCCACGTAACCGAGGTCGAGCAGTCCGGCCCAGCCCACGACGATGTTCAGGCCCACCGCGAGCAGCGCGATCACTAGTGCGTCGATGCCGACCTGTAGCTGGAAGCCGCCGAGCCCGAGGATCGGCAGGACCAGCGCGGCAACGGTCGCGAGCGCCAGCCTGGGCCACCATCCGATCCGCTCGAATGCGCGCTGGGCAGAGCCGAGCCAGGACGGGAGGTATTCGCGCCTGCCTTGCTCCCTCGCGACCCACTCGTCGACGCCGACCTGCGGGCCGGCGGCGGGCTGCTTTTCGAGGTTCACCGTTGCGTCATACCTTCTGCAGCTGGACCTGGCCCAGCAGACCGTTTGGCCGGAGAAGCATCACGATGATCAGCAGCGCGAAGACGAGCAGATTGGTGAACTGAGATGAGATGTAGCCGGTGATGAAGGATTCGGCGATGCCGATCAGCAGGCCTCCGAGCATCGCCCCCGGGATCGACCCGATTCCGCCGACCACGGCAGCCGTGAAGGCCTTGAGGCCCGCCAGGAACCCGATCGTGTTCGTGACCTGGTTGAACAGTAGTCCGGCCATCACCCCGGACACGCCGGCCAGCGCCGAACCCAGGAAGAACGTCGCGGCGATCGTGAAGTTCACGTTGATCCCGAGCATCTCGGCGGCCTCACGATCCGCGGCCACCGCACGCATCTGCTTGCCGAGCTTCGTCCGCACGACCAGCTGCCGCAGCCCGATCATCAGCGCGAGGCCGAGCACCACCACCATGATCTGGACTGCGCTGACGCTGACCGATCCGATCTGGAACCCGGAGGTAAAGGGAATGAAGTCGGGGGTGTTGTAGATCCTGTACTGGCCGCCGAACAGCAGCAGCGCGGCGTTCTCCAGGAAGAACGAGATGCCGATGGCCGTGATCAGCGGAGCGATGCGCGGCGCGTTGCGCAGCGGCCGGTATGCGAACCGTTCGATTGCCACGCCGAGACCGCCGGTCAGCAGCGCCGCCAGTACGAACATGATCACCAGCAGCAGCGGCACCGGGATGGCAAGGGCCTTCGGGCCGCCGAACCACTGGATCACGAAGTAGCCGGCGAAGGCTCCGACCATATACAGGTCGCCGTGCGCGAAGTTGAGCAGCTTCAGCACCCCGTACACCATCGAGAACCCGAGCGCTACAAGGGAGTACAGCGCTCCGACGACGATGCCGTTGACCAGTTCCTGAAAGAAGAAACTCATCAGGTGCGAGTCCGCCCCACTGCCGGGCCGCCTGGTGGCGCGCCGGCCGAACACCGGCGCGCCACGGCGGCTATCTCAGTTGTCCGGTCAGCCTGGGATCAGCGTGTAGTTGCCGGACGAGTCGATCTTGAACAGGAAGAATTTGCCGTTGACCAGATCGCCATTGGAGGCGAAGCTGATCGGCTGACCGAGGATCGAGGTTGACTCCTTGGTCTTCTTGATCGCTGCCATCACGTTGGCCCGGCTTGGCGTCTGCCCGGCCTTACAGACCGATGCGATGGCCTCGTCGATCACGTGGGTCGCGGCAAAGATCGGCGGGCCGAACGTGCCGAAGGATCCCATCTTCTTCGCGGCCGCGACGATCGACGCGTCGGCAGGGATGCCGTTGATGTCGGGGCCGAACGAGGAGACGTACGAACCCGAAATCGTGAAGGTGCCCGGCGAGAACAGGCCGTCGGTGCCGAAGATGACCGCCTTCTTGTGCTGCTGGGCGAGGTTGCGGCCGAACTGCTGCGCGTTGGCGGCCACCTGCCACGGCAGGACGACGACCGAGGTCGCAGGAGTGATCTTGGTGACCAGCGAGGAGAAGTCGTTCTGCTTCTGCGAAACGGACTCGTGGTCGACCTTGATCCCTGCCGCCTTGAAGATCGGCAGCATGGCGGCGACCAGGCCGGTGGAGTAGGCCTCCTGGTCATCGACGATCATCAGCGCCTTCGGGTGCAAGGTGTTGACGATGTAGTTGGCGTCCTGTGGACCCTGCACGCTGTCCTTGGACACGACCCTGAAGAAGGTCGGGTACTTGCCCGTGGTCAGCGCCGCCGCGGTCGCCGAGCCCGACATGAAGGAAAGGCCGGCGCGCGCCATCAGCGGGCCTACAGCCTCGACTTCCTGGCTTCCTGCTGGGCCGACGACCGCCACGATGCTGGAGTCGGAGGTGAACTGCTGGGTCACGGTGGTCGCCTGGGCCGGGTCTAGCTGGGTATCACCCTGCTTCAGCGTGATCTTAGTCTTGTTCGCCTTGTTGTCCATGGACATGGCCAGCTTCGCGAAGTTCAGCTGCTCCTTGCCCAGCACAGCGACCGGGCCTGTGATCGGCCCCTCGAATCCGATGGTCGCGGTGCATGCCTTGGTGCCGCCGCCGCCGCTCGCGTTGCTGCCGCCAGTGCTGCCGCAGCCGGCGACGACGAGCGCGCCGAGCACCGACGTGACAATTACTCTGCGTCCTTTCATGGACGTTGCCTCCAGTTCCCGCAATGCCAGATGTCTTGAGGTTCGGTGGGATTTACTCGGGGAGTCAGGGTTCAGTAGCGTCAGCTTGCTGCCAGACGCGCCTCTAGCGTGATCTCGGTACCAGCCAGAGCACGCGAGACCGTGCAGTTCTTCGCCTGCCGAGCGAGGTCAGCGAAAACATCGTCGTCGACCCCTGGCACCTCGCCTTCGGTCCTGAGCGCGATCCTTGTGATGTCAAAGCCGCCGCCGACGGCTGCGAGCGTAACCTCGGCACTGGTTCGCAGCTCCTGCGCGGGATGACCGGCTTCGGTTAGCAGGTTCGCGAGCGACATCGTGAAGCAGCCAGCCTCGGCGGCGCCAATCAGTTCCTCGGGGTTGGTCGCCTGCTGGTCTTCCTCAACCCGAGCGCGAAGTGAGTAGGGGCCTTCGAAGGCGCCGCTGCCGAGCGCGATCCGGCCGCTTCCTCGCGGCAACGTTCCGCGCCAGCTCGCCTGAGCATGGCGGACGACGCGGAAACTCAAATCCGCCCTCCCCAGCGCTCGAATTTGTTCCGCTGATCAAACCATCTGGCGCACATTCGTGCAAGAGGGGCAAATTCGGGATTTGGTAACAGTTGAGAGTCGGCCCCGAGACGCTAGCCGACCTGCTCAGGACGGTTCTGCAGGATCTCGGCCAGCGTGCTGAGGTTGATGTTGCCGCCTGAGATGACGCACGCGACCTTCCCGCTTCCAGCGCGCCCGGACATGGCGGCTGCCACCGACAATGCGCCGGCACCTTCGGCGATGACCCGGACGCGCTGGGCGAGCAGTCGCAACGCGGCTGCGACCTCCTCGAGCGGGATCGCCAGGGCGTCGTCGACAAGCTGGCTGACCTGCGGCCACATACTGTCCAGCACCCGGCCGCTCCCCGCGCCGTCGACGAATGAGGCCTGGTAGCCGGCGTCCACTGGATGACCGGCCTCGAATGCCGCGCTCAGGCCACACGCGGTCGCGGGCTCGGCCGTGATGATCTTCGCCTGGGGTCGCAGTGCCTTGATCGCGCTGGCGATCCCCGTGGTCAGCCCGCCACCGCCGTAAGGGATCACGACCGCGTCGACGTCGGGCAGGTCCTCGAGGATCTCCAGCCCGATCGTCCCGTTGCCCGCGATGACGGCCGGGTCCTGAACCGGGTGCACGAACAAGCCTTCGATCCCGTCGACGTGCCCTGTGACGAGGATGTTCCACCAGTCGTCGTAGGGCAGCTTGCGCACGTGTCCGCCGAGCCGCTCGATCGCCGAAAGCTTTGCCTGCGGCGCCTGCTCGGGCACCACAATCGTGGCCGGCACGCCGATCGCGCGCGCGGCCCAGGCGATGCCTTGCGCCATGTTCCCCGCGCTGGCAGTGACCAGGCCCTTCGCGTACTCGTCCGGCGAAGCCAGCGCCACCGCGTTGGTGGCGCCACGGATCTTGAACGAGTTCACCGGCTGCAGGTTCTCGAGCTTGACGTAGATCTCCGCCGGGGCCTCAGCCGCGTGGAGCCGCACGAGCGGCGTCCTGATCGCCGCGCCCTCGATCCGCTTGCGCGCTGCCTCGATCTCGGTCAGGTCGATCACGTCCATGCCCTTTCGATCGCGGGCCTCTCGTCGTCGGTGAGCGGGCATTCCAGCGCCTCGGTAACCGGCTTGAGGTGCTCCGGGCGCCCGGGTCCGACGACGATCTGGGCGACCCTATCGTCGGCGAGCATCCAGGCGAGGGCCAGGCCGGCCATCGAGGTGCCACGGCGCACGGCGATCCGGTCAAGGCGGTCGAGTGCGTCGAAGGTCTTGTTATCGAGGAAGTCTTGATACGGCCCGGGGCGCTGGGTCATGCGGGATCCGGCCGGATACGGCTCGCCACGGCGGTATTTGCCCGTCAGCCACCCTCCAGCCAGCGGGCTGAACGCGAGGTAGGCGACGTCGCGCTGATCGCACAGCGGCAGGAGGTCCCGCTCGTCGCGACGCGCGAGCAGAGAGTAGCTGTTCTGGATGGCCTGCGGCCTGGCCACGGCAAGCGCGTCCGCTAGCTGGGCGGCGTCGAAGTTGCTGACGCCGTAACCGCGGATCATGCCGTCGGCCCGGGCTGATTCGAAGGCGGCGAGGGAATCGGCGAGCGGCACGTCAGGATCGAAATCGTGCGCCAGGTACAGGTCGACTTGATCTACCGCGAGCCGGTCGAGGCTCTCGCGCAACTGCCGGGCGATGCGCTCGGGCGCGAGCCCGTGCTCGGCACCGGCCGTCATCGGGTTGAACGTCTTCGTCGTCAGCAGCGGCCGGACGCCACGCGAGCTGATCCACTGGCCGATCGCGCGCTCGCTGCGCCCGCCGCCGTAGGCGTCGGCGGTGTCGAAGTGCGTGATGCCGAGCTCCCACGCGGCATCCATCAGCTCGAGCGCCTGGTCAGGCGACAGCCCCTGGTCGAAGAACTCAGGCGAGGAGCCGACACCGCCGAAATTGCCGCAACCGAGCGCGATTCGCGGGATCACCAGTGCAGACCCGCCGCCGCCCCCGGCACCGCCGACCGGCTGCCGTGCCGCGAGCGCAGCGCTGACGCGGCCTGATGGCGGAGGGCTGGACATCCGCCCCAGTCAATCACCCCGGCCCCTCCACCAACAGCCCCCTCCCGCCCCGCCCAACCCAGCCCTCCACCCCGGTCAGCCCTCCACCCCGGTCAGGCCCACCGATGAACCCCTGGTGGGCCTATAGCACAGGGCCTATAGCACCACCAGGGGTTCATCGGGTGAGCGACCGGGCAGGTCCCGCGGCCACGGCACGCCATAAGCTGGGCGCGATGCGGGTAGCGACGTGGAACGTGAACTCGGTCAAGCAGCGGGTGCCCAGGCTGCTGCCGTGGCTCGACCAGCGGCAGCCGGACATTCTGTGCCTGCAGGAAACGAAGCTCACCGACGACGCGTTCGCCGAACTGCTCGGCGACGATCTGCGCGGCAGGGGTTACGAGTTCGCGTCTCACGGCGAGGCCCGGTGGAACGGCGTCGCGCTCTTGTCCAAGGTCGGCCTCGATGACATGGTGGCGGGCATTGACGGCGCGCCAGGCTTCCCCGAGCCCGAGGCCCGCGCGATAGCCGCCACCTGCGGCGGGATCCGGATGCGCTCGCTGTACGTGCCGAACGGCAGGGTCCCGGACTCCGAGCACTACGAGTACAAGCTCGCCTGGCTGACCGCGCTGCGCGACGCCGTCGCGGCCGATCCCGACGCGACGATGGTGTGCGGCGACATGAACATCGCTCCCGCCGACGACGACGTGTTCGACCCGGACGCGTACATCGGCCAGACCCACGTCACGCCGCCGGAGCGCGAGGCGCTAGCCCGCCTTGAGGCGACCGGGCTTCACGATGTCACGCGTGACCGCTGGCCGGACGAGCGCGTGTTCACGTACTGGGACTACCGCGCCGGGATGTTCCAGAAGAACCTCGGCATGCGGATCGACCTCGCGCTGGCCACCGACCCTGTGGCGAAGCGTGTCCGGGCCGCGTGGGTCGACAGGCACGCCCGGAAGGGCGCCGGTGCCAGCGATCATGCTCCGCTGATCATCGACCTCGACGACGCCCCTGACGGGGACATCGGACCCGTCGTGCCGCCGCCGTCCGCGCCGCCGCCCAAGCGCGGCTCGTTCCGCCTCCCGCAGGCACCGCCGTGACGGCTGGCAGCCCGTAATTGTCCCGCGGCGACATCCGGGTGCTCGTCGTCGACAACTACGACTCGTTCACCTACAACCTTGTCCAGTACCTGGCCAGAATGCCCGGCGTGTCTCCGGTCGTGGTATCCAACGACGACCCCGGCTGGCGCGAAGCGGATCTCGAAGATTTCGACTGCGTGGTGATCTCGCCGGGACCCGGGCGGCCTGAACGTCCGGCCGACTTCGGCATCTGCCGGAAGGTGATCGAGGCCGCTCAGGTGCCGCTCCTCGGCGTGTGCTTGGGGCACGAGGGAATCTGTTATGTGTTCGGAGGGACCGTGACGGCCGCTCCCGAGCCGCGGCATGGCCGCACGTCTCTGGTGATGCACAACGGCGACGACCTGTTCGCCGGGATCGCGTCGCCGTTCTCGGCCGTCCGCTACCACTCGCTGATGGCGGGCACGATTCCCGACGTCCTGACGGTGATCGCGAGCGCCGATGACGGCGTGCCGATGGGACTGCGGCACCGCTCCAGGCCGATCTGGGGTGTGCAGTTCCATCCCGAGTCGGTCGGCACCGAGCACGGCGAGCAACTGCTGAGGAACTTCATCAGCCTCGCCCAGCAAGCGCGAACGGGAACTCGGACACGAACACCGGCCGCGCGCCGCGGTCGACGGTCTCCGACTCGCATCCGCCTGCACGCCCGCCCGCGCCGCCCCTCCCGCGCGCACCGCCCCTCCCGTGCGCACCGCCGCTCCCGCGCGCACAGCCGAGCCCGCGCGCACCGCTGGCCTGAAGGTGCTGACCAGGAGAGTCGACTGCCAGGCAAGCGCCGAACAGGTCTTCGACACCCTGTACCGGGACTCCGAACACAGCTTCTGGCTGGATAGCGGCCTGCGGAAAGGCGATGCAGGGCGGTTCTCGTTCATGGGCGACTCGTCGGGGCCGCTCGCGCGGACCGTCACGGCCGACGTGCGAACCGGCGACATCACGGTGACCGGCCCGGCCGGACGCAGCAACGGCCGACGGAGCCTTCTTCGACTGGATCCGCGACGACCTGGACGCGCACCGAGCCGCGACCCCGCCACTCCCCTTCGCCTTCGCGCTCGGATGGGTTGGCTACCTGGGCTACGAGCTGAAGGCCCAGGCCGGCGGCGAGGACAGGCACCGATCGCCGCACCCGGACGCTTCAATGATCTTCGCCGACCGGGCGATCGCCTTCGACCACCAGACCGGCGACGTACATCTCCTCGCGCTCTGCCGCGACGACCGGCAGGCGACCACCTGGCTGGACAGCACCGAGAACATCCTCGCGACGATGAGCCCGGACGATTTCCAGCGCCCCGACCGCAGCCCGGCCGCGGCCGCCACCCTCGGCCCGATCCGGCTGCGGCACGGCCGCGAGGCCTACCTCGCCATGATCAAGTCGTCCCAGCGCGCGATCCGAGACGGGGAGAGCTACGAGGTCTGCCTGACCAACATGATCGAGGTGCCGGGCACGCTCGATCCGTGGCAGGCCTACCGGGTGCTGCGCCGCGATCACCCCGTGCCGTACGGCTCGTTCCTGCGCTTCGGCGACCTGTCGGTGCTCAGCCTGTCACCAGAGCGCTTCCTGAAGATCAGCGCGAACGGCGTGGCCGAATCCAGGCCGATCAAGGGGACCAGACCGCGCGGCCGCTCCGCCGCCGAGGACAACATGCTGCGGGCCGAACTGGCCGCCAGCGAGAAAGACCGGGCCGAGAACCTCATGATCGTCGACCTCATGCGCAACGACCTGGGGATCAGCGCCGTGCCTGGTTCGGTGCGCGCGGACCCGATCTTCGAGGTCGAGTCGTTCAGCACCGTGCATCAGCTCGTGAGCACCGTCCGGGCCCAGCTGCGACCCGGCGTTCACGCGGCGGACCTGCATGGCGCACGCCTTCCCAGGCGGATCGATGACCGGAGCGCCGAAGCTGCGCACCATGCAGATCATCGACCAGCTCGAGGCAGGCCCGCGCGGCATCTATTCAGGCGCCATCGGATACTTCGGGCTGAACGGCGCCGCCGACCTCGCCATGACCATCAGGACTCTCGTCGTGACCCCTGACATGGTCAGCTTCGGCGCCGGAGGAGCGATCACCGCGCTGTCCGATCCGGCCGCCGAGTACGAGGAGACCGCCGTCAAGGCCACCGCGTTGCTGTCCCTGATCGGGCAGGAGTTTCCCGAGCGGGCCTTCAGTCCGCTGCCAATCTGACCTCGATGGTAAAGTCCGCGAGTTCCCGCATCACCGGCTCGCCAGCCGCCGGCGAGGTAGGAGTCCGGCCCCCCTACGCTTTGGCCTTTGGACGCTTGTCAGCCCGAGCCATCGCGGCCGCGAGCGGGGTACGCCGACCGGACGCCGGTGCCGGAAGGGCCCGCACATGCCTGCCGGCGAGATGGCCAGACCTACGCCAAGAAATAACGCGAATCTAGCGTCGGGCACTAGCAACAGCGTGATACTGAGGAGACGTCGGTTCGGCCCAAGACCCCGGTGCGGACTCATTGCGACTGCGCGCTTCGCTCCGGGGGGAGCGGTGCTGGGCCCCGGTCCGCGCCTTGCCTCCCCGGGCACGGGCCGGGGCCTGAGCCTAGCCGCTGGCGGACGATCTGCCGGGCCAGGTCCAGGACCGTGGGGTCGTCGTGCAGGACGAAGTTGGCGTCCGCGGCCAGCATGATCCCGTACAGCTCGAAGGCCAGCCGGTCAGGGTCCTCGCAGCCGGGAAGCTCCTGCTGCTCAAGAGCGGTGGCCGCGAAGCCCCGGACCGCGCCGCGAACCCGGCTGCACGGCCGCGACCCGTTCCTTCACCGGCCCGGGGCGGGTGCCCATCTCCAGCGCCGCGGCAGCGAAGAAGCCGCCACCGGGGAAGGTGCGGCCCTGCCAGGGCGAGCCTGAATCTGCACGACATCTGCCCGCTGGCCACGAGATCAAGTGTAGGAGGCCGCGAGGACGAGCCCGGCGGTGATGACCGCGGGAACCCGCTGAGATATTCCTATCGGCGCTGTTCCGCCGGGGCTGGCATCCCCGCATTTCTTGGTGGTATCACGCCTAATGATCCGAGAGGTGACATCCTTTCGCTTCTGGTTGCCGCTCCCAATAATCAGACCAGGACGCGAGCGTCGATTGCCCGCCGCCAGTCGGTGCGACGGTGACGGTCAGCGTGTCAACTGGCAGTTCCACCGGAGAACGAGATGAACACTGACAGGGCGTCTCGGCTTGCCTGGTCGCTGACAGGTGCGGTGCTCGCGATACTCGCAGCTGCATTGGTAGTAGCTGCGATCAATTCGGACTTGATCGTCAACAACGTGCCGTCAGGGATTCTGCTGGTCGCCACATGCGCGGTTATTGGCGCGCTGGCTATCTCCCGGCAGCCCCGGAACCTCGTCGGATGGCTGTTCCTGGCCGTCGCTGCGGTCAACGTGCTGCAGGACGTAGGCATCGAGCTGGCCATTTTCATGTACCGCCACGCTGGGCCGCGGCCGGCCGTCCAATGGCTCGCCTGGCTGAACGATCGGGAATGGATCCTGATCATCGGGCCGCTGTTCGTACTCCTGCCGCTGCTATTCCCCGATGGCCGCCCCCCATCCCGCCGGTGGCGCGGGGTCGGCTGGCTTGCCGTCTCTCTGATCTTCTTCCTCGCTGTAGCGCTTGCCATCGCGCCTGGCCGACTCCAGACGGTGCCGGTGCAGAACCCCGCAGGCATCGATGCCATCAGCTCGTTCGCTGGTCCGCTTGCTACATCCCTCAACTTGGCCACCATCGCGGTAGCGTTCCTGTGCGTCTCCTCGCTTTTCTTCAGGTACCGCCGAGCCGGCGGTGACGAGCGGCAGCAGGTCAAGTGGTTCGGCCTCGGGGCGCTTCTCGCGTTGACGGGCTTGCTGGGAGCGTGGGTCGCGCAAGCCCTGGGCTCGCAACTGCTCTCGCTCGTGGTCTCGGTGATCGGAATACTGGCCGTGCCAGTAGGTGCCGCGATCGGGATATTGCGATTCCGGCTGTTCGACATCGACATCGTGATCTCGAAGGCGATCGTGTACGGGTCGCTGGCGGTGCTCATCTCCGCGGTCTACGCCGGGCTGGTCGCCGGCGTTGGTCAATTCGCCGGAACACATGGCACCCCGGCGCTGTCGGCGGTCGCGGCGGCGATCGTGGCCTTGGCCTTCCAGCCGGCCCGCCGCTGGCTGCAGCGCATCGCGAACCGGCTGGTCTACGGGCAGCGGGCCACCCCGTACGAGGTGCTGTCGGAGTTCGCCGAGCAGGCCGCCCACGCGTACTCCATCGACGACGCTCTGCCGCATATGGCGCAGATCGTCGCCAGCGGAATAGGCGCGGAGCGGGCCGAGGTTTGGTTGCGCGTCGGGACCGAGTTGCGCAACGCCGCTTGCTGGCCTGCGGTCGGCCCCGCAGCGTCGTGCTCGATACCGATGGCGTCGAACGAGTTGCCGCAGTTCGCCCCGGGCGAGTCAGTTTTCCCGGTCATTCACCAAGGGGATCTGCTCGGGGCAATCGTCGTGCAGCCCCCTGCCAGCGACCCGATCACCGCCGAGAAGGAGAAGCTGATCGCCAACCTCGCCGCGCAGGCCGGCCTGGTGTTGCGGAACGTGCGGCTGCTTGAGGACATCCGTGCCTCGCGCCAGCGAATCATTACGGCCCAGGACGCCGCCGCCCGGCGGCTGGAACGCGACATCCACGACGGCGCCCAGCAGCAACTCGTAGCGCTGGCGATCAAGACCAGGCTCGCCGACAGCCTAGTCAGGCAGGACGACGCCGAACTGCACGAGATGCTCGCCGAGATCATGACGGATTTGCAGGACACGCTCCGCGACCTGCGTGACCTGGCGCGGGGCATCTACCCTCCGCTGCTCGCGGATGCCGGCCTGGTCAGCGCACTGCGAGCGCAGGCGACCAAGTCGGGCCTGCCGGTCGTCATCGAAGCCGACGGTGTCAGCCGCTACCCGCAGGAAGCTGAGACCGCCGTCTACTTCTGCGCCCTGGAAGCCCTGCAGAACACCTCCAAGTACGCCAGCGCCACCCGGATTACCATCCGGTTGTCCAATTCAGATGACGCGCTAGCGATATCCGTCGACGACGACGGGATCGGATTCGACCCCACCGCGACCGGCTACGGCACCGGAATCCAGGGAATGCGCGACCGCCTCGCCGCCCTCGGTGGCCAGCTTCGCGTCACCTCAGCCCCCGGCGCCGGAACACGCATAGAAGGACGCGTACCCGTGGCCAGTACCAGCTCAGCGGCAGCTCAGTGAGCCCTTCGCCGGCGCCCGCCTCCCGCCGCTCGGATGAGACGGGCTGCGGGCGCCCGTTACGGTGGCGTTGTGCGCCGAACTGCCGGGACTGCGGATCGGGCGCTGGTGATGGTGTACAGCCGCCCTGACGCCCACTACGTCACTACGTCGGCTCGGTCGACCACCGGGCTCTGGCTCGAGTCGGGCACGGTACTACCTGACCTCGACGGGGAAGTCCACGAGTTCGCGCATCGCGGACGCAGGCTGCCATTGATACGAATGACCGTCGACCAACTGCCACTGCACCCCGCGTTCAACAAAGGCTCGCAGGCAATGCTCCACGAGAACGTGAGCCGCGGTCCGCCCTGGACACAGGTGCGGTCCGCCGCCGAACGTGAACAGGACGCGCTGGTCTCGGTCCCACCTGAACTGCCAGGGGTCGCTGAACACCTCAGGATCAAAGCCAGGGCTGCCCCACAACATCGCGATCGCCGTCCCGGCGGGGAGCAGCACGCCGTCGTGCACGATGTCGGCCAGCGCGTACCGATGCGTCAGCAGGAGCGGCGGCGCGATCCGCAGTGACTCGCCGAACGCCTTCGGGCACCAGCCCGGGTTCCCGCAGCATGTCGTCGTACCGGCCCGTGGCGAGCAGCACGTACAACGCGTTCGAGACCGCGACGCCGACCGTGTGGAACCCGTCGAACAGATTGGCGGCCACGTAAGAGCCGAGGCTCTCCGGCTTGCCCTCGACGTCGATGACAGCCAGATCGGCGGCCATTTCCTCGATGAACGAGTTGCCGCCGGCGGCCAGAGCCGCGGTCGACGCAGCGCGTCACGATCTCGACGTAGCGATCGGCCGCGCGGTCGACAATCGCGGAGTCGCCCGGACTGCGCTGCAACCCGAAGATCAGGTCCAGGTCGCGCATGAGCCCGGCCACCTCGGCGGACTCGTCGGCCGTCAGCCCGATCACGCCGCCCCAGAAACGCGCCACGAAGGGCCTCGCCACGTCGGCGCCGAAGTCGATCTCGCTCCGGCCCCGGATGCCGTCAAGCAGCGACGCGGTGATCTCCGCCGCTAGCGGTCCCAGGCGCTGCAGGTTGTGGCGCAGGATTTGCCGGCTGAGCATGCGGCGCGTGAGCTTGTGCAGCGGCGGGTTGTGCGTGAAGGCCTGATCGGCCAGCATCTTGAAGAACGCGCGGTCCGCGCCGGCCGGCTGCGTCCCCGGACGGATGATCGGCGCCGGTCTCGCGCCCGGTCGACTGCCCGGTGAGCACCTCGATCGGCATGTTGCCGGCCTCGCGGGTGACCGACAGCTCCTTGACGTCGTGGTAGCGGAACGCGACGACGACCTCGGGTGACACGCGCAGCAGGCCAGGCTCCGGCGTCTGCATCAGCTTGCAGCCGGTGTCCACCAGGTCGAGGTGCCACCCGTCCTCGACGTGGGCGAAGAAGTCCGGGAGATCTGTTATGCCGCGAAGAACTTCGCGTCACTTGAAGGCCCCCTCACTTGAAGGCCACCGCGTTGGCGGGCGAGCTGACGCCGCCGGGAACATTCAAGCGGCGCGCTGGCCAGGAACATCGTGTACCTGCCATCGCCGCGGCAGTCGTCGGCCAGGTCCGCCAGCCACCACAGCTCGCCGAGCGGCATGCCGAACAGGCCGATCAGCGTGTGGTGCAGGAAGCCGAACGGCTGCGCCTTCCTGCTCCAGTTCGGCGGCCAGACCTCGACCGACGGGCTGTCCGACACGATCGCCGAGACGTGCAGGTCCCACAGGTACTCGGCCATCTCCTCGGTGTGATCGACGCCCGCTGCCGTCAGGACCCGGTCGTCGGCCATCGCCGCCGCGCGGACTCGGGCTGGCCGACGTACCAGCGGTCGAAGCCGGTGTAGAGCACCAGGATGTCTCCGGGCTCGAACTCGATGTTCGCCGCGCGGCGGCACTGCTCGAGCTGCGCCGACCGTGACGCCGACCGCCTCGCCGGGCGGACGCGCCGCGAACCTCTCGACGTCGAGCATCACGCCGCGGCCGGCGATCCCGTGCGCGACCCAGTGCCCGATCGTGTTCCGATGCGACTCCCTGATCTGCGCCACCGTGACGCCGTTGTAGAAGTTGCCCGGCGATGACGGCACGTGCGCGAGCGAATCCCACTGGCTTCCCGCCTGCGGGTTGAACGTGTCGAGCTCGTCGTCGAAGCCGGTGTCGCCCGCCTCGGGGATCAGCCGGTGCTTCGTCGCGTTCCGCCCGTACAGCGGCGGGTCGTAGCAGTCGATCGGCGCGTTCAGGTCGAACACGCGGCCGTGCCGGATCTCCCCGGCGGCTGCCGCGACGCGCTCGGGCGTCTGCAGGTTGATCAGGCCGACGTTGTCGTCGGGCCCGAACAGGTGCCAGGCCGACCGGCCGCGTCCGCCGGGCGCCGGAGAGCTCCCCGTAGGAGGGAAGTCGTTCGATGCCCATGTCAGTCCTGAGCGGGCGAGGCTGCCGACGCGGTCAGGTCGAGGTGAGACTTCTTGTCCGTGAGACGCCTCGGTGGCGAAATGGCACGCGACCGGGTGACCGTTGCCCCGCTCGATCAGCGCGGGTGTCTCGACCCGGCAGATGTCCTGCGCCATCCAGCACCGCGGGTGGAACCGGCAGCCGCTCGGCGGGTCGAGGGCACTCGGCACCTCGCCCCCCAGGACGATCCGCTGCTTGGTCCGCTCCGCCCTCGGGTCAGGCACGGGCGCGGCCGACAGCAGCGCCTTCGTGTACGGGTGCGCCGGGCCGGCAAGCACATCCTCGGCGCTGCCGATCTCGACGATCTGGCCGAGGTACATCACGCCGACCTCGTCGGCGAGATAGCGCACGACGGACAGGTTGTGGCTGATGAAGACGAACGCGAGCCGAAGCTGCTGCTGCAGGCGCTGCAGCAGGTTGATGATGTCGGCCTGCACGCTCACGTCCAGGGCGGACAGCGGCTCGTCGAGCACGAGCACCTCGGGATCGACCGACAACGCCCTGGCGATCCCGATCCGCTGACGCTGGCCGCCAGAGAACTCGTGCGGGTACGCGTCCGCCCGCCGCGGGTCGAGCTGCACCGTCCGCATCAGCTCAGGAACCCGGGCCAGCGCCTCCTTCTGGTCCATGCCCTGCACGATCATCGGCTCGGCGATCGTCTGCCTGATGCGGCGACGCGGGTGCAGCGAGGAGTACGGGTCCTGGAAGACCATCTGCAGCTCCTTGCGGAGCTCGCGCATCTGCTGTGGCTCTTGGCGACCAGGTCATCGCCCTTATAGACGATCTCGCCGCTTGTCGGTTCGATGAGCCGGAGGATGCACCGCGCGGTCGTCGATTTTCCGCAACCGGACTCCCCGACGAGTCCGAGCACCTGACCCGGCGCCAGATCGAAGGAGACGTCGTCCACTGCCCGCAGGACGCGCTTGCCGAAATCGCCTGCCTTCGAGCGGAGCGTGAACTCCTTCACCAGGTTGCGGACGGACAGCAGCGGCGACGTGGTCGACGGCCGGTCACGGACTCGACGTCGGCCGGCGCGCCTGGCAGGGCCTCTGAGGTCGTCATTCTGTCCCCTGAGCGGTCGGCGCGCTGATCGGAGCGACGGGCCTGGCGCCGGGCGCTCGGCGGCGATCCAGGCGGGGTCGCGACGATGCACGCCACCCGTGACCCCTCCACTCCCTTCGAGCTGCGGGTCGATGTCCTTGCACTCGGCATCGCGTCGACGCACCGCGGCGCGAACGCGCAGCCGCGTGGCGCGGGCCGCAGGACGGCGGGAGTTCCGGGGATGCCGGCGATGCGCAGGTTCGTCTCGTCCGGCCGCGGGATGCAGGCCAGCAGCGCCTTCGTGTACGGATGCCGCGGGTCGGCGAACAGGTCGGTGGTCGGCCGCTCCTCGACGATCCGGCCCCCGTACATGACCGCCACCCGGTCCACCATGCCGGCGATCACGCCCAGGTCGTGGGTGATGAGGACGAGCGCCATGTCGCGCTCGTCGGCGAGCCGCTGCAGCAGCCGGAGGATCTGGGCCTGGATCGTGACGTCGAGCGCGGTCGTGGGCTCGTCGGCGATGAGCAGGGCCG
Source organism: uncultured Actinomycetota bacterium (assembly GCA_963809195.1). Lineage (GTDB taxonomy): Bacteria > Actinomycetota > Actinomycetes > Streptosporangiales > Streptosporangiaceae > Chersky-822. The sequence continues at coordinate 459,751 of CAWEIQ010000006.1, read as the reverse complement.
GGTTGTTCGCGATCGCGATCGCGATCATCACCCGCTGGCGCATGCCGCCCGACAGCTCGAACGGGTAGGAGCTGACGCGCTCCTTCGGAGAGGGGATCGCGACCGAGGCGAGCAGCTCGATCGCGGCCCCGTCGATTGCGCGTCGCGACATGCCCGGGTTGTGGATCTTGATGGCCTCGCCGACCTGCCGCCCGACCGTGAAGACCGGGTTCAGCGACGTCATGGGGTCCTGGAAGATCATTCCGACCTCGGCGCCGCGGATCTTGCGGAGCTCGCGGTTGCGGAGCCCGATCAGCTCGATGCCGTTGAGCTTGACCGATCCGCCGAGGCGGGCGTTCTTCGGCAGCAACGAGGTCACCGACAGCATGCTCAGGCTCTTGCCGGCCCCGGACTCGCCGACGACGCCGAGGCTCTCGCCTCGCTGCAACGTCAGGTCGATGCCGCGCACGGCCGTCAGCGCGTTGGGGCCGGACCCGATCGTCACGGTCAGGCCGCTGATCTCGAGGAGCGGGGCGTCCGAGCGCCGCGCTGCTCATCACGGGCCGCTCACCACGAACTCTCCGTCGTGCGGACGTCGAACCGGTCCCGCAGGCCGTCGCCGATGAAGGAGAACGCCAGCACCACCGTCAGGATCGCCACGCCTGGGCCGAGCGCAACCCACCACTGGTAGAAGAAGCCGGTCGCGTCGTTGATCATCAGCCCCCACTCCGGCGTGGGCGGGGTGGGGCCGAGGCCGATGAAGCTCAGGCCCGACGCGAGCAGGACGACCTGGCCGAGGTCGAGCGTGGCGTTGATCAGCAGCGGCGTGAACGCCAGCGGCAGGATGTGGATCCTGAACAGCCGCCACCGGCTGACGCCCGATGCCACGGCGGCCTCGACGTGCGGCCATTCCTTCACCGACATGATCTGCGCGCGCAGCAGCCGGGCGTAGATCGGCCACCACACGAGGACCAGCGCGATCCCGATGTGGAACAGGCCAGGGCCGAGCGACGCGGTCATGACCATCGCCAGCAGGATCGGCGGGAACGCCAGCGTCAGGTCGACCAGCCGCATGATGACGGCGTCGATCCAGCCGCCGAAGAAGCCGGCGAGCCCGCCGAGCACCGTGCCGATGATCACGCCGCCGGCGACGACCGCGAACGCCAGCGGCAGCGAGTCCCTGACGCCGTACAGCGTCCGCGTCAGGACGTCACGTCCCAGCTCGTCGGTGCCCAGCAGGTGCGCCGCGTTCGGCGCCGTCAGGGACGCAGCCCGACGGTGCGATCGGGTTGTAGGGCGACCACCACTGGATCGTGAGGCCGATGACGATCCAGCCGCCGGCGACGATCAGCCCGATGATGACCGGCGTAGTCAGCCAGCCGGACCGGCCGCGCCAGGCATAAGCCCTGGCCGACGGTACATCAGGTACCTCCGGGAAGAGGATGTCTGCGGCGCTCATGCGACGCGGATCTGCGGGTCGGCGAAGGCGTAGCCGATGTCGGTCAGCAGGCTCGCGACGAGGAACGCGATGCCGCCGACGATGACCACGCCCATGATCGCGGGATAGTCCAGGGACTCGGCCGCCGTCACGGCGTAGGAGCCGATGCCGCCCCACTGGAAGATGTCCTCGACGAGGACGTCCCCGCTGAGCAGGTAGGCGACGGAGAAGCCGATGATCGTCAGCGCCGGGAGCATGGCGTTGCGCAGCGCATGGATCAGGACGACGGCGCTCTCGCGGGCGCCTTTCGCGCGGGCCGTCCGGACGAAGTCCTGGCTCAGGACGTCGAGCATGCTGGCGCGGACGATCCTCGCGATGCTCCCCATGACGCCCCAGCCGAGGATGAACGCGGGCAAGATGAGGTGCTCGACCGCCTGCCAGCACAGCGCCAGTTCCCGGCGATCAGCGCGTCGATCACGTAGAAGCCGGTAACCCTGTGCGGCGCGTAGACCTGCGCATACAGCTGCCCTGGCCCGGGCAGCAGGTGCAGGCGGGTGGACAGGATGAGCAGCAGCACCAGGCCCGACCAGTACTGCGGCGTCGAGGAACCGACGAGCGTGAACAGCCGGCCGAGGGTGTCGGTGAACTTGTTCTGGCGCACGGCCGCGAGCACGCCGATGCCGATGCCGCCGATCACCGCGATCACGATCGACGCGAACACGAGCTCAAGGGTGAACGGAAGCCTGAGCGCGATGTCGCTGGACACCGGGCCCTTCGTGACGAACGAGGTCCCCATGTCGCCGTGCAGCAGGTTGACGATATAGCGGCCGAACTGCTGGATGATCGAGCCGTTCAGACCCCAGTGATCCATGGCGGCCGCAACGATCTGCTTGTCGCCCAGCGAGCGCGGGTTGAGGACGGTGGCGAGCGGGTTGGCGGGGATGAGCCGGGTGATCAGGAAGGTCACGGTCACGACGCCGAGCAACAGCGGCGGGATCACGATCACCCTGCGCGTGATGTACTTCAGCACGTGCCGTCCGGCCTCCTCCCGTTTTATGCTCTCGTCCGGGCTTTGGGACAGCTTGCCACTATCTGAGCGGGAACGGGTTCGCCTTGGCCCACTCGCGCGCATCGGCAGAGGCGACCCAGCCGATGGCGTTGGACAGCAGCCTGCGGAAGCTCGCGTTCGCGTAGGCGGCCTGCCCGTGCCCTGGTTGCAGATAGGCGATCGGGCTCTGCCCTGCGGCCTTGACCCAGCCCACGAGTCCGGTTCCCGCTGGATGTGACCATCCGTCCGATGAATACATGTGGCCCGTGATGGCGAGCTGCCCGGAGAAGAACGCGCTGGAGTCCATCGGGTAATTGGTCCGCAGGATCGGATGGATGATCTCGGTGAGGACGGGGTTGAGGTACACCTCGTCCACGATCTCGAATCCGTCGCCGAGGCCTGCGCAGATCGGATGGCCGGGATCGAGGACCGAGATGCGGTGCTTGCACCTCCCTGGTGTAGCCGGAGGACGGGAACTGCGGCCAGCGAGCTCGCCAGGCATGTAATGCCAGCGACCGCCGACGATTCGCGGCCAGAGCGGCCACGCCGGCCACGCCGACATCGCGTGATGCAGGAACACGATCCCCTGACCAGCCTCGAGCATCTCGACGATGCCCGAGGCGTAGTCAGGCAGGCGGTGCTCGAACCGCGGCGGGTCGGGCTTGCGGAACTCGATCCCCTGCATGTCGTAGCAGACGATCGAGTCCCACAGCCCGGCCTTGTCCCCTCGGAACATACTCGCGTGCCGCGGGCGGCTGCACGTGCTCCCAGCTGATGCCATCCAGCGCCCGGAATACGTCGAGGAACGGCTCCATCTCGAACGGGTGCCCGCCCGTGACGACGAGGACTCGCAGGTCTGGATTGGCCACTCTGTTCTCCTTGCTAGTTGGGTTCTCCTAGCGGGATAGGTTCTCCTAGCGGGTCAGCTGCGCCCTCCTAGCGGGACAGCTGCCAGAGCTTCAGGTTGCAGCAGCCGCTGTAACCGACGCCCTTGATGCCGGTCTGGTAGCCGATGACGATGTCCGGGCTGAACAGCGGCATCGCAACCGGGTCGGCCTGCATCTGCTGGCCCGCCAGGTTGAAGAAGTGCTCGGCCTGCGACTGGGAGCCCGCCGCCAGCGCGTGCTCGTACCACTTCTGCTCGATCGGGTCGACGACCGGCGGCGAGGTAGCCGTCGCGGACGAGAGGGCGCCCATGGTGCCGCCCTCCACGAGGCCGAAGAACCCGACGTACTGCACTCCGGAGCCGTAGTAGTCGGGCGCCCAGTACGAGCAGCTCGAACGGCAGCTTGTGGCCGCCCCAGGCGGTCGTGTTCACGGCGAACGTCGCCGGGTTCAGCGACAGGTTGATGTTGGCCTTCTTCAGCTGCGTCTGCAGCAGCTGCGCGAGCACGCCGAGGTCGACACCGTAGGCGTTGATCTCGGGGTACGAGAGCGTCAGCTTGTAGCCGTGCGCGTAACCGGCCTGCGCCAGGAGCTTCTTGGCCAGCGCCAGGTTCGTCGTCGGCAGCGGGAGCCCGGCCGACCCAGGGAAGCCGTTCGGAATCGGCGATCCCTGCAGCTTGCTGTCGCCCTTCATGAGGACGGACTCGAGCTGCTTGTAGTTGATCGCCGCGAGAATCGCCTTGCGGACCTTCAGCGTCATCGGGCCCTGGACGTACTGGTTCTTTGGCTCGGCAGCTCATGCCGATCCAGAGCACGTTGAACGACGGGATCGTCTTGACGGTGATGCCGCTCTGGCCCTGCAGGCTCGCCGCCGTGACGGGGTTCAGCTGCATGGCGATGTTGGCCTCGCCGCTCTGCAGCAACTGAGCCTGGCTGGCGGCCGTCGCCGTCTGCTTGATGATGATCCTGGTGAAGAACGGCTTGGGGCCCCAGTAGTGCGGGTTCGCGACGATAGTCACCTGCTGGCCAGAGGTGAAGCTCTGCAGCTCGTAAGGACCGCTGCCGGCCGAGTGCGACTGGAACCAGTGGTCGGCGTGGTCGGTCTTGGGGGCGTTGGCTGCGTCGGTGCCGCCGTTGGCCTTGACCACTTTGGAGTTGAGCACGGACGTATAGGTCGCCGACATCTGGTTCGGGAACTCCCAGTCGGGCCGCGACAGCGTCACGACGGCCGTGTGGGGATCGGGGGTCGTGACTCCCGTCACGAAGCTCACGAGATAGGACGCGCTCCCCGCCAGGTTCTTGAGGCGCAGCAGCGAGAACTTGACGTCGGCCGACGTGATCGGCGTGCCGTCGCTGAACTTCGCCTTCGGGTTCAGCTTGAACGTCCAGACGGTGTGATTGGCGTTCGCGCTCCACGACGTCGCGACCTCGGGAATAAGCGTGTGGTTGTCATTGGCGAGTGTCACGAGAGTCTGGTACGTCGCCGCGAAGACAATCTGGCACGTGTCGCAGATCGCGGTGGACGGATCGGTGTCGATCAGGTCCATGTTCCGGCGATCACGAGCGTGTGCGAACCGCTACTCTCTGTTGCCGCCGCCGAGTTGCCGCCATGCCCGAGTTGTTTGAGTTCTGCCCGACACAGCCCGCCACGGCGAGCAGTGCTGACCATCAAGGCGCCGAACACCCTGGCAGTGCGCGGCGACCGCGCGGCGCTTGGTATACCCCTGCAGTCATCTTCAGCTCCCCTCCCGTTATTGAGCCCGTTACCGGACGCTGTCAGTCAGTCAGAACCAAAGGCGGCACCGCACCGCGCGGAATGCGGCGTCGGTCGCCTCGAGCACGCGGTCGATGTCGGCATCGGTATGCGCCGACGACAAGAACCAGTTGTGGCGCGGATGCAGGATGGCGCCGTGCGCGGCAGCCTCGCCGCAGAACGCCATGGCCTTCTGAAGTCGGCGTCGCCGGCGAAGCGAGAGTTTGGTATCTGAACCGGCCCGGTCTGACTGACGTCGACGGAGTACTGCCCGCTTGCTTGGCGATGCCCTCGCGGAGCCTGGTGCCGGCCGCTTCCATCTTGGCGACGGCGTCCTCGTCCTTCAGGGCGCGGATGGTCGCGACGGCCGCGGCCATCGGGACGGCCTGGTACCAGAACGACCCGGTGGCGAAGACCTGCTCGATGCCCTCGCGGAAGCGGTCGCTCCCGAGCGTCGCAGCGAGCGGGTACCCGTTCGCGATCGCCTTGCTCCAGGCGCTCAGGTCGGGCTTGACCCCGAGCGGCTCCCAGCTGCTCCCGTGGTGCAGGCGGAATCCGGCGCGGACCTCGTCCATGACGAGCGCGGCCCCGATCTCGTCGCAGAGCGCCCTGACGCCCTTGGCGAACAGTGGGTCGACGAGTTCCTGATCGTGGCCGGCGTCGTGCCGGAACGGTGAGACGAAAATCGCGGCAACGTTCTCGGGGTCGGCCTGCGCGACCGCCGCCCGGACGCTGTCGAGGTCGTTGTAGGTGTACCGGAACGTCTCTGGGTCTGCGTGGCCCGCCTGACCGTCGGCGAACTGGTTAGACCAGCCGGACCAGCCGTGGTACGAGTGCCTCGGACATGACCACGTGCGGCGTCCGGTCGTGGCGCGGGCCGCGCTGAGGCAGAGCCGCGTGGCGTCGCTGCCGTTCTTGCCGAACATGGCCCAGTCGGCGTGGTCGACCCGCTCGGTGAGGAGTTCCGCGAGCTCGACCATGGCGGCGCCGGGACCGGGCTGCGTGTCGCCTTTCTCGCGCTGCGCGGCGGCGGCCTGCTCGACCCTCTCGTGCTGGTAGCCGAGGATCATCGGGCCGAAGCTGCACATCATGTCGACGAACTCGCGACCGTCGACGTCCCAGGCCCGCGCGCCCTGCACGCGCTCGTAGAACTGCGGGTAGTTCGGAGACAGCCGGCGCGCGCTCAGGTGGCCGTACATCCCGCCGGGAATGACCTTGTCCGCCCGCTCGCGCAGGCTCTGGTCCCGATCCCTGGCAACACTGTCCCTCGAGACCGGCGTGAGCTGGTGCCGTCATCGCTCGCTTCCCCTCGTCTGCTGCAGCAGATTCCTTGCGCGGTCCGCGACGCCCGCGGCGTCGAGCTCGTAGTGGGAGTAGAGGGCGGCGGGCGGGCCGAGAGTGACGTGCACGTCGGGGACGCCGTGGCGCTTGAAGCGTGACCGGCTTGCCGTACTCGGCGATCACCTCGGCGACCGCCGCGCCGAGGCCGCCGGTGACGTTGTGCTCCTCGACGGTGAGGATCGTCCCGATGTCGTCGACGGCGGCCTGAATCTCCGCGGCGTCGACGGGCGAGACCGTGTGCATGTCGACGACGCGTGACCGAGATGCCGTGGTTCGCCAGCTCCTCGGCTGCCTGCAGGCAGGGCCGGACCTGCGACCCGGTGGCGATCAGCGCGATGTCCTCGCCTTCAGTGAGGCGGATCGCCGTGCCGAAGGCGAAGTTCTCTGGGACATCGGCGTAGACCTCGGGATCGCGGCCGCGGCCCATCCGCACGTAGACGGGCCCATCGTGCTCGAGTGCGGCGCGCAGGATCGCCCGCAGCTCGTTGGCGTCGGAGGCACAGACGACCGTGAGCCCGGCTATGCCGCGCATGGCGCTCAAGTCCTCGAGCGCGTGATGGCTGGTGCCGTAGTAGCCGAGCGTCATGCCGGAGTGGTGAGCGAGCATGACGACCGGCATGCCGGTATAGGCGAGGTCGGTCCTGACCTGCTCGCAGCACAGCAGGGCGAGGTACGCGGCGAACGTGCTGACGAACGGCCGCAGTCCGGTGGACGCCATGCCGGCCGCGATCGAGACCATGTTCTGCTCGGCCACGCCGATGTTGAAGAACCGGTCCGGGTGCCGGTCGGCGAAGTCGATCGTGCGGCCCGCGCCCGCCAGGTCCGCCGTCAGGACGACGATTCTTGCGTCGCTGTCGGCCAGGTCGGCGAGTTCCTCGCCGGCGACGAAGGTCGGGATCGCGCGGGCGCTGATGCCCTGCTCGGTCTTCTTGCCCGGTTCCGTCTGCTTGCCCGGCCTTGTCTTCGTACCCGCGTCCTGCAGGGCCGTGGCGCCGTCGGCGCTGCCGCGGAAGACGCCGGAGATCTCCTGCGGGCTCGCGCTGTCTTCGGCGGCCGGGATCGTCGTGTCGCCGGTCATGCGGGGCTCCTCGCGGGCTGCAGGCCGGCGTCGATCTCGGCCATCACGTCGTCGTAATCGGCGCCCATGAGGTTGCCGACATGCCAGTCCTTGTCGAGCTCCATGCGCCGCACGCCGCGGCCCTTGATCGTGTCCGCGATGATGCAGATCGGCCGCTCGTCGCTGCGGTCCCTGACGTAGGAGAAGGTGTCGAGGATCTGGTCGAAGTCGTGACCGTCGATCCGGCGCACGTCCCAGCGGAAGGCGGCGAACTTGTCGTGAAGCGGCTCGACGCCCATGACGTTCTCGGTGCGCCCGTCGATGGACAGCTGATTGCGGTCGACGATGGCGACGAGGTTGCTGGCCTTGAAGTGGCCCGCCGCCATGGCGGCCGACCAGACCTGACCCTCGGCCAGTTCGCCGTCGCCGAGCATGCAATAGGTGAGGTAATCGCCGCCGGTCACCCGCGCGGCAAGCGCCATCCCGAGCGAGACCGACAGGCCGTGGCCGAGCGAGCCGGAGCTGAAGTCGGCGCCAGGAACCTTGCGCATGTCCGGGTGGTCGCCGAACGGGCTGTGCAGCCGCGTGTAGTTGTCGAGCAGCTCGGCCGGGAAGAAACCGAGGTCGGCAAGCACCGGATAAAGGCCGATAGCAGCGTGCCCTTTGCTCAGCACGAACCTGTCGCGCCCAGCCCACTCGGGCTCGTCGGGCCTGAATCGAAGTTGGCAGTAATACAGTGCCGAGAACAGTTCGGCGCAGGAGAAAGTGCCCGTGTAGTGGCCAGCGCCTGCGATGCGGGAAAGGCGGACAGTTTCTCGCCGGACAAGCTTCGCTTTTTCTTCCAGCAGGCGAAACAGATCGTTCCGCTGCTGAGTGCCGCGTGCCGGAATCGGCGCGGTGTTAAATGTGACGGCCACCACCTTGTGCTTTCTCATCCCGGCGCGGGTTCAGAGGTGGGTTATTATAGACGGACGTCCGAAATAAGGTCAAGAGCACGCGAACCGACCCCGTCCGGACGCACGTGTCATGGAGGACGGACGCGGGCAAGCTGCGTCCGCGAGGAAGGTGGTAGCCCAGATGCCGAGAGTTGTCGACCACGAGGCTCGTCGGCACGAACTGGCCGAAGCCGCATGGCGGGCCATCGTCAAGTACGGACTTGACGGCACCACGACGCGGCTCATTGCCAAGGAATCCGGCTACTCGAACGGCGTGCTCGCGCACTACTTCGAGTCGAAGGACGAGATCCTCCTCGAGGCCCTGCGGATCTCCCACGAGGGCGTCGACAAGCGCATCCGGGCCGCGGTCGAGGACAAGGAAGGCCTCAACGCGCTGCGGACCTTCTGCATCGAGGTACTGCCGGTCTCGGAACAGCCCGTGCGCGAGACGCACCTCGAGATGAGCATGTGGAGCCGCGCACTCGTCAACGACGAACTCCGCTCCGTGCAGCGCTCCGAGTCCTCCCGCTGGCGCCGCCTGATGGAGCGCCTCATCGTCGACGCCCAGCGCTCAGGCGAGCTCGCCGAAATGCCCCCGCGCACGATCGCCGTCCTGCTCTCCGCCGTCATCGACGGCCTCAGCATCTACGCGCTGCTGTACCCCGACCGCTTCGGCAAGGCCGAGATCATCGAGTTCCTCGACGAGTTCTTCGCGGCCTTCAAACCCGGCGGCGTGGAAGCCGCCTCGAAGACGCCGCTCGCCAGCCCCGACGGCGCCCGCCCGCGAACCGCCGCCCGCCGCCGCAAGTAGAACCCGCTTGCTGAAGCTTGACCACTGGATATCACCCGTGATATAGTTCGGCCATGTGGGAGGTCCTATACCTGCCTGCCGCCGAGCAGGAGCGAAGGAAGCTGCCAGGAACGGAGCGGGCCGCGATTGACAGTGCGGTGGAGAAGCTGCAGAACTTAGGACCGCAGCTTCCCTATCCCGCATTCGAGCGCAGTCCGCGGAGCGGACCGGCTCCGCGAGCTACGGCCCAGAGCGGGCCGCTGCCCGTGGCGCCCGCTTTATCGCCGCGTCGACGAGTGCTTCTACATCGCCGCGATCGCGCCGAAGGCGGCTACGATCCGCCGGGATCAGGCGGGCATGTGAGCGAGCCGAGGCACGACTGACCGAGATCGAGGAGCACGAGGAGTGATCCGGCTAGCGGGGCGATGACCCGACACACTGATGATGACGACAGGGAAATGATCAAGATGAAGATGTCAGAGCTGCGAAGCGCGGGCGAGATCCGCCAGGAGGACATGCGGGACCTGGATTACCGGCGCGAGTACGATCGCACGCGGCTAGCGAATCAGGTCGCCATCAAGGTGATCCAGTACCGGGTGACCCGCGGCCTGTCACAGACCGCGCTGGCGCGGATGCTCGGGTGGCGGCAGCCGAATGTCGCAAGGCTCGAGGCGGGAGAGCATGAGCCGAGTGTCGGGACCCTTGCTCGCCTCGCCGACATCCTAGGCCTCGATTTCAGCATTGAGATCAAGCGCGGGCGCGTCGGCTCCGCCGCCCAGAAGTGAACCCGCGCGAGCACGCGACCGCGCGGAACCCCGCAACTCCGCGCAGCCCGCGACCCCGCGGAACGTCGCGACTTCACGGAGACGCGCCCGAACCGTCCGCAAGTCCGCGAAGCTCCAACCGCTCTCAGGAGATTCCGCGAGTACGCAGCGCGCGAGCGCGCCGAAGCCCTGAGACCTTTGGCTCTGCGGCCTAGTTGGAGACGACGGCCAGGGCCCTTGAGACGCCGTCCGGCGAAGCCATCATCGGGCGGCGGGATGTGGTCCAGCGCCGCACGTAGGTCTGCCCCGGTCATTGCGGCGTGCCGGGCCTCATCTGCAGGCAACAGCGTGGTGTCCGCGCGTGATCATGACCGTCTCACCCCGCTCGATCACCTCAAGCAGCTCAGAAAAGTTGCGCAGGCCTCTCTGGCGGTGACGATGCGCATGCTCACATCATGTCTGCTCGTCGGACAGCGCACGTCGACGGACACCCCTGTAGCTGTCCAACGACAACCTGCGCGCTGACCTGATGACCCGAGCCGCTGCCCGATCACCCCTCGTTCGCGAACTTGTCGCGAAGGTATCGGACGATATCACTCGCTTGCTCATGGCTGACCTGGACAAACTCCTCCTCCGAGCTCCCATGCTCGTGCTCAATAAGCAGCGAAGTGCGGCGCCAGCTCATGTCCTTCTGAAGACCCTCGTCTTCGCGGCCGTTGTCATATTGCAGGCGGCGTAGCAGGCCCGCTGGTCGATCCAGTGTCGTCGCCCCACCGATGATCGCGTAGAAGGTGATCTTGCAGGTCATCGAGAACCTCCGCGACGAAGATCTGGAATCAGCTCAGCCCCAGGTGGTTTAGGCACCGCGCTGCTCACGACGGACTGAAATTTCGCAAGGTCGGGGATCTCGTCCCAGTCGGTTTCTGGGGAGCGAAGCCGCTTGTAGGAAGCATGGGTGAGCTCCTCCTTTGCGTAGTAGCTCTCCCTCGTGTGGAACTGCAGCTCGAATCGTCCGCCATCCGGGGTTTCCCACCGCGAATTGACGCCCCGGTAGTGCGGGTCATCACGCCAGTGGTTTTTGCGGTACGTCATGACGCAGCCAGCCGATTCTAGGCTTCTTTGCACGTCATAATGGCCAGCCACATAATCGCTACTGCCGAAGCAAAAGGTGTACCGCACGGCATCATCGGTCATCGCAGCGGCATCAGCGGGACTGTTCAGGTGCTTAACACTCATCTTGTCTGCGAACTTCTCCTTTAGCCGGTCAACACCTTTGAAGCGGTGCTCGAAACCAGCCAAGACGCCGCCGCCGTAACTGTTCTCGCGCTCGATCTGAGTCAGCAGCTTTGTCACCGCCGCCTCAGGCTTATGAAGTAACTCGATCTGCTTGGCGGCCTCGGCGTTGTGCTCAGGGCTCAGGTACCGCTCGCCGGCACCACGCCATGAGCCCGGCGGATCGTCGCGCCGGTCAGGATTCTCGGTGGCGTCTTGCTTCTCTGGCCACCGGGCTAGGTGATCTTGCCATAACTCCTTGAGACTGCCCACGTCCGACCAGAAGGTACGGTCTGCAGCGTCCGCCGGATTGCGTCGGCCGTCCAGATCGGGCCAGCTCGTCTGGCCGTTGCGATCCGGCCCACTGCTGGAGCCATCGGATTCAGCGCGGTATGGGCGACCGTCGGTCCCAGACTCGCCGGATCGCTGTGTTTTGTCGGCAATAGCGCTCGGATGACCGAACGGTAACCCCGCTAACCTACGCAGCAGCTCGCCGCGGACTGTGCCCTCGGGGCGACTGGCTATGTTGTCGCTGACCTCCTTAGCCGCCCGGTCTGCATCTTCCGGCTGGACGTCAGCTAATCGATCTACCCGTCCGCGCATGTCAGCCCTCCCTAGCCAGGATCGAGGCTGCTTCTCGAGTTTGGATCGGTCCCGGCTAGACAAAAGGTATCAAAGCCGGTCACAGAATGGACCGGATCTGGAACTCCTGGCTGGACCCCGGTGGCGGCATTGACAGGGCCAACCCAATTGCGGTCAGCCCTGACCGCGGCACCGTCTAGGTCGCCGGGGTTCCGCCAGTCCCTGGCGCAGGTCGAATTCAGCACGGCGCGTTCGGTCACTAGCTCTTCCGAGCCGCCAGTTCGGGCACGGTCGATTCAGGCGCCTGTCGATTCGGGCTGGGCCCGTTCGTAGCCAGGTTGAGGCCGGCCACTCGATCCGCCGGCCCTGGCACTGGAGGAAGATCATGCGACTGACAACAACAGCCTTCGTGACCGCGGACGGCGTCATGCAGAGCCCCGGCGCTCCGCAGGAAGACCCGAGGAACGGCTTCGAGCTGGGCGGCTGGCTGCCGCCGTACTTTGACGACCGGCTTGGCCAGTACATGAACGAAGTGATGGACCAAGCCGACGCGTTCCTGCTCGGCCGTTTCACGTACGAGGCGATGGCCGGTTACTGGCCGAGCGTCACCGACCCGGCGATCAGGGTTGGCGTCGCGCTGAACACGTTGCCCAAGCATGTCGTCACGAGCACGCTCAACGAGCTGACCTGGAACAACTCGCGGCCGATCACGGGCGACATCGTCAAAGAGGTGACCGAGCTCAAGCGCCAGCCGGGCCGGGAGCTGCAGATCCACGGCAGCGCCGCCTTGGTTCACCACCTCGCCGAGCACGGCCTCATCGACGGCTACCGGATCATCACGTTCCCCGTCGTGCTCGGCCGCGGCAAGCGCCTGTTCGCCGACGGCGTCCCGCCGGTCGAGCTCAAGCTGACCGACAGCCAGGCCACCGGCAGCGGCGTGGTCATGCATACCTACGAAACCGCAGGACAGCCCACGTTCGGCTCCGTTGTCTGAGGATGCGCCGGCGGCGCGCGGAGCGCCGTCAGCCATCGCTATGGGCGCAGGTCTCTTCGACGCGTCAGGCCGGGGCGGGCCGTGTCACAATTCATCTCATGGTCACCCGCTCCGGCTGCTCACGGTGCTTCGTGAGCCCGGACCCCACCAATCCGAGGTCGGTGTCCAGCTGAAGCGTGCGGAGTTCGCCTCCTTGGCCGGTGGACGGGCTTAGCAGGCTCTGCGATGCTCTGCCTATGCGTCGGGCGTTAATCCGGGCCATGCCGCCGCTGGTTTTCCTTGCCGTGTTCTATGGCGGGCGGTGGTTGCTGGGCATCAGCATCCCGCAGAATCTGGCCATTTCGGCGGAGGTCGCTATAGGCGTATGGCTGATCGCCGCATTCGCCATAGGGACCGTTGTGCACGAGCTTGGTCACGCTCTGGCGGTGCGACTCGTGGGCGAGCGCGTGCTCGGGATGACGTTTGGTAGCAAGTTCGCCTCTAGAACATTCAACGTAGGAACTGTTCCCGTTTCCATTGGCGTGGGGCTTGGCGGGTCAGTCGCATTCCGCGGCCACCGGCTATCCGCAGCGCGCCGGGCAGCAGTCTGGCTCTGTGCTGACGCCTTGGCAGCCGACCTCGACCAGGACGACCGGGCCAGCGCGCTGGCGATCGTGGCAATGGCGCGGCATGCACGCTTGCTGTCGGGTCGACAACAACTCGACGAAGCCCTGGCACTCGACCCCGGTGCACAATTGGTCAGTGAGGCGGCGCAGCTGCTCGACGGTGGCTGGGAGACCGCGCTCGCAGCACACGATCAGAGGCGAGCCCGGGCGGACCGCACGGGTGTCTAACGCGAGCCTCGCCGGGCCGCTCACGACCGCGGTCGCGATTTGGGGCGGCGGATTCCGCGGCCTATCCGCGGAAAATAGAACCCCTATGGCCCATCGAGTGTTTTGTTTGAACCTCGATGTGCCATAGGGGTTCTTCGCTCAGGCGCCGAGGCGGCCGAAACCGTTCTTCTGGAATGCAGCCGCGCGCGTAACTCGGGCTCAGCCGACTTCCTCGACGATCTCGAACTTGTTCCCGTCGGGATCCTTGAACTCGAACATCGGCGGGACTCCCGGCCAGCGGAGCAGGTCACCGGTCTCGATGCCGCGTTCGCGCATGGTTCCGTACTCGACCTCGGCGTCGGGAACCATGAACCGGATACCCGTGTCGGCGCCGGTGTTCGGATTGGCGATGAGCGCCACTGACGTCGAGGCGCCCGGCGCGGCGACGGTGACCCAGCGGAAGCTGTCGCTGACCTTTGCGTCGAGTCGCTTCTCAAAGCCGAGCGTGCCGACGAAGAACTCAACGGCCTTGTCCTGGTCGGTGACCGGGATCCCGATCGTCGCGATGTCGGTGATGGTGGTCTGGTTCATGGTGACTCCCTCGAAATGCCGGATTGCTGGTTCGGTTCGGTCTGTGGTCATGGCTGGTCCTGGTACATCAGCGAGCCGGGCGTCGTGAGCGTCTGGCCGGTCTCCAGCCAGGTCTTCAGGCCGGAGAGGATCATCGGCCAGCCCCCGTACAGCTCGGAAGGCGCGTCCTCTGGCAGCTGGTCGTGGATCAAGGTCAGCCGGCAGGAGTCGCCGACTGGCTCGATCTCCCAGGTCAGGCGAGAGGTTCCGGCCCGCTCGGCGTCGGGACCCCAAAGTGCGCGCATCGTCTGGACGAGCTTGCGAGGCCGGTCGACCTCTAGGTTCTCGCCCTCCATGAGCGGTCGGTCCGCCGCGGGATGGCCGAGCTGGTAGGTCGAACCGACCGCCCAGTCCGAGTTCACCGAAGCGCCGAAGTGGTACTTCTGCCTCGTCGCCGGATCGGTGATCGCGTCCCACAGCCGCTCGGGCGTAGTGCGGATGTAGATTTCGTAGACCTTCTCCATCTGGCTCTCCAGGTCGCGCTTGAGGTCCGCCAGCCCCGCAACCCATGGCTCGGTGTACTTGTTCACCCATCGGTCATGGACCAGGCGAATCGGGACCGGATTCAGGTAATGCAACTTCTCGCGGCCTTGCCTCCTGGTGACGACCAGGCCCGCCTCCTCAAGGATCTTCAGGTGCTTGGCGACGGCTATCCGCGTCATGTCGTGCCGCGCCGTCAAGGCCACCAGCGTCTGCCCGTCGCGGGCGAACAGCTCGTCGAGCAGCGCCCTTCGCGTCGGGTCTGCCAGCGCCTTGAACACCGGATCCATGTCCCCACAATAGGAAACCATTTGGTTTCCTGTCAAGGTTACGAGGGAGACTTAGGAAACTATTTGGTTTCCTGTCAAGCTTGGACGCGAGCTGAAGTCCTGACCGACTCCCAGTGACCCGAGGCGTGTCGGTGCCAACTGGTTAGGGTGAGGCCATGGCTCACAGACTTGTCGCAGAAAGGCTGGCGCTGCGCGGCTGGGACGTCGAGGACGCCGAGATCGCGCTAGGCGCGTACGGCGATGCCGATGTCGCCCGGTGGCTCTCCCCCGCCATGGACCGCGTGCAGGACATCGCAGCGATGCGCGTGGTCCTGCAGCAGTGGATCGCAGAAGATACACGGATGCTGACCCCGGCTGGGCGCTGGGCGATCGAGCTCCCCGATGACGGGCGCGTGGTCGGCGGGGCGAGCCTGCTGCCGCTGGCGCCCGACGAGGAGTTCGAGATCGGCTGGGCCCTGCACCCCAAGGAGTGGGGGCATGGCTACGCCTCCGAGTCAGGGCTCGCGCTTGCGCGCTGGGCGTTTGACCAGGGAATCGAGCAGGTCATCGCGCTGGTTCGACCTGCGAACGCGCGCGCCCTCGCGACCGTGCGCCGCATTGGCATGGAGTGGGTAGGCGAGACCGAGAAGTACCACGGCCTGCGCCTGCAGCAGTACCGGCTTCGCCCTGGCGACCTGAAGGCCCCGCGCTCACGCGCGTAGCGCGGCCCTATGCCCGGCGGGTAGGCGTACTGCGCGGATGGCGGCCGCCGCAGAGAGCGCTTGCGGACGATGCGGATGACCAGCAGGAGCACAGCGCCGAGCACGCCGATGATCATCAGCGGCACCCCAGGCAGCAGGACGCCGACGACGCCGCTCGCGATACTGCCGCCGAACGCGAGGTCAGCGCCTGGGGCAGGTGTTCCGGTGGCCGTGGCCGTGACCCTGAATTTGCCTGGCCCGGTGATGTGCAACGTGAGCACCGCGCGACCGTGATGCGATCCGATGTTGTAGGTGACGGTGGACCCGTACCGCGTCAGGCTGGGCACTCCCGCGCCAGGCGACGCCGGGATGATGTGAATGTTGTAGCTCGGGATATTGCCGTTCTGAGCGCCAGGGCCCTCGTAGTACACCGTGTAGCCACCGCTGTGGCCGAGGCTGATCGTTCCGCCTGCCGGCAGCGGTACCCGTTGCAGGTCGTTGACCGTATTGCCGAGCGAGACGATGCCAACGATCAGCCACGCCAGTCCCGCCGCGAAGAACGCCAGCGCTACGAGGTACCAGATACGGCCGGGCCGCACCTTGGACGGCTGGGCAGGCGGGTAGCCAGCTCCGGGAGGCGGATATCCGCCTGGGGGCGGGTAGCCGCCGCCTGCGGGCGGGTAGCCGCCCGGTGGAGGAGGTCCGCCGCCTGGGCGGGTAGCCGCCAGGTGGAGGAGGTCCGCCGCCCGGTGGCGGGTAGCCGCCACGGTGGAGGAGGTCCGCCGCCCGGTGGCGGGTAGCCGCCAGATGGAGGAGGTCCGCCGCCCAGGGGAGGCTCGCCGCCTGGAGGAGTTTCTCCGCCTGCCGGGAAGTCGGTCACTGTTTTGGCCCCTTCGTAATGGCCGCCACCTTAACGCGCTCGGCACTTCTGCGGGTGGCGCCTGGTAAATGACTTTCCCACACAGCGGCCAAGAATCTAGCGCCTGTCAGCAGCCCTTACCGGCTATAACGACTAAGGAGCGGGTTTGCGTTCAGCGAGCATCCCGCGGGACGCCGTGACACGCAGCCAGCGGCTCGGCCCGGCGAGCCAGCGCCGCACCAGCGGCGTATCAAGGATGAACGCTACGGCTATTACCGTGCCGACGCTGACGGCGGCGCCGCCGACAATGTCGGTGAAGTAGTGCCAGCGCAAGCCGATGAGTCCGACTGGGACGGCCACCACCAGGACATACGCCGCGGCCAGTACGAGGTAACGAAGCACCCTGGCCCGCGCAGGCTGTGGCGGCAGAAGCAGCAGCACCGTGACCGTCGCGGCGATCGCGGCGATCGCGGTCATGTGACCGCTCGGATAGACGACAGAGCCAAGGTAGGTCCGGTGGAAGAGAGGCTTCAGCAGCTCTTCGGTGAGGCCTTCGGAGACCGCGAGTCCAAGAGCAGCGAGCAGAGCGCCGCTGAGCCTTCCAGCCAGCAGGCAGACGGCGACGATGGCTACGACCATCAGGAACGCGGGAAGCTCTGAACCGGGACGTCCCAGCCAGTACGCGGTGACCTGATGGTCGCTGAACGCCCTGATGATGGGAGCGTCGACGGCGCGATCGAAGGCGTTCGCCCTGGTCTGGTGCGCGAGCAGCGCCCCCAGCACGGGCACGATCACGGCACAAGCGACCAGCACCCACGCGGCCCACGGCCGGACGGCTTGGCTGAGAAGCGGCCGTTCGGGGGCGGCGGCATCGCGCGGGCGGCTCTGCCGCACATCCGTGCTGTCCACGCCGCTCCTCCCCGCCACTCTCGTGCTCGCGCACGCTCATCACCGCAGGCGCGTCTGCGCCAGCCGCCCGGGCCTCATAAACGCCGGATACGAGCTAGTCAGCATACGTGACCTCGGGGTTCTGTTCGCTGGGCGCACCGGCCCAGGGCTTTGCCTCGGGTCGGAGGTGTCACAGAGCCTGCGAGCGCTAGGAATCGGGGAATCATCCCGCCGCCTGCTGCCACCCAGCCGGCGATGCCGACCATCGCATCCGTTTCTCGTCAAACAAGAGATCGTTCGCGAACAGCATTAGCGAGAACGGTTGGTTAAGAATCAGCGATGACTTGCCCATTGCATAAACGTTGTCCGTTGCTAACGTAATTGTCCAGACGGCAGGGAGGGGCCGAGATGCGGGCACGCAGCGTTTCCGGTGGGGTGACCGTGCAGGCGATAGCCGGATCGAACGGCGTTTTTCTCGGTTTTGATCTCGATCCCGGGCTGCTGGCCGGCTGCCTCGGGTTCGCGATCTTCCGCACGGATCACACCGAGAACGACGACGCGTACTGGCTTTCCGGATTCAAGACCTTCCGTTCTGTCGTGCCCGTACCTGACCCGACCCAGATGTACCTGTCCGATCAGTACCCGATCCAGTCGTTCTGGTGGGGCGACTACAGCGCCAAGCCCGCCCACAACTACACCTACCGGGTCGTGCCCCGCTACGGCGCGCCGGGCAGCCTGACGTCCCAGAACGGCGTGGAGGCGACGCTCAGTGTCAGCACCAGCAATCCCGACGTCGGCCCCCACGGCATTTACTTCAACCGTGGCGTCGCGGCGAGCCAGGCATACGTGCGCAAGTTCGGTGCCAAGCCGACGGCCCTGGCGGAACCGCAGCGCACTGCGGCGATGAGGTGGCTGTCCCGAGGTCTGGACGAAGCGCTGCTCGCGTTCATCGGCCAGGCAGCGGCACCGGGAAACGCGCTCAGGGCTGCCGTGTTCGAGTTCACCGAGCCCGGCGCGCTGGCCACGTTCCAGGCGGCTCATGCGGCCGGCGCCGACGTCCAGATCGTTTATCACGCCAAGGACGACGACACCGGCAACGCCAACGAGCAGGCGATCGCGGCGTCCGGGATCGACCGCTCGATCCTCACGCCGCGCGCGCATCCGCAGCTCGCCCACAACAAGTTCATCGTCTATGCCACGAAAGCGGCAGACGGCACGCTCAGCCCGGTCAGCGTCTGGACCGGCTCAACCAACCTGAGCCTCGGCGGGATCTTCGGTCACTCCAACGTGGGTCACGCCGTGCGCGATCCGGCCATCGCCAGCCAGTACCTGCCGTACTGGACCGAGCTCGCCACCGACCCGCAAGTCCAGGACCTGCGCACCTGGATGGGCGGCAACAACTCCTTCGACATCGCCGCGGTGACAACGCCCGGCGTGCACACGGTCTTCAGCCCGCGCAGCGGCATCGCCCCGCTGAACTGGTACGCGGAGCAGTTCACGTCGACCCCGCTGGGCGCCGCGCATATCACGCTCCCGTTCGGGCTGACCAAGGTGTTCGAGCAGGAACTCGCGGCGTACCAGGGCCAGGCGCTGCACTTCCTGATGCTCGATTCACAGGACAATAACCAAGCGCAGTGGTCGGGGTTGCCCGGCGTGCTGGTCGCCGTCGGGGCAACCGGCGGCCCCGACGAGCTGAGCAACTGGGCGCAGGAATCCCTCACCGGCTTCAACGTGCACGTCCCGTTCCTGCACACGAAGATCATCCTGGTCGACCCGCTGAGCGCGGACCCCACGGTCATCAGCGGGTCGGCCAACTTCTCGCCGGCCTCCACCAACGAGAACGACGAGAACATGCTGGTCATCCGCGGCAATCAGGACGTCGCGGACGTGTACTTCACCGAGTACGCCAGGATCTTCCAGCACTTCTACGCCCGCTGGTGGGCATCGCAGATCGCCGCGGCCGATCACGCCCCGGACAGCGGATTCCTCGCCGAGGATGCAAGCTGGCAGACCCCGTACCTGACCGACGGCAATAACAAGCAGCGTCAGCGGCTGCTGTTCTCGCGCGGAGTTGATGGCAATGTGGCGCCCGACCCGCCGTGAGGCAGGAGACGGCGGCGGGCCGGGGGAGGCGGGAGGCGGGCGGGGAGAGGCGGGAGGCGGGCCGCGGATATTTCACATTTCACTAGTTTCACCAGTTCCCTGACAACGGCGACTAGATGGCATGTAGAGGCCTAGGCTGCCGCCATGTCGCCGTCCGCGCCGACCTGGATCACCGCCGTCGCCACCGTGGTGCTGGCCGTCGGCGTCCTGGTGGCAGCGGTGCTGGGCCGCAAGGCTCTGACTGCCCGCGGCCGCCAGCTCGCGGCCCAGCACGAGCTCACCAAGCACCTGGCCGAGGTCCTGGAGCTGCAGTCTCAGAATCTGCGCCTGGCGCTCGAGGAGCGTCGCCGGGCGCAGGCATGCCAAGTCTTCATTGAGCTGAGGCGGACCAGCACCAGCGCGCCAGAGCCGCGGGAGGCCGGAGCCGCACACTCCTCTGACGACCTCGCGCCCGACGGGCTGGTCGCGGCTACGGTGCACAACAACAGCCATCAGCCCATCTACGACCTCTACGTGATCTGGCTGCTCGGCACGAACCGGATGGGCAGGCCAGACCCGGCCGCAAGGCTGCTGCCCGGGCAGCAGGTGTGTTTCGAGCGCAAGCCTGAGCCTGCCGGCGGCGACACGTCTGACTCACCGGCCGCTGCCGCCGAGGCGCTCACCGCGTTCCTGACGTTCCGCGACGCAGCAGGCTTCCGCTGGACTGTTCGCGAAGATGGCACGCTCAGCGACATCTCGCCGGCTCCCGACACTCGCTCTCCTCACGACTGAGGGCACGCGCCGAGGTCCCGCCGGCCGCAGGCCGCTGGCCGTACGCCGCCCGAAGATAGGGCACTTGCCCCATGCGCCGGCCGTCACTCCGCGCGATCCTCAAAGCCAACGAAGGGCCGCAGGCTCTTCCGCGAGGAGAGGACCTGTTGTGGCAAGCAAAGCTGTGATCAGCCTGACGACCGGCCTGGAGGACGCCGAGAAGGTGACCGTCGCCTTCCTGGTTGCCGTCGCCGCGGCCGAACAGGGCCGCCCGACCTTGATGTTCTGCACGAAGGAGGCCGTCAGGCTCGCGCTCGACGGCGTCGCCCAGGGCGTGGCCTGCGAAGGTTGCCCCTCCCTGCAGGAGCTGACCAAGCGCTACGAGGCGGCGGGCGGGAAACTGCTGATCTGCCCCATATGCTTCAACGCCAAGAAGCTGGATGACCAGGCCCTGGTCAGCAATGCCACGCTCGGCGGCACCGTCCCGCTGTGGGAATGGATCGGCGATGAGCCAGCAACTACGTTCAGCTACTGACTGCCTCGTTGGCGAGCGGTTCGCCAGGGCGCTGGTCGCCAAGGACGCCGAGGCGCTCCGCTCCGTCCTCTCCGACCCGATCGACTTCCAGGCGCTGACGCCTGGGCGGCACTGGCAAGCGAGTGCACCGCGGGTGGTCATCGACGAGATCGTCCTCGGCAGATGGTTCGAGCCGGGCAACGACATCCGGGCCTGGAATCGGTCAGCACCTGTCAGCTCCCCGGGCGCGGGCACCTCAGCTACCTGCTGCGCGTCCGCAAATCCGACGGCGATTACCTCGTCGAGCAGCAGGCCTACTATGACACCGACGGTGCGCGGATCACGTGGATGCGTGTCCTCTGCTCGGGCTACAGGCCGCTCGGCACGCCTTAACAGTCGTCGCCGATCAGGCCGTGGCTTGCGGCGAACAGGCTCGCGAGCGCCCGGTTCGTCGTGCCGGTCTTGGCATAGATGTGCTCGACATGATGGCTCGCTGTCTTTCGTGAGATAACCAGACGCTCGGCGATCTCGCGATTCGACAGCCCGCGCGCCAGGAGCCGGAGAACTTCGATCTCGCGGCTGGTCAATCCGCCGGGCCTGGCCTGCCTGCGGGTGGCCCGGTGCCCGGCGGCGGTCAGCACCGCGGCCGCAGCCTCCGCGTCAATGCGTCCGGCCTTCGCCTCAGCGCGCATCAGGGCCGCAGCCTCATCGGGCCCGGCGGCGAGGCGATGCGGCCGGGGCTCGGTCCGCGAGTGGTAGAAGTCAGCCGCGGCCAGCAACCGGCCCTCCGGGCTGACCGCGCCGCCTGCCAGCCCGCGCGGGTAGCCGGAGCCGTCCATCCGCTCGTGGTGCTGGACGGCGATGGCCGCCAGCGGCGTCAGGCCCGACGAGCAGGCCAGCATCCGCTCTGTCAGGTACGGGTGCATGCGCACCCGCTCGGTCTCGGCGTGGCTGAGCGTTCCGTCCTTGTCCCAGATGGTGTTTGGCACGCCGAGTCGCCCCAGGTCATGAACCAGTCCCGCCATCCGGACCTGCCGCGCAGCCGCCTCGTTCAGGCCGAAGACACGTGCCGCCGCGCCAGCCAGGTCGGCGACGCCGCGCGAGTGACCGATGGTGTAGGGCGATTTGACGTCGGTGAAGTCGGCGATCGCCTCGAGTGCGGTCTCGACCTCGTCGCGGCCGAGCCGCACGCCCAGGGCCGGCTCGGCCGCGATGACCGCGTCCCAGGTGCCGCCCTCATCGAGACCTTCGCAGAGCGTTGTTGCCTCAGCGGTGAAGAGGTCGACGAGTTCGGGATCGAACTGCGTTCCACGGCGCTGCCGCGCGACCTCGACGGCGGCGTCGAGGCCGCCTGCGCGGTGGAACACCTCAACCACGTCGGCCAGCGCGACGAGCCTGGCGGCCAGCAGGATCTCCTCGCCGCGCGCCCCCTTGGGTACGCCCTTTCCGTCCCAGCGCTCGAAGGTCTGCTCGACGCTGTCGCGCACCAGTTGGGCCATGCCGAGCCTGGCAGCGAGTTCATCGGCCGCCATCCAGTGGTTGTCGAGCATCGCTTCCGCGGCCCTGCGTCCCTCGCCGAGGAACGCCACCCCGAGCCTGGTCCGTTCCGCGATGGGGCGGCCGGTGCCCAGGTGGCGGAGTATGAACAACGGCCGAGACGCAGCCGTCGCGAAGTCCGTCAGCCGGAAATCAGACTTGAGCGCGGCGTCGTCGCCGAACCACTTCGCCTGCTCATACGCGTCGACATGGCAGCCGACCCAGGCGACCAGGGCCGAGTAGTAGACGACTTCGCGCTCGGTCTCATCCACGCCGAGCCGCTCGGCGAGCCGGAGGGCGATCAGGCACTGGCGCAGGACATGTTCCATCGGCTGGCCCATGCCCAGGTCAGCGGCCAGGGACAGGACCGCAAGCAGTTCAGCCAAGGTCACGCGCGGAAGTGTCGCTGGCTCTGCCATGACACGTATATAAGCAGGCCATGACCGCAATCCACCAGTTAGCGCTCCTGGGACCTTGGTAATTGTTAAGGAGAAACTTATTAGTTAGGCTTACGATATGCCTGAGATCGAGGTCCTTGACGTTCGCGATCCTGACGTGCATGACGTCGCGGCGGCGCTGCGGGCGAGCGTCGGCCTCCTGCTCAGGAGACTGCGTCAGGTGCGGCCCGCAGGCGAGCTGTCGCTGCCCGAGAATTCAGCCCTCGTCCGCCTCGAGCGGTCGGGCCCGATGACGTCCACCGCGCTGGCCAAGCTCGAGCAGATCAGCCCGCAGTCGGTGGGCGCCACGATCGCGGCGCTGGAGTCCCGCGGCCTGGTGGGGCGGAGCTCGGATCCGGCCGACGGCCGGCGGATCGTGCTGTCGGTCACCGAGGCGGGACTGCAGGCGCTGCGAGATAAGCGAAACGCCCGGACCGAGCAACTCGCCCACGCGCTCTCCGCCGGGTTCACCGCCAGGGAACTCGAGCAGCTCTACGCGGCTGCGCCGCTGATCGAGCGACTGGCGCACAGCATCTGATGGCGGCGGTACACGAGCACGACCGGGACCGCTACCGCTGGGTGGCGCTGTCGAACACGACGGCCGCTGTCTTCATGTCCGCGCTCGACGGGTCGATCGTCATCATCGCGCTCCCGGCGATTTTCCGCGGCATTCACCTCGATCCGCTCGCGCCAGGCAACGTCGTCTACCTGCTCTGGATGATCCTGGGCTACCGGCTCGTCCAGGCGGTTCTCGTCGTCACGGTTGGCCGCCTGGGCGACATGTTCGGCCGGGTCAAGATCTACAACGCCGGCTTCGCGGTCTTCACCGCCGCGTCGGTGCTGCTGTCATTCGACCCTTTCAGCGGGAGTCACGGGGCTCTGTGGCTGATCGGCTGGCGCGTGCTCCAGGCCATCGGCGGATCGATGCTCACCGCCAATTCCGCGGCGATCCTGACCGACGCGTTTCCCGTCGATCAGCGCGGGTTCGCGCTCGGCATCAACCAGGTAGCCGCCATCGCCGGCCAGTTCATCGGCCTGGTGGCTGGCGGCATCCTGGCAGCCATCGACTGGCGCGCCGTGTTCTGGGTGAATGTGCCGGTCGGCATCTACGGCACGGTCCGCGCCTATCTCAAGCTGCGCGACGACGGCGAGCGTCATCGCGGCAAGATCGACTGGTGGGGCAACATCACATTCGCGCTGGGCCTGTCCGCGATCCTGGTCGGCATCACCGCGGGAATTCAGCCCTACGGCGGCCACGCGATGGGCTGGACGAACCCGTTCGTCTACGGGAGCATCATCGGCGGCATCGCGCTCCTCGCGGCGTTCGCGTTCATCGAGAGCCGGGTCGCCGACCCGATGTTCCAGCTCAGCCTGTTCCGGATCAGGGCATTCACGGCAGGCAATGTCGCCGGCCTCGCCGTGGCTATCGCCCGCGGCGGCCTGCAGTTCATGCTGATCATCTGGCTGCAGGGGATCTGGCTGCCGCTGCACGGTTACTCATACAGCGCCACCCCGCTCTGGGCCGGCATCTTCCTGCTGCCGCTGACAGCCGGCATCCTCATCTCAGGACCCATTTCCGGGCACCTGTCCGACCGCTTCGGCGCTCGCGGCTTCGCGACGGCGGGGATGGTCGTCTTCGGCGCCAGCTTCGTAGGGCTGATGCTCATCCCTGCGAACTTCTCGTACTGGGCCTTCGCCCTGCTCACGGCCGCGAACGGCATCGGCGGCGGCATGTTCGCCGCACCGAACTCGGCCTCGGTCATGAGCAGCGTTCCTGCGAGGTACCGAGGGGTCGCGTCCGGCATGCGCTCGACCTACCAGAACTCAGGCACAGCGCTGTCGATCGGGGTGTTCTTCTCGCTGATGATCGCCGGCCTCGCGAGCACGTTGCCCCGCACGCTGACGCGCGGCCTGCAGCAGCATGGCGTGCCGCATGCGATCGCCCATCAGATCGGCTCGCTGCCGCCGGTGTCCTCGCTCTTCGCTGCCGTCCTCGGGGTCAACCCCGTGCAGCACGTACTGGCGGCGACAGGCACGCTCGCCACGCTCCCCGCCGCTAACCAGCGAGCGCTCACCGGACGGACGTTCTTCCCGCACCTGATCTCGCTGCCGTTCCAGCACGGACTGATGGTCGTCCTCGCCGTCGCCACCGCCCTGTCGGCGATTGCAGCGCTCGCCTCGCTGCTCCGCGGCGGCCGGTACATCCATCCCGAGAGCGAGCCGCCGCGACCTGGCTCTGTCAGACCTGGCTCTGTCAGACCTGGCTCTGTCAGACCGGCCGCTGTCAGACCGGCCGCCGCCGACCGCGGCTAGCCGGCCCGTGGATGGACCAATCACCGCCAGAAACCGCAATGGCTGTCCCATCCATACACTGCCCTGATCATCCCGGGATCGCCGCGGTCTGCAGCTTCCATGTGAAGCCGTTCCAGTGCTCGATCAGCGCTTTGATGTGGCCGCTGTTTCGAACGTAGGACCAGCCAGCGGTCCACGCGTTCGTTCCCGACGTGGCAGTGACCGCGTTCAGCACGTTCTCGTCCATGTCACCGCCGGCCGGGTTGGGCGATGCCTGGGTCTTCCACGTGCTGCCGTTCCAGTGCTCGATCAGCGTGTGGTCCGCGTCAAAGTGCCAACGCGAGCCGACCGCCCAGATGCTGCTCGACGAGAGCGCGGAGATGGAGCACGGGTCGTACTCATACCCTGCGGGCTGGGGGCTGCCGTGGATGCTCCATGACTTGCCGTTCCAGTGCTCCATCAACGGACCCTGGAACCCAGCCTGGACGTAGGTTCCGGCAGTCCACGCGTTCGAACTCGATGTGGCGTCCACCCCGCACAGGTAGTTCTGCGCGACGCTCGGGTTCGGGCTGGGCTGGATCTTCCAGCTGCTTCCGTTCCAGTGCTCGATGAGCGTCTTCGTCGTCGTTCCATCGGAGCTGTCGCTGTACCCAACAGCCCAGACGTTCGTGCGCGACACGGCCGCGACCGCGGTCAGCAGGCTTGAGGAACCGGGGCTCGGGCTGTGCTGTATCGTCCACGACCTCCCGTTCCAGTGCTCGATCAGCGTCTTCTGCTCGCCGGTGGTGCTCAGCGTGTAGCCGACCGCCCAGACGTTCGAGCTAGAGGTCGCCGCAACAGAAGAAAGCGTGTTGTTCCCCTTCACCGGGCTCGGGCTGTGCTGGACCGTCCAGGACCTCCCGTTCCAGTGCTCGACCAGCGTCTTCAGCGACTGACCGTTGACGTGATAGTCGCCTACCGCCCATGCCTGGCTTCTGGACAGCGCAGTCACGCTGGTCAGAGTGTTCGTATCGTTGCCGGGATTCGGGCTGGCCTGGATGTGCCACTGCCCAACTGCCCAGTGCTCGATGAGGGTCTTGTAACCCGTCCCGGTCCGCGACCACGCTCCGACGGCCCAAGCACTCGACGATGAGCTGGCAGACACCCCGTTGAGTCGCATGATCGCGGGCGCGGCAGCCGCGGCGTCGGGACAAGCACGCACGCAGCCTGCGCTCAAGGGCGCTGCGCTTATGGGCGCTGCGCTGAGCGTGGCGCTCGCCGGCGCGCTGCTTGCGGGCGCGGCGCTCGCGGGTATGGCTCCCGCCATCGTGCCCGCCGCTAGACCTAGGGCAGCACTGGCCAGTCCCAGCCGCCGACCCCGGATCCCTGCCATGACAGACCTCCTTCAGGTTGGCGCCTCCGCGAGGCGCCTGGCCCCGGCGACCCGCGCCGGCAAGCCAGACAGAGCCGCGGCGCCATTCCGGCCGTAACAAAGTCGGCAGTATTACATACTCTTTACGGTGTAATGAGCCAAATACCCGATGTCGCAGGTCGGGCACGGTGCCGAAGCCCGTGTATGGATGGTCCTGTCAGCACCAGAAACCGCACTGGGTGGACCATCGACACACGGCCGCACCGGACACGGGCGCCGGCGGGGCTCGGCGACCCGGGGCGGGACGCGGGCCTGCTGAGGCACGCGGCGCCAACCGGCGTGAAGATGCCGCTTGGAGTGAAGATTGGCGCTCGGCGTGAAGAAGTCGCTATGCGCGCCGACGGCCGACGAGCCAGTAGACCGCCGCGTTTGCCGTGTTCAGCGCACTGAACACCCGCCAGAACTTCTTGTTGCCGCGGATCTGTTCGGACGGGCGGCCAGCGATGTCCCGCCAGGTCAGCGCCACGACCGCGACATGGACGATCGCGACGGCCGCGAGCACATACTTGTTGGGCTTGCGTCGCTCCATGCTCGCCAATTCTGGTCCGTTCAGCGCCAGCGCGCCACCAGCAAGCGCCGCGCGTCGCCGCTACCTCGGCCTGACCTGATCGGACTCGAGCTTCGGTATGCCGCGCAGCACTGTGATCGCCTCCAGCGTCGACTGGTAGACGAACCGCTCACGCTTGGGGCTGGCCAGGAACCTGGCGGCCGCGGCGATGGGCTCGGCCTCCGGACCGTCGCCGAGCGCGCGCGACTCGTCCACCGCCGCCCGCGCGGTCTTCACCACGTGAGCGACCATGATCGGCGCGGCGGAGTGGTCCTCGGCGGCGGCCTGGATCAGCGACCGCTCCAGATCCTCGCGCGGTCCGGAGAACCCGTCGACCAGCGCTACTGCCGCCTCGGGGTCGCGGCCGACGATCGCCTTGTGCACGTCGCCTGCGTCCTCGGTCCGATGCGGTGTAGGCCGGCCGCCGTTCGCGCCGGGATTCCGCTCGTCGAACTGTCCGGTCCACTGGACGAACCAGGCCGCGTGGAACAGGCCGCGCAGCACCTGCGGCGACGGATCGGCCGACCAGGCCCATCGCAGCGCGTTGAGGTAGGTCAGCGTGTGCGTGACGTCCAGCCAGCCCCACTCGTTGGTGTCGTCCAGGTCCAGCTCGATGTCGAACCGAGCCAGCCGCTCGGCGGCGGCCCGGCCGGTCGCATCGATCAGCGAAGCCACTGGCACGCCTGCCGCCAGCGCTCCGAGCAACCCAGAGGCAGCATCCTCTGGCGAACCGTCCGTTAGCGCCTTCCGGTATCCGGCCTGGTCGAAGCCGCCAGGCCCAGCGGCGACGCTTCCTGCCAGGCCACCGCCAGCGCGGCCCGCGAGCGCGGACAGGTCAGGCTCGGCGGCTTGCCACGCTCGCAGGAACTTACGCATGTACGGGAGCTTGTCGTACCTGGTCCCGAGCACCATCTCGGGCACCAGCGGCGACAGCACGGTGTCGGCCTCCTGCCAGCCGATCTGGTCCAGCATCTCGAACGCTTTCTGAACGAAGATCATCGAATGGCCGTAGGCGAGGAAGTGATCGGTCACCGCCGACAGGAGCATATGCCGCAAAGCCGGCGCCGGGACGCCAGCCGCGATCAGGCCGCGCAGCAGCGCCTCGGCCTCCTCCGCGCGCTCCTGATCGACCAGCACCGGGTACGCGGCGAGAGCATCGTCAATCGACCCGTACGTGCGAACAGGGTCGGCCGGATCTGGCCTCGGCCGGTCAGGA
Organism: uncultured Actinomycetota bacterium; assembly: GCA_963809195.1. Taxonomy (GTDB): domain Bacteria; phylum Actinomycetota; class Actinomycetes; order Streptosporangiales; family Streptosporangiaceae; genus Chersky-822. The sequence continues at coordinate 431,468 of CAWEIQ010000006.1, read as the reverse complement.
CGCCTGACTTGGTTATCAGCGGCCACCGACAGCCCCTGGATCACCGGAAGCGCGCGCAGTGACTCGGAGAAGAACTGGCTCATCCGCAGGCAGTCGGTCATCGTCGCGAGCGAGTGGTCCCAGCCGTACTCGGCCCGCGGCGCCGCGTACCTGACCCCTTCGCGGATCACGTCGGCCAGCGGCGTGCCGATCCGCTGCAGCCGCATGGTGTCCCGCGCCAGCCGGCCGACGTCGAGGTCCTCCATCGCCTCGTTCAGGCTGGCGAAAAGCTCCGGCCTGATCACCTCGGCAGCAGGATCGGTGATGTCGATGAAGACCTGGCCCTCGCGAATCTGCACCGGGTAGGTCCTGATGTTCTCGCCGCCGAAGGTGCAGGCGCCGCTGCCTAGCTCGAACTTCCAGTTGTGCCACGCGCAGGTCAGCATGCCGTCCCTGACGTCACCTCGGACCAGCGCGTAGCCCTGGTGCGGGCAGCGGTTGTCGCACGCGTACACGCCGCGCGGAGTGCGGAAGAGCGCGATCCGCTTGTCGAGGTAGGCGAACGACTTCGCGCCGCCCTCAGTGATGTCGTCTACCGCCGCAGCGCGCACCCACGTGCCCATGCCAGCCTCCACAACAGCGTGAAATTGAAGCTGGTTAGGACGCTAGATCTTCAACCACGCTTGAAGTCAAGCGCCAATTCGCGAAATGACACGTTCAGTGATGAACGACCGCTAGCAGGGCTGCGTAGGAGCGGACCAGCGCCGCATGCTCCAGCGGCAGAAGCGGGCTGTCTGGCTCGCAGCCCGCGGCGACCCACTGGTCGGACAGGTCCATCGCCCTCGCCCGGTAGACGGCCGCTGCCCTGACCGCCTCCTCCGGCTCGCGGTACAGGTAGCTGTACAACCTCGTCACCGACTCGACGAGCTCATCGCCTGCTCCTCGCGGCGCGGTCGAGTACTGGTTCTCGCGGTGCGCGCGCCACCAGTCGACCTCGAGCCTGGCGGCTTCCGCAGGGTCGGCCGGATATCCGTAGGTGAGCCTGACCAGCGCATAGAACCGCCGCATGCACCGGCGAGCACCGTCAGGATCGTTTTCGGGCATCGGCGCCCACAACTGGTTCGCGCGCAGCACCAGCCACGCCCCGTGCAGCGTCCTAGTCCAGTCCATGCCGAAGCCCGACCGCACCAGCCTGACGGAAGCGACCAGCACCTGCGGCCAGCGGCGCAGGTAGTACCCGACCCACGCCCGGTATTCAAGGTCGGCGATCCGGTTCGGATCGAATGACCGCAGCTTGCTCGGCTGGCCAACCGGACCGGCACTATCGGCCGCCCCCCTGGCAGCCGAGCGCACGCGGCCTGTGATCAGCGCGAACTCCACGATTTAACCCCCTGGGTTGGATAACCAGACGCTTCCCATACCTCCGCGGCCGCCGCCCTGCGCCGCGGGCGTGAGTCATCAGACGATGTCAGGCCCGATGTCGTTTCAGCCAGCACTGGATGTCGTTCAGCCAGCACTGGATGTCGTTCAGCAAGCACAGGGTGTCGTTCAGCAAGCAGTGGCATGCCGCAGATCCACTGACAGTTGACGGGCTCAGGTGACACATGTAAGTTTTCTCTTACAGATGTCAGAAGCTACCTGTGGAGCTTGAACTGACCGGCAACGAACTCCTGGCGAGGCTGACTGCGATGGCGAATCCGCACCGGCTGCGCATCATCGTGGAGCTCAGGCGAGGCCGGGTGCATGTGAGCGAATTGGCCAGGCGGCTCGAGATGTCCAGGCCCCTGCTCTATATGCACCTGGACAAGCTCGAGAAGGCCGGGTTCGTGGTCGGGCAGCTCGAGCTCTCGGAGGATGGCAAAGCGATGAAGTACTACGAGCTCGCCCCCTTCGAGCTCAGGCTGACGGCGGACGAGATCGCCGCGGCGCTCGAGACGGGCGAGGCTGGCTCAGCAGACGACAGCGAGGAAAGGTAACCGATGACCGGCACGACGGCCTTGGCCACCGGAGGAACGAACTTCACGGCGGTCAGCATCACGCTCGGCATCCTGTTCATCATCGGCGCCGCGACCGGTGGCGTGGTCGTACTTCAGGCTGCAGCGGCACCGCGCCGACGCGGTGGCGATGGCGCACTACCGCAAGCTGGCCGAGGAAGCTGTGGAGAACCAGCGCGTGCTGCGCGCCCAGCTGGCCGAGCTGACCGCCAAGGTCAGCGCGGTCGAGCAGCTGATGCGAGACGTGGGATGAGCGCGCACAGCGCGCAGACAGCCGCGACCCGCCCACCCATCCGGCAAGGGCTCCCGCTCTACACCAACCCATTCCGGCAGCTGTTGTCGGCAAGCACGTGGCGAGCGACCTGGTTCCTGCTCGCCTACCTTGTCGTGTCGCTGGGTGCTGTTCGCAGTGGTCTTCACGGCCGCTACGGCGACGCTGACGCTCGCGATCACGCTGCCTGGGACTGCCGTTGCTGATCGTCACGGCAGCTGTCGATGCGCTGGTGCGCGAACGCCGAGCGGTTGCGGCTCCGCCCGCTGGTTCATCGACCGCCGGCCGGCGGCTATCGCGACATGAGAGGGCGGGGGTTGCTCGCCAACATACGGGCCGCGTGGACGGACCCGGCTACCTGGCGGAACATTGCCTACCTAGTCGGCCTGTTCCCGTTCCTCTGGGCTCTGGACCTGACGGTGCTCACGGTCTGGGTGACGTTCATCGGCTGCGTCGCGCTACCGGCCTGGTACTGGGTGCCTCAGGACACGTATTCGACGGGACCTTCAGGGGCGCTCAGTTCGGCTACTTTCCTCACGGCCCCCACGGGCAGAGGCGGAGTAGGAATCTTCGTCGACACGCCCGCCAAGGCGATCGGCGTCGCCCTGATCTTCCTTGTTCTCAGCCTTCTCTTCCTTACGTGGTCGTGCTGACGGCACGCATGCACGCCAGGGTCGCCTACTCCCTGCTGGGCGCGCCCGAGGACCCGCTGGCCGAAGCGAAGAGCGTGCTCGATCATCCTGGGCCGCTTGGCCCGCTGCGCGCCGCGCGCCGCAACGGCAACTCGGGCCGGTCCACCGCCGCTACCTGACCAGTTCGAACCCAACAAGTAATGCCCTCGCTCATGAGGGGCTAGCTCATGAGCGAGGGACCTGCAACCAACCGCGCACAGCACCCGCGAAAGGAAAGCCATGTCGCGCCAGATGCAGAGTTCAGTATTGCCTGAATCAAATCAGAACCACCACCGACGACCCAGGCCACGCGTCCGTGCCCCGATCGTCGAGCGCATTGCCGGATGGAGCGCAAAGCATCGCAAGACCGCCGTGCTCGGGTGGCTCGCCCTCGTCGCGGTCGTCTTCGTGGGCGGGCAGATGATCGGCACCAAGAACCTGCCGTCGTATGACGCCGGACAGTCCGGCCACGCCGAACGGGTCCTGGACAAGATCGGCTTCACCAGCCCGCCGACCGAGAGCGTGCTGATCCAGGCCAGGCGAGCCGGGGTGACGTACCCGGCCAGTGCCGAGATGCGGCGCGCGGTCGCCGAGGTGACCGCCGCGCTGCGCGCCCTGCCGGGCTCGGCCGGCGACGTCCGTCTCCCCTGGCGATCATGGCGGCGTCGGGCTGATCTCGGCCAACAGGCGTTCGGTCCTGGTCAGCTTCCATATCCCAGGCGATGTCGGAAACGCTGACAGCGCGGTCGTTCCGGCGCTGCGGGCTGTGGCCGCCGTACAGGCGAAGCACCCGGACCTGCGGGTCGCTGAGGCGGGTGACGCGAGCATCGACAGGACCGCGACGGCGCTGATCTCCCATGACTTCCGCAAGGCGGAGGAGACCTCGGTGCCGGTCTCACTGGTGCTGCTGGTCGTGGTGTTCGGCGCGCTCATCGCGGCGGGCATCCCGCTGCTCCTCGCAGCGACCGCGGTTATGTCGGCGATCTCGCTGCTTGCAGTTCCCAGCCACTGGCTGCCGGTCGGCCAGAGCACATCGGAGGTCGTGCTCATTCTAGGGATGGCGGTCGGCATCGACTACAGCCTGTTCTACCTGCGTCGTGAGCGGGAAGAGCGGGCGAAAGGCGCCTCGCACGCGCAGGCGCTACGGATCGCAGCTGCCACGTCCGGCCGCGCGATCGTGGTCTCCGGCCTGACCGTCATGATCGCGATGGCCGGACTGTTCCTGACCGGCTATGACGGTCTTCAGCGGAGTCGCGATCGGCACCATCGTCGTGGTCGGCGTCGCGGTGGCCGGGTCGCTGACCGTTCTGCCTGCGCTGCTGGCCTGGCTGGGCCGCTGGGCCGACCGCGGCAGGATCCCGTTCCTCGGCCGGCGCCGGACGGCCGCGCGCCCGTCCAGGCTGTGGGCAGCGCTGGTCAGGCGCGTGGTCAGGCATCCGCTGGCGTGGGGCACGCTCGGCGTGGTCGCGCTGCTGGCGCTGGCGGCGCCGGCGCTCGGACATGCGGCTCGGCGAGCCCGCCGAACGGCGGCTTCCCGGCCAACACTCCGGTGGTGCGCACGCTGAGCAGGATCCAGGCCGCCTTCCCGCAGAGCCCGTCACCCGCGATGGTCGTCGTCACAGGCCATGACCTCGCGGCACGCCGCCGTCACGCGCGCGATCGCCGAGCTCCGTTCGGACGCGACGAAGACCGGGCCGCTCAGGCCGCCGGTCACCGCGACGGCGATAGCCGGCGGCCGCGCACTGCTCGTCGACGTTCCGTTGGCGGGTAGCGGGTCTGGTCCCGTTTCGAGTCATGCTCTTGATCTTCTGCGCGGGCGGTACCTGCCAGCGACGCTCGGCCAGGTCCCGGGTGTCACTTATTCGGTGACCGGGCGGGACCGCTTCCGATCACGACGACACCAAGGCGCTGCACGACAGCACGCCGCTGGTCTTCGCCGTGGTGGCGTTGCTCGCGTTCGTTCTTGCTGCTCGTGGCGTTCCGGTCGGTCGCCATTCCGCTGGTGTCGATCGGGCTGAACCTGCTGTCGGTGGCCGGCGCGTACGGGCTGCTCACGCTGGTGTTCCAGGACGGCAGGTTCGAAGGCGTGCTCGGCTACACCGGCTACGGCGCGATCGTGCCGTGGGTGCCGCTGTTCATGTTCGTGTTCCTGTTCGGGCTGAGCATGGACTACCACGTGTTCATCCTGAGCCGGATCAGGGAGCTGTGGCAGCGCGGCGCCACGACGCACGAGGCGATCGAAGGCGGGATCGCGCGCAGCGCCGGCGTGGTGACCAGCGCGGCAGTGATCATGGTCGCGGTGTTCTCCATCCTGGCCACGCTGTCGCTCGTCCAGCTCAAGATGATCGGCATCGGCCTCGCCGCCGCGGTGCTGATCGACGCGACCGTGGTCCGCGGCATCCTGCTGCCCGCCGCGCTGGCGTTGCTCGGCGACCGCAGCTGGTACCTGCCGCGCTGGCTCGCCTGGCTGCCCGGCGGCCGCGCCGATTCGGCGGCCCTGGCCGCACCGGACTCCCGGCCCACGCCAGCCGTGCGGGAGGTTGTCACGGGAACGCCCGCCCGCGCGAGTGGGCCGGAACCTGGTATGTCCCTCAGGCCAGTGCTCTAAGCCCGATCCTGGCCGAAGTGGCGGCGGCGCCCTGCTCACGCGGGCGCCGCCGCTCGTCAGATATGGGTCAAGAACGCTCCCAACGGCGGGCATCCTACTTCCAGCCACTTGTCCGTGGCAGCATGTGCCGCATGAGCGGTCAGCTGGAACTGCGGCCCGTGCGGGACAGCGACATCGACACGCTGGAGGCGCTGACCCAGGATCCCGCAGGCCACCGGGGAGTTTCAGTGGTTCGGCTGGAATGACCTGCGCCGCTGGTGGCGCGGCTGGACCGAGAACGGGCTGATCGGCCCGGACGGCGGCACGCTGATGGTGGTACGCGACGGCGAGCGCCTCGGCCTGGTGAACTGGCGGCGCAGGGAGATCACGCCCGCCGCGTCCTGCTGGGAGATCGGCGTCATCCTGCTGCCGCATGCGCGCGGGCTGGGCGTCGGCACGCAGGCGCACCGGTTGCTGGCGCGGTACCTGTTCGCGCATACGACGGCGCACCGGATCGAAGCCGGGACCGAGGCAGAAAACATCGCCGAGCAGCGGGCGCTGGAGAAGGCCGGCTTCACCCGCGAGGGTGTCATGCGCGAGACCGGCTGGCGCGACGGTGCCTGGCGGGATGGCGTGCTGTACAGCCTGCTCCGCACCGATCCGCAGGCCCCGGAGCTAGCCGACCGGCCGGTTAGCTCCTGGAGGCGCCGTACCCGAGCAGCGCCGCGAGTCCTAGCACGCTCCGCGGCGCGTATCCGATCCGCCAGAGCCCGCCGTGGGCGGCCGCGTAAGCCTCGTCCTGCCACGGATGATCGTGCACAGGGCGGTCGGCGTGCAGGTCGTGCACGAGCAGCGCCGCCATGAGGACCCTGGTCGTGTCCGGCTCGAAGACCTCAGCGCCGAACCGGTGAGCGCCCGCGTAGGCGGCGGCGAGCGCGCGGTTCTTGACGACGGACTTGGTCCTTGTCGGCGGGGCGACGTTCATGGACACGGCCTTGCCGGCGTCGCGGGCCAGGCTCACCCGCCATCGCTGCAGGCGCTTGGCCAGCGCGTAGTTCGGGCCCTGCTGAGCGACCAGGTTGTCGCTGATCCCCGGGATCAGAACCCGGCTGATAGGCCCGCCTCAGCAGCCTGCCGCCGGACAGCGTGCGCAGCGGCCGACCGGCCAGTTTGAGAACTGCCGCCCGGTCCTGGTAGGCCTGCGCCGAGTGCGCCACGGCCTCGCCGGGCACCGCGAAGACGTCGGTTGGGCGTCGCGAGGAACGCGAGCGCGACGTCGTCGCGGGCGGCCTGGAGCCGGAGCGTGAGCGTGTCGGCGGCCGCGCAGACCCGCACGTTCGCGGCGCCGTCGGCGTAGACATAGTTGCCGAGGACGAGCGGGCCGTTCAGGCCGGCGATCCAGTCGGCGATGCTCGGGGACCTCGCTGGTCAGGTCCGCGCCTGCCGTGGCGGTCAGTTCGCCGTCAGGGGGCTGCGCCGACTGGGATGCTTCCGGCCGTCGTTTCCGGTATCCGCGGCGACGGGTAGCAGCAGCGTTCCCGCGCTCGACTCTGGCCGTCGTGAGCACGCGTTCCCAGATCCGCGGCTGCGGCAAGTCGATCCCGGCGACCGTCGCACCCCACCGGAGCAGGACCGGCAGCGGGCCGACCTCCGAGCCGGCCCCCAGCACGGCCACGGTGCGGCCAGGCAAACGCAGCCACTCCGGGTGCGCCGCGACCTCGCGCACCGCGTCGGCGCACGACGGCTCGATGATGCCAGCGGTCACCCAGGCGTCGAGCCGGCGGGCCAGGTCGTCGCCGCGCAGCCGCTCACCGCGGTAGGGCAGCGCCAGCTCGGTTTCGCTCTCCCCTGTGCCCTTTATCGTCGCCGTTCCGAGCCGTCGCACCGCCTGCCGCCGCAGCAGGTCGTCGAGCTCGGTCTCCTCGCCGCCGGGACGGACCGAGCGCATCCGGCTGCGCAGCGAGCCGAGCCCGTCGGTGGCTATCGCGAGCGCACTCTGCCTGGATGACAGCCCGGCCTCGATGACCCGGCGGAAGTGCGTGAGGTAGCCGGAGCGCCAGTTCGTCTCCTGCTCGGCACCGAGCGCGCCCGCCGGATCGGTCTTGCGCAGCGCATCGGCGATCACTGCCCTGCCGAACGCCGACGTGCTGCGGCGACCGTCGGACCCGACGGGAAAGTCGACTCCGGGCTGGGCGCCGGTCCGGCTCCCGGCAGGAATCCCGGCCGTTTCGCGTCGCTGGCATGCTGCTCGGTCATGGCGCCGCCCTCGGATCGTCCGTGTTGTGCAGCCTTGGGCTAGTCAACACCCGACGCGGCGGCGTCAACACCCCGGGCCGCGAGCGCCGCATCGGCGCCAGCGGCCAGGAACCGTTCAGCCGCATGCGACTCGCGCAGCGTCGCGTCGAGGTGCGCCAGCGTGAGGCCGCGGACGAAGTCGTGCGCCTGCGCACCAGGGCAGAGCTCCGACATCGGCCGCATCGCGGCCGTGATCCAGGCGGCGTCGCCGGGCAGCGTCATCGCGCGCAGAGCTTCGTGCTCACCCTCGACGTCGTCCAGGAAGTGCTGGTGGTCGGCGCGGCGCAGCACGAACATCCGCCTGGGTCCTGGCGTCCTGTCGAAAAGCTCGCGAACTCCATCGAGCGGTATCGGCACGTCGTCCTCGGCGGCGAGATACAGCACATGCACATCGCGATCCCACGCGAACGTCAGGCTAAGCGGCAGAATCCCGGGCAGGGGATGCGAGCTGCCGCCTGGTCCCATCGCCACGACCGACCTGACCCGTGCGTCGACCTCAGGCACGGCCAGCACCGTCCATCCGCCGAAGCTGTGCCCGACCAGCCCGATCCGGTCCGCGTCCACGTTCAGGCCCGCGCCCAGCACGTAGTCGATCAGGAACCGCACATCCGGAACCCGGCTGGCCGATCACCGCGTCGACCCTGGCCTTGCGCTGCCCGGCGGTCTCGTCGGCTGCTGGCGCCAGTTCAGCCGCGACCATCTCGGAATGGTCCATGGCCGCCACGACGTAGCCATGGCTGGCCAGGTGCGAGCACAGGAAGGTGGCCGACCTGCGGTTGCCGCCGCTGCTGTGGCTAAAGACGATGAGCGGCAACGAGACCTGCGAGCTGGTCGCCTCCGGACTCCAGATCTCGCAGGGGAACAACCGGTTCCTGGCCGCATCGGCAGCCTCGAGGGTTCGGGTGCTGAGCTCATGATGGCCCGGCTCGAATGGGTCGTACATCGCGTGCCCGGCCAGCGATCAGGTCTTTTTGGCGCGGCTCGGAGCTACCCGGGGTGGCTCGTCCGGCATCTTCGGATAGACCGGCGGCCAAGGCGCGTCGAGCATGCCGTTCGCCCGGTCCCTCGCGTTCATCTCAAGCAGTGGCTCGAGTGACTGCGGCTCGTCGTTCATCGACTGCCACGGGTCACCGACCTTCGCGATCCTGCTCGGGTATCGAGGCGATCGTGAACTGATCGGGGTGGATCTCGTCGATCTCGCCCCAGGTGATCGGCGTGGAGACCTGGGCACCCGGCCGGGCCCGCACCGACCACGCGCCAAAGACCGTCTTGTGCGGCGCGTTCTGGTTGTAGTCGACGAACACGCGCTGGCCGCGCTCCTCCTTCCACCAGGCCGCGGTGATCAGGTCGGGCCGGCGCCGCTCCAGTTCCCTGGCGACCGCCACGGCGGCGGACCTCACCTGATAGGAGTCCCAGCGCGGCTGCAGTCGCACATAGACGTGCAAGCCACGGTTGCCAGTCGTCTTCGGGTAGCCGGCGATCCCGACCTCCGCGAACAGCACTTGCAGCTCGTGAGCGGCCTGGCGGATGTGGGAGAAGTCGATACCAGGCGTCGGGTCGAGGTCGATCCTCAGTTCGTCGGTGTGGTCAGGGTCGGCTGCCAGGTACGGCCAGACGTGGAAGCCGAGGCAGCCCAGGTTCACGGCCCACAACACGTGATCGAGATCGGCGGCGACCAGGGCCTGCGACGTGGTTCCGTTCGGCGTCGACACGGTCGTGGTCTGGAGCCAGTCGGGCACGTTCTTCGGAACCCGCTTCTGGAAGAACGAAGGGCCGCCGGCTCCCTCGGGGAAGCGCTGCAGCAGCACGGGCCGGCCGCCCATAGTTCGCATCAGCGGCTCGGCGACTCGCTCGTAGTGCGCGGCGAGATCACCCTTGGTGTCTCCCCGCTCAGCGAACAAGCACCTTGTCCGCATGGGTGATCAGGGCACTGGTCATCCGGTTTCGCCTCCCGCTCGATCGACAGTACAAGTTTCCCGCAATTCGCGGCGCAAGTGACGGCCGGCCACGATCTGCGCGCCGTGCTTGAATCTGTGCGGTGAGCGATGACTGTGGTGTCTGGCTCGTGACCGGGATCCAGGCTGCCGGCAAGTCCACCATCGCAGACCTGCTGGCCAGGCAGTTCGATCCGGCCGTCCACATCCGCGGCGGCCAGTTCTACCGGTGGGCGACGAGCGGCTGGGTCCATCCGAGCGACGACACGACGACCGCCGAAGCGCGCCGCCTGCTGGACTTGCGCTACCGCTTGTCCGCGCTCACCGCGGACGAGTACTGCGACGCTGGCTTCACCGCCGTGGTCCAGGACAACATCTTCGGCGCCGACGTGGCACGGTGGCTCGGGCAAGTCCGCAGCCGCCCGCGCAGGCTGGTCGTCCTCAGGCCGACCAAAGAGGTTGTGGCCAACCGCGATGCTGAGCGCCACGCCAGAACGGGCAAGCTCGCGTACCGGCCGGGGGAATTCACGATTAACGGGCTCGACAAGGCGCTGGCCGCGACCCCGCGGCTTGGCCTCTGGCTCGATAGCTCTGGTCAGACGCCCGAGGAAACGGTCCGCGAGATCATGCTGCGAGCCCGGGAAGCAATGGTCGGCTAACGCGGCATCGCCGGCAGGGGCTTCTGCCGCCCCGGCTATCCGTGATGTGCAGGCCGGCGCCGGGCACCAGCAATGCCAAAAAGTGACCGATTCGGCCTCACCGCGGGACGCCCCGACCGACTACCGTAGGACGCCACATTCGGTCGGCAATGCGAGGCTGTGTCGCCCGCACAGGAGCAAGCAGCTGGGGGTTCGCGTGGTTCCTGTTCGCTCAGGCACGATTCGGCGGATTGTGACTGCCGTCCTGGCGCCACTTCTTGTAACGGCGATGGCGGGCGTGGTTTCGCTGGCCGGCCCTGGCCCCGCTGCCGTCGCGTCCGTGCTGCCGAACGGCTTCCAAGACACCGTGGCACTGAGCGGGCTGACAAACCCGACTGTCCTGCAGTTTTCGCCGGACGGCCGTATATTCGTCGGCCAGAAGAACGGCGTGATCAAGGTCTTCTCGAGCCTGACTGATACTCATCCGGTCACATTCGCTGACCTGTCTTCTGAAGTGGACAACTACTGGGACCGGGGCCTGCTCGGGCTGGCGCTTGACCCGAATTTCCCGACCAGGCCGTACGTCTATGTCCTCTATACCTATGACGCGCCAATCGGCGGAAGCGCGCCGACCTGGAACGACGCCTGCCCGACGCCGCCGGGACCGACGACCGACGGCTGCGTGGTCTCGGCCCGTGTCTCGAGGCTGACCGCCAGCGGCAACGCGATGACCGGCACTGAGCAGGTGCTGGTCGAAGGCTGGTGCCAGCAGTTCCCCAGCCATTCCGTCGGCACGCTGATGTTCGGCCGCGACGGGGCGCTCTACGCCAGCGCCGGCGACGGCGCCAACTTCAACAACGTCGACTACGGCCAGTACGGCGCGACCTATGCCGGCGATCAGGCGAATCCGTTGTGGCGACCCGCCGTCACCGGCCGGTACGGCGCTGACCCCGCCGACCGCAGAGGGCGGCGCGCTGCGGAGCCAGAGCGTGCGGCGGACCGACGGACCGGCCACGCTCAACGGCGCAGTCATCCGGATCAACCCCGACACCGGGCAGGGCCTGCCGGACAACCCGTTCGCGTCATCCTCTGACCCGAACGCCCGCCGCATTGTCGCCTACGGGCTGCGCAACCCGTTCCGGTTTACCCAGCGGCCAGGCACCGATGAGTTGTGGATCGGCGACGTCGGCTGGAACACATGGGAAGAGATCGACCGGCTGACTTCCCCGACCGGCAGCGCGACGCCGCAACTTCGGCTGGCCGTGCTATGAGGGGGACGGCCCGCAAGGCGGCTACCAGAGCGCCGGCCTGAACCTGTGCACCAGCCTCTACGCCACCCCGGGATCGGTCGCAGCGCCGTACTACACCTACAAGCACAGCCTCTGTGTCGTGAGCTATGCGGGCTGCCACCACGGCGGGTCATCCATCACCGGTCTTGCCTTCTACCAGGGCGGATCCTACCCGGCGGCCTACAACGGGGCGCTGTTCTTCGCCGACCACTCGCGCAACGAGATCTGGGCCATGATGCCCGGCGCTGACGGCCTGCCCGACCCGGCGAACATCCGTGTCGTTCGTGGGCGTCAACGCAGACGGCGGGAGCCGGCCACCCGGTCGACCTCAAGATCGGGCCCGGCGGCGACCTGTTCTACGTCGACATGGAAGACGGAACTATCCACCGGATCATCTACACCGTCGGCAACCAGCCGCCGACGGCCCGTATCAGCGCCAGTCCGACCGCCGGCAACGCCCCGCTGACCGTGGCATTCGACGGATCTGAGTCCACCGACCCCGAGGCGCGGCCGCTGAAGTATTCCTGGGACCTGAACGGTGACGGCACCTTTGGCGACGCGACCTGGCCCCACCGCCATGCACACCTACACCGACAAACGGCACCTACACGGCCTCGCTACGGGTCACCGACGATCAGGGCGCATCGGATACCGCCTCTGTCAAGATCACTGTCGGCAACACCCCGCCGGTCGGCGGTCATCGACGCTCCAACCGCCAAACTGACCTGGCAGGTCGGCCAGACGATCAAATTCTCCGGTCATGCGACCGACGCGCAGGACGGTACGCTTCCCGCGTCCGCGCTGACGATGGGCGGTTATCCTGCACCACTGCATCACGCAAGACCAACTGCCATACGCACCTGATCCAGACCTTCACCGGCGTGGCCAGCGGCTCTTTCGCGGCGCCCGATCACGAGTACCCGTGCTGGCTAGAACTTCGGCTCACCGCGATCGACTCCGGCGGCTTGAAGTCGGCTGTCGAGAGTCCGGCTTGACCCGAAAACCGTCGTGCTGACCTTCAAGACGAACCACCCGCACGTGAAGCTCGAAGCTCGCCGTCAACTCCACCGCGCGAGCGGCGCCGTTCAGCACTACCGTCGTGGTCGGTTCCAATAACTCCGTAATCGCCGCGTCCCCGCAGACCATTAACGGCACGACCTATCGCTTCACCTCGTGGTCCGACGGCGGGGCACGAAGCCATGTCATAGTCGCGCCGGCCACCAGCACCACATACACCGCCAAATACCAGGGCTGACTGGTCAAGGAGCTCTACCCCGCACCCGGCCCCGCGACCGGCCTTCGGCGGCTCGCGTTCGACGTGCTCGACTTGCGCGACGTCACTCTCGTCGGCCAGGACTGGGGCGGCCTCATCGGCCTGCGGCTGGTCGCCGAGCATCCGCAACGGTTCGCCCGCGTGATAGCCGCGAATACCGGACTGCCGACCGGCGATACCCCGATGCCCGAGGTGTGGCACCGGTTCAGGGAACTCGTCCAGAACTCACCCGACCCTGAGCATCTCCCGCCTCGTCAACGCGGGATGTGCCAAGCCGCTCACGCCCGACGTTCTCGCCGCCTATGACGCGCCCTTCCCGGCAGCGGAGTACACAGCAGGACCTCGCGCCATGCCCGGCCTGGTGCCGATCAGGCCTGATGACCCGGCGTCCGAGCGCCAACCGGCTGGCCTGGGATCGGCTCACCCGCTGGGACAAGCCATTCCTGGTGGCTTTCAGCGACGGCGATCCGATTACGGGAGGTATGGCGCCGATCCTGCGGCGGGCGATCCCGGGCGCGGCGGGGATCGAACATCCTGTTCTGACCGGTGCCGGGCACTTCCTGCAAGAGGATGCCGGTGACCGTCTGGCCGCAGAGATTGTCTCGTTTATAACAGATCATCCGCGGTAATCTCGACCGTAGAGTGACGTTTATGGCACCTATAGATGACTGCCGAATGAAATGGACTTGCCGTCCGCAAATAGCGGGCGCAAATGCATGAAAATGTCAATCGAGCTAAGGCTGTGAGCAGGGAGTACATCCTTCTTTTGTTTGCTAGTCTGGCTCGGTGACCGATTCCGAGGCGACTGCCAGCAAAGCAGCGAATAGCGCTCCCGCTAACGGTCGGATAATGCGCCATTCCGCCTCATCGCGGGAAAACAGGCGCCCCATTGATCCGGCCGATGCGCTCCCCCGTCCGCTGCGCGGATCCGACGCGCCGCTCCGCGGATCCGACGCGCCCGCCTCGCGGACCGGACGCGCTCCGCGATCGGCCGCACGCTGATGCCGCAAGCCCGACCGGACGGCTGGCGGCGCCGCGCAGCAAACGCCGGCGCCGTCTGGCCGCCTGGAGATACGGACCGCGACCGGTCTGGAGAAGGTGATGGCGGCCGTGGTTGCCACGGCTGGCGTCCAGCCGGGCGACAACGTGATCGATCTGGGCTGCGGCCCCGGCCAGGTCAGCCTTGCTCTGGCCGAACGGGGTGCGCGGGTCCTGGCGATCGACGGGAATCAGGCCTTGCTCGGCCGGCTGAAGGCGGTCGCCCAGCAGCGGGGCCTGGCCGAACTCGAGGTCCTGGCCAGGCCCATCCACAGCCTGTCGCTGCCCGTCGAGAGCGCGGACGTGATCGTGACCAGCTACGCGCTGCACCGGCTGCGCGACGCCGACAAGCTGCGACTCCTGGCCGCCGCATTCCAGTGGCTCAGGCCCGGAGGGACGCTCATCGTCGCCGACATGATGTTCGGACGCGGCGCCAGCAGCCAGGACAGGGCGATCATCAAGACCAAGGTCAGGTCCCTGGCACGCAAGGGCATCGGCGGCTGGTGGCGGATCGTCGAAGAACAGCTACCGCTACCTGCTCAGGGTCAAGCAGCACCCGGTCGCGATCAGCTCCTGGACGACGTTCTTCGCCAGGTCCGGTTTCACCGGAATCACCGCGTCGCGGATCGTCAACGAGGCCGGCCTGGTCACAGGCAAACGGCCGGTGCCTCCGATACCCGCGCAGCGCGGCCCGGCGGCAGGACCGTTCCCGTTCTAGGAGACGGCTGAGACCGGCTGAGAACGCGGCCTGCCCCGGCTAGTACCGGCCGATGGCGGGCGGCGCGCCGAACTGCTGCAGCACCGCAGGGACGGCGACCTTGCCGCCCTCGTCCTGGAAGTTCTCCATGATCGACAGCAGCGCCCTGGCGGTCGCGCCAGTGCCGTTCAGCGTATGGACGAACTCGAGCTGGCCATCCCTGCGGAACTTGATGTTCAGCCGGCGAGACTGGTAGTCGGTCGTGTTCGAGCAGGACGTGATCTCCCGGTACCGCTGCTGGGTCGGGAACCAGGCCTCGATGTCATACTTCTTCGCCGCCGGCGCGCCGAGGTCGCCGACCGCGATGTTCATGACCTGGTACGGCAGCCCCAGCTCCTGGGCGATCTCCTCCTCGTGCGCGAGCAGCTCCTCGTGGATGTCTCGCGACTCCTCAGGCACGCAGAAGACGTACATCTCGACCTTGTCGAACTGGTGCACCCGGAACATGCCCCTGGTGTCCTTGCCAGCCGCGCCGGCCTCGCGCCGGAAGTTCGTGGTGAACCCGGCGTACTTGGCGGGCAGCTGATCCTCCTCCAGCCGCTCGTCGGTGTGAAGGCCGGCGAGCGCGACCTCGGAGGTCCCGGTCAGGTACAGATCGTCCTTCTCCAGCCGGTACAGGTTGGACTCTTCCGTGGGCAGGAACCCGGTTCCGTACATGGCTCGCTCGCCGACCATGATCGGCGGCAGCACAGTCATGAAGCCCTTGCCGCGCAGCTTGTGTCAGCACGTACTGGTACAGCGCCATCTCGGTGACCGCGACGTCGCCGATCCGGTACGCGAACCGCGAACCAGACAGCCGCGCGCCGCGCGCCATGTCGATCCAGCCGCGCTCAGAGCCGAGCTCGAGGTGGTCCTTCGGCTCGAAGTCGAACGTCGGCGGCTCGCCCACCTTGCGGACGACCTGGGCGTCCTCCTCGTCCATGCCGTCGGCGGCGCTCGGATCGGGCAGGTTCGGTATCCGCGCGAGGATCTCGTCCCGGCGGTGGGCGGCCACGGCCTGCTGCTGGAGCGCCGTCTCGATCCTGGCCGACAGATCCTTCAGCGCGGCGAGCTCGTCAGGACTCGGCTTTCCCTTGGAGGCCCTCTTCTGCTCGGCGCGCAGGGACTCCGCGCGCTCGGTGTACTCGCGCCAGCTGGCGTCGGCCGCCAGCAGTTCGTCGAAGTCCTGGGCCGCCTCGCGCCTCGCGAGCGCGGCCCGGAAAGCGTCCGGATTCTGTCGTGCCGCCTTGAGGTCAATCACCTTCGCGATTCTAGTCGCGCGCTAGGGGCCGCTTCGCGTGACTTTCCGTGCCGGAAGCACCCAGAAGCCGTCAGGACGAGGCGTCTGCGCCAACCGCCCGGATCTGCTCCCGGCCGAGCGCCGAGTCGCCGGCCTTGACGCGGCGCTCGCCAGCCCCGGACCCGGCGCCAGTGCGCCGCGTCGGCCGGGTCGCCAGCACCGAGCCGGCCAGGATCGTCGCGAACGCGATCAGCATCGTGACGGTGACGTGCTCACCGAGCACGGCCACCCCGAGCGTGACCGCGATCGCCGGGTTGATGTAGGTGATGACGCTGGCCCTGGCCGGACCCGCCTCGCTGATCAGCTTGAAGAAGATCAGGAAGGCCGCCGCCGTGCACACGATCGCCAGTCCGGCCATCGACAGCAGCACGCTGACCGACGGGACCGTCGACGGCCAGTTCAGGGCGGCGAGAGGGGCATAAACGACGCTGGCGAGTACCAGGCAGGCGGCGGTCATCGCGACCGGCGGAACGTCCGCTAGCTTCCTGTTGGCGATCAGCGGGCCGGTCGCGTAACACAACGCGACAAAGAGAACCTCGGCAACCGACCTCGCGCTGCCGGCTGCTCGCGCCAACCAGATGCGGTCCGGCCAGCAGAGCGACGCCGCCCAGCCCGATCAGCAGCCCGATCCACCTGACCGGGCTCAGCCGGTCGCCACCGCTCAGGAACAGGCTGATCACCGCGACGATGATCGGCACCGACGCGATCAGCAGGCCGGTCAGCGAGCTGCTGATGCCGCGTTCGGCCTCAGACAGCGCGAACCACGGCATGATGATCTCGACCACCGCGAACAGCAGCAGCCACGGCCAGACCGGCTTGAGCGCACCGAACTCCTTGCGCCGCAGGGCGAACGGGAGCAGCAGCGCGGCGCCAAGCGCTACCCGCGCGAGCACGAGGACGGGGACGGAAACGCCGCCGACGGCGACCTTGATGAGCAGATACGGCAGGCCCCAGATCACGCTCATCGCCGCGAACAGAACCCATCCACGACGGCTCACCAGCCGACTCCTCTCAGTGTCAATCTGGAGCGCGCGCGTCGGGACCGCCGCGCGGCCGCTCTCCTCGCCCCCCATCTGATAGTCGCCGGCCGCGCAGGTTATTCCGGCTGTGGCTAGGCGGATACGCTCGCAGGAACTGCAGAATTATCCGCAACCAACCGTCCGGAGCGTCTGTTGCACCACAGCCGGGCCGCCGCGAGCGGAGGCAAGGGCACCGAGCAGCCCGAGGCCGAGCAGCCCGAGCCGAGCAGCCCGAGCCCGAGCAGCCCAGCGCTCCCCGGGCGAAGCGACCGCCCCGCCGCGCAGCCGGCCTGGTCGGGCCTGAACCGCTGGTGGTCGCTGGCCGCGTCGGTCGCGGCCGGGCTCGCGCTGGCGGGAGCGTTTGCGCCGTTCGGGTTCTGGCCGCTGGCCATCGCCGGACCGGCCGTGCTGATCCTGGCGGTGTGGGGCAAGCGCCGCTTGATGACCTTCGCGCTGGCGCTGACATGCGGCCTGGTGTTCTTCGTCGCGTTGCTGTCCTGGCTGGTCAACGTCGCCTGGTACGCGTGGCTGGCCCTCGCCCTGCTCGAGGCGCTGATCTTCGCCGTGCTGGCGCTCGCGCTCCGGCCGCTGCTGCGCCTGCGGTTCTGGCCGCTGGCGGTAGCGGGCTGGTGGGTGGCGCAGGAGGCGGTGCACGACCGGTTCCCGTGGGGCGGCTTCCCGTGGGGCCGGCTGGCCATGAGCCAGCCGGGCGCCCCGACCGCTGGGCTGGGCGGCGATCGGCGGCCCCCCTTTGCTGACGTTCCTGCTGGCGCTTGCGGGCGCGGGCCTGGCTTACCTGATCGTCGCGGCGGCGGCGAGACGCGGCTGGCGTCGGAGCGGACCCGCCGCGGTCGTCGCCGTGCTGAGCGTGCGGGCTGGTGCTGGCAGGCAACCTGGCCTGGTCCCCGCCTTCTGGGCCAGCCCCGACCGCGCCGATCGCTACCGTGCAGGGCGACGTCCCGCACGCCAGGAACCTGCCCAACCTGCTCCGCGCCACCACGGTGACCGATAACCATGCGCTGGCGACGATCGAGCTGGCACGTCAGGTCGCGGCCGGCCGCCGTCCGGCGCCGGCCCTCGTGATCTGGCCGGAGAACTCCACCGACATCGACCCCAGGCTGTCACCGCAGACGTATGCGGCGATCGCGACCGCGGTCAACGCCATCAACAGGCCGGTCCTGGTCGGCGCCGTGCTCAACCATCCGCTGCGCAACGCCGGGCAGCTCTGGCTGCCGGGCCGCGGACCCGTGCAGGACTACATCAAGCGGCAGCTCGTCCCGTTCGGCGAGGTCATACCGCTGCGCGGCCTGCTCAGCACCGTCACCTCGCTGCCCGACCTCCAGCCGCGCAACTTCACGCCAGGACATCAGGCGGTGGTCTTCCACGTCGGCAAGATCAGGCTGGGCGACGTGATCTGCTACGAGGTCGGTTTCGACAACCTGGTGCGGTCCGAGGTGCTCGCCGGGGCCAACCTGCTCACCGTGCAGACGAACGACGCGGACTTCGAGCTGGACGGGCAGCTCGGCGAGAGCCTGCAGCAGCTTGCGATGGCGCGGATCGACGCGATCTCGACGGGCCGCGCGGTGGCCGTCGCATCCACAACCGGGCTCAGTGCGATCATCGCTCCCGACGGGTCGATCATGACCAAGAGCAAGACCTGGCAGCGGGCCATCCTGGAGGCGCGCGTGCCGCTCAGGTCCGAGCTCACGCCTGCCATGCAGGCCGGTGCCTGGCCAGAGCTAGGCATCATCGCGCTGACGCTGCTGGGCCTGGCCTGGGCGATCGGGACCGGGTTGCGCCGGCGCCATCAGTAACCGTCCGGGCCGTCGGCCAGCGGCCAGGCGCGTGCGTTTGTATTCCGGCTTGCCTCGTTGATACTCCGGCTTGCCTCCGCGCGGTGCGCGTGCCAGGTTGGCGTGCATGCCTACGCGAGCGGTGCACATGGTGATCGATGCCGCCGACCCGTCCGCGCTTGCCGCCTTCTGGGCAGCGGCGCTGGGCTGGGAGGTGGCCGCGGACGAGCCTGACGAGGTGGTCGTGGAGCCTGCTGGGTTCACCTATCCGAGCCCGGCCGCGCTGCCGCTGGTGTTCGTGCCCGTTCAGGAGCCCGAAGACCGGCAAGAACCGCCTGCACCTGGACCTCTCGACGACGTCGCTGGAGCACCAGGCCGCCGAGGTGGAGCGTGCTGCTCGGCGCTCGGCGCCACGCCCGCCGACATCGGCCAGGGCGACGTCCCGTGGGAGGTGCTCGCCGATCCCGAGGGCAACGAGTTCTGCGTGCTCGAGCCCCGGGAGGACTACATGGACGCCAGGCCCGTCGCCGCGATCGTGCTGGATTGTGCGCGGCCCGACGCGCTTGTGCCGTTCTGGGCCGATGCCACGGGCTGGGAGGTGCGCACATCACTGCCAAACTTCGCGTCGCTGCGGGCGCCGGGCGGCACCGGCCCGTTCCTGGAGTTGCTGCAGACTCCAGACGCGAAGACGGTGAAGAACCGCCTGCACATAGACGTCGCGCCGCTGGCCGACGGCGACACCCAGGCCGAGGCGCGCAGGCTGGAGCAGGCCGGCGCCGTCAGGCTGGACATCGGCCAGGGCGACGTTTCCTGGGTTGTGCTCGCCGATCCCGAGGGGAACGAGTTCTGCGTGCTGTCGCCGCGGTGACGGGGCAGTAACAGGGTGATCAGAATAGAACTATGGTCAGCCAAGACCGGATGATCCGGGTCAGATGACCCGGATCGGATGACGGAGCACGATGCCCGCACCATGAGCACCCAGTCCGCCGACCCGGCCATCCCCCGCAGCCCCGAGCGGCCTGAGCGCCGGCGCCGCAGGGGCAGAGGCTTTCTGCGCGCTTTGACCCGGCCGGCCCGCTACGCGGCGCTGCTGGCCGGGGCACTGCCCGTGCTGGCGTTTCCGTCGCTGAACCTGGAGTTCCTCGCCTGGTTCGGCCTCGTGCCAGGCCTGCTGTTGCTCAGGGCGGCGCCGACCGGGCGAGAGGCAGCGATCAGAGGCTGGTGGCTCGGCATCGGCTATCTGCTGATGGCGATGTACTGGCTGACCCCCAACCTCGGGCCAGCGGTGCTGCTCGTGGCGATCGTGCTCGGCGCGCCCTGGAGCGGCGTCGGCTATGCCGCCTGGCGCCTGCTGCGCGGCCCGGACCCGAATCAGGATTCGCGTGGCTGGCGTCTGCCGGGCCCGCCTGGCCCAAGTGCGCGGCAGGCGCTCGCCGCGATTGTCGTCATTCCTAGCTGCTGGGTGGTGATCGACTGGATCAGGTCGTGGCAGGCGATTGGCGGTCCTTGGGCTGTCTTCGGCGCGAGCCAGTGGCAGCATCCCGTGGTGCTCGCGCTCGCGGCCACCGGCGGGATCTGGCTGATCACGTTCGTGCTGGTCGCCGCCAATACCGCGATCGTGATCGCGCTGACTGCCGTGCGCGTGCCGGGCAGGGCTATCGGCGCTGGCGTGCGCGCTGCTCGCCGTCGCGGCCGGTCCTGTCGCGTTCGCGCTCACAGCGGACGAGTACCGCGTTCCGCCCGACGGGGCATATCACGCTCGCGCTCGTCCAGCCTGGCCTGGCAAACGGGCCTCGCGGGTTGCTGGACAGGGAGATCAGGCTCTCCGCCGCCGGGCCGAAGGCCGATCTGGTCGTCTGGGGCGAGAGCAGCGTCGGCTACGACCTGGATACCGCCCACAGGATCCTGCACAAGATCCAGCGCCTGTCGGCGGCCATCGGTACGCAGGTGCTGGTCAGCCAGGATGCGGTGAGCCCGGCGGGCGCCAAGTCCAAGGTCGCCGTGCTGATCGGACCTGCGGGCATTGAGCAGTCCTATACCAAGACCAGGCTGGTGCCGTTCGGTGAGTACATACCGCTCCGGTCCGCGCTCGGATGGCTGACGTCGATCAGCCGCGCGGCGCCGGAGAATATGGTGACCGGCAACGGCGCCAAGGTGCTGCACGCCGTTCTGCCCGACGGCCGCCGGCTGAACTTCGGGGTCCTGATCTGCTTCGAATCCTCGTTCCCCGACATGTCGGCCGTGGACGCCAACCGCGGTGCACAGGTGCTCATCTTCCAGACATCGGACTCGACGTTCCAGGGCAGCTGGGCTCCCGAGCAGCACGCGTCGCTGGCGGCGCTCCGCGCCGCAGAGACCGGCAGGCCGGCGGTGCAGGCCGCGCTGACCGGCGACTCGGTCGCGTTCGACGCCCGCGGCAGGCTGCTCTCGTGGGTCGGCCAGGCCGGGCATGCAGCGTGGGCCGGCACGGCCGACCATGGCGTCTTCCTGGTCAGGCTCGCGCTGCCGCCTGCCAGCGTGAAAACGCCTTTCGACCGGCTCGGAGACTACGTCCCCTGGTTCGCGATTGCCGTCGTGGTGATCGCGGCCGCGGCCGCGATGGGTCTGCCGGCGGCGGATCAGCAAGATCGGCCAGCCGATGATTTTGGGCAACCATTTGCGATGACGTGACGTCTACAAAACCGGGACTGCTGCGGCCCGAGCACGGCGAGGGCGAAGGCATACTGAGGAAGCGGCCTGGGTACCCCGCACGGTGGCTTCGATCTGGTTCCTGGGAGGACGGCGTGCTGCACGAGGACAACCGATCAAAGCGGCGCCGGCTGGCGCCCATCGCCGCGATCTGCGCCGTCGGCATCCTCGCCGCGGCCTGCCAGTCGTCTTCCGGCGGCAGTCCGACCGGCACCTCGGGCAAGAGCTCGCCACCGCCAGATACCGTCCAGCTCAGCATCACTCCCGCCAGCGGAAGCTCGGGGGCGGACCCGCGCAAGGGCATCACGGTCACGGCGACCAAGGGCACGATCAAGTCGGTCAACGTCACAGGGGACGGGCTCACCGGGCAGCGCGCCGTCACGGGCACCCTGAACAGTTCGAAGACCGCCTGGCACAGCGACTGGACGCTGCCGGTGGACCAGACCCTGACGGTCACGGCCACCGCGGTCGGATCCGGGCATTCGATCACCCAGACCAGCACCTTCAAGACGCTCAGGCCCTCGCAGACCTTCAGCCACCCACATCTTCGAGGGCTACAAGGATCACTACGGGGTTGGCATGCCGATCATGCTCACCTTCAGCCAGCCCATCAAGAACAGGGCCGCCGTCGAGCGCTCGCTGCAGATCATCACGTCCAAGCCCGTTGTCGGGGCGTGGTACTGGGACAACAGCCAGACGCTGTCGTTCCGCCCGCGCGACTACTGGCCTGCCCATACCGACGTCAGCTTCGTCGGCCACCTGGATGGCGTCGAGGCGTCCAAGGGCGTCTACGGTGATCACACGCTGACGCAGGACTTCAGCATCGGCCGCTCGCTGATCGTCGTCGCGAGCACGGCCAAGCACCACATGTGGCTGTACAAGAACGGCAAGCTGCTGCGGCACTGGCCGATCAGCACCGGCCGGCCAGGCGATGACACTCCAAACGGGACGTACCTGACGATCGAGAAGGGCAACCCGGTCCTGATGAAGGGCCCCGGCTACCGGATCGAGGTGCCGTGGTCGGTGCGGTTCACCTGGAGCGGCGACTACCTGCACGACGCGTTCTGGTCCGTCGGCCAGCAGGGCTTCGAGAACGTCAGCCACGGCTGCGTGAACATGCCGCCAGCCGCCGCGGAGTTCTACTACAAGATGTCGGTACCCGGTGACCCGGTCAGCGATCATCGGCAGCCCGCGCGGCGGCGTCTGGGACAACGGCTGGACCCAGTGGTTCCTGAGCTGGCCGCAATACCTCAAGGGCAGCGCGCTGCACCAAGCGGTCATGGCCGGACCAAACGGGAGCACCTTCGTGGATCCGTCTACCCTGACGAACTCCACGGCCAGCTCGCCGCTCGGCACCTCAAAGCCGGGCAACTCCAACTCCAGCTAGCCGCGGCCATGTCGCGCCATCTTCCCGGCGACCCGTGGCGGCCGGGCTACGGTAAGAGGTAGCGATTGCGGCTCTATATGACGCAGACGCTACCTCCTAACTGACCTGCGCCCTCGTGACCGACGCAGAGTAGCCGCGTTGGGTGCAACCCTCGTGACGTGCATCACTTTGTCTGGTCCTGGGATGCGGATCTGTCATCGCTGCGTTACACAGTGTGACCCCCGCCGGGAAGGCGGCTAGAAACCCCGATAGCCTTCCCGCTTCCGTGGCTGGCTGATCCGGCACGCACCCCCGCGACATCCGGCAGTCACCCGGCGCTGTACCCAGCGAGGCGCGCATCACTGCGCCAGTGGCGCCCCCGAAGACGCCAATGGTGCGCACGCATGCGCCAACGCTCGCCGGCGAATGTCCGGCGGCGAAAGCACCGCTCCCAGTTCCCCCAGGGACGCGGCGGCGGCGGGTCAGTTCGGAAGGAACTGCATGACCCGCACCCCCCTGACCCCCCTGCACGCTCTCTCCAACCATCTCCGCACCCGCATCCCGGCTGGCCTGACCCGCAAGACCGTGGCCTACGCCGGAGCTGGGCTGGCGCTGGCAGGCGTCACGGGTGCGACGGCGGCCGCCGGGTTCGCCGGGCATCCTGCCGCAGCCGCGACCACTCAGCACAGCGTGGCCAGCTGACATAAGCGGCGTAAGTCACCATGTCGCCACGGCTCCGATTGAGAAGCCCGCCAGCAAGAAGTCCGCCGCCACGAACGGTGCGCCAGCGAAGCACACCGTGACGGTCAAGCACAGCTGCGGCCAAGGGCAGCACGGCCAAGCAGGCGGCACAAGCACAGCGCGACGAAGCACAGTGCGACCAAGCACAGTGCGACCAAGCACAGTGCGACCAAGCACGCGGCGACCAAGCACGCGGCGGCTAAGCACGCGGCCGCTCACCACAAGGCGACCAGGAACCACGAGCGGACCTGGGCCGCGGTGAAGCGGATCGTGGCCAAGCACACCTACCCCAAGCCGGGGCACGGCGCATTGCCCGCGCAGGACCAGCTCACCCCCGTCGGCACCAGCGGCCCGCAGACCTGGATGCCGATCACCCCGGCTCGCTGGGACAACGCCAAGACGATCGTCCACGAGGCCATCAAGAAGCACATGGGCCTGCGTGCGGCGGTGATCGCCGTCGCCACCTCGATGCAGGAGTCGACCCTGCTGAACCTGAACTACGGTGACAGCGACTCACTCGGGCTGTTCCAGCAGCGCCCGTCCTGCGGCTGGGGCACCCCCGGCCAGATCGAGCACCCCGCCTACGCCGCTGGCGCCTTCCTGGGCGCACTGCACGACTACCAGGCAAGCAACCCGGGCTGGGCGCACCAGCCGCTGTGGGCAGCGGCCCAGGGCGTGCAGGGTTCTGCCTTCCCGTCGGCCTACGCCAAGTGGGAGTCTCAGGCAGCCCACCTGGTCGCGTCGGTGTCCAAGCACCTGGTCTGACCCCCAGCTCCGCGCCGCCTCCCCCCGGCGGGCGCGGACCGCGGCGCGCCACTCCCCCCAAGCGCTGCCGCAACACAGCGTGTGCCCCGCCTCCATCCCCCGTAGGAGGCGGGGCACACGCCTGTCCGGGGGACGACTGGGCGAACTGGCCGCGAATCTTAAGTACTACCTAATTTTCACCTCAGGCTGGTCAGAGCAGTAACGGCGATGCTGTAGAACTTTCGCCATGGAGAACTTCCTGACCCAGGTGATGACGAGCCATGGCTATCTGGCGCTGATCATCTTCGCGTTCATCGAGGCCTGCTGCATCCCGATCTCCTCGGAGATCACATTCGCCTTCGCCGGGGTCATCGCGTCCACGCATCCTGACAAGTTCAGCGTCGCCGCCGTGATCATCATCGGCACGCTCGCCGAGATGGGCGGCTCGCTGACCTCCTACGCGATCGGCCGCCGAGGAGGGCGTCACCTGCTCGAGCGGTACGGCAAGTGGGTGCTGATCAGCCACTCCGACCTGGACAGGGCCGAGCGGTTCTTCGCGGGCCGCGGCACCTGGGCGGTCGCCGTCGCCCGCGTGCTGCCGCTCGTGCGGTGTTTCGCGTCGTTCGGCGCAGGCGTGGTGGAGATCCCGCTGCTGCCGTTCGCGATCTTCAGCCTGATCGGCACCACGATCTGGGCCACGGCGCTGACGCTGCTCGGCTACAACCTCGGCTCGACCGTGGACAAGTTCTTCAAGTCGTTCTCGGTGATCGGCGTCATCCTGCTCGTCGTGCTGCTGGGCGGCCTGATCCTGCACCGCGTCCACGCGATCAGGAAGGACGCGCACCGCAATAGTTCAGACCCCGGAGGTCACGGTGGCGGCTCACGGCACGCCGCGACCGGCGCGGCGCCCGGCGCCAGCGATGACGACACGGCCGCCCGCCCGCCGGGCAGCCCACCGCAGCGCAGTCCGCGACGTCGCGCTGGCCCAAGGCCGACATCGAGCAAGGAACCCGGCAGCGGCCGGTCCGGCGGAGCCCACCGCGCTGGCCGCCCGCCTGTGCCGTGATCTCGAGCTAGTCGGTCATCGACTGGTAGACAAGCTGGCGTAGCTGCGGCCTGATCGGGTGCGCGCTTGACGGCAGCAGCTGGGTGAAGAACGAGACCGTCAGCCCGGTCAGCGGATCGACGAAGAACGCCGTGCTCGCGGCCCCGCCCCAGGAGAACTCGCCCTCGCTGCTGAGCGTCCGGCCGGGAACCGGGTCGAGCACGACGGCGAAGCCGAGCCCGAACCCGACGCCGCGGAAAGGCGCCTCGGCGAACAGCGGCCGGCCGAACGCCTCAAGGTCGGCGTCGCCGGGCAGCTGGTTGCGTGGTCATGAAGGCGACGGTGCGCGGGCTGAGCAGCGTCACGCCCTCAAGCTGGCCCGCCGGGCTGCCCGGCGTGCCGAGCAGCATCGAGGTGAACCTGTGGTAGTCGGCCGCCGTGCTGACCAGGCCGCCGCCACCGCCGAGGAACACGGGCGTGCGCTTGGCGCCACGGCGCCGAGGGTGTCCATCCTGGTTGCCTTCCTGCCGTGGCCGATCGTGTAGAGCGCGGCCAGGCGGCCGCGGTCGGCCTCGGGCAGCCAGAAGCCGGTCTCGGTCATGCCAAGCGGCCCGAAGATCCGGCTGGCGAAGAACTCGTCGAGCCCGGAGCCCGACGCGACCTCGACCACGCGGCCGAGCACGTCGGTCGACACCGAGTAGTTCCACTCCGAGCCCGGCTGGAACAGCAGCGGCAGCCCGGCCCAGATGTCGCAGCAAGCCGCCAGGTCCGACTCGCGCGGCGTTCCCCACTCGAAGCCGCGTGCCCCGGTACAGCGCGTCGACCGGATGTGAGCGGTGAAACCCGTAGGTCAGGCCGGAGGTGTGCGTCAGCAGATGCCAGATCCTGACCGGCTCGGTCGCCGGGACGGTGACCTGCCGGATGTCGGAGCCGCCGGAGAACACCCGCACGTCGGCGAACGACGGGATGAACTTGCTGACCGGGTCGGTCAGCTCGAACGCGCCCTCCTCGTAGAGGATCATCGCGGCGACTGAGGTGATCGGCTTGGTCATGGAGTAGATCCGCCAGACCGTGTCCGTCTCCACCGGCAGGCCCGGCCTCGACGTCTCGCTGGCCGTAGGTCGCGACATAGGCGAGCTTGCCGTGCCGGCTCACGGTGAGCAGCCAGCCGGGCAGCCGGCCGTCGTCGACGTACCTGCTGAAGTGCTTGTCAAGGCGGGCTAGCCGCCCCGCGTCGAGGCCGACCTCGGCCGGTTCTACCTCAGGAGTCAGTGCGCTGCTGGCCATCGGTCTCGCTCTCGTGCCGGAATCTCCGCCATGTCTCATATAGCAAGATTCCGCCGGCGACAGCAAGGCCCGGGAGCGCCAGCATGCCGGTGCTGCCGGCCAGCCAGAGCCAGCCGGGCAGCACCTGATTACGCCGCTACCCTGCCGACGATGCGGGCTTCGAACGGCTGGGGCACTCCTGATCGGCCATCGGACCACGCGACGTAGAACGTCCGGCCGACGAACGGCCAGCTTCCGGTCGCGGATACGACTGCGTCGATGTAGTCGCCGAAGTTCGGGACGATATCCGAGTTGTTAACGAGCCAGTTGCTGGCCTTGTTGGTGATCGTGATGTTACGCGGCGTCGCCGTCGCCGCCGGGTTGACGCCGGTGGCTGCCTTAACGCTGGTGGCCGCCGTGCCAGTTGAGGCCCGCGAGTACCAGGCCACGTCGAGCAGGCCGTTCCGGTTCGCGACCCGCAGCGCCAGGCAGCATCGTGAAGCCGCCGCCATGCGGGCGGTCAAGCACGGTCGGAGTCCGCTGCACGCGGCCGAGCGTCCCGAGCCTGAAGCTCTGCATCAGGATGTCGCCGTTCGGGTGCGCACGGCTGTCGTTCCACACCATGCTCACTGTGCCGTGCCGGCTGCTGACCGCCAGCCTCGGGAAGTCGTTCATCGGGAACCGGTTGTAGCCGGGGACGAACGCCGAGTCCAGCGACACGATGGCCACGCCCTTGCTGCGCGCCGGGCCAGCACATGGCGAGACCGCTGCCAGCTTCAGGCAGTGGAACGGAGTGCTGGTGATGAAGTTCTTCGTCTTGGTCCGGACGGTGAAGCAATTGAAGTTGAACAGGTTGCTCGCCCAGTTGAACTCGTAGGCCACGTAGACGCTGCCGGTCGCCAGGTTCACGGCCGGGTAGGCGCCCTCGTTCTCGCAGCCCTTCGGGCTCGCGTGCGCCACCCTGAAGTACGGCTTGCCGACGAACAGGTGACCGCCGTTCCTCGTCGTCTTGACGAGTGGCGTGCCGTGCTTACAGACCGGGTGCGCGGGCGTGCCGCCCGCCGCGCCGGGTCGCCCTGCCCTGGTGCCGATGTCACAGACCGACAGGTCCTCCGGGTTGCCGCCCCGGCCGACGACCGGGAAGTCGCTGTAGCTCACGTACAGCCTGCCCCTGGCGGGATCGATCGCGAGGAAGTCCTTATCGACGAAGCTGCAGAAGCTGAATTGCGGGAACCGCAGGCACTGCGTGCTCGACGCCGCGACGATCGGATTGCCGCAGTGCAGCCTGGCGGTCGATCCAGAGCCCATCACCTCGCATGACGTCGAACGCGATGTGGGTTTGGCCGAGCCCGCTGAACGGGAGGTACAGGCTGGAGACGTAAAAGAACGTATGGCCGCCGACCCGGTACGCTGCGACGCTCGGATCTCCGGCGTACAACCTCGCCTTGCAGCCAGGATTCCGCAGGCCGCCCAGGTCGGTGAAGGTCCTGCCACCATTGACCGAGAAGCCGATCCCGGTGCCCTCCTCCTTGAAACGCGTATTGCCGCACCTGGAGAAGAAGCCGGTCGAGTCGTTCCAGGCCTCGACAACAAACCGGCCCGATGCTGCGATCGAGGTCTCGGACTGCCCGAAGCCACGCACCCCAGCCGGGCTGACGTCCTCGCGGAAGCTCGCCGCGTTGACATTGCGCGGAGCGCCGGCCACCGCGCCTGACCGCGCCAGGCTGGACCGTGCCGACCTTTTGCGCCCCGAAACAGAACATCTGCGCGCCAGACGACGCCTGGTACTTCACGCCGAGGCGCTTGCAGAACGGGTTACCTGCCGCTAGGCCAGTGCGCCCTCCGCCAAGCCCCGGGCCCGTGGTCCCGGTGGCAGTTCGCGCCGCGGTCGACGCGCTGCTGGCTTGTGCCGCCTGCCCAGCCCAGGCCAGTGCCGAGGCTACGAGCGGCATGATTGCCACCGCCGCCAGCCACGATCTAGGTCTCATTGCCAGAACCTCCTTCTGCGGTGTTACACGCCGGAGGCCAGCAGAGAATCTCGCTATTTCAACTCGCTGGCCCGAAATGATGCTAGCGAATTCATCGTGAAATAGCACTACCTGGCTATTCTTATAGGCTAGCGAGGGAAAAGCGCTACTGACGATGCTGCAAATAGTCCTGAATGCGTGCACACGGCCTATGACTGCTCTAATGCCGCGATTGACGCCATGCCTCGTAGAGCAGGATTCCGGTCGCGACGGCAAGGTTCAGCGACTCTGCGGTGCCCGTCATCGGGATCCGCAGCCGGAGGTCGCCGGCGGCCAGCAAGTCGCTCGGGCAGCCCAGGACCCTCACCGCCCATCATGATCGCGACGGGACGCGGGATGTCGGCCTCCCACAGCGAGCCAGAGCCGGCCGGCCGAGGTGACGGCGACCGCTACGCCATGCTGGCGGCACCAGTCCAGGAACGCCTCCGCCGAAGACTCGGCGGCCACCGGCACGCTGAACAGCGCGCCCATCGACGCCTTGACCGCGGCCGGATCGAACGGGTCGGTGCTCTGGCCGACCAGGATCACCCCGGCGGCACCGGCGGCGTCGGCCGTCCTGATGATCGTGCCGAGGTTGCCAGGGTTCGCGACCTCGTGCAGGGCGACGAACACCGAGTCGCGTCGCACGGCGAGCTCACCGAGCCCCCGGGTACGGCCACGGACGATGGCGGCCAGTCCCGCCGGGCCGTCCCGGTCGGCGATCCTGGCGAACAGCGGCCCCGACAGCCTCGCCACCCGGACCCCGCGCGCCTCCTGCTCGGCGACCATGCGCGCGGCCGGCTCGCGCAGCAGATCAGGAGCGGCGATCAGAACCTCGATGTCGGCTCCGGCCTCGACCGCCTGCCAGACGGGCTGGGCGCCCTGCACCACGAACGCGCCCTCGCGCCGCCGGTGCCTGCGGTCACCGAGCAGCCGGACCCGCTTGATCAGCGGGTTCGCCGCGCTGGTGATCAGCTCCGTCATCGGGCTCCCTGGCGCTCGCAGTGGCTGCGAGTTCGTCTGGCCTTGCGGCATGCTCCGCTCCAGCCGTATGGCCTGCTTCGCTGCGCCCTACAGTTAAGCCCGGCCGCAGGCAGGACTGGCGATCAGGAGGGCCGATGGGCGCAGAGCGCGATCGGGTGGCCGGTTTCGGGCGGCTGGACTACGGCCTGCGCCAGGCCGGCGACTGGTACCGATGGGGCCCGTACGTCAGCGAGCGCCAGTGGGGCACGGTCCGCGAGGACTACAGCGCCAGCGGTGACGCCTGGAACTACCTGTCCCACGACCAGGCGCGCTCGCGCGCGTACCGCTGGGGCGAGGACGGTCTGGCCGGTTTCTGCGACATCCACCAGCGGCTCTGCCTCGGCCTGGCGCTATGGAACGGCGCCGATCCGATACTCAAGGAGCGGCTGTTCGGGCTCACAAGCAGGCAGGGCAACCACGGCGAGGACGTCGAAGGAGTACTGGTGGTACACCGACG
This sequence comes from uncultured Actinomycetota bacterium, assembly GCA_963809195.1. Classification (GTDB taxonomy): domain Bacteria; phylum Actinomycetota; class Actinomycetes; order Streptosporangiales; family Streptosporangiaceae; genus Chersky-822. The sequence goes on along the minus strand of CAWEIQ010000006.1, from coordinate 401,315 downwards.
CGATCCCGAGCCACGCCTGGAACCGCTGGCGCTACCACTACCCGCAGGCCAGCGTTCCCCTACGCCGAGCTGATCGCGGAGAACGGCTCGCGCAACCGGTCTGAGCCCGAGTTCGAGCTGCTCGACACGGGCGTCTTCGACGGCGACAGGTTCTGGATCGTCGAGGTCGACTACGCCAAGGCCGGCCCCGACGACCTGCTGATGAGAATCAGCGTGACCAACGCCGGGCCCGAGCCTGCCACCGTGCACGTGCTGCCAACCGCGTGGTTCCGCAACACCTGGGCCTGGGGCGACGACGCCGGTGACCGGAGCCCGCGCTCGCCGCGATACCAGGCGACGAGCCGCCGGTCGGCGTCCAGCACCCGTTCGTCGGCGAACTCGAACTGCTTGCCGGACCGGGACCCGACGGCACCGCGCCTGAACTGCTTTTCTGCGATAACGAGACCAACACCGCACTGTTGTTTGCCAGCGAGCCGATCACGCCGTACCCCAAGGACGGCATCGGGGACCACGTCATCCGCGGAGCGGCGACCGTCAACCCGGCGCGAACCGGCACCAAGTGCTCGCCCTGGTACCGGCTCACTCTGGCCGGCGGTCAGGCGGCCGAGTTGCGCCTGCGGCTCCGGCCGGCCGGGGCGGCCGCCAGCAACCGCAGTGTGCGCCGGTGACGACCCCGTGGACGCCCTCGGCGCCGACTTCGACCGCGTGATCGCGCTCCGGCAGGCCGAGGCCGACGAGTTCTACGCCGAGCTCACCCCGGCCGGAGCGAGCGCCGACGAGGCGATGATCATGCGCCAGGCGTTCGCCGGGATGCTCTGGTGCAAGCAGCTGTACTACTACGACGTCGCCCGCTGGCTGGACGGCGACCCGGGCCAGCCGCCGCCACCGCGCGAACGGCTGGACGGCAGGAACTGCCGCTGGCGCAGCTTCGACGCCTTCGACATCATGTCCATGCCCGACAAGTGGGAGTATCCGTGGTTCGCGGCCTGGGACCTGGCCTTCCACTGCGTGGCGCTGGCGCACGTGGACCCTGCGTTCGCCAAGTACCAGCTGATCCTGCTCTGCCGCGAGTGGTTCCAGCATCCGAACGGGGCGCTGCCCGCCTACGAGTGGGACTTCGGCGACGTGAACCCGCCCGTTCAGGCGTGGGCGGCGCTCGAGGTGTTCGCGGTGGACGGCGGGCACGACATCGACTTCCTCAGCCGGGTCTTCGACAAGCTGCTGCTGAACTTCACCTGGTGGGTCAACCGCGAGGACGCCGAGGGCAACAACCTGTTCGAGGGCGGCTTCCTCGGGCTGGACAACATCGGCCCGATCGACCGTTCGCACCTGCCGGTCGGCGGCATTCTCGAGCAGTCAGACGCCACCGGCTGGATGGGCTTTTACGCGATGGCGATGGCATCGATCGCGCTCGTGCTGCACCGCTCAGGACAGCGGCCCGGCACCGATCTGATGATGAAGTTCCTCGAGCATTTCGCCGCGATCAGGGACGCGCTTGACAACCTCGGGCTCTGGGACGAGACCGACGGCATGTACTACGACAGGCTGATCACGCCGTCTGGCGATGCGGTGTCGCTGAAGGTGCGCTCGGTGGCCGGCATGATCCCGGCGCTCGCGCTCGGCGTCGTCGACCAGGGCTCGCTCGAGCGGTCGATGGCGGTCGGAAAGCGGTTCGCCGGCTTTCTCGCCGGACAGGACGGGATTGAGGCCGACCACGAGGCTGCGGACGCCCTCCGCCGCCGACGAGCACTGAGCTCGGTCGGCATCCTTCGCGGGGAGCCTGGTCACCAGCGCCTGCTGCTCAGCCTCGCCGGGCCCGACAAGCTGGCCAGGCTGCTCACCCGGCTGTTCGACGAGAACGAGTTCCTGTCCCCGCACGGCCTGCGCGCGCTGTCTGCCTGGCACCGCGAGCACCCGTACACCATCGACATCGAGGGCTACCAGGCGTCCATCGACTACGAGCCTGCCGAGTCCACGACGCCGCTGTTCGGCGGGAACTCCAACTGGCGCGGGCCGATCTGGTTCCCTGTGAACTATCTCGTGATCAGCGCGCTCCAGCGATATCACACGTTCTTCGGCGACGACCTCACCATCGAGTACCCGACCGGCTCTGGCCGCCAGCTGACCTTGGACCAGATCGCGGCCGACCTGAGCGACCGGCTCATCTCGATCTTCGCGCGCGACGCGAACGGCCGCAGGCCGTGCTTCGGCGGCACCGAGCCGCTGCAGTCCGATCCCGCCTGGCGGGACAACCTCCTCTTCAGCGAGTACTTCCATGGCGACAACGGCGCGGGCCTCGGCGCCTCGCACCAGACCGGATGGACCGGGCTGGTGGCCGACCTCATCCGCCGCAAATATGGCGCCGTCCGGAGCACAGGAGATGTCATTGCCGAGATCGCCAACCACCCTTCCCCCGGCAAACGCGAGCCGTATGGTTCGTTATGAACCGCGTGGCCAGGCCCGGAGGCGCGACGTCCGGAACCGACGTGGTGGTTGTTCGCGAGGAGATCGCATGCTGACGAGCCACATGGCAGGCAGCCGGTGAGCATTGATGACCAGGTGCAAGGCCGACGCACCTGGCGGCCAGGTCGTGATGGCCGGTCAGGTCCGGGATGCTGCCCCCGCTGACCGAGGGATTCGTCGCAAGGCCAGAGTCGGCGCCCGGTCTCGGTCAGGTGCTGAAGCCGGGAGCCGCCGTCGCGCTGACACCAGCCAGGTCCGCGCGGGCCGCGGTCCAGCCCGGATCGCCCGACTGGGCTGGATCGGTCGGCAAGACACAGCTCGCCGTCTACTTCGCCGCAGACGCTCTGGCAGGCGCGCGAGATCGAACTTGCTTGTGTGGGTCAACGCCTCGAGCCGGGTGTCGATCCTGTCCGCCTACGCCGCCGCTGCGGCCGCAGGCGCTGGGCGTCGATCCGGCCGGAGGTGACGGCGAGGCAGTCGCCGCCCGGTTCGTCAGCTGGCTGAGCGACACCAGCCGCGCATGGCTCGTTGTGCTAGATGATCTGTCCGCCGCCCAGGATGTCGATGGCCTCTGGCCGGCAGGTCCGGCCGGTCGGACCCTGGTGACAACCTCCGAACCGCCGGCGTCGCTCGGCCAGGGAACACCTGCAGGCGTTCCCGATGTCCGGCCTCAGCCGCCGGGAGGCGCTCAGCTTCCTGCTCGGCCGTCTCACCGAGGACCGCGGGCAGCGCACCGGCGCGATCGACCTTGTCGACATCCTCGGCCGGCGAGCCCATGGCGCTCGGCCACGCCAGCGCGGTGCTGGACAGCTCGATCCTGTCCTGCCGCGACTACCTCGACCAGTACATGCGCAAGCGCGAGCAGCTCGCCGTCTCGTTCGCGGGGCGACCGGCCGCCACCGCGATCACCTGGACGCTCTGTGTCGAGCATGCGGCGAGGCTGATGCCGAGGTTGCCGGTGCAGCCGATGCTGATCCTGGCCGCGACCCTCGACGGTCATTCGATCCCAGGCACGATCTTCACGACGGCCGCGGCCAGGGGTTTCGCAGGCGGGGCCGCGGCCGGCCTGACCAAGCCCGAAGATGCGTGGGCCTGCATCACGAGCCTTGCCCAGGCGGGCCTGCTGACAATCGAGCAGACCAGCACGGTTCAGTCGCCCCCGAGTACTCCGGTGGTCAGGATGCACCCGGCGCTGCAGGCGGCTGTGCGCTCGGCGTCCTCCACGCGAGACGCTCGAGCGCACCGCGCTCGCCGCGGCCGATGCCCTTCTCGAGGCGTGGCCGGCCGATGACACGGGCAGCTGGCTGGCCGACAGCCTGCGCTCATGCGCGGCGAGCATCATGGGTCTCGCAGGAGACGGGCTCTGGACGGGCAACGGCTACCGGATCCTGTTCCGCACCGGCCAGAGCCTCGAAGACGCGCACCTGACAATGCTCGCGGCGGCGCACTGGAATCACGTCGCGGCGGCCGCTGACCGGTTCCTCGGCGCCGAGCACGCCGACTCGCTCGCGGCGAGCGATCACCTGGCCGCGTCGTTCCTCGCCGCGGGGCGCGGGCTTGAGGCGCTGCCATGGTTCCGCCGGGTGCTGTCGAACCGGGTCAGCCTGCTCGGTCCCGCCCATCCGGCCACGACCGAGTTCGAGATGCGGATGGGCCGGGCCCTGCTTGGCGGCCGGCGGCGCCGAGGAGGCGATCGCGCTCTTCGAGCGGGTCGCCGCCGACCGAAGCAAGATGGTCGGAGCGGCGCACCCTGACACGCTCGACGCACGCGACGCGCTGGCCGACGCCTACCGCGCCGGCGGCCGGATGCGTGAGGGCATCAAGCAATATCAGCGCAACCTGACCGAGCGGGAGAAGGCGCAGGGCAAGTCCCATCAGGCGACGCTTGCCACGTGCCAGAAGCTGGCCGACGCCTTGCTGGGAGCCGATCAGGTGAAGGAGGCGCTGGCTGCGTACAAGCGTGTCGCCGCGGGACGGGAGCGCACGCTTGGGCCCGACCATCCCGACACGATCGCAGCCCGCAGCCGACTGGCCGCGGCCTACCAGTCGGCCGGGCGGATGGCCATCTCGCTGCAGCTGCACGAGCAGGCAAGGGCGGACTCAGAGCGCGTACTCGGGGTCGACCACGTCGATACCCTCACCAGGCGCGTGCACCTGGCCCACGCCTACTACGCGGTCGGCCGGATCGGCGACGCGGCCAGTCTGCTGCGCGACACCGCCGACCGGTGTGACCGGGTCCTGTCGCCCGGTGATCCGCTGACGCAAGCGGTACGGGAGAGCCTGGCCAACATCGTCGGCGGCTGACCTCCTGAATGCCAAAGGGCCGCACCTGTGCGAGGCACGACCCTTTCGCAGACCGTTCCGCTAGGTCTCTTGCGGCTCGCTTTCGCGCCGGATCTGGAAGAACGGCGACTTGAACCCGAACCTGGCGATGATCATCAGCACCACGCCGATCGCGACGATCGCGACCAGCGACCAGTTCAGCGCCGCTCCTGCTCCCATGATCGACTTGACCAGCACCCAGCCGAGGAAGCCGGCCGCAGCGAGCGGTAGCAGGCCGATGGTGATGAAGTCCGAGACGTTGCGGAGGATCCGCCGCCGGTAATACACCATCGCCGCGAGCGCGGTCATGATGTAGAAGATCGAGAACATGAAGCCGACGACGGCGATCACGTCGTTGAACGCGTTCTGGACCGTTGTGGCGAGGAAGTACACGGCGCTCAGCACGATGATCAGCACGCCGACCATGATGCTTGCGTAGACCGGCGTGGCCCAGCGCCTGGACACGTTGGACAGGAAGCCAGGCAGGGCCCGGTAACTCGCCATGCCGTAGACGAGCCGGGCTCCCAGGACAATGCCTGTGCCTGTCGTCGCGATCACGGACAGCGCGATCGCGAGCGCCATGGCCTTGGCCCAGAAGCCGCCGCCCAGTGCCTGTGCGGCCGTGACGAGGACGGTGCCCTGCGCCGACGCCTTATTCATTTCCTTGCCGGTGAGTACGCCCTGCAAGCCCACCTGCGAGAGCGTGTAAATGATGGCGAGCAGCGCGACCGCGAAGATGGCGGCCCGGCCCGGGTTCACCCGGCGGTGCTTGACTTCCTCGTTGACATACAGCGTTCCGTCCCAGCCGCCGTACACGAACACCGCGGTCAGGAAGCCGGCCACGGCGCTGCCGCCTAGGCCGTGCACGCCGTTCGGGTTCAGCCAGGCCGAGCTGGGATGCGCCGCGGCGCCGACGTGGTGCGCAAACTCATAGACAAGCCCGGCGACGGCAAGCCCGATCAGGATCAGGTACTCGATCAGCGCTATGCCCACCTGAGTGCGCGCGGTGATCCTGATGCCGACGATCGCGATGATCAGCATGACGACGCCGACCAGGGCGCCGATCGCGATGTACGCGCCGGTGTTCGTCGACGTCTGAGCCGAACACGGCGAGCACCGACGGGCCGAGCAGCAGCACCTCGGCCACCGTCCCGATGATGTAGGCGGCGACCATCAGCCAGCCGGTCAGGAAGCCCAGATAGGGGTTGATCGCCCGGCCGACCCACTCGAACGTGGCGCCGCAGTTGGCGTTCCACAGGTTCAGCCGACGGTAGGCGTTGGCGATGATCAGCATCGGGATGGCGGTCAAGATCAAGATCGCCCCGGCCCCGTACGCGGTGGCCGCGGCTAGTCCGGCGATCGACAAGCCAACTGTTGCCGCCGGGGCGGACGACGCCATGCCGATGACGGTGTCCTGTGCGACGCCAATGGCATCGGGCTCAAGCCTGGCAACCGGGGATGGCATCGTCCCCGCGACGGACGCGGCCGCCTGTTCCGACATGTGCGTTCCTCTCTCCTGAAGCCGGACCCTGCACCCGCCCGGCTCCGGTGAGCCGGGGATTAGCCGTTAGTTGCCGAAGAATCCTATTGAATTATTTGGATAGGTTGAACGCTTTTTCGAATTTTCGACAATTTCTACCGTTAATGCCCACACTAGGCGGTACGTAAACATACTTGGGTGATCTTACTGCCATTTCGGACCGCGGTGGGCACTTCCAGGAGATAGCTAGCAAGTCTGCCGGCAATGCACCCAGCGCCGCTGCAGGTTCGCCGCTGGTCATCGAAGCCGCCGGTGCTATCCGGCCGCGAACGCGCCGATCGCGGCTACGACATCCGCGACGCTGAGCGCGCACGCGCCGTCGCCAACCGTCAGCTCCACCCGCTGCACTCGGGGGTCAATTGTGGTCATTGGCCGCGGCCACGTCCAGACGCCTCGCTCAGAAGCGAGCGATCGGGCCGTCGCGTCGAACTGCTCGGCCGTCGAGTCGATCAGCAGGTGCATCAAGGAGGTCTGCGGAGGGTCGGGCACGACGCGCACACCGGGCACGTCGCGGAGCGCTTCGGCGATTGCCCTGGCCCGCTCCAGGTAGCCGGCGAACCGCGGCAGCCGGAGGTGCAGGCAATGCAGCGCCGATGCCGCGTTCGGCCAGAGCGCGAACAGCATGCCGCCCATTCGCTGCCGCCACTCCCTGACGTCAGCGACGATCTCTTCCTGCCCGGCTACGCAACAGCCGGGAAGTGCCCCGATGCCCTTGTAGAAGGAGACATACACGGTGTCGAACAATGCCGCGACATCGGCTAGCGGCCGGCCATAACCGGCGGCCGATTCCCAGAGCCTGGCGCCATCCATGTGCACGGCGGCTCCTGCGTTTCGAGCCCAGTCGCACTGCTCGGACAGCTCGGCCCACGATGGCTGCTGCCCTCCGATGTCACGCTGCGGCAATTCGAGCACCAGCGCGGCTATCGGCTCGGCGATGGAGGTCAGGTCCGCGATCGTGACCAGCCGGTTCGGATCTCCGGCCTTCCTGCCGGTCAGCTGATGCAGCCGCCGGTAGCCCTGCCCTTCATGCTGCTCCAGATGGCACATCGGGTGAAAGACGATGGTGCGCCTGCCGCGTCGGTCGGCGTGCGACACGTAGCACCGCCTGCTGCGCCATCGTCCCGCTGGGCACGAAGACCGCAGACGGCTTGCCGAGCAGCGTGGCGATCTCCTTCTCGAGCGCGGCCACGACGCCGCCGTCGCCATAAGTGTCGACCTCTGTATCGGGCGGGATGGTCGCGAGCAGGTCGGCAGCTCTCTCCGGACCGTGCCCGTGCAGGAAGCTGGTGCAGCGGCCGCGCAACTCTGAGATCTCGGCATCGGTCATGGCACGTCAGCAGCGGGCATACCTGTCATTGTGCCGACACCGGCCTGACGGCGCTACTGGCCCGGCGGTTCCGGGACGTAGTGGCGGCTGTCATCGGCAGGGTCCACCCAGACCCGGACGATCTGCCGGCTGGCCGGGTCGCGGAACCGCTCGGACGTGGGGACCCAGCCTGCCGCGGGCCGATCTGCCTGAGCGTGGCGACGCCGGCTTCTGGCAGGTCGCTGCGCGGGCTGCCCGGAGCCCGTGCCCGCTCAGGAGCGGCAGGCCAGCCAGCGCGGCGGCCGCCTCATCGGTATAGCTGGCCGCAAGCACCAGCCCGGTCCTGCGATCGAATTCCGCGTCATCCAGATTGCCTAGCGCGTAGTGCTCGCGTAGCAGGCCAAGCAGCCGCTCCCGGTCCGCGTCTCCGGCCGGCGAATCGCAGGCCGGCCGGGATCAGGACGGCCGGACGATGACGGCGGTGCCATAGGCGACGATCTCTGTGAGCTGCTGGCCCATCTCGGAGGAGTCGAACCGCATCGCGACCACGGCGTTACCGCCGAGCAGCTTGGCGTTCTCGACCATCCTGTCGATCGCGTGCCTGCGGCTGTCCTCAAGCAACTGGGTGTACTGACTGACCTCGCCCTGACGCAGCGCCGAGAAGCTCGCACCGAAGGACTTGGCGAACCCCATGCTGCGGACGACAAGGCCGAACGCGACGCCGAGATCCCTCTCGACGGTCATGCCGGGAAGCTGGAAAGCGGTCGTGACGGGGAACCCACCGCGCGCGGACTCGGTCATGGCATAGACCCTAGCCAAGTAGCGCGGCACAGGGCCAAATAGCGCGGGACAGCGCCCCGATTCAACGGCGACGCCTGCGAGCACGGCCGTCAACCTTGATCCCGGAGGATTCTCGGCAGGTCTGCTCCCAGCCTCAGGCGAGTCGCAACGCCTGACCTGTTCGGGAGGGCCTGGTGAGCAAGCCGGGGTTGCGGCCGGAGCTGGTGCGCCTGGTTCGCGTTCAGCTGGCGGCGGGCCTGAACCCGATGCAGGCGGCGCAGCCGAACGGCGTGTCGATGACGTACGTGTGTGACGTGCGGCTCAAGATGGGCGGGGTGTACCGGCCCAGCTGATGCGGTTTACAGGAGCGTGACCAGTCCCGGGAGGAGCGTTACGAGCTCGCCCGGCTGCGTGAGAGCGGGCTGTCGGTCCGCGCGAATGTCGCCCGCCGGTCTGGGCCGCAGCGCGTCGACGATCGCCGGGAGCTCGCCGGTAGACGCCGCACCCGGCGACTGTTCACCAGCTCGATCAGCTCGTTGATGCCGACCTTGGTCGTGGTCATGTCGCCGTACGGGTCCCTGATCCTGCCGGTGACCGGGTGCTTGCGCAGGTCGATCGCGGCCGCGCCGCATCCTGGACCAGGACGGGCCTGCGTGGCCTCGCGGCAGGTGACGCTGCGATCGCAGGCCCGGTTGAAGCCCCGGTGCGCCGCGGGCAGCGCGAGCGGGTAGAACGGGTTGGCCTCGACGACCGGGTAGGCGGCGTCGAGCGTCACGGACCTCAGCAGCTGGTGGAACCTGGCGGTGAACACCTGCCCGAAGAACGTCGCGTAGGAGTCGCCGTAGTAGTCGACCTTGCCGGTGTGCAGCCTGCGGAGCAGCAGCGCGAGGTCGCGGGCGGCTGGCCGTCGTGTGCAGACGGCCGCGTGCACGTGGACCGTGACCGCCGCGCGCGGTGCCGATGTGGTTGAGCGGCGGCCGCCGCGCGTCGACGGTGTACGACTCGATGCTGTCCTGCAGCGTCCAGTGCTGCAGCGCCTTGCAGCAGGAACGGTGACGAGGCGCCCGTCCCGCGCAGGTCGACCAGCAGCAGGTTCCTGGTGCGCAGCAGCGGGAACAGCATGGCCTCGGTAGCGCTGTACGCCGTAGTCCGTCGTCGCGTAGCCAGGCCGTCGCCGGGTACCACTGGAAGCCAGCTTGATCGTGCCCGCCGCCTTGTTGAAGTAGTCGTACAGGCACGTTGATCGTCGTGCACCAGGCCAGCTTCGAACCGCCGAGCAGGGCGGGATCACCACGAGCCGACCTTGCATCGGAGGTCGTCCGTCGCCGCGCCGCAGCATCGCCAGGCGCGGCGGCACCCGGCGCTGCCCATCGGCTTGATGCCCGCGACTGCCGGGCCCTGGCAGCCGTGGCCCGCGAGCGGCCTGGGCCACCGGCCCGACTGCGGACGAGCGGCCGCGCCCAACGACCGGCCGACCGCGAGCGCCGGCGAGCCGCGGCAGCGATCACACGACTGCGAACGAATGCGAGCTTTACCGGCATAACGCCGAGGCTGGCCGCACCGGGCTCGCCGCTGTCAACCGACTATCGCGGACGATGTCTGGCAGACCTGCCGAACAGGCAGTCCGGCGAGGCGGTCCTCGCGATCGGCGCTAGTCGGCGGGGACCATCCCGGCTGGGGCTACGTCGGCGGGACCATCGGGCTGGAGCTACTCGGTGATGCCCATCGCGCTGAGCACGAACGCGTGCACCTCGGCCTCGTAGTTCGCCTGCGCGAACCGCCCCGACGGGCCGGTGTGCGCTCCGGCGCCGAGCTCGACCCGGAACAGAATCGGCCCGGAGTCCTGCACTCGGCGGTGGCGCGGAGCCTGGCGACCCACTTGGCGGGCTCGTGCACGGCGACCCGCGGGTCGTTGACCGCGCCGGTCACCAGCAACGGCCGGCCGCGGGCCGGCGGGCGGGTTGTCGTAGGGCGAGTACGACGCGCATGCACGCGTAGTCGTCGGGGTCACGGGGATCTCCCCACTCGTCCCACTCGTTGATCGTCAGCGGGATCGACGGGTCGAGCATCGTGGTCACGCAGTCGACGAACGGCACCTCGGCGACCACGGCGCGCCAGCGGTCCGGGCGCATCGAGTAGACCGCGCCCTGCAGCAGCCCGCCCGCCGACAGGCCACGCGACACGATCCGGCTCGCGCGTCTACCGAGCGCAGGCGTCGCCATCCGGCCGTCGCCCCGGCTAGCCAGTCGGCCACGTCGATGAAGTCGGTGAACGTGGTCGGCTTGGAGCGCAGCCTGCCCTGCTGCCACCAGTTCCTGCCGCCCTCGCCGCCGCCCCTGATGTGCGCGATCGCGTAGACGACGCCGCGATCGAGCAGCGAAGGCAGGCCGACGCTGAACTCGGGATCCGAGCTCGACTCGTACGCGCCGTAGCCGTAGAGCAGGCACGGAGCGGATGCCGTCCAGCGGCGTGCCCTTGGCGTAGGCGAGCGTGACGGGAATCGGCTGCCCATCCCTCGCACGGGCGCTGACCCGCTCCGTCGCGTATCGCGACGCGTCGTAGCCGGGCACCTCCTTGCGCTTGAGCACGGGTCCGCTCGCCGGTCGCCAGGTCGAGCCTCGACCAGGTCGGCGGCTCGATCAGCGATTCCTCCATGACGATGACCGAGCCCGCGTCATAGTCCTCGGCATGCTCGACGCTTATCGAGCCGGCCTGGAAGGCCGACGGCACCTCGATGACGTTGCCGCCGTCGAGGTCGGTGACCGCGAGCAGCGGCGCGCCATCGCGCCGCAGCGTCAGCAGCAGCCGGTCGCCGATCACGTCACACCCGTGCAGCCTGGTGTCGCCGCGCAGCGGGGCGATCTCCTGGCAGGCGACCGGCGCCCAGTTCGCCGCGCCCGGCGCGTCCGCACGGACGCGCTTCAGCGTGAACTCGGGCTCACCGTCGTCGGTGACGATGTACAGCCAGCCGGGCCCGCCGTCTTCGGACCTGGCGTGGTCGACCCGGTACTCGACGCCGCGCCGACGAGGCTCGACCATGATCGGCTCAGCGAGCGGATCGGCCAGCGGGATCAGCCTGACCTCGGTGGTGTCCCGGCACGCGGAGGTGATCACGGCGAACCCGCCGCTGCGTGACGCGTGCAGGGTCATCTCGTACCTGTCGTCGTCCTCGGTGAGGACCAGCGCGTCGTCCGAGCCAGGCGTGCCGACCTGATGTCGCCAGACCTGGAACGGCCGGTTCAGCTCGTCGGGCACGAGATAGAACAGGTATCGCGAATCCGCCGACCAGGCGATGCCCGGGTAGCTCCGCTCGATGTCGTCGGGCAGATCAGCGCCGTTACTCAGGTCCCTGATCCGCAGCCTGTAGATCTCCGCGCCGCTGGAGTCGGCCGACCAGGCGAGCAGCGAGCCGTCGGGACTTGGCTCGCGCGCGCCGACGTCCACGTAGCCGGTCTCCGCGCCGACGATGTTCTCGTCCAGGAGCAGTTGTTCGCCAGATTCTCCTGATTGTGACCTAAGAAACTGAAGATTCTCTCTTCCCTGTGGTGTCCTGGTGCGGTAGATAAAGCCTGATAGGGGCCATCCGACCGAGTCTTCGGCCCGGTCGGGTATCCGCCCGGTCGATTCAGCGGCGAGCCGGCCGGCCAGCGCGGACAGGAGCGCGGCATGCGCGTCGTAGTAACCGCGCTCCGCGGTGAGGTAGTCGCGGAGCTCTGGCCGCTCGTGGTCGCGCATCCACGCGTAGTCGTCGGGGTCGCTGCTTCCGTGCAGCTCCCTGACGCGAGGGAATCCGCGGCGCGGCGGGAGCGGGCTGGACGTGCGGCTGGCGGGCGGTCTCCGGCATGGCACGGACCCTATCGCGACGAGGTCGCAGCGGGCATCAGAGATATAAGGGTCATAACGATTGAAGCTATATAAACTTCGCCGGATGACTTCAGACGCCTCAGACGGCGCACGGTTGCGGACAGTGGCGGTATAACTACAGATAGCCCGGTTTGAGCGCCAGACAAGGAGAACCCCCCATGCTCCGATCGATCACCCGGCCGCGACTGCGGCTGGCCGCGGCCGGCCTGGCGCTCTGCGGCGGCCTTGCGGCGGCGAGCCCGTCGCTCGCGGCGACCTCGGCCCCTGCGGCGACCTCGGCTCACGCGGCCGGCTGGCACAGTCCGCCGAGCTCGACCACCTTCGTGGTCGGCTCCACGGACGCGGTCGACACGCTGAACCCCTTCCTCGGCTTCACCAGCCAGGACTACGAGGTCTACGGGCTCCTCTACGACAACCTGATGGACTATGGCCAGCTCGACTACGCCGGGCACACCCAGGCTGGCGACCTCCTGGTCGCACTCCAAGAACGGCCTCGTCTGGACCTACCACATCAGGCACGGCGTGAAGTGGTCCGACGGCGTCCCGCTGACCGCGGCCGACGTGGCCTACACGATCCAGCGCAACATCCAGCCGAACTCCACCGAGTTCGCCGACAACGAGGCCTACGTCGGCGAGATCACGAGCGCGAAGGCGACCGGCAAGTACACGGTCGTGATGACGGTGAAGCACTACACCCCGGTCATGAACCGGCTCGATCGTGCCGATCCTGCCCGAGCACATCTGGAAGAACGTCAGCGAGAAGCAGCTCGGCTCGTTCAAGAACCTGAATCCGGTCGGCTCGGGACCGTTCACGGTCTCCAGCTTCTCGTCGAACCAGACGATCACGCTGAAGGCCAACCCGCACTACTGGGGCGGCAAGCCTGGCATCAAGACGCTGGTCTTCCAGCGCTTCGACAACCCGACCGCGATGAAGCTGGCGCTCGGCCAACGGCACCATCGACTTCGCCGAGGGCCTCACGCCCGCGCTCTGGCAGTCACTGAAGGGGACGCCGGGCGTCAAGCTGATCAACGCCGAGGCCGGTAACTTCGACGAGCTCTCCTTCAACAACGGTGCCGCGACGGTGAGCGGCAAGCCGATCGGAGACGGCAACCCCGCCCTGCAGGACGTCAACGTCAGGCATGCCATCAGCTACGCGCTCAACACACACGTGCTGGTCAAGAAGGTGCTGCTCGACACCGGGATCGTGGGCACGTCGATCATCCCGCCGATCTACACGCAGTTCCACTACTCGCCGCCGACGTCGGCGACGTATCACTACGACCCGGCCAAGGCCGAGCAGATCCTCAACGCCGACGGCTGGAAGATGGGGCCGAACGGCGTCAGGGTCAAGAACGGCAAGCAGCTCGTCGCTGCGGCTGTTCGTGCGGAACCAGTCGCCGACCCAGACCCAGGACGCCCCTTACATCAAGGGCGTGGCTGAACGCGATCGGCATCAAGATCACCACGACCGCGATGTCGGACAGCCAGCTCACCGCGGACATCGGCAACGGCCAGTACGACATGTTCATGTGGGGCTGGGGCGTGGAGCCTAACCCGGACTTCCAGCTCTCGGTGTTCACCTGCGGCCAGCGTTCGTACGGCTCGGGCCCGAACTACTCGCCTGGCTGGTCGGACAGCTTCTACTGCAACGCCACCTACGACAAGCTCTACCACCAGCAGCAGGCGCTGGACGGGGCGGCCAGGGCCAAGGTCGTCATGCAGATGCAGAAGATGCTCTACGACGACGACGCCGTACAACGTGCTCTATTACCCGAACGACATCCAGGCCTACCGCAGCGACAAGTTCACCGGGTTCGCCCCGTCGCCGGACAAGCCCAACGGCCTGTACCTGTACCAGGAGATTCGAGTGGTGGAGCTACCGCTGCCTCCGGCCGGCGGGCAGCAGCCCGTCGCTGACTGACAACAACATCGGCTGCGAGCACGAGATCGGCGCGGTCAGCGCTCCGGTCGTCCAGCGGCGTCAACGGCGGCCTGATCGGCGGCATCGCCGCCGCGGTCGTGGTGGTCGGCGCTGGGAGCGTGGCTGTTCAGCCGGCGCCGCAAGGTGGCCACCGCGGACGAGCGGGAGTAGCCGCTCGTGGCAGACGTCATGCTCGAGGGCGCTCGGGCCGCCGCCGAGGAGCGCAGCGGCACGGGCCCGGAGCCTCATCGGGCCTCGGCCGCACGCTGTCGGTCAAGGTGCTGAGCGCGGCGATCACCTTGTTCGTCGTGCTGGTCGCCAACTTCTTCCTGTTCCGGGTGCTGCCAGCGAACCCGGCCAAGAACCTGACCCACAACAGCACTCTCACCGCCAAGCAGCTCGCCGCGATCAACCGGACGTTCGGGCTCGGCCTTCCGCTGCCGCAGCAGTTCTGGAACTACCTGGTCCAGACCGCGCACGGCAACCTCGGCCGCTCGTTCGTCAACCAGCTGCCGGTGTCTCAACTGATCGGCCAGGCGCTGTGGCCGACCGTGCTGCTGGTCGGCACGTCCACGGTGCTGTCCACAGTGATCGGGGTGTGGATCGGCATCCGCGGCGGCTGGAACCGCGGCAGCAGGTTCGACCGGTCCTCGACCGCCTTCGTCAACGTGCTCTACGCGATGCCGGACTTCTGGCTCGGCATGGTGCTGCTGATCGCGCTGGCCGGCAAGCTCGCGCTGTTCCCCGACGGCGGCATGCACAGCTTCACGGGCGGCGGCTCCGGGCTGGCGGGGTTCGGCGACCTGCTCTGGCACCTCGCGCTTGCCCTGCCTCGTGCTGACGCTCGTCTATCTGGCCGAGTACTCGCTGGTGATGCGGTCCTCGCTGATCGACGAGCTGAAAGCCGACTACCTGCTCACAGCCAGGGCGAAAGGCCTGCGTGACGACCTCGTCAGGCGCAGGCACGCGGTGCCGAACGCACTGCTGCCGTCGATCACGCTGATCATGCTCAACCTCGGCTTCGTGATCTCGGGCGCGATTACGACCGAGACCGTTTTCTCCTGGCCAGGCCTTGGGCGGCTGTCCTACGTAGCGCTGAACGCGCCCGACTACCCGACGCTGGAGGGCACCTTCCTGCTGTTCTCCGCCGCGGTGATCGTCGCCAACCTGATCGGCGACCTGCTGCTCACCGTGTTCGACCCGCGGGTGAGGCAGGCATGACGGCTCAGGTAACCGCCGCGGGAGTGTCCGCAGGGTCCGGCGCTCACGCCGCGCGCGCTCGCGCGGGCCAGGCGCAGAACGGCGATCGCGCGGTTCTGGCGGGAGTTCCGCAAGGACAGGCGCGGCATGACCGGCCTGATCGTCCTCGCCGTCATGATCGCGGTCGCGCTGCTCGCGCCGGTGCTGGCCAACTCGCGCGGGCTGAACCCCATCTTCGCGACGGCCACCCCGAACACCGGGCCGAGCCTGCACTATCTGCTCGGCACCGACAGCGACGGCCGGTCCGTGCTGACCGAGCTGATCTGGGGCGCGCGCAACTCGCTGCTCGTCGGCCTGACCGCGACGCTGATCTCGATCCTGATCGGCGCGCTGGTCGGCGTCGTCGCCGGGCACTTCGGCAGCATCAGGGCCCGGACCGGCCGGCTCACCGACAACCTGCTGATGCGGGTCACGGACTGGTTCCTCGTGGTCCCGTTCCTGCCGCTGGCGATGGTTGATCGCCCGCACCATCGGCCCGTCGCTCGGCGTGATCATCCTGGTGATCGGCCTGACGTCCTGGGCCGGGACCGCGCGGATCGTCCGCGCCCAGGCGCTCGCCGTCGAGACCAGGCCATACCTGGAGCGGGCCAAGGCGCTCGGCGCCGGGCACTGGCACCAGATGTACCGGCACGTGCTGCCCAACGTGATGCCGCTGCTGCTCGCGAACACGATCCTGACCGTGGCGGGCACGATCCTGGCCGAGACCACGCTGTCCTTCCTCGGCCTCGGCGACCCGATCAGGCCGACCTGGGGGCAGATGCTCGGCGCCGCATACAGCTACGGGGTCGGCACCGGCAACGTGGTCTGGCTGCTCGCGCCCGGCATCGCGGTGATCGTCGTCGTGATGGCGTTCACGCTCGTGGGGCACGCGCTCGAGGCCGTACTCGACCCGAAGCTGCGGGAGCGTTGATGAGCCTGCTCGAGCTACGCGATCTGTCGGTGACCTACTCGACCGAGGGCGGGCCCGTGCCCGCCGTCCGCGGCGTGAACCTGAGCCTGGAATCCGGCCAGACGCTCGGACTGGCCGGCGAGTCCGGCTGCGGCAAGTCGACGATCGCCATCTCCATCCTCAGGCTGCTGCCGTTCTCGGCGAAGGTGACCGGGCAGATCCTGTTCAACGGCGAGGACGTGCTCACGATGAACTGGGGCCGCCTCCGCGCCGTTCGCTGGGCAGGTGCCTCGATCGTGTTCCAGGGCGCGCTGCACTCGCTGAACCCGGTCCGCAAGATCGGCAGCCAGATCGCCGAGCCGATCCTGCTGCACGAGGCTGGCGTCAGCAAGGAAGCGGCCGCCCGCCGCGTCGCCGAACTCCTCAGTCAGGTCGGACTGCCCGCCGCCAGGGCCGAGAGCTACCCGCACGAGTTGTCGGGCGGCCAGAAACAGCGCGTCATGATCGCGATGGCGCTGGCCTGCTCGCCGAACCTGATCATCGCCGACGAGCCGACCACCGCGCTTGACGTGATGATCCAGGCGCAGGTGCTGAACCTGATCGGAGACCTGGTCCGCGAGCGCGGGATCGGGATGATCATGATCAGCCACGATCTGTCCGTCCTGTCGGCCACCTGCCAGCGGCTGGCGGTCATGTACGCGGGCAAGATCGTCGAAGAGGGTCCGGCTCACGAGGTCTTCACCGACGCGCAGGCACCCGTACGCCGAGGCGCTGGCCTGGGCCTTCCCGATCATCGGCGACACGCGGACCAGGATGAGCCCGCGCGGCCTGCCAGGCGACCCGCCCGATCCGGCGGCCGTGCCCTCAGGCTGCAGCTTCCACCCCAGGTGCGCGGTCGTGCGGCCCGAGTGCTCGACCAAGGAAATGGAGCTGTGGTCGGCCGGCGAGGGCCGCCTCGCGGCCTGCGTCCGGGTACTGCCAGATGGCGAGGGCGAGTCGTCCGAGCGTCCCGTTAAGCAAGGAGCTGACAAGCCAGGTGAGACGGTCGCATGAGTGCTAGCAGCGCAATCGAGGGCGGCGTGGCTCCGGTGCTGCCAGCCCCGTGCTGTCTGCGGAGGGCGTGCGGGTGCGGTTCGCCGGGCGGGGCAGGCGCCGGGCCGCCGCGACGGCCGTGGACGGCGTGAACCTGGACATCGCGGCGGGCGAGATCGTCGCTCTGGTCGGCGAATCCGGTTGCGGCAAGACGACGCTCGCCAGGACCATGCTCGGGCTCGAGCGTCCGACCGAGGGGCAGGTCAGGTTCGCCGGGCAGCCGCTCTCGTACCGGTCCGCGGCGCTGCGCGGGTATCGGCGCAGCGTGCAGCTCGTGCTGCAGGACCCGACCGGCTCGCTTAACCCGCGGCACACGGTCTATGAGGCAATCGCGGAGGGCGTGCGGATTCACCGCCTCGACAACGAGGAGGCCAGGGTCGCCGACGCGCTGTCGCAGGTGCGGTCTGCGGCCTCCCGAGCGGTTCTTCCAGCGCTACCCGCATGAGCTGTCCGGCGGGCAACGCCAGCGCGTGGTGATCGCCGGCGCGCTCGTGCTCGAGCCGAGCGTGCTCGTGGCGGACGAACCGGTCGCCTCGCTCGACGCATCGGTCCGCGGCGAGATCCTGTCGCTGCTGCTTCGCCTGCGCGACGAGCTTGGGCTGGCAGCATTGGTCGTCACGCACGATCTCGGCCTGGCGTGGAACATTGCCGATCGCCTCGCCGTGATGTATCTCGGCCGGATCGTCGAGGTGGGCACGCCAGAGCAGGTGTTCGCCGATCCGCGCCATCCCTACACCAGGGCGCTGATGTCCGTGCTGCCCGAGTCGCCGATCGATCCGATCGTGCTCACGGGCGAGCCGCCTGACCCGACGAGGATTCCGGCCGGGTGCCGGTTCCACCCACGATGCCCGGAGCTCGCCTCGGGGGCGGCCGCCGCCGCTGGCGTGGCTGACCAGTGCATCAAGGCTGCGCTTCCTGTGCTGCCTGCGGCCGGGCCTGGGGAAGAACTCGTCTCCTGTCACCTGGCCCAGGCAAGGCTCGCCGCTGAGCGGTGAGTGCCTTGACGCCGGTGGGCCAGCACATGGCCGTAGGGCGATGCGGATGTCGTCGGGGCGAGGGGCGACATGCAGCGCGCTGTCGCCTGGCTGCGCAACGGCTGACAGCGCCTCCATGTCGCCCCGCGCTGGCTGTGATCACACGGGCTAGGTTGGTCGTCCGGGCGACGGCATATCCGCCGCCATATCTTCGGTGTGTTGCGCGGTGATTGTCGGTGGCTGGTGGTAGTGTTTCGAGTGTAAGTTCGATGCGGGACTATGACACCCGGAGGATCCTTCTCCGGGGGTGAGCACCTCCACTTCCCCGGCCGCCTGCGGGCGGCGCGGCGGCCCATGGTTCGCAGTACCGGCGCACGTGACTGATTTTCCGGCCGCCTCTCCCGCGCAAGGGGTTGGTGAACCGTTGGAGGAGGTGAAACCCTATGTCGTTGTCATTGCCTGAGCCAGCCGGTGCCGGGGAGCCGTCGTCGGCTGGTGAGGCGCTGCAGATGGCCGTCACCGGGCTGGGCTGGCTCGCTCAGGCGGATCTGGCGTCCGATGCCGGTGCCGGTGCAGGCGGAGGCGCTGCGGGTGCTGGAGCGTGCCGGAGTCGATGCATGCGGCCGCCCGGGCGAGGGTGCTGGCGGCGTTCAGCGCGCAGCGCGGGTTCGAAGATGACGGGCAGGGGTCGGCGCGGACGTGGCTGACCTGGCAGACCCGGGTCACCGCGGGTGCGGCCCGCGGGACGGTGGGCTGGATGCGGCGGCTGCAGAACCATCCCGCGGTCGCGGAGGCGCTCGCCGGCGGGCGTGTTGTCGGTGTCGTGGGCGCGGCAGATCACCGACTGGACCGACGCCCTGCCGGCCGAGGCCCGCCCGGATGCGGACGTGATCTTGCTGGCCGCGGCGGCCGGCGGCGCGGACCTGGCCGGGCTGGCGCAGCTGGCGGAGGAGATCCGGCGCCGGGTCGCCGGGCCCGATGAGGACGGCGATGACGGGTTCTTGCCACCGCGGCCTGCAGCTCGACACCACCTTCGGCGGCGCCAGGCGGGCTCACCGGGGACCTGTCCGCCCGGTGCGCCGCCGCGCTGCAGTCGGTGCTGGACTCCCTGGGCAAGAAGATGGGCGCCGAGGACACCCGCACCGGTGCAGCAGCGCCAGCACGACGCGCTGGAGGAGGCGTGCGTGCGGCTGCTCGGCGCGGGGTGCCTGCCCGAGCGGGCCGGGCAGCCGGTCCGGCTGCAGCTGCACCTGTCACTGGACCAGCTGCTCGGCGGGATCGGCCGGCCCGGCCGGCCGTACCTGCCGCCCGGGTTCGCGCGGCCTGTCCGCGCCCGTGACGGACCTGACCGCGGCCGCGGCGGGACTGCACGCGGGCCGGTGCTGGCGGGGGCGTGGGCCGGGCCCGGTGATGACTGCGACGCCGCGATCGCCCCGGTCGTGACCGGCCGGGTCGACCACGACCTCCTCAACCGCTCGCCGGCCGCCTCGCCGGCCACTGGGCCGAATACCAGCCTGGCCGGGCACCCTGCGGCGGCGGCCTGGCCGGCTGCGGCGCGCACGGCCGCGGCGACGCCGGCCAGACGCCAGACGACGATCGACGCAGGCGCGGACGCCGAGCGGCGGCGGCGCAGCGGCAGCCCTGGCCGCCGCCCGCGAGCTGATCCTCCGGCAGGCGGTCGCGTTGCTGTCCGGGCCCGGCGGGCTCGCGTCGTGGCTGCGGACCGGCACCCTGCCGCCGCCGGCCGGGTCGGTCAGCCTGCCGCTGGACGTCGGCACCGTCACCGACCTGGTCCCGCCGCACCTGCGCCGGGCGATCACCACCAGAGACCAGCACTGCGCCGCCCCCGGCTGCGACGTCCCGCCCGCCGGGTGCCACGTGCATCACATCATCCCGCGCAGCGAAGGCGGCACGACCAGCCTGGGCAACTGCCTGCTGCTGTGCTCGTTTCACCACCTGATCCTGGTCCACCGGTGGGGCTGGACCATCACCCTGAACGCCGACGGCACCACCACCGCGACCAGCCCCCACGGCCGCAAACTGCACAGCCACAGCCCACCAGAAGCCGCCTGACCTGAGGCTCCTCACCCACCAAGCGGGCGAGCTGATTCATCGCAATCCGAGCGAGGCCAGTTCTTCTGTCCTCTAGATACGTCCTGCAGCTGACAGCAGCTCGGCAACGCGGTCAGGGGGCAGGCCGCGGGAGTAGTTGCCGTCCCTGCCGACCACGGTCGGCGCGGCGAGCATGCTATTAAGCACCGCTTCCTCTGTGGCGTCGACCACGGCTGCGAAGAACGGGTTCAGCTCACTCCCAGCTATCGGATCTGGCCCCGCTGGAGTCGCGCCGCGCGGCGCTCGCAGACCTGTCGCCACCGCGAGGAAGATCTCGCCGCTGCCGTGATGCCCGGTGGACCCGGTCCTGGCCAACCCCATGCCCGCCCGCTTGGCCAGCCGCGCACAAGCGGCCGAGTCGAGCGGGGCATCGGTGACGACGACCGTGATGCAAGAGCCAGCGGGCGCCCGGCCATCCAGCCGCATCGTCGGCTGGCGGCAGCATCCTGCCGACGGGCACGCCGTCGACTGTCAGCCGGTCCTGCTCGCCGAAGTTGGTCATCACAAGCACGCCGACGACATGACCGGACGGGGTCAGTCTGCGACGACGAGCCGATGCCTCCCTTGAAGCCGAGGCAGCTCATGCCGGTCCCGCTGCCAACAGCACCCTCGGCCGGCGCGGGCCCGCCGACTCCGCTTCTGGCTTCCTCGAGCGCCGCACGCACATCGTCCCGACTGACCTGCATCCGGCGTGACTCGCTGAGGAAGCTGTCGTCGCACTCGGCCACGACCGGGATGATCACTTCGTCGAGACCGATCCCAGGATCCTCGGCCATCAATAGTTCGCATGCAGCGTCGTAGACCCGCCCGACCTGCATGGTCGAAGTCAGGAAAATCGGCGTCTCGACGAGCCCCCACTCGCCGGCCGTGATGAAGCCCGTGCACTCACCAGCGCCGTTCAGGACGGCGCCGCCGGCCGGCACCGGCCTGCGGAACAGGTTGCCGCCGATGTCGATCACCGTGACCCCGGTTCTCGCCACGCCGCGGCCGGCTGGCGGCGCTGGTTCGTCGCGCCAGACCGTAGTGTGTCCGACGCCCACGCCGGGTACATCTACAATTGAGGCGGTCTGTCCGCTTGGCAGGGTCCCTATTCTGATGCCTAGATCGGCGGCCCTAGTCACCCGACGATCATCGCGCAACCCAGGTCGGTAAGCGACCTGTGGCCCGGGGCGACGCCGACAAACGCGAGGGAGGGAACGTGACCACCCAAGCCCTGGGCACGCTGCCTGTTGTGTGGAGCGCGGATTGCCTGCGGCATGAACCCGGTGGCGAGGTGTGGCTCGGAGTCTGGGAGACCGGCACGGAGGTGCCCGAGCGAGCGACCGTGCTGCTGGCAGCGTTGACGCAGGCGGGCGCCGCGGTGACAGACGCGATGGCGCACGACACGAGCGCCCTCACGGCGGTGCATGACGCCGATCTGGTCGAGCACCTTGCGACGATCTGGGCGCAGTGGGAAGCAGGCGGATACGAGCGAGATTACGGCCGCAGTCGGGTGGTGCCTTATGTGTTCCCCACCCCCGGTCTGCTCGGCGATCTGCCGATGCGCTCTCCTGCCGCAACACACGGGCGGGCTGGCCGGTTCTGCTACGACACGATGACCCTCGTCGGACCGGGCAGCTGGGAGGCGATCAAAGCGGCGGCCGACGCGGCCCTGACCGCCGTAGATCTGGTGGCGGCTGGGGCGGCGACGGCGTACGCGCTCTGCCGACCGCCAGGCCATCACACGACCAAGTCCGCGTATGGCGGATCGTGCTATCTGAACAACGCAGCCATTGCCGCCCAGGCGCTGCGCCAGTCGGGGGCCGACCGCGTAGCAGTGATCGACATCGACGCCCACCACGGCAACGGCACCCAGGCGATCTTCTATGACCGGCCGGACGTCTACTACGGCAGCCTGCACGTCGATCCGGGAGCAGGCTGGTTCCCGCACTACGCCGGATACGCCGACGAGCGCGGAACCGGTCCGGGCATCGGCGCCAACAGGAACATCCCGCTGCCGCCGGGAACCGGCGACGACGGCTGGCTGACCGCGGTGCGCGCGCTCTGCGACGAGGCTCACCAGCACGGTGCGGACGCCGTCGTGGTCTCGCTGGGGGTCGATGCCGCAGCCGACGACCCTGAGAGCCCGCTCCAGGTCAGCGGCGACGGGTACGGCCGAGCCGGCGAGCTGATCGGGGCGCTCGGACCGGTCGTAGCCGTTCAGGAGGGCGGCTACGACCTGCCCTCGCTCGGCAGGCTCGTAGTGGCTGCCCTGACCGGCCTGGTCGCGGGCGAACGATGCTGACCGCAGGACCAGCCCGGTGAACGCGTTGCTCGCGCTGGCCGCTTCGGTGCTGTGGGGCTCGTCCGACTTTGGCGGCGGGCTGATGTCACGGCGGCTGCATCCCTCGGCTGCCGTCCTTATCTCACAGGCCATCGCGCTGGTCGGACTGGTCCTGCTGGCACCACTATTCGCAGTCCCTGGCGGCTGGTACCTGGCGACCGCCGCCGTGGCTGGCGTGGTGGGCACGTTGTCACTGGCATGCTTCTACCGCGCGATGGCCGACGCCCCGCTATCGCTAGTCGCGCCGATCACCGCCGCGGGTACGGCAATACCCGTTCTCGTCGGGCTGGCACGCGGCGAGCATTTGAGCGCCGCGCAGGGTGCAGGCATCGGGGTCACCCTGATCGGCGTCATCCTGGCCTGCGGCCCGGAATTCCGAGGCGGGGTTCACGTCCGGCGCCAGGCGGTGATCTTCGCGGTGCTGGCCGCGATCGGGTTCGGCGTCGCGTACACACTGCTGGCATTGGCCGTCGGCGACGGCAACCTGTACGGAACGCTGCTGCTCCAGCGAATAGGCGGGGTCATCGTGCTTGCCCCGATCGTGCTGAGGGCCGGAATCCTCAGCGGGATCAAGGTCAGCATCAGGCGCCTGGGAGCTCTCGCCGCGATCGGGATCTCGGATGTCGTGGCGAACGGCTCGTACGCGCTGGCCGCAAGTCGCGGCAACCTGGCGGTCGCGGCGGTGCTCGCCTCGCTCTATCCCATTGTGACCGCGTTGCTAGCCAGAGGCATTCTCGCCGAGCGGCTCAGGCCCGTTCAATCCATGGGTGTAGTCGCTGCCCTAAGCGGCGTGGTCCTGCTGAGCACTTGACTGGCGCACCATGTGCGCGGCGAGCTTGCACGACATCTTCACGACCGCGACGTCGAAATCTTCACATCTGATCCACTAGCTTCGAGACGTGGCCAAGATCGTGGTGGTCGAGGACGAGGCAGAGCTCGCTGCGGCGATCGCCGCCCGGCTGCGCAGCGACGGTCACTGCGTGGATGTTGCGGGGGACGGCCCAGAGGCCGTCAGAGTGACCACAGCCTCGCAGCCAGATGCCGTCGTGCTTGATGTAATGCTGCCTGGATTTGATGGCCTGGAGGTCTGCCGGCGGATACAGCGGGATCGCCCGGTTCCCGTGATCATGCTGACGGCCCGTGGAACAGAGACCGACCTGGTGGTCGGCCTTGAGGTGGGCGCCGACGACTACCTGGCCAAGCCCTTCAGCATGCGCGAGCTCACTGCGCGGGTGCGGGCGCTGCTTCGTCGGGCGGAGCGCTCTGCAGCGGATCCGGATCGGGTGCTCCGCGCGGGGCAAGTCGAGATCGACGTGCCGCGGCGCAGGACCAGGATCGACGGCCGGCTCGTCACCCTGACCGCGACGGAGTTCGACCTGCTCACATACCTGCTGCGGGCGCCGGGAGTGGTCCGGTCCAGAGACGAGATTCTGGCCGAGGTTTGGGGTTACCGCGACGGCTCCGGTCAGCGCACAGTCGACTCGCACGTTCGGGCCGTCCGGAGGAAGGTCGGCACCGACATCATCAGGACGGTCCACGGCATTGGATACGCGAGCACCGACGGGCAAGGCTGATGGCGATCTCAGGTCTCGGGTTCCGCCCGCTCGACTGGGTCCAGTCGATAAAGGTGAAGCTCGGGCTCGTGGTCGTCGGGACGGTCGCCGTGACTGTAGGCGCAATTTACCTGTCTCTTTCCCTCGGCCTGCACGCCCGGTTCGCCTTCATCGGCGGCCTGGTCTTCTCGCTTGCGCTTATTCAGTTCCTCGCGCACGGCATGGTCTTGCCGCTGCGGCAGATGGTCGCCGCCAGCCGCGCGATGGCGAGCGGCGACTATAGCCAGCGCGTTACCGCTACGGCACAGGACGAGGTCGGCGGCCTGGCCAGGTCCTTCAACGCGATGGCGGCCAGGCTCCAAGAAGTCGAGCTGCAGCGCAGAGAACTCGTCGCCAACGTCAGCCATGAGCTGCGGACACCGATCGCCGCGTTGCGCGCACGGCTGGAGAACGTGGCCGACGGAGTGGAAACTCTGGACGCCGACGCAGTCGCTTCCATGCTCAAGGCGATCGAACGACTCAGCGGACTTGTAGATCAGCTTCTTGAGCTGTCTCAATTCGAGTCCGGAGCGATCCGGCTCGATCGGCAGGACTTCTCGGCAGCCGAGGTCGTCAGCGCGGCCGTGGCGGAGGTCAGCCCGGTCGGCTCCGATGTGCGCATTGTTGCCGAGCTGGACGGGGGGCTCTCGGTCAACGGTGATCCCGAGCGGATACATGAGGTCCTGACCAACCTTCTCACTAACGCCGTGCGACACAGCCCGGCTGGCGCGGAAGTCAGGGTGCGGGGAGCTCCCTCGGTCCGCGGCGTCCGGTTCGAGGTCAGCGACGAGGGCACCGGTGTTCCGCCCGGCGAGATCGAGCGCATCTTCGACCGCTTCTACCGCGTAGACGCTGCACGGACGACCGAATCGGGCGGAGCCGGGCTCGGGCTGGCCATCGCGCGATCGATCGTCGAACTGCACGGCGGGTACATCAGGGCCGAGTCACGGCTGCCCGCCGGCTGCCGCATCATCTTCGAACTCCCAAGCTGACGACCCATCTGACCGCCCTGCCGGGCCTCGGGAAAGACATTCTGTGGATACACCCATGCCTGCATCCGTGGGCGTAACAGCGCAGGCCACACCGCAGGCCAGGACGACGCGTGCCAGCTACCTCCTGGTGCGAGCGAGAGCAGATCGCAGGATCGTCACTGCGGCGGTGATCGGCGGCGTCGGCTTCGACATCGCCGCCCGCGTTGGCGTCGCCAGCGCGGCCGCGACGGCGTGGATTGCCGTCATCGCCATTGGGCTGGTGCTCAGCGGGCGAATCCGCGGGCTGACCGCGCGTTTCCTCATCGGCGCAGCGCCGCTGTTCGGCCTGCTACTCGCCTTCCGGGCCAGTTCGTGGGTGATCGTCCCGACGACGCTCGCGGTCACGCTTGTCCTGCTGCTCGGAGTCTCCCTTGGCGCAGACGGCGGCGGCCCGACCGGAACTTTCACTGCACTCGCGACGCGGCTATGGCTGGTCCTTGGCCACCTCTCGCTGGCTCCCGGCATGTTGCGGCCGATGCATCAGTCGGCAGGAACGGCGAGGAGGCACGGCCTGGCGATCACCCGCGGGCTTCTGCTCAGCGCACCCATCGTGCTCGCAATTGGCCTGCTGCTCGCCTGGGCCGACCCGATCTTCAGGTCATGGTTCGACCTGAGTGCCGTGCTGAATCATCTGATTCTCGCCGCGGCCGGCACTTGGTTGGTGATGGGGCTGGCCAGGGCCGCCAGCGCGCGGAAGCCGTTGCCAACGCTGCCGCCCGCGCCACGCCTGGGAGCCGTGGAGGCGGTGCTGATACTCGGCGGATTGTGCGGCGTTTATCTGGCGTTCGTCGCCGCGCAGTTCGTAGCGTTCTCTGATGGCGGCCACCACGTCCTCGTAACGGAGGGCCTTACCTACGCACAGTATGCGCGAAGCGGCTTCTTTCAGCTCCTTGGGTGTGCCGCGATCACGCTGATCGTGCTGCTTGCAGTGCGGGCCTGCGCGGACTCTGACCATCGGGCAATCGCGGGCCTGTCCTGGCTCACCGTTGCCCTCACCCTCGCAGTGGTCGTGGTCGCCATCAGGCGGCTGCAACTCTATGAGGCGGCGTTCGGGCTGACGCTGCTGCGCCTGGCGTGCCTAGTGGCTGCCGGCTGGATCGGCGCAGTGTTCTTGCTGCTAGGAACGAGCTTCCCGCGCCGTGGTTTGCCGCGCCGCCGATTCGCGGCCTTCGTAGTCGCCTCCGGGCTCGTCATGGTCGGAATGTGGGGGATCGCCAACCCGGCCTCGATCGTCGCCCGGACGAACATGAGCCGAGCCGCGCACGGCCGTACCTTCGACCTGAGCCAGGTCAGTGTCCTCGGGCCTGATGCAGTACCGGCCATGCTGGCCGGTCTCGGCCACGTCGACCCAGCCACTGCCAGCCAGCTCAGGCGCGAACTCTGCTCGCTTCGCTCAGGCGGCGGCACGACGTTCAACCTGTCACGGGACGATGCGCGTGACGATCTGGCGCGGGCCTGCGGGCGCTAGAGCCAGTCCTTGGCCTTGAACACGAAATAGAGCGAGCTGGAGGCGACGAGCATGAGCACGATCGAGACGGCGACGCCCCAGGCCTTGCCGAACCCGGCGTACGGGACGTTCATGCCGTAGAAGCCGGTCACGAACGTCGGCACGGCAATGATCGCCGCCCAGCTCGTCACCTTCTTGGTGATCACGTTCATCCGGTTGGCCTGCACCGTCAGGTTGGTCTCCAGGATCGTGGTGACGAGGTCGCGCAGGCCCTCCGTCCACTCCGTCGCCCGCAGCACGTGGTCGTAGACGTCCTGGTAATACGGCTGCAGCGGGTCAGTCATGATCCCGAGATCCCTGCGCATCACCGCGTTGACGACCTCGCGCATGGGCAGGACCACCCGGCGCAGCATGACCAGGCTCTTGCGCAAGTCGAAGCTGCGGCGCTGTACCGCGCCCTGCTCACGGGGGTTCTCAGAGAACAGCTGGTCCTCGATCTCCTCGATCTCGTCATCCAGAGACTGCACCGCGGAGAAGTAGCCGTCGACGATGTTGTCGAGCAGGCCGTGCAGCAGGTAACCGACGCCTTCCTTGGCCAGGTCCGGGCTGCCGTCCCAGTAGCTGACGACCGCGCCGATGTCGAAGGCGTCGTCCTTGCGGATCGTGATCAGCGCCCGTTTGGTGATGAACGCCGATAGCTCGCTGGTGCCGAGCTGGCTGGTCTTGTCGTCGAGCCGCACGGCATACACCGTGAGGAACAGGTAGCCGTTGTAGCGGTCGAGCTTGGTGCGTTCATGCTCGTGCTCGGCGTCCTCGACCGCGAGAGGGTGCAGGCCGAACTCTTCGCTCAGCACTCCAAGGTCTTGGTCGTCCGGGTCGAGTAGGTCGAGCCAGACGACCGAGCCGTCGTCCTTGTCCAGGTAGTCGCTGATCTCGGCGACCGGGAAGCCCTCGGCAACGAGATTGCCTGACCGGTAGACCCTGGTCCTGGCCTGGCACTTGGTGGGCGTCAGAGTGCAGATGGCAGCGGCGCCAGCGGACTGCGCCGAAGGCTCTTCGGCGTGATAGGTCACCCTCCCCGCGGCACTCACATCATCACCCCCTGGCCGGCGATCGAGGAACTGCCGGATCGAAGAACTGCCGGATCGAGGAAACGGACTGGTCGGAAGCGTACCGCCAACCTGCCACTACCCGTCCACACGGCGTTAACGGACCGCCCGAACCGGTCAGGTCAGCCGCCGGCGGCCGACCCGCCGGAAGCAGTACCAGACCAGCGCGGCAGCGATCGCGAGGAAGATCGCGGTCTCGAATCCCTGAAGGGCCCAGAACCGGCTAGCTGGCTGATATGTGATCAGCGCACGCAGGTGCAGGCCGGTGAGCGAGGCGAAGCACCCCGTCTGGTTACCGCTCAGGCAAGCCTGTGTCGCAGGTCCGGTGAAAGCATGTCCGGCAGCGTCGACGGTCTGGTTCGAGATGATCCAGGCGCCTGGCTTGTGCACATTCGCCGTGACGAACATGTGGCGTGCGGGGTCGATAGACAGCCCGACGATGTTCGAGGCCGTAATCGGCACCCTGCCGCGCAGCGCCGGGATCAGGTGCGGCCGGACCAGCAGGGGCCACGCGACCTGAATGGCGGCGAACACCGCGAGCGTGGCTGCCATAGCCGGCAATGTGCGGCGGATCAGCACCCCGAATGCCAGGCCGAGCGCGAATCCGAATGCCGCGTAACCGATCGGGGCAACGCCATTTACCCCGAACAAGACGGGCAGTATCCGGTCTATATTCGACGAGTGACCCCCGCCCTTCGCCGACGCCATAAACAACGGCCGTGCCCACCAGCCCAGCATGAGGCTAAGCAGGCCAGCCGCCGCCACGGCAGTCAGTCCTATCAGGCCCACCTTGACCGCCAGCCAGCGCGTCCTCGTCACGCTCTGGGTCCACGCGAGCTTGAACGTTCCCGTCTCGATCTCGCGCGTGATGAGAGGCGCTCCCCAGAACACCCCGATGAGCCCGGGTACGAGGTAGATCAGCCCGACGGCTAGCAAGAGCACGATGTTCGGGACCGTGCCCTTCAGCCCGAGCAGGAAAGCGTTCGCGATCTGCTCGCAGCGAAATGTGCGGGTGGCAGCCGGTGATGCCGGTCGCGTCGAAACGATGTGCAGAGTTGAACGCCCGTGACGGCCAGGACGATCGCGACCAGCACGAGGCCGGCGGTCGTCGCGATGGCCTGGGTCCTGAATTGGCGCCAGGTCAGCCACATCATCGTTGTACCTCCAGGGTGAGATCGCGGCCGGGCGCGATGGCTGCCTTGCTCATGTAGGCCAGCACCAGGTCTTCCATGCTGATCTGGTCGACGGCCCATGCGGTGTCGCTGACCGGCTCGTCGGTGTGGATCAGCAGCGTGGTCTGCCTATCGGTGTGGCTCGCGGAAATGACCCGCCACCCGGCGGGCAGGGCTGCCGGATCACATCGCGGCCCGGTGAGGAGCCGGTGCGAGGCCAGCAGGTCCTCTACGTCGCCGCAGAGCTGGACTCGCGAGTCGGTCAGCACGATGAGGTAGTCGCAGACCCGCTCGAGGTCGGCGACGAGATGGGACGAGATGCAGGACGCTGAGCTCGTGCTCAACTGCCGCCGCCATGAGGCCCTGCAGGAACTCGCGCCTCGCGAGCGGGTCGAGGCTCGCGACCGGCTCATCAAGGATCAGGAACTCCGGCCGCTTAGCGACGGCCAGCGTCAGGGCGAGCTGGGCGCGCTGCCCTCCGGACAGCTTGCCCGCCTTCTGGCGCGGGTCAAGGCCCAGGGATTCAATCCGGCCCCGTGCGAGGGCCGCGTCCCAGCCCGGATTCATTCGCGCGCCGAGCTTCAGGTGATCGGCGATGCTCAGACCCGCGTAGGTCGGGGTCTCCTGGGCGACGAAACCAACCCTCGCGAGTTGCTCGGGGGTGCTGGGCGGACGCTCGCCGAGCACCTCGATGGTGCCGGACGTTGGCGCGAGCAACCCGACCGCCAGGTGCAGCAGCGTTGTCTTGCCAGCGCCATTCGGTCCGACCAGGCCAGCGATTCGGCCGGCGGGAATGCTCAGAGTGCAATCGGTCAGCGCCTGGCGCCTTCCGTATCGCTTGCTGAGCGCCCGCGACTCCAGAACGACGGTCATACCGCCTCCTTAGTTGTTGCGCGGAAGGTCGTCAGAATGAGGGCCTCGATGCTCTCGTCGTCGAGCCCTGCCCGGCGTGCCTTGGCGAGCCACTTCTCAAGGTCAGTGCGCAAGCCGGCGTGCGCGGGGAGCGAATCGTCCGCCAGCGACTTGGTGACGAACGTGCCGACGCCCGGCCGGGCTGCGACCAAGCCTTGATACTCAAGCTCCCGGTACGCCTTGAGAACGGTGTTGGGATTGATCGCCAGCGTGCCCACCACGTCCTTAACCGTCGGGAGCTGATCCCCCTCGGCGAGCATGCCGAGCCTGAGTGCCTGCCTGACCTGCTGGATCAACTGCAGGTACGGCGAGACGCCCGAACGGCTGTCCAGATGGAACTCGATCACCGTGCTCCGTTCATTTAACTAGGTACCTAGTACTATAGGGCGCTGAAGGTATGACCTGTCAAGCTCGAATGGCGAGCCCGTCGGGGAATCGGCCGTCCCACATGGTTGACCGCGCCCGTCGCTGGCGCTACATTCGCGGCAATTGTCGTTGCAGTGGCTGCTGAGCGGATAAGACACGAAGGAACAAAGATGACGGCAATGGCCAGAACGGCGCGAACGTCCAGGCGGCTCTTCACGAAGGTCGTATCCAGGAAGCTCGTCTCACTTCTTGATCCCGGTGCTGGCCATCACCACCGCCTGGGGCCTGGCCGCCCCCGCGGCGGGCCAGGCGGCCGTCAGCGTGCTGCGTCTTGGCTACTGCGGCGGTGATGACTGGGAGCCGGCGATGGCGTCGGACAGCACCCACGTCTACGTGCTGATCACGCACTTCGCTGGCGACCCGAGCTGCGACCCCGCGTCCGCGCAGAACAACTCGCGGATCATGATCGAGGTCTCGGCCGACGGCGGTAAGACGTTCAGCGCTCCCGCGGTCGTCGCAGCCACTCCTGGCGGCATCAACTACACGGAGCAGGCCGACCCGTCCATCGCCATCGACGCGAGCACCGGCGCCGTTTACGTGTCCCTTCTCGCCTACGGCCTGTCGGGCGGCCACACGGACATCTACGTCGCCAAATCCACGAACTTCGGCCAGTCCTTCAGTCAGGCGGTCCAGGCCAACGGTAAGGGCTGCAAGAACTGCGACCACGAGAAGATCCTTGCCAGCAACAACGTCGTCTACGACGCCTACACCCAGGGAGCGAGCCATTTCGTGTCGGTCTCGTCGGACGGCGGCCAGACCTTCGTTCAGCATCTTGTGGACGGCACGGACAGAGTCGGCTTTGCCGAAGGAGGCGTGTTCGACTCGCACGGCAACGCCTGGTTCGCCTGGGGCGACTGCCAGACCAGCAATTGCACGGGCGCGCCGGCGGCGGACTACCGGGTCTCGGAGACGGCGCCCGGCGGGGCCACGACGACATTCAGCCCAACGATCGCGCAGGCGCCGCAGGGTCCCAACTGCCCGTTCAGCAACTGCGGCTTCTCGTTCTTCGGGCCGCAGGACGCGATCGCGATCGACTCGGCGGGCACCTTGTACCTGGCCTGGCAGGACGGGCAGGCGCACGGCACTCGGCAGAGCCCGACGATCATCAACTTGTCGCGGTGCTCGTCGAATTGCACGACCGCGGCTGGCTGGTCGCTCGTCGGCCGGGTGGACGACAAGACCGCCGCCAACTGCCCAGGCTCCGCCTGCTACGCGCTCTTCCCGGACATCGTCGCGGCCGGGCCCGGCCAGCTGTTCGCTACCTGGATGGACGACAGGAACGACTCGCTTGACGGCACGGTGGACCACGTCGACGGGTACAACCTGTGGTACCGCGCCTCGACGAACGGCGGGACCACCTGGACGACGCCAGGTCAGCAGATCTCTCAGTTCGATTCGGCCCAGTCGCAGTCGACGCCGAACGGTTTCCTGTTCCCCTACGGCGACTACACCGGCCTGATCATGAACACGACCTGCCAGACACCGGCCCCGGCCATGACCTGGGGCGAAGGCCACAACTGGATCGGCGGGGCGACCGCCCCAGGCCGCATCGAGTTCGCCTCACTGTGCTGACCGGCCCGCCCTGCTAACCGACCCGTCCTGACTGACCGGCCCGCCCTGACTGACCGGCCCGCCCTGACTGATCCGGCGCGAACTGGGTAGCGCCTCCCAATGGCTGAAGAACCCAAGGAGGGGCAAACCGGATCCGGCGGCGGCGAAACCAAGCGCACCGTCCTGGTCGCAGGAGCCGCCAACCTGTTCGTCGCGGTGATCAAGGCGATCGCCGGAGTGCTGACCGGTTCGAGCGCGATGCTGGCGGAGTCGGCGCACTCCGTCGCCGACACGCTGAACCAGGCCTTCCTGCTGACCTCGATCAAGCAGGCCAGCAAGCCCGCCGACGAGGAGCACCCGTTCGGCTACGGTCAGGAGCGGTACTTCTGGTCGCTGCTGGCCGCGTTCGGGATCTTCATGCTCGGCGCCGGGTTCTCGATCTTCGAGGGGATCCTCGCGCTTGGCCGATCCAGCGAGCAAGGCAGCCCGCTGATCGCCTACATCGTGCTGGTGGTCGCGGGCACGGCGGAGACGATCTCGTTCCTCAAGGCCTACCGCCAGATGCACGCGGAGGCGAAACACGAGCAGACCGACCTGATCGAGCACGTCAAGACGTCGCCTGATACGACGGTCAAGGCCGCCTTGTTCGAAGACTCGGCGGCCGTCATCGGCCTCTTGCTGGCCGCGATCGGCATCGGGCTCCGCCAGCTGACCGGCTCAGGTGTCTACGACGGCGCCGCGTCGATCGCGATCGGCGTCCTGCTCGTCATCGTCGCCGTGCGGCTCGGCCTGGATAACAGGGACCTGCTGATCGGCCGCTCGGCCGACAACCGCGATCTCGCTGCCATCCGCGAGGTGATCGAGAGCAGCGACGGCGTCGATGACCTGATCGAACTGCTTACCATGCACCTCGGGCCCGACAACCTCATCGTGGCGGCGCGGGTCGCGCTGGCCGATGGCCTGTCCGCCGACAACGCCGAAGACCTGGCCGACAGGATCGACCACCGGCTGCGCGAGCGGGTGCCCGAGGTCTCGCACGTCTTCATCGACCCCACGCCCAGGGAGGCCGAGCGGCGGGAACGGGCTGCCGAGCGGCAA
Source organism: uncultured Actinomycetota bacterium (assembly GCA_963809195.1). GTDB lineage: Bacteria > Actinomycetota > Actinomycetes > Streptosporangiales > Streptosporangiaceae > Chersky-822. Next base: position 368,130 of record CAWEIQ010000006.1, on the reverse strand, counting down.
CGTGCCACGGCACGGGATCGCGCCAACGACGGTCAGCAAACGCCTAGCATCCCAGCAAGCTAGCCGACTGCGGGGATCATGGAGACGTGACAACCGACTTGTTCGGCGCCCTGTTCGGCCGCGGCGAGGTCGATGCTGGCGACACGGCGTGGCTGCAGGCAATGCTCGACACGGAGGCCGCGCTCGCGCGCGCGGTCGAGCGGGCCGGGCTCTCACCGGCAGGATCCGGAGATGCTGTCACGGCCATAGCAAAGGCCGAGTTCTTCGATAACAGGACGCTCGGCGAGCATGCGGCCGCCACCGGCAATCCCGTCCCTGCGCTGGTGCGGGAGCTGACGATGCGGCTGCCCGAACACGCGGCCGTAGCCGTCCATCGCGGCGCAACCAGCCAGGACATCATCGACACGGCGGCCATGCTGCTCGCCAAGCGGGCCATAGAGGTCATCCTCGCCGACCTATCGGTTTCGGCGGCGAGCTGTGCCGCCCACGCGACCAACCACACCAGGACCGTCATGTCCGGCCGCACACTGCTCCAGCAGGCCGTTCCCGTGACCTTCGGCCTCGTGGCGGCAGGCTGGCTGACGGCCATCGACGAGGCACGCCAGAACCTGCACAGAATCGAGTCGGCAAGGCTCGCAGTGCAGTTCGGCGGAGCGGCGGGCACCCTGGCGTCACTCGGCGACACAGGCCCGCACGTCGCGGCTCTGCTTGCCGAGGAACTCGGCCTGTCAGTTCCCGTCCTGCCCTGGCACACAGACCGCTTGCGCGTCGTCGAGCTAGCCGCCGCGCTGGCCGGCACCTGCGCGGCGCTCGGCAAGATCGCCCGCGACATCACGCTGCTCGCACAGACCGAGGTCGCCGAGGTTCACGAGAACGCCGGGCCGTGGCCGCGGCGGCTCCTCAGCGATGCCGCACAAGCGGAACCCCGTGGCCGCGATCACCATCCTCGGCTGCACCAAGCAGGCACCCGGCCTGCTATCAACACTGGCCGCCGCCGCGGAACAGGAACACCAGCGCGCCGCCGGCGCCTGGCACAGCGAGTGGCAACCGCTCTCCCACCTGCTGACCCTCACCGGCTCCGCCGCCTCCTGGTCCGCCGAACTACTTGCCAGGCCTCCAGATCGACCCGCCCCGCATGCGCGCCAACCTAGACGCCACGAACAGCCTCCCGATGGCCGAGAACATCACCACCCTCCTAGCCCCGACCCTCGGCAAGATCAAGGCCCACGACCTAGTGGCACGGGCCAGCGCCCGTGCAACCGCCGACCACACCAACCTCGCCGACGCGCTCCTCTCCGACGCCACATCGGCGGCGGCGCTAGCCGACGCCGGCATCAGCCGCTCGGAGCTCGAGTCCGCTTTGGAGCCAGAGTCCTATCTAGGCGCCACCGACGAGTTCATCAAGCGCGCCCTCGCCGCACACGCGAGCACGGAGGAACTACTTCGTAGGTAATCCCCATCGCAATCAGTCATGGATCGGACGGCGGGTTCCCGGTGACCGGCGTTGCGCAGCCTGCCGGCACCGGCGTGCCCGCCGCCCGATCCCCCGCAGATTGGCTTAGGAGACACCACCACATGGACGACGAACACCCGCACCCAGCAAGGCATGGCAGTCCGCCGCGAGGTCCTCGGCAACGCTCACGTCGACCGCGCGATCGCGAACACGAACGCCTTCACGGCCCCGTTCCAGGAGTTCATCACCCGCTACGCCTGGGGCGATATCTGGTCCCGCCCTGGCCTATCTCGCGCCGAACGCAGCATGATCACCTTGACCGCCCTCGCCGTTCTGCGTCAGGACGAGGAGCTCGCCATGCACGTCCGAGCGGCCCTGGCCAACGGCCTGGCGCCCAGCCAGATCCAGGAGGTCTTGCTGCACGTCGCCGTCTACGCCGGCGTTCCAGCCGCGAACCGGGCGTTCGCGATCGCCGCGGAAGTGCTGGAGAATGCTACGTAGTCCGCACAGTTGTTCACTTAGCGACCTGTGGATATCGTTCCGGTACATGCGAGGAGGGCTGGTGCTGGGTGGCTGAGATCATGTCGCTGGCCGAGGCGATCTCCGCAGCCATCCACGACGGCGACACGGTGGCGATGGAGGGCTTCACACACCTGATCCCACACGCCGCAGGACACGAGGTCATCAGGCAGGGCCGCAAGGACCTGACGCTGATCAGGATGACGCCGGACATCATCTACGACCAGATGATCGGCGCTGGCTGCGCGCGCAAGCTGATCTTCTCCTGGGCCGGCAATCCGGGTGTCGGATCGCTGCACAGGTTCAGGGACGCGGTCGAGCACGGCTGGCCGGTTCCGCTCGAGATCGAGGAACACAGCCACGCCGGCATGGCCAACCGGTACGTGGCCGGCGCGTCTGGCCTGCCGTTCGCCATCCTGCGCGGCTACCGCGGCACGAGCCTGCCTGCCAACACCTCCGGCGTCGCGGAGGTGACGTGCCCGTTCACGGGCGAGCGGCTGACCGCGGTCTCGGCACTGCGGCCGGACGTCGCCGTGATCCACGCACAGCGTGCCGACCGGATGGGCAACGTGCAGTACTGGGGCATCACCGGCGTGCAGAAGGAGTGCGTGCTCGCCGCTTCCAGGTCGGTGATCACGGTCGAGGAGATCGTGGACGAGCTCGATCCGCGGCCCGGCGCGGTCGTGCTGCCGTCCTGGGTGGTCAGCTATGTCGCGGTGGTGCCCGGCGGCGCCCACCCGTCCTACGCACTCGGCTACTCGGCCAGAGACAACGACTTCTACGTGGCGTGGGACGCGATCAGCAGGGACCGGGCCGCGTTCGGGTCCTGGCTGGACGAGCACGTGTACGAGGCGAGAGACGCGCGATGACCTACACCGCCGACGAGATGATGACGGTCACGGCCGCGCGCGGTCTGCGCGACGGGATGACCTGCTTCGTGGGCATCGGCCTGCCCAGCGAGGCGGCCAACCTGGCCAGGACCACGCACGCGCCGAACCTCGTTCTGATCTACGAGTCGGGCACCATCGGCGCCAAGCCGGGAGCGCTGCCGCTTTCGATCGGCGACGGGATCCTGGCCGAGACGGCGGACTCCGTGGTCAGCGTGCCAGAGATCTTCAACTACTGGCTGCAGTCGGGCCGGATCGACGTCGGCTTCCTCGGCGCGGCGCAGCTGGACAAGTTCGGCAACATCAACACCACGGTGATCGGCGCCGACTACGCCCATCCGGCCGTCCGGCTGCCTGGCGCGGGCGGCGCGCCCGAGATCGCGGCCGCCTGCAAGGAAGTCATCGTCGTGATCAGGCAGTCCCGGCGCACGTTCGTCGATCGGGTCGACTTCGTGACGTCGGTCGGATTCGGCGACGGAACGGGCAGCAGGCAGCGCCTCGGCCTGACCGGCGCTGGCCCGAGCCGGATCATCACCGACCTCGGCGTTCTGCGGCCTGACCCGGAGACGAGTGAGCTCGTGCTGACGGCGATCTACCCCGGGAGATCTGTTAACGAAATCAATGACAGAACCGGCTGGGAGCTCCGGGTCTCCGACGACCTCAGGGAGCTCGTGCCCCCATCGGAAGCCGAGCTGACCGCGTTGCGCCAGCTGCTCGCGACCATGCCGGCCAGCAAGGCTGCCCTGGGCGAAGGTGGCGACGGAGACCGGTCGCCTAGGCGCCGGACGCGCCGGCGACCCGCGAACCCGCACGGAGAGGAGCGTCCGGATGAGCGCGGAGACCGGCCTCATCCTGCCGCGTTATCAGCGACCAGAGGGCGTGCACCCGCCGCTGGACTACCCGGAGTACCGCTCATCTCAGCTGCGCGCGCCGACCAAGCCGCTCGTGCCGATGCCGCAATGGCTGACCGAGGTGACCGGGCCGCTGCTCGGCCCAGAGCGGGTCACGGCCGCGGACGCCGACCTGACCACGCGGCACGCCGGCGAGCCGCTCGGCGAGCGGATCATCGTCACTGGCCGGGTGCTGGACTCCGACGGCATGCCCGTGCGCGACACGCTGATCGAGATCTGGCAGGCGAACTCGGCCGGCCGTTACGCCCACGCGGTCGATGACCACCCGGCGCCGCTGGATCCGAACTTCGACGGCGGCGGCCGGTGCGTGACCGATTCCGACGGCAGGTACAGGTTCATCACGATCAAGCCGGGACCCTATCCGTGGCGGAACCACCCGAACGCGTGGCGACCCGCGCACATCCACTTCTCGCTGTTCGGCCGGGCGTTCACGCAGCGGCTGATCACGCAGATGTACTTCCCTGGCGACCCGCTTTTCGGGCAGGACCCGATCTTCAACTCGGTGCCCGACCGCAAGGCGCGGGAGCGGATGATCGCCAGGTTCGATCTCGGCCTGACCGTCCCAGACTGGGCGCTCGGCTTCGAGTGGGACATCGTGCTCCGCGGCCGAAGCGCGACCGTCTTCGAGACGGAGGATCACCGATGACGCTGCCGATCACGCCGTCGCAGACGGTCGGCCCGTTCCTGGCCATCGGCCTGCCGTGGGCGGACGGGCCGTTCGTGGTCCCCGAAGGGACGCCCGGCGCCATCACGATCACCGGCCGGGTGCTCGACGGCGCTGGGGAGCCCGTTCCCGACGCGCTGGTCGAGACGTGGCAGGCCGACCCCGACTCGCGGTTCGACCACCCCGATGACCCGCGGGGCGCCGCTGGGTCGGCGACGCCAGGTTTCCGTGGCTTCGGCAGGAGCGCGACCGACCGGACGGACGGTTCCGCATCGTGACGGTGAGGCCCGGGCCGCTGCCATGCCCGGCGGGGGGCACCGAGGCACCGCACCTGGACGTCTCGGTCTTCGCCAGAGGTCTGCTCGACCGCGTCGTCACGAGGATCTACTTCGCCGACGAGCACCAGGCCAACGCTGCCGACCCGGTCCTGTCAGCGATCGCGGAGCCCGGGAGACGGGAGACGCTGCTCGCCGTGCCGAGCGGCGAGGCAGGCGAGTTCCGCTTCGACATCAGGCTGCGCGGTGAACGCGAGACCGTCTTCTTCGATGTCTGAGCAGGCTGGCGAGCATCCCCTCCACCTAAGTGGCTCGCTGGACGGCCCGCCGGTCGCGCCCGTCCTCGTGCTCGGCAACTCGCTCGGCACCTCGCGGGCCGTGTGGGACCCGCAGGTGCCCGCGCTTGCCGCGCACTTCAGGTTGCTCAGGTACGAGCTGCCAGGTCACGGCGGATCGCCCGCGGCGCCCGGCCCGTACACGATCGCTCAGCTCGGCGGCGCGGTACTCGCGCTCATGGACGGACACGGCGTCGACCGCGCCGCGTACTGCGGCATCTCGCTCGGCGGCATGATCGGGATGTGGCTGGCGGCGACATCGCCCGAGCGGATCTCTGCGCTCGGCCTGATCTGCACGTCGGCCTACCTGCCTCCGGCCTCGGGCTGGCTGGCCAGGGCCGACCTGGTCAGGGCGGCCGGCATGGCCTCGATCGGCGAGCCCTCGATCGGGCGGTGGTTTACGCCGGCCTTCGTGCGGCGCGAGCCCGGCGTCGCGGCGGCCTTCTGCGCCGAGCTCGAACGCACGGACCCGGACGGGTACGCCGGCTGCTGCGCCGCCATCGCCGCGATGGACCTGCGGTCCGCACCTGAGCGACATCACCGCGCCGACCATGGTCATCGCCGGTGCGGACGATTCTGCGACACCGCCGGCGCACGGCGCGCTGATCGCGATCCGCGCAGGCGGAAGTGCCCGGCTGCGGGTCATCCGCGGCGCTGCGCACCTGGCGAACGTCGCCGCGCCCGGCGAGGTGACCGCGCTCCTGCTCGGTCATCTAACCGGCAGATGCTAGCCGAGCGGCTAGCTAAGACTTTGGCCTCGGGCGATACGATGCTCGTGAGATGAGAACTTCCGGGCGCTCAGCGAACACCTCATCGGGTGACGGCCCGTCCGGACGCATAACCAAGGGGGCAGAGGCGGACACGACCGGAGAGCTCGCGGCCCCCGGCGCTCACGCTGCCGGGGCGGAGGCCACCGCGCCGGGCGCCGAAGTGCCGGAGACCGCCAACGGTGGCGCGCCGGTAAGGGACAGCGACTTCGTGCAGTCACTGGATCGCGGCCTGGCGGTGATCAGGGCGTTCGGGCCGGATCGCGAGCGGCTCAGCCTAAGCGAGGTGGCCAGAGCGACGGGCCTGACCAGGGCAGCCGCCCGGCGCTTCCTGCTGACGCTGGTCAGGCTCGGCTACGTGCGCAGTGACGGCAGGGAGTTCTCGCTGCGACCCAGGGTGCTCGAGCTCGGGTACGCCTACCTATCGGGTCTCGCGCTTCCCGACGTCGCCGAGCCGCACCTGGAAGACCTCTCGGCCAAGATGCACGAGTCGTCGTCCATCTCGGTGCTGGACGGCCATTACATCGTCTACGTGGCCAGGGTCGCGACCAAGCGGATCATGACGGTCGCGATCTCGGTCGGCACCAGGTTCCCCGCCTACGCGACCTCCATGGGCCGGGTGCTGCTCGCGGGCCTCAGCCCTGAAGAGCTGGATAAGTACCTGGCCGAGGCCACGTTCGAGGCCTTCACCGAGCGCACGGTCACCGATCCCGACCGGCTCAGGGAGATCGTCGCCCAGGTCCGCCGCGACGGCTATTCGATCATCGACCAGGAACTCGAGGACGGGCTACGGGCTATCGCTGCACCGATCCGCGACTCGTCGGGCGCCGTGACCGCCGCCATCAACCTGTCGGCGCACGCGAACCGGCTGAGCCCGGAAGCGATGCGGACGCAGCTGCTGCCGGCCCTGCTCGAAACGGCGGGCAATATCGAGGCCGACCTGAAATCCGTCTCTCCAGGTTAACGATCACCCGTTTTCCGCGCGTTCGTCCCGCACCGCGATAGCCGCCACGTCGACTTTTGCTGCCGGAGAAGTCACCGTTATTACGGCGTTCTCAGTGATCACACCGATACGCGAGGGACGTTGACACTGGTCTAGAACGGTGGCTAAGTTCTACATTGCGTATAGTCGTACGCCAAGCGAACATCCTGCGAGTACCTGTCCTGAAGTGTCGGACGTCACCGGCGACGCCGCAGCCTTCAGTTCGCTGGCAACCCGCGGGCGCTGACTTTCAGAGGAGACGGAATGGACCGTCACGAAGCAGACCTGCCGATGCCACAAGATCATCCGATCTCGCGGCGTTCCCTGCTGAAGGGCGTGGGTGCAGGCAGCCTTGCTGTCAGCGCGGGCGGGCTCCTCGCCGCCTGCAGCTCAGGGCTCAAAGGCGGCGGCTCGGCCTCCACGAGCGGAACTATCAACATCGGCTTCATCACGCCATTGACCGGCGAGCTTTCTGGCTTCGCCTCTGGTGACAGGTACGTGCTCAGCCAGATCCTGCAGAGCTCGACCTACAAGTCCGGCATCAAGATCGGCAGCAAGACCTACAAGATCAACATCAACGTTCAGGACAGCCAGTCCAGCCCCACGAGGGCCGGCCAGGTCGCTCAGCAGCTCATCACCCAGAACCACGTCGACTTGATCCTGACCACGTCGACACCGGAGACCACCAACCCTGTGGCGACGACGTGCGAGAAGCTGCACACGCCTTGCCTGTCGACCGTGGTGCCATGGGAGGCATGGTACGGCGGCCTCGGCGGCAACCCGGTGCAACCAACCACGACGTTCAAGTACTGCACGATGTTCTTCTTTGGCTTGAAGGAGTTCCAGGGCTGCTTCGCGCCGATGTGGAACCGGGTCAAGACCAACAAGGTCGTGGCCTGCCAGTACCCGAACGACGCGGACGGCAACGCGTTCCGCGGCGGTTTCGAGCCGCTGATTAAGGCCTCGGGCTACAAGGTCGTCGATGGCGGCCCGTACTCCGACGGCACGACGGACTTCACATCGATGATCTCGACGTTCAAGAACAAGCACGCCGAGCTGTTCAGCAACTGCCCGCTGCCGCCGGACTTCAACACCTTCTGGAAGCAGGCGTCGCAGCAGGGCTGGAAGCCCAAGCTGGCGACCGTCGCCAAGGTGCTTCTCTTCCCCGCCGACACCGTCGCGCTCGGTGCGCTGGTTAACAACGTCGCCACCGACTCGTGGTGGGGCCCGTACATGCCGAACACCTCGTCGCTGACCGGCCAGACCGCCAAGGCGCTGGCTGACGGATTCCAGGCGAGCACCGGCAATCAGTGGGTCCAGTCGATCGGCTCGACCTACTCGCTGTTCGAGGTCGCACGAGAGGCGTTCCGATCCGTGAGCGACCCGCACGACGCCGCCGAGGTCGCCAGCGCCCTGCACAGCGTGAACTACACCGGGATGTGCGGAGCGCTCAACTTCGCGAACGGCCCGGCGCCTGGCGTCGGGATCATCAACCCGGTCGGCGTTCAATGGAAGAAGTCGACCGGCAAGTTCCCGTTCGAGATGACGGTCGTCGACAACTCGCTGAACTCTGCGGTCCCGGTCCAGGCGGATCTGGCGCCCACGAATGCCTGACCCCGCGGGCACGGCCCTGCTGGAGCTCGCGGGCGTATCCAAGAGCTTCGGCAGGGTCGTGGTCGCGGACAACCTGTCGCTCACCGTTGGTGCCGCCGACCTGGTCGGGATCGTCGGTCCGAACGGAGCGGGAAAGAGCACCTTGTTCGGCCTGATCGCCGGGGACCTCGCGCCCACGGTCGGCCAGATCAGGTTCGACGGCGCACCCGTCACCAAGATCAGCGCAGCCGCCCGATGCCGGCGCGGCATCGGGCGGACATTCCAGGTCCCCAAGCCGTTCGGCGCGATGACCGTGTTCGAGAACGTGCTCGTCGCCGCCCAGCAAGGATCCGGCGTCCGCGGCAGACCCAGCTACGCGGCGGCTGCCGACGTTTTGCAGCTGACCGGCCTGGCCTCGGACGCCAACAGCCCGGCCGAGCGGCTTGGCCTGCTCTCCCGCAAACGGCTCGAGGTGGCCAGAGCGCTCGCGACGAGGCCGAAGCTGCTGCTGCTCGACGAGGTCGCGGGCGGACTGACCGACCCAGAGGTCGCCCAGCTGATCGAGATTGTCAGCGCGGTCCGGGACCAGGGGGTCGCGATCATCTGGATCGAACACGTCGTGCATGCACTGACCGCCACCGTGCAACGGCTGCTCTGCCTGTACGGCGGCGCGTTCATCGGCGACGGCGAGCCGGACGAGGTGCTCGCGCTGCCGGCCGTCCGTGAGGTATTCCTCGGCACCGAGGTGACCACCTCTTTGCACCTGCCCGACTCGCAGACATCGGGCGCAGTCGAAGGGGACGTCCGGTGAGCGTTCCCGCGGCGCCGGCCGCTGGATCGCCGGGGCCGCTGCTGGAGGTCAGGGACCTCAGCGTGCACCACGGTCAGCTCCAGGCGCTGCACGGGGTGAGCCTGGCCGTTCCTGCCGGCTCCGTGCACGCGATGATCGGGGCCAACGGCGCTGGGAAGTCCACCCTGCTACGTACCATCGCGGGCCTGCACCGGCCCACGACCGGATCGATCCTCCTGGACGGCACCGACGTCACTGCCCTGCGCCCCGAGCAGCGGGTCGCCGCGGGGATCGCAATGGTGCCGGAGGGCCGCAGGCTCTTCCCCACCCTGACTGTCGATGAGAACCTGCTGGTCGGCCTGACCAGCGCGAGGCCGGGCCCGTGGACGATCGACGGCGTGTATGACCTCTTCGACTGGATGCGAGACCGGCGCGGGCAACACGCCGCACAGCTGTCGGGAGGCGAGCAGCAGGCCGTCGCTATCGGCCGCGCGCTGGTGGCAAACCCCAAGGTGCTGCTCCTGGACGAGCTATCGCTGGGACTCGCGCCCGTCGTGGTGAGGCGCATCTACGGCCTGCTGCCGCAGCTACTCGCCTCCGGCGTCACGGTATTGCTGGTCGAGCAGGACGTGAGCCAGGCGCTCGCCGTCGCCGCGATAGTGCACTGCCTGCTCGAGGGCCGGATCACGCTCGAAGGCGAGCCGGCCGGGCTGACCCCCGCTCAGATCGAGGCCGCGTACTTCGGCGTCGCCGGCGGAAAGGGCAGGCGCGACGGTAACGGTACACGGCACCGGCACCGGCGCAGCGACGGCAACAGCGGCGCCCGAGTTCTACAGGCTGCCGGGAGCGGACGCATGAGCTGGGTCAACGCGGTCATCCAGGGCATCTTGATCGGCGGGCTATACGCCCTGTTCGCGTGCGGACTTTCGCTGCTGTTCGGGGTCATGAACGTCATCAACCTGGCCCACGGCGACCTGGCTGTCGTCGCCGCCTACGTCGCGCTCGGCGTGATCGCGATCACCCACGTCCCTGCCGTCTGGGCATTCCTCGTCGTTGTCCCGATCTTCGCGGTACTCGGCTACGTGCTGCAGCGAACCCTGTTCCAGGCGGCGCTGAACCGCAGCGTGCTCACCACCCTGCTCGTGACGTTCGGGCTGTCCGTGGTGCTCGAGAACGGCATGCAGCAGTTCCTGTCCGCAAACAGCCACTCGATCGATATCGGCTCGCTGGTATCGAAGTCCTTTAGCATCGGCTCCCAGATCACGATCGCCTATCTGAACCTGGTCATCCTGCTGGTTGCCGTCATCGTCCTGCTAGGACTGCAGTTCTTCCTGTCGTCAAGCAAGAACGGCAGGCTGATCAGGGCGGTGGCCGATGACCGCGAGGCCGCGCAGATCGCGGGGGTCAACTACCGTCACGTGTTCGGCATCGCGGCCGCGATCGCGTTCGGCACGGTCGCGCTGGCGGGCATCGCGTTCGGCATGTTCACCCAGTTCGACCCGACCATCGGCACTGACCAGCTCTTGCTGTTCGCGTTCGAGGCCGTGGTGATCGGCGGCCTCGGATCGCTCTGGGGCACGCTCGGCGGTGGCATCCTGCTCGGCATCGCTCAGGACATCGGCGCGAATTTCCGCGCCGCGGACCAGATCCTGGCCGGCCAGCTGCTGTTCCTGTTGATCCTGATCATCAGGCCCCAGGGCCTCACTGGCCGGAGGGAACGGGCATGAACACCGTGCCGGAGGCGCGCAGATGAACACCGTGCCGGAGGCGCGGACGGCTGCCGCCGTGCGGGTCACCAGGGCCAGACGGTCGACCTTGTGGGCGGCCATCGCGGCCGTCATCGCGATCGTGGTGCTCAGCTACCTGCCCTATCTCGTGAACTCGGGGACCTGGAACCTGCTGGTCAACTTCTTCATCTTGCTGATCATGGCCAGCATGTGGAACCTGCTCGCGGGCTACGCGGGCCTCGTCTCGGTCGGTCAGCAAGCCTTTGTAGGCCTCGGGGCCTACTTCGTCCTCATCCTGGCCGACCACGGCCTCAGCCCGTTCTTCGCGATACCTGTGGCGACGCTGATGGCCGGAATCGTCGGCCTGGTCGTCTGGTGGCTGGTGTCCCGGCTGCGCAGCGGGTACTTCGCGATCACGATGTGGGTCATCGCGTCGGTCTGCGAGCTGATCATCATCCAGATCTCGGCGCTCGGCGGCGGCACGGGCACGGCATTGCCCGGCCTGAACTTGAGCCCCAAGCTCCTCAACGCCTATACCTACTGGGCCACGCTGGCCGTAGCCGTGATCGTGCTGGCAGCGATCTACTACCTGCTTCGCAGCCCGATCGGGCTCGTGCTGACCGCGATCCGCGACGACGAGACCGGAGCGCGGAGCATCGGGGCTAGGGTCTCGGGAACCCAGCGGCTCGTGTTCATGGTCGCCGCCGCGGGCTGCGGCGCCGCGGGCGCGCTGTACATCATCAGCCAGCAATTCGTGGTGCCGACGGCCGCGTTCAGCGTGCAGTGGTCCGCGGAGATGATCTTCATCACGATCATCGGCGGGATCGGATCGATCGAGGGCCCGATCCTCGGGACGATCGTGTTCTTCGTGCTGCAGCAGACCCTGTCGCACTACGGCACCTGGTACTTCATCATCCTCGGCATCGTGGCGATGGTGGTCGCGATCTGGGCGCCGCGCGGCCTGTGGGGCCTGATCTCCGACAAGCTGGGCATCCGCCTCTTCCCCGTCGGCTACTACCTGTGGCCTGCCGGCACCGCGCCCAGGCGCTCGCTCATTCCTGCCCGCCGCGGGTAACGAGCTCGCACTTGTCGCCAATCTGCTTGCGCTCCTACGATTCGGCTAGCCAACCAATTCCGGAGGCTGCCCGTGAGCCTTGATGGCGTAAGGCTTTACGAGGGTTGGCCGGTCTCGGGAGATCGGGCGCCTCCGGCCAGTCCGCAGCCCCGGCCGCTGGGAGCGGTTCCTGCAATGGCGCGGGCGATGGCTGCTGCTCGCCATAGTCGTGATCGTCGCCGCTGTGACATCGTTCCTGCTGACGTTGGCAAGTGACTACCGGCCCCTTGCGTACGGCGAGGACTCGATGCGCAACCTGGCGTATCCGGGGCTGCCGGCTGGCCACGGCATCCGCACCGTCAATACGTTCGGCGGCATTCGCGAGGACCACTACATCCCGCCGCAACGCGGCACCTTCTATCTCTTCGCCGACATCATGAACTATGGGTCCCGGGCGGTCATCATCGAGAACGTGTTCATGCCTTATAGCAGCGCGCTGAGGTCAGCTGGTCGCGCAGTGTACTCCAGGCCATACGAAGGCAACGTAGCGATCGGCGCACCGCAACCGTCGCACGTCCTGCACGACGTCAAGCTCGGGCCGGGCGATGAGATCTTCGTCGCCATCCCCGTTCGTTCCTGGCGATGTGCGGGAGCGCGATAGCTGGGATTCGGTTCCATTCTTCGACGTCAAATACCGGTTCTTGTTCTTTCATCACATCGCAGCACTGCCGTGGGGTCTGCAGAACGACATGCTGATCATGCACGCGCCATTTGGCAAGCAGGGCCAGTCCGGCGTCTTCTGCGTGCGTTGAGCTCAGCCCCAGACGTCCTCGGCGACGTCGACGATCAGGCTCAGCTTGGCGGCCTGCTCGTCGGCCGTCAGCACGTTGCCCTCCACGGTGGACGAGAACCCGCACTGCGGCGACAGGCAGAGCTGATCGAGCGGAACGAACCTGCTGGCCTCATCGATCCGGCGCTTGAGCGTGTCCGGGTCCTCGAGCTTGCCGCTCTTGGTCGTGACCAGCCCGAGCACGACCATCTTGCCCGCTGGCACGAACCGCAGCGGCTCGAAGCCGCCTGACCGCTCGTCGTCGTACTCAAGGAAGAACCCGTCCACGTTCAGCTCGCTGAACAGCGCCTCGGCGACGAAGTCATAGCCGCCCTCAGCGGCCCAGGAAGACCGGAAGTTGCCCCGGCACATATGCGTGGTCACGGCCATGCCCGTCTGGCCGGCCGCCGACCGCGTCGTTGACCTGGCGGATGTAGCGCAGGTGCAGGTGCTCGGCGTCCTCGCCGCGCTCGGCGATCTCGGCGCGCTGGGCCGGGTCGTTCAGGTACGCCAGGCTGGTGTCGTCGAGCTGCAAGTACTGGCACCCGAGCTCCCCCAGACGCCTGACCTGCTCGGCATAGGCGGCCGACAGGTCGGACCAGAACTCCTCCATGTCCGGGTACACCTGCGGATCGATCGCTGCCGGACCGCCGCGGTAATGCACCATGTTCGGCGAGGGGATCGTGAGCTTGGGCGTCACCGAGGCCGCGACCGACTGCAGGTACCTGAAATCGTCCTCGAAGATCGTGTGGTCTAGCCGGATCTTGCTGCCGACGTGCAGCGCGGCAGGCGTGAACTCGATGGTGCCCGACTGGTTGCGGAACTTCACCGCGAGGTTGCCTGGCGCCTTGCTGATCCCGCCGAGCTGGTAGATGAAGTCCATGTGCCAGGAAGCGCGCCGGAACTCGCCGTCGGTCGCTGACTGCAGCCCGACCTGCAGCCTGCATGTTCACGGCCCCGGCGATCGCGGCGTCCTCAACGGAACGCAGCTGCGCGGCGTCGAGCTGGCCTGATGCGAACTCGTCGCGGGCCGCCAGCAGGCTGGCCGGGCGGAGCAGGCTGCCGACGTGATCGGCGCGGAACGGCGGTGTCGTGCGCATACGGTGCGTGGCTCCTTAGTGGCAGGATACCCGGTGTAATTCTCGGCCAGCGACGTGGCGGCCGCGCGGGACGAGACGATATACCGCAGCTGCGATAGCTGCAGCTCTGCCTCCATCTCGTCCGCGCCAGGGGTGCGATGCAGCATGGTGGTCATCCACCACGAGAAGTGCGTGGACCGCCAGACCCGGCGGAGGCACGTCGCTGAGTAGGCGGCCGCTGGCCCGTCGTCACCGTGCAGCAGCGCGTCGAGCGCGGGGGCAAGCACAGCCACGTCGGCCATCGCGAGGTTCAGGCCCTTCGCGCCGGTCGGCGGCACGATGTGCGCGGCGTCGCCGGCCAGGAACAGCCGTCCGTACCTCATCGGCGCGCTGACAAAGCTGCGCATCGGCGTGATGCCCTTGTCGAGCACCGGCCCCTGCTTCAGCTCCCAGCCCGTTCCTGGCAGCTCGAACCGGCGCTGCAGCTCGGCCCAGATCCGGTCGTCTGACCAGTTCTCGATCGACTCATCAGGTTCGACCTGCAGGTAGAGCCGACTGACGGTCGGGCTGCGCAGGCTGTGCAGTGCGAACCCGTTGCGATGGTGGCTGTAGATCAGCTCATCGGTCGACGGCGGCACGTCGGCCAGGATGCCGAGCCAGGCGTACGGGTAGTCGCGCTCCCTGACCGTGGTCAGGCCGCGCGGTATCGCGGGCCGACAGATCCCGTGGAATCCGTCGCAGCCCGCGATCGCGTCGCAGACGACTTCACGCCTGATGCCGTCCGCATCTGTGTAGCGCAGCACCGGATGATCGGACTCCAGGTGATCAACCTCGGTGTCGGTCACCTCGAAGTGGAGGGTGCCACCTGCAGCGATCCGTTGCGCTATAAGGTCTTTTACGACCTCAGTCTGGGCATAAACGGTCACGGTCCGGCCGCCGGTCAGCTCGCGGAAGTCGATGTGGTGACGCTCACCAGCGAACTGCAGGTAGATGCCGCCGTGCTCGAGGCCCTGGCGGCCGAGCCGATCGGCGAGCCCCGCCGCGCGCAGCAGCTGGACGCTGCCATCCTCGATGACGCCGGCCCGCTGCCTCGCCTCGCAGTAGGCGCGGCTGCGGACCTCTACGACCACCGAATCGATGCCGCGGAGAGCGAGCAGGTGCGACAGCAGCAACCCGGCCGGGCCTGCCCCGACAATGCCTACCTGCGTGCGCATGTCCTCGTGCTGTCCTAAAGTCACTGCGCCGCACGCCGCGCGGACGGCGGCTGTGAAGACCACGGAACCCATTTTGTACGCTTCACGAACAGCAGTTCCGTAATCGAACATTAGCAACTTAGGTGTGCGCCTGGGCTGGTGTCAACGGCCTCCCAGGCGGCCGAAACGGCAGTTCGCGGACAACACCGAGCTGACTCTCCGGTATCACCGGCGAGCCGGCGGACGGCTGTAGCGTGGAGTCCCGTCTGAACGCGATCACGCGGCATACCGAAGTTGTGCGATGTTCATCGAGAGCGTCCGCCTGCCTGCTGACATCCCCGACATGCGTCCCGATCATCGCCGGTGACCCGGCCGCAGCGACCTCACCCAAAGTACTAATAGCGGCAAACCCGGTCGGACCCGGGCAGCCGCAGGGCGCCAATGGCCGTCAGCACCCCCTTCGCCAGTGACATCCCACGCCTCCCAGCCACCAAGCAGCCCAGTACGCCCGATTTGCGGTCACCTAATCCGTGGGGAGTCGCTGAGGGTCTGCCTGGGAGCGGATGCGATATCGGGAAATTCGTCATGAATCGGGAGACCCATGGTCGCCGCCACCCGGTGAACCCCCGGTCGGTCGCTGCCCCACGGTCGTGCGCGCACCGCGGTGAACCCCCGGTCGGTCGCTGCCCCCACAGTCGTGCACGCACCCGGTGAACCCCTGGGCGGTCGCTGCCCCACGGTCCTGCGCGGACCCCGTGAACCTCTGGTGGGCCTATAGCGCCTGGCCTATAGCGCCACCAGGGGTTCACCGGTGGGCCCGCACCACGCGTCAACTTAGGTTGACAGGATGCGAGGCGTCAACATATGTTGACGGCATGAGCCAGGGAATGGGACTTGCCGAGGCGGCGAGCGGCGCCGATCCGGCCACCGGGCTGCAGGCCGCGCGCGAGCTGCGCGAGCTGGCAGAGCGGCTCGAGGCGCTGCAGGTGCACAACGCCCGCCAGGCACGGCTGGTCGTGGCAGGAGATCGCGTTCTTCCTCGGCGTCAGCAAGCAGGCAGTGCACAAGAAGTACGCGAGCCGCAAGAGCTAGCCAGGCGAGGAGCAGAGATGTTCGAACGATTCACGACACAGGCCAGGCAGGCGGTCCACCTCGCGCTCTCCGAGGCGCGCGTGCTGGGCGCGAGCAGGATAGGCACCGAGCACCTGCTGCTCGGGCTGGCGCACGGCCGGTCGGGGGCGGCGGCCGATGCCCTGCGGGCAGCTGGCCTCGACGCCACCAGGCTGAGGACGCTAACAGTCGCGCAACCGGAGCCCGCGCCGCTGGACGCGGACTCGCTCGCGGTGCTCGGGCATCGACCTGGATCAGGTCAGGCGGGCCGCCGAGGCCGCATTCGGTCCTGGCGCGCTTGACCGGCCGGCGAGATCGCCTGGTTCGCGGACGACGCGATTCAGGATGACGCAAGACGCCAAGGACGCGATCGCCAGCGGCCTGCGGGTGGCGCAGAGCAGGCATGACCACGAAGTCACATCGGGTCACCTGCTCGCCGGCCTGATCGACCAGGGCGACAACGAGGCGCTGCGACTGCTCGCAGCCGCGGGCGTGGACCCGGCCGCCCTACGCGCCGACGTCATCAGGAGGCTGGCCACGGCCGCCTAGGGCCGAGCTCGGCTGAGGTCGACGGTTCGACCGCCGACGCCGGTTCAGGTCAGGACGACGGCGCCGACCCTGTCGACCTCGAGCGCCGCGGACCGTCCACTCGTTCCCGGACGCCGCGGCAATGCCCGCCACTACCTCGGGCTCCGCCGTCACCCCGCGCAGCAGCAGAGCCAGAACGGCAGGGCCGGCCCCAGACACGACGGCCGGGATTTCGGCCTTCCGCAGCGCACCGACCAGCTCGGCGGTCGCAGGCATCGAACTAGCCCTGTACGGCTGGTGCAGGAAGTCAAGCGTGGCGTCGAGCAGCAGCCCGGCGTCCGCGGCGGGCTGCGTCAGCGCGGCGACCAGGAGGGCCGAGCGTGCAGCGTTCCGCGCCGCGTCCGCATGCGGCACGGACGCCGGCAGGACCTGGCGCGCCGCCTCGGTCGCCAACGGCACGGCCGGTACGCAGAGCACAGGCGTCAGGCCAGGCGCGGGATCGAGTCGCAGACAGCGCACAGAACCGGCGTCCCACGCGATGGTCAGCCCACCTGACAGGCACGCGGCCACATTGTCCGCGTGGCCCTCGATGGCGGTCGCGAGCTGCAGCACAGCGTCGTCAGGCAGGCGCGCCCGTCCCCCGCACAGCTCCCTGGCCGCGAGCACGCCTGCCACGATCGCGGCCGCAGAGGAGCCAAGGCCGAAGCCGTGCGGGATCGCATTCACGCAGCGCAGCGAGATTCCTGGCGGCTGCCCGCCCAGCGCGTCGAACGCGGCGCGCATGGCCCGCACCACCAGGTGGCCCTCGCCGTACCGGGCCGTCGCCTCACCGACCCCGCTCACCTCGATCCGCAAGCCGGCCTCGATCACCGGGCGTGCACCTCGTCGTGCAGGCCGAGCGCGAGTCCGAGGGCGTCGAAGCCCGGACCGAGATTGGCGCTCGTGGCCGGAGTCCGCACCGCGACGGCCTGCTCGGGCCACGTCCCGGTTCGCTCAGCCGACTCCGTCATCGGCTCAGGCCAGGCCGAGCGCGGTCGCGGCCGCGTCGGGGTCGACAGCGACGATGGCCGGCTCGGGCAGCCCGGCCATCGCGGTACCGGGATCCTTCAGGCCGGTGCCGGTGATCGTGCAGACCACGAGCGAGCCCGGCTCCACATCCCCGTTCTTGCTGGCCTGCAGCAGGCCGGCCACCCCGGCCGCCGACGCAGGCTCGCCGAACACGCCCTCCCGGGCCGCGAGCAGGCGGTAGGCGTCGAGTATCTGGTCATCGGTCACAGCGGCGAACATGCCGCCCGACTCGTCCCTCGCCGCCTCGGCCAGGTGCCAGGACGCCGGGTTGCCGATCCGGATCGCGGAGGCGACCGTGACCGGGTTGGTGACCGGCTGGCCGGTCACGAGCGGCGCGGCGCCGGCGGCCTGAAAACCGAGCATGCGCGGCGTCCTGGACGACCGTCCGGCGGCCAGGTACTCCCGGTAGCCCATCCAGTAGGCGGAGATGTTGCCGGCGTTCCCGACCGGCAGGCAGTGCACCTCTGGCGCGTCGCCCAGGACGTCCACGACCTCGAATGCCGCGGTTTTCTGGCCGTCGAGGCGGTCCGGGTTGACGGAATTGACGACGGCGACGGGGTGGCTGACCGCCAGCTTGCGCACGAGTTCCAGGCAGTCGTCGAAGTTGCCGTCCACCTGGAGCAGCCTGGCGCCGTAGGTCAGGGCCTGAGCCAGCTTGCCGAGCGCGATCTTGCCGCGCGGCACGAGTACCACGCAGTCCATCCCGGCCCGCGCGGCGTAGGCGGCGGCGCTCGCGCTGGTGTTGCCGGTCGACGCGCAGATCACAGTCCTGGCGCCGCGAGCGGCGGCGAGCGAGACGGCCACGGTCATGCCGCGATCCTTGAACGACCCGGTCGGGTTCATCCCCTCGATCTTCAGGTGCACGTCGCACCCGGTCAGCTCCGAAAGCGCGGGCGCGGGCAGCAGCGGCGTGCCGCCTTCTCCCAGCGAGACGACGTGATCGGATCGGAGGCAGGCGGGCACCGTACTCGCCAATCACCCCGCGCCAGACGCGGGACGAGGGACTCACTCGCCCTCCTCGCCCTCGACGCGCAGCACGCTGTCGACCGCCTTGACGGCGTCCATGGCCGCCAGGTCGGCGACCGTGTCCGCTAGCGCGGACTCCTTGGCGGTGTGGGTCACGATGATCAGCGTCGCGTCCTCGCCCCGACCTTCCTGGTGCACCGCCTTGATCGACACCCCGCGGCGGGCGAAACTTTCGGCCA
This sequence comes from uncultured Actinomycetota bacterium, assembly GCA_963809195.1. Lineage (GTDB taxonomy): Bacteria > Actinomycetota > Actinomycetes > Streptosporangiales > Streptosporangiaceae > Chersky-822. Next base: position 349,161 of record CAWEIQ010000006.1, on the reverse strand, counting down.
CCGGCGCGAGCACGCCAGGCCGGTCGGCCACGTCCAGGCAGACGTAGTACCTGGTCAGCGCGTCAGCCATGGGCACGACAGGAAGTTCCGCGTACGTCGCCGGCTCGGGACCGCGCATCCCAGCGCGCAGGTTTCTCGCAACCGCGACGATGTCGCCGAGAACGGCGCTCGCCGTCGGCTGGCCGCCAGCGCCGGCCCCGTAGAACATCAGCCGGCCGGCCGCTTCCGCCTCCACGAACACCGCGTTGTACGCCTCGTGCACGGCGGCGAGCGGATGGACCCGCGGGAGCATCGCCGGATGCACCCGCACGGAGATGCCGCCGTCGCTGCGCTCGCAGATCGCGAGCAGTTTGATCACGAAGCCGAGCGCCTTGGCGCTGGCGATGTCCGCGGCCGTGATCTGGGCGATGCCCTCGGTATAGACGTCGGCCGAGGTCACCTCGGTGTGGAAGGCGAGCCCTGCCAGGATCGCCGCCTTCGCGGCGGCGTCGTGGCCCTGGACGTCGGCGGTGGGGTCGGCTTCCGCGTAGCCGAGTCGCTGCGCCTCGGCCAGCGCCGGACCGAACTCGGCGCCGAACGAGTCCATCCGGTCCAGGATGAAGTTCGTGGTGCCGTTGACGATGCCGAGCACCCGGCGGACCGTATCGCCGGCCAGTGACTCGCGCAGCGCCCGCAGCAGCGGAATCGCGCCGGCCACCGAGGCCTCGTAGTACAGGTCGGCGCCGTTCGCGCTGGCCGCCTTGTGCAGCGCCTCGCCGTCGCTGGCCAGCAGAGCCTTGTTCGCGGTCACGGCAGACCGGCCCGCATCAAGCGCGGCAAGCAGCAGGGACCTGGCCGGCTCGATCCCGCCGATCAACTCGACCACAATGTCCACATCTGGCCCGGTAACGAGGCTAACCGCGTCCCCGGTAATCAGTCGGCTATCGACGCCTTTGATCCTGGTGACATCGGGACGTCGTACCGCGATTCCGGCGATCTCGAGCGGCCCTCCCGCCCGGGCAGCCAGGTCAGCGGCCTGTTCGGCCAGCAGCCTGGCAACCTGCGAGCCGACCACGCCGCACCCCAGCAGCGCGATCCGCAGCGGCTTGCCTGCCTCAGTCGCGCGCACGGCAGCTGCCTCCCCAACGGCAATCGGTCGACGAGATCCGCCGTACCTGATCGCCCAAGCCTACCCAGAACGCTTGCTGCAAAGGCCCTGACACCGCGCCGCGATAGCGGTCTGAGCAGGGCCGATCGGCTGTTTGCTGACCGCGAACACCAGCCGGAACAACCTCCCTCCCACGGCTGTTTACATCCTCGTGATCCACCGAAAGGTGTAATCAAGTAATCCCTTCGCTGGAAGAAGGCTTATGAGCGAGACCAAGACCCTCACACTGCCCGTGCTGCCGCTCGACGATGACGTTGTGCTGCCGACCATGGTCGTGCCGCTCGACGCCTCGGACGCCGAGGTTCGCGCGTCGATCGCCGCTGCGCACGCGGCGAGCACCGGCGACGCCAAGCCTGAGCTGCTGCTCGTGCCGCGAATCGACGGCAAGTACGCGCGCAATGGGCACGCTCGCGGTCGTCGAGCAGGAGGGCAGGCTGCCGGACGGCAAGCCTGGCGTCGTGCTGCGCGGCATGGCCAGGGTCACCATCGGCGCTGGCACGGTCGGACCGGGCGCCGCGCTATGGGTACACGGCACGATCGCCGAGGAGCCGCCGGCGGGCGCCCGCGCAACCGAGCTCGCGCGCGAGTACCGCGGGCTTGCGGCAGCGATCTTGCAAAAGCGTGGCGCGTGGCAGGTGGTTGACGCCCTGTCCCGGATAACAGATCCCTCGGCGCTGGCCGACTCCTCTGGCTACGCGAGCTACCTGTCGCTCGAGCAGCGTTCTGAGCTGCTGAGCACCCTTGACCCTGCGGTGCGGCTTGAGAAGCTCGTGGGCTGGGCCAGGGAGCACCTTGCCGAGCTGGACGTCGCCGAGACCATCGGCAACGACGTCCGCGAGGGCATGGAGAAGCAGCAGCGCGAGTTCCTGCTTCGCCAGCAGCTTGCCGCCATCCGCAAGGAACTGGCTGCCCTGGACGGCACGCCGGCCTCCGAGGAGGACGACTACCGGGCCAGGATCGAGGACGCCGACCTGCCAGAGAAGGTCAGGGAGGCTGCGCTGCGTGAGGCCGCCAAGCTGGAGCGCGGCGCGGACAACTCGCCAGAGGCCGGCTGGATCAGGACCTGGCTGGACACCATCCTGGACGTGCCGTGGAATGAGCGCACCGATGACGCCTACGACATCGGAGGCGCCCGCGCGGTCCTCGACGCCGACCACGCAGGACTCGACGAGGTCAAGGAACGCATCATCGAGTACCTCGCGGTCCGCAAGCGGCTCGCCGAGCGCGGCATGGCGGTGGCCGGCGGTCGCCGCAGCGGTGCCGTGCTGGCCCTGGCAGGCCCTCCCGGCGTCGGCAAGACCTCGCTTGGTGAGTCGGTCGCCCGATCCATGGGCCGCAAGTTCGCCAGGGTCGCGCTTGGCGGCGTGCGGGACGAGGCGGAGATCCGCGGTCACCGGCGCACCTACGTAGGTGCGCTGCCTGGCCGGATCGTCCGCGCCATCCGCGAGGCCGGGTCGATGAACCCGGTGATCCTGCTCGACGAGGTCGACAAGCTCGGCGCCGACTACCGCGGCGACCCGACCGCTGCCCTGCTCGAGGTGCTCGACCCGGCGCAGAACCACACGTTCCGCGACCACTACCTCGAGGTCGAGCTGGACCTCTCGGACGTCCTGTTCATCGCGACGGCCAACGTCGCCGAGCTGATCCCCGAGCCGCTGCTCGACCGGATGGAACTCATCCGGCTCGACGGCTACACCGAGGACGAGAAGGTCACGATCGCCCGCGATCACCTTCTCCCCCGCCAGCTCACCCGCGCAGGCATGAGCGCAGAACGAGGTCGAGTTCACCGACGACGCCTTCAGGAGGCTCGCGACCGAGTACACCCGCGAAGCAGGCGTCCGTAACCTCGAGCGCTCGATCGCGCGCGTTCTCCGCAAGATCGCCGCGAAGCAGGCGCAAGAGGCGAATGGTCCGGCGCCGGACTCTGCGGATTCCGAGCCCGTCATCACCCTGCCGACCGGCCTGCCTGCGGACGACACGGGCGCGATGCCCGGCGTTGCGCAGCCTGCTGGCATCGCGGCTGAGTCGCCCGCTGGCCCCGAGCAAGTCGAGACAGTCACAGTCGACGACACCGGCCTAACCGACTACCTCGGCCACCCGCGGTTCACTCCGGAATCCGCAGAGCGCACGGCGGTCCCGGGCGTCGCGGCCGGCCTGGCCGTCACCGGTACCGGCGGCGACCTGCTGTTCATCGAGGCATCGCTGGCGGACCCGGCGAGCGGCAGCACCGGGCTGACGCTCACCGGCCAGCTCGGTGACGTGATGAAGGAGTCCGCCCAGATCGCGCTGTCCTACTTGCGCTCGAACGGGCCCGACCTCGGGCTGCCGGTCGGCTATCTGGCCGAGCGGGGCGTGCACCTGCACGTCCCGGCTGGCGCGGTGCCGAAGGACGGCCCGAGCGCGGGTATCACGATGACGACGGCGCTGGCGTCGCTGCTCTCCGGGCAGGCTGGTCCGTGCGGACGTCGCGATGACCGGTGAGGTCTCGCTGACCGGCCGGGTGCTGCCGATCGGCGGGCTGAAGCAGAAGCTGCTCGCGGCCCACCGGGCCGGCATCACGACCGTGCTGATCCCGGCGCGCAACGAGCCCGATCTGGACGACGTGCCGGAGAAGGTCCGCGAGGCGCTGGAGATTCACCTGGTCAGCGACGTCAAGGAAGTGCTCGGCATCGCGCTGGAGCCGGCCGAGACGGCGGCCGACGCGGCAGAGCCCGATCTTCCTGCGTTCGTCGCCGCCTAGCCAGGCGGCGAAGCCGCGCGTCATGATCGCGGATGATTCTCAGCGTCCGCGCTGAGAATCATCCGCGAACCCGTCACCGGGTACTGACGGAGCATGGCTGGCCGATCTGGGACGCGCGTCACGCGCGCCTTGCGCGATTGGATCCAGCTGCCCGGCCTCACCGAGGCCCGCGGGTACCAGCGGTCCTGGCTTCGTGGCGATCTCATCGCAGGCTTGACCGTCGGCGCGTACCTGATTCCTCAGGTCCTGGCCTACGCCGGGGTGGCCGGGCTGCCGCCCGTGGCCGGTCTGTGGGCGGCAGCGCCTCCCCTGATCATCTATGCGATTCTGGGCTCATCTCGATCACTGTCGATGGGGCCTGAATCGTCGACCGCACTGATGACCGCTGCGGCGATCGGGCCGCTCGCGGCAGGCAATCCCGCCAGGTATGCCGCGTTGGCGAGCGTGCTCGCCTTGCTCGTCGGGCTGCTCGCGATCATCGCTGCGATCGCGAGGCTGGGCTTCATCGCGGACCTGCTCTCCAAGCCGGTGCTCGTCGGCTACATGGCCGGGCTGGCCGCCATCATGATCGCCGGGCAGCTGAGCCGGGTGACCGGCGTGCCTGTGACCGGCCGTAGCTTCCTCTCCGAGGTGGTCTCGTTCGGCAGGCACATCACGAGCATCGAGCCAGCCACCACGCTCCTTGCTGCCGGTGTGCTCGCGTTCTTGTTCGCCGTCCAGTCACGAAGCCATGCCTTTCCCGGCCCGCTCATGGCAGTGGTCGGCGCGACGATTGTCGTCTGGGCTTTCGACCTAGCCAGCCATGGCGTGAAAGTAGTCGGGACCTGTTCCGTCCGGCTTGCCGTCGGTTCACGCGCCGGTCGTCCACCTGAATGATTTGAGAGACCTGATCGGGCCGGCGGCCAGCGTGCTGATCATCGCGTTCAGCGACGTCGTGCTGACAGGGAGGGCGTTCTCCAGGCGCGGGGAACGGATCAGCGCCAACGCCGAAATGCTCGCGCTAGGTGTCTCCAACGTCGCCGTGTCCTTCGTACCCGGCTTCCCGGTCAGCAGCAGCGCAAGCCGGACAGCGATCGGCCAGGCTTCCGGCAGCCGCACGCAGCTCTACTCGGTCACGGCCGCGGCGGTATTGATCGCCGTGCTTGAACTCGGGCACACCGTGCTGGCGCACTTCCCCGACGCAGCGCTTGGGGCCCTGGTGATCTTCGCCGCGGTGCGGTTGATCGACGTGACTCTGGTGCGCCGCCTGGCGGCGTTCAGGCGCCGCGAGTTCCTGATCGCCCTCGTGGCCTGTGTGGGCGTTCTGGTCTTCAACATTTTGTACGGCGTCCTGATCGCTGTCGGCATCTCAGTCGCGGAGCTGCTGGTCAGGGTGGCCAGGCCGCACGATGCCATCCTCGGCCAGGTCCCCGGCCTTGCAGGAATGCATGACGTCGACGACTACCCGGACGCACACACGATTCCTGGGCTCGTGGTCTACCGCTATGACGCCCCGCTGTTCTTCGCCAACGCCGAGGACTTCCGCCGGCGAGCGCTGGCCGCTGCTCGCAGCGCGACGCCGCTGCATTGGTTCGTGCTCAATGTGGAGGCCAATGTCGAGGTCGACTTCACCGCGCTCGAGGCTGTGGAGTCCGTGCGCGACGAGCTGACCAGGGCCGGCGCCGTGTTCGCGCTTGCGCGGGTCAAGCAGGACCTGCTTGATCGGCTCGAGGCGTTCGGGCTAGCTGAGAAGATCGGAGCCGAGCTGATGTTCCCGACACTTCCTACCGCTGTGTCGGCTTATCGGCGCTGGTCCCAAAGGCAGCCAGACCCGCCGGCGTCGCCCTAATTGACGCGGCGGTCGAAGTCCTCCCAGTACGGCGCCCGCAGCTTGAACTTCTGCAGTTTGCCGGTCGCGGTCCTGGCGAGGACGTCACGCTGCTCCACCGTCGTCGGGCACTTGTAGTGCGCGAGCTTGGACCGGCAGAACTCAATGACCTCTGCCTCGCTGACCTCGTGGCCCTGGCGCACGACGATCAGGGCCTTGACGGTCTCGCCCCACCTGTCGTGCGGGACCCCGATCACCGCTGCCTCGGCGATCGCCGGGTGCTGGTACAGGCAGTCCTCGACCTCGACCGAGCTGACGTTCTCGCCTCCTGAGATGATCACGTCCTTCTTCCGGTCGGAGATCACCAGGTACTCGTCCTGGTCGATATGGCCCTCGTCGCCCGTGTGGAACCAGCCGTCGACCAGCACCTTGGCCGACTCCTCAGGCTGCTCCCAGTAACCGGCGAACACGTGGTTCGACCTGGCCAGCACCTCGCCCGCGCCATCGGTCGCGACCTGCACGCCCACGGCAGGCGAGCCCGCACGTGACTGGAGCCTCGCCCGCTCGCCGCTCGGCAGGTCGTCCCACTCGGCGGGCCGGCGGTTCATCGTGAGCAGCGGCGCGGTCTCCGTCAGCCCGTAGATCTGGATGAACTCCCAGCCCAGCTCCTCCTCGACGCGCTCGATCGTCTTCGACGGCGGCGGCGCTCCCGCGACCACGATCCTGGTCCTGTCGCGCCCTGGTACCGGCTCGCCGTTCGGCCCGCCTGGCCGATGCCGCGTCCAGGATGGCCGCGACCACCGCCGGCGCACCGCACATCAGCGTGACGCCGTGCGCGTCGATCCGCCGCAGCAACTCCTCGCCCTCGATCTTGCGCGCCACGACCTGAGGCGTGCCCATCGCGGTCACCGCGTAGGGCATTCCCCAGCCGTTGCAGTGGAACATCGGCAGCGTGTGCATGAACACGTCGCGATCGGTCACAGTGGTCTGCCAGCCGAAGATCGCCGCGTTAAGCCAGCAGTTGCGGTGGGTCAGCTGGACGCCCTTGGGACGCGCCGTCGTGCCGCTCGTGTAGTTGATGCTGGCCGTCGCGTCCTCGTCGGGCTCCCAGCCCGCTGGCTCGGCGTCGTCCGGCGCCTCGGCGAACAAATGCTCGTCGTCTACCCCGTCGAGCACGATCCGGTGCCTGGCTTTCACGTCCCGGAGCGCCTCGTCGGACTCGGGGTCGACCAGCAGCACCGAGGAGCCGGAGTGCTCGACCACGTAACTGACCTCGTCGGCGTTGAGCCGGTAGTTGACCGGCACCAGGACGCGGCCGAAGCCGCTGATCCCGTAGAACGCGATGCCGAACCTGGCCGCATTCGGGCTGACGATCGCAACCCGCTCCCCCTGGCCCACGCCCATCTCGTCAAGCGCGATCGCGAGCCCGCGAGCCCGCCGCTCAAGCGAGCGGTAGGTGATCGTGCCAAGGGATCCTGCCGTTCCCGGCTCGTCGATCAGTGCTGGCCGGTCAGGGTAGACGAGAGCACCTCTGCGAAGAAAGTCGGAAACAGTCAGCGGTACCTTCATGATCAGCTCCCGGGCGTTAGATGATTTTCCGATACTGCGCCAGAGCGTGCGCCGCAGGCAACCTCGACCCAAGGTGATACGCCCGTGCGGCTATTGCCCGCACATTGGCCGCCTGGCTGTGCGAGCATCGGACTTCGTGAGGATTCTCCCCAGTTTTCACATCAGCCCAGTACTGCTCGTGCTTTCCGCTAGCCTCCTGGCCGCCTGCGGCGGTGCGGCCGCTAGCCCATCCGCTGCCCAGGCCGGCCAGGCCGGCCGGGCCGGCCAGCACGCAAAAGCGGCAGCGGCAGCGGCGGGCAACTCCGGCCAGCCGGCCGACGCCGCGGCATCGGTAACTGCGGCTGGCACCGGCAGCCCGCGACGAGCCAGCGCGCCGGCGGCCACGCTCGCGAACTGCCCGATCTTCCCGGCGAACAACGTCTGGAACACCGACATCTCCAAGCTGCCCGTGGACAAGCACAGCGCCGCCTGGATGCGGAGCATGGACTCCTCGTCGACCTATCTGCACCCCGACTTCGGCCCTTCCGGCGGCTACCCGTACGGGATCCCGTACAACGTCGTCACAAGCGCGCACCGCATGGTCAGCGTGCACTTCCAGTACGCGAGCGAGAGCGACCGCAGGCCTTACCCGTTCGGCTATGACACCAGGATCGAGGGCGGCAGGAACGCGGGCGGAGACCGGCACGCCCTGATGCTGGACAAGAGCACCTGCACGCTCTACGAGCTGTACAACGCCCGGTATCAGCTCCCGGCCATCTGCCGGCTCTGGCGCCATCTGGAACCTGCGCTCCAACAAGCTGCGTCCTGCCGGCTGGACGTCGGCCGATGCCGCGGGCCTGCCGATTCTGCCCGGCCTGCTGAACTTCGCCCAGGTGAAACGCGCGGCGCGGACCGGCACGCCGATCAGGCACGCGATCCGTTTCACCGCCGAGCGGACCAGGTCCGCCTACATCTGGCCCGCCAGGCACCAGGCGGGCAGCGGCAGCAGCTCGAGCTTGCCGCCCATGGGTGCCCGGTTCAGGCTCAAGCTCAGCTTCAACGTGGCTGGCTACTGCCACTCGACCGCGTACTGCGCCGACGCCAAGGCCGTTCTGACCGAGATGCAGCATTACGGCCTGATCCTGGCCGACAACGGTTCGAACTGGTACTTCGGCGGTGCCGCGTTCCCGCAGTGGCCCGACGGCCTGGTCGAGCTGCTCAAGAAGATCCCGGCGCGTGACTTCCAGGCGGTCAACGAGAGCTGCCTGATGGTCACCCGCAACTCAGGGCAGGCACGCGGCCACAAGGGCTGCCCGGTCGGCTGAGGCAGATCAGGCGGCCGCGTCGATGTCGGCGGCCAGATCGCGGCCGCGGTGCCATCGACCGTCGCGTGTTTGACTTACCTGACCGGTTCGCGGACGACGTCGGCCGGGTCCTTGTCGTCCCGCACGCCGCGGTAGGTGGCGGCGCGCAGTCGTCCCGAACTGGTCCACAGCGCGAACTCGGCCTCGATGACGAGCTCCGGTTCCGCCCACACCGCGCCGCGCGCCTGGTCATGCGGGATTGTCGCGCCGAACGGTGAGGTGTCCCGCCGCAGCGGCGCGAGGCGCGCCATCAGCATCGTCAGCGTCTGCCTGGTAAATCCCGTGCCGACATGGCCGGCGAATGTGAAGCCGTCGGGACCGTACACGCCGACCATCAGCGAGCCGATCTGGTCGGTCCGCACTCCCTCGCCCGGCTTCCACCCGCCGACCACGAACTCCTGGCGGTGGCTGTTCTTGATCTTCCGCCAGCTCGACGACCGCCTGCCGGCCTCGTAGCGCGAGGTCAGCCGTTTCGCCATGATGCCTTCGAGGCCGTGCTGCCTGGAGACCGCCTGGACATCGGTGCCGGGGATCCCGATGAACGCGGGCGGGGTCTGCCAGCGAGGCCCGTCGGCAGCTAGCTCGTCGAGCCTGGCCCTGCGCTTCGTGTACGGCTGGTCGGTGAGCGACTGGCCGTCGACGGCGAGGAGGTCGAAGGCGAGGTAGGTGACCGGAATCTCGGCCGCGAGCCGCCTGGCCTGGCTGACGGCGCCGATGTTCATGCGCTGCTGCAGCGCCTCGAAGCTCGGCCATTCGCCACCGCCGAACGCGACGATCTCCCCGTCGAGCACCGCGTCGTGCCCGCCAACCGCGTCTGCCATGCCCGCGAGCTCGGGGTACGTGCCGGTCACGTCCCTGCCGGTGCGCGAGTACAGCGTCACCATGCCCGAGCTGATGGTCGCGATCGCCCGCAACCCGTCCCACTTCATCTCGTAGGCCCAGGCAGCGTCATCGGCGGCGAGCTCACCCGCGACGGCGAGCATCGGCCGGAACTGGGCGGGCAGGCCGCTCCTGTCACGGTCGATCACGTGGCTAAGGTACCCGCCGCTGGCTCGGTAGGCTGCCGCCGTGACGGTGCGGCGGGCGAGCATGATGCGTGATCGCACAGGTGCAGCAGCGCGTCACCAACATCGAGCTCTTCTTCGACCTGGTCTTCGTCTTCGCGATCACGCAGCTCTCGCACTTCCTGCTGTCCGAGCATGGCTCGCGCGGGCACGTCGCGTACGGCGCTGCTCGCCGCGCTGCTGCTCACGATGGTCTGGCTGCTCTGGTCCTACACGACCTGGGTGACCAACTGGCTCGACCCGGCGCTGATCGCGGTCCGGTTGCTCTTGCTCGTGCTCGCCGCGATCAGTCTGTTCTCCTCGGCCGCCCTGCCCACGGCGTTCGAGCGGTCAGGGCTGATCGTCGGCGCCGCCTACCTTGTCATGCAGGTCGGGCGGAGCGCGTTCACCGTGGCGGTGATCGGTGACCCGGTGCTGCGCCGAAACTTCCAGCGCATCCTGGCCTGGTGCGTGGTGAGCGGGTCGCTCGCGCTCGCCGGCGGCCTCGTCCACGGCGATGCCCGGGTGCTGCTCTGGGTCTGCGCGGTCGCGGTCGACCTGCTCGGCGGCGCCGTCGGCTTCTACACGCCGGGACTCGGCAGGTCACGGACGGCGGAATGGACGATCGAGGGCGGCCACTTCGCCGAGCGCTGCCAGGGCTTCATCCTGATCGCGATCGGCGAATCGATCGTCGTGATCGGCGCGAGCCTTGCGGCGCGGCTGGACGCAGGTCGCGGCTGACCGGTGCCGAGAGTCGCCGCCTTCCTGATCGCCGTCATCGGCAGCGTGGCGCTTCTGGTGGGTCTATTTCGACCGCGCGGCCGACGACGCGGCCGACGTCATCGCCAGGTCAGAGGATCCTGGCAGGATCGGGCGATCGGCCTATCACCTCATTCATCCGATCATGGTTGGCGGGATCATCGTCGCGGCGGCCGCCGATGCCACGTTCGCGGAGGTCGCAGCCCGTGGCAGCGGGACCGGACGCGCGTCCGCCTGGGCCGCGTGGCTGATCCTGGGCGGGCCCGCGCTCTTCCTCGCCGGGCACGCGGCATTCAAGGCGGCCATCTGGCGGCGGATCTCGTGGTCGCGGCTCGCCGGGATCGCCGCGCTCGCGCTGCTTGGCCTGCTCGCGCCGCACGTTCCCGCCCTCGTGCTGGCCGCATGCAGCGCCGCCGTGGTGGTAGCGGTCGCGGTCGCCGACTACGTCTGGCGGCCGCCGCCCACGCTGATCGGCGCGTCGGCCGAGGACTAACCCCGCCGAGCCTCGCCCGACCCGGCGCTGCGCGCCTCGGACGGCTCATTGGTGCGCGGCCTCCGTCGGCCCGGCGATGCTCGTTGCCGCCTGCTCGGCCGCGCCGCGACGGACGCCGGAGATGATCGTGCGCATCATGAAGCGCGGCGCATACCGTGACATCCGCCACGCGATCCGCGCCGAACGCGGCGCGACGATCAGCGCCCGGTTCTGCTCCACTCCGCGGAGCACGTCCTGTGCCAGCAAATCGGCCTCGTACAGCTTGCCGAGCATGCGGGCGAGTACAGCAGCGTTCTCGCCGGTCTCGGTCTGCGGCAGGCCGGGGTTGACCCGGCTCGAGCAACGGGGTGTCCACGAACCCCGGGCACACCGCGCTGACCTTCACGCCCCTGATTGCAGCCTCGGCGCGCAGCGACAAGCTCAGCCCGACAACCGCGTGCTTGACGGCCACATAGGGTGCCAGGCCTGGCCCTGGCACCAGCCCCGCCAGCGAGGCGGTGTTGACGATGTGCCCGTGGCCCTGACGCAGCATCACCGGGTAGGCAGCGTGCACGCCGTGCACCACGCCCTTGAGGTTGACATCGATCACGCGCGTCCCAGTGATCCAAGGTCAGCTGGTCGACCAGCCCCGCGACAGCGATGCCGGCGTTATTGAAGATCAAGTCCAGGCTGCCGTGATCGGCTGCGACCTGGTTGACCAGGCTGGCGACCGCGTCAGCGTCGGTGACGTCGACGACCACGGTGCTTGCAGCCGCGTCACTCGTCTCGTTGACCTGCTCAGCGACCGCCTTCGCGGCCGCCTCGTCGATGTCGGCAATCACGACTGTGCTGCCTCGGGCGGCGAGGGCGCGGACGATCGCGGCGCCGATGCCCGACCCGCCGCCTGTCACGATCGCGACCTTGCCCGCGAAGGCGTCCTTGCGAGGCGGCTCCGTTCGCAGCTGCCAACTCACTCACCTCGCGCTCCGATGCGGTTACCACCGGACGGTAACGCAGTGGCAGAAACCGGGGCAAGCCACAGGCTAGGTGGCCCGGCGACAACGGCTTCAGCCGCGGCAGTCAACCCAGACGACCTGCCGCCACGATGTGCCGCCGGGCGCAGACACTGGAATGGCACCGAAGCTGATCCGCGGCCGCTGCCCGAGGCGCAGGCAGTTTGGCCATCCGCCTTCATGCGTGCCCCCTTCGGAGTCGATCCAGAATTCCACGCCGTCGTCGATGCCATAAGACCACCCGCCGACAGTGACAAGGGCTTCGTGGCTGCCGACGGCGGCGACCCCTGTGAGAGTCATCACCCGCGACTGGCGCTGGCCAACAAAGAATCCGATGGCCAGGAGGCCGCCAGCGGCAACTGCGACAACAAGCATGCGGACCGCCGGGCGCCTGGCCAGATGTGCCCACCACGAATTGGAAAGAAACCCGCTCCGCGCCTCCACACAGCCTCCGCTCAACGGCAGTGCACTGGTGCGAGTTTCGCCCTCATCCGCTGACAGAGTCAACAGCCACTCTGGCCGCCACAAAGGTCGCGTAACGTTCGCCTATAAGCAGGCCTGAACCCAGCGAGGCACCATGTCCGAACCGCACGTTCCCGACGACGACATTTCCCGCTGGCATGCGGCCATCGCGCCCGAGTTGCGGGCCGCCTTCGAAGACGTGCTGGCAGGCCCGAGGTTCACGCTAGGGCCAAACCTCCGGGCATTCGAAACGGAATTCGCCGCGTACTGCGGCTCGCACGGGTCGATCGGGATATCCAGCGGGACGGCGGCGTTGCACCTGGCTCTGCTTGCGCTAGGCGTCGGCCCTGGCGACGAGGTGATCACGGTCCCCAACACCTACATCGCGACCGCGTTCGCGATCACCTACACAGGTGCACTGCCCGTGTTCGTCGACGTTGATCCCCTCACCCTTAACATGAACCCGGCAGCGATCGGGCCGGCGCTGACGGAGCGGACCAAGGCCATCCTGCCGGTGCACATGTACGGCCAGTGCGCCGACGTGGACGCGATCCGGCGGGTGGCTCCAGGCATTCCCGTGCTTGAGGACGCGGCGCACGCACACGGCGCGACGCTGGGCGACCGGCACGCTGGCAGCCTGGGCGACCTGGCGGCGTTCTCGTTCTATCCCACCAAGGTGCTTGGCGCCCTCGGCGACGGCGGCGCGATCACCGCGTCCACGCCCGAACTCGAGGCGCGGGTCAGGCAACTGCGCTACATGGGCCAGAAGGTCAAGTTCGACCACGCGATCCTGGGCTATCAGGAACGGCTCGACGAGATGCAGGCGGCCTTCCTGCGGGTGAAGCTGCGCTACCTGGATGAGCAAGTCGCTGGCAGGCGAGGGGTCGCGGCCCGGTACGCCGACCTCCTCGGCGCGACACCGCTGACGCTGCCGCCAGACGACGTCACGGGGCGCCACGCGTACTACATGTACACCGTGCTCGCGCCAGAGCGGGACGCGCTGGTCGCGCACCTCAACAAGCGCGAGATCGGCAGCATGGTCATCTACCCGCGACTCGTCACGCAGGCCGGCGCCTACGCGAGCCTGCCATGGCGGTCCGAGCCCATCCCGGTTGCCGAGAGCCTGCCTGACCGGTTGCTCTCGCTGCCGATGTTCGCCGAACTGACCGGCGATGAGATCGAAAGGGTCGGCGCGGCGGTCACCGAGTTCTACGGCACCCCGTGACTGGTCCCCGAGTCGCGGCCGCGCTGGAAAACGACGCTGTGCGGCTGGTCGTGCTCGGCGGCAGCGCTCCGGCCACAGTGCAGCTCATCGACGCGCTCGCAGCCCGGCGCGGTGGCATGGCGTCGCGACTTGACGTGGTGTTGCACGGCCGCTCGGCAGACAGGCTCGCCGCCGTGGCCAGGGCTGCCGGGTTGCGCGCTGAGGCGCTCGGGCTGCGCGCGAACGTCGCCGGCGAGACCAGCCGGGCCGCCGCACTCGACGGTGCCGACGTCGTGCTGAACCAGATCAGGCCAGGCGGCCTGGCAGAGAGATCGGCTGACGAGTCGTTTCCGCATGAGTTCGGTCTGCCCGGCGAAGAAACCCTCGGACCCGGCGGCTTCGCCAGCGCCATCCGCTCGGTCGCCACGCTGCGGCCCGTCTGGGCCGATGTCGCTCGCCGCTGTCCCGGTGCGCTGCTGATCAACCTGACCAACCCGGCTGGGATCGTCACCCAGGCGGCCCGGCAGGAGTTCAAGCTCGACGTCATCGCGGTCTGCGACTCACCGCTCGACCTGCTAGAAAGGGCCGCGACGCGGCTGGGCAATAGCGGCGGAAGCGCCGACGCGGCGCTCCTGGCCAGGTATGTCGGGATGAACCACGTCGGCTGGTTCGTGCCGACCTCGGCTGCTGAGCTCGAGCAGCTTGCCGGATTGGTGCCAGGAATCGATACCGACCTGCCAAGGCTGCACGGCGCGATGCCGGGCCCCTACATGCGTTACTACGCGCACCCCGACCGAGTGCTCGCCGGGCAGCGAGGCCAGCCGACCAGGGCTGACGAGCTGCGCAAGCTGGCCAGTTCGACGTTGGAGACCTTCGGCCGCGGCGAGATCCCGGACTCCTGGAAACGGCCAGCGCCCTGGTACTCGCTCGCGGTCCTGCCACTGATCGACGCGTGGCTCTGCGGGCCAGGCGCGCACGCTCCTCCTCGGCTTGCCGAACCACGGCAGGCTCGCATGGCTGCCCGATGACGTCATCGTCGAGGGTCCTGCCAGCGTGGCGGTCCGCGGCCGCGCACGGCCGCTAGCGGTGGTAGATCTGCCGGACTTGCCGCGCGGGATCCTGGCCAGGCACGCAGCCTACGAGCGGCTCGCTGCCACCTCGCTGGCGGCGGGGCCGCCGACCGACGATGACATGGTCAGGACCCTGCTGGCGAACCCGATGGTGACCAGCCTGGACCAGGCCAAGGCACTGGCCGCCGCGATCGTCACCAGGATGTCGGCCTTCAACCCGCGATGGCGATGAAACTCACGCACCGGCGAGGGCGGCGCAGAGGCGGCCGACCGCGGTCGTGAACGCGTGCTCGGCCGGGCGGCCGTAACCGACGACGAGCGCGGGCCCTCGCTCGAACCCGGCGGCCGTGTACAGTCTCAGCCCGTCGACCGCCACGCCGTGCGCGGCCGCCCGGGCGACAACGTCCGCCTCGCTTTCGGCATCCGGCAACTCGGCGACCGCGTGCAGCCCGGCCGCGATTCCGGTCAGCCGCACGGCCGGCGCGGACCTGCGCAACGCGGCGATCAGCCGGTCGCGACGGCGCCGGTATGTGAGCCTGGCCTGGCGGATCTGGCGGTCGTAGCCGCCGGATTCGATGAACGCCGCGAAGGTGAGTTGCTCGAGCGTCCCGTTTGCGCCTCCTGAGAGCTCTTTGAACGCAATGATGTCGTCGATCATCGTGTCCGGAACCACGAGCCAGCCGAGCCGGAGGCCCGGCGCGAGGCTCTTACTCGCCGTGCCCGCGTAGATCGACGTGCCCGGGGGCGAGCGCTTGCATCGCGCCGACAGGCTGCCTGTCAAAGCGGAACTCGCCGTCGTAATCGTCCTCGATGATCACGCCGCCGGTCCGCGCGGCCCAGCGGACGAACGCGGTGCGGCGCCCGGGGCGAGCGTCATGCCGAGCGGATACTGGTGCGCCGGGGTCAGCACGGCCGCGACCGCCCCGGCCGACTCGAGCGCGCCCGGCACCGCGCCGGCCGTGTCGACCGGCAGCGAGGCGATCCGCATGCCATGCGCCGCGGCGATCCGCCTGTGCAGCAGGTGGCCATAGGCCTCGATGGCGAGCACCGATCCGCCGCGCTCGCTGAGCATCCGGCAGATCAGCGCCAGGCCAGCCGCGAATCCGGAGCAGATGATCACGTTCTCGGGTCTGGCCAGCACGCCCCTGGCCCGGCCGAGATACTCCGCGAGCGCGACTTCGCAGCTCAGCCAGCCCGCGCGGGTCCGGATAACCGAGAACCTGGTCGCCTGCCGACGCGAGCGCCGCCCGGCCAGCGGCCAGCCAAGCCCGGCGCGGGAACGCCGACACGGCAGGGATCCCGGCGCGCAGGTCGTACCGCGGCTCAGCGGAGCGGCTGGCCGCGGCGCCGGATGGACGGACGGCCGCAGGAGCCGGCTGATCGGCCACCCACGTGCCGGAGCCTGTCTTCGCCTCGAACCAGCCCTCGGCGACCAGCTGTCCGTACGCGTCGGCGACCGTGTTCCGTGCGATGCCGAGATCGGCCGCGAGGTCGCGCGAGGACGGCAGCCTCACGCCAGGGGCGAGCCGACCGCTCCGCACCGCGTCCCTGAGCGCACCCTCCAAGTGCCGCCCTGACCCGCGATCCGGCGAGGTCCAGGTGCAGGTCGATGCCGTAATTGGCCCAAGGTTCTGGCATAGATATGGACCTTACTCCTGGGCCGTTCAGCGCCTAGCGTGGTAGCCATGACGACAACACAGATGAACCAGCAAGCAACCATCACCGTGCCGGCCAGGCTCGACTTCGACGAGCACGCCGCCGGGTTCGCGAGGGCCATGGCCCACCTCGACCGGGCCGCGATCAAGGAACTCGACAGCGTCGACTTCGATCCCAAGCTGCGGGAGCTGGTCAGGATCCGGGCTTCTCAGCTCAACGGCTGCGCGTACTGCGTGGACATGCACACCAAGGACGCGAAGGCCATCGGCGAGACCGAGCAGCGGATCTACGCACTGCCGGTCTGGCGGGAGACGCCGTTCTTCTCCGCACGCGAGCGCGCGGCGCTGGCGTTCACCGAAGAGGTCACCCAGGCTCGCCAGCACCCACGTGCCTGACGAGGCCTACCAGGCCGTCGCGGCCGAGTACAGCCCGGCCGAGGTCGGCGCGCTGCTCAGCCTCATCGTCACGATCAACGCGTGGAACGCGATCGGCGTCGCCACCCGCGCCTGGGAGCCCGGCTCCTACCAGCCGTAACTAAGTCGCTAGCGCCCCGGCCCTGCATAGCGGGCACGGCCGTGCCAGCCGGCCAGCCTGCCGGCCGGCTGGCCGCCGAAGATTCCACCCCATGCCCCCACCATCGGGTGACGCCCCACCGCAACCACGGCTCGTAACGTCTTCACTGGCGTCACAGTTTCTGGTGGTGCCTTGTCTTGATGAGAAAGGACCAAGCGGAGGGAAAGGGATCATGCGAGTTTTCGTTACGGGAGCGACGGGGGCGCTGGGACGGTACCTGGTTCCCGGGCTGATCGCGGCGGGTCACCAGGTCACCGCCACCACCAGGACGCCGGGCAAGGTCGCGCGGTTGCGGGCGGCTGGCGCGGACGCGGTGGTTGTCGACGGGCTGGATCGCGGGGCGGTGCTCGCGGCGGTGCAGGCCGCGGCGCCGGACGTGATCGTGCACGAAATGACGGCGCTGTCCGGGATGCGCAGCTTCCGACATCCTGACAAGCTGTTCGCGGTCACGAACGAGCTGCGGACCCGCGGCACCGACAACCTGCTGGCCGCCGCGCAGCAGGCAGGCACCCGCCGGGTGATCGCGCAAGGCTACGCGGGCCCCGGGCCGGACCAGCGTTCGGGCGGCGGGCTGAAGACCGAGGAAGAGCCGCTGGACTGGCGGCCCCTCCCGTCAGCTGTGCGCGCGCCAGCGGCGATCAGGCACGTGGAGCAGGCCGTGCCGCAGGCGGCGGCGGAGGGCATCGTGCTGCGCTACGGCAGCTTCTACGGGCCAGGCGCCTCCGATGTTTTGGTGGACATGGTGCGCAAGCGGCAGGTGCCGGTGATCGGCGGCGGGGCCGGGGTCTGGTCGTTCATCGAGATCACCGACGCCGCTGCGGCGACACTCGCCGCGGTCGGCCAGGGGGCACCTGGCGTCTACAACATCGTGGACGACGATCCGGCGCCCGTGGCGCAGTGGCTGCCGTACCTGGCCCAGGTCACCGGAGCCAAGCCACCGCTGCGGGTGCCCGCCTGGCTCGGGCGGCTGCTCGCCGGAGAGTTCGTCGTGGCCCAGATGACCACCTCGCGAGGGTGCTCGAACGAGAAAGCCAGGAGAGAACTCGGCTGGCAGCCGCGGTACCCGAGCTGGCGGGACGGATTCCGCGCCTGGGTCGGCGAGAAGGACGCAACACACATGAGGGAGGAATCCGATGAGCGACTTTCAGGCCATCGCTGACCGCGTCGAGATCGAGGCGCTGCGCGGCGAGTTCACCGACGCAGCCATGATGCGCGACCGCGCCCGCCTCGCGTCGCTGTTCACTCAGGACGGCGCGCTGCGTATGCCCAATATCCCGGCCGAGATGGTCGGCCGAGAGGAGATCCGCGGCGGCGGCGAGCGGCTACAGGCTCAGTGGGACTTCTTCGTGCAAAATACGCACCCGGGCACCATCGAGCTGGACGGCGACACCGCGACAGGCCGCGCCTACATGCAAGAGCTCGCCCGCGCTCGCGACGGCCGCCAGGGGCTGAATTACGCGATCTACCACGACCGCTACCAGCGCACTGGCGACGGCTGGAAGTTCACCGAGCGCGTCTACGAGGTCAGATACCTCGACACCAGCCCGCTGGCGGGCTCGGCGCCCCGCCCAGATGGGAGCTGAGCTCGCCGCGCCGTATGCACAGGCGGCCGGCCGCCAGCCGCTGGCGGCGCCCACGCCGGCAGCTCAGGCCAGGAGGCAGGCAACCTGGTGGCCCCCGGCGCCTGCGGCAGGTTCAAGCGCCGGGTCCACCTCAGCGCAGCGATCCTCGGCGATCGGGCAGCGGGCGCGGAACCGGCAGCCCGCCGGGATCGCGACCGGGTTCGGTGTCTCGCCGGACAGGATCTGCGGCTTCTTGCGCATGCGCGGGTCGCGGTCGGGGACGACCGACAGCAGCGCCTTCGTGTACGGATGCCGCGGATCGTTGATGACCGATCGCGCCGGGCCGTACTCGACGATCCTGCCCAGGTACATGACCGCGATCCGGTCGGCGAAATGCGCGGCCGTCGACAGGTCGTGGGTGATCATCAGCACGCCCAGGCGGCCGTCCCTGCGGAGCCCGTCGAGCAGCGCGAGAACGCCTGCCCGCACCGAGACGTCCAGCATGGACACGGGCTCGTCAGCGAGCAGCAGCATGGGGTCGAGCGCCAGCGCGGCGGCGATCGCCACCCGCTGACGCTGGCCGCCGGACAGCTCGTGCGGGTAGCGGTCCAGGTACAGCCGGGCAGGCGCGAGCCCGGCCCGCTCGAGCGCGTCGGCGATCAGCGCATTGCGCTCGGCGCTTGACGAACCAATGCCGTGCACGAGCAGCGGCTCAGCGATGGTCTGACTGACCCGGAACCGCGGGTCCAGCGACTCGTACGGATCCTGGTAGACCATCTGGATGCCTCGCCGCAGCGGCCTGAGCCTCCGCTGCGACAAGGCAGTGATGTCCTGGCCGTCGACCGCGACCGTGCCGCCAGCGGGCTCGATCATCCGCAGGATCGTCTGCGCCGTCGTCGTCTTCCCGCACCCCGACTCGCCGACAAGCGCGACCATCTCGCCACGGCGCAGCGAGAAGGAGACGCCGTCGACCGCACGGACCCACTGCCTCGGCCGCCGTGCCAGCCGGTCAGCGATCGAGCGCCGGACGGGGTAGCGCGTCCGCAGGTCGGCCACCTCGAGCAGGACGTCGTCTGCGGTCATGCCGCGCCTCCAGCGTCGGCCCGGTGGCAGGCGGCCGCGTGGCCGGCGCCGGCACCGTCGCCGCTACCCACCGGCAGCAGCACCGGCCGCTCGTGCTCGCACCGCTCGATCGACCGAATCGCAGCGCGGCCGGAACGGGCAGCCGGTGACCGGCTCGTCCAGCCGCGGCGGCGTGCCGGGAATCGACGCCACCTCGTCGTCGCCGTACAGATCGGGCGTCGCGGCGAAGAGCAGCCTGGTGTACGGGTGCCTGGTGGCGTGGAACAGCGCATCGGTCGTGCCGGTCTCGACGATCTCCCCCGCGTACATCACCGCGGCGCGCTGGCAGATCTGAGCGACTACAGGCAGGTCGTGGGTGACGAGCACGAGCGCGAGCCCGAGCTCGTCGGACAGTCCGACGAGCAGCTCCAGGATCTGCGCCTGCACCATGACGTCGAGCGCGGTGGTCGGCTCGTCGGCGAGCAGAACCTTGGGCTCGCAGGCCAGCGCCATCGCGATCGCGGCGCGCTGCCGCATCCCGCCGGAGAACTCGTGCGGGAACCTGGCACCGGAACGCGGCGGGGATGCCGACCATCTCGAGCAGTTCCCCCGCTCGCTTTCGCGCGGCCGTCGCCGAACTCTCTCTGTGCAGCAAGATCGGCTCGGCGATCTGCGACGCGACCGTGCGCACCGGGTTCAGCGCGTTCATCGCGCCCTGGAACACCATCGCCAGGTCGGTCCACCGGTGCGGCCTGACCGAGTCCTCGCCGCCGCGCGAGGATGTCCGTCCCGGCCACCCTGACCTCGCCGGCCACCGCAGCGTTCGGCGGCAGCAGCCCCATCATTGCCAGGATGCTGGTCGTCTTGCCGCAGCCGGACTCGCCCACGAGGCCGAACCGCTCGCCGGCGTCGAGCTCGAAGCCGACGCCCTGGACGGCGTGCAGTTCACCGCCGCCCGGCAGCTTGAACCAGACATGCAGGTCGCGCACCTCAAGCAGGCTGGATCGCTCATATCGCATCGGGTCCGCGGCCAGCCAGCGGCCTGAGCGCCCACCGCCGAGAGGACAGGTGAGCGACCTTCAGCCGCGGGTTGAGCGCATCCTCGATGGCCTGGCCGAGCAGGAAGCACCCCATGATGAGCAGGGTGATAACAATTCCATCGGGGACGATCGCCCACCAGGCGCCGGCGCTGACGGCGGCGCGGTCGAAGGCGTGCTCCAGGATGGTCCCCCACGTGGTCGTGCTCGGGTCCTCGAGGCCAAGGAACGCGAGCGCGGTCTCCAGGTAGATGGCCACCGCGATGGTGAGCACGGTGTTGGCCATCAGCAGGGGGCCCACCTGCGGCAGGATGTGCCTGCCGATGATCCTGACGTGACTGGCGCCGATCGACCTGGCCCGCTTGATGTAGACCCGCTCCTTGACGCTCATCACCTGAGCCCTGATGATCCTTGCCGTCGCGGCCCACTCCAGGATCGCGATCACAACGATCACGTGGCTGAGGCTCGGCCCCCACACGTCGGCGATCACCATCGCGAACGCCAGGTCGGGGATCACGAGCAGGTAGTCGGTGATCCGCATGAGCAAGATGTCGATCCAGCGGCCGAAGTACCCGGACGCGATGCCGACGCCGCCGCCGATCAGCATCGCGATCAGCGTGGCGGCGAAGCCGATGATCAGCGAGATCCGCCCGCCGGAGATGATCTCGCTGAGCACGTCGATGCCGCCGTCGTCGCAGCCCAGCCAGTGACTGCCGGACGGCGGCGCGAACACCGCGCAGGTGCGCGCGGTCGTCGAGTACGGCGCGAGCAGCGGGGATGCCAGTGCCAGGATCACGAAGAACACGATGATCGCCAGCCCGAGCGCGGCGGCCTTGCGCTCGGTGATGGCCTGGCGGATCAGGCCCGCCCGGCCCGGCGAGACCGGACCGGCCAGCGCGGCCTCCGTCACAATGGCGCTCATCTGCGCGCCTCCGGCACGACGCTCATCTGCGCGCCTCCGCACGACGCTCACTGCGAGATCCTCGGGTCGAGCTTGAAGTACGCGAGGTCGGCGAGCAGGTTCAGCACGACGACCGAGACGGCCAGGACCAGGAAGCCGCCTTGCAGCATGGGGTAGTCGCGCTGGTTGATGGCCTGCCACAGGGCCTGGCCGATACCTGGCCAGGAGAAGATGTACTCGACGAGGATGGCGCCGCCCACGATCCAGCCGATCGAAAGCGCAACCAGCGTGGCGATCGGGAGCAGCGCGTTGCGCACCACGTGCCTGGCGATCACCCGGCGGTCTGTGAGCCCCTTGGCCCTGGCGGTCAGCACGTAGTCTTCGCCGAGTGTCTCCAGCATGGACGAGCGCATGATCAGCGTGAACTCGCCGTACAGGGTCAGCAGCAACGTCAGCGCGGGCAAGATCAGGTGCAGCCCGATGTCCTGCAGCCTCGCGACGGTCGATTGCGGGCCGAACACGCCCGCGTACGGGTTCTGCATCCCCGATGTCGGCAGCAGCCCGCCGAGCAGGATCAGCAGCATCAGGCCGAGGAACTGGGTCGGGAACGCGTAGAACGCGATCGCGAGGTTCGTGCTGACGTGATCGGCGGCTGACCCGCGCCGCCAGGCGGACAGGATGCCGGTCGCGATTCCGACCGCGATCGCGCCGACCGTCCCGATGGTCACCATCGGGATCGTGTTCTTCAGGTCGTTCAGCAGCAATTGCGAGACCGGCTGCTGGGTCGCGAACGAGATGCCCATGTTGCCGTGCACGAGCTCGCGCAGGTAGATCACGTACTGCTCCCATTTCGGCTTGTCCAGGCCGAACTCGACGGTCAGCGCGTGCCGCAGCTGAGGGCGTGGCGTGCGGAACCCTGGCCAGGTCGGACACGACGTTGCCTGGCAGCACGCGGAACAGGAAGAAGTTGATCGTGATGGCGACGAAGATCGTCAGCAGCGCGAACCCGATCCGCCTGATGACATAGTCAGCTCCGCGCATGCCCGGGCAGGCCTACTTCTGGTGGACCTGAAGCAGCGTGGCGGTGGACAGCGAGTTCACCGAGCCCATCACCGGCGACACCGTGAAGCCCGTCCACTTCGTCGAGTGCGCCTCGATGATGTCGGGGTAGTCGAGAATGATGTACGGCTTGGCGGCGTAGATGTACTGCTGCATCTGCCAGATCAGCGCGCGCCTCGCCGACGTCGGCGATCAGCGTGCTCTGCCTGGCGTACATCTTGTCGTAGGCCGGGTTGCAGTAAGCCGCTGTCGCTGTTGTTGCCGAGCTGGGCGCACGTCAGCACCGAGAGCATGAAGTCGGGGTCGACCGGCGGCACCCAGTCCCACATCGCCATGTCGAAGGTCTCGTACTTGCTGTTCGGCGCCGAGATCGCGTTGAACGTGGCGCTGTCGTCCATGTTCTGCTGCGAGATCGAGATGCCGATCTTGGCCAGGTCGGTCTGCATGATCTGGAACGTGCGGTCACCGGTGCCGCGCTCGTCCGGCGGGAAGATCACGTTGTAGGACATCGGGTGTCCGTCGGCGATCCTGACCCCGTTCGGCCCGCGCTTGTAGCCGGCCGCGTCGAGCAGCTGGTTGGCCTTCGCGATGTCGAACGGCAGCACCTTGACGTTCGGGTCGTGCCAGGAACCGTCGGCTGGCGCGATGATCGTGCTGCCGGGCTGCGCCAGGCCGAGCCACGCGGTCTTGATGATCTGGCTGCGGTCGGTGGCGTACTCGATCGCCTCGCCGCACGCGCGGATTGAGCAACTCGCGGTGCGTGGTCTTATGCGGGTTGGTGTTGATGATGAACGTCTTCATCGATATCGACGGCGTGGTCGTCACCGCGAACCCGGCCTGCTTGAGCGCCTTCACCGCGGTGGGCGGCGTGTACTCGCCGATGAAGTCGACCTGGCCGTTCTTCAGAGCCTGGACCATGGCGTCGGCGTTGGAGAAGAACTGGAGCCCGAAGCCCTCGATCTTCGGCTTGGGTCCCCACCAGTTCGGGTTCCGCTTGAACAGCGCGTACTGGTTGGACTTGTACTGCACCAGCTCGAACGGCCCGCCCGAGACCATGGGCTTGCCGTTCGCCGGCGGCACGTTCGCGAACGTCTTGAGCTTCGCGCCATTGCCGGTGAAGTACGGAGCCCAGACCTGCTTCGGCAGCACCGACATGCCCTGCATCTGCTCGAGCACGTTCGCCACCGCGGTGGAGTACTTGATCACGAGCGTCGTCGCGTTGGGTGCCGACGCGCCGATCATGTGCTCCAGCAGCCCAGCCCACTGGCCGGCCGGGCCGTTCTTGTACTTCATCACCTCGTTGATGGTCCACGCGACGTCGGCCGCGGTCAGCGGCTTCCCGTCGGACCACCGCGCGTGCGGGACCGTGTGGAAGGTCCACGTGCGGCCGCCGTCGGAGGTTGACCAGCTGCGCGCGAAGTCCGGCGCGATTCCGAGCTTGGCGTCGTACTGCACAAGCTGCGGATAGATGTACTCGTAGACCGCGTAGGAATAGTCGGACTGCGCAACGAACGGGTTCATCGAGTCGATCGGGTACGTCGTGCCGATATGCAGGACGCCGCCTGAGGAGCCGGATCCCGTTCCCGACGCGCTGCACGACGCCAGCGCGACTGCGGCGCCCGCGGTCAGCGCGACGGCCAGCGGCGCGGCGATCAGATGCCGCAAGACGCGCATATGGCGATCCCCTCAGACGGCGGACGCATTCCGGAGGAGCAGTTCAGCGACCGGCTCTTACCGGAGGCCAGCCGCAGACAATATACAGAGTATGAGGATTGCGCAGAACCGCGTCAATGCGGTTCAAGAGACTCTATCGGCACTTTCTCGCCGGATCCGGGTCGCGCGACTCGGCGAAGCGCTCGACCCAGCGCAGCAGCGCCCGCGTCGGAGAACCGGTCGCGCCCTCGGGCCAGCAGCACGCCGTCCCTGTCGAGATACGCGGTCGAGCCGTTGTCGATGTGCAGCCACGGCACGCCGCCGGTGAACTCGCGCAGGTACATCGCGGCCATGATGGTCGTGTCCGGCACGCCCGCCGGCGTGTTGCGGATATCGGCCGCCGCCGACGCCAGGTACTTGCGGTAGGAGGGCGGCAGCGGCAGCCGCCAGCCGGGATCACCCGCCTGCACGCCAGCCTCGATCAGCTCGCCGATCTGCCGCTCGTCGGTCCCGAGCACGGCCCACAGGTCCTCGCCGAGCCCGGCCGCGTCGGTCAGCGTGGCGACGTCGATCAGCGTCGCAGGATTGCGTTCTGCCAAATAAGCGAGTGCGTCGGCGATGATCAGCCGGCCCTCGGAGTCGGTGTCCCTGATCTCGGAGGTCCGGCCGCCCCGGTGGGTGAGCACGTCGCCAGGTCGCTGCGCCGAGCCGCCAGGCATGTTCTCGGCGAACGGGATCACCGCGTCGATGTTGACCGGCAGACCGAACTCAGCCGCACCGCGCAGCGCGGCCATGATCGTGGCCGCACCCGCCATGTCGGACTTCATCCACTCGATCTCGGAGTCGCGCTTGAGCGACATGCCGCCCGGAGTCGAACGTGATGCCCTTGCCGGTCATGCCGATCACCGGGCCGTCACCGCCGCCGCGGTAGGACAGCTCGACCAGCCGCGGCTCGTTCGTGCTGCCCTGGCCCACGCCGAGGATCCCGCCGAAGCCGCCGGCCCGCAGCTCCGGCACCGTCAGGACCGAGCAGGCCAGCCCGTGAGCGGCAGCAAGCTCACGTGCCCGCTGCGCCATGTCGTCAGGCGTGGTGTCCGATGGCGGGGCGTTGACCAGGTCCCTGACCCAGTTGGTCAGGTCAGCCAGGCCTCTGGCCTCGCCGCAGTCCCTCGGCGACCGCCGTGGTGCTGCCGTCGTCCGTCAGCACGCGCACGACCTCGGTTGCCGGACGGTGCCATCCCGGCGTCACCGGCTGAGTGCGGTACCGGTCGAACTGGTAGCGCGCCGAGCAGGAGTCCCTCGGCGAACGCGGCCGCGATCGCTGACCAGCCGCCACCCGCGCCAGGCTGCTCGGCGGCAGCTCCTCAGCGGCAGGGAGCACCACGGCGATCGCTCTGGACCTGGTCAGCTCCTTGGCCGCTCGCATGGCGGCCTCCCTGACGGCACCTGGCCCGCACTCGGCACGAGGACCGACCCCGATTACGAGCATCCCGGCGGAGGCCGAGCCGGCCCAGGGTCAGCGTTGCGAATGTATCGCCGATCTCCGCCGCTGAAGCCCCGCGCGCGCAGGACCGCCGGCAGGTCAATTCCCAGAGCGCCAGCCGCCTCAGCGCAGCCCGGTCCTGGCTCGGGAGACCGCGTCCTGGCCCGCATAGCACGGCAGCACGAGCACGTCGGCCTGTGCCTGCGACGCGCGTCCGGCAACAGCCTCAAACCCGATCACGGAGTCATCCTAGGTCGCGCAACATCGCCCTATACCGGCCAAGGCCAAAGAGTATTGAGTATGCAGAGTATACAGGGTACGATCCGGCTGAATCTGAGCACTCAGGGCTACGCCCCGCTTATCGCGTCAGGAGCACGCGGACGTGACGTTCGACGACAGGTATGCGGTGTGGGCGAGTCGCTCGCGCGAGCTGTTCGATGAGGCCAGCAAGGTCATCCCCGGCGGGGCGGGCAGCAGTGCGCGCACGGCGAAGTTCGGCTGGATGCCGTACCCGCCGTTCATGGCCGCGCGGCTCAGGTTCGCGCATTACGGACGTGGACGGCCACGAGTACGTGGACTTCCTGCTCGGGCTCGGCCCGATGATCCTCGGGCACCGGCACCCGGTCGTGACCTCGGCGGTCGCGGCCGCGATCAGCGAGTACGGAACGTGCCTCGGGCTGCCGTACCCGCTGGAGATCGAGGCGGCGCGCAAGGTCGTCGACGCGGTCCCGGGTGTCGAGATGATCAGGTTCACCAATTCGGGCAGCGAGGCCGTCGGCAGCGCGATCAGGATCGCCCGCGCGTACACCGGTCGCCGCCTGGTGATCAGGTTCGAGGGGCACTACCACGGCTGGCAGGACGCGATCTACTGGAGCAACCACGTGGACCCTGCGGCCGCCGGACCCGCCAGCAGGCCGCGGCCCGTGCCGTCAGGTCCCGGTGTTCCTGCCGAACTCGAGGGCACGCTCATCGTGCTGACCTGGAACGACGCGGAAAGCTTCGCGGCGGTGATGGCAGAGCGCGGCGACGAAGTTGCCGCGGTGATCACCGAGCCCGCGGTGTTCAACACGGGCTGCATCCTTCCCGAACCCGGGTACCTGGAGCTCCTGCGGGACCTGACCAGGCAGCACGGCGCCCTGCTGATTTTCGACGAAGTCATCACCGGATTCCGGTTCGCCAGGGGCGGCGCGCAGGAGTACTTCGGCGTCCTGCCCGATCTGACCACCATGGCCAAGGGCCTGGGGGGCGGCTTCCCTGTCGCGGCCATCGGCGGCAGCTCGCGACGTCATGTCGATCATCGCCGACGGCAGATATTCACATTCAGGTACGTATAACGCAAACATCGTGGCTTGTGCCGCCGTCAGCGCGACCATGGACCTGCTGGCTGAACCGGGCCTGTACGAGCGGCAGCGCCGGCTCGGCGAGCGGCTCATGGCGGGGCTGCGCGCGCTTGCCGCCGAGGCCGGCCTGCCGGTCATCGTGGAGGGCCTCGGCACGGTGTTCCAGGTCTGGTTCAGCGACCGGCCGATCAGGAACTGGCGGGATGCCGAGCGGTTCGCCAGGGTCGATCTGTTCACCAGGTGGTGGCAGGAAATGCTGCTGCGCGGGATGCTCTTCCATCCGAGCCAGTACGAGAACCTATTTCTGTCGATGGTGCACACTGACGCCGACATTGACGCGATGCTGAACGCAGCGGCTGACGCGTTCGCCGCGGCCAGCGCCAGGCGGCGGAGATGAAGGCTTAGATGGTGTTCGATCTTGGTGGCAGCCCGCACGGACAGGGGAACCTGCCCCGCGTTCGGTCGCCCGCGCCTGCCCAGGGCTGCGTTGTTGTACGAGCGCGTTGTCGACCTGGTCGAACAGCTCATCGCCGACCGCGGCCTGCGACCAGGCGACATGCTGCCGAGCTACACCGAGCTAGCCGACCAGGCCGGCGTCAGCCTGATCACCGTGCGCCGCGCGCTCGACGAGCTCGAACGGGCCGGGCGCGTGCGCCGCCACCAGGGCCTCGGCACCTTCGTGGCGAGGCCGAGGATCGTGACCGAGCCGACGAGGGCGGGCAGCCTGCTCGCCACCCTGGCCGACGACGGCGAGCCGGCCGGGGAGCTGCGGACCACGGTGCTCGGGCTTGACCAGGGCACGCCATCGGACGACCTGTGCCAGGCGCTCCGGATCTTCGCGGGCAGCCCCGTTTGGCGGCTGCGCAGGCTGCGCTTGCTCGACGGCCACCCGGCCGTGCTCGAGACTTCTGTCATCCCCGTCGCGCTCGCTCCCGAGCTCGACGCGCTCGTCGGACGGCTCGATGGCTCGCTGTATGACCTGCTCGCGGCCGAATACGACCTGGTCGACTCCTACGAGGAGCAGTACCTCGAGGTGCTCACGCCGACCCAGGAGGAGGCCAGGCTGCTCGAGCTGCCCGCGAGGGCACAGGTGGTGCGGATCCGCGGCCTGAGCGCTGACGGCACGGGGCTCCCGTTCGACGCCTTCGAACAGCTGTATCCGGCGAGCCAATTCGCCTTCGCCTTCTGCCGGCAGCGCCACGCGGCAGTTGCTGCCTGCTCCCGGCAACAGGGACTGGGACGTCCGCTGTCCGATCTGACGGCAGGAGGTTCGTCCTGCCGTGACGACGGGCTCTACCTGGGGCTCGACCTCGGCACCTCTGGCCTGAAGGCGGTCGCGCTCGGCTCGCTCAGGTGAGGTCGTCGCTCGCGCCGGCGCGAGCTACCCGACCAGCAGGCCTCGAGCCTGGAGCAGCCGAGCAGGATCCCGCCGACTGGATCGCGGCGTTGCGAGCAGGTCGCCGGCGCTAGCTGGCCGCCGCCGCCTCGCCGCGCCGCTGGCGGGCGATCGGGCTGTCGGCAATGATCCCCACGCTGGTCACCGCCGACGCTGCGGGCGAGCCGGTCGGCCCGGCGATCACCTGGGAGGACAGCCGGGCCGAGGACCAGGCCTCACACCTGCGCCAAACGCAGGTCCGGGGCGCCAGGGTGGCGACGCGCTGTACCAGATCACCGGCCAGTGGGTCGACGGTCGTTACCTGCTGCCCATGTTCCTGCGCATCCGGGACGCGGAGCCTGACCGGGCCGCTGCCACCCGGGGACTGCTCGGCGCCAAGGACTACCTGCTGCGGTGGCTAACCGGGCAGGTGGCCACCGACCCCAGCACCGCGACAGGTTTCGGCGCCTACAGCCTGCGCGGCGGCAGGTGGGACGCGGGCATACTCGCCGCGGCCGCTTCGATGGCCGGGCCGCTTCCCGGACTGCCACCGATCTTGCCATCCTCTTCTTTGCCAGCCGCTGCGCTCCGAGATCGCCGCCAGGCTCGGGCTGCGAACAGGTACCTGTCTGCGTCGGCGCCGCAGACTCGGTGCTCGGCGCGCTGGGACTCGGGGCCCGCGCGCCTGGCCAGGTCGCCTACGTTGCCGGGACGAGCACGGTCATTCTCGGCGTCACCGGCGAGCCGAGGCTCGACCCGCGGCACCGGTTCCTGGTCACGCCGCATGGCCGAGCCGGGCCGATGGGGCCAGGAGATGGACCTGCTCGCCACGGGCAGCGCGCTCCGCTGGCTGGCCGGCCTGATCGGCGGCCCTGACGAGTCAGCCGTGATCGCGCTGGCCGCGCAGGTCGATCCCGCCGATGCTCCCGTGATGCTGCCTTATCTGAGTCCTGGAGAGCAGGGCGCGCTCTGGGATCCTGCGCTGCACGGCACGATCACCGGGCTCACGCTCGGCCACGAGCGCAGCACCTGGCCAGGGGCCTGGTCAACGGCATCGTGCTGGAAAGCCGCAGGTGCGTGGCGGTCCTCGGGGAGGCCGGCCGGGTATCCCGGCGGCGCCGACCTGCTGGTGGCAGGCGGCAGCGCGGCCGATGAGGCGTTCCGCGCCGATCTCGCCGACGCCACAGGCCGCCGCGTGATCATGCCGGGCCTGCCAGAAACGGGCCAACTCGCGCCAACCGCGGACTCGCGGGGATGCGGCACCAGACCCACCGCGCATAGCGCCGACTTCTCGGCCAGAGGCGCGGCGCTGCTGGCCGCGCGCGCCACCGGGCGACCGCTTCCAGCCGGCTCGCCCCGCGCCTGGCTCCGAACTGCGAGCAATAGCCGGCCAGGGCGCCCTGATCAGTGAGCCGGATCCACGGCGTGCGGCCGTCTGGGACGGGCTCTGGGAAGAACACGAACGGGCCAGGCGTGCCATGAGCGGCCAGCTCGCCTGACCTGCTAGCCGCTTGGGCTTACTCCTCGCAGAGAGCGAGCAGCTTGGTGATGGTGGACCAATTGCGCGCCGTGCCCGAGGCGAGCGGATCGCGCCGGTTCTTCATCAGCAGGTCCTTCGCGAGCTCACTGGTGCCGAACCCGTCAGGCGTATGCACGTACAGCGTCTTGCCGACGATCGTGGCCTCGTCTCTGCTGCCCCGTTCCGCGGCTGCCGCCACCGCATCCGCGACTCGCTGGTGCTGCTCCTTCTGTGGTTCGGTGAGCAGGAACACGCCGTGCACCCATTTCGGATTGGGCTCATCGGGATACGGGTTGGCGCTGATCACCTTGCTGAGCTCGGCCCTGGTGAGCACGACGGCGGACGTCTTCACGCCGAACGAGGCCTTGATCGCGTCCTCGAGCTCGGCCGCTAGCTCGCGTCCGCGTCGCCGTGCGACGGGGTGAAGATGATGTTGCCGGTCTGGATATAGGTCTTCACGTCGGAGTGGCCGAGCCTGGTCAGCAGCTGCGCGGAGTTCGGCCATCGGTACCTTGCCGCCGCCGCCCACGTTGATACCCCGCAGCAGTGCAACATGAGTCGGCATGGGCCCATCTTGCCAGGCCCCGTCCGTCACAGCTGGCAGGGTTTCCGGCTGGCACTGTCCGTCAGGGCCGCGACCCTGCTGCCGTCGCCGGGGCAGGCACCAGCCGGTAGCCGCTGATCAAGTCCGTAGAGATCGTGATCACGTCATCCACGGTTCCGGCGATCCACGGCCGGAGCCGCGCCCGGTACCTGGCAGCGGCAAGCTCATCGGTCATCAGCCTCGCGGTTCCGACCACGATGACGCTCCAGCCAAGCCTGGTGTCGGAATCGATGGAGTCGGCCTCGTAGGCGACGACCACCCCGTTGCGGCCGGCCACCGAGGTGATCGCGGCACCAGCCGTGGCCCGCACGATGATCGACTCGCTCACGACGACGTGGTTGACAGGGCGCACAGCAGGCAGCGCCTGATGGGTGAAAACCAGCCTGCCCAGGCTGACGGAACCGAGGAGCGTCAAGTGCCTCAGATCCTGCTCAGCTGCTCCAGCGCTCGGTAATCGTCCATCGCCAACCCCTCCTGCATCGTTGCGATGCGATCCACCCTGCCGCGCCGGCACATCATTGCGTTAGGGCCAAACGTCCCGGCTGCCCTGGTGCTCTAGCCCTGCGCGGCGGCATCGGAACGGGCATCCTGGTACCAACCGGCAAGACGAACGCAGCCCTGGCAGGTGCCCATGAACGCAGCGGATCCCGAGAGTCGGGGTATACGCGCTGCTCACCGACGGCACCACGGTCCTGATCAGGCAGGCCAGGTCCCAAGACGAAGACGCCATCAGGCAGATGCACGCGCAGATGTCGCCGGCCAATACGTACCTGCGCTTCTTCAGCATCAGCCCCCAGTCGGCCAACCGCGAGGCCAAGCGCCTGAGCAGGCCGCCCGATGTCAGGCACTATGCGCTGCTCGCCTGGCTCGGCGATCAGCTAGTCGGCGTGGCCAGCTACGAGCCGACGGATAAGCCAGGAGTCGCGGAGATCGCGTTCGCGGTAAGTGATCACATGCACGGCCGCGGCGTGGCGACCTTGCTGCTCGATCACCTCATCTCGACGGCGAGGCTCCGCGCCGTGCGCGCGTTCACCGCGCAGACGCTAGCCGACAACGTCGCGCATGCTGCGGGTGTTCGCGAACGCCGGCCTCGCGGCCCGACGGCAGTTGTCGGGAGGAGTGATCGAGACCACCTTCCCGCTGCCGGCGGACGAGGCCGACCAGCGACTGCACAGCTATCTCGATTCGGTGGCCATGCGTGAGAGCTTCGCCGACGTCGCCAGCCTGCGGTACCTGCTTGAGCCCGCCTCGGTCGCGGTCGTCGGAGCGAGCCGCAAGCCGGGCAGGGTGGGCCACGCGATCCTGCGGAACATGATCGATGCTGGCTTCCGCGGCGCGCCTCTACGCCGTGAACCCGCACGCCACGTCCGTCCTCGGCGTTCCTGCGGTGCCATCGGTCGCTGAGCTGCCGGAACCACCCGATCTCGCCGTCCTAGCCGTGCCGCCCGCGCAGGTCACGACCGTCGCCGAGGAATGCGGCCGCCGGGGCGCTAAGGCGCTTGTCGTCGTGACCGCGGAGATCGACACCGTCACCGGGTCGCAACTGCTGGCCGCGTGCCGCCGCGGCGGCATGCGCCTGGTGGGCCCGAACTGCTTCGGCGTCGCGGTTCCTTCGATCGGACTGAACGCGACGTTCACCGGCACCCAGCCGACCGCCGGTAGCGCTGGCCTCGTCATGCAGTCCGGCGGCATCGGCATCGCGGTGCTTGACCACCTGACAAGGCTTGGTATCGGCGTGTCGTCGTTCGCCTCGGTCGGCGACAAGTACGACGTCTCAAGCAACGACATGCTCATGTGGTGGGAGCAGGACGGCAGCACCAGGCTGGCGGTGCTCTACGTCGAGTCCTTCGGCAGCCCGCGCAGGTTCGCCCAGACCGCCCGGCGGGTCGGCCGGCAGTTCCCCGTGCTGACCGTGATCGGCGGCCGGTCGGCGGCGGGCCAGCGCGCCGCGACGTCACATACCGCCGCGGCCGCGACCTCGCTGATCACCCAGGAGGCGCTGTTCGAGCAGGCCGGAGTCATCGCTACGACCGGCCTCGGGGAGCTCGTCGACACCGCGGCCTTCTTCGCCTGCCAGCCCATGCCTGGCGGCAGCCGGGTCGCGATCGTGTCGAACGCCGGCGGGGCCGGGGTGCTGGCGGCCGACGCATGCGGCGACAACGACCTCAAGGTGGCCGTCTTGTCCGAGGCGACGCAGCGGCGGCTCCGCAAACTGCTGCCAAGCGGCGCCGTTGTGGCCGGACCGGTCGATACATCCGCCGCGGTCAGCCGGCGGGCATTCCGGTCCTGCCTTGAGCTGGTGGCCAAGGACGACGACATCGACGCGGTCATGGCCATCACCGTGCCTACCGCGCTCGGCCGCCTGACGCCCGCGATCCTCGGACACTGCGATTGCCAAGCCGATCGTCGCCGTCACGCTGGACCAGCAGGAGTCCGTGCGACTGCTACGGCCGCCCAGAAGGTCCACCGAGCAGGCCGGACGCGGCCAGCGGGAACGCCGGCTCTCCCGTGCAGGGCGCGATCCCTTCGTACCTGTTCCCCGAGAGCGCGGCCCGCGCGCTTGGTCACGCCGTCCGGTACGGTGCGTGGCGGTCCAGCCAGGAGGGCCAGGTACCCGAGCTGGATCGAATCAGGCACGGCGGACGCCAGGCGACTGGTCGCCGATTTCCTGGCCAGGCAGCACGGCGGTGGCTGGCTCCCTCCCGATCAGGCGGCCAGGCTGCTCGCTTGCTACGGCATCTCGCTGGTCCGCACAATTGGCGCTGCGAGCGCGGACGACGCCGTGCAGCGCGGCCGGCGATCTCGGTCGGCGGCGCTGTCGTGCTGAAGGCCGACGTGGCGGGTCTGGTGCATAAGACCGACGCCGGGGCGGTCCTGCTGGACCTGCGGACAGAGACCGACGTCAGGCGCGGCTACGATCAGCTTGCCAAGCGGTTCGGCCCTGACCTGCGGCAGGTTC
This sequence comes from uncultured Actinomycetota bacterium, assembly GCA_963809195.1. Taxonomy (GTDB): domain Bacteria; phylum Actinomycetota; class Actinomycetes; order Streptosporangiales; family Streptosporangiaceae; genus Chersky-822. Next base: position 315,749 of record CAWEIQ010000006.1, on the reverse strand, counting down.
TCGTGCAGCCCATGCTGGCCGAGGGCGTCGAGCTACTTATCGGCGTGGCGCACGAGCCGGTGTTCGGGCCGCTCGTCGTGTTCGGGCTCGGCGGCGTCACCGCCGATGTGCTCGGCGACCACGCCGCCAGGCTGACCCCGCTCACCGACGTCGACGCGCACGACATGATCGGCGGCATCCGAGCTGCCCCGCTGCTGTACGGCCACCACGGCGGCGCCCCCGTCGACCTGGACGCGCTGGCCGACATCCTGCTGAGGACCTCCAGGCTCGCCGAGGAGGTGCCTGAGATCGCTGAGCTCGATCTCAACCCGGTGATCGCCCAGGCCGATGGGGCGCATCCGGTGGACGCCAGGATCAGGCTGGTGCCGACCGAGCCGCAGGACCCGTTCCTGCGGCGGCTGCGCTAGATCCTCACGCGGATAGCTCCCTGTCGTGCTCGTTGATCTGCACCCGCACGCCGTCCGGGTCCCTGACGCCCAGGCTGCGACCGAATGCCTCATCGACGATCGCCTCCTGCTCGAAACCCGCGGCGGTGAGCCGCTTGCTGATCTTCTCCAGCGGCTCTTCGGCTTCGAATGACAGCCCGATATCTCCGGGGCCGTCGTTCTCGGAGGTCATGGCGGTGTGCAGGGCCACCATTCGTTCCTCTCTCGCTATCCAGGCTGTCCAGGTACGCGGTCAGCGCGTTGTCGACCAGTTGCGACAGCGACAGCAACCCAGGCCGGATCTGCCACGGCGATGAAAGAGGGCGACGGGCTTATCGGGGCTACGGGTGAATGTGGTCGCGCCAGGTGTGCTGGGGCTCGAACCCGAGCACCTGCCTCGCCCGCACGATGCTGAACAGACTCGCGTTGCCGTCGATGTCGCCGCGCAGGGGGACGTCGGGAAAGACCTGCTTCATGAGGTCGGCGGACCGGCGCGTCATCACGGTGTCGGCCGCGGCGATGATGAAGCTCGCGCTGCGGCTTCCGCCCAGGGTGATATCAGCCTCGAGTGCCAGCGCGGCATGCCTGTGCGGCGTCGCGCTCGTCGATGTAGCTCCACAGATTCCACTTCCGGGTCGCTGGGTCGTCCCAGAATGACGGGAATCGCGTGTAGTCGGCTGGCCCGAGGATGTTCGAGAAGCGCAGCGCGACGAACGGGATTCCCGACCACGTGGCGATCTCGGTGGCGATGGTTTCGCTTGCGACCTTGGACAGCGCATAGGTCGACGTGGGCAAGGGATAGTGGTCCTCGTCGACGGGCGCGTACCTCGGCGGGCGTGCTAAACGGCAGGCCGAGCGTCGTCTCGCTGGATGCCCAGACCACCCGGCGGAGGCCAGTCTCCGCTGCCGCCTGGAAGACGTTGAAGTTCATTGTCATGTTGTCGTTGAAGGTCACGCTCGGCGTGCGCAGTCCCGGTGCCGGGATGTTCGCGAGGTGGACGACCGCATCCATACCCTGCAGCACTTCGACGGCCTGTCCGTAGTCGGTGAGATCAGCCCGCAGGAAATCCGCTGGACCGTCCTCGGCCACGCGGCGGCACCAGATCGACACCTAGGACGCCGTGACCGTGCTCGGCCAGGTCTGCAACGACCGCCCGTCCGGCTCGTCCGCTTGAGCCCGTTACGCAAATCTTCATGACACCTATCGATATCACCATTCCCGCCTGGCCTGTGGCCGGTGGGGAAACGAAACCCGCCGGCCTCTGGACGGTGGGGAAACGAAACCCCGCCTGCCACAGGCCGGCGGGGGAATGGTGACCAGCGGCGGGTTCAGACTGTCTGAACCTGGCGGTGGGAGACCTTGTTGAAGACCTCAGCGGCCTCGGGGACCCGGCGCAGGTGCCAGGCACCGGCCAGGGACAGGATCAGCATCAGCGCTGCCCCGGCGAACGCGGCGATCGCGGCGATCGCAGGCGATCTGGCCCATCTGCCAGAAGCCGTACGCGTTCAGCAGCATCCCGCGCAGCGTGGTGCCCTTGAAGACCGTCGCCACCTCGCCGGCCAGCACGGTGTTCTTCGGGTCAGCCATCGCCTTGGCGGACAGCTGGCTGTAGGTCAGCCCGCCGCCGATCTCACGCCAGGTGCACTGCGATGAAGTGGTCGGCGTAGGTCTGGGCCTGCGCCCCGGTGGTCATTTCCTGGCCTGCGTACACGCGCATCGCCGCCGCGTCCGCCTTCGGCAGCGACGTGATCGCGTCGCTCGACGCGGGCGGGAACACGATCTTCTGCGCCGACCAGCTGGCTGCGAACCTCGCTGCTGACGAAAGTGTGGCCCCAGGTCAGCAGACCGCCGGCGACCAGCAGCACCGCGGTCAGCGTCAAGGCCCGCCACCACCATCAGCGCGTCGAATGTCCTCCTGCGCATGTCAATGCCTCCTCATATTGGCCGCCGGAACCATTCCTGCTGCCCGGCGGGCTTCCATTTTCTTTAGCCGCCCTCAGCATCCGCCCGCAGGCCTGGCCGCGATCAGGGCCAAGGGTCGCAAGCCCAAAGGACTTACGTCCTGACGTAAGGGTGGCCATCGGCCAGCGAGGCCGGACGTCATAACGGTGCGCGAAGCAGAAGCGTCAGGAAGCTAAGGTCGAAGCGGCCAGATCGGCACGCGCACCGACGATGGAGGTGCAGCGGCTTGTCTGCCGGACGCTCCAGTCACAAGGAAGAGCGCGGGCCTCGGCGGCTTAACCGGCTTCGTGGCCGTGCTCGTCGAAGATCCTGGCCGCGTAGGCGGCCGCTTGCGTGCGCCGCTCCATGCCGAGCTTGGCGAACAGGGCTGACACGTAGTTCTTGACGGTCTTCTCCGCAAGGAAAAGGCGCTCGCCGATCTGCCTGTTCGTCAGACCCTCGCCGATCAACTCCAGGATTTTCCGCTCTTGCCCCGTGAGCGCGGCGAGCGGATCGGAACGCCGGGATTGATCACGCATCCGGGCCATGACCTTGGTGGCCGCCTCAGGGTCGAGCAGCGACCGGCCGGACGCAACCGTCCGCACTGCGCCGACCAAGTCGGTACCCCTGATCTGCTTGAGAACGTAACCGGCCGCGCCCGCCATGATCGCGTCAAACAAGGCCTCGTCATCGCCGAACGAGGTGAGCATCAGGCAGGCCACCTCGGGCATCTGCGAACGGATATCGCGGCACACGCTGACGCCATCGCCGTCTGGCAGACGCACGTCGAGCACGGCGACGTCCGGCTTCAACGCAGGGATCCGTGCCAGTGCTGACGAGGCTGTCCCGGCCTCGCCGATGACTGAGATGTCAGGCTCGGCCTCGAGCAACTCCTTTACTCCGCGCCTGACAATCTCGTGATCATCGAGCAGGAAGACCTTGATCGCCGCGTTGCCCGCAATGCCCTGATCCATTGAGATGATGCCTCCGGTCGGCCCTGGCCAGCTCGTCCCGCGCTAGAGCAGTACCTCGTCGATGCTGCGCCGCACGGTCGTCGGCGGCTGACCTGTGCAGCCGAGCCTAATCACCATCTGCGGGTGGGCGCCCTCGCATAGCACCGCGCCAATGAAATCGCGCAGCTCGCTCACCTCGAGAGGCTGGCTGTGCAGCGCCGCCGTGATGCCGCAGCTACTGGCGGCAAGCAGCATTCGCTGCAGTGCCTGGCCCGCCCTGACCCAGTCCTCTGGCCCGTCCGATCGCGTGGTCAGGACGGTTACCAAGCCTGCCGACCTGAGCGTGGCATCGGAACCCGATGGCGGGCGGCCCCAGCCGTGGCCGTGCGCGAAATCCCTGGCGGGGAACGGATGGCTGCATCCGTTCTGGCCTAGCCGGATAGGCGGTAGCGGGTACACCGTCCCGGCGTGAGCTTCCTGGCGGCGGGGACCACCTGGTCTGCTCGCGCATCCGCACCGCGTCGAGCCGAAGCGCGTATTCGGCCGCCTCGACGACCGCAGCGAGCGCGCCGCGCTTCGCCTCATCCGTCATGATCGCTAGCACTGCGTTCTCTCTGGACAGCCTCGTCTCGCATGACGGCGATCAGGCTGGCCGGCAGCGGCTCAAGGTCGAACCCGCCCCTGTGGGTGCGGCGCTGCGTAATCTCCGCGAAAAGCGCGCGTTCATACTTGGCAGGGGCGGCCGTATCACCGCCATATCGGATCCTCGCCACCAGGTTCGGCAGGTCAGGGTCCGGCAGCAGGCTCACCTTCGGCACCAGGCCGAGATAGCGCAACGCGACCCGCGCGGTGAACAGAGCGGCGCCGCAACTGATCATCATTTCCCTGCCGTGCGGATCGGCGACATTGAGCCGCCGGTCGACGTCGGCGTGCAGGCTGATCTCGCGGTCGGCTGTGCTGAACCACCATGGCTGGGTGTTGTGCACCGATGGCGCGTGCACGGCGGCCTCGACCACGAAACGGGAGATCTCCGCTGGTGAACTCGCCGGGCCAGGTAGCTCACCGGTCGGTGCCGGGTACACGTTCATGGCAACTCCAGTCCGAATCCTCGACATGCGGGCGCGACCCGCTCACTCGAGTAGACCTACCCCGGACAATGACCGGCAGGTACAAAGGTCGTGACACGTTCGGGACCTTGGTCACCTCGGCCCGAGCTGAGCCTGGTCAGTGGGCGTCGATCGCCTGCGTCACCGATCCCGAGGTCACGACCACCGGCGTCGCCGCGCCCTTGCTTGCAGCGCCGTTGTACCACTGGGTCATGTAGCTGCTTGCGCCGCATCCGGCGGTGAACTCGACGTCATAGCCGCCAGGCGGCAGGTCCGAGATGCCGTAGCTGCCGTCGGCGCTCGTTTCCGCCACCGCCGGTCGCCGGGTTCCGCTCGCCGGATAGGCGATCACGCAGACCCCGCTGGCCGGTGAGTCAGAGACCTGTACGGTCCCCGTGATCCCGCCGTCGGCGGCCAGCGTCGCGCCGACGCCCGCATGTGTGCCGGCAGGGCCAACACCGACCGGTGTGGCCTGCGCCTCGCTCTGCTGCCCGTCGAACCACTGCGGCTGGAAGCCGCCGAGGCTGGCGGGGCAGTCCGGAGCGAAGAGGACTGTGTATGTTCCGGCCGCCAATCCGGTCATCCGGTACTGTCCCTGACCGTCTGTCACCGCCAGGCCTGGCGGTCCCCTACCGGTCTTCGGCGTGGCCTCGACGCAGACTCCGGCGACCGGAGCGGCAGGGCTGCTGCCGCCGACCGTCCCTGTCACCGCGCCGGCCTGCGGCAGCGTCACGCTTGCTCCGGTGACCGGCGATCCGCCGACGCAGGACCGACTTCGTCACGTTGGCCAGCGTCGACCCTGCCGAGCCGCACGGAAAGAATTCAACCGTGTAGCGGCCCGATGCGAGGTGCCCGAACATGTAACGGCCCTTGCTTCCTGTGACGGTAAAGTTCACTGCCAGGCCGCCGCTATCGACCGCGACAACGCAGACCGACTTGAGCGGCGAACCTGACGCACCAGACCGCACAGTTCCTGCGACGCTCCGGCCGCCAGACATCCGTGCATTGATGCCGCCGGTCACATGACCGTCGGTCACGCTGACCGGCTTGGCCGACGCGCTGCTGGTCGCTCCCTTGAACCAGCTCAGCGCGTACGGCTGCCCGGCACAGGGCCCGAACACGACCGAATACCTGCCTGCCGCCAGCCCACGGATCTGGTAGCTGCCGTCTCGCGCCGAACCGGCTCCGCCGGCGACAAGGAGCGCTTCGGTCGGCTGCCCGCTCAACGGGAACGCGGTCGCGCAGATCCCACGGAGTGGGTTTCCAGCCGGGTTCCTGACGATCCCGGCGATCGATCCGCCGCGACGCAGGCTCGCGCTGATGCCGGACGTCGCGACACCCGCCCGGACCGCCAGCCAGTCAGGCAGGTTCCCGCCCTGCGGATCGAACCACTGCGCCGCGTACACGGTGGGGCCAAGCCTGGCGCCGCACCCGCTGGCGAAGCTGACGGCATAGCTGCCCGGCACGAGGTTCGCGATCCGGTAGCCGCCCTTTGGCCCGGTCCCGACGACATCCGAGAAGAACGCACCAGGAGAACCGATCAGGAGCCCGTCGAGTCCCGTGCCGAGACCGCCGGCATCCGGCTCGGAGGTGGCAAAGACGCAGATCCCGCCGAGTGGTGCACTAGCGTGATCGGTCACCTTCCCAGTAATCGTGCCGCCTGGCTGCATCGCCGCATTGATGCCCGTGGCATGCTGGCCCGCCGCCAGAGTCACTGTGTCGGCGGCCGCTGGAACGGCCTTGTTGTTGTAGTCCTGCGGGGCATAACTGCCCGTGCTGCCGCACCCGCCGCTGAAGTTCACGGTGTACTCGCCCGGCGTCAGCCCTGTGATCGTGTAGCCGCCCTGCGGGCCTGACTGAATGCCGAACTCACCGATGGGTACGACCCCCTGCCCGGTAACAATGGGCAGCGAAAAAACGCAGATACCGGCCAGCGGTGCCCCGCCCTGCGCTGCCGTGACTGTTCCGCTGATCTCTGCGGCTCGCACCAGGAACGTGTTGATTCCCCTGGTCGTCTTGCCGTCGGAGACGCCGACCAGGCCCTTGAGCGTGCGCCCGACGTAACGCCCGCCAGCGCCGCAGTGCGAGTCGAACTGCATCTGGTAACGGCCGGTTCCGAGCCCGGTGATCTTGTAGCTGCCGTCCTTGCGGGTTTTGGCAATCTGCTCAATTCCGGCCGCCCTGCCGCGCCCGTTCGCCACCACGCACACCCCGCCGAGCCCCGGACCCGAACTCTGCCCGGCCCGGACGGTTCCCGTGATGATGCCGCCGATCACAAGCTTCGCGTCGATGCCCGAGAAATGGCTGCCGCGGCGGACGTTGAGCAGGGTTGCCTTGGCTTCAGACCCAACATGCTTCCACCACTGCGGCGCGTACTTGCCGCCGCACTCGTTGGCAAAGCCGATCTCCCACCTGCCGCGTCCCACATTGAAGCTGTAGTGGCCGCCACGCCCGGTCAGCGTCCCCTCACCAGTCGCGCTGGTGGCCGTGGAAGTGAAGGCGCTCACGCAGACACCTGACAGGCCCTTTCCCGCGGCGTTCTCCACGACGCCCTTGATCGACGGACCGCTCGCGGCCGACCTGCCACTCCGCGCTGCCGCGGTCCGCGCCGCTGCGCTGTCTCGTGCGCGCATCCCGCCGACCGGCTGCATGGTCACAGGCTTCAGCGTGACCGGCGTATTCGCGGTCACCCGGATCAGGGTGGCGACGTCGGGCAGGATCGAGCCGCCGTACCACTGATTCATGTACCGGCCGGCTGCGCCGCAGTCGCGGAAGCCGATCGCGTAGGAACCTGGCCGCATTCCCGTGATCACGTACCGGCCGCCGCTGGTGGTGACGGCCGCCCTGGTTCCCATCCGACTCGCCGCCACGACGCATACCCGGCCAAGTCCGGCTCCATCCGGGCCGCGCACCTGCCCGGTCAGCACGCCATCAGACAGCGTGGCGCCCGGGCTCCGTCCGGCTGTTGGCGCCGCGGACGTCCGCACAGCATTAGCGGCAGCGGCGGGCAGCGCGGTCAGGACCGACCCGGACAAGATCGCCGCCATGCCAATCGCAGCAGCGATTGAGCAGGAGCCAGCGAGCGGCAATCGCCGCGGACGTAGACGCATGGCGGGACTATACGACGTCCGGTATCACCCGTTCACCCCGGAAGCCCTTTCCGACCTATCAATCCGATATGCCCGGTGCCTCAGAAAACTCAGGCAGAACCCAGGAAAGTCACGGGAATTACTGGCTCCTGGCTCAGCGGACCCATCGAGGCTTTCCGTGCCTCACCGTGAGGCAACGGCAACTGCCAGCAAAAGAACGCGAGGTCAAGAATGTTGAGACGTCCCCTGACGAGGTTTGTCTCGGCGGTTTCGGTGGCCGGCACCATCTGCGCCGTCGGCGCTGGTGCCGCGCTTCGCCGCACCGACGGCCACCTGGTCCGGCCCGAGCAAGCCCGTCCCCGGCGCGCTGACCAACAGTTCCCCGGCCCTGAGCAACGTCACCTTCCCCAACCCGATCGGCCAGGGCCTCCTCGTGGCCTGGCGCGGCCGCGGATCTGTGGGCCACATCTTCTACAAGTACCGGACCAATAACACGCACCGCTGGTCCCACACTGCCGAGCTCGGCGGCGCGCTGACCAGCGCGGCGCCCGCGGTCGGCTCGTACATCGATCCGCTCGGCCGCAACGCCGTCCTCATCGTCTGGGCGGGGCACCGGAACCATCACATCTGGTACTCCCAGGGCGAGACGAAGGCCAACGGCAGCATCAGCTTCACCACGCCCGCGTTCCTGCCCGCGAGCATCAAGTGGGCGAGCACGTTCAACGCTCCGACGGTCTTCTTCCCTGACCACAAGAACGTCGTGCTGGTCGCCTGGCGCGGCCCGGCGAACCACGTCAGGTACTCGGTCGGCGTCCCGGCTGGCAGGAACTTCCACTGGGGACAGTCTGACAAGGTGCCGGGCAACCCGCCGTCTCCGAGCAGCGCGCACTGCACGGTCGCGCCGTGCACCAGCGCCACGCCCGCCATCACCGAGCAGACAACCAGCACGTCGACCGGCCTGATCTACGTGTTCTGGAAGCAGCTTGGCAGCCAGGGACCTGTTCTACAGCACCACCGCTGACAACCACGCGACCGAACTGGAGCCACCTGAGCTGGACTGGGCCGACGCAGGTGCCAGGAGCGGTCGCCCTGACCGCGCCCGGCCGTCTCGGTGCCGCGGCTCAACGGCACGGGCCCGCTGCTGCTGGTCTACAAGGCGCCGTTCTCCACCCACGTCCGGTTCCAGACCCTGACCAGCGGGACCTGGAGCGCGTTCGCCACCGTTCCGAGGACGCGCACCGCCGTGGCCCCCGCCCTGCTGCGCAACATCCTCGCCAACACCACCCCTGGCACGATCGGCAATATCGTCCTGCACGTTTACGGCTGATTCCGCCGGGCAGCTAAGCGCCGCAACATCCGGGTGCCGGACTCCCTTCCGGCACCCGGATCTTTGCACACTGGAACGGTGAGCCAGCGGATCAGGACGCACGTCCGGGTCACCGGGATCGTCCAGGGGGTCGGCTTCCGGCCATTCGTGTACTCCCTGGCTTCCGGCCTCGGCCTCGGCGGCCTGGTCGGCAACGACGTCGACGGCGTGTTCGCCGAGGTCGAGGGCGCGCCGGAGGCCGTCGCCGCGTTCATGGACGCGCTCCGCACCGACGCTCCGCCGCTGGCCAGCATCGAGCAGATCGCCACCACGCCGCTGACGCCCGACGGCTCGACGACGTTCGCGATCGCGCCGAGCCAGGCGCATGGCCCGCGCCGCGCCCTGGTCTCGGCCGACACGGCCACCTGCGACGACTGCCTGGCCGAGCTCGCTGACCCGGCGGACCGCCGGTTCGGCTATCCGTTCATCAACTGCACGAACTGCGGCCCGCGGTTCACGATCGTCACGGGCGTGCCGTACGACCGGCCGCTGACGACGATGGCCGGCTTCGTCGATGTGCGCGCTGTGCGCGCGGGAGTACCACGACCCGGCCGACCGCCGGTTCCACGCCCAGCCGACCTGCTGTCCGGACTGCGGGCCGCGGCTGCGGCTTGACGAGACGACACCGGCGCCGAGCGTCCTGTTAATCCTCATCGAGGCAGCGGCCGGAGTGCTCGCGGACGGATGGCGTGCTCGCGGTGAAGGGGCTCGGCGGCTATCACCTGGCCGCGGACGCGCGGAGCGAGCAGGCGACCGCGGCGCTGCGCGCGCGCAAGCACCGCGAGGACAAGCCGTTCGCGGTGATGGCCGCCGGGCTCGACAGGGCGCGGCGCCTCTGCGCGGTCGACGACGTCGCGGCGGACCTGCTGACCAGCCGGCGGCGGCCGATCGTGCTGCTGCCGACGGCTGCGCAGGCGCGCGAGGTCGCCGCCGCCGTCGCGCCCGGCAACCGGCATCTCGGCGTGATGCTGCCTTACACGCCGCTGCATCACCTGCTGCTCGCGCAGTCCGGCGAGCCCATCGTCCTGACCAGCGGCAACGTGTCCGACGAGCCGATCGCCTACCAGGACGACGACGCGCTCGTAGCGGCTGAAGGGCATCGCGGACGCCTTCCTGACCCACGACCGGCCGATCCACATCAGGACCGACGATTCGGTCGTGCGCCCGTTCCGCGGCCAGGGCGTCGCTGCTGCGCCGGGCGCGCGGGTACGCGCCCGAGCCGCTGCGCGTCGCGGCCGCGGTTCGCCGCGCCGGTCCTGGCCTGCGGCGCCGAGCTGAAGAGCACGTTCTGCCTGGCCAAGGACGACCGGGCGTTCGTCTCGCAGCACATCGGCGACCTGGAGAACGCCGAGACGCTGCGGTCGTTCACCGAAGGGATCGAGCACTTTGCCGCGCTGTTCGAGATCCGCCTCGAGGTGATCGCGCACGACCTGCACCCTGACTACCTGTCCACGAAGTACGCGCTGGACCGCGCGGATGGCCGACGCCGACGCGGGCCGGCTCGAGCTGGTCGGCGTGCAGCACCACCACGCGCACATCGCGTCCTGCCTGGCCGACAACGGGGTCGGTGGACCGGCGAGCGGGTGATCGGGGTCGCGTTCGACGGCACCGGCTACGGCACCGACGGCACGATCTGGGGCGGTGAGTTCCTGATCGCCGGGCTGGCCGGGTTCGCGCGCGCTGGTCATCTCGCTCCCGTGCCGATGCCGGGCGGCGCGGCCGCGATCAGGCAGCCGTGGCGGATGGCGGCCGCGTACCTGGACGCCGCGTTCCCCGGCGGCCCTGACGAGCCCGCTCGCCGTCGCATCGCGGAACGAGGCGCACTGGGCGAACGTGGTCGCGATGGCCAGGCGCGGCATCAACGCGCCGCTGACCTCGAGCGCGGGCCGGCTGTTCGACGCGGTGGCGGCGCTGCTCGGGGTGCGGGACAGCGTGAACTACGAAGGTCAGGCCGCGATCGAGCTCGAGCAGCTGGCCGACCCGGCCGAGACGCGGCGCCTACCGGGCCGCGATCGAGCGGGGCGAGGTGCTGCAGGTGGCCGGCACCGACCTGGTCCGCGCGGCCGCCGAGCGACCTGGCGGCCGGTGTCGCCAGGGAGAAGATCGCGGCCAGATTTCATAACGGGACCGCCGGGCTGATTGCCGACTGCTGCGGACTGTTGCGGGAGCGGACGGGCCTGGGCACCGTGGCGCTGTCCGGCGGGGTGTTCCAGAACCTGCTGTTGCTGCACAACGTCGTCGGGCTGCTCGAGTCCGACGGCTTCACCGTCCTCACCCACTCGCGCGTGCCGTGCAACGACGGCGGCATCAGCCTCGGCCAGGCGGTCGTGGCGGCCGCCCGCACGTCTCCCGACGGTCCCGGCGCCAGCTTCTAGCCAGCCGCCGGTCATCGCTGCTGGTGTCAGCGTGCGGCGTACGGGCCCGCGGCGGCGGTCAGCCAGTCGAGCCAGGCGTCCATGCCCTCGCCGCTGACCGCGGACAGGTGCATGAGGCGGGCCGCCGGGCTGACCCGGGCGAGGTCGGCGGCGTAGCGATCGGTGTCGAACTCGATGTACGGGAGCAGGTCCACCTTGGTGAGCAGGACGAGGTCGGCCTGCCTGAACATCTGCGGGTACTTCATCGGCTTGTCGGGGCCCTCGGTCACGGCGGCCAGCACCACGCGGTGGGCCTCGCCGAGGTCGAACAGGGCCGGGCAGACCAGGTTGCCCGACGTTCTCGATGATCACGGCCGTGCCTGGCGCCGGGTCGAGCTCGTCCAGCCCGCGCGCCACCATCGCGGCGTCCAGGTGGCAGCCGGACCCGGTGTTGATCTGGACGACGCGGCAGCCGGCCGCGCTGATCCGGCTGGCGTCAAGCGCGGTCTCCTGGTCTCCCTCGATCACGGCGATGTCCAGTTCGCCGGCCAGCGCTCGCGCGGTGCACTCGAGCAGCGTGGTCTTGCCCGGCCCCTGGCGAGCTCATCAGGTTGAGCATGCGGACGCCGCGCTCGGCGAGCCGGTCGCGGTTCCGCGCCGCGATGCCGTCGTTCTTCGCGAGCACCTTCTGCTGCAGCTGGACGGTCCGCGTGTCGCCGGGCGGGATCACGTGCCCGTGCGGGTGCCCGTGCGTCGTGCTCGTGTGCCGGTCGTGCTGCGCGTGCACCACGGCACCGTCGCCCGCGCAGCCGCAGGTCGCGCACATCTCAGGCCACCTCCACCGACAAGATCCGCAGGTCCTGCCCGGACAGGATCGCCACGTCGGCGCTGCCGCACGCGCAGAGCAGGATCGGCCAGTCGGGCGCGAACTCGGCTCCGCACGTCCGGCACTGGCAGCGAGCCGCCGGCTCGACGATCTCCAGCGTCGCGCCCTCCAGGTTGGTGCCCTCGGTGACCAGGTCGAAGCAGAACATCACCGAGTCAGCGACCACCCCTGACAGCGCGCCGATCTCCAGCCGCACGCTGGTGACCTTGGCGCCGGGGACGCGTTCGGCCACGGCGGCCACGACGCCCTCGGTGATCGCCAGCTCGTGCATGTCGTTACCGCTTCTCAGCAGATGCGCGGCAGCGGGTCGCCGACCAGCAGGTCCACGATCCTCGTGCCGCCGAACGCCGTCCGCAGCTGGACCACGCCCGCGGGGTCGGCGACCACGTGGCCGATCACCGCCGCCTCGGCCCCCGCCTCGTGCGCGCGCAGCGCCGCGAGCGCGGCGTCGGCCTGCGCCCCGTCGACGACCACGACCATCCGGCCCTCGCAGGCCACGTACATGGGGTCGATCCCGAGCAGCTCAGCCGCCCCGCGGACCTCGGCCCGCACCGGAATCGCGTCCTCGTTGACCAGGACGCCGACGTCGGCCGCCTTCGCGATCTCGTTGAGTATCGTCGCCACGCCGCCGCGGGTCGCGTCGCGCATCGCGCGCACTCCGGGCGCCTGCGCGAGCAGGGCAGCTCACGAGGCCGTTCAGCGGCGCGGTGTCCGAGACCAGGTCGGCCTCGATGTCGAGCTCGCCGCGGGCGAGCAAGATCGTGACGCCGTGGTCGCCGATCGGGCCCGACACGATGATCGCGTCGCCGGGCCGCGCGTTCGCCACGCCGAGATCGACGTCCTGACTCGACGAGCCCGACACCGGCCGTGTTGATGTAGCAGCCGTCGGCCTTGCCCTTCTGCACGACCTTCGTGTCGCCGGTGACGATCTGCACGCCGGCGGCGTCAGCGGCGGCCCGCATCGACGCGGTGATCGTGGTCAGGTCCTCGACGGCGAAGCCTTCCTCGAGGATGAAGCCGGCCGACAGGTACAGCGGCGTCGCGCCTGCCACGGCGAGATCGTTGACGGTGCCGTTGACGGCGAGGTCGCCGATGTTGCCGCCGGGGAAGAACAGCGGCGAGACGACGTAGGAGTCGGTCGTCAGCGCCAGCCGCGCGGCGCCGACATCCAGCCTCGCCGCGTCCTCGAGCGGCTCGAGCCTGCGGGTTGCGGAACGCGTCGAGGAAGATCGCCTCGATCAGCGACTGCGTCGCCTTGCCGCCGGCCCCGTGCGACATCGTGATCCGGTCTTCCCTGACCCGCGCGCGAGCGCGCCTGGCCCGGTCGATCCGCTCGAGCACCATTTCCTCGCGCACCGTGCCTGGCAGCGGTTGCGGCGAGCCGCGCCGCTCGGGCGCTTCGTCCTGGCCCGCGTGCTTCTCGTGTTCCTGAGCGCGCGCTCGACCCAGCCGCGCGGTCATGGCCGCCGGACCTGGCATGGCCAGCGGCACCTTGGTGCGGGTCAGCCTGCCGTAGTTGTAGTACGCCGCGCATGCGCCCTCTGGCGAGACCATGCAGGTGCCGATCGGGGTCTCCGGCGTGCACGCGGTGCCGAAGACCTTGCACTCCCAGGGCTTGAGCACGCCCTTCAGCACCTCACCGCACTGGCACGCCTTGGGATCGGCGACCCGGACACCAGGTACACCGAACAATGTCTCAGCGTCGAAGGCCGCGTAATCCTCCCTGACCTTGAGCGCGGAGTGCGAGATGAAGCCGAGGCCGCGCCATTCGAAGTACGGCCGCAACTCCATGGTCTGGCCGATCGCACGGAGCGCGACCGTGTTCCCGTCCCACGGGACCACGCGTGAGTACTGGTTCTCGATCTCGCAGCGGCCTTCGGAGAGCTGCAGCATCAGCATGTAGATGGACTGCAGGATGTCCAGCGGCTCGAACCCGGCCACCACGACCGGCCTGCCGTAGTCGCGCGCGATGAACTCATACGGCCTGCAGCCGATGACGGTCGAGACGTGGCCTGGCCCGATGAAGCCGTCCAGGCGCAGGTCAGGTGAGTCAAGAATGGCCTTGATCGCCGGGATGATCGTCACGTGGTTGCAGAAGACCGAGAAGTTCTTCAGCCCCTCCGCGGCGGCGCGCAGCATGGTCATCGCCGTCGACGGCGCCGTCGTCTCGAAGCCGATGGCCATGAAGACGACTCGCTTGTCCGGGTTCTGCCTGGCGATCTTCAGCGAGTCCAGCGGCGAGTAGACCATCCTGATGTCGGTGCCGCGGGCCATGGCGTCGAAGAACGAGCCGTTGCTGCCGGGCACCCGCATCATGTCGCCGAACGAGGTCATGATGACGTCGGGCTCGGCCGCGAGCGCCATCGCGTCGTCGACCCGGCCCATCGGGATCACGCACACCGGGCAGCCTGGCCCGTGCACCAGCGTGATCTGCTCGGGCAGGTAGTCCTCGAGCCCGTGTTTGTAGATCGTGTGCGTGTGCCCGCCGCAGACCTCCATGAGCTTGTACTGCCGGCCGGGCTCGCACAGCCCCGCGATCTTGGCGGCCAGGGCCCTGGCCTTGTCGCTGTCCCGGAACTCGTCAACGAAGCGCATGACCGCCCCCTACTCGATCTGTGAATCGGCGAGCGCGGTGAGCTCGTCCTCGTAGGCCTGGCCGATGCCCTCCAGGAAGGCCAGGGCGGCACGCGGCCTCGTCCTCGTCGATCTTCGACAGCGCGAACCCCACGTGGATCAGGACCCAGTCGCCGGGAACCGGCGGCTCGTCGGAGAGCAGGCCGATGTTGATCACCCGCCTGACGCCGCTGACGTTCACCCGTGCCAGGTCGGGCTGGTCGGGCAGGAACTCGACCACCTCGCCCGGTATGCCAAGGCACATTGGACATCTCCTCCCGGCTGGGTCTGCTAGGGGTGCGCCCCAGATCCATGATCAGCTCAAGCACTTTGCGCACCGCGTCGTCGACCGCCGCACGCCACCGGCGCGCTCAGCCCGATCCCCGGGTCCGAGGCTCGCGGGCTCGCAGCCGACGATGAGCGTCTGCCCTGTCTTTCCCCCGAGCATGCCGAGCATGCCGAGCACCACGTCTGGCTGCATCCCGTGCGCGTCGAACAGCGCGGCTGTCCGCCTCGGCCGGCAGCTCGGGCTCCAGCACGTAGACCGTACCTGGCGTCCCGCCGCGCGGGGTGGCGTCAATGAGAATGGCACGGTCGTAGCCGTCGCAAAGGTCATAAGCCAGGTGCATGCCGCTGATTCCGTAGTCGGCGACCGTGACGCCATCAGGCAGCTCGCGTTCGGCCAGGCGCTTGGCGACTTCCACGCCGAACCCGTCGTCGCCGAAGAAGATGTTGCCCACTCCAGCGACCAGAGTGCGTCCGGAGCCGGTCGTCATTGTCGTACCGGTCGGGCTCGCCGAGCTCGGCCACGATCAGTTCCCACAGGACGTGGTAGATCGTGGTCTGGGCTTCCTGGATCCGGTGGATCGACGTCGACGGCGCCACGAACAGGTAGTCGATGCTGTCCAGCTCGGCCATCTTGCCGCCGTCGTATCCCGCGATGCCAATCGTCATCAGGCCGCGGCGGCTCGCCTCGTCGAAGGCGCGGAGCAGGTTCTCCGAGTTGCCGCTCGTGGACAGGCCGAGCGCGATGTCACCGGCCCGTGCCGAAGGCCGCGATCTGCCTGGCGAACACGACGTCCACGCCGATGTCGTTCGACAGCGCGGTCAGCACGGCCGTGTCGCTGGCCAGGCCGATGGCGGGCAGCGGTCGCGCGCCACCGCCCGGATAGAGGAACAGCGTGGCGATCTGCTGCGCGTCAGTGGCGCTGCCGCCGTTGCCGAAGGTCAGCAGCCGTCCGCCGGCCGCGAACCGTTGGGCGGCCTGGCTTGCGCAGGCGGCGAGCTGATCGCCGCTGCGCGCGCAGACCTCGGCGCGCAGCGCGATGACCTCGTGCGCCTTTGGCGACCGTGGACGCCCTGGCCTGCGCGAGCACGGCTTCGATGTCGGTGGCGCCCTGGTAGAGGAACGGGTAGAGCGACTCGATCGATCCGCTCTCGCACCGTCGGCTCTGGGCGGCCGGCCGTGTCGCCGGGCCACGCGGTCATGGCGCGACCACCGCGATCGCCTCCCTGGCGTGCACCAGGATGGTGTCGCCGACGTCCGCGGTCACGCAGCGCGACGCTGACTTCTTCCTCGCCGGCCTCGGTGGCCACGATCGCGAGATCGTCGTCGAGCAGCCGCACGACGGTCACCGCGACCGCCGTGTCTGCGCAGGTGATGCAGACATCGCCGTGGCACTCGGGCACCTTCTGATCGGTCATGCCACAACCCCCGGTCCGAGCACGCCAGGCTGCTCGAAGAAGACATGAACGAGTTCCCACAGCACGTGATAGGTGCTGACGTGAATCTCCTTGACGATGCGCGGATCAGTCGAGCCCGCCGTGAGCAGGTAGTCGACGTGCGAGGCTCGCCGCCACGCGCGCCGCCCTCGCCGCCGGTCAGGGCCATGCGTCAGCATCCCGAGATCGCTGGCGGCTCGCAGCCCGCCGAGCACGCTCGGGCAGGTCGCCGTCCGGCGAGATACCGAGCGCGATGTCCGCGGGCTCGGCCAGGTACCTGATCTGGTGCGCGAAGACGTTCTCGAGTCCCTTCCCTGGCCGCCACGCCCGTGACGGTCGCGGCGTCGGAGGTCAGCGAGATCGCCGGCAGCGCGCGCTTGCCGACGATGACCGGGTGCACGAACTCGACGGCCACGTGCTGCGCGTCCGTGCTCGCCGCGCCCGTGCCGAAGACGAGGAGCTTGCCGCCCTGGTGGAACCGCAGCGCCATCGCATGCGCGGCGCTGGCGATCTGCTCGGCCTGGTCGGCGAGCTCACGGCCCGGGCCGGTCCTGCGCTCGAACGCCGCGGCGCAACTCCCAGAGGTTCGCTGCGCCGGCCCCTGCTGGGCTGTCATGACTGATCACCGGTACCGGCCGTGAGTCGTCGGGAAGCTGCACGTCCACGACGATGCCGACGGCGTCGCTGACCTTGAGCACGCCGAGAAACGCGGTGTAGGGCTTGATGCCGAAGTGCGGACTGCCGGACCGACCCGCTCGCGTGGTAGGCGCGTCCGCCGGTCTTGCGGACGGTCCAGCGTCAGGGGCTGGCTGGTTCCGTTCAGGCTCAGCGTCCCGTGCACGATGCCGCCGCCGTTGCTGCCTGGCTCGAACCCGGAGGCGGTGAAGGTGGCCTCCGGCTGGCGGTCCACCCCGAGCAGCCTGCGCGCGGTGACCGCGATCTCGCGCCGGTCCCGGTCCGTGAGCGGCTTCACGCCGCCGGTACCTTCGCGGACCGCGAGCGAGTTCATGTCAGCCCGGACCGTGAGCCCGGCAGGAGTGAGATCATCGGCGACCTCCAGCTCGGCCGACCACCGCGTGATCTCGATCGTCAGATCATGGCCGGCCTGGGCGGCGAGCCCATCGCGAGTGGTCAGTAAAACTATCCTGCCGCGCTCGGCGCCGAGGTGTAGGCGTCCTGCGTGATCCGCCATGGCAGAACCGTAGGACACATGTGGGCGGTCGTCTAGCCTTCTCACAAGACAGCCCTGACTTGTCGCCCAATGTGCGCAGGACAAATCGCGATCGGACAGAATGTGGAACCGGATGCTGACTGGAGCCACAGCTAGAGTCCGCGCCAATGGCGCTACGGAGAGGGCAGGGTGCCGAAGACCTCTTGAATGCGCCGAAGATCGCGCATCCGTGGTTCGGTGGTTCCGCCAACCCAGCGGCTGACAGTTTTGACCGACACGCCGAGCTGGCGCGCCGCCGCTTCCTGGGTCAGGCCCTCCCTGCCGGAGCGCGATCGACATCCACTCGGCGAAGGTGGCCGGCTGACCTGGCCCGCCGAGCCGACCGTGCTCGACGGCGTCGTCGCCGCCTCCCTCGCCTGGTCAAGGCCTGCCTCGGTCAGGCGCGTCCTGCCGGGCTCCCGGCCAGCACTCGCGCCGGCGAGGCAGCGCCCTGGCCGTGGCCAGCGGCCGGCTGGCCGTTGCCCGCCTGCCGCCCGGCGATGCTCGGGCAGCTGCGAGTCCGAGTGCAGGACGTCCACCTCGACGTGCTCGGGGAAGATGCGGAACGCGACGTTGATGGACCCGGTGGGCCCTGCGGCGTCCAGCAGCGCCCTGAACACCGTCTCGCCGACCTCCCTGGTCCCCTCCTCGGTGAGCGGCGACTCGGCGAGGCAGTGCCTGACGAAGTTCCTGATCTCCGGGATCGAGGATGGCCGGGCAGGGAAGACCTGCGACAGCACCACCACGGGAACTACCTCAATGGGGTCTTCTTCCTGGCCTGAGGATCGGCTCGGCCACCAATTACTCCTCACCAACACCCGCCTCGCTGCGAGCGGGTAGGTGCAAGGCTAGTTGCCGGACAGCTCAAATCGGAAGGCTGGATGCCGACATCACGCCACTATAGTCCTGTTCGTACGAAAAATCCCTGGCCCCTAGATCGCCGATGGGACATTACTGTCCGGACAATTGAGAGTTTCATCTTGTCGGCCGATCCTCGGCAGGTTTAGCATGGCCAGGTCTGCGCATCGGCAAAGCGACGGCTGCGCATCGGCAAAGTGAGGTGCGTTCTTGATCGTTAACGGCGACACGGCGTCGTCAAGTGGGGATACTCAGGGTTACCGGTTAGGCCAGCTTCGTAGCGACGGCTTGCCGGTACAGTCTCGCGGCGATGCCGACATAGCGAGCGTTTCGAGTGATTCGACTGATTCGTGTCATTCGCGTAATTCGAGTTATTCGTTCGCTCGTGCCATTCGAGTCATCAGCACTACAGACATCGGACGGTGCGGTCGGCCAATCCATTCGCGTCCATAACTAGCGGATCGCAAAGCGAGAGGATGCATCGCTATGACAGCAGGCACAGACACCGGCCAGAGCGCCAGTGCCGCTGGAGCGGAAGCCGAACCGCTCGTTCACATCCTGTGGATGAATGGCGGGCTCGGCTGTGACGGTGACTCGGTCGCGCTCACCGCGGCCACCCAGCCCAGCATCGAGGAGATCGCGCTCGGCGCGCTGCCGGGCCTGCCGAAGATCGCTGTGCACTGGCCGCTGATCGACTTCGAATGCGGCCCTGAGACCGGCGCCGACAACTTCATCGAATGGTGGCACAAGGCCGACAGGGGCGAGCTCGATCCGTTCGTGCTGGTCGTCGAGGGCTCAATCCCGAATGAGGCGATCAAGGACGAGGGCTACTGGTGCGGGTTCGGCAACAACCCGGCGACCGGCCAGCCCATGACGACGAACGAATGGCTGGACCGGCTCGCGCCGAAGGCGACGGCCATTCTCGCGGTCGGTACGTGCGCGACCTACGGCGGCATCCACGCGATGGCGGGCAACCCGACGGGCGCGATGGGCGTGCCCGACTACCTCGGCTGGGACTGGCGCTCGAAGGCGGGCCTGCCGATTGTGTGCGTGCCCGGCTGCCCGATCCACCCAGACAACCTCTCGGAGACCATCCTCTACCTGCTCTATCAGGTCGCGGGCCAGGCTCCGATGATCCCGCTGGACGAGGCGCTCCGGCCGACCTGGCTGTTCGGGGCGACGGTGCACGAGGGCTGCGACCGAGCCGGTTACTACGAGCAGGGCGACTTCGCCGTCGAGTACGGCTCACCCAAGTGCCTGGTGAAGCTCGGCTGCTGGGGACCGGTGGTCAAATGCAACGTGCCCAAGCGCGGCTGGATCAACGGCGTCGGCGGCTGTCCGAATGTCGGCGGCATCTGCATCGCGTGCACCATGCCTGGGTTCCCTGACAAGTTCATGCCGTTCATGGACGAACCGCCGGGAGCCAGGGTCTCGACCGCGGCGAGCATGCTCTACGGCACGGTCATCCGCACGCTTCGCGGTTTCACGGCCAGGACCGCCGACGAGGAGCCCAAGTGGCGCAAGAAGGGCAACGAGCTCCTGACCGGCTACCAGAAGAACTGGTGACTTCGGCCCCGTGCATACGAGCAGAGCGGCCGCCTGCCGCCCCTTTTCCTGAGCATTGGCTCCTTACGCATTGGAGTGATCAGCGATGACGACGGTCGAAGACAGCGGCGTAGTCGAGATGGCCTGGGATCCGATTACCAGGATCGTGGGCAGCCTCGGAATCTATACGAAGATCGATTTCAAGCAGAAGCGCGTCATCGAATGCCACAGCACTTCGTCGATCTTCCGTGGCTACAGCATCTTCATGAAGGGCAAGGACCCGCGGGACGCGCACTTCATCACAAGCCGGATCTGCGGCATCTGCGGTGACAACCACGCGACGTGCTCGGTCTACAACCAGAACATGGCCTACGGCGTCCGCCCGCCGCACCTCGGTGAGTGGATCATCAACCTCGGCGAGTCGGCCGAGTACATGTTCGACCACAACATCTTCCAGGAGAACCTGGTCGGGGTGGACTTCTGCGAACGAATGGTCGCCGAGACCAACCCGGGAGTGCTCGAGCTCGCCAACCGGACCGAGGCGCCGCACGCAGGCGACCACGGCTACAAGACCATCGGCGACATCATGCGCTCGCTGAACCCGCTAGAGGGCGAGTTCTACCGCGAGGCGCTCCAGGTCAGCAGGTCGACCAGGGAGATGTTCTGCCTTATGGAGGGGCGCCACGTGCACCCCTCCACGCTTTATCCGGGCGGTGTCGGCACGACGGCGACCGTGCAGCTCTTCACCGACTACCTGACCAGGCTGATGCGGTACGTCGAGTTCATGAAGCGGGTCGTCCCGATGCACGACGACCTGTTCGACTTCTTCTACACCGCGCTACCGGGATACGAGGAGGTCGGCAGGCGCCGGGCCGACCTGGTCTGCTGGGGCAGCCTGAACGATCCCGAGCACTGCGACTTCAGGTATGACCACATGACCGACTGGGGCAGGAAGATGTTCGTCAGCCCCGGCGTGATCAGGAACGGCGAGCTGATCACGAACGACCTGGTCGAGATCAACCTGGGCATCCGGATCCTGCTCGGCTCCTCGTACTACGAGGACTGGGAAGACCAGGAGATGTTCGTGACCCGCGACCCGCTGGGCAACCCGGTGGACCGCAGGCATCCGTGGAACCAGCACACCATTCCCAAGCCCGCGAAGCGGGACTTCGACAACAAGTACAGCTGGGTCATGTCGCCGCGCTGGTACGACGGCAAGGACTACATGGCGGCCGACACGGGCGGCGGCCCGATCGCGAGGCTGTGGGCGACCGCGCTCGGCGGCCTGGTTGACTTCGGCTACGTCAAGTCGACCGGCAACAGCGTGCAGATCAACCTGCCGAAGACGGTGAGCAAGCCAGAGGTCACGTTCGAGTGGAAGATACCGCGGGACGCTTCGGGGGCTCCGCTGTCCAACGCCATCGAGCGGGACCGGGCGCGCACCTACTTCCAGGCCTACGCCGCCGCGTGCGCGCTGTACTTCACCGAGAAGGCACTGGCCGAGATCCGCGCTGGTCGCACGAAGACCTGGGAGCCGTTCTCGGTTCCTGACGAGGCGAACAGCTGCGGGTTCACCGAGGCAGTGCGCGGCGTACTCTCGCACCACATGGTGATCAGGAACGGGAAGATCGCGAACTACCACCCGTACCCGCCGACTCCGTGGAACGCCAGCGTCCGTGACTCCTACGGCACGCCGGGCCCGTACGAGGACGCGGTGCAGAACACGCCGATCTTCGAGGAGAACCCGCCGGACAGGTTCAAGGGGATTGACATCATGCGCGCGGTGCGCAGCTTCGATCCCTGCCTGCCCTGCGGTGTGCACATGTATCTCGGCAACGGCAAGCTGCTCGACAAGACGCACTCGCCGATGTCGGTCGTCTTGTCGACCTGACCAGCACGGGCAGGCACGACGAGAGACAGGGGGCGTAGGCGCATGGCCGGAGTGCGAAGGGTCGGAGAGCGGGTCGAAGAGCTGCTCTCCGCCCTCCGATCGGGCGGCGATCAGGCAAGCCCGGCCGATCCCGCCGCGATGGCGGAGGAACTCGTGCGGCTGCTCGTCGGCCTGTACGGCGAGGGCCTGGAGCACATCGTGGCTGCGCTGGCAGACCACGGCGAGGCCGGCGCGTCAGTACTCGCTGATCTGACCGAGGATCCGCTGGTCGAGAGCCTGCTCTTGCTGCACGACCTGCACCCGCTCGGCGTGGACGAGCGGGTGCAGCATGCCCTTGACCGGGTCAGGCCGTACCTCGGCTCGCACGCGGGCGGCGTGCAATATCTGGGCGTCTTCGATGGCATAGCGAGACTGAGGCTGGAGGGCAGCTGCGATGGCTGTCCCTCGTCAACGGTCACGGTCAAGCTGGCGATCGAGGGGGCGGTCTTGGAAGCGGCGCCGGAGGTCGTCGAGGTGGTCGTCGAGGGCATGACGACGGTACCCGAGCCGGCGCTGCTCCAGATCGGTAAGCGTCCGCCCGATGGCGGCGAGCCTGGCACTGATTCCGGGCTGGGTCCAGCTCCCTGCAATGGGCCCGCCGAGCTCGCGTCCGGTGATCGCGGCGGCGGGCGACGTTTCCGTTCTCGTCTGCGCGGTGCGCGGCACCCTCTACGCCTACCGCGATGCCTGTGCGGCGTGCGGCTCGTCGATGGCCGACGGCCTGCTCGAGCGCGAGGATCTGACCTGTCCGGCCTGCGGCGCGCGATACAACGTCCGGCTGGCCGGGCAGGGCCTCGACGACCCGTCAGCCCACCTTGACCCACTCCCGCTGCTCGCTGATAGCCACGGCGTCCGGGTTGCCCTGCCAGAGGCGGCCCGGCTATGAGCAGCAGCACTGGCCTGCGCCGCTTCGTTTCCGGCCCCCCTCCCGCGACGCAGGCTGGTGCTGCTCCGAGCTGCGCCCGCAGCAGTCCCCGGGCACGCAGCTCTCGCCGGCCGAAAGCCAGCAAGCGCCAGAACCCGAGAAGTGCGAGCTGTGCGCGACCGAGATCCCCGCCGAGCACGGGCATCTCGCCGACCTGGACCACGCGAGCCTGCAATGCACCTGCCGTGCCTGCTACCTGCTGTTCACGCAGCGCGAGGCGGTACGAGGCCGGTTCCGCGCGGTGCCCGACCGCTATCTGACAGATCCCGATCACCCGCTGACGGCAGCCGAGTGGGACGAGCTGGAGATCCCGGTGGGCCTGGCCTTTTTCCTGCACAGCTCGCGCGCGGGCACGGTGTCCGGGTTCTATCCGAGTCCGGCCGGCGCGACGGAATGTCGGCTTGACCTGGCGGCCTGGGCGCGGCTGACCGCGGCGCACCGGCTGCTGGCGACGGCCGAACCAGACGTCGAGGCCGTTCTGATCGCAGGACCGGCGCGGGCTCAGCCGGCGACGCTATCCCCGCGACCGCCGCCCTTGCCCCAGCCACCACCATCGAGTCCTTCGTGGTGCCGATCGACGCCTGCTACGAGCTGGCCGGCCGGATGCGCCTGCACTGGCGCGGCTTCGACGGCGGTACGGAGGCACGGCAGGCCATCGCCGGATTCCTCGACACCGTACGCAGGCGCGCGGTGCCCGTCGACCGGGAGACCTGACCGTGGCGGAACTGGCCTTCGACTGCACGGAGCCCGGCCTGACAAGTTCGCGCTGGCGCCGTCGATGTCGCTGAGCCTGAAGATCGCCGAAACCACCGGCCAGCGGATCGACGCGATCGCGCTGCGCTGTCAGATCAGGATCGAGCCAGCCAGGCGCCGCTATACGGCGGCCGAGGCTGAACGCCTGAATGACCTTTTCGGCGATACGCAGCGCTGGGCGGACACGCTCAAGCCCATGCAGCTCACCACCGTGTCGACCATGGTCCCTGGCTTCACCGGCAGTATCGATATCGATCTGCCGATCCAGCTCAGCTATGACCTCGAGATCGGCTCGACTCGCTACTTCGCGGGCCTCGACGCCGGAGAGATTCCGCTGCTGCTGCTGTTCAGCGGCACCGTGTTCGGATCCGCCGACGGCAAGCTCTCGGTGCAGCAGGTGCCCTGGAGCAAGGAAGCGCAGTACCGCCTCCCGCTCAGCACGTGGCGCGAGGCTATCGACGTCCACTTCCCCGACACCGCGTGGATCAAGATGAGCCTGAGCACGCTCGACGAGCTGCTCAGGTTCAAGAACCGCCGGGCGCTGCCGACCTGGGATGCGACGCTGTCGGCGCTGCTCGAGCGCCGCGCGCGACTCGCAGGAACGATCCGAAGAGACTTCGCAATGAAGCTGGAAACGGCCCACCTGGACCAGGCCCGCAAGGTTGCCGACGCGGTGCTCTATGAGGGCTACCTGCTCTACCCGTACCACCAGTCGTCGCAGAAGAACCAGGCCAGGTTCCAGTTCGGCGTGCTGATGCCTCCCGGCTACCGGGCCGTCGACCCGTCCGAGCCGTCAGCCAGCCAGACCGAGTGCCTGGTCGAGTGCGCCGACGACGCCCAGGTGCTGGTCAGCGTCAGGTTCCTGCAGCTGCAGCGCAGGCGGGTGCTGCAGGTGCGGCCCGGTTCTGGCAAGACTCGCGAGGTCGCCTCGCTCACCGTGGACGGCACCGAGTACACGGCGTGGGACGAGGCAATCGAGCGCGAGCAGCAGGTCAGTGCCGAGGTCAGCGAGCTGCTCACCGATGACCTCGGACTGACCGTGCACATCGAGCCCGGCGAGTCCGACCGAGGACATCGTCGTGACCTCTACCGGCCGCGTCGCCGGCCGGCTGGTCAGGTCCTGGGCCACCATCGACGGGGTGATCAGGCTCCGAGCCGAACGGACCGCAGGACCCTACGGTGCCTTGAAGCTCAGTGTCAGGATCGAGAACCATGGCCTGTCCGGCGATCCGCTGAGCACGCGCGAGGACGGCCTGACCCATGCGCTGATCGCGGCGCACGCGCTGATCTGGATCCCCGGCGGGAAGTTCCTGTCGATGACCGAGCCGCCGGAGTGGGCGGCTCCGGCCGTCGCCGAGTGCGAGAACATCGGCACCTGGCCGGTGCTCGCCGGCCCGCCGGAGTGCCAGGACCTGATGCTGTCCTCGCCCGTGATCCTCTACGACCACGCCGAGATCGCGCCGGAGAGCGCCGGTGACCTGTTCGACGCGACAGAGATCGACGAGATTCTCACGTTGCGGACCCTCGCGCTGACCGATGAGGAGAAGCGCGCGGCAAGGGCGACCGATCCCAAGGCAGCCGAGCTGATGGACCGGCTTGACGGGATGCCGCAGGAGATGTTCGAGCGCCTGCACGGGGCCATCCGCTATCTGCGATCTGCCCCTGGCGGCGGGACGGGCGGTGACCATGGCAGCGGCTCCGGCGAAGAGACCGGACGGTGTCCTGGACGGTGCGTCGAACGGCGCGGTACCGACCGCCTTCACGCCTGGCCAGCCTGAGCTGGGTCAGCCGGAGACGCCGTGGTGGGATCCCGGCGCCGACTCGAGCGTGTCGCCAGAGACCGATCACGTCGTCATCGCCGGCGTGCAGGTCTCACGCGGCAGCCGCGTGACGATGCTGCCGGGCGCCAGGCGCGCCGACGCCCAGGACCTCTTCCTGACCGGCCGGGAAGCGACCGTGCAGGCCGTGTTCCAAGACGTGGACGGCAACGTGCACGTCGCGGTGAGCCCGGACCGCGATGACCTGGCCGACCTGCAGAGCAGCCACGGCCGGTACCTGTACTTCAGCATCGATGAACTCAAGCCCGTCTCATCGCGAATCCCAGCAAGGACCCGAACCCGAGGAGGATCCGGCATGATCAGCAAGATCATCAAAGCACTGATTGTCGCGGCTGTTCTGGCCGTGGTCATCCAGTCGCTGCCCGACGTGAAGCGCTATCTCGAACTCCGCGAGATGTGAGCCGTCATGGAGACCATCATCGGCTTCGCCGCCGGTTACCTGACAGGAACCAAGGACGGCGGCCAGGGCGTTGAGCGGATCAAGTCGTCGCTACGCGATATCGCGCAGTCGAAGGAGGCCCGCCGTCTCGTTTCCGAGGCAGTGACCATGGCAGGAGCGCTCCTCGGCCGCGGATCTGCTCGCGGGGCGGTCAAGACCGCCAGCGGGCTCGCCAGAGTCGTGATCCGCCAGATCACCGAGGGACCGAACGACAGGAACTCCGTCCAGTAGATTCGCCCCGGATCGAGCCTGCCAGCGCGGCCGGGCGCTGCAAGGTATGTGCACGTATGCCGAGCTCACGCTGATTCCAGGCGACCGGAGGGGGCGAGCGACGTGGCCGAGTACGCGCTGAGCGGGCGGCCGAGCGGGAGCGCCGGTCTGACCGATCTGGGCGAGCTGCTCGCGGCGGCGTCCGAACGCGAGGTGCTGGACGAGGCGCCGGGCAAGTCAGGAGCCAGGCTCGAGCGGCTGGTGATCGATGGCGAGCGCTACGTGCTCAAGCACATGGACCTGGCCAGCGACTGGACGATGCGGACGACCGGTTGCCTGCGCGGTGCTCCGTTCGATTTGTGGGAACGCAATATCCTGGCCCGGCTGCCGGCCTGCATCAATCAGCCGATCGTGGCGGTTGCAAGGGAGCATCCTGACCGCCGGCGGCCCTCGGGAGGCTGCTCCCTGCTCATGCGCGACGTCTCACAGTGGCTCGTCCCCGCCACCGACGAGCCGATCTCGGTCGAGCAGCACCAGAGCTTCCTGCGGCACATGGCGGCGCTGCACGCGGCGTTCTGGGGCAGCGGCATCGAGATCGACGTTGTCCCTGCCATGCACCGCTACCTCGAACTATCGATGTGGACCGCGCAGGCCGAGGCGGCGTTTGGGTCCGACCACCTCGTTCCGCAGCTCATCGGCCGGGGCTGGCCGCTGCTGACCGAGGTGGCGCCGGCTGCCGCGGCGCTCGTCGTCCCGCTTGCCACGGACCCTGGCCCGCTGGTCGAGGCGCTGGCCACGACGCCGCAGACCTTCGTCCACAGCAACTTCAAGCTCGACAACCTCGGCACCGACGACGACGGCCGCACCGTGATACTCGACTGGGAGGCGCCAGGTCTCGGCGCGCCGCTCACCGATCTGGCCTGGTACCTCGCCATCAACTGCCGCCGCCTGCCGCAGTCCAAGGAGGATTCCATCGACGTGTACCGCGCCGCGCTCGAGAACCATGGGATCGACACCGACAGCTGGTGGGAGCGGCAGCTGTCACTGAGCCTGCTCGGCGCGCTTGTCCAGTTCGGCTGGGAGAAGGCGCTCGGCGGCTACGACGAGGAACTGCAGTGGTGGGAGAACAAGGCCCTCGCCGCACCCGCGCTCCTTCCGTGAACGCCGGAGAGGGTGACTCGGCGCGACTCCGAGCAGAGGTCGGTGCCGCCTACGACTCGTCCGCCCAGGACTGGGCCGAGGGGCCGGTGCGGATGTACGGCCCGCTCGCGACGGCGCTCGCCGAGGCGGCTGCTCAGGTAGCGCCGGCTATGCGGGCCGTCCTGGACATCGGATCCGGCACCGGGGTCGCCGGCCGCGCCGCACTCGCGGCCGGCGCGCACCGCGTCGTCTCCGCCGATCTCGCCCTCGGCATGCTGCGCCGCTGCGGTGCCGAACTCCACCCGCTCGCGGCGGACGCCGCGCGCCTGCCGTTCCGCGACGGCTCGTTCGACCTCGTGCTCGCGGCGTTCTCACTCAGCCACCTGCCCGACCTCGCTGCCGGCCTGACCGAGATCCGGCGGATCGGCCGGTCGCTAGGTGCCAGCGCGTTCTCCCCCGACTGGACCCACCCTGCGAAGGACGCCGTCGACGATGCGCTGGTCTCGTTCGGCTATCGGCCGCCAGCCTGGCACACCTGGCTCAAGATCCACGGCGAGTCTTCGGCAGGAGACCCGGCGCCGTCTGACGGCCCAGGCAGCTGCGGCCGGCTTCACCGACGTGGACGTGCGGACCATTACCGTTGCCACCGGGCTAGCCGCTCCGGCGGAGCTCGTCTCCTGGCGGCTCGGCATGGCGCAGGCGGCCCCGTTCGTGCGGGCATTGAAGCCGTCGGCCCGTGCTGATCTGCGCCGCACGGCCGAGCAAGCGGTAGCCGCCGCGGACGGCGGAGAACTCACGATTCCGATGCTGGTACTGACCGCCCGCTAATCAGCGACCAGCTCCTGTCCCAGCACATACGCGAAGTACTGACCTCCCACGGATCCCAGTCACTCCGGCGCCCGAATTACGTGGTTTGCGGTCACGCGATCCGTGGTAAGTCGCCGGGCACCGCCACTGGAGGGCCGGGCGCGGGCGCGCGGTCAGGGCTCAGTTGCTGCGGGAGAAGATCCGTAGGAAGAACAGGAACACGTTGAGTATGTCGAGGAAGATCGACGCGGCGAGCAAGGGCGCTGACCTGATGTCCTTCGACGTGCGCAGCCGCTGGAAGTCGAACATCGTGAAGCCCGCGAAGATCACCAGGCCGATGATCGAGTAGATCAGGTTAGCGTGCGGAATCCGCACGAAGATCAACACGATGCCAAAGATGATCAGGCCGAGCAGCGCGAAGAAGCAGATCCTCGCGAGCGCGGTCAGATCCCGCCTGGTCGCGTACCCGGCGGCCCCGAATCCGGCGATGAACAGGGCCGTCGCCCCGCCAGCCGACCAGAGCGCACTCGGATTCGTGCCGGCGTAGTAGGCGAGGACGGGCGCCATCGCCAGCCCGATCAGCACCCCGAAGCCGCACAGCAGCGCGACGGTGAGCTGCATGGATCGGCGCACCGTGAAGTTCATCGCGATCAGGCAGACGAAGGCGGCGATGAACCAGATCCAGCCGAGGCCGTAAGACAAGTCGCGGCCAAGGTAGGCGCCAGCCGCGAAGAGCCCCGCGGTCAGGGCGACGTACCCCATCGTCTGGCTGAACAGGCTGCGCGTCTGGTCGCGGGTCAGCGTGGAGCTATACCCGCCGTAGCCGCCGAAGGCCGCTGAATCACTCACAGCATGCTTCTTCCCGTAAGCCCGCACGATCATCCTGGATCCGGAGCGGGGCCGCGGATGACATTAAACCAGCGGCTGACATCATTCCTCCATGCGGATTCTGATCATCGGCGGCACGCTGTTCGTCGGGCGGCACATCACAGAGGCGGCCATCGCCGCCGGGCACGACGTCACGGTGTTCCACCGCGGCCGCTCCGGAGCGGACCTGTTCCCCGGGATCGCGCATCTGACCGGCGACCGCAACTCCGACCTCTCGGCACTAGCGGCCGCGGCAGTGGGACGCGACGATCGACGTCTGCGCGTACTTCCCGCGGCAGGTCAGGACGCTGGCGGAGGCGCTCGGCGGGCGCGGCGGACAGTACATCTACATCTCGTCCACGTCGGCGTACAAGACCCCGGTCTCGTCAGGGTTCGACGAGGACGCGCCGCTTGCCGAGCTCGCGGACCCGGCGACCGAGGAGATCACCGACGAGACCTACGGCGGGCTCAAGGTTGCCGGCGAGCGCCTCGCGGCCGAGCTGTTCGGCGCCGACAGGACCACGGTCGTCCGGCCAACCTACGTCGTCGGGCCATACGACTACAGCTACCGCTTCACCTGGTGGGTCGAACGGATCGCGCGCGGCGGCAACGTCCTCGCGCCGGGACCCATGGACGGGCCGATCCAGGTCATCGACGCCAGGGACATGGGCAGCTGGATCGTCTCCCTGGCCGAGCGGGCGGTGACGGGAACCTTCCACGCGGTCAGCCCGCCACCGCCGTTCGGCTTCGGCGACATGCTCGAGGCGATCGCGGCCGAGGTGGCGCCGGCCGGGACGAGGCTGATCTGGGTCGACGCCGACTTTCTCATCGAGTTCGGCGAGACGGCGGAGACCATTCCGCTCTGGCCTGGCGGCGATAGCGAGAGCGACATCAACACGGCGGACCCGTCGAGGGCATACGCGGCCGGACTCGCGCCCCGTCCTCTCGGCCCAGACCGTCGCTGACGTCCACGCTGCCGAGCTCGCGTCGCCGACGCCGCCCCGTGCGGCCGTCGGGCTGACCCCGGAGCGCGAGGCCGAGCTGCTCACCGCCTGGCGCGCGATCCAGGCCGCCGGCCCGCACAAGACCTGAAACCCGGCAGGAGCTTTAACAACGGCTCGGGACGACTCACAACCTAAGGCGACTCGCCCTCGGGGAAGATCTGGCGCGGGATCACCGGAGGCTTGGCCCGGCGGCGCCACTCTCTCGGGTAACCGAGCGACACCTCGACGTGGCGGATCCCGTCGTGCCAGATCGTCCGCGGGATATGCAGGTGGCCGTAGACCACGGCGGCCGCGTTGAATCGCCGCGGCCAGTCAGCCGTGTGCACCGTGCCGCACCACTGAGCGAACGCCGGATAACGCAGCACCCTGGTCGGCTCGCGCACCAGCGGGAAGTGATTCACCAGGATCGTGCGCGTCCCGGCCGTGAGGGCGGCGAGCCGCTCTGCGGTCTCGGTGAGCCGGGCGGCGCACCACGCCTCCCTGCTCGGGTAGGGGTCGGCGTGCAGCATCGTCTCGTCGTTCCCCACGATGCCGGCCGCGTAGGCGCGCTCGAGCCCCTCGGCCTTGGTCGCTGCCCCGTCGGGCAGGAACGTGTAGTCGTACAGCAGGAACAACGGCGCGATCACCAGCGGCGCGTCGGCGTCCTGCCAGACCGGATACGGGTCTTCCGGCGTATGTACGCCGAGCCGCCTGCACATCGCGACCAGGTGCTCGTAGCGCTCGACGCCTCGCAGCGGCAGCGTCTCCCTGCGGTGCGTCCACAGCTCATGGTTGCCGGGTACCCAGATGACCTCGGCGAATCGCTCGCGCAGCGTGCCGAGGGCCCATTCGATGTCGGCCGCGAACTCACCGACATCGCCCGCCACGATCAGCCAGTCTTGCCGGTGATGGCGCGCGCAGCCCGGCGACGATCTCCCGGTTCTCGGCGAAGCCGACATGCAGGTCGCTGACGGCGAGCAGCCTCGGCCCGGCGTCGTCCGCGTCAGCCAAAGCGTCTCGAAACGGCGCGGGGACAGGTGCCCTGAGACGTTCTTCGCAACTCTTCGGTTCCCTTTCGGCCGGACACGCAGCCCTCCCCGCGATCCGCACGGGTCGCAGTAGGGAGCGTCCGATGACAGAGGTACTGATCATCATGACAGCAGCCCCCGCACCAGCACCGGGCCGGCAAGCTGGTCTCGCGGCGGTCGGGTTCCTCGTCAAGTGTCAGAGCGGCACGGCAGAATCAGTTCGTGCGGGTTGCTGTCGTGCCTGGGCCCGGCAAGTCTGGCCTGCTGCGCGAACTCCGGGAGGACGGCAGCCCGGCGGGCCCTGCGATGCCGGTAGACGATCTCGCCGCTGCCGTGCTCGAGCATGAGCACAACGCCGAGCCGCGCTGGGTCTGGCCGTCCGCGGCGCTGGTGTACCAGCGGCTGCTGCGGGCGGGCGTGCGAGTGGCGCGGTGCCACGACGTGGCGCTGGCGGACGCGCTCATCAGCGGGCGAGATGCCGCGCTCGGACGTAGCGCGAGCGAGACCAGCCTGGGCGCGGGCGAGGCGGGCTCGGGCGCGGGCGAGGCGGGCTCGGGCGCCGAGCTGG
Source organism: uncultured Actinomycetota bacterium (assembly GCA_963809195.1). GTDB lineage: Bacteria > Actinomycetota > Actinomycetes > Streptosporangiales > Streptosporangiaceae > Chersky-822. The sequence continues at coordinate 284,192 of CAWEIQ010000006.1, read as the reverse complement.
GCGAGTGCGGCTGCGGCGCGAGGCTCGCGCTCATCCTGCGTGCGGCCGAGGCGAGCTGGGCGTGAGCGGCTCGAGCAGCCTGCGCTCTTCGACCCCGTTGAGGCGGGAGCGGCCGAGCAGGTCGACCCTCGGTCGGCCCTCGACGCGGTCGTCGACGTCCACGCCGATCAGTTGCGGAGCATCTCTGCGGACGAGCATCCAGACAGGTTCGGCCTCCTGGTCACCGCAGAATCGGCCGGGGTCGCTGGTGGCCGCCGAGATGACCATGGCCGGGCTGCCGTGGCGGCCAGAGGTGCACGACGCGCTGCTGACCGAGATGCTCGGGCGGCGGCCGGCGCTGCCGGGGCAGCGTCCCGCCCGGCTGGCCGAACTGGCCGACCAGGTCGCGGCGGCATTCGGCAACAGCGCGCGGGCAAGGCCAGCGGAGCCCGGCCCGTCAATCCTGACTCGCCCTCGCAGCTGCTGCACGCGCTCGCCGCCGACGGCATCCGGCTGCCGTCGACCAGGCTCGCCGTGCTCAGGGACGTCGATCACCCGGCGATCGCGCCGCTGCTCGAATACAAGGAGCTGGCGCGGTTGCACTCGGCGTTCGGCTGGAGCTGGCTGGATACCTGGGTCAGCAATGGCAGGTTCAGGCCCGAGTATGTCGTCGGCGGCGTGGTCTCGGGTCGCTGGGCCTCGCGCGGCGGCGGCGCGCTGCAGATCCCGCGGATGCTGCGCCGCGCAGTGGTGGCCGATCCTGGCTGGGTGCTCGTCGTTGCCGACGCGTCCCAGCTCGAGCCGCGGGTGCTGGCCGCCTTGGCCGGCGATCGCGCGTTCGCCGCGGCCGCGATGGGCGGCGACCTGTATGCCGAACTCGCTACGGCGTTCGGCGGCGAGCGAGCCAAGGCTAAGGTCGCGATGCTGTCCGCGATGTACGGCGGCGCGGGCGGCGAGGCCGGTCAGCTGCTCGCCGTACTGCGGCAGCGGTTCCCCGACGCCGCGGGATTCGTCGAGGCCGCCGCGCGGGCCGGAGAGGAAGGCCGCGTGGTCAGGTCGGTGCTGGGCAGGACCTGCCCTCCACCGTCGGCCAACTGGCGCGCGCTCACCGAGGAGGCCGCAGACCCGGACGCCGAACGCGACCCGCGAGCCGGGCAGGCCTCGCGCGCTCGCGGCCGGTTCACCAGGAACTTCGTGGTCCAGGCCAGCGCGGCGGACTGGGCCCTGGTCATGCTCGTCAGCCTGCGCGCCGAGCTGGCCAAGATCATGACGGTCAGCGAGACCACCGACGGACCCTCGTCAGGACCGCCGGCCCCGTTGGCCGCCGGTCGACATCGGCCAGAACTTGTCTTCTTCCAGCACGACGAGGTGATCGTCCACTGCCCGCAGGATCAGGCCGACGCCGTCGTGGCCGCGGTGACCCACGCGGCGACCGTCGCCTCGCGGCTGGTGTTCGGCCAGACCAGGGTCGCCTTCCCGCTGAGCACCGCCGTCGTCGACTGTTACGCAGACGCGAAGTAACCGCGCGCAGGCCGCCGCAGGGTCAGCGGGCGATCGCGACCGGCGGGAGATCTGCGACCTCCTTCTTGCTGAGCCGCAGCTTGATGCCGTCCTCCACCCCGGTGACGGCGCTGATCGGGATCGCGACCTCCTTGCGTCCCCACAGATGACCCTCGGCCAGCAGCACGTGCGAGACCCGGCGGCTGTCCTGATCGATCACCAGGCCGTGCACGTGTCCGATCGGGCCGTCGGTGGCGTAGACGGGCTCGCCGCGGCGAACATCCACCTCGCCCTCGGGGACGGTGTCGTAGGTGACGGTCTGCGAGACACCGGGAACCGCGGCCCCGGCTACCCCGCCGGCCTGACCGCCGTACAGACCGTAGTAGGGCCACGACAGCACCTGATCGGGTCCGTATTTCTCGTAGCCGATCGTGCCCGCCACGAACTGGGTCTCCTCGGCCGAGTCGAGCCGTTCGAAGTCGGCCGTGCTGCACCGCAGCCTCACACCATCAGGTGTGCTCTCCGCGATGCCGACCGGAACGAGCCTGGCGAGTCCGAGCCTGTGCTTGGGCTCGACCACGAGGTGCGTCACCGTCCGCGCAAGCGGATCGACCACGACCCGCTTCACCGTGCCGCACGGACCGTCGTCGCACGATGCGTGCGCGCCGATGGTGAAGGACACTGTCTGCGCCATGGCAACCCCCCGGCTCTCGCCAGCGCTGTCGCGTCTGTCGGTACTTACCGGAGCGCGCGCGTCGGGTTCCGCCGCGCGGCCGCTGGGCAAGCCTAAGCCAGGGCTTCAGCGCCGGCGCCGCCAGGTCACTTGCGCAGGCTCGTTGCTGAGCGCCGCGGCTGAGCTCGTGATACAGGCGCTGGGTGTCGGGATGTGGCTCGCCGCCCGGCGCGATCTCCGTGATCGCGTCGAGGCACCCGGACCAAGCGTCGGCGACACCGGCTTGGTTCCCAGCCGCGTGCTCGGCTCGCATGAGCGCTCGCCACAACTGCTCGGCCGCTGTCTCGGCGGACAGTCCCGATCCGCGCGGCGCGGGCGGAGGAACTCGCCCTCCCGGCCTGGAGCTCGAGCTGCGCGAGCAGGTCGGCGGTGTCGACGATCTCGGCGCGCATGGTCTCGACCAGCGCGATATCGATCCACCAGTAGAAGCACTCGGCGAAGGGCTCGCCGCGGACGAGCTCGAGTGCGGCGCGCAGGTCACCCACGCTGCGCTGGGCGCGGCCGCGCCTGGCCAGCGCGCTGAACGCGGCCCAGTCCAGCCGGAGGTCGTCGTGCGGCACGTAGATGCCGCTGCCCAGGTGAACGATGTACTCCCGGCCGTCGGGTGCCTGGCCGAGGCGCCGCCTGGTCCTGGTGATGAGCTGCCTGACGGAATCGGGCGGGCGCGGGTGGTCGGCGTCCGCGCCGAGCATGGTGCACAGCGCCGAGTTGGACAGGCCGATCGGGGCGTGCAAGCGCGAGCGCGAGCACCAGTTCTGCCTGTTTCGGCTGCAGCGGCTCGGCCGATCCGAGCACCTCGAACGTGCCGAGCACGTTGACGCTGAGGTCTGACCTCGCGTTCCCGGCCGGAATCCGCTCCCCCGGCTGCGACGTCTGGTTCCGGCAGGCCTGCGCGGCACTGTGCGAATTCCAGTAGCCTCTGAGCTGTCCACCTGAGCCGGCACCTCCTCGAGATCCGGCCAGGACAGGCGCGGCGGCGAAGCGCATCCACGGCGGGCCTTCCGACATCGTCATAAGGCGCGCGCCTCCGGGCTGACGTCGGAAGTCCCTGCCGCGGTCGCGAACAGCCCCGCCAGCGACTCGTACTCCGAGACGGTCAGGGTCTGCGGCCGGACGGTGAGCTGATGATCGGGGACCCAGGTAGGCGAGCGTGATGGTCGCGACCATGCCGCCAGGGCCGTCGGGGTCAGCCTCGAGCCGGAACACCGCGGGCGCGAGCTTGCCGTCGGCAGCCTGGGTGTCGCCGGCGACGAGCGCCGCTACTCCGCCAGGACCGTCGGACAGGTCGAGCAGGCGCGTCATCTGGTCGGGCGTCGGCTGAAGCCGGCTGACCAGGAGCGTCAGTCCCCAGTCCTCATCCTCTGGATCTTCCATCCGGCGGGACCTGACGTCGGCCTGCCGGTCGTCACGCAGCCGCCGGTCAATCGTGCTCACCCTGGTCTCGAGAACGTCGAGCGCCTCGTCCAGGTCCCGGCACCGGTCCGCCCTGCCGAGCACGTCAAGCTCATCGCAGCCGGCCAGGATCAGCTCATACCAGCCGCTCCATCGGCTTGAGGCAAGCTCGGTGGCGGCCGTGACGAGGAGCCGGTCGGTCAGGTCGGCCGGGCCGTCGCAGCAGGTGACCCGCATGGCCTCGAGATCGAGCAGCAGATAGCCGCCGTCAGTCGCCCCCGCGGTGAACAGCCCTGGCAGCAGGTCGCCGACCTCGCCGGGCTTGGGCGGCGACGCAGCCCAGTCCGAGGGCACGTCGGTCAGCGCCGTGGTCCAGCACATGCCTTGTCGTCCTGGCGCGATGCTGAACGGCGGTGGCGGCGGCGCTGCCGCCGGGGCGGAAAGCAGCACGTCGATGCTGTCCGGGGTGAGATGGATGCCGACGATCGGCGGCAGCGGATCACCGCTCTCGGCCACCCCAGCGCTCAGGTCGCAAAGCGCGTCACGGAGCGAGGCCGGCGGTGCTGGCGGAGCGGCGGCACGGAGCTTGCGCTCGATCCGCTGGCTGTCGGCGTCCGCAGGCAGCGCGATGCGGCGGCCGAACCGGCGGTGCTGGCGTTGCCGGTGCCTGAGCCGCTCCAGGCAGACAAGAGCGGCACCAGCGATCATCCCGAGCGTGAAGAGCACAACCTGCTGAACCTCCTCCTGCTGCCCCGACGCGTGGCTGGCTTGCCTGGCCCCGAACCGGATGCCTGTGGCTGACCCGCTCCCCGGTCTGGCGGGACCGAGCCGGATCCGGAACCCGTCGCCGGATTGCCGCCAGCACCGGTCCCGTTGGCGGCGCCTGCTCCGTCCCCTGCTCCGGCGCCCGCTCCGTGCCCCCGCTCCGGCGCCTGCTCCGCCGCCCGCTCCGTCCCCCGCTCCGTTGTGCGGATCACGGAAGTGCCCGTTGCCGGACGGATGACCGTGGTGATGACCGGGCTGACGTGCGGACGCGTGACGGGCGTGATGACCCCGATCCGGCCCGGTCGGGGAGCCCGGGTGACCGCCGCTGTCGGCGGTCCCGTCGGGGAGATTCAGCTCCCAGCCAGGCATGATCAGCGACGGATTCGTGAACACCTGGCCGTCGCCCATGTCGTGCCCGAGGTTCAGCCTGATCAGCACCGGATAGAGGTCACCGGAGCCCAGGTAGTCCCGCGCTATCGTCCAGAGGCAGTCACCGGGGCGGACGACCACGGTCCGGTGCGACCGCGCTCATCTGTTGCGGCCGACGCTCGCGCCGGCTGCACCAGTGCCTCCAGCGTGATCGGCTGTGCGCCAGCTGGCCGCAGTGGACTGCCAGACGTGTCGCCGCCGCGGACACAGGCCGGACGTGCGCCTCGAATGCCGCGGAGCCGCCGCCAGCGCGGGCGTGGCCGCGAGGCTCACCGCGCCGGGAGTGGTGAAGCTGACCGAGGCCACCGCGACCAGCTTGGCCGCCGCGCCCTGCAGCCCGAGCAACCGCAAGCGCGGGGCCGCCCGCCCGCGCAGCGTCGCCTGCACCTCGGCCAGTACGGCGAACGTGAAGGCCAGCCCAGGCGAGCCAGGAGACGTAGCGGACGGTGCCGAGGAAAAGGCTCCCGTTGTCCCTGTGCATCATGGCTGCCGTCATCTCATGCCAGGACGGCACCTGCGCAGGGATCGGCGAGCCGGCCAGCCGGTGGAGCGCGATAGGCAGGCCAATCGTGGTTGCCGCCAGGGTGAGCAGGGCCGCAACTCCGCGCGTGAGCGATGCCGCACGGCGCGGCAACCGCCCGAGACCGCCGCCCGGTCCGTGCCGGGTCACGTGCCTGGTCCCGTCACGCCGGTGACCAAGGAGGCGACGGCCGAGCCAGTCGAGGTCAACGTGTCCATGCCGATCAGCGACAACACCAGGGTTGGCTGGGTCACCGTGACGGTCACGCGGATCCGCTGCGTCCCGTCGGGGCTGACAGTGCCGCTGTAGCCGGCATCGGCAAGATATGCGCGCGCGGCGGCCAGCGCCTGGGCCTCGTCGACCCTGAAGGTTCCCGACCGGTAGGCGGCAGACCTGTCGACCATGCCAGCGCCGGCCCTGGCCGCTTCCTGGGCAATCGCATAGGCGCTCGCCGACTGGTTCAGCTTGCGCCCGCCGTCGATCACCAATCCGGCCAGGGCCAGCAGCGCCACCATCAGCGCGGCGAGCATCAAGGTCAGCGAACCCCGCTCGCCATCAGCCCGTGAGCGGTACGGACGCGCCATCCTCGCTCCCCTCTCGCTATCGCTCGATGGTGCCGGCTGAGCGTGTGACGACGCTGTGACAAGATCCCGTCCGCCCGTGACCGGTACGGATCAAGCGGCGACGTGAACTGCGCGGTCAGGGTCCCGGAGCCAGGAACACCTGGCACGAGGAGGTCAGACAGCGGAACCGTGCAGCTGACCGAGGCGCTGACCTGGGCTGGCTGGCCGAGCGGGGTGCTGAAGCCGGGTTCGGTGTTCAACCTGACCACCGGCTTGCAGTGCAGGCCGTCGGCGCGCAGGGCCGCGTTGGCGCTCGACGAGTGCCGCCTCGCGCGCCGCCCCGGCGGTCAGCGAGATCGAGGCCTGCCGCGCGGCATCGCGAGCTGCGGCGTCGACCGACCCCTGCGCGACGGACGTCCGCCCGGCCGCGATCACCAGCCCGATCAGCGCCAGGATGACAGGAGCCAGGATCAGCAGCTCAAGCGCCGCGTTGCCGTCATCGGCGGCCATCTTGCGCGTAGCGCCACGCCATGGGCGGCTAGCCAGCATGCCGGCCTCCTGCCGCCTTCAGCCCGCCAGCGCCAGGACGTCGGGACCCGCAGCCTCGCGGCCCACTGCGGTGAAACGTTCGACCGGAGCGGTGACGACCTCGCTGACCGTGAGGACCATCCCTGGCACCAGCGACGGCACCCGGCCGGTGACCCGGATCCTGACGGTCGCCGCCGAGCTGCCTGCCGCAGAAGCTGACGGCTCGAGCAGGAAACCAGGTGCCGCCTGCCTGGCGTAGACGACGGCAGCCTGGGCGCCACGGCCGGGTGGCGGGTGCGCGGTCCTGGCTACGTCGGCTCCCTGACGTGCGGCGCCTATCGCGGTCTCGCGGGCCAGGTACCAGACGCACGCCTGAACGATCACCATGATCCCCGCCAGGAAGACGGGGATGACGATCACGTAGCTCAGCGTCAGGGCGCCGTCATCGCGGCGGCGCCGCGAGGCGCCGTCATCGCGGCGCCGCGGCAGGACGCTAGCCCGCGGACGGTCTGACGGTCCGGATCGCGCCTGCCGCGCGGGCGGGCGCGCCTTACGGCAGCTTGCCTGCTTCATGGCTGATGGCGGCGGTAAAGAACGCCCCGGCAGCCGTGGCCGCGGCCACGAGCAGCACGGCGATGACGATCCATTCAAGCGACAGCGCGCCATCCTCGTTGTCCCTGAGCAGCGCCCGGACCCGGCGCTGGGCCATGCCGGCCAGGTAGCTGGCGGTGAACCAGAGTGTTCCCACAGATGCCTCCCTCGTGGCGATCCGTCAGCCGAACGTCCGATAGACGATCGGGAAAATGAGCAGCAGCAGGAAGCCAGCCCCCAGCAGGGCGATCGGGACAACCATGGTCGTGCTCCTGGCGCCGGCCTTTGCCCTGGTCGCGGCGAGTGCCTCGGCACGCATCGACTCGGCCCGCGCGGCAAGCGTCTGCAGGATCCTGGCGCCCTCGTGCCCTGCCACTTCGGCGATGTCGGCCAGGTCGGCCAGCTCGACGACGCCGGTCTCGGCGGCCAGCGCAGCCAGGCCCTCCCACGGAGGCCTGCCAGCCTTCCGCGAGGCGTCCAGCGCGCCTTCGATCCTGCGCGAACGCCCAGCCGCCGCCGATCTGAGCCGCGGCCTCGAGCGCCTCGGTCGGTCCGGCTCCTGCGCCGCGCTCGCAGCGCGACCAGGTCGAGGTAGCTGGTGAGTGCGTGCCGGAAGTCGGCCCTCCGCTCCGCGGCGTTGACCCTGGTGACCAGGTCAGGGGCGAAGAACAGGCCAATGCCGAGCGCGAGCGAGACCACCGTCGGAATGGTCCACGACGGCCGGTAGCCAGCCACCGCGATCAGCGCCGTCAGCGCCGGGACGACGCCGAGCCCGACCAGCCCGCAGATGATCTTGCTGCTGAACCATCGCTCCCTGTCCTGTCCGAGCAGAGCCAGGTCGGCCGCAGGGACAGGCAGCCACGGCAGAGCCGACGGCGAGCTGGCTGAGCGACCGCCGGAAGCCGAACAACGGAGGATCCTCGGCCCCCGCCAGCATGGATCCTGGCAAGGGCAGCGTCGAGCCGTGGGCCGCCGGGAATCAGCTGGGCGACCATCGGCGAACACGCCGAGTCCGGCGAGGGTGCCTGCGAGGACGATCAGCGGATTCATCGGCCAGCCTCCACGGGCCGCGACGCGGCAGCGCGTTCGGCGCGGCTGGAGTCCGTTCGGTCGGCTGTGCGCGTCGAGGAACCGGCCAGGGCCGGGCAGCATGCCGAGCCGGTGCAGCCAGCCGAGCCCGGCCGCGTACAGCAACGCCACCAGCGCGAGGACAACCTGGCCGACCACGGTGCCGTAAGGAGCCGAGTAGGTGCGGTTCAGCAATCGCGAAGACGGTGAAGCCGGCGACGAACGCGACGATCCACCGCAGTGTCGTCCGATGCTGGGCGCGCTCGGCTTCTATCTCGCGGCGAGCCGCGATGTCCCTGGCCAGGATCTCTGCCAGAGCACTGAGCACGCCGTGCACGGCACCGCCCCGCTGGCCGGTGGCGATGATCAGGGCGGCGGCGATCCGGTCGCCTGCCGGGTCGTCGATCTCATTGGCGAAGGCACGAAGCGCGTCATCGGTCCTGACCCTGGCAGCCAGGCGCCTGGCGAGCGCGGTGACTGGCCCGGCGATCGCCGGCAGGCGCCGTCCTGGCGCTGACCGTGATGCGCGTCTTCGAGCCCGCGGCTCGCCGTGAGCATGTCTGAGAGCCTGCGCGTCCACTGCTCGAGGCCCTCGAGCTTCGCGGTCCGCTGCCGGGCGGCCCTGGTGGCGGTCAGCTTCGGCACGAACATGACGGCGCCGATCGTGGCCAGCGCGGCCACCGGCCAGCGGGTCATGGCGAGCATGATCAGTCCCGGCCAGGACCGCGACCGCGAGCCGCTTCCTGGCCGCGTTGAGCCTGGCCGGGCTGCCTGTCACGCCGGCCTGGCGGCTGGCCAGCCGCCGGGGCCCGGCGCGTCAGCTCCGCAACCAAAAGGACGATCCCAGCCATGATCAGCGCCCCGGCCAGGGCAGCTCCGGCGATCATCGCCGAACCCACGCGGCTGGCGCTCGCCGGTCGTGCAGTCGACCGGGGTTGTAGCCCGCGCTCTCGAGCCGCGCGAGCATGCCTGGCGACGGCGTGTGCGCCGCGACAGCCCGGCCGCCGGGGCCCTCGGGCAGGAACAGCCGGTTCACCGCGGGACGTTCGGTGTCGCCCGGCGGCATGACCTCGAGGATCTCTGAGATGAAGCGAACAGTGCGCTGCCCGTCATAGCGCTTTCGCACGTGCACGATCAGGTCGACTGCCATCCCGACCAGGATGTGAATGGCCCGTTCGGCAAGCATGAGCCCGCCGCGCAGCCCGAGGATGAGAATGCGATCGAAGGCCTCGGCCGGGGAGTTCGCGTGCAGTGTGCACATCGAGCCTTCCTGGCCCGAGTTCATCGCCTCGAGCATCGGCATGATCTCGCTCCTGCGCACCTCGCCGACCAGAATGCGCTGCGGGTTGTGCCGCAGCGCGTGCGCGATGAGGTCGTGCAGCGACACCGAGCCTGCGCCTTCTGAGTTGGCCTCCCTGGCCTCGAACGCGATCACGTCAGGGTGCTGCTGCCTGTCGTGCAGGTACAGCTCGTACTCGGACTCGAGCGTGGCGATGCGCTCGCTCGGGTGAATCTCGCTGGCCAGCGCTCGCAGCAGCGTGGTCTTGCCCGCGTTGACACCGCCGGTGACGATGATGTTGCACCTGCTCTTCACCGCTGCCGCGAGGAATCCGGCGATGACCTGGTCGATAGTCCCCAGCTCGATCAGCTCCGAGAGCGTGACGTCGAGCTGGCCGTGCCTGCGCAGCGACAGGCAGGGTCTCGGCGTCACCGACATGGTCGCCGTCATCCGCGCACCGGCCGCCAGCGCGACGTTCACCAGCGGCGAGGCGGCCGAGAAGTCGCGGGCCGTCTGGCCGCCACGGGTCGCCCAGGTCCTGATCATGTCCGCGAGCGCCTCGTCGCTCGCCGCGATCGGCGAAGCCGCTACGCGCTCCCCGGTGTTGTACGTGATCCACACCTGGTCGCACCCGTTGACGTCGACGTTCTCGACATCCGGATCGCGCAGGTAGGCGGCAAGCGGCCCGAGCCCGTAGCGCTGGTCGAACACGGCCTGCGCGAGCGTCTCAACTGCCTCGGCCCCGGCAACTGGTGTGCCCTTGCGGAGCTGGCGCTGTGACCACGCTCGCGCAGCGTCCCTGATCAGCGGCATGACGTCGGCCTGCTCGGCCCGATCGGGCAGCAGGTCGGCGATCATGGCGAGGATCTCGGGGACTGCTCCGAGCAACCGGGCGTCGGCCGGGCCAATCGGCTCGCCCGTCCGACCAGACGCCCTGGGTGCGGCCGAACCGGCTGGGCTGCCCGGCGCAAGCCCGCTGGCGGATGCGAAGGTCGTTCCGCGCGTAGGCCTGGTGCCCGTTCTCGTCCCGTAGTTCGTTGGCCCGTTGTTCCTGAGGTGGCGGCCACTGCAGGCCGCGCTCCGGATCGCCGGTCATCCGAGGTGCCCGTTCACGCCTGCCAGGTCACGCGGCTGCGCGTCGCTGGCTGCCTTGCTGATCGCCGCGCCGGCCGCCTGTGCGGCGCGCAGCAGCGGCCGGTCGGCGAGATTGGTGCGGCGGCCGACACCGTCGGACAGCACAGCGGCGGTCTTGCTGTCGGGCGGGAGGCCGGCCAGCATCGGCACGCCGAGTGTCCTGGTGATCTCGGCGGAGCCGTGGCTCTTAGTCTCCGACGAGCAGCAACCCGAGCCGGTCCGTCCCGCCGCGCAACTCGGCCAGCATCTCGATCCGCGGCCGCGCGGCGGCGACCTGGCGCAGCGACGGCCGCATCACCATGGCCACCAGCTTCGCCTCGGCGAGCACGGCGGCGGGCTGCCCGTCGCCGGCGTCCAGACGGCCGCAGTCTGCGATCACATCGCACGGCTGGCCGGACAGCATCCGCGCGATCGCGGGCCAGGCCGGCGCCACGCCAGGTGCTTGCCGCGGGTCGCTCAGTCCGGCCAGGAACATCCGGTCGCCGCTGCCGTCAAGGGCGGCAAGCTGCGCGCTGGCCTCGGCCGACATCGCCGCCATGCCACGGCCCGCCTCGAACGCCACGCCGAGCAGCCCGCGCGGCGCCGGGCAGGTGGCCAGCGAACAATCCGGCCAGAATGTCGCCGCCGGCCGGGTCGCACTCGGCGAGGATGACCGGCTGCGGCCAGGTCAGCGTGACGGCCAGCGCCGTCGTGGTGCATCCCGGCGACCCGCCAGGAGAGACCAGCGCGTACAGGCTCACGCCGGGCTCCGCTTCGTCACGATGAGCGCGAACTGGCCGGTCGAGGCCTGCGCGGCCAGATCCGCGCCGTTCTTGGCCGGCACCAGGACGTCCACCACGCCGAACCCGTCGGTGTTGGCCGTCGTGCTGACCGCCTCGACCACCCCGGCGACCGGCACGCTCAGTGGCCGGCGCGGCGCTGGCCGAGCCGGCCTGGCCCTGCGCGCCGGGCGTGGCGACGACCAGCACCTGATCTCCTGGCTGCAGGCCGCTGGCGGGCAGGGCGGACGGCCGCACCGGCAGCGGGACGAGCACCTGGCCGGGGTCTGGCGGCCGCTGCGTGGCCAGCTCGGCCGCGGTGAGCAGCATGCCGGGGTGCAGCGTCGTGCCTGCGACCTGGCCGACCACCTGCGACATCTGACTGGCCGGGATCACCTGCACTCCCGCGCCCACCGACACGCTGGCCGTCCCGACGTCGCTGGCCGTGATCAAAGCCCCGGCCGGAACATTGGCCTCGGCAACCAGGACCGGCACCCTGTGGTTAGTTGCGGAATAAACGGCAGTACTCGCGAGGATGCCCGCGCCTACCAGGGCGACGGCCAGCGCGATCATGCCTGGCCGGCGTCGCCGCGGCAGCCTGCGCCAGCGCGACGGGCTGCGCGGCCGTGGCGCGGTCGTGCCGTTGAACGTCGGTGTCGGTCTGCGGGTGGTATGCCGTGCCGATCGCTGGTCCCTTCTTGCCGCTCATGGCGTGGTCACCAGAGCCTCGGCCTGGGCCACCCGGACGGCGAACGCGTTGCCTGTCGTGTAGCCGTTCGTGATCAGGCCGCCCGCGCCGCCCGAGCCGATCCAGCTGACAGTCCAGGTGACGAACAGCCCGGCCTGGAAGGCGTTGCCTGGCTGGCCCCTGGACGCCTGCGTGTACGTGTAGGAGCAGTTCGTGTGCTGCTGAGCCGCGGGCAACGACCGGTCGAACGGCGTGCCGGGACCATGGCAGCTGACCGAGCCCATTCCGCCGCCCGGCACGTAGCTGAGTGAGGTGGGGACTGGCGCTCGCGGTGGCCCAGACCGGCCCTGCGCGGACCGTGATGCTGACCGGATGCCACTGGCCGCGCGCCACCCAGTACCACTCGGGCAGGCCGACCAGGCCGTCCTTGCCGCGCGGCGGCGCGGTGGCCGCGGGCAGCGTCGGCACCGACAGCTCCCCGATGCGCGATCTTGAACAGGTCAAAAGGGCTGATCGCCGGCGTGCCGGTTCTGGTGCTGACCTGGACCAGCTGGCCGCCGAGCGGCCCGGGGTTCGAGCCAGGGCAGGTCATGATGTCCCATTGGTAACCGGGCGCCGGCGGACCGATGCCTGCGCGCTGCAGCACGCCGGCCGGAGCCTTGGTGTAGGTGCAGGTGACGGTGCCCGAGCCACCGCCGGAGCCAGGGCTGCCGCCGCCGTTGCCGCTGTAGACACAGATCCAGGTGAAGTTGACCGGGTAGCAATTGCCGCTACCCGGGCCGCCACCCGCCGGGGCGGCGCGGACTGGCGCGGCCATCGCCAGCGCGCTCAGCTGCGACGCCGGCAGCCGCAAGCGCCGCGCGAGCGACGGCGAAGTCGGATCAGTACGCGCATGACTGCACCACCGGAATCGCTCCTGTGACCAGCCACCGTCCGCGCGTGGCGCACGAGCGTGGTGATCATGAAGTCGTGGGACTGGCCGAAGCCGCCGACGACCTGGCCGGTCTGCTGGTTCTGGAAGCCCGTGTGGCTGAGATCAACGCAGTCGTGCACGGCGGCGGTCCCCTGCGCCCGGTGATCGTGACACTGAGGATGTGGAAGACAGGGCTGCCATATCCGATCTCGTCCCGGCGCCAGATCGCCTTCAGCCCCCTGACCAGTGCAGGAATCGCGCTGCCTGGGATGTATCCGGCCATGATCGCGCCGGCCTTCGCCGGATCGCGAGACGCCAGGGCCGCGCTCGTCGCGCGCCAGTAGCCCTCGTAGGCCGCGACGACCTGGTCCCGCTCCGTCGGCGTGACGGCCTTGGCGCCGCCGGGCTGGATGTGCCCGGGCTTCGCGGGCAGCGCGACGTCGGCTGCCTGCGTGCCGCAGCCCGTCAGGACTGCGGCCAGTCCGGCCACGCCCAGCGAAGCGCGCCACGCACACCGCGGCGAAGTCAGCTCCCAGCGGCGGCCGCCGCTACGGTTGTCGCCGTGCTGTCCGCTCCGGCCGACGACATTGCCTGTCTGCATACCAGCTCCCTTGCATCCGCCACGCCAGTGCTGCGCGACTATAGGGCGAGTCCAGTGACCGAGCCGTGATCGCGGCGTGAACCCGCAGCTAGAGACGGTTCACCGATGAATTCGGCCGAAGTGACGCCACCGTTTCGATGGGCCATGCCAATTGCTGCCGTTTCCCGGTCGCGGGCGGCATCGGTGCCTACGATTGGCCCGTTCCTTGCGAGGTCTAGCGGACGGAGGGGTGTCGTGCGATTCAGGATTCTTGGCCCGTTAGAGATCACGGACGACACCGGCCGGCCCGTCGCCGATCACCAGGCGGCTGCATCGCTCGGCTCTCGCGCTCCTGCTCCTCAATGCCGGGCGACCATGCTCGGCGAGACAGCCTGGCCACAGGCCTCTGGGGCGACAATCCTCCGCTCAGCCCTGACGTCTCGTTACGCAGCTGCGTCTACGGGATACGCAAGACGCTGCCCGATGTCGGCGCGGCTGCAGACGCATCCTTCCGGTTACCTGATCACGGCCGGCCCAGGGGAGCTCGACCTCGACGACTTCCGCGATCTGGCCAGGCGCGGCCGCGAGGCGCTCGACGCAGGCGACGCGCGGTTAGCCGCGACTCTGCTCAGCCAAGCCGTTGAGCTCTGGCGCGACCCGCCGCTCGCCGACCTGCCCGCCGTCCCGGCCAGGGAGCGGCTGCTCGGCCAGCGCAAGGACACGCAGGACGCGCTGACCGACGCGAGGCTCGCGGCCGGCGAGCACCGGCAGATGCTGACTGACCTGCGGGCGGTCGTAGCCGCCGATCCCCTGCACGAGCACGCGTGGGCGCAGCTGATCACCGCGCTCTACCGGTCGGGCGCCAGGACCGAGGCGCTGGCGGCGTTCGGCAGGCTCAGGATGACGCTGATCAGTGCGTACGGCATCGATCCAGGTCCTGAGCTTCAGGACCTGCACCAGCGGGTGCTGGCCGACGACCCTGGTCTGATGCTGCGGTCTGACTGAGCTCCGCCGCTCTCAGCGTCGTTCCGTCACCGCGGCCCGCCGCTCGCATCAGGCGTGGCTGTCTCACTCAGGGCTCGCGAGCTCCAGCCGCATCACGACCCGGGTCGGCGACCGGCGCACGACCTCCGCGAACCCGGCCCGCTCGTAGAGGCTGCGCGAGCCGAAGAACATGAAGTCATCGTGGCTGCGCTCGGCCTTGTCGATCGGATACGCCTCGAGCACTCGTGCGCCGCTCTCCCGCGCATACTCGATCGCGGCATCGAGCAGCAGGTGCTGCATGCCGAGGCCGCGGTACGGCCGCGCCACGTAGCTGCAGACCACCGACCACACCGGGGTGTCGTCAACCGGCTTCATGACCGGCGAGCGCCGCAGCTTCATGGTACTGATCCCGCGGCCCGAGACTGATCCAGCCCGCCGGATCGCCGTCGGAGTAGCCGATCAGGCCCGGCACGATGCCGGAGTCGACCAGGTCGCACATTGCCTGCTTGTTCGCCGCCTTGATCGAGCCTGGCGGACCGCCGTACCCCGGCGGCTTGCCGGTCCGCCGGTAGAACATGCACCAGCAGCCGCGCACGATCGACCCGCCGGGCAGCCCGAAGAGCCGCTCGAGGTCCGCCCAGGTCTGCGGCGTCAGCGGGCGCGTGCTGAACGCGCCGAGGCGACGATCGCGAGCGCGATCGCCCCGGCCGCCCGCCCCGTCGCCTGCCACGCCGAAGATCCGCTCAGTTCCCGCGTGGAGATCCGCTCAGTTTCCCGTGAAGCGCGGGGCGCGCTTCTCGGCGAACGCGGCGACCCCCTCGGCGAAGTCCGCGGAACCGGCTCGCTCCTGCTGGATCCTGGCCTCGTACTCCAGCTGCTCGGCCATGTTCTGGTAGAGCCAGTTGTTGAGCTGGCGCTTGGTGCCCGCGTAGGAGCCGGTCGGCCCGTCGGCCAGCTTGGCGCACAGCGCCTCGGCCCTGTCCGCCAGCTCGTCGTTCGGCCAGACCTGGTTGATCAGACCCCACTCCAATGCCTTGGGCGCGCCAAGCCGCTCGCCCAGCATCGCGAGCTCCGCCGCGCGCGCGAAACCGATCCGCGACGGCACCAGCAAAGACGAGCCGCCGTCAGGCACCAGGCCGATGTTGACGAACGCGAGCAGGAAGTACGCGGACTCGGCCGCCAGCACCAGGTCGCAGGCCAGCGCCAGGGACAGGCCGACGCCAGCGGCGGCCCCGTTGACCGCGGCGACGACCGGCTTCGGCATCTGCCTGATGCACGTGATGATCGGGTGGTAGTGGCCGGTCAGCACGCTGTAGACGTCGGGATGACCCTCAGGCGTCCGCTCCCTGCTCTCGCGCAGGTCGGCTCCGCTCGAGAACGCACGCCCCGCGCCGGTCAGCAGCACCGCCCTGACGCCGTCATCGGCCGCGATGTCCTGCACCGCCTCCAGCAGGTCGACCCTGAGCTGGTTGTTCAGCGCATTCATGCGAGTCTGGCCGGTTCAGCTCCAGCTTTACGGCCGCGCCCGACCGGTAGACGCTGACCGTTTCATAACCCTTGACCGGAAGGAAGTCGCCCATGGCGGACAGCCTAAGGTGGCTGTCCGTAGGTTGATAGCCGGGCCAGCCAATGCTCGCCACGCGGAGGGAAGGTGCCGATTGAGCTCAGATGCCAGCACGCCCTGGTCAGCCGCCCGCGCCGTGTTTGTGGTCTTGTACGAGTCGGCCGACAACGTCGCCACCAAGGCGCCGCCGGTCTTCCCCGCCCACAAAGCCAGGCTGGATGAGTTCCATGCCCGCGGCGAACTGCTGATGGTCGGCACGTTCGGCGACCCGCAAGCAGAGGGCTCGATGGCCATCTTCCGCACCAGGGAAGGCGCCGAGGAGTTCGTGGCCGACGACCCGTTCGTCCGCAGCGGCGTCGTCAAGTCCTGGCAGATCCGCCAGTGGAACGAAGCCTTCGGAGGCCAACGATGAACTACGTCGCCGATCCGGCCCGCTATCAGCAGATGACCTACCGGCGGTGCGGCGAGAGCGGCATCGACCTGCCGATGATCTCGCTCGGCCTCTGGCAGAACTTCGGCTCACGACACCCCGCTCGACACCCAGCGCGCGATCATCCGGCGGGCGCTTCGACCTCGGCGTCACCACTTCGACCTGGCCAACAACTACGGCACGCCGTACGGCTCGGCCGAGACGAACTTCGGCCGGATCCTGGCCGAAGACCTGCGGCCCTACCGCGATGAACTGCTGATCTCGACCAAGGCCGGCTGGGACATGTGGCCGGGCCCGTACGGCGACTGGGGCTCGCGGAAGTACCTGCTCGCGAGCCTGGATCAGTCGTTGCGCCGGATGGGCCTGGACTACGTCGACATCTTCTACAGCCACCGTCCGGACCCGCGCACCCCGCTCGAGGAGACGATGAGCGCGCTGGCGACGGCGGTCCAGTCCGGCCGGGCGCTCTACGCGGGCATCTCGCAGTATGAGCCGGAGGCAACGGAGGAGGCCACCGCGATCCTGCGGCAGATGGGAGTTCGGCTGCTCATCCATCAGCCGAACTACTCGATCCTCGACCGCTGGGTCACAACGACGGCCTGCTCGACGCGCTCGACCGGGATGGCCTCGGCTGCATCGCGTTCTCGCCGCTCGCCCAGGGCATGCTGACCAGCCGCTACCTGAACGGCATCCCCGACGGGTCGCGCGCCAGCAAGGCCGAGTCGCTCTCGCCTGACCTGCTGACCGAGGACACGGTCGGTCACCTGCGCGCGCTCAACGAGATCGCGCAGGCCCGCGGGCCAGACCCTGGCGCAGCTCGCGCTGTCCTGGGTGCTCCGCGACCCGCGGGTCACGTCGGCGCTGATCGGCGCGAGCAGCGTCGCGCAACTCGAGGAGAACCTGCACGCGGTGGCCGGGTCCGCCTTGACCGCCGATGAGCTGGCTGCCATCGACGCGCACTCGGTCCAGGCAGGCATCTCATCATGAGTTGCATCACTGGACGCACCCGCTAGTCCCGGCGGGCAGCGCGATGCCGCCCGCCGGGACTGACAGACCTGTCTGAACCGACAGCTACCTGGACAGGAACGCGTCCATCGTCGGGACCTGCGCGTGGTCGCTGGCGAAGACCAGCTCGGGCAGATGCCAGGCGTCCTCGATGGTGCGCAGCAGTGAGTAATGGTTGAAGTTGGTGGCGTCGACGAAGTGCTTCGGCCCGCTCGGGTCGACCACGACCGCGGGAACGAGCCCGCCGCCGAACACTCCGCCCGGCCACTGCGCGCTGATGTCCGGGTCGCCTGCGGGAAGCACGGGCGAGTCACAGCAGCCTGCTGGTGAGTCCCAGCCGCCATTGACCGGGTTGCCGCTGAAGTCGCCCTCATCGGCGACGACGAAGATCGCGCTGTGCGGCGTCCAGGCACGGCTGGACATGATCGTTCCGACCGCGCCTTTCACGAACGCATCGGCCTTCTGCTTCAGCGACGCGTCGTTGGGGTCGTCATTGGCGCTGCCGAACGGGCACGGCGTCTCCGGGTGCCCGGGCACCGCGGTGAACACGCCGCCGTGCATGTCGTTGCACTGATCAGGGACGATGTACACGTACCGCGGGGCGTTGTTGCTGTTCAGGTCGCCAGCCAGGTCGGTGTACGGCTTGATGTTGGCGACCCGCGCCGGGTTGTCGCGGACGTCGCTGTACAGCGCGAAGGGATTGTGCTTGGACGCGTACAGCGGCGTGCTGCTCGATGGCCAGAAGTCATCCAGCGGGTTCGGAGGCAGCGCCTCCATGTACGCGCCCCAGGAGATGTGGGCAGCCTCGAGCTGGTCGACGATGTTGGTGTGGTCGAACCGGTTGGCCGGGTTGTCGTTGTTGATGAACCAGTTCGAGCCGCTGGTCATGGCGATGTAGTTCGGCTCGCTCGGATGCGTCACGCCGAAATAGTTCGTCGCCTCGCCGTACTTCTGCGCGAGCGAGGTGATGAACGGCGCGTTCGGGTCGCCGATGACGGCGTTCTCCGAGTGGTTCTCCAGCACGATGATGAACACGCGATCGAGCCGGACGCCAGAGTTGCCATCGGCTGGGCGGTTTCCCGCGGCGACGGCGCTTGTAGCCGCCAGCCCGATCGAGAATGCTGCCAGTGCCGTCGCGGATATTGCCGCACCGAACTTGGCACGCCGGCGGGCGGTTGCGGAGGGTCGTCCCTCCGGGCCAGCGTTGGTCTTCATGCGCATAGATGCCTCCTGTGCGGATGCAGCGTGACGATGCAGGACAGGTAAAGAACAACCGAACACAAGGTGACAACCAATGCCGGAAACGTCAAGAGCCGTTCAGCGATTCGGCTGCGGTCAGCGCTTAATCCGGCCCCGCCGGGAGAGACTTGTGCCATGCGCTATCTGGACATGGATACGGCCAAGAAGGTTTCCAAGATCGGCCTGGGTACCTGGCAGTTCGGTTCCCGCGAGTGGGGCTACGGCGACTCGTACGCCGGATCGGAGGCCAAGGCCATCGTCCGCCGGGCACTCGAACTTGGCGTGACGCTGTTCGACACCGCGGAGATCTACGGGTTCGGGCGCAGCGAGCGGATCCTCGGCGAGGCGCTGGGCGACGACCTCGAATCGATCTTCCTGGCGACGAAGATCCTGCCCGTGATGCCGGTCGCGCCGGTGGTCGAGCAGCGGGCCGTGTCGAGCGCCAGCCGGCTCGGCGCGCGCAAGCTGGACCTGTACCAGGTGCACCAGCCGAACCCGGCGGTCAGGGACGGCACGATCATGCGCGGCATGCGCGCTCTGCAGCGGACCGGGCTGGTCGACGAGGTCGGCGTCAGCAACTACTCGCTGCGGCGCTGGATCGCCGCCGAGGACGCGCTCGGCACCAGGGTGCTGAGCAACCAGGTCAAGTACAGCCTCGCCGACCGTCGGCCGGAGCGCGACCTTGTGCCCTACGCGGAGGCGCACGGCCGGGTCATCATCGCCTACAGCCCGCTGGCGCAGGGCCTGCTCTCCGGTCGGTACGACGCCTACAACCGGCCGTCGAACCGGGTCAGGGCCAACAACGCGCTGTTCCTGCCGGAGAATCTGGAGCGCGCGACCGACCTGATCTCGGCGCTGCGCCAGGTCGCGGAGGCGCACTCGGCGACCCCGTCGCAGATCGCGCTGGCATGGCTGATCCGCAACCCGGTCGTGGTGGCTATTCCCGGCGCCTCGACGGTCGCTCAGCTGGAGAGCAACGTGGCGGCCGCCGATATCGACCTCACCGACGAGGAGTACCGGCTGCTGCGGTCCGAGTCCGAGCGGTTCTCGCCGGTCACGGGCCCCGCAGCGCTCGGCAGCTTGCTCAGGAACCGCCTGGGTCGTTGACCACGGTGTCGCTAGGCACGGTGCTACGCTCAGCACGGTGCCGCTAAGCACGGTGTCCTGAGCACGGGCGGCGGGGTCATGCCGTAGCCCGTCGCCTGCTCGAAGGCGTACGCGATAGACAGCAGTTCCCAGTCGCCGCGGCGGCGGCCGACCAGCTGCAGGCCAACCGGCAGCGAGCCTGCAGCGCCTCGCGCTGGGGAAGTGAATCCCGCGGGAACGGAGATAGCCGGGAGCCCGGTCGCCGAGATCAGGTAGGCCGACCGCATCCAGTCCAGGTACGTGTGCTGCGGCACGCCGTCGATCTCGTGCACCCAGTCGAGGTCGATGTCGAACGGCGGTACCTGGCTGACCGGGCACGCGAGCACGTCGACGCTCTCGAAGAACGCACCGATCCGTTCAGCCACGGCCGCGAGCAGTTGCGTCGCGCGGCTCAGGTCGGCCGCCGACAGTTCGAGCCCGCGCTGAACATTCCACGCCACGTTCGGTCCCACGTCGCCTGGACGCTCCGCCAGCGAGCGGCCCGAACGCCGTCGCGTACTTCAGCGCCCGCCAGGTCCTGAAATCCCTCGTCGGCGCCGGTCAGGTCCGGAGTCGCGTCGACGACCTCGCAGCCCAGATCGGTCAGGACCTGCCTCGCCGGAGCGAGCGTCTCGCGGACCGCGGGATCGACGGGAAGGCCGCCAAGGTCGGGGCTCCAGGCAACGCGGACGCCGCGCATGTCGCGCGTGAGCAGCTCGTGAACCTGCGCCGGGCCGGACAAGGCGGGCGGCGGCGCGTCGAGCGCGACCGGCACCCGCGCGTCGGGCCCGCTGATCACCGCGAGGAACAGCGCGACGTCGGCCACCGTGCGAGCCATCGGCCCTTCGACGCTGAGCCAGTCGGCCACGTCGGAGAACGGCCAGACCGGAACCCTGCCTGGTGAGGGGCGCAAACCGACGACGTTGCAGAAGCTCGCCGGGTTGCGCAGCGAGCCGCCGAGATCACTGCCATCGGCGAGCGCGACCATCCGCGCGGCGAGCGCCGCGGCCGCGCCGCCGCTGCTGCCGCCCGCGCTGCGGCTGAGGTCATAGGGGTTCCTGGTCGCCCCGAACACCTTGTTGACCGTGTGCGATCCCGCACCGAATTCCGGCGTGTTGGTCTTGCCCAGGCTGATCGCGCCCGCCCCTGCCATCCTGGCCACGATCAGGTCATCTTGGTCAGGCACGTTGTCGGCGAAGGCGGGCGATCCGAACGTGGTGCGCACGCCGGCGGTCTGGACGAGGTCCTTGTGCGCGACCGGCAAACCGTGCAGCAGGCCGACGTTCTCGCCGCGCGCGAGGGCGTCGTCGGCCACCGCCGCCTTCTCCAGCGCCCGGTCGAAGGTCCTGGTGACCACCGCGTTGACGGCCGGGTCGACCTCTTCGATCCGCTTGATGTGCGCGGCCACCACCTCGCGCGCCGACACCTGCCTGCCCCGCAGCAGGCCAGCCAGACTGACGGCGTCGCCGTCGCAGAGGTCGGACGGCGGCATCAGGGAACCTCCTAGGTCAGGCGGCGCTCGGCGGCCCAGCGGGTGAGCTGATGCCTGGTCGAGAGCTGCAGCTTGCGCAGCACCGACGATACGTGGCTCTCGACCGTCTTGGCCGAGATGAACAGCTCCCGCCCGATCTCCTTGTAGGTGTAGCCGCGAGCGATCAACCGCAGGACATCCCGCTCACGCGGCGTGAGCTGGTCAAGCTCGCTGTCGAACGCCGGGCGCACCTGCTGCTCGGGCTGCGAGGCGAACGCGTCGAGTACGAACCCGGCCAGCCGGGGCGAGAAGACCGCGTCTCCTGCCGCCACCCTGCGGATCGCATCGACGAGCTCGGCGCCTGAGATCGTCTTGGTCACATAGCCACGCGCGCCCGACCTGATCACGGCGATGACGTCCTCAGGAGCGTCGGAGGCGCTCAGCGCGAGAAACCGCACTGCCGGGTGCGTCCTCGTTATCGCTGAAACGACATCTTGCCCGCCGCCGCCTGGCAGGTGGACATCGAGCAGTACCACGTCCGGCTCGTTGGCGGCGATCGCCGTAATCGCCGGCTGCACGTCCTCAGCCTCGCCGACAACGTCGACCTGGTCGCCGAGCTCGGATCGCACGCCGGACGCGGAACAGGCCGTGGTCGTCGACGATGAAGACCGTCGGCTTGGCGGCGGTATCGGCCCGGGGGACGACCCCCCTAGTCCGGCAGCGCTGTCTGCCCGCGGGAACGACCCCCCGGATCCCCCCGCTGTCGCGCCGGTCATGTCGCCGGGCTTGGCTCGCGCTGGCCGGCCGTCCGTGGCATGGTCAGCACCACCTCGGTGCCTTCGCCCGGCGTGCTGCGGACCGTGGCCGAGCCGCCGCGGCGCTCCATCCTGGCCCTGACCGACTCGGCCAGGCCCTTGCGATCCTTCGGCACGGCCGACAGGTCGAAGCCGCGGCCGCGGTCCCGCACGTAGACCGACACGGCGGCCGGCTCGACCTCGGCGAACAGCGAGACCTCGCCGGCACCCGACCACTTGGCGGCGTTGACGGTCGCCTCGCGCGCCGGCTGCGAGCAGCGCGCCGAGGTCGTCGTCGAGCTCGCAGTCGCCGACGCTGATCGCCTCGACCACGATCCCGTGCTGGGCCTCGATCTCCTGCTGGATGACCCGGATCCCGTCCGCGATTGTCGTCGCCCGGCCGTCCAGCGAGCCCGGCGCCTTGCCGTCGAACAGCCAGGACCGCAACTCGCGCTCCTGTGCCCTCGCCAGGCTGACCACCTGCTGCGGGTCGTCGGCGCGGCGCTGGATGAGAGCCAGCGTCTGCAGCACCGAGTCGTGCAGCCGGGATGCCATCTCGGCGCGCTCCTCGGCCCGGATCCTCGCCTGGCGCTCGGCGAACTGGTCGCGGGCGATCCGCAGCCACCAGGGTCCGAGCAGCAGCACGATCGCGATGAGCAGCACCGCGACTCCGGTGAGCGGCCACACCACCTTCGGGGTGATGTGCGCGGAAAAGATGATGATCGCGCCGCTGATCAGCAGGATCCCGGCCAGGATCATGCGCAGCCAGAACACCGACCGGCGGCCGCCTGGGGACAGGCCGAGGATCGGCTCGGCCACCTGCCGCATCAGCCGCTGCTCGTCGCGGGAGGCGTTCCGCCAGATCAGCACCAGGCCGGCGAGGGCGACCACCGGCGGCCAGGACAGCGAGCCGAGCCAGCCGACGTGCAGTATCGCGGCGATCATCAGCACGAGGGCGAGCAGCGACGCTGTGCCGGCGGCCAGCGCGATGCCGCGCCGGTCCGCGAGCGCACGGCTCGCGATGTTGCTGTCTTCACCGGTGGCGGGGACGAACAGCCAGGCAAGAACGTAAACAGCCGCGCCGAACCCGCCGATCAGCGAACTGCACACGAACGCTGTGCGGATGATGTTGGTGCCGACACCGGTTCGCGCGCCGATGGCAGCCGCGACGCCGCCGACGAGCCGCCCCTGCTGCGGCCGCCGGAGCGGGCCGCCCGGCCGCTGCATCGCCCAGCCTCCGCGCAGGTGTGACTGCCAGCCGGAGCACCCGTGGTCGGCCCCGTGGCCGGTCCCGTGGTCGGCCCGATGGTTGGCCCGTGGTCGGCCCGTGGTCAGGCCCGTGGCCGTCGATGGTGCGCCCGCGGTCGGTCCGGGGGTCGCCGCGCCGGGCGCGTCGGCGCGTCTTCTGGGGCCCGCCGTTCTGGGTCGCCGAGCTCGGGCTCGCCGCGATCGGGGCTGTCGCGTTCCGGGTCGGCCGCGTTCGGGGTCGTCGCGTTCGGGGCGTCGCGTTCGGGGACTTCGGCGCGATGCGGCGTGCGGGGACCCCATTTTGGTCAGCGGCCTAGTCGGCAGCGGGTTAGTCGGCGGGGCTGAGCTCCGCGGCTGCTCGTTCACCCCTCCATCATCGCCCCTGATCGGCCGTGCTGCTATCAGGGAAGCCCCGGATCCGTGTGGCCGGCGATCGGGGTCAAATCAGGGTTCTTCCCGATGGCCTCTCTCTATCGCGCGACGCAGGCTGGACCCATGAACACCACAGAGTCTCAGTCAGAGTCACACATCGAGGCCGAGACCGTTGGCGACAGCGGCGACGGCGAGCAGCCCGGGAGCGCGGGGACACGCCGGAACCGACGGCGGCACTGGCGCCGCCGGCACCGGATCGGCGTGGAACACGCGGCCTGGCGGGCCGAGCCTGCCTGACCTGCGCGAATTGCGCCGGCCGACCGGCGACCGGATGCTCGCCGGAGTCGCCTCAGGCATCGCCCGCTACCTCGGCGTCGACACCAACCTGGTCAGGATCGCGTTCGTCGTGCTCGCGTTCGTTGGCGGCGCGGCGCTGCCGATCTACATACTCGGCTGGCTGCTGATCCCGGAGGACGGCGCAGCGCAGTCGATCGCAGGCGAGCTGTTCAGCTCGGTCGAGAACCGGCCGCGTTAAATGTCCGGAAAGTCCCAGGAGGACGCGCCCATGTCACCGCAATCGAGCCCGCCGTGGATGAGCAACCCGCCGTGGTCGGCCGTCTACCAGTCCCGCCGTCGCGGGGGATACAACCCCGACCTTCGGGCCTCGGACGCCGAGCGGGCTGACGTCGCCGACCGGCTCTCCAAGCACTACGGGGACGGCCGGCTCGATCAGGCCGAGTTCAACGAGCGCATGGAGAGGGCGATGAGCGCCAAGACCGTGGGCGACTTCGCCGGCCTCTTCTCCGACCTGCCCGACGTAACCGAACCAAGCGAAAAGCAACCAGTACCAGCAACCCGATCAACTCGTAGGAGTTCCATGTCCCGGCTTGTCCTGCTCATCCTCATCATCGTGGCAGCGGCGTTCATCGGCCACGCGCTGATCCACTCCTTCTTCCCATGGCTGCTGATTGCAGTGGCGGTCTTCCTGTGGCTGCGGTATAGCCCCAGGCGTCAGCATCACAATCACACGAACACATAGTCATGCAGGGCCGATGCGGCCGTCCGGAGCGATCGCTTCCGGGCGGCCGCTGTGCTGTGCGCGGCCGCGGGCATGACCTTCCCGGATAGGACGTAGCGTCTGCGTCACATAGACCCGCAAACGCTCCCTGTTGCCGCAAATCCTTCGCCCTATCGGCGGCTCTGAGGGCCTGTCCTAGAGTGTGACCGCATGCGGGTGGTGATCGCAGGGGCCGGGTTCGCTGGGCTGATGGCCGCGGACCGGATCGCGCGATCCGGCCATGAGGTGGTCGTCCTCGAGGCTCGCGACAGGGTCGGCGGCCGCGTCTGGTCCGCTGAGCTGGTCCCCGGCGACCGTCGCACGGTCGTGGAGCGCGGGGCGGAGTTCGTCCTCGACGGCTACGACGTCATGCGGATGCTGCTATCCGATCTGGGCCTGGAACTCGCCGACACGACCATGTCCTACTACCAGCGCGAACCTCGCGGCGGCGATGAGCTCGTCACGCAGCGGGACGTGATGGAGTGTGCCCAGGTCATCGCCGCCGTCGCGGCGAACGCGCCGGCCGAAGATGTCCCTCGCCGAAGCCGCGTCATCCTGGCGCGGATCGGCGGCCGCGCTGGCGGCGTTTCTGTCCAGGGTCACGGTCACCAACGGCGTCAGAGAGGACCGCCTGTCCGCCGCGTCCGTCGTCGGGAATCGCCTCGGACCTGCTGCGGCGTCCCTCCTGGCGCGTCGCCGGCGGCGCCCAGCAGCTAGCGGCCGGGCTCGCCGCTCGGTTGGGTACCGCAGTCCGGCTCGGCACCGCGGCCCGGTCGATCAGCCACGATGAAGACGGCGTCCGTGTTCGCACCGACGATGGCTGAGGTTGTGGCCGACGCGACCATTCGTGCCGTGCCGATGGCGGTTCTCAGGGACCTGCCGTTCTCGCCCGCATTGCCCGAGTACCTGTGCTCCGCGTGGCAGCGGGCTGGCATCGCCCACAACGCCAAGCTGCACCTGCCGCTGACAGCTCCTGCGCCGGCATCGGCGGTCCAGAGCGTGCCAGGGCGGTACTGGACCTGGACGGCGACCGACGGTTCCGGGCAGGTTCAGCCTGTACTGCACGCCTTCGCCGGAACCGAGGAAGGCCTGGCGGCCCTAGATATCTCCGGCGGGCCCGACATCTGGGCGCGCGACGTCGCCGCGCTCAGGCCGGAGCTAGCCATCGATACCAACCGGGCCCTGCTGACCGCCTGGAACGACGACCCGTGGGCTGGCGAGTCTTACACGGCGCTGACCATCGAGCAGGCACCGGGCGACGAGCAACTCATCGGCGCTCCGGTCGGGCGCGTGCACTTCGCGGGTGAGCACACTGCTGGCCTCTGGGCTGGCCTGATGGAGGGCGCACTCCGATCCGGCGTCCGCGCCGCCGACGAAGTCCTGGCCCGCTGGGCGTAACGGCCCCGGCCGGTTCCTGCGGCTCGTACTCGGCGTGCTCGCCGTCGCAGTGCTCGCGGCACTGGTATTCGGCGGAGCCCTGCTAGCGCAGGCGCTCCACCTCCAGGAGAGAGCCGGCCTGGCCATCGGGGGGTCGGGCAGCAAGATGCCTGACGGTCGGCCGGCGCCGGCATGGCTGGCCCATGAGCTAGCCGCGCCTACTGGACGGCTTGGGAGGCACAGTCCTGACAGCCCGACAGGCAAAGAACATAGGCAGGCGCACGTACACCGGGTTCTCGTCGGCCAGCGCTTTGCCCACCGGGGACTCATCCGATGTGTCAAGGGCCAAGCCCGCCCGGCCAAGCGCATTCAGGTATGTGCTGAGGGTGCGGTGATAATTGCCCACCCGGCGGACGCCTTCGGGATTCGAGGATCGCCAGAAGCGCTCGGTCAGATACTGGCCTACCAGCCTCGCAGGCTGACCGTGCGGCCCCAGGACCGTCTGCGCTTCGGGGGCGCAAGAAAGCACGGGTGACCAATCACGAAGACGAACGAGCCACCCGCCTTCAGCACGCGCGCCACCGCGGCCAGGACCGCGGGTAGGTCAGGGACGTCCATCAGAGCCAGCTGGCAAGTGACCAGATCGAAAGATCCCTCGGCCAGCGAGGACAGCGACTGGGCATCATCGACCAGGTAGTGGATGCCCAGGGGCTGGGCCGTCTCGTGAAGGCAGGCCAACATGATCATCTCGGGCGACGCGTCGACCCCGGTGACTGACGCGGCACCGGCCAACGCCAACGCACGGGATGCGATGCCCTGCCCGCACGCGAGATCAAGGACCACGGCGTCGCTGATGTCGCCTGCCAGCCTGAGCGTCAGCGCGGTGGCATGCTCATGCGGACCGCTGCCACCGCTCAGCAGCCGGTCATACCAGGCGGCGATCCCCGACCACTCATCCGGCTCGTACGGCATGCTGAGCGGCGTCATGACCCGCTCCTGGATTCCGGCCGCTCTGGGCGCCAGTAGACCGAGTTCACCCAGATGGCCGCCAGGGTATCGATGGCTCGCTCGTCGTCGAACTGCACAACGGCCCGCTCGCCGCCCTGCCCGAGCCAGATGTAGCAGAAGTGCTCGAGCATCGCTGACAGGGCGGACGCTGTCAGCACCGGGTCGACGCCCGGACAGAAACCTTCCGATTGCGCCTGCCTGATCTGTCGCGCGATTCTCGCCACGGCCTCGGCCCTGATGTCGAGCCAGCGGTCGAGAAACTCCTCGTCCAGCATCGCCGCCTGGAAGACGCCGATCAGCTCACCGCGGCGCTTGGCGTAGGTGCGCCAGAAGCCGGCCACGGCCTCGCGCAGCGCTTCCTGCCTGGTCAGCCCGCTGCGGTAGGGCAGCACCGCCATCTGCGTCGCCTCAGCGTGAAACTCCTCCGCCAGGGCTATCAGCAGGTCGGCCTTGGTGTCGTAGTAGTTGTAAAACGACGCCACCGACTTGCCAGCCTCGGCGGCGATGTCGCTGATCTTCGCGTTGAGGTAGCCGTCACGGGCGAAGACGGTCCTCGCTGCCTCGCGGAACGCCTCGTCGGTCTCGCGGCCCTTCCGGGTCGCGCGCTCCGGCCTGTCCGGGCGCACCGCCCTTTCCGGCGGCTCCGCCCGTTCCAGCCGCTCGGCCCGTTCCAGCGGCTCCGCCCGTTCCAGCCGCTCGGCCCGTTCCGGCGGCTCCGCCCGTTCCAGCGGCTCTGCTCGTTCCGGCCCGCCGCTCCGTCCGCTGACGCGTGGCCTGGCAATCGTGTGCCTTCTCATCGCGGCCAGCCCGCAGGTTCTGTCACGAGACGGCGGCCCGCCACCCGACGACGTGGATGAGAGACAGCAAGGTCTACCCGGCCTGAACGCGCTCGACCCGTTCGGCTGCCGTCTTCGGCTTGTGCCGCACGTCGCCGGGCTGGCCCATCACGCGCCGCCAGCAGGCGAACTCCAGCAGGATGCCGTCCGGGTCCTGGAAGTAGAAGGACCGGACGAAGACGCCGTCGTGCAATTCTCTGGCCACGCCGAACTCGCTGTCGTCGTGATCGATGATCGGGCTGACCCGGACGCCTTTTGCCTTGAGCTTGGTCCGGTACTCCAGGAACCTCTCCTCGGGCACATCGAACGCGACGTGGTTCATCGAGCCGACCGCGCTTGTCCACTCGCCCAGCCCGGGCACGGTCACGGGAGCAGATACGCCAGGCACGGGATCGGGTGCGTCGGGGAACCAGAAGAACGCCAGCGCATTGCGGCCGCCCATATCGAAGAAGAAGTGCTGACCGGAGCCGCCAGGCAGGTTGATGGTCTTGATCAGGCGCATGCCCAGAACCTCGGTGTAGAACTCCACCGTGCGTTGCATGTCGGAACAGACCAGCGCCAAGTGGTTAACGCCGCCCAAGTCGAATTCTTCGTTCCGCCACTCCGCCATGGCTGGCCTCTCCTCGATCCGGCCTGTCGCGGCCCGGCCGTCCCGGCCCGGCCGGTCCCACCTGGCCTGCCCGGCCCGTCCCGACCGCCATTGACACTTCCGCCGTCAAGAACTAAATCTAAACTCAGTTTCAGCCTCGCGCCAGGGCCATGCGGCGCGCAGTGCGGCTGGAAAACCTGAAGGGATCGGATGAGCGAGATCACCAGGGAGTTCGTCGGGCTGCCGTCCCCGGTAGTGGGCCGGGCCGGGGCTGGCGGCCACCCGTGCCAGGGCATCTACCATCGGCCGGCGGAAGCCCGCAGCCGCGGACAGCGTTCATCGCGACCCACTACAACGTCGACTTCTCCGAGCACTACCTGGCCTCGTACATGGCGGAGCGCGGCTACGGGTTCCTCGGCTGGAACACCCGCTTCCGCGGCAACGAGGCGCACTTCCTGCTCGACCACGCGCTGGCCGAGATCGGCGTCGGGGTCAGGTGGCTGCGCGAGCACGCTGGTGCCGAGCGCGTTGTGCTGCTCGGCAATTCAGGCGGCGGGTCGCTGATGGCCGCCTACCAGTCGCAGGCCGTGGAACCGAACGTCACTCCCGTCGCCGGCATGCGTCCGCTGCCAGCGATCGAGGACCTGCCCGCCGGCGACTTGTTCCTGGCGCTCGCTGCCCATTCCGGGCGGCCCGAGGTGCTCACCAACTGGCTCGACCCCTCGGTCACCGACGAGACCGACCCGCTGGCTGCCGACCCGGCACTCGACCCGTTCAACCCGGACAACGGCCCGCCATACAGCACGGAGTTCCAGCAACGCTATCGGCTGGCTCAGCGCGCCAGGAACGAGCGGATCACGGACTGGGCGCTGGCCCAGCTGGCCGGCCTCACGAACGCCAGGGCGAAGGACCGGCTCTTCAATCTGTACCGGACCTGGGCTGACCTGCGGATGATCGACCCGGCCATCGAGCCATCCGACCGGCGGCCCAACTGGTGCTACCTCGGCGAGCCGATCAGGGCCAACTACGGCGTATTCGGCATCGGGACCCTGAACACGCTGCGCACCTGGCTGTCGATGTGGAGCCTGCGCACCTCGCAGTGCACCGCGGCTCCGCATCTGCGCCGGATCACCGTGCCTTCGCTGGTCGTGCACGCCAACGCCGACACGGGCGTCTTCGAGAGCGACGCCCGGGCATTGTTCGATGCCGTGGGCGCAGAGGACAAGCGGCTCGAAGTCATCAAGGCCGACCACTACCTCCTCGAGCCGGCCGGCGCTCGGACACAGGCCGCGGACCTCATCGATGCCTGGGTGGCATCCAAGACCTAGTGCCAGTTCCGCGCAGCAGGTAGACCGCGAGGTCGCGAGGTCAGGCGCCAGGGTCGCGGGTAACCTCGTCTGTCATGACTCAGGGCAAGAGCGTTCTCGTCACGGGGGGAGCCGGTTTCGTCGGCGCCACGCTGGTCCGGCAGCTGGTTCAGGACGGTCACCGGGTCCGCGTGCTCGACAACTACTCCACCGGCGATCCGGCACACCTGACCGGCGTCGACGCCGAGCAGATCGAAGGAGACATCCGCAGCGCGGAAACGGTCGACGCGGCCATCGCCGGAATGGACGCGGTCGTCCACCTTGCGGCGGCCGGGTCGGTAATCAAGTCCATCGAGGACCCGGTCGCGAATTTCGACGCCAACGTGCTCGGTACGTTCCGCGTGCTGGACGCGGCCAGGCGGGCAGGCGTGGAACGAACGGTGCAGGCGTCTACAGGCGGAGCGCTGATCGGCGACGCTACTCCGCCGGTCGATGAGAACTCCCTGCCCAAGCCGATCTCGCCATATGGCGCCAGCAAGCTGGCGGGCGAGGGCTACGCGTACGCGTTCTCCCAGTGCTACGACTTGCGCACGATCGCCCTGCGGTTCGCGAACGTCTACGGCCCGTGGAGCGAGCGCAAGACGGGCGCCATGAACATGTTCTTCAAGGCCATCCACGACGGGCAGCCGATCGTGATGTACGGGGACGGCACCTCGTCCCGCGACTACACCCACGTAGATGACATCTCCCGTGCGCTGCGGCTGGCGCTGAGCGGCGACGTGCCAGGGGGCACGGTCCTGCACATCGCCTCGGGGATCGAAACGACCGTGCAGGAGCTTGCCGATCTCTGCAAGGCCGCCGCGGGCGTGCCCGACCATCCGGTCAAGCACCTGCCGGAGCGGCCGGGCGAGGTCGACCGCAACTTCGCCTCGTACGACCTCGCGAACAAGCTGCTCGGGTATGCGCCGACCATCAGCCGCGAAGACGGCATCCGCCGCACATGGGACTGGTACGCGAAGGCCGTGTTCGTCAGGCAGACATCCATCCTGCCCGGCTAGCCGACATTAGCCTCCGCCTGGCGGCCTATCCTTCTGCTGTGCAGAAAGATAGGCGTGAGCTGCGGCGGGCCGAGCGGCCGGCCTATCCGATCGCTTCGGTCGATAAGGCGCTGCGCCTGCTCATGCTCTTCCGCGAGCAGACCAGAGTCCGCCTGTCCGAGGCGAGCGAGCACCTGGGGGTCGCGCACTCGACTGCGCACCGTCTGCTGGCGATGCTCGCTTATCACGGCTTTGTCCGGCAGGAACGGGACTCCCGGGCTTATGTCGCCGGTCCGGCGCTAGTCGAGATCGGGCTGGCGGCGATCAGGCAGATGGACATCAGGCTGCATGCAAGGCCGGTGCTCGAGGACCTGGCGGCTAGCTTCGCCGAGACGGCACATCTGGCCGTCCTGGAGGGCGCTTCGGTCCGCTACCTGGATGCCGTCGAGAGTTCGCGCGCGCTCCGCGTAGCCGCCAGGACCGGCGCCGCGCTGCCGGCGAACTGCACGGCGTCGGGCAAGGCGATGCTGGCCGTCCTGCCGGAGTCAGAGGTGAGCGCCATGTTCGCCGAGGACGCGCTCCCCGCGCTTACGAAGCAGTCGGTCACCGGCCTTCCTGACCTGCTGGCGGAGCTGCGGCAAGCTCGCGAGCTCGGCTACGCGCTGAACATCGAGGAGAGTGAGGACGGCGTCGCATCCGTCGCCGTGCCGATCCTCGGCAGCAACGACGCGCCCGTGGCGGCCCTCGTCGTCTCCGCTCCGGTGACGAGGCTCGACGCCGACAGCGCAGAGCGCATCGCGGCGCGCCTCCGCAACGACGCCGACCGCCTGACCGAACTGATCAGCCCGCGCGCCGGCCTGTAACACTCACCGCCCCCGGCCCGTGACTCTGGACCACGAGCGACCCACCTTCACGCCCGGATTACCCGTTTTGCGAATATGAGTCGCGCCAAAGCAGCCTGCCTCGGTGACTCCCCACGGATTAGTTGACC
Source organism: uncultured Actinomycetota bacterium (assembly GCA_963809195.1). Lineage (GTDB taxonomy): Bacteria > Actinomycetota > Actinomycetes > Streptosporangiales > Streptosporangiaceae > Chersky-822. The sequence continues at coordinate 252,338 of CAWEIQ010000006.1, read as the reverse complement.
GCAAATCGGGCAAACCGGGCTGGCTAATGACTGGGAGCCGTGGGGAGTGCTCGCCAGGCCGCCGGGGCGGGGCTCTGGCGGGCGCTTGGCGCGGTCGGGCGCCGGGCGCGGGGTCTGGGCGGGCGCATGGCCGGGTCGGGCGCTGGGCGCGCGGTCTGGGCGGGCGGTGGTGTGGTGGTCGGGCGCGGGGCTGGGCGATGCCGGCTCCGTCGACCGAGACGATGGTGCCCGTGATGCCACGGGCCCAGTCCGAGGCGAGGAACACGTAACTGCCGGGGTGGTCGGCGCCCGTCAGCGCGATCTTGAGCGGCGTCCGCATCTTGAGATCCTCCGCTCCACCGGACGCCACGTCGAGCGGCCGATCCGAGCCGCCAGGGAGGCGCTGAGCTGCGGCTGAGGGAGCCAGCGCGACCGTGCCGCCGCGGCCAGTGCGGGCGTTCCGGCGAAGCGAACCGGGGGGCAACTTTGCATCTGGTGTAGCATTTTGCGACGGGCCGATTACCGCAAGTGATCGCCGAGGGGGCCGCATTGACACAACGCGCCTCTTCAACGCTGCCCGGATATCGCCGTGGCGGGCTATCCCGATGGTGGCTGAACCGGCCCGTCCGGACGAAAGGGCTTATCGCGATCGCAGTTCCCCTGCTGGCCCTGCTCGTGACCGCGGCCGCGAGCCTGGGGCTGCAGTACCGCGAGCATCAGGCGCGAACCGCGGCACGGGCAAGCTTCAACCTCATCGGCGCTGCCGACCGGGTCCTAGGCAGTGCGCTGAACGGCGAGACGGGGGTCCGTGGCTACGCAGCGACAGGCGATGCGCTATTCCTGCAGCCATACGACGTGATGCAGCAGCAGATGGGGGCTGCGCAGCACACGTTCAGGACGTCCTCGATCCGAGCCGGCGACCTTCCTGAGGAACGGGCAGCCAACAAAACTGCCGGACGGGTGGTCGCTCAGCTTGAGCGCACACGTGCGGCGGTCGCGCGCGGCGCCCCGGCACGTCAGATCACCAGGATGCTGCAGCAGGGCAAGACGTCGATGGACCTGCTGCGCGCGCAGATCGCCGGCATGCGGACGCGAGAAATGAAGGAGATGCTCAGCCAGCGCGCCGCAGTCGACGGCACGGAGACCGGGATCGACGTCGTCACTCTCCTCGGCCTGGTGTTCGGCCTGCTCGCGGGTGTGGCAGGGGTCGCCCTGTTCGCGTTGGGCATCTCCCGCCGGGTGGCGGCGGCCGCCACCAACGCGGAGCGTTTGGGCGCCGGCCAGCCGATCGTCCTGACCGACCGGTCCCGCGACGAGATCGGCCGCCTCGCCGATTCGCTCGCCAGCGCGGAGAAGCTGCTGGCCAGCCGCAGCGCTCAGCTCGTGGCGGCCCGCGACGAGGCGCTGAAGGCCAACCAGGCCAAGAACGCCTTCCTGTCCAGCACCAGCCACGAACTGCGGACCCCGCTGAACTCGATCCTTGGCTTCACCCAACTCCTCGAGCTTTCCGACCTGGGCGCCGAAGACCAGGAGAGCGTGCAGCGCATCCTCGCGGCCGGGCGGCACCTGCTCGCGCTGATCAGCGAGCTCATCGACATTGCCAGGATCGAGTCCGGCGAGCTCAGCATGTCGCTCGAGCCGGTGACGGTCCGCGCGCTGCTGGCCGACGTGTGCCAGCTGATGCGGCCCCTTGCCAACGAGCGAGACATTGACGTGCTGCAGCAGTGCACGCGACCGGGGCTGGTGGTATACGCGGACCAGCAGCGGCTGTCGCAGATCATGGTGAACCTGATCTCCAACGCGGTGAAGTACAACCGGCGCGGCGGTTCGATCACGGTCACCTGCCAGGAACACGATGACGGTCAGGTCTCGATCGCTGTCACCGACACCGGCCCCGGCCTCTCAGGGCGAAGACCTCGACCGGATCTTCGTTCCCTTCGAACGCCTGTCGGCCGAGCAGAGCGACGTCGAGGGGACGCGGCATCGGGCTGCCGCTGGCACGCGCGCTCGCGCAGGTCATGCACGGCGAGCTAAGGGCCATGAGCACCGTGGGGCAGGGTTCTACATTCACGGTGAGTCTGCGACGGGCCCCGGACCTGGCACGCGTTCCCGCTCAGATATCTCGCCCGGGGCCGCGCACGTCGGCTGACCGGGCTGGGGTCCTGCGCAAGCCGTCCCTGACGCTGCTGTACGTCGAGGACAATCCGGCGAACGTCGAGGTCGTCGCGCGGTATCTGGCCAGCCGTGACACATGCGCGGCTGCTGATCGCGGTATCCGGGGCCGAGGGTCTCGCTGCCGCCGCCGAGCACCGGCCGGATCTTGTCCTGCTCGACCTTCACTTGACCGACATGACAGGTGATCAGGTGCTCAGCAGGATGCTCGCCGACCCGCAGACCAGCGGCATCCCCGTCGCCGTGCTCTCGGCCGATGCCTCGCCGCGCGTCATCCGACGGCTTTTGACGTCCGGGGCCTGCGCGTACATGACCAAGCCGCTCGACCTCGCCCGCCTGGGCGAGCTCCTCGACTCCTACGAGACACCCGCCCACCCTTCCGCCGGGCAGTTTGGCGCCCGCGCGGTGATCAGGAAAGCAGGTTCATGACAGTTCCCCGTCCGCACACACACCCCATTGCGAGAGCCATGACCATGTCCCAGTCAGCCCTGTACATAGAAGACAACGCGAGCGCCATCCGACTGATTGAGACCTTGCTCAAACGCCGATCTGACATCCGGCTCCGCGTCGCCAGGACCGGCCGCGACGGCGTGAAGGCGGCTGTCGACGAACCGCCCGGGCTGATCATCCTGGACAACCGGCTGCCCGACGCGCGAGGCGGCGACGTGCTCAGGATGCTCAGCCTCGAGCCGGCCGTGGACGACGTCCCCGTGGTGATCCTCAGCGGCGACTCGGACACGGAGCTCGCCATGGAGATGCTCGCCTCGGGCGCGGCCGAGTACCTTGTGAAGCCGTTCGACCTGCACAGGTTCCTGAGCCTCATCGACCGGTACTTCCCGCGCGAGGCCGGCGCGGGCATCGCCTAGCGGCCGCCTCACCGGCCGAGAACGACTCCGCCGTTCGGCGAGATGATCTGGCCCGTGACCCAGCCGCCGTCCGGGCCGAGCAACCACGCGATCAACGACGCGATCTCCTCGGGCGTGCCTTCGCGGCCGACGAGGGTCTGCGCAGCCCGCCGCTGCCGCGAGTCGGCGGTCAGCCGGCCTGCCCAGAACTCGGTGTCGGGGACAAATCCGGGCGCGATCACGTTGGCCGTGCCGCCGTGCGGACCGAGCTCGGCGGCGAGGTCGTAGACCCAGCCGTGCAGAGCGGCCTTCATCGCGCCGTAAGGGCCGCCGCCGCTGCCGCGCAGCGCCGCCACCGACGAGATCAGCACGACCCGGCCAGCGTCCCGCTCGATCTGGTCCCTGAGCGCCTCGGTCAGCAGGACGGCGGTGAGCACGTTGGACTCAAACGAGGCCTGCCAGTCCAGCCGGATTCCCTCCAGGCCGTCGGCGCCGGGCGTCGCCCCGGCGATGCCGCCAGCCGCGCAGACCACCCCCGCGCAAGCCAGCCCAGCCGAGGCGACCTGGGTAGCGACGCTCGTCGCTCCGAGCTCGGTCGCAACGTCCGCCGCGATCACGCCGATCTGCGCGCGCTGGCCTTCGGGGGACAACTCCCCGAAGCCCCCCGCGATCAGCCTCTGCCGCGAGCTGGTCGAGCGGCTCCTTGCGCCGGCCGACCGCCGTGACATGGAATCCGTCGCGCGGCCAGCCTGCGGGCAGCGGCCCGGCCAATACCGCTACCCGCGCCACTGAGGACGATCGTGCGTGCTCCGCTCATCGGGCCCTCCTTCGCGGCGATCTTCGCTACCTCCCCGCTCTTACCGCCGGAAACAATAGGCCGGCCACGAATCCGCCTGGCCGCCGGGGCCTGCGCGACCCTGCGTGGCCGCCCGGGCTCAGCGCCAGCCCGGGCGACCACGCGCAGGCGGTCAGCGATCGTCGCTGCCGGATCCCGGTGTGAGGCTCACGCCGCGCAGGACCTCACCAGACCGGGCCGCGCGGACGACGCTGAACGCCTCTCCCGCTCCCGGCGCCGTCGCTGATGGGTCGTCCGTGACTGCCACGAGCTTGTTCGGGTCAGCGCCCTGGTCGCCGTTGCCGCTCACGGTCGAGGTGATGGCCCAGATGGTGACCGTGCCGTCGTGGTTGACCCGGCCGGTAATGTTCCGCAGCCCGTCCGTGGCGGGCGCCCAGGGCAACCCCGTGGCCGCGTTGTCGCCGGTCGGGTAACCGGGCACGGTGTAAGGGACACCGAGGTTCAGTTCCTGTCATGGGGTGCTGACCTCCGGTGGGCACACTGAATGCAAGCGATTGCCGGCACTCAGAGTGCGCTTCCCGGGAGACCAGCCCGAAACGGGTGCGTAAACCCGCTATGAACAATTCGCGCCGCGGCGAGCCGCCGTTAGTCCGCCGGGCGCGAGCGCGCGCACGCCGGCGATGAACAGGTCCACGCCGAACCGGTAGTGGAATTCGCGCACTGCCCTCGTCGCAGGAGGTCATCGGCACCGCCGCCTCGACGAGCCGCGGGTACCTGGTCAGGCGGGAGCGACGCCAGCTCGACCTGCTTGCGCCGCATCGCCTCGGCGCGCTCCTGCGAACTGGCGCCTGTGTCATAGCCGGGCTCACTCATCACCAGCGTCAGGCCCGTCCACAGCGCTGACTTCGCGATCTCGCTCGCGTGCTTCGCGTCGAAGCCCGCGCCGCGCAGGATGTCCAGGGTCGTCTCGGTCGCCTGCCAGTGGGACGGGCCGAGCTTCTCGCTGGAGAGCAGCAGCGCGGACGCCGAGGAATGCGCCCGCAGCACGTCGAGCAGCGACGCCAGCATCATCCTGAGCTGATCGGACCAGTGCGCTGACCGGTCAACGTCCGTCCTGATCTCGCCCCAGACCCGGTCGGCTAGGCCGGCGATCAGCTCTTCCTTGCTGCGGAAGTGCCAGTACAGCGCCATCGGCGTCACGCCAAGCTCGGTGGCCAGGCGGCGGATGGTCAGCGCATCCAGGCCGTCGCTATCCGCCAGCTCGAGCGCGCGCCCGACCACGGCCGCGCGGCTCAGCTTGGTCCGCTCGGCTTCACCTGTCCTCGTTGCTGCCATCACTTGACAACTATACGGCGTACAGTCAAGATATGGAATATACAACGTACAGGAGTGACGTACAGGTGCTGTGTATAGGTGCTCTGTACAGGAGTGAAGGAGCAGTTCGATGGCCAGACGCTGGTGGGCCCTGGTGGCAGTGAGCCTCGCCACCTTCATGACCTATCTCGATAACAACGTGACCAACGTCGCGATCCCGACGATCCAGCGGGACCTGCACCTGTCGATCTCGGGCCTGGAGTGGGTGGTCAGCAGCTACGTGCTGGTGTTCGCCGGATTGCTGCTCGCCGGGGGCAGGACCGCTGACGTCTACGGGCGGCGCAGGCTCTTCTTCGTGGGCACGATCGTGTTCACGCTCGCCTCGCTCGCCGCGGGACTGGCGGGCAGCGGCGGCGTGCTGATCGGCGCCAGGGTCGTCCAGGGCCTCGGCGCCGCGCTGCTGGTCCCGACCACGCTCGCGATCATCATGGCGACGTTCAGCAACGCGCGTGAGCGCACCGCCGCGATCGGGATCTGGACCGCGATCGGCGCCATGGCGCTGGCCTTCGGGCCGCTGATCGGCGGTTTCATCAGCCAGCACCTGCACTGGGGCTGGATCTTCTTCATCAACGTGCCGGTCGGCATCATCGCGCTGACGATCGCGGCCTTCGCTATGGACGAGTCGCGGGACACCTCCGCCGTGCGCCGGCTGGACGTGCCCGGCATGATTACCTCGTCGATATCGCTGTTCGCGCTCACCTATGCCCTCATCGAGGGCCACGACAGCGGCTGGACCTCGCCGGTCATCGTCGGCGCGTTCGCGCTCGCCGCGGTGGCAGCTGCGGCGTTCGCGGTGATCGAGTCGCGCACCGCGCACCCGATGGTGGAGATGAAGCTGTTCCGCTCGCGAGCGTTCAGCGGCGGCACCGTGACGATGATGCTGTGGGCGTTCGGGATCTTCGGCATCTACTTCTTCACCTCGATCTACCTGCAGGACATCCTCGGCTTCTCGCCGACCAAGGCGGGGCTGGCGTTCGTGCCGATGGCGCTGTGCCTCGCTGCGGCTGCGAGCGTGGCGGGCCCGGTCTACACCAGGCTCGGCGCGCACCGGACCGTCGCGGCGGGCATGGGCGTGATGGCGGTCGGCCTGTACCTCTTCTCGGTCCTCGGCGCCGACGCGACCTTCGCCAGCCTGATGCCGGGCTTCGTGCTCTTCGGTTTCGGCGCTGGCCTGATGCAGGTGCCGCTGACCAATTCGGTGCTGCAGGGACAGCCGCCTGAGCGGTCCGGCGTGGCGTCGGCGCTGCTGAACGCCTCCCGCGAGGTCGCCGGCCTGTTCGGGATCACCGTGATCGGCGCGATCCTGCGCTCGCGGCAGAGCAACGCGCTGCTGCACGGTACAGCGCCGAGCGGCGCGTTCCTCGACGGCTACCACTCCGGCCTGCTGGTGACGGTCGCCCTGGTGGCAGGCGGCGCGGTGCTCAGCTACCTGGCGCTGCGCCAGTCCCCCGCAGCGGCGCCGGCCCCCGCCGTGGCTCCCATCCAGTCAGGACCCAACCAGCCGGCGCCCATCGAGTCAGCGCCGCAGCCCGGTCCAGCCCGCCCCGAACTGGCGGACGCCGGCCGCCGCTAACGGCCCCACCGCCCGCAACGTGGGCGCCCCGCTGTTGCTATGACGACAGCATTGCGCCCGCTTTGCGCGTAGCGCTCTGAGGCCTTGCGACGTGGCCGCGCGGGTCTGACTTGCGTCCCGCAACGTGGGCGCCTTGTTGTTGTGTTTGCGGCCGCAGCATCGACGGTAGGGCGGATGAGGGACCGACGGCGGTCGGCTGAACGGGGGGTGGCTGATGGGCGAAGGTCTGAGCCCTATCGAGGCCGGCAAGAAGCTGCATGAACATGGCGCGGGAGAGCACGAAGAGCCGCACGAAGCGGAAAGCAAGACCAACGGTGGCGCACGCGATCGTAGTTCTCGGATCGCGCAAATCTGCGAGGCCCTGCTGCTGGCACTCGTGACAATCGCTGCCGCCTGGGCCGGCTACTCGGCGGCACGGTGGAGCACGGCATCCCGAGTCGACCTCGCCCAGTCGTCGACGCAGCGCAATCTGGCGACGAGGCAGGATATCGTCGCCATCTCCCTGCGCAACTTCGATTCCTCGACCTTCAATGCATGGTTCACCGCGTTTACGCTGAATAACCCGCAAAAGGAAGCCATCGCGATCCGCCGCTTCCGGCCGGCGTTCAGGGTGGCCTTCGACGCGTGGATGGCAACAAATCCGCTGCACAACCCGCATGCTCCGCCGGGCCCTACGTACATGCCGCAGTACAAGCTGCCGCAGCAAGCCAGGGCCAATGCGCTGGACAAGGAGGCTTCGGCGAAATACAACGAGGGCAATCGGGCTGGCAGCACTGCCGATGACTACGTTCGCATCACGGTCTTCCTGGCCGCAGTCCTCTTCCTGGTCGGGATTGGCAGCACGTTCAAGCTGCACGGCGTGAGATACGCGCTGATCGCCTTCGGGTCCGTGCTGCTGATTGTGTCGGTGGTGCTTCTCACACAGCAGCCCGGGCTCCCGCGCTAACAGGCACGGGATCTCCGGGCCCCGACAGCGCGCGGACGTGCCGGGACGTGACGGTACGTGATCAGGGTGATCTGGCCGGTATCCTTGAGCTCGAGCCATGCAGGCCGCTGTCCCGAGCCGCTCCCGCTCACCACGCTCCCGCACATCAACCGCGCAGCAGCATGCGGTGCAGGGGGCTGACCAGAAGCCCAGAACTCTATAGCCCTGGATCATGGACACAGACACCTCGCACCAGGTCTACAACTTCAGCGCCGGGCCCGCCGTCCTGCCAGAGCCAGTGCTCAGGCAGGCGCAGGCCGAGCTGCCCGACTGGCACGGCACCGGCATGAGCGTGATGGAGATGAGCCACCGCGGCTCTGACTTCGTCCAGATCGCCGAGCACGCCGAGGCCCGCCTGCGCGATCTGATGGCCGTCCCCGACGACTACCGCGTCCTGTTCCTGCAGGGCGGCGCCACAGGCCAGTTCGCCGCCGTCCCGATGAACCTGTCCGCGCAGAGCGCGGCCGCCGACTACGTCATCACCGGCATGTGGGGCAAGCGCGCCCACAGCGAGGCGAGCAAGTACCTGGACAAGATCAACGTCGCTGCCAGCACCAGCCCGCACACCTACGTGCCGCCGCAGCAGGACTGGGACGCTGACCAAAGATGCCGACTACGTCCACATCACGCTGAACGAGACCATCCAGGGCGTCAGGTTCGCCAGTGTCCCTGACACCGGCAGCACACCGCTCGTGGCCGATGTCAGCTCGATCATCCTCAGCGAGCCGATCGAGGTCAGCGACTTCGGTGTCCTGTACGCGGGCGCGCAGAAGAATATCGGCCCGTCCGGCCTTGTTGTCGTCATCGTGCGCGAGGACATGCTCGGCAGGGCCAGGTCAACCACGCCGCAGGTGTGGAACTGGTTCGAGAACGCCAAATCCGGTTCCATGATCAACACGCCGCCCACGTATGCCTGGTACATCGCCGGGCTGGTCTTCGACTGGGTGGCCGCCCAGGGCGGCGTGGAGGCCATCGCCGACGACGAACCGGCGCAAGGCAGGCAAGCTCTATGCCGCCATTGACGCGTCGGGCTTCTACGCCAACCCGGTCGACCCGGCCAACCGCTCGCTGATGAACGTGCCGTTCACGGTCGCGCGGCCCGACCTCGAGCCGCCCTTCCTCGCCGGGGCCAGGGCGGCCGGACTGGTCAACCTGGAAGGACACCGCAGCGTCGGCGGCATGCGGGCGAGCATCTACAACGCGATGCCCGAGGCCGGCGTTGACGCCCTGATCGAGTACATGAAGGAGTTCGAGGCCAAGCATGGCTAAGTTCGGAGTGCGGACATACGACGCGATCTCGCCCGCGGGCCTGCGGCGTTTCAGCGCCGACTACGCGGTGGCTCCCGACGCCGAGCAGCCCGACGTGATCATGCTGCGTTCTTTCAATTTGCATAACGAACCCATCGACGAGACTGTCGTTGCCATCGGCCGGGCAGGTGCGGGCGTCAACAACATCCCCGTCGACGCTATGACCGAGCGCGGGATCGTGGTCTTCAACGCGCCTGGTGCGAACGCCAACTCCGTCAAGGAACTGGTCGTCGCCGGGATGCTGCTCGCCGCCAGGAACCTGCCCTCCGCGCTCGCCTACGCAAAGACGCTGCCGCCGCAGGACATGAAGAAGGCCGTCGAGCGGGGCAAGAAGCAGTTCGCGGGCCACGAGATCAGTGGCGGCACGCTGGGCGTGATCGGGCTCGGCGCGATCGGCTACCGCGTCGCGAACACCGCCGTTGACCTCGGCATGCGCGTCCTCGGCTACGACCCGGGGGTCAGCGAGCAGCACGCGTCCCAGCTCTCCGCGCAGGTACACAGGGTCAACAGCCTGGAGCGGCTGCTGGCCGAGAGCGACTTCGTCACGCTGCACGTTCCGCTGACCGAGTCCACCAAGCGGCTGCTCGACGCGGCCAGGATCGGGCTCATGCCGCACGGCGCGATCTTGCTGAACTTCGCCCGCGACGAACTCGTCGACGAGGAGGCGCTGATCGGTGCGCTGGATGCGGGTGAGCTGCGCGGCTACGTGACGGACTTCCCGAATCCGACCGTGCACGCGCACGAAAAGGTCATCGCGCTGCCGCACCTGGGCGCGAGCACGAGCAGCGCCGAAGACAACTGCGCCATCATGATCGCCGACGAGCTGCAGGACTTCCTGGAGAACGGGAACATCACCTACTCGGTGAACTTCCCCGCGGTCTCGCTGCCCAGGCGCGGCTTCCGGCGCCTGACCCTCGCGCACAGGAACACGCCTGGCGTGATCGCCGAGTTTGCCAGGGTGATCAGCTCCGCCGGGATCAACGTCGTGGAGATGATCAACGACTGCCGCGGCGACAACGCCTACAGCATCATGGAAGTAGAGGCCGACGAGCTGCCAGAAGCGGTCGTCAAGGAGCTTGAGCAGATGCCGCAGCTGCTGCGGCTGCGCGTGCTCGCCGACCCATCCTGACCGCTCGTGTTACACGCCCCGTGTTACTGGCCCCGTGTTACGGGCAGCGTGTTACAAGCAGCACCCTTGTCTCGTCTGCTGAGTGAAAGGCTAGAAACGCAGAACGAGGAGGACTCCACCATGCGAGTGCTCGTTGCCGGGGCAACCGGCGTAGTCGGAAAGCAGCTCGTGCCGCAGCTCATCGCCGCTGGCCACCAGGTCACGGCCACCACGCGGAGCCCAGGTAAAGCAGACGGGCTGCGGGCGGCCGGCGCGGACGTCGCGGTCGTTGACGGACTGGACGCTGTCGGGGTCGGCGAGGCGGTCGCCAGGGCAGAGCCAGAGGTCGTCATCCACCAGATGACGGCACTCGGCGCAGGCTTCGACCTCGCGGCACCTCGGACACGACCTTCGCCAAGACCAACGAGCTGCGGACCAGCGGGCCTCGACCACCTGCTGGCCGCCGCACAGGCGGCCGGCGCACGCCGCATGATCGTCCAGAGCTACACCGGGTGGCCCAACATCAGGACCGGCGGCCCGGTGAAGACCGAGGACGACCCGCTCGACCCCGACCCGCCGCAGGCGATGCGGCCCGACCCTCGACGCGATCAGGTACCTCGAGCACGCGGTCGCTGACGTCGCCCATGGAAGGCGTCGTGCTTCGCTACGGCAGCCTGTACGGGCCAGGCGCATCCGACCTGCTCGTCGGCATGATCAAGCGGCGGCAGGTGCCTGTCATCGGCAACGGCGCCGGCATCTGGTCGTTCATTCACGTGCAGGACGCCGCGAGCGCTGCGGTGGCCGCCCTCGAACGCGGCACCGGCATCTACAACATCGTGGACGACGATCCGGCTCCAGTCAGCGAGTGGCTGCCAGCGCTGGCCGCAGCGGTCGGCGCCAAGAAGCCGTTCCGGGTGCCGGTCTGGCTGGGACGCCTCGCCGCGGGCGAGACGGCGGTCGTCGATGATGACGCAGGTCCGCGGCTCGTCCAACGCCAAGGCCAAGCGCGAGCTGCGCTGGGAGCTGGCCTGGCCGACGTGGCGGGACGGCTTCACACGCGGCCTGCACGCGGTGGCCGATCAGGATCCGGCCTGCCTTCCGTGACCGCTCGGCGACGGTCTGGGCCGGGGGCGGAGCGGCCCGGCCCAGGCCAGGACCCGGCGGCAGCCGCGGAGGCCTTCGATGAGCTGCGCCCGCTGCTGTTCGCGATCGCATACCGGATGCTCGGCAGCGTCACGGAGGCCGAGGACATCGTCCAGGAGGCGTTCCTGCGCTATCACCGTGTTACATCGGGCGGCGGGCCTGAAGGCCCGTCTAAGCCGGAGTCGCCGAAGGCGTACCTGTCCGCGGTAACCACCAGGCTGTGCATCGACCACGCCAGGTCGGCGAGGGTGCGGCGCGAGACGTATGTCGGGCAGTGGCTGCCAGAGCCCGTGCTGACCGATCCGGCCGCGCCAGGATCGGCCAGGCTGGCCGGGACGGACCCTGCCAGCCTGGCCGAGCAGTCGGACACCATGTCGATGGCGTTTCTCCTGCTGCTTGAGCGGCTGTCGCCGGTCGAGCGCGCCGTCTTCCTGCTGCATGACGTCTTCAGCTACGGCTACGACGAGGTTGCCGGCATCGTCGGCCGCTCTGCAGGACGCATGCCGTCAGCTCGGATACCGTGCGCGCAAGCATGTCGCTGCGGGCCAGCGCCGCTTCGAGGCGTCTCGCCGCAAGAGCACCGAGCTTGCCGAGCGGTTCTTCGCCGCGATGGCGGCAGGTGACATGGACGGGCTCGTGTCGATGCTCGCCGCCGACGCCGTCGTGGTCGGGGATGCGGGCACGACCAAGCCGGCCTGGCCGCGGCCGATCGTCGGGCGAGACAAGATCGGCAAGCTCTTCGCCGCGCTGGGCAGCCAGCTTGACGAGGTCGGCGGCACGATCCGGCCGACTGGCGTCAATGGTCAGCCTGGCGCATTGTTCCTCGCTGCCGACGGCCGCTTGATCAGCGTGATGGCGCTGGAGATCGAGGACGGCCGCGTCGTCGGTGCCCGCAGCGTCATCAATCGCGACAAGCTTCGGCACCTCGGCCCGCTCGCTGACCTGCCCGAGCTGCTCGAGCAGGCTCGTGGTGCCAGGCCCAGGGGGACGACCCGCCGGGACAACCGGCCGGTAACTAGAGCAACTTTGCGGTAACACCGCCGTACTTGTCCGGAGCGCGCTATTTTCCATGCGTGGAGGCGACCGATGCGCTGCTGGCGGCGCGCCTGGCTGCCGGAGACGACCACGCGCTCGCGGAGGTCTTCGACCGGCTGGCCAGGGCCGTCTACGGGGCTGCGCTGCGCGTGCTCGGTGAGGGCACGGCGGCTCAGGATGTCGTCCAGGACGTGTTCGTCGAGCTCTGGAGCCACCCGGATCGCTACGACCCGGCCGTCGGTCCGCTCGGTACGTACCTGATCGTGCTGGCCAAGCATCGTGCGATTGACCTGATTCGCAGCGAGCTACGCCGCCTGGCCAGGCAGCAGCGGCACTACCGGCTGACGCCGGAAGGGCAGAGTCCGACGCCAGGCGATGCGGTCGCGGCGGCGGACACGGCCAGCGCGGTCCGAGCGGCCGTCAACCTTCTGCCAGACGGGCAGCGACAAGTGGTTGAACTTGCGTACTTTAAGGGTCTTAGTTACCGGGAGGTCGCTCTCGCGACGGGTATACCGGAAGGTACCGCGAAGTCTAGGCTAAGGTTGGCGCTGGCCAAGCTCGAGACCGTGCTTGACCGGCAGTTGCTGGAGTCGCCATGACGGCACAGGGCTCGGAGCCTGTCGTGCTGCCCTCGGGGTTGCGCGAGCGCGTCATGTCGGCGTCGCACCAGGTCAGGCTGCCCGGCAAGGCCGTTCCCGAGATCGTCGAAGACTCGCCGCCCGAGGCGTTCGCGCACGCGGCTGACGCGTTCGGCCAGATGCTCGGCTCGCCCTTGGACCAGATGACTGGCACACGCCTGTGCTCAGAGATCTGGACGTTCAGGGTCTCGTCGGCCATCTGACCGGCGTGGAGCGCGACGTACAGCGAAGCATCGCTGGTGATCCCGAGGTCGGCAGCGCCGACCACGTTCAGTCAACCCAGCCCGCCGCGCTCGAGCAGGCCGGCCGGACGCCTGAGGAGACGACGGCGCAGTGGCGTGACGCCGTTGATCGCACGCTCAGCCTGGCCGCCGAGTCCGACCTGGACGCGATGGTCGCGATTCACGGCGTCGCGCTTCGGGCGCGCGACCTCCTCGTCGCCAGGACACTCGAGCTGTGGACGCACGAGAACGACATCAGGACGGTGACCGGCCTGCCGCCTTCCGTCCCCGCCCCGTCGACACTCCGGCCGATGACCGAGCTCGCTACCGCACTCCTGCCTTTTGGTGCCGCCATCACGAACTTGAGCGAGCCGATCAGCGTGCACCTGGTGCTTACCGGCCCTGGCGGCGGTACCTGGGACGTAGCCGTCGGAGAAGCCGGCCAGCGATCTCGCGGCGGTCGGCATCGTCACCGACGTCGTCGGCTTCTGCCGCCTGTTCGCCAATCGGATCAACCCGGCCGAGCTAGAGATGTACGTGACGGGCGACGAGCGCAAGGCGACCTCAGTGCTGACAGCAGCGGCCGCGCTCGCCCTGGACTGATTCCTCCCTGCTGGGTGATCCGCCTGGCTTGACGGCGACGTACCACTGTCGAAGGCTCCCACCTTCATATGCGTTATGGGCAATCGTGTCCGGCGGAACTCATGAGCCGCGGGGGCAGGCCGGTTCGGAGGGGAGCCGGTGGCCAGCGTCGCAACGAGGCGGCACTGTCCATCGGCACCGGCTTTCTCGGACGCGCCGACAGGGCCGGGTGACTAAGGCGTCGTCGTTCCGACCGACGGCGAAGGACTTCCCGGCTGACCACCTGGCGACGCCGGCGGCGATGCCGTTTCCTGGATACGCTGCAGCGCCTGAGCGTCGGCGAGCGCGATTGCCAGCTGTCCTGCCACCGTCGGGTGGAAGGGCGCCCGCCCGCGCAGGCCCTGAACATAGGGCTGCGCATCGCACAGCGCATGCCCGGCGAAGTCGGGTCGCACGGCGACCAGCCCGCTGTCGCGAGCGCCGGTGGCCAGGACGCCGTTCAGCGCTCCCAGCAGCTTGATGAGCGAGTTCTCCTTCTCCGGCGTCAAGCCGACGCGGTCCAGGCAGTGCGCCGAAGTGTCAAACGGGTTGTAGTACAGGTTCACCAGCACGGTCGGATTCGATGGCAGCTCGGTAAGCCGGCGGAGCAACTGGTAGTACCCGACCGTGAACGACGCGAGTTGCTGCTGGAAGTACGCGGTGGTGGCTTTGTCATCGCAGGTAGTGACCGCGCACAGCTGCAGCAGCGCCGACCAGCCCAGATCGTCCGCGCCGATGCTGACGATCACGTACGACGCCTTCGTGGCCTTCTTCGCCTCGGCGAACTGAGCGGGCGCGGTCACATCAGGCATGCCCTGCGGCCCGAGGATGCCGACAGGGATCGTGGCTCCGCTGCAGGCCAGGTTGAGCACCCTCCAGTTGTTGATCTGGCCGAGGTCGACGGCATAGCTGGCCGCGCTGCGGCCGCAGGCCAAGTCGAGCTTGCTCGGGTGTGCTGGCCGTGGATTGCCGATGCCAGCCGCGGTGGAATCACCCATCACCACTACCTGCACGCGCGGGTGAGGTGGCCCAGGCGCTCGAGGGACTGAGGGCAGCGGCGACCGCCCCGCGAGCGCGGCGATCGAGCTCACCTGCCGCAGCCTGGCCGGCGCCGTGTAGGCGGTTGCCATGATTCCGCCGAGGTTCACGGCCTCGGCGACGACCAGCCCGGCCGCGAGGACAACGACCGTGCGCTTCTTGCTCAGCCGGAGCCAGCCAGCCAGAGCGCCGGACAAGACCAGGGCGCAACCCGCGGTGATAGCGATCTCCCAGCCGAAATAGCGCTTCCACCCCGACGCCAGGGCATCGCCGATGGCGCGCTCTGAGCTTGGCTGACCAGGCGCGAACGCCGTGGCAAGCTGCCGGCCCAGCGTGATGCTGGTGAGCGCGAGCCTGGGCCGAACCGGCCCGGCGAACTCCAGCGTCGTCGGCAGCCGCTGGCCGAACAGGTCCAGCTCGCCGGGACCTGACAGGCTCAGAGTCGGAGCCGCGGCTCCGACTCCGACGGTCTGCCCGGCGAGCGATACCTGCTGCATCGGGGTAACCAGCAGGGCCACGGTCACCGCAAGCGCGGCGACGAGCACCGCGGCCGCTGCCCACGCGATGTTGGTGCGAATGCGGCGCGTCAAGCTCTTCATAACCAAGCCATTGTCCTGCCCGCTCTGAGTGCTAAGAACCATGCCGACGCCCGGGGGAACGTCAGCCGGCGGTTGCGGGCGTGCGGATCGGGGACCAGAGTGAGGGATCGGACCCATCGCATACGTCGAGCCGCCGCATGAAGGGAGCTGGCCAGTGAAAACGTTCGCCTCCTCGGGCGATCTCGCCGAGAAGGAGCAGACCCTTGAGGTCATCGGCGACGGGGTGTACGCCCTGACGGCGGAAGGTGACCCGAACGTCGGGGCCATCGAGGGCGAGGACTTCCTGGTCTGCGTCGAGGCGATGGCGACGCCAGTCGCCGCGCGTGACTGGCTGGAGCGGCTGCGCGAGCACACCGACAAGCCGATCCGCTATCTGGTGCTGTCGCACTATCACGCCGTGCGCGTGCTCGGCGCGAGCGCGTTCGGCGCCGACCTGATCGTCGCGCACGACAACACCCGCGCGCTGATCGCTGAACGCGGTCGCCAGGACTGGGAGTCCGAGCTGGCCAGGATGCCGAGGCTGTTCCGTGACCCGTCCTCCATTCCGGGATTGACCTGGCCGACGGTTACGTTCTCCGATCGGCTCACCATTCAGCTCGGCGGCGGTCGCGGCGAACTGATCCTGGCCTACTGCGGACGCGGCCATACCGAAGGCGACATCGTTGCCTGGCTGCCGGATCAGAAAATTCTGTTCGCCGGAGACCTCGTGGAAGCGCAGGCCGCTCTGTACACCGGGGACGCGTTCCATCAGGAGTGGGCGACCGGAACGCTGGACAACGTAGCTGCGCTTGGCGCCGAATCCCTTGTCGGCGGCCGCGGCGCCGTCGCGCACGGCGGCCAAGCCGTGACGGCGGCCATCGGGCAGACCCGTGACTTCCTCGACTCGATGCTGGCGCGGGTGGGCGCCGTACACGAGGCTGGCGGGACCCTGAAGGAGGCGTTCACCGCCGCGCACGCGGCCCTCGCTCCGCGGTACGGGCGCTGGCCGATCTTCGAGCACTGCATGCCGTTCAACGTCGCGCGGCTGTGGGACGAACTGGCGGGTATCGAAAGGCCGCTGATCTGGACGGCCGAGCGAGACAGGCAGGTCTGGGATCAGCTGCAGGACTAGGGCGCTGTCCGGGACAAGCACTGAGCCCGTGCTGATCGCCGGCGCCGGCCCTGTCGGCCTGGTGACCGCGCTGCTGCTCGCACGGTGGCAGGTTCCGTCGATCGTGCTGGAGTCCGCTCCCGCCGAGCGCACCCACGCGGGATCCCGGGCGATCTGCTTCCAGCGGGACGTGCTCGACATCTTCGATCGAGTCGGCTGCGCGGACGAGATGGTCGCCGAAGGCGTGACGTGGACGACCGGGCGGACGTTCTACCGGTCAAGCGAGTTGTTCGCGGTCACGTTCCCAGCCTCAGGCGCTGGGACGCTGCCGCCGTGGATCAACATCTCCCAGGCCAGTGTCGAGCGCTACCTGCTGGCCAGGGCGAAGGCAGAACCACTTGTCGAGCTGCGGTTCGGGCACGCTGTCACCGCGCTGGCCACGGACACCGATGAGGTCAGCGTGCGCGGCGGGCCGGCCAGCGTCCGCGGCAGCCATCTGGTTGGCGCGGACGGGTCCCGCAGCGCGGTGCGGCAGTTGCTCGGCATCGGCTTTCCTGGCAGATCGTTCGATGACCAGTTCCTGATCTGCGACATCCGCGCGGAGCTCTCGTTTCCGAATGAACGAAGGTTTTACTTTGACCCGAGCTGGAATCCCGGCCGGCAGGTGCTGGTGCATCAGTGCCCGAGTGGCGTGTGGAGGATCGACTGGCAGGTCGCCGCCGGGTTTGACCTCGACGCGGAACAGGCCAGCGGCGCTCTGGACGAACGTATCAGGCAGATCACTGGCGACCGGCCGTACGAGATCGTGTGGGCGACCGCCTACCGGTTCCAGGAGCGCGTCGCCGGCACATTCGCCAGCAGGGCGCGCGTTCCTGGCCGGCGACGCAGCCCATCTGTACGCGCCGTTCGGGGCACGCGGCCTCAACTCCGGCGCCCAGGACGCCGAGAACCTCGCCTGGAAGATCGCTTTCGTCCGGCGCGGCTGGGCGCCGGAGTCACTGCTTGGCAGCTACGAATGCGAGCGGTCCGCCGCCGCCCGGGAGAACCTGCGCGTCACCAGCGCCACGATGGAGTTCCTCGTGCCGCAGACCGACGATCTGCGGGGCCAACGCCGTCGAGGTGCTCGAGCGAGCGCTCGTCGATCCTGATGCCCGGTCGCTGATCAACTCGGGCAAGCTCGCCGAGCCCTACTGGTACACGGCCAGCCCGCTCACCACCCCGGGTCCGCCGATCGACGATTTCCCGGTCGAGCCCGGGGCCAGCCGACCGCCGGTGCCCGGTGTGATCTGCCCCGACGGACCATGCCGCGCTGACGGCGCGCCGACCAGGCTGCGCCGGCTTTTCGGTTCTTCTTTCGTGCTGCTCACGGAGCGGCCTTCGACTGCTGCCGCTGCTGGCCGCGCCGCATCTGCCGCTACGGCCGGGCCTGTCAGTAGTTATGCGCTTGCGGAGATCGATCCGGCCGGCGGGATCCGAGCGGCACTAAACGCCAGCGCCGACAGCGTGCACGTCGTGCGGCCTGACGGTCATCTGGCGGCCGTACTTCCGGAGTTCGATCCTGCCAGCCTGGCCGCTGCGCTCCAGCGCGCCACCGGCGCCGCTGCGCCGGGATAACCGCGAGCCGCGCCTATCAGCTAATCGCCGGCACGCGTGAGGTCCGCCACGCCTGCGAGCGCGGGCAGCAGGCGCTGCGCGGCCGCGAGGTCGGTGTCAAGCGCCCTGTCGGCTGTACCCGGCGGGAGCGCGGCCGCCGCGAGGTCGAACGCCGCGCCGAGGCCCTGTCCTGCCGGCCTGGCCCCGCGGAGCCGCAACGCCCGTACCGCCGCGACCAGCTCGCAGGCCAGCACGATCCGGTAGGCCTCGGCCACGTCTGTGGTGGCCCTCGCCGACTGGGTGGAGAACCCGGCGTGCTCCTCGACACCGCGGGACAGCACCGCGCTGCCGAGCGCCGCGGGGGTGGCGAGCCTGCGGATATCCGCGATCGCCGACTGCGTGACGTATTCCAGGATCATGACTCCCGAACTCGGCGGCGGGTCGGTGGCCAGGAACGGCGCGAGGCCGGTGAAGGCCGGCTCGACGAGGGTCCCGAGCCGCGCCGCCGACAGCGCGGCGGTCTGGAACAGCGCGGCTCGGACGGTATCGAGGGCCAGGCCGACGTAGGCGGTGTGGAAGTTGCCGTTGTGCCAGACCGTCGCGCCGGCGACGTCCACCAGCGGATTCTCTGCGGCGGCGTTCAGCTCGGCGGACACCGCGCCGGCCGCTCGCCTGACCGCGTCGACAGCGGGGCCATGCACCTGCGGCAGCGCGCGGTACCCGTACGGGTCCTGGATCCGCCGTGAGCGGCCGTCGTCGGTGCCGAGCAGGTCCCGCAGCACCGCGGCGACGGCCCGCTGGCCCCGGTACCGTCTGGCCTCGTGCACGGCGGCCGCGTACGGCTCCAGAGAGCCGTCGACGGCGCAGTGTGACAGCGCGGCGATCACGATCGCCGCCATGAGCAGGTCCGCGAGATCGCAGCAGGCGAGCGCCGCCTCGCCGATCGTCGCTGCGTTGCTCGACAGGAAAGCCAGCGCGTCGGCTGACGCAAGCCGGAACCTCGGCTGCTCGACAGGTTCACTGCCAGGCGGGAGCAGCCAGTCCCGCTCGCCGAGCAGGCAGAGCGCGCTCACGGCAAGAGCGGTCAGGTCACCGGTTCCGATCGCGCCGTACCGCGGCACGGGCACCCATAGTCCGCCATTGACCCCCGCCAGCAACGGCCCGAGCACGCCAGGATCGACACCCGAGCCGCCGGCAGCGATCTGGTTCGCGCGTACGACCAGCATCGCCCGGCTGAGTTCGGCGGCAATGAGCGGACCGCTTCCGCCCGCGTGGCTGCGCAGCAGCCGGTATCCGTGCTCGGCCCCGTCAGTGGCGTCCACAGGCTGATCGCGGTTGGCGCCGACTCCTGTCGTGCGGCCGTATACCTCCCTGGTCGCGGCCACCTCCGCGGCCATCGCGGCCGCGGCCCTCGCGCGTTCGACTCCCTCGTCGCTCACCGCAGCCGACGCCAGGCCGCGGGCTACGTCGCGTACCTGTGCGCACCCAACCCGCTGCCCGTCAAGCAGCACCACCGGCCTGGCCGCGGTCTCGGCGGTGTCAGTCACGGCGAATCCAGCACTGCTCACCGTCGCGGACGGCATCAGTAACCGCTCAGGCCGGCCGCGAGTGCGACTCCCTGCGAGGCACGGTGCCCGGGGTGAATGTAAGCGGCGACGGACCATCCGGCCTCGATCAGCCGGGCCGTCAAGCTGCGAGCCGCCTCTTTGGCGTAGCCGTGCCCCTGATCCCGGGTGATAACCACCCATGCCACCTCGGCCGGGCCGGCCGCCGGACCACGTGACGGCAGCGTTGCCTGCAGCGTGCCGATTGCCACGCGAGTCTGCCGGACGCGCAGAACCCAGTTGCCCCACAGCTGACCGCCATCCGGCGAGCGGCGCACCGCGAGCCGTTCATACCACGCGGTCAGGGCTTCGGCGCTCAGCGGTGTACCGCCGATGAACCGGTGCAGGCCGACGTCGTCCAGCGCTGGCGCCAGTTCGGCCGCATGTGCAGGTGCAAGCGGCTCGACCTCCAGGCGCTCGGTCTGCCAGCCCGCATCCAGGTCGATCACGCACTGACCCTAGCCGTGGCCGCGTTCCTGAGCGAGTACTCAATCGGAGCGGAAGTAGGCGGCTGGGGTCATGCCGGTCTCGCGGCGGAACGCCGCGACGAAAGCGCTGGCTGACTCGTAGCCGACGTGCCTGGCCACGTTGCCTACCGGCTCACCTGCGGCCAAGGCCGCGATCGACGCCTGCAGCCTGAGCAGCCCGCGCCAGCGTCCGAACGGCAAACCGGTATCGGCCGTGAACGCGCGTGCCAGCGTGCGCGCGCTCGCGCCGACCTCGCGGCCCCACTCGCTCAGCGTGCGGCTGTCCGCCGGATCCGCGGCCAGAGCCTCGCCGACCTGCCTGGCTCTCTCCTCGGTCGGCATCCGGACGTCAATGCTGGTCAAGGTCACCGGCTGGAGCAGGTCGGCGAGCATCGTCTCGGCATGGGCGCGGCGGTCAGCGTCCAGATCAGAACGCTCGAGGTATCCGATCAGCTCGCCGAGCAGCGGGCTCGCGGCGACCGGGGTGAAGTCTGGCCAGCTGATGGGGCACAGGTCAGGCCTGATGTACAGCGTCCGCATCGTGGCGATGCTGGCTGACAGTGTCTCGTGCCGCAGCCCGGCCGGAATCCACAGCGCCCTGGTCGGCGGCAGCACCCAGGTGGCATCGCTCGTGCGGACGGTCAGCACCCCGCTCGCCGCCCAGGCGAGCTGATGGTCGGGATGAGTGTGCCAGTCGAAGACATGACCAGCGGGCATGGGGAACGTCACGACGATCACGGCCGCCTGATCCGGTCCGTTGGCGGCGCAGTAGCCCTGCCGTTGCGATGCAGGTTGTCCGTCCCGCGACACAGGATGGCAGCCTACGCTCTTGGGCACCGCGGCCTGCAATCCCTAGCGTTGGGGACATGAACGAAAACCATGCGCAGGTGTGCGGCAGCCCGGAGTGGGCCGCATACATCCAGGACGAGATCCTGCCGTCCCTGACCCAGCATGCCGACCTCGGCGAGGAGATGCTCGAGATCGGCCCTGGCCCTGGAGCCGCGACAGCGTGGCTACGCGACCGGGTGAAGAAGCTGACCGTCGTCGAAATAGAGGAAACGGCCGCGGCCAAGCTCGCGGAGACCTACGCGAACTCCAACGTCGAGGTCGTCACCGGCGACGCGACGAGTCTGAGCTACCCGGACGGGTCCTTCGACTCGGTCGGCTCGTTCACGATGCTGCATCATGTCCCCACCGCTGCGCTGCAGAACAAGATCCTGGCTGAGGCTTTCCGGGTGCTGCGGCCCGGCGGGGTGCTGATCGCCTCCGACAGCGTCGCGAGCAACGACCTGCACCACTTCCACGAAAACGACACCTACAACCCGATCGAGCCGGGCACAGTCATCAGCCGCCTGCAGACCATCGGCTTCCGCGGCCTCATCGTCATGGTCGACGACCGGCTGCGCATCGTGGCGCACAAGCCGTCCGACGAGGACTCCGAGGGCTGCGGCATGGACGAGGAGGGAGCGGCATGACCGATCTGCGGCACCTGAAGGGCGCGATCACCGGCCTGCTCGGTCTCGCGGCCACCGAGGAGCAGATCTTGCTCACTACTGCCCCGCCGGCCGAGAACGGCAGCGCGCAGAGCTGGGCAGCGTTCCCGGTCGTGGCACACAACACCGAGTTCAAGGCGCAGCAGGTGCACCGGCTCGGTGCGATCCTGCGTAGCCAGGTGCCGGAGGAATTCACCGAGATCGACCACACCGACGCGGGCGTGTATCAGTCCTACGCGGCTATCGCGCCTGAGTGTGTCGCTGCCGACAGCATCAGGGTCACTGGCGAGCTGATCGACGGGCTGCGGGCGATCGGCGAGGACGACATGTTCGACCCATCCCGGCATCCGTGGCTCAGGGGGCGTCAGCTGTGGCTGCAGGTCGTCGTGCGCGGATTCTGGCATCCGACCGGCCACCTCGCCGACTATTACCTTGCGCACGGTCAGCCCGCCCGCGCGGTCGCGCTGACCGCGCATGCTGTGGCGACCGCGCGCTACCTGGGCGTGCCCGACGAGGCGGCCGCCATGGCGAGCTACAACCTGGCCTGTGCCCAGGCCAAGGCCGGCCATCTCGACGAGGCGGCAGCGACTGTCGCGCGAGACAGTGGCGCTCAACCCGGGCCTGCGGCCCAAGGTGGGAACCGAGCCCGATCTGGCCGCGCTCCGCGACGGCCGGCCTGCTCGAGTCGGCCGGCGTGTAGCAAGCCGCGATGGCAGGATGGCGGCGTGCCTGCCTACGCGGAGTTCGCCGGGTTCTATGACCAGATCATGGGCGACCGGTCCGTGGACGTCGCACGGGTGCGGACCTACATCACCCGTTTCCATCCGGCGGCCGGCTCATTGCTCGAGCTGGGCTGCGGCACCGGCGCCATGCTGGCCGGCCTCGCGCGCGACCTCAAGGTGACCGGCCTGGACCGGTCGCCCGAGATGCTCGCGGTCGCAGCCAAGACCGTCCCAGCGGCGCCGCTGATCCAGGCCGACATGACCGCGTTCTCGCTGGGGGTCAGGTTCGACGTGGTGATCTGCGTCTTCGACACGCTGAACCACCTGCCGCGGCTGGCGGACTGGCAGGCCATGTTCGACAGGGTGCACGAGCACCTGGCGGACGGAGGCCTGTTCGTGTTCGACGTGAACACCACGCAGCGGCTGCGCAGGCTCTGGCGGGGACCGGCGTTTGCGTCGGACTTCGGCGAGCACTCGATGATCATGGACGTCCAGCCCGCTGCCGCCAGCGGTGACCCAGGGAACGCAGAGCTGTCGCTCTGGACCGTGAAGATCTTCGAGCGGATCGACGGTGACGTGTTCCGGTTGCACGAAGAACGCATCCCGGAACTCGGCGTGCCGCTGGCAACCATCCGCCAGGCGCTCGCGCCGCACTTCGACCTGCTCGACGCGACGGGACTGGACGGCGAGCCGGCCAGCGACGAGTCGAGCCGTGCATTCTTCGCCTACCGCCGCCGCAACGCCCGCGGCACACCCTGACACCGCTGCCTGACGCGATTGCGAACTAGCGGTTAGCGCGCGATAGCCACCTGTCATTCATTTTCTGTCAACCGGAACGCCACCTTTCGCGTCTTCGGGTCAGGAGATGCAACCACAAGCGGGGGAAGCAGTGCGGAAATTTCTCATCGCCGGAGCCACCGGGCTAGGGCTGCTGGCGCTGAGCATTCCTGCCGCGCAGGCTGGAACGGGCGGCGAGCAGCCACCATCCGGCGTCGTGTCAGCCAAACCGGTCACCAATACGCCGCACCTGGCGACGACGACGTCCACGACCGAGCAGGTCCGTCAGCTCGTCCAGTGCGGCGGCACCATGTACGCGGTCGGCACGTTCAGCTCCATCAGGAAGGGCAGCACGACTTACGCCCGCACGGACATCTTCAGCTTCAGCGCGAGCACCCCTTATACGGTCACCTCCTGGGCACCGAAGGTCGTGGGCAGCACGAGCACCGGGGAAACCGGCACCAACGCGATCAATTCGATCGCATTCGCAAACGGCAACTGCTCGGTGGCTTATATCGGCGGCCACTTCACGTCGGTAAATGGCACGAGCGTGTCCAATATCGCCGCTATCAGCACTAGTACCGGCAACGTCGTTGGCACCTTCGCCCACTCGGCCAATGCTGGCGTAAACACGCTCGCAGCGGTCAACGGTCACCTTCTCGTGGGCGGCAACTTCACGGCCATCAACGGCGCGAGCATCCCCTACATGGTGAGCCTGAGCCCGTCGACCGGCAAGAGCGATGGCTTCCTGAACCTGTCCATCCACGGCAGCAAGATCTACAACCAGCAGATCAGCCATGGCCGGACGCTCGATCTCGTCGAAGGGGCGGTCAGCTCAGTCGGCGGCGTCACCCGGCATCAGATGTTCATGCTCAACGTCGGCGGCGCCAAGGCCACCGTGACCGGCTGGTACTCCCCAGATTTCAACGTCTCCTGCGTTCAGTCGTTCTGGGCCCGGGCGGCCGCATGGTCGCCCGACGACTCAACCGTGTACGTGGCCACCACCGGCTATCACGTCTCCGGCAGCAGCACGCACGGGCCGCAGAACGGGCCATGTGACGTCGCGCTTGCCTACCCGGCGACCCAGACGTCGTTGAGCCACGAATGGATCAACTACACCGGCTGTGACTCGCTGTACTCGGTGGCGGCTGACAGCAAGGGCGCCTACTTCGGTGGCCACGAGCGATGGTCCATGAACCAGGAGGCGTGTGACACGCTGGGGCCGGGAGGCTACAACGCACCGGGGATGGAAGGGCTCGACCCCGCCAACGGGAACCTGTTCGTGAACGCGGGCAACACAGCGGGCTATTACAGCAGGGCACGCGGTCTCGGCGCCGACGACATGCTGGTCACCAGCGCCGGGTTGTGGATCGCCAGCGACAACTCCGACGGCAGCGCCAGCTGTGGCGGCGTCGCCGGACTGGCAGGGATCTGCCTGCTGCCATATAGCTGACCCGTCAGCCTGCTACGCCAGCAGATCGGCCACGAGGTCGGGCGGGAGGCCGTGCGTCTCATGCAGGTAGGTCAGCTCCTGACGGCTGAGCTCCCTGCCCGGCTGGTACTGCTCGAGCACCTTGCGGCCTCTGGTCAGGAGCTTGTCGAACCTCCGTTCCTCGTCACTGAACACCTCACGGACTCGCTCACCGCCAGCCTCCAGCCCGAACACCTGGCTCGTGTGGTGCACGAGGGAATCTGGCAGGTCGAGCAGGGACCTCGTCCTGTCCTCGCGCCACAGGATCGTGAGCACCCGGCGGAGCAGCCGCCGCAGGACGTAACCGCGCCCGGTGTTCGACGGCAGGACTCCGTCGGCGATCATCACGATGCTCGCGCGCATGTGGTCGGTCACGATCCTGAGCGATCGCAGGTCCGGCTGCCACAAGCCAGGCACGGTGTCCGTCCACGGCCCGAAGAGATCGCTGCCGAACACCGAGGACTGTCGCTGCAGCACCATCGCAAGGCGTTCCAGGCCCATCCCGGTATCCACGCTGCGTTGCGGCAGCGGGACAAGGCTGCCGTCTTCCAGCCGCCTGTACCGCATTGTCACGTGGTTCCACAGCTCCATCCAGCGGCCGTCGGTGCCTGGGGTTCCCTGAGTCGGCCCATCGCCGGTCCAGACGAATATCTCGGAGTCGGGCCCGCAGGGGCCGACCGGGCCGTTAGACCACCAGTTGTCCTCGGTGCATAGCTCGACCGGTACGCCGAGGTCCTCCCAGGTGCGCGCCGAGGGCAGATCGGGTTCCACCTGGTCGTCGCCGCCGAAGACGGTCGCGTGCAACTGATCACGCCCGAGTCCGAATCCATCGGTGAGAAGTTCGTAGCCCCAGCGCAGGCTCTGCGGTCCTTCGTAGTCGCCGAGCGACCAGGACCCGAGCATCTGGAAGACCGTCAGGTGGGTCTCGTCGCCGACCTCGTCCAGGTCAGTGGTGCGCAGGCAGCGCTGGACACCGCAGAGGCGCCTGCCTTCCGGGTGCGGCTGGCCTTCGAGATACGGAGTCAGCGGATGCATGCCCGAGGTCGTGAACAGGACAGGGTCCCCGTGCATCGGCACCAGCGAGGTGCCGGGGATCAGATGATGGTCGCGCTGTTCGAAGAACTCGACGAACGTGCTGATCGTCTGCGTTGTGTTGCGAATCATGATGGGAGTTCCTTTCCAGTCGGCACGGCAACCGGAAAGGAGCCGCTGGCGCGGCCACGAACGAGGGCAAGGTGACGCACCGGCGAGCCGTTTCCGGCCGCCAGCGTGCGGTTGAGTGAAGTCAGGCAGCGGCAACCGGCGAGCACGTAGCTCGCGCGGTCGCGAAGATATGGCTGCCCGTCATGGCTTCACTGTAGGCAGCTGATGCCATCCTTGCCAATGCGTTTTCGCGGCGGAAGCCGCGAGCGCCAGGCAGCGTCTCAGGCGCCGGCTTCCGCCGGCGCATCCCGGCGTATGAGCACGACCACAGAGCGGGGTGCCACAGGCAGGGACTGATCGCTGCTGCCTGGCGAGCCCTCTCGCGCGAGGCGCGGCCGTGTCGACGATGAGGTCCCACCACAGCCCCCACTGCTTGGGCAGCGTCCACTCGATCGGCTCGTGGTGGCCGTTGAACAGCAGCAGCAGCGAGTCGTCTATGACGCGCTGGCCACGGCGATCCCGGTCCGTGATCGCCTCGCCGTTGAGAAACACCCCGACCGAGCCGATGCCTGAACCCCAGTCTTCGTCGCTCATCTCGGCGCCGTCTGGCCGGCACCAGCCGAGGTCGACCGAACCCCGGATCGGCACGCCCTGGAACCAGCGCCGCCGCCGGAGGACAGGATGCTCGCGCCGCAGGGCGATCATCCGCCGGGTGAACTCCAGCAGCGCCTCGTCCCGGCGCTCCCAGTCCAGCCAGGAGGTCTCGTTGTCCTGGCAGTAGGCATTGTTATTGCCGCGCTGCGTGCGGCCCGTCTCATCGCCGCCGAGCACCATGGTCACGCCCTGCGAAAGCAGCAAGGTGGCCAGGAAGTTTCGCTGCTGACGGCCTCGGAGCGCGAGCACGTCCTGGTCGTCGGTTTCGCCCTCGACGCCGCAGTTCCACGAGCGGTTGTGGTTCTCGCCGTCCTTGTTGTCCTCGCCGTTGGCCTCGTTGTGCTTGTCGTTGTAGGAGACGAGGTCGCGCACCGTGAAGCCGTCGTGCGCGGTGACGAAGTTCACGCTCGCGGCAGGGTGCCTGGCGTCGGC
Source organism: uncultured Actinomycetota bacterium (assembly GCA_963809195.1). Classification (GTDB taxonomy): domain Bacteria; phylum Actinomycetota; class Actinomycetes; order Streptosporangiales; family Streptosporangiaceae; genus Chersky-822. Next base: position 225,457 of record CAWEIQ010000006.1, on the reverse strand, counting down.
CTGGTACAGATCCGAGCTGCCGGTGAGCCTGGACGCGAACTCACCGAGCGTGGCTGGCTCGCCCCGCCAGAAGTCCCTGACAGTATCGCGGTACCTGCCGTTCCACTCCGACCACAACGGCGGGAAGTTGCCGACCTGATAACCGCCCTCGCCGATGTCCCAGGGTTCGGCGATGAGCTTGACCTGGGAGACGACCGGGTCCTGCTGGATCAGATCGAAGAATGCCGACAGCCGGTCGACCTCGTGGAACTGCCTGGCCAGGCTTGCCGCGAGGTCGAAGCGGAACCCGTCGACGTGCATCTCTGTGACCCAGTACCGCAGGGAGTCCATGATCAGTTGCAGCGTGTGCGGGTGGCCGACGTTCAGGCTGTTCCCGGTGCCTGTGGTGTCGTAGTAAAACCGCGGGTCGTCGGGGACGAGCCGGTAGTAGGCAGCGTTGTCGATGCCCTTCATCGACAGCACGGGGCCGAGGTGATTGCCTTCGGCCGTGTGGTTGTAGACGACGTCGAGTATCACCTCGATGCCCGCATCGTGCAGGGCCTTGACCATGGCCTTGAACTCGGCCACCTGCTCGCCCCGCTGACCCGCCGCGGCGTATTCGTTGTGCGGTGCGAGGAAGCCGATCGAGTTGTAGCCCCAGTAGTTGCGCAGTCCCCGCTCGACGAGCTGAGCGTCGTGCACGAACTGATGCACAGGCAGCAACTCGACCGCGCTAATCCCGAGGCCCTTCAGGTAGTCCAGCGCCGCGGGATGCGCCAGCCCGGCGTAGGTGCCCCGCCGCGCTTCAGGAATGTCAGGGTGCGTCGCCGTGAATCCCTTGACGTGGAGTTCGTAGATGACCGACTCGTTCAGCGGGACGTCAGGCGGGCGGTCGTTCCCCCAGTCAAAGAACGGGTTATGTACCACCGATCGCGGCACATACGGGGCGCTGTCATCCTGACTGGGCGAGTCCTCGTCGCCGAAGACGTAGGGATAACAGGCCGGTGCCCACGTCACGCCGCGCTCGATTGCCTTGGCGTACGGATCGAGCACCAGCTTGGCGGGGTTGCAGCGCTGCCCGCGGCCCGGGTTCCACGGGCCGTGCACCCGGTAGCCGTAGCGCTGGCCAGGGCCGATCGACGGCAGGTAGGCGTGCCAGCAGAAGGCGTCGACCTCGTCCAGCTCGAGCCTCGACTCAGTGCCGTCCTCGCTGAACAGGCACAGCTCGACCTGCTCTGCGACCTCGGAGAACAGCGAGAAATTCGTTCCGGCGCCGTCGTAGGTCGCGCCGAGCGGATAGGGCTCGCCGGGCCAGGATTCCTGGGCCCCGGGAGCTTCGCTCATATGTCGGCCTCGATCATCTGGCGCTTACTCCTCTCCGCGCGGCGAGCCGCTTACAAGCTGCCCACGCTACAGCGCCGAGGTTGCATGCCACCGTGATGCCTGACCGGAGGTGTAACCCTCGGCAGGTCATGACTGCCCGGATACCCAGGGAAGACGCGTCGAGAGGTCTAGAAATCCTGGCCCGTTCCCTCGTCGTGGTCCGCGCCGGTCTGCTGGCCAGGATCAGGGCCCTGACCTGCGCCCGCGTCCTGGGCGAGACCGCCCCTCCGACCCGGTGTCTGCTCGAACACGTAGTACACGGCGACGAGACCGGTGATCAGGAGCGCTGCCGCCGGGCTCACGAAGGCGATCCCGACGGCAGCGAGATAGGCGAAGTTGCCGATGCCGAACCGGATGACCGATGCCCAGATGGCGCCAGGCGGCAATGGGGCCGTCAGGTGCTCGTGCCGGATGCACCACCAGAAGCAGCACGCCGAAGCTGATGCCCATGCCCAGGAAGACACCAGCATAGATCGCGGCGGCGACGCGGGCCTCCGGGCCGCCATGCCGCAGGTAGTCGGCGTTCATCGTGGTGACGAACGGGATCGAGACGACGAAGAACAGCAGCAGCAGGTTGAGGAACAGCAGCGGGCGGTCGACGTCGGCGATGTTCTTGAACAACGTGTGGTGATTAACCCAGATGATCCCGATTGTCAGGAAGCTGACTACATACGCTGCGAACGACGGCCAATGATCGACCCAGCTGGTGCAGCAGCGACTCGGGCAGGTCTGGATTCGGCCGGGCAAGTTCGAGCGCGAGCAGGGTGATGGCGACGGCGAACACGCCGTCGCTGAACGCCTCGAGCCTGCCGCTGTCCATGTTGTTACATGATTACAGATCGAGGTGGGCAGGATCGACTGCGCAGGCCCAAGTCAACCAGCCCGGGCAACGACTCATGCCACGTGGCTCGGGCACACTCCGAGGCCGCCTGAGCCACTGCTTTGATACGCGGCGAGCGCGAAGCGCAGCACGTCGACGGCTTCCGCGCCGCTCCACAGCAGCGGGCCTTCGCCGGTGCGCAGCCAGCGCAGCCAGTGCCGCCCCGAGTCGCGGAAGCTGCTCGCCCAGTCGTCGTCGAGCGCGTGGTAGCCGCGCATCTCGCCGTCGGCGTAGACCTCGAGGCTCGGCTGCTGGATGCCGCGGCCCGTGCAGCGGTTCACGCGCGCGAAGCCCTTGCTGCCGGTGACCTCCCACCGCTCGTCGTTCGTGTAGTAGTCCGATCGCAGGTACAGGTCGGGCGCGAGCGTGATGTCCCACACGCCGCGGACGCCGTTCTCGTGCTCCCACGCGATCATCGTCGGCGCGTCGAGGTCGATACCCGGGACCGAACGACGGTCGTCGCCGATCCACGCCCGCACCTCGCTGATCGGGCCGAACAGCCACAGCGCGGTCGCGAGCTTGTGCCAGCCGTCGTCGAACACGAGGATCCCGCGGCCGCGCTTCATCTGCTCGAACTGCCACTCGTAGCTGCTCCTCGGGACGTCCCAGCCGCCGCGATCCCGCTGCCCACCATCTTCATGTGGTAGCCGCGATCGTGCCGAGCTCGCCGGACTCGACGACCGCCTTGAGCTTGCGCAACGGCTCGTAGAACAGGTAGTTCTCCATCACCCGCAGCACCCGGTCGTGGGCCTTCGCCGCGTCGAGCATCCGCCGTGCCTCGGCCAGGTCGTTGCACATCGGCTTCTGCAGGTTGACGTGCCAGCCGTAGCCGAGCAGCTCGATCACGCCGTCGACGTGCAGCGGGATCGGCAGCAGCGCCTCGACCGCGTCGACCTCGAGGCCGCTGGCGGCGAGTTCGGCGGCCGAGGCGAACGTGGCGGCCTCGCGGCCAGTCCGCCTGGCGCTCCGCACGGCGCTCCTCGCTCGGATCGACGAGCGCGACCACCTCGACGTCGGGGTTGTCGAGGTAGCCGCGCACGTTGAGGTCGTAGATGCGGCCGAGCCCGACGAAGGCGGCCCGGACCGGGCGGTCGTAGGGAACGAAGGCCATGCGGGCCCTCCTTCTGCGTAGCCGGTGCAACAGCGGTGAAATCATTGACGAGCGGTCGTGTGAGCCGCGAAGCGGCGGGTTTCAGCATTATTGGCCGGCATGCTAGCGGATCGTCCAGTACCGCTGCAGTCCCCCTTGGCCCGCGCTATTGCGGCATTTACACTGACGGCACCCATCCGGCACCGCCTTGGCCTGCAGCCCGCGGTTACCCCGAGGAGCGACGATGACCAGTTCCGACCTAGCCGCCAGCGAGGTCAAGGGCGACTGCAGCGAGCGGTTCGAGCCGGTACGCGACGCGCTGGCGGAGAAGCTAGCCTCCGGGGACGAACTCGGTGCCTCCATCGTGATCAACATCGATGGCGAGGTCGTCGCGGACATCTGGGGCGGCTTCCGTGACGAAGCCAGGACGGTCCCGTGGACGGAAGACACGATCACCAACGTCTGGTCCACGACCAAGACCATCACGAACCTCGCCGCCCTGATGCTGGTCGACCGCGGCCAGCTCGACGTCTACGCCCCGATCGCCAGGTACTGGCCCGAATACGCCGCCAACGGCAAGCAGGACATCGAAGTCAGGCACCTGCTCTCGCACACTTCCGGGGTCTCGGGCTGGGACCAGCCGTTCCTGACCGAGGACCTCTACGACTGGGACAAGTCCACCTCGCAGCTGGCGTCGCAGGCGCCCTGGTGGGAGCCAGGGTCCGCGTCCGGCTACCACGCGCTCAACCAGGGACACATGGTCGGCGAGATCATCCGCAGGATTACCGGCAAGTCGCTCAAGCAGTTCGTGGCCGAGGAGATGGCCGGACCGCTGGGCGCGGACTTCCAGATCGGCGCCCAGCAGCGGGACTGGGACAGGATCGCTGACGTAGTACCGCCGCCTCCGCTGCCGTTCGACATGGACGCGATCGACATGCAGAGCCCGGCGTTCAAGACGATGACAGGACCGGTCCCCGACGCGGCAGCCGCGAACACGGCCGGCTGGCGTCACGCCGACATGGGGGCCTGCAACGGGCACGGGAACGCCAGGTCAGTGGCGAGGATCATGTCGGCTCTCGCACTCGGCGGGGAGGTCGATGGCATCCGCCTGCTTGGCCCCGAGACCATCGACCTGATCTTCGACGAGCAGTCCAACGGCGTGGACCTGGTACTCGGAGTACCGCTGCGGTTCGGCATCGGCTACGGGCTGCCCATTCTCGAAACGGTGCCGTACCTGCCTGACGAGCGGATCTGCTTCTGGGGCGGCTGGGGCGGCTCGGTCATCGCGATGGACCTCGGCCGCCGGATGACTATCTCGTACATGATGAACAAGATGGGCCCTGGCGTGATCGGCTCGGACCGCAGCGAGGCGTACATGAGGGCGGCTTACGCGGCGTAGCAGGCGATCTATGCGGCGTAGGCCGCTTTACCTTGCGACATCGCGGCGCTATCTGTTACTGCGGAAAAAGCCCGGCTGGCACACAATGGTCGGGTGACGGGACAAGATCGCGCCGATGTCACCCAGATGCGTATCTCCGATGCCGACAGGGACCGGGCCGCCTCGGTGCTCGGCGCCGCCCTGGCCGAGGGCCGGCTGACCGCCGATGAGCACGCGGAGCGGCTGGACGCCGTCTACGCCTCGAAGACGCACGCGGAGATCCTGCCGCTGGTCAGCGACCTTCCGGGAGCCGCCGCCGCGCTCCAAGCTCCCGGCGGCGAGCTAGAACGCAGCGGCAGTTCCGGTTCGCTCGATCAGACCGGCGAGCCGGCCCGCATGGTCGCACTGTTCAGCAACACGTCGCGCAGGGGCCTCTGGCGGGTTCCCGCCGCGCTCGCGGCCGTCAGCGTTTTCGGCCATACCGACCTCGACCTGCGCGACGCGGTGCTCCCTGGCAAGGAGGTCCGGATCAGGGCCGTCTGCGTGCTCGGCGACATGAGGATCACGGTGCCGCCCGAGATGCACGTGATCGATAACGGCTGGGCTCTGCTGGGCGGCCGCGAGTTCCCGCCCGACTCCGAGGAGTCGGCCAGCCCGGACGCCCCCGTCCTGCGAGTCAGCGGGATGAGCATCCTCGGCCTCGCGACCGTCCGCCGTCGGAAGCGTGAGCGCCGCGCGCGCGACGAACAGGCCAACGACGCAGAGATCCCGGCGCCGGATCAGCGGGCCGTGGGCGAGGACCCGGGCGCCCCTGGCGCGCCGACCTGACAGCCCGGCCGCCGACTCGTCCGGCTAATCTGCTCCAGGCCGCATGAATTCGGCTCGCCATCGGCGCGGCCACGGCAGGGCCGTGTCGCGCATGTCCTCGATCCGCACCGGCTCGAGGCCCGTCTGCCCAAGCGAATCAATCTCCGACCTGGTCAGAGCCCACGGCGGGCCCTCGACCGATTCGCCGGCCTCCCGAGCCCTGGCGATGACGACCAGCGTTCCGCCTGGGCTGACGAGGTCGCCAACTCTGGCGATGGCGTCGCGCCTGGGCGGATCAGGCAGCGCCTGCAACGTCAGGCTCTCGACCACCAGGTCGAACGCCCGGTACCAGTCAGACGGCGGGTCAAGCAGGTTCGCGGTGCGGTACTGCACCGGCGATCCGGGGAACCGGCGGCGCGCGGTCGCGATCGCGGTCGGCGAGATGTCGAAGGCGACCGTCTGGAATCCGAGCCCCGCGATGAACTCGGCGTCGTCGCCGAGTCCGCAGCCGACGACGAGCGCGCGCTCCCTGGGGCTTCGGAGGTTCGTCCGCCGGGCCAGCGCTGCCTGCACCAGTCAAACCGCGCTGCTGCGCCCACTGGACGAGAAACTGGCTGGGGGCCTGCCGGTCCCAGGGCACCTCGGTCTGGCCGGCCTCGGCCGCCGCGTACACCTGCTCGAACCACCCGGTCGGGTCGCCGACCGCGATGGACTGCTCGGCCAGCCTGCCGGCGAACTCCTCGGGATCCTCAGACGGCATCGCTCATCCTCCAGGCCGAACAATAATCCAAGCCATGGACGAACCCGCCTTCGACCAGCGGCGAAGCGAAAGGCCAGGCAGGACCGACATCGACGCGGCCGGCCATAATCACGGAGTGCTCTTGGGTACATCAGGCTGGCGCCCAGCATGACGGGGCCGGACCGGCCAACTAAGGCGGAACTGGCCGCAGCCGCCGGACGGCGAGTCCGCGATGTGGCGGCACCAGGCCTGCGCGTCCTGTTCTGCGGAATTAATCCCGGCCTTTACTCGGCCGCTACTGGCCACCATTTCGCCCGCCCTGGCAACCGGTTCTGGCCCGCGCTGCACCGATCCGGGTTCACCGACCGGCTGCTTGCGCCCAGCGAGGAGGAGGAACTGCTGGACCTAGGGCTCGGCATCACCAATGTCGTGGACCGCGCGACCGCTCGCGCGGAAGAGCTCTCCGCCGACGAACTGGTCGCCGGCGGCAAGACGCTCGCGGGGAAGGTACGGCAACTGCGGCCAGGCTGGCTGGCCGTGATCGGCGTGACTGCCTATCGGACGGCGTTCACGCAGCGGCGCGCCGCCGTAGGGCGGCAGGAGATCACGATCGGCGGCAGGCAGGTGTGGGTGCTGCCTAATCCGAGCGGGCTGAACGCGTCGTACCAGATTGACCGGCTCGCCGAGGAGTTCGCGCGCCTTCGGGAGGTCGCTACCGGCTGAGCCTGGCAAGGTGGAACGATGACCGTGCCACCTGAGCCGGACTGCTGGCTGCATCCCGATGTCGAGGTGGGCCGCTCGCCAATCTCTGGTCGCGGCCTGTTCGCCTCGGCCCGTATCACGGCCGGCACAGTGGTGTCGCGCCTCGGTGGTCGGCTCGTCTCCACGGCACGGCTCCGGGAGCTGTTCACAGCCGCCGCCCGTGACCCGCGCCACCCCTACATCGACACCATCGCGGTCGACGCCGACCTGCACCTCGTCCTCCCGCCCCGGCGGCCGAACGGCTACGGCAACCACAGCTGCGATCCGAACCTGTGGTGGGTCGGGCCATACGAGCTGACCGCCCGGCGCGACCTGGCCAGTGGGGAGGAGCTGACCAACGACTACGCCACGAGTACCGCCGCACCACTGCGCGAGGTGGGCATCTGCGCGCCAGCCAGACGTCCTCGGCGCGATGGCAGGCCACCTGATGACCGGCCCGGCCTCGCGCAGGACGGGGACCTCGGTCCGGCAGCGGGCGACGGCGAGCGGGCACCGGGGGTGGAACACGCATCCGGACGGCGGGTTCGCGGCGTCTGGCGGGTCGCCGGGCAGCACGATCCTGGACCGCCGCGCGGCCACGTCCACCTCGGGCACCGCCGAGCGCAGCGCGACGGTGTAGGGGTGCGCCGCGGCGTGCAGCAGGACGCGCTGTCCTGCCGATCTCCACGATCCTGTCCGAGGTAGAGCACCGCGGTCCGCTCGCAAAGCTCGCTGACCACCCCGAAGTTGTGGGTGATCAGCAGGTAGGACAGCTTGCGCTCGTTCCGCAGCCCCGCGATCAGCTTCAGGATGTGCGCCTGGGTGCGGACGTCCAGCGCGCTGGTCGGCTCGTCGAGGACCAGCAGCATGGGCTGGACGCCGAGCGCCCTGGCGATCGCCACGCGCTGGCGCTGCCCGCCTGACAGCTGGTGCGGGTACCGCTGCGCGAACGCCGGGTCCAGGCCGGTCTCGGTCAGCAGGGCCTCGACCCGCTCGGTGACGGCGGCGCGCGGCACGACCTGGTGGGCGCGGAGCACCTCGGCGATCGTGGCGCCGATCGGCATCCTGGGATCCAGGCTGTTGTCAGGGTCCTGGAAGACGATCTGCGCGTCTCGGCGGTACGCCTTGAGCGCGGCGCCGCGCAGCGAGCCGACGTCCTGGCCAGCGAACGTGATGATGCCGCCCGACGAGCGCACCAGCCGCAGGATGGCCCGGCCGATGGTCGACTTGCCCGAGCCGCTCTCGCCGACCAGGCCGAGGCCGAACGGGCCGGCCGCGACGTCGAGCGACACGCCGTCCACGGCCCGGACCGGCCCGAACCGGACCGTGAGGTCGCTGATCTGAAGCAGCGGCGAATCGCCGGCCTGATCGGGCTCGCCGTCAGATCGCGACCGCCCGCAAGATCGCGTTCGGCGGTCATATCGGGCTCGCCAGCTTCGGCACCGACTCGAGCAGTTCGGCGGTGTACGGATTGGCGGGGGCGGACAGCACCTCGCGGGCCGGGCCTTGCTCGACGATGAGCCCCTGGCGCATCACGGCGACCCGGTCGCACAGTTCGGCGACCACGGCCAGGTCGTGGCTGATGAACAAGATCGACATGCCGATGGACTCGCGCAGGTCGCGCAGCAGGTCGAGCACCTCGGCCTGCACCGTGACGTCGAGCGCGCTGGTCGGCTCGTCGGCCAGCAGGATCTCCGCGCGCAGCGCGACCGCGAGCGCGATCGCGACCCGCTGCAACTGACCGCCGGAGAGCTGGGACGGGTACCGGCGCATCAGGTCGGGCGAGAGCAGCACCTGGCGCATCGCCTCCGCGGCACGGTCCGGGCGCCTCGGACTTGGTCGCACCGTGCAGGCGCAGCGCCTTGGTCACGATGCGTCCCCACCCGGTACACCGGGTTGAACGCGGTCGACGGGCTCTGGAAGATGGCCGCGATCCGTCGTCCCCGGATCTGCGCGCAAGCTTCTCCTGCGGCAGCCCGGTCAGTTCCTGACCGTCGAGCGTGATGCTGCCGCTGACGCTCGCCCCGACGGTGTGCGCGAGACCGAGGATAGCGAGCGTGGTCATGGACTTGCCGGAGCCGCTTTCCCCGGCGAGGCCGAGAATCTCGGCGTGGTCCAGCCGCAGATCGTCGATCGCGACGACCTGCCGGCTGCCGAAGCTGATGGTCAGACCGGCGATGCCCAGCCGCCCCGTGGATGCGCGAGCCCTCTCAGGACGGCCCGGTCATGGCAGGAAGCTCCGCTTCGGGTCGAGCAGGTCGCGCAGGCCGTCGCCGAGCAGGTTGAACGCGAAGGCGGTCAGCAAGATGGCGAGGCCAGGGAAGGTCACCAGCCACCAGTCCGGCGTGAAGTACCGCTGCGCCCTCCGCGACCATGAGGCCCCAGTCAGGCACCGGATCCTGGGCGCCGAGCCCCAGGAACGACAGCGCCGACGCGGTCAGGATCACGCCGCCGACGTCGAGCGAGACCTGCACGAGCACGGGCGTGAACGAGTTCGGCAGGACGTGCCGGAAGATGATGCGCACCGGGAGATCCCCGCCGCCCTGCACGCCTCCACGTACGGCCTGCCGGCCACCGACGCCGCCTGGCCGCGGATCAGCCGGACGTACCAGGGCCACCAGACGGCGGCCATCGCGATCGTCAGGCTGGTCAGGCTCGCGGGCAGCACGGCCGCGAGCGCCAGCGCCAGCAGCAGCGGCGGGAACGCGAGGAACACGTCGGTCACCCGCATGATCAGCTCATCGACCCAGCCGCCGAGGAAACCGGCCGCGACGCCGAGCGGAATGCCGATGAGGCAGGCGATGGCCAGCACGATGATCGCGATGACAGGCGACACCCTCGCGCCGAACAGGACTCTGGACAAGATGTCGCGGCCGACTTGATCAGTCCCGAACCAGTGGGCCGCCGACGGGGCCTTGAGCACCTCGAAGGGATTGGTCGCCGTCCCCGCATCGCCAGGGAACGGCGCGATCAGCGGGGCGAAGATCGCGACGAGCACGATCAGCAGAACGAACCGCGCCGCCGACCGTCAGCAGCGGATTGGCCGCCAAGACCGTGCCGCCAAGCCCGGCCGCCGGCGATACCGGTCTGCGGCGGCCTGATCGCCCCGGACTCGATCATCGGCTGACCCCGCTCATCGCAGCCTGATCCGCGGGTCGATAGCGGCCTGCACCACGTCGACCACCAGGTTCGCGACGACGTACGCCACCGCGACGAACAACGTCACGCCGAGGATCGCCGGGGTGTCCAGGGTCGAGATGGACACCGCCGCGTAGCTGCCAAGACCCGGCCAGTCGAAGATGGATTCCACCAGGAAGGTGTTGACCAGCGAATAACCGAACACCAGGGCAATGGCCGCCGCGACCGGGAGTCCAGGCGAGCTTCATGGCGAACCGGCCGAAGATCTGCCGTTCGCCGAATCCCAGCGCCCGCGCGTTGAGCACGTGCGTGTCGCCGATCGTGTCGAGCACCTGAGCGCGCACCATCCGCGCGATCAGGCCAGCCGGGTAGGCCGCGACGACGATGCGCGGGCAGGATCAGGTGAGTCAGCGTGCTGCCGAACATCGGCAGATTGCCGCCGAGCAGTGAGTCGATGACCGGGAAGCCGGTTCGCTTCGCCAGCGGATGCGTGAACAGCAGGCTGGGGGAGTACTCGCCGGCGGCCGGCAGCCAGTTGAGCCGCTGGCTGAAGACGAGCTGCAGGATCAGCGCCATCCAGAAGATGGGCATCGAGATGCCCAGGATCGATCCGGCCCTGATGAACTGGTCGGCAGGGCGGCCTGGCCGCCTGGCCGACGCCAGGCCGAGCGGAATGCCGACCACGATCGCCAGCAGGAGCGCGGTGATGACCAGCTCGAGCGAGGCCGGCGCGGCCGTCATCAGGTCAGATAGCACCGACCTGTGCGTGTGGATGGAGACGCCCCAGTTCCCGGCCGCGATCCCGCCCAGGTAGGAGATCAGCTGGACGGCCAGCGGCCGGTTCAGGCCGAGGAACTGGCGCGCCCGCGCGATCTGAGCGGCCGAGGCGTGCGGGCCGGCCCACGTCGCGGCCGGATCGCCTGGCACCACGTGAGCGACCACGAACGTCACCACGATGACGCCCACGACCACCACGACGGCGAGCGCGATCCGGCGCGCGACGAAGACCAGCACCGGTTACGGCTTGAGGTTGTAGGCGAAGATGACGTTCGGGTACGCCGGGTTGACCTGGAATCCGGAGAACGCGTTCGACATCGCGTACTGGTAGTTGGTGTTGTACAAGAACACGATCGGTGCCTGCTTCAGGACCTCGACCTGCATCGTCTTGTACAGCGCGCTGCCCGCCGTCGGGTTCGTGGCGACCAGCGACTCCACCTGGTTGATCTGCTTGTCCAGCGCCGGATTCGAGTAATACGACAGGTTGAAGAACGGCTGCTTCTCGCTCAGCAGCAGGTTGACGAACCAGGAGTACGGGTCGGCGTAGTCCGGCCACCAGTACTCCATGAAGATGTCCTGCCGTGCCTTGGCCGAGGAGGACTTGCCCTTGCCCCACTGGGTCGCCCATGCCAGCGGCTGCAACGTTCAGGTTGACGTTCAGCTTGGCCAGGCTCGACTTCAGCAGCGTCGCGACGACCTGCTCGTTGGAGTCGCCCGCGGTGTAGGTGAGGCTGAGGTTCAGCTTCTTCTTGCCTGGGCCGTACCCGGCCGAGTTCAGCAGCTTGGCTGCCTTGGCCGGGTCGTATGTGTAGCTCGGCAGGTTGGTGAAGTGGCCGAAGAGGCCAGCGGGCACGATCCCGCTCGACTGCACCGCCGCGCCGCTCAGGGCCGCGACGATGCCTGGATAGTTGGTGGCGTACGAAATGGCCTGCCGGATCGGCGCGCTGAGGGCCGGCGCGTTCAGCTGGGCCAGCAGGTTCTGCCACGACGGCGAGCTGACCAGCTTGATGCCCTGGCACGCCCTTGCAGCGACTTCCACTGCGTCGGGCTCATCTGCTCGACGAAGCTGACCTGCCCGGCACGCAGCAGCTGCGCCGCCGTGGTGTCCTGCGGAACCACGCGGAACACGACCTTCTTGAAATGCTGTCCCTTCCAGCCGCCCCAGTAGCCGGGAAATGCCTTGAGGATGACCTCGAACTCCTGGCCGTTGTTGAAGGTCTGCAGCGTGTACGGCCCGGTGCCCGCGTCGTGCGCCGCGTTCAGCCACTTCATGAGGCTGCCGCTGCCCACTGCCTGCGTGTCGTAGATGTAGGCCGAGTAGTCCGCCGACGCCTCCAGGGCGAGCGGCGACGGGTAGGACAGGTGGAAGACCATCGTGTACTGGCCGGGGGTGTCGATGCTCTTCACCGCGCCCCAGATGTAGGCGGCGCCGCCATTGAGCTTCTTGGTCCGCAGAATGGCCGCCTTGGCGGCCTGCGCCGTCATCAGCCGCCCGGTGTGGAAGTGAACGCCGTGGCGAAGCTGGAAGGTCCAGGTCAGCCCGTCGGACGAGTGCGACCAGCTCGTCGCGAGCAGCGGATCGACCGTCTGCGTGACCGCGTTGTAGCGCGTGAGCGTCTCGTACATGTTGCTCATCGCGATGATGCCGTTGGAGTACTCGGTCGCCGGATCCCAGCCGTCGACCATGACCTGCGTGTAGGTGTCGTAGGTGAACACCGTCGATGTCGCGTGCTTCTTGCCGCGCACCTTGTTGTTGCTGTACGTGCTGCCGCCGCACGCCGCCGCAAGCAGCGCAAGGGCGACTCCAGCGGCCGTTGCCGCCTTTGCCCATGCCCTCTGCTTCTTCATCGTCCACCTCTAGTGCTGACTAGCGTGAATGTGATGCCTCGTACAGCCCGCCCAGCGCACCCGCCGCCTTGGCCCGGATCCGGACGGCGGGGGACGTGAGGTAGGCGAGCGGGATTTCCTCCAGTTCGACGATCTGGACCGTGCCGGGGTCGGCGCCGGCGGCGACCGCGTGGTCCCTTGCCTCCTGGCTGGCCTCGTCCAGGGCGGCCTTCCTGCCGCCAGGCCCGAAATGAAAGATCCGGTCGACCTGCCCGCTGACCGAGGCGATCGCGGCGCCGATCGCGTTCGCCGCGTCGAAATGGTCGGGGCGGATGACCTCGCTGACCCCTGGCAGCTCGTCGGGGATCAGGATGCTGCCGCCGCCGACCGCGATCAGCGTCAGGTCGCCCTTGGCGGTCTTCACCCGGTCGATCGCGTCGGCGAGTTCCTCGTCCGAGGCCCGCGCACGCCGCCTCGAGCAGGCGCAGCGCCGACCTGGTCAGCGAGGGATCCCCGAGCGTGGCCCGTCCCGGTCGCGACCGCGCTGTCGGTCAGCGTCGGCGTCGACCCGCCGAAGACCAGCGCCTCCTCCCGCAGCCGGTACCCGACGCTCTCCGGTCCGAGCCGTACCGCCCGCTCGCGCCGCCGCTGACACGACCGTCCCGCCGCCGAGCGCGATCGTCACCAGGTCGGGCATCCGGAAGTTGGTCCGGATGCCGCCGATCTCGACGCCCTGCGACGACTCGCGCGGGAAGCCGTTCACCAGCACCCCGACGTCGGTCGACGTGCCGCCGACGTCGGCGACGAGCGCGTCGGTACGTCCGGTCAGGAACGCGGCGCCGCGGATGCTGTTGGCTGGCCCGCTGCCGATCGTCAGCACCGGATAGCGCAGGGCGTGGTCGAGCGCCATCAGCGTGCCGTCGTTCTGCGCGAAGAACGTCACGGGAGACAGGTTGTGCGCGGCCAGCGCCTGTCCGAGCGCGCGGGCGACGTCGCCGGCGACGCCAGACGAGGGCCGCGTTGAGGACGGTGGCGTTCTCCCGCTCGAGCAGGCCGACCGAGCCGATCTCGTGGCTGAGCGAGACGGGCACCTCGCCGAGCTCGCGCTTGACGATCTCCGCGGCGAGCAGCTCGTGCCGCGGCGAGACCGGCGCGAAGACGCTGGTGATCGCGACCCCGTCGCAGCGCCCGGCGACCGAGCCGAGGAACGCGGCGACCGCGTCGTCGTCGAACGGCGACAGGTCCCTGCCGTCGAACTCGATCCCGCCGGCCACGACGGTCGCGCCCGCCGCGACCACGGCGGTGAGGTCGGCTGGCCATTCGAACATCGGCCGGACGCCGAGCGTGGCCGGGGCGCCGATCCTGATCACCGCGACGCGATGCAGCTTGCGGCGCTCCAGCACCGCGTTGGTCGCGTGCGTGGTCCCGAGCATCGCGTGCGTGATCCGTGCGCGGCCGTCGCAGTGTCCGAGGTGCCGATCACGGCGTCGAGCGCGGCGACGATGCCGCCGGTCACGTCCGGCGTGGTCGGCACCTTGGCCTTGGCGAGCACCCGGTCCGTCGCGGTCGAGGATCACGGCGTCGGTGTTGGTCCCGCCGACGTCGATGCCGAGTCGGTAGTCAAGCGCTGGCACCGGCGAGCTCCTCCACGGGCACGTAGTCGAAGTCGTAGCCGAACGCGCGCGGCCCGGCCATCTCCAGCCCGAACGGGCTCCGCCAGATCGGGGCGCAACGCCATCGCGATCACCGTCACGCGCTGGCCGTACCGCACCCGCTCGGTCGGGATCGCGTCGGCGGTCTCGCTGTCCAGGACGGTGATCAGATCAGGCACGGAGGCGAGCACCCTGCCCTGCTCGAGTGCGACGAGGTTCTCGTTCTGAATCTCGAGCCTGAGCAGCCTCCCGGCGTCGTCGCCGAGGCCCTCGACCACGACCGAGCCCGCGGACGAAGCCCTTGGTCGTGCGCCGCTCGACGTCGGTCACCTTGCCGGTCATCAGCGGGAAGCCGCCGGTCACCGCGATCAGCGCCGCGATCGGGTCGCCGACGGCGCTGGTCAGCGCGTCGCCGATCTCGATGGCCAGCGTGAACGTGCCGCGCACCGCTGCCCCGTCCCGCGCCTGCGCGACCGTCATGATGTACTCGGTGGCCGCGCCAGCGCCGCCGAACTCCACCGCCGCCGAGCGCTCGAGCCGCTCCATCCAGGCGCCGGAGATCGCGGTGAAGACCAGGACGTTGCCGCGCTCGTCGGTCATCACGCCCGGATTCGGGTCGATGCCCGGCCAGGTGCATGCGTGACCTGGGGAATCAGCGGGAACGCCCGGCCCATGCCGTCGGCGTCGACGACCGGCAGGCCCATCCGGCCCGCCCAGGTCAGCGGCAGCAGGCCATTGGATCCGCCGATCTCCGCGGGCATCAGCGCCGCGACGGTGCGGCCCGTGAGCCGTTCGAGCTGCTCGCGCAGGATCGCGCCCTCGCCGCCATTCTCGATCTTCTCGATGTGCACGGTCGGCGCGCCGACCATCCCGCACGGCATGATCAGCGCGTCTGCGGGGAGATCGTCGAGGTCGACGAGTTCGGTCGGCCCGACCTCCTCGAGCGCCTGCAGCGCCAGCAAGCAGCCCGATCCGCGGATCGCCGCCGCCACCGGTGCCGAGCACGGCGCAGCCGCGCGCGAGTGACCGCAGCGCAGGCTCGTCGAGCAGGCGCTTCATGATCGAACGCTACCTACGCGGCGGTGTCGGTGCATATATGCACTCCGCATCAATTGGGCTCCAGTTCTTCCGGCGATGAACAGGGCTCTCGGGGCGGCTCGTGGCCGTAGAACTCGGTCGCTTCGGCCGTCGGTGATCAATTCGTCGCGCAGGTCAGCGGCCACGAGGTCCGGCTCGCGCTCGCGCGGGTCGCCGTAGCCGCCGCCCGAGCCGGTCACCAGGCGGACCACGTCATCGCGGCGCAGCGGCATCCGCGAGACCTTGCCGAAGCGCGGCCCGATCGGCTGGCCGTCCCGCAGCACCTCGACGTAGTTGGGCGAGCCGTCCCGGCCGCCCGCGGCGCCCCACGGCGGGTACAGGTGCCGGCCCCAGGCAACCGTGAGCAAGGCCTCGTCGCTGCAGATCCGGTACTCGCGCACCAGCCCGCGGCCGCCGCGGCGGCGGCCCGCGCCCGCTCCTGCGACGATGTCGAAGCCGAACCGCTCGACCCGCACGCCGTAGCGCTGCTCGGCGACCTCGACCGGGATCGTGTAGGTCTCGCCGTCGCCGACCGAGACCAGCCCGTGCTGGCCGTCGGCGTCGCGGGTCGCTCCCCAGCCGCCGGGCTGCGGCTCGACGAGCAGGGTCTCCTCGCCGGTGTCCGGGTGGGTCAGCGCCAGCGAGGTCGAGCACACCGAGACGAAGGTTCCCGCGGGCAGCCGGTCGGGGAACGCGGGTGCGAGCGCGTGCCAGACGAGGTCGGAGGCCATTTCCGTGGCCTCGAAGTAGGCCGCGACCGGGGCCGGGCGCGTGGCGTTGAAGATATTGCCCGGCGGGCAGATGATCGTCAGCGGCCGGAACCAGCCGTCGGTCGCGGGTTCCGCCGGGTCGGTGATGGCCTTGAAGACGGTGCGCACGCCGGAGACGAGGCCGGACCACGTGCAGTTGATCGGGCCGGGAACCTGGCGCGTGGCTGCCGGTGAAGTCGCAGGTCACGCCGTCGCCGGTGACCTCGACCCTGACCTTGACGCGGAACGGGCCGTTGCCGAGGCCGTCGGTGTCGGTGAAGTCCTCGGCCGTGAAGACGCCGTGCGGGATCCTCGCGAGCGCGTCCCGGCAGAGCCGCTCGCTGCGCTCGAGGACGGCGCGCATGGCCGTCTTGACCGTGGCAGTCCCGTAGCGGTCGCACATCTCGAGCAGGCGGCGTTCTGCCACCTCCAGGCAGGCGGCCTGCGCGGTCAGGTCACCAAGGACCATCTCGGGCAGACGGCTGTTGGCGGCGAGGATGGCGCGGATGTCTTCGCACGGCTTTCCTTCGCGGTAGGCGTGCACGAACGGCAGTTGCAGGCCCTCCGCGTAGACGTCCTGCGAGTCGGCGGTCCACGAGCCCGGATCCTTGCCGCCGACCTCGGTCCAGTGACCCTTGGCCGCGGCGAACCCGATCAGTTCGGTGCTACTGGCGAAGACCGGCCGGACCAGCGCCACGTCGGACAGGTGCGTTCCGCCGCCGGCGTAAGGGTCGTTCGCGATGATCACGTCGCCGGGCCGCAGGTCCTTGCCGCGGGCGATGGTCTCCTTGATCGCGTCGCCGAGCGGGCCGAGGAAGCCGGCGATGCCGTTGCCCTGGGAGACCAGCTCGCCGTCGGCGTCGGAGATGCCGACCCCGAAGTCGAGGACCTCGTAGATGATCGGGCTCTGCGACGTGCGCTGCAGCGAGACGAACATCTCGTCGCTGATCGCGGCGAAGCCCTCGCGCAAGACGTCCATGGTGAACCGGTCGGCGGTGCTCATTGGCGCGCCTCCGGCACGGTGCTCATCGGCGCGCCCCTGACTCTTCCAGGATCAGGTTGCCGGCTTCGTCCTGGCGAGCGACCTGGCCGGGCAGGACCAGCGTGGTGGCGGCCGGTTCCTCGATCACGCACGGTCCGGCGACCAACGACGCGAGCTCGGCGCGGACCAGAACGGGAATCTCCTGCTGCGTGCCGTACGGGTCGAGGTCCACCAGCCGGGTACTGGCAGGCGGCCGCGCGCCCGGCGAGCTCTGGTCCGTCCAGCTGATCTCCGGCGGTCGGCAGCGTCGCGCCGACCCGGAGCGAGACGACCTCGAGCGGTGCGTCCAGCCGGAACGAGTAGTTGTCCAGGCAACGCCGTTCGAACGCAGCGCGGACATCGTCGAGCGCGGCCGGATCGGGGACCGGGACCTCCAGAGTGTGCTCCTGGCCGGCGTACCGGAGTTCCGCGTACCTCGAGAGTTCGGCGTGGCTCGCGTCGCTGCCGTCGGCGAGCTCGGCCAGCGCCGCGTCCTCGACCGCCGCGAACGCCGCGGCCAGGTCGATCGCGTCCAGCGGCGCCGACGACGGTCCGGACGGCCTCGCCGCGCAGCGGGCTGGCCAGCATCCCGAAGGCAGAGAAGTGGCCGGGACCAGGCGGGATGACCGTGCGGGAGATGCCGAGCTCGCGCGCCAGCAGCGCGGCGTGCAGCGGGCCCGCGCCGCCGTAGGCGACGAAGACGAAGTCACGGGGATCATGGCCACGGCGCAATGTCACGAGCCGGAGCGCGTGGCTCATCTGGGCGACCGCGTAGCGCAGCACGCCTCGGGCGACCGACGAGGCGTCGGCGCCGACCTGCCTGCCCAGTCCGGCGAGCGCCTTCTCGGCTGCGCTGACATCCAGCTTCCTCGTGCCGCCGAGGAAGTAGTCGGGGTCAAGCCGGCCGAGCAGCAGGTTCGCGTCGGTGAGGGTCGGCTCGCTGCCGCCCCGGCCGTAGCACGCGGGTCCCGGGTCGGCGCCCGCGCTGCGCGGCCCGACGTGCAGGCCGCCGGCCGAGTCCGACCAGACGATGGATCCGCCGCCCGCGCCGATCTCGATGATCTCCACGGTCGGGACCTGAACCGGGTAACCCGCGAACGACGGCGTCCTGCCGATGTGGTGCAGCGTGTCGATCCGGACCTCGCCGTCGCGGACCGCCGATGTCTTGGCCGTTGTTCCGCCGATGTCCAGGGTGAGCACGTTGTTGTTGCCGAGCCGGCGGCCGAGTTCGGCGGCGGCCATGACGCCGGCCACCGGACCGGATTCGAGCAGCGCGATCGGCGCCCGCGCCGCCCCGGCGAACGAAGCTCACCCCGCCGTTGGAACGCATCGCGCGCATCGGCGTGCTGACGCCCTGGCTCGCGCAGCGCGGACTCCAGCGAGCTGAAAGGTAGTCGGCCACGACCGGCTGGACGTAGGCGGAGAGAACCGCGGTGCTGGTCCGCTCGTACTCCCGCCACTGGCCGCTGATCTCGTGCGAGGCCACGACCGCAGATGCCGGGCAGCGCCTCGCGCAGCGCGGCGGCCAGTTGCTGCTCGTGCGCCGGATTGGCCCAGGCGTGCAGCAGGCAGATCGCGACCGCACGTGACGTTGCTGGCAGCGATCTGCGCGGCCGCGGCCGCCACGTCGGCCTCGCAGACCGGCTGCACGACGGTGCCGAGGTGCGTCATCCGCTCGGCGACCTCGAAGCGCAAGTGCCTGGGCACGAAAGGCACCGGCTTGGCGTAGGCGAGGTTGTACAGGTCGGGCCGGTTGGCCCGGCCGATCTCCAGCACGTCGCGGAAGCCGCGGGTCGTGACGAGCGCGGTCGGCGCGCCGCGGCGCTCGGTGACGGCGTTGATCACGACCGTGGTGCCGTGGATGAACTCCCCGACCGACCCGGCAGGGACGCCGGATTCGGCGAGCGCGGTGAGCACGCCGTCGGTCAGGTTCGAGGTGGTGTCCGCCTTTGCTCGCAGGACGCTGCCGCTGACCGTGTCGACCGCCACGAGATCGGTGAAGGTACCGCCGATGTCGACGGCAAGCCTCGTCCGCGCACCCGTGGCTGGTGCGGAGCTGTTGTCGCGGGGGTCGGCACCTGCCGATGCTCTCAGCCGTCCCCGCGGTCGGGTAATGGCCGCAGTGACCAATGATCTTCCACATGCTGTGCAGAGTGCCTAATATCACCGTGCATGACCTGCGTTGACGCGATCCTGTCGGCTCCATCGCTCGCCGGCCTTGCGCGGGTCAACGACGTCGGCGGCGGCCGGGAGGTCACGGGCGTCTGGCTGGCTGAGCGATTCTCCGACCTCGAGGCCGCGCCGTCGGACAGCCTGGTCATCCTCGGCCGGGTCGGCGTCGGAATCGGCGACGGACTACCGCTTCGACATGGCCCTGCGCTGGGCTGCCCTGGGCGGCGTCGGGGCCGTAGGCGCGTTCGCCCAGGAGCGCTGGCGGCCGCCGCTCACCGCTATCGACATCGCGAGGAGGGCCGGTGTCGCGCTGATCTCGATCCCGGCGAAGCTTGAACTCACCGAGCTGTTGCTTGCCGTGCTGGCCGAGGTGGGCGGCGGACCCGCGCTGGCGCTGGCAAGAGCGAACGCGGGCATCGATGCGGTTGACCGGGCCGAGCGGGCCGGGGCCGACCTGGACACGTTGTGCGCGATGGTCGCCGAGAGCCTCGGCAGCCCGGTAGAACGATCTGCCGACCCCGTCGCGCTTGTTGCCCCGCACGCTCACGGCGATCTGGCGATCGCCGCCCGCCTCGTGCTGCGCGCCGCCGCTGACGCCGCGGCGCGCCTGGCCGATGAAGAGAGAAAGGCGCGCGAGCTCCCGATCCGGTCCCGCTCAGAACTGCTCGCCGAACTGCTGATCTCCGAGTCGGCACTGAACGAGGACATGCTCGAGCGAGCCAGGCAGCTGGGCATCGCGCTGTCCGGATGGCACGTCGCGGTGCAGGATCGAGGCCGACAACCTCACCGACGTCACTCCTGACGAGATTGGCCGGTTCGAGCTGCTCGAAGCGGTTGGTCAGGTGGCGCTCGGCGCGGCCGCCGCGGCGGGCGGTACCTGGTACTTGTCCAGGATCGCTCGGGCGATCGTGCTGATCTGGATGACGAAATCCGACCCGGGTGCCCAGGCGACGGCCCGAGCAGCCCGTTCTGCGTCGCGTGCGGTCGAGATCGTCTCGGCGCAGATTCCCTGCGCTACGGCTGCGAGCCGGAGTGAGCACGCCGCACGAAGGTCCGCTCGGCCTGCGCGCCGCCGCCGCGGAAGCGCGCAGCGCGATCATCGCGGCGCGGGCCGCAGGCAAGCCACCGGGTGTCACCGCCCATGACGCGACCGGGGTGCAGCGGATGCTGATGGAGTGGTACGCCTCGGACGCGGCGAGAGCTTCGGTGCGGGTGCAACTCGCGCCGCTGGAACGCCTCGGCCCTGCCCGCTCAGAGACGGCCATCAGGACGCTGGCGGCGTTCCTCGACGAGCAAGGGTCGATCACCAGAACGGCGGTGCGGCTGCACCTGCACCGCAACGCGGTCACCTACCGCATGCGCCGGATCACCAGCCTGCTTGGTGTCGATCTCGACGATCCTGACCAGCGCCTGGCCCTCCAGCTAGCCTGCCGAGCCCGCCTGCTGCCCTAGCCCGTCCGGTACAGCCACTGGCCGAAAGGCGAATTTGACGCTCCGTGCGCGCCCAGTCTCGCGACTCCGCGGGGTCTGCATCACTGGCTGCTGACAACGCCAACGACAAGGAGACCTGACATGGGAAAGATCGTCATCAGTACGAACGTCTCGCTGGACGGAGTGGTCCAGGACCCCGACGGCGAGGAGGGCTTCAAGCTAGGCGGCTGGTTGACCGGGCATGGAGCCAAGGACCTCGAAGAGTGGCGCAAGGTCCTGGCCGCCGAGGCGATGCACGCTGACGCCCTGCTGCTGGGCAGGCGCAGCGACGAGTGGTTCGGCTCGAGGTGGACGTCCCGGACTGGCGAGTGGGCGGACCGGCTCAACAGCCTGCCTAAGTACGTCGTGTCCTCCACACTCGAAGACCCCAGGTGGACCAACGTGACAGTCCTGAAGGGCGCCGTGATCGACGAGGTCACGAGGCTGAAGCAGGATCTGGACGGGGACATCGTCGTCTACGCCAGCTATCAGCTCGGGCGCACGCTGATCGAGCACGACCTGGTCGATGAACTGCGGCTGTTCGTCTTCCCTGTCCTGCTCGGAGCCGGCGAACGCCTCTTCGGCGAGACAAGCGACAAGAAGGCGATCCGCCTTGTCGGCAACCAGACCGTCGGCAGCGGCATCGCCTTCGTCACCTACGAGATCGTCAGAGACGCCTAAGCATGTTGATGTAGCCGATGGCCTCGGTTCAGGCGTCCTGCCGGACGCCCGGCGGTCGTTAGCCGGGATGGCGGTGACGGTGCGCCGCCTCCTGAAATGCCTCGCTAGTCTGGGCGGCGCGCTGCAGCTGTCCCGGCGCGGTTGCCGCTGCTATCTCGGGCTCTCCCACGTGGCTGAGCCTCGCGCGCACGTCATCGGCCTGCTTGATGAAGTCCTCGTAGTAGCTGGGGATGACGGCGCCAGCGACTGGTTCGGCTGCCGCCGCCGCCGAAGCAGCGGCAACCGCCGCCGGGGCCGGGGCTGCACGCCGGTTTCCCGACAGGTCGGCAGGTCAGTCCGCGGCGTGTCGCGGGCTGCGACGTCGTGGAACGGGGGCGCCCACGCGTCGCGGCGGGTCAGCGGGCTGGCGCCCGGCGCGAACAGCGCGCGCAGCGTCGACGGCACGCTCGCGTGGTCACGCACCCGGTGATCGAGCGTCCCGGCATCGATGAGCGGGGATACGAGAACGGCAGGGACGCGAGGTCCGAGCATCGTGAAATCGAAGCTGCGCACCTTGCGATGCCAGATCGCGTGCAGGATCTTGGCCCCTAGCCTTCGTCCGCCGCCTGGGGACGGGATCCCTCTCGGCGGCGGCTCGTGGTCGTACAGCCCGCCGTGCTCGTCGTAGGTGATGACCAGCATCGTGCGAGCGAACAGATCGGGATTCGCCCGCAGCGCCTCGTAGACCGTGGCGATCAGGCCCTCGCCGCGCGCGAAGTCGGTGTCGGTGGCGCTGTCGAAGGT
Source organism: uncultured Actinomycetota bacterium (assembly GCA_963809195.1). Classification (GTDB taxonomy): domain Bacteria; phylum Actinomycetota; class Actinomycetes; order Streptosporangiales; family Streptosporangiaceae; genus Chersky-822. The sequence continues at coordinate 203,113 of CAWEIQ010000006.1, read as the reverse complement.
GTCGTAGCCCTGATTGGACACCAGGTTGTTTTCCGGGTGCTGGCTGTCGCTGACGTCGGGGCCGCCAGGGCTGTGGTCCAGCACGTGCAGCGGCGGCCGATGATTGGGCTCGATGAAGGAATAGCTCGGCAGATCACCCGCGGCAACGTGCTCGGCGAAACGTGCGGTGGGGTACCAGTTCTTGTGTCTCTCCGGCGTATCCCAGAGCGCGGGAAAGGCCCAGACCTGTGGCGTGTCGTCGTAGTAGATCCGCCAGCTAGCGCCGTTGTCCTCGAGCAACTCGAAGATAGTGGGATTGGTATAGGCCCTGATCTCGATGTCAGTCTCGCCATCAGACGTCGCAGCATGCAGGAAGTTCCGGTTCGGCCATGTCTCTCCTGGCACCGAGCAAAACCACTGATCGCAGACCGCGAAGTCCAAGGCCAGCCTGCTCAGCACGGGCACCTGGGTCGGGTCCTGGCAGAGCATCACGAGCGGACCGCGCCCGATAGCCGTGGGAGCCGTGGCCTGCTTGCGCTTCTGCATCCAGTTCAGCACGGGCGCGAGCAACCCGCCGAGCTCGGCGGGCGCCAGGCCGCGCGCCTTGCGTTCATAGCTCAACACGAAGCCGTCGTTAGTCGCGCGCCGGCGAGGCCCCCTGCCGACGAGCGCGAGCTGTTCCATGGCCGCATCGTGGGAATGGTCAGGGCCGAAGGGCAGCACCCTCTTCGCATGAGGAGTCGCAGGCACGCGACTCCCCCGATCCCAGCCCTTGTTGTCATAACGACCACCACGCAACAGGCCGTTGAAATCGTCGGCAGGGTGCTCGAGGAAGCCAAGCATATGGTCGAAAGATCGGTTTTCCAGGCATAGCACAACAAGATGCTCAATCGGCACGTCGCACCTCACAACATCCAATCCATGACGCCTTTACTTCAGAAATGTACTCGCCGGTCGCCGCTACGAAAAAGGGATGCGCGGACCATTTTCAGGCGAGGGCTAGATGCCCAGCAGCCGCCCGGCGCGTTAGCGGCATGTTCTCCGGCTCCGCCGGTATGTGAATGGTCCGTCCATTGCACGATCCGCGATGAATGGCCCCTCCACGCACGGGCTTGCCGAGTCGTCTGCCGTCAGCCTGTTCCATCCGGTGCTGACGAGGCCCGCGTGACTGTTGTTACTGCTGGGATCGGCTGAGGGTGAGCGTGGCCGCGAGAGCGCTGCAAATGCCGCCGGATGCGCGCGCATCCGCTGGGGCGCGGCAATGTCATTCGGAGCGGAACAGGCCCGCTTCCTCGGGATTGTCGGCGTCCCCGATGATGGCGGCCGCGGCGGCGAGCCTGTCCCGCCTGAACGCGACCAGCACAGCGAGGATCAGCAGGCCGAAGACCGCCCAGCCGACCGCGATCCAGATCGCCAGGTTGGACGGATACGCCGGCTGAGGCGAGATGTTCTTGATGAACAGGTAGACGATCGCCGCGACCGCGAGCACCGGGACCAGCCCGTGCCAGAACGGGTTGAACGCCCCGAGGCGCAGGAAGTAGCGGACAAGGGCAACCTGGACGATTGCGTAAACGCCGAGCGCGCAGAGCGTGACGACGAGGCTCAGCAGCGAGAACGCCGGCAGCGGCTGGAACCCGAAGCCGAAACCGAAGCCCATCGCCAGCGAGCCGCCGAGCAGGAACGTGAGCGCGGCAACGGGAGTGCCGAACCTCGGCAGGGTGCGCCCGAGAGCTCGCGGCAGCAGGCCGTCCCTGCCGAGCGCGTACACCATGCGCGCGGCGCCGTTCTGGCAAGCGAGGGCGCCGGCGACCAGCGCCACGACCGACGCGATGTCGATCAGGATGGTGGCGCCCGAGCCCCAGTAGTGCTGGCCGAGCGTGTCCCACGGCGCGGGATCGCCTGGCAGCTTCGCGATGTTGGGCAGCCCGTAGCCCACGGTCGTCACGTAGAAGAAGAACACGAAGACGATGCCGATCCCCGCGGTGGTCAGCAGGATCGCGCGCGGCACGGTGCGCCGCGGGTTCACGGCCTCCTCTCCCAGGTAGGCAGGCGCCTCGAAGCCGGTGAAGGCCAGCACTCCGAAGACCGCGCCGACCACGACGCCGCTGAAACCGGCCGGGCTCGCGCTCGGGCTGAACACGTGCGCGTGCCAGTCGCCGCCCGGCGCGCCCTTGGCCAGGATCGTGATCGCCAGCGCGAGGAGCACCGCGAGCTCGAACGTCAGCAGCGCCAGATCCGAGCGGACCGAGAGCCTGATGCCGAGCACGGCAACGCCCCAGATCAGGACCATGCCGATCAGCATCAGCAGCCACCACGGGATGTCGGGACCGCCGTGCGCCACGATGATGCCGTTAAGAGTGGCGCCGAAAAGGATCAGGTCAAACGCTACGAACACCGGGTAAAAGGCCAGGAACAGCCAGCCGGTAAAGAACCCGGCGCGGACGCCCAGTGAGTCACGCACGAACGCGAAGAACGATCCAGCATGTGAGATCCGCTGCGAGAACCGGTACACCGCGTTCATGATCACGAACACCACGACAAACGCCACGATGATCGATAGCGGCATCGCGGCGCCCGCGTTGGCTGCTATCGGGATCGGCAGGAACAAGATCGCCGCCGCAGGCGTGATGACGGCCAGCGATGTGATCACTGCGTGGCGGACCTTCAGAACGCCGGTACGGAGCCCCTCGTCCGACTGCCGCGCACCGGTGTCCGCTGCTGGAGCAACCATGGCATCTCCTTCGGGAATACTTACACCCTCATATGGTTCGCTATACTTCATACCCTTAAGGCTCCTGCGAATGGTCGGCGGACGCCGCAACTCGTCACGAATGCCGATCGCGTGACGGGTGGGCGCAGCGGTGAACGGACGCGAGGTCGAGAACGCGGGCGAGCCGGTGGCGCCTTATATGGCGGTCGGGCTCTCAACGGTCGTCCACGGCATAGGCAGCCGCAAGGACATCGACCGCAACCTGCAGATCGTCGAGGACGGCATTCACGCCGCCGTGTCGATCATCGGCATCAACATGCCCGTGCGGCTGATCGCGCTGGCCGAGGGCGCGCTGACCGGGTTCACCGACGAGATCTTCGACATCCCCCACGTAACCGCGGCACGCGAGCTCTTCATCGACATTCCGGGGCCGGAGACCGACCGGCTGGCCGCTCTCGCGCGGCATTACGACACCTACATCGTCGTCCAGTGCAAGGCCCGCTGGCCGGAGGTCATCGACGATCGCTTCTTCAATTCGCTGCTCGTCATTTCCCGTCAGGGCGAGATCGTGCACAAGGCGGCCAAGAATCACCTCTGGTGCCGCGAGCGTTCCTGCGTGCCGCACGATGTCTATGACCGCTGGGTCGAGTTGTTCGGCGACGGCATCGACGCCTTCTACCCGGTGCTGCGCACCGACGACATCGGCAACATCGGCACGATCTGCTGTTCGGACGGCGAATACCCCGAGGCCGTGCGGGCGCTCGCCTTCAACGGGGCCGAGGTCGTGTACCGGCCAAGCGAGGCGGTGCCGATGACGCAGGTCGGGATGGAGCCCGGCGGAACCTGGCTTTTGCAGAACAGGGCGCACGCGCATTTCAACAACGTCTACATGGTCTGTCCGAACGTCGGTCCGGTCTACGTCCACCCGCAGATGGAGCACCCGTACGACATCGCCGGCGGCAACTCGCACATCGTCGATTACCAGGGCAATGTGCTGGGCCATACGAGCTCGGGCGCGAACACATTTGTCGCAGGGATCATCGACATCGAGGCACTGCGCCAGTTCAGGATGATGAACCTCAATTCCAACTGGATGAAGGACCTGCGGACCGAGATCTTCCGGCACATGTATGACGAGCCGATTCATCCGAAGAACCTGTGGCTGAAAGAGGACCCGCTGCGGCACGCGGAGGTCGACGAGGTCTACCGCGCCAACATCGAGCGGCTCGTGGAGCGAGGCAGCTTCACCCCGCCGGCGCGTTCGTTCCCCGGCGCGCGGTACATCCCCGCTGGCGAGACTCCCGACGAGGAGGAGTGGGAGAACCTCCGCGAACTGTGGGCGCACGACGACGCAGGTGACTGACGGCGTTCTTCACGGCGGCCTGGTTATACGAGGTTTGCCTGCAGGGCCAGCCGGGTGAGGTCGGCGCGGCGCTGGCTTCCTGTCTTTGCCCGGATCCGATCGAGGCGGGAACTGACCGTGCGGACGCTGATGGCGAACTGCGCAGCGATCTGGGCGTTGGTGCGGCCCAGGGCGACCAGCCTGACCAGTTCTCGTTCATCGGCACTCAGGTGCGGCAGGACCGGCTCCGCGGCTGGCCTGTCCGGCTCTTCGGAGAGGAGCATCAGGACGTACTCCGCGGCGACGGCCGGAGTCATGGCAGCTCCGCGCTGCTCCGCCGCGCGGGCGACAGCGGGCTCCAGCATCTCTCGCGCCTTGTCAAGCGGCTCCCGCTTCTCGTCCTCGTCCTCGGCTGCCGGGCCCTGAGCCTGGCTGTCATCCTGAATCCAGGTTCCCTGCCGCACGGCTGCCGAGGCCGCCCACACGGTGACGGCTTCTCGCCAGCGCCCCCTAGCGGCGCACAGGTCCACGCACAGCTCGAGGCAGTTCATCAGGAGCACGTTGGCGCCGGTACGTCCGAACAGCTCAACGACTTCCCGGAGATGCGCCCTGGAGGCGTCAAGCCTGCCCGCGGAGAAGTCCAGCCATGCCATCGAAAGCAGGCCGTCGCCCTGGTCGTAGAGGGCTCCAGCTTGCCGGGCCGCGTCCAGCGCCTCGGCACAGTATCGGTGGGCCTCACTTGCCTCGCCGACATAACCCAGGGTTCTCCCGAGGATGATGGCGTTGTGCCGGCCGATCCATCCGGGTATGGCTGCCTGGTCGATCCGCTGTGCCTGGCGCAGCCATGCCTCAGCCTCCTGAAGGTCGCCCACGTAGCCGGCCGCGGTCCCTAGCCAGTACAGCGCGTATGCCTCGCCCGTTGGGTCGCCTAGCTCCCCGGCCAGCGCGAGCGCGCGGCGACCGTCCTCACATGCCTCGGAAACGCGGTGCAGATTCGCGAGCGTCCCGGCGCGCCATGCCAGCGACCGGGCCAGCACAGGCGCGGGCGGCAGCCCGGCGAAGGCGTCCAGGACCGCGGTGAAGTGGCCGAAGCTGGTCGTCACGTTGGAGCCTGCCGTGAGCAGGCCCAGCCAGAACTGTGCATCGCACCACTGCGGGCTCCCCTCGGCGGCGTTGTCGGCGGCCGCGGTCAGCAGCTGGTAGCCGGTGGCCCAGCGGCCGCGCAGGAGCCACCACGGCGCCAGCGCGATGACGAGCCGCAATGCGGCCTCCTGGTCGTGTTCCAGCGCCCAGCCCAGGGCCTGCTGCATCGTGGCGTCCTCGGCGTCCAGCCACCGGGCGGATGCCAGCTCTCCGTCCCTGGTTTGCCAGGCCTTCCGCGGCCTGGCCCGCCACCAGCAGCGCGTGCTGGCTGAGCGCGGCCGCTGAGTCAGGTTCCTCCCCGGCGTCCGCAAGCAGACGCGCCCCGTAGGTGCGCAAGGTCTGAAGCATGACGTACCGGGGCCGCCCGTCGGGGCCGTCGCGAGGAGGCGCAATCAGCGAGCAATCGACCAGGTGCAGAACCGACGGGCCCGCCGTCGGCTCCGGCGACCGCCTCGGCGGCCTCGAGCGTAAACGGCCCGGGGAACACCGAGACCCGGCGGAACACCCCTTGCTCGTCCTCGCTCAGCAGCTCATAACTCCACTGAATCGTCGCGGCCAGCGACCGGTGCCTGGACGGCGCCAGCCGGTCCGTGCCGGCCAGCAAGTTGAACTGGTCATCCAGGCGGTCAAGCAGCGGGCCCACGCCCAGCGCCTCGACGCGCGCCGCGGCGAGCTCAATCGCCAGCGGCATCCCGTCGAGGCGCGACACCAGCCGTGCAACCACGGAGGCGGTCTCGCCGCTCAGCGTGAAAGACGGGTCCGCCTGGCGGGCCCGGTCAGCGAACAGCGCGACTGCTCCCGATCCGTCGGCACCAGCGGCCTCCGCAGGCTCCGGCAGGCTGAGCACAGGCTCCGGCAGGCTGAGCGCAGGCTCCGGCAGGCTGAGCGGCGGCAACCGGTACCTGGCCTCCCCGGCAACCCTGGCCGGTTCCCTGCTGGTCGCCAGTATCCGCACGTCATCGGCGGCCGGCAGCAAGGTCACGCACAGTGCCGCCACCGCGTCGATCAGATGCTCGCAGTTGTCGAGCACGAGCAACACCTGCCGGGCCGCCAGCACGTCGGCGAGTGCCGTCCATCACCGACGCTGCGCCGCCCTGCTGGATTCCGAGGGACGTCGCCACCGCGGCCGGGACCAGATCCGGGTCTGTCACCCCGGCCAGCTCCGCGAGCCACACGCCGTCGGCGAACCGGTCGGCGACCCGCCGTGCCACCTCACCGGCCAGCCTGGTCTTTCCCCACTCCACCCGGCCCGGTCACCGTCACCAGCCGGTGCCGGTTCAACAGTTCCGCGACCTCGTCCAGCTCACGCGCGCGGCCGACGAAACTGGTCAGCACGGCAGGGAAGCCGCGGACGCCGCCCGAGATGCCGACCATCGGAGCAGGCGGACCTAGGCTCTTCAGCGGCGGGAACCGCTCTTGCAGCCCGGCGGCGACGAGCTGGTAGATCCGCTCCGGGTCCTCAATATCCTTCAGCCGGTGAACACCGAGGTCACGAAGCGACAGATCGCCTGGCAGCCTCGATGCGACCAGCAGGCGCGTCGCCTCCGACAGCACGACCTGGCCGCCGTGGGCCGTCGCCGCAATCCGCGCCGCCAGGTGAACATCGAGCCCGATGTACCCGTCCTCGTGCCGAGTCGGCTCCCCCGAATGCAGGCCCATCCGGACCCGCACTGCTACCCCGCCGGGCCAGTCATGGGCCGAAAGCGCGCGTTGCGCCGCCGCGCAGCACTGGACCGCATCGCCTGCCGACTCAAATACGACGAAGAAGCTGTCGCCCTCGGTGCCCATCTCCTGTCCGCCGCAGGAGGAGAACGCGTTGCGCAGCAAGGCGCGCTGCGCCGATAGCGCCTCGCCGTACTGGTCACCCAGGGCGCTCAGCAACGTCGTGGAGCCCTCGATGTCACTGAACAACATCGTGATCGTCCCCGCAGGGAGCGCCTTCATCCCCCGATTATCGACCCACGATGACCCCCGGCGGCCAGCCGGTAACCACGCCACCCCACTCGCGACCTGCGCTTAGCTACCGCGTTACCAGGAATTCCGCAACCTCAGCACTGGAGCGCCACTCTCCTAGATCGTCAACATAAATGTTGACGATTGCTTCGCCCTGGTCTACGTTGGTGCCCATGGCCCTGGATCTGATCTTCGACGCGCTGGCGAGCGAGCCGCGCCGCGAGATCGTCGCCAAACTCTCGGCCGGATCGCTCCTGACTCCGCAGATCGGCCGGGGGTTCGGGTTCAGCAAGCAGGCCCTGAGCCGGCATGTCGCGGTCTTGGAGAGCGCCGGGCTTGTCCGGCGGACGGTGCGCGGCCGTGTCCATGACCTGACGCTGGTTCGGGCGCCGCTGACCGAGGTCACCGGCTGGCTAGACGAGATTGAACGAGGCTGGCAGGCCAGCCTCGACCGGCTCGACGCGGTATTGAGGAGTACCAGTGAGTGAGTCACTGACGCTGCAACGTGAGTACCCGTACCCCGCGGACCGCGTGTTCGAGGCATGGACGGACGTGCGCCTGCTCAGCCAGTGGTTCGGGTGCGGACCTGACATGCTCTGGACAGTGCACGAGTGGGATGTGCGCCCGGGCGGCGCGATCCGGGTCAGCCTTGTGTTCGATACCGGCCCGTTCGAGGTAACGGGCCAGTTCCTGGTCGTCGAGCGCCCGCATCGGCTGCGCTACCGCTGGCAGGACGAGCAAATGGTCGACGTGACAATCGAGGACTGGCCAGGCGGCAGCAGGTTGACATTGGTGCACTCCGGCCTCAGTGAGATGGAACTGCCGTTCGTCACAGCCGGCTGGACCAACGGTCTCGACCAGCTTCGCGACCTCGAACCCGCCGACGCCTCAGGCTGAAGCTCCGGCTAGGAGATGTACGCCCGGTCGATGGAGGCCAGGACTGAGTAGAACGGGTCGATCATGTTGCCCACCCGGAGCCTGCCGACCTGGCCGAGCAACATGTACGCCTGCCGCTGGCCGATGCCGTAATACCTGGTCAGCCTCAGCACCAGGTCGCGGTAGGCGGCCCTGGCGCAATCCGTCAGGTCGTTGCCCTGCAGCCCGGCGATGGAGCCGATCGAGCTGGCCGTGTTCAGCTGCGGCAGCCCGGTGAACCCGGCCTCCTCGGCGTCCCGCGGCACGCAGCGCAGCTCCGCCTCGGCCTCGATCTCGATCGCCGCGCCGGTGATCTCGCCGTCGCCCTGTGCCGCGTGCGCGTCGCCGAGCGCGAGCAGCGCACCCTCGGCATGCACCGGCAGCACGAGCGTCGCGCCGCCGGTCAGGTCCGGCAGGTCAACGTCGCCCAGGTACTCAGGAGACTGGGAGAATGACAGCCTGCGCTCACGCGCTGGCGCCACCCCCACCGTTCCGAGGAACGGCCGGAGCGGAATGCGGGCGATCCGCCCGCCCACGTCAAGGCTGGCCGCCTCCACGTCGTAGGGCACCAGTGTCGTGACCGGCTCGAGCGGCTCCTGGATCGAGAACGCGTCGCTGGACAGTGCGCCGAAACCGGTGAAGACGCCGGTCCACGCCTCGCCGACGGCCGGCACTGGCGTGACCCCATCGATATGCACCTCGAGGACACCGCCCGGCGCCGCGCCAGCGACAAACACCGGCCCGGTGACCGGGCAGGCGCCGCCCAGCCTGGTCAGCACGTCGTCGATCGCGAAGCCCTTCGGCGCCTCCTGCTTGACCAGGCCGCACAGCGAATCTGCCGTCTCGACGACGAACCGCTCGCCAGGCGCCACCTCGAAGACGGGTTCGGCGCGCGCGTCGAAGAACGAGTGACACCTGGTCCCGGCTGACCCGACGCACCGCCGCGTCCTAGCCGGGATACCTGCGCAGGTAGGCCTGCTCGGCCGCGGTGAAGCAGTCCAGTGGCGCCCGCAGGATGCCGGCGCCGATCTGGCCGCCGTTCTTGCCCGCTAGCCCGCCGTCGATCACCGGCGTGGTCGTGGTCGCGGCGACCTTGAAGACGTCGATGCCGACCGGTGTGCCGCGGAAGCCGAAGTACGGGATCAGGAAGTCCGGGTGCTCGGCGACGGTGATGTCATACATCAGCGAGTTCATCCTGATCATCTCCGCGGCCGAGCCGCCCTGGTAGGCCTGCAGCCCGAAGGCCGCCGCCTGCGCGAAGCCGCCGAGCCCCACCGTCTCGGTGATGTGGCTCTCGCCGCCTATCCACTGCACGTCGTCGTCGGTGAACCCCTCGAACAGCTTGCAGGACACCTCGGGCAGCGGCCCGAGGAACCATTCGTCGCCGAGGCCGCTGACCCTGATCGCGAAGTTCCGGCAGCTGATCGTCATGGCGGTCACCACGCTCGACCCGGGAACGTCCCTGGCGGCGTCCGCCATCGCCTTCGCGCTGGCCATCGACAGCCGCAGGAACGAGTAGTCGCTCGCGAACAAGAACTGCAGCGCCGTCAGCGCGGGCTCGGCCGACTCACGCACCGCGTAGCCGATGAAGTGCGGCGTCAGCTCGCGCGCGAACAGCGTCGTCGCGGCCGTGTTCCTGCTGTGCAGTTCGTCGCCCATCCGGAGCGCGCGGCCGATCAGCGGCTTCAGCGCGATGCCGCCGGACGACCTGATGACCTCGCGGAGCACCGGGGCGAGCTCGTCCCGCAGGAAGTCAAGCCCGGCCCGCACCTCGTCGTTGTAGGACCCGTAGTTCAGCCGGTGCCGGGACTCGCCCTCGTAGAAGTTGCAGTACGCGCGGTTGCCGCGGGCGGTGTTCTCGACCACGAACACCGGCATCGAGGCCGTGTAGATCCCCGCGACCGATCCGACGCAGCCGTGGTCGTGCGTCGCCGCCAGCGTGATCCGGCCGTCGCTGAGCTTCGCGTCGGCATCGTCGAGGTCGCTGGCCAGGCCCTCGTAAAGGGCGCCGTAGATGACCGCGTTGCGCTGGCCGCCGTAGTACTCGGCCCACGGCATCGGCGGTCCCGACGTGAGGATCGTCCGCTCGGTCATGCCTGGCACGACCTGACCGGCAGGCCGCGACGTCGACCAGCACCGGTTCGGCGCCGGTCATGCGCGCCACGGCCTCGGCGTTCGCGCTCGACCGGTCAGCCACGCCGCCGTCGTTGCCTGCGCCTCGCTCACCGCATGCCCCCTCACCACAGGCGCAGGTACTTGGCCTGCTCCCACTCGGTGACGACCGTGTTGTACTCCTGCCACTCGGCGCGCTTGTACTCGGCGTAGGACGCGTGCAGCTCCTCGCCGAGCACCTGCCTGATGAAGTCGCTGCGCTCGAACGCGTCGATCGCCTCGCCGAGCGTCCATGGCAGCCGGTGCACGCCCTGGGCCGCCAGGTCACGCTCGCTCACCTTGTAGGTGTCGATGTTGACCGGCTCGCCGGGCTTGAGCTCGCGCCTGATACCGTCCAGCCCGGCCGCGAGCACGACGGCCGTGGCCAGGTAGAAGTTGACCGCGCTGTCCACGGTCCTGACCTCCAGGCACCGCCGGTTCATCGGCAGCCGGCACATCAGGGTCCTGTTGTTGTAGCCCCAGGCCTGGAACACCGGCGCCCAGGAGATCTCCTGCATCAGGCCGCGCGGCATCAGCCGCTTGTAGGAGTTGACGGTCGGTGACAGCACGGCCATCAGCGCGTCGGCGTGCGCGAGCACGCCGCCGGTGAACAGGTAAGCAGTCTGGCCGTAGGCCTGGTCGTGCGGCACATCCGACAGGTTCGTGCCCGCGCCGCCCCCATCGAACAGGTTCCGGCCGGTCTTCACGTCCGCCAGGCTGACGTTCAGGTGCGCGCCCGATCCGAACGAGGCCTGGAACGGCTTGGGCATGAACGACGCGAAGCAGCCGAGCGTGCGCGCGACGTGCTTGGCCATCAGCCGGAAGATCAGCATCCGGTCGGCCATCGCCAGCGCGTCGGTGTAGCCGAAGTCGAACTCGTACTGGCCGTCGCCGCCCTCGTGGTCGAAGGAGTACACGTCCCAGCCGAGCTCGTTGATGTAGCCGACCATGGGCTCGAGGAACGCGTCGGCCAGCACCGTCGTCTCCAGGTCGTAGCCCCTGGTCGGCGCGTTGGCGAGGTCCTCGGGCACCCACGGGACCACGCCCGTCCGTCGGTGTCCCTGAGCACGTAGACCTCGGGCTCGACGCCCATGTTCATCCGGAAGCCGGCCGCCTGCGCCTCGGCGATCTGGTTCTGCAGGATCCGCCGGAAGTCGTGGCTGTACGGCTCGGAATGGAAGTACAGGTTGGCCGGCGCGACCGCGTACCTGCGGTCCCACGGCAGGACGGTGATCGCGGCCAGATCGGGGATGCTGACGCACTCGTCTTCGTGCGGGTCCGAGCTCCCCCATGCCCTCCAGCGCTCCGACCGTGTACAGCTCAGATCCTGCCGCCGCGTCTGCCAGGTGCTCGACCGGCACGCATTTCGACTTCGGGACCCCGTGCACGTCGGTGTAGGCACCGAACACGTACCTGACGCCGCTCGCCGCGAGATCCCGCTGCATTTCCTCGATACTGGCCACCCTTGCGCTCCTTGCCGCGTGCCGTGCCTAACCCATCCGATGCTTGTGCTATCCGGTGACTGCCTGGTAACCGAGCAGCCGGCCCTCCCCGACTGTGATCAGCACGCCGCGCAGCACCCCCTCGCCGTATTCGGATCCCACGTTGATGGCCGTGGTGCGGCCGATCTTTACCGAGCCGCCTGACTCATGAATGTGACCGTGCAGCGTGAGCAGCGGCTGCACGTCCTCGATCGCCTTGCGCACCGACGTCGACCCCACCGGTGCGGTCATCGCGGCTCCCGCCGCGGTCTTGACCTTGAGGTCCTGACCAATCAGCGGCGCAGTGTCCAGGCGCGAGTTGTACGGCGGCACATGAATATTGAAGATCGCCGTTTCCGGGTTGCTGAGCTTGCTTGTCATCGCCGACAGGTGCTCAGCGATCTGCTCCTCCGAGTACTCCCTGTGGGTGTCCCACGGCGTCACGTTGGTGTAGCCGGTGCTCAGCATCTCCATGCCGGGCGCGATCTCGATTATTTCGCCTTCAACAAAGCGCACCCGTTCATCGCCGTGCGTCGAGCAGCACCTCGTCGACCGCCGGCGGATCGTCGTTGCCCGGCGCGTTGTAGATGATCACCGGGCTGTCGGCCAGCTTGGTCTTGGCGTACTCGAGCCAGCGCTGCACGGTCCGGCGCATCACCCGGTCGAAGAGCTGCTCGACCTCGGCGGGGTGTTCGGCGTAGTGCTGGTACTCGTCGGGATCCATCCGCTCGGTGTACAGCCCGCTGTTCCATGCCCGGTGCTCGAAATCCTCGACGGTCGACTCATCGAGCCGCTCGGCGTGCCCGTGGAACTGGGCTTGGTAGCTTCCCGCGCCGGCGCGGACGACGGGAACGACGATCTTCGCGCTGACGTCGCCGCCGAGCAGCAGGGTGTCAGCGCCGTAGAACTTGGCGGCGGCGACGAACTTCTTGAAGCAGACCTCAGATCCGTGCAGGTCGGAAGCGAAGAAGATGGTGCGCTCGGCGGCGGTGTTGCGGGGGGTTCTGGGGGATCGTCGCCCCGCGCCAGCACCGCGCGCCACCTTGTTCCGCTTGAGGAGACCCATCAGTAGGTGGCCTCCTTCTCGTCTACGTCCTGCCACCACTGCTTGCGTTCGCCGATCTTGGCTCGCATCCGCCAGCGGGTGCTTTTCGGCTCGGCGTCGATGACGGCGAGCAGCTGCTGCACGCCGTCGCGGACCTGGGCGTTCTCCCTGCGCACCTATGTCGATCGCCGCCGAGTCGCCGACCAGCTCCGCGATCCGCCGCAGGTTCTTGCGTGGCGGTGTGATGGAAGCCCCAGTCGCTGGCCAGCAGCCTGGCGATGTGCTTGCCGTCGATGGCCTCCAGGTCGTCGCGCTCTCCCGACCTGGTGGGTAGCCAGGATCACGCCCACGTCCATGACGTCGGTCATGGTCATCTCGATGATCTGCAGCTTGGCCAGCATCAGCTCCTCGACTGGCAGCGTGATCGGGTGCTGATGGAGCCGGGAGCGGATCTCGATCGTGTGGCAGAAGTCCAGCCGCTCGACAAAGACGTCCAGCTCTGTGCCGCTCTCCGCGTGCCGGAAGCTGTACCGCGTCCCCTCCATCGCGATAAGCAGGTCGCGGTCGGTGACGTAGCCGCGGGATTCCAGATAGCGCCGCATGCCCTTGCGGTGCTTCAAGGGCACGACGAAGTCGATGTCCTTGGCCGGCCTGGCCCAGCAAGTCCATGACCTCGCCAGGGGCGTTGCAGTGCAGCCGGATCCCGGCCGAGCCGATCACCCGCAACGTCACGCCTGCGTCGCCCGCCTCTGACACGATCCTGACGGCCTCTGCCGACAGGTCGGCCCACTCACCGGCATGCTGGGTGTTCATTGGCTGGTTTATCTCGCGCTGGATTTCCTCGCGGGTCAGTATGTCCGCCGGTCATTCGATGGGGATTTGCTGGAACGCGAGCCTGATATTGATGCCCCGCCGCTTCCTGTAGGCCTTGATCCACAGGTACCAGCCTGTGCCGATCACCACCGCGGCCAGGGTGATCCAGAATTCGACAGGGATCTTTGATGGCTTGAACAAGGGCCCAGCAGCTATTGCATCATTCCAGAGCAGATAGAACATGACAGCCATGAACACCGCCGAGATGGCGCCGGCAACCGGCATGATCGGGATGCCGAACAGGCGGAAATTCTTGGCGGGCGATGACTCGTAGAGCTGCTTGCGCCGAAGCGGGAAGATCACCGCAGAGATCATGACGGCTCCCCAGACCACGAGCAGTACCTCGATGAAGGTGAGGAACGCCACGGCCTTGAAGGCGATGAGCCACATGAAGACGACCGCGCCGGCGGTCGACACGCCGATCGCCACAACGGGGGTGTGCACCGTCTCGCTGACGAAGCCGAGCTTGTCGGGCGCCACCCGGTCGAACGACCAGGCGATCATGCTGCGTGTGGTGTAAGCCATCTCCGCCGGAATCCAGAACCAGATCCACGCGGCAAACGTGGCCAGGATGACGACGGACAGGAAGACGTTGTGGCCGAGAATTCCGGCCAGGACCGCGAACCAGGGCGCGGTCGAGGTCGTGGGCCCAACGCCGCCCAGCGCGTTGAACGCGACGGCGCCCTGGAAGGTATAGCCGAAGTCCTTGTTCGACAGCAGCGCGAACAGCGCGATCACGAGCGCCGGTCGCGATCACGGCGCCGAGCATGCCGAACAGCTGTGACCTGTTGACCTTTTTGACCTCGCCGCCAATCCCGACCGACTGGACCGCCCCGAGCAGCGGCAAGAGGGGCCAGATGATGAACTTCCAGCTCTCGCCGAAGCTCGTGCCTGAGGTCACGAATCCGTTCTTGCTCGCGGCCGCGACGACCTGCTGCGAATGCAGTCCGGTCAGGCTCGTCAGGCTGGAATTGAAACCATTCTGGCTGCCGAACAGCATGACGCCGGCGATCACCGCAAGGCCGACGACAGCCACGACGAACAGCACACGCTGGAATGTGAAATACCGCCTGGTTCCCGATGCGAGCAGGACGCCTGCCGCGACGATGATCAGCGCGCCAATCCAGAACACTCCCTGGGGCTTGGCCACGCTCTGACCCCAGCTCGTCATCGTGGAGTTGCCGGACACCGTGCCGACCGCTCCGAAGAAGGACGACAGGCCGACCTGCACAATCAGCCCGGCGGCCAGAGCCGCGTAATACAGCAGGATGATCGTCTCGATCAGCGACATCACGAAGGCGACGCCGGGGTTGATCGTCCTGGACAAGAAGACGTAGACGCCGCCAGAACGCGGGAACACGACGGACCAGCAGTAGAAGGCGGCCGCTACGAAGATCATGCCGAGCGCGGCCAGCAGGGTCGATATCCATGGCTGGGCGCCCGGATACAGGCTCGGCCCGAAGTACTGGTTGTAGGCGATCGCGATGCCGACCGAGACCAGGCCGACGTTGAAGATGAACACATCGAGCGTGTTGCCGACCCTGACAAGCCCTGAGGCCTTGCGAGAGAAAACTCCAGGGGCCGTTGTTGCGCCAGAAGCCACTGCTTCGGCCATGTGCCCTCCCGTGCTGGCATCCAATCGCCGGACTGCTCGAAGCAGGCAGTTGCAACGCAACCTAGATCCAGCCGAATCGGATGTCAATGCAAAGCTGGTAGTGTTGATCGAATATCGCGTACAGTTCTGCTATTCCCGTCGAGATTCGATGAAAAGAGCATCCCGCGATGAGCACCCCGCCCCGAACGCCGAGGCGGCCGCGATCAGCCGCGCCCGCCGATGACGGCACTGCCACTTCCGATGACTCTGCTGTAGTTGCCAGTCAGGTGACCGCGGCCACGTCGCCCTTGGCCCGGTGGTCAACGGCCCGCTGGTTGGAGCAGGGCGGCCGGCGGCAGATCGCGAGGGCAGGTCCTCGATGAGATCGACCGCCGGGTGATCAAGATCTTGCAGGCCGACGGGCGCCGGCCGAACACCGAGATCGCGAGGGACCTGCACGTCTCGGAGACCACGATCCGCAAGCGCGTGTCGCAACTCGTGTCGCAGGGCCTCATCAATATCGTCGCCGTCCCGACGCCCCGGGCTATCGGCCTGAACCTGTCGGCGATCATCGGAATCTCGGTGACGCTGCCGAAGCTCAAGGAGATCAGTGAGGAGCTCAAGCGGCAGAAGGAGGTGCGCTACGTCGGGGTCTCGACCGGCAGGTACGACATCATCGTCGAGGCGTTCTTCGTCGACCAGCAGCACTTCCTCGATTTCATCTCCAGCAGGCTGAGCAGCATGGACGGGATCACCGGCCTGGAAACGTCGATGATTCTCGACGTCGTGAAGTTCTCCTATGAATGGGAGATCGCCTAGCGCGCTTGGTTAAACGGCCGGAAGCAGTGGCTTGTAGGTGATCCGCTCGTGCCACGGAACCCAGGTCGCGGCGCGCTGCGGCGTGATCATCCGGCCGATCGGGCTGGACACACGGCTAGTCTCGCGCATGTGACCGTCCTGGCGGTGCTGCTGGACCAACTGGAACAAGCGAGCGGACCGGCGGACCCGATTCCTTCGTCCGATGGTTGGCAACTCGTGCTCGCGGAGAACATCGGCTACCTGGTCACCGATCAGCAGAGGTGGCGGGCCGTCGAGCGGCTCGCCACCGAGGTCGGGCTGACGCCGGATCAGATCCTGGCCGCGCCCGATGCGGTGCTGAGCAACATCGTCGTCGGCTCGCAACGCGCCAGCCGCGTGGAACGCCTGCGGCGATGCGCCGAGCTCGCGATCGCCGGAGCGCCGTGGCGCGCGTTCCCTGGGATCGGCGGTCCTGGAGCCGACAGGATCGACCTGTTCACGGGCGCAAGGGCGGTACTCGCGCTTGACGCCAACGCGCTCAGGGTGCTCGCCCGGCTGGGCTACTGCGATCCTGCTCGCTCATATTCTGTCGCGTACCGCCATGCCCAGGCCGCCGCGATGGCGACATTGCCCGCGTCGGTACCGGCGCTGCAGCGAGCCAGTCAGATACTCCGCCGGCACGGCCAGACGATCTGCCGCCGGAAGGCGCCCTTCTGCGCCAGCTGCCCGATTTCCGCCAACTGCCCAAGCGCAGGTCAGGCGGGTCCGCTGTACTAGACACGCCGCCGCCGGCAGTCGTTGTCTGCCGACTGACCTGCACCGATGCCGGCGTTTTCTCCGCTTCTCCTGCCGGCCGGCCGCGACTGCGTTAGTGTCCAATCTTGTCATCTCGCTGTTACACCGCCGTTACCTGACGGCCGCCTCCGCCTCACGGGTGGCGTTCGCGAACAGGAGCACTCGCGTGCATCAGGGGTCAGAGGGTCGACATAGGGCCGGGCATTCCCGCAGCCCCCGCCAGGCGCGGGCGAGGAGCAGGGCGGGGTCACGCAGCGCAGCGGCCTGGTACCGCTGGTTCGCGGTCTTCGGGCTCGTCGCGAGCATCGGAATCGTGCTCGGCTACACCGCGCATAACTCCGCTCAACTGACCGGAAACGGCGGCCGGGTGCCGCTGCTCGGTTCCTCGGTACTCAGCGAGCCCGACCTTCACACCGACACCGGCCAATTCGGCCGGATGCCGATTGTGCGCGTCTACTATCCCGGGCTGCCCAGCTCGAATGCGTGGTCAGGCGGCCTGGCGTCGGCGAACCATTCGGCGGTCATCGTGAGTTTCAAGGCGCTGCCGAGGACGATCCTGTCCGGAGCCGATGACGCCGCGCTCAGGCACTTCTTCGACACGGCACCCTCTGCTCACGCCATTTACTGGAGCTACTACCACGAGCCCGAAGACAACATCGCGGCCGGCCAGTTCAATGTGGCCGACTACAAGGCGGCGTGGGCGCACATCGTCGCGATCGCGAGGGCCGCGCACAATCCAGCCCTGCATTCGACGCTGATCCTGATGTCGTGGGACCTGGTCAAGGCGTCGCACAGGAACTGGCGAAACTACCTGCCAGGCGGCGGGATCATCAGCGTGCTCGGGTGGGACGCCTACCCGGTCGGCAGCGCAACGAACGTCAACCCACAGCTCACGCCGCCAGGCGGGTTCATGGGTCCGGCGATCCGCGCATCTAACAGCGTCCACCTGCCGTACGGCTTCCCCGAGTTCGGCCTGTCGACGCCAAGAGGCCGGCCGGGCTGGCTGAAGTCGGTCGGCAATTACATCATGCACAGCGGCGCGCTGTTCGCTTCCTACTTCGACGGCAACGCGCAGTACCCGACGCTGCGGCTCACCGACTCCGCGTCGATCAGGGTCTGGCGCGGCTTCGTCGCCGCGTCACGGAACGGCGACCCCACGCCGATCCCGCCGTCGCCGACGCCCACTCCGACCCCGAGCAAGTCCTCGCCTCCGCCGTCCTCGGGCGTCAAAGTGACCGGGCTGACGCTGAGCCCGGCCTCGGTGAGCGCCACCACCGAGAACGGCGCGACGCTGACGTTCAGCCTGTCCCAGCGGGCCAACGTGACCGTCTGCGTGCTCAATGCCAACGGCAAGGTCATGCGGACCGTCGCCAGGCCGGGAGCCGCCGCGGGCTCCGTCGCGATCAGGTATCTCGTGCACAAGCGCGCGGACCACGGGCTCGCCTCAGGGCGCTACACGGTGCTGATCGTTGCCAGCAACATCAACGGCAGCGCCACGTCCACGGTCACGCTCACGGTCGGCTAGCCTCCCCGCGTGATCACGGATGGCTTTCGGCAGATCTGCTGAAAGCCATCCGTGATCATGACGGCGTTGGGCTGGGCTAGCGGGTGAGGGCGCTTTGTGCCAGCGCCCGCGTAGAGTTCGGCCGCTCGCCAGCAGTACCAGGCGACGACGCTGCGGTATGGCCGGTACGGTTCGCCGAGCGGCTCGAGTTCCTTCGCGGTCGGTGTCGGAATCCCCCAGGCGAGCCCGTAGCCCTTCCTGATGCCGAGATCGCCGGTCGGCCACACATCCAGCCGCCGGAGCTGGAAGATCATGAACATCTCGGAGGTCCACTTCCCGATTCCCCTGACCGACGAGAGCCGCTCGACCACCTCATCGTCGCTCAGCGTTCGCAGCCGTCGCGGCTCGAGCACGACCGTCCCGTCCAGCACCTTGGCGGCCAGGTCACGCAGCGACACCACCTTGGCCCTGGACAGCCCGACGGCGCGGAGCGTTTCGTCGGAGAGCGACGAGCAGGCGCTCGGGAGTGACCTCGCCGTCCATCGCCTCGATCAGGCGGCGGTGAATGGCCGCGGCAGCGGCGCCCGCCAGTTGCTGGTAGACGATCGCGCGGACAAGCGTGCCGAGATGTGACTCGGTACGCGTTTGCATCCGCGGCGGTCCCGTCTCCTTGACGAGTCGCCGCAGCACCGGATCCTGCTCGGCGAGGAGCTTCGCGGCTGCGGCATAGCTGCGGGCGGGTCGCGGACTCGTCGGCTGACCGGGCATGGCTCATCCTTCCCGCTGCGCCGACACTCCACACCGTTCGCCAGCCCGTCGCCGCCCGCCCCCGGCGGGCCCGAGTCGCCCGGGCGCTTAGTTATCGAGACTCATCGGTACTCTGCTGGGCATGAGCCAGCCCGAGGACACGAACGCGGCCATCTGGCAATCCGAGGACATCGTGACGCACTGGGCCGCCGAGGCGGCCAACCGCGAGCGGCATCACGTTCCGCAACAGCGGTTCATGGCCGAGTTGCTCCCGTTCGCCGATGACGCGGAGTTCACCTTCCTGGACCTGGGCGCCGGCGCAGGCGCCTTGTCGCGGGCGATCCTGGAACGGTACCCGCGCAGCACGGCGATCCTGGCCGACTTCTCTGACCAGATGATGGGCGCCGGCGCGCAGGACCTGCAGCCGCTCGCCGACCGGTACCGGTACGTCACGTTCGACATGTCCACCAGCAACTGGCCCGGCGAGATCCCCGGCGCCCTTGACGCGATCGTGAGCTCCTTGTTCGTGCATCACCTGCCAGACGAGCGCAAGCAGAGCCTGTTCGCGGAGATCTTCGAGCGTCTCGTTCCTGGCGGCTGGAGCCTGCAACTACGATCCCGTCACCACGGACGACCCGGTGGTCAAGGAGACGTGGCAGCGGGTCGGCGAGCTCGGCAACCCCGAGATGACCCGCAGGCGGATGCATCCCACGCCAGAGGAGCACGCCCGCTGGCAGAACCACATCCGCTACATGATCCCGCTCGAACAGCTGCTGGGCTACCTGCGGGCGGCCGGGTTCGGCGGCATCGACGTGTATGTCAAGCGGCTCGAGTGGGTCGTCTACGGAGGCTGCCGGCCCGCGTGAGCGGCCGGGCGACTGGCTGAGCGAGCGAGCTACACCTGGCGTCGCCTGGTCGCCGCGGTCAGCAACCGCAGGTCGATGTGCTGGTCAGGCGAGGCGAACGGGGTGCCCGGAGCGCTCACGTCGAAGCGGCCGCTGTCTGGCACGTAGTCATGGCCGCGCGCGATGACCCTGCGGAGCTTGCCGAGTGCGGCGATGTCGGCCAGCGGGTCGCCGTCAACGACGATCAGGTCGGCGTCATAGCCTGCGGCCAGGCGGCCGGTCGCGGTTCCGACGCCAAGCGCGAGCGCCGCCTCCGTGGTGGCCATCGCGATCACCTGCTCGGGCCGCAACCCGAGCGTGACCAGGTACTCCAGCCCTCCGACGAACTGATGGTGCGGCGTGTTGTTGATGCCGGCGTCGGTGCCCGCGATGAGCCTGACGCCCATGTCGTGCATGGGCTTGATGTGCTGGCCGACGGAGATTCCGGTCAGCTGCGCGACGTAAGGCGCGTTCACGTTGGCGGTCGGGCACACGAAGATTCCCCGCTCGGCGATCATGGCCGCGAGGGTCTCGTTGAAGCGCCGTTCGTTGGTCTCGGTGACGAACGAGCAGTGCTCGAGCGTCGTGACGCCCGCCTCGACGGCGCGGCGGATGCCCTCGATGCCGTGCGCGTGCGCGGCGACCGGCATGTCGACCCGCCTGGCCTCCTCGACGATCACGGCTAGCTGGTCCGTGCTGAACTGGGCGTACCACGGCGCCGATCCCGGCGTCATGAACCCGCCGGTCGACATCACCTTGATCAGGTCCGCGCCGTGCTTGTGGTGGGTGCGGACCAGGCGGCGCAGGTCGTCGTCGCTGTCGGCCTCACCACCCATGAACCAGCAGTGCCCGCCGGTGACGGTGACCGGGCTGGCCGCGACGACCATCCTGGGCCCGCGGGCAAGGCCCGCGGCGATCGCGTCGCGGACCGCGATGGCGAGGTAGCCGCGCGCGCCGAGATCGCGGGCGGTGGTGACGCCGATGCCGAGCAGGTCCCTGGCGTTGCGCAGCATCAGGATGAGCTGCTGCTCGTCGGTCTCGCCGCGCATCCGGTCGGCGGGCCCCGGTCCGCCGTCGAAACCAAGGTGGACGTGGCTGTCGATCAGGCCGGGCATGATCGTGGCGCCCTGATAGCCGGTCCTCGGCAGCGAGGCGAACTCAGCGGGCAGCGCGTCAGCCTGACCCACCCAGCCAAGGGTGGTGTCGCTGACCACGACCGCGCCGTCGGTCACCGTCCCGTCGCCGGTTATGACACGCGGCGCGGTAAGTACCTCAGCCAAGCCATCACCCCGCCATCAGCGCCGAGTCGTCGCACTGCCGTCATCGCTAGGCGACGCGCACCACGCTAGGGACCGCCAGAAACAGGGTCAAGGCCCGCGTATCGACGGCCAGCTGCCGGCTTGACCGCGCGCAGTGCAGGATAGCCATGTGCCGGTTAGTCATAGCAATGCGCAGGGAAGTCTCAAAGACGCGATCGACAGCACGACCGCCGCGATGCTCCGTGACCGCGGCAGCTTCAAGTGGACGGCTCCGGGCCCTGGCGGGTTCGGCGCGGCGGTGGCCGAGATGGACTTCGGCGCGGCGCCGGCCATTCTCGACGCGGTCGGCAAGCTGTCCGCTGACGCGGCGTTCGGTTATCTGCCGCCGCCGCTCGCCGAGGAACTTGGCACGGCGTGCGCGGAGTTCGAGCAGCGGCGCTTCGGGTGGACGGTCGACCCGGCTTCGATCCACCCGGTACCCGACGTGATCAAGGCGCTCGAGATCGCGATCACGCACTTCTCGCGGCCCGGCTCGCCGATCATCCTGCCGACGCCCGCCTACATGCCGTTCCTGATCGTGCCAGGCCTGCTCGGCAGGGACATCATTCAGGTGCGGATGCACGACGACGACGGCTTCTTCACCCTCGACTTCGACGCGATCGACGACGCCTTTCTGGCCGGCGGGCACCTGATCGTGTTCTGCAGCCCGTACAACCCGCTCGGCCGCGTGTTCTCCGTCGAGGAGATGACGCAGCTCACCGACGTCGTGGACCGGCACGGCGGCAGGGTGTTCGCGGACGAGGTGCACGCTCCGATCGTCTACCCCGGACAGCGGCACATCCCCTACGCGTCGACCTCGGACACGGCCGCCGCGCACACGCTCACCGCCACGTCGGCGTCGAAGGCCTGGAACCTGCCAGGCCTCAAGTGCGCACAGGTGATCTTGTCCAACGAACCCGACCGGCAGCAATGGGAGGAGATGGGGCCGTTCGCGTCACACGGCGCGAGCAACCCGGGCGTCGTCGCGAACATCGCAGCGTTCCGGCACGGCGAGCCGTGGCTGGAGGAGGTCCTGGCCTACCTCGACGAGAGCCGCAAGATGCTGGCCGAGTTGCTTGGCCGTCATCTACCTACGTTGCGCTACCGCCCTCCGGACGGAACCTACCTCGCATGGCTGGACTGCACCGCCATGGACCTGGAGGGTTCGCCTGGCGAGCTCATCACCGAACGCGCTCACGTCACCGTGGTAGACGGACCGGCGTTCGGAGACGGCGGTGCCGGGTCGTTCAGGTTCAACTTCGCGACGCCCCAACCCGTCATGGCCGACATGATCGAGCGGATCGCCCGTGTCCTGAACGGGACCTGAAACCCCGGTCGCGGCCGGCTGACCGGCCCGGAAGCGTCATGCGATGAAGCGGTCGATGAGTAGCAGCGCGCCGATCACGACCATCGCCACGCCAGACAGGCGGGAGATGACGCGCGCGGTGGCCGGCCTGGCATGCAGGATCCTTCGCGCGAAGGATCCAAGGCATAGATAAAAGACGGCGCAGGTCAACATGAAGATGAGCCCGAGCAGGCCGAGTTGCGCGGCGACCGGCCAGTCCCAGCGCGCGCTTGTGAACTGCGGCAGCAGCGCCAGATAGAGCAGCAGGCCCTTGGGATTCAGCCCGCTCACGCCCATGCCCCTGGTGAGCGCTTCCCGCGATGAGACCCCGCTCGTGCCGCCATCGCCGGCGCCGTCGGCCCGGGCCGGCTTGCCCAGGTGCTGGCTGTGCCCAGGGCCGGCTTGCCCGGTACCGGCTTGCCCGAGCCGATTCCCTGGCGACGGTCCTCGTCCCGTGCCAGATCAGGTAGATGCCGCCGACGATGGTCAGCGCAGAGAGCGCGGCCGGAGAGCGTGCGACGAGCGTGCCAACGCCGGCTGCCACGACGAGGGTGATGCCCGCATAGCCGAGGAGGATCCCGCCGACGGCGGGGACGACCGTCTGACTCCGCACGCCAGAACTGAGGACGAAAGCCCAGTCGGGGCCTGGAACGGCGACGAGCAGCGCGGCGACCGCCCAGAAGGCGGCGACGGAGGTGACGGCCATCGTGAGCTCCCCATCGGCGGCAGCAGACTTACGGGCAACATATCTCTGATCGCCCGGAAGGTGTTCCTAAGTTCGATCGCCATGGGAGGCGGATGTGGAAGAATCTACCTCGTGGACGCTCTAGACCGGAAGATTCTTGCTCTGCTGCAGCAAGACGGTCGGCTCACCGTCACCGAGCTCGCCGCACAGGTGGGGCTCAGCGTCTCGCCCTGCCACCGGAGGCTCCGGGAACTGGAGCGCAGCGGCGCGATCCGCGGTTACCGCGCCGTGGTGGACGCGGAGATCGTCGGGCTCGCGTTCGAGGCACTGGTCTTCATCACGGTGCGCCAGACGGACAGAGAGACCTTGCTCGCCTTCGAGGAGGGGGTGGCGAGCATCCCCAACGTCGTGCAGGCCGAACGCCTCTTCGGCGACCCCGACTACCTGCTGCGGGTGGTCACTGCCGACCTCGCGGCATACCAGCACCTGCAAGACGACAAGCTCACCACGCTGCCAGGAGTCCAGCGGATGACGTCAACCCTGGTCTCGAAGCGAATCGTGCAGGACCGACCCCTGCCTGCATAGCGAAACGCCGCCAGATCAGAGCACCTTGGACAGGAAGGCCCTGGTTCGCTCGTGGCGTGGGTTGGCCAGAACCTCTCGGGGCTGGCCTGACTCAACGACCACTCCTTCGTCCATGAAGATCAGCGTGTCGCCGACCTCGCGGGCGAAGCCCATCTCATGCGTCACCACGATCATGGTGATACCGGTCGTCGCCAAGTCGCGCATGACGGCAAGCACGTCGCCGACGAGCTCAGGGTCAAGTGCGCTCGTCGGCTCGTCGAAGAGCATGAGTTTGGGCTGCATGGCAAGGGCGCGGGCGATCGCCACCCGCTGCTGCTGTCCGCCGGACAGTTGCTTCGGGTAGGCGGTTGCCTTATCCCCCATACCTGTCTGGTCAAGTAGCTGCTCGGCGAGGGCGAGCGCCTCAGTTCTGTGCATCTTCTTGACCCGGACGGGTGCCTCGATCACGTTGTCCACGACGGTCATGTGCGGAAACAGGTTGAACTGCTGAAAGACCATGCCGATCTGTGCTCGGTCCGCACATATCTCCCGCTCGCGCAGCTCGTGCAGGCGGCCGCCGTACTCGCGGTAGCCGACCAGATCGCCGTCCACCCACAGACGTCCCGCGTTGATCTTCTCAAGGTGGTTGATGCAGCGCAGCAGCGTCGACTTCCCCGAGCCGGACGGCCCGATAATGCAGACCACCTCCCGGCGGGCCACCTCGAAATCGATGCCGCGCAGAACCTCGAGCCGGCCGAATCGCTTGTGCACGCCTTCCGCGACGACCATCGGTGTGCCAGCCTGAGCCGCCGACTCCCCTGCCGACCAGGCCAGGGCGCTCAATGTCCGTGCCCGACTGCGGGCGGCGACGCTGGCGCAGGCGGCGGCGCATGGAATGTGGACACGTAGCGCCAGATGCGCTGCCTGGGCGTGAGCGGCAGCTCGCGCGCCGAGCCACGCGCGAAGTGCCGCTCAATGTAGTACTGGCCAATCGTGAGCAGCGACGTGACGATCAGATACCAGATGCTGGCGGTGATCAGCAGCGGGATCGTCTTGAAGTTCACCGAGTAGATCAGCTGGACGGCGTACAGCAGCTCGGTCACGGTGATGACGCTCGCCAGCGAGGAAGTCTTCAGCATCGAGATCGTCTCGTTGCCGGTCGGCGGGATGATCACCCGCATCGCCTGGGGCAGGACGATCCGGCGCAACGTCACTCCGCGGGTCATGCCGAGCGCCTGCGCCGCTTCGCTCTGACCGAACTCGACGGACAAGATGCCGGCGCGGACAATCTCGGCCATGTAGGCACCTTCGTTCAGGCCCAGCCCGAGGATGGCCGCGAGGAAAGGCGTGATCAGCGTGTTCGCGTTTGCGCTCGCGAAGGAAGGCCCGAAAGGAACGCCGATCGAGACTTGTGGATACAAGAACGCCAGGTTGAACCACACGAGCAGTTGGACGAGGACCGGAGTTCCGCGGAAAAACCAGATGTAGACCCAGCTAGCGCCTGACAGCAGCGGATTCTGCGACAGCCGCATCACCGCGAGGATTACTCCGAGCACGATCCCGATCGCCATCGAGACGACCGTGAGCAGGATGGTGACCCCGAGGCCCTTCAGCACTCGGCTGGAGAGAAAGTATTGCCCTACGATGTTCCATTCGAACCGCGAGTTCGTCGCCAGGGAGTGCACGAGCATCGCGAACAGCACGAGCACGACAACAGCCGCGATCCAGCGCCCCGGATGGCGGACGGGAACAGCCTTGATCTCCTCGGCCTGGCCCGTCCTCGTACCCAGACTGGCCTGGGCGGACGAGCCGCTGGTCTGACCCTCGGTCTCGCCCGCCCGCGGCGCCGTCACCGCATACCTCTGTGTCTCATCACCACCAGGCCGAACTCTCGACGATCAGCTCCGGGCGCCGTTGATCACCGGGTTGCTGATGGCGCCGCTCTGCACGCCCCACTTGGTCAGGATCTGCTTGTACGTCCCGTTCGCCATCAGGGCCATCACGCCGCCAAGCACCGCCTTGGTCATGCCGCTGTTCTTCGGGATCGCGATCCCGTAGGGCGCGGCTCCGTAGGAGATCGGACTGCCAACGATCTTGAAGGTGCCGCCCGACTTCTTGACCTGGTACTCCGCGACCGGCGTGTCCGCCATGGCCACTTGGGCGCGACCCGAGGACAGCGCCAGGTTCACCTGGTTCTGATCGTTAAAGACCTGGATGTTAACGGCCGGCTTACCTGCGCTCTTGCACTTGCCCGACTGTGCCGTGGCATCTGCTTGCTGGGTCGTCCCCTTCTCCACGGCAACCGTGTGCCCGCACAGGTCGGCGAGCGATCCGATGTTCGGTCCGCCGGACTTGATGTAGAACGAGGTGCCAGCGATGAAATAGGTGACGAAGTCGACCGTCTTCTCGCGGGCCTTGGTGTCGGTGAACGACGACATGCCCAGGTCGTACTTGCCAGAGGCCAGGCCAGGGATGATCGTGTCGAAGGTCGCGTTGACCATGTTGACCTTGAGGCCCATGACCTGGCCGAGCGCCTTAGCCAGGTCCGCGTCCATCCCTACGACGGTATGGCCGTCGGACGCGATGAACTCATTCGGCGCATATGTCGCGTCTGCGGCGACTGTGAGCGTGCCCTTCGACTTGATGTTGGCGGGCACGAGCGCCACGACGGCCGGCACAGCCTTGGACGAAATGCTCGGCGCGGCTGACTTCTTCGCCTCGCTCGTCGTTGATCCGTTGTTACTGGAGCAGGCCGCGGCGACCAGCCCGAAGACCAGCACGATCGCCACGAGCCACAGCTGAGTCTTGCGCATCTTCACGGGAACCCCCCGCGCCCCGTCGGCAGATGAGCCTGATCGTTACCCCCTACCCACTTCGCGGGACTTCTCCCACCGCCAGGACGTCACGGGGCGGGTGGTATGCAGCCTGTTCCGCCTGTGTTCCATTGGCAGGCCGGGTTGAGCTGACCTCCGATCACCTGCGCGGTGGTCTCCACCACCACCCGGCCGGCGTTGACCTCGGCCTGGAGGAAGTCAAGGAATGCGCTGAGATCGCCTGGGCTGATCGCGTAGGCACCGCAGTGCCCGCCGGTGCTCGCGTCACAGACTCTGTGGAACACGAACTGGACCCAGTCGGTGGACTGCGTGTCCGCCTCGGCATTGAGCACAAACGATTCGAGCGTGGAGACCTTCGTGGCCTTCTTCGGGTTGGGCGGGGTGCGGGTCCCGTAGGCGTCGGCTGGTGGGATGGTCTCCCCGAACGGGCCGGACTTTGAGATGCCGGCCACGCCTCGCCCGCTGTTGTACCCGCAGTAGCGGACGACAGCCTCGCTGGTGCTGTCGAACGATCCGAACGGGTACGCGAACGACTCTGGCGCGAAACCCTGTGCGAGCAGGGTGTTCCGGTCGTCACAGACCTCGTGCTCGGCGCCTGCCACGGTAAGGGGCTTGAGGTCGGCGTGGTCGATCGTGTGCCCAGCGATCTCATTACCCGCGGTGAAGAGTGTGTGCAGGTCAGCCCATGTCATGTGCGCCGGGTCCGCAGCGAGGATCGGGCCGGTGTTGACGAAGAATGTCGCGTGCATCCCGTGCGCCGACAGGATCGGGAACGCTTGATCGAACTGATCAACTGTTCCGTCGTCGAAGCCAAGCGTGACTATCGTCGGCGTGCTTGCCAAAGCCGGGGCGGTCCACATTCCCATGCTCGATAGCAATGTCACGGCCGCCGCTGACGCCGCCATACACGTCACGGCCCTCGCTGGGATGCGCAGCCACCGTTTATGCGTCGACGGCAGTTTCATAGCACTCCTTCTCGCTCGTGCAGGCCGGCCATATGCCAGGCGAAGGCCAGCGGCGATGCCGCCGTGAGGTCCATGGCGGCTAAAGGCCGAGGTTAGGAAACCTTCTTAACTATGCCGATTTAGCTTGCGCCATTTGGGCGAAGACGTCAAGCGAGCGGCGAGTCCAATGTGGGCGAGGATCCTAGCCGCCTCTTCGCGCGGATCTCCTCCTGCTCAGCTAACTTCGGATGGCCGGGACGGACTTTACTGGCGGTGACATACAGCCGATCTGCGACGATGTTGACGTGAGTGACGGGCAGGACGACGCGAAGCGCGGAGCAGATCATCAGCTTGGCGAGGGTTTCCAGGCGATGGCGGCCGGGCAGTGGCAGGACGCTCGCGACGCGTTCTCGGCGGTTGTCCAAGCGGCGGACGCGCCAGAAGCCCGCATAGGACTGGCGAACGCGCTGTTCTGGCTGGGCGACATCGCGGGGGCGATCTCCAATTGCGAGACGGCATATGCGGCATTTCGCCGTCGTCCCGACCCGATCTTCGCGGCAGGCGCTGCGCTGGCCCTTGTGGGCTACAACAAGGGGTACCTCGGCAACTCGGCGGCAGCCCGCGGATGGCTGTCACGGGCCGAGCGGCTTATCAATACCGAGGCCCCTGACCTGCGCGGGGAACTTCTTGGAGCCACCGCATACCTGACCGAGGATCCGGTGCAGAGCGAGGCACTGGCACGCGAGGCTGCCGACATCGGACGAGCGCGCGGTAACGCCAGCCTGGAGCTGATGGCCATGCACGCCGTCGGGCAGGCCCTCGTGCAGCAAGGCAGAACTGAGGAGGGCATGTCGCTGCTCGACGAAGCGATGGCGGCCGTGATCGGCGGAGAGAGCGCTGATCCCCTGACGGTCGCACAGCTCAGCTGCATGACGATGGTGGTCTGCGGGAGCTGCTTCGATCTGGAGCGCGCCAGCCAGTGGGTTCAGTCACTCGAGCGCTTCATCGAGCGGTACGGATGCCCGTTCCTGTATGCGGAGTGCCGGACCTATTACGGACGGGTTCTTTTCGAGAATGGTGACTGGGCTACCGCAGAAGACCTGCTCGCGGAGGCGATTTCACTATCTAAAGGCGTGTACGCCGCGCCGCATGCGTTCGCTTCGGGGACGCTGGCCGAGCTCAGGCTTGCGCAAGGTCGACTGAGCGAGGCAGCCGGAGTGCTGCGCGGGGTTGAAGGGCGATCTGAGGCCGCCACGGCGGTTGCCTCCCTGCACCTGCGGCAAAACGAGCCATCTGCGGCTGCTGCTGTCCTGCGCAGACGGCTCGCGCAGACGAGCCTGGGCCGGCTTGATGCGGTCGCTGCGATTGAGCTGCTTGGCGAGGCGGATATCGCCCTGACCGACTACGACGCGGCGAGGGATCGCGGCCGCGCGCTCGTCGCGCTCGGAGCCGCGCATAGCTGTCACCTCATCATCGCGCATGGCGAGCGCCTTCTCGGGCACGCGCTCGCCGCGACCGACCGGCGGGCGGCGTGCCAGCACCTGGAGCGGGCACTGGCGGCCTTTGCCAATGCCGGCATCCCCTATAGAGCCGCCCAGACACGGCTGATGCTCGCGCAGGTGCTCCGTCACGATGACAGGCAGACCGCTGGCGCTGAGGCGCGAGTCGCCCTCTCGGCCTTCGAGGATCTCGGAGCGGGCTACGATGCGGACACCGCCGCCGCGTTGCTACGGGATCTGGGCGTGAAGGCAGCACGCATCGGGCCAAGGAACATAGGACGACTCACGAAGCGAGAGCAGGAAGTGCTCGCCCTGCTGGGCGGAGGGCTCTCCAATCCGGAGATCGCCAGCCAGCTCGTCCTGTCGCGCAAGACGGTTGAGCATCATGTAGCCCGCATCTTGGCGAAGCTCGGCCTGCGCGGGCGCGCAGAAGCGGCCGTGCTCGCGGCGCGGTCAGGCCTGGAAAGTCTGCCTGCTATTAGGTGAGTTCACCGATGCTCACGTTGCTCGCCGGAGTGTCATCGTTGTGACCGGCGACGAACGAGCGGCCACCCGATGACGTGGCTCGTGTCGTTGGGTCAGGTACATATGGAGGCAGCCGGATGCATGCAGTCATAGGACGAGTACAGATCAAGCCGGGGTACGCGGACGAGACGCTGACGATGATCGAGCAAGGTGTCGCGATGCTGCGGGCCATGCCTGGCTGCGCCGGCGGCTACTGGGCCAGGACGCCGCAGACCGACATCGTCCAGCACTCCTTCTGGCTCTTCGACACCGTGGAAAATGCAAGGGCCGCCGAGCGGACCTTCAGCCAGCTCCGCGACATGCCCGATGCGCCAGCGACCTTCATGAGCATTGACGTCTGCGAGGTCGTCGGGCGCGCCTAGGAGTCTCGAGGCCCGCCGCCAGTCCGATTGCTGGTCCTTTTTGCGCGAATGGCGTCAGTAGTGCCACGGGAAGGGCGTCCAGTCAGGCGGCCGCTTCTCGATGAAGGCGTCGCGACCTTCTTGTGCCTCGTCGGATCCATAGGCCAGCCGGGTGGCTTCACCAGCGAACAGCTGCTGGCCGACGAGGCCGTCGTCAACGAGGTTGAACGCGTACTTGAGCATGCGCTGCGCGGTCGGGCTCTTGCCATTGACCTCTGCAGCCCATTCCAGCGCGACCCGCTCCAGGTCCGCGTGCGGCACGACGGCGTTCACCGCACCCATCTGCCAGGCCTGCTCCGCGGTATAGGTGCGGCCGAGGAAGAAGATCTCCCTCGCGAACTTCTGCCCGACCTGGCGCGCCAGGTACGCGGAGCCGAAGCCGCCGTCGAAGCTCGCGACGTCGGCGTCGGTCTGCTTGAACTTGGCGTGCTCGGCGCTGGCCAGGGTCAGGTCCGACACGACGTGCAGGCTGTGCCCGCCGCCCGCGGCCCAGCCGGGCACCACGCAGATCACGATCTTGGGCATGAACCGGATCAGCCGCTGTGCCTCCAGGATGTGCAACCGGCCGACCCGCGGCGAATCCTTGTCGCCTTCGTAGCGGTACCCGTCGGATCCCCTGATCCGCTGGTCGCCGCCTGAGCAGAACGCCCAGCCGCCGTCCTTGGCCGACGGGCCGTTCCCGGTCAGCAGCACGCATCCGACATCGGCCGTCTGCCGAGCGTGGTCGAGAGCCGCACACAGTTCGTCGACGGTGTGCGGGCGGAATGCGTTGCGTACCTCAGGCCTGTTGAACGCGACCCGCACCGTTCCCTGGTCCACCGCACGGTGATACGTGATATCGGTGAAGTCGAAGCCCTCAACGCGGGTCCAGGCGGCTGGATCGAAAAGCTCAGAGATCATGCTGGCTCAGCCTACGGCAGCCAAATCGGGCCTACGGTAGGGGTTCGGGCAGGGTTCGGGCGCCCCCAGCGGCGGTCGCCGTAGCTCGGCTGACGGTGCCACCCGGTAGAAAGGGCCGAGCGGGAGAAAGGGTTGACAGTGACTGCCTTGCTAGCGAGCGCCAATATCGGCGCCATCACGCTGTTCACCGAGGACCTGGCGCGGACGAAGGCGTTCTACGCGGAAGCCTTCGGCCTGTCGCTCGTCTTCGAAGATGAGAACTCTGCGGTATTCGGGTTCGAGAACACGATGATCAATCTGCTCGCAGTGACAGCGGCCCATGAGCTGATCAAACCTGGCGAGGTAGGCGGGCCTGATGCCGGCTCGCGTTTTGTGCTCACCCTCGGCGTGGACGATGTGGACGCCACCTGCCTTGAGCTCGCCAAGCGCGGCGTACATCTGCTCAACGGCCCGATGGACCGGCCGTGGGGAATCCGCACCGCGAGCTTCGCCGACCCGGGAGGTCATATCTGGGAGATCGCGCAGGATCTGCCCACCGCGGACGAGTCGTCCGCCGACGCGGTCTAAGACACGGAGTCGGCGGCCTTGCTGACGGTGAACGTCGACACCGTGCGGTTGTTCCTGCACGTGCTCGCCGCCACAGTCTGGGTCGGCGGCCAGTTGACGCTGGCGGCGCTTGTTCCCGCGCTGCGCCGCGTGGGCCCCGACGTGCCGCGGGCCGCGGCCAGACGATTCAACCTGGTCGCCTGGCCCGCCTACGGCGTGCTGGTGATCACCGGCATCTGGAACATCCTGGCCGTCGATCACATGACGGCCAGCTACAGGGCAACGCTGATCGCGAAGGTCACCGTGGTTGCGGCCTCCGGCATCACAGCGTTGCTGCACACGCGATCCAAGAGCCCGGCCGGCCTGGCAATCTGGGGCGCGCTGACAGGTTTGACCGCGCTTGCCGCCCTGTTCCTCGGCGTCGTCCTCGCCGGTTAGCCACGAGCGCTAGGGGCCTGATGTGTTCGACAGCCCGCAGATCAATTTCTATGTCGAAGACGTCGAGCTGACCGCGCGGTTCTACCAGGAGTCGTTCGGCTTCACCGAGACGTTCCGCACGCCGGATCAAGGTCCGCCGATCCACGTCGAACTGCGCCTCGGCCAGTTCACGCTCGGCGTTGCCGACATCGACGCTCTTCGCCAGATGCACGGGATCGTCGCCGGAGCAGGCCGGCCGCGCGCTGAGCTCGTGATCTGGACCGAGGACGTGGACCGGCGTGTATGCGGACCTCGCAGCCAAGAACGTCACAACGCTCAGCCCGCCGCACGATTTCCTCGAGTCGCTCCGGGCCGCCTGGGTCGCGGACCCCGACGGTAACCCCGTGCAGATCGTCACCCGGCGCAGCTAGCGCTGCCTGCGCGCGACTTCGCCTGCATCGCACGCAGCCGCCTGCCTTGCACCTCCGCTCGGCGCGGCCCCCCAAGGTTCTTATGCTGGCTGCATGGGCCAGATCGAGGTCGGGACCGCATCATGGACGGACCGGACCCTGATCGAATCGGGCTGGTATCCGCCAGAGGCCAATACGCCGGAGAAGCGGCTGAGGTACTACGCGCGCCAGTTTCCCCTGGTGGAGGTCGATGCCACCTACTACGCGCTGCCCAATCGCCAGACCGCCACGGCATGGGCCGCGCGAACGCCGGAGAGCTTTACCTTCAACATCAAGTCGTTCAGCCTGTTCACCCAGCACCCGACCCGGGTCGCCGCGCTGCCGGCCGACCTGCGCCCGGCCGTGGAGAAGACCGGCAAGGAACGCGTCTACCTGCGCGACGTCGACCCGGCCATCGCCGATGAAGCGTGGAACAGGTTCCTGGCCTCACTCGACCCGCTGCGAGACGCGGGGAAGCTCGGGGCCATCCTGCTTCAGTTCCCGCCCTGGTTCCCGATCTCTCGTGCCCGCAAGGACTACATCGTCTCCTGCGCGCAGCGCGTGGCGCCCCGACAGGTCTGCATCGAGTTCCGCAACCAGACCTGGATGAACTCCGACAACCAGAAGGAGACCCTGGACTTCCTGGCCTCCCACAAGTTGCCTTACGTCTGCGTCGACATGCCGCAAGGGCACCGCGATTCGATCCCCCCGGTGCTCGCGGTCACCGCTGACCTGGCCGTGGTCCGCATGCACGGCCATTCCGACAAGTGGGAAAGCAAGGACATCTACGATCGCTTCGGCTACCGCTACTCCGAGCCCGAGCTCTCCGAATGGGCCGGCAACGTCAGCCGGCTGGCCGACGAGGCCGACGATACCCAGGTCCTGTTCAACAATTGCTACAGCAACTACGCCCAGGTCAATGCCGGGCAGCTCGCCGACCTGCTGACCGCCTGATCGCCATCAGCTGTGCGCGGGCAGTGCCGCCAGGCTCGTCCTGTGGCAGCAGCCATCGCGCCGGCCGTAAACTCCACGGGTGGGCGAGCCGGTGACAGACGAGCCGGTGACAGACGAGCCGGTGACAGAGCGGTACCTGCGGCTCGGACTGCAGCTAGGCCGCCACGATGACGGGATCGTCGATGCCTACTTCGGGCCGCACGAGCTGGCGGCTGAGGTAGCGGCAGCACCTCCGGCGGACCTGCCGTCTTTGATGGCCGACGCCGAGACTCTCCTGGCCGACCTCGAGGACGGGTGGCTCCGCGATCAGGTAACCGCGCTGCGCGCCTATGCGGGTGTGCTCGCCGGGGAGATGTGGTCATACGCCGATGAGGTGCAGGCATGTTACGGCGTCCGGCCGGTCTTTACCGAGGAAGCCGTGTTCGCGGCTGCGCACGAGGAATTGGAGGAATTGCTTCCCGGCGCGGGGCCACTGGCCGAGCGGTACCAGCGGTGGCGCGACTCGATGCTGGTCCCTGCTGAGCGCATGGAGCGCGCGTTCGCGGCCGCCATCGAGGAAGCGCGGTCGCAGACGAGGCGGCTGGTCGAATTGCCGGTCGGCGAGAGAACCGTCCTGGAGACGGTCAGCGATGTGCCGTGGCTCGGTTACAACTTCTACCTGGGCGACCTGTGCGGCCGCGTGGCTATTAATGTCAGCATCTCGAAGTCGGCGATTGAGCTGCTTGATCTGGCCCTGCACGAGACGTATCCGGGCCATCAGGCCGAGCGCGCCTGCAAGGAGCATCTGCTCGTGCGGGGCCGGGGAATGGCCGAGGAAACGCTTGTCCTGGCATTCACTCCGCAGTCGGTCATCTCCGAGGGCATCGCCAGGCTCGCGCCGCAGATACTGCTTGAGGGCGAAGGCGGGGCGGCGTTCGCCGACGTCGCCAACGAGGCCGGCGTCGAGATCGATCTGGAGCACGCGCTGGCGATCGAGCGCGCGATCGGGCCGTGCGAGTGGGCTCAGGTCAATGCCGCGCTGATGCTCCATGAGGCCGGGTCAAACGAGGATGAGGCGCGCGCATATCTGCTGCGATGGGGACTGCTGGCTCCGGACCTGGCTGACCACGTCGTCCGTTTCATCACCGATCCGTCTTCGCGTACCTACGTGGTCGCCTACCCTGCCGGGCTCGAGTTGTGCCGCACTTACGTGGCCGGCGATCCGCTGCGCTTCCGCCGTCTGCTCACCGAGCAGCTCCGCGTCAGCGACCTGCGTTAAGCGCCCACGGCGCCGCCCGATGTCGGAGACATAGCTCGCCGGCGGCCTGGGTATGGCCAAATCGTCAGTCATGCACCACGGGGGGCGGCGGCTGCCTGGCGGCTTTTGTGCAACGGGGGCAAGAAGATAGCGGCGCAGTCCACCTGAGGCCTCGGCAGAACCTCCAGGAGGAAAGCGATGGCGATAGCAGTCGGAATCGATCTCGGAACTACCAACTCGGTCATCGCGGCCACCGAGGCTGGCAAGCCCGCGGTGATTCCCAACGCCGAAGGATCACGTACTACGCCATCGGTGGTGGCCTTTACACCGCAGGGCGAGCGGCTTGTCGGGCAGCTGGCAAGGCGGCAGGCCATCTTGAACCCGAAAGGCACGATCTACTCGGCCAAGCGGTTCATCGGGCGTCGCTACGACGAGGTCACGAGTGAGCAGAACGCCGTCTCGTTCGACGTCGTCCCCGGTCCAGACGGGGCGGCGCGGTTCGAGGTCAACGGCAAGCAGTACGCGCCTGAGGAGATCTCTGCACTCGTGCTGCGCAAGCTCGTTGACGATGCGTCGAAGCAAGTCGGCGAGAAAATCACCGAGGCAGTCATCACGGTTCCCGCGTACTTCAACGACGCACAACGCCAGGCGACCAAGGACGCGGGCAAGATCGCGGGCCTTGAGGTGCTCAGGATCATTAACGAGCCAACGGCAGCCGCGCTGGCCTACGGCCTGGACAAGAAGCAGAACGAGACCGTCCTGGTCTTCGACCTGGGCGGCGGGACGTTCGACGTGAGCGTGCTGGACATCGGCGACGGCGTCGTCGAGGTCCGGGCCACGGCTGGCGACACGCACCTTGGCGGTGACGACTTCGACCGGCGAATCGTCGACTACCTGGCCGATGAGTTCCAGCGGGACAACGGCATCGACCTGCGCGCCGACCCGCAGGCGCTGCAGCGCCTGTTCGAGGCCGCCGAGAAGGCCAAGGTGGAACTGTCCTCGGTCACGCAGACCACGGTCAGCCTGCCGTTCGTGACCGCGGACGCGTCGGGGCCGAAGCACCTCAACACGACGCTGATGCGCTCGACATTCGACCAGATCACGGCCGACCTCGTGGAGCGCACGATCCAGCCGGTCAAGCAGGCGATGGAGGACGCCAAGCTCACAGACAAGGACATCGACGAGGTCATCCTGGTCGGGCGGGTCCACCCGGATCCCGGCAGTGCAGAACCTCGTGCGCCGCCTCACTGGCGGCAAGGACCCGAACATGTCGGTGAACCCCGACGAGGTCGTGGCGCTCGGTGCCGCTGTCCAGGCCGCCGTCCTGAAGGGCGAGGTCAAGGACGTCCTGCTGCTCGACGTGACGCCGCTGTCGCTCGGCATCGAGACCCTCGGCGGCGTGATGACCAAGGTCATCGAGCGGAACACGACGATCCCGGCTCGCCGCACCGAGGTCTTCAGCACTGCGGAGGACAATCAGCCAGCCGTCGACGTCGTGGTGCTGCAGGGCGAGCGGGAGCGCGCAGGCGACAACCGGGTGCTCGGCCGGTTCCGGCTGGAGAACATCAGGCCGGCCCCGCGCGGCCTTCCGCAAGTCGAGGTGACCCTCGATATCGACGCGAACGGCATCCTGAACGTCTCGGCCAAGGACAAGGACACCGGCGCCGAGCAACGGATCACGATCAGCGAGACCTCCAACCTGGACCAGTCCGAGGTCGAGCGGATGATCGCGGACTCCGAGCGGCACCGTGACGAGGACAAGCGCCTGCGCGAGCAGACCGATGCCCGCAACGAGCTTGACGGGGCGGCCTACGCCGTCGAGCACCTGCTCGCCGAGCGCGGCGACGCGGTGCCCGTCCACGAAAAGGCCAGGGCCGACACTCTGGTGGCCGACGCCAGGCAGGCGCTGAAGGAGGAGGCGCCGCTCGACCGCCTCAGGAGCCTCACGCAGGAGCTCCAGCAGGTGTACCAGAGTCTGAGCGCGGCGGGAGCGGCGCCACCGCCACAGCAGGATCAGCAAGGCCCGCAGGGGCAGCGAGGCGGCCAGCCCGGCGGCGATGACGACGTGATCGACGCGGAGTTCACCGCCGATGAGTGACCATAAGGCTGGCCGGGACGGGGCGGGCCCGGACCGGCCAGCGACCGCGAACGGGCGGAGTCAATCCGAGCAGCCGCAGCAAGCCGGCGGTGACGCCGGGGCGGCCAGCGCTGAGGGCGACATGGCCAGCACTCAGGCCGAGCTCGCCGAACTGCGGTCCAGGGTCAGCGAGGCCCAGGACCTGCGGCTGCGGGCGCTCGCGGACCTCGATAACCTGCGCAAGCGGTGCGCCGCCCAGGTCGAACGGGCTGCGACCGAGGCCCGGGCCGCGGTCGCGGCCGACTGGCTGCCCGTCGTCGATAACCTCGACCGCGCGCTCGAGCACTCGCAGGCCGATCCGGACGCGATCATCGAAGGCGTCAGGAGCGTCCGGGATCAGGCGCTGCAGCGTCCTGACCAGCCTCGGCTACCCTCGCCGCGACGACGTCGGCGCGATGTTCGACCCGGCCAGGCATGACGCGATCGCGGTACACAGCGACCCAGAAGCCGCCGCTGGCACGGTCATCGACGTCGTCAGGCCCGGATACGGAGATGGAGAACATCAGCTGCGGCCGGCCCAGGTGGTGGTCGCCAAGGCGGAATGATGGCCGACCGCGACTTCTACGAGATCCTCGGCGTCGGGCGAAGCGCGAGCCAGGATGAGATCCAGCGGGCCTACAGGAAGCTGGCCCGCGAGTATCATCCGGACGTCAACTCCGATCCGACCGCCGAGGAGAAGTTCAAGGACGTCTCCGAGGCCTACTCGGTCCTGTCGGACCCAGCGACCAGGCGGCGGTACGACGCCTTCGGTGCCGGACTTCCGCCAGGTGCCGGAGGACGTTGATCCGGAGACCTGGCGGCGCAGCAGGGCCAGGGCCGGCGCAGGCGCCCGTGC
Source organism: uncultured Actinomycetota bacterium (assembly GCA_963809195.1). Taxonomy (GTDB): domain Bacteria; phylum Actinomycetota; class Actinomycetes; order Streptosporangiales; family Streptosporangiaceae; genus Chersky-822. The sequence goes on along the minus strand of CAWEIQ010000006.1, from coordinate 165,629 downwards.
GGGTGCGGGAGCAGGCGGCACCGCCGGTGGATTCGGGTACGGCCCGGGTGGCGCGGACATAGACATCGAGGACCTGCTCGGCGGGATCTTCGGCGGTCGCGCAGGACGCGGGTGGGGTCCGGTGCCCGGCGCGGACCAGGAGGCCGAGCTGCCGCTGACCGTCGAGGAGGCATACCGGGGCGGGCGCAAGATCGGTCACGCTCGGCGGGGCTAGCGGCGCTGGCGGGGCTGGCGGGCCCGAGGGGCTGGCCAGCGCAACTTCGAGGTCAACATCCCGGCTGGCGTGACAGATGGCCAGCGGATCAGGCTGGCTGGCCAGGGCGGCCGCGGCGGCGACGGCGGTCGGCCAGGTGACCTCTACTTCATCGTGCGCATCCTGCCGCACCCGGTCTACCGCGTGCAGGGTCGCGACCTGTACGTCGAACTGCGGCTGGCGCCGTGGGAGGCAGCGCTCGGCACCTCGGTCGCCGTGGATACGCCGGGCGGCGAAGCCAAGGTGAAGGTTCCGCAGGGGACGTCGAGCGGCAAACGGCTGCGGCTGCGAGGCCGCGGCCTGCCGAATTCGCGTGGCAAGCCGGGTGACCTGTACGCCGAGGCCAGGATCATCGTTCCGGCCAAGCCGTCGCAGCACGGAACGGCAGCTCTTCGAACAGCTGGCCGCCACGTCCGACTTCGATCCGAGGAGCAGCAGGTGAGCTATGCCCTGATCCGAACCAGCCGGGAAGGTCGCCTTGACCTCGGCGCCTTCGCCCGCGAGAGCGGCACCCACCCGGAGCTGATCCGCAGGCTGGTCGCGCTCGGCCTGCTGGAGGCCCGCAGGGATCCGGCCGGCGAGCTGTGGTTCTCGCGCAGCCAGCTCGCGGCCCTCGGCAGGGTGCAACGGTTGCGGGCAGGACTCGCGCTGAACTACGCGGCCATCGGCCTCGTCACCGAGTTGCTCGACAGGATCGCGACGCTGGAGAAGGCGCTGCGAACCGGACGCGCTGACCCGGCCGGACGACTTACCGAGACAGCGGATCAGCCCGCAAGACGGCCAGGAAGGTGACCATGGACCCGAGTCATCTGACCCAGAAGTCTCAGGAAGCATTGCACGACGCCCAGACCAAGGCATTGCGCTACGGCCACGCCGATGTCGACGGCGAGCACCTGCTGCTCGCCCTGCTGGACCAGCCCGATGGCATCGTGGCCAGGCTGCTCTCGCAGGCTGGCACCGACGCGGACCTGCTGCGCAAGTCCGACGAGGTCGAGCTTGAGCGGCGCCCGCGGGTGAGCGGCCCTGGCGTGGCACCAGGTCAGGTCAACGTCACGCAGCGCCTGTCTCGCCTGCTGGTGAACGCGGAGGAGGAGGCCAACCGGCTCAAGGACGAGTATGTCTCCGTGGAGCACCTGCTCATTGCTCTGCTCGAGGAGGGACCGACGACGCCCGCTGGCCGTCTGCTGCGGGCAGCCGGCCTGACCAAGGACGGGTTCCTTGAGGCGCTCGCGAAGATAAGGGGCAATCAGCGAGTAACGTCGGCCATGCCCGAGGTGGCTTACGAGGCGCTGGCGAAGTACGGGACCGACCTCGTTGCTGACGCGGCGAGCGGCAGGCTCGATCCGGTCATCGGGCGAGATGCCGAGATCCGGCGCGTCATCCAGATCCTGTCGAGGAAGACGAAGAACAACCCGGTGCTGATCGGCGACCCTGGCGTCGGCAAGACCGCGATCGTCGAGGGCCTGGCGCAGCGGATCACGAGGGGCGACGTTCCTGAGGGCCTGCGGGACAAGACGATCTTCGCCCTGGATCTGGGCGCGCTGGTGGCCGGAGCCAAGTACCGCGGTGAGTTCGAGGAGCGGCTGAAGGCGGTCCTGGCTGAGGTCAAGGCCGCCGAGGGACGCATCCTGCTGTTCGTCGATGAATTGCACACGGTCGTCGGCGCGGGCGCCGCCGAGGGATCGATGGATGCGGGCAACATGCTCAAGCCGATGCTGGCCAGGGGCGAGCTGCACATGATCGGCGCGACGACGCTGGACGAGTACCGCAAGCAGATCGAGAAGGACGCTGCGCTCGAGCGCAGGTTCCAGCCGGTCACGGTCGACGAGCCGTCGGTCGAGGACGCGGTGTCGATCCTGCGCGGCCTGCGCGAGCGGCTTGAGGTGTTCCACGGCGTGAAGATCGCTGACGCCGCGCTCGTCGCCGCCGTCACGCTGAGCCATCGCTACATCTCCGACCGCTTCCTGCCGGACAAGGCGATCGACCTGGTCGACGAGGCCTGCGCGGTGATCCGCACCGAGATCGACTCGATGCCAGCTGAACTCGACGAGCTCACCAGGCGGGTCATGCGGCTTGAGATCGAAGAGACCGGCCTCGCCAACGAGGACGACCCGGTCAGCAAGGCACGCCTCGAGGATCTCCGCAAGGAGCTATCGGACCTGCGAGCTGAGGCTGATGCGCTCCGAGCGCAGTGGGAGGCAGAGCGGCAGGCCTTGCGCCGGGTGCAAGCCCTTCGGGAGGAGATCGAGCAGGTCAAGCAGGACGCCGAGCAAGCCGAGCGCAACTACGACTTGAACAAGGCGGCCGAGTTGCGCCTTGGCAGGCTGCCAGAGCTTGAGCGGCGTCTGGCCGCCGAGGAGGAGAGCCTGTCGGCCAAAAAGGGTGGCGAGCGCCTGCTGCGGGAGGTGGTCACCGACGACGAGATCGCCTCGATCGTGTCGCGCTGGACCGGAATCCCGGTCACCCGCCTTCAGGAGGGCGAGCGAGAGAAACTGCTGAGGCTCGACTCGATCCTCCACGAGCGGGTCGTCGGTCAGGACGAGGCCGTCCAGTTGGTCGCGGATGCGATCATCAGGGCGAGGTCTGGCGTGAAAGATCCACGCCGGCCGATCGGTTCGTTCATCTTCCTCGGGCCCACCGGTGTAGGGCAAGACCGAGCTGGCGAAGTCGCTGGCGGCAGCGCTGTTCGACACCGAGGACAACATGGTCCGCATCGACATGTCCGAGTACCAGGAACGCCACACCGTCAGCCGGCTGCTCGGCGCACCGCCAGGGTATGTCGGTTATGAGGAAGGCGGCCAGCTGACCGAGGCGGTCAGGCGCAAGCCGTACTCGGTCATCTTGTTCGACGAGGTCGAGAAGGCTCACCCGGACGTGTTCAACGCTCTCCTTCAGGTACTCGACGACGGCAGGCTCACCGACGCGCAGGGCCGCACCGTCGACTTCAGGAACACGGTCGTGATCATGACCTCCAACATCGGCTCGATGTACCTGCTCGAGGACGCGACCTCGGATGGCGAGATCAAGCCCGACGCGCGGGAGCGGGTCATGGCGGAGATGCGCTCACATTTCCGCCCGGAGTTCCTGAACAGGCTGGACGACATCGTCCTGTTCAAGCCGCTGACGGAATCGGAGATCGAGCGGATCGTCGACCTGATGTTCAACGACCTGCGGGCCAGGCTGGCCGACCAGCAGATGCGCTTGGAGATCACCGAGGCAGCTCGGCGGTATATCGCCTCGCAGGGCTACGACCCGGTCTACGGTGCGCGGCCGTTGCGCAGGTTCATCGCCAGGGAAGTCGAGACGAGTATCGGGCGAGCGCTGCTGAGCGGCGACGCCGGTCCGGGTGCCGTGATAATGGTCGACCAAGCGGACGGCGAGCTCGCCGTCTCGTTTGAGAACAGAGAGTAGGGCGGACCGCCATGTCCCATCAGCTGATGCGGTGCCCGCAACTGCGGTCGCACGAACCGCGTCCCCGCGGCGGCCTCAGGCGTTCCCCGCTGCGGAAACTGCCATCAGCCGCTGCCATGGATCGTTGACGCGACCGACGACACGTTTGGTGAGGTCGCCGAGAAGGCGTCAGTGCCGGTCGTGGTCGATCTCTGGGCGCCGTGGTGCGGGCCATGCCGGATGGTGAGCCCGGCGCTGGCTCAGGTCGCCGAGCAGCTCGCGGGTCGGATCAAGCTGGTCAAGGTCAACGTCGACAATTCGCCGCGGCTGCAACAGCGCTTCGGCGTCCAGGCCATCCCGACGCTGCTGATCCTTCGCGACGGCAAGGTTGCCGCGCAGCGTGCCGGGGCCGCGCCTGCCGCCGACCTGCGGGCCTGGGTCGAGCAGACCGTCGGCGCCCTGACCTAAGCAGAAGGAAGAGCGGAACTCAGCGACGGAGCAGGTCGGCCAGGACGGCGGCCTGGCTGATGTCGGCCTGCTTGGTCGCGGTGAGCAGGGTGACCGGCCCTCGCTTCGCGAGGTCGCGGACGTGGTTCAGCGCCGTGGCTCGGTCGGCATCGGCGAGTTCCGCCTGGTAACGGCGCGCGAATTCGGCGTATCGGCCGGGATCGTGGCCGTACCACTTGCGCAGCTCTGTGGAAGGCGCGACGTCCTTGCACCACTCATCGAGCGCCGCCTTGTCCTTGGCCAGACCACGCGGCCACACCCGGTCGACGAGGACCCTGACACCGTCGCCTGGTTCTGGCTGGTCATACACCCGGCCGACGCGGACCTCTGCTTCCGCCATGGTCCTACCTTGCCACCCGGGCCAGATGCCACCGCCGGCGGGCAGCCAGCGTCGGCGATTTGTTAACAAAAAAGGGTCTTTCAGGCTCTTGAACTGGTCTGCTTATCGCGTGTGCACTCCTGGCATGGGCCTGCCAGGACCATACGCGGGCGAAGGGTACCCCGACTCCGTTGCCGCCTAAAGCCGAGTGGAACCGGGAGCCGCGGCCGCCGGGCTCGGCGCCTACGACTTGCTCAAGTCGGTTGGCAGGTCGGGCGATGTCGATGACTGGCCTGCCGGGCGGTTGTCGTGCATTGCCGAGGTTGCGGCGGCGCGTTGTGGTCGGTGCTGGATGTCTGCTCGTGCGGTAACCGGCCGCCAGCGAAACGCGATGCACCGAAGCGCCCGGTGACGGCCGTGACGCTTTGCGGCTCCTGATGGCGAAGACGGCGCCGCCATGCCCGTGAGCCTGGAAACAGAGATTGAGGCAGCTGAGGTCGGTTACCGGTGTCACATCGACGACCAGTTGCCTAACCAGTCGATGTATGAAGTTTTCGTCGCTGGCCTAGCCGTGGCGAAATCTGGTTGCCGGGAGGCGTTGTACCGCCATGATCACGCGGCAGCGGACAAGCTTCTGGCGGAGATCACCGACTTGACCGGGCTCGCGGCGGCGGCGGCCGATGGCCTCGCTTCGCAACGGCCGCGGTTCCTGCACAGCGACCGACCGTGGCCGCTTGCGTGAACGCGGAACGCCCGTCCCAGAGGAAGCGTGGGACGGGTGATCACCGCATCAAGGTTCGAGCCGAAGCCGTGTCGCCGTCCTCGGCTTGGTTCAAGCCGCAGTGCGGTGCGGGGCGGGGATATCCACTGAAAGGCCGCGATGGGCAGCCCATGTTAGGACTACCATCCCGAGACATGCTGGAATTTGCCATCCTGACGCTTGTCATCCTCACCGCGGTCGCAGCCTGGAACGGCATGAGGCGCCGCTAGCGGCCTACCACGCCGCGTACTGGCAGGACGGATGAGTCGCCGTGCCTGTTAGGGATCTGTCCGCCACTCCCTTCGCCAGGCGCAGTTTGCGGCGCGGGCTGGTCGCCGGGCTCGGCGAACGCTTCCACCACCTTCGCGTAGCCGTCGATCTTGCATTCGAGAGCCGTCACGCCTTGTTCGAGCGCGAGGATCCCGGCATTGTCCAGGGCCGGTTAGCCGGGCCGTGGCCGGGTAACGCCCGGGAGGGGAAGGCCTCAGTCGGGACGCAACCGAGGAGGACAGCATGACGGGGACAGGGACGGGCACACTCGATGCCGAAGGCGCGACCCAGCTAGCCGGGCTCGCGCAACAGCTCCGGGTCGACTCGGTGCGAGCGAGTTCAGCGGCGAACTCCGGGCATCCGACCTCTTCGCTGTCAGCCGCCGACCTGATGGCCGTGCTGCTCGCTCGGTACTTTCGCTACGACTTCGATGCACCGGACTATCCGGGCAACGATCACCTGATCTTCTCGAAGGGGCACGCCTCGCCGCTGCTGTACGCGATGTTCAAGGCCGCCGGAGCGATCGACGACGCCGAGCTTCTGACCTATCGCAGGCTTGGCAGCAGGCTGGAAGGCCATCCGACACCACGCCTGCCGTGGGTCGACGTCGCGACCGGATCGCTCGGCCAGGGCCTGCCGATCTCGGTGGGGATCGCGCTCACCGGCAAGCAACTCGACCAGCTTCCGTACCGCACCTGGGTGCTCTGCGGCGACAGCGAGATGGCCGAGGGTTCGATGTGGGAGGCATTCGAGCAGGCGTCCTACAGCGGACTGGACAACCTCACAGCCATCATCGACGTGAACCGGCTGGGGCAGCGCGGCCCGACCAGGCACGGCTGGGATACCGGCGCGTACGCATCGCGGCTGCGTGCCTTCGGCTGGCAGGCGATCGAGATCGACGGCCACGACATTGGCGCCATCGACCGTGCATACGCCCGGGCCGTCCAGACGCGAGGCCAGCCCACGGCCATCGTCGCTCGGACCAAGAAGGGCCGCGGCGTCTCGGCGGTCGAAGACAGGGAAGGCGCCCACGGCAAGCCCGTGCCCGACGAGGACGAAGCCATCCGCGAGCTAGGCGGCAGGCGCGATGAGCGGGTGCACGTCCATCGCCCTCCGCCCGGGCAGATGCCGCACGTCTTCACGGGCGGCAAGCTCGACCTGCCCGAGTACAAGCCAGGCGACCAGGTCGCCACGAGAACGGCATTCGGCCAGGCGCTTGCCGCCGTCGGCACGGCGCGGCCGGACGTAGTGGTGCTCGACGGCGAGGTGGCCGACTCGACGAGGACTGAATTCTTCGCGGACGCACATCCCGAGCGGTTCTTCGAGTTCTACATCGCCGAGCAGCAGCTGGTCGCGGCGGCGGTCGGCATGGCTGTACGGGACTGGGTGCCGTACGCGGCGACGTTCGCCGCCTTCATGACCCGCGCTCTGGACTTCATCAGGATGGCGGCGATCAGTAAGGCGAACATCCGTCTCGCCGGGTCGCACGCTGGCGTGGCCATCGGGCAGGACGGCCCATCCCAGATGGCACTGGAGGACCTGGCGGCGTTCCGCGGCGTGCATGGCAGCACGGTGTTGTACCCGTGCGACGCTAACCAGACTGTCGCGCTGACGGAGCTCATGGCGGATCTGCCGGGAATCAGCTACCTGCGGACGAGCAGAGGCGACATGCCGGTCATCTACGAGCCAGGCGAACAGTTCCCGGTCGGCGGCAGCCGGGTGCTCAGGTCCAGCGACTCCGACCAGCTCACGATCGTTGCCGCAGGGGTCACCGTGCACGAGGCATTGGCCGCCGCCGATCAGCTGGCCGAGGACGGAATCAGCGCCAGGGTGATGGACGCATACTCGGTCAAGCCGATTGATGCGGGCACGATCCGGCGGGCCGCGAGCGACACGGGCCGCATCCTGACCGTTGAGGACCACTGGCCCGAGGGCGGCCTGGGCGACGCCGTGCTTGCGGCGCTCGCGGTGCCGGGCAGCCCGTTGCCGGTCGTCGTGAAGCTCGCCGTCTCGAGCATGCCTGCCTCGGCCACGCCCGCCGAGCAGCTGCACGCCGCGGGCATCGACGCCGTAGCCATCGCGGCAGCCGCGGCCGAACTCAGTTCCTGACTAAGTCTCGGCGCTGGGACCAATTCGAGGGATGGTCTTACCCCGCTGGTGGCTCGTTGCCGGTCGCGATTGCTTGCTGGATCCGTTCTGAGGCTCGGCGCAGCTGGCCGAGCTGCTCGCGGGTCAGGGCGTCGATCACGAGTTCGCGGACCTTGGCCACGTGGGCGGGAGCACTGGCAACCAGAAGCCGCATGCCAGCTTCGGTCAGGATCGCGTTGGTGTACCGGCCGTCCGCCGGGTCCGGCTCGCGCCGGACGAGGCCTCGCAGCTCCAGCCGCTTTATCAGGTGCGAGAGCCTGGACAGCGAGGCGTCGGTCACCTCTGCGAGCTCGCTCATGCGCATCGTATTTTGAGGGTTTTCTGACAGCCTGGCCAGGGCGTGGTACTCGACAAAGCTGAGCCCTGCGTCGCGCTGGAGCTGGCACTCGAGCGCCCACCGCAGCCTCACCGTCATGCCCGCGAGCGCGCGCCAAGCCGCCTGCTGCTCGTCGTCCAGCCAGGGCGGCTCGGCCGGAGCCGGGTCCGGGGTAGTGGCCACTGAACGATTCTAGATGACTTGACGGTTCAAGTCATGGCTACTAGATTAACTTGAACGTTCAAGTTAACTCTGAAGCGCCAGCTGGTCCGGCGGCCAGCGGTGGAAGGAGAACTCGATGAGCACCACTGATGTAACTGACCGTTTCACCACGCTGCCCGATGACCAGACCCTGAAGGCCACCGTCGTCGCGCTCGAAGAGCACGGCTTCAGCGTTGAAGTCGTCGACGATCTCGACGCGGCACGAGCCGCGGTCCTGGCCATCATCCCCGCAGGTGCCACCGTCATGACCAACACCTCGGTGACGCTGCAGGAAACCGGGATTGAGGAGGCTGTCAACAAGGGCGGACTGTACGACTCCGCCCGCAACAGGATGTTCGCGCTCGATTTCGCGACCCAGGCTCAGGAGATGAAGGCGATCGGCGGCCAGCCCGACTATGCGCTCGGCAGCGTCCATGCCGTCAGTCGCGACGGAACCCTGGTGATCGCCTCGGCTTCCGGCAGCCAGCTCGCGTCCTACGCGTGGGGTGCCGCCAACGTCATCTTCGTCGTTGGCGCCCAGAAGCTCGTCCCGAACCTTGAGGTCGCGCGAGAGCGGATCTACAGCCACAGCCTGAAGCTCGAGGATGCGCGCGCCTACGCCGCATACGGGCAGAACAGCTCCGTCGGGAAGATTCTCGAGATCCACCAGGAACAGCCTGGCCGCATTCATGTGGTCCTGATCCGCAAGGTGGTCGGGTTCTGAGGGCGGTGCCGCCGCTGTCTCGCTCGCCGCTACCTCTGCCGGCGCTACCTCCGCCCGGGAGGCAGGTATTCGTCCGCCCAGCGGGCGATCTGGCCGAGCGCCGGCAACAGCGCTTCGCCGCACGGGGCCAGGCCGTAGGAAACGGAGATGGGCGGGCCCTCTTCGACCGTGCGCGTGATCAGGCGCGCTCCTGCGAGCTCGGTAAGCCGCTGCGACAGCACCGAGTCAGAGATCGGACCGATCGCACGCGACAGATCACGGAATCCGGCTGGCCCCTCGCCGAGAATGCCGAGGATGACCGCGTTCCAGCGCTTGCCGAGGAATCCGAACGCGCGCGCAAGCGCCGCGTCGCCGCGCTGGCACTGCGCGGATTGTGCGGACAAGTCGGACGGGGAGAGCTTCGGCGTACTGGCCATGATGATCAGGCTAGCAGGAATACTTCTATCTTCGAAGTTGCTACTGCAGTCGAAGCAGCCGCGACCTCTGGCTCGCGGCGTCCGTCCCAGTGAAGGGCCATGCCGCATGGAGGTTGCACCAGCCAGGTCGGCGCGCCTCGCCGTGCTTGGAGCAGGCCACGTCGGGCCAGTCATCGCCAGGCTCGCGATAAGAGCGGGGTACCAGGTAGCGATCGCCACTTCCAGCGATCCAGCCGATCTCGCGCTGATCGCCGAGCTGCTGATCCCTGGCGCGGAACCGCGGCGCGCAGCGGATGCAGTCACCGGCGCTGACATTGTCGTACTCGCGATACCGCTGCACAGATTCCTGCGGCTCGACACGTCGATGCTGTCGGGCAAGCTCGTCATCGACGCGATGAACTACTGGCCAGCCAGCGACGGGATCCTGGAGGACTTCGAAGGAGGCGCCGGGAGCAGCGAAGTCGTCGCAGCGCGGCTGGTCAATTCAACGGTCGTCAAGGCGCTCAACCACATCGGTTATCACGAGCTGGAAGAGAACGCACGACCTGCCGGATCGCCTGACAGACGCGCCACTGGCGTGGCGAGCGACATCCCGCACGGCCTGTCCGACGTGACGGAATTCATCGATCGGATCGGGTATGACGCCGTCCCCCTGCCGAGCCTTGGTGCCGGCCGGGTTCTGCAACCTGGCGGCCCGGTGTTCGGCCTGGTGTTGGGTCGGCCGGAGTTTGAGCGTGCTATCCACGCCGATCTGATGACCGCGGTCGGGTCGGCCGCGGTCGCGTCGGCCGGGCGCGGTGCGAGCGAGGAGGTTGGTCATGGCAACTGGTGACATCACCGAACAGAGCGCGCAGGTAGGCGCGGACCTATCGGAGCCCGAACGGTTCCCGCTGACCTTCGGGCTCAATACCTTCGGCGATCGCAACGCAGATGCCGATGGCAAGCCGGTATCGCACGCTCAGACGATCCGCAACGTGGTCGAGGAGGGAGTCCTCGCCGAGCAGGCGGGAATCGACTTCTTCGGGATCGGCGAACATCACACGGACTATTTCCCGATGCCGGCGGGCGACGTGGTCTTGGCGGCGATCGCCGGACGCACCAACCGCATCCACCTGGGCTCGTCCGTCACGGTACTCAGCTCAGACGACCCGGTGCGCGTCTTCCAGCGCTACTCCACGCTGAACGCGATATCCGGCGGACGCGCCGAGGTCATCCTCGGCCGCGGGTCGAGCATCGAGTCGTTCCCGCTGTTCGGCTACGACCTGACCGACTACGAGGAGCTCTTCGAGGAGAAGGCGACTCTGTTCGCCGAGTTGCTCAAGGGAGGTCCCGTCACCTGGCACGGAAACACCCGGGCGCCGCTCTACCAGCAGGACGTGGTGCCGCACACCGAATCAGGCCCGTTCCCGGTCTGGATCGGCGTGGGCGGCAATCCGCAATCGGTCATCCGCGCAGCCCGGCTTGGCTTCCGGCTCGCGCTCGCCATCATCGGCGGCGACCCGGCTCGCTTCGCGGCGTTCTCGCAGCTGTATCGCAAGGCCCTGGAGAAGTTCGGTCGCCCGCCGCTTCCGGTCGCCATGCACTCGCCCGGGCACGTCGCCCCCACTGACGAGCAGGCCAGGGATGAATTCTGGCCACGCTGGCGGGACCTCATCAGCCTCGTCGCCCCCGAGCGCGGCTTCGCGATACCCACCGACGACTCGTTCGCCTGGGAGGCGGGCCCGCAGGGAGCCCTCTACGTTGGATCGCCGGAAACCGTCGCCCAGAAGATCGCGACCAACCTTCGTGCGCTGCAAGCGACGCGGTTTGACCTGAAGTACGGCATGCCAGGCCTGACCCACAAGGCGCTCATGACCAATATCGAGCTGTACGGCCAGGAAGTCATCCCGCGGGTCCGCGAACTGCTGGCAGCTCCGGCTTCGGCCTGATAAGCGAGTAGCGGCGCTCCTCGCCATCACGGCGATGGTGCCATGGACCGTGTCGGTAGCGCCGGAGCCGGTTGGCGTTGCCGACCACTGACAGCGAGCTAAGCGCCATCGCGGCCGCGGCGATGATCGGGGAAAGCCGGATCCCGAGGAACGGATACAGGATTCCCGCTGCGACCGGGATGCCGACGGAGTTGTAGCCCAGAGCGAAGAACAAATTCTGCCGGATGTTGCGCATCGTGGCGCGGGACAGCGACATGGCGGTGACGACGCCCGCGAGTGATCCGGAGATGAGCGTGACGTCAGAGGCTTCGATGGCCACGTCGGTGCCGGTGCCGATAGCGATGCCGACATCGGCCGCAGCCAGGGCAGGGGCGTCGTTGATCCCGTCGCCGACCATGCCGACGGTGCGCCCTTCTGCCTGGAGGCGCCGCACCTCGTCGGCCTTGTGCTGGGGCAGCACCTCGGCAAGCACACGGGAGATGCCCGTCTCGCGGGCGATCGCCGCGGCAGTCGCCGCGTTGTCACCGGTCAGCATGATCACCTCGGCGCCGTCGCGACGCAGCGCGGAGATGGCGGCTGCCGAGTCGCTCTTCACCGCGTCGGCGATCGCCAGCACGCCGGCAGGCTCTCCGTCAACGGCTGCCAGGACCGGGGTCTTACCCTGGCTGGAGAACTCAGCGGCGGCGGAGTCCAGGACCGTCGCGTCGATGCTCGCGCCGGTCAGCAGCGTCGTGTTACCCACGAGCACGGTTCTCCCGGTCACGATGGCTTGGACGCCCTTGCCGGTCAGCGACTCGAACGTGGTCGCGGCAGGGATCTGCACGTTCCGCTCGCGGACTCCATCGAGGATCGCGGCAGCCAGCGGGTGCTCGCTGCTCGACTCCGCTGCGGCAACGAGCGCGAGCAGGTCCCTTTCGTCCCACCGCCCGGCCGGACGGACATCTGTGAGAGCGGGCGCTCCGGCCGTGATGGTGCCGGTCTTGTCCAGCACGATCGTGTCGATCTTGCACGCCGTCTCCAGGGCCTCGGCCGATCTGATCAGGATGCCAGCCCGCGCGGCCATGCCCGTGCCGACCTGGACCGACAGCGGCGTGGCCAGGCCGAGGGCGCAGGGGCAGGCGATGATCAGCACCGCGATGGCCGAGACCAGCGCCGGCGTGAAGGCTGGCGTCGGTCCGGCGATGAACCAGACGGCGAACGTTGCGATGGCGATCGCGATGACGGCTGGCACGAAGTACCCGGAGACGGTGTCGGCCAGCCGCTGGATCGGGGCACGTGATCCTTGCGCCTGCTGCACCAGCTTGATGATCTGGGCGAGCATCGTGTCCGCGCCGACCTTGGCCGCGCGCAACCTGAGCGCCCCCGTGGTGTTGATCGTCGCGCCGATCACGGCGTCACCGGGCCGCTTGGACACCGGCATCGGCTCTCCGGTGACCATCGATTCGTCGACCGCTGACGAGCCGGACAGCACCACGGCATCGACGGGGATCTTCTCCCCCGGGCGGATCATGATCTCGTCTCCGACCACGACCTGCCCGACCGGGATCTCTGCCTCCTGGCCATCGCGGATCACCCGCGCGGTGCGGGCCTGCAGGCCGAGCAGCTCACGGATCGCCTGTCCGGTGCCGGCCTTTGCCCGCGTCTCGATCAGCCGGCCGAGCAAGACGAGAGTCAGGATGACCCCGGTGGTCTCGAAGTACACCTCGCGTAGAGATGCCGGCACGAGTCCCGGCGCGAGAGTGACGACCAGGCTGTACCCGAACGACGCCATCGTCCCGAGCGAGATCAGGCTATTCATGTCCGCCGACCGGTGGGAGAGCGCCAGCCAGCCGGTGCGATGGATGGGCCAGCCGGAGTAGAACATCACCGGCGCGATCAGGGCCAGCTGGACCCAGCGATTCAGCAACGGCGCAGGGGCCCAGGCGTTGAACACGTCACTGGCCATCACCGCGTACAGGACAGGCAGGGTCAGTACCGCGCCGACGATTACGCGAAGCGCCAGGTCCCTGATCTCGGCCCGACGCTCCTCGGCCTCGGCGTCGTGCGGCGCCAGCCCTGCATCGCCGGCTCCGCCAATCGTGGCGGCAGCCGCTCGGTAGGCATCAGGCCCTGAGGCGTCGCTGCCGGACGCGTGCGCACCGTGTCAGGGCCTGGGCTGACGAGGTCACGTTCCGGTGCGGCCTCGACGATCAGCGAGCCGTGGACCATGTTCATCCCGCACGCGAACCCGAACTCGCCGGCCTCGGCCGGATCGAGCCGCACCGTCGTCAAGTGGTGAGCCGGCAGTGCCGCGCTGACGAAGAAGTCGGGGAACACAACCCGTGAGGTGCAGTCGCCCGCTTCCTGCCGGTCAAATGTCAGCTCGACCGGTACGCCCTGGCGGACGCGCAGGACCTCAGGGCTGTAACCGCCTCGCACCGTCACCGTCGCGCGCTGCACACCGCCCCGGAGTTCGGCCACGCCTGGCCTTGCGCGGGCCAAAGAAGAACCAGCCAAGGCCGATCAGCGCGGCGATCGCTGTCAGCAGCACGACGATGTCTGCCACGCTCATCCCGACCTCCCCGCAACCTCCTCAGGCCACACCAGCTCCAATATACCCCCTAGGGGTAGCCCTATCTCGCCTGCGGTCGCCGCCTGGCAGCCTGAGCCGCTTGAGCAGCAGGGCGTTAACGACGACCAGGACGCTTGATCCTGACATCGCCAGCGCCGCGATCTCGGGCCGGAGGACCAGGCCGAATGCGGGATCGAAGGCGCCGGCCGCGATGGGCAGGGCGACCGAGTTATAACCGATGGCCCATCCGAGGTTCTGCCGCATCTTGCGGAGGGTTCCGCGCCCGATCCGCAGCGCCGTGGCCACGTCAAGAGGGTCAGATCGCATGAGCACCACGTCGGCAGTCTCGATCGCGACGTCCGTTCCGGCTCCGATCGCGATGCCAAGGTCCGCCTGGGCCAGGGCCGGAGCATCATTGACACCGTCCCCCACCATCGCCACGGTCTTCCCGGCCTGCTGCAGCTCTGCGATCTTGCCGGCCTTCTCCGCTGGCAGCACCTCGGCGATGACGGTCCGCACCCCGAGCTCGTCCGCGATGCGGCGGGCCGTCGCCTCGTTGTCCCCGGTCAGCATGATGACCTCGACGCCTGCCTCAGTCAACGCGGCGACGGCAGCCGCCGAGGTGGCCCTGACGGCGTCGGCGATCCCGATCACCGCAGCCGCCTGGCCGTCGATCGAGACGACTACCGCCGTCCGTCCGGCCGAGGTCATCTCCCGCAACGTGTCCGCGAACCCAGAGGTGTCGATGCCTTCGGACTCCATCAGCCGGGCGTTCCCCACCGCGACCTGCTTTCCGTCCACCTTCGCGACGGCGCCGTGACCAGGGACGTTCTCGAATCGCTCTGCCCTGACTCGCGGAATGCCGATGCTTTCTGCGTAGCCGACGACCGCGCCGGCCAGGGGATGCTCGGACTCCCGCTCCACCGCCGCCGCCAGCCGCAGCGCCTCATCGCGCTCCTGGCCGTTGAGCACGACGACGCCGGTGACTTCGGGCTCTCCCTTCGTGAGAGTCCCCGTCTTGTCCATCACGACTGCCTGGACCCTGGCGGACGTCTCCAATGCCAGCGCGTTCTTGAACAGGATCCCCCGTCTGGCTCCGAGGCCTGTCCCCACCATGATCGCCGTGGGTGTCGCGAGGCCGAGCGCGTCCGGGCACGTGATCACGACGACCGTGATGGCGAACAGCATCGACTTCGCCAGGGACTGGCCGACCGCAAGCCAGGTCAGCAGCGTCGCGGCCCCGCCAGTGAGCGCGACAAGCACGAGCCAGAAGGCCGCGCGGTCAGCCAGCCGCTGCCCGGGCGCCTTGGAGTTCTGCGCTTCCTGCACGAGCTTGACGATCTGCGCCAGGGCCGTGTCGGCACCAACCTTCGTGGCCCGTACGCGCAGTGTCCCGTTCTTATTGATGGTCGCGCCGGTTACCTCGGAGCCCGGCGCCTTCGATACCGGCAGGCTTTCCCCCGTCACGACGGACTCGTCGACCTCACTCTGTCCTTCTTCGACGATGCCGTCGGTCGCGATCTTGTCGCCTGGCCGCACCAGCAGCAGGTCTCCGGCCCGCACCTCGGCGGTCCGGACGTCGACCGTCTCACCGTCCCTGATAACAGTGGCCTTGGGCGGCGCCAGGTCGAGCAGCGTGCGGATCGCGTCATTGGCGCCGCCCCGCGCGCGCATCTCGAGCCAGTGCCCGAGCAGGACGAACGCAGCCAGGACCGTGACGGCCTCGTAGAACGTGTCGCCGCCGCCGGTCAGCGTGACGGCCAGTGAATACAGCCACCCAGCGCCGATCGCGACGGCAACGAGCACCATCATGTCCAGGGTGCGAGCGCGCAGCGCCCGCACAGCTCCGTCGAAGAAGATCCACGAGGAGTAGACGAGCACCGGCAAGCTCAGCAGCAAGAGCCAGACGTCGTCGCGCAGCCCGAAGGGCGCGGCTGCCGTGAACCCCAGCACGTTGCGGCCGACCGGCGACCACAACACGATCGGCACCGACAGCGCTGCCGCCACCGCGAACCTGTTGCGCATGTCACGGACCATTGAGTCCATCGACATGCTGGCCGCCCCGCCGTGACCCATGGCCTCGTGTACCGCATGCTCCTGCTCGTGATCGGCGGGAGTTTTGCCTGGCCGATCCGCCGAGACGGGTTCCGCCATCGGGTCACACAGATGCGAGGGCACAGACTGACCGGCGCACTGACAGCCGCACGCCAGGACCCAGCGCCGCAACTCTGCCACCGACGTCCGGGCGGAATCGAACGTGACCGTGGCGGTCTGCGCGACCGGATTCGCCTCAACGGCCTGGACTCCTGGCCGGCGTAGGAGTGCAGCTTCGGCGACCGCCTTCTCACTCGCCCAGGTCAGGCCGCCGACGTGCAGAACCACCGTCTCGCTGCGTTCCATCTCCCTGGCAAACCTACCCGGTACCTGGTGGGGGTATCCTTGCAACAGGTGACGTGAGGGGGCGCCATGTACGGGTACGCCGAGCACAAGGACAGCTACCTCAAGCGGCTGCGCCGGATCGAAGGCCAGGTCAGAGGCTTGCAGCGGATGGTTGATGAAGACCAGTACTGCATCGACATCTTGACTCAGGTCGCTGCCGTGACCAAGGCGCTGCAGGCGGTTGCGGTCGGGCTACTCGAAGATCACCTTGGCCACTGCGTTGCCGAAGCCATCGCCGCGGGCGATGAGAGCGCCTCGGCAAAGATCACCGAAGCCTCAGAGGCCGTCGCGCGCCTGGTGCGATCCTGAGCGGCGCGCTGAACCGGGCCCACGGAACCCCTGAAGAGTCTCGCGGTGCATCGATGGTCCTGTCATCACCTCGATCCGCAATGAGAGGACCATTCATGCACGGCTGGCCGTACTCGGTGAGCGCCTTGCAGGCCACGGCTCGCCGCCCCGGCGGCTGCAGCCGCCTTTGAGCGCTGCCCGGCGCGCCTTCGACGTCGAGGGCTAGCTCTCATGGGTTTGCCGTGCTTCAATGCCAACATCCGATGTGACGCACTGTGTCCGATCGGTGGCAATCGCGGCAGGCGCGTTCTTCGGGCGCGGGCGTGCCCGTCGCGAGCAAAGGGTGGGGTAAGGCCGCGGCGAATCGTTTGCTGAGCGCAAGGAATGGCATGAGTACTGATCCGGCCAAACTTGGTATTAGCCTGACGGGCGGACCGGACGCTGACGCGGAGGCCGTCGCCGAGGCGACTAGTCAGCTACGCCGCGAGCTTCTTGAGCTTGACGTCGATTCGGTGGACGCCCCTCACTCGGAGGACCCGCCGCCAGGTTCTCGGGCTGTTGACGTCGCAGCGCTCGGTGCCCTCGTCGTGACCTTCGCTCAGTCGGGCCTGCTCGGCTCCGTCGTCGATACGGTGCGCTCCTGGCTCGCTCGTTCGCGGCAAGGCACGATCAAGCTAGAACTCGGCGGTGACGTCCTGGAACTAACCGGCGTTTCCTCTGAAGAGCAGCGTCGTCTTACCGATGAATGGCTGCGCAGGCATCAAGAGGTGGCACGGTGACTGGCGTTCGCAGCGCGCTGATCGTCGCATGCGACGGGTACGCGGACGCTGGCTTGGGGCAGCTGCGAGCGCCTGCCAGCGATGCGCGGGCGCTTGCGGGAGTATTGCAAGATCCTGCCATCGGTGGCTTTGACGTGCGAACGCTGCTGAACGCACCTGCCTATGAAGTGGCTCTTGCCATCGAGGAATTCTTCGCCGATCGTGTCGCCGATGATCTGCTGCTCCTTCACCTTTCGTGCCACGGCGTCAAAGATGAAGACGGCGAACTGTACTTCGCAATGGCGAACACGGCGCTGCGCCGTCTGGCGGCGACGGGGGTGGCTGCCGAATTCGTCAATCGCCGGATGAGCCGGAGCCGTTCGCGGCGCGTTGTTCTGCTGCTGGATTGCTGTTATGCCGGGGCATTCGAGCGCGGGATGACAGCCAGGGCCGGCGCGGGCGTCGGAATAGAGTCCCAGTTCGGCGGCCGCGGGCGCGCGGTGATCACGGCGTCGAGCGCTATGGAATACGCATTCGAGGGCGACGAACTGGCCGACACAAACGAGCTGGCGCCTTCGGTGTTCACGAGCGCGCTCGTAGAAGGTCTCGAGACCGGTGACGCCGACCGCGACCAGGATGGCGTGGTCTCTCTCGACGAGCTCTACGACTACATCTATGACAAGGTCCGGGCCACGACACCGAATCAGACGCCTGGAAAGTGGGCCTTCGGCGTGCAGGGCGAGCTCGTCATCGCCCGCCGCGCGCAGCCCGTCACTCAGCCGGCGCCGCTCCCGCCCGAGGTGCAGGATGCCATCGACAGCCCGCTCGCCGTGGTCCGCGGCGCCGCTGTCAAGGAACTGGCTCGCTTGCTGCACGGCAAGCACGCAGGTCGCGTCCTGGCCGCCCGCCAGGCGCTCGAGGAGCTCACGCGCGATGACAGCCGGACCGTTGCGGCCGCCGCAGCCGCTGCCCTCAGCGACCTCACAGCGCCCGCGCGAGCGGGCGCTGAACCGGCACAACCAGCGGCGCCGACACCGGTGGTCGGACAAGCGGAACCGGCGTCATCAGCTGGCTCCTCCACTGAGCAGACTGAAGCGCAACAGGGGCCAGAGCCGGAAGAGGAGCCAGACTTGCTGCCGCGAGCGGGGTCAGATCTCAAGCCGCGAGCGGCGGAGCCAGAGCCTCGAACAGCCGAGCCGCCGCAACCGCCTTCGACCGAGATCGCTGAGTCTGACGCGGCTTCGACCCTGAAAGACCCGGATCCCGCCACACGCAATCGGGGCGACGGGCTGCTCGTAGCGGCGGGCATCGTCGCCATACTCGGAGCGGTCATGCTGTTCCTGTCGATATTCCCGCAGTTTGTGGCCGGATACCCGTTGACCGCCAAATCGGCCAACACCTGGCAGAACGTCATAGAGGCCGCCGCCGCTGCGGTGGCCGGTTTCTGTCTCCTGGCGCCCCGCACCAGAGGGTTGATCGGCCCTGGTTTGCTCTTCGGAGCCGTCGCGACCGCACCGAGCGGCGCCATCTACGCCCTCATCGTCGGCCGCGCCTTCCCGCCGATAGGTCCTGGTTTGTGGCTCAACGTCGTGGGCTGCGTCATCCTGACGGTCGCGGCAGGAATGGTCTTGCGCGCGCTCGTGCGGCAGCGCGTCGTTCTTGCCGGGCGCCGGATTCCTGCCGGAGTCATTCCGTGGCTGGTGCTTCTTGTCGCCTGCGCAGGTGCCGTGCTACTCGTCGTGGAGGTCCTCAACCGGGACATCGTTGCTGGCACCAGGGCGAAGGTGGCCAGCACCGACTTGTTCGCCCTCTACTGGACCGCGACCATGGCGCTGCTGCTGCCGGCGGTGGCGGTCATCACATCGCCGAGGACGTTCAGTGTCGCACTGCTCGGCGGATGGCTCGCGACCGGGATCGCGGAGGACGTGTTTTACACCGGCGCCGCGAGCAGCGTGTTCGCTCTGACCCTGCTTGCGCTCCTCGCCCTGACCATTGCCATCGCCGCGACTGCGCCGCGCTCGTCAGCGGCACCGGTGACCGGCACGACGTCAGGGCTTGCTTGATGCCATGGCCGGCGTCATGCTCGACGCGTGCGGCACGCAACGGCCGAGGACCTTGATCGTCTAGAGCCGCTTCTGGCGGAACTGCGCGCGTTTCCGCAGCTGCGGGAGCGTAAGCGCGGCTCATTCTCTCGAGGGTCCCGGGCGTTCCTTCACTTCCACGAGGACGCCGGTGACTTCTACGTCGATGTCAGGCTCGACTCCACGTTCCAGCGCATGAATGTCACCAGCCAGGCCGACCAGGCCGACTTCCTCGCTCAGGTCAGAGCAGCGGTCCAGCCGGCCTAGCCAGCACGTTACGGTCGCGGGTACTGGTCGTGGTGGAGCACCCAGCTCTGGGGCTGGTCTCCTTCGTCGCGACCAGCCGGGGTCCGGTCGAGGAATGCGTAGTAGTCCATCATGAACTCCAGCCCTCGGGCCGTCGTCGAGTAGGTCAGGTACACGTTTCCGTCCTCGAGCGCATAGGTGCTCATCGCCGGCCTCTCGGACATGTATCCGAGCGGCTCAGTCCCGCACATCTCGGCGTTTCTCGCGACGATTGGCGGAACGCCGCCCGCCACCCAGCCTCGAACCGTCTCCTCAGGGTTAGAGGTCTCGCGGTCGAAGTTGTAATCGCTGTGGAACGAGGACGCCCAAGGGAAGCTCCAGCCCATGCGGTCCTTGAATGCCTGGATCTTGTCCATCGGCGCCCGTGAGATGCAGGTAAATGTCACGTCGCGCGCGTTCAGGTGCGGGACGGCTCCGTTGAAGCTGTCCGCCATCGACGAGCAAGTCGGGCAGCCGGCGGCGTAGGCCGGGCCGAACATGAAGTGGTAGACGATCAGCGTGGGGCGTCCGTCGAACAACTCGGGCAGCGTCTTAGGCCCGTTGCTCGTGTCGAAGCGGTACTCCTTCTCGACCGGCGCCCACGGCAGGTCGCGCCGCTCCGCCGCGAGCTGATCAGCGCGTCGGGTCAGTTCCTTCTCCTTGGTTAGCAGCTCGTTCCTGGCGGCAAGCCACTCTTCGCGTGTTCCGATCTTGTGACTGGTCATGGATTTCTCTCTCTCACATCGAGGGCATGAGCCCGGGAACCGACGATGGTGCCGCAATGATCCAGAATCCGAATCCGATGATCGCGAGTGCCAGCGGCACGTCGATGCTCGGCTTGGCGGGCAGGAGCTTCTGGGTGAGGACCAGGATCGCGATCACGGCCATCCAGGTGATGCTCATGACGCCGAGCACCACCAGGATCAGCATCAGCCCGATGCTCGAGCCGATGCAGCAGAGCCCGAACTCCCATCCGGGACCGGCCCTTTCGCGGCAGAGCCGACGGAAGCGCCGCTTGACGGGCGTGAGCTCATAGACACCTGCCGCGATCACGAGCGCGCCGGCGGCGACGGCGCCATGCGGCCGGTACAGCAGGTAGACCGCAACGCCCACGAGGGCCCAGATGGCCAGATAGGAGCCGACGAACAGCGGGGCGGCCAGCGCCCCGCCTCGGTCGCGAGCCCGCCTGAGCACGGCGGGAACCGCGCCAGGCAGCATCATCGCGGCCATCATCGACACCCACACGGCGCCGAAGAAGGCGAACGAACCGAGGCTCGTCGCCACCCCCATGTCCATTCCGTTCATCTGCCAGACCGCGACGACCCAGCACGCGGCGGCGAGCCCCAGCGTGACTGTCAGCGCGACGGCTGTCCCGGTCGTACTGGCGCGGATCGAGGCGGCCGAGTTGCGACCAGGCAGGGCATTCATCGAGTCATCCATCGCGTTCGCCTCAGCTGTCGCCGTACGCGTCGTGCCATCTCCACCAGCCGTACGGCGGAGTCTGCGGATAGCCGTCGGGCGAGTCCTCCCACTCCTCCTGGCGGCCGAGCGCAGTTATGTCCAGGTAGGTCCAGGTGCTCCCCATCGCCTCATCGCCGCGGTTGTTGACGAAGTACGTTCTGAACACCTTGTCGTCCTCGTGGATGAACGCGTTGGTGCCGTGCCATTCGTCTACTCCGAAGTCGACGTCGAACTCGTCGGTCATGGAGTACCAGGGCATCGACCAGCCCATCCGTTCCTTCACCCGCGCGACGTCCGGCTGCGGAGCGCGTGAGACGAAGGCCAGGGTGGTGTCACGGGCGTTGAGATGCGCAAGATGGGCGACCTGATCGGCGACCAGCGAGCAGCCGGGGCACGCATGGTCGGGCCAGCCGAACACGCCGGGCTCGAAGAACGCCCGGTAGACGATCAGCTGGCGGCGGCCCTCGAACAGATCGACCAGGCTCGCCTTGCCGTCCGGCCCGTCGAACACATACTCCTTCTCCACGTCCAGCCACGGCATCCTGCGGCGTTCCGCGGCCAGCGCGTCGCGGGCGCGGGTCACCTCCTTCTCCTTGACCAGCAGCTGCTGGCGCGCCTCCTCCCACTCCTTCGGAGTGACGATCGCTGGTGTCTTCATCGTGTTTCCTCCTGCTGTCGGTTGAGTTTGGCGCTCACGCGCTGTTCTCCAGGTGGTCTCTCAGCGCATCGAGCGAGCTATCCCAGTCGCGGGCCAGCGCTGCCAGGAACTGCTGCGCCACCCGCATCGGCGCCGAGCGCAGCCGGTACCGGACCCGCCGGCGCTCCCCCGGCTCGGCCGTCACCAGGCCGGCCTCGGACAACAGCGCCAGGTGCTTGGCGATCGCCTGCCGCGTGATTGGCAGGCGATCGGCCAGATCGGTGGCCGTGGCGGGACCTCCTGACGCCAGGGCGGCCAGGATGGCGCGCCGGCTCGGGTCGGCTAGTGCGCTGAAGACCTGTTCGGCTATCGCCTCGATGTCAGGCGGCATCGAGGTAGTCGACCAGCTCACCGAGCTCCTTCATCCAGCCCTCGGTGTTGCCGTCGTACGCCTTGCGGTAGGTGTCCTCTGGCAGTTGCGCAAAGCCGGTCTCGACCACCCGAAGCCTGGTGCCAGCGCCGACAGGTTCGAGCGTGAACTCGACATATGTACGGCGCGGGTCGTCGTCGGGCAGCCCGTGGATCTGCCAGGTGTACGCGAACACCGTCGGCTCCTCCACTCTTTCCACCCGCATGTTGACCGTGAACCCTTCGGCCCACTTCAGCTGGGCCGCGCCACCTGGACGAAGGTCGATCGCGGCCTCATCGCCGAACCAGGCGGCTAGGCCGTCGGCCGTGGTGATCGCCGCCCAGACCTTGGCCGGCGGGTGCGCGACCTCTATGGTCCGCTCGATCCGATCAGGAAATCCCATGACAGCCTCCGCGAGTAGCAACTGAATGGTTGCCACATTATTGCAACCATCTGGTTGCGTCAACCCCGGCGCCTGGCTGTCGTCCTCACCGTCGCATGATCAGGCTGCGGCCGACCGGCGTGCGAACGTCCTGGCAACGGCCAGGCGCCGCATGCTCAGCGCCGCGAGGCCCTCGGCGTCCAGCAAGGATCGGAGTACATTGAATGCATGCTCAGGAGGGTCATGGTCGTCGTGCTGCTTGGGTGCGTGGGCCTGACAGCGGGTGTCGCGTTCGGCACGCTGTTCTCCAGTAACCAGAGCAGGGCGTCGATCGTGCTGCCTGCTGTCCGGACAGCCGTGGTCCCTGCTTTCCGGACAAGCTGCCATCAAAGTTGGCACCTCAATTCGGCCCCCGATCCGGTGGCCAATATCGGGGTTCACCAGACACATGTGAGCCCTCCTGCTCATGGCGAACGCCTCAGGCACGGCGCACCGTCGGGTGGGCTTCCCATGGGCAGTTATGTCCTGTTCGGCCTGCTGGCCGGACTGTCGGCAGCACTCGGGTTCCTCGTGCCGCCTAAGCGGGCGGGCGGCCAGTCATGAGCTGCTGGCGGGTGTGCTCGTAGAGACCCTCAAAGAGCTTGTCGGTCGTGGTCAGGGTGTCGTGATCGGAGCCGCTGGTCATGGTGAGGCCCCGGATGAGCACGTTGAGCCCCTCGGCCGCGGGTGCATCGTAGAGCGCGTCGGCAAGGTCGGCTTCGTGGATGATGTGACCGATTTCTTCCAGGGCGGGGTCGTCGGCCAGGTCGAAAGATTCCAGCAAGGTTTCGAAGGTGCAGCGACCGCCGTGATGGCCGAGAGCGGCGCCGCGCATATCAAAGGGGGTGGCGTCGTCGGGCACGTCAGCGAGATCGGGTGTGAAGACGAACTCCGGGTCGTGGTCAATGAAGCGTCGGATGAGCCAAGCGCAGGCTGCGCGATCGACGTGGACGCGAGGCCGGGTAGCCCATTTCATGCCCGGACCTCGGTACTGTCGGCTGCACCGAGTGCCTCGATCGCCTGGCGCGCGATCTCACGCTGAGAGCAGGCGAAGAAGTCGCGTGCCTGGACGCGATGGAATTCGCGGCGGAGCCGCATAGCCGTTCGCCGCCGCGCTGCCTGGTCTGCGGCACCGGCCGCTTTTGGCTTCGGCCGCTACCGCGTCGTACTCGGCCGCAATGGCAGCTGTCATCCGATCGGCGACGGCCGTGGCAGCGGACGCATCCAGGGGGCGGCCGAGCCAGAGGGTAGCGTCGCCGCCGTTGTCGGTGACTTCCTCGGCAATCCACTCAAGTTGTTCGCGAGTGCGCGGGTCCGCCGGCACGGCAACCAGTCCGTCCCCGAGCCAGCCCGACGCCCAGCCTTTTGAGTTTGCGCCAGACGGCCGAGCGTGGCGTCGAGGGTACGCGAGGCAGCCGGTACGCCAGAAGGACCCAGTCCTCGCCCTCGACTCACCTCAGTCACCCCCTCCCGAGCAGTCTAATTGAGTTGCGACCGGGGTTGCATTACTGCGACCACGGTTGCAGACTCATGGGATGAACCGCGCAGACGACTGCGTTCTGCGGGAGATCAGGTGAGGTCGCGGCGGCCCGGTCTGACTAGGGATGCCCGTCTGCTGATTGCTGGCCAGGGAGTGCGGGCCGCCGGATACGGCTTTACCGCCGTCGTGCTAGGTGCCTTCCTCGCGGACCGCGGCTTCACCAGCTTGCAGGCTGGCGCCGTCCTGACAGCGCTGATCGCGGGGACAGCCCTGACCAGCGTGGTGGTTGGCCGGTTCGGTGACCGCGTCGGTCGCAGGCGCTCGTATGCGCTGTTCTTCGGAGGCATCGCGCTGGCAGGCGTCGTGGTCGCCGCGGGCGGCCCGTGGTGGGTCCTGATGCTCGTCGCCGTGACCGGCACGCTGTCCACCGACGTCGTCGATAACGGTCCGGCGACCACGCTGGAGCAGACGATGCTCGCGGCTGAGGACGCGGGCACTGCGGCCGTGTACGGACGGTACAACGCGGTTGGTTCGGCCGCGGGCGCACTGGGGTCGCTGGCGGTCACGCTGCCCGGGCTCGGGCCGCACGGGGCGTCGGGAAACGTCCCTGGCTGGCTCTTCCTGGTCCTGGTCCCAGTCGGGATCGTCGGCGTGTCGCTGGCCGCCGGCTTGTCCCCGGCGGTCGAAGCTCGTCCCGCCGCCCCGGCCTGTGGGCCGGTTACTACCGCGCGGTCACGGCTTGGCCCATCCCGGACGGTCGTGCGGCGGCTGGCTGGGCTTTTCGCTGTGGACGCGGCGGGCGGCGGCCTGGTCACGACGGGCTTCCTGTCGTACTACTTCACCGAGCGTTATCACGTGTCGGTGGTAGATCTGGGCTGGCTGTTCTTCGGTGTCGCGGTGGTGCAGGCGGTCTCGGTCGCGCTGGCGCCACGGCTGGCGCGCAGGTTCGGGTTGATAGCGACCATGGTCGGAACCCATCTGCCGAGCAATGTGCTGCTCGCCGCGATCGCCTTCGCTCCGGGATTCGCCGCCGCCGCAGGCCTGCTACTGGCCCGCACCACGCTGTCCCAGATGGACGTGCCCACTCGCCAGGCGCTCGTCATGACCGTCGTCACGCCCGGCGAGCGCACGGCCGCCGCGGCGGTCACCAATGCCTCCCGCTATACGGTGAGGCCGATAGGGCCACTGATCGCCGGCCTGCTTCAGCAGGTTGCCCTCGGCGCGCCGCTCGTTGTCGCCGGAGCGATCAAGGCCGGATACGACGTCGCGCTGTGGAACTGGACAAGTCGTCTGGGCCTCGCGGACCGTCAGCGCGCTGACTCGCAGGACGCTGCCGTCAAGGCTGGCGCCACGGCCTCATCAGAGGAGCCATCATGATCGTCTGCTTGCGCACCGTTGTTGTCCCGCCTGAATGGCAGGAACGGTACCTGGCGTGGATAGACGCTGGCCGTGCCATCCGCGAGCAGCACGGCATCCTCGCCGAGCTGGTCTGCGAGCCAGCCGAGCCTGGCGGCGAGACGGTGGTCATCACCATCTGGCCAAGCCACGAGGTCTTCGACGCCTGGATCGCCACGCCTCACCGCGACGCCCTGACCAGCAGCGAGGTCCATCAGGCCGTCGACTACCGCCCGATCACCCGCTACGAGGTTGCTGGAGGCTACCTCAACCTGGCCGGCCTCACGAAGCATGACCCGTCCCCGCAAACCGCGATTTCTCCACAGGAGCCGACATGAAATGGATCACCCGGGCCCGCCCGAAGACGGACCGCATCGCCTGTCCGTGGCTGATCAGCAAGTTCATCGACCATGACGCCGAGGTCTTGTATATCCCCGCAGAGCAGGTCCTCGACGAAGCACAGCGGCTGGACGCGATCAGTTTCGACGCCCCAGGCGCCCGCTACACGCACCGAGATGGCAAATGCACCTTCGAGGTCCTCATCGAGGACTACCACCTCGACACGGACCCGGCGCTGATGCGGCTAGCCAAGATCGTGCACGCCGCCGATATCGCCGATGACCTGGGCACCGATCCGGCGGGTCCTGGCCTGCTGGCTATTGGCCTGGGTGGTCTGGATGTCGAAGCCGACGACCAGCGACTCCTCGAGAAGGGACGGTTCGTCTACGACGCCCTCTACGCCTGGTGCCAGCGCCAGGTGCCAGCCCCGGCATGACCGGCACCATCGGCTACGAGGAACTGCGCTCAGGCACGGTTCGCCAAGTTGCGCAGCTCATGGCCGCCGCTGCGATCACTGCCCCGAAGTCCGGCGGTCAGCTATTCCTGGCAGGCAAGTCCAGGCTTTATGGAGACCGTCATCGTCGATGATCCCGGCACCCGGAGCGGACTCGCCTCCTGGATGCGGGCCCGCGGCAAGGAGCGCCGCGAACGGATCTGGTTTCGCGACGCGGAAGCGGCTGAAGCGGTCGATGCCATCTTGTTCGTGGGTTTGCTGCCGGGCTGGTACCCGCCCAACTATGACTGCGGAGCATGCGGATACGCCACCTGCGCCGAGTTCCTCCACCACACCAAGACTTTGCGAAGCCAGTCTGCAGACCTCGAATTCGCAGGCCCAGTTTGCAACCTGCGCGACATCGACCTCGGCATAGCGGTCGGTTCCGCCGCCAAGACCGCCGCCATCCATTCCATCGATTGCCGCTGCCAAACCCGAGTCGCGGTCGCGGCGCGCAAACTCGGGCTCATCCAGGCCGATCACGCCGTAGCACTGTCACTGTCCATGACACACAAGGCAGTCGGCTTCGACCGGCCGATGCCCGAGGCAGACTTCGACAATCTCGACCTACCGTCCACCGGAACCCAGCCCACCGGGGTGCCGGGCGCAACTCGCCACGGCGGTGCCAGAAACCGCCAGGGTCCTCGCGAGCCGATTCCCCGGGCCAAGCCGGGGCCGGGTTGCTGATGACAGGACGGCGCTCCCGCTATGGCATTCGCCATAGGTAGATCGCAGCATCGATGAGCGGCCCTCGCGCTCCTTCAACGGCCGCGGCGTCCGGACGCTCGGACGCTTCAGGTGGCCGAGTCGGTTTCAGGCAGCGTGGGAGCGTCGGTGGGATAAAGGCCGGCTGCGAAGCCGTAAACCTGGTCGCCCGACCGAGGGATCTGGGCGAATCTGCGGGCGATCTCCTGGACTTGGGCCCAGAATGCCCGCACTTCCTCGATCGGTATGCGGGCGTGCACGAGCGTGCAGCGCAGATCGTCGGCAGCATGAGCCGGGCCGGACTCTGCAGCCGCCGCCGCGAGGCCGTTAATGGCCGCCACGACCTGCTTGTCCTCGGGACGGCTGAGCACGCCGATGTACAGCGTGCGGGCGATCCTGCCGTAGTACCGCTCATCGATCGCCCGGACTCGCCGGGTGCGGACCACGTGCACCAACCGGGCGTCTACGAGAAGGTTCACGTGATAGGCGATAGTGCTCTTCGGGCGTCGGACGGCTTGCGCCATCTCTGTCACAGTGGCCGCCCGTTCGAGCAGCAGCTCCAGGAGGGTGGCGCGCAACGGATCGGCCACGGCGCGGAGCTGCTCGGGAGCGGTGATCACGAGCATCTCGTCGAGGTCGTAATCTGGGATCTGCTCATTGACCGGCATATGTGGACCGTTCTAAGGTTATGGATCATTCGATCACCGTCGTCCGATGATAGGAGTGTAGAGATGACCGAAGTCGTGCTGTTCCACCACGTGCAGGGACTCACCGACGGAGTGCGTGCATTCGCTGAGGAGCTACGTGCCGGCGGACACGTCGTGCACACGCCAGACCTGTTCGATGGCGAGCTCGCGGCAACCATCGAGGACGGCCTCGCACTCACGCAGCGCATCGGGGATGAGGCACTAGGCGAGCGCGCCGACCGGGCGGTGGCCGATCTGCCCGAGGACCTGGTGTATGGCGGATTCTCCTTCGGCGCCGGCACGGCGCAGCGGCTGGCCCAGACTCGACCCGGCGCCCGCGGCGCGCTGCTCTACGAGTCCTGCATTCCGATCACCGGGGAGTGGGCCTTCGGACCCTGGCCGGACGGGGTGTCGGTGCAGATCCACGGCATGGACAAGGATCCGTTTTTCGCGCTGGAAGGTGACATCGACGCGGCCCGCGAGCTGGTGGAGACGGTCGGGCCCGCACTGGGCGAGCTCTTCGTCTACCCGGGGGACCGGCACTTGTTCACCGACAGTTCGCTGGCGTCCTATGACGCCGACGCAACGGCCCTGGTGGTGCAACGGTCACGGGAGTTCCTTGACCGGGTCGGATGACTCGGCTAAGACTGCCTGCCGCACTGCGGTTCGGGACGACGACGCGTATCGCCGCGCCTTCAGCGGCACGGCGCGGCGGAGGGTTTGGCGCGAGAAGACCATACCCACGCATACCCGCACCAGGACACCGTCTTCACCTTGGCCAGCAAGTTCGCCCGCCAGACCAGCACGCGGAAGCTGCCGACCTTGTAGATCGCGGAAGGCGGGCCGAACTGCGCGCGGAGGTCGGCTGCCGACAGGCAGGCGTTGCGGCAGATGCTCTGAGGAGCCCAGATGACAAACCGGGCATCATTCTGCCGCGGGTCGTACCACGACACGTTGGTCTCCCATGGAGTGGTGACGAGCTGATGGCGGAACATCCGGACAGGCCTGACGTGGACGCGGTTGCCGCTGTCGGCGGTGACGCTGCTCGCCTCCCAGTACCCGGCCAGCCCGTCGGTCAAGTGGTGCGTCTCAAGCCACGAGGCGGCCAGCTGATCTTCGCTGCGTGCAGGCGGCCGCGACGCGTTGAAGGCGAGGATCCCCAGGCAGCAAGCCAGAACCGCTGCCAGCGCCGGAACCAGGCCAGCGCGAAGCAGACGGCCGCCAAGCAGGCGGCCGGCTAGCACGGCGCCCATCGGCAGCAGCCCCACGATCTCGTTAACCGCTCCCTTGTTTGAGAACAGGTATCCGGCCAGCACGACGACAATGGCGACGGCGAGCACTTGCACGACGAAGTCACTCTCTGCGTAGAAGCGCCTGACGGCCGCTGCCGCCGCCCAGCCGACCAGACCCACACCGACGATGTGGACCAGCACGATCAGCAAGGTTGCTCCGAATCGCAAACCGAAGAAGTCAGCGCCGAACACCTGCAGCACGCCTTGAACCCGGCGCCAAAAGCCAGCGGACAGGTCATCAGCGGTCGAGAGGCCGACCAGCAGGCTCCTAGCTGTGAACCCGCCTGAGTGCCGGATCAATACGAGTGCAATCCGCGCGGCGGCCACCGATCCAAGCGCCGCACTCGCCAGCGACAGCTCGTACCACTGCCCGCCCAGCGGCCCGCGTCGTCGGTACATCCGCACCCCGCTGACGGCGACAAGCGGCACCACGCCCTCGTAGAACGCGAGCACATCGGCGACCTGGGCCCATGCGAGCAATACCCCGACGAGCACCGGTGCCCACCAGCGCGCCCGCGGCCGGTCAAGGACCAGCCACGCCAGCAGCAGCGGAACCTGCGTGCCGAGGTGATCGGGCGCCGACAGCAACAGATAGGTATCGGGCCGCAGTGCAGGCGCCAGCATGATCCCGGTCGCTACCAGAACGCTGACCACGCGTTCTCTGCCAGAGGTCCTGCCAGCCGCGAGCAGGCCAGCCAGGACGAGCAGCATCGTGTAGGTAAGCGCTGCGGCCACGTGCACCACATCGCCGGTCAGGCCTCTGACCAGCTCCACCAGCATGTACTCGGGAATCTCGGTGGTGTAGAACGTCACGTCCGAGAGCGTCCAGCCCCGGAGCAGCACGTTGCCGTGCAGCATGTCCCAGGCCTGCAGCGCCTGAGCGGAGCTCTCGGATGTGGCGGCCATCGTCCGCGCCTGCGCGGCGTACGCGAGAAACAGCAGAAGCACTGCCGCTAGGCAAGCCGCCGCCGCCAGCCAGCGCTTCCGGGTCCAGCGCAAGCTCAGGTACCTTGGCTCGCGCGCGGCCCCGGCACCGTCGGACTGCCCAGACTCCCCTCCGCTGACCACATCTGTCAGGTCTGACGACGGATGTGGCGACGCCGACGTACCGGGTTCTCCTGTTGCTTGCACGCTGACCCGCCTTCCAAGCGAGCGGGCATCGCGGAGCGCGTGGATCGAGCGCTGATGCCCGCAACAGTTAGACTCGCGGGCCTTGTCGATGTTGCTCGCAGCACGAACGGTCGCCGGGACTGTTCCGTCTGCTTATGGACCTAGCAAGGACGAGTCCGCCGCCCGGCACAAGGAACCATGCGGCGCACAGGCCGGTCTAGCCTCCAGGTGGAGCGACGGTCTGACTGTCCGGCGGGATCGAGATGTGGACGGGCTGGTTGATCTCCTCGACTGTCACCGTAGTGCGGATGGTTTCGCCGTTGATCGTCTCGATCTCGGTCGCTTTCCGCGTGTAATGCTGGCCGTCGATCCAGACGTGGAAGCTTACGGGCGTATTGCCCAACGCCTGGAATTCGGGGGCAAGCACCTTGCGGTACGCGGGGGAGAGCGCCTTAAGCGCTTCATCGGCACGGAATGAGCCTGCGTACTCAGTGGTGGCCACACCGTCGACTGTCTGCTTCCCGACGACTCGCACCTTCTTAGTCGCGGCGAAGAGCTGGGCCATGTTGAGGAAGTTATTGCTCTGCAGGCTGTGAACCAACTGAGTGATGCCGCCTAGCGGAGTGCTCTTCAGAGCGGACAAATCGAGCTTCAGCCATGGCTTGCCCAGCTTTGTAGTCAGCGAGGCTTCGTTGAGATAAAAGGCGGTGTCGGTGAGGATCGCCTTTATCTGGCTACTCTTGCCAGCCACTGTCAGCTTCAGGTCCTCGCCGATCAGCGTGGTCGGCGTGCGCTGGAATTGAATCGCTCCTGTCGTGCTTCCGTTCTGAATGCCGCTTTCGCTAACCGTGAGCGTTTCGACGGCAGAGTTCACCTTCTGCGTCTGGCTCGCAGTCGCCAGGAGAGCCTTGCGTGGGCTCAGCGGCTTGTTAGCTGACCCGCTGCCACCAGATGAACAGGCTGCGACGAGGATCAACGCCGCGGCTGACAGGCCGATGGCACGGGAACTTGCGTGGATCAGCTTGCCCTTGTCGCCCATCTCTGTCCTCCCGATCGCGGCGCTTTTGTTCTCAGGGTGCCGGTGACCATATGACGTCCGGGAAGGTATGGCGGTTGACAATTTCACGCTCAGCCAGCATCCGGGAGGAACTGACAAGCCACTACCGGCTGGCTGCGCCGTGATCGCCGTTGTTAGTCGTCAACGTCACGGCAATAGCACGTCTAACGTCACGCGATTGCCCTATAGGCACGGTCAGTTGACATAAAGCTGGCCGTCACGTCCCTCAGCGATCCCAAGCTTGGTCAGTCCGCTCGCCGCCGGGCCGCGCTCCACCGCGCCGGTGTTGGCATTGAACTCCGAGCCGTGGCACGGGCAAAGGATCAGTTTCGCGGACGTGTCGTACTCGACGATGCACCCCGCGTGCGGGCACACGGCGTCGAAAGCCAGGAACTTACCGGCCCGCGGATGGATCACGATCGAAGCATCGCCGGTCGTCGGATCCTGAAAGGATGCCGCCTGGCCGACGGGCAGCTGGCTCGCCGCGCCGATGGCCGTGCCAGGGGGATGTTTCCCCGGCTTGGCCGACGCAGTGGGCTTGGCCGTCGCTGTGGGCGTACGCCCTGAGCTAAGGTGCCTCGACGCGGCGGCATCGCGAGCCGTACCTCCTGCCAGCCTGCCCAGACCGGCGGCGAGCCCGCCGACGATCAAGCTCACGGCCGCGACTCCACCGGTCGCCAAAGCTCTGAGCGTCACCTCGCGCCTGCTGGCTTCCTCCGCCGCGAATCCGGATCGCCCCGAGTGGCGGCTAGCCCCGGGCCGGTTAGCCGCTCGCCTAGCGATGACAGCGTCCAGGGAGAGAACTGAGCCAGATCCGCCCAGCACCAAGGGGGTCCAGGCGAAGACAAACACGATGTCCGACCCGGTGTAGTAGGGAGCGGAGTGGAAGCTGACCGTCAGGAACAGCATGAAAGACAGCACCAGGCCCCCGGCCGCGGCCAGTCGCGCCCAGAGCCCGAGCAATGTCGCCACGCCAATGGCAATCTCGCCGAACGCGATAAGTACGCCGAGGAGGACCGCGACATGGGTCAAAGGCGAGATCAGCGCATGGATTGGGCTTCGCAGCGCAGCGCCAGCGAGCTGAGACTGGATCGAGGCAGGATCAGCGGCGTCGAAGAACCTCGGATTAGCGAGCTTCTGCAGGCCAGCGAAGCAGAACGTGAACCCGAGGAAGGCCCGCAGCGGGAGCAAGACACGGCCCAACAGATACTGTGCTGGCGGCGGAGCCGGGTCGGAACTCACGAGTCACCGTACTCTAACGATCGCATCGGCCGGGAACCGTCACAGGCTACCGACCACGATGGCCCTCATCGACACAACGTCTTCGCGCTGACGCACTCGGCACCGGATGTCCCCCATCGCGGCGCATGTGATTCGACGGTCAGCAGGGCGCTGTGCCGCAGCGCATTGACCTGCTGATCACGTTTCGGGTTACGGTAATTGAGGGGTCTTGCTGGCCGTACACAGCGGACGTGCGGGGTCCCTGAGGAGCGCCCATGCCCGAGATTCGGCACTGCCGACATTGTGCGGGTGGTTGCCTCGGTGATTGCCTGCGCGGCGAATCCGGCATATGCATCCATGGCTGGAACGAGAAGCCCCCACGGCAGTTCAGCTGGCAGTTGCTGCTGACCCGCAGGTGGTGGCACCGAGTGTTCTGGGGCATCCGGTAAGAAACTAGTCAGGCCCGGCCTGGTCACTACGGCCGGCTTGCACACGGCCGCACAACGCGTGCCGGTCGGACACATTCGCTGGACCAGATCGTAGACGCCCACCTACGGTGACCGAGTGAGCTGGATATTCCGGGCAGGTGCACGGAACTGGCGTGGTGCTGCTGCGGCCGCTCCGGTTGCGTTCCATGCCGCGATGAACGGTTATGCGCCGACACCGCTTGTAGAGCTGCCCACCTTGGCCGCCGAGCTGCGGGTCGGACGGGTCCTGGTCAAGGACGAGTCGGCTCGCCTCGGCCTGCCCGCCTTCAAGATCCTCGGCGTGTCCTGGGCAGTGCAGCGGGTGCTCGAGACCCGCGTTCCGGGCGCGCTGGTGACCGCCTCGGATGGCAACCACGGCCGCGCCCTCGCCCGCGTGGCCGCTCAGCACGGGCTGGCCGCGCGGGTCTACTTGCCCGAGGGCGTGCACCCGGCGGCCAGTGCGGCAATCAAGGCTGAGGGTGCCACGGTCATCGACGTAACCGGCTCATACGACGTCGCGGTCGCCGCTGCGGCGGCAGACGCGCGAGCCAACCATGGCACGCTCGTCCAGGACACTGCCTGGCCTGGGTACGAGCAGATCCCTGGCTGGATCGCCGAGGGATACCTGACCCTTTTCGCTGAGCTGGATGACCAGCTCACCGTCGCGCCCAGCCTGATCATCATCCCGGTCGGCGTGGGCTCGCTCGCACAGGCTGCCGTCACCCACTACCGGCGTCCCGGCCTGAGCGTGGCGCCAGCGTTGCTGACCGTCGAACCCGATAGCGCCGCTTGCCTGCTCGACAGCCTGGCGCACGACGAGATGCGTACCGTGGCCACGGGCACGACGATCATGACCGGGCTGAACTGTGGCACCCTCTCCCGCTCGGCCTGGCCCGCTACTGCGGGCCGGGCTGGACGCGGCATGCGGCGTGAGCGATCACGCCGCGGCGGTGGCAGCCGCCGATCTCGCCCGGCTCGGCGTGCCCGCGGGACCCTGCGGTGCCGCCTCGCTGGCCGCGGCCCGGGATATGGCAGCCAACCCGGACCTGGCGGTCCAGCTCGGCGTCACCGGCCAGTCCATCGTCGTGCTGATCTGCACGGAGGGCCAGGACGCAAACCCGAAACTGGCAGGTGAACTGTCATGAGCGACGACGTCATCGACCTGCTCACCACGCTGGTATCGATTGACTCTGTCAACCCGGCGCTCATCGCCGGCGCGGCCGGCGAGACTCGCGTTGCCGAGCACGTCGTGGCCTGGGCGACGCAGAACGGCCTGGCCGCCGAGCGCGTCGAGACCGCGCCGGGGCGGCCCAGCGTCATCGTGCGCAGCGGTCAGAACCGCGGACCGACGCTGCTGCTCTGCGGGCATCTGGATACCGTCGGCGTCGACGGGGTCAGCGATCCGTTTACTCCGCGCGTTGATGGCGACCGGCTCTATGGCCGCGGCGCTTACGACATGAAGAGCGGGCTGGCCGCCGCGCTGATTGCCTGCCGCGACGCCAGCCGGGCCGGCATCGCCGGTGAGGTCATCGTCGCGGCCGTCGCCGACGAGGAACACGCCAGCCTCGGCGTGCAGGAGACGTTGAGACACGTCCATGCCGACGCAGCCATCGTGACCGAGCCGACCGAACTGCAGATCGCGACCTCGCACAAGGGCTTCGTCTGGACCGAGATCGAGGTAACCGGCCAGTCCGCGCACGGATCACGACCGCACCTGGGCGTTGACGCGATCATGAAGACCTGGCCCATCCTGCGGGCACTCGACGCGCTGAACGGCGAACTGGCCACCCGCCGCACCCATCCCGCCCTCGGGCCTGGCTCCCTGCACGCCTCGCTGATCACCGGAGGACGCGAGGAGTCCACGATCCCCGAGCGCTGCCTGCTCACCGTCGAACGGCGAACCCTGCCCGGCGAGAGCATCGCCGACGTCGAGACTGACATCGCCCGGCTGCTCGCGCAGTGCCGCGCCGCCGATGCCGATCTTGTCGTCGCCGCGCGCACCACGCTCGCGCGCGACTCGTTCGAGACAAGCCCAGACGAACCGATCGTCCGGGCCTTGCAGCGGGCACTCGGCCGGCCGGGCCTTCCGCCAGGCGGCGTCAGCTACTGGGCCGATTCGGCCTTCATCGCCGCCGCAGGTATTCCCACCGTGTTGTACGGCCCGCACGGCGATGGCGCACACGCCAAAACGGAATGGGTGAGCATCAGCGGCACCATCCAGTGCGCCCGCACATTGACTGCGGTCGCCGTGGACTTCTGCGGCCGGCCTGTGGCCCAAACGTGAACCGGCCAGCGTTGATGGCGCCCTGCAGTTGCTCCATTCCATCTCGGGTGAGTGACCGCCGCCGGTCCAGGTCATATGGCGTCGATCCAGCGGTCAATGCGGCGTCCTGCGCTGGCGAGGACGTTGGGGTCACGCATGGTATTGGCGAGCAGCGCGCTGCCTTCGTACGCGGCCATCAGGTCGATGGCGAGATCGTGCGCGTCGCTGCGGCCCAGTGACCTGAACTGCTTTTCAGCCCAGTCGATCGGGATGCGCAACAGCTCCGCGGCAACCGCGGGCTCCCCGGCGCGCTTGTCGAGTTCTGAGCAGAGACTGCCGAGAGGACAACCGTAGAGCGCGATTATCTCGCCCTGGGCTGTGAACGCACGCACCAAAGCCTTCAGGCGGCTCTTCGGAAGTTGATGGCGAGCGTCGATGGCGGCGAGGGTCGTTTTGGTCTGCTGCGCGTGGGATTCGATGACCGCTGCGATGAGTTCGTCTTTGGTCTTGAAGTAGTAGTAGACGTTGCCGACGGGGACGTCAGCAGCCTTCGCTATGTCCGCGAGCGTCGTCCGCTCGATCCCCTGCTGATGCAGGAGTTCGATAGCAGCGGTTATCAGGCGCTCCCGTTTCCCCGGGCGCTGCGTCACGGCACCCGCCCGGGAAGCGGCCTGTGTTGAGTCAGTCATCTCACTTACCAGGCTACAACTCCTTACGCGCTGGGTGGCCTCCCGGCAGCGAGGCTTCGGGTTCGGGTTCGGGTGCGGATGCTGGTTCCGCATTGACCATGACCATGGGCGCCGCTTCCCTGGTGTTGCCGATGCGCAGTGCAAGCACCGCTGCGGCTGCCATCACAATGGCGCCAGTGAGCAGCGCCCGGTGGTACCCCGCATCTGACGCCACCACGTGGGGAACTCCTGCGGCGATCAGGTTGCTGGTGCGTGTGATCGCGACAGCGGACAGGATCGCGAGGCCGAGCGCGCTGCCGATCTGCTGGGATGAGTTCAGCAGACCCGCCGCCAGGCCTGCCTTGTCGGACGGTACTCGCGCGTTGGCCGCGGCTGTGACCGAGACGAACACCGGCCCAGCACCCATCGACATCAGGAGGAACCCCGGGAGCAGGTCGCTCACGTACGAACCGTGCAGTGGCACCCTGGACACGAGGTAGATGCCCGCTCCAGCGATCAGGCAGCCGGCGACCACAACTGGGCGGGTGCCGATGCGGGTTATCAGTTGCGACGCTATGCCTCCCGCAACGGCGAATCCCGCGGTGATCGGGAGGTAGGCAGCTCCCGCCTTGAACGGTGAGTAGTGCAGGACCTCCTGCATGTAGAGCGTGGCGTAGAAGAACATCGAAAAGAAGCCGCAGAAAGCGATCAGCTGCGTCAAGTCAGCCGCGACCAGGCCCTTAACCCGGAGGATGGCGAACGGGACAAGCGGGTTAAGGCTCCTGAGTTCGTTAAACGCGAACGCGGCGATCAAGACAGCCGATCCGGTCAATGTGGAGATGGTCTGCGCCGTTGCCCAGCCGACAACGGGTGCCCGCACGAGGCTGTACACGAGCAGCAGCATCCCCCCGGTCACGAGGGCCGCACCCCGCGAGTCGAAGGATGCTCGCGGGGCATTTACACCACCGTCTTTCGGCAGCAGCGCGAGCGCTGCTGCCCCCACCACGACGGTCACCGGCGGGTTCACGAAGAACACCCATCGCCAGCCTGGGCCCTGCGTGAGCACGCCGCCGAGGAAGACTCCCGCCGCCGCGGCTATCCCGCTGATGGCTCCCCAAGCCCCGAGAGCCGTGTTGCGGTCCTTGCCTTCGCGGAAGCTCGTCGTGAGTGCCGAAAGCGCAGCCGGCGCCATGAGCGCGGCGCCAGTACCTTGCACGAGCCGCGCGGCAATCAGGAGTCCCGAGTTTAGAGCCAGACCCGCGGTTAGTGATGACACCGCGAAAACGACCAGGCCCGCGAGCAGCAGCCTGCGACGTCCGATCAGGTCGCCGAGGCGGCCTCCGAGCAGGAGGAAACCTCCATAAGTGAGGATGTAGCCGCTGGCCACCCACTGCAGGTTCTGCTGGGAGAAGTTCAGGCTGTGCTGGATGGACGGCAGCGCAACGTTGACGATCGCCGAGTCGGCGATGTCGAGAAACTGCACGGCGCAAAGCGTCACAAGAGTGACCACGCCGATCGCCGAACGAAGAGCCAGTCGCGAGTCGGCTCCGCGGCAGGATGTCCCTGCTGAACTGCTTCCATAGCCTGGCGCTGCCCTCCGAGTGAGTAAGTCAACTAACTCACTAGTCTGAGAACGCCTGACTGCTCTTGTCAAGTCAGTTCGCTACTAAGCTGATGTCGACCAGCCCAAGTGAAGGCTCCGGGCAGCGCTTCGCACCTCCGCTGACCCGAGCGCGGGAAGCCCGGGTTTGATGCGGCTAGGTGGACGCCTTGCCTGGGTTACCCGGACACGCGCGCTCCATTCGACGCTCTGCGCAAGGCTGACGGGTAACCGGGTAGCCCAGCGCTCAGGCGGGACGACGCGATCGAGACGATCTGCCAGGTGCTCATTGAGGCCGAGCTGAGCAACGAGGTCAAAGCGCCGCACCGACGTCGTCGGTGTTCCCCAACCCCGAATCCGCCGGTCCGACATCATCCTGTGCCGACGCCGCGCTTTCCAGATCGTCCGGTCCGAAACTCGCAGGGCGCCGAAGTGACCGCCCCGCGATTCCTTCGCAACCGCCTTCAGCTGCGTGAATCTGGCTCGGCGCCGACGCTGGCGTCGGGGGCGGTGCCGCTGACGCCGCAGATGACACCGTACATGGGAGATCTCGTATCAGCGCCTCACGGTACGCGTCTGTGCACATGGCTGCGATCGCCGACCAGTCAGCGAAGTTCCTGGATGCGGATCAGATTGCCCGCGGGATCGCGGAAGGCGCAGTCGCGAATGCCATACGGCTGCTCGGTTGGCTCCTGGACGACCTCGGCGGCATCGCTGGCCTGCAGCCGCCCGAAGGTGCCGTCGAGGTCCTTGGTGGCCAAAAGGATCCAGCCGTAAGTGCCCTTGGCCATCATCTCGGCGATAACGCGGCGCTCATCGTCGGTGGTGCCGGGATCGGTGACCGGCGGCGCCAGAAGGATGGACGTGCTCGGGCTGGCCGGGGGGACCGACTGTGATCCAGCGCATTTTGCCGGATCCCACGTCGGCGCGGACCTCAAAGCCGAGGGTGTCGCGGTAAAAGGCCAGG
The DNA here is from genome assembly GCA_963809195.1 of uncultured Actinomycetota bacterium. Taxonomy (GTDB): domain Bacteria; phylum Actinomycetota; class Actinomycetes; order Streptosporangiales; family Streptosporangiaceae; genus Chersky-822. The sequence goes on along the minus strand of CAWEIQ010000006.1, from coordinate 127,324 downwards.
GCTGCGTCCGGATCGTCGTGCGGGAGGAAGCTTGCGTGAATAGTGATGTCCATGGCGGTCACGCTAGTGGCGCGTCGGTGAGCGGCGCTTCTCGATTCCTGATCGGTCTGGTCACCTGCTTCGCCACGCACGGCGGCATCCCCGCGGTGGCGCGCGCCGCGAGGCGCCGGTAAGTGCTGGGCGGCACGCCGACCAGTTCGGTGAAGCGAGTGCTGAAGGTGCCCAGCGACGAGCAGCCGACCGCGAAACAGACCTCGGTGACGCTGAGGTCGCCCCGGCGCAGCAGCGCCATCGCGCGCTCGATCCGCCGCGTCATCAGGTAGCTGTACGGCGACTCGCCGAAGGCGGACCGGAACTCGCGGCTGAGGTGCCCGGCCGACATGTGAGCGCCGCGGGCGAGTGCCTCGACGTCCAGCGGCTCCGCGTACTCCCGGTCAATCCGGTCGCGGACCCGGCGCAGCCGCGCGAGGTCGCGCAGGCGCTGAGTCTCGGCGGGTCTGCTGCTCACACCCACGATCGTACGATGCGCCGCAATCGATGCCGAGCCCCTATCATGGCGCCCTCGGACTTCGCCGCGGTTTCGCATACGGCCGCAATGAGTCGGGAACGAGGGGGAGCACCAGGCCACCGACATGCCAAGCGGCACGGCTGATGTGCCTCCCAGACTGCCAGGAAGCCAAGGTAGTCACGAGCCGGTCCATTCCGCTGGCGGAGACGGCGCCTGCGCCCCGTTGCCTGTTCCTCTCCGTTCGGGTGCGCGGTTCCTCGCTATACCGAGATCGGCGGTAAGCGTCAGACCCCGGCCGCATTGGCGGAGCCGTCCCGGCGGGTGATACGTACCGCCGAAGTGACAGCTATCCAGCCCCGCTTGCCAGGAGGTGTCACCACCGCGATCACGAATCCGCTGAATCCGGTAAACGAGACCGCAGCTTAATGCGTCAATGGAATACCGAATCCCCGGAGGAACTCATGCGAATCGGCCCAGTCTTGGCAGCGCTGGTGTGCGCGGCAGGCGTCACGGTCTCGGCATGTTCAGTCTTCTCGACTCCGCCGACGGCGCGCAGTCTGGCCAACAAGATCGGCTGCACCGGATTCCAGCCGCAGACGGATCCTACGGGCTACTTCCACGATGAAGGCACCTGCTACCTCGGCCGCAGCTATCTCTACATCGTGACGTTCACCTCGAACAACACCCGTGACCAATACCTCCAGGTTATTGTGCCCGGAAGCGGAAGCACCCTCCCATGGGTAAGGGGCGACCGCTGGGCGGTGCAGAGCACATACTTGGCAGGCGCATCAGCCGTGCGGAAAGCCATCGGCGGCGACATGCAGTAGCCAAGCAGCGCGGAGGTGAGCCGGACCAGCATGTGAACGTCGTCCGGGGCGCAAACATGAGCGGGGCTTCTCTGGCAGTCGAATGCGACCGGGAGCCTCGCTCGCTGCCGTCTGGGGCGCCGGGGTGCCGATGTCGTCTCCCGGGTGCAGTCGGGTTCCTACAAGCGGCTGCCTAAGGTAGCCAGACGGCTGCCTAGCCTCATTTGATGCGCAACGGATCGGCATCGCTTGATGCGCGACACAGCTAGTTCGTCAAGAGGTCGTGCCGCCAGGGCGGCGGCTGATGGCTGCTGGGTCAGGCTGATCGGCCTCCGCGGTATCAACCTGGCTGAACGTCGGCGTTCCGGGTCCGCAGTAGCCGAGTGGGCCGGGCACAGCGTCGGCGTCCTGCTGCTCGTCTATGCCACGTGCATCACCGGCCAGGACGAAGACGCCAAGCGCCGCATCGAGGCGGCCACGATGCCGCAGGAAGGTGACCGGCAATGACGGCCTGGGCGTGCTCGTCGCCAGAACTTCGGCACGTATTCGGCACAGCGGGTCTCAGCCGCAAACACTCGCACAAGATTGGAACAGCCCCGGCCACGTACTACCAGATCACAGGCTGTTTCGAGAGGTGGTGGCAGGTGTTGGGTTCGAACCAACGTAGGCTGAGCCGACGGTTTTACAGACCGCTCCCTTTGGCCACTCGGGCAACCTGCCGTAAGCCGCCCTCCAGGGACGGCACGTTGAAGGATAGCGGAACCCGCCCACTGCGTCAGCATCCGGGCGTCTAACCTGGTTCCCGTGGCAGGAGAATCCTCATTCGACGTCGTGTCGAAGATCAACCATCAGGAAGTCGACAATGCGCTGAACCAGGCCGCCAAGGAAGTGAGCACCAGGTTCGACTTCCGCGGCGTGGGTGCCTCGATCTCCTGGTCAGGTGACAAGGCCGTCGAGATCAGGGCGAACAGCGAAGAGCGGGCGAACGCCGTGCTCGACGTGTTCAAGGAGAAGCTGATCAGGCGTGGCGTTTCGCTGAAGGTGCTGGACGCTGGCGATCCGAAGCTGTCGGGCAAGGAGTACCGGCTCATGACCGGCCTGAAAGAGGGCATCTCGCAGGACGACGCGAAGAAGATCTCCAAGATCATCCGCGATGAAGGGCCGAAGGGCGTCCGGGCTCAGATCCAGGGCGACGAACTCCGGGTCTCGTCCAAGAAGAAGGATGAGCTGCAGGCCATCCAGAGCCTTCTCAAGGGCAAGGAAATGGATATCGCGCTGCAGTTCGTGAACTACAGGTAGCGGCGCAACCGCTCATCGAGTCTGACAGCTACTTCAATGTGCTCGCGGAGCCCTCGTTTACCAACGGCACTGACGGCCGCGCAGAGTAAGAACGAGCCCGTCGCCAGAACACACCGGGCACGAGAGCGGCGGTACGAGTCCGGTAGTCGCTGTAATCCGGAAGGGCGCGGATGAGAAGCTGCTCCTCCCGCATAGCCCGATAAACCTGCAGACCACAGAGCACGAGCCAGCAAGTGAGCGCTGCCAGGCTGTTCATCGCGAGGGCGACACCAAGCGATGACACGATCTCGCCCGCGTAGAGCGGGTGCCGCACCCACCGGTACGGCCCCCGATCGACGACGGCGCGGGCCTGCGCGAGCACGGACACGTTGCGTCCGAGGAACCGCAGTGACCAGACCGACCATGCGGCACCGCACACCAGCAGCACGTCTGAAAAAGCCTGCTGCGCTGCTCCCGGAGGCGTCCCTCTGACCAGCGGAAGCGCGAACGGGAGCCAGGTGGCGGCAATGGCTGCTGCGTGCGCGGTGAAGGATGCCGACGTGGCGGTCGCCGGCCCCCGGCGCAGGTAGCACCAGATCAGCACCATATAGAAGGCCAAGACAAGCACGGCGCCAACCAACCTCAGCGGATCGGTGCCGCTCGAAGTCGCGCTGTGTCCGAGACTGACGGTATCGATGAAGAGGATCGCGCAAGCCGTCGGCACCATGACGAGCCTGCCGACGTCCACCCGAAACCGACCACGCGAGGAAGTGACGGTCGGCTTCATCGGCCCAAGAACAGCGAATGAAAGATCTCGATAATTCCAGGCCCGATGATGATCACCATCAGGGCCGGGAACAGGCAGAGAATCAGCGGGAAGGTAATCTTCACCGGCACCTTCTGCGCTTGCTCTTCTGCTCGCTGACGTCGCCGAACCCGCATCTCCTTCGCTTGCTCCCGCAGGACGTGGGCGACAGGAATTCCCAATTCAGCGGACTGGACCATGGCCGAAATGAAGGAACGAAACTCGGGCGCCGTGTTGCGCTCGCCCATCGACCGCATAGCCTCCGTCCGCGACTTCCCGATCTGCATTTCCTGCAGCGCGCGGGCAAACTCTGCGGCGAGCGGGCCACGAGTGTAGCGCGCAACCTGCGCGAGCGCCGCGTCGAAGCCGAGGCCCGCTTCGACGCAGATCGTGAGCATGTCGAGTGCGTCCGGGAGAGCCCGCGGGATCTGCTGCTGGCGCTTCTGGCCCGAGTTGCGCAACAACAGGTCCGGCAGAAAGAAGCCGATGATCGCGCCAGGCCCGGCGGTCACAAGCAGAAGTTCGGGGCTACGGAAGACGATCAAGGCGCCGAGCGCACCGAACGTCAGCAGACCGAGTCCCTTCACGGCAAGTATCCGGTCGCTCGTCCAACCTTCCGGATTGCCCGCGACGTCGAGCCGACGTTGCATGACTGTTGCGATGCCGGCCGGAGAGAGCTTAATTGCGACATTTTCCAGCCAATGCGGAAGCACGGGGCCATCGCCTTGCGACGACGGCGCTTGGAGCGAGTAATGCTCGTCGATTGCGGTCAGAGCTCGGCTGACGCTTGGCTTGGCGGTCCGGGCAGGCATGAGGACCGCGGCTCCGGCGATGATGGCGAGGACTATGGCTCCAAGCCCCGCATAGAGCACAACTGATCCGGACATGCTAGACCTCTACCTTGATCATCTTATTCATCACCAATGCTCCGATGATTATCAGGGCCACGGCGAGGCCAAGCAAGAATTCGCCCAGCACCGTCGTGTAGAGCGGGCGCATGTACCCGCCGCTGGTGATGAACAGCCACGTAGCCACAATCACCGGCAAGGCTACGAGAATGTAGGCGGACAAACGGCCTTCGGCACTAAGCGCCCGGACCTGGCGGCGCATTGCCGCGCGCTCACGAATGGTGGTGGCGATTGTCATCAGGACCTCTGCGAGGTTCCCGCCGACACCCTGCTGGATGCGGATGGCCATGACCGTCCAGTGGAGGTCATCGGACTCCATCCGGGTCGCTACCGCGTCGAGCCCGTCCTCAAGCCGTGCGCCCAGTCGAGCCTCAGCGAGGGCGCGAGAGAACTCGCCCGCCGCCGGCTGGCCCTGTTCGCGCACGACTGCGTCCAGTGCCTGCGGCAGCGAGAACCCCGCCTGCAGGGTGCTGGCAATGAGCTGCAAGATGTCGGGCAACTGGTCGCTGAAAGCCGAGCGCCTGCGCAGGATCCGCACGCTCAGAGACATCCGCATGCAGAGCCAGCCGATCACTGCCCCGGCGACCACGCCTAGCAGCACATAGCTGGTCACCAGGCTTAGAGTGGCGGCTATCACGACGGCTATGACGCCACCCCAAAGCGCCCACTCAGCGGGTCTTCGCGTCATGCCGGCGAGGTCCAGGCGCCGCGCTAGGCGCTCTTGCGTACCCGACGGCATCATGCGGTTCACGGCGCTGACAGCCACCGTAGCCACGTTGCCGGTGTTCTCCGGCTCTTGCGCTTTCTGCGCGGCCATAGCCTGGTGCCGCGGTCCATATTTGCTGATCATGCCCGTGAGAGTCCGGTCGCGCCCAGCCCTGGAGAGCTTTCCAAGCATCAGCATGGCGAGTATGAACATGGCGACGAAGACCGCGATCACGCCGCCCACGTAGGTCCACCGCACACCGAATCCAGAACTGACGGTCGGCGCGGGAGTCTTGGGCGGTTGCTTGTCGCGTGACCTGACTGCGAAGCCGGTCACGAGAAAGTCTTGGGCAATTCCGCCAGTTGAGGCGATCTCCCATCCGAAGTCGACCTCGTCCACCGTGTCGGTGCTGTTCAGGCTCCGGTGATGCACCAGCCAGCGCAAGGCGCTCAGCAGATGTACCGTGCCCGTCGTCTCCTGTGGCCCTGACAGCACGAAGGTGTACTTAGTCGGGCTATTCTGCCAGACGGTGAAATCATTCTGATAGAAGATAATCTCGCCGAGTTTCTTCCCGGTCGGCGTCCGATTGTGGTTGTCGACCCACATCAACACCTCGACCTGGTGGTTATTCAGCCAGACCGCGTAGGTCGCCGCGGCAGCGACCGAGCCCGTCGATTGCGTGGACTCGTTAAAGGTACTTCTCAGCAAGCGCAGCGATGAATACTGCGGATTTCCCTCAACATGGCTCTCCACACAGGGATAGGACTTGACGCTGGCAGTGCTGACGTTGGCAGTGCTCGGCTGGTTAGACTCCACGCCCCAATTACGGTACGAATCCGCCCAGATCGTCTGAGGCCCCGCCTGCGTGCTCAATACGTTGTTGGCGACTATGAATCCGCCGTTACGCCATGCCCCCGCTGGGTCAGGCGATTTGAATTTCGTGTTCTTTGGGACGTCAGCCCTGGCTGGAATGGCTTGCGCGGCCACCATAACCAGTCCCGACCCTACAAGAGCGGCGGCAAGCGTACCCATAAGCCTACGAAGTGGCTTAGTCCGCATCTGCTTCACAGGAGTTGCACCCCCGGAGTAAAGATCCCGGCCGGAACCTGCACGCCCCGGTCAGCGAGACGGTTCAGGAACATTGGGCGCAGCCCTGTACCCTGCAGCCTGCCGCGGTGACGGCCCTGGGCGTCCAACCCGGCGTGGAAGTCGAAATAGAAGAGGTCCTGCAGCATGACGACGTCGCCCTCGCTGCCCTGGACCTCGGAGATATGCGTGATCCTTCTAGACCCGTCCTTGAGTCGTGCCTGGTGCACGATGACGTCGATCGCCGAGGCCATCTGATCTCGGATCGCTCGCTGGGATAGCTCGGTTTCTGCCATCATTACCATCGTTTCGAGCCGGGACAGCGTGTCACGAGGCGAGTTCGAGTGGATGGTCGTGATCGAGCCGTCGTGGCCGGTGTTCATGGCCTGGAGCATGTCCAAGGTCGCCGCATCACGTACCTCGCCGACGATGATCCGGTCGGGGCGCATCCGCATGGCATTGCGGACTAGATCCCTGATCGAAATCTCGCCGCGTTTCTCGAGGTTGGGCGGGCGAGACTCGAGCCGCAGCACGTGGTCCTGGCGCAGCTGCAGTTCCGCTGCGTCCTCGATCGTGATGATCCGCTCGTTCTCTGGGATGAAGCTGGACATCACGTTCAAGGTCGTTGTCTTGCCTGATCCGGTGCCGCCGCCGATCACGATGTTGAGCCGCCCCTCCACGCAGAAGCGCAGGAGATCAGCGACCTGAGGAGTCATGGTGCCGAAATGAATGAGGTGACCGATCGTGAGCGGCTCGACCGCGAACTTCCTGATCGTCAGGAGCGATCCGTCGAGCGCCACGGGCGGCACGACAGCGTTGACTCTGCTGCCGTCTGGCAGCCGTGCGTCCACCATGGGGCTGGACTCATCGACTCGGCGTCCCACTCTGGCGACGACCTTGTCGATAGTCCGGCGCAGATGTGCTTCGTCGGCGAAGGAGGCGTCGACCGGGTACAAGAGGCCGGAGCGCTCGACGTAGATCTGATCGTGGCCGTTGACCATGATCTCTGAGACGTCCGGATCACGCAGGTAAGGCTCGAGCGGCCCGTGACCCAAGATGTCGTCGGCGACCTCCTGCGCAACGCGCAACCGGTCGGCTGTCGTCATAGGGGTTTCGTCGCGCTGCAGCACGCCCTGCAGCGTGTGCGTAACCAGCTGCTCAAGTTCCCGCTGATCCATATGCGCGTCATACAGTTTCGGCCCCAGCGACTCCAGCATCGCTTCGTGCACGCTGCGCTTAAGCGGGCCAAAGGGGTCCAGATGCCGGCTTGATCGGCGCGGCATGCCACGCCTTTCCAGGGCAGGCGCGCTGGCCACGCGCATCTGCGACAGCCGATCGGACAAGCTCACGCTGCGCGCCTCTTGCGCCTGGAGCGGACCAGCCGGCCATGCCCGCTCGACTCACCGATGATCCGTTGCTGGGCCAGCTTGACGATAGCCTGGCTCACCGGATGGCCGGGGCTGTCCATCGTGATAGGGACGCCCTTGTTGATCGAGATGGGCACCGCGCGGCTGGACGGGATGTAGGCCGATATCGGGCACCGGACCGCCCGTTCCACGTGCTCGAGACTCAGCCCGACCTTGGAATCCGAGCGGTTGATCACTACCGAGCGGATCTGCCTCGGATACGAGAGCAGGTCGAGCATGTCGAGCGTGACCCGCAGGTTCTTCAGCGCAGGCACGTCGGGCGTGGTGATCAGAACCAGCTGCGACGAGACATCGATCGATGTCAAGACGTGCTCGCTGAATGCCGCCGGGGTGTCGACCACGACGTAGTCGAACATATTCCTGAGCACCGCGAGCAACTCGCCGACCAGGCGAGGCGGCACCTTTTCAGCGTCGCCAGGGGTCACGGGCGCAAGAAGCATCGCGAGCCCAGGCTGATACGCGGTAAGCAGCGAGGCGGTCCCGGCCATATCGAGGTGACCGACCATCGGAAGACCGTCGGCGATGGTTCGGAGCGGGCTTAGCTGCAGGCTGATGGCGACGTCGCCGAACGACAGGTCGAGATCAACGACGCATACCCGGGCGTTCGCGGCCTGCTTGGCCAGCGCGACGCCAAGGTTGATCGCCAGGGTTGTCTTGCCACAACCTCCCTTCGCGGAGAACACGGTGACGATCTGACCGGGTGAGGAGTCATCGGTCGGAGGAGGGGCAAGCATTCGCCGCGATACCTCGTACGAACGGCGGCAGGCTGCTGAGAGCGCCGCGGGGTCGCCCGCCGGAACTACTTCACGTACGCCTGACTGCAGAGCCTGCGTCAGCAGCGTGATGTCGACCTCTCGCCTGGCGAGAATGACACCGATGACGGGCCGAGCGAGTCTCAGCGCCGCGCTGAAGGCCAGTGCCTCGCCGGTCGCTGCACGCGGGCCTATGACCACGAGAGTCTCGTTTGGGTCGCTGTCCAGCATCTTGGCAGCGGCGCCGAGCGTTTCCGCCTTGCGTATTTCCCCGTCGATGCCAGCCATCAGATCTCCGGCGGTCGCGGCGGGCTCACAAAGTATTGGCACAATCAGCTCCCGGACTCACTTGAACAGCATGGGAAGGGTTGGGATCGAGGGGGAGAGTCGTCGTCGTCAGCGCGAAGGACGGGATCCCTGTCTGGTTGAGGAGGAGGAGCTGCTTAGCCTGCGTCGGAGTGGCGGCCAGCGTGACGTAGACGATGCCCTGAGATGCCGCAGCATTACCCGCAAGTACCGTCCCTGTTCCCGAAGTCGATCCCTGTCCGGCCTGGCCAGTGGTCACGGACAAGACATAGACCTTGGGAAGCACCATCTGGGTGTAGACATTGTCTTTGTTCGGAGCCTGATGGCTGCCGTTGCAGCTCGCCTCCAAGGTCTGGTTGCTCCCACTTGCCCATGTGTCATATACAGCGACGAAGTTGCCCGGCCTGACATAGCCGCCGACGTCAGCCGCCAGGCATACCTGCATGGTGACTGCGACCTTTCCAGGGGGGATGACGAGCGCCCCAGTCCTCTGGCTTCTCGGCACGAGCATTTCCCGCAGCAGGAGCTGGCCAGGCTGGATCGGCGCGCTGGTGACCAGGGTTTTGATGTCCGAACTGATGACGCTAACCGCGTCCACCGGTACCGATGATCGCAGGCACCTCCCGCACGGTCAGCAGCCCTAGCGCGATGCGCCTGACCGGCAGGTGTACCCGATGGGATCTGGACCTTGGCCACGAGCACGGATTTGGGCTTAAGGCCCTCGACGGCCCGCGCATTGGCCTTCCCCACGTAGGCCAGCACGGCCACGATGCCAAAGACCGCGAGCAGCGCGGCCAGCATGATGGTCACCATGCGACGTTTCAACTTTCCTCATTCCTTCCACGTATGTCTGCACGCTCAGCCCGTTAGCTGGATCACTGACGCGCCAAGGTTCGTGCCATTGAGGCTGCCCGTGAACGGGACCACGCCCAGCGTGAAGTAGCCGTTGAGGCAGTAGGTGCTTCCAGAGCAGTCGTTCGCCGGGTTGAGCCAGTCCGAGGCAAAGAAGGAGGACGGCAAGTTGAACCCCGTGACGACGAACTCGGCGAATCCCTGCAGCGTGAAGCTGGAGGACACCGGCTGACACATAGATGGGCACCAGCAGCGGAGTCTGGTTCTGCTGTGCGGCCTGCAGCAGCAGCTCACACGAGAAACTGAACGTTGTTCTGGTGCGGCCAGCGAAAGACGGTGGTCCGATCGCCGTCGTGCAGTTACCTCTGGGGTGGTTGACCAAGCTAAAGGTTCCCGGCCCGTCCGCGCCTGCTGGCTCGGTAGCGCAGCCAGTGCCCCCGTTTCCTCCCATGCTCCACGTCAGTGATCTGGTCAGATGAGGGACTGGGGAAAGGGTTCGGCGGATAAGTCGGGGGCGGCGCGAAGGCCGTGCCTTGCTGCGTGGCCTGGTCCCACTCGCATGCCGGGATCGTGAAGGCGGCAGCGGTCGCGGCCGCCGGAGCGCCCCAGGCCGCCTGCGAGCAGGCTACGACGTTAGCCCCGCGATAGCCCGAGTTGCCGAGCAGTGCGCGCGCGAAAACCGGCGGAAGCAGTGTGGATCCGCTCCGCGGTTTGAGTGGAGGTAAACACGTCCGCGTAGTTGATGCTCGTCGCGGGCGGACAGCTCGTCAGCGTGCCCGTGCCGCCGGGGCACGGCGGCAAGCCGATGCCTGACCCGCATACCAGGCTCACCCCTGCGGATCCGCCGGTCAGGTTCGACGCGTTGGCGTCTGCATAGGTGCCTGCGACGCTCGGATCACACGCGCCCAGCGCGCAGCTCTTGGCCACTCCCAGCGCGGCTGCATCTGAACCGTTCTGCAGCTCGGCGCGCTCCTGGTAGAGCTGGCCGACGTCCACGACCATCGCGCCCATGCCGGTCAGCACGCCGAAGCCGATAAGCATGCGCGACTATGACTCCGATGGCGCCTCGCTCGTCGCGCCGGACTTGCCGGGTGATCCGGCGCGCGAGCGAGGCAATCAGGTTTCGCATGGCATGACCCCTTGTGCGGTCAGCGTGACCGGGGAACCGAGGCCCCCCGAACCACCGAACAGCCCGGCAATGGCGCCAATGGGGGTGACGAAGTTGAATTGGTAACTAACGTTGACTACCGCGTTCGACGTTGGCGCGGCGCCAGGCGGGCAGGCAGTCACGGTGACGTTGACCGGGCTCAGCCCGGTCGCCGCCGCTCTGGGTTTGTGCCGCCACGTTGGGCTCGCCCAGTGCGTCGAGCCGTACTCCCTCGCGGGCTGCCTGCGTGAGGGTTATCTGCTCGTTCAACGCACGGCCGAAGTCGATGGTCCCGAACACGATCAGCATCAGCAGCGGGAACAGCAGGGCAAACTCGATAGCCGCTGCCCCGCGGTCTCGCGCCTGCCTCATCCATGCACGGCGTTTCATCGAAACGGCCCTAACCTTTCCTCTGCACCCGGACGGTGATCTGGCTAGCCCGCGTCACCCGATCAAGGCGGCACGGCCAGCCCACCCACACATGAGGTCAGAAGGCGTTCAGAAGGTTGGCGAACATCTGATTGACCCTCACGCCGAGAGCTGCAACGACCCCAGCGATGACCGCGGCGATAAGCGCTGCTATCAAGCCGTACTCAACGGCAGTGCCACCTTCGTCCCGGCGCAGCGCTTCCGTAATCAGGTTCTGCATGATCACGAAGCAGCTCGACACACGGAAGTTCGGTTGCCGTCCAGTTAGCTCCTGCGCCTGCCGACGGGCAGTCGACGTTCCCGCAGGGCGAAACACTCGGGGTACCTTTCGCCCTAGGGTGCGATCAGAGGGAGTTGAGAACGGTCGTGAATTGGCCCCGCAGAGCCAGTCCGATGCCGGTCACCACACCGATGATCACGACTGCGATCAACGTGACGATGAGGCCGTACTCAACGGCTGTTGCTCCCCTGTCGTCCCGGCGCACGGGCTCGGCGAGGAAGTTCTGCAGGAAGATGACAAACTTGAGCATGTTATGCCCCTTCGAACTCAAGCGAGCGGCCAATCCGCTCGCCTCGGCCCGGCGGCACCGCGCCGCCCGGTACCGGATCACTTTGTTGGAAGACCACCAAGTTCGGACATCGGCCGATCGGTCGAAATTATCTGGCCGAGTTGATGACAAAAGTCGGCCGATCGGCCGACGGCCGGGCGACGACGCTGTCGGGCGATCGGCCGACGTCACCCACCTGCCGGCTGACATGCGACCACTGGCCGGCTCGTTCTGGGCGGTTTGTGCGCTGACGGCAGACTCGGGATCTTACGGTTGATCCATATGAACCTGATCTGGGCGTCTGCGGGCGCGGTGGCGGGCTTGCTGGCCGGCGCCGCGTTCAGGGCCACCGTGTTCCGGTTCTCTGCTGCGACTGGCGATCAGACCGCTGGAATGTGCAGACGGTGCGGAGCCCCGGCACGGCGCAGGCTGGCCGTGCGCTGCGGGCAATGCGGCGCCAGCCTGGGCGTACCTCTTGTGCTCGAACTGACAACTGCAGCTGTCCTCACCCTGCTGCTTGGCCGGTTCGGCGGACAGCCAGACATGGTCGCTTTCGGCTTCTTCGGCGCGCTTGGCGTCGCGCTGGCGGCCATCGACATCGCCGTCAAGCGGCTTCCCGACCCGCTTACGCTGCCCGCGTACCCCATCTTGATCGCCATGCTGGCCGTCGCCGCGCTCATCAGCGACGACGTAGCAGCACTGGGCCGTGCGCTGCTCGGCTGCCTGGCGCTCTCAGGATGCTTCCTGGTGCTAGCGCTGATTCGACCGGGACAGCTGGGCGGCGGCGACATCAAGCTCGCCGGCCTCACCGGCCTTGTCCTCGGCTGGCTCGGCTGGCCCGCGCTGATCGCCGGGGCCGCCCTCGCTTTCGTCCTGTCGGCCATCGTCGGCCTGGCCCTGCTCGCCGCACGGCGGATCACGCTGAAGAGCGCGATGAGCTTCGGTCCGTTCCTGATCGGCGGCGCCGTGCTCGCGGCGCTGATGAGCGCGCGCTAGCCCCGGCCAGGCCCGCCCCGGCCCGGCCCAGGTCAGCGGGCTACTGCGCGAGTTGCAGGACGAAGACGGCAACGGCGACGAGGATCAAAGCGGCGAGGCAAGCCGCTGCGATGGCATAGCGCCATTCAACGGCAGGTACCCGGCTCCCGGCCTGAGCCCGCGCGCTGGCTACGACCTCTTCGAAGGAACTAGTTTCCGCGAAGAGCGCACCCAGCTTGGGTCGCCTGATTGTCGGCTACCGACTGCCGGGCCACGAGCCTCGGCGGCCAGCTTTGGGCGCGCCGGGCGCTCCGAACGCCGTGGCGCCTTCGGGCTCGCCGGACTCTGCGAACGTCGCGGCGCCTTGAGGCCGGCCGGACTCTGCGAACGTCGCGGCACCTTCGGGCTCGCCGGACTCTGCGAACGTCGCGGCACCTTCGGGCTCGCCGGGCGCCGCGAACGTACCGGCGCCGCAGGCGCTGACTGGTCGTTAACCAGATCGCGGATAGGCCTGGCTGTGCCGCGAGTGCCAGTCCCGGATGGAGCGACGACCGGTATCGGCTCAGTGATGTCGTCCGAATCCGCGACCGGCGAGCGAGGCGAGTCAGGCAGGACTTGCCAATCGACTTCCTCAGGCTCGAGCGCCTCGTCGTTCCTCGTCGTCGACTGCGGCGCGACTGCGGGCCACAGAGGTGGCGGCGCGACTTTCGGACGCTCGGGAATCGGGTCAGCCTTCTGGCGCACGGGGAACGGCGCTGCAGTCGGCTCCTGGAGCAACGGTGCGAGCTTCGGACGCTCCATTCGCGGCGCGACCTGTGGCCGCTGGGGAAACGGCGCGGCCTTCGCTCGCTCAGGCAGGCGGGGCGAACTCCGGCTCCTGGCGCAACGGCGCGGCCCGAGGCTCATCGGGCAGCGGTGCCGCCTTGGACCGCTTGGAGAAGGCCGTCAGCTTGGATCGCTTCGGGAGCCCATCCGCGCGACGGCTCAGGAAGCGAGGCTTCCTCGGACTGTCCGGGATCGCTGGCCTCTAGCTCTACGGCCTGCTTCGCCCGTGCGGCGAGCACTTCCGCCTGCAGGCGCTCGAGCACGCCATCGGGCAGCTTTGGCGGCGGACGCCGACCGTGCGCCTTCGGCATGCTGGTCGTGCCGGGGACGCGACGGGATAGCGGCGGTGGGCCGTTCTCTCCCATGCGACATTCCCCCTCGGGGCTGGCGGACAGAACTACGCCATCCCCAGAGAACAGCGCAACTCATGACGGTCGTCGAAACAGCGGAACGAGGTCATTTCCCAAGATACTCGCTGAAAGGCGCGCGTCCGAGATCTTGGTTGCCGCCGAGCCTGCGGATTCCGGTGCACGCCACTAGGAACCGGCGGGGATTCCGGCAGGCAGCGGGGTCAACACGATCCGGGCTGGGACTCGCTGTGTGCGCGGCCGCTGCTGGATTCTGCTGACGGCAGCGGCACCTGGCACAGGCCGATTGCGGCGAGGCTGAGCAGCGCCTGGTCTTGCTAGGGCTCCGTGCGAAGGCACTTCGCTGGTAGTCGATCAGACCATGATGCAGGGCAGCCATCAGCGCCTGTGCGCGGTTAGCGGCGCCAAGCTTCTCGTAGAGCCGGGCCACATAGGTCTTCGCCGTGGACACGCTGATATAGAGCTCGATAGCAATGGCCGGGATGGACAAACCGTCGTGCAGCAGGTTCAGCACTTCCTTCTCGCGCGGGCTGAGCGCGAGCTGATCCTGCACCGCCCGGCGACGCGCGAAGGCCATGGCAAGACCCGACGCGGTAAACGACGCCGCGGCGACGGCCGCATGCCGGATGGCGGCGAGGACTTCCTCAACAGGCGCGGTCTTGGCCACGAACGCCGACACGCCGGTCTCGAGGGCGCGGAAGAGCACATCGTCTTCCTGCTTCGACGTCAATATGACGATGCCAAGATCCGCGTAATTGTCCCGCAGCTCCCTGGCCAGCTGCAGTCCGTCGCCGTCGGGCAACGTGACGTCGACAGTCACGACGTCCGGCAGTGCCGCAGCTATCACGCGCGGCGCATCGACCGCAGCTTGGCACTCGGCCACGATCTCTATGTCTGGATGGTGCGCGATGAGCTCGCGCAGGCCGTAGCGGATGAGCGTCTGCCCATCGATGACGGCCAAATGTATTGGCATGGCGGTTCCCCCCTGGAGGCGCCGGTTAGCGCTTACAGCGTGAGTACGTCGTCGAGTCCTTCCTCGGCCTGACGGTCAAGCGAGATCGTTTGCGTAAGCAGACTCTCCCGGCTCACCTCCGGCTGAGGGCTCGACGAGGCACCCGTGAGCGCTGCTCATCACTTGTTTCCGACAATCCGGCTCGATCCGAAGAAACCGCCAACCGAGCCATGGCTGAGTATTCTACGCAGGGGGTTGCGGCGTGTGCAATAACTTGCATATATCTCGGATCATCGTGAAGATGAGCTTTCTTCGTTATCCAACTGTCGCCGTAGGCCACGCCGGGGCGGCAGATCATGCAGCGCCTGAGCGGGATGGCGGGCTCCTGACCGGCGGCTATCCCACCGGGCGTACCCAAAGCATGTCGGCCCGGTTTCCGACAAACATGCTCGGCAATTCTCCGCCCGGGATAGCCGTGAATCTCTTCTTCGCCGGGATAGTCGCGAATATCTTCGTTGCCAGCCCGGTCCGATTCCGGATCGATTGCGCAGAGCAGGCCTAACTCGCCGATGAGGTCACTTCAGGCCAAATAGGGCGGCATGTTATTGCAGCAAGGGTGCAGATAAGCAACGCAGTAGCCCGGAGGTCGGCGCGACTACCTCCCGATCCACCGATCGGCTCACGTAATCGACGCCATCCGGGGTATGTGTCTTCGTGACCAACCAACAGCCGAGCTCACGCCCCGCCTAGACGAACGCGCGCCCGCCAACGATCCTGGATTGATGCGTGCCTAGCACCACGCAACTGGGTCCAGCGGCCGACGGCGCGTCCGGCTCCGCGCCGCGAACGCAAACCAGGAGGTACCTGGTGCGATTCATGGACCGGACCGATGCCGGGCAAGCCTTGGCCCGCTCGCTCGACCACCTGCGCGGCACCGATCTCGTGGTGCTCGGCCTGCCCAGGGGTGGCGTTCCCGTCGCGTACGAGGTCGCCAAGGCGCTCGGAGCCCCGCTCGACGTCATTGTCGTGCGCAAGCTCGGCGTCCCCTACCAGCCAGAACTCGCGATGGGCGCGATCGGCGAGGGCGGCATCCGTGTCAGCAACGACGAGGTCATCAGGCGCGGCGGCATCACCCCGCACGAAATCGCCGCCGTCGAGCAGCGTGAGCGCGCCGACCTCGTCCAGCAGGCGCAGCGGTTCAGGGCCGGCCGGCCGAATGTCGACCTCGCCGGGCGCACCGCGGTCATCGTTGACGACGGGATCGCGACCGGCTCCACGGCCGCAGCGGCCTGCCAGGTCGCCAGGCAGATGGGCGCCACGCGGCGTCATCCTCGCCGTACCGGTCGGCGCGCCCGAGTCGATCCGCTCACTCCAGGTCGTTTGCGACGAAGTCGCCTGCCTGTATGCACCCGACTACTTCATGGCTGTCGGCACGTTCTACGACAACTTCCGGCACGTATCCGACACCGAGGTGACCGACCTGCTGGCCCGCTCTCTCGAAACCGTCCAGGTCACGGCCAGCAAGCACGCCACGAGCACCGACCTCCCAAGCGCCCCGCCCGCGGTAGCAGGCCTCGCGGCTCGCGGCAGGTCGCAGCCCAAACCCCAACAAGCCGGTTCCATAACGAAGGACACGGTGCGGACTGCAGGACCGCCGGAGCGCGACGAGGACGTGCATCTGCAGGTCGCCGACGGCTCAGTTCAGCTCGACGGCCACCTCACCATCCCTGCAAACGCGACCGGCACCGTCATCTTCGTCCACGGCAGCGGGAGCAGCAGGCACAGTCCCGAGGAACCGGTTCGTGGCCAGCCAGCTCAACGAGGCCGGCCTCGGCACACTGCTGTTCGACCTCCTGACCAGGGACGAAGAGATCGAGCGGGCCAACGTCTTCGACATCCAGGCGCTCGCGGCCAGGCTCGCCGACGTCACGTGCTGGCTTCGCGACCAGCCCGGCGGGCTGCATACGGCGCTCGGGTACTTCGGCGCGAGCACGGGAGCCGCCGCCGCTCTCTGGGCCGCCGCCGAACCCGGCGCGCACATCGACGCGGTCGTCTCGCGCGGCGGCCGTCCTGACCTGGCTGAGACGCGGCTCCCCGACGTGAACTCCCCCACGCTGCTCATCGTCGGCAGCCGCGACGAGGTCGTGCTGGGCCTCAACAAGCAAGCGCAGCAGCAGCTGCGCTGCGCGAACCGGCTGGCCATCGTGCCTGGTGCGACCCACCTTTTCGAGGAACCAGGCGCACTGCGCACTGTTACCCGCCTGGCCCGTGAGTGGTTCGCCGGTCATTTCGCCCCGCCCGACATGAATCACGAGCCGACCTGAATTGTGACGACGGGTGTCACAGCGTCGCGGCCGTGCTCGCACGGTGTAGCGCGGGCGGGTAATAGGATGCCTTGAGGTGCACGCCCCCTGTCCGCCTCGCTGGCGGACCCTCGGAACGACACCGCGCCACCGGCCCGGCAGGGGCTGCCCGGCGGCAGGCCGGCGGATTAGAAATCGCTCGCGACGCGTTGTCGTGAGCGGAAATGTAGACAGCTGTTCACAATGACGCGCGACCGCCGCATGGCGTCGCGTCTGAGCGGATACGCCGTCACCGCAGTTCAAGCGGCTTCGGCGCACAGAGGAGGACCTCCGCTGTGACCAAGCAAGTACAGCAGCTTGACCGGGTGATCATCAGGTTCGCCGGCGACTCGGGTGACGGCATGCAGCTCGC
The DNA here is from genome assembly GCA_963809195.1 of uncultured Actinomycetota bacterium. Classification (GTDB taxonomy): domain Bacteria; phylum Actinomycetota; class Actinomycetes; order Streptosporangiales; family Streptosporangiaceae; genus Chersky-822. Next base: position 109,931 of record CAWEIQ010000006.1, on the reverse strand, counting down.
TGGCGACCGGTTCACGCAGGAAACAGCGGCCTTCGGCAACGACCTGTCGACGCTGCCGAACTTCCCTGCCGAGATCCGCGCCCCGGCCGGCACGCTGCCAGGAGTGTCGAGCTTCCAGCTCCACTTCGCCGATCACGACATCCTGACCCCGGGCGACGCGCCCGACGTGCTCGTCGCGATGAACCCGGCCGCGCTCAAGGCCAACATCGAGGACCTGCCGCGCGGCGCCGACATCATCGCCAACACCGACGAGTTCACCAAGCGGAACCTGACCAAGGTCGGCTACGACGACAACCCGCTCGAGGACGGTTCCCTCGACGGATACCAGCTGCACGCCATCCCGATCACGTCGGTGACGGTCAAGGCGCTCGAGGGCTACGACATCAGCAAGAAGGATGCCGAGCGAGCGAAGAACATGTTCTCCCTCGGCATGCTCTGCTGGCTCTATAACCGGCCCGCCGAGGGGACGCTGCGCTTCCTCGAGTCCAAGTTCGCGAAGAAGCCAGAGATCATGAAGGCCAACATCGCGGCCTTCCAGGCCGGATGGAACTACGGCGAGACGACCGAGGAGTTCTCGGTCCAGTACGAGATCAAGCCAGCGACGCTGCCGCCCGGCCAGTACCGCAACATCACCGGCAACACGGCGCTGGCGAACGGCCTCGTCACTGCCTCGCGGCTGGCTGGCCTGCAGCTGTTCCTCGGCTCGTACCCGATCACCCCGGCGTCCGACATCCTGCACGAGCTGTCCAAGCACAAGCGGTTCGGGATCCGCACGTTCCAGGCAGAGGACGAGATCAGCGGCGTCGGTGCCGCGCTCGGGGCCGCCTTCGGCGGCGCGCTCGGCGTGACCACCACATCGGGCCCTGGCATGTGCCTGAAGGCCGAGACGATCGGTCTCGCCGCGGCCGTCGAGCTTCCGCTCATCGTCTGCGACATCCAGCGTGCCGGACCGTCCACCGGCATGCCGACCAAGACCGAGCAGGCCGACCTGCTGATGGCGCTCTACGGCCGCAACGGGGAATCGCCGCTGGTCGTGCTCGCCCCGGCGACTCCGGGCGACTGCTTCAACACCGCCATCGAGGCCACAAGGATCGCGATCAAGTACCGGACGCCGGTGATCATCCTGTCCGACGGCTACCTGGCCAACGGGTCAGAGCCGTGGCGGATCCCCGAGCTCGCCGAGCTGCCCGACCTGAAGACCGAGTTCTCCTTCGCGAAGGCGAACGGGGCCAACGGCGCGGGCAGCACCAACGGCGCGGGCGGCGATCACGAGCCGTTCCAGCCGTTCAAGCGGGACCCGCGGACGCTGGCAAGGCCGTGGGCGATTCCCGGTACGGCGGGCCTGGAGCACCGGATCGGCGGCATCGAGAAGGCCGATGTGTCCGGCGACATCTCCTACGACCCCGACAACCACGACAAGATGGTCAGGCTCCGCCAGGCCAAGATAGACGGGATCGCCGCCGACATCCCGCCGCTTGAGGTCGACGACCCCGACGGCGACGCGCGGGTGCTGGTGCTCGGCTGGGGCTCGACGTTCGGCTCGATCGGGGCCGCCGTGCGGCGCGTCAGGCTGGCCGGCGGCGCGGTCGCCCAGGCGCACCTGCGGCACCTGTCGCCGTTCCCGGCGAACCTCGGCGACGTGCTGAAGCGGTACGACAAGGTGCTCGTGCCAGAGATCAACACCGGCCAGCTCGCGCTCATCCTGCGTGGCCGGTTCCTGACCGACGTAATCTCCTACAACCGCGTTCGCGGGCTGCCGTTCCGGGCCTCCGAGCTGAGCGGGGTTATCCAGGATGTGATTTCCAATGCCTAAGCCGACCGACGCGGGAGACGCGAGCGTCGAGCACAGCACCACCGGCAACGGCGCCGGCCGCCTCGCTTCACTGACGCTGGTACCGCACGCGGACCAGAAGCTAGGCATGAAGGACTTCAAATCCGACCAGGAGGTCAGGTGGTGCCCGGGCTGCGGTGACTACGCGATCCTGGCCGCCTTCCAGTCCTTCCTGCCCGAGCTTGAGGTGCCGCGCGAGAACGTCGTCATCATCTCCGGCATCGGCTGCTCGTCCCGGCTGCCGTACTACGTGAACAGTTACGGCCTGCACTCGATTCACGGCCGAGCGCCCGCGATCGCGACCGGGCTTGCCGCCTCGCGGCAGGACCTGTCCGTATGGGTGATCACCGGCGACGGCGACGCGCTGTCGATCGGCGGCAACCACCTGATCCACGCGCTGCGGCGGAACATCAACATCAAGATCCTGCTGTTCAACAACCGCATCTACGGGCTGACCAAGGGCCAGTACTCGCCTACGTCGGAGCAGGGCAAGGTGACCAAGTCGACGCCGTACGGGTCGCTGGACACCCCGTTCAACCCGCTCTCGCTCGCGCTAGGCGCCGAGGCCAGCTTCGTCGCCAGGACCATCGACTCGGACCGCAAGCACCTGACGAGCGTGCTGCGTGCTGCCGCCGATCACCGCGGCACGGCCTTCGTCGAGATCTTCCAGAACTGCCCGATCTACAACGACGACGCGTTCCTGCCGGTCACCGCGCCTGGCGAGCGCGAGCAGCGCGTGATCAGGCTGGAGCACGGGCAGCCGGTGAAGTTCGGTCCGTCCGGCGAGCAGGGCCTGCGATTCGGGCCGCTCGGCTCGCTCGAGGTCGTCGACATCCCGGCCGATGGTTCGAAGGACGACTCGCTGCTCGTGCACGACGCGCACGCCGCCGACTCGGCCTACGCGTTCGCGCTGAGCAGGCTGGACAGCATCGACTTCGCGCACACGCCGATCGGGATCTTCCGCGACGTGCATCGCCAGACCTACGACGACGCGATGAGCGGGCAGATCGACGCGGCCCGCGAGCGCCAGGGCGACGGCGAGCTGTCCGCGCTGCTGGCCGGCGCCGACACCTGGCGCGTGGCCTAAGCCCTCGCCGCACAGCGAAGAACACCTATGGCACATCGGGGTTCAAAGAAAACACCCGTTGGCACTTAGGTGTTCTATTTTCGGCGTGCCCGAGCGCCGCACAACGTCACATCCGGTTACACGGGCAGGCACGGACGATGAGTGTTCGGGTCGAGCGAGCGGGGCCGGTCACGACCGTCATCCTGGACCGGCCTGAGGTGCGAAACGCGGTCAACGGCCCGACGGCCGACGCGCTGGCCGACGCGTTCCGTGAGTTCGACGCGGACCCCGACGCCGCGGTCGCCGTCCTCTACGGAGCGGGCGGGACGTTCTGTGCAGGTGCTGACCTACGCGAGGTCGGAACCGCCGACGGCAACAAGACGCACCCCGATGGTGACGGGCCGATGGGGCCGACCAGGATGCGGCTCGGCAAGCCGGTGATCGCCGCAGTCGCCGGTCACGCCGTGGCAGGCGGCCTCGAGCTCGCTCTCTGGTGTGATCTGCGGGTCGCCGAGGAGGACGCGATCTTCGGCGTGTTCTGCCGCCGCTGGGGCGTGCCCCTGATCGACGGCGGCACGGTGCGGCTGCCACGGCTGATCGGGCTCGGCCGCGCACTCGACCTGATCATGACCGGCCGTCCCGTCGGCGCACAGGAAGCCCTGCAGTTCGGCCTGGCCAACCGCGTCGTCCCGAACGGCACCGCGCGCGAGGCGGCTGAGGCGCTGGCTGCCGAGCTGGCCGCCTTGCCGCAGACCTGCCTGCGCCACGACCGCCTCTCCGCGATCGAGTCGGTGTCCCTCGATCATGACGCGGCGATGGCCGGTGAATTCGCGCACGGAATGGCCAGCCTCTCCGACCCGGCGCTGCTGTCGGGCGTCACAAGTTTCCGCGACGGCGCGGGCCGCGGCGGCGCCCCAGCCTAGCCGGGCAGCGCAGATCTGTAATCGCGTCGTAACCGAAAGTGCTCACCAAGGGCTGACAACCGCGATAGGTAAAAGACCGTCTGTTGTAGTGACCACCCCATGCCTCACAAGAGACGGCACCCGTAACAATGACTCGTCGCCCGGCTCCGCGCTACTGCGCGATGCTCTCGCTTGGCATCGCCGCCACGATGATCGCCAGCACCTCGGCCAGCGCGGTCACCTCCAGCGCGTCACGAATCGCAGCGCACGCGGTGGCAGCGCGGCGAACGACACCCGCGCGTCAGCTGCGTGGCCAGCAACCACAAGTACGACAAGCTCGCGACAAGGATGGCGCGCGACATCGACGCCAAGCTGGCTGGCCGGGCCTCGACGATCGGTCTCAAGGAGATCGACAGCAAGACCGGCGTCACCTGCACCTACCATCCGACCTGGCATTTCTACGCGGCCAGCGCGATCAAGGCGACCATCCTCGGCGCCCTGCTCAGGATGGCGCAAGAGCAAGGCAGGCATCTGACGGCCACGGAGCGCAGCCGTGCCTGGCTGATGATCACCCAGTCGAACAATGACGCGGCAACCGATCTCTGGAACGAGGTCGGCATGCGGCGGATGCAGCACTTCCTCAACCTGGCGAAGATGAAGCAGACCGTCCTGGCGCAGGCGTGGGGGCTCAGCCTTCTCACGGCCCACGACGAGATCCTGCTGCTCTCGCTGCTATCAGGCCCGAACAGGATCCTCAGCGAGAACTCGCGCGTCTACGCCCAGTACCTGATGTCGCACGTGATCTCCTCGCAGCGCTGGGGCGTCCCGGCCGGCGCGCCCGCCAGCGTCAAGGTCCACGTCAAGAACGGCTGGCTGCCCTTCCCGGTCAGCTCGAACTGGGAGATCAACAGCATCGGCTTCTTTGTCAGCCGCAAGCCGTATCGTAACTACGAAATCGCGATGCTGACCCACGCCAATCCCGTCGATGGCCTACGGCATCGACACCATCGAGGACGCGGTCGAGCCCATCCACCGCGACCTGAATCCCGGCAGTCAGAGCGCGATCCCGGAGTCCACGCCGAATCCCACCTGGGGAATCCCCGACGAGCGCACACCCCACCATCAGCGATAACGGGACCAGCGGCGCCGGTCGCCCACGCCGGGCTGGTCACGCCCGTGGCCAGACAGAAGCCACGATCAGCCAACGGCCCTCGACCAGTTGGCGTGCAGGTACGCGGCCGCGCGTGCGGCCTGTCCTGGCGTCAGGAACACCGCTCTTGACGGAACCGGCGGCAGGGATCGCGAGACCGCCCGGTCGACCGTGCCGTTCGCGACCATTGCCGCCTGCTCGACAGGGCGGACGCCGCCCTCCAGCCACAGGTTCTGGCCGCCGCGCCTGGCCTGCGGAGTACAGGAACTCCTCCCATAGCCGGGCAGCGGCTGGATGCGGCGCGTCCTTGTTGATCGCCTGGGCGTTGAACACGCCGACCGCGGCGCCGGGCGGTATGAACACGCTTCCAGGATCTGCGCCGGCTGGCCGACGATCGCCGCGGTGTTCAGGTAGTCCCAGTTGAACACCACCGGCGTGCTGCCTGCCTCGATCGTCAGCGCCGTCGTGGCCCGCACCGCGACGAAGTTGCCCGCCGCCTTGAGTTTGCGGAAGAACGTCACGCCGCGCGCGATGCTGGCCGGCGTCCCGCCGAGCGCGAGGTTGGCCATCATGACCCCGTAGAGCGCCGCCCTGGCCTCGCGCAGGGTTGCCGTCGAGGGCGACGGCCCTGGCGAATCGCGGTCCGAGCAATTGACCGATCGACGTGATCTTGCCGAACCTCGCCGAGTTGTAACCGATTGACATGAAGCCGCCATAGTCCTCAACCCAGGAGCCGTCGGCCGCCTTCTGGCCCGCCGGTATCGCCTGCCAGGTCGCGACCCGGTACGGCGCGAACAGCTTGCTGTGCGCAACGGCATCCGACATCTCAATGTCCAGCACGTCGGCCGCCTGGGCCGAGCCATGGTCGCGCGTGACCTCTGCTATTTCCTGGGCGCTGCGCGCACCTGGCGAGATCGAGTTCACCTTGATCCCGTAGCGCTTGCTGAATGTCTTTATGATCGTGCCGTAGTTCGCCCAGGTCGGCGGCAGCGCGATGACGTTGAGTGTGCCTTCCTTCCTGGCCGCCGCGATCAGGGCGGCAGCCCGCCGCCCTCGGCGGCCGAGGTGGCCGCGGCCCAGTCGCCCGGCCTGAGCGACGGGACGGCGCGGCGGCGGGCCGACGCGGTCGCCAATGGGCCTCGAGGAGCAGCCGACCGCGCTGAGCGCTAGTACTCCCGTTCCCGCGATCAGGAGCCGGAGAGATAACTTCATGGACTACCTCGCCAGATCAAAGCTCACTTTCGATGGGGCCAGGCTCCCGTAGCCGCTCAAGGCGATCCCGCAGTCGCCGCTTCACGGCCGCGCCGCGGTGCAGGGAAGCGGAGGTCGCGTACCTGGCCAGATGGCCAGATGACGGGCGTGCGGTCCCGCTCACCTCGTAGCCGAACTCGCGCAGCCGGCTTCCCATCGCGGTCTCGCAGATGGCGATCTGCCACGGCTCGAGCCGCTCACTCCAGTGCCCGGACGGTGACGCCGTCACAGCCTTCTGTGCGTCCGCGTGCCAGGTCTTGCGCTCTGGAATGGTGCTGCCGGCGATCTTGTTCGGCTCGGCCATGGCCGGGTCGTAGTCCTCGCCAAGGAACTCACACAGCGCGGTCAGGCGCCCGGCGGAGTCCGCCACCAGGTCCTCGTAGCGGATCTCGAAGTACGCGTCCGCCGCCAGCCGCTTGCGGGCGTGGCGGCCGCTGTCGATCGCCTCCACCCACGAGCAGATGGCCGCGTAGATGTCCTGCTTGAACCAGGGCATCGTCAGCAGCGAAGCGACGCAGTCCCTGCCGTCCCTGATCAGGTGCACGATCTGAGCGTCGGGGAACATCCGCAGCAGCCCGGGAATCTGCTGGTAGTAGCCTGGCCGCTTGTCGCCCCATCGAGGCTTATCGAAGCGCCTGGCGTAGGCGCGGAACACGATTCCGATCGCCGACCCTAGCGTCGGCGGCCCGTCGACGATCTCGTCGAAGACTTCGTCCGGCGTCTAGCTCGAGGTCATAGAAGAGCGTCTGCCGCTCCCTGACGATCGAGGCGGCCAGCGCGCGCCGGTTCTGTTCTTCGCGCAGGTCGCCGAAGCTGTTGCGGGCCTCGTAGGTCGACAGGACGAACCTTGTCTCCGGCGGGACTCGCGATCCGGGGGTGCGCGTGCAGCATCAGTTGCAGCAGCGTTGTCCCCGACCGGGGACAACCAAGAACGAAGATCGGCCGGTCGGCGCCCATGCCTCAATCTATCCGGCTGACCGCCTGGCACCGCCGGCGGGCTACCAGGTGCCCCACTTGAGGGCGGGCTCCGGGAGCGCAGGCGGCTCGAGGAACGCGGGCGGGGCGTCAAGGTCCACCGCTGCCGAGTGGCGACAGCGCGGCCGCGTCCCGCCTGGTCAGCGTCGGCAGATTCCACTTCTCCTCGACCAGCTTGAGCACGGACGTGTGGTCGAGCACGTCCGACAGCACGAAGTCAGGCTTGGCATACGGCGAGACGATCACTGCGGGTACCCGGGCGCCGTACCTGTCGTATCGCATGGGTCCGCCGTCGTTCTCGGCGTCCTCCGCCATCTTCGGAACGATCACCCTGTGCAGCAGCCGCAGCCAGGCCGGCCGCTCCGCCATGCACCGGCCATCAATGTCGTCCGGCGGGACTGCCTCGGGCGGCGGCACGTGGTCGTAATAACCGCCGTGTTCGTCGTAGGTCCAGATCAGCAGCGTGTTCGGCCAGCCCTTGCCGTGCAAGACGTGGTTGATGACCTCGGCAGCGAAACTCTCGCCCTTGGCGATGTCCTGCGGATTCTCCTCCGAGTACTCCTCGAACGACGGATCGACGAGGCTGAAGGCCGGCAGCGTGCCATTGTCGGCGTCCTCGAAGAAGGCGTCCATGCCGCGGACGTGCACCATGTGCCTTGCGATACCGAGCGGGAAGAGATCGGTGGTGAAGACAATGTCCTTCTGGACATCCGCGAGGTTGCGGAAACCCTCGCTGACCATCTTCACCCGCCGCTTGGCCATCCGGCGCCGGTGCCGCGCAAGCCGCCGGAACCTCGACTGGGATTTGTCTCCCGAGACCGGGTGGTAATTGATCCACGAGATACCGTGCCTGGTCAGCGAGTCGAGGATGGTCCCGGCCGCCGGATAGTCGAGCAGGTGCAGCGGCAGGTCGTCGACTAGGCCGTTGGCGGTGCCCGCGATCAGGAACCTGCGGTTCGGGAACGTCGGTCCCAGGCAGGAGCTGAACCAGCGGTCGGCGAGCGGGAACGTGCGCGCGAGGCCGTAGTAGAACGGCAGGTCTTCCTCGGTCCAGTAGCTCATGCCAACGGTCTCGTCTGCGCCAGGGTCGACCGTCTGCGTGGCGGTGACGAAGCCGTCCATCTGGCCTTCGTTCCACTGATCGTGACTGGCGGCCCAGCTCTGGCACGGAACGCCGTCGGCTTGCTGCGTCGCAGGAGCGTGGAAGGCGCGGATCATCTTGCCGTCGGCATTCGGGTTCGCGGTCGTGGGCTGGCCGTCGCGTCCGAGCGTGAACCCGTCACCCCGCCCGGTGAGCATGCCGAGGTAGTTGTCGTAGGAATGGTTCTCCATCATCAGCACGACGATGTGCTTGATCTGCGGCAGCATGTCGGTCCCGGCCGGCAGCGACGGCACGGGCCGCTCTCCAGGCTGCAGCTTGGATAGGCTGCGGCCCCGACGTTTTAGCTCGTAGCGCTCGAGCTGCTTCCACACGACGACACACCTCCGGATTGGTAATCCGGCAGTAGATTCTCAGGCGCGGACATGTGAAACATTGCTGCTGGTCATCGGGGCACACCAGCCGCAGATGAGCAACGGCCGCGCAAGGAGACCTCGGAGCCACAGACCTACCGCTTGATCCGGCGCCACAGGCGCCGGAGCCCGCGGGCCGGTTTGCTCGGCCGGTCGCTGCGATCCCAGATATATGCGGGTCGGCAACTGCCGGTCATCCACCAGTTCCCAGGCCCATTCTCGCCGTGCGGATCGCCCGCCGACGGCAACCCGACCCTGATCGACGAGCTCAAACCGGGGAACATGGGCGACTCCGCTGCAACCGAACCACGGCCCAGGTCGGCCGGGCCTACCGTTACGGTACCCAGAATGGACGCCAACCCGATAGCCCTGCAGTCAGCGACGCTCGCGGCGGTCGAGGCCGTGCGGCGCGCACTACGGCTCGCGACCGAGTCTGCAGGCAGAGCCGAAGTCCATGCGAAGGATGGCCGTGACGTGGTCACAGACGCCGACGTGGCCGCAGAGGTTGCGATCAGGCAAGTGCTGACCGAAAGGACAGGGCTGCCGGTGGTCGGCGAGGAACATGGCGGGCAAGTACCCGCGGACGGCTCGGCGTGCTGGCTGGTCGACCCAATCTGCGGGACGCAGAAATTACGCCTCTGGCCTGCCGCTGTGGTCCGTGAACGTGGCCCTGGCCGAGCGGGGCTCCGTGATCGCTGCGGTCGTCGGCGACGCGTCGACGCAGCAGGTCAACGTCGCAGAGCGCGGACGAGGCGCTTGGTCGGTCTGCGACGGGAGCCTTGCCAGGCTCACCACGAGCGAGGACAGCCGGACGATCCTCGTAGAGGACGGCAAGTCATCGGGCGACCGCCGCTCGCTGGCGGCCAGGTTCGCCGCGACTGTCATCCAGCAGGACCGCTGGGATTTCCGGTCCTTTGGCACGACCATGTCGCTGGCCTCCATAGCCGCTGGCCGCGCCAGCGGCTATGTGACGTTCTGGCTCGACTCTGGCGTGCACGCCGCGGCAGGCAGCCTGCTGGTCACTGAGGCAGGCGGGACAGTGTCGGACATCGCAGGCGACCAATGGCGGATCGAGTCCGACTCGATCCTCGCCGCCGCCAGCCCACATCTGCACTCGGACCTGATGGCGCTCATCGCGGAGTCTCGGGCTATCGGCGCTTGACGTCGCGGACTAGCAGAGCATCGCCGGCGTTCCTCGCCTGCGCAACCGCGTTCCCGATCCCGTCGTGAACGAACGTGAACGGCGTAGCGCCGGACGGCACCTCATCGGTCATGGAACTAGCCTCCCGCTTCAAGGCCGCGCCGTCTCGGCGCCCGGAGCACGGCCTCGCCGACTATGCCGTCGGCCGGACGCCGGGCAACCCTGTCGCGTACCTTGACGACATTCCGGACGCGTAATACCGTTTGGGCCTACCAGGGACCCATTCGCCGGGAAGGTCAGGTGGCTGCAAGCGGAATCGGGACCGCAGTAAGGCAGGACAAACCCTGGCCGACGGATAAGTCATGCACCCAGTGGCGGAGATTGCAGTTTCGGAAGCCTTTCCATGCGACTGAGCCTGGCTGGCGCGAGAGTGGTCGTCAGGGAAACCTGCTGACCCGCCACCCAGGGGAGCGGCCGGCGCGCTCGCGGACTCCACCAGTCGCTGGCCCGACGCCTGCAATGGATGTCGCGAGGCGGGAGGTCCGGCAGGGATGCGGCGCAGCGACTACCTGCTGAAGCGGACGGCCTTCGCGCTGGTCACGATCTTCGTGGCGATAACGCTGAATTTCTTCCTCTTCCGGGTCCTGCCGGGCAATGCGATCACGAACATCGCTCACGTGCCGCACTCCTCAAAGCAGCTGCAGATCGCCCTGACCCGCGAGTTCGGCCTCGACAAGCCCAAATGGGAGCAGTACCTGATCTACCTCAAGGAACTCGGGAAGGGCAACCTGGGGATCTCGTGGGCGAACCAGCAACCGGTCACGTCCGAAATCAGGACCGACCTCGCCAACACAATCCCGATGCTCACCTTGGGCACCGTGGTAGCGATTCTGCTGGGCGTCACATCCGGAGTCATCGCCGCATGGCGGCGCGGCAGGACCGGAGACTACGGCCCGACCGGGCTGGCCTTGCTGTTCTACTCCTTCCCGACGCAGTGGCTGGGCCTGATGCTGGTGGTGTTCTTCGCCAGCGTGCTGCCGGTCTCAGGTATGAGCGACCCATTCCTGGTGAACCCCACGATGATCGAGAAGCTCACCGACATTCTCAGGCACATGATCCTTCCCTCTGCCACGGTGGCACTCACGCTCTACGGGAGTTACGCGCTGATCGTACGCTCGTCAATGCTTGAGACCCTCGGCGAGGATTACGTGCTGACCGCACGCGCCAAGGGACTGTCCGCGTGGGCGATCGTGCGTAAGCATGCGCTGCGCAACGCCATGCTGCCGATGGTCACCTTGATTGCCCTGTCCCTCGGCAGCGTCGTGGGCGGCTTCATCCTTGTCGAGGTCGTCTTTTCCTGGCCGGGGATCGGACAGGCCGCCTTCCAGGCGGTCGTTCAGCGCGACTATCCGATGCTGCAAGGAGTCTTCCTCGTGCTGACGATTTCGGTCGTGCTCTTCAACCTGCTTGCCGATCTCGTCTACTTCAAGCTCGACCCGAGAGTCACCGAATGAGCGAAGTCCTCCAGGATCCGGCCAATTGCGCCCCCCGCCAAGATCGTGCGGCTCGCCAGGGTTATCCGAGTCCTCAGACGGCGTCCGTCTGCCATCGCGGGCGGCGCAATCCTGCTGTTCTTCGTGCTGATCGCGCTTCTTGCCAAGTGGATCGAGCCGTATTCGATTACCGATCAGGTCGGACGGGTCTTCGGGCATCCGTCGCTGGCGCATCCGCTCGGCCTCGACGACTCCGGTTACGACATGCTGAGCCTGCTGATCGAGGGAACCAAGGTCTCACTGATCGTGGGCTTCGCGGCGACCTGCGTCTCGATGGTCATCGGCGGCGGCATTGGCCTGACGGCCGGCTATTTCGGCGGCGCCACCGACACCGTCCTTATGCGCATTACCGATTACTTCCTGGTCATCCCCGACATCCCGCTCATGATCGTCTTGGCCGCGCTGTTCGGCTCGAGCCTTTTCAACATCATCCTGGTCATCGGCGTCATCTTGTGGACGGGCACGGCCCGTGTCATCAGGGCCCAGGTGAAGACGGTGCGCGAACGCGTGTACGTCAAACGGGTCAGGTCGCTGGGCGCGAGTCATTCCCGGCTGATCTTCCGGCATATCTTGCCGCAGGTGGCGCCGCTTCTGATCGCTAACACGGTGCTGACCGTGGCCGTCGCCATCTTCGATGAGACCGCGCTCTCCTTCCTTGGGCTAGGCGATCCGTCCTCCGTGACATGGGGGCAGCTCATCTCGCACGCATTCGAGCGGTCGGCGATCAGCGCGGGCGCCTGGTGGGCACTGGTGCCCCCTGGCCTGTGCGTCGCCGCCCTGACCATTGGCTGCTACCTGCTCGGCCAGGCCACGGAAGACGCGCTGAACCCCAGGCTGAAGGTGGCGCACCTGGCCCCACGCGGATTCCGCCTCCGCCCGCTCGTGGGCCGCGGGAAGGAGACCGTATGAGAGTGCCTGCGCAAAGGGACGCGGCATGATGAGCCGACTCGAGGTCAGGGACCTCGACGTGTGGTTCGATCTCGGCGACGGCGAGGAGCTGCATGCCGTCCAGGGAGTGGACCTGACCGTCGGAGCAGGCGAGCGCGTAGGACTGGTCGGAGAGTCGGGCTGCGGCAAGACCACAACCGTTCTGGCGATCATGGGCCTGCTGCCGCCGAGCGCGTCGGTTGCCGGGAGCGTCTTGCTCGACGGCCGTGACCTCCTTGCCCGCGGTGAGGAATCGGTGCGACCGCATCGCTGGCGGGACATAGCGCTGGTGTTCCAGGGCGCCATGAACGCCCTTAATCCCGTCAAGACGGTTGGCGCTCAGATCCGCGAGCCGATGGAACTGCACGGCATCGCGTCAGGCAAAGAGGCCGGCGTCCTCGCAACGGAGCTTCTCGAGCTCGTCGGCATTCCCGGCTCGTACGCTAAGCGCTTCCCGCACGAGTTCTCAGGGGGCATGCGCCAGCGGGCTTCGATCGCCATGGCGCTGGCATGCAAGCCGAAAGTCCTGCTGGCGGATGAGCCGACCACCGCGCTTGACGTCATTGTCCAGGCGCAGATCCTCGAGTTGCTGGTGCGGCTCTCGAGCGATCTTGGGCTGGCGCTCCTGCTTGTCACCCACGACCTGCCCGTCGTCGCGCAGGTGTGCGACCGAGCCGCCGTGATGTACGCGGGAGAGGTGATCGAAAACGCTCCGGTCGATGACCTCTACCACGATCCCCGCCACCCGTATACGCGGTTGCTGTTCGCTGCCACTCCGGATCTGTTCGGCGACGAGGCCGTCATCTCGATCCCCGGCGAGCCGCCCCGCCTCGATCGCCCGATTCATGGCTGCGCATTCGTGACCCGATGTGACCGGGCCTTCGATGTGTGCGAGCAGCAACGCCCTGCGCTGCGGCGGGTGGGAACGTTCCGGCAGGCCGCCTGCCATCTCAACGATCTTCCCGTGCAGACCGCGGCTCCTGCTCGGGGGGAATCGCCATGAACGCCGTCAGCATGATGCCGCATGATCAGCAACCCTTTGATGGCAGCACCGCCGATGGCCCCTTGCTGGAGATCACCGATCTCGCTGCGAGCTATCCGATCAAGCGGACAGTCGGCGAGGTGCTGCGCCGCGAGCCGCGACGCGCCGTCCGGGCAGTCGACGGAGTCTCACTCACGCTGCGCAAGGGCGAGATGGTGGCGCTCGTCGGAGAGTCAGGTTGCGGCAAGACGACAACCGCGCAAGCCATCTTGCGGATGATCGAACCGACCGCGGGTGCGATCAGGTTCAAAGGACAGGACATCACGGGATTTCCGGCGAGCCGGCTGCGGCCGCTGCGGCGGCGCATGCAGATGATCTACCAGGACCCGTACGAGTCTCTTGACCCGCGCTTCCGGGTCGGGGCAGCGGTCGAGGAGCCGCTGGTCATTCACGGCATCGAGGGATCGAAGGACGAACGTTCCCGCCGCGTGCGTGATGCTCTCGCGCGTGCCGGGCTCAACCCGCCTGAGCAGTACCTGGACCGCTTCCCGCATGAGCTGTCCGGCGGCCAGCGCCAGCGGGTGGCCATCGCGGCCAGCATCGTCCTTGACCCGGAGCTGCTGGTAGCTGACGAGCCGGTGTCGATGCTGGATGTATCAGTGCGAGCTGGCGTTCTCTCGCTCCTGGGTAACCTGCGCCGCGACGGAGACCTCGCGATCCTCATGATCACGCACGATCTGTCGACGGCCGCCCACTTCGCCGATCGCATCGCCGTCATGTACCTCGGACGGATCGTAGAGGAAGGCCCGGCCCGCGCGGTCGTCCGCGAGCCGCAGCATCCGTACACCAGGGCTCTCGTAGCCGCGGTCCCGCCGCGCGATCCCCGCGACCACCGGTTGGCTCAGCCGCTGACCGGAGAACCCCCCGATCCGGTAGCGATACCCGCCGGATGCCGCTTTCAGCCCCGCTGTCCGCTTGCCGAGCCGCGCTGCACAACTATCGATCCCCAGCTAGAGCCGGTAAGTGGCGGCAGTGCCCCCGGCCACCAGGCCGCCTGCGTTCTCGTCTGACCTGCGATTAATTCCATAATGAACCGCCTGCGAGGAGGATAAAATGACACGGAAACTCCGGCTTCTTGCGATTCCTTTGGCGGTGCCGCTCATTCTGCTTGCGGCCAGCTGCGGCTCGAGCAATTCCAATTCGGGCTCGGCCAGCGGCGGAGTCCTCCGGACTGGCACCGATAGCACCATCGACTCGCTGAACCCGTTCGTCTCTTTCCAGGCCACATCCACCTGGGTCTACACGAACATCTACCCGTACCTCGTGAACTACGACAGCAATCACAACTTCATCGGCGAGTTCGCGACCAGCTGGGCACAGTCTAACGGCGGGCTGACCTGGACGTTCCACACCGTGCCCAACGCCAAATGGTCAGACGGTTCTCCCCTGAACGCCAAGGATGCGGCCTGGACGCTCAACACCATTCTGAAATATCAGAGCGGGCCGACGTCGAATATGACCAATCAGGTTGCCCACCTGAAGACCGTGTCCGCTCCCGACGCGAACACGCTCGTCCTGCAATACTCGGCCCCGGTCAGTAACGTCCTGTCGCAGCTGATTCAGATCCCGATCCTGCCCGAGCAGCAGTGGGGCAAGCTTGCCACCGGAAAAGGAAGTGGCCTGAAGACGTATGCGAACACTCCGCAGAACGGAAAGCCACTGGTAAGCGGCGGGCCCTTCATGCTGACCAAGTACGCGAAGGATCAATACGCGATTCTGGCGCGGAATCCGCACTGGTATGGCAAGAAGCCAAAGACCGATGGCTTCGGAATCCAGATCTTCTCCGACACCGACGCTATGCTGACCGCGTTCAAGAACGGGCAACTCGACGCCATCACGGACGTGCCGTTCACCGCCGTGAAGGACCTCAAGCAGGCGGGCTTTAAGGTCGCCATCACCCCGGGAAACTTCTTCTACGACTTCATCATCAACTCGAATCCCAAGAAGCCCCAGCATCGTGAGCTGCTGAACTTGCGCGTACGACAGGCGCTCGAATATGCGATCGACCGGCAGCGGATCATTAACGTGGCCCTGCTCGGCTACGGCCAGATCGGGACAACCGTGGTACCTCCGGCGACCGGGAAATGGCACGACCCCAGCATCAGCGCCCTGCCCTTCAACCTCGCGAAGGCCAACTCAATTCTCAACAGCCTCGGATACAAGAAGGGCTCCAACGGCATCCGGATAGCCCAAGGCCATCCGATGCAGTACCAGGTGATCGTCCCCAGCAACCGGGCCTCGGTCCTGACGCCCACCTTCCGCATTATCCAGGGAGACTTCAAGAAGATCGGCATCGGCCTCAGCGAAAAGGTTCTGGACCCGAACGGAGCGTTCGAGGCAATCCTTGCTCCGAACAACAAGTATCTGAACTTCGACCTTTCGATGTGGGACTGGCTCCCCAACACTGACCCGGACTACATCATGTCGGTGCTTCTTTGCAACCAATACGGCAGTAACAGCGACAGTGCCTACTGCAACAAGAAGTACGACTCGCTCTACGGACAGCAGGGAACAGCGGTCAATCCGCAGAAGCGGCTGCAGATCATCTACCAGATGCAGCAGATGCTCTTTAACGACCGCCCGTACATCGTCATGGACTACCCGGATGTGATCGACGCTTACAGCACGAAGTGGACGGACTTCTACAACCTCCCAGGAAGCGGGATCTTCGGCGTCATCCAGAGCATGATCAACGTCCACAAGACCGGCTGACCGCCGTCAGCGAGGAGTCCGCGCATGCATCAGCTCAGCTGACGCCGCCCTGCGCGAGGAAACGACCACGCTGCTCCGCGGGCTTCTGCGGATCGACACGTCGAATCCTCCGGGGGGCGAAACCCCGGCAGCCTTGCTGCTCAAGGACTACCTGGAGTCGGCGGGCGTCGAATGCGAGCTGGTGGCGAAGGTGCCGGAGCGGGCCAACCTGGTGGCTCGCATCCGCGGCCGAGGCCAGGGCCCTTCGCTGGCTCTCCTCGGCCACACCGACGTGGTTCCGGCCGACGCAAGGGACTGGACCCATCCGCCGTTCTCCGGTCATCTCGACGATGACGGCTACCTGTGGGGCCGCGGCGCGCTCGACATGAAGGATGAGACGGCCGTGCGCGCCGTCACGATGGCGGTCCTCGCCCGCTCAGGGTTCCAGCCGGAGGGTGATCTCGTCTTCATTGCCCAGGCTGACGAGGAGGACGGAACCGAGGCGGTCGGGCTCTCGTGGCTCACCGGCGAACGCCCCGACCTCGCTTGCGACTTCTCGCTCGACGAAGGGGGCGGCGACCGTCTCGAGCTCGCCGACGGGCGGATAGCGGTGACCCTGACGGTTGGCGAGAAGGCCACGCTGCCGGCCGTAGTGACCGCCCTCGGCGAGGCGGGCCATGCCTCCGCGCCAGGTAGAGGCGAGAACGCCGTGCCGCGCCTCGGACAGCTGATCCAGAGGCTTGACGCCTACCGGCCCGCACGGACAGTCCTGCCCGAGACAAGCCGCATGCTGGAGGAGTTGCTCGGGAGCATCGACGATGATCTCGGCGAGGCGCTGGAACGCGCAATCCAGCTCCATCCAAGTTTCGCCGACGGCCTCCCGCCGCTGCTGTCGACGACGATTGCCCCGACGCGGCTGTACGGGTCACTGGCTCGCAATGTCATGCCCGCGCGAGCCAGCGTCGAGTGCGATTGCCGCGTGCTGCCGGGAACCGACGTGGACGGCCTCGACGGCGGAACTCCATGCGGCGCTGGGCGACGACATCCCCTATGAGATCGAGTTCCCCGAGGAGCCGACCGGAGGAACGGTGTCGCCTATCGATACGCCGCTCTACCGGGTATGCCGTGACTTCCTGGCCCGGCACGACCCTGGAGCACAGTTGCTGCCCAAGATCTCGACGGGTTTCTGCGACTCACACTTCATGAGGAAGAGCTTCGGCACCATCGCATACGGCTTCTGCCCGATCCGCTACACCCCGATCGAAATCACCAGGGAGACGGTCCACGGCAAGGACGAGCGCATCCACGTCGATGACCTCGTCTACGCCGCTCGCTTTCACCTCTACGCCGCCGAGACGATCGGTGCCATGGGATGGACAACCTGATTCCGGCGGTGGAGCCCATGGTTGACCGACGGGCGGGTTCGGCCGCGTCGGCACCTGAACGTGTGGCCCAACTCGGCTCACAATGTCGCGAGCAGCGAGTTGATCCCCTGTTCCGTGTGGTCAATGTGGCGCAGAGCGGCTCGCCGCGCGGCTGCCGAATTGCCCAGCCGGATGGCTGCGAAGATCGCCGAGTGCTCGGCGCCCATGCGGTCCTTCCACAGGTCCGAGCTCGGCAGCAGCCGCAGCGCGTCGTTGAGGGTCATCCTGATTCGCTCATCAGATTCGATCAGGAACCGGTTATGGCTCGCCCGAGCGACACGCATGTGCAGCGTGGTGTCCAGCTTCATCTCGTCGTCCTCGGTTTCGGCCGCGGCCAACCTGCTGAGCGCATCCTCGAGCAGGGCCAGGTCCATCTCGCTGCGGGACTGGGCTGCTTCCTCCGCAATGGCTGGCTCGACAATCCGACGGTAGGCGAGCATGTCCTCAACCGCAGCCTTGGACCCTTTCAGCCTGTCGATGAGAGCTTCGAATCTGGGTCCATCGTTCCGTAGCTCAAGCACGAACGCGCCGCCGAGCCTGCCGATGCGCTTCTCGATCAACTGCTCCGCAAGCAGTGCGTTGGTGGCCGCCCGCACCGTCGACCTCGCCACCCGGAATGTCTCAGCCATGTGCCGCTCGGTGGGCAGCGCAGACCCGGCAGGGACGATGCCCAGCGTGATCTGGCGCCTGAGATGGTCCGCGACGAAGTCGGCCGAGCGCCGGAGACGAACGCGCTGCTCGCTCACGCGTGTATACCCCCTTACGCGGTAGCAAGCCGGCCTTTACGCCCGCAATCGCGCCCGAAAGAGGGCAAAGGACGACCGCCACTGGAAAGGATATGCGTCAATCCGGTCGTTGGCTCCGACATCACCGCGCCCTGCATCCGGGACTCGGCGAGCACGCGAAGCTGTCCTGCGGCCCAGGCGCAACGACAACAGGGCCTCGGCGACTGCGCCATGAAAGGCGCGCGCCGAGGCCCGCTAGCGAGGTAGCCTCAGCTGTCCGCGAGGCAGCCTCAGGTGTCCGCGGATCCGGCTCAGCTGTCTGCGGATCCGGCCTGTACGCCGGTTCCGGCGCTGACGCCCACACCGATCGGGCAGCTGACGCCCGTCCCGTGATCGGGGCAATAGCCGTACGGGTTTTTGGTATCGGCCAGGTACTGCTGGTGATAGCCCTCGGCGAAGTAATACTCCGGGGCCTGCACGATCTCCGTGGTGATTGTCCCGTACCCGGCCTGCGTGAGCTGCTGCTGGTAAGCGGCCAGCGACGCCTCGGCGGCCGCCTTCTGCTCTGGCGAACGCCAGAAGATAGCAGAACGGTACTGGCTGCCGATGTCATTGCCCTGCCGCATGCCCTGCGTGGGGTCATGCGACTCCCAGAACACCTTGAGCAGCTCGGGATAGGAGATCACCTTCGGGTCGAACACGACCCGCACGGCCTCCGCGTGACCGGTCCTGCCGCTGCAGACCTCCTCATAGGTCGGGTTCGGGGTGTATCCGCCCTCGTAACCGACCGACGTGGAAATGACTCCCTTGGTCTTCCAGAACGACTTCTCCGCGCCCCAGAAGCAGCCCAAAGCGAACTCGGCGATCTCGCTGCCTTCCGGATACGGCGGGCGCAGCGACGTGCCGAGCACCTCGTGCACCGACGGAACGGTAATGGCCCCGGCCCGGCCGGGCAGTGCCTCGTCCGCGTTGATCATGCGCGTCTTTTGCGTGCCGAAGATTCCCACGCTTACCTCCCCATCAGGCACTTGTACTCCGTAACAGCGCTGACGGCAGCGCCCGCATTCCCTTACTCGGAGCCGGCACCGGGTTGGCTGGACCAGCCGCGGCTAGCCAGATCTCTCCATAACAAAGTCGCACATCGTCTCGAACGCGGCCCTGGCGGGTACCGGGGGCAGGGCAAGGATCTCCTGCCTGGCCAAGTCCGCCCAGTACCGCAGATCGGCCCGCGCCATGTCCATGCCAGGGTGTGCCCGAAGCAGCGCGAGGGTCTCGGATCGTGCCGCGGGGTCGATTAGTTCGCCGCCGCTGAGCAGCTCCATCAGGCGCTCGTCTCCAGGGCCCGCGGAACGCAGTGCGTGCAGCACGGGCAGCGTCTTGACTCCCTCCCGGAGGTCGGTTCCCGGCGTCTTGCCTGACTGGTCCGTCTCGCTGGCGACGTCGAGGATGTCATCGGAGAGCTGGAAGGCCACCCCGAGCGCGGCGCATGCGGGCGCGATCCGTGCGGCGACCTCGTCAGGCGCACCGGAGAACATGGCGCCGAACTGGCCCGATGTGGCCACCAGCGAGGCAGTCTTCTCGGTGATGACGCCCATGTAATGCTCGAGCTGGTCCTGGCCGGGACGCGGGCCCACGGTCTCGCAGATCTGGCCGGTAACCAGGCGGGTGAAGGTCTCGGCCTGGATCCTGACCGCCTCTGGCCCGAGATCGGCGAGGATCTTCGAGGCGCAGGCGAAGAGGAAGTCACCGGTCAGGATGGCGACCGAGTTATCCCAGCGTGAGTTCGCGCTCGGCGATCCGCGCCTCACGTCGGCCTCATCCATGACGTCGTCGTGGTACAGGGTCGCCAGGTGGGTGAGCTCGATGGCGACGGCGGCCGGGACAACCCGTTCGTCCCTGGGGTCGCCGAACTGCGCCGCCAGCAGGACCAACGTGGCGCGGAATCGCTTGCCGCCGGCCACGATCAGGTGCGCGGAGGTCTCGTCGAGCAAGTCGTACTGCGCCCTGGCTGCCTTCCGCAGGCCCTCCTCGACCAGAGCGAGCCCATCGGTCACATCAGCCGCGAGAGCGGCGTCTGCGAGCTCCACGGGTACGACGCTGATCACTGCATCCCCTACTAAGGCCTGTCGTGCTCGGTGTTTCGCCAGGCGTCTTGCTACCTGGCATGCACCAAGATAAGCACACCGCAGGCCGCGCCGGGTGCCGCCGGGCACCAGGTGCGGGTTCGCCTGCTGTCTCACCGGACGAAGAGCGTGGTCGCGGCGTCATGCGCGAGCCGCAGCAGCGGCTCTGGCGCCACGCCAAGGACCAGGGTCGCGAGCACGCCGATGCCGACCGCCACGGAGGTGTACGCGCTCGGCTTGACCACGGCCGGCCCGTCGAACGCGGGCTCGCTGAAGAACATCAGGACGATCACGCGGACGTAGGGGAACGCCAGGATCGCGCTGCTGATCACGCCGACGATCACCAAGGGCAGCGCGCCGCCCGAGATGGCTGCCTGGAACACCGCGAACTTGCCAGTGAACCCGCTGGTCAGAGGGATTCCCGCGAACGCGATCAAGAAGAATGCGAAGACCCCTGCCACCAGCGGCGACCGCTTGCCGAGGCCGGCCCAGCGCGACAGGTGACCCGCTTCACCGCTGGCGTCCCTGATCAGGGTCACCACTGCGAACGCCCCGACCGTAGCGAACCCGTACGCGGCCAGGTAGAACATGCTGCTCGACAGGCCGGCGGTGGTCGCCGCGACCACACCGGTGAGGATGTAGCCGGCCTGGGCGATCGAGGAGTAGGCGAGCAGGCGCTTCACGTCGGTCTGCGTGATCGCGATGATCGACCCGCCGAGCATGGTAAGGATCGCGACGCCCCACATCATCGGCCGCCAGTCCCAGGTCAGCTGCCCGAAAGCGACATAAAACACGCGCAGGACCGCACCGAACGCGCTGACCAGGGTGCAGGACGCCATCAGCGCGGTGACCGGGGTCGGTGCCCCCTGGTAGACGTCCGGCTTCCATGCCTGGAATGGCACGGCACCGATCTTGAACAGCAACCCCACGCCAAGAAGCGCGATGCCCGCGAAGAGCAGAACCGCGCTCTGCGTGTTGCCGCTGGCCGCCGTCGCTATCGCCGCCAGCTTGACCGATCCTGAGTAGCCGTACAGCATGGCCACTCCGAACAGGAAGAACGCCGAAGAGAACGCGCCGAGCAGGAAGTACTTCATCGCCGCTTCCTGCGACAGCAGCCGGCGCCTCCTGGCCAGGCCGCAGAGCAGGTACAGCGGGAGCGAGAGCACCTCGAGTGCCACGAACATGGTCAGCAGGTCGTTCGCGGCCGGGAACAGCAGCATGCCGCCGACCGCGAACAGCGTCAGCGGGTACACCTCGGTGTGGCTGATACCCGCGAGAAGGCCCTCGCGCTCCTCTGCGCTTCCAGGCACGGCTGCAGCCTGTGCCGCGAACGCGCTCACCTCGTGTGACGACTCGGCGATCAGCAGCACGCTGATGAACGCGAGCACCAGGATGGTGCCCTGGATGAACAGGGTCGGCCTGTCGACCCCGACCGCACCAGCGGCCGCGATGTGACCGGCGCTGCCGTTGTTGAATATGCCGCTGCTCGTGGCTACGAAGATGGTCAGCACGAAAGCGCCGGCGAGGCTGCCGAGCGTGACAGCCAGATGGAGGGTGCGGCGTAGCGGCCGCGGCGCGAACGCCTCGATCAGCACGCCAGCGATGGCCGCACCGAACACGAGCAGCATCGGAGACAGCTGGCTCCACTCGAAGTGCGGCGCGGGGATGGTCGGGGCGGTCGCGGCGAGGGCGCCGAGGGACCCGAGGTTCCCGGTCACGGCTTGCTCCCAATCTGCTTCGCGGCCTTCGCCGGATGCGGCGGCACGGGGTTGGTGGAATGCGCCTGCACCAGCGTCTTCTGGACGGCCGGATTGATCACGTCGATGACCGGCTTGGGATACACGCCGAGCGCGATGATCAGGGCGATCAGCGGCCCGACCGCCCATAGCTCACGTGCCCGCAGGTCAGGCATGTTAGCGACCTCAGGGCGGACGGGTCCTGTCATGGTGCGCTGGTACATCCACAAGATGTAGATCGCGGCCAGGATGATGCCAGCGGTCGCCAGCCCGGCGGCGACCTCGTACTTGGTGAACGTACCGATCAGCACGAGGAACTCGCTGACGAACGTGGACAGGCCAGGCAGCGAAAGGCCGGCCAGGCCAGCGACGAGGAAGAGCCCGGCGAGCACGGGGGCAACCTTCTGGACGCCGCCGTAGTCGGCGATCTGCGCCGAGCGCCGGCGGGCGATCATGAACCCGGCGATCAGGAACAGCGCGCCGGTCGCGAAGCCGTGGTTGACCATGTACAGCGTGGCGCCAACCTGACCCTGGCTGGTCATCGCGAACACGCCAAGCGTGATGAGGCCGAAGTGGGATACCGACGTATAGGCGATCAGGCGTTTCAGGTCGCGCTGTCCGATCGCGACGATGGCCGCGTACAGGACGCCGATCACCGCCAGCGTGATGACCAGCGGCGTGAAGTAGTGCGATGCGGACGGGAACAGGTCAAGGCAGTACCTGATCATCCCGAACGTGCCGACCTTGTCCAGTACGCCGACGAGGAGCACCGCGGCGCCGGGCTGCGCGGCCGTCGCCGCGTCGGGCAGCCAGGTGTGGAACGGCCACAGCGGCGCCTTGATCGCGAACGCGACGAAGAAGCCGAGGAACAGCCACTTCTGCGCGGTCGGGCTCAGCGCCACCTTGGCCAGGTCGGTGAACAGGAACGAGCCGTGGTGCCCGAGCGCGGCGCTCTGCGTCGAGTAGACGTAGAGCGCGATCACGGCGGCCAGCATGAGCAGGCCGCCCAGCAGGCTGTACAGCAGGAACTTCACCGACGCGTACTGGCGCTGCCCGACGCCGTAGCTGCCGATCATGAAGTACATCGGGATCAGCATGGCCTCGAAGAAGACGTAGAACAGGAAGACGTCGGTGGCCGCGAAGACGCCGATCATCATCGTCTCGAGCACGAGCATCAGCGCGAAGTAGGTCTTCACGCTGCGCCTCGGTGGTTGCTCCCCTGCCGGGCTGGCCGAACCCTCCGCGTCGTTCCAGGACGCGAGGATCACGACCGGCATCAGTACGGCCGTCATCAGGATCAGCACGAGCGCGATGCCGTCGACGCCGACCGCGTAGTGCACGCCGAACTGCGGGATCCACTGGTAGGTCTGGGTGAACTGGAACCGCGGGCCGCCGGTCTTGAAGCCGGCCGCCATCGCGATCGTGACGCCGAGCGTGGCGATCGTGGTCACCAGCGCGATCCGCTTGACCAGCAGGTCGCGGGACCGCCGGTCGGCCTCACTGCCGGGCGCGGACCTGCCAGGGGTGAGGCAGACGGCCAGCGTCCCGGCCAGCGGGATCGCGCCGGCCACGGTCAGCCAGGGGAAGTTGCTCATCGGTGAATGACCCCCTAAAGCCTGACGAGCAGCAGGGCGCCGACGAGCAGCAGGGCGCCGATCAGCATGGACAGGGCATAGGAGCGCACGAAACCGGTCTGGACTCGCCTGACCCGGCCCGAGCTCCCGCCCATCGTTGCGGCGATCGTGTTGACGATCCCGTCAATGCCGCGGTTGTCGAACCACACCGACAGCCTGGTCAGCCACTGGCCCGGTCGCATCAGCACTGACTCGTTCAGCGCGTCGCCGTACAGGTCCTTGCGGGCGGCGACGGTCACGAAGCTGCCGCGCGGCGCGGTCACCGGGACCTCGCGCCGGCCGTAGATGACCCAGGCGAACCCGGCCGACACCACGACCAGCGCCAGCGTCGCCCAGCTCAGCGGCGAGAAGAAACCGTGAGCCAGCGGCGGCGTGCCGGTCACCGGCTTCAGGAAGTCGATCAGCCGGTTCGAGATCATGAGGAAGCCGCCCGCGGCGAGCGACCCGATCGCGAGGATGACCATCGGGGAGGTCATGACCGGCGGCGCTTCGTGCGGGTGAGCGTCGTCCTCCCACCGGCGCTTGCCGCTGAAGGTCATCAGCATCACCCGCGTCATGTAGAACGCCGTGATGCCGGCGCCGATCAGCGCGCAGGTGCCGAGAATGGCACCCGAGGTGCCGCCCTTGTCGAAGGCGGTCTCGATGATCGGGTCCTTGGTGAAGAAGCCAGAGAACGGCGGTACGCCGATGATCGCCAGGTAGCCGAACGTGAACGTCACGAACGTGATCTTCATGGCCGTGGCGAGTCCGCCGAACCGGCGCATGTCAACCTCGTCGTTCATCTCGTGCTTGACCGAGCCCGCGCCGAGGAAGAGCCCTGCCTTGAAGAACCCGTGCGAGAGCAGGTGCGCGATGGCCAGCGCGTAGCCTGCGGGGCCGAGGCCGGCGGCCAGCATCATGTAGCCGATCTGGCTCATGGTCGACCCGGCCAGGGCCTTCTTGATGTCGTCCTTGGCGCACCCGATAATCGCGCCGAACAGCAGCGTCGCTGCGCCGACGATCGTGACGAGGAGCCTGGCGTTCGCCGACAAATTGAAGATCGGCGCCGAGCGCACGATCAGGTAGACGCCGGCAGTCACCATGGTGGCCGCGTGAATAAGCGCAGAAACAGGGGTTGGGCCCTCCATCGCATCGAGGAGCCAGGACTGCAGCGGCAACTGGGCGGATTTGCCGCAGGCGCCGAGCAGCAACAGCAACCCGATCGCCGTGATCACGGTGTTGCTTGCCGAGTGGGCCGCCCCGAAGACGCCAGCGAAGCTGACCGACCCGAAGGTGGCGAACATCAACATGATCGCCAGCGACAGCCCGGCGTCACCGACCCGGTTCGCGACAAACGCCTTCTTCGCCGCCACCGCCGCCGCCGGCTTGAACTGCCAGAAGCCGATCAGCAGGTAGGAGGCGAGGCCGACGCCTTCCCACCCTGCGTACAGGGCGACGTAGTTGTCGGCCAGCACGAGCAAGAGCATCGCGGTGATGAACAGGTTCAGGTAGCCGAAGAACCTGCGCCGTTCCGGGTCGTGGTCCATGTAGCCCACCGCGTAGATGAGGATGAGCGAGCCAACGCCGGTGATCAGCAGCACGAAGCAGATCGACAGCGGGTCGAGCAGTATGCCGATGTTGACGTGGAACCGGCCGATCGCTGGAATCCAGTTGTAGACCTGCACCTCGCGGCTGCGCTGGCTTGCCGGGTAGCCCAGCATCGTCGCGAAGATGATCACGCCGTACACGAACGAAGCCAGCGACATCGCGCAGCCGAGCAGGTGCCCCCAGGCGTTGGTGCGCTTGCCGCCGAGCAGCAGGATCGCCGCTCCGGCGGCTGGGAAGGCGAGGAGCAGCCAGGCCGGCCGCAACGCGCCGGTAGCCGGCAGCGTAGAAAAGGCCGCGGCCGGGCTGACCGATCCGGTCAGCACGCCCGCAAGAGAGCCAGTCACCGCCTATCCTCCACGTCTTGGTCCCTGACCGTCCTGGTCAGATCCGGTCAGTACTTCAGCAGGTTGGCATCGTCGACCGACGCCGACTTGCGGGCGCGGAAGATCGAAGTCAGGATCGCCAGGCCGACAACCACCTCGGCCGCGGCCACGACCATCACGAAGAACGCGATCACCTGGCCGTTGAGATCGCCGTGCAGCCTAGCGAACGCGATGAACGCCAGGTTCACCGCATTGAGCATGAGTTCCACGCACATGAACACGACCAGCGCGTTCCTGCGGACGAGAACGCCGACTCCGCCTATGACGAACAGGATCGCCGCGAGCGCGACGTAGTTGGCCGGGCTGATCACCGGTCCTCCTCATGATTCGAGGCCTCGGCGGTGTCTTCGCCGGAGGGACCGTCAGGCTCGACGGTCTCGCCGCTGATCGCGCGCGTGCCGTTCCGCTGGACTCCGCCGGAGGCTTGCCTCCGATCATCACCCCTGGCCAAAGCGGCGGACTCCTGGGTGGTGAGAACGCCGCTGACCGACAACCGCGACTGCGTCCCGTCGGGCAGCAGCGCCGGCATGTCCACGGCGTTGTGCCGCGCGTAGGTTCCGGGGCCAGGCAGCGGTGTCGGCCGGCCGCTGGCCACCCTGCGCCTGGACAGCACGCGCTGGGTTGGCCGCGGGCTCGTCCGCTCCCGGTGCGCGAGCACCATGGCCCCGAGCGCCGCCGTGATGAGCAGGGCGCTGGTGACCTCGAACGGGAACACGTAGGTCGTGAAGATGAGCTTGGCCAGGCCCTGGACGTTCGACGAGCTGTTACGCGCGCCTGACGGCGCGGCCGCGCCGATGGTCGCGTGCCCGACGACCAGGATCAGCAGAACGAGCATGGCAATGCCCGCCAGTCCGGCGAAGAGCCGCTGGCCCCTGATTGTCTCGACGATGGAGTCCGACGCGGTAATGCCGACGATCATCATGACGAAGAGGAACAGCATGAGCACGGCGCCGGTGTAGACAATGACCTGCACGAACGCCAGGAATGGCGCACCTTGCATGGCGTACATCCCGGCCAGGATCAGCATGACCACGGCGAGCAAGATCGCGCAGTGCACCGCGCGCCTGGTCAGGATCATGCCGAGCGCCGCACCAACCGCCACGATGGCCAGCACCCACCACGTGACGACCTCGGTGTTGCTGGCCGCCGTGCCGGCCAGCACCATGTGGTCGGCAATCATGAGGTGCCTCCCGCGTCCTGACCCGCGGTGCCGGGGTCGTCGGCGGCACGACTGCGGGCGAGCATGCTGAGCAGGTCAGCAGGCTGCGCGGAGGCGAACGAGGGACCCATCCGGTAGTAGTCCTCCTCAGAGTCGCCGAGCCGCATGGGATGCGGCGGCGCCTCCATGCCCGGCTGGAGCGGCGCGAGCAGCTGCTCCTTCGTCCAGATCAGGTTCTCCCTGCTGTCGTCGGCAAGCTCGTAGTCGTTGGTCATCGTGAGCGCCCTGGTCGGGCACGCCTCGACGCACAGGCCGCACAGGATGCAGCGCAGGTAGTTGATCTGGTACACGGGGCCGTACCGCTCGCCAGGCGAGTACCGCTCGGACTCTGTATTGCTGCCGCCCTCGACGTAGATGGCATCGGCAGGGCAGGCCCACGCGCACAGCTCGCACCCGATGCACTTCTCAAGACCGTCAGGCCAGCGGTTGAGCTGATGCCTGCCGTGGAAACGCGGGGCGGTCGGCTTCTTCTCCTCCGGATACTGGACCGTGTCGACCTTCCTGAACATCTGCCGGAAGGTGACCGCGAAGCCCTTGACCGGATTGAGGAAA
This sequence comes from uncultured Actinomycetota bacterium, assembly GCA_963809195.1. Classification (GTDB taxonomy): domain Bacteria; phylum Actinomycetota; class Actinomycetes; order Streptosporangiales; family Streptosporangiaceae; genus Chersky-822. The sequence continues at coordinate 82,507 of CAWEIQ010000006.1, read as the reverse complement.
TCAAGCACCGGTGACCTCCTTGACCCCGGCAGCACCCGAGGGACGATCCGGATCACCGACTCCTGAATCCGGCGCCTGCTCGGTGAGCGCTGGCACGCTGCCAGCGATGCCGTGGTAGTGCGGCAGGTCCATGGGCGGCACGGGGAAGGCGCCCGCGTCCTGCTCGGCGCTTTCCTCGTCTTCTGCCGCCCGCCGCTCTGCCGCGCGCTCGGTCGCGAAGTCCCAGGCGAAGGCCAGCACGAGGAGCACGGCGACGATGAGCCCTCCGACCACGTACACCCCGGTGCTGCCGCCCTGGCGGCGCCACACCCGCAGCGTCGCGATCAGCAGCGTCCAGGCCAGGCCGGCCGGGATGAGGATCTTCCAGCCGAACGACATCAGCTGGTCGTACCTGATCCTCGGCAGCGAACCACGCAGCCAGATGAAGAAGAACAGGAACGCGATGAGCTTGGCCAGGAACCACAGCACCGGCCACCAGCCGCTGTTCGCGCCCGACCATACCGAGATGGGCCAGACCGCGTGCCAGCCGCCGAGGAACAGCGTCGTCGCCAGTGCGGAGACGGTGATCATATTGACGTATTCGGCAAGGTAGAACAGCGCGAACTTCAGCGAGGAGTACTCGGTGTGGAAACCGGCTACCAGCTCGCCCTCGCCCTCCGGCAGGTCGAACGGGAGCCGGTTGGTCTCGCCCACCATCGTGATCACGTAGATCACGAACGAGGGCAGCAGCAAGATCGCGAACCAGGACGGGTAGTGCAGCACGGCGCCGAACAGATGGAACGTCGAGCCGTGTGCCTGAGCCGCGACGATCTGTGAGGTGGACAGCGACCCCGCGTACAGGAACACCGGCACGAACGAGATGCCCATCGCGATCTCGTAGCTGATCACCTGAGCCGACGACCGCAGCCCGCCGAGCAGCGAGTACGGCGAGGAGGACGACCAGCCCGCGAGCACGATCCCGTACACGCCCATCGAGCTCATCGCCAGGACCAGCAGCACCGCTACGGGCAGGTTCGCCAGCAGCAGCGGCGTCTGGTGACCGAAGATCGACACCACGGGGCCGAACGGGATGATCGCCAAGCTGATGAAGGCAGGGATCGTCGCGATCGCGGGGGCGAGCCAGAACAGGATCTTGTCGACTCCGCGGGGGACGATGTCCTCCTTCAGCGGCAGCTTGATGCCGTCCATCAGTGACTGCAACAGGCCGAACTTGCCCGCGCGGTTCGGCCCCGGGCGCTGCTGCATCCGGCCGATCACCCGGCGCTCGGCCCAGATCATCAGCAGCGTCCCCAGCAACAGGAACGAGAAAGATGATCAGGACCTTGATCGCGGTCAGCCACCACGGGTCGTTGTCGATCAGCGCCGACGTCGCCGCGTTCCCGCTGGCCAGCTGCACCAGGCCGGGGCTGGCAGTCATTGCGCGCTCCTCCCCGCGGGGGTCGGGGTCGTTCAGCCGAGTGCCGAGATACCGTCACGAGGCTGCCGTGTCCAGCCGCGAGGTCGCGCCTGACCGAGCAGCCCGCGGAGTTCGTCGGCAGCCAGACCACGCGGTCCGGCATCGCCGTGATCTCGACCGGCACGACTATAGAGCCGCGGCTGGTCGATATGCGCACTTTGCGCGCCGGCGGCTGAGGCCAGCCTCCGCGGCGGTCGCCGCCGACATCCTCGCGACAGCGGGGCGGGCGGTCCCGGCCAGATTCGGCTCGCCGTCTTGCATCCGGCCAACGTCGAGCAGATTATGCCAGGTCGCGAGCAAAGCCTCGGAAGCACCTGGGATGCCCCGCCGCGCAGCGGCGCGCGGACTGCCTGCCTTGAGCGGGCCGCCCGCGGCCGGACGAGAGGCGCCGCGCTGCGCGCCGAGCGCCGCGAGTTCCCTGCGCGCGGCCGCCTCGTCCGGCAGGCCGAGGTGCACGTCCATGGCGTCGGCGATCTCGCGCAGCACGTGCAGATCGCCGCGGACGCCCGGCACGGGGATGGCGGCCTCGAACGCCCCTGACCTGCCTTCCCAGTTCACGAACGTGCCGGGCTTTTCGGCGACCGCCGCGACCGGGAAGATAACGTCGGCTCGATCGGTAACAGGACTCGCCCGCAGCTCAAGGCTCACGACGAACTCTGCCTGCTCGATCGCGGCAAGCGCCGCCTCGGGGTCGGGCAGGTCGGCGGGATCGACTCCGGCTACGACCAGTGCCTCGATCTCGCCTTCGGCGACTGCCGTCAGGATCTGGCCGGTGTCGCGGCCGGGCTCGGCGGGCAGCGAGGCAACGCCCCACGCTCTCGCAACCTCGGCGCGCGCGGCGGCGTCGGTGACCAGGCGTCCGCCTGGCAGCAGCACCGGCAGGGCGCCGGCCTCGATCGCGCCGCGCTCGCCTGCCCGCCGCGGGATCCATGCCAGCCGGGCGCCGGTCAGCTCCGCGAGCGCGACGGCGCCTGCCAGCGCGCCAGGGATCTCGGCCAGCCGCTCGCCGGCGAGGATCACCGAGCCCGGCTGGCTGAGCGCCTGCGCGGCCGCGGCGAACACGTCCTCGCCGGGAGACGCTGCGGCGAGGCCTGCCGGGTCGGCGAGCTGGCCAAGCACCTCTGCCTCGCTGCCAGGCAACGTCGGCAGCAGCGTGCCGGAGAGCTTGGTGAGTCCTTGGCTGGCGAGCGCCGCGATCGAGTACACGGCCGTGCGCCCTTCACTGGCCGCCTTGCGTAGCCGGAGGTAGACGATCGGCGACTCGTCCTCGGGCTCGAACCCGGCCAGCAGCACGGCTGGCGCCTGCTCCAGGGCAGCGTAGCTGACCGCGATGCTCGTGCCAGCGACCCTCGACGCCAGGAACTCGGTTTCCTCGGCGCTGTGCGGCCTCGCGCGCATGTCGATGTCGTTGCTGGCCAGGGCGAGCCTGGCGAACTTGGCGTAGGCGTAGGCGTCCTCGAGCGTGAGCCTGCCGCCGGTCAGCACGCCTGCCCGGCCTCTGGCCGCGGCCAGGCCGCGAGCGGCCGCGTCGAGCGCCTCCGACCAGGACGCGGGCTGCAGCACTCCGGCGGCATCCCTGACCAGCGGCGCAGACCAGCCGGTCTGGCAGGGTCGCGTAGGTGAAGGCCCAGCGGCCCTTGTCGCAGTTCCACTCCTCGTTCACCTCGGGAGCGCTGCCCGCCAGCCTGCGCGTGACGGCGCCGCGCCGGTGGTCGGTCCGCTGCAGGCACCCTGACGCGCAGTGCTCGCAGACGCTCGGCGTCGAGACCAGGTCGAACGGGCGGGCCCGGAACCGGTAGGACGTACCCGTCAGCGCGCCGACCGGGCAGATCTGCACGGTGTTGCCTGAGAAGTAGGAGTCGAACGGCACGCCCTCGGCGACTCCGACCTGTTCCTGCGGGCCGCGCTCGAACAGGTCGATCAGCGGGTCCCCGGCGATCTGGTCGGCGAACCTGCGTGCACCTGGCGCACTGGACGCACCGCTCGCGGTCGAGCAGCACCTGCGCGGAGAGCGCGATCGGCTTGGCGAACGTCCGCTTCTGCCCGTTGAACCTGGTCTCGCCTTGCCCGGCCGTCATGGCCTGGTTCTGCAGCGGGCACTCGCCGCCCTTGTCGCACATCGGGCAGTCGAGCGGGTGGTTGACCAGCAGCATCTCCATCACGCCGCGCTGCGCCTTCTCGGCGACCGGCGAGGTGAGCTGCGTCCGCACCACCATGCCGTCCGTGCACACCGTCGTGCACGACGCCGGCGGCTTCGGCTGACCCTCGACCTGCACGAGGCACTGGCGGCAGGCGCCGATGGGCGCGAGCAGCGGGTGGTCGCAGAACCGCGGGATCTGGATGCCGAGCTGCTCGGCGGCCCTGATGATCAGCGTGCCCTTCGGGACGGTCATCTCAAAGCCGTCGATCGTCACCCGCACGCCGTCGGCGGGCTTGGCTACCTCAGTCATCGCGACCAGGACCTCTCACGGCGGGCCCTGCGGCCGGCTTCTCGCCTCGGGCCCTGCGGGCCGGCTTCTCGCCTCGGGCCCTGCGGGCAGGCTTCTCGCCTCGGGCTCCGGAGGTCGCCATCCCGGACTAGCAGCGAACAGGACCGAAGCGGCGGGGTCGAACGGGCAGCCGCCGCGCTTGTTGTGCTCGATGAACTCGTCCCTGAAGTACTTGATTGCCGACACGACGGGGCTGATCGCGCCGTCGCCGAACGGGCAGAACGCCCGGCCCAGGATGTTGTCGCAGATGTCGAGCAGCTTGTCGAGGTCGCCTTCGCTGCCTTCGCCGTGCTCGAGCGCGTCAAGAAGCTGGACGATCCAGAACGTGCCCTCGCGACATGGCGTGCACTTGCCGCAGGACTCGTGCTCGTAGAACTCCATCCACCGCAGCGTGGCGCGGACCACGCACGTCGTCTCGTCGAAGATCTGCAGCGCCCTGGTGCCGAGCATGGACCCGGCGGCGCCGACCGATTCGAAGTCAAGCGGCACGTCCATGTGCTCATCGGTGAAGATCGGCGTGGACGATCCGCCTGGCGTCCAGAACTTGAGCTGGTGACCGGCCCGCACGCCGCCCGCGAGCGAGAGCAGTTCGCGCAGCGTCACGCCGAGCGGCGCCTCGTACTGTCCCGGCGTGGTGACATGGCCCGGTTAGCGAGAAGATGCCGAAACCCTTGGACTTCTCGGTGCCGAGCGCGGCGAAGGCGTCGGCCCCGCGCGCGATGATGTCACGGCACGCTCGCGATCGACTCGACGTTGTTGACCACCGTGGGGCACGCGTAGAGGCCGGCGATCGCGGGGAACGGCGGCTTCAGCCTCGGCTGGCCGCGGTAACCCTCCAGCGAGTCGAGCAGCGCGGTCTCCTCGCCGCACTCGTAGGCGCCGGCGCCCGCGTGCACGGTGATGTCCAGGCTGAATCCGGACCCCAGGATGTCCGCGCCCAGGTAGCCGGCCTCGTATGCCTCGGCGACGGCCTGGTGCAGGCGCCTGACCACGTGCAGCACCTCGCCGCGCACGTAGATGAACGCGCGGTCGGCCCTGATCGCGTAGGAGGCGATGATCGCCCCCTCGACCAGCGTGTGCGGGGTGGCCAGCATGGTCGGGATGTCCTTGCAGGTGCCAGGCTCGGACTCGTCGGCGTTGACGACCAGATAGTGCGGCTTGCCGTCGCCCTGCGGGATGAAACCCCACTTCACCCCCGTCGGGAAGCCGGCGCCGCCGCGGCCGCGAAGTCCCGACGCCTTCACCTCGGCGATGACGTCGTCCGGCGCCATCGCCAGCGCCTTGGGCAGCGCCTGGTAACCGCCTGACCTGCGGTAGCCCGCCAAGGTGAAGGAGTCAGGCTCGTCCCAGTGCGCTGTGAGCACGGGGGTCAGTACTGAGCTGCTCACGGCCTCTCCCTGCCGGTATTCGCGGGCTGGGCTCCGCCGCCGGACGCGCCGGTTCCGCCGCTTGGCAGCTCGTCCGGCGTCCAGCCGTTCTTCTTGGCGATCCGCAGCCCGGCCAGCGTGGGCGCGCCCGCGGTCTGCCCGGTACCGGCCTGGTCGTCGGGATAGCCGGCCAGGATCATGCCGGCCTCGCGCCAGGTGACCAGGCGCTCTGCGCCCCTGGACGGCGCGATGTCGGCGCCGGCCCGCAGCCCGTCGACGAGCTCCTTGGCAGACTCGGGAGTCAGGTTGTCGAAGAACTCCCAGTTGACCATCACGACGGGCGCGTAGTCGCAGCCCGCGTTGCACTCGATCCGCTCCATGCTGACCTTGCCGTCCGGCGTCGGCTCGTCGCCCTCGACGCCCAAGATGGCGGCGGAGCTCGTCGTGAATCACGTCGCCGCCCATGATCGCGCACAGCGTGTTGGTGCAGACCCCGACGTGGTACTCGCCGACCGGACGGCGCTTGTACATGGTGTAGAACGAGACGACCGCGGTGACGTCGGCTTCGGACAGCCCGAGTTGCCCGGCGCAGAAGGCGATGCCGTCGGTCGAGACGAAGCCCTCCTTGGCCTGGACCAGGTGCAGCAGAGGCAGCAGCGCCGACCGCGGCTTGGGGTACCTGGCGATGATCTCGGCCGCCCGCGTTGTCAGGTCGGCCCGTTCCTGCGGAGTGAAGGCCATTACCTGTCCACCCCTCCCATCACCGGGTCGATGCTCGCCACCGCCGCGATCACGTCGGCCACCATGCCGCCCTCGCACATCGCGGCGACGGACTGCAGGTTCGTGAACGAAGGGTCGCGCAGGTGTGCCCGGTACGGCTTCGTGCCGCCGTCGCTGACCGACGTGACAGCCAAGCTCGCCGCGCGGCGACTCGACGGCCGCGTAGACCTGGCCGGCAGGCACCCGAAAGCCCTCGGTGACCAGCTTGAAGTGGTGGATCAGGGCCTCCATCGACTGGCTCATGATGTGCGCGATGTGATCGGCGGAGTTGCCGAGCCCGTCGGGCCCGACGGCGAGCTGGGCGGGCCAGCCGATCTTGGCGTTCTCGATCATGACAGGATCGTGCTGCGGGCCGCGGCGCTGCGAGCCGATCGACGCACTGCTCGATGATCCGCAGCGACTGGTCCATCTCGTCCATCCTGACGATGTACCTGCCGTAGGCGTCACAGGTCTCGCCGGGTGGGCACATCGAAGTCGTAGGTCTCGTAGCCGCAGTACGGCTGGCTCTTGCGCAGGTCCCATGGGCAGCCCGGATGCGCGCAGGATCGGCCCGGTGACGCCGAGCGCCATGCAGCCGGCCAGGTCGAGGTAGGCGACGTCCTTGGTGCGCTTCAGGTAGACAGGGGCGGCGTCAAAGAGGGCGCGTATCTCACCGAGCAGGTGCGGCATGACGCCGAGGAACTCGCGCAGCTTCTCGAGGGCTCCTGAAGGCAGATCCTGGGAGACGCCGCCAGGACGGATGTACGCGTGGTTCATCCGCAGCCCGCTGATCAGCTCGAACAAGTCGAGCACCTTCTCGCGCTCGCGCATGCCATAGATGAAGACCGTGGTTGCCCCGAGCTCAAGCCCCATCGTGCCGACGGCCGTCAGGTGCGAGGCGATTCGGTTCAGCTCCATCATCAGCACACGCAGAACGCTTGCCCGCTGCGGGATCTGATCGGTGATGCCGAGCAGGCGCTCGGTGGCCAGGCAGTACGCCGCCTCGTTGAACAGCGGTGCCAGGTAATCCGCCCGGGTGCAGAACGTGACGCCCTGCGTCCAGGTCCGGTACTCCATGTTCTTTTCGATGCCAGTGTGCAGGTAGCCGATCACCGGCCTGATCTCGGTGACCGTCTCCCCGTCCAGCGTCAGGATCAGCCTGAGCACGCCGTGCGTTGAGGGGTGCTGCGGACCCATGTTGACGATGAGGTGCTCGTCGCGTCCGCTGTCCGCTGCTTCCTCGGCCGCCGCGACGATCTCATCCCAGTCCTGGCCGCCGACGTCGTAGACCCGTCCTTCGGTCTCTGCGCTCACGAGTAAGTCCTCCGCTCATCGGGCGGCGGGACGGTGGCGCCGCGGTACTCCACCGGAATGCCACCGAGCGGGTAGTCCTTCCGCCCCGGGTGGCCCCTCCAGTCGTCCGGCATCTCGATCCTGGTCAGCGCCGGGTGACCATCGAAGATGACGCCGAAGAAATCCCAGGTCTCGCGCTCGTGCCAGTCGCAGGTCGGGTACACGTCGATCAGCGAGGGGATGTGCGGGTCAGCGTCAGGTGCTGCGACCTCCACGCGCAGCCGCCTGTTGTGGGTGATCGAGAGGAAGTGGTAGACGGCGTGCAACTCGGTGCCGATATCGGCAGGGTAGTGCGTGCCGGAGACGCCCAGGCAGAGCTCGAACGCCAGGGTCGGCTCGTCCCGCAGCCGCCTCGCGACCTCGACGAGGTGCTCGCGGCGGACGTAGAAGGTCAGCTCACCGTTCGCGACCACCACGCGCTCGACAGCGTCGCCGAAGCTCAGTGCCAGACGCCTCGATCGCCGTGCCGAGCGCATCGGCGACGTCATCGAAGTACGAGCCGTAGGGGCGCGGGCTCGACAGCGGCGGCTGCTTGCGGACCTGCAGCCCGCCGTAGCCCGAGGTATCGCCGGTTGTGTGCGTGCCGAAGGCGCCGGTGCGCACCACCTGCTCACCCAGGCGGTCCCGGCCGGCGATGGCGGCCTCGTCGGCGCCCTCGTCCGGCTTGCCGTTTCCTTGCTCGGTCACCGTTCCACCTCGGCGCGGGTCGCGGCCGGTTCCTGGCTCGCGCGGCCGGAGCCTGCTGGACCGCGGCCGCCTGCAGGTGCGGCAGCAGCGGCAGCCGCCGCAGCCTGGCCTGCTCAAGCTCGGTGATCTCCTGCTCCCGGTTCACGCCGAGCTTCATGTTCTGGATCTTGTCGTGCAGCTTGAGTATCGAATCGAGCAGCATCTCGGGCCGGGGCGGGCAGCCAGGCAGGTAGATATCGACAGGAACGATGTGGTCGACGCCCTGGACGATCGCGTAGTTGTTGAACATGCCGCCGCTCGACGCGCACACGCCCATCGAGATGACCCATTTGGGCTCGGACATCTGGTCGTAGATCTGCCGCAGCACCGGCGCCATCTTCTGGCTCACCCGGCCGGCCACGATCATCAGGTCGGCCTGGCGCGGCGTGTTCGAGGCCCGCTCCATGCCGAACCTGGCCAGGTCGTGGCGCGGGCCGCCGGTCGCCATCAGCTCAATCGCGCAGCAGGCCAGTCCGAAGGTGGCCGGCCAGACGGAGGACTTGCGTGCGTAGCCCGCTAGCTTCTCGACCGTGGTCAGCAGGATGCCGCTCGGAAGTTTCTCTTCAATACCCATTGGCTAATCCCATTCCAGACCGCCGCGGCGCCATACGTACACGTACGCGACGAAGACAGTGGCAACGAACGTGACCATCTCGATGAGGCCGAACAGGCCGAGGTGGTCGAACGTGACCGCCCAGGGGTACAGGAAAATGATCTCGATGTCGAAGACGATGAAGAGCATCGCGGTCAGGTAGTACTTCACGGGGAACCTGACCCCGGCCGGCTGGCGGGTCGGCTCGATGCCGCACTCGTAGGCCTCGAGCTTGGCCCTGTTCCATCGCTTCGGGCCGGCGAGCGCTCCCGCGGCCAGCGAGAAAATGGCGAAGACAGTGGACAGCGCCCCGAGCACGATGATCGGCACGTAGTAGCTCATGGAGTCTGTCACCCCCTTGTCCTGCCGCCTGGCCCTGCGGCCTGGCGGGTGGTGCTGCTATTTATTTGCATCCGCGCCACCGCGCACGTTGCCTGGGATCGAATCGCTGGCGGCCCCTTGCGGGCTATGCCGCCGGCGACATCTTAGACAGCGCGTTGATGACCCGGTCGACCGCGTCGCCGCCGCGCGGCTCGGTCAGGTTACCGAGGAGCTTCATCGTCATCCGCATGACCGCGGGACGTTTGATCCCGTGCCTGGTCGCGAACTTCATGAAGGATGGGTGCCCGATCGCCTTCACGAACGTCCGGCCGAGAGTGTAATAGCCGCCGTACGCCTCCTTGAGCGCCACAGGATAGGAGTGCAGCACTCGCTCGGTCCCGGCTGGCGTCGGGCCTGGCGAGCGCCTGCACGATCGAGCGTGCGGCAAGCTCGCCCGACTCCATCGCGTAGGCGATGCCTTCGCCGTTGAACGGATTGACCATCCCGCCGGCGTCTCCGACCAGCAGCATGCCGCTGGTGTAGTGCGGGGTGCGGTTGAAGCCCATCGGCAGCGCGGCGCCGCGAATGGGCTGCGTCATGTTGTCCTCGGTCAGGCCCCACTCGGCCGGCATGGCGCCGAGCCAGCGCTTGAGCAGCACCCGGTAGTCGATGTTGCCGAACGCGTCGGAGGTATTCAGCAAGCCGAGTCCGACGTTGCTCGTACCGTCGCCCATCCCGAAGATCCAGCCGTAGCCAGGCAGCAACTGGCTGCCGTCCCACAGGTCGAGCCAGGCCTCCAGGTAGTCGTCATCGTCCTGGGTGTCTTGTAATAGGTCCTGACCGCGACGCCGAGCGGCCGGTCCGAGCGCTTGTGCAGGCCCATCGATACCGACAGCCGGGACGAATTGCCGTCGGCCGCGACGACGAGACGAGCCCCGAAGGTTCGTTGCCCGCCCTCAGGACGCTTGGACGCCGCTCTCGTCGCCTGCTGAGGTGCCGGCGGCCTCGCGCGCCGTGACGCCGGTGACCCTGCCAGTCCGCTCGTCGACGGTGGTGCCGGTGACCGTGATGTTCTCGATCAAGCGGGCACCAGCCTTCTGGGCATGGCCTGCGAGCAACTGGTCGAAGTCGGTCCTGGTCCGTACCGTGCCGTAGCCGGGGAACGAGGAGAGCTCAGGCCAGGCGAGTTCGATCCTGCCGCCGCCGCCGATGATGCGCAGACCCTTGTTCAGGAGCCAGCCGTCACCGGGAACGACCTGGATGCCCATCGACGTGAGTGCCTTGACCGCCCGCGGGGTCAGGCCGTCGCCGCAGACCTTTTCCCGCGGGAAGCTCGTCTTCTCAAGGAGCAGCACGTCCAGACCTGCCGTCGCCATGTGGTACGCGGCCGTGGATCCGGCGGGACCTGCGCCGACGACGATGACGTCCGCAGTATCGGAGGACGCGACAGCCTGGCCGGCGCGGGCTCGACGGGCGCGTGCCTGCGCCTTTGGCACCGCTTCCGCGTCTTGCGTCCTTGCCGCGGCTAGCTGCCTGGTCCGGGTGGTTAGCCGGGGGGTACTGCTCGCTCACTGACCCGTCCCGCCAATCTTGTGAACTCCTTCACAAGTACAGATGCCGATAGTCTAGCCCGTAACCGGTGATCGCGATGAGCCGCCCCTGATGCCTGGCCCGCGTACCCGCCTGAACTCCTTCCGACGTGCAGGGCTACGACCCCCCAGGTGAGATTGCGCCACCGCACGGACGACCAGCCAGCCGCGCGGATGAGGTCGGCCAGATCATCTTGGGCTGGCCAGTCTCTGATCGACTCGGCCAGGTAGGCGTACGCGCCGGGATTCGGCGACAGCCGCCCGGCCACCGCGGGCAGCACAGACGCCAGATAGCGCTGGTATGTGACGTCGAGCACGCGAACCGGAAGATGACTGAACTCACAGATGACGAGCCTGCCGCCCGGCTTGGTGACCCTCCGCATCTCGGCAAGTGCAGTCTCGGGGTCTGCCACGTTGCGCAGTCCGAATGAGATCGTCACAACGTCGAATGTGGCATCGGCGAACGGCAGATCAAGCGCGTCGCCCGCGACGAAGCTGACCTGGCGGGCCGCTCCGTCCGGCGCCTTGGCACCTCGCAGCCGGGCAGCTATTCGGCCAGCGCCGACCCGCAGCATTCCCTGGGAGAAGTCGCACGCGACGCACCGAGCGCCGGACGCCGTGAATGCCATGGAGGACGTCCCCGTGCCTGCCGCGATGTCCAGCACAGCCGCTCCGGGCCGCGCCGACACCAGCCGGGCGACGACCGAGCGCCAGTACCGGCACTGGCCAAGGGACAGGACGTCATTGAGCAGGTCGTAGCGCCCAGCGACCGCGTCGAACATGGCAGCGACGTCCGCCGGGCGCTTGTCTAGCTCTGCTCGGGTCATGGCAATCAGCGTGCCACAGCGGCCGAGGTCCGACCACGCAGGACCCGGCCTGCGGCGCGCCTACAGTCTCCGGTTAGAGCAGCTCGGGGCGCTGCCACTCTTCGCCGAGCACGTGCTGGGCGAGGAACGCGAAAACCGTCTCGTACCAGACCCGGATGTCTCCTGGCTTCAGGATCCAATGGTTCTCATCGGGGAAGTACAGGAACTTCGCCTGCTTGCCGCGCAATGACAAGTCCGCCCACATGCGCAGCGCCTCCCCGATGGGCACCCGGTAATCCCGGTCGCCGTGAATGATGAGCAGCGGCGTCGTGACAGCATCCGCGTGCAGATGGGGCGAGCTGGCGAGGTAGCGCTCTGGTTCCATGACGGGGTGACCGAAAATCCGTCGCCAGAATGCGGGCCCGTCCGTCGTGCCGAACATCTGGTCAAGCGCCCAGAGCCCCGCGTGGCTGACGATCGCACGGAACCTGCGTCGTGTGGCCTGCGATCCAGTTGGCCATGTACCCGCCGAAAGAGCCGCCCATCATCGCGGTCCTGTCAGCATCGATGTCCGGCCTGGCCAGCACGGCGTCGGTAATCGCCATGACGTCAGTGAACGGCTTGTCTCCCCAGTTGCTATGACCGCGCGCAATGAACTCCTGCCCGTAACCAGTCGAAAGGGCCGGGTCAGGAAGCAGCACGCTATAGCCGCGCGCCGCCATCAGCCACGGATTCCAGCGCCAGGACCAGGAGTTCCAGCTCATCACCGGGCCGCCGTGCACCCAGAGCACCAGCGGCGCCTTCGACTCAGCTGAAGCCCCGTCTGGCAGCACAAGCCAGCCTCGGATCGTCGCACCGTCAGCCGTCCGGTTGACACCTCTTCCACCCGCCCTGGCACCTCGACCGGCACCGCCCGGCGACTGCAGCCGGACCGCGCCGGCTCCGGCGCTGCGTCAGGTCGATCCTGACCGGGGTCGGCGGCTCGCTGATCGTCGCCCGCAGCGCGTAGAGCGCGCTCCCGTCGGGGGCCGGGCACAGGCTCTCGTAGGCCGCATCGTCGGCGGTGATCCTGGTCACCTCGCCGGTGCCGGTGCTGACCGCGAAGATCGGGCGGCGGCCGTTGTCGTCGGTCGTGAAGTAGACCGACTCGCCGTCAGCCGCCCAGGTGGCCGACAACGGCTGCCGGTCGAAGCCCGGCGAGCAGGTCCCGCGCCTCCGCGTCCTCGGCGTCCAGCGGCATGCTCACCAGGGTGACGTCACCGGGCCTGGCATAGCTGTCGTGCTCGGAGCGGATCGCGACCACCTGGCGGCCGTCGGGCGAGACAGCAGGCGCGCCGAAGTCGTATCCGCTCGCTCCCGACAGCGTCCTGCGCTTGCCGGTCTCGAGGTCGATGACCACGAGCTCGTCCCGCTTCTCTCCGGCCTCCTCGGGGACCGCCCAGCCACTGACCGCGGTCGTGCCGTCGGGCGAAAGGCAGAAGGCCTGCTCGTCGAGCGCCCGGCCGCTGTCGGGGGTCAGATCGCGCTGTCCGGAACCCGCGCTGCCGTCCTCGGTCCCTTCCGCGACCACGCCAGCGTGCAGCCGGAGGCTGTCGGGGCCGAGATCGTGGTCCCAGAACCTGACCGCACCGGTGTCATGCAAGATCGCGCTTACCCCGGCGTCGGTCCGTGCCTTGCGCCTGGCCGCGTCCTCATCGGCACCGCTCGTCCCGGCGAAGGCCCCGGCCGTGGCCAGGTAGCGCTGAGCCGATCTGGCCGCCGCCACCGCCGCCACCCCGCCCGGCGGTGCGGTGATCCTGCGGGCCTCGCCGCCGCCTGGCGGCAGCAGCCAGAGCGCCGGCTTTGCCTGATCGGCGCCGCCTTCGTTCTTGGGTCCTGGCTCAGGCCGCTTGGACACGAACAGCAGTGAGCCGTCAGGCAAGAACTCCGGCGCCGACTCGCCCTCAGCCGACCTGGTGAGCCGGGTCGGCGGCCCGCCGCCGGTATCAATCCGCCAGATGCTGGTGCCGAACTTGCTTGGCTCAGGCCCGATGGACTGCACGGCTGCGGCCAGCCAGCTGCCGTCGGGCGACAGGCGGAGCGAGGTCACCGCGGGAATCGCTACGTATTCGGTCAGTTCGCTGAACCGGGTCACGTGATCTCCTGTCTCAGCCGGGGAACGCTATGAGCCATTTTGCCCCTGCCGCCCGCAGCCGCCGCCAGCAGCCGTCTTGGCCCCATCGCGTGTCAGCGTGCCGCTTCGGCGTACCGCATTTCGGCGTATATCCGCATTACCGGCGTTGCAGGAGATCTGGTGCTAGCATTCGCGGGTCGATCGTGCGCCTCGCTCAGCGCTTCTCTTCGTGGGGGGACTTCGTTGCACCGTACTCACAGGAAGATCGCCGCCGCGGCCGGCGTGGCAGCGGCATCCGCGCTCGCCTTTGCGGGATTCGCCCCCGCGACGCAGGCCGCGACACCACCGGGTCCGGTGCTCGCTGCGCCGGTCACGTCGATACCGCACTTCCCGGCGACGACGTCAACGACCGAGCAGATCCGCCAGATCGCCCAGTGCGGCAACACCATGTACGCGGTGGGCAGCTTCAGCGTGGTCAAGCGCCAGAGCACGACTTACACCCGCAACAACGTCTTCAGCTTCAGCGCGACCGCGCCCTACGCCGTGACGTCGTGGGCTCCTGCCGTCAACGGCACGGTGAACTCGATCACCTTCAACGGCGGCAACTGCGCGAACGCCTACATCGGCGGGAAGTTCACGGCGATCGGCTCAACCACCGTCAAGAACATCGCGGAGATCGACACCACGACAGGCAACGTCGTGACGGCGTTCGGACACAGCGCATCAGGTCAGATCGAGACGCTGGCGAGCTACCAGAACCACATCCTGGCTGGCGGATACTTCACTGGCGATCAACGGCAGCACAGCCGACCCGTTCATGGCGAGCCTGAACCCCACCACGGGCAAGAACGACGGCTTCGTCCACCTGTCTATCTCAGGGAATTATCAGTACCCCGGCGTCGGCACCAACACCACGAACATCTACAACCAGGAGCTCAGCCACGGCGGCACCCTGGACCTGGTGATGGGTGACTTCACCTCGGTCGGCGGCGCAGCCCAGGCAGCAGATCTTCATGCTGAACCTCGCGACCGCGCCGGCGTCGGTGACCGCCTGGACGTCGCCGCAGTGGGACGGCAGCCAGGGCGAGGCCACGCCGCAGAACCCCAACAATGGCTATCCGTACCAGTGCGCGACCGTGGAGCCGTTCTACATCCAGGCCGCGGCGTGGTCGCCCGATGACTGGCACGGTCTACATCGCGACGACGGGCTACCACCCGAACGGCTGGCCTACTGGTAGCGCCCCGCGTAACGGGCTGTGCGACGCCGCGGCCGCCTTCCCGGCGACCCAGGCCCCTGTGCTGGCGAATTGGATCAACTACACCGGCTGCGACTCGCTGTTCGCGGCCGCGGCCGACAGCGCGGCCGTCTACATCGGCGGCCACGAGCGGTACGCGAGCAACCCGAACGGATGCGACTTCCTGGGCTCGGGAGGCTTCAACGCGCCGGGAATCGCGGGCCTTAACCCTGGCACTGGCGACCTGATGCTGAACTCTGACGGCACCGCGGGGCTCTACTCCCGCGGCCGCGGGCTGGGCGCCGACGACATGCTGATCACCTCCGCCGGCCTGTGGATCGCCAGCGACAACTACCAGGGGACGCAGATGTGCGGCGGCGCCAACGGGCTCGGCGGGCTGTGCCTGCTGCCCTACCCGAAGTAGCCGGAAACGCCTAAGCGGGAAGGTATATCTACGCAGGTAAGGTGGCTTAACGCGGTTCGTAAGCCGATCGACGATGACACTGGACATGAGCGCATAAGCTCATCTACTGGCTACCTTCCGTCCACCTGGCTGTAGCCGAGAGAAGGCCGCACCGCGGTCGCCGAGAACAGCGAGGAGTACCGCGGATGAACCCTCCAGCCGCTCCCGATTACTTCGAGCTATCGGACTACACGACAGTGTTGCGGCGCCGCTGGCGACGGATAGCAGTGGTCACGCTGGCGGGCGTCGTGCTGGCCGCCGCGTATGTGTTCCTCGCTCCTAAGACGTACACGGCCACGGTTCTGGTTCAGGTCAACGCGCTGCCGAACAACGCCAACGCCGTCGGCGGCCGGACCGGCGGCCCTGTCAACATGGACAACGAAGCTCAGTCCGTGCGCTCGCTCGCGGTCGCCAAGCTGGTGAAGAAGCGCCTGCAGCAGCCCGCTGTCGGAGACCGACATCTCCAACAACATCCACGTCACGGTGCCGCCGAACTCGACCTACCTGCAGATCACCTGCGCTGCGTCCGTCGGCGACCGGCGCGCAGAGGTGCGCCAACGTGGTCGGACAGGCCTACCTGGACAACCGGCGCCTCACCATCATGAAGCTGCTTGGCACGGGGATCACCGCCCTGCAGCACGACGCGACCAAGCTGGCCAAGAAGATCGTGGTGTTCAAGACGCTACTGCTGACGCTTCGCCATCAGCATCCGAACCAGGTGACCGGGTCCCACACCCAGATCGCCGACGAGTTGCAGCTCGCCGGCCTGCAAACCTCGTTGCAGTCGGTGCAAGCCAACATCAGCGCCGCCGAGCCGCTGTACGCGAGTTTGTCGGCCAAGAAGGGCACCATCGTCGGCCAGATCGTTTCCTCGGCTACCGTCCCGACCAGCCCGTCCAGCCCGCGCAAGCTGCTCTACATTCCTAGCGGGCTGATCGCGGGCCTGGTGATCGGCCTGGCCTGGGCATTCGTCAGGGACCGCCGCGACAGGCGGGTCCATGCCGTCCGCGACGTCGAACGGCTCGGGAACCTGCCAACCCTGCTGAGCCTGATCGACAAGTCGCACGGCCGCGTCACCGGCCTGGAGTCGCCCACGATCGGTGGCTGGCCGCGCCTTCAGCGAGCTCGCCAGGTATGTCGATGCCGCGTGTGGCGACGGCAGCCACGTGATCGCCGTCGCTGCGACCTCGGCGGGCTCAGCTGGCAGCGTGGTAAGCGGTCAACCTGGCCGCGGCCCTTGCCAGGACCAGCGACAGGACCGTCTTGATCTGCGCCGACCTGCACGGGACGACCTCTCCTGAGTTGCTCGGCGTCACGAGGGGCCGCGGCCTGTCCGAGGTGCTCACCGGCGCGGCTCGGGTGAGCGAGGTGGCCGCGCCGGCCGGGGACCTGCCGCGGCTGCGCGTCATCACCCCGGGCATCGACGCATCGCGAGCCGTCCTGGCCATGCAGCAGGCCAAGCTCAAGCGGCTGTTCAGCGACGTCCTGGACGACGCCAAGTACGTGGTCATCGAGGTCCAGTCGCTTGGCGAGAACTCCGACGCCTTCGGCCTCGCGCAGTTCGCCGAGGTGGCAATCGTGGCCGTCGAGGTTCAGCGGTCGCGTCGCGATGACATCGTCGACTGCGTCAACCGGCTCAACCTCCTCAAGACACCTGTGCTTGGCACCGCTGTGCTGCGCCCGAGCGGCGGAGGGCTGCGCAGGGCGAAGCCAGAGGCCACGGTCAGGGTGCCGTACAGCGGTCAGGCGAGCAGACCAGAGCCCGAGCCCGATCCGGTGTTCGCCGGCGACATGTCGGCGCCGGACCGACCGTCTGGACGCCAGGGGTGCCGAAGGTCTCAGGCGACGTACACGACTACCCTTCGGCGTCGGCTCCGCGCGGGTTCAAGGAGACCAGGCCACCGCGTATGACGGCGGCCGAACGAGACAGGTACCCAGGTTCCGCTGATCCCGCATCGGGAGACTGACCGTGCGAGGCACGCTCAGGCGCCGTCGCCGCGCGGCTCCTGACCTTCTCGAGTGCCTGAAGGGCTCGGGGCCATGACCATGTCGCTGACCCGGCCGGCGATCCCTGAGGTCGCGGGCGCCGGGCAGGACCTGCCCGCTCGCGGGAGATACCGGCTACGGTCGCTCCTGCGCGGTCCTGCATGGCCGGTCACCGCTCTGACGATCGGCTACCCGCTCTGGTGGGCGCTCGGCATTGCCGACTTCATGTGGGTCATTCTCGCCGTGCCGATGATTGCCAGGATGATCGCATGGCATACGCGGCGCGGACGGAGGATCAAGGTTCCGCCAGGGTTCGGACTGTGGCTGCTATTTCTCGTCGTCGTCGTGGCGGGCATTGCGACGATCACGCTGACAGCCCCTGGCACGGTGCCGAGCCTCGTCTCGCGCCGGGTGCTGTCGTACGGCAACAGGACCGTGGGCTACTTCGGCGACACGGTCCTGCTGCTCTACGCGGGCAACCTGACCGAGCGTGAGCTGCCGCGGCGGACGTTCAGCTGGATGCTCGGCGTCGTCGGCGTATACACGGTCATCGGCGGAGTCGCCGGCATGCTCATGCCGCATTTCGGGTTCGCCTCGCCGCTGTTCCTGCTGCTGCCGAAGAGCTTCCAGGCCAACGCCGTTTGTCCAGGCGGCCGCGCACCCCGCGCTGACCCAGGTGCAGAACGTCCTGGGCACGCCGGGCGGCCGGCCCAAGGCACCATTCGATTACACCAACCTGTGGGGCGAATGCCTGACCATCTTGCTGCCCTTCCTGCTCGCCTGGGCATGGACGGGCACCCGCCGGCAGCGCTTGTTCGCCGCCGCCATCGCGGTCGTCGCCATCGGGCCGCTGCTGTACTCGCTGAACCGGGGTGCCTGGATCGGCGTGATCCTGGCGGTCGTTTATCTCGCCATCCGGCTGGCCGCGAGGGGGAAAACGGCGCTGCTTGGCGGGATCGGCCTGGCGGCGGTGCTCGCTGTCGTGATGATCCTTTTTACGCCGCTGAACAGCATCGTCGCCGGACGGCTCGAGAACGGCAAGAGCAATAACCTGCGCTCACACCTGAACACCCTCGCGATCACAGATGCCATCGCGTCACCGATCATCGGGTACGGCGATACCAGGCAGGAGCAGGGCAGCCCGGAGTCGATCGCGGTAGGACCATCGACCAAGTGCCCGGTCTGCGGCCAGCTCGCGGTCGGCAGCACCGGCCAGCTCTGGCTGCTCTTCATCTGCGACGGCCTTGTCGGCGCCGCGCTCTATCTCGCGTTCTTCGGCTTCGGAATCTGGCAGTTCCGGCGAGACCGCAGTCCATACGGCTACGCTGGCGTGCTCGTGCTGCTGCTGTCGTTCTGGTACATGTTCTCTTACGACGCCACCGGCGCGCCGCTAGGTTTCACCATGCTCGCCTACGCGCGTCTTGTGGAAGAACGATCAGCTGCGCAGGCAGCCGGTTCCCTCCATCGCAGCAGCACCTGAGCGCGCGCAGGAATCGGTCTGGTGACCGCCCAGCGGCTCGGCCAGGACGACAGGGAACGCGACGAAGAGTTCCTCGCCCGGACCATGCCGCTGCCCGCGATCGACATCGCTGGGTACGAGCCGCCGGCCCCGCCCGACTACCAGGAGCCGCCGGCCGCCGCGGCGGAACAGGGCACGGCAGCGCCTGACCGTGCCGGGGCTGGGCCGGACTGGGCCACGGCAGCGCCTGACCGTGCCGGGGCTGGGCCGGACTGGGCCACGGCAGCGCCTGACCGTGCCGGAGCCGGGCCCGATCGGGGCAGAGCCGGGGCGGGCCTTGCGGGCGTCGCCAGGGGCGGCGTCATCAACCTGGCCGGCGCGGTGATCTCGGCCGCCTCAAGCGTTGCCTTGACCGTCATCGTCACGCGCAACTTCAGCAAGTCCGTGGTCGGCACGTTCTTCGTGGCGATTTCGCTGTTCCTGATCGTCGAAGCGGTCACCAACCTCGGCGCGTACAACGGCACGATCTACTTCATCGCGCGCGTCCGCGCTCTGAACGCCGAACGCAGGATCCCCGCGATCATCAGGGCGACAGTCATCCCGGTGGTGATCTCGTCGGTGATCGGTGCCGCGGCGCTGATCGCATTCGTCAACCCGCTGGCGAAGCTGCTGCTGGCCGGGCAGGTCACCGAGCCAGTGCGCCTCGCGGATCTGGCGACCATGCTCCGGGTACTGGCCGTGGCACTGCCGTTCGCGGCCCTGGCCGACACGATGCTGGGCGCCACCAGGGGCTTCCACGAGATGCAGCCCACCGTCATCGTCGACAGGATCGGCCGCTCGACCCTGCAACTGGTCGGCGTCGCGGCGGCCGCCGCTGGCAGCGCCTCGGCCATGCTCGCTCCTTTGTGGGCGCTGCCGTACGTTCCAGCGGCCGTCATCTCAGCGCTGTGGCTGCGCCGCGTGATGCGGGAACAGCGATCCGCGCCGCTGTCCAGGCGCTTGCCGGCCGGGCAGCCGTTGGCCAGCGACAGCGCGACGCCGCTGGAAGCGGGCCTGCCCGCCCGGCCGCCGCCGAGGGATTCCGCGCCGACAACCAGCACGGCAAGCCGAACGCACGCGGGTTCTGGCGGTTTACCGCACCGCGGTCGCTCGCGAGCGTTGCGCAGATCGTCATCCAGAGGCTGGACATCGTCCTCGTGGGCGTGATGAAGGGCCCGGTCGACGCGGCTATCTATACGGCGGCGACCAGATTCCTGGTGGCGGGCCAGCTGGGGAACTCAGCCATCAGCATGGCCGCGCAGCCGCAGCTGACCCGCCTGTTCGCGATCAAGGACCGCATCGGCGCCAACATGGTCTACCAGGTCACGACGGCGTGGCTGATCTTGCTCACCTGGCCGATCTATCTGCTGGCCGCCGTCTTCGGACCGAGCGTGCTCGCCATCTTCGGGCGCAGCTACCACGCGGGCAGTACTGTCATGCTGATCCTCGCGCTCACGATGCTGGTCGCGACCGCCTGCGGCCAGGTCGACGTGGTGCTGATCACGACAGGAAGAAGCACCTGGAGCCTCGTCAACGGTTTGCTCGCGATGTGCGTCAACATATGCGTGGACGTGATCCTCATCCCCAGGATGGGGATTACCGGAGCGGCGATCGGCTGGGCCGCGGCGATCGGGGTTTCCAATCTCGTGCCGCTGGTCCAGGTAGCGGTCGCTGCAAAGGTGCATCCCTTCGGGCGAGGCATGGCGGCCGCCTGCGGGCTGACGGCGCTGAGCTTCGCTGTGGTCCCGCTGGGCGTGCGCGAGCTCGCCGGTCCCAGGCCCGGCATCTCCATCGCCGCGGTGGGTCTCGGGCTGGCGGTCATGCTGCTCGGCCTCTGGCGGCTGCGCGGCATCTTGCACTTGTCGGCGATGCCAGGACTGAGCCGCCTGCCGCGAATTACAAGACCGCGCCAGACCTAGGTCTGGCGCTGTCATAGCTTTGGGCGAAGATTGCGGATTACCCGGCTCTGCACGATATCGTCCCTAAGGTAGGAAGGGTTCGAGGGTCGAATGTTCAGGTACCTCGCAGCACTGATCTGGCCGGTCGGCATGGCGATCATCCTCGGCGCCGCCTTCCTGACCAGTCGCCGGAGCCAGGTCATCACGGTCACGACCGCGGGATATCCAGGCCGCGAAGCGGGGCGTCTAACCCGCGAACCTGGGCGTCCTGCCCGCGAAGCGGGCCGGCACCATAGCCGACGCGCGGCGACCGGATCGTCGGCTGCCGAGGCCATCGCGGGCTCCGCCCGCCTCGTTGTCGTCGCGGTCGCCGGTGCTGTCGTAGCGTTCGGGGTGATGTGCCTGCTCGGAGTGCTGGTGGTCAACCACGGCCTGGCGGTCGACAAGCCGGTCTTTCACTGGATCAGCGCTCACCAGGTGCACTCGGTGGCAGCGGCCATGAACCGGCTGACCAAGATCGGCGACACCTGGACCACATGGGGCGCCGCTTTCGCCGCCGCGGTCTGCATCGCGGTGGCCTCACGGGAGCGGCGCTGGCTGGCACCGGTCTCCCTGGTCTCGCTGATCGTGGTGGACCACTACACCACGCTTGCGCTCCGGCATGTCTTTCATCGGATCGGCCCGCCGACAAGTCCGCTCGGCACCTACCCCTCGGGCGGCTGCGACCGGTGCATCGTCTTCTACGGGCTGATCGCGTACCTGCTCTGGCGTGAGTTCAGCGGCAAGCGGTCGACCGCGATCTGGGCGGCCGCTGCCGTCGCGGCGCTCGGCTTCAACGAGGCGTTCAGCCGCGTCTACCTGTCGAAGCACTGGCTGACCGACGCGGTCAGCGGTCTGCTCTATGGCGGCCTGCTGCTGGCCGGCTACATTCTGGCCGTCCGCGCGGTTGCCGGCCGCGCAGCGTCCCGCCCGCTCCGATTCGCCACAGCCGGCAGTTCCGGTCGGCATGTCTCCCGCAGAAGGCCAGAGGCCAGCAGCCGGCCCGAAGGGCCTAATTACGTGACAACCCACCGCCGGCGGCGCCCTGAAGGCAGGCGCGCGGTCTGGTTCTCAGCTGCCGCTGCCGTCGTGGTGATCGCGGCAGCGGCTCTCACGGTCGGCCTCGCCAGGCACGGCGAGACGGCATCCGGCCCGATCGCTCCGTCCGGCTTTGGCTCGCGGTCGCCAAGCCACCCCGCTTCCGGCGCGCACCACTCGCACGGCACCGGTCAGCCATCGCCCGGCAGCGGAGGCTCCTCCTCGCCGGGCGATCCCGGCACGGTAGCCGAAGAGAGCGGCCCGGCGGCGCGCCTGATCCCGGCCTCGGGCGCCTACCTCGGCGCCTACGTCGCTCCAACCTCGTACACCCCGGACGCCGAGATCGCCGCCGTCCAGTCCTTTCAGCAGACCCTCGGCGCTCCTATCTCGCTGGTCCACAACTATCACCCCTGGTACAGCCCGTTCCCGAACGCCGCCGACCAGTACTTCGTCCGGACAGGCAAGGTGCTGCTGCTGACCTGGGGCGGCACCCCGGACACCAAGAAGATCGTCGCTGGTGACTACGACTCCCTGATCAGGGAGCGAGCGGCGGCCGTCAAGCGGCTGCATCGCCCGATCCTGCTGGAGTTCAGGCACGAGATGGACCGCCCGAATCTGCAATGGGCCATGCACGGGCCGAAGAATTACATCGCGGCGTGGGATCACATCCGCGCGATCTTCGCTAAGGTTGGCGCGACCAACGTGGGCTGGGTCTGGTGCCCGACGGGCTGGGGGTTCCGCAACGGCCGTGCGCAGCCTTTCTATCCGGGGAACGGCGAGGTGGACTGGGTGTGCGCCGACATCTACTCGGTGTCGTCCCTCCAGACGCTGCAGGATTCCGCCCATCCCTTCCTCGCCTGGGCCAGGCACACCCACAAGCCGGTGCTGATCGGCGAGTTCGCCGTCGGCGGCAATCCGGCCGCGTGGCCTCGCTGGCTGCTGGCGGCCGGCGGGCTGGCCGAATTTGACCCGCAGATCAAGGGCATGGCGTACTTCGACGCCAATGGCACCGACAGCCAGGGCCGGTCATTCCAGTACTGGCTTGGCGGCAACGAGCCGGCGCTGCATGCCTTCGGCCAGCTGCTCAGCTGGCCGGCCTTCCACCCCGACCTCGCGTCAAACCAGTGACCATGCATGCGCAGCGCACCTACTCCGGCCGGGCCGGATACCTGCGCGATATCTGCCGGCTGCTCTGGCCAGACCCCGCCAGAGCCGAACTCGGCACACGGCCGAGCACGACCGAACCTGGCGACCTGTCGATGATCGTGCTGCCGGGTCTGCGCGAGCCCCGGCTGGTCGTGCCGGCCGGCCGCCGTCCTGCCGCTGCGGCGGTCCGCAGGTACGGCGAGCCAGGGTCGGTTCGCAGCGCCCTCGCGACCAGGGTGCTCGCGGCCATGCTGGCGAGCGGCATGGGGGCCAGAACGTTCCGCGACCGCCTGGTAGTAAACGTGCCGCTCTGGCGCGCAGACCATCGAGTCACGGCTGAGCGAGCTGCTCGGGCAGCCGGTCCTCGTCAGCGTGCACCTTGGCGCCGCTCGGGCGAACCGCAAGCCAGTCCTTCAATTGCTGACCGCGGCAGGCGAGACGGTCGGATTCGCGAAGATCGGCATCAACCCGCTGACCGCCAGCCTGGTTCGCGCAGAGCGCGCGGCGCTCGAGCGGCTGCATGCGGCCGGTCTCAGGCAGCTGCATGCGCCGCGCGTGCTCGGCAGCGACCACTGGAACGACCTGGAGATCCTCGTGCTCAGCCCGCTGCCGGTCTGGCAGCGGCGCACGCCACCGCAGCCTGGCGCGCTGCAGCGCGCGATGACCGAGATCGCCGGCGTGGCGCACGTGCGCGAGTGCAAGCTCGCCGACAGCGATTACTGGCAGCTTCTGAGGGCGCGCCTCGAGGCCGCCGGGAACGGCGCTCAGCATTCCGCCGGAACGGCGCTGAGCATTCCGCGCTGAGATCGGCCCTCGCGGACCTGGAGAGCGTGGCCGGCACCGCGACACTGTCGCTTCGGCAGCTGGCACGGTGACTGGACTCCGTGGAACATGGCCAGCACCGCACAAGGACTGCTGGTCTGGGACTGGGAGCGCTTCACCACGCCCGCTCCTGCTGGGTTCGACGCGTTGCACTGCTGGCTCCAGGCCGAGGTCGTGGCGAACCGGCGCGAACCGGCCGGGGCCGCGAACGCCTGTGTGCAGCGTGCGCCAGCGCTGCTCGAGCCGTTCGGCGTCGCCAGGCAAGAAGCGCGCCTGACCGCGCTGCTCTACCTGGCCGACCTGTCGGTGCGGTACCTGGCCGACCGCCAAGAACAGGCAGGAGCGGTGCTCGGCGCCCCGCGCCGGTGGCTATTGCCGGCCTTGAAAGCCGGCATCGGTGAACTTCCCGGCAGCGGGTAACTAGCAGCCGGCAACTAGCAGCGCTGATCGGCCCGAGAGGATGGTTAACAATCGCACGTTCGGTTTCGCCGCCAGCCAAGCGCGCTGCGCACGTCATCTCGGTGACCGCGGGCCGCCTGACAAGCCAGGCCAGGATGCTCCCTGGAGTCCTGATCGTCGGCGCCCAGCGGTGCGGCACGACGTCGATGTACCGCACGCTGAGTCAGCACCCCGCGGTGCTCAAGGCCGTCTTGCACAAGGGCGTGCACTACTTCGACATGAACTATGACCGCGGCATGGGCTGGTACCGTGCGCACTTCCCGCTGCGAGTGAGCGCGCGACGCGCGGCCAGGGCCGCAGGGGATCCGGCGCTGACGCTCGAGTCGAGCCCGTACTACATGTTCCATCCGTGTGCCGCCGACCGGATCGCCCGCGACCTGCCCGACGTCAAGCTCCTGGTGCTCGTCCGCGACCCCGTCGAACGCGCCTATTCCGCGTACGCGCACGAGCTTGCCAGGGGCTTTGAGACCGAGTCGTTCGAGCACGCGCTCGAGCTGGAGGACGAGCGGCTTCGCGGTGAGGTCGAGCGCATGACCCGCGATCCTGCCTACCTGAGCCATGCCCATCAGCATCAGGCCTACCGGGCCAGAGGCAGGTATTGCGAGCAGCTCGACCGGCTGGAGCGCATCTTCGGCGCGGACCGCCTTCACGTGGTCGACAGCGGCGATTTCTTCACCAAGCCCGAGCCCGAGTACGACGCCGTGCTTGACTTCCTTGGCCTCCGTGGTCACGGCTACCCCGAGTTCGAGCGTCACAACGCCAGGCCGCGCCTTGCGATGTCGCCGGACTTGCGAAACGATCTCGCGAGCTATTTCGAACCGTACGATCAGCTGCTGACGAGGTGGCTGGGCAGGGTTCCCAGCTGGCGCAGGTAATACCTGAAGAGCGCGGCGAACGGCCCTAGGGGTGAGGCGCTCGGCCCCAGCGCGCCTATCGTCCTGCGTCGGCCGGATTCCTGGCGCTGTCGGGAAGTGGTGCCTCGTTGCGGTGCAGCGCGCTGTTGAACAGCAGCCAGATGGCGTAAGGCAGGTCGTGCACCAGGTACCGCTTGGCCAGCCGCCGCGGCTCATTGACGAGCCGGTGCAGCCACTCCAGCCCCAGGCGCTGGATCATGGGGTGGGCCCGGTTCAGCTGGCCGGCGGCGATCGGGATGGCCGCGCCGCAGGCCACGAACCAGGTGCGTGGCAGGTCGGCACAGATTCTGGCGATCAGCCGTTCCTGCTTGGGGAAGCCCAGGCCGACGAAAACGATCTTTGGCTGTGCTTGCTCAAGCGCACGGCGGATGTCGTCGACGTTGCCGGCCTTGGCGTCGAACGGGAAGGGCGGCGAGTAGGCTCCGGCGATCTTCAGGCCGTCGTAGCGCGCTGCGAGACGACCAGCGGCCAGCTCCGCGGCTCCTGGATTGCCATCCTCGCCTGGAAGGCCGCCGAGAACGTAGATCGGCCAGGAGTTCGCCGCGGCTGCCTCGGAGAGCGAGAAGATAAGGTCCGCACCGGCGATCCGCTGGACCAGCGGCAGGCCGGCCAGCCGCGCGGCCCAGAGCAGCGGGATGCCGTCAGGGACGACGATCGACGCCGACTCCACCAGGCCCCGCGTGGACGGGTCGCGGTCGGTGCGCCGGCAGATGTCGATGTTCGGCGTGACGATGGTGCCGCCGCTGCCTCGCGCGATCGCGTCAACCACATGGGCGATGACTTGGGTCTCGGTGACCAGGTCGAAATCTATTCCGCCGACCCTGATCCGGTCTGTCATGTCAGATCCCTCGTCCGCGTGCATGCAGGGTGCGGAGCACTCGTTCGCCCGAGACCACTCCGGTGGCCACGGCCGCGGCGAAAGGCACCCGCGGTTCCAGCCAGTTGTGCCGCAGCGCCTTGCCCATCCACCGGCACGACTCGGAACGCTGGCCCAGGCAGGCATACGCGAAGGCGAGCTGCGCATAAACCCTGGCGGCTCCTGCCTGACTTTTAACAAGGTCGCCGTGGTGCTCGAGCATCCAGAGCAGGCTCTGCGCCTTGGTCTGCCATTGCGTCTCGTAGTGCGAGCCAGATCCCCAGGCGACCTCGACGAGCGGCTCATCCACGTTGACGATCGGGTGCCTGGCTGCCGCTCGCAGAGCGAGATCCCAGTCCTCGTTCTGGCCGCCGGGGATGCTCTCGTTCACCAGGCCGATGCCGTCGATCAGCGCGGCGCGGCTGGCCAGGTACGTCGACGAATGCACCATGACCATCCGGGACTTGATCAGGTCTTGATGGGTGACCTCGGTCGTGCCCGCAAGCCGGTCGGTCGACCGGCCCGCGAACTGCACGACGATGCCGCAGCTGGAGAACTCGGCTCCGGCGCTTGACTGCATGGCCGCCACTTGCGCCCGCAGCTTCCCTGGACGCCACCGGTCGTCGTCGTCACAGAACGCCACGAGGTCCGACCGGCTGGCCAGGATGCCGCAGTTACGCGCGCCGCCGAGGCCTGGCGTCCGATCGTTGGCGCGGACGAGAACGCGGTCGCCGTCCGCGAGGGTCTCGTCAGCGTCCGTGCCGTCGAAGACCACGACGACCTGAACATTGCCCGGATAGTCCTGCGCGAGCACCGATGCAATCGCTTCCCGCAATTGCTTGGGACGATTTCTGGTCGGGATGACAACGCCGACCGACGGCCACGAGGTCATGCGCCTCGCCCCAGATAGCCGTAGCGGCGGAGCAACGGGAGCGTCAACGCGGTGACCGTGCGCCGGTGGCCATCCGGCATCGCCGCGCGCCAGCGGTCATCGTCACGTATCGCGAGCCTGCCGGTGGTGAAGCGCATCGGGTTGCCTGAGGCCGTATGGGCCGTGGTCAGCTCGGCGTAGCGCTCGTCGCCTCTCGCGTGCAGGAACGGCAGGCTCAGGTCGCCCGCGGGCACCCCTGCGAAGGTCGCCGCCCGCCGCAGCGTCAGCTCGGTCTCCTTGACCAGGTCCTCGTACCGCACCCGCAGCACCGGTGTTCCGCGCCTCGCGAGCAACTGCAGCGCGCCGTTCTGCGCGTTCCATTGGCCGGCCGCCTTGGTCGGGGCGTAGGTGGTCATGTAGCCGCCGGGGCTATCCTGCCCGGGCGCGCTGGCCTCGGGCCTGGCCACCTTGGTCGTCCACGAATACGCCACTGCCCGGCTGTCCCTGACCACGTGAATGACGCGCAGATCGATCTCGGAGCACGTGCTCAGGCAGAACGCCAGAGAGGCGTGCTTGCTCGAGTCGACGATGGCGTCGCATCCGCTCACGTCGGCTATGTGCGCGGTAGACCCGGACGTAGTAGCCGGAGTACTCGGCGAGGTCGGAGCGCAACCGCGGAGGGAGCTTCTGGCGCGACAGACGCGGGATCATGCGGGTGCGGTCGACCGCGTCTTTCAGGTGACCAATACGGCTGGCGTCGATCTTGTCCCAGCCGCCAAAGGCCTCCTTGCCCACCTGCTTCCAGAAATCGCACGCCGAGAATTCCAGGCCGCATCCACAGCGCTCGTTCTCCGCCACGCCGCGCTGCCATAGGTGCACGATTTCTCCGGACGCGCAGACGCCCGGCAGCTCGCCGAGCAGCCTTTCGAGCAGCGTGCTTCCGCTTCGGCCAAGCCCGCCGAGGTAGATGACCCGCACGGGGTAATCCGGGCGACGCTCCCCGGCTACGCTCATCCGCGACCCCAGCTCTGCGTTGCGTGGATCTCGGCCCGTCGGGATGAGAATCATGGACGACGTTGGCGGGAAGCGAATGATCCACTTGTTTGAAGAAAACGACTATATGTTAATTCAGTTGTCGCTAAGAGGTTCAATGCGCTACAAACTACGTTCTTGTATGAATCTTAAAGATCCCAGAAAGCTTTGAGATCTCCGCACATTCCACGCGTCTCGCGCCTTCCTCTGACTTCACCGGCACTGACTTCACCGGCACTGACTTCACCGGCAGCCAGGTGATCTTGCCGCTCCGATCCAGCTTACGGGTGAGTGACTATTTCTTGAAGTATAAGTAAATTCCAGGTATACCTAGCAAACCAGTCGACTTGCATCTCTACGGGTAAGGCAGGAAGCAGATGCCGGCCAGGTCCTGTACTCCGCCGCACATCGAGGTGCTGCCGAAGTTGTCGCTGGCGATCCACAGGCCCGCCTTGGTGATCAGCATGTCGTCGGCGCCAAGCCCGCGCCCCGGGAGTACAACCCCGCCGTGCCCTGCGAGTTGAGCACCAGATGGCCCGTCGTGAGGTTCACGGCTTCCATGCCCTGTGCCGGGATCGCGCCAGGTCCCTGCTTGTCGCAGCCGTTCGGAGTTCTGGGAGCACCGCTCGTGACCGGCGAAGTAGGCCGCGTTGGCGTCGGCGGCGACCGCGAATAGCGAATCGCAGCCCGTGTAGTTGGTCCACTTCATCGCGGGCCTCGACCCGGTCGCCGCGAACGCCGACGCCGAGTCGCACAACCCCCTCAGCGGGATGGAGTTGGCGTTCCACGGGCCGGTAGCCGGTGCTCGCCAGGTAAACCGTCTTGTCGTCAGGCGACCACGCCCCGGCCCTGACGTAGAACGGCTCGCTCTTGTTGCAGTTGTAGTAGTAGCCCTTCGGCGGGTAGCCCTTGCTGCCGTCGAACCGCGGCGACGTCCACGACATCACGGTGGCGGCCGGCCTGCTGGCCAGGTTCAGCATGAACACCTGCTGGCGCCGCTTGCCGCCGACCGAGCTGAAGTCGCCTTCCACCAGATCGAGCCGGCCGCTGTGGCTGATCTGCTGGTTGAAGACCCTGGTCGGATTCCCGGCCACGTGCGGGAACGAGACGTGCCCGGAGATGTGCAGGTTCACGAAGCGATCGTTGGCACCGGTCCGCGGGTTCAGGCTGATCATGTACGGGATACTTGGTGCTCCCGTTGATCGTGGTGAAGAACCCGCCGACCAGCACGTGGTTCTGGTAGCTCGCGATGGTCTCGACCTGCTTGTTGGCGTTGTGCTTGAAGCTGCCGACCAGCGCCGCCGGCGCCGGCCGTGCTGACCTCGGCGATCCTGCTGGCGCTGCGGCCCCTGACCTTGGTGAAGGTGCCGCCTATGTAGGCATCGGCGCAATGGCCAGCGTTGAACGCGATGCTATTGACGGTGCCGTTCACGTTCGGGTTCCACGAGGTGATCGTGAACGGCGCCGTTGCCTTGAAGCTGAACGCGTTGTTGCGCGTGAACGTGTTGGTGCCCTGTTCCACGACCGAGAAGGTGCCGACCGCGTACATGGTGTTGCCGCACTGGACGAGCTGGCGGACCTGTTCGGTCGTCGGCGTCGTCGCGGGGAAATGCGGCGTCCCCATGGCGGGCTGCACCTGCGGCATCGCGGCGTGCGGGACGATGGACCTCGGTGACTGGAGATGGCCGGTGGCCGCCTGCGAGATGCCGACAGGTGTCAGCATGGCCAGGGCGATGACTCCACCGACGGCGCCTGCGAGCCGACGACCAGGGACGTGTCGGGTCATGTATTTAGCCTAGCGTTCGACATCCGTGAATGCTTTGTTAACGCACTCGAAATCACGTGAGTTCACGTGAGCTTCACGAGAGTTCACGAGACTTCACGAAAAGTCGTAAACGGAGGCAAGCCCGGCAGTTACTGCGCGTTACTGCCGCTCAAGGTACAGATCAGCCACGAGCGATTTTGTTCTCGCGCCAAATAGCAGTCGGCAGTGTACGCCCGGCTAGCCGGCCTCCGTAATCATCGCCGCGCCGACCGTCGCGCTGGTCGCCTCGTCGATCAGGATCATGCCGCCGGTCATCCGGTTGCGCGCGTAAGGGTCGCAGAAGATCGGCTGCGTCAGCCGCAGGGAAACCCTGCCGATCTCGTTGAGGCCGAGCCGGTCGGCCGACTCGTCCCTGTGCAGCGTGTTGATGTCCAGGCGGTAGCCGATGTCGCGCACCATCGCCTTGACGGTCCTCGTCGTGTGCTTCACGACGAGGCGGCTCCGCGGAGTCAGCACCGGCGCATCGGACATCCAGCTGACCATCGCCTGCACGTCCTGTGTCACCATCGGCTGGTTGTGCGGA
The DNA here is from genome assembly GCA_963809195.1 of uncultured Actinomycetota bacterium. GTDB lineage: Bacteria > Actinomycetota > Actinomycetes > Streptosporangiales > Streptosporangiaceae > Chersky-822. The sequence continues at coordinate 52,331 of CAWEIQ010000006.1, read as the reverse complement.
CGGCAGATCATGTCGCCGCGAGAGATATCGAGGTCGTCCTCGAGCAGCAGGGTCACCGACATCGGCGGGAACGCCTCATCGACCGGCCCCGCTGGCCGTGTCGATTCGCTTGATCCTCGTGGTCAGCCCGGACGGCAGGTGCATGACCTCATCGCCCGGCTTGAGGATGCCGCCCGCGACCTGGCCCGCGTAGCCGCGGTAGTCGTGCAACTCGGGGTCGGTTGCCTGATGCGGCCTGATCACGTACTGGACGGGGAACCTGACGTCGATCAGGTTGCGGTCCGACGCGATGTGCACATGCTCGAGGTGGTGCAGCAGCGACGGGCCGTTGTACCAGGGCATGTTCAGCGAGCGCTCGACGACGTTGTCGCCGTGCAGCGCCGAGATCGGGATGAAGGTCAGGTCGCCGATCTCCAGCTTGGTGCCGAACGCGGTGAACTCCTCCACGATCTTGTTGAACGCAGCGGGCTCGTAGTTGACCAGGTCCATCTTGTTGACCGCGAGGACCAGGTGCGGCACCCGCAGCAGCGTGGTCAGGAATGCGTGCCTGCGGCTCTGCTCGGTCAGCCCGTTCCTGGCGTCGACCAGCACGATCGCGAGGTCGGCGGTGGACGCGCCTGTCACCATGTTCCGCGTGTACTGGATGTGGCCCGGCGTGTCGGCGATGATGAACTTCCGCCGCGGCGTCGCGAAGTAGCGGTAGGCGACGTCGATGGTGATGCCCTGCTCGCGCTCGGCGCGCAGGCCGTCAGTCAGCAGCGCGAGGTTGGTGAAGTCCTCGCCTCGCTCCTTGCTGGTGCGCTCCACGGAGGCGAGCTGGTCTTCGAAGATCGCCTTGGAGTCGTAGAGCAGCCGGCCGATCAGGGTCGACTTGCCGTCGTCGACCGATCCGGCGGTCGCCAGCCGCAGGATGTCCATGACCCGGTCTCCCTCCACCGCCGTGGCCGCCGCGCCAGACGCCGTCCTGCCCCGTGCCGTCCTGCCCCGTGCCATCAAGGCCCGTGCCATCAAGGCCGGTGCCATCGAGCCGGTGCCATCTGGCCCGGTGCCATCAGGCCCGCTGCCATCTAGCCCTGTGCCATCAAGCCCCTCGCCGTCTAGCTGGGACGCCATCAGAAGTAACCCTCCCGCTTGCGATCTTCCATCGCGGCTTCGCTGGCCCGGTCGTCGGCCCTGGTCTGGCCGCGCTCGGTTATCCGGGTCGCGGAGATCTCGGTGATCACCTCGCCGAGCGTGCCAGCCGTTGACTCGACCGCGCCCGTGCAGCTGATGTCACCGACGGTGCGGTACCTGACCATGGCCTCGAACGGCGTCTCGCCGTCGGTCCTGCCCGCGTAGGGATGGTCGGCGAGCAGGATGCCGTCGCGCTCGAACACCGAGCGCTTGTGCGCGAAGTAGATGGACGGGATCTCGAGATGCTCCCTGGCGATGTAGTGCCAGATGTCGAGCTCGGTCCAGTTCGACAGCGGGAAGACCCTGATGTGCTCACCGCGGCGGATCTTCGTGTTGTACAGGCTCCACAGCTCCGGCCGCTGGTTCTTGGGGTCCCACTGGCCGAACTCGTCGCGGAACGAGAAGACACGCTCCTTGGCTCGAGCCTTCTCCTCGTCCCGCCGCGCACCGCCGAAGACGGCGTCGAAGCGGTGATCGGCGATCGCGTCGAGCAGCGTGGTGGTCTGCAGCCGGTTCCTGCTCGCCCACCTGCCCGTCTCTTCGACCACGCGGCCGGAGTCAATGGACTCCTGCACGGACGCGACGATCAGTCGGACGCCGAGTTCTTCGGCCCTGCGGTCCCTGAACGCCAGCACCTCGTCGAAGTTGTGACCGGTGTCGACGTGCATGACGGGGAACGGGATGCGCGCAGGGAAAAACGCCCGCTCCGCGAGGGCGAGCATCACGATCGAATCCTTGCCGCCAGAGAACAGCAGCACCGGCCGTTCGAATTCGGCGGCGACTTCCCTCATCACGTGGATCGACTCAGCCTCCAGCACGTCGAGCTGCGAGAGCTGGTAGTCAGAGCGTGACACTGTCATCTGGCGAACTCCGCGTTGGGTGAACTCGGCTCCGGCCCCGTGCGGCCGCTTCTTGCTCGCACTACTGACCCTGCTGAACCGCGCTGATCGTTTCGAGCAGGCGGTCGGCCAGCGAGTCGGGACAGATCAGGATATCCGGCATCCACGGCTGCTCGGAGTTGTAGCGCAGATTTGAGCCGTCGATCCGTGAGGTGTGCAGGCCCGCGGACCTGGCCACCGCCACCGGCGCGGCTGAATCCCATTCGTATTGCCCGCCGCTATGCACGTACGCGTCGACCTCTCCGGTGATGACTGCCGCGGTCTTGGCCCCGGCCGAGCCGAGCGGCACCAAGCACAGCGCCTAGCTCTCCAGCCAGCCGCTGGACAAACTCAGGGGGCCTCGACCGGCTCACCACGAGCCGGAGCGGATTGGCAGGCGGACGCGGTGGCGCAGGAGGCTCCGCGGTCGAGAGCACCTTGTCCTGCGCCGGCAGCGCCACGGCGCCGGCGGTCAGCTCGCCGCGCTCCCAGAGGGCTACGTGCACGGCCCAGTCTGTTCGCCCCTCCTCGCCGAACTCCCTGGTGCCGTCCAGCGGATCGATGATCCAGACCCGGTCGGCCGTCAGCCTGGCGTGGTCGTCGGCAGCCTCCTCGGACAGCACCGCGTCGTCAGGCCGGCGGCGCGTCAGCTCGGCGGCCAGGAAGTCCTGTGACCCAAGATCACCGGCCCGTCGCAGCTCATCGGCGCTCTGGCCGGAGACGCGGAGCTTCAGCAGGCGCTCGCCTGCCTCGAGGGCAAGGTCGCGAGCAAGACTGTCATCAGCGGGAAAGACCACCTGAGCTCCATTTGATTACTCCCGGCAGCCGGCTTCGCCGGGGTCTTCCTGGCTCGGCCACATGCCGAGCTGCCAGGTCCTGATATTCCGCTGCAGGCCGCTCAGTATGCGCCAGAACCTCGAGCAACCGCCGACAGCGTCTTCCACAAGATATGCACGTCGAGCATGAGCGACCAGTTTTCCACGTAACGCAGGTCGAGCCGAATCGACTCGTCCCACGTCAGATCCGAACGGCCGCTCACCTGCCACAGACCGGTGATGCCGGGCTTAACCGCCAGCCTGCGCCGCACATGGTCACCATACATGGCGGCCTCTTCCGGCAGGGCGGGTCTTGGCCCAACCAGGGACATATCACCGTTGAGCACGTTGATGAGCTGCGGCAATTCATCCAGTGACCACCTGCGCAGCCACGTACCCGTCCTGGTCACCCTGGGGTCGTTGCGCAATTTGAACAGCACGCTGTGCTGTCCGGACTTCCGCCGCAGATCGGCTCTGCGCTGCTCGGCGTCGATCACCATCGTGCGGAACTTGTAGACGGTGAACATCCTGCCGTCCTTGCCCACCCTGGTCTGCCTGAAGAAGGCAGGGCCGCCGTCGTCGAGCCGCACGGCGAGGGCCAGCATCGCCAGCAGCGGAGCGGTGAGGGTGAGGGCAGCAAGGGCGACCGTCCTGTCGAACGCGGCCTTGATCACCAGCTTGATGCCGGTGAACTCGGGGTGATCGACGTGCAGCAGCGGGAGCCCGGCCACCGGGCGGATCGTGGTGCGGGGACCGGCGACGTCCAGAAGCGCGGGAGCGACGCACAGGTCGGTGCCGGTCTTCTCGAGTTCCCATGCCAGCGCCCGCAGCCGGTACCCGGACATCTCAGGACAGGCGAGCACGGCGACTGTGTCAGCCTCGCATTGCTTTACCACAGCGGCGATGTTGTCGAGCCCGCCGAACGCCGGGATATCGGAGATCACCGAAGCCCCGTCGGCGTCGACGATGCAGGCCGCCGTCACCAGCAGGCCGTGCTGGGTCTCCCTCCGCAGCATGGCCGCGATATCTGCGACGACTGCCCGGTAGCCGACAACCACGACCCGGCGCATGCAAGCCCCTGCGGCGCGCATCCGGTGCAGCCGCTTCCTGAGCGCGTAACGGGCGGCAAGGTCGAACAAGGTCACCGACGGCAGCGCGATGACCACGTATCCGCGGGCGATGTCTGCCTTGGTCGCGTAAGAAGCGACGGCGACGGTCGCGGTGAGGAACACGCCGGCATTGAAGACCCTGCGGAACTCGTCGCTGCCGACGCCGATGAAACGCGAGTCATACCCCCCGGCCAGCAGGACAGCAAGCAGCCAGCCAATCGGCATCATCAGGCTCGCGGCGAGGTAGGCGGCCGGCCTGTCGGTCGGGCTCGAGAACCTGACCACGTAGGCCAGAACGCCGGCGGCGAGGCCGCACAGCCCGTCTGCGGCGCAGGCCTGGCGAAGGTAGGCAGCCGTCCACGACGCGGAACTCAGCTCGGCGAATCGTGCGCCTATCCGATCCCGACGTGCTGTGGTTACCGCTGTCTGCCCTGTCACCCAGCGCCTCCCCCAGATCCCGCCTACGTCTGCGTCCAGCTGTCGCTGCGGCATCTACGACCCCGAGCGCCAAGCTGTACCTAAATGACGCGTGAGGAAAGCGGGTAGTTGACAGCAAATTTGCCATCAGCCAACTTGAATCCCGATCTTGCCGCATCTTGGCTGGTCATTGGGCAATCGCGGATAACAAGTCACAAACATTTCCTGTCGTCCCGTGGGCAACGGCAGTAGGCCAGGGCCGGCGCCCCGGGCACGTCAGGGGGCTAACTGGCCGCGGGGTCGGGGTGGAACTCGTTCTGCGCGGCAGCCAGACCAAGCCGGACGAGCGCTTCAACCGCGTCGGCGGCGCGCTCGAGCACGAGCGGCACTTCCTTGCGCTCGGCCGTCCCGAAGTCGCGCAAGACGTAGTCGGCGGGATCCTGCCTGCCTGGCGGGCGGCCGACGCCAATGCGGACCCGGTAGTACTCACGCCCGCTGAGCGCCCGCGTCACCGAACGGAGGCCATTGTGCCCGCCGTCGCCACCGCCGATCTTGAGCCTGATGGTCCCCAATGGCAGGTCAAGCTCGTCGTGCACGACGACGATTCTGGTCGGCGGGATCTTGTAGAAGGCGGCGAGGGCGGCGACCGGCGGACCGCTGACGTTCATGAACGACATCGGCTTCGCGATGATGACAGGGACGCCGGCGAGACGTCCGGTCGCAGCCTGGGTCCGCGACCTGTCCCTGCGGAAGCCAGAGCCTGCTCTGGCCGCGAGCAGCTCAGCGACCATGAACCCGGCGTTGTGGCGATTGCCCGCGTACTGCGGACCGGGATTGCCGAGGCCAACAACCAGCCATCGCTCGGTCCTGGGCTGGGACGTCGCTTCAGGACCCGAGGCAGTGCTGGCCGTTCCCGACGGCTCACCGGGTCCGGCTGCGGCGCTGGCCCTGGCGTCGCGCTCGTTCGGCCCGCGCGCGCTGGTCCCGCGCTCGTTGGTGGAGCGCTCGCTAGGCCCGCGCTCGCTGGCCACCTCGTCGTGTCCTGGAGTCGCGGACCGGCGCATGCGGCGTGGCCAGCGCATCGGTCCGGCCCGCCGCCGCTTGCTCGGCCGGTACTCGCCGGCCGACTCTGAGGACTCGGCAGACCGCCTCTCGGCGGCGCCCTCGGCACCGCCAGGAGCGCCCTCGCCAACCGCCTCGGGAACCTCTGCGGCCTCCTCGGCCTCGGCGACGACGCCAAGCTCGGCCTCGATCTGCGCCGCGGTCGGCGCCGGGATCACGTGCAGGATGAGCAGGTCGGCCTCGTCATCCAGCGTCACGCCCTCAGGCAGCTGCAGGTCGCGCGCATGCACCGACGCGCCGATCTCCATGCCCTCGACGTTGACCTCGACACCAGGCGGGATCCTGGTCGCATCGGCTTCCACCGAGATCTGGACCAGCTGCTGGTCGAGCAGCCCGTCGGGCGCGACCTCGCCGGTGACGGTGACCGGGATGTCGACCGTGACCTTCTCGCCGGCGCGGACCAGGATGAGGTCGACGTGCTCGACGGAGCCCTTGATCGGGTCGCGCTGCACGGCCTTCGGCAGGGCAAGCTGGCTGCCGCCCGTCAGGCCGTCGAGGCGGATCAGCACGTTCGCGGTGCGCAGGGCCAGCAGGACGTCATGGCCAGGCAGGCTGATGTGCCGTGTGTCCGTGCCGTGCCCGTAGAGAATCGCGGGTACCCGGCCGGCACGGCGCTCGCGCCGGGCAGGACCTTTGCCGAACTCGGTCCGTTGCGATGCGGCGATATGAACCTCGGGCACGGTGCCACTCCTCAAAACCGGATAGGAGCCCTCTCAAGGGCAGAAGAATTCGCGGAAAGTCTAGCCGACGATCAGACCCGCCCGCTCCGCGGAGCTATCACTTGCGCTGCTGGGGCAGCTCTGGCCGTTTGGTCAGCTCTGGCTGCTGGATCAGCTCTGGCTGCTGGATCAGCTCTGGCTGCTGGATCAGCTCTGGCCGTCGAACAGGCTCGTCACCGAGCCCTCCGAGTAAACCTCGGTGATGGCCCTGGCGATCAGCGGGGCGATCGACAGCACGGTGAGCTTGTCGAACTGCTTATCCGCGTGCAGCGGCAAGGTATTGGTCACCACGAGCTCGCTGATCGCGGAGTTCTTCAGCAGGTCGACCGCCGGTCCAGACAGAACTCCGTGCGTCGCCGCGACGATGACCTGGGCAGCACCCTGCTCGAAGAGCGTCTCGGCCGCGTTGGCGATGGTGGCGCCCGTGTCGATCATGTCGTCCACCAAGATGCATGTCCTGCCCGCGACCTGACCGACGACCTCGAGCACCTTGACCTTGTTGGCGACGTCGGGGTCCCGCCGCTTGTGGATGATCGCCAGCGGACAGTTGAGCCTGTCGGTCCAGCGCTCGCAGACCCGGACTCTGCCCGCATCAGGTGCCACGACCGTGACCTGCGACAGGTCGAGCTTTCCTTCGAGGTACGAGGCGAGGATGGGGAGGGCGAACAAGTGGTCGACCGGGCCGTCGAAGAAGCCCTGGATCTGAGCTGTGTGCAGGTCGACGGCCATGAGCCGGTGCGCCCCTGCGGTTCGGAAGAGATCGGCCATCAGCCTGGCCGAGACAGGCTCGCGGCCCCTGCTCTTCTTGTCCTGCCGCGCGTACCCGAAGAACGGTGCGACCACCGTGATCCGGTTGGCCGACGCCCGCTTCAGCGCGTCGACCATGATCAGCTGCTCCATGATCCACTTATTGATCGGCTCGGTGTGGCTCTGCAGCACGAACGCGTCGCAGCCCCTGACCGACTCGAGGAACCGCACGAAGATCTCGCCGTTGGCAAAGTCGAACAGCGTTGTCGGCGTCGGCTCGATCCCGAGAAAATCGGCGATCTCCAGCCCGAGCTCGGGAAACGCCCGGCCGGAGAAGAGCATCATCTTCTTGCCGTTAGACCTGCTACCTACCGCCATTGGACCTGCTCTCCCACCACGTGCGCGAAGGGGCCGACCCGTGCCCCATCGCCGATGACCGCTGACTCGCAAACCGACTGGATGACGGATGCTCCCGCACCGACCACGGTGTCCCGCAGCATGCAGCCTGGCCCGACCCTGGCTCCAGCCGCGATCCTGGTGCTGCCCTCAAGCTGCGTGCCTGGCCCGATGTATGCACCGGCCTGCACCTCGACGCTCACGTCGACGCGCGTGCTGCGAGGGTCAGCGATCACCACGCCCGAGCGCATCATCGCGTCGAGCAGCCGCGCGTTCATCACACTGCTGACGTGGGCGAGCTGGGTCAGGTCGTTGACGCCCTGGATCTCCTCTATGTCGGAGCAGGTCACCGTCGCCACCGGGTACCCGTCGGTGCGGAGCACGGATACCGCGTCGGTGAGGTACTCCTCGCCCTGGGCGTTGTCGGTCCTGACCCGCTTGACGGCATCGGCGAGCAGGTCACCGTCGAAGGCGTACATTCCCGTGTTGATCTCGCTGACGGCGCGCTCGTCCGGCGTCGCGTCGACGTGCTCGACGATTGCTGCGAACGCTCCGCGCTCGTCTCTGATGATCCGGCCGTAGCCGCTCGGATCAGGCACCTGCGCGGTCAGGACGGCAGCAGCGGCGCCGGTCGCGGCCCGCTCCTCGACCAGCCTCGCGAGCGTCCCACCCGTCAGCAGCGGGGTATCGGCGTACGTAACGACAACGGTGCCGCTGATCGTGCCGACCGTCTCGAGCACGACCCGCACCGCGTGCCCTGTTCCGCCTAGATAGTCCTGCTCGACTATCACGGCGCGCGGCACCTGCTCGCGTGCGTGCGTCGCCACCCGCTCCGCGTCATGGCCAACGACCACGATGAGCCGTTCGGGAGACAGATCCGTGGCCGCGGCGAGGCTGTGGCCGAGCATCGTCTGTCCGCAGATTCGGTGCAGGTTCTTGGGTATGGGCGACTTCATGCGGGTGCCTTCGCCTGCCGCGAGCACGATCACGGCGGCCGGACCTGCTGGGCTCACTCGGCTGGGCTCCTCGATATCGCTGCGGATTGTCAGACCTGGGCGCTGACCCGCGCCGGAGTCCCCCATTTGGAGCAGAATACCTCCCGGCACCCTGGCACCATCGGGGCACGATTCGGTTAGGTCGTATCTTCCCCGCCAGGGAAGAATCTGCGCGCAACGACCTGAGGGGGCGAAACTTACTGCTGTGACCGACTGGGTGCTCCACGTCGACCTCGACCAGTTCCTCGCGGCCGTCGAGGTGCTGCGCAATCCCGAACTCAAGGGCAAGCCGGTCGTCGTCGGAGGTGACGGAGACCCGACCAAACGAGGCGTCGTCAGCACCGCGTCGTACGAGGCGCGCGAGTTCGGCGTCCACTCAGGGCTGCCGCTGCGGACGGCGGCCCGCCGTTGTCCTGACGCGGTCTTCCTGCCTGTCGACAGAGCCGCATACGACGAAGCCTCCGCAGTCGTCATGTCCACGCTGAAGCAGCTTGACGCGGTCGTTGAGGTGATGGGCTGGGACGAGGCGTTCATCGGCGCGCAGACCGGCGATCCTGTCGCGCTGGCGCGCAAGATCCAGCGGCTGGTGCTGGAGGCGGCCAGCCTGGACTGCTCGGTCGGCATCGGCCAGAACAAGCTGCAGGCAAAGATCGCGACAGGTTTCGGCAAGCCGGCCGGAGTATTCATGATCACGAACGAGACCTGGTGGGATCTGCTCGGACCGCGGCCGCCTGACGCCCTGTGGGGGATCGGCGCCAGGACCGCGCGCAAGCTCGCGGCGTTCGGGATCTCGACCGTGGCCGAACTCGCCGCGGCCGACACGCGCGAGATGGCCGGGCGGTTCGGACCGACGATCGGGCCGTGGCTGGTGCAGATGGCGCACGGGATCGACCTGTCGCCGGTCACCTCGGAGCCTTATGTGCCCCGCGGGCACGGACGCGAGGAGACGTTCCAGCAGAACATCACCGACTGGGACCAGGTCAAGGCGGAGATCGCGCGGATCTCAAGGCGGGTCGCCGACGACGTGAGGGCCGAGGGCCGACCGGCGATCCGGATCATCGTCAAGATCCGCTTCGCGCCGTTCTTCACCCACACCCACGGGCGCACATTGGACGAGCCAACCAGCGACCCGGAGCGGATCGAGGAAGCGGCCCTGGTCGCGCTGGAGGAGTTCGGTAGGCAAGAGCCGGTGCGCTTGCTCGGCGTCCGCGCCGAGTTCAGCTAGCGTTTCGTGCTGCACCATGACTGTCAGACCGTCGCACTAAAGTTCGAATATGAGCACTCAATTAGTGAACCAGCGCTTTACGGAATTACGAAGTCAGGCTGTCGCACTGCGTCGGGAGGGCAAATCACGCCGCGAGATCAAGGAGATCCTGCGAATCGGCAGCAACCAGACGCTCAACGAAGCATTGCGCGGCGAGCGCCCACTCATGTCGACGTGGCGCCCTAACGCTAAGGACGATCTGCGCGCCAAGGCCCGCGAGCTGCGCGGGCAGGGCCTCGCCTACAAGGAGATCGCCGCCGAGCTGGGCGTCTCCAAGAGCTCGGTCTCCCTCTGGGTGCGCGACATCCCCCGCCCTGAGCGCCTGAGCTACGAGGAATGCGCCAAGCGTCAGGCCGCCGCCGTGGACGCCTACTGGTCGAACGAGCGACAACGCCGAGAGGAGGTGAAGGTCGCAATAAGCGATGCTGCCGCAAGGCGACAATCGGTCACCTCAGCGACCGTGACATCCTCATTGCGGGTGCGGTCGCCTACTGGTGCGAGGGCGCCAAGAACAAGCCCTACCGTCGCTACGATCGCATCGACTTCATCAACAGCGATCCTCGGATGATCAAGCTCTTCCTGCGCTTCCTTCGACAGCAGGAGTCTCCGATGACCGGCTCGTGTTCCAGATCCACATCCACGAAACCGCGGACCTCGCGGCAGCCGAGCGCTTCTGGCGCGACACGATAGGCATCGATGGCGCCACTTTCAACCGCCCGCTGATCAAACGTCACCGACCCCTGACCGTCAGGAAGAACACAGGGCAGAACTATCACGGTTGCCTGCGCGTTCAGGTTCGCCGCAGCATCGATCTCTACCGGCAGATCGAGGGCTGGGCCGCAGCGGTGATGACGAATCCGGACGTGTCTGCTGATGCTGACGCCGTAGCTGGCGATACGCGGTCAACCGGCGTCGACATCACCGAAGGTCAGCAGTCGGCAATCTCGCTCCCGGGCGAGGATTCGAACCTCGGTTAGGGACACCAAAAGACCCCGTCCTGCCGACTAGACGACCCGGGATTGCGACAGACCGCACTGTACCGGCGACCCTCGTTCTTCGCGCGACGCGCCGACCTGCCGTGTGGAGCAACTTGGGATTCGCGAGCCCTGGCCGCGACGCGAGGGCCTTGCATGATCGTGGCGCGACCGGGCAGGTTCGCGGAAGGTTACAAGGCGAAGCGGTCGAAGTCTGTCAGATATCGCCCTAGAGGCCTTGCAGAACCTACGCTACCGTAAGCTACGGTTACGTAAGCGTATTCGCTCGGCCCATGACCTCGGTTATGCGGATCGCTCTTCTGACCGGCCCTTTCGAGCCACCGAGGAACCCTGATGACCGCTACCACCGATGTATCCGTCACGCCTGCCGAGCAGGAGCAGAAGGAACAGCCGGTCCGCCGGGCACCAATGCCCGAGCTCGAACCGGAGCCGAGGTCTGCTGGCCAGCGCATCGCCGTGGCCATCTTCACAGGTGTCCCGATGCTCGCGCTCATCATGGCGATACCAGTGGCCTGGGTGTGGGGCCTGCTGAACTGGCAGACCGTCGTGATCGGGATCGCGTTCTACCTGTTCTCGGGGCTGGGGATCGCGATGGGGTTCCATCGCTACTTCACCCACGGCTCGTTCAAGTCCACGCGCCCGTTCAAGATCGCGCTCGGCATCGCAGGCTCCATGGCGATCGAAGGCCCGATCCTCGACTGGGTGTCCGACCACCGCAGGCATCACAAGTACAGCGACAAGGAGGGCGATCCGCACTCGCCGTGGCGGTTCGGAGAGGACTGGAAGGCGCTCACCAAGGGAATGGCCTGGGCACACATGGGCTGGCTGTTCGACAGGGACATCACCTCGCACAAGAAGTACTCACCCGACTGGCTGGCGGACAAGGACATCGTGCGGATGCACAAGATGTTCGGCCCGCTGGTGGCGCTCACCCTCGTGCTGCCGGCCCTGATAGGCGGCCTGTGGACGATGTCCCTCGGGGGCGCCCTGATCGCGTTCTTCTGGGCCAGCCTCGTCCGGGTCTCCTTCCTGCACCATGTCACCTGGTCGATCAACTCGATCTGTCACACGTTCGGCAAGCGCGAGTTCGAGGCCAGGGACAAGTCCAAGAACGTGGCCTGGCTGGCCGTGCTCTCATTCGGAGAGTCGTGGCACAACCTGCACCACGCGGACCCGACCTGCGCCAGGCACGGTGTGTTCAAGGGCCAGATCGATATCGCGGCGCGCGGCATCTGGCTCGCTGAGAAGCTTGGCTGGGTCTACGACGTTCGCTGGCCTGACGAGATAAGGCTGACCGGCAAGAAGGTCGGCGACGAGCGCGTACTCGGCTCGATGACCAAGCGGCCGGTTACCGAGCAGATCTAGCCGCCATCCCGCCGAGTTAACCGCCACCATGCCGCCGAGTTAACCGCCGGCATGTCGCCGAGTTGACCGCCGCCCGGCCGCCGATTAACCCATTGTCGCCGGGCCGCTGCATGATGGGGCAGTGACCAGCCATCCCCCGGCGACGAACCGCAAGCGAATGACGGGCAAGCAGCGGCGAGAGCAGCTACTCGACATCGGGCGTCGCCTCTTCGCCGAGCGCGGCCTGGACGGCACCTCGATCGAGGAGATCGCCGCCAGGGCTGGCGTGTCCAAGCCGGTCGTTTACGAGCACTTCGGCGGCAAGGAGGGGCTGTACGCCGTCGTGGTCGACCGCGAGGTCGACAGGTTCCTTGCCATGGCTACCGACCTGCTTCAGGGCGAGGACACGATGGAGAAGTTCGAGGCGGCGGCGGTTGCGCTGCTCCGATACATCGAGGACAACAGCGACGGCTTCCGGATCCTCGTGCGAGACTCGCACCCGGCCTCTGGATCCGGCACTTTCGCGAGCCTGATCAGCGACATCGCGGGCCAGGTCGAGTACATCCTGGCCGACGTGCTCAAGGAACGCGGCTACGACCCGAAGCTTGCCCCCGTGTACTCCCAGATGCTGGTAGGGATGGTCGCGTTCGCCGGGCTGTGGTGGCTCGACGTGCGCAAGCCGAAGCTTGAGGAGATGGCGGCGCATCTGGTCAACCTGGCCTGGAATGGCCTGTCACAGCTGGACCCCAAGCCGAAGATCTCGCCCGACGCACTCAAGCAGCTCAGCGAGAGGAATCCCTGAGCCCGGCTGCCTAGCGGCCCGGCAGCGACCGCGGCAGCCCGAACCATGGGAGAACGCTGTTCTCGAAGCGACTCATCGCGCAGATCCGGTCACCACTAAGGGTGAGGACGATGAGGCCGGTCCCGCGGCTCATGCCGGCGGGGGTGCGCAGGTAGGCGCCAAACGCCGGCTGGCCGTTGGCTCGCGTCGGCACGAGGTCGAATCTACGGCCAGGGCCGAGAATCCCGGCGCAGAACCGGGCCACCACGTCTCGCCCCTCGTACTCGAGGGGCATCGGCGGCATCGACATAAAGACGTTGTCCGTCAACAGGGCTACCACCGCGTCGAGATCGGCCGACTCGTATGCGCTGACGAACCTGGCCACAAGCGCATCCTCGGAAGGTGAGCCGGAAGCGGGAGCCGGTTCGCGATCGGCGGCCGGCGGACGTCGCCGCTCCAGGCTCGCGCGAGCCCGCTTGAGGGCGCTGTTGACCGACTCAGTGGTCGAATCGAGCATTCCGGCCACCTCGTTCGCGTGGAATCCGAGTACGTCACGCAAGATGAGCACGGCGAGCTGGCGCGGCGGCAGGAGTTGCAGCGCGGTCACGAAGGCCAGGGAGATGGCTTCGGTCTGCTCGTAGCGCGCCTCAGGGCCTGGCGGCACGTCGATCGCGCCTTCCATGAGGGCGTCGGGAAACGGCTCGAGCCAGACGACCTCACCGAGCCTGGTCGGCTCGGGCGGCACTACCTTAGGGATGTCCCACTCCTTGGCCGGTCGTCGGCTGGCGGAGCGAAGGGCGTTGAGGCACCGGTTGGTGGCGATCCGGTAGAGCCAGGTGCGGATGGAAGCACGCCCCTCGTACTGACCGAGGCCTTTCCATGCGGCGAGCAGCGTGTCCTGCAGGGTGTCCTCGGCGTCCTGGAAGGATCCGAGCATCCGGTAGCAGTGCACCTGCAGCTCGCGGCGGTGCGGCTCGGTCAGCTCGCGGAACGCGTCCCCGTCCCCTGCCCGCGCCCTTGAAATCAGGTCGGCTGTCATCACGCTCACCGTCGCACACCTACTTCCCACAACATGCCGCATTCCATCGTGTACAGACACCGGCAGATGCGCGAACTGGGCGGCCGGATCAGCGCATGACCTGGGCGGCCGGATCAGCGCACGAGCTGAGCGACCACGAAGACCCGGCGGAACGGCAGCACCGTCCCGTATGGCTGGCGCGGGTAACTCTCGCGCAGCAGAGCACCGTATTCGGCCATGAACTCGGCCGCCTGGTCCTCATCAAGCGCCGCGATCACGGGCCGCAGGCCAGTGCCCTGATACCAGCGCAGCACCGGGTCCTCGCCCTCGAGCACATGCAGGTAGGTCGTCTCCCAGGCGTCGACGGCGCATCCCTCGCGCGAGAGCAGGTCGAGGTACTCAGCCGGATCGGCGGCCTGCCGGTTGAACGCAACTCGGGAGAGCAAGTCACGCCAGCGCGGCAGCGCCGCCAGTTCGCGCAGCAAGCTGTGAGTCGGCTGATCGTAGTTCCCGGGAACCGCGAACGCGATCCAGCCGCCCGGCGCCAGATGGCTGACCCAGCGGGGCAGCAACTTCTCGTGTTCGGGCAGCCATTGCAGCATCGCGTTGGACACGATGACATCGACCGGACGAGCCGGCTCCCAGTCGCACACGTCCGCGAGCTCGAACCTCAGCCTTCTCCGGCTCCCGGCCGGCAGGCCAGCCGCGACGTGCTCCGCCGCTTCGATCATCTCTGCGGAACTGTCCACGCCGAGCACCTCTGCAGTCTGCCAGCGCTCACATAGGTCGGCCGTCAGCTCGCCTGGCCCGCAGCCGAGATCAGCCACAAACCGTGGCTCGGAGGCGCCGACCCGGCCGACCAGCTCGTAGAAGGGCCGCGACCTCTCGGCGCCAAACTGCCGGTACCTAGTCGGATCCCACATGTTCGCCCCTCCTCAGCGAGGCCGCGTGCGGCCGGTCCGCATCAAAGGACCGCCGCCAGGCAAGTATCTCGATGTCAAGATTCTTGTCCAGTGTGACCGAACTGAATTCTCGATGTCAAGAGATATGCTGCTCGGGTGGAACGCACCAGAGCCCGCGACGAAGCTCGCGACGAAGTCGACGATCTCGTCGCTGGCTGGCGCGCGGAGCGGCCAGATCTGGATCTCGAGCCGCTGCAGGTGCTCAGCCGGGTGTCCAGGCTCGCCAGGCACCTGGACCGGGCGCGGCGGATGGCGTTCGCCGCGCACGGGCTGGAGACCTGGGAGTTCGACGTGCTCTCGGCACTGCGCCGGCAAGGAATGCCGTACCAGCTGAGCCCGGGCGCACTGCTGCGGGCCACGCTGGTCACGTCTGGCACTATGACCAACCGGATCGATCGGCTGGCCGAAGGCGGCCTGGTCAGGAGGCTGCCGGATCCGCAGGACAAGCGCGGCGTCCTGGTCCAGCTAACCGAACGCGGCAAGGCGGTGGCCGACGCCGCCCTGACCGACTTGCTCGAGCAGGAACGCGGGCTGCTCACCGGCCTCGACAGCCGCGAGCGCGAGCTGCTCGCATCGCTGCTCCGACTGCTGCTCAGCCCGTTCGATGCACATGCGACTTCGTAGCTTTACCGGTCGCTCGGCGCTGGTGCTGATCGCCAGCGCGATCATGCTGGCCGGCTGCTCGCACGACGGCTCCGCAAGCTCTGGCCGCGGCTCGGGATCCCAGCCCGGCGCGGCACAGAGACAGTTGGACCCGGTCCGTGCACTCACGTCCGGGCTCGCCCACCAGGGCGGGGGAACCTCGTTCTACCTGTCGCTCGGCGACTCCCTGTCTCGCGGCGTCCAGCCGACCGCGATAGGCCAGGAGGTCGCGACGAATCGCGGGTATCCGGACCTGCTCGCCGCGACGCTCCGCGGTCACCTGCGGCATCTGCGCCTGATCAAGCTCGGCTGCTCGGGCGAGACGACAGAAACGATGATCCACGGAGGCATCTGCCATTACCCGGCCGGCAGCCAGCTCGCCCAGGCAGCGAAGTTCCTGCGAGCGCATCGCGGCGACACGGCGCTGATCACGATCGACATCGGCGCCAACGACCCGAACTCCTGCGTTCTCGACACTGGCCTGACGGCGATCTTGCCATGCGTGGTTTCCAGGTTGCCGCAAATCGGCGACAACCTCGACCAGATCCTGACGACGCTGCGAGCCGCGGCCGGGAAGCAGGTCCTGATCGTCGGCATGACGTACTACGTGCCAGAACTCGCTCTCTGGCTGCGAGGCACCCCCGGCAGGCAGATCGGCATCCTCACAGGGGCCGTGGCCGCGGGCGCCAACAAGATGCTGACCGACAGCTATCAGCGTTACGGGGCGCGGGTGGCGAACGTGTTCGCCGCGTTCCGCACCTCGGACTTCGGCGAGAAGAACGGGCAGCCGCACTCCAAGACGCAGGGCAAGGCCAGCAAACCTGGCTCGGTACCGCCCAACGTCGCGGCGATCTGCTCGCTGACCTGGATGTGCGCGGGCTCACCGCGCGGACCCGACGAGCACGCGAACAACGCCGGCTACCGCGTCATCGCCCGCACCTTCTGGCGCACAATCGCCACCTCCCCCTAACACCCCCCCCGCCCAACCCGCCCGCCCCAGGCCAGGCCCACCCCCACCTCCGGCCCACCCCGCCCGGCCCAGCCCACCCCCACCAGCCGCCATGATCACGGATGGTTTTCGGCGTGGCTGCGGAAAACTATCCGTGATCACGGCGGGTCATTAGCTCCCAGCGAGCTCAGCTGCGTCGAGCCAGCGGTCCTCGATCGCCGCCTTCTCGGCTTGCACGAACCGCAGCTCGTCTCCCAGCTCGACCAGCCGCTGGTAGTCCGCGCTCGCCGCGGCGAGCGCGGCGTACAGTTCAGCCTCCTTGCTGGTCAGCCGCGCGAGCTGCCGGTCAAGCCTGGCGAGCTCCTTCTTCGCCTCGCGCAGCTCCCCAGCCGAGGGACCCGCAGGCGCTGCGGCGCCGTCGGCTGCACCAGGTGCTGACGGGCAGGCCCGGCTTACCGGCTAGGCCTTCGTCACGAAGGGCCAGGTATTCATCGATCCCGCCCGGCAGGAACGCCAGCTTCGCGTCCACCAGGGCCAGCACGTGATCGGTGACGCGCTCGAGGAAGTACCGGTCGTGACTGACGACGACGATCGATCCAGGGAAGCCGTCGAGCAGGTCCTCGAGTTCGGTGAGCGTGTCGATGTCCAGGTCGTTGCTCGGCTCGTCGAGCAGCAGCACGTTCGGCTCGTCCATCAAGAGCATTTGCAACTGCAGCCGGCGCCGTTCGCCGCCGGAAAGCTCGGCGACGGGAGTCCACTGGCGTTCGCCGCGCAGGCCGAGTCGCTCGAGCAGCTGCCCGGCGGTCAGCTCACGCTTGCCCATCCGCACCGAGCTCCGTACCTGCTCGGCCGCCTCAAGCGCCCGGAGGGTAGGGTCGACGGGCACCGGTTCCTGCGTGAGATAGCCGAGCCGTACGGTCTTGCCGATGACGACCTCTCCGCTGCGCCGGTAGCCAACTGCCGTTGCCACCATCTCGCCCGCGGGATCCGCAGCCTCGTCCCCTGGTGCTGACTCCGCGGCAGCTGGCTCCTGGGAATCGGGCCTCGCCGCAAGCACATTGAGCAGCGTGGTCTTCCCGCTGCCGTTGACGCCTACGATCCCGACCCGGTCGCCGGGCCCAAGCTGCCAGCTCACGTTGTCGAGCAGCGTGAGATCGCCGATGCCGACGGTCACGTCGGTCAGGTCGATGACGGTCTTGCCGAGTCGCGCGGTGGCCACGCGAGCCAGCTCGACGTCATCCCTGGCAGCTGGTTCACCGTCGATCAGCGCCGCCGCAGCGTCGAGGCGGAACTTGGGCTTGCTCGTCCTGGCCGGCGGACCGCGACGCAGCCAGGCGAGCTCCTTGCGGAGCAGGTTGCGCCTGCGCTGGTCGAGCGCGGCGGCCTGCCTGGCCCGCTCGGCCCTCGCAAGTACGTATGCGGAGTAGCCGCCGTCGTAGACGTTCACCTGACCGTCTCCGACCTCCCATGTGCGGTCGCAGACCGCGTCGAGGAACCACCGGTCGTGCGTGACCACGACAAACGCCTTGCCATGAGTTGTCAGATAGCCGGCGAGCCACCTGATCGCCTCAATGTCCAGATGGTTCGTCGGCTCGTCGAGCAGCAGCAAGTCATGGGTCCCGCGCAGCAACGCCGCGAGCGCGACCCGGCGGCGTTCGCCGCCGGAGAGCCGTTCGGCCGAGGCGTCGAGGTCGATGCCGGCGAGCAGGGCGGCCAGCAGCCCGCGCGCCCGGGCATCGGTCGCCCATTCGTGCTCGGGCAGCGCTCCGAACACAATCTCCCGCACCTGCCCCGTCAATTGCTCGGCCTGCGGCAGGTAGCCGACGGACGCGTCGCGCGCCCTGGTCGATCGGCCTGAGTTCAGATCCACGGCCCCGGCCAGGGCGGCAAGCAAGGTGGTCTTGCCGGAACCGTTGCGGCCGACGACGCCGATCCTGTCGCCAGCGGCCAGGCCGAGGGAGACGTGGTCGAGCAGCGTCCGCTCCCCGTAGGCCTTGACGGCGGCCTCGAGGTTGACGAGGTTCACGCCAGGGCGCCCGATTCCACCACGCTAGCTCCCGGCGCCGGCCCCGATACTTGGACGACGGCCCGGCACACGCCCGCTCCGGTCACGCCGACCGCGAGCTCACGGGCCGCGTCGGTGTTCTTCGCCAGGAACGCGCAGGTCGGCCCCGATCCTGAGACGATCGCGCCGAGCGCCCCGTGCTCCTTGCCCGCCTGCAACGCCTGCCGCAGCAGCGGTTGCAGCGAGAGCGCGGCGGGCTGCAGGTCGTTGGTCAGCAGAGGGCCGACTGCGGCCGGATCCCCTGACCGCAAGGCGGCCATCAGATCGGTGTTGAGCTCGGGGTCAGGCACCACGAACGACTTCCCGTCCTTCGAGCGCCGTGCTGCCCTGAGACGGTCACAGGCGGCATAGACATCCGGCGTCGAGAGGCCGTTGGCACCGAATGCGAGCACCCACTGGTAGTTGCCAGAGACCAGCGCTGTGGTCAGCCGCTCGCCATGGCCAACGCCGACCGCCGTCCCGCCGGTGAGCGCGAAGGGCACGTCGCTGCCGATCCGTGCACCGATCTCGGCCAGCTCGTAGGTGCTGAGTCCGGTGCGCCAGAGCTCGTTGCATGCGACCAGCGCAGCGGCGGCATCGGCGCTGCCGCCCGCCAGGCCTGCCGCGACCGGGATCCGCTTGCGGATTTCGATCCGAACCCCGCCGGCACCTTTACCCCGCCGGCCGGTTGCCCTCGACAGCGCCACCGCAGCCCGCACCGCCAGGTTGGCTGGCCCGAGCGGAACGGCGGGCCCGCCCTCGCCGGAGACGGTGACGCTGGTGCGGTCGGCCGGCGTCACGGTCAGCTCATCCAAGAGCGACACCGCGTGAAACACCGTGACCAGGTCGTGGTAGCCGTCCTCGCGCAGCGGGCCGACCGAGAGCTGCAGATTCACCTTCGCAGGCACTCGGGCGGTGACGGATCCCGCTGCCCCGTCTACTTGTGTCACGTGCGTCACGATTCGATGATGCTACGCGCTTTGCGCGCTGCCAGGACAATCCTGATGTACTGCTCGATGCCGATGGCCTCGCCGCGCAACGAGGGCTCCACACCGGCCTCCCGCAGGACCTTTTCCGCGGCGCCCGGCGTGCCCGCCCAGGACGCCAGGGCAGACCTGAGCGTCTTGCGTCGTTGCGCGAATGCGGCGTCGACCACGGCGAAGACCTCCTCGCGAGTAACTCCCGGCTGGCCAGCAGCCTCGGCCGGATTGCCGCCGTCTGACCAGCGGGCAAATGCAACGAGCGCCGAGTCCACGTTCGGCGCGGGCCAGAACACGGTCCTGGATACCGCCCCGGCCCGCCGGGCTGTCCCGTACCAGGCGAGCTTGACCGAGGGCACGCCGTAGGTCTTGCTTCCGGGCGCGGCGGACATCCGGTCGGCGACCTCGGCCTGGACCATGACCAGCGCGCGGTCGATCGAAGGCAGTTCTTCGAGCAGGTGCAGCACGACCGGGACGGCCACGTTGTAGGGCAGGTTTGCGACGAGTGCAGTTGGCGGCGGCCCAGGTACCGAATCGCGGCGCGGTGCTGACCCGGGGACGACCCCCGGAACCCCGCTGCTGGCCCGGGGGGACGACCCCCCGAACCCCCCGCACTGCCGGCCCGGGGGACGAATCCCCCGCAGGCTGAGAGCGTCAGCGGTGACCACCTCAAGCCTGTCGGTGAGGGCAGGCGCCCGATCGGCGATCGTGGCTGGCAACTCGGCGGCAAGGAGCGGGTCCACCTCGACCGCGACGACCCGGTGCGCGGCCCCGATCAGTCCCAGCGTGAGCGAGCCGATCCCCGGTCCGACCTCGAGCACCACGTCGTCGGGCCGCAACCCGGCCAGCCCCACGATGCGCCTGATCGTTCCGGGGTCGATGACGAAGTTCTGGCCGAGCCGCTTCGACGGCCGGAACCCAAGCCTGCTCGCGATCTGCCTGACCTCGGCAGGTACGAGCAACCGCGCGGCTGCATCTGGGTCGTGTGTCACCGGCAGCACGCTAACCAGCTGAGACTGCCGGGACCAGCAACGAGCGCCCCAGCTCGGCGTAGGTGCCGAGACAGACTGTCACGGAGCTGCCTGGTCTTGCCATCGGCCGAAGACCCGCTCTCCGGTGGCCATCACGGCAGCGCACAGCTCGGCAACATCCATCTGCTTGACCTCAGCGATCGCGCGCAGCGTGTGCGCTACCTGGGCAGGCGCGTTCATCCTGCCCCGGCTCGGGACCGGAGTCAGGTACGGCGCGTCGGTCTCGACCAGTATCAGTTCCGCTGGCGCGACAGCCGCCGCCTCGCGCAGCTGACCCGCGCTGGGAAACGTCACATTGCCCGCGAAGCTCATCACGTAGCCGGAGTCGGCGCACCGCTTGGCCATTTCCGCGTCGCCGGAGAAGCAATGGAAAACGACATGCTCGGGTGCGCCCTGTAGCTCAAGAATGTCGAGCACGTCCGCGTGAGCGTCCCTGTCGTGGATCATCAGCGCCTTGCCCGCCGCCTTGGCGATCTCGATGTGCGCGCGGAACCAGTCCCGCTGCAGCTCTGGTGCGGCGTAGTCGCGGTAGTAATCGAGGCCTGTCTCGCCGACCGCGCGCACTTTCGGCCGCGCCGCGAGGTCCGCGATCACGGCCAGCACTGCGTCGCGGCCTCCGTTTGCCCCGGCACGCGCCGTCTCGTTCGGGTGGATCGCCACCGCAGCGTAAACGTCTGCGTGCTCTGCCGCACAGTCGGCTGCCCAGCGAGATGATTCGACGTCGCAGCCGATCGTCACGACCCTGGTGATTCCGGCCGCTCGGGCGTCATCGAGCACGGACTCGACCGGCCCTGGCAACATGTCCAGGTGCGTGTGCGCGTCGAAGGCGGGCGCCGGGAGCGGCTGAGGCGGGGGCGCGGGCGGAGCCTTCATGACCGGTGTGCGGTCGAGCCGCGCGTGCCGATCACGCGCTCCGCGCTGGCAAGCCTCACGCGCTCCGGGCTAGCAAGCCTCACGCGCTCGGCCGAACTGGCGAGCTTCACCCGTCCTCCGCGTCGTCGTCGTAGCCGCCAAGCCGGTTCAGCTCGTCGATCACGACGCCGGGGTCGATCTTGGCGAAAAGCGGGGTCGGAGCCGCGAGCGGCGTTCCCGGCCGGATCGGGGCCGACGCCCAGGTCGCCGCGCCTCCGTAGTCGCCGGTGATCACCGGGTAGGACGGACCGCCGTCTTCGTCGACCTGGTCGATCCGCGGCATGTCCGACCAGCTGCCATCGCCGCCGAGCATCTCGAAGACCCGCTGCGACGAGCGGGGCAGGAACGGCGTCATCAAGGTCTTGCCGTCGTCGACTAGCTGCAGCGCCACGTGCAAGATCGTGCGCATCCGCCCGGGGTCCGACTCGCGCAGCTTCCAGGGCGCCTGGTCGGACAGGTACTTGTTCGCCTCGCCGAGCGTGCGCATCACATCGTTGATCGCGGCCTTGAACCGCGACCTGGACAACGACTCGCCGACCACGGCGAACGCCTGCTTTGAGCCCTCGAGGAGCGCGCGGTCAGCGTCGGTCAGCTGGCCGGCGTCCGGGATCGAGCCGATGTTCCTGGCAGCGAAGGAGATGCTGCGGTTGACCAGGTTCCCCCAGTTGGCGACCAGCTCATCGTTATTGCGCCTGACGAACTCGCTCCAGGTGAAGTCGGTGTCCTGGTTCTCAGGCCCTGCGACGGCGACGTAATAGCGCAGCGCGTCCACGTCGTAGCGGCTCAGGAAGTCGCGCACGTAGATCACGACGGCCCGCGACGAGGAGAACTTGCGGCCCTCCATGGTCAGGTATTCGCTCGAGACCACCTCGGACGGCAGGTTCAAGTCGCCAAGCGAGCCGGCTTTGCCGTCCCCCTGCTTGCCTGCACGGCTGCCCTTTCCGCTGTAGCCGAGCAGCATCGCGGGCCAGATCTCGGCGTGGAAGACGATGTTGTCCTTGCCCATGAAGTAGTAGGCCAGCGCCTCAGGGTCCTGCCACCAGGCGCGCCACGCGTCCGGGTCGCCAGACCTGCGTGCCCACTCGATCGAGGCCGACAGGTACCCGATCACCGCGTCAAACCAGACATAGATCCGCTTGTCAGGCCGGTCGCGCCAGCCGTCGAGCGGGATGGGCACACCCCAGTCCAGGTCCCTGGTGATCGCGCGGGGCTGCAGATCGCCGAGCAGGTTGAGCGAGAACTTCAGCACGTTCGGCCGCCACTGGCCGCTCTTGGACTGCAGCCAGCTGCCCAGCACGTCCGCGAAGGCGGGCAGGTCAAGGAAGAACTGCTCGGTCTCCACGAAAACTGGACTCTCGCCGTTGATCTTGGACCGAGGGTTGATCAGGTCGACGGGATCGAGCTGGTTCTGGCAGTTGTCGCACTGGTCGCCGCGCGCCGAGTCGTAGCCGCAGATGGGGCACGTGCCCTCGATGTAGCGGTCGGGCAGCGTCCTGCCGGTGGACGGCGAGACCGCGCCGAGCGTGGTCTTGGCGAAGATATAGCCGTTGTCATACAGGCCCTTGAACATCTCCTGGACAACGGAGTAGTGGTTCTGCGTCGTGGTTCTGGTGAACAGGTCGTAGGACATCCCGAGCCCGGTCAGGTCCTCGGCGATCACCCGGTTGTAGCGGTCGGCGAGCTCGCGCGCCGTCACGCCTTCGGCGTCGGCCTGGACCTGGATCGGCGTGCCGTGCTCATCGGTGCCGCTGACCATGAGCACCTTGTCGCCTGACATCCTGTGGTACCTGCTGAACATGTCGCACGGCAGTCCGAAGCCAGAGACGTGCCCGATGTGCCTGGGCCCGTTGGCGTACGGCCATGCGGGCGCGGCCAGGATGTGACGACCGGTCGTAGCGGACATGCCATCTAGCGTATTGCTCACGAGCGGCGCTCCGGGTCACGCTCCGCGCGAGCCGGAGCATGGCATCACGGATGATTCTCAGCAGCTACGCCGAAAAGTCTCCGGGATCATGCGGGTGTCCACCAGCCTTTGCCTTGAGCACCGCCTCGTAGACGATGCGCTTACGGAGGCCGGTCTCGGCGGTGACCGACGCTATCGCGTCTTTGCGGGTCAGTCCCGCCTGCTCGGCGGCGGCGACCTTCGCCGCCACGTCCTCGGTGGCGGCTACGGCCGCTGTCGCGGCCCCGGCCCCTGCTGAGCTCGCGCCCCCGACCACGACCGTGATCTCGCCGAGCACGCCGTCGGCCGCCCACGCCGCGAGTTCGCCGAGCGAGCCGCGCTTGATCTGCTCGTGCGTCTTGGTCAGTTCCCGGCAGACCGCGGCCGGCCGGTCCCCGAACGCCGTTGCCATCTGCTGCAGAGTCGCTGGAAGCCGGCGGGGCGACTCGAAGAAGACCATCGTCCGCGGCTCGTCGCGAAGGTCGGCCAGCCTGCGGGCCAGCGCGCTGGCCTTACGGGGCGGGAAGCCCTCGAAGCAGAACCGGTCGGAGGGCAGCCCGGAGACTGCGATGGCGGCCGTAACCGCCGACGGTCCAGGCAGCACCGTCACCCTGACCCCGGCCTCTATGGCCGTGTTGACCAGCCGGTAGCCGGGGTCGCTGATGCCCGGCGTGCCGGCGTCCGTGATCAGGAGCACGTCCTGGCCGCCCGCGAGCGCACCGAGCAGCAACCGGGCACGCTCGGTCTCCACAGCCTCGTAGTAGGAAACGATCCGGCCCGCCAGTGTGACGCCCAGCGACCTGGCCAGCCGTGCCAGTCGGCGCGTGTCTTCAGCGGCGATCACCGGTGCGGCAGCGAGCGCGTCCGCGAGGCTGCCGGATGCGTCTTGCGGTCTGCCGATCGGCGCGGCCGCCAGGATCAGCGTGCCAGTGGCTTGCTGACCGGGCTCATCGCCTTGGTGAATTCCGGAGTTCATCGCGGCCCACGCTAATGCCATGCAGCCCTACCATGGCTTGCGATGAGAGCTTCCGAGTTCGCGGCGCCGGTCGACGCGGCAGGCTGGTCAGAGGGCACACCTGGGCGGAGCCTGCGCGATCGCCTGGTTCCGCCCATGCCTCCAGCATCCTGGTGGGGCTGGGCGGGCCCGCTGCTGGTCACCGTGTTCGGGGGTTTCCTGCGCTTTTACCGGCTCGGGACCCCCAAGGCCGTGGTCTTCGACGAGACCTACTACGTGCCTGACGCCTGGTCGATCTTGCACCACGGCGTCGAGTGGAACCATCCCAAGAACGTCAACTCACTCCTGGTCAGCGGCAGTACCCACGTCCTCACCTCGCCGGGTGAGTACGTAGCTCACCCGCCGCTCGGCAAGGCCATGATCGCGGTCGGCGAGTGGCTGTTCGGCCTCACCCCGTTCGGCTGGCGGTTCTCAGTGGCGGTCGTCGGAACGCTGGCGATCCTGCTGACGGCCAGGATCGTTCGCCGGATGACCCGCTCGACCCTGCTCGGCTGCGTGGCCGGCCTGCTGATGGCGCTGGACGGCCTTGAACTCGTGCTCAGCAGGACCGCGATCCTGGACGTCTTCGTGATGTTCTGGGTGCTCGCCGCGTTCGGCATGCTTGTGCTCGACCGGGACGCCTCGCGCGCGAGGCTGGTCGCGCTCGCCGAGCATGCTCCCGCCAGCGACCTCGCTGGCGGCGGGCCCAAGCTCGGGATCAGGTGGCGGCGTGTGCTCGCCGGGGTCTTCCTCGGCGCCGCATGCGCGACGAAGTGGAACGGCATCTGGTACCTGTTCGCCTTCGGAGGGCTCGCGATCGCGTGGGACATCGGCGCGAGGCGCGCGCTCGGCTATCGCGACCGGCTCGGCGGCGTGCTCCGCAGCGACCTCAAGTGGCTGCCGGTGTCCTTCGGCGTCGTGCCGTTCGTCACCTACCTGGTTTCCTGGACCGGCTGGTTCGCGAGCGACGAGGGATACGGCAGGAACTGGGCGGCCACGGTCGGCAATCACACCCCGCTCTGGTCGACGCTCGACTCCTGGTACCAGTACCAGAAGTCGATGCTCGGCTTCGGCCTTGGCCTGCAGGACCACAGCGGCTATGTGTCCTACCCGTGGACGTGGATCATCCTTGGCCGGCCCGTGTCCATGTTCTCCAACTGCCTCCCAGCGAAAGGCTGCGGCGGAGCGAAGTCGACCGAGCAGGAGGTGCTCGCGATCGGCACGCCGGCTATCTGGTGGGCGTCGATCCTCGCGCTGGTTTTCTGCCTGATCTGGTGGGTCACCCGCAGGGACTGGCGGGCTGGCGGGATCCTGGTCGGCGTAGCTGCAGGCTGGCTGCCCTGGTTCTGGTTCGCCTGGCACGACCACCGCACCGAGTACTACTTTTACGCGGTCATCTTCTTGCCATACCTGATCATGGCGATCACGGTGTGCCTGGGGATGATTATCGGGCCTGCCGCCGCCCCGGCAGGCCGGCGGGCCACCGGGGCGGTCGTGGCGGGCGGCTACATGCTGCTCACGCTGGCGAGCTTCGCCTACCTTTATCCAGTGCTCGCGGCCCAGGTGATGCCGTACTCCTCCTGGTTCCAGCGGATGTGGTTCCACAGCTGGATATGACCTGACCAGGCAGATCTGCCCTGATGAAGTGGTGCAGGGGCGCAGCGTACCCCGGCGTCGGGCTTTGCCGCGTCCAGATGCGCTCGTGATAGTTTGATTGCTTAAAGTAACCACCGACCGGCCGGTCACAGGGAACCTGGCCGATCATTTACTCGCGACGCCCGTCCGGGTGCTTTCACCGGGCCGCAGAGCAGTGATATTCCTGCTCGAACGTGGTGCAAGGATCCGGCAAACGGCCGGCAGCGAGCAAGCGAAGGATGCGATGACCCCCGCAGTGCAGTCACCGGACGACCGGTCCGCGAGGACCGGGTTCGAGCAGCAGGTGCTGCCCTACCTGGATCAGCTGCATTCTGCCGCGTTCGCGATGACGCGCAACACCAGCGATGCCGAGGATCTGGTCCAGGAGACGATCACAAAGGCCTACACGGCGTTCGACCAGTTCACGCCCGGTACCAACCTGCGGGCCTGGCTGCACAGGATCCTGGCGAACACGTTCATCAACTCCTACCGCAAGCGCAAGCGAGAGCCAGCCATAGCCTCGAACGCCGAACGCGACGATTGGCAATCAGGCTCGGAGTCCTATGCGCAGGTAGCCCCGTCGGCCGAAACCGAAGCGCTAGACCGGCTCGCCGATTCTGAGGTGCTGAGCGCCCTGCGCGACCTGCCGCAGGACTTCCGCACGGCGATCTACCTGGCCGACATCGAGGGCTATCCGTACCGCGAGGTCGCCAGGATCATGGGCACGCCGATCGGCACCGTGATGTCGCGGCTGCACAGGGGCCGGGAGAAGCTGCGCAGCAAGCTGGCCGGTTACGGACCGCAGGGCAGGCCATCGACCGCATTGGCCTGATCGCGCGTCTCTCTCTGCTCCCGGAACCTGTCGACCGACCTGAGTATCACGTCGGCTGCGGCCTTGGGAGTCCGGTCGTATCCCGCTTCGCTAAGCGCGGTGACCAGCTCCTGAATGAGTTCGACGGCCTCGGCGGACGGATGTGCGAGCAGGGCATGAACATCCGGGCCGAGCAGCACCCTGATCCCCGAGGCGGTGGCCTGGCGCGCCCGGCCGAGCTGGCTGGTGAGCTCGGACTCGGTGATCTCTGACGGGTCGCGGATCCGGCCGCTCCGGTCCATGTCCACGTACAAGCCGCGCCGTTTGAGGCGGTCTGCCTCGTCGGCGGGCGCATCGAGAATGTGCGCGATGTACGCCAGCTCGTCGGCAGACATGACGGCTACCTTCGAGCCCACGCTGCCGATCGGCAGCACGGCGATCAGCAGCCCTCCGACCAGCTTGAGCTGATGCCACTGCAGCATCCGGCCGAGCGGTGCCCGTGCCCTGACTCTCGGTGGCATGACTGCCAGGGCGGTCAGGTCCAATGCCTTGCCGCACTCTTCAACCGCGAGCACCGCGAGGGAGTACGCGCGCCCGGTGCGGCCCGCCCGGGCCAGCAGCTCGGCGTCGTCCAGCAGGCCGTGCGCGTTCCTCGCCGCCGCGATGGCGCACGCCGCAAGCTCCGGCTGTGCCGAGGCTTTCACAGCTCTGAGATCCACAAGGCCAACCTAGCTAGCAAGTTTGCGCGGACATGAGCCGACGTCGAGCACCACCATGGGTGAGGATTATCAAGAATCCCGGAGTGCTTCGAACGGCTCCGGCAACCGTGTCACGCGAACGGTGCTAGCGGTTTCCTCAGCCAGATGGCGTAGATGCCGTCCTGGTTGACGCTGTCGTAAGGCCCGAGGGCGACCAGGCGGTACTCACGATCGTGTTCGAGTGCCCTGGTAAGCACCAGCACGCCTGGTTCACTCGCCTTCAACGGTTCCAGCTGGCTGAGTTCAACTGTGATGCGCCCAGCCTCGCCATGACTCACAGAGGTGGCTGGCGGCAGTGCCATCCCCGCTGGCCTGACATAGAACAAAGCGATGAGCCCGTAGCCGTCGGTCCTCAGCCGGTCCGCATAGTAGGAGTACCACCGGCTGCGCGGAACACCGGCCGGATCGAGCGACATGGCGGAGACCCTCCACAGCCACCACTTCGCGCCCTCAGGTGCGTAGTACTCGGCCACGCGCTTCTGTGCCGAGCCGTAGATCTTCCCGCTGTTCTGCGGCGCGACCCGCTCGAACGACGACACGAACGACGTGGCGTTCGGCCAGCTGCGGAACGTCGCTGAGGCCAGCTGCCAGTTGATCGCCAGGACAATGACGAGCGCCGGCAGGCCGGCCGCCAGGACCACGCCCCTGCTCCTGATCCTCGCCGCCCGCAGCCAGCGGGCCATCGCCACGCAACCATAGCCGCCGGCCATCGACGCGAACCAGATCCCGTAGGCCGCGTGCTTGTCGAGCGCCCATGCCGTCCGCATGTAGAACTGGGCCGCGGGCACGACCAGCGCCGTAGCGCCCAGGAGGATGACCAGGAACCGGAACGGCCGGTTCGGCTCCCTGATCGCAGCGGCGGCGCCGATCAACGCGAGGACAATGATCAGCCCGCTGGACATGGCTACGTCGCCGAAGATGACCGATGCGCTCTGGTAGTCGTTCACCTGGCGGTTGAAGATGGAGAACGCGATACCCGGCCAGGATGCACAGGCGGTGATGACCAGCGTGAAGACGCCGGCCGCCGTCGCGGTCATGGCGACGGTCCAGAACGCGGCCAGCCGCGTGCCGAACCGGTGCCACCACGTGAGAAAGGCGAATGCGATCACTACGGGAGCGATTGCGATCGCGGAGTACGCGACGGCAACGCCAACCCCGAGCGCGGAACCCGAGCACAGCACGACGACCCGGTGCCTGCGCCCGTATCCGGCCTCCACGGCGAGCCAGGCCGCGAGCGCGACGAGGAACACCGACATCGGATCGTAGGTGGCGAAGGCCAGCCTCAGCACCGGTTCGCTCAACGCCCACAAGGCCGCCGCGATGGTCGCCTCGGTAGGGCCAAGCAGCCGCGACGCAGTCCGGTATACCAGGACGGTCGCCGCGACCATGAAGGCCAGTGACAAGATCCGAGCGCCAGCCACACCTGCGACGCTGTCGGCGAGCGCGCCGAGCGGCGGGTAGATCGCAGGCGCTCCTGACAGGACCCTGTCCGCGTAATCGGCAGGCCAGGACTTGCCATGCAGCCAGTGTGCTATCAGCAGGTGACCGAGCCGCAGGTAATCGGCCTCGTCCGTGAACGCGGTATTGCTGCGGACCAGGACCACGCAACCGGCGGTCTGAACCGCGCAGATGAGTATCAGCGGGTGCAGCAGGAACTTGCCATGGCGAGCGGATCTCGGCAGCTGTCGCGCGTGAGATTGCTGCCGACTTGAGCTGGCTCCGGCGGCATCCCCCGCACCGGTTCTGGATGGCGCGGCTGTCTTCGTGGTCGCATGCCGGCCCGCAGATTTGCGGATTCTCGGCGGCGGAAGCCTCGTCGCGGGGCTGGCAGCCTCTGGGCCGCCTTCGCGAGCAGATGTCCAGGCAGAGCCATCTGAGGCCAACGAAATCTCCTCAGGGGCATCTCGGTAGCTGGTTTACTCGGTGGCTCCGGTCGCAATCGTACATATTCGGATTGCCCGGCATGGTCCGACCGCGCAGAAGGTGTGATGACTGTGTGTAGCGGGCGTGTAACTCAGATCACGAATCCGGATCGGGACCAGCGGCGTCTTAGTAGTGACCAACCACGAGGGAGCTACCGCTGATGACCACCGCGACCACCGCGCCCGCCGCGCCCGCCGCGACTGCCGCGGCTGCCCCGGCTGCCCTGGCTGCCGCCGCGCCGATCCCGGCCGCGCCGGACGGCCCGCAGGCCGACTTCGAGCAGCAGGTCCGGCCCTACCTCGGCCAGCTCTACCCCGCCGCGCTGCGGATGACCCGCAACCCCGCCGACGCCGAGGACCTGGTCCAGGACACCCTGGCCAAGGCCTACACCGCCTTCGCCCAGTACACCCCCGGCACCAACCTGCGCGCCTGGCTGCACAAGATCCTGGCCAACACCTTCATCAACACCTACCGCAAGCGCAAGCGCGAACCCGCCATCGCCCCCGGCGCCGACCCCGCCGCCGACTGGCACCCCAGCACCGACCCCTTGTCCGGCCCAGCCCGCTCCGCCGAAACCGAAGCCCTCGAAAAGATCACCGACACCGCCATCCTTGACGCCCTGCGCCAGCTCCCGCCCGAGTTCCGCACCGCCATCTGGCTCGCCGACGTCGAAGGCTACCCCTACCGCGAAGTCGCCGCCCTGATGGGCACCCCGCTCGGCACCGTCATGTCCCGGCTGCACCGAGCCCGCGGCAAACTCCGCCACACCCTGGCCGGCCACCCCGCCACCTGACCCGCCCCCGCACCGCCCCCGCACCCGGGCAGCACCACCGGCCAGGCACCATCGGCCAGGCACCCCCGGCCAGGCCACAAGGGCTGGCAAGACCCCCGTTCCGGCCAGCCCGCCCCCAGCAGTGCCCCGCCGCCGCCAGGCGGCGGGGCACTATCCATCCGGGGCGGCCTCTAGCGTGACGAGGTGGCGTACAGCCGCAGGACCATCGACTGGATCCGCCACCGGCCGACGAGATGAAGCCCGGACAAAAGCCTGGTCAGCTGCGGTGGCGCCGCGGTCGACCGGGAGAGCGGACTCGCCCACTGCACGGTCCAGAGGCGGCGCACCTGCCCGATCCTGCTCGCCACGACGCGCGGCCGGGCCGCGATCCCGCGCAGCGTTCCCGATGCCAGGGCCGACCTGCCGAGCCCGACGTCGCGCAGGTGGCGGAACGCGGCCGGATAGGCCACGCCCACGAGATCGGTGTCGCGAGGCAGATACAGCACGGCGTCGCCCGGCCGTTCATGCCCTGCGACCACGGCGGCGACTGCCTTCAGGTTGTCGGGCCGCGCGCCGACCTGCCTGATCTCTCGCTGCGGGCCGATGAGAGCGGCCACGATGATCAGCGCGAGCGCGGCAGACGGAACCGCGGCCAGCACATCAGCGAGACTCGGTCGCAGCCCACGACCGGCCAGCGCTCGCCTCGTCAGCCTGACCAGCCAGACAAGCCCCGCAGCCAGCAAGACGGCCAGCGCTGGCACGCAGAACAGCACGTAGCGCTCGACGTAATACGGGTGAATGACCGACACCGCGATCAGCAGCGCGGGCGGAACAACCAGCCAGGGCAGCGCGATCGCGGTCAGCGCAGGCCGCTTCGCGCCGACGGCGGTTCCGAGGCCTGCGACGCAGCCGAGCAGGGTCACCAGAGCGACAACCGGGATCAGTACCGTAGATCCGGCGAAATCGCGTGCGAGTGTGGCCAGCGTGCCGAGGCCAGGCCGCCTAAGCCAGTTCAGCTGGCTGGACTGACCGGCGCTGAGCGCGATGACGGGGCTAAGCAGCACGACCGCGGACACACAGGCGGCGAGCCAGCGCCACACCACGGCCGCGGTGACCACGGTGGATTGCCCGTCCTGGCCAGAAACGGCTGGCTTCGCCCTGGAGAGCCAGATCAGGGTCAGGCCGTGCGCGACGGCGAGCAGCACCGCGAACAAGTTGAACAAGCCAGCCAGCAGCAAGGCCGCAGCATAAAGGACCCATCGGCGCCATCGGGGAGATTCGATCGCCCGCAGGAACGCGTAACTCGCGACCACCGCGAACAGCGTCGCCAGCGCGTACGGCCTGGCTTCTTGGGAATATCTGGTCGTCAGCGGAACCGCGGCCAGGGACAGCCCGGCGATCAGCCCGACCGCCGTCGGCCCCGGCAGCCCGGATGCCTGTGCGAGGCGCCGGCCTAGCGCGCCGGTGAGACCCGCCGCGAGCGTCATCGCGATCAGGGAAGGCAGCCGGAGCACTGTCGCCGACGTGCCGCCGATCGCGATGACCGGGTGCATCAGGAAGTAATAGGGCGCGTGAACAGCGTCCTCGTGCCCCATCATCGTCGCGATGGCCGACAACGACCGCTGGGACCCAGAGATCGTCGCGGCCTCATCCCGCCAGAGCGACGGAACTCCGATCCTGTAGCCGCCGACAACGAGTTCGGCCAGTGCCGGGATGACCAGGACAAGCCAGCCTGACGGCCATCGCGACGCCGGCTGTGCCACAGGTGCGCCGCCGGCTCCGGGCTTCGCCGGGCCAGCAGACGCGGCAGCGTCGGGCTGAGCACTGCGAACCCGGGCGTCTTTCATCGCGCGAAGATCCGGTCGCAGGCGCGGGCGGACGCCTTGCCGTCGTCGAGCGGACAGAACCGGGCGGTGAACGCCGCGTGCGCCGCCGCGTACTTGGCGGCAACCGCGTCGATGTCGCCCAGCGCGGCGACAACCTGGTCCGAGGTGGCGAGCAGCGGCCCTGGTGCGTCCGATTCGAAGTCGAAGTAGAAGCCGCGGAGCTGGTCCCTGTACTGCTCGAGGTCGTAGGTGAAGAACAGCATCGGCCGGCCGGTCGGTGCGAAATCGAACGTGACCGATGAGTAGTCGGTAATCAGCGCGTCGGTCACGAGCAGCAGGTCGCCGATGTCCGGATAGCCGGTGACGTCGATCGTGAACCCGGGAATCGCCGCTGCCCGGATGCCGCCAGCCATCAGATGATGACCCCTGATCAGCAGCACCCACTCAGTTGCCAGCTTGTCCGCGGCCGCCGCAAGGTCAAGCCTGAAGTCCAGCAGGTAACGACCGGCTTCGTCGTGCTGGTTATCCCGCCAGGTCGGGACGTACATGGCAACCTTCTGGCCCGGGCGCAAGCCCAGCCGTTCCCTGATCTCGCCGCTATTGGAATCCGCGCCATCCCCAGAGCCCTGGCTGGGGGCGGCGGCCGCCGATACCAGCGCATCATTGCGCGGGTAGCCGGTCTCGCAGATCTCACCGGTGAACCGGAACGCCCGGCGCATGATCGGCGTGCTGAACGGGTTCGGGGACAACAGCAGATCCCACTGGGCGACGTCGCCCGCCATGTAATCCAGGTACCTGACTCCGCTGGCGGAGCTCGGCGTCCCGATGTCATAGCCCAGCCGCTTCAGCGGCGTGCCGTGCCAGGTCTGGACGTGCCGCTGGCCGGCCCGCTTGCGGTACGGGAGCGGGACATGGTCGTTGTAGATCAGATACCGGGACCTGGCCAGCGCGCGGAAGTAGGCACGCGTTCCGATCAGCACGGACTCGGCTCCAGGCGGCACGAGCACCGAGCGGTCGTTAATGGCCCAGATGGCCCTTCTTGGATCGCCGCGGCGCCCCAGCTCATCGGCGATGCCGCGCGGGTTATCCCCGCACTGCTTGCCGTGGAAGCTGCTGAACAGGATCTGCTCACGTAGCGACAGCAACCGCTGGGCACGGTAGTAGACGTCGCGGAGCAGGCGGCGGCGGATCCGGCCCCGCTCCGTCACGCCGAGGACCGGGCCGACGACGAGCAGCAGGCCAGTGCCGTCGGGAGCGCAGCGGTAGACCTTGGGCCCGACCCTGACACGCGTGCGATCCGCCGTCGCCGTGCCGGTGCCGAGCGCGGCGTCCGGCCAGGACACCGTGATCGACCAGCGGCCATCCCGCAGCGGCTGCTCGTCACCGAACACCTCTATCGCGCCGACCGGAACGGCAGCGCGGAAGGTATTGCCCGTTACCTCGGCCCCGATCGCGTGAGTACCCCAGCCGTCCAGGTGACGGAGCAGCACCTGAACATCTCCTCTGGCACGTCCTGCAAGCGCCGCAGGCACGGTGCCCTGCACGATCAATGTTCCTTCGCTGTCCCAGGTCTGCTGCCACGCCAGCTCCGCCGCGGGCCGCGCTGCTTGCTGAGGCGCAACCTCGCTGGCGACCGGTGCCGCCGAGCTTCGCCTCAGCCTCAGCTGCATCCGGCCGCCGGTCCACTGGATGCCTGCCAGCACGCCAGGAGCGACCTCGCGGATACCGGGGTCTGCGGGCGGCGGGCCGGCCGCATGCAGCCGCGAGGGCCGCCAGACGCCGCGGCCGCGCACCAGTACAACGAAGTCCCAGGTGCCAGTCAGCCAGCGGCCCCCGATCTTGAGCAGCCAGGCGGGAATGTCACATCGGAATCCCGCCCACTCGTAGCGGTACCGGTCCTGCCCAGATGCGGCGGTCACGTCGGGACGCCTGACCTGACTGGCAGGGAGCAGCAGCGGCGGCCGGAGCCGGCCGCGCGGGATCAGGGCGACGAGCTTGGTGGCATCCCGGCGCCTGCCGATGTCCATCGAGGGCACATAAGCCCAGCCCTCGATCGAGAGCGAGCCGCCCTGCCAGTTGAGCCTGTCGATGCCGACGTAGGGATCGAGCTCGCGCCGCTGCGGCTTGAACACCCGGTCGGGGATGGAAAGCCGCGGGTCATCGCGCAGCGGCAGGTCGGCTCGCAGTCCGCGGAGCCTCGGGAACGCGCCGAGCCGACGACGAGACCTAGCCATGGGCGGTGTCCTGCCCGGGTTGGCGTCCAGCCACTGCCCGAACTTCACGAGCTCATCGAGGTGCCCGTGGCCGATCAGGTAGTAGGCCAGCTTGCGGGTCGCCGGCAGCTCGTTGATCAGGCCGGGCCTCACCTGCCGCAGGTACCCGGCGGTGCGCTCGACGAACTCTCGCTGATACGTGGCATCGGTGCCTGGCAGGTCGCCGATATAGAGCCAGAGGTCATTAAGCAGCGCCTTGTGCTGATGCTGGCGCAGCATGGCCGGCGTTCCCCGGTCGCGCAGGAAGTCATCGATCATATGCAGAGCCGTGATCCGGTCCCTGATATTGCCGATGTCGGTGCGGGACTGCGTGATCGACGGCGCGCCCTTGTCGCGATCCCGCCACTGGTACACGGGCTCGGTGATCACGTCGACGGACCTGGCGAGAACGTGTGCCTTCGTCATCGCGACGAGGTCTTCCCAGAGCATGCCCTCAGGCAGGCTGAGCCTGGCGGCATCCCAGAACGAGCGGCGGAAGAGCTTGTTCCACACCGAGATGTCGTAGAACAGCTCAGGAGTGCGGCCGATCTGCGTCCGCAGCCGCCTGGCCTTGATGGCCCGCGCGTGCAGCCCTGACCTGCCGAGGCCGTCCGCGCTCAGCCTGAGCACGCCCCCCGTTACGAAGTCAGAGCCGGTCTGCTCGAGCACGGCGAGCATGGTGGCGTAGGCGTCGGGCGGCAGCAGGTCATCGGCGTCAACGAAGGCGAGGAACTCGCCGGTCGCCGCCGCGACGCCGCGGTTGCGGGCCGCGCCTGGACCACGGTTCTGCTGGCTGACTAGCTCGAATCTCGAATCGGCCGCGGTCTGGTCGCGCGCGATCGCGCCGCTGCCGTCCGTCGAGCCATCGTCGACCATCACGACCTGCAGGTTGCGGTAAGTCTGCGCCGCGATCGAGGTCAGGCAGTCTCCGAGCAGCGCTGCGTTGTTATAGAAGGGCACGACGACGCTGATCAGCTGATCGCTCATCGCGCGCCCTCCTCGTGGCAGGATGCCGCGGTAGCGAACGCCGCCCGTCGGCAGCAGCTAACGCCGCCGCGGCACAGCGTTACTCGCCACGCCAGGCAGGCGGCCGCTTTGCCGTAAAGGCAGCCGCGCCCTCCATCGCGTCCTTGGACCTGAAGATCGGCGCGATGATCTCGCCCTGCTTGGCGAAGGCCTCGTTCGCGGCCCAATCGGCGGACTCTACGATCACCCGCTTAGACGCGGTCAGCGCCAGCGGAGCCCCGAGCGCCACCTTCCTGGCCAGTTCCACGGCGGCGGGAAGTGCCTGGCCCGCCGGGACAAGCTTATTCACCAGCCCGACCTCTGCCAGCCTGGCCGCAGGGAAGTGCTCGCCTGTCAGGGCGATCTCCATCGCTATGTGATACGGAATCCTGCTTGGCAATCTCAGCAGGCCGCCGGCTCCTGCCACCAGCCCGCGCCTGACCTCAGGCAGGCCGAATCTCGCCTCTTCGCTGGCGACCACGAGGTCGCAGGCAAGCACGAGTTCGAATCCGCCGGCCAGCGCATAGCCTTCGACGGCTGCGATCACGGGCTTGACGGGCGGGCGCTGGGCCATCCCGCCGAAGCCCCGCCCTGGCGCGATCGGCGAGTCCCCGGTCAGAAACCCTTTGAGGTCCATTCCAGCGCTGAACGTGCCCCCGGCGCCAGTCAGCACCAGGACGCTGACGTCCGAGCGGGCATCGAAGTCCTCGACCGCGGCGGCGATACCGCGGGCGACCTCGCCGTTGACCGCGTTCCTGGCCTGCGGACGGTCGATCGTGATGATCGCGACGCCGTCGCTGACCTGGGTGCGGATCGCGTCTTCTGACATGGCGGGGCCTCCGGATCGCGGCGGTTACTTGGGCTGGAACCTGATGCCGCCGTCGAAGCGGATGACCTCGGCATTCATGTAGTCGTTCTCGATGAGCAAGCGGACCAGGTGGGCAAACTCGGCCGCCGAGCCCATGCGCTTGGGAAACACGACAGGGGCGACGAGCTTGGCCTTGAAGTCCTCGCTCGCCGGACCCGAGCCGTAGATCGGGGTGTCGATGATGCCTGGGCAGATCGTATTGACCCGCATCCCGATCGCCGCGAGATCGCGCGCGGCGGGAACGGTCATCCCGATGATCCCGCCCTTGGACGCCGAGTACGCGATCTGACCGGTCTGGCCTTCAATGCCGGCGATCGACGCGGTGTTGATGACCACGCCGCGCTGGCCATCGGCATCGGCGGGCTCCGTCTTCGCCACCGCCGCCGCGCCGATCCGCATCAGGTTGAAGGTGCCGATCAAGTTGATGTCTATGACCTTGCGGAAGGCGCCGAGATCGTGCGGACTGCCGTCGCGCCCGACCGTGCGGGATGCCCAGCCGATGCCTGCGCAGTTGACGATGACACGCAGCGGCGCCCCGAGGCCTTCCGCGACCGCCACAGCCGCTGCCACGGACTGCTCGTCGGCCACGTCGGTCCTGGCGAACTCGCCGCCGACCTCCTTGGCAAGTTCGGTGCCGCGCTGTTCGTTGAGGTCAGCGACGACGACCTTGCAGCCCGCCGCGCTCAGGTCCCTCACCGTCGCCTCGCCCAGGCCGCTGGCCCCGCCGGAGACAATTGCTGCCGTTCCGTTCAAGTTCATGGCCGGAGCATACTGTGCGAGCCGCGGACGCCAGGAATACGGCTTCGGGTTTGCGCATGTCATTTCATGCCGGTCCCGGCGGCACCGCTCGCGCCCCGCGCCGGTTGCTTTCGCCGCGCGCATAGCCGCCGGTTTTGGGGCGGATGACCTAGGTGAACTGTCAGTACCTGCGCCTAACATCTTTAGTAGTTACCTGAAGCAAGCACTGACCCGGGTCCACGAGGCCCGGGATTAGTTCTCCGCTGAGGGAATAGCTGCGGTGCAGATCATCGCTGCAGCGAGCGCATGCCCGATCCGGCCCGACTCACGGAGCCGACTGTGGGGGTGCGTGGCGGCAACTGGCAGGTCGCGTGGCGGGCGACCGGGAGGTTTGGTCATCGTGCGAAAGTACCGCGGCGACCCGTGGGTCGTGCTCATCGTCATGTCGCTGGGCTTCTTCATGACGCTGCTCGACCTGACGATCGTGAACATCGCGATCCCCGACATGATCTCCAGGCTGCACGCCTCTCTTGACGGGGTGCTGTGGGTGATCAACGCCTACGCCCTGGTGCTCGCCGTTCTGCTGATCACCGCGGGCCGTCTCGGTGACCTTTGGGGCCAGCGCAGGCTGTTCATCATCGGCGTGATCTTGTTCACGCTGGCGTCGGCGGCCTGCGGCCTCTCGCCTACGGTTGGCTGGCTCATCGCATTCCGCGCCCTTCAGGGTGTAGGTGCGGCGCTGCTGCTGCCGCAGACGCTCGCCATCCTGACGACCGTGTTTCCGCCCCAGCGCCGTGGCGCGGCGTTCGGCATCTGGGGCGCCGTCGCGGGCGTTGCCACCATCGCGGGACCGACCCTTGGCGGCCTGCTAGTCAGCGCGTTCGACTGGCGGTACATCTTCTTCATCAACCTGCCGATCGGCGCCGCGGTGATCGTGATGAGCATCATCCTGATACCGGACGTGAAGGTCGGCGCCAGGCACCGGCTCGATGTCCCTGGCGTGCTCCTCGCCACCGCAGGACTGCTCGCGATCTGTTATGGGCTGGTCGAGGGCCAGAAGTACAGCTGGGGCCAGATCGTCTCGTTCATATCGATCCCGCTGGTGATCGCAGCAGGCGTTGTGTTGATCGCGATCTTCCTTCTGGTGCAAGCGCGCACCCAGGACAAGGAACCGCTGGTTCCTTTTACGCTGTTCCACGACCGCAACTTCAGCCTGATGAACTGGGTGTCCGGCGTCCTGTCGGTCGGCATGATGGGCATCTTCCTGCCATTCACGATCTACCTGCAGTCGGCGCTGGGCTTCTCCGCGCTGAAGGCTGGCCTGACGATGGCGCCGGCGTCGATCATCTCCATGTTCGTAGCCCCCGTCGCAGGCCGGATGACCGACAAGATCGGCGGGAAGTACATCCTGATGTCGGGCCTGATGTTGTTCGCGATCGGCTTCGGCCTGACCGCCATCATCGCGACAACTGCCTCAACATGGCAGGACTTTATCTGGACCCTCTCGATCGCGGGCGTCGGCATGGGCTGCACGTTCGCGCCGATGACGACGGTCGCCATGAGGAATATCGAGCCGCGCGTGGCCGGCGCTGCCTCCGGGATGATCAACACTGTCCGCCAGGTTGGCGCCGTGATCGGCACTGCGGCCGTCGGGGCCCTGCTGCAGAACCGGCTAGCGGGCGCGCTGCCGGTCGCGGCAGCGCGGCGTGCAGGCTCGCTGCCGCCGGCGGCGAGGCAGAAGTTCATCACCGGATTCGCGAAGTCGGCCCAGCACGGTTCAGCCGCGAACCCGACCCAGGGCGCCAACGTCAAGCTGGCACCGGGCACGCCTGCCTCGCTGGCCAGCGAGATACACAAGCTCGCCAGTGAAGTCTTCTCAGCTGGGTACGTGACGGCCATGCACTCCACGATGATCTGGCCGATCGTCCTGCTGGTCGTGGCGTCGCTCAGCTGCCTGGGCATCAAGCGGGGCGTCAGGCCGGCCGCGCCGGCCGGCCCCGCGATGGCAGACTCCGCGACGCTGCCGGAGGCATCGCAGGCTCCCGCGTGACCCAAGGCGGCACCGGTGAGCGCGCCGACCCGCCCCAAGCGGGTCCCGCTAGCGCGTCCGGCGCGCCGCCCGATCCGGTAGTCGCATCCGACGGATACCGGCCCGCGCGGGCAAGCGCAGAGCGGCCGGTCATCGCCGTGGACGCGATGGGGGGCGACCACGCCCCGGCGGCGATTGTTGCCGGTGCTGTGGCGGCGTACCGACAGGGCGGCATCGGCGTGGTCCTGGTCGGCCGGCCAGGTCAGGTCCGCCCGCTGCTCGCCGAGCACGGCGTGATCGGCCAGATCAGACTAGTAGCGGCCGAAGACTCGGTCGCGATGGAGGACGGGGCGCTGGCGAGCTGGCGGCGACCGCGGTCCAGCATCGCCGTAGCCTGCCAGCTTGTTCACCTGGGTCAGGCGACCGCGGTGGTATCAGCGGGGTCGACGGCGGCTGTGGTATCGACCGCCCGCCTGCGGCTGCGCAACATCGCCGGCGTACTGCGACCAGCGATCGCCGTCGCGCTGCCGACCCGGCCGCACCCGACCGTGCTGATCGACGCCGGCGCGAACGCCGATCCCAAGCCGGAGATGCTCGCCCAGTTCGCTCAGCTCGGTTCGGCTTACGCCGAGGTAGCTTTCGGCATCACCTCGCCGCGGGTCGGACTGCTCTCGATCGGCGCTGAGCCCGGTAAAGGCAACAAGCTGGTCAAGCGCGCATATGAGCTGCTCAGCGCCGTCCCGCAGCACGGAGCGGCCCCGATCAACTTCACGGGCAATGTAGAAGGCTGTGACCTGCTCGCTGGCAAGGTCGACGTGATCGTGACCGAGGGCTTCGCCGGCAATGTCGCGCTGAAGACCCTGGAAGGGACCGCCGCCTTTACCGCCGCCCAGTTCAGGTCCGCACTCCAGGCATCAAGGATGACCAGGCTCGGAGCGGCTATGCAGCGCAGGGAGCTACGCGAACTCAAGGAGCGGCTGGACGCCGAGACCTACGGCGGTGCCGCACTGATCGGGCTGGAGGGAACGGTGGTGATCGCGCATGGCTCGGCCAGCGAGCGCGGCGCCGCCGCCGCGTGCCGGATGGCAGCAGAACTGGCCAGCGGCCGCATCGCCGATCGCGTCAAGGCCAGGCTCGGCCCGAGCCGGGCCGGCCACTTCCTCCGCAGAACCTGACGGTTTCTCGCCCGGGCGGCCTAGGGCGCGCGAATTATTGCGTTGCCTTGTCTGGATAGGCTGAAGCATGGCAGATCTGCAGTCCGCGCTGGCGGCGCACGTAAGCGCGGCGCTGACCGCCGAGTTCGGGCCCGACTATGCCGACACGGACCCGCTGATCCGGCCGTCCGCCTTCGCCGACTATCAGTCCAACGCGCCGCTCGCACTGTCCAAGCGGCTCGGCAAGCAGCCGCGCGAGGTCGCCGCGCAGATCGCAGGCCACCTCCTCGGATCGCCCATGGTGGCGAGCGCCGAGGTGAGCGGTCCAGGTTTCATTAACATCACGTTGCGGAACTCCTGGCTCAGCGAGGCGCTGAACGCGCAACTCGCGGATCCGAGGCTCGGGGTCGAGCAGACCGGGCATCCGCAGTGCGTTGTAGTCGACTACTCGGCGCCCAACGTGGCCAAAGAGATGCACGTCGGCCACCTGCGCACCACCATCGTCGGGGACGCGTTCGTCAGGGTGCTCGAGAGGCTCGGCAACAACGTGATCCGCGCCAATCACA
This sequence comes from uncultured Actinomycetota bacterium, assembly GCA_963809195.1. Lineage (GTDB taxonomy): Bacteria > Actinomycetota > Actinomycetes > Streptosporangiales > Streptosporangiaceae > Chersky-822. The sequence goes on along the minus strand of CAWEIQ010000006.1, from coordinate 11,765 downwards.
TTGGCGACTGGGGCACCAATTTCGGGATGCTGCTCGAGCACCTCATCGACGTCGGTGAGGAAGCGGCATACGCGCAACTCGCCGCCGGTGAGAACAACGAGTTCTACCAGGCTGCCAAGGTCAAATTCGACGCCGATCCTCCGTTCGCAGACCGGTCCAGGCGCAGGGTCGTGGCGCTTCAGGCGGGAGACCCTGAGACCCTGCGGCTCTGGCGGACGCTGATTGACGACAGCAAGCACTACTACAACGCGATCTACCGGCGGCTCGGAGTCACGCTGACCGACGCCGATCTCGCGCCAGAGAGCTTCTACAACGCGATGCTGGAGGACGTCTGCCGGGACCTGGAGCAGGCTGGCGTCGCGCGGATGAGCGACGGCGCGCTGTGCGCGTTCCCGCCGGGCTTCACCGGCCGTGACGGAAATCCGCTGCCGCTGATCCTGCGCAAGAGCGACGGCGGGTACGGCTACGGCACCACCGACATGGCCGCGATCAGGTACCGGGTCAGGGATCTGCACGCGGACCGCATCACCTACGTGGTCGGATCGGAACAGTCGCAGCACCTGGCCATGGTGTTCGCCGTCGCGCGTCAGGCCAGCTGGCTGCCCGATTCTGTCCGCGCCGAGCATGCAGCGATCGGCATGGTCACGGGAGCCGATCGGAAGCGGTTCAGGTCGAGGTCCGGTAAGTCGGTCAAGCTGATCGAGCTGATCGACGAGGCGGTGGCCCGCGCCGAGGAAGTCATCAAGGACAGGTACGACGAGCCCGAGCTGCGCGCGCAGATCGCCGACGCGGTCGGGATCGGCGCGCTGAAGTACGCCGACCTGTCGGTGGCCAGGGACTCCAGCTACGTGCTCGACTTCGACAGGATGCTGGCGCTGACCGGCAACACGGGTCCCTACCTGCAGTACGCGGCGGCGCGGATCAGGTCCATCTTCGCCAGGGCCGGATTGTCACCAGAAACGGCAAAGGGGCCGATCGTCCTCGGCGAGCAGGCCGAGCGGGCGCTCGCCCTGCGACTCCTCGGGTTCGGCGCCGCCGTGGAGGAGACGGCCGAAGGCGCTGAGCCGCACAAGCTGGCCGGGTTCGTTTTCGACACGGCGAGCGATTTCACGACCTTCTACGAGCAGTGCCCGGTCCTGAAGGCCGGCAGCGAGGAGGTCATGAACTCGCGTCTGGCGCTGGCCGCGCTCACGCTGAAGGTGCTGCTGAGCGGTCTTGACCTGCTCGGGATCCCGGTCCCTGACCGGATGTAAGGCGCGCTGATCTCTTCAGCGCGTTCCCTAGCGTGCGCAGGCCGTCTCAGCGAAATCTCAGGTTCCGCCCGTAGAAATCTCAGGTTCCGCCTGCGCAGATCCCAGGCCAGCCTGGCAGGCTCACTGCCATGGACGACGTGAACATTCCGCAAACTGGCGGTGAGCAAGGCTGGCCAGCCGCGCCCGCTCCGCAACGTCCTGCGAAGCCGTCGCGCTCGGGCGTGCATCCGCGCCGGGTGAACGGACGCTGGGTGATCGGACGCTGGGCGATCGGACGCTGGGCGATCGGCCTGGGCGCGGCCATTGCGCTGGCGGGCGTGTCCGTGCTCGGGCTTACTCTCAGCGGCGGCAGCGCCGGCGGCACGGCGCAGGCGGCCGGCGCCGTGCTGACCGGCAACGCAGCTGCGGCAGCACGGCGGCGGCTCGTCCGGCGGGAGCCTTCCGGGCAACGCGGCCGCGGCGAGGGCTTCCGGATTCGCCGCGGCGTCCCCCAGGCTCCACGCGTGCATCGCCTCCGCCAGGCACCTGCGCGCAGCCGGGCACAGGGTCGCGGCAAGGACCAGGCTGCGCGCATGCGTCCGGCGGTTCCGGAGGCTGCGCGCAGCGCTCATCCGCGGGGCCAGGGCCAGGGATGCGCGGCTCGCACTGCTGCTTCGCCGTGCGATGCACGGGCAGTTCACCGTCGCATCCAAGAAGGGACCGAAGACGATCGCGTTCGAGCGCGGCACTGTCCAGTCGGTGTCGGGCGGCGCCGTCGTGGTCAAGGCGGCCGACGGCGTCACCTGGACCTGGCAGGTCGGCAGCGACACCCGCCTGTTCCTGGCCGGGCACCGGGTCGGAGCCGGCGCGCTGGCGGCGGGTCGGCGGATTGCGGTCCTGGGGCTCGTGACCGGCGGAACCGACCAGGCCCGCCGCGTCCTGATCCGCCAGCGCCGGGCTGGCCGCCCATGACCCTGGTCGCAATTCTGCAGATACGCCGACAGAAGTCCAGGCTGTGACGACTTGATCCCGTACGCTCCTCCTCAGGGCCTTGCCGCGCCATTCGATCAAGCGAACTGTGAGCCAGCATCAGCCATGGCCGAGGCGGAACGGATACCACGCGTGCTCGTCGTCGACGACGAGCCGAACATTCGCGAACTGGTCCAGGTCGCGCTGAAGTTCCACGGCTGCACGGTGAGCACGGCGTCGAACGGCTCGGACGCGATCCGCCAGGCCGAAGCCACGATGCCCGATCTGATCGTGCTCGACGTGATGCTGCCTGACATAGACGGCTTCGAGGTCTGCCGACGGCTACGTGCCGCCGGAAACGAGGTACCTGTCATCTTCCTGACCGCGCGGGATACCTCATCGGACACGGTGACGGGCCTGGCCATCGGCGGCGATGACTACGTGACCAAGCCGTTCTCGGTCGAGGCGCTCGTGGCCAGGGTCAGGGCCGTCCTCCGACGAGCATCGCGGTCCGCCCAGCCTGCCATTTACGGTGATCATGACGACACCCTGCGCGCCGGTGACCTCGAACTTGACGAGTCCCGGTGGACGGTTCGCCGCGGCGGGACGCCGGTCGAGCTGTCTAAGACCGAGTTCCAGTTGCTCGCCTACCTGATGCGGCACCAGGGCCGGGTGCTGACGAGGGCGCAGTTGCTGGAAAACGTGTGGGGCTGGGATTACGCGGGCGAGTCACAGATCGTAGAAACCTACGTCAGCTACCTGCGCCGCAAGCTTGACCCGCTTGGCCCGCCGCTGATTCACACGCAACGCGGCGTCGGCTACAGCCTGAGGCTGCCCGAGCACGCGGCAGCCCACCGGGCCCACCAGGCAAGGCAGACCTGGCAGCCAGGAGAGTCTCGCGAACCCGCGCCGCCAGGTGCCAGCCCATCAGGGACGGGCCCCGGGCAGCGGCGGGGTAGCGACGATCAGCGAGCAGACGAGCCCGGGCGACGGGGGGCGGAGCCCGGCGCCTTATGAGCGGCGCGCAATTCACCGGAGGCGCCGCCAGGACGGGCGCTGGCCAGTCGCGGGCGAGGCCGGCCGCGACCGCGCGCCCCGCTGCCGCCAGGGAGCCGGACCTGGGCAACCTGCATGGCTCAAACGGGCTGTCCCTGCGCACCAGGCTCTTGCTACTCCAGATCGCGGTGACCGCGGTCTTTCTGCTGATCATGGGCATCGTCAGCACGGCGCTGTTCGCCCAGCACCTGCGCAGCCAGTTCCACGCGACGATCCTGGCGGAGAGCACGCGCAGCCCGGCCGACATCGCCCAGCGGCCCGCCCAGGGAGTCTCGGCCGTGGAGGTCACGTTCAGCCCGTTCGAGGTCCGGCCGCTGACGCTGCCGGTGTCACGAGTTGCGACTCGCGCCCTGGCAGTGGCCGTCAGGCAGATGGGTCCGGTCAAGGTCATCAGGCGCGGCAAGAGCGACCACTGGTTCCCGGTTCCTGCCGTGGGCCTGATCGACGGGCTGCAGGCGGCTGCCCGGCTGATCCCGCCGACCGAAAACGTGCCGCGCCGGGAGAGCGTCCTCATCGTCGCGGAACAGTCCACGGCGCTGACAAGGCAGCTACGCGGCCTGATCCTGATCGAGATGATCACGGGAGGCGGGCTTGTTGCGCTGCTCGCGATCGGCGGGCAGTGGCTGATAGGCCGCGGCCTGGGACCGCTTGACCGGATGGCCAGCACCGCCAACGACATCACCGCGCGCGGCGACCTGACCGCCCGGATGGCCGAGGCTGACGCCCAGACCGAAGTCGGCAGGCTCGGCGCGGCGATCAACACGATGCTCGACCGGATCCAGCAGGCCTTCGGCGCCCGGCTCAATTCCGAACGCAAGGTGAGGGAGTTCGCCGCCGACGCGTCGCACGAGCTGCGGACGCCGCTGACCACCATCCGCGGCTACGCCGGAGCTGTACCGCCAGGGCGCGCTCGGCCCCGAGCAGCTACCAGGCGCGATGCGCAGGATCGAGCAGGAGGCCCAGCGCATGTCGACGCTGGTCGCCGAGCTGCTCGAGCTGGCCAGGCTGGACAGGACCTCCTCCCTCGACCTGACGGAGACCGACCTCGCGATCGTCGTGCGGGACGCCGTTGCCGATGCGATGGCGGTCGAGCCGGATCGCCCGATCAGCGCCCAGGCTCCGCCGAGGCTGATCGCCGTCGTCGACGAACGAAGGATCCGGCAGGTGCTGGCCAACCTCCTCGGCAACGTCCGAGCGCACACGCCGCCCTCGGCTCAGGTCGCGGTCCGGCTCGGTACGGTTCAGGGCGGGGTGCTGATCGAGATCGCCGATTCAGGGCCTGGCATGTCGCCAGCGGACGCGGCACGGGCGTTCGACCGGTTCCACCGCGCGGCCGAGCAAGCAAACGGTTCGTCTGATCCCGGCGATGAAGGTTACGGAGTGCAGGCCGACGACTACTCCTCAGGCGGCGGCAGCGGGCTTGGCTTGTCCATCGTCCAGGCGATCGCGACCGCGCATGGCGGCCAGGCGACCCTGGAGTCCTGGCAGGGCCACGGCACCCGCGTCCGCATCTGGCTCCCCACGCGCGCGCCCGCCGCTGCCGCAACTTAGGCGCCTCAGCCCGACTTCGTACGGATCCCAGTCACTCCGGCACCCGAATTACGTGGTTTGCGGTCACGCAATCCGTGTGAAGTCACGAATGGCGCGCTTCACTCCGACGAGGCCGGGCCTCCTGGGGCGGCGGGCTCGGGGCGGGCGACCGAGCGGGCTAGCAGCTGTGCCACGTCCACGACCTCCAGCGTGTCCTTCGCCTCGCCCGAGCTCTTCTTCGCGCTGATCGCGTCGCCGAGCATCACCAGGCAGTACGGACAGCCGGTCGAGATCGTGTCAGGGTCGGTGCCGAGCGCCTCCTCGATCCGCTCGGAGTTGATGCGCTTTCCGATCCGCTCTTCCATCCACATCCGCGCACCGCCGGCGCCGCAGCAGAAACCGCGCTCCTTGCAGCGGTGCATCTCCTGCGCCTTGACTCCCGGGACCTGGTCCATGATCTCCCGCGGCGGCGTGTAGACCTTGTTGTGCCTGCCCAGGAAACACGGGTCGTGGTAGGTGATCTTCTCCTCGATCGGATTGACCGGCTTCAGCTTTCCTTCAGCCACGAGGCGCGCCAGCAGCTGGGTGTGGTGGAGGACCTCGTAGTTGCCGCCGAGCTGCGGGTACTCGTTGGACAGCGTGTTGAAGCAGTGCGGGCAGCTCGCGATGACCTTGCGAGCACCGGCCTCATTCAGCGTCTCGACGTTCTGTTGCGCCAGCATCGAGAACACGAACTCGTTGCCCATCCGCCTGGCCGGGTCGCCCGTGCAGGTCTCGGCCGGCCCGAGAACCGCGAACGATACCCCGGCGGTGTGCAGCAACGTCGCGATGGCCTTGGTGGTCTTCTTAGCCCGGTCCTCGAGCGCGCCTGCGCAGCCGACCCAGAACAGGTACTCCACGTCGTCGCCGATCGGCCCGTCCACGACGGGCACCTCGAAGTCCAGTTCGCTGATCCACTCGCCCCGCTTGGCCTCGCCCATTCCCCACGGGTCGCCCTTGTTCTCCAGGTTCTTCAGCATCCCTGACGCCTCGGTCGGAAACTCCGACTCGATCAGGACCTGGTGCCGGCGCAGCCCGGTGATGTGGTCAATGTGCTCAATGTCGACGGGGCACTCGTTCACGCATGCGCCGCAGTTGGTGCACGACCAGATCACGTCGGGATCGATCACGCCGTTCGCTTCGGCCTTGCCGACGAGGGGTCGTTCTGCCTCCTTCTGCACTTCCTCGGGCAATGCCGCCTTGGCCTCATCGGACCCGGCCAGCAGGTACGGCGCCTTGGCGAACGCGTGGTCGCGCAGGTCGAGGATGAGCATCTTCGGCGACAGCGGCTTGCCGGTGACCCACGCCGGGCATTGCGACTGGCAACGGCCGCATTCGGTGCACGTGCCCAGGTCCAGCATGCCCTTCCAGGTCAGGTCCTCGATCTTGCCGAGACCGAAGATGTCGGTGTCGGGATCGGCCTCCTCGAAGTCGAGCACCTTGCCGTTCGAGCGCATCGGCTGGAGATCGCGCAGGCCGTCCGGGCGCCGCGAGAACAGCACGTTCAGCGGCGCGAGCGCGATGTGCAGGTGCTTGGAGTAGGTGACGAACACGCCGAAACCGAGGATCACGGCCAGCTGCAGCAGGATGAACGTGGTCTCGAGCGCCATGTTCGCGCCGCGGCTGAGCGGCGACAGCCAGTGCCCGACGATCTGCGAGGCGAACGCACCGTGGCTATAGGGGAAATCGCCGGTGTTGATCTGCGCGCCGCGATAGATCAGCAGTGTCGCGACCACGAGGAAGATCAGCCCGAGCACGAGCCAGGCGGCGCCGGTGTGCGAGCCGGCGAATCGCGACTTGCGCCCCTCGGTCTTCGGGTTATTGCGCAGCCTGATCACCGTGAAGGTCGCCAAGCCGGCAAGCACGGCGACCGCGAACAGATCCTCGATGAACCCCGTGAATGCCCAGTGACCGATCCCGGGAATAGCGAACGTCTTGCTGAACAGGGCACCGTACGCCTCGATGATCGTCAGCAGCAAGATGATGAAGCCCCAGAACGTCATGAAATGCGCGATGCCAGGCACGGTCCACTGGAGCAGCTTGCGCTGCCCGAAGACCTCGGTGACCTGGGTCTCGGCGCCGCGGCCTGGGTGCTCCCTCAGCGCGGCGATCCGATCGGGCGCCGGCTGCCCGCTCGTCGCGAGCCGGTACAGCCACCACAGACGGCGGCCAGCGACCGCCGCAGCGACCACGGTCAGGGCGAGTCCGATGCTGATCCGCAGCGCCAAATCGACCTCCAGGGGACGGCGTTGGGTGCCAGCGTACGCCGATCGCGATTACGTCCTGCTACTGACGAGGCAGTCCGGTAATCCAATGATTACCGAACAGTAACTTAGCCCGCACCGCCCATGTACACCGCAACCATCGGCCTCTGACCGCTGCATCACTGATGCGTCTTGAGTCGCATCATTGATGTTATGCTGTGCGAGTGAGGACGACGGTGAATCTCGACCCGGACGTGGCCGCCGCTGCGGAGCGGCTGCGAGCCGAGCGACACATCGGTCTCAGCGAGGCCGTCAACGAACTCGCACGCGCCGGGTTGCGGGCGAAGCCCGAGAGCAAGCACTTCCGGCAGCGCACGCATGCGCTCGGATTGCGGGTTGACGTATCCAATGTCGCCGAGGCACTCGAGTTGCTGGATGCCGAGGACGGCCAGTGATCGTCGACGCCAACATCCTCTTGTATGCCACCGACGACGCGAGCCAGTTCCATGTTCCGGCGAAGACCTGGCTTGAGGACGCGCTCAACGGCGCGGGCCGGATCGGGCTGCCCTGGCCAACCTTGACCGCCTTTCTCAGGATCTCCACTCATCCGCGGGCCGCCCGCAACCCGCTGTCGGCGCGCCAGGCGTGGGATGTGATGACCGGCTGGCTCGAGGCGGGACCGGCGTGGATTCCCCAGCCTGGACCGCGGCACGCGGACGTCTTCAGGAAGCTGACGATAAACGGGAGCTTGCAAGGCAACCTGGTCAGCGATGCCCACCTGGCAGCCCTCGCGATCGAGCACGGCGTCGGGGTCTGCTCGGCCGACTCCGATTTCGCCCGGTTTCCCGGCCTGGACTGGATCAATCCGCTCCGGTAGAGGTTAGCGCCGCCAGGCGAGCACGATGCCGGACTGGACCGTCGGCGGCCCGAAGAGCCTGACGAGGTACGCCGCAAGCGGGGAACTCGCCGCGGTCACGGCCACGACCGCGGCCGGATGCCAGCCCGCCAAGGCTGCCCGGACCTCCGCGACCGGCGGCGCCTTGCCGGTTGGCGCCGGGCCGCCGCCGGGTATCGCGACCGGAAGCCCCGCCCCCAGCGCCGCGGCGGCGAACGGGCTCGTGCCTGGGAGTCCGGAGGCCCAGAGCTGGTCCAGGTACCAGGCAACGGGACTGAGACCGCTGCCGCCGATGTAGGCCTGGCCGCCGATTCCCGGGCCGATGAAATAGCCGCCGACGATCGACTGCGGCTGGCCGGTTTCGGCCTGCCAGCGCATCGCCGCTGTCAGGATGTTGGTCGGAACCGGCACGATCAGGACAGACGCTCCCGGCCGCAGGTCAAGGGCGGTGAACGCCCTGGTCCAGCCGACCGGCAGCGGCGTCACCGTTCCTGCGGCGACCGGCGCTGGCAGCAGCGGCAGGCAGCAGAGCACGGCCACTGGCAGCGCAAGGCCAGCTTCCCGGCGTCTATCAGCCAGCCACCCGCTCGCTGCGTCGACTCCGAGGGCAAGCAGTGCCGCGGCCACGCCGTCAGCGACGATCGAGAACCGGTCAGGCAGCACCGACGCGAACAGCTGGTGCTGCTCGAGCCAGTGCCAGGGCAGGTTCACCGTGGGACTCGAGATTCCGCCAACCAGCGGATGCCCGCCGAAGGAGAAGATCACGAGCAAGGCCAGCGTCACAGCTGCCGCCCTCGCGGCGGGCTTGCGCCAGCTGACAACTGCCGCCAGCGCCAGAACGATGATCAGCGGCCAGCCAAGGAACGCCAGGTACTCGGTGCTGCCGCCCTGGTATTTCGCCGCGGTGGTCGCCGTCCCCGCGGTGTGGAACAGCAGGTACGAGGAGGGCGTGACGAAGTTAGCCGGGTCGTTCACGTAGTAGTCAGGCGGAAACAGCGCTCCATGCTGCACCAGGCGCCCGCCGAACTGCGTCCACAGCGCATGACCGAAAATACAGAAAGTGACGACCGCGGCCACGAGCAGACCGCCAGCCGCCTGCCCGGCTCGCCGGACGGCGGCCGCCGGCCGGAACGCGGCGAGCCCGATCACGAGGAGGACCCCCGTGATCGCGGTCAGCAGCGCGAGTTCCTCGCTGATGAACAGCTGCGCCGCCAGCAGAAGGCCCAGCCGCAGGCCGTCCCGCGCAACCGCAGGGACCCGCGAGATCAGCCCCCGGCTGCCCGTGCGCGGCTCCGGCGGGGATCCGTCCGCGCTCTCCGGCTTCCTTCGCAGCTCCAGGCGGTAGGTTCCGCGAGACCCTTCGGGCCGTCCGGCCGCGATCGCAAGCCCGGCATCGATGATCAGCGGCGGCAGCACCGCGAACTGCAGGTTGTAGTGCCCGAGCGCGGAGTGCAGGAGCGCGGGCGAGAACCCGTAGACCGCGCCGGCCAGCGCCGCCGCGCCGATGCTCACCTGCCAGCGACGCAGCACGTAGTACATGGCGCCGGCCGAGCCTGCGAATCCGAGCGTCGTCAGGACGGTAAGGCTGACCTGCGGACCGAACAACAAGGTCACCGGAGTGAGCAGCACACCGGGCAGCAGGACCGACGTGTTCCACATCATGTTCACGCCCGCCGGGGCGTTCATGGCCGTGGTCACCAGCGCGGGCAGATGACCGTGGGCGATCGCGTCGGCGGCGTACCGCAGGTACCAGGCGAACAGGTCAGCGTCGGTCGGGTTCCCCGCCACGGTCCGCGAGGCCGGGTCGGCCCACAGCCGCCAGGTCAGGATCAGCGCCGCAGCGAGATAGCACGCAGAGACCACGGCGTCTGACCGGCGGGCGGCCGGGGCCCGAGGGATGTCGCCGCGCGCGGGCGCCGGCTCGGCTTCACCGCCAGCAACGCCGCGTGTATCGCGGCCAGCTCCGCGCCCGCCCGCGGAAACCGCACGTCGTCCAGCCAACGCCTCAGCATCCTTGTAGTTAGCTATCGCTTAGCGTCGGCCGCTAGCCTGTGCGCACGCGAAGCAAGCAAAGGGGACCGAAAGTCCCCGAACGTTACTAGGCGTCGCAATAACGCACAGACGGCCGTCTGCAACAAAGGTAAGGGCACAAGACAACTCTGGGGAAAACGAGCAGGATCAGGTGGACGACGAAGCAGGCGGCGCCGAGGTGAGCACGCGCACGCCGACCGGGCGGGCAACGTCGGCTCGCGCGGCCGTGATCGCGGGCTCGGTAGCCGCTCTGATTCTTGCGAGCCTTCTCGGCGGTGCGCTCGGCTCGATCGCCAAGGCTGCCTGCCGCGCGGGGGCGTGGAACGTCGGGGTCGAGCAGTACCAGGCGCACTGCTACACCGACATCTATCCGCTCTACTTCCAAGAGGGCCTCGCGGCTGGCCAGGTCCCCTACTTCAGCCGTCACGCCGCGTCCCCGTACTACGTCGAGTACCCGGTCGTGATGGGCGGCGTCATGCAGGCGGCCGCGTGGGTCGTCCACGGCGAGCCCGATGCGGGCGTCCGGGGCCGCGAGTTCTACGACGTCACCGTGGCGCTGCTCAGCGTCTGCCTGGTGGGCGGTGTGCTGGCGACCGCCTACTGCGCCGGCAGGAAGCGCCGCTGGACCGGCCTGCTCGTCGCGCTCGCGCCAGCGCTGATACTCGGCGCGTTCATCAACTGGGACCTGATTGCTATGGCGCTCTCCATGGCCGCGCTCGCGGCATGGGCGGCCAGGCGGCCGGTCGTCGCAGGCCTGCTGCTCGGCGTGGCAGTGGCGACCAAGTTCTACCCCATCATCTGCCTGGCGCCGCTGTTCCTGCTCTGCCTGCGCGCCGGCCGGCTCAGGGAGTTCTGGCTGACCGCGGGCTCGGCCGTGGGCGCCTGGCTGGTGGTGAACCTTCCGATAGCGGTGGGAGCGACGTCCGGCTGGGCAACCTTCTACATTTTCAACGCAAAGCGCGGGGCTGACTGGGGCTCGATCTGGTATTTCTTCCAGACCGAACGCTGGCCAGTCGTTGGCGGCCTGTCGCTGTCGGCGATCAATCTCACCTCGGCGGCACTGTTCCTCGCCGCCTGCGTAGGCGTCGGAGCGCTCGCTCTTCTGGCGCCGAGGCGGCCGCGCCTGCCGCAGCTGATCTTCCTGCTGACCGCTGCCTTCCTGCTGACAAACAAGGTCTGGTCGCCGCAGTACGTCGTCTGGCTGGTCCCGCTCGTCGTTCTCGCGAGGCCCCGCCTCGGCGGATACCTGCTGTGGCAAGCCGCCGAGGTCGCCTACTTCTATGCGATCTGGGGCTACCTCATCTTCGTGATCAAGGGAGCTCAGTTTCCCGACGCGATCACCACAGGCTGGTACTTTGCGGCACTGATTGCCAGGTTCCTGACGGTCTTGCTGCTGAGCGCCCTGGTGATCAGGGACATCATCCGGCCCGAGCGCGATGTTGTACGTGCGGAGGACGGGGCTGATGACCCCGCCGGCGGCGTCCTGAATGGCGCACCTGATCGCCTTGTTCTGGCCTTCCAGCGGGAATAGCCGCCGTCGGCGCAAAGTTGAGCTTAGGTGACTCAACTCATTTGACTTGACCTGGTCAGGATGGCAAACTTGCGCCGACGAGACTCAATCTTCGGCGAGCGCTGCGGGCCACCGTGGCAGGACTCAGGGCCGGGCCAAATACGCAGGTCAATGGCATAGCTGAAGAATCACAGCCGACAACACAAGCAAGGACTGACACATGGCACGAGCGGTAGGCATAGACCTCGGAACGACCAACTCCGTCGTCGCCGTTCTGGAGGGCGGCGAGCCCACAGTTA
>CAWEIQ010000005.1:0-541179 GCA_963809195.1 uncultured Actinomycetota bacterium | reverse complement strand
CGGAAGGCTCGTAGCTGATCTGCTCGTTACTGAGAATCCCTTCCAGCAGCTCACGCAGGGTCGCAGGCGGGACGAGCCGGAACGGGTAGTGGTGCGTCCGGGACCTGATGGTGGCTATGACCTTCTCAGGCTCGGTGGTGGCGAAAACGAACTTCAAGTGTGGCGGCGGCTCTTCAACCAGCTTCAGCAAGGCGTTGAAGCCAGCGCCGGTCACCATGTGCGCCTCGTCGATGATGTAGACCTTGTAACGCGCCGAGACCGGGGAGTAGAACGCTCGCTCGCGCAGGTCTCTGGCGTCGTCGATGCCGCCATGCGACGCCGCGTCGATCTCGATGACGTCTAGGCTGCCCGGCCCGGCTGGAGCGAGCGCCACGCATGACGCGCACTTGCCACAAGGGTCAGGAGTCGGGCCCTCCTCGCAGTTCAGTGAGCGCGCCAGGATCCTGGCGCTCGAAGTCTTCCCGCACCCGCGGGGGCCGCTAAACAGATAGGCATGATGTACCCGGCCGCTACGCAGGGCCTGCCGGAGTGGCTCGGTGACGTGCTCCTGGCCCTTGACCTCGGCAAACGTGGCCGGGCGGTAGCGACGGTAGAGCGCGAGCGGAGCGTCAGGAATCTCCGGGCGGGCATGGTCCGCGTCGCCCGCCCTGCTAGCCGCATTGGGGACGTCGCCTGCCATGACCTCATCCGCGCCGAGGAGGGGAAGGGACCCCTCGCACACCCGCCAGAGCCCGCGTACCCTTGCTGCCTTCCGGCCCTGGGGGAGTTGGCGGGATAAACGCCGTGCGAGGGGTCTGCCGCCCAGTGTAGCCAGCGGCGGCGACAGCCTGTACGGCTACCGGTTGGCCAGGGCCCGGACCAGAGGCGCCAGCGGTCAAGCACCGGCCGCTGAGGGTCGTTGAAGCCGGGGCGGCATCTGGTACTGGCGCACCGCCTTATATCGGTAGGCTTGCCGACGGAGGATTCGCCTAGTGGCCTAGGGCGCACGCTTGGAAAGCGTGTTGGGGGCAACCCCTCGCGAGTTCGAATCTCGCATCCTCCGCCACGCTGACCTGCGACGATGTGCATTCGATGCGACCGACCAGATCGCCGGGGCACTAGCCCTGGTCTCAATTCTGGTCTCAGTTGCGAGCCTCTGGCGGGTCCATCGCCAGCGTCAGCAGCCGCTGTTGTGCCTGGTCATGGGCACAGCAGACGGCGCCGAACAGAGCGCAACACGCCGCCAAAGCGTGTTGGCAACAGGCTGACAGGTAGGGCGGGAGGATTCTCTGACAGCGCGGAAGAGGCTCGGTCGGTACTCATTGCCAAGGCGACAGTCTGGCCACCTAGGCGGCACCTAGCTGGTCGATCTGAGCGGTGCCCGGGCGCAGGTCGCGGCACCGGGCGCGACGCGGCAGGCGTCGGCCGGAACCGTTCCCGAACAGCCCAGGGGTCAGCTGGTCCAGTTGATCAAGGTCCTCCGCATGGCGATGGATGACTTCTGGTTGGACAGCCGCCACGACGGCCCGACGCCAGGTTCGGTACCGTGCCCTGACACGTGGCATGGATGTGATGCACTGCTCAGTGCCCGGCTACCGCGGGCTTGTCCTCCGAGCGGGCGGCCCGCTCGGCGGCCGCCGTGATGTTACGCAGCATTCCGCCGAATACCACGCCGTGGAACGGCGTTAGGGACCGCCAGTACGCGTGTCCGGCGAGTCCGCGCGGCTGGAAAATTGCGCGCTGACTGTAGGTCGTCATGCCGTCATGTTCTGGGCCGACCGCCAGCTCGAGCCAGGCCAGGCCAGGCAGCCTCATCTCCGCACGCAGCCGCAGCAGCGATCCCGGCGTAATTGCTTCTACCCGCCAGAAATCCAGCGGGTCGCCGACGAGCAGGCGCCGCGGATCACGGCGTCCGCGGCGCAGCCCGACGCCGCCGCCGAGCCGGTCGAGCAGCCCGCGTACTGCCCACGCGGCGGGGAAGGAATACCACCCGGTCTGACCGCCGATGCCTTCAATTATCCGCCATAGCGCGGCCGGCGAAGCGCGGACAAGACTGCTGCGTGCGTCGACATAGAGCGAGCCGCCGGCCCACGGCGGGTCGCTCGGCAGCGGGTCGCTCGGAGCGCCAGGCGTGGCGGCGGTTGACCAGCGGGTCGATACCGCGCCCTCGCGGGTATGCCGCAGCGCCAAAGCGATCGCACGGTCCAGCGGAACAAGACCCTCGGGCGGGTCCGGGACGTACGAGGCGATGTCGTGCTCGGAGCACACGACCTCGTTCCTGAGCGATTCGACCAGCGGCATCGCCAGGCTTGCAGGCACGGGCGTGACCAGCCCGACCCACAGCGACGACAGCCGCGGTGTGAGCAGCGGTACGGGAATGAGAACTCGCGGCCGCAGTCCGGCCATTTCGGAGTACCGGCGCATCATCTCCGCATACGTCAGGACGTCCGGGCCGCCGATGTCGAAGCGGCGGTTGACGTCGGGAGGCAGCGCCGCGCAGCCGACGAGATAATGCAGCACATCACGGGCGGCGATGGGCTGGATGCGGGTTCCGGTCCATGTCGGGGTGACCATCACCGGCAGCCGTTCGGTGAGATACCGCAGCATCTCGAACGACGCCGACCCGCTGCCGATGATCACGGCAGCCTGCAGCGCTGCCGCCGGAACGCCGCTGCCCAGCAGGATGTCGCCGACCTCGGCTCGCGAGCGCAGGTGCGGTGACAGGCCGCTGCCATCGCCGGAAACGATGCCGCCCAGATACACAATGCGCTTGATCCCTGCGGACGTCGCGGCATCGGCGAAGATGCCCGCCGCCTGACGGTCCCGATGCTCGAACGCCGCGCCCGTGCCCAGGGAGTGAATGAGGTAATAGGCCACATCGACACCCTCGAGGCCTTGCCGAACCGCAGCCCGGTCCAGGGCGTCGGCTACGGCGATGTCGACGTCGCCGGACCAGGGCCGGCCGCTGAGCTTGCCCGGGTTGCGAGCCATGCACCGGACGGGATACCCCGCGGCCAGCAGCTCAGGGACGAGCCGCCCGCCGATGTACCCAGAAGCCCCGGTGACCAGGCAACGCAGCGGTGATCGCCCGGGCCAGCGCGGCGCTGAGGGGGACATTTCGGCTTGCTGGCGGTTGCTCGCGTGTCTCATCGTCTGGCCCCGCGCGAGGAGCGCCCGGACACCGCCGTCACTACCGAGTCTGCTCGGCCAAGCAGTATGGCCGTACGGGCGGACGGGTCATGGCGTTCAGCGGCGACAGCGAGGCGATGGACAAGCAGCCGCGCCAGCGGCAGCGCGATGGCCAGCAGCAGCCACGCCCGCAGCCGGGCAGACAGCAAAACCCACATACTCAGCGTCCCTTCTTCTTCTTCTTCTTCCCGCGGCCCCAACGCACCCCTCAAACAGCACCGGACGGGCGCGCGTTGCCGGCGGCCAACGCCAAGCTGCTCCCCCAGCGGGTGTGCGAACGGCTGCGCAACCGGAATTCCGGGATCGATGGTCAGATGAAGAGGCTATTCACCTCGCCCGGTCGCCTTGTCGCGGGCGCGGTCAGCTGCTGGCCATCGCACTGCCGCTGGCGCGGCGGTCTTCAGTACCCCTGGTGACGGCGCGGTGTGCGGGTGCGGGCGGGTCGGGGCCGTTTTCTTGCCCTGCTCGATCTTGGTGCCGATCTCGCTGGTGTCCTCGGCAGACAAGGCGTCCCGCAGCGTCGGCCAGACCCGTGTCTCCTCGTAGGTTATGTGCGTCCGCCCGGCCTGGATGAACGTGGTGACCAGCTTCTCGAACCCGGCGTCGCCGGCGTCTAGTTTGTCCAGCTTGTCGAGTACTTCCTTGCCTTCTTGCTCCTGGCCGATCGCGGTGTCGGCAAGCTGGTCCCCGTCAGGCAGCTTCTCGAGCACGACAGGCCAGAAGTACATCTCCTCCAGCGCCTCGTGCTTGGACTCCTCGATGACGAGTTGCTCCACCATCTTCTTGCGCATTGACAGGTCATTGCTGCTGGCGCCCGAGGACGCGGCTGGCCTTGCCTCCAGCTCGGTCAGCATCTGCTGGACTTCGGCGTGGTCCTTGGCTAGGACCTCGAAAACATCTGCCATCACATTCCCCGTCATGTTTGCTTGCTGCAATGAGCCACAGACCTGCCCGGGCTCGTCGGGTTAACCCGCCTGCCGGACGCAGGTCACCGGCACGAGCCGTCGGAGTGCCCCGCAGTTTCCGTGGCCGCTCCCCGGCCATGGTCAGCTCCCCAGTTCGGGCTGTCGGTCATCGAGGGTCCGCCCGCTCCGCAGGGTCCGGAATATCCGCGCGGGCAGGTGCGCTCGGCGGGGGCGT
This sequence comes from uncultured Actinomycetota bacterium, assembly GCA_963809195.1. GTDB lineage: Bacteria > Actinomycetota > Actinomycetes > Streptosporangiales > Streptosporangiaceae > Chersky-822. The sequence goes on along the minus strand of CAWEIQ010000005.1, from coordinate 536,871 downwards.
CGCCTGCGAGTCCGCCTGCGCGCCGGCGCGCCGGTGCCGGCGGGCGGCGATCCTGAGCTGGACGATCCGCGCGGTCCCGGGGATCACGACCATGACGATGCCCAGGACCGCCGCGAATAGCAGCGCGACACCGAGCGGCATGTGGCCGTGAGCGCCGAAGTAGCTGATACTCGCCCGTTGCCCGTTCTCCAATATGAAGATCAGCAACAGCACCAGCACCAGCGCGAACAGCACCGACGCCACCCACACCCCGCCGGTCCGCGTTCGCTTGATCACGTGCTGCTGGCGCGTCTGCGCAGTTGCCGTCGGCTCCTGCGCGTGATCTTGATGAGTACTCACCAGTCCACATCCCTCCATGCGGGTGATCACCTCCGTTCCTGCTTTCATTTCTTCCTGAGCTTGCGGTCGTCCCGCAGTTCCGAGAAGGGTTCCTTCCCGGCCGGATGCCCGGCCGCCATGGCGCGGCCGCGCTCAAGCTCGGCGTTGAACTCGGCGCCGAGCAGGACGGCGACGTTGGAGATCCACATCCAGATCAGGAAGACGATGACGCCGCCCAGGCTGCCGTAGACCTTGTTGTAGTGGCCGAAGTTGGCGACGTAGACGGCGAACAGGGCAGAGGCGATCAGCCAGAGCACGACGGCGACGAAGCCGCCGGGGCTGACCCACCGGAAGCCGTGCCTGGCGTTCGGGCTGGCCCAGAACAAGATGGCCAGGATCAGGCCGATGATGACCAGCAGCACTGGCCATTTCGCGATGTCCCAGACAGTGACCGCTGTCGAGCCCGACGCCGAGCACGTTCCCGACCTTCCGGGCCAGGCCGCCGGTTACGACCACGATCAACGCCGCTGCCACCAGCAAGATCATCGTCACTACGGTGACGCCCAGGCGGATCGGCGCGGTCTTCCAGACCGGGCGGCCCTCAGGCACGTCGTAAATGACATTAGAGGCGCGCATGAAGGCCGCGACATAGTTGGACGCCGCCCACAAGGCGAGCAGGATCGCGGCGATGCCGAGGATGCCCGCGGCCGCGTGGCTGTGCTGCAAGTGGGTGACATTGGTCATGATGATCGTCCGCACGGACGACGGAACCGCCTTGCCCAGGTTCGTGACGAGCGGCTGAGTGGCGGACTTGCCAACAATCCCGAGCAGCGACACCAGGACAAGAAGGCCAGGGAAGATGGACTGGATGCCGAAATACGTCAGTGCAGCCGCGCGGTCCTGCAGGTCATCGGCCTTATATTCCTTCAGCGCCCGTTTCGCGGCATCCAGCCAGGAGCCGCCGCCCAGATCTGCCGGGCCAGCCGGCCCATCAACGCCCGGCGGGCCTGGCCGGATTCTGCGTTCTGGTCATCTCCAATTAACTCCCTCACGCGTCGTCGTGGCAGCTGGCGCTGCGGCATCTGGGCGGCACGGGCCAGCAGCCGCACGCTGATGGCCCGTGCCTGTTCCCCATGCGCCGGCCGGTCCCCCGTGGCCCGCCCGGCTGCCTGCTCCCCCTACCCGCAGCCAGCTGGCTTACACATTAAACTTACCTCGGAAGCTTACCAGAACAGCTTACAAGAGAAGCTTACGGTGTCCACTACGATGTTGTGTGACTGTACTCCGGCGCAGCGTCTCGGTCACGCAGGCCGGGCCCCGGGCCCGGGCTTCCCGCCCACACTGAAGCCGCGATAAACCAACGCCGCCGAGAGACAAGAACAGCCCGGCGGTCCGGGAGGCAGCCGGCCCGGCCTATGGCATCAATCTCGCCGCAGAGCCAGCTCATCGCCCACGAATACCGCAATGCGGTCAAGCATGTCTTCCAGGCCTCTTTCGAACTCCCCGTCCCAGCGGTCCTCGGCGAGGCCAGCCGCCAGGCGGTGCAACGTCGGGTAGCGCCTGGCGTCAATCGCGTCCGCGGGATCGAGCAGCTCACCGGGGCTGTCCGCGTCCTCGATTGCCTCTCGCTGCCCGGCCGAGCGGACCGGGCTCAGGCCGCCGATAACCGGGGCCGAGGCCGCCTGCCCGGCGGGTCCGCCGCCATCATCCCCGATCGTGTCAGGACCGGTGAAGGAGCCGTCGCCCGGCTTCGGATCGCGCAGCGCCATGGCGCTGGTTTCCAGAAGCAGGTAGCCGAGCAAGAAGCTGTTGAACGTGCGGTAGGTGAACAGGACCTGATCGTCGGTGAACCCTTCCCTGGCCAGTCCCGTCAGCATCGCCTCGACCCAGCGCAGCGAGCGGAGCGGCGGATTGACCCACGGAGCCTCCGGCGGACGCGTAGCGACCAGGGGGAAGGCATGCGGATGAGCCCGGGCGTAGCGGCGCACCCCGTGCGCCATGCCGGTCAGGTACGGCCGCCATCCGTCAACCGGGCGCAGCTGGACCTCGGGGTCGTCGGCCAGCTCGTTGACGATCCGCTCCACCACGGCGTCAAGAAGCTCATCACGGTCCCGCACATACCGGTACAGCGACATCGAGCGGACCCCGAGCCGCGCCGACACCGCCCGCATCGTCGCCGCCCCGATGCCCTGCTCGTCGACCATCTCCAGCGTGACCGTCACGATCCGGTCCAGCGACAGACCACGACCCGGCCGGCGGCGTACCTGCCCGCCCTGTGCTCGTCCTCACCCGAACCTCACCTCAAGACGACAGCCGAGATGCTAGCTGCAGCCGGCAACGGGCCCGGCCGCTGGCGCACGGCGCATTATGACAATCTTAAGATTCCCCCGCCGGACTGCCCGGGCAAGATCTCGGCCGGTCCTACCGCCGGAAGGACACTCGCCGCCCGATCAGCGCAGAACCGTGGATATAGCTGCCGCTTACCGCTACCGGAAAGCCTCGACGTAGCCTACGACGTGGTAGTCCTCCGACCGTGACCTCCCCGGGCTGCACGGCGACACCATCTGCCGCACCATCACCGACAGCGGCAAGGCGGTCATGGTCCTCATCTTCACCGCCGCCCGAGACCGGGTGACCGGCCGCGGCCTCGGCGCCGACGACTACCTGCCCAAACCGTTCCACTTCCCGAACTCCTCAGGCGCGCGGCCGGGATCAAACTCGACCCGCTGCACCGCACCCTCACCCACGACCGGGGCAGCAGATCCGGGTCTCGCCCAAAGAGTTCACCGTGCTCGCTCGAAGCGCTGATGAGAGCCGCGCCCGGCCGCCCACAGCGCCGAGGACCTGCTAGCCCTGGGAGTGCGATGAGAACGCGGTCCCGTTCGCAATGACCTGTCGGGCGTGCCTCAGGTCTCGTGGCACCCGCCGGCGGTGCCGTCCCGGTGCTGCTTGGCCTGGGCAAGGGCAAGGGTTCCCAGTCCGGCGGCCAGCGCCGGGACGGCCAGGTCGAGGCGATCCGGGCACTCATGGTCGCCAAGCGCACCGCGCGGGGAGACACCGCCTGAGCCTGCTCAGATCATGCGGGCCCTAAGGAACCGAGCGCGGACCGTGGTGGCCGCCATCCGACGAGCTGCACGTCGCGGCCCGCCGTTTCTACCCGGGAGCGCTCACCGACGCGCACTCCGCCGCGAGCCAGCTCTGACCGGCTCGGCGTCCTCGGCGTCGTCCTCGTCGGCCTTCGTCCTCGTCGTCGTCCTCGTCCTCGTCCGCCTCGTCCTCGGCGTAGTCGGGCTCGTCCTCGTCGTAGCCGTCGTCCTCGCCGTTATCCTCGACGTCGTCAGCGTCGGCGCTCCGCGTACTCGTCATCGGCTCGTCGAACCGCTCTCGCGCTCTTCCCGGATGGCGGTTTCGTGGTCCTTGACCACCTCACCGTCCTCGATGACGCCTCGCCAGCCCTCGATCTCGTCGGGATGCAGGATGGCGTTCGTCATAACGTGGCGCCTGAAGTGCTTGAGCTCCAGCCGCACCCGGCGGCCCTGGGCTCGCCACATGTTGGCGGTCTGCTCGAAGAATCCCTGTGGCCAGTACTCGAGCACCACAAGAACACGGGTCATCTCGGGTTCGAGCTCGTGGAACGTGACAGCACCGTCTACGTGGCCCTTGTCACCCTTCGAGGTCCAGATGATCCGCCGGTCAGGGATTTGCTCCTGGACGGTCGCTTCCCAGCTCCGATGCGACAGGAAGATCTGCGCCTGCCAGTTGAGCTTCTCTTCCGACTCCTGCTCGACCTTCTCGACCTTCTTCATGAAGCTAGGGAATTCGGTGAATTGCGTCCACTGGTCATAGACGAGCCGGATCGGCGCGCCGACGTCGATCGACTCGACGATGTTGGTGACCTTCAGGCCCTTCGCGCCGCCGCCACCGCTGCCTCCGCCCTTGCCGAGCAACCCCCCGGCCACTCCCTTGACAGCGGTCGCCCCGGCACTGAGCGCCGCACTCCCGCGCGAGTCGCCTTTCGCAAGCCGGTCGGCACCCGTCAGGGCAGCCTTGAGGCCAGGGCCGCCGCCATTTTCCGCGTATTCATGCAATCGGCCGACCGATTCCTCGATCCGGCCGCGCACCGATCCCAGAGCCCGTCCGGCCAGCGCGCTGGCCAGATCGCCCGCTTCAGACTTGAGGCGATCCATAGGCGAGCCGGAGTTCGCGTTGCTAGCAGTCTTGTCTGTCATCGACATCACTTCCCTCGCCTGCGGGCAGACGGCGAGCCCGATCCGCCATCGGAACTGGGCCGACGGGCAGGGCGCTTGCTTTCGCTACTCTCGGGCTCACGGCGCCGCCGAGGCCGATCGGATCCGCGGTCGTCTTGCTCGCGGCGCCGCGGGCGTTCAGAATCACGCCGAGCGCTCGGCCGGCTTTCGCCGCGACCGCGGCCGCGTGGCCGTTCGCCCCTGCCACGGCGATCTGGCTCATCTGGCTCTTCCTGTTCTGCCTCCTCTTCCTCTTCTTCCTCCTCTGGCTCGTCAGGTTCGGGCGGATTGCGCAGTCCTTCGGTTCGCTCGTGCAAGGAGTCAGTCAGCGATTCGATCCGACTGGCCACCGCAGCCTGCACTGCGGCCTTGCCGGCTCCAGCCAGGTCACCGCGCACCGTGCTCATGACCTTGCCGAGGTCGGGAGACAGCTTGCCCATGGCGTCGGACGAACCGAGCAGTGACCCGCCGCGCTTGATCGCCTGGGTTGCCGCGCCCCCGAGGCGGCCGGTCGCTGTGGCTGTCGCCAGGACCAGCGCCAGGCGCAGCTTGTGCTTCCTGCCGAGCAGATATCCGGCCCCGATCGCAAGTGCCACATTTGATGCTTTCTTCATACCTGGATCCCCCCGGTCATGGCTCCTGGCCTTCGACCCGGCGCGGCTGGGACTGCCAGCCCCGCCGCGTCGCTGCCTTCCGGCACAGACGCGTCATCGTTCTCATTGCTCGCCTGCGGCACGGCTACCCGGCCACGCACCCTGAAAACAGATTCACCAGCAACAACTGCCTGATCACGGCCGTCACGAGTCCGCAAACCCAGCAGCCGCAAGGCTTCGCGGCCGCGAAGATTTCTGACTCCGACGGCCGCATCGGGCGCGCTCGCCGCTGCGCCGAGCCGGGCGGCGGGTCACGACTCGCCGGACGCGTCGGCATCGACCAGCCACGCCGCAATGCGGAAGGTGGCATGCACATCGGTGGAGCGGGCGCCTTGGCGCACTCGATCTGGCAGCCCGCGTCGCTGTCCGATGTGGTCGACGGGCGCCACGCCCTCCGAGTGCGTGCGGGTGCGACCTGGCACCAGGAAGCGGATGTGCTTAGCCTCTGCCGCGACGTCGAGCTCGAACGCTGGCGGCCGCTCCTTACCTGCCGGCATTTGCCCTCCGATATCCGGGGTCAGCATCCTCACGCCGGGACCGGCGAGCCTTGCGCCGGGCGTGTGATGGGTCCGATCCGCCGGCCGAAGAATCGGGTTCGCGCGGCTTCGAGCCGGAACCGCCGCGTCTCGACGGCCGCGGCTGCCCGCCCTCCCCAGTCCCGCGTCTCTTTGGCGTCTGCGCCGGTCGGTCCGGCGTGCCTTCAGCGATCCGCCGGCTCCCGGCGGCAGTTTGCTGCGCTGTATGGCGCACACCCTCGCCTGCAGTCTGGACCGCATCGGAAGCGGTATCGCCGGCTCCTTCGGCGACGTTGCCGGCCGCGTTCGTCGCCTCGCTGACGGCGCCGCCTGGCCCCACGGCCTGGGAGGCCGTATCCGTCACGCCCTCTGTCGCTTGCGAGACGGCACCACCAGGCCTGACCGCCTCCTGCGCGGTGCCGCCAACGGTCCCGACCGCCTCGGTGGCAGCGCCGCCCGGGCCGAGCGCCTGCTTGCCGACCTCGCCGACATCACCGGCCAGCTCGCTGACGGCGCCGCCCGGCTGGACCGCCTCGCTTCGCGGTTTCGCCGACGCCGCCGACGGCCGAGTCGACCGTATTCACCAAGCCCTGCAGGATCTCTGGGTTGCGATCGATCGTGGTCAGGGCGCGGTCCAAGATGCTGTAGAGGTTCTCCAGCCTTACCTTGAGCAGCGCCTCGGCACCGACGTCCTTGATGTCCAGTTCGACCTTGCCGATGTGCACGTGGACGCCCGCGACGAGCTGGACGAGATTGGCAAGCCTTGCCTGCAGGGACAGGTGCGCGTCCAAGTCCTCGACGTTGAGGTAGATCTCGCCAACGTGCACGTCCGGTACGTGCAGGAAAACGTCGGGTTTATCACTCGGGGCGCGGCCCTGCGTGCCGGGGCCCTCCCGAGCGGCCCTAGTGCCTTGTTCGCTTCGAACTCGGGCGTTGCTTCGATCTTCGCGAGAAGCTGGCCCACTACTGGCGCGTCCTGCCCGTCGCTGAACGGGCGCCCGGCCGTCGCTCGCCGCGCGGCCGGCATTCTGCGCCCGCGCGGCGTTCCCCCGAATTGTTCCGATCGCCGCTGCGAGCGGCGACTGTGGGCCGCCCGTCGGTATCGGACGACATGGCAACCCCTCCCCCCGGCTTGGTCACCTGAATAAGAACCAGTGTTTCCAGCGGGTCACGATTACACCTGACTCGGCTCATGAGTTTCAAAAATGCCGCCACGGCCAGGTTCCGCGTCGATCGCCCTGGTGCCAGATGCACCGTGCGGCAGTGCGTTTGCCGAATGGCCTAATTGTGGTGGTCTGTGAACCGGCGAAGGCCCGGGGGTGCACACCGATGGCCAGCGTGAAGGTCGGCAAGGGATCAGGAGCTCGCAGTCCTCAGCGCAGCCATGGAGGCCGGCGCGCTCCCGAGCTCAACTGCGACGCACGGCCCGAGGACCAGGACGGTTCAGTCCGGGGCATGGCCACGCGGTGGCGGTGCCGCTACCCACTGACAAGGGAATCCCCGGCCATTGCAGCCTGGCTAGCCGAAACTGCCGCCGCTCAATGTCGCGCCAGTGTTCGCGAACGCTGGCGCGACATGGTCGACGCCGTCGCCGCGCACGTACAGATCTATCAAATCGGCGCGCTCCGCAATCCGAAAGTCTATGAGAGTGATAGGAATCCATAATCGGCAGGGTCGACAGTTCCCCGATCAGGTCCGACAGCTGCCGTCGTAGGGATCGCGGCCGGCTTCGGCGCGCCACAGGCGACCGTGTCGTTGGCCACCTTGTCCCAGTCGCGGAAGAACCCGCCCGCGTGCGGGTCGAGGAAGATGAACCTGGCATTGTTGGGCGGCCTGACCGGGTCGGCGATGACCGGCGAGAACAGGGCGAACCCGAGGTCGTTGGCGGCCAGGACGTCCAGGCGTCCGTTGAGCACGAACGCGGGCGTGCCGCTCATCGAGTCCAGGACGTGCTGCACCGTGGGCCGGACGCGCTGCGAGGACCGGCCGGCAGCGCGGCGGACGGTCGTGGCGGCGGTGCGGATCAGCTCGAGCAGATGCGCCCGCTCAGCATCATCGAGCTGCAGTGCGTGTGCGATGCCGTCGATGACGCTCTGCGAGACGCCGGTGGCGTTGCCGCGCTCGAGCCTGATGTAGTAGTCGCTTGAGATGCCTGCGAGGACGGCGACCTCGTCGCAGCGCAGGCCCGGGACGCGCCGGCGGTCTCCGCCATACACGGGCAGCCGGCCTGCCCGGGACTGATCCTCGCGTCGCCTGGAACGGCTACGGCGTCTATAACTTCACCAAGTTCGGCATGAACGGATTCACCGGGTCCCGCGACGGGAAGTCACCCAGCGGCCGTCCGCGTCGCCGTCGTCGAGCCCGGTGGCGTGGCGACCGAGCTGGGCTCGCACAACAAGCCCGAGATCCGCAACGAGATGATCGACCCCTTCTACGAGTAGACCGAGGTCCTAGCCCCCGAGGACATCGCCGACGGCATCACCTACATCGTCACCCGCCCCCGCCACACCGCCATCGCCGAGCTGTGGATCATGCCCACCGACCAGCTCTGACCGCATCCGCAGGCCGGCCAAGACGAGCGCATCTCGGCCGGCCCAATAAACTCCAGTACCAAAAGTCGGTGCGCACCGGGACACCCGATATGCGCGCGCCGATCGGGCACCAATGCGGAGCCGACCCGCGCGCGATCGACACGACGACGCACCGTGTCCCGAGAGCCTGGTCTCAAATGTGGTCTCATTCACCCCAGTCCGGGACCGTTCACGGGCGGCCACCAGGCACGCATCCGCGCTGGTCACGGACGGTGGCGGCCGGTCGTGAACAATGGTCAGCATTGTTGGAAAGCGTGTTGGGGGCAACCCCTCGCGAGTTCGAATCTCGCATCCTCCGCCATCCTGATCAGCGACGATGCGAATCCGCTTAGTTTCCCTCATTGCTGCGCTGGCCTCCTAGTCTCAGTTTTAGTCTCATTTGACGTTGCTGGTGATCCCGCTCCGGGCGGCAGCGAGGCACGGTGATCGGCGATCGCAGCCAGCAGCTCGGCGCTCCCCGCCACCTCCCGGCCGCTGCGCCCGCTCGCCCGCTCCTCAGCGAAGGCAAGGACGACCGCCAGCGACTCGAGGCGCACCAGAACGGCTGCTTAATCGCTGCCGCTCGTTCCCGGCTGCCAGATCAGGTCGCCGACTTGGCTGGCGACCTCGGTGCGCATGGCATCGGTCACGTGCTGTTAGCGGGCCGCCATGGACTCGCTGGACCAGCCCATCAGCGACATGACGGTCGGCGTCGGCTGGCGCCGCGCGAGCAGGACCGTGGCGGCCACGCGATGGTGCCTGCTTCCAGCGCGGCGGTGATCCGGTCCGTCACCCCGTGGTACAGGTCGGTCGGCCCGCCTCTGCCCAGCCCGGCGCGGGCCAGTCGGTCACGCATCGGACCTCTCCCGCCGCCCTGCCCTCTTGTCAGCTGTTCGTGCGCGCCTTGCGCGGCCATGCGCCTCCGGCGTCCCGAACCTGGGATCGCGGTGGCTGCGCCCGGAAAGGCCGAACCCGCCCGGCGTCAGGTTGACGGCCCATCCCATGGCCCGGGCGTAGGCGTCCCCGCCGGCGTGTGCGCGGGCCGCGCCGAGGGCGGCGCGGCCGCGGCTGGCCAGCCCCCCGAGGCTGGCCGGGCTGCGGGCGGTCGTGGTGGCGATGCTCGTCACATTGCTCCTCCTGTTTCGGGTGGTTCCGGTCATCGGGCTTCCGGCTCGCGCAAGTCGGCGAGGTAGGTCGCGGCGGTGCGGTCGAACTCGGAGTAGAACTGGTCGGAGACCGGGGTCGGCTCGTCGTGGCGGCTGCCGAGCACGTCCTCGGCGACCCGGTCGATCCGGTCAGCGCTCATGCCCGCGTCGGGCCAGCGCCGTGATCAGCTCGCGGGCGGCTTGCGTGCCTGCCCGGCTCGGGCCGGTAGTGGCGTTCATGCGATGTCCCTTGCGTTGTCGGCGGGGCGGGGCCGTGCCGAGGGGAAGTCGGGCGCAATGCCCGTCCCGGTCGCGGGCCAGTACCGGCACCAGGGCCGGTAACCCGGCGTGTCGAGGTGGTCCTCATCGAGCCCTGCGGCGGCCGGCCAGCCGTTCGCCTCGGCCTGGTGCCAAGCGCGGGCGGCAGCGCGCCGCTCGGCCGGGGTGCAGCGGGGCGGGGTCTTGTCCCACCACGCGTCGAGCAGGCTGGCGGTGGTGGCGGCGAAGGCGGCGGTGACCGTGCGGGCATGGCCACGCACGATCCGGCGGACCAGCTCGGGGCGGAGGCCGAGGGCGCGGGCGATCCGGGCGCAGTCGTGGCCCATCGCGACCAGCGATCGCAGCCGCCACGTGGTGCCGTTGGCGTCCACCCGGGCGCCGCGGCGGCGGCCGGGGCCAGATGCACCGCGCGGGGGTCATAGGGCGCACTCCCGGCCGCCGCGGTGCTCAGGCTGCCGGTGCCCGGCGGTGCGCCACGCGGACCGGATGGTCACGGTGATCTCCCGGCCGTCAAGCCCGGCCGACCGGGCGGCGGCCGCCAGCTCCGCGAGCGCCGCCTCATCGCCGGCTTCGGCGGCCCAGAACAGGCCGTCGTTGCGGTTGCCCTCGTGCTGCCGCCCGACCCACGCGGCCAGGTGCGCCAGGTCGCCGCTAGCACTGGGGGTTACCAGCCGCGGCGAGCGCGGCTGCGGGTCTAAGAGCCTGGTGAGCGTGCCCCAGTCCAGGCTCCCTGCCGCGGCTTGGTGGCGGACGACCCGGCACGCCCTGCCACCGACTTGCGACGGCGGCGCCACGACGTATCCGCCCTGCGCCCGGAAATCCAGGTGGGTGACGGGACAGCTTGCCGCAACGCTGGCCGCTGCCCGCGTAGTACAGGTGCACCCCACCGCCCGGCGTCGTGACGATCGCGCTCGCGCAGACCCTGACCGGCGGTATCGCCGAGCTGCCCGAAGCGGCCCCGGGCATGATCGCCCGGCTGCCCGGCGTCACCGCTGTTCAGGACACGGGCACCGTCGGCGGGGTCAACGTGTACAAGTCCCCCCTAGTCCCCGCGGTCGAAACCAACGCCCTCAGCGTGGACGCCGCCACCCTGGGTCTGCGGGCGGTGGCTGGCACCAGCCTCGCGCAGGGCCAGTTCCTGACTGCGGCGACCGCCCGGGAGCCGTGCGCGGTGCTCGGCGCCGCCACCGCGCAGCGGCTGGGGATCGACCGGATCCAGCCTGGGATGCGGATCTGGATTGGCGGCATGTGGTTCCACGTGACCGGGATCCTCAGCAAGGACACCTACGTTCCGGAGATCGACTCAGCGGTCCTGGTCGGCTTCCCGGCCGCGGAGAAGTACCTGCACTTCGGCGGGCACCCGTCGCAGATCTACGTAAGGACCGTCGACACCCAGGCCGCCACCACGCGGGTCGACAGCCTGCTCGGCGCGCAGGCCAACCCTGAGAACCGTGGCCAGGTCGACGTCTCCCGACCCTCAGACGCGCTCACCGCCTAGGCCGACGCGCAGGGCGCGCTCGACACCTTGTTCCTCGGACTGGGCGCGGTCGTGCTGCTGGTCGGCGCGATCGGGGTGGCCAACATCATGGTCATCTCGGTGCTGGAACGCCGCTCCGAGATCGGGCTGCGCCGGGCGCTGCGCGCCACGCGCGGCCAGATCCGCGCCCAGTTCCTGGCGAGGCGGTCCTGCTGTCTCTGGCCGGCGGCGTCATCGGTGTCATCGCCGGCGCGGCCGCCACTGCCACCTACGCCCGCGTCCACGGCGAAGCCGTCGTCATCCCGGCCCAGGCCTGGGTCGGCGGCCTGGCCGCCGCCCTGCTGATCGGCGCGCTGGCCGGGCTCGTGCCAGCCATCCGCGCCGCACGCCTATCCCCAACTCAGGCGCTCTGGAGCATCTGATACCACCGTGCCCCCAATCCGGCGGACCGGCCGCACTGAGGGCCGGTGACGGCGGGCGGCGCACACGTAGGGTGCAGTCATGAATGCCACGCGCGGGCCGTCCACAGCGGCACAAGGGGCGCACGACCTTGCGGCCGGCCAGCTCCCGAAAGGCGGCGGCACGATCCTGGACGCTATCGGCAATACGCCCCTGGTGATGGTGGACGGGATATGGGTCAAGCTCGAGTTCCTCAACCCTTCCGGATCGATCAAGGCCCGGATCGCCAAATACATGATCGAGCGAGCGGAGCGAGAAGGGCTGCTTCGTCCCGGCGATACGATCGTGGAGGCAAGCAGCGGCAATACCGGGAACGCGATGAGCATGGTGGCGGCGGTCAAGGGCTACCGGATGCTCGTGGTGATGCCGAACGGGATGAGCGGCGAGCGGTTGGCGATCTCGCGGGCATTTGGCGCGCAGGTGATGACGCTCGGCGACTTCCACGTCAATGACGCGCTGGCCAAGGTCGCCGAACTCGGCCGCCAGCGGGGATACTTCGCGCCGCAGCAATTCGATTCGGAGTGGAATGTCGAGGAGAACCGCACCTGGCTCGGCCCGGAGACGCTCGCCCAGCTGCCCGGCGGCGCGGTCCCGGACGCCGTGGTCGGCGGGGTCGGCACCGGGGGCACCATCGTCGGCGTGGGTCAGTGCTTCCGGGAGCGCAACCCATCATGCCTAGTGGTCGCCGTCGAGCCCGACGAGTCGTGCACGCTGATGTGTGGCGAGGTCGGCCGGCACCTCATCGAGGGCATTGCTGACGGCTTCGTCCCGGGCATCTTCGCCAGGCATCGGCACATCGTCGACGAAATCGTCGCGGTGGACAGTGACGCGGCGATCAGCGAGATGCGTCGCCTGGCCCGCGAGTTCGGGCTGTTCGTAGGCCCGAGTTCCGGCGCGCACCTCGTCGCAGCCCGGGAGCTGCGGACGCGGCGCCCGGGCCTGCGGCACGTTGTCACGTTCTTCTGCGACGAGGGGGAGAAGTACATCAACGACTACTTCCTCGACGCCTGACCAAGCGTTATAGGCCCGGTACTGGCGTGAACTTGCCCGGCCCTTCGGGCACCTGGCGACCCCGCCGGCGGACACCCTCGCGACGGAGCCCGCCCCGGCTGAACGACCGCGCGAAAGGCTGAGCGGGCATCGTCACGGCTATCGCCCGACCAGGTTCAAGCAGGCATCACTATCCGTGACTGCAGCCTCGTTGCCGGGTAAGATGATGAGAAAGTGCGGCGACGCGGAGGAACACCGGCGTGTTCGAGGCTGCCGATATCCGGGAGTGGCGCGGCCACCACGTAGTCGACGCTGGCGGTCATAAGATCGGAGAGCTGGAGGCCGTCTACGTCGACACTGGCACAGACGTGCCGTCGTTCGGCACGGTCCGGGTGGGCATGCCGACCCGGCGGCGTCTCGTCTTCGTTCCCCTGGACCACGCCACCGTCGGTCCCGGGTACCTCAAAGTCCGCTACGACAAGCGGCAGGTCAGAGCTGCGCCCGCGATCGACACCGACGGCGAGCTGCCCGCCGGCGACGAAGAGGCGATCTTCAAGCACTACGGCCTGACATACCAGCCGGGTGCTGACGGTGCGCGGCTTCTCGCCCGCCGCTGAGCAGCCGACGAAACGGAGTGCTGGATGATCGCCTTGTTCCTGCTGCTGGTAATCGCGGCGATCGCGCTGGGCATCGTGGGCGTTGTGGTGAAGGGCATGCTGTACCTGTTGTTTGTCGGCATTGTGGTTCTCCTAGGCGCCCTCCTCCTGGCTGCCCTGCGCATGCGGCGGCGGCCAGGCAGACGTCAAGCCCGTTGAGTCTTGCCCCATCTGCCGGCAGCCCAGATGTGTGACACCCGGGCCGCAGACATCGTGCCCGCGAGATCCGACAGGCACCTGCCCTCAGCGAGCCAGCGCCAGCATCGCCGGACCACCAGACGTGAGCGTCCGGACGAACCCAGGGTTACCGAAGCTATTTAGCCGGGCCGCCCACCAGAAGCGGACCCCTGCGTTCTCCCTGGCATCCCGCTGGCGCCTTGCGACGGCCTAACCAAGAGCTCCTGCATCCAGGTCAGCTGGCTGATCCCGGCAACCACCCGATGTGCCAACGGAATACAACGGGGCGTAAGGCCTCACCTGGGCTGTCGTGAGCTCCGCGGAGCCCGTGTTTACCGCAGAGTGCCCTTTTCAAGAAAGCACGAGTAAGGTAAGATAATTGTTGTACAGCTCCGGACCCCGGTACTTTGCATTCGCGAACCACTCGCGGTTGCAGACTAGGGCCCGGTTTTTTTCGTGCACGGAACGGTGCAGGCTAGACGCTTCAGCGAAAGGCGATGATGACCCAAAGGGAGAATTACGCTCCCGCCGCGATCTCTCCAGCATGACCGACTACCGCGTGCGTCACCTCGTCGCTGACTAGAGGAGTCGGTCATGGGAATTCTAGCTTGGATCGTTCTCGGCCTGGCCGCGGGCCTCATCGCCAATATGTTCATCCCTGGCCGCAGGTCGCAGGGCCTTATCATTACCTGCCTGATCGGCATCGCCGGCGCATTGCTCGGGGGCTGGCTGGCCGCGAAGCTGTTCCACATCCACAGCCTGCAGGGATTCTTTAACCTGTCCACCTGGCTGACGGCCATAGCCGGGGCTGCCGTGTTGTTGCTGGCCTACCACCTGGTCACCGGACGGTCGTCCCGCAAGTCCGGCTGGTTTGCGCACCGCTGACAGACGTCGGCGCGGCGTTGGCATTCCGTGAGTTAGGGCCGGCATGACGGCCGGCGTGAGGACCGCCCGAAACTGTGTTCGCCCCGCGAGCACGGTGGCGGTCTGCCGCCTGACGCGGCGCCGGCCGGGCGCCACGGCAATCTTCAGCAGAAAGCAGGTAGTGCCATGTCAACCGCGATGATCATCGTGGCCGTCGTTGCGGCCGTCGTCGTCGCAGTCCTGACGATCTGCACACTGGCGCTCGTGCGGCGTCGTGAGCTTCGCCATCGCTTCGGCACCGAATACCACCGGGTAGTCGGCGCGAGCGACAGCAAGCTCAAGGCAGAAGCCGGGCTGAAAGAACGCGAGCGACGAGTGCGAGATCTTGACATCCGCCCGCTGACGAAGTCGGTACGCGAAAGCTACGCGGATCAGTGGGCAGCCGTCCAGGAGCAGTTCGTCGACGTCCCCGCGGACGCCGTTGCGGCTTCGCGGGTGCTCGTGATCGCGGTGATGAGTCAGCGAGGCTACCCGACAGATCGTCCTGATCAGGTTCTTGCCGACCTGTCGGTCGAGCACGCGAGCACCCTTGACGGCTACCGATCGGCCGAGCAGATCAGCGCGAGCACAGCCTCGGATACAGCCTCCACCGAAGACCTGCGGCTAGCAATGATCAACTACCGTGCTCTCTTCCGCGACCTGCTCGGCGAGTCCGATCTCCTGCCCGGTTCATCGGCTGCGGCAGCAACTGCCGCCGAGCCGGATGACGTGGGACGCGGCACAGACCCGACACAGGTTGCCGCAGCCCAACTTGTTGTAGCGGCTGCGGATCCAAGGTCTGACGAGCCCGGCAGACGGTCGGACGGTCGGGCCGACAGCACCCGGCCCGCGGATGCGGGAGAACCCGCCGACGGCGCCACCTATGCACCCCAAACGATCGGTTAACCGGGGAACTGGAAGTAATGACCACGCCAAGAGAGACAGGGGAAATGACCACTCCAACAGAATTGTCATGGGATCACCAGATCGTGGCAGAAGATGACCAAGTCATTCATGATGCTCCCGTCCCGGATCCGGCCAGCGCGCCTGCGGAAGAGACGGCCTGGGGTCCACGGATGGTGGCGCCAGGCGACGATGATCAGCCGCTGCTTGAGCCGCCGATCGCTGAGCCAGCCAGGGCAACAGAGTCAGCCAGTTTCGAGCCAGTCGCCCTCGCTTCGTCCGACCTTGCGGATGCTCCGGAGCTCCGCGGCACCGCGGCGGAACCCGGTACCGCTACTGGGGCCGACACCGAGAAGCCGTCGACGACCACGGCACCCGTTCCGGAACATGGGCCGGCCAGCGCATCAGCCGCCGATGACGACAGCATTAACGTCGGCGTTCGCTGGCATGAAATCCTGGCAATGTTCGTCGACGATCCGCGTTCCTCCGTCGAGCAAGCGGTTGCTTTCGCCGACAACCGCGCCGAGGCGCTCGTCTTGTCCATCAAGGAACGGCAGCATTCACTACTGTCCGGATGGCAGCGCCACGATGCGGGCACCGAAGAACTCCGCATCGCGCTGCTGCAGTATCGCCTTTTCTGCAGTCGGCTCGAATATCTATCCGATAGAAACTGACCCGGCCCAGGCCGGCGGCTTCTGCGCCGCTATTAGCCGCCAGGGGCGCCCCGGCTCTCGGGCTGCCCCTGGCGGTTTCGGCCCTGCCCGCATGTACCCGCCGTGTTACACAGCACATCAACAAGCGTAGTTCGGAGCGATTCATGATCATCATCATCGGGCTCATCATCCTGGTCGCCGCGCTGGTCGTAGGGGTAGCCGGTGTTCTCGGCAACGGTGGCAGCGCGCACGCGCTCGGCCATTTCTCGGTGCTCGGCTACCACGTGACTGGTTCGGCTGGCACGCTGTTCCTCTATGGCATCGTGGTCGGGGCGGCTGGCCTGCTCGGGCTGAGCCTCCTGCTGGCCGGCGCGCGCCGCACCGCACGGCGTGGCAGAACCGCGAGACGCGGGCTCAGGCTGTCCCGGCGCGAGACCGCTGCGGCCAGGGGGGAGCGCGACGACCTGATCGACCAGCGCGACACTGCCCGCGCCCACACCGCCAGCACGCTGGACAACGGCACTGCCGCCCAACCCCAGCACGGCGCTAACGGCGATCGCTGGAGCAGACTGCGCGCTGTCACGCGCCGATTCGCTCCCGTCCAGGCGGCCGCCGCACCTTCAGACTCGCCGCCCACCGAGCCCGCTCCTGATGCCCCCGTGCGCCCGCCCGTTCCCGAAGTGCCTGCAGGCGCTTCCGCCGCCGCAGAATGATTCGCCGGAGGCCGATCCGGGTTCGCCGGCCCCTTTGCCGGCGGGGCAATCGGCGTATTCGGCGCCCTGCGCTACGCGGCCGTCACCACTGGTACAGCGCAGGCGTTCACGTTCCTGGTTTGCTCACTGATCAGGCCCGTCTGCGCGGGCGCCCGGGCCGAGCAGGCGGGGGCGGAGGTAGCCGAGCGCGTGGGCGAGCAGCCGGCCGACGTGCATCTGGGAGATGCCGAGTTGCTGGCCGATCTGGGCCTGGGTCATGCCGTCGCGGAAGCGCAGGACCAGGATCTGCTGCTCGCGCGGAGGCAGCTCACCCCAGTGCGTGGCGAGGGCCTGCATGCTGAGCATGTGCTCGATCCGCGGGTCCTCACCGCCGAGGCGGTCGGCCAGGCTGGCCGCGCCGGACTCGGACAACGGCGCGTCCAGTGAGTAGGGCCGGAAAGCCAGCTCCGCCAGCTGGGCCTCCCGTAGGTCAGCAGGGCTGACCCCCAGGTGCCGGGCCAGGTCGGGCTCGGCTGGCGTGCGGCCGAGCTCTTGGGTCAGCTGCCCGGTGACCGCACGGATCTCAAGTGCCAGGTCCTTTGCCGGGCGCTTGACGTGAAGCTGCCACCGCCTGTCCCGGAAGTGCCGCTTGATCTCGCCGCTAATGCATGGCTGGGCGTAGGCGGCCAGGGGGCGGCCGAAAGCCGGATCGAAGTTATTGATCGCCTTCATCAGGCCGACATACCCCGCCTGCACCAGGTCCTCAGCAGGTTCCGGACTGCGGCAGTATCGCTGCACGCAGGACCAGACCATGGCGCGGTAGCGGCCCACCAGCACCTCGCACGCGGCCTCGCGCCGCTGGCTGCGACGCGGCAGCGAACCGACGATGGCCAGCAGCTGAACGTCATCCAACGCGGCCAGGCTCGCAGGTGCCAGGTCTGTCGGAACAGCGGGAAGCGGCTCGGACTCCCGAGGGACCGTCTCTGAGAAAATAACTGTCATGCCCGCCTCGGCTCACATTGAGGCCAGATGAGGCCCGCCGAGGTCCTGGGCATTTAGGTAACGCGACCGCCCCGCTCGCGCATGCGAGGTTCGGTGACGTTTTGCGAATCAATTTCAGATTATATTCATAGCAGCAGCAACACCGTGGGTAACTACCGATTATCACCTCCGAAAGCAGCCGCGCCCGGCCTCGGATCATTTGCCTGACTGATCGGGTAGCAATCCTGTCGGATTCGCCGGGACGGGCAGGCGGCTTCTCAACGACTCCACGCCTGGCCGGCCCGCGACCCGGCCAGCGCAACACCGCACTTGCTGCGCAACGGCATGCTGAACATGACATGCCTGACGTCCAGAATTGCCGACAAAAGCCGCGCTCGGTCCGGAGGAAAGGACTCATAGTCAGCAGCTGGCTACTCCTACGGGTGCGACAGGTGCGGGTAGTCCGGCGAGCGGTGCTGGAAAGACAGGATGCGCGGGTTCTGTATCACACCGCCCCGGATCTCGATTGCGCGTCGGACGGTGGCGTTCGCGTCCCACGCCTGGGGGCCAGAAAGGAGAGGGCGCAGGTGCGGCAGCAGGGCTTCGCTGATCTCCCATGTGGCCGAGTCCCACAGGTACGACGGGCTGTGGTCCACGCCGTAGTAGTGAACGTTATTGCCCACCGTGAGCATCGGATCAGCGAAAGATGTCGGGCGAGCCCAGCTGAATCCCATGCCCTCGTCGCAGGACACGTCCACGATGAGACTGCCGGGCGGGAAGGAGGGCAGGTCGTTTTCGGTGAGGAACATCCACGGCGCATCAGTGTCCTGGAGTACGCAGTTGACGACGATGTCGTGCTCGGCTAGGAACGCTGCCAGCGAGACCCGGCCGCTGGCGCACAGAGCATGACACCGGCTCGGCTCCGCGGTGTCTTGCTCGAACTGGACCATGCGAGCCGAGTGGATCGGCGAGGCGACCGCGTTGATGTCACGATGGGTCAGGACGTCGACTTCGTTGACGCCATGCGCATTGAGTGCCGTCACGGCGCCGCGGCCGGCGGCCCCGAAGCTGATCACGGCGGCCCGGAGCCTGCGGCCATATTCGCCTGTCCTCCCGGCGAGCTCCAGCGCATGCAGGACCGAGCAGTAGCCAGCCATTTCGTTGTTCTTGTGAAAGACGTGCAGGCTGAAAGAACCGTCGGCCGACCAGTAGTTCATGGCCTCGAAGGCGATCAGCGTCAGCCGCTTCTCGATGCTCAGCTGGGTGATCTTGGCGTCCTGGACGCAATGCGGCCACCCCCACAAGACTTGCCCGTCTCGCATCTCCTCGAGGTCCTGCGGCTGCGGTTTCGGCAGCAAGATGACATCGCATTCCGCGAAGAGTTCCGCCCGAGTCCGCAGCCCTGCGACATATGGCCCGAGCTGCTGGTCGGGTGCGCCGAAGGGCTCACCGTAACCATGCTCAAGGTAGACGCGTTCACGAAGATCAGCGTCGATCCGCTTGATGTGCAGCGGATGTATTGCGAGCCGCCGCTCGCTCTCCTTCCGCGACCGTGCGATGACTCCGACGCTTAGCCCTGCCGCTACATCCCGTGGTGCGTCGGCAAATGACACGGCGTCACTCCGCCTTAGATCGGCGGGTCATGCTCGTGGCTGAGGATGACGTCGGCCAGCGTTGGACTGTCGCCGTTGGCGCCGTACCTGCGGACCAGGTTCGTTTCCAGCTTGGCCCCTGACTCGTCGTCGGCCTCAGTCAGCATGGGCTCAACCCACCGACGGAACAGCGCTCCACGGGCACGCGCCACTCCGGGAATCGCCAGGCCGAGCACGCCCGCGAGGATCAAGATGACACCCACCACGCGCAGGTTGAGCCACGACGGTGACTCTGCTGTCAGGGCGAACAGCAAGATGGCTCCGACGGTAATGAGAAGGGTCCCCAGTCCGACGCTCATCGTCCGCCTGGCGCCCGCCTGCCGGCCGCGCCGACGGGTTTTGTCCGGGACCATCAGCCTGGCCACTGGAGTGCCGTCCGTTGGCCGGACCGACCCGAAATCCCGGGAACGATCCAAGCGAGAATGCTCATAACTGACTCCTGAGTCAGTGGCGAAAGTGGTGTCCGCAATCGCCGGCTATTGCTCGGCAGCTATCTGCCGGAAACGCGTCTCCCGCGGATATTCACGGCCCTTGTTCCGGACGCCGACCGACGTCCGATTGCATCAACGCAGCAAAAGAAAACTCCGGACCCTGCCAGGGACCGGAGCAACATCTCTACTATACGCATGCGCGCTGTCTGAAGATAGAGCGTAAGCATTCACCCTTGGGTATTGGCCTCTGCTGATGTTCGCGTTCCCGGTTACGGCATCTCCGGGATCGGCGGCATCCAGGGCTGGCCGGTGATGGCGTCCCGCAGGGCGGTTAGGACGTCGGCTCCGTGCTTGGCGGCGGTGGAGATGTAGCCGAGGATGGCGTAGCGGTGCCGGGTGGTTTTGTCGGACCGGAGCCTGCCGTAGATCTTCTGCTGAGTCTTGGCGGGCCTGGCATCGCGCTCGGCCTGGTTGGAGGTTGGCGGTATTCGCAGGTCCGTGGTGAAGCGCAGGATGTCGTCGCGGCGGCCGCGCAGGCATTCCAGCACCGCCCGGTGCGCGCGGCCGGCGGGAACCTGGGACAGGCCGAGGATGACGCCGTGCCGGAACGCGTGCTCCAGCGGGGCGGCGATGTCTTGTGGCACGGCGTCCAGGCCCTGGCCGCGGGCGGTGCTCGCCGCGTGGATGAGCCCTTGCAGGGCCTGGGTGATCTGGACCGGCCAGTGCGCGGCCGGGTAGGTCTCGGCGGCGTCGGCAAGATCACGCAAGATGTGAGCCGCGCAGAGCTGATGGGCCAGGCCGGGGAACGCATCATAGTTCTGGTACCGGTCGTGCACGACGACCGAGCCGGCCAGGTCCGGGAGCGCGAACGCGGCGAAGGTCTTCATGCTCCGGTCGCCCAGCAGGTAATAGGTCAGCAGCCTGGTACAGGCAACCAGCAGGTAGCGCTTGGACGATTTCGGCCCCGGTCCGGCACGGATCGGGGTCTCGTCGGCGCACACGACATCGGACAAGATGACCAGCGCCCTGATCGGCCTGTTCGGCGCGGCGACCGCGGCGGCGGCCCGGCCAGCATGCCGTGCACGAACCCCGGCGAGGGCTTCGCGCCGGTCAGCGCCCCGATCAGCGCGGCGCAACGGTGCACCGGGACGGCGTGCGCCACGATCAGGTACACGCACCAGGCCTGCAGCTGAGGGCCGTAGCTCGCCGTGCCCGGCCGCCCGGCTCCCGGCGGCGGGGCAGCCCGGTACACCCGCCCGCGGCCGCAGGCGACCGCATGCAGCTCATGCTGGGTCACCCGGGCCAGGGACAGCGGGAGCTCCACAAGCTGATGCGAGGCGACTACGCCCAGGTCCGCGGCGGCGGACAGCGGCGCGGCCGCATCCGCACGTCCCATCCGGCCAATGCGGCACGACCTCATCGGGGTCGCACCGCCAGGCCAGATACGACCCCGGGGAGCCTGGCTGCCCGCCCGCCTTGCGCTTGCCGCCGCTGCGGGCCGGCCCGCCCCGCGGCGAGGTGCGGCCTGGCAGGTCATCCATCGAGGGCGGAAACGATGAATTGCCGCTGTTCCGCGAGATCAGCCGCTCCAGGCGGGCGACCCTCCGTGCCAGATCGGCGTTCTCAGCCTCGAGCTGCGCAATCCTGCTGTCCCGCTCCGCCAGCAAGGTCAGCAGCACCGCACGTGACAATGGCTCATACCCGGTCACGCAGCCAAGATGAGCAGATCAGCGATCACGGCGCACGCACCGCGGCGTCACGCCGTGTCGCACGCCAGCACATCACCGCAGCAATGTGAGCACAGCTCGCTGAGCGCGGACCTTAACCGCAGCGGGACCAGGCGGTGGGGCCTGATGGCAAGGTCACCGCTCGCCGGCCAGGGCGAACACGCTCCGTTGTTCGGCGTGTCAGCCAACGCCCGCCGCGAAAGGTCACGTCCCCGTTTGGTTCAGCGGTGAAGGCTGGTGAGCCATGTCCCGGCCTGGCGTGGGGAGGTGAACCGGAATCGCCGGATGCGGGCAACCTCTGGCCGCGCAAGGAGCGCGGCAATCTCCGCGTGCCGCGCGGCGTGCGTCTGCGCGGCCCAGCGCACCGGGTGGGTAGGCGACCACCACCTCCAGGGCGGGGAGGTGGAGGTGTGCGCCCCGTCGCGCCGGCGAGTAAGCCAGAGTCGGAGAGAACGAGCCACAACGCGGCGCCATACGACCCGCCGCGGATAGTCCAAGGCGACGAGGGCGTCGGCGTGCGGATACACCAGCGCCTCAGCGTTATAGGGCGCACCGTCGAACACCCACCGCCCGCCGGCGGCCTCGACGGCGGCAGCGACCAGTGCAGCGAAGCCGGGAGCCTCGTCATCGCCGAGCGCGTCGCGTTCGATGTGCCGCGCGTCCAGTCGCACCGCAAGCTCGCGCGCCAGCGTCGTCTTCCCGCTGCCAGCGCAGCCGACCACCACGACCCGCTCCAGGACCGGCCGAGTGGGGACCGGACGCGCCGTCATGGCCGTAACGGTACGTCGCGACGGGCAGGTGGTCCGAGGCGGTCACGGCGATCGGCGCACCTGGCCTGCATTTTCATGATCTACGCCACACCGGCAACCAGCTTACGGCCGACACCGGCGCGGGCCTGCGCGATCTGATGGCCCGGATGGGCCACGACAGTGCCCGCGGAAACGTGAATGCTTACGACAGAGCAAGCGGCCGGGCAGTCCCGAACAGCCTGCTCACGTTGAGCAGGTAGATGGCGAGGGCTGCGCACGGCGAGGCTCTATGCCCATTGGCCACTAGCCGCAGTGCGTGGAATTCAGACCGAGGCACTGCGCTAGGTAGGTTGCCTGTCCGCAGGCGGCCCGTTGCGTGGCGGCGTGTGCGGTGCTGCCAGCCGGGGCTGGCGGCGTACCTGGCCAGTGGGGGCGGAGATGAGCCGGCGGGCCGCCGCGGTCTCGTCGGCCATAATCTGGGTCCCGTCGATGAAGGCCTGGGCCAGGTCAGCCAGCCGCAGATTGTGGTTCCTGGCGTAGTCGCGCAGCAGCGCGAATGCCTGTTCCATGTCCAGCCCGAGCCGCTCGGCAAGCTTGCCCTTCGCCTGCTCGATGACGACCCGGCTGTTCAGCGCGCTCTGCAGCTGCTCGTTCAGGATGTCACTGTGCCGCAGGCTGCGCTCGTGCAGCAGGCTGATCGTCGCGACGTCGGCCAGCGCCTGCCCTACATGCACGTCGGCGGGGTCAAAGGCGCCCGAGCTGGCGCGGAACAGGTTCAGCGCACCGATGACCTGATCGCGCAGCCGCAGCGGCAGCGCCTGCACGGCCCCGAATCCGGCCTGCCGCGCAGCGGCCGCGAACCGCGGCCAGCGCTGCGCCTCGGCGCTCAGGTCCGCCGCCGAGACAGGCTGGCCGGTCCGGAAGCATTCCAGGCACGGGCCCTGGTCGTTCTGCAGCTGGAACAGCTCTAGCAGCCGGGCGGCCTCACTCGAAGCCGCCACGACGCGAAGCGTCGCCGCGCGGATCAGCCAGCAGTAGCCCTGCCGCGGACACGTCCAGGAGCTTGACGCTCCGATCTGTCAGCACGTGCAGGAAGTCGATCACGTCAAAGTCAGCGACCATCGTGTCAGTCAGCTCGACGAACGTCTCCGATAGCAGCTCTCGGTCCAACCCGCTCACCCTCTCAGTAGCTGCGGCATATCCGGCGCGGGAACCAGGGACAACGACCGCGTCACTTGCGCGCGGCGAGTGCCTATGTCTCACCATCTCCGGCAAGGTCAGCGTCGGCGCTCAGCCGCAGACGGCGTGCCACGATATCGCCGGCCACATCGGCTAGCCGCCGATCATGTGCATAAGCATAGGCCCGCAAACGCAGCAGAGCCTCGGCGATTCCGGTACCGAGCTGCTCAGTCAGCATCCCGGTTGCCTGGTCGATCTCGGCGCGATGCAGGGCCAGGTCGGCGGGCTGGCCGCCCGGGCTACCTGCTCGCTCGCGGCCTTTCGCGGCCTGGTCCTGCGCTTCGAGCAAGAGCAGGGTCGCAGTGTCAGCGAACACAAGCGCGTCACCCAGCTGGAATGCGGTGAGCGGGCCTGGCCGCGCCCGGTATAGGCCAAGCACCCCCGCCCGGATGGCGCCGATTCGCAGCGGGAACGCGAAGATCGCCCCAGCGCCGGCCTGCATTGCCGCCACTGCGTACACCGGCCAGCGACTAGCGGCCTCGGCGGTGCCCAGATCCGAGACCAGCACCGGTCCTCCTGACGCGGAAGCATCCAGCGACGGTCCTTCTCCCAGCGTCATCTCAAGCTCGGCTAGGTGCTCGCTGACCTCGTCAGTCACCCTCATGAGGTGACCCGCCTCGACGCCCGCAGCCGCGCTCAGCCAGGCACCGGTCACTTCCACCGCTGCCACTGCCGCCGTGCACGCATCCGCTGCTGCAACGTTTCCCCCGTGGAGGCGGGCCTGGATGCCGATCAGGCCCCAGACCCGGCCGGCCCGGTCATTTGTCATCGGCACAGCCACACTGGCGAGCTGCGCTGGACGGCATGCCCTGCTCCATCGGTCTTCTCTCGAGGCTGACCGCACTCGCCTCCCTCGGCCTAGCTCTACTGACAACATCTGCCCTGCCAGGCCGCCGATGTCACAGGCCGACTTCGCATGGGCACCGCCGCCTCGCGAACGCTCAGCTATGAGGGCGCGGTTCCGGTGGCCGGCCGAACGGCGTTTCCTGGCCTGCCAACGCTATTCAGATGGTCCAGGACGGTAACGAACGAGCCCGCCAGAGTCGCCTGGCAGTAAGGCATTCCGCGCTGCTCAGGCCGCCCATTCGCCTGCCAGCGCCCCTACGGCACAACATCTTCCACGTGTAGTAGCGCGTGCGGCGGTGAAGCAATCCTGCTTTCCTGACCAGGTTTGGTAGCTCGGCGTACTCGCAGCCGCTAAGCCGCGCGGGCGCAGACTGCGCCGATACTGGCTGGCAGCGGAGCGCGGTCATCTCCGTGTCGCTGATTTGCACCAAGGACTCCTGATGACACATTGATAGCTGGGCTACGAATGCGCGCCAGGGTCCAGAGCGGCGGCCGCCAAGCCAGCCGCGTCCACTAACGCAGCCGAGTCGGACGATTTGTCTCAACGGTACATTGCCCAGGGCAACTGCGGGATGGCCGTCCGGCCGTCGGCCACAGATCCTTCAATGGTCACTGGCCCGCTCTGCGCTGGGCTGCTTCGATCCCGCCAAGAAGTGTCTGGATGCCGGCCGCAAATCGCTCGTCGCGGTTGTCGGCCCAGACGTGCTCGCCAATGGCAACCAGAGCGGGAAACTGGCCGGGCGGCAGCGATCTGAGGAATGTGTGAAGGCGGAGCCTGGTCGCTGGATCCTGCACGCGCTGCTCGTTGACCGTGCTGCGGTCACTGAGCGCGAAGCCGACGGTGTAGTCGTAAATAAGCGAGAAGGCCAGGGCGGTCTGCCGGTCAGGCAAGCCGGCTGGCTGCAGGGCTTCAAGGAATGTCTCGGCTAGGCCCAGCGAGTGTGGTCCGAGCGGATCGCGGGTCTTCAGCAGCCCGGCGATTCCCGGGTGGAGTTCCAGGACCGCACGCAGCCTGCTGGCGAGCATCATCACCTGCTCGCTCCAATGGAGCGTTCGGGCGACCTGGCAGTCAACCTCGGCAAGTACCCCGTCTACCACGAGGTCACGCAACTGATCCTTGCTGCGCACGTGCCGGTACAAGGCGCCGGGAACCACGCCTAGGCGTACGGCGAGGCCGCGCATGCTGAGGGCGTCCAGACCGTCTGTTCCGATGACGGTGAGGGCTTCAGCTACGACCCGCTCGCGCGTAAGCGCGCGACGTTGGCTTGCATCGCTATCTGGTGGGCTGAACCATAGCTGCCGTGCGTCAGCCACTGCCGCTGCCTGCTGTGGGATCGCCACTTCGTCTCCCGGCACTTTGACTGTGAACACTATTCACTATATAGTGAACATCGTACCTCGGAAGCGAATGACGTTCACTGGAGCTGCATTTTTTCCCGGGTCCGCTTGGCCGTCGGCCTGGCGGGACAATGAGGGAGAACGACATGACAGCCATGACTACCATGACCGATGTATTCGACGACCTTCGTAGCGCACAGGATGATTTGGTGCGGATCACCAGGGCACATGGCCTACGGGTCGGCGCCATGGCCAGCACACGGGCCTGGCCGCCTGCCGTCGACATTTTCGAACGCCAGGACAGCTACCTGGTAGATGTCGAGCTGCCCGGAGTGAAGATCGAAGACATCGAGATCACCGTCGAAGACGGCCTGCTGACGATCCAGGGAGAACGGACGTTCGCGCACGACCAGATCGACAAGGCGCACAGAACTGAGCGCCGCTTCGGCCCCTTCAACCGCTCGATCACGCTGCCCAGCCACGTCAAGACGGATTTGATCGACGCATCGGTCCAGGACGGCGTTCTGATGGTCAGAGTGCCCAAAGCCACGGAAGTGCAGGCCAAGCGCATCTCGGTTCGCCCGGGTAATGGCAAGGCCGCTGTAGCGGCTTCAGCTCTTAAGAACGGCGGCTGACGCAAGCGGGGAGGCTGAGCACCAGCCGAACTGGGGAGGCCGATAGATGACGTCTCCTGCTGCCAGCGTGATTGTCCGCGATGGCAGCAGGAGACCTCCAGCACGAGCGTCACCGATCACATACTCGGTGACGCTCGTCGCGTTCTCCTGAGTCTCGTCATCGCTGCCGAGCAGCGCGGTCACATTCCCAGTCCGTGCACCAATCTGGGCATCTGTCAGCGGTAGGCACACCGCTCGTAGATGGTGCGGTAGCGAGATTAGTGATTGCGCAGCGAGATCTCGTCAGACTTGGCGATGTCGTCGGCCTCGATCGCTCGGAGTCCCTGGCCGAGGCGCTCGCGGGCCTGCCGCAGGAGCTTGAGCGAGTTAGTGGATGGACTCCGGGGAGCTGCGCGCTCCGGCTCTGCCCCGTGCTCCTCGATCAGATGTGTCTGAAGGGCGGCAGCGATTTCATCGCCCGCCTTCAGCGCCTGGTAGATGGCTCGCTCACGCGCGATATCTTCAACCATGCCGCCAGTATCCCGTGCTTTCGAACGGACGGTACCGCGCCAGGTTCATGCTGGCGCCACCGTGCGCCGCCACCCGAGCTCGGCTTTGCCGATCCAGGCCTGACCAGTGGTCTCGGCACGCTCGGGTTTAGGGGACCTTCAGTACCAGCACTACCGTGTCATCGCTGATGACTCCGCCGCTGAAGGCCCTGATCGCCTTGATGACGGCCGCCGCCATCCGGGCCGCTGTCAGGTCGCCGAGTCCGCCGATGAGGTCGCGGAGCCTTTCATCGCCGTAGACATCGCGGTCGACATGACTGCGTGACTCGGTGACTCCGTCGGTGAACAAGATCATGCTGTCGCCGGGCCGCAGCAGCTGCCGCGTGTCGGACAGGTCCGGGTCCGGAAACAGCCCGAGCAGAGTTCCGGGCTGTCCGACTGCATTCACTTGGCCGTCCGCGCGGCGGACCAGGGCGAGCGGGTGTCCGGCGGAACTGATCCGCACCGAAGTCACCGTGAGACGGGGACGCACGGTGGCATAGATCGCGGTCAGGAACCGCTGGTCATCAGCTGGCCAGTCCAGCAGCGCCTGATTCAGCCCGGCCAGGATCAGGCTCGGCCGGGTCTGCCTGAGCGCCGCGCCTCTCAGCGTGTGCCGTGCCAGCGCGGTGCTCTTGGCCGCAGGAATTCCCTTGCCGCACACGTCGCCGACCACCAGCCCCCAGCTACCGCGCAGCGAGGGAAACACGTCGTAGAAGTCCCCGAGGATCTCCGTCCCGGCCCCGCCTGGCAGGTAGCGCGCCGCCACCTGCAGGCCAGGGATCTTCGGCAGCCGGGGCGGCAGCAAGATCTGCTGCAGGGTCCGGGCCAGGACGGCGCGGTCCGCGCCTTGCCTGAGCGCTACCCGCAGCGCCACCTCGCTGGAGGCGACCTGAGCCAGGTCCGCAAGCACCTGAATGTCGTAGGCGCTCCACGGCCGCGGCCGGAAGTCGGCGACCCAAAGCGCCCCGACCGCCCGGCCGGCCGGTTCACGTACCGGGAAACCGGCCCACGCCATCAGGCCGACCGGAACACCTGGCCCCGACAGTCCGCTAGGCAGGCCGATCGTGGCATCGTCGATGATCAGTTCCCTCGCCGAGTCGATCACGAACTGGGCCAACGACCTCTCGATCGCGCTCGGCGGGCCGACCGACGTCGGCGCCGTAGTCCAGATCCGTCCGGCGGAGTCGTTGCCGTCCACGATGGTGAGGGACGCCCGCGGACTGGCCAGAGCCATCGCGGCGAGCCGTGCGATGCGGTCGAACGATTCCGGCGTGCGGACGCGGGCTGAATGCCGCTGTCGCGCTTGGACCGTAGTGACTGCCGCAGGCCCATCCTCTGGGACCATCCCGGCTGGAGACGAGACCAGCGGGGCGACTACTGCCGAAGCCGAGCTGGCAAACTTGCCTGGAAGTCTCATTTTTCCCACTTCCGCGAAATGCATATATCGCATATCCGATATCCGGAGCAGGCGAGGTCCAGACCTCCAGGCGACAGTCTGGCACACAGTTGCGCAGGCAGGAGCCTCGTTGTCATGTGTCTGGTGGCCGCTCGCCATCGGCCCGGCGGATCCAGCCGGCAGCGGAGCCTGTTGATCGCGCTCGGCGATACGGCCGGATTTGGAGAACCGCGTAGGGTCGGTTATCGATTCGCGGTCCTAAGCTGTCAGCGGTCGCTAAGCTGCGAATTTTCACAGGATCGCCGTGGAAGATTCCGGGCCAGGTCGCATGATTGAGTTGTCGAGCCCACTCCAGACCCTGGCGGCAGCGACGTACTGCGACCGGAAGTGGGTACTATGTACCGATTCCAGCCAGGATCCTGCGTGGATCACGAGCCGCGAGCGGCGGCCATCGCGTCCGTTCGGTTCGCTGCCGGTGATCAGGTTGGCGCGCTGTGACTGCCATTGACCGGGATGCAGCGTCAGCGTTGCCAGCGGGCGCGCTTTACGATGCGCGGCGCAGTGTTTACTACATCAAGCCGGTCTTGCGCGGATGGCTGCACGTGCTCTGGTTCGGGGCGTCGCTGATCGCGTGCCCGCTCCTGGTAGCCCGCGGGCACGGAGCCTCGCCGAGCACAGCCCTCGCTATCTACGCGCTCAGCGTGATCGGGCTGTTCGGCGTCAGCGCGCTGTATCACCGCGGCAGGTGGACTCCCGCCTGGAGTCGGCGCCTTCAGCGCCTGGACCATATGATGATCTTCCTTCTCATCGCCGGCACGGCGACTCCGGTCTTCCTCATTGCCGTGCACGGCGCATTCGGACTGACATGCCTGATCGTGATGTGGGTGCTGACGCTCGCCGCCGCTGCTATCCACCTTGCCTGGATGCACGCGCCAGAGCTTCTCGTCGGCGCCACGTTTGTCGGTCTTGGCTCGCTGGCCGCCCTTGCCCTGCCTGCGGTCTGGCTGCATGCCGGGGTCGGGCCGGGCATGCTGATACTCGTCGGCGGCCTGCTCTACATAGCCGGAGCGCTGTCGTACCACCGGCGCAGGCCCGATCCTTTCCCGGCAGTTTTCGGCTACCACGAGGTCTTCCACGCCTGCGTCTGCGCTGCCGCGAGCTGCCAGTTCCTCGCGATCGCGCTCTTCATCGGCCGGGCCGGAGGCTGAGACGGCGCGCACAGCCGGTCCGGCCACCAGGACGACGGGTGATGGCGGCTTCGCCGTCGGCCCGCCGCCTTAGGGGGTCGGGGACCCCCAGACAGGACAGGTGATCAGATGCGGCTGCTGCTGATCGGCGCTCCTGGCGCCGGCAAGGGAACACAGGCCGAACGGCTCGCCGCACGGTTCGGCATTACGCATATCTCCAGCGGCGACCTGCTGCGCCAGCATGTCAGGGATCAGACGTCGCTCGGGCGGACGGTGAAGTCATACGTTGACAACGGTGACCTGGTCCCGGACGGCGTCGTCATGGACATGCTGCGCAAGCCCGTGCTGGGCGCGGCCACCGGCTATGTTCTGGACGGGTTTCCCAGGACCGTTGAGCAAGCCGAAGCGTCCTATGCCGCGGTGCGGTCGCTCGGGGTCGAGGTGCAAGCCGCGATCCACCTTGACGTTCCCCGAGAGGAGCTGATGCGCCGGCTGCTAGCTCGCCGCCGGGGCACAGAGGACGCCGAAGCCGTCATCGAGCACCGTCTTAAGGTGTACGTGGAGAAAACTGTGCCCCTGCTCGATTACTACGCAGGCCGGGAGTGGATGTCTACCGTCGATGGCGCCCGCTCGGCGGACGCCGTCCACCAGGACATCGTGCGGCGCATTGAGAAACTGGCTGCCTTCGCCGCATTGACATGACAAAGCGCCAGTCCATCTGGAGTCACGTGTGTGTCGCCCGGCGTCGGCGACCACGCATGTCAGGTCAGCTCGGCCAGGTACTGGGGCAGCATCTGGCGCCAGGTGTGCCAGTCGTGCGCCCACTGCGGGCCCCAGTTGTCCACGCGGTTGGGGATACTCTTCGCACCCAGGGCCGACGCCATCTGCCATGACTCGCCGATGTCCTCCCACGCGCCCTCGCCGGACGCGAGCACGACATACCGCTGCCGGAGCCGGTCCAGCTGCGGCCCGTCCAGGCCCGGCAGGAACTGCAGCGGCGCTGAGAAGTACAGGTCTTGGCTCGAGGCCTCGTCGTAGAAGCGCTCGATCCGGTAGCTCCCGCTCATGCCGATGGCCGCGGAGAAGACGTCGGGATACCGGCACAGGACGGCCACCGCGTTGAACGCGCCAATCGAAGCGCCGCAGGCAATCACGTCCAGGGCCTGGTCGCCAAGATCTGCGTGGATTGCCGGCACGACCTCGCGCCGGATGCACTCATGGAACTGGCTGAGGAGCCAGGTGCGGTGTTCCGTGGAGCCCGCCTTGGTGACCATGGCCCTGCCCGGCGACGCTGTCGACCGAGTACAGCTTGATCCGGCCCGCGGCGAGCAACTGCCCGCACGCGCCGACCAGGCCGAAACGCTCAATCTCCTCGGCATCGCCCCCGGCGGACGGGAAAACCAGCACCGGCCTGCCGGAGATCCCCCACCGCACGACCGTGATCTCGTCCTGGAGCCGGTCGGAGAACCACCGTTCGTGAGTCTTCATGGCGTCATTCATAGAAGAACTTCTGCGGACCAGGAAATATCCATGACAGCCCTGCTCGCAGCCGGTCGCGCCAGTTCTCCCAGCTATGCCCGTCGCGCGCCTCGACATAGCGGACGGTCATGCCGGCGGCCTCGAACGTGGGAACCATGGACCGGTTGCGGATGATCAGCGGCTCGTAGACGCCGCAGCTGACGAACACCCGGTCAGCGACCCGGCGCGGAGCGGCACGATACCGGTTGACGAACCGCACCACCGGCTCGAACGCCGGTCCGCCGCCGTGGTTGTTGCCGATGTCGGTAAAGACGAAGGAGCCGGACTGCAGCAGCAGCGAGCCGTACACGCCCTGGTAGCGGTAGGCGGTCGACAGCGCGGCGACGGCACCGAAGCTCGCGCCCATCAGGCACCGAGCAGCAGGCACAGCGGCGAGCGGGAACTCCGCCTCCAGCCGTGGCACCAGCTCAGCCGTCAGGTAGCGGGCGTGTGCCGCCGAGTTGGCGTACTCGACCAGCCGATCGCCCGGGGACACGAATGCCACGATGGTCTCGGCTACGTCAAGCCGGTGGATGAGATTGTCGAGCACCGTCGTGGCCGATGCGTACCGGAGGTAATCGTCGCCGTCGTGGACGATCAGCAGCGGATAGCGGGCGGTGCGCCGGAAGCGGGCTGGCAGGTAGAGCGTCACCTGACAGTCGCGGCGCAGCGCACGGCTCGGCACGACGAGGTCGACCAGGGAACCGGTACGCGACGCCGGATCCGGCTGCGTCCACTCAGGTACCTCGTACCCGCGGGCGTAGCAGACCGAGGAGCTGCCCAGCGGGCTGTGCGCGAGACGGCGGTTCAGCGGGTCGTTGATGCGCTCGCTGCTGCCCGTCGTGCGCCACTTCCAGCTGGTACTCGATGCGGGAGCCCTCGGGCAGTTCCACGACGACGTACCACAGGTCGGTGCCGTGCAGCCGCCGCAGCGGAATGCGCTCGGGCAGCCCGAAGATCCGGTGGATGAGGCGAACCTCATCGACCTCGCCGCGGTAGAGAAATGTGCAGCGGGAGCCCTCGACGATGGGTATCTCGTTTCGCGCCAGGAAGCGATCGACGACAGCCGGCTCAAGTGGCCTGCGCTCCCGGAGCCTGTTGATAGCGAGCTTGCGGCTGACCACCGGGCCGCTGATGGTAGTCAGGCTGACTCCAGGGAAGTCACGCGGCCATCCTCGGCGAGCACCCGGGTGCCCGGCGGGCAGGTGCCGTCACTGTCGGTGTCTACCCGGGTGCCGTTCTCCAGGAGGATACAGCGGGCGGGCGTGAATCTTCGGGCGAAGACCGCCATCCGCGGCGCGTCGTCGAGCAGCAGCCTCGCGCGGGCGTGCGGCAGCGGCACGACGTTGCGCAGAATGCCGAGTCCGCTGCCGTAGACCTCGGGGTGACCGGGTCCCTGGGGGGCGCGGTCGTGGAAGAGCACGATCCGGTCGGTCAGCGCCATCGCGCCGGCGGACCACGCGATCACTGGCGAGCGCAGCGAGCCCGTGACGTTGAACAAGTCCAGGGCGTCCGCCAGCACGCCGACGTGCCCGCCGGCGACGACGAGGACGACGGCATCGCTGAGCAAACGAGCGACAGCGGCGCAGTGCTCGGCGATCACCGGTCGCTCGTGCGGCTGCCACGCCTGGTTGAACTCGCCGCGGACGTCGCTGATGCGGCACAGGTGCGCCGCATCGAGGTCGCGGACAGCGGCCACGGCCTCGGCCAGCTCGCCGAGCCGGAGCTGGTCGTCGCCACTGCGGCGCTGGACGGCGTAGACCGCCTGCAGCGCATGGTCCAGGCGCAGCAGGTAGATGTCCTGCACCTCCTCCAGCACCCCCTGCAGCTGCCGCTGGGCCGCGGCGAAATCCGGGTCGCGATCCTGTACCTCAAGCCATCGCCGGTACAGCGCGAGATTGACATCGCGGGAGCCGAGCTGCTCGCTCAGCGCCGCGTCAGCGGGCTCGCGCTCCTGCCACCCGGCGGTGACCGTGGCGATCGGTCCCTCAAGGCGCAGCGATGCCGCGACCGTGTCAAGTGTCGGCCTGCGCTGCGGACCCAGCAGTGTGACCTTCACGAGGCGTGAACGTGCAGCGTGCGCCCTACCGCGTCGAGCATCGCGCGCAGCGCGTCGTAGTCCGGATGACGCATCCGCACGTACGCGTTGGCCATATACCCAGCCTCCACCGGCTGGGTCGCCGTGCCCGGCGACGGCAGGTGCACGTCGATAACCCACTCGCCGTGCCGCTGCTGCATCTCCTCTACGCCCGTGTAGCCCGTGATGCGGCCGTCCTGGTCAGGGCGCAGCGCGACCATTCCGCTGGCGTAACGGCGCGACGGCTCCGAGCCGGTCTGGCCGTGCACGATCGCCATCGCCCACTCGCGGTAGACGTCGATCTCGTTGCCTGCCGAGTAGAGGTCCCAGGCCCCCACCCCTGGCGGGCGGCAGCCGATCTCGGAGAACTTCAGCCCCTTCGGGCCGAAGAACCACTCCATATGCGTCGCCGACGTCTCTATCCCTAGGGCAGCGTTAACCAGTCGGCCCATCTCGCGCAGCTCGCGCGTACTCCGGCGCGGTGTCGATCCGGTTGGTGGAGATGAACTCCGGCGAGATCCACCGGGTCCGCATGGCATCGAGCACGTTCGGGTAGTAGTGCGACACGAAGTCCATTGCCACCTGCCCGTCGATAGTGATGGTGTCGTAGAAGCCCTCATGTCCTTCGACGAACTCCTCCACGGCGATCGACTCGACTCCCTGACCGCCGAAGATTCCCAGGGCGCGCTCCAGCCCGGCGGCGTCATCAGCCCGCATCGTGTCCGATGCTCCGGCCCCGCTGCGCGGCTTGAGTATCAGCGGGAAGCCGACCTGCTCGGCGAAGGCAAGTACCTCCGCGGCGCTGCTCGCCGCGGTCGAGGCGGCTGTCGGTACCCCAGCCTCCCGCAGCGCCTGCTTCATCGACGGCTTGTCCCGGCACAGCCACGCCGTCTGGACCGACGTGCCCGGGATGGCGCAAGCCTCCCGCACGCGCGCCGTGGCCAGCGTATGCGCCTCGATCGTGGCCTCGATCCGGTCGACCCACAGCCTGTCCTGTACCCGGCGGACCTGGCCCGTCATCGCCTCCACATCGGTGACCGCCGGTACCTGCTCGTAATGATGCAGCCAGCCCTTCAGCTGCTCGTCCAGCGCCTCTGCTGAAGACTCGCCGAGACCTATCACCGTCGCGCCGACCTCGGCCAGCGCGCGGGCGAAGTGCCGCTGGCTGGAGGGGAAGCACGGCTCGACGAAGACGACGTTCATGCCTGGCATGCTAGCCGGGGGCGGGAAATGGACCTATTCAGCAGCGGGCCGACTATGACCTCTTGCAGCGGGTATCTCCGAAGCGTGGTGGTTGCCGCCTTTGTCGCGCCCTATCTTCTCGACGCGACGA
This sequence comes from uncultured Actinomycetota bacterium, assembly GCA_963809195.1. Classification (GTDB taxonomy): domain Bacteria; phylum Actinomycetota; class Actinomycetes; order Streptosporangiales; family Streptosporangiaceae; genus Chersky-822. The sequence goes on along the minus strand of CAWEIQ010000005.1, from coordinate 502,595 downwards.
CGCGGTTCGTCGAGGCCGCTGCCAGGCAGCCGGGCATCGAATTGGCTGTGGTCACCTGCGAGCATGAGGACCGCCTGCCGCCGGAGCTCCGGCGTGGCCTGGCGGCGCACTGGCGGATCGGCGACGCTTTCGACGCCGGGCAGGTCGCCAGCGCCGTTCAGGCACTCGGCGAGCACCTTGGCCCGGTACAACGGCTGCTGGCGGTACTCGAGCAGCTACAGATACCGGTCGCGCAGGTCCGTGAGCTCCTGGGCATCGAGGGCATCGATGTGACGACAGCCCGCAACTTCCGTGACAAGGCGCAGATGAAGTCGGTGTTGCGGGGCGCCGGTGTGCCGTGCGCGCGGCACCGGCTGGCCGATTCCGCGGCCGCAGCGGCCAGCTTTGCTGAGGAAGTGGGTTTCCCGGTGGTGGTCAAGCCGCCCGCTGGGGCCGGTGCTAAGAGCACGTTCCGGCTCGACAACGCCAACGACCTGAAGGTGTGGCTTAAGGCCGCCCCGCCTGCGCCCGACCGGCTCGCGCTTCTTGAGGAGTTCCTCAGCGGCGACGAGGGGTCTTACGACAGCGTGATGGTGGAAGGGCGGATCGTCTGGGACTCGGTCTCGAGCTACCTGCCGACCCCGCTTGAGGTGCTGCGCAATCCGTGGATCCAGTGGATGGTGGTCATGCCCAGTGACATCGGCGGACCTGAGTACGAGGGCATCCGGGGCATCGCGCCGACGGCGCTGCGCGCTCTCGGGCTGCATACCGGGCTCACCCACATGGAGTGGTTCCGCCGCCCCGACGGCACGGTCGCCGTCTCCGAGGTCGCGATGCGGCCACCCGGCGCCCAGATCACCTCGATGCTGTGCTACGCCCACGACTTCGACCTGTACAGCGCGTGGGCGCAGCTCATGGTGCACGGCAGTTTCGCGCCGCCGGAACGCATCTGGTCAGTCGGGACGGTCTTCCTGCGCGGCCAGGGAAGGGGGCATGTCCTGGCCGTGCATGGCCTCGACAGGCTGCCTTGCGAGGTGAGCTCCCTGGTAGTCGAGTCGCGCCTGCCGGAGCCGGGCCAGCTGTCCTCGGACAGCTACGAGGGCGACGGCTACGTCATTCTGCGTCATCCCGACACCGCCGTCGTCACAGACGCGATGCGGAATCTGGTCACCAGCGTGCGTGTCGAGCTCGGCTGACCACCATGAATGTCCTCATGATCTCCCCCGGCTATCCGGGCGAGATGGCGTTCTTCACGCGCGGTCTCGCGGCCGCCGGAGCGTCCGTCATCGGAGTGGGCGACCAGCCGGTGGGCTCGGTTCCGGCCATCGCGCAGGCCGCGCTCGCGCACTACATCCCTGTCGGTTCCCTGGCTGCCGGGGAGGCGGTCGCCGCGACCGTGCGCGAGCTGGCTCGCCAGGTGCGCATCGACCGGGTGGAGTGCCTATGGGAGCCGTACATGATGCTTGCCGCGCGGTTGCGTCAGCAGCTTGACGTGCCCGGGCTGACTGTGGCGCAGACGATGCCGTTTCGCGACAAGGAGCGGATGAAGCAGCTCATCGATGCCGCGGGCCTCCGCACGCCGAGGCACGAGGCCACCGAGACGGTCGCGGGCGTGTGGGCCGCCGCAGAGCGCCTGGGCTTCCCGCTCATCGTCAAGCCCATCGCCGGCGCCGGCTCGGCCGACACCTACCGGGCCGACTCAGCCGCTGAGCTCGATGCCATCCTGCCGATGCTCCGGCATGTGCCGCAGGTGAGTGTCGAGGAATTCGTCGATGCCGAGGAGTTCACGTACGACACCATCTGCGCGGACGGGCGGGTGCTGTTCGAGAACATCTGCTGGTACCTCCCGCGCCCGCTGCTCACCAAGCTGCATGAACGGATCAGTCCCATCCAGGTCGCGCTGCGCGATCTGGACGCACCGGACCTCGAGGACGGCCGGGCCCTCGGCGCCGCGGTCCTGCAGGTGCTCGGATTCCGCGACGGGTTCACCCACATGGAGTGGTACCGCATGGCCGACGGCGAGGTGGTGTTCGGCGAGATCGCTGCCCGCCCGCCCGGCGGGCGGATGGTCGACCTCATGAATTTCGCCACCGACGCCGACCTTTTCTCGGCCTGGGCGCAAGCGGTCACGCGCGGGCGGATCTCGCAGCCGATCGAGCGGCACTACAACGCCGCGAGCATCTTCAAGCGCGCCGAGGGCGCCGGCCGCATCTCGCGCTACCAAGGTCTCGACCACCTGCTGGCCGAATTTGGCGAGCACGTGGCGGCGGTCGAGTTGCTCCCGGTCGGCGCGCCGAGGCGCGACTGGCGGGCCGTGAGTATCTCTGACGGCATGGTCATCGTCCGCCACAGTGAGCTGTCGAAGACGACAGAGATGGCGGAACGCTTTGCCTCCGATCTCCACCTCTACGCAGAGTGAGGCCATCGCCGTCACGGTCGTCGTGGTGCTGCTCCTGCGCTGGCGCCTGCGACGGTGGTATGAGTCCTGTGTTCCCGGCCGGAGCCTCGCATCAAGCAGATCGCCCGCCGGCACAACGGCTGAGCATCAGGTCCGTGATCGGGACGCTGCTCTCACACACGATCCCCTCTCACTAAGCCCAGCCGCGATCACGGGAGAAAGCATGATCGGGGGCCGAGCCGGCACCGCAAGAAGGGTCGGCGATCGCTGCGTGCCCATGGCGACGGCTTCCTCGACGGTGTCATGTACCTCGAACCAGGTCAGCAGGCCAGTGACAACAAGGATCCTGCGCACCACAGGCCGTGGTCCGGCCAGGGCGAAGCTGCCGCCCAGGCGGCGGATCTCCTTGCAGTGCCGGACAAGCACCCCAAGGCAGGCACAGTCTATAAATGCCAGGCCAGCGAGGTCAGCGACGGAACGCGCCCGCGCCTGCCACCGGATGTCACTGAGATACGCATGCAGCACGGATACACCTGAGATATCCAGTTCCCCGCACAGACTCACGACGGCGACCCCGCCGCGATCAGAGATCGATAGTTGAGGAAGCGGTGCTGTATCGTCCCGCGGCAGACCAGTTATGACCAGCGAACCAACCGGTACGTCCGCGGTGCACTCGGCCACATCGTCATTGTGCGCGGCCACCCCGGCCGACGGCGGCGCAGGACCGCAGCCAATAACCGCTTCGGGTAGGGCACTGACAGAAAACGGCGCCGGCTGGCTTATTGAAGCTGTCATATGTCACCTCGGCTACCTGCGCACGCAAGGTGCCACCGAGGTCCGGAGCAGCGAGAGCCGCGATCTCGCTTACAAGCTTGCACGCCGAGTGCGGTTATCCCAGCACGGAGGCTACGCCCGATTTACCGTCGCCACAAGCGCCAAATCGAGGGCGAGTAGCGCGGTTCTCTCAGCACCTATCCGGAAAGCACCGAAACGACTAGACTGCCAGCAGTTGTCCCCGGACCCTGGCAGCCTCCGAATCGCCGCCATTCCCTGGGACGGACAGACATGCTCGGTTACATCGCGGCCGGCTTGTTCATCATCGCGTTCCTCATCAACGCGACGTCGACATCCACCGCCGCCGTCTTCGCCCCGCTGAGCCTCCTGCTGCTCGGCCTGGCGTGCCTCGCCCTGCACCTTGCCGGCGTCGGCACGGGCTGGTCGTTTGGCGGCCGCGGCCGCCGTCGCTAATAGCCACCCGCCGCCGGCCGATCCCCCCGACCTCAGCATCGCGTTCGCCTGGAGGCAGCCATGAGAATCGGATCGGTCCTGCTCGTCGTATGGCTCATCGTCGGCGCCGTCGCCGCCGGCCAGCGCCATGAATTCTCCCGCGCCCCGGAGGGCTGCAATAAGGTCGCCACAATCGCAGTCACCATCCTCGTCGGCCCCCTCAACTACATCGGCGTGAACCCCAAGATCTCCTGCCAGACACCGCATCCGAGCAAATAGACCGGCCACGGCTCGCTCACTCCGCAAGACAGGAAGCGGATAACCCATGGTGCGCTGAATAACGGGGCGCCATTGTGAATATTGGAGCCTGGAGTCCTCGCGACAGCGAGGTGGGCAGGTATCTCGAATAATCGGCTTCCCGAACCGAGAGGTGCACGCCGTCAAAGCGTGTTGGCGCAACCCTTAACGAATCCCGGCTGCGGACCTCTGAGACAGGAGTTCCGGCTTCCTCCAGCTGGCTAACATCTCGCTCATAGTCAGGGACATGACCAACAAGGCGATGCAGACCGTCATGGAGCACGAGTTAAAGAAGCTTGTCGCCACGTGACGGCCGAGGCCCGCGCCGATTTTGTCTCAGTTCTCTGGCGAGGGGCACCCGAGCAGATCGAGGTCGCGCACGCAGAAGCCGTGGTGCGCCCACTCCTCGTCCAGCACCACGTGCACGCACTCGAGCACCGACTTGCCCCTGGCGTACGGCGGCCAGCCTCGGCCCGCTGGCACTGGCGCGGGCGCCGACAGCTCATCGGGCGTAACGGTCGACAGCCAACGCTCTAGCTCGGCGCCCTGCTCGCCGCGCGCGGCCAGCACCTCGTCGAGGCTCGGGGCCGCCGCTCGATCCAGGCCCTGCTCCTCCTGGTCGGGGACGAACTCGGACGCCAACCCGATCGCGGTGAACGGCTTGGTCGATCCCAGGCAGCAGCGACGGAACCACGAATCGTGCACGAACACCAGATGGCGCAGAGTCTCCACCGCCGACCACTCGCCGCCGACACGCTGGTTCTCCGAACCCTCGGGCATCCCCCGGAGCCGCCCGAGCGTCGCAGCCCAGTCCGCCCGAAGCTGCCGGAAGGCTTCCCGCAGGTCGACCGGATCGGCCGAGCGGATCAGCAGCCGCACCGGATGCCGCCGGTCAAGCTCGGCCTCCACGTACGACGTCACCTCGACACCGTTAACCACCAGGTTCCTGACCAGCCCGTCGATCACAGCGTCCTGCATCACCACCCCGATCAGACGGGCGCGAGTCAAGTCGCACTCACGAAATTCGGCATCGGTCAGGTCCTGGTCCTCAAATCTCGCCATGCCGGGCAGTATCCACCGGAGTACTGACACCCCGTACCGGGACGGCGGGGTTGCGAATCCCTGTCCTCCCCGCCGCCGATCCGCTAGCCGCACGCCCGTGCCACGGTCCAGTCGGTGAAGGGTTTGGTCCTGCCGAAGAGCGCTGGCCGTAGCGAGGCGCGCTCGAGACTGCCGCCGTCACTATGTTCGATGTGCGCTCGGCTGCTCAGGCATAGCACAGGATAGCACTCGGTGCTACATTGTTGAAGTGAGTGTCTACCCTGAGATCACGCAGCGCGACCTGCGGATGAGGTCGCGGGAGATCATGGACGCGGTCGAGCACGGGCAATCGTTTACCGTCACCCGGGGCGGCCATCGCATTGGTGAGCTGATTCCGTTGCGGCGCCGGCGCCGGTTCGTTTCCCGCCAGGAGTTCGCCGCAATGTCGCGCAACGCCCCGGCCGTTGATCTGGATGCCTTCCGGGCAGACCAGGAGGCGGCGCTCGATCAAGAGCCTGGCGCCCGGTATGAGCGGTGATCGTCCGCGGCAGGGCATGCTCGACACCAACATCCTGATTCTGCGCAGGTGGATTGACCCGGCCGAACTGCCCGATGAAATGGCGGTCAGCGCGATCACCTTGGCGGAGCTGTCGGCGGGTCCGCATGAGGTCCGCAGCAACGATGAGCAAGGCATCTATTACGAGCACGCCGAGCGAGCCCGACGGCTGGAAGTCCTGCAGCGAGCCGAGAGCGAGTTCGACCCCGTGCCGTTCGACGCTGAGGCGGCCCGCATCTACGGCCGGGTGACCGCGGCTGTCATCGCCTCCGGCCGCAAGCCGCGGCGGCGAGTGGTCGACTTGATGATCGCGTCGACCGCGATCGCCGAGCAACTGGCGCTGTTCACCACCAACCCCGATGACTTCGCCGGCCTGGAAACCCTGATCAGAATCGTCCCCGTGATCCGCCCAGCAGTCCCGCAAGAGAGATAGCCGACCGGCGCCTCAGGCTTTGGTGTCAAATCTGGTCTCTTTCACCACTGCACGCATCCGTTCATTGGCAGCCTTCCGGGAGGCATCCGTACAGGTCACGGACGGCGGCGGCCATCGGTGAACGCCAGTAAGCATTGTTGGAAGGTGTTGGGGGCAACCCCTCGCGAGTTCGAATCTCGCATCCTCCGCCGTTCCCACCTGCGGAAAACGTCTGTGCGTACGACTGATGCGCGTTGAGAGCGTGCGCGCTTAGTCTCATCTCTTAGTCTCAGTCGCGCAGCCAATAACGGTGCGCTTGCCGGTTCACTCCCGTACGTGCACGGCCGTGGGCGTGATTGCCGTCGCCGGCGGCAAGCCCAGCACCGGACTGCCCAAGCGAGCGTCCAGCAGACGTTTGATTCCTTTAACAGCGGATTTCCGGCAGCACTTCCCGGTGCCGCTCGCCCGTGTTGTACAACGCCGCTCCATAGTGGTGCGGGGAGGCAGTCGCGTAACCACCGGTCGGGGATGATGTCGTCATGTCTGCGAGGCTGCCTTGGCAGGCGGCCTGCCAATCAGCTCTATGATCCCGAGCACCACGAGGAGCACGATGGCAATGACCAGCACGGTCAGGCCGGTCGGTATGCCTCCAAAGACAAGTACAAGCGCTGCGATGGAGACGGCAGTGACTCGCAGCGCGGTGCGGTACTTGTAGACCCAGGCACCCACTGGGCCGGTGGTCAAGCCGGCCCGGTCGCCGGCGCCTCGGATCCAGGCGAAGGCAGCCTTGAAATCGTGCCTGGTTCGCACGGCAGTGACTGATGGTCCGGTGAAGAAGCCGGCCAGGGCGACGACGAGGCCCAGGACCAGCAACACCCGCAGGCCTTGGCGGATGAAGCGGATGATGGTGTCGAATGCAACGGCTGCCGCGGCCGCGTTAACGGTGCCGGGGAGATGGTTCAGGTAGAGGGTGCGGGTGATGGCCAGCGTCACGCCGAGCACGATCATCGAGGCGGCGAGCCCGAGGCCGGTGCCGATCAGGGCCCGGCGATGCCGCCGGGCTATGTAGACACCTGCGGCGAGGCAGGCAAGCGCAACGAACGGCAGGATCCACTTCAAATCCGTCAGCACCCGGTACAGCGTCTGGGCCTTGACCAGGTATTTGGCGGAGAAGAGCGGGAAGGTCGGGTTGATCGGGGGCAGTTTGTTGACGATCGTCAGTCCCCTGGCGGCCAGGTTGTGCTCGACCTGCTTGACGATAGGGCCCAGGCTGACGACGACCTGTCCGTTGGAGACGGTGATCGCGCTTTTCTTGCCGGTTAGGGCCAGGATGAGCTGCTGATGGATGATGCGGTTGCCCTGGATCCATAGTCGCCGCACCCGAGGGCCCGCGATGATCTTGGCGACGGTGCTGTGAATGAAGCCGTCGACGCCGCTCGCGATGGATCCGGAGAACGTGCCGAGGAGCGTGCCAAGTCTTGTCAGCCCGCGATGCGACAGCTGGGCTGCTACCTGGTCGGTCAGGTGCCGCACGTCGATCTGTTTGCTGACTGCGGTGCTGATCCTGTCGGTCAGCGCGCCGCGCACGGCTGGCTCGCTGATCAGCGGGGTGATGTTCGCCACGTACCGGTCGGTGTTGGAGACCTGGTTGGCACTCCAGACGGCGACCACCGAGATCGGGGCCAGGACACAGCCGAGCACAATGAGCAGGATCGCGACCGGGCCGCGCCAGCCCATCCGCTTCCGAGGTGCAGGCGGGCCAGTTCCAGGCCGTGAAACGGCGCCTTTGGCTTCTTCGGCTGCACGCTGGGCCGCCGTGGCCGCCTGTGCCTGCGTGCGCGCCTCGGTCTCGGCGTCGGCTAGCTTCGCCCGAAGCTCGGCGACCTCGCCACGGAGCTTGTCGAGTTCGGCTGGAGTCTGGCTCGTCAGCGATCCTCCCATTATGCGGGCGTCCAGTCGGCGTTTGCTGGACGCAGTCATTGCTCTATTCCCCAGCATCAAGGCAGCTATCTCACCCGCGAGAGATGACGCCCTCCCGCGCATAGCGGCTCATCCAGGTCGCGCAGAGCCGACCTTGATCATCATTCGCTGCGAGTCGGTGTCGGTAATCGCCCTGACCGGGTGATGTATCAACGCCCGTGACCGGGAAGGCTGCCTGGCATAGACGACGCATGCCGCCCCCCGGCCGCCGCCGACCGGCCCCACACGTCCTCTACCGGCAGAAGGCGACCCTGATCGTCTGCGAATAGCTTGTCGGCGACTTGGCGGTGTTCCGCGAATCGTATCGACCGAGCAATCTGTCGCGCCGGCGCCAGGATGCGAAGAGCCCGGAATCGCCGGCTCGGGAGTTGCCGAACTGGGTGTATGTGCTAAGGCGAGATCCGCCCCGCCCCCCGCTCGTGCATGGAGCCGCCGCGGGCGATCAGGTAGACCAGCACACCGATGACCGGGATGAACAGCACGAACAAGAACCACAAGGCCTTGGCCAAGCCGGACAGGTCATGACTGCGGAAGATGTCGATGATCACCATGATCACGATCCAGATCCAGATCACCCACAGAAAGAAAATCAAGATCGTCCAGAACACGTTCAGCAGCGGATACGACGAATCGGCCAGCACCATTTTGCCTCCTTCGCGCCAGGACGGTTGCCGCTAGGGATTGCTAACGGGTCCTGCGATGCCCAGCGCAGGTTCAGCATTCGCCAGCCAGCCGTTCACTGGCATCACCCAGCGCGGGTGAGACTAACCTCTGCCCTTATTCTGGCTGAAAGCTGAGCCGCGCCGTTGACGCGAAAGTGCCTTTGACCTGTGAGGATAGGACTCGCTACGGTCCGTATCTGCCCTCATCCGAAGGCGGGCTCTGTGCACATGCAAATCCAGTCCGCCGTAGGCGTCGGTATATTTGGCCGGGCAATAACCTGTCGTAGAAGGCGCCACGTACTTGCGTATGTCCAGCAATCCTGGCCGTCATCACCCGCCAAACCATCGTGACCGGCAGCCATCAGATCGAGAAGATCAGCACCTCCGCCCCCGCCCAGTGGCACGCCTTCGACCTGGTCGGCGCGTCCGTTTCGACTAGCCTGAATCAGACACCAGCCACACCGCCGGGAACAGTGAACCCCTGCAGGCCAGAGGTTAGCCCGGCTTGGCCGACGTAACTTCGTTCTAATTCGTCATGTAATGTAACGGATCACCCGATGACCGGTCTCGCCCGCAGCGGGTCTCCAAGCAGACCGCGTTGACGCAGGGAAACATGACTCGCAAGTACGTACCAGCCGCGGCCGGGGAGCGGGGGGACGTATCGCGCAGGAATCTGCTGCTCGGCGGGGGCACCGTCGTCGGGTTGGCCGCACTGGCCGGTGCTGGCCGCATGGGGTACACATGGGCGCGGCACGAGGACCGGCGCAGCGCGGAGGCGGCGGAGAAGGCCGGCGCGACCTCGGGCAGCGAGGTGCACTCGTTCCTGAGCAGGCCCGACCTGCGGCCGCCCGTTCTCGCGGTCGACGTGGTGAGCACCCCCGCCGGCGTGCCGCCGTACGTCTTCCTGGCCAACAAGCCGTACATTGGACGGCCGGTCGGCCAGCGCGGGCTGCTCATCGCCGAGCGGGGCGGGGATGTCGCGTGGTTCAGCCCGCAGACCCAGGTCTGGGACTTCAACGTGCAGACCTACAAGGGCAAGCCGGTGCTCACCTGGTGGCATGGCAGGACCGGTGCCATCTACGGGCGGGGCAACTGCTACATCGCCGACTCCAGCTACGCCCAGATCGCCGAGGTCAAGTGCGGGAACGGCCTGATGGCCGACATGCACGAGTTCAACCTCACCAGTCAGGGCACGGCGCTGGTTGACGCCTACATGCCCCAGAAGGCCGACATGAGCTCCGTCGGCGGCAAGAAGAACGGAGTCGTGGCGGCGGGCGTGGTCCAGGAGATCGACATCGCGACCGGCGACGTGATCTTCGAGTGGAACAGCCTGGACCACGTGCCGCTCACCGAGTCGATGTCCAGGCCCGCCCACGGCTCCGGGACCTCCGACAGGCCGTACGACTACTTCCACATCAACTCGATCGACGTGGCCTGGGACGGAGACCTGCTGGTCTCCTCCCGCAACGCCTCGGCCGTCTACAAGGTCGGCCGACGGGACGGCCAGGTCAAATGGCGCCTCGGCGGCAAGAATTCCAGCTTCGCCATGGAACCCGGCGCGAGGTTCTACCACCAGCACCACGTCCGCTCGGCTGGCACCGGCGTCATCACGATCTTCGACAACGAGGCCACCCCGCAGAAGGAACCGCAGTCCCGCGGCATCATCGTGACGCTCGACCTCACGAAGATGACCGCGACGTTGCAGCAGGCCTTCACCAGCCCCGGCAGGCTGCTGGCAAACAACCAGGGCAGCATGCAGCTTCTGCCCGGCGACCGGGCACTCGTCGGCTGGGGCGCCGAGCCGTATTACACCGAGTTCGACGCCGACGGCTCGGTGATCATGAACGGGCAGCTTCCCAACGGCGACCAGTCGTACCGCGCATTCACCGGGGACTGGGCCGGGTACCCTGCGGACAAGCCCGCTGTGGCATTGCGGGCCAACCCGTCACGGGGCACCGCCGTGTACGTGAGCTGGAACGGCGCGACCGAGGTGGCGACCTGGCGGGTGCTTGCCGGCAAGCGCCCGTCTAACCTCGCCGCGGTGGCGACGCAGCCGCGCAACGGTTTCGAGACCGTGATCGTTGCGAACAGCACGGGACCCTTCTTCGCGGTGGCCGCGCACGACGCGTCAGGCCAGCAGCTCGGCGAGTCGGCGGTCGCGAAACTCGACTGACGCGGCTGACACAGCGACCCTGTACGCGCCGACGCAAGAACCGGCAGGCTCATGCGCTGCCGCCAGCCAGGAGGCGAGCTGACTGGTTACCTTCCCAGCTACGTGCAGCCCTGCCATCGGCACCGTCGGTGGCGGCACTTCGCCAGGGTCGCAGATGGATGCTATCGGCGACGAGCTCGGCCGGGGTTGTCCTGTCAGCCGCCTGGGATGACAATCCTGATGTGCCCTGGCGATCAGCGATAGCAGTTGTGGCGGTGCTGCTGGTCAGCATCTTGGGCGGCTGCAAGGATGACGCGGGCAGCGCGCCCGGGCATTCCGGTCAGCCGGCCCGGCCGGGCATGTCATCTCGGCCCGCCGCTGTCGCGCTCGGTGCGGCGGGATGCCGCCCGGCGTCCCCGGTCACTGCTGGCATGGACGGCATTCCCCAGGTGGAAGGCACAGGACACGGTGCCTCGCTGTGGGGTCTGCTGATGTTTCCGCATCTGCTGCCCGCCCGGGTGGGTGACCAAGAGAAGATCGTCTGGCGGATGACGGGTTCTGGCGTACCGCGGATGACGGCCATCGGACCAGACGGCCGGGCCCGCCGGCTGGCGTGGGGGCCGACATTCCATACCGGCAGCAACTGGAACAAGCCAGGTGATGAATGGGGCGCCGGTTACCTATTCACGGTTCCTGGTTGCTGGAACCTGCGCGCTGTCCGGGGCAGGGCCAGCGCGGACGTCTGGCTGCGAGTTGTAGCCCGGTAAACAGCTCAGGACCTCGCCCGCGGTGGCTCACGCCCACGCAGAAAGGGCTGCTCGATCCGCGACCGCAGACTCACCGATGCATTCCCGGCCGAGCACGGAATCGGCGATTCGGCGTTGCCGAAGCCCAACTCCCCGGTCAAACACCGTAAACAGCGCTCTGCGCAGTTTGACGCGCAGTCGCGCCATTAGGGGCCCCCGGACGCATCTGGGCGGGTCGCCGCGTGTGCCGTGCCGGACGGTGAGAATGCGCTGCGCTTGCGTTGGGATATCGTCGGCGGTTCATGCCTGCCAGGGCGGTACATTTCGCGGGGAGGTCATCGATCTGGCGTGGCTGTTGGCCGGCTATCGGCTCTCGGTCCAGGGTACGGCCACGGTCGGCGGCCGGTCCGAGCTGCGGATCGTGGTTGCGCGGCCTTCGCCCGTGCCGCGGCAGCGACTGCAGCCGGGCGTGTGGGCGGCGGGCGACCAGGTTGAGGTCATCGTCGACGCCGAGCTCGGCATCGCCCTGCGCCAGGTCTGGTCCTGGCACGGCCGCCCTGTGCTGTACTCGGAGCTGACCGGTGTCACGACCGACATCGACCCGGATGCCTTCACGCTCCGCCCGCCGCCCGGAGCCAGGATCATCCACGGCGGCCAGCTCAGGCCCGCCGGTCGCCACGAGCGCCATGGCCGTGTCCCGTGTCGTCGGGCCCCGAAGGCCGTCGCGGCTCTGATTGTGCAGTTGGGCGTGCTGGTGGTCTGTCCGCGCGCCAATACCTGAACAGTTTCTTCTGTGAAGTTCGGCCCGATCATGAACCGAACCGGTCGCGAATCCGTGTCTAGAGCCGGAGAAATAGGTCGCGGCTGGATGTGTGCATCCGGCGCCAGATGACCGAGGCACGAGAGAAGGGACACGAATGAACAGAGCGTTCAATAGGCGGCGCGGCGTGCGCGCGACCGTGACCCTCGTCGCGGCGGGTGCTGCGACGCTGGCAGGTGCTGGCGGACCGGCGCTCGCCGCAATGCATTCCTCATCGCAAGCAGCAGCGGCCTGCGTCTCGAGGGCCAGCGCACCTGTCCGGGTCGGGCACATCAGCGGCATCCTGGGCGCGGCGCCGGGCAGCGCAGCCTGTCAGGCTGCCAATCCCGGCAACTTCGCAGGCCAAACCGCCATGGGGAGTCCGCCCTTGATCTGGCACGGCGGTGCCGTGATGGGGACGGCCCAGACGGGCCCCCTCGTCATCACGCCCATCTTCTGGACCCCGGCGGGCCACCCGATGGCGGCCGATTACCAGAGCCTGCTCACCCGGTATGTAAATGACGTCGCCGCCGCGAGCGGCAGCACCAGCAACGTGTTCTCGATCCTGCCCGAGTATTTCGGGTCCGACGGATCGATCCGCTACGACATCCAGGCAGGCACCCCGATCATCGACACCAACCCGCTGCCCGCCAACGGGTGCACGCTGACTCACAAGGACACCACGGCGATCTACGCCGACGGCACCGGCTACGACGCCTGCCTGGACGATGCCCAGGTCCAGGCCGAGACCAACACCGTCGTCGCCGCGAACAAACTGCCTGTCAATCTCTCCCACATCTACGTGATGTTCCTGGCCAAGCACGTCGAGGCGTGCTTCAACCCAGGTCCCACGACGAACAACACGAAGAACGCCTGCACGATCAACTACGAGCGCAGCGCCGCGTTCTGCGCCTACCACAGCCAGGCTCCGAACAACCTCGAGTACGCCAACATGCCGTTCCCGATTTACCTGTCGCCGGTCGGCTTCACCTGCGGCAGCAACGCCCGGATAGCTTTCCCCGGCGTGATCGAGACGCCGAACAACAACCCCGATGCCGACACCGAGATCAGCCCCACGAGCCACGAAGTCAATGAGCTGATCACCAACCCGGACAACAACGGTGCCACCGCCTCCGGCTGGTTTGACGTGGCCGGGTTCGAGAACGGCGACGAGTGCGCCTTCATCTACGGTGCCCCGCAGGGCACGCCTGGCCAGTTCTTCAACCAGGTGATCAACGGGAACCACTACCTGACCCAGGAGGAATTCAGCAACAGCAGCTTCTTCGCCAGCGGCGGCGGATGCCTGCAGCACCCGTGAGCCCGGCCGAGACGTGATCGCGTCTCTGCCCGAAGAGCATGAGCAACGGTGGCCCCGGACAGCGTCCGGGGCCATCGTCGTCGTGAGCGGTGCGGCATCTGTTCGGTCGCAACGCAGGACTGCCCATCTTGGGCCCCCGCATGGAGCGGGACTGACGTCACAAGGCCAGCGCGGTGCTGTCAGCGGCGAGGACGACCTGATCGCTTCACCCGCGGGGGGTGGTGCCCGGTCCCGCCCCGAGCCGACAGCCTTGCGAACGAGGTGGGGGTGACGTAGTGACCGCACGCCGCCAGCGCCCGCCGCAAGCCAGAGGAAGGCAGATGAGCAGCCGCAGGCGAGAGGACGGCAGATGAGCAGCAAGCAGCCGAACATCGTGTTCTTCTTCTGGGATAACTTCGGCTGGGGCGAGCTGGGGTGTTATGGCGGCGGAGTGCTGCGCGGCGCACCGACGCCGCGGATCGACAAGCTCGCGGGCGAGGGCCTGAGGCTGCTGAACTTCAACGTCGAGGCGCAGTGCACGCCCAGCCGGTCAGCACTGCTGACCGGGCGGCACGCGATCCGGTCCGGCACGCAGACTGTCCCGGTGACGGGAGGCGCGGACGGGCTCACCCGGTGGGAGATGACGACTGCCCGGGCGCTGTCGGACGCGGGGTACGCGACCGGGATGTGGGGCAAGTGGCATCTGGGCAGCGACCCGGAGCAGCGCAGCCCGGTCGATTTCGGGTTCGACGAGGCTGTCTGGTCGCCGCGCACCGCGGACGAGGTGCTGTGGACGATGCAGTCGTACTTCCCTGACGGGGCGGTGACCGCTACCCCGTACGCGGGGAACACGCAAGTCCCGATGGAAACGCAGCCGATCTACGCGCGCAAGAAGGGCGCCACCCATGAGGTGATCGCGACCTACGACGCGGAGTTCCGGGCCGGGTTCGACCGCAAGATCACCGACTGGGCAGTCGATTTCATGACCCGGGCCGCACATGACCGCAGGCCGTTCTATGTGTATCTGCCGTACACCCAGGTGCACATCCCGACGATCCCCGACCCGCAGTACGCCGGGCGGACAAAGCGGGGGAACTGGGCTGACCTGCTGACCCAGATGGACGACTTCACCGGCACGATCCTGGACGCGCTGGACCGGCTCGGTGTGGCCGACGACACGATCGTGGTCTGGGCGTCCGACAACGGCGCCGACTCCGACTACCGGTTCCCCGCGGGGGACCCTGACCAGTTCGGCGGCCAGTGGAACGGCACTTCCGGGCCCTGGCGCGGCAGCTTGTTCACCTCGCTGGAGGGATCCAACCGCACCCCGTGCCTCGTGCGCTGGCCAGGCCGGGTCCCGGCGGGCAAGGTCAGCAACGAGCTGGTGCACGAGGTCGACTGGTTCACCACCCTGCTCCGCGCGGCCGGTGCGGCGGTACCCGGTGACAGGATCGTCGATGGGATGGACATGCGGGACTTCCTGCTCGGCGACGCCGCCGAGTCAGGCCGGGACACCGTCTTGTGCCTGCAGGGCAACCGGCTGCAGGCGGTCAAGTGGCGGCAGTGGAAAGCGCACCTGTTCGACCAGGACGACATGTATTCGACCTGGACGCCGTACAACAGCCCGCACCTCCACAACCTCGAGTGGGACCAGCGGGAAGAACACGAGGTCGACTTCCCGCATGCCTGGGTCTTCCACCCGATGGCTGCCGCCGCCGGCGCGTTCCTCAAGACCCTTGCCATGGAACCGCCGATCAAGCCAGGCACCCCGGACCCGTACACGCCTCCCCAGCCAGGCGAGCTGGTCCCGCAGCAGCATTTGCAGATCGGTGCCATCACCCAGTTCGTGACCACGCTCCAGCACCCGGACGGCCACGAGCACGACATCAGCACGCATCAGCCCGAACACGGGCTGCCGCCACCGCACGGCGCATGAGTGGCGACCCCCGGGATCATCGGGTGTCCGAGCGGGAGATGGCTATGCTCGGCCTGTCGATGAGCCCGCCAGGCGGAGATCACAGACCGTGACTGACACGGACGCCAATGCGCTCGGCCCGGTGCTGACCAGGCCGGATGCTCCGGCTGCGTTTCACGTGATGGCCAAGCCAACCGGCGCGGTCTGCAACCTGGACTGCGAGTACTGCTTCTTCCTGTCCAAGGAGATGCTGTACCCCGGCAGCAGGTTCCGGATGGCTGCCGAGCTGCAGGAGACCTACGTCCGCCAGCTTCTCGCCGCGCACGCACAGGCTCCCGAAGTCGTGATCGCCTGGCAGGGCGGGGAGCCGACGATGATGGGGCTTGACTTCTTCCGCCGGTCGATCGAGCTCCAGCGCGCATATGCCCGACCGGGCCAGCGCGTCCTTAACACGATCCAGACCAACGGCACCCTGCTCGACGACGAATGGGGCGAATTCCTCAAGGCCAACAACTTCCTGGTTGGCATCTCCGTCGACGGGCCCGCCCCGATGCACGACGCGTACCGGGTCGACAAGGGCGGCAAGCCGACTTACGACCGGGTCATCGACGGCCTGGACGTGCTCAAGCGGCACGCCGTCGACTGGAACGTCCTGACCACCATCCACGCGGCCAACGGCGACCACGGCCGCACCGTCTACATGTTCCTGCGCGATCAGCTTGGTGCGGCCTTCGTGCAGTTCATCCCCATCGTCGAGCGCACTACCGAGCAGACCCTGCCGATCGCAAACGCCGGGTGGGGACGCGGGGTACGCGGGCGGCCGCTGTACACCCAGCAGGGCAACCTGGTCACCCGCCGCTCAGTCGGGCCCGACCAGTACGGTCGGTTCCTGATCGACGTGTTCGAGGAGTGGGTGCGCCGCGACATCGGATCCGTATACATCCAGATGTTCGACACCGCGCTAGCCAACGTCCACGGTGAGCCGGGAGGGATGTGCGTCCACGCCGAGACGTGCGGCAGCCAGCTAGCCCTCGAGCACACCGGCGACCTGTACTCCTGTGACCATTACGTCGAACCCGGATACCTGCTCGGCAACATCAGCGAGCGGCCTTTGTTGGACCTCATTGTCCTTCCGCAGCAGCGAGAGTTCGGGCAGGCCAAGCGGGATACCCTGACCCGGTACTGCCGTGAATGCGACGTCCTGTCCATGTGCAACGGCGGCTGCCCCAAGGACCGTTTCGCGACGTCGCCAGACGGCGAGCCCGGATTGCACTACCTGTGCCCCGGCTACCAGGCGTTCTTCCGGCACGTCCGCGGGCCGATGCGGGCCATGTCCTCGCTGCTGCGCGCCGGGCGTGCGCCCGTCGAGCTAATGGCGCGGTACGCCGCCGAGGATGCCAGGCGCGGCCGCAACGACCCCTGTACCTGCCGCGGCGGGCAGAAATGGAAACGCTGCCACGGCACCAACCCAGCACACTGACCGTAGGCATCATGTCCGCCTGTTGCCTTTCGCCCTGCTAGCGGCATTCGTGCTAATTGGCGCCTCCGGCGGCATCGTGCCGCGCCGGGATCGCACTGTTCGGGTTGGCCGGGCTCGGCTCATCGGCGCTTCTGTTGCTGACCATCAGCTTTGGCGTGAAGACCTGACCGCGATCTCGGCCGCGTTGGCCTGCGGTGTCTTCGCCAGCTGGCAGCTCGGATATGGCATCGCCGCCTTCGGCGTCGCGAACCAGCCGGCCACTGTGCGGTCACCCGGATCAGGCGATGTCATTGACAGCGAGCGCCCCCAGCATCGAGTGATGGGAGTTGCGGCTGGCATCACCGTCGCAGCGAACCTGAACGCCAGCCAGCCCAGCGATCAGGCAGGAGCTTTAGCCAATGCCGGCAGGCCATGGGTTGCTCATGGCAGCCAGATTCGGGCCGTACTGGCGTATGGCAGCAACCACGAGGTCGTCGAGACTGACAGGGTGGGGAGCATTTGACGAGATGTGACTGGCTGCTGCGGCCGGGTGCGAGTTCCGCTCCGGTGAGGTTCGCTCGGTGAGCGCCGCGCCCACGCCGGAGGCGGCACCGCCGGTCACCCAGAAGCGGGAATTCTGGGTCTTGATGGGTTGCGCGGTCGTCCTGGGGGTATTCGGCGCGTTCGCCGGCCTTGCGTTCATCGGGGTTATCAAGGTCGGGGGCAAGTGGTACACCGATTCTCATCCTGGCTGGTTCGGCGGGCACTGGTGGTGGGTGGCAATCGCGGCGGCGGCCGGTGTCGTGGTCGGCCTGCTGCGCCGCCTGACCCGCCTGCCGTGGGCGACTCCCGGCATGTTCGACGATCTGAAAACCGGGCGCGTCGAGACGCACTTGGTAGCGGGGATGACGGTCGTCTCGCTGGCATCGTTGATCGGTGGCGCCAGCCTCGGACCGGAGAAGGCGCTGGGCACCATGGGCGGCGGGGCGGGCACCTGGATCGCCACACGAAGAGGGCTCGACAAAGAGGACTCCCAGGTGAACACGCTGGCTGGCTTCGCCGGCTCCTACGGCGGGCTGTTCTCGAGCACGGTGATCGTAGTGCTGTTGATCCTGGAGGTGGCCCGCCCGGGCGGCCAGCGGCTCGTCAAGGCGCTCGCCGCGGAAATAGTGGCATCGAGCGTCTCGTTCGGCATCTACTTCGCTATCGCTGGCGCGGTGTTCCTGGACGACTACCAGGTGCCGTCTTACAAGTTCGAGGTCTGGCAGCTACTCGCCGGGGTCCCGCTCGGCCTGTTCGCGGCCGTCGTGGTGACGGTGCTGGCCGCGTTCATGATGGCGGCCGCGCGGCTGTTTGGCCGACTCAAGGGGCCGGCCATCGCGAAGTCAACGCTGGGCGGCCTGGTATTCGGGATCGTCGGCGTGGCGCTGCCGCTGACGATGTTCTCCGGCAGCGATCAGCTCAAGACCGTACTCAAAGACAGCGGGACACTCGGGCTAGGCCTGCTTGTCGCCGTCTTGGTCGCCAAGATGCTCACCTTCGCCGTCAGCCAGGGCAGCGGCTTCGTCGGCGGGCCGATCTTCCCCTCGCTGTTCATCGGCGGAACCGCCGGGGTCATCGTCCACCAGGTCATCCCCGGCCTGCCGCTGGGGCTGGCGTTCACCTGCATGCTCGCCGCCGTCCCCGGAGCCGTCGCGCCGGCGCCGTTCTCGATGGTGCTGACGGCCGCGTTCCTGACCCAGGTCGGGGCGCTGCAGACCGCACCGATCCTGATTGCCGTCGTCACCGCCTTCCTCACCATGGAAGGCGTCAAATACCGGCTGGCACAGCGCAAACGGGCGCACGCAGTCGCAGCGGAACGTGCAGCCCCGGCTTGAGTGTGACGACCATCGCGATGAGCGCACGCCCGTAGACGATCGGGCCGGTGTCGATCAGGCGGCAGATGGCGGCGGCCGCCGTTTGCCCGGTGGCTGATCAGCGCCGTCCTGCCTGCTTTGGGCGGCGCCGGTATGCGGCCGTGTGCTGGAGTGCCATGTTGAGGGCGAGTTCCAGTGGACGGGCGCTGCGCGTTGCCTGGGCCATGAGCAGTCCGCCCTGCAGGGCGCTCATCATCGTCAGCGCGAGGTCGGCCGGGTCGGCCCGCGCGGAGAGTTCGCCGTTGTCGCGCATGGCCGTGAATCCCTCAGACAGATAGGACTGCCAGTCGGCAAAGCACTGCTCGAGCACGCGCCGGGCGGGCTCAGACTGGTCGGCCAGCTCGCCCACCAGCGAGCCGAGCGGGCAGCCTCCGGCACCGTCCGTGGCCCGGGTGGCGGTCACGAAGTGATCGCACCACCGCTGCAGGCTTTCCCAGGACGAGACCTCGCGCAGGTCTGCTGCCTGTTGCGCGGCGATGATCCGGCCGAGCTGGGCCTTGATCACCTCACGGATGAGCGCGTCCTTGTCGGCGAAGTAGTGGTACAGC
This sequence comes from uncultured Actinomycetota bacterium, assembly GCA_963809195.1. Classification (GTDB taxonomy): domain Bacteria; phylum Actinomycetota; class Actinomycetes; order Streptosporangiales; family Streptosporangiaceae; genus Chersky-822. The sequence continues at coordinate 483,211 of CAWEIQ010000005.1, read as the reverse complement.
TGCGATTTGCTGGTGCCGGTCGCCGCCATGACGTCGTCCAGGCTGGTGCCGGCGAACCCTCGCTCGTAGACGAGCGAGGCCGCCGCGGCGACGATCCGGGCTCTGGTCGCCGCTCCGCGGGCCGTCAGCCGCGGCGGCGGAGTACCTGCCTTCGTGGCCACCTGTGCAGCATAGTCCGATTGGACTTGCGAGTCCAGTTTCTTCTTGGCATGGTGGACCAGGTAGTCCACTAACCGGAAGGATGCCGATGTCCCGACTGCGCAACGGCCAGCCGTTCCCCGCCCTTGAGGTCCCCGCTGCCGGCGGCGGCACGATCTCGCTGCCAGATGACCTCGCCGGCTCCTACGGCGTCGTCCTGATCTACCGCGGGTCCTGGTGCCCGTACTGCAACGCGCAGCTCGCCGCGTTCTCCCGCGCCCAACCCGCGCTGACCGAACTCGGCGTCAAGGTCGTCGCGCTGTCCGTCGATGACGAGGAGACCTCCGCCGCGCTCGCCGCCAGGCACCAGCTGCGCTTTCCAGTCGGGCACAGCGCCGACGCCGCCAAGGTCGCCGCGGCGACCGGCGCGTACGTCAATGACGACCCGCACTACCTGCAATCCACGGGCTTCGTCCTGGCGCCGGACGGGACGGTGCGGGTCGCCGTGTACTCCAGCGATGCCATCGGGCGGCTCGTCGCCGACGACGTGGCCGGCTACATCCGCTACCTGACCGAGCACGCCGCCTGACGCGGGGCCAGAGTGAGCATGGCCGCGGTGGCGTCCCCCCACCCCCACCCCCACCCCCACCGCGGCCATCGCGGCCCGCCCGAGGTCCTGTCAGTGCACGAGCTGGCCGGGCCCGAGGTCCTGCAGGAACCCGGCTACCAGGCCGCGATCAGCACCCCGCCGTGCGACCCCGTCGCGGCCCCGGCGCCGCGCCGCGAACGCCGGGAGCCCGGCCCGCGCAACCCGATCGGCGCCTAGCGTGGCCGCTCTCAGCGACCCGCAGGTCAGGAAGTTCCTCAGCTACGGCACCCGGACCGGCAAGCTCGCCTACCTGGCCCCGAGCGGGCGCCCGCTGGTCGCCCCGGTGTGGTTCATCGTCGAACGCGACAGCCTGGTGTTCAACACGGGCAGCCAGACGGCGAAGGGCCGCGCCCTGGCCCGAGATCCGCGGGCCACCCTGTGCGTCGACCTGCAGGAGCCACCGTACGGGTTCGTCCAGGTCCAGGGCGAGGCTGAACTGTCCGAAGACCCGGCCGAGTTGCTCCGGACCGCTACCGCGATCGCGGCGCGGTACATGGGCGCCGAGCGGGCCTGCGAGTTTGGCCGGCGCAACAGCGTGCCCGGTGAGCTGGTGGTGCGGCTGCGGCCGGTCAAGGTGGTCGCCGGCTTCGACCTCACTTGCTAAGGCCCGCCGTCCCGCCAGCCCGGTCTCAAATGTGGTCTCATTCACCCTTGTTCGGAGCCGTCACCGACGGCCGCACGGAGCATCCGCGCAGGCCGCGGACGGTGGTTTGCGACTCCGCGCTTGGATCATGCACGGGCCGCGCTACGTCCAATAGCACGTGCCTCACGGTAGTGTTTGCACTCTCGTACTAGCTCGACCGTCAGGAGAAAACTCGCCTTGAGCGTGACCGCCGGCAGTCGCGCAGAGTTGCGCGACCGGGCGGCCGACGTGCTCCACAGCAACGACGCTGGCAGCTGGACGAAAGCTGCGCCGTACCTGTACCCGCACCAGTGGAGCTGGGACAGCGCCTTCATCGCCATCGGCTGGGCGCACCTGGATGTCCGGCGAGCCATGGCGGAGCTCGAGCACTTGTTCGCGGCGCAGTGGTCGACGGGCATGGTGCCGCACATCGTGTTCCGCGCGGGCCCGGGCGAGCCTTACTTTCCAGGACCGGAGTGGTGGGACTGCGCCATCGCACCTGCGGCGCCAGCGCCGCCGATCCAGACGACCGGGATCTGCCAGCCGCCGGTGCATGCCCTGGCCCTGCAGCGGATCTGGCAGCTGACGCCTCAGGAGAATCGGCCGGAAATCCGCGAGCGCATCCGGGCGCTCTACCCCCGGATGGTCAAATGGCATGGCTACCTCGCCAGGCAGCGTGACCCCGAGGAATCGGGACTGGTCACCGTCTACCACCCATGGGAGGGCACGGACAACTCCCCACGCTGGGACAAGGCACTGGCGCGAATCGAGGTAGCCAAGCCTGGTCCGTACACGCGCCTGGACACAAGTCAGATAGGAGACCCGTCACAGCGTCCCACCGACTGGGACTACGACAGGTATCTCTGGCTGGTGGGCCTGCTAAGGAAATACCAGTACGACGATGCGCAGATATACCGCCAGTACCCGTTCTTGATCAAGGACGTGTTCTTCAGCGCTGTCTTTGTCTCGGCGAACGCCGCGCTCCTCGACCTTGCTGACGTGGCCGCGGCCAGTGACAGTCACCGCGAGCAACTGACCTCCTGGCTGCACCGCGGCCGCGATGGGCTGGCGCGCTGCTTCGACACGAAGTCCGGCCTCTGCGTCGACTACGACGTCCGCACTGGCGAGCGAATCCGGCTGCGGACGTTCGCGGGTTTCGCGCCGCTCTTCGCGCAGACCGCCGACGCCGAGCAGCGCGCTGCCCAGTTGCAGCTGCTCGACTCCGAAGAGTTCTGCGGCAACCCGCGATTCCGATGGCGCCTGCTGCCAAGCACGAGCCCCGCCGAGCCGGCCTTCGAGCCGCACAACTACTGGCGCGGACCGATCTGGCCGGTCATCGACTGGCTGCTGTGGCGCTCGCTGAGACTGGCTGGCGACGGTGACCGCGCCGACGAGCTCCGCCGCGACTCGCTCGGCCAGATCGCTGCCGCCGGGACGTTCGCCGAGTACTTCGAGCCATTCACCGGGAAGCCGCTCGGCTCCACGCAGCAGTCCTGGACGGCCGCCGTCGCGCTGGACTGGTGCGCCTACGAACACAGCGACGAAGCAGATTGCACGTAGAGGTTCAGCACCGCCCAAACGGGCCTGGAGCGGATCATGCGTATTCATGGGACCATGGCAGCGACCGGACAAGCTGACGGAGGGCACGGTAGACATGAAGTATCAGGTGGTGAACCCGGCCACCGGCGAGCTCGAGGCCGAGTACCCGGTCGCGACCGACGCCGAGATCACCGACGTACTGGAGCGAGCGCACGAGGGCTACCGGTCTTGGCGGCACAGCTCATGCGAGGACCGCGCCCAGGTGCTGCACCGGGTCGCCATGATCTACGAACAGCGGATGGACGAGCTCGGCGCGATCATCACGAGGGAGATGGGCAAGACTACGGCTGAGGCCGCCGGTGAGCTCCAGTTCACCGTCGGGATCTACCAGTACTACGCGGACAACGGCCCCGATCTGCTGAAGGACGAGCCGATCCCGTCCAACACCCCAGGCAAAGCCTGGGTGCGCAAGTCCCCGGTCGGCCCGCTGCTGGGCATCATGCCTTGGAATTATCCGTACTACCAGGTGGCCAGGTTCGCCGCTCCGAACCTGATGATCGGCAACACGATCATCCTCAAGCACGCGCCGCAATGCCCGGAGTCGGCGTTGGCGATGGAGCAGATCTTCCGGGATGCCTGGCCTCCCGAACGACGCCTACATCAACGTCTTCGCCACAAACGAGCAGGTAGCGGACATGATCGCCGACCCGCGAGTGTGCGGCGTCTCGGTCACCGGCAGCGAGCGGGCCGGATCGGCCGTCGCCGCGGTCGCTAGCAAGCACCTGAAGAAGGTCGTCCTTGAGCTCGGCGGATCGGATCCATTCATCGTGCTGGACGCCGACGACGTGGCCGGCGTGGCCCAGGCCGCTGCTGCCGCCCGGATGGAGAACGGCGGCCAGGCATGCAACGCGGCCAAGCGGATGATCGTGGCCGACGGGGTCTACGACGACTTCCTGGGCGAATTCACCAAGGCAATAGCGGCGTACGTGACCGGCGACCCGACCGATCCTGACGTCAACTACGGGCCGCTGTCCTCGGAGCAGGCGGCGCGGAACCTGATGGACCAGGTGCAGGACGCCATCAGCAAGGGCGCCACGGTGCACACCGGCGGCAAGCGGGTGGACCGGCCGGGCGCCTTCATCGAACCGACCGTGCTGTCCGGTGTGACCCCAGACATGCGGGCGTTCCGCGAGGAACTGTTCGGCCCGGTTGCAGTCGTTTACAAGATCTCCTCCGCAGATGAGGCCGTTGAACTGGCCAACAGCAGCCCTTATGGGCTGGGCGGGGCCGTGTTCAGCACGGACACCGAGCTTGCCCTGTCGGTCGCGGACCGGCTCGATGTCGGGATGGCCTGGGTCAACCAGGCTGAGGGCGGCGGTCCGGAATTGCCGTTCGGCGGGACGAAGCGTTCAGGCGTGGGGCGTGAGCTCGGCCCACTGGGCATCGATGAGTTCGTCAACAAGAAGCTGATCCACACCACGTAGTCATCGGCTGACCTTGGGACTGGCCCGGCGCGCTTGCCGGGCCAGGCAGCTTCAGGGCTCGAGCGAAACGTCAGCCTGGTGCAGGACGCCGCTGGAGTCCACCGCGACCGACAGTGTGAGCCTGGCGTGGTCGCCGTCGAGTTGCACCGTCGTCGACGTGACGCCATCTCCTGCGCGGTACGCATCTGCGACGACGCGGCCCGACCACGCTCCAGCCATCCGCAGTTGCCGGGTCATAAGCCCGTTGTCCAGCGACCTGGCCGTTCGAAGAAGGGCGAGAGCACCAGCGTCGCCACCGTTGATGATCGAGATCAGGGTCGCCACGACGCCGGCCAGCGGCGAATCCGCGGCAGGAGGGATCGCGAGAGTGAGCGACTGCACCCGCGGTTCGCGTTCTGGCGTGAGCATGATCTCCGCCGCGATTGTGTCTTTCTCTCCGCGGAGCCACCACCGGCAATGGGCGGGCGAGTCGTACTCGGCGGGCCTGTGCTCGTCCGCGCTGAAGTTCCCGATCCTGTCCCGGATCGTTTCGATCGTGGCGCGGCGGTCTGCGAACGGCTCGTCAAGAGCGACGTTTTCCGCGAACAGCCTCGCGGCAGATGCATCGTCCCAGGCCCCGAGCAGGCTCATTACTTCATCGCGAGCAGCGAGAGTCTGAGGCCACGCCGTGCCCGGGATCAGGGCCGGACCATACGCCGACGCTCTTTCGGTCGGTCGCTCCAGTTCGCGCAGAAGAGCATTCAGCATCCGCTCGGCCAGCACCCAGGGACCCGCGTAGGTTCGGTTCGCAAGCGCGATCACACCGAATCCGCTGGCTCGATGCCAGCGCATGTTGCTGCCGAACCCGGGGTATCCGCCGCTGTGCTGCACGAAGACGCCATGGACCGGGTGCTCTTCTATGAACAGCCCGAACCCGTAGTTCGGGGGCTCGCCGCCCGAAAGGACTCCTGGAGCACGGATCAACGCCGCGGGAGGGATGGCGGCTTGCGCAGACTGCATCTCCCTCCGCGACGTGGGGCGCAGCGGATGGTGCCCGCTTGCCTCCCTATCCCCAGGCCGGAAGGCTGCCAGGAGCCCGCCGACCCAAAGCGCGAGATCGCTGACGCAAGAGAAGATTCCTCCCATGGGCGCGAACGACCCGCTCGGAGCCATCTCCATCTCCTGCCAGGCGCCTGCATTGCCTTGGTAACCCCGCGCGAGCTGGTCCGCGTGGAACTCGTCCGCGTCGAAGCCTGTTGCTGTCATGCCAAGCGGCTCGAACAGCCGCCTCCGCACAAACTCGACGTAGTCCTCGCCGGAAGCCGCCGCGATGACCCGGCCAAGGATCGCGTAGCCAAGGTTGGAGTACTCGAAGCGCGTGCCCGGCGCCCAGGCGAGGCTGACTCCGCCCGCCAGGAATTCGGTGAACTCAGCTAGTGGCTGTCCTTGCAGCCTGTCCCCCCACGGGTCATCGGTCGGGAGGCCGGCGGTCATGGTCAAAAGCTGGCGCATCGTCACGGGGGCCGACCCTGCCAGCGGGCGCGGCCCCGCCAGTTGCGGCACATAGTCCTCCGCCGGATCGTCAAGCCTCAGCGCACCTTCGTCTCGCAGCAACAGGATGCCGGCAGCGGTGAAGCTCTTTGTCATCGATGCGATCCGGAACACCGTCCGGTCGTCCGGAACCGGCCCGCCGACCCACCGCTCTCCCAGCCCGCGCGCATGTACAAGACGGCCGTCCGCTACGACCCCGTACGCGAGTGCAGGCTGCCCGCCCCGGCTCTGGAAGTCCGCTGCGATCGCGTCTAGTCCCGCGAACCTGTCCGACATCCCCACCTCCGCCGTACAGGACCTGCAAGCCGACGACGCTAGGAGACGACTTCCGGAGCCGGGGAATCGCCATCCACCGTACCGCCTGCTGCGGAATCGCCATTCGACTCCACACCAGCCATCGCGAGGGCGCTCGCTGGCACGACGTCATACGCAGGCTCGCCATGCTCGGCGAGGTCAAGTCCGACCTCTTCTTGCTCGGGGTCGACGCGCAGGCCCACCGTCTTGTCAGTGATCCACAGGATGATCCAGGTCATCACGAAGGGGTAGGCAATGCCGGCGACGGCAAGCACAAGCTGGCGGCCTAGCTGGGTCAGGCCACCAGGCTGCCCGGCCGCATTCACGGCGAGGCTTGCGAAGACGCCGGTCAGCACCACTCCGATCAGGCCGCCGACCATGTGCACACCGACCACGTCGAGCGAGTCGTCGTAGTGGAAGATGTCCTTCAGGTGCACTGCGCCGTAGCAAAGCAGGCCGGCCGCCGCGCCTATGATGATCGCGGCCCAGGGCGGCACATAGCCCGACGCAGGGGTGATCGCGGCAAGCCCCGCAACCGCTCCTGCGGCAATCCCGGCGCCAGTGGGCTTGCCCCGCCGCCACCACTCGACGGTCATCCAAGCCAGCATTGCGGCCGAACCGCCCAGCTGGGTGTTGACCAGCGCCGAGGTTGCGACCGATCCGGCCGAGAGCGCACTTCCAGCGTTGAAGCCAAACCAGCCGAACCACAAGATCCCGGCCCCGAGAAGCACAAGCGGAATGCTGTGCGGGCGCTCAAGCTGGTGCCGCCGCCGCAGGAAGAGGGCGGTCGCCAGGGCGGCCGAGCCGGCGAGCTCATGTACAACCGAGCCGCCGGCAAAGTCGATCGCGTGCAGCCCGCCGGAGCCGAGGATGCCGCCTGCGCCCCACACAGCGTGCGCGAACGGGAAGTAGACGATAAGCGACCACAGCCCGATAAAGACCAGGTAGCCACGGAAGCGCATCCGCTCACAGAACGCCCCGGCGATCAAAGCAGGTGTGATGACGGCGAACTTCATCTGGAAGGCCATATAGAGCAGCGCCGGAATAGTCGGTGCATAAGCGTTCGGCTTGGCGCCCACGCCGACTAGCATCGCGTTCTGAAATCCGCCGATCACGCCGCCATGGTCGGCGCCGAAGGTGAGCGAGTACCCGATGATCACCCAGAGCAAGCTGATGAGGCCGATGGCCACGAAGGATTGGACCATTGTCGCGATGACATTCTTCGCGCCGACAAGCCCTCCATAGAACAACGCGAGGCCGGGCATCATGAAGAGGACCAGAGCGGTCGAGGTAAGCATCCAGGCGGTGTCCCCGGCACTAAGGTGCATCTGTCGCTCCCAGAGATGAACCGTCCGCGCTGCGATGCGGACATTCGCAGTAGAACTGGTATAGGCCGTAATGTCGCCAAAGCGGCTAGCCAACTCTAGGGGAACTAACCCGCGAGCGGAATATCCGCAAGGCCTCAACTTGGCCAGCAACCGCGGGGTAGCACACGCTCCCGCAGCGGTCCGGCTCCAGCGCCACGGCCCATCCCCCGGACCAGGCCCAGCCGTGCCACTTCCGCGATCGCCGTCGCCAGGTCAGATGCTCCACAGCGCTTGGGTGGGGGACAGGCGCGCGGCGCGGATCGCCGGGAGCAGGCCGGCCAGGGCGCCGATGAGCACAGCGGCCGCGATGCCGCCGGCCCACGCCTCGGGCGGAATGATGGTGGCCCAGCCCTTGTGCCGGGCGTAGACGGCGGTGGCCGCTGCGCCGGCGCCGACGCCGACGATGCCGCCAATGGCCGCGAGCACGATCGCCTCGGATAGGAACTGGATGCGGATGTGGCCCTTGGTCGCGCCCAGGGCGCGGCGCAGACCGATCTCGGAGCGGCGTTCGAGGACAGAGATGACCATGATGTTGGCCACCCCGATCGCGCCGACCAGCAGCGCCACCGCGCCCAGACCCAGGAACAGGGTATTGAACGCCTCTTTGGTCTTGAGCTGGGCGGTGAGCGCGGCTGACGTCTGGGACACATTCACGTAGGACGGGTTTTCCGGGTTTGCCTGGGCGGCCAGAAGGTTGTCCACTGCCCGGACCTGGCTGGTGGCGGCTCTGACGTAGATGGTGGAGGGATGCCCGTCGAAGCCGAGGTACTTCTTGGCGGCCGGGTAGCCGATCAGCACACTGGAGTCGATGTCGGGGGCCAGCACTGAGGGCTTGAGGATCCCGGTGACGTAGAACCACATGCTGCCGGCCCAGATCCGCTCGCCAGGCCAGATCCGGTCGATGCCCATCCGCTGCGCGGCCGCCGCGCCCAGCACGCAGACTGGTTCCTGGGCCGTGGCGGCGCTGAGGAACCTGCCCTGAGCGATCGAGGTGCTGGCCACCCTGGGCAGGCGCAAGGTGGCGGCGTCCACACTGAGCGCGTTGGTTTCGATCGGGTTGATGTAGCGGGTCTTGTAGACGTTGACGCCGTTGACCTGCCCGGTGTCTTGCACCGCAGTGACCCCCGGCAGCCTGGCGATCATCCCCCGAGCGGACGTGGGCAGCTCGGCGGTTCCGCCGGCGAAGGTCTGCCCGTTCTGGACGGTGAGCAGGTTGGTGCCCAGCGCGGCGATCTCGGCGTTCAGCCCCGCCGCCGAGGAGGACGACAATCCGAGCACCGCGACGATCGCGGCTACCCCGATCGCGATCCCCAGAGCCGATAGCGCGGCGCGCAGCTTGCGGGTGGCCAGCCCCACCGCGGCCAGCCGCGCCAGGTCGGCGATCCGCAGCCGGGCCGGCGCTGGCGCCGGCGCTGCGGGCGACGGCCAGCCCGGCCTGCTGGGGGCGGGCGTTGCCGTGGTCATCGGCCTAGCTCCTGCCCGGCGCGCGGGCGGGCCACCAGCCGCTCGTCCGCATCGTCGCTGTCGGCGGCGATCCGCCCGTCGAGCATTTCGATCTGCCGGCGCATCCGGGCTGCGACGGCCTGGTCGTGGGTGACCACCACGATCGTGGAGCCGTGGGAGTTGAGGTCTTCCAGCAGGTCCAGGATCGCGGCCCCGGTAGCCTGGTCCAGGTTCCCGGTGGGCTCGTCGGCCAGCACGATCGCGGGGGAGCCGGCCAGCGCCCGGGCGATCGCGACCCGCTGCCGCTCGCCCCCTGACAGGCGCGTCGGCCGCACGGACAGCTTGGGGCCGAGCCCGACCCGCTCCAGCGCGACCGCTGCCCGCTCCCGACGTTCGGCGGCGCCGTATCCGGCATACAGTAGCCGCCGGCCACGTTTGCTAGCGCTGTCTGCTGCTCGGCCAGGAAGAACTGCTGGAACACGAACCCGACCGCCCCGGCCCGCAGCGCGGCCAGCTGCCGGTCCGACAACGCGGCCACGTCCAGGCCGGTGACGCGCACCGTGCCGGAGGTCGGCTTGTCCAGGGTCCCGGCCAGGTGTAGCAGCGTGGTCTTCCCCGACCCCGACGGGCCCAGCACCGCGACCAATTCCCCGGCGCGCACCGTAAGGCTCACCTCGGTCAGTGCGGTCACCGGCGGCGACCCCGGGTAGATTTTGGTCACCGCCTCGAGTTCCAGCACGCGTTCCGGGCGGCCGACCAGGAACGAGGGCGGACCCGCAAGCACCGGGCGGCTCATATCGTCGGCACCACGACGCGCTGCCCGGCGGAAAGCCCTGGCCCGGTGACCTGGACCAGCCCGGCCGCGTCATCGAACAGGCCCGGTGTCACCTTGACCAGTCGATGCCTGCCTTCTGGGCCGACGACCTCGACCGCATACCCGCCCGGCCGGGCTACCAGCGCCGCCGCCGGCACCGCTAGCGCGTTCTTGACCTGGCCGGTGGTGATGGTTACCGTCACCGGCGCCTGGTCCAGGTGCCCGGCCGCGCCCGGATGGCGTAGCCGCACAAGGACGGTGATCTTCGCCGAGCTGGCGTGCCCGGACGCCACTTTGCCGACCGACCAAATCACCCCCGGCGTCACCGACCCGTCCGGCAGCGCGACCGTCACCGGGTCGCCCTTGTTCACCTCCGACTGGCTGGCAGCGTCCAGGCTGATCGTCACCACATGCCGGGCGGAGGTAGCGGTGAACACCGGCCCCGACGCCGACGCCCCCAGCGACGCGCGCACCGCTGTTACCCGCAGAGCCCCCGGCTCGAACACCGCCTGCCCCAGCGGCAGTGTCCCGGTCTGCTCCAGCCCCCGCTGAGCCTGCAACCGCTCCAGCCCGTAGTTGGTGTCCCAGGAGAAGTAATCCCAGCCCTGCCCGGCGATGTACCCGCTGCCGGAAAATCCGAGCCGCACCAGGTCGTGGTTGAGCTGTGCCACGTCCGCCCCGCGCATGCCCTCCGTCAGTCCCCGCCAGGCCGGCACCGTCCCATATAGCAGGTACGTGGGTACGCCGTTATTGGTCCGGTAGAGCACCCGGCCCTGCCGAATCACCTGACCCGCCGGCGGGAGCCAGGTGAACGTCGTCGCCGGCCTGGACCCTGGCGACCCGGGCGAAGATGAACCCGGCACCGTCACCGCGTAGCACCCGGCATACCCCAGCGTCGCGCTCAACGTCGTCTGCGCCGACAGCGTCTCCCGCTTCACGGTCTGCGTAGTGGTGCCATACCGGCCGGCGCCGTCTCCCGAGCCTGAGGAGCCGTGGGTACGGAAGCCGCCGGCCAGCCACACCGCCCCCGTAGCCGCAGCCAGCACCACCACCACCAAACCCCCCGCTCTGACGGTCACGCACCGGCGCCGGCCACGCTGGCCACCAGGCCCGGCGAGCTCGGCACGTTCGCTGGCCGCCGGTGCGGTCCTGGCACTCATGGCATCTCCTTCAGGGCCGTTCCGCATCTCTTAGTACGAGCGCGGGTTCCATCACTTCCAGCCGGTGTTCAGCCGGGCCGCCCCGGCCGGCTCAGTGGAACCCCGATGCCGGGGGGCAGGACGCGGTCGCACACGTCCATCTTGTGATCGATCTGCGTGGAATTCGGATCGAAGCCATGTACATGGACCAGATTGAAGCCCCAGCCCGCGGAACCGTATGTGGGGTCGGGCCAGTTCGGCACCCCGTGGGAGCGCATGCACCGGGCGAACCTCAGCATGGCGTTCAGGTCCTTCTGCGACTGGACCTGGGTCATCTGGCCGCCGTTCGGGAGCAGGTGAGCGCAGTCGTTCTGGGCCGCCTTGTACTGAGAACTGCTGACCTCGAGTTGCTGCAGGCTGACCTTAGGCAACCCGTTAGCCAACTCATGGCTGCCTTCGGGGTCGGGGTACTTCGGCACTCCGTGCGACCGCATGCAGCGGGCGTAGTCGATCCCTATCTGGGAGTTCGCTGACCCTCCTACCTTCGGTGAGCCGCCAGAACCGGTAGATGACGGGCTGCCGCTGCATGCCGCCGCCAGCAGGGCCAGGGCGACCGTGCCGAGGATGGCGGCCGTGACTCGCGCTGGCCGCGGCTGTGCGCGCGATGGCCGGCATATGACGCGGGTGCTGTCACTCATCGTGCTTCCTCTCTGGGGTTTGGGCCTTGGCTGCGCCGGGCCGCCGCTGTGCGCCGGGATTCGCTGCTTTCCGCTTCATGGGCTGCTCCGTCCGGGATCCGCAGCACCGGGACCTCTCCACTCTCGCGCTTAGCCCATGACACGAGCCGAACAGTGGTTGTTAGGCGCATGTCATCGGGGCTGGCGCACAATGTGCAGGTGCGTGTGCTAGTCGTGGAGGACCACGTCGCGCTGGCCAACCGGATCGGCGAGGGGCTGCGCGACGCCGGATTCGCGGTCGACGTCGTCTACGACGGCGCCGCTGCCCTGGACGCCGCGACCAGCACCGACTACGACGTGGTCGTCCTCGACCGGGATCTGCCGGCCGTCCACGGTGATCGGGTCTGCCGCCGCCTGGTGCGCGACGGCTCGCCCAGCCGCATCCTGATGCTGACCGCGGCCGCCGACGTCGAGGACCGGGTCGACGGGCTGGAGCTGGGCGCCGATGACTACCTCGGCAAGCCTTTCGCTTTCACCGAACTGATCGCACGCATCCGCGCCCTGGGGCGGCGCGGACCCGGCTCTCCCGCGGTCGTCGAGCGGGGTGACTTGGTGGTCGACCGCGCGCGGCACCGCGCCAGCCGCGCTGGCATCCCGCTGACCCTAACCCGCAAGGAGTTCGGCGTGCTGGAGTGCCTGGCCGCCGCGGACGGCGCTGCGGTGAGCGCCGAGGAACTGCTGGAACATGTGTGGGACGCACACGCCGACCCGTTCAGCAACACAGTCGCGGTGACCGTCGGGCGGCTGCGGCGCAAACTCGGCGACCCGCCGCTGATCGAGACCATCGCCGGCGTCGGCTACCGGCTGTGAGCAGGCTTCTCAGCGCCCGGTCACGGCTGACGCTGCTCTACACGTCGCTGTTCACTCTCGGCGGGGCGGCGCTGGTATTGATCACCTATCTGCTTGTTGCGAACACTCTGCACCCAACGACGACGCCCAGGATGCCACCCAGGGTCCAGCGAGCCCTCGAACACTGCCTCCAGGCGGCGCGGACTGGCCGCGCCGGCGTCATGCAGAAGTGCGCGGCGGTGTATGCCAACGGTGTCCAGGCCGGCGCCTCCGCGCAGCGCAGCACGACGCTCGACCACCTGCTGACCTACTCGCTGCTCAGCCTGGCAGGCGCCACGCTGCTCGCCGCGGCCGCTGGCTGGATCGTCGCCGGGCGCATCTTGCGGCCGGTGCACCGGCTCACCGCGGCCGCCCGCGCGGCCAGTGAGCAGAACCTGTCCCAGCGCATCGCCCTGCAGGGCCCGCGCGACGAGCTGCGTGAACTCGCCGACACCTTCGACGCGATGCTCGAGCGGCTCGACCGCGCGTTCACCAGCCAGCGGCAGTTCATCGCCAACGCCAGCCACGAGCTGCGCACGCCGCTGACTCTCATGCGCACCACGATGGACGTCGTCCTCGCCAAGCCGGAGCCGACGCGCGGCGAGCTCGTATCAATGGCCGCCGAGGTCCGCCAGGCCGTCGATCACTCCGAGCGGCTCATCGAGGTACTCCTGGTACTAGCGCGCAACGATCAGGCGCGCGCCCTCACCGAGCCGCTGGATCTGGCCACCGTCGCCGAGGACGCACTCGAGGGACGCAACCCCGACGGCATCACGACGACCGCCACGCTCGGCGAAGCTCCGGTGACCGGCGACCTAGTGCTGCTCGAACGGCTCGTCGGCAACCTGCTCGACAACGCCGAGCGCTACAACATCGCGGGCGGCACCGTAGAGATTTCGACCACCGCCGACAGCGGCGCGTCGCTGATACGGGTCGTCAACACCGGACCGGTCGTGCCACCCGGCCAGGTCGACCGGTTGTTCCTGCCGTTCACTCGGCTCGACGACCGCACCCGCCACGACGGCTTCGGCCTCGGCCTCACCCTCGTCTCGTCCATCGTCGCCGTCCACAGCGGAACCGTGCACGCCATCGCCGCTCCCACGGGGGGCCTCGACATCACCGTCCGCCTCCCGCGACGCGACAACGCCGTCACCCCGCCAGCCACTTGATCACCCGGTCCCACGTTCGTTGCCCGGGCCGCGGTATCCCATCCGTTCGAAGCTTCACGTAAGGCATGCGCCCAAGTAACGCCCTGCTGCTCACACTCGGTCACCGCGGCGCATCTATGTGCACCTGGCGCTTGGATCACCCTGCTTGGGTGGTCTCGGCCGAGGCGTGAAATCGTGGTAACCGAGGCGTCAGTTCGAAGGCGTCAAGAGCTCGATCTAAAGCGCAACCGTCCGCTGAACCGGCCCGCGGCTGCCCGCGACGTGGCATCCGCCGCTGGACCCTCCTCCGCAGCTGGCACCTGTCCACGCACATCAGCAGCATAGGAGTCACCATGTCGAACCATTTCAGCGCAGACAATCTCAGGTATCCCGGCGACGACACTCGGCTGGACCTCACTGACGTGTTCGCATTCAGGTCTGACGAGGACCCCGGTAAGACGGTGCTGATCATCGACTCGAACCCGACGATCAAGCCTCCGGGGGATTTGCCCGCAAATGTCATCACGAGCCGGCACTTTCACCCCAGCGCGGTCTACCGGATCAACATCGACAATGACGGCGACGCTCAGGCGGACATCGCCTTCACGTTCACCTTCTCCGAGTTCGAGGACGGCGCGCAAACCGGAACCGCGTACTACGCCACGGGGGCCGAGGCCCGCGAGCCAGGGCCGGCAGGCCAGGTACTCACCTCGTCCATCCCGGTCAGCTTCGGTGCTGCGGCGCAGCCTGTCCAGGCAGGCCGGATCCGCGTGTTCGCCGGAGCACGCAGCGATCCGTTCTTTGCAGATATTGAAGGTGCCCTCCACGGATTCAACTGGACCGGGCACGACGATTTCGAGGGAAACGACGTCTTCTCGATCGCGCTGGAGGTGCCCGACGACATGCTCGGCGCCGGCCCGATGATCGGCGTATGGGCCTCAATCAGCCTGTATCACGACGGCATCCTCACGCAGATGGATAGAGGCGGGAACCCGACGATCAACCCATTTATCAACCCCGACGGCGAGAAGGACCGCTACAACTCGCGGCAGCCAGCCGACGACGTAGCCAACTACCTGACACCGTGGTCCGAGCTCCTCGAGAAGGGCGGCTATCCGCCAGATGAGGCGAGGCAGGCAGCTCTCGTAGTGCTGCCCGATATCCTGGGTTACGACCGCACCAAGCCTGCCGCGTACCCCAACGGCCGCTTCATGACAGACGATGTTTACAGCATGCGCTTCGCGTGGCTCAGCCACGGCAAGGTCCCGCCGACGGGCCTCAAACCGCACGATGATCTGCTGAACGGCTTCCCCTACCTCGGCGTACCTAATATGTAGCAGTTGCCGTCGTTAGCTGTCGCGCACTGGTCACCGGGCCTGGACGGTGAATCCGAGGCTTCCGAGCACCCGCACGGCGCCGCTCTTGCCGCCCTCAAAGTCACCGGAGGCTAGACGCTGGCCGGTGGCGAACTCATACGCTGTGCCCAAGATCGCTTTGGGCGGGTAACGGCGTTCTTCCCAGACGAGGTCATAGGTGGTGGTGGGGGCGAATCCGTGCTCGGAGAAGAACTTCTCCGGCCCCAGCTTGTCGTATTCCTGGATTGCGCGCTCCACGTCAGCACGGGTGACGTCGTCCCAGGTCACTGTCATCGGGTCCTCCCTGGATCGTTGCGTGCTGTAATTCCTGCCCCCGCCGCGTGACCGGTACGCGCGGCCTCCCACGTGCCCGTCCGTGTCGGTGTTACAAGCAGGCGAGCTCTGCCGTGGGCGCCGTTCCTACCGGGAGGTGCCTTTTCACAGGCAGGATGACCGTGAACACCGCGCCCCCATCAGTGTGATTGCCGGCGTCGATGTGCCCGCCGTGCAGGCGCGCGTTCTCCCAGGCGATCGCGAGGCCCAAGCCGCTGCCTTCAGAGCGGGCGCGCGCGGTGTCGGCCTTGTAGAACCGGTCGAAGACATGCGGGATGGCGGCCGGAGGCAGCCCGGAGCCGTTGTCTCGGACCGATACCGCAAGGTGCCGGCCGTCAGCCTGCACGCTGGCCGCAACCGTGACCGGCGGGCCGCCATGGCTGAGCGCGTTGCCGACGAGGTTGGCGATGATGACGTCGAACCTGCGGCGGTCCAGGCACACGATAAGCCTGGCGGGCACTGCAGTATTGACATTCTCCCAAGCCCGCGCCTGCAGGCAGGTGCCAATCGCGGTGGCGACATCTGTCTCGTCGGTCACGAGTTGGGCGGTGCCGGCATCGAAGCGGGAGATCTCGATCAGGTCATCCACCAGCCGGTTGAGGTGGAGTATCTCCTGGCGGACCAGCCGCGCGGCGGCGGCGGCGTCCCCGGTCAATTCCGCGTTCTCACCGAGCACATCGGTCACCGCGGTCATCGCAGTGAGCGGCGTTCTCAGCTCGTGGGATACGTCACCGGCGAACTGCCGTGCCCGTTCCTCCATCTGTTGCAGCTCGCCGACCTTGTCCTCCAGCACGGACGCCATCTCATTGAACGAGATGACCAGCCGAGCGAGTTCGTCCCTGCCCTGAGGCTCCACCCGGACCGACAAGTCACCGCCGGACATCTGTTCTGCCGCCCGAGCCAGCCGCCGGACCGGTCTGAGGACCGGCCGGGAGGCGGCGAACGCGAGACCGATGATCACAGTTAGGAGCAGCACGGCAGGGGCCAGGAAGAAGGCGACAGCAGCCAGTCGCCCGGGATGGACCAGACCGGCCGGATCGCCGTGCACCGTGTTGACGAACTGGAAGACAAATACCTTAGGTGCCGGGAGCAACCCACGCAGCGACGGGAAGAACGGGACCATCACGCTGGCGAGCCACGCGGACGCCAGCGCCGCCAGCAGCGCCACCGCGATGAAGGCGACGATCAGACGTGTCCGCACGGACCTTCCTCTCTCCTTAGACCGGCCCGAACCGGTAGCCGAAGCCGCGCACCGTCTGGATGTAGCGGGGTTCCGACGAGTCAGCCTCGACTTTCGCTCGCAGCCGCTGGACGCACGCGTCTACGAGCCGGGAGTCGCCGAGGTAATTGTGTTCCCACACGAGGTCGAGAAGCTGCTCACGGGAGAACACCTGCCGCGGCGAGCCCGACAGGACCAGAAGCAGCCGGAGTTCGGTCGGCGTCAGCGAGACGTCGCTGCCAGCCCTCCGCACGATCAGCGCGTGACGATCGATAACGAGCTCGCCGTGCGTCTCGCCGGCCGAGTCAGCGCGGGCAATCCGGCGCAGCACCGCACGGATCCGCGCATCGAGCACCCGGGGCTCCACGGGCTTCACCACGTAATCGTCGGCTCCGGACTCCAGGCCCCCCACGATGTCAAGGTCGTCGCCACGCGCGGTCAGCATTATGACCGGCACATCGCTGTCGCGGCGCAACCGCCGGCACACCTCGAACCCGTCCAGGCCCGGCAGCATGACGTCAAGCACGACGACGTCTACCGTGCTCTTCGCGGATGCGATCAAGCGCTGCCTCACCCGATGCGGCTGCGTGGACGCCGTAACCGAGGCGGCGCAGGGCAAGCTCCAGACCCTGCCGGGCACCCGGATCGTCCTCGACCAGCAGCACCGTAGCCATCGCCCGACACTATGTCCTCGCTGCTCAGAACGACATGGCCGGCAACGGCCGACCCTGCTGCCTGCCTGAGCAACGCGCTGACGCTGCGGCAGTCCCGGCAACCGGGTCAGCACGCCGGAGTGGGCGCCGGTAGCCGTGGTGCCTTGGTAAGCGCTCTGACCCGCAGCGTGGCAGTCGGCCATGAGCTCTGCGGGCGGTGCTCCGGTTGCTGGATGTAGAGGGACCTGAGCTTGTGCGATTTGGCGTCGATCGAATAGGTGATGAATCGCTTGATCGGCAGGTGATGCCGATCAAGCAAGTGAGCCGGGCGCTCGCGCTGAAGGGCCAGGAACCAGAACTCCGCGCGGTTCTCCGTTGCCACCTTCCACCCGAAGGATGTGACCTTCGGTGGCAGTGCCTTGATGTTCACGCGGGTGTATGGGAAAGGAATGCCGACGTCCGCGAGCGTCTGAGGGTTCGACGCAGGCAGGCGGCTCCAGCACGTCGCGCCAGTTTTGCGAGAGTAGGTGGGGTGAAAACGCCGTGCCACTAGCGTAATTCCGTCGCGGCCTGGCCGTGTGAATTCCTCGGCGACGACGCGGCCGGACCGCACGATCAGCACGAACCGCCTCGGAAACGTCAGCGTTGACTTGCGCGGGATCACCGACAGTTCCACGGCGGGCACGTGCAGATAGGCACGGTGGACCTTTGCGAAAAGGGCTTTTGTTGTCAAGCTGCCAACAATCTTCCCGGCTGGCTCCGTCCTCTCGGTCGCGCGGACATAGGTCGCGGCGAACTGGCGCTGGGAGGCGCCCGCCAGCGAAGCAGGCCCTCCAGTCAGAATCGCGACCGCCGCGGCCGCAGCACACGCGGTGTAGACGCCACTGCGCGCAGCGACAGGCATGCGGCCGTGCGCGCGGCTATCGCGCCGCGCGGCTCTCGCCGCCGACTGCCTGGAGCCAGATCCCGGCATTCTTGTGGTCACCGTTGCTCTCACCATCCTTTGATCAACCGATCAGCGGGGCGTTGACGAAACTCGTCGCAGGACAGAACCCGCAATGCTGTCGTGCATCGGCACCGCACATGCTCGCGATGATCAAGCTCCGATGTCCTGAGCGCGTCCTGAGGTTGTCACGGGCCTGTCACAAAGGCCGGCGCGCGGCAGCTGCTGAGCGCAACGAATTCCTGTCAGCTTCTCGCCCTCGATTATTTGACGCGTGCCGGCTGGGTACGACAAAGCGCGTGCACGCTGACGTGCCTGCGTGATGACTGCCGGGTATGGCGATGCGCAGCAAGGCCATCGGCACAGCAAGGGCTAATAGCCCAGAGTCGATCTTAAACATGTGATATCGCCATCGATCTGGCGCAAGTCCGGCACATAGGCCTCGGCGCAAAAATCTCCTGCGAAAGGAAACGTGATGAGCACTGCGGCACCAGCTAGCAACGTGGTTCTTGTTCATGGCGGATTCGTAGACGGCTCGGGCTGGCAGGGGGTTTACAACATCCTGACTAGCGATGGCTACAACGTGAGCGTCGTACAGAATCCGACGCTATCTCTGGAGGGCGATGTCGCCGCTACCAGGCAGATCATCGATGAGCAGCCCGGCCCGGTCGTACTTGTCGGCCACTCCTACGGCGGGGTGGTCATCACCGCGGCCGGCACTCACGACAAGGTCGCCGCTCTGGGCTATATCGCCGCTTTCGCGCCAGACGCCGGCGAGTCGGTGAACACGCTGATCGCCGACCCGCCGCCTGGCGCACCTGTGCCGCCCATCCTGCCGCCCAAGGACGGCTTCCTTTTCCTGGACCGGGAGAAGTTCCACCAGTCATTCGCCGGGGACCTATCTGCCGAGCAGGCCGCGTTCATGGCCGACGCGCAGGTCCCGTGGGGCGTGGACGCCCTCAGCGGGACCATCAGCGAGCCGGCGTGGCGGAACAAGCCCAGCTGGTACCTGCTCACGACCCAGGACCGGATGATCCCGCCGCCTGCCCAGCGCGAGATGTCTCAGCGAGCGGGCGCCACGGTTACCGAGGTTGCGGCGAGCCACTCGGTCTACGTCTCGCAGCCGGCTGCAGTGGCGAGTCTCATCGAGCAAGCTGCGGCCGGATGAACCCACCCTGACTATCCCCGCCTGAGCCCGCTTGACTTCTACGCCGTATGACATAGGAGTGAGGGATGGCGAAGCCGGTGCTCGTGGTGGTCGACGATGACGACGCCAGCTTGCAGGCGCTGAGAGTCGAGCTGGAATCGCGGTACGGCGCGCACTATCAGGTGCTGTCCGCCTCTTCGCCGGAGGAGGCCCTGGCACGGCTGGCCGAACTGAAGGCGGCAGGAGCCGAAGTGCCACTTGTGCTGGCCGAGCAATGGATGCCGGGGATGAGAGGTGCACAGTTGCTGGCGCGGGTGCGGGACAGCTTCCCCACGACCCGGCGCGGGCTTTTGATCTCCTGGCGCGAGCGATCGACGCCTGCTCCGTTCCTGGAGGCGGCGGCGCTTGGGTGGCTGGAGTTTTACCTGTCTAAGCCGACGTGGTCACCGGATGAGCAATTTCACCGGGTGGTAACCGGTGCATTGGAGGAGTGGTGGCGCGACCAGGGCGGCCGGTTCGAGTCGGTCACGGTGATCGGCGAGGATCCGTCGGCCCGGGTTCACGAGATCCGCGACCTCCTGTCACGTAATAGCGTCCCGTTCGGCTTTTATCCCAGCGGCTCCCCGGAGGGGCAGGCGGCATTGCGGCAGCTGAGCCTGAGCGATCCTGGCGGGCCAGTGGTGTCGCTGTATACCGGGGTTGTGCTGGTGGACCCGGGCAACGCCGAGGTGGCCGCGGCACTCGGGCTGGACGTCCGGCCCGCTGACCACGCATATGACGTGGTCATCGTCGGGGCCGGCCCGGCTGGCCTAGCGGCGGCGGTCTACGCGGCATCGGAAGGTCTGCGCACCGCCCTGCTGGAGCGGGAGGCGTTCGGCGGTCAGGCCGGGACGAGCTCACGGATCAGGAACTATCTGGGATTTCCCAGTGGTATCAGCGGCACGGAGCTGGCGCAGCGCGCCTACGAACAGGCGTGGGTGTTCGGCACCCACTTCGTTTACGGCAACACGGCGACTCGGCTGGCGCAAGACCGGGACCGGCTGGTGGTCGGGCTGGCGGACGGAAGCGAGGCCCGGGCCAGCGCCGTCGTCATCGCCAGCGGCGTGTCCTACCGACGGCTGGGCGTTCCTGAGCTGGAGGCGCTGGTCGGCGCGGGCGTCTTCTATGGCGCCGGCACCATTGAGGCGCAGGCCGTCGCGGGGAAACCGGCCTTCGTGGTGGGCGGCGGGAACTCAGCCGGGCAGGCCGCGCTTCATCTGTCGAAATACGCTCAGCACGTCACGATCCTCATCCGGTCGCAGTCCCTTGCGACGAGCATGTCCGACTACCTGATCCGCGAGATCGATGCTGCGCCCAACGTGGACGTCCGCTACCGCTGTGAAGTCGCCCACGGCGGCGGCGACGGGCACCTTGAGCATCTGCTACTCCGCGAACCGCGACTCTGGCCAGACCGACCTGTTGCCAGCAGCCGGCCTGTTCGTCCTGATCGGCGCTCAGCCGTTCACCGGCTGGCTGCCTGAAGCGATAGAGCGCGACCAATGGGGGTTCATCCTCACCGGTCCCGACACCGGTCGGCACTGGCTCCAGCAGCGGGCTCCGTTCGCGCTGGAGACCACCATGCCCGGGCGTGTTCGCGGTCGGCGATGCCCGGCACGGTTCGATCAAACGCGTCGCTTCCGCCGTCGGCGATGGCTCGATCGCCATCCGTTTCATCCACGACTACCTTGCACTCCCCCACGGAACGCAGACGTCATGAACTCGGTAGGTGCTGCTCGAACCGCGCAACTTGATTCTGGCTCAACCATTGCTTGACCTGCGTGCCTGCTCGTACTGTCGGCCAGGGGGAGCTAATGTCACAGCCTGTTCTTTTCGCGATCGATAACGATGCAGGGGTCCTACGCGCGCTTCGGGACGATCTCACCCGGCGATTCGGCGGGGACTTCCGCGTAGTCGCCGAGTCGTCAGCCGCAGACGGACTTGCCGCGCTGCGTGGGCTGGCTGACTCGCACGAGCCCGTTGCGCTGGTCATCGCCGATCACCACCTGAGCGCGATGCCAGGAACTGACTTCCTGGCGCACGCACATGAGCTGCATCCCCTGGCCAAGCGGGTGCTACTGGTGGAGCGCGACTACTCGGCGCGCAGCCCGGTGGTGCGGGCGATGACGCTTGGCCAGGCCGACTTTTACGTCAGCAAGCCGTGGATGCTGGAGCAGGATCTCTACCGCGAAGTCAGCGGGTTCCTGGCCGAATGGGCACAGGATCAGCAAGCCGGCTTTGAGCTGTTCCGCATTATCGGGCGGCCCATAGACCGCGCCACACACGAGTTGCGAGACGTGCTGACCCGCTTCAACGTGCCGTTTGGCTTTCAGCCAGCCGACAGTGAGCAGGGCCGCCACCTGCTCGAGGAACAGGGCCTGGACGGCTCACGCCTGCCGGTCATGATCCGCCACGACGACCACACGCTGGTCAATCCGACTCCGGCCCAGATTATCGAGGCGTTTGGCGGGAGCACCCGCAACGACGTGCGTGAATGCGACGTGGTGATCGCCGGAGCCTGGCCCGGCTGGGCTTACCGCGGCCCTATATGCGGCGTCGGAAGGCCTCCAGACGGTCATGCTGGAAGAGACCGTCTCCGGCGGCCAGGCGGGCAACAGCCCGATGATCCGTAACTACCCCGGCTTCCCGCACGGGGTCAGCGGACATGAACTCACCCGCCGCGTCTGCGAGCAGGCTTGGATATTCGGCGCGCACATCGTGTTCGCCCAGTCCGCCGCAGACGTTGAGCGCAAGGGGGAAGAGCTCATCGTGCACCTCGCCGATGGCAACCAGATCGCGGCCAGGACGCTGATCGTCGCGACCGGCATAGCGTGGCGCCGCCTGGGTGTGCCGCGGCTGGACGCGCTACTGGGTGCCGGGGTCTTCTACGGCTCGGCCGGCAGCGAGGCGCGCGCGATGGAGGGCCGCGACGTCTTCGTGGTAGGCGCGGGCAACTCCGCTGGCCAGGCCGCCTTGCACCTCGCCCGTTTTGCGCGGCGGGTGACCATGCTGGTGCGGGGGGACAGTCTTGAGCGCTCGATGTCGGACTACCTGATCAAGGAGATCGGTGCAACTGCCAGCATCTCCGTGCGCCTGAACACCGAGATCAGCGAGGGCCACGGATCCGAACACCTGGAAGCCCTGACCCTGCACGACAAGCTGCACGACCGCGTCGAACACGTGCCGGCGGCAGCGCTGTTCGTGCTGATCGGTGGCGAGCCGCACACGCGATGGCTGCCGCAAGCGATTCAGCTCGCGCGCGGCTACATCCTGACCGGGCGCGACGTTGTGCGCGACGGTTCGCAAGCCTCGCGATGGCCGCTAGATCGCCCACCCCTCCCGCTCGAGACCTCCATGCCCGGTGTCTTCGCCGCAGGTGATGCCCGCTACCGGTCGATCAAACGAGTCGCCTCCGCCGTCGGCGACGGCGCGACGGTAGTGCGCCTCGCCCATGAGTACCTCGCTACCCGGCAGGTCGGCGAAATCTCGCAGAAGCCAACCGGATGATCAACCGACTGCCACCACACCTGCGGGCCGATCCACCATGGGCGGTCACGCCTGGTTGACACCGGCTTACCCGCTACACAAACTACGGGCATGGCGGTCTCAGCAGGGGGACCGGAATCTTCCATATTCCGGCTTGAGCCTGGACCCGTTCCGCTATATCACCAGGTCTATTTGCGACTGCGTGACGCTTTGAACGCTGGAGAGTGGCTGCCCGGCGACCGGCTGCCCGGAGAGCGAGAACTGGCCCAGCGCTTCGACTGCAGCGTTATCACCGTGCGCCAGGCCCTGGGAGCACTCGAGCGCGAGCGGCGGTTGCGGCGGATGCGCGGGCGCGGGACCTTCGTGACCGATCCCCCTATCGAACGAGACCTGACCGAGCTCACGAGCTTCACGGAGGAAATGAACCGCCGCGGGCTGGATCCCCACACCAAACTGATCGCGGCAGAGTCGCGTGAAGCCGATGAAGCCGCAGCTCGCGCGCTTCAGCTACCTCTGGGCGCCCGGGTGATCTTCCTTGAGCGGCTCCGCTGCATCGGGGATCAGCCGCTTCTTCTTGAACAAGTGCACTTGCCTGAATCCCGCTTCGGCGACCTACTGCACGCGGACATGGTGGAAGGCTCGCTCTACCAGGCCCTCGCCAGCAGGTATAACGTCCGGCTCGTTCGGGCTAGAGAGACCATCGAGCCCGTCTTGCCCGCGGCCCGCGAGGCTCGGTTGCTACAGCAAGACCGCCATCGCCCCGCCCTGCTGCTCGAGCTCATCGCCTTCGAGGCGGCGGGGGCGCCGGTCGAGTACTGCAGAGCGATTATCCGAGGCGATCGGGCCAAGTACTACGTCGAAGCCCACGGCCTGCGTTACGGGCTCCTCGGGGCCCAGCCGCAATAGTCGCCCCCGCTCAACTCGCCGTTGCATACGAGATCATCCAGCCGCGGGTAACGGTCGTGCGACGCGCGTGAGACGACAGTCGAAGCGAGGAGCGTGGCGAACCGCACGGCCTCCTGCCAGGGCATGCCTTCTAGCCGGGCTCGGACGATGCCGGCATTGAACGCGTCCCCCGCGCCGGTTGTGTCAACCACGCTGACCTGGGGCGCGTCGATCGCGAACTCGGCCCGCTTGGGGCCGACGGCCAGGGATCCCTGCGCGCCGCGCTTGACTATGCACCACCCGCCCGAGCGATCTTGCAGCGCACGAGCCGCTTGCTCAACGCTCCCCTCGCCCGTGATCGCCAGGGCCTCCGATTCGTTCGGCGCGAACACGCTCACCGACGGCAGAAGATCGAGGATCTCGTCCTTCGCCGCCGCCGGCCAGCCGTCTGGATCCCAGCCCGGTGTCAAGGAGCGTCTCGCCGCCCCGCGCGCGGACCTCTTTGAGTAGCCAACCGCCCCGCCGCCGCGCAGGGCCGGGATGAGGAAGTAACCGCAGACGAGCACCTGCTGTGAGCTCAGAGCCCGGTCAGGAACCTGTGAAAGCGAGAACTCGCGTACAGAACCTGGCGCGATCAGGAAGGACCGATCTCGCCCGGCCGCTTCCGTCGCGACGCAGATGCCCGTGGCGCCGCCAACACCGATGCCGTCCACCGGCACGCCAGCCTCCGCGAGCTCGTCGAGCAGCACCCTGCCCAAGGGGTCGTTTCCGACCCGTCCGAGCAGGTCAGCGTGGATCCCGAACCGCGCGAGGCACAACGCCGCGATCGCACCTGCACCGCCAACCCGGAACTCGATCGAGTCAACGGCCTGTTCGGTCCCCGGAGAAGGGAGAGCCGAGACCGGGCGCGCGACAATGTCGGCGTTGACGTTCCCGATGATGCTGACCTGTGTCATGCGCGACGTTCTGCCTCCTCGGAGCGCCACAAGACGATCGCGCCGGCGTGACCATCAATCGCCATGCCGAAGTCCTTGGCAGCGACCTGTTCCGTCGGTCCATCCTTGCCCACGGTCTGCACTACCGCCCCCTCGGGCACAGTGACCGGAACGTCGGCTCGCAGAGACCCATGATTGGTCAAAACGATGACGCCGCCGCCCGGCCCGTGCAGCGCCCCAGCCGTGACATCGGGGTGCGGAACGGCGAACGGGTCGGTGGCGCCAGCCAGCTCAGCAAGGCCCGCGTAGATCCCCCAGGTGCGGTCTCCGGGACCGTGTGCATCAGCAGCGGAGGCGACGAGCGTCTCAATCGGGAGAGAACAGGTCACAGCGTGGCCCGCGCCCTTCCTGTGCACGACAAGCGCCGGGGCGCCAGAGGCGTCAACCGCCACCACGTCGCTGGCGGCGGCCTGAAGGCGAACTCCGCGCATCTCGAGTGAGCCGTCTCCGCCCGGCAGAACAAGCTCGTCACCCGGCCGATACGGGCCCCAGCGATCGACGAACTTCAAGACCGTGGTCATGCCGACCGGAGCGCGATCGAGGATCCGGCACCCAGCTATCTCGTGCAGGTCAGGAATCGCCACGTCGGCTGAACACGAGATGTACAAGACTCCGCCGCGTCCGAGGAACTCCGGCGCGCCGCGCCAGTAGCTGGTCCTGACATGGTGCAGCGTGTTCGAGGTCGAGGCCAGCGGGGCGGGCAGGAGGATCAGCGGCACGTCAGGCCAGGCATGATCGAGCCGCTCCCGAATGAAAGCCACCGTGATTCCCGCCCTGGCCGCCATGACGAACCCGTTGAGCCAGGCACGCACCAGCGGGGAAGCATCGCGATCGCGCCCGCGGGTCGCCTCAACGGGCCTGTACAGGCCGGACGGCGCGTCCAGCCCGAAGGCTGCCGGGTCGAACGGGCGGGCGAACTCGTGCGGAACCATCAGGGCGGCGCGGGCGGGAGTCGGGCCCGCCGCGGCGAGATCCTCCAGCGGCAGGTGACCGACGGTTTGCGCCAGCTCGACCAGGACGCGACCGCGCGGGCGCAGGCGACCCTGATGGTCTGTCACCCCGAATTGCGTCTCATGCGGCTGGCGGACGTAGGGCGCGCGAGAGTACGCGGCAGGTTCGGCATCGGTCCAGCACCACGCGAAAAAACCGGTCGCACCGCGACCCAGGCTCGACCACGACAGCAGCCGGTCATAGGCCGCGATCGCTTCCGGGTCGAACTGAGCCGACGATGCGCCGTACTCGTGGACCATCACCGGCTTCCCTGCTCCGGCCGCGAGTGCGGTCTCGAACGCGGCAGCGTGCGTCATGCGCGGCGAGAGCAGCGAGTCGGGGTACAGATGGGGTTGGTAAATCGGGTAGGGGTGGACGCAGCGCGAAGTCGAGGTAATCCACTACTGTGTCCGCGCGGAACGGCCCGCAGTCCAGTTCCTGACCGGACGTCCCGATGGTGATCGCGTGCTGCGGATCTGCGTCACGGATCGCGGCGACGAGCGCCTCGGTCCATGCGACAGCATCAACGTCGGTCGTGTCGGAAGCGATCCAGAACGGAGGTTCGTCGGTCAGATCCCAGGCCAGGATCGATGATTCTCCCCGCCATCTTCTGGCCAGCATCGCCGCGTGCGCGGCCTGGAGTTCGCGCATGTCGGGATCGGCATGCGGATGCCGGCCGTTTCGCCATGGGACGTCCCAGTAGGCATCGCCCACCTCACCCCCGATAAATAGCGCCGGATGGATCCACAGGCCATGCCGGCGAGCTGCCGCGATGACCGCGTCCAGCTGACGAAGGTGCTCTAGGTCGTACCGCGATGGCTCGGGCTCGACGGCGGCCCAGAGCACGTCGATGCGGACGGCGTTCATGCCGACGGCCGCCATTGCCTCGAATGCCTGGTCGAAGGCGTCCGGGCCGACCCGCCAAGGCCAGTCAGGTCCCTGCACAGGGACGAAATGAGCTCCGACCGGCAGCAGCGGCCGGCCCGATACGGACAGGTAGTGACCATCTCCTTGGCGTGGCACGGCCGGCCGGTTCATCCCTTGATCGCTCCCTGCGTCAGGCCTTCGATAAATCGTCTCTGCAGCACAAGGAAGACGGCGATCATCGGCAACGCGGTGATCGCGGTCCCCGCCATCGTGTCGCCCCAGTTGATCTCTTGCCGCCTGGCCAGTAGCGCCAGGCCAACCGGGAGAGTTCGCATCTGATCGGTCTGGGTGATCAGCAGCGGCCAGAGGAAGTCGTTCCAGGCGCCGAGGAAGGTGAAGATCGCAAGCGCTGCCAGTCCAGGCACGGCCAGCGGGAACACAATCGAGCGCAAGATCTTGAATTCAGATGCCCCGTCAACGCGGGCGCAGTCGAGGATCTCGTCGGGGATGGAGCGGATGAACTGCCGCAGGAGAAAGATCCCGAACACCTGGATGGCGCTTGGCGCGACCAGGCCGAAATAGGTATTGACGCCCAAGGCGGGCGATATCTGATGAAGCGAGACCATGATGCGGAACAGCGGAATGAGGTTTACCTGGAATGGGACCATCAGAGTTATCAGGAGCGTGAAGAAGAGGAAATCACGGCCTGGGAACCGCAGCTTGGCGAATGCGTATGCGGCCGCCAGGTCGAAGATTATGTTCAGGACCACGATCGCGCCGGTGACAACGACGCTGTTGAGGAAGTACCTGGCGAACGGTAGCAGCGTGAAGACGTCGCGGTAATTCGCCAGCGTCCACGGGCTGGGAATCCACTGCGGCGGAACCGCGAACACACCTGAGGGCACCTTGAAAGACGTGGCAAGCATCCAGTAGAGCGGGCCGATCATGATCGCGGACGTAACGATTGCGATACCGTAGAAGAGATACCGGATCGACTGGCGCGTCCAGATCATGCCCACTCCTTGAACACCCGGATCTGCACGAACGACAGAATCGCCAGGAAGATCGCCAGGAGGTACGCGATCGCCGACGCCTGACCGAGGTCCAGCGAGTTGAAACGGTTAACCAGCTCGTACACGACCGTATCGGTAGATCCGATCGGTCCGCCCTGGGTCATGACGAAGACCTGGTCGAAAACCTGCGAGCTCTGGATGATGCCGATCACGTACACGAACAGGATCGTCGGCCGGAGGCCCGGCAGGGTTATATGCCAGAAACGGCTCCATGCGCTCGCGCCGTCCACCATCGCCGCCTCGTAATACTCACGAGGGATGGCCTGAATGGCACCGAGGAATATGACTGTCTCGAATCCGAAGCCCTGCCACACGCTGGCTGCTATAACGGAGGGAAGGGCTGTCGACGGGTTGTCTAGCCAGTTCGTGGTAGGCAGATGCAAGTAGCCGAAGATGGTGTTGACGATGCCGCCAGAGTTCAGGAGCATCTTCCAGATCGTCGCCACGACGACGAGGGATGTCATGACCGGGACGAAATATGCCGTACGGAAGAAGGCGCGGAACCTGAGCTTGTTGTTCAGCAGTAGTGCTGAGGCGATGCCGAGCACCGGGCCAATGCCCTGCCCCACCAGGACGAACACCAATGTGTTACGAACGGCCTGCAGGAAGACCGGATCAGTGAGCAATTCCTGGTAATTAGCCAGGCCCACCCAGTTGGGCGGCGCCAGGCCGTTGAAGTCCGTGAAGCTCCAGTACGCAGACAAGGCCATCGGCACGTACAGGAACGCGACCGCGACTACCAGCGCAGGGAGGATGAACAGGTAACCGCTGCGGCCCCTACGGACGCGCCAGGCAAAGCTGCTGCGCCGGCGCGGCCCTGGCTGGGCCAGGGGTGATGAGGGAAGTGTCCGTGCGGGGGACCTGATCACGGGCCGCTTCCGCCCTATCCGGACAACTTGCTGTCTACCTGAGCAGCTGCCGTGTCCAGAGCCTGCTTGGGCGTCTGCTTGCCAAGGAGGGCAGCCTGTAGCGCGTTCGTTATCGCCTGGTCGATGGCGGTCCACTCCTTCACGTAGGGGTAGTGCGTGGCGATTCCCAGCGTCGGAACCCACACCTTCCAGACGTCCTCGCCGCCGAAGTAGGGGTCGGGCTTGGCCAGGACAGGGCTGTGCAGCGCGGCCTGCAACCCGGGGGCGGCCCCCGAGAATGTTGCGACGCCGACGGAGTTCTTCGGCTCGAGCAGATACTGGATGAAGGTCCAGGCGGCATCGGCGTGCGGCGCGTTGACCGGGATGCTGAGACCGGTGCCGCCAAGGTAGCTGCCAGGTTTCTTGGAATAGGGCGCGATGGCGATACCCCACTTGCCTGTGAGCTTCGCGGCGCTGTCCCTCATGATGCCCATGTAATACGGACCGTCCTCGAACATCCCGATGGTGCCGGAGTTCAGTCCGGCAAGCCGATCGCCCTGGCCGACACCCCAGTAGATGCCGCTGCCGTTGTCGAGGAAGCCCTTGTAGTACTCCAGCGCCTGAACGCCATCCGGGCTGTTGAAGACCGCCTTGGAATTGGCCGGGTTGAGGATGGCGCCGTCGTTCTGGAACAGGTAAGAGGCGTAGTGGAAGGTATCCGGATCAACTTCCATCAGGTACTTGTTGGGCTTGCTGCTCCCGTTCGACTTCTCCGCCATCGATAGGGCCGCAGCCCGGAGCTCATCCCAGTTCGTCGGGACGCTGATTCCCTTTTGCTCGAAGATGTCGCGCCGGTAGTACAAGGCGTAGCAGTCCTCGTCGAACAGCATCGTGACGGTGCGGCCATCAAAGCTCATCGCATTCAGCTGCGCAGCCGAGTACTGGTCCTTGACAGGCTTGCCGTTCAGCTTGTTCCCGGACAACTTGGACAGGTCCATCAGGAGGCCGGTCGCCGCATAGGCGGGGATCCAGGTCATGTCGAGCGTCGCCAGGTCAGGCGCGACGCCCGACGACACGGACACGGTGAACTTCGTGCTGATCGTGTCATAGTCAAGCGCCTGATAGTTGACCGTGATCCACGGGTACTTGCGCTTAAACCCCGCCAGGGCTGGCTTGACCGGGGTAGTAGTTCCGTAGTAATCCCAGACAGTGATGGTGACCGGCGTGCGGTCTTGGCCCGATCCGGTGCTAGCGGGCGATGTCTCGCACCCGGTCAGCATGCCGGTTCCTGCGGAAAGACCCAGCGCGGCGATGCCGGATCTTCGCAGGAACTGTCGCCGGTCCATCGGCTGTCTCCAGCCAAGTGACCCGTCTGTGCGCCGTTCGCTCATGTCGGTCCTCCTAACACCTGATGGCTCCTGTTGGTCACTCCTCCGTCGTCACCTTCGAGGCAAGACGGAACTCGCCTGGGCGCCTGCCCAGTGCGCGGGCGAGTCGCCAGGCGAGAAGCTGTGCGGGAATGACGGCGACCGCGCAGGCCAGCAGCGGCTGGACCCGGCCGATTGCCAGGGTGCGTACAGCGTCTACCTGACCATGTGCGTTGGCCACGACGACCACCGCCGTCTTATGGCGAGCTACCTCCGCGGCCAGGCGATCATCGAGGCGGCGCGTGGCCTCCTCCAGGGACAGCAGGACCACGGCGAGATCGGGTCCGGCGAGTTCAAGTGGCCCGTGCCGGAATTCGGCCGCATCGAGGGCTTCGGCAGGGAACCGCGCGGCTTCCTTCAGCACCAGGGCGCTCGTCTCCGCTGGGCCACGGGCCACGCCGCGCCCGAGAATGGCCACCCTCTTGCGGCCATCAAGCCAGTCGTAGAGCTCGTCGGCGAGCGCATCGGGCTGCTTGATGAGCTGCTCAGCTGCGTCGGCAGCGGCGTGCGCGGCCTCCGCCACACGGAACAGGGCTGCTGCCGTCGATCTCCGGCTAGCTGCCGCCGACATTGTCTCTACCAGCGCCGCAAGCGGGACAAAGGTTGCTGCGTACGATTTCGTGGACGGACCGACTTCCTCGCCAGCCGCCGTATCGAGACAAATATCGACCATGGGAGACAGCGGGTTGTCGGTGCCATTCGTGATCGCAATGAGGCGCGGCCGGCGAGCGAGCGAACGCAGCTTCCTGGCCAGCCTCAGAACCTCCACGCTCCGGCCCGACTGGCTGATCAGGACGACTGCCCTGGCAGCGCCGGCCGTCCTCCACTGGAAGTGGAGGAGTTCGGCCGTGTTCGTGGTGACGGTCAGAACGCCTCGCTGACCCAGCGCGCTGGCCGCCGCCTGGCACGCGTGGAAGGAACTGCCCATGCCGGTCAGGAGGAGAGGACCTCGCCGATCTCGCAGGGATTCCGTCAACGCGAAGAACTCTGCCTGGCCGCCCAGCAATTTCGCGGCCCGCCGAAGCGCCGGTGGCTGATCAAGGATCTCGGTCATGAACGGGTCGCGCTGGCCGTCGCCAAGCTGATGCCAGGCCATGCTCGTGCCATCGCTCGCGGGAATGAACTCGTCAGGCACGTCTGGACCCTCAGATGCTCGAAATCTTATAAGCATCTTGGGAATCGACCCCGCGGCTGTCAAGGGTTGCTCTAATGGTGAGCTACTCGAGCAGGTGCGGGGGATGCGTCACGCGATCATGGATTGCCGCCCTCCGGCACAGCCTTTGGCTCCCGACGCATCTGGCTGACTTTGTCCGCGGCTGCTGCTAGAGGAGCGATCAGAGACAGGGCGATGACGGTCAGCCACTGCCCGCCAGTGAGGGAGACAGTGTCGAGCAAGCGCTGGAGCATGTGGAGTTCGACGGCCGCCCAGGTCAGGATCCAGCCGAGGATGATCCAGCCGAGATATGGAAACACCGGCCTCGACCAGAAAGGCTGCCGTTCTCGTCGCATCACGAGTCCGAGGTTCACCGCACTGAGCGAAACGACCGCGAAGGCCATCGTCATGCTGATCGACGGGTGGTCGGTGGTTGGCTTCCCGGGGCCCCAGGCGAGCACGGCCAGGGCGGTCGCGGCGATCAGGAAGCCGGTGATGAACCAGCGGATGATCTGGGGCGGGTTGACGATCTTGCTGCCTGGCTCACGCGGTGGCCGATCCATCACGCCGGGATCGGGGCCATCAACGATGAACCCGATGACCACTGTGATGACGATGAAGAACTTGCAGAACATCAGCATCAACGGGAACAACGCGACGCCGGAATTGATGTCGAGGATGGTGGCATAGACCATCAGCTGGAGCACGGCCGACAGAATTGTCAGCTGCAGCTTGACGTAAGAGGAGATCCGCCGGTAGAGGTCGCGGCCGACATCGACGGCTCGGACCAATGTCGCGAAGTTGTCGTCGGTCAATACGATCTTGGCTGCCTGCTTTGGACACTTCAGAGCCACTGCCCATGGCGACGCCGATGTCTGCTTGCTTGAGGGCCGCAGCGTCGTTAACGGCGTCACCTGTCATTGCCACGACTTGCCCCGACTCCTGCATCAGCCGCGCAAGCCTGAGCTTGTCCTCGGGCGCCACCCGCCCGAAAACGTGCAGCAAAGGCAGCTTGCTGGTCAGTTCAGGATCGGTGAGCTGCTGCAGGTCCGGACCGGTGATCACGCCAGGCCCCAGACCAAGCTCGTCGGCTATGGCGCGAGCCGTGACAGTGTGGTCACCGGTGATCATCCGCACGTCGATACCGGCCCTCAGCGCATCCGCTACCGCCTGCGCTGCTTCGGGACGGAGCGGGTCCATAATGCCTACGAGTGCGACAAGGACGAGGTCGGAAACGGCGGCCATCGGTTCAGCCAGCGCCGCAGACATCTCAGCGTCGTCGAGATCGCGGGTCGCGAACGCAAGAACCCGCAGCCCCCGCTCGGAGAGCTCTTGGTTAGCGGCCAAGACCTCGTCGCGGACAGAGCCCGCGGGCACGACCTCATCATGCCAAAGGGCATAGCCGCAGCGGTCGATGACGACGTCAGGCGCCCCCTTCACGCTCGCGAAGTGCGCTTGCCGCAAGATCCCGCCCGACAACCAGTCAGGGCGGTCGTGGAAGGTCGCCATGAACTTGTACGACGAGTCGAAGGGAACCTCGGCGAGGCGCGGGAGAGCATGCCGTGTCTCGGGCGCGTCGGCCCCCATCTTGGCGGCGAGCACTACAAGGGCAGCCTCGGTCGGGTCACCGACCACCGTCTCGTCATCGCCGACCGTGGCATCGGTGCACAGCGTCAGGCCAAGCGCGAGCCGGCGGAAGTCCGGGACCTCGATGCCGGCGACGCCATTGATTGCGCCAGTCGTCTTGTAGCCCGGTCCTTGCACCTTGAACCAGTCGCCGTCCGCCAGCATCGTGGTGACCGTCATCGCGTTCATAGTCAGCGTGCCAGTCTTGTCGGTGTTGATCGCCGTTGTCCCGCCGAGCGTCTCCACGTCACTAAGCGACTTGACCACGGCTTGGGAAGCCGCCAGGAGGCGGGCACCGGATGAAAGCATCGCTTGCACGAATGTCGGAAGGCCGTCGGGAATCGCTGAGATCGCGGTCGACACGCACAGCAGCAGCAGCGTCGAGATCTGCTGACCCCGCAGGATGCCAGCGATTGCGATGACCGCGACGGCCAGCCAGGCCACTAGCCCGAACACCTTGGTCATGCCGTCGAGCTCTCGCTGCAGCGGCGACCGCGACCTCTTCGTCGCGGTGACCATGCCCGCGATCTGGCCCATCTCGGTGGCATCGCCGGTAGCAGTCACGACGACCGACGCCGCGCCACGGGTGACCTGCGTGTTCTGGAAAACAAGATTCGTGCGATCCCCGATCGCGACCTCGCCGTCCTGGAGAGTGACGGCATCCTTAGGCACCGGCGCGCTCTCGCCTGTGAGCGCAGCTTCCTGCACCTCGAGGGACGCCGATGAGACCACTCTCCCGTCGGCTGGCACGACATCTCCTGCCTCAAGGAGCGCGATATCGCCAGGAACGATCCCTGTCGACTCGACCTCGGCCACTTCACTGGCACGCCGCACCCGGGCCTTAGGAACCTGAAGTTCGGCAAGAGCCCCGACAGCTGCTCTGGCCTTCAGCTCCTGACTGGTGCCCATGAGCACGTTGAAGGCCACCAAGACCAAGACAACAATTGCCGTCGCCACCTGGCCGATGCCGAGGCTGACGCCGCCCACGATCAGGAGCATGATGTTCATCGGGTTGGCGATCTGCCCTCGTGCCACCGCCCACGTGCTCGGCTGAGGCTCGGTCGGCAGCTCGTTGAGCCCGTACTGACTGATCCGACGTTGGACGTCATCGGCCGACAGGCCGGCGTCTGGATCTACACCCAGCAACCTTGCGGCATCCTCAGCTGACCGTGCATACCAATCGGCCTTCTCGGCCGGTGCCTCAAGAGACATCACGCTGGCGTTTCGGCCTCGAGTTCGCGCCGAGCGGCCCGTAGCTGGCGCCTGGCTTTATCACTCACCTCCGGGTAGCGCGGCTGGAGTTGGATGAGCGTGTGCGCGAGCACCGCGCCCGCACATAGCCGCGCGAACCACTTACGGTCTGCCGGTATCACATACCACGGCGCCCATGCCGTACTAGTGCCAGACAACATCTGCGAGAAAGCGCGCTGATAGTCGTCCCAGTACTGACGCTCCCTTGCATCGGCCGCCGAGAACTTCCAGTTCTTCTCCGGCTGGTCGATTCGCTTAAGGAACCTGATGCGCTGCTCTTCCTTCGACAGGTTCAGGAACAGCTTCAGCACGCTAATGCCGTTGCCGGTCAGGTATCGCTCCCACTCGTTGATCTCGGCGTAACGGCGCTGCCAGATGTCCTTGCCCCTGCGCTCTTCGGGCAGCTTCTCCCGGTCGAGATTGTCCGGATGCACCCGGACGACCAGGACTTCCTCATAATGCGAACGATTGAAGATCCCGATCTCTCCCCGCGCGGGCAGCTGGGCGTTGTAACGCCACAGATAGTCATGGTCGAGCTCCTCAGCCGACGGCACCTTGAAGCTGCTGACATGGACGCCCTGTGGATTTACGCCGCTCATGACGTGGCGTATGGTCCCGTCTTTGCCGCCCGCATCAATCGACTGCAGGCACATCAGAATCGCGTACTGGTCCTCCGCGGCCAGCCTCGCCTGGTATTCCGCGAGCAGCTTCTTGCCTGCTCGCAGCAACTCGACGCCTTCCTTCTTCCGCGTAACGCCGCCCTTGTACCGGGGATCGAAGTCCCTGGCGAGGTCAACCTGTGCGCCCGGTTTCACGCGCATCGGCTTGATGAACCTCGCGATGCGCTTGGCCCTGGCATCCACGTCATCTGGCATCGCGCACTCATCCCCCCTTGTTCGGGTATGCCCGCTGACCCGCGCTTCCATACGAGGCCAAAGTCGCGATGAGCGGAGTCCCGCCATGGTCCAGCACGGTTGAGCTCGGACCGCCACACGCGGAACTATGCGATGAGCCAGGCTTGCAGCATGCGAACCACGACGCTGGGCACCAATGGCCCCGAGGTCGGCGTCATCGGCCTTGGCTGCATGGGCATGACGCACTCCTATGACATGGAGACACCGAGGGATAACGCGACATCCATCGCAGTGATCCACCAAGCGCTCGATCTCGGCATGACGCTGATCGACACGGCCGACGTGTACGGTCCTTACACCAACGAGGAGCTGGTCGGCCGGGCGCTGGCTCGACGGATACCGCGATCGCGCCGTCCTCGCCACGAAGGTCGGCCTCACCGCCGACACCGTCCAGGTCGCGAACCCTGGCAGCAGTTCCCCTGGCGCTGCGCGGAACGGGCACCCGGAGCATGTGCGGCAATCCATCGACGATAGCCTGCGCCGGCTGCGCACCGGCCACGTCGACCTCTACCAGCTCCACCGGGTGGACCCGCAGGTGCCGCTCGAGGAGACGTGGGGCGCGATGGCTGAAACGGTCGCGGCAGGCAAAGCGCGGCACATCGGCCTGTCCGAGGTGACGGCCGAGGAGATAAGGCGCGCGCGTGCTATCCACCCGGTGGCGTCGGTGCAGTCCGAGTTGTCACTGTGGACGCGCGACGCGCTGGCCGAGGTGCTGCCGTACTGCCAGCAGCAGGGCATCGCGTTCCTGCCGTTCTCGCCGCTCGGCCGCGGCTTTCTGACCGGACGGTTCGCGTCGTCGAATGATCTGCCGCAACAGGATTTCCGCCGGGGGCTGCCGCGGTTCCAGCACGACGCGCTGCAGGCGAACCTGGCCATCGTCGGCCGGGTACGCGAAGTCGCCAGGCGAGCTGGCGCGACCCCTGCCCAGGTAGCCCTGGCCTGGGTGGTGGCCCAGGGCAAGCACGTGGTACCGATCCCGGGGACCAAGACCCCGAAGTTCCTTGCGGACAACGCAGGCGCGGCCGAAGTCGCCCTCAGCGCGGCCGACCAAGCCGAACTCGATGCCCTGCCCTCGCCGATTGGCACTCGCTACTGAGACGTCCGTGCCAACCATGTGGTGTTACCGTGCGTCTGCTTATTAGTCGGAATTGTCGTTCACTTAGCCAGCCGATCGTCGTGACCGCACGCGACCGGTTCAATGTGCTGACAGGGAGCTGTCGTGTGGAGATTCCTGGTCCTGCTGAGCTCAGCCGCCGCCTTGCTGGCGTTCGCCATCCAGCCGGCCGAAGCAGGCACGGGCGGCGAGCAGCCACCAGCCGGCGTGGTCCAGGCAACCCCTCCCGCCAACTTGCCGCACCTGCCGGCGTAACACTTCCCAGACCCAGCAGATCCGGCAGCTCGTCCAGTGCGGCGGCAACATGTACGCGGTCGGAACCTTCGGGGCGATCAGGAAGGGGAGCACCACCTACACCCGCAACAACGTCTTCAGCTTCAAGGCCACCGCGCCGTACACCGTGACCAGCTGGGCCCCCAACGTCGTCGGCACCTACGGGACCACGTCGAACCCGAGCAACACGGTGAACACGATCGCGTTCGTCAACGGCAACTGCGCCAACGCCTACATCGGCGGTCACTTCTCCTCGGTGAACGGCACAGCCGTCAGGAACATCGCGGAGATCAGCACCACGACCGGCAACGTGGTCACGACCTTCACGTCGAACGCCTCTGGCGCCGTGCAGACCATGGTCGGCACGCACGCCCGCCTGCTCGTCGGCGGGAACTTCACCAGCATCAACGGCGACGCCGGCGACCCCTATATGGTCAGCCTGAACCCGACGACCGGGAAGAGTGACGGCTTCTTGCACCTGAACGTCTCGGGCAACTATCAGTACCCTGGCGTCCACGCCAATGCCACCCACGTCTACGCCTCCCAGCTCAGCCACGGCGGGCGTCAGGTGCTGGTCGAAGGTGATTTCACCTCCGTCGGGGGTCAGGCAAGGCAGCAGGCGTTTGTCCTCAACATCGGCGGCACGACCGGCGTCGTGACCGGCTGGAACGCGCCTGAATTCAACACCAACTGCGCGACGGTCGAGCCGTTCTATGTCCAGGACGGCGCCTGGAGCCCCGACGACTCGACGCTGTACTTCGGCACGACCGGCTTCCACCCGAACGACCAGTCGAGTCCGCCATGGACCGGGCCGTGTGACGCGGCGCTTGCCTTCCCGTCGACTCCCTCCACGGTCAACGCTCTCTGGACGAACTACACCGGCTGCGACTCGCTGTATTCCGCCGCCGCAGACAGCAAGGCCGCGTACTTCGGCGGCCACGAGCGCTGGTCGATGAACCCGAACGACTGCGACCAGCAGGGCGCAGACGCCTACACGGCGCCTGGCATGGAGGGCCTGGACCCGGCCAACGGCGCGCTGTACATCAACACCGACGGCTCGGCCGGCTACTACAGCCGGGATCGCGGCCTCGGCGCTGATTACATGATGACCACCAGCGCAGGGCTCTGGATCGCCAGCGACAACCTGGGCCAGAGCCAGTACTGCGGCGGCGTGTCCACGTCAGGGATCTGCTTCCTGCCGTACTAGCCGATCGCCTACCGCCGCTGCGGCGCCAGAAGCCGGCCGGGGAAATCGTTTGGGCGCGGCGCGGGTCTAATCATGTGAGGGAAGGAAAGGAACCCGAACATGCGTAAGAACCGCACCAACGACTCGGCGGCCGTCCGCGACGTCAGCAAGCCGGACGAGCAGTGGCAGGCTGAGCTGACCCCGTTGCAGTACAGCGTGCTCCGCCACGCGCACACCGAGCGGCCGTTCACCGGCGAGTACGTCCACAACCACGAGGACGGCTATTACCGCTGCGCCGGATGTGGCAGCAAGCTGTTCGCGTCCGATGCAAAATTCGAATCGGGCACCGGGTGGCCGAGCTTCTATGAGCCCGCGGTAGCCGAGGCCGTCGAGCTGCGATCGGACCACAGCCTGTTCATGCGGCGCACCGAGGTTGTCTGCCGAAGCTGCGGCGGTCACCTCGGCCATGTCTTCAACGACGGCCCAGCCCCGACCGGAGACAGGTACTGCATCAACTCCTGCTCGCTGGCCTTCGAGCCTGCGGCTGACGGCGACTGAGCATCCAGCGTGGCGATCGGCCGTTCCGGAGGATGATGCGGTGATGGACGACCATCAGTGGGCGCAACAACGCGTCTCGCACTACGTCGAGGGTGAGTTGAGTTCCCATAGCCGCCGACGATTCGATCGACACGCCAAGGGCTGCGCCGACTGCGGTCGCGCCGTCCGTGCCATGCGCGCGCTGGTCTACGCGATGCACGGCCTCGGCGGGCCAGCAGGCGTTCGAGCGCCCGTGACGATCTTCGCCCGGGTCCGGCTGGCCAGCGCAGCCGACCCGGGCTCGTCCAAGCGGGCGTGAAGTGGCCGCTGGCCGGCCAGCGCACCAATCACCCGGTCGACACCGAGGCCAGCTTGATCGCCCAGGCCCAGGCCGGCGACTCCGCAGCTTTCGAGCGGCTGTCAGCCGCGTACGCCGACAGGCTCTTCATGCTCCTGCTGCGCCTCCTTGGGGACCGGGACGAGGCCGAGGATGTGGCCCAGGAGGTCATGCTCAGGGCGTGGCGGGCGATCGCCACGTTCCGTGGCAAGTCCAGCTACTTCACGTGGCTATACCGGATCGCCGTCAACGAGGCCAACCGCGCGCTTCAGCGCCGGGCCAGGCGGCCCGCCAGCGTGCCGATTGGTCCTGACGAGCTGGAGCTCCCTGCCTCTGGCCTACACGACCCTGCCCTGCGTGCGGAGAACCGCGAACTGCGCGCGACCCTCGTCCGCGCCTTGCACGACTTGCCTCCTCCGTTGAGGACCGCCATCGTCCTCCGCGACGTGGAAGGGCTGTCGACACAGGAGGCTGCCGGAATCGCCGGGGTGGGCCAGGCCGCCTTCAAGAGCAGGCTCCACCAGG
This sequence comes from uncultured Actinomycetota bacterium, assembly GCA_963809195.1. Taxonomy (GTDB): domain Bacteria; phylum Actinomycetota; class Actinomycetes; order Streptosporangiales; family Streptosporangiaceae; genus Chersky-822. Next base: position 444,306 of record CAWEIQ010000005.1, on the reverse strand, counting down.
CCAGGCTGCGGGTCCGCGCCGCCGTGGGCGATGCGGCCCTCGTCGCAAGCGGCGGCTGAACTGGCCCGTCCGGGTCCCTGCCATCCACGCTGGCTGCGCTTAGACGCGGATCGCGTCTCCTGTTTCCAGCAGGGACTTCAGGCTCGAGATCAGCGCCGGCCAGCCCTCGCTGATGCTCGCGAGCATCGTACTGCCCGGCTCGAAGCCGTCGTGCACCACGGTAAGCCGCACGTGGTCGCCGTCTGGTTCGATCTCGAAGGTGACCTTCGAGCGAGGCTCGGCGGACGCCTTAGCCAGATACTCGTCGCTGACGTCGTACGCGCGTGCCCACTCAGGGGTGAACGTGTGCCAGGTGTAGGAAAAGCCGGCGGTAGGGATCGGCTTCGAGCACGACCTGCTCTGGGTCGGCGATGTTCACGTCGTTCCTGTCTAGCTTGACGGTCACGGGCGAACCGACCTGCCAGTCGGACTCGAATGCCACGCCCCAGTAGCTGCGGGTGAAGGCGGGGTCGGTCAGCCCGCGCCAGAGCTGCTCCGGCGTGGTGCGGATGAGGGCGGTGTAGACGAACTCGGGCCTGTCCATGCTGGTTTCCTCCAGGGCTCTCTTCAGATCGGAAAGCGCCGCGACGCGGCGCTGGTCGTACCTGTTAATCCATCGCTCCGCGATGTCGTTGATCGGGGCCGCGTTGAGGTAGTGCAGCTTCTCCCTGCCACGCCGGACGGTCGTCACGAGGTTGGCGTCCTCCAGGATCGCCAGGTGCTTGCTCACCGACTGCCGCGCCATATCCAGCCCAGCGCACAGTTCCCGCAAGTTCTGGCCGTTACGGGCATTCAGGTTGTCGAGCAGACGCCGGCGGCTCGGATCCGCGAGCGCCCTGAACACCTCATCCATCGCGGTTACCTCTCCGGCCGCAATATGCAGCCGTAAGGCTGCCCATATTAGGCAGCTAAACGGCTGCCTGTCAAAGGCGCAGGACCAGACCTTCAGGCCAGGCGCGACTGCGCCGGCTCCGCAAGCAGCAGCTCTGGGCTGACTCGCTCGCGCCGGGCCATACCCGCCACCGGCCAGAACGTTGCCGCGATGACGATCAGCAGCGGCCCCGAGTTCGGGTCGGTCGCCTGACCGGTCAGGAGTTCGCCAAAGTCCTGCGCAACCCAGATGGCCACGCCCGCGACGATGGCGGCGACGATCCCCAGCCTGGTAAAACGGCCGAACGCGATGGTGGCGGCGGCTGCGCCGCAGAGCGCGGCGAACACCACCGCGACCAGCGCTCCACGGCCGGCCAGCGCGCTGCTCAGCGCGCCGCAGCCGAGGCCGACCCACAGCACGGCCCACAGGACCTTCGCGCCGATCTTGCCCAGCGGCCCGCTCTCCGCCACCGATACCCGCCGCGCTTCCGGCTCGGACTCCCGGCTCTGCCAGACCAGAAGCGCGACGACCATGTACAGCACGACGGCGCCGGGAGCGCCGCCGAACGGATCCAGGGAGCCGGCCAGGACGCCGCCGAAGCCTTCGCCTAGCCACCACACCGCCAGCGACCAGGCGATCGAGGCTGCCAGCGCCAATCGCACCGTCGGGCGGCAGAACAGCCCGATGGCGAGCAGGAGCTGCAGCGTCGCGAACGCCGCGTTGACGATGACGATGTGCCCGAGCATCAGGTTCGCCGCCCAGATAATGGGCCGGGCGACGATGGCAGGGTTGCCTGGCGCGGTGCTCAGGATCACGTCGCGCACGAATGCCCTGGTGAACATGTACGGCTGGAACTGCAGCCCAGCATCGAGCAGCCAGATCAGGCCCAGCGTGACCTGGAAAGCCCTGCGCCTTTTTTCAATGTCGCGGATGAAGAGCGGCACGGCGAGCTCCCTGCCTGGTCGTCCGGTTGTCGCAACGACCGTAGGCAGAGTGCGGCTGCCGGCAGATCGGCGTAACTGCCCGGCTTGGCCGGGCAGTTGCCTAAGTTGGCGCGCGCGGTACCCAGGTTGGTTTACTGCCGCCGCACTAGACGCCCGTGAGTCCGCGGCCGTAGGCGACGTCCTTGTCGATCACCAGCGTTCCTGCCACATGGTCACCGACGCGCTGCCTGTACCGCGAGCAGATGATCGTGAGGAAGCCGACCAGCCCGAAGATCAGCGTGTCGACAATGAGCAGGATGCCTCGGATCAGGAGCTGGGCAACGCTCGCCGAGCTCCCGTCCTTGCTGATGATACGCACGCCGACCAGCTGCATGCCGAAGGTCTGGCCTCCGTGGCTGCGCGGGCGCTCCACCCAGTACCAGTAGTAGACGGCGAGCGCGATCGCGGTCGCCAGCAGCCAGCCGAGGCCGCCGAGGAACCCGTTGCCGCGATCGAGCAGCCAGTACGCCAGCCCCGGAATGATCCCGACCAGGATGTAGTCGATGATGTACTGGACCACGCGGCGTCCTGTGACCCTGGTGGCCGCTTCGCTAACCGGGCTCGGCGGGCGCTGCGCGCTCCCCTGCGGCGGCATGCCACCTGCCTGGCCGGAAGCCATCGCGTCTGGCTGACCCTGATAAGGACCCTGCTGCGTTCCAGGCTGCCCAGGCGCATTCGGTTCTGGCCTGTCGCTGCTCATCTATTCCCCCGATCCGCGCCCTGCCGGTCACGGCACGAGCGGCAGTTCCCCGGCCGCCACTGGGCACGTCATTGCACGTGTAACTACCCCAAGGCGAGCATGCGACACGCTACGCCGATCGGGTCGGAGTAGCTCTGCGAGTAGCGCCGCAGCCCTTAGTCGCAAGACGTCATTATGTGGAGGCCATCCTCCACAAGACCCGCGTTGGGTCTACGATTGTCTGCACATCAGGAGAATCCACGAGAAAGCATCACAAGGAGCTTTGATGGGTACTTGGCAGCTCGATCCTTATCACACGCAGGTCGAATTCTCCGCGAAGCACCTCGGAATGATGACGGTCCGCGGTTACTTCGCAGAGGTCAGCGCCACCGGAGACATCAACCCCGGGGCGCCGGAGACTTCCAACATTCAGGCCACGATCTCGACCGCGAGCATCCGCACCCACAACGACACCAGGGACAACGACCTGCGCTCATCGAACTTCCTCGAGGTCGACAAGTACCCGGTCATGACCTTCAGCAGCACGGGTATCACGGCAGCGGGAGATGACCAGTACAGGCTCACCGGCGACCTGACGATCAAGGGCCACACGCATCCGGTGACGCTCGATGTGCGCAGGTACGGAGAGTTCAACGACCCGATGATGGGGCACAGGATCGCCTACGGCGCCACGACGCAGATCAATAGGAAAGAATTCGGCCTGACCCTCAACATGGTCCTTGACGGCAGGTTCGTCGTCAGCGACGAGATCCAGATCTCGATCGAGGGCGAGCTCGTCGAGCAGCAGGAGGCTGCAGCCGAGGCCACGTCCTGAGGTTAGGGTGGCTTCGGCCAACGACCGGAAGCACGCGGTCGTCCCGCAGCGGGACAGGCTCGAAGCCCCTGAGCGGGTTGGCCGGCTGGCGGCGTCCGGGCGGGACTAGCGGGACTAGGCTCCCCCGTGCCGACGAGCAGCGGTGGGCCCGCCGCCGCTGACCGTCTGGCCGACCAGCCTGCGTACGCGGATTGATCGAACGTGAACTCTAATTGTCAGTGAGTGTCGGTAGAGTTATCGATAACAGGTTCGCACCCGCTGACCGCCCGGGAGCCGCCGATGAACGACCCGCCCGACACCCAGCCGCCCGAGGTCCCGGGCTCACCCCGGAGCCAGCCGCCGGACCGCGCGGGCTCACCCGCCACCCAGTCGCCCGAGCGCGCGGGCTCGCCCGACACCCAGCCGCCCGACAACGCCGGCCAGCCCGGCTTGCCCGCATCCAGAAGCACATCCCCGGACAGCGACCCCGGCACCGGCGCCGACGGCGACACGGTCCTGGCTGGGTTCGACCCGGACGTGCGGGGCCTGGACCCGGAGCTGCTGGCCGTCCGGGACGTCCCGGACGACGCCGAGCTCTACGGCCTGGACGACCCCGGCCCCGGCGACGACAGCGACGACAGCGACCGCGGCGGGTGGCTGGCCGGCCTGGCCTTGGACCGGGCCGCGGCGTTCACTGAGGGCGGGCCGCTGGAGCAGCTGGCACCGTGCGGGACGCTGGCCGGCCTGTCCGGCCACGCCCTCGACGACGGCCTCGCCGCGATGGGCGATGACGCCCTGGTCGGGCTGGTCCGCGTGTCCCGGCGGCTGGCGGCGTGGCAGTCCGGGGTCGAGCTCGCCGCCGTCGCCGAACTCGACCACCGCCGCCTGCAGCAGTCCGGCCGGCCGGGCTGGTCCCGGGTCAGCGAGCACGTCGCCGCCGAGCTCGCCGCCGCGCTGGTCCTGACCGGCCGGTCCGCGGACAGCCTGCTCGCCCTGGCCCGCGACCTGGCCAGGCTCCCCGCCGTCCTGGCCGCGCTGCTCGCCGGGCAGATCGACCGGGCCCGCGCCGCCGTGTTCGCCGCCGAGCTCGCCGCCCTGGGCGACCAGGCCGCCCGCGCCGCCGCCGCCGCGCTGCTCCCGCACGCCGGGTCGCTGACCACCGGCCAGCTCCGCAACGCCCTGCGCCTGCTGGTGCACCGCCTGGACCCCGCCGCCGCCCGCCGCCGGATGCAAAAAGCCCGCGACGACACCCGGGTCGAAGCCTTCCAGGAAGGCTCCGGCAACCTCGCCCTGGCCGGCCGCGAACTCGACCCCGCCGACGCCATCACCGCCGACCGGCGGATCACCGCCATCGCCCGCGCCCTGCGCGACGCCGGCGCCGGCGGCACCGTGGACCAGCTCCGCGCCGCCGTGTTCACCGCCCTGCTGGCCGGCCGCGACCCCGACACCCTCCTCCCCGCCCCCTACCCCGCCGCCCCCGGCGCGGACGAGCCGGACCCGGCCGGCACCGGCGGGCAGGCCCCGGCCAGCGCACCCGGCCCCGGGCCGGGCAGCTTCGCGGCACTGGGCGGGTCGGTGCACCTCACCCTGCCCGCCAGCACCTGGCTCGGCCTGGCCGACCTGCCCGGCGAAGCCGCCGCCCTCGGCCCCCTGGACGCCTGGACCAGCCGCCACCTCGCCGCCCGGCTCACCGCCGCCGGCCCCACAACCCGCTGGTGCATCACCTTGACCCGGCCCGACGGAACCGCCGCCGCCCACGCCTGCGCCCGCGCCGGACCCGGACCCCCCGCCAGCCCCGCCGCCCGCCGAACCTGGCTCACCCGGCACACCTTCACCTGGCTCGACCCCGGCCCCTGCAGCCACCACAGCCAGGAACCCGGCTACCGGCCGCCCCGCCACCTCGCCGACCTCATCCGCGCCAGGAACCGGACCTGCACCTTCCCCGGCTGCCGCCGCCCCGCCACCAGCTGCGACCTCGACCACACCACCGCCTACCAGCCGGCGGCCGGACCTGCCCCTGCAACCTCGCCCCGCTCTGCCGCCGCCACCACCAGGCCAAACAGGCACCCAGGCTGGCACCTCACCCAACCCCAACCCGGCACCCTGACCTGGACCACACCCCACGGCCGCAGCTACATAGTCACCCCCAGCACCTATCCGGTCTGACCATAGGCACGATCTGGTCAAGCATCGGCATCAGTTCAGGTCCGGCGCCTTCCTGTCCATTCCGCACATGATGATGTTGGCCTGCGGGAAAGTGCCGGAGTAATGACGGATGCCGACGTGATAGTGGACCACGATCGAAGTTATGTCCCAGCATCGCCTGGGACCTGGCCCAGCGAGTTCGAGTACGAGGGCTGGCTGATGCTTGCGAATCAATGCCACGGATCGATAGCTGCCCGCGGGAATGGTCGCCCCCGTCACGACTTGCAGGTCAGACTGCACGCATCCTGCCATTACTGACCCCCGGCCATGGACTGCGCCTAGAGCAATGCAGCCGTAATGTGTCATATGACCTGTCAGTGCTTTGAGCAACACAGGCGGCGTGAATCCCTGGCGGTACGTTACCCCGACGCTGTCAATGACCGCTGCACTGTGGCCGCGATTCCCGATCGGCAGGACATAGGCGACGGACCCTGTCCGCAGTTGGCTGCCACCGTAGCTGCCGCCGCTTGCCGTTGGCAGCCATAGCGGGCCATTGCCGAGACCAATCGGTCCCCACGCCAGCAAGGCGCTGACGGCAGCCAAGGCCGCCGCAGAGGCTGCAAGCCAGGCGGGGCGCAGCTTGATTAATCCCAGCACTGGCACGCAACCCCTTTATTGCGATTCGCTTATCGGGCTGTTGAGAGAGTCAAACATGACGGCCTGGGCCAGCGCTACCGCACGACCGAGTCCGCTTGACGGGCACCACATGCCGCGTTAACACAACCTCGCGCCGCTCTGCAGGCAGCACCACAGAGCCAAGCAAGCCACCGGCTGGCGGCTGAGCCAAGATCAGCCCGGCCATATGACCTGGCACCTCCCTCACCATCGCAGCTACCTAACGAGCGGTGAGGGGTATCCAGCCTGAGCCGATCGCTCGTCTAATTCGAGCCCCAGTAGCACGCCGCCCGCGTCCAGATATTGTGGCAGTGGCTGTGAAGGTGAAACACGAAGCCAACTATCACAGCGAGAACCATGAGCAGCAGGAAAAGCCAGACCGGCGTCCGCCACCCACGGCCCGGCATGCGCGCCGTTAGATATGAGCGCCACGGTATCGGACCTGCGCCCTCGCTAATCAGCGACTCGGGCTCACCAGCCAGTGACTCGGGCTCGCCGGGCTCACCATCGGGATCCCAGTCATCGTTCACAGAAATGACAGTAGAACTAACACCTGGCACATACCGGCAAATGCCCTAAACGGACGTGCTCGGCACCCGGTCGTCAACCCGCGTCTTCCTGGTAGGCAGGATTCGGAGAGGGCAACGAGTTCGACCTCAATCGACCTGTGTCCGGGCAGGTCCAGTGCACTGGCCCGCGTGAGTCTCAACACAGGTGCGTTGTTATGTCATGCATGCGCCGCTCTGCAGAAGGCACCACCAGGTAAACAAACTCCAGGCTGGAAGCTCCGGCAAACCGAGCCCGGCACCCTGACCTGGACCACACCCCACGGCCGCAGCTACACCGTCACACCAAGCACCTATCTCGCCTAGCCGTCGTGTAGCTCTCCCGCTGCCCCGCGGTCAGGCCATGCGAGGGGCGGAATGGCACCCTGGCCTTAGACTCCGGCACATGGAGCCTGTGGGACGGGCGGCCGAACTCCGTGAGATCGATGCGCTGCTAGAAGCAGCAGCGGCTGGCTCGGGTGGGGTCCTGACCTTTTTCGGACCTCCCGGTTCCGGCAAGACGATGCTCATCGGAGCAGCTGCGGACCGGGCTCGCAATCTGGGTTTCGAGGTGCTGGCCGCCGCAGCCATTCGCGGCCAGCCTGGACGCCTGCTCTGGGCACAACTGCTCACTGACGTCGGGGCGGGTGAGAAGGCTGCTAGGGGGCTGCTGCATCAATTCGATCCGATGGCATCGAGCGCAGCGCTCAGGGCACTGACCACGGGTCAGCGACGGTTGATCGTCATCGACGACTTTGACGTCGGCGGCACCGATGCAGCGGAGGTACTCGCGCTCGTGGCAGCGCGGATTGTCGTTGGCGAGACCGCGATCCTGGCCACAGCGACGACGCCACTTGGGGTGGGCCGTCAGTCAAAGCTGGACCGTCTTGGTGAGAACGAGCTAGCCGCGGTCATCGGAGAACGGCCGGCTGCGCAGCGAAACGCTATCTGGGTTGCCTCGGGCGGACTACCAGGTACGGCCCGCAAGCTAGCGAGGCAGCTCGACGGTCTGCCTTCCGGGCGTGATCCTCTTGTGCACCTTGCCCTTCACGCCGTGCAACGTGGGGAGTTTCTTCACGTAGATGACGGCCTCATTCGGTTGCTCGAAGCGGCCCTCGCGAGGACAGCGGAAGATGGCATCCGGGCAATGCTGCTCGCACGATTGGCCTGCGAGCTCCTGGGTGACCCGCTTGCCCGAGCCCGTCGCCGATCCATTGCTGATGAGGCGCTGAACCTGGCGCGGCATGCAAGTGATGACACAGTGCTGGCAGAGGTGCTCGACGCGCGCCTCCATGCGTTGTGGGATCCGGCCGGCGCCGAGGACCGCCTGGAAACGGCGACTGCGCTGATCGAGCTTGGACCCGCCGCGGGCGACAGGGTCCGCCAGCGAGCGGGACTGTTCTGGCGCTTCGTCGCGCTGATGGAGCTGGCGAGAGTCGACGAAGCAGAGGTGGCGCTCGGCGCCTACGAGCGGGCTGCGCATGCTTCGGGCGATGCCGAAGCCGTTGTCATGGCGCTGTCGCGGCACGCAATGCTTGCCATGCTGCGCGGCCGATTCGACGTTGGCAGCGAGCTGGTCGCCGAGTTTTCCGCCCGTGCGCGCCAGATCGGCCTGCCTGACGCCGAGCGCCTGGAGTCGGCTGTTCTTGCGACCTTCCTGATCGAGCGTGGTAGCGCGCGCGAATGGGAAGTCGGGCGCGAACGAATCAGCATGATCGCTCGTCGGTTCCCCGGCCATCTGTACGAAGCAACCGAGGCACGGATACTCATCGCGCTCGGCCGGCCTGCCGAGGCCGCCGCCGTACTAGACCGATTGCTGCCGCACGCTCTTGCCGCTTCAGGTCCCCGCTGGCTGGGGGCCATCACAGATTTGTCCGCTGTTGCTGCCGAGGTGGGCAATCAGGCTGCGGCGTCGCAGCTGTACGAAGCCCTACTGCCCTATGCCGAACGCCTTGTGGTGTGGGGCGGCGCGAATTCCGTGAACGGCCCAGCGTCTTATTACTTGGGGCTGCTGGCAAGCCGACTGGGCATGCTGGATCGCGCGATCGCACATCTCGAGTCCGCCGTCAGCATGGCAGACGGTATCGGGGCTCTGCCAACGCTTGCTCATTGCCGCGTTGCGCTCAGCACGGTGCTCGCGACGCGCGGCGCGGGCGGCGATGATCGGCGGGCAATAAAACTGCTACAGGATGCCCGCGAGCTTGCCGAGCAGCTGCAAATGACGACGTTGCTGGACCGTCTCAGTCCGCCAGCGAATGAGTGGGCGCTGCGACGGGATGGAGACGACTGGCTGCTGGAAGCCGGCAGCGAACGCGTCAGGCTGCCAGACAGCCGCGGAATCCAGCACCTGCGAGCATTGCTAGCTGCCCCGCGCCACGACATCTCCGCCCTCGACCTCGCTGCGGGCGGGCGCGGCCTGCAGGCCGCCGGCGCTGACCCTGTACTCGACTCGGCCGCCGTAGCTTCCTACCAGCAGCGCCTCAGCGAGCTTGGCGCCGATCTCGATGCGGCGGACGCCGCAGGTGATGAGGAACGGGCCGCCAAGGCGGAGGCCGAACGCGAATGGCTGCTGGCCGAGTTGCGGCGGGCCAGCGGGCTGGGTGGCCGGACGCGGCGGACCACGTCCGATTCCGAGCGAGCCCGGGTGAACGTCACGCGCACGCTTCGTGCCGCTCTTGATCGGATCAGCGTGGCGGCGCCGCAGGCAGGAGCTCATCTGAAGGCCTCCATCCGCACGGGGCTGGAGTGCAGGTACGACCCAGCATCTGGCGGCCCGGTGGGCTGGCACGTGTGAACGAACGAATCGTTCGTACCGGAGGAACGCCTCCTGGGTGAACAACACCTACATAGGAGGCATCAGATGGCCACCCTCAACACTGGCACCCGCCCGGGCGCTCCGGAGCAGATCAAGATAGCGGGCATGGCAGCCGACCTCTACGGCACACCTGACGGCCGGCCGCCGCTCTTGCTGCTGCCGGGTCTGACATTCGACCGGGGAGTCTGGGAGCCGGTACTGGACAGGCTCGCTAGGAGGGAACCTGGGCGGCACATCCTGTCCCTGGACCTTCCCGGCCACGGCGAGTCACCAGACCAGCTACCGCACTCGATGAACCATGTCCTGACCCTGATCCACGAAGCCGTGACAGAAGCCGGGCTCCATGCCCCGGTCGTCGTCGGGCACTCGATGTCGGGCGGATACGGCAGCATGTACGCGGCCCGGTTCCCAACACGGGGCGTCGTCAATGTCGACGCGCTGCCGGATCTCGCGCCGTTCGTACGGCTCCTGCAGTCCGCGAAGGGGCAGATACTCGGCAACGGCTTCGCTGGCGTGTGGGCGATGATGGAACAAGGGTTCCGTCTCGACCTGCTTCCGCCATCTGCGCGAGATCTGGTCGCCCGAACCAGCAATCCACGGCAGGATCTCGTCGTCAGCTACTGGGACGAATTGCTTTCACGTAAGCCTGACGAACTCGCGGCACAAGTCTCAGGCGGTATCGAGGCGATCGCCAAGGCAGGCGTCCCCTACCTGCTCGTATTGGGCTCCGAGCCACCGCAGGAAGTCGCCGATTGGCTACATGACGCGGTGCCCCAGATCGAAATCGAAGTCTGGGCAGACACCGGTCACTTTCCTCATCTGGCTTATCCTGACCGGTTCGCGGAGCGGCTGGTAGCCACCGCCGGGTGGCAAGACGAGCCGGACGGCGAAGGGCGTTCGCCTCGGGGCTTCCAGCGGGATCTTGATCAGGGTTGACCCTGAGGAGCTGCATCTTGCCGTGCACGTCTTGATATGTTCGCGAGGTGACCGATGATGGCATGCCGGTGCTCGTAATGACTGAGCGGTTCCGGCTGGTCGAGCCCGGCGGTGACCGGGCCCGCGGGTCAGTTTGGGTCATTCGTTTATGGCGCTGACCATTCCGGTACCCGGAGGGTACCTGTCGGCCAGCGACAGCGGTGGCGACGGCCCGGCACTGGTGCTGCTGCATCCAGGCTGGGGTGACTCGTCGATCTGGCTGCCCGTCCTTGACCGGCTGCCCGCCCGCTACCGGGTTGTCCGGTACGACACACGCGGGTTCGGCGGGTCGCCCGCGCCGACGGTGCCGTTCAACCAGCTTGACGACCTGGTGGCGGTGCTGGACCACTGCGGCGCGGGCCGGGTGATCCTGGTTGGGCACAGCGGGGGTGGCGGCACCGCGCTCGGGCTCGCGCTCGCCGACCCAGACCGGGTCCGTGGCCTTCTGCTGCTGGCGCCAGGCGTGCAGGACTACCCGTGGCCTTCCGATGATCCCTTCGGCAGGCAGTTCGCAGCATTGTTCGCTGCCCAGGACAGGGACGGGATCGCTGATCTGGGCCTGCGGACATGGGCGGCCGCCGGCGCCGACCCGGCCGCGCGAACTCAGGTCCGCGGCGCCGCGGACGCCTTCTTCAGGGTGGGCGACCTCGAGCGCCCCGACCCACCCGCTTACAGCCGGCTCGGCCAGGTCCACGTGCCCACCGTCATCGTCGTCGGGGACCGGGAATACCCGATGGTGGCCCGCTGCGCGGCCGACATCGCGGCAAGAATCCCCGGCTGCGAGCAGGTCGCCGCGCCAGGTGCAGACCATCTGCTGCCGCTGCGCGTCCCCGCACAGATCGCCGACCTCGCAGCCGAACTAGACGCCCAGTGGCCATAATTCAGGCCCCGGAGTAGAACGAACCTGTTCATGATTGGCGTCATGAGCGAACTCGACGTCATCATCATCCACATCCGTGCCGAGCAGGCCGCGGAGTACGAACGCCTGTTTGCCGAGCGCGAGCTGCCGCGCTGGCGCGAATACAAGGCACGAGGTGCATTCCTGAGCGCCCGGATCTCTCGGGTCGCGTTCGGCACGGACAACCGCGAGGACGTCATCAAGTACGCCATCGCGGTCGAGGTTCCCAGTCATGCCGCCCACAGCGAGCACGACGCGGACCCCGGCTTCCAGGAGTTCAACCGTCTCGCTGACCTGCTGCAGCCCGAAGACCCGCTCGTGTATGGCGGAGAGGTGCTGCACTCCGTCTGACCCGCGCCAGCGGCCGGCGACTACTCCGGCTGCGGCCCGGGCTCCTTGGCCCGGCGCTGAACGAATTCGAACCCGAACCGGCCCTTCACGCACAGGTGGCCGCTGGTGACGTCATGGTCCAGCGGCGAGGTGACCTTGACGATCGTGTTGTCCTGGACGTGCAGCTCGAGGTTGCAGCCGACACCGCAGTACGGGCAGATCGTGGTGGTCACGCTCTGCCGAGACTCGTCCCACTCCCCCGACTGCCGGAGGTTGAACTCACTGGCAGGCATCAGCGCGCCAGTGGGACAGACACCGATGCAGTTGCCGCAGTAGACGCATGCCGAATCGGGCAGGCTGACGTCGAACTCCGTCGAGATCCGGGCGTCGAAGCCGCGGCCCGCCACGGCGATCGCGAACGTGTTCTGAGCGTCGTCGCCGCATGCTTCGACGCACTTGTAGCACAGGATGCAGCGCGAGTAATCGCGGACGTAGCTTTCGTTGTCGTACTTCACTGGCTGGGCGACCGTCGCGGCCTCGCTGCCGTCAGAGGCGTGGTGCTCGCCGGCCCTGGCGGCGTCTCGCTCGCCAGCCGCGTGCGGCTCAGCCGCCTCGCCATAACGGCCGGGGTCCGCGCCGTACTGCTCGATCCATCGCCGGACCTCAGGCGCGGTGAGCTCCATGTTGACCGTGGACGCGAGGAACTCCAGCACCATGCGCCTGCTGGTGCGGACGCGCTCGGAGTCAGTGTGCACGGTCATGCCGGGCTCGGCCTTGCGCGAGCAGGCCGGCACGAGCGCCCGCGACCCCTCGACCTCGACCACGCAGACCCGGCACACGTTGACCGGCGTGAGGTTCTCCAGGTAGCACAGCGTCGGCGTGTCGATGCCCTGCTGGCGGCACGCCTCCAGCAACGTGGCGCCCTCGGGGACACGCACGACCTTCCCGTCGACCGTGACATCGACCAGCCGCTGCGGGGCCGCGAGGAACACGGTGCTCATCGGCACGCCTCCGGCATGACATTACTCAACTGGGCTCACTTCCGTTCGCACCGATCAGGCCGAGGCGCACCGCCGAGATCGCCGCGCCGACCGCGGTCTGGCCGAGGCCGCAGATTGAGGCGTCGCGCGCGACCGCGGCGATGTCGTCGAGCAGCGCGATCTCCTGCTCGCGCGAGCCAAGCGGCGCGCCGCGCGCCATCCGGTCGATCAGCTCCTCCTGGCGCACGGTGCCGACCCGGCAGGGAACGCACTGCCCGCACGACTCGTCACGGAAGAACCTGGCGATCCGCTGTAGCAGGACAGACACGTCCACCGTGTCGTCCAGCACCAGCACGACACCCGAGCCCAGCGTCGCGCCGATGGCCCTGACCCCCTCGAAGGTCAGCGGCACGTCCAGGGCGTCGGGCCCGACGAACGCTCCGGCCGCGCCGCCGAGCAGGACGGCCTGAAGGGGCCGCCCGTCGCGTACGCCCCCGGCCGCGTCGATCACCTCGCGCAGCGTGACGCCGAATTCGTACTCGTACAGCCCTGGCCGCTCGACAGCACCCGGACAGGCAGAACAGCCGGGGACCTGTGGAGTCCTTGGTGCCGATCTGCGCGAACTCCGCGCCGCCGATCCGCAGGATCTCAAGCACGCACAGCAGCGTCTCGACGTTGTTGATCGCGGTCGGCTTGCCGAACAGGCCGGACTGCGCCGGGAACGGCGGCTTGTTGCGTGGCTCGGCCCGCTTGCCCTCGATCGAGTTGATCAGCGCGGTCTCTTCGCCAGCGATGTACGCGCCCGCGCCGCGCCTGACCTCGATATCAAACGCGAAGCCCGCGCCCACGACATCCGCACCGAGCAGCCCGCGGGCCCTGCACTGCTCGACGGCTGCCTGCAGTCGCGCCTCGGCAAGCGGATATTCGCCCCTGATATAGATGTAGCCCTGTTCAGCCCCGCACGCATAACCCATGATCGTGAGCGCTTCAACAAGGGCGTACGGGTCCTGTTCCATCAAGACCCGGTCTTTGAAGGTGCCAGGCTCGGATTCGTCTGCATTGCAGACCACATAGTGCGGCCGGACTGGATTGGCCGTCACTGCCTCCCACTTGATTGCCGTGGGGAATGCCGCCCCGCCCCGGCCGAGCAGTTTCGCGTCCTTGATCTCCCTGATCACGCCGAGCGGGCCGAGCGCCACGGCGCGCCGGAGCATCTCGTAGCCGCCCGCGGCCCGGTACGAATCGAGTGACGCGGGATCCACGTGACCGAGCCGGCGCAGCAGCCGGAGCGACTCCCGTTCGGCGGCCAGCTGCGGCACGAACGGGTCGCTGGCGTTCGGGTCGCCGTCGGCGGCGCCGAGCTCTGGCGGCAGAACAGCAGGGCGGAGCTGGTCGGGATCGACCGGGGCGAGCACGACCCGCGCCGGAGCAGGACCCGCGTGCTGGACCATCGCCGCGGATCCCCGATCGCACTGACCAAGACACGGGCTGCGCTGCCACGTCACGCCCGCGCCATTTGCCGCTGCCGTCTGGTGCACGGCCGTTTCCTGCAGAGCCGCTTGCTGCAGAGCCGTTTGCTGCCAGGCCGTTTGCTGCAGGGCCGTTTGGCGCCGGCCGCCACAGCCTCAGGTCCCGAACCCTCGGGCCCGAACCGGCGCTCCATGACCTCGCACACCCGCTCGGCGCCATTGACCTGGCAGGCGATGTCATCACAGACGTGTACGACGGTCGCGGCTGCCGGAGTGGTACGGAACAGCGCGTAGAACGACGCGACGCCGTACGCCTCGGCAGGCGGCACCGTCAGCCGGGCGCAGATGTGGTCGAGCGCGCCTGGGCTGATCCAGCCGATTCGTTCCTGGACGGCGTGCAGCGCGGGCAACAGCAGGTGCCGCCTGTCGCGAGCCGCGTGACCGCCGTAGGATGCGTGCCCGTCAGCCTCCGTGCGCTGCCCGCCATACCAGCCACCCTCGGCGGGGCCGAGCACCGAGGCGACAGCGGCCTGCTCCTCCTCAGTCGCGGGTGCGGCGGCATTGAGCCGCAGGTCCACTACGCACCCGCCTTCGCGTGAGGATTCCCTGCTGTCGCGGGAGGATTCCCCGCCTTCGCGGGATCCGTCCCCGCCTTCGCGGGATCCGTCCCCGCTGTCGCGGCATGGCCCGGCTCGCGATTCTGCGCAGCGCCATCGAGCTTGTCCACCCGGATCGCCGTGGCCTTGAACTCGGCCGTACCTGACTTCGGATCCCAGGCGTCCAGCGTCAGGATGTTGGTCTGGACCTGCTCGGGGAAGTGCAGCGTCATGAAGGCAAGGCCCGGCCTGAGCGTCTCGTCGATGTGAACCGGAACCTGCAGGGAGCCGCGGCGCGACGACGCTTTCGCCATCTCGCCCTCGGCCAGGCATAGTCGCCGCGCATCCTCAGGCGACAGGTTCAGAGTCTCGGGACGCCTGATCGGCGTGGAATAGTGACCGGTCTGAACGCCCGTGTTGAACGAATCCAGCCTGCGCCCTGTCGTGAGCCTGATCGGGAATTCCTCTGACAGCTTGTCCACCGGCGGGTCGTTCTCCACCGGGGTGAACGGAGCCGGCGCGCCGCGCTTGGCCGGGTCCTCTTCCCACAGGCGCGCGTGCAGGAACAGCTCGCCAGGATGCGTCTCGTCCGGGCAGGGCCACTGCAGGCCGCCGAGCTTCTCGAGCCGCTCGTAGCTCATGCCCGCGTGCATGGGCGACAGCGTACGCAGCTCGTTCCAGAGTTCCTCCGGTGAGGGGTGACCCCACTCGGCGCCCATCCGGTTGGCGATGTCGACCATGATCTCGATGTCGTCGCGCGCGCCGGCCGGCGGGTCAATGGCCTTGCGAACCCGCTGCACCCGCCGCTCGCTGGACGTCACGGTGCCCTCGCCCTCGCACCATGTCGCAGTCGCGGGCAGCACCACGTCCGCGAGCTTGGCCGTGTCGGTCAGGAACATGTCCTGGACGACAAAGTGCTCGAGCCCGCCGAGCAGCTTGGCGGTCCGTGCCGGTGTCGGCCTCGGAGCGCAACGGGTTCTCGCCGATGACGTAGCACGCGGTGAGCTCGCCATGCTCCATGGCGTCGAACATCTGCGACAGGTGCCAGCCGCGCTTCGGCGGGACCGGTGCGCCATAGACGGCCTCGAATTTGGCCCGCGCCGCCAGGTCGGTCTCGAGGTCCTGGAAGCCGGTCAGCTTGTTCGGGATGGCGCCCATGTCGCCGCCGCCCTGCACGTTGTTCTGACCTCGCAGCGGCACGAGGCCGGAACCGTACTTGCCCACGTGCCCGGTCAGCAGGGCGAGGTTGATCAGGGCGAACACGTTGTCAGCCGCGTTGTGGTGCTCGGTGATCCCGAGTGTCCAGCAGATCTGTGCGCGATCGGCGCGCGCGTATTCGACAGCCAGCTTGCCGATCAGGTCGCGCGGGCACGCCGGTGTCCTGCTCGGCGCGCTCCAGCGTGTACGGCTCGACTGACGCCGCGTACTCATCAAATCCCGTGGTGGCGCGGCGGATGAATTCGGTGTTCGTCAGCCCGGCGTGGATGATCTCCCTGGCGATGGCGTTGGCCAGCGAGATGTCCGAGCCGACCTCTATCCCGAGCCAGGCGTCGGCCCACTGCGCCGACGTCGTGCGGCGCGGGTCGACCACGTACATCCGGGTGCCGCGCCTGATGCCACGCAAAACGTGGTGGAAGAAGATCGGGTGCGCTTCGCGCGCGTTTGAGCCCCACAGGACTATGAGGTCGGCATCTTCCGCCTCACGATAGGAGCTGGTGCCTCCACCCGCTCCGAACACTGCCGCCAGACCGACGACGCTAGGAGCGTGTCAAGTTCGGTTGCAGCTGTCGATGTTGTTGCTGCCCATCACGACCCTGGCGAACTTCTGGGCCATGTAGTTCATCTCGTTGGTGGCCTTGGAGCAGCTGAACATGCCGAAGGACTTCGTCGCGTCCCGCTCCCTAGCGAGCGCGAAGCCCGCGGCCGCGCGGTCCAGCGCCTCATCCCACGTGGCTGGTCGCAGCCTGCCGTCATCCTTGACCAGCGGCTGCGTCAACCGTACCTGCTTGCTCATCGAGCGAACCTTCCCGACAAATTCCGGCAATATGCCGAGCTTAACCCCGGGCCAAGAAACCGGTCCACCGCGCCTAACCTTGACAGGCGGAGCGACCAGAACCGCCGCCCCGCCATCGCGGCTCTCATAAAACTGGCATGAAACTCACAGCCTCCGCCGGCTCTGATGTGCTGCGATCGCGTGGGGGACGAGGAGCGAGAAGTGGCTGACCCAGTATCACCTAATCCTGGCGATCATCTCGACCAGGGTGAACTGCTTGTGGTCGACGATGAGCCGTTCCTGCGCGACGCCGTTGCCGCATCGCTTCGGTTCCTAGGCTTCGAGGTCTCGACGGCCGAGACCGGAGCGGACGCGCTCCGGCTTGCGCGCGAGCGGCCGTTCGACCTCGTGGTGCTTGACGTGATGCTGCCCGACACCGACGGGTTCGAGATCGTGCGCAGGCTGCGCAGGGACGGCTGCCACGTCCCTGTCATCTTCCTCACCGCCAAGGACACTCAGGCCGACAAGGTCACCGGGCTCACTCTTGGCGGCGACGACTACATGACCAAGCCCTTCGGGCTCGAGGAGCTCGCCGCGAGGATCCGCACGGTGCTGCAGGCGGACCAGGCCGGCGGCGGCTTCCGGGCCAGTGCTCAGGTTCGCCGACGTCGAACTGGACCAGGACACCTACGAGGTGCGCAGGGCGGGCCACCTCATCGAGCTGTCGCCGACCGAGTTTCGGCTGCTGCGCTACCTGATGCTGAATCCGGGCCGGGTGCTGACCAGGGCCCAGATCCTCGATCACGTGTGGCACTACGACTTCGGCGGATCAGGCACCGTCGTGGCTACTTACATTGGCTACCTCCGGCGCAAGCTCGCCACGTACGGGCATGAGCTGATCCATACACAGCGGGCGGTCGGCTACCGGCTCCGGCTTCCTGTGGCGGCAGGCGATCCTGACACGGACAGCGCTGCGACGGCCGACGATGCCGCGTAAGCCCCGGGCATTCGCGAGGTTCCGGCGGCCGCAGCTGCGGACCCAGGTGCTGGCGGGCGTTCTGCTCGTGACGCTGGCCGCGCTCGCGGTGTTCGACGTCACCGCCGTCAGTGAGCTGCGCCGTTACCTGCTCAACCGCACGGACTCTAACCTGGCGACGGTTCTGCACCTGGCACAGCCGGTGCCGCAGGCTGTCCGCGCCAGGAATGTCCCGCCTGGCGGGCAGATCGTTCCTCTTCCTCCCAAGCGGCTCACCCGCAAGGTCAGCCTGGCAGGACCGCACATTACCCTCCGGCCCGCATTTCTTGACCAGTACTACCTTGCCTACGTCGCCAAGCGCGGGGCGCCGCGGGTGTTCATCGAGGGCAACAAGTCCCTTGTGCCCAAGCGCCTGCGCACGTTCAAGGCGGTCTCGAGCTGGCGCGTGGCCCAGACCGCGACGAGCGACCGCGGCAATGTGCAACTCCGAATGCAGGCAGTCCCCGTAGCTGGCGGCATTCTCGTCGCCAGCACCAGCCTTGGTGACATCAACAAGACCGTCGGACGGCTCAGGCTCATCTTGATCATCGGCTCGGTCGGCGCTGCCCTGCTCGTCGCCGCCGGCGTCGTCCTCGTGCTGCGGCGCGGCCTTCGGCCCATCGAGCTCATGGCGGCCGAGGCCGACCGCATTACGGCCGGCGATCTCGCCGACCGGGTCAGTCGCCACGACCCGAAAACGGAGGTCGGCCGGCTGGGCATCGCACTGAACGGGATGCTCACCAGGATCGAAACCTCTGTCGCGGAGCAAGCCGTCAGCCAGGAGCTGACCAGAGAGTTCTTCGCTGACGCCAGCCACGAGCTGCGGACGCCGCTGGCCTCGCTGCGCGCCAACGCCGAGTTGTACCAGCAAGGCGCTCTGACCAGCCGGCCTCAGGTCGATGAGGCGATGAGCCGCATCGCGCTAGAGGCGCAGCGCATGGGCAAGCTGGTGGACGACATGCTCAGGCTCGCGAGGCTCGATCAGCGCCCAGATCCCGATCACGACTTCGTCGACCTCACCGCCCTGGTCAGCGCCTGCACCGACGCTGCCAGCATGACGGGCTCACGGCAGAGCTGGCGGACGGCGATAGCACCCGGTCTCGCGACGACGGGCGACCAGGAACTGCTGCGCCGCGCCGTCGACAACCTGCTCGCGAACGTGCGCACGCACACCCCGGATGGCACAGTCGCGACCATCAGCGCCACGCGCAGCAACGGCTCGGTGGTGATTGCTGTCAGCGACGACGGACCCGGCGTCCCTGTCGACCGGCTGCCCCGGCTCTTCGACCGCTTCTACCGCGGTGCTGGCCCGGTGGCACGAACCCCCGGAACCCCCGGCGACCCGGCCCCCGAGTCACAGTGCCCTGGATCGGGTCTCGGCCTCGCGATCGTCACGGCCGTCGCCGCGACTCACCACGGCACGGCCGAGGCAAGCCTGAACGAACCGCACGGCCTGCGGGTCACACTGACGCTCCCAGCCAGCGATACTCCGTCATCGCTGCTCGGCTCTTCACTGCTCGGCTCTTCACTGCTCGGCGAGGATGGCCTCTAGCTCGGCTAGCGGGTCGCGGACCACCGGGCCGCGGGTCTCCACGACCGCGCGGCGGATTGTCCCGCCGAACGCGAACGGAGCCGTGTACCCATCGCCAACCGCCGGACCCCATTCGTACCCGCAGGTCAGGCCGGCCTGAACGCCGTTGAAGCCGGAGGGGGTAAAACGCGGGATCGCTCCCCTGCCGACCTCCTCGCCGTCGCAGCTGAGCACGCCCGTGCCGCCGAGTCCCTCGTCCTTGGTGAAGGCGTACTCGATCCTGTGCGTGCCGGGCCCGATCACGTCCTCGGACTCAATCGTGTGCCGTTCCTTGCCGTAGAGGTTGTGCACATAGCGGATCTTCCCGTCGAGTATGTGCAGCGAGAACCCGCCCAGCGCCGAGCCCAGCGCGAGCAGAACTCCATCGGAACTGCCAGGACGGCCGAGTTCGACGTCGACGATCAGCGCGTGCGACCGGTTGCGCACGTTGACAGCGACCGTTTCCGGCACCTGCGCGCCGCCCTGGAAATAACGGAAACGCTCCCTCGGCCGCCGGCTGTCGGGTTTTGGATGAACAAGGGCCCACAGCACCCTGTTGTCCAGAGGCAGCACCTGGTTCCGGCGCGCCTCGACCCACCACAGCTCGACCAGCTCGTTCACGAGATCAGGGTGCTCGGAGGCGAGATCATTGGTCTCCGACAGGTCCTCGCGCACGTTGTAGAGCTCCCAGACATCCTCGTCGAACGGCGCGTTCGGATCCTGGTCGTCGTACAGCGGCCCGACCGGGTGGAAGGTCACCGCCTTCCAGCCCTTGTGGTAGATCGCCCGCGATCCGAACATCTCCGAGTACTGGGTCTCGTGCCGTTCTTGCGCCGACTCGGTGCCAGGGCCGAGCAGGTAGCCGAAGCTCACGCCATCCACCTCGGTCTGCGCGACGCCGTCGATCGCCGCGGGCAGGCCGATGCCGATGAGCTCGGTGATGGTCGGCAGCACGTCGATGGCGTGGGTGAACTGAAGCCTGATGCCGCCTCGCTCGACCGGACCCGCGGGCCAGGTGAGGATGCACGGGTCGGCGACGCCGCCCTCGTGCACCTCGCGCTTCCAGCGGCGGAACGGCGCGTTCCCCGCCATCGTCCAGCCCCACGGATAGTTGTTGTGGCTGAGCGGCCCGCCGATATCGTCGATCCGCTCGTACATCTCGTCGTTGGACGCCGGATCCAGGTTGACCATCCGCACGTCGTTGATCGACCCGGTGGCGCCGCCCTCGGCGCTCGCGCCGTTGTCGGAGACCACGACCACCAGGGTGTTCTCGCGGTCACCGAGTTCGGTCAGGAAGTCGAGCACCCTGCCGATCTGCTCGTCGGCGTGCGACAGGAACCCGGCAAAGCACTCCATGAACCGGGCTGCCAGCCTCTTGTCCCGCTCGTCGAGTGAGTCCCAGGCGGGCACCCATGGCGGTCGTTGCGACAGCCTGGTCGAGGGCGGCAGCAGGCCGGCGGCGAGCTGCCGTTCGAAGACGCGCTGGCGCCACGCGTCCCAGCCCAGGTCGAACCGGCCGCGATAATGCTCGCGCCAAGGAGCCGGCGGCTGGTGCGGCGAATGACAGGCCCCGGTCGCGAAATACAGGAAGAACGGCTTGTCGGGGTCGACGGCCCGCAGATCGGCGAGGTATTCGATGGCACGGTCCGCCAGGTCCTCCGTGAGGTGATAGCCGTCCTGCATGCGGGCGGGCGGGCGCACCGAGTGGTTGTCGTGGTAGAGCGCGGGCACGAACTGGTGCGTCTCGCCGCCGTGGAAGCCATACCAGCGGTCAAACCCCCTGGCGAGCGGCCAGGTCGCGCGGGACGCGGCCATGCTGGTCTCGTCCTCTGGCGACAGGTGCCACTTCCCGATTGCATAGCTGGCGTAACCGGCGCCGCGCAGGATCTCCGACAGGTACCCGTTCTCGCGCGGCGGCTTGCCCCAGTAGCCGGGGAAGCCGACGGCAAGGTCGGCGACCCGGCCCATTGCGCTCCTGTGATGATTGCGCCCGGTCAGCAGGCACACACGCGTTGGCGAACAGAGCGAGGTGGTATGGAAGTTCGCGAGCCTGATCCCTTCGGCGGCGAGGCCATCGAGCACGGGCGTCTCGATGTCGGACCCGTAGCAGCCGAGCTGGGCGTATCCGACGTCGTCGAGGACGACGAGCAGCACGTTGGGGGCCCCGGCGGGCGGGCGGCGGCTCGGGCGGCCACCACGGCTCGGAGTCGCGCCAGTCCCTGCCGATGCGGCCGCCGAATTTCCGGTCGTCGAGGTCACGTCCGTTCCGGTCGTCGAGGTCACGTCCGTTCCGGTCGCCGAGGTCCCGCCCGTTCCGGTCGCCGAGGTCATGCCCCATTGCGCCATCCTTCCCCCGCTATGCGATGCTCGGTAGCTTTGTTCCGTGGCGGACGAGATCGTGGCCCTGGAGTCAGGACGCAATCTTAAAGAGGTCATCCGCTATGTCCTGGGCGTGGCCATAGGAATTCTCGTATTGTTCCTGCTCTTCGGCAGGCGAGCTGAGCTGGCGGCAGCGTGGCACCAGCTCAGCCACGTCAGCGCCGGCTGGGTGGTGGCGGCAGCAGCGGCCGAAGCGGCTTCGCTGTGGGTATTCGCATTTTTGCAACGAACAGTTCTTGGCCTGGCTGGCGCCAGCATTCCGATGCCTGGCTTGTTCCTTCTCACCATGGCCAATGACGCCATCGCCAACACAGTTCCCGGCGAGCCGGCAGTTTCCAGTGCGTTCCGTTATCGCTATTACCGGCGCCGCGGCGCGGACGGGGCAAGCGCGGGCTGGACTATCTTCACCATTCTCATCGCCCAGGCGATCGGCATGTCGCTCCTGCTCCTGCTCGGCGTGCTGATCGCGCTGGCGGGCGGTCCAGGAGGCCGGGACACGCGCGCGGCCGTGGTGGGACTGATCATCGTCGCTGCGGCCGGCGCGGTGCTGGTGCGCCGCGATCTGGTTCTCCGGCTCGCCGAGGCGGCGGTGCGCGGCGTCCGGCGTGTGACCGGCCATCCGCGCGGCAACATCGGCGCCCGGATTACCTCCACGTTGGCCCGGATGCGGCAGATCCCCCTGAGCCGCAGGGCGACAGCGTGGGTTGTTGTCTTGGCCGCTGGCGTCTGGTGCTGCGACTTCGCGTGTCTGCTGTGCGCGTTCTGGGCAGTTCACGCCGCGATTCCGTGGGCGGGCGTGCTGCTGGCTTACTGCGTGTCCGAGGTGGCGGCGTCGCTGCCGATCGTGCCGGGAGGCATTGGCGTGGTCGAGGGCAGCCTCGCGGTCATGCTGACCGCGTACGGGGCCGGCCGCACGTCGGCGCTGGCCGCGGCGCTCGTGTTCCGCGCGGTGAGTTTCTGGCTGGCGATCGCGATCGGCTGGATCAGCGTCGGGGTAATCTCGCGGCGCGGCCGCTAGTCGTCCGGTCGGTCAGTCCTTTTTAGTGGCGGCTTCGTACTGAGCGATGACGCTGGCTGGCATGCGCCCGCGAGCGCTGACCTCAATGCCTTGTTTCCTGGCCCATGCACGAACTTCGCTGCTGCGCTTGCGGCTGGCGGTCGTGCGGTCCGACCGGCGCGATCTTTGTGCCGTCTTGCGAGCGTGCTCGATAAACGGCTCCATCTGCTGACGGAACCGAGAGGCATTCCTCGCGCTCAGGTCGATCTCGTACTCCGCGGCGCCGAGCCCGAACCGGAGGGTCTCCTCCGCAGGGCCGCCGTCGACATCATCTTCCAGCGCAACCGTAGTTTTTCGTGCCATCCCAACCCCCGTGACGGCGCACAACGCACTTGTCAGGTGAGTGGCATGCCCGCGATGCTGACTGAATATGCCAGTTGACCGTGAGCCGGAATTGGCCTCCTCGGCCCCGTTTGACGCCGGAAGTATCGGGCACCGACCTGAGTTTGATCACGATTATGGACTTTCGTAGACCTCGGCTAGCGGACCTGCGGGTTTGTTCTGTTCGGGTGTGAGAATTGCGCAATAGCCGCAGGTGTCAGGGCCTGGGTTGGGTGCCTGGTCGCGGTGCTTGGCCGTGGTGTGGCCGGGGTATCGACGCATGGGCGGGCGGTCAGGACGTGGCAAGAACCACGGCCAGGTACTGGCGTGAAGGTCAGCTCAGGTAGCGGGGCCTGGCAGCTGATCTCACAGATCAAGAGCCTGCCGTTCAGGCTGGCTTGAGGCCGCTGTGCTCGGACCTGGCGATGCTTTCCAGCTTGTTGTAGTGCTGTTTCCAGGCGGCGGCATCGGCTTCTGGCGGCATGTTGCTGACGCCCTCGACCAGGCCGGCGTCACCGTCGATGGTTTCCCTGATGATGTCCGCATGCCCGGCGTGCCGGGCGGTCTCCTCGATCATGTGGACGAGCAGGTGGTGCAGCGTCGGGTTCCTGACCCCCTCTGGCCACCACGGCACGGTACCGCGCGCATCCAGTGGCAGCTCTCCGATCGTGGCGTCGGAGTGCGCCCGTACCCGCCGGTAGAAGTCCGTCACCTGCGCGCGTGACTCGGCTGCGGTGGCATACATGTGACCGCTCAGCTCGGCGTCGTCGTCCTCGTGCCAGTCCAGGTCGTGCCAGCCGGGAAACGGCCGGTCCACCACTTCGCCGAAGTAACGGCATTCCAACCCCGCGCAGTGCTTGACGAGCCCGAGCAGGTTCGTGCCGGTGGGCGTCATCGGCCGCCGGATGTCGTAATCGGACAGTCCCTCGAGTTTCCATAGCAAGACCTCGCGCACGTCCTGCAGGTATCGCTGCAACGTCTGCTTTTCATCAGCTCCGCTCATGGCTGCGAGTCTTGTTCAGGCCCAGCAGCTTGTACACCGAATTTGGGCAGGCACAGCCCTGATCCGCAAAGGCGGCGAGCACCTCATGAGCCGCTCCATACGGTCTCCGCACCAAGACCAGATCCCTTCACCTCACTGGCGAATGAGCAGGTAGCCAGATCGCGGTCTCGTGACCGCGTGATCGCGCCGCGCGCCGATCCGCACCGCCTTCGATCTGACGCGACGCAGTCTTCGCTGCGCGCACTCAGATGTGGCCGTGCTGGCCGGCAACACGGAGGTCGAGAACCTGGCTGCCGCGGTCTGCACGCCTATCGCGCAGCATCCCGTCAGGTGTCCCTCACCCGCTCCGGGCCCGACCGGAACTGGCCAGACATACCGTCCAGCTCCTCGAACAGGTTCCGGTAGCCGCGCAGCGCGTTCCTGAGCTCCTCGGTGCCGTTTGCGTCACCCGCCTCCCACGAGGCCAGCGATTCCTGCCGCTGCCGGAGTGAAGTCATAAGGTTCTCGATGGCGTGCTCGACCAGTCCGGATGCGAGGCTGACCGACCCGCCTGGGTCGTCGACGAACATCGCCTTGATCTCGCTCCACTGCTCAGCGTCACCGGTCGCCGGTCCGGCCGACTCCGGTGCTGCTGGCTCAGGTGCTGCTGGCTCAGGTGCTGCTGGCTCAGGTGCTGCTGGCTCCGCTGCTGCTGCCACCGGTACATCAGGGGTTCGATCCTCAGACACGTCGTAACTCTCGATCACCACGACGTCCTCCTCCGGGACGCTGACCAGCATGGCGTCAGAGTCGCCTACGTCGGATGGGATCTCCTCGGCATCGTCTGGCGCTGCGTCGCTGTGGTCGCCGTGGTGAAGGCGCGACCAGACCGGAATGTCAGTTTCGTGGGAATCCATCGCGGCTGAGTCCTTCTGTTGTGGTGGCGTGGTCAGGAACGGACGTCGCCGGCCCGCTCGCGG
The DNA here is from genome assembly GCA_963809195.1 of uncultured Actinomycetota bacterium. Classification (GTDB taxonomy): domain Bacteria; phylum Actinomycetota; class Actinomycetes; order Streptosporangiales; family Streptosporangiaceae; genus Chersky-822. The sequence goes on along the minus strand of CAWEIQ010000005.1, from coordinate 419,195 downwards.
GCGATCCCCTCGTCGGTCTCGGCCGAGTCGTCGGCCTGCGCCGGCGCGACTGACGGCGGGATCGCGCCGCTCGGCCCTGCAGTCTGGTGTTCCGCCTCATGGGCCGCGCCTGCCTGATCGCCCAGCAAGTCGTCGAACATCTCGCGGTAGTGGATCATCGCCTGCCGCATGTCCTCCGTGGACGCAGAGCCGCTCGCGGATGAATCGCTGAGCGCGTTCGCTGCGCGGTAGTGCTCGAGGTTGCGGGCATGCTCGACCGACAGATCGGCGAGGATCTGCTCGTAGCCCTCTGTCGGGTAGCCGCGATCCTGCAGCACGGCGGTCACGAGCTGCTGCGCCTGGGACACGGCCGATGCAGGCTCGTCGACGAAGCGCTCTTGGATGCTTGCCCACTGCGTGGTGTATTCGGTCCGGGCGGCGGCCGTCAGCGGACGGATGTCAAGGCTGCGCACCCTGCGCTCCCGGCTCGCGAGCTCGGCCTCGGCCTTGCGCTGACTCTGCTGATCGGCGACCAACCGGTCATACTCAGGCCCGAACCGCTCCTTAAGCCGGCGGCGCCTGGCCGACATGATTGCGAAGGCGGCCACGGCAAGGATGATGACGATGACCACGATGATGGCGACGGTGGCCCCTGTTGACATGGGGGAACCTCCTTGTGCGTCGTTGCGCACTCCGTCTGCCCCAGCGAAGTTGACCCAAACTAAAGGCTCAGAAATGGCGAGACTCATGGCGCGGGTCAGGAGCTAGCGACACCTGCTCCAAGCTGACTTCGCTCCTCGCTGCGCCGCTCCGCCGCGATCCTGCTGACAGCGAGCACGCAGATGTCATCGAGCTGCGGCTGGCCGGCGACCGAGGCGACGAGTTCCGCGCACAGATCATCAAGTGCCCGACCGGGCTGCCACGCCCGCAGGTGCTCTTCAACGCGGGCTATGCCAGCTCGGATATCCTCACCGCGGCGCTCGACAAGCCCGTCGGTATACAGCAACGCGATGTCGCCGGGCTGGAAACGCGTCCGCCGCTGGGCATACGTCGCTTCGTCGAACGGGCCGAGCGGCGGGCCGCCCGTATGAGGCAGCCGCTCGACCAGACCCGTCTTCGCACGGCGGATCAGCAGCGGTGGATGTCCTGCGGATGCGTACGTGCTCCGGGCGTCGGCCTCGAGCAGCATGACGGTCATGGTCGCGAACTGGCCCTTCGTCGCCGACGCCGTGATCCGGCTCAGCTCGGCCAGCAGCCGGGCAGGCTGGTAGCCGGCGATGGCCAGGGCGCGGCCAGCGTTACGGATCTGCGACATGTCCTCGGCCGCGGAGATGCCGTGGCCAGCGACGTCACCGACGGCGATGTAAGTGCGGCCACCCGCAAGCGCCAGCGCGTCATACCAGTCGCCGCCAATGACCCAGCTCGTGCCCGCCTGTCGATAACACGATCCGATGTCCAGACCAGGAATCGGCGCCGTCATCTTCGGCATTACCGCGCGCTGCAGCACGGTCGCGATGGCGTGCTCGTCCGCGTAGATGCGAGCGCGCACCAGAGCGTGCGCCACGAGGTCGGCCACTGCCGCGATGAACGCGAGCTGGCCAGGCTGGAACTCCTGCGGTCGCTTCCACATCAACACGATGGAGCCGACGGTCGCCTTGCCGACAGTCATCGGCCACACCAGCCAGCTTCCCTCTTCGGAAACAACGGCTGCCGCACGCGGACCCGGATAGCGCTCGGCGTACTCGCTGCCGTTCCTGATGACGACTGGCTGACCGGTCCTGGCCGCATCTGTCGCGGCCGTCGTCTCGCTCAGCGGGAGGTCCACGATCTGCGCGAGCACGGGCTCGGAGTAGCCGATGATGCTGATCCACTCAAGGGTCGCCCGGTCGGCGCTAACTACGCCGAGCGAAAGGCCATCGGCACCGCCGACCGCATGCCTGACGCGCTCTGACACCACTTCGCCAATGGCCTCCGGAGTGAGAGCGGACGCGAGATGCCTGGTCAGCATCGACAGCGTCTCGAGCCGCTCGCGCTCGCTGCGCTCGGCCTGCCGGAGCCTGGCCCGCTCCACGGCGCGGCTCGTTGTCTCGGCGACTGCCTGCAGGTACTCGCGCTCCGCGGCCGATATCTCGTGCGGCCCTGGCCATTGGACGTCCAGGAACCCGAGCGCCCCCGAGCCACCCAGCAACGGCAGCGTTACCGCAGATGGCCGGGCGCCAACGGGCACGGTATCGCCAGCTGGAGCATCTGCGTCCACGACCGCCCCATCCTCAGGAGGCTCGGTAAAGACATCGACTACGACCCGTGCGGCTCCAAGCCGTCCGCGTACCGCATCGGTCACCCGTTTGGCGACCTGCCCAACGGTCCCGGCGTCGGCCAGCGAGTCGCCGAGCTCGGCTGCCATGCGCCTGGCGTCTGACGTCTCGCGCTGAACCCTCGCGCTCGCGCGATCCCGGACAGCCCCGATCCGCCAGGCCACCTCCTGCGCAAGCAGCCAGCAAACCAGCACGAAAATCGCGATGTAGACCTGCGTGACGGCCAGCGAATCCGACGATGACATGCCCAGGTGAGCGAACTCGCCATACCCGGCAGCCGTCATATAGTTCGCGACCACGGCGAACGCGGTCCCGGCAAGGATGACCGCCATGTCACCGACCCAGAACGCCGCCCACGCCAGCACCAAAAGGAAAAGGAAGGACGACGGCTGGCTGAACCGGAAGGCAACCACCGCGAGCCCGGCGGTCACGGCAACGAGCAGCGCAACTACGCGCCACCGCGCCGCTAGCAGCGGCCGTCGGCGTCGCCACAACAAGATCGGGGCGCCAACCACCAGCACCGCAATCCCGGCACCTGCCCACCACTGCAGGACCACGCCAGGCCACCAGCCACTGATGCTGGCCACAATGACGATGGCGCCGATCAAGCCGCTGACCAGCGGTCCGATAACGACCGCGCCGAGCACGAACTTCAGCAGGTCCGCCCGGGCCGCGAGGTCAGGACGACCACGGCAGAAGCGGAGAACGCAGATCGCTCCGACCAAGGGCCCGATCGCGTTCGCGGCCGAAGACCCGAGCGCGACCAGCGCGGGAAGATGATGCTGCAGGTCAACGGCCATCTCGCCAATAACGATCGCGGCGATGATCACGGGCCACCTGCGCCTCGCCGACAGCAGCAACGCCGCCAGGGTGATACCTGCCGGCGGGAAACCGAAGGCCGCCCCTGAACTAAAGCTGTGCCACGACAGCTCTGCGCCAGCCACGTACGCGAGCAGCACCAGCGCGAACAATCCCCAGGCGCTCGCGACAACCCGGTTGAGCAGGTCGCGCTGAGCGGCGACAGCGGATCCGTTCGCGGCCACGACCTACCAGCCGCCGCCGCTCGCTGCCGCCGCGGAGGCCTCAACGCTGGGATAAACGTGCAGCACGGCGGTCAGGTCCATGAGCTCGAGCACCCGGCGGACCGGGCCGTCGGCGGCGACCGCGAGGTTGAGCCTGCTGCCAGATTCGGCTGCTCGCTGATGAACGAGAGTCAAGGCCCGAATGCCCGCTGAATCACAGAAACTTGTCATAGTCAGATCGGCAACAACAACGACTCTCGCGCCGGGAACAAACGCTTCGCGCAGCTGGGCAGCCACGTGCTCGGCGTTTGTCATGTCTATCTCTGCGGGTAGCACAACGACGACGGGTCGCGAAAGCGCATTGTTTCGCACCATCGCCTTAACCCCTTCCTGCCGCACGTCTTGCCTGCCTCGTTAAGCCCGCTGCCTGCGCCGGAAGCGCCCAGCCCCGTCACGCCCTGGCGGCGTCTGGCGGATAAATGGTGTCACCAATGGTGATTCCTTTCCCATCAATCGTGAACTGGCGCATATGGGGGTCATGTCCGCTGCCTCGGCTTTTAATGACCGAGATCGAGCGATTGACCGAGCCCTCATCCTTGTAGTAATTGAGCATGATCACATTGTCGGCCAAATGTGACACCGCATTGTCGGAGAGACTGCGGGTATCGAAGAGGTCGGCAAGTTCATAAGTCATGAGCAGATTGATGCCCAGCCGGGAGAACCGCTGCGTCAGGGAGTACATGAACTCCTTGAACCTCGTCGCGTCGGGAGCGGCCAGCCGCAGGTCGACCAGGCTGTCGAGCAGTACCCGCTTCGCGCCAGTGCGGTCGACTATCGCGAGCAGGTCATGCACCCATTCGTCGATGTAAATGTCGACCGGCGACCGGTACATGATCTCGATCCGCGGGTCGTCAGAGGGCCAGCCGAGCCCTCGGCATCATGCGCCGCAGCTGGGTCGGATGTTCCTGCAGCGTTGCGATGACGCCAGGCCCGCCGTTTGCTGAGGCTCTCCGAACACGAAGTGCATGCCGTGCATGGTCTTTCCAGAGCCGGCCGGCCCGGCGACCATCGTGGAGGCCCCTGGCCACAGCCCGCCTTCCAGCATGTCGTCCAGCGCGGCTATACCGGACGTGATCCGCTGGTCGCCAAGCAGATAGCTTTCCTGGCTCGGGATGTCAGCCAGACGCGGGAACAGGTGGAGCCCGTCGGAACTTAGCCGGTAGGCATGCCCACCCGACAGGAAACCGCTGCCCCGGAGCTTCCTGACTTTGAGATAGCGCATGTCCCGCTGATCGGTCCTGACAGCAGTCAGCTCGATGATCGCATCAGCGACCGCGAACTCGGGCAGCACCGCCATCTCGCTCCCGTCGTACTCGCCGACCCACAGGCAAGCAGTGGGGTAGGCGGTCAGCCGGCCGGCAAGCTGGTGCAGGAACCGCCTGAAGTCTGCATCGCTCGCCGCGAAAGCCTGCAGGGCTTTGAAGCTGTCGATGATGATCAGCCCTGGCCGGCGCTCCCGCAGTACCGTCGCAACCAGCTCGGCCACCCCGTCCAGTCCGTCGCGGCCCACGGTCTGGCCGAGATCGGAATAGAACACGGACTTGCCGATGGCCGACGCGTCGAAGAAGCGCAAAGTCTGCCCGAACCTGATGATCTTCTCCAGCGGCTCGGACACCGTCGAGAAGTACACGACCGGGCGGTCCTCGCTCGCGTTCGTGAACGCGTACTGCTGCGCCACGATCGTCTTCCCGGTCCCCGGCAGGCCCATGATGACGCTGATCCCGTTGCCGGGCAGGCCGCCGCCGAGTACGTCGTCGAGCGGTTCGTGTCCGCTGCGCAGTCGAGTGTCGTTCATCGCAGATCCCTACCTGGCCAGGAACGCGCTGGAGCGCAGCAGGTCCCTGACCGTGGAGACGAGCTGCAGCGAATCCAGCGGCTTAAGAAGAAAGGCGTCGGCGCCCGCGTCCAAGGCGGCGTCCCTCGCCTGGACAGCCGACACGGCTATCACAGACAGGCCCGTGTGCTGCTTGAAGAAGCGGCAGAGCTCCAGGCCAGCGCCGCCCGAGATGAGGACCTCGACCACCACGACCGCCGGCGACGTCGCGGCAAACGCTTCCCTGGCTGAGTTCTCGTCGAGTGCAACCACGACATCGAACCCCTCCGTCCTGAGGAAATACTCGCCGAACTCTGCGGCGTAGGGGTCAGACTCTGCAAACAGGATCAGCAGCCTTGGTGAAGGCTCGGACCGCGGGGTCGTGAGGGGGCGCCCGCTGTCGATCGCCTCGGCCAGTACGCGATGCGCATCCGCGGCGCTGGCACCGTCGCTCATCTGCGAACGGATGAACTTCAGCTGCTCGACCTGGGAGCGGCTGAAGATCCGGTGACCGCTGTCGTTGCGAGCGGGGACGACCTGCTGGTAGCGGTCCTCCCAGGTGCGCAGCGTGGCCACCGGAATATCTAGCATCCGCGCGACGGCGCTAATGCTGTAAACCGGGCGTCCTTGGTCCACCGCTCCTACCTATTCAGAATCCGGCACATGTCCGCCACATCCTCAGCAGAACCTCTTCATGTATTCGACAAAGTTGGGAGTGGCCACATGTTAGCAGCATGTTGAGGAGGTTCCAAGCGGTTGAAGACCTTATTAGCTCTTCAAGGTCTGGCGGGGCCGCCTGATCGCCCGCGACGCCGTCCCGCCGGTGTGCAAACCCGCGACGGCCCGCCTCCAGACGTCAATCACGGATATCAAGCATCATCTGGGAAGGCGGGGAAAGTAGGAGTGCCATGACGAGCCGCGGCATGACAGGCGAACGCTCTGTCAATGTCGCGCGAACGCCTTCCGCCCAAGGTGAAGGGGCGGCGCTCGCTGCGGGCCTCACCCATGCGGCGCTGCTCTACCGGGGCGGCGACGACCTCGGTGAACTTGCCGCCCTGCTGCGCCGCGCGGCTGGCACGAATGACCCGCTGCACGTGGCGGTGCCCGATGAAACCATGCAGCTGATCGGCGATTTCTGGCAGCGCCCGCCCTTCGGCTCGCGCCTGGTCGACATGACCGAGCTAGGCCGCAATCCGGCCAGGATCATCTCCGCTGGTCAGACATTTGAGGATCAGCATGCTGGCCAGCACTCCTATTGCGTCTGGGAACCCGCATGGCCGGCGCGCTCCGCGGCCGAATTGCGCGAGGTAGCCAGGCATGAGGCGCTGTGCAATCTGGCCTTCGGCGGCAGGCCGATGACCATCTTCTGCCTGTACGACACGAGGCGGCTGAGCGATGACGTGATCGCCAACGCCGAGCTGACGCATCCCGTGCTCATCTCCGCAGGAGCGCGGCACGCCAACCCCTCCTATCTGGGCGCCGGCAGGTTCCCGCCAGGTTGCGACGAGCCATTGCCGCCCCCGGGCGACGAGGCGAGCTCGGTGAACTTCGACGGTCAGCTCGGGCCAGTGCGGGAGTTCTCGGAAGACCGTGCGCGTGCGGCAGGCCTGGAGGGTGGTCGGCTCCATGACCTTGTGCTCGCCGTGAGCGAGATAGCTGCCAACGCCCTTGGCTACGCAGGCGGCGGCGGCGTCATCCGCTCCTGGTGCACCAGCAAAGAGATCCTTTGCCAGGTTGAGGATCACGGCTATATCGCCGATCCGCTGGCCGGCCGCTATCGCAAGCCGGCTGACGCGCAGGGCGGCCACGGGCTGTGGCTCGTCAACCGGGTCTGTGACCTGGTCGAGCGCCGCAGCACTCCGGCCGGAACGGTCACGCGCATGCACATGCGCCGGCCTGCCGTGCGGTAGGTCCGGCGAAGCGTGTGAGCTCACTCGCCCTGGCACCGAGGGCACCAGAGGGAGGTTCGGCCGCCGATCCGCGCGTGGCGGAGCGGCGTCCGGCAGCGCGGGCAGCGCGGCGCGGGCCGATATCTCACCCCGGTGAGCCAGGACGGCCTGGTCGGCACGTCACCCGCCTGGATGCTTGCCCGCAAGACCCAGCGCATCCTGGCATGAAGTCTGCGCAGCTCATGCGTTGTCAGGGAACCTGCTGGGCGGCGTGGATTGATGCAGGCCCGCCACAGAATCTCGTCGGTCAGCAGGTTGCCGAGACCGGCGATAACGTGCTGATCCATTAGAATTGTCTTGACCGCAGCCCGCCGGCCTCGCAGCAGGCTCGCGAACTCGTCCGATTGCACGGCGAGTGCGTCAGGACCAAGTGACGCGAGAAGCCGGTCGGCCTCTTGATCGTTTCCGGCGAGCGAGATCCCTGTCAGCTTGCGCATGTCGTCGTAATGCAGCTCTCCCCCGTCGGTCACGAACGTGAGGCGCTCAAAACGTTCAGCGGGCGCATGGCGGCCGGTCCATCGCAGGCTGCCCGTCATGCCGAAGTGCATGAGAAGCGCCGGGCCGTCCGTCCTGGCGATCACCCACTTTCCTTGCCGGCGAGGCTCTGCGAATCGGCAGCCGCGCAGCCGGCTGCTCAGCTGCCTGGCTGACACGCCGCGCAGCACGCCGGGATCGCGGACCTCGACCCGCTCGATCCGGCGGCCCGTAGCATGTTCGGCGAGCGTGCGCTTGAAGCCCTCGACGTCAGGCAGCTCAGGCATGGGTCAACTCAGTCAGCTCGCCCGCCGGCTGCCCTGGGTGCCAGGGCGCTTGCCGGCGTTGCCGGTCTTGCGGGCCTCGCCGGTCTTGCCGCTCGCCCGACCGGTGCGGGCTGGCTGTCGCTGACGCCTGCCTCGCATCTGCTCGGCGCTGCGGCGCAGCGCATCCATCAGGTCGGTGACATCGGCTTCCCCGGCCGGTTCGCCCTCCGTAAGGATCTCCTCGCCGCGTTGCTTGCGCGCCAGGAGGTCTTCGACTCGCTCCCGGTAGCTGTCTGCGTACTCATCCGGATTCCACCTGGTCGACATCGAGTCGATCAGCTGCTTCGCGATGGTCAGTTCTCGCGGCGCCAGCTTCTCGGCGGTCGGCAGGTTGTCGATCACCTCGCCCGGGTCGCGGACTTCGTCGGCGAAGTACATGGTCTGCAGGGCCAGCACATCGCTGCGTCGCCCTGAGCGCCACGAGGTACTGCTTGCCGTGGAACACGAAGGTCGCGATCCCCGCCTTGCCGGTGTCGGCCATCGCGCGGTGCAGCAGCGCGTAGGCGCGCGCGGCGGCGCCATCGCCCTGCGGGCCCAGGTAGTAGGTCTTCTGGAAGTAGATCGGATCGATCTCGGCCAGGTCGACGAAGTCCGTGATGTCGATCGTCCGTGACCGGCCGGGCTCGACGGCCTCAAGCTCCTCGTCGGAGACCAGGACGTAGTCGCCCTTGGCCACCTCGTGCCCGCGCACGATGTCTTCCGGCTTGACCTCTCGGCCCGTTCGTTCGTTGACCCGCTTGTAGCGGATCCGGTCCGAGGTGCCCGTCTGGAACTGGTTGTAGTGAATCGTCTTGTCCTCGGTGGCGCTGTACAGCGCCACAGGCACGTTGACAAGCCCGAAGGCCACCGAGCCTGTCCAGATCGCGCGTGCCATGGCACCTCCCAGATACCTACCGATCTGCTACCCGCTGCCGCAGCGATCACCCGTGGGGACCTTCGTGGCATTCGTCGTCGGGCAGTGCCGGAATGGCCGCCTCCCAGCGTTGTTTCCGCAGGTCGGGCGGTCCGCTCCCGGCTCGCCTCCGACACCGCATTCGGGCTGGTGAACCGGGCACCCATCTATGCCCGTTCTAGTTACCGGGGCATACTTGCCTATAAGAGCGGGTCGTAGTCGGGCGGGTCGGATGGCGCAGCGGAGGTGTAGCTGGTGAAGTACACGGCCCGCGGATTCGCCAGGTGGACGGCATGGTTGCTCGCTCTGCCGTTGCTGGCCGTAGCCGGATGCGCGGCGCCGCAATTCACCTACGTGGCCGACTCATCGGCGAAAACCTACTTCAAGGTCCCGAACTACTGGCACAAGATCGACGACGACTCGCTGGCCGCCCAGCTGAAAAGCAGCGGGTTCACCACCGGTGGCCCGATCTGGGACGAGGGATTCGACGCGGCAGGAATACCGTCGGCCAGTCACGTGCTGAGCGCATCGGTTAGCAAGCCCTTCGCGCTGGCCCTGGTCGCACCCCTTAGCTCGGCCGCCAGCAGCGCGATGTCCTATAACCTGCTGCGGGACTTCATCCTGCCGGTTACCTCGACAAGCCGCCAGAACGCGGCTAAGAGCGGCTTCCCGCTCCAGAATTTCCAGTTGGTCAGCGACAGTGTCATCACGCCCGGAAGCGGCGTTCACGGCATCCGCGAGGTGTACAGCTACACCTATCCTGAACGGCTCCACCGATACCTTCGACCAGGTGGCGCTGACTAATTCCAATTCCACGATGGTCTACATGCTGCTAGTGCACTGCCTGTCGACCTGTTACAGCAAGAACACCAGCGCGATCGACACTGTCATGCAGTCATTCACCGTCAGGAGTCCGTAATGCGAAGGCGAAGGCCGGTGGCCGAGTCCCCAGAAGGCCTGAGCCCCAGCCAGCCGGGCTGCCGGGGAATGGAGCCCATGGGACGCGTAAGCGCCTGTCGCTGTGGGACCGGATCAAGTTCCTGCTGCTGCTCGGCCTGCTCTGGTTCGTCTTGGTCTGGGCGCTGAAAGCCAACGACCCGCAGGTCCCGCTTCTCCGATGCACTGCAGGATCGAGACCAGGGCCGGCGCCTGGGTCTTTGTTCTTCTCGGGCTTGAGGCGCTTCGCCAGATCCATTTCCTCATCAGCGAGCACTCTGCCAGATACCACCGGTTCTGGACGGTCACCTTCTTCGGCGGGATCGAGCGGCGTTAGCCACCGCCGTTTGTCGAACTGGACGAGGTTCCGGCTCTGGCGGCTCTGCATGCATCGTCTTCTGGATCGTCATCCTCGCGTTCGTCCTCGGCAAGATCCGGAAGACCTCGCCAATTCTCGCCCTGATCCAGGCGCCGGCGGCTGCTCTGGCACTACCTGCCATACGTGCTCCAGCTAGTCTTCACTCTCCTCTTCGTCGTCCTCCAGTTCGTCGCCTTGTTCTGGTTCCTGTCCAGAGGCGGCGTTGACGTCTACTACCCCGACGACATCAAGACCCGCTTCTCCGATGTCTGGGGCCAGGACCACGTGCTCCAGCGAGTCAAGGAGAACATCCTCTTCCTCGAGAATCCGGACGATATCGAGGCCAAGGGCGGCTATGTGCCAGGCGGCTTGCTGCTGTGGGGCCCGCCGGGAACAGGCAAGACGCTGATGGCGGAGGCCGTGGCCGGGGAGACCGGCAGGCCATACGTCTTCGTCGACCCTGGCGCGTTCATCAACATGTTCATGGGTGTCGGTGTGCTGAAGGTTAAGGGCCTGTTCAGGAAGCTACGACGGCTGGCGCTGCGCTACGGCGGCGTGATCGTCTTCTTCGACGAAGCCGACTCCCTCGGCAACCGCGGCGCCCTGGCGCAGGGCGGCGGTCCGACTTTCCCCCGCGCCTCGGCCCCGTCCGCGTTCAGGAAGACCGGTTGCAACGGGTTCTCTTACTTGTCCCGCGACGTGCAGTGGCAGCTAGCGAGGCACGCTATGGCGAGTGGGGCTGAGGAGGAGATGCCCACCAGGCGCAACAAGCAGATCATGGGTATGGGCGGCGGCGGCGGCGGAGGCGGTATGGGCACTCTGCAGGCGTTGCTGACCGAGCTGTCCGGGCTGAAGAAGCCTCGTGGCTTCGTGAACCGCTACGTCAGGCGGGTCTTCGGGATGCGCCCCAAGCCGCCGCCGCGGTACCGGATGCTGGTGATGATGGCGACCAACCTGCCTGAGGCCCTGGACGAGGCGCTGCTACGGCCTGGCCGGATCGACCGCATCTACAAAGTCGGCTACCCGTCCAAGGCCGGGCGGGTTCGCACCTATGAGGGCTACCTCGCGAAGGTGCGGCACGAGTTGACCGACGAGCAGATCAACAAATTGGCCGTCATCACCCCGTACTCCACAGGCGCGACCATCAAGGACACGGTCAACGAGGCACTGATCACCGCCATCCGCGACGGCCGCGACGTGATCACCTGGCAGGACATCATCCGTGCCAAGCAGCTCAAGGAACTCGGTCCGCCGCAAGACGTCGAATACATCGAGCGCGAGCGGCACGCCGTGGCTATCCACGAAGCCTGCCACGCTGTCATTGCTTACCGAACCCGCCAGCACATGGAAATCGACATCGCCACGATCGAGAAGGGCAGCGACTACCTGGGGATGGTGGCCAGCATCCCGCCAGAAGACCAGTTCACCCAGTGGCGCAGCGAGTTCGAGACGGACATCCAGGTGTCACTTGCATCGCTAGCCGGCGAGCGCTTGTTCTTCGACAGCGATAGCTCATCCGGCGTCTCCGGCGATCTGGAGTCCGCGACCACGGTGGCGTCATTTATGGAGGGCTTCTGGGGAATGGGCTCGACCGTGTCCTCGTACTCGACCGCGCGCCGGCTTGAGGTCGGTGCGCCGGGAGGCGGCCAGGGCGGCCGCAGGAAGAAGGGCCAAGACCCCGAGGCGGAGATGCGCCACGCGCTGGCTGATCGGATCGAGGACAACCTGACCTCGCTGCTGCAGCGGACCGAGGAGCTCATCAGGGAGAACAGGAAACACATCCTCAGCCTCGCCCACGCTCTGGAAACGCATAAGACGCTGACCGGCGACGACGTCATCGCGGTGATCGACTGCACGGCAGGACCGCTGGTCGATGGCAGGCCCTACGCCAACGCCGGGTTCCTCCAGCAGCTTGAGGACTACCACGCCGGTGCCGCGATCGCCCACCGCACGCACAGCCACGTGGCGTTGGGCATGCCGGTCCCGAGCCTCAACGGTTCTGCAGCCGGCGTGCCGCAGGCCGTGACCGCTACGCTCGACCCAGGCGCCTGGGCGTCAGGAAACGGCGAATCGCCGTCGCACGAGACGTCCGACGGCCGGTGAGGTGCAACCCGTCCGCCTAGGAGAAAGTGGAGTGTGCCGGAGCAGGCTCGCCCAGTGCGTTTCGCCGCTCAGGCATGCGCAGCGACACCATCCGCCGCCAGCCGCCCAACCGCTCGTAGACGTAGACGGCCTCGATGCCCGCGACCAGTAGGGCCGACTTGGCCCTGGGCCAGCCGAGGATACGGCTCAGGTGGATCATGACGGCCTTGCTCACGTCGCGGTGAATCGCGATCTCGGCCAGCGCTGCCTGACGCAGCGTCTGCCGGATGACCTCGGCGTGTCCGTTTGCGGCTAGGCGCAGCAACTCCTCGTGGCAGTACGCCAGATGGTTGTCCTCATCGTTGGAAATCATCGTGACCGCGCGGCCGATGTCCGACCGGTACTCGGAGTACCTGCGCAGAGTCTGCATCTGCTCTGACGCTCGCTGCTCTGTCACCCTGCTGTGCGCGAGATATGTGACAATGTCATGTGTTGTCAGCATCTGATCGCGACGCAGCCGACTATGGGCCAAACCGATGCCCGCGGTTTCCAGCAGCATCGTGTAGTCGGTCTCGGGTGGCACGTCCACGGGCTCGAGGCCGCGCTTGCGCAGCAGCGCGTTGAAGATGCGACCGTGCTTGTCCTCGTCAGCGCCGTGCCTGGCTATCTTCGGGGCCAGGTCCCGCTGCGGACCGGGCACGAGCACCGCGATCCTGCCGTTCTCCCAGCCGCCCTGCGCCTCACCGCTAGCCGCGATCGAGCAGAACAGCTGGAACGCCCGGTCGTTATCGAAGATTTCTTCGTAAATCGATCTAGCAGTGGGCATTTCTATCACCTCAGGCAGCCTTGAGGCGGTTGCAGCGCCTCCTCGTTGTGTGAACTTGGACCTACCATCACGTGCGAACGGGTCAGTTGTCGTCACACGTGACGGGCGATATCGAAGCACCCGGGCTGCATCGTGCCCACTCCGGACGAGATCACGCGCGGCCGCTTCGCTGCCTGGCCTGTGTGATGGCCCACGCAGCGTTGACAAGCCCGATGTGGCTGAACGCCTGCGGGAAGTTGCCGATCATCTCCCCGCTGCCGTCGTCGACCTCCTCGGCCAGCAGGCCGACATCGTTGATGGCTGCTACGGCTCGCCCGAAGGTCGCTGTCGCGGCATCGACGTCGCCCGTGACCGCTTGCGCTTGCGCCAGCCAGAACGTGCACAGCAGGAATGTCCCTTCCTCACCGGCGAAGCCGTCGTGGGCGAGGTAGCGGTACACCAGCCCGCGCTTGCCGGTCAGCCGGTGCGCAATGGCGTCGATGGTCGCCTTTATTCGAGGGTCATCGCCGGGAAGGATCCCGCTCGTGGCCAGCATCAGGCTGGAGGCATCGAGGTCCTCGCTACCGAACGCCTGCGTGAAGGCCCCGGCCCGCTCGTTCCAGCCTCGCTCAAGGATGGCCGCCCTGATCTCGTCTCGCGCGGCGGTCCAGCCCGTCACCCGGTCTTCGGCGGCAAGGCGGCCAGCGAGGGTGACGGCCCTGTCGAGCGCGCACCAGCACATGAGCTTGGAGTACACATAGTCGCGGCGCTCGCCGCGGATCTCCCAGATCCCGTGGTCCTTCTCGCGCCAGCGGGACGCGGCGGCGTCAGCGGCCGCGGTCAAGAATCGCTGGATGACCGCGTCCAGCACACCGAGCTGGCCGCTAAACCGTTCGGCGGCGCCGAGCAGCTGACCGTACACATCGATCTGCCGCTGGTGCCACGCCCCGTTCCCCACCCTGACCGGCCGACTAGCCCGCCACCCGGCCAGATGCGGTAGCTCTCGCTCGGAAAGGTCGTGCTCGCCGCCTACACCGAACATGATCTGCAGATCCACGCCGCGCTCCAGCTGCGATGCCGCCGCTTCGGCGAGGAACCTGAAGAACTTGTTCGCCTCGTCCGGGCATGCCGCCACCCATAGCGCCTCCATGGTCAGACTGGCATCTCGTACCCAGGTGTAGCGGTAGTCCCAGTTCCGCTCGCCGCCGACGGTCTCCGGAAGGGACGTCGTCGGAGCCGCCACGATCGCTCCGGTCAGCGCGAACGTGAGCGCCTGCAGAACCCGCCCCGAATGGTGCACAAGCTCCCGCCAGGGACCCTCATAGCTCTGGTGAATCGCCGACCAGGACCGCCACCCTTCCACCGTGTCGTCTAGCCGGGAGGTGATCTCCTCCGCGGTCCAGGGGTCGCGCTTTGGGCCACCCAGGTGCCCGTGACCCAGCGAGAAGGCCGCGGACTGCCCGGCGGCAAGCCGGAACCGGGCATTCGCGCCAGTGCCGTCGACGTCGAATGCGACCGCGGTGGACAACAGCAGCCGATCGGCGCCGCCTTGTGCGGCAAGCCCGCCGGGGACCGGCAACAAGAAGGGATGAATAAGGCCGTACTCCGGCCGGGGCAAGTAGCTGACCTCCGCTTCGATCTTGCCGCGCGTGCAGTCGAGCCGGCGCAGCAGCATGCTCGGGGAGCGCGTGCCCAGGTCGTGGCCGCGCTCGTTCCTGCCGACCGCCATGGCATCAGTGAGGACGGCAGTGCCGTCCGCGGTCGTGAACATGGTTTCCAGCACCATGGTCTGATCCAGATACCTGCGGCTGACCTGGAACTCGCTGGTCGGCCGGATCGCGAAATGCCCTCCAGACGGGTCAAGCAGGCGGCAGAACACCGATGGCCCGTCGAAACGCGGGAAGCACAGCCAGTCCACAGATCCGTCCCGGCTGACCAGTGCCGCCGAGCGGCAGTCGGACAACAGCGCATAGTCGCCGATTGGAATGCTGTCCATCGCGTTCCTCTCCCGGTCCTGGCCAGAGGACCCGACCGCTTCTTCGGCTACGTCACCTCCGCTCAGTTCCGCGAGCTCATACGGAGACGAACTGCTGCCCACCATCGATGTCGTACGTCGCGCCGGTGAGCGCTGTGTTGCTCATGATGTGGACGGCCAGCGCGGCGACGTCGGCGGGTCCGACGACGCGGCCGATCGGGAGCGCTTCACGCAGCTCATCACGGCGCTCCTCGATGTGGTCTCCGAGCAACGATGCCGACAACGGCGTGTCTACGAAGCCCGGAGCGATGAGGTTGACGCGAACCGGCGCTAGCTCAAGCGCGAGAGCAGCCGTGAACGGAGGCAGCACCGCGGTGGCGGCGGAGGCGATCCCGAGCCCGTGCCCGACGCGTCGGCCTCCCGTGCCGCCCATGAAGAGAAGTGTTCCTCCGGGCCTCATCATGCCTGCGGCGTTGCGCGCGACCTCGAGCCCCACCACCACGTGGCCGCTTAGTGAGTCGCGTACCTGGGCGGCATCCATCTCGAGCAGCGGCCCGTACTGCGGACCTCCAGCCGTGATCATCACGTGGTCGATGGGTGCGGGCATGTTCTGAAAGAACTTCTGCACCGACCCTGCGTCGCTTGCGTCGAAAGCCGCAATGCGCTCCGCGCCGACTTCCAGCGCGGCTTGCTCGAGCCGATCAGGGTTGCGGCCGGTCAGGACGACGTCGGCACCCTCAGCTCGGGCACGTCGAGCGGTCTCGAAACCGATGCCCGCGCTGCCTCCGATCAGGACGACCGTCTGGCCGGCCAGTGCGGGTTCGCGGGCGGTTGGCACACCATTGGTGGCGCTGGTCATGCTTCCTCCTCCTCAGCGGGACAAGCTGGCCATCTGGGCGTCCATCGGCCTGACCGGCCGCGGCATGTCCGCGATCTGCATGAGAAGCTCCTTCACCGCCGCGTCATAGATGCCTGAGAAGCTCGGGAAAGGCTGGATCGTGTCGCTCAGCACGTCGAGCGGCACGTGCGCGCGGATAGCAAGCGTCGCTTGCTGCATCCATTCGCCGGCTTCGGGCCCCAGCGCGTAGGCGCCGGTCAGCCGCTCGCCGTCGCTGAGCAGGGTGAGGAAGCCGTTGGACTTGGCATAGGCGTGCGTGTAGGTCGCCGTCTTCGGCACCTCCGACATGGGTGCGGTACCGCTGTACGCACCCTCAGGTGCGCCCACCGAAGCCGCCTGCGGATCTGTGTACGTCACGCGCGGAACGGCTTCGTAGTTCGCCGGATGCGCATCGCCGAGAATGTTCAACGCGACCACGTCGCCCTCGTACTCGCCGACGTGGGTGAGCGGCCAGATGCCGTTGACGTCGCCGATAGCCCAAAGACGCTCGCCTGCGCGCATGTATTCGTCCACCGGGATCCCGCGGGCGCCGCCCTCGATACCGACCGTCTCGAGGCCGATCCCCTCGACGCGTGGACGCCGGCCGGTCGCCACGAGCAGCCGGTCGCCTCGCAGCTGCATGCCGCCATCGAACTCGAGAACGTAATCCTCGCCTTCCCGCCTGGCCGCGGCGGCGTGCATCCCGACCATCAGCTCGATTCCGTCCCTGCGCAGGGCCTCACCAAGCGCCTGGCCCAGCGGAGCAGGCTCGCGCGGAAGCACGCGGTCAGCTCCCTCGACGATGGCAGCCTCGCCACCGAGGCGCCGCACGACCTGGGCGATCTCGACGCCTGCTGACCCGCCACCGAGCACCAGCAGGCGGCGCGGGACATCCTTCATGCTCGTGGCTTCGCGGGTTCCCCAAACGCCGCCGAGGTCGCTGAGTCCTCGGATCGGAGGCACGATCGGATATGAGCCCGTCGCCACGACGACGTGCTCCGCGGTGTGGCGGACGCCGTCGACCTCGACCGCGCCTGTACCTGCCAGCCGACCCTCGCCTCGCAGCAGGTCGATGCCCCGGTCCGAAAGCCAGCGCTCCTGACCAGCGTCGGAGTAATCGGACACCATGTAGTCCCGCCAGGCCAGCGCGGCCTGAACGTTGACTTGCGCGCTCGCGCCCACATCGCGAGCGCCTTGCACCGCCTCTCCCGGGCGCAGAAGCGATTTCGACGGAATACAAGCCCAGTAGGAGCACTCGCCGCCGACCAGCTCTCTCTCGACCAAGGCGACCCGCAGCCCACGTGCGGCGACGGCTGCGGCGCAGTGTTCGCCAGGGGCACCGCCGCCGAGAACGATCACGTCATAGTCGCTGTTCAAGCTCACCGATACCCCTTATGCCGGCTCGTCGCGGTCAGACGACGATGTGCTTGACATCCGCCATGTAGCGCCCAGCCGCCGATGAAGCGTCATCCTCGTTGCTCCCGCGCTGCCGCGCGTCCATGTAGGCCGCATACCAATCCCACCAGTCGTGCGGAGGTGCCACCTTCTCGAACGAGCCGTGATGCTCGGAGGTCTCACGCAGGAGATCAGCCAGTGCCCCAGTGTTCGTCGGCCATACCCGGCCCGGGAGCCGGTCAGTGATCTCCTGCAACAAGAAGCTGTTCCCGTCGGGATCAGCAAACGTCGCGAAGCTGCGGTACGTGCCGCGCTCCGGGTCGCGACCGGGCATGCGCTTCTCGACATTGTCGAGCCCCGGGCCGTGCCAGACATCGCTGACGTCCGCGCCATGACTGATGAGGTCATCCCTGGCCGCCTCGATGTCCTCGACGATCAAAAACATGTCATGCATCGCGCCCGGCGTCATCGTCGTCGTGCCCGGCCCGAACTGGATCGACGCCGGCGAACCAGGTGGGGTGAACTGCACAATCCGGTGTTGCTCGTCGATCGGAATGTCGGCGTCCAGGCGCCACTCAAGGCCCTCATAGAAGGCCTTCGAGCGGTCGGCGTCGGTTACTGGCAGCACCGTGACCTCGAACTTCATGTCCACGATGTGGCTCCTCTCGGTGTGATGTCAGCCCTTTGGGACCGCTGCCGAGACGTCACGTAGATGGGCGGATGGCAAACCGTGACACGGTCTACGCCTTCTGGCCCGCCGGCAGCGCGGAAGGCTTCGAGGCCACCATCGCCGGGCTGCAATGCTCGTCTCGCGGACGATGCGGAATGTGCGCGGCGCTGGCCTACTCTCGGGCCGCAAGGATGATTCCCGGTGCGAGCGAGCGAATAACCAGTGCTTGATGAGGAGCTACAAGGAGCTCAGGGAGTTCTGCCCTGGATCTGGGCCCTGCCCAGTGGGAGGATGCGATTGTGGGCGCTGACAAGGACACCGAGCTCGCGGACACTCTGGCAGAGGTCGGCCGGCGGGTAGGGCAGGCCGTGACCGACGCGCTGGAGCGCATGCGACCGGCTGTCGACGCGCTCGCCGAAGCCGTGAGCCGCCCCGAGGTTCGGGCGGTGATCGAGCGCGCGGAAAAGGTCATGCGGCGCAGGCCCTGCTTCTGCTACTGCTCGAGGACCCATCCAGATGACCGCGACATTTGCGAGATATTTGACGCGGTAACCACAGGGCACCAGTCTTGGGGTCTACTCGGTGATGTTGACGTGCCATTCTGCGCCCCATGCGCGGCGGCCCGGGCCGCGCGCAAGTTCTCTGGGTCATCATCCGCCCGCAACTGACCGCCAAAACTCGTGGTATCAATCTTGATACCATAGTGTGCGTGGCGATGACCTTGCGGCTGACCGATGCTGAGGCCAGAGCACTCCGCCGACGGGCGGAGCGCGAGGGCCGGCCGATGCAGGAGGTGGCTCGGCAGGCGATCCGAGAGTACGTGGAGTCCCACAGCCGCGCGGAGCTGCTGGACCGGGTGCTTGATGACGAACTGCCGAAGTATGCCGAAGCGCTGGAGCGGCTTGGCCAGTGATCTACCTGATGGTGCCCGAACTCCTGCATGTGGCGGAGCGGGCGCTGGCCGGCCCGCCGAAGGTCCGCGACATAGGGTTGCTGGACTCCGCGGTGGCGCGGCCGGCCGCGTCTGCCTTCGGCAGCGACGCCTATCCGGATCTGGATGCGAAGGCGGCAGCGCTGCTGCACTCGCTGGCACGCAACCACGCGCTGGTCGATGGGAACAAACGGCTGGCGCTCGCCGGGATGATCGCGTTCTTTGGCGTGAACGCTCGCCGGCTGACCATGACGAACGACGAAGCCTACGATCTGGTGATGTCCGTCGCCGCCGGTCTTCTGGACACAGTGGCCGACATCGCGGCGCAGCTTGGGCCGGCGACGGAGTCTTGGTAGAGAGCCCGTAACCTCGGGCGATGTACAGGCTGTGACGACGGCTATCAGGAGGCGTGAGGTCTGCAGCACCCCCATGGCCGGGATGCAGGCTGACTGCGGCGCGGATCGGGCACAGCGGTAATCAGAGAGGCCGCAGCCTGCAAAGGAGAGGCCGGGCCAGCATGACAGATATCGATTCTCGAGCAGATATCGAGGTCCACCCGGCCGGTGAGCACCTGACGGTCCGGGTACCGCTGACTGGGCCGGTGACCAGCGAGTGGCTTAGTTGCTATCAACAGCGCGCGCTCGCTGCGAAGGTGCCCGTGCAAGCCGAAGCGGATCATGATCGAGCCTTCATCGTCGTCAACGTGCCTGCCAGCAGCGATCCTGGGGACGTAGCGGCGACAATGGACGCCGCCCGCGCCCTGATCGCCGAGGCCGACGCTGCAGCGGAGCGGGCACCGGCAATGGCGAAGGCGGAGGCCAGTGTCCGGGACTGGTGGGCTGGCAGCCGAGGAGGCGCTCCCCGCAGGCAGAGATCTGGCGTTGAGAACACCGGAACCGCACTGCGAGCAGAGAGACGCTGGCCCATGGCGCTCACGCTGGTCGTCACGATGGCCATACCGCCGCTGCTCATTCCTAGATTCAGCCTCGGACCGCAATGGGCAGTCCCGGCGATCGAGGCGCTGCTGCTGATAGCCATCATCGCCATTGACCGGGGTCGCATCGACCGCCGGTCGGCTGCCGGCCGGGCACTGTCCCTTGGCCTTGTGGCTGTCCTCGTCGCCGACGCGGCTGGGGTCACAATCAGGCTGATCATAGATCTCATTGAGGGCGGCCCGGAGACAAGCTCGGCTCCGGATCTGCTCAAGACCGGGTTTTTGGTGTGGCTCTACACGATCATTGCCTTCGCCTTCGTCTACTGGGTGCTTGACGGAGGCGGTCCCGAATCGCGTTTCCTGACTCCGCCACGATTCCCCGACCTCGCCTTCCCCGAACAGCTCAACCCTGCGGTAGCCCCGCCTGGCTGGCGCGCAGAGTTCTTCGACTACCTCTACCTCGGCTTCACCAACGCCACCGCCCTCAGCCCGACCGATGTGATGCCGCTTGCCCGCTGGGGCAAGCTGGCAATGACAGCTCAAGCGGTCGGCTCCCTCATGATCCTGGGACTGGTGATTGCACGGGCGGTCAATATCTTTAAGTAATCACCATCTCCGCTGCAGGCGGCGCTCCTCCATCGCGCAGGTATCGACGGCCGGCTTCACCGGCCCAGCAGCTCGCCCGGCGATCTGGAACTCATCCGAGGTCGCCACATATTTGCAAAGGTTCCGAGGGCCGGATGCCAGGACCCGGAGTCGATCACTCGTTGCGGGCGTTCTCTGGTCCGGTGATCCGCTGGAGCAGGGGCAAGGTCGAAGCTATGACTCCGAGCGAAGCGGCGAGCCCGGCAAAGACGATGAGGTAATACCCAGGTCCTGGCGGCCGGAGCGACTCACCGAGCTCGGATCTGAGAAACAGCCCGGAGACCAGGAATCCCGTCCCCGCCGATACGAGGGCGATGATGACGAGCGGAACAGCGCTTTCCAAGGCCACCACGCGACGCAGCATGCCGATCGGGGCGCCGGTGAGCCGGAGCAGGCTGAAGGGGCGTTTCCGGTCAGTTAGACCGGCGGCCACGCTCGCCGCGAGGCTGCAGCCGGCGATGACCAAACTGGCGAGGATCACCACGTCGGTTATGTGCTGCAGCTCGGTGTAGGCGCTCTGGGAACCTGACCCGCTCATGGTGGCGGGGAGGCCCAGGTAGGGAAAGTCGGCCTCGAGGGCGGTTCGTGCCCGCTCGATCGCGGCGCTTGAGCCGGTCGTGCCCACGATGATCGTCTGGACCGGGATACCTTGCAAGCGCTGGGGGGAGATGGCCGCGGTAGGCCATACCGTCGCGGCTTGTGACCTGCTAGTTTCTGCCCCGCTGAGATTCAGCTTAATCGACGCAATGCCCGTGCCTGCGGCGCAGCGGCCAAGCGCTGGGGTGCTGGAGAGCTGGGCGCACGAGGCTAGGCCGGCCAGGTCGTTCTGATTAGCTTTCGGGGAGGCGGTGGCCCGGGGGTCGGTATGTATCACCGTCACGCCCCGGACGCCTCGTACTGCCCGCAGCCGTTCAGCACTGTGGCCGGGATCGAAGCCACATCCGTCAACGCGTGGCCCGAAGCCGTCTGGCCAGTGACGAACTGGTCAGCCAGGGTGCCGCTGGTGGCAACGCCACCGGTGGGGGCACCATGATCGGAAATGATCGTGCTCGTTATCCCGGCGGCGACGCTGGTGACGAAGAGCGCGATAATCAGCCCGCCGATCGAGCGGAAGGCGGCTCGCGGGTTGTCCGAAAGCCGGCGCCCGGCGATGAGCGCGGCGGGCCCGCTGGTGCGCCCGGCCATGATCCGGGAGCAGGCCATGGTGAGCCACGGCCCGGCCGTGACGAGCCCCGCCATGGTCAGGAGGAATCCCAGGAAGTATGCCTCGATCTGGCCGTTGCTGCTCGTGGGGTGCCCGGCGCTGGCGAAGTAGGCGAGTTCGCCGATGCCGGCGAGAAGCGGGATCAGCCGGTAGGCGCTGGGCTGGGGCGGGGTGACCCGCCGGGTGACGCCGAGCGGGGAGATCTGCACGCGCCGCAGCGCGATCCGCGCCGCCACCGCCGCGGCGGACGGGACGCCGACCGCGACGAGCAAGATGTCGGCCAGATCAAGCGACAGGTCGCCGGAGGCGAACGGCTCGCCGGTGAAGGACACGTGCTGCAAGACCGGACGGAGCACGATGTAGAGGATGAAGCCGATGGCCACACCCGCGAGGGCGGCGATGGACGCTTCGACCGCCGACATCACCGACACCTGCCGGGGCGTTCCGCCTGCCAGGCGTATCGCGGCGAAGCGCTGTTCGCGACGTGCCGCAGCAAGCCGGGTCGCGGTTCCGATGAAGACGAGTACTGGGAACAGCAGCGCCAACGCCCCTACGGCGAGGATGGCCGCCAGAGTCGTGGGGTCGTAGCCAGCTGGGCCGTTGTTGCCGGGCGTCGTGGCGATGCTGGCCACCATCCCGGTTCCCGGTACGCGGGAGAGCTGGCCCGGGTTCTGACCGATGACGATGATCAGTGAGTCCGGGGCCGGGAGCGCTGACGGGCCTATCGTGCCGATCTGGTGCCCGGGGAAGCGGTCCCCGAGTTCGGCGGACGGGGTGGCGCGAAGGAGCCGGCTGAGGGCCGGCGAGGCGTAGAACTGCCCTGGGCCAGGCAGATGCGGGATACCTGGCGGAACCGGTGAGCTCGGCCCGGTGCGAGCCACATCGGCCCGGTAGATGGCCATGCTTCCGAAGTAGTCGGTGTTGAACAGCCACCAGAGGGGATCGGCCGCCAGCGCCGCGGGCCCCGCTGCAGGCGGGCCAGGCCCGACCGCCCCGGTGCTGAGCCACGCGGCACGCGCGTACTGGGCGTTGAGGGCATTGATGCCCGCCATGGTGATAAGCAGGAGGCCGACTCCGAGTGCCACGGCCACGGCGGTGACGGCGAGCCGGGTGGCGGCCTCCCTGCCGCCATTTAGCGTGAGGCGCAGGCCGAGGCGGATCATCAGACTGCCCGGCTAGGTGAAAGCGAGCTGACCTTGCCGTCGCGTACGACGACTTCCCGGTCGGCGTAGGCGGCCACCCGGGGTTCGCGGGTGACCAGGATGACGGTGGTGCCCTGGTCACGGGTGGCGGCGGTCAGCAGGTTCATCACGTGTTCGCCGGCCAGGGAATCCAGCGACCCGGTCGGCTCGTCGGCGAACAGCACCTCGGGGTCGGCGACCAGGCCGCGCGCCAGCGCCACGCGCTGGGCCTGCCCTCCGGACAATTCTCCCGATCTCCGCTGCTGCAGCCCCTCCAGGCCGAGCCGCCCGAACCACTCGCGGGCAGCTTTCAGCGCCGGTACCCGGCGGGTGCCGCCCAGCAGCAGCGGCAGCGCGATGTTCTCCTCGGCGGTCAGCTCCGGGACAAGCTGGCCGAACTGGAACACGAACCCGAACCGGTCCCGGCGCAGGGCGCTGCGCTCGGTTTCGCGTAGGGCGTCGACTCGCCGGCCAGCGAAGTGGATCTCCCCGGAGTCGGGGATGAGGATGCCGGCCAGGCAGTGCAGCAACGTCGACTTGCCCGACCCACTGGGGCCCATGATGGCGAGGATCTCGCCGCGGACTGCTGATACGGTGGCGCCGCGCAGGGCGGGTGTCTGGCCGAAGGACATGACCACATCACGTGCCTCGATGAGGCAGCCGGCGGGTTCGGGCCCTGCAGCGCCGATGGCAGTGCCTTCAATATTCATGGGGATCCCGGGGATTTCGGCGCTCATGACCGCACCGCCTCCGCCAGAGCTTGAAGCCTGGCAGTGGTCAGGTCGATCCATCGAAGGTCGGCTTCCAGGTGGAACAGGCCGTGGTCGGCCAGGAGCGCGTCGACCAGGCTGCCGGTCCGCTTGAGCGCGGTCAGCTCCCGCATCCGCTGCAGGTGGGCGCCGCGCTGATCATCGAGGTAACGCCCGGCGGGGCGCCCCAGCATCAGCGCCAAGACCACCTTGGAAAACAGCACCGTCTGCAGGTGAGGCTCGGGCTCGACCGGCTCGGAAAGCCACTCCTCGAGCTCAGCCACCCCCAGGTCCGTGATGGCGTAGCGTTTGCGATCCGGTCCCGCGCCTGGCTCGATCTCCCCGGCCGCCACCTTGCCGTCGCGGGCCAGCCGGCTCAGCGTGGCATAGACCTGACCGAACGGCAGCTGCTTGCCCCGGCCGAAGTAGGCGTCGTATTCGCGCTTGAGGTCATAGCCGTGGCTCGGCTCGCGTTCGAGCAGGCCAAGCAGGGTCATAGGGACGCTCATGGCGCGAGAATACGCTCAGAGTATACTCTGCGTCAATACACGTGTCCTGCGGCGGCAGCTGACCCTGACCTTGCCGGACGGGCTTGCCGCGACCAGCCGGCGAGCGCATGCCGGTCCTCAACGGTCCAGGCTGCGTACGTGCGCGGCGATAAGCGTTGCGAGCCGTGTAGCAGGGATGTCGGCATTCGTAAGTCGCCGCGTTTGGCGGCTCAGTTCGTTCAGCCGGACGGCCGCGTCACGCCTGGAGCCTCGTAGGTCCGGTTCGCCGAGCCGCCATCCGCCGATGGTGTCGGCTCGATGGGTGTTGACGATCTCGAGCAGCCGGTGGATGTCCTCGACGTCTCGATCGAGCCTGCGGGAGGCATAGGCGAAAGCCTTGATAACCACGGCCATCTCGACAGTAGGCACACAGGCGACGAATCCCAGCGCGGTGCCGTCGAGGAGCCTCATGCCGGTCGCTATCTCGACTGGCTCGGCGGCCAGGGCCGGAGCCAGGCCCGGAGCGGAGTCGAAAGCACGACCGCCATGCAGTGATGAGCGGAATTGGCCGTCCAATGAGGGCACGAGCAGGTCCACGGACAATTCCGGCGCCGACTGGCCTGAAACGCCGAGGTCGGGCACGGCCCGGACGTAGGCGGTCGACGTCCGGCGCCAGGAAGGCCTCGTGGAGACGGTGCGCAGCAAGGCCTGTTCGCCAGGAGGCGCTAACCCGCCGGAATTGGCTGACGCCGCGTTCGGGCCGCCGGCCACCGGCGAATGACTCGATCGGGATCCGCGCCGGCGTGCTGCTCCTGAGGCGACAGGCAGACGGGCGTTGACCGTAACCAGTATCCCGGCCGGCCGCCGGTCAGTCAGCGGTGGCCTGGCCGGGCATGCCTGGTGCACCCGAGCGTGACGTGCCGGGCAATGTCACCGTCGTTCCCTCGGGAGCGCCGCCGAGATACGCCCAGATCTTGTTCAGCTCGAACTGGTAGTAGAGCGCGTGCAGCCCGAGGAGAAAGCTAGCGAGCAATCCGATCAGGCCACTGCAGGAGACCGGCATTCCCGCTGCCGCCTGCATCCTGCCGATCCGCTCGCCAGTCCGGTAGATCGACACGAAGGGCGGGACGATGATCAGCGCGCCGAGCGTGATCGCGACCACCGCGATTGCCGGGCTGACGTCGATCTCGGGGTCCAGGTCGTGTGCCTCGCGGTTGATCTTGTACCACCAGACCAGGTGGTAGATGCCGAGCGTCAGGAACGGCCAGACAAGCCACACCAGGAAGACGTTCCTGGTCTTGCCCATCCGGCCGGTCATGGTCTGGCCTCCGTCGGCGAGTTCCCGCTGTCAGGGCTCATAGTCACACCGTAGTCACCCACAGTAATCACCACGGTGACCGGGACCGGTTCAGCTCCCCGCGCCAGCGGCCGGTACTCACCGATTGCATATCCGGCACGCGTGGCCCGACCTGCCCTGTCCGGATCCGCTTGATGCGCCAGACGGCGGCCCCACTTGATGTGGTACATGCCTTGATGCAGGGCGACGCTCGGTAATGGAGTGGATCTATGCCCTGGTCGGCGGCTAGCGCGGGCCCTTGTTCAAGCGCATGCGGCGCATCCGATGGGTGCGCCCCGAAGAGGCCGCAGCGGCCGTCCTTGACGATGTCACGTTGGACATATCGCCGCGGCAGGCGGCTCGCTGGCCCGGAGCGGGGTTCGACTCCGAGCCGTTATGTTCGGCCGGGATCTGGCCGGTCAAGTTCTGTCAGCATGCGTTCGCCGAAGGCGGGCGTTCCGTGTGTTTGGAGCTGGACAGCGATGTCACGGGATGTCATGGCCGGCCCCGATCTTCCGGTCCTGCGGGCGACGGAGCGGACTGCGGCAGCTACCTGGTGGGGTAAAGGTCGAGCGTATCGAGCAGGAAGTCGTCCAGAGACTGCCTGAATAGCGGCGTCGGCAAGGCGTCGGGCGGGGAAGTCCGCGAGGTTATCGGTGACGATCACGTCGGCGCGGCCTGCCCAGACGGCTGCCACCACGTGCCGGTCATCCGGGTCTGGCAGCTGGACGGTCGCGGCGAGTGGTTCCCAGCCTGTGACGACAGCGTCAGGGAACGTCGTTTCCATCTGCCGTAAAGCCGGGTGAGATAGGCATCGGTTTCTTCCGGTGATGCTGCCTAGGAGCAGGCGGAGGGTGCGGGTCAAGTTCGGCGAGGAACTCTGTGCTCCACAGCGGCCGGTAGGCGCCCGTGCTGGCGATCTCGAGCAGGACGTCGCGGGCCCGGCTGGGCACGAGAACACAGGTGTCGAGCAGTGCGCTGAACATGCAGCTCAGTCTTCAGTCTTCCGGCGGGCGGCTTTCAGGCCCGCTTTGACATCGATGGGATCGGAGTCGTACAGGCCCAGCCGCTCTGTGTCGGCGACGATGTCCGCGAACGCGAGCTCAGCCTGATTTCGCTGTCGCCTGCGATATTCCAGGAGGTCATCGAGCCGTACCTTGCGATGACGGCTGGGCTTCTCGAATGGGATCGCGCCGGTCTCCAGCAGCCGGACCAGCGTGGTGCGCGAGATCCGCAGCAGGTCAGCCGCCTCCTGAGTGGACAGCGTCAGGTGGTGCGGAGCGACGGTCACGGCCAGGCCGGCCTTCATGGCTGCTGCGACTTGGAGGAGCACTTCGAACATTGGCTCCGGAAGTTCGACGCTTCGCCCGTCCGGCCCTGTCAGTCGCGGGCGTGGATCGGCGGCCTCCCGGCCTCGGACCCGGAGGGCACTAAGGAAATCAATGATCTCGCCAGTGTCCTCTCGCGGCAGGTACGTCTGGTCCTGCAGCGATTCGTCCTTTACCAGCGCCCCCATGACCTCTCCAGACAATCAATACGATCACATCGCTCGTTTTGATCGATTCTCCTCCTCGTAACAAGCCATGGCAATGCTCCTGCGTCACTGGTTCTCGCCGCAGCCGGGCGCTGCGGCCCACCGAACCGCGCATAGCTGGCAGTTCTGATCGCACGGCAGGGTATATCGGCGGCACCTTCGAAATCCTGGTCAGTTCACCGTTGCAACCACCAGCCGATCCGCGGCCGGATATCTGGCCAGACATAGCCGCAATCAGAATGATGGGCAGGGTCGGGTCAGCGAACCTCGGTGTATTCGCTGCGGTCCAGCTGTATTAGGTTGTCGTAGTCGCTGCCCTCTTGCTCTGCGACGTCGGTGTATTGGCTGCCGTTCAGCCGCATGACGCGGAAGCTGCCTCCGGAGAGCAGCTTGCGCAGGTGCCACTTCCCGCTCATGCCTGCGAGCGCGACAGCGATGGCGGCGGCGAGGACGGAGCCGCCGAAAAGCGCGAGCCCGCCGACGACGTGTCCCAGCAGCATCATGACGACTGCGGCCAGCAACGCCGCCGGCACGGCTGCCACCAGCAGCAGCGCGAGCAGCGTCACGGCGATCATGGCCTTGGCCGACCTGTCCGGCGTGCGCTCCCCGTACCAACCAGTCATCACGCTCACCTCTCAAGGCCCGAAGCCCGTCAAGGCCCGGGCATACCCCAACCAACACGATATGTCGCGTCCACTATTATCAACGCGCCTCCCGATCAGGATCTTCCCGTAACCTGGCTTGACCGTTGGCCGCAGTCGAGCGTGATCGCCACCTCGTGCTGCCCAGTGAACACCAGCCCGACGCTGCCGTTGCCTTCCCCCGTCCCGCCTGTGGCCTCGGTCAGGACATACCCCGACGCCTCCAGCCACGGCATCGTCGCGCATTGCGTTAGCGGCTCGTAAGTGAGACAAAACTCAGACAACGCGGCGGCCACCGCCGCGGCGACAGCCAGGCGCACACTGTATCGTGCCTCATCAGAAGCGGTGGAGGTGGGATTTGAACCCACGGAAGGGTTGCCCCTTCACACGCTTTCGAGGCGTGCGCCCTCGGCCACTAGGCGACTCCACCGCCGCTGAGCCTACCCGAGCAAGCGGGCACGGCGGATTCCGCCGGTGACTTTGCGCCGATGGACGCGATTGCCCGGATGACTACTCGGCGCGGCGGCGTTCGAAGAAGCTGGTCAGCAGCGCCGCGCACTCGCTCAGCGAGCACCCCGCCGATGACCTCGACCGGCGGGCCCAGCCTGCGGTCTCGCACCACATCCCACAGCGAGCCCGCCGCGCCGGCCCGCGGGTCAGCAGCGCCGTACACAAGCCGCCGGATCCTCGCGTTGAGCAGCGCGCCAGCGCACATCGTGCAGGGTTCGAGCGTGGCGATCAGCGTGCAGCCGTCAAGCCGCCAGGACCGCAGTGCGCCGCGCCGCCTGTCTGATGGCGACGATCTCCGCGTGGGCGGTGGGATCGCCAGTGGCCAGGCACTGGTTGTGCCCTCTGCCCACCACCGCTTCGTCAGGCCCGAGCACAATTGCCCCGACCGGCACGTCCGAGCTGGTCGCCGATCCGGCATCGGTGCCGGCCGCCAGATCGATCGCGAGCCGCATGCTCGGCTCGAAGGAGGCCACGTAACCGGAGGTTACCCCGGCGTCCGCCACGTCACTGGCCGGTGATCGACTCGAGCGCCCTGTCGAAGGCAGCACCGAAACCGACCCGGCGCGCCAGGCTGGCCAGAACCTCGTCTGGAAACAGGTCAAGGTCGCCGGAGAGCGCGCACAGTTCCATCTCGTCCACACCGAGGTCGGCCAGGATCGAGAGCTCCCCGGCGGGCAGCACCTGGTCGAGGTCCTCGTCGTATGGCACAGGGATGTCGAGGTACTCCAGAACCTGCTTGGCCAGCGGCCAGTCCACCGACGCCGTCAGGTCGGACAGGAAAACCGAGATATTGCCGCCGCTCACCCTGGTGATGACGAAGAAGTCATCGCCGACCGCCGTCAGGCCGAATACGCCGCCGATACTGGGCTGCTGCCGAAGGGCGTGGATGATCGATTCCAGGCTTCCGATCACCGCTACCGGGAGCACCTCGGCCTCCCAGGCATTGTCCTCCCGGTAGACGGCTATGCAGAAGTCACCGCTTGTCACCTCGGCCACAGTCACTTCTCCATCCAGCATCCAGCGCGCGAGTGGGTCCGGCCGCGAGGGCCGTCCGCTCCGGAAGCCGGCTCGCCGCAGCAAGAACAGTAACGGCTTTCGGAGCTAGAATCGGCGTGGTTGCGCTGGGCTGTGACTCCCTTGAAGCTATGGTTACACAGGCAGTTGACTGCCATTGGTGACCAATGGGTAGTCAGATATGCTGAGGCCAGCGGCGACTTGGAGCCATCCGCACATCAGGCTAGGGAGGTGACCGAGGTTTGAAGAAGGTTCTGACCTGGGCTGCCATCGCCTTCGTGATCTACTACCTCGCGACCTCTCCCGACGGGGCGGCCAACGTAGTAACCGGCACCCTGAACTGGCTGAAGTCCGCGGGCAACTCGATGGCCGAGTTCCTGAACCACGTAAAGCTGTAGAACATTGGCTCGCACGACTACGTCGCGACATCAGCCGGCCGACGTCGACAAGTACCTGCTGCCACGAGAAGAGCGGGTGGCGACGGTCCGGCGCCATCCGGCTGTGCTCCTGGTTCCCAGCGCCCAGGCGGTCGCGCGGGCTGCTCGCGGCATTCATTCTGTCGGCAACCTTGCTGCGCGGCCACACCGTCCTGATCTGGATCGTCTGGGGGCTGTGGGCCCTGCTGATGGCGCAGGCTGATCTGGCAAGCCGTAAACTGGGCAGTCGATTACTTCGTCATTACGTCGGAACGGATCCTGCTGACGTCCGGCGTATTTACCCGCAGCGTGGCGATGATGCCGCTCTCCAAAGTGACGGACATGAGCTTCCACCGCACATTTGCCGGCCGATTGCTCGGGTATGGCGAATTCGTGGTCGAGTCCGCTGGTCAGGACCAGGCCTTGCGCTCGATCGACCATATTCCTTATCCCGAGCAGCTGTACCGCGTGGTCTGCGGAAGAATCTTCAAGGATGCTGCGGAGGAGGAAGAAGAGTTCGACGACGAGGTCGGCATCGGCAGCCACCTCGATCCGCTGCCCGAGGACACGGCCATCATCGGTGGTCCCTACGACCCTGGCGACGACCTCTAGGAGAGCAATCCGCCCACGGTGTTGGGCTCGAATTGAGCCTGCCTGCGGGCGCTGACGAGCCGGCCCAGCCGCCACCGCGACGGTGACGGCTGGGCCGCGTGATGTCGCCTGAATTACGCGTCAGTGCAGCAACCGCAGCGTGTTAGCCGCATCGTCGACGTAGTAGACACCGCTCATCGGTGGCTTCACGGCCAACCCGAACAGCGCACCGCTCCCGGGCGGGCTTCCAGAGCGGTCTATGAACCGCGAGGCCATCTGCATGCCTGACGGGGTAGTCTCCACGATCCGACCATCCGCGCCGTTGACGGTGAGCACGTCACCGCCTGGTGCGACGGCAAGGCCGAGCGGAGCGTTGAGCTTTCCGCCTGAGGTCAGCACCTTGCCGGTCCCGGCCGAATTGCCCCGCGTCAGGGCATGGCTGATCCCGGTGATCCGGTTCATCTCGGTGTCCGCGACATACAGCGTGCCGTTCCCGGCAGAGACCAAGCCCGGTCGGCCCGACGACGAACGCCGCGGGATCGGTCCGCTCAGCGAAGCCCGACCCGACCTTCGTGACGTTCTTGATCGCCGGCAGCTTGCCGCGGCTGAACGCGATGTTGAGCCTGAGCACGGTTCCGCGGCGGACGACCTTGCCCTTCGCTGCCACCGTGCCGTTCAGCACGTTGGCGACAAACAGCGCGGCCGACCGGCCCTGGGTCATCGCAGTCGCGTCCCACGGTCCGTTAATGCCGTGTCCTCTGAAGATCTTCCTGACTGTTCCCTTGCTGTCGATGACGAACAGGCACCCTGGCGACGACGTCGCGGCCTGGCCATTCTTCGACGGCAGGTTGCCGACGATGACCCAGCCGTGCACGAGAACCAGGGCCGTCGTCAGGCCGACGCCGCCTGGGCAGCGGCCTGGCAGCGAGGCCTTGGTGATGTGCGTGAAGACCGTCCGGTGCCCGCTCGGGCTGATCTCGACGATCGTGGATCCTGTCCCCTGCAGGTTCTTAGAGTTGTTGAAGTTGCTTACCAGGATGTCGCCCCGGTGTAAGCCGGCCCTGGCTTTGCCGGACCACCACCACCCCGTACGGATTGACGTCACCGTTGGCCGGGACGGTCGATGCGACCCGGCTGGTCCGGTGAAAGCGACCGATGAAGGAATGGTGAACGGCCGGGGCAGCTATGGCCGGAACCAGTGGCCATCAGCCCGGCTCCAGACATCGCCGCCGTACCGGCAGTTGCTAGGGCAAACCCGCGAGTGAATCGCATGAGAGTGCTCCTTCCGCTCATACCCGCGGATATCGGTATACGGGCGTGCGGCATATAAGCCACCACCCGCACCCCCGCTAAACGCAGAAGGGCGGCGGTAAGTTCGCGGCGCCGGCGTGTCGCGGCGTGTCGTCGCCGTTCGCGCTTGTATGCGTGCGCAGCCGGAGTTCAGCACTGCTCGGGGGTGGTTGACTGGTATGGGAGGGCGAGTTTTCCGATTCCGAAAGGACGCGATGATGGGCGCAGCGGCGCAGCCTCCATGGAGTGCGGTCGCCGGACGACGATGACCGGCCAGGCGATCCGGCGTGCTGGCTCAGGCGCGTCTGCCCGGAATGCGGTTCGATGGCCGATTCCGACCCGCCGACCACGTGCCCGGTCTGCCACGCAGACATGCCAGCCGACTGACACTGCTGGCGTCCTCAGGAGAGCTGATGGCGGGCATCGCGAAACTGGTCGTAGTGGATCTGCAGTGCGCTGACCCGCCCGTGCTGGCTGAGTTCTACCACCGGGTACTCGGCTGGGAAGTCACTGTTCACGGGGACGAGTACACGGAGATCAGCGACGGACACACCAGGATCCTCTTCAGCCGGGCGGACGGCTACCAGGGACCGGGCTGGCCCGAGTCGATACCTCCGAAGCGCTACCACCTGTGCCTGCAGGCAGATGACATGGAGCAAGCGGTTGAGCGGTGCCTCGAGCTGGGTGCGAGCAAGCCCGACTTCCAGCCCGGCGGCGGCAGGTGGACGGTGCTCACGGACCCGTCCGGACATCCGTTCTGCCTGGCCCAATCGGGGTGATGCGCGCTCCGGGATGATGTTGCGGTCGTGCCGGGTCCCGCATCCGGCGATCGGTGTATCGGTGGTCCATTCATCGCGCGAACCGGTGATGACGGACCTCTCATAAACAGCACACGGCGCAGCCGGTCACAGCCTTTTCGAGTCACCAATAAGTAGCCAGAAGCGGGCACCCTACCTTCGGGAAGGGCCGCATCCGCCCGCAGGGGCGTCCGCGCCGGTCATCTGGCAGCACTGTTCCTGGCCTTGGCGTCTCAGATGTCGGTGGCCGCCTTGGCCCGGCCGTCTTTGACGGCGGCCTGAAGGGCGGCGTAGTCGCGGTCGTTCTGGTCGGCGTATTTCTCGGCGAAGTCGGCGATCGCCTGGTCGAACTTGTCGGAGCCGCCGAGGTAGGAGGCCAGCGCGATGCGGTCGCCGGAACGGGCATGGGCCCGTGCCAGGGACCACCCGCACATTTGCGCGTAGGCCGCCATGCCCGAGGGGATCATCTGCTCGATCGGGAAGGAGAACTTCCAGTCCTTCAGCTGGCGCACGTAATAGTCGCGGTCCACCCCGTCCGGCCCGGTCACGTGGGTCCAGCCGAGGAAGATGTCGCTTTCGGCCTGCATCAGCAGCTGCCCCGCGACGACGCGCTCGCCGTGGCCGGCGTAGTGGCTGCGCCCGCAGTAGGCCGCCAGGACGGAGGCCTGGGCTTCCTTGGGCTGCAAGAACAACGGCTCGGTCCCGTCGCCGGCGTCCATCAGCGCGATCCAGCAGCGGGTGCCGACACTGCCCACCCCGACCACCTTGCGGGCCACCTGAACAAGCCTGAAGTGCTCGAGCAGGGCCTTGCGGTCGGACTGCAGGGTGCGCTGGTATTTGCCCAGCGTCTGGCCCACCAGCTCATAGATCGCGCTGGCCTGCTCGCCGGAAAAGACCTCCTCGATCGGCTCGATCAGCGGCGGGTCGCTGATGATCCGCCGCTGCCCGTCAACCTGGGTGGTCAGCTTGCCCAGCGCCTTCATGCTGTCGTGGGTGTGGGCCTTGGCCACCATCTTCTGGGTGGCCTTGAACCTCTTCTTCTTCATCTGCGACTGGAACCGGGCGATGGTGTCCTCGACGTCCAGGTGCGCGTACCACACCGCCAGGAACGGCTGGCCGGCGAACTCCCGCATCGCCGTCCGGTACCGCTCGACCCCCGCCAGGATGACCTTACGGCGGGCTTTGGCCGGGAACCCGTTGTCCCGCCCGGCCACCGCCAGGCTGGCCGCCAGCCGCTTGACATCCCACTCGAACGGGCCAGGCAGCGTCTCGTCGAAATCGTTGACGTCAAAGACCAGCCGCCGCGCGGGGGAAGCGAACGCGCCGAAATTGGCCAGGTGCGCATCCCCGCACAACTGCACCCGCAGCCCCGAGGTGGGGGTGGTGGCCAGGTCAGCCGCCATCGGCAGCGCCGCCCCCCGGTAGAACGTGAACGCCGACACCAGCATCCGCCCAAGCCGGACCGGCACCAGCTCCGGCACCCGGCTCTTGTCCTGCTCCAGCAGCAGCCCGACCGGATCCCGCCCCGTGCCCGGCGTGAACTCCGCCTGCGACTCCAGCGACGCCACCGCCCGGGCGTCCTTCCCCCGCGCCTCCCGGTCCGCCCGGCTCAGCTGCTCGTCCGTCCCGGGCCGCGCCGAACCTCGGACTGGCCGCGCCGATCCCTAGCGGGCCGCGCCGAACCTCTAGCGGGCCGCGCCGAACCTCTGGCGGGCCGCGCCGAGCCTCTAGCGGGCGCCCGCGCGGCAGTCCTTCGCCGCGCGGCATCCTCAGTCTTAACCGGCATGGCAAACCCCTTCCCCCAGGCCATCAGCGTGATGCCAAGCTGCCGCGCGAACCACCTGGTTCCCCGCCAGCCCGCGCAGCGTCTCCCGGAAGCCCACCCATCTGGCCCGTTACGTTGCGTTCACCGTCACGTCACCATTCGACCGCGCGCCACAGTGAGCTTCATCCCCCAGACGGGGTGATATCTAAGCCGCCCACATCTGGAGGAGCACTCCAGCGCTGCCACGGTCAGGTAGCGCGCCGCGCCGTTAGCCGTGCCGGTCGCCAGCCGACTCTCGACACCGGTGAACGACACCCAGGGCCGTGAAGCTCAGGAACTGCAGATGCGACCAGCCACCACACCGTTTCGGCATAGTGGCTGGTCAGGAGCGGAGGCTCGGGGATTTGAACCCCGGATGGGCGTGAACCCAAACCGCATTAGCAGTGCGGCGCCATAGACCGGACTAGGCGAAGCCTCCTCGGCCTCTGCTGGATCCCTCAGAGGTGTCCCCAGAGTACCGTTACGCGACCGGCGCACCTGCTGCCGGAACAGCCGACTGTCGCAGCGCCGATCGCGGGATCAGGGTACCGGGACGCGACCGGACCGCCGCAAAGCAGCGACCGGCGCGCGCTCAGCAGCTCAGCGCGCCTCGATCACCTCGTAGTCGCCGTGCGCGTAGGCGTCCCTGATCTTGGTCTTGGCGAACTTGCCCACGCTCGTCTTCGGCACCTCGGTGATGAAGGCCCAGCGCTCGGGGAGCTGCCAGCGCAGCACCCGCTCGGCCAGGAACGCGCGCAGGTCAGCCGCGGACGTTGTCGCGCCGGGCGCCAGGACCACGGTTGCCAGCGGCCGCTCGCCCCACTTCTCGTCGGCGACACCGATCACGGCGGCCTCGAGAACGTCGGGATGCGCCATGATCGCGTTCTCGAGCTCCATCGAGGAGATCCACTCGCCACCGGACTTGATCACGTCCTTCGCGCGGTCGGTCAGCACGACGTAGCCCAGCGGGTCGATGGTCCCGACGTCGCCGGTCCGCAGCCAGCCGTCCCTGAATTTCGCCGGGTCGTCGTCCTTGTAGTACGCGCCGGTGACCCACGGGCCGCGCACCTCGACCTCGCCGACGGCCTTGCCGTCGTGCGGCAGCTCGGTGCCCTCCTCACCGATCAGCCGGGCTTCGACCTCGCAGATCAGCCGGCCAGCGGTGTCCTTGTAGTGCCAGGCCTCGTCGCCGGTCGCGCCGACCGGCGGATGCGCGACGCTGCCGAGCGGCGAGGTCTCGGTCATGCCCCAGGCCTGCAGGATCGTGACGCCGAACTCCTTCTCGTATGCCTCCATCAGCGCGTGCGGTACCGCCGAGCCCCCGCACGGCACGATGCGCAGCGAGCTGAGGTCGCCGCCATTCGCGCGGACGTGCTGGAGCAGCGCGTTCCAGATGGTCGGGACCGCGCCCGCGACCGTCGGGCGCTCGGCCTCGATCAGCTTCACCAGCGGCTCAGGCTGCAGGTACTTGTCCGGCATGATCAGGCTCGCCCCGGCCATCACCGCCGCGTAGGGCAGTCCCCAGGCGTTGGCATGGAACATCGGCACCACAGGCAGCACCCGGTCGCGCTCGGACATCCCGAAGACGGTGCCCGTGTTGACAGCCATCGAGTGCAGGTGCATGGACCGGTGGCTGTAGACGACGCCCTTGGGGCGGCCAGTGGTACCGCTCGTGTAGCACATGGCGGCGGCAGAGCGTTCGTCGACGTCGGGCCAGTCGAAGCGGTCGGGCTGAGCCGCGAGCAGATCGTTGTAGGAGTGCACCGCTGGGCCCTGGCTTGCGAGGGCGTCCAGCGCCGAGGGATCGGTATCGCCCGGGGATCCTGTCACGATCACGTGGCGAATCTGCTCCGCATGGGGCAGGACCTGGGCCAGCAGCGGAACCAGGCTCGGGTCGACGATCACCACGTCGTCGCCGGCGTGGGTGGCGATGTAGCCGATGGTCTGCGGCTCCAGTCGAAGGTTCAGGGTGTGCAGCACGGCACCCATCGACGGGATGGCCAGGTACGCCTCGAGGTGCTCGGCGTTGTTCCACATCAGCGTCGCGACCCGCTGGTCGCCGTTCACGCCGAGCGAGCGCAGGGCGTTCGCCAGCCTGGCCGCCTTGACGCCGGTCTCTGCGTAGGTCTGGCGGCGCAGGCCGTCAGGGGCAAACGTCACCACTTCGCGGCCGCCGTACACGCTGCAGCCGTACTGCATGATCCTGGTGACGGTGAGCGGAATATCCATCATCGTGCTGCGCACAGAGACCTCCTGCGGACTGCCTATCCCTGCCGCCTGCCCGCTCATCTCGGCCAGGCGGCGCCGGAAATATCCCTGGGGTGGATAGTCCCACGTTGGCGACGAAACGTCACCGGGTCGGCGACCAGATCATCTCGCGAGCCCTGCCCGCTCGGGCTGACCTTCCGGTCAGGCGAGCCGCGTGGGCCTCACTCGGCGAGGAGGTCGACGTCGGTGCGCAGCTTGGCTACCGCTCGAGAGACCGTGCTCTTGACCGTGCCCTGGCTGACGCCGAGGATGTCGGCGACCTCGGCCTCGGACATGTCCTCGAAGTAGCGCAGCACCACGGCAGCGCGCATCCGCTGCGGCAGCTTGTCGATCGCCCGCTGCAGAGTGTCGTGCAGCTCGCTGTTGCCCGAGGTGTCGGCGGCCGGCTGATCAGGAATGTCGTCGGTCGGGTACTCGTCCACCCGGCGTCGCCGCCACCAGGAGATGTGGGTGTTCACCATCGCACGCCGGACGTAGCCGTCCAGCGCCTTGCGGTCCTCGATCCTGTCCCACGCCTGGTACGTCTTGGCCAGCGCAGACTGCACCAGGTCTTCAGCGTCTGCCAGGTTGCCGGTCAGCAAATAGGCAGAGCGCAGCAACGCCCGGCCGCGTGTACCGACGAACTCACGGAACTCGGCATCTACCCGTGCCGCGTCTAGCTGACGCGGCACCGGCTCGCTGCCTGGCTCTGGCGCGTGACGGAGGCGCCTATGCTGCCCCCGAGCACGGCCGACCTTTTCGGCTAACCCCGGCCTGCTCCTCGAGCTTCCGCTGGCCACCGTGATCGCCCCCGACGCTCACAACTTAACGGTACCCACCACACTCCGCGCATGTTTCATTACCCATCGTAACGCGCCGCAGGTCGTGGCCATATACGTGGAACGCCGGTCGCATGCTGTCTCCGACTCCGCATAGCTGTCCCGGTCAGACTTGACGGAAAGAAGATCGATAAAACCGCTTGACGACCGTTCGATCACTAAGCAGTGTCGAACATCAGAGTGTGATTCGCGACGAGCGATCGCACGCGGGGAGGCGGGTGTACCGGTGAAGCCGGCTGGGGTGTGCTGCGAGCGGTGCCCCGGTGCAACCCTGGCCAACACCCGGCACATCGCAAGGCGCCGGCTGCTCAAGGCCGCCGTCTTCCAGCCCGCAGGCGGGGACCGGCCTTGCTCCGGGAACACGTGGCGCCCGGGGCAGCTCCAGTTCCATGCGCGGCTCCGCCTCGCGCGCGAGCGCCGACACGCCCGGCAGGCCCGGCGGACCCGGAGCCGGCGCCGCGTCGCAACGATCTGCCAAGGACGATCCCGGAACGCCTGCAACTGCCGCGCCGGAACGGGCATGCAGACAAGTGGTCCGCGCCCACCGTGACAGGTGCAGGGCCAGCGCCCGGAAACTTGTACAGGGCCGTCACCGGGCAGATCCTCGACGTCAGCCCTCAGGTCATCGCCATCGGGGATCGAGGGCGGTGAGCGCCGGTTCGCGCTGACCGCCGACGCGACGGCGTGGCGTGGCGGCCCGTTAGATCCCGGGGCGCTCAGCAGGGGTGATGAGGCCGTCATCAGGCTGCTGCCATCCCGGTCCGGTGTGGCCGACAAGATCTGGGCCAACATCGGGCGGGTCACCGGAATCATCGTGGACTGCGACTCAGCGAGCGTGCTCGTCAATGAGGGCGCGACGAGGAGCATCCAGAAGGTTGTCATCCCGAGAAACGCCAGCGGCCGGGTGGAAGTCAAGCTCCCGCACATGCGCCCTGGCTACCTGATCGACATCATCGGGATCAGGCGCCCCGACTACCTCGAGGGCCTTATCCCGGTGAACCCGCAGCCGCCGTACCACAGCGACCGGGTCGTACCTGACCGGCCGGCCGGCGGCTCGCCTTCCCGAGTCTGTCGCCGGCGCTGCGATCTGGCACGACTCAGCCGACGAACCGTACGGGGTGCTCGGTATCTCCTACCCGGCCATCGATCCGGCAGCTGACTGCGCCGAGAACCTCGCCGGGCGGTTCCCGCCCGGCCAGGGCCCAGCCTTTCGTCAGCTGCCCTACCTTGCTGTCGGCACCGCGCTGAACGTGCGCAACGAGTGCACGGGCATAGCGTGGACCCTGCCGGTCACAGGCTGCGCGCCGATGGCGCGCCTGTTCAACGACCGCTGCGTCGCCTGCGCGACCTCGCCGCGTGGGCGGGTCGCCGATCTGACGGTCGCCAGCTTCGTCGCACTCGGCGGCGATCTCGAAGCCGGCTGCTTCAGCGCGACGCTGACGATAGGCCGATGACATGTGGTTCACTGCCCTAGGTCAGGCACAGATACCGCTGCTGGCGGCCATGCTGCTCGGCGGCTGTGCGGCCAAGTTCGCGCGGGGGATCCGGCGCCGCTCGATCGACGCGGGCCTCGGCCCGACGGCGTTGTTCCCGCTCAGGCTCAGGCCGCTGGCGGCGGGCGCGCTCAGCGCGATCGAGCTGGGCATGGGCATCGGGCTGATCGTGACCGCGGGCACGCTCGGCGCCGACGTCGCCGGCCAAGCTGGTCCGGCTCGGCACCTGCCTGCTCTTCGTCGTGGCGACGTTCGCCCTCATCGAGCTCCGCAGCATCAGACCGGACATCGGCTGCGGCTGCTTCGGCGAATTCAGCTCGACCCCGATCACGCGGCCGGACGCTGACCCGCTCCATCTTGCTGGCTGCGGCAGCCCTCGGCGCCGTCTACGTGACAGCCGATCCCGCCGACGCATCGCGTTCGACGAGGTCGAGCCGGTCCTGATCTTCCTGGCCATCGAGCTCGCGATCATCGCGGCGCTGTCGCCCGAAGTGCGCGAGCTGCTGGTGCGAATCGGGTACTCCGCGCCATGCGAGCTACGGATGCCGAACCCTGAACACACTCTCAGCGCGCTGCGGCGCAGCAGTCAGTGGCGGCGGCATCTTGCGCTGCTCGCCGGCGATGAGCCGCAGGACGTCTGGCGCGAGCTCTGCTGGCGTTACCTGTCCTTCCCGAGCCGGTACAACGGCAGGGACGCCGACCTCGTGTTCGCTGTCTACCTGCAGAACCGGCGGCCGGTGGTGCTGTCGGCACTGGTCGACGCCGCGACGGGAGCCGTCATCCCGTGGCCGGTGAGCTCGGGCCGCCCGGTCGGATGGCGGTGGACCAGGCTGCTGCGCCGCGGCACTCACGCGGCACCGCAGCCTGAGCTTCCCGCCTGGCTTGGCGAGCTTCCCGCTCCGGGCCGACTGGCCGGTCAGGCTCAGACAACAGCCCTCGCCGAAGAGCAGGCGAGTGTGATGAGTAGCGGGGCGGGCTGAGTTATGCCTCTTTCTTGGCTTGTCTTGGGCAGACGCTAGACAGCGCAATAAAGTCCTCGCGCGAGGTCAGCTGGGCTGGGCGCGCAGGAAGCGGCCGAAATGCGGCACCGTGAACGCGATGAGGCCGCGCTCAGAGCTGTAAATGAGCCCCTTCTTGATCAGGCTGTCCCTGGCCGGCGAGACGCTGGACGGCTTCCTGCCGAGTTCGTCGGCGACCTGCGCGGTCGGCACAGGTTCGTCGCCGAGCAGCGCCATCGCGCGCATGTACTCGCGCTCGGCGGGCGTGGCGCGCTCGTACCTGCTGCCGAAGAAGCCCACAGCGAGCTCGCCAGCGGCGAGCGGGGCCGCGACCTCGACGTCGCCGCGCGTGACCGGGCTGGTCGCCGCGACATCCCAGGTCACCTTGCCGTAGGCCTGCACGAAGTACGGGTAGCCGTCGGCCGCCACATAGAGGGCATCGAGCGCCGCAGGATCAAAATCAGCGCCCTCACGCCTGGCCGGCGCCAGCAGCGCGATGTCGGCCGCCTGCCGGTCCAGACGGTCAATAGATACATAGCGGAACAAACGCTCCGAGTAACTCTTGCTCGCCGAGAGCACCGACGGCAGGTGGGGCAACCCGGCGCCCACGACGATCAGCGGCCCGCCGCTCTGTGAAAGCTCGTGGCATGCCGCGCAGAGCGCGGAGACATCGGGCGCCGGTATGTCCTGCATCTCGTCGATGAACAGGGCGATGCCGACCAACAGGTCCGCGGCGACCGCGGCGGCGTCCGTGAGCAGTTCGGTCAGGTCGATCTCCAGGTCGCCCGAGTCTGCCCGGCCCCTCGCCATCGGGACGTCGATGCCGAGCTGGCTGATCGATACGCTGCCCTTCGGCGCGCGCGGATCCCTGGCGAGAAAGGCCTTGAGCACGGCCAGGAAGTCATCGATGCGCTGCGGTGCCCGGTGCCGGGGCGCGAGTTCCCTGACGGCCATGTGCAGCGCGCTGCCGACGGGCCGGCGGATCGACTGGTCGGGCCTGGCCTCGATCTTGCCCGTTCCCCACAGCCGCTGCATCGCCATCGAGCGGAACGCGTTGAGCAGGACGGTCTTGCCCACACCGCGAAGCCCGGTCAGGACCATGCTGCGCTCCGGCCTGCCCCTGGCCACCCGCTCGAGCACGACCTCGAATTGTGCGAGCTCCCGATCGCGGCCCGCGAGCTCGGGCGGGCGCTGCCCGGCACCCGGTGCATACGGGTTTCGCACAGGATCCACGGATAGCAGCCTATGGGTCGGTCTAGCGAGATCCCTAGATTGGCCTAGAAAGCGCTAGCCGGCGTGTCGCGCCGGGTGTTCGGTCGTCAGTTACCGGTCGGAGCCTGGCTGTGCCCGGTGCAGCCGGCCGAGGTACTCGTTGTACGCGGCGAGCTGTTCGTCGTCATCGTCGATATCCGTGTCCGTGGCTGCGGCACCGGGTGTGACGGTGGCTCGCCTGACCGATTCGAGCCAGCCGCGAGTCCGCGTCTCGGCGCGCGAATCGGTGCTCCACATCAAGAAGACGACCATCATCATCGCGAACATGAGCGCATCCCCGCCGACCCACATCGCGGCGCCGCCCGCGTGCAGGTCCGCTGTGGCAGTCCCGGCCCAGGGCGGCCGCGCACCGACCGGCAGGCCGGGAGTGCCGCGGTTGCCGTAGCCGAGCACCAGGCCCGTGAAGGTGTCCACCGGCATGATCAGGAACAGCAGGATCAGCTTGGTCGGATACGACAGCCGCCACCTGATCGGCTCTGATCCGATGATCGGCAGGAAGAACAGGTAACCGACGACGAGGAAGACGACGTGCTCGGCGTCGTGTGCGACATCGTTGCGGGCGATCAGGTTCGCCGCCGCCGTGAGATGCAGCACGACGATCGCGGCGGCGTAGGCGGCGAACCCGAAGACCGGCCATGTCAGGAAGCTCGCAACCCGCGAGCGCAGGATCCGCTTGACCGACGTGTGCAGCGGGTTGCGGCTCGCGTGCAGGAGCAGCGTCAGCGGCTGGCCGAAGATCAGCAGCGGCGGCGCGACCATGATCAGCAGCAGGTGCTGGACCATGTGGTCCCAGAACAGCACGTCGTCGTAGGTGCCGATGCCGCTCTGCAGCGAGATCACGATCACCGCAAGCCCGGTGAGGAACAACGCCGTCCGCCAGCGCGGCCAGGGCCGTGCCGGGTGCTGGCGTGCCACCCGCACGACGCCCCAGAGGTAAAGGCCAGCGAGCACGACGACGGACACGGTCACGACCGGCGCCGCCTGCCACTGAGTCAGCACCGCGTGCCAGCCGAACGGGGGAAGCATCGAACCTCCTTCGTCCAGCGAGCCTACCTACGCACGGCGGTTGGCATTGCGGCCCGGCCGCAACGCCGAGCCGGAGTCCCGTATACGTCGGCGAGTTCCAAGATTAGGCTGCTGGAATGGCCCGCAGCAGGACTCTCGGGGGTCGCTGGCGCAGAATGCGACCCGGCTGCTGCGCACGTTCGCCGCCAATCCGGTCGCTGTCTCACGGTCACTACCGAGCGAGGTCCTGCAGAAACACGGGAGCATCAAGTACTCCGCTACCGAGGTCGACGAGAACTGGTACGAGCACCTGCATGGCCTGCTCGGCGCGCCGTGGCCGTGCGCGGAAACCGAGCGGCTCGACGCGCTCATGACCGACATCGGCTCCCGGTTGGTCGCCAGCGGCCTGGCCACCGGGCGCTACACCTACGGCTGGTACAGCGACGCCGACATCACCCTGGCCAGGGCGGTCTGGTGCACCGCGCGGCATGTCAGACCCGATGTCGTTATCGAGACCGGCGTCGCGCACGGTGTCACGAGCCGGATCATCCTCGAGGCGATGAACCAGAACGACCTGGCGGGCACTGTGGAGCATCGACCTGCCGCATCCGCTGGACCGCCAGCTGCACGCCGAGATCGGGGTCGCCGTGACCGACGACTGCCGGCCGCGCTGGACGTACCTCGAGGGCGCGAGCAAGCGGCTGCTCCCGCCGCTCGTGTCTGAGGTCGGGCACGTCGACATGTTCATCCATGACAGCCTGCACACCGCGAAGAACACGCTGTTCGAGATGGAACAGGCGGCCTCGGCGATGCGGCAGGCGGCGTCATGCTCGTCGACGACATCAAGTCGCACCTCGGCTTCGCGACCTTCGCGAAACGGCACCCCGAGTACCAGACCATCGTCTGCGAAACCGAGGACAAGATCGGGATGTTCGGCGTCGCGGTCAACGGTTCGCGCGCGCTGGCCGGCACGCTGATGTGAGAGCCAAGACCGGCGTCCTGGCCTAGTGCAGGGATCCGGCCGTATCGAAGTCCCGGTAACGTGGCGCACCGTGTTCGAGAAGGCAGAGATGCGGGCGTCCGCGCTGCTGGCTGGCGGTGACGGCCACGAGGTCTATCGGGAGGAGTCGGCGATTTCCGGCGGTATCCCCGGCGTGTACCTGCAATGCGGACCCGACAGCCGATCTCTCGGCAGCGGTGCCTAACGGAGCGTCGATCCGTCGAGGTTTCGCATCATCGGCCTGGACCAGCGCGGCTGCGGCCGGTCGCGCCGCACGTGACCGCCCGGGGCATGACCTTTAGACCCGCCCGGTGCTACGTCGCGGTGACCGTGATGAGCGAGGCCTCAAGCAGCGCTCGACCGAAGAGGTGCGTAGCGTGGCGATCCCGCCGGTACTCGTGAACATCCTCCGCGTGCACATCGACACGAGCGGCGAGGGAGCGGAGTGCCGGGTATTCCGATTTGGCCGTAGCTGGCCCTTGCAGGAGACCGCGTATGCCATGGTATGGCAGCCCGCGACTCGGCACAGTGTGGCGATGCTGCTGAAACGCTATGCCAACTGCATCGACGGCCAGCAGCTGGCCGCGAACGAGCGGATCGCTGGGGCGCTGGAGGATGGCCGTGTATGAGAAGCTGGGAGCCGGCGTCAGGCGGCTCAAACAAGGCCTAATGTCGAGACTGCGGACCAGCCACGGACCAGCGAGCGCCAGTCGGGCCATGTTCCGGGCATTACCGCAGCCAGGAGGGTTCGCCTAGTGGCCGATGGCGGCGGTCTTGAAAACCGCTAGGGGGCGTGAGCTTCCTCGTGGGTTCGAATCCCACACCCTCCGCTCTTGTGATGTCTCAAGACATCGAGGACAGCCCGAACCCACGTCAGGGTTCGGGCTTCTTGCTTTTGCGTGGGGTTCCGGGCCGTGGGCCTGGCGAGCGTCCGGTGGGCTGGTAGTTGCGGCCTGGATCCAGGGTGAGCTGGCCGGCGACGGCCTAGGATTTCGGCCGTGACCCTCCGACTTATCGGCGCCGGCCTGCCGCGAACCGGCACGTCCTCGCTGCGCGAGGCCCTCCGCCGACTGTTGGACGCGCCCGTCTACCACATGAGCGAGACCTTCGCTCACCCCGAGCACGCCGCTACCTGGGTGGCCGCCATCGGCGGGAACTCGCCTGTGTGGGACACCTTCCTGGCCGGGTACGCCGCAGGCGTCGACGCGCCGTTCTCGAACTGCTGGCGCGACCTGGCCGCGGCGTACCCGGATGCCCCCGTGTTGTTGTCCCACCGCGGCAGCGCCGAGGTCTGGTATCGCAGCATGGCCGCGACCGTCCTACCCCGCACACGCGAGATCCTGATGAGGGACGACAGGGATCCGCTGGTGCCGATGTTCCGCGTGCTGTTCGGAGACCTCTTCAGCGATGCCGACGACCCGGAGGACGTCATGGCCGGCTACGAGCGCTGGCTCCGGGAGGTTCGCGCGGAGATCCCCCCGACGCGACTCATCGAGTGGCAGCCCGGCGACGGCTGGGAGCCGATCTGCCGCGCCCTGGGGGTATCCGTGCCCCACCTGCCCTTCCCCCACGAGAACAGCACCGCGGACTACCTGGCACGCGCCGAGGATCGCGCGCGTGACGGACGGTGATGATCTCGCCCGCTGACCACCGGCGCGGGTTTTGTGACCGGGTGTTTCACCTGGTGCCATTGCCGGTCGAAATGATCGTCCAGCGCGGACAATGAGTACGCCTGGCCGACTACCGAGGCCTACCGCCGCATTCCGTGGGCACCGCAACTCCAGGCCTACTTCAAGAGCCATTTCGTGCCGCTAACCGAAGGACCCGACTGGCTCTACATCAGGTCTGTGGCCCCCTGACCCGGCCGTGCTCGTGCAGGTGCTGCAATG
The DNA here is from genome assembly GCA_963809195.1 of uncultured Actinomycetota bacterium. Lineage (GTDB taxonomy): Bacteria > Actinomycetota > Actinomycetes > Streptosporangiales > Streptosporangiaceae > Chersky-822. Next base: position 374,459 of record CAWEIQ010000005.1, on the reverse strand, counting down.
ACTGGCTGGGCATGGTGGCGCACATCACCACCCAGCCGCTGAAACCGGCCACCATCCGGCTACTGTGTTCCGATGGGTGCATTCCTGGATCAACTGTCATGGCGGCTGGTCGGGCCTCACCGCGGCGGTCGGGTAGTAGCAGTCGCGGGTCATCCCTGGGAGCGCACCACCTTCTACTTCGGCTCCACTGGCGGTGGTGTCTGGTACACCACCGATGCCGGAATAACCTGGCGCAACCTTTCCGACGGGTTCTTCCATCGGCCGGCAGTGGGCGCGATCGCCCTAGCTCCCTCAGAGCCGAGCGTGATCTACGTCGGCACCGGGGAAAGCACGATCCGCAACAACGCCTCGTCTGGCAACGGCGTCTACCGGTCAGTGAATGGCGGGCTGACGTGGAACCATCTGGGTCTTGCGGCGACTCGTCATATCTCCAGTGTGCGCATCGACCCGACAGACTCCGACATCGCCTACGTCGCCGCCCTCGGCCACGCTCATGGCCCCAATCCGGAGCGCGGCGTCTACCGCACACGTGACGGTGGCGCCAGCTGGGATCTGGTCTTGCATCGCGGCGAGGACGCGGGAGCAGCCGACCTATGCATCGACCCGCGCAACCCGCGGATCATCTACGCGACGTTGTGGCAGGGTCGCAGATTGCCCTGGCGCCTGGATAGCGGCGGGCCGGGAAGCGGGCTGTGGCGGTCCACCGACGGCGGCGACACCTGGGAGGATCTGAGCCGGCGACCGGGCATGCCCAAGGGGCTTCTGGGCCGGATCGGAGTGACCGCCTCCGGGGCGCGGCCCGGCCGGGTCTGGTGCATCGTCGAGGCTGAGGACGGTGCTGTCTTCCGCTCTGACGACTACGGGGAGCACTGGGAGCGCCTCTCCGAGCAGGAGGATCTGCGCCAGCGGGCGTGGTACTACAGCCGCGTCATCGCCGACCCCGTCGACGCGGAGACGGTATGGGCGCTCAACGTGCAGTGCTGGCGCTCATCGGACGCGGGCAAGGTCTTCTCTACCTTCCCGGTCCTGCACGGCGACTGCCACGACCTGTGGATCGACCCCACGGACGCCAAGCGCATGATCCTGGGAGACGACGGCGGCGCAAGCGTGACGCTGGACGGCGGCGAGAGCTGGTCGTCGCTCTACAACCAGCCCACCGCTGAGCTGTACCACGTCACCACCGACACTCGAGAGCCTTACCGCATCTACGCGGCGCAGCAGGACAACACCACCATTGCGTTCCCCAGTCAGTCCCGCTGGGGGGCCATCACCCAGCTGGATACGACCCATGTCGGCGGCGGCGAGAGCGGCTACATCGCGGTCCGGCCAGATAACCCCGATATCGTCTTCGCCGGCAATTACAAAGGCGAGATCACCCGACACGATCAGAGCACCGGCGAGAGCCGGCCGATCATGGTGTGGCCGGAGGAGTCGGCGCGGGCGGGCGAGGCGCGCTACCGGTTCAACTGGACCTCGCCGATCCTGCTCTCCCCGCACGATCCGAACATCCTCTACCAGACCGGGAACCGAGTTTTCCGCTCCACCGACGAAGGCCAGACCTGGCAACCGATCAGTCCTGACCTTACTTATGCCGACGCAGATAAACTCCGCTCCTCTGGAGGGCTCACCCCTGACAACAGTGGCGCAGAGTACTACTGCACCATCTTCACGCTGGCCGAATCCCCGCTTGCGCCAGGCCAGCTGTGGGCCGGGACCGACGACGGCCGGATCCACCTCACCCGCGACGGCGGCCAGTCCTGGACTGAGATCACCCCGCACGGCCTACCCCGCTGGGCGACGGTGCGCATGATCGACGCCTCGCCCCACGAGGCCGGGACCGCCTACGTGGCCGCCGAGGCCCACAAGCTGGACGACTTCCACCCCTACCTGTGGCGGACGCGAGACTTCGGCGCCAGCTGGGAGCGGCTGGACCACAGCTTGGATCGGGACGAGTACTGTCACGTGCTGCGCGAGGATCCCGCCCGCCGCGGCCTGCTGCTGTGCGGCACCGAGCTGGGCCTGCTGGTCTCCTTTGACGACGGGACAACCTGGCAGCGTTGCCAGGGCGAGCTGCCCCGCGTCCCGGTGCACGACTTCGTCTTCAAGGGCGATGACCTTGTGGTGGCTACCCACGGCCGCTCGATCTGGGTCCTGGAGGACCTGCCCGCGCTGCGTCAGCACCGGCCTGATCTGGACGAGGCGCCGCTGCACGTGTACCAGCCCCGCCGACAGGTCCGCTGGATCACCGAGCACGGCTTTCCCGCCAAGGGCGAGGCGACCCGCTCCTACTCCCTGCTCGGACCGGTGGTGGTTGCCTATGACAAGCAACCGCTCCCGGGCCGGACCGAAACCGTTGACGTACCGGTGGGGGCAGGCCGGAACCCCACAGACGGAGTGGCGGTGCTGTACCGGCTCCAAGATCCCGGCGACACCGAGCTGCGGCTCACCTTCCGCGACTCCACCGGCCGGGAGATCCGGACGCTGACAGCGCGGCCGGGAGACGAGGACCGGAAGCCGGACAAGGGCAAGCCCAAAGACCCGATGCCGCCGCGGCAGGAGGGCGTGAACCGCTTCGTCTGGGACGGCCGGCACGGGCGCGGCACCCAGATCGAGATCGATCCGCCGGAGGACGAGGACGCTGCCGCCAATCTGGGTCCGGCAGTGCCGCCAGGTCGCTATACGGTGCGCGTGGAGCTAGGCGAACAAGCGGCCGAGGTCGAATTCGAGATCGCCGCCGATCCGCGCAGCCATTTCACGCCGGAGCAGCTCGCCGCCCAGTACGACCTTGCCCTGCGGCTCTGGGGCCTTTTGTCTGACCTGTACGACGGCGTGAACCGGTCGCGGCGGGCGCGCTCGGAGCTGAGCAAGAGCGAATCCGATCTCCAACTGCGACACGACCTGGAGGGAGTCGAGGCGGACCTGGTCGCGGACGGTGGCGGTAAGCGCTCCATTCACGTTCACCAGGCGGCCCTGGACACCCGACTGGTCAGCCTGCGGGGACTGATTGAGACGGCACCACCGAACGCCCCCGCAGTGGAGCTGGCGGACCAGATTCAGGCCCAGCTAGAGCAGGCGCTGGCTCGGCTGTCGGACCTGCTCGAGCGTGCCGGACAGGCGCGATCGCGAGAAGACTGACGCGCTGGGTTAGCTGTCTGACAGTGACAACCTGACATTCGGAAAGAGGTATCTGTGGTGCTAAGGGCGCGGATCGAAATCGTGCTAGCAGCCATTCTCGGCATGGCAACGATCCTGACCGCCGTCTGGCCGGACTGGATCGAGGGGTTGTTCGGGTTCGACCCCGACGGCGGGAACGGCACGACCGAATGGTGGATCGTCGTCGTGCTTGCCGTGACCACCATCGCCGTGGCCGCGCTTGCCCGTCGCGACCTGCGTGTAGTCCGGCGCCGCACCGCCATCGGCACATCCTAGTCGCGATAGCCCGAGGATCCCCTGACGGCTTGACCGGCTCACCGGCCTTAAAAACGCATATTCGAATATGGCGCTTTAATGCGGATGAGTGGTTCCTCGCCGGGGCAGCACAATGTCGATGACTTTGCACTCAGCGCCGCAGTATGGCCCGACCCGCCGCCGGTCTGAAGGCAGGCCCTGCGCGCGGTCACGTGTGGTACGCGACGGTGGTGATGCCACGGCTTGCCCAGCCGGTTTCGAATAGGCGGGTGCCATCCCGACTGAGCGCGATCGCGACGGGCAACGCGCCGGAGTAGCTGGTCGTCCACACCACGGTGCCGTCCGCGACCCGAGTACGCCGCGGTGCGGCGGCCGCCGGCGAGCACCGTGTTCCCGTGCGGGTCGACGGCCAGCCCGGCAACCACTGGCGCCCGAGCTGTCCACCGGGTTCCGCCGGTCCTCGCGTTGTAGGAGACCAGGACGTGCCGCTCCATTCCCGTGCAATCCGCATGCCGGCTGGCAGTTCTAGGGTCTGTCGCCAATCATGCGAGGTCGATCCGTCGCACATCAAGCGAGCAGCGGGACGCCGCCCGCCAGTGGAGCTACTCCGCAGCGGTTGTCGACGTGCACAGGTAAGGCCGCTATCAACCCGGAATTGCTGTCCACATTTTGTGCTGCCCGTGGAGGCTGGCTGTCCGCGCGCGAGGTCCATGATTGCTCTCGAGGCGGTGCCCGGCGCCAGTCTGCTGGAACGCCTGACCGGGTTCATGTCTGGTACGCGACGGTGGCCATGCCAGCGTTGAACCCTACCGAGCCGGTTAGGAACAGGCGGGTGCCGTCGCGACTGAGCGCGATCGCGACTGGGGAGAAGACCTTGGCGGCGGTGTAGCTGGTCGTCCACAGCACGGTGCCGTGCGCAAGCGACCACGCCGCGATGTAATTGCCTCCCCCGTTGGCGCCGGCGACGTACGCCGTTCCCCCGTGCGGGTCGATGACGAGCCCGGCCGATTCATTTGGCGCATTCCCGGGAACCGGTGCCCGCCGTGCCCACCGGGTCGCGCCGGTGCTCGCGTTGTAGGAGGTGATCGCGTATCCGCCGGCCGTGTCGCCAGTCCGGTCCCCCACGAAAATCATGGTCCGGCCGTCGGGCGTCACGGCGATCTTGCCTCCCCCGCCGCGTGCCCTGTCGGGTTTCAGCCACAAGCACGTGCCCGTCGCCGCGCGAAACCGAAACGCCGCGGCGACGGGGTGCCCGTACTTGCTCGAAACCGTGCCGGCCACGTAGAGGTCGCTCCCGCCGGGTCCGAGCACGATGGGGCCGCCAAAGGCTCCGCCGGCATACGCGCCGCCGGTATAGCGGTTCGCGTACCGGGTCGCCCACTTCAGGGTGCCGGTGGCCCGGTAGGCGAGGACGATGAGGGAGTACGAGGAGGGCAACAGGGCGCCGGCCTGGCCTGCGACGTAGACCGTTGTCCCGTCCGGGCTGACGGCAACGCCCCCAAGCGCGGCCCCGGCCGGCTTCACCCTGGTGTAGTAACGCAGCCACCGCTGGTGGCCGGTCGCGGCATCGTAGGCGATCACCGCGATGTACGAACCCCGGCCCGAGACCGAGCCAGTGCCCGCCTCGTACACGGTCGTGCCGTCCGGGCTCACGGCAAGCCCGCTCAGGCCGGCGCCCTTGTGCTTGTACCGGCTCGCCCACAACTGCCTGCCGGTGCCGGCGGCATAGGCGATGGTGACAGCGCCCAGCCTGATCGAGTAGCCGGTCACGTACACCTGCGCCCCGTCCGGGCTGACCGCGATCGATTCGTCCGGCCCGCCTGTGTTCTCGGGCGGATAGGTCGTCGCCCACAGTTGCGCGCCGGTCGCGGTGCTATAGGCGACCGTCTCGGATTTCACAGAAGGCCCCACGTAGCCCAGGACGAACAGCCTCGTCCCATCCGGACTAAGAGCCGAGGCCCTGGCCGTCCCGCCCCGCAGCGTGCTGGCCCACAACTGCCGGGCAGGCGCCGCCGGCACAACCCGGTCCCCGCCTGTCTTTATGACCCTTGCGACATGTCGTGCCGCCCTTGGCGTACGGCACGGTGTGCTCTTCAATCCGGGCGACGAGGGCGACGGGCTGGCCGCAGGCGAGGGCGACCGGCTTGCGCTTGAGGCAGTCCTCAAGCCCGAGCAGGACGTGCAACACAAGGCCAGGCATAGCGCGAGCACTGTCGCGCCCGCGACCCTGGCGCCACGCAGGCACTTCGTCACTCTCACGGGCCAGCCCTTCCTTCCCGTGCCCAGGAAATCCGCGTGCCGGATGCAGCGGGGTCACCACCCCCAGTAGGAGACGCATGACTGAAGACATTGTTGCCGCGCGGGGAAGACTAGTTACACCCTGAGCGCGGCGCTGTGGGCTGAGGACGCCGTGGCGGCCGGGTGCGATCCTGGCTTTCGTGCGACGCAGACCCGCCGTTCAACAGTGCTACGGCTTGATTGGTACGCACTCTGATGGTGTCGGGGTAGCGGTGGCGCGGGTCGCGGGTTCCGCCCACACCACCGATGAGTTGCGCCCCGTCGCGTGGTCTGCATGCTGGGAACGTCCCCTTCCGAGCCTGCGGGAGGGGGGAGATGTGACGACGAGGAGCGTGCACACCGTGGACCAGGAGAACGTGAGCGCCACCCTGACTATCGCCGTGCCCGCCGCCGGGGTGTTCGCAGTGCTGGCGGACCCGACGACCCATTCAGCGATCGACGGCACCGGCTGGGTTCAGGAAGCTGTCAACCGGGCGCCGCTGACCGAGGTGGGAGAGATTTTCCGGATAAACATGTATCACCCCGGCCATCCAGACGGTAACTACCAGATGGCCAACAAGGTCCAGGTGATCGACCCGCCGCACGCCATAGGCTGGTTGCCGGGGACGGAGAAGGACGACGGTCACCTGGAGTTCGGCGGGTGGACCTGGCGTTACGACCTGGCGCCGCTCGGTCCGTCCGAGACTGAGGTCACGCTCACCTACGACTGGTCGGCGGTGCCGCAGTTCATCCGGGAGTACCTCCAGTTCCCGCCGTTCGGCCCTGAGCATCTCACCAACTCGCTGCACCACCTGGCCGAGCTTGCCGCACCGCCGTCGGGCCCGACGCAATCTTCACCCTCCGGATGTACGCCACAGGGCCGCTCGACGACGCCTGATTAGTCCGAAATCCAGTCTCCAGAAACCAGGACACCCACAGGTCAAAGCGGTGGACCAGCCGAGAATCGTTGATCGGGAACCTAGTCAGGTTTCGGAGTTCTGCCCTAGCGGCCGACCTGCCTGACCTCACTGGCAAACCGTAACCGCGCGTATCACCCGCCGGCCTCGGACCTCTTCACGACATCCAGGCTGTCGTCACCGGAGCGGAATTCAACAGCGTTGGCGCCCCGGCTCGCTGCTCTCCAGCCATCCCGCGACAGCGATGGATTGGCAGCCAGGGCGGAACTGACACCGACACCGACCGCCACAGCCGAGATATAGCGCAACCACATGACGGCATCCTCCGGCCATTTAGACGCTGCGTGGCATCGGTCAGGTTGCGATTGCCGGGTAGCGGGCTTTACTCACCCGGTGTTGGCGCCTACCAAGAGGACGGAGAGGACTAGGAGCCGGAATGGCTCACACGCTGATGTATCGAGGGTCGAACGCCCACCTCGGATAACTGGCCCTCAGCAGGCTGAGGTGACCATCCCATGCTTCCGGGCCGAGTGCCGCCAGCGAGGTGTATGTAAAGCGGCCGCCCCTGATAGTGAAGCCCCAGCTAAATCCCGCTACCGCCTGCACACGACGGCTGATCACCGCATCAGGCGAGACGCACAAGAAACTGTGAGCTGCCCAGTCCATGTCATGCCGCGCTTCGCGGGATGGCGCATCGAACAGCTCAGGCTTGAGCCCATACCAGGCAAAGGGAGTAGAAACGTCCTGATAGATCGCGATCGGGTCCATCTCAAAACCGTTCCCTGCGGCATCGGTGGAACAGACCATCTGTATCCACCCGAAGACCGCCGCATACCCGTCAGCCGGGTAGGTCACGGCAGCACGGCACACCGGGAAGTTCCTTGCGAACTCGACGGGCCGGCCACCCGTGAGCAGCGAGTAGCCGAGCGAGCCAGGGTCGGTGTTACGGGTGAGCGATACATCGATCAGCCCATCGAGACCGCGAAGCGTGAATCCGATGTGGAGCTCGTCTTCCGCAGTCATGCCCTTATTCTCTGACGGATCTAGTGCTGACAGGTCGGGACTGGCGCGGGCGCGTGGCTATCAACAGCGGCCCTAGCCGTACGTCCACGCGGGATGACCGCTGACCGGCAGGCGGGCCCAGACCGCTTGGGCCCGGATCAGGAGCCCGCACAGGCCAACAGGCCTCTGACCTGCCAGCTGGCCGGCACTAGCCGCCCGCTCGGCCCGGCCGCACCGGATCCGCTGGCTCGGCCCGGATCAGGCCGGCAGTTTCGGCATCGTCCAGAAGGTAACGCCGAAGTAGCCGAACGCTGCTCCGTCGACGACCGAGGTGCCATTAGGGGCTATCGCCGGCTGGTAGCCGTCGTTGCTACCGGGTGTCGGCAGATGATGAACAAAACTCGCTACGCGGGTCACCGAGGCCGGGTTGGCCACGTTCCACGCGAATCCGAAATCGCTGATGCTTACGCCTACCTGCCCCACGACGGCGGCCTTCTTTGCGGGGCCCTGGCCCGCGTCCGCGATGGCGGTCAGCGTTCGTCCGTCCGGACTGAACGCCAGTGCGTAGAAGACGTCCGGGCAGGGTGGGCCAGGCTGGCCGGACGGGCTGGTGCATTTCCTGACCGTGCGCCCCACCGTGGCCAGAGTCTGCATCGTCGCAAGCCGCTTCGGCGCAGCGGGGTCTGCGAGGCTGAACAGGTTCACGGCTCCGGTGAAGCTCACGTCCGCGAGCAGGTGCCCGTCGGGCGAGAACGCGAGTGCGTCGATGAATCCGGCCGAGCCGGTGATCGTCGCGATGCGCGTGGCGTGCGCCGGGTCGGTCACGTCCCAGATGGCGACGTGGCTGCGGCCGACCGCGCTGGCGAGCAGGTGCCCGTCGGGCGAGAACGCGATGTCACCCTGCGAGTTGCTGCCCATAATGCCGACCGGGGCAGGCAAGCTGCGCGCGATCCTGGGCTTGGCTGGGTCGGCCACATCCCACAGGAACATCCGGTCGTCGTAAGCAACCGCTAGGACATCGCCGCCTGGGGAGAACGCCTCTCCCCAGATCTGGCTGTGGTCAGGCGTCGCGAGCCGGGCGATCCGGCGCGGGTGATGCACGTCTGCGACAGTCCACAAAACAATCTGGTCGTCGAACGAGGTGGTCGCCACCATCTGGCCATCCGGCGAGAAGTCCGTTGGGGGCCCGCCCTCGAATATGGCCAGCCGCCGCGGCCGGGCCGGGTTGGCGAGGTTCCACAGAGCGTTGGCACCGTCCGTGTGGCTGGACGTGGCCGTAACCATGATCTGCCGGCCAGAATCGAAGGCCATCGCCCCGACGGCGCCTTCGATGCCGATATGCCAGTGCCCGTCCTTCCACGTCTGGCCGTGCACCCACCAGCCGAACAGCCCCGCGAAGAGCAGCACCACGGCGGTAGCAATAAGCAATGTACGCAGCCTGGCCATCGTGACCCCTTCCATCCGGTACGCGGGATCCAGGTGCGTGCTGAGCGCGTTGACCGCGAGGTTCAGCACGGTCCGCGTGCCCGCGCGATGCTGTTCCAGAACAGCCAGCAGCTCATCGCCGTAGCGCCGGCGCCACCGGCGCGGGTAACACCGGACCAGCATCCGCGCCGTCCAATGCGCTGCGGATGCTTGCGCGGCCAGGTCGGTCATCTCGCCTCGGCCCGTCACGCCGGCGCGATGCGCTGACGGCCGACCCGCACGATGCGCTGCATGCTGGCGAGCTGCTCGCCGAGCACCGTCTGGCCAGCGGCGGTGATCTCGTACGGGCGGCGGCGGTCATCGCTTTCGAGCGGACGGATCCAGCCCCTGCGCTCCAGCCGCGTTAGTGCGCCGTACAACGTACCCGGCTCCATACCGACATCGCCGAATTCGGCGACGTCGGTCATGATCGCGTAGCCGTGTTTCGGGCCATCCGCCAGGCTGGTCAGGATCAGCAGTGACGGGTCCGCGAACCGGCCCAGGTCATCGAACTTGCCGTGCACGGCCACCCTCCGCTTATTCAGTACCGACTACTAAGCTGTACTTAATAGCGGACCCGGCCGGTCCTTGTCAACACGATCGCCGCATTCAACAGCGGCTGGTGCCCGGCCGGCTCCTCAATTCCGATCAGCGGAGATGGGCGGGGTAGACCTCGCCGACCCGGACCTGGACCAGCGTGGCCGCGTGAGCAGGACCAGCGCGGCCTGGCGTGGCAGCGCAGGGCGCTGGCCATGCTGGTGGTGCCCTGCCCCTCGGCATTCACCCAACCGTTTTGGGCCACGGCGTGACCGAGTCGCCCAGCAGGTCTGCGGCCTCGAGGAATGGGCGGGCCTCGGCTTGGTGGCCGAGTCGGAGGAGGAACAGCCCTGAAGAGACCCGCTCGATGTATGACCATTGCCAGATGCTGTCCGGGTCAACGCCGGTGCGGCGGCTCACCGCCTCGCACCGCTGGAAGGCAACGGCAGCCGCGTCGGCGGCCAGGAGGTCCTCGTTCCAGCCGCGCAAGACCACGCCGAGGTCATGAGCAGGTTCGGAGGCCAGGCCTTCAGGGTCGATGAGCCTGAAGGCCTGGTGGGCGCTTTGATCAGTACCGCCTGGCGCCTCCAGAACATTGGCGGGGTGGGCATCTCCGTGGACCAGCACGGCTTGCCTGGGGTCGACGCGCGACCCCCGCTCGGTGGCATAGTCGATAGCCCGCCTGGCGGCCCGCTCGGTGCAGGGCTCGCCGAGGTCCCGCCACACGTCGCTGATAAAGCCCGCCAGCCACTCGGCCTTGGCGGCGCCTGTTGGCAGCCGACCGGAACTGGCCGGGCGCCAGCCGCGCGCCAACGTGGCGGTGATGGCGGCGATCTGCCGATCGCTGGGCCATCCCAGGCTGGACAGCGGGCGGCCCAGACGTTCGAGCAGCATGCTTCGCCGTTCTTCGTCGTGGCAGATCAGCCTCGCGTAGGGGTCGCCACCTGCGTCCACGAGTGCCTGCAGTTCCTGCTCGAAGGGTGCGAAGCCGTCGATGCCCGGCGGTAGGGCAATCTTGAGAACCGCAAGCTGTCCATCGGCCGTGACCGCCTCAGCCACGTATGCAGCGTTGCCGCCCTCAAGCGCCATCCCGCAGGTCACGGTCCAGTCCGCTTCGAGGCTGGAGACGAGCTCCGGCAGTCCGGCGAGCCAACGCTGCCCGGCCAGCCCCAGCGCGGCCACGGCTGCACTCACCCGCTCGGGAAGACGAATCGACGGCATGTCCGCCCAGTTTGCACCCACTAAGCAGATGACCGTGACGGGCTCGCTCGGCGAGACGTTCGGCCAACGATTCCTGTTCAGACGCCCTGCGGCGTCAGGCGTCGTCGACACCCTTCAAGTGGCGGTCCATCCACTCGATCAGCGCTTCCGCGCGCCCGACCCGAACGCGGAGGTCGGCAGCGAACGGAGAGTGCGGAACCCCGGGAAGCCGGAGCATCTCTGTTTCCTTGCCGGCCAGCTTCAGTTCGTTGTAGAGGATGTCGCCCTGTGTGATCGGGCAGCGCAAGTCGGCCTCGTGTTCAAGGATCATCAGCGGCGCCGAGCAGTGCGCGGCGAACGTCGAGGGCGCCATCCTGATGTAAGGAACCATGGACGCCTCGCCCCGGCCGGGCTGGCTGTCCATCCATGTCGCGATCACGTGCGGAATGTCAGAGCCGAGCATGCCCGCCCAATCGGAGACAAGGCACTCGGCGACACCTGCGCGGAATCGATCGCTGTGGGTCAAGAGCCAAGACGTGAGGTAGCCGCCGCCGGACAACCCGAAGGAAGCCACACGATCACCGTCGGCGAGGCCTGTTTCGACGGCCACGTCTACCCCCTGCAGGAGGTCCGCCATGTCGAAACGGCCCCAGTCGCCGATGAGCATTCTGGCGTGTGCGTCGCCGTACCCGGAACCACTCCGGAAGTTCACGGACAGCACTCCGTAGCCAGCGGCGGTCAGGAGGAGGTTGTCGAGATTGAAGATCTCGCCGTGGGCGGCGAATGGTCCGCCGTGGATGTGGAGGACCGTGGGGTACGGTGCCGCCGACTGCCGGGGTGCCAGGAACCAGCCCTCTATCTCGGTCTCGCCATCAGAGGTCGGATAAGTGACGTGGTGCACGTCGAACGGCAGCTCCGTGAGCCAGTCCGAGTTGAGCTTCGTGACCGCCTCGGCCTCGCCCGTCTGGGTGTCGATCACCACCAGGTTCGCGGGCTCGGTGTGCGCCGTGCGGATGGCCAGCAGGCGGGTGCCGTCCACGGCGAGCGGGACGGCAGAATACGACGGTTCAGTGAGCCTCTCGACCCGGACATCCCCGCGGAGGGCAACCCGTGTTGTGAGCAGGCTGCCTCCCTTCTGGATGTATACGTACGCCCACTCGCCACTCGGGTCGACGACGATGCGCGGCTCGATGGCGCGTGAGTCGAATCCGGCCTGCATGAGCCCGAACAGCTGACCGTCGCTGTCTGGCAGGCGACTCTCGCTCGCTCCACTCGACGGGTCGAACACCAAGAGGTCGATGCGCCGGTTGATCTGCCACGGCGAGTTGTACGCCACCCGCCCGTCGGGCAGCCACGCCGCGACGGCCGTGTACGCGAGGAAGGGGGCGCTCGTCACCGTCTGGGTACTCCCGGCCGGGTGCTCGACGATCTTGATCTTGTAGTTGGCGGAGTCGGGAGAACCGAAGGTCCCGAACAAGATGGCCTTGCCGTCAGGCGACCACTCAAGGAACGAGATGACGCCATCCTCATGTGTCAGGCGGTGCGGCGGCCCGCCTGCGGCCGGAACCACGAAGACGTCCGTCAGCTTGTCATCGACGAGTCCCATATTGTCCATGCGCCAGATCGTCCGGGTGACGCGGTAGGCGAGATCAGGGTCGCGCCGGGGCGCGTCGGATGCGTCCACCGCCAGGTACTGACCGTCCGGCGACCAGGACGGACCGGCCCCGCCAGTCCCGCGCGGGAAGGAAGTCAGCACCGTCGTCTCGCCGCCGGCCAGCGAGGAGACGCAGAGTTGGGTGGCATCGTTGCCCTCGGCATCGGCCTGCACCTGGAGGAACGCGACGCGCGTCCCGTCAGGCGACACCGCTGGCCGGGATTGCGCAGCGTCCGCCGGAGCGAGACGGCGATGCTCTCCGCCATCCGAGAGCCACAAGGCGGTGTCCTTGCTTGCTGTCTTGCCGTCGAGAGTGTTCGCGACATAGACCACAGCGGTCGAATCAGGTACGAGGGCACCGCCGCAGAGGTCAACGAAGCGCAGCAGGTCCGAGGGCTGGTAGAGGGGTTCAACGTCCACGGCGGACATCGTACGATATGCCCCGGCCGATCCGAGCAAGGCGCAACGTCCGCTGGGCCCAGTTGATGTCGACCCATACCGACCGGCTGGCGGCTTATTCGGCGAGCAGCGCATGGCAGCGCCGGCGACCATCACTCCTTCCGCCGTCGGTACCTCGGAGCACGCAACTCGCTCAACTGCGGAGGTGTCCTAGCTCGACGGCGGACCAGCGTCCCTTGGCGGCCGCCTAGGCGTCATCGTGCTCACGACCTTCCCGACCGCTACCACGAGGAACAATTGTCCTGTCAACGCTTCAATGACCGCGAGCGCCTGACCCGGATTGGCCGCAGGCACCAGGTTCCCGTACCCGACCGTGGTCATCGTTACGAAGCTAAAGAACAGGTCCTGACTGAGCGTGCCGCGCCCAGCCGAGCCGAAGAAAGGCACGCTGCCGAGCTCTCCGGCCACCCGGTAGGCGAAAGCGAAGAACATCCCGACCAGCAGGTAGGCGGTAACGGCACCGAGCAGGGTCTCGCGGTCGACCTGCCGCCGGAACAGCAGATGGCGCACGATCGCGAACGGGGCGATCAGGTAAAGCAGGCAGGAGACGGCGAAGATCGCGCCCAGCTGGTTGCCGTGGCCGTGCTGGAAGAAGCTCACGACCGCCACGACAGCTGCGACGCCCAGCACGACGTCAGCGACGATCCTGACAACCCTGCGCGCCTGCGACGTGCGCAGCGCGAGCCATACCGTTGCCAGCTGGACTGTAAGCACGATTGAGGCCGCCGCAGCGCCGGTCACCGAGACAGAAAGGACGTAGGTCACAGCAACGAGCAGCAACACGAGCGCGTAGCTGTCTGCCCGGATCAAGGCACGCCAGCCAGAGCGCCGGGCGCTGCGGCTCAGGCCCTGCTGGATTGGTTCGTCGACTGGGTTCGCCAACTAACTTGGCGCCCTCTCGCCGTCCTGGACGGCCGAGCTGCAGGGCCGTCCGAGGGCATTGCGCGCGACACGGCTCTCAGCCTTGGAGGACATGCCGGAAGTCCATCGCGGTTCGCTGGACGCCGACATCACCCTGCCTGGGTGAGCCGCGTCGCAACGGATTGTGGTTCTTACGCGCTGCTACGTCCGCGCGGCGGCGTCGAGTTCCGGGAGCGTTTAGTTAATCCGAGGGCGAAACTAGGGAGGCCCGGCGTTCGGCCTGCGCTTCAGTCCGGCGGTCAGTGAATCTGGTCGCGCGGTCGTCCAGCCTCTCAAGGGTTGCCGCGAGATCCTGCCGCGCCTGTTCGCCTTCCTCGTCCAGACCCTCGGCCTCGAAGATCCGCCAGTAACGCAGCAACGGCATGACCACATCGTCGTGGTGGACGCGCAGGTCGTAGATGCCCGCCCGGGCAATCTGCACGGCCTTACGCGCGAAACCGGGGACGGCGCTGCCCGGCATCGCGAAGCCAGCAACCTCGTCGGCGATCGCTCGCATGGTCTGGTTAGGGGAGATCTCCAGAGCGGCCGTAACGAGGTTGCGGTAGAAGATCATGTGCAGGTTCTCGTCCATGGCGATGCGGGCAAGCAGTTTCTCAGCCACGGGGTCTTCGCAGTGGCGGCCGGTGTTGCGGTGTGCGACGCGGGTGGCGAGTTCCTGGAGGGACACATATACACAGGCGTGCAGCGGCGGCTTGCCGCCAGAGTCGAACCCCTCCTGCAACGTCGCCATCCGGGCGCGCTCAAGAGCTTCGGGATCGATCCCGCGGGTGACCAGGAGGTAGTCACGGATGCAGGACGCGTGCCAGGCCCTCCTCGGCCGTCCACCGGTTTACCCAGGTTCCCCAGGCGCCGTCCCGGCCGAATGTGCGCACAAGTTCCGCGTGGTAGCTCGGCAGGTTGTCTTCAGTGAGGAGATTCATCTCCAGGGCGGTACGGGCGATCGGTGCGAGCCTGGATTGCTCGGCGGACCATGGTTCACCGCCAAGGAGCGCGAAGTTCCGCCCTTCGCTCCACGGGACGTACTCATGTGGCAACCAGTCGTCGGCCGAGGCCAGGTGCCGGTCGAGATTCTCCTCGACGACGGCCTCGAGTTGCATGAGCAATGACTGGGTCTCGAATGTCGTCATCGCGCCCCTCCGCACCTAACATAGCCCGCGCCGAGCATCTGGCATGGCTGGTCCCTGGGCTGGCAGGCGACACCCGCAAAACCCGGTTCGCCGTTCTTTTCTCCCCGTCTGGATGGCTGCGCCGGTTTTCACGGGCCGGTGCGCGGGTTTACTGTGGTGCCTCTGTCCGGAGGGGGACTACGTGATGAATCTCGATGCTGCGCTGCGCGACTCGATAGTCAAGATCTGCGGGGTGCCCGCCGATCAGATCTTGCCAGGCTCGACGCTTGAGGATCTGGGTGTCGACTCGCTCGCGGCTGCGGAGATCATCACCGACGTGGAGATCCGGGCAGGGATCGAGCTGCCGATGGACGTCCTGCGCGGCCTCAGCAAGATGCGGACCGTCGGAGAGGTCGCGGCACATCTGCAGGCCGGCGCCGGCAGCACGCGTGTCCCTAGCGAGCCATGACAAGCTCGAACCGGCTCGCGGCGATGGGCACCTCGCCACGCGCGATCATGCACCACTACGACCTGTCCGATGACTTCTTCCGTATCTGGCTCGGCCAGGAGATGGTGTACTCGTGCGGCTGGTGGGCCGGCCCGAGCAGCCCGGACTTGCTCGCCCAGGCCCAGCATCGCAAGCTCGACTTCTTCGCCGACCGCCTCGCAGTGCGAGGTGGTCGCGTGCTCGACGTCGGCTGCGGCTGGGGGGCGCTCCTCAACCGGTTCGTGCGCGTCCACGGCGCCGCGTCAGGGGTCGGGCTCACGTTGAGTCCAGGCCAGGCTCAGTTCGCCGCACAACTAAACGTGCCCGATGTGTCATATCAGCTGCTGAACTGGGCCGACCATGAGACTAGCGAGCCTTATGACGCGATCACCTGCATCGAAGCGACTGAGCATTTCGCCTCTGACACTCTGACCCCGGACGAGAAGGTCGAGGTTTATCGCTCGTTCTTCGAACGCGCCGCGTCGTGGCTGAAGCCCGGAGGGAGGATGGGCCTGCAGCTCATCTGCCTCGACAACGTGGGGCACACAGGGAGCCGGGCGGGGCGCGGACCGTTCTCGGACCTCATACTCAACGACATCTTTCCCGAGTCGATGCCCGCGTCGCTGTCCGAACTCGTCCTGGGCTGGGAGACGCATTTCGAGCTGGATGAGTTCCTCGACCACCCAACCCACTACCAGCGGACATTCCGTGCCTGGACTCTCGCCTACAGGGAGCAGGAGGCGCTGGCGCAAGCGCTGGTGGGCCCCGATGCCTGCCGTACGTACGCGCGGTACTTCGCAGCTGGTGAGGCCGCCTTCCGGCTACGCGAGCACTCGTTGTACCGGGTCATCCTTACCAAACGGCCCGAGCCCAAGAGCTGGGCCGTCACTGTGCGCCCTAGTGATGTTCCGGCAGCAACGTATGCTGGCGGCCCGGACGACGACCGCGCGAGCGCTTCCGCCGATGCGATCCGCTCCCACTACGACGTGTCGAACTCGTTCTACGAGCTATGGCTCGGGTCCTCCATGATGTACTCCTCGGCTTTGTGGGACGGCGCCGAGAGCAAGACGGATCTCGGGCTCGCTCAGCAGCGGAAGATCGACTTCTTCGCGGCCAGAGTGCTGCCCGAGTCGGGGCCGAGGCGGGTCCTCGACATAGGTTGCGGCTGGGGCGGGACCCTGCGCAGGCTGGCCGAGGCGCACCGAGTCGACGGTGCCACCGGGCTGACTTTGAGTCCGGCCCAAGTGGAGTACCAATCCCAGCTGCCGGTCGCCGGTGGCGACATCCGGCTCGAGGACTGGAACGATCACCGCCCGTGCGAGCCGTACGACGCGATCCTCTCGTTCGGCGCGTTCGAGCACTTCGCCCGGGATGGGACGACTGGCCCGCAGCGAATCGCGGGCTATCGCCGGTTCTTCCGCTCCTGCATGGAGTGGCTGGCCCCTGGCGGTCGGCTTGGGCTCGAGACGATCGCTCATGATGGTGCGCCTGACACGGACGCACCGCTGGGCAGAGGCCCGCTTGGTGACTTCGTGCTGAGCCTGTATCCGGAGTCTGTCTGTCCTCACCTGGGCGAGATCGTGCTCGGTTTCGAGCCCTTCTTCGAGGTCGAGATGCTCCGCTCTGATCCTGGCGACTTCGCGCGCACATGCCGGGCCTGGCTCGCTGCGCTGCGTCGGCACGAGCGGGCGGCCGCGAACATCGTCGGCGAAGACGTCGTGCGCCAGTTCTGCCGTTATCTCGCCGCGTCAGAGATCCAGTTCCGGACGCGAATCGTCACGAATTACCGGCTGGTACTGCGTCGGCGGCCAGAAGTCCGCGTCTAGCCGAACGCGAAAAGCGCGCATCTAAAGGGAGCACGGAGGGACACGGAGCAAGGATCCAGTCATACTTTGCTAAAAGTGATGGCCGTCCCGCTGCGGTCATCAAGCAGGGAGGGGAGCGGGAGTGTCTGATCTCAGCCATGACAAGGAGAACAGGGCCAGCGCCACGTCAGCACCGCAGGCGCGGCTGTCCCGGCGACGGGTGATGACGGTGTCGGCTGCATCTGCCGCGCTTGCCGGAACCGGACTGGCGGCAGCTGCTCCGGCGGAGGCGGACGCCGCGGCCACCGGAGGGGCGGTGTCGCTGGGTAAGTCCGGCTCGACGACAGTCGAGTTTCGCGGACGCGTCCTCCAGGCCGGATCATCGGGCCAGAGCTTCACCAGCTTCGGCTACCTCATCCGGGCCAGCCACGCGAAGCGAAACGGCCTGTTCCATGGCACGCCGCTTAGCGAATCAACCGCGCTGCTCACCGCGTATGCGACCGGGGAGTTGCACGCCCGCACCGTTGACGTGGCGGTGCATTCGCTCGACATCGTGGGCACGATGACCGTGTACCAGCGCAAGCAGCCGGGAGCCAATTTCAATAACCCCGCGTCCTTCAAGGCCGGAACGGTGGTTGCCCGCTACAACATGACCCTGCAGGACGTCCTCACCGTGTTCGCGACCGACAGCGGTCTGCCGACGCTCACCGGCGACATGGTGCAGACTGCCGCGCACGCGCTGTCCGGTCCGCTGGCCGGCCAGACGTTTGGCAGGCGCGGAACGCGGCTGCGATTCTTTGCGACCGGACTAGGGCACAAGACCGGTCCCGCACCCCATGCGGAGCTGGAAATCGCCGGCAACTGGTCCATCGAGTAACGGCGGGCCGTGAGTTCCCGCAGCCCCGTCCCGGTCGCCGTCGTCGGGGCGGGGGTAAAGACGCCCGCCGGCAACGGCGTCAGCGAACTGTGGGAGAACCTGTGCGTCGCTCGTCCTTCGGCGGAGGTGTTCGAGGACGAGCGCCTGCCGCCGGGAACGGCAGCGCTGGTATCCCGGGTGAGCGGGTTCGATCCGTCCGCTTACCTCACGCCCATCGAGGTGCGCCGGCTCGACAGGTCCCACGCCCTTGCCATCGGCGCCGCGGCCGACGCCCTCGGCCAGTGCGCCGAACTGCCTGAACCGCCCAGGCGCGCGGTGGTGTGCGGCGTCGGGCTAGGCGCCGCGTCGACCTACGAAGAGCAGACATCGAGGCTCCTCGAGCGAGGAGTGCGGGGAGTGAACCCGCTGACCATCCCGCTGGTCATGCCCAGCTCGGTTGCCGCCCACCTATCGCTCCGATTCGGTTTCGAAGGACCCTGCCTGACTGTCTCCGCGGCCTGCGCGTCCGGCGCGGCAGCCATCGGTGAGGGCGTCGAGTTGTTGCGCAGGGGTGCAGCGGACGTCGTGCTGGCAGGCGGTGTTGACTCGCTGATCGGCTACGGAGCAATGTGCTGCTTCATCCGGCTGGACGCGATGAGCCGCAACGCGGGTTGTCCCGAACTCGCGTCGCGCCCGTTCGATGTGGACCGCGATGGGTTCGTGATGGGCGAGGGATCCGGGTTCGTCGTACTCCAGCGGCTAGAAGATCTTCCCGCATCGGGGCCTGACCCGCTCGGGCTCATTCTCGGGCATGCCTCATCCGCTGACGCCCACCATCTCGTTGCGCCCAGCCCGGGCGGCGTGGGCGCTCTGCGCTGCATGACCCTTGCCCTGGCAGAGGCCGGCGTTCAGGTACGCGACGTTGCCCACGTCAACGCGCACGGCACCAGCACGGTACTCAACGACCGTGCCGAGGCCGCCGCGCTCGAGACCCTGTTCGAGGGCTGCTGCCCCCCGGTCACTGCCGTCAAGGGCGCGACCGGTCACATGGTCGGAGGATCCGGCGCAGTCGAGGCGATCGTCAGCCTCATCTCGCTACGGGAGAGGCTCGTCCCGCCCGTCGCTGGTCTTCGCACCGTCGACCCAGCTGTCAACATCGACGTCGTTCAGGACAAGGCTCGGCACGTGCGGCCCGGCTGTTCACTCTCTAATTCCTTCGGGTTCGGCGGCGCGAACACGGCGCTTGTTCTCGCCGCTTGGGCATCAGCCGGCGGGTCCTGAGCTTCATCCAACAGCCTGGTCGCGCTTATCAGGCCGAACCGGACTGGTGCCCGCACCTCGTTCCAGTAGCCCTGTTCCGGGCCGAGTATCTCCAGACGCAGGCCGAAGAGGCTCATCAGGGCGCGGGCTGGCGCCGACATCATCCCGCAGGCGACGAGGAAGCCGCGCTCGCGCATCACGAGGTATAGCCGGCACATAAGGCCAATGAACGCGTCGTGTTCCAGACTCTGGTGGGTGCGCGTTACGCACATCCGGCCGACGTCGACGACCTCGCCGCGTGGCTCCACAACAATCCCGCAGGCGTCCTCTGTGGGTAGTCCGGGTGGCAGCACCACTCGGCCTGTGCTCATCGCGACCGCGCCGTCCCAGCCGATGACCTGGATGGCACGGTCGTCGTACTCGTCTCGCTCCAACCCGCCAGGAAGATCGCCCGCCAGCCTCCATCCGCTGTCGATCACGGCGTTTCCGCGCAGGCGGTAAGCGACCTCGCGCTCGGACTCGTCCGCAGCCACCCGGTAGTCGAAACGGGACCTCGACAGCATCGTGGTGATGAGGTCATCAAGCGGCGCACCCTCCACGGCACGACCCTGCCGCGCCACCCAGCCGACGTCAACCTCACGTCGCGGGCGCATTCACGCCGGGACGAGCTCGTCGAGCACATCGGCGAGACCGGCCAGGTCGGGAAGCTCCCTCGTGGGCGGCGGTTCAGCCGTCTCGCCGAGTCGGTTGATCCAGACCGAGCGAATGCCAAGGTCATGGGCAGGCACGATGTCGTGGAAGTGGCTCTGGGCGACGTGCACGTGCCGCGACTTGTCCGCTCCGGTGGCGTCGTAGAAGGAGCGCCAGTGCCCGTAGGCGGGCTTGTACGAACCAATTTCGGACGCCACGATCGCCAGCTCGAACGGCACTGCGATGGTCTTGAGCGAGGCTTCGATCAGGTCGCGGTCGCAGTTGGAGAGCGCGACGAGACGCCAGCCACGCTCGCTGGCCTCGGCCAGCGCCCCGCGAACTTCGGTGAAGACGGGCCAGCGGGGGAGCGAACGGCCGAGCGCGTCATGCTCTGCTTGGGGGAGATTCACCCCGGCCTCCGCCGCGAGTTCTCCGAGCACTGTCGCCATGACATCCCGATATGGCCAGGCGGGATGTTCACGCTGGACGCGAGGTTCGATCACGTGGTAGCGAGCGAGCAGCCGGTCGCTAGCCGATTGACCGAAGAGACGAGCGAGCTCGGCCGAGATCCCCGCGTTCCAGTCAACCAGCGTTCCGTAGCAATCGAACGTCGCCCATCGTGGCACCACCGGTGGAGCATGACATGAGCCTCACGACAGCACAAGGTCTCCGACTGCTCGCTCGGACTGCCCGCTCGGACTGCCCGATCGCGGCCAGGTCCCGGTCAGCGGCGTGGGCCGCTCACTGTGCGGGAGGCTCGTCGTCCTCGGACGTTGGCCCGTCAGACCCCTTCCGGCGTATCCACCGGCGGCTAGGACGGGTTGTAGGTCCAGACGGTCTAGTCCCGGTGGCCGGCCCGGCGCCCGATCCGTCCTCCACGACCTCGTAGTAGCGGCCGTACGCCCTGAACGCCGCCTGGATCACGCCGGCGACGGGCAGGGCAAGGAACGCGAACAAGATCCCGCCGAGCAGACCGCCGATGAGCGCCGCAGCGAGCGCGACAGGCGCCGACAGGTCCATTGTCCGCGCGGTCAGCCGCGGGCTGAGCAGGTAGTTCTCGATCTGCTGGTAGAGCAGGATCCAGATCACGACGATCAGGGCGTCGACCGGGTCGTAGAGCAGGGCTACGAGCGCGGGGACGGCGCCCGCGATGTAGGTGCCGATGATCGGGATGAACTCAGCAGTGAATCCCTCGAAGAGGGCCAGCGGGGCCGCGAAGGGGACACCTCGCCACCGCAGCACCGCGTACATCAGCAGGCCATTGATGATGGCGAGGAGCAGCCTGGAGTAGAAGTAGCCGCCGGTCTGCGCGATCGCCCGTTCCCAGATGAACAGGATCTGCCGTTGTCGCTCCTGGTTGAAGCGGGACAGAACGGCCCGGCGCATCTGCGGTCCCCTGGCGACCATGTAGAAGGTAAACAGGGCGATCGTGAGGGCCTGGAATACCCCGCCGACGATGCCCGAGGCGACGTGCAAGACGCCGCCGAGCAGGCTGCCGGCTCCTGCCAGCAGCTTGCTGCCGTACTTTCTGACCTGCTCTTCGATGTGAGCGCTGTCGAGATGGATTCCCAGCGGCTTCAGATACCTGGAGAGGTTATGCACCAGGTCTGGCAGCGCCGCCAGGAAGTCCTTGGTGCCGGTGATGATCGCGGGGATGAGCAGGGCTATCAGTCCCGCGATCCCGAGGACGACCAGCACGAATACCAAACCGGTCGCGAGCCCGCGGCGCCATCCCCGATTCGCCAGGTAGCTGACGGCCGGCTCGATGGCAAAGGACAAGAACAGCGAGAAGATGATGATCTGGATGAACGGGGCCAGCCGGTGCAGTAGCGAGTCCGCTATGCCTGCGAACACGATGCCGCCGATGATCGCGAACATCAGCCAGAGCGCGGCGTTGCGCAGGAATCTGCGGCTCCACGGGGCAAACACCTCCGCGTGGCGCGGAGGTGCCTCGGGCACCTGCTGTTCTTGCTGCTTACGGTCGGTTTGCGGTATTGGCTCGCTCACATGCCCTCCCAGCGGGCTCGCCATCGATGACGCGAACAATCTCACGTCAGGCGCCGGTGAGGCCGCGGGAAGTGGCAATTGCCCGCCGAACGGCCCCATGCCCCTGGAGATTGGGCGCCTGATCCAAGTCCGCTGGGGATGCGCTGAAGGCATACAGAAAGCTCAAAGGGTCCTGCGCCGCGTGACACCTGGCCGGCGTGATGCTTCGATCAATGCATCGAGTGCAGGGAGACCGGATGACCATCCTCGACGAGATCGGCGCCCACGTGCCGGAACATCGTGTCCTCATTGATCCGGACGTGATGCTCGGCCTGTCCAGGGATCAGGGTGAGGGGGCGCCTGCAGGCAAGCCGATCGCCGTCATACGAGCAGAGTCGACCGACGAGGTCGCCGAGGTCGTCCGAGCATGCATCAGGCACCGAGTGCCCGTGGTCGCGCGCGGCGCCGGTACCGGACTGTCAGGTGGTGCGAACGCGATCGACGGAAGCATCGTGATCGCGCTGGACAGAATGAACCAGGTGCTCCGCGTCGACCCCATGGAGCGCCTCGCCGTCGTGCAGGCCGGGGTGGTCAACGACGACCTCCGGCGAATCGTCGCCGAACACGGGCTGTGGTATCCGCCGGACCCGGCTAGCTCGCCGTGGTCGACGATCGGCGGGAACGTGGCCACCAACGCCGGCGGCATCTGCTGCGTCAAATACGGGGTGACCGGCGATTACGTGCTGGCGCTTGAGATGGTTACCGGCACCGGGGAGATCGTGCGGATCGGCCACCGGACGGCCAAGGGCGTCGCCGGATACGACCTGGTCGGCCTGGTGGTCGGCGCGGAGGGAACGCTGGGCGTGGTGACCGAGGTGACCGTGCGGCTGCGCCCGCTGCCGCCGCCCGCCCGTTCGATCGTCGGGTTCTTCGGCTCGATCATCGACGCGGGAAACGCTGTCCGAGCGGTCGCCGACGCCGGGCTCACGCCCGTCGGCCCTGGAGCTCATCGACCGGCATTGCCTAGCCGCTGTCGACGCGTGGAAGAACATGGGCCTGTCGGTGGACGCCGAGGTCATCCTGCTCGGCCGCGTCGACGACCCTGGCATCCACCGGCGACGCGCAGGCAGCCGCGATGGTCGAGTGCTTCACGGCGTCCGGCGCCACGTTCGCGGCCGCCTCCAGCGACGACGCAGAGGCTGAAGCGATGTTCGCTGCCAGGCGCCTCGCGTATCCCGCGCTCGAGCGGCTCGGGCCCGTGATCACCGAGGACGTCTGCGTGCCGAAGGCCCAGGTGCCGGAGATGCTTGCGCGGATCGAGGCGGCCGCGACCCGGCACGGCATCAAGATCGCGAATGTCGCGCACGCTGGCGACGGCAACCTGCACCCGCTCCTCGTCGCCCAGACCGGTGACGACGACGAGCGGCACCGGACCGAGCTCGCGTTTCAGGAGATCATCGGGGACGCGATAGCGCTCGGCGGCACGGTCACAGGCGAGCACGGCGTCGGCCTGCTCAAGCGCCGCGGCCTGAGCCAGGAGCTGACGCCCGCAGTGATGGACATGCACCGCGCGGTCAAGCGGGCGCTCGACCCCTACAACATCCTCAATCCAGGGAAGATCTTCGACCTGGCCTGAGTAGGAGTTCTCAGGAGGTGCCGCCGAAATCGACGTCCTTAGTCTCGACAGTCCCTGCGGTCCGGCCGGGCGCCGTCTGGTACTTCCAGTACAGGTTCGTGTGCGCGATGACCTGGTCAGGCGGCGGCGCGCCGTACTCGCTCATATCCTCGGTGGTATGTGCGTCGCCGACGAGGGTCGTGTCGTAGCCCCTGGCGAAGGCGCCATGGAGCGTCGAGCGGATGCACGCATCGGTCTGCGCCCCGGAAACGACAAGGCGCCCGACGCCAAGTCCCGACAGCACCTCTTCGAGATTGGTGGCCTCGAAGGAATCGCCGTAGTTCTTCTCGACTAGCGGCTCGGCGCCGTCAGGATTCAGCTCGGGAACGATCCGCCACTCCTCGCTGCCCTTCGCGAGGTTGTCGTCGAAGTGCTGGACCCAGACAACAGGGACCTGCTCGTTCCGCGCCTTGTCGACCAGGCTGCCGACGTTCGCGACGACCGTGTCGCGGTTATGGCTGCCGTCGACGACGCCGTTCTGCACGTCGATCACGAGGAGTGCCGTCTTCGGCCGGTTTTCGAGAGTGGTCATTGTTTCCCTTTGCTCGCCGGTTTCGTGCTCATCAAGACGATAGACCTGCCCACCGACAACCGGCCGGTACGCAGCTACCCGGCGGGCCCGACCGCATCGAAGCGCACGAACGTGCTCTCGACGAAGAGCACAGAGGCGACCCGTCCGTCGGCGAGACGGCTGAACACCACATCCTCGCCCGCGAAACTCGATCCCGGCTCGACGGTAAAGACATCGGCGTCGGTCGTGGGCAGCAGCGCCAGCTTCCAGCCGGGGGCCTCCGGGCTGCCGAAGACCAGCTGTCCCTGCCACTCCAGGCGAAATACCCAGCCACCTTGCCGCGGGCGCATGTACATGCCGAGCAGCGGCACGTACTCGGCCGGAGCGGCAGCCTGCACCTCAACTTCCCGCGGCGGAGAGGGGGTGAGACGATCCGCGATCGATGCGAGATCGAACGCGACGTCGGCTCCGCCGCACGTTCCGTTGACCAGGACGACCGCTCCGACCCCGCGAGCGGGGTCGAAGCACAGGTTCGACGTGAATCCCGGGCAGCCCTCCGGCGTGCTGGATCCAGATGTGGTCCTCGCGCCGGACACCGCACCACGAGATGCCCCGCGCCATCGTCCAGTTCTCGTCGGCCAGGTACCTCGGCCTGTGCATCTCGCGCAATGATTTGTGGTGCCAGGACGAGCGGCTCGCCGGACGGCTCCTGGTGTGCGCTCAGCTGGAACGCAATCCACCGAGCGAGGTCGTCGGCGCCTGACCACAGCCCGCCCTCGGCCCAGACCGGCGACATCTCTGGCACGGGCCGGAACTCGCCAGTCAGTCCGGGCCAGTCGTAACCGGTCGAGCACCGGTCCTGCAGCGGCCCGGCGAGCGGCTCGAAGCCGGTGGCCGACATCGCGAGCGGGTCGAGGATCGTGCTCCTCGATATACCGCGGGTACGGAATGCCGCTGACCCTGGTGACGATCTCGCCGAGCAGCTGGTAGGCCAGGTCGGAGTACTTGTGCTGCGATTCCGGCGCCACCTTGACGGCGAGGTCGGCCGCGTTCGCGAGGGTGATTTCGGGCGAGCCCTGGTAGCGCGAAACGGACCAGTCGGTGCCGGGCGGCTCGACCGCGAGGCCTGATTCGTGACAGAGCATCCGGCGGATCGTGACAGCCTCGATCGGCCCGAACGGGTTCGCCGCGCTGCGCAGCTCGGGAAGGTAGGTGACGGCGGGTTCGATCGAGGGCCAGGCGGCCGGCGTCGCGGAGCTGCATGACGGCGGTGCCCGTGAACGTCTTGGTGATGGACGCGATCCGGTACAGGGTTGCTGGCCCGGCAGGGCGCTTGGCCGCGACATCGGCGAAGCCGATCTGCCCCGACCACGCGACTTCGCCGCCGCGGACGACAGCCGCCGCCGCTCCCGGCATCCGGTTCTCCGCCACGAATCGGGCCAGCGCGCGCTCAAGCTCGCCAGCTGCTGACGAATTTCCGCGCATTACTAACCTCCCGGCCAACTGTTTCGGCAGTGTGTTTGAATACTCGCGTGGAGCAGGTCGGACTTCCTCTCATCCCGGAGCAATGCCGGGCCCGGCACCCGTGGGGTCCTGGCCTGGTCACGATCGACTGGGAATCCTGCGACTGCCCGCCCGCGCGGAAGGCTCGCGGCGGGCACATTACCGTACGGTGCGGTCATCCGGGCTGCCCGGAGACCTGGCTGGCACCCCTGCACAAGCGCGACGACATGAAGATCCTCGGCCACCACCGGCCTGGCTACCGGTAAGCACGGTCGGCCTATCTAGCGCTGAAATTGGTCTCGCCCGGGGGCGTCCCGGCCCGGGGGCGTCCCAGCCCGGCCCGGGGGCGTCCCAGCCCGGGGGCGTCCCGGCCCGGGGGCGTTCCGGCCCGATGCGCGCTGTGAAAGGGCCATCCATTGCATGAACCGGTGCTGGATGGACCTTTCATTCGCGGCGCTGCAGGCGAGGTTGCCCTGGCGGGGTTAGAGCGAGAATCCCGGTGGGTCCGCCAGTTCCGGGTGCGTGTGCTGGAAGGCACGCGCGGCCTCGAGCGTGCGGATCCAGTCGTAGTAGACGCTCTTACAACGGAGCAGCTCAATGCCCAGGTCACGCAGGCGCGCCAGGCCCGGGACGTGAGCATCGAACGGCGAGTACACGGCGTCCTCGGTCACCACGACCCGGTAGCCGGCGTCGGCCAGCCCGACAGCCGAATGTGTCACGCACACGTCGGTTTCGAAGCCGACAAGAACGGTCGTACGCCGTCCCGTCGATTGCACCGCATGCATGATGTCCGGGCAGTCGGCCAGCCCGAAGACCGGCTTGGCGAAGACCGGCGTGGCGGGCGCGAGCGCGGCGAGCACGGATGCCTCGGTGGGCCCGTTGTGCTGCTTGTCTTCCTCAGTGACGACTGCGGGTATGCCCAGGGCCGTTGCGGTCGCGGCCAGCCAGGCGGCGCGCCTGGCTGCATCCACGGCGCTATTCGCGTCATCGGCCTCCAGGCGCTCGCCCCAGAAGCTCGGCTGCAGGTCGACCACGATGAGCACGCTGTCATCGCGCGAGATCAGCGGCATGCGTTCCCCCTGCTAGGACTGATCCTCGCTCTTGCGCTGAGCCCGCTTGCGCCGCTTGCCCTCGTGCATCGCCTGGACCCGCGCGATCGGGATGGCGTGCCCCTCGGCGATCAGTTCGTCCGACAGCGACTGCGGCGCGGGCAGTAGTTCAGCCCACAGGTCCCGGCCGCCCGTCAGCTCTGCCGCGTTGCGCACCGTGAAGTCGGCAGGCGTCACGTCGCCGAGCCGGTCCCACGGCACGGGGAACGAGACCGGCGCGCCTGGCCGGATCCGCGGGCTATAGGCGGCGACCACGGTGGCGCCGCCTGCCCTGGTGGAGTCGATGAACACCTTGCCGTGCCGGTCTTCCTTGATGAACGCGGTCGTCGCGAGGTCAGGGTCGAGCCGTTCGGCGCGGCCCGCGAGCGCCCTGGTCGCGGCGGCCACGTCCTCGATGCTCGGCTTGTCGTCCAGCGGCACGATCACATGCACGCCCTTGGCGCCGCTGGTCTTGACGGCGCCGGCCAGTCCGGAGTCCTCCAGCGCCTGCCTGACGAGGTAGGCGGCCTGCACCGCGAGCCCGAAGGATCCGTCCGCAGCGGGCGGGTCAATGTCCAGGATGAGATGCGTTTGCCGGTCCCACCGCTCCGTGCGGATCAGTGCCGGGTGGTACTCGACGGCGCGCTGGTTGGCGAACCACAGCAGCGTCCGCCGGTCGTCGCAGAGCGCATACGTGACCTCGCGGCCCGCCGACTGCGCCCACTGCCCGACGCTGCGGATCCACGACGGGGCGTACTTCGGCAGGTTCTTCTGCATGAACGGGTCCTGGCCGCGCAGCACCCTGATCACCGACAGCGGCCGGTCCCGGAGCGCGTCCACCAGCGGGCCCGACATCGCGTCGAGGTAATCGACGAGATCGCGCTTGGTGGCATCGGCGTCGGGAAAGAGCGGCTGGTCAAGATTGGTGAGCGAGACGCCGTCCCGCTCATCACTGCCCGTCTCGCGTTTAGCTGCCATAGTCGAAAAGGAGCGCGAGCGAGTCGTCGAGCTTCCGCAGCGTATCTTCTGACACGCGGCCGACCGGGTCTGGACCGAGCCGATCGCGGCGCAACCGGACCACCGAGTACGACTCGAGGTGGCCGCTGACCTGATCCGCGCCGGTCAGCGCCACGATGTACGGGGTTTCCGTCAGATCGGGCCGGTCGCTGACCCTGACCACGACCGGGTGACCCGTGACCGCGCTGAACCCGTCATTGCTGACGATGACCACGAACCCGGAGCGCCCGAGACCTTGATGTGAGTAGACGTCGCCGCGATTCACGCAGCGCCCTTCCCCGCCTCCGGGTTAGGAAAGTCTTGCTCGCTAGCCTCTGCCCAGGCTGCCCAGGCGTGCTCTGTGCCCCGATCGAACTCGGCCACCCTGGCGGCGGCGTCGCGCTGTACTTTCTCCCTGGCCGACCGGGACATCCACGTTGACATCGGCATCCCAGCCAGTTCGGCGGCCGCCTTGGCCTGCCGGTATGTCCGCTCATCCATGCTGATGCTGATGGTCTTCACAGCCATGTCAATAACGTTATCAATAAGGTTCTCGCAGCGAGATAGGTTGACGCCACGAAGTCCAAACTAACTACGCGCCCCGGTGGTGTGCGCCGAGGCTGGCATCGACAGACTAGGGGAATGACTGAGCACAGGGAGCCTAGCCCCGAGCAGCTCGCCAAGGTCGTAGTGGTCGGCCCCGACGGCGTAGCGCAGGAAACCGATGCCGCGGAAGCGAGCGGCGAGCGCCCCGTGACCGAGATGGTCGAGCAGCCCGCGAAGGTGATGCGGGTAGGAAGCATGATCCGTCAGCTGCTCGAAGAGGTCAGGGCAGCGCCGCTTGACGAGAAGAGCAGGCAACGGCTCAAGGAGATCCACACCAGTTCGATCAAGGAGCTTGAGGACGGCCTGGCGCCCGAGCTCGTCGACGAACTCGAGCGGCTCTCGCTGCCGTTCGCCGAGGATGACGTTCCCAGCGAGGCCGAGCTGAGAGTCGCCCAGGCGCAGCTCGTCGGCTGGCTGGAGGGTTTGTTCCACGGGATCCAGACCACGCTATTCGCCCAGCAGATGGCCGCGCGGGCGCAGCTCGAGCAGATGCGCAGGGCGCTGCCGCCCGGCATGATGCCGTCACCCGATGACGGCGGCTGCACAGCAGCAGCAGCGTGCGTCAGGCCCTTACCTGTAAGGCGCGCTGCACGCGAGCCAGGGCAGCTCGGGCGTTAACAGCGAGCCGTGCCTGACCGCGTCTAGCCACGCGGCGGCGTCGGTGAACGATGCGTCGCTGCGTTCGGCGAGCACCCGCTCGGACGCGATCTGGCCTGGATCGGCCGCCGCAGAGTCCGCCATCGGGTAGCTGCCGAGGAAACGCACCGCGCTGCAGGTGCGCCGCAAGCCCATCAGCGCCTCGCCGACCCGCGGCGCCGCCACATGACCCTCGCAGTCGATGAAGAAGCAGTACCGGCCGATGCCCTCGCCCGTAGGGCGTGATTCGATCCGGCTCAGGTTCACGCCGCGGACAGCGAACTGGCTCAGGATGTCCATCAGCGCGCCAGGATGGTCGTCGGCCAGGAACGCGACCACCGAGGTTCTGTCGTGTCCCGTTGCCTGCGGCAGCGGACCGGGCTGGCCTACCTCGACAAACCTGGTGACCGCGGCAGCGTTGTCGTGCACGCCGTCGGCCAGCACGGCCAGCTGGTAGTGCCGCGCGGCGAAGCTGCCTGCCAGGGCGGCGTCGAGCTGGGAGTCTGCGACCTGTTGCGCGGCTTCGGCGTTGGACAGCGTCGGCCGCCAGTGCGCGTCGGGCAGGTTCGTGGCCAGCCACTGGCGGCACTGTGGCTGCGCGACCGGATGGCCGCCTACGAGCTTGATGTCCGCGAGTTCGGTGCCCGGCCTGACCAGCAGCGCGAATTCGACGGGAACGATAACCTCGTCCGTGATCAGCAGCTGCGGACCGGCGGCGAGCTGGTCCAGGGTCGCGTTCACGCCGCCCTCGACCGAGCTCTCGATCGGCACGACCGCGCGGTCGGCGTGGTCCGCGTGCACGGCGTCGAAGGTGGCCTCGATCGACGAGCACCCGATCGCCTCATACCGCTCGTCGGAGTGCAGCGCGCTGACGGCTTGCTCGCAGAACGTGCCCCGCGGCCCGAGGTAGGCATACCTTGCCGGTCCGGTCGTCACGCGACGTCCGCCTGCCCGCTCACCTGTGAGTCCGGGCGGTCTTCCGCCGACAGCCATGGCCGACGCGCGACCAGCGCACGTGCGACGCCAGCGAGCTGCCTGGCCCTGTGCACCTGCGAACGCAGGTCGGTGCCGGTGGCCCGGTGCGCGAGCGGCACCTGCACTTCCTCGATCCGCATGCCTTTGCGCAGCAGGTCGATGGTGAGGCCGGTCTCGGCGCCCCAGCCCGGCGCGAGCGGCCGCGCGGCCTCGAACGCGGCCCTGGTCAGGCAGCGCTGGCCGTTCAGCGGCTCCGCCGGGCGCCAGCCTGTCGCGCGCTCGATGCCCGCTCCCGACAGGCCGACGACGAGGCCGTGGCCGCCGCGCTTGACCCTTGTCGCGAAGACGGCGATCGTCATGTCGGCGCGGCCCGCAATGACGGGCTCGGCAAGCGGGCCAGCGTGCACAGCGGTCTCAGCCAGGTCGGCGTCGAGAAACAGCAGGTGATGAGGCTCGGCAGTACCGCGCTCGGATTCGATCAGCCGTACCGATTCCGCGCCGGTCTCCAGCGCCGCTGCCTTCCCTCTGGTCATGGCGTGGCGCACGACGGTCGCGCCGGCCAGCGCCGCCTCCGCGCCAGTCCCGTCGCAGGACCCATCGTCGACGACGACGAGGACGTCCACACCGGGGATCTGCGCCGCGGCCTTGACGGTCGCGCCGATCCGGTCGGATTCGTTCCTGGCTGGGATGACGACGGCCAGGTCGCCGCCTGGCGACATGGCTGCGATCTTAGTAGCGCGGCTCCGATTGGCCGGCTGCGATCTAGCTGCGGCAGCCTGCGACTAGCTGCCGACCGCCTGCGCCGGATTGTCGGTCACGGTGAACACCGCTTCCAGGCCCGTCACCTGCAGGATCTTCCGCACCGCAGGGCGCGGAGCAGCCAGCTCAAGATCGCCGCCGGTGTCCCTGGCCTGCCGGTGCGCTGCGAGCAGCACGTTCACGCCGGTTGAGTCGCAGAAGTCCACCCCCGACAGGTCAACAACCAGGCGAACCGGGCCGCCGGCGGCGAGCACCCCCGCAAGCTCGCGCTGCAGCCGAGGAACCGTGTAGAGGTCGATCTCGCCCTGGACCGACATGACGACGTATTCCCCCTGCTGCCGGCATGTGACCTTTAGCTCCACCTCCCGCACATTACTCGCCCCGGCCGCGATCCACCACCCGGCAAAGATGCACCATAACGGGTACGCGCTGCGCGAAATCACGCTGCTGCGACTGACATCTGGCAGGCGAGCGAGTTCCGACAAAGGTTTGGCAAAGCGCGCTGGTTTGAGCCGTTCCAGCCTGGGTTCGGCGGCAACGCTGCGACCGCCACTGTGCCAAGATCCGCGTACTCTGGAGTCATGGCGCGCATCATCTTGTTTGGCATCGCGGCAGTCGTGGCCCTCGTGCTGCTGTTCGTGCTCTTCTGGCACGTGCTGCACCTGCTGATCCTCGGCTTCTGGGTCCTGCTCGTCGTGCTGCTTGGCTTCGGGCTCTTCCGTATCGGCCGCTGGTCCTCCTCGCGGCGGCAGAAGTAGCGGTTAGCCGGCAGCGGCAACGGGTCGGCCCAAGCCGGGTCAGCTGACCCGGCAGGTCACCGCATCGGCGTGAGTTCGCCGATTCGTCGCGACTGACCGCTTGCGGGCTCGCCGGGTTCTGGCACGCGCGCGCCAGCAACCGCGCCCGCCAGCTGCGGCGCCCTGTCGAAGTCGACCGAGGCTGCCTCGTCGGCAACCGGCTGATCGCGATCCCCGACGGCCTCGACGTGCTCGTGCAACGGGACCGGATCCCTGTGAATCGGGGCGCACAATCCCCGCGGACCGCCGCGAATCGCACCTAGCTCGCTGCCCGGCACCGCGATGACCTCGAACCCGGCCGCCTCAAGCCTGGCGTTCGTCTCGACGTTCCGCTCGTTGCAGACCGCCACCCGCGGGCCGATGGCCAGCGCGTTGCCGCCGTCGTCCCACTGGCTGGCCTGGCCCGAGTGCGAGTCGAGCCCGGTGTCGATCACCTTGAGCCGCTCCATGCCGATCGCGCGCGCCGCCGCTTCCAGGAAAGGCTGAGGGCGGGATACCCGCAGTTCGTCGAGGTGCGCGGTGATGGTCAGCGCGGTCAGCGTGAACGCAAGCGCTGGAACCATGATCACGACACCGGTGTCGATGACCGTGCAGAGCCGGTCCAGGTGACCAGCCTCACCGCGCTGGTTCATCGGCACCGCCAGCACCGTGCGCGCCACCCCCGCCTCGAACAGGTGCTTGGCCAGCCGTTCGGCGCTGGCCGGCGAGGTCCGCGCTCCCACTCCGACCGCTACCACGCCAGGCGCCAGCAGCAGCACATCGCCGCCATCGAGATGTTTGCGGCCCGCGTCGTATCGCGACCTCAGCCCGCCGAACCTGGGATGGTGACCGTAGATCACCGCCATCAGCGCGGTCTCCCTGCGCCGCGGGCCCGGCAGGCTCGCGACGACGGCCTGATCCCCTATCCATGTGCTCGCGTCCCTGGTGAACACCAGGCTCGGCAGCGGGTCGATGACGAAGTCGTGCGCATCTAGCAGGTCGTAAACCAGCCCGCGGCCGGACCTGATCTCACCAGGCGTCAGCCCGGCGATCAGGACCGCTGCCAGGTCTTCCGGCGGCAGCGACTCCAGGTGCTCCCGGACGCGATCGCCGAGGATGTCGCCGAGTTCGGCCTCGGCGAGCACAGAGGCGATCGCCTCGTCCCGCGCTGCCTGGTAGACGAGCACATCCTGAAGCAGTTCGGTGACGTACAGCACCTCCGCGCCGCGGTCGCGCAGCACGTCGGTCAGTACGTCGTGTTCCTGCTGCGCCCGCGCCACCCACGGCTGGCCGTCGAACCCCAGCCGCCCCTTGGTTCTCGGCGTGATCCGCCTGAGCTCGAGTCCGGGCCGGTGAACCAGCACTGTCCTGAGGCAGCCAACTTCACTGTCAGTGCCAATGCTGTGGCTCACGATTCCCCCGCGATTCCTCGCCATACCCCCGCACGGCGACCCCTGTTGGCAGTATCACCAATCCGTGCCGGATTACTCCAAGCCGGATGGGCCGGTGCCGGATCGCCGAATGCGGCCTTCGTTACGGAGCGGGCTCGGGGAGGCCGGCGGCTGTGTCGATGCGGCGCCAGGAAGATCCCGGATCGCCATTGCCTGGCTGACTGAGCGGAGCTGGCGCGGTGTCCGTGGCGCCCGAGCCGTTGTGCCGCGGCGCCGCGACCACGGCCCAGACGGTCAACCCGACCTCATCGGCGCGTATGCCCCAGGTCTGGCAGAGGTGCTCGAC
This sequence comes from uncultured Actinomycetota bacterium, assembly GCA_963809195.1. Taxonomy (GTDB): domain Bacteria; phylum Actinomycetota; class Actinomycetes; order Streptosporangiales; family Streptosporangiaceae; genus Chersky-822. Next base: position 341,168 of record CAWEIQ010000005.1, on the reverse strand, counting down.
GATGCTGAGCCCGCGGCCGCTCACCGAGGAGGGCGAGGGATGCCCGGATGCGGGACCGTCGCGCTGCCGCCGTCGCTGACCGCGACCTCGACCGAGGAACCGTCCACTGCCCACGCCACCTGCAGCCGTTCGCCTGGCAGCGGGTAGGCGTGCAGAATCGCATTGCTGAGCAGTTCGCTGATGACGAGTACGGCGTCCCTTACGGCGCCATCGAACACCCCGGCAGCCCGGAGGTCATCGGACAGCGCCCTGCGCGCGAGAGCGACGCTCGCCGGGGCACACGGCAGGTGGACGACGCTCGAAGTCCTCACCTCCCTGGCCATCCGCCCTCGGCATCGTGGCGCGGCTCTTTCCGCACTGCGGATGTTCAAATGCCCGGCCTAGTACGGGCGGAAACCGGCCAGAACACGAGGCGCTGCTCACAATAGGCGGTCCCGTGACCTGCCTCCGGCGGCCGAAGATCACGCTCTGCCAAGCCAGCAAGGCATTGCGGTCCGCTGACCCCTCGTTGAATGGTTGTTTGCGTTACCGGATCGTTACTCAATATGGTAGCCTTTTGGTGACAGCGATGCGCCGGACGCGTCCCGCGCCGGCGTTAACCGTCCGCAGCGGGGCGGCGGTGCTTCCTCGGGTACAGTCGGCGCCGTGACAATCGCGCGCTCCGGCAACCGGCCATGCCCGGTACCCGAGGCATGAGGTCGACCAAGTCCGGCTCGCCTGGTCACGTGCTCGACGACGCGAACGCCAGCGTCGACGGACGAGGAGAACGAGGCGGCGACCGAGCAGTCCGACGGATCACTGGCGGCGCTGGCCGCCGAATACGGGCTGCGTCCCAGCGCGCAGCGGCCATCCATCGGCACGTACCTCAGCGAGCTCTGGCGCCGGTGGAGCTTCATCATGGGCTTCGCCACCGCCCGCAACGTGGCCATGTACACCGAGGCGAAGCTCGGTCAGCTCTGGCAGGTCCTCGCGCCGCTGCTCAACGCCGGCGTGTACTTCCTGATCTTCGGCCTGATCATCAAGGGCGTCAGCCGCGGCGTGCCCGACTACCTGCCCTTCCTGGTCACCGGGGTCTTCGTCTTCAGCTTCACCCAGCGGACGTTCATCTCGACCTCGAAGGTCATCACCGACAGCCTGCCGCTGATCAGGGCGCTCAAGTTCCCGCGCGCCGCGCTGCCGCTGGCCTACGTGATGATCGAACTGCAGCAGATGCTGCTGTCGATGGCGGTGCTCTTCGTCCTCATCCTCGCCGAAGGGCGAGCCGCTGACCTGGGACTGGCTGCTGGTCGTCCCGGCCCTGCTGCTGCTGACCATGTTCAACGCGGGAATCGGGATGTTCGCCGCGAGGACCGGCGCGCGGGTCAACGACTTCGCGCAGCTGCTGCCGTTCCTGATGCGGACCTGGCTGTACCTGTCCGGCGTGATCTACAGCATCCAGCTCTTCGTCGTCGAGCACTCGCAGAACCACGGATGGGCGACCACGCTCCTCCAGCTCAACCCGGCCGCCATCTACATCACCTTGGTCCGGCAGTCGTTGCTGAAGTCACAGCGCGAAAGCGCCTTCGGCGCGCAGCACTTCAACGCGGCCAAGTGCTACGCCTGGGCCGGAAGCCCGACCAGGCCGCACGGAGTCAGCCCGCACGCTGGGCTGGCCGCCGCTCTCCCAGGTCAAGAACCGAGCTGCCGCCAGCGGCACCCGCTCAGCCAGTTCGGCAGCGCGTACTGCCATCCGACGTTCATCTCCAGCCACCTGTGGCTGTTCGCGGCCGGCTGGGCGCGTCGTCGCCCTGCTGCTCGGCTTCTGGTACTTCTGGCGGAAGGAGGTGAACTACGGCCGTGGCTAAGCAGGCGAACACGGTCGCACCCGTGGCTGAAGCCATCACCGCCCGAAGCACCGGCGAGCCCACCGTCATCGTCGACGGTCTGCACGTCGTCTACCGCGTCTACGGCGCCAGCGGTGATCGTGGCACCGCGTCGACCGCGCTGTTCCGCATCATCGGCAGGAAGACCAGGCCTGCCATCCGCGAAGTGCACGCAATCCGCGGCATGTCGTTCGTCGCCTACCGCGGCGACGCCATCGGCATCATCGGCAGGAACGGCTCGGGCAAGTCGACGCTGCTGCGCGCGATCGCCGGGCTGCTGCCACCCGAGCACGGCACGGTCTACACGATCTGCGATGCCTCCCTGCTCGGCGTCAACGCCGCCCTCATGGAGGACCTGACCGGCGAGCGGAACGTCGTCCTCGGCTGCCTGGCGATGGGGATGACCAAGTCCGAGATCAAGAACAAGTACGCCGAGATCGTCGACTTCTCCGGCGTCGGCGAGTTCATCAACCTGCCGATGAAGACCTACTCGTCAGGCATGGGGTCCCGGCTGCGGTTCGCGATCGCGGCCGCCAAGGACTACGAGATCCTGCTGATCGACGAGGCGCTGGCGACCGGCGACGCCGAGTTCCGGGTCAAGAGCCACGCCAGGATCGACGAACTCCGTAAGAAGGCAGGCACCGTCTTCCTCGTCGCCCACGACCTCGAGGAGGTCGAGGACACCTGCAACCGGGTGATCTGGCTGGACCGCGGCAAGATCGTCGAGCAGGGCGAGGATGTCATCGGCATCATCGACCGGTACATCGACGCCTCGGGCGGCGAGAAGGTCGCCAGGGACCCGGTGACGAGGAAGCGGATCAGCGCCCCCGACCCAGACGACTGACCAAGCGCTGCGTTCAGCCCTTGCGGCTGGCGCCTCGGTCGGTCGTCGTTCGCGGCCGCGGCAGCCTCGCCAGTAGCGGCTGCCGGCGACGCCCGCGCGCACGTCGCCTGCTCGTCGGATTCGGCCGAGTCCGGCGGCTCTGGAGCCTCGCTGCCCTGGGCAGTCTCAGAACCGGACCCCGCGGCCTCATCCGCGTAGTTCATCCGCCTCGCCAGGTCGGGCCGCCTGGGTGCCGGCGGCCGCAGGCTCGGCGATCGTCCCGCAACTCCTCGGTCGCCGGTATCCCCTTCGGCCACATCGGCGCCGTTAGCCGCAGCCGGCGCCGGAGCAGCGTCGGCCCGCGGCAGCCTGAGGCGCATGATCGTCCCGCCGCCGGGCGCCGGAGCCGCGGTCACCTCGCCGCCCTGCGCCCTGGCCAGCTGACGCACGATATAAAGGCCAAGCCCGATCCCGCCGAACCGCCGCCGGTCACCGGCCTCGCCCTGGACGAACCGTTCGAAGACCCGCTCGACGTCGGCCGGTGCGATCCCGATTCCCTCGTCCCGCACCGTGACCTCGACCTCGCTGGTCTCGGGAACGTCCGCGGCAGCGATCGTCACGGTGCCGCCATCAGGGGAGTACTTGAACGCGTTCTCCAGCAACTGGCTCACGATGCTGTCCGTCGCGGCCGGGTCGCCATGGGCCTGCTGGCAGGTCGTCTGGCACCGCGGCAACGAGGGTGTGCCGGTCAGACAGCGGCCGGAAAACCTTCGCGGCCTCGGTAAGCAGCCTGGCCAGGTCGAACGGCTCGTTGCTCACCGTCAGCCGGTTCGCTCCTGCCCGCGATCCGAGCAGCAGCTGATCGACCAGCCTGGCCAGCGACTCGGCTCGCTCGGCGATTGTCTGCACGGCGGTGCGGCGGTCCTTGTCGGGCAGCTTGTCCCAGCGGTTTGCCAGCGTGCTCGCGAATCCCTGGACCACGGTGATCGGGGTCCGCAGCTCGTGACTCGTCGTCGCCAGGAACAGGTCCTTGGCCTCCTCGAGTTCCTTGGCCGCAGTCACGTCGCGGAAGTCGATCACCTGCTCGTCCCGGCCCTCGAGCACCGTGCAGAGCACATCGATCCAGCGGTCATTCGGGCAGCCGGCAGGTCAGCGTGGCGCCAGGCTCGGGCAGCGGGAACGGCGGCGGCTTGCCGACGGCGAGGGCCGCGGTTACGCCGGTGAGCGCGTGCGCAGCGGGATTCCACTGCCTGACCAGGCCCTGGCCGTCGAGCACGGCGATGCCGTCCGCGCTGCTGTCGATCACCGCTCGCTCATGTGCGCGCTGCCGGACCACCTCTGCGAACGCGGTTGCGTTCGACAGGGCGACGCTGGCGTGACCGGCCAGCAGTTCGAGCAGCTCAAGATCGACGTGGCCGACCTTGCGGCCGCTGTAGAGGGCGTACAGCGCCCCGTATGGCCGCCCTGCCACGTGCGACAGGCTGAGCGTGATCGTGTGCAGCCCGGGCAGCGCCGACCAGATCAGGTCGTCGAACCGGCCGGACTCCCCGGTCCGCATCAGCACGGTGTTGCCCGACCGCATGAGCTCGCCGACCAGGCTGCTCGGCAGGTCGGCGGTGCGGCCGCGGAGCTCGGCAGGCAGGCCGTCCATGGACACCAGGCGCAGGCGTTCACCCTCGATGAGCACGAAGCCCCCCGCGTCGGCTCTGGTCAGCTCCCGCAGGCTGGCCGCGATCCGGTCGAGCACCGCTTCCAGGTCGAGTTCGGCGTTCATGTCGGCGACGACGTCGCCGAGCCTGCGTACCACCCGCGCGCGCTCGGCCATGTAGTGCCGCACCGCGCCGTCTCCGTCGCTGGGATGCGCGAGCATGATCCAGCCGAGCCGCTCGCCGGATGCATCGGTCAGGCTGGCGATGTCGAGGCGCAGGTCGAGCATCTCGCCCGCCTTCGACATGCGCCTGGTCGCCAGCGAGATCTGGCCGCCGGACGCGACCCGCTCGAGCACCGCGTTGTGCTCGGCCCGCAGTTCCCGCGGGATGATCGGCGGCTCGAGCCCGAGCACCTCGGCCGCGCTCCAGCCGAACATCCGCTCGGCCGCGGGATTCCAGACGGCGACGGTGCGATCGCGGCCGAGCGCGATGATCGGGCCAGGCGCGCACTCGATGACCGCGCGCGCGGCGGCCTCGAGCTGGGCCTGGTCGGGCCCGGTCGCCGCCGCGCGGCCTGACCGATGCGCCTGGCCCGCTACGCCCCGCCTCCGCCACACGCCCCTATGGTGACATCTAATTCAGGTTCGGATCGGAAAGCGCAGGCTGCAGCGTGATTCCGGCAGCAGCGACGTGCCACGCGTTCAACGTGCGGTGACGGCACGTTGCTGTGTATTTCTGCGGCAACAGGACGCCGGGATTGAGCAGGCCGCCGGATCGAGCGCCGACTTGATCGATCGCATGGCTGCTATCTCCGCGTCGGATCTGGAGAAGGCAAGCCAGCCCGTCTTGACCCTGCCGACGCCGTGCTCGGCGGCGGCCGAGCCGCCGTGTGCCGCCGCCAGCCGGGCGATCGCCTCGTCCACAGCCGTGTCGGCCGGATCCAGGCCGAGCACATTGACGTGCAGGTTGCCGACGCCGACGTGGCCGAACACGATGACGTCCGGCGCCAGCGCTCGCCCTGTCCGCGTCGCCGCGTCGCGCACCACGTCACCTCGAGTTCCGCGCAGAATGCACCTAGCTCGGGGATCGGCACGGCCACGTCGACCTTGTGCGGGATTCCGGTTGTCGCGATCGCCTCGGTCAGCCGTTCCCTGTACGCCCACAGCGCGGCCATGCCGTTCGCGTCCTGCGCGACAACGGTGTCGGCAGGGAGCGGGAGCTTGTCCAGCCGCTGCAGCTGAGCATCAGCATCCTCGACCCCGGCCGGTACCGCGATCTCGGCGAGCAGGTAGCCCTCGTGCGACTCCGTGGTCGGCATCGTGAGCCCGGCCGTCTCGCGGACGAGGGCGAGACCGGCGGCGTCGACGTACTCCGCTGCCAGCAGGTCGGGGATGACCTCTCTTATCTGCCCGAGCAACTCCGCGGCCGCAGCGATCCCGGCTGTTCCGGCGAGCAGCACGGCTGCGGCCGGCTCGGCCGGCCGCAGCACCAGCCTCGCCTCGCGTGATCACCGCGAGCGTGCCCTCGCTGCCGATCAGCAGCTGCGTCAGGTCGTAGCCGGTGATGCCAGCGGTGAGCCCTGCCAGGCTGCCGACGACGCTGCCGTCGGCGAGTACCGCGACGAGCCCGGCGACCTGAGACCTCGTGGGCCCGTACCTGATCGTGTGGATGCCGCCCGCGTTCGTGGCGATGGTGCCGCCGACCGTGGCGGAGTCCCGCGACGCCAGGTCGACGCCGTAGCGCCATCCGGCGGCTGCGGCGTGGGCGGCTAGCTGGGCCACCGTGACCCCGGCTCCCGCGGTGACCTGGCGCGGCCAGCGGGTCCACGGGCTCCAGGCCGGTGAGCCGCCTGGTGGAAAGGATGACGCAGTCCTGCCCGACTGACCGGGCCGGCGGGATCGAGCCGCCGACCAGGCCCGTGTTGCCGCCCTGAGGAATGATGCGCGCGCCATAGCCGGCGCACGCTCTGACGACCTCGGCCACCTCAGTTGTCGTGCCGGGGCTGACGACGCAGGTCGCAGCGCCCGTGTAGCGGCGGGTCCAGTCGGTGGCGTAACCTGCCACAACATCTGGCTCGGTCAGCACATGCGCGGGACCAGTGATGGCACGCAGGTCCGCGACCAGATTCCCCATCCGCCCAAGCCTGACATGCCGCCCCGTCCCGGCCCGGAACCTGGATGGGAGCGCGCGCGTCCAATGGTCGTGATATCAATCGCACTTATGGATTGGAACGACATGAGCCACCGGATCAGGACCCTTTGCGCCCGTGGCCGTCGCCGCCGGCAGGACGCACGCCGGCCGGCCGGGCGGGCGGGCGCTACCTGATGGCAGGGATCATCGCGGGAGCGCTGACGGTGGCCGGATGCAGTGCTGGCACGAGCCCCAGCACGCATGGCGGAACAGCCGGCCAAGGTGACGCTGAAGTTCCAGATGAAGGGCGAGAGCGGCAATACCGGCAAGCCGGAGACGCTGACCTGCGACCCGACGGGCGGCAACCAGTCCGGGGCCGCCTCGGCATGCTCGACCCTGCTCAAGCTGAAGAAGAACCCGTTCGCGCCGATCGCGAAGGGCCTCAACTGCCCGATGCTGTTGCGGAGCAACAGGAAGATCCTGGTGACAGGCACCTGGTTCGGGATCACCGTGCACCGGGTCGTGGTCGACGGCGGCTGCGACACCGACGCTGTTCGACTCGCTGAACAAGATCATTCACTAGCCGAGCCCTGCACCCGCTGAACCCTGGTGGCGGCATGCGTAGGCCCACCAGGGGTTCATCGGTGCGCTGGGTGCTACTTCAGCAGGCGGGACAGGCGGCGGTCGGCGAGCGGCTTGCCGCCGGTCTGGCACGTCGGGCAGTACTGCAGTGCCGAGTCAGCGAACGAGACCTCGCGGATCACGTCGCCGCAGACCGGGCACTTCTCGCCGGCCCTGCCGTGCACGGCGAGCCCGGCCTTCTTCTCTTTCTTCAGTTCCGACGCGGCCAGTCCCGTCGATCGCTCGACGGCGGAACGCAGCGTGCCGACGATCACGTCGTGCAGTGCGGCCACATCCTCGGGAGTCAGGCTCGACGCGAGCCTGAACGGCGACATCTTCGCGGCGTGCAGGACCTCGTCGGAGTACGCGTTGCCGATGCCGCGCGATGATCTTCTGGTCGCGCAGCACGCCCTTGATCTGAGTGCGGCGGCCAGCCAGCAGCTTGCCGAGCACCTCGCTGGTGAACTCAGGCGCAAGCGGATCCGGGCCAAGCGAGGCGATGCCCGGCACGTCCATGGGGTCCTTCACCAGGTAGACCGCGAGCCGCTTGCGCGTCCCGGCCTCGGTCAGGTCGAACCCCGCTCCGTCGGTGAATCGCAGCCGGAACGCGAGCGGTCCCTTACCTGGCCGGGTCGGCTGCGGCCGGTATCTCCTCGCGCCAGCGCAGCCAGCCGCCCCTGGCCAGATGAGTAATGAGGTGCAGCTTGCCGCCGGCGGCATCCGGCGCTGGAGACGATCAGATCGAGGAACTTGCCGTGCCTGGCCACGTCGGTGAGCGTCCCGCCGTGCAGCGCGGTGAGCGGCGGGTCGTAGGTTTTCAGGACCGAGAACTCGGCTATATCGGCACGATCTATCACGCGTGCGAACAGCGCGCTCGCGCAGGTCCGACGCAAGTGACTCCACCTCGGGCAGTTCCGGCACGATAATGATTCTGCCAGGGAACTCGGGGTAGTTCGGCGCGAGCGCGTGGGCGCTGGTGGGCGAGGAGGGATTTGAACCCTCACGTCCTTTCGGACACACGGACCTGAACCGTGCGCGTCTGCCGTTCCGCCACCCGCCCTCGGGGCACTGGCAGGTTAGCACGCCCCGAGCTATGCCACGTCGCCGATACCATCGAAGGCGAACGGGACAGGAGGTGCATGGTGGGAGTGCTGCAGCGCTTCGAGCACCGGCTTCAGGAGATGTATGACGGTGGCTTCGCACGCGCCTTCAAATCCGAGCTGCAGCCGACCGAAGTGGCGGGCGCCGTGCAGCGCGAGATGGACGACCGGGCAGCGATCGTAGCCCAGGGCCGGACCCTCGTGCCAAACGACTTCGTCGCCGAGATCGCTCAGGCCGACTACGACCGGCTGCAGGTCTACGCCGACAACCTCGGTCTCGAGCTGGCCACCCTGGCGAGGGACTACGCGCGCGAGCAGGGCTACTCCTTCGTCGGGCCCGGTCAGGATCCGCTTCGAGGGCGTGCCTGACCTCACCATCGGCACCTTCCGCATCCGCTCCGGCGTGATCAGGGGAACCACCGTCGAGGACGGGGAGATCCGGCGCCCGGTGAGCGACATACCCAGGCCGCAGGAGGGCTTCCCTGGCAACCCGCGGCTGCTCGTCTCGACCGCCGAACCGGGTCACGGCGCCGCGACGCAGCGCACCTTCCCGCTCACCTCGCCGCTGACCATCCTGGGCCGCGGCACCGACTGTGACCTGAGGCTGGTCGACCAGGGAGTCTCCCGGCATCACGCCGAGATCCGGGTCGAGGACGGCGACGTCGTCCTGGTCGACCTTGGCTCCACGAACGGTACATTCGTGGACGGACAACCGATCAGGAGAGTGTCTCTGCGGGACGGCACTCGCGTTACCCTTGGCCGCACGACCCTCGTTTTCCGTAGAGACGGTACGTACTGACGAACGGCAGGAAGCAGACAGTTCCTTACCCAGCAGCCGCTGCTACGCGTGCAGGCCCACGTGGGCTGTCGGCCACCTGAGGACCCATGACCCGATGAACCAGCTCACTCTCGACATCATCAAGCTGGCGTTTCTCGCCGTGCTGTGGCTGTTCGTCATCGCTGCCGTCGGAGTCGTGCGCACTGATCTGTTCGACCAGCCTTCCTCACCGCGCGCCCAGCGCCGGGCCGCCCGGCAGCAGTCCAGGCACAACCAGCCCACCGGGCCCGGTCCGCCCGCAGCGGCCCGCCAGGCACGGCCGGGGCACCCCGAAGACGCTTGCTGGTTACCGGCGGCAGCCTCGCCGGGACGACCATCACCCTGGGCGAGCAGCAGATCACCATTGGCCGCGCCGCCGACGCGACTCTGGTGCTGACCGACGACTACGCTTCGACCAGGCATGCCCGGTTGTATCCCGCAGAATGGCGAATGGATCGTCGAGGACCTCGGCTCGACGAACGGCACCTACCTGGACAGGCAGAAGGTCACCCAGCCGACGCCTGTCCCGATCGGCGTACCCGTCCGCATCGGCAAGACCGTCCTGGAGCTGCGCAAATGAGCATTGCACTCCGCTACACGGTCCAGTCCGACGTCGGCCTGCTTCGTGAGGGCAACGAGGACTCGGCCTACGCGGGGCCGCACCTGCTCGCCATCGCCGACGGGATGGGCGGTCACGCCGCCGGCGAGGTCGCGAGCGCGGTGGCTATCGCGACGCTCGCGCCGCTCGACACCGACACCGCGGGCGTCGACATGCTGCAGGCTCTGGCCGACGCGATCGCCGACGCTAACGCCGAGCTGAAGCAGATCACGGAAACCGATCCGGCCACCGAGGGCATGGGCACGACGCTGACCGCGCTGCTCTGGTCAGGCGACGAGGTCGCGCTCTGCCACATCGGTGACTCGCGCGGCTACCTGCTGCGCGACGGCCTGTTCCATCAGATCACCCACGATCACACGCTGGTCCAGTCGCTGGTCGACGAGGGCAGGCTCACGCCCGAGGCGGCCGCGTCCCATCCGCAGCGCTCGCTCGTCATGCGCGCGCTGCAGAGCAGCGTGCCGGCCGAGCCCGACCTGGCGATGCTGAAGGCCAAGGTCGGCGACCGGTTCCTGCTCTGCTCGGACGGCCTGTCGGACGTGGTGAGCGACGAGACCGTGCAGAAGACGCTGACGCAGCTCACCGACCTCGACGAGGCCGTCAGCCAGCTGATCGATCTCGCGATCCGCAGCGGCGGGCCAGACAACATCACCTGCGTGCTCGCCGACGTCGTCGACACCGACTCCGATCTCGCGCCCAGCACCGACGTCATCGTCGTCGGCGCGCTGACCGGAGGCACCGACCAGCCCGTCCAGCCGGTGCGCAGCGACAGCCCTGCCGCGCGCGCCCACCTGCTGGCGACCGGCCGGACGGCCGGCGGAGCGACGGCCACCGACGGCGGCACGACCCCGGCTGCGGTCGCGACAGGCAGCGTTGCGTCCCCTACCACCCCAGCCGACGGCACGCCCATCCCGGCCAGCATCCTGGCCGAGTTCCGGCAGCGCTCGCAGCCCGGCGTGACCTGGACCGCGGCGCCGACGGACACGGTCAGGCAGCGGCGATGCCGCGGAGTCCGATCACGTCAACGGATCGCCCGATGCGGAGGTGGTCAGCGGATCGGACGCCATCCCCTCACCTGGCGCGCACGCAGCCGCCAGCGAGTCGCCTTACGACGACGAGGACGAGGACGACGACGACTCCGATGCTCGTCAGGTCTGGGCGACGACGCTGGCCAGTCGTCTCGGTGGCACTACTCGTGCTGGTCGCTGTTGTCGGCGCGGGCAGCATATACGGCTGGCGACTCACTCAGGACGAGTATTTCGTGGGCACCGCGGACGGCAAGGTCGTGGTCTTCCGCGGCGTGAACCAGGCGGTCGCCGGGTTCAAGTTGTCGACCATGGTGCAGCGGACCGACATCCCGATCACCGCGGTCCCGAGCGTCGAGGCCGGCCAGATCCAGGCAACCATCCCCGCCGAGAGCCTGAAGGCGGCCCACCGGATCGTGTCGCAGATCAGGCACGACTACAAGTGCGCTGTTGCCCAGGCGGACATTCGCCGCTGGTTCGCCGACCAGGCGAGGACGACGGCCAAGTCGAAGACCACGGGCGCGCATAAGACCACCGGCAAGCCCGCACCGCGTTTCGGGCGGACAACCGCGAAACGGATGTCTGGCTCGCCAAGGCCCAGCCCGTCAAGCCACGCGACAGGGAGGCCGGCCGCGAAACCAGCCGCTAGCGCCACGCCACATCCCAGGCCTTCAGGCACCCATGGCACCGCGCCAAAGAAGACCGGCACGCAGCAGAGCAAGCCGCCGGTCTCATCCCAGCCCAAGCCGCAGATGCCGCCGTTCTGCCCGGCTGGAGGTGCTACAGGGTGAGCGCCGCGCCCAATGTGGCGGTGCCGCCGAGCGGCACTGCGCGTCGCGCTGTCCCGCTGCCCAGGGGCAGGCGCGGCGCCGAGGTCGCGATGCTCTGCTTCGCCATCATCATCGTGGCCTTTGCCTATGCGGCCGTCGGCCTAGGCCTGAACGGGCACGTTCCATCTGGCCTCGTTGTCTACGTGCTCGGATTCGCGGCGCTGATGCTGCTGGCGCACTTGGCCGTCCGGAAATTCGCGCCGTGGGCCGATCCGCTCATGCTGCCGCTTGCCGCGTTGCTGAACGGCCTCGGCATCGTGATGATCTACCGGCTGCAGGAGTCAGGACGCAGCGGCAACCCAGGCCTGCCCATCAGCACGCTCACCACGCACGCCGCCCTGTACCAGCTGGTCTGGACGGCGGTCGGGATGGCGGCATTCGTCGCGGTGCTGGTCGTGATCCGCCAGCCGAGGATTCTGCAGCGCTATACCTATACTCTCGGCACGATCGGACTGATCCTGCTGGCCATCCCGGCCCTGCTCCCGTCGAGCCACAGCTCCGGTGAACGGGGCGAAGGTCTGGATCATCCTCGGCGGCTTCTCCATTCAGCCTGGCGAGTTCGCCAGGATCGCGCTCGCGGTCTTCTTCGCCGGCTATCTCGTCGCCAAGCGTGATGTGCTGTCGCTGGCGGGGCGGCGCTTTCTCGGAATCGACCTGCCGCGTGGCCGCGACCTCGGCCCGATCCTGGTGCTCTGGGCCATCAGCATGCTGATCTTGATCTTCGAGTCCGACATCGGCACGTCGGCTCTCTTCTTCGGCCTCTTCATCGCGATGCTCTATATCTCGACCCAGCGGAAGTCCTGGCTGCTGATCGGCCTGCTGCTGTTCGTTGCCGGCGCGCTGCTCGCGGGCGCGATCATCCCGCACGTCCACGAGCGGTTCACGATCTGGCGGCATCCCTTCGCGCCCGGCAACATTCAAGGGTCTTCCTACCAGCTAGTCCAGGGGCTGGAGGGGATGGCGTTCGGCGGCATCTTCGGCACCGGCCTGGGACAGGGCCAGCCGTTCCGTACCCCGCTCGTGCAGAGCGACTTCATCTTCACCGGGTTCGGCGAGGAACTGGGCCTTGCCGGGCTGATGGCGTTGCTGCTTATCTTCGGCCTGCTCGTGCAGCGGGGGCTGCGCGCGGCGCTGGCAACCCGCGACCCGTTCGCCAAGCTGCTCGCTGCTGGCCTCGCCTTCGTCCTCGCCCTGCAGGTGTTCATCATCGTCGGAGGCGTCACCCAGCTGATCCCGCTGACCGGCATCACGACACCATTCCTCTCCCAGGGAGGCTCCTCCCTTGTAGCGAGCTGGATGGTGATCGCGCTCCTGATGCGCATCAGCGATACGGCTAGACGTCCCGCGCCGCAGCCGATTCAGGATGAGGGCCTGACGCAGGTGGTGCGGGCGGTATGAACCGGGCCATCCGCAGAATCTCGATCGCGACGCTCGTGCTGTTCGTCGTGCTCATGATCAACGTCAACTACCTTCAGGTCTTCCGCGTCAACTCGCTCGCCAGCGAGGCGTACAACGCCCGCATCTTCTCCGAGCAACTGAAGAACCAGCGCGGCGAGATCATCGCGGCTGGCGGCCCCTCAGGACCTGATCTGGTCATCGCCAAGTCCAAGCAGGTCAAGGGCGGGTACTACAAGCGTGTCTATCCCGCGGGACGCGAGTACGCGCCGGTCACTGGCTACGACTCGATCCTCGCCACGACCTCACCTTTCGGGCAAACAGGTATCGAGAAGGCCGAGAACAAGTACCTGACGGGGACGGCCTCGAACCTAGCCGTCTACAACCTGAAGGGACTGTTCACAGGCAAGCCCAAGCAGGGCGCCAGCGTCTACCTGACGATCAGCCCCCGAGGCTCAGGCCGCCGCGTACCAGGCGCTGGTCACGATGGGGAAGCCTGCCGCAGCCGTCGCGATCGACCCGCGTACCGGCGCCATCCTGGCCATGGTGTCCTATCCGTCGTTCAACCCCAACGTATATACGCCCATCAACAGCGGAAAGGTCGCCAAGAACGACTCGCGGCTCCGCAAGGACCCGGCCGCCCCGCTGCTGAACCGGGCCATCAACGACACGTTCCCGCCGGGGTCGACGTTCAAGCTGATCACGAGTTCGGCGGCGTTCAAGACTGGCAAGGTCGCACGACCAGAACTCCACCATCTCCGCTCCGCAGTTCTACCGTTTGCCCGGCAGCCACAGCACGCTGACCAACGACGCCGGGCGCGCCGTGCGGGAACGGCAAGCCGCCGATCCTGTTCGCGCTGACCGTGTCATGCAACACGGCCTTCGCCAAGCTCGGCGTGACCGTGGGCGGGGACGCGCTGCACAGCATGGCCAACTCCTACGGCTTTAACAACTCGCACCTGACCATCCCGCTGCCGGTCACGGCGAGCGCGTACCCGGCGCTCACCGACCGCGCTCAGATCGCGCTGTCTGCCATCGGCCAGTTCAACGACACCGAGACGCCGCTGCAGGAGGCGATGGTCGCAGCGGCCATCGCCAATCACGGCACCATGATGCGGCCCTACCTGGTCTCCCAGGTCAAGGCGCCCGACCAGTCGACGGTTGCAGACCGCCCAGCCGGCCGTATACGCCAACCCGATCTCGGCGGCGCAGGCCGGATTCCTGACGGAGATGATGAAGAGCGTCACGCAAGATCCGAACGGCACCGCCTACCAGACCGCTGGACCTCCGGCGACCAGCATCCTGATCGCTGGCAAGACGGGAACGGCACAGAACGGCGTGAACAACTCTCACCTTGATGACGCGGTTTTCACATGTTTCGCGCCTGCCGACAACCCGCGGATCGCGGTAGGCGTCATCGTGAAGGGCGGTGGCTTCGGCGCTGATGCCGCCGCTCCGATCGCGCTGAAGATCATCCAGGCGTACCTGGGGCTGCAATGAGCGCCGCTCGGCCGAGGTACCGGGACGGCCTCGCCCCCCGGTCGCCTGATGACATAGTTTTCACAACGGCTCGCAATGGCTCACCCCGCCGGGCAAGCCGGACACCTCGACGCAGGACGGTAACGTAAGTGCGAGACATGACTCAGCCAAGGCTGCTCGGCGGCCGCTACGAGCTTGACGGCGTCGTCGGGCGCGGCGGGATGGCCGAGGTCTATCGAGCCCGTGACCTGCGCCTGGACCGCATCGTCGCGGTGAAGACGCTGCGCGAAGACCTTGCCAGGGACCAGACTTTCCAGGCCAGGTTCCGACGCGAGGCGCAGTCGGCAGCTTCGCTCAACCACCCGTCGATCGTCGCCGTCTATGACACCGGCGAAGACAACGCCGGCATGTCGCACGTCCCGTTCATCGTGATGGAGTACGTCGACGGCCGGACGATCAGGGACCTGCTGCGCGATGACCGGCGGCTGCTGCCCGAGCGCGCGCTCGAGATCACCGACGGCGTGCTTCGCGCTCTCGACTACAGCCACCGCGCCGGCATCGTGCACAGGGACATCAAGCCGGGCAACGTGATGCTGAACCGGCAGGGCGAGATTAAGGTCATGGACTTCGGCATCGCCCGCGCCGTCGCCGACACGCAGGCCACGATGACGCAGACCGCGCAGGTGATCGGGACGGCCCAGTACCTGTCGCCCGAGCAGGCCAGGGGCGAACGGGTCGACGCCAGGTCGGACCTGTACTCGGTTGGCTGCCTGCTGTACGAGCTGCTGACCGGGCGCCCGCCGTTCACCGGCGACTCACCCGGTCTCGATCGCCTACCAGCACGTGCGGGAAGCCCCGGTCCCGCCGTCGCGGGTCGATCCTGACCTGCCAGCCTGGGCCGACCCGATCGTGCTCAGGGCCATGGAGAAGGACCCCGGCGAGCGGTACCAGTCGGCCGCCGACATGCGCAGCGACATACAGCGCGCGCTGTCCGGCTTCCCCGTGGCAGCGGCGATGCCCATGACGGCCTCTTACGCGCACCCTGGTCCTGGAACCCGCCGGATGGATCCGATGGGCCAGACGCAGCTGCAGGGACAGACCGGTGGGCTGCCGCCGTATGAGTACGGTCCCGCCAGAGACCGGAGTTCGCCCGCGCCGCAAGAAGAAGGTCTGGCCGTGGGTCGCCGCCGTACTCGCGCTTGCCGTGATCGGCGGCGCTATCGCGGCCTTTGAGCTGGTCAACGGCACGGGCAGTTCGGTAGCAGTGCCGAGCGACCTGCGCGGAATGACGGTCCCGAAGGCACTCAAGGCGGTAAAGCAGGCGCACCTGAACGCCAGGCCGTAAAGCACAAGTCGTTGAACGGCCCGTACAACGTCGTGACGACCACCAACCCGTCCGGCGGCACCAAGGTCGCCAAGGGCAGCACCGTCACCCTGAACTACAACGTGAGGCCCGGCGCGCAGGCGCTCCCCGACGTGTCTGGGCTGACCGTCAGTGAGGCCACCGCGAAGCTCAGTAAGGCCGGCTGGAAGGACGTCACCGAAAGCGCCACGCCGGTAGCGAGCCTGAAGTTCAAGAACGACGAGGTGGTCAGCACCAACCCGTCGGCCGGCGCAGACGGTTCCGCTGACACCCAGATCGTCCTGAACGTCTCGGGCGACGGCGTTGCGGTGCCGGCGCTTGGCCGGGCTCTCCCAAAACGATGCCATCGCCAAGCTGAACCAGGTGGGCCTTGCCGTACCAGACCGTCACCGCTTCCGGGCCGCCGGGAACGGCGCCAGGCACGGTCTGGAAGTCCTCGCCGAGCAGCGGGCAAGCCGCGCTGCACGAACAGCTCGGTGACGATCTACGTGGAGCCGGGCACGACGCACGTCGCCGAGCCCGTCGACCTCGCCGAGTACCAGCCCGAGTCCGAGCCCGTCACCGAGTAGCAGTTCGTCCCCTTAGCTACTGCTACGGCCAGCAGAAAGAGCGGATCCGGCATTCGCTGTGCGGCGCTACGCTTACGGTCAAGGTCGTCGTCACCACACGCAGCGCACAAGCATTCGACCAGGAGATCACCGTGCCTAAGTCCCGCGTCAGGAAGAAGGCGGTCTATACCCCGCCGCCACGCTCCTCGAAGGCCCGGGTAAGCCCGCCGTGGCTGGTGCCGACGATGCTCGGCTGCCTGATCGTCGGCTTGGCATGGATCGCGACCTTCTACGTGAGCGGCCAGAAGCTGCCGGTCGAGGCGATCAGCCAGTGGAACCTGGTTGTCGGATTCGCGCTGATCGTCTCCGGCGTCATGCTCGCCACGCGCTGGCGCTAGGCCTCGGCACGAGGCGCTAAGACCGCAGCTGCGACAGCCCGACTGCGACCGTGTGGGCGAGCTGGTTGTCCCTGACGACGACGCCGAGCACCAGCAGCGCCGATCATCGCGATCGTTGCGGCAATCTGCACGAGAGTTCGGTTATTCCGCGGGGCATAAGCGTAGGCGGCGGTGATCGCCGCTCCCGCGATGAGGCCGCCCACGTGCGCCTGCCACGCGATTCCTGAGATCGTGAAGCTGATGACCAGGTTGATCGGCGATCAGGCCGACGACCATCCTCGCGTCGAGGTGCAGCCGCCTGGCCAGCACGAACCATGCCCCGAACAGGCCGAAGATGGCGCCAGAGGCGCCGAGCCCGACCGCACCAGGACGGGCGATCAGGTAGAACAGCACCGAACCGCCGAGAGCGCTGATCAGGTACACGGCCAGATACCTGACCCGGCCAAGCAGGCGCTCGATCGCGGGGCCGACGACGATCAGCGCCCACATGTTGAACGCGATGTGGAAGATGCCGAACCCGCTGCCAAGCGGCTCGTGCAGGAACGCGCTGGTCAGCAGGCGATACCACTCGCCGTCGGCGACGCCGACGGTCTGGCTGAACTTGCCGACCAGCGCGCCGTTGTTGATGAGGGCATTGGAGTTGACGAGCTCGCCGAGGTAGGCGAGCACGTTGATGGCGACCAGCGTCCAGGTGACAACTGGACGGTTCGTCACCCGGCCGCCGAACGGCGCGGTGGCCGGCCTGGACCCCCGGTTCCCTTCCCTGATGCACTCGACGCACTGCTGACCGACGGCCGCCGAGCGCAGGCAGTCCGGACACGCCGGACGTCCGCACCGCACGCACGAGACGTACGTCTCGCGGTCAGGGTGCCTGAAACAGGTCGGGGCAGACGCCGAGACTTCCGGCTCGGAGCTGGGACCCGGGGGCACGGCCATCGCGCTAGCCGCCAGCTGCCGCCGGGGCGCCGTCGCGCTCGATCGTCACCGACTCCAGCACGACGTCGTCGACCGGCCGGTCGTTCCTGCCGGTCTGCGACTTGCTGATCGCGTCGACGACCTCGGCTCCCGACACGACCTCGCCGAAGATCGTGTGCTTGCCGGTCAGCCACGGCGTCGGCACCGTGGTGATGAAGAACTGCGAGCCGTTCGTGCCGGGGCCAGCGTTCGCCATCGCGAGCAGGTAAGGCCGGTCGAACGCGAGGTCAGGGTGGAACTCGTCGCCGAACTTGTAACCAGGGCCACCGGTGCCTGTGCCGAGCGGATCACCGCCCTGGATCATGAAGTCCGGGATCACCCGATGGAAGATCGTCCCGTCATAGAGCCTTGCCGCGGCGGTCTTGCCGGTATTCGGGTCGGTCCACTCCCGTCCGCCCTCCGCCAGATCCACGAAGTTCCGCACCGTCTTCGGTGCGTGGTCGGGAAGCAGGCGGACGACGACCGTCCCCCGGTTGGTCCGCAGCGTTGCTGTCAGCGCATTGGTCATACCGAAATCCTGCCACGCTCCGGGCAGTGCCCGGGCACGCACGCCCCGTACGGCCCCTCCGGTCGGCCCTCCGAGCGCGTCCGCCGGGCATGCGGCACCGACCGCCGGCATATGCACGGCCTTCGGTCATCAACCCGGCATCCAGTGGTTGCCTGCCTTGAACCGGGGAACCCCCCGGTGAGAATTCGCGGGCGGCTCCAGGGGGTCGTCCCCAGCGGTCAACACCTCACGGGGAGGCAGAGCAGTGTCTGTTATGTCCAGAAAACAGGCCATCGTGCCGGCCGACATGCAAAGGCGAGCGAGAAGGATTGCCGAGCAGGCGTCGAAGCTGGCCGACCAGGCGCGTCCGATGACGATGACGGCGACGATGAACGCGAAGCGCGGTGCCGGTGCCGCCGCTGAGTGGGCCAAGCCCAGGGTCGGCAGTGCCAGGGCCTGGATGGGGGTCCGGGTGAGCCGCGGCGGCGTAGCCGTCCAGGACACGATCGCTCCCAAGGTCGCAGACATCATGGCGGCAGCCGCAAGGAAGCTCGACCCGCCGAAGAGGCGGTCCCGTCGCCTGCCGATGGTGATCGCAGGCACGACCCTGCTGGCCGCGGGCGCTGCCGCAGCAGCGGCCATGGCGATGCGCAACAAGCGCGCGATGCGCACCATGCCGCCGCCCCCGATGGCCTCGAGGACGCCCTCGCCTGGCACCGAGGGGCAGCCGACCGTTCCCGACCCGGCCGCCGAACCCGGCCGTCCCGCACGGGAAAGCGACGTCAACGGACTCTCCAGGACGCGCTACTAAGACCCGGGAAGCCAGTCCGCGCCCGGACCCGATGTCGGCGGCATCGGGCAGAATCGAGCTCTGTGCTGCTCAGTGAGATCGTCTCGACCTCGGCCGGCGTCGCCGGCACGTCCGGCAGGAAGGCGAAGATCGACCAGATCGCCGAGCTGCTCGCACGGGTGCCGGTCGACGAGGTTCCGCGTCGCCGTCGCATTCTTGTCAGGCGACCTCACCCAGCGGCAGATCGGAGTCGGGTACGCGGCGCTGATGGGCCTGCCGGACTCCTCGTCCCCGTGGTTCGGTTCGTCGCCGGCAGGCCGATTCCGGCCCAGGCCAAGAGCCAGCCGCGGCGTCCGCTGCTGCGCTCGCCGAGGTAGTTGCGGAGGAGGAGGCTCACACCGCGCCCGCCAGTCAGGCCTGTTTGAACCTCACAGAGACCGACGCCGCGTTCGAGGAGATCGGTGCCCTCGCAGGACCAGGCTCGCAGGCCAGGCGGCGCGAACTGCTCGCGAGCCTGGTGGGGCGGGCCACCGAGAGCGAGCGGCAGTTCCTGGTCCGGCTGATCGCTGGTGACCTGCGGCAGGGCGCCCTTGAGGGCGTCATGACAGACGCGGTGGCCAAGGCGGCCGGCGCTCCGGCCGCGGAAGTGCGCAGAGCTCACCAGTTGCGCGGATCGCTCGCCGAGGTCGCCAAGGCGGCGCTTGGCGCAGCCGCTCATGGCGACGCGGACGACGTCATCGCGGCGTTGCGGGCCTTCACACTGCGGGTAGGCCAGCCCGTGCGGCCGATGCTCGCAGCCTCGGCGCCGAGCCTGGAGGCTGCCTTCGAGAAGATCTCGCCTGCGGCACTCGAGTGGAAGATCGACGGCATCAGGATCCAGATCCACCGCGACGGCGAACGCGTGCGGGTCTTCAGCAGAACGCTCGACGACATCACCCACCGGGTGCCTGAGATCGTCACCATGGCTCTGGAACTGCGCGTCAGCGCGGCGGTCATCGACGGCGAGGCGGTCGCGCTGCGCCAGGACGGCCGGCCGCATCCGTTCCAGGTCACTGCGGCGCGCGCGGCCAGCCAGTCCTCGCCGAGCCCTGGCCGGGTCCGAGGCGCAACCTTGGGTGCAGTCCGCGGCTCACCCCGGCACATGTGCCGCTGACGGCGTTCCTGTTCGACCTGCTGCACGTCGACGGCGAGGACCTGATCGACCTGGCGGAAGGCGACAGGTTCGCCGGCTCGCCGCCATCGCCCCAGCCGATGCGCTGATCCCGCGCCTGGTTACGGCGGACCCGGCGGAGGGCGCAGACTTCTTCGCCGAGGCGCTCGCGCGCGGTCACGAAGGCGTGGTCGTTAAATCGGTCGATTCGGCTTACGGAGCCGGCCGGCGCGGCGGCGACTGGATCAAGGTCAAGCCGCGGACCACCCTGGACCTGGTCATCCTGGGCGCCGAGTGGGGTCATGGCCGGCGCACCGGCTGGCTGTCGAATCTGCATCTCGGTGCCAGGGACCCTGAGACCGGCGGGTTCGTCATGCTCGGCAAGACGTTCAAGGGGCTCACCGACGCCATGCTGACCTGGCAGACCGAGCGGTTGCTCGCGCTCGCCGAGCAAGCCGCAGGCCAGGTCCGATGCCCGGCCGTTTGGCGTGGTCAAGGTCCGTCCGGAGCTTGTCGCGGAGATCGCCTTCGACGGCGTTCAGGCGAGCCGCCGCTACCCGGGCGGCGTGACGCTGAGGTTCGCGCGGGTACTGCGGTTACCGCGAGGACAAGAAGGCCGCCGAGGCCGACACGATCGACATGGTTCGCGCCCTCTGGCCGCACGCGGAGGAGGACAGCTAGCCCGCCGGAATGGCAGCATGCGCCGTGCCATGATCTGTCCATGCGGACGCTGTGGCTTGACGAAGACGGCACATGGCACACCAAGCTGCGCGGCCGCCAGATCCTCAACGACCCCCGGCTGAACCGGGGCACCGCCTTCAGCTACCCCGAGCGGCACGACCTGGGGATTACCGGGCTAGTACCGCCCGCACACGTGACTCTCGATCAGCAGGTGGCCACGTGTCTACGCGCAATATCAGCGCCAGCCCGATGACCTTGCCAAGAACGTGCTGCTGACCGAGGTTCACGACAGGAACGAGGTGCTGTTCTACCGGCTGCTGATCTCTCACCTGCCGGAAATGCTGCCGATCGTCTACACGCCCACGATCGGCCAGGCGATCAAGAGCTACAGCCACGAGTACCGCAGGCCGCGCGGCGTATACCTGTCGGTCGATCATCCCGAGCTGATCGAGGAGTCGTTGCGGGCCACCGGACTCGTGGACGGCGACCTGGACCTGATCGTGGCGACCGACGCCGGGGCCATCCTCGGCATCGGCGACTGGGGCGTCGGCGGCATGCGCATCGCCGTCGGCAAGCTCTCGGTCTACACGGCTGCCGGCGGCATCGCGCCCGACCGGTCGGTGGCGGTCATGCTCGACGTCGGCACCGACCGGCAGAGCCTGCTCGACGATCCGCTGTACATGGGCAACCGTCATCCGCGGGTGCCGCCCGAGGAGTACGACACGTTCCTCGACGCGTTCGTCGAAACCGCCACCAGGATGTTCCCGCACGCCATGCTGCACTGGGAGGACATCGGCCTCGCGCAACGCCCGCCGGCTGCTCGACCGCTACCGGGACCGGCTGCTGACCTTCAACGACGACATCCAGGGCACGGGCGCGGTCAACCTGGCCGCTGTGCTCGCGGCCGTCCGGGCGACCGGCACCAGCCTGAGCGACCACCGGATCGTCATCTACGGCGCGGGAACCGCTGGAACCGGCATCGCCGACCAGCTGCGCGCCCAGATGCTGGCCGACGGACTGACAGAGGAAGAGGCCTGCGCCAGGATCTGGGCGATCGACCGGCACGGCCTCGTCACCAGCGACATGCCCGGCCTCAGCGACGCGCAGCGCGCGTGCGCGCGGCGATCCGGACGAGGTCGCGGACTGGCAGCGGGATCCCGGCCTGGGCGGCGTCGACCTGGCCGAGGTGGTAGCCAGGGTGCACCCGACGATCCTGATCGGCACGTCGACCAGGTCGGGCGCGTTCACCGAGGACATCGTCAGGGAGATGGCGGCGCACGTCGAGCGGCCGGTGATCATGCCGATGTCGAATCCGACCGAGCTGTCAGAGGCGCGTCCCGGCCGACCTGATCAGGTGGACCGACGGCAAGGCCCTCGTCGCGACCGGCAGCCCGTTCGAGCCCGTCGAGTACGCGGGGACGACGTACGTGATCGGCCAGGCCAACAACGCCCTCGTGTTTCCCGGCATCGGCCTGGGCGTGATCGCGTCCCGGGCGTCCCGCGTCACCGACGGCATGCTCGTGGCCGCCGCCCACGCGGTCGCCAGCCTGACTGACAGCTCACGGCCAGGGGCGGCGTTGCTGCCGCCGGTGCAGATGCTGCGCGACACCTCGGTCGCCGTCGCGATGGCGGTCGCGTGCGCCGCGGCCGACGACGGCGTCGCGCGCACTGCCGTAGAGGGCGATCTGGCAACGCGTGTTCGAGACCTGATGTGGCAGCCCGCCTACCGGCCGATTGTTGCTGAATGACAGCAGGTGAGACGTTATATACGCTCATATGGTTTTGTTGCCCGGCAATGCGCGAATCAGATCGCTAAAGCCTTCCCTGCCGCTCCGGTGAGCCCGTACGATGCGCTCCATCCGCTTGCCGAAATGATTCTTTTGATCAGGAGTGCAGTGATTGTCCGGAGGATGTACTCGGTACCCGAGCACATCACCCTGTTCGGCGCCGGTGCCGCCGCTATCGGCGCGGTCTATCCCGCGATCATGGCGCACACCGGCGGTCAGGGCATTCCGTGCCCGCTGCGCGCCATCACCGGGGTGCCGTGCCCGTTCTGCGGTCTGACCACGGCCACGGTGGCGCTCGCGCACGGTCAGTGGTCGACCGCGGCCGGGACAAGCCCACTGGCCTGCCTCATCGCGGTCATGGTGGCCGGAACTGCGCCGTTGCTCGCCGCTAGATTCGCCGGCCTGGTGTCCCCGCCGCGGCCGGTCTCGCCGAGCACTCGGCGGCGGGTAACGGTGGCAGTCGGCGCTGCTCGTAGCACTGAACTGGCTGTTCGAGCTACATCGGTATGGATTCATTTAGAAACTCTGAACTCGCACGAAAGTCCCCGAACATCCGGTTACAGTACTGCTTGCCGCTGGCGGATCGGCGAGCGCAATTCAGGAAAGGCACCCCTCATGGCATACCAGGGCACTCCCCCGTATCAAGGTGGTCCCCCAGGTGGTCCCCCAGGCGGTCAGCCTCCCTACGGTGGTGATCAGCCCCCATACGGAGGTGGCCAGCCCCCCTACGGCGGCCAGCCCCCATACGGCGGCCAGCCCCCGTACGGCGGCCCCCGCCGTATCAAGGACCACAGGGAACGTACGGAGGAGTACAGACCAATCAGTACTCCGACTGGATCCACCGCGTCGGCGCTTACCTGGTCGACGTCGCCCCGATCATCGTGCTCTCCTTCATCGTCGGTGCGATCCACGTCACCGCTCTGACGTTGCTGTTCTGGGTCGCCGCGCTTGGCTACACGATCTGGAACCGCTGGATCATGGGCGGTCAGGGTCAGAGCCTCGGCAAGAAGGTCGTCGGCATGCGGCTGCTCAGCGAGGAGACCGGGCAGCCAATCGGAACGCTCAATGCCTTCCTGCGCGACATCTGCCACTTCATCGACAGCATCATCTGCTACGTCGGCTACCTGTTCCCGCTCTGGGACGCCAAGCGGCAGACGCTGGCAGACAAGATCATGCGGACGGTCGTCGTCCCTGCCTGACCTGACGAGCCCGGGCGGCGGGTTCGGTTAAGACCGTCGTCGCCTGGGGCGGTGGAGTTCGAGGAGCCCGCGAGCGCTGTGCGCTCGCGGGCTCCTGTCTGAGGGTGAGTCCGGTTACGCCTCGTGAAATTGACTTTGGGGATCCCAGGCGGCACGGCTATCCTCGGCAGGCTGAGTATCAGTGAGGTGGGGAGTCCCGTGGGCCATGTCGAGGTGGCACATCTGTCCCACGCGCTCCCCGACGGGCGCGTGCTGCTTGACGACATCTCGTTCCGGGTCGGCGACGGCAGCACGGTCGCGCTGATCGGCCCGAATGGCGCCGGCAAGACCACTCTGCTGCGTCTGATCGCCGATGACGTTACCCCGCAGAGCGGCTCGATCACGCAGAGCGGCGGGCTCGGCGTGATGCGCCAGTTCATCGGCGGCATCAGAGACGAGACCACCGTGCGTGACCTGCTGCTGTCGATCGCGTCGCAGCGAGTCAGGAACGCGGCCGCCAGGCTGGACGCCGCCGAGATCGCGATGATGGAGCGCGACGACGAGCCCGCGCAGATGCGTTATGCCGCCGCGCTGGCCGAGTGGGGCGATGCGGGAGGCTATGACTACGAAGTGCACTGGGACGCGTGCACCGTTGCCGCCATCGGCATTCCGTTCGACCGCTGCCAGTGGCGCGAGGTGCGGACGCTCTCGGGCGGCGAGCAGAAACGGCTAGTACTCGAGTCGCTGCTGCGCAGCGCCAACGAGGTCCTGCTGCTCGACGAGCCCGACAACTACCTCGACGTGCCAGGCAAGCTCTGGCTTGAAGAGCAGCTTTCTGTCACGCCCAAGACCGTGCTGCTGGTCAGCCACGATCGTGAGTTGCTCGCGGCGTGCGCGGAACGGATCATCACCGTTGAGGATGGCCACGTCTGGACGCACGGCGGCGGGTTCGCGACGTATGCCCAGGCCAGGCGGGATCGGAACGAACGGCTCGACGAGCTGCGACGGCGATGGGACGAGGAGCACGAGAAGCTCAAGGAACTGGTGCGGACCCTGCGGATTAAGGCGTCCTACAACGACGGGATGGCCTCGCGGTACCAGGCGGCCGTCACCAGGCTGACGAAGTTCGAGGAGGCCGGGCCGCCTGAGGAGTCACCGCGCGAACAGAACGTCCGGATGCGGTTGCGCGGCGGCCGGACCGGCAAGCGCGCCGTGATCTGCGAGAACCTCGAGCTGACCGGGCTGATGAAGCCGTTCGACCTCGAGGTCTGGTATGGCGAGCGGGTCGCGGTGCTCGGCTCGAACGGCTCGGGGAAGTCGCATTTCCTGCGGCTGCTCGAGGGCGAGAGCGTCTCCCATACCGGGGTCTGCCGACTTGGCGCCCGGGTTGTGCCAGGTATCTTCGCCCAGACGCATTCGCGGCCCGATCTGGCGGGACGGACTCCGCTCGAGATCCTGATGACCGAGCACGCGCTGCTCATCAACGAGGCGATGTCGGCGCTCGCCCGGTATGAGTTGCACTCGTCCGCACGCCAGCGGTTCGCCAGCCTGTCCGGCGGCCAGCAGGCGAGGCTGCAGATCCTGCTGCTTGAGCTGGCCGGGTCGACGCTGCTGCTGCTCGACGAGCCGACCGACAACCTGGACCTGGCCAGTGCCGAGGCGCTGCAGGAAGGCCTGGAAGGGTATTCGGGCACTGTGCTGGCGGTGACTCACGACCGGTGGTTCGCCAGGTCGTTTGACAGGTTCGTCGTGTTCGGCGAGTCCGGTGACGTGTACGAGGCGCCCGAACCGGTCTGGGACTCCGGCCGGGTAGATCGCCCTCGCTGAGCGAGCGGTCTCGTGGGATCGGCCGGTCCTGCGGGGTTGGCCGGTCCTGCGGGGTTGGCCGGTCCTGCGGGGTTGGCCGGTCCTGCGGGGTTGGCCCTGTCCTGCGGGGTTGGCCTGTGCTGCGGGGTTGGCCTGTACTGGGCGCTTGCTAGGCTTGCTCGAATCTCGTAGATCTTCGCCGATGCCCTCGATCTCCGTGGCGATGGGATGCCCGGACCCCGAGAACAGGTAAAGGAAGCACACCGTGAAGAAGCTGATTCTGCTGGCCGTCGTGGCGCTCGGCCTGGCGGCCGTGTGGCGCAAGGTTCAGACGGACCGCGCTGAGCTCGACCTGTGGACCGAGGCGACGACCGCCGACGAGTAAGTTCAGGTCCGAACGCCGTCGGTTGGCCGCCTGTGCCATGGCACGCGGCACGGCTTAGTGCTCGATGTTCGCCGGGTCCTGAGTGCGCGCGGCCGCCGGCAGTGCCGCTATCGGCTGTTAGGCGTTGGTTGACGGCTCCTCGCCATCCGGCCCTGCGGAGGAGTGCTTGGCATCGGAGTGTGCAACGCGGTACCCGTCGTTGAGCGCTGGTGCTGGCTCAAACAATGACGTGGCGCGGCGCCGGGCATCGGCCGGCGGCCGCACGTTCGTCACTTCGGGACTAGCTCGGTTGATCTGCGCGAGAGCAGAACCATGCGAACGAACTGCGCTGCCCGTCGCCTGGCTGCCCAGTCCGGTGAGGCCAAGCATCCTGGCCAGGATTGGCGGGCGAGCATGCGCAGGAACGTAGGCTGTAGCCCCTCCGAACTGTAACCATGTCATGACAATCAGTGTCCCCCATAGGCCAACATAAATCGCCTTCGCAGTCATGTGATGGCTCAGAGTAACAGTCCGTCGCTTTCCTGGTGTGCCAGACTCTGATGACCATGAGTGACGTATCTCGATCTGCCGCCGACGTACAGTTGAGTCCACGCACCAAGGGCGCAGTGCCGGGCAAAGCGTCCGGACTGTGAATCACATTCAGCGTGCGGGCGAGGCGAATGTCCGCCTCGTAGCGGCCATCGGGCTTGGCGTGACGTCCATTGCGGTAAGCGTTCTGCTCATCGCCACCGACGGGATTAATGGCGGCATCACCTGGAGCCACCATGCTGGCGTGTCCGCCGCTCCGCTGCTGTTGGTCGCCGGCGCCATCGCGGCCGTCAGCGTCGCTCATCCGGCCAAGGGACGACACGGGATCATGCGGCTGGTGGCGGTCCTTGCGTTCACAGCCTGGGGTATCGCCCAAGCATTTCCGGACTCGGCCGCCGCGGGGGAATGATGCCGCGATACTGCTATTCGTCATCGATGCGGCATGCGCAGTCGTCACAGATGTGACGAGCATTCGGCAGGCAGATACTTCCGCGGCCTCCGTGGAGGGCCGGAAGAACGTCCGACGTTGAGGGCACGCCGCGCGTCCCCTGACGGCGGTTAAGCGAGCCCGATTGAACGAGAGCGCCTCTAGATCGATCAATCGATCTCGCGTGGCTGCAAGCGTCGGTGCCTGCACTTGCTGCTGGACCGCTGACCGGTGCGCTCGCCGAATCCCCGCTCGGCGCGATCGTCTGCGACAACGCGATATTCTGTCTGGCGGGATCACTGCCGCTCGCGGCCAGCCGAACGGGTTCCTCGGAATGCCCTTGGACGAGCAGTCGGCTACGACAGCAACGCGCTGATCTCGACCGGCCCTCGCAACCAGGTCTCCCGAACCAGAGCGAGCGCCGGCGCAACGGTCAAGGGGCTATAGCTCAGCTGGAAGAGCACCTGCTTTGCAAGCAGGGGGTCGCGAGTTCGAGTCTCGCTAGCTCCACCTGCGGAGACATCCGCGATATGAAGTGTTGAGCTACTCAATGTAGCCAGTTTCTTTAGCAGTCGGCTCACTCTTGGACCGGTCGAGGGGCCCGCTCAGGGTACGGCGCCCCCGGCCCATGCGTGCCGTTGCCTTACCCGGTCTGGACCTCCGCTGACCGGGCCGATCGGAGTACATTAATGGCGTGCTCAAGAGGGTGATGGCCATCGTGTTGCTCGGGTTCCTGGGCCTGATCGCGGGCTACGCGCTCACCATCCGCTTCCCCAGCTACGAATACGATGCCACGCTCTTTCTGCCTGCGCACAGCCCTCATTCGGCTGCGGCTCTAGTGAGTATGACTCAGAATGATCATCCAGGGGTTCGCGTTGATGCTCGTCTGGGGCATATCGACTTCTCGGCAACTGGCAGCAGCCTCGGCGGCTCGGACTGGGCCGCGATTCGGGCCGAGGGTCAGGCCATCAGGGATGTCATCGCGGCCAACAACGGCAAGGTCGAGGGCGTGCAGGGTGGTGCGCCCGCCGGTCGGTTCTACCCGCTCGATTATGCACTGGACGGCCTTCTCGCCGGGGTCGGGACTGCGCTCGGGTTCCTCGTGCCGCCCAAGTCGCGCGTGGCCGCCCCGCATTAGTTCGCAGGCACTCACGATTTGGACCAGTCGAAAGGTCATGTAGCCGCGTGAGCGCGTCGAGCTTGGCGTCCTCATCGGCGTGAGTGTAGATCTCGAGCGTTACGGCCAGGCGGGAGTGGCGAGGATGATCTGCGCATCGCGCGCCGGGACTCCGATTGCCTTCAAGAGCGAGGCGACCGTGTGCCTGACGTGGTGCACGGCGATGGCCCGGACGTTGTTGTCGTCACAGATGCGGCGAAAGGAGCGCACCAGGTCGCGTGGCTCGACTGGCCGGCCGGTGCGTGTGGTGAAGACGAGATTGGTCTCGGGCCACGCGCTGCCCATGTCAGCCCGGTAGCCGGCCTAGCGCGCGCGCTGGTCTTCGAGTGCTTGCCGGGCGAGGCTGAGTATGGGCAGCTCGCGCTGTCCGGCTCGGCTCTTGACGGGCCCAAGGTACAGCTGGCCGCGGATTCGCTGGAGTTGCTGCCGGACGTGGATGGTTCCCGTGTCGAGGTCGATGTCAGTCCAGCGGAGCCCGAGGCCTTCGCCGCGCCGCAAGCCGTAGGTGACGAGGATGACGAAGGCAGCGTGTAGCGGGTCAGGGCGTGACGCGGCGAGGAACTGCCGGCCTTCCGTGTGCCTCGATCTGGCGGTCCAGCGCGTCATTGAGGCAGCCGTCACGGCCGCCTCGGTAAGTTCGGCCCGGTAGCCAGGCGTGCGGCCTCTATGCTGCTATCGATGACTGAGCAGATTGCGTATTGTGTCCGGCCGCTTGACGCCTCGACCTGGGACGCCTTCGCGGAGGTAGTCGAGCGCAATAACGGCGTCTTCGGCGGCTGCTGGTGCATGGGCTTTCACCCTGAACGCTTTCAGATGCACCGCGCCGGTTACGCGGCGAATCGCGCCACCAAGGAGGCCAAGGTTCGCGAGGGCGGGGCGCACGCGGCGCTGGTCTTCGACGACGACGGCATCGCTCAGGGATGGTGCCAGTACGGCAGCCCCGAAGAACTTCCGGCCATCAAGCACCGGCGCGAATACGAAAAGGACGCGCCACCGCTGCCGGACTGGCGGATCACCTGCTTCTACGTTGACACAAAGCATCGCGGGCAGGGCATCGCAAGGGCTGCCCTCGGCGGCGCGCTCGAGCAGATCGCCGCAGCGGGTGGCGGTCTCGTCGAGGCGATCTCCGAGGTGACCACTGGTCGCGAAGCCGTTGGGCGGTTCCTGTTCAGCGCGACCGTCGAGTTGTTCGAGGACCACGGGTTCAGCCGGGTCCGGCAGGTCGGCAAGCATGCCTGGATCGTGAGCAAGCAGGTAGACCCGGCCTGACCGCAATCTCGGCACGTGCGGCGGCCGTTGGCCCGGCCGTGACGGGATCTATCGCGAACCAGCAGCGTCGAGCGCGGCGGCGAGGGGCTTGAGCTTCGCGGTGAGTTCGTCGGGCCTCGCGCCAGGGGCGACAAAGTCGATATCGATGCGGTGGATCTTCCAGCACATGATCGAGGAGTACGCCCGGTACAACGGGCACGCGGACCTGCTCCGCGAATGCATCGATGGCTCTACCGGAGATTAGCGCAGAAGGCGCGAGACATAAACGTGCCATTACCGTCATTAACAACGGCCTACAGCGGTCCGCCGCGGTTACTCGCGGAGCGTCCGTCAGCCAGCTGACCGGCATCCCAGCAGTTCGAAGCGGTGATTTGCAAGCAGGGGGTCGCGAGTTCGAGTCTCGCTAGCTCCACCACCGCGAATGCGCAGGTCATCGTCTATTCGGCCGAACCGCCCGGCCATCAGGTTCTTTCTCGGCGGCTGAGCGTGCAACACGCGTGCCCCGTTCGAGCGCGGCTTGTGCCTTGCGGGCGACTGCATCGGCCAGCGCGCGCTGCAGCTCGTCGGTGGAATGCAGATAGATCATCGCGGCCCGAGGCGACGAGTGGCCCATACGCTCCATCAGTTCGCGCAGGCTTGCCCCGGCGCTGGCGACCATGTGATTCCCGGCGTGCCGCAGGTCGTGGAAGTGCATGCCTGTGAGGCCGTAGCGGCAAGTGCGCGGAGGCATACCGGGCCCCGGAAGCTGTTGCGCCGCAGCGGCGTGCCGCCGGGGCTGGCGAAGGCGAGCGCGGCCCGATCAGCAGCCGGACAGGCCGCCAGGTGCGCCTGCACATCGGGCATGATCAATGAGGGGATCACCACCACACGCCGACCAGCGTCAGACTCGGGCGGCCCGAACCGGGCTAGTCCTCTCTCGGTGGGTTCCAGGCCCTGTTCGGGCTGCTGCGGCTACTCCACCGCCACCCCGAGAGCAAGCATCTCGTCAAAGCGCAGGCCATGCGCTCGGCGGGCTTGCGTGGCCGCAAGTTAGGCGGCCGCCGGCGTCAGGACTAGCGGCTGGTGCCCCTGGGTAAATCTCGGCGGGAGTGAGGAGGGACACGACGCCAGCAGCCCGATAGCAGGGAGGGGACCTGGTCATGGCACCGAAAAGCCCACGCGAAGCAGCTCAGAAGACCAAGAACATCCGCGAGGCGGTCCAGAAGGAACTGGAGTTTGACCCGCTGGTCGATGCGTCCGGCATCACCGTGAAGAACATGAACGGGGACGTGGCGCTGAATGGCACTGTGCCCAGCTACCCGCAGTACCAGGAGGCGGCCGCGGCGGCCAAGCGGGTGCAAGGGGGTCACCAGGTTGCATAACCACCTCATGGTGGATCTGCCGTACGCCAACTACCGGGACGACGTGATTCTGACCACGGCCGCCAATAACGCCCTGGCGATGACTGGTCAGCGTGCCGGGCAACGTCGAGGCCAGCGCCAGCGAGGGCGATGTCTGGCTGACTGGCACGGTGGGCAACCGGTTCGAGCGGGATGCGGCTGAGCAGGCCGTCGCCGGGCTTACTGGGGTGCGGGGCATCGTCGACGACATCGAGATCTTTAGCGACATTGAGGTTGCCGACGTCACCGACCTGGTGCAAGGCGCTCTCGACCGCTACGCGGTGCTTCCGTTTGACAACGACGTCCGGGTACAGGCCGACGACGGCACCATCACTCTTACCGGCAGCGTCCTCAGCTGGGGCGAGCATGACGCGGTGATCGACGCCGCCTGGCGGGGCGTCGGTGTCAAGAATGTCCGCGATGACCTGGTAATCACTGGTTGACCGGACGGACTTTCCGCCCCGTCCGTTCTGGGCTGACGGCGGCGAGCCGCGCGGGCCCCGCTCGATTCTGCTGACGGGGAGTGCGCATATGACTGCCGGTACGCAACTCCAGAACTAGCGCCGTCCGGCGATGCTGGCGCAGCTTGCCGGCCGTGGTGGATGTATCCTGGTGACCGGCGTCGCCTGACTGATCATCTCGGTGCGGTGCTGCGGTTCAACACCACGTCGGTCGCGACCATCGGGGTGCTGATTGGCGTGGTGTTCCTGATCGCGTCGGCCAGCGAAATCCTGCTGGCCTCCGCGCTGCTGCGCGGTTTGCAGGAGCGTGCGCACCTTGGTGTCGCGATACTCCGGGCGGTGGACGGCCTCGCCGTAGACGCCCAGCGAGACGTTGTTGAGAACATCCGGCCGTTCACATCGCCGACGTCGATCAGACGTTCCAGCCCGTCAGTGAATGCGTCGAGGGCGGCGCCTCGTGCCAATGCCAGCCGAGGATGCGGAAGTGCACGCGTGACAGCCGGTTCGGGGCCCGTTCTACCTGGCAGGCTCAGGTTCCTCCTGCGGCTCGGACGCGATGAGCAGCGACACGGCCTCGATGAGCGCCAGGTGCGTGAAGGCCTGGGGAAAGTTCCCCAGATGCTCGCCCGTCGTCGTGTCGATCTCCTCCGCGTAGAGCAGGAGCGGCCCGGCGAACGACAGCAGCTTCTGGCACAGAGCGCGCGCACGGTCGGTCTCGCCGATCATGGTCAGCGCCGACACCAGCCAGAACGAGCAGATCGTAAAGGTGCCCTCCTCACCGGCGAGCCCGGTGTCAGTGTCCTTCACCCGGTACCGCAGCACCAGGTCGTCTTCGGTCAGCTCGTCGGCGATGGCCACGACGGTGTCTTGCATGCGCTTGTCGCTGGGCGGCAGGAAGCCCATGAGCAAGAGCAGCAGCAGCGAGGCGTCCAGGTCGTCGGTCTGGTAGTGCTGGCGGAATACGCCCCGTTCGGACACGCCCTTCTCGAGCACCTCGGCCCGGATCTCCTCGGCGCCGGCCTGCCACCGCTTCGCACGCTCGTGGTCGCCGCGCTGGCTGGCGAGGTCGGCGCCGCGTGACGCCGCCACCCAGCACATCACCTTAGAGGCGGTGAAATGCTTCGGCTCGCCGCGAACCTCCCACAGCCCCTGGTCGGGTTCCCGCCAGTGCTCGAGAGCAGCCTCCACGAATCCCGCCAGGCCTTCCCACAGCGGCGTCGAGATCTGGGCGGCATTGTCACGGAACTGGACGTCGACCGCGTCGAGCAGCATTCCCCAGACGTCATGCTGGCGCTGATTCCACGCGCCATTGCCCACCCTGACCGGGCGCGCGCCGCGCCATCCGGACAGGTGACCGATAGTCCGCTCGGTGAGCTCATGTTCTCCGCCGATGCCGTACATGATCTGCAGCTCGAGCTTCTTGTTCAGGTCGCCGCCGGTGACCGCGTCGATGATGAAGCCGAAGTAGTCGACCGCTTCCCAGCCGAATCCGAGGCGGTATAGCGACCGGAGCATGAACGCCGAATCCCGGATCCAGGTGTAGCGGTAGTCCCAGTTGCGTGCACCGCCCGGCGTCTCAGGCAGCGAGGTTGTCGAGGCGGCCATGATGGCGCCGGTCGGCGCATAGCTGAGGCCCTTCAGGGTCTGAGCGCTGCGCTCCAGGTAAGGCCGCCACGGATGATCGGGTATCTTGGCGGCACTCAGCCAGTCGCGCCAGTATCCGATGGTCGCTTCCCGCGCGGCAATGGCCTCTTCCCAGTTTCCCGGCACCTGGCTGGCGCCCCAGGACAGCGTGATAAATGCGGACTCGCCGGCGGCCAGCGTGGTGCGGCCGTAGCACCGGGCCTCGAGCACCCCAAGCCGGATATTGCCGGCAACATTGAGATGCAGGCCGCCGTCCTTCGCGGCGACCGACATCGACTCGTATCCCTCGTTCCCGTAGCTCCAGGTACCCTCGGTGGCCCCGTAATCAAAGAAGGGCGCACAGTCGACCATCACCTCGACCTGGCCGCTGAGACACGTCGCAGTCCGCAGCAGCACGCCGGTCGCGCCGGAATCGGTCGGTGCCCGGTGGTAGTCCGGGCGGCGGTGATGGACGTCGGTCTTACCCATCACCAGCAAGTCATGGACAACGAGCCACCCGGTAGGAGTGTGCCAGGTCGTCTCCAGGACCATCGTTCCCGGGACGTAGATGCGCTGATCCGGCACCTGCTCGTTCGTCGGGCCGAACCTGAACTCTCCGGCCGTCCGGTCCAGCAGCGCCCCGAACACGCTCGGCGAGTCAGGGCGGGGCAGGCACAGCCATTCGACCGAGCCGTTGGGCGCGATCAGGCAGCTTTGCTCGCAATTAGACAGGAACGCGTAGTCCTTTATCGCCGGAAACTTAGTAACCATAACTATGTATCCGCCCGGACCGAAGCGCGTGC
The DNA here is from genome assembly GCA_963809195.1 of uncultured Actinomycetota bacterium. GTDB lineage: Bacteria > Actinomycetota > Actinomycetes > Streptosporangiales > Streptosporangiaceae > Chersky-822. The sequence continues at coordinate 307,606 of CAWEIQ010000005.1, read as the reverse complement.
ACAGGCAGCCCTGTCGGTTGTGTCGTGACCATGGCGCGCAAGCTACAGCGAGTGACGCAGGGCCTGCATCACCCTGCCTGGGTGACACAGGCTTGCATCGCATCGTGCGCGGGCCTGCCCACCCGCCGTCAAAGGACCTACGTCCCTGGGCCGTCTGTGCAGGGATAGTTACGGTGACAGCGCAAGCGCTTGCAGCAAACGAGCAGGTGGGCCGACGCCAAACCACGGGTGGACACATGAGCGTACGTGAGTCTCAGGCGGTCATCGACGCGCAGGTCACTGAGCTCAAAGAGTCAGTGGCACAAGCCAGCCGGGAACCAAGCCAAACGACACGGCTACGACGGTGTCCGCTGTCAGCTCCCGACGTCACGTTGGCGGCCGGGCGCACTCTGGGGTTCAGACTTAACCCCTGGCCGTCTAGGTAGCACTGACTGGACACCCATCCTGGCGATCAGCGTGCGGAGGACGGAGAGTGTGGCGACCACGGTGGCCGCCGGGAACGCGATGCCGAGCAGCACGAACGACCAGATCGTGTTCAGGTCGCGCGTAATGACGCCGAAGTTCATCCCGAAGTAGCTGGTAAGGAACGTCAGCGGCAAGAAGACCGTGCTGAATACCGTAAGAATATTGATGAAATCCCCCTGTCGGCGGGAGACGTCCGACCCGACCTGTCCGAGGGCATCTTGGCTTTGGTCGCGATAGTCCTTCGCCGCGTTTCGTAGCTGGGCGACCTGGATGCCATGAAGGGCAAGGCGCGGCCCAGCAACTGCGCTGATACCGGGCAGCTGGCGGGCACCTTGGTAGCGATGAAGATCGCCGAGGTACCACCCGAGTGCTTGGACGGTTTCCGACAGCTCGTGACGGATAGCAATAAGTTCACGCTCCGTGCCGGATGGCGACACTCGGACCAGCGCACGCTGGATCCGGTCGAGCTCTTTGTCCAGTTGCAGCAGGTCTGGTTCGAAGCTGCCCACGATCTGGTGGAGGATGAAAAAGAGCAGTGACGGGCCGTGGGCCTTCACGTCGTCCGGCAGGTCATCCCAGCCGCGGTGTACGCTCTCGAGTGCCCCGCAGGGCAGGGGATGGGTGGTCAGCAAGAATCTGCCGGTAAACATGACACGGATGCCGAGGATGTCGTCCGTGTCGCGGCCCCAGTTGCTGCTTGGGACGAGAGCCTGGATGGAATCGCCCGCCACATCGAATGACGGACGTCGGCTGACCGCCGTCAAGGCCCGCATGGTCCGGTCGTCTATGTTCAGGCTCTCGCTGAACGTCCGCAAACCGCCGTCACTTTGATCTTCCAGGTCGAGCCACATAAAGGCTCCCGCCCTGAACCGACGCTCGGCATCTTGCGGCTCGGCAGGGTCGACAAGACCATTCACGTCGGCGAGCCTGGCGGCCCGCGAAATTGGCTGGCCTGTCACAGCCGAAGTCGACACTGGCATGGCTACTCCCCTGGACCGTGATACCTGGCTGAGATTCCGCCGCCCAGGAACTGCGGAATGCGCGAACCTAGGCTCGCCCCAGTTGTTCCCTCCATCCGGTGCCTGCATCACGCCAGTGGTATGAGACGCGGTTCCCCGGCAGAACCGTGGGTTGGGCAATCGGCGATAGTCGATCTCAGGCACAAGAGTCATAACCCCGCTCGCGGTGGCGCAGCCGAAGTATGCCTGGTGGTTTGCCGGCGTCGGCTGGGCGGTGGAGAACCAGGCGTGGATCCGGACGTCGAGGTGACAATCGCGCCGCACGACTGGGCAGCGGCCCGCGATCCTCAGCTCGACACCGCCGTCCGGCTGGCAGTGCAGGCGCTGGAGGGACGCACGCCCGCCGCTCCGCCCATCGTCTGACCAGGCGACTTCGCGATCACTCCTGAGCACACGTCCGCCAGGCTGACTGCGCCCCTTTCACCGGGTGCCAGGGCTAGTGTCATCGTGCTTCTTGCCGGGATTCTTGCCGGGCAGCCGTCGTGGGGGGTACCGACTGAGCCATCTCCTGCCCGTTCATGGCTTCGCAGATGGATAGCGGGTTCCCGCTATACGCCTAACGACCATCCGGTCGGCGCATCACGACGTCGAGCGTCGGCCACGGTGGACCCTCGCGTAGAACGCTGAGGAGTGCGCGAGCTGCTCGTTGCCTATCTGGGAACTGGTCGCCCAGATCCCAGCGCCATGCGCCGACCATGGCAAGAACTAGGCCTCGGCACTCACTGAGCAGTTCTTCATCAGCGTCCGCATAGCGCTCGCTGGCATCTTCGGGGACATGGGCGAGGTCGAACTCGACGGGCCCACGGCAACACGTCTCGAGATCGATGAACATCAGTCCGGTCTTCGTACTGAGCACGTTGCCCGGGTGCGGCTCGCCATGCAGTAGCTGCTCGGCAGCGCCTCGGTCGCGGATCGCTTGTCTCCGGCTCCGCAGTGTGTTGATGAGAAGCTCCCGGTCCGCGTCGGCAAGCCCCGGAGTGAGGTTCCTGCTCTCCACAAGCTGCTGAGCCTCTTCCACTCGATCCGTGAAGTGCGGCGTCCTGACATCGAGCTTGCGCATGCCGGCATGCAGTCGCTCAAGCGCATCCGCATAGTCGGCTGGCGAGACCTCCCGAGGTGTCACAGGTTTGTAGTAGGTCCACAGCGTGACGACAAAACCATCACGCTCATAGACGCGCGGCTCTACCCGGGGTTCCAGAGCACCCACGGGACTCTCGGTTTCGGCGAGCCGTTGGGCAAGTTCGACCTCGAACTGTGCGACCTGATCCATTGCCGGTGCGATTCGGGCAAGGACGTCACAAGGCAGCAGGCGCACAGCGAGCTTGTTCGAATCGTGAAGAACGATCGCGTCGTCGACGGTCAGGTTAAGCGCCGAAGCGGTCGACATAGCCGCCGCCAGCGCGCGCTGAGTCTCAGATGGCTGCATCCAGCTGATTTTCTCACGCTGCCGACCTCCACTGACCCACCTCCACGGCGGCGCCAGCCGAGTTCAATGTCTGGCGGTTGTGGATCATCAGCTGGCCGGGGACCCTGCCGGGTACCGACCGCTGTCTTCATCGGCCGGGTCCTCTTCTGCGACGCCGTAGTTCGACAGGCCGAGCAGGTAAGCAAAGCCAGTGACGGCGAGGATCACCAGGAATGTCCACCACCAGGTGGCCTTGACCGCAACCCCGACCGTTACACCGATGAAGGCAGCGACCGTGGCGAAATTCCAGCCCAGGGCCCGCGACCGCAGGCTGAGCATCTTCTGACGCTCGTCGGCGCGGGAACCGGCCAGGGCACCCTCGTCGCTGTCTTCCCCGGCCCGCACGTACGTTGTGATCGCGCTGACGAGCACGGTCACCTCTATGGCGACCGAGAGCCACCATGCGTGGCCGCCGCGGAGGGCCCACGCGGCCGCGAACACCGTCCCGGCCAGGGCGCTACCCAGCGGCTTGCGCAGCCGCGGGCGGATGAATGCCATCATGTGCCTGCCTCCTCGTCTGGGTCGAACATCTTGTCGACCGTCAGGCCGAAGAACCGCGCGATCGCGAACGCCAGCGGCAGCGATGGCAGGTACCGGCCGCCCTCGATGGAAATCACCGTCTGGCGCGATACGCCCAACGCCGCCGCCAGCTCGGCCTGCGACATCTCCCGCTGGGTGCGCTGCTCCCGGATCCGGTTCCGCATGATGTCAAGGTACCTTTACAGCGCCCCTATGTCAAGCACCCTTTACAAGGGTACTTCGCTAAAGTGTCTGCTTGGCCGGCCAGAAAGCAGCGTCAATGTCCAGCGCGCAGTTGTACGACACCATCGGAGCCACCTACACCGTGACCCGGCGCACTGAACCGCGCATCGCTGCGCAGGTCTGGGCTGCGCTCGGCGATGCCCAGACGGTACTGAACGTCGGCGCAGGCACCGGGTCCTACGAGCCTCCCGGCCGCTGCGTTCTCGCGGTGGAGCCGTCGGCGCTCATGCGTTCGCAGCGTCCCGCCGACGCGGCGCCGTGCGTGGCTGCTACCGCGGAGAGCCTTCCGTTTGTGGACCAGTCCTTCGACGCCGCGATGGCATTTGCCACCGTTCATCACTGGCAGGACCCGATCGCCGGCCTGCGCGAGATGCGGCGCGTTGCTCGCCGCGTGGTGGTGTTCCTGTTCGACACCAGTGACCCTGGGCATTTCTGGCTGACCCGCGACTACCTGCCCGAGTTCGCAGCCTTGAGAGCCTGCCGAGTCCTGGCATCGCTGACCGAGCTGGCCCGCGCGATCGGAGCCCGGATGGAACCGGTGCCCATTCCGTGGGACTGCGCCGATGGCTTCTATGAGGCTTACTGGCGTCGGCCCGAGGCATACCTGGACGAGAATGTCCGCCGCGGAATCTCGGTCTGGGCCGGGGTCGGGCCGGACGCCGAGCAGAGGGCCGTGCGCAGCCTCCGTAGTGACCTCGACTCAGGCCGGTGGGCCGAACGCAACCGCGACCTCGTCGATCTCGACGGAGCAGAGCTTGGCGCTCGCCTGCTTATCGCCTGAAGCCGCTGGGCCTGGTCGCCTGACCCTGGGCTGCGCCTGACCCCGCGCCCGCTTCAGATACCGGCCGAGCCGTCGATGGCCTCGCGGAGCAGGTCGGCGTGCCCATTGTGGCGCGCGTACTCCTCCACGAGGTGCTGCCACATCCACCGCACCGACATCGTCTGTTCCCGGAACGTGAATGTGTCGTCCAGCATCGCGCCCTCCAGTGCGGCATCGACTGCCCGGCACTCGGCCCGGTAGCGCTCGAAGTCCTCCTCGGCGCGGGCCGGGTCTGCCTCTTCGATGTCCGCGTCCGGGGTATCGGAGCGGTAGTACAGGTCGGGTACCTGCTCGCCGCGGAAGGTCTGCCGGACCCAACCGCGCTCGGTGTCGCCATGTGCCGGACCAGGCCGAGCAGCGAGAGGTTCGACGGCGGCACGGCGCGCTTGGCCAGCCGCGTGGCATCCAACCCCGAGCATTTGCGCAGCAGGGTGGCCCGGTGCCAGTCGAGCCAGTCGCGGAGCATCTCCCGCTCGGGTTCGTTGCGGCGCGCCGGATAGTTCTCCGAACGCTCGACAGTCGGGTGCCATCCAGGTCACGGCGGCAGCCTATTCCTGGGTTTGTGCCGGACACCAGCGAAATTTCAGGCTCGCGAGACCATTGAGAGGTTCCACGAGGAGGCGAGCCGTCACGCCCCCGTCACGCGGCTTGCCGGTACATCTGCTTGACGCAGCATCTGGCCTGTCTAGGTACGGTAGACGCATGCCGCTCGACGCCGATCTGCTAAGTCAGGCGAGGGCCACCGAGGCTCGCCTCATCGATGCTGAGCATGACGCCGAAGTCGCCCGCGCCGAGTTCCACCGGGCGATACGCCGGCTCCAGCTTGCCGGAGGATCGCTGCGCGAGATAGCCGAAGAACTCGGCGTCAGTCACCAGCGCATTCATCAGATCGTGGAATCGACCGGGGGAAGCCGAAGCTGGCGCGGCGGCCGGGCCGGCTTCGGTGACCTGCTTTCGTGCTCGTTCTGCGGGCAGCACCAGAAGCAGGTCAAGAAGCTGATCGTCGGGCCGCATGGCTATATCTGCGACCGTTGTATTGACTGCGTCCATACGGTGCTGGCCGCGACCAGCGAGACGGCAAGCACTCCCATAGCCACAATCCGGCAAGTGGATGACGAGGCTAGTGACGAACGCTGCAGCTTCTGCGGAAAGGGCCGCCAGCATGTCGAGGCCATGGCGGGGGCCGATGATGTGCGGATCTGCATCGAGTGCGTCAGCCTGTGCGACGAGATAGTGAGCGACGAACGGGCTTAGGGCTGTCCCATGCGCCATTGCTGACGCTGGCGCTGAATGCGCGAAGACCTTAGCGCTCCGGAGCGGCCGAGTTTCGGCGATCGCCTGGCGGGACGCTGGCAGAGGCGTATGGTGCCTTGAATCTGGTGTCGCGTTTGCCGGTCATTGGATGATTCGCTGGTCAGCCCCTAGGAAGGTCATCATGTCCAGCGCTGACCTCCGGGTTCTTTATGTGCTCGGTATCTATCACAGCGGGACAACGCTGCTGAGCAATCTCGCTGGCCAGTTGGACGGGTTCTTCTCTGTCGGCGAGTTGCGGTCCATCTGGCGCAAGGCAAGTCTTCCGAACGCACGATGTGGGTGCGGGGCGCACCTGTCCGATTGTGGTGTCTGGAGCCCGATCCTGAATTCGGCCCTGGGCACTGGAGAAGAGCGGGTGGCGTTCGCGCGAGAAATGTGGCAGTGCCAGCGGGAAGCTATCAGTGAGTTCCACACCTGGATGCGGGTGCCGTCTCTGCTCCGCCGGCGTGGCAGTGAGCTGCCCGCCGGTAGCTCGCTTGCTCGATACGCCGCAGGGCTTCACCGCCTCTACCGCGCCATTGCCACGGAGACGGGCGCTGAGGTGATTATCGATTCATCGAAGGAGCCGACGGACGCAGCGTTGCTTCTGCTCATGTCCGGGATCTCCACTTCCTTCGTCCAAATCGTGCGGGATCCGCGAGGCATGGTCTACTCCGTCTTGCGCTTCCGCGATGAGAGCCAGCCGGTCGTGCAGCAGACGTTGTTTCAAGCCGTTTATGCCGCACTCAGCTGGGCTGCGGGCAACATGGCCGGGACCGCGGTCAGGCGATCGGCCGGCCCAGCGCGCTCGACGCTGCTGCGGTATGAAGACTTCATTGCCCGACCCGCCGAAGCGATCGAGGGCCTGGCACAGTTGGCCGGCAGGCCCGCTCAGCTGGCCACACCAAGCGAGCCAGGCACGGTGAACATGCGCACGGCGCATACTGTCGGCGGAAACAACAACCGGTTCCGCACTGGCCCTGTCCGGTTGCATGAGGACACAACCTGGCAGTCACAGCTGCATCCGCTTAATCGAGTGGCCGTCACAGCTGTGTGTGCACCCCTCATGGCCCGATACGGCTACCGGCTCGTGCAATAGGTCTGCTACGGGGCCCTAGCACCCTATGTCTGGTCCGCTGGCTGGGCCTGGTCCGCTGGCTGGGCCTCGCGGGCCAGCGCGGCTTCTTCGCCCCGGTAAAGCAACTGGTGCAGCCCGGCCGCAACAACTCCTCCCACCATGGGCGCCACGATGAACAGCCACACCTGGCGCAGAGCCGTGCCGCCGACGACGAGGGCCGGGCCAAGGCTCCGTGCAGGATTCACCGATGTGCCGGTGATCGGGATGCCGACAAGATGAACCACCGTCAGAGCCAGCCCGATCGCGATGGCCGCGGTCGCCGCGTTTGCCGTCGCCGATGTCACCCTGAGCACGACGAAGACGAAGATCGCCGTCAGGACGGCCTCGAAGATGAAAGCCCCGCCGATGCCGATGTGGATCATGGACTCGCTGCCGTATCCGTCGGTGCCTAGTCCGGTGGCGGTCCGGCTGTATGACGGCGAGGAGCTGAACGTTCCCCACAGCGCCAGCGCGCCGACGATCCCGCCTGCGAACTGGGCGATCCAGTAGCCGACCGCCTCGGCCAGCGAGATCCGGCCCGCGAGCAGAGCTCCGACCGTCACCGCCGGGTTGACATGGCAGCCAGATATTGGGCCGATCAAATACACCAGCGCTAGCAGCGTCAGGCCGAACGTTAGCGCGGTGGCTACGACCCCGGCGGCGACGCTGCCACCGTCGAATTTGAAGCCGAACATGAGGGTCGCTGCCCCGACGGCCAGGAACACCAGGATCGCCGTGCCCAGGAACTCAACCGCGAACTTCCGGATCATCACCAGTCCCCCCGCTGGTACGTCAGAACTCTGCCAACCCTGACACGCGTGTGCAGGCGGGACCCCGACCGGGGACCGGTGAGCGGGCTGAGTGGCTCAAACGTCCCGAAAAGTCGCGACGGCTGCCTGCCGGACCCGGAGCAGGCTGCGATCAAGGTCGCTGAGCGTGGCCGCTCCGCACAGCGCCATGGACATCCGCAGTTCCTCGGTCAGGATGTCGATGGCGTGCCGACGCCTGGCCTCTCCCGCCGCTGCGAGACCGTACAGATGAGCTCGCCCGATCAGGATCAGCGCGAGCGCCGAGCGCCAGCGCCGTCACGATGTCGGATCCGCGCCGGAAGCCCGAGTCGACGAGTACCTCGATCCGGTCGCCAACCGCGTCGACGATGCTCAGGCAGGACCTCGAGCGTCGCTGGCAGGTGATCCATTTGCCTGCCGCCATGGTTCGAGACGATGACGGCGTCGGCTCCGTGATCAGCCGCCACGGACGGCCTCGTCTGCGGCGCAGCACGCCCTTGACCGCGATCGGGCCATCCCACGGCTTCGCGGATCCAGTCCAGATCGGTCCAGCTCACTGTCCCGTCGAACATCTCCTTCATCTGCTGCCTGGACGTCGGCCCGTGCATCGACAGGTTCGGGAAACTCGGGCGCCGGCGAAGTCACGAAGTGCCAGGCCCAGGCCGGATGACGTGGCGCCGTCGAGCACGGTGCGGAGCGGAGAGTTCGGGAGTGGGTAGTTCGATACCGCGGTGCAGTTCGCGGTCGCGCTCCGATCGCACCGTGGTATCGGCGCTCAGCAGCAGTGCCCGGTAGCCCGCCGCCTTCGCCCGCGCCAGCAGGTCCTTGGCGACCGACCGGTCGCCCCACAGGTACAGCTGGAACCACAGCGGGCTGCCGGCGGCGGCGTCGGCGATCGCCTCGAGCGGCTGCGTCGCCAGCGTGGACACGCCGTAGGTCAGGCCGGCGTCGCTGGCTGCCCTCGCCACCGCGAGCTCACCTTCGTGGTGGAACATCCTCGGTGCGCCGACCGGCGACAGGACGATCGGCACCGGCATTTCGGTGCCCAGTACCGTCGTCGCCGTCTGCACCTTGCTGACGTCGCGCAGGATGCGAGGAAGCAGTTCCAGCTCGCCGAATGCCTCGCGGTTGCGCCGCAGCGTCCACTCGTCCTCGCCGCCGCCGTCCAGGTATGCGGCTGCGCCTGCCGGCAGTCGCCTTCCTCGCCAGATCAGCCAGGTCGTCGATGTCGTAGCAGCGCGCGAGCGCGCGCACGCCGTATGGCGCCTCCGGCCGCCCGACACGGATGAGGTCGCGTATATCTGACAGGTTCATCGGACCCGCTACCCAGGCAATCGCAGTTAACGCAACGCCATGGGCCACGCGTACTCCGTCAGGCCTTCAGCTGTTCGATCTTGTCCTTGAACAAGGTCGTCGCGATCGTCGCCTTGCGCGGCTGGCCGCGCAGGAACGCCTCGGCGAACTTCACCGCCTGCTTGTATTCCACCTTGCCGGGCAGCGGCGGCTCGTCGGGGTTGACGTTCACGTCCACCAGCGCGGTCCCGTCGTGCGCCAGAGCCTGGCTGATCGCGCCCTGGACGTCGGCTGGACGCTCGACCTTGATCCCCAGGCCGCCGTTGGCACGGGCGAAGGCCGAGAAGTCCGCGGGCGGCGACGGGTAACGGACGCCGTGCTCGGGATAGCCGAGCACCATCTGCTCCCACAGGATCTGGCCGAGCGAGTTGTTGTTGTTGATCACGACCTTGACCGGCAGCTTGTGCTGGATGGCCGTCAGGAACTCGGCCATCAGCATGGCGAATCCGCCGTCGCCGACGTACGCGATGACCTGCCTGCCGGGGAAGGCGTGCTGGATGCCGATCGCGTACGGCAAGCCGGCGCCATGCTGGCCAGATTGCCCGACAGGTAGAACTGCCTGTCGCCCCTGATCGTCCAGTGCCGCGCCGCCCAGGTGGCGATGGTGCCGCTGTCGCAGGTCATGATCGCGTCGTCGGCAGCCAGCTGGTCGAGCATGCCGACCACGTACTGCGGCGCGATCGGGTCCCTGGCCGCGTCGTGCTGCGCGCGCATCTGGTCCCGCCACTTGTCCATCGCGCTTCGTGTACTTGTCCAGGAACGACGTGTCGGTGCGCCGCTTGAGCATCGGGAGCAGGCCCTGCAGCGCCAGCTTCGCGTCACCGACCACGGGGACATCGGTCGCGACCCTGGCATCCGGCCCGGACCGGGTCGGCTTCGATCTGCGCCACTCTTGCCTTCCCCGGCGCCGGCAGGTGCTTGGTGTAGGGGAAGTTCGTCCCGATCATGAGCAGCGTGTCGATGTCCTCCATCAGCTCCTCGCTCGGCCGGGTACCGAGCAGGCCGATGCCGCCGGTCGTGTACGGCGAGTCGTCAGGAATCACGGCCTTGCCGGAGAGGGTCTTCACCACAGGAGCGGCGAGGACCTCGGCGAGCTCGAGTACCTCGTCGCGAGCGTGCAGTGCCCCGGCGCCGACCAGGATCGCGATCTTGCTGCCGTCCTCGAGCAGGCTGGCGATCGCCTGCAGGTCATGGTCCTCGGGCCGGCCGGGAGCCGCTCAGCATCACCGGTGCCGTGTGCGGCGACCTGGCGGGCGCCACATGCGCCCACGGATCGGCGTCAGCGTCCGCAACCTGGATGTCGTTCGGCACCGTGATGTGCGCGACGCCGCGACGGGCGTACGCGGTGCGGATCGCGTTGTCCACCACGGTGGGCAGCTGCGCCGGGTTGTAGACCATCTGGTCGTACTCAGCCACGTCGCTGAACAGCTTGTCCAGGTTGACTTCCTGCTGGTAGCCGGTACCCAGCACCGAGGTCTCCTGCATGCCCGTGATCGCCAGGACCGGCTGGTGATCGAGCTTGGCGTCGTAGAGCCCGTTGAGCAGGTGAATTCCGCCAGGTCCTGAGGTGGCGAGGCAGACACCGATCTTGCCGGTTGCCTTCGCGTAGCCGGTCGCCATGAACGCGGCTGCTTCTTCATGGTGCACGAGCACGAACCTGACCCGGTCCTGGTGCCTGCGCAGCCCTTCCATGATCCCGTTGATCCCGTCCCCCGGTATCCCGAAGACGGTGTCCACGCCCCAGTCAGCGAGCCGCTCGACGATTGCCTCTGATGCGATCCGTGCCACCGTGATCCTCCTCGTTCTTCGCTCGCAATCGACTGTCCAGGAAGTCAGGCAGCAAACATGCCGGCGATGTTTGATGCGCCAGCGACGCCGGGCAGTGCATACCGGCGATGAGCCAGTTGCTGACGACACCCGGCCGCAGGAAGGCGTCTGACCTTGAGCGCGCGCTCGCGAGCCGGGTCGACGGAGAGGTCCGCTTCGACGCTGGCAGCCGCGCCGCCTACTCGACCGACGGCTCGAACTTCCGCCAGGTGCCGATCGGCGTGGTAGTCCCGCGCACCGTCGACGCGGCCGTCGAGGCGGTAGCGGTCTGCCGCGAGCACGGCTGCGCCCGTGCTCTCCCGCGGCGGCGGGACCAGCCTGGCTGGCCAGTGCACCAACGAGGCCGTCGTGCTCGACTGGTCGAAGTACTGCAACCGCGTGGTCAGCGTCGCCGCTGACGCGACGACCTGCGTCGTCGAGCCCGGCATCGTGCTCGACGTCGCTCAACGCCGAGCTGGCGCCGCGCAAGGTCAGGTTCGGGCCCGAGCCGGCCACGCACATGAACTGCACGCTCGGCGGCATGATCGGGAACAACTCCTGCGGCGCGACCGCCCAGCGCACCGGCAAGGTCGTCGACAACATCGCGGCGCTTGAGGTGCTGCTCTACGACGGCACCAGATTCTGGTGCGGGCCCACCAGTGACGAGGAGTACGCCGAGATCGAACGCCGCGGCGACCGCAGAGCCGAGATCTACCGCCGCCTGCGCCGGATGCGCGAGAGCTACGCGGACGATATCCGAGCCCGCTATCCGGACATCCCGCGCCGCGTCTCCGGCTACAACCTGGACTCGCTGCTGCCCGAGCACGGTTTCGACATTGCCGGCCTGCTCGTCGGCAGCGAGTCGACGCTCGTCACCGTGCTTCGGGCGAAGCTCAAGCTGGTGCCCGTCCTGCCTGAGCGCAGCCTCGTCGTGCTCGGTTACCCGAGCATCGACAGCGGCCGCTGACGCCGTTCCCGCCATCCTCCCGCATCATCCCGATCGCGCTTGAGGGACTCGATCACCGGCTGATCCGCGACCAGCAGGTCAAGCACCTCAACCCGCAGGCGCTGCAGGAATTGCCGGACGGGTCGGCCTTCCTGATGGTGCAGTTCGGCGGCACGCAGCCGCGAGGAGGTCGACCAGGCGGCGCAGCAGATGCTCGACGCGCTGCACGAGACCGAGCACGACCCGGCAGTGGAGTTCTTCGACGACCCTGACGCGTGAGAACGAGCTCTGGCAGGTCCGCGAGGCCGGCCTCGGCGCGACCGCTCACGTTCCTGGCCAGCCCGACACGTTCGAAGGCTGGGAAGACTCCGCGGTCGCGCCGGACCGGCTCGGCGATTACCTGCGTGACCTGCAGCGCCTCTACGACCAGTTCGGCTACAGCAGCGACCTCATGCCCAGCCTGTACGGGCATTTCGGCCAGGGCTGCGTGCACACCAGGATCCCGTTCGACCTGTACAGCTCCGAAGGCGTGGCGACGTACCGCCGCTTCATGGAGAGCGCTGCCCGGCCTGGTCATGCTCTCACGGCGGCTCGCTGTCCGGAGAGCACGGCGACGGCCAGTCCACGAGGCGAACTGCTGGCCAGATGTTCGGCGAGCGGCTAGTCGGCGCGTTCGGCGAGCTCAAGGCCGATCTTCGATCCTGACAACCGGATGAACCCGGGCAAGGTCGTCCACCCCGCCAAGCTAGACGAGCACCTGCGACTCGGCGCTGACTGGTCGCCCGCCGCGCCGCACGGGACCTGTTCTTCCAGCTATCCCGCACGACGGCGGGTCCTTCGTCCAGGCCGCCAACCGCTGCGTCGGCGTCGGCAAATGCCGCCAGCACGCCCACCCAGGCGGCGCGGTCATGTGCCCGTCCTACCAGGTCACCGCCGAGGAGGAGCACTCGACCAGAGGTCGCGCCAGGCTCCTGTTCGAGATGCTGAACGGCCACGGCGATTCGCCGGTCACCGACGGCTGGAGGTCGACCGCGGTCCGCGACGCGCTCGACCTGTGCCTCGTCCTGCAAGGGATGCAAGAAGGACTGCCCGGCCGACGTCGACATGGCCACCTACAAGGCCGAGTTCCTCGCCCAGCACTACCGCGGCCGGCCATGGCGCCGGCCACGGTCCGATCTGGCGCTCGGCTGGCTGCCCGCCGCTGCCCTTGCTGTTTCTCGCATTGCGGCTGGCGGGTCTCGCCAACGCAGCTCACCCATACCCGCGGGCTGGACCGGGCAGCCGCGTTCGCAGCCGGAATCGAGCCGCGCCAGGCGCCGTCATGTTCGCCAGGCGAGAGCCTGCAGCGCTGGCACGCGCAGACGCGAGGCGGCGAGCGACGGCCAGGACCGGACCGGGCTGACGCGCGCGGCACCGTGCTGCTCTGGCCTGACACGTTCACCAACTACTTCCATCCCGCATGTCGGCCAGGCGGCGTCCAGGTGCTCGAGGCGGCTGGCTGGGCCGTCGACATTCCCGCCGAGCCGCTGTGCTGCGGCCTGACCTGGATCTCCACCGGCCAGCTGCGCACCGGCAAGCGGATGCTCGCCCGCACCGTCGCGCGGCTCGCCGAGCACGTCCGCGCTGGCGGGTTCGTCGTCGGGCTCGAGCCGAGCTGCACGACCGTCTTCCGCTCCGACGTCGACAGAGCTTTTCCCGACGAACATGACGTACGCCGGCTCCGCGATCACACGCTGACGCTGGCCGAGTTGCTAGCCCGCCACACGCCCGGATGGCAGCCGCCGCCGGTGGACCGCGAAGTGCTCGCCCAGGTGCACTGCCACCAGCACGCCGTTCTCGGCTGGGATGCCGAAGCCGAGCTGCTCAAGGCCGCCGGAGCGCGGGCCGAGGCATTGCAGTCCGGATGCTGCGGCCTGGCCGGGAACTTCGGCTTCCAGCCCGGTCACGCCGACCTGAGCAGGGCGCTCGCCGAGCGCGTACTGCTGCCCAGGGTCCGGGACGCGGCCGCCGGCACCGTCGTCCTGGCGGACGGGTTCAGCTGCCGGACCCAGATCCACGAGCTCGACAGCGGCGGCCGCGAAGCGATGCACCTGGCCGAGCTGCTCGCCTACGCCGGCCAGCTGCCCGCTGAGTACCCCGAGCGACTTGCTGCTTCCCGTCCCACGGCTCCCCGGATGCGGCCGGCAGGCTGACGGCTCCGGGGCTGCAGGCCTCGGCATCGCGTCCGCGGTCAGCGGATCGCGTAGGCAAGGACTCCGCCGATGCAGGCTACGCCGAGGATGATCCAGGTGACGTAGTCGTTGACCACGCCGCTCTGGATGCTCTCCAGCGGCCGGATCAGCGCCACGCAGGGAGTCGAATCGCGCGACGCAGGCGCGGCAGGCGCCGGGCGTACAGGGCCAGGCCAGCGAGTACGAGAGCGCACACGGCCGTGCTGATCGCCAGCCAGCACATCAGCGGCGGTACTGCTGCCGGACTCCGGCGGGAATATGGCGTCGCCGGATGCGAGCGATGGCCACGCCCGACAGCACAGTGCGGCCATAACCTGCCTGATCCGGCGAACCGCTCCGCCGCGCTCTGCAGCGGTCGGCCGCAGGTGCGGGCACGAAACGCCAGACGCCAGCGCGGCCAGCATAAGCGCGGCCGCCGGCGCGATCATCGTAGAGCGGTGTCCGCTGCTTCGCCTGATCGGTCTCGCTCGTCTCCTCGCTGGCTTGCTCCGCCATCTGCCGGTCCTCAGCGGGCGCGTCGCCGAGACCGAAGAAGACGCCGCCTGCGGCTCGCAGCACGGCGCCGCCGGCCACGCGCCGAGCAGAACGCGACGATCGACCGCGATCCAGGCCAGCCCGCGGTCAGCGGCGCTTGCTGAAAGCCAGCCCGTGCCGAGATAGGTGGCGAACGGCGGCATTCCAGCTGTGCCCAGCGCCGCCAGGGCGAAAATGACCGCCCGTCACAGGCAGCCGCCCTGCCCTGCCCGTGCAGCGCTGTCTCGTTGACGCTGGCCCGGCGGTGCAAGCACGATGCCCGCGCAGAGCAGCAAGCGCGCCTGCCAGCAGCCCGTTGTTCGATCACGGCTATCGCCGAGCCAGCCAGGCCGAGCGAGCGTCAGCAGCGCGATCCCGGTGAGGAATATCTCCGCCGTGGCTCATCGCCGCGAAGGCGATCAGCCGCTTCAGGTGCCGCTCGCGGAAGCAGAACAGCGCACCGGTTACCGCTGTGAGCAAGCCGAGCACGAGGAGGATGCCGGTGATTGCGCTCGATGCCCGATGCGCCTGGCCGAACATCGACCAGTACACCCTGGCAACGCCGTACAGGCCGAGCTCGATCATGATGCCCGCGAACAGGACACCTACCGGAGTCGGGGCAACCGCGACGGCGTCGGCCAGCCAGAACTGGAACGGGACGATGGCGCCCTTGATCAGCAACCCGGTGATGATCAGCACGAAGGCCGACGACTACCAGGCCGTCGGGCCGGTGCCTGGCTAGATCGTGACCGATTTGCGCCATATTGAGCGCGCCGGTGCGGCCGTAGATCACGCGCGATGCCAGAGAGCGTCAGGTAGCTTCCGACGCTGTTAGTGATCGCGAAGGTGAGCGCACCCTGGATCGGCCCGCGCTCCTCCGGCCGGTACGCGGTCAGCGCGAAGGCAGCAGACGCCCATGAGCTCAAACCAGACGAACAAATCGAAGATGTCGCCCGTCAGACAGAATCCCGCCATGCCTGCGAGGAACGTCAGCATGAGTGCGTGGTAGTAGGTAGCGACCCGTTCGAAGTAGCGCCACGAAAACACCATCGCCGCGGTCACCAGGACCGCGGCCAGGAAGCCGAGGCCGGCCGCCAGCGGGCGTGGCGACGAAAGTCGATGCCGATCGCGATGCCATGCGATGGCCGGAACCCGGCGAACCAGTACACGGACTCGCGGCGTGCCGCGGCGACGGTAAGCAGCGCCCAGAATGACGGCGACCGCGCCGCTGGTAAGCGATCGCGACGCCGTCCAGAGCCCGGCGCCTATGGCGGAACAGCGGATGCACGGCCGACATCGCCGCCGCGACCAGCAGCGGGAGCACGACGGGCAGCGGCAGCATCTGGCGCACTGGCGGTCTTCCGATCAGCCCCTGAGCTCGATGAGCTCATGCGGGTCGAGCGTGCCGAACCGCTTGTGCGCCTGCACCGCGATGGCCAGCAGCAGGGCGGTGACGGCGGCCTCGACGACCACGTCCGTCAGTGCGAGCGCCTGGACGACGGGATCGACGGCGGGGGTATGCAGCGGGATGTCGTAGAAGTAGGGGGCTACCGCGCCACGGCGGTAGCCGACCGCGAGCAGCAGCACGTACGTCGAGGACTGCACGACGATCAGGCAGACGATCTGATGCACCAGGTGCCGGCTGGTGACGACGCCGTAGAGTCCGACGGCCAGGATCCAGGCGACGACGACAAACGGGAAGATACCTGCATCAGCGCCGCCCCCTCGCAGGGACGAGCAAGCGTCTGCTCGAGCATCTCGCTGACAATCGAGGCGCAACGCCGCCGCCACCTCTACACCCACGAAGAAGCTGATCAGTGCGATGGTGCCAGACGAGCTCCACCGCTCCTGGAGTGCCGCCGAGCGGCAGGAAGTTGGCCAGGTAGGGCAGGCCGAGCGCGACCGCGGCGACGCCGACGGCTGCGAACGCACCTGATGCTGCGGCCTCGACGGCATCGGTGATATCGACCGGGCTGACCCGCTTGAACGTGAGGAACTGGCCGCCCAGGTAGATCATTATGAAGGCGGTCGCCGAGCACGGCTCCGCCCTGGAAGCCTGCCGGAGGGGCTGGTCTGGGCGTGTGAGGCGAGGAACCAGCCCGATGCACAACCGTCGGTCCGCACGAAGATCAGTGCGGCGACCCTGATCGCGTCGGTCGATCATCGTGTCATCACGGTCGAGCGCGTCGTCGGCCGCCGGGCGCTCTCGTTCGCCGCGCAGGTGCCTGAGCACCAGGCTGACCCCGGTGGCAGCCGCGAAGAGGATGAACTCTTCGCCCAGGGTGTCGAAGCCGCGGTACTCGAAGTTGACCGCCGACACGACGCCGGTCGCGTTGGTCTGGCCTGACGGCGATCGCGGTTGATGACGTCGCCGTACGGACCCGGGTAATGACCGAAGCCGGGCAGGCCCGCCAGGCCCCACAGGTAGAACGCCGCGAAGCCAGCGATCGCCACGCCGAACATCCATAGCCGCTGCCGCGGCGTCATTTGTCGTTCTCCTCGTTCCGCCGCACCTTCGCCAGCGCGAGCAGAATCAGGATCGGCAGTGCGATCGCGCCGACGGATAGCTCGGACAAGGGTCACGTCAGGCGCCTGGAAGACCAGGAACAGTACGGCGAGCAGCAGGCCGTACCCGCCTAGCACCACCACCTGCCGCGACCGGCTCCCTGACCAGGACCACCGACGTCGCGGCCGCGGCGACCAGCACGAGCACGATTACCTGCAGGGTATCCATCAGCGCCGCCGGAATAGTATAAGGCGTCACGACCGCCGATGCCGCCGAGGATCACTCGGCCCTCCGCATCAGGAGGTCATCCTGACCGGCCGCCGATGCCCAGTCGCCTGTCTCCCTGATCCTCGCAGCCCTGATCAGTGGCGTGGCTCAGGAACGGTGCGGTGATCACCATGAACGCCAATGGCGAGCCAGGTCTGAAGGCTGTTGACCGACCAGCCGGACTGGACCAGGATCGCGAGCCCGACGACGAGCGGCGCCATCGAGTGCGAGCGGCGTGACGTAGTGCAGCTTCTGGTAGACATCGCGCATCAGCAAGATCGCCGGCGGACGAGCCGAGGACGATGAGCAGCGGCCAGTCCGAGCAGTACGTCGGCGGCGATTGTCCGCGCCGTCATAGGCCACGCGCCCAGAAATCGGACGAAGACAAGGCCGCTGCCGAACGCCAGAACGGCGAGGTGCACAGGAAGCTCGAACTCGCCGGAGCGCCTGAATCCCTCGGCGAGCAGGATGAGCACGACGACGACGATCGCGCTGATCGCCTCGAACGCCACCACGGCCTCCATCGTCTTCCCGCGCACCAGGACGACGCCGCAGGGAATCACGGCGATGAGCATCGCGATCGCCGCCACGACGAACCCGTTCACGGCCGCGCCTCCTGGTCGCCGGCCACGAGCTTGTGCATGACCATCACGTCGCGATCCGCGGTCGAGGCCGAGCACGAACGAGTTAGGCGCGAGCGAGCGAGCGCCGACGAGCAGCGCGCGGCGCATCCTGCCCTCAGGAGTGTCGGGACCGTACTCGACCGGCTCAGCCACGAAGCCGCTGCGTGGTTCTTCCCGCGAGCCAGCCGCCGCCAGAGCGCCGCGAACACGATCCATGTCTCGATGAGCACCTGCCGCGGCAGCCCGAGCGCGCGCGCCAGCCAGGCGAGCCGAATGCCGAATCTAACCGAGGCCTGATGACTGGCCAGATCGCCAGGCACAGGCGCTGAGGGCCACCCCGTCAGAACGGCCAGCGACAGCGACCTGTGCCTGACGGAGATCCGCTACCCGCCGAGCACTAAGTAAACAACTCGGGCAGTGACTCACGCCTCGGCTAGAGGCGTCCTGCGGAACCATCCCCGCGTAAGAGATGCGGCCGTCGTTGCGATACCGGACGCACGGGCCGGGGAACTGCCCGAGGCCTACGTCGCGCCTGCGCAAGATGCGCCAGCTCAGAATCTGATCGATGGCACGCTTTTCGCCAGTGCTGCCCGTGCCGGTCCTCACAAGTCGTCGTCGAAGTCCCAGGCGCGCAGCTCCCCCGGCTCCAGCCGAATGAGGAGGTCATCCGCGCCTGTGTCGGCATAAGTGGCGCCGGCCTGCACGCCGAGGTATCGAGATGCGACGCGCTTGACGACTTCGGCGACTCCTGCCGTGACGAGCTGCGCGATGCCGCGGACCTCGACTCCGCGGTAGGGCGGGGAGTGCTCGCAGACAACGATGCTTGCGCGGCGATCGCGCTGCAAGTGCTTGGCCTTCACGTCGTCGCTTCCGGTTACGACCTGGAAGCCGCCGTCGCGCCATTCGTGCCAGACCGGAGATAGAAGCACGGTGCCGTCGCGGCGGTATGTTGCCAGAACGGCCAGCAATGGCCGGTCAACCAGATCTCCGAGGTCGCTCACGGTGAGGTTCTTGCGCATGCGGGCAGGCTACCGTCGCCCGCTGCCCGGCACTGATCAGCCAGGTGGATGTCGGCCGCTCATCCTGGAGGCGGTGCGGACAATGCAGCGGTTTCGCCACCGTAGATAATGCGACTATCGATGCTTCGCCTGCGGCTGCCGAGGCCCCCGCCGAACGAACCGAGCCCGGCGCCGAGGAGCGGTGCGAGCAGGAGAGTCCCAAAGGCTATCCCGCCCGCCTGACTGACGCTGATTTCGATCCAGTACTCGTGGCGCAGAGAGCGCGGCACGGTGCGGTTGACCGGGTAGCAGGTTTCGCACAATCCATTCGTCGGGCGGGGAGTCTGCAGCGGCACGTTGTGCGGGAACAGCGCAATGGTGACCGCGGTGAGCACGCTGACGAACAGCGCAGCGGACGCCATGGCGCACGCCGCCGCCAGGCTGCCCTGCTGGATGGGGTCCGGGCGTGCAGCACGCGTGTCCCTGGTGGTCAGTCGCCCAACCAAGAAGCCGGTCGTCACGGGCAGCACCAGCGCGGCCACACCCCACCACTTCAGTGACGGGCTGTTTGGGTCCACGTTCGCCCCGAAGGGCGCGAGCGCGTACAGCACGCCGGCGGTGACTGCGCCGAAGGCGACTGCGGCAGGCATCCCCGCGCGAGTGAGCCGTACGCGCTCGGAGGTGAGGATCAGTAGTCCGGCTACATAGGCCGCGATGATCAGCAGCAGCAGAACCTCAAGGGCGAAGAGCCCAGGGTCGATCGCGAAGTAGTCGCCCCCGAGCCTATTGCCGAATCGGTCCTTCGCGTTCTTCGCGGCAATGAGCGCCAGCACGATCGCGTAGCCACCTACCCGGGCCGCGCCCGGGGCCCAGCCGCGTCGAACCGGCCCGAAGTAGCGTCGTACCGCTAGCGGCAGCACGACCAGCATGACGACTGTGCCGACGACATACATCCGGTTGGCCGGCAGTGCCGAGTCCGTTGAGCTTCCCGGCCAGCCGATCCACACCATGCAGACCGCCCCGGCGACGAACGCCAGCACCCGGATCACTCTGCCCATCAAGACCTCCCGCGCCACCAGCCACAGCCCGCCCCACAACCACGCCACTTGAGCCGCACTGCCCGGGACCTCGCTCGTCTCAGACAGCACTGCCTCCGCCCACTCACGACGCGCCGACCGGTAGGAGCCAAGCCGAGCGCCCCAGTAGCCGGGCCAGCACCGACGTGATCCGATCCATCACGGCGTCAAACTCTATCTAGGTAGATCTTTTGCGTCCACGTTCCTGAGTCAAGATTCTGAACAAGATTTCACGCCGATGCCGCTGAGGTCGGCGAGCCGAATGAGCGTCCGGCCGCCGCCGTGCCATGTGGCGCCCTCGACGCGCGCTAGGGGACACTAGCCAGGGGGCGGGGTGCGCAGCAGTGTCGGCCACCCGACGTCGGCCTGACAAGCCTGCCCAATGACGGGAGGGACCGGCGATGGGTATGACGTCTTGAATCGATCAGCTCGGCCGTTGGCGTGCCAGCGCATTGTGCTCTTGGTCGTGGTCGCAGCCGGCCTGACAAGCATCCTGCCTGCCCGGCAAGCCAGCGCCGCAGCGGCCGGGCTGTCAGCCGCGCAGTCGGCGCGGCAACTGATCACGGTGACCGCGGCTTCGCATACCGCTACTTACGCCACCCTGCGCGCATACCGGATATCCGGCGGCAAGCGCGTCCGGATCTTCGGGCCGTGGATAGCCCGTGTCGGCTACAACGGCGTGGCCAGGCCCGGCAGGAAACGAGAGGGCGATGGCAAGACTCCGTCAGGTAACTACGCGATCAGCTTCTTCTTTGGCGTGCAGCGCGATCTGCGGTTCGCGTTCTCCTTCCGGCACGCATACACCTATGACTACTGGGATGACGATCCAGCCAGCCCTCGGTACAACGAATGGGTCAACTCCCGCAAGCACGACGCAGGCGCCGATCCTGAACCCCTGCATAGGGTTCCCGCCTATGACTACGCGGCCGTGATCGCCTATAACACTGCGCGGACTCCGGGCTTGGGCAGCGCGATCTTCCTGCATGTCGGGACCGGTACGTCAACTGCCGGCTGCGTTTCCTTGCCGCGCGCCAGGCTCATCAAGGTCCTGCGATGGCTCAAGCCCGTCGAACCATCCCCGGATTGCCATCTCTGCCGGACACGGCTAGCAACTCGGGTCGAGAGTCGCCTTCGCGGCATTGGTGCATCCAATGGTGCGCCAGTAGGGTCTGGTCAGGGAGCGGACATGGCGTCCGGCAGGCAATGGGCGTAGCGCTTTTCGAACGAGACCTCGAACTCCGCGCGGGCCGGACGTTCCTGGAAGCCAGCCCTGCTCGTGCTCTGGTCATCGACGGCCCTGCCGGGATCGGAAAGACCGCAGTCTTGCGTTCCGTGATTGAGATCGCGCGCGGCGACGGCCACCTGGTGCTGGAATGCACCGCCGACTCCGCCGAGGTCAGGCTTACCTTCGTGGGGCTCGCTGATCTGTTCGGAACCGTCGCCGACGAAGTGCTCGATCAGCTCCCGACTCCACAGGCGCACGCGCTCGAAGTGGCGCTTCTTCGCGCCGACGCGGAAAGCCCGGGCGAGCCGCACGCCGTCGCCGCGGGCGTTCTGAGCACCCTGCGTGCGCTCGCCGAGCGCCAGCAGGTACTCGTGGCCATCGACGACATCCAATGGCTGGACGGCGCGTCCGCCGAAGCTATTACGTTCGCGGCGCGCCGGCTGAGTAGCTCTCGCGTCAGGTTCCTGCTAGCCAGGCGACCGCGCACGCCGACCCAGCTGGAGCGGGCGATCGAACCGGACCTGACGCGCCTCAGCGTAGCGCCGCTGAGCCTCGGTTCGATGCGCCGAATGCTGAAGGACCGGCTCGGCCTGACCCTGCCGCGGCACCTTCTCTCGCAGATCTTCGGCGCAACTTTGGGCAACCCGCTGTTCGCGCTCGAGTTCGGCAGGACGCTCGCCGAACAGGGCCTCCCGGCGCTGGGCGAGGAACTCCCCATGCCAGAGACGGTCGAGGCGCTCCTTGGTGCTCGTGTCACAGGCTTGCCTCGACCGGTGCACAGACTGCTGCTGGCGCTCGCGCTGGGCGGCGATCTCGACACATCAAAGCTTGCAGGGATTGCCGAACCAGGAACGGTGGACGAGGCGAGTGAGCGCGGCCTGGTGGTCGCGGATGTCCACCGCGTCCGGGCATCGCATCCGCTGCTGGCCGCCGCCATCAAGAAGCAGTCCAAAGGCCGGGAGCGCCGCGAACTCCATCTGACCCTGGCGTCCGTGGCGGCCGACGACGCGCTGCGCGCGCACCACCTCGCCCTCGCTAGCCGCCAGCCGGACGAGAAGCTGGCTGAGATGGTCGCCGCCGCCGCAGGACGAGCTTTCGCGCGCGGCGCACGCAGGGAAGCGCTGAGCCGCTCGCCCCGCCAATCAGCGACGAGTCCGCAGCAAGCGACCTTCAGACGGCCGCACCTGATGACTACCGAGTGTCTTGACGCGCTCGCACCGAGGCCGCCGGACCCCTGCACGCCATCGTCGCGAGGATCCGATCAGCGTCGAATGCGGAAATGGGGTGCGGCCCGGCGCTCGCTCGAGCTGGCCGCCAGGACCTTCGACGAGATTGGTTCCACCGGATGGGCCGACCGCGCTCGCTTCGAGATCGATCGCATTGGCGCCCGCCGTCCTGGCAGAGCAGGCGAGCTGACCTCAACCGAGCGGCGCGTCGTAGAGCTCGCCGCTAACGGCCGCTCCAACAAGGAGATCGCACAAGCGCTTTTCGTTGCCATCAGCACCGTCGAGGGCCATCTGTCGCGCGCATATGGAAAGCTGGGCGTCCGATCACGTGCTCAGCTCGCGCACCAGGTCACGCGCGACGGGTTCCCGGAGGTCCAGCCCAAGTCCTAGCCGGCGCAACGTCCCGGATACGACCGCTGGCACGCACGACTCGCAAACGCAGGCACGGGCTAACAATTAGCCCGCTGGCCTGCCCGGATGCTACCGTCTGCCCCTATGCTCGACTCCCGCTTCCGTATTGTGCGTGCCCCGCCTGGCTTGATCTGGCGTGCCCTTGACGGGGATCAGGTCGTAGGTGCGGTGTCCGCTGTGCTGCGCCCGAATGGGCGCTGGTTCGTCCACTTCGATTTGTGCCAGGACGACAGCTACCAGCCGCTGCTCGCGGCGGTAGCCGACAACACCGCCAGCGACCTGTACACCGCCGCCGACGAGCGGAACAAGGATGCGCTCGTACTGTTCGAGCGGCTTGGCTTTGCCGTCAACCGCCGCGAGAGCATCGTTGCCATACCAACTGACCCGCAGGTTAACGGGCTGCACGTGACCGACGAGCCGGACGGCGTGATCGTCATTTCCGCCAATGATGCCTTCGAAGATCAGCTGCGGCGCCTTGACGACGACCTGCGCCAGGATGTGCCTGGCGCAGAAGGATGGAAGTGGGATCCGGTCGACTTCAACGAGGAGACCTTCGGCGCGGATTTCGACCCGGCCACGTACCTGGTTGCTGTCGATGTGCCAAGTGGCGAGTACATCGGGCTAGCCAGGGTGTGGAACAACCCAGGACGACCGCGGCTCGGGCTGATAGCCGTTCTGCCTGCGTACCGCGGGCGCGGTCTTGCCTCGCTCCTGCTGGCGAGGGCATTCAAGGTGCTGCATGAACGTGGCAAGAAAGAAGTCACCGCAGAGGTTGACGAAACGAACGTGGCGGCTAGCTCCCTGATGTCGAAGCTCGGCGCGAGGCGAATCGGCAGCTCCGTGGAATTGGTGAAGCCGCTCCAGAGCTCGCGCTGACCGGAACTGGCCCTGTCGCTGCGCTTGGTCCGCTGCGTTAGGGAACGAGCAGCCGCTCCGCAACAACCTCACCCTGGTTGTAACCCCCGGTTGGGCGGAAGCCGAGAAGCAAGTAAAACCCTTCAGGACCGCTGCCGCCGGGGTGGTAGGAGACGGTCAGCTTGCGGAGCCCGCGCCGCACGGCCTCGGCGCAGAGCGCTTCTACGGCGAACCTTCCGTAGCCGCCACCCTGGTGATCAGCGCTGATATTCAGTCGCCAGAGGTATGCGCGGTAGAGCTCGGACGGGTTCTCAGGATCGAACGCAGCCATGATGAAGCCGACGAGCTGATCACCTTTGTAGATCAGCCGTGGCCACGCGATGTCCGGCGACACATAGCGTCCGCTAGCGACCATGCGACCGGGGCAACGAGGTCTTCCTGACCCGGTCGCAGCCGCAACATGCAGGCGGCTCGTACGTTCTCGCGGGTAACAGGCTCCAGACGCAACCCTGACATGCCGCCCACGTTAACCGTAAGCCTGGCTAGCCCCTAGCCGACCTGGGCGTGAGTCGCCCGCATGCCAGCCAGGTGGATGTCGAGGAACCGCTGCCAGACCTCCGGCGGCACGTCGCCGGAAGTCTGCACCATCCCTCGCATCGCTCCGATGAGGGCGGTGACATCGCTGCTGGAAATGCCGGGTCCGACGGCGCCAGCCGAGACGGCACGGACGGTGAGCTCTGCGGTGGCTTCCCTGATCCGGCGGGTTGCCGAGGCGTCCGGCCGGCGCTCGAGGAGGAGGTCCGCGTAGCGAGCGTGGTCGGCGAAGGACTGCCCGAAGGCTCGGAGAAGTTCCTCGAGCCCGTGGCCGTCGGTTCGGCTGAGCGCATGCTCGGCGGCGGTGATCAGCTCCTCGAGCGCGAGCCTCAGCAGCTCATCGATGAGTGCGTCCTTGCTGGCGAACCGCCGGTAGACGGTGCCGACTCCGACGCCGGCGCGAGCGGCGATCTCCTCGATGCATGCGTCAGCGCCTGACTCGTCGAAGACCTCCCTGGCGCTCTCGAGGATGCGCTCGTGGTTACGGACGGCGTCCCGTCGCATGGCCCGTATCGGTTGTTCACTCACGTTGGCCACCTGAGATCACTCGGCCTGATCACCGACGACCGTGCCCGCCGCGATCATGGCGAGTTCGGCGTGCTCGGGCTCCTCGGCCGCCTGCCGCATGCGCCTCGCCGACGGCATCAGCAGGGCAGCAGCGCGGCCAGCAGCAGCCCGCACGTCATGACGGCGAACCCGGTCGTGTAGCCAGCTTCCTTGGGCAGGCCAGACGGGGCGAGCTGCGAGGTGACGATGCTGGCCATCACCGCCGAGCCGATGCTCCCGCCGATCGTTCGGATGTTGGCGTTCATGCCGCTGGCGACACCGGTCTGCGACGGCGGCACGGCCGCGACGATCAGCGCGGACATCGCCGAGAATACGAGGCCGAAACCGACGCCCATCAGGGCGTTGGACAGATAGATCTGCCACTCATACTGGTGCGCGAAGGCAAGGATGGACATTGCTGCGCCGCCGATGAGACAGCCGCCGATGACCAGCGTCTTGCCGCCTAGCCGCCGGGCGAGCCGGCCAGCGAAGATCCCCACGATGAACATGGTGATGGCCGACGGCAGCAGCATGAGCCCGGACCGCGTAATGCTGGCGCCAAAGCCGTAGCCGCCGCCGGGGGCGTCTGCACGAACTCGGGCAGGAACGCGAAGGTCGCGTACATGCCCACGCCTATGAGCAGCGCGACCAGATTGTTGGTCCAGACCGCCGTCCGTCGCATCATCTTCATGTCGATCAGCGGCGTGGCCGCGCGCAATTCGGCCGATCAGCCAGGCCGACGGCCAGCACGACGGCGGCCGCGAGCAGCCCGAGCACCCTGCCCGACCCCCATCCCCAGGTCGGCGCCTGGCTCAGGCCCACCAGCAGCGCGACCAGCCATCCGGAGAGCAGCACAGCCGGCAGCCAGCTGATCCGTCCTGGCGTTCGGACCGGGGACTCCGGCACGAACAAGATCGCGCATACGGCGGCGGCAACCGTCAGGATCAGCGGCAGCCAGAAGAGCCAGTGGTAGTCGAGCGCATCCACGATCGGCCCGCCAGCACAATGCCCAGGCCCGCGCCGACCGCCGTGAGTGCCGCGATCGCACCGACCGCGCCTGCCACCTTCTCTTCGGGGAACTCATCGCGGATGATCCCGAACGCGACCGGGAGCATGCCTCCGGCGAATCCCTGGATGACCCGCGCCGCGATCAGGACGCCGATCGACGGCGCTACCGCGGCCAGAAGCGAGCCGATCGCAAGCGCGGCGAGCGTCGCCACGAACACGCGCTTCTTCCCGGTCATGTCGCCGACCCGGCCGAGGATCGGCGTCATGATCGATGCCGACAGCAGGTAGGCCGTCAGCACCCACGTCACGGTGTTCTGGCTGGTGTGCAGTTCATGCTGGACGGTCGTCAGCACCGGAACCACGAGCGACTGCAGGAGCGCGAACGCGCCGACCCCGAGAGCCAGCACGGCGAACGTCACCGGGGGATGCGAGCGCACGCTTCTGTCCGCCACCAACGACCTCCTTGAAACGGAATCCGTGTTCCGGTACGAGGAGTGAGCCTAACACAAGCGGAATCGTGACTCCGTTTGAGTTCCCCGTCAGCGAAGCGCGCGCGGCCAACGAGGCATAGCCGCGTCCTTGCACCCGATTACCGCGGCTTGAGTGCACGCAGGTGCAGGAACAGCGGGATTCGCTGCCAACGCCGGTCGCTAGGATGCTGGGCGACCACCTGGTCGGACGATCTCACCTCGCGGATCGTCTCCGTCAGCAACCCCGCATCGGCCAGGGCGTGGAAGTAGGTCTCCAGCGGGCGGTGCTCGCTGTGGAAGGTAAGCCGGACGCCGTCGCGATCGGCAACCATTCTCAAGGGAGCTGGATCCATGTAGGAGCCGGGGATTACGAATGGTGATTGCGCATCGCGGTTTTCAAACGATCCCGCAGTGTTAATCGGATGCGGGATCGCCACGCACGCGCGGCCTTCTGGCGCTAGCACCCTGGCCACCTCGCGGAGGGTCTGCGGCATGTCATCGATGTCGTGGAGGCACATGTAGGCGACGACGAGATCGAAGGCATCGTCTGCGAACGGCAATTCGGTGGCGTCTCCGAGAACGACCGGCGCGGCGCCTGGATGGTTAGCGGCGAACCGCACCATGGTGGGGGCGGCGTCGATTCCCACGACGCGGTGTTGCCGAGACTTGAGCAGCCGGCTGAGTCGTCCCTCGCCGCAGGCCAGGTCCAGGGTCCGGGCTCCTGGCGGCGGGAGCATCTCCAGCAGGACCGGCAGGTTGGTGCGCTCGTGCGAGCGGTCAACGCCGGGGCGGGTGAAATGCAGCCAATTCTGCGCCTCAGACTCCCAGCCCTGTCGCATGGTCATCAGAAAAGCCTGCCAGACGAGCGGCAGCAATTGGGCGATGGCGCCGGAGTAGATTGCGCACATGACGGCGGCCCAAGAGACCACGGACTGCTTCGTATGCCGGAAGCATCGCGACCGCGGAACCCTGATACCTGGAGGCCCGGTCGCTGAAGATGAGCTGATCGTGGTCTCTCATATCGTGCCGCCCGCTGCCGTCGGCCGTGAAGGCGCGACAGCGTACCTGGGCCATCTCTTTGTCGAGCCGAAACGGCACGCGGCGGGTCTCGCTGACCTGACCGACGCTGAGGCGCGGTCTGCGGGCTGGTGGTGCACTCTTGTCAGCCGGGCTCTCCGGGACGTCGCTGGCGCCGAGCACGTGTACGCGGCCGTGATCGGCGACGCTGTTCCGCATCTGCACATTCACCTGCTGGCAAGGTTCCCCGGCACGCCTCGCGAGTACTGGTGGACGCGGGTAGATGAGTGGCCCGAGGCACGCCGCGGCGGTGTCGCGGAGATCGGGGCACTCGTTCGCGAGCTTTCCGCGTACATCGCTGGCAGCCTCTCGACAGCCGACTAGCTGGGTGGATTGCTCGTGTCGGACGCATCAGGACCTCACTTCATTGAAGGGCTAAATGGAAGCGTCGGTAGTCGTCGGACAGATCCCCATCAGCTGGCATATCGAGAAGAACGTGGCTGCCATTGCCGCCGTCATCGACGAATGCCGGCCGAACGAGATCGTGGTGCTTCCCGAAGGGGCCATATCCGGCTACGACGACGACCTCAGCATGCTGATTGACGTCGACGTCGACGGTATCCGTCACGCTGTCGAGTGGCTTAGCGAGCAAACCCGCCGCAAGGCGATCCACCTGTTCTGCGGATCGCTCCTGCATGAACACGGCACATGGTGGAACGCCGCCATTCACTTTGATCCAGGCGGCAGGCGAAGGACCTATCGCAAGGTCAACCTCGCCACACACGAGCGAGGTCGCCTGGCATCCGGTGACGAGCTTCCGACAATTCAGATGCACCTGGCCAACGGCATTCTCACCGCCGGCGTCCAGATCTGTCGCGACCTGCTCTTCCCCGAGCAGTGGCAGTATCTAGCCGACGCCGGCTCTGAGGCGTTCATCTACCTCACCCATGCTGCCAATCCCTCGCAGCTGCCGGGGATCTGGCGCAGCCATCTGGTTAGCCGCGCAGCGGCGAATCAGCGTTTCGTCATCGCCGCAAACGTCGCTGACCTGCGCCAGCATTGCCCTTCTCTGATTGCCTCACCACGCGGCGAGGTGATTGCCGAACTGCCCGCGGGCGAGACCGCAGTCGTCAGGGCCGCCATCGACACCGATGACGTGAGCAACTGGTATTTGGACCAGCGACGTACAGACCTGCTCCATTTGCATTACCGAGGCGCCAATGATCGACCGAGCGACCTCCCTGAGATCCACGGTAGGTCGACCTCGTGAGGCCGAGGCCTGCCCGCCCTAGCGGCGGGTTACGAAGACGTACTCGCGACTGTTGTCGTCGAACTGTTCACGTGCGAAGCCGCCGTACAGCGCTTCAAGCGTGAGGCCGGCGACGTCGATAAGGCCGAGCCATTCGTTCTTCGTCGCCCACCAGATCGAGGACCTGGCGCCGTCGGCAGTGATGAGGTCGATGCGGTTGTCGCCGACGGCGTAGCGGATCGTGTGCGGCACCGGCACCTGCTCTTGCTGACCGTCGAGTCGCGCGGCGACGTGGGGGTCGAAGACGAATGCGTTCCATGCGAATCGGCCTCCGGGCACGAGCGAAGCCACGACACGCTCGAAGGTGCGGCGACGGTCAGCCCACGTAGGCAGGTGCAACAGAGCCCGGTACGGGCAGTAGATCAGTCCAGCTGGTTCGTCGAGGTCCAGGTCGCGCATGTCGGCCTGGCGCAGATCAAGCTGAACGCCGGCGTGGGTCGCACGCCTCCTTGCTTGCATGAGCATTGCTGGGGAGGTGTCGATGCCGATGACACGCTTGCCGGTCGCCTGAGCAACAGGAACCGCGACCCGGCCGTTCCCAATCGCCAGCTCGACCAGCGGGTCATCCGCCTCACTGGCCAGCTGCACGTAGAAGCCCACATCGGCCGTCATTCCGGCCGACCATTCCTCATAACGATCCGCGAAAGCCTCGTCCC
This sequence comes from uncultured Actinomycetota bacterium, assembly GCA_963809195.1. Lineage (GTDB taxonomy): Bacteria > Actinomycetota > Actinomycetes > Streptosporangiales > Streptosporangiaceae > Chersky-822. The sequence continues at coordinate 278,241 of CAWEIQ010000005.1, read as the reverse complement.
AGCTCATGCCCCCAGGTTAGGACTCGTGCGGCGCCGAGCAGGCTGCGCCGAGGCTAGTGTTCGGTACATGGAGCAGGAGACCAACTGCTACAGCTGCAACGGCAATGCCGACATTGACCAGCTGCCGCTGCGAGAGCGTATCGCTGTCGATGAGTTCTGGCGGGTGGCGCACGCTTTCGACTCGACGCTGCCTGGCTGGCTGGTGCTTCTCCCGCGCCGACACGTGACAGCGATAGCCGAGCTGAGCGACGCAGAAGCCGCTTCCCTCGGGACCTGGCAGGTACGCCTGTCGCAGGCGCTGCAGGCTGTGACGGGCTGCGTGAAGACCTATGTTGCGCAGTTCGCTGAGGCCGAGGGCTTCGCGCACGTCCATTTCCACATCGTGCCCCGACCCGCTGATCTCGCGCATGACCACCGTGGCCCGCGGGTGTTCGGACTGCTCGGATCGCAGGTCCGGCCGCAGGTCAGCGTCGCGACTATGGATGAGCTCGCGGCGAAGCTAACAGCACATCTGATCGCGCAGGGGTGATGGGCGGCATGCTGACACTCTCCGTGGGTGCTACGGGGCGTCTCGCTTCGGCGAGGGCGACTAGCCATGAATGACCCTGTAATTCAACTGCTTAGGGACCTCGTGGGTGACGGGGTACGACGTCGGCGAACTGTCGCGAGGCGGCCGTGTCATCCGGTGGGCCGAGGCAGGAGCGGGTCGGCCGGTCGTCGTGCTCGACGCGGCCCTCGGCGAACCGGGGACTCTGGCCTGGGCGGGCGTTATGCCGCTTATTGCACCGACTGCCCGCGTCGTGGCCTATGACAGAGCCGGGATCGGCTTGAGCGATCCCACGTCGCCGGTGACTCTGGACGGCCAGGTTGAAGACCTCACGGCCGTGCTCGAAGCGTGCGGCGACGGGCCGTGCGTGGTGGCGGGACACAGCTGGGGTGGCCTTCTTGCGCAGCTTGTCGCGCTGCGCAGGCCGGATCTCGTCGCGGGCCTCGTCCTCGTTGACCCAGCCGAGGAGAGGTACCTCGCGGCGTTCTCCGCTGACGAGCTGCAGGAACGTGTCGCCATGGGTGAGGCGATCGTCGAGCAGCATGCCAAGGGCGAGCTGGCGGCAACCGTCCGGTCAGTCTTCGGCGACTACGCCAGGCGGCTGTCCGATGACCCGGCGCTTGAGGCGCGGATACTCGACGCTTACGTTTCCTGCTATGCGAAACAGCCGCAGGCGCGCATGGTTCTCGAGGAAAATCTGATCGTGGTCGGGTCGCTGTCGCGGATCCGGGAGATCAGGGAGAGGCAGCGGTTGCCCGACATCCCAGTCGTCGTCTTCAGCTCCACCACGGGCAGGCCCGACTGGGAACGCGAGATGTGGACGGGCTTGCACGCCGAGCTCTCGGCGTCCGTCCGAAGCGGCGAGCACATTGTCCTCGCCGACACCAGCCACGCCATCAACCAGGAACGGCCGGCGGAAATAGCCGACGCCATTAATTGCATGCTCGAGGCAGTCCGGCGCGAACGTCCCTGAGGTCGGCCCGGCATTCTGACCCGCTCGAGCGCCCGGGCTGTGCGTCAATGGTCCAGCCATCACCACGATCCGCAATGGATGGACCATTCACACACGCTGATCTTCTCAAGGCCGGGTTGCGAAGGCCGCATAGGGCACAATCTGCCATCACGGGGAGCGCAGATGCGCAACGGAAGCGATCCCGGTGACCTGCATGTCCTTGATTGTCGTAATTGCGCATGGCGGTACGCCATCGCGGAGCAACTCAGGCGATAGCTCGTCGTCTCCGAGCAGCGTGCGCAGCAGGTCGGTGGTGACGCCACCGTGCGTAACAGCGACCACGGTGCCTTCCAGAGCCGAAAGGTGCTCGAGGAACGCGCGCATGCGCTCGCCGGCCTGCCGCGAGGAGTCACCGCCTGGCGGAACGAAGTCCCGGTCGCTGACTGAACGTCGCCAGTCGTCCTTGAACGACTCGAACTCACCTCCACCGCCCCAGTTCACGCGTTCGCACAGCCTCGGATCTGGCGCAATCGCCAGGCCGAGCGCAGAGGAGATCACCTCGGCTGTCTCCCACGCTCGACGAAGCGGACTGCTGTAGAGCCGCTGCACGTCTCGGCTCTGGAGCCAGCGCCCGACGTGGGCGGCTTGCTCATGTCCGGCGCCAGTAAGCCCTGGATCGCCGGGACCGTCCTCCTTCTCTGCATGCTGCACCAGATAGACCGGGCATGAAGTCCCGCCTCGGCTCGCACCTTCACCCACATGATCCCCGTGCCCAGCATGCCGCGAGGCAACCAACGCGTGGCCCGCTCCTCATGTCACATCGGAGGGGCGCCGGGTGTCAGTGTGGTGACACCCGGCGACGAGGAATGTGACTGATGACCGACAACGAGTGGCTGGCAGCCGCTTTCGAGCAGCACCGCGACCACCTGCGCGCAGTCGCGTACCGCCTGCTCGGCTCGGTAACAGATGCCGACGATGCGGTCCAGGACACTTGGCTGCGCCTGACCGGTGCGGACACCAGCGACGTGAATAATCTCGGCGGCTGGCTGACCACGGTCGTGGCCCGGGTTGCGCTGAATATGCTCCGCTCCCGCCGGCACGAGCAACCAGTCGGTCACTCCTGGCCAGGGACCGAGGAACTGGCCGCAATGTCTGGCATGCAGACCGGAACACCTGGAACAGGAGCTGCGATGCCGGCCATCGATCCAGAGGACGAGGCTGTCCTGGCGGACTCGGTCGGCCTCGCCCTCCTCGTCGTGCTTGACACGCTGTCACCGGCCGAGCGGCTCGCGTTCGTTCTGCACGACATGTTCGCCATGCCGTTCACAGAGGTAGCTGCGGTGCTCGACCGGACGCCGGAGGCTACGCGCCAGCTTGCCAGCCGGGCCCGGCGGCGGGTGCGTGGCGGGTCGAGCACGGATCGCGACGCCGCTGACTTCGCCCGCCAGCGGGAGGTGGCCTCGGCGTTCATGGCAGCGGCGCGGGGCGGCGATCTGTCGGCGCTCGTCGCGCTGCTCGACCCCGACGTCACCCTGCACGCCGACGCGGGCGCATCCCCATCGGGTCGAGCGGTCGAGCGGCAAGGAGTCAAGCTCGTCGCCACAGGCGCAGTCGCCTCCGCAAGCCGCGCCGAGCACTCCCAGCTTGCTCTCCTCGACGGCACCGTGGGCATCGTTTTCGCGCCCGCCGGTCATCTGCAGGTCGCAGTCAAGCTGACGGTCAGCGCCGAGGGCATGATCACCGCCATGGACGTCATCGCTGATCAGGAGCGGCTGCGCAGGCTCCGGCTGGCCGTGCTCGCCTGACTGGCACTACCTGACCACGCCGGCCGGACAAACTAGCAGGTCGCTGGCTTGATCGGATCCGTGTGCAGCCAGTCGCCATGGCGGTGGACGATCTTCCACTCGCCGTCCTCCCGGCGGTAGACATGCGTCACGCGGATCCCGAACTGCTGGACCGGGCCGCCCTCTAGCGACGCGCTGGTCTGCTCGTATCCGACCGTGTAGGCCAGGTCACCGCTGACGCCGGCGGCAAGCAACTCGAAGTCGACCTTGCCCTTGGACCAATGGTCCGCCAGCCACTTGAATACCTCGCTCAATTCGTCCCAGCCACTGCCCGACCATTGCGCGCCAAAGAGCGTCACGGGATCACGGTGTGACCAGGTCGCGTTGCGCCCCTCAGCCTCGCCGTTGAGCAACGCCCGCTCCGCATCGACCTGACGCGGTACGAACGTCTGCAGAAAATCGTCCAAATCGGTCACAGGTCCCCCTCGATCGGCCGGCGGAACGCAACGGCCACCTGGCGCCAGGATTCCCAGCCCATCGGCTTCTACAACGTCGGACGGCCGAGGTCCGCCGCCGCTCCGGGCAAAGCCCTTCAGAAAGGCACGAACCGAACCAGGTCGTCGGCCACTTCCTCCGGCGTCCGTCCAGTCGAGTCGACAACCGGCAGCCCCAGCGACCGGTACTCCCGCGCGTCCTGGATTGCCTCGCACACGCTGGCGGAAGCCGCGCGCCGCCCGAGACGCCGGGTCCGTTCTTCGTCTGAGCAGTCGAGCACGACCCACGCGTCGATCGGCCAGTCTGGCAGTTCGGCGGGCGTGCACACCCCGAGCAGCACGACGGGCCTCGGCGCCAGCACATCCAGGGCAGCGCGAATCAGTTGCCGGTATGCGGGCCAGGTCTGCGGATTCTCCCTGATACCGCGGCCCGCGAGGGCGCTCGCAGGATCCATGAAGGCGTCCCAGTCCAGCACCGCGAAGCCCGGCAGCCGTGCCGCAAGCGGCTCCTTCACCGTGCTTTTACCGGACCCCGGGGCTCCGAGCACGCTGATGATCACGAGGTCACTGTAAGCGCGGCAGGATCGTCGCGGGGGTTAGTGCACAAGCGAGATCCATGCGGCGATCCCGCCGGAAGATCATGCTCGCTTGACGAGCAGCCTCGGGCCTGCGGGCGGCACCTTAGACCTTCGCCGCGCCGCGGCGCACAAGTTTCCTGGCGTACACCTGGCCGAGCCCGCGGCCCGCGATGGTGACCAGGGCGACCGATCCGCTGACCTTCATTGCTGGTTCGCGTCCACCGGCGCAGGGAACGCCCTGGTCTGGTTCGCCGGCGAGGGGCTGGTCAGCTGCGCCGCCTGGCCATCGGCTACCAGGCGCTGATGGCTGGTCTGCCAGTCCGGAAGTACAGCGCCGGGCTGTTCCCAGTCGACGAAGGTCGCCTCGTCGCAGTAATGGTCGAGCCTGCTCATGATCGTCTTATGCGGCTCGCTGGCGACGAAAGCCCGCATCGGGGCCCGGTCCTGCCACGAACTCACGGTCCACCAGGCGTTATTCGCGTCGCCGAGCGCGTTGGCGCCCAAGTTGCCGGCGGATTTCTGGACCTGCTCGATCGCCGCGACGGCGTCGGTGAAGAACTCGTCCAGAAGCGCAGGATCCTTCAGCCGGAGCCTGGTCACAACGATGACTGCCACAACTATCCCCCAGCGAGAGCCGACGTTGGTGTCACGGGAAACCCCCGCCTCCGAGCATGCCAGGCAGGCAGGTTCACCGGCATGACGGGTAGACACGGGAGCCGGACGCCGACCTCACGGGACGCGGCTGTGGCACGTTAGTCGGTTGTGAGCCTTCCACCGTTCGACTGCGTGGTCACCCAGCACGGCCGGGTCGTGTTGCGCGTGTGCCGCGCGCTGTTGCCGATGCACGACGCTGAGGATGCCGCGGCCGATGCGTTCCTGGCTGCGCTGGAGGCCTATCCGCGCCTCCGGCCGGACAGCGACGTCAAGTCGTGGCTGGTCACGATCGCACACCGCAAGGCTGTGGACATTCTGCGCCGCAAGGCCAGGCACGCGGTCCCGGTGCAGGACCTGCCGGAGCGCGCCGTCGGCACGGAACCACCGCTGCCCGACGAGCCGCTCTGGACCGCCGTACGCGAGCTGCCCACCAAACAGAGGCACGCGGTGGCCTACCACTACGTCGCAGACCTGGCATACGCCCAGGTCGCGGCCATCATGGGCATCAGCGAGGCCGCGGCCCGCCGGAACGCCGCCGACGGCGTCAAGGCCCTGCGGCGGACGTATCCGCCTTCCTCTTCCGGACATCCCACGCCGACTAAGGAGATCACATGAACGATCTCGAACGCCTCCTCGCCGGCGCAGCCGACAACGGGGCCGACCACCCTGCCATGCAGCGGCTGCGCGCGGTCGTAGCCAGCCGAGCCCAGCACCAGAACCTGCTCGACGTGGCCTACCGGACCGTGGACACGCCGGTCGGCCAGCTGCTGATCGCGGCGACCCCCATCGGACTGATCCGGGTGGCTTATACCCGGCAGGACTTCGATGCGGTGCTGACCGCGCTGGCGAAGCAGGTCAGCCCCCGAGTCCTGTTCGCCCCGGCAAAACTCGATGATGCGGCGCGGCAGTTCGACGACTACTTCACGGGGCGGCGCCACGGCTTCGAGCTGGCCGTCGACCTGCAGCTCGCCAGCGGGTTCCGCCGGACGGTCCTCGAGCATCTGCCAGACATCGGCTACGGCCGGACCGTCAGCTACGGCGAGCTCGCGGCCGAAGTCGGTCATCCGCGCGCGGCGCGCGCGGTGGGCACCGCATGCGCAACCAACCCTTTGCCGCTGGTGATCCCCTGCCACCGGGTCGTGCTCGGCGATGGTTCGCCGGGCGCCTACATCGGCGGACCCGAGATTAAGCGCGTGCTCCTCAAGCTCGAGCACGAGATCGCGGCCTGACGGCCACCCCCTCAACCGGAGGACACGTGAAGCGCGAACTGAACCCCAAGATGCTCTACTTCGGCACGCCGGTCGTACTGGTCAGCTCGCTGAACAGCGACGGGTCCACCAATCTGGCGCCGATGTCGTCGGCGTGGTGGGTCGGGCAGACCGCGATGCTGGGGCTCAGCGTCAACTCGCAGACCGTCCGCAACCTGCAGGAACGGCCGCTGTGCGTGCTGAACCTGGTCGACGAGTCCATGGTCGACGCGATCGACAGGCTCGCGCTGCTTACTGGGCGTCCTGACGTGCCCGACTACAAGCGCGCTCGCGGATACAGCTACGAGCCGGACAAGTTCACCGCCGCGGCCCTCACCCCCGAGCCGCTCGGCGCATGCATGCCGGCCGGTGTCGCGGAAAGCCCGATCCAGATGGCGGGCCGGGTTCAGGCCATGCACGAGATCGACGGGCCGGACTCGGGCTTGCGTGCCATCGAGGTCGCGGTCTTGCACACGCATGTCGACGAGAACCTGCTGATGGCCAATCACCCGACCTACATCGATCCGCTGCGCTGGAACCCGCTGTTCATGAAGTTCACCGAGTACTTCTCCGGCGCCAGCCTGACCAGGCCCTCGTCCCTGGCCCGCGGCTGGGACATGCCGCCGCTGCCTGCCTCCGAGGCCGCAGGCGCTGCAATAACGGCAGCCGAGTAGGTCAGTTACCGGCCCTGGTCGCACTGGCGGCCGCGCGGACGACCCTCAGCGTCGCGCCGTGCGGCCCTCGTCGTCTTGGCGGCGGCGCAACCAGGTCTGCGGCTGGCCTGACTCGGCAGCTATCGCCTTCCAGGTCCAGCCGCTCGCCCGCCGGTCGCTGATGTAGCCGGCGATGGTTGGGTAGCCCAGCCGTTCCGCTACCTGGGCCGCCCGCTGGCTGGCCTCGTGCCGCTTGGCCGCGTGCGGCGTCCGCGACACCCCGTGCCGCTGCAATGCCGCCTCGACGGCATGGTGGGACACTCCGATCTCGGCCGCGATGCCGTTCACGGTCTGATGCTCGTCAAGATGCCGAGCGCGCAGGTAGCTGGCGACGTCGGGATAGCCGAGCTTGGTGAGGACAGGAAGCCAGGCCTCGTCCGGCTGGCGCCTGGGAAGCTGCCCGGCTAGCTTCGCTGCCACCGGGTCCAAGCGCCCCAGGTGGCGGGACAGCCAGTCCTTATGCAAGCCAATCTCGCGGCTGATCGCGGCGAGGCTGGAGCCTGCCAGTATCCGGACCACGACGAGTGAGCCGATGTCCGGAAAGCCGGAGCGGGCTGCCGCACTTGAGGCGATCGCCGCGAGTCGCTTGTCAGCCTGTTTGCGACTCCGCGCGCTGGCCGCAGCGATCCGGCCAGCCGGCCGTACCTGGGCGTTCTTCCGGCGACGCTGCTCGGGGAATGGTCTGCCGCGCGCCGCTGCTGCGGCGTCCCTTGCCAAGTCGCCGGCTCGCGCCCTCGACCGCCCGGTGGCACTCCCCGCGCGGACCGCCGGCTCGAAGATCAGCCGCGCAGTAAAGGCGGCAGACCGGAGCTTGCGAGTCTCGTGGCCCTCGAGCGACTGGCCGCGCTCCAGACCGAACGTTCGGCAGTAACGCTCCTTAGTCCAGCCGTGCGCACGCAGGTGAACCGTCACCGAGCGAAACGACCGTCCGCACAGGTGACACGTCACGCGATCCTCGGCAACCAGCACCTCGCCGATGGGAGCGTAGAACGGCGTCCCGTCTGCCAGCACGCCGATGACGGACCGGATCAGCCGACACCCTGGGATGGCGGACGACCGCGCGGCCGCACTGATCAGTTCAGCGGACATGTCCAGTCTGCCTCCACAGAGCTTGCTAGTCACAATGAGACTAGTGCCAGGATAGCGGCTTGTCACTGCCCGACTGCCCTGCCCGGTCGCCTCCAACGCAGAACGCCGCCAGTGGTGTCGCATCGACGTGCCGTGGGTAGGCCGATTCCGCCGCCGACGGTTCGGCGCACCGATCACGGAACGGTTCGCGTGACCCATCGGCAGAACAGAAGAAAGAAAAAGGAGAATCACTATGCAGCTGAGTGCGCGCAACCAACTGAACGGAACTGTTCAGGACGTCAAGTCTGGAGCAGTGATGGCGGAGGTCACTGTTAACGTCGATGCGGGCACGGTCACGGCCGCCATCACCGACTCTTCCCGCGAGCGCCTCAACCTCCAGGCGGGCGACCAGGTCTCCGTGGTGATCAAGGCCACCGAGGTCATGATTGCGAAGGGCTAGCGGCACACGGCTGACTTTTCCGGCGGGCGGCTGCATGGCGGTGCAGTCGATTTAGCCGAGGGACCGATGAATATGCGGGCTTGGGCCGGTCTCCATCAGCAAGCTTTAAGCTGCGGGCCGGGAAAGCACGGACCACCCCAGGAGGGCAGCCAATGACCAGGCCAGTGACGACCCTGGATCAGCGCTACAGCGACGAGAAGGCGGTCGCGACGAGCTGGGACGAAACCCGCCAGGCACTCGAGGCGGCTGAGCTGTCGTGGGTCTGCACGGTCCGGCCAGACGGACGTCCGCACGTCACCCCGCTGGTCGCCGTCTGGCTCGACGACGCGCTGTACTTCTGTACCGGTGACGAGGAGCAGAAGGCTTTCAACCTGCGGAGCAATTCACACGTGACCGTGACAACCGGTTGCAATAACTGGGACTCGGGAGTGGATGTTGTCGTCGAGGGTGACGCCGTCGTGGTTACCGACCACCAGCTCCTGCAACGGCTGGCCGACGCGTGGACGCGGAAGTGGGACGGCCGCTGGGATTACCGGGTAGGAGACGGCGGGTTCCAGCATTCCGACGTGGATGCAAGGGTCCTGGTGTTCGAAGTCGCTCCAACTCAGGTACTGGCGTTCGCGAAGGGCAACTTCAGCCATACCAAGCACATGTTCTGACTGGTCCCGTAATGCTGAGGAAGCGGTCGCCGCACGCAGGCTGGCGACCTGCCAACTCCACACAAACGGAGCGCTAGCCTTGTGACGGTGACCGTGCAGAGCCGCTCCCGCGAGTCCGAACAGGCGCTGGTCGAACTGGCAAGCCAGGGCGACGAGAGCGCGTTTGCCGATCTGGTCGAGGTACACCGCGCCGAGCTCACCGCTCACTGCTACCGGATGCTCGGCTCGTTTCATGACGCCGAGGACGCCGTCCAGGATGCGTATTTGCGCGCCTGGCGCGCGATCCAGGGTTTCGGCGGTCGCAGCTCGGTCCGGTCCTGGCTGTACGCGATCGTCACCAACACGGCCCTGGATATCGCCAAGCGGCGGTCCAGGCGCGAACTGTCGGCCGCGCACGCTCCAGCCGCGCGGCGAGGCACCGCCCCTGGCGAGATGCTGAACGGGCCGGTCTGGCTCGAGCCGTTTCCTGACCAGGCGCTCGCCGAGACCGCGCCATCGCCCGAGGCGCGCTACGAGCAGCGGGAGAGCCTGGAGCTGGCGTTCGTCGTGGCGTTGCAGCACCTCCCGCCGCTACAGCGCGCCGCCCTCATCCTGCGCGAGGTCGCCGGGTTCTCCGCCAAGGAGATCGCCGGCCTGCTCGCCACCTCTGAGCCCGCCGTGAACAGTGCGCTGCAGCGGGCCAGGGCTGCCGCTCAGGGCAAGTTGCCCGCGCGCAGCCAGCAGGTAACCCTGCGTTCGGTTGGCGATGACCGGATCAGGGCACTGGCCGGACGTTACGCCGACGCGATTGAGGCGGGCCGCACGGACGTGCTTGTGAAGATGCTGACCGCCGACGCCAGCTGGGCGATGCCGCCGATGCGCACCTGGTATCACCGGCGTGCCGCCATCACGGCGTTCCTTGAGGATCATGTGTTCCCAGAGCGGTGGCGGCACGTGACGACCAGCGCGAACGGTCAGCTCGCCGTCGGCTGCTACACCTTCGACCCGGAACTTGGGCGCTTCGTCCCCTCGGTGATCGACGTGCTGACGCTCGATGGCGACCGCATCGCGCGGGTCGACGGGTTCCTCATGACGGAAATGCTCAGGCGGCTCGGGTATGAGGGGCGGCTCGTCGGAACGGAGCAGTTTCCCCGTTTCGGTATGCCCGCCGACGTGCACTGAGGCCCGCCGCCTCCAGCGCGCGAAAGGCGGGCACTGCCGGGGGAAGCAGTGCCCGCCTTCGCGGCCGGGGCCAAGGTCACCGGTTGGCGGCGCCATCCCGGTCCTGGCCGCGGCGGTCATCGCGGTCATGCCGGCCGTGGTCGCGCCGGTCTTCCCTGCGGTCCTCGCGGCGAACGTCGCCGCGGTCATCGCGAGCGTCCTCACGGGCATCGCGCGCCGAGTCACTGCCGGAACGGTGCGAGCCCAGGGCCATCGCGCGGGCCGCGTCGTCGTGGCCGCCAGAGTCGCGGCGCACGATCGTGGCCTTCCCCGTCCTCTTGTCCACGTCAACGATGACCCGGCCGTGCGGTGTCGCAAGCTTGACCTTCCAGACCGGGCGATTGTGCAGGTCGTCAGACTCGATCTCGATGACGCGGCTGTGCGGCACCTTCGCCTTTGCGATCCTGGCAGCCTGCGCCTTCGTGATGTGCTTGTTGACAGTGGCGGCAGCGGCAGTTCCCGCAGCCTGCTGATGGCCGCCCGACGTTGCGAGCGCCGCACCCGCGCCGGTGGTGAGGGCGATAGCTACCGTGGCCGCGCCGATCGCGATGCCGATGTTCTTACGCATGTTCGCGTGTCTCCTCATGTTCGAATGCCGATACATGGAGCATGCGAGGAGCGCGCCTAGCGAGTCGCTGCGCCGGCCCTAAAGATCCTCTAAGTCTCGGCAGGGCCCGATCCAGCGTCAGCGGGCGGGCCGAGCTCGACGACGACGTGGCCTCCGGGACCGTGCTCGATCGTGAGGGTTCCGCCCGATGCCTCCGCTGTCTGCCTGGCGATGTCCAGACCGAGGCCGGTCGATCCGCCGCCGCTCGCGCCGCGCCGGACCGGGTCAGCTTGGACGAAGCCGGGGCCATCGTCGTGCACCGTCAGGACCGCGCCGCCGTGTCGCCGCGGATGCAGCGCGATCGTGAAGCCCGCGCCCTGCGGCGTGTGTGCGAAGACGTTGCCAAGCAGCGCGTCCAGGCAGGCGCCCAGCTCGGGCTCGGCGACACCGACCATCAGCGGGCCGGGTCCGACATCGAGCCGCATTGGCCGGTCCTGATCCTCGGCCAGCACTGACCAGAATACGGCGCGCCGCCTCGTCACCTCCGCCGCGTCGCAGCTGCCGTGTTCGCTGCTGCCGCGAGTTCGCGCGTCCTCGATCAGCGACGTCACCGCGCCTTCAAGCGCCTGCACTTGCTGGCCGAGCCGGCCATCGGGATCGGCTGATTCGCCCATGCCCTCGAGCTCAAGGCGGAGTGCGGTGAGCGGCGTCCTGAGCCGGTGCGATAGGTCCGCAACCGATTCGCGCTCCTGATGGATGAGCTCCCTGATCCGGCCCGCTAGGTGGTTGAGCCCATGAGCCAGCTCGCGGACCTCCGGCGGCCCGTCCGGATTGGCGCGAGCCTCGAGCCCGCCGGCCGCCAGCCGATGCGACACCCGGGCGAGCTCGCTGATCGGCTTGGTGACGGTACCGACAAGCAGATTGGCGATGACGATACCGACGGCCAGCAGGAGAAGTCCGAGTCCACCGAGGATGAGCCACGATTGCGCTGACACCCGTGCGTCAGATCCGCGTTGGGCACGAAAGCGCGAACGACGGCGGTGGACCCCTGGTTGCGCACCTGTACCGCGACAAGGATCTGTCGCCCGTTCGGATCGGCTACCGTAAAGCTCGTGCCCCGCTCCGCGAGATGCACGGCGGGTGTGCGCGTGGCTGGGGCGCCGATCGGCTTGTGCCCGGGCAGGAACACAGTCATATTCCGTCGCCTGCCAGCTGGACGCTTGAAACGGACGGTCGCCGGATCGGGCGATCCCGCGACCTGCGCGCTGAGTGCCTGCACTTCATCATTTGCGCTCGCGATGGCGCGATCGGTCGCGATAACACGGATCAGGACGGCCAGCGGGATGGCGAAGGCAACCAATGTGAGCGCCATGGTCGCGGATACCAGCAGGGACAGGCGGCGTCGCATCAGCCGGGCTCCGGAACCTGGGGAGCAGCAGTCCCAGGATCGTCAGCAGCAGCTCGCTCTGGCTCCTCGGGGGCGGCGAGCCGGACGCCGACCCTATGTACCGTCTGCAGGTACCTCGGATCGGTCGCCGACTCGCCGAGCTTGCGGCGCAGCCAGGACAAGTGAACGTCGACGGACTTGTCGGCGCCGCCATAAGGCTGCTGCCAAACCTCGACGAGCAGTTCCTGCTTAGTGACGACCGTGCCTGCCCTGGCGGCGAGATAGTGCAGGAGGTCGAACTCGCGCGGTGTCAGGTCGAGTTCGCCGCCGTCCAGCGTCGCCTGGCGGGCCTTGCGGTCGACCCGCAGGCCGCCGACCTCGATCACCGGTTCCTCGGCGGGGCCGGCCGAACGTCGCAGGACGGCGCGGATCCTGGCGTCCAGCTGCGCACCGCCGTATGGCTTCACTACGTAGTCGTCCGCGCCCGCATCCAGCGACCTGACGATGTCTTCCTCGGTACCGCGCGACGTTGCCACGATGATCGGTACCTTGCTGACCGCGCGGATCATGCGCAGCACCTCGCGGCCGTCAAGGTCGGGAAGTCCCAGGTCAAGTACTACGACATCGGGATGCTCGGAGACGGCAAGCTGCAGCCCGCTCATCGCGGTGTGCGCCGTTGCCACCGCGTAGCCCTTGCCGGTTAGCGCCCTTGCCACGGCCGTGCGGATCGTCGGATCGTCCTCGACGATCAGCACCTTTGGCATAGCGACACGCTATCCGAGGCGAATGCGCCGCGAGTCTGCCTAAGGGTCTTGTTAGCAGTCTTGTTAGGAGTTCATTAGCGCGGCACTTCCGGCGACCAGGCAGAGTAGGAGGCATGAACAAGCGTGTCGCCCTAGTGTCGGCCATCATGCTGGCCGCCCTGGTGGTCGCGGTTGTTGGCGCCACGAAGGCGTTCAGCCTCATTCGTGGCGGCACGTTCGGCGCAGGCGGCACACCGATCAGCGAAGCGGACGTGCGACACTCGCTGGCGGCAGGTTCCAGCGCGCCTGCTACCACGCCCGGCCCGGCCGGCACGACACCCGGCGCAAGCCCGTCAGCATCGCCGCACACCTCGAAGACTGCCGGCACAGGTCAGGTCCCGCGGACAGGTCGCCGCTCATTCAGTGGCAACACCGTTTTCGCCTCGTGCACCGGCAGCCAGGCGACGCTGACGAGCTGGATCCCGGCCGGCGGATACAGTATCGACGGCTCCAGCCCAGGGCCGGCCCGTTCCGCCTGGGTGAAGTTCAAGTCGGCGAGCTCAGAGATAACCGTCACGGTGACGTGCGCGGGCGGCAGGCCAGCACTTCACCCCATCGTCGGACGAACGGGGCGGCGGCCGTGGCGGCGGGAACGGCGGGCGCGGCGGCGGCGGGCGGCGGCAGCGGTCACTAGCTGGGCATCAGCTCGCCTGCCGTGACCGGCACGCGCACCGTATTGCCTGGCGGAGCGAGCGGGCAGGCCCAGGCGGGGTCATAAGCGCAGGACGGGTTATAGGCGAAGTTCAGGTCCAGGATCAGGGAGCCGTCGCTGCCGCCCAGGTCGACGCCCTTGACGGTGTCGATCAGGTAGCGGCCGCCTGGATAGGTAGCCCCGTCGGTCCTGGCGTCCTTGATCGGCACGAAGACGCCGCCCCCGTAGCTCGCCAGCCACCACACGTCCAGGTCGCCGACGCCAGGAAGGTGCGCGACACCCGCGCGCTCGAACGGCACTACGCCGTCGGTTCCGGTTTGCACCTCGATCCTGGTCGGCGCGACGTCGGTATCCACGGGCACGGTGTACCGGAGCGATGGATCATAGGGCGCCACCGGCACGCCGCAGAACCCTGCTCTGTGCTCCGGCGGTATCGGGGACTGCGGGTGGCTGCCGAGCAACCTGTTCCGCTCGTCCTGCCAGTACTGGTGTGCGGCGCGGACGTCGGGCTGCGATCTGACGACCGCGTACATCGCAGTCACCTCGCGGCGCCAGTCAAGGAGCGCCATGGCGTTCGTTCTGAGCTGGGGCACCGCTTCGGTCACCCGGACCTCCCAACGGCAGAGCCCTCAGCGTAACCCGCCGCCCGCTCGCGACCCGGCCCGCTAGCCCGGACGTGGGACTCTGCCGGGTACAACTGGCATGTAGCGCTTGCACCTGATGTCACAACGGCCATGGCTCCGTCGTCTAACCCATGGCAGAGCGCGATTGGCGAGACGAGACGCAGGAGCGGGACGTGGACACCAGCAAGACGGCGGCCGAGTTCGAGCGGCACCGCGGTCACCTCATCGGGGTCGCGTACCGGATGCTGGGCACACTGGCCGACGCCGAAGATGCCGTCCAGGAATCCTACCTGCGCTTCGCCAGGACTGACATTCGCGCTATTCGCGATGTCCGCGCCTGGCTGACCAGAACGGTGGCCAGGATCAGCCTCGACCAGCTCGGCTCTGCCAGGGCCAGACGAGAGACTTACGTCGGGCCATGGCTGCCGGAGCCTGCGGTAGGCACGGCCGGCCAGTTCGCCGCGGCGCCTCTCGGCCCGGAGGACCGGGTGACGCTCGACGAATCGGTGAGCATGGCCATGCTGGTTCTGCTCGAGGCGTTGAGCCCCGCCGAGCGGACCGCACTCGTCCTGCACGACGTGCTCGGGGTGCCTTACGACGAGATCGCGGGCATCGTCGGCCGAAGCCAGGCGGCCTGCCGCCAGCTCGTGGCCAGGGCACGCGCCCACGTTCGCGAAGGTGCGCCGCGCTTCACTCCTGACCACGGTCAGCACGCCAGTGCTGTCGAGGCCTTCCTGGGCGCCTGCTCCCGCGGGAAGGTCGACGAGCTGGTCCAGGTGCTTGACCCCGATGTCGTCCTGCGCTCCGACGGAGGAGGACAGGTGCCCGGCGTCGCGCGGCACCCCGTCACCGGCGCGGACAAGGTCGCCAGGTTGCTGCTCGGCGTCGCGGCGAGACACGATGCCGCCGCGCGCAGCGGCCTGGTCAACGGCTCGCTCGGCCTCATCGTCGAAGCCGACGGCACCGTCGTCGGCGTCATGGGCTTCACCGTGGCCGAGGGCCTGATCACCGAGATCGACTTCGTCGTCAACCCCGACAAGCTGCACAGGATCGCCCGCAGCTAGCCGTCGAGCGTCCGGTCACCACCCGAACTAGAGGAGATAGTCATGCCCGCACTCGCCTACACCAGGACAGGCAGCGGCGAACCGATGGTGCTGCTGCACGGCCTGGGATCGTGGCGCCGAGCCTGGGATCCGGTCATCCCTGCCCTGGCAGAACACTTCGACGTCATCGCCGTCGACCTGCCCGGCTTCGGCGACTCACCGCCACTCACGGCGTCTCCGCCCGGTTGTGCCGCAGACCCGGCACGGCCTGGATCAGACGAGGTGAGCCCGGCCGCACTGGCGGCGGCGGTCGCCGGACTGCTGGACGAACTCGGCGTGCGGAGGCCGCACCTTGCCGGCAACTCTCTCGGCGGCTGGGTGGCGCTCGAACTCGCCCGCATCCGGCAGCCTGCGTCGGTGACGTTGCTCTCGCCCGCCGGGCTGTGGGGCGAGCGCATCCCGCTGTATGACCGGCTCAGCCTGCCGGCATCGCGATGGATCTGCAAGCACGCCGAAGACCTGCTCTGCTTCCTCGTCGGAAATCCGCTAGGCCGCATCATCGTGCTCGGTCAGACCCACGGCCGGCCGGTCCGGATGAGCCCCGGCCTCGCCAGGGCCACGATCAGGGCGATGGCTGCGAGCGAGGGCTTCGATGCGGTGATGCGGTCCACAGTTGCCCGCCCGTACCAGGCCGGCCCGCCCATCACCGCCCCCGTGACCGTCGCGTTCGGCTCACGCGACCTGCTGCTCAGGCGCCGTGCGCGGCGCCTTGATCAGCTTCCCCACGATGTCAGCGTGGGATCGCTGCCGCGCTGTGGCCACATCCCGATGGCTGACAACCCGGCTGCCGTAGCCGCGCTCATCCTCCAGGGCGCAGCCTCGGCCACCAGCCCGGGACCGCGCTGCGGTACTGCTCATACTCCCGGCCGAACTTGCTCGCCAGCGCCGGTTCCTCGTACCAGGTCGCGAACGCCCACATCAGCGCGCCAACCACCGCCGCGTAGACGACCAGCACCAGGCGGCCGAACAGCAGCGCCTGGCCCAGGATTACCGCCACGACCGCGAGGTACATCGGATTGCGCACGTACCGATACAGACCGCCGACGACCAGGTGCTTGGTCGGCGCCACCGGCGCTGGCGTGCCCAGCCCTTCGACCACGAACCGGGCGAAGGCCTGAACGAGCACAACACCGCCAGCGAGCACCAGCGCGCCGCCGAAGACCCGGGCGGGCGGCCACCAGGGGTGACCGCGCCAGCCGGTCAGCCACCAGGGCCCGAGCCCGGCGACTGTGCCAGGCGCAAGGGCCATGAACAGCGAACTGCCGATGGCCGCCGCACCGCGTTGCATGTGGCCAGTATCCGTGCCGACGGCGACATGCGTCCATAAGCACAGCAAGCCGACCTGAGACGCGCGCTGCGGTCGGGATACCGCGTTGCTGGCCGCACTCGAACTGGCCATCCTGATGAGGTGGAACAGGACCTACGCGCTGAAGATCAGTGGCCCGTGCCGGGCTTGACCACGTTGACCGTCAGCAGGTGAACCGACTTCGAGCACGCGGTTGACGAGTACATGACATAGATCGGCGTGGTCTGGTTCGGCGGGTAGACCTGCAGATACGTCGCTTTCACCTCGTGACAGCGGGCCGCCGGGAAGTTCTGCGCGGCCACGATCCGCAGCAGCGCGCTGGCGGACGCGCCTGGGTCAAGCGTGACGAGCTGGCGCGGAGTCGACTGGTTCTCGTCCGCCGCAACGCCGATCTGGCGCACCGGCGTTCCGCCGGCCAGGGAGATACCCGGATAGCCGTACAGCGTGCACGTGGCTGCTCCGTTGTTCGTGAACACGATCGGTATGTAGGTGCTCCCCGCGGCGCCCTCGCCGTTGCCGGTGTGAACGCCGAGGTCGCGGCTCGCGCAGGGGTGAGCGCCGACCGGCGCAGCGTGCGAGGTCGTCGGCGAGGGGCTGGTCGGTGCCGTAGTAGGCGAAGGACTGCCGGAATTGCCGGGAGCTTGGCTCCCCGGCGGCTGATTACCTGCCCCGCCAGACGGCGTGGCTCCGGCGGTTGGCTGGGACGACGTACAAGCGGTCACTAGGACCGCGACGCAGACAAGTGCGGCCACGGCGCCCGCCCGCCCGGCTGCCAGGAACGATCGTTTCATCGGTGGCCCTTCGTGCCGCTGGGTGCTAACGCAAGGTATGACGCTGTCAGGGCCACGATGGTTGTACCGGTGCCCGATGCCCGATGATGACCGGCAATAGCCTGATCGCTCCATTATCCGCCGACGTCGGTCGCCTGAGCAGGAACCGCGTATCCAGGGACAGATGGCCACCGTATCCCGACGATGACCGAGTCCTCCTCAGCGAACCAGGAGTGATCGACGCTCTCGAACACCACGTAGTCGCCGCGCTCGGCGAGAACGACGCTCTGCTCGGGGAAGTCGATCCGGAACCGGCCGCTCACCAGCACGATCACAGCCGAGCGAACCTCACCGGTGACCCACAGCGCTCGGCGGTCTCCGCGGTGATGGACGCCCCACTTGATCTCGACGTCGGTGCTGTGCCTGATATCGCCAGGCGGCATGAAGTGGCCGAGCAGCCAGCCGCGGCATTCCGGTGCGTCTTGCGCTGCCGACCCTGCGTAAATCCTCCCAGACATGAGCCATGACGCTAGCAACGCGCTGGCCCCGCCGCGACCTGCGGCCGCTCGACGTCCGGCAGAGACTGCCGAGGGCCAGATAGGTTGGTCTGGCCATGGTCGCCATCGCCTCCCTCTGCGTGTTCTGCGGATCTTCCACGCCTCCCGACAGCCAGTACCGCGACGCCGCCAGGGCGCTGGGGACTCTGGCGGCGACCCGCGGCATCGGCCTGGTCTACGGCGGCGGCCGGGTGGGCCTGATGGGCGAGCTCGCGGATGCTGCGCTCGGCGCCGGCGGCCGGGTCGTCGGCGTTATACCTGCCGGACTCTTCGGCCTCGAGATCGCCCACACTGAGCTGACCCAGTTGCACGAGGTGCGGACCATGCATGAGCGCAAGCAACTCATGTATGACCTGGCCGACGGCTTCGTTGCGCTCCCTGGCGGCCTCGGGACGCTGGAGGAACTGGCCGAGGTGACCACGTGGTCGCAGCTGGGGCTGCACGCCAAACCGGTCGTCCTGCTTGACGTCGGCGGATTCTGGGACCCGCTGGTGGCTCAGCTTGACCGCATGGTCGATGTTGGCCTGCTCAAGCCGTCGAACCGGACGCTGATTCAACGGGCCACGTCGCCCGAGGACGCTATAGCGGCGCTAGCCGCCGCCCAGCCCTCCCCGCGAGAAGAAGTGGATCACGCCCGGCGAGAGGTAAAAATCGCCAATAAGGGATCCCTTAATCCATGGTCGCGATGGTCCAGCGGCCGAACTAGAGTCGAGATAAGCAGATGCACTGGCGTGAGCCTGCGGAGGTGATCGGGTGACCAGCAGGGAGATGGACCGGGACACGGGCGCGGAGGCCCGGCAGGACGAACGCGGCGGTGCGCGCGGCGAGCCCGACGAGGCCGTCGAGGTTCTGCGGAGCGTGTGGACCGCGAGCGGCCAGTCCAGCACCGAATTGGATGAGCTTTTCGGCCCCGCTAGGTCCTGCAAGAACATGAAAAATGTCGGTTTCGAGGATCTCGCCGGGTCGGAAGGTGACCTCCGGGCGGCGTGGCGCGCCACGCTGGAGCGGGAGGGCAAGCTCAGCGAGCGACAGGGCAGTGTCCGGGACCTGGTGCTTGGTCCTGCTACCAAGGCCGACCGGTAGTCGGCCTGACCTTCATGGATCGCCCTGAGACGGTCGGTGACCTGACCGGCGCGCTACGCGAGGGCGGCTACATAGCGGATCGCGGACTCGCCACTGCCCTCTTCGTCGCGATCAGGATGCACCGCCCTGTGCTGCTCGAGGGCGAGGTCGGCGTCGGCAAGACCGAGGTCGCGAAGGTACTGGCCGCAATCTACGGCCGCACGCTGATCAGGCTGCAGTGCTACGAGGGCATCGACGTCAACCAGGCCCTGTACGAATGGGACTACGCGAGGCAGATGCTGCTACATCAGGGCGCTTTCTGAGCACCAGGTCGCCGATCCCGACGCCGTCGACAAGCTGTTCGGGCCGAAGTTCCTGCTCGAGCGGCCGCTGCTGGCTGCGGTCAGGGCGGGCGAGCAGGCTGTGCTGCTCGTCGACGAGATCGACCGTGCAGATGATGAGTTCGAGGCGTTCCTGCTTGAGCTGCTGTCGGACTTCCAGATCAGCATCCCCGAGGTAGGCACGATCAAGGCGGACAGCCCGCCACTTGTGATCATGACCTCGAACCGGACCAGGGAGTTGCACGACGCCCTCAAGCGGCGCTGCCTGTACCACTGGATCGGGTACCCGCCCGCGGACCGCGAGGTGGAGATCGTGCTGCTCAAGGAGCCGGGCGTCGGAGTGGCACTCACCCGCAAGGTGGTCGCCGCGGTGAACCGGCTGCGCGAGCTGGACCTCGCCAAGCCGCCCGGAGTCGCGGAAACCATCGACTGGGCCAGGACGCTGCACTTCCTCGGCGAGACCGACCTGGATCAGGACGTCGCCAGCGACACGCTGGGCGCGGTCGTGAAGGAACGCGATGACCTCGAGTTGGTCCGCGAGAACCTCGCGGACGTCACCGCCGGTGCGTGATCAGGTCAGCACCGAGCAGGTCAGTACCGAGCGAGGCGGGATCGTCAGCCTGCTGGCCAGGTTCGGCCGTGAACTCCGGGCCGCCGGCATGGCGGTCGGCTCAGGCGACATCATCAGCTACTGCGCCGCCATGACGGAGCTCGACCCGGCTGACCTGGTCGACGTGTACTGGGCGGGCCGATGTGTCCTGGTCAGCCGCCGCGACGACATCGCTGTCTATGACCGTGTGTTCCGGCGGTTCTTCCTGGGCGAGGAAGATCCTGTGGCCGAGGTGCTGCGGCTGAATGCCGACGCCGCAAGCCAGGTCAGCCAGTCTGCATTGGTGGTCCCGGCCAACGAGCCCGGACCGGACGAGGAACGTGAAGAATCCGTGCTCGGGCTGATGGCCTCGGGTGCCGAGACGCTCCGGCATAAGGCGTTCGCCGCCTGCACGCCTGAGGAACTCGCGGCAGTCCGGCGGATCATGGCGCGAATCCGGCTCACGCCGCCGAGGCGGCGCACCAGGCGCACCGCTCCGGCGCGCCGCGGATCGGCCATCGATCTTCGCCGGATGGTGCAGGCAGTCCATGCGCATGCACGGCGAGCCCGCGGAGCTGTACTGGCGGGATCGCAAGCTGCGGCTACGGCCGCTGATCCTGATCCTGGATGTGTCTGGCTCGATGGCCGACTACTCCCGCAATCTGCTCCAGTTCGCCTATTCCGCGAAGCGGGCGGCGGCCAAGGTCGAGGTGTTCTGCTTCGGGACCAGGCTCACCAGAATCACCAAGGAGCTCGATCATCGCAGGCCGGATGACGCGCTGGCGTCGGCCGCGCAGACGGTCTTCGACTGGGAGGGCGGCACCAGGATCGGCGCCTCGCTCGACACGTTCGTCAGGGAATGGGGCCGTCGCGGTGCTGTGTCGCGGCGGCATCGTGGTGATCTGCTCCGACGGGCTGGACCGCGGCGATCCAGGCGTGCTGTCCGCAGCGATGGAACGGCTATCTAGGCTCAGTTACCGGATCGTGTGGCTGAACCCGCACAAGGGCAACGATCCGGGATTCCGGCCCAGCACGCTCGGCATGATGGTCGCGGCGCCGCATGTCGACCTGCTCTTGTCTGGCCATGACCTGAGCAGCCTCGAAGAGTTCGCGACGGTCCTCCCCACCCTGAATTAGGCAGGCGCCAGGCCGCTCAACTAGATTCGGCCCGAGCCGGGCAGAACGGAGCGTGGTCATGAAATGGAGCGTGGGCATCCAGGCCGATTGCGACCGTGTGCTGTCCCGCGAGGAGGTCGTCGAGCTCGCCGATGCGGTCGCGGGCTACGACGGCATCGCGACCGGCATCGGGACGAGCCTGTACGGCGCCCAGCTCATCGTCGAGGCACCGAGCCGCGATGCCGCGATCGAGACGGCCACCAGGCAGTTCGTGGACGGCGGCCGCTCAGGCCGGACTGCCCGAGGGGCCGATCGTGCGGGCCGAGGCGATCAGCGAGGACGAAGACGAGGCGTTCGACAGATGATCCGGCTTGGTTCGGCGGCTGGTTACCCGTTCGAGGGCCCTAGACTGCTGGCCGGCTGGACCCCGCCTGCGTGCGCCGCCGTCTTCGCGATCTTGTATCGCCCCGAGCCTGATGCCCGCCCCGGGCGCTACGCGGTGAGCTATGTCGGCCACAGTGACGACCTGTCCGCCGAGCGCTTTCCTTTCAAGCATCCGTCGCGCCGCCTGCTGGGTCCGCCGGGCCGGTGACAGGTGGCGGATCTACATCGCGACCTACGAGGTGCCCGGCGGCGGCCTGCCGCACCGTGAGCAGATCGCCCGCGAGCTGGTCGCCGTTTACCGGCCCGGCTGCAACTCCCAGCAATACGACCAGGCGTGGAAGGACGAATGGATCGGCGACTACACAGCGCCCACCACGAACTCTGTCACCAGGCGGGGCCCTGACCAGGCATGACCGCAAGCCTGACCGGGCCGCGCTTTGCCGCTAGGGGAAGCGCGCAACCGCCTTGCGATAGGCCGCATCCTTGATCGGCTTGCCGTCCAGGCTCCACGAATTCTTCCTGTTCAGGTCGAACCAGACCAGCCCGGCCAGGTGCCACCGCCAGATCCCGGCGAAGAGGTCGGCGACCTGACTGACCTCGTGAGCGTTGTCGCCGACCCCGGTCTCGGCCAGGTAGATCGGCTTGCGGGTCAGCCGCCTGATGTCGCGCAGCTGGAAGCGGAAGACCTTGTTGAAGTTCTGGCCGGTGCCGACATAGCCGTCGATGCCGATCCAGTCCACGTACTTGTTGCCCGGGTACCACATGCTGGCCGGATAGGCGACCTTACCGGGCTTGTACTGGGAGTACTGGTGGGTCGGATCCCAGGAC
The DNA here is from genome assembly GCA_963809195.1 of uncultured Actinomycetota bacterium. Lineage (GTDB taxonomy): Bacteria > Actinomycetota > Actinomycetes > Streptosporangiales > Streptosporangiaceae > Chersky-822. The sequence continues at coordinate 255,817 of CAWEIQ010000005.1, read as the reverse complement.
CAGATCACGTTGGTGACGTGCTCGGCCGCGAAGATGCCGAAGAAGTGCCGCCATGCCGCCTTGAAGGTCCGCGGCGTCGTGTCTGGCAGCCCCCACGGATACCACCAGCCGTTCATCTCGTGCCCGAAGGACAGCACCACGTGGCAGCCGAACGCCCTGACCTGCTGGGCGTAGCTCCTGATGTAGCTGTCGTACGCTCCGGCCGCCAGCTCGGCCATGCTGATCCGGCGCGGGTTGAGCTGGATCAGCGGCAGCGCCCCGATGTTGACGATCTGCTGCGCCTCGCCGCGCTGGAACGACCCGGGAAACGGGTTGTAGAACTCGACGAGACGCAGGTGCGCACCGTGTGTCGTGCTGGAAGGAGGCGACGGTCGTGGCGAACTGCCCGTTGGTCGCGATGCCGGCGAACGGTTCGGGGATCTTGCCCCTGGCACGGCTTGTTGACATGCGGATACGCAGCCAAGCTCGGCGTCGGCGAACGGAGAGGTCACCGTCCTGCTCGGCTTGGCCGGGCGCCGCGTTGCGGCGTGACCCCAGCTGCACGCGCTCACGGCCAGGAGCGGCATGGCCGCCGCAGCGATCAGCTTCGCCGCGGCGTTCATTTCAGGAAACCGCTGAGCATGTTCTTGTAGACCGCAGCCTCCCGCGGCTGGAGCTGGAGGCGGTACTCCTTCAGCTTGCCTTGTGGAATCGGCCTGGCCCTTTGCATCGAACCAGACCAGTCCCGCCAGGCGGTAGGAGACGATCCCGCGGAAGAGTTCGCGGATCTGCCCGAGCGCGGCAGGACCCGGCGCCACGCCAGTCTCGGCTATGTAGACCAGCTTGTGCGGCGCGATCCGCCTGATGTCATGCAGCTGGAAGCCGAAGATCTCCTTGAAAGTTCTGCGTATGCCCGTTCGTGTCGTAGCCGAGATAGCCGTCGAGCCCGATCCAGTCGACGTACTTACTTGCCCGGATACCACTCGCTCGCCGGCGACGCGATCTTGCCTGGCGTTGGCGAGCTGTACTGGTGCGAGGGGTCCCAGGACCAGATCACGTTGCGCGCGCCTTCCTTCGCGAAAACGTCGTGCACGTGCCGCCAGGCCGCGATGAAGTCCTCCGGTGTGGTCTGCGGCCGACCCCACGGGTACCACCAGCCGTTCATCTCGTGACCGAGCGACAACACGACCGCGCAGCCGAACTTCCTGACGGCGTGTGCGTACGTCTTCAGCCTTCGGTCATAGACGCCCGTCCGCGATCTGCCGGGCTGTTACGTGGTAGGGGTTCAGCTGAATCAGCGGGATCTCGCCGGCGTTAATGACCTTCATCGACTGAGCCTCGGCGAAGGGCTTCAGGAAGCGGGTTGTAGAACTCCACGATCTGCGGCTTGCGGCCGGTGTACCTTCTGGAAGCTGATGGCGTTCTCTGTGATGCGCCTCTTCACGGCGAGTCCCGCGAAGTGCTTGGGCAGCTGTGCCAAGACACCGATCGGGAGGTATCGGCTTGGTGCTGCCGTTCGATGCGGCGAAGTCCGCCGTCGCCGGCGGCAGCGAGGGCAGCGCCAAGTGCGGCACCGCGGTATGGTGGGTCGCCTTTCAGCACGGCCACGACCAGCACGACCGCAAGGATCGGCGTGGCAAAGGCGGCAAGGATCTTAACCCACATTGCCGCCCACCCTGCAGCTGCGCGGGCTCTTCGCTGATCCGTTGAGCGTCCAGACGAGGGTCCTGTGGTCGCCCTTACCTGCCACGGCCTTCCTGGTGTACATCTGGCTAACCAGCGGCGCGATCATCTCGTCGTTCGGGTTGTCGTACTGGTGGTCGGTCATGCGCAGGACGACGATTGAGACCTGGCCTGAGCAGATCTGCGCATACATCTGCGGGCCGGGCCCGGCGCCAGAGGATGACGTGACCCACGAGTTCTCGGGGATCGACGGCAGGTAGTACCTGTCGGTCTTGTCTGTGCCGTCAACCAGGATGTAGGTGCCTGACTGGTAGTTCTTCTTGATGGCCGTCTGCGACTCGCTGTGCCGCCACCACGCCGGGGCCACGGAACTGGACCCGCTCGGCGCGGCCGACGATCAGCATCGTGATCACGGTGCCGACGGCTGCGACGGTCGCGATGACCTTCCCCCAGTACCGTCGGCGCCCCAGCCACTGCCGCCAGCCGCCGAGCGCGTAGCCCGCACCGAGGGCCGCGAACGGCAGGCCGAAGCTCATGTTCTGGTCGAGCGACGCCATCTGGTGCACCCTCGCCTGCAGGATCGGCGCGATCAGCGCGCGCGATGACCAGCAGGCACAAGAACGCGGTAGCCGTGGCTGGCATCCTCTTGACCACGCTGACCCACACGCCGGCGATCGCGATCAGCACCACAAGGCCGGTCATGAGCATGGCGTGGCCGAAAACGCTGAGCATAGAGCTTGGCGGGCCGGCCTGCGGCGAACGGTAGAAGGTGTTCAGCAGGACCCCCGTCGCGAAGTCCGTGCCGCCCAGCATCAAGATCCCGAAATCGAGCACGGCCACGGTCGCCGCCACCGAGATCGTCAGGCAAATGGCCTGCGCCTTCTTGCTCCATCCGTACAGGAGGACAGTGCCGACGATCAGCGGGTCCCATGCGATGGTGTTGTACTTGGTCGCATTGGCCGCGGCGAGTGCGACGGGGCACAGAAGTACCCAGCCGATGCCGCCGTCGCGCATCCTGACCGCCGCGTACAAGGCCAGGACCAGGAAGAACAGCGCCATCGGGTCGAATGTCGCGGCGGCCCCGAGGTGCACGATGATCCCGCAGACTGCGAACAGCAGCGCCGCAAGCAAACCGGAGATCTGTCCGAACATCCGGTCGCCCATGAGGTACACCAGTGCCGTCGCCGCGAGCATGAATAGCAGCGACAGCAGCCGGGCTCCGATCAGCCCGCCCACCGAGTCGAACGCGCCCACGATCGGCGGGTAGAGCACAGGTGAGCCTGGAAGAGACGTCGTTTCGGCGAGCAGCTGGCCCCAACCAGAATGCGCGGCACTGAGATAGAGCGCCTCACCGGAGTATGGGGCTGTGCGCCACATCCAGGGAAGGGTCAGTGTGGCCTGCGCTGCCAGTACCGACCACAGCGCCCAAGAAGCCGCGATCCGTTCCCTCACGCAGCGTATTCCTTGGCGCTAGCCCGCCTGCCGGCCACTTGTGGCGCTCCGTCTGGGCTATACACCAGCTCAGCGCCCTTCTGCCGGGTGGTCCAGCCCTGCTTGAGCAGCGTCATGGTGCCCCAGACACGCAGCACCCTGGCGAGCATGATGCCGGACCACATCGCCGCAACCGGCCTGATGAGCACGAGCACCACGCGGTCAAACAGCGTTTCGTCGCTGCGCTTGAAGCACAGTGTCCGCAAACCGACGGGCACCGAGAGTACGGCCAGGGCGATGAGCGTGTGAATGAGGACTGGCTCGCCAAGCGGCCAGGTCGCCGCGAGCACGGCGATGAAGGCAGTGGAGGCGAGGAAGGCCTGGATGCCGCAAACGGTGAGCCACCAGCAGTAGGAGAGCACCGGGCGGTACTTGATCCGCCAGAAGTTGCGGACCGCCCGGCCGCGCGCCCATCGCAACCGCTGGCGAAGGTGGTGGCTGTACGTCTCGGGCCACATCGTCAGCCCGTAGGCCGTCAGTTGCTGCACCGACCTGCCCCGGCTGCTGGCGCAGAGCGCGAGCAGCGAGTCGTCGCCGAGGATCACCCGCCGCCCGAAGAAGGTCTCGTCCCGGTAGACGGCCAGGAACTCCCTTATTAGTGACGCCCGGTAGAGCGCGAACGGTCCCCGGTTGGTGTACATGTCGCCCGCAACGGACCAGGTGGCGCCGATCACGGCCTGAGAGAACAGCTGAAATGAGCATTGCATCCTGGTGAGGAAGTTGTGATAGGCGTTGAAGCCCATCTCGATGCCGGCGACCGACTGGACTGTCCTGCTCTGGAACGGCTTCAGGCCTTCCTCGATAGCGCGATGCTCCAGGGTGGTGTCCGAGTCGACGGTGACGAAGATGTCGGTCTCTGGCACCCGCCCGAAGACGTAGGCGTGAGCCCGGCGCTTGCCCTGGTTGCTCTGCCTGGTCCAGCGGATCTCGGTGCCGTTCGACCAGGTGCCGGTCCAGTAGCTGGCTACCTGCGAATAATCGGTCTTGGACCCGTCGTCGACCACCCAGATCAGCTCCGGCGGCCTGGTCTGGTTCATGATCGCGTAGATGCAGCGGTCAAGCAGTCCCGCGTCTTCGTTGTAAGTGGGAATAGCGACCGTGACGTGCAGCCTGTCGAGTTTCTCGTAGCCCTCGGCGGTCGCGGTGACGGGCTTGTCGAACCACGAGATTACGTAGCTGATAGCGCGGAACGCCGCGCCAGGCGCGGCGCATGCGAGCAGCGCCAGCGATTGCCACCCGAGGTGATAGGAGATCCAGCCGGCGACGACGATGCTCGTGAGGAAGAGGCCGCGTGCTTCCTTACGGTCGAACTTGATCGTCGGAATGTCGTACCAGTTTCGCAGGGCTCCAGGCGTGACCTCGTCGGTTATGGTTCCCTGAGCGACTTCTCTTTGCGCCAGAACAGCCGAACGACGACTACGAACGTCACGGTAATGGCGGCGGCCACCACGGCTGCGATCTCTATTCCAGCCCGCACGGCGGGATTCATAGTCGCGCTCCCTGTCGTTCCAGTTGGGCTCGGCCATGTCGAAGAGCGTGCGGAGCCCCGCAGCCTGGTCGTCGGGATGAGGCGGACGCCGACCGGAGCCCCTATGCCCACCTGGCACCGGCCAGCCCTCCCTTCGCGTCCCTGATGCCGCTCAGTATCCCGCTGTTCTCCGGGTCGCGCGTGGTGGCCGCGCAAATCCCGACCTCTAGTTGTCAGGTGCCAGCGCGCGTGAACATTACCGCATAATCAGTTATATCGGTGCACACTCCTTGAAAGTGTACGGTGCACTGCGGTGCCGGCCTCCGGCGATTGCCTTGTGCCAGGATCGCTCGGACATGGCCGGACGAAGCCTGCGAAGGTCGTCGCCAAGGTCAGCATTGCTCCACCCGATAGGTCAGCGAGGCCAGGGTAAGCGCAATTGACTACGCTAACGCAGGCCCTCACCGCACAGCCGCTTTATGGGTGTCAACGGCACTCGAAATTTGATCAGTTGTCGGCACGCGAAATCTGACCACCTTCGGTCTATCGGTCGTCGGTCGCGGCGGTGGGGACGCGGCCGAGGTCTCGGTCTTTGAGTCGGTAGCTGTCGCCTTTGATGGCGACGACTTCGGCGTGGTGGACGAGACGGTCGATCATGGCTGCGGCGACGACGTCGTCGCCGAAGACTTCGCCCCAGCGGCCGAACGGCTTGTTGGAGGTGACGATCAGGGAGGCCCGTTCGTAGCGGGAGCTGACGAGCTGGAAGAACAGGTTGGCGGCTTCGGGTTCGAAGGGGATGTAGCCGACCTCGTCGACGACGAGCAGCGGGTAGCGGCCCAGGCGGACCAGCTCGGCTTGCAGCTTGCCGGCGTGGTGGGCGGCTGCGAGCCGGTCGACCCATTGGCTGGCGGTGGCGAACAGGACCCGGTGCCCGGCTTGGCAGGCGCGGATCGCGAGTCCGGTGGCCAGGTGGGTCTTGCCGGTGCCGGGCGGGCCGAGGAACACGACGTTGTCCTTGGCGGTGACGAAGTCGAGCGTGCCGAGGTGCGCGATCATGTCGCGTTTGAGGGAGCGGGCGTGGTCGAAGTCGAACTCCTCGATGCTCTTGCGGGCGGGGAAGCGGGCGGCGCGGATGCGGCCTTCGCCGCCGTGGCTCTCACGGGCGGAGACCTCGCGTTGCAGGCAGGCGACGAGGAACTCCTCGTGTGACCAGGACTCCGATCTGGCCCGCTCGGCCAGCCGCGGCACGGACTCGCGCAGGGTCGGGGCCTTCAGCGCCCGGGTCAGGAACGCGACCTCGGCGGTGAGGTCGCGTGCCGCGGTCTTCGTCGCCGTCCGGGCGGCGGCCATCACGCCACCCCGCCATCGATGCCGAGGGCGGTGTCGTAGTCGTCCAGGCGGCGGATCTGAACATCCGGTTCGGGCACCGGGCGCAGCAGGCCGGCCCGCTCGCCGCGCAAGGTCTTCGCGGCGGCGACGTGCTCGGGGTCGGAGATGGTCTGGTGCCAGCCCCAGATCCGTTCGTGATCGGCGACCGGCCGTCCGTCGCAGATTGCGCGCACCCGCGCCAGGTCAGCGATGACCTCGATGCGACGGCCGATCACGGCCGGGTGCACCGAGTAGTCGTTGGAGTCCAGGCGGACGTAGTGATCGCGCGGCAGCCGCAGCGAGGCGCGCCACCCGGTCGCCGGCGCGACCGGCGGCAGGGCGAGCATCGCTTGCCGGTCGGCGGTGATCCGGTCGGTCGGTGCGCAGCCCAGCGCCCGCCGCTGCCTGGTGTTCACGATCTGCAGCCACTGCTGCAGCTGGGTGTTGAAGTCGGCCGGGCCGGTGAAGCTGCGGCCGGGCAGGAACGAGCGCTCCAGGTAGTCGTGGGCCCGCTCGATGATGCCCTTGTGCTCGGGCTCGCGAGGCTTGAGCACGAGCACCTTAGCCGCAAGGGTGCCGCGGAAGGCCTGGCACTCCGCGGTCAGCTCGACCCGCCCCGCGCGCCAGCGGCCGATCGCCCCCTCGCCGTCCCAGACCAGAACCCGCGGCACCGCCCCGAGCTGCTCGATGAGCTGCCACCAGCCGGCAAACAAATCCGCCGCCGACCGAGTCGGGATCAGCAATCCGGAAAGCCAGCGCGAGTAGCCGGTGACCATGGTCAGCACCGGCAGCTGCGCAGGCTTGCGGGTCTGGCCGAACCCGGCCGGCAGCGTAACCGGCGGGAACCACAAGTCACATTGGGCGATCTCTCCCGGCTCGTAACTGGTGCGGCAGGCCGGATCCGGCGGCAGATACGCCGGCCGCAGCTCGGCTACCCGGCCACTCAGCACCCGGATCGAGCGGGTCCAGCCGATCCGCTCAGCGATCACCGTCGCGGGCATCGTCGGATACGCCCGCAGCAGCTCGCGGATCCGCGGCTCAACCACGTCCACGATCGACCCCGCCGGCTCACGCTCATACTTCGGGGGCGAGTCGGACCCCAACGCGCCACGCACCGTGTTCCTCGAGATCCCCAGCACCCGCGCGATCTCCGAGATCGACATCTTCTCCGCCCGGCGCAACCGCCGGATCTCAGCCCAGTCCTCCACAGAAAGCACCCCTTCCTCCTCTGGCTCGGTAGAGCCAGAGTCATCAGGAAGGTGGTCAGTTTTCGGTTGCCGCGCCCTGGTCAGTATTCACGTGCCGTCGACATATGGGGAGATTCGAGCGACACGCACGCGAAAGGCGAGTAGAGGGTAGTCACAAGTGAACCGGCAGACACACCCGCGATGAACCGGTCGTTAACGCAAGGGCAGGCATCTTTGTCGCGCGGGCCTAAGTCGGCATGCCTGCCTAGCTCGGACCTCCTGGCACGACGAGCCCGCTCTCATAGGCCGTCACCACCGCCTGGGTGCGGTCTCGCAGGCCCAGCTTGCCGAGGATGCGGCTCACATGCGTCTTCACGGTCTCCTCGGTCACGACCAGCCGGGCGGCGATCTCCGGGTTGGACATTCCCTCCGCGATCAGCCTGAGCACCTCGGTCTCCCGAGGCGTGAGCGCGGCCAGTGAACCAGCTGGATCCGACCCGGTCCGCCGCGGTCGCTGGCGGGCGAACTCGCCGATGAGCCGACGGGTCACCGACGGTGCGAGCAGCGCTTCGCCAGCGGCGATCACCCGCACCGCGTCGAAGAGTCTCTCCGCGGTGACGTCCTTCAGCAAGAACCCGCTGGCGCCTGCGCAGAGTGCGTCGTAGACGTACTCATCCAGGTCGAACGTCGTAAGGATGAGTACGCGGGTCTCCGAGCCTGCGCTGGTCAGCAACCTGGTGGCTTCGATGCCGTCCATGCCGGGCATCCGGACGTCAAGGAGCGCTACGTCGGGGCTCTGGTCCCGGCAGGCCCGAACCGCCTCGGCGCCGTCGGCGGCCGTACCGAGGACGGTAAAGTCCGGCTGCGTGTCGAGCAGGGCTGCGAACCCGGCTCGCACCACCTCATGGTCGTCGGCAACGACGATGCTGATGGTCATGCAGCACCTGACATTCCATCAGGCGCCTTCGCCGGCAGCTCAGCCCCGACGCAGAATCCGCCGCCCGGCGCGTTTCCTGCTCGTAGCGAGCCGCCCGCCGCCGCGGCGCGCTCACGCATTCCCAACAGGCCGTGCCCGGCGGTCGGCCCTGTCGCGGGCGCGTCCGGCGTGGAACCTGGCCCGTTGTCGCGGACCTGGAGCCATAGCACATCGTCGGCGTACCGAAGCTCCACATCAACAGCCGCGCCTGGCGCATGCCGGCGGGCGTTCGTCAGGGCCTCCTGCACGATCCGGTAGGCGGCCAGCTCAACGCCGGGATCTAGCCGGGTCACCTGGCCGGACACGATCAGCCTCGCGGCGCTGCCTGACGCCTGGCGCGCATCGTCCACCAGCTCGGCCAGCTGCGTCAGGCTCGGCTGGGGGCGACGATCCGCCGCCAGCGGGCGGGTCATGTCGCCGTCATCGATCGCATGAACGTGCGCGGCGGCCTGCGCGTCCTCTCGCAGCACGCCGAGGAGCCGCCGCATCTCGGTCAGCCCGGCGCGCGCGGTGTCGCCGATGGCCGCGAAGCCCTTTGCCCCGGCGTCGGTTAGCCCCGGCGTGGTCAGCCTGGCGGTCTCGGCCTGCACCGCGATCATCGAGATGTGATGCGCGACCACGTCGTGCAGCTCGCGCGCGATAATTGCCCTTTCGCCGCGAGCCAGATGCTCGGCCAGCACACCCTCGGTGAGCTCGCGGACGGCGCTGTGGCTGCGGCTCTCCTCACGCGCCCGCCTCGCCATCGCGGCCAGCGCAGCGACCGGGATCGCCGAGGCGAGCGCCACCGCAAGTGCCCGTGTCTCGCCGCTCGCGCCTGCCAGGCCTGACGCCGGAGCCGCGGCCAGCACGCCAGAAGCGGCCTCGGCCAGTGCGAGCCCGAGGAACGGCACCGCCAACCCAACCGCGAGCTCCTTCCGCCCCCCGTGCGCAAGCCTGTATGCCACGAGCACCAGCGCGGCTGCGCCGGCGACGGTCACCAGCTCGAACAAGATCAGCGACAGAACTGCCCCCGCACTCACAGCCATTGCGGCCGGGGCGGGGCGAAGCAACGCTGCGGGCACGGTGGCCAGCAAGCAGAGCGAGCCCATCAGCAGCGCCGTCGGCGCGCTCACACCCGTATGCGTGACCGGACCGGCCGCCAGCCCTGCGCGCACCGTCGATCCGGCGCTCAGCCTGGCCGCCAGTTCGGCCACTGCGAGCAGTCCGAGCAGCCCGCTCGCCGCCAGCCGGCGCATGTCCATGTCCTCATTGTCGCCGCTGGCTCGCTCGTGTGCGTCGCTCCTGGCAGCGGTAGGGCGGTCCCTCACGCGAGGGACATCGCCGGCCACGAAACGGCACCATGGCGTGACGACCGCGGCATGGCTGTTTCCCTAGCCTTCCTGATATGGAAGCCACCATTGAAGTAACCGACCTGCGAAAGAGGTTCGGGTCCACGTTGGCGCTGGACGGAATGACGTTCCAGGTCGCTCCGGGCCAGGTAACCGGATTCGTCGGCCCGAATGGCGCGGGCAAATCAACGACGATGCGGGTAATCCTCGGCCTGGACACGGCGGATGCCGGCGGCGCGCTCATCGACGGCCGACCTTATGCGGGTCTGCGCCGCCCGCTCAGCCACGTCGGCTCGCTGCTCGACGCGGCCGCGCTGCAGCCTAGCCGTTCCGCCCGCAATCATCTGCTTTGGCTCGCGCATTCGCAGGGCCTGGGCAAGAAGCGGGTCGATGAGGTCCTCGAGCAGTCAGGCCTCGGTTCCGCCGGCGCGGCGGGCAGGCGGGTATTCGCTGGGCATGCGGCAGCGGCTCGGCATCGCTGCCGCGCTGCTCGGCGATCCGCCCGTCCTTTTGTTCGACGAGCCTTTCAATGGCATGGACCCCGAGGGCATCGCGTGGATGCGCGGCTTCCTGAAGGTGCTCGCTGCCCAGGGCCGGGCTGTGCTGGTGTCAAGTCACCTGATGAGCGAACTCGAGGACACTGCGGAGCACCTGATCGTCGTGGGCCGCGGCCGGGTGATCGCGGACGCGAGCGTGGCTGACCTGATCGCCGCCGCATCCGCCGACCGGGTGACCGTCAGGACTTCGGCGCTGACGGACGCCATGACCGCGCTGGCAAGGGCCGGAGCCGAAGTAGCGGGCACAGGTCCCGACGTGCTTGCCGTCTCGGGCCTTTCTCCCGAGCGCATCGTGATGGTCATGTCCGAGAACGCCATCCCGTTCACGGAGCTGTCGGCTCACCGGGCGAGCCTCGAGGAGGCGTACATGGAGCTGACCAGGGATGCGGTTGAGTTCAGCGCGAAGGCTGCGCGATGAGCGTGCTCACGCCGTACCGGCCAGATGTGCGCGCCGGCCGTGACGGTTTCGCCCAGGTGCTGCACGCCGAGTGGACGAAGTTCCGTACCGTACGGGGCTGGGTCATCGGCACTGTCATCGGCGGGCTGCTCATCGTCGGCCTCGCCGCTCTCACCGGATCCAACAGCCACTGCAGCATCGCCAACGTGACCGCGCAGAACCCCAACCCCGCGCCCAGGCCGTGCCCCGCGCCGCCGGCCGGCCCCGGCGGCGTGTGGGTGAACGACAGCTTCTACTTCGTGCACCAGCCGCTGTCGGGGAACGGCAGCATTACCGTCCGCGTCACGTCGCTGACCGGCCGGTACTCCGCGCACGGCGCGAAAGGACCCGGACAGAGTCCGCTCGCCGGCATGACGCACGGCGTACAGCCGTGGTCCAAGGCCGGGATCATCATCAAGGCGAGCACCAAGGAAGGGTCCGCCTACGCGGCGATGATGGTCACCGGGCGGCACGGAGTGCGGATGCAGTGGAACTTCACAAACGACGCGGCCGGCATACGAGGGAAAGTGTCCGCGGCCTCGCCTCGCTGGCTCCGGCTGATCAGAGCCGGCGATGTCATCAAGGGCTACGACTCGGCCGACGGCCATCACTGGACGCTCGTGGGCGTGGCCACGCTGGCCGGACTGCCTGCCACCGCACAGGCTGGCCTGTTCGCCGCGACGCCCGGGTACTCGGTGACCTCGACGTCTCTTGGCGGGTCGTCGGCGGTTGGCGGCCCCGCCCTCGCCACCTCGGTCATCGACAAGATCAGCAGGCAGGGCTCCTGGGCTGCCGGCAGCTGGACCGGTACGGCGATCCAGCGGCCCACCGACGACGCACTTCCGGCATCGGCGCAGGGCTTCACGCAGTCCGGCAGCCGAATCGCCGTATCTGGATCGGGAGACATCTCCCCGGCCGCGGACGCCGATGGCGGACGCAGTGTCCAGCAAGCCCTCGCCGGTGTCTTCGCCGGGATGATCGCCATGGTGGTGGTCGGCGTCATGTTCATGACGGCGGAATACCGGCGCGGGATGATCCGCACCACCTTCGCCGCCAGCCCGCGCCGGGGCCGCGTGCTCGCCGCCAAGGCCATCGTTCTCGGCGGGGTCACGTTCATCATGGGTCTCATCGCGGCTGCGATCGCGATCCCGCTCGGCGAGCACTTGCTGCACCAGAACGGCAACCCGATCCTCCCGCTTCCGGCGCTCACCCTGCTGCGGGTCGAGCTCGGCACTGCCGCTCTGCTTGCTGTCGCCTCGGTGCTCGCCCTTGCGCTCGGCGCGCTGCTGCGGCGCAGCGCTGCCGCGGTCACCGCGGTGATCGCTGGCATCGTGCTGCCCTATCTGCTCGCCGTGATGTCGGGCGTGCTGCCGCTCGGTGCCGAGGAGTGGCTGGTCCGGGTTACTCCGGCTGCGGCTTTCGCGATCCAGCAGGCCGCACCCGCGTACCCGCAGGTCGACACCACGTACGCGCCCGCCGACGGGTATTTCCCGCTCCCGCCGTGGGCGGGGTTCGGCGTGCTCTGCGCCTGGGCAGCGCTTGCCCTGGCGCTGGCGGCATACGTGCTGCGCCGGAGGGACGCATGACGGCGCTGCGAGCAGACCGTGGCGCGCCGCAGGCGTCGTGGTCAGGCCCCGGGGACGCGCTGCACGCGGAGTGGACCAAGCTGCGCACGGTCGCCGGACCCGGCTGGCTGCTGCTCGCAGCTATCGCGCTGACCGCCGGGGTCGGCTCGATCGCGGCGCACGCGGTGAACTGCCCGGGCGGAGGCTGCCAGGTCGACCCCGCCAGGGTCAGCCTCACCGGGATCTATCTCAGCCAGGCCATCGTCGCGATCGTGGCGGTGACGTCGGTCAGCGGCGAGTACAGCACGGGGATGATCCGGCTCACGTTGACCGCCGTCCCGCGCCGGTGGCAGGTGCTCGCCGCCAAGGCGGCCGTGGTCAGCGCTTCAACGCTGGCCGCGGGCGCGGTCGCGGTACTGGCCTCGATGCTGGCTGGGCGGTTGCTGCTGTACGGGCATGGCTTCACCCCGGCACACGGATACCTTGCTATTTCGCTGTCGAGTGGGCCGGTACTGCGTGCAGCGGCAGGGTCGGTGCTCTACCTGATGCTGATCGCGCTGCTCAGCACCGGCATCGCAGCCGCGATCAGAGACTCAGCGGCCTCGATCGGCCTCGTGCTCGGGTTGCTTTACCTGTTCCCGCTCATCACGAGCGTCATCGATAACGAGCAGGTGCAACGACACCTGAATCAGATCAGCCCTATGACGGCAGGCCTGTACATCCAGGCCACGACGAACCTGCGGTCGCTGCCGCTGACGCCCTGGCAGGGCCTGGGTGTGCTCGCGGCATGGGCCGCGGGCGCGCTTCTGGCCGGCGGGCTGCTCCTGTCGCTGCGCGACGCTTGACGCTTCGTCCCTCCGGCCCTCAGGGACGCTTGACGCTCCGTCGCTGCGCGACGCTTAGCGCTCGGAGGCGAAGCCGACCGAGTCGAGCAGCCGCGAGCGACGGCGGCCGGAGGCCGGCTTGGCCACCTCGGACGTCTCAGGAGGTTCGGCCGCCGGGGTGACGTCGGTCACGATCTCCTCAGCCATGCCGTAGAGCAAAGGCAGCGCACCCGCTACGACGCCGCCGGTCCTGTTGATGTGCTCCACACCGGGGCAGATGAGCTTGGCGTGTCCGAGGATCTCGGCGGCGGTGCCGAAGCTCTCCTCCAGATTGGTCGCGACGCGGTTCAGCAGCGACCCTGCCCAGAACAGGTAGAACGCCAGCCCGGCCACAAGGAGCACGATGACGATCACCGTCAGGACAACCAGCGTGGTCATGACTTCACCTTTCCGAGCACTCGGCCGAGGAAGAGATGGTGCTGCAGGCCCTCGGCAAGCACGGCCTCGACGCCGTCGGCGACCTGCGGGATCAGGACCGTGTCCGCCGTGTTCGCCGATGCGGCCTTGAGCGTGTCCCGCACCTCGACCACGCGCCGGTCAATGATCTTGATGAGGTAGATCAGCAGGCTGAGCAGCGCGGCAACGGCGACCACTACAACGAAGCTCACGATGATCACGCTGACCCACAACGTGTGCTGGGTCGAGGTCAAAGCCAGGTTATGCATGGTCAGCCTCCTAGCCTGGCTCGGCCGCGCTGCAGGCCGCCGATGATGATGGTTGCGTGCTCGATCGTCGTGCGCAGGCCGCCGAGTGCTGCGGTGTTGTGCACGGCCTTCGTCAGCTGCTCATTGATCTTCGGCGCTTCCTGGCCGATCGACCGGGCCAGCATGAGGATCGGCACGACCAGCGCGACCACCACAAGGACGATCACACCGCCGATCACGTACCCGAGGACCCAGCCGAATGTGCTGGTTGTACCGGCTGCCAGCGCCGGGAGTGCGTGGTGCATTGGTATCTCCCTCGCCGGATCAGACTGTCTCGCAGAAGTCCCTGACGGGCTTCAGGCTGGCGTTGACCGATGTCAGCCGGTCGGGAACGGTGCTGGTCAGGTCGGCGACCGCGGTGACGCCGCCAGTGACCTGGCGGAGGGTCGCGAGGATCGCGCGCAAATGGAAGATGACGCGCAGCAACCCGATCGCGATGATCGCGATGATCAGCGCGGCGACGATCAGGGTGAACCATGCGGCTGCAGGCATGATGTGCTCCTTTCCGGCTAACCGAGCAGCTTCGCGACCGAGCCGGCGTACCTGACCGCGCCGACTGAAATCGCCCGGACCGTGACGTCGGTGGTCGCTAGCCCTCCGGGTACGCATTCGAGCTCTCCGACCAGGGCGCCGCCGCCGGCCAGGATGTTGTCGCACGCCGCCCTGATCCGCTCGAGGGCGGCCAGAACCCGGTTCAGCAGCGCGATCACGACTGGCAGGATCACCACCAGCAGCACCACGTTGCCAATCCACCACAAGACCATGGCCCGCCTCCTAGCTCTGCTGCCTGGTAGGGAAGGAAGAACCTGCGATAGACCCGGCGCAGCGCCATCAGCGCTGCTCGCATGCCGATCGCGAAACCGCCCGCCGGGGCAGCGGCCGCCTGAACCGTCTCGCCCCGCTCGGCCGCCGTGATCTGCACTGGCGAGGTTGGTCGCGAAGTCGCGCATGAGCACGGCTGTCACATCGGCGATCATGCCGCGGCCGTACTGCGCTGCAGCACCCGCAAGCTGCAGATCCTGGCTGACCGCGACCTTGGTGCCACTGCCCGCGGGCGCGAGCGTCGCCGATACGACCATGTTGGCCTGACCGCGACCGCGCTCCTCCGCGCCGGCCGCGTGCACAACGATGCGCTTGGCCGCCTCGTCCCGCTCGGTGATCTCGGCCGTTCCAGCGAACTGCAGCTTGACCGGCCCCATCCGGACCGCGACCCGGCCGCCGTACTTGTCATCGCCCAGCGTCTCAGTCAGCTCGGCGCCCGGCAGGCACGAAGCGACGCGCGGTATGTCGCCGAAGAAGTCCCACACCGCGGCGACCGGCTTCGCGACCTCGAAGTCGTTGGTAATCAGCATCGCGTCTCTTTCCTGGCGTAGGAGTCGGGATCGGACTGGAACTCGCTGCGGCAGCCCGCACTGCAGAAGTAATAGGTCACGCCATCGAACTCCAGCGGGCGCCCGGCCTTGCCTGCGGCCACGGTCATGCCGCACACCGGGTCCGTGGCCTCGGCCGGCTCGGGCTCGCCCGACGCCGGAGACCGCTGCGATGAGCCGGCTGACGATCGCTTGCCTCGCCGCGAGCCTGGCCGCGCCTCCGCAGAGGCGAGCCGCCGGCGTCTTGCCGGGGCCGGGCGGCGAGCTCACCTGCGGCCCTCAGCTGCACCAGCTCCGCCAGGACGGCAACCGCGATCTCGACATGCGTCGTATTGCCGAGGTCAAGGCCCGCGGGGACCCGGACCCGGTCGAGCTGGTCCTTCGCAACGCCCCGTTCGGCGAGGTAGCCGAGCACGGACGCGCCCCGCTGGCGCGAGCCGACCAGCCCGAGGTAGGCGGGCCTTGCGGCGACCGCCTGCTCGACCGCCTCCTCGTCGCCGTGTCCCTGGGTTGCCACGACCACCATCGAGCGCTCATCGGCGCTGTCCGCGGCGAACTCTGTCCAATCGAGCAGATCGGTCCGCCAGCCAATCCCCCTGGCGAGATCGGCAAGCGCGTGCGCCATCGGGGATTGGCCCACGACGACCAGATGAGGTACTGGCCTGCACCGGCTCGATGTAGACCTCGAGCGCGCCCTCGCTCTGGCAGGAGATCGGGACGGCGGTCATCCCCTCCGGGATCGCGTCGCCGAACTTGTCGGTGCTGCCGAGCAGAAGCAGTCGCGGCGATCCCTCGGCGATGACCTCGCGGGCCTGGTTGATCACCGACGGCTCGGCGCACGCACCGCCGATCCAGCCGTGTACCTCGCCCGACGCGGTGATGATCGCGCGCGAGCCCACCTGCCCGGAAGACGGACGCTGGCGCCATACCACGGTGGCAAGAGCGACCGCCTCACCGCGCTCAGCGAGCGCGGCGGCCTGCTCCATCACCTGCCAGCCGTCCATGTCCATCTCCCACGGATTAGTCGTCCGCGCGCACCGGTGGTGCGCCAGAGACATCGCGACGATAAGTGATCGCCTCCCAGACCCGGTCGGGCAGCACCGGCATGTCGATGTTGCGCACGCCCGGTGTCGGAGATCGCGTCCATCACCGCGTTCACGAAGGCCGCTGGGCCGCCCACGGCCGCGCATTCGCCGACGCCCTTGGCTCCGATCGGGTGGTGCGGGCTCGGCGTGACCACCTCACTGTGCAGCTCAAAGCCCGGCGTCTCCCATGCGGTCGGCAGCAGATAGTCCATGTAGTTCGAGCCGACGCAGTTGCCCTCGGCGTCGAAGGTGATGAACTGCATGTTCGCCATCGCGTAGGCCTCGGTCAGGCCGCCCATGATCTGTCCCTCGACGATCATCGGGTTGATCCGGACGCCGCAGTCGTCGACGGCGACCATGTTCAGCACGTCCCATACGCCGGTCTCCGGGTCCACCTCGACCGTGACGATGTAGACGGCGAATGGCCAGGTCAGGTTCGGCGGGTCGTAGAACGCCGTGTTCTCAAGGCCTGGCTCCATGCCGTCGGGCATGTTGCTGTAGGCCGCCATCGCGCATTCCTGGATGGTGACCCCGCGGTCCGGCGCGCTGCGCACGTAGAACCTGCCGAGCTCCCACTCAACGTCCTCCTCGGAGACCTCCAGCAGGTGCGCCGCCAGCTTGCGTGCCTTGGCCCTGATCTTCCTGGAAACCATCGAGACCGCCGCACCGGCCACCGGGGTGCTCCTGGATGCGTACGTGCCCATCCCGAACGGCGCGGTGTCGGTGTCGCCCTCCTCGACGACCACGTCCTCGGCGGGCAGGCCGAGTTCGTGCGCGACGATCTGGGCCCACGTCGTCTCGTGGCCCTGACCCTGCGATTTCGCTCCTGTCCGCAGGATCGCCTTGCCCGTCATATGCACCTTGAGCTCGGCCGAGTCGAACATCTTGATGCCGAGAATGTCGTACTCGCGGCTGTTGCCGGCTCCGAGCGGCTCGGTCATCGTCGAGATGCCGAGCCCCAGCAGCTTGCCGCGCTTGCGCGCCTCGGCCTGCTGTTGCCTGAAGTCCTCGTAACCGACGGCTTTCAGTCCGACATCGAGGCACTTGCCGTACTGGCCTGAGTCGAGCAGGAATCCGAAGGGCGTCCGGTGCGGGAACTGCTCGTCCTTCACGAAGTTCATCCGGCGGAACTCGGCCGGATCGATCCCGAGGTCGGCTGCGGCCGCCGCGACCATCCGCTCTTGGAAGAACATCGCCTCCGTGACACGGAAGGAGCATCGGTAGGCGACTCCGCCGGGTGCCTTGTTGCTATAGGTGCCCCGAGCCGTCAAGTGCGCGGCGGGCACGTCGTAGCAAGCGAAGGTGGAATGCAGCAGGCCGATCTTGAACTTGCTCGGCTGCGCGTCGGAGAAGAACGCGCCGTGGTCGGCGTCGGCGTGCATGCGGACGCCGAGGATCTTGCCGTCCTTGCGCAGCGCCATCTCGCCGTCGAGGTAGATGTCGCGCGCGAAGCCCGTGGAGATCAGGTTGCCGGACTTGTCCTCGATCCACTTGACCGGCCGCTCGAGCAGTATCGAGGCCAGGATCGAGCACACGTAGCCGGGATAGACAGGGACCTTGTTGCCGAATCCGCCGCCGATGTCCGGCGAGACGATCCTGATCATGTGCTCGGGCAGCTCGGCGACCAGCGCGACGGCGGCCCTGATGATGTGCGGGGCCTGCGTGGTCATGTAGACGGTCAGCTTGGACGTGGCCCGGTTGAAGTCGGCGATCGATCCGCAGCACTCGATCGGAGACGGATGCGAGCGCGGGTAGTGCAGCTGCAGCCTGGAGACGACGTCGGCCTGCTCGAAGGCCCGGTCCGTGCCCGCCTTGTCACCGACCTCCCAGTTGTAGATGACGTTGTCGGGCTGGTTCTCCTTGTCGTCGCGGATCACCGGGGCACCGTCGGCCACGGCCTGGACGGGACTCACGATGGCCGGCAGCGGCTCGTACTCGACGTCGATCGCCTCGCAGGCGTCCTTGGCGATGTAGGGGTCGTCGGCGATCACGCACGCGACCTCCTGGCCCTGGAACCGTACCTTGTCGGTCGCGAGCACGGCCTGCGTGTCATAGGACAGCGTCGGCATCCAGGCGAGGTTGCGGGTCGCCATCATGTCGCCGGTCAGGACGAGGTGGACTCCCGGGATGTCCCAGGCTCTGCTCGCGTCGATCGACTTGATCCTCGCGTGCGCGAGCGGGCTGCGCAGGATCTCCATGTGCAGCATGCCTGGCAGGGTGATGTCGTCGGTGTAGTTGCCCCTGCCGCGAATGAAACGGTCGTCCTCGACCCGCTTGCGGCTCGCGCCCAGTCCGCCGATCTTGATCTCGTCTAGTGCCTGCGTCCCAGTGGTTTGCGTCCCGGTGGTTTGCGTCACTGTCCTGACTCCTTGAGCTTGTCCGCTGCCCAGAGCACGGACTTCACGATGTTCTGATAGCCGGTGCAGCGGCACAGATTGCCCGACAGCGCCCAGCGGACGTCTTCCTCGGTCGGATCGGGGTTCTCGGCCAGCAGAGCCTTGGCGGCCATCATCATGCCGGGAGTGCAGAACCCGCATTGCAGGCCGTGTTCCTGCTTGAACCCCTCCTGGAGCGGGTGCAGTTCGCTCTGCCCGGACAGGCCCTCGACCGTCTCGATCGCGTGCCCGTCGGCCTGCACCGCCAGCATGGTGCACGACTTGACCGGCCGCCCGTCGACCAGCACCGTGCACGCACCGCAGTTGGTCGTGTCGCATCCCATGTGCGTGCCGGTTAGCCCGAGCCCGCGCCTGATGAGGTGCGAGAGCAGCAGCCGCGGCTCCACCTCGGCTATCTTCTTCTGGCCGTTGATCGTGAACCTGATCCTGTTGACCGGTACGTCACCGGTGGTCTCGTCGCCGCGGTCCTCGTAGACGATCGTCATCTCAGGCCATCCCTTCCGAGGTGCCGCTCGCTTCTCCGTTGGCCAATGCCGGCCCTGCGTCCGGGGTGACGCCGCCCACCACGCCGCCTGCGCCTGCCGGGCGGCCGTTCGCGCGGCTGAGGATGCGGACCACGAAGGTCCTGACCATGTGGCGCTTGTACTCCGCGCTCCCGCGGTGGTCGGTCCGCGGTCGTGCGGCCGCCGCGGCGAGGTCGGCGGCCTCCGCGATGCTCTCGGCCGTCAGCGGCCTGCCGATCAGTGCCTGGCCGGCTTCGGTCGCGCTGATCGTCGACCCGCCGACCCCGGTCAGCGCGATTCCCGCCCTGGTTACCGCGTCGCCCGAGGTTTCCACCGCTGCGGCAACGCCGACCGTTGCGAAGTCGCCGATCCTGCGCTCCAGCTTGAGGTAGCCGCCCGCGAGCGTTCCCTTGGCCGGCGGGATGACCGCTTCCACCGCGATCTCGTCGGGCGCAAGCGCGTTCTCGAACGGCCCGGTGACGAAGTCCGCGATCGGGATCGACCGGCGGCCGCCGGGCCCTGTGGCAATCACGAAACCGCCGAGCGCAGTGACCACCGACGCCCAGTCACCCTGCGGGTCTGCGTGGCAGAGCGAGCCGACCAGCGTCCCGCGGTTCCGGACGATCGGGTCCGCGATCAGCGGTGCGGCCGCGGCCATGACGGGCTGCTTGCTCTTCAGCAGGACCGAGCGCTCCAGGTCGGCGTGCCTGCAGAGCGCGCCGATCCTGATCGTGCCGTCGGCATCCTCCTGGTGGTAGCTGAGCCCAGGGAGGTTGTTGATGTCGACGATCAGCGCGGGCGAGGCGAAGCGCAGCTTCATCAATGGCACCAGGCTCTGGCCTCCGGCCAGCACCTTCGCTTCATCCCCGCCTTCGTGCAGCAAGGAGATCGCCTCGGCGATCGAGCGCGGTGCCTCGTAGCGGAACCGAGACGGATACATCCGATCCTCCAGTGTCCTGTCTGGACGTGAAACCGCAGGTCGTTTTGTTGTGCTCGGGCCCTATCGCTCGCGGAGGGCCGGGCGCGCGGCTTTGCCCGGCTAGGGGCGGTGTGCCCGGCTGCGCTTCGTCACGTCGCGCCCGAACCGGTTTCTGCTTCCCGCTCGGGTGCCTCAGCCGCGCTGGCCGGGCGGTCGGTGTCGGCGACAGCGACCGGCATGGAATCCTCTTCCGGATTGGGCCGCGGCTGCTGGTGCGGCGGCCACGGTCCTGGAACCGGCTGGCCCGCCACCTTCAGATAGTCGATGAGTTCTGGCCAGGCCCACACTGTCGGGCTCTTGCCGGTCTTGGGTGCGTGCTCGATCAGTTCATACAGGCGCGGGTTGCCGCTGCTGTGCCCGTCCGACTCGATCCGCATAGCGCACTCCAGGCTCGGGACGGTTCCCAGGCACCGTCGGCTGCGCTGCGTTGCTTGATGCAGCACTGGCCATGATTCTCCTGGTACGTGTGGGCTGCAACCGGCTAATAAGTTGTTGCTTAACTGCCCTGCCCGGAGGCTGTGCGGCGCGGTGCAGCCAGGTGCAGGCCCGATGCAGGCCCCGATGCAGTCCTGGTGCAGCCGCGCCACACTCGCCGCCCGCCTGATGGCTTGACCTCCTTAGGCAACTGGCTAATTATTAGGTACATGGCTAAGGAAACGGTGATCTGCACATACCGCGTCAGACCGGACGCTGAGGATAGCTTCGTCGAGCTGCTCAAGCGTCACTGGCATACGCTGCATGACCTCGGCTTCGTGACGGACGAGCAGTCGCTGGTGTTCCGCGGCACGGACGGCGGCCTCACCTACGTCGAGATCTTCACCTGGGTCGAGGGCGGGTTCGGCCGGGCGCACGAGCATCCCGACGTGATCGCGATCTGGGAGCCGATGGAACCGCTGCTCGAGGAGCGCGACGGACTGCCGCGCTGGGACTTCCCGCACTACCAGCGCGTCGCGCTGCCCGCGTGAGCGAGCAGCGACCAGAACAGCGCGTTGCACAGATGCCCCGCGGCCTTGCGGAGCTCGATGCGCTGGACGCCGTCTTCGGCGCCCTGGCGCATCAAGCCCGGCGGACCATCCTTTTGGTCCTGCACGCCCGCGGTGGCGAGATGACCTCGGGCGCGATCGCGGCGAGGTTCGAGCACTCCTGGCCGACGACCTCGCAGCACCTCAACGTCCTTGCCAAGGCCGGCCTGGTCACGATCTCGATGCGCGGCAGGGAACGCGTCTACCGCCTCGACACCGGCCGCCTGCACGCGGTCGCGGCGGCCTGGCTGGATCGCTTCGATTGACGACGATGCGCGTATTAACCGATCGTGATCCACGCGGTTGCGGTAGGCGGATGTTCTTGGCGCTCGACTACGAGACTCAGCGGGCCGTCAACGAGGTTCTCACAGGTGAAGCGCCCTCGCTCATCGGCATCGACAGAGAGAGTGTCGTGCTCTTGCCGTCTGCGCACGCGTATTCGCGCCGGCCCGGGCGGCATCAGTTGTCCTATCAGCCGGGCCCGGCCGGTGTGGGTGCCCGGCTGGATCTCAATCTCGATGCTGAGATCTGATGCTTCGAAGCTCATCAAGTGAGGTCCGTCCTCAGCACGCAGCAACCGACTGACCTCGGCCTCAGAGTCAGCCATAAGCTCCGCCAGCTCGATGTCCGACACGCGCAGCCCATAGCTGTCGTTGGCGAGGTCAACGAACCAGCTAGGCGCCTCTTGGTTCGGACCGAACATCTCGCGAAGTGCGGCGAGCAGTGTCTTGTCATCAAGCCCACGCAGCTGGCTCGGCTGCTCGGCTCCACCGTCGGCACGGGGATTCTTGCCGCTCATTGCCCTGTCCTAGGTCGATACGCACCTCGCTGTGCCGTATCGCGCACTGCCAGGACTGTCATCTGCGCCTCCGTCCAGATATGAGGTGACCGCGGCCCGCTAGATACCACCGTTGTCAAGTAGTTTTCTCAGCTGATCTAGACAGCGAGCTCGAGTCGGCCCGAGACTTCCGACGGGCATCCCAAGTTTCTCGGCTGCCAACCGATAGGAAGGCGGCCCTTCGTCGGCTTCGATCACCAAGATGCGCAGGATCCTCTGGCACCAAACACTGAGTCTGAGGAACGCCTCCCACAAGGTCGCGTACTGATCAGCGGTCAGAATTGGCCGGTCCGCGCCTGCGACTCCCCCGAGCAGCCTGTCAAGGTGGTCATCTTCGATGGCCAGCGATGATCGTGCACGGCGCTGGAACGCCAAGCATTCCCGTCGGCATGTCGTTGCCAACCAACCTGGAAGTCGCTGAGGATCGCGGATACGATCCAGATTCTCCAATAGCCGCAACCAGGTCAGCTGGGAGACATCGGCAGCATCTTCCGCGCTCAGCCGATGCGCCCGGCATATCGCCCATACTAGCCCCGCGAACCGTTTCACCAGCAGATCCCACGCGCGTGCGTCGCCGCCAGACGCGGCTAGCACCCAGCCGGCGATCGGGTCTTCTCCATCGCCCGCATCGATCACGGCGCTATCAGGCACGTGTTCATCCGACATGGTGGTATCACACTCCCAGCGCCAGGAACGAACATGCCGTTGCTATCGCGACCGGATCGGCTGTTGCCGACGCGGCCAATCGAGCCAGCCGCAGTGCCTCAGGAAAGCCCGCTCCACGGGCTATCTGGTCATGCAGACAATCCATCACGGCCGGAACCACCTGGTCGCTCACAGGCACCACCGCCGCGACAACACCGACTGTGCCCAGCGGGACAAGGCTGCTCGCCAGGCCAAGCAACTCGTCGGCTCCGGTCGGCGCTCCTCGGCCCGACTCGCAGCTTGAGAGCACCAGCCGATGCGGTGACCGGCTCATCCTCTCAAAGTCATATACATTTAACGGCCCGTCCACGAGTTGCAATGACGAGAAGAGCGGGTTGTCGGCGCGGAACCTCCCATGGGCAGCCACGTGCGCGAGCCAGCAATTGTCTAGCGCCGTCAGCACGCGTTCGGCAGTGGCCATCCCGTCAGCGATGACCGTCGCGTCTGGATACCGTGCCGAAATCGACGCCAGTTCGAGGCCACCTGCCTGCAGCCCAGGACCACCGACCACAACTACAGAGCGGCGGGCTGGCGCCTGTGCCGAAATGGCCCGCAGCCACGATGCTGCCGAGGGGTTCACGCTGACAGCCTTGTCTT
Source organism: uncultured Actinomycetota bacterium (assembly GCA_963809195.1). Classification (GTDB taxonomy): domain Bacteria; phylum Actinomycetota; class Actinomycetes; order Streptosporangiales; family Streptosporangiaceae; genus Chersky-822. Next base: position 232,696 of record CAWEIQ010000005.1, on the reverse strand, counting down.
GCAGTGCCGGCAGCAAGCCCCAGGGGACCGCATTCAGGCGACCATGCGGAACGACGATGACGGCGTCGGAGTCAATCTGATCGGCTGCTGCACCTAGTAGGGCTGCCTGAAGCAGCTGACCCGCATCGGCGAGTGACCGCTCGGGCGAAGGCACTGGCCGCCCGCCGGCGAGCCGCAGCAGCAAGAATCGCGCGAAGTCCACTTCACGGGCGGCCTCGCTGCTGCTGCCCACCTCATGGAGCCGGATTCCCGTTCTATTGACGGTCACCGCCCGCACGACACCGTCTAGCTCCACAAGTTCAATGAGCACAGACCCATTGAGCGCTTCAAGCAACGGACGCAGAATGAAGGGCCGACTGCGTGCCGCTGCCGTTCCAGGGGCATGTAGCACCCGCGCTCGTACAGCCGCCTCGAGCCGTGCTCGCTCTCGCCGCAACACGGCAGCCTGCGGCCGGGCGATTTCGTCTCGATCAAGCTGACGGCATACCTCGCGCAAGGCCGACAGGTCCCGGTCGAGCTGGCGGTCGCTGGGCGGCCTCACCGGTGCGGCGGACTGGACGGTGGCCCGCCAGCGCTCGCTCCAGGCGAGCATCTGCGCCCCATTTCCTCGCCGCACTGCGGCACGTTGGCCCAGCGCGACGAGCTCCCTGCCGTGTGTCGTTACCGCCGCCCGTAGCTCAGTAGCCCCAAGTGTCCGCTGGTAGTCCTCTAGGACCTCCAGGCCACGGCGGCATGATGACAGCATCGCCGCTTCGCGGTCGTGCAGCTGGCAGAGCAGCGCTTGGGCGAGCCAGGCATCGACGCGGGTGAGCGTCGGCCCGCTCCGGCGGTGCCCGGCAGCGGCACTCAGGTAGGCCTCTGCCATTTCGTCCGCTCCGCGTCCGAGCGCCACCCGTCCTGCGAGCAGATGAGCGGCCGGCGACTCCTCGGCACGGATGGCGACGAGGCTGCGCGCGGCCGAACAGGCGAGCCGGTAGACACCAATGCTGGTATCGCCTCCCGCATAGCGAGCAAAAGCAAGCACAAGGCTGTTGCGGGCTGCCCACCACTGCCGACCCTGGCGCCGGAATAGTCGCGCCGCATCCTCTGCTCGGTCCCTCGCGGCCTTGGGCTGTCCGGCGGCTATTGCTGCTTTCGCTGAGTAGAAGAGCAGCTCGGCAAATTTCAGCGAGCCTGCTTGCTTCCGGGCCAGCAGGCGCGCAGCGTTGTCTGTCTCAGCCCAAGCATCGGCTGCCATCCCCGCTGATAGCAAAACCGCGCAGCGGTCGATGGCGACATCAGGCATTGGGGTTCCCAGTTCCTTATAACGCTGACTGGCGTCGGCGAGATGCTGCAACGCCTCAGGTACACGACCCGAAGCGGCGGCGACCAGCCCGCGATTGTGTCGCGCAGTCGCGCACTCCCACTCCTGTCCGGCTAGCTCGTACTGGTGCTCAGCCGCCACAAACTCCGCATCTGCACGCCGCGTCTGGCCCATCGCCAGCATGACGAGGCCGCGATGGGTTCTTGACCGTGCCTCCCAAAGGACGTCCCCGTGCCTGTGCAAAATCGATAGGGCCGCATTCAGGTCGCTCAGCGCTTCATGTTGGCGGCCGAGCATTGCCAGCATGTCTCCGCGCCGCATCAGAACGCGGCCGGCGAGCACACCGCGCGCCATCCGAGCTGCGTGATCGAGATGCGCCAGGCCGCGGGCAGTACTCCCTGTCAAAGCCATCGTCAGGCCGAGGCTGGCACGCACGTCAGCCTCGCGCTGGCTGAGGCCACTTGCCCGTGCAGATCGCAGAGCCAGTCGCAACTCGCCAAGCCCGGCTTTGGATTGGCCGAGATCGCGCAATGAGATACCGGCCGCCTGATGCGCGATCGATGCCACCGCGGGAGCGACTCGGGGGCGGCCGGCAAGCGTCGCGCGCGCACGAGCCAGTGCCTCGGCCGGCCTGGAGTGCGCGAGAACGAGCAGGTAATCGGGCGCAGATGTATCTGCACTGCGATTGCCTGCCTCTGACATAGGTCAATGGTAGGGACGGGCAAGCACTATCGGTACAGCAAGAGAGAAGGGTCTCCAATGGCAAAGAGTAAATCTGCGGACAATAGGGTGCCGCTCATTCAAGTGCGCTTCATCATCGATGCATTCAAGGGGGAAGTCGAAACGCAGCCTCAAGGGTGGGCTCACGGCAAGAACACCAATCCTGTCGAGTTCCTTTACCGCAAGGACCACCTCCTCGTCCGCGACCATGACGTGATGAGACTCCGTGCGGCCGGAATCAATGTCAAGGACGTCCGCAAGCCGGTCCCGGGTCTAGCTCTCGTCCGCGTAGCAGCGCGGAAGGGGACGCTGCTTGATCTCGTCGACATGCTCAATGCGCAATTCGGCGGCAGCTTTGCGACTGTGGACCACCTTCTCAGCATCAGCCCCGGGACCCACTGCCCCGCAACGGAGCCGGACGGTGTCCCTGCTGGCGCGCGCCCGCGACCAACGGTGTCGGCAAGTCGCTGCGATGGCCGCGGATCACTCGTCGCGGTGGTAGACACTGGCCTGCTCGAGAGCGCACCGAGCTCGCACGATTGGATGCGCCGAGTCGAAGGGGAACCAGAGCCAGAGACCAAGCCGCATTCCAATCAGATCGCGTCTCGATATACCGGACACGGAACCTTCATAGCCAGCGTCGTCCGTGCGATGGCTCCCCGGGCTGACGTGCGGGTCGCGCGCATCTTTGAAAAGGTTGGCGCGAACTTCGAATCGGAGGTCGTCCGGAAGCTCTATGAGGTCCTGGACTGGGCGCCGGACGTCATCAGTCTTTCTGCCGGTACGCACACATGGAAGGACCGCGGCCTGCTGAGCTTCCGGGTGTTTGTTGATGGTCCGCTTCGCGAACGCCCCCAAACTGTGCTTGTCGCCTGCGCAGGCAACGACGGCATGGACTGGAAGTTCTCGCCGGCCAAGATGAGGGGGGTCCTGTCTGTGGGTGCCCTCGCAGCTGGCGGGGACGAGCGGGCCTGGTTTACGAACCACGGGAAGTGGGTCAAGGTATACGCGCCGGGTGAGAATCTGGTGCACGCCTACGCCACGGGCTTGTACAAGTACGTCGAAACCCAGGGACGACCAGCTCATTACTTTGACGGCATGGCGAGTTGGAGCGGAACATCGTTCTCCACGCCCGTAGTTGCCGGGCTGATCGCAGCCCGCATGTCAGGGACCGGAGTTACTGCCAGCGAAGCTGCCGAATCGCTGCTAGCGCTGGCTCACGCGCAGGCACTGCCCGGCGTGGGCCCTGTCCTGCGTCCTGGTCAGGCTTGCCTGACTGTGGCTGGGCAAAGCTGCCCATGCACTGGCAAGCATGACGCGTCACCATGCTGCCGTTGCCGCTAACTCGGCTGGCGCGCTAGCCCCCGCTCGTGAGCGCACGAAATAGGTCGATCGTTTCGGCGCTCGGTGTGATCTCAAGGTCCGCGTCGAGACGTGCTGCGCACCGCTGGAATTGGCGTGCAACCTGGTCGCGCTGGCCGCGCCTGGCATAACAGGTCATCAGCAGCCGGTGAGCGGACTCTCGGCAACCGTCATCACGGAGCAGCATCTCTAGCGCCCGCTGGGCACCGTTCAGATCGCCGCGGTCTGCGAGCAGAGTTGCGAGACGCTCTAGCGCCTGGTGGAACAATTCCTGTAGCGCCATGCGCTCCGGCAGGAACCAGTCGGCAGCCGGATCGCCATCGAAAAGGGGGCCGCCATAGGCCGACACGGCGCGTTCAAGCATGATGACGGCTTCCTCCGCTGCCGCCTCGGCCTCGCACCGACCGCCGCGCTCGGCCGCGGCGACGAAATGGTCCCGGTCGATGTTCCAGGTCAGCGCACGGTTCAGTGCGTAGCAGCTGTCGCGGTAGACGATGTACCTGGTGCCTACTGAAGTCACGTCGAGGACGCGCCGCAAGCTATAGACGCAGACGTTGAGGTTGTTGCGCGCCGAGGAGTAGGTGTGACCGGGCCATAGCAGTTCCATGAGAACTTCCCGGTGCACGGGTCGCCGGTGCATGAGCAGGTACTGAAACAACGTCTTGGCGCGCTGTCCGCCCCATGCGGCAACATGCTCCCCGCCGACCTGCACCTCCAGCGGCCCGAGCACCCGGGCGAGGACGTCCGGCTGATCTGGGCCGTCAAGCTGCTGGTCCACCTTCCCCAGGCCGGGCGGCGCCGCAAGATGGTTCGCGTAGCCACTCTCGGGCGAGCGCCAAAGATGGTCGACGCCCAGGGCTGACGCGGCTTGCCAGCCAGCACGTGCTGCCGAGCCGCGGCGTGGTACGGCCATTGCCTCGAGCTCAGCTGCAAGTTCCCGGTGCTCGACACCACGGCGGTACAGTTCCCTGGCCCGCATCAGTGTCGCAGCGGAGAACTGCGAAGCTGGGCCTGGAAGCCCGGAATGCAGCGAACGAAGGGCGTCACACAGTTCCTCGTCGCCCAAGATGGCTGGGTCTGGCTCCGCGGCTCTACCCCATGGCCAGAACCGCGCCCATTGGCTGCTCATGTGCACCTTCTAACGAAGCGGCCCGCTCGCAGTTGGGGGGAGGACCGCGTTCCTGATCCCCTGCAATGCCGGAGGTGCGCCGGAGGATGCAGATACGTAATGGCCTTCGCGACCCGGGCGTTTAAGCGCCTTCTAACCGGCTGCCTATCGCCTGAGCAGGGTTAAGCGGATCCATATCAATCCATAAGCGTCGCTATGTGCTGGCCATAGCGGCAATGAACCGACTGCTCATCGGCGGAGCCCAGACTCTTGGCAAGTCGGCCCAAGGTGGCCAAAAGCACCCGACCCCAAGGAGAAGTTCATGGGTGACTGCAAGAAGAAGGGCATGCCCTACCCGTCGAAATGCTGGCCGAACGACAAGGATTTCCTTGACGGCGCGACCGAGCTCCGTCTGCCCTCGGCGAGGGCACTGCAGGCGTACTGGGACGCGGACATCCGCGATACCTACGGCGTCCAACCTGGCACGATCATCGCCGTCACCGATCCCTTTGTCGTTCGATTCCGGGTGGAGCTGACAGGGGATCTGTGGCACTGCATCCACGGCGACTGGTGCTTCGACCTCGGCTTCACCGCGATCGGCGACGGAACCGATTTCGACCTGTCGGACAAGCTCCCGGATGGCGTTCTCGACGTCAAGGACTGGGACGGATGCAAGAGCTTGTGCCTCGAGCGCGAATACACAGTCCCTGCTGGAACCATCCCGGCAGATCATTGCGGGACGCTGTATGAGGTCGGCGCCAAGTTCTCGCTGCACTGCTGCCAGCGTCAACGGCCGATCCTCGTGGGCTATGAGGCACTCGAGGAAAGGGAGTTCTACTAAAAGGGCCAGCGGTGGCGGGTTGCAGGACCCGTCACCGCCCGGCGCCGTCGCCTTTCAGCAGCACCTGAGGAGCACACCATGGCCAGCGAACTCTCATCCATTCCTGGACTGAGGCCCAAACATGCGGCAGTGCTTACCGGCACCCTGCAGATGAGCACGGTGCGGCAACTAGCGAACGCATATCGGCGGGTCCTTCACGCCGGCATGCGCCGACTGCGTCCAGCCCTGACTCTTGAGGCCATATCAGGCTGGCAAGACCATGCGCGCGAGCTCGCAGAAGCTCATGCCGGTCAGCCAGCTACATCCAGTCGGCTGGGTGGCATTGGTTGGGAACAGTCCGCTGCATTCGTCGTCAGCTTCGAGACTCGCGAGACCAGCGCAGATCAAGATCATCGTCTCGTTGTCGAGCAGGTCGAGCAGGCGCCGCCAGAGCCGCGCCAGGAATGGCCGACCTGGACTCCTGACGCAGCTTGGACATGGATGCTCGAAAGGGCAGAGGCGAGTGATGACACCAGCGGCCACGCGGCGTCGAACCGCAACCACCTCAGGCAGGAAGCTGTTCGTTCCGGCCGACCCCGGAAGGGCTCAGCCGCCCGGCGACGCGCAGCGAAAGAACCCGAGCCCGAGAAAGATTCCGTGCAAGAGAACGCGTCCTTGCATGACGTGGCCGCCAACCTGGGCCGGATCCAGCGGAGAATCGCGGTCGGCACCCCAGAATTGGCGCTGGAGGACGGCACAGTTAGTCGCCTTGAGGCCGACGGTCCAGATGTAGATGTCCCGCCTCACGCAGCGATCCGAGTTATTCCTACCTGCGAGCACGGGATGAGGCTGCACGTCGCACTCCGGCTTCGCCGTTTTGGGGCGCCTTCCTATGCGCCCAGCCCGCCGGTGACGGTTGTGAACGGGGAGACGGCCGAAATCGGGCTCCAGGGCCTTCCCCCCGGAGAACATGATGCCGTCCTGGCGATCTGGGCCTCTGGTGGCGTTGCTGCGGCCGCTGTCATCCAGCTACCGCACCTTCGTGTGCCTGAGTAGTCCGCAGGGGTACCTGCGGCCGCTCGAGGCGAAATCTCCCGCCAAAATCGACGGGCTGTATCTGGGCACCATGGTCCACCCTCTGTCCACGTAGGGGATCCAGAAGGCCGGCGCGGCACCACCAACTACTACGTCGTGACGCAATGGGCCCGAATAGGCGGCGAGCGCACCGCTCAATGTTGATGTCCGCAGCTGGTATGTCGCGGCATCGAAGTCTCAGCTGACGGCACTGACCCACCCGAGATCCCTACCGACGGCATCCACGCACATGCCCATCCCATTAACAAGGCGTGGTCGGCCGCCGGGCCAACCCACTCCAGCAAATGACACATGAAGGAGGTGAATGAAATTGAACATGCACCCATATGTCGCTGCTCAGCTGGCCAGCGAGCGGCGCAGCGAAATGCTGGCCCAGGCTCAGCGGCAACGTCTGGTCAGCCAGCTCCGTGCTCTGGCAAGGGCGTCAGAGCGAGCAGAACGGGCCGAACGGCGAATGCGCCGGGCAGTCCGCCGGGCTATGAGGCTTCGTGCGGGCCTGGAGCAGTGACCGAGCGGGCGCTCAGCCACGCGCGGGAGATGCGACGCGCCGCGATCCTGGGACCGCTCCGGTCAGCTCGGATCTGCGCAAACGACCGACCCCTCTGCCCTGGTAGGGCCTTGGCGACCCGGCGATCCGGGTCGCCGGGCCCCGCCAAAGGTTTATCGGCAGCCATGGCAAGGAGCTGTGTCGGAAGGCCGATCGCACACAGTATGGCGGCCTTACGCCTGACCCGCCGGTGACATAAGCTCCAGATCGTCACGTACACGGGCGGCCTGAACCGGGATGGCGGAACGCCCGCCGCCGGCGCTCGCATCAGCTGCATGGCCTCTGGAGTGCTCAGGAACCGCCGCAGCGAACTGCCCACCGTGCTGCGCTGCTGGCGCTCCAGCATCGTGACATACCAGCAGCCCTCGACAGGCGCACCCGGCACGTCGACCAACGAGAGCTCGCGCCTGCGCAGCTGTTGCGCCACCAGGTGCTCGACGGCCAGCGACACACCGCCGCCATCTGCTGCTGCCGCCCACGCGGCCGTCTGGCTCGAGCAGACCCCGATCCTGTCCTCGGGTATCCGCAGCGCGGCCAGCACCTGGCCCACGTCGCTGCCAGGGTCGGTGGCGGACGGATCGACGAGCCAGCGCCACTGCCTGGGCGCGCCGAGCGGCCGCGAGTTTCCAGCTGCGACCACGACCAGGCGGTACTTGAAGATCGGCTCGCTGACTACCGGCAGCGCAGGATCGGCAACCACGCTAGGCCCGATCGCGAGGTCCGCGAGCCGGTTCGCGACCAGGACGGGCATCTCCTTGGATATCGCGACTCCCGAGGACACTTCGACGCTTCCCGCGAACCTCTTGGTGAAAGCCTCCATGAGCGGTGTGGTCACGAACTCGGCCACAGTGGACGTCGCGACCACCCGCAACTGCTCTGGTGCGCCCTGAGCCGCCCGGACCGCCGCGTGCGCCTCGGCGCCTAGCACGACGATCTGCGAGGCGGTCGCGAGCAGGCGGGATCCGCCCGCGGTCAGCGTCATTCCCGACGGCCCGCGGCTTACCAGCGGGTCGCCCAGGTGCGCGCGCAGGGCGGAGAGCGCCTGCGAGACGGCTGGTTCGCTGACGCCCAGCGCATTCGCCGCTGCAGTCACCGAGCCGAGCCTCGCGACCAGCACGAACGCGTTGAGCTGCGTGAGTGTCATGACTCTCCCGATTATCACGCAGCAGCGGGCCCGCTCCGACCATCGAGCGGTCCGCCGGTCAGCCGCCGGCCGACGACGCCAACGTCGCCTCGTACACTGCACACGCGTGGCATTCCACGCGGGGGAGGCGAGCGAAGAGGCCGGGAGGCCTGGGGTGCAGGTTCCTGCGTACGTCGAGTACGAGCGAGCGACCAGCGTCGAGCACGCGCTGACACTGCTCGCCAGGTTCGGCCCCGAGTCGCGCATCCTGGCCGGCGGGCACAGCCTGATACCGATGATGAAGCTACGGCTGGCGCAGCCAGAGACGCTGATCGACATCAACGACCTGACCGACCTCGCCTACATCACCGTCACCGACGGCGCGCTCAGGATCGGCGCCATGACCAGGCACGCGCAGTTGCTCGACTCCGATATCGCGGGTCAGCACTTCGCGATCCTGCACGACGCGGAGCGCGTGATCGCCGACCCGGTCGTTCGGCTCTGGGGCACCATCGGCGGGTCGCTGTGCCAGGCCGATCCGTCCGAGGACCTCTCGGCGGCCTTCGCCGCGCTCAAGGCGACCATGGTGATCCAGAACCTGTCAGGTACCAGGACAGTGCAGGCCAGGGAATTCCACACCGGGCCTTTCGAGACCGTCGTCCGTCCCGGCGAGATCCTCACCGAGATCAAGGTGCCGATCGTCCCGGGTTCGGGCAGCGCGTACCACAAGGTCGGGCGCCGGGTCGGCGACTGGCCTGTCGGCGCGTCTGGTGCGGCGCTCTGGCTCGATCCTGACGACGACGGTGTCATCGCGGATGCGGGCATCGGCCTCACCGCGGTAGGTGCCGAGCACTTCTCCGCTGCGGCTGCGGAGGACTTTCTGCTCGGGCGCCCAGCTACGGAGGAGAACTTCGCGCAGGCAGGCCAGCTGGCCGCCGAGCACTGCCGCCCGGTTTCCGACCAGCGCGGCCCCGCCGATTACAAGCGCCACCTCGCAGGGGAGCTCACCATCAGGGCGCTGCGCACCGCGCTGTCCAGGGCCCTCGGCACGGGAGCCAGCTCAACGGCAGCAGACGGCCAGGGAACCTGACGTGCAGATCGCGGTCAACGTCAACGGGACCGAGTACACCAGGGTGGTCGAACCGCGACTGCTGCTGATCCACTTCATCAGGGACGAGCTCGGCCTGACCGGCTCGCACTGGGGCTGCGACACATCGAACTGCGGTGCCTGCGTGCTCTGGCTGGACGATATGCCGGTGAAGTCCTGCACCGTGCTCGCCGCCATGGCCGACGGCCGCCGGGTGCTGACGGTCGAGGGCCTGGAGCGGGACGGCAAGCTCGACCCTGTCCAGGTCGGCTTTGGCCGCTGCCACGGCCTGCAGTGCGGATTCTGCACCCCCGGCATGATGCTGACCGCCCGCTGGCTGCTCGACCACAACCCAGACCCCACCGATGACGAGATCCGCGCCGCGATCTCAGGCCAGATCTGCCGCTGCACGGGCTATGAGAACATCGTGCGGTCCGTCCGGTGGGCGGCGCGATATGAATCCGGTGCCGATGATGAGCGCGATGACGGTGATGTCGCATGACATCGGATTCCGAGCACATTTTTAACAAGGCGTACGGACCAGTGCCGCGCAAGGAGGACGCACGTTTCCTGCGCGGCAAGGGCATCTTTGTCGACGATGTCGCCCTGCCCGGCATGCTCTACGGGGCGATACTGCGCAGCCCGCTCGCGCACGCCAAGATCAGGTCGGTCGACATCGCTGCCGCGGAGGCGCACCCCAGCGTCGAGGCCGTGATTACCGGGGAGACGCTTGCCGCGCGCAACCTTGCCTGGATGCCTACCTTGGCCGCCGATGTGCAGGCCGTGCTCGCGACCGACAAGGTCAGATTCCAGGGCCAGGAGGTCGCGTTCGTCGTCGCGCGGGACAGGTACTCGGCCCGCGACGCGCTCGAGCTGATCAACGTCGAGTACGAACCGCTGCCAGCGGTCGTGGACGCGCACCGCGCCCTCGACCCGGGCGCCGAGCTGATCCGCGACGACCTCGAGGGCCGGACTGAGCAACCGGATCTTCGACTGGTCCGCCGGCGACCAGGCGGCCGCCGATGCCGTGTTCGCTACGGCGGACGTCGTCGTCAGCCAGGACATGCTCTACCCTCGCGTGCATCCGGCGCCGCTGGAGACGTGCGGCGCGGTCGCCGACATGGACCGGGTGAGCGGCCAGCTGACGATCTGGTGCACCACCCAGGCGCCGCACGCACACAGAACCCTGTACGCGCTGGTAACCGGCTTGCCCGAGCACAAGATCCGGATCATCTCGCCCGACATCGGCGGCGGGTTCGGCAACAAGGTGCCGATCTACCCTGGCTACCTGTGCGCGGTGATCGGGTCGATCATCACGGGCAGGCCGGTCAAGTGGGTCGAGGACCGGTCGGAGAACCTCATGTCGACCACATTCGCGCGCGACTACCACATGCACGGCGAGATCGCGGCGTCGCGGGACGGCACGATACTCGGCCTGCGCGCCCGCGTCCTTGCCGACCACGGGGCGTTCAACGGCGCCGCCCAGCCGACCAAGTTCCCAGCAGGCTTCTTTCACATCTTCACCGGCTCTTATGACATGCGCGCCGCGTACTGCGAAGTCACCGCCGTATATACGAACAAGGCGCCCGGTGGCGTGGCCTACTCCTGCTCGTTCCGGATAACCGAGGCGGTGTACCTGGTCGAGCGGATGGTGGACCTGCTGGCCCGCGAGCTCGGCATGGACCCCGCCGAGCTGCGGTTGCGCAACCTGCTCAGGCCCGAGCAGTTTCCTTATACCTGCCCGACCGGCTGGGTGTACGACTCGGGCGACTACCCGCGTGCGCTCCTGGCCGCGATGGACCTGGCCGGCTATCAGGACCTGCGGCGCGAGCAGGCCGACAAGCGCGAGCGCGGCGAATACATGGGGATCGGGATCAGCTTCTTCACCGAAGGCGTCGGCGCCGGGCCGCGCAAGCACATGGACATCCTCGGCCTCGGCATGGCCGACGGCGCCTACCTGCGGATCTTCCCGACCGGCAAGGCAGTACTCGGCGTGTCATGCCAGACCCAAGGGCAGGGCCACGAGACCACGTTCGCGCAGCTCGTGGCTGGCGAGCTCGGGATATCCCCGGACGACGTGGAGGTCGTGCACGGCGACACCGACCGGACTCCGTTCGGCCTCGGCACATATGGCTCCAGGTCGACGGCTGTCTCTGGCGCCGCGGCCGTGATGGCGGCGCGCAAGGCGCGCGAGCGGGCCAGGCTCGTCGCCGCCGCCATGATGGAGGTCTCGCCCGACGACCTGGAGTGGGCCGACGGTGCCTGGCGGGTCCGCGGTGACCCCGAGCAGGCGGCGACGCTGGCCTCGATCGCCATGGCGGCGCACTCCGGCATCGAGCTGCCCGACGGCGTCGAGGCGCACCTCGACGCCGGGAGCGTGTATGACCCGCCGAACCTGACCTTCCCGTTCGGCGCCTACATCTGTGTCACCGACGTCGATCCGGGCACCGGCAAGGTCGACGTCAGGCGGTTCATCGCGGTCGACGACTGCGGCGTGCGGATCAACCCGATGATCGTCGAAGGCCAGATCCACGGCGGACTGGCCGACGGCGTCGGCATGGCCCTGATGCAGGCGATAGCGTTCGACGCCGAGGGCAACTGCCTCGGCGGCTCGTTCATGGATTACCTGCTGCCAACGGCGGTCGAGTGCCCGTCATGGGAACTCGGGGCGACCGTGACGCCGTCGCCCCACCATCCGATCGGCGCGAAGGGCGTCGGCGAGTCGGCGACGGTCGGGTCACCGGCGGCGGTAGTGAACTCGGTCATCGACGCGCTCGCGCCGCTCGGCGTCCGGCACGCCGACATGCCGCTAACCCCGGCCGCGGTGTGGAGCGCCATCCAGGGCCGCCCGATCCGCAGCGACCTGGCGATAACGGACTAGTCACCTGATCCCGGCTGCCAGGACAGTACCCAGGTTGCAGCATGATGGTAGGTGTCCTTGTTGCGACCACTGAAAGGCCCGGCTCGCGGATGAGCGAACTATCCGAGCAGCTTCCCGACGTCGCCACGCTGCTTACCGCGCTCGATGATGCGAGCTACCTGGCAGACGAGCCGCTGGGCACGGCCCTGTTTCTCGCTGCGCGGATGAGCCAGCCGATCCTGCTCGAGGGCGAACCAGGAGTAGGCAAGACCGAGGCGGCGAAGGCGCTGGCCAGCGTCCTGGACACGCCGCTGATCAGGCTCCAGTGTTATGAGGGCCTGACCTCGGCCGAGGCGCTGTACGAGTGGAACTACCCGCGCCAGCTGCTGGCGATCCGGCTGGCAGAGGCCCGCGGCGAGTCGCCGCGGGAGGCCGACCTGTTCAGCGACGAGTACCTGCTCGAGCGGCCGTTGCTGGCGGCGCTCGACCACCCGGGGCCGCGGCCGGCGGTTCTGCTCATCGACGAGGTCGACCGGGGCGACGACGAGTTCGAAGCGTTCTTGTTCGAGCTGCTGGCCGAGTCCGCGGTGACAATCCCGGAGCTGGGCACCCGGCGGGCCGCGTACCCGCCGGTCGTCGTGCTCACCTCTAACCGGACTCGCGACCTGCATGACGCGCTCAAGCGGCGCTGCCTGTACCACTGGATCGACTACCCGGATGTGTCGCGTGTCGCGGCGATCATCAGGCGCCGCGTGCCGGATGCCGCCAGCCCGCTGGCCGACCAGGTTGCGGCAGGAGTGGCCAGGCTGCGCCATCTCGACCTGGCTAAGCCGCCTGGCATCGCCGAGGCGATCAGCTGGGCTGGCGCTCTGCAGGTTCTCGGGGCCGGCGAGCTGAACGCCGCGTCGGCCGAGCGCACCGCTGGCGCAGTGCTCAAGTACTCCGAGGACCTGGCGACCATGCGACGAACCGGATTTGCCACGCTGACCGGCCAGGATGACCGAGGGTAGCGGAGCCATGCGCGGCGGCGCCGCCGGCAGGCTAGCGATCTGGCCGAGGTCGCGGCGCGGTTCGGTGCCGCCCTCCGCGCGGTCGGCCTGCCGGTTGGCCCGGGCCGGACCGAGCGTTTCGCCGCCGCCGTGACCGTCGCCCGCCCGAGCACGCCGCGTGCGCTGTACCTGTGTGCGCTGACGACGCTGGTGTCGACGCAGGGACCACGCGCTGATCCTGCGCGCGGTCTTCGAGCAGATCTTCGGCGACCTGTCGGGCGCCGGGCCGAGCGCCGAGCCCGACCTGGCCGGTGCTGGCGGCCTGCCAGACTCTTCGTCCGAGCACCTGCTCGCCGCGGCCGCCAAGGCCGCGCAGCAGCACTCGCGCCAGCCAGGATCACCGGCGCGAGACCGCGGTGGACAGCCGGGATGCACCCGAAGGCGACGACGAGCCCGACCGGGAGATCGCGCAGCCGTACCTGGGAACCAGCGCCGAGCGGCTGGCGAGCAAGGATTTCGCCGAGCTCAGCGACGCCGAGCTGATCTCGGTGGCGACGCTGATGCGCCGGATCATCCTTGCCCTGCCCGAGCGGCGCTCCCGCCGGCAGCGGCGGCGCCCTGGCGGGCAGCGCACCGACATGCGTGCCACCTTGCGCCAGGCGAGACGGACGGGCGGTGACGCGTACCGGCTGATCGGCCGCGTTCCGGCCAGGCGGCAGCGGCGGCTCGTCGTGCTCTGCGACATCTCCGGATCCATGGAGCCATACGCGCGGGCGATGATCCAGTTGCTGTATTGCGCCGCCGGCGCGGCTGGCGCCGAGGTGTTTACGTTCGCGACGCGGCTGACGAGGCTGACGCCCGTGCTGGCCAGGACGCTGCCGGGCGTCGCGCTGCAGCGCGCCGGCCAGACGGCGCCCGACTGGCTCGGCGGCACCAAGATCGGCTCGGCGCTTAAGGACTTCAACGATCACTACGGTCGCCGGGGCATGGCAAGGGGCGCCGTCGTGGTGATCATCTCCGATGGCTGGGAGACCGGCGACCCCGAACTGCTGAGGCGCGAGATGGAGCGGCTGTCGCTGGTCGCATACCGGATCGTCTGGGTGAACCCGCGGACCAAGAGCGCGGCCTACGAACCGCTCGCCGGCGGGATGGCCGCTGCCTGGCCGCACTGCGACGCGGTCGTGAGCGCGCACACCGTCGAGGCGCTCGACGAGCTCACGGCGGCGCTGGCCGACCCGGTCAGGCGCCGCGCCGAGGTACGGCTGGGCGGAGACAGTTAGCGCGTAGCGTTTGGGGCAGATGGCTCGCGCACATTCGCTACCTGCTAACGCATTCGCCAGCACGAGCACAAGCACGGCGCTCTCGGTTGGCTGAGCCACCCGGCCGCCGCTAGCCCGTTGCCTGTCCGTTCGACTCGCCCTCTGGCCGGTCTGGACTTGCCAGCGGTGTTGCGGCCACTGGCTGACCAGCCTCGTCGTGGAGGCCTCTCTTGATCGAATCGAAGATCGTCAGCCCCTGAGCGACCAGGCCGGAGGCCAGCTCGCTCAGGCCCTCCGCCCCGTTCAGGACGCTGAGATTGGCACCCGCGAGGCCGTTCGCAGCCTCGCGCACGATGTCCGGCAGCTGCTCGATGAGCATCCGGTCCAGCGCGACCCGGTTATGCGACGAGGCCGCCTCGGCCTGCATGGTGACGCGCTGCGCGTCGGCCTTGGCGAGGATCTGCACCTTCTGGGCCTCGGCCTCGGCGGGCTTGATCACCTCGGCGACAAGCTGGCGCTCGCGCAGCTCGGATTGGCGCTTGGCCAGCTCGGCCTGGGCGGAGAGCACCTCCATAGTCGCCTGAGCCTGAGCCAGCGGACCGGCCTGCGCGGCCTGGGCCTGCGCCGTGTCGACCTCGGCCTTGTACTGGGCCTGGACGACCGAAGTCTGCCTGGCGTACTCCGCCTGAGCACGCTGCGACGTCTGCTGCGCCTCGGCAGCGGCCTGGTTCGCCTGAGCCTGCGCGATCTGCGCCTGACGCTGGATGGCGGCGTTGTGCGGCGCGGCCATGGCATCGATGTAGCCGGTATTCATGTCGTCGATCGACTGGATCTGGAGCGAGTCGACGGTCAGCCCGATCTTGGCCATCTCCGCCTTCGATCCGTCCAGAACCTCGGTCGCGAGCTTCTGGCGCTCAGTGACGATCTCCTCCACCGTCATCGAGCCGATGATCGAGCGCAGGTGACCGGCGAAGATCCGGCCCGTCAGGACGGACATCTGGTCCTGGTCGGACAAGAACCGCTGCCCGGCGTTGACAATGCTCTCCTGGTCGTTGCCGACCTTGAACGCGATCACCGCGCGGACGTTCAGCGAGATGCCCTGCTTGGTGACGCAGGTCTCGGAAACCTCGGACTCGGCCATGGATAGGGTCAGGAAGTTCGCTTTCCGGACGAACGGCAGCACAAAAGAGCCGTGACCGGTGACGACCTTGAATGGCGCGCCGTTCATTCCGTGCCTGCCGCCGGAAACCAGCATGGCCTCGTCGGGCCGGGGGACGCGATAGCCGAGCATGTGTCATCTCCACATAGGGTGCCGGTGCTGTCATTAACGGAAATTGTCGACTCCATTACCGCACATTGCCGATCTCACGGGTTCACCTGACCTGGGTCGAGCGGGTCCGTCCCACGCGCTGACTTCGACGGCCCGGCTGCCGCGTTCATCGATGACGAGGACCGTCGTGCCCTTCGGAAGGGGCTCCCGGGACCAGGCTATGAACGCCTCGGACCCGCCCCGGATCTTGACCAGGACCTCGCCGGGTCCTGCTTCGCCGCGCGTCGCGACGATGATCTTGCCTATGCAGCCGATGGCCGAGACATTCGCAACCACGAGGCTCCTCAACCTGCGCGTGACCTCACCGCTCAGAGTAGTCCCGCGAAAAGATGGCCGGGACGACGGAATACCTCACGGTGCACACGCGTTACAACCCGCGTCGGTGTGATGTGTCCCCCGGGCCTAACCCACTGCCTTCGCGGACTACCGTTCGGCTGGAGCCGCGTTGTGCCTTTCGCCGAGAGGCGACCTCACACCGGCCCAGGGGTGTTGATGAGACACAGCCCTAGGGCACGCCCTCGTGAGCAGACGCTGCGGGGGCGTTGTCATATCTGCCTGCTGCCAAGGGTAAATGTGCTTGGTGACCGGGGATAGCGGCAACGAGGTTCGAACGCCGCAGCGGGTCTTCGAGCGAATCCTCGCCGCTGTCTCGCCTGCTCGTGCTTATCCCGGTCATCTTCCTCGTGCTCGACGCGGCCGCGTCCTTCGTGTACGGAGCTGACATCCTGGTCAGGACGCTGACTGAGGTGATCGGTGAGCCAGCCCACGTCGGCGCGCGACTAGGGCGCTTCCTCGTCGTCATGGACACGTTCCTGGTCGGGGTCACGCTGATGATCCTGGCCTTCGGCTTCTACGAATTGTTCGTGCCCACCAGGGAGCAGGAAGGCCAGAAGTTCTGGCTGCCAGGCTGGCTCGAGATGCACGACATCGAGGACCTCAAGGCCAGGGTCGTCTCGATGCTCATCCTCGTCGCCGCGATCACCTTCGTTGACAGGCTGGTGGAGTCGCAGAACGACCAAGAAATCCTGTTCCTCGGCGTCGGCATCTCGATCATCATCGTCGCGCTGACCGCGTTCTTGTGGTTCGGCCGGAGCAAGCCCCCTGGCGGCGAAGGCGCGGGCGGTTCCGGCTACCGCTGGCGGGCCGCCGGTGACGGCGACGGCCGACCGCCGGCTCTCTCCGGTGGCGGCGGGCCAGAACCGAGCGCGGTCAACGCACCGCCAGGCTGCCGCCGGCAAGCGGCGGCCAGCGTCACGGCCATCCTCGGCAGCGCCAGCCGCGAAGGCAGCTGGCATGCGGCGAGCCGACACCGTCGTCACCGCGATCGCGGGCCGGGCCCGCTCGATCTGCGCGATGCCGACCTGGCCCGACCTGCCTGGCCATGAGCTCAGGGTCCGGGTCGTTGCGAGGACTGGGCGCTGTCTCGATCATCGTTCCGCCCGAGATGGAGGTCGCCGAGTCCGGCATGGACCGTTCTCGGGCATCAGGTCCATCTGCGGCAACTCCGACCAGGTCGGCGGACCGCAGCGCGCCGTGCTCGTGCTGTCGGACAGATGTGTCCTTGGCGTGGTCAGGGTCCGCAGGAAGGCCAGCACGTAGCATGCTGGCGGGCCGTGAGTAGGCTGTGGCTACGTCAGCCCGGCGATGCCCTGCGCCACCAGCACCACCCCGATCAGGCCGACAGCGCGCCGGCGAGCACCTTCTGGCGGTTCCTGCGCAGCCAGCCCTCGAACGCCTTCAGCGCGCGCGTGGTGCGGCGCGGGCGCCACCAGGTAGGCGACCAGGGGCAGCCACGCGAACGCGACCGTGAGCACGACGATCATCGCCATCGCCCCGACGGTCGCCGCCAGGTCGGCCTTCGAGGACGCAACGACCTGGACGGCTGCGATGAACGTGACCGACGGGCCGAACATGAAGATCCCGACCACGAACGCGCTCAGCGGCGTCGGATCGGCAGTCCAGCGCGCAATCAGGCCAGGCTTCTTCTGCTTGCCGGTCCCCTCCTGCGGCTCCTTCTGCTTCGGCTGATGCCGGTAGATGAACACCGCCGCGATGCAGCGCGACGACCCCGAGACCCAGGCGCAGTCCGTATCTGGTCTGGTGGTGGCTGGGCAGGCTGACTCCGCCGGCCCGGAGCGCGATCAGTGCGATCGTCCCGACCACCGCGACGACCACGAACCCGCCCGCCACGAAGAACGCGGTCGTCCTCCCAGGCCTGGGGGACGCCAGATAGAGCGCCGCGATCAGCACCGCCGGCGGCGAGATGGCCGCCAGCAGCGCCAGTAGCGCGACCTGTTCAAACAACGCCCGCCTGCCGACCGAGATGCAGGCCGCGGATGATGTCGTCCGCGGTCTTCTCCGCGCTGTCGCTGACCGGCACGACGACCACGTGCGGCCTCGTCTGGACCGGGCAGTTCCAGGTCGGCGAACTGGCTGTCGAGCAGGTCAGGATCGAAGAAGTGGCCATGCCGCGCGGCCAGCCTGCGCGCGGCCGCGTCCTGGCCGATCCGCAGGAACGCGATCCTCGCCGCCGGCCGCCCGGCCAGCAGCAGCTCCCGGTAGCGGCGCTTCAGCGCCGAGCAGGCGATCAGCGCCGGCTCACCGGCGGCGATCCGCTCGTCCATGTACGCCGCGATCGCCCGCAGCCACGGCATCCGGTCCGCGTCGGTGAGCGGCTCGCCGCGCTCCATCTTCTCGATGTTCGCCTCGGGATGCAGCATGTCGCCGTCGGTGAACGGCCAGCCGAGCCGGCCGGCCAGCAGCGCGCCGACCGTCGACTTGCCGCTGCCTGAGACGCCGGCCACGATCACGATCACCGCGCGCGGCCTCCGCCCTGGCTCACGGCTCGAGCCTGAAGGGCGGGTACCGGTCCGTGACCAGGGTGTACATGTAGGCCAGCACCCGGTTGTGCCAGCGGATGACGCCCTCGACGAAGTCGAACATCCCGCGCGGGTACCGGCCGGTGAACAAGATCGCGAACCACGCCACGATCACCACGAATGAACGCCCCGATGTCGAGGAAGAACAGCACGATGTAGTGCGGGATCGCGAGCAGCCACTTCACCAGCGGCAGGAACCGGTTCAGCTCGACCGGCACGTCCGGATAGCGGTAGTCCAGGCGCACCGACTGATGCTCGTCGGTCGACGGGTACCTGTCGTCCATCAGCGCGAGATAGATGCCGACCCGGTTGGAGAACCGCTGCAGCTCAAGGTTCCAGTCGAACCACCACTTCGGGTACTTCAGCCGGAACAGGATCATCAGCAGCGGCCCGAGGAACAGCAGGCCGCCCGCGGCGGCCACGTAGTACCTGCCGTTCGACGAGCCCCAGGTCTGGCCTGAGATGGTACCGAGCACGATCGCGATCGGTATCACCGTGAAGATCCGGAAAAACGTTGTCACGCGGTTGAGCGGCCGGTCCGGATAGTCGACCGAGAACTGCACCGGATACGGGTCCTGGCCAATTGCGGTTGCCATGGTGATCCTCCCTTGCACTCCTGGCCCGGTTACCGCTCTACCGATAGCACTGCTACCTTGCCCGCCGCCATGATCCAGCCGTTAATCGAGGTCATCGTGCATGTCAACGGAGCCGCTCGGCGATGTGATCGCCAACCCGGATCGCGTTGGCCATCACGGTGAGCGCCGGGTTCACGGCTCCGATGCTCGGGAAGATGCTCGCATCCGCGAGGTACAGGTTGTCGAGTTCGTGGGCCTTGCAGTTGACGTCTGCCACCGACGTCGAAGGATCCGAACCGAACCTGGCCGTGCCCGCCTGGTGCCCCACGCCGGCGAGCGGCACGCTCAGGTCCGCGTAGACGTTCTTCGACAGCACGTGGTGCGCGGCCAGGCCCGTCTTGTTCAGCACGGTCTTGAGTTCGCTGTACAGGCCATCGGTCTCGGTCGCGTTGGAGTACTGGTAAGCGAGGTGGATGTTCGCGTCGTCGTCCACGGTGACACGGTTCTCCGGCTTCGGCAGGTCCTCGGTCGTCAGCCAGATGTCGACACTGTGCTTGGCCACCTGCTCCAGCGTCCAGTTCGGGGCGAACTTGGTCAGCTTGGGTTCCTCGCCACGCATCGCGCCCGCGCTGGACTTGCCCAGCATCTGGATGTTGCCGAGCGGCGGGCGCGAGCCATCGGCCAGGTAAAAGTCGTTCAGGCCGAGCGTCTTCTGGTAAACAGTTTCGTTCGGCTCTTTCGACAGCGCTGCCACGGCCTTGCTGTTGTGGAACATGTAGTTCCTGCCGACCTGATCGGAGCCGTTCGCTAGCCCGTTGCTGTGCGTGTCTGACGCCGAGCGCAGCAGGATCTTCGCGGTGTTGGCCGCGCCGGCCGCGAGGACGACGATGTCGGCGCTGTAGCTCTCACGCTGGCCCGCACGGTTGACGACTACCTCGGTCACCGTTCGTCCTGACGCGTCCGTTCGCAGTGACGTCACCTCGGCGCCAACCAGCAGCGTCACGTTCGGCAGGCCGAGCAACGGCCTGACCGCGATAACCTCGGCATCGCACTTGGCGTGCACCAGGCACGGCTGCCGTCTACCCACGCACACCGGATGCAGGCGCTCGCCGCGCGGTGATCCTCGTTGAGGAGAATCCCGCACGGCGCGTGGAACGGGTGGTATCCGGCCGCGGCCAGGTCATCGGAAAGCTGCTGTATCCGTGGTTCGTGCGAGACGGGCGGCCACGGGTACTGCTTGGATGCCGGACCCTCCGTCGGGTCCTCGCCGTGGTTGCCGTGCACCTGGTAGAGCCACTCGGCCCTGGTGTAGTAGGGCTCGATGTCGGCGTACTCCAGCGGCCAGGCGGGCGAGACGCCGTCCGAGAACTTGATCTCGCCGAAGTCCGCCGGCCTCAGCCTGTACAGCGCCGCGCCGTACATCTTGGTCGCGCCGCCGACGAAGTAGTGCACCTGCGGCTGGAACTTCTTGCCGTCCGCGTCGTACCACGTATCGGGGGAGATGTACCGGCCGTCGACGAACACTGCCGTCGCATCCCAGTTCTCCAGTTCGCGAGGGAGGAAGTCGCCGCGCTCCAGCAGCAGGATCTTCTTTCCGGACGGTGCGAGGGTATGGGCGAGCGTTCCGCCGCCGGCGCCGCTGCCGACGATGATCACGTCGTACCGATCGGTCATGGCCTAAACATGCCCGCAGTGCCGGAATTACACATCACCCCGCAGGGGTGGTGCCAAGGGCGCGGCCAGCAACGACCGTGTGCCCAGGCGGGGCGGCCCCCTGGACCGCTGCCCGACTGGCCCGCTGACCCGGGGGAATGATGACGCTGGATCTCGCGCGGTGGCAGTTCGCGCAGAACTGCGATCGGCCATTTCTTCTTCATGCCGGTCGCCATTAGCCTGGCGTTCCTGACCGCCTTGCCGCACTGAGGAGTACATGGCAATGACAGCAGATCAGGCTTCAACTCCAGGCCATAAGCGCGCAGACGCGCTAGTCATGTTCGGCGCCACAGGCGATCTCGCCAAGCTCCAGACCTTTCCTGCCCTGGTCGGGCTGGCAGAGCGGGGTGTGCTGGACATGCCGGTCATCGGCGTTGCCAAGAGCGGCTGGGGCCTTGACCAGTTCCGCAACTACGCGATCGACTCGTTGCGCCACCACGACATCGACCCGAAGTCGCCGCCCGCGGCCAAGATGCTCGGCTTGCTGGAGTACGTCGACGGCGACCTGACCGCGCGCGCTACCTACGACCAGATGGCCGCCAAGGTCGGCGAGGGCAAGAAGGTCCTCTACTACCTGGAAGTCCCGTCAGCGCTGTTCGGGAGGATCGCCGACGGAATCGCAGGTGCTGGGCGGGCCAGCGGTTCGCGGGTGATGGTGGAGAAGCCGTTCGGGCACGACCTGACAAGCGCCCAACAGCTGAACACCAGGATGCACCAGCATTTCGCCGAAGATGCCATCTACAGGGTGGACCACTGGCTCGGCCTGGACCCGGTCGAGAACATGATCTTCGTCAGGTTCGCCAATTCGATCATTGAACCGCTGCTGAACCGCACTTACGTCCAAAGCATCCAGATCACCATGGCCGAGGCGTTCGACGTATCGGACCGGGGCGCGTTCTACGACAGAACCGGCGCGATCAGGGACGTGCTGCAGAACCATCTGCTGCAGGTACTCGCTTCCGTGCTGGCCGATCCGCCGGACAGTCGCGGCATGGATGCATGGCGGACGTCGAAGGCAACAGTTATCGAGGCGCTGTCGCCGCTGACGCCAAAGACCACCGTGCGCGGGCAGTACGACGGCTACCGCGACGTCGAAGGCGTCGATACGAACTCAAGCGTGGAGACGTACGTGGCCGTCCGGCTGGCGCTGAACTCCTGGCGCTGGCAGGGCGTCCCGATCCTGATCAGGGCAGGCAAGTGCCTGCCAGTCTCGGCGACAGAGGTCTACATACGATTCAGGCCCCCGGCGAGCGATGTGTTCCGCCTCGAACCAGGCCGCGTGGTGAACGGGCTGCACTTCAGGATCAACCCGCAGGCCAGGGTGGGTCTCACCCTCATCGGCAAGAAGCCGGGGGCAGGATGGCAGCCTCAGGCGGAGTTGCTGACATTCGCCGAGTATCCGGCCGCCGACATGCGTCCCTACGACCGGCTGATCGGCGCCGCGCTCTCTGGCGAACGTGGCCTGTTCGCGAGGCAGGACACGGTCGAGGCGGCGTGGGAGGTTGTCGATCCTGTGCTCGGCACTACGGTGCCCTCGCACCTGTACGCGAAGGGCAGCTGGGGCCCGAAGGAGGCCGACGCGCTGCTGCCCGAAGGGGAAACCTGGTACGACCTGTCCGCCGGGCAGGACGGGGGTCAGCGGAGCGGCGACCATTAGCGCCGATCGTGCGAAGGGCCGGATTCTGGCCAGGCGGCTGCTGAGCGAGGCCGCGGGCAGCCGTCGTTACCTGATCACTACCGGACTGCTCGGGCTGGTGATCACCGTGCTGATCCTGGCCCAGGCCAAGCTGCTCGCGCACGCACTGGCCAGCGCGGCCACGGGCTCGGCGGCCACGGCCCTGCGTGGCACGCTGCTGGCACTGCTCATAGTCGTCGTGGCGCGGGCGGCCGCCACCCACGCTGGTGAGGTGACCGCGCTGCGCGGAGCTGCCGCGATCAAAGAGCGGCTGCGGTCCAAGCTGGCCAGGCACGTGCTGAACCTGGGACCGGCGTGGCTGGGCCGCCAGCGTCCCGGCGAGATCGCCACGCTCGGCACCAGCGGCCTCGAATCGCTCGACCCGTACTTCGCGAGGTACCTCCCTCAGGTCGTGCTCGCTGCTGCCGTACCGGTTGCGGTGCTCACGACGGTGACGGCGGCCGACTGGGTGTCCGGTCTGATCATCGCGGTGACGCTGCCGCTGGTCCCGATGTTCGCCGCGCTGGTCGGCCTGCGAACAAGGGCGCAGGCCGCCCGCAGCTGGCAGCTGCTGGCCAGGCTCAGCGGACACTTCCTCGACGTTGTCCAGGGGCTCGCGACGCTCAAGCTCTTCGGCAGGGCCGCAACGCAGGAACGGGTGATCGGCGAGACGACGATGCGGTACCGCGCGAGCGTCATGGCCACGCTCAAGATCGCGTTCCTCTCCGCTCTGGTCCTGGAGCTGTCGGCCTCGCTGGCGACGGCCCTGGTCGCAGTCGAGGTGGGGCTCCGCCTGCTGTACGGGCACCTCGGCTACTCCACGGCGCTGCTGGTCCTGCTTCTGACGCCCGAGGCCTACCTGCCGCTACGCAATCTCGCCGCGCACCATCACGCCAGCGCCGACGGGCTGGCCGCCGCTGAGCGGGTTTTCAGCATCCTCGATGCCCCTGTGCCCGGTTCGCCGGCCAGGCGATCGCGGCCGGTTCCTGATCTCCGGTCCTCGCCCATTACCTTCAACGGGACCACCGTGGTCTATCCCGGCCGCACTGCGCCGGTCATCACGGGCCTGAACCTGACCATCGCTCCCGGCGACCGGGTTACCCTCACCGGCGAGAACGGCGCGGGCAAGACCACCCTGCTCAGCCTGCTGCTCCGGTTCATCGAGCCCACAGCCGGCGTCATCGACGTCGGCGGGACGGAGCTGGCGGCGATCGCGGTCGACCGGTGGCGAGAACATGTCGGCTGGCTACCTCAGCACCCAACCCTGTTCGGCTGGTCCGTGGCTGAGAACATCGCGCTTGGTCGGCCCGCGGCGTCCAGGGCCGCTGTCGAACGGGCCGCGGCCCTCGCCGGCGCGGCCGAGTTCGTCAGCCAGCTGCCGCACGGATACGACACCGTGCTCGACGAGCGCGCGCAGCAGCTGTCGGCAGGTCAGCGCCAGAAGATCGCCCTGGCCAGGCTCTTCTTGCGAGACGCACCGCTGCTGTTGCTCGACGAACCCACGGCCCACCTGGATCCCGTCAGCGCCGCGGAGATCGCGGACGTCGTCACCACCCTCGCCGCCAACCGGACCGTCCTGGTCGTCACGCATCGCGACGCCGCGCTGTTCGCCGGAAGTGCGCCACTCGGCACCGGCCGCCAGAGTCTTGACGGTGGCTGACGGCACGGTTGCCGAGTCTCCGGTTCCTACCTCGGCGGTGCCGGCATGAGCGCGCGTATCGGCGCCGCAATCGGGCAGCCACGCTGCGATCCGCTGCTCCGGCTGCTCCGCCTCGCCACGCCGCTGCGCGGTCGGCTGTTGGTCGCCGCTGTCGCGGGCGCGCTGGCGACCATATGCGGCGTCGCCCTGCTCGCGGTCTCTGGGTTCCTGCTGGCGCGCGCGTCGCAGCACCCGGGCATCGCGGCCCTGGCGATCGCGGTCGTAGCCGTCCGCGGCCTCAGCGTCGGCCGCGGCGTCTTCAGGTACGCCGAACGCCTCGCCTCACATGACGTGGCGTTCCGCGTGCTGGCCAGGACACGCGTGGCCATCTGGCGGAAGCTTGAGACCCTCGCCCCGGCGGGCCTGCCGGCCTTCAGGTCCGCTGACCTGCTGTCTCGGCTTGTCGGTGACGTCGACGCGACGCAGGACCTGTTCATCCGCGGCATCGCCCCACCGATCGCGGCCGGGCTTGCTGGCGCCGCGGCGGTGGGCGCGTGCCTGACGCTGCTCGGGCGCGCCGGCATGCTGCTCGCGGCCGGCCTGCTCGCAGGCGGCATCCTCGTGCCGATCATCGCGCTGCGCGCTGCCAGGACCTCAGCCAGGCTGAGCGCCAATGCTCGGGGCGAGATCAGCCACGGCTTCAACGACATCCTCGTCGGCGCTGCCGACCTGCAGGCCTTCGGTGCCGCGGAGTCTGCGCTCGAGCGCGTCGAACTGGCAAATCGCCAGATCAAGAAGCTGGACCGCCGGTCGGCGTCGGCCGCGGGAATGGGAGTCGGACTGGCGAGCCTGACCGCCGGTCTGACGCTGTGGGGAGTCCTCCTGCTCGGCGTCGCGGCGGTCGGGTCGGGCGCGCTGAGCCGAGTCCCGCTCGCCGTGCTCGCTCTCACCGCGCTCGCCGCTTTCGAAGCGGTGACGACGCTGCCAGCGGCCGCGGTGCAGCTCAGCCACGCGAGGACCGCGGCGACGAGGATCGCCGAGGTCATGGACGCGCCGCGGCCCGTAACCGACCCGCCAGACCCGCGGCCGCTGCCGCGTGCAGGCACGCGTGGAGTCAGCGTGCGGCTGCGCGACGCGCGGGTGCGTTACCGGCCCAGACGGCCCGCTCGCGATCGACGGCGTCGACCTGGACCTCACGCCGGGCAGGCGAGTCGCACTGGTCGGACCGCCCGGGGCCGGCAAGTCGACGATCGCGGCTGTTCTGCTTCGCTTCCGCAATCTCACCGGCGGCTCGGCCACCCTGGCGGGGCACGACCTGGCCAGCTATCGCGCGGACGACGTGCGATCGATGATCGGCGGCTGCGCGCAAGACCCGCACCTGTTCAACGCCAGCATCGCCGAGAACCTCAGGCTCGCGGGGCCCGGCGCGACAGACGCCGCGCTCGCTGCTCGTGACCGAGCGGGTCGGCCTGGCCGAACTGGATCGGCACGCTGCCGCGAGGCATGGACACGCAGGTCGGCGTCGGCGGCTCCGCGGTATCCGGCGGCCAGCGGCAGCGGATCGCGCTGGCCAGGGCCCTGCTCGCCGATCCGGCGGTACTCATACTCGACGAGCCGACGGCACACGTGGACTCACAGAGCCGCCGCGCACTCGCCGCTGACCTGCTGGCGATCACGGCAGGGCGAGCCGTCCTGCTGATCACTCATGACCTAGACGGACTGGACCAGGTCGACGAGATCATCGTGCTTGATCGCGGCCAGGGTCGCCGAACGCGGCACGCATGCGGAGCTGCTCGCGAACCGCGGCCTGTACTGGCGCATGTACGGAGCCCAGTTCGGTCGCTGTGGTTTGTGATACGCAGAGCGCATGGACCGACTGACCGAGATCAGCGCGCAGGTCTTTGTTGCGACTGGTGAACTTTACGTAACCAACAGCACAGTCGTCTCCGATGGGAACGGCGGATGCCTGGTCATCGATCCGGCCGTCACGGTCGCGGAGGTGGCCAGGCTGGCGGCGGACCTGCGCAGCATGTCGCTGCGGCCGCGAGCCGGTTTCGCCACCCATCCGCACTGGGATCACGTGCTGTGGAGTTCGGAGCTCGGCGACGTCCCGCGGTTCGCATCGCAGCTAACCGTGGACACCGCCGAGCGGGAGCGGACCGGCCTGATCGAAGGGGTCCAGGGCTCGGCGCCCGGTCATGACATGGAGCTTTTCGGCATGCTGAC
Source organism: uncultured Actinomycetota bacterium (assembly GCA_963809195.1). Taxonomy (GTDB): domain Bacteria; phylum Actinomycetota; class Actinomycetes; order Streptosporangiales; family Streptosporangiaceae; genus Chersky-822. Next base: position 206,386 of record CAWEIQ010000005.1, on the reverse strand, counting down.
GCCGCTCGACAAGCCGGATGCGATCCCGTGGGACGGGCCTGCCGCGGTCGTCATCACCCATCAGGGGCACGCGCCTGGCCATAGTGCCGTGTTCTTCCCCGACAGCGCGACGCTCGTCGCGGGCGACATGTGCTCGGACATCGAGGTGCCGTTGCTGGATCTGGACCAGGCCGATCCGGTCGGCGACTACCTCGCCGCCCTCGACAAGCTCGTCGCGCTGCCGGTCGAGCGGGTCATCCCGGGGCACGGAGGGATCGGGGACGGTGCGGAGTTCCGGCGCCGCATCGAGCTCGACCGTGCGTACCTGGAGAATCTGCGGCGCGGCTCGGAGCTGCGCGATCCGCGCCCGATCGCCGGCTGGCTGATCGCCGAGCACAAGAAGCAGGCGGCATGGGTCGCGAAGACCCCGCCACCCGGCTCCTGAGTCCGCTCAATCGATTCCACCTCCCCGCTCCGCACACCGGCCCGGGAGGTCGCCCGCCATCCCGTGCGGACGTGCGCCCGACTCCCGTGCGGACGTGCGCCCGACTCCCGTGCGGACGTGCGCCCGACTCCCGTGCGGACGTGCGCCCGACTCCCGTGGGCGCGCCCGACTCCCCACGTATCCCAGTCACGCCGCGACCGAATATGTCCGTTTCGGATGACTGAAGTCCGTGGTATGTCGGCTCGCCGCTCCGCCGGGGACCGGCGTGGGGGGCACGCGGACCGGTTCGGCGTGTTCTTGTCAGGTCTAGCCTGACGGCGTAAGGTCGAACCTGACAACGCGTCAGGCGTGGCCTGACAAGGATCATTGCGAGGAGCGTGAGCATGACCGACACCGCAGCAGCGGAGGCCAGGGAGGATGCGAGCGAGGCAGCCTGCACGTTCTGCATGAAGTCGCCAGCACAGGTGGAGACGATGGTTGCCGGGGCTGGCGTGTTCATCTGCAACGAGTGCGTCGCGCTTTGCGTCGAGCTGATCGAGACCAAGCCTGCTGGGCCGCCCAAGATCCGCTCGTGGAAGAAAATGCTGTCGGATGACGAGCTGCTCGCGACGCTGCCACGGGTCGCGGCCGTCAGCCGTCAGGTGGAGAGCGAGCTGGCGGCCGCAGTCGCGGAGGCGCGGGCGCGAGGCATCACCTGGACCAGGATCGGCGGAGCACTCGGGATGACCCGGCAGTCCGCCTGGGAACGATTCTCAGGCGAGGAATAGCCGTGTGCTCGATGGCGTGAGCGGCGCCCGCCAATTGCTGAACGGCGTGAAAACCGGTGGACACCGACCCTGTCGTTCCGCAGAGTCGGCTGCATGGATATTCGCATTCAGTGCCTGTGCATCGACACGACCGACCCCGCCGGGCTTGCAACCTTCTGGGAATCTGCGCTCGGCTGGCGCCGCACGTTCGAGCAGGACGACCAGGTCGTGCTCGAGCCGCCGGCCGGCAGCCCGGAGGACGGCATCGCCCCTGACCTGTTGTTCCTGCGCGTTCCGGAAGACAAGGCCGGCAAGAACCGCTTGCACCTCGACCTGCGCCCGAAGGATCAGGCCGCCGAGGTCGCCCGGCTTGAGGGCCTCGGTGCCCGTCGAGTCGACGTCGGCCAGAAGGCGGACGTCACCTGGGTAGTCATGGCCGATCCGGCGGGGAACGAGTTCTGCGTGCTCCGCGCGCTGACGCCGGAACAACTCGCAGGCTCCTGACTGCCGGCCGGGGCCGCCTGCCGCCAGGGCACATGGCGACCACTTTCGCGATCCTTCAATGGGCGCGCCGCAGCGGCCGGCTGCAGCAGCCCGGTGTCGGTCAGGATGCGCACCGTCGTCTGCTGCAAGGTGCTGGGCTCTGGAATGATCTGCTCCTCGACGCTCGAGAGCAGATCCATCGGACGGAACCAGTCGCGCATCTCGTCGGGGCCGAACTCGGCGGCTTCCGGGCGGCTGAAGTGCCTCCGCAGTGTCTCGGCGAGTGAGACATCGAGGTAATAGAAGTACGAGTGCCCGGCGTGGTCGCGCCGAAGGCACGCCAGCATCTGGTCATATCGATCCGCGTTAAGGATGCCTTCGACTACGACGTGATAGCCGTGATCCAGCGAATACCGCGCCACCTGATCGATCAGACCCACGTTCGCACCGCCTGGGCAGTCCTTCTCCCTGAGAATCGTCCGCCGGATGAGATCCTGCGACACCCACGCCATACGGCATCCGCACGAGGAGCGCAACGCCTGTGCGATGGAGCTTTTCCCCGAGCCCGAGTTGCCCCGCACAACGATGAGGCGCGTCTGCTCAAAGCCGGCCTTCATGGGTGGGCATGGTATGCGCCAGGCTCTGTGGTTGGCCGTTTGGCGCGGCGGGCTCCGGGGAAATTGGCAAGGTCCATAACTTGACGGCCGACAGCGGCCACGGAGGCTTACCGATGGCGATCCGGCTCGGCAGCACGGTGATCAACTGCGCCGACATGGAGCTCATGACCGACTTCTGGTCGGAGGCGCTGCACCTCGTACCGTTGTCCACGGCAGCGGGAGACGACTTCCGGGTACTCCGCGGCGAGCACGTCAACGTCTCACTGCAGCTCGCCAGCGCGCCGGTAAGGGCGCGCGATCAGATGCATCTGGACCTGTACAGCACCGAGCAGGCCGAAGACGTGATGCGGCTGGCCGGACTAGGGGCGCAAGTCGTGCGCGAGCATCATGAGCCGGGCGACGATTACGTCGTGATGACCGATCCTGAGGGCAACGAGTTCTGCGTGGCCGCGAAGCCGGCGCTTTGAGGGCGCCCGGCTTCGCGAGACGCTTGACGTACCTGCTGGCGGCCTAGCCGAGCGGGAAGGCGATGTCGCAGATCAGCTCGTCGTCGCCGATAGCCGATGGCTCGGCAACATAGACCTCTCGGCATGACAGCCGGCTCCGGGGTCGCGCCGCAACCTCGGGCGAACACCCAACCGCATCGTAGGCGGCGAGAATAGCCGGGTAGTCCCACTGCGCCTTGGTAATCGTGGTGAAGGCCTCGTCGTGCCCCGGCTCTGTGCGGATGCCGATCTGGTCGGTGACGCCGACAGTGTCCGGACAGCCGAGCATCGCCTCGAGCGGGCCGTCGCTCTCCTCGTCGACGATCCCGTGGAAGATCAGCGTGAATGGCCCGGTCGGTGGCGCGCCGCCGAGGTGTGCAGCGAACGCTGCCTTGGCCTCAGAGACGAAGACGTCGGTCTCCGGGGCGCGCAGCCTACGCTGGATGGACATCACCCGCTGGGCGGGTACGTGACGGGTGTGAATCGGGAACATGGGCTGGTCTTCCTCTCGCAGAATCGCGTGGATGTGCCTGATGAGGAACCGGCGGCTGGTGTGCCGGCCTTCGAGGGCGACCAGATGCCGGTCGATCCTTGTCACCGCTTGCTCGCGTTCCATGTCCAGGTCTGCAAGCAGGAGAGCGATCTCGGCCAGTGCCATGTCCGCCGCGCGCAACATCCGGATGATCTGCCCGATCCGGACCTGACCTTGTCCGTAACGGCGATGGCCGTTGAACGGATCGACCTCGTCGGGCCGTAGCAGACCGGTCTCGTCATAGATTCGCAGGGCCTTCGTCGTCAGCATGGTCTGCCGTGAGAATTCGCCTGTCGTGAGCGATGAGCGGGCTGCGTCCGGTTCCACGTGGTCGATACTTCCCCCTGCCCCAAGGGCGGGGTCAACCCCTAGTGCTGGCGGCGATGTGCCGCCCCGTCGTCAGGTCCGGACGACCCGGTACAGGCTGGCAGCCGGCGGACGCCACCAGCCCGGCCACGGACTCGACGAGGTCCGGGCTGTGGATGGCCGTGCGGGACACGCCGTCCTGGCCATCCGGCACGTCTCGGCTATGCCGATCCTGGATGGCATGGCCAGGCCTCGTCGCAGACGGCGGCGGCTTCCCGACCGGGCGGTTCGCTCGCCATGAGTCCAGCATCAGCGTCCCGGCCACGGGCGCCGCGAGAAGAACGCTGAACACGCCCAGCACCAGCAACAAAAACTGTTCAGCCGGGAAGGCACCAACTATCGATCCTAGGCCGCCGATGGTGGCTGCGAAGGTGAACCACATGAGCGGCCTGTTGACGGTCGGCCGAACCTGCGCTGGTTGCTGGAGGCGAGGAAGTCGCGTTCTGATCAAGCCACCTGGGAGGTCAGCCGTGATTAGACTGAGCTCACCGTAGGTTCTCGAGGCAAGCGTCCCGCCGATCCGCCGCTCGAACTCATCCTTGGTAAGCCGGCCCTGCACAAATGCGACTTTCAGCATGTAGATAACTCGCTCGCGGTCCGCATGTGATGCACGCATGTGACTGCCGCAAGCGGCAGCAACGTGGTCTCCGGGCCCAGACACAGCCTGCGCCTCCTTACTGCCACCACAACGAGCCTAACGCTGCAGCGCTCTGGCCCCGCTCGTCGGACCTGGTGCCAGGAATCTCGGCCTCCTAACATCGGAGGGCATGACCAGCGATGAGTCCAACTACGCCGTCCCAATCTTGTGGATCACTGGGCCGGCAGGCGTCGGCAAGTCGACGGTTTCTTGGCAGCTCTTCACTGAATTGGCTGAGGCCGGAGTTCACGTCGCTTTCGCAGATGCTGACCAATTCTGCATGTGCTATCCGGCCCCGCCAGGAGACCCAGGGCGCGAGCAATTCAAGGCACAGAACCTCGGAACTCTGGTGCCCCGCTACCGTGCTGCGGGAGCGCAATGCGTGATCGCCAACGGTGTCCTGGATCCGCTTCGGGGTGTATACGCGGACCTTATGCCGGAGGCCAAGGTCACAGTCTGCAGATTGCGCGCCGATAAAGATGACGTCGCGCGCCGGTTCATTGGCAGGCACGGCCGGAGCCAAGATCTGGACCAGGTGCTGGCAGAGACACTCGACGACGCTGATGCGTTGGATGCCAGCAACATTGCCGATGTATGTGTCGATACCACTGGCGTGGCGGCCGTCGAGGTGGCCAACCTCGTGCGGGACAGCTGCTCCGCGTGGCCCGGCTTGAGCGGCATGTTGCCGAGAACCCCTCCGGCACAGGTTATCGCTGCTGAAGCAGATGGCGCTGACGGGCACGTTCTGGTGCTCTGCGGACCGACAGGTATCGGCAAGTCCACCGTTGGCTTCCAGCTTTACCTGCGATTCCTGGGTGATGGCCTGACGGCCGGATATGTCGATCTCGACCAGATCGGATTCGTCCGGCCCAGCCCGCCCAACGATCCGGGCTCCCACCGGCTGAAGGCCGGCAATCTTGCCGGAATGTGGCTGACCTATCACGCCGCTGGAGCCAGGCACCTCATCGCGACTGGTCCAGTCGAGAGCGACGCGGTGCTTCAGACCTATATAAGCGCACTCCCAGCGGCAAGAGTGACCGTCTGCCGGCTGCACGCCGGCCCGGCCGACCTGGCGCGGCGGATCATGTCACGCGGGCGAGGCGGCAGCTGGCCGCAGCCAGGGGATCCCTTGCGCGGGCAGTCCGGAGAATACCTCCGCGGGGTGGCTGAGCAGGCGATCGCCGATAGCGATGCTCTGGAGCGCGCAGATCTCGGGACCATCCGGATCGACACCAGTGGGCGAACCGTGATGGAGGTTGTGGACTTGATCGCTGCCGCAGTTGACTGGCCCGCCTCGTCGGCCAGCGGGCAGAAATGACCTCATGCGCCCGCTAGAGCAGTAGGCCCATCTCGATCAGATCCCAGAGCTGACCATCGGCTCGACGGACGTGGCGCACGAGCCGTCCCTCTTCGACGAAGCCGAACTTCTTGTACAGGGCGATGGCGGCGTGGTTGTGAGGGAACACGCTAAGAGCGAGTTTGTGCAGGCCACGTGCCCGCGCCCAGTCGATCGCCGCCGCTACGAGCGCGGTTCCCACGCCTCGACCACGCCAGCCGGCAGCGACCATCATTCCTATTTCACCGAAACCCATCCAAGAAGGGTCGACCCGGATCTCGCCGACAAGGCCACTTTGAGCCATCGCCATCAGAGTGCCGTTGACCTTCCAGCTGGCTGCCAGCATGTCAACGTCGATAGGTGGCTCCGCCGCGATTCCGTCCCGCTCTTCCGCAACTGCGACTAGCAGCAACGCGAGCAATCGGCGGTCATTGTCCGCGGCGGGTCGGACCGCGAAATCGTGGGCTGCCACTCATCGATGCTTGCACAAAAGGGCGCATCTATGGGAAGAAGGGTCAAGAGAATGCGACGCGCAGACTGCTGTATGGCCATCCCATGACGATCTGGGGCGAGCGCCGATGGCAGGTGTAGTTGTGACGACCAGCCCAGGCCTACCCGTCACGGCTTTGGCTGCTCATGACCCTGCGTCTGGTACGCCGCTCTGGTGGTAGCGCCCGCTGGGTGACCTTGAGAATGAATGACTTTGGAGATTGCCAGACGCTCCGGTCATCGAATGACCATGCGTAGGTGAGGGCTCCGTCACGTACACAATCAAGCAGGCCCGGCTGGCCGAGCTCATGAGCCGACCACTGGTACAGCTGCTGCAATCTCGGGACGATCACCCCGTAATCCACAAGTCGGCCGAATCCGTGTTCTGCACGCAGGTAGAACGGCACGCTGCCAGCGAGTGGGTACTCGTGGGGGAGCACGCGAGATAGGTGCAAGAAGATACCCGTCATCCCCCAGTCTCGGATCACCAAGGAACGGGGCGAGCGGACGAAGCCATCCAAGTGACATCCTCGGAGCGGCGACCAGAGCGTGTGTGTAGAGCACCCGGCACAGGACGACGTTCATGAAGAAGCGCTCGGCTTCGTTCTCCTCCTCCGCCAGGTCACGGTGCTCAAGGTACGCAGCGACGACGCTCCCGTTATGCGCCCGGTACCAGGCCCGTGCGACCGGGTAATCGGCGAAGGACATCTAGTAGTCAACTGTCCGCGATGACGGCGGACCGGGAAGGTCCCCGCTTAGACCCACTGCCTCGCAGCCGTCACGAAGTATGCGCTCGTTGACCGCGCGCCACCACGGACTACCAGGATGTTCACTGAACGCTGGATGCAACACGCCTCGCACCAGCTGCCATCGCATGAACGACATCGCCGCCCGCCGAAACGGCAGGTGCCGAGGTGCCCTGCCGAATGGACCGTAGTAACAGCGATTCATGAGCGCGATCCGACCAGGCGGGTCGTCGCGAACCGAGGCGGCCTGCTGCTCAGCCCATGCTGCGGCTGTCCCAGATCTCACTGCAACATGATCGCAGGCAGCACCGAGGGCGTGCCGTGCCGTATCGATGTCAACTATCAACGAGGCTGCTGATCTCGCACGGTGGTTGGCTGGGGCAAATCTCGTGATCGGTTGATGGGAAGACGCTCTTCCTGCATTGGAACGGCAGCTCCTGGCACTGGGTTCTTCGTGACTGGCCAGAAACTGGCGCGGATCCGGGTCCCGGTTGCCAATATCCGCTCGAGGATCTCTGGTGGCGGTGCAGGTGCTCAATGGCAACGGCTGACAGCCCATCGTCAGGGGCTGTCAGGGGAGGACCAGGGTTTGCCGGGCCTTACAGGCCGCCGAGCAGCTCCCGCAGCGCCTTGGTGTAGGCGTCGAGCGCCTTGCGGCCGTGACTGGTCAGGGCGACGGTAGTTCTCGACGCGGATCCGTTGCCGGTCTTTTCACTGCTGAGGTAGCCGGCTTCTTCGAGCTTGCGCAGGTGGATGATCAGGTTGCCGGGCGTCAGCCCGATCATGTCCTGCATACGGGTGAAGGACAGTGCGTCGCCTTCGGGCAATGCCGCCAGCGTCGCGACGATCTTCAGGCGGGTGGGGACGTGGATGAGCGGGTCGAGCTCTTCGGTGGTCATGCCCGCACAACGCTGCGGCGCTGCTGCCAGAACGTGAACGCGGCGTTGCCCAGCATCGCGAGGCAGAGCCCGATGCCCATGATCAGCCAGCAGTTGATTGGCCCGCCGAAAGCAGCGACCGCAGCGGCGATGGCCACAGCAAGGGTAGTGGCGGTCGTCGGCCAGTCTTCCCGTCCCGCCGAGTTGGCCGCGCCGGCAAGGCCGATGATGAAGAACGGGGCGGTGGCCGGGTACAGCCCGTAGACGATGTCGTGAGGCGCGCCGGCGTTGTACAGCGCGCCTTGGAACACGTACACCAGGACCCAGCCCACCAGCAGCACGCCGATCCCGAGGTTCCTGGCCCGCTGGGCCGGACCGCTGATGCCGGCGCCCGAGCGCTTGAGCGCCCTTGCGCTCCAGCCGATCACGATGGCCACGAGGGTGTAAGTGATGGCGATGCTCCAGCCACTGGGCCCGGTGTAGGGGTGCTGGCCGCGTACCGAGAGCCAGAGGCTCCCGAAGGCGGCCAGCACGACGATCGCCCTGAACACGCTGAGGAGCGGGGGGTTGGGCTGGAACTTGCGGCGGGCCTGCTGGGTGGCCTGGTCCAGCAGAGTGGCGGCCTGCAGGGGGTCGAGGTTGCCGCCGTCGTCGGCGGCAGTGGCGGTGTCGGGTCGGTGGTTCACGGTGTCTCCTTCAATTGACTCTATGCCATAAAGTAGACGCTGCTTTATGGCGCAAAGTCAAGAGACTGGGGCAGGAACTTTATGACGCAAAGCTGGACGGCGAACCGGCGACGGCGTCGCCGGCAAGCCGCCCTTTCGATCCCCTAACCGCTGGCGGCCTAGATCTCGCGTGTCCACTCGCCTCGATCGTCCACGGTCCGGCCAGTTGGGGAGAAACCGCGGCTCCGGTATAGCCGGCGTGAGCGCTCGTTGTTCTCGTATGTCAGCAGGTGAATGCGCGAGCAGAGTCGCTTTGCGGCCTCGGCGATGAGCGCGTCCAAGAGAGCTCCGCCGATTCCCTGGCCCCAGCGCTCGGGCGCCACGAAGAGCAGGCTGAGGAAGCAGCCACCTGCGATGCCCGGGCCTGTCCCGTCATCGCCGCGCAGAGGTGTGGCGGACGCCATCCCGACCACTGCTGATTCGTCGATAGCGACGAGGAACCACGAGGCCGGGTAGCGCAAGCGTGCCTGGGCCTGGCCAACCCGGACCGCTCGGTTGGGCCACGCACCCTGACGGCGGGCCAGATTCGACCGCTCGTACACGGAGACTGCGGCATCGACATCCGCGGCTTCACCCAGCCGTACCTGGATCGCTACGTAGATAGCTTATGGCTGAGGCTTAGGCCTAGTACCCGAGCCCCTACCGCGGCTCATGCTAAGCCGCCATGGGCCCGAGCGTCCGGAACCGGACGAGGCGATGCCGCTTGCCGAGGGGCGACCGGCTTGCCAATGGCAAGATGGTCCTACTTGCTAGGTAGCCGCACGTCCACAACTCGATTAGAACACACTATCGGCACTTCGCTTAGGCTAGGCGCGGCCGGCTCGGAATAGCTGATGCCGCCGGGGACATTGAATGTAGCGAAGGCCAGCGATTAGCTGAGGTCAAGACCCCGCACCGGTGAAATGACTGGTCGTGCACTGGGATCTGGGGTGGCTCACCTTCATAGCGGTGAGCTTCCCACCACGATGGGGAGCCGCGACATGACCGTCCTACAGCGCCGGGCTCAGCCGGCGATAGTCACCCTGCCCAATCAGATCGACGAGGCACGTGCCGAGGGCGTGTATGAGGAGCTCCGGGCGGCCTGCGGGCCGGGGGTAACGGTGGTCGCCGACATGACAGCTACGCGCTTCTGCCACTCGACCGGGATCCGGAACATAACCCTGGCCGATGAGCAGGCGAAGACAATGGAAGGCCAGCTACGGCTCGCGCTCCCCGAGGGCGTCGTACACCGCGTCCTGGAACTGCTGGGACTGGATAAGGTGCTGCTCGTCTACCCGACGATGGATGCCGCAATGAACGGCCATGCGGCGGCTGGCGGTCATCCGACCGGGCAGGTCCAGCCAACCTCGTGAGCCGGTCCGGGGAGGCTAGGCTGCTGCGGAATGAGTGACGGCGAGCTGCTGATCGGGTATGGCGTCACCCAGGGGATCGTGCGGATCGGTGACACGGTGCGACGGCCGCCGCGGCCGTTCGGCTTGACCGTGCAGGCATACCTGGCCCACCTGCGCGACGCCAGGTTCACAGGCGCGCCACTTCCGTTCGGCATCGACGACCAGGGGCGCGAGGTGCTGTCGTTCGTGCCCGGTGACGTGTCGCGTAATCCGCTGCCGCCGGAGACGGCGGGCGACGACGTGCTCGTCGCCCTGGCCCAGCTGATCCGGGTGCTGCACGAAGCGTCCGCCGGGTGGGTCCCACCGCCTGACGCGGTGTGGGGCGGGACGCCGGCCAACACGGGACGGATCGCCGAGCGGACCGAGTTGGTCAGCCACTGCGACTATTACCCTGGCAACGTGGTCTTCCGCGGCGGCCTGCCGGTCGCGCTGATCGACTTCGACCTGGCCCGTCCGACCACCCGCCTCTACGACATCGCGAACGCGTTGTGGTACTGGGCGCCGCTGCGTGATCCGCGGGACCGGGCGCCCGCGTTCGCGGACGCCGACATCCCGCACCGGGTCGCAGTATTCGCGGACGCCTACGGCATGACGGCGCGGCATCGCGCTGAGCTGGCGCCGTTCGCCGTCGACATGGCGCGGCGCCATCACGAGGATTCGCGCGACTCGGCCGAGCTGGACCCGGTGTTCCGCAAGCTGTGGGAGGACGGCGCCAAGGACGAGCTGCCGCGCGCCAGGCGTGGCTGCGCGAGGCGGCCGCAGCGATCGCGGTTCGCCTCGGCCAGCCGGGCTAGGCAGGGCTAGGCCAGCCGCCATCAGCGAACCCACGGTCGCGATGGAACTCAACGGTCTGTCGCTGCCTCGATGAACGATGGCCGCTGCCCCATACTGGTCGCTGACTTTCCGGCAGCATGCGCAAGATCACCCTTGAGGCTGCGCGGGCTTCTGCCAGACGGAGACGTGCGACCGGCTGTCGGTAGTGAAAGGCTCTCGGTTCCAGCCGGCCCAGCGGTCGCGCAACCGGAGTCCGGCGAGATGCGCCATCAGGTCCAGCTCGGACGGCCATACGTAGCGGAACGGGATCGTGTGGTATTCCCCCGTCCCGTCGGTGAACTCGGCGTAATGGCCGCGGTACTGCTGGGTGGCGTGGTCAAAGCTGTAGCTGACGATCCGCGCGGGTCCCGCCCGGTATCCCAGGATGTCCTGCCCGGGCGGCAGGTGGCGCAGGTTAGGGATGGCGGTCTCGATCACGAAGCAGCCGCCCGGGGTGAGGTGCTCAGCGACGTTGCGGAAGCAGGCGACCTGCGCTTCTTGCGAGGTGAGGTTGTTGATCGTGTTGTACACCAGGTAGGCCACCGTGAAGGTGCCGTCAACCCTCGTCGTGGCCATGTCACCAATGGTCACGCCGATAGCCTCGCCGCCTGGCTTGCTGCGGAGCTTGGCCACCATCGCCCGGGACAGCTCGATGCCATGGACCGGCACGCCGCGCTGCGACAGCGGCAGTCCGATTCGGCCCGTGCCGATAGCCAGCTCCAGTGCCTGCCCGCTGCCCGCCAACTCGGCGAGCAGGCTGACCGCCGGGTCGATAGCCTCCGGCAGGAACATGCGGTCGGACGGATCGTCGTAGCTCGCTGCAACCGGCTCGCCGAAGTATCCGTCTGGATCATCCATGAACTGGGAACCTAATGTATGCACACTGCTTGCGGCCAGCCATTTTCCGGTGCGTCGACCTTTGATAACTCACTGCCGAGATCGCCGAGCGGGACACCTGCTCGAAGCGCTCGTCGAGAACTCCGCCCCCGCCAGTTCCTGGCCAGAAGGGCGGCGGTACCCGCGTCGACGCATCCTCCGGCCAGCAGCGCCAGCACCGCACACCTGCACGCGCACCGGGGCGAATGGAACCTCTACCAGCTGGGGCCCCTCGAACGGCGAGGATGGCCAGACGCGCATGGTCGCGACTTTTACAAGGGTCCTGCCGGAAATCGCCGACTTGGGCTGCCTCCCTCCCGTCCGGCATCCTGGCGCTCGATCCTTGGCTCCGCCGCGCAGGTCCGCAACCCTTTGATCCGTAGGTTTGGGTAGGTCGTCCACGGCTGTCTGCTGATAGAGATGACCTTGGATGCCGTTCCATAGCGGTTTCTAGGCGATCGCCGTCGTCAGCCACGTTGGCAGCAGTATTGGCAGCAGCCCAAAAGCTGAGCGCTTCAAATGCCATGACCCCGATGGCACTTGCCTTTAGCAGTTTTCAAGATCGCTGTTGCATCGCTGCGTATCGAGGCTGTGACCTGCTCAGTTGCCAATCCACGAGCCTCCTAGCCGACATATCATCCCGCGATTATCCCGCGTCAAAGCCGATTGAGCGCCGACTGTGGTGTCTGACTGCCTCATACTCGAAGCTGAGCAGGCGTTCACCCGCGAGGTGGCCGATGGATGACCCGAACGACCCGTATAGCCGGGATAACTTGTCATGGAACTGGCGGTTTGGCGGGCCGAAGTGGCGGCCGTTCACCCGCCTGCCCGGGAGTGGGCGGCGCCTTCCACCGCCGCCGGGGCCGCCGCCGAAGCGGAGTAAGGCCGAGCGCGAACAGGAAAAGCGCGCCGAAGCGCGAGCGGAGCGGCTGCACCTGGTTGGCCTGACCAATGCTGGGGTGATCATCATGGGCGTGATCCTCGGCGCGGCGGTGGTCGTGCTCGTGCTGGTGGCGGTCAGCCATCATTAAGGGCTCAGCATCCGCGAGCTGATAGACCGAATGGGCCACAGCAGCGCTCGCGCCGCTGTCATCTGCCTCTACGGCGGCGACGAACGCCAGCGCGAGACGCAAAGAGCCTCAGCAAGGTCGCGCAGCGGGAGCCAAGACCGGCGCGATCGGGCACGCACCGGGCACGCCGGACCGCGAGCGGTCGGTGATGCTGAGGGGACAGTGGGCTCAGATGCCCGGTGACCTGGGGTGTTTGCGTGGTGGGCCTGCGAGGACTTGAACCTCGGACCTCTTCCTTATCAGGGAAGCGCTCTAACCGCCTGAGCTACAGGCCCCTAACACCGCCTTGACCGGCCGGGAAACTCCGGCAGCGAGGGAGGTGGTCCACTCCCGCGCCACGTCGAGGTGGCGAGCCAGGGATACGCCCAGCTGACTGGGCGTGCCGGGCTAGGTTACCGCACGGCGGCGAGTTAGGCGAAGCCGGTCGACTTGTTAGTCGGCTTCCTGGAGCGTGATCTCGACACCGCCGGACAGGTGCGATACAGCGTTGTAGACGACGGCTCCAACCGTCGACAGCGCCGTGATGAGGATGACGTCGATCGCCCCTGCCAGCATCGTGTAGCCCATGACTGTGCCAATGGAGAACCAGCTGGACGCGTTGCTCCCGGCGTTGCCTCCTGAGGAAGTGACCAGGTGCACGGTCTGCTCGATGCTGTGGAAGACGCCGAGCGCGGAGAAGAAGAAGTACAGCACCGCGACGGCGACGAGGAGGATAACGAATCCGACGAGAGAGGCCAGGAAGCTGAACTTCATGACCGACCACGGCTCGATCCTGGACAGCACAAGCTGAGCGTCCCGAGCTGCGACCCCGTCTTGCCTGACGCCCGGCTTGGGCGCCAGCTGTGCGGCGGGGCTGCCCACTGGGCCCGCCTTGCTCTTGACAGTCACGGCTGACCTGCCATTGCCGATAGCGCCCCCCGGCTTTCTAACTGCACTCGGCCTTGCCTTCTTTTTCTTCCCCGGTTTCGCGAAAGGCATCGCGAGTTTGGACTTGAAGTCATCTGATCGTACCGATCCAGGAGCCGCAGGTCCTGCCGAGGGAGAAGGATTGTGTTCCGGAGTCTGCGTCGGCGGCAGCTGGGTCGGCGCCGCTTGGGTAGGAGCGCCATATCGGCCGCCGGGCATTCCGGTCTGCGGTGCACCCGACGGCGGCGAATACGCGGGTCCCGGCGGAGCGGCCAGCCCGGCTGTGTCGGGAGCGGCCTTGTCGGCCGAACCAAGAGTTCCGGTCCACTCTTGCGCACCAGGACTGGACGGCACCCAGTCCTTGGCCGGAGCGCCTGGTACGGCCGGAGAAACTGGCGTGGCCGGCAAAGCAGACGCGGCCGGAGGTGGCGGCGGATGACCTGATGCCGAACTCGGCGACGTCCAGCTCGTGTTCGTCACCGCACCGGCCGACGACCCGCGACTCGGCGCGGATTGTCTGCCCACAGACGGTGCTGCCGGCGGGGTTTGGCCGCTGGCAGAAGACGGCACGCTCCTGCCGGGCTGAGCGCCGGGCGAGGATTGAGGTATAGCCGACGGCGGCCGATCGCTGGTGGGGGCGGGTGCGCTCGGCGATTGCGTAGCGCGTGTAAATACTGAAGCCGCTGGTTGAGGCGGCGTACCCGCGGCGCGGCTCGAGTCCCCCGCTGCACGGCTCGCGTCCCCCGCTGCGCGGCTTGCATCTCCGGCTGCGCGGCTGGCGTCGCCCGCTGCGCGGCTCGAGTCCCCCGCTGTGCGCGTGACATCCCTGGATGCGCGCGGCACGTCGGCGGCGCGCGTCACGTCGCTGGCCGAGACGTTCGTGCTGCTGAATCCGGGGCTCGCAAAGCCTGCGCCGGTCAGCTCGCGCGCCAGGGCGGCGGCGGCCAACGTCGCTGCGGTCTCGGACTGGTCGTCGTCATCCGCGTCACCACCGGAGCCTCGCCCGACAGGCGGGTTGTTCTTGGCCGCGCCCGCTTCCTGCGCGATGGTCGCGGCCGGGCCAGACTTAAGAGGGCCGCCTTGCGGCAAAGGAGTGTCCGTCTTCTGCGGGCTCACCGACTTGAACGGGCTGTCGGGGTTCACGGGACCATCAGCATCGGGGAAGCGATGCGGCTTGGTCACGCTCGCGGGCGTAAAGACGCTGCGCGGAGTCGGGGGAGTGCCGGGCTTGCCGTTGCCCTCTGACCCGCCGCCTGCTGGCCCGCCGCCTGCTGGCCCGCCGCCTTCTGATCGGCTGCCTTCTGGCCCGCCGTCAGCTTCGGTGGTAGAACGGCCCTGCGGCACCGTGGTGTCTGAGCCCTTCGCGGTTTGCTTGGTGAATACCGAAGGCTTGCTCTCCTGCGATGCGGTCGACGTTCCGCTTTGCTTCTTGCCGCCATTCGCCGCGGCATCCGATGAGGTGTCTGTCGTTGACTCGCGGTCGGCACTGTTCTGGCTGTCGGCACTGTTCTTACTGTCGGCACTGTTCTTGCTGTCGGGCGGGTTCTTACTTTGCTCGCTCTTGACCGGCTCGCTCTTGACTGGCTCGCTCTTGACTGGCTCGCTCTTGCCTTTGCTCGGCTTACGGAGGGACGTGTCCACCTTGGGATCAGCGCCGCCTGCCTCATCGGCCAGTGCTGCTGGGTCCACCTGGTTGTCCACCCATCCTCCTGTGAAGTCGCTAGCAACGAGGTTATCCGCCACCAGCAACGCCGGGGCCTGGATAGCCCGATCGCGACAATCGTGACACCCAGTGAGACGTCCCAATTGGCCGAAAAGTTGCCGTGACGAGCCAGGTTACCGTGGGTACCCGGCTGGAACCGGCCGAGATCAGGCCCGATCAACGCACCGTGCGCGACATGAAAAGTGCGTAAAGGAATTACACGATGCGCGAGTAGGAATCAGGAGTCTGCTGACTCTTCCGATCCGTCTTCGACGTTGTTTATCGATCCGGCCTCGCCGACGTCCGCCGATCCCTCCGCCCCGACTTCAACATCGGACTCGGAGTCGGCCGCTGCTTCGGCACCGTTGTCTCCCGAGCCGTTCACAGGCTCCTCGGCATTGCGCGCGATCCCGACCAGCGTCTGACCCGATGCCAGGTTCACAAGCCGGACGCCCATAGTCTGGCGGCCCGACCGCTTGATCTCCGCGGCCGTCGTCCTGATGACCCCGCCCGCCGACGTGATCGCGAAGACCTCATCCTCCGGGCCGACCATCAGCGCGCCGATCAGCTCACCGCGGGCTTCCACGATCTTGGCTGTGATCACGCCGAGGCCGCCACGGCCCTTGACGGGGTACTGATCAGCGCGGGTCCGCTTGGCGTAACCGCCGCCGGTCGCGACCAGGACGTCGGCGTCCGCCTCACCATCGACCACGTGCATGCCGAGCAGGCGGTCGCCGTTCGTGAACCGCATCCCGATGACGCCAGAGGTCGCGCGTCCCATCGGCCGCAGCACGTCATCGGTCGCGTGGAACCTGATCGCCTGCGCGCGCCGACTAATCAGCAGCAGGTCCTGATCGGGAGAGACCAGCCTTGCCCCGATCACCTCGTCGTCCTCGCGCAGGTTGATCGCGATGATGCCGCCCTGCCGCGGTGAGTCGAAGTCGGTGAGCCGCGACTTCTTCACGAGGCCGCCGGTCGTGGCGAGCACCAGGTACGGCGCGACCTGGTAGTCCTGCAGCGCCAGCACTTCGGCGATCCGTTCGTCCGGCTGGAACGCCAGCAGGTTCGCGACGTGCTGGCCGCGAGCGTCCCGCGCGGCATCTGGCAGCTCATAGGCCTTCGCCCGGTACACCCGGCCCTTGTTCGTGAAGAACAGGATCCAATGGTGCGTCGACGTAACAAAGAAGTGCTCGACGATGTCGTCGGTGCGCAGCTGAGCGCCGCGCACGCCCTTGCCGCCGCGCCGCTGTGCGCGGTACAGATCGGTCTTGGTCCGCTTGGCGTAACCGCCGCGCGTGATCGTCACGACCACGTCTTCCTCGGCGATGAGGTCCGCGACCGAGACGTCGCCGTCCCACGCAACGATCTCCGTGCGCCTGGCGTCTCCGTACTTCGCGGCGATCTCGCCGAGTTCGGTCCCGACGATTTCACGCTGCCGCTCCGGCGAAGCGAGGATCGCCTCGTACTCGGCGATCTGCGCCATCAGATCCTCGTACTCGTCAACAAGCTGCTGCCGCTCGAGTGCGGCGAGCTTGCGCAGCTGCATGTCCAGGATCGCCCTGGCCTGGATCTCGTCGATGTCCAGCAGCTCCATCAGACCCTGCTGGGCCACGGCCGCCGACGCGCTCGCTCTGATCAGGGCGATGACGGCGTCGATCTGGTCGATGGCCCGCAGTAGCGCGACCAGGATGTGGGCCCGCTCTTGCGCTTTGCGCAGCAGGTACTGCGTCCGGCGCACGATCACTTCGATCTGGTGCGCGACCCAGTACCTGATCATCTGGTCCAGGCGCAGGGTCCGGGGCACGCCGTCGACGAGCGCGAGCATGTTCGCGCCGAACGTCTCCTGCAGCTGGGTGTGCTTGTAAAGGTTATTCAGGACCACCTTGGCCACGGCGTCGCGCTTCAGCACGATCACCATCCGCAGCACGATGGCGCCCGTCCGGCCGCTCGATTCGTCGCGAACGTCGGCGATCCCGTTGACCTTGCCGTCCTTGGTCAGCTCGGCGATCTTGGCGGCCAGGTTGTCCGGGTTGACCTGGTACGGCAACTGGCTGACCACCAGGCAGGTCCGACCGCGCCGGTCCTCCTCCACGTCCACCACGGCCCGCATGGTGATCGAGCCGCGGCCGGTCTGGTAAGCATCCGCGATGCCCCGTCGGCCGACGATCTGGCCGGAGGTCGGGAAGTCCGGGCCCTTGATCCGCTCCATCAGCGCCGCAAGCAGATCTTCATCGCTGGCGTCGAAGTTGTCCAGGTACCACTGCGCGCCGGCCGCGACCTCGCGCAGGTTGTGCGGCGGGATCTTGGTGGCCATGCCCACGGCAATGCCCTCGGAGCCGTTGACAAGCAGGTTGGGGAACCTCGCCGGGAGCACGACTGGCTCGGCAGAGCGGCCGTCGTAATTCGGGCGGAAATCGACGGTTTCCTTGTCGATGTCCCGCAGCATCTCCATCGCCAGCGGGGCGAGGCGGCACTCCGTGTACCGCATCGCCGCGGCAGCGTCGTTGCCGGGCGAGCCGAAGTTTCCCTGCCCGTCGACCAGCGGCATCCGCATCGACCATGGCTGGGCGAGGCGGACGAGCGCGTCGTAGATCGCCGAGTCGCCGTGCGGGTGGTACTGGCCCATTACGTCCCCGACGACCCTGGAGCACTTCGAGTAGCCCCGGTCCGGCCGGTATCCGCCGTCGTACATCGCGTACAGCACCCGGACGTGCACGGGCTTGAGCCCGTCCCGCACGTCGGGCAGCGCGCGCCCGACGATGACCGACATCGCATAGTCGATGTAGCTGCGCTGCATCTCGACCTGGATGTCGACAGGCTCAAGCCGGCCGCCTGGGCCCTCCGGCCCGCCAGTCGAAGCTTCCGGCGTGTCGACGCTCATGCAGACCTCTCCTCTACCGTGACCGCAGGCTTGGCGTGGCCCTTGCCACCGACCAAGCAGCGATCACAATTCCCAGTGGGAACCCGCGGCGCCGCTCTCGGCGGCGCCGCCGACCACGCAAGCTAGATGTCCAGGAAACGGACGTCCTTGGCGTTGCGCTGGATGAAATTCCGCCTCGCTTCGACGTCCTCGCCCATCAGGACGGTGAACAGCTCGTCCGCCTGGGCGGCGTCATCGAGCGTGATGAGCCGCAGCACGCGGTGCATCGGATCCATCGTTGTGTCCCACAGCTCTTTCGCGTTCATCTCGCCCAGACCCTTGTAGCGCTGGATGCCGTCACGCGGGCGCGGGTCCTTGCGGCCCTCGGCGATCCCGGCCTCGATCAGCCCGTCCCGCTCCCGGTCGGAGTAGGCGTAGCCGGGCGGGACGTTCCTGCCTTCCCACTTGATCTTGTACAGCGGCGGCTGCGCGAGGTACACGTGCCCGGCCTCGATCAGCGGCCTCATGAACCTGAACAGCAGCGTGAGCAACAGCGTGGTGATGTGCTGGCCGTCCACGTCGGCGTCGGCCATCAGGATGATCTTGTGGTACCGCAGCTTGGCGATGTCGAAGTCGTCGTGGATACCGGTGCCGAGCGCGGTGATCATCGCCTGGACCTCGTTGTTCTTCAGGACCCGGTCGATCCTCGCCTTCTCGACATTCAGGATCTTGCCGCGGATCGGCAGGATGGCCTGGAACATCGGGTCGCGGCCGCCCTTGGCCGAGCCGCCGGCGGAGTCGCCCTCGACGACGTAGATCTCGCAGATCGCCGGGTCGCCAGACTGACAGTCAGACAGCTTGCCAGGCAGCCCGGCGCCGCCCATCGCGCTCTTGCGCGTCAGGTCCCTGGCGTGCCTGGCCGCGATCCGCGCCCTGGCGGCCTGGGTCGCCTTGATCACGATCGACTTGGCCTCACCTGGGTTGCGTTCGAACCAGTCACGCAGGTGGTCGTTGCACACCCGCTGGACGAACGACTTGGCCTCGGTGTTGCCGAGCTTGGTCTTGGTCTGGCCCTCGAACTGGGGCTCGGCGAGCTTGACGTGGATGATCGCGGTCAGGCCCTCGCGGACGTCGTCTCCCGTGAGGTTCTCGTCCTTCTCCCTGATCAGCTTCTGCTCGCGCGCGTACCTGTTGATGATCGACGTCAGCGCCGCGCGGAACCCTTCCTCGTGGGTACCGCCCTCGGCCGTGTTGATCGTGTTCGCGAACGTGTGCACCGACTCGGCATAGGAGCCGCTCCACTGCATCGCGACCTCGAGGGCCATGCCGGTGGCCTCGTCGCCGAACTCGATCACCGAACCGTGCACGGCTTCCTTCGACGCGTTGATGTAGCGGACGAAGTCGGCGATGCCACCGTCGTAGCAGTAGCTGACCACGTGCGGCTCACCGTTGATGTGGTCGGGCCGCTCGTCGGTCAGGACAATCGTCAGGCTGCGGTTCAGGAACGCCATCTCCTGCAGCCGCCTGGACAGCGTCTCGAAGCTCCACGTCGTGGTCTCGAAAATGTCGCTGTCAGGCCAGAACGTGATGATCGTGCCGGTCTCGTCGGTCTTCTCACCCTTGTTCAGCGGTCCGGTCGGCTCGCTCAGCGCATAGGACTGCCGCCAGACATATCCGTCTTTGCGGATCTCCACATCGAGTCTGGCCGATAGCGCGTTGACGACCGAGACGCCGACGCCATGCAGGCCGCCAGAGACCGCATAGGACTGCCCGTCGAACTTTCCACCCGAGTGCAGCGTGGTCAGTACGACCTCGACGGCGGGCCGCTTCTCGACTGGGTGCTCGTCGACCGGTATGCCGCGGCCGTTGTCGGTTACCCTGACTCCGCCATCGGCGAGCAGCGTCACCTCGATCCGGTCGCAGAATCCGGCCAGGGCCTCGTCTACGGCGTTGTCGACAACCTCTTGAACCAGGTGGTGCAGTCCGCGTTCGCCGGTCGAGCCGATGTACATGCCCGGGCGCTTGCGAACCGCCTCCAGGCCCTCGAGGACCGTGATTGAGCGTGCGTCATAAGACAAACGGTTCGCTCCTCCTGAAAGCGGACAGCGCCAAACTTAGGGACCGGGCGCACGGGCGCCTGGCAGCAATTCCCCGACTGCGACTGTCCCGGTACGCTTACCTATTTTACCTGCTTGCGCCGTCAGCCTCAGCCGTACTCGGCCCTCAGAGCACCCCTAGTTCACCATGTTGGAGTACGCTGCCGGCTCGCTCCGCTCCGGCGGCCGCGCGCATCTCGCAACGGGGGCGCCCCGATGCTGTTCTGGCGACAGCGGGGGGCCCCGTCGCGTGGCTGAGCGTGGGCGCCTGGGGGAGGCGACCGCTGTTCAGCCGTAGGTGTCGCGCGGGCCTCTGCTGCCTCGTACGCGCCACTGTCCTGGCCGTCTGGATCCCGCTCCCGGCCCGCGCACGTTGACCCTGCGGACCGAGCCGTCGCCGAGCTCGGAGTTCAGCTTGCGGACAAGCTCGGCCGCGAGCAACCGCAGCTGGGTCGCCCAGGCTGTTGAATCGGCAGTCACCGTCAGCTCGCCGTTAGCGAGGCCGTCCGGCACGGTATGCGCTGCCAGGTCTGGGCCGACGATCTGCGCCCAGCGGCCGAAGACCGACCCGGTCGTCACGGCGTGCTCCCAACCGGTGTCCGCGACCAGCCCGTCGATCGCGGTGCTCAGCGGCGCAGGGTCGTCCCGGCGCCGGCGCCTGGACTGCTGGCCCGCCGCGGGCGATGAGGACCCGTGCTTTTGTTGCGCGAAATCTCCGTCAGCCCGCGCCGCCGGCCGGTTACCGCGAGCGGCGGCGTCTGCCTTCGCCTGGGTGAGCGCGTCGGCTGCCAGCGCGAGCCGGGTGCTTTCAGCGGGCTGCTGGCGGTTGGCGGCGCTGCCAGGGCGGTCAGGCGGCACGGCCGAGCACCCCGTTCGAGACGGTATAGCCGCTCCCGGCGAGCCGAGGCGGCACGTCTGCGAGCACGGCCGCGGTGACGAGCACCTGCTCCGCGTCACCGGCCAGCTCAGCCAGCCGGTCCCTGCGGCCGACATCCAGTTCCGCGAATACGTCATCGAGCATCAGCACAGGGTCCTCGCCATCGGCGCGCAGCAAGCCGAAGGCCGCCAGCCTGAGCGCCAGTGCGAGCGACCACGACTCGCCGTGACTGGCGTAGCCACGGGCGGGCAGCTCACCGACCCGCAGCTCAAGCTCGTCCCTGTGCGGCCCGACCAGGCAGACGCCGCGTTCGAGCTCGGCGCGGCGCAGGCGTTCGAGCGAGTCGCGCATGGTCTGGGCGATCTTGGCGGGCTCGGGATCGGGGTCGAACACGCCCGACCGCTCCGACCCCTGCCGGTAGCTGATCGACGCGCCGCGCGCGTCACCCGAGACGTCGTTGTACCGGTCCGCGACGAGTGGACCTAGCGCTGCGGTCAGCTGCAGGCGCCCGGCTGTGAGTGCCGTGCCGTGCGTGACGAGTTGCTCGTCCCAGATGTCCAGGCCGGCGGGGTCGCCGCG
The DNA here is from genome assembly GCA_963809195.1 of uncultured Actinomycetota bacterium. Lineage (GTDB taxonomy): Bacteria > Actinomycetota > Actinomycetes > Streptosporangiales > Streptosporangiaceae > Chersky-822. The sequence goes on along the minus strand of CAWEIQ010000005.1, from coordinate 184,752 downwards.
GCCTGCCGCCCTCGCCGACTTGAGCAGCGCGCTGCGCTGCTTGACGACGCGCTCATAGTCGGCGCGGACTGCCGCGTAACGGGGGCGGCTGGCGACAAGCAGGTCATCGAGGTAGCGCCGGCGCTCAGAAGGATCGCCCTTGACGATGGCCAGGTCCTCGGGCGCGAACATCACGCAGCGCAACGTGCCGAGCGCATCCCGGGGCCTAGTCAGCGCGGCCCTGTTGAGCCTGACGCGGTTCGCCCGGCCTGCGTTGAGCTCGATCTCGACAAGGCTGTCGCGATCTTGCGAGTGGACCGATGCCCGCAGGATCGCCCTGTCGGCGCCCGACCTGATCAGGGCTGCATCCGCGGAAACGCGATGGCTTCCGAACGTCGCGATGTAGTAGGCGGCCTCGACAAGGTTCGTTTTCCCGGCGCCGTTCGGCCCTGTGAACGTCGTCACGCCTGGCTCGAACGTGACGTCGGCCGACTCGTAGCAACGGAAGTCAGCGAGCGCGAGCCTGGCCAGGTACACGCCTGGCAGACTAGCGGCTCCCGCCGTCGGCCCGGCCGCCGCGCGGGTCGCCCTAGCCCGGGCCTGCGTGGCGCGGCTCGGCCTGGCGCGGCTCGGCCTGGCGCGGGCCGACCTAGGGCGGGCCGACCTGGCGCGGGCCGGCGTGGCTCGGGCCGCTGGCGCGGGCCGACCTAGGGCGGGCCGACCTGGCGCGGGTCCGGGCCGGCCTGGCGCGGGTCGCTCGGGTCGGGCCTGGCTCAGGTCCTGGGTTCGCGCGCGTCGGCTTAGCTGTTCAGGCGGAACGGCATCAGCAGGTACCGGTAATCCGGGCTGCCGTCCGGACCGGGCTTGCCGGTCAGCAGCGCCGGCTTGCCCGCCTCGGTGAACGCGATCCTCGTGGTGTCGCTGTCCATCGCGGTCAGCCCGTCGAGCAGGTAGTTCGGGTTAAACGCGATCGTCAGGTCGTCACCGTCGAAGCTGGCTTCGATCACCTCGTCGGCCTGGGCCTCGTCGCCGGTGCCCGCCTCGAGGGTGAGCTGGCCAGAGGTGAAGCTGAGCCTGACAGCGGTGTTGCGCTCCGCGACCAGGGCGACGCGGCGGACCGCCTCGGCGAGCAGGCTGGTCGAGATCTCTGCCGTGGAGTTGACCGTCGACGGCAGCAGCGTCCTGTACCGCGGAAACTCGCCGCTCAGCAGCCTTGTCGTGGTCCGGCGGCCGCCAGCCTCGAACCCGATCATGCCGTCGCCTCCGACATTGAGGCCTGCCGGGCCGGAACCGCTGCCCTCACCAGGCAGGGCCAGCGCGATGGAGACTTCGGCCGCTGTCGTCAGGGACCTTGCGGTGTCGGTCAGCGCCTTCGCCGGGACGAGCACCGCGGCCGACAGTTCAGGCTTGGCCGGCGTCCAGCGCAGTTCGCGGACAGCGAGGCGGTACCTGTCGGTCGAGATCAGCGTGAGGGTGTCGCCCTCGATCTCGATCCGCACGCCTGTCAGAGAGGGCAGGGTGTCGTCTCGCCCGGCCGCGACGGCGGTCTGGCTGACCGCGGTGGCGAACGCGTCGCTGCCGACCGTGCCAGCCGCAGGCGGCATCTCGGGCAGCGCCGGGTACTCGTCCTCGGGCATGGTCAGCAGGTTGAAGGTGGCGCTGCCACACGTCAGGACAGCGCGTCCGCCTTCCGAGCTGATCTGGACAGGGCGGCCGGGCAGGCTCCGGCTGATCTCGGCAAGCAGCCGGCCGGAGACCAGCGCGCTGCCCGGCGCCTGGGTATCGACCGGGATCTTTGCCAAAGCGGAAACGTCGTAGTCGAAGCTCGACAGCGTCAGCTCATCATCGGTGGCATGCAGTCGCATCCCGGCCAGCACAGGGACCGTAGGACGTGCTGGCAGCGCTCGGGCCGTCCAGGCCACCGCATCGGCGAAAACATCTCGTTCGACGATGATCTGCACGGCAAGCCGCCTTCCGTTCTCGCCCCCGCGGCGTTGCCGCTCCCTGCCGAGCAGCGGAGGTACCAGCTGCGGAGCAGGCAAGACCAAGCGGGTTCAGCGCTAGGCACCGCTATCTGCGGGACGTTAGATGTTCCGTGAAAGCCTAACGTGCCTGCGGCTTTGCGGCCCGGGCTTCGCCCAGCCAGGCAGGGCTGGATGCGTACAACTTTGCCCTGCCAGGCGGCCAGGATGCGCAGCCTTCGCCCAGCCATGAACGGCCTGGCACGCGCAGCCTTAGCCCAGCCACGAGCGGCCTGGCACGCGCAGCCTTCGCCCAGCCACGAGCGGCCTGGCACGCGCGCTACTTGGGTCTTGTATCTCGTATAGAAAGACTCGTAGTCGTAGTAGGCACAGTGGATTCTGGGGACAGCGGCGTCCGGCCAGGTCAAGCCCGCATTTCCATGCACAGCCTGCGTGGATAAGCGCCGAGCGCAGACCCGCTCGGCTGTGCAGGCACGATCTCGGCCGGGTAATGCGCGTCCCGTTGTCCCCCGCATAGTCCCAGTCATCCCATACCTATCCGCAGGGTCATCCACAAGTTCATCCACAGCCTGTGTGTACGGATAGTGATGTCTTAGAGCGTTCTGTGAGTGTGTGGTCACATTCAGTGCGGCCACGTGGAAGAGGTGCGTGCTAGGACGGTTTTCGAGCGGACGGAGGCCGGTCTAGCGCGCCGAAGGCTCGCAGCAGCGCGTATGTATGGTCCACCCATTGCGGATCGAGGTGATGACAGGACCATCCACGCACGGCAACCCCCCGGCGGAAGGCCGGGAAGGCCGCGCGGGCCAAGGCGGAGGCCGCGGAAGGCCGGGGGGACGCTGGCCAGCCCGGGGGGACGCTGGCCAGCCCGGGGCGGACGTGGGCCAGCCCGGGCGGAAGGTCGGCCAGGCATGGCTCGACCGGCCGGCCCGGCCTGCCTGTCCGGCCCGCGCCCGGCATGTTAGCTAGGGAGGGCTTGCTGCTTGATGCGGTTGGTCAGCTCGGTGACCTGGTTGTAGATCGACCGGCGCTCGGCCATGAGCGACCTGATCTTGCGGTCGGCGTGCATGACAGTGGTGTGGTCGCGGCCGCCGAAATGCTGGCCGATCTTGGGCAGGGAGAGATCGGTCAGCTCCCTGCACAGGTACATCGCGATCTGCCGGGCCGTGACGAGTACCCGGGACCTGGACGTGCCGCACAGGTCGTCTATGGACAATCCGAAGTACGAGGCGGTCTGCCCCATGATCGTGGCGGCCGTGATCTCCGGACCCTGCGCCTCAGGAATCAGGTCCTTGAGCACGAACTCGGCGAGCTGCAAGTCGACTTGCTGGCGGTTAAGGCTGGCGAACGCGCTGACGCGGATCAGGGCGCCCTCGAGCTCCCTGATGTTCGTCGAGATCCGGCTGGCGATGTACTCCAGGGCCTCGGGCGGTGCGTTGAGCCGGTCCTGCACGGCCTTCTTCCGCAAGATCGCGATCCGGGTCTCGAGTTCCGGCGGCTGGATGTCGGTCAGCAGGCCCCACTCAAACCGGCTCCGCAGCCTGTCTTCGAGGGTGACCAGCCGCTTCGGGGCGCGGTCGCTTGAGATGACGATCTGCTTGGTCGCGTTGTGCAGCGTGTTGAACGTGTGGAAGAACTCCTCCTGCGTGCCTTCCTTGTTCTCCAGGAACTGAATGTCGTCCACCAGCAGGACGTCGACGTCCCGGTAGCGCCGCCGGAATCCGTCCTGCTTGCCGTCCCTGATCATGTTGATGAAGTCGTTGGTGAACTCCTCAGAGCTCACATAGCGGACCCTGACGCCCTGATACAGGCTCTGCGCGTAATGCCCGATGGCATGCAGCAGGTGGGTCTTGCCCAGCCCGGAGTCCCCGTAGATGAACAGCGGGTTGTAGGCCTTCGCCGGCGCCTCCGCGACCGCGACCGCCGCGGCGTGCGCGAACCTGTTGCTTGAGCCGATGACGAACGTCTCGAACGTGTACTTCGGGTTGAGCCTGGTCTGCGTTGGCCTGTGCATGCCGTTGCCCGGCAGGCTGGTGCTCCCCGGCAGGCCGTTTGGCTGCGACAAGTTGGCCCTGCCGCTAGCCTGATGCCCGTTGTCGCCGCGGCCGTGGCGGTCGGCGCCGAATCCGCCTCGGCGCCCCGCGCCGTCCACTTCATTTCCGTCGGTAGAGAGCCCCGCCCGACGGCCTGGCAGGTGCGGAAGGCCGGCCGGACCTGGCTGCAATGGGAGCGGCCCCTGTGGCATGACCGTGCCAGCCTGATCGGCCTGGCCAAGGTGAGTACCGCCGACGACGTGCAGCCCGTCGTGCTGGGTGCCGTCCGGCGCAATCGTGGCCGGTTGACCGTCGAGGCGGTCGGCTGGCGCGCCGAATGGCATCCGGATGCCGAGCGGGTCGGCCGCGAACTGCGGGTCATCACTCGCGGGCAAAGACGCAGTGACCGCTGGGTCGATGATGACGGCGAGCTGGATGTTGCGGCCTAGCTCACGGGACAGGGCGTTGGTGATGAGCGCGCGCAGCCGGTTCTCGAGTTGATCTTTGGCGAATTCGTTCGGCGTCGCGATCAGGGCTGTATTCTCCACCAGTCCGAGCGGTCTGGTGAGCTGCAGCCACGCACGCTGGTACGGCTCGATCTGCATGTCTGCGAGATCGTTGAGGGACCTAGCCCAGATTTCTGCGAGGTCTGGTTCGCTCATTGCCCGATCACCTCGCGCCCCCCAACGTGTGTTCAACAGGTTTTTCCACAGCATGTGCAACGCTGCGATCCGGCGCGGCGTCCGGAGATTATGGCACCGCCCCGCTGAGCCGGTCCACACCTGCCGGCAGAGCTTTCCACAGCCTAGGCTTGGTGGGCCGACTACGTTCGGGAAACGGCGAGTGTCATGACTCGCCGCTCATGATCACGAACGGTTCACTGCGGCGTTACGCGAGCTTCGCGGCAATTGCGGCCACCGCGGCCGGCGCCGATCACGCGCTGTAGCGAGTCGCTGCCGCTGGACTGCCGTCGCAGAGGGCTGACCCGTCGCCCGCACCAGAGAAGCCCGTTCGCCGGGGTCTTGCCCACGCTCTCGCGCGGTCGCGGTGCTCTCGCGCGGTCGCGGTGCTGGAGCGGGGTGGTTCGGCTACGATTGCGAAGTATTCAGTGCGTTGTTCTGCTCTGGCCCGGTGCCGCGTGACTGACGGGTGCGTCCGGTTGATGCGCCTTGAAGGGTTGCGGAGTGTAGGTGGCTTGTGCCCGCGAGCCTAAGGCGGTGCCAGCGCACGCTAACCTTGTGTTGTGGCGGTAGCTGCGTGATGGCGGCTGCCCGGATAATTTTCACCCGCATCTGGAGTTTCCTGTGAGCAAGCGCACGTTCCAGCCGAACAATCGGCGTCGGGCAAAGACGCACGGCTTCCGGCTGCGCATGCGCACCCGTGCTGGTCGTGCAATCCTCGGTGCACGCCGCCGTAAGGGCCGTGCGCGGGTCAGCGTCTGACCGGCGCTGCCGTCTTCTGCGCGGCGGTGACGTCCGGTGCTGCCGTCGGGTGCGCGGATGCGCCGCAGCGCCGAGTTCGATGCTGCGATCCGGTCCGGGAGCAGGGCCGGGCGGCCGCTGCTCGTCGGTCATCTGCTGGTGCGGAACGGCGTCGAGGAACCGCCGCGGATCGGCTTCACGGTGAGCCGCGCCGTCGGACCGGCCGTTGTCCGTAACCGGGTCAAACGTCGGCTTCGGCACCTTGCCGCGGGGTACCTGCAGTCTCTCCCGGCGGGTAGCCTTCTAGTGTTGCGCGCTAACCCGCCGGCCGCGACGGCAAGCCAGGCAGATCTGGCTCCTGAGCTGGGCCAGATAGTTCGGTCACTGCTCCGGCGGCAGGGTGGTGCGGTGTGAACGAGCGAACTAGTCCCGCGGGGACGGTGCAGGTGTGGCGGCAGTTGCCTGCGCGGTTGCTCATTGGGCTGATCTCCGTATACCGGCGGTTCGTCAGCCCGGTGCTCGGGCCGCGCTGCCGGTTCTACCCGTCGTGCAGTGCCTATGCGCTGGAGGCGATCCGGGTGCACGGCGCGGGCCGCGGCAGCTGGCTGGCCGTAAGGCGGCTCAGCCGGTGCCACCCGTTCCACCCCGGCGGCCTGGACCCGGTGCCGCCGCCCCTGCGTCGCCAGAACGAGGAGCGGCGAGCCGTGATTGACGACAGAGCAAGGGAACTGACCCGTTGAACACCATCCTCGCCCCGATCAACAACGCTGTTGCGTGGATCATCACGCAGCTGTTCAACCTGTTCAGCCCCGCGTTCGGCGTCACGAGCGGCGTGACCTGGCTGCTCACCATCATGATCCTCGTGGTGATCATGCGGCTGATCCTCGTCCCGCTGTTCATCAAGCAGATGCACACACAGCGGGCGATGACGGCGTTGACGCCCCGGATCACAGAACTTCGGAAGAAGCACAAGGGCGACAGGGAGACGCTCAACCAGGAGACGATGAAGCTGTACCAGGAGGCGGGCGTCAACCCGCTGATGGGCTGCCTTCCGGTCATCCTGCAGATGCCGATCTTCTTCGCGCTGTTCAGCGTGCTGCGCTATATCGCGGAGTGGCAGAAGGGCGATCCGCTGCAGTATCACCTGTCGAAGACGGTGATCGAGAGCGCGCAGCATGCGAAGATCTTCGGCGCGACGATCGCGGACAAGGTGCTGTTCACCAACGGCATGAACGTGCCGCTGCACGCCAAGATCGTGATCTGCATCGTCGTTGTGATCAGCATGACCACGACGTACCTGACGGTCCGGCAGAGCATGAAGCGCGGCATGATGCCAACCGGCAAGGACAGCCCGATGGGGCAGTCCCAGAAGCTGATGGCATACATCATGCCGCTGTTCGCGCTGACGGGCCTGTACTGGCAGTTCGGGCTGGTCCTGTACTGGGTCACCACGAACCTGTGGACGCTCGGCCAGCAGTACGTGCTGCTGCGTAAGTATCCGGTCGGCGCCGCGGCGATGGGCCCTGACGGCAACGTTCCGATCGGCGGCAAGGCGGGCAAGCCCGCCCCGGCTGCAGGGCTGACCAGCGGGACGACTAAGCCGAAGCCAGGCAGCGGTACGACGGGAAACAGAAAGCCCCCGACGAGTGCCGGGAACAAGGGCGCCAGGGCGGGCAACAGCAGTGCCGGCAACAGCAGTGCCGGGAACAGCAGTGCCGGGAACAAGGGCGGCGGTGCCGGTGGGAAGCCGACATCGCTGAACAAGGGCTCGGGGTCGGGCGTCAGCGACGCAAAGCCAGCGCAGGGCGGGAACACATCGGCCCAAGCCGGCAAGTCCTCCACGGGAGCAGACAGCGGGACGACCGGGAAGAGCGGCGCCAGCGGGACCACCGGGAAGAGCGGCGCCAGCGGGACCGGCGGCACAGGCGCGACAAACGCCGCGAGTAGTGCGAACGGGCACAAACCAGGTGCGGCAACATCCAACGATGGTGGCGTGCTGCGCAGGTTCGTCAAGGGCCGGTCTGAGCCCGAGCCGCCCCCGGCGCCCGAGCCCGAGACTAAGATCGTCAGGCAGCAGCGACAGCGACAGTCGCGCAGTAAGCGGTCGGGTAAGCGCTGAGCGTTGCGGGTCTGGCCATTTGGGCCGAACGCGGCCATGCGACGCCAGCGCCGACTAGGAGGATCTCGTCGTGAGCCAAGGTGAGAACACGCTTGCCGACTCCGAGCAGGAGCAATCCGTGGAGCCAGCAGGTAGCGCTGCCGATGAGTTCGAGGACGCTTCGAGCGTGCAGGAGGACGAGGCGCCTGACGGACAGGGCGCCGGTGCGGACGCTGAGGCGGATGAGCCCGCAGAGGTCAGCCTGGCCGACCTCGAGCAAGAGGGCGACATAGCGGCCGATTACATCGAAGGCCTGCTCGACGTTGCCGACCTCGATGGCGACATCGACATGGACGTCGAAGGCGACCGAGCCGTCGTGTCCGTCGTGGGTGCGACGCTGGACGAGCTGATCGGAGATCGCGGCGAAGTACTCGACGCGCTGCAGGAGCTGACGCGGCTCGCGGTGCACAGGCAGACCGGCGCGCGGACGAGGCTGATGCTCGACATCGGCGGCTACCGGGCCCAGCGCCGGGCCGATCTGAGCGAACTGGGCGCGAGCATCGCCCAGGAGGTCAAGCGGACGGGCGAGGCGAAGGCACTTGGCGCGATGAACGCGTTCGAGCGGAAGATCGTGCACGACGCGGTCGCGGCGGCCGGCCTGCGGAGCGAGTCCGAAGGTATCGACCCGAACCGGCGAGTGGTCGTTCTTCCGGTCGGCTGAGTCCCGTTCACTCGTGTTGGATCCGCCTGCTGCCGCGCGGGAGTTGTTCGGACCGAAACTGCCTCAGGCTCAGGCTTACGCCGCATTGCTGGCCGGTCCCGGCGTCGAGCGTGGTCTGATCGGTCCTGCCGAGGCCGGGCGGATCTGGGAACGTCATCTGATCAACAGCGGGTTGATCGTCGAGTTGCTGCCAACCGCCTTCGCTCCAGGCGCGACCGGGGCTGGGGCTGCCAGGGTTGTGGATGAGTCTTCGCCAGGTACCGAGGCTGGCGCGTCCGGTTGGCTCATCGACCTCGGATCGGGGGCAGGCCTGCCGGGAGTGGTTCTGGCGATCCTGCGGCCCGATCTGCGTATCACGCTGATTGAGCCGATGGCGCGGCGGACCGCCTTTATGGCTGAGTGCGTCGCCGAGCTCGGACTGCGCAATGTCGAGATCTGCCGCGGCCGGGCTGAGGAGATGGCGGGGGACGTAGAGGCCGATGTCGTGACGTCGCGCGCGGTAGCGAGACTGGATCGGCTCGCGGAGTTGTCCGCAGGCATCTGCCGTCCAGGCGGGCTGGTGCTTGCGATCAAAGGCACGTCGGCCGCGGCAGAGCTTGAGGAAGCGGGGCCGGTGCTGCGCCGACTGGGTGTGACGGACGCAGAGGTCGTGATGGCGGGGCGGGACCTAGCCGCGAGGGGACTGCTCGAACACCCGACAACTGTTGTTCGCTTTTCCACAGCCGTGAACGCGAAGGCCGCGAGGAAGCGTTCGCGCGACCAAGGTCGGCGAAGTCGAACATGAGGTGCAGGCGCTCTCGCGAGCGGGTCACGACGGCCTAGGCTGAGGAAGGCCGGAGCTGACTGGCGGCCCATGGGTTCGACGACCGGCGGGCCGCGTGGGCTGCTGCCAGTTGTTGGCGCGGCGGGCGGGGCCGTGCGGCATGCCACCGGCTTGCGGTGGCATGTGGATCTGCATTGCACGGACGAGGTGACAGATTCCGATGACTACGACCGGGCGCGGCCTCGGCTGGCCTGAGCCAGGCCTGGTGGTCGGACGCGTCTCCAGCGATGACGGCGATGGCGCCGGCGATGAGGGCGTCGGGTGGCCCAGGCTTGAGATGGTGAGCGCGACTGGCCTTGCGGCTCCCGCAATGCTCGCAGAAGCCGAGCTGTCCGGAGTTGCCGCCACGGCTCAGCATTGTTAGCCTGACCGCCGACCGAGACCGAGCGCCTGTAGGGACGCGATCGCCCGATCAGGAATCGTGGGACTCGATCGAGCAGGGGGATCACGGTCAGATCTGGATCAAGGGCGCTCTCGGCGCGGAAACGGTGCTGTACGAACGGGCACAGCCGGTCGGGGCACAGCCGGTGCGGGCACAGCCGGAGGTGGCTCGGCCGGAGGGGGCCCAGCCGGTGCGGGCCCAGCCGGTGCGGGGGCAGACGTCGAAGCCTGCGCCCGACCGGGCGAAGGGAGCGCCGAGCCAATGCGGCGCGCTTGCTTCGCCGGGAGCGCCAGTCGGCTCGGAGGGGGAGGCGGTCGCCATGCGAGGGGATGGCGAGGTTCGTAAGGGGCTCGGATGGCCGGAGGTCTCGCCTCATGACATCCGGTCGGTGTCTGAGAAGCACGGTTCGAGCGACAGGGCTGCCTTCGCACTGACGTCTCCGATCCGGGATTCCGCCGAGATCTACGAGACCGGGCTCGGTTGGCCCCAGGGTTCAAGTTGGCCCCGGGATTCAGATCAGGCCCAAGTGCGGCACGAACGATCGATTGATGCCGAAGCTTCAAAGAATTCAGCGATTCAACCGGATTCGGTTTCACGTGAAACAACGGCGGCTCCGGGCCCCGACCATGGCGATGTCGATGCTGGATCCGGAGCGGGGAAGGCCGTGCGGTTGAAGCCCGGTGAGGTTTCCGCAGGCGTCGGAGGCGCTGATTCAGGGGCCCGCGCGACGCAAGGCCGGGTATCGATTCGCCGGCCCGTTGATGACCATTGGCGAGCGCGAACGCTTCCTCGGCACGCCGTGGTCCAGCGTTGGACGGACGGAAATGCCGACTCACCAATTCGCGAATCGCAAGCTTTTGCAGATCGCCGGTCACCTGAGGAAATGCGTGTTTGGTCGCCTCAGGTTGAGGAATCTAGTCGCGGCGGCTGGACAACTCAGGGCCCCGACAGCCCTATGATCGCGGGTACGTATCCCGGCACCCTGATCGGTCGCAGCGAGAGCGAGGATGAGGTGGCACGTTCTGAGCCAGACACATCGGCTGACACGCCGATCGCGCGTGCGGTTCAGGCTGCCATGAATGCCAGGGCTGGCGGTCAAGACTGGCCGCGTCCGGAGTCATGCCGGATCGTGACGATCGCGAACCAGAAGGGCGGCGTCGGGAAGACAACCACCGCAGTCAACCTGGCGGCAAGCTTGGCGATGAACGGATCGCGGGTACTCGTCGTCGACCTCGATCCGCAGGGAAACACATCGACAGCGCTAGACGTGGAGCACAGATCCGGAACCACGTCGGTTTACAACGTGCTCGTTGACGGCACGCCACTCGGAGATGTCGTCAATGCGGTGCAGGGCTATCGCAAACTCTTCTGCGCGCCCGCGACCATTGACCTAGCCGGATCAGAGATCGAACTCGTGCCTCTCGTCGCGCGGGAGTCGAGGCTCGCTCGCGCCTTCGCGGGCTACGACGCTTCAGAGCTTGATTACATCTTCATTGACTGCCCGCCCTCGCTGGGACTCCTGACGGTCAACGCGCTAGTGGCCGCGCCCGAGGTGCTGATTCCAATCCAGTGCGAGTACTACGCGCTGGAAGGACTCGAGCAGTTGCTGAGGACAATCGACCTTGTCCGGAGTCATCTGAATCCAAGCCTGATCGTCAGCACCATCCTGCTGACGATGTATGACAGCAGGACCAAGCTCGCCTCGCAAGTGGCCGACGAGGTTCGGAGTCATTTCGGTGACCTGGTTCTGGGGTCCGTGATCCCCAGGAGTGTCCGGGTCTCTGAGGCGCCGAGCTACGGGCAGTCAGTGATGACCTACGACCCCGGTTCGAGCGGCGCACTTGCGTACCTGGAAGCGGCCCGCGAGATGGCGTTCCGAAATGCCAAGGCCGCGAAGGCATAGGGCGCATGGCCGGCGTGACTGGATCCTCGGCGCAGGCGAGGATGATTCGCGCGTTATCAGCCGGGCGGCCTGACACTTATCCACAGGTCATACGCGGATCGGATCCGGCTAGCCGAATTGCCTGGCAGTATGGAACCCGCACCGGGCCAGCGCAACACTGGGCCAGCGCAATACTGAGCTGCGCGGCCTCGACCCACCGCAAGGTTCGTGCAGCCGTTCGCGGCCGGCGCCGCAGCAGGGAGAAGTAGATGCCGCAGCAGAAGCGAGGCCTCGGCAAGGGGCTCGGCGCCCTGATCCCGACGGCGCCGACTAGTCAGGCGCCGGCGTCAATCCCGGGCGTCCGCACAGATGCCGCAGCTTCCTCGGCCGCTGCGCAGCTCGCTGAGGTTGGCGGCGCGTACTTCGACGAGATTCCCATCGATGCGATCACGCCGAACCCCAGGCAACCCCGGCAGATCTTTGACGATGACTCGCTCGCCGAACTCGCCGAGTCGATCGAAGTGGTCGGGCTGCTGCAGCCGATCGTCGTCCGCCGGGTAGGTGCCGGCAGGTACGAGATCGTCATGGGAGAGCGGCGATGGCGAGCATGCCAGATGGCTGACCTGACCGCCATTCCGGCCATTGTCAGGGAGACACCGGACACTGACCTGCTCAGGGACGCGCTCATCGAGAACCTCCACCGACAGCAGCTGAATCCGCTAGAGGAGGCCTCGGCATATCAGCAGCTCCTCGACGACTTCGAGGCGACGCATGAGGAGCTCGCACACAGGATCGGACGGTCACGGCCGCACATCACCAACACCATCCGGCTGCTGAACCTCCCCCCTGCCGTCCAGCGCCGCGTCGCCGCCGGCGTCCTCAGCGCCGGTCACGCCCGCGCGCTGCTTGGACTGGAGGACCCCGCGGCGCAGGAGCAACTGGCGCACCGGATTGTGGCTGAAGGGCTTTCCGTTCGTGCGGTCGAAGAGATCGTCGCGCTTGGCGGCGATGGGGCGAAGCCGCGCCGTAAGCAGTCGCGGAAACAGCCTGTGGCGCCGGGACTGGCAGACCTGGCCGATCGGCTGTCCGACGCCCTCGACACCCGCGTCAAGGTTGAACTTGGACAGCACAAAGGGAAGATCGTCGTAGAGTTCGCCTCGCTGGACGACCTCGACCGCATTGTGAAGACCATTTCGCCGGACTGGCCGTCGAGTCAGTCAGCTTGAGGGTGAGTTAACTTGCGGGTGAGTCGGGTTGAGGGTCAGTCGGGTTGAGCGTCAGTTGGCCTGAGGGTCAGTCGGCTTGAGGCTGGTCGGCTTGAGGGTCAGGGCGGCCCAGCCTCATCCGATGTTTCACGTGAAACACCAACCTGCTGCCAGCCGGGCCTAGGCCATTCGGCCGACCTCAAGCGCCACCGCGGATGGCTTCAAGAAAGGTGTCGACGTCGGCTTCGGTTGTGTCGAAGGCAGTCATCCAGCGGACGACGTTCTCGCGCTCGTCCCACATATAGAAGATCCACTCCCTCTGGAGTGCCTTCATGCGATCGGGGTCGAGCGTGGCGAACACGGCATTTGACTCCACGGGATACCGAATAGCGACGCCCGGCACGTCGGCCAGGCCGATGGCGAGCCTGGCGGCCATCGCGTTCGCATGCTGGGCACTGCGCAGCCAGAGTTTGTCCTCCAGTAGTGCTGAGAACTGCGCGGCCATAAAGCGCATCTTGGAGCCGAGCTGCATCTGCTGCTTCCGCATGTACGGCACATGCGTGATGAGCTCGTCGCGCATCACGATGACAGCCTCGGCCGCAACTGCGCCGTTCTTCGTGCCTCCGAAGCTCAGAACGTCCGCATGGGCAGCAAGGTCGGCCAGGTCGCAGTTCAGGTACGCGGCCGCATTGGCCAGCCTGGCACCATCCATGTACAAGTACAGGCCTTCGGTCTGACAGAACTCGCGGAGCCGGCGCAGCTCGTCCAGCGAATAGCACGTTCCCAGCTCGGTCACTTGGGCGATCTCCACGACGCGGGCCTGTGCCCGGTGCTCATCACCTCGGCCAGTCAGCCTCGGCTCGACAAGCTCGGGCGTGAGCTTGCCGTCAGGCGTGGGCACCGGCACCACCTTGTTGCCGAGAATGCGTTCGGTCGCACCGCACTCGTCGACTTGCAGATGCGAGGACTCAGCGCAGATGACCGCGTCGAACGGATGGAGCAGCAGGCTGATGCCGAGAACGTTGGCCGCGGTCCCGTTGAAGACGAAATAGGCGCCGACCGCGCCAAAGGCCGCGGACAGCTCATTCGCGGCGCGGCTTGTCCAGTCATCGGCGCCGTACGGCTCGGCGTCGCCGGCGTTCGCGGCCGTGATCGCCGAGATCACCTCGGGGTGCGCGCCAGCATGGTTGTCGCTGCCAAAGCTCTTATGTCCAGTCATCACCGGCTCAGGCTACCGAGCACGTTCGGCAAAGTTCTCACCCGGGAGACCGGCACGCAATCGTCGCCTGGGCCGTCAGCCTCGGGCTGGAGTGCTTGCAGCAACTCCCGCTTGTTAGCCGAGCGTCCCCTTGCGCGCTAAGCAAAGGAACCCGCTGTCATCAAAGGAACGGGCGGTGATCAAAGGAAGCCGCGGTAATCAAAGGAAGCCGCGGTAATCAAAGGAACCCCCAGTAATCAAAGGAACCCCCAGTAATCAAAGGAACCCCCAGTAATCAACGGAACCCGCAGTGCCGACACAAATCTGAGTACGATGGCATTGCTGGCCTGAAGGTCCGCACCAATTCGTCATATTTTCTCAGCTTCAGATTGACCGCAGTGCCCGTCACAGTCAGCCGCAGTCGGTAACCAGAGGTGCCAGTTGTCGCGCCGCCTTGCGAGCATCACGCTCGATAATCTTGACGATCTGCCGTCTCGGTGCCGCCGCTGCGTCTTCTGGGAACTCGACCCGGTGGGGCAGGCGCGGGCGATCGAGGGAGGCGAGTCGGCGCTCGAGAAAGAGTCGTGGGTGTCCAGCGTGCTGCTGCAGTGGGGCAGCTGCGGGAAGATCGTCTACGTGGACGGGGTCGCGGCCGGCGATATGCTCTATGCCCCGCCGCAGTACGTGCCGAGGTCGGTCGCCTTCCCGACCAGCCCTGTCAGCGCCGACGCGGTGCTCATGATGACCGCCCACATCATCTCGGAGTTCAGCGGAGGCGGTCTCGGCCGCATGCTCATTCAGGGCCTGGTCAAAGATCTCAGCCGCCGGGGCATCAGGGCGGTCGAGGCGTTCGGGGACCTTAAGCCCGACGGCATGAGCTGCGTCACCCCGGCGGATTACCTTCTCGCCGTCGGCTTCAAGACGGTCCGTCCGCACATCCGCTACCCGCGACTGCGCCTTGAGGTAAAGACGGCCATGTCGTGGCGCGAAGACGTCGAAGTCGCCTTGGAGCGCCTGCTCGGCTCGATGACGCCAGAACGCCCGCTTCGGCTGGCCTAGCGGTCTGTCCCGCATCCCTCGGACGTCATCAGACCATCGTCACGCACAAGAAAGTGCCGCACCCGACATTCGATGCGGCACTTGCGAAGCACTTGTCGGTCAGGCCAGGAAGTCTTCGAGCTCCCGCAGCAGGGCCGACTTCGGCTTGGCCCCCACGATTTCCTTCACGACCTGGCCGTCCTTGAAGACGGTCAGCGTCGGGATGTTCATAATCCCGTAGGTGCGGACGACCTCGGGGTTCTCGTCGACGTTCAGCTTCACGATCTCGATCTTGCTGGCGTACTCTTTCGCGATCTCCTCGAGGACCGGGGCGACCTGGCGGCACGGACCGCACCACTCCGCCCAGTAGTCAACAAGAACGGGCTTGGAGCTCTTCAGCACGTCGGACTCAAAGCTCGAGTCGGTGACTGCCTTGGTTGATTCGCCCACCTTCGGGACATCCTCTCATCGATTCGTAATTGAACCTGCGCGGCGCTCGCCGGCAGGAAATCTGCGACCCTATTCGCTCTGGTCGGCCAGCCACCGCTCGGCGTCGAGCGCCGCGGCGCATCCGGTTCCTGCCGCCGTCACGGCCTGCCGGTAGTGCCGGTCCACCACGTCGCCGGAGGCGAAGACGCCGGGGATAGCGGTCCGTGTCGACGGCTCCTCGACCAGCAGATAGCCATCGTCATCGGTAGCAAGCTGACCCTTAAACAGCTCACTGCGCGGATCATGACCGATTGCGACGAAGATCCCGGTAACCGGCAGAACGCTCTCGGCGGCCGTCTGCCTGTCCCGCAACCGCAGCCCGGTAGCGCGGTCCTCGCCCTGCATCTCGACGACCTCGCTGTTCCAGGCGAACTTGATCTTCGGGTTGGACATCGCCCTGTCTTGCATGATCTTCGAGGCTCGAAGGCTGTCCCTTCGGTGCACGATCGTCACGGAACGGGCGAACCTGGTCAGGAACGTCGCCTCCTCCATCGCCGAGTCGCCGCCGCCGATGACAGCGATGTCCTGCTCTCGGAAGAAGAAGCCATCACAGGTGGCACACCAGGAAACGCCGTGACCTGCCAGCCTCTTCTCGCCAGGCACGCCTAGTTCCCGGTAGCTGGAACCCGTGGAAATGATGATCGCCCGGCTCTTGAACTCGCCGTCGTGTGATTTCACGACCTTGGGTGTCGCCTTCAGGTCCACCTCGAGCACGTCATCAGCCACCAGGTCGGCACCGAAGCGCTCAGCCTGCTTCCTGATCGCGTCCATCAGGTCCGGGCCGAGGATCCCATCGGGAAAGCCCGGGTAGTTTTCGACGTCGGTGGTGGTCATCAGGGCGCCGCCGGCCGTGACCGAACCCTCGAACACCAGCGGGTTGAGCTTGGCACGCGCTGCGTACAGGGCCGCTGTGTAGCCAGCCGGTCCCGACCCGATGACGATGACATCCCGCACGTCGGTCACTGTCGACTTCTCCTTCGTAGAACTGCACCGGAGTCAACGGAGCAACGGCCCGCCAGATTCCCGCTCCGCGCGGGCTCAACCGGCCGGGATCGTGACCTGCGCGATGATTTCCGAGCTTGACGCCGAGCACGTGAGACGGACGACCACGATGGCGAGCTTGTGCGCGTTAGCCGAGGGTCTCAGTACCACGATTGTCGCAGGTTGGCCAAGATACCTGGCGACGTCGGCTATGAGAATCGCCCGTCCGGCGGCCAGCCGGGTGAGGCAGCCCGTGAGTGTCAGGATCCTGACGCCGCCGAACGTGCCCTGTGCCGATGCCGGCCGCTGGCTGGCACCAGGCGTGGCGGCCTTCCCGAGCTCGGTCGTGCTGGCGACCTCCTTATGAATCAGAGGGGCCATATTCCGCATGTTGTAGTCGTGACCGCTCGTTAGCGCCCGCGCATCAGCAATCCGGCCGCTGAGGCGATAATGCAGGTTTACCGGGCTATTCACACCCGAATATCCCGCGCCGGCACCGCTAGCGTGGACGGAACGATTGGGCGCCAAGGGCCGCGCCGCTCTGTGGCCGGCGCTGCCGCTCCCGGAGCTGGACCCGTTCTGGCTGCTCTGCCCCTGTGCGAGGAGCAGCCCGGCACCGGCGATGATCACGACCGCTCCCGCGGCCGCCAGTCCCCGCAACACCAGGGGAGATGACCAGTTCGGCATCCGGAAGCGCCGCGACCGGTCGCGACGCCGTTCCGGCAGATCCGGTCTGCCCGGAACGTGGCGCGGACTCAGGGGTG
The DNA here is from genome assembly GCA_963809195.1 of uncultured Actinomycetota bacterium. Lineage (GTDB taxonomy): Bacteria > Actinomycetota > Actinomycetes > Streptosporangiales > Streptosporangiaceae > Chersky-822. The sequence continues at coordinate 167,759 of CAWEIQ010000005.1, read as the reverse complement.
TCACGTCCGGCGGTGTCACGCCCGGCCTCACGCCCAGCTCCGCCGCCGGATCCTGTAGCGGCTCCGGCAAAGCCTGCCTGGCCGAAGCTCGGAGACACCGGCGGAAATCCGGCGCCCGCGGCATCGACGGCGCCGTCACAGCAGCCGTCACGGTAGCGGCCCGCATCGCCGCCTCCTGCGCGATCGCAAGCTGTATCCGCTCGGCGAGCGACTCCGGCATCGGGGCCAGCTGCGTCGCGGCAAGCACGGTCGTGACAGTGCCGAGATCGTCGTTGACTTCGGTACATACCGCGCACACGGACAAGTGCGCAGTGATCCGCTCAGCCTTCCTGGGACTCACCGCACCTTCACGATGCAGGGCGAGGACTTCCGCGCTGACGTGGCGCCTCACTCTTCCTCGTCACCACCTTTCTGCGCAGGTAGGACGGATCCCGGCGGGACTTGGTTCCGTTTTCGCTGCTCAGAATCGCCCGAAGCTTCCGCGCGAGCATGCTCAGCGGTGGCTCCGGCGCCAGGACCGGCTGCGGCCCCTACGGCTTGCCGCAGGTGAGCGAGCCTCGGCAGCAGCCTTGCCCGGCCGCGCGCGCACCGGCTCTTCACGGTCCCCTGGGCGACGCCGAGGATTTCAGCCGCGTCGGCGACCCCGTACTCGAGCATGTCGACAAGAACGAGCGCGACCTGCTGATCGTGCGGCAACTGCCGGAGCGCGGCCATCACGTCCATCGACAGCGCAGTCTCAGCCGCCGGATCACCGCCCGAGGCACCTGACGCGAGCACGTCGAGCAGCCGCTCGTCAGCGCCGGCTACTTCTGGCCGCGCAGCGCGTCGGCGCATCCGGTCCAGGCAGGCATTCACGACGATCCGGTGCAGCCAGGTCGTCACCGCGGACTCGCCACGGAAGCTACCGGCCCGCCGGAACGCCGAGATCATCGCCTCTTGCAGCGCGTCAGCGGCATCCTCGGGATCGGCCAGCGTCCGCAGCGCGACGGCCCACAGCCGGTCACGATGCCGTCGGAAGAGCTCGCCGAACGCCTCGGGATCGCCGTCGACGTGCCGCTTCAGCAGATCGGCATCGCTGCAGGCGGAGCGGTCCTGTGCCGAACGCGTGCTGCGGGCGCCCGGCGCATGAGCGATAGCCTCGCGCTGTGCAGGCAGGGGCTTACCGGGGCCCGTGCCGCCCGGCTGCTGCGATTCCGTCGCGTCTCCCGGTCTGCACCGTGCCATGGGTGCCGGAGGTTGCCATCAGCTGATCGTGAGCGCGTGCTGACCCAGGGCAGGCCAGCGGCGTGATCCTTCTGTCGTAGCTTAATGGCCAGCGACGACAAGGCGGTTGGCGGCTGATGTCCATGGCCGGCATGTCGCAATGGCCCGGTAACCGGACTCTCACGCTACTGCGTCTGGGAGGTGCCTCGGATCGAGACGTTGAAGACCTGCGCCTCATACTTGCCGGTCGATCCGGGCCGCGGCGGCAGCCTGGTGAACCAGATGACCAGATACCGGCCCGCCGTCTGACTGGTAATGCGGAAGGTGTACGTGCCGGTCGGGTTGTCGGCCGACGCGACAGTCGTCATCGAGTCGAGGTTCTGCTTGCTGCGGTCATTGGAGTTGCCGACCAGGACCTTGACCTGCGCGCCCGGCTCAGCGTTGAACGTCACCGTGACGGTCGAGAACCTGACCGGCCTGCCCATGTCGATCATGAGGCCCGATCCGGCCTTGAGCTGGCCAAACTCAGGGCTGGCGTACCACTGGGAGCTCCAGTCGGTAGACGAGCTCCCGTCGATCGCGTATCTTCGCGTCCTGGGTTTCCTCATTGGTCGGGTCGGCGGACGCGCTGGTCAGCGGATCGAAGCCTTGCGCTCCCGCCGGCTGAAGCTGGGTCACCGAGGTCAGCGGCGTGCTCCGGCCCGGGTGCGGGCGTCCCTTGGGTGATCCGCTGCCAGGCCACAGCATGAACGCGGTCACCGCGACCACTACGAGGACGGCAGCTCCCGCAAGCACTCCTCGCGATGACCTCGTCGCGAGGAATGCGGGAACTCCTGGCCGGGAAGCCGACGCGACCAGCCCGCGCTTGGCGTGACCGTAGCTGGGCTGCGGCTGGCGCTGATAACCGTAGCCGTCCGAGGGCCACTCGGTGTCGTCGTAACCCGGCCCAGGCGGCCAGCTCTCCGGTCCTGACTGACTGGTGCGCGGCCGCCCGTCCTCGCGCCCTCGATCGGACTGCTCGCGCCATGACGGCGATGCGGCCGCGAGCAACGGGGTTGGCGGGAGCGTCGCCAGCAGCGCTCGGGAGAGGTCGCCGGGAGTGGTCAGTGGACCGTCCTCCGCGGACATCAGGTCCATCGCGCGGTCGCTAATCTCCGACAGGATGAGAGGGATGCCCGCGATGACCTGACGCGGGCTGCGCGGCTCGCCGCCAGCCAGCGGAGCGGGAGGCAGCGGCGGATACTCAGGTCCCGGCCAACAGCCGGTCAGTGCCGCGTAGAGCAGCCAGCCGAGCGCCTCGGTATCGCTGCGCACCGGCTCATCGGCGACGGTGCCGGACAGCGCGGCGTCGATGCCGAGGCCGACGACCTTCACCTCGCCGGTCGGACTCCATCTGACCGAGCCAGGCGAGAGGCACATGTGCGCGACACCGGCAGCGTGCGCCGACGACAGCGCGCCTGCCGCCTCGGCGATCATCCTGGCAGCGCGATAGGGCTCGAGTGGTCCCTGCGAGAGCAGGTCGCCGAGGGTGTCACCGGCCGCCCACTCCATCACGATGTACGCGTGCTCCCAGTCGTCCTCGACGTCGAAGACCTGAGCCAGCCGCGGGTCCGTAAGCCTGCTCGCGGCGCGGGCCGCCGTAACGACGTCGCCAACCCGCGGAAATCCGGAGGCAAAGGTGAAGACAGTAACCGCTCGGGCCAGTGTTTCGTCAATGGCCTTCCACGCATCCCAGCCAGCGCCGGCAGCGATCCGGTCTTCAAGCCGGTAACGGCCGCCGAGCCTAGTGCCTGGCGCAGACGCGTACGTGGTCATGAAGTCACTGGCGCCGAGTCACGTCAGACTCTCGACGCTTCCTCCTGGGTGCCGGAAGCGGGTGCGGACAATTCAATGATGAGGCACAACCTGCCCCAGCATTCCGCTGCCACCCTACCGGTCAGCAAACCGTTACCTGCAGGAGACCGTAGGGCGCCAGGTCGGAATTCCGGTCCGGCAGCACCTGCCGATCACCCTACCGGCGCAGTCTGGCGCGCACCATGCCCATCAGGTCCGTCACCTCGGTGACGCGCAGCTTCCTCGCGACAAGGACATAAATCAGCAAGGCACCCGCCCCGCCGACAACAACGATCAGCGCGGCATAGATCTTTGCCGTCGAGAAGACGGTCGTGATAAGCAATGCGACGATCAGGGCGAAGAGCGCGGCAGGGACGGCTGCAGCATGCATCCGGAGCACGCTGCGGCCGATCTGCTGCCCGGCCAGGCCGCCCAGACGCCTGCTGAGCACCCGCCAGGCCAGGACGGCTCCGACCGTGTTAGCCAGACCGAAGCCGGCACCAAGAGCCGCGACAACCTCGCTCTTGGGGAAGACCGCGAGGGCGATGAGGTTCGCGCCGACGTTCGCCACCATCGTGGCGACGCCTATGAGCGCGGCCGTCTTGCTGTCATGCAAGGCGTAGAAGACGCGCAGCAGCAGCTGGAACAGCATGTAGGGCACGAGGCCCAGCGAGAAGATCGCAAAAACTACACCGATGTAGCGGGCGCTCGCGTCGCTGGTGTGCCCCCAGCCAAGAACCACCTCGGCGAGTGGCGGACCGAGCGCCGCCAGCACCAGTGCGGCGGGAGCGACGACCACAGAGCCGAGCCTGACTCCGGTCGAGAAGTCGGCCTGGACCAGGTCGAACTTGCGATCCGCCGCGTGTGCGCTCATGCGCGGCAACAGCGCGGTGATCACGGAGATGGCGACGATCGCATAGGGAAGCTGGAAGAGCAGCCACGCGTTGCTGTATGCCGTGAAGCCTGCGCCGACGCCGCCAGTCTGGTTCGCGTTGCCTGCGGTGTTCGCGACCCTCGAGGTGACCAGAAAGGCGACCTGCGTGGTCAGTACGTAGCAGAAGATCCACCCGGCCATCCGGCCGATCTCCCTGATCTCGACCCGGCGGAAGTCGAACCGCGGATGCCAGCGGAACCCGACCCTGCGCAACGCGGGTACTAGCGCGGCGGTCTGCGCGACGATGCCCAGTGTCGTGCCAATGCCGAGCAGCAGAATCTCACCATTGGTGACCGTGGCAGCCTTGTTCACGTCCTGCCCGGCGGCGATTGCCAGGAAGGCGAGCGCCATCACCGTCACGACGATGTTGTTGACGACCGGGGTCCACATCGGGGCCGCAAAGTGGCCGCGCGCGTTCAGGATGGCGCCCGCGAGCGACGAGACACCGTAGAAGAAGATCTGCGGGATGAAGAAGTAAGCCAAGATCACCAGAAGGTGATGCTCGGCGGCCTTGGCTGTCGGGTCATACAAGCTAGCGATCGGGGCCGCGGCGAGCGTGCCGATCAATGTGATGACCGCTAGTGCGACGGTGATCAGGGTGAACATCCGCTGGTCGTACTGCTCGCCCCGGTCACGGTGCCGCTTGGCGGCGCTCACCAGCAACGGCACGATGACCGAGGTCAGAATCCCGCCGATGGCGAGGTTGTAGACGGTGTTCGGGAGCGTGTTGGCGTTGTTGTAAGCGTTTCCGAGCTGCTGGGTGCCGAGCGCGTATACCAGCACCACGCTGCGTACCAGCCCGGTGAGGCGGGACGCCAGCGTGCCGAGCGCCATCACGCTGCTGGAGCGGACCAGGCTCGGAGCGGCCGCGTCACCCGCTGCCGACATGTCGCCTGGCGCGGCCAGATCCTGATGCGGTGGCGTACCTGCGGGCGGGCCTGGTTCCCGTACTGAGCCAGGCTGCGTCGGTCCCTCAGGGCGGCGGCCGACAGGCGGACCGGCAGGCGCCTGGCCATACCAGGAACGCTCGATCTCAGCCTCGGTCAGCTCACCCTCCGGGCTCACGCCGTATCCGCCTCCCGCGAGGCCAGCCTCTCCCGATGACGGTACGTCCGCTGGCCACGGTCCCTGGTCTTCGCCACGCCGGGGTCCGCCGTATCTGTCAGCGGCGCTGGCACGATTTTGCGGTGCGGCACGGTCAGGCTTCGAGCGGAAGCGACCGAATCCCGGGAACTTTCCGTCGGCCCTAGCCGCCCGGTGTGCTCCGGGCGTTCGGCCGGCGGTGCGACGGCGCTGAGTCGCGGCACTGTCGTTAGCACCGGCACTGTCGTTAGCACCGGCACGGTGGTCATTGCCCGCCACGCGTCCCTCGTCGTCAGCCGGAGGGTAGCCGCCCACCGCAGGGTATTCGCCGGGCTGCTGGTAATCCTCGTTGGCCGGGCGTCGGTCGTTGGCCCAGGACCGGCCCGGGGAATCGTTGCCTGACCTTGGGCGGTTGCCGAGGTTGTCCTGGCGGTAGTCGCCCGCAGGCGGGCCGTAGTTGCTTGCAGCCGGCTGGTCGGGCCGGCGGCTGGGGACGGTGGGGTCGTTGCGAGACCGGCGACGATGGCCGGCCGCAGGGTTGTCGTTTTGCCCTTGCCGGTAGTCGCCGCCAGCGGCGCCGTAGTCGGCGGGGCGATAGTCCCTCCCCGTCGGCCGGCCGTTGCCTGCTTGGTAATAGGCCTCACCGGCCGAGCCGTTGCCCATAGATGAGTCGGTGCCCGGAGGAGGACGAGCGCCACCGAAGGGGCCGAGGTTGCCGAGCGGGCGAGTGTTTCCTGCCGGGCGGCCGTTGCCTGACGGCCGGTAGTCGCGGCCCGGACGGTATTCAGGCCCTGGATGGTACGTAGCGTCGGCAGGGTTGGGCGGTCGGGCAGGGTACTGCGGGCCGGCAGGATTGAGCGGGGCGGCAGGGTTGGGCGGTCGGGCAGGGTACTGCGGGCCGGAAGGGTAACCGCCGCCTGCGGGGTGGTCGCCCCTGGCCGGCCATTCGTCGGGAGCGGGATACAAGCGTTCGTCCGGGCGCCAGCCGTCCCTTGAGAGCCCGTCGTCGTTTACAGGACGATCAGTGCCGCGCGCCCGGCCGTCGCGCCGTCGGCGCCGGTTGTCGCGTCGCCGCCGGTCGTCGCCTGCGGGTCGAGAGTCATCGTCTGCCTGCCGGTAGTCGCGGCCGGCAGCGCCTGAGCCGTCTGCGGCAGGCGTGTGATTGCCGCGGAATCGGTGACCGCGATCGTCGGATGCGCCCGGCCCGGTCTCAGATCCTGGCGAGCTCATCTCCGCTCCTCCGTCGTTCGCCGCGCCTCAGGGTCAGCGACCGAGGGGCCAGCAGAAGTCAGTTCGGATCGATCATTACCGACGCTATCTGCATATTCGGGCCGGATATCCGGGTTCAGGAAACCTTGCGGCCCGATTCCCTCCCGAGTGTCACATTCGGCAGGCCCGTCAGGCGGCGCGATCCAGCCGGAGGGTGATGGACGCCGGGCCGCACCGTCGCTGGTACCGCCCGTCGGCCGTCCCGTGTGGTCCCGCGCTGGCGGCGCGAGCGGCGCCGACGATTTCTCAGGCACGACACTGCGATCGGTCGCTTGCCGGGTGCCGGCGCTCACGTCGGTTGGCACCGGCGCAGCCGCGTCGTCCGGTTCCGTCGACGAATGGACGGTCTCGTCGGTCGGCGCCGTCCTAGCGTGCTCGCCTGGCGCTGGCGGTTGCGTTGGCGCTCCTGGACCGTTTACTTCCTCAGGCGGCTCGGGCCGGCCGTTCTTGATGGCGCGCGCCGCGGAGGCGATGACGAACAATGCGAGGGCGGCGGCGAAGAGCACCAGAGCCAGGGTTCCGAAGTCGGTCGGATGGACCAGGATGACCAAGGGGAAGGCGGGCAGCGAATGGCCCGCTAGTCGCGAGCTCGGCGGCGCGACCAGGCTGAGCCTGATCCTTCCGTGCGCAGCGTTGACGTGGACATTCAGCTTGACTGCTGGCGCGTAGCCGAGGGGAGGGACGACGATAAACTTCGGCACTCCGGTGACCTTGGCGTGGTTCGCTTGCACGCGCAGCGCGATCTTGACCTCGTAGCGCAGGTTGCTGTGGATGGAAAGGGGCACCTGAGCGTTCTTGCCGCCGAACGTGACACGGTATGCATTGTGCCGGCCTCCACCACCGCGGATCGTGATGCCGTGGAGCTGGTCGTTGACGTAGTCAGAGGTCTGCTCGAGCAGGGAACGCGCGTGCTTGAGCCCCCTGCCGTGCCAGGCGGAGGACTCGATGGCGAAGACGGCACGATTCAGGCCGGGATCGGGCTTCACCCTGATCGACTGCAGCAGCGCGATGTGGTGATCGAGCCTGGATACATCGCGCAGCAGCTTCGCGGGCAACTCGACCGGTGACGGGTTCTGCGTGACCTTGGGGTAGACGTGCCGAGCGGGCTCAGCGACCATCTGACCGGTGGTCGACGGCTGGAGCCACGGAGCGGCGACTGTATCGGCGAGCAGGTTCGTTGCCAGCTCCCTCGACGGATCCCAGCGTCGCGGTGGCGCAATCATGATCGGACGCCGGTTGCTGGGCTGCTCAGAGACGATCATCGCGGTCTCAGCCAGGTAGCGCTGACTCGTCTGGAAGACGTCGCCTGGTTTGGCCGACGCGGCAGCGTGCGAGCCGAGCAGGGCGGTGATCGGTTCGTCGGCCAGCAGGACGTGCAGCGATTTGCCTATACCCGTCCGCTTGCTGCTGACGGCACCGGGGGTGTAGCTGACCGGAGGAACGGCGGGAGCGGTCAGGATCACGGTGTCGATGTGCTGGGTCGCGAGGTTGGTGAGAACCAGCTCGTCCGCGATGCCTGATGCCGGCCAGGCGATGGCCGAGAACTGGCGCGGTCCCGCGGGAACCGGCGCGGGCGTGAGGCTCCTGTGCAGGATCTGGTGCCCGACCTGAGCTGCCGCCGTGAAGGCCAGGTGCATATCCGAGGTATTGCCGCGCCTGACCAGGGCGGCAACATTCACGTCTGCGTAGGGCGTCAGGAACAGCGGCTGACCGGCCGTCGCCTTGCGGAGATTAGCGAGCCAGCGCGCCGCGTTCGGATCGGCCGGCTGGCCGGCGCCATGGCGGCATCCGGTCGCGCCGACCTGGTAGGGCCTGGTCATCGCGTGCACGCCCTCGAGCAGCGACGGGTCGACTGCCCAGGTGAGCCTCACCCGGGAGGCGTAGCGCGCACCGACTGCGAGCAAGTAGCTGAGCCGTCCGTTCGGGGCGATGCGCGCGGCCAGCGCGTTATCAGTCATGCCGGCGCAGACGTTCTGGTGCGGTGTGTCGATCAGCGGCCAGACCCAGGAGACAGGGAACGGCTGCGGCCTGCGCTGCCCCGTGCAGCTCGTGGCCTTGGGCGGCCAGTACGGCAGCGGCACGGGATCTTGGGCGACATCGAGGGCGGCATCGGTCACCTGGACCGCGAGCGGATACACGCCGAAACAGCTCAGACCGAGCTTGCTGACCGGCAGCCGGACGGTAAAACGCCAGCTCTGGCCGCTGCTCAGACTCTGTATGAGCACGGGAGGGACGCCGACCGGAGTCAGCCCGAGTGCGGAGCCGTCATTGCCGGCGGCGAAGCTGCTCAGATCCAGCCGCGTCCCGAGCGGCGTGCGCGACGCCATCAGCTGCACCGACAGTCCTGTGGCCGCCGTCGATGCCAGGTTCCTGATCTGGCCGGTGATCGTGATGGTCTGGCCATTCTCGGCGTACGCCGGGCTTAGCGACATAACGCTGAGCGCCAGCGGCTCCGATGGCGGCTGGCTTCCGGGCTGGGCCTCGGCGGTCCCGCTCAGCAGCGGCAGAGCCGCGCAGAACCCCCCGAGGGCGGCCACGAACGATGCCCGCGCGGCTCGCCTGAGCTGCCTGGCGGCGTGCGAGCGGGCCATGGCGCACATGGTATTGCGGCTGGCGAGCGCTTCAGGCCGTCCGGTGCTCAGCACCCGTCAACCAGATCATGGGCGGGCGTAGTCCGCATTGCAAACCGATCACTATGTCTACCTTTCCTGTTGTGCTCCTAGCTAGTCCTGTTGTGCTCCCAGCTAGTCGCCGTGCCGCGAGACCATCCCGGCTTCCGCTGGCGCCGTAGTTGCGCCTACCCTCGATGCCCGTGCAGGATCCCACTCATATGACGCCGGAACAGCAGCGCGCGGCCAAGGCTTTGCTCAGGTCGTCGCTGTCTGGCGTGCTGCGGCCGACCGGCGAGCTGGCACGGCTGCTTGCCAGGCGCGGCCACGACCTGGCGCTGGTCGGCGGCCCCGTGAGGGACGCGTTCCTCGGCAGGCCGCACGGCGATCTTGACCTCACCACCGACGCGCGCCCCGAGCAGGTGATGGAGATCACCAAGGACTGGGCGGACACCATCTGGCCGGTCGGCGTGAGATTCGGGACGGTCGGGCTGCGGAAGGGCGACTTGCACTTCGAGATCACGACCTACCGCAGCGAGCACTATGACCCTGATTCGCGCAAGCCCGACGTGCGGTACGAGACCTCGCTGAGCGCGGACCTGTCCAGGCGCGACTTCACCGTCAACGCGATGGCAGCCCGCCTGCCCGGCCTAGACCTCATCGACCCGTTCGGTGGGCTCGCGGACCTGCGGGACAAGATCTTGCGCACACCGGGGCGGGCCGTCGACTTGTTCAATGACGACCCGTTGCGGATCCTGCGGGCGGCGCGGTTCGTCGCTCAGCTGGGCTTGACCCCCACCAAGGAGGTCAGGGACGCGATGGCCGAGCTCGCGCCGCGGGTGAAGATCGTCTCTGCCGAGCGGCTCGCGGTCGAGCTCGAGAAGCTGCTGACGGCGAGCCGCCCTGGCGGGCCATCGGCAGGTATCGACCTGCTGGTCCAGACCGGCGTCGCCCAGCAGATCCTGCCTGAGCTGCCGAAGATGCGGCTCGAAGTGGACGAGCACCACCGGCACAAGGACGTGTACCGGCACTCGCTGACCGTGCTCGACCAGGCGATCGCGCTGGAACAGCGATACGAGCTAGAGGGTGACCTGCGGCTCCGGCTGGCAGCGCTGCTCCATGACATCGGCAAGCCGAAGACCAGGTCGCTGCTGCCTGACGGCCGGGTGGCGTTCCATCACCATGACACAGTCGGCGCGAAGCTGGCCAGGAGCAGGCTGCGGAGCCTGCGTTTTCCCAACGACGTGACCGAGGATGTCGCGAAGCTGATCGGGCTGCACCTGCGGTTTCACGGGTTCGGGACCGGCGATTGGACGGATTCGGCTGTGCGCCGCTACGTCACGGACGCGGGCCCGCTGCTGTCTAGGCTGCACGCGCTCACCAGGGCCGACTGCACAACGAGGAACAAGGCCAAGGCCGCGCGGCTCTCCAGAAGTTACGACGCCCTCGAACGCCGGATCGCCGAACTCGCCGCCAAGGAGGAGCTTGCCAGGATCCGGCCCGACCTGGACGGCAACGAGATCATGGCGGTGCTCGGGATCGAGCAGGGTCCGCTGGTCGGCCGCGCGTACGCGCACCTGCTCGAACTGCGGATGGAGCACGGACCGCTCGGTCACGAGCGCGCGGTTCAGGAACTGCTGCGCTGGGGCCGCGAATCCGGGCTGCCCGCAGCAGGATCCGCTGGGACCGGCGCCGCATCGGCGGACGCTGGTGAGGCCGCCCCCCACGACTGATCGGTCATGAGCCAGTAGGCGACCGCGGCGACGAGGTAGCCGCAGGCGACCGTTAGCAGCATCGGCACCGACCGCCCCGTGTCGGGCATGAATACGGCGCTGAGCGCTGCGCCAAGTACGAACGTGACGTTGAAGAGCATGTCGTAGACCGAGAACACCCGGCCGCGGTAGTCGTCGGCCATCTGCTGCTGCAAGATCGTGGTCACGCAGATCGCAAGTCCCTGCGCCACAATTCCCAGCCCGAAACCGATGATGATGAACTCGATCTGCCCGAACGGCAGGCCGAAGACGACCGTAACGACGCCGCCCGCGGCGAGCAGCGTGGCGATCCAGGCCGAGTTCGACAACCGCCTTGTGACGATCGGCGTGAGCCAGGCCGCGGCGCCATAGCCGATCGCCGAGCTGATCACCACAGGCAGGAAGCGCCTGAGGGCCTCATTGCTGTCGCTGCCCGGGTAGAAGTAGTTCCGGTACAGCAAGATCGACATCAGCAGCAAGATCCCGTAGACGAAACGGTGTGCGCCGATCGCCGTCAGGGCTGCGCGGGCGGGCCGCCGGTGCCAGACGCTCTGAAGCCCGGCGACGAGGCCGATGGCCACCCCGCCTATCTCAGTTGGCACGGAGGACAGCGCAGCGCCTGGCCGCAGATCCGGCCCGAGGGACGTGCGCGCAATGCGAGTCGCGCTCAGCCCGGCCGCCAGGTAGCACAGTCCGGCCGCCAGCAAGATCACGGCCGACCCGACCGCTCCCGCGCCAGTCATCAGCCGCACTCCGAGCCCGATGATCCCGCCGATGAACGCCACGACGGTGCCCGAAGTCGGCCCGACCGAGTTCGCCATCACCAGCTCATCGTCGGAGACGACGTGAGGCAGAGCGGCAGACAGCGAGGACAGGAAGAACCGGTTCACACCGAGGACGACAAGCGCGGCGAACCAGACCGGCAGCCCGAGCGCCCCGGATGCGATGAGGATCGCGGTCAGCGCACCGAATGCCGCCCGCAGCAGGGCCGACCACAGCATGATCTGCCGCCGGGACCACCGGTCGATGAAGACTCCTGCGAACGGGCCGATCAGCGAGTACGGCAGGTACAGCACGGCGAACGAGGTCGCCGCAGCCGCCGGGTCGGGGAACGATGCCGAGTTGAAGAAGACGTAGGCACCGAGCCCGGCGTTGAACACGCCATCGCCGGTCTGGGAGATCAGCCGGGTCGCATACAGCTTGCGGAATCCGCTGCTGCCCAGCACAACGCGCAAGTCGCCGATGAAAGACGACCTCGTCGGAGCGCCTGCGGCCGCCGCGTCCGGGAGTGGGGCCGTCATGTCCGGGTCCGGTCGCCCGTACGGCAGTTCACGCAATCAGAGTACGGCCGGGCGGTAACAAGTGCCCGGCCGTACCGACGTCAGGCAGAAAGAGCGCAATGCGCTCGCGATGCCCTTGCCCACGCCCTCTCAGCGGTCGACTTCGCCGCGGATGAACTTCTCCACGGCGTCGCGTGCGTTGTCGTCGCTGTACTGCTCAGGCGGCGATTTCATGAAGTAGGACGAGGCCGACAGGACCGGCCCGCCGATGCCGCGGTCCTTGGCGATCTTCGCGGCGCGGACCGCGTCGATGATGACGCCAGCCGAGTTCGGCGAGTCCCATACCTCGAGCTTGTACTCCAGGCTCAGCGGCGTGTCGCCGAAAGACTTGCCCTCGAGCCGCACGTACGCAAACTTGCGGTCGTCGAGCCACGGCACGTGGTCGGACGGGCCGATGTGAACGTCGGCCTTGGCCATCTCGTGCGGAATCTGCGAGGTGACCGACTGGGTCTTGGAAATCTTCTTGGACTGCAGGCGCTTGCGCTCCAGCATGTTCATGAAGTCCATGTTGCCGCCGAAGTTGAGCTGGTAGGTGCGCAGCAACTCCACGCCGCGATCCTCGAACAGCTTGGCCAGGACCCGGTGCGTGATCGTCGCGCCGACCTGGGACTTGATGTCGTCGCCCACGATCGGGATTCCGGCCTCGGTGAACTTGGCCGCCCACTCCGGGTCGGATGCGATGAACACGGGGAGCGCGTTGACGAACGCGACGCCCGCATCGATCGCGCACTGCGCGTAGAACTTGTCGGCCTCATCCGAGCCCACGGGCAGGTAGGAGACGAGCACGTCAGCGCGCGCGTCCTTCAGCACCTTGACGACGTCGACCTGCTGTTCGTCCGACTCGGTGATGATCTCCCTGTAGTAATCGCCAAGGCCGTCATAGGTCGGCCCACGCTGCACGACGATGCCAGTTGGCGGCACGTCACAGATCGTGATCGTGTTGTTCTCGCTCGCCACGATGGCCTCGGCGAGATCACGTCCGACCTTCTTTGCATCCACGTCAAAGGCCGCGACAAACTCGATGTCCCCGACGTGGTAGGGGCCGAACTGGACGTGCATGAGGCCCGGCACCCGGCTCGCCGGGTCGGCGTCCCTGTAGTACTCCACGCCCTGGACGAGGGAACTGGCACAGTTCCCGACGCCCACGATGGCTACCCGTACCGAACCCATACCGTTGTGCTCCTTATCTTCTTCTCAGCAAGCACCGATCTGAACCGAGCGCCGTCTGCCCGATCAGTTGGTGCCGTCATGTGTAGTGCTTCCGTGCTCGCGTGCGGACTCGTGGCCAGCAGCCGGCCCGAAGGGCCCGGCGCTGTCGCGCCCGGTTTCCGCGTCCGCCCGCCGCTCGGAGGCGATCAGCTCGTTTAGCCAGCGGACTTCTCGCTCGACCGACTCCAGGCCGTGACGTTGCAACTCGAGGGTGTAGCTGTCGACGCGCTCCCTCGTCCTGGCGAGCCCGGCCCTGAAGCCCTCGAGCCGCTCTTCAAGCCGGCTGCGCCGGCCCTCGAGGATCCGCAGCCTGACGTCCGCTGTGGTCAGGCCGAAGAAGGCGAACCGGACTCCGAAGCCGTCGTCCTCCCAGGAGGCGGGTCCGGTCTGGGTGAGCAGGTCCTGCAGGTACTCCTTGCCGTCAGCGGTCAGCCGATAGACGATCTTGGAACGACGCCCGGCGAGCGACTTGGCGGCCTCGGGGACCGCGTCCTCGGTGATGAGCCCGCGACTCGTCAGGTCCTTCAGACAGGGGTACAGCGACCCGTAACCGAAGGCGCGGAATGCGCCAAGCACCGAGTTGAGACGCTTCCGCAGTTCGTACCCGTGCATCGGAGTCTCGTGCAACAGCCCGAGCACAGCGAGCTCAAGCACGCCGGTCCGCTGGCTGCTCATCTGCGCTCGTGCCTCCTGGCATTCGTTTGACTGGCAGGTTCTGGGCTACTATCCACCAAGATCAGCCCACCGCTCGGTGTCTGTCTACTCAGGCCAGCTGGTGGCCGACCATATCTGCCCGATGTATCGGGCCGATACATCACTACGATATGTGGCGTCCTCCTGAGGCGCAAGTCCGGCTATGTCCTGTCCGTTGTCCGGCAGGTCAGCCCGCCGCGCCGTCGCTGACCAACACAGGACTCGGCCTCAGCGCAATTCCGTCGTAACCTGTCGGTCATGAGGCGATCGGTGGTCGACTACGCACTGGCGCGGCGCGCGACGCTCGCGTCAGTGCTGTCTGGCCGCACCACGGTCACCGACGTATGCGACGCTCACCCCTACCTGCTCAGGGCCGCCAAGTTCCACGGCGAGCCGACCGACATGAAGTGCCCGATCTGCCGCAAGGTCAAGCTCACGCACGTCACGTACGTCTACGGAGACGAGCTCGGCCGGTATGAGGGACGGGTCAAGCAGGGCAGGGAACTCGACGAAATGGCCACCGAATACACGGAGTTCAAGGTGTACGTGGTCGAGGTCTGTCAGAGTTGCGGTTGGAATCACTTGGCGTCGTCCTATGTACTCGGCACCGGTGAGCCGTCTGCCAGGCGCGGTCGCCGTGCTCGCACTGCTCGCACGGGTGACTAGCCGGAACCAACGGCCGGCGGATCTGCGAGTGGTCTGCCGCGCCTGAGGAATCTGCCGCGCCACGGACGGCCTGTCGGCACTCCTGCGCATGGACGTGCGTTATTGCAAGGGAGTCCGCAACTACGGATGAATACGCATTCTGCCGAGCGTACTGGGACACTGGGTGCAGCCGGGTAGCGTGTTGCATGGCGGAGTCCGGTTGTTCCCGTTGCTCCGCTTGCGACTGCCTTAGCGCCGACCAGCGAGGATCACGTGAGTAATCCAGACTTTTCCGGGCCGTCCTGGCAGGAACGAAGCGAGAAACCTGAGAGCCCCGACGGGTCGCCCGCTTACCGCGGCACCGCCGGCGGCTCCGGCGCCGACTGGCCGTCCAACGGCTCGTGGACACCAAGCTCCGCGGGCTCCGGCTACGGGCGGAGCCTGGACGACGATTACGGCGCCGCATCCGTTAGCCGGTACGGCCGCAACGGTGACTCCCGTTATCGACGCAACGGCGACACGAGCTACGGCGGGAACGGAGAAGCCGCTTACGGCGGGAACGGAGAAGCCGGTTACGGAGGGAACGGCGCCGGGCGAAACGGCGGCGGAGGACGCCGCGGCGAGGTAAGCCGCTACGGCGACCAGAGCCGATCCAGCGATGCGAGCCGATCCACTGGTGCGAGCCAGTACGGCGATGCGAGCCAGTACGGTGAAGCGGGCCGCGGGCGCCGGTCACGTGCGTACCGGGTCGACTCCGACAACGGCTACGAGTCTGCTGGCCGACGCTCCGACGGCTATCCAGGAAACGGCGACTACGGCTCCAGTAGCGACCGCAGCGCGAGCGATGACTACGCGGAGAACCATTACGGGGCCGAAGGCCGCCGCCTAAGCAGGCGCGGATCGAACGGCGACGCTGAGTACGGACGCACTCGCCGGTCAGGCGGCCGCAGCTACCGGCAGGGCGGGCGCTCAGCCACTTATCGCAGCGGCACAGGACTTGTCGACGGCGGCCCGGCCGCGCTGCCGGATGCCGACGGCGGTGGATACGGCGGTCCGTACGGGCCCGGTGGACCCTATGGTTCAGGCGGGCCTGGTGGCCCGTACGGCCCGGGAGGGCCTGGCGGCCCTGGCCGAGGCGGTGGCGGCGGCCATGGTTCCGGCGGCGGCCGGCGGGGTCCGCGAGGACTGGCCGATCCTGAGCGCCGCCGGACTCAGCCACCCGGTGGTTTCTGGCAACGCCAGCGGCGCGCGAGCTGGTGGCGGCACTGGACGCTGCGGAAGGCCGCGCTGGTCGTGAGCTGCATGGCGCTTGCGACGGTGCTGATCCTGATCGCCGGCTTCTTCTACATCTACTCGACGGTGCAGCTGCCGATTAAGACCCTGAGCGCACCGTTGGTCCAGTCTTCGGTCGTCTACTTCAACGACGGCAAGACCGAGGTCGGCTGCTTCTGCACCACGAACCGTACCGTTCTGACCTCGACGCTGCTCGCCTCGAACAAGTACCTGGAGCAAGCGTTCTTCGCGGCGGAGGACCGGCACTACCTCACCGAAGGCGGCATCTCGCTGACCGGTACGGCGCGCGCCATCCTCGTCGACCTCACTGGAAAGGGCTACCAGGGCGGTTCGACGATCACCGAGCAGTTCATCAAGACCTACTTTGATCCGACGGGAATCGGCAACCTGACGTACAAGGACAAGATCAAGGAGATCGTCGACGCCATCAAGCTGGCGAAGCTAAAAGACAAGCAGTGGATCCTGACCCACTACCTCAACGCCATCTACCTGGGCAACGGAGCCTACGGCGTCGAGGCAGCGGCGGAAACCTACTTCGGCCTGCACGCCTATCAGGTCGATGCGGCGCAGGCCGCCATGCTCGCCGCCATGGTCCAGGCGCCAGGGGCCTTTGAGCCGCGCAAGCCGACCGAGAACATACCAGGGCTCAACTACTCGCTGCTAGACCGCTGGGTTTCGGTGCTGCAGAACATGGTCGGCGATACGTACCCGGACGGGTCGCCGGTGCTGACCCAGGCTGCTTTCCACAAGATCATTCCCGATCCGAGCAACCACATGGCCGACCTGAAGAACTTCCCGAAGATTCAGAAGCCCGGCTCTGCCGCGAGGAACTGGAGCGGCTTCCGCGGCTACATCATGACCGCCGTCCAGAACGAACTGCAGAACAAGTACGGCTACAAACTGGACGAGATCAGTACCGACGGGCTGCACATCACCACGACGTTCAGCCTGCGCAAGATGCACGCGCTGTACGCGGCGGTCGCCGAGGGCAAGCGGATGATGCGCCAGGGCGGTCAGGCGTTCCCGATGTGGGGGCGGATCGGCGCCATTCTCGAGAACCCGAAGAACGGCGCGATCGAGGCGATGTACGGCGGGCCGAACTACACCGCGAAAGCATTGCAAGAAGCTCGACTGTCAGTTCAACACCGCGATGGTGTCGCGGACCCAGGTTGGATCGTCATTCAAGCCTTACGTGCTGGCGACAGCAGTTCAGCAAGGCATGAACGTGGAGACGAGCAAGCTCAACGGGACCTCGCCGCTATGCGTGCCGCCAGATAACACGGCGCAGAGCCGGATGACACTGTCCAAGCCCAAGCGCGGAGGCTGCCCGCCGCTCTGGGCGACGGTCACGCCGGACAACGCCACAAAGAACGGCCCTGTCCCCGTGAACGCGGCGACCGCTGCTTCGTCGAACCCCGCGTTCGTTGACCTCGCGCACCGGGTCGGTACTGTCAACGTCGTGCGCATGGCGAAGAGCTTCGGTGTCGACATCGGGAAGTTCTCTAACGGCGGATCAAACCTGAGCCAGATGATCTGGGCGAAACCGGGATCGCGCTGGGTATCGCGTCGCTTGACGGTCGAGGAACAGGCCAGCACGTTCGCCACGCTGGCCAACCGCGGCAACTACCACACCCCGCACGTGATCGCGAAGATCGACAGGAATGGCCAGCCGATCCGCATCAAGGTCGACGCACAGCACTGTGCTAACCCCGAAACAGACCGCCGACGTGGACTGGGCCCTGTCGTTCGACACGAACTCGAACTCCGGTTACACGGGAACCGGCACCAACGCGGTCCTGAGCCCGTACCGTCCGACCATCGGCAAGACGGGCACGACCGACAGCTCGCAGGCCGCCTGGTTCCTCGGCGCGCTTCCTTCCCAATATTCGTTCGTGGTAGGGATGTTCACGCGCGATCCGAGCGACAAGGCGCAGACCCTTGCGATCCTTCCATCGGTCGGCGGCTGGACGGGCGGTTACGGTGGCGCCTGGCCTGCGACGATCTGGCGGATCTACATGACCAAACTGCTGGCCATGTCGCACAAGCCGATTACGCAACTCGATCCGCTGAACGTGACCGGCATGAGCAAGTGGATCCAGGCGAAGCCGATCCCGAAGAAGCCCAAGTGCAAGTTCTTCTTCGGCGGCGGGGGTGGCAACGGCAACGGGAACGGGAACGGCCATGGGAATCGGAAGGGCAGGGTGTGCCCGAGCCCGAACCCGACCCGTCGGGATTCCCGACACCGAACCCGTCTCCCTCGGGCTTCCCGAGTCCGAGCCCCTCTGGCTTGCCGAGCCCGAGCGTCAGCCCGAGCCCGAGCCCGGGCGGCGCGGCTTCCCAGCCAACCCAGCGCAGACGGCCGCCACACGGTCGCCTGCCGGGCATGCGCCATCCCATAAGCAGGCTGCCAGCACGCCGAGCCTGACCACGGCCGCGACACTGCCACAGTCGCCGTCCGGCAAGCCAGCCTGGGTGACAACAACCACCGGTCTCGCCTAGGAGCGCGAGAGCAACGGGGCGCCCCCGATGTCGTTCTAAGAGCAACGGGGCGCCCCCGATGCCGGGTCAGGGCGCGAGTTGGGCGCGGAGCCAGCCGACGTCGGAGCGGGCGTCTGGCGTCTCGCAGATGACCGGGCAGCCTGCGGCCCTGACGACCTCGACCAGCAGCGCCGAATCGATCGTGCCCGACTCAAGGTCGGCGTGCCGGTCCCGGCTCGAGGCGAATTCGTCCCTTGAGTTGTTGCAGTGGACGAGGTCGATCCGGCCGGTGATCGCCTTGATCCGGTCAACGATCCCGACGAGGTCCTCTCCTGCCGAGTAGGCGTGGCACGTGTCGAGGCAGAAGCCGACGTTCTCGTCCCCGGCGTCGCCAACGGCATCCCAGAGCCTGGCAATGTTGTCGAGGCTTCGCGCCATCGCGCCTTCGCCGCCGGCCGTGTTCTCGATGAGCATGGGCAGCGGACGCTTGACCCGTTCGATGGCCTTCCGCCAGTTGTCGTAGCCCTCGGCCGGATCGTCGGCGGCCGTCACATGACCGCCGTGCACGATCAGCCCTGCTGCACCGATGGACGCCGCTGCGTTTAGTTGTTGCTCAAGGATCTTTCTGCTTGGAATCCTGATCCTGTTGTTCGTCGAGGCCAGGTTCATCGGGTACGGCGAGTGAATGTAGGCCGTCACGCCCGCGGCCTCGAAGTCGGCGCGGATCTGCGCGGGCTGACGGCCCTCGGGGAACGTCGGAGCCTTCCAGTCCTGCGGGTCGCCCAGGAAGAACTGGACGGCGTTGGCGCCGATGGCCTGGGCCTCCGTCAGCGGGTCACCGTCGTGCAGATGCGGACCGATGATAGGCATCCCACGAGCCTACTCACCGGTCCCGGACGCGCGCTGAAGCCGGTGGCGGGTCCTCAGATCTGGATGCCCAGAGTTCTGCGACGGTCGCCGAGGCTCTCGAGGTCGAGTCCTAGACGAAGCCTCCGTGCGCGAACCCGAGCCCCATCCCGACAAACGCGGCTACCACGCCGGTCACGATGACCATCCGCTCGTACCTGGTCGCCGACAGCATCTGGGCAAGCAGCCCGATGACGAATGCCGTCACTCCCAGGATGGTGCCCAGCACGTGGGCCAGGCTCAGCAGGCCGATCACCGTGGACACCACGCCGGCGACCAACGTGTAGCCGGCAGCGGCGATGATCAGGGGGTGGCCGCCCTGACCTTCGGAATGCAGCGAGAAATGGCGTGCGCGCGGGCGAGGCCTTGCTGGGGCCTGGGACACGTGCATTCACCTCCGGGGAGACAGTGACCATCCAGGCCAGCCGCGTGCGCGTTGAGCAAGCGCGGGCGGCCTGCCTGGCTGCCTTCAGTACGCAGTCGCTCTGCCAGTACAGCGTCTGCCAGTACAGTGTCTGCCCAAACCGGGCCGGAGTGAAGCGTCCGGCGCTGTCAGCCCCTCCTGGTAGGCTGACGGCCTGCGCTGGTGCAAAAGAAATGCGCAGATCCTCCTGTCACGGAGAGACCGTGACCGCTGAGTCCGAAGGAGGCACGGCTTAGTATGCGCCGTTACGAGATGATGATCATCCTCGATCCCTCGCTCGAAGAGCGCACCGTCCAGCCCTCGCTCGACCAGTTCCTCAAGGTCGTGACGTCGTGCCGGCGGCACTGTCGACAAGGTCGACGTCTGGGGACGCAGGCGGCTCGCCTACGAGATCGACAAGAAGGCAGAAGGCATCTACACGGTCATCGACCTCATGGCCGAGCCGGACACCGTCAAGGAACTCGACCGTCAGCTGAACCTCAACGAGGCCGTGCTGCGGACCAAGATCCTGCGGCCTGACCTGCACTAACCGCCGGTGCCGCACACGCCGGCCCAAGACCTACAGCACTCGAACCGACCGGGAGTATCCGATGGCAGCAGGCGACACCCAGATCACCCTCATCGGCAACCTCGTCGATGACCCGCAGCTCCGCTATACCCCGACCGGGCAGGCGGTCGCCAACTTCCGGGTGGCTTCCACGCCCCGGTTCCTCGACCGGCAGACGAACGAATGGAAGGACGGCGACTCGCTGTTCCTTTCCTGCAACGTCTGGCGCCAGGCGGCCGAGAACGTCGCCGAAAGCCTGCAGCGCGGCATGCGGGTGATCGTCTCGGGCAGGCTGCGGCAGCGGTCCTACGAGACCAAGGAAGGCGAGAAGCGGACGGTCTACGAGATCGAGGTCGACGAGGTCGGCCCGTCGCTGCGGAATGCTTCGGCCAAGGTCGTCAAGTCCAGCCGGGCCACCGGCCAAGGCGGATCCGGTGGCGGCGGAGGGTACGGTAGCAGTGGCGGCCGCGCAGCCGACGACCCGTGGTCCTCTGAGCCCGCTGACAGCAGCGGCTTCAGCGACGAGCCGCCGTTCTGATCCCGGTCCGGGATGGCTCGCCCGCTGGCATGGCGGGCATTGACTAACGACACCGACGAGCACAACTGAATCCGTTCCCGCTGTAAGGCGCGGGACGAAGCCCGCCGCGAGGCGGAACCGAAACCGACCATCCCCGCCCAGGCGGGGCTCTGCCAAGGAGCACCACGATGGCCAAGCCACCGATTCGCAAGCCTAAGAAGAAGGTTTGCCACTTCTGCCACGACAAGGTTGTCCGGGTGGACTACAAGGACACCGCGACGCTGCGCAAGTTCATCTCGGACCGCGGCAAGATCCGGGCCCGCCGGGTTTCCGGCAACTGCACCAGGCACCAGCGCGACGTCGCGACGGCGATCAAGAACGCCCGAGAAATGGCGCTGCTTCCGTACACGAGCACGGCGCGCTGAGGCCGGGGAGGTTAGACAACGATGAGCGGTTCGCCGATGAAGCTCATCCTCACCCAGGAGGTTTCCGGCCTGGGTGCCCCCGGCGACGTAGTCGACGTCGCGGGCGGATATGGAAGGAACTATCTCGTGCCGCGCGGCTTGGCCATGCGCTGGAGCCGCGGCGCCGAGAAGCAGATCGAGTCGATCAAGCGCGCCCGCGTCGGCCCGCGAGATCCGCAGCGTTGAGGACGCCAAGGCCGCGGCCGAGCGCCTCGCCGGCCTGCGGGTCCGGATGCAGACCAGGGCGGGCAGCGGAGGCCGGCTATTCGGGTCGATCTCGACGGCCGACATCGCCGCAGCAGTCAAGAATGCCGGTGGTCCAGAGCTGGACCGTCGCAAAATAGAGGTCGGCAACCCGATCAAGACGATCGGCGCGCATCAGGTTGCGGTCCGGCTGCATCCTGAGGTCAGCGCCACCGTCGAGGTCGAGGTCGTAGGCGTGTGATGCCAGCGGCCGCGTGGCGGCCGCGCCTTCTCGGCGCGGGTCAGGCGGCCGGGCGGAACGCTATGAGCCGTTGAGCGGCAGCCCGTCTGCAGCGCTGGGCTGCCGCTCAACCTTTGGCTCGCGGGTCGGCGCTGGCTCTGTCGGGCGAGCTCGGCGCTATGCCTCGTAGGTCGGCAGGCGCCTGGCGACTTCCGGATCGAGTTGTGCCAGCTTGGCCCAGAGGTCCGCAAGACGCTTCATGACCTCGTCAGCGTCGGCGCCCTCATGCCTCCGCGCTGAGCGCGGTGCTGGCGCCTGTGCCGGCGGCACCTGCCGCAGCCGCTTCGGCCTGAGCAGCAAGATCATCAATTGCTCGGCCGATCTCGGCGAGGCGCTGCTCGGACGTCGAACACATAATCGAATCGTAGCCGGGCCGTGCTGACACCGCGCGCGGTTTTGAAGCACATCACGATGGCCGGTTCCTGCCGTTCTGAGCCGGCCTTCTCGGCAGGATTTGTGCCACATTACTGGACCGGGCCTGGGAAGCCGGGATCGCGCCGTCCGACGTGTGGATAACTCTCGCGCGGTGTGACAGCGTCACACCAGCAAGTTTTTCTTCCACACACAAGCGGTGGAGAGAATAACTGCAGGTCAGCAGTGAGTTCTGAGCGCTAAATCCGCGCCTCGTCCACAACTTCGCCCCCAGGTCGCGCACAACCCGAGCGGCGTGTCTGCACAAGCTGTCCACAGTCCTGTGCACAGCATGATTGGACGCGGGAAAGCCTTCGCAGAACACTGTCAGAACCATTCGGTAGAACGGTGCTGGCGGGACTGATGTGACCGGTCGGCCGAAAGGGCCGGCAGGGCGGATGCCGAGCATCGTGCGGCAAGCATCGTTTGGCAAAGGGGGTGGAGCCTGGTGAGCGTCGCGGAGCTCGCGCCACGCGAGGACTTCGAGCGGACACCGCCGCACGACATTGCCGCGGAGCAGTGCGTGCTCGGCGGCATGATGCTGTCGAAGGACGCGATCTCCGATGTGCTCGAAGTCATCAAGCCCGCTGACCATTACCGGCCAGCCCACCAGATCGTCCACGAGATCATCCTTGACCTGTACAGCCGCGGGGAACCTGCTGACGCCGTGACCGTCGCGGCTGAGCTGACCAAGAAGGGCGACATCGGCAAGGTCGGCGGCGCGCCGTATCTGCACACGTTGATCGCATCGGTGCCGACCGCAGCGAACGCCGGATACTACGCACGGATCGTCCGCGAGCGGGCCATCCTCCGCCGACTAGTCGAGGTCGGGACCAGGATCGTGCAGCTCGGTTACGCCGGGGACGGCGACGCCGACGAGCTCGTCGACCTGGCCCAGGCCGAGGTCTACGGCGTGACCGAGCGCCGCGTCAGCGACGACTACCTGCCGCTCTCGGAGATCATGCCGGGCGCCCTGGTCGAGATCGAGGCGATCGGCACCCGCGGCGGCACGATGACCGGCGTGCCCACCGGATTCGCCGACCTGGATGCTCTGACCAACGGCCTGCACGCCGGCCAGATGATCGTGATAGCGGCTCGGCCTGCGCTCGGGAAGGCGCTCGCGCTCGACACGCCGCTAGCCACGCCGCGCGGCTGGACCACAATGGGCGACGTCCAGGTCGGCGACGAGTTGCTCGGTGCGGATGGTCGTCCGATCACCGTTGTCGCGGCGACTGACGTCATGACCGGGCGCCCGTGCTACGAGGTGGAATTCTCCGACGGGGAGGTCATCGTCGCTGATGGCCAGCATGAATGGCTCACCTGGACCAGGGCCGCACGGCGCTACGACGCCCAGCTCGCGCGGTCACCAGCGCGAGTGCGCGGACCCAGTGCCGCCAGAGGTCGTGACGACCGAGCAGATCGCGGCGACGCTGCGCTGCCGCACCGCAGACGCCCGGCCGAACCATGCCATCCAGATCTGCAGTCCGCTTCAGCTGCCGGTCGCCGACCTTCCGATCCCGCCCTATGCGCTGGGGTGCTGGCTTGGCGACGGCCACTCAGCCGGCGCGAGGATCACTGTCGCAGAACCGGAATTGATCATGCACATCGAGGCGTCAGGCCTCGAGGTGCATCCGCAGTCCGGCGACCGGCCTGACGAACTCGCATTCCAGTAGGCACTGCCGGTGCGCACTCCCAGTCGAGCTGCTCGCCTGCGCGAGCTCGGCGTGCTGGGCAACAAGCACATCCCGATCGCTTACCTGCGCGGGTCGGAGATGCAACGCCGCGAGTTGCTGGCAGGCATTCTCGACACAGACGGGACCGTCGGCACCACCGGGTCTGCGCAGCTAGCAGTCACCAACCGCGAGCTTGCGCTCGGAGTTCGAGAGCTTATCCAGAGCCTTGGTTACCGGTGCTCGATGACCACAAAGCAGGTCAAGGGCAGGACACCGCAGTCGTCTGTCTGTTACCAGCTGGACTTCACCACCACTGACACGGTGTTCAAGCTGTCGCGCAAGCAGATCATGCACAAGGAGAGGCTCCGACACGACCCGCAACGAACGAGGTGGCGCTACATCACAGCCGTCCGGCGCGTCCCCTCCGTGCCGGTGAGATGCGTCCAGGTTGATGCTCCCGACCAGCTGTACCTTGCGGGAAGGAACATGATTCCAACCCACAACTCGACATTGGCCCTCGATCTTGCGCGGGCAGCGTCCATCAAGCACGGGCTGACGTCTGTGATGTTCAGTCTTGAGATGAGCCGCAACGAGATCACCATGCGGCTGCTGGCCGCGGAGGCACGTGTCGCCTTGCACTCCATGCGAACGGGCCAGATGAGCGATGACGACTGGACCAGGCTCGCGCGCCGGATGAGCGAGGTCGCGAATGCGCCGTTGTTCATCGACGACTCGCCGAACATGTCGATGATGGAGATCCGGGCCAAGTGCCGCCGGCTGAAGCAGCAGCATGACCTGCGGCTGGTGATCGTCGACTACCTGCAGCTGATGACCTCCCCGAAGCGGGTGGAGAACCGGCAGCAGGAGGTCTCGGATCTGTCCCGGTCACTCAAGCTCCTGGCCAAGGAACTGAACGTCCCCGTCATCGCCGTCGCGCAGCTCAACCGCGGTCCGGAACAGCGGACCGACAAACGCCCAATGCTCTCTGATCTACGTGAATCGGGCAGCATCGAGCAGGACTCGGACGTTGTCATACTTTTGCACCGAGAGGACGCATACGAGCGAGAATCGCCACGCGCCGGCGAAGCGGACTTCATCGTGGCCAAGCACAGGAACGGGCCGACGACGACGGTGACGGTCGCGTTCCAGGGCCACTACAGCCGGTTCGTCGACATGGCCCGCATCTAAGACGTCTCCGGCGTGGTGTACTCGCCTCGTCAGCGGCGGGGCGCTGATCGTACGGCACGCGCCCCGCAGGCCAGTGCCTCGGCACTCGTGGGTCTGCCGCCGGGCGGCTGACGCTGGCCGACGGGGAAGAGATCACCCTGCGCCTGCATGCCGGGGAGTCTTTTGCAGTCAGCGCCAGACGGCGGGCAAGGCTGTCTCGAGAGTCTCCCGGGAGGTCGCGGCTAACGGCGGCCGCAGAGGCTACCGGGCCCGCCGTCCCAAAGCGCCCAAGCAGGCCTGCCCGCAGCTGGGAGCCCAGGTGAGCTGCTGGCGGGCCGACTGGTGGTCACCGGTGCAGAGCTCCCGCCGGTCGCGGATTGGAGTGGCCAGGTTTGCGTTGCTGGTCGCCCTGGCCCTTCACTCGCTCGCGGCACTCCTGATAGCAGCCATCGCGCTCGGGGCGGAGGGCGGCATGTGCCTGAAAGCCGGAGTGGCTACCACTGTCGGCAGGGCGCGCAAGGATGAGCGCGGCGCAAACGACCCTAGTCGCCGCGGGCGTGATTCTATGCGTCTTGGTCATCGCACTGGCGATTGCCATCGCCAGGTTCGAGTTCAGCATCGGAGATCGGCTTTAATCACGGGTGACAGCCGCGCGCCACCGCGGGTGTCGTGGTGGCTCGCCGTTCTGCGCAAGCAGGGTGGCGAGGCGCTCTCGAACCATGCTGCAACTCGGCTGATTTATAGTCAGTGCGGCGTATGACGGCGGCATTGAGAGGGCGGCGCTGATGACGGTTAGCCGCGGCGTCTTCCTCACGATGGCTCGTCCGACCGGTGCCCTGCCCCTGCATCCATGCCCGTCGAAGTATCTCAGGGTCGTCGCGCGCTGCGCCGCCAGACCGTCACAGCAAGCATCTGCTCCTCGGCAGTGCGGCAAACCGTGGCAGGGTCTGGCTATGGGGCTTCGGTCATGTGCCGGTTTCCTCCATGTGCTTCACGTCGGTCCGGCGGCCGGTCCTGCCAAGGTTCCGACGATCTCGCTGCCTGGCACGAGGCCATCCCCGGCGGGCAGCCGATTCGGCCCGTGAGGATATCGGCGACCTGCTGCCGCGGCTGGGCGGGGCCGGGGCGGCGGTCAGCGTGTTTGCCAGTCGCAACCGCGACGACCGCGAGATAACGCCGCGGCGGGCTGGCCGTGAAAGGGCCCATGAGCTGAAGCTGTAGGTAGCCGCAGTCGGACGGAGGAGACGCCGGTGACACGACGCCAGCGCATCGAGGATCTGACCACGTTTGCCGTGCCGGAGCAGCCGGTGCTCGCGCCCGACGGCAGCCAGATCGTCTACGTGCTCAGGACTATCGATGCACAAGCGGACCGGACCGTGCAGTGCCTGTGGCGGGTGGGCGCGGTGGCAGGCGAACCCGCTCAGCTGACCCGCGGCCTGTCAGACTCCGCGCCGGCCTGGTCGCCGGACGGTAGCCGGATCGCGTTCCTGCGCGCACAGGACGGCGCCGCACAGGTGTGGCTGCTCCCGGCCACGGGAGGAGAACCTGAGCAGCTCACGACGCTGCCGCTCGGGGCGGGCGAGCCGGTCTGGAGCCCGGACGGGACGAAGATCGCCTTTTCGGCGCCGGTGGACCAGCACGCCGCCGCCAGGGGAGGACGACAAGGCCCGCACCCGCCGCGCTGGCGCGCCGATCGTCGCCGACCGGCTGAACTACCAGTCCGACGGCGTGGGCTTGGTCGCGCACCATCCGCAGCCACCTGCACGTTATCGAGATGGCGACGAAAGAATGCCGGCAGCTGACCAGCGGGGACTGGCACGCCGAACAGCCGTCCTGGTCGCCGGACTCCACCAAGCTGGCGTTCGCTGCGGCCACGGCACCCGACGCCGACCTGACCTTCCATGCGCCGGTCTACGTGCTGGACGCATCAGATCCACGGGCCGAGCCGGCCCTCGTCGGCCCGCTCGACATGGCCGCCGGCCGGACTACCTGGACCGCGGACGGGCTGGCAATCCTGGTCGTCGGCACTGTCGGACGACCGGTGGGTCACGCCCGGCTGCTGCGCATCCCCCTCGACGGCGGCAACCTCACGGACCTGGCCGGAACGCTCGACCGCAACGTCCTCCAAGGCGGACCGGGCTACCCCGGCGCGGTGCCGCAGCTGGCCGGGGACGATCGCACGGTGCTCTTCTGCATCCGCGACGGCGGCTGCACCCACCTGTACGCGGTGATCGACGGTGGCCAGCCGCGGCCGGTGGTAACCGGAGCGGGCCGGGTCGTCGCGGGCATGTCGGTCGCTGGCGGCCTCGCAGCGATCGTCCTGGCCACGCCGACCTCCTTTGGCGAAGTCGTCACGGTCGATCTCGCCAGCGGCACGCAGACCGTGCGCACCAGCCACGGTGCGTACCTCGACGAGGTCGAGCTGTTCACGCGCGAGGAGCGCCAGTTCAGGATCTCCGACGGCACGCTCGTGCACGGCTGGCTGATACGTGACCCCGCCACCTCAGGTCCGCAACCCCTGCTGCTGGATATACACGGCGGACCGCATAATGCCTGGAACGCGGCCGCCGATCCGGTGCACGTCTACCACCAGGAACTTGCGGCCAGGGGCTGGGCGATCCTCCTGCTCAACCCGCGAGCCAGCGACGGATACGGGGAGCAGTTCTTCAACGCCGCGCTCGGCGGCTGGGGACGAGCCGATGCCAAGGACTTCCTCGAGCCAATCGACGCGCTCGTGGCCGAGGGGCTCGCGGACCCCGGGCGGCTAGCGGTGGCCGGCTACAGCTATGGCGGCTTCATGACGTGCTACCTCACCAGCCGCGACGACCGGTTCGCCGCCGCGGTCGCGGGCGGCCTCATCAGCGACCTGGTGAGCATGGCTGGCACCTCGGATGCCGGGCACCACCTCAGCGACCTCGAGCTGGGCGGCCTGCCCTTTGCCGATCCGGACGCATACGCCGCCATGTCGCCGCTGACGCAGGTGACGCAGGTGCGAACGCCGACGCTGATCGTGCACGGGGCGGCCGACGTGCGCTGCCCGATCGGGCAGGCCGAGCAGTGGCATACCGCGCTGCGCGAGCGGGGCGTGCCGACCAGGATGGTCCTCTACCCGGACGCATCGCACCTGTTCATCCTCGACGGGAAGCCGTCACACCGGATCGACTTCAACCAGCGGGTGGTGGACTGGGTCGGGCAGTATGCCGGGGATGCCGGCGGTCCGCGTCGCGCGCGTATCGACGCCGCGCACTGGCAGCGTCGGCTGACCGCCTTGGCGAACCGGCACCGCGTCCCCGGTGCCGCGCTTGGCATCCTGCGGGTCCGGCCCGGCCAGGATGACGAGCTGATCGACGTCGCGTGCGGCGTCCTCAACAAGGACACCGGAGTCGAGGCGACGACCGATTCGCTGTTCCAGATCGGCTCTATCTCTAAGGTCTGGACCGCGACGGTGGCTATGCAGCTTGTCGATGAAGGCGTGCTCGATCTGGACGCGCCTGTCGCCGAGGTGCTGCCCGAGCTGCGGCTGGCCGATCCGGACGTCGCCAAGCAGGTGACGATGCGGCATCTGCTGACCCACACCAGCGGCATCGACGGTGACGTCTTCACCGACACCGGGCGCGGCGACGACTGCATCGAGAAGTACGTGGCCCAGCTGGCCGAGGTCGGGCAGAATCACCCGCTGGGCGCGACCTGGTCGTACTGCAACTCTGGCTTCAGCCTGGCGGGCAGCGTCATCGAGAAGCTGACCGGCGGCACCTGGGACAACGCGATCCGGGACCGCATCTTCATCCCGCTCGGCCTCGAGCACACGGTCACGCTGCCCGAGGAGGCCTTGCTGCACCGGGCCGCTGTCGGGCATGTCAGCGAGGGCACCGAAGCACCGGTGCGTGCGCCAGTCTGGACGCTGTCACGGTCAATGGGCCCGGCTGGCCTGATCTGCTCAACCCCCGCCGACGTGCTCGGGTTCGCGCGTTTGCACCTGACCGGCGGGCTCTTGCCCGACGGGACCAGGCTGCTCACCGAGGCGAGCGCCGCTGCCATGACCGAGCTGCAGGCGGACCTGCCGGACAAGTTCACTCTCGGGGACTCCTGGGGCCTGGGCTGGATCCGGTTCGGCTGGAACGGACGCCGGCTTATCGGGCACGACGGCAACACGATCGGCCAGTCCGCCTTCCTGCGGCTGCTGCCGGACGAAGGGCTGGCGGTAACGCTGCTGACCAATGGCGGCAGTACCAGGGACTTGTACGAGGACCTCTACCGCGAGATCTTCGCCGAGCTCGCCGACGTGGACATGCCGCGGCCGCTCTCCCCGCCGGCCGATCCGGTGCAAACGGACGCACGGCGGCACGCCGGAACATACGAGCGGGCCAGTGCCCGGCTCGAGGTGCTGGTCGGAGCGGACGGCCCAGTCCTGCGGACGACGGTCACCGGGCCGATGGCGGAGCTGTCACCTGAGCCGACGAAGGAGTACGCGATGGTGCCGGTCGATCACGATCTGTTCGTCGTCAGAGACCCGCAGTCGCAGACGTGGACGCCGGTGTTGTTCTACGAGCTGCGAACCGGCGAGAAGTACATGCACTTCGGCGTGCGGGCCACCCCGAAGATGGCCTGACGCCGAAGCGACCTGTCCCGCCGATGTCCCAAGAGACGGAATGCTGAAACCCGCAAGCATGTCGGCACGCTGCACGCGTAGTTTGGCGGTGTGATCACTCAGAAGCTCCTCGACGAGCTATGGGACTTTGGCGACCCTGCCGCGTCCGAACGGCGATTTGCGGTCGAGGAAGCAGTGGCGTCGTACACAGAATCAGAGCGGGCCGAGCTGGTCACCCAGCGGGCCCGGGCGCTCGGCCTGCAGCAGCGCTTCGAGGACGGGCATGTGTTGCTCGAATCCTTGGGCGAGCCTGCTGACGCCGTGGTCAGGACCCGCATTGCGCTCGAGAGAGGTCGCCTGCTGAACAGCGGAGGCCGCCCGGCTGAGGCCGTGCCGGAGTTCGAGACTGCCGCCACGATCGCCGAGTCCGCCGGCCTGCTATTCCTCCAGATCGATGCGCTGCACATGCTCGCCATCGCCGATGAGACTCGGTCGAGCGAGTGGGCGGCGCAGGCGATCGACCTCGCGCTCGCAGCGCCCGACGACCGCACCCGGCGCTGGCTCGTCTCGCTGAACAACAACCTTGGCTGGCACCACTTCGACGCCGGGCGCCTTAACGAGGCACTCTCCGCGTTCGGCAGGCGCAGGAGTGGGCAGAGCGCGTCGGCACCGAACAGCAGCGGGTGTGGGCGCGCGAGGCGATCGATGAGTGCGCCGGGGCTATGGCGGCGCGCGACGTCGGCTGAACCGCGGGTTTGCTGCGGCATCGGCGCAGGCCACAGCCGTCACGTGCGCGCAACTCTTCCGAGAACTTACGGACCGCTCATCACTGCCGCGACGAGTTCGCGCCGGCTGCGGACGCCGAACTTGTCAAAGGCCGCGGTCAGGTGTTCCTGGACGGTGTTCGCCGAGATGTGCAACTCGGCGACGATCTGCCTGGTCGAATGTCCCTTGATGACGAGCGCCACGACCCTGGACTGCGCATCCGTCAGGCCAAACGCACTCAGCAGC
Organism: uncultured Actinomycetota bacterium; assembly: GCA_963809195.1. Classification (GTDB taxonomy): domain Bacteria; phylum Actinomycetota; class Actinomycetes; order Streptosporangiales; family Streptosporangiaceae; genus Chersky-822. The sequence goes on along the minus strand of CAWEIQ010000005.1, from coordinate 137,227 downwards.
ACCGAGCCGATCTGCGCTGACGGCGTGGGCTCGATGACGATGCCGATCATCGGGCGTTGGCGAACCGGGGAGGCGCGAAGCGTGCAGTGAGAGCCAGCGTCCTGAGCGGCCCCTCAGCTGGACTGTCGGCGACACGTGCGTCGGAGCGGAGCCCTTCTCGATCCAAGCCAGCCTGGTGGCCGCCGCATAGGCCGCGATCGGCAACTCGTTCCTGCTCGGCCAGTCGGCCCGGTCAATCTCCGTGAGCCAGAATTCCGCTTCCGGGCTCACCGATAGGAGGGTTAGGTCGTTGTTCAGCACGATGATGCCGGGACCGGTTGAGCCTGCTGGAGGCTCGGCGGCGAGCCCGATAGTCATTGCGCGGCGCAAGCTTTCAGCCACGTGGGGCGCGATCTGCCTGATTACGGCGACGTCGCGGTTGTCGAACCCGTGCGACGCATCCTCCCGGTGCAGGCAGATCACGCCCCAGCAGCCCTTGTTCGAGATCAGGGCGGCTCGCAGCTCATCGCCGAGACCGAGCGGGGCCATGATCTCCCGGTAGCGGGAACTGGCGGGACGATTGCCTCGGGTTGCCCGGTCGAGTGAGCCGACCGGATCGACGGACTCGGCCAGCACAGCGAACTTGTTGACGTCCTCATGGCCGAACTCGTTGTCCAGGAACAGTGGCGCTACTTGCAAGAGCGGCTGATCGGCTACCGCGGAGGTGAACAGCATGGTCACCGGATCTACAGTCGCGAAGAACGCTGCATCGACCGAAAGAATCCCCCGAAGCCGACGCAAGACCTCCGCACGAAACTGAAAAGCGTCCAAGCCGACATAACACCGGCTTATCAGGGCGGCGACCTGGCGATTTGTCGTCGCCTCTGCCATAACGCAACGATACTCGGGCTGCTTGCCAGTGCGCCGGGGCTCAATCAACGGCTCATGCCGCGACACGTTCGCCCGCCCGGCCGCGGCGATGGCTGGCGCGGCCAAGCGGGCGAAGCAGTTCCGGTGGGGCTGGGTCACGGCACCGGGACCAGACCGAGCTGATGCAACAGCCCGAGTTCGTCAAGACGGCCCCATCGCTCCACGATGCGGCCGTTGCGGAGGCGCCAGATGTTGATTCCAGGCAGGCCGACCTGCTGGCCCGATGGCGGGGCGCCGAAGATCTCGCCCTGCTGGGTGCCGCTCGCCGTAAAGTGCTCGACGACCAGGTCACCCTCGCCGATGAGGATGTCCGGGTCGCTGCGCCAATCGGGGAACGCAGTGCGGAACATCGCCGCGGCCGCGCGCATGCCCTCCCGATCGGCTGACACGCCCATCGGCGGATCGTGATTGACGAAGTCCTCCGCGAGGAACTCGTCGACCGCTTTGAGGTCTCCCTTCGTGAACAGGGCGTCGATGAACGAAGTGACTGTGTTCTTGTTCTGGCTGGTAGCGTCCATGACCGCAGTCTCCGGCCTGTGACGTGCGTGGGGTACCCCAACTACTTGGGGTTTGTGTTGCCACCTCGGGCGCCGGTCAGTGGCGATATCCCGCTCGGCCTGGGGCATCCTCACGGTTCGTGGTCAAGGCGGCCCGCAGCAGCGTCCGTCGTCGTGAGCCTCAAGCCATGAGCCGCGAGGCGGCATCCCAAGTGCCGTACACTATCGAGGGTTCAGCCTGCGCTCGTAGCTCAACGGATAGAGCATCTGACTACGGATCAGAAGGTTGGGGGTTCGAGTCCCTCCGAGCGCGCCCAGGTCAGACGCCAGCACCAGCCAATCCCGACAGTGGGCAAGATGCCAATGGGAGCCACGCTGGGAGCCACAGGTAGCGTCAGTCACCCGAACAGCACCTCGCTCATCAGCTCGGCCGCAGACCGCTTGTCGCCCTCGATGAGATGGCCGTAGACATCCTTGGTCACCACGATGCTCGCGTGGCCCAGGATTTCAGACACCACATGAAGCGGGGTTCCCTGAGCCAGCATGAGCGAGGCGCCGGAGTGCCGCAGCTCGTGCGGATGCCAGCGGCCGATTCCGGCCCGCTCGCACAGCGCCGAGAAGGCGTGCGAGAAGTTGTCAGGGTCGATCGGCGTGCCCAGCTCGCTGGGAAAGATCAGCCCATGCTCCCGCCACAGGGATCCAGCCAGCATCCTGGCCTGTGCCTGCTGGTCACGGTGCTGGCCCAGCCTCGTGAGAATCTCCGGGGTCAGGGCCAGAGTCTGGCGCGATTTTGGGGTCTTCAGCTCGCCAATGAGAAGCCGTGTGCGAGCCGCGCCCGAGCTGTCCCGGTTCTTGATCCGCTTCACACCATGGGTCACCGCAACTGTCCCGGCCTGCCAGTCAAGCGTTGCCCATTGGAGGCCGAGCACCTCGCCGCGCCGCAAGCCATAGGCGAGAGCCACGGTCACGGGCAGCGCCAGCCGATGTCCCTGGGCGACTGCGAGCAGTTGTCTGGCCTGGTCGACACTAAGGGTCCGGCCCTGCCGCGAGCGCACTTGCGCTGGCCTGGACAGCGACGCCACGTTGCGCCCGACAACGCCTTCACGTTCAGCTTTACTCCGGGCTCCTTCTTAGGACCTTCGCACAAGCTCGTAGGGTGCGCCACCGGGCCAGTCCGGCTTGGCGATGGACTACGACGAGAAGACCCATGCCCGCCACGTGCCCGTTCGGACAGTCGACAGCGGCGAATCGCGGTTATCCGCGGATACATGAAGCTGGCGCGGACCTGCCCTTACGCAGTCCGCAACGTCCAGCGCGGAAGTCTGATAAGGATCAGGTCGGGTCACCAGCGTTGCCGTCAACCGTGGCGCTGCCAGCCTCATGGCGAAGGTCAGCGACAAGGCGCCGGGCCATGCCGGGGGAGCGCAGCACGCAGACCCTGGCATGCGAAGCATCCTGGCCGATCACCCGCATGATCCTCGGCAGGCTCTGCCGCCGGTACGCCCATACCCAGCGCCAGTAGCCGGCCCGCTCCCGCCCCCGGCGTATCGTGCGCCAGGCGCAGCGCAGGAACGTGAAGTCCAGCACGATGATGGTGTCGGCGGCCCGGAGCCGGACGTCGAGCGCATGGTCATAGGGGCCGAGGTCGCCATCCAGAATCCAGGCCTCGCGGCGCACCAGTTCGCGCTGACGCTCGGCCCATTCGGCCGGGTCGGCCGCGGTGAGCCCGCGCTGCCAGAACAACGAGTCCAGCTCGATCACGGGCAGGCCGGTCACATTGCCGAGCTGCCGGGCCAGGACCGACTTGCCAGCACCGCCCCGGCCGAGAATCACCACTCGCCGCACATCCCCATGATCGTGGCCGAGCCCGCCTTTCGCTCGCGGGTTGGTGGGAGCCAACCTGGGAGCCACCCGGGCGAACGACTTCCCGCGGCCGGCGGACGAGTGCGGACAAGCGGCTGGCGATCATGCCAGGTCACGGACTGATCTGGACGACGCTGAACGCGATGCAGGTAACTACGGATCAGAAGGTTGGGGGTTCGAGTCCCTCCGAGCGCGCTACCGTCTCCGCAGGTCAGGGCCTTGCTCTATTCAGTTAGCTGGCCGTTTACGATCGGCCACGGGCCGCCGATGTCACATCCTTGTCACACGGCGTTGCAAATACGGCTGAGCGTCGCCCCGGCGACCGCCAGGTCCTCCGGGCGGGCGTGGGTGTAGACGGCCGCGTTGACGGTCGTAAACACCCTCACTGTCCTCGGTCCCGCCTTGCTGCCTTCGCTGCTCGCCGAACCACGTGGTCCGGACTCCAACAAGGTCCGCGTTCTCGTGCCAACGCCAGGAGATTACCGCCGGATGCGCAAACTGATTCGTCGCGTCAACCGCCGAACGGAACGCGAAATCGTCCGCCAGGCCGACCAGATCGAAGACATCGAAGAGAACCAAATCACCGGATAGAAGGATTGTGCGATCGCGTGACTGCTGGTTACAGCAGCAGGCGCTGACCAGCTCGGCAACGCCTAGCATCGGACAAGCGGTCAGGTGCCGCGCCGCGCGTGAACTACGCTGCTGTGATACCCATTGAGCGACCCCGGGGTGCACCTAGGAGGCCGTGGTGGCCACCCGGCTACCGGCGGCAGTGCCTTCGTCTGAATCTGTGCCCCCGATGATTTGGTCGTACGAGCGGCGGGAAATCTCGCCGATCCGCTCGTTTGTCACAGCCACCTTGAAGGCGATCACGTTCGTTGGCTCTTCGCGGGCAAGTAGTAGGAGCGCCGCTTCCCTCAGTACGTCGCTGAGCGATACGCCGCGCGTCTGCGCGAGTTGCCTCAATGCCGCTACCAGTGTCGGATCAAGCCGGGCTGAGATCATCTGGTCTAGCCGACGAGGCTCGCCGCGTCTGCCCGACCCCTCGATTAGACCCTGAGGGCGGTCAACGCTCATCGCTTTCCCTTCCAGGCCTGTCCGGTCCCCTGCTCCCACTCGCGAATCTCCGCTCGCTCGGCCGGCCATCCTGTAACCGGCCTTAGCCAGTCTCCGCGCTTGTACGAGTCTTCCAACAATAGGAGCCAGATGGACGACAGTGCTAGCCCCACTACTGAGTACTGCGCAGTCTGCGTCTTGAAGCTGACCTCGGCCCAATATCCGTAGAGCACCTCGTACACGATTAGCTCGGCCTGTGCGCCGAGGTGATCCGGTTGCTGGCAATGCAGCAGATTGTTCGTCTCAGGGTCGGGATCAATCTCCGGATCATCCCAGTCGATCAGCTCGTAGCGGTGGACGTCCAGCACCTCTCCTCCAGCTTGACGCAGTGTCATACAGAGTATAGCTTCTATGTATGACAGAACCAACCTCGGCCGTAGATCCTTCTGACTCAACTGACGCGCCTAGGGCGCCAGCGACCCCGGCGGCCATTACGAGCACCTCTGTCTTGGCGTTCTTCGCGGCCGATCACGTAAGCACCGCCCCGGACGCCAAGCTTTACGTGAACGGCGGCTTCTTTAGCCTCCTGCGGTTCCCGGTCTTCCCCGCAACGTTGCCCACGCTGGGGATCGCGGCAGTCCTGGAAATGCCGTTCCAGGACTCAATGCGGGATCACACGATCAGGATCGGGCTGCGAGGCCCCAAGCAGGAGGAGCGACCTGTACGGGTGGAAGCGCAGTTCCGCACTGCGCCCACCATAGAGGCCCAATACGGCGAGCCGCAGCTTGTTCCATTTGGAGTGACAATCCCAAATGTCGAGTTCCCCGCACCCGGTGTCTACCACCTGGTGCTATGGCTGGACGAGATTGAGAAGAAGTCCTATCGCCTACGAGCGGTCCAAACACCCATGGTGATAACCGCTGCCGCGCCTGTTCCCGGTGGCCTTGCCGGGTCTTGACAGTAGATCGGTGTTGACGCGTGACACGCCCTGTGCCTGGCCAGCGGCTATGCGGGCCGCATCTGAGGCCCGGTCAGGTGTGACCAGTCCAGCGCGACGAACTACACACTTGTGATTCGGCGGCCTTGAGCGGCGCGCAGAGCGCCCGGCCGTCCGGACCCTTACCGGACTATGCACCGGGGCTCCTCGGTTGCGAGCCGCTCAGTGGCGCTCAGCGGCGAGCCCTACGTCCACCAGGCAGTGCGCCATGCCGGCATCACAGCGCAGAACCTGCGCGCGGACCGGCTCCTCGATGAAGCCCGCGCCAGCGGAGGCGACCCGCTCAGGCTCACCCACCTGTTCGGCATCAGCGATCCGACCGCCATTCGGTACTGCGCTGAGACCGGCGTGCGGGGATACGATGGGCGCCAGGCGCTGGAGGGCGCCGCTGGGTCCGCGGGCAGGACAGAGTCCACCTCCGATAGCACGTAGCAGGCCGCTGCAGATGACGCTCTCTTCCGGCCCGGCCGCGGACCACCGGGTGACCAGGGAGACGTCATGCCTGACCTGCCTGCCCGGCCCGACCTCGACCAGCTCCGCCACCAAGCCAGGGAGCTCCTGCGCGCCGCCCAGCGCGGCGACTCTCAAGCCACCGCGCGCATCCGCGCTGTCGCCGGCCGGTCATCTTGTCGTCGGCGCAGCTGGCGCTGGCCCGCGAGTACGGGTTCGCCAGCTGGGCCGAGCTCAAACTCGAAGTCGAACGCCGCGACGTCCTTAACAGCCGCGACCTGTCCCACCTGACCAGGCTGCTGGCCGAGCACCCCGAACTGGCCACCAGGCCGATGGAACACTGGGCCGACCGGCAGCGCGGCGAGCCGCTCGGCTACATCACGATGATGCGCTTCAACCACGACCGGCTTGGCCTGCCCCGCGAGCTTCCAGGCACGGGCGCCATCGCCAGGGCCCTCATTGACGCGGGCGCCCCGGTCAACGGGCATCCCGGGGACAAGGAACCCCCACTGATCACCGCCGCCAGCTGCGGCGACGCCGAGGTCGCCCGGGCGCTGATCGACGCCGGGGCCGACATCGAAGCGGTCTCCGCGCCCGATTCCGGCGGCGTGCCCAGCGGCACCGCGCTGGAGCATGCCGCGGTGTTCAGCATGACCGATGTCGTGGATGTCCTGGTCGCCGCCGGAGCCAAGATCCACAGCCTGGAGCAGGCAGCCGCCGCGGGTGACATCACCGGCTGGCCGCTTGGCCGGTTCACGCTGCAAAGCAGGCTCCGGGCCCTGGTGTTCGCCGCCGACCACCAGCGACTGGAGGTCATCGACCAGCTCATCGAGGCGGGAACGCCCGTCAACCAGGCCGACGCCGAATGGGCCGGCTGCCACTGCACACCGCGGCGGGCAACGGCCGGGCCGCCAGCGTCCGGCGGCTGCTCGCCCACGGCGCCGACCCGGGCCTCCGCGACCCCGGGCACCACCGCACCCCGCTGGAGGAATGCCAGCAAGAAGACAGTCCCGGACACCGCGAGGCCGCGGCCATCCTCCGGCCCCTCACACGCGACGGCGGCACGCAACCGCCCCAGACGGCCGGTTCCTGAACCCGGGCATCCAAACCCGCTCAGCAGGACCGGCCACCCCTGGGTTCCGCTCCAAAGAACCTTCAGAAATCGCGAACTCTCGGGTCTCCCGCAGTAGTGCAGGGCGTGGCCGAGGCCCGGTGCGTTCAGGTGCAGCAGGTAGACGAGGCCGCTCATGGCCGGTCCTCCGTCTCGTCCGCCAGCTCGCGGAGCACGGCGAGCGACTCCCGGCCCGATGCGTCCTCGCGTGCGGGGCACAGGTCATTGCCCTCGGGCTTGGGCTGGCCGCACCGGCACGTCCGACCCTGCTCGGCCCTGACGTTGTCCCAGGTGCGGTATCCGGTCGGCGGGTGCTCGGCGAGCCGCTCCCGTAGGTACGCGACCGACCAGGCGAGGTCGGCAGGCTGGTCACGCAGGACCGAGTTCAGGATTGTCGCCAAGTGCATGACCCTGGCCAGTGCGATCGGCGTGCGGATCTCGTCATCGCCGGCTGTGGCCGCTTAGGGAATGCCGATCGCCACGGCCACGGCCGCCAGAGCGTCGCGTTGGACGACGACGAGCCGCTCGGCCCGCTCGGCCCGCTCGATCGCTGCGGCGTAGGTCTGCGGCGCTGGGTGCGGGACGCTCGTCATGCGGCACGCTCCTCGGGGCGGACGACGCACCACTGGTGACGACGACCAGGCGGACGATGACGTGCTTCAGGTCGTCGGGCGGGCGACGGCCCGCTGGTCGTAGGCGGCGAGCCACCTTGCGAGGCGGTCGCCGCGGGCGTGCACGGCTGGCCAGGCCGGCGCTGGCAAGACGAGCGGATCGCGCGGACTGCCTCAGCAGGTGAGACGGGACGGGGAGATGATTGCGGACATGGGAGCGGGCCTCCTCGCAGGCTCGGGACCTAGACCCTGCCGCCCGTGTGACGGCTGGCGGCAGGGCCGGTGTCACGGGGCTGTCACAGACGCTGCCGGACGGCCCCGGGACGTAAGCTCCAGATCGCGGACGCTCGCGGTGCCCTGAACTGCGAAAAGGGGAGAATGCGCGGACGGATTCACACCGCGCGGATGACCTGCATCGCTCTACGGATCAGAAGGTTGGGGGTTCGAGTCCCTCCGAGCGCGCCAGCCAGGTCACGAGCCTCTCGCGTTCAGCACCGCAGCACCGCTGCTGCCTATCTTGCTGCCTAAGCATCTTTGATCATGCTCCGAACAGTTCATCGATGGCATCAGCGGCCTCTTCGCGGAGCTGGGGCAGCACGTGGGCATATGTGTCCATGGTGACGCCGATTTCGGAGTGCCCCAGGACTTCCATGATCGCTCGGCGGGCACGCTGGGCGGTGAGCAAGAGGGTGGCGCATCCGTGCCGTAGGTCGTGAAGGCGCAGCCAGTCCAGCCTGGAATTCTGGCGCAGGACGTCCCAGCGCCGGTTGATGTTGCCAGGCTGATCTGGCAGCAAAGAAGGATCAGGCCAGGCCCGGGGCAGGCCCTCCACGTTTACGCTAAGGTGGCTGAGCGTGTTGGGCTGCGGCGTTGGTGGTGATGGTAGGGGTTGTTGCACAGGCCGTGTCGCCAGGATCGGCGAGCCACGCAGGCCCGTCGGCGGCGGCGCGGCCGGGTAGCGCGTCCTGTTCTTTGGCTGACCCGTGGGGAACCGTATTGGTGATGGCGATATTCGCCGGGAAGCCGCATACCGGCGCGAGCACATCGCCCGCCCCGAATCGGCTCTCGGCGATTCAGCGGAACCGGGACATGGCTCGGCAGCGTCAATTAATCAGGAGGCGGCGAATATGAGCTCGGTGAGATCGGGTGCCGTCCTGCTGATGATTGCGGCAGCGGCGGCCGGGTGCGCTAATGGTCATAGTGCCGCACAGACGGTGGCGAGCCCGCGCCCGACAGCCTCTGCGCTGCTGGTATCAGTACGGATGGTTCTGCCATCGCGGACGATGACGCCGGGCTCGCAGATGCAGCAGCGCATGTGGTGGTGAACAACAAGACTGGGCACGCCATCCACGAACAGGGTTGCTTGTCGCTCTTCCAAGTCGCGCTAACCAGCAGCACCTACCACCCGGACGTGGGCTGGCTGACCTGCCTGCAGTCGCTCACGATCCCGGTCGGCAAGACCAGCTACGCGGTGCAGGTTCAGGCGACCTACCTCTCGTGCAGCCAGGGCCACGCGCGCGCCGGTGTCAAGGCTTGCCGTCCCGGCAAACAGAAGATGCCCCCTCTCGCCGGGCATTACGAAGCCAAGCTCTTCATGCAGGTCCGGCAACTGGCCCCGGCGCCACCGGCCATCCCGGTTCGCGTCACCGACCGTTAGCTCGCTTTGCCAAGGCGGTCAGGCGGACGACCCTGCTCGGTGGCTAAGTGCTTTTGCGGGCGCGGAACGCAGAGCAGCGTGGCTTCGGGACGAAGAGGCCGAGGAGTCTTAACGCCGTGTGACGGCTTCCTGGAAAGTCTGGTTCGCTTCCTGCAGTTGTCCTGGCGCGGCGCAGGCACGGCGGCGCCTGGAGGGGTCGGCCCGGTCTCCGACCCGAGTGAGCTGTGGGAGAAGGCAAAGCGTGATTCCGCCGCGCGGGCTGAGGCATTCAGCTCAGCGCGGAACCAGGCGGTCGCCCGGAGCCGAGACGAAATCCGCGAAGTCTATCTCACCGAGTTGCGGTCACGAGACCTGCAGATACCGCCCGCGGATGTGGAGGACGGGACGGTAGAGCGCATTATGGGAGGCCCTCTGTCCTCTGCGCGTGCTATGGGCGAAGGCCTGATCGAGACGGGCAAGCTCCTGCACGGCATTTTCAAGATCTTCAGGCAAATCAGCGTCCTCTGCAGCCTGGCCAAGGCGGTCTGCGCAGCGGTCCATATCGCCTGAACAGAGGTGCCCGTGCAGATCGAGCGTCGTCGTGTTGCCCGGACAGGGCGGCCCTGAAATCATTTCCCGTGCTCGCCTCGTCCGGTACGATCGCGGGATCTTATTCGCTGCTGGGGGCCATGAGGTTCGCATGTGGCCTCCCCTGCAATTCCCAGGCTGAGAGTGGGTTTCGTTAATGGCATGCCGTATCAGTGAGCTCGTGCTCGGTTGCCGCGACCCTGAGGTGCTGGCGCAATTCTGGTGCGAGGTCCTGGACTTCGTAGTGCTCGATCACGAGGACGACGGCTCGGTGGAGATCGGGCCGCGCGAAGGGTTCGGCGGTCCGCAGCCGACGATCATCCTCAGTCGCCGGGATGAGCCGGAGAAGGGGAAATCCCGGCTGCACATCGACGTCAACGCCACCGACCGCGATCAAGATGCCGAGCTCGAACGCCTTCTCAAGCTCGGTGCTCGCCCGGCCGACATCGGCCAGACGGGTGAGGAGCAGTGGCATGTCCTGGCCGACCCCGAAGGCAATGAGTTCTGCCTGCTCAAGACCCGCCTCGAACCACTCTGATGTTCATCGGTCACGCCTCGACACCAGGTACCTAGGGTCTGCCGCGAAGTCCAGTGTGACGGGCTTGTCGTGATCGTGAAGTAAGTGAGGTCGCCTCCTAACCGGCCCAGACCGTCGCGCGATCCCGATAACCCGCGCAGATCGCTCATGGGTACGTCGCGAGTCATCAGACGACTACATGCGGAATTTGCTCGATAATCTGCTCAGCGTGAACCGCTGTCAGCCTCCGTGGGGCAAGTGCCAGCCAGCGCGCAACTGCCGGGAGCCGCGGCGGTGAAGACAATCATTCTTTCCGGCGCCGTGGCGCTGGTCACCGCCCTGCTGGGAACGCCGCTGTTCATCAGACTCATGCGGCGGCTCGGCTACGGCCAGCCCATCCGGGTCGAGGGCCTCAAGTCGCACGAGACCAAGCGCGGTACGCCGACGATGGGCGGTGTGGTCTTCGTCGCCGCCTCTTGGATCGGCTACGTAGCCGCCCACGCCGTAACCGACATTGGAGTGACCGCGTCGGGCGTGCTGGTTCTCCTGATGATGACCGGCTTCGCCCTGGTCGGGTTCATCGACGATTTCCTGAAGATCTTTCGGCAGACTAGCGTCGGACTGCGCAGCCGCGCGAAGGTGGCCGGGCAAGTGGTCGTCGCGGTGGTGTTCGCGCTGGAAGTGCTGCAGCATCCTGACGGGTACGACCTGACCCCCGCCGACGCGCGGCTGTCGTTCCTGCGCGACTTCGGCCCGGTCATCGGCACGCTGCCGTTCGTGATCTGGGCCGTCGTCATGATGGTGGGCGCGTCAAACGCGGTGAATCTCGCCGACGGCCTCGACGGCCTGGCGACCGGATCGACGGTCGTGGTGCTGGCGGCCTACCTGCTGATCGGGATCTGGCAGGAACGCAACGACTGCACCGAACTCCTGGCCCGGCAGTGCTACCAGGTGCGCGACCCGCTGGACCTGGCGGTCATCGCGGCCTCGGTGCTGGGTGCTTGTATCGGGTACCTGTGGTGGAACGCGCCTCCAGCCAAGATCATCATGGGTGATACCGGATCGCTGGCCCTCGGCGGGGTACTGGCCGGGCTGGCCATCTGCACCAAGACTCAGCTGCTGCTCGGGATACTCGGCGGCTTGTTCGTGATCATCACGATGTCTGACGTGATCCAGATCGGCGTCTTCAAGGTGACCAGGATCAGAACCGGCAGGGGGAAGCGCGTGTTCAAGATGGCGCCGCTGCAATATCACTTCGAGCTGAGCGGCTGGGAGGATACGACGATCGTGATCAGGTTCTGGCTGATCTCTGGGCTGTGCGTGGCGCTGGGACTCGCCATCTTCTACGTGGCCTGGCTGCAGACCTGACGCCAGCGGCTGTAGGTGACTGCGCGGCCGGGCAAGACCTCGGCACCTGTCAGGAAGACGGGGTGAAGTGGCGGGTTCTCAGCAGCCACAACCTCGGCATGGTTACCGCCAAGTCAGGACGTTGATCGGCGAGCGAGCAGGTGCAAGAAGGGCATGGTGTTCCTGCCGCTGCTGGTCTTGAGCGGCTCGCGGATTATCTCGATGGCCAGTCCTGCTGCTGCCAGGGCTGTGGTGTAGGCGGTGAGAGGCCGGTGTCGCCCGTGGTAGGTCATGGTCTGCCCGGCTCGGTCGATGGTGAGGGTGTAGGGCCGCTCGTCTGCGTAGCTGCTGGTGAGGTGTGTGGTGAGGACCGGGTGCAGAAGGGCGATGGCGAATCGGCCGTCTGGCGCGAGGATGCGGGCGGCTTCTACGACTGCGGCTGTCATGTCGTCGAAGTCGTGCAGGCACATGAAGGCGGTGACGAGGTCGGCGGCATGGTCGCGTATTGGCAGCTTGACGGCGTCGGCGACTACGGCGGTCCCGGGCTGTGGCGCTTCGGCCGCTGCCTTGACAAGGGGGAATGCGGCGTCGCATCCGATGACCTGGTGTCCCGCCGTGGCGAGGATGCGCCCGAGGCGGCCTTCGCCGCAGCCCACATCGACAGTCAGGCGGCCAGGAGGCGGCAGTAGGCGGAGGAAATGAGGCAGATGAAACTGCCAGAAATCATTGTCCAGGTCCGGTGATCTGGCCCAGCGGACCCAGGTATCTGCACGTTCTTGCCACGCCTCGCGCAGGTCCATCTGGCAAGTCTTCCTGGCCGCGAGCTGGGCGGCAAACCGTTCCAGGGACACTAGGCGGATAGAAGCAGAAAGAGTGCCAACCATGATTCTCCCGAAGGTCCGGGACTCTCGCTTCGTGACGATCCGCCGCGGTGGGACCCTCACTGATTCGGATCACCATCTCCTCGCTCTTTGGGCGGCATCTTGCGCGGAACACGTCCTTGACCTCTTCGAGTCGGCTCAGCCTGAGGACCCGCGGCCGCGTCAGGCGATCGAGCATGCCCGCGCCTGGGTACGTGGCGAAGTCAAGATGACCCAGGCTCGCGCGGCGGGCGGCCATGCAATGGGCGCGGCCAGAGACCTGCGTGGGGCAGCACGGCACGCCGCATACGCTGCAGGCCAGGCCGGGGCAGTCGCACACGTCGCCGCGCACGAGCTCGGTGCGGCCGCCTACGCGATCAAGGCCGCACGTGCTGCTGCGCCGGAGGGCGAGGGCGGCGCCGCAGGGCGACTCGAGTGCCAGTGGCAGCGTGACCGGCTCCCGGAGGCGATTCGCGAGCTCGTACTTGACGACCAGCGGTTGCGGAACGGCATCTGCTGGTCGGTGTTTGACTGCTGAGCGCGCGACGGGTAGCTGATGTAGAACCGTCGGCTTCTGGGGCGGGTTAGGAGCGGCCAGCGGCTTTGGCTCGCCGGACCGCTTCGGGGATGCCTTCGGTCCAGGGATCGCCGTGACCGGGGAGCAATACGTCTGCGGTGACCGCCAGCAGGCCATCCAGCGAGGCCAGCGCCTGGGCGTTGCTCATGTTCAGCGCGGATGGCATGATCTGCGGGCCGACCCGGCCGGTGTAGGGATTCCAGGTGCACATGGCATCACCAGCCAAGAGCGCGCCGCGCTTCTCCACGGCGATGGCGGCGCTGCCCGGGGTGTGACCGGGGGTGTGGATGGCCCTTGGAGAACCCGGCACGTCGATGACCTCGCCGTCTGCGAAGGAGCAGATCTCCTTGACCGGGATCATCTTCGCTGCGCCGCGGCGGACAAGCGAGAACGCGGTGCGGTAGAACTCGCTGCGCAGCACATAGGAAAAGGTGCTGCCTTCGTTCTTCCAGCTGGGCTTGCCGGTCCGGGCCGCGTCGGCGTCAGCTTGGTGGATCCATACCTGCGCGCCGACGTTGGCCCGCGCCTTCTCGGCGAACCCGACGTGGTCGGAGTGGGCGTGGGTGAGCAATACAGCGTCGAGGTCTGTAGGCATCGCGCCTAGCTCGCGTAGCGAGCTTTCCAGCAGGGCCCAGTCACGCGGAGCGCCCGCATCCACCACGGTGTACTTGCCGTTCTCCCCGATGAGGTAGAAGTTCGTCACGCCTCCCGTTACCCGGTGCACGTCCTCGCTCACCTGGACAAGCATCTGCGCTTCCCTCCATCGACCGGTCGACGACGCGGCAGCATCAATGCTGACAGTCAAGTATCGATGGGGGGAGTGCGGGGCGGCGGTTGGCGCTTGCCTAGGCCTGGGGACGAGAACCGGACGCCGTCGCCGAGCACCACTGGCAGGACATCTACATGGATCTCGTCCACGAGCCCGGTGGCCGGCGGCCATTCGGCTCCGAAAGCCGAAAGTCGGAAGCCGGGATGCGGCTTCCGCTTTGACATGATGCTGGCGTGCCTACCCACGTCGTGTTGCTGCGAGGGATCAATAACCTCGGCAGCAAGAGAGTTGCGATGGCGGAACTCCAAGAGGTTGTGACCTCGCTCGGCCATGCCGATGTCATGACCTACATCCAGAGCGGAAACGTGCTGTTCACTCCGCGGCTGACAGACAGCAGGACGGCAGGCGGCACGGACTCTGCGGCGCTTGCCGCCGAGCTGGAGCGGGCCATCGCCGAAGCCGCCGGCGTGCAGGCACGCGCCGTGGTGCTCTCCCGCGAGGAACTTGCCCGCTGCATGCGCGACAACCCGTATCCGGGCGAGACGAATCCCAAGCTGCTGCATGCGGTGTTCCTGCCCGAAGTACCCGGACCCGGCCTCGCCGCCTGGGTGGCCGACGCGGAGCGGCAAGTACGAGCGAATGGCAGCCGGGACGAGGCCCAGCTGCTCGGCCGCACGGTCTACCTGCACACCCCGGACGGGTACCCGCCCAGCGAACTGCGCCGCGTGCTCGCCAGGGCGGGCGGGCCGACCTCGGCCTCAGTGGCCGGAACAGCGCGCAACTGGGCGACGGTCAGCAGGCTGGCCGAGCTTTGCGTCTCCTGACTTGCGGACGTGTGGCGATCACAGTAGCGATCGTGAACGGAGGCCAGTGAATGACACGGCTACCAGAATCTAATGCACGCTGCTACGGCAAGGTTTTTGATGAGATCGCGGTTGAGTACGACCGCCGCCGTCCGACTTATCCTGACGAACTCGTCGACCAAGCTTGTGAGGTAGCAGGGATCGGGAGCGGCGATCATGTGCTTGAAGTGGGGTGCGGAAGCGGCCAACTAACGCGCGCTCTCGTCGCCCGGGGCCTGCACGTCACAGCACTCGAGCCCGGCAAGAGCCTCATTGCACTGGCCAGGCAGAACCTGGAAGGTGCTGGAGATCTGGAATTTGTGAACGCTCAGTTTGAGCATGCGTTGCTTCCCCGCGAGCAGTTTCGGGCCGTGTTCTCGGCGTCCGCCTTTCACTGGGTGGACCCCAAGGTCAGTTGGCAAAGAGCCGCTGACGTACTTGTTCCGGGTGGCACGCTCGCCCTCGTGCAATATTGCGGACTTGAGGATCCGCGCAGCAAGCGGGATCAAGAGGCTGCACTCGCTGCGATAAGAAATGTCGCCCAGGACCTTGCCGCTAATTGGCCGACCTACAGGGATCTCGACGCCACGCTCGCCGGGATGCAGCAACGCCGTGGCAACGTCTCAGAGGTATGGGCCTGGCTCGGCAGCTACGACGTAAGGCAAGATTATGCCGGCCGCTTGTTCGGTGATGTTCAGGTGGCAGTGATGCCGAAGCTCATCGAGCACACCCCTGACGAGCTCAACTCTCTCCTTCGTACGATGTCGTTTTACGCTCGTCTTTCACCGGGCCAGCGTCAGGCCCTTGAGCGTGAAAACGAGGCCATTTACGAACGACTCGGGCGACCGATTCGCGCCAGCACCGTCGCCGCTCTTGTCACGGCACGGCGCAGCACAGAGGCAGATGCTCACCGCACATCGCCTGGTTAGGCGACGGTCTCGCGGTGTGGCAGCTTCCAGCCTGGCCGCGGGAAGTGGCAGGTGTAGCCGTCCGGGTAGCGCTGCAGGTAATCCTGGTCTTCGGCCTCGGCCTCCCAGAAGCGGCCAGCCTCGCTGATCTCGGTGACGACCTTGCCTGGCCAGAGGCCGGATGCCTCGACGTCGGCGATCGTGTCCTGGGCGACCTGACGCTGCCTGTCGGTCGTGTAGAAGATCTCGGAGCGGTAGTCGGAGCCGGTGTACTTGCCCTGGCGGTCCTTGGTCGTAGGGTCGTGGATCTGGAAGAAGAACTCGAGGATGTCCCGGTAGGAGGTCCGCTCGGGATCGAAGACGATCTCGACGGCCTCGGCGTGGCCAGGATGGTTGCCATCGGTCGGGTTCTCGTTCTCGCCGCCGGTGTAACCGACACGGGTGGAGATCACCCCGTCACGGCGGCGAAGGAGCTCCTGCATTCCCCAGAAGCAGCCCCCGGCGAGGATGGCGGTCTCGGAGTTGTTCGTCATGGCGTTCCTTTCCCCCGACGATCGCTTCGAGCCTAGCCTCCGGAGGTCGCCGAAGCTTCTTGGCCCGCGTCGCTCGTGATCTTGGTTTGGCGGCCTGTGGTCGTGGCTGACTCCGCCCGTCCGATCCCATGTAGACCAACTGCAAGCGACGGTTCCGCTGGCACGCATACCGGGAGCTTCGGGTGGCATCGCCGACGAATCAGCACCGCATTCCGCCGATGAGATACCGGCCGGCGGGCTGCTTCTGCTGTCCCTGGCCAGCGGTCAACCTGCGCTCGAGCGAATCGGCCGTATCGTGCTTTTCTTTCCTATGACGGGCGCGCGACGGCTCGCGTTCGAGTTCCCCAGCGCCAGGCTGATCGCCGTTCCCGGTGCCAAGACGTGGGTGCCGGTCGACCATCCGGCCGCCGTGGCCGACGCCATCGCTAATTTCGCGCCGACGGAAGTGCGGTGACGTCTTCCGACGGCTGCCTAGACTACGGGCGCGTGGTCAGCGTGGTCGGCCTCGATGCCGCAGACGGTGCGGTGAAAAGTTGGCCTCTCGCCGCTATGACGATCGAGACCGGACGCTGCCCTGCTCACATCGCAGAACCGAGCTGTGACAAGCCCTTCTGCAAGTCGGCGGCGTCCATCACGGGCGCTAGCTCCACGTCGGCTTGGAGATCCATGAAGAACGGTTCGGCGAAGGGCGGGATGTCCGACGGGTCGTCGAGGTTGAACACCATGAACGCGGTGCGCCGACCGTCGAAAGTGGTGAAATATGTCGCTTCAGGGTGCCAGCGATCCATCGTCCTCTGCATCACCACCGGCAGCTTGCCGTCCCTGATCGCCTGGTTCGCCGGCTCTACCGGCATGCTGATCTTGGCCATGACTCGCATGAGTATCCCCCTGAGTACCTGAGCGTCCCCATCAACGTAACAAGGCTGCTGACCTTCACGGAAAGCGCTCGCCGCTCCTGCGATGAGTTCGGCGGTCACGGCCGGTCTACCTACTCGTAAGCACGTTCCGGCAACGCCGGGCAGGCAAGCACGCTGACGGCATAGCGCAGCGGCGCAATCGGAGGATCGAGAACATGGCAACACCGCAGGTCGTGTCGGCCGAGGAGTGGCAGGAAGCACGTGACGAACTACTCAAATCTGAGAAAGAAGCCACCCGGGCGCTGGATGCTCTGGCTGCGCGCCGCCGTCGGCTTCCCATGGTCAAATTCGACAGCAGCTACGTGTTCGCAACGCCGACGGGCCAGAAGACACTGCTTGACTTGTTCGATGGCCGCGAGCAGCTGGTCATCTACCAGTTCATGGACCGGGGACCAGACCAGTTCTGCCCAGGGTGCACTGCGTTCACGAACAATGTGACCGACCTGGGGGATCTGGCTGAGGCCGGGGTTGCCTGGGTAACCGTGTCGAACATGCCGCTGCAGCAGATCGAGGCTTACAAGGCTCAGATGGGCTGGACGGTACCGTTTGTTTCGTCGCACGGTACGTCCTTCGCCGATGACTCTGGCGCAGGCCCGGGCTTCATGCTCAGCACCTTCCTGCGCGACGGCGAAGACGTCTATCGCACTTACACCACCACAGCCCGCGGCGTGGACCGGCTGATGTTCATTCACAACATCCTCGATCTTTGCGCGTACGGCCGGCAGCAGGACTGGGAGGACTCGCCGGCTGGCTGGCCTCAGTACCCCACCTACGGTTAGCGAGAGGTTGGCGGCGACGGCGGCGAGCTTACGCCGCCGGCACGCCGGCACGCCTGCCGGTGGCAGACTGCAGCCATGGACATGGGCGAGGTAAATACCCTGGCCACCGCCTTGGAGGGAGTGCGCCGGACCACCTCGCGCGGGCTCACTCAGTGGCGATACCGGGGCAGACTGGTCGCCCGTCAGCTCGACGATGACCATGTAGTGATCCGGTCTGATTTCGAATATCGCGACTCGATCCTGCGGCAGTTCCCCGCAACCTTCAGCGTGCCGAACAGGTTCGCCAAGCACATGATGGTCGTGGCCGATCTCACCGTTGGCGACGTAGGCGCCATCGAGGATGCCATCGAGGCTGCCTGGCGCCTTCAGCGCAGCGTGGACTAGGACGCAGACAAGACCCGGTACGGGCAACTTCTGGCGGTTATAGCGTTGCGCCATGGCGGAGTACAGCGCAGACCCTCAAGTCGTTCCGTACTTGCTGTATGAGGACGCGGACGAGGCGATGGACTGGCTGATCCAGGTGTTCGGATTCACCGAGCGCACACGTAGCCGGCAGGGCGACGGGTCGGTGCAGCACGGCGAGTTGCAGCTCGACAACCGTGGCGTGATCATGGTGGGTTCGCCGGGTGGGGAATATCGCAGCCCCGCCATGCTTGGTGAGGTCACTCAGCTGGTGTGCGTCACCGTCGCCGATCTAGACGCGCACCGCGAGCGCGCGCTGTCCGCGGGCGCTGATGTATCCGCGATTTCGAGGCGCGCGAACCGTGCGAACAGCTACACCGTGGACGATCCCGAGGGTCATCGCTGGTACTTCAGCGAGCCGCTGTAGCCGAGCTGGAGGCATCGCTCTGTGACTACAGCCGACGAGCGCGCAGAATGACCGCCGCTGAAGGCTACCGGGGCAGTTCTTCGTGAGTCGGTATCTGGTTGGCTGCGATCGATGCGAGGTCACTTTCGGCCAGCCCGGCAGCCGCGAGGATCTTTAGTACGACCTGGGTCTTGAGCTGGCCGTAATCATCGATGTTCGCGGCCTGGACACTGACCAGTTTCTTGACCGCGGCATATTCGTCGCGCAGCCCTTCATCAGCTCGCAGCACGTCGCGCAGGCCAAGGTGATTGCGCAACGACAGGCAACCGTCCATGATCACGTACGTGTTCGTCCGCTCGAGGCGGGCGGGCTCCTTGAATGCCCAGCGCAGTGGCACGCCAAGTTCGCCGAGCGGGGTGAACCCAAGTTGCGTCAGGACGTCGCTGGCGGCTTGCACGTCGGCTTCTGCAACGACGATGTCGCAATCGATGACTGGCTTGGCTGCCAGGCCCGGAACAGATGTGCTTCCGACGTGCTCGATTGCGACGACCGGCACACCTGAAGCCGCCAAGGCAGTGGCGAATTCTGCCCGCAGTTCCTCAAAGCGGTCCGGCCAGGTCGAGTCGTAATCGACCACAGCTATCACCCGGTAAGAGTACAAGTCCTAGCCGGCAGACAAGCCCGCTCGGCTCGGTCGACGGATGAGGCAGAGGCAGGTCAGCCGTCTCTTAGCCCTGCTTGGCCGGACGAGGGTGGCGCTCGCTCGATGCCGCGGACGCGTATGTAGCAACGAAGCCTTGTCGCCAGCTCGGATAGCGCAGTCTCCACCCGAGCTCGCGCTTGGCCTTCGCGTTGGAGGCGCCCCGGGCCTCCGTCGCCATCATCACCGCGGCCTCGCCCGCGATGAGCCGTGCGAGCCAAACGGGAACGCGACGGGGCGGATTGGCGCCCAGCACCTCAGCGAGGACCGGCAACCAGTCGCGAAGCGGCGCGGGCTCGTCGTCAACGACGTTGTAGATGCCTGTGCTGCCGTGTTCCAGAGCAAGCACCGTCGCGGCCGCGGCATCGTCCACGTGGATGAACGACGAGACGCCGCCGCCGTCGCCGACGATGGGAAACTGCCGCTTACGCACCGGGCCGACCAGCCCGTCGTTGGCGGCGCCGTAGAAGCCGCCGTACCGCAGCGCAATCCCTCCGGCATCGGTGACGACTCCGTCCAGGTAGTGCATCGCGTCGTTGGTCTCGCGCGCCGCCTTCACCGGGGCTGGGTCGAGCGGATCGGCCTCGGTCTTGACCAGCCCGCCCTGGCGCTCGTACCGCAGGCTCGCGAAGCTCTGAGCGATGAACCTGCGGACGCCTGCCGCGGTGGCCGCGTCCAGCAGGACGTCTGTGCCTTCGGTCCGCAGCCGGTTGGTGACCGCGAAGGTTTTGTCGAGGCTCCTGGAGAAGTTCACATCGGTCAGGGCAGTGGCTTGATGGATGATCGCGTCGGGCTCCGCGGCCAGGACGGCCTGGCGCACAGCACGCTTATCCAGGAGGTCGATCCGAACCGCCTGCGCCCCGAGCGCCGAGATCCGCTCGCCGTGACCGGGCGTGCGGAAGCTTCCGACGACATCGTGGCCCTGCTGGATTAGCTGGGTGACGAGCGGGATTCCGATCGCGCCGCTCGCTCCTGCGACAAATACACGCATGATGCGCTCCTTGCTTAGGTCGCGCTTGGCGCGACTCCTGATCGGGTCCGCATCCTTGACACCCGGGCGGCCGCGAATGTGACGCGGTCGTCCACCGGACGAGCATTCATGCCGATGTGAGATGTCTGCTGCTGAGCGGTCTCTGCGTCATACGCTGAGGACGTGCCCGGTTCTGAGGATCGTCTGTGGGTCGGCTCGATGCCGGAGGCTTACGAGCGGTGGCTCGCGCCCGCCGTGTTCCGTCCCTTCGCGGTCGACCTCGCCGAGCGAGCGGCGAGGCTGCGGCCGAGCCGCGTACTGGAAATCGCCGCCGGGACGGGCGTGCTGACCAGTGAGCTGGTTGAGGCGGTTCCAGGAGCGGAGGTGGTTGCCACCGACCTGAATGGCGCGATGGTCGAATTTGGGTCGGGCCTGGTACCCGGAGCATCCTGGCAGCAGGCCGACGCGCTGGACCTGCAGTTCGAGGACGCCGAGTTCGACCTGGTCGTCTGCCAGTTCGGCGTCATGTTCTTCCCCGACAAGCCGGCCGGGTTTCGCGAGGCGCGGCGGGTGCTGCGGCCGGACGGCAGGCTGCTGTTCAACACGTGGGCGACGATCGACACCCACGGCTTCGCGGCCGCGCTCGCTGGCCGGGATCGAGTGCGTTTTTCCAGACGATCCGCCGACGTTCCTCGTCGCCGTTCCGCACGGCTATCCCGACATCGACCACGTCGCTGCCGACTTGGTCGCGGGCGGACTTGAGCGCGTCTTGTTCGAGACGGTTACGCTCGAAGGACGAGCAGGTGCGGCCGCCGACATCGCGACCGGATTCTGCACGGGCACTCCGCTCCGCATGGAAATCGAGAGCCGCGGCGATCTCTCTGAGAGCACGGCCGCCATTAGCGAGGAGATGACGAACCTCCTCGGAGCGGGTCCGATCACTGCTCAGATGACCGCCTACGTCATCGAGGCCAGGGCGGCCTGACCGGCTCAGCTGGGCGCACCTGCATCGTCGGCTCATGATGAGGAGGACAGCCTGATCTTTCGTCCCGTGCATCGCTCCGAGCTCGAGCGGCTGAGGCCGCTGCTAGTAGCTGACCCGGCCAGCCCGCTGGCCGCCGAGCAGTTCCGGATCCGATTCGACAGCGGAGAGTACCGGCCTGAATGGTCATGGATAGCTGAAGAGGAACCCGGCGAGGATGCGGTCGCCCTGGCGATCTGGTGGGGGACAGCGAGGGAGAAGCTGCCCGCGGCGCTCGACGGGCTGTACGTGGCGAACACGGCAGGCTCCCGGCAAGCGGCGGGCGCTGATTACCGGGTCGGGCTCGCGGCCCGGCTGCTCACCGCCGGGCACGAGACCCTCGCCGCTGCTGGCCTCAAACGTCCGCCGGACTTCCACCTGCTCCTGCCGGCCGACTGGCGCAATAGGACAGATATTGCTGGCGCCGTGAGCTGGCGGCTGGATGCGGCGCGACGGGCAGGTCTGACGCAACATGCTCGAACGGTTTCGTTACGAGTGGACATCGACCGCCGGCATGCCGCACGCGAGAGGTCTCCTGACTTTCCGCGAGGAGGACGACGACGACCTGTTCGTCGAGCTGTTCAGCCGGGTGCTGACCGGGACTCTTGACGCGACATCACGCAAGGAGGCGGCAGTGTCGGGCGCGCGAACGCAGGCCCGTCAGGACGTCAGGTTCTACCGCGAGCACATGACCGGCGAGCGGTCCTGGTGGCGCGTCGCTCAGACCTCGTCAGGCGAGTTGGCGGGCTTCGGCATCCCATCGCGGAACACCGAGGTTCCCGTCGTCGGTTACCTGGGCGTCCTGCCCGAGCACCGCGGCCACGGTTACGTCGACGAGATCCTCGCCGAGATCACGCGGGTCCTGGTTGCCGAGGCCGGAGCGACAAAGATCCGCGCCGACACCGACCTGGAAAACCAGCCGATGGCTGCAGCCTTCCAACGAGCGGACTACCAGAACGTCGGCCGCCGGCTGGTGCTATCAGCAAGTTAGGACCACGTTCCTGACCAGTGGCTCTCCCAGAACGGTGACACCTGGGTGCCGTCGACGTCGGTAAATCCGTACTCCCTGGCCAGCGCCGGCGTGGTCAGGACCTGACCCGACTTCGCCAGCACATTGTCGTCGGCGGCCAGGGCAGCGACGGCGCGACCTGGGAACTCGGCGGACTCGGTCTTTGCGGCCACGTCTGGCGGCAGGTTCATCCGTTCGAGCCGCATAAACCCGGGCGAGACCGCAACGCACGCGACGCCGTAGGGCCGCAGGTCATCAGCGAACTGCTCGGTCATCTTGTTGGTGCCATTCTTGACCACCTCGTAGAACGCGTGGCCGTGCGGCCGGTCCAGCACCCAGGTGATGTTGACAATCAAGCCACGACCAGCCCCGATCATCACAGGAGCCGCGAGCCTGGACGCGTACGCCGTCGCCCGCAGGCCGCCGGCGAACATGAGATCCCAATGCCGCCAGTCGATGTCCCAGAACGACAACGCCGGATCGGGCCCGATCTCGTACCCGCTCCAGGCGTTGTTGACGAGCAGGTCCAGTCGTCCGTGCTCCGCCTCGATCCGCCGGAACACCTCGTCCACCTGGGCGTCATCGGTGTGATCGCAACGGATCGCGACGCCCCTGCCGCCGCGGGCCGTGACCTCGTCGGCGGTGTCGTCGATGGTTCCCGCCCGCCCCAGTGTCGTCGGCTGGCCGCGCACGCTGCGGCCCGTCACGTACACCGTCGCGCCGTGCTCGCCTAGCACGAGCGCAATTCCCTTCCCGGCGCCGCGACTGGCGCCGGTGACCAGCGCCACCTTGCCGCGCACATCCGCCACGAACCAGAAGTTACTCGCAGGCACTGACACCGCGCAGCGAACTGGGACGATGGATAGAACCCCCGGCCACGCGAAGGAGGAAGTGTGCCCTATCCCCCGATCGAGCCGTACGAGACTGGCATGCTCGAGACCGGCGACGGCAACTCGATCTACTGGGAGACCTGCGGAAACCCTGAAGGCGTGCCCGCTCTGATCGTGCACGGCGGACCCGGTTCTGGTTGCTCGACAGGCGTGCGGAAGTCCTTCGACCCGGCGAGGTTCAGGATCATTCTGTTCGACCAGCGCAACTGCGGCCGGAGTGCGCCGCACGCGAGCGATCCGGCCGCCGACATGGCGTTCAACACAACGCAGCACCTGATTGCCGACATGGAGCGGCTGCGCGAGCATCTGGGTGTCGACACGTGGGTCCTGCGGGGCGGGTCGTGGGGCGTCACCTTGTCACTGGCATACGCGCAGAGTTACCCAGAACGAGTCAGCGGCATGATCATGGTCAGCGTCACCTCCACGCGGCGGCTCGAACTCGACTGGCTATACCGAGGCGCGGGCCGGTTCTTTCCCGAGGCATGGGTTCGCTTCCGCGACTATGTCGGCGCCGGCGACTACCTGCTGCCGACGGACACCGAACCGCCGATTGAGGACCTGCTGATGAGGTACTCCCAGCTGATGGAGAGCCCCGATCCGCAGCTCAGGGCGCGGGCGGCCACGGAGTGGCTGACCTGGGAGGACGCGGTCATCTCGATGGAGAGCGCCGGCAGTCCAGGGACGTACAGCAACCGGCCAGACGACGCGAAGCTCGCCTTCGTGCGGATCTGCTCGCATTACTTCGCGCACGACGGCTTCCTCGAGGACGGCATCCTGATCAGGGAGGCAGGCAATCTGGCCGGGATCCCCGGCATCCTGATCCACGGTCGCAGCGACATCGGCGGTCCGGCGATCACCGCATGGGAGATCGCGCGGGCCTGGCCCGGATCCGAACTGGTAGTAATTTCCGATTCTGGCCACACGGGCAGCACAACCATGCAGCAGGCGCTCGACGCAGCGGCCGAGCGGATCTACGCGACGATCACCGGCTCCGCCGAAGTTTCTGGCGGCTAGCTGGTCGCGGTGCGTGGCCAGGATGGCTGGCCGCGGCGAGGACGCTGATCAGCGAGAGGGTCGCGGCCGCCTGGTCCGAGGCCGGCGAGGATCGCCTGCTCGACCGGTGACAGGTCCGCTGGGTCGAACGCGAACTCCCCGTGTAGCGCGACCCCCGGCTGGGCCATCATCCGCGGAGATCCGCCGCGATGCGGCCAGGATGCGGCGTGGACCAGGAACGGATGACACAAGAACACGTCGCCTGCGATACCCGTCGCGAGCTCAGTGGGCCGGTGGCTGCTTGCCCGGGCCGCCCGTTGCCCGGCCAGGGTCGCCTCCAGACCGCCGTCGCCGGCAGGAGCAAGGATCGGCGGGACGTCCAGATGCGAGCCGGGGCGGATCCGGGTCGGCGCGCTCGCAGGTTCTGCGTCGCTGAACAGGTAGAGCGCGAGCAGCCCCCGCGCCCGCGAGGCGAGATTGACCCGCCACTGTCCTGCCTCTTCATAGCTGGCCTCGATGTGCCAGCCGGCATCGCCGGGATCCTCCTCGCTCGGAAACCGTACTGGGATCGCGCCGCCAACGCCCAGGCGTCGCCACCACCGGCCTGGACCGATCAACTGGTCGCAGGCCTCCGTCACCACCTGCGTGGTTCCGGCGTCCGCGAACGGCCCGCCTTCAGGGCAGTTGATCCTGACTACCGGAGCGTGCCAGGCCGAGACGTCGTCGCGCGCAACGCCCCGTGTGCCGAGCTCATCCCAGATGATCTCCTGGCAGGCCAGCACGATAGGTGCAGGTACCGCGCCGCGCAGCGCTAGGTAGCCGTCGGCGAGGAACGTGCGGATGTCGTCCTGGTTCAGCACGGGCGTCAGAGTTCCATGCCCATCGGCGCGCTCGCAATCGGATTACCTCAGGCGAGCCGTACCGAGCCGGGGTCGCTCACGAACCGAGCCGCGAACTCAAGATGTAGCGCGAACGGCGAAGACGATATATCTTGAATCTCGTGACCGGAAGCGAAGGAGCGAGCCGCGATGACCACACCACTTCGAAATGATGAGCAGCGCCTGAGCAAGCGCGAGGAGCTCACCGTCTCCAGCGCGGCCATGGCCGACGTGCCGTGGGCCGTCGCAGGTGCGGCCGGAGCGGTCGTGACCGGCGCTGATCTCCTGTTCCACCTCATCGGCGGCCACCTGGCCCTGAGCACCTCACTCTCAGCGGGCACCGTCGCGGCTTTCACGGTAGCCGGCGGCAGCGTCGTCATCCGGCGCAACGCGAGCCGGGCGGCGCGCTGGGCTCGCAGCCACCCATGGCGCTTCGCCGTGCTGCCGGGAGCCGCGACAGCGGCCGTCGTCTTCGTCCTCGCCGTTATAGCCGGCGGCGGCGTGTTCGGCGGTGTCTTCACCGCGCTGTGGCACGGCGCCATCACGTTCGGCCTGACCGGCGCCGCCGGAGCGATCGCCGGCAGCGGCAAGCGCTCCGACAAGCGCCGAGCCAGCTAGTAGATCTCCGGGATCTGGTAAGCACCGCCCCCGGCCGCGCGGGGGCGGGCAGGCTCCCGTGGTCGGCGGAGGACTTTCGGCGCATCGGCTCCCAGCCTCAGGGGATTGTCGCAACGCCTGACCTGTTCGGGAGGGCGTGGTGGGCAATCCGGGGTTGCGGCCGGAGCTGGTGCGGCTGGTTCTCGATCATCTGGCGGCGGGCCTGAACCCGATGCAGGTGGCGCGGGCGACCGGCGTGTCGAAGACCTACGTGTATGACCTGCGGCACAAGATGGGCGGGGTGTACCGGCCAGCTGATGCGGTTTACAGTGAGCGTTACCTGTCCCGGGAGGAGCGTTACGAGCTCGCCCGGCTGCGTGAGAGCGGGCTGTCGGTCCGGGCGGTCGCCGGCCGGTTGGGCCGCAGCGCGTCGACGATCTGCCGGGAGCTGGCCCGGAACGCCGCACCCGGCGGCTGGTACCAGCCCGAGCTGGCGCACCGCAGGGCCTGGGCCCGGCAGCGGCGGCCCAAGCCGTCGCGGCTGTCGCAGCATCCGGCGCTGCGGCGCGAAGTCCAGGCGTTGCTGGCGCGGCGGTACTCGCCGGAGCAGGTCGCCGGGCGGCTGAAAGTGCTCTATCCCGGGCAGGCGGACATGTCGATCAGCCACGAGAGCATCTACCAGAGCATCTACGTCTACCCGCGCGGGGGGCTGCGCCGCGAGCTGCAGGCCAGCCTGCGGTCCGGGCGGGCCATCCGGCGCCGCCGCGGCAGCCGCCGCGGCTGGGACCGGATCGTCGGCGCGGTGCCGATCGGCGAGCGGCCCGCCGAGGTCGAGGGCCGGCTGGTGCCCGGCCACCATGAAGGCGACCTGATCATGGGATCGACGGCCTCGAACTCGGCCGTCGGCACCATCGTCGAGCGCACCACCGGCTACCTGACCTTGATCCCGCTGCACGCCGGCCGCGACGCGCGCACCGTCGCCGACGCCATCATCGAGCACCTCAGCGTCCTGCCGCCGTGGTTCGCCCAGACCCTGACCTGGGACCGCGGCCGCGAACTCGCCCAGCACCAGCGGATCACCGCCGCCACCGGCATCCAGGTCTACTTCGCCGACCCCTACTCACCCTGGCAGCGCGGCAGCAACGAGAACATCAACGGCCTGCTCCGCGAGTACCTCCCCAAGGGCACCGACCTGAACGCCTGGACCACCGGCCAGATCCAGGAGATCGCCCGCGAACTCAACGACCGGCCCCGCAAGCGCCTCGGCTTCCGCACCCCCGCCGAAGAATTCGCTAAGCTCCTCGCCGACGACCAACGCGTTGCGACGACCCCCTGAATACGCCGCCGAGAATCATCCGCGATCATGAGCGGCGACCCGCACGGGGCGCTGCGAGCCCGCGGCGACGGCTCGGGCTCGCAGCGCGGGATCGCCCGGTGCGCTCGGCTCCAGCAAGTGCCAGCGCGGGATCGCCTGGCGCGATTGGCGCTAGTAGCGCTCGGGGCGGATGAGGAGTTCGTAGCTCCGGCCGTCGGTCAGCGCCTCGAAGCTTCCCGTCGAGACGAAGCCGAGTGAGCGAACGACGCGCAGCGCTCGCTCGTTGAAGGACGCGACCGTCACGCGGAACGCCGCGGGCGCGAACTCGCGCCGCCCGAAGGCCAGTCCAGTCCCGATGGCCTCGCGGCCAAGTCCCTTGCCGGTCAGGTCCGGCCGCAGGCCGCCGCCCGTGTCGAGGGCGGAATCGTCGTAGCTCGCCGCCGGGCACCCTGCCGTCCTCGCCGAACGACCGGAACCCGATCAGTTCGCCGCCGTCGACGAGCGCGTAGAAACCGCCCTCCTGGCTGGTCAGGAACGCCTGGCTGGCGTTCGTCATGTCGTAACAGTCGTACGGGGCCGGGTATCGCCACGTCGACGATATCGGCGGCGTAGGCCTGCGTCATCGGCACGATGTGCATGGTCGTCAGCCTAATCGTGCGGCGCTTCGGCAGGCTCGGGTTGCCTGACGGACCGGATCGCCCGCAGGCTCAGCACGACGGTGCTGCTCACGGCCGTGTATGCAGCCGCGAATCCCAGCAGGCGGCCGGGGCCGACGATCGCCGCCACCGGCCCGATCACGACGAAGCCCGACGGAGCCGAGCGCGTAGGCGCCGGTCAGATCGAACGCGGTCACCCTGGCCAGCGCCTCGGCTGGCACCCGCTGCTGCTGCACCGTCGCGAAGTACGTGCCGAAGATCGCTGAGCCGGCCCCGGCCGCGCACGCGCCGGCCGCGACCGCATAGACGGGCAGGTGCAAGCTCAGCATCAGGCACGGCGCGGCGTAGCCGTAGCTGCCGATAACGCCGACAACCAGCGGTCGCCGCGGCGTGCGGCCGACCAGAGCTAGCCCGGTCAGCACCGAGCCGAGCGCCATCGCGCCAGTGACCGTGCCCCAGGCTCGCGCGCCGCCGAGGTACTCACGCGCCAGCAGCGGCCCGAGAAGCAGGAACGGCGCCCAGGTCAGCAGGTTGAACAAGGCGAACTGGACCGTGATCACGCACAGCCAGGTCTGAGCGCGGAACTGGTGCCAGCCCTCGACGAGGTCCCGCCACGGCGAGTGCGTGTCTCGGGCGCTTATCGCCGGAACCCTCAGCAAGCGCCAGCGAGAAGCAGGCTGACGCCGAAGGTCGCCGCGTCGATGGCGATCACGACTCCGGGCTGGGTGAACCCGATCAGGACGCCAGACAGCGCGGGACCGATCACCCTCGTCGCCGACCTGCGCCACCCCGAGCAGGGCGTTGGCGTCGGCGAGCCTGTCAGGCGGCGTGATCGCCGGCGTCAGCCCGCCGAGCGCCGGGGTAAAGAATGCCTCGCCGGTACCGAGCACGGCCGACAGCACCACGATCACCCAGATTGGCGGCGCCGTCAGCAAGCAATCCCGCGGCGAGAATGCCCTGAGCGGATAGGCGCGCCGCGTCGGCGCCGAGCATGACCTTCCGCCTGCCGAGCCGGTCGGCAAGAACGCCGCCGCCGAGCATGAACAGCACCTGCGGAATGACGCCAGCCGCGAACACATAGCCGAGATCGGCGGCAGATCCGCCGCTGCCCAGCACCGCGAACGTCAGCGCGACCGTGGCCATCGCCGATCCGAGCAGCGACGTTGCTGTATCCCGACGTAGAACCGCCTGAAGTCCTGATGCGCGCAGCACCGCCAGCTTGCCGCCGAGCAGACCGCGACGTGCCCTTCCCGCCGATAATTAACATCGCGCAATTTACTGCGGTTATTCGACGATTCCGATTTGCCGGCAATCACGATTCAGGTTGCCAGCAAAGGCGCGCGAGTGCAAGATTTTCTTGGAGATTAACTAAACGAATGGGCGTGACTGCCTGCGGAAATGGCATGTTGCCGCAGTAAATGCAGCGAGCCGACAGGGTTATGATCGCTGACGGCAAGCGAGCTTATTCGCTGCGAGCTTTTAGGACGCTCGCACCGGCGTGACGGACGGAAGGTAATTGCCGTGAGCCTCATGCAGCCCGTGCCGCTGCGCACCTTGCCCGCGCACATCGCCCCGGTCGAGTACGCGGTCGCCGTCGAACGGTACCTGGCCTCGGCGAACCTCAGCCAGGCTTCGCGCCGGATCTACCGGATCTCGCTGACTCAGCTGGTCCTGGCCCCTGGTCGGGCAGCCAGCGCCCGGTCGGGAGACTCCGCCGCGGTGCCGTTCCGCCGGTCGGTCGCGCTCGCGGCGCTTGACGACCCTGGCGCTGGCGCCAGGCTGGCTGCCGCCATGGCCGAGCGCGCCAGCCTGACCGACGCCAGGACTGTCAACCGGGAGCTGTCAGCGCTGCGCAGCGCCGTCGGCTGGTGGCAGGACCAGGGCTGGATCGGCAACGATCCGACCGTCGGCTTGCGGCACGTATGGCCAGCGGTCCAGGCGCTGCCGGCCCTGACCGATCGAGCAGCTGGCCGCGCTCTGGCGCAGCGAGGCTCGCCTCCGTGAGCACGCGTTCTGGCACCTGCTTTACGACTCGACCTCACCGGCACCCGCCGTTCTCGCGCTGGACGCGTCCGACCTCGACCTGGAGCGCTGCCGGTCAAAGGTCGCGGGCCTGCGGGCCACGATGAGCTGGACCGCGGGGACGTCAGACCTGCTCGCGCTGGCTGCTCGCGGGCCGCAGGCACGGGCCAGTGTTCCTGACCGGGCGGCGCGCGCCGGCCCTAGTCACCGGTCGCGACGTGTGCCCGCTGACGGGCCGTGCCAGGATGTCGTACCGGCGCGCGGCCGAGATCTTCACCGGGCACACCGCCGTGCTCGATCCGGCGGCCGCGGCTGGACGCTGCACCAGTTGCGCCGGAGTGAGGCGGTCACTGCCTTGAGCCGAAACCGACGGCTGAAGACAGGCTGTGACTAGCCGCGCCGTGCAGCGCCGCTGATGCAGGTCAGCCGCGTCTGCCGAGCATGGCCAGCAGCTTTGTCTGCGCGCTCGCTCCTGGCGCGGCCGGTACGGCAGGGCCGATAGCGCCCGCCGCGCGGAACGCCTCGACCTGCGGCTCCAGTAGCTGCGTACAGGCGTCCACCAGCTCAGGATCGAGCGTCGTATCCTGGCCGGTCGCCTCGGCAAGGTCCCAGCCGTGGATCAGCACGTCCAGAAACCGGTGACCCGCGTACACCGATCCTGGCACAGGACCGTACGAGACCGCGCACGGCGCGTCCATGGCTCCTGGCGCCTCAAACGCGGCCGCGGCCGCCGCTGCCGATCGTTCGTAGGCGCCAGTCGGGTCAGCGCCGATGACGTCGCCGCTGAGCCGGTCGCCGACCTGCTCGATCGTGCGCCCCGCCGCGAGTTCGGCGGCCCAGAGATTGCCCCCGACCACGTGGTTGAGCAGTTGCCCTCACGTCCCAGTCGGCATCGGGCGTCGCCAGGTCAAGCTGGTCGGCGGATATCCCGGCAACTACCTCGCCTGTGGCGTCCAGGGCGCGCCGGTGCAGGTCGGTTATCTCGGTCATGGTTTGCCATCCCCCCTCGGCCGGGCCAGCCGCTGCCCGCTGCCATACGCGCCGCGCTGACCTGCGGCCTGCGGCGGCTGGCGCCTATTAAAGCGCGGCGCATGGCCGTCGGCCTGACGGGGTCCTCATCTGCTGGATAGCGTCACGCGCGAAGCCGCGAATCACTCCCTGCGGGTGATGGCCGCGGCCCCGGGTACCGACAGCGTTGAACCGAGCCCGCCGCTCAGCGGGCGAGTATGTCCGATTGGCCCGAAGGGGAGGTTGCATGTCCAAGTCCGACGGCACGTTCATCCTCGTGGCGACGTATCCGGACGAGAGTCGCGGCGCGAGACGACTACCAGGTCGTCAAGGAGGCCCACTCGCGGGGCATTGTCGGCTCCTACGACGCCGCCGTCATCACCAAGGACATGAGCGGCAAGGTCCACGAGAACAAGGACGAGACGGGCACCCGGCACGGTGCCTGGTGGGGCATCGCGGCTGGTGCTGCCGTCGGCGTCCTTTTCCCGCCCTCCATCATCGGGGCCGCGGCGGCGGGCGGCGTGATCGGCGGAGTCACCGGCCACCTGGCGAAGGGCATGTCGCGCTCGCAGGCCAAGGAGCTCGGCGACTTCATCGACCCTGGTCAGGCCGGCCTGGTCGTCGTCGGTGAGACCAAGATCGAGCACGCCCTCGCGAACGTCGTCACCAGGGCAGAAAAGCAGACCGCCAAGGAGCTCGACGTCAGTCCGAAGGATGTCGACCGGATCATGCGAGAGACCGTGGAGGAGATGTAGCGCTAGCAGCCTGACCAGATCGGGGCAACCGAACTGAGTACATCGCCTTAGCGCCGATGAGTAGCTGCACGCTCGATCCGCGGGCCGCCCGCCAGCAGTATGAACGTGACAGCGGCACGTTGCCGTTGTCACGAAGGGGTGGCCACCATGTCGGACTCAGCCGGAACGATGCTGCTGCGCGAGCAACTGCAGCGATGGACGGCAGCCGGTCTTATCGACGCCGATCAGGCAGGCCGGATCGAGGCGGCCGAGCAGGCCGGAGCGCACCTCCAGCCACGGCGACGGGTGCCCCTGGTGGCCGAGGTCCTCGGCTACGTGGGATCGGTCCTCGCCGCCACGGCGATCGGCGTGGCGCTGCATCAGGTCTGGAGGCATGTACCGCCCGCGGCCTGGCTGGCCTTCGCCGCCGTGCTCGCGGTTGGTCTGCTGATCGCCGGCGCGGTGGTCAGGACCGGCGGCGAGCCGGCGTTCGCCAGGCTGCGGAGCGTGCTGTGGCTGCTGGCCACGGCCAGCGCGGCGGGCTTCATCAGCGGTCCTGACCGGAAAGTACCTGCATCTGGCCGACAGCAGCGTGGCGCTATCGGCCGAGGCGGCCTGGCTGGCATGCGCGATCCCGCTCTGGTGGCTGACCAGGTCGGCGGTACAGCAAGCGGCCACCTTCGGCGGTGCGATCGCGCTTGCACCGAGACCGGGCTCGACAAGATCGACCCGCATGCGGGCCCCTTCGGCTACGGCCTCACGCTGTGGGCTCTCGCGGTCGTGTGGGGAGTCGCAGCTGGCCGCGGCTACGTGGTGCCGCGCATCACCGGACTGCTCTTGTCGGGAGCCGGGGCGCTGACCGGCGCGCTCATCGCGATGATTTCGGACAACGCGCCTGGCCAGGTGCTGGGCATGCTGACCGTCGCCGGACTGCTGACCGCGGGAGTAGCTGCGCGCCGGGTGCTGCTGATCGGCATCGGTGCCGCAGGCACCCTCTACGTGATTCCGGACGTCGCCAGCCGGTACCTGCCCGGGTCGCTCGCGGCGCCGCTGGCGGTCGCCATGGTCGGCCTGGTTTTGTTCGGGATAGCGCTCTGGCTGGCCAGGCACCATCGGAGCGCCGGGAGCTGAGCGCGGGCTGCAACGCACGGGCTGCTAGTCGTCGTCGTCGCTTTCGCGGTCCAGGATCAGGCTCAGCAGCCAGCTGACGATGCCCACGATGAGCGCGCCGAGCACGGCGGGAACGAAGCCGTCAATGTGGAACGGCACGCTCAGCTTGTGCGCCACCCAGCTGGCGAGCCAGAACAGCAAGCCATTGACGACGATGGCGATCAGCCCGAAGGTGGCCGCGTACGCCAGGCAGCCGACGACCTTGACGATCGGCTTGAGGACCGCGTTGATGATGCCGAAGATCAGCGCGACGACAACCAGCGTGCCGACCTTGCCGGCGGTTGTGTGCGCCTGCAGATGGATGCCGGAGATCAGCACGGTGGCCAACCAGACCGCAGCAGCGGTGACCACGAGCTTGATCAGAATTTTCATGGCGCCATCCTGCCAGGTAACCGGTCAGGTCGTGACAAGTCGGCAGTCGCGATGCGGAACAGTCGGCGCCGACAGGCACAGGATGTCCTTCCTGCTGGACTCGGCGATTCGCGAATGGCAGCATCATCGACGGGGAAGTCGGGGATACCTGCATTCGGGCCACGGGGGCGTGTGCCGCAGGTATTCCCCAGGGGAATGGGAATCGGGGGATCTGCGATGTTTGGCTGGTTGCTGCCTGATGACACTGATCATCAGGTGCTATTCGAAGGCTGGGACCGGGCAGCAATACCGGCCACGGCACGGAAAGCCACCGTTCATGGTGCGAGGCGCGTATACGGCTGCGACCGCTATCGGCCGGGCTAGAGTGCGCTATCTGGGCGCCGCTGAGGAGGAGAGCCTGGCTGGGGCGGCAGCCGTGCCACATGGCGCGACCGGCCGGCGACCGCAGCGCGCTGACTAAGAGAGAAAGGCGCCTCTGGCGCTAACGCCCTACTTCCGCTGGAGGTAAGTCCTGCATTTCCGCGATCGGTGCTGATACGGCCAATAGCTTCTGTGATCAGCCGAAACACTAGTTGTTGTCCGGTGGACGTCGGCAGGTAATGGTGACCTCGTGTCTGTGCGTTGAATGTGCACTAGCTAGCGCTGGCCGACACCCGGTACCCTGCCCGGGCCATGGCAAGTCGAGCGGCTGCGTGGACCTTCGGCCGGTCAAGGCGAGCGGGTTCCAGTTGAACCCGCTCGCTTGCAGGCCATTGAGACAACACGATCAACGGCTGGGGTGCAGTCGCGGGCACGGGGTGCACCTAGTCGCGGTCGCTGGCTGATAGTCAAGAAGTCGCGCCGGCGGTCGGCGCAACCGGCCCACCCGCACCACAGACCACTTCGGCAGCTCCAGCCTCGACGTCCCTCCTGCCGCGGCCCTGAGGTCGCGTATTGATGGACCATCCATCGCAGTTTCTGCGATGACTGGTCCATTCACACCGCGGACGAGGCGGGCGCCCGCTCCGGACGGCGGTCTCAAGGCCGGTCCAAACAAGTCGTGCGGGCGTTATGCCGCCAATCGGGCGGTCTGAGACCGGCAATGGAAGGAACAGGACGTAGCCGCCCCGGGGAGCCGACCTGCGGTGCCATGCCACAACACGTTTACTTCCTGCCTGTCGACGGCCGCCCGCAGTCACCATCTCGCGCCTGTGAGGCGTTGAGGCGTATGGGCCGCTGAGAAGCAATCACTGCTCCGCCTTGAGCCATTCCATGCGGAGGGCGTCACGCTCGTAGGGCTCTGCTGTGAGCCATCTCGTCGTGCGATGGTGCCGTATCCCGATGCCGAGCGCGCTGGGTTCGCGTTCCCGGGTATGCAAGCGGTAGTACGGAGTAACAGGCCCTGGCCAGCAGCAGCGCGTCCGGCATAGCTAGAAAAGGGGGAGCAATGCCGAAATACGTCGCCACCTTCACTTACTCGAGCGGCTCCTGGGCACGCTTGATCAACAGCCCCCAGGACCGGACCAGCGCGGCACAGAAGGTCGTGGAAGCCCTCGGGGGAACGCTCGAATGTATCTACTGGGGAATGGGCAGCGAGGACGGGCTGGCGATCGCGGACTTTCCCGACTCGGTCGCCGCCAGTGCGGTGCAAACCGCGATCATTAAGACAGGCGCCTTTAAGAGCGTGGACACGCATGAGCTACTCACCCAGCAGCAGCTCAGCGAGAGACTGGTCCTGGCAAGGGACGCCACGGAGGTTTACGAGGCGCCCGGTCAGTCGGGCTGAGGCCCGGCAGCGGTCTTGACGTCATGGTTTCGCGTCGTGCGCCAGTCCTCGGCGTATGCGCGGAAGGTCACGGCAGCTCGGGCCGGGTCGATGTAAGTACCGGCGTGCAGCTGCGCGAGGGTGCTCGCGTCGGATGAGTCCGCGTCGGCTCGGCGGGCGAAGTTCTGCTTGCACTGGCGGCCCGCTTCGTCACGCCAGCGAACCTGCCAGCGGTCGCCGTCTCCGTGGTCGCCGGTCGGCGTCTTGCCGTGCTCGCGGCACAGTGGTTCGCCGGGCCGTGGCCGGGCCTTGTGCCAGCGGTCGTAGACAGCCATTACGCGCCCTTGCCGATCGTCTTTGCCAGGTAATCGCGCACTGGGCCGAACATGTCGGGCATTAGCCGCTCGGCTTCGGCCTGGCTCGCCCAGCGGACCTCGGCCGGCTCGCTTTCGTCGCCGACGAACGGGGTTCCGCGGACTGGCTTAGCGGCCATGTAGATCATGTGCCGGCTGGCCAGCTTCCCGGTCACGCCGCGGTCGGTGAATACCTGCGTGCATCCCTGCTCGACTAGTCGCGCGGCTTGTGCTTCGGGGTGCTGGTCGGTGGTGGACACCCGTGTGTAGCCGATCCTCGGCACGAGCGCAGTGTCTCAGCAACCGCTGACAGTGCGGCCGGGCTCCGTGAGAAACGTCAGCAGCGGCGTCGCAGCACGCCGCGAGCGCTTGTCTCACTGTCGCAACAGCCGAACGTCAGTTGACACAGTTGGCGCGGCCCGGTTCGTAGGGGCACACTCGACGTCTGTGGACACGATCAGGTTTGGGCCTGACCGAGAGCCGTGGCGCTGGCGCCCTGGTTGGCGGTTCCCAGGGCCGCGGCCTGGAAGGCGGGCGTTGCTGGCTGTCGTCGCGGCCGCGACAGCGGCGGCGGTCGTTGCCTTGTTGGCCAGTTCCGGCGGGAGTGCCCGCCGCGCTGTGCACCATCCCGGTCAGGCGCGGCTGCTCGCCGGCGTCGCGGCGCGTCGAGCCTATGTGGGCCTGTTCCTCGGCGGTGACAACGTGTGGTGGGTCGGCCGGCGGCCGCAAGAGGTTGCCGCGGCCTGGTTGCGCAACGGGCTCAGCCCGCTGCTCCCGCGCGGCCACGGTGCCGAGGTCGACCAGATCGCCGCGGTCCGCGGCGGGGTGGTCGCGCACGTCAGCGACATCTCAACCGGCATCACCTACGGCGCGCTCGGCCGCGTCGTGTTCATTCCTTCCGCGCATGCCCCGGCGCGGGTCATCGGCCGGGCGACCATGATCGCGGTGGCACCGAGCGGCCGGCAGGTGTGGCTGCAGACCGCTGTCCAGCGCCTCAACGCCGGACGGGGCGTCCCGGCGAACTTCCGGAGCCTGACCTGGGCTGTCAACCTGGCCGGCCGCCGCGTCACCCCGGTGCTGCGGCTGCCGTTCGGCCTGGTGGGCGCCACCGAACAAGGCCCGTTGACGCAGAACCTGTCGACCCTGCGGCTCCAGCTGTGGAACGGCGCGACCGGCCGGCAGCTGCCGCCGCCCGTCCCCGCAGATGAGGACTTTGTCGCCGCCGGGCAGGACCGGCTGGTCTGGGACTCCTACGCCCACTCGGCAGGTTTGCTGCATGTCACCGACCTGCGGACCGGCTCCAGCGTCACGGTGCCCCTGCCTGGCAACTGGGGGGTAGTGTCCGAAACCTTCCCGCCGCCGCCAGCCAGCTTCGATCCGGCCGGCCTGCGGCTGGTGCTCCCCCTTGAGCGCATCGATTCCTCCGGGAACCCAATCGCCGAAGCCCTCTTTGTCATCGACCTCACGACCCGCACGCTTCACATGGTCCCGAACGCGACGTTGCCGCTTCCCGTTTCCGCTGTGGCGCTCGCCGATACGCTCGTCGGCGCGTGGGATCCCCGCGGCCTGCTCTGGGTGCTCGCCATGAACCCCTACTACGGGCAGTACCAGCTCGGATTCTGGACCGGAGCCGGACCGTTGCACACGTTCCAGATGGCCAAAGGCAGCCCCATGGCACTGTTGGCCCCCCGATCAAACTAGCCGCCGCACCCGAACTAGCGGCCCCACGAGCGGCGTACCATCTGTCGGTCGTCAGATGAGACAGCAACGCCGGTAACTATTTACAATCCACCCGGGCGCCGAAAATGGGATTGCCCGTGTTGATCGTCCGGTGAGCAGAAAGGCTCGGCAAGCCAACTTGCGGAAGACGGCAGTTGAGGCGGTGACTACGACAGGCACCCTGGCGGCCAAGACGGCGACAAAGAGGGCCGTGGTGGCCAATACGCTGGTGGCCTCGCCGACCTAGGCAACATTGAGCTTGACCGAGCGAGAGGCGCGCTATGGCGTCGCATATATGCGGGACATTTGCGCGCAGGCCGGGGTGGGGCTAAACAAGACCTCGCCGGGCGAGGATGTTCTAGCCGTGGACTGCGATGTTGTCATTGCGGAAGCGAACGTCAGGGTTCAGGTCAAATGCACCAGTGATCTGACTATCCGCGGCCGAAGCGCTACCCGGCCAGTCGAGCAAGGCTGGGTCCGAAAATGGCAAGGCTCGCTGCGACGATGACGGCGGTCACGGCATGTTCCTCTCATGCTGGCTGGCCAGCTCCTTGCGGACCTTGCGGACGGCGCGGTGCACGGTTCTCGAGCCGGGCCGCTGACGGCGGCCGACCCCTCTGCAGGCGGGGCACCGGCGGGGTTTCGGCCTGGTCTTGCTGCCGCCCATCACCACGCGGCGGCCCTGGCAGCGGGGACAGGCGCCGAACGGGCGCAGCCACAGCGATGCGAGCCAGGCGGCGGTGATGGCGAAGCCGGCGCATCGCCTCGTCGAGGCATTCGGCCCGGACCTCGCAGCGACCGCAACAGCGTTCGCGCGCATGCGGCGGCCCGCTTTGCTGGGTGTTGCCGGTGGCCAAGATCAGGGCACACTGAGGGCACATCAGGCCGGGAGACGGCCGGAAACGATGAGAAGTGCTGAGACGCGAAATGCCTGGTCAGGCCGACAGCGCGGGGGGCGGCCCAGGTGAGAAACCTACCGCGATTACTTCCAGCGGAAGTGGA
Source organism: uncultured Actinomycetota bacterium (assembly GCA_963809195.1). Classification (GTDB taxonomy): domain Bacteria; phylum Actinomycetota; class Actinomycetes; order Streptosporangiales; family Streptosporangiaceae; genus Chersky-822. The sequence goes on along the minus strand of CAWEIQ010000005.1, from coordinate 99,499 downwards.
CGAACACCCGGCCGAAGTTCTTCGAGTCCTTCTCGACCCTGTGGTACAGCGCTTTGATGTCCTTGCGGTCGAGGAACCGCAGCACGTGCTTCTTGAGCTGTCCTGAACCCTTGCCGGGGATGATCTCGACCAGAGGCGCCTTGATCCGCACGGCTTCGTCGATGATGTCCTGCAGCGCGTGATCGATGTCCCTGCCCCGGTTGTACATGTCATGCAGGTCCAGCTTGAGCTTCATCGGCCGCCTCTCAGGTCGCTGCCGCTCCCACGTTACGCTGCCGCAATGCCGGATGACATCCCGCGAGAAACCGGCCGCGGGCCGACGTGATCTGCGTACTCGGCGATGCGCACCTCGACGTCATCGTCGCTATATCAGGGCCGGTCGCTCCCGACACCGATACGCCTGCCCAGACCAGGGTGATCGGTGGGCGGCCAGGCGGCCAACGTCGCCGCGTGGGTCTGTGCGCTCGGCGGCCGGAGCAGGCTGATCGCCGCGCTAGCCGATGATCCGGCAGCCAGGCTCGTGGCCAGGCGACCTGGCCGCGCGAGGCGTCGAGCTGGTGGGTCCCGTCATCGGCGGCCATACCGGCGTGGTCGTCTCGCTTTCTGCTGGTGGCTCGGACCGCTCAATGCTCACCGACCGCGGCGTCGGTCCGATGCTGGCCAAAGCTGCCATCGCACCTGAATGGCTCGATGGCTGCTCCTGGCTGCACCTGCCCGCCTACAGCCTCACCAGCGAGCCGGTACAGGCCGCATCGCTGGCCGCCGCGAGCGCGGCGCGAGCACGCTCGGCGCGGCTCAGCGTCGACCTGTCGTCGACCGCGGCCATCACGGCTACGGCCGCGCGGCGTTCCTTGACCTCCTTCGCGGGCTCGAGCCCGATCTCGTTTTCGGCAACAAGGCAGAGACCGAACTCATCGGCGACCTGCCTGGCACGCAGTTGATCACTAAGCTCGGACCCGGCGGCGTGCTCGTGGCCGGGCGGCACTACCCGGCGGCCGCGACCGAGCCAGCCGACGCGACCGGCGCGGGGGATGCGTTTGCCGCGGGGTATCTTGTCGGCGGTGTCCACCTTGGCCTCGCGGCTGCGGCCAGGGCAGTAGCGACGATGGGGGCGATGCCGTGACGGTCCCGCTGCGCATGTCTGACGAGGTCTCCGCCGCGCTGGCGGACGGACGCGCTGTGGTTGCCCTGGAGACCACGCTCGTGTCGCACGGGTTCTCGGCGGGGCGGGGCCTTGCCGTCGCGCTTGACTCAGAGGAGCGGGTGCGCGCTGCGGGCGCCGTTCCTGCGACCATCGGGATCGTCGACGGCGCGATCAGGGTCGGGCTCGACAAGGCAGCTCTCGAGCGGTTCGCCGAGGCAGGCACGACCGCGCGCAAGGTAGGCCCGCGCGACATCGGGGCCTGCGTCGTGCAGGGTGCTCTCGGATCGGTCACCGTCGGCGGGACGCTGGCGGCGTGCCGGATGGCGGGAATCAGGTTCCTGGGCACGGGTGGCATCGGCGGCGTGCACCGCGGCTTCGCCGGCACCCTCGACATCTCCGCTGACCTTCCCCAGATCGCGCGCACCCCCGCAGTCGTGGTCTGCTCAGGAGCCAAGTCGATACTCGACGTGCCCGCGACCGCAGAGCTGCTCGAGACGTTGTCGGTACCTGTGCTCGGCTGGCAGACCTCGACGATGCCGCTGTTCTACACAGGGACAGGCGGTCCGCCAGTCTCAGCGGTGGTCGCTACCAGCGCCGAAGCGGCCGAGATCGCCAGGACGCACTGGGTCGTGAACCCGACTGGCGGGCTGCTTCTCGCCAGGCCGCCGGTCGACGGGCTGGATCTGGATGAGCTGATAGGCCGGGCTGTCGAGGTGGTGCAGGGCCCGCGGTATCACCGGTCAGGCGGTGACTCCGGCCGTGCTGACCGAGATCGAAGAGCTGACCGATGGCCGCAGCGTAGCGGTGAACCAGGCACTGATCGCCGACAACGCCGGGCTCGCGGCCGAGGTCGCGGTCGCTTACGCCGCGGCCTGATTCAATCGCCAGCCGTGGCCGTGCTGGCCGCACCTGGATCGGCCGGGCGGTAATAGCGGACCTCGCCCTCGGTGTCCACCGCTGCCAGGCCCGGGCCACGAGCAGATCCAGATGGCTCAGCGTCTCGCCGATCGCGAGCATCTGGTTCATCAAGTCCAGGTCGGCGAGCGCCTTGTCGCGTGACGTCCACCGGACGGCGAGCGCGACCTCATAGGCCGTCAGCGGGCCGTCCGCTAGCACCGCCAGCATCGCGCGGAGTCTCGCGTCGTGGTGGTCGAGCAGCTCATCAACCCTGGCGTGGACGCTCGGCGAGACCGGGCCGTGGGCAGGCAGCAAGGTCAGATCGGGCATCTGGCGGACCGCCGCGAGCGACTCCAGGTAGTCGCGCAGCGGCAGCTCGCGCGGCGCGGCCTCAAGGCTGATCGACGGCGTGATGTGCGGCAGCACGTGATCCCCGGCGAAAAGCAGTCCGGACTCCATGTCGGCGAACACGACGTGGCCGCGGGTGTGCCCGGGCGTTGCGATCGCCTCGAGCCGTCGCGTACCGAGGTCGTAGACCTGCCCGGAGCTGATCCATTCGTCGGGTTCTTCGTATCCGGCTTCGCGAGGTGGCGGCCGCATGCCGGCCTCCGCCATCTTCTCCATCAGCGGCTGGGCGCCCGCCCGCACCAGCCGGTCGGCCTGCGGCGACCGGGCATAGGGGTCCTTGCCGAGCACGAGGTCCAGCGAGCTCTTCTCGTCCGCACCGAGCGCGACCTTCATCCCGTAGATCCTGCGCAAGCCGATGGCCTGCGTGTAGTGGTCCCGGTGGATGTGGGTGACCAGGAATTGCCTGATATCGCCGAACCCGGCGCCGATCTTGGCCAGCGACCGCTCGAGCTGTTCCTGGGTGGCGTCGAGCAGCCAGCCGGAGTCGATCATGACGAGGCCGTCGGCGGTCTCGATCGCGTACGCGTTCACCGCGCGCAGGCCGTCAAAGGGCAGCGGGAGCGGGATGCGGTAGACGCCAGGCACGACCTGATGCGCGCCCTCTTCGAGCCACTGATAGCGGTCGCCCGCTGGCCTGTCCTCCGCTGATCGCCCCGGTTGCGCGGGAACTGGCGACGGCTGCACTGGACCATTCTGGCATACCAGGCAGATCCCTCACCTGGCAGCTTGCGCCTCGCGCCGAGTCTCGAGGCGGCTACTCCTGGACCGCGCTGACCGATGGCTCGGCATCAAGCGCAGTGATCGCGCGCTCCACGTTCTCGTGCGGAATGCGCGCCAGCATCGCGATCCTGCCGTGCGACGCGTGAACAGACGCCGCGAAACTGGCCGCCCAGATGTTCTCCCATACGACGACCAATGCCGACGTCTCAGGCGTCAGCGCATCGGCCACGTCGGAAAGATCCGCCTCGCTCAGCAGGTCGACCTGCGAATCGGTGATCCGCTCGAATACCTCGGCAATCGCGTCGTCGGAGATTTCCACGACCGACGTCGAGCCGTCTGCAGCTTTGCGCACGAATGCCATGTCGATGACCTTGACGGTGCCGCTGGACTGAAGGTCCGCCAGCGCGGGCGCCACATCACGGCTGAGCTCACTACCCTCGAATGCGATCACGGCCACGTCGACAGGACCAATCGTGTCCGCTTCAAGCACTGCCGGCATATGACCTGGCCCCCGGTCTCTAGTCGCGCCTCGGTCATCACGCTGAGTTGCATCCCGGGGGTCATTCCCCAAAATCGCCCCGCCATAGCCGCTAGGACGCCACCAAAGGTTCGGCTGGCGGGGCATCGGTGGCCCGGGCGGCGACGGTGACCTCGACATCGAGGCCACCTTCTGGCCGGCTCACGGCGCGCACGGCAGTGCCGTGCACTGCGGCCACGGACCTGGCGATGGCCAGGCCAAGGCCGGCTCCGGCGCCGCTGCCCGTTCTCGCTTCGAGCCGCCGGAACGGCTCGAACAACGAAGGCACGAGATCGGCGGGGACCAGCGGCCCGCTGTTGCTGATCCGCAGAAACGCTGCGCCATCCCTGACCCCGGACGCGAGGCTGATCTCGCCGCAGGGAACGTTGTGCCGGACTGCGTTGTCGACGAGGTTGCTGACCATGCGGTCCAGCAGCGCCGGGTACCCGGCCGTCTCGGCAGGATCGAGGTCGGTCCGCAGCCGGAGGTTAAGCCGCTCGATCTCGGCGGCGGCCGCATCGAGGGCGTCCTCGGCGGCCGTCGCCAGGCTGAATGGCTCGGGCTGGTTGTTGCCTGGCCTGCCCTGCTCGCTGATTGCCAGCGTGAGCAGCGCGTCTACCATGCCCTCTGCCCGGTCGATCGCGTAGCGCACCCGGATCGCCATCGACTCGAGCTGCTCCTGGGTCCGGCCCGGCTTCGCGAGCGTCACATCGATCGCGGTCCGCATCACCGTGAGTGGCGTCCGCAGCTCGTGCGAGGCGTCGGCAACGAACCTGCGCTGGGCGGCGAACGCGCTGTCCAGCCGCTCCAGCATGTCGTCGAAGGTGTCGGCGAGCTCCTTGAGCTCGTCCCTGGCGCCAGCCAGGGCGATCCGCTCGCCGAGGTTCTCCTGCGATGCGCGCCGCGCGGTGCCGGTGATCATCCGGACCGGGCGCAGCACGCGGCCGGCGATGATCCACCCTGCCCCGGCCGACAGAACGGTCATGATTCCCAGGCCGAGGACAGAGAACAGGAGAAGGTTGGCCAGTGCACGCTGCCGCTGTTTCGCCGCCGCGGCGGCGCTGCCAGCCAGGTAGGCGCGCTCCTGGCTGCACTGCTTCTTGATCTTGGATTCAGCGGCGATCCGCTGCTTGCTTCGCGTCGACTTGTGCTCGCCTGGCTTGCCCGGCGGCACGGCTGCGCCAGGGCGACTTGCAGAGCTTGATGTAATCGGCGAGGGGCATCGGCGGTTTGCCCGCGGTCTGCGCCTGCGTCGGCAGGCTGGCGGCGAGCAGGCCGTATGTCAGGCCGAGCAGCAGGCTGCCGCCTGCCAGGAACAGCGCAGCGTAGATCAGTGTCAGCTTGGTCCTGACCTTCTGCGGCCAGAGCCGGCGAATCCAGCGCATCGGCGCGTGCCTTGTCACGGGAGCCGGTAGCCGCTGCCGACGACCGTCTCGATCAGCTCGGGAGTGCCGAGCTTGCGCCGCAATCGCGCCAGGGTCACCGTGACCGTTCTGGTGAACGGATCGGCGTTCTCGTCCCACACTCGCTCGAGCAGATCCTCGGCGCTGACCACCGCACCGTCGGCGACCAGCAGTTCTTCGAGCACGGCAAGCTCCTTCTTGGTCAGCGACAGCGGCCGGCCGCCCCGGCTCGCCCTGCGCCTCGCCCGGTCGAAGACTAGGTCGCCGCGTACGGTCACGGGCGGCGCGGCAGGAGATCGCCTGGCGAGCGCCCTGACCCTGGCCACGAGCTCGGCGAACGCGAACGGCTTGGTGAGATAGTCGTCGGCGCCGAGGTTCAGGCCATCGACTCGGTCGCTGACCGTGCTTGACGCCGTCAGCAGCAGGATGCGGGCCAGCGAAGGGGCGGCCGCCAGGGTCGCGCAGACGGCATCACCGTGCACCCTGGGCAGGTCGCGGTCGAGAATGACCACGTCGTAGGCGGTCATCAGGGCCTTCTCAATTCCCGCCGCTCCGTCGTAGGCGACGTCGGCGCCGATTCCCTGATCGCGCAGGCCATCGGCGATGTCATCGGCCAGCTCGGCCTGATCTTCCACCACGAGCACCCGCACGACCCCATAGTGCAGCAGCACAGGTCACAACGGCATCACGCCATGGCGCGCGCAGGCGGCTGACCTGCAGGCCCTGACCTGCGCCCATGGCCGCCAGGGGCGCCGGGATCGGCCTGCGCGCGTGACGCCCGTGTAACCGCGCGCCGGGCACGCTGGTCGCCGACCGGCCGAAGCAACGGCACGAGGAGGAGCGATCCGCATGACAGATCATCGGCAGCATACGAGGGCCCGGCCGCTGCGGCCGGGAGCCGGGAAGCGCGTGGCGCTGGCGCTCGCGACCCTGTCCATATTGGCGGTGGCAACGGCCGCCTGCTCGTCAGGCCAATCCGGGCCCCAGGTTGCGCACTTGCCTGGGCACGGCGGCCAGCCCGCGTCGGCCGGCCAGCTGACCGCCGCTCAGAGTGACCGCGACATGATCATGTTCGCCCGCTGCATGCGCGCGCACGGCGTGCAGATGAGCGACCCGTATCACCGGGCTGGGCATTCCGGCCTGAGCATCGGGATCCCTTCGCAGACGGCCGCGAACCGGCCGGCGTTCAGCGCCTGCATGCATTTTCTCCAGCCGATCATCCAGATGAAGAATGCCCATGCTGCGGCCGAAGCCGCGCCCATGATGCACGCGCTCACTAAGTACGCGCGGTGCATGCGCGCGCATGACATCAACATGCTCGACCCGACTCAGGAAGGCGACCTCAACCTCGGCAACGTGCCGGGCATCACCACCAAGTTCGGCCGGTACTCGCCGCAGTTCCGCGCCGCCGACCGGGCATGCAGGCACTTCCTGCCGGCCAGCGTCCATGACGACGGGTCGGGTCCGTGACCCGCAGGATGGCCGTGCCCGCCGGGCTCGCCGCGGCGGGCATCACCGGGAGTGGTCGCCACCGTCGCGGTCACCGGTGCCACCGCTGCGCCGGCCACCACGCCCCGGCTGCATGTGAGCACGGCAACGGTCAGGATGACCGACCTCGCGACGACGGTGCTGACCGGGGGAACGCTGGGCTACGCACCGGCCAGGCCGCTGACCAACCAGCTGGCCGGCACGTATACCTACCTGCCAGCTCCTGGCAAGACAATCGACGCAGGCCATGTGCTGTACCGCGTTGACAACGAGCCGGTCATCGCCATGCGAGGCAGGACGCCGGCCTGGCGGGCAATGGCACCCGGCATTTCCGGGCCCGACGTCGCTGAACTGCAGGCGAACCTGATCAGGCTCGGCTACGCCGACGGCCTGCTGCCCGACGCGACCGGCTATTACGACCAGCTCACCGCCGAGGCGGTCCAGCGCTGGCAGCTCGCGATCGGCGCTCTGGTCACGGGTCAGGTCGGGCTCGGCCAGGTCATCTTCATCCCTGCGGCGGTCAGAGTCGGCGCGCTGAATACGGCTCCCGGCCGGGTCGCCTCTCCCGGTCAGGAGCCCTACCAGGTAACGACCACGAGCCGGATCGTGTCGGTGCCCGTGAACCCCTCGCTGCCGCCGGTCGGCGTAGGCGATCGGGTGTCGATCGTGCTTCCGTCGCAGGTCAGGACGCCGGGCAGGGTCACCGCGATCGGGCCGCCCCAGGTAGCTCACGGTGCCGGCGGCGCCGGCGGTGCGCACGGGTCAGCCGCGGCGACATCGGTCCTGACCGTGACGCCCCGCAGGCCGGCGCTGACCGGGACCGGCAGTGGCGTTCCCGTGCAGGTCTCGCTCACCGTGCAATCGGTCCGGCACGTGCTCGCCGTGCCCGTCTCCGCCCTGCTTGCCCTGTCCGGAGGCGGTTACGGGATCGAGGTCGTGACCGCCGACGGCAGGCATCGCCTGGTCGGCGTGACCGCCGGGACCTTCGCGGGCGGTCTCGTCCAGGTCAGCGGCTCGCGAATCGCGGCGGGCACCAAGGTGGTGGTGGCCCAGTGAACGCGCTAGTGCTCACCGACGTCGGGAAGGAACATCGCGGAGCGCAGTCCGTCGTTGCGCTCCGGTCGGTCAGCCTGACGGTCGGCTATGGCGAATTCGTCGCGGTGGTCGGACCGTCCGGCTCTGGCAAGTCGACGCTGCTTGCCATCGCCGGCACCTTGGAGCGGCCCACGTCGGGGTCTGTCGAGGTGGCTGGCGAGTCGGCCGGACGGCTCTCCGACCGCGGCCTGTCCGCGATCAGGGCGAGCCGGATCGGATTCGTGTTCCAGCAGTTCTTCCTGGTGCCCGCACTGTCCGCGGCCGGAGAATGTCGCCTGCGGGATGCTCTATCGCGGGGTGCCGGCCAGGCAGCGTCGCCGCGCCGCCGCAGCGGCGCTCGACCGGGTAGGCCTGGCTCAGCGCGCCGAGCACCGGCCAGGCGAGCTGTCCGGCGGCGAATGCCAGCGCGTCGCGATCGCGCGCGCCCTGGTCGGGGACCCGGCGATCATCCTCGCCGACGAGCCGACCGGGAACCTGGACTCGGGCACGGGCGCCGGGATCATCGAGCTGCTTGCCGGGCTGAACGCCGCTGGCGCCACGATCGTGCTCGTCACGCACAACCCCGAGCTCGCCGCGGCCGCCCGGCGTACCGTCAGCCTCCACGACGGCACGATCATCGCCGACACTGGTGGTGCTGGATGAGTGCGCAGAGCACGCTCCGTGCGCGCGACATCGGCCCGCTCGCCGCTCTGGGCATGCGCGCGCGCCCGGCCAGGGCCATGCTGTCGGCAGCCGGGATAGCGCTCGGTATCGCCACGATGGTCGCTGTCTTCGGGATCTCAAGCTCAAGCCGGGCGCAGCTGGTTGCTGAGATCGACGCGCTCGGAACGAACCTGCTGACCGTCAACCCCGGCCAGTCCTTCACAGGACAGAACCTCTCGCTGCCGGCGACAGCGCCCGCGATGGTCCGCAGGATCGGGCCCGTGCTCGCCGCGTCGGCGATCGGCGACGTCCAGGCCAGCGTGTACCGCAACGACCGGATCCCGGCCGTGAACACCGAGGCGATCACCGTCTACAGCGCCGGCACCGGCTTGCTCGGGACACTGCAGGGACACATGGCACAGGGGCAGGTTCCTGTCGCACGCCACTGCCCGCTATCCAGCCGTGGTGCTCGGATCCGACGCCGCCAGCGCGCTCGGCATCGACCGAGCGGACGGCTCGGTGCGGGTCTGGCTCGGCAACCGCTGGTTCGGCGTCGTCGGCATCCTCCAGAAGCTGCCGCTGGCTCCGGAGCTGGACCGCACCGCCTTGATCGGGCTGCCGGTCGCCGAGCACCTGCTGCACGCGTCGAAGCACCCGGTCCAGATCTACGTGCGGACCAGCCCGGCCGAGGTCGAGGCGGTCCAGGGCGTGCTCGCCGCGACGGCCGACCCGGCGGCGCCCCAGAACGTCTCGGTGACCAATCCGGCCGACGCCCTGACCGCTCGCGCGGACGCGACGGCCGCGTTCCAGGGCCTGTTCCTCGGCCTCGGGGCCGTTGCGCTGCTGGTCGGCGGCATCGGCATCGCCAACGTCATGGTCATCGCCGTGCTTGAACGGCGCAGCGAGATAGGCCTGCGCCGGGCGCTCGGTGCGACCCGGCGGCACATCGCTGCTCAATTCGTCGCCGAGGCCGCCCTGCTGGCCGGTTCCGGCGGCGCGGCCGGAGCGCTGCTCGGCGGATTCGCCACGGCGGTGTACTCGTGGGCCCGGCACTGGAATGCGGTCGTGCCCGTGCCCGTCCTGCTCGCCGCCGTCGGGATCGGGCTGGTTCTCGGCGCTGTTGCCGGTGTCTACCCGGCCTTGCGAGCCGCCCGCCTGGCCCCGGCCGAGGCGCTGAGGATGGTGTAGCCGACGGGCCTGGCGGACGCGTTCAGACGCCGAGGCTGCTGCGCGCTCCGCTCTCGAACGCACGGAACGGCAGCAGCCGCTTGGCGTACAAACCGGCCCGCTCGCCTGCCCTGCCCACCGACACCCGCCGCGGCGGCCTGCGTGCCGCCAGTACCTTCGCCACGACCGCCGCCGCGTCGGCCGCCGGGACACCGTTGCGCTCGTCCCGCTCCATGCTGCTGATCGCCTTGGCCGCCGCCTGGCCGTAGACCGCGTCGTCGCGAGCCGCCGCGGCCATGCGACGGCTATCGGTGAAATCGGTCTTCACGTTGCCCGGCTGAACCAGCGTCACCTCGATGCCGAACGGCGCGACCTCGTACGCGAGCGACTCGCCGAAGCCCTCGAGCGCGAACTTGCTCGCGCTGTAGAAGGCCTGGAAGGGTATGCCGATCGCGCCGCCGATCGAGCTAACAAGCACGATCCTGCCGCCGCCCTGCTCCCGCATCGCGGGCAGCACCCGCTGCACGACCCGAACGCAGCCCCAGAAGTTCGTCTCCATCTGGGCCTTGGCTTCCTCGACTGACGAGCTCTCGACCGCGCCCGCGAGTCCCCAGCCGGCGGCCGCCACCAAGGCGTCGATGCCGCCCGCCGCTGTGAGTACGGCCGCCACACCGGACCGGACCGACTCGTCATCGTCAACGTCCATCACCAGGCCGGTCCAGCCCGCGGACGCAGTGCCGCGCCTGCTCGCGCCCGTCACGTTCCAGCCAGCGGCGTGCAGCCGATCGGCGCATGCCTGGCCGATGCCGGCGGACGCGCCGGTCACCAGCACCGATCGTGCCGTGTCGCTCATGCCCGGAATAGTACGCCCTGCCCGTCGTTGCCGCCCCGTGCCGATCACGCCTCCCTGGCACGGATCACACCCGTCGGCCAGGAACAATGGGATTCGTGACAGGGCAGCGGGAAGCGAGCAGCAGGAGGCGGCGATGAGCCTTGACGTCGTCGTGCGCGGCATAACGATCCCGCCCGACGAGCTGACCTGGCGATTTTCCAGATCCCCTGGACCAGGCGGCCAGTCGGTCAACACCGCCGATACGCGCGCCGAACTGTCCTTCGACCTGGCCAGTTCGGAGACCCTGCCGCCGGCGCTGCACGAGCGCGCACTCGCCGCGCTCGCGGACAGGCTGGTCGACGGGGTGATCACGGTCGCGGCATCGGAGTACCGGTCGCAGCTCCGCAACAGGGAGGCCGCCGCTGGCAGGCTCGCCGACCTGCTCGCCGAGGCGACCGCGCCGCCGCCCGCCGCGCGGCGGCCGACAAAGCCGACCCGGGCGTCAAGGGAGCGGCGGCTGGCGGACAAGCAGCGGCGCTCCCAGACCAAGCGCCTGCGCCGGTCCACCGACGACAACTAGCCAGCCCCGCTACGTCAGCACTTGACCTGATTGGATGACTGGCCGGAAGCGGACAGCGCTCCGCTCGCGGCCGTCGCGGTAATGGGGTTGCCGCAGCCAGCGAGGCTGGCGACCAGAATCCGGAAGGATACGGTCGCGGCCGCTCCCGCTCCGATTCCGGCATGGGTGCACGTTGTGCCGGAACACGTCCATCCCGACGAGCCTGACCCGAGCCCGAGCAGGGTGATCCCGGCGGGCAGGCCAAGCGTCACGGTGAGTCCCTGTGTCGCGGCAGTACCGGGGTCGGACACGCTCACCGAGGCCACGTCCACCACGCCAAGGTTGAGCAAGCCCTTCACCGTGACGCTCACGCTGAGCTTGGCAGTTGCGGCCGGCCCGCTTGAGGAGGGACTCGGTGCGGCGCTGTTGGTGGGTGATGATGTCGGCGTCGGCGCGGCGGAGCCGGACCGCGAGGGCCGTGGCGACGTGCTGCGAGAACCGGTCGGAGCCGGGCTGGGAACCGGTCCGTGCGTCCCGGGTTGCCCCGGTCCAGGCTGCCCGCCCGCAGCCGCGCCCCGGTGGCCGACCGGGCCCGTCGCTCCGGGAGTGCTGACCCCGAAGGGCCCCGTCGTGCGTGGCGAGGATCCGTGCGGGAGAGTCAGCGTCAACGTGGTCACGATGGCCGCCACCGCGACGCCCGCCGCTACTTGGGTACCTGCCCGGTGCCACGGAATCCGCTGCAGCACTCTGGTCGCGGGGGAGACCCAGCGGGCGGCAGCAGCGAACCGCCCGGCGTGCGCCAGATACCCCGCTGCCGCGGATCCGAGAATGACCGGCCCCAGCATGCCGCGCATCGTGCCGTTGATCGCGTCGAGCTCGTCACGCGCGGCCTGGCAGACGGCGCACCGGCTGAGGTGCTCGTCGACCAGCTTGGCGTCGCGTCGAGATAGGGCACCCCTGACGTAACCGCCGAGCATGCCGGCCACCGGCTGGCATTCGGGGCGCGCCGCCGAGAGGTGCATCTGCAGGTAGGCCTGCCGCAGGCCCTCGCGCGCACGGTAGCGAAGGGCCGCGACGCTGTTCGGGCTGATCCCGAGCATCAGCGCCACCTCGGCGGGCCTAGCCTGTTCCACCTCGGTGTGCCAGAGGACCGCCGACCAGCGCTCGGGCAGTTCTGCGAAGGCGCGCGCGATCAGGGCCCGCTCCATGGTCGCCTCTGCGGGATCGATGAACGGCTGAGCGCCATCTATCAAGTCGGCGTCATCGGTCGGAATCTGCCTGCGCTGACCTTTAGCCTGGTCGAACGCCACCCGCCGGACTGCTGTGAGCAGGTACGGCACGAACGCCTCGGTCGGCCCTGACCCGCCCCTGATCGCGGCGAGCACCTTCGCGAACGTCTCGGCCACGACGTCATCGGCGTCGGTTTCGGCCGGCATGATCTGGCGGGCCAGGCGCAGCGCCCTGGCGCTGTGCCGTTCATACAGGATCCCGTAGGCGTCGGCATCACCGTCGCGCACGGCGGAGATCAGCTCGGCGTCACTCGACGTCGCTGAAGCCGCAGGCGGATCTGTCATGTCCATCCCAGCTGGCCTGGAGATTCTGCTGTCTTCTGAAATTTTGCCGCGATCCGCGTCATAGCGGCGGCGCTTCTCGGTCTTTCCCTACAGAAGTGTCCAGACGGAAGGGACCAACTCCGCATTTCGCATGCTTAACAAAACGCTCCCGGGGGACACGCGGGCTGGCCGACGTCTTTAACCGCTGATGTCGGCCGGCCCGCCGGCGAATTAACCTGTAACACTGTTTTGGGCACCGGGCATTCTGGACCCCATTCCCCGAGGAACCACGTGTCACGACTTCGTGCGGCCGAAGTAGCTGCGCTTTCCTTCGGCGGTACCTGGCGGCAGTACCAGCAGATGGCGCTCGCGGCCTTCGAGCAGAACCTGCACCACGGCAGCCGCCGCACCTACATCGTGGCGCCGCCAGGGTCGGGCAAGACACTGCTCGGCATGGAGATGGTCAGGAGGCTGGGAAACAGGGCGATGGTGCTCGTGCCGAACTCGGCGCTACAAGGACAGTGGTTGCGGGCGGCACAAGACTTCGCCGCCCCACCTGGTCTCGCGGCGGCAAGCGAGTCCGCGCCGATCGCGTGCCTGACCTATCAATCACTGTGCCAGCTCGACGACCCGTCCGCAGCGATCGGCGCGGTCGCCAGGCAGCGCTGGGCTACCGAGCGAGCCCAAGCGACCGGATCAACGCCGGCCGAGGTCGAATCCGAGGCCGAGACGTGGGCCGGCGCGGCCGCCGAGCGACGCAAGCGCGAGCTAGCCAGGATCACCGCCGGCCTGAAGCGGGAGATAGCCCGCGCTGAGCACGGCTCGGTTCAGGTCGGGGATTTGCTCGCCGGGAGCGTGCGCGAGCGGATCAAGGCACTGCGCTCTGGCGGTGTCGCGACGGTAGTGCTTGACGAGTGCCACCACCTCGCTTCGATGTGGGGCTACGTGATCAGGGCCGTACTGTCCGAGCTCGGCGACGTGCACGTCATCGGCCTGACCGCGACACCGCCCACTTCGGCGACCATGGATGAGAACGAGCTGATCGCGGCGCTGCTGGGACCGGTGGGCTTCACGATCCCGGTGCCCGCGCTGGTCAGGGAGCGGTTCCTCGCGCCTTACCAGGAGCTCGCCTGGCTGACCAGGCCGCTGGACGCAGAGACCGCCTGGCTTGCCGAGCACGACCTGCGCTTCACCGAGCTGATCACCGCTGTGCATGTCGGCGAGGATGGCGTGGCCAGCCTGCCAGAGTGGGTCATCGCCAGGGTCAGGGAACGCCGGTCCGATGGACATGCAGCTGAGCGACGCCATGGAGACGTGGGCTGGATTCCAGCGGCGGCACCCCGCGCTGGCAAGGGCCGGGGCCAGGTTCTTGGCCACGGCGGGAGGCGAGCTGCCGGCCGGGATACCGCGCGGCGAGGGCTATCGCGAGCCGCCGGGCCTCGACGACTGGCTCGTGCTGCTCGAGGACTACGCCCTGCGCTGCCTGGCTGCCAGCCCTGCGCCTGACGCGAGCGTCCGGTATGACCGGATTGCCGCCACTCTGCGAGAACTTGGCTTCGCTCTGACCAGGCAGGGGATCAGGCGGGGCGGGTCGGACGTGGACAGGCTGCTGATGAACTCGGGCGCCAAGTCCATCGCCCTCACCGACGTCGTCGCCTGCGAGTTTGACGCACGAGGTGAACGGCTACGCGCGCTCGTCCTGACCGACGCCGAAGCGCGTAGCCGCACCGGGGTCCGACCTCGCCCAGGTGCTGCGTCCGAACGCGGGCTCCGCTCCCGCCGCCGTCCAGGCGATCGCCACCGACCCGCGCACCAGGCCGCTGCGGCCGCTGCTGGTGTCCGGCCGTGGCCTGCGCTGCGTGGACGGATGACGCCGATGCGCTGCTCGCCGCGCTGCGCGAGCACTGTCCTATAACTCTGACCGACTGGCGGGCAGAGCCTGCCGCGGACGGCCTGGTCCGCCTCGTCGCCATGCGCCAGGCCTGGCAGCCCAGGCTCTGGGTCAGCTGCGCGACCGCAATATTTGCTGCTGGAGTGACCAGCGATCCTGGTCGGCACCAGAGCGCTGCTTGGCGAGGGTTGGGACGCTCCGTGCGTCAATTGCCTGATCGATCTGACCGCGGCTACGACATCTACCTCGGTCACCCAGATGCGTGGCCGGGCGCTACGACTCGATCCAGCCGACCCTGACAAGATCGCGTCGAACTGGGACATCATCTGCGCCGCACCCGAACTGACCAGGGGAACCGGCGACTACGAGCGCTTCGTCCGCAAGCACCAGCACCTGTTCGCACCGTCTGAGGACGGCGTCCTCGAGGCTGGTCCTTCGCACGTACATCCGGCCCTCGGGCCGTTCGCACCGCCCGTCGATTCGGTGTTCGCTGAGGTGAACCTCGCGATGGTGCGGCGCGCCGCGGAGCACGAGGCGGCCAGGGATCGCTGGGGCATCGGTCAGCCGTACGTGGGCGGCGAACGGTCGACGCTGCTGGTCAGGCCCGCCAGGCAGACCGCACAGCGAGCGCGGGACCAGAGTTTCGCCGTGCCCGATCGGCCGCCGGTATACCGGATCAACCAGCGAGTCCAGTTGAGCCTCGCAGGTTGTGCCGTCGTGATCGCCGCACTCGCCCTGGTGGCCGACCGCGTCCTGGTCGCCGCGCTCGCCGTGGCTGCGGTGGCGGTCTGCGCGTGCTGGGCAGCGGCGCGGCTCGCCAGCACGCGGCGGGCCCTGGCAGACGTGCTGCCGCTCGACCTGGCCGCAAGGGTCGTCTGCGACGCCTACCTCAGCCTTGGTGAGCTCGGCGGCGCCGCGGCTGCCTCGCTGGCCATCGAGCCGCGGGCGTCGGGCTATCTGCGCTGCTTCCTGCGGGACGGGACGGCCGCCGAGTGCGAGCTATTCGCCACCGCGCTCGAGGACGTGATCGCGTCTGCGGGGTTCCCGAGGTATCTGGTGTCGAGGCTTGTGCCTAGCGAGGCGGACTGGCCGGTACTGCTTGCCAGGGCGTTGACCAGGCGAGCGCCATTCGAGCGCCGGTGGGTCGCGGTTCCCGACGATTTCGGCCGGTCGAAGAAGCGAGCGACGGCGTTCGCCGAGGCCTGGCGACGCTGGGCCGGGCCTTCAGAGCTGCGCTTCACACAGCGGACGGCCGAGGGCAGACAGACGGCGGCGATCGCCGGTGCCCAGTCCTCGGACTATCAGACCAGCTCGCGCCGGATCTGGGTGTGAGGCCGGAAGCTGACTTCAGCCTGGCTGCCGCCCTGAACCCGGCGGCCCAGCGAAGGCCTGGGCAATGGCCAGCCATTGATCGGCGACCTGGCCGAACGCGCGGATCGGCGTGTCGGCCCGGTGCCGGCGCTGTGTCACGACGAGGCAGAAGTCGAGCGCCGGACCTGTCACGCGGTTAGCGGCGTGTTCAGGACCCCAGCTCCACACGCTGCCATCGGGTCCGGTTAGCTCCACCCTCACCGGTTCCTGCGGGACCTCGAGGCCGTTCGCGGCGAAGCTGAACGGCAGTGCCCGGACGCCGATATGCGCGATGTGCCGCAGCCGGGCCGTGGGCTCGCGCACGAGCCCGAGGGCGTCGGCTACGTCCTGGCCGTGTGCCCAGGTTTCCATGATCCGCGCGGTAAGCGACGACGCGGCGCTCATCGGCAGCCCAAACCAGGGCAACCGCAGGGCAGGATCGAGCTCACCGAACAGCTTGATCAGGCGCCGCCTGGAGGCGTCGAACCATGCAAGCAACTCCGCACCGCTGTGGTTCCTGTAGCGCTCGGCGACGACATCCGGCGTGAGCTCACCGACGGTAACCGCTCGCTCCATCTCGGCGGCGAATCCCTCGGGGTCCGTCGCGGACTGGATCGCCGCGTCGTCGAAGAAAGCCAGATGGCTGAGTCTGATCGCCGATGCTCCACCCTTCGGCCGGCGTCGGCGTCTGCCAGCCGTCCTCGTCCAGGTCCGCGATCATGTCCCTGAGCACGGCAGACTCCGCCGTCAGGTCGCCGGCGAGCGCGTGCATATCAGCAGGCATGGATGGCCTCCGGGTAGCACCAGTGTGCTCAATTCGGTGCGATTGCCAGTATGCACCGGGCTTGCGAAGACCTTGACCGACGGTCAGTCAAGCCTCGGCGGTCCTGCAGGCAAGGTGATCGGACCGTTCCCTCTGGCGAATCGACGTCCGTATCGGGTTCATCGGGAACCTCGGGATCCTCGGGACTCTCGGGATCTAAGCCACATTGTGCCTCGATCGGTGCCGTCGGCGCGTATTCACTTCCGGTAGCACCGCGCTATCCCGAATGTAGTCCGAATTCGCTGAAATCCGTCCCGAATGCGCCCCGAGGCCACCCGGCTACCAATCGGTCACTGCTACAGGACGGACGTGTCCGGACAGGCGGCGTGCGCTGCGGTGCTGTCAGCCTTCTGGCGAGTGGCCGCTCGCGGACGGCATCTGGCGAGCGACGGCGCGGAATTCGAACGCTCAACAAGTCGTGCATCACGCATCTACCATAGGAATTGCTGTTTTCGGCCATGAAAATATGCTGAATTGTGTTGCGGTCAAAGCTACACGCGACTAATGTCCATATGGCCAAATCTTCATCGGGACTGCTTCATGGGCGAAGAAAAGTGGATGCGCCGAAAGCCTGGCAGGGTCAGCGGCACCGTCGTTCCTCCGCCCGTGGGCGACGATCCGGCGGCGCTGCCGCAGCGTAAGGGCGTTGCCCGGTCACGGCACCGGGCCGAGGAATTCCCGCACGGCCCAACCGGGGGATCGCCGCCGCCAGTGCTGCCGGACAACGTGCGGCCGCTCTTTCAGCCCGTGCTTCAATCGCGCGATTCCCGGCCACCGCGTGACCGGGAACCGGACGCCCGGACGCCCGGGTCCGCACAGCGAGCCGAGGGCCGAACAGCGGCGCGAGATCGGCCGCCGGTGCAGGCCGACGGATCCGGCGGGTCAGGCCGGGCCGGCAGCGCCGTAGCTCACGACTGGCCGGCGTCCGACAGTTGGTCGTCTGACCGGGCTGCTGGAACCTCGACAGCGGTCGGAACCATGGTCGCTGAGCACGCTCCGCGGGACGCGCTTGCAGCAGGGACGCAGCGCAGTCGTGCGGACCGTCGCCGGTCAGGCGGATCGGGCCGCCGCCACGTGGCCTGGCTCGCCGCGCTTACCGTTCTGCTGATGCTGACCGCCGCCGGCACGGCGGTGGCCCTCCTTGGTCAGCACTCGAACTCGGGCAAGTCCAGCGGGGGGCCCGGCGGAACGCCCCTGGCAGGGGCGGCTGCCGTGCGAGCAGAAGCGGCCAGGTGGGTGTCCCGCGAGGTGAGCAGGAGCGCGTTCGTCGGCTGCGACACCGTGATGTGCGCGCAGCTAGTTAAGGCGGGTGTTCCGTCCTCTGACCTGGTGCTCGTCAGAAACGGCACGCAGGACCCGCTTGGCGCCGACGTGATCGTCGCGACGCCCATTCTGAGAAGCCAGTTCGGCCCGAGGCTCAGCACCGAATACGCGCCTGCTGTCCTCGCCAGCTTCGGTGCCGGCAGCACGCGCGTCGACGTCAGGGTGATCGCATCTTACGGCGCCGACGCCTACCAGCTGGCGTTGACCAGGGACATCGCTGCCAGGGATCTGCAGGGAACTCAGCTTGTCGGGAACAGCCGGATCGCGCTGCCGCCAAGCGCCAAGACCGAGCTGGCTGCCGGCCAGGTCGATCCGCGGCTGCTTCTGACGCTTCCTGCCCTCGCGCAAAAGCACCCGGTGCGGGTGCTGGCCTTCTACAACCGCGCGCCTGGCGCCAGCTCAGGTATCCCGTTCAGCGGCGTGAAGCTTGCCGGGTCCGACCCGAAGGCCGGACTGCCTGCTCACGCATATCTCCGCTGGCTCGTCAGTTTCTTGCACAGCCAGCGATGGGTCTACCGCGCGGCAAGTGTCACCACGGCCTGGCATCACGGCCGGGCCGTCGTCTTCGTCAGGTTTGCCCTACCCAACCCCGTAGGACTACTTCACTAAAGAATGGCAAGGGGGGATTATGAACGCTAAAGCAGGAATCGCAGGAATCGCACGTGTTTTCCGGCTTCTCGGTCTGGCTGTCCTGGCGCTCGGGCTGCTGGCCGGCGCCGCCCCAGCCTCCGCATCGGCCGGCTCTGGGTGGCTGAGGCTCGCGCACCTATCACCTAACACCCCAGCTGTGGATGTCTACCTCTATTCATTCCACAACCCCAAAGCGCTTGTCGTGGTGCACCACGTGGCGTACGGGACCATCTCGGGATACCAGAAGGTGCCAGCCGGTGAGTACACGGTGGCGATGCGCGCAGCCGGGGCGCCCGCGTCCTCGTCACCGGTGATTTCGACATCGGTCAACATCAGACCGGGTCGCGCGTACACCGTGGCCGGGATGGGGCCGGCGAAGGGATTGCGCCTCCAGGTGCTGCACGACCGGCTGACGACACCCGAAGGGCAAGGTGCTGGTGCGCATCATCCAGGCCTCGCTCCGTGAGCACCGGGTGACGATCCGCGCCGACCACGCCGTCATCGCGCGGAACGTCTCGTTCGCCATCGGTGACCTCCTACAAGGTCGTGAAGCCCGGCGACTGGAACGTCAGCGCAGCCGGGCCGACGGACCGCACCAGCAGCAATATCGCGCTGTCCGCCGGCACGATCCACACGATCGTTGTCCTCGATGACCCTGGCCATCTGTTCCTCGACGACCTGGTGGACGCTGCCGGCAGCAAGGTCCTGCCAGGCGGCGCGCCAGCGACGGGCTTCGGCGGCACTGCTCCGCGCCCCGGGCACTCCGAATTGCCATGGGTTGCCATCGCCGGCGGGGGCCTGCTGATCGGCATCGCTGGCTACCGGCGGACGAGAAGGCCGATCGGCGCTCACGCGATGAGCGGTCGCGGACCCTCAGCGGCGGCGTGACGGGATCGGTGCATCCCGGCGCGGGCCCGGAGCCTGACGACTCCCGCTGGCTGGTCTTGGCGCGATGACCGGACCGGCAACTGAGACCGGTGGTGCCAGGCGGCGCGGCTCGCGCAGGCCGCCGCCCAGGCACCGCCGGCCGCCGAAGCGGCGCAGGCTCGCGCAGTCCGCAGGGCTGGCCGCGATGGGCTGCGGGGTTCTCGCCATCGCGCTGGGCGTTGGTGGCTGGGCACTGGCTGGCCAGCATCGCGGGTACGCGCCTCCCCCGGGAGCCGCGGGGCAGCCCCGCTCGGGTACCGGCGGCCCTGGTTCGGCCGGCCTGTCAGGGGCCCAGGGACACACGGGCGGCGACAGCCAGGTGCCGGTGCCGCGCGGTCTGACCAGTCGCGGAATCAGCGGCCACCGGCAGCAGCGCGTACCCGGGCCGAGAAGGCTCGTGATCCCCGCGATCGGGGTCAGCACCAAGCTGATCCACCTCGGGATCACGAGGCAGCGAACGCTCCAGGTCCCCGCCAGCGCCGCGGTAGCAGGCTGGTTCACGGGCAGCCCGCGGCCAGGAGGCGTGGGTGCGTCGATCATCGCCGGGCACATCGACTCTTACTCGGGGCCCGGGGTATTTTTCCGGTTGAGGGACCTGCACCGCGGCCAGAAGGTCTACGTCACGCGCGCCGATGGTTCGGTGGCGACGTTCCGGATCACAGCGGTCCGCGCGTACGCCAAGAACCGGTTTCCCACGGCCGTGGTGTACGGGCCGGTACCCGACGCGGAACTGCGCCTGATTACGTGCGGCGGCCAGTTCGACTACTCGACTGGCTCGTACCTGTCGAACGTCGTCGCGTACGCGGTGCTGGTCCCCTGAGGGGAGAACTTCCTCATCGGCGAGCGGCCAGGAGGCGACCCGCTATGACGGCGATGACGCCGGACGATCTCACCCGGCAGGTGCTCGGCGCGCTCGCCGGTACGCCGCAGCCGAGGCTGCGCGAACTGATGACTTCACTGGTCGCTCACCTGCACGCGTTCGCGACCGAAACCGGGCTGACGGCGGACGAGTGGCGGGCGGGCATCGACTTCCTCACGGCAACCGGCCAGAAGTGTGATCCCGAACGGCAGGAGTTCATCCTGCTCTCAGACGTGCTCGGGCTGTCGTCGCTGATCGAGATGATCAACGCGGCAGGCGCCGGAACCGAGGCCACGGTGCTCGGGCCGTTCTACGTCACGGGCGCGCCGAGCCGGGCAACCGGCGAGCAGATCGGAAGACCAGAAGACGGCGACCCGACCCTCGTCACGGGGCTGGTGGCCGACACTGCCGGGCGACCGCTGCCTGGCGCCACGCTCGACGTCTGGCAGAGCAGCGCCAACGGCCTGTACGACACCCAGGATCCGGACCAGCCGTCGTTCAACCTGCGCGGCGTCTTCGGCACCGGTCCTGACGGCAGCTACGCCTTCAGGACGGCAAGGCCGGTCAGCTACCCGATCCCGACCGACGGGCCCGTCGGCGGCCTGCTGCGGGCAACGGCGCGGCACTGCTGGCGGGCCGCCCACATCCACGCGATCGTGTCGGCGCCCGGCCACCGCCCGGTCACGACGCACATCTTCGACGCCGACAACTTCTACCTGGGCAGCGATGCGGTGTTCGGGGTTCGGGACTCCCTCGTCAGGCCGTTCCGGCGCGCCGGGGCCGGCGATCCGCCTGACGTCAGCTTCGTCGCCGAGATGGACTTCACGCTCGTGCCTGGCGGTCCGAAGGCCTGACCGGTCCGCGCGCGCACTCTCCAGCGCCTTGAGGCGGTGGTGTCATCTTGCCAAGCTTCCCTAGCGACTGGGAGCCTGTCAGATGTCTGGACAGGTACGGCAATAATCGGGCGGCACTGGTGAGGAGATCAGGTGGGGGATTACGAGGCGAGCGTGGCCGTGCTGGCCGACGAACTGAGCAGGGTAGAACACGTCTTCCGCAAGCTGACGCCGCAGGAGTGGGCCAGGCCGACCCGCCTAGTGCCCGTCGACACCTCGCTCCCGCACTGGACGGTCTTCGAGCTGGCCGGCCACTTCGATATCGCGATCGGCCTGACGAGGATGCTGATAGAGGGGCGCGGCGACAGCCATCCAGCCAGGGACAGGACCAGCTTCTTCATCAACCCTCGCTCGGAGACCGGCCCGGTGGTCTATGAGTACGCGTACACGATGGTGCAGGGCAAGACGCCTGATCAGATGCCCGCGGCCCTGGCCGAGACGTTCGCCAGGACCTATGAGGAGTGCCTGTCGGTTCCGGCTGACACGGTAGGTCCCGGGTACTTCGCCCCCATGCGGGTCGATGAGTTCGCCGCGAGCCGGATCGTGGAAGCCGTCGTGCACGGCCTCGACCTGACTATGGCGCTCGGCCGGGAGCCGGTCGCGTCAGAGCAGGGAATCGCTGCGACCGCGGCGATCCTCGACGACCTGCTGGCCAGGCGAACCGTCGGCCGCCGCCCGGCCGATCTGACCGACGACCTCGCCTGGGTGCTCGCCGCGTCGGGCCGTGCGGATCACCCTGACAACCGGCTGCCACTTATCGGCTGATCAGATGGGCACGCTGTAGCCGTTGTAGTAGTACAGCCCGGAGGTATACCAGAGCACCACGAGCAGCACGGCAAGGATGCCGCCCGCGACCGGGAGCGTCCAACCTGGCAGTCTCTTGCTCTGCACCAGCAGCACCTTGGCGACAAATGCGCCGTAGAAGAAACAGCCAGCGATGGAGTGCACCACAATTCGCGGATCGGTGAGCTGAACCCCGTAGGCGATCGCACAGTGAATGGCGACAGGAAGGGTAACAACGAAGGCCACGCCGCCAACGATCCGGTGCGTAAGGCTGATTTGCTTCGGCGCCCGCCCGGCGACGGGGAGCTTCCCGTACATCCACAACGCCAGCAGGACCTGGACGATGGCGAGGCCGACGGCGACCGTGGCGAGAAATGACTTCAGGCTGAGCACGCCCACGCCGGTCTGGCCGAACAGGCCCACCGTGCTGTAAGCCGACTTGTTGACGATTGCCCGGCCAACGAAATAGAGCGTGGCGGTCACGGCCAGCCCTATGACGCCGATGAGCACGACGCGCACGGTCGCGTCTCGCTGGCTGGCACCATGCAGTGTCATGGCACCGCATGATGCCAGACTGGACGCCGCAAGTCTTTAGTGGGGCGGTCATATCGTCTGGCCGTTACGACCGGATAGCCGATTTTGCCAGAATCAGCGCATTATCCGTTATGGGCTCCTGCGGAGGCGGCAGTTCGTGAAAGGCCTCCGCTGGCACGCTGTCTGGCGCTACTGGCGCTCCTCATGGCGCGTCCGGCGGGCTGTCTCCTGACCTGCCAGGCGGCCAGGGCTGCCCTCAGCAGGACGCCGGCCACCACCGACGTCAGAACCGGCGCGGCCGACGCGGGCAGGTGAACCAGCGCCAGCGCGACCGCCCCCATTGCCGGGCTCAGGCAGGTGGTCGCGAGCAGGGCCGCTGCCCGGCCCTTACGTTCGCCGCTGAGCAAGGCGGTCATCGCGAACCCCTCACTGGCGGCATGCGCGGCGAGGGCGGCGATGACCGCGGCCGACCCTGCGATGGCCAGGGCCGCGCCCTCGAGGGCGCGGTGCACCCCGAGGGCCACGGCGGCCGCCCGGCCGCTGGAGGGGACCTCGGCGCTGGACCCGCAGGCGCAGCCGCGCCGGATAACCGCGTCGGTCCCGGCGATGCCGGCCGCGAGCGCTGCCGCCGCGATCCACCAGGGCAGTCCGGTCTCGCGCAGGTCGTTCCAGATGTCGGGAACGAGGTCGGCGGCCACGACGGCGACCAGAGCTACGGCCGCGCACGCCAGACAGATCGTGCGCAGCCGGCCGAAGCGTCGTCCCAGCCAGGCACCGGCCAGGGTGGCCCCGGCGATCAGGGCGAGACCTGCCAGGTCGGCGGCGGTCAGCACCATCGTCCGCTCCTACTCGGCGAAGTCAGGAATGGCCTTGCGGGCCTCCGATACGCGGCCCTTCGGCTCCTCCCACTCCTCCTGGCGGCCGAGCGCCGTGGTGTCGAGGAACGCGTACGCCCCGCCGAACTGCTCCGCGCCACGGCCGAACGTCGAGTAGGTGTGGTAACACCTCGTCGCCATCCCTCAGGAAGCAGCTCACGCCCGGCTGCTCGGACGGGCCGTCGAGAATCCACGAGAAACCGGCGGCCTTCAGCTCTGCCTCGTCCCGGTAGTTGAACATCACCGGGGTCACGGACGAGTCGATGCTGACGTGGAAGTCGTAGTTGAAGTCGCTGCCAAACGAGGAGTACCAGTCGAAGTCCCAGCCACGGCGCTTCTTGTACGGAGCGATCTTGGCGTACGGCGCCCGGGATACAGCGGCGAACGCGGTGTCCCTGGCGCGCATGTTCCTGAGCAACCCGGCGGACATCTCGTCCAGGCCCGCCGAGCAGCTCGGGCACGCGTCCTCCCACTCGGGGTCGTACATGACGTGCTGAACGATCAGCTGCGAGCTGGCCCCGAACATGTCGGCCAGGCTCACCGGCCCGTCGGGCCCCTCGAACACGTACTTCTTGTCGACCCGCACCATTGGCAGCTGGCGCCTGCTGGTGTTCAGCTCGTCGCGCAGCCTGGTGAGTTCCTTCTCCCTCAGCAGCAGTTCCTTGCGCGCCGCTAGCCACTCCTGGCGCGAGGTGACGGTGGGAAGGCTCATCGTGATCTCCTGTCCATCGGATCGTCCGGCTCCTGGCCGGCTCACCCTCACGACGATGGAGACTCCGTCAGATGGACAACTTCATCGCTTCGGTTCGCCCGGCGGCCTACAGCACCATGAACGGGCGCGCCTATGCCTCCGCGAATCGGCGCACCTCGATCGTGCCCAGCCGTGCGGTCGGATGCGCGGCCGCAACCGCGATAGCCTCGTCAATACCGGCGCAGTCGATCACGTCATAGCCTGCGATCTGCTCCTTGGTCTCGGCGAACGGGCCGTCCGCGATCAGCGGATCATCGCCGCGGAGCTTGACCGTGGTCGCGTCGGATGCGGGCCGGAGCCGGTCACCGTGCAGCAGGATCCCCCGCCCTGTCATCTCCGCGACCCACGCCTGCAAGGCCGATTCGATCTCCGGGGTCAGTTCGGTACGCTCGGCGATCGCATCCGGCACGCAGTGAATCAGCATGTATCTCACGGTGACCTCCCGGTCATCAAAGCGGGCTTCACAGGACGACGAATGGGTGCCCGCGATCAGGACAGCTGCCGCGATCTCGAGGCCGTGAGCGTGAGAGGCCGTCAGGCCTGACCTTGACAGGCCGTCAGGCTGTGACCTCGAAGGGGGTCTTACGAAGCGGGGCCTTGAGCACCTTGCCGTTGGGGTTGCGCGGCAGCGGCTCGGGCCGGATCGCGATGAACTGCGGCACCTTGAAGTCCGCTAGGTGCTCGCGCGCGTACGCCAGAACCGCCGACGGATCGACCGTCGCGCCGGGCAACGGCACGATGACAGCACCGACCTTCTCGCCCATCATCGAGTCAGGCACGCCAACGACCGCCACCTCGCCCACGCCCGGAGCTCCGATCAGGGCGTTCTCAACCTCGACGCAGTAGACGTTCTCGCCGCCTCTGTTGATCATGTCCTTGATCCGGTCAAGCACGAAGACCAACCCCTCGGCGTCGACCCGGCCCACATCGCCGGTGTGGAGCCACTGGTCGACGAACGTCTGCTCGGTCGCCTCTGGTTTGTTCCAGTAACCGGCGCACACGCTCTGCCCGCGGATCAGAATCTCGCCGAGGTCTGCGTTATCGCCAAAACTGGCCTTGTCGATCGCGACCTCAGCGTGCGGCGCGGCGAAACCGACCGAGTCCGCGTGCTCGGCAGCCCACTCGTGCGGCAGCAGTGTGGCGATGGACGTGCACTCGGTGAGCCCGAACCCGTTCGCCAGCCGCGCGCCGGCGAACCGGTCGCCGATCTGGTGCACAAGATCCGGCGCGATCGGCGCGCCTCCGTAAGAAGCCCACCTGACCCCCGCAACCTTCGCCGGCGCGAAGTCCGGGTGGTTGAGGATGTAGTAGTAGATCGCGGGCACGGCAGTGCAGGCCGTGATCCGCTCGTGTTCCAGCGTCTCGATCATCCGGCGGCCGTCGAAGGCCGCATCGATCACCGCCGCGCCGCCGATGCGCAGGGCCGGCAGGGTCTGGCTGTGGCAGCCGGTGACATGGAACAGCGGGACAACCACCAGCGTCCGCATCTCCCGGCCCGCATCGCGCGGGATGTCGCTCACCCGGTACACGGTCTCCACGTTCGCGAGCACGTTTTCATGCGTGTGCATCGCTCCCTTGGGGAAACCAGTGGTGCCGCTGGTGTAGAAGATCGCGGCGATGTCCGACCTGCGGGCTCCCTCATGGACCAGCGTTTTGCCGTCGGGCAGCGGTGAGCCGGGCTCGAACACGTAACTGCTGCCTGAGTCGCCGATGATGTAGGCCGCTTCTGGTTCGGTGAGCCGCGTGTTGACCGGCACGACGACGGCCCCGGCCATAAGCCCGCCGAAGAACGCGACCACCCAGTCGATCGAGTTCGGCAGCTTGATCGCGACCCGGTCGCCTGGGCTGATCCCGGCCTCGCGAAGCCCACCGCTCACTTTGGCAGCGCGATCCCACAACTGGGCGTAGGTGATCCGCTCGCCGCCTACCTGAACGAGAGCCTCGGCATGCGGGTCGGCGCGCACGCTGTCGCTGAGCATCTCGACCAGCGACTCATGCAAGTTGGGATACCTGCGGACGCCGTTGCTGTCCGGCCGGACGCCGGTGTCATCGAACGGATTGGCGCCCCTAGGCGGCGGCGTGATCGCCATCGGTCGACCCTCCTGGGGGGAATGATCTGCCTGCGGATGCGAGACCTCAGGCGGCGCCAGCCGCGCCGAAGAACTCGCGTGGGTTGCGGATCAGCATCTGCTCGATCTGGTCGTCGGTGACGCCCCGGTCCCGTAGCCCTGGCAGCACCGTGTCGTGCAGGTAGGTGTACCGCCAGTCAGGAAGCACCGGGTCGACCTCAGCTCCCGAGAACCAGTCCATGAAGGAGGACTTGTCGTGGGACAGCATGATCCGGCCCGCGTAGCCGCGCTCGCAGAGCGCCGCGAGGGTGTCGATCTGCGTGTCCAGCGGAACGGCCAGGGGCAGGCCGCACCGGTCCCAGCCGAGGTACGAGCCGTCGTCGATGATCTTGGTGAGGTAGTCGAGGTCGGTCGTCTCGTTCGAGTGGCCGATCATCACCCGGCCGAGGTCGACGCCGCGGCCGGCCAGCAACCGCTGCTGGTCGAGGCCGCGCTTGCTGGGCGCGTGCGCGTGCGTGCAGATCGGGGCGCCGGTGCGCAGGTGCACGCTTGCCACGGCGTTCGGCGAGCCGCTCGACGTCAGGCGTCATGCCGGGCTCGTCGGTCACGATCTTGAGCACGGCCGCGCGGAAGCCGGTCTCGCCGATCCCCACGGTGAGGTCGGCTTCGAACAGCGACTCGAGCAGCCGGTCGTCGCCGTCCAGGATCTTGCCGGGCCCGCGCAGGCTGAACGGCAGCGGCAGGTGCTCGTAGGTGTAGAAGCCGGTCGCGAACATCACCTTCAAGCCGGTGCCCTCGACCGCCCTGGCGACCAGCGCGGGATCGCGGCCGAGCCCAGGGATCGTCATGTCGAGGATCGTGTCGACGCCGTGTGCGTGCAACTGGCTCAGTCGCTCGCGGGCGGCCGCTACCTCGGTCTCCTCGTCCCAGCCGCCGAAGCCTGGCCAGCCCCATTGCAGCGACTCGGTCCTGATGAAGACGTGCTCGTGCATGAAAACGACGCCGAGGTCCTCTGTGTCGATATCGCCGGCGGTTGTGGGAACGTGGGGCATGGTCTCGCTCCTCGCGCTGTCCGCTTTCTGACGCTGAGATCCCTGCTGCCGCTCTTCCGAAATCTGCAGATTAACTGCAAATTCATGAAGTCCCGCTGATCGTCGCATACCTGTTTCGGCCGCTGGCAAGGCGCTACCCGGGCCAGCATGCGGTCGTGACCTGTCCGCCGGCGCACGGTCACGACGGCGGCGCGAGCGGTGGCGTCGCGCCAGATCACGTAGACCCCTGCGGGGAGCCCCGGGTAGACGGCCGCGAACTGGACTCGCTCAGGCAGCTGGCGCCGCGCGGACCTGCGAGTGGGTCCTCGGCTCCTGCGCGTCACCGAGCCGGCTGATCTCGATCTCCGCGCCGTCGAACTCCGGCGGCGTGTGCAGGACCAGGGCCCCTGTGCCAGGGCCGAGGTCGAGCACGACGCTGCCGGAGGTTGACGGGCCGGGTACGGCTTCAGCCATCGCGAGCTCAGTGCGCCGGCTGGTGGTATCCGTCAAACGGGACACCGAGGTAGGGGAAGTGGTTCAGGTACGGGGTGCCGAGGTCGGCCGGAGTCAGCCCGTCGGTGAGCTGGCCAGCCGCCGCGTCGACCTTGTAGCTCGGATCGATCAGCGCGAAGGTCGCTCCGGCGATCGCGCGCAGCTCGATCGACACCACGTCGTCGAAGACCCGGCGTCCGTTCGGGAACCCGGCCGCGTCGCCGCCGAGCAGCCCGAAGATGCTCGGCTTGGACGTGTTCGGCGGGATCGACGTGTTGAGCCGGAGCATGTCGGCCTGCACCGGCCCGTGAAGTTGGTGAACCCTGGCACGACGCCCTTGGGTATCCCGGTGAGCAAGATCGCCTCTAGGTCGGCACGGGCGGTCTTCGCCTTGTTGAGCGCTGCGAGGTTCGGGAAGACGCCCGGGTACAGCACAGGAAGCAGCCCGGCCAGCTCCGGGTGCGCGACGTAGTGCGTGAACTGCTTGTCGTGCACCGGGTGCTGGGTGTTCCAGAGGTCCTTCTTGCCGATCGGGATGAGCACCTCGTTGACCAGCGGGTTGCCGAGCCGCGAGACCTGGTGGAACGGGCCCGCGTGGACGTCGGGTCCGCCGTCGGCACTGTGCAGGCGGGCGCGCTGCCTCGACGCCGTCGTCCAGACTCCGATCACCGGCCGCTCGGCCGCCGTCACGCGGGAGATCGGCACCTGGATGGCGATCGAGTGCACATTCAGGAACTTGGTGGCATTGACTCCGGGTGCCGCGCTGCAAGCCCTTCGCGAAGACATTGAAATTCTGGAACGGGCGCAGGTTGCCCAGATCGAAGATCGAGCCGAGGTCCACGTAGAAGCCCTCGGCACGCTGGCCGGCGAAGACCTTGCTGCCGTCGGAGAGCGTGTGGATGGCGCGGTTTGCCAGCGCCGTCTCGTAATTCGGGGTCGACAGCGGACCGATGTTGCAAGGCGGGCACAGCAGGCCGCGGCCGAGCACATGCCTGCCCTTGCCGTCCACCCGGGTGACGGAGTACCGCTGCTTGCGGTTCCAGTTGGCACTGGTCAGCGACGTAATCGGGCCTGTGTTGTACAGGAAGGTGTCAGGGTCGGCCAGGTCGGTCCTGAAGTCGAACTCGTAGGTGATGTTGGCTTCGCCGTGCCCGTGCGTGTCGATGTGGATGGCGTAGCGGACGTTGTCGCCGAACTGATAGAAGTTGGGGCCACCTGCCGGGCCCTGCAGCGGGATGTAGTTGGCGATCAGCGTGACGGTGCGCGGCCGGTCAGGGCTGACGAACGCGTATACGTCGGTGCTGTCGGCAACGGGGTCTTTAGAAATCTCGGGCGCCTCGCGATGCGATGACATCAGAAGTCCTCTCAGGTTTGCTGGTCGGGTGCTGGATGGGCGTTGGCTGCGGGCTAGCGGCCGGCGCGGACGATTCGCGCGGCCAGGTCCCGGTCGTGGAGCGTGGTCAGCGTCGTGCCGCGGAAGATGTCGATCTCCCCGGCGGCGGCGTCGCGTACATGCAGGACGATGGGGTCGGATCCGGTTGCTTCGCCGGGTGCGAGCCGCCCGGTCCGGCCGTCCTGCATCGTGCTAGCCCGCGCGGCCATCGCGCCGACCACGCTGCTCAGCGTCGTCGCCGCGATCCCGGCCGCACCGGCGCCAGCAGCGACTCGCAGCATCGAGCGCCGCGACGGAGCGGCACCGGTCCTGCGGCGATTGTTGGCCCCGTGGTTGCCGGCAGCGGCTTTGGCAGCGGCCGTCTCGTCGAGTTCTGGCATGGCAATCCTTTTCGACGGGCGCGTGGCGGTGCTTGCGAGTGCATGCGGTCGGAGCGCTCGCCCATTCGCGCCGGTGGATCGTTCTCACGCCGTTCGTTCGTGGCACGCCCCGGCGCGGATTGGTCGGACAACGCAGATTGGCTGGAGCGCAGCAGCATCGGCCGCCACGTGCGCGAAGCCGGCGGCGAGTCAGGCGCGCAACGGCAGCACGAGGATCGGCGTGGTCGTCGGCCGGCTGGTACCCCCGGCCGGTTCCACCGTCATGCCGAGCTGGTCGCCTCGGACGAAGCCGTTGACAAGCAGCGGGGATGTGTGCCCGTGCGCTGTGGCGGGCAGCAGGCCGGCCGGGCGGCACCCGCGGCGGCCCGAGCAGCCACAGCTCGTAGACCTTCCCGGGCGGCGGGGGAGGTAGCTGCGCAGAGGTCAGGATGAGCGCGTGCCTGGCCTGCGAGTAGACCACCGTCGCGGTGCCGCCCACGGACGTCCGCTGGGTCACCGCACGGGCATCGGGAGCCTCGAGCACGGAGGTGATTGCCGCCTGCCTGGCCCTGGCCTGGTTCAGCTGGCTCTGGGTGTGCAGCAGCACCGTCGTCAGCACAATGATGACCACCAGGCTCGCAGCGACCACGCTCCAGGCGAGCCGCTGCACTGGCCGCACAGGGGCGCGGCCTCGCCCTCGCTTGCCGCTCTGGGCCAGCCGCTGCCGAGGTTCCCGGGCCGAGCGGCGTGATCGACGACGGGCGGCAGCTGCCGGGTACGGGCGGCACCGGCGAGCACCCGCTCGCGCATCTGCGGCGGCGGCGACTGCGCCGCTGCGAAACCCAGCCTGGTCGCGGTCACCGACATCCCCGGACCTCGTCCGCGCACTGCTGGCAGCGTCGCAGGTGGTGCTCGAACCGGCTCCGCTCGGCGTCGTCGTCGATCCCGTCGAGCGCGTAGACACCGGCAAGGACGTGCAGGTCGGTACGGAGCAGCCGCATCACGTCACCCCCATGCAGTCCCGCAGCCTGATCAGGCCATCGCGAATCCTGGTCTTGATCGTGCCGAGCGTGATGCCGAGCAGTCCCGCGACCTCCCGGTAGGAGTAGCCGCCGTAATAGGCGAGCGTGATGGACTCGCGCTGCAGCTCGGTCAGGCCCGTCCAGGCAACGGCGGACCCGTTCCCGCTCCAGGCTGGCCTCGACCGCATCGGCCACGTCATCGGCCGGCGGGACCAGCACCGACGTCCTCTTCTCGCGCTCAGCGGCCGCTGTGGCGGAGCGGACCCGGTCGACCGCGCGCCGGTGCGCGATCGTCATCGCCCACGTGGCCGCGCTGCCTTTGGCCGGATCGAACCTGGCCGCCGTCCGCCACACCTCGAGAAGGACCTCCTGAGCGACCTCTTCTGACTGAGCCGGATCCCTGACCACCCTGCGGATCAGCCCGTAGACGGGCCCGGCCAGCTGGTCGTACAGGATGGCGAACGCGTTCTCGTCGCCTCTTGCCACACGTGCCAGCAGCCCGTCCAGGTCCCGGTCTTTCCCCTCCGGCAGGCCAGGACCTGCACGTGCCGGGCGCGTGCCATGGGCGTCCATGACGCCTATTCGGAGCGGTGATCGGATCGGATTGGATGCATTTGCTGCCGCTTCTGCCGCCTGATTCGGCGGAGCGTAACAGTGCGCGGCCGTGATCACGGATGGTTCTCGGCAAATCACTCGGGTATGGAACTGCTGCTAAGGGCCCGAACCAGCAAGGAGGCCGGGGAGTAGGCATGGCCGAGACGACGATCGACTATCGGGAGGTCTTCAGGACCACGCCTGGTGCGATGGCCCTGCTGACGCCGGAGGGCGTGATCCTCGACGTGAACGACGGCTACGTGGAGGCATCAGGACGCAGCAGGGAGCAGCTACTCGGCCGCAATCTGTTCGATGCGTTCCCGGAGAACCCGGACGACCCTGGCATGCTCGGGCCCAGCCAGCTGAGGGATTCGTTCGAGGTCGTCGTGGCGACCGGTGAGCGTGACGTCATCATGCCGGTCAGGTACGACGTCGAGGATCCTGGCCGGCCAGGCAGAGTTCGAGGAACGCTACTGGGCCGTCATCAACACCCCGTCGCACGACCGGATGGGCGCTGCGTGATGATTACGCACAAGGCCGACGAGGTCACGCACATCGTGAACCATGGCCGGAACAGGCTCGCTGATCAGGGTTAGCCCCACTTTCTGGTGTGTCGCCCGATCGCACCGCTAGCAGCCGCGTTCGCCCGTCCTGATAAGTTCGCCCTGAGCCCGAGCCGGCGAGGGGAGCGATCTGATGACGGCTGACGGAGCCGGACTGGCCGGTCTCCGACGGCGTGCTGAACCTGGGTGATCTGGAGGTCGAGCGCGGCGGCGTGATCCGTGATGCTCGGCTGGTGTGGCAGGCGCACGGCACGCTGAACGAGGCGCGGGACAACGTGATCGTCTATCCGTGCAGCTACACCGCCACGCACGAGGACCTCGCCTGGCTGATCGGTCCGGACGGCGTGCTTGACCCGCGCCGATGGTTCATCGTCGATCCCCGACATGTTCTCCAACGGGCTGTCCTCGAGCGCAGCCGACACTGAGGACTTTCCCGCCGTTGTGACAATGGCCGACAACATCCGCGCGCAGCACCGGCTGCTGACCGAGCACTTCGGCGTCACCCGCATGGCGGCCGCATACGGCTTCTCGATGGGCGCGGGCCAGGCCTATCACTGGGCGGCGCTCTATCCCGGACCTCGTCGAGCGTGCGATCGTCGTCTGCGGGAGCGCGCGAACCTCCCGTGCACAACAAGGTGTTCCTGTCCGGGCTGCTGCGCACGCTCGAGGCGGCGCCAGAGTACGAGGGCAACGGCCGGTTCAGCGCCGAGCCGCAGGCGGCGCTGCGCGCGTTCGCGCACATCTACGCCGGCTGGGGCCTCAGCCAGGACTTCTACCGCGAGCGGCTTGTACGAGACCGTGCTCGGCGCGCCGGACCTGGAGACGTTCCTGAAGACCGACTGGGAGGACTCGTTCGGCGCCTGCAAGGCGGCAAACCTCTACGCGCAGGCCGTGACCTGGGCTGAAGCTGACATCAGCAACAACGAC
The DNA here is from genome assembly GCA_963809195.1 of uncultured Actinomycetota bacterium. Classification (GTDB taxonomy): domain Bacteria; phylum Actinomycetota; class Actinomycetes; order Streptosporangiales; family Streptosporangiaceae; genus Chersky-822. The sequence goes on along the minus strand of CAWEIQ010000005.1, from coordinate 66,985 downwards.
CTCTACCACGGTGATCTGCCGGCGGCGCTCAGCGCCATCCGGGCGAAGGTCCTGCTCCTGCCGAGCGAAACCGACCTGTACTTCAGGGTCGCGGACAACGAAGAGGAGCTCAGCGCACCTGCGCGACGGCCAGCTCGCAGCGATTCCGAGCATCTGGGGACATCGCGCGGGCAGCCCGGAGGGGATCCCGGCGGACCTGGAGTTCCTGACCAGCCACGTGCGCGCCTGGCTGGACAGCTAGCCTCGCGCTGCCGCTTCGCTGCGGCCGCGACGAGCCCGCGCACGGGCTGCGGCGGGTGCTGGCGGGCACGTATCATGGTGGAAAGTCTGAGGTATTCAGAGTATTCAGAGTATTCGGGTAATCGGACGTTTTAGTATCTTGGCGGCTACTGAGAATTGCTACAGCGTTTGCCGATTGGGCGCGGAGACTAGGCACGCGGCATGAGTCTTTGGGAACGTCTCACGGGCAGAGTCGTGGACGACGGCAGGGCTCGGTCAGAAGAAGCGAGCCGCGGCCACCGGGATTCTTGCATTTGACGGCCCGCTCGGTGATCTGCGCCTCGATATCGCGATTAAGAGCCATCCCTGGCTGCAAAATACGGGGACCACGACCTTCCTGCTCTCCACGTGGGCCTCCCAGGCGCTTGCAGGACATGGCGGCCGTCATCGAGTCCGAAGCGCAGAAGCATCTCGGCGAGACCGGGCAGGCTGCCCGAGGCGACTTTCGTGCTGGCCGACGGGCTGTATGATGCGGCGCTGAAATGGATAGACCTCGCGCAATCGGCATCTGGCGGCCGATCGAGTCAGAGAGCGATTTCGTTCTTCAGTTCCGGCTGCCTTCGCCGCCGCCGCGATTTGACTGGGTCGCCGACGCGCCACCCGCGCATTTCGTCGCCGCGATCGCTGGCGTCGTGCAATTGGGCACCTCCGTCGAGGATGCCCTGAACACGATGCAGAATGACCGGTCACGCCTGCCGCACCGGTACGACGGCGCGTTCGACACGATCGCAGGGAGCATCAAGTTCGCGCGCGCCAAGCTTGACCAGGTCGAGGCGGCGGCAAGTGACCGGCAGGCGGTCAGGCTCAGCCGGGACATCTGGACGATGTTGCAGGAAGTCGTGCGGATCTACTTCCTGGCTGGCCAGCAGGCCGCGATGCCGGGCCTCATCGACTCGAAGTACGACGCATTCGCGCAGGCGGCCGCTCGCGCGCGCCGGCTGCCCCCGCCTCCGCAACCATCCGCCTGCTGCCTACCAAGGCCAGCCCGGTGCGCCCGCCCCGGCTACAGCCGCCTGCGGCACCGCGAACGCAGTCTGCTGCGCCTCCGGCCGAGGACTGGGGATCGGTGGATTGGACAGGTCAGGGTCGCGGGAAGCCTGAGTCGCCCGGACCGGCGCGCTCACCGGTGCAGGTGGGCCAGGGCCACGCGCCGCGAACCATGGGCGAGTCGTCGAGCCCGCCGCGCCCGGCGCCGCCACCCACGCTCGGCGAGCGACTCGGGCTGCGCTTTGATGCGTGGGCGCTGACCGACCCTGGCGCGAAGGGCACCTACCAGAACGACCGCGCGCGGATCGCGGAGCTTGAGGCGTTCTGGCGGGCCGACACGAACCCGGATGAGACCTACCGGCTTTTCAGCCTGATCACGGCCGCGTCAAGGCCGATCAGGTCGCGGTCAGGCCGGGCGAGTTCAGCCGGACTGCCCGTGGATCCCGACCTTCGTCGCCCGAGTCGACGCCGTGTCGGTTCTGAGGAATTCAAGACTGGCCAGTTGTTCACGTTCAAGGCCGGCATCGACGGTGAGTACTTCGGCCGCGGTTTCGAGCGGCTCGGCTTCCTGCCGGGAAGCCAGCAGCCAAAGCCCAAGCCAGCCGCCACGCCCGCGAGGCTGAGCCGCGCAGGGGTCAGGGCCACCGCGAATCGACGGGCGGCAACAGGCGAACCGCAAGCCGCGGCCCAAGGCCGCGCGCGGGCCCCGCAGCCGCTGCCGCCTGAGCCGGACATCTGGGCGCTGACCGCTGCATTCCAGCGGCCGCAGCGCCGGGCCAGCCGCCCGGACACCGAGCGGCTACAAGCGCTATGGCGCGCCGATCCCGATCCGGCCAGCACCCTGCGTTCCAGGAGGAACTCCTGGCCGCTGTGCGCGCGGGCAACGCCAGGCAGCATGGCGACGAGGCGCTCAGGGACTGCCCGTGGAGCCAGGTCTACGTCGCCGTCAACCAGGTCACGATCGGCGGCGTGCGGCTCGAGCGGAACGAGAAGTTCGCGCTCGAGGTGGGACTGACTGGCGGCCAGTTCAGGCGCCGGATCAGCCAGGCTCGGCCTGCTCGACATCGGGCGCCTGACCGTCCGGCTCCGCTCACCGCCGGCCTGTCGCGGGGACAGCGCGGTGACCGGCACCGTGCCGCTGATCGTCGTGCCGTGCCCGGCGCTGACGCGATCCGCAGCTGGCCGCCAACGGCTGACAGCCGGTCGGCCATGCCCTGCAGGCCCATGCCGTGCGCAGCGGACGCCGGGTCGAATCCGGCCCCGTCGTCGGTGACGCAGAATTCGAGCCTGCCGTCGACCTGCGCCAGGCGTGACGGTGGCGAGCGAGGCCTGTGCGTACTTCGCGACGTTCTGCAGGGCCTCGAGTATGCAGAAGTACAGCGTCGCCTCGGCGTCTCGAGAGAACCGGCCGATCCCGTCGGCGTCGACGTGCACCGGCACCGGCGCGCGGTCGGCCTGTGCCTGCAGGGCTGCGCGCAGCCCTGGTCGGCGAGCACCGGCGGGTAGATGCCGCGGGCGAGCGCACGCAGGTCGTCAAGGGCTGCCCGCAGCCCGGACCGCAGCTGGCCCGTCAGCTCCCTGACCTCGGCGGGATCGTCGGCCGCTCCGTCGAGCAGGCTCGAGCTGAACGCTCAGCGCGACCAGCTGCTGCTGGGCGCCATCGTGCAGGTTCCGTTCGATCCGCTGCCGCTCGTCGTCCTGCGCTTGCACCAGCCGCCGCCGCGACGCGCGCAGATCCTCGATCGTGGCCCGCAGCTCGGCCGTGAGCCTGACGTTCCGCAGCACAAGCCCGGCCTGTGAGGCCAGGTCAGTGAGCAGCTTGTCTTCGGCGGCCGACACCGGTTCGTTCTTGGCCTTCTCCAGCGTGATGGCGCCGAGCAGCTCGTCCTGGTGATACACGCCGATCGCCCTGGTGACCGGCCCGAGCACGGCCAGACCCGCCGCGTGGGTCACCGTCTCGGGCGCGGCTCCCGGCTCAGCGCCGGCCGGCCATACCGATCGGGGTGACAGAGCGGGGCCGACCAGCACCCAGACCTCGACGCGCTCGGCCCCGGTCGCCCCGCCGAGCACAGCGGCCATCCGGTCGCAGCGCGGCGTCGGCGTCGAGCTGACCGGCCATGTCCTGGGCGAAGTCGGCGAGCACCTGGTACGGCGAGGCTCGCTTGCCGTAGACGAAGCGGTTCGCCAGCAGGGTGGCCCGCTGGCGCACGGGATGGAAGAGCACCGCGACCACGACCGCTGCCGCCACGGTGAGCACCGCGCCGCCGGCGTAGCCGGCCAGCGTCCCGATGCCCACCACGATGCCGATGTAGATAGCCGTCAGCGCCGCGGATAGGAGGCCATAGGTGACGGCCTTGTTGATGATGACGTCGATCTGGTAGAGGCCGTACTTGAAGATGGCGATCGCGATCGCCACCGGGAACCCGGCCTGACCGATGATCGTGACCACCACGTCTGCCGTGGTGGTCACGGGAGCCCAGGACTTCCCGCCAATGTCCATCGACACCAGCACGACAACGGAGCAGCCGATCGCCGTGGCGGCCGTGAAGGCGATCCACTTGATCTGCTGGCGCAGCTCGCGGTCTCGTGACCGGTAGCGGACTGTCATGGCCACCGTGGAAACCACCATCAAGGCGATGAACACGAACCAGGCCTGGTTGATCGTTCCGATCAGCACGGTTGACAGCGGCCCGGGCAAAGACCGCACACCCAGCGGGTTCTGGACCGCGGCCGAGACGCCGCCGGGAGCCGGAAGGTGCACCTTCCTCGGCTGAACCAGGAATCCGATCAGGGTGAGCGTGATGAGCAGCAGGCACAAGCCTCCGACCGGACGCCAGCGCGGGGACGGCAGGTGCCCGGTCGGGAAGAGCAGGAACATGAAGGCGATGCCGCAGATCAGCGGCACAAATGACCACTCGGCCAGCACGCCCATGATCGCGGGGCCTGGCAGAGCGCCTGGATGCCTGATGCCGAGCACCGCGTATGCGGAAGCCAGGCCCACGAAGCCGTCGGCGAAGCCCGCGAGGAGCAGGTACCACCCGATGACGTTGCCCGCACGGCGGACGATCAGCGTTCCGAGGGTGGCGTACAAGACGGTCGATGGCACCCCGCAAACCGCGTCGATCGCGTCGCCGGTGACCAGGTCCTTCCAGGCGAGGATGGTCAGGACCAGGGCGGTGGCCGCGAGCACGACGGAGGCCGCCCACGCGACCGTCGCGGCGGTGTGCTGCCGCCGCGCGGTGACGTTCATGCTGCCCGGCGCCCGGTCCAGAGGTACAAGTAGGCCGGGATGGCCAGGATGAGCAGGCCATCGGTGGCATGCAGGGCACCGAAGACCACGTGATCGTCGGCGAGGCCGGCCAGCAGGCTCTGCAAGAACGAAGTCATGAACACCAGCAGGACGGCGCCCACGATGGCGCGCGCCCTCGCCCGGGCGATCAGCGTCAGGATCAGGATGACGATCGCCATGCCGGCCATGACGAAGCCGAGCATCCGGTGCGGATCCAGCGCCGGGTCGCCGGCACCGTGCAGGAGCCTGAATGCGCCGAGGCCGGCCAGGAAGATCTGCACGACCCCGGCAGCCAGGAAGACCAGCAGGCCCCAGCGGTAGACCTTGAACATGACGGCCGCAGGCCCCGTCTTCGCTACACCGCCAACATCCTGCTCGCTTGCGACTGTCGTGTTGCTCTCGTTCATCTCAGACCTCTCGTTCGCCACTAGCCAGGACGCTAGGTCGTGCCGACCGCGCCGGCCATGGTGCGAACCACCCGGCAGGGGTGAGGCTGGCCACCACCCGCCCTGCGGCCTCCCTCCTGTCGCTCCGGTGGCTCCCTGCCTCACACTGGGCATATGCGCGCTGTCAGCTGGGTGTTCGCCGTGGTCGGCGGCTGCGCGCTTGTGGTCGCGGTCGTCGGCAACCTGATGGACGGTGACCCGGCAGGGGCCGGCTGGATGCTCATCGGCCCGGCGCCGTTTTATGCTGTCGGCCTAGCTGGCGCCTTCCGCGGTCGCGGTCACCCGGTCGCGGTCTGGCTGCTCGCGGCCGGCAGCCTGGACCATGGTCAGCCAGTGCCTCGGCGATGTCGTGCTGATGCACGTCGGATTCGCGGCCGCCGGCTGGGTCATCTTCGCCGCGATGTGTGCCGGGAACGGGAGCCAGGTGGCAGGGATGGGACTGATCGGACTGTTCCCGACCGGCAGGCCTGACCGGAAAGGGCAGCGTGCCGTGCTGATCACGGCGGCCGCCCTGGGTGTGCTGATCCCCGTCCTGGTGCTCGTTGCCAGCCCATGGATGCCGCGCGACCCGTTTGGCAGCCCGGACTCGTCGGCCGTCCCGAGCCCGCTCTTCCAAGCGGCCGCCTGGCCGCTATCGGACGTGGCGAACGTGGCCTACCAGCTGTTCATCCTCGTGATCCTCGCCGGGCTGATCATGCTCTACATGCGCTACCGGCGCTCGCCGCAGTCCGAGCGCCGCCAGGTGCGGCTTGCGCTGGTCGGGCTCGCCAGCGGGACAGTCGTGTTCGGCGCGCTGCTCTCGCTCGGCTGGATCGGCGGCGAGGGTTTCGGCTGGACCGCGACGGCCCTCGTGCTCTGGGTCATCGGCCTGGTACTCGTGCTCGGCTCGCTGATCGTGGCGCTGTCCCCCGAGGAGATGCTCGGCATCGACCGTTCGGCACGCAGGGCCCTGGTGAACAAGGCGGTGCGCGGGCTGATCGCGATCGGCATCGTGGCCGTGGCGGCTGCGCTGGGTCTCATCGCCAGCCGCTTCGTATCGGCGGGCGCGGCGATCCTGCTGGCGGCGACGGCGGTGCTGGCGGCGCAACCGGCTCAGCGCAGGCTGGAGCGGTTCGCCGACCGGTGGGCGTTCGGTGCGCGCCTGGACGGATACGAGGTCCTCACCAGGTTCGGCGCGATGCTGGAGACCTCGCCGGCACCGGATGACCTGCTGACCAGGCTCGCCGACGCGATCTGTCAGTCCCTGCTGCTCGGGTGGTCCAGGGTGCGGCTCGATCTCGCGCCGCCTCCAGGCGGCCACCAGCTTGTCGGCTCGGCTGGGGTCGACGCGACCGACCCGGCGACGCCAGCGCTCGTCGTGCCGCTCACGCACTCCGGCCAGGCGCTCGGCGCGATCGAGTGCGGACCACGCCGAGACGGCCCGCTGCTCGACGAAGACCGTCGTTTGCTGGTCCACCTGGCCAGCCAGGCAGCCGCCGCGGTGCACAGCCTGCACCTGAGCGCGCAGCTGGCGGCCAGGCTCGAGGTGATCAGGGAGCAGGCAGCCGAGCTGGCGGCCTCGCGCGCGAGGATCGCGCAGGCCCAGGACGCGGAGCGGCAGCGGATCCAGCGGGACCTGCACGACGGGTTCCAGCAGGATCTGGTGGTTCTGACCGCGAAGCTCGCCCTCGCGCGCGAACAGCTGCGCCGCGGTGACCACCGCGGCGACCAGGCGCTCGATGAGCTGCAGCGGGATCTCGGGACCGCGCTCGCCCACCTGCGCGAGTTCGCGCACTCGATTCACCCGCCGGTCCTTGCGGACCAGGGACTGCTCGAGGCGATCGAGGCGCAGGCGTCTAGGATGCCGGTCGAGGTCGTCATCGAAGCAGATCCGGCGCTGCGCGGCGTGCGTTACCCGCGGCACATCGAGGCCGCCACCTGGTATGTCGTGGCGGAGGCACTGACCAACGCGGTCAAGCACGCCAGCGCGAGCCAGGTGGTCGTCGGGCTGGCTCAGCCGAACGGATCGCTAGCCGTCGAGGTCAGCGACGACGGCTGCGGGTTTGACCCGGCGACCGCGCGCGGTATCGGCCTGGCCGGCCTGGCGGACCGCATCTCGATCGTGAACGGGGTACTGACGATCGACAGCAAGGCGGGCCGCGGCACCAGGCTGCGGGCCGAGGTTCCGCTAGCGGTCGTCCCGCCGAACGGCGACGGGGTGCCGCAGCACGCGGCTGGCAAACTGGGGAGCGGCGGATGAGCGAGCCGCTTCGGATCGTGATCGCCGACGACAACTACCTCGTACGCGAGGGAACGCGCAGGCTGCTCGAGGACTCAGGTGAGGTGAACGTGCAGGCGGCGGTCGGCTCGGCTCCCGAGCTGCTTGACGCCGTGCGGCGCAATGCGCCTGACGCTGTGATCACCGATATCAGGATGCCGCTGGACAACGCGGCTGGCGGTGTTGCCGCGCCAGCGATGGAGGGGATCGACGCAGCGCACGCCATCAAGAAGAGCGCCCCGAGCGTCGGCGTCGTGATCCTGTCCCAGTACGCGGACGAGTCGTACGCGTTCGAGCTGTTCCGCAATGGCACGGCCGGGCTGGCGTACCTGCTCAAGGATCGCGTCGGCGACCTGCACCACTTGCTCGAGGCTCTGCGCGAGGTGACGGCCGGCGGCTCGGTCATTGACCCGCAGGTCGTCGACGCCCTGGTCAGCAGGCGGGTCAGGCTGCAGACCTCGCCACTGGCCCGGCTCACGCCGCGCGAGCTCGACGTGCTACGAGAGATGGCCGCCGGGCGCGGAAACGCAGGCATCGCCCAGGCGCTGCACCTGTCAGAATCATCGGTCGAAAAGCACGTCAACGCGATCTTCGCCAAGCTCGACCTCGCAAGCGAGCAGCAGGTACACCGGCGGGTCGCTGCCGTCCTGACCTTCCTCCGCGACGCCGGCCTCCGCGCGCGCTCGCCTAGCTAAGTACGCCTGGTCGGCTTCTGAACCGGCCGCTGCGCCGCCGGCGCGACGCGGCTGACCTCACGTCAACCGTGGCTGGAGCGTTAGCGATAACGGGTCCCAGCCGCGCATCGGGAGGAGCGTTTGCCCATGGCCAGCGTGACGGCAACGACATCAGCCAGCAAGCGCGCGGAGGTCATCGCGCTGGGCGCGGGCCTCGCGACGGTCCTGCTCTGGGGTTCGGCGTTCGTCGCGATCAGGGCCGCGGGCGAGAAGATGGCGCCTGGTGCGATCGGGCTTGGCCGGCTGCTCGTCAGCAGCGCCTTGCTCGGCATCGTCGCGCTGGTCCGCCGCGAGCCCCTACCGCGCGGACGTGACCTGCTGGCCATCGCCGCGTACGGCGTGTTGTGGCTCGGTGTCTACAGCGTCACCCTCAACGCGGCCGAGCGCCACGTCGACGCCGGCACAGCGGCGATGATCATCAATTCCGGTCCGATCTTGATCGCCATCGGCGCCGGCATCTTTCTCCGCGAGGGCTTCCCGCGTCGGCTCTTTGCCGGCTGCCTGGTCGCATTCGGCGGTTGCGTGCTGATCGGCCTGGCCGCCATCGATTCGGGGCCCCGCTCGGGCATCGGCGTCGGGCTGTGCATCGTCGCGGCGTGCGCCTACGCGGTCGCCGTGGTCGTGCAGAAACCCGTCCTCGCGCGCGTCTCGCCGTTTCAGGTGACCTTTGCCGGCTGTGCCGCCGCAACCGTCGCGTGCCTGCCGTTCGCCCCCGTCCTCCTCACCGATGCCGCGAGGGCAGGCGCCGGCGCGATCGGCTGGACGATCTATCTCGGCGCCGGTCCGACCGCCCTTGGCTTCGCAACCTGGGCGATCGCGCTGAAGAGGACCACAGCTGGCCGGATGGCATCGCTCACCTACCTGATCCCGCTGATCGCGATCGTGCTCGGCTGGCTGGTACTTGGAGAGACTCCGCCGCTGCTCGCCGTCGGTGGCGGGATGCTGTGCCTAGCCGGCGTCTTGCTCGCCCGGCGGAAGGTGACGCGCAGCACTCTGCGCCAGGGCCCGGACGAAGGTCCCGCCCTCGCGAATGGTGACCAGGTTGAGCGGGCGATGTAACGGGCCCGGCTCTGTGGCTAAGCGTTGACGCGGCGCATTCGCGCCGCCGACAGGCTAAGGAGCACCGGCGCGTACAGGCATAAGACCCAGAAGCCGGTCCACGGTTGCAACATCGTGGGATCAGCCTGGACCTACGTGACGGCTTGGCCGGCGGTGGCAGGCAGAAACTTAGTCACATCAGCGGCCATGCTGCCCTGCTCAGGCGGAGGGCGAAGCTTCCGGCCTCGGCGCTAGCGACGCTGACTCCGCGCGAGCTCGACGTGCTACGCGAGATGGCTCGGGGCCGTGGCAACGCGGACATCGGGCGGCAGGCGATGTTCCTCTCCGAATCGTCGGCGGATAAGCATGTAAACGCGATAATCGCCAAACTGGACCTGGCCAGCGGGCAGCAGGTGCACCGGCGCGTCGCCGCCGTCCTGACCTTCCTGCGCGACCCCGTCTCCGCCGGCGTCAGGCCCAGCGTGGCTGACGCCGCCCGGCCAGCTATTTGTTCACCCACTCGACGACGGCCTTCGCCACCACTGCGGCGATCTCTGCTGCCGGCCGCTGCAGCAGCGTGGTGGCGTCGAGCGTCACCGGATCAAGCCATGCGAGAAAGTCCTCGTTGAGAAAGGCCGGCAAGTTGATGGCAGCGTTGATGATCCATTCGGCGGCATCGAAATTCTGGTCATGGAGCATCCGGCCGCGCAAATAATCGGCTAGTGTCGGTCGGCTCGCCCTAGCGGCAAGTGCTGGTTCTCGCCATACGGCCCGATAACTCGGCATCGGCATCGGGTTTAGGTAAATGTGCTGCACGCGTGAGGTAAGTTCATCGGCACAGCATGAATGCCAGAGTTCCCACAGGTGGCGCTCGTCTTCCCCGCCAAGAGTCACGATAGGCACGGGATCATCGAGCGATTGAGATTCGAGCATGTTCTCTATCTCGTGCTCGAACACGATCCAGTTCTGCAGAGCCGTCAGGATGCTGTCGGCATGAAGGGACTCCGACTGCCGCAGGATCGCTAGGACGCTCTCCTCCGACTCGGTGCTGTACTGCGTGGGCGAGATGGTCTTGGCTGCGAGCAGGAACTTCAGCATCTCGGTCTTGGGCGTCATGTACTGGCAGACAGTGCGCCATCCTCGTTCGGCGAGCAACTCGGCACTGAGAATCTCTGAATACAGCCCGGTGGAGAGCTTGTCCTCATGGCCGGCCGCGAACCGGAACCATGACCTGATTCTGGACTCGAGTTCGCCCCGGTTTCTTGACCGTTCCCATGCCGACAGGGCCGTATCGTCAAGCAGCAGGCGCACCGACAGCCCGGCCCTGGTCGCTGCTGCAGCTGCGAGCGTGAATACGGCGTGGACCAGATTCGGGTCGTGCAGGCGGTGGACCCACACGACCACGGACGGCGTTTCAGCGTGCGAGTTCGGCACGTCGAATCCGGCCAACCGCAGCATGTCAGCCAGGCGCTCATAGGTGATATCGCCAGAAGCGGCCCAGCCCCACACGCGGAGTGCATCACCGGCGGCATACCGCCCGCGCAGCTTGTGCTGCAGCACGACATCTAGCTGAGCAGCAAGCGGCCGCGTGGGTCCTGCATGCGGGTCTCTGCCGTTTTCCCATCCCCGATAAGTGGCTGTGCTGACCCGAAGTTCCCTGGAAATTTCGACCTGGCTCATGCCGGTCTCATGGCGCCATTGCGCAGTTTGCCTCTGAGCGGCCAGCCGTTCATCCGACGACAAGTGCACTGGACGTTCAGGTGGTCTGCCGCCAGTGGCCATGTACGCAACGTATCTGAGGTACGGCAGCTGGGAAAGTAGCGAATAAACCGGCTTACTTGTGTGGTTTCTTGCACCTTTTCTTCAGCAGGCTCGAGAGAGTGTGCTTGGAGCATGATGAACAAGTACCCAACCAGCGGAAACCAGCTGGCTGGACCCCGCATCGGGCATCGCAGAGAGCGCCTCACTCAAGGGGGCCGCGACCGCGGCCGCCAGCCCCGCCTCCGACGGTGGCTGGAGTGCCAGATCAGTTCGGCGGGCGACCGCCTGTTCCGGGCGGACGATGCCAAAGCGGCGTCGAACGGATGGGAGGCCGTCGCCGGCCGCTTGGGAATGAGCCGGACTTACCGCGACGCGCGCTTTCACACGCGGTCAGCCTCGGCTGAGACTCGCGGAGCGCGGCAATGAACACCCCCGCGCCACGACCACGGAGCACGAGGCAGGCGCTCGCCGGCCGAGAGTTTGCTCTAGGCCGGGTGGCTAAGCCGAATTTGGTCACTGTCGGATGGCGCTGGAGATATGAGTTGCTTCTGGCCGTTGCGGCTCCGATGGCCGTATGGCTGCTCGGGACGGCCCTCGGAGCCACTTTCGCGGTTCTCGCCATCGCGGCGCTGATCGTGCTGCTCGGCTTGTCGCGCTCGTTGCGCAAGTTGTTGGTAGCCCGCGCATGGTGCATCATTACGCCGCACAGGGTGCGGACCGGCATGGCCCAAGCCTGGATTCACTCCAGAGACGGCAAGATGCCGTTTGTTCTACGCACATCCCCAGAGCCCTTTGGAGAGCGGGTCCGGCTCTGGTGTCGCGCGGGAACGAGCGCCGAGGACTTTGTCTGGGCGCGCCACCTCATAGCAGCAGCATGCTGGGCGCGCGAGGTGCAAGTGCTCCGTAACGAGCGCTTTGTGCATATTGTGGTGCTCGATGTGATCAGGCACGTCGAGGGTCATCCGGTTGCCGCACATCCTGCGCGGCGTATTTACGCCGAGATCGTTCAGCAAGAGGAGTCGGGCACCGGACCGCCTGATGAGCCGTGGGTATGGACCGACGCTCCTCATGGCGGCGAATCCGGCCAAGCGGCCTAGTGCCATGCGAATTGTTGCAGGCGGTCCATCGTCGGCATCTAAACGTCCAGGTGCCTGACCAGGTGGCTCTGCGATGACGCGATGCTCTCGGATCTCAGCGCGGACAGGCAATTCGTCACATCCGGGAAGGGCTCCATCGGAGCCTGATGCCACTGCTCGAGCGCGGGTATGACCTGAGTTGGCTCACGATTCTGGGTTCCCGGACTGCCGCGATGCTGTGACCTGCACGTTCTCGGTTTTGCGAAAGCTGAATTTGCGCATTAATCCGGGGCCGTAGGCCGGCGTGATGCCGTATGTGCGGACGATGAAGATGGCGTCGGGCGCCGCGGCGGTGCAGATCGTGTGCTCTTCGCACCGGGGGTCGCAGGGGGCCGGGCATAGTCTGCCGCTGTGCCTGATCGCCGCCTCAAAGCCGTATGGGACGTCCAGGTGCCGGTCATCCGGGAGCTCGCCGGCGTCCACGAGTATGACGGCGTCGTGATGGATCTCTCGCCGAGCGGCCGCAAGGCGGCCTTGGAGCGCCTCGGGCCCTCATCGCCGGGCGAGCGCCTCGCCGACCGCCATGACGAGAGTCATCTCGGCGCCGCCGAGCTGGCCGCCCGCGCCGAAGCCGAGGCCGAGTTCTTGCAGTGGAACCCGCTTCCTCACATTCAGAACCTTGACGTCTCTTGCTACGACCGCGAGTACGCCCCCGAGCCGCAGCGCCAGCGGGCGCGGGAGGCGCACCTCGCCCGGTGGCCCGAGGCCGTCGATGCCTCGCTGGAGTCGCTGCGGGCCGTCCCGGCGCCGGTGGCCGGCGCGCTCGTCGGGGCGGTGCGTGGCCTGGCCGACGGGATCAGCGGCAGGACCGACGTCGAGGTCGCCGCCCTCCAAGGGCACGGCAGGCTGCTCGGGCGAATCCAGGATGCCGCCGCCTCGGGCAACCCGGATGCTTCGCTCGGCGCGACGGCGCTCGCACGGCTGCTCGGCGACGCGGAGTCGATGCCGGTCGATCTCGGCCGCCTGGAGGAGCGAGCTGACCAGGAGCGCGACCGGCTTCGCGCCAGGCTCAATGAGGCGTGCGAGCGGTTGTCGCCGGGTGTGCCGGCGTCGCGGCTCGTACCGGAGCTCCTCCGCGACCACCCCAGCGAAAAGGGGATCTATGCAGCCGCCCGGGAGACGATCGATGAGGCCACGGCCTTCGTGATCGACAACGACCTGCTGCCGCCTCCGGGCGGCGCGTGCGAGGTCGGCCCGGCTCCGCCCTCGCGGCGATGGGCTGCGGCGATGATGTACTGGACCGCACCGTACGAGGATGACGCCCCAGCTCGCTACTACGTCAGCCCGCCCGACGAGTCCTGGGACGAGGACGCCAAGCGCGAGTGGCTGGCCGTCTTCAGCGCCACCATGGGCCCGGCCATCACGGTTCACGAGGTCACGCCAGGTCACTTCGCCCATGGCCGGATGCTCCGCCAGCTCGTCAGGGGAGACGTGCGGCGCAGCCTGTTCTCTGAGGCGTTCGTCGAGGGATGGGCGCACTACGCCCAGGAGCTGATGGTCGACCAGGGCTTCCGGGCAGACGACCCCCGATTCGCCATCGGCGTCTACCTCGACGCCCTCGTCGCGGTGACCGGACTCGCCTCCGCCATCGGCATCCATCGGGGAGCGATGACCGTGGACGACGCCACGGCGCGGTTCGAGGCCGACGCTTTCCTGCTCGGCCCGGCCGCCAGGAGCGAAGCGACGAGGGCTACCTACGATCCCACTTACGGGCGCTACACGTGGGGCAAGCTCGAGATCATCTCGCTCCGGGACCAGGCCCGAGGTGTCTGGGGCACGAAATTCTCGCTCCGGCGCTTCCACGAAAGCCTCCTCGCCTTCGGAGCACCGCCACTCGGCACGATGGGCGACGCCCTCGTCGCTTAGCCGGGCCATTCCGACGGGCCGCCGCGCTGGCGGGTCAGCCGCTGGATCGAACACCAGACCGGCTGGTCAATCTGCAAATTCGTGAAGACCGCCCGCCGCTGCCGCACCATCCAGATCCAGGCCGGCCGCACACCATCACCGCCGCCGACACCCTGCCCAACGACCTGCGCCAGGCCCTCGAAGCGATCAACCACGCCAGCCGGCATGCGCACTAAATTGAGCCAACTCAGGTCGGCATCCAAAGGTCCAGGTGCCTGACCAGGTGGCTCTGCGATGACGCGATGCTCTCGGATCTCAGCGCGGACAGGCAATTCGTCACGTCCGGGAAGGGCTCCATCGGAGCCTGATGCCACTGCTCGAGCGCGGGTATGACGTGCGGCACAAGTCCGTCAAGCAGCTCCGATGCTCCCGCTTTCAGCGTCAGTTCCGTTCAGTTCGAGTATTCCTCGCGCGACGACCACTGCCGGTGATCGAGTCCGTCGCTTTCTGACTGGAGCATGGCCATGACCGATGTCGGGTCCGCCACCCCGAGCCTCGTGACTGCGGTGAAGGTGTTCTCAAACCCCGGCACCGGGCGAACTAGGGTATTGAAGGCGTCGAAGATCACCACCCTGGGGCTACGGGGGCGACGGGTCATGCCTTAGTCAGCCGGTGAACGATCCAGTCGGCCATATATGCACATCGGGACAGGCACCTTCTGGCCAGCTTCGACAACCATAGGAACGGCAGTTTCTCGCATCGGGCATCCGCTGCACGGCGCGGCTGCTCGTGTGACCTCGCTCTCGGCCTGCCTCAGATGCAGACCACCCTCCCGCCATACGTATCCGGCCAGGTCAGGCTGATCGATCAGCATGCCACAGGAAAAGACGCTTCCGTCGGGCAGGAATTGAAGGTTCGTGCGATCTCGGACCGCACACATTCTCAGGTCTTCGCCGCGGTAGCCGAGAACCCAGCCGAGTTCGCAATCCACTACGAAGTCGGCGCGAAGCGGTGTGTGCCTGCTGACGAGATCGAGCACCCGGTTCCAGTCGTCTGGCGAGACAGCTTCGTGCATCGCGTGAACTCTGCCCCGGCCTACCGGTGAATACCAGTGCATGTTAATGCGGCTTGCTCCGACCTCTTCGGCGAATCTGAGCATCTGCGCCACGTAGGGGAGGGTTGATTTTACGACTGTATAATTTATGTCGAAATTCTTCCCCTGATATGCAAGCAGTTCAATGGTACGCAGCGCGTCCCTGAATGCACCGCGACCGCGGAGTGCGTCGAAAGCTTCCTGAACAGGCGCGTCAAGGCTTACCGCCACCCGTTCTATCGCATCTGTGGTTTCGCGGTTCGCTATCGCTGACCTGAACTTTGGGCTCCCATTAGTCACCGTCCTTACCCTGAAGCCTGATGTGCTGATTAGAGCGACAAGCAAGGCAAAGTCGGGATGCAATGCGGGTTCTCCACCCAACAGAGTGATCTCTTCGATGGAGCCTCGGGCAGCCCAGGCGAGTATCTCTTTCACTGTGCTGATGCTCATGTACTGCCGACTCGCGAGGAACGATTCACTAAGAAAGCAGTATGTGCAACGCCTATTGCACGCAGAGGTCAGATAAAGGTCGATGCTGCTGACTGCGAAGTCAGCAGCAATTAGCTGGGCGCGCGACTTGGGCAATCCGCTGGGCAACAACGGTAGAAATGAGCGCTCGTCCGAGCGAGCCGCCTGGCGGGGCAACTCAGGGCCGTCCCTCCGGACGTGGCGGCAAATCGCTCACAGTGGCTTCCTCTTGGAGGGGACGTTTCTATAGCAGCCGCTCGACGCAGCATAACGGCCTGAGCAAGTCAGCCCATGACGCCCGCAAACCTGCGGAGGGCGAACGTGCTCAGCTGGCGCGCTCGATTGGCTCAAAGTCGTTGTCATGCTCGCACATAGGAAGTGGTTGTCGAAGCTGAACCCGCCGAAAAGCGAGTCTATGTTTCTACCCGCGTTCGCCAAGGTCCAATCTTGTCAGCCGTCCGCCGTCGTGGCGTCCATTTCACATGATTCTCAACAGGTGCATGGCCCAGGATTCCGGCAGTCACACCACACTCAGCGGGTGATGTTCGCCGCGGGGGCCCGCCGAGTAGAGCAGCGTAAGCCGAACCCGCGGTCCTGGCCCGTCACCAGAATCGCGGGTTTGGCCCTCTGCGAGTATCTAGGCGTCGCCGCGGCGCATCCGCACGGCGGAGATGATCAGCAGGACCGCGGCGTACGCGCAGAGCACGGCGAATCCGGTCCAGGGCTGCAACATCGTGGGATCGGCATGGACCGAGGTGACGGCTTGGCCGGCGGTGGCAGGCAGGAACTTGGTCACATCGGCGGCCATGCTGCCCGGCAGGAAGCCGGCGGCCAAGGGCAGGCCGTACAGCAGGCCGAACACCGCGGCGATTCCGCCGGCCGCATTGCGCACCAGGGCGCCGAGGCCGAGGCCGACCAATCCGATCACCACCAGGTACAGCGCGCTGCCGATCACGGCCCTGGTCACGCCTGGCTGGCTGAGCTGCACCGACAGGTGCTGGCGAGCAAGGATCGACTGACCGCCCGCGAAGGCAGCGAACGCGGCAGGCACGCTCACGGTGACTATGGCAGCGGCCACCACGACCGCCTTACCCCACAGCACCGGCAAGCGCCGAGGGACGGCAGCGAACGTGGTCCTGATCAGCCCGGTGGCGTACTCGCCGGTCACCAGCAGGATGCCAAGGACGCCGACCGCGATCTGAGCGAGCTGCACGCCGGAGAGGCTGATCGCAGCTGGGTCGAACGAGGCGATCGCGGCCGCGCCGTGCGGCGGTCTGGCGATCCGCAGCAGGCTGTAGCCGATGCCGAACCCGACGACCAGGATGACCGCGGACAGCAGGGACCAGAATGCCGACGGCTGGGTGCGCAGTTTCGTCAGCTCCGCGCGGATCACGCGGGCTTGGGTGACTCGTTGCGGCTGCCGGTACGCCGCAGACCTGCGGTGACCGACGTGGGTTCGTGAGCGATGGCAGTCATTGTCTCTCCTCAGAGGTGTTGCGGCGTCTAACGATCAGATAGCAGCGCGGTACTCGACCGCGTCCTGGGTGAGGCCAACGAAGACGTCCTCCAGGGACGCCTGCTCGGTGGCGAGCTCGAGCACTGTGATGCCTGCGGCGCTGGCGATGGCGCCGACCTGCGCCGCAGACGCGCCGCTGACGGTCAGTGCGCCGTCTGCGGCCCGGGTGACGTTCACGCCAGGCGCGCGTAGCATCCTCGCCAGCGCGTCGGAGTCCGAGCTGCGAACCCGCACCGCTGTCGGCGCTGCGGTGGCCATGAACTCGTCCATGCTGGTGTCCGCGATCAGTTCTCCCCGGCCGATGACGATCAGGTGCGTAGCGGTCTGCGCGATCTCGCTCATCAGGTGCGAGGAGATGAAGACGGTCTTGCCTTCCGCGGCCAGATCAGCAAGCAGGGTGCGGATCCAGCGGATCCCCTCCACGTCCAGCCCGTTGACCGGCTCGTCAAGCACGACCGTCGATGGGTCGCCGAGCAGCGCGGCCGCGATTCCCAGCCGCTGGCTCATGCCGAGCGAGAACTTGCCGGCCTTCCGCCGCGAAACACTTCTGAGGCCGACAGCATCGATGACCTCATCGACGCGGGACTTGCGGACTCCTGAAGTCTGGGCGACGGCGAGCAGGTGATGGTAGGCACTGCGGGAGGGGTGCACGGCCCGCGGGTCAAGCATCCCGCCGATCTCGTGCAGTGGCGCAGTGTGGCTCCTGGGCGGACGGCCGTTGACCAGAACCGAGCCGCTGGTCGGCTCGTCCAGGCCCAGGATCATCCGCATCGTGGTGCTTTTCCCGGCGCCGTTGGGGCCGAGGAAGCCGGTGACCACCCCAGGCCGGACGGTGAACGTCAGGTCAGAGACGGCCGTGGTGGATCCGTAGGTCTTGGTCAGTGCGTGTATCTCGATCATGGCTACGACGGTGCCAGCGCGGCGCTCCGGTGTCGCTGGGGTGCGCAGCCGGGCCTTGGTGGGGATTTCCGCACCCAGAGCGCAGGATTGCCCGATAGAGATGCGCGGGATGTCCTTGTACCTTGACGTCATGACCTCGGCAGATCTGACCTCCAGCAAGATTGGTGCCATGGTCGGGGCGCTGTGGTCCGGTCCTGCGTGGCGCGCCACAAGGAACGGGCTGGCAGCGATGTTCGTCGCCGTAATCGGCACCGTGCTGCTCGGCGTGATCGGCGTCGCTTGGGGAGCAGCGATCTTTGCCCTGGTGACCGGTGCGGGCAACGTGGGGCACGTCGCCGTGTACACCGCGGCCGTCATCGTCGGACCTGTCGTCGAGCTCTGGGCAGTGCAGGGCATCACTGCATTGCAGCGTTCCAGGCTCCGCGCCGTTGCCGGAGCGGACATTCCCGCAGGAGCGGGCGCCGACCGCAGGCCGTGGCCGATCGGCCCGTGGCTGTCGGCTGGTACCTGGCGGCAGATCGCGTTCCACCTGCTGTCCATCGCGACTGGCGCCGCCGCCGGCCTGGTGGCGGTCTGCTGGCTCGCGCCAGCCCTCGCGATCGCCTGCCTGATCATTGTCACGCCATCGGCAGCCGCTGCCGCGGTCGTCTGCGTCGGGTCCGTCGTGCTGCTACTTGCCGCGCCGTGGCTGGCTCAGCAGGTGGCACGCGCTGACGAGACCCTGGCCCGGGCCCTGCTGGGGCCGAGCCAGCATGAAGAACTCGCGATCCGCCTCGAGTCGCTGACCAAGAGCAGAGCCGAGATCGTCGCGGCGACCGACGCCGAGCGCCGCAGGATCGAACGCGACCTGCACGACGGCGCCCAGCAGCGGCTCGTCTCGCTGGCGATGAACCTGGGCATGGCCAGGGCCCGATTCACCGATGTGCCTGAGCTGGCTCAGCGCGCGATCGCAGACGCGCACGAGGAAGCCTTGCTTGCACTATCCGAGGTGCGCGAGTTCATCAGGGGCCTGCATCCCGCCGTGCTGAACGACCGCGGGCTCGACGCTGCCCTTTCCGGTCTCGCGGCGAGGGCGCCGCTCCCGGTCAGGCTCAGCGTGGACCTGCCGCGGCCTGCCTCGCCGAGCGTCGAGGCCGTGGCCTACTTCATCGTCTCCGAGGCGCTAACCAACGTGGTGAAGCACGCGCAAGCCACGCAGGCCGAGGTGACCGTTGCCAGGGACCGGGACCTGCTACGGATCGCCATAGCCGACAACGGCACGGGCGGCGCGAGCATCGGCAGCGCCGGCGATGCGGGCGCAGGCACCGGACTCCGGGGCCTGGCGCAGCGGGCAGCGTCCGTGGACGGCACGCTGACCATCGATAGCCCTCCTGGCGGGCCGACCGTCATCACCGCGGAGCTGCCATGCGCATTGTGATCGCCGAGGACTCGGTGCTGCTCAGGGATGGGCTGACCAGGCTGCTCTCGGACGGCGAGTTCGAGGTGGTCGCGGCGGTGCCGGACGCCGACCAGCTGCTCAGGGTGGTTGCCGAGTATCGGCCGGACCTGGCCGTGATCGACGTCAGGATGCCGCCGGGATTCACCGATGAGGGCATCAAGGCCGCGCTGGTCATCCGCCGCCAGTTCCCCGACGTGGCCTTGCTCGTCCTGTCTCAGTACGTGGAGGAGAGCTATGCGACCGACTTGCTGTCGGAGGCGACCAATTCGGTCGGTTATCTGCTGAAGGACAGGGTGGCGCACGTCAATGACTTTCTCGACGCAGTCAGGCGCGTGGCCGCGGGCGGCACCGCCCTTGATCCCGATGTCGTCGCGCAGTTGCTGGTCCGCCGCAAGGACGACCCGATGAGCAGGCTGACCCCGCGCGAACAGCAGGTACTGCGGCTGATGGCCGAAGGGCGCTCCAACGGCGGAATCGTCGAGCTGCTCAAGGTCAGCCCCAGCGCGGTGGAGAAGTACGTCACGAACATCTTCGCCAAGCTCGACCTGCCGCCCACCGGTACCGACCACCGCCGCGTTCTCGCCGTCCTCAAGTACCTCGGCACCTAGCGCTCGCCACCCGCTGAAACAAGTCGACCCTATGAACCCTTGGTGGGCCAATAGCACCACCAAGGGTTCATAGGGTGATCAGCAAACGGGCGCTAAACGGTGCAGGACATGTCGTGTGAGGGCAGCACCCCGGTGTCGAGGTAGGCGTTGACCGCGGTGTCCACGCATGCCGACCCGCGGAACAGGTACACGCCGTGGGTGCGGACGCCCTGCAACGTGATCATCCGGGAGTCCGCCAGAGCGCGATGCATGGCGCGGCCCATGGACAAGATGGCGTTGATGTCTCCTGACGCCTGGACGACCAGGGCAGGGACGTGGTTGGCGATCGGCGCCGGGCGCCGCGGCCGGAACGGCCAGAAAGCGCACGGCGTAATCGTCTGGTCGACCGGGCTGAACAGCGGTGCGCTCGCACGGTGCGCCTGGATGGCGCGCCAGTAGACGAGCGGATTGCGCGGCACCGGCGCGTCGTCACACATGATCGCGGTCTGGGCGCTGCGTTGCGCTGACCCGGCGCTGGTCAGCTGCCTGGCGAGGGCGTGGAGCAGTCCGGTTCCGGGCTTGGCCGGCTTGCCGTGCGCGGCCCGGTTCAGCGACGCTACGATCGCGGCAAGCTCGGCGGAGCTAGCCGGCGAATCGTCGCTGAGAGGGTCGAGCAGGACGGCTGGCACGACGGTGTCATCGACGCGGAACGGGCCCACTCGCAGCGGGTGCCGCGCCGCTGCGCGGTAGATGCGGTAGACGGTCGCCACGACCTGGCTCGGGGTGCTGCCGAGGTGGAACTGGCCGTCGTGCACGGCCGCGAACCTGGCCCACTCGTGCAGCGCCTCCTCGCGTTGCGGCCCGTTGCTGCCCTTGGCAACGCCGGGGCGCGCGGGGTTGATCGCGCTGTCGAGCACGATCCGTCCGGCCGGCCGGGGAACATCTGGGTGTACACCGCGCCGAGGTAGGTGCCGTAGGAGTAGCCCAGATAAGACAGCTTGGATTCGCGGAGCGCTCCGCGGATCCATGTCGCGCGCAGCACTGACGGTCCCGGCGAAGGGCAGCATGGCCCGCTGCGAGCGGGTGCACTGCTGCGCCAGGTTCCTGGTCAGGTGCACCATCTCGGTGAAGCTCTCCTTGCTGCGACCGGCGCCGCGAGGCAGCCAGCCGGCGGTCCAGTGGCAGTTGATCGGGGTGCTGCGCCCGGCGAATCGCTGGTCCATGCCGATCAGGTCGAACCGGGCTCCTGTCGCGCCCATCGCCTGACGGGCCAGCACAACGTCGGTGAGCACCGGTGTGGCGGGCCCGCCGAGGTTGATGATCATGGCTCCGATCTTCTGAGCTGAGGGGTCAGCCGCCAGCCTGGAGATCGCGATGGTGATCGTGCGTCGTCCAGGATGGGAGTAGTCGAGCGGCACGCGGATATCGGCGCACCTGGCGCGGGCCGCATCGAGCGTCTTGCCGCCCGAGTCATGCGGCCCGCGCTGCCACCGGTGCCAGCGGACGTGCTGGGCGTAGAACCTGGCCAGCCGGGGATCGGTCGTGCCGGGCGCTGACGAATGTTGGCGTCCGGCGCTGACCTGGGCCGCATGGCCGGCTGGCGCCGCGGCCAGCGCACCGGTGATGGTCAGCCCTGCGGTGAGCACGGCGGTGCTCCACCGTATTGCGTTCACGGACACTCCTTGCTGACGTGCGGGCTGTCGCGGGCCCGCTGAATCGTCGACAAGGCACAGGCTTCCTGCGCGGCTTGACATTGTCGGTAGGGCAGCCAGCCCCGTAGTGGTGGGGTTTTCCTCATGGCGCGACATGGCTGTCTGCTTGGAATCACCCGTCAAGGGTGTGGCGCGCGGACGGCGTTTCTTGGTGGGCTTGCTAAATCCCGGCGATCCCAGGTCGATCACGCCCAGGGGTTTCCGGCACGGTCAGACCCGCCGCCTGAAGGGATCGACACGTGAGCTTGGTTGAGCCTGTGAGTGTGACCAAGCGATCCGTCGAGCAGCTCACTCCCGTCATCGGTGCCGAGCGGCTCAGCCAGCTGGTTCAGGCCGCCGACCAGTTCCGGCGCGAGCTCGGCGGCCGCACGGTGTGGAACGTCAGCTCGACGGCCGTCGGCGGCGGGGTTGCCGAGATGCTCCAGGTTCTGCTCGGCTACGTCGAGGACGCGGGGATCACCAGCCGCTGGATGGTGATCACGGGGGATGCCGAGTTCTTCGTCATCACCAAGCGGCTGCACAACCAGATCCACGGCCAGGTCGCCGGCGGCGCGCTCACAGCCGCGGAGGTCAGCCATTATGAGCGGATGCTTGCGGCGAACGCTGCCGAGTTGCTCGAGCTGATCAGGCCAGGCGACCTCGTCTTGCTGCACGATCCGCAGACCGCCGGGCTTGCCGAGAGCCTGACGGAGGCCGGCGCGCGGGTCGCCTGGCGCTGCCACATCGGGGTCGACTGGGAGAACGATGCGACGGCCGCCGCGTGGAACATGCTGCGGCCCTATCTGACGCACGCTCGCGGCTTCGTCTTCTCCAGGCGCGAATACGTGCCGGCCTGGATTCCCGACGACCAGGTCGCGATCATTCCGCCGTCGATTGACCCGTTCTCGCCGAAGAACCAGTACCTGGACGAATACACGGTCCGCGGGATCCTCACAAAGATCGGCGTGCTCGGAGGCTGCACCCATGCCGAGCCGGTGACCTATCTCGGCCGCGACGGCAGCCCGGGCTCTGTGACGCGCTCGGCCGAGGTCACTGCCGACAGACTGCCAGGTCCTGACGACCCGCTCGTGCTGCAGGTCTCGCGGTGGGACCAGCTCAAGGACATGCAGGGCGTCATGCGCGGCTTCGCCGACTACGTAGCGCCCGCCGGCCGGGGGTTCCTGCTCCTCGTCGGTCCCGCCGTCGCAGGCGTCAGCGACGATCCAGAGGGCGCCGCGGTGTTCGCAGAGTGCCTGCTGCAATGGCGTGAGCTGCCGCCAGCGGTTCGTTCCAAGATCCTGCTCGTCACGCTGCCGCTCGACGACCCTGACGAGAACGGCGCCATGGTAAATGCGCTGCAACGGCAGGCAAGCGTGATCGCGCAGAAGAGCCTTGCGGAAGGCTTCGGGCTCACCGTGGCCGAGGGGATGTGGAAGGGGCGGCCGGTGGTCGGCTCGGCGGTCGGCGGGATCATCGACCAGATCCCGGCCGGAGCCGGCGTCCTGCTGCCCGACCCATGCGATCTGGAGTCCTTCGGCACGGCGGTCAGGGGGTTGCTGGACGATCCCGCGGCGGCCGCCAGGATGGGCGCCGCCGCGCACGCCTACATCGGCCAGCACTACGTCGGCGATCTGCACCTGCTCAGGTATGAGCGCCTGTTCACCTCGATGATCCAGGAGGCATAGGCGGAGCCGGTCGCCGGCCTTCCCAGTGAGCGCTACCAGCGGTCCCTGTGCACGACTTCGTCGAATGGGCGCCGCCTGGGGTTCCGTATCGGCGTCAGCGGGCGATCGGCCGGATAGCCCAGTGAAATCAGCAGCACGAAGTCGCGGTCGTCGGGGAGCCCGAGCACGCGCCGCGCGAGCGCGATGTCCTGCACGCCTGCGTGACAGGTGCCGATGCCGAGATCGGTCGCCGCCAGTGTCATAGCCATCACGGCCTGGCCGATGTCGAGCTGGGCCCGGTGGTACGGATTGTCGGCTGCCGGGCCGACGACCGCGATCGTGGCGGCCGAGTCCGCGACATGAAATGCACCGGAGAAGACGTGGCTCAGCTCTCGCAGCTGGTCGCGATCGGTGACGACGACGAAGTCCCAGGGCTGCCAGTTCTGCGAGGACGGCGATCGCCGGCCGGCCTCCAGAATGCGGTCGAGGTCCACGGCTGCGATGGCCCGGTCCTCAAAACTCCTGACATTGCGCCGCGACCTAATGGCCTCCCACGTCTGCATAGAGCGGACAGTACCGGCTAGATGTCCTTGAGGTCGTAGTGCGATGTCGTCGAGGGCTCAAGGAGGTAGCGTTCGTCCTCCGGATACAGGACCTGTTGCTCGATGTCGGGGCCGGTGAACGCCTCGATGGCCGCGCGTGACTCCCAGAAGCTCAGCGCGATGATCTCGGTGCGGCCGCCAACGATCCGCGTCATCGTCCAGGCGCCCTGGTTGCCTGGCGTGCGCTTGTACTCCCCGCCGCCGGTGTCGCGTATATACCTCACGTACTCCTCGGCGTGCTCAGCGCGGACGAAGCCACGCCAGACGCGAGCGATCATGCCTGCTCCTTTCGGCCGACAAACGTTTGCGATCTACTGTCTGGTCGTCGGTGCCGCCAGCGTCGTTCGTTGTGCTTTCTGAACCTGATATTCGCGCCAGGTCAGCCAGACCAGTGCCGCGTCAAAGATCGTCAGCGCGGTCAGGCCCCAGGAGAAACGGACGGCCGTCAGCCGGTAGATCTGATAAACGATGAATGCGAGGAGCAGCACGATCAGCCACGGATATGCCCAGAGCTTGCGTTTCAGCACGAGGCCGACGAGGAGCACCTTGGCGATGCCGTGGGAGAGCAGGTAAATGGTAGCGAAGGTAGTCGCGCTGCCGGTGAGGTGTCCGGTCGCGTGCAGCAGAGTCCTGGCGACAAAGTCGCGAGGGTCTTCGCTGAGTTCGTGCGCTGTCACGTCGTGGACGAAATCGGAAATAGCGTGCGGGCTGACAATCAGCAGGAGTATGCCGCCAAGCACCTCGAGGACTGCGTCCAGTCCTTTGAGGATCAAGCCGACCTCGAACGTCCTGTGCAGTGCTTTTGACTCAGCCGGGGCCTTCGACTCAGCGGGAGCGTTCTGACGGTCTTGCGACTGCGGGCGGTCGCTGTCCTTGTTTGCCGCCGGGCTGTGCTCGCGGCGGTCGGGCGGAGGCCGCCCAGAGGTCACGGCCGCTCCCTGGCCTGATACACCAGCTCAGCGAACCGCTCCAGCGATTCAGCACACTCCTTGAGTCGCCGTTCGGCGTCAGCCGCGCTGGGGGCGCCGTAGACATCCCTGGCCCGGATGGCCCGGTACCACCGGCGAAGGCGTTCCAGGCTTTGCTCTTCCTCGTCGAGTTCGGCGAGAGTCAGCTTCTCCTTGGCAACTTCGTCGGCTAGCTCGGCCTCATACTTGCCGCAATCGCTCACGAACTCGCCCCACTCGGCCTCGCGCTGGGCGGTGAACAGTTCCTCCAGGCTGATGGTTCCAGCCTCATCGTCGGCGACTTTCAGCACCACAGGCTGACCGCCTGCTTCGCTAATCGTCGCGATCACCTGGGCCAGGCCGGCGTCGAAGCCTTCACCTTCCGGAAGCACCCAGGTGCCCTGTTGCAGCGGCACCGCGCCGAGCCGCCGCAGCTCGCGCCATACCGCGACACGATGCCGCGATGGCTCAGCGGGCAGCCGGTAGGTGATCAGCCGCCAGGACATGCTGCGACCGGTACCCGGAACGAGGACAGCAACGGTGACCCCCCTCTCGTCGGGCGACCGGCCCTGCCTCCCTGGATCCGGCACCCGATCCCCGGTATCTGCCACAGACCGGTGTAACGTGTGCTACAAACCTCTAAGTAATTCTGTGGGCGTGGACCGGCACACAATCTTTCTGGCACCGTCTTTCTTAGCACCGTTCGGTGACAGCTTGCTCAGCGACCCGGCCGCACTGCCGCCGGGCGGAGGCTGGCCATCCACGCAGCCAGCCTCACAAGGCCGGCGCCTCGCCGCTTCCCCCCGGGCGGCGAGGCGCCAGGCTCACCTACAGGAACCGTCTCTCAGCCTGGTAGTACAGCGGTGCTGACCTGCAGCGACCCTCCCCGGCCGACGAACGGGTGGCCCGTGACCACGGCGACTGCGCTGTCCAGGTCGGCGGCCTCGATGATGGAGTAACCGTTGGCGGGACCATCAGCCGCCCCGTCGGAAACTGAGCCAGAACTGACCGTCTTGGCGGGCCCGAGCGGCGCACCCGGATCGACGAGGGCTTCGCCCGCTGCCGAGGCCCAGGCCATGAAGGCGGCCATTGCCTCCTGCGCCTCTTCAGGCGCTGGCGCGCCCCCGCCGTGATAGGTGACAAGAAACCTTGTCATCGCCGTGACCTCCCTATGACGTCCTTGGTTCGGCCGCCACCTGGCCGGCCGCGCGATCCATGCTCGTCTGCGGCTATGCCACGGGCAATGTCCGATCGGACATAATGATTGTCAGATCGGACTGTTGCTAGCCGATGCCAGGGATGCCATGGAAAGAGTCGACTCCCCAAGCGACGACGGGCTGAGCAAGCGTGCTCCGCGAGGTATATGTCCGCAGCGTCGTGTACTGCCTGTCTGACTTCACCGCGCCCTGGGGGTTCAGCGTTGAGCACTCCCCGGTCGCCAAGTTTCACGTGATCCTGGAGGGCCAGGCCGCCCTGATAGTCGGCGACGCTAAGCCATTGCAGCTGGCCGCAGGCGACCTGGTTCTGCTACCGCACGGCGATGGTCACACGATCACCGACCAGGCCGGTTCTGCGGCGCGGCAGCTGGACGCGATCCTGGCCGATCATCCGGTTGATATGAGCGGCCGGCTGCGCTATGGCGGTGACGGTCGCCCGGCCCGGCTGCTGTGTGGTGGCTACGAACTAGATCCCGAGTTGCCGGTCGAACTCGCCGAGTTGCTGCCGCCCGTGCTGACGCTGGATTCCAGTTCCGGCCTGGCGCGCTGGCTCGAACCGCTCTTTGCGCTGCTGGAACAGGAGACGCAAGCCCGCGCTCCGGGCGCAGCGGCGATCTTCGCCAAGCTCGCCGACGTCTTCGTCTCGGCTGCCCTGCGCAGCTACCTGGCCGCGGCAGACAGTCTGGAGCGCCTCGCACGGCCAGCCGTTCCCGACCACGGCATAGCGCAGACGCTGAAGATGCTGCGCTCGCGCCCGGAGGCCGCCTGGAGCGTTGACGCGATGGCCTTCTCGGCTGGTATGTCCAGAACGTCTTTCAATACGAGGTTCCGGGCGGTACTTGGCAAGGCACCGATGGCCTACCTCACGGACCTGCGGCTCAGGCGCGCGGCCGGTTACCTCGCGACGACGACCAAGAGCGTGAGCGAGATCGCTCACCTCGTCGGATACGACAACGAAGCGTCCCTGTCCAAGGCGTTCAGCCGGGCGTTCGGCCGCCCGCCGGGCGAATACCGCCGCGAGCGGGTGGCTGTATCTGGCAGCGGGCGAGACACTGCGTGAGCTGCGCAGCTGCGGCTTCGGTTCGCAGCCGGTCGGTCAAGCCGTTCCGTGAAGCTACGCCGGACGAATCTCGACCAGGTTGCTGTGGAAGGTGCTCTGGCCGCCTATGTCAGCCAGGGCGTCAGAGGTCGTCCAGTTGACGTTGTGGCCGTCGAGGCTCAGGGACTGCCAGCGCGCCTTGGGCGATACGGCCACGCCTGTCAGGACGTTGTCCGTGACCACTGCCCGCAGCCTGCACTCACCTCGCTTGTTCGAGACGATCACGATTGCGCCGTCGATGATGCCGCGCTCGCGGGCATCCTCCGGGTTGATCTCGATCCACGGCACCTGGCGTTCCTTGGCAACCAGGCCAGGCACATTCGCGAAGCTACTGGAGGTGAAGTGGTGCGCCGCCCCGGTGATCAGGGTCAGCCTGGAGTCTTGCTCGGGCCGGTCAGCGAACTCGGCAGGTTCAGCGTGCTCGGGCAGTGCGTCCAGCCCCGCCTTGGCGAAGGCGTCGGCGCGCAACTCCAGCTTTCCTGACGGGGTCGGGAAGTGACCATCGGCGAACGGCACCTCGCGGCCCGGCGGAAAGTACAAAGGCACCGTTCCCTCGGCCCGCAGCCGTTCGAACGTGATCCCCTGCAGGACCGGGCTGATCGGGCGGGAGGCTTCCAGCAGTTCGGCGATCGCCTCCTCGGCGCTCTGGCGAAGCCAAGGCTCGCTGTAACCCATCGCCTCTGCCAGCAGCCGCATCACGTCCCAGTTGCTCTTTGACTGACCGAGCGGAGCGATCGCGGGCTCGTTGTACTGCAGGAAGCGATGGCCGTACGCCTCGTGCATGTCGGTGTGCTCGAGCTGGCTTGTCGACGGCAAGACGATGTCGGCGTAGCGAGCGGTGTCGGTGATGAACAGTTCGTGCACGACCGTGAACAAGTCCTCGCGCATCAGGCCCTGCACGATGAGTCCGGTGTTCGGGGCGACGGCGACGGGATTCGATGCGAACACGTACAACGACATGACCGGCGGGTCGGCGACCTCGCCGGTCAGGGCTGCGCCGAGCCGGTTCATGTTCACGACCCTGGGCTTCGGCGGGCACTCGCTGGCGCGGGTGACCGTCTCGGCATCCATCTCGATGTAGTCGCCGGTCGAGTATGCGAGGCCGCCGCCGAGGACACCCACCTGGCCGACGATCGCTGGCAGGCAGATGATCGCCCGCGTCGTCTGGCCGCCGTTGCCGTGGCGCTGCACCCCGTCTGCGAACTTGACGAGGGCTGGCTTCGTGGTGCCAAGGCGACGTGCCAGGCCGACGATCGTCTCCACCGGAACACCTGTGATCTCCGCGACCCGTTCCGGTGGGTAGCTCGCGGCGCGGTCGCGCAGGTCACGCCAGCCGACAGTGTTCGCCTCGAGCCAGGTCTCGTCGTGCAGACCTTCGGCGAACAGCACATGCATGAGGCCAAGAGCTAGTGCGCCGTCGGTGGCCGGGCGCGGCCGTACGTGCTCGTTGACCGAGCGGGCGGTGAGCGTCCGGCGCGGATCGATGACGACCACGTAGGCGCCACGCTGCTGTGCCTCGCGCAGCATCGGCATGAAATGCGGCGCGGTCGAGGCGGGATTGTGACCCCAGAGGATGACCAGGCGACTGTGCACGACGTCTGTGTACTCAGGCGCCCAGCGCGCGCCGTACGTGGCGTGAACCGCCGCGGCCGCCGCTGCGTTGCAGATGGAGCGCTGGAGTCCGCTCGCCCCCATGCGATTCCACAGGCGATGGTTGGACAGGCCGAGATTGACCCAGCCCGTGGTCCCGCTGAACGAGTACGGCAGGATCGCCGCAGCGCCGTAGCGGTCGATGATCTGCTGCCAGCGCGAAGCGATCTCGCCGATAGCCTCGTCCCACGTGATCGGCTCCCACCGGTCTGGGTTGCCCTTGGGCCCGATCCGGCGCAGCGGCGTCGTCAGCCGGTCAGGGTGGTAGACGAAGTCCAGATACGGACGCACTTTCGCGCACAGCCATCCCCGGGTGATGGGGTGGTCGGGGTCTCCTCTGAAGCCCACCGCTCTGCCGTCGCGTACCTCGGTCACCGTGGCGCACGTGTCCGGGCAGTTGTGCGTACAGGTGCCCTTCACGAGCCGGGCTCCCGGCGCTCACGTCCTGCAGTGGCAATGTTGCGCGGCTCATGGTCTTTCCTCAGCTAGCCGGCCGCGCCGATCGCGACCGCTTACAACCGAGAACGCTATGCGTACCGATGAGGGCCGACATCGGGGTCAGGTGCCTATCAAACGCAGGAGGGTGCCTATTTTGCGCCGCGCCCGCACCACTGAACCGGGCATTCCGGACCGAACAGCCTGTGGAACCTGCATTCGGCCGGTGTGAATGGGCCGTTCATCACCTAAATTCGGGATGAAAGTGACATCTATACATGGCCACACCTCGTGGTTGACACTCATACCCGAATTACGAGACATTAGCGCCTGCTCGGGTTTGACGAGCAGACCAGCGGGAGGTCGCAGGTGATTCCGAGGGATCTCAGCGGAAGCCATCACGTGCCGGGCCCAGCCGGATGGGGCTTCTCGGCCGAGCCGGTCCAGTCGATTCCAGGCAACGTGCGCGGTGCGGCCCGACTGATGTACGCAGGCGCCGTGTTCGACGCGATAGGCCCGCTCTACTACGGCTTCGCTACCTCTCCGTCCACCGCGCCACAGATCTGGCACGTCGACAATCCGAACAGCAGTGCCTACGGTGCTGGCCTCGTCCTTGGCGGAGTGCTGTTCGCGGCCGTTGTCGCGGGCGTATGGCTGTGGATGGCCGGGGCGGTCAGACGGGGCAGGAACTGGGCGCGCATCCTGTCGGCGGTGCTGGTCGGCGTAGGGGCGCTCCGCCTGTTGGGCGGCCTGGTCTCGAGCCCCACCAGCATTGTCACTCTGAGCTGGGCACTGAGTTGGCTCGCCGGCCTCGGCGCGATCCTCTTGCTGTTCCAGCGATCTGCCAGTGCCTTCTTCGCATCCGATGGCGGGCCGCAGTCGGCCCTGACCTATCCAGCCGCAGGCGGCATTCAGAGCGGATATAGCTACCCGGCGCACACAGACCAGGCGCCAGGCTATCCGTGGCACGATCAGGGACAGTGGACTCACGCGGCTGGGCCCGCTGATGCCCACAGCACTGTTCCTGCGCCATTCGGACCAGAATCGCAGCCGCCGAAAAGAAGCCGAACCGGCCTGATCATCGGTGCATGCGCTGCTGCCGCGATTGTCGTTATCGTCGTGGGCTTGCTAACAACCACAGGTCTCATAGGCAGCGGCGGGTCGCGAACTCCGGGCACGGGCAACTCTCATTCCACCGCGGTGCACACGCTCAGCCTGCCGAGGAGAGCGGCAGGCTATACCCACATGACCGGGAACGTCGGCACGCGGCTTGTTGCCGCGACGAGAAAGCGTGCCGAGAGGAACGTCGGAGATATGAGCGGTCCGTGGGCGAAGGCTTACGCCGCGGCGCCCATCGGGTTCTACGCCAAGGCGGGCGTTGCGCCAATCGTGTTCATCGGTTTCTCGGTAAAGGGAACACCGGAGGTGGCGTCGATCCTGCGCTCGCAGTCCTCCGGGCAGAGGCTCGACTCATTTCTTCTGGGTGCGGGTGTTTCGTCGACGAAGGATTTCCGGGCGGGCCCGCTTGGCGGGGTGCTCCGGTGCGGCCAATCAAGCGCCTCGGTAACCTTTTGCGCCTGGGATGACTCTTCGGTTCTGGTGGTGCTCGCGGAATCCGATACCACAGCAAGCAAGCTCGGACGTGTCGCGCTCGCCTTCCGCACTGCCGCCGAGCACTAGGCCAGCGTCGACCGCCTGGAATCAGAACTTGTAGGCCTGATATATGCCCTGGTCACCGGGCGTTTCCTTCCTTCTGTGGGGTGGTGGTGCCGTCAGGCGGCAAGTTGGACTACCTACCCGGAGGTAGTGCACGTGACCTTCTCAGTCATCGGGGCTTCTCATAGCCGCGCCGACCGCTCATGCCGATGCCCTCACGTCCTTTCGCGCGAATCGATGCCGGGGAGACGTAAGCCTGGGCCTTTCCGAAGCGCTGCAATACCTTGCTGTGTAAGGAGGCGAGCATGAGCGAGCAGGGCTGGCGGGAGTTCCTCGCTGCGGAGGGCGTTGAGGATTGGGTGGTTTTGCATGGCGGAGCGATTGCTGTGTTCCGCGTCCCGTCGCTCGGCGCAGCGGCGCAGCTTGCCGAGGCGGTCGCGCAGGTGCCCGGCCTCGAGGGCTCGGGAACTTTGCTAACGATCGCTGATGGCCGTCTCAGCGTGCGGTTGACCCGCGGCGTGTTTCGGCTGGAGGAGCGGCACATCACATTTGCGCGGGCAGTTTCGGCGGTGGCGCGTGCACACGGTGCTGTCGCCGATCGGGCCGGTGCGCAGGAGGTCAGCCTGGCGATCGCTGCGAAGCCCGACGCGGTCGACGTCGGCTTCTGGCGCGCTGTCCTCGGGTACACGGGCCTGGCCGACGACAACGCCATCGACCCGCTCGGTCACGGCTCGACGGTCTGGATGCAGGACCTCGACGCGGCCAAGCCGCTCCGGCACGCGATGCACGTCGACGTGTCCGTCGCTCGCGAGCAGGCCGAGGCGCGCGTGGCGGCAGCCCTTGCCGCAGGAGGCCGCATCGTCGATGACGCCGACGCCCCTGCGGCCTGGATCCTCGCCGACCGCGCCGGCAACCGCGTGGAATCAGAACTTGTAGAAGTGGTTGCGGATCTCGAATTCGGTGTCCTGCGCGGCAAACGCCTTCTCTTCCGAGCGGCGGACGGCCAGGTAGCACCGGGCCAGAAGGTCGCCCAAGCTGTCGGTGAGGAACTTGTCCCGCTCCAACTCGTCCAGGGCATCCCCCATCGTCGCTGGGAGCGGCCTGGCCTTGCACTGCGCGAGCTCTGTCGCCGACAGGCGGGCGGGGTCGTGTTCCGCAGGGGCGCCTGGCTCGAGCTGCCTGGCCACGCCGTCCAGTCCGCACGCGATGAGCGCGCCAAGCGACAGGTAGGGGTTCGCGCTGCCGTCAGAGGTCTTGAACTCGATGTTGTAGCTCTGCTCCTCGCGGTTGTAGAACGGCGAGGAGACGCGGAGGGCAGCTTCTTTATTGTCAAAGCCCCAGGCGGTGGTCGCCGACGCCCACGCACCTGGCTGCAGGCGGCGGTAGGAGTTATAACTCGGCGTCGTCAGCGCCGCCAGAGCGGGCAGGTGATCCGCGACCCCTGCAATGAACTGCCGGCCGAGCTTTGATAGCCCGCGGTCAGCGGCGGGGTCGTACAGCAGGTTCTCCAGTCCGTCGCTGTCCCAGAGACTGAAGTGCACATGCGCTCCGCTGCCGATCTCCTCCGGATACGGCTTGGGCGCGAAGGACGCCACCAGCCCGTGCGCCCATGCCACCCCGCGCACGGTGTCTCGGAATTTCATCTGGTTGTCGGCCGCACGGAGGGCGCCGGCGTGCCGGATGGCGATCTCGCGCTGTCCAGGGCCGAACTCGTTAATCGCCTGCTCTACCACCATGCCTTGCGCCTCTAGAGCGTCCACCGTCTGCACCATGAGCTCCGTGTCGACGTCATGGCCGATGGCGCTGTAGACCGGCGCGTGAGTTGGAGCGTCGACCGGGACGAACCGGCCGCCCTCCTCCGTGGCCAGGTAGTACTCGTTCTCGAAGGTGGCTTGCACGCTAATCCCGGCGGCCGCGGCCCTGGCGATCATGTCCTTCAGGTAGGAGCGCGGGCAGGCGCCCCAGTTCTTTCTGTCATGGTCAAGCTGGTCGCACATCACGCTGGCGCTTGCCGGAGCCCATGGCAGGACGGTGAATGTTGCCGGATCGGGGACCAGCCGGATCTCGCCGACAGGCTCCATTCCGTCGACGTGGACCAGCTGCTCCAGCAGGCTGATCGACATCTGGGCACGGGTCAGGCCGACGCCTTCAACCAGCTTGTGCGCGAGCTGCGCCACGTGGACGGCCTTGGCCCGCGCGACGCCGCTGACGTCGCAGTATTCAAAACGGATCAGCTTGACGCCCGACTGGTGTGCAGCGGCGAGCACCTCGCGGTTGTTCATCCTTCATCCTTGCAGCCAAGGGCCAGGGACTCTAGAGCATCACGTCCCCGCCGTTAGGCCCAAGGGTCTGCCCCGAGTAATAGGCGCCGTCCTCCAACGCAAGCAAGACCGCTGTCGGCGTGACCTCAGCGACGGTGCCGAACCGGCGCATCCGCAGCCCCGCGAGGACCTCACCACCTTGATCGGATACCGGACCCTTAAACGGGCGGCCAGCGCGACAGCACATTGAACGGGCCAACTTCGCAAACATCAATTTGCCGTACAGCCAGACCCATATGTCTCAGAGAACTCACCTGCCCCACGCGTTCTGGACAGGTCCAGGCCTTCGGCGCAACCGTGATCGGCGATCCCCGGGAGAACAGGCGCTCCGCGCCGTAGACTACCGGGAAAGCGCTCCGACATAGCAAGCAAAATCTCTGGAAATTAACGCCCAGCCCCCGCAGCATCACCTATCTTACGAAGGCAATGCCCTCAATGGGCTCCTTCACCTGAACAAGAGCATAAGGCAAGTCGACCCGAAAACTGTCGGGGGGATCAACGTGACGGGCACCGATAGCGTAGCAAGCCGTAGCACAGCCGACAAGGATGTGAGCGGTCGTTACTACAAGAAGGACTACTGGCGCACCGAGAACTTGAAGTATGCGTCACCGCACTTCAGGTTGCAAAAGGCGGCCCGCATCCTGACCAAAGTCGCGGCCGGAACCGAACTAGACCTGCTGGACATCGGCTGCGGCCCAGCCACGCTTATGGGCCTCATTCCGCCGAACATTTGTTACTACGGAATCGATATAGCCATACGCGACCCGGCCCCGAACTTGATCGAGGCCGACTTCCTCGAGCATCCGATCAGCTTCGCTGGCCGCAAGTTCGACATCGCTGTGGCGCAAGGGGTCTTCGAATACGTCGGAGGTTTCCAGTCTCAGAAACTGGCCGAAATACGCGCACTATTGAAGGACAACGGGCTGTTCCTGGCATCCTATGTCAACTTCGGCCACTGCCGCAAAAGCGTCTACTGGCTGTACAACAACGTCCAGCACATCGACGACTTCCGGTCTTCTCTGTCCGAGTTCTTCACCATAAGGGACTCCTTTCCGACGTCGCACAACTGGAATCACAGCGAGCCGGGCCGGCGCTTCATGCGTAGAGCGCAACTCGATCTCAATGTAAATGTCCCGCTCATCAGCTCGTGGCTGGCAGTCGAGTACTTCTTTCTCTGCTCTCCGCGATGAGGTAACGCTGACTTGGCATGGCTGACTGACTGCTATGACGGGCGCGTGAAGCGTCCGAGGTCGATCGGGCCCGGGTCGCGGGGCGTCGGGAGGTGCGTGCCGTAGCCTAATTTCTGCCTTTGGCCACCGGCCGATGCTTCCCCTTACTACCTTTTCTAGGACAGGCGTCCCCTGAGTCACCCGACGCCAGGGCTGGCCCCTGACATCGGCTCGCCGGGTGGACGCGACGCTTCTCGGACTGGAGGGCGATGCCCGCACGATCCCGTCACGCCAAGCCAAAGTCCCGCGCTAGCAGGTTCGGGCCGCTAGCTGTAGCAGTAGCGACTGTCGCGGGCGTGGCCGCGGCCGTCGTGCTCCTGCAAAGCGGACCAGCCGATGCTGGATCGTCGCACGCGACGTCGACGTCACTTGCGGCGAGTCGGGGATCTGGCCTGGCGGACAACCTGATGGCCACCGCCATCCATCGTGCATCGTCGGTCACCCAGACCCGGGCTCTCAAGCGTGCATGGGCCGCTGCCCGGCGTAAGCACCTGGCTGCCGAACGAGCCGCGCAGCGTCGCGCTCAGCAGGCATCCTCGCCGCCGTCTTCGCCACCGCCGTCATCGGGGAGTGACGCGGCCCACTCAGCGCTCGGAATCTGCATTCGCAATGCTGAAGAGGGCGGCAGCTACGCCTGGGGGCCAGGGAACGGCGGCGGCGCCTACCAGTTCCTGCTCGGCACCTGGGAGAAATACGGCGGCGCGGCCAGCGAGTATGGCGTTGCCGGCCCCGCGTATCAGGACCAGATCTTCGACAATGCCATCGCCGCGGGCGGCGCCTCAAACTGGACCGTCTACGACGGCTGCTGACCGCCAGCGATCGTCGAGCGTCTGCGGCGGCTCGAACAGCCGGTCCGCGCTCGCCATTTTTGGTCGGCCTGTCGCGCCGGAAATGTCAGTGCCGGCCGATAGCTTCGCCGCATGCAGCACGCGATGATGCCCGACTTCGACGTCGCCAGGCTGGCCGCCATCGCGGGAGCGCCCGCCTTCGGAAAAGGGTTCCAGTACGCGCAGCAGCGAGCGGTGATGCACGTCGAATGGGACTCGTCAGAGAACGCCCTGCGCGGGCTCGTGCGCGGCAGCGGCGGAAACTTCTACGCGACCGCTGTCTACTTCTCGCCCCGCCCCGGGCTGCCTGCCGAAGTTGAGGTGGCAGAGTGCACCTGCCCGGTCGAGTTCAACTGCAAGCACGCCGTCGCGCTGGTGCTCACGGCAGTCATGGCGATCGCGCCCGCCGAGCCGCGCGCTGAACTGTCGGCTGGCTCAGAGGAGACGAGCGCGGGCTGGGAGCGGTCGCTTGAGTCGTTGCTGCTGACGTCAGGGTCGGGCGTCGCCGCTGCCTGCCCGGGAACGACGCCGCTGGCCATCGAGCTGAACCTGGCAAACCCGCCAGGTGACCTGGGGCAGGTCAGGGATGCCGGCTGCGGGAATGTCAGGGTGCCAATGCGTCTGCTTGGCCGCCTGGTCCGCCCCGGCAAGAACGGTGGCTGGGTCAACGGCGGGCTCAGCTGGAACAAGCTGGACTCGCTGAACTACGCAGGCGACTACACCGAAGACCACGTGCGGCTACTGCGAGAGCTCCACGCGCTGTACCGGTCACGCGGCTACCGCGGCGCTTATTACGGCTACACGTATGGGGACGACCGGACGATTGACGTAACGGCATTCGAGTCCAGCCGGCTGTGGCCGTTGCTGGATGAGGCCGAGTCGGCCGGCCTGCGGCTCGTGTACCCGCGGAAGCTAGGCCACGTCCCGAGTATTTGTTCTGCCGAAATGTGCCTGGACGTGACGCGAGAGGCTCACAGCGCTGCCCTTTCGCTCTCACCTGTCATTCGCATTGGGCAAACTCTGGCCGGAGCGCAACCTGTCGCTTTCATTGGCAACAATGCGCACGGGCTAGTGTTCATCGATCGCGCCGATGCCGAACGGGGCGGCGACCCGGCCGGCTGGCGTTTCCGGCTGGCCAGGCTTGACACGGCGATGCCTGCGCAACTTCAGCGGATGGCGTTGGCTGGCCAGCGGCTCGAGATTCCCTCAAGTGAGGAATCACGCTTCCTGGACGGCTATTACGCGCGGCTGCGGCGGACTGCGAACGTGATCTCCTCGGACGAGTCGTTCACGCCGCCGGTCATCTCGGGCCCTGACCTCGTGCTGCGGGCGTGCTACGGCGCAGACCATGACCTGGAGGTGACCTGGGAGTGGGCCTACCGGGTCGGTGACTCGCCGCTGCGCGTGCCGCCGGATCCGCCTGACGCGGACGACGGGTACCGGGATCCTGCGGCCGAGCAGGCGATTCTGGCCAGTATCGAATCTCACCTTGCTCGTTTCGGCCTGGTCGGCGCACCCCGCGGGGCGCCGGGCGGCCCGCAACTGGTCCTGAGGCCGCAGCTGCGCCTGTCCGGCCTGGACACCATGCGCTTCACCACAGAATTGCTGCCTCTGCTGACCGACCAGCCTGGCGTGATCATCGAAGTCACCGGCCAGCCGGCCGAGTACCGGGAGGCTGGCGACTCGCTGCGCATTGCCGTGTCGACCGACGAGGTGGCCGGCAGCACGGACTGGTTCGACCTCGGCGTGACCCTCAGCGCGGAGGGACGCGAGGTGCCCTTCCTCGACGTGTTCCTGGCACTCAGCCGCGGTGAGCAGCACATGCTGCTTCCCGACGGCGCGTATTTCTCGCTGCAGAAGCCCGAGCTGCAGGCACTGGCCAGGCTCATCGAGGAGGCGCGGGCGCTGCAGGACTCGCCGCCAGGTGAGCTCAGGATCAGCCGGTATCAGGCCGGGTTGTGGGACGAACTGGCCGGGCTCGGCGTCGTCGGCCATCAGGCCGTTGCGTGGCAGGACCAGGTCCGCGGGCTGCTGTCACCCGACGGCGTCAGCCGTGCGGACCCGCCTGCGGTGCTGCGGGCACGGCTGCGGCCCTACCAGCAGGACGGTTTCGGCTGGCTGGCGTTCCTGTGGAAGCACCGGCTCGGTGGCATTCTCGGCGACGACATGGGCCTGGGCAAGACCTTGCAAGCCCTGGCGCTCATTGGCCATGCCAGGCAGGCCGACCCGCAGATGCCGCCGTTCCTGATCGTGGCGCCGACGAGCGTGGTCGGGAACTGGGTCGCCGAGGCCGAGCGGTTCGCGCCCGAGCTTAAGGTTGTGCCGGTCTCGGAGACCACGGCTCGCGGCGGCCAGGATCTCGGCGAGCTGGCGATGGGCGCAGACGCCGTCGTGACGTCCTACACCCTGCTGCGGATCGACTTCGAGGCCTACGCCGCGCTCGGCTGGTCTGGCCTTCTCCTGGACGAAGCTCAGAATGCCAAGAACCACCAGTCGAAGATCTACCAGTGCGTCCGGCGGCTGACGGCGCCCGTCAAGATAGCCATCACGGGCACGCCGCTCGAGAACAACCTCATGGAGCTGTGGTCGCTGCTGTCGATCACCGCGCCTGGCCTGTTCCCTAACCCGGTCAGGTTCCGCGACTTCTATGCCCGCCCGATCGAGAAGCAGGGCGACGCCGAGCTGCTTGCCCAGCTGCAACGCCGAATCAAGCCGCTGATCAAACGGCGTACCAAGGAGCAGGTAGCCGCAGATCTGCCCGCCAAGCAGGAGCAGGTGCTCGAGGTTGAGCTGCATCCGCAGCACCGCAAGATCTACCAGACCCAGCTCCAGCGGGAACGTCAGAAGGTTCTCGGCTTGATCGAGGACATGGACGCCCACCGCTTCACGATCTTCCGCTCGCTGACCCTGCTGCGCCAGCTCAGCCTGCACGCCGGGCTTGTCGATGACGCCTACAGGGATCTGCCGTCAGCCAAGATTGATGCGCTGCTTGAGCAACTGCGCGCGGTTGCCGCGGGCGGACACCGGGCGCTGGTCTTCAGTCAGTTCACGGGGTTCCTCGGCATGGTCCGTGAGCGCCTCGATGCCGAGGGCCTGCCGTACTGCTACCTGGACGGGCGGACCCGCAACCGGCCGGCGGTCATCGAGGGCTTCAAGAGCGGCGCCGCGCCGGTGTTCCTGATCAGCCTGAAGGCGGGCGGGTTCGGGCTGAACCTGGCCGAAGCCGATTACTGCTTCCTGCTGGACCCGTGGTGGAACCCGGCCACCGAGGCGCAGGCGGTAGACAGGGCGCACCGGATCGGCCAGACCCGCAACGTCATCGTCTACCGGCTCGTGGCGCGCGACACGATCGAGGAGAAGGTCATGGCGCTCAAGGCGAAGAAGGCCAGGCTGTTCAGCAGCGTGCTGGATCAGGGAAACGTCTTCAGCACGGCCCTGAACGCCGACGACATACGCGGCCTGCTCGGATAGTCGCCGCGCCAGGCGGATCTCAGTCAGCCGATCTTCAGCCAGCGAGCTCTCGACGCCGCTGGCGGCCGGGCAGGTCAGCGGACCCGGTCAAGTGCCTCGTTGATGAGCTTGGCGACGAGCGCGGGCTCCTCGACGGGGGTGAAGTAGCTCGCGCCTGGAATGGTGACGACGCTTATCGGCGGACAGGCTTCGAGGGTGCGGCGTTCCTCGTCGGTGACACCGCCATCGCCGCGCTCGCCGTGAACAACCCACGCGGGCACACCGGATTCGCAGAGCCGTTTCGCAACGGAGCCGTGCTTGTCCAGGTACTGCAGGTAGACGTGG
The DNA here is from genome assembly GCA_963809195.1 of uncultured Actinomycetota bacterium. Classification (GTDB taxonomy): domain Bacteria; phylum Actinomycetota; class Actinomycetes; order Streptosporangiales; family Streptosporangiaceae; genus Chersky-822. Next base: position 28,078 of record CAWEIQ010000005.1, on the reverse strand, counting down.
ATGCCCCGCTGAAAGACAGCCGGGCGGTTCATCCGCATCTCCGCGAGCAGCGCTTCGCGGCGCTCCGGCGTCACCGGCACCTGCTTCATGGCCGGGCCCATCATCTTGAGCAAAGCTGTGAAGGGCAGATGTCCTAGCACGCGGCCAAGCTGATCGAGAATGCGCATGAAGAGCGCCTCGTCACTGCGCGAGAAGCTGGGCGCCAGCAATACCAGCGGACCCGAGAACGCACCGGACCCTGCCATCTCAAGCGCATAGTTGGCGCCCATGCTGAAGCCGACCACGACGTCGCAGCCGAGATCAGCGGCGCACTCGGCGATCATCCGGGCGTAGTTCTCCACGCTGAGGTCGTCCGGCTCGGCAGTGCCACCGTGTCCTGGCAGGGTCACGGCGACGAGATGCACGCCACCTAGATCAGGCTCTGCCATGAGTTCTTCGTATTGCGAAGCGGTGCCCATGCCCCCCGGCAGCAGCAGCACTGTGTGCTCGGCGTCGGCAGGTCCGGCCTCGGTGCGCGGCCAGCGCGTCCACTCGGCGGTCATGGCGAGCACTCCAGCGCGACTCGCTCGATGAGTGTCATGCCAGCTCCTGTCGTTGAACCTGTCCGTCTCGAACAACGCTAGGCCGCAGTCAGCGCGGCAACCATGAGGCGAATGCCTCATCTCTTGCATGCCCGAATCTGAGCGGCAATTGAGCGGGAGCCGAGTTATGCGGGCTGGAAGGTGCCGATCAGGCCGTGCTGCGAGGCGAACAACGTTGCGGCTGCGCGGCTGGAGATCCCGAGCTTGGCGTAGATGTTCTGGACATGGTTCGAGGCTGTCTTCGGCGCGACCACCAGCGTCTGGGCGATTTGCCTGTTGGAATTGCCGCGTGCGAGCAGCACGAGGACCTCGACTTCCCGCGCTGTCAGGCCGCCCGGCCGGTCGTGCCGCGCTGGTGCGCGAGCGCCTGCGGCTTTGAGCACGGCATTCACAGCCTCGCCGTCGAGGCGGCCAGCCCGAACCTCATCCTGAAGCGCACGAGACGCCTGGTCGGGTTCGAGAGGATCTCGGTACGGCCGCGGCTCGGTCATGGCGTGGTACATGTCCGCTGCGGCTAGCAGGCGGTCAAGCCGCGTGAGTGAGGCCGCGGTCAGCCCGTGAGGATAGCCCGATCCATCCAGGCGTTCGTGGTGACGTGAGGCGATCTCCCGGCTTCGCTTGAGCGCATCGACCCTGGCCAGCATGCGATCCGTGAGATACGGGTGAAGCCTGACGCGCTCCCGCTCACCGTCGGTCAGCGGGCCAGGCTTGTCCCAGATCGAGTTGGAGACCCCGAGCCTGCCGAGGTCGTGCAGATAGCCCGCGCGACGCAGCACGATCACATCCTCTGCGCTGAGGCCCAGCGAGCGAGCAGCATGGCTGGCGAGGCTGGCTACGCCACGTGAGTGGCCGGCCAGATACGGGGACTTCAGGTCCACTAGGTCGGCCATGGCCTGGAGGACGTCGTCCAGGTCGGCTCCGGCGACGCGGCGCGCCAGCACTGGCTCAGAATCAAGGATCGCGTCCCACCCGGCGGCCTCATCGAGGCCATCAAGCAGCTCAGGTGCACGGTCACAGAAGAGATCGGCCACAGCCGGGTCGAACTGGCTGCCTCGATGCCTGCCGACAAAGGCTCGCGCAGCCTCGGTCCCGCGCTGCCGGCTGAAGACTTCAACCGGGCCAGTCAGCTGAACGAGCCGTGCCGGCAAGCAGATGTCCTCGCCTCTGAGGTGCGCCGGGTAGCCCTTGCCATCCCATTGCTCGAACGCCTGCCGTATCGCGTGACAGGCGGTTTCATCCAGGCCGATTCGGTCGGCGAACTGCGCGCCCAGCGTCGAATGCGTCGCCAGGAAGGACATCATTTCCTTCACGCCTGCTACCGGGAAAACGGCCAGGCGGCGGGCGCGTGCCGCGCCGCTGCCATGCGATCCGACCCGGCGGATGATGAACGAGATTATCTGCGCGGTGTTCTTGTCGAGCAGTTCAAAGCCGTCTCCTTTGAAACGTATGTCGTCCCCGAACCACCTTGACTGCTCAGCCGCATCGGCATGGCAGTACGTGTTCATCAGCAGGCCTAGATAGTAGGTCGCTGCGCGATCGCGATCGTTGGCGCCGATCAGGTCTGCTAGCCGCAGCGCAATCACCGTCTGACGCATGGAATGCTCGAGAGGCTGGCCCAGGCCCAGATCAGCCGCGTAAGACAGCGTCGCCACCAGTTCCGAGACCCTGACGCTGCCAGCATTAGCCGATCCGCCAGCCATGAGGCAAAGCTTAGTGTTCAGGTACCCGGCGCAAGCCGTGCTCGTCGGCGGCTTGCCGAGGCCGCCAGGCAGGACAAATAAGTGGCGCAACCATGCGCTCGGGGCGAAGCTTGGCTCGTGAAGCTGCGCAGTCCAGAGGGTGTTCTGATTACAGGGGTATTCGGCTCAGGGAAGAGCTCAGTCGCAGCAGAGATCACCTACCAGCTGGAGCAGCAGGACGAGCTGTATGCCCTGTTGGATCTTGACTACCTGGGCTGGGTGGGGGACCACGCCACCGGTCAGGCAATGATGCTGCGAAATCTGGCCGCTGTAGCTGGCAACTACCGGGATCTCGGGGTGGCGACCTATGTGGCTGCCTACTTTGTGCGTGACCACGCTGCACTGGACGGTATTAGGGAAGCACTCGGCGTCCCGCTGCGGGTCGTTCGCCTGTCAGTGCCGCTGCACGACATCGAGCAGCGCCTAGCGGCTGACGTTACGAGCGGCCGCCGTGACGACCTCCGCGACGCGGCCGTCTCGATCGCCGCGTCAGAAGGCGTAGGCGTGGAGGACCTGGTGGTTAAGAATGACCGCCCGGTCGCAGAGATCGCGCGTGACGTGATGGCATGGCTGGGCTGGCTGTGAACTCGTTGCCTCAGGAAGCCCAGCCAGGGCCCGCACGGCCTAGCTGCCCAGGAGCCTAGACTTCGCTGCCGCGAACTCGTCGTCGGTGAGCGCGCCTTGCTGGTGCAGGCTAGAGATCTGGGCAAGCTGGTCGGACATCGAGGCCTGGCCAGATGGCGCTGGCGCCGCCGTGGTGCTCGCGCTAGGCTCGCGATTCTCCTGCCCGTATTCCTGGTCCGTCTGCTGGGCCGAACGCTCGGCTTGGCGCTTTCCTGCCACGTATGCGCCACCGCCGACCACGGCGGCGCGCAGAAGCGGGCGGCGTCTGGCAAACATGATTGCCTCCCTTACCAGTGCCTCAGACGTCCTGCCCGGACGGCAGGGTTAGCCCGAGGGCGACCATGATTTCTGGCGCAGCGGCGACGGCTCTCGGTCCGCCTACCTGGGGCGCCACGGCGCGCAGCACACCGAGGATGTCCTCGGGCGTCGCCCCGGCATCGATCGCGTTGGCGATCTGCCAGAGGTAAGAAGCCGGCGGTGAGTCGAGCGCCACCAGGGCCGCGATCTTGACGAGGGCGAAGGTGCGTGCGTCCAGGCCGGTGGTCTGCCGGGACGCCTCGCGCATTTCCACGGCCTCACCGAGGAACTCCATATCCCCCATGGCCAGCCCAGTCAGCGCTGCCACCGTCTCCTGGCCGACATCGGTCTTCACGGGTGTACTCATGTTCGCGGCTCCTCCCATGGCGCAGCGTCGTTCCGGCGCGGCTTGCCGAGCTTCACGATCCCACCGGGTTAGATCTGCCGCGCCACCCGGCGCGGGTGATCAGGAGTTCTTCATGTGGTTTCCACGCCCGGCGCAAGTGCAATACAGGACGAGGGCGTTCGCTCAGGCAGAAGAGACACCGCGATAGGCAAGAGCCCGGCGCCTTCGCTGCGCCGGACGGGGGAGGCTCGCAATGTTCGTTCAGGTAATCCGAGGCGATGTGACAGATCCGCTACAGCTGCGCGCTGCGCTCGATCTGTGGTCCGAACAGCTGGCTGCCGGTGCGGCGGGTTGGCTCGGATCGACCGCAGGGGTGACTGACGACGGCCGGTTTGTTGCCCTGGTCCGCTTCGAGTCTGACGATGCGGCCCGGCGAAACAGCGACCGGCCCGACCAGCACCAGTGGTGGATGGAAACGTCCAAGCTCTTCAGCGGGGACGTGACATTCCAGGACAGCAGCGATGTGACGGCCGATGTCATCGCAGATCCGAACACGGCCGGGTTCGTCCAGGTAATGCGGGGACGCGGCACCGATCCCGAGCGCGCCAGGGAGCTCATGGCCCAAGACCCAGAAGAGTGGGCCGCTTTCCGGCCTGATGTCGTTGGCAGCGTGGCAGTGGGGCATGAGGGCGGGGCCTACACCATGGCCATGTACTTCACGTCGGAGGCGGACGCACGTCAGGGCGAGCAGAAGGAGCCGCCGCCAGCGCTGAAGGCCCAGATGGAGGAGATGGGCAAGCTGAGCATCGGCGAGCCGGAATTCCTGGACCTCAGGCAGCCGTGGCTGTACTCACCCTGATGAGCGGCACCATGACTGTGTTGACTGGAGCGGCACCAGCACACGGCGAGCCAATAAGTGGGTCACGGTTGACGCGCTGACCGTATTGCGCGCCGCAGGCCGCCTTGAACTCTGAAAACGGCCGCCCGCCGCAGCCGCCCCCGCGAACCTTCCGCGGAGGCGGCTGCCTCAGTTCAGGGCAATGTTGCGGCCGGGCTATGACCGCGAGCACTGAGGCGGCAATTACTGCTACCGCTCGTGCCCATGCCACCGCTAGCAGTCCGCGGCAAGCGGGGTCAGGATGTTGCCGTCCGGGGGCTGTGAGCCGCCGCCGTTGGCCGCCGCGTCAACCCACCGGTACGCGTTGTTCGGGCACTGGCTGTTCGTGCCGAAGTTCAGCGTGTAGGTCCAGCCCCAGTTGCCGAGGTCGGGGCCGCCGGGGTTGGCCGCGGAGTTGAAGACGGCCGATGCGCCAAAGAACTGCTCGGCCCAGTTGGTGGTCGTGTGACGGCCAGTAGGATCGGCCCCGTTGTCGTTCTCCGTGGCGGGAACGCGGGCGGCTTTGGCCGTCTTCCACGAGCTGTAGAACTGGCCGTTCTTGGTGCCTCCGGCCATCGTGCCCGTCAGCGCCCGCTCAAGCGTGCCGGTCCTCGGCGCTGGCTGCCCGGCAATGGCCTTGAAGTGACCAGAGTCGGTGATCGTGAAGTCCCACAGGTAGCAGTGACCTGTGTCCGTCCCTGGGCAGTTGGTGTTGGCGACCTCGCCGACGAGCTTGACCGACGCGACGCGCGTGAAAGTATCGAGCGCCCAGTTGTTGCCCTGCACGCCACTGTCCGGCCGGTTGGATACCGCCGTCGACGCGGTGATCACGGTCTGCGGCGTGGCCGACGGAGTCGCCGCCGCGGCGACGACGGGAGTGAACAGCGCAGTGGCGCCCGCGGCTATTGAACCGATGATGCGGAACATTCGATTCCTCTCTGTTGGTGATCTGGTACTGATGTCCTTCCGCGTCGGGCCGGCGCACGGATCCCGAACCGGACCCGCCCAGCGCCCGCCGGCGCTGCTCCCGGGCGACATGTGCTCCTCTCGCGTTTGAAAAAAGGTGCCATTTAGATAGACCGGCCGAGCGGGCATTTCTTACGCGGCCGCGGCTGTGTAAATGGTTGCTATACGATTACAGCCGGCATTGCGCTGCCCGCCAAGAGGGCCATGTGCGGTCCGTAACGCTGGCGCCAGGCGACGTGGCGCAGTGATTCCACGACTCGCTAATTCGCACCCAGAAAGGGACTGGTGTGGTTCGAAAAATCGGCCGGACTCGCCACACCGGGAGGACCAAGCAAGTTCCGGGACCTGCTCATGAATAAGAAACCCAGCCACTGCGGCCGGTGACCTGGTGGTCTCCGCCATCTCGGCCTGCCAGCACGGCGTGCGCGGATGCGGCGGGAGGCGTTTCTAAGATCCTGGCCAGGCCGGCCGCGCGAACGGCCCCTGAGGCGTCATACTGGTAGTGATGAAGCCAGCCCGCGCTGCGTCCCGGCGCTTCTTGCCCACCAGTCCCTTCGGTCCTCCATCTGCTGCTCCGCCTGCTGAACAGTTCGCAGTGCAGGATCAGGTGGTCCACGATACCTACGGCCTCGGCCGGGTCATAGGCGTCGAGCCTGACACCGCCTTGGCTGTGGACTTCGGTTCTTGCCGCGTGCGGATCAGGCTGCCGTGCGCCAAGCTGACCAAACTCTGATACGGCACCGCACCGGCGGACCGCGCAGCGCCGCCGGTGCGCCGCCGCCGGGCGCTATATCGGCACGCGCGGCGTCGAGGCACTGACAGCCGGAAACTTGCACCACCAGCTCAGAAACCACCGGCCACGAGGATCACTCTCTACCGCTCGGGCGGCTAGTCTGAATGACATGGACACCCGGGCGAGTGACAAAATCCCCGGGGCCAGGGTGCGAGTCAAACGACACGTACCAGTCCAGTCCTCATCAGATGGCAGGCCGCGGGAGTGGCTGGCGCTAGCTGACGGCGCTGTCCAGGAAGCCAAGACCGAGGGGCCGGCTCTTGCCCTCGTCGGACAGCCGTTGCCGTACCAGCCGGGTCGCGCCGAGCGGCGAAGCGGCGTGCCCGTTGAGGTCATCACTGCCGACCGCGTACCTAATTCCTGTACATGCTCGTGGGCGTATTCCAGGGGAAAGCTAACCTTGAAGCACTATTACGCATCGTGCCTGGTTCACACGGCGATGCTTGGTCGCTAGTGCCCGAACGGCAGCACGTTCTATTCCTGGTATAAGCCTGGAAGATAGTCACAGGACCCGTCTCCGCTAGTCTTTCGCGCTCTCGGCCTTCTGCTTCGGGCGGCCAAGCCAGCCGGTCAGCGACTGGTCGAGGATGGCCTGCATGCGTGCCTTGTCGGTGTCGACCGGGTCGCCGGCGAACGATTCGGTGGTCATCGCGTGCACGCCGTCAGGTGTCTGTTCGAATCGCCGCGCTCGGTCGAGTTTGGCAGCCGTCATCTCCCGGTTCCAGGCGGGCCAGGTGCCGACGCCGGTGTGCAGGTCCCACACCATATCCAGGGGCGCGGCGATGTCGATCTCGTGGCGGGCAATCACTGGGACGTTACGGCCGATACCAGACGGCGTGGGGCCGGGGCTGCTGCCCGCAGGGTCGCCTCGATGCTCGACCAGGGCATGCCAGGGGGCAGCAGGATCGTCCCGACATCGGCGGCGTGATCCCACCGCCCGACCTGTTCGCGAACCTCGGCGCCGGTCCCGTATGCGGCCAGCTGGTCCAGCACGGCCCGGGCTTGCGGCGGGATGGTCCCGCGCCCCGGGCTGGGTCGCGGGTTGGCCGCGATGACAGCGGCAACGTCGTCCGGGTAGCCCTGAGCGGCCAGCGAATTGGCATAAACCCCGCCCATCGCGCTCAGGTACCAGGCGACGCAGCTGGCGGCGATGTCCCGGGCAGCTGCCGCGTCGTCCGCCGCGACGGCGACCGGCCCCGCCGCCACCGTGAAGGCCCCAGCGTCCGGTGCGGCGGCGGCGCGCGTCAGTCGCAGCCGGTCCGCCCAGCCGCGGAGTCGGTCCCGGGCTACCAGCGCGGGGATCCAGCCATCGCCGAGCTCGGCGGCCACCTGGGTAGCCTGCGGGCCCAGCGCGGCGACCCAGATTGGCAGTTCGGGGGCCGGCGGCTGCCCTAGCCGCAGCGGGCGCGCTGCCGGGACGCGGCGCAGTTCGGCGGGCTGCCCGTCAAGCAGCGCGCGGACGGCGGTCACGGACTCGCGCAGGCGGGCAGCCGGGTGCCGGAACGGGACGTCGTGGAACCCCTCGGCCAGAGCCGGGGTGCTGGCGCCCAAGCCCAGCACATACCGCCCTTCACTCATCTGATGCAGCGTGGCGGCGGTCATCGCCAGCGTGGCCGGGGTGCGGCCCCACACCGACAACACGCCGGAAGCGATCTGGATCCGGCTGGTGCGCAGGGCGATCTCGGCCAGCACAGGGGTGGAGTCCAGCCCCCAGCCCTCGGGCACTGCGAAAGTCTCGTAACCCAGCTCATCGGCGAGCACGGCCGCCGCGACTATGACGTCGCGCCGGGTTTCCATCGGGGTGAGCCCGACGCCGCGTCGGCTCGCGGTCATGACGCCCCTCCTGATGGCAGCTGCGGCGCGGTGAGCCATAGTGCCCGGGCCGTGGCGAGGACCTCGCCGCGAGGGCCGACCAGCGCCGAGAAGGCGGTGAGCTTACGGCCGTCCCGTCCCGCCGGCCAGGCGATCACCCGGCATGGCTGACCAGTCTCGGGCCGACCCGCCAGCCGGGCCGTCATCCGGCCGAGCAAGATGGCGGTGTCAAGGCCGGCCGCTGCGGCGGCGGCGATCCCGCTCGGGCAGTCCAGCGCCGCCCACACGATCTCGGTCCGCGCCCGGCCGTCGATGCCAGCCAACGAAGGGTCCGGCGTCCACGGCGCCGCCCACAGTTCCCGGTCGGCCACCTGGCCCGGGAAAATCCGCAACCCGTCGCCGGCCTCGCGGGCCGGCCCGCAGACGAAGCAGTCGGGAAAAACCGGATCCTGGAAGTACCTGGCTCGCCCGGCCGCCGCGCAAGCCTGAGCCAGCGACACCGGGCCTGGTATCTCCAGGGCCGGTGGGTCCGCCGCGGACTGCGCCTCAGCTATCAGCATGGTTCCGTCGCGAACGCGGACCGAGCCATCGCCATCTCGTTGCACAGCCAGGGCAGTGTCGAGCGGAGGCGGCCGGCGTAGCGTGATCGTCGCCGGGGCTCCGACGTAGGCGGCCGCGCAGCCGCAGACGTAGCCGCCGTTACCGCTGCCCGAGGGCCCGCGGAATCGGGACGGGATGGTCATCACAGGGCCCGCCGCCGTTGAATTCTCAGATGCCATACCTGCACGCTAGGGTCGGCCCGCCCCGGCGGCCATCGGGTGATCTACCGCCAAATCCGCCGTCCCGCTCCGGCCGCGGCGCTCGTGGCCGGCGCCGCGTAGGGCGTACTACGGAGACTGGTCACCTGCGGAGGCGGCGCTCGGTCACCCATGCCGCGATCTGCGCCCGTGAGCGCACCTCCAGCTTGCGCCGGATGTTCTCGACGTGCGCCTCGGCGGTCCGCGGCGCGATCGCCAGCCGCCGGGCGATGGCCTGGTTGGTTAGCCCGGCGGCGACCAGTCCGGCCACCTCGAGTTCCCGGCCGGTGAGCGGCGGCCCGGCGTCGGCGGGCTCGTCCAGGAAGCCAATCACCGCCTCCAGGACGGCCGGCCACTCGCCGTGGTAGTACAGGTGACTCGAACCCGGCAGCGGGATCAGCATCGCCCCGGGAATGAGCGTTGCGACCTCGCGTCCCAGCTCGAACCTTGTGCCCCGGTCCGCCTCGCGGTGCAGCACAGCGGTCCGCGCGCCGATCGACGGAAGTAGCGCCCGGACGTCGGTGTCGTAGTACACCTCCAGGAGCCGGGCGGCCACCTCGGCGGATGCGCTGGACTGCTGGAACCTGGCGAATCCAGTCAAGTCCCCAGGACTGGGATCGGTTACGAACGTCCCGGCCATCGCTCGCAACCCCAGGCCCCAGTGCGCCCGCACCAGGGCCACGAGCGATTTCCTGACATCGGCCGGAGCCAAGTCGTTTCCGCTGGCGCAGGTCCCGTACAGCACGAGCGCCTCGACCCGATCCGGGTATCTGGCCGCCAGCGCGGCCGCGAGCTGGCCGCCCTGTGAGGCGCCGAAGAGGCAGAACCTTCTGGCGCCCGCCGCGTCGGCCACCGCCAACGCCGCCGCCATCTGCCCCTCAAAGGACAGGTCGGCCTCGTCGCGGTCAGACAGGCCGCACCCGGGCTTGTCGAAGCGCAGCACGGTGAACCGCTCGGCCAGGTGCTCGATGAATGGGCCGAACGAGAACAGTTCCAGCTGTGCGCGCAGGTCAGTGATCCAGCCCGAATCGCATAGCAGCACCGGCCCGGATCCCACCGTTGAGTACGCGACACGGCCGGCAGCGGTGGCGCAGTATCTGATTCTCGGCCTCACCGGTACCAGGCTGGCATCCCCAGGTCGACTCGGCAAAGCGTGGCGGTGCCCAGCTTCGCGCCCTGAACGGCTGTCAGGACGCGGTGATTCGGGCAAGCGGCACGACCTGACCGCTGGATCGAGGCCCGGTTATTCGGCGTGCAGCGCGACCGTGGTCCTGGATGCCGCGGCCCAGGTGGCGGGGCCGAGCGCACCGACGATAGTGAGGGCTAGGCCGGCGAGGGCGAGCAGGGTGAGGCCGGCGGGAGTGTAGACGTGCACGAGGCTGCTGGGGGGAGTGCGAAGGACTGACGGCAGGAACGCCTGGTCGCTGGCGAGGGCGTGCATGACGGCGCTCTGCAGGGCCATTCCCGCGGGCAGCGCGATGACGGTCGCTGCGACGGCGGGGGCGATGGCCCAGCAAGTGACCATGGTGAGGACCTGCCACGGCGTCATGCCGACCGCCTTGCAGACGCCGAGGTCGTGGACGCGCTCGCGGGCGAGCATGAGCACGGCGTTGAGGACGCCGAGGCCGGCGAGCACCGCGACCAGGATCGTGAGCAGCCGGATCAGCGAGGTGTCGACGTCGCCGTAGAGCCCGACGCTGCCGCTCTGGCCCGGCTGGATCGTGGTCACGACGTAGTCACGCCCCAATGCCCTGCCTAGTGCCGCCGCATAGGCCGGCGGCCTGACGCCGGGCCGCAGGGCGACAATGTACTGGCTGACCTTTAGGCCTGCGGCGCCGTGCAGCGTCTGCCAGCTGGTGAGCAGCTCTCCGACGATGCCCGGGTTATCGACGGTGCCGGTGATCATGGCGGTGACCGTCGTGCCGCCTACCGTGATGCGGATCAGCTTGCCCGCGGTCAGGCTGGCGGTGCCGGGGTAGGCGGTGTTGATGACTACCTGGCCGGGACGGGCGTACCAGTGCCCGCTGGTGAATTCCCAGCCCAGCCGGGCGGCGTTGCCCTGGAAGGCGGTGATCGGCAGGTGCCAGGCCCACGCCGGGCACGCTGGCGGCCCAGGCGCGAGGGTTGGGCCGCAGGGAAGGCGGGGTGGTGGCCTCGGCCGCGTAGCTCAGTGTCCCTGACTGCGCCGCCACGGCGGTGGCTACTGATCGCTGCTGGCCGGACGTGAACGCCTTGTTGCCCGGCTGCAAGATAACCACCGCGTGCAGCCACTGGTCCCCGCTGTGGCTGATCTTGGCGAGGGAGGCGTCTAGGCCGGTAGCGAGCACGACCGCCGTGAGCCCGAAGGTGATCGCGGCAAGCGTGACCGCGGAGCGGGCTGGCCGGGCGAGCGGGGCGGCCAGTCCCGCCGTCACGGGCCTGGGCAGCGGCAGCCGGGCGGCGAGCCGGTGGGCGGCATACCCGTGCCCGGCCGGCGGGGCCTGCCCGGCGGTGATCGCCTGAACCGCCCGCAGCCGCCCGGCCCGCATCGCGGGTACTGCCGCCGCTGCCCCGGCTAGCGCCAGCATCCCCAGCGGGGCAGCGATGTTGATCCACAACGGCACGACGACGGTGAGGCGGAACAGGCTGCTGCCGCCGTTGACCAGCGGCAGCACCCGCCGGTCGCCCAGCACGGTGCCGGCGATGGCCCCGGCCAGGGCGGGCACGCCGATCTGGGTCAAGTAGGTGATGGTGACCTGGGCGGGAGTGAACCCGACGCTCTTGAGCACACCGATCCGCCGGTAGCTGGCGACTACGGCGGCGGCGGCCACGCTGGCCGTTATCAGCACCGCCAGCACCAGGGCGATGACGGCGAAGGCGACCACGAACGGCGTATTGATCCCCTGCGCGCCTGCGATCAGGCGGTCGCTGGACACCCAGGACACCCAGCTGGCCGCTGCCTCTCGCGGCAGCGCCGCCGTCACCCTGGCCAGATCGGCGCTGACCTGAGCGGCGGTGCCCGCCATCGCGAAGGTGTAGAGCATCTGCTGCTCTGCGGGTGCCCCGGCCGGGTCCAGGGCGGTGACCTGGCCGGGGGTCACCCAGGCCGCCTCGTCGCGCCCGATGGAGGAGGCATACCCGACTACCGTGAGCTTCGGTTTGCCCGGCGCACTGGCCACTGAGACAGTGCCGCCGATCCGGACCGGGAATGGTAGGAGCCGCGGATCGACATCGATCTCGCCCGGCCCCGTCACCCACCGGCCCTGCAGCAGCGCAAGCTTGTCGAGCGATCCGGAGGGCCTGGCCCGGCCAGTCACTGCCAATGGCTTGCCCGGTGCCATGGCGCCCGCGTTCACCTGGCCGTGCGGGACAGTGAGCCGGGAGTTAGCGCGGGGAACCGGCGGCCCGCCGACGGTGTGCCCGGGTGCGAGCAACACGTAGGTTTCCGGATACGGGCCGGCGGCCCGGGTCACGCCCGGCAGCAGGCGGGTCTTCGCGAGCTGTGCGGGGGTGACGTTGGCGGCGTTGAACGTCACGGCCAGTTGAGCGCCGTCCTGGCGTGCGAACGCCGTCAGGAAGAGCTCATTGGAATTGGTGACCAGGGTCAGTCCCAGCAGGCCGGCGGCAGCGCCTGCGGTCAGCACGAGGAAGATCACCACGCTTGGCACCAGCCGCCGGGTCACCCCGGCCGTGGCGACCTTCAGCACCGCCCCGCCGGTCATGGCTGGGTCCTCGCGGCGGGCTGTCCTTGGCTGCCGTCTGGGTCGTCCGCGATTCCTGTATCGCTGGCGATGTGGCCGTCCACCAGCCGGACCGTCCGTTTGGCGTACCTGGCGGCCAGGTCCGGGCTGTGGGTGACCAGGACCAGCGTCTGCCCGGTGGCGTTCAGGTCCAGCAGCAGCTGGCCGATCTCCTCGCCGGTGGCGGTGTCGACCGCCCCGGTCGGCTCGTCTGCCAGCAGCACGGCCGGGTCGTTGATCAGCGCACGGGCGATCGCTACCCGCTGCCGCTCACCGCCTGACAGCCGCCCGGGATAGCTGTCCCGGTACCGGCCGATGCCCAGCTGATCCAGCAGGCCCGCGCACCGGGCCCGAGCCTGCCGCCGCGGTGTGCCGGCGAGCTGGGCGGGCAGCAGCACGTTGTCGGCCACGGTCAGGTCGTCGAGCAGGTTGAAGAACTGGAAGATCATCCCGACCTGGGTGCGCCGGTAGCGGGCCAGCCGGGTTTCGCTGAGCGCATCGATCCGCTGCCCGGCCACGGTGACGGTCCCGCTGGTGGGCTTGTCCAGGCCGGCGGCCAGGTTCAGCAGCGTCGACTTCCCGCTCCCCGACGGCCCCATCACCGCCACCGCCTCGCCCGCCGCCACGCTCAGGCTGAGGTTGTCCAGGGCGGGCGGTCCGCCCGCCGCATACCGTTTGGTCACGTCACCGAGGCGGATCAGCTGATCCGATCATGTGGTCTTGCTCCTCTCGTCGTCACCGGCGGGCGCTGAGGCTCACTCGGCGTGCAGGGCGGTGGTGGTCTTGGTGGCGGCGGCCCAGACGGCGGGGCCGAGCGCGCCCGCGATGGCGATGGCGAGCCCGGCCAGCACCAGCAGGGCAAGGGTGCCGGGGGTGTAGGCCTGGGTCAGGTGCGTCCCGAGCTGAGCCAGCTGAGGCGGCAAGGCGCCGTGGGCGCCATGCCCGGGAAGATCGATGACCCGATGGTGCCCGTTGGGCAAGGATCTCGCGGTGGCTGTCGGTTGCGCCCGGCCGGCCGGGACCGGCGGCGTGATGGCGCGACGGGGGTCCGCCGATGAGGGGCGGCGTGGTCGTCCGCGTCATCCGGCTGGTCTGCCAGCTGACGACCGCCCGGGCGACCGCGTGTTCCAGCGCGATGCCGGCGGGCAGGGCGATGACCGCGGCGGCGATGGCGGGGGCGATCGCCCAGCAGGTGACCATGGTGATGACCTGGCGGGGTGTCATCCCGACCGCCTTGACGATGCCGAGGTCGCGTACCCGCTCGCGGGCGAGCATCAGGACGGCGCTGAACACGCCGAGCGCGGCGAGTACCGCCACCAGCCGGGTCAGCTGCCCGACCAGCCGGACGCCGTTGTCCGCCCACCCAGGGACGAGCACGATCTGGTGCATCTGGGCCTGCAGGCCCACCGCGATGACCACGGCGGCCAGGCCGGCCGTGACGACGGCGACCGTCGCCGCCGAGCGGCTGGGGCGGGAAAACGGCGCGGCCAGGCCGAGTGACACCGGCCGCGCGGCAGGCTTGAGCCGACCGGCCAGCCGGTGCGCCGCATACCGCCGCCCCGCGCGGGGCGCTTGCCCGGCGGTGGTCGCCGCGACGGAGCTCAGCCGCCCGGCCCGCACGGCGGGCGCGAGGGCGGCGAGCCCGGTCAGGACGCACAGGCCGATGGGGACGCTCAGCCAGATCCATTTCGGGACGTCCACCTTGAGCATCGGGCGCGCCCAGAGGCAGCCGACCACGGTCCCGGCGACGGCCCCGGCCAGCGCCGGGATGCCGAGCTGGGCGAGGTAGGTCGCCGCGATCTGGGCGGGGGTGAACCCGATGGACTTCAGCACGCCGATCCGCCGGTAGCTGGACACCACCGCGGCCGCCGCGGCGATCCCCGCGGTCAGTATCGCGAGCACCACGGCGATGATCGCGTAGGCCATCAGGAGCGGCGCGATCGATCCGCCTGCCGCCGCCAGAAGTTCTCGGTGTTCAGCCAGGAGGTGTAGGTGATGATCGCGCCCGCGGGCAGCGCGCCGCGCAGCTCGCGCAGGTCCGCGCTGATCCGGGCCGGGGTGGCGGCGGCGCGGAAGGTGCACGCCAGCTCCTCCTGCGCGGGCGCTCCCGCCTTCTCCAGCGCGGTGATCTCGGCCGGGACCACCCAGGACTGCTGGGTCTGGTCCTGCGACGTGGGCGGGGAGGCGTACCCGACCACGGTGAGCTTCGGGCGGCCCCGCACGCTGGTCACGGTCGCGGTGACGACCTGGCCGATCGACCCCCGGGCGTTCGCGTAAGGGGCCAGCGCGATCTCGCCTTCACGGCTGGGCCACCGGCCCTTGTGCCCGGAGATGTCGTCAAGGGGGCCGAGCCGCGACGCCCGCCCCACCACGCTCACGGGTGCGGTTATCCGGCCGCTGGGTGCCATGTACCGCGGGACCGGCACGGAGAGCGTGACCGTGGTCGCCGGGAAGAAGGCCACCTTGGTCACTCCGCGCAGGCGGCGAGTCGCGGCGACCTGGGCGCTGGTCGCCTTCGCGGCATCGACCGTCAGCGTCAGGTCGGGGCTGTGGTGCTTCGCGCGGGCTATCTGGTAGGCCAGGGTGGAACTGGTGGCCCTGGCAAGCCCGAGCACCGCGGCCGCGGCGGCCGCCGCCACCACCACGCACACCACCGCGGTCGGCACCAGCCGGCGGACCGCCCCCGCCGCGGCCGCCTTGAGTACCGGGCCGCCGGTCACGGCTGCACCGACCCGGCCGGCCACCACCACTGCAGCATCCACAGGTCCATGAGCCCGCACGCCTTGCCCGCGACCTGGAACTGCGGAGTGTGCGTGTCAAGGCCGATGGTCGTGTCCGGGACGTGGAGGCCGCCGTTGAGGGCCGCCGGGGAGGGATAGCTGGCGATCCCGTGCGCTCGCATGCACTCCGCCTGCTTTAGTGCACTGAGGGCAATCGCCCGGTATCGCCGGGGCCGGGCGCCGATCACGGCCCGTTTCAGGCAGGCGCGGAACGCCGGGTCGTAGCCGGGGCTGGCAAGCATCCCGGCGGGAGGGTTCAACGGAAATATCAGCGTGCCTTCGGGCCCTGGCTTGGGGGCGGGGAAGTCCGGCACGCCGTGCGATCGCATGCAGCCCGTGTAGGCGAGCGCCCGCTGGTACAGCCGCCCAGGCGACCCGGCCCGGCCGGCGGATCCGCCGCTGGCGCCGCAGGCCGCCGCCAGCGGCATGGTCAGGGCCAGCAGCAGGGCAAGCCATCTCCACCTCATGTGCCTCGTGCCGCCTCTCATCGCGAACCCGGCGCGTAAACCCAGCAGGCACGCTGCGCGGCCCGGAATCGCGCGGAATCCGGCTTGACGCCCGTGCCCGGGCTCGGGAAGCCGCCGCCTGAGAGGTTGACGACCGGGCTGGGGAAGCGGGTGATGCCGTGCCCGCGCATGCACGCGGCCAGCTTGTCCAGATCAGAGCGCAGCGCGGTGATCTGCGCCGCGGTGAACGGGAGCCCTTGGGGCGCTAGCTTTCGGCAGGCCGCCACCGCCGCCTGCCACCCCGTGCCGCGTTCCCGCGCCAGGATCCGTGCAGTGATCCGGTATGTGAACGGGCTGTCGAACACGCCGTGGCTTCTCTCCGACGGCTCCGGCCAGAACGGCGCGCCGTGCGAGCGCATGCACTGCGAATACGCGTGGTACTGCTGATAGCCCGGCGGATGTGAGGCACCGGCCGTGCTGGCCGGGCCGGTGCTGCTGCCGCAGGCCGCAGCGAGCTGCGCGATGCAGGAGGCGACTGCAAGGACACCCGCCCGCCGCCGGGAGCACCCTCGCGGACGGCGGTGACCCCCAGTGGTCGCGTTCATCGCCTAGCCTTTCGTTCTTCGCCCGTGCCGCCTGCCCGCAGATTCCTGGCCGCTACGGCGGTGTGGCCGGGTGCCCGCGACGTCAGGTGTACTAGGCCGTGGGTGACAGCACGGTCACAGGCGCTGTGACCTTCCTGTCACTCGGCGCCAGGCATCCTGGCAGCAAGGACGCGCCCGCCCCGGCCAGGCGGACCGGGCGGGCGCACCCTGGGAGAGGTCATGAGAGTGCTGGTCGTGGAAGATCACAAGCGGCTCGCCGAGGCGGTAGCCTCCGGGCTGCGCGATGAGGGCATGGCCGTCGACCTGGCGCGCAATGGGCAGGAAGCGCTCGACCACGTCGCCCTGGCCCGCTACGACGTGATCGTGCTGGACCGGGACCTGCCGGGCGTCCACGGCGACCGGGTCTGCCGGGAACTCGCCGATCGCCGGTGCCCGAGCCGGGTGCTGATGCTCACAGCAGCCAGCACGATCGCCGACCGGGTCGAGGGCCTGGGCCTGGGTGCGGACGACT
Source organism: uncultured Actinomycetota bacterium (assembly GCA_963809195.1). GTDB lineage: Bacteria > Actinomycetota > Actinomycetes > Streptosporangiales > Streptosporangiaceae > Chersky-822. Next base: position 11,185 of record CAWEIQ010000005.1, on the reverse strand, counting down.
ACCTGCCCAAGCCGTTCGATTTCACCGAACTGGTCGCCCGGATCAGGGCATTGGGACGGCGCGCGGTCCTCCCGCTCCCGCCGGTCCTGACTCACGGCGACCTGTCGGTCGACCCGGCCAAGCGGCTGGCCGTCCGGGCCAGCCGCCGGCTGGCGCTGACGCCGAAGGAGTTTGCCGTGCTGGAGTGCCTGCTCTCCGCCGACGGGACGCTGGTGACGGCCGAGGAACTGCTGGAACGGGTGTGGGACGAGAATGCCGACCTGTTCACCACCACGGTCAAGACCACGATCGGGCGACTGCGCGGCAAGCTCGGTGATCCGCCGCTGATTCAGACCGTCCGCGAGGGCGGCTACCGCCTGGGCGACGCACCGTGACCGGGCTGACTGCGCGGCTCGCAGCTAAGGACTCCCGGCTCCGGCCGCCCCGCCCGACCGCGCGGCTGCGCCTGACACTGCTGTACGGTTGCCTGTTCACGCTGTCCGGTGCCGGCCTGCTCGGATTCACCTACTGGCTGTTCGGCCGCGCCACCGGCCGCCTGCGCTGGTTCCCGAAACTACAGGGGCACGAGAGCTTGTCGTGCCTGCGCACGGACCGGCATTGCGAAAGGCTGGTCCACGCCTGGATCGCCCGGCACGCGCTGGACCTGCATACGCTCCTCAGTCAGTCTGCCATCGCGCTCGCTGTCATGGCCGCGCTCGCCTTCGCGCTCGGCTGGCTCGTCGCGGGGCGGGTGCTGCGGCCGGTGCGCGCCATCACCGCGACCGCACACAGGATCTCTGCAACCAGCCTGCACGAGCGGCTCGACCTGCGCGGGCCAGACGACGAGTTCAGAGAACTCGCCAATACCCTTAACGACCTGTTCGGCCGCCTCGAAGGATCGTTCACCGCTCAGCGGCATTTTGTCGCCAACGCCTCGCACGAACTTCGCACGCCGCTCACCCTCGACCGGACCCTGCTACAGGTAGCGCTGCGCAACCCCGACACGACCAGCCAGCAATGGCGCACCACTGGCGAGGAACTACTTGAATCCGGCATTCAGCAAGAACGCCTGCTTGAGGCGCTGCTCACCCTGGCCACCAGCGAAGCGGGCACTGGCAACCAAGAGCCCGCGGACCTGTCCGAGGCTGCCGCCGTCGGCCTGCAGGCCGTTCGTCCCGAGGCCGAGCGGCGGGAACTCAGGCTGGAGACCTCGCTGGACCCCGCCCCCGTCGCAGGTGATCCCAACCTGATTGAGCGGCTCGCCGTCAACCTTGTCGACAACGCCGTCCGACATAACACCAGGGGCGGCGCGATCCAGCTCGCCACTACACAGCAGGACGGCCGCGCTGTCATCTGCGTGGCCAACACGGGCCCGGTTATCCCGGCCGCCGAGGTCGCCCGGCTGTTCCGGCCCTTCGAGCGCCTGGCTTCGTCCCGCGGCGGCACCGGTCACGGGCTCGGCCTGTCCATCGTCGCCGCCATCGCCGACGTCCACGGTGCCAGCATTGCCGCCCACGCCCAGCCGGAAGGCGGGCTGCGCATAGAGGTCAGGTTCCCGGAGCAGGCGGACCCGCCCCGCTGCCTGCCGCCGGCGCGGAAGGCACGATCAGACGTACACGCTCAGCCCGGCTCGGTCAGCCAGCCGGCAGAGTAGGGCAGCAGATAGCGGTCGGTCGCCGTGTTCAGGACCCGGCGGGCCGGGCGGAATTGCTCAGCCTGCTCGCGCAGGTCCTGCGCAGCGTCGCCGGTCACGTGCCGGGCCGCCTGCTCGTACCAGCGGGTGCCCAGCCACTCGATCAGGTCGGGCGCGCCGCCCTCGGGGAGGCGCTCCGGCCGCGCGTCTGCCCAGGTCTCCGGCAGGGTCCGGCGGGCCAGCCGCCTGGCGCTCGCCTCATCCGGCACCAGTCGCTCCGCGGCGTCGGGGAACACGCCGGCTAGAAACAGCGCCAGGTCACCGAGCCGCCGCCAGACCGGCGGGCGCTCGGCCGGGGGCACCGCGTCGAGCAGGACCGCCAGCCGGTGCGGGTCGGCGTCGTTCCACCGGCGGCGGTGCTGGCCGTCCGGCGCCAGTACGACCCCGCCGGAGATCCGCGCGAACGAGGCAAGCAAGTCGGCCAGGAACAGCCGGTGTCGCGGCGCGGCCAGGTAGGCCGTGAGCCGGCCGCCGTCGAACAGCGGGATCCGCAGCCGAGGCGCGGTGCGCTCCGGGGCGTAGCTCGTCCCGGCAAGGTCGGCGGCGGTGCGGTGGACAGCCGCGGCAAACAGCAGGAACGGTGAGATCAGGGCGAAGCGGTCGGCCGCACCGCGGCCACGCGCCGCGCCGGGCTCGGCGACACCGGCCAGGTTCAGCACAGCCGCCGAGGTGGCTGGCCGGTCGAGTGCGTCTAGGAGCAGGGCCGGCTGCTGGTGCAGCGCCTCGATGCGGGCCGTCGCGCGGTCGGCGGTGACAGCGTCCGCCTGGACGAGCGCGCGCAGGTCGGCGTCGCTCAGCCTGGCCAGGTACTCTCTCCCGGTCTGGTCCAGCTCAGCCTGAGGGGCAGTCATGATCGTGAGTGCCGGTTTATGGCGAGGTCCAGATGGCCCGCAGCCGGTCCGCCTCCGCGACCGCCTGCCGCACGCCCGCCTCGTATGCGCCGGCCACCCTGGCCGGGTTCATCAGCTCGGTTCCCCAGCCGCTCACCTCGAGGAACTCCCCGCCCGGGGCGATGATCTCCACCGCAGCGCCCCCGCCGCGCAACACCGCCATCTCGGCCTCGATCTGGGCCGCGGTCGCCTCGAACACCGGCTCGGTGACTCCCTCGGGCAAGGCCATGGCCAGGCACGACACCACGATCACCGCGGCGTGCCCGGCGGCCAGGTCGGCGTTGAGCGGGGTGCGCATCCCGCCGTCCATGTAGCGTGAGCCGTCGATCGTCACCGGCGGGAACACCATCGGGACGGAACAGCTCGAAGCGACGGCGAGGTCCAACGGGGCGCCCGAGGTCGCGTCCCACACCCGCAGGGCGCCGGTAAGGGTGTCGATCGCCGTGCACTGGAACTGCGCCGGCCAGTCGCGGCCGGCCAGCTGCGCGAACACAGCCGCGCCGGTGAAGTCGCCTTCCGGCACCGTATGCGCGCCCAGCGCCAGCTTGCCCAGCTCGATGCGCATCTCCTCAGGGGTCTGAGCCCGGCTCGCAGTGTCGGCCAAGGCGGTCATCAGGTCGGCGATCGATGCGCCTGCGCCGGCCTCGACGGGCATCGGCTGGCCCACCGCGCGAACCGTCTCGGCCAGATCGAGCCCGAGGGCCAGCCTGGCCCCCACGATCGATCCGGCCGAAGTCCCCACGACGAGGTCCGCCGCGCCCAGCGCAACCCCGGCCTCGGCCAAGCCCACGGCCAGCCCCGACTCCCAGCCCACGCCGACCGGACCACCGCCACCCAGCACCACCGCTCGTGTCATGGCGACACCTTAACCCCGTACGGAGGGCATTCCGCCCGAGGGCTGCGTTAATCCCGATGGTTGACGAGGCGGGGCCAACCCGCACATTCTGGACGGGTCCTGTATGGCGCCGGAACGCACCGAGGAGGGGACCGCCGCATGCCGCTACGACTGCCCGCGGGGAAGCGACTTGCCATCAACATCGGGGTTGACTTCGACGCGATGTGCGCGTTCAGCGGGCACATGGCCACGCTGAGCCCGTCGATCCTGTCCCGCGGGGAGTTCGACGCGGAGGTTGGCACTCCGCGGCTGCTGCGGTTGTTCGCGAAGCACGGCATCCCGACGACGTGGTGCACGCCTGGGCACACGCTCATCACCTTCCCCGACCGCATCCGGCAGATCATCGACTCCGGACACGAGATCGCGGCGCATGGCGCGTACCACGAGTCCGTGCCGTCGCTCGGCGAAGCCGAGGAGCGGCGGCTGATGGAGGTCCAGCTCAGCCAGCACGAGAAGATCGTCGGCCGACGGCCCCGCGGTTACCGCTCTCCTGCCTGGGACTTCTCCCCGTGGACTCTGGGCATCCTGGAAGAGCACGGCTTCGACTGGGACAGCTCGCTGATGGGCGGGGACTTCGAGCCGTACCGGCCCAGGCAGGTCACCGTGCACCGCGAACAACCGAATGAGTTCGGCCCGCCTAGTCCGGTGCTGGAGCTTCCGGTGTCCTGGTTCATGGATGACTTCCCGGCGCTGGACCACGTACCGGGGATGCTAGCCGGGCTGATGTCCACCGACGACACGTTCGCCAGGTGGCGGGACAACTTCGACTACGCCTACGAGAATCACACCGGCGGCATCCTCACCCACACCGTGCACGGCCTGGTCAGCGGCCGCGCGCACGCCATCATGCTGCTGGAGAGGTTCATCGTGCACATGAAGCAGCACGACGGCGTGTGGTTCGCCACCCTCAGCGACATCTACGACTGCTGGAGCGACGACTGAAACCGCCGTCTGCCGACCTGCCTGTGACCGGGCTGGAGGCGCCGGCCGAGATACTGACCGACCCGTGGGGCATCCCGCACATCTACGCGTCGAGCACGCACGACGCGTTCTGGGCGCAGGGCTTCCAGGTCGCGCGGGACCGGCTGTGGCAGATCGACACCTGGCGGCGGCGCGGACTCGGGTTGCTCGCTCAGGTGTGGGGCGCGGAGTACGCCGAGCAGGACCGGGCGGCGCGGTTGTTCCTGTTCCGCGGGGACATGCACGCCGAATGGCTGGCCTACGCTTCCGACACCAAGGACGTCGCCACGGCGTTCACGGCCGGGATCAACGCCTATGTGACCCTGACTCAACAGGACGCTTCCCGGATGCCGTTGGAGTTCCGCGAGCTGGGCTACGAGCCCGCCTTCTGGGCGCCGTCCGACGTGGCTCGTATCCGCAGCCACGGCCTGTTCCATAACGTCGTCCAGGAAGTGGCCCGCGCGCTGATGCTGCGCGACTTCGGGCCAGCCGCGGAGGAACTGCGGCGGCGGCGCGAACCCCGCGGCGAGCTGATGGTGCCTGACGGCCTGGACCTGAGCGTCATCCCCGACGATGTGCTGCGTGACTACGCGCTGGCGGTCCTGCCAGCCCAGCTCGGAGGGCTGGCCGGTGCGTCGGCCCAGGCCGGGGCCGGGTCGGTGCAAGCCGGATCGGTGCAGGCCGGCGAAGGCAGCAACAACTGGGTGCTGGCACCAGAGCGGACCGCGACCGGGCGGGCGTTGCTTGCCAACGACCCGCACCGGACAGTGTCACTGCCCTCGCTCCGGTACATCGCGCACCTCAGCGCCCCCGGCTTCGACGTGATCGGCGCCGGGGAGCCGGCGTTGCCTGGCCTGTCCCTCGGCCATAACGGCCACGTGGCGTTCGGTTTCACGGTGTTCCCTGTCGACCAGGAGGACCTGTACGTGTACCGGACCCGGCCGGGGCAGCCCCAGGAGTACTGGTACCGGGACCGATGGGAGCCGATGACGGTTGTTCGCGAGCAGATCCCGGTGCGCGACGCGCCCCCCGTGCCGGTCGAGCTCTGGTTCACCAGGCACGGGCCGGTGATCCGCTCCGTCCCGGAGTCCGACGCCGCGTTTGCCGTCCGGGCAGCGTGGCTAGAGCCGGGCATGGCTCCCTACCTGGGCAGCATCGAGACCATGCGGGCACCGGACGTGGAGCGGTTCACGGCCGCGCTGAACCGGTGGGGCGCGCCAGGCGAGAACCTGGTGTATGCAGACGAGGCCGGCACCATCGGCTGGAAGGCGGCCGGGCTGACCCCGGTCCGGCCGAACTGGGACGGCACGCTGCCGGTACCTGGCGACGGGCGTTACGAGTGGGCCGGCTTCTACGACATGGACGCGCTGCCGGCGGAGGTGAACCCGGCCCGCGGCTGGATCGCCACGGCGAATGAGATGAACCTGCCGCACGGATTCCCTGAGGACCGGGTCATCACCCGCGACTGGCCCGCACCGTTCCGCGCCGAGCGGATTGCCGAGGATCTCGGCTCGGCATCCGCGAGCACGGTCGCCGACATGGTGCGCCTGCAAGGTGACTACGTGAGCTTGCCGGCGCGGCGGATGGTGCGCGTCCTGAGCGGGCAGCACTTGACCGACCCCGCCGCGAGGCGGGCGGCCCTGTTGCTGGCTGCCTGGGACGGCACCCTGGATACGGACTCAGCGGCTGCCGCTCTGTTCCAGGTGTGGTACCGACGGCACCTGCGTCCTGGCCTCCGTCGTCTGGCACTGGCGCAGATCCTGCCGCCCGAGAAGGTCCCGGCGGCGCTCGCCGCCGTGCTACCTGAGGAAGACCTGGTCGGCGACCCCCGGATCGACCTGGATCTGATCGAGAACCCAGGCGGCCGGCTCGGCGCGGACCCAGCCGCGGTCCTGGCCGGGTTGTTTGAGGCATCGCTATCCGCCGCCATCGCAGACCTGGCCGCATTGCTGGGCCCCGACGAACAGGACTGGGCTTGGGGCGGGCTGCACCGGGCCCGACTCGCCCATCCGGCGGCGCGGGCCATGTCCGCCGAAGCACGCGGGAAGGCCGCTATCGATCCGCTGCCGCGCGGTGGCAGCGCGGACACGGTGGGCGCGACCACCTACCTGCCTGATTTCACGCAGTCGGCTGGCGCCACATTCCGGCTAGTCGTGGACGTCGGCGGGTGGGATAACTCGGTGGTCATGAACAGCCCGGGTCAGTCGGGCGACCCGTCCAGCCCGCACTACTCCGACCTGTTCGCGCCGTGGGCCGCGGACGGTGCCGTGCCGCTGCTGTACAGCCGGGATCGGATCGAGGCTGTGGCAACTGAGCGGATTCGGCTGGTGCCCGTCCACAGGCCCGATTGAAGCTGAGCTAGTTTTCCACAGAAGCAGCGAAGCCCATGGCAGCCGCTGTTCGTTCCCAGGTTGAATTGGCGCCATGATGATGAATACAGGAGGAACGCCCGAGTACGATCTCTTAGCACCGCTCGAGACGGACACCGATGTGCTTGACCGCGTCGGCCAGCTCATAGATCTCGACTCGCGGCGCGATCGCTCGCTGTGGCTGATGTTCCTCGCCGCAAACGCAGTCCAGCTGCCCGTCGTCGTTCCGATCGACGATGTGCCGGCCAATCCCGCTCCTCGCGACGCAGGGAGCATTTGCGATATAACCGCGCACGTGCTCAATGACGCCGCGCCCGGCGGCTCAGTGGTAGTGACGCTGACGCGGGAGCGCGGACGAACCGTGGCCAATTCCGACCAGCAGTGGTCGGCGGCTTTGCGGGCAGCCGCTGCGCAGACTGGCGTCAATCTCAGGATGATCTGCCTGGCAACCACGGACGGGGTACGGCGACTGGATCACACGGCGGAGTCCTCATGACTGTTGCGGCCACCGAGGGCGAGATGAACCGCTGGCCCAAATCATCGGCGGCTCAATCTGGCCCACAGTTGAGCCTGTGATTCGGGTCGCCGCGTCAGGCTGCTTCGGTGGTGGCGAGGGTGAGGGTGTGGTCGCTGAATCTGGCGACGAGGTCGAGTCGGCCTCCGAGGGCCTCGATGTAGCGGGCGACGACCTCGATGGTGGACAGTTCGCCGCGCTCGACCTGGGACACCCGGCCGGGGCTGACACCCATCGCGGCGGCGAGCTGGGCCTGGGTTAGGCCGTGTCGCTTTCGCTCCTCGGCAAGCTGGTAGCCGCTCTGGCGGGCCATGACCGCCTTGCGACGGCGCTCGGCTTCTTCGGTGCCGCCGACCCTGTCCACGTAGGCCGCGCGGTCCCACTTGACATAGCCGCTCATCGCCTGGCGTCCTCCTCGGTCCTTTCCTTCAGGTAAATCTCGTACAGGTGCTCCGCTCGGGGGATCGTCTCGGCGTACCACCGCTTCCACTTCCCGGCCTTGTCACCAGCGACCAACAGGATCGCTGAGCGCCAGGGGTCGAAGGCGAACAGGATGCGGATCTCGCTCGTCCCCGTGGATCCTGGCCGTAACTCCTTCAGGTTCCTGAGCGCTGACCCCGTGATTGTGTCGACCAACGGCCTGCCTAACGCAGGGCCGGAGCAGCTCAGCGCATAGATCGCGTCATCGACCAGGTCGGCGCTCTTCGGATCGGTCCGCTGCAAATCCGCGAGCCAGGCAGCGACCTCGCTGGTCTGGTAGATGTCCAACTCATCCACAGTGCCAACTGTAGCATTTCCTATAGTGATCAGCAGTAGGTGCCCAGGTGGCCTGGCTCGCGCTGGCAGCAATTCGTTCGCCTTCCCTGCCAGCCACGGCACTGGATATTGCGTTGCCAGGGCCAGCCGAACTGGCAAGCGGTCACCCGGCGAAACTCGCCAAGCCAGGCGACCGCCGGCACTGACGATGGCTGGTCCGACCTGCGAAGACTGCCAAGGCAACGGTCCCGAGGTGGACAGACTTTCGCCCCTGACGTGGCACGCCACCGTTTGAGACACTACATGTGGGCAGTGCCTGACGGTCGAGGCGTTGGAGCGCCTCCCACGGGGGATTATGACGGGTCCGCGCTGTCACCTGGGCGCGGCCTCTACTTGGTTAGTCAACCGACATCGGGGGATCTATGAGAGATCTGCAAGCTTGCACGGCGCCTATCGGGCCGGCTCTGACCGGGGATGGCTAGGGTCACCGGGCCCTGGATCGGGCGGCTCGGCCTCCGGCTGGCGCTCGTGTTCGTCGCTGTCGCGCTCGCAGCGGTTGCGGCAGCCGTCGTTTCCGGTTCCGTGGTGACGAGCCGCAACGTCGATCAGCTCAGCAGGCAGCGTGCCGATGCGATCCGGGCGACTGCCGTCGCCGCGGCAGCCGCCTATGACCACGCGGGCTGGGAGCGGGCGGACCTCACAGCCCTCACCGAGCTGGTCGGCAGGCGCCGCTTTGCAAGCGCGGAACATGGCCGGGCAGGTGATCGGCGCCTCACCAGACTTCGCCTCCAGACGCGGCCAGCCGGAGCTCACCGAGCCCGTCAACCTGCGAGGGCAGCACGTCGGCAGCGTGACCCTCAGGTTCGGCCACAAGGGCCTGGCCGGGGCAATCGAGCGATTCCAGGCCGAGCGGTGGTCCGCCTGGATCACGGCAGCCGGCCTGGCGGCGCTCATTGCGCTGATCGCCGCGCTGCTCGTCTCTCGCCGCATCACCGGGTCCCTAGACCGGCTGATAAAGGTTGCCAGGGCCAGGGGCCGCGGCGATCCAACTGTCCGCGCCGGCGACGTCGGCGGCTTCGGCGAGATCGGCGAACTGGCCGGCGCTTTCGACCAGATGGCCGACGCCAGGGACCTTCAGGACAGGCTGCGCCGCAACCTCGTCGCCGACGTCGCCCACGAATTGCGCACCCCCATCGCCGTGCTGCAAGCCGGACACGAGGCCATGCTCGACGGGCTGACAAAGGCCAGCTCAGAGAATCTCGCGTCCCTGCGCGATGAGACACTGCGCCTAGGCAGGATGGTCGACGACCTGCAACGGCTCGCGGCGGCCGAAGCCGCCGCCCTCCAGCTCAGGCTCAGCCCATGCGACCTCGCCGCCATCGTCCAGGACGCAACCGACAGCCTGGCCGACGCCTTCGCCGGCGCCGGCATCTCCCTGCGCCACGGCCTCGCCGAGGCGCAGGTCATATGCGACCCGGCCCGGATGCGCGAGATCACCACCAACCTGCTCACCAACGCGCTGAAATTCACGCCCCCCGGAGGGACCGTGCTCGTCGAAACCGGGCCTCAGGAGCCCGGCGGGGAGGAGGCGCTGCTGACGGTCAGCGACACCGGCATCGGCATCCTCCCTGAAGACCTGCCCAGAGTCTCTGAACGGTTCTTCCGTAGCCCGCGGAACTCCGGTATCGCCGGCAGCGGAATCGGGCTGACGATCGTGGCCGAGATCGTACGAGGACACCACGGCACGATGGACATCGACAGCGAACCAGGCACCGGCACCAAGGTCACCATCACGCTGCCATCCTGCGGAAACCCCGACGCTGCCTGACCGTCCATGCGGCAATTCCGTAGCAACCTAAGCCTGAGGACTAACAGGGAGTTCACGCTTGGCGGCGCGCCGTGACTGTCTCCGGTTGACGGCGGCAACTCTACCTAGGTAGAGTTGCCGCATGGCTTCACGCCGTGCCTTTTCGCCCCAGACGATTCGCGTCCTGGCGACGCTCTGCGCGGAGCCTTCGGTCTGGCGACATGGCTACACGCTCGCGAAACAGACGGACCTTAAATCGGGCACTCTGTATCCGATCCTGGTGCGGCTGGCCGATCGCGGCCTGGTCGAGGCCTCATGGGAGGACGAACATGTACCAGGCCGGCCGCGCCGACATCTGTACCGGCTGACGGCAGAAGGGCTCGCGACGGCGGCGACGGCCGCGATCCCGCAAACGACGGCAGCTCGCGAGGGCGCGGCACCTCGCGGCCGCACGCCAGCGCGGCTGGCGGCTCGGGCGGCGGTCCCGTGGACCGGCTGAGCCGGCCAGCGGCTGCAGTCCTGCGCTGGTGCGCCCGGCTACTGCCGCCGGGCGCGCGGAATAGGGCCGAGGCGATCCTCGCGGAAGCCGAGAATGTCCGGCCGGATGCCAGCGGCTGGCGTGGCTGGTTGGCGGACTGCGAATGGTGTCCGGGGAGTCGATGATCATGCGGAAGGCCGGCGCGATCTGCGCCTTCGCCGTAGCTGTGGGATGCATCGCCAGCTTGAGCTCGCCACCGTCAGCGGTGAACCGGGTGACGGTGGCCAGCGGGTCAGCTTGCTGGTGACCGTGGCACTGCTGGTAGGGCTTTGGGTAGCCGGGCGCCGGCTCGTAGGTCCTGCGCGCGCAGGACGCGCGCAGCGGCTCGTCCGGGTCGGAGGCTACTCAGCGGTTCTCGCGCTGACGCTGTGCAAGGTGTCCGTGGAGCGCCTGCGCGACCCAGCCGCCTTGGGGCCAGGAGCTGGTGGCCTGCTGTGGACGGGAGAAGCGCTGTTCCTGCTGATAATGGCCATCTTCACGGCCGTCGTGATAATCGCAACCGCGCAGCGGTCGCCGGTGACGACGGGAACCCTGCTCCGCGGCATCGCCGCGGGCCTGCCGATCGGCATCGCGGTGTTCGTGTTCCTTCCGCTCGGGGTGGTTCGTTACCAAGCGAGCCGGGTGCTGCCCAGGGCGGTACCAGGGCGCCTTGGGAGCACTTGCCTGGACCGCGGTGCTCGTTGCGCCGGCGGTGGCCAGCGTTCTGGCCGCGCGCCGGTTCACGTCCGGCCAGGCACTGCGGCCTGCGGCGGGTCCGGCTGCCGGGTTTAGCGCTCGGCTGGGG
>CAWEIQ010000004.1:0-349175 GCA_963809195.1 uncultured Actinomycetota bacterium | reverse complement strand
TTTCGTAAACCTAAAAGCACGTTTGGGGTGGCACGAGCTTCGTGGCACCGCAGCTGAACGGCTCGGCGGCGCTGATCGAGTCGCTCGTTGGTCACCGTGTGGGGTTCTGGGAACCTGCCATCTACCGGTTGGGACGAACCCCGGCCAGAGCGAAGGCTCGGCCAGCGTCCACGACGCGGACCGGGCCCTCGCTCGCGGGGGAACCTGGGTGTCGTCCCCCGGGCTAACTCAGACCTCGTTGAGCAGGCCGGTCGCCACGTCGAAGACGAAGCCGCGCACCTGGTCCTTGTTCGGGATGAACGGGCTGGCCTTGATCCGGGCGATCGACTGACGCACGTCGCCGTCCAGGTCGCCGAACGCCTCGGCGGCCCAGGTCGGCTTGATGCCGGTGTCCGCCTCGATGCTCGCCTTGAAGTCGTCGTCGGTGAACGTCAGCATGCCGCAGTCGGTGTGGTGGATGAGGATGATCTCCTTGGTGCCGAGCAGCCGCTGGCTGATGGCCAGCGACCTGATCTCGTCGTCGGTGATGACCCCGCCCGCGTTCCTGATGACGTGGGCCTGGCCCTCTTCGAGGCCGAGAATCCCGTAGACGTTGAGCCTGGCGTCCATGCACGCGACGACGGCCACGCCCAGTGCCGGGGGTAGCGGGAGCGGCCCGTTGAACTCCTGGGCATAGACAGCATTGTTGGCGAGCAGCCGATCAGTGACAGACATGTGCGCATAGCCTCCTGAATCCGTGGCCGACGGTCAGGATAACCGGCAGCGCCGTCGCGGTGTTCCGCGCTCGGATGTCATGTTTCCCTGGCTTGACACGCGGTACGCCCGGATGTGCACACCTGATCGGGTATGTAGGGCGCAGGAGGTGCGTCATGGCTGGCAAGCGGCTGAACGAAATCGCTCTATGAGGCTGAGCTGTTCCGGCTGCAGGCCGAGCTGGTGAAGCTGCAGGAGTGGGTCAGGGCCGAGCGGACCAGGATCGTCGTGGTGTTCGAGGGCCGGGACGCGGCGGGCAAGGGCAGCACGATCAAACGGGTGACCCAGTACCTGAACCCCAGGATCGCCTCGATCGTCGCGCTGCCAGCGCCGACCGAGCGCGAGCAGACCGAGTGGTACTTCCAGCGCTACATCGGGCACCTGCCGGCCGGCGGCCACATCGTCCTGTTCGACCGCAGCTGGTACAACCGCGCGGGCGTCGAGCGCGTGATGGGGTTCTGCACCAAGGAGGAGTACGGCCGGTTCATGCACCAGTGCCCGCTGTTCGAGCGGATGCTGGTCGAGGACGGCATCATGCTGCGCAAGTACTGGTTCTCGGTCAGCGACGCCGAGCAGCAGCGCCGCTTCAAGTCCAGGCTCGAGGACCCGATGCGGCGCTGGAAGCTGTCCACGATGGACCTGGAGTCGATCACGCGGTGGGAGGACTACTCCCGCAGCAAGGACGAGATGTTCGTGCACACCGACATCCCTGAGGCGCCCTGGTACGTCGTCGAGAGCGACGACAAGCGCAGCGCGCGGATCAACATGATCGCGCACCTGCTGTCGACCATCCCGTACCAGGACGTCCAGCGCATGCCGCTGCACCCTGCCGCCCAGGCCGCCGTCGCAGGGCTACGTCAGGATGCCCAAGGGCATGCAGACCTACGTGCCCGATCACGCGGCCGACTCTGGCCGGCCGACGCGCAAGCAGCGACGAGCGGGGCCAACGCCGACGCCGCCGTAGCCGGCCGATCAAGCCGGGCGGCTGGACGGCCATCCCTCCTCCCGCACTCCAGGGAATGACCGTCCAGCCGCGGCGAGCGTCAGGCCTTGACGTGCGAGAGCGGCCCCTTGTTTCCGGGAAGTTGGACGTGTTGAGAATCTGGATGCCCGCGTGCTGCTCGCCGTTGAACGGCGTCACGATCGGCGCGGTGGCTGTGCCTTCACAACCCAGGTTGAATGGCTTGGCCGGGCTGTTGAACCACAGTCCCAGGTGGAACTGATGGGTCGGCGCCACCGTGTGCGACGGATCGGTGTCGACCGTGAACGTCTCGTTGTTGAAGATGCCCCTGACGACGACCGTGCCTTTGCCGTGCCGGTCGGTCTGCAGGTCGGACTGGTACCACGCGACGCCGAACGGCTTGTTCGGCGTCTGGATCACGAACAGGTCGAACCCGGTCCTGGCCGGCAGGCCGCTGCACGGAGACCGTCATCGTGTCGTTCTGCGCGCCACGGACGATCGTGACGCTGCCGCTGCGCATGCGGCAGGCACGTGACGCCCGGCGTCCGCACCATCCGGAAGTGGAACCCGCTGGCTGGGGCGACCTTGCTGGCGCTGGCCGCGTGGGCGGCTGCCAGCGAACAGCACAAGCGCGGCCGCCGCACGCAAGGATGGCCGCGGTCCGGCCGGCCCGGCGAGATTCGGAATCTAGAAGATTTGGGAAATCAAATGGCTTAAATCACTTGATGATTTCCGTGACTTGGAGATTCTGCTGACGACATCCATTGCTCCTAACGAGTAGGTGACATTGGATGCATCATGCCCACTTGTGGCCATTGTCAAACTTAGCAATAACTCAAACTAGCTAACAGAGCAATAAACAGTAACGATGTTGCATCGTCAGATCGCGGACGGCCATGGTCCGGCAGAGTTACTGAGCAATCCTCCGTGACGGCATGGCGCGCATGTTCGGCCGCGTGCGAAAGCCCGCCAGAACGCGCACTGTAGTCGGATGCTTACATTCAGTACCATCGAGTTCATGCCGTCGATGCTGTCGCCGGTCCTCGTTGGCCGGGACGCGGAGCTTCGCGCGCTGGTCGCCGCGCTGGACGCCGCCGCGACCGGCGCCGGCCGCGCGCTATTCCTGACCGGCGATCCCGGTGTCGGCAAGTCAAGGCTGGCCGCCGAGCTGTCCTCGCTCGCCGCCGGACGCGGCTTCACCACCTACCGCGGCCGTGCCGTCCAGTCGGCCTCCCCCACGCCGTTCCGGCCAGTCACCGAGGCGCTCATCCAGCTCGGCAGGAGCTGGCTCGCTGGCCAAGGCGGCGAGCGACACGGAGTACAGGTCCGTCCTGGCCACGCTCGTTCCCGCACTCGGCGGGCCCGCGCGGCCCAGTCCGAGGTCAATCCGCTGACCGTGGCTGAGGCCCTGCTCAGGGTGCTCGCGCTGACGGAACCGGCTCGATCCTGATCCTCGAGGACCTGCAGTGGGCCGATCCGGAGACCCTGGCGACGGTCGACTACCTGGCCGACAACCTCGCCGGGCGGCGGATCCTGCTCGTAGCGACGCTGCGGGACGACGAGCCGTCGGCCGGCCTGGACATCGCCAGATCGATCAGCTCAAGGAGATCAGCAGAGCTCATCGCGGTGCCTCGGCTGACCGTGCGCGAGGTCCAGGAGATGGCCGGCGCGTGCCTGGACGCGGATCCGGAAACCGCGGCGGCGGCGACCAGGCTGCTGGCTCACTGTGATGGGCTGCCCTTCGCTGTCGAAGAGATCCTGGCCGCGGCGGCTGCGTCTGGCGAGCTCGAGCACCGTCCTGACGGCTGGCATGTGCACGAGGGCATTCGCACCGACACGCCCGACTCGATCGTGGGTTCCGTCCAGAACCGGCTCGCGGCGCTGGAGCCGAAGGTGGCCGAGGTCATCGTGGCCGCGGCGGTGCTCGGCAGGCAGTTCGACTGGACGCTGCTGCCGGCGATCTGCGACGCGACCGACGCGGAGGTCATCGCCGCGCTCGCGCAAGCGCGCAACGTCCAGCTGATCGAGCCGCACGAGCAAGGCCATGGCTGGCTCAGGTTCCGGCACAGCCTGACCAGGGCGGCGATCATCTCGGGCTGCTGCCGCCTGACCTGGCGCGGCGGTCGGCGGCCGCGGCCGACGCAGTACAGGCGGCTCACCCCGGCCTGCCAGGCGCCTGGTGTGAGCTGGCCGCTGAGCTGCACGAGGCGGCCGGGCAGCACGCGCAGGCGGCACGGCTGCTGCTCGAGGCTGGGCGGCGCGACCTCGTCCACGGCGCGGTCACGCAGCGCCGCCGAGACGCTCGGCGAGGCCAGGGCGCAGCTGGGACACCTGCAGGACGCTGACCCGACCCTGGCGGCCGACGTCGACGAGAGCCTCGTCAAGGCCCTCGCGCTGGCAGGAGACAACTCGCGCCTAGCCCCGATCGCCGAAGAGGCCGTAGCCAGGCTGGAGTGCCACGGGATCCGAGCCGAGGCGTCAAGCCAGGATCTTGCTGATGGCGGCTCGCACCGAGTCCGAGGGAGATCCGGTCTCTGCGGCTGTCCATCTGCGGGCTGCCAGGGCGATCGCGGACCAGCTCGGCAACCCCATCACCTCTAGCTGGGCGGACGCGGTGGCGGCCCGCTGCGCGATCGACTCAGGCGACCTGGAAGCGGCTGAGCAACTCGCCAGGCGTTCGCTGGCGAGCGCCGAGGCGGCTGGGCTTGCAGGCTGGGCCGCCGAGGTCGCGTTCGAGTCGCTCGAGGTGATCGGCCGGCGGGAGCGGGTGCGTGACCTCGCTGCCGCGCGGGAGGCCTTCGAGCGGGCGGCCGAGATCGCCGACGGCGAGGAGTTCGCGGTGCGGCGGATCAACGCCCTGCACGAACTCGGGACGATCGACATGATCCAGGGCGGTGACACCGCACGGCTCTCCGAGGCCAGCGAGCTGGCTCGGCAGGCCGGCGCGATTGCCACGGCGACCGCCATCGACCTGCAGCTCGCGAACATCTGGTGCCTGGGCACTGACCTGGACAAGGCCATGGCCGCCGCGCGCCGCTGCGAGCAGGGAGCCAGGCTGATCAAGGCGCCCAGGATCGAGGCCCTGGCACTCGCCGCTCAGGCGCAGATCTATGGCATCGAGGGCGAGCGCAAGGCTGCGAAGGTCGCGGTACGCCGCGCGGAGAGCATCCTGCCGGACGACGCCGAGGTTCTCGCGGCTACCTGGGGCCAGGCCAGGGTTGTCGCCTCGCTGTTCCGCGACGACGTCGCGCACGCCGTGCAGGAGAGCGCGGCAGGCATGCGCCACGTCGAGCAGGCGCCCCGCAGCAGGCAGCGCGCCGGGCATGGGCGTTCTACACACTGCTGGCGGCGACCGCGGGAAGTGACGGCCACGCTGCCGTGGAGCGCGCGCGCGCGGCCGGCGCGGCCGTCGGCTGGAACCAGGCCTGGCTCGCCTACGCCCAGGCCGTGCTGGAGGGACGGGCAGGCCATCCCCGCCGGGCCGCGGCGCTGGCGGCCGAAGGCGAGGAGCGCTTCCGGCCTTACGCGCCGTGGTGGAACCACCTGGCCAGGAGGCTGATCGCGGCCGACGCGATCAAAGACTCCTGGGGCAGCCCGGCGGCCTGGATGCGCGAGGCGACCAGGGAATTCGACGCGAACGGCCAGCACAAGCTCGCGTCGGCGTGCCGGGTCGTGCTTCGCCAGGCCGGCGAGCGGGCTCCGCGCACCGGCCGCGGCAAGGCGCAGGTCCCTGCCCAGATGCGTCGGCTGGGCGTGACCAGCCGGGAGATGGACGTGTTCCTGCTCCTCGCTCAGGGGCTCTCGAACACCGACATCGCGGCCAAGCTCTTCATCTCACCCAAGACAGTGGAGACCCACGTCGCCAGCCTGGTCAGTAAGACCGGTCAGGCGGGCCGCCGCGACCTGGCTGCCAACGCCGGACGGTTCGCGCGATCCTGAGCGTCGGTTCGCATCGCGTCAAGGAACCGCAGGGTGGCCGAGATGGTCTCGCTCCGCCACAGCACCAGCGTCCTGTCGAACCCCGCGGAACTGGCCAGCCGGTCCTCGAGAGCCTGCGCCACCGGGACCAGTTGCTCTCGCTGCGCCTCGATCAGCGGGAGCGGGTCCGCGCCAGAGCGGTCGAGCAGCGCCAGCTTGGCCAGGAGTTCGGACCTGACATCCCTGGCGTGGCTGGCGGGCTTGGTCAGCCACGCCGCCGCCAGTTTGTGTCCGGCCTTGGTCGCCCTGACCGGCTCGCGGACCGGCCCCATGGTCGACGGCTCGGGCTCTGTCGCCTGGAGCAGCCCGGCGTGCTCGAGCCGCTGCAGCGCCCGGTAGACGACCGGCTTCGGTACCCGCCAGATCCTGCCCAGCTCGCCGTCGGACCCGAGTTGCCTGGCGATCGCGAACCCGTGCTGCGGCTTCTCGCAGACCAGGCAGAGCACCAGCCATTCGGCTAGCGAGAGCGTCGGCTCCTCCGTCGCGGGCATGGCCCAAGGTTACGACCCGGAGGCGAGCCGCGCGGGTGTCGCCCGCTCGTCAATGCTGACCTGATCGAACCAGCCGCAGCGCGGATCACCCACCGGCCGGTCGAATCGCGTCACGTACGGCTTGATGTCGATGACCGGCGTGCCGTCGACGACATCGACCCCAGCGAAGGTCATTTTCGTCCCGCTGATCTCGACGATCTGGATCAGGCTGAGGCCGATCGGGTTGATCCTGCGCGGTCCCCTGGTGGCGAAGATTCCCATCAGGCGCCGCTGGCTGCGAAGCAGGAAGGGCACCTGCTGCAACGGAGGTATCTCGCCGCTCGCCTGCCGGTGCAGCCAGGTGAGCATCCAGGCGCAGTCGAAGCCGGCGAGCCCGCCAAGGCCGTCGGCGAACTCCGGCTCGACCTCGATCACGCCATGCTCGGCCCGGTTGACGCCGGCTTGGATCGGCGTGTTCTCCAGGTCGGGGTGGCTGCAGCGCACGAACCCGATGACTGCAATGGGACGTTCAAGTCCATCCGGCCATGGTGCCACGCCTGCTCGTGACCGCCTGCTCGTGACCGCCGGTGCTGGCAGACCGTTCCGATGGCTGCGCCGCGCCTCGGCCCCGGCTATCTGAAACGGCCATTGCCACATCACGATAAGTAATACTGGCCTTCCCTGTCGGTTAGCCGCCGGTCCGGGACTGGTTCATCGCCCCAGGCCCGAACGAGGAGTGTGCTGATGTGGCGGATCAGCAAACCGGGGCGCATGGCGGCGGACCGAGAATCGTGACCCTGCCTGAGCGCATCGACATCGGCAACGCGCGCAGCGTCGGAGAACTTGCAGGCCATCTTCGACACCGGCGTCACCGTCGTGATCGCCGACCTGACCGGCACCCAGACGTGCAGCGTGGCGGGGGTGCATGAACTCGTTCTGGCGTCCGAGCGGGCCGCGGCCAGGAACATCGACCTGCGGCTGGCGATCCCGTCCGGCGAGGCTCGCCGGGTGTTCGCCCTGACCGGGCACGACCGGTGGCTGCCGATCTACCCCGACCTGGCAGCCGCGCTGGCGGGACGGGATCGGCCTTACTCAGGCGCGCGCAACAGGAAGTGCCGGTACCCCCAGGCTTGCCCGGCGCTGTAACCCCGTCATCGATGATCTCCAGGCCAGCCGCCGCGAGCCAGCCGAGGACGCGCTCCCGGCCCGGGTAGTAGTGATAGCCGGCCACGTTCCCCTCGACGATCTCGCCGTGCACCGCGGGCAGCCGCGCGCTCGTGAGTGACTCGAAGGCCGCGTCGATGTGCTTTTGGTCCACCTCCTCGACGGTCATGTACAGCACGCCGCCCGGCCGCACTGCACGCCGGAGGTTCGCCAGCACTGCCGGCCAGTCCTCGGGCGGCACGTTCTCAAGCGCGTCGATCGTGACAGCGGCGTCGAACTCCGCGGTCGCGGGACAGATCCTGCAGGCGGCACCGCTCCAGCGAGACGCCCAGATCGCGCTCTGGCCTGGGCCAGCATCCCGGCGGACTGGTCGACGCCGACGACCCGCATGCCAGCCCCGGTGATCAGCGCGAAATACCTGCCGGTGCCGCACGGCGCGTCGAGCACCGTCGCACCGGGCGGGATGATCTGAGGACCCTGACCCACTCGTGCTGCATGTCGGCGGGATAGTCAAGGTCGTCATAGCCGCGCGCCGCATAGTCGGCCTCACGGCGTCCCGCCGCTCCCCCAGCCACGTCTCCCGTGCCATAGCTCCGCCCCTCCGGCCTGACGGGCGCAGCGCATCGGACTTTCGCGCGTGGACCGCTCCGTCGTCTGGGCGCTGGCTGCCGCGCCATCCAGCAGCGTCGTCCGCAAATGGGTTCATCTGGTTGGGTAGCGGACGCTAAGCCCGATATGAGAGATTGCTTGCTCCGCGGAATCCCCGTCCGCTCGCCAGACCGGAAGCCCCGTGACCGACCTGACCTATCCGAGCTTTCCCCGACGGACCCTCGTCGCCATCGGCGTCGCGCTCGTCGCGCTCAGCGCTGTCGCGATCGTGGTCAACAGGAGCGGACCCGACGCACGCGGCTGCGCCGCGGCCGCCGCGCACGTGATGGCGGCGAGGAACTATTCGATCGACGCGATGACCAGGATCGGCCCCGACCGGGTGCCGCCTGTCACGGGCTGACCGCGGGCCAGTACGGCCAGGCGGTCGCGACGCCTATCTGATCGAGTACGGCCGGCGGCTGCCGAGCACGTCAAACTCGCGCGACGCTCCGCCCGCGTCGTTCCGTGCGCTGAGCGCCCAGGCGGCATCCCAGCACCGCTGATCTTGCGGAACTCACAGATCGGATCACAAGGAAATCACATCAATCCTGGCGATCCGGTAAACGGGCAAAGCACTTGCCGCGTCCAACAAACCATGAGCGTGATTACAGCCGCCCTCGCCGGTGTCGGCGTCGCCGCCTCAGTTCTCTGCCCGGTGGCCGTCGCCCTCAGCCGCGCCGCGTGGATGCGCGGAATGCGCCAGGGTTACTCCAAGGCCCGCCGCACCTACGATCAGGACGTCTCAGAGACCGCGGCCGCCATCCTCGCGAAGGCCCTGGCCACGAGACCAGGTCCGCAGCTGCGGACCTTCCCGGGAAACCAGGCCTGACGCTCAGATCCTGATCACCTCAACGCCCGGCATCGGGTCATAGTCGCCATCCTGGGACACCACCGGTATGCCGTGCGCAATCGCGGTGGCCGCGATCCAGCTGTCGTTGATCGGCACCTTCTGGCCAGCAGCACGGAGCCGCGACACCAGCAGTGCCCAGGCGTCGCTCACCTGCTCGTTGATCGGCAGCGACTCGAATCGCTGGGCGAGCTGATAAGTGGACAGCCGCCGCGCGGCTGACTCGGGGTCGGTCGCTCGCAGCACGCCGAGCCTCAGTTCGCCGAGCGTGACGACGGAGATGCCCCACTCGTAGCTGCTGAACTGCGCCGCCTCAAATCGGTCCGCCTCGAGCCCGATGAAGACTGACGTATCGGCGAGCGCTCGCCGATACGTCACCACGGCAGATCATCGGTCGTTTCGGTCAGGACGTCCCTGAGCTCATCGGCCTAGGCCGGTCGTATCAGGGCCCAGCCTGGCGAGTCTCGCGCGCGACCTCGGATGCGGGCAGCCAGCGCGGCCGCCTGGAGAGCGGGATGATCTTCGCGACCGGGCGGTTACCCCGCAGCACGTCTATTTCCTCGCCAGCCTCTACGCGGCGCAGCACTTCCGCCGTGTGGTTGCGCAAGTCACGGGCAGGAATCTCAGCCATGCGACGATTGTAGCAAGGCGCTACAGCCGTAGCACGTACCGCGGCGTCGCTGTCCGGCGCCTCGTCCGCCGAAGCGGACCTAGTCCGCGATGTCCACCTTGGCGACGATCCTGGTCGGCGTGACCCGGACCAGCATTTCGGGCGGCACGGCGTTCCGCCGGCCGAACTCGACGGCGCGGTCGGCGCCCATGTACCGGCCGCCGATCCTGGTTGCCCACTCCAGCAGTTCGTCCGGGTCGTCGGAGGTCGTGGCGGTCCCCGCGATGGTGAGGAAACTGAACGGCGGCCGCTGGTCGTCCCAGCACAGCGAGACCCTCGGATCCCGCAGGATCGCCTTGCCCTTGATCGTGTTCGCCGCCGTCATGAAGATGATCTGGTCCTTGTCGACGTCGACCCAGACCGGAGCGACATGAGGTGCGCCATCGGCCCTGACCACAGCGAGCTTGGCCGTGCGGGCCGGGGTCTCCAGCACGAAGGTGCGCCACCAGCCGGGCGGCGCATCGGTGTAGCCCATGAAAGCTGGAGTGTAACGAGAGATTCCTGCGCCGGCGCCGCGGCTATGACCTCGCCGTGCCGAACACTGACAGCGACACGTGCCCGGACGACCGTCCTGTTCGCCCGTCCTGAACGTCGCCGGCACCTCGCTGTTCAATTCCTAGCGGCGCTTGCTACCTGGCTAGCCGCGCCAATCGAACTGGTGCCACTGGTCCTGCCACTGGTTCTGCCACTGGTTCGAGGCCGACTCCCAGTGGCGGCGCAGACGGCGCTTGAACCGGAACGCGGCGATGATGCCCGCGATGCAGGCGACGAGCCAGATCACGAGCACCACCTTGAGGAACGCCACGAACATCCAGCCGACGCCGGGAATCACCATCGCCGCGATCAGCAGCACGATCGCCAGCGGCAACAGCCGCGGCCCGCGCCAGGCAACGAAGCCAGGCCGGTACGCCCACGGCGGCGTCGGCCTGGCGTGCGGCGGAACCGGCGACGGGTCAGGCAGGTCAGTCATGATCCTGCGCAGGTCGCCGAATGTTTTGGCGGACGAGCGCCGCGCTGATCCGCTCGTCGAGTTCCTCGGAGGTCAGCCGACCCTCGGCGAAGTGCTCGCGCAGCCTCGCGGTCACCCGTTCTCGGTCGGCGTCAGAGATCCTGATGCGATCATCCATTGTCGTTCTGCCCTTATCTATGCGTCCTGCTCGTCGGAGTCCTGCGTCGTCCTCGTCGCCGGCGAGGATCTTGTAGAGGTCGCGCCTGGTGCGCTGGAGCAGTCGCTCCGCCGCACGAACCTGCTCGGGAGATCCGTTGTGCGCGATCTGCACGATCCCGCCGCCGAGCCGGGCGGCCTCAGCGAACAGGCCGGGCACCTCCCACGCTTCCTGCTGCGCCGGTGACTCCCAGGCGCCGCGCGCCATGTCGGGGTTCTGCTCCACGTACTCGCGGCCAGCGTCGGTGAGCTGGTACGTCCGGCGCCCGGCCGATTCTGCGGCCTCGATCAGGCCCTCGTCGGCCAGCTGGGACAGCGCCGGGTAGACAGCGCCGGGGCTCGGGCGCCAGGCGCCCTTGCTGCGCTCCTCGATCTCGGACATGATCTGGTAGCCGTTCAGCGGGCCCTCGCGCAGCAACGCCAGGATCGCGGCGCGCACGTCGCCGCGGCCGGCCTTCATGCCGCGCGGCGGGCCCTGCGGTGCCCGGACGGACCGGCCCACCAGGCGCCCCAGGGCGCCGGCGAAACCGCCGCCCCATGGCCCGGGACCCTTGCGGCCGCCTGCGGCCTGTCCCACGACCGCCGTGCCGTCGTCCGGTCGGCCTCCGCGAAGACGCCGCGCTTGACCGGGCCGAACATGTCGCCCGCGCAGGCGAAGAAGTCCTGCAATGCGGCGCGGAGGTCACTAAGGCCCGGCGAAGTCGCCGAAGTCTCCCGCGCCGCAAGCCGCTGCCATCATGTGCTCCTCGCCCGCCTTCCGCGGTCTGGTCCTCGCCTTCGCGGCCGCGTGACCACCCCCTCGCGATACGATCACGATATATCGACAGACGTAGGTCAGGGTCGCGAGAAAGACAAGTTATAACTCGATGCTAGTTCCGGATCCCCGAGCGACGCCTGCGTCCGGTCGCTGGGACGATGCTCTGAGGATCCGCCATCTGGCCGGTCATCTGGCCCTCGTGCCGCCGGTCCGCCATGCTGGCGGCAGCAGCTGAGGAGCGATCATGGGCGCGGTCTTCGAGCATCCGGTCACGGTCCGGTGGCGGGACACCGATGCGCTCGGCCACGTCAACCACGCGGTCTTCCTGACCTACCTCGAAGAGGGCAGGGACGCGTTCTACCTGAAGATCCTCGGCGACCCGGCGTACGTCGTCGTCAGGCTCGAGATCGACCTGCGGGCCGAGGTCTTCCATCACGACCGGCGCCTGACGGTGCGGATCGCCGTCGAACGCGTCGGCACCACGAGCCTGATCACCCGCGAGACGATCCTGAACGCAGCGGGCGAACTCGTCGCCGAGGCGCGCGTGGTCACGCTGCGCTGGGACTCCGATGAGCGGAAGCCGATCCCGTTCAGCCCTGAGCACCGTGCCCAGCTGGAGGGCCTAGATGACCGGCCGGGCGCTGCCGCCCGTCGCCGCGGTGATCGGCTTCATCGACCGCATCAATCGCGGTGATGCCGGCGGGCTCGGCGAGCTGATGACCGACGATCACGAGCTCGCCGTGTTCGACGAGGACCCGCTGTCCGGCCGAACCGCGAACATCGACGCCTGGGCCGGATACTCGGCTGCGTGCCCGAACTACGTGATCTATCCGCGAGATCACGGAGCCGCGCGACGGTGCGTCGCTGTGCTCGGGCACACGACCGGGTCACATCTCGGGCTGGCCGATGACGAGGAGCGCGAGCTGTCGCTCATCTGGTTCGCCGAGGTCACCGCGGAAGGCTGCGAGGTGGCGGTGCTGGAGGATACGCCGATCGCCGCCGGGAGCTCGGCTTCGGCCCGACCGCGTACAGACGGTCATGCCAGCCTTCTCGCATGCAGCATCGCTGAGGACCTGCGCTTCGCGCCGGAGCCTGCTGGCCTGCTCCGGGTGACCGCCTTCGTAGTTCGCCGCCGCGGCCACGCGCTCAGCGATCTCGGCCTCGACGACTTCGCAGATCTGCCGCCCGGTGAGGCTGCGCCGCTGCGCTTCGGCCGCACCGAGCCCTGCCGCCGCGCCCGCGAAATGCGGGCTCGTGGTCGCGGTCGTTCTCGTCTCGCTAACCGGAATCGCCTCCGCGTTGTCGATCGCGGCCAGCGCCGACCGCAGCGCCGATGCCGCACGCACGTCACGCGACCGCATTGCCGCGCGCAGCGCGCCGCGCAGTCGCTGCCGGATGTCGTCGCCGGCGCCGTCGGATCGGTTCGCGCGGGTCACGGACCTGAGCTTATGCGGCGCGGTGCGTGATCGCGGCTCTGGCTAGGGTGGCGGCGTGAGCGAGCAGTTGTGGTCCGCCTATGACGAGATGGCCGTGGCCTATCAGCGGCACGCGGAAAACAGCGCCTACAACGCTCACTACGACCGGCCCGCGGTGCTCGCGACCCTCGGGCCCGTCGGCGGCCTGCACGTCCTCGATGCCGCCTGCGGACCTGGCTTCTACACCAAGGAACTGCTCGAGCGCGGTGCCGAGGTGACGGCGTTCGACGCGAGCCCGGCCATGGTGGACCTGGCCAAAGCCAACCCCGGCGGAAGGGCGGTGCGGATTGACCGTGCCGTTCTAGGCGAGCCATTGCCATACGCGGACGACGCCTTCGACGCCATCGTCTGCGCGCTGGCGATCCACTACGCCGACGACCGGGCCGCCGCGTTTGCCGAGTTCTTCCGCGTCCTCCGGCCGGGCGGCGCCGCTGGTGGTGTCGTCGCAGCATCCGTTCACTGACTGGCTGCGCAAGGGCGGCTCGTATTTCGATGTCAAGCTCGAGACCGACGTCTGGAACTTGTCGGCCGGGCCGCAGCAAGTGCGCTTCTGGCGCGAGCCGCTGTCGTCGCTGTGCGCCGCCGCGACCTCCGCGGGCTTCCTGATCGAGACGCTCGCCGAGCCGCTGCCCGCAGGAGTCCATGCGCGAGCACTGGCCAGAAGACTACGAGAAACTGATGACCGAGCCAGGCTTCCTGATCCTGCGCCTGCTCAAGCCTGCCGACCGTACTGGCGGGCACGCCGTTTAGCCGACCTGACCGGAATGAGACCGACGCGAGCTGGTCTGGCACGAGGGGGAACATCGTGTACTTCGAGCACGACGCGCGCAATCTGGCGAGACTTCCCCGCGCTGGTGCCTGGCGTGCTCTTCGTCAACGGGATCACGCCTGGCGTCGCGGTCGACTCGCACGTTGCTGCCTTCAACCGTCGCGCCGAAGAGCGGCTAGAGCAGGGCACCGAAAGCGAGCTGCCCGAGATCCAGGCGTGGCGGCGGGCGTTCGCGGCGATGGGACTGAAACCGACGCAGTACCGGTGCGCATCCGAGTCACTGCTGCGGAGGTTCCGCAAGGAGGGTCAGCTCCCGAGGCTGCATCCGCTGGTCGACCTCTGCAACGCGATCTCGCTCGCCTACGCGATCCCCGTCGCGGTGTTCGACGTCGCCAAGATCGCCAGCTACATCACGGTGCGATACGCGACCGGCGATGAGCAGTACCTGACCTTCGCCGGCGAGACCGAGCATCCGGCCACGGGCGAGGTGATCTTCGCTGACAAGGCCGGCCAGGCGCACGCGCGGCGCTGGACGAACCGGCAGAGCGCCGTGTCGGCGGTGCGGGACACGACGTCAGCTGCCTTGATCGTGGCTGAGGCACTGCACGCCTCGGCGGCCGCCGACGTTCCCGAGCTTACTCCACGACAATCGCCGGCTGAGCTGAGGCGCTGTGGTCGGCCCGGGCCGCCCGCAGGTGCTGACGCCGGATTCGCCTCGGTTCAGCTTCGGAACTGAACTCGCCCGCCATGGAGGCTGACTTCGCGATCACGCCGCTGACCGGCGAGCATTGGGCCGCGCTCGAGGACCTGTTCGGGCCGTCCGGCGCGTCGAACGGGTGCTGGTGCATGTACTGGCGGCTCGGCCCTCGCTACAAGACCAGACCGCGAGAGGACAACAAGCGCGATCTTCAGCGCCTCGCGAAATCGGGCCAGCCGCCTGGGCTCCTCGCGTTCGACGGGGACAAGGCGGTGGGATGGTGCGAGCTGGCGCCCCGTTCTGACCTGGCATGGCTGGCGCATGCCACATTCCTCCAGCCCGTTGACGACCTGCCGGTCTGGTCGGTCCCGTGCTTCTACGTGCGGCGCACCCACCGCGGACGCGGCGTGATGGCCGCGCTCATCGACGCCGCCGTGCGAGCAGCTGCCTCAGCCGGCGCACCGGCGCTTGAGGCCTATCCCGTCGACACGACCGCGCCCCGTCATACCGGCAACCTGTTCGTCGGGATCGCGTCGGCCTTCGCGGACCACGGATTCGAGGTCGTGGCGCGACGCAGGCCAGACCGGCCCATCATGCGCAAGAGCCTCGCCTCGCCGGGCGGATGATGCGCGCGGTAGCCGTCCCGGTGGCCAGGATCTCGCCCTTTGCATCGCGCAACTCGCCAGCGAGGAACGCGATCGATCCGCCTCGGTGAACGATCCGCCCCGTGCCTACGATCCGGCCTGGAGCAGCCGGGCGGAGGAAGCTGACCTTCAGGTCCAGCGTCGGCGCGAACTCACCGTCGTCCAGGGTCGCCGCAAGCGCGGGACCTAGCGTGTCGTCGAGCATCGCCGCGAGAAAGCCGCCCTGGACGTTGCCCATCGGATTGAGGAACTTCTCGCTGGCGTTGAAGAACACCTCGATCTCGCCGCGCTCGGGTGCCACCGACGACAGCTCCCAGCCCAGCGTTTCCGCCGCTGCAGGAGCGGGCCGCCGCCCGGCGATGACGTCCCAGAACGGCCCGGTCCGGCTGATCAGCGCTGCCTCGCTCATGTCATCAGGCTTGCATGACCCTCTGACAGCGCCGTCCTCGGTCTCGAAGTCCGCCGCAAGCTCACGCGGCGCGCGCATCCGCCATGCGTCGGTGACGAGTTCGGCCAAGCGGTCGTAGTCCACTTCGTCGAGCCGCAGCATCACCAGCGGCCAGCCGTCGTATCCCCGCGTGGTGAAGAACAGCCGCGGCTCGCCCAGCAGCAGCGCCTGCTTCTCGGCCTCGTCCCCCACATACAGAACGGCGATGTCGGTCCGGATCTCCCGCGGCTTTCCAGGCAGCCTCTCCGGATACGACCAGACGAAGCCCCTGCCGCCGACCCGGAAGTCGAAGCCGTCGCAGTCGATCTCCTCGACCGCGGGCAGGGCGAGCGCGAGCCGGCGCACGTCGTCCTCGTCAGCCATCGAACTCTCCTCCAGCGTCACGACACCGCGTACTCAGGCTAGGCGCCGGCACCGACATTTCGGCTGCGGATCGAGCCGACTACTACGCGAATCGGCCGGAGCTCGAACGTGCCGATCTTCGCCGTCGGATGCCGCGACGAGACCTCGATGGCCTGGTCCAGGCTCTCGCACTCCAGGACGCAGTAGCCGGCGATCTGCTCCTTGGTCTCGGCGTACGGGCCGTCCGTGACCAGCAGCTCGCCACCGCGCTCCTGCAGCGTCTTGGTTTCCCGAACCGGCCGCAGCGCGGCGCCGCTCACCAAGATGCCGCGCGCGATCATCTCGGCGTCCCAAGCCTCCAGCGCTCGCTCGCTCCTCAGGATCCTCGATCTCGTGGCCGTGCTCGTCCCAGCTCAGGATCGCCTCGTCGATGTAGTGGATCAGCAGGTACTGCATGCGACGCTCCCTCATCACGTTCGGAGGCCGTCTCTCGCTAGCACGACGCACCGGAACGGCGCGATGGACACCAGCCCACGGGCGAACAGCGCCGAGGCCGACGAGGTCTAGACGCCTGCGGTGCCCCTGTCTATTCGCCCGCAGGGGCACCGCAGGCCGACACGAGCGAGTTACGCGTCGAGAACAGCCGCGTCGGCGCCGCCCTCCTCACCGAGGATGGAGCCGATCTGCGCGACCTTGTCCGGCCGTGTCGCGCGCAGCCAGAGCAGCACGACGACGCCGACGACGAGCCAGACGCCGCCCACGAGCGGTGTCCACTTGAGGATCCCTGGCGGCGCCGGGTGGATCGACCCGTAGAGCGCCGCGCCGAACACGATCGCGCCGATGACCGGGATGCGCGACGTGGACCAGCGGGTTCCAGTGGCGCGAGTCGCGGGTCCGGTAGAAGAACACGATCCCGCCGATGCACAGCAGGATGTAGACGACGATGACGACGAGCGTGCCGACCGTCGCCCAGAAGTAGTAGTTGCTGAACGGCTGCCCGAACGCGCTGTCCGACAGCGGGTAACCCATCAGCAGCGCCATGCCGGTGGCCAGCGACGGCGACCGCGATGATCGCGTTGACAGGCGTCTTGAAGTTCGGGTGCGTGCGGCCGAACGCGGCGGGCAGCACGCCCTCACGGCCCATCGCGAACAGGGTGCGCGCGGCGGCGGTCGCGCACGCGACGCACACGATGAACGCCGCGCACATGCCGCCGATCTCGGCCAGCGTGCCGAGCCAGGAGCCGACGAACGTCGTCGCGGTGGTCTTCAGCGCGACCGGGTCCGCGCCCATCTTGGCGCCGTTGTTCACGCCGTAGCCGATCGTGATCGAGTACGTGGTCCACAGGTACAAGACGATCGCGAACAGCGTCGCGACGATGACGGCGATCGGAATGTAGCGCCGCGGGTGGGCGGTCTCCTCGCCGAAGTCGGCGGCCGTCTCGAAGCCGATGTAGGAGGTGACGCCGAAGATGATGCCGTAGAAGACGCCGTTGAAGCCGCCGGAGTTGGTGTGGCTGAAGCTGAACGCGCCGAGCGCCTGACCGTGACTGCCGCCCTTGGCGGTCGTGATCAGGTCGATCAGCACGATGACGGCGACGGTGACGATCCCGACGATCAGCTGCACCCGCGTGGTGACCTTGATCCTGATCACCGACAGGATCAGGAACAGGATCATGCCGATGAAGAAGAACAAGATCCACAGCTTCGGATTGAGCCCGAGCAGGTCAGCGGCCAGGTAGCCGACCGCCGACATGGTCATCGGCACGAAGCAGATGAAGCCGAAGAAGTACAGCCAGCCGGCCATGAAGCCGGCTTCCTTGCCGAGGCTGCGGCTGGCGTAGGTATAGGCGTAACCGGCGGACGCCATCCGGCGCGTGAACCCGATGACGACGAACGCGAGCGCCAGGCAAGCCACGCCACCGAGCAGGAACGCCAGCGGCGTGGACCCTCCGGCGACCGCGGCCACGCCGGTCACGTTCAGCAGCATCGCCATGCCGGGCGCGATCACCGATACCGAGATCGCGATGGCGTCCCAGAGGCGGAGCGATCCGTGCGCGAGTTCGCCGGTGGCGGCGCCGGGGATTAGGTCGGGACTGGTCTTGGCCATGGTTCCGGTCCTCTCAGTTCATTCGGCCATGAGGACGGTGTGCTCGTCCAGGAGGTAGTCGAAGGCCAGCGGGGTGCATTCGTGGTCAATGATCCAGTTATTGAACTGAACGTGCACGGGATGTGCCCGGTAGGCGTTCATGGTCTCCATGTCGGGAAATTCGGTGTAGAGCAGGTAGCCGTAGCCACGGTTCCGCGCGCCGGTGATGTCCTTGCCGAGACGGCACTTGGTCATGAGGCCGATCTCCTTGGGCCAGGAGCCGACCATCTCCCACATCTCCGCGACCTCTTCCTCGGTCAGCTCGCGCGGAAAGCTGAACAACACGATGTGCTGCAGACTCATCGCGAAACACCCCCTAGTAGAACTCGAAGTACTCGCGCATCTCCCACTCGCTGACGTCCTGCGGGTCCATCAGCGGGCTCTCGGCGATCGCGGCCTCGTACCTGCCGTTCTCCGACTTCTTCATCTGCAGCAGGTAGTCGACCAATGTGTCGCCGAACGCCTCGCGGTAGAACGTGTCCTTCTCCAGCGCGCCGATGGCGTCGGCGAGCGAGGTCGGGAGCATCGGGTTCTGCGAGGCGTAGGGGTCGGCCTCGACCGGCGGCGGCGGGTCGAGCTGGCGGCGCATGCCGTCCAGCCCGGCCGCGATGTTCGCCGCCATGTACAGGTACGGGTTGGCGGCTGGCTCGCCCATCCGCATCTCGACGTGGCTGTTGGTGTCGCCGGGCGCGCCCTGCACCCGCACCAGCGCGCCGCGGTTCTCCAGCGCCCAGCAGACCCGGTCGGGGGCGAACGAGTACGGCCGGTAGCGCTTGTAGCCGTTGACCGTCGGCGTCGCGAACATCGTCATCGGCATGGAGTGCTCGATCAGGCCGGCGACGAACTGACGCCCGGTCTGCGAGAGCCAGTCGTCGGCGCTGGCGAACGCGTTGGTTCCGTCCCGCCGGGAGATCAGCGACTCGTGCAGGTGCCAGCCAGAGGAGAAGAAGTTCGGCAGCCCCGGCCGGCACATGAAGCTCGCCAGCAGGCCGCGCCGCTGGCAGATCTGCTTGACCGCCGAGCGGAACAGCACGACCGCGTCGGCCGCTGCGAGCCCGCCGATCGGGCTGAAGCTGAACTCCATCTGGCCCGGGCCCCACTCGTCTTCCATCGAGCGCGGCGGGATGCCGACCGCTGCCAGACCGTCCCTGATCGCCTCGAGGGTGCCGGAGACGCTGTCCAGCCGCACCTCGGACAGGTACTGGTAGCCGCGCTCCCAGACGCTGACCTGCGGCGGCGGCGGCGTGAACCCGGCGTTCTCCGGCGTGAGGTGATCGCTGTCGATCTTGACGATGTAGTACTCGACCTCGATGCCCGCCAGGTAGTCGAAGCCGGCCTCGCCGAGCTGGTTCAGCATCCGGCGCATGAGCCCGCGGCCGTCGAGCGGCATGGGCTGGCCGTTGCTGAAGTACGTGTCGCAGAGCATCCAGCCCGTGCTGTCTGCCCACGGCAGGATGCGGAACGTGCTCGGATCGGGCACCAGCACGATGTCGGGGAATCCGGTGAACTCGTCAATGCCGAAGCCGCCGCCCGCGGCGAAAGCGGGCACGAAGACCTGGTTCCCGCTGTCCAGGCTGTAAATGGCGCCGGAGAAGTCCAGCCCGTTCCTCATCGCGGCGATCGCGACCTCGGGAGCCAGCGCCTTGCCGCGCGGTATGCCGTGCTGGTCGACCACGATCAGCCGGACGGTGCGCAGGCCTTCCGCGCGGATCTGGTCGGCGAGCGCGTCCGCGGCGGCGGCCTGCTCCGCGGTGTACAGGCCGTACCTGGCGACGAAGCCTGGCTGGCCGACGCCATCGACGTTGGCCGGAAAGCTGCTGGTCACTGGCTAACCTCCGATCGGGGTCCACCGCGCCGCTCGCTCATCTGCTCCAGCAACGACGCGGTGAAATTGGCAGGTTCTACATCGGCGAGCGACAGGAAAGTTTCGGTCCGCTGCACGCCGTTGATCGTGAATATCTCCGTGAGCAAGAGCTCGCGCAGGTGCGCATGATCTCGGACGCGGAACCGGACGAGCAAGTCCAGGCCGCCCGTCACGACACTCATGTCCTCGGCCTCAGGCAAGGCCCTGATCGCCTTGATGATCTCGCTGAGATCCATTCCTGCGCTCGCGGTCACCGCGACGTAGACCACGACCGGGTAGCCGAGAGCGGCCCAGTCGATGTCGACCCGGTAGCCGCGGATGACGCCGCCGCGCTCCAGGCGCGCAAGCCGGTCGGCGACGGCAGGGGCCGACATCTCGATCGCGCGCGCGAGCGCGCGCTGCGACTGGCGGGCGTCACCGGCCAGCTCGCGCAGCAGAGCCAGATCGAAGTCGTCGACCTCGACCTTCGGCGTCGCGGGCGGCGCACACCTCGCCGAGCCTGGCGAGGGGCGCCGAGTTGCTGGGCACGGACGTGCACCGGAGCTTGTCCGGGACCCTGAGTTGGCACGGGGCGCTGAGACGGAATCCATTTGCCAGGTGAGCCGTCCTGGTGCTTAGTGATATGAGCTATGCTGGATTCACTGCGTTTTCTTATGTAAGTCCAAGTGTGGGGGATTCTTACATTCGTAAGATCGCCTGTCAAGAGTTCTGTAAGCGCTGTCAAGGGGTGCGAAGTTAGATGACCACAGCCATGCAGCGGCACAACTGGGATGCCGACATCGCCAGGCGCACGCAGACGCTCGGCGGCGGGGAGATCACCGCGATCCTTGCCCTGGCGGGCGCGACCGACGTGATCACGTTCTCGGGCGGCTTCCCCGCTCCTGAGACGTTCGCGACCGGCGTGCTCGCCGAGATCGCGCAGCGCCTGATCACCTCCGATCCCGCCGTCGCGCTGCAGTACTCGGCGACCGAGGGAATCGCGAGCGTCCGCGACTACGTGTCGGGGCGGCTCGCCTCGGTCGAGGGCCGGGCGCCAGGTGACGGCGAGCTCATGATCACCAGCGGCGGCATCGACTGCATGGAACTGGTCGCCAAGACCTACCTGGACCCCGGCGATCTGGTCGTCGTCGAGGCGCCGACGTACCTCGGCGCGATCATGGCGTTCCGCGGCTACGAGGCCGACGTGCAGGGCGTCCCGATCGACGCGCGAGGGACTGCGCGTTGACGTGCTCGCCTCGCGGCTCGCGGGTGGTTGGCGCCCGAAGATCCTCTACACGATCCCGGACTTCCAGAACCCCAGCGGGCTGTCGATGACGCTCGAGCGGCGTCAGGAGCTTGTCGCGCTCGCCAGGCAGTACGGCTTCATGATCCTCGAGGACGTCGCCTACCGGGAGCTCAGCTTCTCCGGCGTGGCTGCCGCCGACCCTGTGGACGCTGGCCCCTGACGTGGTGGTGCAGGCCGGCACCTTCTCCAAGATCTTCTGCCCCGGCTTCCGGCTCGGCTGGGCGGCCGGGCCGGCCGACATCGTCGCCCGGCTGGTCGTCGCCAAGCAGAACTCCGACCAGTGCTCTGGCGCGCTCGGCCAGCGGATGCTCGAGGAGTACGGGCGCGGCGGGCACATGGAGCGGCAGATCGTCGAGTCCCGCGCGCTCTATCGAGCGCCGGGCGGCGCTGACCGGCGAGGCGCTGGCCAGGCACATGCCAGAGGGCACGACGTGGACGACGCCGCATGGCGGCTTCTACTACTGGCTGACCGCGCCCGACGGAGTGGACACCGTGGCGTTGTCCGCTGCGGCGCGTGAGAAGAAAGTGGCGTACGTGCCGGGACGGCCGTTCTACCCTGGCGACGAGGGGCACGCGCAGATCAGGCTCTCGTACAGCCGGGTCGACGACGAGCTCATTGACGAGGGCATCCGCCGGATCGGCGATGTGCTCAAGACGGCACTGGAGGGCCGATGACTGACGGCGCAGACGCTGGCACGGGCGGTGCGGGCGGATCGGGATCGTCGGCGACGCCGACAGCCATTTCACCTCCGAGGCGCTGGGTGAGCCCGCGGGAGCCGGCCGCTACGTGAACGTTGACTCGATCTCGCCGGTCGAGTTCGTGCCAGGGCTCGGGTTCCGCCCGGTGCTCGGCCAGCGGGCGATGACGAACTTCGTCAGCTTCGAGCCTGGCGCCGTGGCTCCCAAGCACGTGCACGAGGAAGAGCAGATCGTCATCATCCTGGACGGCGAGATGGTCTTCGACCTGGACGGCGACGTCCGCACGATGCGCAAGGGCGACGTGGCCGTGATCCCGGCCTGGGTGCCGCACGGCGCGTGGACCGTCGACACGCACTGCGAGGAAGTCGACGTGTTCTGCCCGCCGCGGCAGAGCCTGCTCAAGCTGGCCGAGGCGCATGCCGCCGCCGAGGCTGCCGGAGAGGACGACGCTTCATCCGCCGCCGCCGAGGCTGCCGACGCGACGGACGTGGCGTAGGTGGATCTCGGGCTGGCCGGTCGGCGCGCGATCGTCACCGGCGGATCGAAGGGGCTTGGCAAGGCGATCGCCGGTGAACTGCTGGCCGAAGGCGCGGCCGTGACCATCTGCTCCAGGAACGCCGACGAACTCAACGCGACCGCCGACGAACTGCAAGAAGCTCGCCGCCGAGGGCGATGCACGGGTGGGCTCCGTTATCGCTATGGCTTGTGATGTCACCGAGCCAGATCAGGTCGCGGATTTCATCGAGTCCGCCGTGTCGGCCATGGGCGGGCTCGACATCCTGATCAACAACGCGGGCGGCGCGCGGCCTGGCCAGTTCGGCACGCTGACCGACGAGGACTGGCAGGCCGACATCGAGGTGAAGCTGTTCTCCCAGATCCGCTGCACCAGGGCTGCGCTGCCGCACCTGCGCCGCAGCGAGGCGCCGCGGGTGATCAACATCAACGCCGTGTACGCGCGCTACCCGGATCCCGCGTTCCTCGCGTCGTCGGTGAACCGGGCGTCCTGCCTGAGCCTGTCCAAGGCCTTGTCGATGGAGCTGGGCAAGGAAGGGATCCTCGTCAACAGCGTGAACATCGGCCTGGTCGAGACGCCGCAATGGCAGAACATTCACCGTCGGCGGGCGCCTGACATGCCGGCCGAGGAGTTCTTCGGCACAGCTGGCGGCCGCCGAGGTTCCGCTGGGCAGGTTCGGCCAGCCAGATGAGGTCGCGGGCCTGGTCACGTTCCTGGCCAGTGACCGTGCCAGTTACATCGCCGGAGCGTCGATCGACGTGGCCGGCGGCATGGGGAAGTTCCTGTAAAACGTCTAGGATGCGGGGATTCGGTGTGCCGACTGCTTGGTTATTGCGCGCGCGATGAGGCCGCGGTTGCCGACCTGATCGGCGAGGAAGGGCTCGGTGCGCTCATCGCGCTGTCTGAATTGCATGCGGACGGCTGGGGCATGGCCTGGTACGAGGCTTCTGACTCGGCAACCAGTGAGCCGGTCATTCGCAAGTCGCCGCTGCGCGCCGACGAGCCCTTGTTCGAGAAACTGGCCCGCCAGCCGCTCAGCGACCTGGGACTGGTGCACCTGCGCTGGGCAACGCCGGGCCTCGCGATCAACGACCTCAACACCCACCCGTTCCGCTACGGGCGCTACGCGTTCGCGCACAATGGCGCGGTCCACCCGCAGGAACGGCTCGGCGAGATCCTGCCGCCGGAGTGGGAGGCTCAGGTCGCCGGGCACGACCGAGAGCGAGCGGTACCTGCTGCTGATCATGGCGCGGCTGGAGGCTAACGGCGGGGACATGGTGGCCGCGATCGCCGAGGCCGCGGAGCAGATCGAGCGCCAGTTCGCGCCCAACAGCCTGAACGCGATCCTGCTCTCTCCGCAGTTCATGTACGGCATCAGCTGGCACGATCGGGCCAAGGTCCCTGCTGCCAAGTTGCGCGCACGCGGCTACGAAAACCGCCCGGACGAGATCGCCTGCTACTTCGACCTGGCTTACCTGGCCACGAGTGAGGCGGTCGTGGTGGCGAGTTCCGGGTGGGCGCAGGACGGCTGGAAGCCGCTCCCCGACCGGCACGTCCTCGTCGTCGAGCGGACGACGCTGACCACCCAAGTCCTGCCGCTATAGGAAGAGGCCAGGCGAACTCTCCGCCTCACCGATCCACGCCACGGCAACGACCTCCGCCGGATCGAGGACTGTCCACCCCGTCTCCCGTTCCAGCCGGACGAGACCGTCCTCGCGAACCTCGACTCCGGTCAGCTTCTTGTTCTCGCTGGCAGCGATGCCGATGTGCCCGATCCTGCTGACAATCAGGGAAAGTGACCCGGACTTACCGATGAGGGGCTTCAGCAGATCGCAGATCGTCTGGCCCGTCATGGACCCATCACCTCCACAGAAACGTCACCTGCGGGATCTCCCGCCCGCAACAGCCAAGGCTAAGCCACTGTCGGCAAGGTAACCGTGCGCAGGGACGCGCTATCTCTTGCTCGCACGTTAGCCGCCTCGCTGGGAGGGTAGCCGCCCGAGCATGCCAGGACCCGGCCGGGGAAGGGACCACGAAGGAGCGGGACGGCCGTTGATTGGAGGCTGAGTCGTGACCATCGGCGAAACGTTGGCTCGTGCGCGACGGGATGCGGGCCTGAGCGTCGCTGACGTGAGCAGCCAGACGCGCATCAGGCCGGACATCGTCGATGGCATCGAGCACAACGACTTCTCCGCTCTGCGACGGCGACTTCTACGCTCGCGGCCAGATCCGCGCGATCGCGCGCGCGGTCGGCATCCATGCCGGGCCGCTGATCGATGCATATGATGCGGGCACCTGGCCAGCGGCCCAGCCAGCCGGCGCGGCCCGACCAGCCGATCCGGTCCTTGCGGCCGAGGCAGCCGATCCGAGCCTTGCGGACGATCCGACCGCACCGATTCCGGCGATCCAGGGTGTCGATCCGGCCGAAGCGGACGAGCCGGCCCATGCGGCAGGGGTGTTCCATCCGATCCCGGTCATGCCTGCGCCGACGCACCGGATTCGGGGCAAGACGATCATGCTGGTCGGCGTGGTGCTGCTCGCGGTCGCAGCGCTCAGCGGCTACCTCCTCGCCTTCGGCGGAGGCGGTCAGGCAGCCCGGCAGGCCTCAGCTCCGTCCGGGCACCGAGCGGGCGGCCACGGCGCCAGCCACGCGGCGGCGCCAACCAGGCCGTCGCCGCGGTCATCGTCGCTCTCACGGGCACTCTCCTGCGCCGACGGCCGGAACGGTCCGGCCGTGCACGTTCTCAGACCCGTCCACATCGCGGCGTTCGGCCCGGGCGGCGTGAGCCAGGGCGACAGCCAGCAGCTCGCCCATCTGGCCTTGACCGGCAGAGCGGCAACACCGTGGCACAGCTCCTGGTACACGACGGCGCACTTCGGGAACTTGCAGTCCGGTACTGGCCTGATCCTGGACATGGGCCGCAAGGTGACGGTTACATCGGCCAGGATCGCCCTGGGCTACGGCCCAGGCGCCAATGTAGAGCTGCGCATCGGAAACGCGCGGACGCTGTCCGGCCTGCGCGGCGTGGCACGCGCGAAGGGCGCGGGTGGCGTCATCCAGCTGCACCCGAGGCGTACCCGTGGCCGGTACGTGCTCGTATGGTTCACGAAACTGCCGCCCGACCACGCTGGCACGTTCCAGGCATCCGTCTACAGAGTCATCCTGCTTGGCTATTAGCGCAGCGGGCTGAATGCCGCCTCGACCTCGGCCGCGAACAGCTCGGGCTCTTCCCATGCGGCGAAGTGGCCGCCCTTGGCGGCCTCGTTGAAGTAGGTGAGGTTGGGGTACGCCTTCTGGACCCAGCTGCGCGGGGCCCGGAAGATCTCGCCGGGGAATGTAGTGAAGCCGACCGGGATCGAGACCTCCGGTGGAGCCTGGCCAGCCGCGCGAGCCTGGGCTCGTCCGCTTTCCCAGTACGACCGGGCAGCCGAGGCTCCCGTGCCGGTCAGCCAGTACAGCGTGACATTGTCGACGATCGCGTCCCTGGTCAGATGGCCTGCGGGCTCCTTGTCGAGAAATGCGCGGGAGATCTTCTCGTAGGCGTCCGTGTCGTGGTCGAGCATCCAGGCGGCCAGGGCGACAGGTGAATCCAGCAGCGCATAGCCGATCGTCTGCGGCCGCGTGGCCTGCTCCAGGAAGTACCCGAAGCCGGTGGCCCGGAATGTCTTGGTCTGATCGATCGCCGCGCGTTCCTGGTCGGTGTCCGCCGGCATGGCGCCGTCACCCAGCGCGGTCACGAGCAAGTTCACGTGGATGCCGGCCAGCCCCTCGGGTGCCTGGCGGCCCATCGCGTCGGTGACGGAGGCGCCGACGTCGCCGCCCTGGGCGACGTAGCGGGTGTAGCCCAGGCGGCGCATCAGCTCAGCCCAGGCCCGTGCCACGCGGCCGGGGTCCCAGCCGACCTCGGCCGGCTCGCCGGAGAACCCGTAGCCGGGCAGGGACGGCAGCACCAGGTCGAACGCGTCCTCGGCGCGTCCGCCGTGCGCGGGCGGGTCGGTGAGCGGGCCGATGACCCCGAGCAGCTCGATGACCGAGCCTGGCCAGCCGTGCGTGATGATCAGCGGCATCGCGTTCTCGTGCGGCGACTTCACGTGGATGAAGTGGATGTCCACCCCGTCGATCTCGGTCGTGAACTGCGGCAGCGCGTTCAGTCGCGCCTCGCACGCGCGCCAGTCGTAGTCGTCCGCCCAGTAACGGGCGAGCTCCTGGATCGTTGCAAGCTGCACGCCCTGCGACCGATCGGCGACGAGCTCCTTGGACGGCCAGCGCGTTTGGCAGCGACGCGCCGATGAAGGTCGGCAAGCGCTTGTTCGGGCATGCCGACTCGGAAGGGACGGATGTCAGTCTCCATGGCCATAGGTCTCCAACTCCCCACATGGTTGACGACAGACGGCGGAATTATCCGGCTCCGGCCCGGCTCTTCGAGACCAGCCACCCCATGCTTCGCCAGCAGAAGAGTGGGCATCGCCGCACGATGGCGGACTTCGCGGGCGGAGCACGCCCGCGACATTCTCCACCCGTACCCGCTCTGCATCGCGCGACACCGCGGCGTGATCTTCCCTCCCGGCCCGCTCCCTGGCCGGTGCCCGCACTACTGACAGGCTCGGAACGAGCCAGGCCGCCCGGAATGCGGGCCGCGCGGGCGCTGCGCGAGCGCCAAGTAGGCCCGGGACCCTATCGACGTGGGTGCTGGCCCATGGCATATCGTCGCGGCGCGGGCCATGATGGTGATCAGCTAGACGCGAGCCTGCATGTTGCCAGGCGCCGGACCTTCAGAGGTAACTTCTGTGCGCGCACAGGGTTGTATCCTCAAGTCCGATGGGAGAGGAATGGCAAGTGGAGAATACGAACGAGTTCTGGGCGAATGTTAGCGTTGTTGCTGTATCGCCCGTGGCGATTGCCGCTGGAGTCGCTAAAGGTGCCTTTGACGCGACGACTAATAACGGGGCCTTCAGTGAAGGCTTCAATGGCGCAGCGGGTCCCATTATGAAGGCAGCCAAGGAATTCGGTGCCGAGCATGGGACGACAATGACGAAAGGGGTGATCACTGGCGCTGCTGGCGCGCTCGGGGCCCGCATCATCCGCGGGGGGCTCAAGCACCTGAGAATCTGACCAGCCCGACCGCCGCAATAGCCCCTAACGCGGGTCTCATGTGGCTGCTCATCCCGCCGTCACGACACCGGGTCGAGCCGCACGAGGGAGCCGCCGCCGATCAGCATCGACGTAACTGCGCCGTCGGCGCGGCGCCGGAACACGACCGGCTCGCCCGACTGCCGGAATCCCGGAGCCACCACGAAGGTGGCAGGCTCACTCCCGTGCTCGAGCGGCACCGTCTCGCCGGGCCCTGAGCCCTCCACGATCGCGAGCTTCCCATCCCGCCACTCGACCCTGAGCAGGAAGCTCATATCGACGGGCGCGTACACGCCGAGCAGCGGGAGCACATCAGCTGGCGTCGGCGCGGGCGCGGCCAGCTTCGGTGGCAGCGGCGTTGGCCAGCTCGCGGGCATGCGCGGCCAGGCTCATGGCCACATTCTCAGCCTCCGCTTCCCCGTTCACCAGCACGATCGCGCCTACCCGCGAGCTCCGGTCGAAACACACGTTCGACCCGAATCCGGGCAGCCCGCCCGAGTGCTGAACCCAGGTGACGTCGTCCTTGCGGGCCGAGTACCACGAGATGCCCCAGGCGCTCGACCATTCCTCGTCGCTGAGGTACCGCGGCTTGTGCATCTCCCTGCGACTGGCCGCCGCGAGCACTGGCGACTCGACCTGCGCGCTGTCCGCAGTCACGCCGGGGTGCGCGGCGAGCTGGAACGACAGCCACCTGGCGAGGTCGGACACCGTCGACCACAGCCCGCCCTCGGCCCATATGCAGCGGCATCGACGGCGCGATCGCCAGTTCATCGGAGAACGCCCGGCCCGCGTATCCGACTGCGCACCGGCTGGCCAGCTCCGGCGCGAGCGGCTCGAATCCCGTGGACGTCATCCCCAACGGCGCCAGGATCTGCTCGGCGAGATACTGCGGATACGGAGTCTCGCTAACCCTGCTGACGATCTCGCCAAGCAGCTGGTACCCGAGATTGCAGTACTTGAGCTGGGTGTTCGGCGGTACCGCAGTGAAGATCTCGCTGACCCGCTCGAGGTTGCGGGCGGCCACCCCCTGGTAGGTCGGCTGCACGGCCATGAAGTCGGTGCCGGGCGGCTCGCTGACGAGCCCGGACTCATGCGACAGCAGGCGCCTGATTGTGACGCCGCCGATGGTCTCCGGGGTAGCGCTGTCGGCCAGTTCGGGCACCCACTTGACGACCGAATCGTCGAGGTCGAGCTTGCCAGCGTCGCGCAGCCGCATGATCGCCGTGCCGGTGAATGTCTTCGTTATCGACGCGATCCGGTACAGCACGTCTGGCCCGGTAGCCCGGCCCGCGGCCATATCAGCGAATCCCGCGCCCCCGGACCATGCAAGATCGTCGCCATGCACGACGCCGGCGGCGGCTCCGTACAGCCGGTTCTCCCGGACGAACGACGCCAGCCTCGTGTCGAACTCTGCCGCCCCGTCTGCTACCGATCCAGCCATCAGCGTGCTCCCGGTCCCTCGTCGAAGTGTCGGCCGAATATACCTCTGCCTTTCGCCATCGGCAGGACAGATATATCCGAGACTGAGGCCTGTCGCGGCGTTGGGTCCACCGTGGGATAGGAATGGACCATGGCAGACATGCGCTATGGAATCAAGCTCAGCCAGAACGCCACCATCGACGAGCTCCGCGCGGTGTGGCGGGTCGCCGACGAGGCAGGATTCGACCATTGCTGGTGCATGGACCACTTGGCCACCCTCGGCCCGCGCGACGATGGAGAGATCTTCGAAGCCTGGACGCTGCTGGCCGGGATGGCGGTGGCTACCTCGAGGACCAGGATCGGCTGCATGGTCACCGGCAACACCTACCGGCACCCAGCGCTGCTGGCCAAGGCCGCGGTGACCGTGGATCACCTGTCCAATGGCAGGCTAGAGTTCGGCCTCGGGGCGGGCTGGGCAGAGAACGAGCACACGATGCTCGGGTTGCCCTTCGGTACCAAGGTGGACCGGGCCGACTGGCTGGAGGAAGCCTGCGAGGTCATCCGGTCGCTGTGGACACAGCAGCGGACCAGCTTCGACGGCACGCACTACAAGCTCGCTGGGGCGATCGCCGAACCGAAGCCTGTGCAGCAGCCGCACCCGCCGATCTGGATCGGCGGGTCGGGCCGGCAGCGGACCCTCCGGATCACTGCGAGGTACGCCGATGTGTGGAACGCAGCGGGAGGCTCGCCCGATGAGGTGGCCGAGGTGTCGGCCGTCCTGGACCAGCGGTGCGCCGAGATCGGCCGCGATCCGGCGCAGATCCGCCGCTCGGTCCAGCTCCGCGTGGCGGAGGCGAACGACGACCTGCTCGAACTAGTGCAGTCGTACCGCGCGGTGGGCGTCACCGAGGTCGTGCTGATCCTGCCCAGCCAGAACCCGGCCGGCCTCGCCGAACAGATCGCCGGCCTGCTCCCCCGGCTGCGTGCGTCAGGCTGAGAGCCAATCGCGGCGCCCAGCTGGTGATCCGCATGCCTACGTCACGGACGGCCCGCCGCGTGTTGACCGGCCTGCCGGCCGCTCGTCCTACGGGATCTTCCAGTGCAGGTCGGCGAGCTTCAGGACCTGCGGGATGAACGAGTCCGTTATCTGGAGCGCGTGCTGCCGCTTACCGCCAACGCTGAACTGCACGGTGCCGCAGGCGGCCGGTCCCTGAGCGACCGCGAGCGGCGGGCCGTCAGCTCCAGCCAGGAACGTCAGCCGGATCCCGCCGCCCAAGGGCGGCGGGCAGGATGCCCCCGGTCCGATCGTCGAGAGTTGGAGGCTGTCGATCAGCGCCGCGAACAGTCGCACGAGCGCCAGGTCACTGATCGTCACCCGTGCAGGCAGACGGCTGAGGTGCCGGGCCAGGCTGGGCAGCTGGGTGATCGTGACCACGCGGGCGGTAGTTGGTACCCGCTCGGAGGCGGGCCGTGGCGGCTGCCAGCTCACCTGGGCGTCCACCCGAATCGCGGTCTGCCCGTTGCCCACTCCGGTCACCTCGACGACCAGTTCCCTGACGTTCAGCACGCCGGGAATCGGAGAGAGCGAAAACATGCGGTCCCAGGACGGCGGCCCGAAATCGGCGTCTCCGAGCGTGAACCGGCGGGGCAGGTGTGCCCGCTCCCATGCCAGTATGGCCCGCGGCTGGCCGGGCGCACGCCAGAAGGAAACGTCGTCCACCATCGCGGTGGAGCCCAAGATAGTGATCGGGACCTTAAGCACATCCGGCGCGTTCGGCAACCGATGCGCGCCTGGCGGAACGGCAAACGCCTTCAGAATGGCAGCCGCGTCGGCAACGGCACGCTCGCGCGGTGTCATCGTCGCCGATGCCCCGGAGGCCGTCACCGTTCCCGCCGTGGTGCGCGGAGCGGCGCAGCCTGCCACCGCCAGGGCTGCGCCGGCGGCCAGCAGGAGCGTCGCGCCCCGCCCGAAGCGCAGATGTGGTCGCATTCCTCTTCGACGCTTAGCAGAGCAAGGCGGTTCCGCCCCGGCCAGCAGGTCGATTGCGCCGGTCAGCGGTGCCGCGGGTCCGAGTACCGCTGACGCGGCCATGGCTTGACGAGAATTGGGACGTGTCGGCGCCGAGCTGGGCGATCCGCGCTAGCTTTGGTGGCCGGCAGGGAACCTGCTCGTGGCGGGCGGACAGTGAAGGTACATGGAGCCCAGTTTGCGTGCCCGCGTACGTGTGGGTGACCCAGCCGCTTTTAGCGTGCTCTTCGACGAGTACTCCCGTGCGGTGTACAACCTGGCCTTCCGGCTTACCGGCAACTGGTCGACCGCCGAGGAAACGGTCTCGCTGACGTTCCTGGAAGCCTGGCGGCTGCGAGCCGAGCGTCGAGCCGGAAGGCGGGTCGTTGCGGCCTTGGCTGCTGGGCATCGCGATCAACGTCAACCGCAACATGAGCCGCTCGGCCCGCCGCCACCAGGCCGCGCTGAGCCGGCTACCGCCCCCTCCGCCCGTGCCTGATTTCGCTGACGAGGTGGCAGGTCAGCTAGATGACGCCCGCCAGCTGCGCAGGGTTATGGCCGCTGTGGGCAGGTTGCGCGCTGACGAGCGCGACGTGATCGCGCTGTGCGTCTGGTCGGAGCTGGACTACGCGTCGGCAGCGCAAGCGCTCGGGGTGCCGGCCGGGACGGTGCGCTCCCGGCTATCGCGGGCGCGCAGGAAGCTACGCAAGCTAGCCGCCGACGATGCTGATCTGGCCGGCCCGGACGGGGAACCGAGAGCCAGATGCGAACAGGTAGAGGGTGACCGCGATCTCGCGGTCCGGCCGATGGAGGGAACCCGATGAGCGCCGAAGACTCGCGCCGCGTCCGTACGGTCGCCGACCTTGCGCGGATGCTGCCGGTCCCGGCCGAACGGGACCTGCCGGCTGGCCGGCTGCCGATAATCAAGGAGCACCTGATGACCGAACTCCGCACCGATGAGCCCGCAGCGCACCGCGCGGCGAGAGCTCACCGCCCCCGCCGCACGGCATGGACGGTCGCAGGTGCTGGCCTGCTCGCGGCTGCCGCGGCCGCTGCGAGCGTGATCGGCCTGACAGGCCAGGGAAGTACCGGCGGGCCCACCGCAGCGACACTGCTGCGCCACGTCGCCAACGTAGCCGCCCAGGCACGGCCGCAGGAGGTCACCGATAACCAGTTCATGTACATCGAGACTGAGGTCGCCACCGGCGTCCCTTACGGCCAGCCCGCCCCCCGGCAACCCCACATGCGGCAGGTCTGGATTCCGGTGGCCGACCTGTGCGGGCCTGGCCTGGCGATAGACAATGGCAAGAGGTTTAGCATCTCGGACAAGCCGACGCCGGACATGGCGGCCAACGGCGTGCATCTCAAGTGCCCGTACCAGGGCACGGTGAATGACCCGTCGTACCGCCTGCTCCAGTCCCTGCCCACCGACCCGCAAGCCCTGCTGAACCTGATCTACAAGCAGACCGCAGGGGCCGGGCAGTCACCCGATCAGGAAGCGTTCACCACGATCGGCGACCTGCTCCGCGAGTCGATCGCACCGCCGGAGGTCAGCGCAGCGCTGTACAGGGCTGCGGCCTTGATTCCCGGAGTGACCGTCGTCTCCAGTGCCGTAGACGCGGCCGGCCGGCCGGGCATAGCGGTTTCCTTCACCTCCAACGGAGAGCAGTCGGAGTGGATCTTTGACAAGCAATCCTTCCAGTTGCTTGGCGAACTCGACTACGTCAACGGGACGCTGACCGTCAAGTCAGCCATCATGACCCGCGCCTTCGTCGACCATCCAGGTCAGGTTCCGCCGACCGGCTGA
Organism: uncultured Actinomycetota bacterium; assembly: GCA_963809195.1. Taxonomy (GTDB): domain Bacteria; phylum Actinomycetota; class Actinomycetes; order Streptosporangiales; family Streptosporangiaceae; genus Chersky-822. Next base: position 316,514 of record CAWEIQ010000004.1, on the reverse strand, counting down.
TCTGCAATCACCGCACGCGGCGGCCCTTTGCCCGGGCAGAACCAGGCAAAGGGCCGGCCGCATGCCCGGCAACGCACATGCTGGCGGCAAGCCCTCTCCCGGTCACCAAGGAAAGAGACCCTTGCCCCTACTCCGGGGCCGCATGCCCTGAGATCATGCGAGCATGAGAGGTCCAGTTCAGAATGCCTTGCGCCTGTTCACCCGAGCCATGAGGCCGCTCGCTCTGAGATCAGCCGGCAAGGAAGGATCCAACACCTCGGTCGTCCGCCACGTCGGGCGGCGATCCGGCCGGACGTTCGAGACGCCGGTTGTCGCGGCCCGGCATGATGACAGCTTCTTGATCGCCCTCCCGTACGGTGAACGCACCGATTGGCTGAAGAACGTCCTGGACAAGGGCTCCGCGACCATTGTGACCAGTGGGAACACGTACGATGTCGACCGGCCTCAGGTAATTCCGATGGCGGAGGCGACTGCCTACTTCCGGCCAAAGGACCAGCGCATGCACCGGCAGTTCCACGTGGACTCTGCACTGCAGGTCCGTCAGCGGCTGGAGGCGAACGGATAACAGCCCAGCGACGTTCCCGACTGCTGTAGGGACGGCTGGAGGCGGTAGAACTGGCCCATGAGTGAACTGCTGGGCGGCCTGCAGGACCGCACGTTTGCACGGGCGACCGCCGCGACCGCTATCTCCTATCCGCCGGAACGACGGCTCAGCGCCCCGCAACTGGCCGCTTACCTCGACCGGCGTACCTTTGCCGTTGTTGGTACCACGCGCGCGGACGGCCGGCCGCACGCGGCGATGTCGGTCTACATCCGGCGCGGCACCGCCTTCTGGCTGCCGACGATGGCCGGCTCAGTGCGGGAACGGAACCTGCGCAGCAGGCCGTGGCTGACCATGGTGATCGCCGAAGGCGACCACCCCGTGCACATCGCGGTGATCGCCGAAGGGCCCGCCGAGGTCGTCGAGCTGTCGCAGGTGCCCGCGGATGTCCGGGCCGCCGTCACCGCCGACTGGGTCAGCGAATGGATCTGCCTGGCGGCCGAACGCCTGCTGTCTTACGCAGACGAAAGCGCATCGCCCTAGTCGCCGGGCGGTCAGTCGCTCGGGGTCATAGCTGGCTGCAGGCTGGTGAACATAGTGTGCAGGGTGGCGATGCCTGTTCCGGTCGAGCGCACCTCAAGGACGAGGTGCCCTTGGTCTGGTTTCACTGCCCAGTCGGCCCACGGGCAGCATTCGTTCTCCACGGCGACGAGGCTGCGCAGTTCTTCCTCGGCGCCTGGCTCGGCACGGAAAGAAATGTGAAGGCCATCAGCGGTGTCGGTGCGGCCGATCATCGCCCTGGCTGCAAGTTGCTGCCAGCGGAGGGCCTGTGCGGCTAGGCCGGCCGAGGTGAGGGAACAGGCGACCGGCGCTGCGCCGGCATTCTGGTCGGTGGTGATGTCTTCTGCGGCCATGGTGTGCCTCCAGTCAGGATTCTGGGCATCGGTTGGCTGCCAGCCTGACTGTTAAAGTCGGCTTGATGTCAAACCCGGATTCGGTTCTAAAGGACGGGCAACTGCTCTCGATCGGCGCGGTGGCGCAGCTGACCGGCAGGCGCCCGTCCTCGATCCGCTATTACGAGCAGATCGGAGTGCTGCCCCCGCCAGCTCGGATCGGCGGGCGGCGGATGTACAGCCCAGCCGCCGTGCGCACCCTCGCGATGATCGAGACTGGGCAACGAGCGGGTTTGGCCCTGGACGAGATTAGAGCGCTGCTCTCGGCTCCGCCGGGGAACAAGGCAACGATCAAGCTGTTCCGGGAACTAGCAGACAGGAAGCTACCGCAGATCACGGCCTTGATCGAGCGCAGTGAGCTCGTCCGTGACTGGCTCGAGTGCGCCGCTCGGTGCGAGTGCCCGGATCTTGACGAGTGCCCGCTTTTCGAAGAACCTTCTCCGCTTCCGCGCCCGGCCGGCAGTCATGGTCCCGGTCCGATCGAGCTGCGTTTATGAGTGGTAGATCCGGGCGGGAGTGACCAGGACAGCAGCGCGCCGTTCGGCGGCCATTGCCTTGTCGTAGACGTTGAAGTCGTCATGCACGCCGCCCGCCGCGGTGTAGATCGCGCGGAGCAGCACCCGAAGTCGCTCGGCGTTTACGCCTTCCAGCAAGTCGTCTGGGCCAGCCAACTCGACCGATCCCTCCACCGCAGCCCACCGCCAGCCGACGCGCAGCACAACTGTGGCGCGCGGGTGGATTCTGAGGTGGTGAGCTTGCGGGATTCGCCCGCGGCGACAATGCCGACGATGGGGGCACCGTTGACCGGATGATCGAGAACGCCGGCGTTGGCGATGGATGCATGCACGGTCCCGTCCGGGAGGGCCATCGTGACGACAGCAAGCCCGTGGTCGCCGGGAACCAGTTCAGCGAACCGGGTGATATCGATCATCGTGGCCTCTCATCCTGCACGGTCACAGGTAGGACGCGGCAGGGCGTCAAAATGTGACAACGACCCCCGCCACGGCACGCCCGGCAGAAGCGGCCCGTACGCTGGCTCGCCGCGCCTTCTGCGTGCGAACGCCAGCGTCCTGAGCAACACTAGCGGCATACTGACAGATCACTTATGTCTGTTATGCGCGTCCCATTCGGAGGTACGGTGAGTACTTCGCGTACGAGGCAACGCCACCGGAATCGCCTCGCCCGGGCCTGCTTGCTGTCAGCAATCGGTGCACTCACCATCGGCGGCCTGGGTATCGGAGCGGCCTTCGCCCAAGGACCCGCAGCGAGCCAAAGCTGGACCATCGTGCGCGGCCCCAAGCTGGCGCCGAACAACGTGCTGAATGGCCTGGCTGTTGTTGGCAAGCGCCTCGCTTGGGCGGCCGGTATCGAAGGGTTCAGCAGCAACGGCAGCCGGCCTGGCAATCCGCTCATCGAGCGCTGGAACGGTAATACCTGGGCACGCGTCAAGCTGCCATCGGCCTGGCCCGGCGGTCTCGGTTTCGTCGCAGCGTCTTCCGCGACCAATGCCTGGGCGCTGGGGCAAGAACCATCAGGCACGACCCAGCACTTGCTGCATTGGAACGGGCATGGATGGCGGAATAGCGCCTTTCCCGGAACGCCAGGGACTTTCTATGGCAACCTAGGCCTTACCGCAGCCCCTGGCGGTCACGCTTGGCTGATCGCTTCGTCGTCCGGCTCGTCGCTGATATTTGGCTGGAACGGAACGGGCTGGAAAAGGCAGTCGTACCCATGCTCCAGCACTTTCTGCAACCTGGACAGGGTCGCCGCCCGCACTGGCAGCGACGCGTGGGCAGTCGGCAACTACGTCACGTCCTCGCTCGATGGCGGGCCCCTTGCGCTGCATTGGACCGGGCACTCCTGGCACTCGACTCCCGTGCCCTTCGTCAAGTTCGGCTACCTGACCGGCGTCTTCGCGGCATCCTCCAAGGACGCCTGGGCGGTTGGCGGGGTCAACAACTCGAGCAGAATGCTGCTGTACCGGTGGAATGGCGCCTCGTGGCACAGCGTCGCTGTTCCGGCCGGGCTGACAGCGCCTTCTCTCGGCGAGCTCACCGGAATCTCGGGGGACGCATCCGGCCACTTGTGGATCTTCGACTTCGGCCAGCAAGCCGCGAACCGTGCTACCTACCTCCGTTACGACGGCCATCGCTGGACGAAGGTCATGGGTGCCCTGATCGCCGGGCAGAGTCGCGTGATCGTGCGTGATGTCGCGAACGTGCCGGGATCATCCGCGTCCTGGTCGGTCGGGCTCGGCTTCGTGCCGGTAGTGAACGCGAGAGCGCGCGTCGAGAGGTACGGAAAGTTCTAGCGATCGGCATCCCGCAACGCCCCTGCTTTGAGGGCAGGTTTGAGCCCGAACACGTCGAAGACCTGCAGGTCCTGGAACACGACGTTCCGCGCGATTCCCTGTGATGTAACCGTCAGCAACTGAAGGGTGTGCAGCCGCCATCCGCCAGTGCCATCGGGGTCGTAGGCGACAAGGGCGGGCTGGCCATTGGCCGCGGCCGGCATCATTCGCCACCCGGTACCGCGCATCTCGAGCACGCGGGTGATGAAGCGACCGTAATCGGCACGGCCCGCGTACCAGAGCGGGACAGGCGGCATCTCGAGCACGGCATCTTCGGTCAGCAAGCTGACGAGCGTGGCAACGTCAGCGGCCTCGAACGCCTCGATGTAGCGGCCTATCGCGGTCCGGATAGCCAGGTCGTCCGGCTCGCGGAGCTCGTCCTGCCGCGGCGCTGACTCCGCCAGCGCGCCGCGCGCCCGCTGCAGCGCGCTGTTCACAGCCGCGGTGGACGCGTCAAGCTGTTCAGCGACCTCGGCCGCGCTGAACCCGAGCACGTCGCGCAGCAGCAACACGGCTCGCTGCCGTGGCGGCAGCAGTTGCATGGCCGCGACCAGTGCGAGCCGGACGCTTTCACGCTCAACCGCCCTCGCCTGGGGATCTAGCTGGTCACCGCCCAGATAGCTGTCAGGTAGAGGCTGCAACCACGGCACCGCGAAGTCTGGCACGAGCGGCGTATCTGGATCGGTGCTCGGCGCACCCAGACCTGACGGCAGCGGCCGCCGCTCCCGACCTTCGAGGGCGGTGAGGCACACGTTGGTGGCGATCCGGTAGAGCCATGTGCGCAGCGATGCTCGCGCATCGTCGTACCGATCGCGGGCCTTCCACGCCCTGAGCAGCGTCTCTTGGACGAGATCCTCCGCCTCGTGCACGGAGCCGAGCATCCGGTAGCAGTGCACCACAAGCTCACGCCGGTACGGCGCGGTCGCGGCGTCAAAATCCGCGCGGGGCGTGACGTTCACGAGCTTCAGCCCGTGCTCGGCTCGGCCGGCTGCTTGGTGTCCACGTTCAAGACCGTATCGCTGCCGGCCGATGAGTTCGCCGGCTCGCGGCGGTATGTACACCCGACAGCACAACGCAAGGCCGGCGACAGCCGGCCGGGAAGGATCAGCATGAACCGCGTCATTGTCATCGAGTTCATCACGCTGGACGGCTCCGTGGAGGACCCAGACGGCTCGGACGGCACGCCTGGCGGAGGCTGGGCGTTCCGGTTCGGCCCCGAAGGAGTGGCCGGGGATAAGTTCCGACTCGGCCCGGTTCTCGACACCTGCGAGATTTTGCTGGGGCGCCGGACCTGGGAGCTGTTCGCCAAGATCTGGCCGGGCCGGTCTGATGCGTTCTCCTCCAAGCTCAACGCCGCTCCGAAACTGGTCGCGTCGCGTACGCTCACCGACGTGAGCGCGTGGAACAACTCCACGCTGATCGAAGGCGAACTAGGCGATGAGGTCCGGCGCCGCCGGGACGAGCGGGACATCGTCGTGATGGGCAGCGTCGGAGTCGCGCACGAGCTGATGCGGGCTGACCTCGTCGACGAGTACCGCTTGCTCATCTTCCCGACCGTGCTCGGCGCCGGACGGCGGCTGTTCACGAGTCCGCTTGACAGCGAACTTCGCCTGACCTCGACGGCTCAAATCGGCGCGACGGCTTGGCTTTGCTACGAGAGACCGCCTTTGGGCCAGCAGACTGGTGGCGAGCCTCTTGAACGAACGACCGCTGACCCAGTGCACAGCTAGTGCCTAACCGCCGCTGTGGCCAATGTGGATTCCAGCATCAGTCGGCGGGCGTCGTGACCTCAGACGTTGCGCGACCCACTGCGTGCCGTGTCCAGAGATTGCCTCGAGAAGCTCAAGGGCGCCAGAGATCCCTGAGGTGTCGAGGGCTACGTCAAGCAGCATAGCGGGGTCTTCCGTAATGCCATCGAACGCGTTCGTATCGACGTTTTGTACGAGAAACGGGATGACATCGCCATTGGCCAGGCCGAGGCGAAACCGCTGCTGCAGGATGAGCGACGTCGGACGACGGCGTGGCGCGGACTCCTGCGGCTTCGCTGTCAGATGATGCTGACCGTGATCCCAATGGGAGTGGGTATACGCCGGTTGCCTGGGCCCGGCGTCAAAGCGGATTCCTGTTTCTAGGACGATAGCCGAGGTTATTGCATTATGCCGGAAACTACGCCGTTCCTGATTGTAGGCGTCGCCAGTTGTAAAGTCCAGGACGACAGTTACTTGGCGCACGCCTTCCTGCGTCAATAGGAAGACCGTTGCTCTATATCGCGAATATCGCGGAATTAGCGGCTCGCGCATGCCCACGCTGCCTGGGGCCGGCTCGGTAAGCGTTGCGTAGGACAAAATATCGCGGCGCGCGAGGCCAAGTTGCGTCATCGCTAGATTCTTAAGGTAATTCATGTCGGAGGCCAGCCAGCGCAGGACTTCCTCGTCATTCGGCCGGTCGGCCAACAGGTCTTTCCAGCGCGCGAATTCCCGCTGCTCTTCTTCGTATCGGATCTGGATGCGTTCCCGCTCGGCCTTTGCCAGCCGACGTTGTACTATGCACACATCGACCTTGCTCAACGCCCCGACGAGGCCAGCTAGCAGCCAGGCGACTACGATGAGCGCAGCGTAGGCAGACCGCACCTGTGCGATCACAATCACGGCGTAGATAAGTGCTGCTGCCAACGTTAGCGATCCACCGGCCAGCGCTAGCTCAATTTCAAGTCGCGGCCGGAATTCCTCGCGATAAGCGTCGAAGTTACCCGCACGCCACCTGCGTGCGATGCGCCTGATTCGCCAGCGAACTAGCCAGTCAACTGCTCCAATCTGGAGCTCCGAATCCGAGTATTGCGTGAGAATTTCATTGACAAGTGTTGCCTTGAGCCCGGCAGTTCCAGCGAGCCAGCGCCGTCGAGCAGCCCTTCCTCTCGGACCTAGCCTGCTGAACTGAAGATCGACATGACGCAACAGGCCTTTGACGAACTTCCTTCGCCGAAGCCGGGCTTGCCTCGTCAGGTCTACCGCGTCGTCGTCTAGCTCATCATCGGAGAGTTCCGAATCGTCATATTCCGGAACAGGTGAGGAGTATCGGCTCAGATGATGTGGGCGTCCATGCTCGCGCTCTTTCGCGACGAGACACTCCCGCGCCGTCAGATAAAGGATTGCGAACCGAGGGGTGATGACGGCGCTCGCTAGAATCACGCTTGCGACAATTGCCGCGCGGATGACACCCGCAGCCTGAAGGATTGCAACCGCAAGCACCATTCCACCGACGCCTATGGCAACTGCGCTGCAAGTCAGTACCCATTGGCCGAACTCGAAGATGGGGTCTTCTACCGTCTGCAATCGAGGGGGCTCGGGGGTTGGCTGAAAGAACTTCCAGGCTCGTCTCCTGCGTCCGTTCGCCATCCGTTCCTGGCTAGCTTCGGCAGTGAACCGCGCTTCCAGCTTGTCCGCCTGCGCCTCATCCAGCAACGGGTCAAGGTGACGCCTGAAGTCGGCTCGGTGCTGCGGAAGCAAACCCTGATAATCCTCGTACAGGCTGTCGAGCCGAGGATCGGGTCTGCCTGTTTGCTCGTACGTCTTGATGCAGTCTATGAGCTTTTGAATGACCATGTATGCGCCCAGCTCCGCATCGGGGCGACTGGCGTCGGACATCCCTTTCGTCATGTCGATGATTTGATGATCACCGGAGTTCAGCTGATCAAACGAGCGCCCGCTCAGGGTCGCTAATATCCAGTGGTAGCAGATGTGATTGGCCGAGAACTGCGCGTCACCTCGAAAACTTTCCTCAACCAGACTCTGAATCAGCCTCGAGGCGTTTCCGGCTGCGCCCGCATTCAGGAACGCTAGAGCCACCTTGTACTTTTCACCTAGAGAGGCATCGCTAGAGAAAATGTACTGATTGAAGTCGCCTCTGACGTAGCCGATCGTGGCGCCATCATCGCCGTTGGCGCCGTTACTCCCGTTCCTGCCCGACGAGCCTGGTGGCTCCGTGACCACTAGAGCCCCTTCACGGCAGCTATGACTGCGGCCAGTTGTGCCACGATGCTGAGGCCTCCGGACAGGGCGTCATGTATCTGATGCAGAGTCTCTGCCAGCCGCTTGCGGTCGCGGCCGCTGGCGCGGACTTTGGCAGTCGCCCCGTCGAGTTGTACCAGGGCGGCTTTGCTGTCTGCAGAACTGAGCTCGTTACGCTGTTCCGCAGCGACGATCGCGTACCTGAGCTCAGTGATATGGTCCTCGACGAGTTTCCGGACATCATCGTTACCACTCTGTGTGACTGGAGCGTTGTACTGGTTGAACGAACCTGCAACGTGGTCAATATTGTTGACAACGCGAGCCCCGGGTTCTCCGCCGCTAGTATCCTGAGAGGCCATTGCGGCATCCTTTCTGATGCTAAATCTGCCAATAACAGATAAAGGCGACAGATAGCTCAGCGCTAGACAGCTCGTCCTATTCAAAAGTAGACGTCGCGATTGCGTGAATGTCAATGCCCTAAAAGCCGACGATGACGCCGTGCGCTCACCGGCGGACTTAGGGCTGTGTGGTCGCTATATGGATCTGTCGTTTTGATCGCAGCCTTTAGGCAGAACGAAACCGCTTACAACCTGCGGCTTTCCCGACGAAGTCCGTCGAGCTAGTACCCAAGGCGCCGTGGTCCCGTCTAGGTCACCATTGGTCACGAACGAACTCAGGTACTGGGTGGATGTAGCCCTCTTGACAGATCAAGTGCCGTAGTGGATCTATATGGGCACGAACCGTTCTCGCCTTGAAAGGGCATCCGACGGTGCTGCTGATCGTTATGTACCAGGCGCAGACGTGGCGCGTGCGTCCGGGCGAGACATTCACGTTCGGACGCGCGCCGACGTGCACAGCCTTTCTGGCCGAGGACCACGGTCTGTCGCGAAGCGCCGGCAGCTTCAGTTTCCAGTATGACGCCTGGTGGGTACGCAACGACAGCCGCTCGTCGCTGCTCTAACTATCGGGCGACCTCGGCTTCCGGGTGGACCTCCCGCCTGGCATGCAGGTTCCCTTGCAGCAGTGGCACGTCAAGATCCGGCTGCAGGGAGTGCATGGGGACTACACCATGCGGCTCCGGCTCCCGGACCTCGATGACGTGCAAGGCCTGCAGGGCGAAGCCAACGGCGACTCCGGCAGCGACCCCGAGGCGACCAAGATCTCCGATGATCAGACCGGTCCGACCAGCGTGGAGACGAGCACACATCGCCCACCGCGCCTTAGCGACGATGACCGGCTCGTGCTTGCCGCACGGTTCGAGGAGTACCTGACCTGGCGTCACGTCGGAGAACCGGCACCACGCAGCGCAGCCGAGACAGCCGCGCGGATCGGCTGGCAGTCGCATACCGTCGTCAAACGCTGCGAGAACATCAGGAACCGCTGTATCCGCAGCGGCGCCCCAGGACTGCGCGGGCCTCGCGCTCTCGAGGAACTGGCGCGGCTACTGATGTCCACCGGCGTGCTGACAGCCGATGACCTACAACGTTTGCCCGCGGCGTCCGGTTCAAGCTGATTTTCGCCACAGCAGGCGGGGCGGCTTGCAGCCACTGGCCGCTGGGTACGGTGCGGATCATGCGTGCTGTCGTGGTGCATGAGGCAGGCGGCCCGGATGTTCTGAGAGCCCAGGAGGTGCCAGACCCGCGCCCGGGCTCCCGCTAACCTCGTGCTGACTCCAAGCAACCCCGCGACAGCAATCTCAGCCTCTGCGCCGGCCGGAAGCTCGGCAGGCAGAACCGGAATCGATAGCAGCTCCCGCTCAGACTCGTACTGGCGGACCAGCCGCGGGTCGATGTATGAAGCTCGCGCGACGGTCGGCGTGTCGCCCAGCCACTCCGCGACTCCGCGGATGCTGGCGTTGATCACCTTCTTTGCAGCCCGCTCTGTCGGTGACGGTCCGGCGTTCGCCAGCAGCAACGCCATCAGCACGGTGGCGTTCCACGTACGGAACTCCTTTGCGGTGAAATGTCCGCCGGACCGCTCGGCGATGTAGGCGCTCACATCGTGAGAGTGCAACGCGTGCCACGAGCCGCCGCCCGTCCAGCAGAACAGAGAGTCGAGGCCGTTGTCGCTGCGGGCCAGCGCACGCACGGTGGAAACGACCGCCGGGTCGGTCACCATGATCGCCCGCCGCTTACCTTCCTTGGCCGCGTAGTCGAACATCACGCCGTCACGCTTCACGCGGACATGCCGCTTCTCCAGGGTCGCCGCGCCGTAGTGATGATCCAGCTCGGCATACCGCTCTCCGCCGATGCGGAACAGGCCGAGGTCGATCAGCCGGACAGCGCTGGCGCTGACCCGGCCGCGGTCGAGGCGGCGCCGCTTCAGGTCATCGATCGTCGCGGCTCGCAGCGCCGGCAGCGCCTGAGCGAAGCGGAGCATGTGCTCGAACTTCTGCTCATCCCGCTGCTCCCGCCACAACTGGTGATAGCGGTACTGGGTTCTGCCACGGCTATCGACTCCAGTGGCCTGCACGTGGCCGAAAGGGTCCGGCGAGATCCAGACATCGGTCCAGGCGGGCGGTACAGCCAGGGCCTTAATGCGGGACAGCTCCTCCGCATCGGTGATTTCCGTCCCCGATGGCTGGAGGTAGTGGAAGCCGTCGGCGAGTCGCACGCGCCCGATGCCAGCGCCCCGAGGGTCGCTTCGTGTCAGCCCCGCAACCGCCGCCGGTCCGGAGACGGCTGGCGACAGGCCGAGGTGCCCGCCGGAGGCGGCAAGCCCGGATCTGTACCGAGCAGATGGCATAGCTGCGTCCTCTTGGTTCCCGGCCGGGACAACAAGCTCAGGCATATCCCTCCAGCGAACGTGTATGCCCCCTGCGAAGAGTTAAGGCGTTACCCGAGTCTAGGAACTCTGCAACCATCGGAACGACCCACCTCGCGCGGTCGGACATGCCGATGGGTGTAGTAGAGCTCCAGATCGCCCAGCCGCGCGACCCCTGAGGTCACTTCGCCGGGGTGAGCTGCAAATACACCACGCCGTTGTCGTAGAGGTCGGCGTTCGCCCGGTTCCACTTGGACTGCGCCATTCCCTCCTCGAAGAGCCGCTGACCGGCACCGCGGGTGACGGGATACACGAACAGGTGCAGCTCGTCGACGAGTTTGTCGGCGATCATGGCCCGGACCAGCGATCCGCTGCCGCTGACGTACAGGCCCTTGGACACCTCACCTTTAAGTGCCTGGAGACGCTTGGGGTCGTACGGCCCGATGATCTCCGAGTTTCGCCACGTCGGCGTCTGTGAGCGTCGAGGACACCACGTACTTCGTCGTGTCGTTGAAGAACGGGGCGCCCGGGTCCTCCTCAGCCGTGCGCTTGGACCAGCTCGGCTCGAACATCTCATACGTCGTCCGGCCCAGCAGGATCCCGTCGCTGTCCGCCGTGACCTTTCCGATCGCCTCCCCCATCCTCGGGTCGAATCCGAACTCGAACGTCCAGCTCGGCGTGTCGATGACGCCGTCAAGGCTCATGAACTCGTGCACTCGGATCGGTCCCACGGTGCCTCCCTGTCGTCACTGAGTCGTCGATTCCCGGTTACGTCCCATCCTTACCCGGCACGCGCTCGACGGATGCGGACCGGAGGTGCTGGCCAGCGTAATCCGCGAGTGGTCTCAGGCGGGCCCGGCGAGCGGTCACCACGCCGTCGCGACCGCGATGGGCGTTCGCTGCAGTTCGGTTGCCAGATCCGGTCCCTTCGTTGCCGCATGTCGGACCATCGCTATCGGCACATCGATGGCCGACACGATCGTTCCAGCCGGAGCGACGGTCCATCCGAGCGCAGCGTAGAACGAAACGAGCTTGTCTTTGCAGAACAGGATCGCCATTTCTGGATGTTGCTCATCGATGAGCGAATTTGCCGTTCGCACTATTTTCGACGCGAGACCCTGGCTCCGGTAAGGCGGAACTGTGAAGACATTGCTGAGTCCGGCGACGTTGATCTGCTTGCCGTCCCTGACGGCAGCGCTCTCGACGATCTCGGCGTAGCTGAGCAGCACGGGTCCATCGGTGCAGGCCACGTGAACCGACGCCGGGAAGGGCGTAGCGCGCAGCCGACCGTCTCCCGCGAACAACCACGGCCACTCGCATCGCATAAAGGAAAGTGACTGCCATACCAGATGTTCCGGCAGAGTTCCTCGCGCGTAAATATCTATTTTCGCCGTCACCGGTCAAGGCTCGCAGCACAATTCGTTAATCGCAAGAGGCGGCATTTTCTGCGATTTGGCCGGTCGTTCTTACTGAGTGGCGTCGAGCTGGGACCAGAGGCGCTGGATCGACCGGTAATCGATCACGACGATCCCCTCCTGCGCAAGCAGTTCGCGCGTCACGGACGAGGTCAGGAACTCGTAGTCCGTCCGCCGAACTCGCCAACCGTCAGGCTCAATCCGCTGGGCGGTCTGGTCGCCGAGGCCAGGATGCACCGCCCACTCGCTTAGTCCAACGGGGAGGCCGCGCACTAGCTCGGCGTATCTCGCGGCCTTGCCGTCGAGCTGGAGGCTGAAGCTGTCAAGGAATGGGTTATCGACGACCGGCAGCCCGAGTCGCCGCAGCTTCAGGCGGCCGGGTTCCAGCCAGGCGCGGACAGCCAGGCCATTCTCCTTGGCGAGCGCCACTGTCAGGTCGAAGATGTCGTCGCGTCCGCCGTCGGCTAGGCAATGCCAGTCCAGGTGAGTCGGCCGCAGACCAAGGCCCATGACCGTGTCGATCTGCGCGCGGAACTCAAGCTCGACCTCGTCCAGGCGCGCCTGCTCGAGCAATCGGGAGACATGCGCGGGCGGGAATAGTTCTCCGCTGTTGTCGAGCAACGATGTCACGCGTGACTTCGGTGCGATCGGACCCCACCGATCGCGAACCGTGTCGCAGACAAGCGTGAGGTGGATGCCGAAGGGAACGTCCGGGCGCAGCCGGAGGAGCTGCATTGCTCGCCTGGCGACGGGACACGGCACCATCAGGCTGCACGAACTGGCTATGCCGCGATCGATCGAGTCGATGACCGCGGCGTTGACGGCGCCGTACATCCCGAAGTCGTCGGCGTTCACGATGAGGACACGGGCATCGGGTGCGAAGCCCAGGAGCGCGTTGGACGAGACTGCCTCATGGCCTGAAGCCATGCTCAGCACCTCCCTCGGCCGGCGGCAAGCAGCTCTACATGCAGAATGATGCGCATGACGGCACTCGAAGACGCTATCTCGGTCGTGCCCGCCAGCATGGCGAGCTGGGACGATCTGCAGACGGTGTTCGGCTCGCGCGGCGCGGCTGCCGGATGCCAGTGCCAGCGCTATAAGCTCGCGCCCCGCGAGTCCTTCAGGTCGTTTCCCGCCGAGGAACGCGCCGACCGGCTGCGCCAGCAGACCGACAGCGGCCACCCGCAGTCGGGCACGACCAGCGGCCTGGTCGCATACCTCGACGGCGAGCCCGCCGGGTGGTGCGCCGTCGAACCCCGCTCCGCTTATGTCGGCCTGGCACGCGTCTTCAGGATCCCGTGGGAGGGCCGCGACGAAGACAAGGAAGACGCGAGCGTCTGGGCCGTGACCTGCTTCCTCACTCGCAAGGGCTTCAGGAAGCGAGGTGTCAGCCGGGCTCTCGCGAAGGCCGCGGCGGATTTCGCCCGGGAACGCGGCGCCCGCGCCATCGAGGGCTATCCGATCATCACGAAGGACGTGATCATCGAGGAGCTCCACGTCGGCACCAGGAGCGTCTTCGCCGATGCCGGCTTCACCGAGGTCAGCCATCCGACGCTGCGCAGAGTCGTGATGCGGATCGACTTCTGACCACCAAAGCTGCCGGCCCTACCCAGCCGCAGTTTCCACGTCGGGTGCGTAATCGCTGGATCGGTGAATTTCCGTTGTGGAGCTGGTCGAAGCCACGATCGATCCTCGCCGGATCACCCAGCTGCGCGCCGCCTGAAGGCGCAAGCGCCTCGTGCATGCTGTCGGCGTCGAGAACGACGAGATCCGCGATGCATCCAGGTGTCGATGCCGTAGCCGCGGATGCCCACGATGCGCGCCGCCGCGTCCCTGATCGCGGACAGCGCGCAGTCGATCTCGGGCGGCACCGACAGCTGCGCCGCGTGGCAGAAGATGAGCGCGACCTGCAGCTGGTCAGCCGCGCCGAACGGGTAGAAGCCGTCGTGGACGCAATCCTGGCCGCAGCCGACGGTCAGCCCGGCCGCGAGCAGTTCCTTGACGCGGGGCAGTCCGCGCCGTCGGGGTTCGCTGTCGAGCCTGCCCTGGAACAGCAAGTTGGTGGCGGGGTTGGACACGAACCGCAGGTCGGCCGTGACGGCGCGGGCTATCACGTCGCTCGCATACCCGTCGTCCCACACGGCCATCGCGCAGCAATGCCCTGCCGTGACTCTGCCCTGCCAGCCGTGGGTGATGGTGGCGTCGATAAGCATCGCGAGAGTCTTGGAATCCGGGTTGTCGGTCTCGTCGACGTGCATGTCAACGTCGGCGTCATGGCGCTGCGCAAGCTGCATGCAGATGTCGATGTGTTCGCGCGCGGCACTGCTCATCCGTTTCCCAGTGCGGCATGCCGCCGACGACGTCGCCGCCCTCGCGCATGGCCGCGTCCATGAGGTCGGCTGTGCCCGGGTCGCGGATGATTCCTTCCTGCGGAAAGACAACGGTCTGGATGTCGCAGAGATCGGCGTGCTCCCTGGCGGCCTGCATGACTCCGCGCAAGGGTGCGAGGCCGCCGAACGGTATCGACGTCGACATGGGACCGGATGCTGGTCGTCCCGGCCACGACGGCCTGGCGTATGACGACGCCGGCGCGCGCGGCGATCTCCTCCGGCGTGGCCGATCGCTTGGTCCGGTGCAGGATGTCGATCGCCTCGGCGAGCGTTCCCGTGCGGTTCTCGCCGAGCAGCGGCAGGGTCCCGACCTTGTCGAGATGAATGTGCGGTTCGACGAACGCGGGGCTGACCAGGCGGCCTTCCACGTCGAGCTCGGCGAGCGTGTCGCCGTCGATCTCGCCGATCTGGGCGATCAAGCCCGACGTTATGCCGATGTCAGCGAGCCGACTGCTGCCCTCCAGGCGGCAGTTGCGCAGCACCAAGTCGAACGGCACGGTAGTCACGTTGACCGCCTCCGGGTTGTGGCGTCGCAGCGAGTTAGCCCGCGTTGGCAGCGTATGCCCAGAAGTCGTTGAGCCACTGCGTTGCGGTTGGACCCTCCGCCGCCACCTGTGTGAGCAGGATCGCAACTGTTCCCTTCGACGGCACGATGTGCGCCGAGGTGCCCGTTCCGCCGACCCAGCCGTAGCGGCCATGCACGTTCCACGGGTCGATGGTCGCGATGTCGACCGAGCCGCCGAAACCCCACCCCTGGCCGTCGAGGAACAGTTGTCCCAATTCACGTTGAGCGCGACTAGTCTGATCGGTTGTCATGCGGTGCACGGCCTCCTTGGACAGCAGCTGGTGCCCGTCCGCCGTTGCGCCGTCGGCCAGCAGCATCCTCGCGAACGCAAGCCAGTCATCGGCCGTACCGGCCAAGCCGCCGTTGCCGAGCGGGAACGCCGGCGGCGTACTCCACTGGCCGTCAGGCCCGTCGGCCAGCTCCAGGACGCTAGCCTCGCTTGTCCGGTAGTAGCTGGTAAACCGGTCGCGCTTGGCGGCTGGAACCACGAATGCGGTGTCTGTCATGCCCAGCGGGCGGAAGATGCGCTCAGCCATGAAGTCGGGCAGTGGCTGACCGGCGACCCTTGTGACCAGGACGCCCTGCAGGGTGGAGCAGGTGTCATACAGCCACGCCTCGCCCGGCTGGCACAGCAACGGCACCTCTGCGAGATCGGCCATCCAGACATCTGGCGGCGGGAAGCTCTGGATCTCGCGGCCGTCCTTCTGGACCGGGAAGAGCCGCTGGACCGCCGGCAGCTCAAAATCGGACGCGAACCCGTATCCGGCACAGGAGCTGAGCAGGTCGAACACGGTGATCTTCCGGACGGCCGGCACAACGTCGTCCGTGTCGCTGGCAGGTGTCCTGACCACCATCGGCGCGGCCAGTTCCGGCAGCCAACGGTCCACCGGATCATCAAGCCCGATCGCGCCGTCGTCGACAAGCAGCATGACCGCGGCGGCCGTGATCGGCTTGGTGATAGAAGCGAACCGGAAGATCGAGTCCCGCGCCATCGGGGCGCCGCCGAGGCTGGCCTCTCCTGCCGCGGCGAACTCGACTGAGTCGCCGTCGCCGTGCGCCAGCAGGGCCACGGCTCCCGGCAGCGATCCGTTGCGGACGTGGGTCTCCAGAAAGCCGCGCAGGTCACTCATCAGGTCTCCTTCCGTCGCGTGTCTTACGAAGGTAGACCGGCGCGCGGGCCCGGATTCATCGGCGGGGCGGCCGAGAAGTCGGCCGCGCGTCACCCTGCCCGGGGCCAGTTCCTACCCGAACTGCCCAGCCCAGGCACCGGGCGTCCAGCGCGGGCACCGGGCGTCCATGATCCCGGATGATTCTCGGAGCCGGCGCTGAAAATCATCCGGGATCATGCTGTGGGTGCGGGCGGAGCCGGAAGGGGGCCGGGAACCTGCTGGGTTCCCGGCCCCGCGGGTACTGCCGAGAACTAGGTGACGACGACGCCGGCGGGGGCGGCGCCTGCGGGTAGGGACGTCGGGGAGGTGGACAGTTCGGTCATGTTACCGCCGTGGACGGCGAACGCGCCGACGGCGGCGATCCTGCTCTCGTCGACGAACAGGTAGGCGCCGTCCGGGCTGAGGCGGGCGTCAACGGCACCGACACCGCCGGTGGAGCCGACCGGCGTGCTGCCCAGCAATGTCAGCGCTCCGCTGGGCGCGATCGAGTAGCGGGAGATCGTGCCCGAGCCGGTGTTGACCGTGAACAGGAACCGGCCGTCGTGGCTGATCTCCACCCAGCACGGAGCGGTCTGGTCGTCGGCGAAGGGCGAGGATCCGATCGGTGACAGCGTCGCGTCGGCAGCATCGCTGAATGCCGAGACGGAGCCGGCGCCGGCGCCGTCGTGGGCGTTGGACACGTACAGCTGATCAGGGTTCGTCGGCCGGAACTGGCTGCCGAACGGGCCGAGCCGTCCGGCAGGGAACGGCGATCCGGGCGCGGCGGTCAGTTTCCCGTCCTGGCCAACGGTGAAGCTGTCGATCAGTGAGCTGCCCACGCGGGTCCCTGCCAGCTTGGTGCCGGTGCTGTTGAACAGCACGTCCCCGGGCTGCGCGTCGTCGGGCAGCGCGACCGTGGACGCCGGCGATCGGGTCCAGGCGGCCGTTGGGCCTCTGCCGGAAGCCGGTGTAGTCACTGCCGCCCGGTCCGGCGTTGGCCACGTACACCAGGTCATCGTGGACTGCGACGCTGACGGGTAGTACGCCGCCGGATGAGATGACGCCGTGCGACACCAGCCTGAGCGATCCGCTGGGCCGGATCCGCAGCACCGAGACCTGGTTGCTGCCCGCGTCAGCGGCGATCAGGAAACGGCCGTCCGGCGTGATCTGCAGAGCGCCCTGAGATGCCAGACCCGTCCCCGTCCCGGCGCCCCCGGCGGGAAACGGGGATCCGGGCTGCGGGGTCAAGGTCCCGTCCGCGTGGCGGTCGAACGCCCCGATCGTGTTCGCACCCGCGGTGTTGTCGTTGATATAGACGTGCCCGACCACGGGGGACGCGACGGTCGGGGCGGCGGTCGAGGCGGCGGCGGCAACGGGCACCGCCATAGCCATGGCCGCAGCCGCTGCCGCGAGGCCGGCCAGCAGAGGTCGTGGCCTGCTCGGTATCAGAAAGCGCATTTTGTCTCCTTCTGCGATTTGGCATCTGAAGGGCGGGCGGGCCTGACCAGGCGAGGGCACGATGGCTAGCCGGCGCCCCCAGCCGGCTCGAAGGCCGCCCCATTGTCATTCGTCGCTGCCAGCGGCGCGTATTGCCGCGCCTGACCTGAACCCTGCTGACTGGCCGAACAGATTAGCTCGCGACTAGGAATAGCCCGATATCGAGTAACGGGAATTGCCAGCCAACGCTCGGCGATGGGTGAGCTGCTATTCCCTCGGAACCGCCCAGACCGCGTTTGCCGCTGCTGTGGATGCCGAGGTGCAGGGCTGGCCCGGTGCTGGACATGCAAGCGCCGCCTGGCACCGTGCTGGTGCCAGGCGGCGTTGGCGCGGTGCTAGAGGTTGAAGCCTGAGGTGAGGGTCGGGGCGGTGGCTGCAAGGCCCAGCTTCGGCAGGCCAAGCAGTTCCTCGGCAGTGCCGAGCAGGGAGTAGTGGTTGAACAGCGTGCCGGAGGTTGTGCCCGGCTGGGTGCTCGGGCTGATCACGATCGTGGCGATATGGCAGCCGACATCGGTGGTGTTGGTGGCGCACTGCGTTGCCTTGCCGCCCTCGCCCTCATCCCAGGTGAGGAAGACCGCCGTCGAGCCGTTCTGATACTCGGTGCTGTTGAAGATGGCGGGCAGGTTAGCGGCCAGCCAGTTGTCGCCGTCGGCGATCGTGCCGTCGTGCATGTCACTGATCTCGTTCGGGGTGATGAACGAGAATGCCGGCAGGGTGTTGTTGGCCAGATCGGTGGCCAGCTGCGAGTAGGGCACGTCGAATGTGGAGCATCCGCTCAGCGTGGTGTAATACGGCGGCGGATTGTGGCGGACCGCGTACTCGCCGGAGTTCGACGGGTAGCAGTTCGACGGCATCGACTCCTGGTAGGCCTTCCACGTCTCGCCCTGGCCGAAGATGCTGGGCGCGGGCGTGCTGCAGTGCTTTGACGGGCTGCAGTCGCTCTTGAATTTCTTTATGTCGGCATACCCCAGGCCCGAGGTGCCCGCGATGTAGTTCGGCAAGCTGGGATGGGAGATGTTGTGGTAATTGGTAGCCAGCCCGCATTCGCTGGCCAGGGAATTTATGTATGGGGCCTGAGACGAGCCGATGATGGTGTCGTAGCTGTGGTTTTCCATCCACACCCAGATCACGTGTGTGTAGGTGGGCGCCGAGGCAAGCGTGCCACATGGGCCGGTGGCTGACAGTCCTGGCACGGCTGGGCTGGCGGATGCGACCTGGGCTGACAGGAACGTCGTGCCGAGGAGCAACGGCGCGGCCGCAGCGAAAGCAAGCAACCTGGTCCGCATGAATCCTCCAGGTGGTTGGGGGCGCTGCCAGTCTTACGCCGCGACATCGGCGGAGGAACCGGCCGGCGGAAAATATCACCTCGCCCTCAACGGGGATTCACCCAGGCGCCGCCAGCCATTAGCCCAGCGCGCGCCCAGACCCCTTCGAAACCCGGGCTGACGTCGGCCGTGTTGCGTTCTTCCGGCGGCTTGGCGCGAACGCACGGCATCGAACGCTCGACGAACGCCCAGGTTCCTACCTTCGGCTGTATACCGAATCTCAACTAGGCAGCTGAAGGGCCATGACTACATCAGCCGACATCACCGACACCGCCGGCCGGACGCACGCCGAGCATGGCGACCGGCCCACGCGCGGAGATGACGGACATGACGAGCCAGCGCAGGCACAACAAGGCGAGACCGGGCGCCGCCGCTGGGCAGTGCTCGCCGTAGTGTCGGCTGCTCAGTTCCTCATCATCTTGGACCTCTGGGTCGTCAACATCGCGCTGCCGGTGCTGCGGCACGACTTTGCGCCCGCAACGCTGTCCGACGTCTCGTGGATTCTGGATGTGTACGCGATCGTGCTTGCCGCATTGCTCTTGCCGAGCGGGCGGGCCGCCGACAGCGTCGGGCGGCGGGCATGCTTCCTGGCGGGGCTCGTGGTCTTCGGTATCGCCTCGCTGGGCTGCGCGGTCGCGCCTGACCTGCCGGTTTTGATTGCCTTCCGAGCGCTGCAGGCTGTGGGGGCCGCCGTGCTGCTGCCGACATCACTGGGACTGGCGCTGTCGGTGTTCCCTGCCCGCCAGCGCGGCACCGCGGTCGGAATCTGGGCTGGTGTCGGCGGGGTAGCCGCCGGCAGCGGCCCCGTCATCGGCGGCTTGCTCGTCGCGTCGAGCTGGCGGTGGATATTCCTGATCAACGTGCCGATCGTCGTGGCCGCCTTCGCGGCAGGTGCCGTGATCTTGCCTCGGCGCGTTGGCGGCGGCGGACGCCGGCGGTTCGCCGGGCGCATCGACCCGGTCGGCGCATTCCTTGTGCTGGCCGCGGTCGGGCTGGTGTGCACGGCGCTGACCGAGGCAGAGGGGTGGCCGTTCTCGCGAACTGCCCTGCTGCTCGTCGCCGGTCTGGCCATGGCAGCCGCGTTCGTGGCCCACATTCGTCGTCACCCGCATCCGCTGATCTCGCCCAGGCTCTTTACCGTTCGCGCGTTCAGCGCCGGGACCGCCGGGATCGTCGCCTACTACACAGGCTTCGCGAGCATGCTCCTGGGCACCACCTTGCTGCTCACCGTGCACTGGCACTTCTCCGTCTTGCACGCGGCCGTCGCCATCGCACCGGGTCCGATCACGGCCGGGATCGTGTCGCCCTTCACCGGCCGGCTGACGGCCCGCTTCGGCACCCGGTCAACGGTGGCCGCGGGCGCCGTGTTCTTCGCTGCGGCGGCGGGGTGGCTGCTGGTCAGCGCTGGCAGCGGCCCCGTCTATGTGACGGTCGTACTTCCGGCGATGCTGGCGTGGGGTGTCGCCAACGCGCTCATCCAGGCGCCACTGCTGGCGACCGCCGACACCGCTCCTCGTTCGGAGCTGGCGTCCGGGTCAGCAGTGCTTGCCACGGCACGCCAGATTGGCTCTGCCCTGGGCGTGGCGATCTTCGTGGCCGCACTCGGCGCCGGATCGGCGCGGATCCTGACTGGTCTCGACCGTGCCTGGATTGTCGTGCTGATCACCGCCGCCTTGACGGGCGCAGCCGGACTCGCCGCCGGCCGAGCGCGGGAACCGCGTCCCCAAGGACGCCGCCGGAGCCAGGAAGGTCGTGCTGCGGGATCGGTCTGCCGTGCTGATCCGCCAGATTCGGAGCGAAGACGCGCCGCTTCTGGCCGACGGCTTCGACCGGCTGAGCCCGAGATCGCGCCAGCTGCGATTCCTGCGGACGAAGAACCACCTGACCCCGGCTGAGCTGCGGTACTTTACCGACGTCGACCACCACGACCACGAAGCGCTTGGTGCGCTGGACCAGGCGGACGGCCGGGGCGTGGGCGTTGCCCGCTATGTGAGGGATGCCGAAGACCCGCATGCCGCCGAGATCGCGGTCACGATCGTCGATGACTGGCAGGGCAAAGGGCTCGGCACCGTCTTGCTGACCCGGCTTTCTGACCGGGCCAGGCAAGAAGGTATCCGCCGATTCACGGCGCTTGTCTCGCCCGACAATGTGGCGATGGCCCGCGTGCTGCGGAACATGAGCGCCAGGCTCGTCGGGTACGGGCCCGGCACCGAGCACTATGAGATCGCCTTGTCGCCTACGGCAGATCACGTCGAGAGCGATGGCGACGGTCAGAAAGCCAAGTCCGAGTGCTGTGTCTAGCCAGATCGGGTGTGTACATCAGGTGACCACTGCGGAGTTCGATGACGGACGCGTAGACGTTCCCGACGGGGTGACAGGACCCGTGCAGCGCGTGGTGGTGATCGGCGCCGGGATCGCCGGGCTGACGGTCGCCAATGCGCTCACACGGGCCGAGGTCGACACCACCGTGCTCGAGGCGCGCGACCGGATCGGCGGGCGCCTGCACACAGTTGATCTCGCCGGCTCGCCCGCGGATCTGGGCGGGTCGTGGATCCACATGCCGATCGGGAACCCGATGAGCGCCTTCGCCCGGCAGGCTGGCGTCCGTTGCCGCGGCGCGAACCCGCTGCCGGAGCTGGCAGGATTCGACCGCAGCGAGGGACGCCGCCTGTCGGCTGCGGAGGTGCGGGCCAGCATCAGCCTCCAATACGAGGCCTTCCCTGAGGCTGTCGAGCGCCTGCGAGGCGAGCTCGGCCCGGACGCTTCCGCAGCCGAGGGCATCGACGCGTTTGTGGCCAGTGCCGGCCTGAAGCCGCCGGAAGCGAGGCGGGCGCGCCAGTCGCTGCACGCGATTGTCGAGGCGGAGTCCGCAGACCTCGCTGAGCACCAGTCCCTGCGGTGGATGTGGAATGAGCTCGAGTACGACGGCGGCGACTTCTTCGGCGACGTGCCTGACGGCGGTTACCAGCGCCTCACGGAAGCGATGGCCGCCGGCGTCGATCTGCGCCTCAACTGGGATCTGGCAGAGGTTGCCCGCTCCGCAGACGGCGTGCGCGTACGCAGCCGCGACGGGCTATCCGAGGAAGCCTCACACGTTGTCGTCACCGTGCCGCTAGGAGTACTCAAGCGCGGCGCGCCGGACTTCTCGCCGGCATTGCCGCCCGAACGGCAGGCGGCCATCGACCGGCTCGGCTTCGGGCGCTACGAGAAAGTCGTGCTGCGGTTTGACGAGCCGTTCTGGCGCAATGCCGGCCTCCCGCACATGATGATCTTCCCTCGCGATCCCCAGGACCCGACGATCTGGGCGTTCGGGCTCGACGCGTTCGGTGGTGGTCCGGTGGTGGCCGTTCACGTCTTCCACAGCGCCGCTGGCCGTCTCCTCGGTGCCAGTCAGGACGAGGCCGTGCGATGGGCGATGGCCATGCTCGGAGAGGCCACCGGCGGTCCGTGCCCGCGGCCGACTGCCGTGGCCGTAACCGCCTGGGCGAACGACCCTTACACGGGCGGCGCCTACACCCACATCCCGCCGGGGGCCAATCCGGCCGACGCCGATCTGCTCGGCGAGCCGATCGGCGGGCGCTTGCTGTTCGCGGGCGAGCACACTCAGAGCGCCCGGATTGGCATATGCAGACGGCGCGATGAACAGCGGCATCCGCGAGGCAAAGCGCCTGCTCAGCCAGCCCAGTGTCCGGATAGCCGTCCTCGCGCCCTGAACCCGGCGGACCTGACCATATGAAGACGCGTCAGCCCGTCGTCCAGGGACGGAGTTTCTCAGGGTTGCGCACTACCCAGATGTGCTTGATCCGGTCGCCTGCGACCTCGAACGCGCACACCGTCACGGTGACGCCGTCCTGCTGAGCCACCAGACCGGGCTGGCCGTTGACCGTGCGCTCCAGGAACGCCATGTTGCTGGGGACCCGTTTGGCGATTTCGAGCCAGGCGCTCGCGATCTGCTCGCTGCCTTCGATGGGGCGCAGGAAGGCCGTGGCGAGGCCGCCGCCGTCGGCGGTCGCCGTGGCGTGGGGGTCGAGCAGGCCGATCAGCGCATCGATGTCCTTCGCCTCCCATGCCGTCTTGAACGCCCTGACGATGGCGGCCTGCTGGGCTGTCGGACTCGCGGGAGGCTGCGACGCAGCAATGCGGTGGCGGGCCGATGAAGCGAGCTTGCGGCAGGCCGCAGGCGTCCGGCCGACGATGCCGGCTACCTCGGCGAAGGAATAGCGGAAGACATCGTGCAGGATGAACGCCACCCGCTCGGCCGGGGTCATCGATTCGAGCACGACGAGAAAGGCCATGTTGACCGACTCATCGAGCGTGACCCGGTCGGCCGGGTCGACGGTTGCGCCGCCCGATGGCTCGTTCATCCACTCGCCGCGTTCAGGCAGCGGCTCGGGGATCCATTCGCCCACGTATGTCTCTCGCCGGGCCCGTGCCGAGCGGAGC
Organism: uncultured Actinomycetota bacterium; assembly: GCA_963809195.1. Taxonomy (GTDB): domain Bacteria; phylum Actinomycetota; class Actinomycetes; order Streptosporangiales; family Streptosporangiaceae; genus Chersky-822. The sequence goes on along the minus strand of CAWEIQ010000004.1, from coordinate 293,117 downwards.
AGGTTGAGGCAGATGCGGCTGGCGACCGTCGTCAGCCAGCCGCCGGGGGATGCGATGGCATCCTGCTCCTCCCGGGACATCGCATACCAGCGGGCGTATGTCTCTTGGACGACATCCTCAGCCTCGGCCAGCGAGCCCAGCATCCGGTAGGCGAGATTGATCAGCCGGCGGCGCTCGCTCATGATCGCGTCCAGGCCCGGATCGGGCTGGCCGTGTCCTGGCCAGGATCGGGTGGTCATGGTGCCGGCGCCTCCCTCGGTCGCATCTGCCTTCACCAGTCCGACAAGACAGGGCACCGGGATGTGAGGCCGCCGCGGCGCCTCACATCCCGGCGAGTTGCGGTGTCGTACTGCTGAGACGAACACATCATCGAGAAAGAGGCAACCGATGAGTGACCTTCAGGCCATCGCTGACCGCGCCGAGATCGAGGCGCTGCCCGGCGAGTTCACCGATCCAGCGCCGGCGCACAGCCTCGAGCGGGCAGCAGCTGCGCTGACAGCACACGGTTTCTCCGTCGAGATCGTCGACGACGCCGCCGCCGCGCGTGCTCGCATCAAAGATCTGATACCCCAGGGCGCCAGCGTGTTCACCGGAGCCAGCGAGACCCTCCGCCTGTCCGGCATCGAAGCGGACATCAACACCAGCGGGCGGTACCAGGCCATCAGGCCTCGCGTCCTGGCCATGGACCGCGTCACCGGCGCCGACGACAGACGGCGGCTGCTCGCCAGCCCCGATATCGCCATGGGCAGCGTCGCTGCCGTCACCGAAAGTGGCTCCGTCGTGATCGCCTCGGCCAGCGGAAGCCAGCTACCCGGCTATGCCGGCGGCGCAGCCCGCGCGATCTGGATCGTCGGGGCGCAGAAGGTGGTGCCCGACCTGAGCACCGCGCTGCGCCGCGTTGAAGACCACTGCCTCCCGCTGGAAAGCGCCCGCGCCCAGGTGGCCTACGGGCAGCCCAGCGCCATCAACCGCCTTCTGATCCTCAACGCAGAACCCTATCCCGGGCGCGGCACCGTCCTGCTGCTCCGCGAAGCCATCGGATTCTGAGCCACGCGTCGTGTCTGTGAGGGCGCGCCCGCACCTTACGGCGTGGCAAGCGGAGACGGGCTAACTGCTGGCGCAATGTCAGGAGCAAATGTCGTCACGCACGAGAAGATAGGCGCAAGCGTGTTGTCCGGCATCCGGGTCACCGGCACGGGGGTATCGCTCGTCGCAATAGGTATAGGAGACGGGCTGGCGGGCGTCAGTGTCTGCGTGCCATTGCACGTGACGCTGGCGCTCCCAAGGTTCGCCACGACCCTGAGAGCGTCATACCCGGTCGGCAAGGGCACAGTGAATGAAAGATCGCCATCGCCTTCGGAATCGGCTCCCGTTTGGGACGAATAAACAACAGAACCGACCACCAGCTCATCTCCCGAATCGCTGATCTTGACCGCCCGCGCGCTCACGTTCAGAGTGTCAGTGACCTTCATCTCGCTGATTTTGACCGTCACCGAAAGGACGGCCTGCGTGCCTACCTGCGTCCAATCCGACGTTATCCGAGGACGATCACTGCTTGCGAGTGACTTCTCGAGGTAGAACACAGTGATCAAAGCGGCCAGCGAGAACAAGAAGAAGCTGATGGTCGTGGGATTGACGAGAAACCGGACGAGCGGCCGGGCCCTCTGCCGGGCAGCCAGGGCCCTGTTCGGCCCCGGAGCAGCGTTGCTCTCTCCGGCCGATCGGTCCTCGGCGGCGTCCACCGCACCGAGGATGTCCGTGTCGGATTCAAAGTCCTTGGATCCGGCAGGTGTGCCACCTCGCCGAGCACCCGGACCGGCCATGGCCAACTGCGAGCCTGCCAGCGAAATTCCTACAGCTGCGACCGACAGGATGAGCGCGGCCAGTAAGGGACCAGGGTTATTTCGGAGGAAGCGGCTCACTGCGCCAGTGATGCCACCAACGATGGCGATAGATGTCGTGACAACCGTGAATCCGCCGGCCACTAGCTTGCCGACGTCAACTCCGCCTCGGGCCGGTGTCGCGGCGGTGCCTTGTTCACCAGGGCTCTCGGTTTCCGCGGACGTCGGCAGTTCTGTCAAAAAGGCCTCCCGCCAAGCTTCCGGCGGCCCAACGTCGTTCTGCGGCGGCAATTTGGTCAAACAGGTGATGGCAGCATCAATGCTGCCGCTCGGCCCTGGGCTTGTAAAGGTGCAAGCTGCCCGCGCCGATTGGTCTCTGGTGGCCGTCACAGTCCGATGGCCGGCCACGCGATAAACAGAGTGCGGCGTAGACGCCCCCGGGATCGTGACGTCCGTAGTCGCCGATCCCAGGGGCGACCGCCCCCCGGGCCCCGCCGGGTCATCAGACCGCCCTGACTAGCAAGCGCTGACTGGCCAGCGGTGACGCGCCAGTGGTGACTGGTCCCTATTGAGACAGAGTCGGCACATCGATCCAGATACGTATATAAATGGAACACATCGCGACGCAATGGCGCCTACGGGAACAGGCGAGGTCCGACGGCCACACGGAATTGGCTGCGGGCCGCAGCGAGCAGCGCCTCCGCAGCCTGACGGCCGTTCTCGCCGGTACGCGACATCCTCGCGGCGATGAGCCCGCTGACGATCGGCGTGGCGAAGGAGGTGCCGCTCCACTTCACGATGCCCGCTGAGGTGTCCCGCACCGTGCCTGCGACCGTCATGTACTTGAGCCGCGCATAGGCATTGACGATGTCTTCGCCGGGCGCATAGACGTCGACCCAGGCGCCGTGGTTGCTGAACCAGGATCGGCGCTGACCGTCGCGGCTCATCGAGCCGACGCCCACGCACCACGGGAAGGCGGCCGGCCAGAACGGGGCGGTCCGGCCGTCGTTGCCCGCCGCCGCGACGAAGGCAACACCGCCGAGCTGGCTGAGCCGTTCTTCCCAGAGAACCTGGAAGGCGAGGGACGGAACGTTGCCCCTTGTGTAGCCGCCCGCGGACATGCTGATGATGTCGGGCGAGCGCGACAACGCGTCGTGGATCTGCTTGATGAGGCTGGACTCCCTGACGAAGCCAGAGACCTCGATCTCGCGCTCAACGACAACATGCGCAGCCGGGGCGAGGCAGCGGATCACGCCCGACACGAACGTGCCGTGGCCGGCGTACGGATCGGCGAATCCGTCCCTGATGCGGTCCGGATCCTCGATGTCTGCCCTCGTATCCGGCTCAACCCCTAGGATCCACGGGGCCCACGCGCTGGCGCCGTCCAGCAGGCCGGTGTCGACGACGGATACCCGGACGTCCGCACCGGCTGACGGGTCCCCGATGGCCGGCCACAGCGCGGCCCTGACCAGCGCGGGATCCTGCGCCTGCTGCGGCGTGATGACTGCCTCCGGCTCGGTGGCCGGGCACATGGTGTTGGGCGTGATGATGAACGCGTGCTCATGCGTCGCGACCCCGATGCCGAGCCGTTTGTCGAGATCGGCGACGACGTCGGGCGTGTGCTGGGAGTCACGGACCTGTAGGTCGAGCCTGCTGATGCCGGCGATCAGCGCATGGTCGTCGGTACCGCCTGGCGCGGCGCCGGTTCCGCCGTGCTCGCCAGGGAGAGCACCCAGGGCGCGCAGGGCGTCAAGCACGCGCGGCAGGTCGCGGTCACGGGTGAGGAGCGACTTGCTGCGATAGAAATAGTCGACGTGCCTGTCCTGCTCCCAGCGGAGCGGCCACGCCCGCACATCCGGGTCGAGCTGCAGAGCACTCTGGGTCTCAGGCACCAGCCGTTGCCGGTTCGCCTCGCGCGCACGCTCGTCTGCCGCAAACGCCGCGACAGCGTCACCATTCCCCGCCATTTACATCGTCCCCGCGGTCGTCGGCTACCTGGCGCCGGATAATGAACGAGAACTCTCGCCCGCTATTCCCGGCTAAGACTATCTATATGGCCTTTATCTTTCCTACTCTTGGTTGAATGTCCACGGCAGCCGCAGCGCGATGGGACACCCGCCGAGCTCGCGTGGCTCGAGGTTCCTGTCGAGGATCTGCCGATGCTCGCGCTCTCTCGTCCCGTCGACACCACGCCCCTTGCCGAACGCGTGCTCGCGACGACCCGCGACCCCTACGCGCGGTCGTATGCGGCCCAGGCGCTCGGCGTCGCCAGCAGGGAACAGAGGCGACGTCGCACAGGCAGTGCGCCATTTGCGTGCCGCGCTGGCCGCGGCGGCGTCATGCGGCAGCGAGCGCGAGGCTGACGTGCAGGCGAGCCTGGCCGCGACGCTGGCCTACGCGGGCCGCATGGCCGAAGCCATCCGGCACATGGATGAGGCTCTGAGCAAGGCGTCAGGCGTGATCGCGGCGCGCGTGCGACGTGCGCCGCGGTGGTCTCCTGCAGATCATCGGCCGTCCCGGCGAGGCCGTCGACGATCTCCGGCGCGCTGCCCGGACCCTGCGCGCAGCGGGCGACTCGAACTGGGAGGCCCGCGCGCTCATCAACCTGTCGAACGCGCTCATCGATCACGGTGACGCAGCAGCCGCCGACGAGGCTCTCACCCGCGCGGAATCATTGCTGAACGCCACCGAGCAGTGGTTCGAGGCGGCCGTCGCTCGGTGCAATCGGGGTCGCGCGGCGTCGCTGCTCGGCAGGGTGCCTGAGGCGCTGGCACATTTCGACGCTGCCGAGAAGATGTACGCCGTCTCCGGCGCCCACCCCCTTGAGCTGGAAGAGTCCCGCTGCACTGCCCTGCTGGCCGCTGGGCTGCACGCCGACGCCCTGCGCCATAGCCAGGAGGCGGCCGACATCCTGCGCAGGCAGGGGCGCCTCGGCGGCCTACCTGGCCAACGCCCTGCTGCGCGTGGCGGACGCCGCACTGGCCGCCGAGGAACCCGAACTCGCGCGCACCAGCGCCGTCGAGGCGGCTCGGCTCTTCCGCCGGCAGGGGCGTGAACGCGGCGAGATGCTCGCTCGGATCACGATCGCCAGGGCTCGCTACGCATCGGGTGAACGCGAGCCGCCGCCTGCTCCGCGATGCGACCGCGGCCGCTGCCGCGGCAGGCCTCCACCGCCTCGCCGAAGCCGCCGAGGCGCACGTTCTTGCCGCCGACGTCGCGCTCGCCCTCGATGACGTCGCCGCCGCGAAACCGCACCTGGACCGCGCCGCACGAGCCAGGACAGGCAAGTCGACCGCGGGCCGCGTCGCTCGGCTGGTACGCCGCGGCACGGCGCGCTCAGGTCGCCGGGCGCCGCACGTCGGTCTTCGAGGCCTGTGAGCAGGGCCTGCAGATTCTCGACGCCTACCAGCTGAGCCTGGGAGCCGTCGAGATGCGAGCCGCCGCGACCGTCCACGGCAGCGCGCTCGCCGCGGTTGCGTGCCGCGAAGCGCTGGCTGCTGACGATGCCCGCCTGCGTCCTGCGGTGGACCGAACGCTGGCGGGCGACAACCTTCGCGCTTCCCGCAGTCAGCCCGCCGGACGACGTCGAGCTCGCCGTCCGCCCTCGCGACGCTGCGACATCAAGACGCGACTGATCAACGAGGCCGTCGCCGACGGACGGCCGACCGGCGGGCTCGAGCGGGAGCGGCTGCACGCTGAAGAAGAGGTTCGACGCCACGTGCTGCGAACCTCCGGCGCTGCAGCCCGAGGCAGGTCGCCGGGCGTCTCGCCATCGACGTGGACGAGATTCTCGCCGCGCTCGGCGACACCACGGCTCGTCGAGATCGTCAGGCTCGACGGGCGCATGCACGTGCTCGTCGCGACGTCGGCAGGCGTTCGCCGTCATGCCGGCGGTACGTGGGACGCAGTCGCGCGCGAGGCCGAGTTCACGCGGTTCGCACTCCGCGGCTCGCCTATCACGCACGCCCAGATCAGGCGAAAGCAGCGCGCGACAGCAGCCAGAACGGGCCATCGCCGCCGCGCCGACGGCACTGGAGGCGTCCGCCGCGCGCTTGCAGCACGAACTCCTGGCCGACGCCGTGCACGACCTCGGTGACGGCCCGCTGCTGATCGCACCGCCCGCCGCGCTGCATCCCGTGCCGTGGGGCGCGCTGCCCGCGCTTGCTGACCGCGCCGTCAGCGTCGTTCCCGTCCGCGCAGACATGGCTTCGCGGGCGCGCAGACCGAGGCGCCTGCGGACCGAGGCGTCACCGTCGTCGTGGGCCCAGAGCTGGAGGGCGGCGCGGGCGAGGTCGCGGCGCTGGCCACCTGCTACCCGCACGCCGAGGTGCTGACCGCAGGGGCATGCCACGGCGGAGAAGGTGCTCGCCGCGCTTGAGGGCCGGTGGCTGGCGCACATCGCGGCGCACGGCAGTTTTCGCGCGGACAATCCGCTCTTCTCCTCGCTCCTGCTGGACGATGGTCCGCTGACTGTGCATGACCTGCACCGGCTCAAGCGCGCTCCGTACCGGCTGGTGCTCTCGTGTTGCGATTCGGGCGTGACCGGCTCTGCGGGCGCCGACGAGCTACTGGGCTTGGTTGCCGCTCTTGGACAGGATAGGCACTGCAGGAGTGATCGCCCCCGTCGTCGCCGTGAACGACGCGGCGACCGTGCCCGTGACAGCTCCGCCTCCATGAACGGCTTGCCAGCGGCGCAACGTCGTCGGAAGCGTTGCGTGCGGCGCGGCTGAGCATGCGGGAAGACCCATGGTCATACGCCGCGGCACGCGCCTATGTGGCCTTCGGGCACATAACCATGGCGTGCCTGATGGCCGATAATTGACGTGCTGCGATTTCATGATTTAGCGAGGGAATGTGGCCCGTGGAGCAGGGTGAGTCGGGCAAGGCTGGTCAAGGCTGCTGCGCAAGGTGACGAGGCGGCATGGCGGGCGATCGTGGAGCGCTTCAGCGGTCTCGTCTGGGCGGTTGCCCGCAGCTTTCGCCTCAACACGGCCGATGCGAGCGACGTCTATCAGACGGTCTGGCTTCGGCTCGCCGAGCATCTAGGCCGCATCCAGAACCCGGACCAGGTTGGTGCCTGGCTCGCCACAACAGCCAGGCGCGAGTCGATCCGCGTCGTACGCGGTCGCCGCCGGTCCACGCCGATAGAGGATTCGGCGCTGGCCGACCTGGTCCCTGCCGACGAGATCTCGCCCGAGCTAGCGGTTCTCGAAGCCGAGCAAGCACAGCCTGAGGCGGATCGAGCGAAGCAGCATGTGGCGCGCGTTCCGCGATCTGCCCGCTCGTTGCCAGCAGCTCCTGCGAATCTGATGGCGTCGCATCGGCCTAGCTATGCCGAGGCCGCCGCCGCGCTCGACGTGCCGGTCGGAAGCATCGGACCGACCCGCGCTCGCTGCCTCAGGCAGCTGCGACGCCTGCATGGGAGAGGTATCCGGGAGCGAATCGCAGGCTCGTACCAAGAAGAGGGACCAGCGGGGGGACGACCGTGCCGGACGAGCCTGACGACACCGAGCCTGACGACACCGAGGTCGAAGAGCAGCTACGAGCAGATCATTGAGCGGCTCGACCCGGTGCCCGAACGGCTGCTGGCGTCGGCGCTCGGTTCCTATACGTGGCGCACTGTCGACAGCGAGCTCGCCGAACTCGTACTCGACTCCGTAGCCGAGGACCAGGGGGCATTGGTGCGGGCGCCGAGCAGGATCTCCGGTTGCTCTCGTTCGAGGCAAGCGGCCTGACGTCGACATCCAGGTCAGCAGCGGTGCCCGGGGCGCGCCGGATCGTCGGGCAGCTGGCACCGCCGCGGCTCGCGACGGTGCAGATCCGCCAGGGCGCCGGCGTCACCGACCTGGACACCGATGAGCTGGGCCGGTTCAGCGGGGCGCTTCGCGATGGTCCCTTCAGCCTGCTGTGCGGCGCCGGAGCGGAAGGGAACCGGCCGGTAGTCACCGACTGGATCACCCTCTGAAACGAAGCCAGTGCCGGATCCGCCTCAGCTGGCACATGCACGGCGTGTGCCGGCTTAGAGCAGGTTTGCTGACTCGGCCGACGGGCAAGCATGCCACCACGCACCGGGCTGGAAGCTGCGAGGGCGGCCGCAGATCAGGAGGAGCTTAACGATGGCCAATATCAACACGCCACGCCTTGACCCAGCGGCCTTGGCATGGAACACGGTCTCGAGCTACACCTCCTATGAGGAAGCACAGGCAGCGGTAGACCGGCTCTCTGACGAGCGCTTCCCGGTCGAGAACATCGAGATAGTCGGCTCGGACCTGCGACTGGTGGAGAAGGTGACAGGCCGGCTCACCAGGGGTCGTGCTGCTGCGGCGGGGGCAGTCAGCGGTGCCTGGTTCGGCCTGTTCATCGGTCTTCTGGTGGGCCTGTTCACCAACGGGCCGACGTGGCTAGGCCTGATACTCGGCGGGCTGCTGATCGGCGCGGCATGGGGCGCGATATTCGGTTTCGCCAGCCACGCCGCAACCAGGGGACGCCGCGACTTCGCTTCCTCGCGCTCCCTGGTTGCCACCCGTTACGACGTCATCGCGCGCGGCGGTACAGCCGACCAGGCTCGCTCGATTCTCGCGCAGGCCGGGATGATCTCAGCTACGTCTGCGGATCAGCGCCCGCCGACCTGATCTGCGGCGAAGCGGGTGCATCGCTCGTGTCAGATGATGGGCGGCGGCGTGCCCTCGGCGCTCTGCAAAAGCGCGACATCCCACATGCGCGCCTCGGCGCCGTGGCGGAACGCCGAGTGCGCGAACTCCACGGCAGCGGCATGCGGTTCGGGGAGGGCGCGGACATCGTCCCAGTCCAGGATGAATTCGCCCGCGATGTCATCCCAGTGCGCAGCGTCCGGAGTCAAGGTGGCTTGAGCGAACTCGCCTGAGGCCGGATACGTGAAGGCATAGAACCCCGCCTTGTGACGAGAGACGTCGCCTGGCCACCAGCCCACCATGAACTGCTCGGCGTCTGATGAGTTCCTGGTGATGAAGCCGTCGCCCGGAGGATCCGCTGGCTCGCCGGAGAACATGGTCACGGCGAGGTCGAATGTCCCCCACCACGCGTTGACCGTGGTTTCGCGGCCCCGGTAGGGAGCGCGAAACGCCGCGAGTGCCAGCGCCGCCTGGCTGGCCGCGGTGAAATAGTCGCTGACCTGTTCAGGCTCGTAGCGTGCGTGCTGGTAGTCCTCATCCAGCGGCACGCTCCACGGGACCTCCTGAGGAGTCATGTAGATATTGACCGGGCCACCCGCCCTGCTAACCGCCGCGACCACATCCCTGGTGACCTCGGCGACCGGCCGGTCGGGAGTTAGCGGCACTCGCTCCGCTGCTCCGCCGCTGTGCTCGATAACCGCCTCATGCGCGTGCAAGTCCAGGGCGACGACTAGCGATCCTGAGCCATCAGGAGCCGGCAACGGCCAGGTCTCAAAGCCTCGCGCCGTCAGCCGGAGCGCAGCATGCTGCAACTCGGGTTGCGGCGGGGCCAGTGCCACCGCGAGCTTGCCGAGAATCTGCGTATGGGCGTGCAGAGTGTCACAGGTTTCAGCCCACCGGTCATAGCTAAGAGCCGGCCAGTTGGTTGCCATCGATCTGAAGCTCCTGTCTGCCGTCTTCGGTGTGGTCTACCCAGTCGGCCAGACGCAAAGCCGAGCGATCGGCTGGATCGATCGCCGTCCTGTGCAACCTCCCTGATTCGGACAACCTCCTTGAATGGTGTGAGTTCTGATATCTGCGTAGTTGCTTACCGTTTTCAGCGACTTGCGAGGTCGACCCCGGGCTGACAGTCTGGCAATGATCGAGATCGCCCTAAACGGGAACTCTCGGCGATCGTGAAACGGAGTGCGAGCACGGTGACGAACGAGCCTGCGCCCGGGTCGGTCCAACGAGAGCCGGGTAGCCGGCCGCATCCGGAGCTACCTGAGGGAACAGACATGATTCCCCAGTTCAAGCACATCGTGGTGCTGATGATGGAGAACCATTCTTACGACAACCACCTCGGCATGCTGCGCCGTGTCGGTGCAGACGGCTTTACCCTCGGCAGCGATGGCAAGCCGACCGAGACCAATCCCTACGCCGACGGCAGGATCCAGCACGCGTTCCGGATGCCGACCACCTGCCAGCTTCTAGGTCATCCCAGTCAGAGCTGGCAGGATTGCCACACCCAGCGGGCTGCCGGCAAGCTCGACGGCTTCGTGGTTTCTGGAAGCGGCCCGGTCTCGATGGGGTACTGGCAGCGGGCAGACCTGCCGTTTTACTACTCGCTGGCGTCGGTGTTTCCGATTGCCGACCACTACTTCTGCTCTCTGCTCGGCCCGACGTTCCCGAACCGCCGCTACCTGATGGCGGCCACTTCGATGGGAATGATCAACGACACCGTGCCGGGCCCGACGGACTATCCGCAGAATGGGACGATCTTCGACAGGCTGCACAGCGCCGGGGTTGCCTGGAAGGACTACTTCTCGCTGACCTCCATCGCCTCGCAGCTCGCGCTGTTCCCGCCGCTGCTGGTGAAATACGCGGGCAATCTCCGTCCGGTTGGGGAGTTCTTCGAGGACGCGCAGGCAGGGACACTTCCGGGATTTTGCCTCGTGGAACCGAACTACGGCCTCGACTCAGAAGAGTCCCCGCAGAACATCGCGCTGGGAGAGCGATTCGCCGCGAAGGTCATCAACGCTGTCATGAGCGGTCCGGATTGGGAGAGCAGCCTGCTGATCTGGTGCTTCGACGAACACGGCGGCTACTACGATCACGTCGACCCGCCGCCCGCTGTCGCTCCCGACGACATCCCGCCCGACACCGACGGCGGCAACGCTTACAGCGGATTCACCCGCTACGGCTTCCGCGTGCCATGCGCGGTGGTGTCGCCATGGTCGCGCCCGGAATACGTCTCTCACAACGTCTTCGACCACACCAGCATCTGCGCGCTGGTCGAGGCCAAGTGGAACCTTGCGGCCATGACCCGCCGGGACGCCAGCGCCCAGAACATGCTGGACATGCTGGACCTGGCTCATCCTGCGTTCAAGCATCCGCCGAGGCTGGCCAAACCGCTCCTGGAGGAGAACCTCAGCGCCCTTGAATGTATCGTCACCGGCCCGGGAACCATTCCGCCGCCGGGTTCAATCTCCTGAAACCTACTGGTGCTGGTACGCCTGCTGAGTAAGCGGGCTGGCGGCACCGAAGACCACCGACTTGCCGGCCATTCGCGCATCCGTATGCGCCTTATCCAGTCCCGTTCCTGGGGTGGCGTACACCAGGCGTGTCTTGTCCACGCCCTTCCCGCGCGCGGCCGTAGGCACGACCGCCGCCTCGGTCTTTGATGCGGGATCGGTAACCCACAGCACAAAGTCGTCGTACTTGATCAGGTCTATGTCCGTGATCGGCGTCGGGTAGTGATGCCTCCCGTCTCCCTTAGGCAGCAGACCGATGTGACGTACCGCCGGAAGGGGAACGCAGGAATTGAATATGGAGTCGACCCAGCGCGCCACTTCTGTTGTGCTGGCTATCGGCGCGTTCAGAATCGCCTCGCATTGCTTGTAGCCAAGACGGACCATTTCAGGCAGCGTTGCCGGGAACCCGTCGTAGACCCTCTTGGCGTTCAGCCGGAGCTGGTCGACTTTCTTTGGATCAGCGCAGAACTGAGCGCTCCACTCGATGCCGGCCTGGTTTTGGACCATGAACCAGCCAGCATGGTCAAAAAGCCAGAGTGAGCCGCCGTGATGCATCTGGATGACCTCGGTGCCGTAGAACTGGCCATCGAGGCCGAGCGTCGCGAGGATCTTGTGGGCCAGCGATTTCGCCGCAGCGAAGGCGCTTGATTCCTTGCGTTGAGCGTGATCAGGGAGGTTAATCTTCCACGGATCTGCCTCACCCTCCGTGTGCTGCCCCTGCAGGGCAAGCGGAGCGCTCCGCAGCGGACCGGCTTGTACGGCCATTTTTGACCCCCCATGATGCTCATGGCGAGACAACTGGCAGGCAAGCATCTGCACTAAATTTCCGGTTGGCCCGCGCAAAAACCCATTATCGCATTGAGGCCAGGAATAGTGAACAGCGTGACCTTCTCAGGCGTACCTGCAAATGGCGGCGCCGCCGATCAACGGGCGGAGGACGGCCGGCTTGAGGATCTCCTGGCACCACTGGCGGTGGTGATGGGAGTGGTCGATTCCGGGGTGCGCGGCTCAGCGGCCTCGATCCTGGCTATGGAGGGGCGCAGTGTGACCACTGTTCCTGCATAGCTCGGCGGCCCGCGCGCGGGCGGCCTGACGGACCAGATGGTCGCGCTCGGTGACGTCCGTGGCGCGACGGGCGGCATTCGCATAGGCCGTGCCGGCGGCAGGAAGGTCGCCACCGAGCTCGTGCAGGTAGCCGCGGACGGCGTGCCACCGGTGCCGCTCGCCGAGCACCTCGAGGAGCCGGTCTGTCTCGCGTAGCCCGGCGGCGGCACAGTGGACGTGGCCGACCGCGACCGCGCGACCGAGCACCGCGGCGGGGTCCTGGCGGACCGGGTCGTCGGTGAGGGCGACGAGGTCGTCGTACCAGGCGAGGATCTGCGGCCAGTCGGTCTCCTCAGCGTTTGGCGCGTCGTCGTGCAGGGCGGCGATGGCGGCCTCGAACTGGTAGCGGCCTGGGCGCTGAAGGGCCAGCGCCGACTGCAGGACGCGCACGCCCTCGGAGATCTCGCCGGTGTTCCACAGGCCGCGGTCCTGTCGGTCGAGCGTGACGATGCGACCCTGTGAGTCGAGTCGCGCCGGGAGGCGGGCGTGGTTGAGGAGCATCAGCGCGAGCAGCCCGCGCGCCTCCGGTTCGTCGGTGGCGAGGTTGAGTTGCCGGGCGAGCCGGATCGCCTCGCCGGCCAGGTCCACCCGGCCAGCGTGGCCGGCCGCGTAGACGAGGTAGAGCACGCGCAGCACGACGGCGAGGTCGCCGGGCTGATCCAGGCGGCGCCCCTGCAGGGCGCGCTTGGCCCGGCTGATCCGCTGCGCCATCGTCGGCTCAGGTACGTAGAAGGCGTCGGCGATCTCCCGAGTGGTGAGGCCGCCGACGGCGCGCAAGGTCAGCGCCACCTGGGAGGCCGGCGCGAGCTCAGGGTGGCAGCAGCAGAAGAGCAGGAAAAGGGTGTCGTCGCCCTCCTCGGTGATGGCGGGCTGCGGCTCGGCGAACGTCGCCTCCTCGCGGCGGTGACGGGCGACCTCGCTGCGGCGGGCGTCGACGAGGCGCCGGATCGCGACCGTCGCCAGCCACGCGCGCGGGTCGCGCGGCGGGTGCTCGGGCCATACCCGCAGCGCCTCCAGCAGCGCCTCCTGCAGCGCGTCCTCGGCGGCATCGAAATCCTCGCCCCGCCTGAGCAGGCCCGCGAGCACCGGAGGGACGAGGGCGCGCAGCGCGCCCTCGTCCAGCCGTCGCGTCGGCTCGTCGATCACGGCGGGTCAGGCTTCCGAGGGCGCCTCGGACATGACCTCCCGGACGTCGATCCACTCGTACAGCGGCTCCCCGCCCGGGCCGGGCTCGGAGGAGACGTAGGCCGCGAGCTCGACAGCGCGCTCGTGCGAGTCGACGTCAATCATGTACCAGCCCGCCACGAGATCGCTGGTCTCGGGCAGCGGGCCGTCGGTGGCGACTGGGGCGGCGCCCGGGCCGCCGTAGCGCACCCAGGTCTGCGCCGGGGTGAGCGCCTGCGCGTCGACGTACTCGCCGTTCTCCTCGAGCAGCTCGCCGACGTGCTTGAGGAAGCCCATGTGCGCCTCCACGTCCTCGGGAGCCCACTGGTCCATCGGGGGGAAGGGCCGGTGCGGCTCGGGGCCGCCGCGGTAGTGCTTGAGGAGCAGGTACTTCGGCATGGTGGCCTCCTGGCGTCGTGGGCCGCTTCTGTCGTGGCCCTTCACGTTGTGAGCGGAGCCGGTCAGAGCTTCTCGACATGAAATCACTTATCAACTCTGCGACGGTCGCGCCACGGAAGACAGGAGGTCCCACCCTGGGGCTTTGCTCAGCCCATGGCGCGGTCGAGGTTGAAGGCGGCGCTGATCAGCGCGAGGTGGGTCAGTGCCTGCGGGAAGTTGCCCTGTTGCTCGCCCGTGAGGCTGATCTGCTCGGCGTACAGGCCCAGGTGGTTGGCGTAGGTGAGCATCCTCTCGAACGCCAGCTGCGCCTCCTCCGAGGCGCCCTGCGCGGGTGAGCGCCTCGACGTACCAGAACGAGCAGGCCGAGAAAGTGCCCTCCTCACCGCGCAGCCCGTCCGGGCTGGCCTGCGGGTCGTAGCGGTAGACGAGGGAATCGGATACCAGGCTGGCGGTCAGCGCTTCGAGGGTGGACAGCCACTTGGGGTCGGTCGGGGAGATGAACTTGACTAGCGGCATCAGCAAAACGGCCGCGTCGAGGACATCGCCGCCTTCGTATTGGGCGAACGCCTTCAGCCTCGGTGACCAGCCGCGGTCCATGATCCGCCGGTAGATCGCATCGCGAGCATGCCGCCAGCGTTCCAGGTCGGCGGGCAGGCCCCTGCGGTTCGCCAGCCGGACGCCCGTTCCATGGCCACCCAGCACATGAGCTGGGAGTACAGATACTTCCTTGGGCCGCCGCGAGTCTCCCAGATGCCCTCGTCGGGCTGATCCCAGTGATCGCAGAGCCATTCGGCCCGGGTCGTGATCGCGTCCCAGTGATCGCTGGAGATCGGCTGGTACCAGTCGTCGTAAAGGTAGACCGAGTCCATGAGCTCGCCATAGATATCGAGCTGAAGCTGCTTGGCCGCGGCGTTGCCGATCCGCACTGGCTGCGAGCCCCGGTAGCCAGCCAGGTGAGGCAGTTCCCGCTCGGGCAGACCGGTCCGCCCGTCGATGCCGTACATGACCTGCATGGGGCCAGAGGCACCAGCTCCGCCCGCGGTGGCGTGCTCGAGAACGAAGCGCACGAATGCATCGGCCTCGCTGGTGAAGCCCAGCCGCAGCAACGCGTAGACGCAGAAGGCCGCGTCCCGGACCCACACGTAGCGGTAGTCCCAGTTCCGCTCCCCGCCGACCTGCTCGGGCAGGCTGGTCGTCGGCGCGGCCACGATGGCGCCGGTCGGAGCATAGGTCAGCAGCTTCAGCGTCAGCGCTGAGCGGTGCACTACCTCCCGCCACCTGCCCCGGTACCGGGACGTCGAGAGCCAGCTGCGCCAGAAAGCGATGGTGGCGTCCGCCAGCTCCTCCGCCTCCTCGCCGGAACATCCGCGCGGCGCGGCGCCGCCACTCACCTCGTCCAGCGCGAATACCGCCGACTCGCCCTCAGCCAGCTTGAACTCGGCGGTCACGTCACGGCCGTCGTGCCCGACCGGCACCGTAGCGCTGAGCCCTATAGTCAGGCTGTCTGAGGTGAAAACTACGCCAGTCCTCGGTCTCAGTGAGGGTGTGCGGGTCCATCCCGTAGCCGAACCGGGGCGCGACCCGAGCCCGGAAGGGCATAGTCCCCCGCACGCACATCACCCGGCGGATCAGCCGGTGCCGCCGCGTCGCAGCCGCGCCGGCGACCGGCATGAAATCCTGTATCTCACCCACGCCATCCTGTGCGAAGAAACGGGTGATCAGCACGTTGGTATCAGGCAGATAGAACTGCCGGGTCTTCGCAGGCAGCGCGGCGGCCAGCTCAAAGCAGCCGCCGCCGTCCGCGTCCAGAATCGATCCGAAAACACTCGGGGCGTCGAAAGACGGGCTGCAATGCCAGTCGATCGTCCCGTTGGTTCCCACAAGCGCCACGGTGTGCAGGTCACCGATGAGACCATGCTCGGATACCGGCAGATAGCCGGACCGGCTAGCCATGCCCGAGCGGGCTGCGGCGGCTGGAGTCAGCCATCCTGCGCCGGCGAGCGTTCTGGAACCACTGATTGTCCTTCCGTGCGCACTCGGCTAAGGCCGGAGGTTGCAGCCGACCGTGCCCAGTAGCCGCCTCCTCCGGCCAGCACTGGTCGCTTAGCCTCCGTCCGCTCGGTAACTCCCGTGCCGGAACTCGTCAGCAAGCCCTGGATTGGATGGATGCCAACCGAGCTCGGCCCGAGCTCTGGCCGCGTCGGTGCCCTGGTCGAGCAGAAGGACGTCGGCGAAGTACTCGCCCAGGCGTGCCCGCGCCTCATCGTCTGAGCCAGCGACCGCTCCTGGAGCGCCGGCCGCGACAGCGGCCGCCCTGTTAGCTCGGCCACGGTCGGGTTCGATCCGTCACCGATGACGTAGCGGCCGCGGGCCGACTCGTCTTCGAGGGCGCGACGGAAGAAATCCGCTATGTCCGCGGCGTGCACTGTGGACCAGTGCTGTTGTCCGGTGCCGAGCATGATCAGGTTGCCGGCCTCGTCGCGCGGGGAGCCGAGAAGGAGCCCCGGAATCCGCTCCGCCCCCGTCACCGTAGGCGACGCTGGAGACGATCACGACTCCGCGCATGCCTGCCGCGTCGAGCACCCGGTGCTCGATCGGCTCCCTCCATTCCACCATCGCAGGTGAGTTGATAGGAGAATCCTCGGTGATGGCGGTATTGTCCCCATAAATCCAGTCGCCACTGATATGGAGATAGGGCTTGCCGGTGCCCGAGAAAGCCTCTGTCGCTGCGTCGACCACCGCGGAGTCGAGGTTGGCGCTCGTGGCGTCCCCGGGACTGGCGGTGTGTATGGCTCCGTCTGCGCTGCTGAACATGCTCGTGACAGTCGGCCGGTCGTAAAGGTCGACCACCGCCGGCGTGGCGCCGATGGCCGCGACGCGGTCCGCCTGGGCGTCGTCGCGGACGAGCGCGGTCACTTCGTGGCCGTGCTCTTGCAATTCGGTCAGTATGTGAGATCCGATGAAACCGGTAGAACCAGTGAGCATCACGTTCATAATCCGACATCCTCCTGTCTTGATCGTTCTGCTCCGTATTGAGGACGCGCCGGGAATCCCCGCCGATCAGTCGCTGACGTCACGCGCGGCCAGAAACTCCGCTGCCCACCGCGTCGTAGCTACGAGGTTTGCCGAGGTGGTCGTGATGGTCACGGGGTTGGTGGTCAGCCGGTGATCACCAGGTCATCGCGGAGCGCCGGTGACGCCGATCCCCATCCGGGCGGCGTCGACGGCGACGTCGTGATCTCGATGCCCAGCTGCGGACGTGTCCGGACAGCCGGTGATGGTGCCGTCTGCTCGGCGTTGGCGCGCTGGAAGCCGTAGCTGACCGTGCCGGTCAGCCAGATGTTGCCGTCGCTGGCGCTGGCTTCGACGCTGCCGGGCACGGTGACATTCTCCACGCGCGCGTTGTTGGCGGCCGTGGTGAGCATCGGGTCGTCGAGGTAGTCGCTGCCCGGCAGGACGACCATGAGGTGGTTGTGGACGCTGGTCACGCCCTGGACCCGCCGGGCCGCCGCGGCTGCCTGGAGGTATTGCGGGTAGCTGGGCACGGTGCCGTTGAGCGCGACGTCGCCGTTCATGTTCTTCACGGTGATGCTCGTGTCGTCCACGAGCGGGTCGAAGCTCAGTTCGGCCTTGACCGAGTCGCGGATGTCCTTGGTCGTTGCCATCGCCTGATCCCCCGTTCTGCCAGTGGCGGCGGCTCCCGCACAGGTGCCTGTACCCGGGCCGCGAGGCCGGTAGTCCGGCCACAGCGTCCGCCAGCCTGGCAGCAGCTGATCGATGGCGGTGGGCAGCGCTGGTCACCGGCCTTCGGCGCCGAGCTGCCTGAGGAGGCTGCGGTCATCGGTGCGCACGAATTCTTCGATGATTCGCCCGTCATCATCGAACCGGAAGATGTTGATCAGGTCCATGACGACCCTTGTGCCGGTCGGGGGAAGCGGGCCGGCTGGCGACTGTGTGAACTCGCGCGTGAACGTGCCCTCGATCCACGTCTGGCATGCGATGGTGTTGCCCTCGGCCACGATGATGCCCCGGCGGACCTTCCGGTCGTCGAAGGCCGCGCGGACCGACGCGAAGTATGCGCTAAGCCCCGAGTAGTCGGCTTCGAAGCCGCCAGGACCGTGAAAGCGGAAATTCTCCTGGTCGAAGTAGGTATCGACCTCGGCTTGATCTTCACCCGATACTTCCAGTTCGCCAGCGCTAACGAGGCGGGAGACCAACTCGGAACGGGTGAACTTCTGGGCTGGGTTTGCGCCGGGTGTCATGGCGTTCGTGCTCCCTTCTGACCGCCACCAGCGCCGTGACGGGGCTGCGCGAGATGTATGACAGTCGCGATGCCCGCTCACTCGGGCCGGAACCGACCGGAGACGATCTCATTCAGCTCGTCAACCAGGTTATCGACCACGCCCTCGCCGGACTGGCAGCGCTGACCGCAGGCCCACCAGCGAGCCCCGGCCTTTCTAATGCAGAGCTGAGCTAACGGTAAGAGCGATGATGACTCCTGCTGCGCCTGCGCACAGCAGCGTGAGAACAACGCCTCGACGTAGCAAGAGAAGGATGACCAGGGCTCCCGCGAGGACGGCATATTGCCAGCTATGGCTGAGAGCGCGGGTGAGCGGTATGGCAGAACCGTAGATGGCGCCGATGGCCGCTGGCCCTGCGCCGTCGAGGAATGCCCGGGCGCGGTGATCGCTTCGGATGCGATCGAATCGGTGGGCGCCCAACAGGATGAAGGCGAAGGAGGGGCTGAAGGCGACTACGGAGCCAAGGATGCCGCCGACTACGCCTGCCGCGGCGTATCCGACGACGGCGACGGTCTGGACGACCGGGCCGGGCGTGACCTGGCCGAGGGCGACCGCGTTCAGGAATTGCGCGCCGGTCATCCAGTGGTAGTGGCTGACCGCGTCGGATTGCATCAGCGGGATGATGACGAACCCGCCGCCGTAGGACAGGGCCCCGACCTTGAACGCAACCCAGGCCACCGACAGCAGCACTCCGCTTCCGATCGCGCCGACCGAGAGCAGAGGCGCGACCGCTATGCCATGCAAGTCGCGGTCTCGGCGGCGGGCAGTGAGCTCGAGTGTGAGCTCGATCAGGCCACAGCCCAAGAGCAAGAGCACCAGCCAGGGACCGAGAGTGGCGGCGGCGGCGATCCCGGCAAGCAAGTAGGCCAGCCAGCGGGCTGTGTTAACGCGCCTCTTCCAGCTCGCGCCGGTGAGACCTGCGCCGGCATGTATAGCTACGGCGGGGACCGCAGCGCCCGCGCCGGCGCCGGCGCCCAGCACCCACAGAGGCGGGGACGTGCCGAGGAAGAGCACTGCCAGCGCCAGGATCACGACCAGTCCGGGAACGATAAACGAGACACCGCCGACCATCGCGCCCAGGCGGCCGCGCAACCGCCACGCGCAAAAGATTGCGAGCTGGGTCGAGGCCGGGCCGGGCAGCAGGTTGCAGACCGCGATGGCGTCCTCGAATTCCTGGGCGTCCAGCCATGTGCGGCGTGCCACGCACAGATCGCGCAGCAACCTGATGTGAGCCGGTGGGCCGCCAAAACCGATGCAGCCGATGCGCCCCCACTCACGCACGATCGTGGCCAGAGAAACCCGCTGCTCAGCAGCGTGGCCAGCGGCCGCCGGTTCAGGACTGTCGTCTCCCTCGGGAGGCGCCGGGCTCACCGGCCGGCAGGTGGACTGGACGCGGGTTCGAACAGTTCAACCACGTTTCCGGCCGGGTCCTCGATCAGGATCTGCTTCCCGCCAGGGCCGCTCACGATCTCGTTGCGGAAGCTCACACCTTCGGCCCGAAGCCTGGCCACCTCGCTGCTGATATCCGGCACGATCATGTGAATCCGGTTCCAGCCGCCCGGGCCCGGCTTGCGGCCATCGGGCATCGGGCGGCCCGCCGAGCTCGCCGGGCCAGCCAGCAGCAACCGCAGGTTGCCGCGGGTCACGTCGGCAAACGCAGGTGCGGCGCTTGTGCGCACCGTGAAGCCGAGGTGGCTGGTGTAGAAGTCGACCGCCGCTTGAACGTCATCAACCATGTAGCGGACGCTGACCAACTGTTCTGGGCTGCTCATCACATCTCCTGCAGGGAAGTCGGCACAGGATCGGCGCCGATAGCGGCGAGGAGGAACCCGATGCGCGTTTCCAGCTCGGCCGCCATGCGCTCAAAGGCCGGATAGGTTTCCTCGTCGATGCCGCCTCCGGCGGCTGGATCGGGAATGCTCCAGTGCACCTGCTCAGCCGGGCCCGGGAACTCCGGGCATACCTCACGCACCCGGTCGCAGAGCGTGATCACGTAATCAAAGCGCTGATGCTCGAGAGTGCTCAGATGCTGAGGCGATCGGCCAGCCATCTCGATCCCGTAGCTCCGCAGCACCCGCACGGTGTTGGGATGCAGGATCTTCGGGTGGCTGCCGGCGCTGGCCACCTCGATCTGACCCGCTCTCTGCCGCAGCAGCGCCTCCGCAACCGGTGAGCGAGCGCTGTTACCCGTGCACAGGAACAGCACCCGGCAGTGGCGCAGCGGCGGGGTGGCCGGAGCGGGCACCAGGCGCAGACCCGGGTGCAAAGCCAGGCCTGCTCCAGCTAGGGTCTCGGCACACCTGGCCAGATCCAGGTAGTAGTAGGCATCCCGGCCATCGAACGTACTGCGCCGTGCGGCCACCAGCCGATCAGCCCGGAGCCTGCCCAGGTGATAGGAGACGAGGTTCTGCGGCTGTCCGACCAAGCTCACCAGTTCCCGCACCCGCCGGTCGCTGCGCGCCAGCTCGCTCAGCAGCTGCCAGCGGAGCGGATGCCCGGCCAGCCGCACGAACGACGGCGGGGCGGACGCGGTCGATGTCATCACGGAAGCAATATACATCAAACAAGATTGATGTAGTTATCCTGCGCGACCGCGCCGGCCATCAGTCCTTCAGGGCTATGCCAGACCGGTGCGATGTGCCTGGCTGGCATCGTTAGGCGGGTGGAAGATTCCTCGGCACCAGAGTCGCGGCTCGCCCGGCGCACGGTCTGGGCCCGGAACCTGGAGACGCCGCTCCGCCGGTTTGTGCGCACTGAGACTGCCAGTGCCGCCATCTTGCTGGCTGCAACTCTCGCGGCACTGGCATGGGCGAACATCGACCCCGGCGGCTATGCGAGCACGTGGCACATGGTCCTGACCATCCGGACAGGAACACGGGAACTGGCCGATAGCTGGCGGGGCTGGGTCAATTCCGGGCTGATGTCGTTCTTCTTCCTGGTGGCGGGCCTGGAGGCGCGTCGCGAGTTCGACATGGGCGAGCTGCGGGAGCGGCGCCGACTGACTCTTCCCGTGGTGGTCGCGGCCGGCGGCATCGTCGTGCCGGTCGCGATCTACCTAGCCGTCAACGCGGGCCAGGACTCGGCCTCCGGGTGGGGTGCTGCCATGTCCACCGACACGGCGTTCGCCCTGGGATTCCTCGCCCTGATGGGCTCCGGCGTCCCTGACAGGGTGCGCACCTACCTGCTGACGTTCGCTCTGGTCGACGACATTGCCGGCATCATCGTCATCGCCGTCGTCTACAGCCATCGCCTTGACCCCGCCGCACTCGGCATCGGGCTCGCGATCCTGGCCGGCGTGCTGATGTTGCGCTGGCGTGGTGTCCGATCCGGACCGGTCTACCTGCTGCTCGGAGTTGCTGCGTGGGTTGCGTTCTTCGAATCCGGGATTGATCCGGTGGTCGTCGGCCTGCTGCTCGGTCTCCTTGCGCTGGCGTACCCGGCCGCGCGCACTGACTTGGAGCAGGCGTCGCAATCGTTCCGGCTATTCCGCGAGCAGCCAACCCCTGAGCTGGCTCGCGACGCAAGGGAGAGCGTCCGGTTGGCCATCTCGCCGAATGACAGGTTGCAGCAGCTCTTCCACCCGTGGAGCAGCTACCTGATCGTTCCGCTGTTCGCCCTGGCCAATGCGGGCATCACTGTGAACGGCAGCTTCCTGGCCCGGGCATTTTCCTCGCCCGTGACACTCGGCATCCTGCTGGGCTATGTCCTCGGCAAGCCGACAGGAACGCTGCTTGCGGCGTGGCTGCTCGACCGTGTCAGCCGCGGCCGGATCCGGCCGCCTATCGGCTGGGCGGCCGTGACAGGCGCTGGCGCGATAGCTGGCATCGGGTTCATCGTGTCCCTGCTGATCGCCTCGCTCGCCTTCCACGGCACCCAGCTTGCCGAAGCTAAGGTCGGGGTGCTGTCCGCCGCGATCTGCGCGTCAGCACTGAGCTGGGTTGTGTTCCGGATCACCGCCATGCTGCCGCAGCGGCTTCGGCTGCGGGCCTTGCTCGGCCGCACGGAGACCATCATCGACCTGGCGGTGCCGCCCGATCCAGACCGCGATCACGTCCGCGGGCCCGCCAGGGCACCGGTCACGCTCGTCGAGTACGGAGATTTCGAGTGCCCGTACTGCGGTCAGGCCGAATCTGTCATCCGCGAGCTACTCGCCGGCCATGGCGACCTGCGCTACGTCTGGCGTCACCTGCCCCTCACCGACGTGCATCCGCACGCCCAGCTGGCGGCCGAGGCCGCCGAGGCCGCAGCTGCGCAGGGCAGGTTCTGGGAGATGCATCACAGGCTCCTCGAGCACCAGGACGCGCTGACAGCAGCTGACCTCATCCAGCATGCGGCAGCAATCGGCCTGGACACCGAACGGTTCAGGCGCGACATGCGCGAGCGAGTCGGGGCGGCCAAAGTCGCCGCTGACGTGGATTCCGCGGACCTTAGCAACGTGTCAGGAACGCCCACCTTCTTTGTCAACGGAATCAGGCACCATGGCGCCTACGACATCGACACGCTTACCGACGCCGTGCGATCCGCGAAGGCACAGGTGGCTCTGCGCAACGTGCCGAAGGGAAAGCAACAGACCGGGGTAAACTGAGTCTCTTACTGGTGCGCCGGGAAGTCTGGTCGGCAGCGACTCATCGGATCGACGAGGCGAGGCTTGCGACGTGCGCACTGTAGAGACGGTCGTGTCCCTGGTTGCCCTGGCAACTGTGGTCGCGGCTTTCGCTCGCCGGCTGAGCGTTCCCGCTCCTTCCTTGCTGGTTGTCATCGGTCTTGGTGTCGGCATGCTGCCTGGCACGCCATCCCTGCATGTGCCACCCGAAATCATCAGCCTCGTCGTGCTGCCTCCGCTCCTGTACGCGGCCAGCGAGGAGCTGGCTTGGCGTGACCTGCGAGCGGTGTGGCGGCCTGTGGCGGTGCTGGCAGTCGGCCTGGTGATGGCATCGGCAGCTGCGGTTGCCGCCGTGGCAGGAACTGTTGCCTCGCTGTCCGTGAGCATCGCGTTTGTCCTGGGAGCGGTGCTCGCCAGCACTGACCCGGTCGCGGTCAGCGCGCTCGGGCGGCGGTTGTCACTCCCGGCCAGAGTTCAGGCACTGGTTCAGGCTGAAAGCCTGTTCAACGACGCCACCAGCCTGGTGCTCTTCCAGGTTGCGGTCTCAGTGGCCGTGGGCGGCACAATTACCACGGCCGCTCCCGACTTGTTTTTCCACGGCGTGGCCCAGTTTGCGGCTGTCGCCGGCGGCGGGGTGCTGGCCGGCATTGCAGTTGCGGCGGCGGCCATCGTCGTGCGCCGCCGGATTTCCGACCCAGTCCTGGAAACGGTGGCGGCACTGATCACGCCGTACGCTGCGTTTCTGCTCGCCGAGGCCTTCCACGCCTCCGGCGTGACCGCGGTCATCGTAGCTGGCCTCGCAGTAGGCAGATGGCGGCCGAAGATCACTACGGCGAGGACCCGGCTACAAGTGCACGCCGTGTACCAGACCCTCATATTCGTGCTGGAAAGCGTCGTCTTTAGCCTCATCGGCCTGCAACTGCCGACCCTGATCCGCGCCTTGAGCAGCACCAGGCAGTGGCTCCTGCCCGCGCTCGCGGTGACCGCTACCCTGATGTTCATCCGGGTAGCGTGCGTATTCGGACTGTGGGCGGCTGCCAAGTGGCGCCGGCGAACCCGGTCTGGGTGGGCGACACCCGCGGTGATCTCCTGGGCAGGGACTCGCGGGGTAGTGCCGCTGGCCGCCGCTTTGTCCATCCCTCTCACCACCGTAACCGGGGACGCACTGCCGCAGCGCGATCTCGTGCTGGTCATCGCAGCCGCATCGATTGTGTTCTCGCTCGTCGCTCAGGGCTTCTCCCTGGAACCGCTAGCCCGCGTGGCCGGGCTGGGCCAGGCCGGCTCGAGTGCAACCGGCCATGAGGAGACCATTGCCCGGGTGCGGCTCGCCGAGGCCGCGCTCGCCCGCCTCGACGAACTGTCGGACAGCGGAACGGTGTCAGATGCGGTCGTTGAACGGGTCCAAGCCAGTCTTCAGGCTCGGATCGGCAGCACGCGCAGCGGCTTCGGCGAAGAATCTGACGAGGGAAGCAGCAAGCTGACGGAGCGCGAACTGCGCCGGGATCTGATCGCGGCAGAGATGGCCGAACTAGGCAGGATGTTCGACAACGGCACGATCAGTAGTCCGGCCCGTCAAGTACTGCAGCGGGGCCTGGACCTGGAGCTCGCCAGACTCACCGACGCGCCACCGTGAGCTTGGTTTTGACGAATTCTTAACGGAAGGGCCTCACATCCTAACGTTGCGTATGCGCCACTGCGTCAGGCGTCGTGTCAATGTCAGCATGTGATCGCGCGCCGTCCCCCTCCTGAGGCTCTTGCTCCCCCGCAGGAGCCGTTCGGCTATGCGCTGAAGTGCCGCTTGCTCGGCCAGCCGCTGGTCAATGACCGGCTGCGGGTGGAGCGGTTGTCGAAGCCACTCGGTCTGGGGGTGTTGTCATGCGACGGAATCTCGTCGGCTAACTACGGCTCCGAGCTGATCTTGCACGAGTTGCTGCCGTTCTTCGGATTGGCGGCTTTCACGTTGCTGTTGCCGATGACCGGGCTCATCCTCGCCGGGGTCGCGCTCGTCGTGCTGTCTTACCGGGAAGTCGTGTCGGTCTACACCAGGGCAGGCGGGTCGTACGTAGTTGCCAGGGAGAATTTCGGCCCGCGCGTCGCCCAGATAGCGGCCGTCGCGCTGATGGTCGACTACGTCGTCACGGTTGCAGTGCAGACCGCCGCGGGCAGCCAGGCCATACTGTCGACATTCCCGGTCCTTGCCAGGCCGCTCGGAGGCACCACCACGCTGCTGCTGATCGCAGTGACCGCCACGCTGATCATGTGCTACGTCAACCTGCTCGGCGTGCGTGAGAACGGCAAGACGTTCGCGATACCGACGTACCTATTCTCAGGCTCGGTCGGCCTGATGATCATCGTGGGGCTAGGCAGGGAGCTCTTTGGCGGCGGGCTGCCGCATGCGCACTGGGGTCCCGGCACCGTCGCCGTCGGGCATCACACTGGACTGCTCACATTCGCGGCCATTTATACGGTGGGCCGTGCGTTCGCCAACGGCGGCTCGTCGCTGACCGGGATCGAGGCGGTCTCCAACGCTGTCAGCGCGCTGCGGCCGCCGGAAGGCCGCAACGCCCGCCACCTGCTGGTGACTCAGGGCTGTATCGTCGCGTTCCTGATCGCCGGGATCTCCTGGCTTGCCTTCGTCACGCACGCGGTGCCGTACAGCAACGGCTTCCCGACGGTGCTGTCGCAGGAAGCGACGCTGATATTCGGGCACTCCGCGTTCGGCCGCGCTCTGTTCTTCCTGGCCCAGGCAGGTGCTATCTCGATCCTTTTCACCGGCGGCAACACCAGCTTTAGCGGGTTCCCGTTCCTGACCAGCTTTGTCGCCGAGGATTCGTTCCTGCCGCGCTGGCTCAGCAAGCGCGGGCACCGACTGGTCTTCTCCAACGGCATCATCGTGCTGACGGTCGCTGCCCTGGCATTGCTCCTTGTCGTCGGCGCCAACACCAACAACCTGGTCCCCTTCTACGCGATCGGCGTGTTCACCGGCTTCGCCATGGCCGGATTCGGAATGGCCAGGTACCACTTCAGGACAAAGGAGCGCGGCTGGCGACGACGCCTCGTCATCAACCTCGCCGGCGGCGTGTACACGGCCCTGGTCGTGGTCATCTTCGCTGTTGTCAAGTTCACCGAGGGAGCCTGGCTGGTCCTAGCGGTGTTCCCGCTGCTCGTGTTCGCGTTCATCAGGCTCAACCGGCACTACCGCGCGGAGGCGGCCGCCGTCGAATCGACCGCCGCCGACCGTGCCGCCGACCCGCCGAATTACCCGAGGCGGACCGTGCTCGTGCTCATCGACGACATCGACCTGGCCGTCATCGCCAGCCTGCGCTACGCCCGCAGCCTGCACCCGACGGACCTGCGAGCCGTGCACTTCGTCATCGACGGGCCGCGCGCGGACCACA
Organism: uncultured Actinomycetota bacterium; assembly: GCA_963809195.1. Classification (GTDB taxonomy): domain Bacteria; phylum Actinomycetota; class Actinomycetes; order Streptosporangiales; family Streptosporangiaceae; genus Chersky-822. Next base: position 267,144 of record CAWEIQ010000004.1, on the reverse strand, counting down.
TCCGGCAGCAATGGCTGCGATCGGATCGAGTCATTCCGCTCGACCTCATCGACTGTCCGGACCGGCGGATCGAGCGGGCAGCGGGCGACCTTGTGGTCAAGGAAACGGCCAAGCCCGGCACGCATGTCACCGTCGTGTTGCCCCGCCGCAGCTACTCACCACTGCTCGGCCGGCTCATGCACGACCGCACCGCCGACAAGATCGCGCGGATCACCAGCCGCATCCCGCGCTCCGCAGCGACCATCGTGCCGTTCGACGTGACAGCCCGTGTCGGCGGCCCAGCCGAACAGACCGGGCACGACCATCCGCTGGTCATCAACCCCTTCCGGAACGGCGAGCCCGGCAACGGCCACACCAAGACTGGGCATGAGGCCCAAACGCAGATCGCTGCCCGAAACGACCGCGGGCGCCGGGTCGTGACCGGGCGTGTGCACTCGATGAGAATCAAGCCGGTGGGGCAGAGCTCCATCCTGGCGTGCACGATCACCGCTCAGAACGAAGAACTAACCGCGCTGTTCTACGGGCGCACGCACATACCCGGCATCGAGCCGGGCACGAGCCTGCGGCTGCGAGGCCAGGTAACCGACAGCAGCGGCGGCAAGATCATGATCAACCCCGCCTATGAACTAACCGATTCAGGACCCTAGCCCGAAGCCAGGGCCGCCGGGTCATCCTGCAAATCGCGGAAGTCCCCACAGCATGTCGTAGAGCACGCCTGGCCTCCCCGCCGCGTCGAACGCCCCGAACGTAACCGTCGGGTTATCCGGGTCTGCGGGGTCAACAAGGAAGGTCCGCTCATCGACCGGAAGCGCCTCGGTCTGGCCGGCCCCGCTGCAGATCAGCAGGCCGTTCGCGGTAGCGGTGACGTCAACCTGCCGGTCCGGCCAGGCGTAGACGCCGGCAAACCGGGACAGGTCTCCGGCCGCACCCGGTGATGCATCCTGCCGAAGCGACGGCATGCGGATCCCGCATAGCGATCCCATCAAGTCGGCGAACAGCGAGCGATACATCGCCCGCCCGGTGCTGGCGTTAGTCATCAGCACGACGGCGACCTGCTGCCCGGGCACGATCCGCAGGAATGACCGCTCGCCGGTGATCAGGCCGTCCCACCCCCACACCTGACCACCCTCCCAGCCGAACCAGGCCCAGCCAAGGCACCACGAATCGAGCCAGCCGTAGATCGGAACCTCCGCGTGCACCACGCGCAACGAGGCGAGGGTCGGGTCCTGCAGGTGCAAGGCGGCGAACCGGAGCAGATCAGTGACCGTCGTGACAGCGCTGGTGCCGGCCGGCCCGTACGCGCGCGCGGTCAGCGGCTCGACCGGCATCGGACCGGCCGCAGTGATCTCATGCCCCCTCGCGCGCCGTTGCTTATTGCCCCCGGTCACGAAGGCCGTCCCACTCATACCTGCCCGGTCCAAAAGCTGGCGCCGCATGGCCTCCTCCCACCCAGCACCCGTCGCGGTCTCGACCACCCGCCCGAGCACGCACCAGCCCACATTCGTATACGACCAGACACTGCCAGCACGACGGCCCGAGGCGGCATCGGCCACCAGCCGAGACAGCGCGCCGTCGTCCTCCTCCTCGCGGTCGGCGAAGCCGAACTCCAGCCCGGCACGCAACGAAATCCCGGAACGATTCGCCAGCAGGTCGCGGAGCGCGGCACGCCCAGCCCAGTCGCTTGCCCGCAGCTCCGGTACGTGCGCGGCCACCGGGTCATCCAGCGACAATCGGCCTGCATCCGCCAGGAAACTGATCGTCGTGGCGACCATCGACTTGGTCAACGAGCCAGCGCTGAAGCGTGTCCCAGAGGTGACCGGTTCGTTGGTCCCGATGTCCGCGACGCCGTAGCAGGCGGTCGTGGCTGCCCCTTCGCGAAGAACCCCTATTGCCGCCCCCGGCACCGAATGCCGCACCGCGTGCTCTCGGAGCAACTCCGCCAGATCCTCCTCCGTCACGTCTCAACCCTAACGACGGTCATTGATCCTCGGGCGCTCCGTGCGAGCGGGCCAGGGCAGTCAGTCCTGCCATGGTCTGCTTGAAGGTCCGCTGCGGAAGGTACCCGAGCACGGTGCGGATTTTGCCGATACGGCATCGGGCTCACGACCGGGTCCCGGTCCGGCGCGGTAAACGACTGCCCGAGCGCCTTGATGATCGGCACGAAGTAATCGCGGATAGATACGCACTGGTCGACGGCAAGGAAAGTCTCGCTCTCTGCCGCTGGGTGAGTCGCTGCGAGCCACGTCATCTCGGCGAGGTCGTCTGTGTGCACCCAGGGGATCACATCGCCGGGGTGATACGCGGCGGCCAGCCGGACGTGCGCAGCCTGGCGACGAGCTCGTCGCCCCACTGGGAGTTGACCGGCGAACAGATCGCGCCGGGACGCAGAATGACGGTCGTCAATCCCTCCGAGCTGACCGTGTTCAGCGCCACCTCGGCGGCCGCCTTGGTGGCGACATAGGGGTGCGCGGCGTCGGTTGCGAGCCGGCTGTCCTCTGCGAGGCCGTCCGGCTGCGGGTCCCCGTGGACCGACATCGTGGAGATGTGCACGAACCGGCTGGCCCCGGCGGCCAGCGCCGCCTGCGCCAGCTGCCGGGTTCCCTCCACGTCAACGGCCTCGGCCAGGGCCATGTCCGTCCCCATATAGGCCGCCGCGTGCACGACGAGATCGGCGCCGTCGACAGCGGCCCCGAGCGACGAGGGTGTCGCGAGGTCGCCCGTCACCGGCCGCCAGCCAGCTAGCTCAGCCGCACGCGCCTGATCTGGCGACCTGGCCATCACGCGCACCCGCAGGCCTCCGGCGGCCAGCCGGGCTGCCATTGCACCTGCGACATGACCGCTCACCCCGGTGACCAGCACCGTCCGATCACCTGTCATTGCCCGCTCCCGCATCGTCCCGCGACCGTTGCGCTCGACTGTAGGCAGCGACCCGGGCCAGATGCTGGCGGGAATCCGCCATCACGTCTCCGGCCGGCTAAGAAAATGCACTAACCAATGCGCGATACCACTGCTTGCCATCGACGCGAGCTCAGCTCACGGTTGTGCTCCGGAGTCGACCCAGCGGCTGAAGATCTCCACCCTCTCCGCAGGCCACCTGCCGTCGCAGGGCATCGAACCGTCGCGCAGTCGTGCGAGGATGTCCGTCGCGTGGGCGCGGACGTCGTCGTAGGACCATAGGTCAAAGACAATGGTCATCGACTGGCGGTCGTGCTCACGGAACAGCGGCTTGATGTGGGCATCGAAGCGCACCGTCTCATCCGGCCCGGGCAGCTGCACAGCCGAAGATCCTGCATCGTCAGCCGTCTGCCCGCCATCGCCGGCGGGCGGGGGTCCGCCCGGTCCCCACGTCCAGCGAGGCACCGGCGCTGCCTCGGAGGTATCGCCCGGCGTCGTCGCGAGCGCGGTCCGCGACGCCCATTCAAGGCACGACGCAAGCGCGGAGCGGAAAGCCGGCTCCTCGGGTAGCTTCGCATCGTCCGCAGCCGCGGCCGCCAGGACGACCCAGCGAGCCCGGTGCTCCTCACCGAAGTCACCGGACGTCGCGCCGATTATCTGCCGCAAGCCGTTGCTTCCCGCGGTGCGGGCAGGACCGCCGAGCGCCTCGGCGAGCCAGCCCGCTAGGAACTGTGACTGGCCAGGCGGCATGTCGGCGAATGCCGTCGCCAGCAGGGGGTCTGCGGGAACGTGCTTGTCGTAGAGCATCCTGGTCATCCGCATCAGCGCCCGGAGCCCGCCTGCCCACTCGAACAAAGTGGGTTCGTACCCGGGTGGCGGCGCCGGGTCGGTAAAATCGACGTACCAGTGCATGCCGCTGCAGAAGGGCTTGTTGAGGGAATGTCCGCACCGGCACAGCGCGTAGTGCTCAAGGGAGGATCCTTCATTCCTGGCGACAGGATGACCGTCAGCGTCGATGAGCGGGATCTTGCCGGTGACGCGGTACGGGCCGTCCTTGGTCACCTCTATCCCCGGTTCGCGGATATCGTGCCAGTCGGTTTGATCACGGGCCTCAACGCCGTCGACCCCGTAACTCAGGGCTCCCGACGGGCAGTCACGCACGGCCCGGATGATCTCATCCATCCGCCCGCCGCTCGGAGCGACGAACGGCTCTGTCCTGGTGCGGAAAACGGCGGCGAGCCGGTCAGAGCAGAAGCCGGAGTGCTGGCAGATGCCGCGGTTGTCGAAGATGGTCAATTGCTCGCCCGCGTAGGTGTCCCGGCGGTCCGGGACGCGCTTGGGATCCTTGTTGTCGGTGAATCCGACCCGCGCACAGCTGCCATCGCACAGCGGCTTGATCGCCGAGGCGCCGCAGCGACACAACGCCAGCTGCGGCGTCGTCTGGACCACGTTGCCGAGGTGATCGGTAAGCCGCTGCGGATTGGTAACAAGGTGGGGCCCGTTCCGCGCGGTCTGGATGGCCGCCGGAAGGCCAGCCTGAAGCTTCCGGAATTCGGCCAGGCGGGCGGCGCCATCGGCAGCACCGCCGAGGGCGACGGCGAGATCTTGGAGTCCGGCGACCGCCTCCGCCAGCTCCGGCGGGCAGCCGCCGGAGCGGCCTAGCCTCGCACGGATCCGGGTCGCCGTTCGCGCTGCCTCCCAGACGCGTTCGGCTGGTTCGGACGTCGTCTCCTCTTGTGGGGCGGTCGCTGAAGCGTCCCGTTGATGCGGAGCGGCCGCACGGGCCGGAGGAATGGCCGCCTTCGCCGATGGCTCGTCCGCGTCGGCCCGCGCCCCGGACCCGAGGGCGTCGGCGAGGGGACGCAAGACACTGCCGACCAGCCTGGGCACAAGCCGTGCCTGCTGCACGGCGTCGCACCGAAGGCCCGCCGCCGCCTCGGTAACGATCGAGTGCGTGAACCTGAACAAGTCGGCCAGCTCGGTCCTGTGGCCGTGACCACCCGTCCCTGGCTGGCTGGCCGGGACCCTGTGCGCGAGTTCAGACGCTTGCCGGACGAGCGCGTCGAGTTCGTCGGTTGCCAGCGCGTCCGGTTCTGCTGCGAGCCGGGCGTGCGCGCTTTGTTCCGGCAGGTGCGCTGCCAGTTTCCGCGAGATGTCCCGCATGGCCGCCAGGACGGGCTCGAGCTGCCCGGCAATGGCTGTTCCACGGCCAGTCTGGATCGCATCGCAGAGCCAGGCAGCCTCATCCAGTCTCTCGGCCATCAGCGCCCACGCGGCATTCCGGTGCGGCATCAGGTAGTCGGATTCGTAGAACAGCTCGAAGCTCGGGCCAGCCATCATGCCGGGGAAGTCGGACCCGACCGGGAGTGTTGTGATCAGGTTGCCCAGCGGCTTGATCACCTGAAGCATCAGCGCGATGGTGGCGTCGGCAAGCGTCTTCAGCTGCAGGTCGGTCTCCTCCGTGTGCGCGAAGAACCGCTGGAACATCTGCAGCAAGATCTCGTAGGTGACGTTGAACAGGTCCGTGACCCGCGCCGTCAGCGGGTCGCCGATCAGCGGCACATCAACGTCACGCTCTGCCTTGCGGACGTTGGCCGCCAGAACCGGACGCACGGGCTCGAAATCCGGTTTGGCCGTGCGGAGCCGCTCGTACTCATCAAGGATCGCTACGAACTGGCCGAAATGCGCGTCGCGCCAGTGCCCACGCGGACCCTCGCCCTGCTCGAGGATCTCGTCGATCGCCCTGTGCGCGCTGGCCAGGTCGGTGACCGGGACAAGTTCCGGCCAGCCGAAATACGCGGCAGTCGCTTGTGCCCGCGACGGCCCGACGAACAGCCAGTCCTCGCCGTGCTTCTCGGTGAGATGGTCCAGTCCAGCCTCGATGGACCGGTAGAGGTGCCCGATCGTGGCGAAATCCTGGCCACGCGGCACGATGTCACGCTCGCTCATCATGGGGCGGGCCAGGCCCATCGCAGCCATCCCCTCAGCGTCCTCGAGCTCCATCCCCTCGGGTCGCTCGAGGAACATGAAGTGCCGCAGGGCCTGCTCCCCGAACGGCATGAGTGCGAGCTGCACGCCGGCCGGATAGTGCGATGCAGGCGCGGGCAGGTTGGGCCGGCCCAGGTGCGGCGCTGCCCCGATCGCCGACAGCAGGTTGTGAACCAGCGCGAGGTGCAGCATCTCCTGGGTTGCCACGTGGGAGATTCGCCTGCGCCATCGGGTGACGGCGTCGAGTTCGCGCGCGCTGAGGCCCTCCTGCGCCGTCTGCTTCAAGGAGAACACGGCGAACAGGTACTGGCACATGATGCCGTGCTCGAGTTCGGCAGCCTCACAAAGCATGTAGATAAGCGCTTCACGGTGCTCGATCACGAACGGAGCCTCCGGCGCGGCCTGACCACCTCGCGTCGCGATCACGTCAGCAAGCCGGCCGCGGCCGCCCGCAGGGGCGCTCCCGGCTCCAGTCTGATCGCTGTTCATTCCGCTCACTTCCTGGTGATGATTACACAATTACAGACCCTTGTCACGCACCAGGGGCCGTGACTCATGCATGCCATATCCCGGATTCCACAGCTGCAACCGGGAGCCGCGCTGGCCCTCATTCCGGGCAGATCGCCTGGCGACACCCGGTCCGCCGGGCCGGCGTGATGGGAGATTTCGACTTCCTCGCGAACGTCACTCTTGTCACCCCGCCGTTGCACGCGGATGCGGTGCCCGAAAGGGCTGATACCGGACTGGACGCGGCCGCGCGGGCTTCATGGCTGGTGCTAGCCGGCTCCCCGGCCAGCCTCAGCTACAAGGTGCTCGGGAAGGAGGCTGACGTTGTCAGGACCAAGGTTCGCGAGTTCTGGAGAGCTGTGCGAAGTGAAGTAGCCGATGCGCCTACCCGAGCCACGCCCGCCGGGATGACCCCGGCCGGAACGGGCACGCTTGTCAGAGGACGACCCAAAGATCGCCGACTCGACATCTACCAGGAGCGGCAGCGATGGACAGTTCACTGTACGAGCGCCTTGGCGGAACCGACGCCATCAGCACGGTGGCCGTCGCCTTCGAAAATCGCGCAGCCAAGGACGACCGGATCAACCAGAAGTTCGCGCGAACCGACCTGAACCGGCTGACCAAGGAGTTCGTCGATCAGCTGTGCCAGGACACCGGCGGACCGTGTAGGTACACCGGGCGCGACATGAAGGAAACGCACACCAACATGGGCGTAACCAGCGGGGAGTTCGATGCGTTCATGGAGGACCTCGTCACGACCCTGGATGACTTCAACGTGCCAAAGGCTGACCAGAACGAGTTGCTGGGCCTGCTGGCGCCCATGCAGTCGGAGATAGTCGAAGTGGACTCACCGCAGGTCGGTACTCCCCTGCCAACGGCGTTCGCACCGGCACCGCCGCTCTGAGCTCTAGAGGTCTCAAACGGTGTGGTCGTTGACCACAACTCCCAACATGGGCCGCCACCCCTAACTGGGCAGAGCCGGCCTAGCATGGCGGCATGAGCGAGCCTGTGCTGATCGACGTTGACGAGCGTGGTCGGGTAAGCCTCGGCCGCCTGCACCTGGCGCCGGGTCCGTATCTGGGTGTCGTTGAACCCGACGGAACGGTCGTGCTGCGCCCTGCGGCAGTGATGACGCGGAGCCAGGCAAGACTGCTCGCCTGCCCTGAGCTGATGGCGCAGATCGATGCGTTCGCTGCGGATCCGGACAGCGGGACGCGCCTCGCGGCGAGGTAGCGGACATCTACTACATTGGCGCGTTGCAGCAGGGCATCACATGCCGGGCGGCGTCGGACTCGTCGGCGGGTTTTGTCATGCGGGGGTGAGGCGGAAGATCGGCCAGCCGATCTCGGTGCGCCACTGACCGGGTGCGCTGGTATCTCGTGGTCCGGCCAGGTAGGTCTCGTGGACTGGGCCGTTGACCGCGAGGGCATGGTCACTGACCCAAGCTCCGAGGCGGCCGTAGGTGACGTCGATGTCGTCGTGCGGGCCGGGGTGGACGGTGACGGCGAGCTCGCCTGCCGGCAATTCGGTGACGGTGATCCGGCCGGACTCGCGTGGTGCACGGACGGGCTGGAAGACGGTCACGGTCCCAGCGCCCTTGGTGAACAGCTCGTTGGCGTAGCGGCCTCCGGGCGGACCGGTGCGTTCGGTGGCGGGGAACGCCGCGTCGAGTTCTGCCATCGCGTCGCCGTACCAGGAGTGCACCTCGTCGCGCCGCACGTGGCTGCTGATGGTGGCGACCGTGCGGGCCGGGACTGACCGCAGCTCGACGCGCAAGTCCGGTGCGCCGGGGTGCAGCAGCTGGCGGAGCGACATGACGGCAGCCTTCGTCCGGTCCAGGTCGTCTTCCAGACGCAGCAGGTGGCCGGTGATCAGCTCTGCCCGCCGCTGCGGGTCGCCGGTCGCCAGGATCGCCTTGACCTCGGCCAGCGGAACATCGAGATCGCGCAGGCGGCGGATCACCTGGGCCGGCGGGATCTGCTCGGCTGAGTAGTAGCGGTAGCCGGTAAAGGGATCGACCGCCGCAGGCTCCAGCAGCCCGGCCTCGTGGTAACGGCGCAACGTCCGCACGCTCAAGTGGCTCAGCGTGGCGAACTCTCCGATCGTCAGGCCCGTACGCACACCACCACTATGCGACCTCTCCCGGCGGGAGGGTCAACAGGTTTGACTCTCTCCCGGGGGGAGACCCGACGGTAGAGGCATGCAGACAGTTGACTGGAACCAGGGAACCACGATCGCGCCGGACGAGCTGCCCGAGGCGGTCACCGACTACCTTGCTGCGCACCGCGCCCGCGCCGTCGATGCCGCGATCGGGCACTACACAGCCGACGCCGTCGTCACCGACGAAGGGCACGATTACCACGGGCCGGACGAGATCCGGGACTGGCTAGCCCGCTCGGCGAGTGAATACACGTACACGAGCGAGCTCACTGCCGCGGCGAGAGCAGATGACCAGCACTTCGACGCGGTCCACCACCTGGAAGGTAATTTCCCAGGAGGCGTGGTCGACCTGCATTTCCGCTTTACCCTGCGCGGCGCGCTGATCTCCCGGCTGGTAATCGAGCCGTGAGCGCCAGCGGAATGCCGCCGCCTGCACGGCGGTTAGCCGGGCATGAGCGTTTTCACCGATAAGGAACTTGAATACCTGGCCGATCAGCGCCTGGGGAGGATCGCAACCGTTGGCGCCCAGGGACAGCCGCACGTGGTGCCGACGTCGTTTCGCTACAACGCCGAGCATGACGCGATCGACGTCGGCGGGCTGCGGATGAGCCAGACCAAGAAACTCCGCGACGTGCAGCGCACCGGCCGGGCCAGCATCGTGATCGACGACGTCCTGCCGCCCTGGCAGCCGCGCATGATCGAGATACGCGGGGCCGCAGCCGTTGTGGCAGAAGGCGGCAAAGCGCTGAACGAGCGGTTTGAAGAGACCATCGTCCGGATACAGCCCGCGCGCATCATTTCCTTCGGCATCGAGTCCGGCGACGTGACTGCCAACGCGCGATCGGTCAATTCCACATGAGCAAGGCGGATTCGCCGCAGTGGTCGCCTTGGCGTTCGTCGTGACGGCTGATCCCGGTAGATGAAGTCTTCCTAGAAGTGCTGGAGGAGCCAGTCGTGGATCTCGCCGACTCGGCCGATCATGGTGAGATGGCCGTCACGGTCGCTGATATCAGCCTCCGCGCCAGGGATGCTGGCGGCCAGCCACTGGCCGTGCTGCACGGGAACAAACCGGTCCTCACGGCCGTGCCAGATCTTGACGGGCACCCGGATGTCGCGGAGATCGAACCCCCAGTCAGTCTGGAGCGCCGCTCCGTCATCCCACCAGCCCTGTTCGCCCGCGGAGAGGGCGACCTTGTTGGTCTCGGTGAGCCACCGGGCCAGGTCCCCGGTCAGGGCTTCGGCGTCGACGGGCGAGAGGAGGCTCTGGATCTCTTCAGCGAGCTGCTCCGGCGTGGCCGCGAGAATCGCCTCCCTGTCCTCGCGCATTTCGCGGCGAGATGCCTCCGGGTCGGAGAAGAACAACTTAAAGCTCTCAACGTTGGACTCGCCCATCCCGGCGAAGTAGTCAAAGCCCTCGATACCGTAGGGCGCGATCGACGCCACCGCCGCGACAGCGACCGCCACATCAGGCAGCGAGGCCGCGCACCCCAAAGCGTACGGGCCGCCCCCGGATATGCCCCAGATGCCAAGCCGGTCGTGCCCGAGCGCCTCGGCGATGGCCCGGACATCCTGTGCTCCCGACGCCACGGTGTATCCGGGATGCGCGGTCGAGCCACCGTAGCCAGGGCGGTCATAGCCGATCAGCCGGATGCCCTTCTTCTCAGCATCGGCTATCCACCCGCCGAACAGGCGCCGTGACATCGGCTCGCCACTGTGGACCAGGATCGGCTTTCCGTCAGGTGCACCGGCGATCTCCACGCAGAGTTCACGCCCGCCGCCGACCGTTATGGTCCTGGTCTCAACCCCGTTGGACAACGACAGTCCTTCCTCTCGCCGAATCAGGCTAAGAGCCGGACGTAGCCGACGCCGAGGATGCTGATCATGACTGGCGATTATCGGGTGCCGGCCCCGGATGGCGCCAGTGGTTTTCCGCGCCTGCGCGCGCGCTCAGGACCGGGCCGCCTGCATGTTCTTCAGCATCGCCGCCGCGACGGCCTGCAGCTCCAATCTAGGGCTGAACTGGACGAACTCGGCGCCGGCCTCGGCCACCGGTATGTGTCCCGGCGGAGTGTAGAACGCATCGCCCGCTTCCGTGACTTCCTCCAGGCGTCTACCTATATCCCTTGTCTCTTATCCCGTGTCTCTGTACATCGGACAGGTTAGCGTCCTGTACACTTTGTGGCATGGACGTCGCCATTGCCGATCTGCGAGCCCATCTCAGCGACTGGCTCAGGCGGGCACGCGCAGGTACGGACGTTGTCATCACCGACCGGGGAGTTCCCGTCGCCCGGCTCACTGGTCTGAACACGACCGCCACAATCGAGCGCCTGACCGCCGAAGGGATCATCAGCCGACCAGAGCGCCCGCTCCGACCGGTCGCGTCCGGACGCGTCCGCCCGCGGTCCCGCCGCAAGGTGTCAGACATCGTCAGTGCGGAGCGAGGCTGACTGTGGCGGTTGTCTACTTCGACGCCAGTGCCATGGTCAAGCTGGTCGTCGAGGAGGCCGGCAGCCATCTCGCTGCTGACCTCTGGGACGGATGCGACGCTGCGGTCGCCAGCCGTCTCGCGTACCCGGACGTGCGCGCCGCCCTGGCCGCCGCGGGCCGCAATCACGATCTCGACGCCGGAGGCCAAGCAGAAGCCGAGAGCGCGTGGGAAGAGTTCTGGTCAGCGACGCGTCCCGTCGAACTGACCAGATCTGTCGAACGGCACGCCGGCCAGCTCGCCGCCCGCCACGGGCTCCGCGGCGCCGACGCAGTGCACCTGGCCAGCGCGCTTGCCCTCGGCGATCCCGCATTGATCCTCGCTGCCTGGGACCGCAGGCTCCGGGCGGGCGCGCAGCAAGCCGGCCTTGCCATCGCCCCGGCGAAAGGCTCAAGTCTTCGCGATCAAGGAAGTGCGCGCGAGCGCCCTCTCCACGGCTGAAAGCTGATCCGCTCCTGTTCCAGCCGGACAGACGAACCGTAGGCGTTGGCAACGAGGTCGGCGTAGAGGGCTGCCTCGGCCTGGTCGAGGCGGTCAAGGGGCGCCGCGATCGGGGAAGGCTCAGCAACCCAATGCTCGCGATGGCTGAGCAGGGTGGCACGGTCAATCAGCATCGAGCGCGCGCGTGGCAGGTGCTGACGCAGGCGATCGAGTATCACGAAGCCATGCGTGTCTACGTCGCCGTCCGGGTCGTTCCGGTCGGCCAGCGGAGCGGCAGCTATGCGACCTGGCTGACCGTTTGCAAAGTGCCCGATGGGCTGACTGCTTATTCGCGGGCAGCTAATGATTTACCTCACTTAGTTCCGGCGTTAGCCGACATGCTGCGCGACGTGCTCGCTGTTCATGTCCTCCTAGGCCCGTGATGCGTGGGCACCGGGCAAGGTGCCCATGATGTGCTTCAGCGCCGACAGGGCAGCAGCCTCGCGGCCTCGCCTTGAGGGTTGAGCAAGGCGACGGTCGGGCATGCAGACCGAAACTGGTCACCGACGACGATCGTCGCCCTGTCACTGCGACTACCTGATGCGACCGCCGGGCTGCCCTGGCCGACGCCGGGCATTCCAGATTCCTTCCGCGAAAGCCGGTCAAATCCTGTGAAAGGAGATCGTCATGACTTCGTCTGCCACCCGCCTGGCCACCCCGGAAGGCCCCGGCTCCGTCTCCGGGGCGCCGAACCTCCCAAGTGGGTTCACCGACACGTTCACCAGCCGGTACGTCGACGCCGGTGGACTGCGCCAGCACGTGGTCATCGGGGGTGACGGTCCGCCGTTGCTGCTGGTGCACGGCTGGCCGCAGAACGGGCACGCCTGGCGGCTGGTGATGCCGTCGCTGGCCCGGGACTTCAAGGTCCCCGGCCCTCCCGGGGCGGTTCCACAACCGCCCTTCTTCGTCCCGAGCAGCTCAACAATAGGCTCTGGCAGATCGCCGTCAACCGGCTCGGCAAGCTGAACGAACAGCCCGCCAGGGGACGGGAGGACGTCTACTTCGGATACGAGTTCTCCATCAAGACTGCGAGCTCGGGGCTATCGGATGACGTGGTCCGGTACTACGTCGGTCTGCTCACCAACCCAGATTCCCTCTTCGCCGGCCTGCCCGATGTGCGACTGTGAGGACAGCGGTCGTGTTGCTGATGGCCGGAAACGACGATGGCGGCTGAGGTTCCGCCTACCTGTCTTCTTGCCCGGGCGCAGGGAAGCTACCGCCTGCGGCCCGGCTCCGGGCAGGAATGCGCTCGATGGGTGGCCGGCCGGACCGGATGTGAGGGTAGTGCAGGTCGAACGCGGGCCGCTCGGAGCGGATCCGCGGGATGGAGGTGAAGTTGTGCCGGGGCGGCGGGCAGGAGGTGGCCCATTCCAGCGAGTTCGCGAAGCCCCACGGGTCATCGGCGGTGACGCGCTCGGCGTGCTTCCAGGTCCAGTAGATGTTGTAGAGGAAGAACAGAGTCGATGCGCCGAGGATGAACGAGCCGGCCGAGGAGATGTCGTTCAGGGTGGTCGCGAGGGGCGGCAGGTGCGGGTAGTTCGCGACCCGGCGGGGCATCCCCTGGACGCCCAGCCAGTGCATGACGAGGAACGTCATCCAGAAGCCGATGAACAGTGTCCAGAAGTGCAACTTCCCGAGGGTCTCGTTGAGCTTCTTGCCGGTCCATTTCGGCCACCAGAAATAGAAACCGGCGAACATGGTGAACACCACGGTGCCGAACAGCACGTAGTGCAGATGAGCGACCAGGAAGTAGCTGTCGCTGACGGCGAAGTCCAGCGGCGGGGAGGCCAGGATGACGCCGGTCAGGCCGCCGAACAGGAACGTGACCAGGAACCCGATGCTGAACAGCATCGGTGTCTCGAACGTCAGGGCTCCCCGCCACATCGTGCCGGTCCAGTTGAAGAACTTCACCCCGGTCGGGACCGCGATCAGGTACGTCATGAACGAGAAGAACGGCAGCAGCACCGCGCCGGTGGTGAACATGTGGTGCGCCCAGACCGTCATGGACAGTCCCGCGATCGCGATCGTGGCGGCGACCATGCCCTTGTACCCGAACAGCGGCTTGCGGGAGAACACCGGAATGATCTCGCTGGCGATGCCGAAGAACGGGATCGCCACGATGTAGACCTCGGGGTGGCCGAAGAACCAGAACAGGTGCTGCCACATCACCGCCCCGCCGCTGGCGGCGTCGAACACGTGCGCGCCGAGCTTGCGGTCGATCTCCAGCACCAGCAGCGCCGCCGCCAGGACCGGGAACGCGACCAGCACCATGATGCTGGTGAGCAGGATGTTCCAGGTGAAGAGCGGCATCCGGAACATGGTCATGCCCGGCGCGCGCATACAGAAGATCGTGGTGACAAAATTGACGCCGCTCAAGATGGTGCCCAGCCCGGACAGGACCAGGCCCATGATCCACATGTCGCCGCCGATACCGGGCGAATTCACCGAGCTGGTCAGCGGCGCGTACGCATACCACCCGAACCCCGGCGCTCCGCCCGGGGTGAGGAAGCTGGCTAGCAGGATCAGCCCGCCGAACACGAAGAAGTAATAAGACATCAGGTTCATCCGGGGGAACGCGACGTCCGGCGCGCCGATCTGCAGTGGCATGATCTCGTTGGCGAGGCCGACGAACAGGGGCGTGGCGAACAGCAGCAGCATGATCGCGCCGTGCATCGTGAACAGCTCGTTGTACTGCTGGTCCGACACCAGGTGGTTCTCCGGCCCCATCAGCTGCGCCCGCATGATCATGGCCATCAGCCCGGCGATCAGGAAGAACCCGAACGACGTGATCAGGTACAGGTGACCGATCACCTTGTGATCGGTCGTCGACAGCCAGTCGGCCAGCACCGAGCCCTTGCGGTAACCGCCCGTCGCGGCCGCCGGGCCTGGCGGCGCTTCCTGCCGATAAGAGGTCACGCGGCACCCCCCGATACCAGATGCGCTCTCCTAGCCTGCGTGTGCGGCGTACCCGCGGTCTCCCCGATGGCTGCCGGACACGGCCGGGCTCGTTGGAACCCGGATTGCACGTTCCTGGCTGGCGAGCAGGCGATAGAGCCGCGGTCGGCAGCTCTCAGCTGGTGCCCCCGCGCCGACTGCCTGACCGGCACCACGCTAACACTGGCAGCCCCTCACTTCCGACCCCGCAGTGCAGACAGTGGGCCGGTCGGCGGAGCGTCCAGATCGCCACGCATACCCGGCCCTAGCGGCCGCGCGGTGCAGTCGTCTGACGGGGATACTTCGGCTGGCTGACCGTGATGAGGAAATCCGTGATCATCGGCGCCCAGGCAGTCCTCGGCGCCGGGCCGTGGCCCAGGACAGCGGCCACTTCGACGAGTCCGGCCGGGTCCGGCTCCGCCCTGACCTCGTCTGGAGGGTCGGCGGCGCGCCGGTGGCTGTCATCGACGCCAAGTACAAGGCGGCATCTCCCGCCGGGCTATCCCGACGCCGACCTGTACCAGCTCCTGGCCTACTGCACCATCCTGGGCCTGCGGCACGGCCATCTCGTCTACACCCGCGGCGACGGCGAGCCAGCCCGCCATACCATCCGTCGCTCTGGCATCCAGCTGGTGAAGCCGGTCTGGCCAGGCAGAAAGCGTCCAGCGTGAACAGCTCGGTGTAGATCAGGTAGAGCACGAAGATGATCCCGGCGATAACGACCTGAGCCGAGACGACCGGGCCAGCGGTCAGCTCGCCCGCTGATGATGGCCCCGACAAGCGGTCAGTACCACAGGCTCCCTTTGAGGTACTGGCGAGTCCGGAACAGGACGACCCAGAGCGCCACGCTGCGTGCCAGGGTAGAGGCAGCAGCCGCGACGGCCGGTTGGTTGTCTGCCCTGACGCGCCGGGCCGACGTCGGGACGCCAATTGCCCGAAGCCGGCCCGTGCTGGTCGTCGCTCCTTCGGATGCTGGTTACGAGTGGAATAGCGGCGTCATCAGCTTGACGCCGTGGGCTGTGTCGCAGGCGTTGGCGATGCAGGGAAGACCGAACGCGCGCGGCCCGAGGTGAACCCGCCCGATCATCCCGATCGGCATGAGAAATCAGTAGACCGGGCTGTCCAGGTGCAGGTGGGAGGCTGGCAAGACGGGCGACATCGCCTCTGTTCTTCCTATCTGCGGTCCGTTCCAGCAGGATGCTGCGCTGCCTCGAGGACCGATGGTGGGTCTGCGCCTGCAGCTTGCTTCAGAGCGGCCTGGATGAGATCGCCGTGGGGGCGATCGCGTACCACGGTGATTGCACCGGCCCGTTCGTAAAGCACGAGCCGGGCCTCGTCGAGCCTCCTCAGGCCCTGCTGCCGGAGGGCGGCTTGCACGTCGTCTTCGGTCAGGCCGCAGATCCATAGCTGGTGGCGGCGAATGCGGCCGCCTGCGGCCAGCACGCGGATCCGGGCGTCGATGAGGCGGCGGATGGCTGGCCGGTAGCGCAGTAGGCTGATCAGCCGGTGGACGGTGATCAGCGTGACGACAGCGACGGCACCGGCCGCGAACGAGGTCGTGCTAGACGTGCTGGTGCGGCCGATGATAGCGCCCATGGCGACAGCGGTGATGAAGTCGAACGGGGACATCTGCGCCAGGGTGCGGCGGGTTCCGAAACGCAGCGCGGCCAGGGCGGTCAGGTAGAGCAACGCCGCCTTGGCGGCTACCATCCAGGTGTCATTCCAGTGTCCGGTCAGCCACGCCATCGCCGATTCTCCTTCCAGGTGGCCGGGGCTGATGGCCCATGCCGTCGGCGCTTCGAACCCTTACGGCTCGTGGCCAGTGAGCTGTCGTGGCCCGTGCGCTCAGGTCGCGCTGCCTATGCTGTGCAGAACACCAGCCATTGACGATCCAGCACCTGCCGCAGCGTTCACCTCGCTGCGGCCAAGGGCTGCCGGCACGCCGCTGTCCTCCCCGTTGAGGTCGCCAGCGTGGGCGGCCACCGCGACATAAGCGTCCCGCCCGCAGAGTGCTGAGCTAGCCGGTTGCAGCGGCGCCTCGTATGTCGCCTCTCGGATGTCGGCATTGTTGGCAAGCGCATCCTCCATCTGTCTGGCGGCGGCCAGGCCGCTGCTGAACGTCGCCATGGCGCAACCGGAGTGTCATCCCTGGCCCGGCCCGCACCATCAAGTTACTCCGCTCCCGGGGCCAGCTCGCCCTGGCCGAGCTGATCACCTGCGGCGGCGGGTACGAGCGCGATATCGTCCGCCGGCCGACACGCCGACCGGCGGCGCCGCAACCGTGACCCTAGCCGCTTGTCGCCACGGCATCCGCATCCCGGCTCGCCAATTGCATCTCGCGGTATCCCGATGACCGAGGTCGCCGAGCGGTCCACGGCGGCCTCGGACTGGATGGCCTGACCTGGGTTTAGACCTGTCGGGACGGTCGCGGTGCGATGACGATTTCGGTACTCGGGCCGTCACACGGCCACTTCGCCGAGGTCGAGTCTGGCATCGCCGCCATCGAAGCGACGGTCGTGCATGATTCGGGACGGCCGCTGTCTCCGATAGCGGAGAGCAGGGCCATCGAGGTCCGCCCGGCCAAATTCACTGGGTACCTGATCTTGCTCAAACTGGCATTCACCAGCTACTGGCGACGAGCCACCTCCGATCCAGACGGGCTTTCAGTCGTTATGCTGGCGGCTGACACCCTGGGCGCGTCACCGCCCGCCAAGCTGTTCGCGCGCGAACCCGGCCGGCATCGGCCGTTCGGCGCCCGAGTGATCCCATCCGGGCGGGCGAAAACGGCAAAGGGCAGCGGGCACTGGTGCTACAGACCTGCTAATACTCGTCCTGCACCCGGGGATCATGTCGGCGACGCCCTCCATCACGTCTGCGCGTGTGAGGACCTTGCTGGCCAGCGTCATCACCTGCTCGGGGGCGGACCGCATATTTCCCTGGCCTGTCACGACCAGGCCGGTTAATTCATGATCGTCAGGAGCTCACCGCACGCCTGCTCGCAGCGTCGGCACGACTCCGCGCACACCCGGCAGTGGGCGTGCCTCGGCGCATGCCGCTCGCACTCGTCGCCGCAGCTCTGGCAAATGGCCGCGCACGCCTCGACCAGCGGCCTGACGACGCGGTTATCCCAGATAACCGGGCGGCCCAGCACGGCTGCGGTAGCTGCGCAGATATCCGCGCAGTCCAGGCACAGGCGGATGCACGCGACCATCTCGGCCAGATGCGGCTCGCTCAGGTCGGCGTCGGTGTCGGTACCGCAGGCTTGCGCGCAGTCAGCAGCAGCCTCGATGACGCCGGCTAGCACCTCGGCATCGACGTCGAGCTTGAAATCGCCTGGGTAGCTGCCCAGCATCTGCCGCGCGTAACTCATGCCACCTCCCCGGCACGACCGCGGACACAACCCCTAGTACCCGCCCGGCCCGACGCGTTAACCGCCGCGGCGCGGGGGCCGCTGTTCTGGCTGGCTGGCGCCGGATCGGGTCGGGGGCCGAGCGGACGGGCAGCATGCATCGATGTGGCACCGGACTGAGTGCTCATGGTGGAGCTTGCCGGTGACTGGGTGCGGGCCGCTCGCGGTGAGAACTGCGGCGGCAAACGTGCTGCTAGCAGGGACCGGCGATGTAGAACACACTGAGCTGGAGAAGCACCGCAGCGCACTCCAGGTTCGGCCGCCGCGAGTTGAGGGACTGATGGCGGGCTCTACGAGTCCCCACTCGATGGGCGGCCGGGTTACCGACGGCCCCAACCTGGGCAGAACGTTCGGCGCGGGTGCCGATGCGCGCGGTTGGCGCTGGGAGATCTCCGGGGGAGCCGAAGTTGCGCAGGTAGTGATCGAAATCAGCGGCAAAGCAAGGTCCGCCGATCCTCTCGGTCTTCCGGACGACACGCAACACGTGCTCGAGACCGACGGTCGTGCCGAGCTACTGAAGGTCCTTGCCCAGGACGATCTACCCCGCGTCATCCGATGCGGCTCTTCGGGTTGCTCTTACTTGTCTGCCAGCGACGCCGGTGAGTGGTCTACCCGAACGTGAATACGCAGGGCCGTCAGTCATTCGACGACCAGACCGCCGACGGCATCCGGCAGAAGCGGAGCATCGGCTTCTACGAGGGGTTGGCGATGCTAAGCGGCACCGCCGCAAACGAGAGCCGGTGCTTGGCGATCTCTCCTCTACGTGATCGTGGAGCGGCTGTTTCAGGTCTGGCGGGAGCCGAGCAAGGCGCGCTGGCGTCGGGGCTAGCCGCTGTGGTGCATCCATTTGTTGCTTGAGGAACACTGATCGGCCGCCGAGTGCGCGGCGACGAACCTGATGCATCCCACGGCGATGTTAAGCCTGAGCGGCCGACCGGCTCTACGTGAACCGACACCCTCGTCGGGCGCGCGTTACTGCTTTGTTACGCTCATTTTGTCGGTCGCGGTCGGCGTCGGTGGTCGCGGTCCGGAGCGGGGGAACGGCGGGGACGCCGGGTTTCATGGTGCCATGTCTTGCAACGCGCGAACAGCGGAGAATCTGCGCCGTCTGTCATTCAGCGCCTTGCTCCCACGATGGGGGCCAACGCGGGAGGGGACACGGATGTTCGGGAAGAGGTATGTAAACGAGCTGATCCGCCGAAGCGCCGAAAATGCGGCGGACCGGTCGGTATTCATGCGGAGCGCGGCGGCGGCGGGACTGGGACTGGTCGGCGCCAGCCTGGCCAGGTCGATGGCTACCCCGTCGATATTCAGCCGGCATAGTGACGAAGCCGAGATCTCCGACAGCGCGATTCTTAACTTCGCGCTGAACCTGGAGTACCTGGAGGCGAATTTCTACTCCTACGCCGTGAACGGGCACGGGCTCCCCGACGAGATGACTACCGGCACCGGGCAGCACGGTGACGTGAACGGCGGCAAGCAGGTAATGTTCGGGAGCAACTCGATCAAGCAGTTCGCGAAGGAGATCGCTCGCGACGAGCACGAGCATGTAGCGTTCTTCCGCGCGGCGTTGGGGTCGTCGGCCGCCAGCCAGCCGGCCATCGACATGCAGCAGAGCTTCACCGACGCGGCGATGGCGGCCGGCCTGATCAAGTCAGGCGAAACCTTCGATGTATTCGCTAACGAGGACAACTTCCTGCGCGGCGCGTTCCTGTTCGAAGACGTCGGCGTGACCGCGTTCAAGGGAGCCGCCCCGCTCATCGATAACAAGACCTACCTGGATGCCGCGGTCGGCATCCTTGCCGTGGAGGCCTACCACGCCGCGACCGTCCGTACCGTGCTGTTCGAACGGGGTGGCGCCGATGACGCGAATGCGATCTCGAAGGCGCGCGACGGCCTCAACGGCAACAAGCACATCGATCAGGGCATCACCGTGAACGGGGAGGCCAACATCGTGCCCGACGACGAGCACGGCGTGGCCTTCGGCCGCACCCCCGGCGACATACTCAACATCGTCTACCTCACGCCAGGGCAGGCCAACTCTGGCGGGTTCTACCCGAACGGCCTCAACGGCGATCTGACGACAAGCGGCGCAGCCGGGATGTGACCACGCGGGCGGACAGCTTGGCGGCAGCGGCCAGGATCACCTCGACGGACAGGATCTGGCTATTGTCGATGCCGAGGCTGATGCGAGGCTGACGTTCCTCGTGAGGTTCGAAGTCGAGGTGCCGACCGGTTCGGGACATGTCACTGACCTACCAGACACCAGTTCGGATTCGGCGGCCCTAGCAGCGACGCTGCGGGCTGGCCCTTACCGCGATGCCTGGACAGGGCCGTTCTCGCGGCTGCGGCTGGTACAGCGCGATTCGGCGTCGGTTCTGGGGAACCCAGGCAGCCTGACGCATAGGTCAGATACCCCCTGGGTGTAGCCAACGATGTACCGGGCTGCCACGCGCGTTTGATGGGTCCGGCGCTGCCGTAGCGCTTGATGGGCCCGGTCACGACTGCTCGCATGACAGGGGACAAGTGGATACAACCGGCGCGATGCACCGCGTGGGTCCCATGGCCGGGATCACTGCATGTGATGGGCTCGACAACTACTACCTTGCTCGCAGCGGCGCCGACGAGATCCAGCTCGACCTATTCCTCGACTACGCGAGCAACGTGGCGCTCTACCCGACGTTCCAGGAGTACTTCCGCACCACCAAGCCGCCTCTGCTGGCGGTGTGGGGCAGGAACGACCCGTTCTTCCTGCCGGCCGGGGCCGAAGCCTTCAAGCGCGACATCCCCGATGCCGACGTTCGATTCGTCGACACCGGTCACTTCGCCCTGGAGACCCACGCCGAGGAGATCGCAACCGCGATCCGGGAGTTCCTCCCACAATAGACGCCTCAACTTTGCGGCGTCCAGATTCGCACCTGCATCCGACTCATAATCCGCTCGTTGCCGGCAGGCGCTGAACCGGAACGGCGCAGCGCTAATTGACGTCGGCCGCCTGCTGAATCTGATCGCTCAGCGCGCGAGTGCGACCACGGGTTGGCAACGGCCGCGTCGTGTGCCGGGCGGGCCGCTGCCGGTAGGGTGCCCGCCAGATGCCCATGGGCTCAGCGGCCCTGCGCCGTAGGACCGACATGCTTTTGGCTGCCTTGCCTCGCTGATCGTCAGCGCGCCGGATTTCGGCCGGGCTCTTTGGCCGCTCAATCTGGTACAGCATGTAGACCTGGTAAGGCATCATGGCTGAACGCTCCCCGTGACTGGCTATCTCGTACCGCGGTTACTCCGGCCACCGTGCTCAGATCCCCGGCTGCAGGCCGGCCGCGGCTTTCCCTGACCAGAAGCTATGGCTAAGGCGCCCTCCGGGGCATCGGGCGATTGCCGTATATACGGCAGGTTCCCGGTCGAGTGCGCCTAAGCGATAGGACTGTCTGAGCCGTTCGATGCCATCAAGAATGAGAGCCAGCCCGAATTGGAACTCCTCGGTGTCGTGCTGCTCGAGGTGATCTGCGCCATCGCCATTGTCGGCACGACAGTGGCGCTGTTTCCCGCCGTCCGGCAGCGCAGCCAGTTTGGCGCACTCGCCTACGTCGGTCTGCGCACGCTCGAAGCCGGCATCATCCTCGTTGGCATCGCCAGCCTCCTCGCCGTAGTGACACTTCGGCAGACGGCAGCGAAGGCGAAGGGCCTCGTGGCGGTCCACGACTGGACGTTCCTGCTCGGCCCGAACTTCGTGTGCGCTGCAGACACCCTCGTACTGGCCTGTCTGATGTGGCGGTCACGCCTCGTCCCGCGCTTCGTCGCCGGCCTTGGCCTGGCAGGAGGTCCGATGCTGTTCATATCAGCGATCGCCGTGCCGGCCGACGCGCCGCGATCCGCCGGCAGCCCGGCGCTCGCCAGTGCCTGGCTAGCCAAATGCGCGCTAGCCGGCCAGGCGTGGACCTAGCCGGCTAGCGGTTTCATGCGGCAGCGGGATCGCGGCCCGGATCGGACCTTCGGCCCGGTGCCGGGCGCCCGTCCCCCGGGGGTCAGAAGCGCTCCGGGGTGTGCCGCAGGCTGGTCAGCTGGTTCTGGGCGTAGTTGCACTCGGCGACGATCGCGGCGACGCGCCGGCCGATGCGAGCCAGCGGCCCCCGTATGCCGTGCGTCAGGTTGTAGCTCATCGTTCCTCCTCGGTTTCCGGCCATCTCATCGCCGGTCACCATGGAGTCTTGCCGTAAGGCGCTACCTCGCGCCTCCGCGGGAATCCCTATCTTGGCTGCCGAGATAGGTCTTAGCCGGGCCTGAAGCCGGCTTACTCCGACCTAGCGCCGCCTCTGGCTGACCTGGGCTGGTGATGGGATCACCCGGGACGTCAGCGGGTCACGGTCCGCGGGACCGGATCGTTAGTTCGCGGAGTGATCCCGATGCGAGTGAACATGGAGATCCTGCGAAACTGAGGCTGACATGCCGTTAGGACTGCTTGCCTGATGCGGCGGATACCGCCTTGCGCCGCGGACTGACCGGGGGCTGCCAGATGGAACCTGCCGCGACGATGTCGGCTTCCCCGGTATCCACACCAGGACACGAGTCCACGGAAGTGCGGGCGCGCCGCCTGGCCGCCGCGCGCCGGCGGGCTACCGCTCTCCTGGCAGGGGTGACGGTGGTGTTCGCGGCTGTCACTGTGGCCGGTGTCCACGGGACTCTGCTTGGCTTCGTGCAGGCCGGCGCCGAGGCGGCCATGATCGGTGGCGTTGCGGACTGGTTTGCGGTGACGGCCCTCTTCCGTCGTCCGCTTGGCCTGCCAATACCGCACACTGCGCTGATCGTCGAGGGCAAGGATCAGTTCGCCGCCACTCTCGGCCAGTTCGTGCAGGAGAACTTCCTCAACGCCGATGTTCTTGCCGAGCGGATCCGCTCCACCCGGATCGTTCCGCGCCTCGCCGCCTGGCTGGCCGACGAGGCCAACGCCGCCCGCTTCGCCGGTCACGCCGCGGATCTGGTGGTCATGGTCGCCGAGACTGTCCGCGAGGAGGATGTCCAGCGCGTGCTCACGGCTGAACTAACCCGGGCGGCAGAGGCCGTCGAGGTGGCGCCGCTGGCTGGGCGCGCCTTGCGGGTCATCATCGCGGGAGGCCACCACGATGGGCTGTTCAACGCCATCGTGTCCAGTGCCGACCGTTATCTCGCCGATCATTACCCGGAGCTTCGTCACCTGGTTGGGGCCGAGTCGCCACGCTGGGTGCCCGACGCCGTATACCGGCGGGCCTTTGACCGTCTGTACACCGGCCTGCGCCATCGGCTGGCGACGGCGGCCGCCGATCCGGACGACGAAGCCCGGCATCAGTTCGAGGAATGGATCGCTGCGCTCCCCGACCGACTCGAGACATCCCCCGAGCTGCGCGAGCGCGGGGAGCGCCTCAAACGCGAGCTTCTGGACAGCGCCGCGCTACGGGACTGGTCCTCGTCCCTGTGGAAGCAGGCCAAGGACACGCTCCGGACCCAGGCGGCCGACCCAGAATCTGAGCTGCGTCGCCGGCTGGGCAGCGCTCTGGCGGCTGGCGGCCGGCGCCTCGGATCTGACCGCCGCCTCCAAGACAGCCTCGCGCGTGTGATCGAGTCAGGAGCCAGGGCACTCGCCGATCAGTTTCACGACGAGCTGGCCGGCCTTGTCACCGGAACCATCCAGCGATGGGACGCCGCCGAAACGTCAAGCCAGCTAGAGCTGCTCCTAGGCCGCGATCTGCAGTTCATCCGCATCAACGGCACTGTGGTAGGGGCCGGAGTGGGCCTGGCCCTGCACGCAATCGTGTTGGCCCTGGGCTAATTCACGCAAGCGCAGATGGCGTGTTAAGTGACGGCCAATGCTTGACTTCGAGTGCGCGCGAACTGCGAACCTCGGGGCATGCGATACACGACCATCGGGAGCGAGTCGTCGTCGGCGCGCAAGGTCAGCGTGCTCAGCCTCGGCGCGATGCGATTCGGCACGACAACCGACGAAGCGACGTCGTTCGCGATCCTGGACCGGTACGTCGCGGCGGGCGGAAATTTCATCGACACCTCGAACAACTACTTGTTCTATGTGAATGGCACGCAGGGCGGCGAGAGTGAGGGGCTGCTCGGCCGGTGGCGTGCCAGCCGCGGTGTCGGTGAGGAGATCGTCATCGCGACGAAGGTCGGGGCTCGGCCTGTCGCCCCGGCGGCCGACTTCGACACCCCGCGCGAAGGTCTGTCACGTGCGGCAATCCGGGAGGGTAGCGAGCGCAGCCGGGAACGCCTCGGCGTAGAGCGGATCGATCTCTACTACGCGCACGTCCCTGATCAGACAGGGGTTCCGCTGGACGAGCAGGTCGCCGCGTTCGGGGAACTGGTTGCCGACGGCACGGTCGGCCTGGTCGGCCTGAGCAACCACTGGGCCTGGCAACTGGAAAGGGCACGAGGCCTCGCGGCCGTTGCCGGGACCGCGAGGGCTGACGTGCTGCAGTATCACCACACGTATCTGCGCATGCGCACCGACATCCCCGATCTCCGTTTCTCGCGGGACGGTGAGATCGGCGTCGCGGACGGGTCGATCCTGAGCTACCTGCGCTCCCACCCGGGAATGACGCTGGTGGCGTACACGCCTTTGCTCAATGGCGCGTACACCCGTCCTGACAGGGAACTGGACCGCGCCTACGACCATCCGGGGACTCCGGCCCGGCTCGAGGCACTCGATCAGGTTGTGCGGGAAACGGGCGCGACAGCGAACCAGGTGGTACTGGCGTGGCTGATGAGCGGCGAGCTGCCGGTCGTGCCGCTCATCGGTGCATCCTCAGTCGCGCAGCTCGACGAGAGCCTGGCCGCGGTCGATCTGCAGCTCAGCGCCGAACATCGGCAGCTGCTGGACGCGGCGAACTGAGGTAGCTGTCCGGCGACGTGCACGCGTCGATCGCGTCGGCGTAGTAGCTGATCTTCATGTCGATGGCGTCGAGGTACGCCGCCATCGTGTCGAGCTGCGCGCGGACCCGCTCGCGGTGAGCTCGCAGGAGCGCGAGCCGCTCGTCCTCGTTGCCGTCACCTGCGCGGACCAGTTCGGCGTAGCGGCGCACCTGGCGGATCGGCATGCCTGTCGCCCGCAACTTGGTGATCAGCTCGATCCAGCCAAGGTCGCGTTCCGTATAGCGACGGTGCCCGGAGCCGGCCCTGTCGACACCGAGCATCAGCCCATCGCGCTCGTAGTAGCGCAGCGTGTGCCGGGTCAGTCCGGTGCGCTCGGCTACCTCGGCGATCGTCAGTTCGGCCGACGTCATGCGCCCAGTTTCGCGCTTCGAGTGTGCTCGAAGTCAAGCGCGTTCGTCGGATCCTCAGGCAAGCCAGTCGCCGTCGCGCATGAGCGTGCGGCCAGGCAGTTCGTTGACCTCACGCCATGCCTGCATCCGGTCGGGGACGATGCGGAAATAGGCGTAGTCGCCGGCCTCATGGCGCGGGTCCCAGCCATGCCTGGCCGCAAATGCGTCCTTCGTCCGCTCGTCTTGCACAGGCTCCGCCGTCCCGTCGATCATGGTGACGTCGCGCAACTGCCCGACGCCAACCCGGACCCGCCCACCGCGGCTTAGGTTGCGCCCGGTCACGCTGGAACGCGGCGTAGATACGATCACACCCGCGCCGTCCCAGAGGAATGAAAGCGGCAGCAGATAGCCGCTACCAGCAGCGTCGGCACTGGCGATCCAGGCGTCCACCTCCGAGGCGAGCCGAGTCAGCGTGTCGCGCTTGCGCTGTTCGGCGCTGCGTGGTGCATCCATCCCGTGTTCCTCGTCGTCCGTGGGTCACGATCCATTCATCAACTGGGTGGCCTGCCCATACGTCACTACGCGTACTCGTCACTCCGGGTACTCGTCCTTCCGCCAGCTGCGGGGCTCGGCGGGTTGTGCTTTCGGCGTTCGCTCGAGCAGGAAGCTGTAGTACGGGGCGACGAACGGGTCGGGCGCCGACACCGTGTAGGTGTGGTAGACGGATCCGCTGTCGCGCGCGAAGGCGATCCAACTCGGGTTCTCGCGCAGCCCGTCCTTGAGCTCGGCTCCGATCTGGCCTGACCACTCCTGGAGCCAGTCTGGTGGGTTGTCAATCATCTCCTGCAGCTCTGGAATCTGCTGCGCTTGCTCCTCGGCCAGCGCGAGGCCGAAGTCGAACGCGAAGTCGGTGTTGTAGGTCGAGACGTAGGGGAACTCCCAGCCCATCCGCCGCTTATAGGCGCTCAGCCGCGCGATCGGGGCCCTCGAGAAACAGAGCAGCGTCACGTCGCGATGGCTCAGGTGGACGAGCGAGCCGTCGAGCCCGTCGCACAGGCTGGTGCAGCCGGGGCAGGCGCCGAGCGTGTAATCGGGGCCGAACATGATGTTGTAGGCGAGCAGTTGTGAGCGTCCGTCGAAGAGGTCAGCGAGAGTCTTCTTGCCGTCCTCGGTATCGAACTCGTACTCCTTCTCCACACGGACCCAGGGGAGATCCAGACGCTTGCTCGTGATCTCCTCGTTACGCTCGGCCTGCTCGGCCTCTAGCCTGGCGAGCTCGTCCCGGGCCGCCTGCCACTCCTCGCGAGTACCGATCCTGTGCTCGGGCATCTCATCTCCCTCCGTCGGACGCGATGCGTCCGCATCCTAAGAGACAGATTCCCGCGGAAGCGGACTCTCCCACATCTCGTGGAAACATCACCGCTAGACCCGATCATGGAGTTCAACGCGGCCCACGCCAACACGGAGGCACCAGCATGGCCCAAGCTAGCTCGCCGGCCACACTCCCGCTCCATCCCGCCGTCCGGGAGCAAGAGGCGAAACGCGCCCAGGACATTCAGCTGCGGATCGCCGATTGGATCACCGGGCTCGCCGGGTCCATGAACTTCGTCTACCTGCACATCGTGCTGTTCGCTTCCTGGATGGTCTTCATCGAGAAAAGCCCGTGGCCGACGCTGACACTGATCGTGTCACTGGAAGCGATCTTCCTGTCCACCTTCGTGATGATCGGCCAGAACCGGCAAGCGTCATTCCAGCAGGCCAAAGCCAATCACGACTTCCGGGAGCAAGAACTGGAGCTCAAGACCAACACCGAGCTGACGAGGGACATCTATCGGCTTACTACTGAACTGCACAGACGGCTGCTAGTGGACCCCGACCAGCAGCGGTCCTAGGCCCAGGCGGTGGGTGTGTGAGGACCTGACGTTCAGTGAGCGGTCAGGAAGTCTCCAGTCAATAGTCAGCCGACTGGGCAGGCTTGCGACCTCAGCGAGCGGTCGGCACAATGCCCGGATGGGGCTGCCTACGGGGACCGTGACCATGCTTTTCAGCGACATGGAGGGGTCGACGCAGTTGCTGGGCCGGCTCGGCGCCACCTACGCCGATCTCCTGTCGGCCCAGCGCAGGCTGCTGCGCAGCGCCTTCGCCGCGCATCTGGGAACCGAGATGGGGACCGAGGGGGACAGCTTCTTCGTGGTGTTCGCCTCGGCCGTCGACGCGGTGAGCGCCTGTGCTGAAGGTCAGCGGGCGCTGGCCGGCCACGCCTGGCCGCAGGGTGTTGCGCCGCTGATCCGGATGGGCCTGCACACCGGGGAGCCGACGCGGCACGAGGACGGCTACATGGGCATGGACGTGCACCGGGCTGCCAGGATCGCGGCGTCGGCACACGGCGGCCAGGTGGTCATGTCCGAGGCCACCCGCCAGCTGATCGCGGGCCAGCTCGCGTACGCCGGCCACGGCAGCCAGAAAGGCGATCGCACGGCTCACCTGAAAGTGGCCGACCTGGGCTGGCACCGGCTGAAGGACATCGCCGAGACCGAGCATCTTTACCAGCTGGTGATCCCCGGCTTGCCGGACACGTTCCCCCCGCTCAAGAGCCTGGGCAACCGGGGCAGCCTTCCCCGGCCGCTGACGCCGTTCATCGCGCGCAGCGCGGAACTCGGCGATGTGCAGGATCTGCTCTCCAGAGCGGACGCCGTTCGCCTGGTCACCGTGACCGGGCCAGGCGGAGTCGGGAAGACCCGGCTCGCTCTGGCTGCTGCCGAATCGGTCGCCGATCGCTTCCCGGACGGGGTTTTCTTCGTGCGGCTCGCGCCGGTGACCGAGGCGTCGGTCATGTGGACGACGATTGCCGAGGCGCTCGGCATCACCGGTGACGGCCGCTCCCCGCCGACGTTCTTCGAGCACATCGCGGACCGGCAGGCTTTGCTGGTGCTCGACAATCTCGAGCAGCTTCCCGAGGCCGCGCAGGTGATCACCGAACTGCTCGGCGTGGCACCGCGCGTCGCGCTGCTCGCCACCTCGCGGAGTCCGCTGCACGTAGTAGGGGAGCACGAATATCCCCTGGGCCCGCATGCCACTGCCCGGCTCGCTGCCGCCGGACCAGCAGCAGGAAGGCGCGGTCGAACTGTTCGTCCAGTACGTGCGGATGGCACGACCCGATTTCCGGCTGACTGCCGAGAACGCCGACGACGTCGCCGCGATCTGTGCCCGGCTCGACGGCCTGCCGCTGGCGCTGGAGCTCGCGGCCGCGCGGTCCAGGCTGCTGAGTCCGCGGGCCCTGCTGGCCCGGCTGGATAGCAGCCTGGAGTTCGAGGCTGGGTCCGCAGGACGGGCACAACGCCACCGCACGCTGCGGGACACAATCTCCTGGAGCTATGACCTGCTCAGCCCCGACCTGCGGGCCTTCTTCCGGCGGATCGGAGCGTTCGCCGCCGGCTGCGACCTGGCTGCCATCTCAGCGGTCGCCGCCGGTGGCGCCGACGCCTTCGACCGCGTTGCAGAGCTGGCTGACGCCGCGCTGCTCCGCGTCGCCGACGGGCACGACGGCGAGCCCCGTGCGCGCATGCTGCAGACCGTGCAGGCATTCGCCAGGGCCAAGCTGGCGGAGGCCGGGGAATCCGACGAGGTCAGGAGCCTGCATGCCTCGTTTTACACCGATCTGGCCGAAGGCCTCGCGGCCCGGCTTGAGGGCCCGAACGCCCTCGGCGCTCGCGACCGCATCGAGGCCGAGCTGGAGAACATCCGCGCCGCGCTCGCTTGGTGCCTTGAGCCGCCAGCCGACGGGAAGCCACCGCCGCCGGAGCGCCTGACCATCGGGCTCCGGCTCTGCCAGGCCATGAGCTGGTTCTGGTACGCGTTCGGCTACACCGCCGAGGGGCACGGCTGGCAACAGCGGGCCGCGGCGGTGGCGTCGGCCGCAGGCGAGCCGGAACTTGCTAACGCCCTGCACGGGCTGGCCGTCCTGCTGCTCCAGCAAGGCAAGACCGCCGAAGCGAAAGAAGCGCTGACCACCTGCCTCCGGATCCGGCGAGAGACAGCGGACCGGAGCAAGACAGCGATGGAGCTCAACAGCCTCGGCGTCGCCCACTGGACCCTTGGCGATGCCGACACGGGCCGGGCCATGCTGCAAGAGAGCATCGACATCGCGCGGGACATCGCCGACGAGGTCCGGGAGTCGACCGCGCTGTCCAATCTGGCAGTCTTCGAGATCACGGCCAACAACTGCGACCACGCCATCGACCTCCTCAAGCGGGGGCAGGCCATCGACGAGAGACTCGGGAATGTCTGGGGCTGCGCAGTGATCCAGTCCAACCTGGCCGCGGCGCTGCTGCGCACCGGGCGGGCCGACGAGGCCTACGCGTCGCTCCGCAGCCAGGGGGCCAGCATCGTCGGGCTGGGTGACATCGAGCTAACCATCGAGATAATCGAGCTGCTGGCCGGCGCCTTCGGCCAGCGCGGAGACC
Source organism: uncultured Actinomycetota bacterium (assembly GCA_963809195.1). Lineage (GTDB taxonomy): Bacteria > Actinomycetota > Actinomycetes > Streptosporangiales > Streptosporangiaceae > Chersky-822. The sequence goes on along the minus strand of CAWEIQ010000004.1, from coordinate 237,582 downwards.
CGCGGCGCGCGGCAAGGCTGCTTGGCACCACCGAAGCGCTGCGCGAGCAGGCGGGCATGCCGATCCGCGGGCCGGACGCCGAACTTCTCGAGGAATTCCTCGCGCCAGCGCGCGGCCTGCTGAGCGCGGACCAGTGGGAGGAACAGCGCCGGGCCGGCCGCACCCTCAACGTGCAGGAGGCCCTGGCCGAGGCGGGCGTGGCCGGCTAGTCCGGCCTAGGCCGAGCGCTTCAGCTGCTCCTCATCGGGAGACAACCTCGACCTGACTGGCAACATCCCTTCCTTCCGGCTCGCAGCGACCGCCGGGGCCTCCGCACCTGTCCTTCGGCGGGCAAGCCAGGCCGCCGCGGGCACGGCAAGCAGCGCAATCGTGCCGCAGACCCAGAGAGCCCACCGGAAGCCGCCCGTCAGCGCAGCGGTCGGCGTCTGGCCGTCGCCGAGCAGGGTCTTCAGGTGCGTGGCGGCGACGGTCGAGGCGATGGCTATGCCGATCGCACCGCCGAGCTGCTGGGAGGTGTTGAGCAGCCCCGAGGCGAGCCCGGCCTCCCGCCTGGCTACGCCGGCCAGGCCCGCGATCGAAATCGGGACAAAGGCGAACGCCGTGCCGGCCCCGGCCACGAAGAACGGCCCCGCAAGTGAACTCCAGAAGTGCCCCTGCACCTGTACCTGCGTCGCCCAGAGGACGCCGCCGCCGATCATTGCCATCCCGGCCGCCATCACGGGCCCGGCCGAGACATGGGTGACAAGCATCTGCGCCAGTCCGGCGAGCGCGACGGACGTCAGCGAGGCGGCTAGCCAGGCGACACCGGCTTGCAGGGCCGAGTAGCCGAGCACCTGCTGCATGTAGAGCGTGCCGATGAAGATGAACGCAAAGAAGCTGGCACCTAGCAGGAGGCCCACGATGTTTGCGACGGCTACGGTCCGTAGCCGGAAGATCCGTAGCGGGAGCAGGGGCGCTTCGGCGCGCATCTCAACCAGGACAAACGCCACAAGCAAAGCAGCCGAGACCGCTAGCAGAGTCACCGTTCGAGCCGATCCCCAGCCGGCATCCGGCGCTTTCGAAACCGCGTAGACGAGCAGCACCAGCGCCCCTGTTACGGTAATCGCGCCGAGCGGGTCGTAGCGACGGCGGACGCCCTGAAGCCGGCTTTCTGGGACGATACGCGGAGCCAGCAGCAGCGCAGCCACGCCAATCGGCACATTCAGGAAGAAGATGTATTCCCAGCCGGCATAGCGGGTGAGGAGGCCGCCCGCGATCAGGCCGACTGTCGCGCCGGCTGCTCCGATACCGCCCCACACGCCGAGCGCCTTGTTGCGCTCGGCGCCCTCAGCGAACATGTTCATGACTATCGACAGGGCAGCCGGCAAGACGATAGCCGCGCCCAAGCCCTGCAGCCCACGCATGACGATCAGGACTCCGCTGCTCGTCGCCAGTCCTGCGCCAAGCGACGCGGCCGTGAACACCGCCAGTCCCACCATCAGGATCCGGCGCCGCCCGAGCAGGTCGGCCGCCCGGCCTCCGAGTAGGAGGAAGCCACCGAAGGTGATTGCGTAGGCGGTCACGATCCACTGCAAGTTCGATTCGGAGATGTGGAGGTCGCGGCCGATCGTCGGGAGCGCGACATTGACGATCGTCAGGTCGACGATCGTCATGAAAAACGAGACGGCCAGCACTGCGAAGGCGCGCCAGCGGCGGATCTGCTGTATCGGCGCCATATTCATCTGTATCGGCGTCGTATTCATCGCTGCCTTCCTCTCACTTAGCTTGAGACTTCCGGCGAGCCCGGTCGCCGCGGTCAGAGATTGTGATCCGGCGAAGAGCGGCAATTCATCGCTCGGCTGCAGGAGCCGTCTCAGGAGAACCGGTTGTATCGGTGCCAGCTCATGAGAATGACGGTACGAGCCGGGGGTGTCAGAGGCGTCACCCGAAGGTGCGCATGCAGTGGAATCTTCTCCGGCCGGCCCTTGGCACCGCGGTGCGCCGGAACGAACTCCGAGGTCGTCGCGAAGGCTAGTGAACGGGGGGCGGCCGTCCTTCGGCGCTGGCGGCAAGGCCGGGGTCCCACCCGCATACCAGGCAGGCGTGGCGGAACGCCGACTGGGCGAACTCCACCGCTGCGGCCCGCGGATCCGGGGCGGCGCGCACGTCGTCCCAGTCCAGGATGTACTCACCCAGCGCCTGGTCCCAGCGGGCAGCCGCCGGGGACAAGCGAGCGTTTGCGAAGCCTGGCGGTGCCGGGTACGCGAAGGCGAAGAATGCGGCCTTCGGGTAGCGGGCATCACCCGGCCACCAGCCGACCTCAATGACCTGTGCGTCGGCGCCGTTGCGCATGATGAAGTCATCGGAGGGCGGGTCGGCAGGAGCGCCTGAGAACAGGAAGACCGCAAGGTCGAATGTCCCCCACCACGCGTTCACCTGTGAGGACCGGCCCCGGTAGGGCGCCCGGAATGCCGCCAGCGCCAGCGCGGCCTGGGTGGCGGCAGCGAAATACTCGCTGACCTGGCCCGGGTCGTACCGCGTGTGCTCGTAATCCTCGTTCAGCGGCACGTTCCAGCTGACCTCCTGTGGCTTGTAGTTGATCTGCACTGGTCCGCCGAGCTCGCCGACCGCGGCCAGCAGCTCCGTGGTCACCTCGGCCACGGGCCTGTCGGGGGTGAGGGCCACGCGCCGGGCCTGGCCGCTGCTGTGCTCGACTACCGCCTCGTGCGCGTGCAGATCCAGCGCCGCCACCAGCGAGCCGGAGCCGTCAGGTACGGGCAGCGGCGCGGTTTCCCAGCCGCGTACCGTCAGCCGCAGCGCGGCATGCTGCAGCTGCGGTTGCGGCGGAGCCAGCTTGACAGCCAGCTTCCCAAGCACCTGGGCGTGCGCGTGCAGCGTGTCACAGGTCTCGCTCCAGCTCTCGTATGAGGCTGCTGGCCATCTTGCCGACATGACGTTGCTCCTCAGTCAGGCCGCCTGCTCCGGCCTCCAGACAAGGCTATCTACGGGGATGACAGCGATGAGCGATAACAATGGCGCTCAGGCTGGCGTCCCCGCCAAGCTCAGCCCGTGATAGGTGAGACGTGCAGGCGTCAGCCTCAGGTCGGCCGCTCTTCTATGGGCAGGCCCAGCGCACGAAGCAGTTCACCCATGGTGGCGAGCCTGGCGTCATCCGGGAGCGACGACACGAGGTCCATCACCCGCTGATCGGCTTGGTGCGCCTCGAGGGTCTCGCGCAGCTTCGCACCCGTCGACGGGAACGTGGCACGGTCCAGGTGACGCGCAAGATCGCTGCGCAGCTCAATGACATCCCACTGCTCCCCTGGCCGTGTTCCAGCGAAACGGCCCTCCGGGGCCCACGTCGCATCCTGCTCATCGTCGTCCGACGACTCGGGGTCCGGCCACTCCTCGCCGTGTGCCTGCAGATCGCTGCGATCCTGGCGCTTGATCGCATCATCCTCACGTCGCCCGTGAGTTCCGCTGACCTGTTCGCTCATCGGCATGCCTCGTTTACGCGGGACAGCCTGGGACTGCTGGCCCAGTCTGGCTGATGGATAGTTGTCTTCCCTGCCCGCTGACGCGGCCAGGAAAACGTCGAGAAGGTGAGCGCGCCGACTACCCGGCCGGCGCGTCGAGGTGGCTCCAGGCTCGCTCGATGTCGCGCGTCGCCCTCGGATACACGATCAGGTGCCGGAACGGCCTGATGGCGGCCATATAGCACTTGCCGAGCAGCCCGTTCGGCTTAACTAGCACCGTGAGCTGACCGCGGTAACCCCCGGACCTGTCAGGGACCCAGCCAACATGCAGCACTCCGTGCATCGTCCGATTGGCGATCTCGGCCGCGAACTCGTCATCAAGCAGGAACAGCGACGTGCGCGTCGGTACGCGGAATTGTGGTCCAGCCGGGGCGCTGCGCAGGTCTGGCGGGAGCCGGTCGCGAAGCGTGGCCACCCTGGTGCCGAGGCCCGCTGCCGGACTGTCCCAGCCCAGGATCTGCCCGGCCTTCACACGGGCCGCCCATAGCGCGCGGACCGATGCCGAACTGGAAGCGCGAACGGGGTGATCGCGCGAGGCCAGCCATCGCACCAGGCGGGGAAAGTCGTCGCGGCCGCCCGGCGTGGCCAGCGCCCAGACGTCCTCGATCCGGAAATCCCTGGTGATTTCGTGAATGCGCCAGGGCCTGGAACTGTGCGCGGCGTTCGGGAGCTTCATCGCGGATCCTCATAGATAACGCAAGCGATATATCGAAAGCTAACACCGCCCTCGGCGGCTTTCGCGGGCGGCGCCACATCCAGGTGACCAACTTCTGAAGGGCGGGGTGATGCGGGTGATGGTGTGGCGCCGGCTCGCCCGGTCGCCGTGCTGACAAGATGACGGCATGGAACGAGTGCTCGGCATTGGTGGATATTTCATCAAGGCCGCCGACCCGGCGGCCCTGGGCGCGTGGTACCGCGATTGCCTGGGCCTGGACGCCGATGAGAACGGCCTGTGGCGTCCGGGAGCCGGGCTGACGGTGTTCGCGACTTTCGAGTCAGAGACCGACTACTTCGGGTCCCGCGCTCAGCAGACCATGCTCAACTTCCGCGTCCGCGACCTGGATGCGATGCTCGCGCAACTGCGCGCCAAGGGAGCAGACGTGGCCAGGGAAACGCAGGACATGGACGGTGTCGGCCGATTCGGCTGGGTCACCGATCCTGAGGGCAATCGGGTCGAACTGTGGCAGCCTGCCTGACCGCATTTTCACCAGGCGGTGACGTGCTGGTGACCGACAAGGTTGCCGGGTTGTGAACCTTGGTGGAGGCGCAATGGCGGTACGTTCACTGGGTTGGCTGGGAGTACGGACCCCGGCTGCTGACGCGATGAATGCGTTCTACCGCGACGTGCTGCGCCTTGAGGTGATCCTGGAGCGGCCGGAAGCGACGTGGTTCCGGCTGCAGGACGGCACCGAGGTGCACGTCTACGGATCCGACGACGAGGACCACGAGTTCTTCGGAACCGCACCGGTGGTTGGGCTCGCCGTGGACTCCTTCCGGGCAGCCCACGCCGCATTGGCCAGGGCTCGCGTCGAGTTCATCTATCCCGAGCCGCAACGAGCCGACGGCCGCGCTTGGCAACATTTCCGCGCGCCTGATGGCAACGTCTACGAGATCATCGGACCCGACGACCTGAGCGACGTGCGGTTACCGCCGGCCGATCACGACGGCTCGTGCACCGACTGGAACTGCGCGACCAGCGGCGACATGTCCTTGCCCATCTCTACTTGAGTGAGGAGGATGCCGACCGTGCCGTCCGGGTCGACGAAGAAGTCTGTTCCCAATCCGCCGGACCAGCCGATGCGGCCGCGCTGCGGTCCCTCCGTCTGCACGGCCACGCCAAAACCCCATCCCATGCCGTCCCAGAACCCCGGGAAGAAGCTGTCCGCGGTCTTGCACGCCGCCGGCACCTGGTCGCTGGTCATCTGCTGCAGGTGCTCAGGTGAGATCAGCGGTTGCCCGTGGACGCGCCCTCCTCCGGCAAGCATCCGGGCGAAGCGGTGATAGTCCCGTGCGGTGGAGACCAGCTCGCCGTGGCTGACGTCGAACGACGGCGGCCCTGCGTAGAATCCGCCACCGGCCGGCTCGATCTCGACGAGTCCCTGGTCACCGTGCCGGTAAGCCGCTGGCAGCCGGCCCAGCTTGCCCTCCGCCACCCACAGCGCGGTGTCGGTCATCTCGAGCGGCCCGAACACGTCCTCGGCCAGATGCTCACCGAGCGGGCGGCCCGTCACCCGCGAGATGAGGATGCCGAGCACGGCAAACGAATGGTGATAGCGCCATCCTTCTCCCGGCTGGAATGCCAGCGGAAGTTCCGCCAGGCGACCCAGCCACTCTTCAGCGCCCATCGCCGGCGGCTCCGCGCCGGCCTCAGTGCCGTTCGCGGCCATCGCCTGCTCCAACGGCGAAGCCTGGAACACCATGCCGTATCCGCAGGTATTGGTCAGCAGGTGGCGAAGCGTGATGGCGCGGCGAGCCGGCTCAGTATCGTCGAGCTCAGCCGCTGGACCGCGCAGCACCTGACGGTCCGCAAGCTCCGGCAGCCAGTCCGCCAGACTCTGGTCGAGCTCGAGGCGCCCTGCCTCCACAAGTCGCAACGCGGCGACCGCCGTAATCCCCTTGGTCATGGACTGGATCCGCATGATGGCGTCCTCGCCCATCGGACCGCCGCCGATCGACGCCACGCCCGCCGTGACCACCTCGGCGTTCCCAGGCCCCAGCAGCGCTACCCCGCCAGGAATGGTGCCGGCGTCAACATGACGAATCAACAACTCCTGCAACGCGTTGCTCACCTCGGCGATCGTGCCACCCTTGGCCGCGAGGATCAAGCCACCGCCCACCAGTGGGGCAGCATCGCCAGCGGCCTGGCCGCGTGGAACCCAGCCAGCCACATGACAGCAGTTTCTGGAGGGGAGGCCAATGGGGCCGGCGTTGCGGCCGGCCCCATTGGCAGTCATTCGCTTAGGGCGTCAGCTTGCTGATCCGCGTTGACCAGTTCGCGAGCGCGGTCCGCGGACCCGGGCCGTGACTCGCGCCAGCGCATGTGCCGAGCAGATTGTCGCCGGTGCCGCCCGCGAAGAACGGGCCGCCCCAGTCGGTGTAGCTGCAGGTGCTGGCGATGTATTCGCTGGCGATCCAGATCGAGTTGCCATCCACCGCCGCCGCGCCGTAGTCGCCCCAGCGTGAGCGGATGGGGTTCGGGAAGTTCTGCTGCTTGTAGCCCGAGAACCCATCGTCTGCGGCGGCTCCGGCGCCACCGGGGACGTCGTTCCAGGCGCCGACGCCGGTGAGCGCGTCGATCGGCGCGTACGCCGCGCTGGGGTAGGTGGTGTCACCGGTGTCGGTGAAGGCCATCACGCCGCGACCGCTGGCGGTAACGCCGATCGCCGGATACGTGAAGTCGTGGCCGCTCGCCCCGAGGTAACCCGAGAGGACGACCTTGGGTGTGACCGGGTTCACGATGTACCACGCGACGCCGGCCCGCTGCTGCCCGCCATCCGGGTTCAGCGCCGTGTCGAGCGCGCCCCACAGCTTGCCGTTTGCGTACATCACCTGCTGCATCCGAGTGTCGTTCGAGTCGGGGCTTGCAATGACCTCGGGTCGGCCCGCATGGGCGGCGGCGCCGACAAGCAGCTTCCAGCAACCAGGTCCGGCGATGGTCGGGGTCGCCTCGTCGTTCAGGCAGAACCCCTGGGGCGCGGCCGTGCCCGGAGTGGTACCCGAGCCGGGCTGCTGTTGCTTCGGCGGGACGCCATACCTGCCGACGGTCAGGATCTTATTGCTCAGGCTGACCGCCGGGCTCGCCGTGTTTAGCGAGGCCGTGTTCTTCAGGGTCCAAGCGATGAGCTGGTTGGAAGTACGGCTCCCGGCGGCGCCGGAGACCGGATGCTGCGTCTCGTCGGCGGCATTCGAGCTCAGGAAGTATTCGGTGCCGTTGTTCGAGAGGTTGAACTGCGACGTCCCTGGCGACTGTGCGGGCCAGAGCGTGAAGCCCGGCTGCGTCGAACCCGCGTCGCTCGGAGCGTTCACCATGCCGGAGGTGTCGATGTGCTGCATCGTCACGCTCGCGGCGCCCGCGGCGAGCTGCGCCTTCGACAGCGCATAGATCTGCGCGCCGCTGAAGCCGTTCTCGTGCCACGGATAAGCGTTGGTCGTGAGGTAGATCCCGTTCGCGTCAGCGCCGATGTGCGGGTAGTCGCCGAGATACGGGCCAGGGTTCACGCCACCTGTGTTCGTGCCGTCGTTAGTGACGTTGATCCGGTAGATATTCCAGCCGCCCGTTGGGTCGTTCGTCTGGCTTACCGCCAGGTCGAGGTGGTTGACGCAGGAGAAGACACCCTGACAAGGACCAGAGACCTGCGGGTCGAGCGTCAAGGAGAGGACGAAGAACCGCTGCGTCTGCGCATCGAATATGCACGACGGGTCGGTCACGAACTGGCCGCGGACCCCTGTCGAGCGGTTTATCGCAGGCGGGTAGCCGTAGAACGAGTTCAGGTCGATCGCGTGGTTCACGTTCCGCGGAAAGCCGCTCACGATGTTGGTGGCGGTGTTGTCCGGGAGCACCGACGCCCCGGTCGCGGCGTTGTAAACGTTGAAGACGTCGTTGACGACCTCGACGACGAAGCCGTTGCCGACACACATGCCCTGGTCGGGCGGCTCGACGGAGAACTGGTTTCCGCCGCGGGAGTAACGCTGCTGGTAGTGGTTCAGGCCCTCGAACCCGAAGTCGAACGACGGGTTCGACTTCGCCTTCTTCGCGGCAGAGACCGACGGGCCGCCGCCGGCGCCAGTTGAGAAGCTGATCGTCCCGTTATACGGGTCCGGCCCCGATTCGTCATCACCGGCGGGGAACTCGACCTGGGTAACATCGCCCGCGCCCGACGGCGTGAAGTCACCCGTCTGCGCGGATCCAGTCCCGACGAGCGGAACCTGTCCCGACGGCTCGGCCATTGCGGCCGAAGCTGGCCACATGGCGAACGCAACGGCGACCACGACAGCAAGCCTGATCGGTCGAAAGATACTCATCCTTCCCCCTTGCGTAAGATTGGTCATTGCCAAGTCTTTACACCGTCGTTACATTTCTGCAAGGGATACCGAGGACATCCGAGCACGCAGGTTCCCAGGCGCCAGAACAGCTCAGCGAAAGACAACCTGGTGCGCCGGCGCCGAATCGGTGTGGGGAAGCGCACGTCGACCAGATCTGAGCCCGCCCCTGACCAGGCCCTTCTAGTGCCCATTGCTTGAAAGCGGGGTAGCTGCAGGCCGTTATGGCGGGTTCAAATTGAGCCGTACTAGGCACGGAGCGGTGCCCAGGAACGCAGCGCCCGCTGCCGCCCAGATCTATTCCTTTGACCCGGTCGCGATGGTTCCGCCTGACTGACACTTCGGGCGGGTATCCCAGCGCGAGCCCTGCTGTCGCCGTCTTCATCGCGGTTCGGTCGGGCACTGCGGCGGTCACCTCCACCACCGACCACCCCTGTCTGCATGCGAGCCCGCCATGCAAGATCGCCCAGCGAGTCTGGACCATTCGAGTGCTCGTCGCAGGACCGAGCTAGTGACTGCGTCTGCGATTGCAACTCACCGCGTCTGGCCATCCGTTGCGATGCGGTGCACGTGGAGCGCGCCTGTCCTCCCGAGTTGGGCCAGTTTTGGGCTCTGAGCGCTTGTGCCGGACGCTGACCTGGGTGTTTGTAATTCATTGAGCCTCAAGCTGTGTACTGATCCTTCGCCGGCGGTTGGCGTCCTGCCGGTTTTCCGTGCCTTGAAGACCGCGTCGAGGCGCGACGGCTGTGCAGGTCGCGGGGCTCTTCCTACTTGAGATGAGCCGCGGTTGGCCGGCTCTTCTTATCTGTGGTGGGGGTGTGAGCGACTGGCGGCAGCTGGCTGAGGGTGAACGGGTCGAGGCCTCCCATGGATCGGTAGCGACCAAGCTGCCGGCCGGAAGGCCTCGACGGGTGTCCGAGCGTACGGCGAGTACCGGATGCTGAACGCCGACTACGCCGGGGCGGGCAAGCTCGCTGTCTGGAAGAAGCCAGTGAAGACCGGGTGGCCGAGCATCCGGGTCGAGCACGTCGAGTCCTGGGGCGTCGGCGACGCGGCCGAGGTCGGCGCGCTGCTGAGCGTCCGGACCATAGTCTCCCCGGGTGAGCTCACCCGGACGAGCTGCACGTCCAGGTCCTGCCCGGCAAGATCGACAGCAGCGACGTGTCCACCGGCGTCACCGTGCAGGATCTCGACCTGGCCGACAGCTACGACGGCGGACGCTACCGCTTCGACCGGCCCATCGTCCTCAACCGCGGCGGCTTCTGCGGCTACACCTTGCGGGTGATCGCGCACAACGAGCTGCTCACCTCGGTGGCCGAGATGGGGGTTCGTGCCGTGTCTGATGCGCCCGCTCAGTCGTCGACGGCCTCTAGCGCGGCGGCGATCGGCTGGAGCCCCGCGACCAGCTCGTCGAGCTCGTCTACGCTGAGCACGTCGTACGCGGGCGCCGCCAGCTCGTCGGTGAGGGCCTCGATCCGCTGCCTGGTCTCCCGGCCGGCGTCGGTGAACCCGCCGGCGGCGTCCACGAGGCCGCGGCCGCGCAGCCCGTCGATGACAGCGCCCAGCTGTGCCTTGGGCAGGTGGTGGATCCGGCCGAACTCCTCCGCCCTCATTCCGAGGGAGAGAGCGAGCAGGACGTGGGCCTCGGTGCCGCCGATGCCGTGGGCGACGAGAGCGGCGTTGTGGCCGTCCCCGCGGTGCTCCCGCAGCAGCGTCGCCGCGTGCCAGAGCCTGGCCACCGGCTCCTCGGGCACGTCGAGCGCCCGGAGCCCGGCGTACAGCGCTCGGCCCTCGGTCGGCGCGCTGACCGCTGCTCGGGTGGCGAGGTCGGCGACCCGCACCAGACCGGGGGAGTCGGTGAGCTCCCCGATCATCTGCCGCAGTGCGGCGGCGCTGCCCCGCTCGCGCACGGCGATCGCCTCCTCCGGGGTGGTCTTCCCCCAGACCCACGGGATGTGGCGTGCCACCTCGCCGGCGGCGAAGTTGTAGAACACCGCGTGCACCACCCCGGCCGGTGCCAGCCCCAGCGGCGCGGCCCGGCCCGCGAAGTATCCGTCCCAGTAGTTGCGCATGCCGATGGCCAGGAACGCCTCGTTCGGCACCTCGGAGAAGGTGACGGTGGCGATCGGCTCGACGAGCTCGAACATGCGGTGGACCTTGGCCTGTGGATGCGGCATCGGTCGGCATCTCCTGTGGTCGTGACAGCGCCCTCGCGGCGGCCTCTCACCCTAGCTACGAACGACGCGGCCCGGATACGACAACTAGCGTCGGGGTGTCACACGGACTCGGTCGCCGGTCGGTTGCCGTGGTCTGGTTGCTGGCTGGGCCCGACAGCGGCCGGCGTCGTCGGCGCGCTCAAAACCTAGTCGCCAGCAATCATTTAGCGATCCACGGTCGGATTCATGCAATCCGCTGGATGATCATTCACCCTCGAAGTGCTCGCGTTGATCACTCCGCTCCTCGACGGGTCCTGAGCGGCGGTGCACCGAACTCGGTGGCCGTCAATCGAAGGTCACCGATCGTCTGCAGATCCCGCTCCCCGAGGCAGTGTGTTACGGGCTGGCCTAACGTAGAACTGCATGCGAGTTGTCGGGAGGACACCATGGCCGTCGCGTTTCCCGGAGAGTCGGCCGAGTACCGGGCCGCGCGGAACCGGCTGCTTGAACAGGAGATTGAACTGCGCCGGGCCATGGAGGCGTTGGCTGCCGACCGGCGGAGGCTGCCGCCGGGCGGGGTGGTGCCCGCGGACTACGTCTTTCTGGGGCATGGGCCCGGCGGGGCGCCGACCCCGGTGCGGATGTCGGAACTGTTCGCGCCGGGCAAGGACTCGCTGGTGATCTACAGCATGATGTTTCCCCGCGCTGCAGACGACATGAGCGCAGGCCCGCCAGTTGGGAAGACCTCGCTGCTGCCATTGGCCGAGGGACCGTGCCCCTCGTGCACCGCCCTGCTCGATCAACTGGACGGCGCGGCCGAACACGTCGCCCAGCACGTCAACCTCGCCGTCGCCGCGAAGGCGCCGCTCGAGCGCCTCATCACCTTCGCCGCCGAACGCGGCTGGCGGCGGCTGCGCATGCTGTCCTCGGCAGGCAGTACCTACAACCGCGACTACCTCGCCGAGACCGCCGACGGCTCCCAGCAGCCCATGCTGAACGTGTTTCACCGCGACGGGGAGACGGTCCGCCACTTCTGGGGCTCCGAACTCTTCTATGCACCCGCCGATCGCGGGCAAGAACCCCGCCATGTTGGCACCATCGAGCCGCTCTGGAACCTGTTCGACCTCACCCGCGAAGGCCGGCCCGCCAACTGGCATGAACAGTTCAGCTACTGACCACCCCAGGCCGGGCAACTGACAACGTGCGCGGCTGACTACACCGCACCGACCAGAAGCTTCCGGTCCGCGCGTAGTTCGCCTTGAACTGGGCGATGAGGCTTGCCGACCGTTGCTCGCCAGGAAGGGATCGGATGCCGCGCGGTGTGCACCGTGGCCCAGCCTCGCGCGTCAACATATCGTCACCTGCCGTGGGGAGGCGCGTATGCAGACGCGCGCACAGGAACTGAGCGTCCTTGTGCCGGCGGCGCCGAACGCCTCGGCGGGCCGGCACGCAAGGACCGGCGACTCAGGTGAGGACCCCGGCTTCAGCTCCAGGCAGCCGCTCCCGGCCGGTCCGGCCGGCGAGGGCGAGTTCGACTTCAGCAGGCCGTTCCTGCTCGACATTGGCCGGGCAGCCGTCATCGCCGATTACCTGCGCCAGTGCGGGTACCCGCGCTGCACCGCAGACCTGGTGACCGAAGAACTGGCGAAACCGGCACGGGAGCGGAGCAGCATCGGGCATTTGGCCGCCGATCTGCTGAAGAGAGCAGGGTGGCGGCCCTAAGGCGCTGCACTGATCGATGCTCGCACTGCGGCGTCTCGCACCGCTCGGCGGCGCCTCGTTCTGGGCGGCAGGCGATGAGGAATCTGCCGAGCATCCGCCCCGAGTGGTCATTCTGTATGCCGCCGGGTCACATGGCTGAACCCGCGGCTTAGCCGCCTGCGAAGAAGTCGAGGTAGGCCTGGGCCAGGGCGGCCGGGTTCTCCAGCGCGATGTTGTGACCGGACGCGGGGATGACGGCGCCGCGGACGTCGCGGGCCACTTGCGCGAGCTGTTTGGATACTTCGTCCCCGAGATAGGCCTGCGCGCCGACGGCCAGGACCGGGCAGCTGATCGGGTCGGCGTAATGCGGGCGGTTCTGTTCGGCGTCGGTCTGGCGGGCGCGGTACATCTCCAAGATGGCCCTGGTGCCGCCCGGCTGCTCGGCCGAGTGCACGATTTCGTCGATGTCCTCCTCGGCCAGCGCGCTGGGGTCCCACATCTGGCGTCTGGCGTAGTACGTCCAGAACGGCCGTTCCCGCCCGGCGAGCAGCAGCTCGGGCAGGTTCGGCAGGCTGAAGAAGCTGAAGTGCCAGCCGGTGCGGATGTCGTCGGCGGCGAGCGAGGGGTCGTGTTCGCCGCCTGGCAATCCTGGGCCGGCTGGCAATCCTGGCAGGAGCGTTTCCTGGAACACCAGTTGCTGCACCCGGGGCCGGTGGAAGGCGGCGACGGCGTAGGCGATGGCCGCGCCCCAGTCCTCGCCGGCGACGCGGAACTGGTCGAAGCCCAGGTGGGTGGCCAGTTCGGCGACGTCACCGGCCATCGTGGCGGTGTCGTAGCCGGTCAGGGGGCGCTGGGAGCCGCCGGAGCCTCGGTTGTCGACCGCGATGACGGTGTAGTGCGGGGTCAGCAGCGGCACGACGTGGCGCCAGTACGACATGGTCTTCGGCACGCCGTGCAGCAAGAACACCGGCTCGCCGGCGCCGCCGATCGCGTAGTGGATCTCCACGCCGTTGACCTTGGGCTTGCCGTGCGTGAGCCGGACTCCGGCGTGGTCAGTGAGGTTCATCTCGGCGAACTCCTTCTTCTGTTCGGCCGCGTAGGCGCCGACCGGGTGGTGGATCTTCCGAAGCGGCATTCCTGCATCCGGGCACAAGGACGGAACTGCCCGCTTGGTATCTTCCCTGGCCACACCACGCTGACGACCGACGAGGACACATGTCTTCATCTCCTAAGTGCGGGAGGACTCTGATCACGTCGACCCTCTTCAGCAGGCGCTCCAAACCGCCGGGATCCGTGTGTGGCGAGATAAAGACGACCTACCGTAACGGCGGTACCGCTCGTTCAGTGCCGAGTACGCGATGCTGTTGCTGACAGTGCGGATCAGCGTCAACGCCCGTCAGGCTGCTTCAGCATCGCCACCCCCGACCGATGAGCCATTCGCCCGATCGGAATCGTTAGTCACGCGCAGTGACTTCGGCCGCATCAGATCGCGCACGCCTAAGGCTCTGGTGGGAAGCCACGACGTAGGCGTTCAGCTTGCCGCTGAACGCGACGTAAACGTCCTTGCCGGTTGGGGAAGATGACCAGCACCGGCTTGTCCATGGACCTGAGCGGCCCGTTCATCATGATCGGGATCTGCCAGCTGACCCCACTTTCACGCGACTTAAATAGCACCGCGCCGGGGTCGATCGTCACCAGGACCTCGCTGGCCGGTCTTACGGGTGTGGGCTACGCCCTCTTAAGTTCGAGCACAGGAATGGTGCGGATTCCAGCGGTTTGGCGTGCGTACTCGGCGAAGCCTGGATAGCGCCGCGCTTGCTCAGCGTAGATGCGGTCGCGTTCAGCACCAGTCAATTCGCGGACGGTCACCTTGTATGTCTCGGTTCCGCGTTCGACACTGCCGTCACCGGCGGCGGTCAAGTTGCCGTACCAGTCCGGGTTGGTGGGTGCTCCGGCCTTGGTCGCGAAGACGTAGATGATGTCCGGCTCGGTGTCGGGCGGGAGGTACATCATTGGGTGGACGTACTCCCGCCCGCTTATGCGGCCGCGGTGGTGCACCAGGACCATCGGAGCGCCCTCGAAGGGCCCGCCAACCCTGCCCTCGTTCGCCCGGAACTCCGCGATGGTCTTCGCGTTCCAGTCGAGTGTCTCGCTCATGTCAAACTCCTTTCGTTCACGAACGCGGGGTATGCGCTGGCACTGCGTCCACAGCTGCCGGAGCACGCTCGTCGAAGCCGCCGAGCGGTGTCTACGTGGACAAGAAGCGCCTAAAGACACGGACTCCGCTGCCTGCCATCATCGCGGTGAGCTCGGCGCTCGGCTCACCAAGAAGTTCGCTGGAAACCGATCCTGTCGCAAAGATCCCCTCCGTGAGGTCCCCAACGTGCGCGCCGCCCGATGACCGCCTCGGAGTCCCGGTATCGCTCGTAGACAACGCACTCGGACTGATCTTCGTTGAAGTAGATCTCGTACTACAGCGTTCCGGTGTCCTTGGCCCGCACGATGTCCATGACTTGCGCGGACAAGCGCTTGAACTCCTCGACGTTCCCCTCGTGAAACGTGAACCGGGCGACACCTTTTATCTCACTCAACCGCTTCGGCCCTCCAGTCGTCTGTGATCCGGTGGCTGCCCGGTGCTCATGGCGGATCTCCCTTCGCTTGCGGCTGGCTGGGCAGCGCTCTCAGGCTCGCTGGCCCACGTCAATCCGCTGCCGAATTTTCCCTACCTGGGAGGCGGGCCATTTGCCAGCCTTGCCGCCAGGCAGGTGAGGACGCGTCACCGGAACACGGTGATTCTCGCGACCGGAGAGCCCCGCAGAACTGATCGGGTCAGCGGCCATCTGGTGGGCCGACTGGCGGCCTGTCTGGTGGTCTGACAGCGGGACACTGCCGTAGAGCGATCACGGGCCTGCAGCTTCGCGTAGGTGTTCCGGAAGTGCGTGTTGACATCACCGGGATCCGGAGACGATACCTCTCACCCGGACACCAGCCACCGGCGCCAGCAGCGCCTCAGACCTGCCCGACTACGCGCAAATCCCTTGTCAGCGCTGAGCCACTCCGACCGCTTGACAGACCACCAAAACACCAGTTCGTCTCGACTGCCACGGCCGGGTCGTTCAGACACTTCCTGACCTTCATCGACGGCAATGTCGCCCAGCGACCCGCGATGGCGCCCTGGCCCCGGGCACCTCCGCCGTGTGGCTTTGCTGGCTGCGGCGGCGACTCCGACAGCGTCAGAAGCGGAAGCGGGTCAGCCCGCCCGGCTCCGTCGCCAATACGACGGTCGCCGAGCGTGGCTCGATGCGATACACGTGCCAAGGCGGCGGTCCTTGCGACGGTGCGTTGAACGGAGCAGCGATGCCCGACCCGCTCGTATCGGGCTCGGCCGGCCAGCCGTTGTCGGCCCACGCCTTCGCAATGCGCGCCACTGCGACAGGGTCGGTCACCCGCGCCGCGTCACCCTCGATCACGACGTCCGCGTCGCGGACCGAGACCGCGACCGAACACCGCGGATCGCGCCCGAGGTTGCGCGCCTTGCGCGTACCCGCGCCCGTCTGGAACCAGAACGTGCCGTCGACCCAGAGCGCACCGACCGCGGTCACATGCGGGCTGCCTTCCTCGTTGACGGTGCACAGCCACGTGGTGCGGGAGTTCGCCACCTCCGGAGCCGGTGCTGACCGCGCATCGAGCTTCTCGACAACGGCGGCCCAATCCACCGGCGGCAGCCCTTCCGCCTTACCCAGATTGATGATCTCCATTTCCTCAACGTACCCGCGCATTATTCCCCTGGCACGCGCCATCCGGGATGGTCAGCGAAAGCATGCCCATGGTTCTCGCTGAAGGAAGCCAGAGCCGCCGTTCCGCCATCGCCGAACTCGTTATCGGCTCGAGAAGCTCGAGCAGCCACATCGGCCTCAGTTCGACAGTTGCCGGTCGTGCTTCGGCGGCGAACAGATTAGTCAGGTGCGGGCGAGCACTGCGTGGCCGGCCGCGAGATGCCCAGCCGGACGGCCGCGCTCTGGATCGGTACGCTGCGCGGAGCCGGTGCCACCGGCGGCTTCGGAAGCGAAACGGGAGAGAGTCGGGATGCTGCTCGGACTCGAGGACATTCAGCGGGCACAGGCCCGGATCGGCGGCCGGGTACGCGTCACGCCGGTGATGTGGTCCACGACCATCGGGGATGAGCTGGGCGTTCGGTTGGCTCTCAAAGCGGAGCTATTTCAGAAGACGGGGTCGTTCAAGCCCCGCGGGGTGTTCAACAAACTGCTGTCGATGGACCCGGCCGACCGCTCGCGGGGGCTGGTGTCCCTGTCGGCCGGGAACCACGCGGCCGCGCTGGCCTACGGCGCTGCCGCCGCTGGGGCAACGGCAACAATCGTGATGCCGGCGAGCGCCATGCCATCGAAGGTGGAGGCAACCAGGCGTTACGGCGGTGAGGTCGTCCAGACCGACGGCAGCCTGCTCGACACGTGCCTGGCGCTGCAACGAGAGCGGGATCTCACGATGGTCCATCCCTTCGATGACCTGGCGGTCATGGCAGGCCAGGGGACGGTCGGACTCGAACTCCTCGAGCAGGTCCCTGATGCCGGCCTCGTGGTAGTCCCGGTCGGAGGGGGTGGCCTCATCTCCGGCATCGCCGCAGCCGTGAAGCTCCAGCACTCATCGGTTCGCGTGGTCGGAGTCGAGCCAGAGGGAGCGGACGCGATGAGCCGGAGCCTCAAGCAGGGGGCGCCCGCCCACCTGGAGAAGGTGGACACCATAGCCGATGGCCTGGCCCCTCCATTCGCGGGCGAGCACACCTTCCGGCACGTCCAGCAGTTCGTCGATGAGATCGTGCGGGTGACTGATGCCGAGATCATCGACGCGGTCAAAGTCCTGCTCCAGCGTTGCAAGCTCGCTGCCGAACCTGCCGGTGCGGCCGGCCTGGCCGCCCTGCTTGCGGGCAAGATTTCCCCGGCGGCTGGCTCCACCGTCGTCTGCGTCATCAGCGGCGGCAACATCGGGCTCAACGTCCTGAAGCAGATGCTGTGACGAGCCTGGGGCCTGGTGCGCCAGACCGACCAGTCATGCCAGGCGCGACATCAAAACTGCTAGCGGGTCAGGTCACAGCGAGCGCGAGCCCACAGACCCGCCCATGGACGTGCGGCTCCGGTGACTGCGAACTGGCTCAGAACCGCCGATAGCGTAGACCGCACCACCTGGCCGGTGTTGAGCGCCGCTGATGTCCGATCTGGCGGCATCGGCTCCGACGTCTGTGAGAAGGCGCCAACGGGGTGCCACTGGCCGAAAGGACACAGACGATGAAGTACATGATCTTGACGTTCGCTTCCCAGCAGCAGTACCAGGAGATGGTCGGGCAGCCCCCAGAGCAGCCCGCGTGGACGCAGGAGGACTGGGCGGCGCTGGGGGCGTTCATGGGGGCGTTCAA
Source organism: uncultured Actinomycetota bacterium (assembly GCA_963809195.1). Lineage (GTDB taxonomy): Bacteria > Actinomycetota > Actinomycetes > Streptosporangiales > Streptosporangiaceae > Chersky-822. The sequence continues at coordinate 219,742 of CAWEIQ010000004.1, read as the reverse complement.
CCAGGAACTGCTGGACTCGGGCGAACTGGTCGAGACCCGGGGCCTGAGCGCTCCGGTGCACACACGACGGGTCCAGCTCAAAGAGGGGGTCCCAGTGGTTACCGACGGCCCCTACGCCGAGGCCGAGGAAGTACTCGCTGGCTACTGGGTCGTAGAGTGCGACAGTTTCGACCGGGCGACCGAGATCGCCGCTCGCCTTGCCCGCTGCCCGGGCCCTGAGCGCATCCGGGCACGGGCCTACGCCGATGTGCGGCCGATCGACGAGCACCAGCCGGACTTCGAGGGCTGAGCACGGAAGCAGGGTGCCGGTGATCGCGGCCGAGACCGAGGACCTGCTGCGCCGCCTGGCGCCGCAGGTTCTCGGCGCCGTGGTCCGCCGCTACGGCAACTTCGACCTCGCCGAGGACGCCACCCAGGAGGCGCTCCTGGCGGCCTCGATGCAGTGGCCACAAGACGGGCTGCCCGACAACCCCAGAGCCTGGCTCATCACCGTGGCGTCGCGTCGGCTCACCGACCTGTTGCGCTCCGAGCAAGCGCGCAGGCAACGAGAAGACATGGCCGCCCGTTGGGCGCTGACCGAGCGCGGCGCGCCCCTGCCGGACGCGCCCCCTGCAGGGGATACCGGCGACACGCTGGTGCTGTTGTTGTTGTGCTGCCACCCCTCCCTGTCCGCGGCCTCGCAGATCGCATTGACATTGCGGGCAGTCGGCGGGCTGAGTACCGCGGAGATCGCCCGTGCGCTGCTTGGGTCCGAGCAGACCGTGACCCGCCGGATCACCAGGGCTAAGCAGGCGATCAAAGACAGCGGCGTCCCGTTCGCCCTCCCCGGCCCCGACGAACTCGAAGGCCGGCTGAACGCTGTCCTCCGGGTCCTGTACCTGATCTTCAACGAGGGCTACGCCAGCACAGCAGGCACGGCCCTGATCCGGGTCGACCTGGCCCAGGAGGCGATCCGCCTCGCCCGGACGCTCTACGCAGCGCGGCCCGATGACAGCGAGGTGGCCGCGCTGCTGGCACTGATGCTCCTCATCCACGCCCGCCATCGCGCCCGCACAGCTCATGACGGGTCACTCATCCCCATGGCAGACCAAGACCGCAGCCTGTGGAACCGGGGCGCCATCGACGAAGGGATCGCGCTCGTCACCGCGGCCCTCCCCCGCGGGCCCATCGGGCCGTACCAGCTCCAGGCGGCGATCGCGGCTGTCCACGATGAGGCGGAGAACCCCGACGCGACCGACTGGCGCCAGATCGCCGCCCTCTACGGCGTCCTGCTCCGCCTAGACGACAACCCGATCGTCGCGCTCAACCACGCCGTCGCCGTCAGCATGGTCGCCGGACCCCTGGCCGGCCTGGAACTAGTCCAGCGTCTTGGTGCCGATGCCCGGATCAACGCCGATCGTCGCTTCCACGCCGTCCGCGGCCACCTCCTCGAGATGGCTGGCGACCGCGCTCCCGCGCTTGAGGCGTACCGAGCCGCGGCCCGAGTGGCCACCAACCTCCAGCAACAGCGCTACCTCAATCAGCAGATCACCCGCCTGCAAGCCCCGCCAGGAGCCGTCGGGTGACATCAAGCGCACACCGCGGACACCTTCGGGCCCGCTGACGGAGCTGACGGGCGAGGCTGGCACTCGGGGCAGGCCAGGTGAAATTCGCGTTGCGCTATCGGGCCTGGCGCAGTCCTTGTTCGGCGTATTCGGACAGCAGATCGCTCAGCGAGATGCCGCGGCGCCCGGCCTCGGCCGCGAGCCGCTCAGCAAGGTCACTGGGAAGGAAGATGGTCCGATACACGCTGTCGTCGCGCTCCCAGCCCTCATCTCCGATTTCAGGCACGCTCTTTCCTCTCAGATACCAGCGTTCCCGCGCCTTTGACCGCGAGGTAGCGGCGAAGGATGCGGTCGCTCAACAGGCCCAGGCAGCTTAGGTTGGGAAAGCCCGGCCCCTGCGCGAGCCCTGCCATGACCGGCAGGTGCAGCGGCGGCGCAAGGCCGGACACCGACAGGTCGACGTCGATCACGCGCGCCAGATCGGCGCCGCCTAGCGCGTCCCGGTACCGGGCGCCCGCTTCGTCACCCAGAAGGGCCTCGAACCACCGCCCGTCGAAGCCGATGGCGACAACAACAGCGTCATAGGCGACGCGCTCACGCTCATCGCCGTAGGCGATGGTCACAACAACGTCGTGCTCGCGCGCCTCAATCTCCGCCGCCCGCCCGGCGAGAGTCCGCAGGCCGCGCGCCTGGTTGAGCGCCGCCTCAGCCTGCAGCGAGAAGACGCCACGATCGGTGCGCTCAAGGAACTCACGCCGGTGGGCCTCGGCCAAGCGCGCCCACTCCCCAGGGTCAGAATAAAACCGGTTCTCGTCGTAGCTCTCACCGCGCGAGTACAGCACGCCTCGAGCGGTCAGCACGTCGATCGCGGAGCGCTTGTGGCAATGCTTCACCAGGTCGATGACCACCGACGCGGCGGTCTCGCCACTGCCGACAACACAGACGTTGTGCGCGCGCTCGTGGTTGAACTGGCGCGCCGCCAGCCAGTACGTCCGCCCGTCCAAGACCCGCGGATGATCACGTGGCTGGCCGGGAACGGTGATGGCCGGCCCCGCGCCGGTGATGACCACGCCATCGGCAGATACCGCATAGCCCGCCTCCAGCTTCACCTCCCAGCGATCACCGCCGCCAACCTCGAGGCCGGCCACGACACCGCGGACAATCTCCGCCTCCGCCGCTTCGGCGACTTCGCGCAGGTAGACGCTCCACTGGCGATGCGTCGGCCTCATCCGGCCGCGGTCGACCCAGTCGCCGTACACGCCGTGCCTGATCAGGTGACGCTGCCAGCCGTACCCCGCCATAGCCGCGACCACATCAGCTGATGCATCGCCCCAGCTCGCAGGATACGGATAGCCGACGTCCTTCTCCGGCGGCGTTCCCAGCGGCAGAACCCCGCTGGTGTACCCCTGGCGCCCGGCCCAGTTCCCGGCGACCTCACCACGGTCGACCAGCACAACGCGCGGCGCCGGCAAGCCGGCAGCGGCAAGCGCGCGGGCTTTAGCAGCGATCGCGACACCCTTTGGGCCGGCGCCCACCACAGCAAGAGTTGACACCTGGCGAGAATAACCAGGCTTCGCAGGCAAAGTTGCGGCGCCCGGACCGAGCCACGGCCTAAATCCCTTCATGGTCGGCAGGCTCGACAGCATCGACAGTCGCGAGAGCCGACCCGGCTAACGTCGTAGACATGGCCGACCGGGACGTAGATGACCCGCTGGCGCGCAGCTTCCTCGCGGACCTGCCGGCGGAGCTGACCGGCAAGCTGCGGGGGAAGACTGTGACTTTTGTCGCCTTGCCCGCGATTGAGGTCACTGACTTAGCCGCGAGACGGCGGCAGCCTGGCTGTGTCAGGCCCTACGTAGACCGGGCGACCAGCGAGGAAAGAGATTCCGGCCATGAACAACCAATCGCCGCTGAACAGCTGACACAGGAGGCAGACATGGCAACATTCCAGAACACCGTCACGATCGCCCGGCCCGAAGATGAGGTCTTCGCGTTTCTCGCCGACTTCGGCAATATCCCGGCATGGAACTATGCGATCGCCAGCACTGTTCAGACCTCGCCCGGCCGGTCCGGGATCGGAGCCACTTACCGGCAGACCCGCACGGTTCCCCGCCGCAGCGAGGAGGAGTTCCAGGTGACCGAGTTCGAGTCACCGAGCCGGCTCGCCATCAAAGGGCAGCTCGGCCCCTTCATCGCCAGCAGCAGCTACCTGCTGGAGTCGGCCGCTGACGGGACCCGGCTGACCAACCATGTCGAACTGGAGCCCGCATCAGCGCTGCTGAGGCCGCTCGGACCGCTCGCGATCCCGAGCGTTAAGGCAGCCGTCGCGCGCAACCTCGGCACGCTGAAACAGCTCCTGGAAGGCACCCGCCCCGCAACCTAAGGAGAACTAGTCGCGCCGAGGGCAGTTCCGATCTCCTCGATGGCCTCAGCTTCGCCTGGGCTCACGCCGCGCCCTTCCTCCCGGTGTGCTGCCGCGACCTTGTTAGCGAGGGCGAGGACGAACCGCCGGTAGCCATCGACTTCCTCGGCCGTCGCCTTGCTGTCGAGCAGCGTGACAGCGCCTCGGATGTGCTCTAGTCCGTGCTCCCTGAGTTCTCCGGCCGAGTGGTACCTCGTGTGGTCCACCTCTGGCTTCGCCGCGACGATCTCGTCGAGGAGTTCACTCTCCCCGTGCTGGGCACGCGCTTCGACATAGGCCTTTGACAGCGCGATGGTCTCGCGGATCATGCCTCCGTGGGCAGCAGTAGCCACGATCATGCCGGCGCTTGGCGGGCCCTCAAGCACTACTTCCCATTGCTCTGACGAGAAGGCAGCTTTCGTCGTCATCTGAGACTCCTGTCCTCATTGTGGAGAAATATGACATGTCTTATTGGGCCCTGGACGAGGGACGCACGAGCGCGAGCATCCCCTGCTGGAGCCCGCCCAACACGCGCCGCGGACGGTCGATGAGTCTCCGTGAGGCATGGCCTGTGCTGGAAGGATGCTTGAACCGTTTCCCGGCATCCTTGGGAGACTGCGTGGCATGGATGTCAGGGACAGCGCCAATCCGGTGCTCAATTGGGCCCGGCAACGGCTGGCCGAGGTCAATGCGCGTCACCCGTGGAATCACAACGAGCACTTCCATGGCTGGATACTGCGTAACCTGCCAGCTCGCCGCCGTGCCGCCGTGGATGTCGGCTGCGGCACAGGCGTGCTGGCCGGGAAGCTGGCCCAGCACTTCGAGCAGGTCACCGGGATCGACGCCGATGCGGCCATGGCCGCCGCCGCGATCGCGCGCCTAGCCGAGAATCCGCGGGCGACCATCCGCCGGTGCGGCTTCGAGCAGTACGCCGCAGAGGCCGGTGACGGTGGGGCTGACCTGATCACGATGGGGGCGGTGCTGCACCACCTCCGCCTCGAGGACACCCTGGCCCGGATCCCCAGGCTCCTGGCACCCGGCGGCCGCCTGCTCGTCGTCGGCCTCGCCCGGCCGAACTCGCTGCCAGATCTGGCGGTCGAGCTCATCTCAGCGGCAGCGAATCCCGTCATGGGCCTGATCAAACACCCCCGCCCCGCCCGCCCGGCAGACGGACCCGAGGCCGGCCAGCCGGTCATGCCAGTGCGGGATCCCGCCACCACCCTGGCGGAGATCACCGCAGCGGCCAGAGCCCATCTCCCCGGCGCCACCGTCCGGCGGCGCCTGTTCTTCCGCTACACACTGCGCTGGGATAAGCCACCGCTGACAGCACGGCTACCGCGCTCTGGCAGTCCTGCAGCCCGTCATCCACAAGACAGCTGACAAGCCCGCGCCAAGGCCGACGAACGCCTCCGGCGCCCCGCTCCGCCTTGGCAGCGCGCTCGGACGGGCGCCGCCAAGCTGGGGCGATGGCCTATCCGCTGGGTTACGCTTCGGTGCGCACGGCCCGGTGTTGCTGGTTCTTTCGGCGTTCAGGTACTCGTCCTGGCCGGTCTGCAGCACAAGGCCAGGCTGCGGGGGGTTCCCATGACTCTTGGCATGATGCAGCATGGGCGACGTGGCCGAGCCGGACCAGGTGAACCAACTCAGCAGGCTGGATCCTCACCGAGTTGCTGTGGTCCTCGTCGATTTCCAGAACGACTTCTGCCGGCCGCTTCGACCCGATGAGGACCCGGCGCAGACCCGGGCCAACGCCGGTGCGGCCCGGAGCGCCGACTCGGGATGAGGGCGGGCCGGGTACGCCCGATCATTGTGCTCGGCCCCGAGCGGAGCGGCACGTCGGCATGGGCAGAACTGATCGCCCGGTGGGGCGCCTATCCGGGCGAGCAGCACGACCTGCCAGGACCTGATCACCTGAATCCGCACGGCAGGTGGGAGTACGGCCCGCTGTGGGATCTGCTGGAGCGGATCGGCGGCTTCGCCGGCGGCGTGAGCTGGTGGGACGAGTCCTTTCCGGCCATCGTCGCCGCCAAGGCACAAGACCGGGAGCTGCGGGCGGCCGCCGACGCGACGATCGCCCAGATGGAGCAGCAGGGCCGGCCCTGGGTCTGGAATGACCCGGCGCTGTGTCACTTCCTGCCGTTCTGGCGGCAGATCTGGCGCGACCCGGTCTACGTGATCGCGGTCCGGCACCCGCTCGATGTGGCGCGTTCCTGGCAGCAGTTCGCCCGCGGCAACGATCACCAGCCGACGTCGGTTCGGTGCAACCTGCTGCGCTGGCAGTACATGGCATCCCAAGCCCTAACCGAGACCGCGGATACCGCTGACCGGCTGTTTGTCGAGTACGAGCAACTCGCCCAGAACCCTGGCGCCGAGGCGGACCGGCTGGCCCGCTTCCTGGACAGCCATCGCGGGGGCAAGACGAGCGAGGCAGTGATCGCGCAGATGGCCGCTGCCTGCGACGGCGCGCTCTGGCGCAATCGCGACGGCTACGAGCGTGCCACCGGCGAGCTCGCTCCCAGACAGGCTGACCTTTACTCCCTACTCCGCAGAAAGGTGGCCGGCGTCATCGGCCCGATCCAGCCGCCCGCCATGCCCGAAGACTGGCGGTCAATCGTCACGACAGAAGAAGCCAACCCCAGCCGAGCCCCATAGGGGCGGCCCCCATCCCTAGACGTGCCCGCATGGCCCGCGCAAGGCAGCCTCCGGGCGTAGTCGAAGGAGGTGCCTAACGGATGTCAAGCGGCTCAGCAAACAAGCCGACCTCATACTCGCTCCTGGAGTTATACGAACGTGCGCACATGCCGCGTGTGGCTCACGGTGCCCCAGGACTACGTTGGCGCTAATACGGATCGCAGGTCGCGGCGCAGCGGGTGATCAGCCGGGACTTCGACCAGATCAATCTGCACGCCGTCTGGGTCCTCGATCCACATCTCGATCAATCCCCAGGGCTCGGTCGTTGGCCCTCGCAGAATACGCACGCCGGCCGCGGCCAGCCGATCCGCCTCAGCGCGAACGTCCCTCACCTGAAGCCAGAGCATCAGCGAGCCTCCCGGCTGACCGCCAGAGCCCCCGGACACCTCCAGGAATCCCGGGCCGAGGAAGAACACCACCCCCGGATCATCCACAGATCCGAACTCCCGGTAGATCGCCAGACCCAGCACATCGCGGTAGAAATGACGACTCCGGCCGAGGTCGGCGGGGCGCAACAGAATCCGGCTGCTCAATACATCCACGCCGCCATCCTGGCAGCCCGCGCCAGGCCGGGCGGACCGCAGCCGCAGTCCACGCCGAGGCCGTCCCGGTCAGGGGTTCTGTTTAACCCAATCTGGCTCAGTTTCGGTTCTGGGCGCTTCCGCAGGCCGCTGAACTGGGGTTTCGTTGTGTGTGAAGCCTGAAGTTGCGCACTAGTCCAGGTTGTCGCAGAGTTGCGCGCGGTGCCGTATGCGCGGACGGTGAGGACGGGGTCAGGCGCCAGAGCGGTGCAGACCGTGTACTCCTCACACCCGGGTCACGGAAGGAGGCCGGGCATAGTCTGCATCTGTGCCTGATCGCCGCCTCAAAGCCATATGGGACGTGAGCGTTCCAGTGATTCGGGAGCTCGCGGGTGTCCACGAGTACGACGGCGTCGTCATGGACCTGTCACCGAGTGGCCGCAAAGCGGCCCTGGAACGCCTCGGGCCCTCATCGCCGGGCGAGCGCCTCGCTGACCGGCACGACGAGAGTCACCTCAGCGCCGCCGAGCAGGCCGCCCGCGCGGAAGCGGAGGCCGAGATCTTGCAGTGGAACCCGCTTCCCCACATCCAAAACCTGGACCTGTCTTGCTACGACCGCGAGTACGCGCCCGAGCCGCAGCGCCGCAGGGCGCGGGAGGCACACCTGGCCCAATGGCCCGAGGCAGTCGACGCTTCGTTGGAGTCGTTGCAGGCGGTTCCGGCGCCGGTGGCCCGTGGGCTTGTGGAGGCGGTGAGAGGACTCGCCGCGGGGATCAACGGCACGACCGACACAGAGGTCGCGGCCCTGAAGGCGCACAGCAGGCTGCTGGGCCGAATCGAGGATGCCGCCGCCTCGGGCACCCCGGATGCTTCGCTCGGGGCGACGACACTCGCCCGGCTGCTCGGGCAGGCGGAGTCGATGCCTGTCGATCTCGGCCGCCTCGAGGAGCGAGCCGACCAGGAGCGCGACCGGCTCCGCGCCAGACTCAATGACGCGTGCGAGCGGTTGTCGCCGGGCGTGACGCCGTCGCGGCTAGTACCGGAGCTCCTCCGAGATCACCCTGGTGAAGAGGGGATCTATGCTGCCGCCCGGCAGACGATCGACGAGGCCACGGCCTTCGTGACCGACAACGACCTCCTGCCGCCTCCTGGCGGCGCTTGCGAGGTCGGCCCGGCTCCCCCGTCCCGGCGATGGGCTGCGGCAATGTTGTACTGGACGGGGCCTTTCGAGGACGATGCCCCGGCTCGCTATTACGTCACCCCGGCCGATGAGTCCTGGGACGAGCAGGCCAAGCACGAGTGGCTGGCCGTCTTCAGCGCCACCATGGGTCCCGCCGTCACGCTGCACGAGGTCACGCCTGGTCACTTCGCCCATGGCCGGATGCTCCGCCAGCTCGCGCGGGGAGACGTGCGGCGCAGCCTGTTCTCCGAGGCGTTCGTCGAAGGATGGGCGCAGTACGCCGGAGAGCTGATGGTCGACCAGGGCTTCAGGGCAGACGACCCCCGGCTCGCCATCGGCGTCTACCTCGACGCCCTCGTCGCGGTCACCGGACTCGCCTCCGCCATCGGCATCCATCAGGGGACGATGAGCGTGCACGACGCCACGGCGCGGTTCGAGGCCGACACCTTCCTGCTCGGCCCGGCCGCCAGGAGCGAAGCGACGAGGGCTACCTACGATCCCACCTACGGGCGCTACACGTGGGGCAAGCTCGAGATCATGTCGCTCCGGGACCAGGCCCGAGGTGTCTGGGGCACGAAATTCTCGCTCCGCCGCTTCCACGAAGCCCTCCTCGCCCTCGGAGCACCGCCGCTCGGCACGATGGGCGACGCCCTCATCGCTTAGCCCAGTCCATTCCCGCGGCCGGCCACTCGCAGGTGCAGCGCATTCAGGCCTCGGCAGGCATCGGTCCCGGCCCGGACCGCATCCGCCGCCTCCGGCCCCCGTGCACTACCTGTGGCCTGGCGAACTATCGAAGGGAATACGTCAGTCGATAATTCTCAGTTTCCGGTACTTGGAATTGCGGCCTTGATTTGTTCGGCGAACTTGTCCGCTCCGTAGCAGCGGACCTTGAAAGTCACCGCTGGCGACTCGATTGCGATGATCTTTGTAACGACACCGAACGCAACCGTCACCGAGGTGATTTCCTTCAATGGAACTCGAACGTCGAGCTGCCCTTTGGTAACGTTACGATTCATCGAATTTGGGGAGAACTCCAAAGCTGACTCGGTCAATGTCACTCTGCCGCCGACCCACAGTCCGTCGTGGGATTGTCTAAATGCCCCAAGTACACGTGTGACGGTAGATTTGTGCGGTATCGAGACCGACGATAGTTCAGCATCCTCGATAAGAGCATTTGCAATGCGTGTAACTATTACCTTATCACTCATATCCGAGATTGTAGACAAATGCCTAGTCGCTATGAAGCGGCCGTGCGACCTGAGCTGGGAGGAAGTCGAGCAGCAGCTGGTTGATCGTGTCGGGAGCCTCTAGCTGCATCCAATGGCCGGGCCCGTCGATCCGCTCATAGCGCCATGGTCCGGTCACGTTCTCCGCGGAATCGGTCATCTGCGTTTCGGTGAGGGCTATATCGCCGCTGCTCCATATCCCCATGACGGGAGCCTGCACCGCTGGAAGTGCCAGCGGCGGTGCAGTCCAGGATTCGGGCGGGACATTGGCCCGGTACCAGTTGAGGGCGGGCGTCAGGGAGTCGCCGGCCTCCAGGTCCTTAATGATGCCTTGGGAGTCAGGGTGGCGCGACCAGGCGCGGAAGTTGGCCCAGTCGTTGTCGCTGAGCCAGTGCTCGGCGATACCCGCGAACTGGAACAGCAGCATGTACCAGGACTTCTCGTTCTGTGCCAGGGTCCGCCGGAACGTCGCAGGATGGCCGACCGACAACACAGCCAGATGATCGACCCGGTCCGGCGCGAGCGACGCCAGCACCCAGGCGAGCGCCGCTCCCCAGTCGTGGCCCACGACGTGCGCACGGTCGGCCCCGACGTCGCTCAGCACGGCCAGAACGTCGCCGGCCAGCGCGGGCAGCGAGTACGCATCGACGGCCGCCGGCTTGTCGGAGAGCCCGTACCCTCGCAGGTCGGGGACGATCACCTTGAACCCCGCCGCCGCCAGGGCGGGGACTTGGTTACGCCACAGCCGGCCTGAGTCTGGGAACCCGTGCAGCAAGATCACCGGGCGGCCCTGTCCAGTCACCTCGTACGAGATGCCGACTCCGTCTGCCTCGACTCTCACGATTCCGCCTCTCAGTCGCCGGTCACCGTGGACAGCAGGTCGCTGCGGCTCGGAGCCGGAATCGGCTCGTCACGCCACCCGGCGCCCAGTGCGGTTACCTTCTCCAGCATGCCAGGACGGGACAGTACGTCAGCTTCCCGATTCAGCACCATGGCGACATCCACGAATCCGCGAAAGCAGTCGGGATCCTTGAAGGCGGCAGCGGCCAGGGCCTGGCTGACCTCCCAACCGGGATCAGCGGGACGATACTCGCCGCCGTCAATAAGAGCATCGATCTCCGCTAGTCGGTGCCGGTCGGCCGTCAGAGTGTCGCGGTACCAGGGCTCGACGACCTCGGCCGTGGCGTCGTGGAACGCGCAGGCGAACTCCCAGGGATCCTCAAGGCCGGTCGCGGCGATCGTGTCGCGCAACACCGTGGCCTGCAGCATCCCGATCGAAGCGCCTCGTCCCACCGACGGGTTAGAGCACGCCCAGGCGTCGCCCGCAGCCACTACACCCGGTCGCCACCGGGGAGCCATCGACCATGAGATTCCGGTGACGATCCTCGATCCCGGCTATCGCCATGACCCGGTCATCGATCGGCTCCCCGTCCAGCCAGTGCGCCACCAGCGGCAAGGATCTGACGGCCTTCTCCCAGATCACAGCATCGTGCAAGACGCGCAGCGCCTTGTCCTTCGCGCTGGTTACCAGCGTGACGCTCCATGTGCCGTTATCGGCCGGCAGCGTCAGGGAGGAGACGGTACCAAGGTGCTGGAGGAAGCCCCCGAGCGCAGGGGGAATCTCGCCGCTGGCAGAGCTGAAATGGCGGCCGTAGTAGATGAATCCGCAGTCATCGAGCTCATCCCGCGGCGCACGAGCCCCGATAGCCTCCAGCCACGCGGGCAGCCGCGAGCGGCGGCCGGTCATGTCCACGACCAGGTCGGCGGCAATCTCCTCACCGGTGGCGAGCCGGACCCCGGCGACGTGCGGCACGCCATTGTGAGCAGCAGGACCGGTTACGAGCCCAGCGACAGACGCCCCTCTCCTGATCTCCAGCCGCGCGGCGTGATCAGCCACTGACGCGACCGCTGCTTCGACCACGCATCTCCTCCCGGAGAGGCACTCGAACGCGCCGTCCTCATCGCTTGCAGCGCCTCGTATCGCCTCGGGAGCATTCAGGACACTGTTGAGGCGAATGGCGCCGGCGGCAGCCAGAGCCTCCGCCACATCGGGCAGTTCAGTGCTCAGCAGGTTCCGGTAGCGGGCGAGGAAGAAATGCGGAAGCCGGAACTGATTGACCCCTTTACGCTGCCAGCTCTCCCAGATCTCCTCAGTGCCAGCGGGGGCGCCTCTGCATCCCGCTCCAGGACAGTCACCTCATGGTCGTCCCGGCAGAGCAACAGAGCCGCACCTAGGCCGACAACTCCTGCACCGGCAATCACGATCCTGGCGATGGCGACCACCCCTCCCCCGGCCGACGATGCAACGAGCATATGGTCGGCTACGCCCTACCCACCAGGCCGGTCAGCGCCTGCGAAGCAAGTCGAGCGGGGGTCGTCGGCGCGCGAGGTCATTGGTTCCGCGCCGGGAGATTGGCCCTGCCTCGCGTGAGGTGGCTCCAGGCTCGCTCGATGTCTCCCGCAGGCCTGACATGCGGACTAAGGCGCCTGCCGGTCTACAGCCAGGGTCCAAGATCGCCTGCGAGCAGATCAATCGATGTGAGTTGTGCATGCATGCGCTCTCGGGCCCGAAGAGTTTGCAGGTACGTGTCTGCCATAGTCGGGTCGACGCCACTCCCCGCAATCGTGAGCAGATGGGCGACTACCCCTACCGTAGAGCTTGCCTTGACGCCTCGCTTGCGAGACTCGGCTCTAGCTGCGTGATCATCGCTAATCAGCCGCCCTTTGCCAACCGATGCGAGCAACGCGATGCTCGCCGCCTCTCCCAGGTGGTCAAGTGCGGAGTCCGTGTAGCCAGCGGCGATGTTGCGCTGGACGCTCTCCGTGGCGATGAGCAGATTCTCATCGACCATCTCGATGGGTATGCCGAGCCACGTCGCGGCCCAGTTGCTGGCACGACCTGCTTGGGGGTGCGGTGGCCGACGGCTACGTTGACGTACTAATTCCGCCTGGGTGGCCCGGACCCAACCGGCGGAGCCTTCGTAGCGGCTACGAAAGGCGAAGGCAACCGGTGCGCAGTAGGACAAGTTGATGATCGCGCAGGTGTCGAGCAATTGTCCAGGCACTGGGCTGGTCATAGGTCGTGCAGGTCGTCGTCAGCTGGCGCTGGTGGGAGCACGTCGTTGGCGGCGAGGCGCATGAATAGTCGCTCAGCGTCCTCGTCGGTGAGGGCGGCCAACGTGCCAATGCCGACCCGACCGTCCTGGTACGCCGCTTGAGCGGAGCGCCAGAGCCGAGGCGGGACACGCCTTGACTCGTCCGGCACGATCAGTTCTTCAGGTGCCGGGTCGTTCGCGGCGCGCAGTACGGCGGACGCTTGCTTCTGCAACCACGCGTTGCGCGTCTGAATGCTCAGCAGATCGACGCTGTTGCTAGCAAGGCGGTACAACAACGCAGAAAAACTTGCGCCGAAGTGGCGCATCAGCTCGGCGAGTACGGCCGCGTCGATGGGACGTCCCGCTATAACGTCGCGTAGCCCGTCGGTAGGCATAAGCAGGGCCGCGGCAAAAGCGTTTGCACGTTTCTCCATCGGGTTGCTTCCGTCGTAAAGATCGCTGTCGATCACGATCTCTCGTGGGTCGCGCAGGAGGTGGTGCGCCAGTTCGTGCGCCGCTGTGAATCGCTGATGTCCGCGTGAAAAAGAGGTGCTAATCAGTATCATTGCGACGCCCTGGCCGTGGGCACACAGTCCGCTGACCGCCGTGCCGGTTGGCCATGCCAGGACGTCGAGCCCGAAGTGGCGCTCGGCCAACTCGGCGACGTCCGCGATAGGTGCGCGCCCCAGACCGAGTCCCTGGCGAACGAGGCCGGCAAGTTCCTCGCCGTCGCGCCATGGTGCGCGGCTAGACGGAATGCCCCGATCCTCGATGACGGCAACCACGTCCCGTCCGGACGACGTCGGACGGCCTTCTCGGAGCCCTGTCGCGCTGACCAGGTTGGCTTCGGCTTCAAGCAGTTGCCGGATGCGGCGCCGGGAGGGCAGCGTGTCATCGCCTTGAGGAGCAGCCATGACCCTGGCGGCCAAGGCCAGACTGCCGCTGCGTTCTAGTCCCAGAATTTCCGCAAGGCTAACTTCTAGAGCATCAGCGAAGGCGGCTACTTCACTGACGTCCAGTCGGCGCGTACCGTGTTCGATTTTTGAGACTTGCGACCGCGAGAGGCCGAGTGTCGAGCCAAGCTCCTGTCCAGTCATCCCACGCGCCTCGCGCAGGGCGGCGATGCGTCCGCCGAGGTCATTCCCATCCATGGCACACACTCTACCTAGCTGTTGCGAATATGGCAACACCGAGAAGACCGAGTTGACAACACAGGGCGAAACGCGGCACGCATCGACCTTTGCCTGCAGGCGCTGATTGTCGGCGGTAAGTCTTTTCTGCTCGCGCTGCAGGACGGATGGCTGATGAAGCAGCCCGGAGAGCTGGTCCTGGACCCGTGCCTCGCGGGTTCGCGCTTCCTGAGCCAGCTCCTCGTTCCCGAACTGGCCGCGTCCTGGCGCGGCCCGGCCAGCTTCGCGGCAGCCTGCACGGCGCCGAGAGGTGACGATACGGGGGGTCATGTTCTTTACCCGCCCGTCAGGACGACCAGCTCGCGGACGCCGCCCAGCACCATGCAGGCGCCAGCGCCGCCGGTATAGCTGAACGCGCTACCGGTAACCCCGCTTGAGCAGGTACTTGGCTCCTGCCTCGAAGCCCTCGGGGCTGAGCACCTCGAAGCCGAAGGCGTCGGCCAGCCGGTCGGTCGTGTTGAACGCGGCGCAGACCGCCAGCGCGTCCTCGACTTGCTGGCGTGAGGCGCCGGCGGCCAGCACGTCCCGCATGTCCCCGGCGCCCAGCTTTCCTTCGGCGGTCAGCTTGCCGAGCATCCGCAGCGTTGCACGGAGCGGCTCCCCGACGGGGGCTGATTCCAGGTCGGCCAGCACCGCCGCAACCTTTGGCCCGTCCTGGTAGGCCCGCCGCGCGGTCGCGGTATGCGCACCGATGCAGAACGCGGATCTCGTTCACCTTGGACACGTAGGCCGCCATCAGCTCCCGGTCGCCTACCGACCAGCCGGAAGGCCCGCGCATCGCCTCATGGGTGAACTCCTTCGCCCGGGAGCCGTAGAAATCGGGCCGGTAGAAAACCAGCTTGGCGGCGTCCGGCACCGGGTGCCGGGAGAACAGCCGGATGAGCGCGAACAGCAGCTTGGTACCGGGGCCGTAGCCGTTGTTAAGAACCTGAAGGCGCATTACCCGTCCTCCTCGTCGGCGACGGCGTCGGCCAGAGCTGCTAGACCCGCGTCATACAACCGGGCGGACTGTCCGACCGCAGCGCATATCACCAGCTCAAACAGCTCGTCTTCACTGAAGCCCGCCTCCCGCGTTGCCGCGAAGTCCGCGTCCGTGACCTGCGTGGGCCTCGTAGCGACCTTGCCGAGCAGCACGTCCAGCGGCCCGGACAGGCCAGCGTTGCTGAACGCGCGGGCCCGCAACTCCGCCGACGCTCTGCCCTGTCCGTTCACGATGCGATCCCGCAAGGCCCGGTGGGCTTCCCGCTTCTTGTCATCAGTCAGCACCGTGGTGCACCTCCTCCGCCCAGCCGTCGCCACGTCCCCTCACCTATACAACGATCGGCGTATGGCCGGATATGACAGGCTCCAGGGAAATGTGGCCCGCGGGCAAGGGTCGTGCTGGTTTATGCAAGGAGGCGTCGGGGCCGACAGGATCAGAGGTTCTTGGAGTTCGATGCCTCCGTCACGGGACCGTGCCTCGCGGCACGACCCACTGGACTGCCTGTCCGGTTACCCTCGCGACGATCTCGTAGTCGGCGTCGTAGTGCAGTACTGTGACGCCCTCCCGCTCCGCGACGGCAGCAACGAGCAGGTCCGGTAGGCCGACCGATCGCATTTTCCCCCCGCGCCAGAGCGCGCTCTGAACTTCAACGGCCCGCCGCCAGTCCTCATCGTGGGTAGCCAGCCACTCGTAGCCAAGGTCACGATCAGCTCGCAACTCGCCGAACTCCGCGGCCGACCTGGTCGCCCACGCCAGCTCGAACTCGATCACGCCACATGTCGCCACCAGCCCGGCTTCAATCAGCGGGCCTAGCGCCTCTGCTACCGGCCGATGCCGGAGCCGCGCCAGCGCGCTCGTGTCTGCCAAGTACCTGGCTACCGTTGCCATGCGGCACGCATCACCTCGACGTCTTCAAGATCTGGCAGGCTGCCGTGCACGAATCGCTGCAGGTCCCTTCGCCGTGCCGCCAGTGCCGCCACGGCCCTGAGCGCGGCGTTCACCGTATCCTTCTTCGTGTGCGTTCCAAGCGCCTCCTGAGCCGCCGCCAACGACTCCTCATCCACGTCGATCAGCGTCTTAGCCATCTCCAGCCACCTCCCCCCAGCAGGATATACAATGCAATACAGTTTGGATATATAAGATCAAGCTGTGGCCCACCTGCCCTGTCATCTTCGCGAGACGGCGCCAGTAGAGAACCAATGCGCCAGCGTGGCAGGTAGATGCACGGCCATCTGCGCTTCTTCTCAGGGAGCTTCTTCTCGATAGCGCCAGGCGGTCTGCATTTCTGGAAGTGCTCCGTCATCGCGATCGAAAACGAGCGCCTACGATTCTTCCGTGTTTCGTTCCAGCAGCACGAGAGGAATCACGCGTTTGGTGTGCCGCTGGTACACGTCATATCGACCTCGCGCGCCGGGATGCATGATCGGAGCGAGACCCATATTGTGCCGGTTGACGCGCGGCCACAGCCGTTCGCGCTCCTCGGCTGACGCCACCCAGGCTCGCGCTGAGAATTTGGTTAGGCCTATCTGGACCAATACGCCGGGATGGGCTTGGAGATTCAGCAGCCACGACGGCGGATGATCACTCCCTCCGTTGGAGGCCACCACGACCAGCCGTTCGCCATCCTTGATGTAGATAAGGGCACAAGTACGCGGCTCACCGCTTCTTCGCCCTGTCGTCGTCAGGAGCAAGGCCCGGCCAGCGATGATCCGCGAACCGATCAGTCCTCCCGAGTGACGGTAGACGAACTGATGGAGCTTGAGGTAAGGAAACTGCAGCGTAGCCGCGGGGGTGTAGCGCACGAGTAACACTCTCTCAGTTCGGTCGTCGGCGACTACTTCTTCGCCGACGGGTGACGCAGTGCGTACAGGCCGGGGATGAGCTGGGGCACCCGGCGGCGGTACCGCGGGTACTCCTCGGGGAAGGTCGCCAACATCAGATGCTCCTCCATGCGGATCTTGACCTCAAACAGAACCAGGCCGACCGGGAAGAGCACGATCCACTGACCGATCCCGCTGAGCAGCGTGGCGCCGAGCATCATCCCGAGCAAGCCGGTGTAGATCGGATGACGTGTCACGGCGTACGGCCCGTCAGTTTGGAGCTGGTGATCATCTTTGACTTTGGGCGCCGCGCTCCACATGGTGCCGAGCGTGAACCGGGCCCACAGCGTGAACACGGTCGAAGCGACCAGCACGGCAAGCCCGAGGACCCGGACCCACAAGGCCCCGACGGCCAGGTCATCAAAGCGGCTGCGGCTGACAATCGCCAGGCCCGCACAAACCACCGCCGTTACGGTGAGCGCTGTCGACCCGGGCTGGTTGCGCGCCGCTCGCGCGGACCATGAGAGGCGTGACGGAGAGTTTGGACGGCGTTGTAGAGCGCACCTGCCACCCACACGACCACGACAACGCCGACGCACACGGCAATGCCAACCGCCGCGAGCACGTGCGCCACCTCAGGGTCGGTCGGCGGCGGGGAACATCGTCACGGCGACAGCACGGCAATCACTACTTCTCCAGCATGAGCGCAGGTGCGTGAGCTGGGTCTTATCGGGACGCTGCATGAAGGGCCAGCCGACTGGGTGCGGATAACAAGGCGCGGATCATCGCGAATCATCGGGACCCCAGATAAGCGGAACATCGCTACCGGGGTCCGGAGCAGCACCAACATTGACAGCATTGCAGCCGGAGCATCTTGAGGCAAACCCCTTGCCGCGGCCATAGGGTCAGCTCGCCGCTGGCGGAGGCCGCATTGCCCTCCTTAGACCGGCAACCGGCCCGCAACTGCCGAATGTCGGACGGCTGGAATCCCGTGCCATGCTCACCCCGGGGCTGCCGACAGCGTGCCACTGACTTCGATTCCGGCCTGCCAGACCGACCTGACACGGCCGCGCAGCCCGCTGACGTCCGGTTCCGCTGCCAGCCGAAGGCATCTAAGTCGAGACGCACGCCACGTAAGTCGAAACGCACGGCACGTCAGTGTGTCCGGCCGCCGGCGGCGCTGGCCGGCGGATCTGGGTTCGCGGGACCTCGCTGAGGCGTGCGACCGTAACCGCGCGAGCCGCGCGCCTAGCCGAGCCAGATCGTTCTCGCAGCGCCGGACCAGCGCTACGCTACCGTGGCCCGACGCCAGCCGTTCCGCCGCGCGCAGGCGCGACACAGCGGCCTGGTCGTCGTCATACCCGGCGCGCATGCGCAGGACTTCGGGGAGCCACCAGACGTCCTCACGAGCACGACCTGCGGCGATGGCCGCGTCAAGAGTCGCAGGCGCGGATTCGGCCTGATTGCAGTGAGCCGACATGTCGGCGAGCAAGGAAAGCCAGTACGGCATTCTGGCGAACGAGCCGTCCGACTTGAGGTTATCGATGCCCCGCCGAACGAGTGTGATACCTGAGGGGTCCATGCATGACCAGCCGTACGAGGATCAGCCCCCACTCCCGGTAGTAGGCGAAGTCGTAACGGTCACATAGTGCTCGCAGTTCACCCGCAGTATCCCGCAGGGCCGGGATGTCGTGGCGCATCTGGTGCGTGATCGAGCCGTAGGCCAACGCGACCGCCACGCAGTAGGGGTGATCGATCGCGCGGGCGAGCGCGACCGCGTCCCGGGCTGCCGACAGGGCCAGCTCGTCGTGGCCGAGCAGCCAATGCGCGTGCGCCGACCATGCCGTGCTTTGCACGTCCGCGCGAGTGCCAATGCTCAGCCAGACGGCGCCTCCGGCCGCGTGGGCGGCACGTTGAAGATGCTGGAGTCCCTCCTCGGGCATCCCGAGACTTACTGCCGACCCGCCGACGGCGAACTCGGCCTGACCGCACAACTCCGAGGCGGGGTCGACGAGGGTCAGTGCCCGGGTTGCCACCTGGTATCCATCGGCGATGCGGCCCTGAACGAAGCGGGACGCCCAGAGCGCCACTAGCGCGCTGATCATGGAGGCCTTGGCGGCTAGCGAGTCCGCGAGGGCAATCGATCGCTCGAGAGTGTTCTGCACGACCTCGGACGAATAGCCGTACCGGGCGCTGAGCGGTGCGGCCATGGCCTCGAGCACCGCTAGCTCGTGTTTGTCTCTATCTCTGCCAGCAGGCAAGGTGCCGACAACCGCCAGCGCCGCCTGGTGCAGCCGGATCGCCTCGGCATGGGCGAACATGCCCGCTGCCAGTTCGGCGGCGCGCTGGTAGTAGGCCAGCGCACGCTTCGGCCGCCCGCCGCGCCCGTACTGTTCCGCGAGCAGGGCCGCGACCGAGTCGGTGTCGTCAGCGTGGATCAGCTCAAGGCCCTTGCGCGAGACGCCGGTGCAACAGCCAGCGCCGCGGCGGGCTGACTTGCGCATAGGCGGTCTCACGCAGCAGGTCGTGGCTGAAGTAGTAGCCACCCGGGAGCTCTTGCATGATCCGGCGCCGCCACAACTCATCGACCGCCTCCACTACGGCGTCAGCGTCGAGGTCGCTGGCCTCGGTGAGCAATTCGAGCGTGAAGCTGACCCCGGCCGCGGCCGCCAGGCACGCTACGTCCCGTGCTTGCGCACTGGCCTGCTCGAGGCGACTACGCAGCACGTCAGCGAGATCGCCAGCTGGTACTTGCGGCGGCGCGGAGATTGACGTTACTGCGCATGGTCTCAATGACGTAGAGCGGGAACCCTCCGGTGAGCGCGTGCAGGAGTTCGGCGTCGGGCTGCAGGCAGTGGCCGCCCGGACACTGCCTGGGCCAGGAGCGCCGAGTCGGCGGCATCCAGCGGGTTCAGGGAAAGCTCCGTGAGCAGTCCAGTGGCGCGTGTCCGGACTGTCCACTCCGCCAGGTCAGGGGCTTGGTGCAGGTCATCGTTGCGCAGGGTCGCGGCTACCAGGAGCTGGGCACCAGGCGCCTGCCCGAGGCAGAAAGTGAGGAATTCCAGCGTCTCCTGGTCGCACCACTGGATGTTGTCCAGCACCAGCAGCAAGGGCTGGCTGACGGCCAGCAGTCCTCTGGCGAGTCCTTCGAAGAACCGGTGCCGCTGCCACACATCTGCTGTCGAGCGCAAGCTGGCGCGACGCCCGCCGCGGCTGGCCGGCGACACGAGCCTGCTCACCTCCGCTTGCCAGGCCGGCTCGAGTGTCGCCGTGGCGGCCTGGACGGCGGGATTGCGCAACCAGTCAGCTACCGGCGTCAGAGCCGGACGCGCCGACATCCCGAAACACTGGGTCGTCGCGACCACTGCCCCTTGCCGTCTCGCGAGGCTCGCAACCTCTGCCACCAGGCGTGTCTTCCCGACGCCCGCGCCGCCGCCGACCAGCACAAGACCGGGCCGACCGCCCGCCGCTGCCTGCCAGAGTTCCCGGAGCTGGCCGAGCTCGGGCGCCCGTCCGACGAACTGGGTCGCGGCGAACCCCGGCCGACGAGCATCGGGCTTCTCGGACACGGCGACTGACCTGGCCGCGCGCGGCATCGCCATCAGCTGATGGAAGAGCGCTTGCGTCGCGGGATCCGGGGCAACGCCGAGCTCGCGTTCGAGCACGGAAGCGCAGTGATGATAGGTGCTCATCGCGCCCGCCCGATCACCGAACTCCGCCTGAAGCTCCATCAGCGCGCGATAGCCGACCTCCTCGAGCGGTGCAAGCCGGACCCGGCGTCGAACGACATCGACGGCTCCGGCTAGATCGCCTGCACGCGCCCGTGCAGCCGACACGAGGTCAGCACAGTTCCACACACCGGCGCTCGAGCTGGGCCCTCGCGTCCAGCAGCCAGTCGTCGTACGCGCCAGGCAGCAAATCACCCCCGTACTCCTCGATCGCCCTGGCGCCGTGGAGCACGATCCCCTCGTCGTCGTTGGCCGCCGAAGCCGACACGGCGGCGGCGAACTCCTGCTCGAACACCCGTACATCGACGCGGCATGTCGGAGTGTCGCGCCAGCACAGATCGGCGGGCGTCACCACGAGCGAGGGCTCGCCGTCCAGAATGTGACGCAGATGATGCAGCTCACGCCGCAGATTCGTGAGGGCCTGCGCGTCCGTCGACTCGGGCCAGAACAGCCCGGAGATCCGCTGCCGCGGCTGTGGCGACCCCGCATGCGCGACGAGGAAAGCGATCAAGTGCCACCGCCCGTGAGGAGCAGGGCCGAATGCCAGTCTCATCGCCGGCTATGACCTGCTGCCCCAGCAGAGAAACCTGCAGCATTTCCACGCGTGCCTCCCGACCATCAGGCTAGACCCGGGCCGGTGCATCGGCGTCCTGCAAACGGTGCGCGACCTGCGCGCCCATCTGTCCTGGCGTGGCAGCCACGGTCCCGTGAGTTCGATATTCGCCGATGGGACGGACCAGGGAAAGCTGACGACCATGAACATGGGATCGCTCCTTACGCATGCCTAAGAGCGGCCTGCAGGTCGCTCCCAAACAGAGCACTGATACGTCGGGTCACCGGGCCACCTACCGTTCCGGCGGCGACGGGTCGCCCTCCGGCAGCCGGACTCGCGCGCCAGCGAACACGCCGTCCCCGGCCGGCTGCGGCGTGGGCGCCGGCAACTGAAGAGCTGCCGAGGGCCGGGAGCGCAGTCTCCTGCCGAGCGGGCCGGGGAGCCACCAGTTCCACCGGCCGAACAGCGCGACCGCGGCCGGGACGAGCAGGGCGCGCACGATGGTCGGGAGCTGGTAGGCGCCCGACAGGTCGCCGGAAGACAATGCAGCCGCCGCTGTGGCCAGGTGCCGGCCCGCGTCGTCGAGCAGTAACTGCGCGATGCGGCGATCAGCGGCGACCTGCTCGAGCTCCGCTGCGGCCAGCAGCTCGGCGATCTTGTCCCGCCCCGGCTGCCACGTCACGGGGTGCCCTGTTGAGCGAAGACCGGAACGAGCGGGCGCCCAGTTACCTCGGCATGGAAACCGTCCTCGCCCTCGCGCCACCACCGGGGCGAGCGGATCGTGACGTTGACCTCCCTGGCCAGCCGTGCACCGGCTCGCTGGGCTGCCTCGTCGAGCTCGTCCCGGTCCGGGTCGCCGATGACGAGCAGGTCAATATCGGCCGGCGCCCTGCCGAGCTGTCCGGCATATCGCGCTGCCCAGGAGCCGAACAAGTACGCCGACTCGATGCGTGCCATCCCGGAGAGCTCCTCAGCCACAACCTGACGCGGCCCGAACGATCGGAGCAGCAGCTCAGTGAGCGGGCCAGTCAGTGGCGAGTCGGCCGCAGTGACCAGCCGCGTGCTGCCGAGCCTGCGTGAGGAGACGACCCCGGCCTGTTCGGCTCGGGCCATCTCACGTTGCGCTGAGGACAATGAAGAGCCCGCCCGGTCAGCCAGCTCGGTTAGTGACCACTCCCGCGCCGGTGTCAGGAGCACCACCGCGAGCAGCTCAGCCTGCAGCCGCGACCGCAGCAACGGGAGCAGCGGCGGAGCAGGAGCTTGCATAACATGCAATATACCTCCCGCGATACGCAAGCAACACCCGCGGCTGCTGGCTGGTGATGATCGCGGTGATCTGCTGGCGGCGGATGGGAGAGCCTTGAGCGAGTGGCTTGTGGCGTGAGCTTCCGAAACGGGCCGAGCTATAGGTTCCGGCAGCGTGCCGCAGCGTCCGGCGTCCGGTGATTTACCTGGCAGTTGCCGTGTCGGTATATCGGCGACCAGCCCTTCTTTCTCCCCCTGGATCTCAGCGACGTCGCGAGCGACCGTTCCACCGCGTACTGCAGGTTGTCGATTGGGCTCATGGCGCGGCGGGCCTTCTTGATCGTCTTCGGGGTGACGGCGCGCTTGACGGCCCGGCCCGGATGCATCGCCCGGCGGACACCACGCGGAACTAGAAGCCTCGAGAAAAAGCCCATGGCAATCACCATCCGCTAGCCATTGCCTAGAAGCAAGTGATCTGACTGGACGTGCCCGGGAGTGACCGTAGTTGACCGCACATCACCGTCCGATCTGGCATGGAACCCGGCCCGGCTTGCCCTGTTCGGGGGCGGCTATTCCTTCACGGCGGTCAGATATGCGAGTGCCCTGCGTGCCTTCGGCGCTGGCCACTGCCCGGCAGTGATCAAGCAGGTCCTGGGAGATGTCCGAGAAGATCACGTGCCCGGACGGGCCGAGCCGGTCCAGCGCGCCGAAGGCGATGAGGCCATCACCAGTCCCACGTCAAGCAATGTCTCGCCTGCGGCCAGGTGGGCCTTGTCCAGCACGGTATCCCGCACCGGGTACAAGAACTCGGCGAGATCCTTTTCCCGGTAACGGGCACTGCCGCCGAATCGCACGTCGAGCAGCTAAACGATGCCAGCGGTCAGGGCCATCGGTCATGCTGCCATTCTGCTCATGCTGCCGAGCTCTCTCATCCACTCGCCGGACAGACTCTTATAACTCAGTCAGGACACCGGGGTGAAGGACGTGGAGCACGTCGCGGTTTTGGAGCTTGCCGATACTGTGACGCTGACCGTGACCCCGTAGCCAGGGGTAGCGCCGCTGATGTAGTAGCCGATCGTGGCCTTGCCCGCCCCGTCTGCCACGGCGCTCTTCTGATTGTCTGTGGTCTTGTAGTGCGCGACGGTGCTGACCGAAACGCCGGGTGCTGTCCGGACGTAGACGTAGACGGTGTCGTAGTCAGCCGGGGACGTGGTACTAACCGAGGCTGCGCACCGGAGCCTGCCGGCCACCTGGGTCGGGTGCGGCTGAGGAACCGGCGCAGGGCCCGAGCCGACACCGAGCCGAGTTTCCGCTGTTTTCCAGTCCCGTGCGATCGCCCGCTGGGCGCGGGCCAGCCTCACCTTGCCGTCGCACACGGCAGTCTTCAGCGCGTCCTCGACGGCATCCTTCGGGTTCGGCAGCGACCCGGCCTCGGGCCACAGGTTCGCGGCGTCGTTGGCTCCGCCCAGCTCCAGCGGCACCAGGTGATCCAGCTCCGACGTCGTGCCAGACGCGATGCTGTACGCCGGGTAGGCCTGGTTGAACTTAAAGTCCTCGGTCTGGCTCTCCGGCGGCCGGACCCGCTCGGTGTACCCGGCAGCGCAGATGGTGGTGCCGATGTCGCCCTGCCTCACGGCAGGGTCGACGGCCCCCGGCGTGCACCGCCGGTCCGGCAGCCTGCCGTGGTCGCGGGCCTGGCACGTGCCAGTCAGCATTCCGGTGACCTGCCCTGGGTCGTGGACTCTGACCAGCCGGGCCGTTGCCCGCCGCGACGGCCGCGTCGTGTGCCTGGCCGGTGAGGCTGGCGAGGTTGCGGGCCGCTGTGACGGCATCGCCGCCGCGTGCGTGTGCCGGACCGGACTGCGCGAGTGAGCATCGCCGGCGCCGGCGCATCCTGCCAGGGCTAGTGCCCCCGCGGCAATGAGCGTCCCCACGCCGCGAACGACAACACAGTGCACTCCTTCATGCTGCACCAGCAAACGCCTACCGGCCATCTTCCGCCGACCCCTCACGGCGAGCCCTTGGAAATCGCGGCCCGCCGCCTCAGTAGCCGACGCGGACCGTCACGCATCCAGCGCGTGCCCTGCCGCGGCATGGGGACTAGGGGCCTTTCCGAAGCCCTGCACTACCTTCTGTGTAAGGAGGCGAGCATGAGCGAGCAGGGCTGGCGGGAGTTCCTCGCTGCGGAGGGCGTTGACGACTGGGTGGTTTTGCACGGCGGAGCGACTGCTGTGTTCCGCGTCCCGTCGCTCGGCGCAGCGGCGCAGCTTGCCGAGGCGGTCGCGCAGGTGCCCGGCCTCGAGGGCTCGGGGACTTTGCTGACGATCGCCGATGGCCGTCTCAGCGTGCGGTTGACCCGCGGTGTGTTTCGGCTGGAGGAGCGGCACATCGCCCTTGCGCGGGCAGTTTCGGCGATGGCGCGGGCGCACGGTGCTGTCGCCGATCGGGCCGGTGCGCAGGAGGTCAGCTGGCGATCGCTGCGAAGCCCGACGCGGTCGACGTCGGCTTCTGGCGCGCTGTCCTCGGGTACACGGGCCTGGCCGACGACAACGCCATCGACCCGCTCGGTCACGGCTCGACGGTCTGGATGCAGGACCTCGACGCGGCCAAGCCGCTCCGGCACGCGATGCACGTCGACGTGTCCGTCGCTCGCGAGCAGGTCGAGGCGCGCCTGGCGGCGGCCCTTGCCGCAGGAGGCCGCATCGTCGACGACGCCGATGCCCCTGCGGCCTGGATCCTCGCCGACCGTGCCGGCAACCGCGTGTGCATCGCTTCCTGGCCCGACGGGTCCGTCCGGCCTGTTCCTGGTTGATACGCAATAGGCCGCTGTCGGAGCGTCGGCAGGGTTCACGCCGATCCCGCGCGCACCCGCTACCGCAGCACCGTGTATTTGCCGGAATCGATGATCTTCTGTATGGCTGCGATGACTGCGCCTGGAGTCCGGTAATTGGGGTGGCTGCGCATCAAAGATGCCAGGTCGTGCAGGCGTTCAATCTCGTCGACGGCCTGGTCCGGCTGGGCATGCCCGGCGAAATTGAGATGACCTGCCCGGATGCGCCCGTTGTGCAGCGCCACTGTGACCCGCTTGTCACACCGGCACCTGGCTGAGGTGTTGACTAGGCCGCAGTGGACGTTGACGAACTCGCGGAGCTTGATGCGGGCGCGGCTGGCCCGCTTGCGGAGCGTGGCAGGCGTGATTCCGCAGATGACGGCCGCGTCGGCGCCGGGCAGGCCGAGCACGTCGGTAAGGATGTAGGCGAGGCGGTGGTCGCGGTCCAGGCACTGCAGCATGCCTAGTGTGCAGCCGAGCTTGACCTCCTCGGCCAGCAGGCCAGCGTCGGGCCGGGCGGTATCCGGCGCGGCGAGGCCTTCGGCGAGCTCGTCGCCGTACCTGCGGAAATTCAGGTTCTCGTGCTCGACCTGGCTCTTGCGGAAGTTCAGAATATGGTTGGCGGCCACCCGGTAGGCCCAGGTGGCGAACGCCGCTTCGCCGCGATAGGACGAGATCCGGGTCATGATCTTGATCAGGGCTTCTTGCGCTGCGTCCTCGGCGTCTTCGGGGTGCCAGAGCATGCGCAACGCGAGCCGGTAGATGCTGTCGCTAATGCTGGCCATGAGGCGTGCCAGGTCTGCCCGGTTGCCCTCAGCGGCCCGCGCGGCGAGACGGCGCAGCTCGCCGTCGTCTACAGCGGGCATTCGACCTCCAGAAGCGCCTTGAGGGCCGCCATCTCATGGCCGACGGACGCGACGAGCTTGGCGAACACCTCGGCAGGCATACCCGGCTGCTGGAACTGGGTGAACACCAGCTCAGCACCTTCGGCATTGGGCACGATCCTTGCATACGCAGTCGCCGTCATCCCGGGAGCCGGCTCCATCCGGAAATCAACGGTGCCCGTCGCGCTGTCAGCGGCGATAGTCGTGGGCACCTCGCTGCCCTGGGCGGTGCCGACGATCCACCCCGGCGAAGCTTTGCGGACGGACTTGGCGAAGCCGATCGCCCAGCGCGGCAGGTTCGCGCCGTCAGCCACAAAAGCGAACACCCGCTCTGGGGTTGCGGAGATCGTCACGTTCTGAGTGTCGCTGCGCATCTGCATTCCTCTCCGTGGAGGTCCATCGCTGTCACAAGATTCGACAGCAGCGACCAGCCTGTTGTGACTGCCCTAATGTGCGCGGACCGCGACCAAGACCGAGCCGGAGTACCCATAGCACGCCGTAGCTGTTCCGAGGATCGAGACGGTCTTAGGGTTCACTGCGATGATTCCGGGCTCGCGCAGTCGGTGGTCTTGCGTCTCCGGGGTGATCGGAATCACAGCCATATGCGGCATGACCAGGGCTAACACGGTGGTTGGACCACGTGATGGCACCCCCGCTTGATGCAAGTAGGGTCACTCGCCAGTTAGGCCGCGAACCCACGCGAGCAAGTAGGGCAAACCTGGCTGCACACCGCGAACCATCTTGCGCCGCACGCCAGCTAAATAAAGAGACCGCCCGGCCCGTCACTCGGAGTGGGGGCCGGGCTGTCTTGCGTCGCGATGATTTCCAACGCCGTTGCGACTCACTAAGCAGGCCGAACGTGACCGCGCCCGGGACCGGCAGTCTCCGGCCCGGGCGCCAGCGGTCGTGCTGGGTTCTCAGGGGTGGACCGGTCCGCTCGGGCCTTTGTCGAGGCGCAGCGACTGCATGATGGCGAACGTCGTGGTCATCGTGAACGCCTCGATGTCGGCAGCGGCGAGAACGCCGGTGTACTTGGCGATGACTGGCGCTGCCGCGCGCTCCGTCACGGTGTCGAGGTGGGCCTTCACGCCGGCCCAGGCATTCTCGCCGTAGTGCACGTAGTACGGGATCGGGTTGACACTCGCGAGCGCCTCCCTGGCGCTGGCTTCGATGTCCGCGATGTACTGCTGGTGCAGAGCAACGTCTTCGCGGGTGGCGAGCCTGCCGAGGTGCCCGCTGATGAAGTGCGACCACGGGTACGACAGCGCCGTTTCAGGCGCCTGAATGTAACCCTGCACATCCTCGCTGAGGTTGGTGTTGTAGATGGGCACCCAGCCGGCGTTGACGATGTCGATGAGCATCAGGGTGTCGTGGCCGGGGAAGTGGATGTAGATGTTGTCCGGCGAGTGGTTGGAGCCGTGCCAGGCCAGCTCGACGCGCTCGCCGCCGACCTCGAGAGTGTAGTTATCGGCGAACGTCACGTCCGGCAGCGGCCGGGCCGGGTCATCGTCCCGAACGAGAAGCCGGCGCGTCTCCTCGTGCCCGACCCGGGTGACGTTGTCGAACAGCGAGGCCGCCGCGGCGTGGTCGGCATGGTGGTGGGAGTAGACCAGGTGGGTCACTGTGTTGCTGACGCCCTCGGCGGCGGCGATCTCGTCGACAGCCCGGCGCAGGTTGTTGCCGATGCTGGGAGGTGCATCGAACAGCACCACGCCGGCGTTTGTCGCCAGGAACGCCGACTGGTACACCCCGTCGGTGACCCAGAAGAGGTTCCGCTCGACCCGCCCGACGTGGTATCCCTGCTCGTTCAGGGCGGGACCGAGCGCCGAACGCGGGATGGGCGCGTAGTCGGGCAGTTCACTGGAACTACCGGTACCGGCATCCGATGTTGTCACGACATCTCCCTTATTACTCGGGCACGTCACCTAAGAGCCGTGCGCGGATTCACATCACGTCCAGGCTCGCCGCGAGCTAGGTGAGAGCTCATCACCTGATCATGATGATTCGGCCATGGCCCGCGACGGACCGGCCGTTATGCGCCGTACACCGGGAGGATCGCCCCGCTCACGGGCGCCGCGGCCTCGCTGACCAGGAACGCGATCACTCCGGCAATCGCCTCGGGCGCCACAGCCTTTGCCATCACCCCGGCTGGCAACGTGGCCCGGTTGGACGCGGTGTCGATAAGTTGCGGTGCCACCGCGTTCACCCGGATTCCGTCGGGCCGGAGCTCGAGGTCGAGGGTGCGCGTCAGGTACGCGAGGGCCGCCTTGCTGACGCTGTAGGCCGCCATGCCGCTCGCAGGCTCCAAGCCTGGCCGGGCGGTTACGTGCACGATGGCACCCGAACCCTGCTGTCGCATGTGCGGCGCCACCGCCTGGCTCAGCCACAGCGCGGGCGCCAGATTGACGTCGAGCATGAGCCGCAGCGTCTCGGGAGTCGTGCCGAGCGCGTCGCCCGGGCGGAAGGTTCCGACGACATTTACCAGCACGCCGGGAGGCCCAGTATCGCCGGCTATCCCGTTGATAGTTCCTGTGACCACGGCCGGATCCGAGGGATCGGCCGTCACTTTGTGCACTCTGCCGCTCAGATCGCTCATCGCGTGCTCGCTCCGGTCAAGCGCCACCACCGTGAATCCCCTGGTTGCGAGCTCAGCGACGGTAGCGTGCCCGAGTGCTCCGCCGGCGCCGGCGACGACTGCTACCGTTGCGTTGCTCATGGCGTACCTCCGGGAATCTCAACGAATTTGGTCAGGGTCCCGTCCAGGTTCGGCAGGGCCACTACGCCTCTTCATGCCCATGTGTGGCCGGCTGGCCAGGCCAGCCTCGCGACTCAGCCAATTTGCCCCGCGTCCGGGTGAGAGGTCGTCACCAGATCCTGGTGATGCCTGATGACGCAGCCTGCTCCGCTCGGCGGTACTTCGTGAGTTCCGGCCTGGATGATCAGGGCGGCAGGGCGGTCAGGTCGGCGAAGATGGGGCTACCGGATGCCGATCTTCCGCGGGGGCAGGGACCATCCCGGAGCTGGGTGGCGAGGGGCAGGCCTTCGGCGCTGGCTACTGCCTGGCAGTGATCAAGCAGGTCCTGACAGATGTCCGACAAGGCCACGTGCCCGGACGGGCCGAACCACTGGGTCGGCCCACCGATGAACCCCAAGGGTTCCGCAGCACCACCAGCGGTTCATCGGGTGGCGCATCCGTTCGGCCCCGATGCCCTCTTCCGTGGTATACCGGTCAGATCCTGGCGGAGTCGTGGGGGATGAGCGTGACGACCGACTACTACGCCGCGCTCGGCGTGCGCCGGGACGCGAATGCCGACGAGATCAAGATGGCGTTCCGGCGGCTGGCGCGCGAGCTGCATCCCGACGTGAACCCTGATCTGGTCACACAGGAGCGGTTCAAGGAGATCACCCAGGCCTACGAGGTGCTCTCCGATCCTGACAAGCGGCAGATGTATGACCTGGGCCGCGACCCGTTCGCTGGCGGCTGGCGGCTACTTCGGTCAAGCCCGCAGCGAGCACTCGGAGGAGGCCGGGTATCCCCGAAGCCGCCAGGAGTCGCATCGGGAACGATGGCCACCGCCCCCTTCGGATGGTGCTTGGAATCAGTCCCGGGATCAAGCTCCCTACTCGGCTTACATCGGCGGGCAGCCGCCGTCGTTTTCACCCGACTGGCGGGTACCCCCCGCGGTCAAGCCACACCGTCCCCGGCCATTTTTTGAAGCAGTCGCGCTCATGGGCGTCGTGCTCACTCTCGCCGTCCTGGTCGTCACCCACCGCTCTAGCAATCCTGGCCCGCTCGGCCACCCGTTCCAGGGTGGCACCGAGTGTCTCACCCTGGCTGGCCATCAGGTAATGACGTACGGCGTTGAGTGGGTGCGGAACCCTGGCACGGCGACGGCCGTCATCGATCAGACGACGCTGGCCAAGCCGGAAGGCCTGCGGCTCGTCGCGGCCTGGGTGGTCCCGACAAGCGGGCTGCTCTACGGAGCCCAGGTTGGCTATCCACCCAGCCAGATGCCCCTGCCGGGATGGCAGTGGGCCAAGCGCCAGCCGGCCGACGGTGCCAACGTGCCGCACACGCTAGGCAAGCACAACCGCGAGAACCTATTGCTCGTCTTCGGCTTGAAACCCGGTGTCACAAGTGGCCAGGCTGCCGGTATCGACATCTGGTACCACGTCGGCGGCAGCCACTACCAGCTGAGAACCGCGCAGCGCCTAGTCGTCGGGGCCCGGCGAGGTCGCCGTGCCGCCGTGCTGACCGACGGTCGGCGAGGTTAGACCTTGTTGAATGCGATGCTCGGCGGTCTGTCGCGGGTCAGATTCGTCCCTGTGAGGGCCCTGACCGCTAGAACGGCGAATCCGACTGCGCTGATGGCGACGCCCGCTCCGCGGCTGACGTGGCGCTTGGCTAGCCTACGAGCATCTTGACGCCCGTGGCCGCCTGAACGGCCCGTCTTCAAGCGGCGAACTGTGTGACCGGTAATCGGCGTTGCGTATGGTTCGATTCTGGCGTTCTGTATGATTCACCGGCCTGGCTGGAGACCATCCACCTCCTGACCACCTTGCCGGCCTGGTCACGCAGTTAAGACAAGGCTTCAGACTGCGTGTCAGCGCTCAACGCTATGCGATGCGGGAAGCGGTGCACCTCCTGCGGCCAGCCGACCGCGACCGCGATCCTGCCGGCCCAATACCGCGCCTCGGCATCGTCGGGCACATCGACGACCGTGAAACCGCCGAGGTGCTCCTTGCTCTCGACGAA
The DNA here is from genome assembly GCA_963809195.1 of uncultured Actinomycetota bacterium. Taxonomy (GTDB): domain Bacteria; phylum Actinomycetota; class Actinomycetes; order Streptosporangiales; family Streptosporangiaceae; genus Chersky-822. The sequence goes on along the minus strand of CAWEIQ010000004.1, from coordinate 189,096 downwards.
CGGCCCGTCGGTGAAAAGGGGCGAGCCGCTGCTCGGGTCGACGCTGCACACGGCGGTCGACGCGTCCAGGCCGCCGTCGCTGAAGACGAAGACACCGGCGTCCGTCATCTCCTCGATCAGGGCCCTGCCGGACGCGCCCCTCTCGCGCAGCTCATCCAGCGTGAGGTCGGGCACCCACTCGTCGTTGAAGGCGATCAGGTACAGCGCCATCTCAAGCTCCTCTGCTCACGGGCAGCCCAGACGACTGCCGCTCACCTTCTCCACGAACGCACTCGTGTCGATACGACACCCTGGCCAAGACTTTTTCTAAGCCTTCCGCATCGCAGTCGGTCGCATGCGACTGAGCCTGCCGCACGAATCGGTGCTCATGCCGCGACGTGCGCGGTCGGAGTACGTCGAACTCGTTGCGTTCTGGATCGGCCATGACCACGTGGTCCGGGACGCCATCCCACACGTCTTCCCGGATTGCGGTCACTGTCACGCAGCAGCGATGAGGCTCCTGACCGCTTCAGGCACCCTGGGCCAACGGACCTCCCGCGGTTCACTGCGATCGCGAACTGGGAACGAGCCCGCCACAGCTAGCCCAGACTCGCCATCCCGCCCCAACCCTAGAATGGTGACCGTGACCGAGAGCTACCTGCCGACCCGTGACCGGCGTGGCAGTGATAGCCGAGCGCGTGCGAGGCAGTTCCAATACCACCAGATAACTTCGCGCATGTGCAGGCCTAGCTCGCGAGACATCGGCACGGCGGCGTAGGTTCGTGCACGGGATCGGAAAGGGGCACGGACATGTCTCGGGTCTTCACCTTCGGCCGCGGCCGGAACCTCAGCTACGAGGGTGTTATCACTCGCGATTATCCGCTGTGGAAGCTAACCCTGACCGGGGGCGATTTGCCGAGGTCGGGTCACGTGATGACCAGCATGTCCTACGCCCGGCTGATAGGCGACATGGACGACTGGCTGCATTGGCACCAGTTCGGTACCACTCAAAGCTATGGCGCACCCGGCGACGATGACCTGGACGACGATGACCTGGACGATGACGCCGATGACGACACGGGCGAGGGCTATGAGGTCACCTATGACTGTCGCTGGCCGAAACCCGCCAAGGAAGCAGAGGAGCGTTACTGGGCCGCGAGCAATGCGCTAGAGCGTGCACGTGCTGCACTGGGCGAGCCGATCTGCGCTATCGCCCGTGAGCTGAAGGCCGAGGACGAGGATATTGCGCGGATAGTGCACCTGCCGGTTGAGAAGGTACAGCGGATCATGCAACTGCACCACGAACGGGAGCGGCTCACTCGCGACCCGTGAACGAGCGGATCCAACGACACGTACGAACGTAATGGCCGCTGATGAACAGTGCGCCATCCTGGGAATACACCGGTATGCCTTGCCACCGTGCCTACCGTGACGTTGCGGCTGGCGGAATTGACGGCGGATAACGTTCAGGCAGCGTGCGGCATTGAGGTCAAGCCCGAGCAGCGGAAATTCGTTGCCCCGGTCGTCGACTCCATCGCCGAGGCCTACGTCCATTACGCCACGGCGTGGCCACGGCTCATCCTGGACGACGATCGCGTCGTCGGGTTCGTCATGGGCGGCTTCAACCCGCAGAGCGAGATCGATGCGTTCCGGGCAGGTATCTGGCGGCTGAACATCGCAGCCGATGAGCAGGGCCGGGGGTACGGCAGATTCGCGGTAGAGGCGATCGCGACAGAAGCGCGGCGGCGTGGTCTGAAGCGCATCACCGTCCTGTGGGTGCAAGGTGACGGCGGCCCGGAAGGGTTCTACCTGCGCTTGGGCTTCACTCCCACCGGCGAGGTAATGGGCGAGGAGATTGTCGGCGAACTGCTGCTCTAATGTCCGTTCGGTGGACTGTGTTACATGCTTGGGTGCCACACCACCGGACAGATAGAGGCAGACGACGCCGACTGCGACCATGGCGAGGCCTGCAAGGATGATGAGTTTACGGCTTGTGAGCCGCCGTAGCTGCGCTGGGATGCTGATGCTCGGAGGGAAGTAGTCGCCGTCGTAGTTTTCGTGCCCTATGCCGAGATTGGCGAGGAGGGACGTGATCTTCATGGCGTGGCCTCCGGGCCGTTTTCTTTGTGATCTCGCTTGGCTCTGAGGAAGGACCGCGTCCTGGCGCTAGCGGTCCGAATCGCAATGCAGTGCTACTGGCGACGGCCTGGCTTTGGGCATCTTGTGGTACAACAGGGCCTGCCAAGGCTAGCCAAGCCCACGCCCGGTCATGTCTCAGGTGGCTGGAACGGCAAGCCTTCCCTTCGCCCCGGTAGTCAGCCGTACAACCACAATCCGTCTGCGATGCTTTAGCTGATGCGCGGCAGCCCATGGACCAGCTCTGACCATACCGGTGGGCCGATCGACGAAGTGTTCAGCCAGCTCCGCGAGCACGTGCCCGGACTCGCTTGGAGGTCACCCACCCCGCCGACGACGACAACGTTTACTTCATCGGCGACCAGCACCAATCCGACCGGGTCCAGGTTGACACTCATCCCGACGGCCAGCCATCGTTCCTGATCGAGAACCAGAACGGTCGACGGCGCGAATTACCGACACCACCGAGGCAGTAACCCTCATCCGAAACTGGCTGGAACAGGATTAGCCTGCAGCCCACCCGACCCAGACCGCCGAAGACTACAGTCCTAGGGCGTGTAAAGGATCAACCGAGGCCAATCCGCCCCGACAAGGATCAAGTGGATCTAGGCAATTCTCGCCGGGCAGGCTCGCTGGGCGAGCCGCAGCCGCGGCCTGCTTCTCCAGGACTGGTTGATCTTCGGCGCGACGGACCTCACGCTCGGAGCGCGACGGTTCTGAAGTCAGCCGCGACGTCCGTGAAGTCCTCGACGACGATGTAGACGGTGCCGCCATCCGGGTTCACGGCGACGGACCTGCCGATAGCGTCGTGCAGCGTGGCGGTGATCACGTGTGCCCAGAAACTGCCGCCCGACGAGACGTTCATCGCGATGGTGAGGGCGTTCGCCGGGTTCTCGCCGCCAGCCGCGGTGGCCAGGGAGCCAGTCAGGTAGACGGTGCCGCCGTCCGGGCTGAGCGCCGCAGCGTGCAGGACCTCTGGCTGGGAGTCGCGGTGGAAAACGGCTGACCCATCTGGTGACGCCGTTGTGGGTGGTGTAGGCGACCGACAGGTAGTCGGATCCCTCACTCTGGCTGGTGCCTGACACGATCACCGTGCCGGCGCCGCGCGGGCTGACGAGCACGGCGACGGGGGTGTCACTCCCGTTCGCCTGCCCGTTGTAGCGCCTTGTCCAGAACGGGGTGCCGGTGGCCGTGCTGTAGCCGACGGTGGCGTAGTCGAGGCCGGTTCCCCGTCCCTTGCTGGCGCCGGTCACGAACACGCGGCCCCCGTCGTGGCTCGCCGCCACCGAGCTCGCCGTGTCCGGCCCGTTGGCCCGCCCGTTGTAGCGCTTCGTCCATAGCGGTGCCCCGGTGGCCGCGTTGTAGGCGACGGTGGCGTAGTCGAGGCCCGAATGTCGGCCCACGCTCGTCCCGGTGACGAACACCGCGCTGCCCCGGGGCTCGCGGCGATCGCCGCGGGTGCGTCGGCGTTGTTCGCGTGCCCGTTGTAGCGGCTCGCCCACAGCTGCTTGCCGGTCTTCGCGTTGTAGGCGACCGTGGCGTAGTCGCGGCCCGAGCTTCGTCCCACGCTGGTCCCGGTGACGAACACGGCTCCGCCCAGGGGGCTCACGGCGACTGCCACGGGAATGTCGTTGCGGTTCGCGCGCCCGTTGTAGCGGCTGGCCCAGAGTTGCCTGCCGGTCGCGGCGTCGAAGGCGGCCGTGGAGAAGTCCCACGTTGAACTGCCCGCCCGGACTGACCTGATGACGAACACGCTGCGGCCGTCCGGGCTCACCGCCACGGAACGCCCGGAACCCTCGTTCTCCCAGACCTTCGCGCCGGTTGCGGCGTTGTAGGCGACACGCGTTGATCCGGCGACGAACACCATGTCACCGCGCGGATCGGCAGCCACCGCCCTGCCGTCCCCGGTGTGCACGCTGGTCCAGCGAACCGAACCCGGTGCGGGCTGAGCGGCCGCCACGCGATGACCTGGTCCGATGAGTACCGTTGCGAAAGTGAGCGTCGCTAGCCAGCGCACACCCGAGCCGACCTGCTCGATAACCCACATCCAATGTTCCCGGCCGCGTCAGCTTTCCTGGCGCCATTCCACTGGTAAGACGCACCGACGCGGCACAGGGTTGGCAGGGCGCGCTGGCCGATGCGGTCGCTGGCCGTGCCATGGCCCGGTTGGACAATGCGAACGCGTGTGGCACGCCTGTGGCACGGACGATTCCGGCTGATGCTGACGACTAGCAGCGCAAGTGCCGCTTACCGTCCTGACCCTGCGAAATCGCGGGCGCCCCGAGCAGTGTCCAGCCTCAGGACATGCGAATGGGGTCTCTCAAGACATGGGAATACCCATCACCTCTGCAGCCGGGCGCTTATTGATGCCAGGTCTTGTCAGCACCTCTGCCGGTGCGTGTCCAGGGTGCAGTGACCGCCGGAGAACAGGTAGCTGCCCGGTGCTGCCTCAGCCTGGTGCCGGGGCCGGGCGAGACGCCGCCGGTGTTCGCGGTCCGGGCGCCGGAGTGTCGCAGGACACAGTGTACCCGGCCTGGCGCGGTCCGGTGCGATGCCAAAAGCCCGTCTTGTCATCACCGCTGTCGTGTCCGAGGGCCGCACTCAAGGCGAGGTAGCCCGCCAGTACGGCGTCTCCCAGGGCTGGGTCAGCCGCCTGGTCGCCCGGTACCGGGCCGAGGGCGAAGCCGCGTTCGAGCCGCGGTCCCGGCGGCCGAAGACCTCACCCGGCGCGATCAGTCCCGAGGTCGTCGACCTGATCGTCCGGCTCCGCAAGGAACTCTCCGGCCAGGGCCTGGACGCAGGCCCGGACACGATCGCCTGGCATCTGCGTCACCAGCACCGGGTCACGGTCTCGCCAGCGACCGTCAGCCGGTGCCTGACCCGGCGCGGCGGCGTCATCCCCCAGCCGCGCAAGCGGCCCAAGTCCTCCTACATCCGGTTCGCCGCAGCGATGCCGAACCAGTGCTGGCAGTCCGACTTCACGCACTCCCTCCCGCCAGCACCGGCACCGAGATCTTGTCCTGGCTCGATGACCACGCCCGGTACGCCCTATCCGTCACCGCCCACGCGCGGGTCAGCGGCCCCATCGTGGTGGACACCTTCCGGGCGGCGGTGGCCCTCCATGGCGCTCCCGCCTCGACGCTGACCGACACGCCCTCGCCGCATGATCCAGCTCACGCCAGGAGAGCCACGCCGAAAGTCATGTGATGACGCCCACGGGATGGTCTTCACCACCCGGCTATCGGGCGGCAAAGGCGGCCGCAACGGCTTCGAGCACAAGCTGCGCCGCCTCGGCATCATCCAGAAGAACGGGCGGCCCAACCACCCGCAGACCCAGGGCAAGGCCGAGCGGTTCCAGCAGACCCTGAAGAACTGGCTCGCCGCCCAGCTCCCCCCGACCCAAGTCGTAGGTCCGGGTCATTCCGATGTCCTGAGAGATCACACGGGCGCCCCGAGCAGGACTCGAACCTGCGACCTACTGCTTAGGAGGCAAAAAAGACCGTCGCTGCGGAACGCCTGACATGGCCCAAGTGGCATTCACCTGCAACGACATTCGCCTGACTCTGCCCGACGAAGCCCAGCGCCTGCGTTTGCTGGCTCCCCTTTGGCTCCCCACAATGAATATAGGCTTGCTGCCCATCTGTCAGCGACCGGCGCCCTTCATGTTGGTGATCGCGCCCGGTGCCGGCCGCTGGCTGGCCGCGGCTGCGCCGATCGCGGACAGCCCCGCGTTTGCTCAGTCCATGGGACGCGCTGCTCAGCTCAGACTTGCCGGCGATCTCGTTGCGGCCGTGCGACGACCGCCCGGGGATCCGAACGGCGGAGTCCGGCAACGCATGCTGGCCACCGTGGCCACCGGCTCGTCATGAAGATCCGGGCCCTTTGTGCCTGCGCGGCGGCGTCGGCGGCACGACCTTCCCCGCCAGTGCCCGCGTGCGCGGGATCACGACCAGCTGCCCGGCAGAGGTGCGGACGGGGAAGGAAGCCGCGTCAGTGTCCTCAAGAATGCCCAGCACGTCTGCAATCTCTTCGCGGGCGTCGGGGCTGGGCCGGCGCCAGCGGATCACGACCCGCCTGCCTACATCGCCGGGTGTAAGCCGAACTTCGAGCCGGTAGCGCATGCCTTTCACCCAGTGCCAGCCGCCGGTGACCCGACGCCGCCGGGAAGGGATGAACATCGGCCCGCCTCCGCCAGCCATCGGAGGTTCAGCATCTGGCACGTCACCATTCCAGTCTTGGGCGAGGGCATCGCGCGGCTACCGGCCGGTGACGTAGTTCGCGACGTAGTCGGTGTCGTAGGGCAGCGGGCCGGTCTTGGAGGCGCCGCCGGGCGAGCCGAACTGGTCGAAGAACCTGACGTTCTCCACGGTGAACTGGGCCCACTGCTCCGGCACGTCGTCTTCGTAGAAGATCGCCTCCACCGGGCAGACCGGCTCGCAGGCGCCGCAGTCGACGCATTCGTCGGGGTGGATGTAGAGCATCCGCTCGCCTTCGTAGATGCAGTCGACCGGGCACTCCTCGACGCAGGACCTGTCCTTGACGTCGATGCACGGCTCGGCGATCACATACGTCATGGACGGCTCCACCTCCTCGGCGGCTCCTGCCCGCCAGGACTCCTGCGCGGGCCTTTCCCGATGACCTGGCGGCTCGCTAGCCGCCGATGTGCGACATCTCCACCTTCCGCTTCACCTGCTGAGTACGGCCGGTCTGGCAGCGTGCGCAGCTCGGAGTAGCGGTCGGCCCGCCGCGTCCAGATGGCGGCGACCTGCTCGCGCAGCGCCTGGTCGCTGTCGCCGCGTCGCAGCGGGCCGCGCAGGTCGTGCCCGGTCCCGGCGAACAGGCAGGTGTAGAGCTTGCCGTCGGCCGACAGCCGGGCCCGGGTGCAGCCGCGGCAGAACGGCTGGGTGACCGAGGCGATCACGCCGATCTCACCGGCGCCGTCCCGGTAGCGGTAGCGGGCTGCGACCTCCCCGGGGTAGGCCGGGCGCGACTGGCTCAAGCGGCCACTGCTGGCCGATCAGCGAGATGATCTGCGCGGCCGGGACGACTTCGTCCAGGCGCCAGCCGTTGGTGGTGCCGACGTCCATGTACTCGATGAACCGCAGCACGTGCCCGCTGTTCCGGAAGTGCTCGGCCATCGGCAGGATCGAGTCGTCGTTCACGCCGCGCCTGACCACCATGTTGACCTTCACCGGCGCCAGCCCCGCATCGGCAGCCGCCGCGATGGCCTCCAGCACCCGCCCGGCCGGAAAGGCGGCGTCGTTGAGCGCCATGAACACCGCGTCGTCCAGGGAGTCCAGGCTCACGGTGACCCGGCGAAGACCCGCCGCCGCCAGCGCCCGGGCCTTGCCGGCGAGCAGCGCACCGTTCGTAGTGAGGGCGATGTCCGCGATGCCGTCGATCCCGGCCAGCATCGCGACCAGCCGTTCCAGGTCGCGGCGCAGCAGCGGCTCGCCGCCGGTCAGCCGCAGCTTGCGCGCGCCCAGCCCGGCGAAGATCCGTGCAAGACGGGCTAGCTCTTCGAAGGTGAGCAGCTCGGCGCGGGGCAGGAACGCGAAGTCACGGCCGAACACCTCACGCGGCATGCAGTAGGTGCAGCGGAACTGGCAGCGGTCGGTCACCGAGATCCGCAGGTCGCGAAGCGCTCGCGCCAGCGTGTCAGCCAGCGGCAATTCAGTTAAGGCCATCACGGCACCTCACCGGGCAAGCTCCCGCCGGCGTGCTGGCGGCGCGGCTCTGCCGCCGGCGCGGGCCAGCCTGGCTCTTTCTGGGCGGCATCCGGTTGGCGCTCTGGCCGTCGTCGCTGCCCATTCAGCTGCTGGCGGTCTTGCGGTCCGCTAGCTCGGCCTCCAGCCTGGTGACCTGGGCGCGCAGGTCGTCCAGTTCGGACCGTGCAGTCCGGGTTTCGGGCTGACCGCAGCAGCCGCAGCCACGGGCCTTGTCACATCCGCACGAGCACGCCATCTCTTTCTCCTTCATCTTGCCGCGTCAGGCGCTGGACAGCGCGCGCAGCGATTCCTTCAGCGAGCCCATGGTGGCCAGGACCGCGGTCGGCTCGTAGCCGCAGTGCGCCATGCAGTTGGCGCAGCGCGGATCGCGGCCGCGCCCGTACTTGGCCCAGTCGGTGGTCTCGACCAGCTCCTGGTAGGTGCTGGCGTATCCGTCGGCCATCAGGTAACAGGGCCGCTGCCAGCCGAAGACCGAGTAGCTCGGGATCCCCCAGGCGGTGCAGGCGAAGTCGGCCTTGCCCTCCAGGAAATCCAGGAACAGCGGGGAATGGTTGAGCCGCCAGCGCCTGCGGTGTCCATCGGCGAAGGCCTCGCGGAACAGCTGCCGGGTCTGCTCGACGCCCAGGAAGTGGTCCTGGTCGGGTGCCTTCCAGTAGGCGTAGGCCGGGGAGATCATCATCTGGTCGACCCGCAGGTCATCGTTGAGGAAGTCCAGCACCTCGCGGACCGTCTGCGCGGTGTCGGTGTTGAAGAACGTGGTGTTGGTCGTCACCCGGAAGCCGCGCCGCTGCGCCTCCCTGATCGCCTCGACAGCCCCGTCGAAGGTCCCGGCGTGGTCCACGGACGCGTCGTGGCGCTCGCGCAGACCGTCCAGGTGCACCGCCCACGCGAAGTACGGTGACGGCTTGAAGTTGTCCATCTTCTTGCGCATCAGCAGGGCGTTGGTGCAGAAGTAGACGAACTTCTTGCGAGCCACCAGCTCGGCGGCGATCTGGTGCGCCTCGGGATGGATCAGCGGCTCACCGCCGGCGATCGACACCATCGGCGCGCCGCACTCCTCGACCGCCGCGACCGCGGTGGCCACGCTCATCCGCTGTTTCAGGATGTGCGCCGGGTACTGGATCTTGCCGCAGCCCACGCAGGCCAGATTGCAGGCGAACAGCGGCTCCAGCTCGACGATCAGCGGGAACTTCTCCCGCCGCGCCAGCTTCTGGCGGACCAGGTAGGCGCCCAGCCGCAGGTTCTGCCGCACTGGCACTGCCACTGGCAGCTCACCTCCAGCGATCGACTGTCGCGGCCGCCGCATCTGAGAACATGGCCTAGCATGCATGCGGCACCGGCCGTACAGTCTGTATCTTGCAGGGAGGACGCATGGAGGTCAAGTCGAGGCGGGCCGAACACGTCCAGGACACCCGGGCCGCGGTGCTGCAGGCCGCCCGCGAGCTGTTCGCGGAGAAGGGCTACGCGGGCACCGGGACCGAGGAGATCGTGGCCCGCGCCCGCGTCACCCGCGGCGCGCTGTACCACCACTTCCGCGACAAGGCCGACCTGTTCCGCGCGGTCATGCAGGCCGTCGCCGCCGACCTCGCTGCACCGGCTCGTCACCGAGCAGCTCGCCCGCGCCACGGGCGCCGTCGGCTCCTTGGATCAGCTGCGCGAAGGCTTCCAGGCGTTCCTGGATGCCTGCACCGGCAGCGACTTCCAGCGCATCGTCCTGGTCGACGGCCCAGCCGTGCTCGGCCACGGCGCCTGGACCGAGCTGGTGGAACAGCATGGCCTCGGACTGCTGCGGGACTTGCTGCGACGCGCCATCGACCACGGCCAGATCGACCCGCTGCCCGCCGACGCCCTCGCGCGCCTGCTCGCAGCCCTTATCGGCGAGGCCAGCCTCTACATCGCGCAGGCCAGCGACCCCGCCCGCGCCCGCCTCGAGGCCGGCGCCTCCCTGGACCGCATCCTCGCCGGCCTGCGTCCCGCTGGCGGCGGGTGAGCCAGGCCCTCCCGGTGCCGGTTCCCTGACCCGGAAGACCTGTTCAGCTGCCTCAGCCGGCAACGCACCCAGCTCCGCGAGCTGACCAGCACCAGCTCCCCGGCCCTCAACGCAGCTCCTGCTGCCGCGCCACTCAGCCCCGCCCGCTGCGACCGCCGCCACCGGCCCCTCTGACGATCAGGCCACGAAGGGCCCGCGATAGCGTCAGGGCAATGAATCAGCGTCAGCATCCGGGCGCGTCCCGCGTCGTGCTCTTCGCCGCTATCAGCCTTAGTGTGATCTGCATCGGCGGAAGTGTCCTGCTTGTCGTCACTGACGCGATCGGCGGTAACGTCCGGTGGGCCCACCACCCAGGCGCGTCCGCCGCGCCGCTGCTTCTTGTCGCCGGCGCCATCACAGCCGTGAGCATCGCTCATCCGCCGAACGGGCGCCATGGCCTCATGCGGCTGGTGGCTGTCCTGGCTTTCGTGGCATGGGGTATCGCCCAGCTGGCTCCCGACCCTGCGGTGGCGGGCGCTCTCAACGATGCCGCCATCCTGCTCTTCGTCGCCGACGCAGTCTGCGTGGTGGTCCCAGACGCGCGAGCCCTCCTGGCCGAGCGCCGGCGAGCTGTCCCTGCAACCCTGCCAGCACGCAGTCCGGCGAAGACCGACCGGACCGTGTTACCGGCCGACCTGGAATGCGCGTTGGCCGGCGCTGCGACGCCGCCGGTGCTGCACGAAAACAGGCGGCCACAGCAGGCGGGAACTGCACATCACCGCTAGCCTCTTCCGGACGCCTACACTCGCTGGTGGCAGACGGGAGCCGCTATGAACGCTGAGACCGAGACAGCGGCAGGCGAGACGGACGAGGGCAGATGCTGGTGCTGCGGCCGGATCAGCTCCGAGGACGCCCTGGTCCACCTCGGTAACCATCCCGAAGTAGGTATCTGCATTAGCTGCGTCCATTTTCTGCGTCGCCGGGCTAGGGATCACCAAGCCACGGTGATGCGCCAGACGCTGCGCGGTGCCGCCGAGACGGTCCGTGGGCAAGTCATGGCGCGAGGCTGGCATGAGCGACCGGTGATCGGGCCTGCGCTGCAGTGGCTCAACCGGCACCTGCCTTGGTAGCTCGACGGCAGGAGCTGGCCGGATGCATCTGACCGTTCTGGCCGAGCCGGGCTGCCCGAACGCGCCTGTGTTGAAGGACCGGCTCTCGGCGGTCCTGGATGGCCGGCCGGGTATCTCGTTGTCGCAGAAGGTGATCTCCGATGCAGGCGAGGCAGCCAGGTGGGGCATGCGCGGCTCGCCCACGTTGGTGATCGACGGGGTGGACCCGTTCGCCGAGCCGGGGCAGGCGCCAAGCATGTCATGCCGGCTGTATCGCGATGAGAACGGCCAGACATCGGGCGCGCCATCAATCGGCCAGCTCCGGCAGGCGATTGAGCAGGCGCTGGCCGCGGCGAGCGGGCAGGGGGACCTGGCGTGGCTGGACTCGCTCGGACGGGCCGGGCAGGGCCGCATCGCGCCAGCCGAGCGTGGCCTGCGGGCCGTGCATCAGGCCGTGCTGCGATCCTTCGTGCGCACGGGAGCTGCGCCCGGCATCGCCAGCCTGGCCGAGCACGCTGAGCCGTTCAATGTGTCTCAGGTGCTGGCCGAGCTGGCAGACGGCGACTTCTTGTACCTCGATCGGGCCGGCCAGATCACCGCGGCATACCCGTTCTCCGCGCTGCAGACCCGGCACGGGGTGCGGATATCAGGCGGCGCAACCGCGTACGCCATGTGCGCGATCGACGCCCTGGGCGTGTCCGCGATGGTCGGCCTTCCTGTCGTGATCGAATCAGCCGATCCGTCCACCGGCGAGCCGATTGCCGTGGAAGTTGACGGGGCCAACAGCACCTGGGATCCGCCCACGGCTGTGGTGTACGTCGGCCGGACTGCCGGCGAACGCGCCGGGCCGTCGGCATCGGTTTGCTGCGGGTACATAAACTTCTTCGCCACCCGGGCAGCCGCGACGGCGTGGGCAGCCTCCCATCCGGAGATCACCGGCGGCATTCTGGGCAAAGCCCGCGCCTTGCAAGCAGGCATCGGCATCTTCGGCCAGCTACTCACCTAACCCGCCGCTGGACATTGTCGCTCACCCCGATCGTCGCGGAGTCAACCCATGGGCCAGCGCCTTCTAGAAAGCCCGTGGACGCAGGCCTGACGCCCGCGTAACGAAACGCCGAGCGGCTGAATCTGACGAAGCCCGATCGACCGCACCTGATCAAGGGTTTAACCTTGGTGCACGCTGATTATCCGAAGAGTGTTCGATTAGCCGTTCAGATGATCTCGGCAGTCCAGGCGATGAGCAGCGACCACGACCCGGCGCCGGTACGGCTGGACCTGCAAGGTGACAGCCGCCTCCATGCCCAGGGACAAGGCCGCCGCCTGGCCCATCTCTTCGGTGAGCGTCGCCATCGCCTCCACGACGGCGCCGAACGTCGCCTGGACTCGCTCGGACCAGCCAGCTGACTCCCTGTACCAGTCGATCGCAAAGCCGGCCTCTTCGAGCAACGGGGCATAGTCGGGCACCGGGTCGACCCCGAGCACCGGCAGCCCGCCGACCAGCCGGGGGTTCACCTCGAACGCGGAGAACGCCAAGCGGCCGCCGGCGCGCAGGATCCGGTGAGCCTCGCTGAACACCTGAGCCTTGTCGAGGTGCGTACTGGATGGCGTCGACGCTTAGAGCTGCGTCGGCGGCGCCGTCGGCGATCCCGGTCGCCGCGAACGTGCCCTGCTGGTACCGGACACGGTGTGCAATGCCGGTCCGCTTGCAGCGTTTGCGCGCCTCCGCCAGCCCGGCCGATGACGGGTCGATGCCGATGAGCGACGCACCGGACTGCGTCGCCACCCACAATCCCGGGCCACCGCCCCCGCATGCCAGGTCGGCTAGCACCGCGTCCTCGCCGAGTGCCAGATGAGTTGCCATGGCCCGAAGCTCGTCAAAGGTCAGAAAGCTGATGTGCGCGAACTCGGACGGGAAGGCACCCCCGCAGGCGTGCTCGGCCCACAGCTTCCGGAAGGTCGGGCTCGCTGCCACCGCGGGGTACACCGCGTCGTAACCCTCAACCACAACTCTGAACACGCCATCGCCGCGCACGCCATCGGGCAGCCGGCCCGGGTCGGGTTGTTTCACGACACCGATTGTGTCGCCCGCGTTGTCCGCCGGCTAGCGGCGGAGCAGCCGCGCATCGACAAACAGCAAGAGTGCACTCTCACTTCAGGCGATCGCGAGTTCCCGTTCGGCCGCCTCGGGCCCGCGGCCAGGAGACATGCCAGCTGTTACCGGAGGTATCTTCGGCTAGCCGCTGGTGTGCGGACGGGCGAGCCAGGATCGGGAGTCAACATGCCGACTGGGATAGGGCGCGATGACCTGCAGAAGCTGACCAACCAGGGCGCGCAGCTGGTTGAAGTGCTGCCCACGGAGGACTACGACTGTACGCACCTGCCAGACGCGATCAATGTCCCCGTTGAAACGACTGGACATCAGCACCGGTCAGCTGGACCGGTCCCGGCCGGTCATCGTGTACTGCCACGACTGGTATTGAGACATGAGCCCGCGGGCCGCGTGGCGGCTCGAAGCGGTCGGGTTCAGCCCGGTGTATGACTATGTCGCGGGCAAGGCCGACTGGCTGGCCGCTGACTTGCCGTTTGAGGGCACGGCCGAGCTGGCAGGACTGTCTACCCGCCGTGGGGTGGCCACAGTCGATGAGCGCACCCCGGTAGCTGCCGCCTTGCGCCTGATCGATGCCCAGGGCTTCGGGCCGGTCCTGGTTCTCAACCAAGCAGATGTAGTCATGGGAGCCGCCTATCGGCACCTCCTGGAGTCCGCGGCAGCAGATGCTGAGGTGCGAACGGTGATGCGGTTCGGCATCTCCACTGTGCGACCGAGCGAGGATGCCGCCGCGTTGGCGCACCGGATGGGTCATGCGGAGGTGACGCGGATGGTGGTGACCCGTTCCGACGGCACGCTGGTCGGACTGTTCTTCGCCGAGGATGTGAACTCATGAACGCCTGAAGCAGCCGTGCCGCACCAACGTAGGCGACCGCCCGGGGATCCGAACGGCGGAGTCCAGCAGCGCATGCTGGCCACCGCCCGCTCCTCAGGAAGATCCAGGCCCTTTGAGCCTGCGCGGCGGCCTCATAGGCACGACCTTCCCCGCCAGTGCCCGCGTGCGCGGGATCACGACCAGCTGCCCGGCAGAGGTGCGGACGGTGAAGGAAGCTGCGTCAGTGTCCTCAAGAATGCCCAGCACGTCTGCAATCTCTTCGCCAGCGTCTTGGCTGGGCCGGCGCCAGCGGATCACGACCCGCCTGCCTACATCGGCAGGTGTAAGCCGAACTTCGAGCCGGTAGCGCATGGCTTTCACCCAGTGCCAGTCCCCGGCGACCCGATGCCGCCGCGAAAGGATGAACATCGGCCCACGTCCGCCAGCCATCGGAGGTTCAGCATCTGGCAGGTCATCATTCTGGTCTTCGGCGAGGCATGGCGCCGTTACCTGCCGGTGACGCATTCGCGACGTAGTCGGTGTCGTAGGGCAGCGGGCCCATTTTTGGAGGCGCCGACTAACGAGCCTAGCCGGTCGAAGAAGCTGACGTTCTCCGCGGTGAACTGCGCCCACCGTGGCGGAGCGCCGGGCGCCGCTGACCAGGTGATCGTCGGCGATCCCGCGGGCATCCATGGAGGTCCCGCAGCACCCCATCGTGGCGCCGTCACGGTCGACCGATTCGATTATGCTGCCCAGGTGTTAGTAGCCGTCGGGCACCTTCTGGCCCGCGCCGGCGCAGCCGACCGCGTCACCGAGCAGAAAACCCGGACCTCCGAACTGTCGCGCCCGGCCAGCCGCAGGCCGTTCCATGAGCGCGGTGCCATACGGCGGGTCGTTCAGGGATCACCAGTGTCTTCACGCTGATCACTGCGCTCCGGCAGCAACAGGCAGGCCGGCCAGTCGCCATTCGGGCATTCCGTCCGCCAGACGACGGGCATTGAAGCCCCGGGCCCGGAGCCGTTCGACCGCCAGGGGGGCCAGCACGCAGTACGGGCCGCGGCAGTAAGCGACAATCTGAGACCGCCTGGGCAGCTGGGCCAGGACGGCGTCGAGTTCCTCCAGCGGGACGGACAGGGCGCCGGGGATGTGACCGGCGGCGAACTCCGCGGCGGGGCGCACGTCCAGGATGACTACCTCGCCGCGCCCGGCCCGTTGCACCAACTCGGCGCGGCTGAGCGGCTCGAGCGCGTCCCGGGCGAGGAAGAAGTCGCGCAGCACCTGGTCAACCTCGGCCAACCTGGAGCGGGCCAGATCCCGCAAGGCCACAACAAAGACGGCCACCTCATCGCCGGCCAGCCGGTAGAAGACCTTCGTTCGGTCCTTGCGGGTCTCGACCAGCCGGGCTCCCCGGAGAACCTGCAGGTGCGAGGACGTGTTGGTCACGCCCATCCCAGTAGCCTGGGCCAGCGCTTCGACGGTGCGCTCGCCCTGGGCGAGCAGCTCCAGCAACTCGATCCGCTTGGGGCTGGCTGCCGCCTTGGCGGCCCGGGCGAACTGGTCATACAGGCGGTCCTTGGCTTCCCGGCCTTCCACGCCCGGCTCCTCTCCCATCGATCGATGGCGGACAACTGCCTCTAGGATATTCTATTGATCTCTGGAATACTAGCGAAGCAAATCGGCCGGTCCGTTGCGGCGTGGCGAGAGGAGAGACAATGCCGGCAGATCCCTGCCCAACGGTCATGGTCGACGAGGGCCTAGGTAATTCGTCGTTTCTCCTGGACCTGGGTGACGGCCGGGCGCTGGTGGTCGACCCCGAGCGCGACCCGGCGCCGTACCTGGCCGCTGCGGAGCGCCGCGGACTGGTTATCGCGTACGCGGCCGAGACGCACCTGCACGCCGATTTCGTGTCCGGCAGCCGCGAGCTGGCTGCGCGGGGAGCCCAGGTGATCGCTTCCGCCGGCGGCGGCCTTCAGTTCGGGCACCGCGGGCTCGGTGACGGCGACGAGGTGGACCTGGGCGGGCTCAAGCTGCGGGCCCTGGCGACACCCGGGCATACGCCTGAGCACCTCGCCTACCTGCTCCTAGACGGAGTTCGCTCGGTGGCCTTGTTCTCCGGCGGGTCGCTGCTCGTCGGCGCCGTGGCCCGCACGGACCTGATCGCCCCGGAGCAGACCGACGCGCTCGCCCGCGCCCTGTGGCGGTCACTGCACGAGCGGGTCCTGACCCTGCCCGACGACCTGGCCGTCTACCCCACCCACGGTGCCGGATCATTCTGCTCAGCTCCCGCCGGCGCAGAGCGGACCACCACGATCGGCCGGGAGAAGGCAGCCAACCCGCTGCTCGCGGCGCCGGGCGAGGATGCCTTCGTCAGCGCGCTCCTGGCCGGCCTGGGCACCTACCCGCCCTATTTCGGCCGGCTGCGCGAGGTCAACCGGTGCGGTCCCGCCGTCTACGGCCCCGAGCCGCCCCTGCTGACCGCCCTCAGCCCCGCCGAGGTGCGCCGCCAGGCGGCCGGCGGAGCCCGCCTGGTCGACGCCCGGCCCCTCACAGCCTTCGCGGCCGGGCACATCCCGGGCGCGCTGTCTATCCCGCTGCGCGATGCGTTCGCCACATGGCTCGGCTGGCTCGTCGACCCCGGCGAATCCCTCGTGTTCGTGCTCGAAGACAGCCAGGACCGCCTCGACCTCGTCCGGCAGGCGCTGAAGGTCGGCTACGAGAACCTCGCCGGCGAGCTAGCCGGAGGTATGGCCGCGTGGAACGGCCCCACCGGGCACGTCGCCCTGGTCCGCGCTGGGCGGGTCAGCGGCCCGGTCCTGGACATTCGCCAGGACGCCGAGTACGTCGCCGGGCACATCCCTTGCGCATCCCATATCGAGCTCGGCGCCTTGGCAGCCGATGGCGCCCGCGTCGACCCCGGGCCGCTGACGTTGATGTGCGGGCACGGCGAACGGGCCATGAGCGCCGCCAGCCTCCTTGCCGCCGCCGGGCACCGCGACCTCACCGTCGCCGTCGGCGGGCCCGAGGACTGGGCCGCGGATACAGGACGCGCGCTGCGGACCGGGCGATGAGGGCACCTGATCGCGGCCCGGTGCAGCTGGGCCTGCGCGCCAACCTCGCCCAGTTCAGCCTGCTGATCGCGGTCAATGCCCTGGTCGGCGGAATGCTTGGCCAGGAACGCACCGTGGTGCCGCTGCTGGCCACCCGCGTGTTCGGCCTGCAGGCGGTCACCGCTGCGCTCACGTTCATCCTGGCCTTCGGCGCGGTCAAGGCGGTCACCAACTTCTTCGCCGGCACCGCCTCGGACCGGTTCGGCCGCAAGCCCGTCCTCGTGACCGGGTGGCTGATCGCCCTGCCCATCCCGCTGCTGCTGATCTGGGCGCCGGACTGGGGATGGATCATCGCCGCCAACGTCCTGCTCGGCGCCAGCCAGGGGCTGACCTGGTCCACCACCGTCATCATGAAGATCGACCTGGTGGGCCCCGAACGCCGGGGCCTGGCCATGGGACTGAACGAGGCCGCGGGCTACGGCGCCGTAGCAGTGACCGCCATGGCCACCGGCTTCATCGCCGCGCACTGGGGGCTGCGGCCTGCGCCGTTCTTCCTCGGCGTAGCCTTCGCTGCCCTCGGCCTCGGCTTGTCTGCATTGTTCGTGCGCGAGACCCACGGCCACGCCCGCCACGAGGCTCGCACACACGCCCCGGCCACCGCGGATCTGCACGGCGGGCTGACCACGGCGCAGGTTTTCACGCTCACCAGCTTCAAGGAAAAGGCGCTGTCAGCCGCATGCCAGGCCGGCCTGGTCAACAACCTCAACGACGGCCTGGCCTGGGGCATCTTCCCTGTCTACTTCGCGCGTTACGGCCTGTCCGTG
Organism: uncultured Actinomycetota bacterium; assembly: GCA_963809195.1. Taxonomy (GTDB): domain Bacteria; phylum Actinomycetota; class Actinomycetes; order Streptosporangiales; family Streptosporangiaceae; genus Chersky-822. Next base: position 171,382 of record CAWEIQ010000004.1, on the reverse strand, counting down.
TCGGCCATCGGCGTCCTCGCTGGCCTGTACCCCGCCGTCTGGGGACTCGGCCAGCTCATCACCGGAGCCCTATCGGACCGGCTAGGCCGCAAATGGCTCATCACCGCAGGCATGCTGGTCCAGGCACTAGCCATCGGCTGGATCGCCGCCGCCCACGGATTCGCTGCCTGGGTGGCCGGCGCGCTCCTCCTCGGCGCGGGAACCGCCATGGTCTACCCCACCCTGCTCGCCGTCATCGGCGACGTCGCCCATCCCACCTGGCGGGCATCCTCCGTCGGCATCTACCGGCTCTGGCGCGACGCCGGCTTCGCCGTCGGCGCCCTCCTCGCCGGCATCATCGCCGACTGGCTGGGCCTGGCGGCCGCTATCTGGGCCGTCGCCGCCCTCACCGCCATCAGCGGCATCGTGGTGGCGCTGCGCATGTACGAAACCCACACCACCAGCCGCCGCGCCCTGGCGACGAGCCAGCTATCCGCCAGGACCTGACCGCCAGACAGACCTGCTCAGAGAACTGACCACCCATCCAGCCATTCCCGACCTGAGCACGCCACTGATCCTGATCTGCAAACCAGGGCTACTCCTCCATACTCGCCGTCGGCTCGCTTCTCGACCTCGGCGCCGCCAGCGTGACCGACGTATCCGGCGGATTCGAAGCCTGGCGTGCAGCCGGCCTGCCGATCCGGCCCACCCAGAAAAGGCCGATGCTGGCAGTCAGCCGCGTCGCCCGCACGACTGCGAATCCGCCCAGGCCGGAACGGACATCACCGCGGGCAGGATGACGGTCAGTAGCTGAATGTGGTGGCGGCCTCATCGCCGATCCAGGCCCACATCGGGGTCGTGCCCTGGAGTTCGGCACCGCTGATAAGCGTCTCCTGGTTGAGCTTCTTGGCGTTGAAGCAGATCGGACAGACGAAGTACCGCCCGCCAGCTGCCTCATACCGCTTCAGCAGGTCAGGGAGCGGAGGGCACCCCTCGCATGCGACGCCAGCAGCGGTGCCTTCGGTGGCGAGCCGGACTGCTTCCTTGGCCAGGAACATGAGCGTCGGGCGGCCCGACTCAGCCGCCCCTACGGCGACGAGGAACGCGACGGTGACTTTCTCTGGGTCCTCAAGCCCGGTGGTCACGCTGATAACGGCTTTGCTTGCCATGACATCCATCTCCTTAACGCCGGTCCTTGGTTGGCCTGTGAGGACCACGGTAGGGATCGCCGCGCGATAGCTATCGGCCCGGAACGCGATGTCATCGCCGAACCAGGTCGCGACCTCCGCGGTGTCGGCCACGCAGCCCACCCAATCCAGCGAGATCACGTAGTAGAGCCATGCCCGCGCTTCGGGCCGCCAAGTCCAGGTGTTCCGCCAACCGCACAGCGATCAGCCAGGACCGCAGCACGTGCTCCATCGGCTGGCCCATCCCCAAGTCCGTAGCCAGCGAGAAAGCGGCCACGAGCTCTGCCAGCCGCAGCCCCGAGTCCCGGTCGCCCGGTTCCACGCCGATCATGCTATGAGCAGGGTGCTCGGCCCGGACCAGGTGCCGGCGCTCGTCAGCACTCGCGGTGAGCACGGGACCTCGCCGCGCCGGACACGCTGAAATGTGAGCTTGGCCAGGGTGCCGCCGAAGCACTCTTGCCTGAAGCCTCGGCCACGGTTAACCTCCATCCGTACAGCGGTCACGTACTCGCCGTGGCCCGCCGATAGTCAGCGATCTCGCCCCACATCTGTGCAAGCCCCGCACATTCTGGCGATGTCGGCAGCACGTCACGCGGGCCGGTTTGCCATAAATGCGTAGCCGTACACCTCGAACGCTCGCGCTTTCCCCTCGCCTTGTGCACCGCCGAACGTATCGGTCGCCTCGCCGATCTGCACGCTGGTGAACCCGCTGTCCTCCAGCATCCTCTGCCAGCCCGCACGGGGCAGCCCGCCGGCAATTCAACCTGTCCAGAGGTCGATATCGCGGAGCGCTTCAGGCGGCACGGGACGGCCGTTGGCGATATCGGCGAATTGCAGGCGCCCGCCGGGCCGAAGAACCCGGAAGACCTCGCCGAGCACCGCTTGCTTGTCGGCGCACAGGTTGATGACGCCATTGGAGATCACCACGTCGGCCCAGGCGTCGTCGACCGGAAGCGACTCGGCCAGCCCCTCGCGGAACTCGACGTGGCTGACGCCGAGCATCCTGGCAGTTTGCCGCGACTTCGCCAGCATCTCGGCGGTCATGTCCACGCCAACCACGTGACCGGCAGGGCCAACCTGGGCAGCCGCGATGAACGAATCAAATCCGGCGCCTGAGCCGACATCGACTACCTTCTCGCCGGGCTCGAGCCGCCGCAGCGAGAAAGGGTTGCCCACGCCGGCAAAGGACTCCACGGCACAGTCTGGCAGCGCGCCGACGGCGGCGCCGTCGTAGCCCAGCCGCCTGGCCAGAGGCCGGCCGGTGTGGAAATGAAAGCCGGCGCCTGGTTCAGCGGCCACTTCGCGGTACTTCGCCCGGACCTGCTCGCGCAGTGCGACCGGGTCCACTTGCAAATCCTTAGTCATCGCTCACTCGCCCTTTCCTGCCGCGACGGGCAGCCCCGCTCGCTTCCACTCGGGATAGCCGTCTTCCAGCCGGTACGCCCGGAACCCCTGTCTGACCAGCTCGCGAACAGCCTCGTCCGCATACACGCAGTACGGACCGCGGCAATAGGCGACCACCGCGGCGTCCGCCGGCAGCACGCTCATGTGCTGTCGCAGTTCTGCGAGCGGCACCGATCGCGCTTCGGCGATGTGCCCGGCGGCATATTCCGCCGGGGGACGCACATCCAGGACCAGGACCTCGCCTCGGGCTAGCCTCGCGGCCAGTTCCTCGCGGCCGATCGCGTCGATACCGCTCCTGTCGCCCAAGTAGGCCTCGGCGAGCTTGCGCAGGCCGACCACGTGCTCGCCGGCCACCTGCTGGAGAGCCGACCAGAGTGCGGCGACTCTGTCACTGGCCAGGGCGTAGTAGATGCGGGTGCCGTCCCTGCGCGAGGTCACCAGGCCCGCGTGCGCCATAGCTCGCAGGTGGTGCGATGTGTTGGAGGTGCTCTGACCGATCTCGGCCGCGATCTGCTCCACTGGCCGCTCGCCTTGGGCCAGCACGTCGGCGATCTCTGCCCGTCGGCCGCTCGCCAGTGCCCGAGCCACTTCGGCGAAGCCCTCATAGAGCGCGTCCTTCGCCTTCCGATCGGCCATGGGTGTCATGATCAGGCCGGCCCGGTAGTTTGTCAAATATTCAAACTATTATTTGACAACGAGTCGCTGGCGCTGATCCTCACCCGGAGGAGCGTGGCCGCGGCGGCTATCTGGGGCTGACATCGGGCTATGCCCGGCGAACCGCGTAATTGGCGAACCCAGGATGGGGTTACTCCGTCGTCGGCTTTGACCTGTCTTGCGACACGTTGGTGCTCCGCGGGGGCCAGTCTGGCTTTCATTGGGACCTGCGTGGCTGTACATAGTTGTACATGTCCGGTCCGGTGGGTAATCCTGGCGCTGTGACCGGGCGTCTGAGGAGTGATGAAGCCCTGGATCGGCGGGACAGATGAAGCCTGGTAGCAAGCGCTGGCGCCTCGCGGGCGTCGTGTCGGCCGCTGCGGTGACGGCTGCGTGCACAGCCGCGCCCCCAGCTGCCTGGCCGCCGGCCCTGCACGGGTCTCCCCGGGAAGTCGCCTGCACTTCCGTGCCCACCGCCAGCGCTCCTGTCGCCAGGACAAGCGGCCAGCGCTCGCCGCTGGACATGCCGCCGGCTCGTCGAGGCGGGTTGCTCGACGTCGCGGCCCGGTCAGCCAGCAGCGCCCTGGTCGTCGGTTCGTCAGCTCAGTTGGGGCTGCTGGTCGCGCGGTGGAACGGCGCGGTCTGGAAGACGCTGAGCGACCCGGCCCTGCCGCTGCTGAGTGATCTGGCCGCCACGGCCGTCTTCCCTGGCGGCGGGTGGGTTGTTGGCGAGTACGGTCTCACGGACCATGGTGACGGAGGCGGCGTCGGCACGCCGCTCATCCTGCGGGTGGCCGGCACGACGATGCGGTCAGTGCCGGTCCCGAAACTGGCGTACAGCAGCGCCCTGGAGGACGTGGCGGCCACCTCGGCCACGGACGCGTGGGCGGTCGGCTTCACCGGCCGTGGCCCGCTGGTCTTGCACTGGGACGGCACGGCCTGGACGCGCACGCAACTGCCCGCCACGCTAGAGCGCCGCGTCATGGCGGTCGATGCCGTGGCCGCCACGTCCCCGGCGAATGCGTGGGCCGTCATCCGGTTCCGGACGGGCAGCTCCCCGCGGCTGATGTACTGGAACGGCAGCCAATGGCGACAGGTCATCATGCCGGACATCGCAATGCGTTACGGCCTCTATAGCGTGGCCGCCACCTCGGCCAGCAATGTCTGGGCTGTCGGGTCCGGGGTGATCCTGCACTGGAATGGCCGGAGCTGGACGTGCGCCAGCATCCAGAACACTCTCTTTGCCGTCAGCACGTCATCGGCGGATAATGCCTGGGCTGTGGGCGGTGGTGAGGGCCAAGCCGTAGCGTTGCACTGGAACGGACGCGCCTGGAAGGAGGAGGACCTGAACCCCGCGCCCGGCCGGGTGTACTTCTTGCAGGGCGTCGCCGCCATCCCGCGGTCAGGGCGCGCCTGGGCGGTCGGCAGCACGGAGACAAAAACGATGATGTTGTACTGGAACGGCGCCGCCTGGCGCTGAGGGCCATCCTGCCGATCGCAACGGGCTGGTTAGTGCGCACTTCCCGCAGGTCGGCATATCGCGAGGTCAGGTCCGCGCAGAGGTCAACAAGACTGAAACGTGGCCCAACTCAGGTGCGTGGCATCGATGGAATAGACCCAGCCACCAGGCGTGGCCTTCGCCTCTGCAAGCCGCACAATGCGAACGCGTGTGGCACGCCTTCGGCACGGACGAGTCCGGCTGATGCTGACGACTGGCAGCGCAAGTGCCGCTTAGCGTCCTGACCTTGCGAAATCGCGGGCGGGCGCCCCGAGCAGGACTCGAACCTGCGACCTACTGCTTAGGAGGCAGCCGCTCTATCCACTGAGCTATCGGGGCATGCCAGCCACCTGGCCGGCGCCGCTAAGCCTACCGGCTCGCGGGGCTGCGGCCGTAACTCACTCATGACGCTGGGCGCGCTGCGCCGCGGCTGACATCTGCTTGGCTGCTTCGGCCCACCGCAGCCGCGCCGCATCAAGTCGCGCCTGCCTGTCCGTCGCCCGCTGCCGATGCCGGGCTGAGCGCACTCCATCCCGTCGGCCCGCTTGTCCGGACGCCTTCTCATCGACCGCTTGCGCGCGGACGGCGGCAGCGACCTGGTCCAGCAGTTCCACGGACGACGCGATCTGGCGCTGGGCCGCCGCGGGCAGCGAGGCGAGTCGCGGCCGCAAGCGCCTCGATCCTGCGGCGCTGGGCCGCGCGCATCAGGGCGTCGCCTTCGGCGGTCGCGGCGATCAGCACGGCGCGGCCGTCGGTGGGATGCGGCTGCCGCTCCGCCAGGCCAGCGTCGATCAGGCCGTCGACGATCCTGGTCATGGTCGGGCCGGCTACTCCTTCGGCGCCCGCCAGCGCGCCCAGCGAACACGGTCCGCCGAAGACCAGCACGGACAACGCCGACAGCCGCGCCGGGGTGAGGCCAGCGAGCCGGTCCACCGCCCGGAGGCTGCGCAGCACGTGGATCGCGCCGGAGTTCAGGGCCGAGGCGGCGGACTCGAGATCGGGCTTGCCGGTCGTCACACCACATGTATAGCATGCCTACCAATAATCAATAGGGATGCTACGTACGTGTCGCGGCACCACGCTGACGAGCAACGCAGGCACATCCGGGCCCAGCCGCAATCTACGTAGATCTAGCGAATCATAGGATGCTACGTACTAGCACCGCCAGCCCGTCTCGGAGGAACCGATGACTCAGCTACACCAGGTCGCGCAGCACGCCGAAGACCTCGACCGGGCCGCGGACTTCTACACCACCGTCCTGGGCGGCACGTTGATCGCGAAATTCGATCCGCCAGGCCTGGCGTTCGTCGGCTTCAACGGCGTGCGGCTGCTGCTCGAGCAGGCAGCACCCAGCGCGCTCATCTATCTCGGCGTGCCGGACGTCCGCGAAACGATCAGCAAGCTGCGCGACGACGGAGTCACCGTCCACACCGAGCCGCACCGGATCTTCGTCGACACCGACGGCGCCTTCGGCGAACCGGGCTGGGAAGAGTGGATGGCGTTCATCCGCGACAGCGAGGGCAACCTGGTCGGCCTGGCCAGCCGTCACGCACCGGCAGCCTGAGGCGCCAACGCGCCAAGCGCCAAGGCGCAACGCAGCCCCGGACTACGGCAGCTCGAACGGCAACTTCAGGCCATCCAGCGCCGACGGGCACGGACACGTCCGCTTCTCCGGCAGGTTCTCGATCACCGTCATCAGGAGGCCGCGCAGCCGCGCGACGTTCTGCGCGAAGACCTCCATGACCTCCATCTGCGTCACGCCCTCGCCCTCGTCGACGCCCGCGTCCAGATCGGTGACCAGCGACAGAGACGTATAGCAGAGCGCCAGCTCGCGGGCGAGAACGGCTTCCGGGTGCCCGGTCATGCCGACGATCGTCCAGCCCTGCGCCGCGTACCAGCGGGACTCGGCCCTGGTCGAGAACCGCGGCCCCTCGATCACCACGAGCGTGCCCGACGTCAGCGCGGGCCAGCCAGCGACGTCGGCCGTCGCCACCGCGACCGCCCGCCCGTGCGGGCAGTACGGGTCGGCGAACTGGATGTGCACCGCGCCGCCCTCGGAGTAATACGTCTGCGTCCGGCCCGTAGTCCTGTCGACGAGCTGGTCGGGAATGACAAGCGTCCCAGGCCCGTGCTCGGGCTTCAGCGACCCGACCGCGCTGGGTGCGAGCACCTGCCGCACGCCGAGCGACCGGAGCGCCCACATATTGGCCTGGTAAGGAATGCGATGCGGCGGGAACTGATGCTGCCTGCCATGTCTTGGCAGGAAGGCAACGGGACGTCCGACGACAGTGCCGATCGTGATGACATCGCTCGGACGGCCGAACGGGGTGTCGACCGTGACTTCGTGTGCGTCCTCGAGGAACTCATAGAGCCCGGACCCGCCGATGACGCCGATGCTCGGCTGTGTTGTCACGACTGCATTGTGAAGGTTGGGTCAGGCGACCTTGGAGTCGGCCCCGGACTTCTTCGAGCCCGAGCCCGAGCTCGAGGACTCCTTCTTGCTGCCGGAGCTGCCCGAGCTGCCAGAAGAGCCGGAGCTGTCAGAAGAGCCAGAGGAGCCGTTCGACGACGAGCTGTCCGATCCGGACTTCGCGCCAGACTCGGCCTTGGCGCCCGACTCGGCCTTCGAGCTGTCCGAACCCTCACCAGACTTGCCGTTCGCGGAGCCGCCGCTTGACCGCGCCAGCCCGGCTGTCGGTCCGGTAGAAACCCGAGCCCTTGAAGACGATGCCAACCGGCGAGAACACCTTGCGCAACCTGCCGCCGCACGTGCCGCAGACGGTCAGCGGGTCGTCGCTGAAGCGCTGGACGACCTCACTCTGGTCGCCACACTCGGTGCAGGCGTACTGGTACGTCGGCACGTGTCCTCCAAGAATTTCCGTTAGCACTCGCAGCACTCAACTGCTAAATGGTAGCAACAGCCAGCACGACCTGGAGATTCCTCAGGCCGGCAACCTGGTGATTCCTCGCTTAGGTTGCGCAACCGCCCGTATCCGCTGGTCAAGCGGGCCGGCCGGGACCTCGTCGAGCAGCTCGTGGTCGTACAGCAGCGCCACGGTCGGCACCGACGGGCCGACCCGCGCGAGCGCCCGGTCGTAGCAGCCGCCGCCGCGGCCGAGCCGGTTCCCGGCGCGATCGGCCGCCAGGGCCGGAACGATCACCAGATCGGCGCTGGAGATCGCGCCGGGTCCGCGCCGCGGCTCGGTCGGCTGCGAGCAGCCCGAACGGGCCTGGCTCGAGCGAGTCGGGCCCCTCGTACGAGGCCCAGTCCAGGTCGAAATCGTCCTGGAGCACCGGCAGCAGCACATAGCTGCCGCGCTTCCAGAGCGCGAACACCAGGCGCGGTGGTCTCCGGCTCGGTACCGACCGATATATAGGCCGCGATCGCCCCGGCCATGCCCGTCTCAGGCAGCCCGAGAATCGTGTCGCGCAATGCTCGCCCGGCGGCCCTCCGCTCCGCTACGCTCTGGCTTGCTCTCGCTGCCAGCAGCTCCTTGCGCAGCGTGGCCTTGCGTTCAGCCAGTCGTTGCTCGGGCATACTCCTCTGACGGGGGGTAGCTCTACGTTCCGACGCGGCGTGATCGCTCCCGGCCATGCCGTCCACGAGGGCCTCCATCAGGCTAGTTAGGGTTACAGGATGGCTCACAAAGGCACCGTCACCAAGGCAGTCGTCCCGGTCGCCGGGCTCGGCACCAGGTTCTTGCCGGCCACGAAGGCCATGCCGAAGGCCCTGATGCCCGTCGTCGACAAGCCCGCGATCCAGTACGTGGTCGAGGAGGCCGCGGCTGCCGGGCTGCACGATGTCGTGCTGATCACCGACGACCGGCAGCAGGCCATCGCCGCGCACTTCAGCCGCTGACCCGGCCGCTGGAGGAGGCGCTCGAGGCCAAGGGCAACGCCAAGGCGCTGGCCGACGTCCAGGCTCCGGCCAACCTCGCCCGCATGAGCTACGTGCGGCAGCCCTCGCCGCGCGGGCTTGGTCACGCGGTGCTCTGCGCGGCCGACAGCGTCGGCGACGAGCCGTTCGCCGTCCTCCTGGGCGACGACCTGATCAGCGCCGATGACCCGCTGGTCGCCAAGATGATCGACGCCAGGCGCAAGTACGGCGGCAGCATCGTGGCGCTGATGGAGGTGCCCGCCGACCAGGTGTCCGCGTACGGGGTCGCCGCGTTCAAGCCGACCGACGACGCCGACATCGTCGCCGTCACCGACCTGATCGAGAAGCCGGACATCAGCGAGGCGCCGTCCAACTGGATCGTGATCGGCCGCTACATCTGCGATCCCGGCGATCTTCGGCGTGCTGCGCGAGACGCCGCCAGGGCGCGGCGGCGAGATCCAGCTGACCGACGCGCTGCGCACGCTCGCGATCGCCGACCGGACCGCGAACGCCGACGGCGGCGGCGTGCACGGCGTCCTGTTCCGCGGCCGCCGCTTCGACACCGGCAACAAGCAGGACTTCCTGCGCACGACCGTCGAGTTCGCGACCGCCAGGCCTGACCTCGCACCCGATTTCGTACCCTGGCTCAAGGAGTACGTCAGCACGCTGGACTAGCCGCGGCAGGCGGCCAATGCCGAGGCCGCCGAGGCACGACCGCCGGGCGATCCGGCGACAATTCGAGCTGCCTGGGCAGGCGGACGGGATCATGGCGATGCAGTCAGTCGACAGCTACCTGAACGAGATCATCGCGGCGATCACTCCGCTGCCCCCTGAGGACCTCGCGATCACCCAGGCCGAGGGCACCGTGCTCGCCGAGGACGCGACGACCAGCTGGGCGCTGCCCGGCTTCGACAACTCGGCCATGGACGGATACGCCGTCGTCGCCGCCGATGTCGCGACCGCGAGCGAGGAGAACCCGGTCACGCTGCCGGTCGACGCCGAGGTCGCGGCCGGCGACACCGGCGGCGCACGCGATCACGCCAGGTCACTGCGTCAAGATCATGACCGGCGCGCTGCTGCCCGCGGGCGCCGACGCGATCGTCCCGGTCGAGTGGACCGACGACGGCCGGCGAGACCGTCCGGATCAGCAAAAGCGCCCAGGCCGGGAACGCGATCCGCCGCGCGGGCGACGACGCCCAGCCCGGCGACCTGCTGCTGCCCGCCGGGACCAAGCTCGGCGCGGCCCAGATCGGCGTGCTCGCCGCGGCCGGTCACGGCACGGTCCGGGTGCGGCGCCGCCCGAGGGTCACGGTCATCTCGACCGGCAACGAGCTCGCCGAGCCGGGGTCGCCGCTGGTTCCCGGCCGGATCTGGGACTCCAACAGCTACATGCTCGCCGCCGCCGCGCGCGAGGCTGGCTGCGAGACGACCAGGCATCCCACGCTGCCCGACGAGCCCGACGCCGTGCTCGCACGCGATCGAGCAGGCGGCCGTCGACCGCCGACCTGCTGATCACCAGCGGCGGCGTGAGCATGGGCGGCGAGCACGACGTCGTCAAGGCGGCCCTGACCAAGCTCGGCTCGGTCACGTTCCGCAAGGTCGCGATGCAGCCCGGCATGCCGCAGGGCTTCGGGCTGATCGGCGGCGGCACGGAGAAGACGCCGATCTTCACGCTGCCGGGAAACCCGGTGTCCGCGTTCGTCTCGTTCCGCCTCTTCGTCGAGCCGGCCGTCCGTGCACTGCAAGGCCTTCAGGCTCAACCGGCCGCTCCCCGCCAGGCCCGCCTCGCCGCGCCGGTCACCTCGCCCGATGGCCGCAGATCGTTCCTGCGGGCCAACCTTGACCGGCTGACGGGATCGGTCAGCCCGCTGACCGGGCAGAACTCTCATCAGATCGCCTCGCTGGCCAGGGCCGACTCGCTGATCATCGTCCCTGAGTCCGTGACCAGCCTGCCGGCCGGCCAGACCGTCGACGTGCTGGAGCTGCCATGACGAACGGCCAGGGACCCAGGCGCAGCGGGGACATGCTCGTGCCGACCGACCTGACGGGCGAGCAAGTCTCGGCCGGGGCGGCCGTCGACGAGGCGATCGGGTCGCATCCTGATCCGCTGGCGCCGGGACAACATCGTGTCGCCGGGGACTGCCGTCGATGAGGCGATCGGGTCGCATCCTGATCCGGTGCCGGCCGCCGGCTCGCCGGCGGCCGGCACTCCCCCATCGCCTGACCCACATCGACGAGGCAGGCCAGGCCCGGATGGTCGACGTCTCGGCCAAGGACGTCACCGCGCGGACCGCGACCGCGACCGGCCGGGTGCTCCTCTCCCCCGCCGCCGTCGCCGCGCTGCGCGACGGGACCGTGCCCAAGGGCGACGCCCTGGCCGTCGCCCGGATCGCGGCGATCCAGGGCGCGAAGCGCACGCCGGACCTGATCCCGCTGTGTCACCCGATCGGCCTGCACGGCGTCACCGTCGACCTGGCGGTCGCCGACGACGGCGTCGACATCACGGTGACCGCGCGGACCGCGGACCGGACCGGCGTCGAGATGGAGGCGCTCACGGCGGTCACCGTCGGCGCGCTCGCGCTGATCGACATGATCAAGGCGATCGACCCGGCAGCCGTGATCAGCGGCGTCAAGGTGCTGGAGAAGACCGGCGGCAAGACCGGACATTGGAGGCGGCCATGACCCGCGCGCTCGCGGTGACAGTCTCGAACCGCGCCGCGGCCGGCGTGTACGAGGACACGTCGGGGCCGGTCCTGGCCGAGCTGCTGCGTTCGGCCGGCTTCGACACCGACGGGCCGGTCGTCGTCCCGGACGGGGCGGCGGTCGAGGCAGCCCTGCAGGACGCGGTCACGGCCGGTTACGACGTCGTGGTGACGACCGGCGGGACCGGCCTGACGCCGGGAGACCTCACGCCGGAGATGACCCGCATGCTGATCGACAGGGAGATCCCCGGGATCGCCGAGGCGATCAGGGCGGCCGGGGTGAAGGCGGGTATCCCGTCGGCCATGCTGTCGCGCGGACTGGCCGGACTGGCGGGCGCGACGCTGATCGTGAACCTCCCCGGGTCGACAGGAGGGGTGCGGGACGGCATGTCTGTCCTGGGTCCGGTTATCGCTCATGCCCTGGATCAGGCGGCCGGGGGCGATCACGCCCGCAGCGACGCCTAGCCTCGTCCGCGGTTCCGAGCGTCCGAATAGCGCGCACCTGTGCAGACGCGTCATGATGGTCATGTGGGATACGCGCGCGGGTGGCCGGCGACCCTGACCGAGCCGAACCTGCTCAGTTCGCCGGTCGCGCTGCGGCCGCTGGCGGCCAGGGACGCGAAGCCGTGGCGTGAGGCGCGGGTCCGCAACGCGGACTGGCTGCGGCCGTGGGAGCCGACCAATCCCGAGACGCCGCTGTACCAGACCAACCTGGGCCCGTACATCGCGATGGTCAGGACGATGCGCAGGGAGGCCAGGCGCGGGGTCACGCTGCCGTGGGTGGTGCTCGTCGACGGGCAGTTCGCCGGGCAGCTCACAGTCGGCAACATCGTCTGGGGTTCGGCGCAGGACGGCGAACGTCGGTTACTGGATCGATCAGCAGTACGCGGGCCGCGGCGTGATCCCGACGGTCCTCGCGATGGCGCTGGACCACTGCTTCATGGTGGTCGGCCTGCACCGGATCGAGGCCACGATCCGGCCGGAGAACCGGGCCAGCCGGCGCGTCGTCGAGAAGCTCGGGTTCCACGAGGAGGGCATCCGGCGCCGGTGCCTGCACGTCGACGGGGCGTGGCGGGACCACATCTGCTACGCGGTCACCGCCGAGGACGCCGTGACCGGGCTGCTCCCCCGCTGGCGGAGCACGGTCCGGGCGGCGCGGTCGCGGATCGGCTGATTGCCGTCGGACTAGTCGGACTTGGCGGTGGGCAGTCTTGTGTCAAAACCCCGTCAAGGGACGGTTCAGATTTACTTAGCGCACCGAGGTATCTCGCGACACACCGGGCGGCATCCTCGTCAATTCCTACGCAGGCCGTTTACGGTGCGTGACGTGACCAGGTCTCTTCACGCACCCCGCCGGCCCGCCTGGTCGCCGTTTCGCGGGGTCGTCCGCGGCCTTCCGGAGGCCGCGTGAGCAGCGCGATCCTGTACTTCGCGATCATCGCGATCTGGGCCGGATTCCTCGTCCCGGCCTGGTTGCGCCGCCCGCACACACTCTGCTCAGGCTGCAGTCGCGTCCGCCGAGGGCGAGCTGACCGTCCAGTACGACGAGGAGCTGACCTCAACCGAGAACGGCGTGGGCGCCGAAGGCCGCATCCACGTCGAAGTCAGCGAGCACGTCTACGTCGACGAGGAATACCGGTCCGCGTACTCCGAGACCTCGGAGTACGCGGACGACTTCGGGCCGGAGTACCCAGAGAGCGAACTCCCCGCCGAGGCCGGCTCTGGGCCGCCCGCTCCGCGGCCGTCCCAGAGCCGCGAGCAGATGCTCCGCGCCAGGCGCCGGATGCTCACGATCCTCGTCGCGATGACGGCCGTGACCGGCCTGTTCACCTACCTCGGCCTCGTCGCCTGGTGGATCGTGGTGCCGCCCGCCGTGCTGCTGGTGCTGTACGTTCTGCTGCTGCGCGAGATCGCGATGGCCGACGCCGAGCTAGCCCGCAAGCGCGCCGCCTGGGAGGCGGCCGAGGCCCGCGCCTACGCCCGCCACATGCGCGCCCAGGCCCGCGCCGAACGCGAGGCCCACGAGGCCAGCCTCGCCAACTCCGGCGCCCAGATCATCGACATCTCCGGCCGCGTCTCCGACCAGCTCTACGACCAGTACGCCGACGCCGCCGTCCGCGCCGTCGGCGACTAGCGCGACCCGGAGTACGCCTCAGGTTTGGTACGCTGGCTCCCGGTCTTGGGGCTGTAGCGCAGTCCGGTAGCGCACCTCGTTCGCATCGAGGGGGTCAGGGGTTCAAATCCCCTCAGCTCCACCCAAAACCGCAGGTCAGAGCGCTGATCTGAGCAAACGTTACGTGACCGTAGATCATTTGTCACCCAGATGTCACCGGGACAAGGCGTGAGCAGATTGTGCGACCCCGGTAGATGCTGGACACCTTGGTTCTGGCTCCTGGGCGACAGTTTGCGGACGCGGTTCCGGTAGCTGGCTGACAGTAGTTCCGGCAGGTGGGCGACACTCCGTGCTGGTTCCCGGCTTCTGGGCTGCTGTGGCGCTTCGCTGCGATCACGTGATCGCGGCGGAGGGAGCCGGGTGTGCTGGTGGAGCTGGGTGTCGTGGAGCAGCGGTATCGGGCTGTGCTTGAGGTTCTGGAGGACGGCGCGCCTGTCACCGAGGTGGCCCGCCGTTACGGGGTCGCGCGGCAGACCGTGCATGAGTGGCTGCGCCGGTATGCCAGCGAGGGCGGAATCGGGGCGCTGGCGGACCGGTCCTCGCGGCCGGAGTCGTGCCCGCATCAGATGAGCGTGGCGACCGAGGCGCGGATCGTGGGTCTGCGCCGGGAGCATCCGGGGTGGGGGCCGTCGCGGATCCGGTGGCAGCTGGAGTGTGAGGGCGTGGTGCCGCTGCCGGGCCGGTCGGCGGTGTACCGGGCGCTGGTGCGCCACGCGCTGGTCGAGGCGAGGAAGCGCCGCCGCCGGCGGGAGGATTACCGTCGCTGGGAGCGCGGCCGGGCGATGGAGCTGTGGCAGATGGACGTGATGGGCCGGGTGCACCTGGCCGATGGCGTCGAGGTGAAGGTCGTGACCGGGATCGACGACCATTCCCGGTTCATCGTGTGCGCCAAGATCGTGGCGCGGGCGACCGCGCGGCCGGTGTGCCAGGCTCTTTCTGAGACGCTGGCCCGGCACGGGGTGCCCGAGCAGATCCTCACCGACAACGGCAAGGTGTTCACCGGCCGGTTCGGGCAGGGTCCCGGGCCGGTGATGTTCGACCGGATCTGCGCCGACAACGGGATCCGGCACCTGCTGACGGCGCCGTACTCGCCGACCACGACGGGGAAGGTCGAGCGGCTGCACAAGACGATGCGCGCGGAGTTCTTCACCGGCGCCGACCGGCGGCACGCCGCGATCAGCGGACTGCAGGCTGCGCTGGATGCCTGGGTCGCCGAGTACAACACCGCCCGGCCGCACCAGTCGTGCGGCGGACGGCCCCCGGCGGAGCGGTTCACGCTCGCGGACCGGTCCCTCACCCCGGAGGATGCCGCGGTGCCGCCAGCACCTGACGCATCGCGGGCCGCACGGCCGCGGCCGGCAGGGGTGTCGCGGTGGGTGAACGCGCACGGCAAGGTCTCCCTGGCCGGGTTCAGCTACCGGGTCGGGGCGACTTACGCCGGCGAGCCGGTCGAGGTCGTCACCGCCGGCGGGCTGGTCGACATCCTGCACCGCGGCGTGGTCGTGGCCACCCACGCCCAGCGGCTGCGCGCTGATCAGGCCGACCGGGTCCCGCGAGCACCGGTTGTCCGGCGGGCCCGGGACGCCACGGCCGGGCTCACCGTCACCCGGCTCGCCGACGGTGCCGGCGTCGTCAGCTTCGCGGGCACCCCGTACGCCGCCGGCCGCCGGTGGGCCCGCCAGGCCATCGAGGTGTCCATCGTCGCCGCCTCCGTCCAGCTCGCCAAGGACGGCAAGGTCATCCGTATCCACCCCATCCGCCACGACCGCTCCCGCGAGCTCGGCGCCTTCGCCAACCCCAAGGGACGGCCCCGCCGCAAGAACTCCGCTACCGGCAACGTCGCCTAGCTACCGGAACTGAGATGTCGCCCGGGTACCGGAACTTGACAAAGGCGTGAGCAGATGACATCGTGCGTGCCTCGATGAATTTCGTGGCACGTCCTGACAGTTGCTCCCAGCCGTCTCGTCGCCACGCCCTCCAGCCGATCAGCGCCGACAGTAAACGCCGGCTTGTGCAGTTTCGCTTCGATTGCAGCACCGCGCTTACGTGAGCAGTGCTGGCTGACTCGGCCGAGCTGGGGATCCGGCTCACGGCGCGCGTGCATGGTCCTTCTCGTCCCGGTTCCAGAACCTCGCGCAGAACACCGAGCGTCTCGGGCAAATGCCGCAGCGCTCCTGGCCGCTGAGGACGAGCCGTCACCGTACCTGCTGGACAGTACGCTGACGCTCCCCTGTCTCGCATTGGCCGGATGGAAAGCCGGAACCGAGTCGGGGGCGGCGCGGTTGCGAGTCCAGGCCGCCCGCTTACGTGCCTCGGTAGAAGCCTTCACACTGAGCAGGGCTGGTCGCCTGGCCGTTATCGGTCGTAGACTGGCCGCCGGCGAAGGGATGCGCCATGATCTGGGTGCTCGGGTTTGTTGCCCCAATCATTCTGCTCGCGGCGTTCCTTGCGGTGCGAGACCGGGCGCGCGGAACGCCGCAGGACTCCGCTGTCCCGTGGATTAATGCGCGGACCGGGGAATGGATGGGGCCCGGATCAGGCAGCCATCACGATCACGGCCATGGCCATGGCGCGGGGCATGCGGGCGGTCACGGCGGTCATGTGGGCGGCCACGGCGGCTGATTTAGGCCAAGCGATAGTCAGCCGAAACGCAGGCTACTGGCGCGAGCGCCACGTCCAGGCGCCGCAGCCACGCCGCGACGACCTGCCAGGCCCGCCGCTTCGGGTGGTCGCAGGTCAGCGGCTCGCCTGCTCGGGGCCACGGCGCCACCGACACGTCGCGGGAGTCGTCCTCAACGCTCTGGCTTCTTCAGCGCGCATCCGCGGTATTCGGGCGGACGTCATCGCATGGCGCCAGTCGCGTGACAGAGGGTCTGCACGTTGGACGCGCGATCGCCTGAATCGACGCCACGGGATATCGCCTTGGGCGCCGCGCCTTCGGCAATAGCCAGGAACCCTCCGGGCCACCCGGCCCTCTGCTCCGGGCGGATCATCCTGCTCGGATATGGCATCCCGACCTGGCTCAGCGACTCGCGCTTCAACTTCGTGTTCTTCGTCGGGCTCGCCGTGGTCACCTCGCTGGTAGGCCTTCCTCCCATGATCTGGCAGCGGAACCGGCGAAGGCGGGTCCAGTAGCTTGCGATGGATTCGCCTGGACCTCAAGGCTTCCTGAATGTCGGAGGCCGAAACGGTGGGCTGACACCAGCAGCTGACACCAACGCGACTGGATCTGCACGCACTGCGATGGACTCAGGAAACGATGCGCCAGGCCACTGACAGCGCCGGCTCCCGTCGGCTTCCCGCGCGCCTCGAACCGCCTGGCACACCGCGGGCGCAAATCTTGACGAGCATCTTCAATGGAACAATACTCGGACCAAAGGTCCTTGGAGGTGGTCATGGCAGCCATCAGAAACGTGGAGATCGGCTGCGTCCTCGCTGCCGCCGGGGCGCCAGGCTCCAGTGACCATGAGCTCTACCAGGGCATGCTCGACGACTGCGAGCATTTCTCCGAGCTCGGATACGGCACCGTCTGGGTGCTCGAGCATCACTTCAGTGACTACTTCCCCGCGCCGGACCCGGCCGTCCAGATCAGTCACCTGGCGGGCCGCTTCCCTGAACTCGGGTTCGGCACGTGCGTGATCGTCACCCCGTGGCACAATCCGCTGCGGCTGGCCGGGCAGATCGCGATGCTGACCCAGCTCACCGACCGGCCGCTGCACCTAGGCCTCGGCCGCGGCACGGCGAAGTTCGAGTACGACGCGTTCGGCCTAGACATGGGCGAGGCGCGCGGCCGGTTCCAGGAAACGTGGGAGATCCTCCGGCTCGGCATGACCGGCGAGCCGTTCAGCTACAAGGGGAAGTACCTGTCGGTGCCGGAGACGATCCGCATCCGGCCCGCGCCCCGAACCGCGAACCTGCACTTCTACGGAGCCATCGGCAGCCCGGACAGCGCGTCGATCATGGCCGGGCTCGGCCTGCCGCCGATCTGCAACACAATCGGCGACATCGACCGGCAGGCCACGACCCTGCAGAGCTGGGCGGAAGCCGCCGCAGCCCAGGGCATGGACGTGTCAGGAACCACCTTCCCGATCATGATCGACTGCATCGTGGCCGAGACCGACGACGAAGCCGTGCGGGAGGCCTGCCTGTACAAGCCCCGGTTCATGCAGGCACAGATCGACCATTACGCGCCGCACGCCACGAACTGGGCCGGCACCCCCGGCTACGAGGCCTGGCAGCGCATCTTCGCCGGCATGGAGAAGCGGACCCGGCCGGAGAACATAGTGCCGTGGTGCGAATGGCAGCTCATCGGATCACCCGAGACCGTGCGGCAGAAGCTGCAGCGGTATGTCGACATCGGCTTCAATCACGTCATCCTGCACTTCTCGACGCCGGGCATCCCCCCAGATGTCAGGCGCAGGTGGGCGGCTCGCTTCGCGGCTGATGTGGCCCCGCACTTCACCGCCCAGCCGAGTGGCCGCCCGACCGTGGGCGGAATGGTCCGGTGACCGGCGCCGGGCGTCTCGGCGGACGGGTCGCGCTGGTCACGGGCGCCGCGTCGGGAATCGGGCGGGCCACCGCGCAGCGTTTTCTGGCCGAGGGCGCGCGGATCGCCGCCGCGGACATGAATGACGACGGGCTTCAGGCCGAGTTCTCCGGGCAGGACGGCGCGATCACGGTCGGCGGGAACGTTGCCGACCCGGCGGATGCCGCCCGCATGGCGGCCGCCGCCGTCGACGCGTTCGGTGCGATCGACATCCTGGTCAACTGCGCTGGCATTGCCCGGTACACCAACTTCCTTGAGCTGCCGCTCGAGGAATGGCAGCTCGTCCAGGACGTCAACTCGACCGGCACCTTCCTCATGGCCCAGGCAGTGGCGCGGCACATGGTTGGCCAGCGTCCGGCGGACCACAGCCGGGCCATCGTCAACATCGCCTCGGTGGAAGCGCACATCGTGCTGGCCAGCAGCGGCCATCCGCAAGTGCACTACAACGCGTCCAAGGGCGCCGTCCACATGATCACAAGAGCGCTGGCCATCGAGCTGGCCCCGCACGGCATCCGGGTGAACTCCATCTGCCCGGGCCTGACAGAGACACCACTCGCGGCGTATGCGCTGGCCACGCCGGAACGACGGGCCAGCATCGAGAAGCAGGTGCCACTCGGCCGGGTGGCGCAGCCCGGAGAGATCGCCGCAGCAGCGCTGTTCCTGGCCTCAGAGGACGCCAGCTACATAACCGGCGAGGCCCTGGTCGTTGACGGCGGGTTCATGGTCCAGTAGCCGCAGGTATGGCTGGCTCTGGCTTCGGCGCGGAAGTTAGGAGGATGCGATATGGCGCAGGTCCGCATAGGAGACGTCACGTTCTCGGTCGAGGATGCGGGAACGGGATCGGCGATCGTCTTCATTCACGGCTGGAGCATGAGCGGGCGGTTCTTCCAGCGCCAGCTAGCGCACTTCGCCGCAGCTCACCGCGTCATCGTCCCTGACTTGCGCGGGCATGGCCGCTCGGAGAAGGTCACTTACGGCCATACCGTGCCGCGCTACGCCGCCGACCTCCACGCGATCCTGGGCCAGCTATCGGTCCGGCGACCGCTCCTGGTGGGCTGGTCGATGGGCGCGATGGTCGCCTACGAATACCTGCGCGCCTTCGGGCCGGGCAGTGTCGCCGGCCTGGTGATCGTGGACCAGCCGCCCTCAGATTTCGCCTGGGACGACTACGAATTCGGCGTGATCACGCTGGACGCCCTGCGCGAGATGAACGAGCAGCTGCAACTCGACCAGGCCGCGCTGGTCGCCGAGTTCACCCAGCTAATGCTGCACGAGCCGGACGAGCAGACGGTGGCGTGGATGAGCGAGGAGATCATGCGGGTCCCGCCGGTGATTGCGAGCACGATCCTGACGGACCAGACGCTGCGTGACTACCGCGAGTTCCTGCCGCAGATCGACGTGCCGACCCTGGTCCTGTTCGGCGAAGACGACAAGCTCACCAGCCCGAAGGCCGGCCGGTACATCGCCGACCACGTGCCCGGCGCACGCCTGCAGACATTCCCCGCCTCCAGCCACTGCCCCTTCTGGGAGGAGAGCGACGCCTTCAACGCGGCCGTGGCCGCGTTCGCCGCCCGGCTGCCTGGCTGAAGGGGCAGCGGCGCGGTCACGCCCACTCGAAGTAGTTGCTGAACTCCCAGTCCGTCACCTGGTCTGACCGGGCCTCCTTATGCTCGTCCAGCCAGGCACGGTAGGCATGCGCCTCGTCGGCCTTCATGGCCGTGAAGTGCTCGATGAACGCAGGGCCGAGCAGATCCTTCGCGACCGCGGAGGCCCGCAGGCTGGCCACGCTGTCCTCGAGCGTGCGCGGCAGCATCGGGTACCCGCCCGCCTCGATGGGATCACCCGCGGCCAGCGCCGGCGGCGACCAGCCCTCACGGATGCCCTGGGCCGCTCCGTAAATGATTCCGGCCAGGGCCAGGTGCGGGCTGATGTCCGGCCCGGGCGCCCGGTGCTCGAACCGGGTGTACTTGGCCGGATCCGGGCCATGCACCACCCGGATCGCGGTGGCGTGATTGTCCAGCCCCCAGGACGCGTCTTCCGGGGCCCAGGACAGCCGGTCCATGCGCCTGAACGAGTTCACCCAGGGTCTGAAGAACAGGTGAAAGTCGGACATCGTGCCGAGGATGCCGGCGGCCGCCTGGCCAGCCAGTTCGGACAGGGCGCCGCGGTCGCCATCCCAGAACGCGTTCCGGCCGTCACGCTCGAGCGACAGGTTCACGTGGCAGCCGTTCTTGGCGTCGACGGTCTCGGTGTGCAGGGTCGGCATCCAGGTCGTCACCAGGCCGTGCTCGGCCGCGAGCTCGCGCAGGTAAGTCTTGGTCCTGACCGCCCAGTCAGCGGCCTGCAGCGGCTCGGCCGGGGCGCAGGTGTACTCGTACTGCCCGCGCCCGTACTCCGAGTGGAACGCCTCCACCGGGATGCCGGCCGATTCCATCCGGGTCAGGAACTGGGTCGCGAGCGGCACAAACGACGGCTGATTGGTCAGCGTGTAGCAGTGCAGGTTCCTGCCAAGGGCCTTCAGCTCGCGGTGCCGCCCGGTCCTGAGCAGCTCGTCGTCGGCCTCGAAGACGTAGAACTCCCACTCGAAGGCCGCCTTGGCCGCATAGCCGAGCCCGGCTAGGTCGGCCACCGCGCGGCGAAGGATCTCGCGCCCGTCCATCGCGCACGGCGACCCGTCGTCCATGAAGAAGTCGCATAGCACCGCCGCGGTCTCCGGCCGCCAGGGCAGTTGCACAACAGTGTCGAGGTCGGGCACGGCCGAGAACTTCGGGAAGCCGTTCTCGAAGCTGCTCCACGGGGAGAGCGTGATCTCATCCCCGCCGCGGAACGACATGATCAGCGTGCTGACGCCTGTGCCGGTCGGCCCGAGCCCCTTGGGCAGGCCCGCTATCTTGCCGCGGACCGTCCCGTTGATGTCGGGCATCTCCATCTGGATGACGCGGACGCCCTGCTCGCGGAGACGCTCGGTGACCAGCCGCAGGCGTGCTGAGCGCGGCCCGTCGGCTTCATCGAGAGGCATGTCCCGTACGCTCCTCGCAGATCGGCGGGCAGCACCGCACGTGGGCCGCCGGTGTCAGGCGGAGGGCGATTCGGACAGGTCTGGCTCATCGGTCTGGATGAACACCTTCGCCGTGTCCCGGATCCGTTCCGGGTGCCGGACCGAGAAGTAGATCGCTAGAACGATCCCGATGGCGTACCAGGCAATGATGATTGGCCCCGGCCAGGCTGAGCGGGTAGGTCAGCTTGCTGATGAAATTGAACACCGGAATGCCCAGGCCGGTGAAGAATCCCGGCACGAACAGGGCAATGCCGAGCACCGGGAACAGCAGATGCTTAATCACGTTGAATTCGCGACGGCGCTCACGCCAGAAGTAGGCGATGCAGGCAATGTTGACGGCGATGTAAATCGGCAGGATCGCGCCGGTGATGATGGTCCCGAGCAGCGCGAATGCGGTCGTCGGCGTGTACTGTTCGCCGAGCCACAGGGTCAGGATCAGGCCGACGCCGAAGGTGGCGATGACGGCAAAGTACGGCGACTTGAACCGGGGCTGCGTGCGGCCGAAGGCCCTCGGGATCACACCGATGCGGCCCATCGCCCACAGGCACCGCGACGCCGCGCACCCGCCGCCGTTGGAGCAGGCGGCGTTGGAGTTCAGGAACGCGATGAACAGGAAGACCCAGCCGACGCCCCAGACCGCCGTGGCCATCAGGTTCCACGGGTTGCCGCCGCCTGCGGTGTAGAAGGCGGCGAACCGGTCCGGCCCGAAGTAGACGGTCGCGGCGTAGGTAGTGAGGATGTAGAAGATTCCCACGAGCAAGCAGGAGCCCACGACAGCGCGGCTCACGTTGCGGGTGGGATTCCTGGTCTCCTCGGCCAGCGGCGCCGCCGCGTCGAAGCCGATGAAGGCCAGCACCCCGTAGACCGATCCCGCGATGATGCCGGACAGCCCCTTGAACCCGGGCACGGTCGCGAAGTGCCCGGTGAAGACGCTGAGGGTGTTGCGGGAGCCCGCGCTGACGATCAGCGTGAGCGGACAGCGCGATCATGACCAGGATCTCGAACGTGCCCAGGATGATGCCGAAGCGCGTGCTGACCTGGATGCCGAAGTAGTTCAGCGAACCGACCAGCAGCAGGCAGAACACTGAGCCGATCGGCCACCACACGTCGTATGACAGGCCGAAG
Source organism: uncultured Actinomycetota bacterium (assembly GCA_963809195.1). Classification (GTDB taxonomy): domain Bacteria; phylum Actinomycetota; class Actinomycetes; order Streptosporangiales; family Streptosporangiaceae; genus Chersky-822. The sequence continues at coordinate 149,179 of CAWEIQ010000004.1, read as the reverse complement.
TGGGCGGCAACCGTGCTCCCGAGGATGCTGCCGAACAGGACGCTCACGAGCGGTACCACAAGCGGGTAGGCGAGGTCGAACCCCCAGCCGGCCAGGAAGCCGAGCTTGGGCCCGAGGCCGCGGGCGATGTAGGTGTACATGCCGCCCGCCGTCGGCAGGTGCCGGGCCAGCTGCCCGATGGACAGCGCCGTGCACAGGCAGCCTGCCAGGGCGATCACCACCCCGGCCGACAGCGCCCCGCCCGCGAACAGCGCGCCGACGGTGATCGAGAAGGCCGCGCCCGCGGCGGGCGCCATCGTGGTGATCGACGTGAAGATCACGTCGGGCAGCCCGACGGCGTCGCGGCGGAGTCCCTCGGTCGGGCGTTCAGTGACCTGTTCGGCAGTCATACCGCACCCTCCCCTTACGGTGGCGCGGCAGACGCGACCGCCGGGTTGCGACGTGCTCAGCCGCCGCCTTGCCCAGTGGTCAGCCGCGGTGTGGGGGTAGGTCTGCTTTGCAGACCTTTGGGCCGGAGCATAGGTTTAGCGTCACCGGGTGTCAAGACCACGCCGGACGTCGCGGTCACGTTTCCCGCCGGGCGCGGCGCGGGCTACCGCTGCGGCCGGGCAGCGGCCGCGATCCTCATCAGGTCGGTGCGAGTCAGCTCAATGTGCGCGGCCACGTGAAGCTCTGCCGCCTCCGGATTCCCGTTCTCTATAGCGTCCAGGATCTGGCCGTGATGCAACTGCGCGGTCCGGAAGACGTTCTCGGCCACCTTGTCCACTGTCATCCAGAGGAATGCGCGCGCGTCAGCGATGGAGCGCTCCATCCAGTCGTTCCGCGCCGCCCGGGCAATTCCCTGATGGAATGCGGAATCCGCGGCCCGAAACCGCCGGGTTTCCCGGCTGCTGGCCATTGTCGTGAATGCCGCCCGCAGGCCCGCCAGGTCGTCGTCAGTGCGGCGGACGGCGGCTAGCCGTGCCGCGCCGCACTCGACCGCGAGCCGGAAGTCTATGGCCTGCTCGATCTCCGGCAGCCTCGCACGGATGACCTCGGCCAGCCGCTCCTCGGTCTGGGCCCGGTCCAGCACGATGATGCCGCCGCTGGCACCCCGCCTGGTCTCCACGTAGCCCTCGCCTTCCAGCACGCGGATGGCCTCGCGGACGCTGGCCCGGGAGACGCCGAGCTGCTTGGAGAGCTCGCGCTCGGGCGGGAATTTATCACCGGGAACGAAGGCGCCGCTGTGAATGGCGCGCCGGAGCTGATCCACGATCAAGCTATAGACCGGAACGTGCTCGACTCGCTCGATCCGGGCCCTGGCTGGGCCCGGTGCCACAGCGCTCATGGCGCAATGGTCTCACAGCCGCCCGGCTGCGCAGGCGATCGCTTGGTCATGCGGCGCCTGACTGGGTCTTTACCAGCATGGTCGAATGGACTAATATTCAGGCCAAACCCACCCAGCTCACCCCCCGGTGCTCGGGCATCGTTCCGACAGCCCAGGCCGCCGGATCTCATAACTCACTCGCCGCACCGCCGCCGCGCCGGCGGGTTGCCAGTGCCCGCCCGAGTCTGGAGGTTGAGGTGACCGCTGTCGCGCTCGTCACTGGCGGTACGGGAGGTATCGGCCGGGCGATCTGCCGGCGGCTGGCAGCCTCGGGCTTCGCTGTGGTGGCCGGCGACGTCGCCGTGACCGCTGAGCCCGGTCAAGTCGAGGTGACCGGACCAGGCATCGTGGACTTCCCGCTCGACGTCACCGACGAGGCAAGCGTCGCGCGGTGCGTGGCCGCCGCGGCTGCGCTCGGGCCGCTGACCGGCCTGGTGAACTGCGCCGGCGTCGTGCGCGAGACGCGGATCGACGATATGCCCGAGACCGAGGCCGCGGCCATGTGGGAGATCAACGTTATGGGCAGCGCCCGGGTAACCCGCGCGACATTGCCCCATCTGGCCGAGGGCTCCGCGGTCGTGCACATCGGCAGCATCGCCGGCGCGGTCGGCAGGTTCGCCGGGACCGGCATGTACTCGGCCACGAAGGCTGCGCTCGGCGGGCTGACCAGGGTCGGCGCCTGCGAGCTGGCGTCGCGCGGGATCCGCGTCAACATGGTGGCACCCGGTTTTATCGACGTGCCAATGGCCGCAGCCTGGGACCGCATGTCGGGCGGCGAGGCCGCGCTGGCGGCGCACGTGCCGCTCGGCCGCCTAGGCCGCACCGACGAGGTCGCGGAGGTCGTCGACTTCCTGCTCTCCCCCAGGGCCTCCTTTGTCACCGGCGCGGTGATCCCCGTCGACGGAGGGACCGCGGCGTGGTAACCGCGTCCCTGCGCGAGCACGCCAACCTGGCCGCGCTGCGGCGCATGTGCGAGGCCGAGCCAGTGCTGGTCGGCGTGGCGGCGGCGCGGGACGCGGTACCTGGCATGACCGACCGGACGATCCTGACGTCCGGGCCCGCGATGCCATTCGCGTCGTACACCGGCGGTCAGCGGGCCGCGCTGGTCTACGCGGCCATGTACGAGGGCCTGGCGGACAGCCCCGCCGACGCAGAGCGGCGCATGAACGAGGGCGACATCGTCATCGGGGCGTGCCATGACCATGGCTGCGTCGGCTCGGTGGCCGGCGTGTTCACCTCGTCGATGCCGGTATTCGTGGTCCGCAACGACGTGCACGGCACAACCGGCTACTGCAATTTCTACGAAGGCGAGTCGCGCAAGCGCCTGAACTACGGCTCCTACGACGACGGCGTGCGCGACCAGCTCCGCTACATCGAGCGGGTGATAGCGCCGACGATCGGAGCGGCCGTCCGGAGCGCGGGCGGGATACCGCTGAAGCCGATCATGCGCCGCGCCCTGCACATGGGCGACGAGCTGCACAGCCGCAACACCGCGGCCACGTTGCTCTTCGGCCGGGAGCTGTTCCCGCACCTGCTCGGCGCGGGCCCGGACCGCCGCGAGGAGGTGCTTCAGACGCTCGGCTACTTGTCGGCCAGCGACTACTTCTTCCTGCGGCTGTCGATGGCCAGCGGCAAGGCGGTGGCCGACGCCGCGCGCGGCATCGAGGCCAGCAGCGTCGTGACGGCGATGAGTATCACCTGCCGGGGCGTCTCGATCCGGGTCAGCGGGCTGGGCGACGAGTGGTTCGACGGACCGTTCCCTGACGTGTCGGCGAAGCTGTTCGACGGTTTCACCGCCGACGACATCGAGTGGATCGGCGGAGAGAGCCTGATTAACGAGACCGTGGGGCTCGGCGGGTTTGCCCAGGCAGCAGCCTTCCCGCTGCAGAACTACCAGGGCGGCTCGCCCGAGGCCATGATCGAGATGAACCTCGCCATGTACGAAATCACGGTCGGGGAGAACACTGATTACAAGATCCCGTACCTGCGGTACCGCGGCACGCCGACGGCCATCGACGTTATGAAGGTGGTTGAGACCGGCATCACCCCGGTGCTCGATGCCGGCCTGGCTGGCCGCGGCGGGGGACAGATTGGAGCGGGCGTCGTTCGCGCTCCGCTCGAGTGCTTCCGAGCCGCCGCGCGAGCCTACGTTGCCCGCTATGGCCCGGCGGCGGAAGCCAGCTAGCAGCTGCGCCGCGGATACCGGCCGCCGGCCACGAGTCAGTCTTGACCATATGCTCCAATGGTCCGACAATCGAACCATGGCTGCCCCGGGTCAACTCGACGCGCTACTAGCTTCGCTGGTGGCGGCCGGGCGTCCGTCGAGCATGTCACTGCCGCGGCAGCAGGGCCTGCAGAACTTCACCGAGCTAGCACAGTGGCTAGCCGGGCCGAGCTCGGGACCTGCCGGCCAGGACCTCACGATCACCGGCCCGGCGGGGCCGGTGCCCGTCCGCGTCTACCGGCCGGGCTCGGCGCCACGGTCACCAGCCGCCAAGCCGCCAGCGGCGGTGTTCTTCCACGGCGGCGGGTGGGTGCTCGGCGGGCTGGACTCGCACGACACGCTCTGCCGCGAGCTGGCAACGCGGGCCGACGTGGTGCTCGTCGCCGTGGATTACCGGCTGGCACCAGAGCACCCGTATCCCGCCGGGCCTGGACGACTGCGCGGCGGCCACCCGCTGGGTGGCAGCCCATGCGTCCGACCTGGGCGCGGACGCATCCCGCCTGGCGGTAGTCGGCGACAGTTCCGGCGCGTCGCTCGCCGCCGCGGTCGCGATGATGGCCAGGGACGACGGCGACATCGACCTGAAGCTTCAGGTCCTGGCCTACCCGGCTCTCGACCCGGCCATGGACACGCCGTCCTACACCGTGAACGCCGACGACCCGTTCCTGTCCCGCAGCGAGATGAAGTCCTACTGGGCGCACTACCTGGGTGACTCCGCGCCGGGCGGCCTTGCCGCGCCGGGCTTGGCGCCAGACCTGGTCGGCCTGCCGCCCGCATACGTCCTGGTGGCGGGGCGCGACGTCCTGCGCGACGAGGGGGTCGCCTACGCGGAACGGCTCGCGGCATCCGGCGTGGCCGTGCAGCTTCGCCGGTTCGACGACATGGTGCACGGCTTCCTGCTGTGCACCGCCTGGCTGGACGCGGCGCGTGAGGGCGTCGCAGAGCTGGCCGCCGCGCTGCGGAGCGGGCTCGACCCGGCAGTCGGCACGTGACCCAGTGCGCCGTCACCGTGGACGAGCGTGGCTTCAGATCGTTGATGTCCAGGTTCGCCACCGGGGTGACCGTCATCACGAGCAGCGGAGCCGACGGCGTGGCGGGCATGACGGCCAACGCGGTGGCGTCCCTCTCGCTTGACCCGATCCTGGTGATGATCGGGTTCGAGCTGGAGTCGCGCACGCTGGCGGCGGTCAGGCACTCACACAGGTTCGCGGTGAACGTCCTGGCCAGCGATCAAGAGCAGGTCAGCCGGACCTTCGCAGGCAAGCAGCCGGAACGGGAGAAATTCGCCGGATGTGCCTACACCGAGCGCTCGGGCGTGCCTGTGCTCGACGGAGCGATCGCCTGGCTGCACTGCGAGGTGGCCGCGGTCTACCCGGGCGGCGATCACGTCATCGTGGTCGGCAGCGTCGTGGACATGGGCGAGAACGGCGGCGAGCCCCTGCTCTTCTACGGCGGTGACTACCGCCGGCTGGACAGTGACGCCGGCGCTGACCACTTCAGGAACGCCCCGCGCTCCGGGCGGCCGGGCGGGTCGCCCGGTGAGGCCAGTCGTTGGCATCACCGCCTGGCCCGTGGCGGTCCCGCAAGATCCACCCGCCGTGGCGGTCCAGGCCGTGCCGGACGGCTACCTCGAGCTGCTCGACCATGCCGGCCTCGCGGCGCTGCCTGATCCCGGTCGGCGGGCCCGGCGAGCGACGCGGCCGCGTTGGTCGGCCGGGTCGATGGCCTGCTGCTGACCGGCGGCGGCGACGTGGCCCCGGCGAGGTACGCCGCACCGCAGCAGCCGGAGACGACCGGAGTCAACCCGTGCCGGGACGAGGTCGAGATCGAGCTCGTCAGGTTGGCCTGCCGGCGTGGGCTGCCGGTCCTGGCCATCTGCCGCGGCATCCAGCTGCTGAACGTCGCGCTCGGCGGCACCCTGATACAAGACCTGCCTACCGCGGACCCGCCCCGTCCGGGGCACATGGCGCCGCAGAGCTGGAACAGCGCGGCACATCCGGTCCAGCTGGTGCCCGGCACGCTGCTGCATCGGCTGCTCGGTCCTGAGGTGAACGTCAACTCACTGCACCACCAGGCCGTCGATATGGTGGCACCGGGTCTGCGGGTGGCCGGCCGGGCGCCCGATGGCGTGATTGAGGCGGTGGAGCACAGCGTTGCGCCGTTCGTCGTAGGCCTGCAGTGGCACCCGGAGATGCTCGGACGCGATCATCCGAGTACGGCAGTGTTCCTGCAGTTTGCTGCGGCCGTCATGGCGGGTGTCGGCTCCGTGACCCGCTGACGCGGCAGCGGGCCCACGATCGGGAGGACGAGCGATGGCACCCGGCGAGCGCGTCGTACTCGATCCGCAGGATCTGGACCGGATGCTGCGGGACGGGGAAGTGGACACGGTCCTGTGCGCGCTGCCGGACCTGTGGGGCCGGCTGGTCGGCAAGCGGGTCGCGCCCCGGGCGTTCCGCCGCATCCTGAACGAGGGCGGTGGCGTCAACGCCTCGCTCTACCTGTTCGTCGTCGACATGGACATGGAGCCTCTGCCCGGGTTCGCGCTGACCGACTGGGATCGCGGCTTCCAGGATTTCCTGATGCTGCCCGACCTGTCGACGCTGCGCCTGGTGCCCTGGCTGGAACGGACTGCGCTGGTGCTCTGTGACGCGGTCATCGAGCGGACCGGTGAGCCGGTCGAGGTATCTCCCCGCCAGATCCTCAAGCGCCAGATCCGGCTGGCCGCCGACCAAGGCCTTGCCGTCAAATGCGGATCCGAGCTTGAGGTCTTCTTCTTCACCGATGGCTACCGGGACGCGTGGGCGCGGCAGTACCGCGAGCTGCGCCCGCTGTCGGACTACCGAGCCGACTACCACCTGCTGCAGACGACCAGAGACGAGTGGCTGATCAAGCAGATAAGGCTCGGGATGGAGGCCGCCGGGGTACCCATCGAGTTCTCCAAGGGCGAGTGGGGGCTCGGCCAGCATGAGATCAACATGGAATACGCGGACGCCCTGGAAATGGCCGACCGGCATGTGATCTACAAGCACGGGATCAAAGAGATCGCTGCCCTGTCCGGGTTGTCGGCCACGTTCATGGCGAAGTGGTCGCAGGATGAGGTCGGATCCTCCTTTCACATTCACTCCAGCCTTTGGGACGAGGCCGGCGCCGTGCCCCTCGGCTGGGACCCGGGCGATTCGCTGCACGTGTCGAAGCCGTTCCGGCACTATCTCGGCGGCCTGGTCGGCTCGGCGCGAGAACTGTCCTACCTGTTCGCGCCATACGTGAATTCCTACCGCCGCTATCGGCCCGACTCGTTTGCCCCCACCACGATCACGTGGGGAGAGGACAACCGGACATGCGCCTTCCGGCTGGTGGGAGAGGGGGCCAGCTTCCGGATCGAGGACCGCATCCCGGGCGCTGACGCCAATCCGTACCTGGCCTTCGCCGCCACCATCGCAGGCGGCCTGTCTGGCATCGCCCAGAAGACCGAGCCGCCGCCGATAACCACCGAGAACGCCTACCGGGACCGCGCGGCACCCTGCGTTCCGGAGTCCCTGGAAGAGGCCGTAGCCGAGTTCGAGAGAAGTGAGCTGGCACGGTCCGCCTTCGGCGACGCCGTGCACACACACCTGGCTCTGCTCGGCAGGCACGAAGCCGCCGCGTTTCGCGCGTACCTAGCAACCGCGGCTGCGGCAGCAAGCCCGGCGGGAGGCGGCCCCGCCCAACCGGGCGTGACCGAATGGGAGCTGCGGCGCTATTTCGAGCGGGGCTGAGCGCCGCGGCCCCGCCCGGCCGTCGGCAGATTACCTCCTGGCCCGCGCGGATTACCTCCAGCTGTCCACGTGCGCGAGTGAGGCGGACTCAGCCGAGGCCGTTCCAAGCGCGAACCCCGCGTATCCGCGCTCGGCGACCTCGCCGGCCTCCCGCCGGTACCTCCCGCACCCGCCGACGTAGGGCATGAACACCCGCGGCTTGCCCGGGATGTTCGCGCCGACGTACCACGATGTCGGTGCCCGGGGGTAGAGGGTCGCATCGGCGAGCTCGCTGACGTGGCGCACCCAGGCCGATTCCGCCTCTGCCGACGCCTCGATGCGGTCGACCCCCCGCGCCTGGAGGTAGGCCAGGCAGTCGCTGATCCAGTCGACGTGCTGCTCGATCGATACCACCATGTTGCTGAGGACGCCCGGGCTGCCCGGCCCAGTGATCATGAAAAGGTTCGGGAATCCAGCCACGCACAGCCCCAGGTAGGTGCGCGGCCCGCCCGCCCACCGGGCGGCCAGGGTCTGGCCGCCGCGGCCGCGGATGTCGATCTCGAGCAGCGCGCCGGTGATCGCGTCGAACCCGACAGCGAAGACGATCACGTCCAGTTCATACTCCGCCCTGGTTGTGACCAGTCCGCCTGGCGTCACCCCGGTGATCGGAGCAGAGCGGACATCGACCAGCTCGACGTGAGGGAGGTTGTAGGTCTCGAAGTAACCGATGTCGACGCAGGTGCGCTTGGTTCCGATGTGATGGGTCGGGCAGAGCATCTGCGCCACCGCCGGGTCGCCGACGATGCCGCGGATCTTCTCGCGGGCAAACTCCTGGGCGGTGAAGTTGGCCCGCTCGTCGGTGAAGTAGTCGGTGAAGGCGTAGGACAGGGCGTTGATGCCGCCGCGCCGCCACCCCTGCTCATACATCTCGCCGGCGCTCCTGCGCGGTCACCTCCAGCGCCGACCGCTGCGGCGGAGCTACGGGGACACCGGCATCTGATTCCTCGGCCTCCCGCCGCCGCGCGCGGTATCCCCGGATCACCTCGTCCAGCTCGCCAGGCGGCAGCGGCCGGTTCTGCGCCGGCATGGAATAGTTCGGCGTCCGCTGGAAGACATACACCCGTTCTGCCTGCTTCGCGATCTGGGGCAGCGCCTGGATCGCCGTCGATCCGGTCCCGACGATCCCCACGCGCTTGCCGGCGAGGCCGGCGCCGCCCTCCGGCCACTGCGCGGTGTGGTGCCACTCACCCCGGAAGCGCTCGAGGCCCGGGAACGCGGGGCGGTTGGCCGAGGAGAGGTTGCCCACCGCCAGCACACAGTGGCGGGCGGACACCTCGTCGCCGCCGGCGGTGGAGACCAGCCACCGGTTCCCCGGCTCGTCGTACCGCAGCGCGGTGACGCGGGTGCCGAACTGGATGTCGCGGCGCAGGCCGAAGCGGCGCGCGACGTGCCGCAGGTAGCTGAGGATCTCCGGCTGGGTGGCGTACCGCTCCGTCCACCGCCACTCGGCCAGCAGATCGCCGGAGAAGGAGTAACAGTAATCGACGCTCTCGATGTCGCACCGAGCACCGGGGTAAGTGTTCCAGAACCACGTGCCCCCGACGTCCGGGCCGCGCTCGAAGATCCGTGCGCGCAGCCCAAGCCCGCGCAACCGGTAGAGCATGTACAGTCCCGCGAACCCGGCGCCCACCACGGCGACGTCAAGGTCCACGGGGGTGCGCGGGCGCCCGTCGATAACGGTCATGACCTCCCCGGCGACGCCGCAGTCAACGCCAATTGGCCATCCTCCCCGACCCGTCACCAGCCGGCGAGCATCGGTCCATTCCCGAACCTAACGGCAGGCTGTCATGGGCGCCCACCGCGCGTCAACGCCGGGCCCCGTGCCGTCTGCTCCACATCGTGTGATGTCTTAAGTCACCAGGACACTCCGAATGTGAAGATCTTCTCCCGATGCCAGTCGAGGTACTTGCGGGCTGGTGGTAGCGCACCTGCCGGGAGCAGCAGCGTCTCGCGCACCGGCGGCTGGCCGTAGTACTGCCTAGTCAATGGATCGGTCATGACGGCCTCAGTGAGCGGTCGGGCGAAGTGGATGCGAAGCCCTCCGTTGACGGTGATAATGCCGGTGTCGAACGCGGCGTCATGGGCAGCGCAGGCGGCCAGTCCGTTGCGGGGATCGAGGCGCTCGCGTGACGAGCTGTCTTTCCACGGCTTGATGTGCCCGGCCAGGAGCAGCCGCTTCCCGCCGAAAGAAGCTGGACTGAAACCGCAGAACACGCACCGGTTGCCACAGTTAGCCAGCACGTTCGCCGCGAACACATGCTGACCGACACGGGCGGCTGCCATTAGGATCCGCTCGGTTTCCCCCTCCCCCCACGTGCTGTCCCCGGCCTGGCGGGCGAACTGGTTGCGCAACTCTGTTTCAAGCACCGACAGGTCCAGTTCCTCCTGGCCGAGAAGTGCCAGCTCGCCGCCGTGCTCCAGGCCGAGGAAATCAGGGATCCGGTCAGGGCCGATGCCTTCAAGACGGGCCGCCCGCATCAACACGCGGTAGATGTGACTGAAGCGCGCCGGATCATCGCGGAGCGTCGCGCCAGCCCGAACGTCCCACTTCGCGCCATGAGGCCGTGAACCGTTAAGGTTCCGCATCTTCTCCAGAACGCTGGACCGCGACCGGGAGAACACTCGCGCCAGCGACGGCACCGGCTCCGGCACGCGCTGAACATTGGTACCGCCGAACTGGCGAGGATTAACTAGGAACGAAGCCGCCAGGCATAGCAGCGTTTCCACAGGCAGGAAGATCACTTGCCTACCGAACTCAACCGGTCGCCGTGCCGCCAATTCCCCGAACTGAGCCCGCGCCCGAATGACGGAAATATCCAGGTAGTCCGCCAGATTGGTCACGTCGTAACATTAGCCCGTGTGCGTACTGGCAGTGCTAATCTTCACGGCCAGGTCGCCGCTGAGGCGACGTTGCCGCCTCCGCTGCCCCAGGAGTGCCGGTCAGTAGTCCGAGTCGCATCGCGCAAATACCTCCTGCAGCTGCAGGGGCTGTCAGCCAACATTGTTCCAGGCCAGAATGGGCAGATATGGGCTCAGGATCGGCTGACGATACGTTCTTGCGTTGGCGGACGGCGGTACTCGATGCACTGGCCAGCCCGGAGCGCATCCTGGCCTGGCAAGATCGCCGATACCGGTTCGCGCATCAGCTCGGACAGCTCTTGACCGGCGGCGCGTTTCCGGGGGCAGCGCCGGTCTATGGCCACGCGGTATATGGCGTATACCTCGCAGGCGGCGTTCCACTCTACGTCGGCCAGACACGCGACGCGAAGCGGCGACTACGCGACCTACCTGTGGGCGAGAGCCACCACCTCGCCGTTACAATCCCGCCGGAGACGTGGGAACGCATCCTGCTGATCCAGTGGCCCGCCCTACTCGATCAGGTCCCGGTCACCGAGGCGCATGCTGCCGAACGCTTTGGGCTCGACACGTGCGGCCTGGCCATCGAGCACTTGCTCCAGATGACCTACCGTCCGGTCATGATGGCACGCCGCAGGAGCAGAACGGGCGAGTGGAGTGAGCGCCACGTCGAACTGAGCCGGTCGCGTGGAGCCGCGAACAGCAGCCACTTCCCTGGACTGTTCGATGCCGTCCGTACCCTCTGGGACGACCTCGCGTCCGCGCCTTATCCCGCCGACGGCCGACCTGTTTCCTATGCCAGCGCCGGCCGGGCTGTGTTCCCCCGGGTTCTGCCGTAGCGCTGCGGGGCATGTTCAACATCACAGCGATGAACTGGGCTCCAGCGAACTGCCTATATCAGTCGAACGGCACCCGATACTGGTTGGCGCTTGCCGACGCCTGCTTGCGCGAGGACGGCACCGGATACCGACCGTCAGCGGCCACCATCGCCCGCAAGGCAAGCACCAGCGACCGGACGGTCCGGTAGGTGATCGCCGACTGACAGCTGAAGGCCACCTCGTCGTTCACGGGGATCGTGGAGATGGCGATCCCACATCCGCGTTCCTATGGCTCTTTACGTATCGGCCCGTGCACAATACCCACGTGAAGGCGTATGTCGGAGTCACCGATAGCGATTGGTACAGGTTCCTCGCTGCTCGGCCTGAGTTGAGGGAAGTCAATTTCTGGCGCCCAGGAGGAGGCCAGGCCTTCCGCGCTCTGCAGGCCGGTGAGCCGTTTTTCTTTAAGACCCACTACCCGCACAACAGAATCGTCGGCGGCGGGTTCTTCAGTGGGTTTGTCGCCTTGCGGCTATCGGAGGCATGGGAGCTGTTGGGGTCAGCCAACGGCGCGGCCAGCATGGAGGAGATGCGCTCGCGGATCGGCCGGTACCGACGAGCTCCAATCGCACAGGGCGAGAACCCGGAGATCGGATGCGTCTTTATCCGGGACCCCGAGTTCTTTTCCGACGATGCTGCCGTCGAGCCGCCACCTGGCTTCGCGCCCAACATCGTTCAGGGCAAGGGTTATGACCTTGCTGTGCCTTCGGTTGCACCATACTTCGGCGAGCTGATCGACCTTGTCCTCCGTACCTCGGTTGAACTCGACCTAACCGCACCATGGCATCGGCCCGGTCCCGTCCTTGGTGACCCACGGCTCGCGCCATACCGGCTTGGCCAGCAAGCGTTCAAAGCCGTCGTGCTCGGCGCCTATCGGCGCCAATGCGCGATCACCGGTACCCATATTCCGCCGGTGCTCCAGGCGGCGCACGTCCGGCCTATAGCAGACGGCGGTGAGCACCGTCTCGACAACGGCCTTCTACTGCGATCTGATGTGCACATCATGTTCGACCGGGGCTACCTCGGGGTCGATCCGTCGTACCGTCTGGCTGTCAGTCCTCGACTGCGCGCAGAGTTCGGTAATGGAGAGCAGTTCTATGCCAGAGCCGGGGAAATCATCGAACTTCCGAACCGGCGAATTGACCGGCCCCATCGCGACTTCCTTGAGTGGCACCTCGACACGGTATTCAAGGCATCCTGAAACCGGCGGCCCACTAGAGCCTGATCACCCGGATGCGAGTGCAATTCAGCGGGCAGACTCGCCGACCATCAACCTCATGATCAGCCCCGGCCCGGTTGGGACATTGTCGAGGACCTGGACGCCACAGGCGAACTGGCGCAGCTTGGTGGCGTCCCGACCTAGGGGAGGTGAGCCGGAGGTGCGCCAGAAGACTGGCGGAGGGCGGTCTGAGGACGGAACGAGGAATTCAGCTCGCATCTCGCCGAGCCAGTCATCCAGCGAGTGCGGTTCCTGGCCGGTCAGATCGTGCACCGATGACGTCACCGAGTCCGCGCCGCCGTTCCGAATCCAGTCATAGAGCTCGATCGTGCCGTCGCACTGCCACGGGCTCAGTCCGCTGGCCAGCATCTGCTCTCGCGCGGCATGTTCCGGACATGTCCTCGTAGTCGACCTCGCGCGCGAAGACGGCCGAGAAACCCGGGCCGCAACGTCCGAATACTGAGGGCTTCAGGCCCAGTCAGGACGTAGGTCTGATCCTCGTGACCATCAGTAGTGAGAACGTGGGCGGCGACCTTGGCGACGTCACTCACCGCTACGAAGCCGATCCTTGCTTGCCCGGCGGGGGCGAAGATCGTGCCTTGCTCGCGAATGGTCTCCGCCGCCTCCAGCAGGTTCTCCATGTGGATGCCTTCGGCAATGTAGGTGACTGGCAAGCCGGTGGCCTCCAGGTGCACCGCGATCTCGCGGTGATTGCGCATGAAGCGCACGTCGCAGCCCGGATCCTCGAACCCGTCGGCCGCGATCTTCACGATGTGCGGGCGGTGACCGGCGGCAAGCAGAGCGTCGATGAAGATCAGCTCGAGCTCCACCTGACCCTCGTGCGCCGGGCTGAGGAGGAAGACCCGGTCGAAGGTCTGCAGGACCTCCGGTGGCGGCGGCCCGTCGAGAGTCCCCACGACGTGCTGCGGCGATCCCGGCAGGTCGGCAGCCTTCGCCTCGACCCGCACCATGGCAGTGGCATCAGCGCCAGCGTCTGCCAGCGCTTCCATCAGGTGGTAACCGATCTGCCCCGTCGCTCCGGTCACCAGGATCATGGAGCCTCCTTCGAGCGCGGCACCCTGTCGGCCATACCCCGAGCCCACATGACCGAACGCTGTGCGAACGCACCGGACCCTAGCGTGGCGATGCCAGCTCGCGGACAATGCGCAAGCGGGCGTGACTGACCGCGCCGACCGCGACAGGAGGTTTCTCACGTGGACAGACCAGGCGGACTAGCCGCGATCGGCAACACACCGGTCGTGCGTCTAGCACGACTCGCAGATGACGGCTGCGCCGAAGTCTGGGTGAAGATGGAGGCCGCCAACCCCACCGGCTCGTACAAGGACCGGATGGCGCTGGCGATGATCGAGGCGGCCGAGGCCGACGGCCGCCTGCAGCCTGGCCAGACAGTCGTCGAGTACACCGGCGGGAGCACCGGCTCCTCCCTGGCGTTCGTCTGCGCGGTGAAGGGCTATCCGCTGCGGATCGTGTCATCCGATGCGTTCGCCGCCGAGAAGATCGCGACGATGCGCGCGTTCGGCGCTGAGGTCGAGCTGATACCGAGTCCCGAGGGAATCACGCCGGACCTGATCCCGGCGATGATGAAGCGCGCTGCCGAGATCGCCGCGGAGACCGGCGCGTTCGCGACCGACCAGTTCAACAACACCGACATGGTCAACGGCTACCGCCGGCTCGGCGAAGAACTCCTGGATCAGCTGCCAGGCCCGCCGCCTATCAGCGCGTTCTGCAGCTATGTCGGCACCGCGGGCTGCTTCCTGGGCGTCAGCCGCGCCCTCTCCGCCGCCCTTCCCGGCCTCCACAAGGTCGTCGTCGAGCCGGGCGAGTCCGCTGTCCTGTCCGGCGGACCGCCGGGAACCCACCACATCGAGGGCGGCGGCACCGGCCGTCGGCCGCCCTTGCTTGAGCCAGCTGACTATGACGAGGTCATCGCCGTCCCGGAAGCTGAGGCGTTCGAGATGGCGCGCCGGGCGGCCCGCGCGGACGGCATCTTCTCCGGACCTTCCACCGGCGCCAACCTCGTGGCAGCGCTGACGATCGCCCGGCGGCTCGGGCCCGGGCACCGCGTGGTCACCGTCCAGGTCGACAGCGGCCTCAAATACCTGGCGGGCAGCACCTATAGCTCCTGAGACACCTGGCACCGAGCACCTCGTTCGCGGGGAGCGTAGCTGCAAGCCGTCAGGCTGGCTTGACGTCAAGCCAGCCTGACGGCCACGATGGTCCACATGGCCATTCCGGACGCCACCAGCGCACACCCGACGTTGCTGAGCGCTGCCGCGCGCTTCGATCAGCTGAGCATGCGCGACGCTCTGGCCTCGATGGCTGAAGAGGAAGCACCGGGCAGCAGCCATCCCGCTGACCAGGGAAGAAGCACTGGAACTGCTGGCGCTCGGCGAGGTGATTGCCCGCAAGGCCGCCTACGGACGCCAGCTCACCGTCCGGTCGGCTCGCGCCGCGGGCGCCTCCTGGTCGCAGATCGGCGCAGCCCTGGGCATCAGCAAGCAGGCCGCGTGGGAAGCCCACAGCCAGTGGATCGAGGATCAGGCCGAGCAGCACCGGCGCGACGGCTACGGCGGCATGGATGTCGACATGGCCGACGCCGCGCGGACACTGGCCGGGCCGCCCGGCACCGACACAGACGAATGAGTAAAGCCGAACGGAACGAGTAGCCCTGACAGCCGCCGTCAAGCCATCGAGCCGTCAGCCCAACGTCAGCCCGGGTGATCGTGCCCGTGCCCATGGCCGTGGTCATGCGGATGGTCTTCGCCGCCAGTTCCGCCCTCACGGGGCGGATCAGCAGGCATTCAACAACCGGGCTGGCCGTGGTTGCCGCAGCAAGACTGGCGACGGCTCAGCTTGATGAACGTGTTGGACGCGGCCATCCGCAGTTTGGTAGCGAACGGGGCGTCGAAGGTGGTCCAGTTGGAGAACATAGTCGCCGGGTTTGGCCTCGGCTGAGATTCCTCGCTGGGCTCTGGCATGAGGCAAACGTAACGCACACAGCCGCCGACCTGCCGCTTGGCGTGAGTGACTCCCGGGTATCACCAGACCTGCACAGCTGGTCCACCCCGGCACGCAGGCGAGCTACCGCGGCCACCGCCGCAGCGACAGCACGATCGACCTCGTCCTGCAGGTCCGAGAGTCCGGGGCTATCTGCCATATCTCGCTGAGATCGCGCACATCACAGACCTCCTGTCCACAACCAGAAGGGGAACGACGCAATGATGCCTTCGATGCCGAACATCGTCCTGGTACACGGCGCCTGGGCGGACGGATCGTGCTGGGACGACGTAATCGCGCGCCTGCAGACCGACGGCTACAACGTCGTCGCGCCGCAGTTCCCTGAGTCTTCGCTCGCCGACGACGTGGCGCGACTCCGGCTGGTGCTCAGCCGGCAGAACGGCCCGACCATCGTTGTTGGCCACTCGTACGGCGGGCACATAATGTCCGCACTCGGCACCGACGCGCCGAACGTCGCTGGCCTGGTCTACATCGCCGCTTTCGGGCTCGATGAGGGCGAATCCCTCGGCCAGATTCTGGCCCAAGGTCCGCCCACGCCGGCCACCGCTCATCTCGACATCGACAGCCGGGGCTTCGCATGGCTGCCCGAAGACGACTTTGTCAGCCATTTCGCAGGAGACGTCGAGCCGGCCAAGGCGAAGGTGATGTTCGCGGTCCAGCAACCTCTAGCCGCGAGCGCGTTTGAGACGCCGATGGGCCCGCCCGCGTGGAAGTCGTTCCCGACCTGGTACATGGTGGCAACTGGCGATGAGGCCATCCCGCCCGACGCCGAACGGCAGTGGGCTGCGCGCATGGGCGCGAGCACCGTCGAGGTTCCGTCCAGCCACGTGGCGATGGTCTCCCATCCGGCGGAGGTCGTCGACCTGATCAAGACCGCGGCCGGAGCCGTGCCGATGCCCGTCTAACGGCGCAGATCTCGTTGACATCGCGCACATCACGGATCTACCAGTCGACAACCTAAGGAGGAACGACGCAAGATGCCTGCTATGCCGAACATCGTCCTTGTACACGGGGCCTGGGCGGACGGATCATGCTGGGACGACGTCATCGCCCGCCTGCAGGCAGACGGGTACAACGTCGTCGCGCCCCAGTTCCCTGAGTCCTCGGTCGCCGACGACGTGGCGCGGCTGCGCCAGGTGCTCGACCGGCAGGACGGCCCGACCCTCGTGGTCGCCCACTCCTACGGCGGGCACATCATGACTGCTCTCGGCAACAACGCGCCGAACGTCGTCGGCCTCGTCTACATCGCTGGCTTCGGGCTTGACGAGGGCGAATCCATCGGCCAGCTACTGGGCCAGGGCCCGCCCACGCCCGCGATCGCTCATATCGACGTCGACAACCAGGGCTTCGCTTGGATCCCGCAAGATGACTTCCTTGCTCACTTCGCACCAGACGTCGAACCGGTCAAGGCGAAGGTGATGTATGCCGTTCAGCAGCCGCTGGCCTACGGCGTGTACGAGACACCCATGGGTCCGCCAGCCTGGAAGTCATTCCCGACCTGGTTCATGGTCGCGACCGGCGACGAGGTCATCCCGCCCGACGCCGAGCGCCAGTTTGCGGCCCGCATGGGCGCGACGACGGTCGAGATTCCGACCAGCCACGTGGCAATGGTCTCCCATCCGAACGAGGTCGTCGACCTGATCAAGACGGCGGCCGGAGCCGTACCGATGCCTGTGTAAGTCGCTGGCCAGTTCGCCCGCCGCCGCTCATCCGCCTGCGTGCTGGCATCGCATCTGCGGCGGCGGGCGGGCGCGGCACAAGGCGTCCGACGTTCAACAGAAGCCGCGAGCCTTTGACGCCCGATCGAAGCTGTCGTCAGCGCCTGCTTGCGCCCGGGCCGCAACCCTTGGCCCGTGGGGGCCATGCGCAGGTGGCCGCCTGTTCTCACGGCTTTCGGGAAATCATCTTGATATGACTGTGTGCGTGGTCCGGCATTCCGCAGTGCGAGCTCTCTGGCTTCGCACGGTCGAGATAGATGAACTCTGTGGGCCAGCCCTGGTAAAGCTGCCGAACGATCCCATCCTCCTCGTCGCAGTACACCGGCACCTTCTTGTGACATTCTGGCACCGGCGTGTAAGTGCTCCATAGAGAAATGACATTCAATCCGCCGCGTCGCGTCGCGTGCTGCATGGTCCTGACGACCTGCCGCTTCTCGGCGATGTAGTGCAGGACGCCGTTGCAGATGACCACGTCGAAGGTGCCGTCAGGCTCATACTCGCGAATGTCGGCCGCCTCTGCGCTCACGGACGTCCCGGCCTCGTCCGCGAATGCGAGGATCTTGTCCGCGCCGATCTTGCTGATCTCGACAGCGTGCACCTCGTAGCCCATGAGGGCGAGCCTTATGGCGTCGGCGCCTTCGCCGGCGCCAAGATCGAGAGCGCGGCCCGATGGCCTGTCCGCAAGAAGCCGCAGCGTTTGCTGGGTGAGCAACGACGCGGGGTAGTCGTTGGGGTCCGGCGAGTGCCTTTCCGGCTGCTGCCACCAGTAGCGGTCGCTGCTGCTGTACATGTTGTCGAAGAAGCGGGCTACATCACCAGCGTCACCGGCCTGACCAGACGCTTCTGGCATCGTCACCGCCTCAGGCATAGCCAATCTCCGCGAACTGTCTACAATTGGCGCGAGAACTCCGCCGCGATTCGAGCCTTGATACGGCAGTCGATCTTGCCGCGCCCAGTTTGGCACATTACCCGTTCCATGCATGTTTAACTCTTCCCAATCCCCAACTTGACTGGCTTCAGTCGCCACGAAATCCCGTCTTGATAGTGATCTTCGCAAAGTTCCCGACAGCAACGTTCTGGTTGCTGGGAGGCGAAGGATCGGCCATGACCTGGCAAGGCACCAGCACCAGATCCTTGGCGATCGCCACCGGATCGGACGGCACTGACAAACGGCCTGGCTTGCGATTACCTGCCTAATTCGCCTGGCGCCGCGGGCGTGACGATGACAACGACACGGCGGTTGCGCAGCTGGCCCCAGGGGTGGTTCGGTGCGACGGGATCAGCTGCGCCGTGGCCGACCGCCTGGAGCCGCGAGCTCGCGATGCCATGGCTGACCAGCCAGCTCAATATCAGCCGAGCCCTGCGCCACGACAAAGCAAGGTTCCCGCCCCGGATAGGGCGGCTGTCTGTGTACGCGTTGATGCTGGCCGTAGCCCTCGGATAGGTGATCGCCAGCAGCCTGAGCAGCTTCCTGAGCGGCGGCCTCGCCGCGGGCGGCAGGCGGTACTGGCCGCTTCGATACCAGATCCGGCGAAGTGTGACCACGACTGCTGGATGGCCATCGAGGCCCGAGCTGAGGATGCCGCCGAGCAGGCCGTTCTCGGCTTCCGTGATAACGAAGGCACGGCGTACCCCGTCCTCGATCAGCATGGCCTGCCAAGCAGCCTGGTCCTCTTCCTCCGGACCATCGGCAACCACGACAGTCAGCCCGGACAGGCTCGCATGCATCTGCGGCGGAGCGGCAGTCGGCCCGTCCAGCCCGATGATCGCCAGGACCTTGCGCGTGGCGAAGTGTGCACGGTGTTGCTGGAGCGCGGCTATGTCCGTGACGGCGTTAGCGATGGCGTCTGCGAGGCCTCCAGGCCCGCCGTTCCCGCTGGGTCCGCGCTGCGCCGCGGCCAGTACCGCGTCAGCCGACTGCGTGGCCCAAGCGCTGAGCGCCTCTCGCAACCTTCGTTCGAGGACGGTGAGGTCATGTCGCACGATCGCGTTGTAATGCCCCACGGCGGCCCGCCTGCTGGCTCGCTGGAACGTCGTGGGGTCACGCGGCAGCGTTGCCGGCAGTCTCGGCCCGGGCATCTCGTAGCCGCTGGGCGCGGCGAACGAGCCGAGCAGCCGCCCGCTGTCCTCGTCGAGGACTATCAGGCGCTCGCCCGGCCGCACGGTCTCTGTGACGATCCTGACGAGGTCGGCGCGGGCGCGAGCAGCGGCAGAGTCCAGGATCACCGCGAGCGCGGCGGGCGCGACCGCGCCCGTTCTCACCGGGACCCTAGGCTGCGGCGCGAACGCGGGCCGCAGCAGCTGGCAACCCGCCATGCCGACCGCAGCCAACACCGCCACCAAGAGCGGCGCCGTGGCGCGCCCCGCGCCCCGCAGCGCGGCGCTCATGACGGGTCGCCGCCAATCAGGTGCGCGTGGACGGCCTTCTCGGCCAGCCGCAGGTGGCTCGCTGAGTACGCTTGGATCAGGTATGTCCGGATTCGGCTGAGGTAGGCGTTGGCCAGGCTGTCGCGCCGCCTTACATGCTCAGCCAGGGCCCGTCGCTCGGCAGTAGCCGCGGCTGCCGCAGTCCGCACTGCCCGCCTCGCCCGCCAGGTAGCGCCGGACTCGGCCGCCCGCAGCACTCGGTATCCGATGATCACGAAACCCGCGGTCGCGATGGTGAAGAGGCTCGCTCCGGTCAGCGCGCCGATCATGCCATCCTGGCCCACGACGGCCAGGAAGGAGAACCGAAGTAGGCCAAGCAGGATAATGAAGACCCCGAGGATCGCGGCTATAGCGCGCCATAGGCCGCGGTGCCCGTCCCGGCAGTAGTCCATCGCGATCTCGCCGGCCCCGAGCAGTACCAGAAAAAGCCCTGCCCACGCCAGCG
Organism: uncultured Actinomycetota bacterium; assembly: GCA_963809195.1. GTDB lineage: Bacteria > Actinomycetota > Actinomycetes > Streptosporangiales > Streptosporangiaceae > Chersky-822. Next base: position 129,213 of record CAWEIQ010000004.1, on the reverse strand, counting down.
ACTCTGGCTGCGCGCCGCCGAGCGCCTCGGCCGCGAAATAGCAGGCGACGCCGTCTAGGGCGAGCGCCCCCGCAGCGATCAGGTACTGCCGAAGGCGCGGTGCCGTGCGGTCGGGATGCTCGGCCTGCGCGGCCTGGTATGCCAGGTCAGCATCGGCCAGATCATCGTCCGCTGCCCGCACCCTGGCCTCGGCGCCCTCGGCACCATCGGCGGCCTGACGCGTCCGCGCCCACAAGTTCTCGTGTGCCTTGCTCGACCGGTTGAAATCGACGATCAGGCGCGCCACGTCATCAGGACGTCGTTCCTGCTGGTCAGGGTAAAGCGCGGACACTTGGCCCGCGAGCTGATGTTCGCTCTGCTTGTCGGTCTCTGGACTGATCATTTGCCGCCTCCTGAGGTCAGCCAAATGGCCTGCATACTCAGGTTCGCAACGCCGTTGATCTAATGCGAGAACGAAAGCAGCCGAGAACTGCACAACTGTGCGCCAAAACAAGATAGAAGTTTCAGATTAGCGATCGCGGTAGCCATCCAACCGATCATCGGCCGTTCCAGACATGTACTGTCACCCATGTGCAGATACGGTTAATGAGGGGCAGACTGTAGGTGATGGTCGATCAGTCTGATGCGAGACGCCTCGCCGAGGAACTCTCCGACTGTCGCCAGCGCGGCCTGGATTGGCTGGATCTCCGGACCAGCAACCAGGAACCGACTCCCGCCGTCATCCTGCAAGATCTCGCTAAGGCCTACGTGGCTCGCCAGCACCTATCTGCGGCCGGCCGAGTTGCCGAGATAAAAGTCCTACTTCAAGATGGCATCGGGGAGTTTGAGCGGCAAGGTCACGTCAGCGAGGCCAGCCTGCTTCGTGACCTGTTCTTCGGCTCGTCTGCCGATGGCACGATCGCGGCAGCCGGAGTGCTACTAAGGAACGCGAGAGAGAAATCAGGCGACAACGAAGCCCGCTTCAGCAGGCGACGCGCCAGCGTCATGCAATCTTTCAGCAAGTTTCTGATCGACTTTACGGCGAGCTCATTTGCCGAGCCCAATCGTTCGGAACAGGAAGATGCGCCCTCCGCGCAAGCGCTTGCCACTTACGGATACCTCGACAGCAATGAGCATTTTATTGACCTACTCGCCCGGGCCGTCAGGGTCACGATTGTCGGAATCACCAACGAACAACTGCCGCAGATACTTGAAGAAGCCTTGCGCCGTAAGCGTGACACTCACGGCATCGATGCATTCTGGGCATCGCTACGCATCGTATTTCTCGGCAAGGCCTTGCTCGGAGCTGTCAACGACGAGCGCGAGAGGGTCCAGGACTCCGCCGAGGCGCTCGGGGAGCGGCGCAGGGATGCAGTATGGGCACGGAGCTCGCTGTGGGCCCTGCTCAAGGGCGCTAATTCACGGAACTGGTGGATGTACGAGTACCCGCATGTCCCTGCGCTGAACGGAGCCCTGCTTGAGTTGGAGCACAGGAGTATAGTCCGGCTGCTGATCAGGGCACCCCGTCAGCCTCCAGAAAGGCATATCTACATCGAACTAGAAAACGCCGCTCATCATTTCCAGCAGGTGTTCGAAGACATCATCCACAACTGTGAAAGTGCCGACATGATCGTGCCGGTCGGCGCCCCGGGAGATAGCGTCTTTCATTATGAGCGGTCGCGGCTGCAGGTGAATGCTCTCAAGGACGGAAATAATGCGGGCGACTGGCTACCCATGGTGCTGGTCCTTACATCATATGAGACCGCTGGCAGCAAGCATCCCTATATGCAGTTGCGGACGAGCGATAATTCGGCGCGAGAACTCGGTCGGCTGTCCCACCTGACGGGGCATATCCTGCAGGACGACCGGCTGCGCCCTCACGGCGTCATGCTTGATGCCCCGCCGCTGTCCTTCGGGCTCGCCGACAAGGCACCACGGTCAGCTGCTGAGCGGATTGTCCAGGAAGTAGCAGGTGACAACATCTCGTCCGCGATACGGCCGATGGCAACGGGCGCCTACCTGTACCCGGACAAGGAAAGCCTGTTCTTCTTTGTATTCTCATTGGACCTCCCGGCAGGTATTCGGTTCCCACGGCGGGCCGAAATGCATTCCGTTTCCCTCGCCGATCTGCTGTCCCTCAGGAAGATTCAGATTCTGCGTTCGGCGGCCCAGCTGTGCAGGATGAGCGCAACCAACGATCTGGCGGAATACCCTCAGGTATCGGCGGCCGAGGTGCTGGCGCTCAACCTGACCCTGCACGACGAGACTGAACTGGGCCGGAGCCTGAAGCGCCTGGCCGGTCGCGGCGCGGATGAGCTGCATAGCCTGGCAGCGAGCATCGAGAGCCTGGTTGCGCAGTCTGGGCGCACGAGTCAGGTCCGCCCGCGCCTAGGTCGCGTGGCCGGCCTGGCTGGCTGGCAGCACCGCGAGTTCTTCAACGTACTGCTGCCGCAGTACGCCGAGATGGGCATCAGCGGCGCCCGCGAAATGCGCGACGAGCTGAAAGCGGACACGGCCAAGGGCGCTGCCATGTCCACGCTGGCAGAGCTTTATCAAGACGATGAGACGATCGCCTCAATTCCTAGCAAGCTCGAGCTCTGACGCAGCTTCCAGGCCGGCGAGCGCTTGCGCCCCGGACAGCGACAGACGTTCAGCGAGAGTGGCGGACGTGATGGAGGCGATAAACCCGGATTGGATCAGGCCAGCCGTGTGGCTGGGTAGGATCGGCGCACTGCGGCCCGACGGGCTTCTAGGCACCTTTTCCTAGCTGCTGGACAGACATGCCCCTACCCGCGCGTTTCTTTGCGCTGCGTAAAGGCATGTCCTTTGGCGTTGATCCGCCGCTCTGCCGCCAGCCTTGCCGCTCTAGCGGACAGGGCCAGCGTGGCCGAGGTCATGTTCGAGCAGATTCTGCGTGACGAGCTTCAGCCACGGCCGTCGCCTGGCGAGCGTCGATCGTGGGAGCGCAGCGTTCCTGTCCTGGCTCACGATCTGATTCAGGCAGGCCTGGGCAACGTCGAGGTTCTCCTTGAGCACAGGCTCCCGCTGGCCAGCCTGCGGGTGGACGCGATTCTCGCTGGCTGCCATCCGGTGACCCGCAGGCCGTCCTACGTGCTGGTCGAACTCAAGCAGTGGAGCAGCGCAGGCGTCTACGAGGACGACCCGGGACTGGTGACGATCGAAGGCTACGGCCACCACCCCGTGCTTCATCCAGTCGAGCAGGTCCGCGGCTACTGCGAATACCTGCTGGACTTCCTGCCAGCGCTGAATGATGATGCCGATGCTGTTGCGGGAGTGGCGTACCTGCATAACGCTGCCGAGCGTGCTGTGGCGCCACTGCGGCGGCTTCCGGAATCCGATCACGGCCGCTTGTTCACAGGCGACCGGAAGGGCGACTTCCTGGAATTTCTGCGCTCGCGGCTGGCACATGATGTACCCGGCGCATCTTACGCCGACACGCTTCTCAACTCCGCCGCTAGGCCGAGCCGGCAGCTTCTGGCGGTAGCGGCAGACGAGATCCGCCGGCGGGAGCAATTCGTTCTACTCGATCAGCAGCGGCTGGCGTACAACATGGTCCTGCATGCGACAGAGGCCGCCCGGGCTGACGACGCCAAGGCCGTCATCATCGTGTCCGGCGGGCCGGGAAGCGGCAAGAGCGTGATCGCGCTGTCGCTGCTCGGCGAACTGGCCAGGCGCGGATGGGCGGTGCTGCATGCCACCGGATCTCGCTCGTTTACCCAGACGCTCCGCCAGGTGACCGGCCATGGCTCGCCGCGCACCAAGCGGCTGTTCAAGTACTTCAACCAGTTTGGCGATGCCGAACGGAATGGCCTCGACGTGCTCATCCTGGACGAGGCCCACAGGATGAGGGAGACCTCCGCCAGCCGGTTCACGCCCGCCAGGCTTCGAACCGGTCAGCCTCAAGTCGACGAGCTCATCGCAGCTGCCCGCGTGCCCGTTTTCCTGCTCGACCAGCACCAGGTCGTCCGCCCGGGCGAGATGGGCACCGTGGAGGACATCGAGGCGCATGCGACGAGGTCCGGGTTGTCCGTGCACAAGGTCTCGCTCGATGCTCATTTCCGGTGCGGGGGCAGCGAGGAATACTTGCGATGGGTCGAGAGACTGCTCGGCCTTGAGGCCGGCGGGCCGGTGCCCTGGCCAGGCGACCCCGCCTTCGCGCTCCAGGTCGCGGACAGCCCGCAGGAGATGGAGCACTCGCTCCGGACCAAACTCGATTCCGGGTATGGAGCCAGGATCGCGGCCGGATACTGCTGGCCCTGGAGCGACCCGAGACCCGATGGCACGCTCGAAGACGACGTGGTGATCGGTGAATGGTCCAGGCCGTGGAACGTGAAAGGGGACCGCGCCACGAGCGGCGCGCCGCCCGCCGCTCTCTGGGCAACCGAGCCAGCAGGCTTCGGCCAGGTCGGCTGCGTCTACACCGCGCAGGGGTTCGAGTACGACTGGAACGGGGTCATCATCGGGCCTGACCTGGTCTGGCGCGGAAACGGCTGGGCCACGATCCGGTCGGCGAACAGGGACCCGGACCTGCGCAGCCACACCCGCGTCTCCGACCTGGAGTTCGAGCGCCTCCTCCGCAACGTCTACAAGGTCCTGCTCACTCGCGGGATGGTCGGCACGATCCTGTACTCGACTGATCCGCAAACCCGGGAGCTGCTGCATTCCCTCGTAACCTAGCTGGCCATCCAAATTCATGCGGAGATAGAGCCTCCCTGACCCGAATGTCTATGTAGACCGGCGCGTTCGGGCCGGGAACGCTGGACAACGTGAGGGTGAACGGCGGCACCCTATGCAGCAAGCCGGTCGCGAACACGACCCGCGCGGCACGCGCGCTAGCCACGGCGTTCGCCGATAGCAGGAAGCCATAGCGCAATGTCCTAGGGACGCGAATACTGCGCGTGGATCAGAGCCCAGCGGGACTCAGGCCAATGACCAGCCGACCTCAATCCCATGTCCCGCACGCGGTCCCACCGGACTGAATATGCGGCGAAAGTGTATTTCCCCGGTATCTATCGCGAGAGAACAGTTCGAGCTAGGCTTTCGCCCGCGGATCTGGCTCGGTTGGTTCATCGCGCGCAGCAGCGTGCGGCTCAAGGGAAGGCTTAGCAATGCGCCGACTTGCTTTGCTGTTCACGGCGACGGTACTTGTCATCTTCGCGGCTGTTCCTGCAATGGCTGCGAGCGGTTCTGATCATAAGGACGCCGGTGAGGAGAGCCAGGCGGTGGCCGAGGCCGCTGACTGGTTCACGTCGCAGCGGTTCGCGCCCAACGGGGCGGTGGATCCGAACGCCTACGCGGCCGCGGCCGCACAGGTCGCGGCGCTGCCGAGCGTGGGCGGCGCCTGGACCGAGCGGACGAATCTGCCCGGCGCCGACGGCAACGACTTCTCAGACTCGCCGCAGTACATCGACCCGACGAGCCAGTTCAGCAACTCCGGCGCGGGCGACCGCTGGGTTGCCGGCCGGATGACGGCGCTGGCCGCCGCGCCGGACGGAACGCTGTTCGCCGGCGCCGCCGACGGCGGCGTCTGGAAGTCGACCGACGGCGGCCAGCACTGGACACCGACGACGGACACTCAGGCCACGCTGTCGATCGGCGCCCTGCTCGTGACCGGCTCAGGCCAGGGCTACACGGTGTACGCCGGCACCGGCGAGGCCAACACCAGCTCCGACAGCTACGCCGGCGTCGGCGTGCTCGCCTCGACCGACGGCGGAGCGAGCTGGCACCGGGTCGGCGGACCGGAGCTGAACGGCGCGCTGATCTTCCGGCTCGCGCAGGACGGCAGCACGCTGTTCGCCGCGACCTCGCACGGCCTCTACAGCTTCGACACCGCATCGAGCACCAACTGGACGCGCGGTGCTGCAGCCCGCCGGCCCGCCGAGCGACGGCAAGAACTTCAACCTCGTCGTCGGCAACATGATCACCGACGTCGTGGTCCGGCCCGGCACGAACGGCAGCCAGGTGGTGGCTGTCGCCGGCTGGCGCGGCGGCGCGCCGACCAACGGCCTGTACGTCTCGAACGACGGCGGCGCGCACTTCAGCTACCTCGCCAACCCGCAGGGTGGGTCCCGGCGAAGGCCGAGGGCCGGACGACGCTCGCCTACTCCGCGGCGGGCGACCGGGCGTACGCCATCGTGCAGAGCCCGTACCTGCTGAACGTCGGCACCAACGGCCACACGCTGCTGCAGGGCGTCTACGAGTCGAACAATGGTGACCCGAACGGCCCGTGGACCAAGATCGCCGACGCCAACAAGCTCGCATCGAGCGGCTCGGCGCAGTTCATCCCGCGCATCGGCAAGGGATACCAGCCCGGGCATCCAGGCCTGGTACAACCAGTTCCTCGCCGTCGACCCGACCAACAAGGACCACGTCTACGTCGGCCTCGAGGAGGTCTACGAGACGCAGAACGGCGGCTCAGGCTGGAACACCATCGCGCCCGTACTGGAACTTCGGGTTCAAGTGCTTCTCGTACACCCCGTTCGAGGGCACCTGCGACCACAACCAGGCGCACTCGGACCAGCACGCCGCCATCATCGCCGGCGGCAAGCTCTACGTCGGCAACGACGGCGGCGTCTACGCCCGTGCGCTGACCGACCACAAAGTCGGCGACTGGACGAACCTCAACGCGCACATGGACGCGCTGCAGTACTACGGCGCGCAGGGCAGCGGCGACTCGATCATCTACGGCGGCATGCAGGACAACGGCAGCAACAAGGTCTTCACCACGCCGACGACCGTGCCCGACGACCAGCGGCAACCCGATCAAGGTCAGCTCGGTTCAGGTGTTCGGCGGCGACGGCGGCTACACGCTGGTCGACCCGGCCAACTCGAACAACGTGATCACCGAGTACACCGGCCTGACCGCCCTGAAGTCGACCGACGGCGGCGCCAACTGGCACTTCATCGCGCCTGCCGATCCCGACCCGCGCTTCATCGCGCCGATCAACATGGACCGCACCAACCCGAGCCACCTGGTCGCGGGCGGCGCGATCGTGTGGAACTCCGAGGCAGGCGTCGCCGGCACGACCGCGGGGACCGGCGCCTCGACGGACTGGCAGAACATCTTCGACGTCCGCACCGCGCTGGGCGGAAACGCCGCGTCTCAGGTGACCGCGCTCGACGCCGTGACGATCGGCGGGACGCAGTACGTCGCCGCCGCGTGGTGCGGGCCCTGCAACCCGAGCGTCCCGAACGGCGGCGGCTTCCAGTCCGGCATCGTGATGCTCAGCAACAGCGGCGGCAGCTGGCACGCAACGGCGCAGGAGTGCACCGGCGGCGCGGCGTGCGCGTCCGTCGGGGCTTCCGAACCGCTACATCAGCGGCGTCAAGATCGACACGGCGAACCCGAACCACGCCTACCTGTCGCTGTCCGGCTACTCGCGCAAGTGGATGATCGGCCCGGACGATCCAGGCGTTGGCCACGTGTTCCAGACCTCGAACGGAGGCACCAGCTGGACGCGACATCTCGGGCAACCTGCCGGACGTGCCGATGGACGACATCGTCTACGAGAACGGCAAGCTCGTCGTCGCGCTCCGACATCGGCGTGCTCACGTCCGTCAGACAACGGCACCACGTGGAGCAGGCTCGGGACCAACCTCCCGAACGTGGTGGTCGACCAGCTCACGCGTCGACCCCAACGGCAACACTCGTCGCTGCGACGCACGGTCGCGGCATCTGGACGATTCCAGCTCCTTAAATGACCTGACGGCCCTCCCGTCTCCGAAATTTGCACCGGAGACGGGAGGGCCGCATGGGTAGCGCCCGGAGGCGCCGATGTTGGCGGTAAAGGCGGATGTGGTGCCGTGGGGCGGGAGCTGATAGTGCACCAGGGAAGTCGGCGGGATCAGAGCGTTACGGCGCCCTTACAGGTGTGGTTCTTGAAGGTCGCGCGGGCGTGGATCTTGTCCGAACCGGCGCGGTTCTTGATCTTCTTCTCGATCGTAAACGAGCCGCTCGCCCCCGCCGTCGTCGCGTTCCGCGAGACGACGACCGCGCCATTGTCCGTGATCCGCACTGCCCACACCTGGCCGGCGCGGTTCGAGTCGACCTCGTATTCCAGTTGGATCCGGCCGTCATCGTGCTTGGCCTTCAGTTTGAAATGACCGCCATTGGTGCAGGCACCACTGTTAGTGACGCCGTGGCCGCCTCCTCCTCCCGAAGCGAATGCCGGCGTGGCCGTAGCCACGAGAGGAGCGGTGGCATGATGGCCGCGGCGGTCATCAGAATCCGGGTACGTGTGTTGATTTGCATGGCTGCCTCCTGGCTTGCTTGTTTGATGCCGCAAGCGTCGCAACGCGTCGGTTGTAGCGGCAATTGGCCAACAGGCCTAGTCCGCTTCCAGGCTCCTGACCACGGCCTGCATGAACCGGGACCCACCCGGGCGCGTGCATTTAAGCTGTGGGGTGCCATCGCGCTGCCGAGTACTAGGACGACTAGCCAATGGCGGACCTAGCCGTGGTTCGGGTTTCACTACCTGCAACCAATCCCACGGAAGGAAGAAGCCATGAAGAAGAAGCTGCTGATCGCCGCCGCGGTCGCCGCGATCGCAAGCGTGCCCGCCATCACCGGCCTGGTCGGCAATGCATCGTTTGCGCAGAGCGTCCCGGTCCACGTCCCGGCGGGTGCCAGGCTCATTGACGACCACGGCCGCCACGCCGAGCCCGGCGACGACCGCAGCCGCCACGCTGAGCCCGGGGATGACCGCAGCCGCCAGGCCGAGCCCGGCGATGACCGCAGCGGAACCAGGCACTCAGACCGCGCGAGCAGCACCCGGGGCTCCGACGACTCCCCGGCACCAGGCACTATGACCGCCGACGACGGCGGGTCAGGGCACGGAGGTCACGACGACGGGTCAGCCGACCGTTGACCCAGGCCGACGGATCGGGCACCACCGGGGACTACTCGCACCCCGACGTGCCCGGCCGCGTGCCATGGCTGCGGCTCAGCGGAACGCAGGCGCGGACCCCGCCGGACCGCCCGGTGCGGCCCCGGATGGTCTTGATCCAGGTCATCGCCGGGACCCTGGCGGTGGTGATCGGCGTCGCGGTCGCAGGTGCGTTCGCGAGCCGCCGGGTCGCCGAGCGGGAAGCGGTGACCGACGCCGCCCACACCACCGACCTGATCGCGCGGCAGGTGGTTCAGCCAGCCGTCACGGACGGCCTGATCTCTGGTAGCCCAGCGGCGCTGAAGCGCCATCGACCGGGTTGTCCGGCAGCAGGTCCTCAGCTCGTCCATAGTCCGGGTCAAGCTGTGGACCGCCACCGGGCGCATCGTCTACTCCGACGAGCCGCGGCTGATCGGCCAGACGTTCCCGCTGGGAAGCCAGGAGCGGGCAGCGCTCGCCCGGCCGGTCGTGCACGCGGAAGTATCCGACCTGCAGCGGCCGGAGAACAGGTACGAGCGGGGCCGCGGCAAGCTGCTCGAGGTATACCGGCCGGTCTGGACGCCGTCCGGGCAGCCGCTGCTCTTCGAGACTTACTCGCCCTACCGGCAGGTGACCCAGCGCACCGGCGAGCTGTGGCGCGGGTTCGCCGGCATCACCATCTCCAGCCTGCTCCTCCTGGTCGTCGCTGCTGCTACCCATCTTGTGGCGGCTGCTGAACAGGATCACCAGGGCCCAGAGCCAGCGGGAAGTACTGCTGCAACGCGCGGTCGACGCCTCGGAGGAGGAGCGCCAGAGGATCGCGGGCACGCTCCACGACGGTCCGGTGCAGGAGCTCGCCGCCACCTCATTCACCGTGGCCGGAGCGGCCGCAAAGGCGGCCGGACAGCGGGCAGCCGGAACTGGCTGAGATGCTCACCACCGCAGCGGGCGCCGTCCGCGCGAGCATCCAGGGCCTCCGGTCGCTGCTGGTTGACATCTACCCGCCGAGCCTGACCAGCGCGGGACTGGTCCCCGCGCTCACTGACCTCACTGAAGTGCTCGCGGCCCGGAACATTGCCACACACCTCAGCCTGGCCGAGGACGCGGCGGCTCGGCTGCCCGCGGCCCAGCAGCAACTGGTGTTCCGCATCACCCGCGAATGTCTCCGGAACGCCGCCCGCCACGCCAGCGCGCGTAACGTCGAGGTGCGCCTGTTCCGGCACGGGCATTCCACCGTGCTCGAGATCAACGATGACGGGACGGGCTTCGATCCCGCGCTCGTCCTCGGCAATCCCGAAGACGGCCACTTCGGGCTCCGGATTCTCACCGACGTGGCCGCGAATGCCGGGGCGGACCTGCTGCTAGCCACCGCGCCCGGGGCGGGCTGCCGGTGGCGGCTGGAGGTGCCGGACCCGTGACGACCATCCTGCTAGTGGATGATCACCACTTGGTGCGGGCAGGACTGGCAGGCCTGCTCGACAGCGCCGACGACCTGCAGGTCGTTGGCCAGGCAGCGGACGGCCAGCAAGCGCTTGAGCTCGCGGCCGACCTGGTCCCCGACGTGGTGCTGATGGACCTGTCCATGCCGGTCATGGACGGCGTCGAGGCCACCCGTCGGCTGCTCGCAGCCCATCCCGCAGCCAAGATCGTGGTGCTCACCTCCTTCTCCGATCAGCCGCGCGTGGCTGACGCGCTGGCCGCGGGCGCGGTCGGCTACCTGCTCAAGGACTGCGAGCCACGGGACCTGATGGCCGCCGTCCGCGCCGCCGCGCAGGGGCACGCGCCACTTGACCCGCGGGTCGCCCGGGCGCTGCTGCCCTCCGGCCAGCCCGCCCGCCCCGCCGACGAGCTCAGCGCCCGCGAGCAGCAGGTGCTCAGGCTGGTGACGAAGGGGCTGGCCAACAAGCAGATCGCGCGATACCTGGGCATCAGTGAGTCCACCGTCAAAGCCCACATCAGCAACGTGTTCCGGCGCATCGGCGTGGCCGACCGCACCAGCGCCGCCATCTGGGCCCGCGACCACCTGCCAGACCGGCCGACCACCCCATAGCGGCAACGGCCCGGCTTACGTGCAAGGGCCAGTCACGGTCGTCGGAACAGACATCTACGGCCTTGACGCTGACAACGATGGCATCGGCTGCGAGGACTATTGACCATCGCTGAGAACCTAAGAGCCATCACTGCCCGGTGGTCTCGAGAAGCGCGTCTAGTTCATCCTCCAGATAGCCGGCCATTTTCTCGATGTCCGGTACCAGCTCGCGGCATGAGGTCAGGCCGAAATGCAGCTGGCCGAGATAGCCGATCACGGTGATGTTGAGGCCCTGGCCGTCGGTGATCACCGACACCGGGTAGTGCGCCAGCAGCTGGGCGCCGCACAGGTAGACCGGCACGTTCGGGCCGGGAACGTTGGAGATCGTCAGGTTGAACGGCGGCACCCGGTGCAGCAGGCCGGTTGCGAACACCACCCGCGCGGCACGCGCGGTGAGCGCGGGCGGAGCGAAGTCGCTGACCTGGTCGACCAGCCCCTGAGGAATGGTTGCCTGCTGCGACTTCGCCAGCGCCGTGGCGGCGTGCGCTGCCACCAGGCGCTCGGCCGGATCGGCGACATTCGTGGGCAGGACTGCCAGCATCGCGGACACCTTGTTGCCCAGCGCCCCCTGGCTGGCCGGGTCGCGGATCGACACCGGGATCATCGTGATCAGCGGCGCGTCAGGCAGGGCGTTGTGCTCGGCGAGCCAGCGCCGCAGCGCGCCCGCGCACATGGCCAGGACGACGTCGTTGACCGAGACGCCGAACGCGTTCTTGACGGCCTTGACGCTGTCGAGGCTCAGGCTGCGGAAGGCAACCCGCCGGTGCTGCGTGATCGGCCCGTTGAACGGCGTGACCGGAGCCGACCCGAGCTTGGTCGTGATGACCTCGCCGTCGCCGCGGTTCAGCCCGAGCATCCCGCCGACGAAGCTGCTGATCGCTGGAGCAAGGGTAGGCATCACGCGGACCATCTCGTTGGTCACGCGCACCGTCTGCATCGGCCGCCACGCGAGCCGGGTAGCCGCGAGCATGGCCAGCGAAACCGGGCCGGGCGGCCTCGCCGGCTCGAACTCCGAGGCCGGCGGTAGCTCACGGCCCTCTGGCTTGAGGTCGAGCAGGACCGTGAGCAGTTCAGTACCGGACACACCGTCGATCGCGGCGTGGTGAATCTTGGTGTACACCGCGGCCCTGCGCTTGGCGAGCCCGGTGATCAGGTAGATCTCCCACAACGGCCGGCTGCGGTCAAGCGGGCGGGCGTGCAGCCGGGCAACCTGCTCGGTGAGCTGTGCCTGCGAACCCGGCCGCGGCAGGGCGATCTCCCTGATGTGGTACTCGATGTCGAAGTCCGGATCGTCGATCCAGTACGGCTGATCCAGCCCGAGCGGCACGTTGAGCAGCTTGCGCCGCAGGACCGGGACCAGCGGCAGCCGCTCGGCGAGGACAGATGTCAGCAGCTCAAGGGTCAGCGGCTCCGGCGCGTTCTTGGCGTCGAGGACGCTGACCCCGCCCACATGGCCGGTGGTCTTCGGCGTCTCCAGCGCCAGGAACGCGGCATCCAGGCCGGTGAGCTGCTTCAGCTGCGGCACAGCGGTTCCTCCCTCCCGTGCGCGGCCGTTCGGCCGGGGTTGCGCCCGCCTATCGGCCGGGGTAGTGCGATCGCAGCGCAGGCGGCGGCCGGAACCGCTCCCGGCCAGAAACCGGAGCCGCCAGCCGGTCCGCGACCAGCCACAACGTCGCGGGATCAGTGCCGAAGCCCAGGTGAGCGCACCGGACCTCGACGTTCTCGTGCAACTCCGTCTCCGGGCAGATGCAGGCCTGCCAGGCCACGATCCCGTCGTACCTCGAGTACACCGCCGTCGACGGCACGCCGATCGGCTGGGCCACCTGCTCCGGCGTCGGCACACCCTGTCTGGCGTGCAAGTGCGCGCGGCGCCGGTAGGCGCGGTCGGCGCGGGATTGCCGGGCGTCGGTCAGCGCGAACGGGCTGCCGAGCGTGATCACCTGCCTGACCTGCTCCGGATTCCGGCGCGCCAGTTCCCTGGCGTAGATGCCGCCCAGGCTCCATCCGATCACCGACACCGGGCCGCCGGTTCGCTCAGCGAGCGCGGCAAGTTCACGTGGCAGCTCCTCGATCACCCGCTCGGTCGGGCCCCGATTGCGGCCCAGGTTCCAGCCGACCGCGTGGTATCCCAGCCGCCTGACGAACCTGCGGAGCACCGACGTGCTCATGTCGGAGGCGAGCAGGCCGGGGACGACCAGCACGCCATGGCCATCCCCGCGAGGCGCCGACGACAGCCAGGCTGCCGCCAGCGGCATTGTCGCGAACCCGACCAGTCCCTCTGACCGGCTCGGTCAGCAGGAGTCCGATTGCCGGACCTGACACGTCGGGAGAACTTGTTCCGCTCTCTTCCCTGGTTGCGCTCATCACGACCGCTCCTGCCCCAACCATCGCGACCACGCTCGCCAAATCCGGCGAATGCCCCTCAGCGTAAGTGCCGGGTCACGTCACCGGAAGGGCTGATCAGGCCGACCGGACCAGATCCACGCCGCGATGGCCATGGACGGGCGGCACGCGGCCATATATCAATACTCAGGAGGCCGGTGCGACGCTCACGTCCAGAGTGAAGCTCTCCGCGCTTCCGTCGTAGTCACGGGGATCGCCCTGCAGCGCGAATTCGACGGCGGCGAGGCAATCGCGCCGGGCCTCGTCGCGGGTGGCCGTGCCGCCACCATTGATGTGCAGGGCTGGCACGCGATAGTGCCAGTTGCCAGCTTCATCGTCGCGGAATACTTCTACCCGCAAGAGGCTCATGGGATGACCCTACAGTTTCCGCAGTTCATCGACGGTGTACCCGTAGTGGTTCAGCCTCGGGCCTTCCTCACGGGCGTCCGACCGTGGCGCCAGCTGGTCCGGTGCCTACTCATGCTCGTCCGCTCCGATTCTCGTCAGCCAGCGCCCGCCGCCAGTACCCGAGTTGGCTCACGATCATGGCCTTGCGGCGAGCTTGAGGCGCTGACCTGCGAGTTCTCGGCGCTAAGCGGGCGGAAGTGCGCATAAACCGGCCCCCTTGGGCCGCACGTGTGCCCCATGTACCCAGGCTTGGCTCACGTCGGGGGCGCCGCGAGTGCTTCCCTAGAAGGCCGGGTTGGCGGCGTGGACAGTATCCGGTTCACCGCGGCTCCGAGTGCTAGCCACGCGGCGAAGACTGGCAGCTCTCCCCAGCCCACGCCGGGAAAGTTTGAACCGTTCCCGGACCACGACCACGGCCATGAGCGCGCAGCCCGCGAGCCACGCACCGGCCCACGCAGCCGCCCGGCGCCATTCGCGCGGCCGCCAGGCACGGAGCCGGACGAACCCCGCCACCAGCAATGGCACAGCCAGCAGCAGCCGAAGCCGCCGCTGCCAGCACGGCCACATCGGCGATCACCGCTGGTTCCCCGTTCCATAGCAGAAACCAGAATTCCTCGTCGGTGCACAGGCGGGTGGTGCACCCCACCGTGGCGCGGCAAAGCCGTAAAGAGCCCCGCCAGCGCCGAGCACCGCCCACAGCATCGACAGCCGCCAGACCCAGCCGCGCACGCGCAGCCCACCGAGGATCATCGCCCGCGCCTCGCGGAAAGAAGGCCATCGCCCGCCGGGCGCCCCAGCCCTGCCGCTAACTGAACTTGCGCGAGGCATAGGCCGAGGGTAGTCACAAGATCAGCCACGCTACCGACACCGGAGGGAAGGTGGGGACTTGCCGCTCTTGAAGTCGGCGACCACGGCGACGACCTCGTAACCCTCGGGACTCGCCCACCGCGCGGCTTCGCGCTCCTGGCCGCGCTGCCGCTGAGCGGGCGGCAGGTGCGCACAATCTGGGCCAACTCGGGACTCATGCTCGTCCGCTCCGCTTGCGGTCGTCGGCATCGCCCTCGCAGCAGCGCGTCCGGCGGCCGATTCTCGTCAGCCAGCGCCCGCCGCCAGTAGTCAACGGAGACCCGCAGGTCGTCAAGAACCTGATCGTCGTCGGCTTCGAACGGGTGGATGACCTCCAGGATCAGCGCCACGTCGGTCGCGCCGGACGCCTCGAGAGCGCGCAGCACGTCGCCGGCCTGATCCGGCGGCTTGATTGGCCGCGGTCGTGAACTGCCGCTGCGGCTACTACGCCGGTATCGCGAAGCTCAAGGCGATACCGGGTGTGCAGCAGAGGCAGTAGAGCCTGAACAGCGTGAGCGTTGCTGGCCTGGCCGGACTCGAACCGGCGCTATACCCCGCTTAGGAGACGGGCGCTCTATCCACTGAGCTACAGGCCATCAGAGGCCGCAGCCGGAATTGAACCGGCGTGCTCCGCTTTGCAGGCGGACCCCTCACCCACTCGGGCATGCGGCCTTTGGTGGCGGAGAAGGGACTCCCTGACCTCCGGCTTATGAGGCCGGCGAGCTACGAGCTGCTCTACTCCGCTGTGTCCCCGGCAGGACTCGAACCTGCGGCCTCCTGGTTCGGAACCAAGTGCTCTATCCACTGGGCTACGAGGACTTGCGTGCCAGCTGATGGGATCGAACCACCGATGCACAAGGCGACGACTTTACGGGCCGCTGCATTACCACTCTGCCAAGCTGGCGGGGAGGATGGCGGGACTTGAACCCAGCTTGGACCGGGTCCACAACCCGGCGCTTCGACCCTTCGGCCTCACCCTCAGTCGATCAGGCAGGACTCGAACCTGCGGCATCCGCGGTGTGAACGCGGCGCTCTGCCATCTGAGCTACTGATCGGCACCCCGAGCAGGACTCGAACCTGCAGCCGCCCGGTTCGTAGCCGGGTGCGCTATCCGTTGCGCCATCGGGGCATGGTGTCCGCGGCAGGATCCGAGCCTGCGGCCTCCAGCGTGTCGGGCTGGCGCTCTGCCTGCTGAGCTACACGGACGTGGCGACGCCTACCGGATTCGAACCGGCACCTCCCACCTTGACGGGGTGGAGCACTGGCCAGTTGTGCTAAGGCGCCCTGGCTCCGGCGCAGGGATTCGAACCCCGATAGCTGCCTTAACAGGGCAGCGTCCTGCCGATTGAACGACACCGGAATGTGTTGCAGCGCTTCGCCGTCCGTTCCGGCCCTGGCGCGCTGCCAGCCTTCGTAGCGGGGACGGGAGTCGAACCCGCGTATCTCCGGATTATGAGTCCGGTGCCTTAACCAGCTTGGCTACCCCGCAGTAGCGCCGACGGGAGTCGAACCCGCAATCACCGGTTTGAAAGACCGGCGGCCTTCACCGCTTTGCCCACGGCGCCGTGCTCCGTGCGGGGCTCGAACCCGCAGTCTCCTGGTTGAGGGCCAGGTGAGTTAGCCCGTTCCTCCAACGGAGCGCACCGGCCGGTGTGCCCTGGCCACCTCGTGCGTCGCCCCGGACTCGAACCGGGACCCGATCGCTTAGAAGGCGATTGCGCTGTCCGCTTGCGCCAGCGACGCGTAGTGCCGCGTGAAGGACTCGAACCCTCATTGCTCTCGCTTAAAAGGCGTGCGCCTGCCAATTGACTGAACGCGGCGTAGGCAGCCTGGGAATCGAACTCAGCGCGACCGCCTTATCAGGACGGTTCCACCAACCAGATGGACTGCTGCCCATGAGCGGATGCGGCAGGAATCCAGCCTCAGGACATGCGAATGGGGTCTCTCAAGACATGGGAATACCCATCACCTCTGCAGCCGGGCGCTTATTGATGCCAGGTCTTGTCAGCACCTCTGCCGGTGCGTGTCCAGGGTGCAGTGACCGCCGGAGAACAGGTAGCTGCCCGGTGCTGCCTCAGCCTGGTGCCGGGGCCGGGCGAGACGCCGCCGGTGTTCGCGGTCCGGGCGCCGGAGTGTCGCAGGACACAGTAATACCCGGGCCGGCACGGTCGGGCGATGTCAAAAGCCCGTCTTGTCATCACCGCTGTCGTGTCCGAGGGCCGCACTCAAGGTGAGGTAGCCCGCCAGTACGGCGTCTCCCAGGGCTGGGTCAGCCGCCTGGTCGCCCGGTACCGGGCCGAGGGCGAAGCCGCGTTCGAGCCGCGGTCCCGGCGGCCGAAGACCTCACCCGGCGCGATCAGTCCCGAGGTCGTCGACCTGATCGTCCGGCTCCGCAAGGAACTCTCCGGCCAGGGGCTGGACGCAGGCCCGGACACGATCGCCTGGCATCTGCGTCACCAGCACCGGGTCACGGTCTCGCCAGCGACCGTCAGCCGGTACCTGACCCGGCGCGGCATGGTCATCCCCCAGCCGCGCAAGCGGCCCAAGTCCTCCTACATCCGGTTCGCCGCAGCGATGCCGAACCAGTGCTGGCAGTCCGACTTCACGCACTACCCGCTCGCCGGCGGCACCGGCACCGAGATCTTGTCCTGGCTCGATGACCACGCCCGGTACGCCCTATCCGTCACCGCCCACGCGCGGGTCAGCGGCCCCATCGTGGTGGACACCTTCCGGGCGGCGGTGGCCCTCCATGGCGCTCCCGCCTCGACGCTGACCGACAACGGGATGGTCTTCACCACCCGGCTATCGGGCGGCAAAGGCGGCCGCAACGGCTTCGAGCACGAGCTGCGCCGCCTCGGCATCATCCAGAAGAACGGGCGGCCCAACCACCCGCAGACCCAGGGCAAGGCCGAGCGGTTCCAGCAGACCCTGAAGAACTGGCTCGCCGCCCAGCTGCCCCCGCCCGCCACCCTCCCCGCTGCAGGCCCTTCGACGACTTCGCCTACACCGCCCGGCCCAACCGCCCCCGGCAACCGCGACACCGACACCCACGACCGGGTCCGCCGCGACATCATCGGCCCCACCGGCACCGTCACCCTCCGCCACGCCGCTTCTGCCTCGTGGGCGGACCTACGCCGACCACATCTCGCTGCTCGCCAGGACCTCGACATCCGGATCGTCGACGACGCCCGAGAGCTCCTGCGCCCCCTCGACCAGCCGCAACTACCGCCCACCGGCCGCCAGGCCCCCCACCCCGAACACCACACCGCCGCCGCAAAACCAGCGACCCCGACCCAAGTCGTAGGTCCGGGTCATTCGATTCATCGGCAGATCAAGCAAGGCCGTGAAGCTCGCCGGTGTTCAAAGCCGGTTCCGTCAGCCAATCGGATTGCGCATCCACAAGCGGAGAGGGTGAGGCTCGAACTCACAAGGCCGTTAAGCTCGCCGGGTTTCGAATCCGGTGCCGTCGTCCAACACTCGGCTTGCCTCTCCATGGCGGATGGCGCAGGACTCGAACCTGCCCACGACTCTCGCCGTGACCTCCGGTTTCCGGCCGGGCACCTTGCCGACTCGGTCAGCCATCCTCGAGCGGAGCATGGAGGACTCGAACCTCCGCACCGGTCGCCCGGTGTACGCCTTAGCAGGGCGCTGCCGTAGCCGCTGGGCCAATGCTCCTGGGTGCCCCACCCCGGATTCGAACCGGGAACCTCTTCCTTCTGAGGGAAGCGCCTCTGCCAGTTGGGCTAGAAGGGCAATGCGAGCGGACGACCAGGTTCGAACTGGCGACCTCGGCGTTGGCAACGCAGTGCTCTACCTACTGAGCTACGTCCGCATCGAGCCTGCTGGCGGGATTGAACCGCCGACCTTCCCCCTACCAAAGGGATGCTCTGCCTACTGAGCTAAACAGGCAACGGCGGGGAGCGCCGCCCGGTGACGTCATCCGGGCGATCGCCGGTGATGATCCAAAGTCAGGCGGTCTGCCAATTCCCCATCGGCCATCAGAGCCGTCCCCCGGTGCCGACCCGGGTCACCTGCGTTACAAGGGCAGGGTCACAACCGTGTGCGACGGCGTCGTCGTGCGCTCGGCGGGAGTCGAACCCGCAACATCCGGCATCTCGGGCCGGCCTCTCTACCAGGTTGGAGTACGAGCACATTGGAGCCGCCATCCGGTGCCGACCCGGATCACCCGCCTTACGAGGGCGGGGCCGCAGCCGTGCGCGGCGGCGTCGCTGGCCATCCTGGCCTCGAACCAGGAAGCTCCGGGTTCAGAGCCCGGCGGGTCTGCCAATTCCCCTAATGGCCATCGAGTACGGGCGGCGGGATCCGAACCCGCATGCCGCGAGTTTTGAGCTCGCGAGGTCTGCCAATTGCCGTCACGCCCGCGTGCGCCGCCAGGGGCTCGAACCCCGTTCCCCGGATTAAGAGTCCGGTGCATCACCGGTCATGCTTGCAGCGCCTGGAGCCGCACGCCGGAATCGAACCGGCATTCCCTGCTTGGAAGGCAGGCACACTAGCCGTTGTGTTAGTGCGGCGTGGTGACTCCGGCTGGGATCGAACCAACGGCCTCCTGGGCTTCAACCAGGCGCTCATACCAACTGAGCTACAGAGCCATCAGTCGGGAAGCAGGGACTCGAACCCCGTCCATCCTGGTCCCAAACCAGGCGCGCTGACCCTTACGCTACATCCCGTTGCGTGGACCGCCCCGGACTCGAACCGGGAACATCCTGCTTGCAAGGCAGGCGCTCTACCCCTTGGAGCTAGCAGCCCATGGGCCGCCGCGGGCAAGGCGGCGGCCGGTACTTCTGATGCTCACGCTGTTCAGGTATCAAGTTGCGAGCACATTCCCCCCGAAGGGTGGTGCTCCGCAGGGGTGGAAGGAATCGAACCCTCTCTACCGGCTTTGGAGACCGGCGGCGTAACCGTCCGCTACACCCCTATGTGTCCAGGAAAAGCAAACCGCCCGCCGGGTTTCCCCTGCGAGCGGCTTCCGGCTTTGTCCTGCTTCTACCCGGAAGCCTCCCAGGTGGCGTCATTCATCCCGGGCAGGCTGAACGAGCACTGCTCGTATCGCCTGTCGTGAGATGAGCGCTTAGTCATGGAATTAATGGTAGGCTCCGCGGCCCTCAGCGACAAGGGATTAAATCGCGGCGGACCTGGTTTAACTCGGGACCCTGCTGGCTAGGGGCAGCAGGGTCCGCCGGGTTTGAAGCGCCACGAGGAGACGAAGACCCTCCTCGGGTTGCCGGGTCCGGCGGGTGAAGGTGGGGCTCCAGCCAGTCACCTCTATCGCGGAGAGTCTGGGTGGTTATCCCCGTGGCCCCGGCCGGCCTGAATTACCACCCCAGGCTGGTCGGGTTCCTGCTGTCTCGTGGAGCTCCGCGCCGCCTTAAGGTCAGTGCGTCAAGGAGGGGGAGCTTGTCATGAGCAGCACCGTCGAGACCGCAAACGAGATCCGGCCTTTCCGCATCGAGATACCAGAGGAGCAGCTGGACGACCTGCGCCGGCGCATCGCGGCCACGCGCTGGCCCACTAAGGAGCTCGTCCCGGATCGGTCGCAGGGCGTCCAGCTCGCGACGATGCGGGCGCTCGCGCAGTACTGGGAGAACGAGTACGACTTCCGGCGGTTGGAGGCGAGGCTGAACGCACTGCCGCAGTTCACGACCGAGATCGACGGGGTCGAGATCCACTTCATCCACGTGAAGTCGCCCCACGAGAACGCGTTGCCGCTGATCATGACCCACGGCTGGCCCGGCTCGGTCATCGAGCTGCTCGACACCGTCGGCCCGCTCACCGACCCGACCGCGCACGGCGGACGGGCCGAGGACGCATTCCACCTCGTGCGTGCCGTCCATACCCGGCTACGGCTTCTCGGGCGAGCCGACCGAGCTCGGCTGGGACGCCGGCCGCACCGCCCGCGCGTGGGCGGAGCTGATGAACCGCCTCGGCTACGCCCGCTACGTCGCCCAGGGTGGCGACGTGGGCGCGATCGTCACCGACGCGATGGGCCGCCAAGCACCCGAGGGGCTGCTCGGCATCCACGTCAACGTGCTCATCCAGGCGATCGGTCTCAAGGACCAACTGCCGGCGGAGTCCAAGCAGGAACGCGCGGCGCTCGACGGGCTCGACACCTTCACGAAGGACGGCTTCGGCTACTACCTGGAGCAGGCCACCCGGCCGCAGACGATCGGCTACTCCCTGCTGGATTCACCCGTCGAGCTGGCGGCCTGGTTGCTCGACCACGACACCGACAGCTATTACAAGATCTCCCGCGCCTTCGTCGACGGTCAGCCCGTGGGCAATCTCACCCGGGACAACATCATCGACAACATCACGCTGTACTGGCTGACCGGCACCGGCGCCTCGGCCGCCCGGTCGTACTGGGAGATCGGACGAGCCCAGGCCGCAGCCGATGCGGCCGGCCAGGCTCCTCCGGCGGTCTCGGTTCCGGTCGGCTTCACGACGTTCCCCGGCGAGGTCTGGGCTGCCCCGCGCAGCTGGGTCGAGATGGTCTACCCCAACCCCACGTACTTCAACGAGGTCGACAGGGGCGGGCACTTCGCCGCCTGGGAAGAGCCCGAGCTGTTCGCGACCGAGATCCGGACCGCCCTCAGCCCGCTGCGAACGAACGGGGGCGCCTCGTAGCTGCATGTCCCCGATGCGGCGGGAGTTCGCTGGATGGCCGTGTTCGGCCATCTCCGCAAGCCGTCGCTCGGCGGGGCGGCTCGGGGTGGCGGCGGAGGCCGACTGGGACAAGGATGGGCCTGAGCCGATGCCTGCTGAGTAGCGTCCGAGGCGTTCATCTCGTAAATGGTCGGGCCGGCCCGCTTGCCGCTGCTTGATCGCGACCCGCTCAGCACGTACATGCCACACATTTTCCACGCCTCCCGGCACCCGATCCGAATAAAAGGGCCGCACCGGCATCACTGCAGCGCGGCTGTCGGACACGACCGGAACCCGCCGGCGTCGGATAATCGCTCTTGGGTGGAGCTGCCGGGGGGCCCGGGGGCGTTCGGTCGAGTTGCGGGCAACGCGCGAGCAGCATGATGAACCAGATCATCACTGGTGCCGGAACGCCCGCGTTGTCGCGGTCCCGTTGCCATCCGGATTGCCGTGCCCGGCGTCTTAAGGGTGTGGCCACCGTGCATTGCCGCTCCGCGCACCTGACCATGCGGCACCACTATGGTTCAGCGGCGCGACGGCGCGTGCAGCGGCCGGGGCGGGGGATGTCAGATGATCATCAGCTCAGATTCTGGCAGCGACGGCGGGCCGCCGCGCCTGATGGCGGCCCGGTTGCATACCTGCCGGGTGCTGAAGAGTCCGGGGCGGGCCGCGCCGCTGGTTGCCGCCATCGTGGTAGCCGTGATGGTGCGGCCGGCGGTGACCAGCAGCGCAGGCGGCCCTGACCGCGATCATCGCTTTCCCGCGGATGGCGGGGGGAACCCTCGATGAGGCCTGTTCGGTTGCTGCTGGCCGGCGCCGCCATGGCGGGCGCCACCGCGTTCGCGGCCCTGGCCATGATCTTCGCCGCGCCAGGAGATGCGGCCGCGCAAGCCTTTGCCGAGCGGATCACCAGCTACGACACGCGGATCGCCATTCAGCGTGACGGGTCAATGCTGGTCACCGAGCAGATCAGCTATGATTTCGGCGCCGACCAGCGGCACGGCATCTTCCAGGTGATCCCGGTCCGGGTCAGCTACAACAGCTCCTACGACCGGATCTACCCGCTCGATGTGCGGTCGGTTCAGTCACCGGATGCGCCTGACCAGTACACGGTGCAGAACAACGGCTCATCGGTCACCATCCGGATCGGTGACCCGAACCGGACTGTCACCGGCAGAGCACACCTACACGATCACCTACCTGGTCCGCCGCAGCCTGAACCCGTTCGCTGGTCACGACGAGCTGTACTGGAACGCGGTCGGGAACCAGTGGAACGTGCCCATCGACCATGCGAGCGTGTCGGTGAGCGCGCCGGCGCCGGTGACCCGCGCCGCCTGCTTCGCCGGGCCCGCGGGGTCAACCCGCTCGTGCCAGCAGGCCGGCATCGCCGCCGGGATCGCGCACTTCAGCCAGGCCGGGCTTGGCCCGCGCGAAGGCCTGACAGTGGTCGTGGCCATCCCCAAGGGCGCGGCCGCCTCGCCCGGCCCGATGCTGGTGGAGCGGTGGACACTGCCGCGCGCATTCGCCGTGACACCGGTATCTGGCGGCATCGCCGGCGGCCTGCTGGCCGTGGTCGTCATTGCCGGCGCGGTGCTGGCCTGGACGCCGGCACCGCTGGAACTCCGGGCCAGCGGTGCCGGTGCCTGGGCACGGTCAGCCGCCGGCAGAGGCTGCGCCGCCAGCCGGTTTGCGGCCCGGGCAGGTCGGCACGCTGCTGGACGGAGTGGCTAACCCCCGCGATGTCACCGCCACGATCGTTGACCTGGCGGTGCGCGGATACCTTCAGATAGAAGATGCCCCGCCGCACCAGATCCGGCCGGACTGGCGGCTGGTCCGGCTCGGCAAGACCGGCGGCCTGGCGAAATACGAGCGGATCTTGCTGCATGGCCTGTTCGAGAGCGCCGTCACGCGCTCCGGCAAGCCAACGGCGCTGCTTTCCGAACTCGGCCCCAGCTTCGCCGGGCAGCTCAAGCAGGCACAAGATGCTCTCTACGCCGACGTTGCCGCTCGAGGCTGGTTCACCGCCCGCCCCGACCGGGTCCGCCGCACCTGGCTCGCGATCGGATCGGTCATCTTCGCGGCCGGGGTGGTAGCGGTGATCGTCGCAGCGGCCGGCACCCACCACCTGGGGCTCGCGCCGATCCCTGTCGCCCTGGCCGGCCTGGTGCTGATCGGCGGGGCCCGGTGGATGCCCGCCCGCACTGCTAAAGGAACCGCGCTCGCCCGCCGGGTCGAGCAGTTCCGCCGCTTCCTCCAGACCCCAGCGGCGGCAACCCAGGCACAGCCCGCCGGGCAACCTGACACGCTCTATGACTACCTGCCCTACGCGATCGCCTTCGGCTGCACGCAAGAATGGGCCGGGGTGACCGCCGCGCTGGCGGGACCAGACCGGGCGCCGTCCTGGTACCCGGCCGGCCAGCCATCCTGGCCGGCCACCCTGTCCTCGCTGCCGCGGTCCGCCTACTACTTCTCCACCATCCACCACTTCACCACCAACACCAACAACTGGATCGAGAACCACGCCTCCGGCACAGGCGGCAGCGGCTTCGGCGGCTTCTCCGGCGGAGGCGGCGGCGGCGGTGGCGGCGGCGGATCATGGTGACAGGAACACCGGTAACAGCTACCAGCTCGGGGACGGCCTCAGCATCAGGCGAGCCGCCGAGATCATAGGTGATGATCACCGCGACAGTCCGGGCCAACGGCATCCACCTCGCGGAGCAAGCCCTGCCCAGAGCGATGCGACACCACGCGAAAGGTGCGTCCAACTAGCAAATATCCGCGCTGAGGAACCACCGGCAGTCGGTCGGCGGACTGACCGACACTCCGAAGATGGTGGACACTGCACGCGAATGCGGCGGCCTTTGCGCTCCCTATTACCTTGCCGCAGAGCAGGCGGCGCGCCGACGGCTCTAATTGAATACGGTCAGGCGTTGCCGGGTTTGCCCGTAACGTTCAGGGGTCCGGTGTGCTGGCTCCCGAAGGCTCTGCCTGCCGCGCATGCGTGGTCTGGCTTTCGAACGAGTTGCCAGCTCGCCGGTTCCTGCCGTGGCGTGGCTCGAAAGTGGTGCGAACGCCTGACCGATCTGGAATTAGAGCTGCCCGCCGCGGTCACATATTCGGTGCGTGACAAGCGGAAAGGGGCCGTTCGTGGCCGCAGTGATGATCGGCGTTGACCCGCATAAGGGATCGCATACCGCGGTGGCGATCGATGCGGCTGAGGTCCAGCTCGGCGCGCTGCAAGTGCGCGCGTCGGACAGCCAGGCGAGCGCGCTGATCGGCTGGGCAGCGGCGTGGCCGCAGCGGACCTGGGCGGTCGAAGGCGCCGGCGGGCTGGGGCACCTGCTGGCCCAGCAGCTCCTCGCCGCTGGTGAGCTGGTCCTGGACGTCCAGCCCAAGCTCGGCTCGCGGGTCCGGCTGCTGTCCTCAGGCAAGTCGAACAAGAACGACCCCAACGACGCCCTGTCCGTGGCCATCGCCGCGCTGCGCTCACCCGCCCGCGACTCTCGCTCACCGCCGATGACCACGCCGCTGTGCTGAAGATCTGGTCGAAGCGGCACCGCGACCTGGCCCGGCTGCGCTGCCAGGCGGCCTGCCGGCTGCACGCCACGCTGTGCCAGATCATCCCCGGCGGGGTGTCCAAGGCCATCACCGCGACCGCAGCGACCGCCCTGCTCGAGGCCAACCCGCCGGCCGGGCCGGTCACGGCCGCCCGGCACCAGGTCGCCGCCGAGCTCGCCGCTGACCTGCGCCGCCTGGACGGCATGCTGGCCGAGACCAGGAAGACGATCACGGCCGCCGTCGGCGCCTCCGGCAGCACCGTGACCAGCATCTTCGGTGTCGGCCCGATCATCGCCGCCACCGTCCTCGGCGACGTCGCCGACGTCACCCGCTTCCCCAGCGCTGACCGGTTCGCTGCCTACAACGGCACCGCCCCGGTCGAAGTGTCGTCGGGAAAGCGGAAGGTGTTCCGGCTGTCCCGGCGCGGCAACCGGCGCCTCAACCACGCCATCCACATGGCCGCCGTCACCCAGATCCGGCAGCGGCACAGCGACGGCCGCGCCTACTACGACAAGAAACGAGCCGAGGGCAAGACCGGCAAGGAAGCGCTCCGCGCCCTCAAACGGAAGATCAGCGACGCCATCTACCGCCAGCTCCAAGCCGACGCCCGCCGCACCAGCACAACCAGCGCGGCTGCGGGCCCGGGAGGGCAACCGGGGAACGACTCTGCATCCGGCGCGGCCGGCTCACACCCCGAGCACCGGCTCTTCGGACAAGCCACTCCCGGACCCGCCACAAGAGTACGCTCCGCCGCCACGCCGACCGCCTCGCTGCCAACCCGGACGCAACCCAGCAGAGCCGCTTGACAACAAAGAGGAACTCGTTCGGTGCGTGTGTTGGGCTGTGCTTGCGATGACAAGCGCGTAACAGAACTGATGTTCTGTCCAAATCCAACCCTATCGTTATAATAGCCAATAGATCGGGCGGTCCTGCTTGCGCCGTCGTGGTGATCGCGACATAGACCCGCTGCCCGGCGGCAAACCAGCCCCGCCGGGGCCCGACAAGCCGAAGTCGCTGCCCGGCACGGTCCGCACACAGTTCCCGTCGGCCGCGTTCACCTCGGTCACCGAGCTGTACCTGACTAGCGACCATCCGCGCTCTCCTGGCCGCGGTCAGCCGGGAGGACGCTGCTCAGCTGGATCCAGGCCGGATAGCCTCATCCACGGGCGGCTTGGTAAAGCTCGCGCACCAGCCAGGGCGCCAGCCACCGCACTCCTTCCGGAGTCAGGTGGACGCCGTCGCTGCGCACCTGCACGCCGTCCACGGTCCAGGTGAAGGTGCCGTTGGGGCAGAGCTTGCGGTTGAGGTCCAGCACCTGGGTGCCGGGATGCGCGGCGACGACCGCGCGCAGCAGCCGATTCCACACGGTCACCCGGATTGGATTGTCCTCCGGATACAGGCTGCCGTCCGGCTGCTCACCGCCTCGGTTGTACGGCTCGGTGGCCACGACGACACGCGCGCCGGTCGAACCCAGCAGGGTAATCGCTTTACCGAGCAGAGCGGCCAGGTGAAGGTCGTAGGCAGGGTCGCCGAGATGCTGCCACCGGCCCTGGTAGTAGTGGTCCATCGTCTCCCAGCGGCCGACCATGAGCAGCACCTCATCGGGGCGGTCGGCCCGCAGCTGTCGCAGCCAGCGCCGCGGCCACGCGTCGCAGATGGGGTTGTCCGGCCACTGCTTTCCGAAGACGCGATAGGGGCCGCCGGTCACGATGCCGCAGCCCAGCACGGAGTAGTCGGTGAACCGGATGCCCGGTTCCGGCGGCATGTAGAGCATCAACGTCAGCGAAACGGAGTCGCCGAACACGGCGACACTGAGCGGGCCATGCCGGCTGGTTGTCCGCGGCGCGGCTGCGGGCAACCGTGGCGCCAGCTTGGCCCGCACCGAAAGGGGAGGAACACTGAGCCCGCTCGCGGGCGGCGGTGCCACCGCGACCTGCGGCACCCGGGCGGGCGCTGTGCAGGCCGCGATGACGACGACGGCGGCGACGCCCGCGGCGGCGGCCGGGAGCACCCGCCGCGGACGCACCCGGAGGCGCTGCGCGGGACGTTCGATCAGCACGAACGAGGCACCGGCGAGCACGCCGGTGACCGCGACGCGCAGCGCGGCGAGCACGTAGCCGTGCAGGCCGCTGCGTTCGCCGTCGAGGGCGAGGTAAACCGGCCAATGCCAGAGATACAGGCCATAGGAGATGCGGCCGATGCCGACCAGGAGGCGGGTCGACAGCAGCCGCGCCACCGGGTGCCCGGAATCGAGGACGACGCCGGCCACCAGCGCCGCGGCGGCCAGCGCCGTGAGCAGCAGCAGGCCGTGCCGGAACTCGCTGGGGGCGCCGTCGGCGGCCGTCGCGACACCGGTCAGCGCCGCGAGCCCGCAGACCGACAGCAGTAATGGCAGCGGCCGGCGTGCCGCGGGCTGCGGCGACCGCATGCCGAGCGGGGTGGCGGCCCGCCATCGCCAGGTTGGTGCCAGCAGCGCGGCCAGAGCCGCACCGACGAGCAGTTCCTGGGCGCGCGTATCGGTGCCGAAGTAGACCCGTCCCGGGCTGGCCGCGCCGGCCAGGACATACGTGGCCAGCGCGGACACCGCTACTCCCGCCAGAGAAAGCGCCAGCAGGCGCCGCCGTCTGACCGCGCAGCACGCGAGAAGCAGAAGCGGCCAGACGAGGTAAAACTGCTCCTCCACCGCGAGCGACCAGGTGTGCTGCAGCGGCGACGGCGTCCCGCCCTGCGCGAAGTAGTCCGTGCCCTGCAGCGCCCAGCGCCAGTTGCCAGACCACAGCGCTGTCGCGATCGCGTCCCCGCGCAACGCAGCGACCGAATCCGGAACGAACAGCGGGCGCGCCGCGACCACCGCGACGATCATGACTAGCGCCGCGGGCAGCAGCCGCCGGGCACGGCGTGTCCAGAACCCGCCGAGGTCGATCCGTCCCGTGACTACCAGCTCGTCGTAGAGCAGGGACGTGATCAGGAAGCCGCTGAGGACGAAGAAGACATCGACGCCGACAAAGCCACCAGGCAGGAACGGGATACCGGCGTGAGCGGCGAGCACCGCCAGGACGGCAAGAGCACGGATACCGTCGAGCGGGCGGATACGACGATCCAGAGCCACAAAGCGCGCCTTGCATAGGTCTGCCGAGCTGCCTTTCAGCTCCGCCATCCTAGTGGCGTTATCCCGATTTCCGCGGCGCGGCAACCCGCGCACGTGTGAAAGGGAGTTCGGCGACAGCGCCGGCCAGCCAGGGACGCCGTCGAGGAGCACCGATCGCGAGTCCGACCGGATGAAGATGACGCGACCTTGACTGCGCGATCCCGGGCTGACAGCGGCTAGTGCAGGAGCGCGAAGCACGGTAGCCCGTGATCAGAACTTGTTAGGCGCGGAGCGATTACCGGCAGTTGGCGCGCGTCGCCTCCTTTGGCGTCGGCACGGGTGCGCGCGCAGTATCAGGGTTGGGCCGGGTCGCCGTTGATCCGGAACGGCACGGTGACGATGTTAGACGCGACCCCTAGGAGCTTAAGATCACGGGCGTCGATGCGCCCGTCGTTGTTCAGATCGGGGACCACATTCGGCGCGTCGTTGAAGATGCCGTCGTGATTGAGGTCCTTGATAACCGCGACGGTGAGCGTGGTGTTGACATTCTGACCGGCGATGGCCGCACCCACGATCCAGGTGTCCCACAACTCGGTCTCCTTGGAGTCCCGGTTGGTGATGCCGGTGAGGTTGAACAGGTTGGCCAGGTTGGTGCCTGGGCCGGAGAAGCCCGGAAGGGTGTTGTTGGTGGTGGAGGTGAGAACGACCAGGCCGGGCATGCGGTCGTCCCGGCCGGTCGAGAAGGCTCCAGGGAACGGCGGAGCGTTGGTGTGCACTCCGGGCCCGGTCAGCTGCAGACCGCTGAAACCGGCCTGCTGCAGGTTCTTGCCGAGGAAGTCGACTTCCATGTCGACGAACCAGCCGAATCCGCTGGCGCCGGCGTTGGCGCCTCGCTCGGGCGCGAAGACCTCGATCCTTACCGGCTTGGCCCGTTGTGAAGCACCGGTGGAGCTGGCAGACGATGTGCTCGGGTTGGCGGCCGCCGTGACCGCGACGGTGGTGCCTATGACCATGGCGACGGTAGCAGCCACGACGATATGGCTCTTCTTCATTGTGATATGTCCTTCTCTGGTGATCTGGTCTGCCTATAGGAGGCCCGCGGTGAGCGGCCCGGCCCCAAGTTCGGCGGTTCGGTCGTCCTCTTAGATGAGCGACCCACAGCCGGCCACCACGCGCCCGCGCGGCAGCCCTCAGATCGGTAGCCCCCTACTACCTGCTGCTGCGCTCGGGCAGAGCATCTCAGGTAAAGACAACCTTGTCACTGAACCGTCCCGGAGTTTCCGGAGGCGGGACACCATCCGGCCTGGAATACCATTTATGTCGCATAGCGCATGGCGGGTCATTATGGAGCTACGAGCTGTGAGCGGAAATTGGCAATCGGCTGTGCGGTGCTCGAGGTGCTCTGCGACGGCCACCGAATCGAGGTCCCTGGCGACGTGACCGCATGCGTCACAGGGCATTGCGGGCGCCCGCTTGCCCGGCGCCCGGATCGCGGAGCGGGCGACCCCTTCTGCACGCGCAGACCAGGCGCTCGTGACCGCAGCCGTGCCTCAGCGTTTGCGGTAGGTCGCGGTATAGGTGGTGTTCACCGCAGGCGCCGTGATGGTGTGACTCTGCGGGCCGCCGTCGGACCACGAAGCGAAGAAGTACGTAGACCTTTTGAAAGTCTGTGGTGACGGCGCACTGACCGAGTTCGCCGAGCCGACAACCACTGTCACGGAGAACGGCGTCACCCGCGGCGCCTCATTAACGACCAGGTTGGTGAGTGCGAGGCCGCCAGGGTTGGTCTTGAACGTCAGCACCACCGTCTTCGGGTCCAACCGGACGCTCGTGGTCGATGTGAGCCCTCCGGAGTCAGTCGCCGTCAGCTGGACTTCGAGCCAGCACGGGTACTCGTGGTCCGGGGCAGTGAATGAGCCGCTGGACACGCCGGAGATCGTCTGGATCAGGTGCGTGTGGCAATCGGTCGGCGTGAAGCAGTGGTGGAGTATCAGCGACCAGCTCAGGGCCGACGCAGGCAGCGTGCCGTCCTGCGGGTCTGTGGCATGCCCGGAGAAGGCGATCGTGTCGCCGACCTTCCAGGTCAGCGTCGACGCCGGCGAGTCGATGACCGCGGTCGGCGCGGTATTGCCGGCAGTGATGGTGACCGACGCCGTATCAGTCGCGCCCTGGTCGTCCGTGACCCGCAGGCTCGGGTGGTAAACGCCGGCGGTGGCGTAGGTGAATGAAGCGGTCGGTCCCGTCGCATCGCCGAATGTCCCGTCGCCGTTAAGGTCCCAGGAGTAGCTCAGCGGATTGCCCTCCGGGTCCGATGAGCCGGTGCCGTCGAAGCTGACGGTCAGCGGGACCGGACCATTGGTCGGGCTGGCTGTCATCGCCGCGGTCGGCGCCTGGTTGGCTGCCGTGTAGGTGATGCGATGGACGGTGCCGTCGTCCATGTCGACGTAGAACAGGTCCCCGCCCGGGCCGATCTTCAGGTCAACGGGATGCCCGGCTGCGCCGCCGGTCGCGTCGACGCCGACGAAGGACTGGATGTTCGACGGGTCAGGCAACCCGTTCGCCCCGGGCATCATGGCCCAGATCTCGTTGCGGCTGTGGTCGGCGAAGAACAGCGCGCCGTTGTACTGCGACGGATACGACCCGCCCTGGTAGAACGCCACGCCGGTGATGGACGAGCCGCCCGTGTGACAGCCGGTGTAGTTCACCACGCAATTGCTGTGGTTATAGGTGTAATACGGGGCGATGACCGACCCAGGCGTGGAGTACAGAGATGAGCACAGGTTGAGGCCGGCCCCCTGGTAGCCGCTCTGCGGAGACGCTCCCTCATAGCACGGCCAGCCGAAGTTCGATGCTGTCGTGCCGGTCGGCGACGACCACGCGGTCGATCTCTTCCCAGGTATTCCAGCCGACATCGCCGATCCACAGCTCGTCGGTCCCCGGACGCTGCGTGAAGCGGAACGGGTTGCGCAGCCCGTAGGCCACGATCCGCCGCGCGTTGGCATCCGATGAGGAGGAGAACGGGTTGCCCGGCACGCCAGCGCCGGTGACCGGGTCTATCCGCAGCACCGCGCCGTCGAGGCTGGCCGGGCCGTCCGTGCGCCGCACGCTCTGGCTGCGCAGCGCGCCGCCCTCGGCCGTGGGCGGGCTCAGCGCCGTGCCTGCCCCGCCTGGCGGATCTCCGCACGGGTTGGCCTGGTCGCCGGCGTAAGTCGCGCCGTACTGCCCGTAGTCCACGTTGTTGAAGCTCGCGCCATCACCGGCGCCGACGTAGAGGTCACCGTCGCGCCCGAACAGCAGCGTGCCGATCGAGTGGCTCGGGAACTGCTGGCACCAGCCGCTGACGAGCATCTGCTCGGGTCCGCTCATGACGTTCCCGCTGATCGGCAGCCGCGACACCCGAGCCGAGACAACGCAGCCGTCAGTGGTCGGGCCTGGCGGCGTGGGGCAGCCGTCGTTCCACGTCGGCGCCGTGCCGCCGGGCGGAGCGTCATAGCTGTAGAGCACGTAGATGTAGGGGTTCGCCGGGAAGTCCGGTGGGATCGCCATGCCGAGCAATCCGCGATCCCAGTAGTCGTCGACCTCATTCGAGAGATCGGCAACGGTGACCGGGCTCGTGTCTGTCAGGCTCTGAAATACCTTGATCACGCCGTTCTTCTGGCCGACGAAGATCCGGCCGTCAGGCGCGAATTGCAGCACCGTCGGATTGGTCAGTCCGCTCAGCACAACAGAATCGCGGAATCCTGTCGGCAAGGTCGACGCCCCTGCCGGATCCAATCCGCCCTGCGCCGCGAGCGCAGCACCCAGCACCATCGTCCCCATGATCGTCAGCCAACGCGAACGCCTGGCACAACCCGTACCACGCATGCCGTCCCCACCCATCCCGCGCCCAGCGCCCGGCCGCCTCCGCGCGCTGCTTGGTATTCTGCTCGCTCGCCGAGCAAATGGGCAGCGTCTTAAGGAACCTGCTCAGCCAACATGACCTGCAGATTGGCCCTAGCCAATGCAAAGCGCCACCCGGCAGAGACTGGATCTCGCCGATCGGCTGTCCATGCGCGGGATGGGCTCTCCGCCGGCCAATGGTGCACGCACGTCGTCGATGAAGACCAAACCGTACGTCCGACCCGGTTCTACGGAATGGCCACCTTGGCGATGAGGAGATCTAGCTGGTGCAACGCACCGTCCGGGTTCTGGCCGCTGCTGTTGGAGTTATCGGACCAGGCGGGGTAGAACCGGTGCGACTGGAAGGCGGCGTGGGTGTAGTCGCCGTAGTCGAAGGAACTCTGGGCGTCGGGGGCGCTGAACGTGCCCGCGCTGACCCGGAAATCGGGCGCGAACGTCACGCCGCCGTCGGTGGAGTCGGTGGCCCAGATCTGGGCGTCGTCGTTCGGTATTCCGTCGGTGTCACCCGGGCCGCCCGTGCCGAGATCACTCCGGCAGTCGTACCAGGAAACGGCCACGTCTCCGGTGGACTGGTCGACTGCGATGGCCGGCATGAACTGGGCGT
Source organism: uncultured Actinomycetota bacterium (assembly GCA_963809195.1). Classification (GTDB taxonomy): domain Bacteria; phylum Actinomycetota; class Actinomycetes; order Streptosporangiales; family Streptosporangiaceae; genus Chersky-822. Next base: position 96,814 of record CAWEIQ010000004.1, on the reverse strand, counting down.
TGGCCGTGTGGTCGTCGTTCAGCCGGACCGGCGGGGTCCAGGTAGTCCCGTTGTCGTCGGAGTACTGGAGCATGATGTCGGTGTTGTCGCTCTCGTTTGGCGACTCCTGCGTCCAGATGGCATACACCCGGCCGTCATGAGGACCCCCGCTGCGGTCCCAGCCAAGGTTTGCCTCGGCATCGACGGACCGATCCGGCTGCGCAGGAATGAAGTCGAAACCCCCCACTGCGCTGCGAACCAGGAGCCGCGGGTCGGAGAACCCGCCGGGCTGCAGCCCGTTGGCGTCGACCGCCGTGTAGATGTGCGAACCGCCCTGACCGTTGGTCTGGTCCTGGTAGGTCACCATGACCTGCCCGGCCGGCCCGACAGCCGTGTCGCCGAAGTCCCCACGGCCGGCGGAGGTGGGAACGCTTTCCGGCGCGCTGAACGCCCCAAACGCGCCGAGACCGGTGACGCTGGCACCGAAAGCCTGGACGACAGTGGACGGGAAGCTCGTGTAGGACACCCATACGCTGTTTTGCCCTGCCGAGATAGACGGCTGATCGCCCGATATGTTGGGGTTCTTCGACAGCGGCCTCAGCCGTTTGGGTGTGGCACCGGATGGTGCCTTACTCCCGGTCGGGGTCGTCGGCGCGATCTCTGCGACCTTGCTGAACGTGAGGCCGCCGTCGGTCGACACCGCGACGAAGACGTCGCCATTGGTATTGACCAGGTACGTCATCCACAAGTTGCCGAACCTGTCCCACGCCAGCTGCTCGTCGCAGCAGATCTCGCCCAGCGGAGCGGCGGTACCAATGACCTGCCGGGTCCAGGTCTTCCCGCCGTCGAATGACACTCCCTCGAACAGCCCGCTGACGACGTCAGGAAGAGTGGCCATGGTGACGATGTTCGACGGATTGGCCGGGTTGACGGCAATGGCATCCTCGGCCTCATTTCCGTGCATCACGCTGGAGTCAAAGTTCGGCGGAACCGACGGCACGGCCGCACCCGCCGGCGCGGGCATCGATGCGAGCAGCGCAACGGCGGCGAAGGTCGACGTGAAAACGGTCAAGATCCGGAGCATTCGTCGGTTCATATTGGCCTCCCAGCACGAGCACGCAAGACGGGAGCTACGCTACGGCGAAGCGCTGGCGATCAGCAGGTGAAAGAAGCATTTCTTCGTTGCACCGGGTGCCGTGTCACACCACCAGCAGATCAGAGCGTGAGGACAGAAACGTCGCCCGGTGTTGAAGCCCGGTCCCGATAAGGGCGGCTTGAAGCGTACGAGAATCGCTCCGGTCGGAGCTGTGACCTCCTCACCAATGCCGCCGTTATCCTGGAGCCAACCGCCGCGCAGGGCACGCACCTACCATGCATTCAGATCTCCGGCGCGCTGTTGGCACTTGGCACCGCAGCACCCCTGGGTTACGCCCGACCGACACGGCGAGGGCGGAGCCCACCTTGCTGCGGCCGACGTCCACAGCACTGCGGCCGGCGTCCACCGCGCTGCGGCCGATGTCCATCGCACTGCGGCCGATGTCCATGGCAATGCTCCGCCCGTCCGGTACGGGACTGGCCGTGCCCTGGCCGTGAGCGCGACGATGACCGCCAGCTTCGTCATGTTGTTTGGGCTGGCCGGCCTCGTGGCCACCATCGCCGCGTCTACGGTCGCCTCAGCCTTGCCCTGGCTTGGTGCCACAGTCGGCGTCGGCCTGATCGGGCTCGCAGGGCTCCTGGCAGCCGGCCGGACGATCACTTTCCCGCTGGCGCCCTCAGCCTTGCGGCGCTTGAGGCCCGCGACCAGCAAGCTCGGGCTGTCCGGATACCTCGCCTACGGACTGGCTTACGGGCTGGCGTCCCTAGGCTGCACGCTGCCGGTCTTCATCGGGGTCGTCGGCACGTCGCTCCAGCTGCATGGGCTGGCGGACGCTGTGGGACAGTTCCTGCTGTTCGGCCTCGGCATGGGCATCATCGTGACGGTTCTGACGCTTGCCACGGCATGGTTCGGCGACGGGCTCGTCAAGCATGTCCGCGTCGTCGCTCGCCATGTCGGCTGGATCAGCGCGTTCATGCTCTGGCTGGCCGGCGGATACGTCGTCTATTACTGGCTCACGACCGCCAGGCTCTTGTAGCAGTACCTGCTCGGTATGCCAAGCGCTGCATCCTCAGGCGAACAGTATCCGCCCAGGTAGCGGCGGTTCGGCTACCGTGCCAGATCGGACCGTACCGCCATTCTGGGTTGGACGGTGGTCCGCAACGTTCCCCACTTTTTCGGCCGGTGCTGGCTCGAACAAGCCAGCCAGGTCCGGTCGGCCGGCCTGTCGTCCCACCTCCAGCACATAGACCAGGCGCGCTCCGCCGCGAAAGGTCAAGGTCCCCATTTGGTTCAGTGGTGAAGGCTGCTGAGCCATGTCGCGGTCTGGCGTGGGGAGGTGAACCGGAATCGCTGGATATGCGCAACCTCTGGCCTGGCAAAGAGCGCGGCAATTTCCGCGTGCCGCGCGGCGTGTGTCTGTGCAGCCCAGCGGACCGGGTGGGTGGGCGTCCACCACCTCCAGGGCGGGGAGGTGGAGGTGTGCGCCCCGTCGCCCCGGCGAGTAATCCAGAGTCGGAGAGAACGCGCCATGACGCGGCACCATACGACCCGGCGCGGATAGTCCAAGGCGACGAGGGCGTTGGCGTGTGGATACACGAGATCCTCAGCATTGTAGGGTGCACCGTCGAACACCCATCGCGGGCCGGCGGCCTCTACGGCGGCAGCGACAAGTGCAGCGAAGCCGGGAGCCTCGTCATTGCCGAGCGCGTCGCGCTCGATGTGCCGCGCACGCAGTTGCGCCGCAAGCTCGCGCGCGAGCGTCGTCTTTCCGCTGCCTGCGCAGCCGACCACCACGACCCGCTCCGGGATCGGCCGAGTGGGAACCGGACCGGCCGTCATGCCCACGACGGTACGTCGCGAGGGGCAGGCTCCCCAAGACCGGCCGGCGTCGCACAGCTGCTGCAAGACAGCCGATGAGGGTGGACGGATGGCTGAGGTATACGGCAGCGGACTTGTTCGCAGAGCAGTATGGGGGCCGTGGGTGGGTTGCTGATCCCGGAGACACTGGCGCGGGCCGCACGTCTGGAGGGAACGCGCCGACTCGCTGGCCGTGCTGCCGCCGACCATCGGTGAGGCGGTGGAGAAATGGTCGCTTACCGTTGGAGAGCCGTACCAGCCGGGCGGCCACACCGCCTGGGTTGCTCCGGCCCGTGACCGGCTCGGACGGCCGCTGGCTCTGAAGGTTGCATGGTGGCTCCCTGAAGCCGCGCATGAGGCCGCCGCCCTGCCGGCCTGGGACGGTGAAGGCGCCGTGCAGCTGCACGCGGTCATGAACCTGGCTGACACGACCGTGTTGCTGCTGGAGCGCTGCGAGCCTGACACACTGCTGTCGGACGTTACCGAGGCCGAGCAAGACGGCGTGGTCGCCGGGCTGCTGCGCCGCCTGTGGATCCAGCCTCACGCAGGTCACGCCTTCCGCCCATTCCGAGCAGATGTGCCAGCAGTGGGCCGATCAGTTTGAGCAGGAAGCCGCGGCCGGTCATCTGTCGATGGACCCGGGCCTGGCCCGGGTAGGCATCACCTTGTTCCGCGAGCTGCCTGCCACCGCCGACAGCGACGTGTTGTTGAGCACCGATCTGCACGCCGGTAACGTCTTGGCCGCCCATCGCGAGCCATGCCTGGCCATATTGGCCGCGCCCGGGCCCGCGGGCCGGGACAGCGACGGGTTCGGCGAGCAGCAAATGTAGCCGCCGCAACGCCTTAGCGGTCTGGCTCTTCACGGTGCCCACCGACACGCCGAGCGCTGCCGCGGTGTCGGCCTCGGACAAGTCCAGGTAAAAACGCAGGACAACACAGGCGCGCTTGCCTGCGGGCAAGCGCGCCAGCGCGCGCAGCAGATCCACGCTCGCCCCCGGGTCAGCTTGCCGCCTCTCATCGGCGTCACGCCAGGCCCGGCGTTCCCGCAGCATGCGGCGCACGCTCCGGCGCGCCAGGTTGACCACCGTGGCGCGCAGGTACGCCGGCGCGGACTGCTGATCGCGGATGTTTCCCCAGCTACGCCACACACGCAAGAACGCCTCCTGAGCAAGTTCCTCCGCCAGGTCCCAGTCGCTGGTCAACGCGAAGGCAAGCCGCACCAACTCGGCGTAATGGCGCTCGTACAACAGCGCCAGAGCCTCACGGCGGGACGGAGGATCCACGCCAGTAACACCCCCGCGCACGGCGGAAAGTTGCCGCCAAAGCGGCCGCATCTCAAATCGCCAGAGCCCGCAACACAGTTACCCGCTTGCGCGAGGCCAACCACCCCCACAAGACGATCAAGGCCAGGCGCCAGCCATAACCCGACGTCACGGGCTGCCGGCCGCACGCCGGCGACGCCGGCCCTGCCACCGGGCGAGGCAGATCACCTGGCCTTGCCCGGTGACACAGGACCGAACATTCTGGATCCGACCGCCCTTACACCCCGTGGCAAGCCGTGCCGCGCAGAGTCGGCGATCCAGGACGGGCAGGCGTTGCTATTCCAGTCACTGACTGTGAGCGCGGTCCCGACCGAGCACAGTACTGGGAGTCACCCACCGCAGCGGGCGCCGGAACCCAAGGCGCGGCGGCGCTCGCGGTCACCGGACCGCCGTTATCTCGCTGGACTCAGCCCTGTGCCCGCCGCTTCGCGTTGTACTGGTTAAGGGCCGCAACGAGGGCATGCCCGGCGGCCTCCACGACATCGGTGGACGACGCCCGGACCGCAACCCTGCGGCCCGGCAGCTCCACATCGAGCTCGACCTCTCCGACCGCCTCGCTGCCCGGGCCGACTGAGTAGGCCCGGAACGCGACGACCCGCGCCTCCACGCCGGTCGCCCGCGAGATCGACTGGCACACCGCGTCGATGAGCCCGGTGCCAGAACCCTCAGCGTGCACCTGCTGCTCAGCCCGGGAGAGCTTCACGTTGGCGCGCGGCCCGTCCTGCGTGCCCCCGGAGTACGTTATGTCGTCGAGCTGCCAGCTGGTGGACGGCTCCGTCATCCGATGCCCCCTTGATGTCCAGCGAAGCCAGGCTCGGTATTAGTCCTCGAAAGCATAATGCGCCCGGCGCCATGAGCCGGAGCCTAACCTGTCCGACCTGCGAACGGGCCCGCCAAGCAGATCTCCGCCGCCGGACTCAGCCGCTGAGAGCCCGGGCCGCGGCCAGTCGGTGGCTGGCGAGCCGGGCAGCGGGCCCCCTGATGATCACGGGCGGCCGGGCGCGCCCTCTGCGCGTCGCGGGCCGATGCTCCCCTGCGCCTGAACTTCGAGCCCCCGCCACATGCCGGGAAGGTCCAGCCGCGGTGTCTGGCGAGCCGCACATCCCGGCTGCGCTAGCCGGCGGCGCCGTTGTCGGGCGTGATGTCCAGGCTCCATTCCCGGTACTGGTCGCTGACGCGGAAGCCCAGCATCTCGTTGATGGCGATCATGTACTTGTTCGCGCCCGCGGCGACCCGGGCCTATGTCAGGGCCAGCCAAGCCGCGGCCGAGCGATTCCATTTTGATTTCGCTCACAACCGCCGTTGCTATGTGGCCACAGCCTTGCCTGATCTGCCCTTCGCAGATTCCTCGTTCCAGCTTGCCCTCACAAGCCATCTGCTATTCGTCTACGACGTACACTTCAGCTTCGCCGATCACCTAGCTGCGCTCACCGAGCTTGTCCGGGTCAGCCCTGCTCAGGTGAGGGTTCACCCGATTGTCGACTCGAAAGGCACACCGTTGTCAAGTTCCGGTACCCGGGCGACATCTCAGTTCCGGTAGCTAGGCGACGTTGCCGGTAGCGGAGTTCTTGCGGCGGGGCCGTCCCTTGGGGTTGGCGAAGGCGCCGAGCTCGCGGGAGCGGTCGTGGCGGATGGGGTGGATACGGATGACCTTGCCGTCCTTGGCGAGCTGGACGGAGGCGGCGACGATGGACACCTCGATGGCCTGGCGGGCCCACCGGCGGCCGGCGGCGTACGGGGTGCCCGCGAAGCTGACAACGCCGGCACCGTCGGCGAGCCGGGTGACGGTGAGCCCGGCCGTGGCGTCCCGGGCCCGCCGGACAACCGGTGCTCGCGGGACCCGGTCGGCCTGATCAGCGCGCAGCCGCTGGGCGTGGGTGGCCACGACCACGCCGCGGTGCAGGATGTCGACCAGCCCGCCGGCGGTGACGACCTCGACCGGCTCGCCGGCGTAAGTCGCCCCGACCCGGTAGCTGAACCCGGCCAGGGAGACCTTGCCGTGCGCGTTCACCCACCGCGACACCCCTGCCGGCCGCGGCCGTGCGGCCCGCGATGCGTCAGGTGCTGGCGGCACCGCGGCATCCTCCGGGGTGAGGGACCGGTCCGCGAGCGTGAACCGCTCCGCCGGGGGCCGTCCGCCGCACGACTGGTGCGGCCGGGCGGTGTTGTACTCGGCGACCCAGGCATCCAGCGCAGCCTGCAGTCCGCTGATCGCGGCGTGCCGCCGGTCGGCGCCGGTGAAGAACTCCGCGCGCATCGTCTTGTGCAGCCGCTCGACCTTCCCCGTCGTGGTCGGCGAGTACGGCGCCGTCAGCAGGTGCCGGATCCCGTTGTCGGCGCAGATCCGGTCGAACATCACCGGCCCGGGACCCTGCCCGAACCGGCCGGTGAACACCTTGCCGTTGTCGGTGAGGATCTGCTCGGGCACCCCGTGCCGGGCCAGCGTCTCAGAAAGAGCCTGGCACACCGGCCGCGCGGTCGCCCGCGCCACCACCTTGGCGCACACGATGAACCGGGAATGGTCGTCGATCCCGGTCACGACCTTCACCTCGACGCCATCGGCCAGGTGCACCCGGCCCATCACGTCCATCTGCCACAGCTCCATCGCCCGGCCGCGCTCCCAGCGACGGTAATCCTCCCGCCGGCGGCGGCGCTTCCTCGCCTCGACCAGCGCGTGGCGCACCAGCGCCCGGTACACCGCCGACCGGCCCGGCAGCGGCACCACGCCCTCACACTCCAGCTGCCACCGGATCCGCGACGGCCCCCACCCCGGATGCTCCCGGCGCAGACCCACGATCCGCGCCTCGGTCGCCACGCTCATCTGATGCGGGCACGACTCCGGCCGCGAGGACCGGTCCGCCAGCGCCCCGATTCCGCCCTCGCTGGCATACCGGCGCAGCCACTCATGCACGGTCTGCCGCGCGACCCCGTAACGGCGGGCCACCTCGGTGACAGGCGCGCCGTCCTCCAGAACCTCAAGCACAGCCCGATACCGCTGCTCCACGACACCCAGCTCCACCAGCACACCCGGCTCCCTCCGCCGCGATCACGTGATCGCAGCGAAGCGCCACAGCAGCCCAGAAGCCGGGAACCAGCACGGAGTGTCGCCCACCTGCCGGAACTACTGTCAGCCAGCTACCGGAACCGCGTCCGCAAACTGTCGCCCAGGAGCCAGAACCAAGGTGTCCAGCATCTACCGGGGTCGCACAGAAAGGCACACCGTACCGTCGACTCAACGATTTGCGTGTTGCCCTGAGCCGCATGAAGATAACCACAGACATCCAGCGTGTCCGAAGGACATGGATCACCGGCGCGGCCCAGATGCTGATCTGCCGCAAGGCGTTGAGCCTCTGAGCGCGCTCGTCGGATTCCGCTGAGCGCCGCCGAGAGGCGCCATCTGGCAACTCAACAGTGTGAATCCGCGGCCGCTTTCTAGTTCATGTCACGGCGTTTGATGCCGCTGCGGAGCGCATCGCGGATGTTCTGGGCCACTGTCTGGTAGGCAATCACCTGCTCTGGAACAGCTCGGGTGATCATGACTGGCTTGCCGCGGTCAGCATCCTGAGCAGCGGCGGCGCTGAAGGGGATGCTGGCGAGTTTAGGAATGCGGGTCCAGATGGCGTCGTCGGCGGGAGCCGCGGCGAAGAGGGCCGTGAGGTCACCGCAGCTGGGGCAGATCTGGCCTGCCATGTTCTCAATCCCGCCAAGGATGACGGCTCTGCCCCGCTCTAGCTCGTGCAGTAGCCGGTGGGCGTCACGGTGGGCGACCAGCTGGGGTGTGACGACGAGCAGCGCGAAGGTCGTCCGGTTTCCCAGGGCAAAGACCAGCTGCTGGATATCGGCCGTGCCCGGCGGGAGATCCACAATCAGGCAGTCGACGGCTTCCCAGGTGGTGCTCGAGATCAGCCGATGGACCAGCAGTTCGGCCAGCGGCGCCTGGAAGCCAAGCCCCTGGCCCTCGCCGATCAGCAAGGCTGCGGAGGCGATCTGCACACCATGCCGCTCGGCGGCCTGGAGCCGGGAGGCTCCGGCTCCCGGCACTGCAAACAAGGTGACGTGTGCCGCATCCTCGCGGCGCCGCAGGCCCATCATGTGAGCGGCGTCGGGGCCGTACAGGTCCGCGTCGACCAGGCCGACGCGCACATCGAGCGCGGTGAGGGCCAACGCGATGTTGACCGCCGCCGTGGTCTTACCGACACCACCCTTGCCGCTGGCTACGGCGACGACAGCGACCTGATCTGGCGCTCGCGGCCATGACGACTCCAGTTCAGCAGATCGCCGGCGGGGCTGACACCACCATAATTGCCCCGGTACAAGGCGTGATTATGTAAGACCGCTCTCTGAAGAGCGCATACGTCAGCGAGCGCCCCGTCTACCCGGCTCACCGACGTCTCCTCGAACCCCAACTTCGAGCAGTTCAGCGGGCGCACCGTGCCGTTCCTCGGTGACTACATCTGGGTTAGCTCGATGGGGAACACGTCCTTCGGCACATGGACCGACTACCGAAACACCGTCGCCGGTACGGACCTGCGGGAGGCCGGAGACAACGGCGGCGATCCATGGGCCGACGTCATGCAATGCCGGACCCAGCTCCCCGACGGCTCGATCACGGGCGCCACCTGCCCGCGCGCTGGCGGCCTCGATCAGGACATCTACGGCGACAGCACGCCGTAACACCGGGTCGGGCCCGGGGCGTTTGGCGGACGATTCGGATCAGGCTGCGCGTGGGGACGGGATGCCGTTCGGCGGGGGCTTCCTCAGCAACCAGACCGGGTTGGAGGTGGCGATGATCGCGCCGCCGGTGGAGGAGATGATCTGGGTGCGCAGGAAACTCTCCGCCGAGGTGTCCACGGCCTGCCTGATCTGGCCGCTGGCAAGTTGCGTGGGGGTGTAAGACCCGATGAGCTTGGTGTTGGCGGTGAGTGCGTTTTGGCCCGCATAGTCCACCGCGCCTTGCAGCACCTGCAGCACAGCGCCGGAAGGCAGCCCTGTGGCGCTGGCGGTGAGCTGGCGGGATGTCGCGGACGAGATACTGACCGCGCCCATCGGCACACTGCCGTCTACCAGCAGGTCCAGTGAGCCACGGAACTTAGACAGCGATCCGCACCAGGACCGACCGGCTACGAGCGAGGCAAGAAGGTCGGGCATGCCCGTGCTGGCTGCCCAGACCGAGGTCACCCAGTTGTTGCCAATTCCGTACCAGTTGGTGCCCGCATGATCGTCGGAGACACCGTTGCCGGTGAGGAACAAGGCGTTGCGTGACAAGACATCCCACAGGGCGATGTGGTGGTTGACATTCACGCCCTGGCGAAGCTTGTACCCGACTTCCAGGAGGTCAGCGCCGAGGACCTTGTTGGCCAGCAGCGTGGAAGCCGTCTGGGACAGCATCGTGTCCTGCTGCGATTGCGGCAGTTCCGGCGGTGAGTCGTAGCCATAAGGGTGGTTGTAGGAGGCGAGCCCGCCTGTGGCGTGGATCTGCGGAATCACGGTGTTCCGCAGGTACGCCTGATAGTTCGAGTACGTGATACCCGAATAGCTGGGCACGGTGACGTTGGGGCCGAACCAGTTCAGGTGCGGCAGCAACAGGGATACTTCAAGGCCCTGCCGTTGCGCCACGCCCGGGTACTTGGGGGCCAGCGCAGTCTGCATCGCGGCTTGTTGGCTGAACAGGGCCTGGCCGCTGATGGTCCGCTTGAAGCGCAGGTAGTCGAAATAACCCTGCACCTTGTCGCCAGTGCTCACCGCAGACAGGTTCAGCTCCCACATAGCGAAGTCGCGGTAGTCCAGATCAGGCCACAGCTTGGCGATGTCCGATGACGGGGTGAGGGTGACGGTCTGCCAGGTGCTGGTTACCGGGATCTTGATCACGCCGTTGTTGCCGTTGGCCACACGAGAGGTCGTTCCGCCGGGGATAAACCGGTAGGACAGCGTGTAGTTTCCCGCCGGGCGGCTCCCCGACGCCGGGTGGAAGGATGTCGTGACCAGCAACTCCAGGTAGCCGTTGGACCACCCCGACGAAAGGAGCACGTCAATTAGCAACGACTGGCCTGTGAGGTTGTCGCGGTAGTTCCACCCTGCCGGGTGGCAGTCCGCGAAGTAGCCGTACTTGGCCGGCGTGGTGCTGCCGGACTTAGCCACCAGGTGCAAGGCACCGCCCTTGACCGGATCGTGCGGCGAGCACGGCGTGGACACGATGCCGCCCGTGGAGGCGGAGGTGTTGGGGCCGCTCTCGGCGAGCGTCCAATTCCACGCGCCGCCCTGCCCGGAGGCTCCCTTTTCCGAGAAGCTGCTGAAGTGGGTCACGTTTCTGTAGCCGATGCCGTCCATCCGGTGATCATGGTCGGTCCACCACAGCACATCCACCGCGTTCTTTGCCGCCTGGAAAAGGTGGCCGTCCATGGAGCCGTTCTGCTCGCTAAACGAGGAATGAATATGCATCGCCATGGAATAGGCCGACGTGCCATCGGCGGTGACCGCACGGGCCGGTGATCGTAGCGGCGGCCTCAGCGGCAGGTCGTGCGGCAACCCGATTACCGCTGCAGCACCAACGACCGCGCCGCCGTGGATGAATGTGCGCCGGGATATTCCGGAATGATCATCACACATCGGCACTCTCCCCGTTTTTACGGACAGTAGCATTCATGCCGGCGTGCCGCTATGGCGCCGGTGCAGCGTTGCCCGGCGATGACGGGGCAGTCTGTAGGCCCTTGCATGACAGCGGGCCGAATAGTACGCTTAAACGGTTTTTTCCCGCCAATGGATGGGGCACACATGGGCAGGAAATGGCTAACTCTCGTCGTCGCATGCACGGCCGCCTCCTGGGGGTTGGCCTCCGCCTCGCAAGCGCAGGCGGCCGGTCCGCCCACGACGTTGACCGTTGGCAAAGATCTCGCCACCTGTCCACCGGCCGAGTTCGACACGATCCAGTCCGCGATCAATGCCGCCCGCCCGGGCGCCACGGTGGTCATCTGCCCTGGCACCTACGTGGAAGGCACGGGTCTGCGGGGCAGTAACGCGCTGACCATTACCAAGGACCTCACGCTCGAGGGCGCCGGGGCCGACCAGGTCACCATCGAGCCGCGCCGTAGCCCGGCGTCTCACGGGCAGATAGCACCCGCCAACCCCGACATCCGCAGCGGCAAGGGTGACATCCTTGCCGTTGTCGGTGACGTCCAGTCCCCGATTACGGTCGACATCTCTGGCATTACCTTCGACGCGAATGGCGTCTATGCAACGGCCGGCGTCGTCTTCGTCGACGCGCAAGGCTCCCTGAATCGGTCACGCGTAACCGGCGTCGACATCAACGAGTCCGCGGACGCGTACTCCACCCCTGGCGGATTCCGTAGCAACCCGTTCGGATACGGCGTCGCGCAGGTCACGCGCGCGACTCAGGCCACCGCGCCGACCGGCCCGGCGGCGACTCGCACGCTGACGATCGACCACACCAGGATCGACCACTACAACGCGATCGGTCTGCTCGTCGACGGGGCAACTAACGACTTCTCGCAGTACAGCCAGTCACCCGCGCTGCTGGTTCCGTCTGGGATCCAGAACAAGGCCATTGTGACCAACGACCAGATCATCGGCCGCAACCTATGCCAGAACTACAACGACCCGACGGCCGGCGGCCCGACCGTGATCGACGGTGATTGCGAGGCCACCGGTGGTTCCCCGGCCATTCCGCCACCGTTGCCGTTGACCACCGGTCCGCTGTTCGGCCAGGACGGGGTGCGGGTGACGGCGGGTGCCTCGGTACAGATGTCCGGCGACACCGTGTCGTCCAACCTGGTGAACGGGTCTGGCTCGCCAGTCCAGAGTGTGTTCGCGCCGACGCCCAACAACGACCCCAACCCGCTCGGCAACTACGCCACGAACAACCAGAACCTATGGCTGGGAGCGGGTGTGCGACTTGTCGGCGCAGCAGCCTCGACGATCAGTGGCAGCAACGTCACGGACAACGCGTTCGGCGTCATCAACACCACCCTCGATGGCACGACAGCCAACACCGCGACGCCGGTCGCCGCGCAGAACGACTGGTGGGGACTGCGCACCGGGACGGTCACGCTGCCTACACCTGGTCCGGCGGTCTGGCCGGATATCGCTAACCCGTCGTCGACCACCTACAACCCGCCCGTCCCTGAGAATCCGGTCAATGGACCTCAAGTCGCCGACAGCAACTGCCCGTCCGGGGTGTCGGACTCCAGCGCAGTCACGTTCTGCCCGTACCGCGACGGAGACCAGGCGGACACGCTCGCGGGCGAGTACCCGATCCCGAACGCGCCAGGATCCACCAGCGGCCCGCGAGATTGCACGAACTCCGCGTCACAATACGATCCGAACATTCCCAGCTACGACAGCTTCTTCGGCACGACGCTGGGCAGCGGGACCACAGGCGACGGCCTCTCTGGGACGACGCCTTCGGCCAAGAGCACCGGCCAGCTCATGGCCTACATGCAAGCCGTGGTCGATGCCATCAACAACAATCCGAACACGACCGGCGGGCGCGTCGCCGCCAAGATCGTCCAGGAGGGCACGAGCGTCCTCGGCACCCCGTTCGACTACGTCGTGATCGGCACCCCCGGCAACATCGCCAATCTGGACTCAGGCCGTAATGACCAGGCCTTCTGGACAGGCGTCATGGACGGGAGCGTGTCGCAGGCGCAGGCGCTCGCGCAGGTGAACGCCAGGCCGGCGTTCGCATGGATAACCGGCGCGCCGCACGGTAACGAGCCAGCCGGCGGTGAGGCGTCGGTCAAAGAGCTATACGAGCTCGCTGCCCGCACGGACTGCGGCAACGTCCAGCGGCTGCAGAACCTTGATGTCTTCATTCAGCCGGTGACCGCACCGGATGACCGCGACCATAACAACCGCACGACGGCGTGGGACCTCGATCCCAACCGCGACCGCGGCACCGTCTACATGCCTGAGAACAAGGCGCTGATGGGAGCGATCACCAAGTATCCGGGTCTGTTCTTCATCGACGCGCACCAGCAGTCCTCCGGCTACTTCTTCCCGCCGGACCAGGACGCGGCGCTGAACGAAATCTCACACCCGGCGCTGGACGCGATCCAGAACGTGATCGGTCCGGCCATTCAGGGTGCATTCAATGATCAGACCGGCCAGTACCGCAACTACAACACCTATGACCTCTTCGTCCCTGAGTACGGCGATACCGTGCCTTCGCTGCTCATGGGCGGCGCCGGGATGACCTATGAGAAGGGCAATAACGAGAACTACGGGAAGCAGGTCTACGACCATTACCTGGCCATGGACACGACTGTCAACGTCGTAGCCGACCAGAAGGCCAGCCTGCTGACGAGCTGGATCAAGCAGTGGCCGGAAGCCGTGTCCCAGGGACAGAACTGCACGGTGCAGAACAACACGCAGGTCAGCCCGCCTGTCGTCGACCAGTACGAGATCGGCCAAAGCTCGATCGACCAGGAGCCCAACGTCAATGTCTGCGGCTACTACTATCTGCCGGGCCAGCATTCGGGCGACGTGGCGCAGACGATCAAGGACCTGCAGTTCGTCGGCGTGAAGGTGTACCGGCTTGACCAGCCGGTCACGGTTCCCGGCGTGCACACGTTCGGGGACTTCAACATCAACGCTGTCGAAGGACAGGGCTCGCCTGACCTCACCAAGACGCAGACGCTGCCAGCCGGGACGCTCTACATCCCGCTTGCGCAGGGTACGAAGCACTGGATCCAGGCCGTGCTCGACGAGAACCCGTACCTGCCGTTCAACTACTTCTACGACGAGGTGACCTGGTCGTACTCCCTGCTGCGGGGCTTCTCTGGTGACGGCTTCCTCACCAAGCAGATGCCCGCTAGCGCGGCTATGAGTCTGATCGGCAACCCTGATCAGGGCACCGCGCCGGCAACGGCGCAGCCGGTGTACGCGTTCAACACCGACTCGATGACTGGCCTGGCGATGGTCAACCAGCTGCTCACTCAGGGCGCCACCGTGGCCAGGGCGGCAACGTCGTTTGACGCTAATGGCCAGCATTTCGACAGCGGCGCGGCGCTAGTCGACGGATCCACGATCGACCTGAGCACCGTAGCCAAGGACGCCGCCGGGTGGGAGACGCCGGTCACGGCCCTGGCCAACTACCCGGTCCCCCACTATGCGGTAAGCATGCCGAAGATCGCGATCTACACCGGCGGCACGACTGTGCCCACCAATCCGGCGTTCCACGGCACCGGCGACGGCTACTGCAGGACGTTGACGTACTGCGAGGCGATGTTCGACCTGACCCAGAAGGAAGGCATCCCGACCTCGCAGATCGGCCAGCTGACGTCGACCGATCTGTCGAACGGCGTGCTGCAGAGCGGCGGCTACACGGTGCTGATCGATCCCGGCAGCACGATCTCCGCGACCACTCCGACGGGACGGCAGGAACACCAGCCCAGGCCGTCCAGGCGTTCATCAATGCGGGCGGAACGTTCCTCGGGACCACCAGCGGCGGCGCAACCAGCGCTCGGAACGCAGGCGTGACGACGCTGAACACCAATACGATCAGCGGAATCAGCACCCCGGGCTCGACCTTCGACGCGACCTGGGATACCTCCGATCCCGCGGGCTGGGGCATGGACTCGGGTGGCTGGATCTACCGGGAGTCAAGCAGCGACCCGGTCTTTGATCCGGCTACGCTGGCCGGCGATGGCGGCGCCATCCCTGCGGCAACGGCTGTGGCCAGCTACGCCCCGGCCGGAGACTGCGGCGGCCCGGCTGGATTCGGCAACTGTTATGGCTACGAGGTCAACGCGAACGCCAATCTGCCCGGGCGACCCGCCGTGGTCGACCAGCCGTTCGGGTCAGGCCACGCGATCATGCTCGGCTTCGACCCGTGGTACCGGGCCTGGACAACGCAGGAGGAGCGCCTCGTCCTGAACGCGATCTTGTACCCGACCGGAACCGCAATCCCCGCCGGGACAGTGCTCAGCGAGATGCGCATGATTGCGGCGCACGACAAGGCCGCGGCACGGCCAATCGCCGCCGGCCAGCGGCCGGCGACCGGCAACCGCCCGGTCCGGCCGAGCGGAGGGCGCCCAGCGCCGCACAATCCGCACTGACACTTCCCCCACCACCAACCAGGCTCCGCCCCTCGTCAGCGTGCACGTCCCGGCGCACAACGAGCCGACCGCTCAATATCAACGGACCCGAAGCGACATGCGGATGTCCGAACTAGAGGGCCGTCGTAGCAGAACCATGGCTCGAGCGGCTCCAGACCTGCGTCCATGCGGACGAGGTTAAGGTGCCTGGCGGCGCTCGTTGGCACCACGCAGCGCGCAGATCAGTGCGTTGTTTGCTTTGGCTGCATGGCTGACCGATTCGGTGGCATCTTTCCGGGGAAGCGTCGCGACTGTAGCCGGCAACAGGGAGAATCCGGACATGGCGCTCTTCAGGAAGCGGACCGTGGTCGCCGAGCCGGACGACCTTGCTCTGACGTTCTTTTCCATCTCTGCTGCCAATGAGTTCCGCTCACTTGCAGCCAGGGTGTTCGCAGATATCGGTGTGCGAGTCGTCATCCATCCGGACCACGCGGTCGATGAGTCCGGGAGCCAGTTCGGATTCTGGAACGTTGCTGCCTTGTGTGCACAGCAACCGGGCCACCGATGGCATGACACGCTCGTGAAGCATCTGACGACAGTGCTCGATGCGATGAATGCTCCAAGCCCGTTCGACGGACTCGATCAAGCTGAAGCGGAGTACAGGACGTACAGCCGGCTCTACGACGCAGCGAGCGTTCCTGACCTGGAGAAGTACCCGCACCAGGAGTTCGCGCCTGGCATCGTCGAGATGCTCGCCCTGGATCTGCCGGACGCCGTCGCGATCTTCAAGCACGAAGACGTCCGCCACGTGGGCGGGTTCGCCGCTTTGCGGAGTCGCGGGGTCGCGAATCTGGAGGAACTGCCCGTCGAATCCTTCGAAACGCTGCCCACGGCGGGCGGCGGCACGTTCCACGCGCTCTTGGGAGAGTCCGTATACACGGCCAGCCGAGCGCTTCTCCTTCCCTCGCTGGCTACAACCCTGAGCGGCGACGCTCCGAACGAGCACGGCTGGCTGATGAGCGTCCCGAACCGCCACCAAGTCGTATGGCACGTGATCAAAGACGACACAGTCGTCCCCGCTATTCAGGCGATGACGTACTTCACGCGCCTGGGGTTCGGCGATTCGCCGGGGCCGCTCAGCCCGCACGTGTTCTGGTGGAACGGGAACTCCTATGAACAGCTCACCCGCATCGATGACGACGGGTCTGTGTCGATCCATGTCAGCCCGCGCTTCCAGGCGGTGCTTGAAGCGGTCACGGCTGGCTGACGAGTGCCGACGACTCGCGGCACGAGCGGATGTTCCCAGGCCTGATCGTGTTACTGCAGTGCTGATGCTATCATGGGATATCACTTGGAGGTGCTCGTGACTGACATGCTGATCCGTGAGGTGCCTGATGATGTGGTGGCCGCTATCGATGCGCGAGCTAGTCGTCTGGGTTTGTCGCGCAGTGAGTATGTCCGGCGCCGGCTGGCCCAGGACGCGGCGTCCGCCGGCGCGGTGGTGAGGACTGAGGACCTGGCCCGGTTCTCGGAGGTATTCGGTGATCTGGGTGATCCTGACGTGATGTCGCAGGCGTGGCGGTGACGGACTGGCTGATCGATAAGTCGGCTCTGGTTCGGCTGGCTGCTAGCCGCGACGCGGCTGAGTGGGCTGCGCGGATCGAGCGGGGGCTTGTCCGGATCGCGACGGTGACGCGGCTGGAGGTCGGGTACTCGGCCCGGTCCGGCGCGGACCTTCGCGCAGGGCTCCAGCGTCCCCCGTTGTCAGTGATGCCGGTGCAGTATCAGACCCCGGCGATTGAGGACCGTGCCGTGGAGGTGCTGACCCTGCTGGCCGATCGCGGTCAGCACCGGGCCCCATCGATCCCGGACATCATCATCGCTGCCACGGCAGAGTTCGCCGGCCTGACCGTCCTGCACCTCGACAAGGATTTCGAGATCATCGCTAGCATCACCGGCCAGCCCCTCGAACGGCTCGAGCTCAGCTAACAAGCCGAGACTGAGACAGCCCGCAACGCGGCATGAGAGTGCGTTTCATGGCGGCGCGGCTGTTGAGACCCACCGGCACGGGTCTCCACAATGTCCCCATTGCATCTGACGCGGCATGCGTGGAGGCGAATGTCGACTACGGAACTCCTCCGGGTACCTAGTCAGGTTCGACGTCGAGATTCCTACTGCTGCTCTGAACGGACGGCGACAAGACGGTGGACCGATGGGCTGCCTGCTCCTGACCCACGACGAAGCAGAGCGCCTTGGGCAGCAAATCCTGGCTCGGGCGGCAAGCGTCCGTGAGTTGCGGGACGGGTTCGGAGGGCAAGGCACCAGCGACGACTGACGTTCTTACCTGCATGAGCGCGCACGGACGGCGGCAGATGAGTCCGTCGATGCGGACGTATAGAGGCTGCGGAGCCGTCGTATCTGCCGGCCACAAGTCGCGGGATCGTCTGGGCGGCGTTGGCAATGAAGTCGACAACGGCATCAAGGCCGACGTCGGGCGAGACGATCGCATCAGGCCCGGTGTACAGCCGGACGTACAACTCTGGTCAAGATCAGGGTCGTCGCCGAGCTGTATGAAGGATTCGCCACCGATTGCTTGACGCGTCTCAAGCTGCGCGATCCAGGGTGTCGGCGCGAGCGCGAAGGCTAGCGCGGCGCGCTGTTTGATTTCCGCGAGTTCGTCGTCGTCCATGGCATGGCTCACAACCACATCCTCGCCTGCCGACCGGTCCGACGTCAGTCGCGGCGCGGCATGTGAGTGCGTAAGTCCGGCTAACTGACCGGCAAGTTCGTTGCACCGGGCAACGGCTCGACCTCGCCGTACTCCCCGTCTGCACCCCGATCAGGCAAGCAAGCCCCGACTCGGCGTCAGCGGTGATGATCACGGCTCGAATCGTGAAATCAGGCGTGGGGCTGCCCGGCGGCACAGGGTGCCCTGTCGTCACGGTGTAGGGGAACTTGCCAATCAACTTGATCTGAAATTCGCGACCAGACGTGCATGGGTGCCCGGTGTTCGAGTCCTTGACCTTTCCAGACCGTTCGAGGACAGATGCCCTCGACACGGACGCCCCTTGGTCTGCGAGCACGCTATGGGCGATTGTCTCCGCCTTAGTGACCTCGTCCGGGCTCAGGGAGGTTCCGCGGGCTTTCGGCGTGGCGTGGGCTTCCGGCGTGGTGTGGGGCGTCTCAGGCAAAGAGCAGGATGCCAGGAGCGGCAGAAAGACTAACGCCGCGAGACTGGGGCATCACAACCATCTGACGGCGCGCCATGCTCGATGGTTCCACTCACAGCCGCCGCACCTGGGGAGACTCATTCTGCTGCGCTCCCGCTCATCGGCAATGCCGGGCGTCTCCCAGGGCCCGAACCGCGCGAGACGCAGGCAGGGTCAGGTGCCGGAGGCCATGTAGGCGGCCAGGATGTAGTTCGGGTGGCGGTCGAGGTTCTTGCGGGCGCGGTCGTAACGCATCGTGGTGCGTGGATCGGCGTGACGGGCGGCGATCTGGACGTCCCGCAGGTCCACTCCGGCATCGAGCATGGTCGTGACGAAGGTATGCCGGAGCATGTGAGGGTGCGGCCTGGTAATCCGTACTCCGGCAGTCTCGGCGAGGCGTCGCAGCCGCCGGGTGGCAGCGTGGCGGTCCATCCGGGCACCGCGGCTGTTGAGCAGGATCGGGCCCGCCGGTGCGGGCGCCGATCGCCTGGTCGATGGCCCGGCCGACCGCTGGTGGCAGCGGGACCAGGACGACCTTGGTGCCTTTTCCGCACACGCGCAGCACCCGGTGGCCGTGCTCTTCGCCAAGGTCGGCGATGTCCGCGACGGTGGCCTCGAAGATCCGCAAGCCGAGCAGGCCTAGCATGGCCACGAGCGCGAAGTCGCAGGGATGGGCGGACTGGCGGGCAGCGGTGAGCAGGGCCTCGAACTGCAGGTGGGTGAACCCGAGGGTAGGCGACTCGGCGGGCACTGAGGGGCGGCGGACGTGCTCGGCAGGTGAGTGCTCCAGCACGCCGTCGATGACGCAGGTCCGGTAGAACCCGGCCGCGACCGAGAAGCGCCGCGAGACGGTGGAGGGCTTGAACCGGCGGATCTCCTGCATCCACCGGATGTACAGCTCCAAGTGTGGGCGCCGCGCGGCCAGCGGGTCCAGGTCCCGCTCTGCGCACCAGGCGAGGAAGCAACGCAGGTCTGATTCGGTGTGCTCGCGGGAGGAGCCCTTGAATCGGGCCAGGTAGGCAGCCACGGCCAGCCGCAGCGAATCAGCGACGGGCACAAGGCGATCGGAGGGGACTGGCGTCAGTTCGGTGAAGTTCGTCATGACCTGACACTGCGCCTGCTCCCCGCCGCCACGAAGCTCGCGAAACCTGCACCAGGCACGGGCAAAGACGCGCATTCCTGTGGCCGGCCGATGACGAATAATCATGCACCCTGCTCGACCTGGCACGCCCCCGCCGTTCAATCGGATCTACCGCAGATTAGTTATCCACTCGGCCAAGCAGATCGACGATCGCGTTCGCGCGGGCTTTCATCTGCTCGGCCATCTGCTCGGCGGACGGCGTGAATCCGGCGCCGGGCTCCCAGGGGCGGATGACTGGCGTCGCGCGATTTATGCACCGTCGCTGCCTGGCCGTCGGCCCATAGCCGGTCAGCAAGTGACCCAAAGCCGAGCGGCACCACCACCTGGTAGCCGCAGTCGAGACGGGATTGACCGCGGCACTTACCGGACGCCGGTGCCGATTCATCCTGTCTCCCCTGTGTGCGGACCCACCTGCATATCATGGTCCGCCTCTCTCCCGCCTAGCGGCATGAGAGTGCGTGTCTGGGACCCGTCAGGCCACGCAGAACTCGTTCCCTTCAGGGTCCAGCATGACGACGTGTCCGAGGGCCGCGCCGTAGTGTTCCTCGCGGACAACAGTGGCACCGAGCGCAACGAGTTCGGGTACCTTGGCTCGAATCAGTCTCTCCCGGACGGTCATGTCCCAGGGGCCTTCACCGGCTACGCGGATGTCGATGTGTATTCGGTTCTTCGCCGCCTTGCCTTCCGGCACCCGCAGCCATCCGATGGCAGGGCCCTTGCCCTCAGGATCGACGATGGACGCGCCATCGGGGTCGTCATAACCCGGTTCCGACACGTAACCGAGGGCCGTCGCCCAGAAGTCCGCCAACAAGTGGGGATCCTTTGCGTCACATCCAAGGGTCCAGTGAGTAGCCATGACGAAAGGGTAGGCGCGATTCCGGATGAGGCGCTTCCGGAACAGCGTCACTGTCCGCAACCACGCAGCGTGACGCCTCACCTAGTTACGACGCCCTCAACTCGGCATGAGCGATCGACTCGATCAGCTGGACCGGGCAGGCGCCCCCGACCTGGGCTTCCCGCGAGCGTTTCTCGAATCAGATACCGTTCGCGAGCTGATCTACGGCCGGGCAGCTGCCATGCGGTGACGCGAGTGGTCTTATCGAGCGCCAGCTGGTCCGGTGCCTGACTCAGGCTCGTCCGCTCCGATCCTCGCCGGCCAGTGCCCGCCGCCAGTAGTCAACGGACACCCGCAGGTCGTCAAGAACCTGATCGTCGTCGGCTTCGAACGGGTGGATGACCTCCAGGATCAGCGCCACGTCGGTCGCGCCGGATGCCTCGAGAGCGCGCAGCACCTGGCCGGCCTCGATCCGGCCGGCTTGATTGGCCGCGGGAGTGAACGGCCAGTGGTGGTCGGCGCCGGCATCGGACTGTTGCAGCTGGACGACCGGGGCGTAGCCGCCAAGCTGCTCCAGCCAGGCATACGGATCGGCCTCGTCCCCGCTGGAACCTGGCACGCACTGGTGCCCGACGTCCAGGCACGCGACGATCGGCACATGCTGCTCGTCGCCAGGCGTCAGCAGCGAGCGCAGCGCGGCGATCGTGGCCGGCTCCCGCGCCGAGGCCAGGTTCTCGACCATCAAGCTGGTCAGGCCGGCCTCGCGCGCGTGACCGGCGAGGATCTCGAGGGACGCGCGCAGGTCGCGCCACAGCTCGTCACGGCGGCCCGGGTTCCGCCAGTCCGCGACGCTGTACGCGCCGACGTGCCCGCCGGTGGACCGCGCCCCGGCTGCCGCCGTGAAATCAATGACCTTCTTATACAGGTCGCGCGCCCTGGTCCGGCGCACGCGATCGGGATGCAGCAGCTGGTTACCCGAATAGGCCGCCAGTCCGGTAAATGTCGAATGCAGGGTCAGCCCGGCGGCGGCGCAACCGTCCCGCAGGTCGGCGGCCTGCCGGTCCAGATCCGCGGCGCCGGCTTCGATGTCCACCAGGTCCAGGCAGTGCTGCACCAGGTCAAGGCCGAACTCATCGCGGACGACGGCCGCCCAGTCCGATGGCCGCGGCCATCGCTTCACCGCGAAGCACGTATTGATTCCCAGCCGGAACGCTGTCATCTCGCCGGTCCCGTCGCTATGTCCGCTGGCCGATGCACCGCCGCGGCGCCCTTGGTGCGGGCGAACCACGCGAACCTGACCGCCTCCCGCCGCATCCCGGCGCGGGTCGGCCGCAGGACCAGCGCCCGGGCGACGACTGCGGCGATCGCCGCGGCGGCTTCGCCGCTCATCCCGGCCGCCGCGGCGGCCAGCATCGCAACCCCGAACCCGGCCGGGTCGAGGTCCAGGTGCAGCACCGGCAGCCCGAGCAGCTCGGCCTTGAGCTGGCCGACCAGCCGGGTGCGGGCGCCGCCGCCGCCGACCCGCAGCTCGCCGATCGGAGATCCCGCCTCGTCCAGTTCGCGCAGCACGGACGCCACGGCGAGAGCGACTCCCTCCAGCGCGGCGAAGGCCAGCGCCGGCCGGTCGTGCCGGTCACGCACGCCGATGAACGCGCCGCGCAGCGAGGGATCGTCCCGTTCCCCGTCACCCAGGTAGGGCAGGAACAACGGCGCGCCGTCGACCGGGTCGAGCCTGGCAAGCCGGCGCGCGTGCCGTTCCGCGTCGGCGGCCAGGGCCGCGTGCGAGGGGTAGCCGAGCCGGCGGACCGCCCAGTCCAGTGCGGCACCCGTCGTGTTCACGCCGAGCTCGGTGCTGTACAGGTCCGGCATGACGTAGCTGTAGTGCGTGACCCGCTGGTCCGCGAGCGGCGCGGGCAGAACCGAGTTCAGGCACGAGGACGCTCCGGCCATCTCGCTGGTCACGCCGGGACCGGTCAGCCCGGCGCCGTAAGCGGCGCACTGGCTGTCCGCGGCGCCGATCACGACCGGGATGCCGGGTCGGAGCGAGAGCTGGTCGGCGGTCGCGGCCGGCAAGCCGGCCGCGACCTCCCACGACGGCAGGACCGGCGGAAAGAGTGCCGGATCGACGCCGAACGTGGCCAGCAGCTTCTCGTCCCAGCGCCGAGCCTGCAGATCGTAGAACAGGGTCGCGTTGGCGTGCGTCTCGTCGGTAGCGAGCATCCCCGTGAGCCGGTGCAGCACGACGTCGCGCGGCTGCAAGAAGCAGGCCGTCCGCCGGTACACCTCGGGCTCGTGGCGCCGCAGCCAGAGCACCTTGGCCCCGACGTGGAACGCCTCGGGGACGTGCCCGGTCCGGCGGTGGAATTCGGCCGCGCCGACGACGGAGCGCATATCGGCGGCCTCCGCGACGGCCCGGTTGTCGCGGTAGAGCATGCCGGGCGCGACGGGCCGGCCGGCTCTGTCGACGGGCACCACGGTCGGGCACTGGCCAGTCAGCCCGATCGCGCTGATCACGCCGCGCCCTGCCACGCGCCCGGCGAGCCGCCCGAGCACGGTGAAGGCCCCGTCGGCCCAGTCGCCCGCGTCCTGTTCGGCCCACCCGGGCCGTGGAACCCGGGTCCGGTACCGCTGCCTGACCTCAGCGACCAGCCGGCCGTCCAGGCTGAACGCGGCCGCGCGAGCCCCTGTGGTCCCCACGTCGATCGCGACCGCCAGCGGCTGCGCCGACCGCAGGCCGTCCCGCTGGGTCATCCGCGCACGGAGCTGGGTCATCCGCGCACGAACTGGTAGGCCTTGAGCTTCTGCGGCTCCAGCGTCACCAGTACGCCGTTCAGAATGCCGGTGCCGTAGTCGCTGCCCGGGTTGATGGCCACCGTCCGGCCGATCTTCTTGAACCCGGCGCTCTCGTGAATGTGGCCGTGCAGGCCGAGCATCGGCTGCACCCGTTCCAGGATCTCCCTGACCGCGCGGCTGCCGACCGCGCTCATCTTCGCCTGCCCGGCAGAGGTCTGGACGGTCAGGCTCTCGTCGAGCACTGGCGCCTCATCCAGGCCGGTGTCATAGGGCGGCGGATGCAGGTTGAAGATGGCGTGCTCGGAATCGGTCAGCTCGTTCGCGAGGCGCTCGTACACTCCGCGCAGCTCGTCGTCGGTCATCTCGCGGAACGTGTGCCACGGCGTGGTGTTCGCGTATCCCCACGAGATCATCTCGTGTCCGCCGACCAGCACGTCCCGCCCCTCGCAGTGGGTGCCCCACGGCGCCTCGTCGAGCAGCGCCGCGAGCTCGGGCGGGTCGTCATTGCCGAGCATCCAGTAGATCGGGATGCCCTTGGGCCGCAGCCGCTCGTCGGCGAGCTGGAGCCAGCGCTCGAGGCGCTCGGCGATCAGGGTTCCGAACAGGTCGTCCAGGG
The DNA here is from genome assembly GCA_963809195.1 of uncultured Actinomycetota bacterium. Taxonomy (GTDB): domain Bacteria; phylum Actinomycetota; class Actinomycetes; order Streptosporangiales; family Streptosporangiaceae; genus Chersky-822. Next base: position 72,915 of record CAWEIQ010000004.1, on the reverse strand, counting down.
TGCCCGCCGCCTGCATGTCCGCGAGTTCGCCAGGGTCGGCGCGGTAAGGGTAGTAGCCGTGGTCGGCGATCAGTTCCTCGATAGCGCGCAGCTCTTCGCCGTCCTCGAGGTCGTAGCTGGCGCCGCGGAAGCTGAACTGGAACCGGCCGCCAGCCGCCCTGGTGATCGACTGCATCGCCTTTCCGGCCAGGTCGCCGCCGAGAACCATCACATCGGCGCCGTAGATCGGACCGCCGTTGAGGAACTTGCGGAAGCACTTGCCTGAGCCGTGCAGGTCACTGACGAAGTAGAGCCTGGTCCGCTGCTTTGCCATGCTCCCGCGTCCCTGTTCTAACCCTGCGCCCTGACAGTGCGCACTGTGTCTACCATCCGGCGTGCCCGCTGCGGATCGACGGCATTCCAGGTCGATCCGCCTATCTTCAGGTGCGTGCCGACAATGACGCCGTCGGCAGTCGCGAGAATCTCGGCCGCGTTCTGGTCATTGACGCCGGTATTGGCGAGCACCGGGACGTCCCCCGCGCCCTCCTTCGCATCCCTGAGCTCGGCCAGGCTGACCGGGTCCCCCGCCTGCGGCCCGCTGACCAGCAGGGCGTCCGCGCCGAGGAACGCGGCGCCCCTCGCCCGCTCGGCCACGGGCCGGCCGCTCACGGAGCGGCTGAACTCCGGCGTCACGTTGGTGAAGATCGCGATGTCGTCGCCGCCGATGGCATGCCGGTAGCCGGCCAGCTCCCCGAAGTCGGGGGCGAGCAGGCCCATGTCGCTGTCGAAGACGCCGGTGAAGACTTCCCTGACGAAGGCGGCGCCCGTCGCCCGCGCGACCGCGAGCGCGGACTTGGGGTCCCAGAGCAGGTCGACGCCGAACGGCACGCGGAGGTCGCTGTGCAGCCTGCCGATCACGGCCGCCTGCGCGGCGGCCACCTCGACGCCGACGCCGACCGAGTAGGGCAGGTCGTGCTCATTGCAGAACAGCAGCCCGTCGACCCCGGCCTGCTGCAGCGCAAGCACGTCGTCGCGCAGCGCCGAGTAGATGCCCGCCATGCCGGCCTGCGCATCGTGCCGGGGCCGTCCCGGCAGGCCCCGGAGATGACACATCGCGATCAGCGGCTTGGCGACCCCGAAGATCCGTTCCAGCACAGTCATCGTCCTGACTCCTGACCTGTCGCTGCTCGGGTACCCGGGCGTCCCGTTATGCCTGTGAGGTTCTTGCTAGCGGTTCCCGCGCCCGCCCGCAGGTTCGCGGCCGCCCCCAGGGTCGAGGTAGCGCTGTGCCGGCGCACCCGAGGTCCCGACCGGGACGGCACGGTCGCGATGATGACCTCGACTCCGGCCGACCGGAGCGCCGCGAGCTCGTCCGCCGGAGCGCCCGCGCTGGTGACGAGCGTTGTGATCGCGGTCGCCGGCGCGACGACCGCGTGCGCGTCCGCGCCGATCTTCGAGCCGTCGGCCAGCACGACGAGCCGGGCGCTGTGCGCGATCGCCGCCCGGTTCACCTCCGCCAGGTCATCCTCGAGCTCGGTGATCCCGAACGCCGCGGACACGCCGGCGGCTCCGATCACGGCGACGTCGGCCCGGTATCTGGCCAGCGCGGTGACAGCGATCGGGCCGACGCAGGCAAGCTCTTCCTCACGGACCGTTCCGCCCAGGGCCACGACGTGAGCCGGCCGTGATCCGAGCAGGCTCGCGACGGGCAGCGAGCCGGTGATGACCTGCTGGCCGGCGGACCGGGTGAGGAACAGCGAGAACTGCTCGGTCGTCGTGCCAGGCCCGACGTAGAGCACCGGCGTCGCCGCCAGGCTTTCGGCCGCCCGCATCCCGATCAGCCGCTTCTCCGGTGCGTTCTCCAGGGCACGCGCGTTGAAGGCGAGCTCGATGGACTTGGTGATGTGCGCCGTCACCCCGCCGTACGTGCTCCGGAGGAAACCGTCCTGCTCCAGCCGGGCAACATCGCGCCTGATCGTCATCTCGGACACGCCGAGCTCACGGGCCAGCTCGCCGATCCGGATCGTCTGCTGCTCGGCGACCTGCTGCAGGATCCGGCGGCGCCGGTCGACGGGGAACACTGGCGCTGGTCCTCCTCGTTGCGCCGATTCACAGACTTTAACATCGGCGACCTGGTGATCTGTCGATAGATGCCTTGTCTGTCCTGTTCGATGCTGTTAGTGTCGCCATTACCCGAGCCAAAAGCCAGGGTGCGCGGGCTCGGGCCGGAGGATCCGATGAGCGCGGAAGCCCGCAGTGATCAAGCAGCAGCAGCTATTCGTCCGCAAGAGCACCGGCCTGGTCCGCGAGGCGTCGGCATTCGACGCCATGGTGTTCAACGCGGTGTTCTCCGCGCCGGTGGGCGCGACCCTGGCCTGGGGCGTGTTCTTCGCGCTCACGGCCTTTCCCGGCGCCGATCTGGTCACGGCGACGCTGATCTCGCTGGTGATCAACATCCCGATCGTGATCATGATGGCGCTGATGGCGTCGAGCATGCCGCGGACCGGCGGCGACTACGTCTGGGTCAGCCGGATCCTGTCACCGCCGCTGGCGACGGTGTCCAACTTCGGCGCCGCGTTCTCGGCCATGATCGGGGCGACGTTCTGGGCCAGGTACTTCCCGGTGTTCGCGCTGGGGCCGACGCTCGTCACCTTCGGCATCTTCTTCCACAACAACGACCTGATCGCCTGGGGCAACAAGTTCCAGACCGACCATACGTGGATCTTCCTCGGCGGCCTGTTCATGATCGTGCTGATGACGGTGCTGCTGATCGCGGGGACCAAGATGACGCTGCGCTTCCAGAACATCTTCTGGATCGTCGCGACGGCGGGCACCTTCCTCGCCTTCATCGTCCTGGCCGTCGGGTCGTCGAGCTCGTTCCGGGATCACTTCAACTCGCTGTCGGCCCGGTTCGGCGGCCACGGCGACGCCTACCACCACGTGATCAACACGGTACGGGGCAGCATTTCCGAGCATCCGAGCGCCGGAACGTGGTCGAGCACGCTGCCCGCCGTGTTCGTGATCATGACGTTCATGATGTGGAACTGGTGGAGCGTCTACCTGTCCGGTGAGCTGAAGAGCGCCTCGAACCGGAACCGGCACCTGAAGATCATGTTCACGGCGCTGCTCTGGGACGTGGTGTTCGTCATCATCGGCGTGCTGCTGATTTACAAGGTCGCCGGGTACGCGTTCATGTCGGCGGTGAACACGGCTCCGAACGCCGCGTACGTGATCCCGTCCGGGCCGTGGTACCACTTCCTGGCCTCGCTGACCGTGAACGTCCCGGTGCTGACGGTCCTGATCGTGGGCTCGTTCTTGTTCTGGAGCCTGCCCGCCATGGTCGGCAACTCGTTCATGCCGGTCCGCACCGTGTTCGCCTGGGCGTTCGACCGGCTGCTGCCCGAGAAGCTCGCCGACGTGGACGAGCAGGACGCACACTCCGGTGCCAGCGATCCTCACGGTGATGGTCCTGGTGACCGTCATGCTGATCTGGAGTGTCCTGGCGACCACGTTCCAGACCTGGCTCGCCCTCGGCGTGCTGGCGGGAGTCGTCTGCGTCTGGATCGTGTCCGTGGCCGCGTTCACGTTCCCGGAACGGCGGCCGGACCTGTACCAGGCGTCGCCGGCCAATATCAAGCTCGGCGGCGTCCCGGTCCTGAAGATCGTGGCCCCGCTGTCGTTCCTGGTGATGGCGTTCCTGGTCTACGACACCCTCAAGTACCCGGCGCTGGCGATCGGCACCACCTCGCACTGGTGGTACGTGCCGGCGTTCATGGCCGCGACGGCGGCGTTCGGACTGCTTGTCTACTACGTCGCCAAGTACGTGCGCCGGTCGCAGGGAGTGAACGTCGACCTGGTCTACCGCGAACTGCCGCCGGAATAAGGCGCGGGTGCTACGGGAACCGCGCTCGCAGTGCTGGGCGGTGCCCTGATCAGGTTGAGCCATGCGTCGATCTGGTCCTGCGCGCCCTTCTGGCAGTGCAGGCCGATATAGCCGTCGGGGCGGACGGCGATTAGTCCGCGGCCTGGATTGCTGGTGATGCGGTGCAGGTGAACAAGCGGGCCCGGTGCCAAGTCGTAGAGCACCTCGGCGTGGCGGTCTAGGAGCACGTGCACTCCGGGCCGGGCGATGAGCTCGTGCAGCCGGACGTTCTGCCCGGCAGAAGTGACCATCTCGTCCGGCAGCCGGTCGCCGGCGTGTGAGCCACGGCCGCGGCAGCGGCTCCATGGTTCTTCCACCGAAATCGGGCTGCGCCGGTAGCTCACCCGCAACTGCGACATCAGCCTGACTGCCTCGCCGACCAGGCGCCTGCGCCGCATCAGGACGGGGATGGCGTGGGCGGCATGGGGCGCGAGCGTGCCGCGGAGCGCCGCCGGGATCGACCCGGTACCCGCTTCGCCCCAGAAGACCAGGTGCGTCATCGCGAGCACGTGGCGCGCAACCGGCCGTCGTTCCAGGTCGTAGGAGTCGAGCAGCGCGTCGCTGTCCGGGCGCGCTGCTCCGAACGCGAGCTTCCAGCCCAGGTTCAGCGCATCCTGGATGGCTGCGTTCAGCCCCTGCCCGGTCGCCGGGGAGTAGGCGTGGGCCGCGTCCCCGGCCAGGTACAGCCGTCCCCGGCGGAACCGCCTGGCGACCCGGTGCTGCACCCTGACCCGCGCGGACCAGGCAAGGCTGACGATCTCGATCCCGGAGTGCGCCTCGTCTAGCAGCGCCTGAAGCTCCGCAGCCGGGACCGGGGGGCCTGGCTGCCCGAACGGCACCGGGTCAGCACCAGCGGGCCGGGTGACCAGCAGCCTCCAGGGCGCGCGCTCGCCTAGCTGGAAGGCGAACACCAGGCCATTCCGCCAGGCAACGACCCGGGCGCCTTCGTCGGGCAGATCACCGGCTAGTTCGGCATCAGCGAGCACTACCTCGACTGAGTAAGGGTGCCCCGGCCAGCCGATGCCAGCCTGCGAGCGGACGATGCTGGCTGGCCCGTCGCAGCCGGCCAGGACATCGGCGAGCGATTCACTCCGGGTGCCGCCGGACCGCAAGACCACGCGCACGCCATCCTCGTTGTCGTGTAGCCCGGCCAACTCGGTGCCGCGTTCCACCTGGATCCCGCGATCAGCCAGTGCCTGGGCGAGCACGGCCTCAACATCCATCTGCCTGATCAGTGACAGATGCGGGAAGGCAGTGTCAAGTAGCGCAAGATCGGCCAGCCTGACGCGGACCTTCCGGCGGCCCAGGCACAGTTCGGCGCTAGGCGCTATATCCGCCTTGGCCAGCAGCGCTTCGGTGACCCCGAGCGGACGCAGCATCTCCAGGGTCCGCGAGTGCAGGATCAGCGCGCGTGAAGGCCTGAACTCCTCCGGCCGTCGCTCGACCACCCTGACATCGGCGCCATGATCGTGGGCCTGCAACGCGAGGGCTAGCCCGGCGGGGCCCGCTCCAGCCACCAGAATCGCCGGCCTGCGGGTCACGAGATCTCCACCGGGCGCCACCAGCCCGCCTCGTCGGCCGCGGTCCCGCCCAGCCCTTGCGATCGCCGGACGAGCTCGTCCCGGCGCAGACCCGGCAGGACCACGTAGTGAATCGATCCGCGCACCGACACCAGGGCAAGCACTCGCCAGAGGGCCCTGGCATAGTGATCGGCTCGCAGGGACCCGTCCCATTCATAGATGCCGCGGTAACTGCCGTGCTCGTCATGGGCGAGCCACAATTTCGAGACGAAGCCGGGGAAACCTACGAAAAGCGGCGTGTTGAGCAGGCTCTCCCCGCGGAAGAGCGCGTGCCCCCAGCCGCGCACTACCCGGAGCCGGAACTCGACGACGAGCGCACAAGGGTCTTGCGTCGGTCTGCGGTCGACGACGGTTTCCCGATACACGGGCGCTGTCGTTCCGTCGGCGAATCGGAGTCGCTTGCCGACCTGATCGACGGGCAGGTGTATCTGGCGTCTCCACAGCATCCCAGCGGTGGCGACGGCGCACATGACGACCGCGCGCAACGCCGCTGCGTATGGCAGCGGAGTCCGGTCGCTTAGCGTGGAGACGCTGGCAACGCTGTTCTCCTCAGCTGCCGGGACAGAAACCTGGCGACCCCGCAGGTCTTTATGGCTGATCATGTTGCCCACCTCGGCCGGTCGACTTATCAACGCTGACATTCATGCTTGGCGGCGCGGGCCGACAGCGGCAGGGCCAGAAGTCACTGGCCGCACAGTCCTTCGACTTATGCCCGGAGGCAAACACGCCGATGTCAGCGGGTTGTTCATGCCTGAGCGGGCCGTCTGATCAGAGCACTTGCGGCGATTTGCTCTTATGCAATGATGATTACGTCTTGCCCATCAATGCGGATGGAGGAAGCAGACGTGTCTCGACTTACAAAACACTTTGCGGCATCGCCCGTCGCCATGCTCGCCGCCTGCGCGGCAGCGGTCTTCTGGGCCATTCCTGCTGCCGCGCCGCCGCCGGCTCGACCGGCTTGCCGACGCCAGTACCGATGATTTCCGACTATCAGTTCGTCTCCGCCAGCACGACACCGCCGTCGGAGTCCGCCTGCTTTGCCATCGGCAGGCGGTGCTTCACAGCGTCGGCGATGGAGAACTCCTACAACCTCGGGCCTCTATACGCCCATGGCAAAGAGGGCCAGGGCGTCACGATCGCGATCATCGACTCGTTCGGCAACCCGAACATGGCGTCTGACCTGGCCAACTTCGATACGCAGATGAGCCTGCCGCACATGTGCGGCGAGCCAGGTCAGTCATGTGGTTCGGGCATTCCGACGTTCCAGCACCTCTTCTGGAACGGCAAGACCGAGGTGAAATCGCCGCCTCCGAACAGCCACAACCCTGGGCTCCAGGACAGGAATTCGTGGACGCTGGAGACGAGCCTCGACGTCGAATGGGCGCACGCAATGGCGCCGCTCGCGAACATCATCGACGTGACCACGAACCCCGCCGAGACGCAGGGCGTCCAGGGCTTGCCAGCGATGATGAATGCCGAGCAGTTTGTCGTGGACAACCATCAGGCCACCGTGATCTCGCAGAGCTTCGGCGCAGTGGAGCAGGGCTTCTCGAGCACCTCTGCACTGCTGAACCTGCGGCACGCATTCATCTCCGCCGCCGCGAACGGGGTCACTGTGCTGGCGAGTTCGGGCGACGGCGGGACGGCGAATTCGAAGAAGACTCCCGTTAAGAATCCGACAACGCTTCCCTTCCAGACCGTCAACTGGCCAGCTTCCGATCCTCTCGTGACCAGCGTCGGCGGCACGTACCTGTGCACCGACCCGGTGACAGGTAGCGGTCTGGACTCGGCAGACCCGCCGAGTAACTGCCAGAACCAGACACAGCGGGAGATCGGCTGGATCGACTCAGGCGGCGGCTTCAGCAGTATCTTCGCCAAGCCGAGCTACCAGAACGCGCTGCCAAGCGGATCGACCCAGATCGGCACCATGCGTGGCGTACCCGACGTGGCGTTCCAGGCCAGCTCCCGAACGGGCCCACTGGTCTACGACACAGCTCCGGGTGCGGGCGGCTGGTTCATCGTCGGCGGGACATCCTGCTCGTCACCGCAGTTCGCCGGCCTAGTCGCGATCGCCGACCAGATGGCTGGCCATGGCCTCGGCCAGATCAATCCCACGCTGTACAACCTCGCTAGTGGCCCGGATTACGGCAATTACTTCTTCGATGTAACCACGGGCAATAACCAGGCCGACCCCAGCATTCCTGGCTTCCCGGCCACCACCGGGTGGGACCCGGTGACCGGCTTGGGCACCCCCGACGCGGCAACGCTGGTACCAGCGCTCGCCGGCGGATAAGTAGTTCTCAGCGCTAGCCTCTCGTGTCTGGCCGGGGAGCATCAGCTCCCAGGCCAGACACCTGCAGGGTTTCGGTCAAACTCGCGGTCGCCGTGCCCCGGCGGGATCACGCCGCATACAACAGCCGGGCCTCGGCGAGCACGCTTGAGCTGTGGGTGCAAGGCACGTAGCGATACAAGGTGCTGACCTTCGTGTTCAAGCGGTCAAGCTGGCCGAATGACCTGCCCGATCCCGACCCCGATCGCGCGGAGCCCGCTCAATTAGATAGGTGCTCGCGAGCAACAAAAGGCACCGCGATGCGTCTCTTGGATGAACGTGACTGGCGGATGCTCGCAGCAGCGGGCAGCGTCCCATAAGCACGAGCAGGCCGCCGGGGCGCGGCGTTCAGAGCTTCGCGGAGGATCAGATGACGCGATACCGGGTCATGGCCGTTGTGGCGAGTGTGGCTGCAGTTTGGGGCGCCTGGGCGGTGACGCGCGCGGCGGTCGGCGGGGATCTCCCATCTGCCACGGCGGCTGTCCGCACCGCCGGGCCGTGGGGCAAGGCCATCGCGGTACCCGGCCTGAGGGCCCTGAACAAGCGCGGGGCCGCCGATGTCTCAGAGGTGTCTTGCGCATCGCCGGGCAGCTGCGCGGCCGGCGGGGACTACCGGGACCGCCATGGCAACGGGCAGGGGTTCGTGGCCAGCGAGCGGCACGGCCGCTGGGGCACGGCGATCGAGTTGCCCGGCCTGGGGGCCCTGAACGTCGGCGGGGGCGCCGATGTCCTGTCAATGTCGTGCAGCTCGGCGGGCGATTGCGCCGCTGGCGGATTCTATTCCTGGAATGTTGCCTACTTTCGCATTGCGCCGTTCGTCGCAGCTGAGCATGGCGGCCAGTGGGGCAAAGCTGTAGCCCTGCCGAGAGATGGCGAGGTCAACTCCATCGCCTGCGCATCCGCTGGCAATTGCCTGGCCGGCGGACAGGGCGCCGGCGACGAGGACTACGTCGACATCGGCAACGCGTTTGTCGTCGAGGAGCGGGCCGGCATTGGGGGTCCGTCAAGGCCGTTCCTGGGATGCGCGCGCTCGTGGGTGGCGGCGACCCCGAGATTGCGGGTTCGTGGATCAACTCCGTGACGTGCCCGTCGGCAGGCAATTGCGCTTCCGGCGGGGGATACACGGACAAGAACGGAAACAAACACGGGTTCGTGGCCGTCGAGCGGAACGGCACCTGGGGAGCGGCGATCGAGGTGCCCGGGCTGGCTGCCCTGAACAGCAGCGGCGGAGACACCCAGGTCAAGTCGGTCTCGTGTGGCTCGGCGGGCAATTGCGCAGCCAGCGGGTACTACACCGCCGGCGCCGGGATCTATCAGGCGTTCGTAGTCAGCGAGAAGAACGGCGCCTGGGTCACGGCGATCGAAGTGCCTGGCCTGGGAGCCCTGAACAAGGGCGATCTGGCCGTGGTCAACAAGGTTTCATGCGGCTCGGCGGGCAACTGCCTGGGCGGCGGGTACTACTACGACGGATCCCATCACCGCCAAGGGTTCGTAGTCGCCGAGCGGAACGGCGTATGGGCCAAGGCGATCGAGGTGCCCGGCCTGGCCGCCCTGAACAAGGGCGGGAGCGCCTTTGTCAGCTCGGTGTCCTGCGCCTCCGCAGGCAACTGCGCGGCCGGCGGGAAATATACCGACCGCTCCAAAGACCATCAGGGGTTCGTGGCCAGCGAGAGCAACGGCGTGTGGGCCAAGGCGATCCCGTTGCCCGGCCTTAGGACTCTCAACGCGGGCGGGGCCGCCGGGGTCAGTTCGCTATCGTGCCCCTCCGCGGGCCACTGCGTCGCTGGCGGGGTCTTCCGCGGCCTTTCCGGTCACCGCGAGGGATTCGTCACACAGTCCGGGTGACGGCCGCACCTCCCGCGCCCCGAGCGCGCGGAGCGCGAGCTGGTCGAGCAGTGCCAGTGACTGCCCGACCGGACTCGGCACACCCAACGGGATCGGGGCACTCTGACCGGGCGAGTCCGCTCGGTCCTTCGCTCGAGAAATCGCCTCTCTCAGCCTTGGCCTGCTGGGACATCGGAGCGACTGACATTCCAGCCATAGAGGCTGACTACGGGCGTCGCGCCCTGCAACTGCGAGGCGTTGTAGGTTGCGGTCAGCGTCTCCGACTCGCCGGGCCACAGCGTGATGTCGTTGCCGCTCCAGACGATCGGCAGCACCTGGTTGTCGCCGGCCTGCTCGGACCCGTCCGGATTCCCGCGACGCACGTCAGCGCGCAAGAAGAAGGCGACGGTCGGCTTGTCCGACGTGTTGGTAATCGTGACCACCGTCGTCTCGCGACCGCCCGGCGCAGGATGGCTGACCTGGGTCGCCGTGACGGACGCAGGAGGCAGGTTCTGCAGGGCCGTCAGGTCTGCGTACTGGCTCATCGTCGCCTGCGGGTTGCCCATCGTCGCATCCCAGTTCACGATGTCCTGCTGCGTCGACTGCCAGTAGACGTTGCGGTCGATGACGACGATCGCCCTTGCGGAGCACGAGCTCGACGAAGTAGGTCTTCGCCGGCTCCGGCGGCGCGGTAGTCGCCGGCACGTTCGGAGCGAGCACGTCGTTCTGCACTTGCTGGCTCGACAGCTTCAGGGTCCCGGAGATCTTGTCGTCAAGCAGCGTTCCGTCCAGGCCGTACACCTTCGCCTCGACCGACAGCCCGGACTGGGTCTTGCCGGTGAGGTTGTCGACAGCTACGCGGTTCGTGTCGGTGGCGAACAGCGCGTGCACTCCTTCGTTTGCCTTCTGGGCACCGAAGTAGCTGCCTGCCTGGTCGTAGTCGGAGTTGTAGAGGTTCCAGAGCAAGCTCGGCCAGCCCTTGTTCATCTGCCAGTAGATGGTCCCCGTCGAGGGACTCTCGGCGTTCGTCGAATGGGCAAGGAAGGCTTCGAACTGCGCTCGGACGTTCTCGTAGTCCTGCACCTGAGCTTCCTCGACGTACTGCTCAAGGCTCGACCAGGAGCCGTAACGGTTCGTCAGCGCCGTGTCGAAGTTGTAGAGCGTGCCGAAGGAGTAGCCGCTCGTGTCCGTCTCCCAGTTGGCGTGGTACTGGTTGTAGCCGGGATTCGTCCACAGCTGCGTTTGCTCGTCCGCCGACATGAAGCGCCGGATCGAGTCGAGCGTGGGCACGGTGTCACCTGCGCTCTGCTCGCTGTCGAAGCCCCACGACCCGCCCACGTTCGTCAGCGACGAGTCGTCGGCGAAGTCGGAGTGGCTGGTGTCGTACCAGTAGCTCGGCGGCACCCAGTCGTAGGGCCCCTCCTTCTCACCAGAAAGGCCGAGGGTGGGCGTGCTCTTGTACTCGGCCGAGGCGATGATCGGGTCCTGGAAGTCCGCGTCAGCGAGCCCGCTGAGCGTCTGCTGCTCTTGAGCCGGCCTCGGCTGGTTGTCGCTCCAGCTCATGTTCAGCGTGCTCGGGTGGTTGCGCAGGTCCTGGCCCAGCCGGAGCGCAGACTGGTAGAGGACGTCAAGCTGCTTCGGCGTCAGCACGGTCCGCCGGCCGACCTGCCAGGCGTCGCAGCACTGGAAGCCGGCGTCGTTCAGGATGCCGGCCTTGTCCAGCTGGGTGTAGAAGTCGTCCGGCATCATGTGGCCCTCGAGCCGGATCGCGTTGATGCCCATGCCCTTCATCAGCTCGATCTGGTTGGCAGTGTCCTGCGCGGAGTAGTGCAGGAGGAGATTCGGGTCGAAGCCGCCGCCGCGGATGACGATCGGCTGCCCGTTGACCAGGAACTGGCGCACTCCTCCTGGCGCAAGGGGCCCGGGCCCGATGAGCCGGGTCGTGATCGTGCGGATGCCGAACTGCTCGGTCGAGCTGTTGACGAGCTTTCCGCCGGCGAGAAGCTGCGTATCCAGGGTGTAGAGCGGCTGGTCGCCCATCTGGTACGGCCACCAGAGCTGCGGGTGATTGATCGTCAGGTTCGGGTAGCCGGCAGGCGCGAAGGAGACCGTCGTCGTCTGATTCGCTGGCACGGTCACGGACTGCTGGACCGAGATCGCTCCGCCGCCACCGTTCGGCGGCGTAACGACCGCCTTCACCGTCGCCGTTTGCGCCGTGTCGGTGTTGTTCGTGACGTCAGCCTTCACCGTCAGTGCCGACGTGCTCAGATCGGGCGCGTCGTTCTGGGTGACGTGGGCGTTGCTCAGGCCTACAGCGTCGGAGACATGCAACTGCACCGGGAACTGGATGCCGGTGTTGTTGTCCGGCGGGATCTGCGTCCAGTCGACGTTATCGAGCGTGAACATCTTGCTCGGGTCGTTCGGATAGACCTCGAGCGCGAGCGTATTCGTTCCGTTCTGGAGCAGGCCCGTCACGTCGAAGCTGTAGCGCGGGTAGGCGCCCTGGATGACGTCCTGGGTTGCTACCTCGTGTCCATTAACCCAGGCATCAGCCTGGCCAACGATGCCATTGACGATCAGCGTCGCGTGCTGGCCCGGTTGCAGGTTGCTGTCGAAATCGGTGCGGTACCACCACGGGACGTTGAACGGCGGGATCGTGACGGCGCTGGCGTCGGTGGTAAAGCCGAAGCACTTGCGCAGGTTGTCGGAGAAGAAGACGTCCGGGCAACGGCCGTTCTGGACGAGAGCCTCGATCTCGGTGCCCGGGGCACCGGCATCGTCCGGTTTCACCTGCAGCCACCCGGAGGTCGAGAACCCCGGTGCCGAGATGTCCGCTCCGCTCTGCGGCGCGTCGGTGCTGTTCTGCACCTGCCATCCGCCCAGACCGAGCGTGGTCAGGCCCACGTTCGCGGCATCGGCGCTGCCGCCCGAGCTCAACGCGAGCGCGGCTCGAGCTTGGCCCGTGCCAGCACGCGTCGCTTGGGCGCCCGAAGCCGGCAGCGAGACCGCAAGAGCCAAGACGCTGACGAGGCAGCCTGCGCCAAACAAGAAGCCTTTTCTCGAACCTGACATGCCGCGTCCTCTCCCTCTCAGGGCCGGTCGCATGAGCGCAGAAATGCAAAAAGGCTGGTCACCCAGCCCCCGGATCGCCCCATGCTCCCTACCTCGTGGAAGTTCGAGTTAGGAAACCTTCTTAACTATTCGGACCAATCCTGCGCCTTTTGCGCCGAGACGTCAAGACCGGGACACTGGGTGTCAACGATCCCTTTCTGGATGCGGACATGCGACTGCGCTTTGGACTGGTCTCACGCCACGGTGATGACGAGCTTGCCGCGCGCGTGCCCCTGCTCGACGGTGCGCAAGCCTTCGGCCGTCTCGGCCAGCGGGTAGGTCCGGTCGACGACCGGCGTGACCTTGCCGTCCTCGATGAGTCCGGTCACGGCCAGCAGTTCTTCCCGGTTCTGCCGGGACGGCAGCGGGCGCAGCCGCTGCGAGACGACCGGGTTGACCACGACTGCCCGCAGGATGCCGGCGACCGGCCCGAACACATGGCCGGGCGAGCCGCCGCCGTTGAGCACCAGGGTTCCGCGCGCAGTGAGGGCCCGGCGCAGCCGGGCCAGCGGGAGGTTACCCACGTTGTCCAGGATCACGTCGTACCGGGTCCGCCCGTCGGCGAAGTCCTCGCTGGCGTAGTCGATGACATGTGCGGCGCCGAGCGAGCGGACCAGCTCGGCGTTGCGGGCGCTGCACACTGCGGTGACCTCGGCGCCCAGGGCCGCTGCAATCTGGACGGCGTACGTGCCGACCCCGCCGCCGGCCCCGTTGACGAGCACCTGCTGGCCGGCCTGAACCTGGCCCACCTCGCGGATCCCGCGCAGGGCCGTCGTCGCCGCGATCGGGGACCGCGGCCGCCTGCTCGAATGTCAGGCTCTCCGGCTTGGGCACCACCTTGTCCGCCGTGGCGCACGCGTACTCAGCGAACGCGCCCCGGGCGAACCCCAGCACTGCGTCGCCCGCCCGCAACTCGCCGCACGTTCGCGCCGGCCGCTTCCACCACGCCCGCCACGTCGATTCCGGCTATCCGCTGCTTTGGGCCTGGTCAGCCCCACGCCCATCAGCCGCGCGATCAGCGGGTCGCCCCGCAAGATATGCCAGTCGGCCGGGTTGAGCGCCGCGGCGTGCACCCGGATCAGCACGTCGCCGTCCCCGACCTCCGGCAGGCCGGTATCAACCAGCCGCAGCACATCCGGCGGGCCGAACCTGTCCTGGACGACAGCCTTCATCACGTCCCGCCCCTTCGCCGCCGCATCGTGGTGACCGATACTAGACCGCTCCGCCGCGGGCCAGCAGCTGAGCGACCTTCGGCCGATCCAGAGTTGGCATGTCTGTGCTGTCGCCAGCAGGGCAGGGCAAGGCCATTGCAGAGTGTCATGCCGGGTTCAGGCCAGCGAGCGGTATGGGCTCGCATGACAGAACCGCCGCCTCGTTAAGATCTGGCCCGCCGTACCACAGGTGCAGCATCTGGTCGCGTACCTGCGCATAGGGCCGCGGCGGGGCGCCGCGTTGCGCGGGCCACGGTTCGTGGGTGGCCTCATCGACGTAGTCCTGCAGGTCATCGAGCGCTCTCGCGGCGATCATGGCTAGAGCGTCATCGTCTGCCCGCCTGCCTTCGAGATTGGCCCGCAGATCCGTCCCGCTGCGCCCGAGCAGGTAGTCCTCGGATTGGCCAGGAAACCGGCCGTCCTCAGCCGAATACCACAGCATCCCGTCGACGGCCTCGACCAGGAACCCGTCGGGAATGATCGCCGTCATCCGGGCTGCGAGCATTCGCGTGAGCTCGTCGATATCGATGTTCACGCCTCGGATTCTGGGTCATCACGCCATGACGGCGCAGGCAGTCGACGGGCCCGTCGCACCTCGATGCCGGGTGCCATCTTGGCCGACCAGCAAGCGGGCCGGGCAAAGCAAGTCGTGGCAACATGCGTGAACCATGGCGACGCTTATAGAAGCGATTATCTTCGAGGGCGGCCCGCACAGCAGCGCGCTACCGCCAGGCATGCCGACGGTACCGCTTGAGGCCGACCTGACCATGGTGCCGGTCACCGATGACGTGCTCAGCCAACTCGAGGTAGATTCCGGCGGCGACGAACAGATACCGCCCGGCTGGATGTTGCAACGGCCGGTTGGGTGCGCTGGCCCGAGCGCTGTCGGCCGACCGGCGGGCCTTTACATTGTCAGCGAAACATTCGGCGGGCCTGGAGCTGCGGAGGCGATTGCGTGGCACCGCGGGAGGCTCCTGTACGGGCCATCTGGAACCTGCGACATCGAAGCCGACCTTGAACCCGGTTATCACCTGGCCACCGCAGAAAACGCAGTCAATGTCGGCCTCCGCGCAATCGGTGTCCGCGCTGCCGATGGCAGCGATGAGTTCGACACCGTCGGGCTGGGCAGACACCGGATGACCGAAGACTGGCTCACTGGGTAACGATTCGATGTCGGGGTGGATGAGCCAGACGTTGGGTTCCCAGTAGGAGCCGCGGTCGGCGGTCCGGTCGATGTGCACGGTCGCCAGGCCCTGGGGGAAGACGTAGTCGCCTGACTCGGGAAAGACCAGGTCAGTCCAGGATTCCCAGTCGGCGACCGTGCCCGTGATGCGCAGCGAGCGCGGCAGGGGGCGTGGCGACCCTGGCGCCCAGCCGTTCATGCGTGCGCAGCCACGGGTCGAGCAGCTGGCCGTCCGCTCGCCGCCACCGGACGTAGTGCTCAATCAGGGTGAGCGGGTAACGCTCTTTCCAGGACGGCCGGACCGGAGCGATCAGGTGGCGGAGCCCGTTCCGCTGGGCGATCTCCCGCATGGCCGCCAGCATCGCGGTCGCCAACCCGCGACCGCGGCCGCCGGGCTGGATCTCATCGGTGGCCGTCGCCCGGCGAGGCAGGTCTGGCTCGACGTCATCTAAGACTGCCGCGGCAGGGTGAGAACCGTCCCGCCCGGTGCAGCGCCGTCAACCCGTCATCGCCAGCAGCGCAAGTAGCGGATGTTCTGTGCCCGCCCAGCGGTTTATCCGACGCGTTTGCGGGCCGCATAGAGTTGGCGATCCGGCGTCATTGCTTGACGGAGGTCTGCTTTTCTCCAGGCTCGGGGCGCCGCCCAATCGCCGCTCGATGCGCCGCCTGCTGCCGGTCCGCAAGCCCGCGGCAGATGCCTTGGCTCTTGCGGTGATCGTGCTCCCAAGCCGACACTGTGCTCCACGGCCATCACAGCTCGGCAACTTCCGGTTCGCTGCCAGACTATGAAGCCTGGAATCCGGTGGCCCGGGAGCCGGTCGATCCCTCCGCCACCGACCGCCAGCCTACGGCCGTTGAACCTAGCATCAGCCTCCCGCCTGGAGCGCCATGACCTACTTCCGCGAGTTCTTCAACCCCGCCACCGGCGAGCTCATCAAGTTCACCGACACCGCCGAGACGACCAGCGGGCGAGCTGGCCCGGTTCGCGTGGCGAAGCGTGCCCGGCGGCGTGATCACCGAGCACGTCCACCCGCACCAGGAAGAGCGCTTCACCATCACATCGGGCGAGGCCCGTTTCACCGTCAACGGCCGCGAGCGCCGCGCCCGGGCCGGCGAGACCCTGCTGGTTCCTGCCGGGGTGCCGCACTCCGAGGGCAATCCGGGAACCGGGGACATCGAAGGCATCGTCGAACTCCGTCCCGCTCTGCGCGCGAAGGAATGGCATGAAGCCCTCGCCGGCCTGGTCGCCGACTTCCCCACCACGTCACGAGGCGCGCCAAAGAACGTCCTGCAGCTAGGCGTCACCTTCTGGCACTTCCGGCACGAAAGCCGCGTCACGTCCCCGCCCGCCTGGATCCAGAACCTCGTGCTCCCGCCGCTGTGGGCGCTCGCCAGGGCGCTCGGAAAACGCCCCTACTACGACCGCTGGGATAGTCCGCACCGACACCGAGCAACCGGATCGATGAGCAAACCAAAGCGGCAGGCTGCGGGCCGGATCTCCGGCCGCCCAAAGGCACCAGGCTGCTCTCCAACCGCCACCGGACACGCAGCGTGACTACCCTCCGAGGCAACAGCTACGCGAAGAAGCTCGATAGGTGCGTCAGCGCGGTGGTCGCTGTCTGCCTGTGCACGGCGCGCGAGTGCGTGATCTGCGCGGCCGTCCAGCTGCGTGCGCAGCGCCGGGATCCGCGCTCCTCGTGCAGGCTGAATGGCACGCGGCCCGCGCAGCCGGCAGGTGCAACGAATGCGCCCGCGGCGCGTCTCTTGAATAGATGTGACTGGTGGGTGTCCGGCACCAGTCATTAACAGGAATCACCGGCGATAGCGTGAGGGACGTGATGAGACGACGCTGGGTTGCTGGTGGTTGCGGCTGGCTGCGGCCGTGCTGCTGGGTACCGGGTGCGCGCAGGCAGCTCCGGCCACGACGACAACTGCGATGCCCAGCACAACCCCGGTCGCCACCTCTGCTGCGGCCGTCCCGGCGCAGCGGCCGGCACGTGGGGCCGGGCGATCGAGGTGCCCGGCCTGGCGGCCCTGAACAAGGGCGGGAATGCGAGCCGTCGATTCGGTGTCGTGCGCCTCGGCGGGCAACTGCGCGGCCGGCGGGTTCTACCCGGACGGCTACGGCCATCGCAGGGGTTCGTGGTCAGCGAGACGAACGGCACCTGGGGCCCGGCGATCGAGGTGCCCGGCCTGGCGGCCCTGAACACGGGCGGGGACGCCAGCGTCAACTCGGTGTCGTGCGCCTCGGCGGGCAACTGCGCGGCGGGCGGGGACTACCCGGACCGGCGCCGGTCATCACCAGGGGTTCGTGGTCAGCGAGACGAACGGCAGCTGGGGCCGGGCGATCGAGGTGCCCGGCCTGGCGGCCCTGAACGCGGGCGGGACGCCGACGTCAGCTCGGTGTCGTGCGCCTCGGCGGGCAACTGCGCGGCCGGCGGGTACTACGCGGACAGCTCCGGTCACCGGCAGGGGTTCGTGGTCAGCGAGACGAACGGCCGCTGGGGCCAGGCGATCGAGGTGCCCGGCCTGGCGGCCCTGAACAAGGGCGGGGACGCCGAGGTCGACTCGGTGTCGTGCGCCTCGGCGGGCAACTGCGCGGCCGGCGGGGCCTACTCCGACGGCGCCGGCCACCAGCAGGCGTTCGTGGTCAGCGAGGAGAACGGCGCCTGGGGCACAGGCGATCGAGGTGCCCGGCCTGGCGGCCCTGAACAAGGGCGGGTACGCCGAGGTCGGCTCGGTGTCGTGCGCCTCGGCGGGCAACTGCGCGGCCGGCGGGGACTACGAGGACGCTCCGGTCACGCCAGGCGTTCGTGGTCAGCGAGAAGAACGGCACCTGGGGCACGGCGATCGAGGTGCCCGGCCTGGGGGCCCTGAACACGGGCGGGATCGCCCAGGTCAACTCGGTGTCGTGCGCCTCGGCGGGCAACTGCGCGGCCGGCGGGTACTACGCGGACGGCGCCGGCCACGTCCAGGGGTTCGTGGTCAGCGAGCGGCAACGGCGCCTGGGGCCCGGCGATCGAGGTGCCCGGCCTGGCGGCCCTGAACACGGGCGGGTACGCCGACGTCAACTCGGTGTCGTGCGCCTCGGCGGGCAACTGCGCGGCCGGCGGGTACTACGCGGACAGCTCCGGCCACGGACAGGCGTTCGTGGTCAGCGAGACGAACGGCACCTGGGGCACGGCGATCGAGGTGCCCGGCACTGGCAGCCCTGAACACGGGCGGCGGCGCCGGCGTCAGCTCGGTGTCGTGCGCCTCGGCGGGCAACTGCGCGCGCGGGCGGGTCCTACACCGACAGCTCCGGCCACCACCCAGGCGTTCGTGGTCAGCCAGACCTGACAAGACGACGGCGTGTGGACGTGCCCCGCGTCCAATTTGCTGGTCGTCTTGTGAGACTGCGACCGGGCAGTGACTGGCCATGCTACTGGGCTAGCTGCTGGTCAGCGCGGGACCGGCGGCTGCCTTCCGGCGGGGCGCCTACATAGTGGTGGCAGCTGCTGCGACATCAGCAGTTGCTCGCAACTGTGGACCGGTGCTCGGCTATGATCCAGCGCTTCGGGGGCACCTCCTCGCCGGGGACAATCCGTGTAAGTGGCGTTCAGCCCGAGCCGGGACACCGTGTTCGTCACTAGTGAGACCTGAGGCGGCGACACCACCCAGACCGACTTCGCCGTGTCGTTCATCCTCAAGGGCCACGGCCAGCCCAGCAACCCAGTCCTCGATGCGACGGCAGGGAAACTACCCGTGCTGGGTGAGCGCACCGAAACAGGCCTACCAACCGGCGGGGAAGCCGCGCCCGTGGCGGGCACCTGACGAGCGCTACCTGGTCGACTTATTGACGTACGCACCAGCCTGCCAAGCGCCGCCGGGCAGTAATCCGCAGCGCCCCTCTAGACGTCTACAAGATGAGGACAGAGCGAGAGCCGCCCGCGCCGCCCCTTGACTGGCAGGCGCGGGCAGCTTGTACTGACCTATAAATTGCCCGCTGATTCGGGGGAACCTGCCTTTCGACGGTTCACGGGAGAGGCATTGCCATGGTGGCTGCACGTGCTGTCTGGCGGGCGTACGCGCCACAGCCCGACCGCCCACACGAGCACCGACTTGGCGGTACGCGCTGCGGAGGGCCGCGGATCGAACTCGAACTCGTGAGGCACGATGAGTCCGGATGGCATCCAGGCGGCGCCGAAGAGCCGCGCGCCAACGGCACGCGAATTCGGTGAACTTGTAGCGGAAGCTAGATGTCCGCGACGAGCTGAATACGCCATGGGTGTTGTGGGCCGTGACCCAAGCTGAGCGCTCGACGCAGCCACTGTCGCTGAGGTTGGGTGAGGATCTCGAGTGCGGCGGCGAAGTCAGCCTCGTCTTTGGGCCGAGGTGCCTTGGCCTTGTAAAGGAGCTGAACATCCGGTGCAAGGTACGGGATGCCGTCGGCGGTCGTTGCTCCGATGGTGGCGATGGGCCGCCGGATTCGCGGGTCTCGACGTGACACCCAGTCGCTGCCGGAAGACTCGTCCAGCATGATTTGGATCCGCCACGGCTGGTCTGGCCCAGGACGGCACCAGATATCGTGCACGCTCGGCGGCAGCCGCTCGCCCGGCTGCCAGGGACGCAGGCTACCCGGGGGTTCGGCTGCCTGGCACTGCCAGCCCGCCAGAACTTGCTGAATCGCCAGCTGGTCAGGCCGTAGGAGCAGGACATCGATATCCTCATGTTCGCGGATCGGCTGCCTGGTCGCTAGCTCAATGGGCGTATCCGCCGGCTATCCACCACCGCGCACGACAGGCCTTGAAGATCTCCGCGACTTCAGCTGGGCTGGCCGGATCCACGGACCCAACGGGGTCGTCGTGTCTGCCATGTCCGTCATGGTGCCGCAGGCCCTGACCGAATGCAGTGAACGGGCGATACTGATCCGATCCTGATCACCGGTCTTTGGCCAGCACTGCTGGTCGCATCCGGCGGGTCTCAGCAATATGAGGGTGTGGGCGACTAATCAATGTGACGACTGCTGCTCCGGTCCCCACGGCAGCCAGACCCCCTGCGATGGCGGGCCAGATGGCGGAAAGCGGGTTTTTGGGTGACGGCTCCCGATGCGCCGTCTGTGACGAATGGCCCTGCGGCCGGTGGTGGCGCGGCCCCGGAGCGCCTACTGGCGGACCTGTCCGAGGAGCACCCGCTGAGCCTGGTCCGGCGGCTGCAGCCTTCCCTGTCCCCGGATCTGGGCATGCCTGGCGCGTCAACCCGACGTGGTCACGCGGAACGGCTACCGGCAGCCGATGCACGCAGGCCGCTGGTCACATGGCCTCGGCGGCGGCCTTGACATTGCTGAGCGTCAAGTGAATGCCGCGGCTGAGCTGGCGGCCTCTGGGGACGGGCAATTCGGTGATGCGGTTGATGACCGGGCACCACAGGAAGCGGTAAGACTCGGTGAGCACCGTTCCTGCCGCGGCCGACTTGAGGTCGTATCGCCAGGCCGTCTCGTCCCGGCCGGTCTTGTCGTGGATGGTGGTGAACGCGAATGACCGGCCTTTCTCGGCGCTGGTGATCACTGCCGTGGTCTGCCAACGGAACCTGCCCAACTTGTTGTAGCCGCGGAAGCGGGCGCCTGGCAGTGCGGTGCTGGCCCCGTCCAGCCACATGCAGCGATAACACTCCGGGCTCCATTCGCCCATTCGCGTGATATCGGTGATGAGCTGGTAGACGAGTTCAGGTGGTGCAGTGATCTCGATGCTTGCGGTGCCGCATTTCGCAGTGGGCATCTGTGGACCTCCTGTCTGCCCGCAGGGAGCCGAAACCGGCTGCCGACCCGCGCCTCAGGCCTCGATGTCGGGGTGGATGAGCCAGACGTTGGGTTCCCAGTAGGAGCCGCGGTCGGCGGTCCGGTCGATGTGCACGGTCGCCAGGCCCTGGGGGAAGACGTAGTCGCCTGACTCGGGAAAGACCATCTGAGTCCAGGATTCCCAGTCGGCGACCGTACCCTGTTCTGCGCCAGCGAGCGCGGCAGGGGCGTGGCGACCCTGGCGCCCAGCCGCCGTGCGTGCGCATCCACGGGTCGAGCAGCTGCCCGTCCGCTCGCCGCCACCGGACGTAGTTCTCAATCGGGGTGAGCGGGTAACGCTCTTTCCAGGATGGCCGGACCGGAGCGATCAGGTGGCGGAGCCCGTTCCGCTGTGCGATCTCCCGCATGGCCGCCAGCATCGCGGTCGCCAACCCGCGACCGCGGCCGCCGGGCTGGATCTCGGCCGCCAAGGCGCAGAGAGCGCTGACCGGCGCGCGCGACCGGTGCTGCGCGATGATCTGCTCGATGGCCGTGTCGATGCCTTCCGGCAGTGCTTCGTCCTGGCCGGTCCACGCGAGCGGGCCGGTGAAGCCCTGCGCCAGCACCGAGTCAGCATCATCGTCGTAAAGGACGAACTGGAACTCCGGGAGTTCCTCATCGAGCCTGCCCCACCACTGGTTTATGACATCGCCGTGATGGTTGTACTCGGGCCAGACCGTCGGCGCGTCGCTGGCGATCTTCCCATAGGTCTGGCCGCTCTGCCGCCGTGTGGATCGTGATCATTGCACGCCTTCCATTCTCGCAAGCGCTCGCCGCGCCCAACCCAACATCGTGGCGGCAGGCCGCCGCAAGCGCATTTCACGCGGCTAGTCGCGGCCGCGTGCAGGATGGCGTGGAGCCACTCGATCGGGCAACAGAGTCGGCGCGAGTACTGGAGGCTGTTGACCCCGTAAATCTAGCGAGGCAGAGTGTCGTCCGGACCAAGGAAAGGCGGCCGGATGAGGCCGCCGGGACCCGGGAGTCAAGGCATGACGAATTACCTGATGGTCTTCGGTGCCCACGCGATGGACCACGTCCCCGACGAGGACATGCCCGCCGTGGACGAAGCCGCGCACGCGGTCTGCCAGGAGGCCGTCAACGCCGGCGTGTACGTGCTCGCTGGCGGACTCGAAGACCACAAGCGGAGCGTCATCGTGGCCACCAACGGGACGGTCACCGACGGCCAGTATCCGGACGCGATCGGTGGAATCACGGTCGTCGACGTGCCTTCGCGCGGGGAGGCGCTGGAATGGGCTACCAAGATCGCCGTCGCCTGCCGCTGTGCGGTAGAGGTCTGGGAGATCGGAGCCGACCCCAAGCTCGAGGCGATGCTCCGCGAGGTCAATAGCCGAGAGCGAGTTGCCGAGCGACTGAAGGTTCCCTCCGCCAGCGGGAGGCTTTAAGGAACCAGTCGCGGCTAGCCCTCACGGTCTGGGCTGGCTGGCGGCAGATAGCCCTCCGTGATGAGGCGCTCGGCGCCCGCGGCGTAGGCGGCGGGATCCTTCGGGGCGATCGTGGCCAGCCCGTCGACGTAGCGGTTGAGCATGCAGAAGGCAGCGGCAATCAGGACTGCGTCGTGGATCTCCAGGTCGGTCGCTCCTGCCGAGCGTGCCTCAGCGATCTGCTCAGGCCTGACATCGAGCCCGCTTCCCTGTACCGCCGCTGCGATCACGAGCAGGGTCTTCAGCTTCGCGGACACCGGCGCGGTCCCTGGATCGGCGCGGACCTGCTCCACCACCGTCATGCCGCCTGGCAACTGGGCGGCGGCGCTCGCCGAGTGCGACGACGAGCAGTACTGGCAGCCGTTCAGCGCCGACACGTAAGCGGCGATCAGCTCCCGCTCCCCGCGAGACAAAGTGCTCGGCCCGCGCAGCAGCACCTCTGCCAGCTCGCTCAGCGGCAGGCCGGTCTCCGGCCGGAACCGCAGCAGCCCCCGGATACCCGGTTCGCCGGAGTTCAAGGTGATGTACGGCATCAACCCTCCTTCATGGTCAGGAAAAGCCCTTGCCTAGCCTTCGGGAACACCGCTCCGGAATGCAAGGTTCCGACTCCCTCGGCGTCGCTTAACCTGGCCATGCAACCGGAACCGCGCGCCTCGGCATGCGCCCGAGTCAGACGAGCAGGTGGCGGTCTCGGTCGGGATGGGAGCGGAGGAAGGGGCCGGATGGCTGCATTCGTCTTCATCCACGGCGCCGGCGATGTCGGCTGGTACTGGCATCTGGTGGCGGCCGAGTTGCGGGAGCGCGGCCATGACACCGTCGCTCCGGATCTTCCCTGTGACGACGACTCGGCGGGCCTGCCCGAGTACGCGGCCACCGTCGCCGCGGCGGTCGGCGACCGGACCGATCTGGTCGTCGTCGCGCAATCGCTCGGCGGCTTCACCGCCCCGCTCGTCTGCGAGCGGGTGCCGGTGGAACTGCTCGTCCTCGTCGCACCCATGATCCCGGCGCCGGGCGAGGCGCCGGCCGACTACTGGGCCCGACGCGGTACGACGACGAGGTGCGGGAGCTACGACGATCCCATCGCCCTGTTCTACCAGGACGTCCCGCCGGAGCTGGCCGCCGAGGCGCTGCAAGCGGGGGCGCGGCCAGTCCGAGGCCCGGATGGGCGAACCGTCGCCGCTGCGGGCCTGGCCCGAGTCCCCACGCGGGTCTTGATCTGTCGCGACGACCGCCTGTTCCCCCCCGGTTTCCTTCGCCGCGTCGCCCGGGAGCGCCTGGGCATCACCCCCGACGAGATCGACGGCGGGCACACCCCCGCGCTGAGCCGCCCGCACGAGCTGGTGGACCGCCTCGAGGCATACGCCGCCGAGCAGGGACTGATTCGCGCTGGCCGCGGCGCCCGGCCGGCCGTCCGGGCGACTGGCACGGTGCTCTCCATGATCGGACGCCGATCACCAGCAGCGCCGCCGGCTCAGGCGGCTACGACGCCGAACTGCGGCGGCACAACGAGGTACTGCGCCGGGCCTGCGACATCCAGCCCGCGACCACGTCCTCGACATCGGATGCGGAACCGGGCAGACCACCCGGCAGGCCGCGCGCACGGCCCGGGCGGGGAGCGCGCTCGGGGTCGACATCTCCGCGTCCGCGATCGAGCGCGCCCGCGAGCTCGCCCGGGCAGAAGGGCTGGGCAACGTCACCTTCGAGCACGCCGACGCGCAGGTCCACCGCTTCCCGCCGGAGCGCTTCGACCTGGCGATCAGCAGGTTCGGCACGATGTTCTTCGACGACCCCGTCGCCGCGTTCGCCAACATCGGGCGGGCGCTGCGCCCGGCCGGCCGCCTGGTGATGATGGTCTGGCAGGCCCGCGAGCGCAACGAGTGGGACGTCGCCATCCGCCGGTCCCTCGGCGGAGCCGACGGCAGTGCCGTCCCTCCGGCGACCGGATCCGTTCTCGCTCGCGGACCCGCCGACCGTGACGGACATCCTGGAGGCCGCGGGATTCGCCGACGTCGCCTTCACCGACGTCGACGAACCGGTCTACTACGGCCCCGACGTGGACGCCGCCCTCGACTGGGTCCGCGGCTTCACCTGCACCAGCGAGATACTGAGCGGCTGGACCCCGCCGCCGCGGCACGCGCGGCCGGCGGCTGCGCAGGCGCTCGCCGCGCACCTGAGCGACGACGGTGTCTGGTTCGACTCCCGCGCCTGGATCGTCACCGCTCGCCGCCCCTGAAGGAAACGGATCCGCACATGAGCCGGGCATCTATGCATGATCCGTATGGACGGTTATGGCAGAGGGGCGATAGTGAAACAGGGTTAAACCCTGGCGATTCGCATGAAGCGCGGCGGGAGGACAACAGATGGCAAGGTCTGGAACGAGTCGGCAGCGGTGCCCGCTGAGGTCGACGTCGTGGTGGTCGGTGCCGGGTTCTCTGGCCTGTACCTGCTCTACAAGCTGCGCAAGCTGGGGTTCTCCGCCGTGGCGTTCGACGAGGCCGGTGATGTCGGGGGGACCTGGTACTGGAATCGCTATCCCGGCGCCCGCTGCGATATTCCCACGACTGACTACGCCTACAGTTTCGATCCCCAGCTGGAGAAGGACTGGACCTGGTCGGAGAAGTACGCCACCCAGCCGGAGATCCTCGCCTACCTCCGCCACGTCGCCGACCGCTACGACCTGCGGCGGGACATCCGGTTCGGCACCCGGATCACCGCTGCCGTCTGGGACGAGGCCAGCCGGCGGTGGCGGCTGCGCACCAACCACGACGTCGAGGTGAGCTGCCTGTATTACGTCATGGCCAGCGGTTGCCTGTCCCTGCCGAAGACGCCCGACATCGAGGGTGCCGACCGCTACCGGGGCGAGGTCTATCGCACCGGCATGTGGCCCCATGACCGGGTGGACTTCAGCGGCAAGAAGGTGGCGGTGGTGGGCACCGGATCCTCCGGGATCCAGTGCATCCCTGAGATTGCCCGGGAGGCCGCTCAGCTGACCGTGTTCCAGCGAACGCCGAACTTCTCGGCGCCCGCGCACAACGGCGCGCCGCCGCCGGACCGCCTGGCCCAGCTCGCGGCGGATCGCGACGGCTACCGTGAGGCCGCCCGCTGGTCCCGTGGCGGGATGCCGGCCGAGCTGACCGACGTGAGCGGCGTGACCGCGCCCGACGATGTCCGCCGGCAGCGGTTCGAGGACGCATGGCGGACCGGCGAGCTGTTCGCGATCCTCGGAGTGTTCAGCGATCAGGGCATCAACCCGGTCGCCAACGAGGTCGTCGCCGAGATGATCCGGGAGAAGATACGCGCGAGCGTTACCGACCCGGACCACAGCCGACGCACTTTGCCCGAAGGACCATCCGTTCGGCACCAAGCGCCCGTGCCTGGATACCGGCTACTTCGAGACCTTCAACCTGCCCCATGTCCGGCTGGTAGACCTGCGCAGGACACCGATCGTGACGATCACCGAGACCGGCATCGACACGGCCGGGGAGTCGATCGAGTTCGACGCCATCGTGTTCGCTACCGGGTTTGACGCCATGACCGGCCCGCTGGTGTCGGTGGACATTACGGGAGCAGACGGGGTGACCCTCAAGGACAAGTGGGCACAAGGCCCGACGACCTACCTCGGCCTGATGACGACCGGGTTCCCGAACCTGTTCATGATCACCGGCCCGCAGAGCCCCTCGGTGTTGTCGAACATGGCAGTGTCGATCGAGCAGCACGTCGACTGGGTCGCCGATTGCCTGCAGCGCATGCGCGCGGACAATCTCGAACGGATCGAGCCCACACCGCTCGCCGAGGCGGGCTGGGTGCGGCACAGCCAGGACTGTGCCGACATCACGCTCCACCCGCGAGCGAACTCCTGGTACATGGGCGCCAACGTGCCGGGAAAGCCGAGGGTGTTCCTGCCCTACATCGGCGGCGTGGACGCCTACCGCCGCGCCTGCCAGGAAGTGGCTGAGAACGACCTGATGGGGTTCAGGCTCGACGGGCCGGCCGGGGCACGGTGCAATGACGGCGTGATCCGCCGGATCCAGCCAGACGTGGCCATGGTGCTGGACCTAATTGCTTCGCTCGGGCTACCCCCCATGGAGACGATGAGCGAAGCGGAGGCCAGGGCCTTTTCCGAGGCCACAGCCGCCACGATGCCCCCAGGTCCAGCGGTTGGCGAGATCACCGATGCCGTGCTGCCCGGCCCCGCCGGCGACATCGCGTACCGGCTTTACCGGCCGCCCTCGGCAGGCCCGCATCCGGTGGTCGCCTACTTCCACGGTGGTGGCTGGGTCCTTGGCAGCCAGCACGCGGACGAACCGTTCTGCCGGGACCTGTGCGTGCGCACCGGGTCGGTGGTCGTCTCGGTGAACTACCGGCACGCCCCCGAAGACCGCTTTCCCGCGGCGGTGGACGACGCGTTCGCCGCGGTTCAGTGGATCGCGGCCAACGCCGCCAGGCTTCGCGGCATCCCGGGGCAGCTGGCCGTGGCCGGGTGGAGCGCAGGCGGGAACCTCGCGGCCGTCACGTGCCAACTCGCGCGCGACGCCGGCGGTCCGGACGTCACCAGCCAGCTACTGCTCACTCCGGTCACCGACGGCGATCTAGGCCGCCCGTCCTATATCGAGAACGGCGAAGGTTTCGTTCTGACCGCCGAACTTATGCGGTGGTTCTGGGACCATTACGCGGACGAGCCGGACCGGGCGCACCCCAAGGCCTCGCCGCTTCGGGGCACGCTGGCCGGCCTGCCGCCGGCCGTGGTGGTGACCGCCGAATTCGACCCCCTGCGTGACGAGGGCGAGGCTTACGCCGAGGCGCTGGCCGCAGTCGGCGTCCCGGTCCGGCAGATCCGGGCCCGCGGCCACATCCACACCTCCCTGACCATGGTCGACGCGGTGATCTCCGGAGCGCCGGTCCGGGCGGAGATGGCCGCGGCCCTGGGCTCCTTCCGGCCGGCACCGGTGCGAGCCTGACGCACAGGGAGCCTGTCCCCGCTGTCGCCGCCCGCCCGGGCCCTGAACCTGTGCCCCTGCCTGACCGTTATCTAAGTACTTCGATCACTGCAACAGCGGATGCTGAGAAAGAGCACGGGTAAGTGTCCAAAACGAAGGTCAGCATGCCGCCCTGACTTTTATCACCGGAGCGATCCGACCGGCCGCAGCACCGTGAGCTGCTGGTTTATCGGCTGCGAGCGGCCGATTTGCGCACTAACCGTGGCTCGTAGGCTCGTCGGGTGGCGTACGTTCGCACCGTGAAGACCGCGTCGGGGGCGACCGCGGTTCAGATCGTGTGGTCCTCGCGGGACGGGTCGCGGAACATCGAGCACATCGGCTCGGCGCACGACGACGCCGAACTGGCGGCACCGTCCCGACGCGGTCGGGTTTTGTCGGAGGTGCGTGGCAGGGTGACCGGCATGACCGTCACAGGACGCTTGGATCGTCGCCCTCGACGCGACGGACATCGTTGGGCTCGCTTCCTTTTACGCCGAGCTGACCGGCTGGCAGACCGTCCGGAACGTGGACGGCTGGATCACGCTGCGTGCCGGTGACGGGCAGGAGGTTGCGTTCCGAGCAGGTGGCCGAGCATATTCCGCCGCAGTGGCCGGGACAGGAACGCCCCCAGCAGGTCCACCTCGATCTGCTGGTGGACGGGCACGAGGAGGGGGCGCAGCGCGCGGTGGCGCTCGGTGCCACCCGGCTCGCCGACGGCGCCACCTGGATCACGCTGGCTGACCCGACCGGTCATCCGTTCGATCTGTGCCAGCGGGACGGGGTTGGTGCGCAAGTGCAGTTGTTCGCGGCGACCATTGACGCTCCCGACGCGTCGGCGCTGGCCCGCTTCTACGCCGGCCTGCTCGGGATGGACCTGACCTATGACGGCCCCGAGAGCGGTCGTTGCCGGTGGCGGCAAGAGGCTGATGTTCCAGCAGGTCAGCGATTACACGCCACCGCAGTGGCCGGACCCGGCGCATCCACAGCAGGGGCATCTCGACGTCATCGTCGACGATCCCGGCCACCTGGAGGCGGTAGCGACCCGGTCGGAGGAGCTGGGTGCGGCCCGGCTCGCCGATGGCGCCACCTGGATCACGCTGGCCGACCCGGCCGGTCATCCCTTCGACCTGTCGATTCCCTGACCGGGATCCGCGGCCGCCTGGCACCGTGACAGGCACGGGCGACCCGTGCCGTCAGGACCTCCGCGGTGCCCTTGCGCTCATCAAGAACCCGGCAAGTGCGCACTCATATGAAGCGCCTCGTCAAGGCTTTGCAGTTCCTGTGCATGGCTGGTGATGTTTTCTGGCTTTGATCCTGTATCTGGGCGGGCTGCCAGGGCATGCGTGTGCTGAGCCCTGATAGCTGCCGGTGCGCTGGGTCGGCTGGTCCGGGTCAAGGGGCGCGGAGCGCTCGGCGGAGCCGACGCCGGCAGGCGCCCTTGAGGCGGTGCGGCCGGATCCTCGATGATGGCGGCGGCCCGGGCTCGCGGGGGGTGATCGACGGGCAGGCGGCGAGCGCGGCGGGTGGGGGTGGCCTGCCGGGGCGGCGTCGTGGCCGTGGCCACTGCCACTCTCATATGCGCGTGTCGGGATCGCAGATCGGTGATTCGCAGGATGGTGCCCCTGACTAAATACGAGCGTCGCGGATGCGTTCATAGTGCGCGCGGGGGTCGTTCCTGCGGCGGCGAGCGTCCCGGCAGGCCACCGGCTCGGGGAAGGGCTCATCAGCTGGTCATCTCGGCCCGCGCGAAGCCGGCCGACTCGCGGGCCATCGCGGTCACCGCGACCGCGGCGGGCTTGCCGCGGGCGGTCATCGTCTTGTAGCGGGCGTGCAGCCGCCGCTGCGCCTGCCAGGAGCGAGCCAGGGTATCGGGGGCCGCGTCCTGCTGGCGGCGATGCAAGGTGACGCCGACTGCGGGCTGGAACCGGTAGGCCCAGGCCGCCTCGGTCAGCGCGGTGCGGACGGGCTCCGAGCCCGCCTTGGTGATCGAGCCGCGGCGGGTGCGCTCGCCGCTGGAATACCCGGCGGGCACCAGCCCGGTGAAGGACATGAACGCCCTAGCCGAGGGGAACCGCCGCCAGTCGCCCACCTCGGCAGCCAGGGTCAGGCCGTTCAGCTGGGCGATGCCCCGGTAGCAGCCGAGCCGGGTCACCGCAGCAGCCAGCGGCGGCCTGACCGCCCAGGCCGCCAGCTCGTCCTCGACCGCGTCCAGCTCGGCCCGGCGGGTGTCCAGCGCGGCGCGGTAATGCGCCAGTGCCGCGCCCAGCGCCGGCTCGCCGAACCGCTGGGCAGCGATCCACTGCTCGTGTGCCTGCGTCCAGTGCGATCCGGACCGCCAGACCCGGCCGTGTCGCAGCAGCATCGCGGTGATCCGCAGCTGGGCGCGCTTGCGGTCCGCCAGCAGCGCCGCCCGCGCCCGGACCAGGTCCCGGATCGCTTCCTCCGTCTCGGTCGGCACCCGGACCGGCGTCAGCTCCCCGGCCCGGTGCAGCCGCGCGCCCGGCTAGCGTCCCTCTTATCGGTCTTGACCCGGTCCCCGGCCCGGCGCGGGATCAGCGAAGGCGCCACCACATCGCAGGCCACCCCCATCGACGACAACAGCCGGTGCAGCTCGAACCCGCACGGCCCGGCCTCATAACAGCACCGCAGCGCCGCCGGGTCGCCGAGCCCGGCCGACCAGATGACGCACCGAGCCTTCCTCATTCCAGATCCGGTCGATGACCAGGACCTCCTCACCGGGCATCAAGACCGCGACCACGATCGTGTTCTTCGAGGTATCCATTCCCAGATGGATCGGCCCCGCCGGTGATGTCACACTAGCCATGACGGCCGGCTCCCTTCCGCCATAGTGGCTCCGGTTCGCTGGGTAACTGCACCTTCCAGCATCCGGTGATCCACGACACCAGCCAATACAAGGCTCTGACGGTCACCAGGACCGGCCGCTTCATAGTGACTAACCTGATAAAAGTCAGGTGAGAAAGAGCACGGGTCGATGTCCAAAACGAAGGTCAGCATGCCGCCATCGCCGTCCCCAGCCGCGACGGGCGCGGCCGGTTCAGCGAACCTGGGAACGCTGCGGAACGCGATCCCGGTCACCAAGCAGCAGGCCCTGATCCGGACGCGCATCGTGGGATACGCCTACGAGTTCGACCATGGGTTCGTCTGGCAGCCCGACGACGCCGGAACGCAAGCCTGGCGGTGGGAGCAGGTGGCGACGGTCAACTGGTTCGCCAGCCAGAATTACGTCAACGGCGCCTATGCGGGCACCCAGTACTGGCTTACCCTCGCGGGCACGTATGGGCGGAGCCTGAAGTTCTCCGGCTCGTGCAAGGATCCCGCGGCCAAAGGGGGACGCAACGCTGATCCGCTGGCCCAGGGCCACCTGCTCTACCAGTTCCTGATCCGCGCCCGCGACGCAGTCTCCGCCGCCCAGATCCCCGGCGCGATCGCCGCCCTCAACCGCGGGGACCAGCTGGCGTTCGGCGATTTGCAGATCAGCACCACCGGAATCCAGGCGCCGAAGGGCTTCGTCCCGTGGTCATCAGTCAAGGCCGTCAACATCTACCAGGGCAGGGTGTCAGTCCGGCAAGAAGGCAAGTTCTTCTCCCTGTCGTCTCAGGCGGCCGACAAGATCCCGAACTGTCCGCTGTTCCTGACCCTCGCCCAGATGCTGACCCGCCAGGCGGCCAGCCGCAGCCCGGCGGGTGCGTGACCGAAGGTATCCAAGCAGTTCACTGAACCCAACGGGCCGCTCGGCCCCGTGGCGGGATTTCTTCGAAGGGCGGTTGGAGCGCGCGGCCAGAGCGCACAATAGAGGCGATGTCGCTGCTCGGGTTTGCGGCTCGACGGCGATGATTTGCTGAATTGCTTGGGAGCGCGGGCGAGCCAGGGGTTGCTACGGCAATTCCTTGGGGAGGCATGGACGTGCGTTTCAAGCTGGCTGTCGCTCTTGCCGTCGTTCTTGCCGCGGCCGGCGGGGCTGGCGTGTCCGCTCTGACGGCCGGAGCCAATCAGGCATCTTTCGAGAATTCTGCCGGCCATATCCACGGCTGCGTCCCGCTGAAGAACGCTGTTGACGTCGCGAGCCGGTCCCCGCGGAAGTGCCAGAAGGGCCGCGCGCAGTCATCATCTTCCGCGTCACCCTCGCCGTCGGCATCTTCGTCCAAGCCGTCGCCGTCGCCGTCGGCGTCGCGCTCGCGGCGGTCATCTTCGCCAAAGCCCGCGCCGTCTTCGCCGCCGCCGCGGGCGTCCGCAGGAAGCTATGACTGCAACTACCAGACGGACACTTGGAGCGGTGACGCGTCGTCGGTCGGCTACTCGGTTCAGAAGATCAGCTCCAACGACGGCAAGACGGCTAGCTTCTCGGTAAGGCTGAACGCTAACCACGGCACCACCGAGGTTGTCGGCTACCCCTCCGACCAGTGCCTCATCTACTCGGCACTGCCGCACTCGCTCACGTCCAGGTTCGACGTAACGCCGCCCTCGAATTCCTCGGGCCTGGACTACGAGTTCGCCTACGACATCTGGCTGACCAGCGCGTCAGCCGCGAGCAACAACAACTGGGACAACGACCTCGAGCTTATGATCTGGACGTACGTGATCAGCCAGCGTCCTGCAGGCTCGAAAGTCGCCACGTTGAGCAACGGCTCTGCGGTGTGGTTCGACGGCACCAAGGGCAGCAACAACAGCACCGTCTCAGTGGTACTGCCCTCCAACACAACCAGCGGGACGGTTGACATCGGCGGTATCGTCGCGCAGTTGAAGGCCCGCGGCTACATCCCGTCGTCCGACGACGGCGTCCTCGACGTCGAGTACGGCGTCGAGGCTCCGTACGGTGGCGGCAAGACCTTCGCTGTCAACACGCTCACCGTCACCGGCTGACGTACTCAAAGGCACGGACGTGCAGCGGAACGTCGGCTATAGGGCCAGGTGTAGCCGGAGCGCGTCGTCGAGCTCGGCCATGAGGCTTGCTGGCAGTCTGCCTATGCGTTCGCCGATGCGCTCGACCGCGATCGAGCGCACTTGCTCGGCCTGTGCCTTAGAATCGCGGCTCAGCCCGGACCGGTCGGCCGGGAGCAGGACCTGAAAGGGATAGACGCGGGCCGCGCGTTGGAGCTGACTGGCACGACGGTAGATGACTTCGCGCCCGATTCTTGCCGCAGTGGTGTTGGCGGCATCGTTGCTGACGATCACCGCGGGGCGGGTCTTGCTCGCCTCTGATCCGCGGACCGGGTCCAGGCTAACGCTGACAATATCGCCGCGGCGCACCTAGCTCTCCAGGCCGTCTGCCGTAACGATGTCCCACATGGACGCCTCGCCCTCGTCTGACCAGGACGCGAACGCCTCCTCGTAGGCATCGCCAAGCTCGCTCGCGCGCAGCAGCCCGACTGCCTTGTGCACGACGGCCGACCGGGATTCGATGCCCTGGGACTGCGCATAGGCATCGAGGAACTCGATGTCCTCCTCCGGCAGGCTGACACTCACCTTCATACCTGCAGACTACCAACGCTACTACCCTAGTAGCAATCGGCTGAGTGGCGCCGGTTACGTCGGGTAGCCGCTGCGCCAGGCCGCGTACTCGGGGCAGAGCGGCCAGGCCGGCCTCGGGCCGGCTGATCCACAGTCGCAGCAGGTGCCGCTGGCGCGCCGGGTCCTCGGCGTCGTCGACGAATGCGGTGCGGGTGTGCACCGTCACGAAGTTGTTGAGGAACTGCAGGTCCCCCGTCTGGAGTTGCATG
The DNA here is from genome assembly GCA_963809195.1 of uncultured Actinomycetota bacterium. GTDB lineage: Bacteria > Actinomycetota > Actinomycetes > Streptosporangiales > Streptosporangiaceae > Chersky-822. Next base: position 39,805 of record CAWEIQ010000004.1, on the reverse strand, counting down.
CCAAGAGCGACGCCTGGCCTCTTCGGCAGCGAGTCGTAATACCTGAAGCAGGAGACCTCGTCCGCGGTGAGCCTGGGCACCTCGGGGAAGCGCATCGCTGAGGTCGCCCGGCCGGTCCTGACCGTCGCCGAGAGCGCTCCCCCGACGTAGCTGTAGAGCGGCTCCAGGTACCAGCCGGGTGATCCTGGCGGTTCCTCGTTCCGCCAGTCGGTCGGGAAGTTCTTGTGGAGGATGGGCAGGTACTCGGGGTGCTCGTCGACGACGAAGTTGTACAGCAGCCCGGAACTGGCGACGAAGCTCTCCCCGCCGTGCAGCGCCGGGCGCAGGCACATCAGGCCCACGAAGTCGGTGGAGTCCGTGTGGAACCCCAGATCTTCGTTTGTCGCGTACGCCCGGTCGTGGGGGCCGCGCCTGCCGAGGTCTTTTATCTGGCCTACCAGGTCGCCTTTGCGGTTTTGCGGAACAAGGTTCCCCATGTGCCGGCCCATTCCCCAGTAGATAATGGCGGCCTCGTCCTCGCTGAACCTGTCATAGACGGGCAGCCCGCGCAGCAGAACGAGCCCCAGGCCGTGCTCCAGCCGGTCCACGATGTCATCGATCCGCTCCCGGAAATGAGGAAGCGGGAAATCCTCGGCCCGGATGTGGGTGACGTCCTTGAAGTCCTTCCTGGAGACATGCGCGAGCGCTCGCTCGAAATCGGCGAAGTCTTCTTCGGTGAAACGAATGGTCCAGCGGCCGGCGTCGGCGAGTTCGTCGCCTCTCCATACATTCGGAGCCGATACCGGCTCGGTGAGGATTTCGGTCACCGAAAACGCTCCTTCGCCGCGCACGCCGCTGCCGCAACCCAATCGTATGGCTGGATACCGGGCAGGCATGGTGTCGTGGCTGCTCCCAGCGGGGCAAGTGGCCAGGGCCACCGGCGGGAGCGGCGTGTAACCTATCGGCCGGCTCGCGCCTGTGTCGGATTGGGAGGCCCGAATGCCGCTACCCCTTGCCCTGCAACCGGCGACGCTGGAGACTGCTCCGCAGACGCCGCACGCGTGGCGTGGGACAGCGGTAATGGATCAGGAATCGGAATTTGCCTCGGTGTACGAGGCCGAGTTCACGCCAGTGTCACGGACGGTTTTCCTGATCGTGCACGACCGGCAGCGGGCGGAGGACATCACCCAGGATGCGTTCATCCAGCTTTACTCGCACTGGGGGAAGGTTTCGCGCTATGACCGGCCAGGGGCCTGGGTTCGCCGTGTGGCCATCCGGCTCGCGGTCCGCCAGCAGCAACGGGAGCGGATCCGGGCTGTCCTGGAAAGAGATGCCGAAGCACCGACGGTCCCCCAGCCTGCCGACGTTGATCTGCTCCGTTCGATGCGGCAGCTTCCGCCCGCCTACCGCGCCGCGCTTGTGCTCCACTACTACGAGGACTGGCCCATCGCGGAGGTTGCGTCCGTACTGGGCTGGACGGTGTCGGCGACGAAGGTGACGCTTATGCGGGCCCGCCTGGCGGCTGGGCGGGCTCCTCCAGGAGGAGGTCGCCGAAGATGTCAGTTGAACGCCGCCTCCGGGAAGGGCTGGAACGATCGGCCTTGGCCGTCCAGCCGGACGTGGGCCGGCGGCTGCCGGAAGCCATCGCCCGGGGCCGGCATTGCCGGCGTGCCCGGCGGGCCAGCTTGATCGCGGGGATGGCTGCCGCGCTGGCCATTGTCGCGGTAGCGATTCCTCAGGTCACCGGCCTCGTCCACCGCATCGAGCATCCCCCAGTAGGCCAAGGGCAGACCTTTACGCCCGGGCCCGATGCACCGATCGCCGGGACCTACACCTCGACGCTGGGCGCGACCTCGCGGGTCATCCGGGCCAACGGGATGGCCGGGACATGGACACTCCGGCTGAAGGCGAACGGCGTGCTCATGGTGTCCGCGCCCCGGTCCTTCCGCGGCGATCTCGTCTCGATCGCGTTCCGGGTCCAGGGTGAGCGGTTCACCACCAACGCGTTCGTCAACGATCCCCGATGTTCCAACGACGTGGGGGCGTACCGGTGGCAGCGGGCGGGCGACACGCTGGTGTTCACGCCGGTCAGCGACACGTGTGCACTGCGCCGGGCGCTGTTCAGCTCGCAGCCGTGGCACACGAGTGGGTGATGTCGCGTAACCTCCCCGCCTTGCCCGGCCTGTGTAGCAGCAGAAGCCAAAGGAGGAGGGGACCGATGAAGCGACGGACGATAACCATGCCAGGCGTGGTAGCGGTGCTAGCCGGGTTGATCTTGACAGGGTGCAGCTCGGGAAGTTCAGGGAGCCCGGCCACGACCAGCCCGGCCGCAACCAGCCCGGCCGCCGGGACCGCCACATCGCCCCCGGCCTCGCCAGCGACGGCCGCGACACCCGGAACCATTCCATACGACGTGAGATCCTCTATGCCACCGGGCAAGTATGCAACCGTCCAGTTCCGGCCGCCGTTCACCTTCAGCACGACCGCGGCCGCGGATGGTGGCGCGGACACACCGGACCTTGCGAACTTCTCGCTCAAGGTCTACGGGAACTCGTACTTCGCGGGCTTCGATTTCATTCGGTTCGCGAAGGTATGCGACCCGAACGCGCCCGGCAGACTCACCGCCGCGCCGGATCAGCTCCTGGCCTGCCTCGTCCACAACCCGCACCTCCGGGTGACAGCCAAGCCGGCCCCGGTCACGATCGGCGGGATCTCCGGCCAGCAACTCGACGTCCGGGTCGTCGGCAAGCTGCCCGGTCCCCCGTCCTGCAACGGCGACCCCCATCCCTGCGTGCGGATGGGGACGACGCCAGACTTCGCGCCGACCTTTGACGGTGGCTTCGGCGCCGCATTCGAAGCCGGCTACTCCGACCGGATCTGGATCTTCGATGTCCACGGGACAACGATCGCCGTGGCCTGGAGCGATTTGACACCCCATTTCGCTTCGAACCTCGCCGCTGCTGTCAAGATCATGCAGACCGTGAAGTTCTCATGAGCCTCATCTCGCCCATCTTTCCTGGCAGGGCGTATGCCGCTGCAGCCGTCGTGGCCGTGGCGGCGCTGGCGGCCGCGTGCACCGGGTCACACACGACAGCCGCCTTCACGCCCACGTTCGCGACCGTCAGATGCCCGGCCGATGTGCAGGGCATCGTGGTCCTGAAGGTGACCTGCGGATACCTCACCGTGCTGGAGAACCGGCCCGGGCAGGCGGGCCGGACCATCAAGCTGTTCGTCACCCGCATCGAACCGCCGCAGGGGCACCCGAAACCCGATCCCATGTTCGTCGGCGCGGACCTCGCCGTGACCCCCGACTACGCGGGGATCGCGCCGATGGCGCAGCGCACCGACCGCGAGATCATCACGATGGACGCGCGAGGAGTGGGTCACTCCAACCCGAATCTGGCCTGCCCGGAGGTCGAGCGGCTCGCGGCGTCATCGCTGAGCGTCCCGACCGGCGATGCCACCATGCGGTCGCGGTTCCTGAGCGCGGTCGCCGCCTGCTACCACCGCTTGCGCGCGGAGGGCATCGATCTGTCCAGCTACGACCTTCGCCAGAACGCCGCCGACATCGAGGATCTGCGCAGGGCACTGCGGATCCGGCAGTGGGGCCTCACTGCGACCGGCACCGATTCACGGATCATCGTGGAGGCGCTGCGTGAGCATCCGCAGCATGTCCGGGAGGTCGTGCTGGATGGCGCGGACTTCCCGCAGGCCGATCCGTTTTCCGAGGCGATCCTGGGCACTCGTCACGCGATCGGGCAAATGGACAGTACCTGCTCCGCGGACCCGTCTTGCAACCAGCGCTTTCCGCATTTCGCGCTGGCTGTGGCCAAGATCACCGCGAAGCTGACGAAGAAGCCGGTCACGGTGACCATTCCCGCCGCATCCGGCCAGCCGCCGATAAGGATCATGTTCGATGGCGCCCTGTTCCTCCGTGGCCTCAGAGACCTGCTGGCGGCCATCCCGCGAGACAATGCGGGACCGCTGATTCCCGCCCTGATCCACCAGGTGCTCGGCGCGACGAGCTCCTCGCTGCAGCCGATCGCCGCCAGAATGGCAACCGATCAGACCTACTGTGACGGGTACCAGCCGAAATGCGACGACCTTCATGCACTCACCGAGGGCGCCTACTACTCGATCTTGTGCCGCGACATCCAGCCATTCACCAACCGGCGGGCCATCGCGAAGCTCGCCGGCAGCCCCGCCTACGTCGAGGCGTTCGTCCACGATCCTTACCTCGACGTATGCAAGCGCTGGCAAGTGCGCCCCGCGGACCCGTCCGTCGTGAGCCCTGTGCACGCTAACGTCCCGACACTGATATTCGCAGGACAGTTCGACTCCTTCGGGGCACTGCCGATCGCCCGCCGGGCAGCCACCACGTTCAGCCGCGCCTGGGTCGAGGAGGTGCCGAGTCTCGGCCACAACGTCCTCGGCGAGGACGAATGCTCCCGATCAATCCGCAACGCCTGGGTCGACAACCCCACATCCCCGCCCGCCAGCTCCAGCTGTCTAGGCACCCTGCATCTCACCTTCATCCCGCTGGCCGCCCCGTGACAGGCGCGCGCTATCGGCCTGACGCAGTCCTTGTTCGGCGTATTCGGTCAGCAGATCGCTCAGCGAGATGCCACGGCGCCCGGCCTCGGCCGCGAGCCGCTCCGCAAGGTCACTCGGCAGGAAGATGGTGCGGTGCACGCTGTCGTCGCGTTCCCAGCCCTCGTCACCGAATTCAGGCACGCTCCCTCCTCTCCGGTACCAGCGCGCCCGCGCCTTTGACCGCGAGGTAGCGGCGAACGATGCGGTCGCTCAACAGGCCGAGGCAACTGAGGTTCGGAAACCCCGGCCCCTGCGCGAGCCCTGCCATGACCGGCAGGTGCAGCGGCGGCGCAAGGCCGCGCACGGACAGGTCGACGTCGATCACGCGCTCCAGCTCGCCGCCGCCTAGCGCGTCCCGGTACCGGGCGGCGGCGTCGTCACCCAGGAGGGCCTCGAACCACCGCCCGTCGAAGCCGATGGCAACGACAACGGCGTCATAGGCGACGCGCTCGCGCTCATCGCCGTATGCGATGGTCACAATAACGTCGTGCTCGCGCGCCTCGATCTCGGCCGCCCGCCCAGCGAGAGTCCGGAGGCCGCGCGCGTGGTTCAGCGCCGCCTCAGCCTGCAGCGAGAAGACGCCACGATCGGTGCGCTCAAGGAACTCACGCCTGTGGGCCTCTGCCAGGCGCGGCCACTCCCCGGGGTCAGAGTAAAACCGGTTCTCGTCGTAGCTCTCACCGCGCGAGTACAGCACGCCACGAGCGGTCAGCACGTCGATCGTGGAGCGCTTGTGGCAACGCTTCACCAGATCGATGACCACCGACGCGGCAGTCTCGCCACTGCCGACAACACAGACGTTTTGCGCGCGCTCGTGGTTGAGCTGGCGCGCCGCCAGCCAGTAGGTCCGCCCGTCCAGGACCTGGGGGTGATCACGTGGCTGGCCGGGCACCGTGATGGCCGGCCCCGCGCCGGTGATGACCACGCCATCGGCAGCCAACGCATCGCCCGCCTCCAGCGTCACCTCCCAGCGATCACCGCCGGCAACCTCCAGGCCCGCCACGACACCGGAGACAATCTCGGCCTCCGCCGCTTCGGCGACTTCGCGCAGGTACATGCTCCACTGGCGATGCGTCGGCCTCATCCGGCCGCGGTCGACCCAGTCGCCGTAGACGCCGTGCCTGATCAGGTGACGCTGCCAGCCGTACCCCGCCATAGCCGCAACCACATCAGCTGATGCATCGCCCCAGCTCGCAGGATACGGATAGCCGACGTCCTTCTCCGGCGGCGTCCCCAGCGGCAGCACGCCGCTGGTGTACCCCTGGCGCCCGGTCCAGTTCCCGGCGACCTCACCACGGTCGACCAGCACAACGCGCGGCGCCGGCAGGCCGGCAGCGGCGAGCGCGCGGGCCTTTGCGGCGATCGCGATACCCTTCGGGCCGGCGCCCACCACAGCAAGCGTTGACACCTGCCGAGAATAACCAGGCAACGCCGGTAAGGTGGACGAGCCAGTCGGAAACGGTGATGATGTCAGCTGTGGTGCTGTCCACGGCGTTCACCCGGCTGCTTGGCGTGCGGCACCCGATCGCGCTGGCGCCGATGGGCGGGTCGGCTGGCGGCGCGCTCGCGGCGGCGGTTTCGAATGGCGGCGGGCTGGGACTGCTGGGCGGTGGCGTCGGAGACCGGGCCTGGCTTGACCGCGAGCTGCCGCTCGTCGCCGACGGCACCGGCAACCCGTGGGGCGTCGGCTTCCTGAGCTGGGCGATCGGCCCGGGTGTAGTGGAGCGGGCGCTAGAGCACGGCCCCCATGCGGTGATGCTGTCGTTCGGTGATCCGCGTCCGTTCGCCGGGCTCATCCGGCAGGCAGGCGCGGTGCTGATCATCCAGGTCACTGACATGGATGAGGCTCGGCAAGCAGCGGATCTGGGTGCCGACGTCATCGTGGCGCAGGGCACCGAGGCCGGCGGGCACGGCGCCCGCCGCGGCCGGTCCACGCTGCCTTTCGTGCCGGCTGTAGCGGATCTGGCGGCGCCGGTACCGGTCCTGGCGGCCGGCGGGATCGCAGACGGGCGAGGCCTAGCCGCCGCGCTCGCGCTGGGCGCGGCCGGGGCCCTGCTGGGCACCCGGTTCCAGGCCACGGCCGAGGGCTTGGCGGATCCCTCGGCCAAGAAGGCGATCATCGAGGGCCGCGGCGAGGATACCGAGCGCAACAGTGTGCTGGACATCGCTCGTGGCTCGCGGTGGCCCTTGAGCTACACCGCCCGCACTCTCGGCCACCCGTTCCTCGATCAGTGGCGGGACCGGGAACAAGACCTCGCCGCTGACCCCGACGCCAGGCGGGCGTACCAGGACGGAGTCAGCCGAGGCGAGCTGCCCCCGCAGCCCGTCTGGGCGGGCGAGGCCATCGACCTCATCAGCGACCTGCCCTCGGCAGCCGACCTGGTCGGCGCCATCGCCGCTCAGGCCAGGGACGCCCTGACCCGGGCTGTCGGCCGCTGACGATGCCAGCCGCTAGCGCTCACATCCAGTGGCCCAGGGCCCGCCCCGTCGCTCGCAGCAGTGAATGGCGAAGACATCCGCTGACCCGCCGTTGTAATGCTCCGACCGCCCAAATATTGGCCGACGAGGTGGCTGAAACGCTGACCTCAGTCCGCGACGCAGGCTGCTAGGGCAGCCGACTCGTCTCGACAAACGAGCACGCGGCCTGAGCCTGCGCGTTCTGCTGCGACTCAGCAAGGACCGTCCAGTTGCCGTATGGGCCGGTCACGCTGCACACGGTGACGTACTTGCGCGTGGGCAGGGAGCGAGCCGCCGGCCATATCTTGCCGCCATCACCAGGCCAGGAGAGATAGGGCTGCGCCTGCCCGCAGATTGCATTCCGAGGTACGTGCGGTCCCGCCACGAACTGCACATAGACCTGGCCATCAGGGCTGCCCCAATAGCACGGCTGCGCGGCCCGGATAACGCGAGCATGGTGATGCTGCGGGTCTGCCGCCGTAGCGGTGCCGCAGGCGACCAGGCCCAGTGCAGCCAAACCCAGTGCAGCCAAGCCGGCGGCCAGTGCCGTGCAGAGAGCTTTCATGTGAACCTCGGGGTCAGTCCGCGTTATGCTCCCGAACAGGGAATACATGTTGCAATAACGCCTCTAGTGCCACAATGCCGGATGTGGCCTTATACGGTCAAGACGAGACAACCGCTCGCCGGACCAAGAGCCTGACGCTGGCGGGGCCGGGCGCCGACCAGGTCACCATCGAGCCGCGTAACAACGGCGGGCAGATCGCGGAGGACAACCCCGACATCCGCGACGGCAAAGGGGACATCATCGCGGTCACCGGCACGAGCGCGTCGCCGGTCACCGTGCACATCTCCGGCGTCACCGTCGACGCGGCGGGCGTGTACGCCACCGCCGGCGTCGTGTTCGTCGACGCCCAGGGATCGATCGACCGCTCGCACGTCACCGGCGCTCGACACCGACGAAAGCGCGAACGGCGTACCAGGTTCCGGCGGATTCCGCAGCAACCCGTTCGGGTACGGCGTCGCCCAGGTGTCAACGCGCACAGACCGCCCGGCGGGGCACGTCCTCACCGTCGATCACACCCGGGTCGACCGCTACAACGCGCTCGGGGTGCTCGTCACCGGGCGCGGGCTAACCAGGCCGTGCTGACCAACGACCAGATCGTCGGGCGCAACCTGTGCCAGAACTACAACGACCCCACGGCCGGCGGGCCCACCGTCATCGACGGCGACTGCGAGGCCACCGGCGGCAGCACCCCGATCCCGCCGCCGTTGCCGCTGACGACCGGGCCGCTGTTCGGCCAGGACGGGGTGCGGGTCACCGACGGCGCCTCGGTGGCAGATGACCGGCGACACGGTGTCGTCGAACCTGGTCAACGGCACCGGCTCGCCCGTCAGAGCGTTTTCGCGCCGACGCCGAACAACGACCCGTACCCGCTCGGCGATCACGCCGAGAACAACCAGAACCTCCGGCTGGCCGCCGGCGTGCGACTCGTCGGGGCCGCGTCTTCGAGCATCACCGACAGCAACATCACCGACAACGCGCTTCGGCGTCCTCAACACGACGAGCGACGGGACGACCCCGAACACCGCCACCCCGGTCGCCGCCACGAACGACTGGTGGGGACTGCGCACCGGGTCGGTCTCGCTGCCGACACCCGGCCCCGCGGTGTGGCCGGACATCGTCACGCCCATCGGCCACCACCTACAACCCGCCGGTCCCGGAGAACCCGGTCAACGGCGCCCCGGTCGCCGACCCAGCCTGCCCGTCCGGGCGTGCCAGGACTCCACGCGCGGTGACGTTCTGCCCGTACCGCGACAGCGACCAGGCCGACTCGGTGAGCGGTGAGCTCCCGATCCCCGACGCCCCCGGCCCGGCGACCCAGCCGACCGGTTGCACGAACGGCGTCCAGCTCGACCCGAACATCCCCAGCTACGATTCGTTCTTCGGCACGACGCTGGGCAGCGGCACCACCGGCGACGGCCTGTCCGGCACGACGCCGTCGGCCAAGCAGACCGGCCAGCTCATGGCCTACATGCAGGCCGTCGTCAACGCGATCAACAGCAACCCGTCCACCACCGGCCAGCGCGTCGCCGCGAAGATCGTGCAGGAAGGCACGAGCGTGCTCGGCACGCCGTTCGACTACGTCGTGATCGGCACGCCCGACAACATCGCCAACCTCGACTCCGGGCGCAACGACCAGGCATTCTGGCGCGGGGTCATCGACGGCACCACGCCGACCGGCCGAGCTCTCGCGCAGGTCCGCTCCCGCCCGGCGTTCGCGTGGATCACCGGCGCGCCGCACGGCAACGAGCCCGCCGGCGGCGAGGCGTCCGTCAAGGAGCTCTACGAGCTCGCGGCCCGCACCGACTGCGGCAACGCGCCCGGCTGCAGAACCTGGACGTCTTCGTCCAGCCGGTCACCGCGCCCGACGACCGCGACCACAACAACCGCACGACCGCGTGGGACTTCGACCCCAACCGTGACCGCGGCACCTTCCAGATGCCGGAGAACCGGGCCCTCGTCGCCGCGATCACCAAGTACCCCGGCCTGTTCTTCATCGACGCGCACCAGCAGTCGTCGGGCTACTTCTTCCCGCCCGACCAGGACGCCGCGCTCAACGAGATCTCGCATTCCGCGCTGGACGCGATCCAGAACGTGATCGGGCCGGCGATCCAGAACGCGTTCAACGACCAGACCGGCCAGTACCGCAACTACAACACCTACGACCTGTTCGTGCCCGAGTACGGCGACACCGTGCCGTCGCTGCTGCAAGGCGGCGCGGGAATGACCTACGAGAAGGGCAACAACGAGAACTACGGCAAGCAGGTCTACGACCACTACCTGGCCATCGACACCACCGTGAACGTGGTCGCCGACAACAAGGCGAGCCTGCTGACGGACTGGGTCAAGCAGTGGCCCGAGGCGGTGTCGCAGGGGAAGGACTGCATCGTCCAGGACAACACGCAGGTCAGCCCGCCGGTCGTCGACCAGTACGAGATCGGGCAGAGCACCATCGACCAGGAACCCAACGTCACGGTCTGCGGCTACTACTACCTGCCCGGCGATCATTCCGGTGACGTGGCCCAGACGATCAAGGATCTCCAGTACGTCGGCGTCCAGGTCTACCGGCTCGACCGGGCGGTCACGGTGACCGGTGCGCACGCGTTCGGGGACTTCAACGTCAACGCTGTCCAGGGCCAGGACCCGGTCCGCACGCAGACCCTGACGCTTCCGGCCGGGACGCTGTACATCCCGCTCGCCCAGGGCACCAAGCACTGGATCCAGGCGGTGCTCGACGAGAACCCCTACCTGCCGTTCAACTACTTCTACGACGAGGTGACCTGGTCGTACTCGCTGCTGCGCGGCTTCGCCGGTGACGGTTTCCTCACCCAGCAGCTGCCGGCTGGCAGCCAAGACGAGCCTGATCGGCGACCCGGCTCTGGGCAGTGCCCCGGGCACGGCTCAGCCGGTGTACGCGTTCAACACCGACTCCGCGGACGGCCTGGCCATGGTCAACCAGCTCCTCGGCCAGGGCGCCGACGTGGCCCGGGCGGCGGCGGCTTCGACGCCAGCGGCGTGCACTTCGACAGCGGCGCGGCGCTGGTCGTCCGGGTCGTCGATCCCGCTGGGCACGCTTGCCGCCGACGCCGCCGCCTGGCAGACGCCGGTGTCCGGCCTGGCCGGCTACCCGGTCAGCCACTACGCGGTGACCCTGCCGAAGATCGCGATCTACACCGGCGGGACCACCGTGCCGACCAACCCGGCCTTCCACGGCAGCGGGGACGGCTACTGCACGACGTCCACCTACTGCGAGGCCATGTTCGACCTGACCCAGAAGGAGCAGATCCCGGTCTCCCAGATCAGCCAGCTCACCTCGACCGATCTGGCCAACGGCGCGCTGCAAAGCGGCGGGTACACGGTCCTGATCGATCCGGGCTCCACCATCTCGGCGACCACGCCGACCGGCACGGCGGGCACGCCCGCGCAGGCCGTTCAGGCGTTCGTCAACGCCGGCGGCACGTTCCTGGGCACCGGCGCCGGCGGCGCGACCAGCGCCCGCAACGCCGGCCTGACCACGCTGAACACCAACACGGTCAGCGGCATCAGCACGCCGGGCTCGACGTTCGACGCGACGTGGAACACCGCGACCCCGCGGGCTGGGGGTTCGACGCCGGCGGCTGGATCTACCGCGAGTCAAGCAACGACCCGAACTTCGACCCGGCCACCCTCGCGCGGCGACGGCGGCGCCATCCCCCGGCCACCGCCGTGGCCACGCTTCGCCCCGGCCGGCGACTGCGGTGGCCCGGCCGGGTTCGGCAACTGCTACGGCTACGAGGTCAACGCCAACGCCAACCTGCCCGGCGGCCCGCCGTCGTCGACCAGCCGTTCGGCGCCGGGCACGCGATCATGCTCGGCTTCGACCCCTGGTACCGCGCCTGGACGACCCAGGAGGAGCGGCTCGTCCTCAACGCGATCTTGTACCCGGCCGGCACCGCCATCCCGGCCGGACAGTGCTCAGCGAGATAGCCAAGATTGCGGCGCACGAGCAGGCCGCGGCGCTGCCGATCGCCGCGGGCCAGCGGCCGACGACCGGCGACCGGCCAGTCCGGCCGAGCGGCGGGCGGCCAGCGCCTCACAATCCGCACTGACGCCTCCGTGGCCAGGCCACCCGGGCCTGGCCGCAGAAGGCCTGGCCGCAGAAGGGCCTGGCCGCAGAAGGCCTGGCCGCAGTGTCTTCCTGATTCAGACGCCTACCCCTCTCAAGCCGTCAATCGTGTAGCGGAAGAGTTCGCCGACCTCGCCCCAGACGGACCGGCGGCCCTGCACCGGGGCCGGCGCTGGCGGGGGAGGCGGAGGCGGCTGGAGCGGGAACTGATTCCGCGGCGGAGGCGGCATGGCGGGCGGCCGCGGCGGAGCGGGCTTCACCGGGCAGAGCAGGTAGTGCTTCATCACGGCCGGGAAGCGCTCGAAGATCAGGTTCCGGGGACGCTCCCAGGCGATGCCGACCTCGGCGCACACCTCCCTGACCGTCATCCTCGGTGGCGAGGTTGGCGAACCCGGAGCCCTGGTACGGCAGGACGTGGTGGACGCGGTGCGGGCTCAGCCCGGCGCTGAGGAACAGGTCGACCCAGCGGTTGCCGACCACGCTGAGGTCGTAGCTCAGGCAGATCTGCCGCGCCGCCCAGTCATCGCGCAGCGGCTCGGGGATCACAGCGAGCTCCTCCTCGGTCTCCGAGTCCTCGAAGTCATGGCTGGCCACCACGAGGAAGGTGTTGAACCACAGCGTCAGGAAGAACTGCACCAGCCAGGCCACGATGTGACCGGTGGCCAGGCACACGGCGAACTCGAACACGATCCACGCCCGGATGAGCCAGAAGTCGGCCCGGACTGGATCCTGGCGACGCGCCGTTCTCGGATCGGAGCCGCTCGAACTTGGTGATCTCCCGTGCCCGCAGCGACAGCCCGGTCAGGCAGATGCCGAGTTTGTGGAGCGTGTAGCCCGGGATCCGCAGCACCGGATGCAGCCGGAGCATGCCGTCGAAGAACGTCTTCTTTACGTCCGCGCCGGAGCCCAGGTACGGATGATGCAGCAGCACGTGCCCGTCGGTCCCGATCAGGCTCGTGCCGACGTAGTTGATGTCGAACAGCGCCTTTCCGAGCGGCAGGTGCAGCGGCCGCTTGTCCCGCTTCCACTTCCTGTGCAGGTGGTAATGGCCCGAGCCCGCCAGCGCGGTCCGCGTCACCACCATGATGACGACGAATGCCCAGGCCGGTATGACGTTGGCGATCAGCAGGGCCAGCGCGGCAACATGCGCGGCAGCGATCGCCCACGTCACGGCGTCAAACGCGCGGTCGTACTTCTTCAGTGCCTGCTTGGAGAACTTGGCGTTGACCCTGGTACGGATCTCCGCGAGCAAGCTTCCCTCGTCGCGGTAGTCGAGCCTCGGCAGATCCGTCGGTCGCGTCGAAATCCGGATGCCAGCAGGAAGGGCGGCACGCCGAGCTTGGGGAGTATGTCCTTCTCGGTCGTACCCCTGTCGGCATATTCCGCTCGCCGAGTCACGCCTGGCGAGGATCTTCTGCAGCCGGGCCGGTCCCGGTGATAGGTGTGGAGCAGGGCGCTGATATCGCGGCCCTGGGTCGGCCCGAACCAGGTCGCCCCGCCGGGATGACGTCCTCATCCACTCCGTCAGGTCGTAGGCTCGCCCGTCGACGATCCAGAAGGGCCGACCCTGGGGAAGGATCGTGCCGGTGTACGGTGAAGTGCGCGGGGTACCGAGGCTGAGGGTTTCAGCCATTGACTACTCCTTCTCCTGCTCGATGCTCGCCACGGCGTCTAAGCGTTCTAGTGTCATCCGGCATTCCCACCTTGTATCGGGCCGCCTTGGCCAGCTCGATCGCCGCGGCGTGCTCCAGCAAATAGCAGTCGTCGAGAATCCGGCGGGTGAAGCACGCCGCCTCCGGCGTGACCGGGCGCAGGGCCTTGATCGCGTGCATCGACCACTGCCTCAACGGTGTCGTCGACGATGTCCACGAGCCCGAGTCGGGCCGCGTCGCTCGGCCGTCAGATCCTCACCGAGCAGGAACATCCTGCGCGCGTTGCCGAGACCGACGAATTTCGGCAGCCAGTACGCGCCCATTCCGGGGAAGCGTCCCTCGGAGAGGCTCCCCAGCGACAGCCGCGCCGTGCGCCGAGGCCAGCCGCAGATCTGTCGACGAGGCCGACCTGGACGGCCGCCGCGCCGACCCGGCCGTCGTAGGCCGCGAACGTCTTGGCCTTCAGCCTGGAAATCCGGGCGAGCAATCTCATCCCAGCGGGCGAAATACCGCATGTCGCTCCGCGCCCGGACCGGGCTGCCACGACGGGAAGTCCCCCGTGACCGAATCCGCGTCGCCGCTGAACAGTGAACACGAAGTTCTCGATCCCGGCCGCGCTCGACGTCGTCCAGCACGGACCCGAGGCCGCTGACCAGTTCGGTGTCGATCGATGGCCTCGTCGATCCGGAGCGGTCAGTACTCGCTCGCCGTCAGCACTCCTCGATCACGGTCAGCATGCGCCGCCCTGGCCGAATTCGAGGAGCGCGGTCTCGATCTGGGCTCCCGGGCCCATCGTGACCATCACGCCCCGGTCGCCGGCGACACGGCGCCTTCGGCCAGCAGGCGCTCCAGGCTGACCAGGAAGCTGCCGCTCGAGATGTTCCCGTAGTCGCGCAGCACGGAGCGCGTGTGCCGGACATCGTGCTCCTCGAGGCCCAGGCTGAGCTTGACCGAGTCGATCACCGCGCCACCGCCGGTATGCAGCGACCCAGTGCTTGACGGCGGAGAAATCCAGGCCATTGCGCTCCAGGAGCCTTTCCAGCGGCTTCGCGGACGTTGAAGCCTATGACGTAGGGGATGTCCCGGTCGAGGTAAGAAGCTCCACTTCCCGGCGTCATCGTTCCAGTCGAACCGCATCGCCGCCCATTGCTCAGGGATGCAGAAGCTCTCGAAATCGATCACGCACGGAACCGGCCCTGGCTGGCGCTCGACCGGCCCAGTTCTCGGCAAGGCGTCGTCAGCACCGCCGCGGCCGCCCCGTCGCCGAAAAGGCTGTTGACAATTCCGGTGCGCGGAGTGTCATCGAGAACGTACATCGCGGAGTTAATCTCGCAGCAGACCAGCAGGCCGACCTGGCCCGGATGATTCTTCACCCACTGCACGAGCGGGTTGAGCCCATTCAGTCCGGCGTTGCATCCCATTCCGACGACGTCCGCCCGCACCAGCCCGCGATCAAACCCGAGTTCCCGGAGAAGAGCGAACTGAGCCCGGGAACCATGAAGCCGCTCGACGTGACGCACAGCAGGTAGTCGACGTCGGCCGGCGACAGCGACACGGCGTCGAGTGCGTTGCGGATCGCCCGCGAACCGATGTCGAGCGCTCCGTCCCGGAACTTGGCGTGCAGGTCGGCCGCGGACTCGTGGAGCGACACGCCCCGTGCGCGAGTCTTTCGCGGGCAGATACAGATGCCGCTTCTGGATGTGGGGCGCACGGAGCAGCTTCTTCACGACCCGGTTCTCCAGGCCGAGAAGCGTCTCCGATCTCGTCCTGTGAATAGGCGGTATCAGGAAATGCGCTTCCGACGGAAGCGATTGTCGCTGTCCTTTCCCGCAAGAATTCCCGGCGGTGGATGGGGCGAGCATCCGGGCTATTAACCTCGCGGACATCCACGCTTCGAATCATGTATGTTTCGTCCCAGCCTTAATCACAACCCCCATACTTGCCAATAGACTACAGGACCGCCGCTCACCAGTGGTCGACTGGAGTGTGACAAAGGTTCATGTAGCACGTTTGGGGCTGAAGTTAGCGTGAGTGATGCGAGCCGTTCGCTGACGACGCAGGCGCGGGTGCCCGGGCCGCTCTGTTACGCTCGCGGGCGTGGCCAGCGCGAGCAACGCCCCCGTACCGGTACCAATCGCACTGACGAGGACAGCGCCCGGTGGCTCAGCTTCCGCTTCCGCCCTGGCGACATCGTGATCAGCACCCGGCGCCGACCGGGACGACGTGGATGCAGATGATCTGCGCGCTGCTGATCTTCCAGACGCCCGAGCTCCCGGCTCCGCTCTGGCACCTCTCGCCGTGGCTGGATCACCTGGTCGTGCCGCCTGACGTCGTGTACGCCCGGCTCGCCGAGCAGCCGCACCGGCGGTTCATCAAGACGCATACGCCGCTCGACGGGATTCCCCTCGACCCCCGGGTCACCTACATCGTCACGGCCCGGCATCCGCTCGACACGTTCGTGTCGTTCCGCCGCCAGATCGACAACATGGACCGGGCGAAGATGCAGCAGCTGACCGGCCAGGCCATAGCGCCCGAGACAAGCGAGACGCTGCACGACAGCATGCTCCGGTGGATCGAGGAGGACGCCGATCCCCGAGCCCAGCCAGACTCGCTGCCCGGCATGATGCACCACTTCGTCCGGCGCCTGGGCGAAGCGCTACGAGCCGAACGTGGTGCTGGTGCACTACGACGACCTGTGCGCCGACCTCGAGGGACAGATGCGCGCCATCGCCTGGCGGCTCGGGATCGCCGTTCCCGGAGCAGGCCTGGCCCGCGCTCACCAGTGCGGCCAGCTTCCAGCGCATGAAGGACCATTCCGACAGGCTCATCCCGGCCACCCAGGGAATCTTCAGGGACACCGCGTCATTCTTCAGCCGCGGCACGTCGGGCGCCGCGAGCGAGATCCTCAGCGACGAGGAAATGGCTCGCTACCACGCCCGTGCCGCCGAGCTAGCTCCGCCCGACATGCTCGCCTGGCTGCATTCGCCGTCGAGCCTGAAGAGCGCCTGACGATGCATCAGCTCCTGAACGCGACGAGCTTGCCGTCTTGGTTCCCGATATAGGCAGTTCCATTGGATATTGCCGCCGGGCCCCAGAAGTTTGAGCCGGTACTGCCATCCTGATAGCTGAAGAGAGTCGCGCCCGTGCTTGTGCCGAAAGCCTTAAAGAATCTCCCTTCACCGGCGAAAACGACACCAGGCACGGCCGTGACCGCGCCGATCACCGGGCCGTCTCTCAGGCACTGCTGCCAGACGACGTCTCCGTTCGAGGGCCGAGCGCCTCCACCGTCCCAGGGCAGACAGTGCCATTGATGTCGGAGCGACCGCCGCCCACGTATAGCTGCGTGCCGTCCCATGCACTGGAAGCGATGTTGCCGATCCCGCACTCGGGGCACGGGCCTGGTCTGGAGATCGGGGTCTGCCAGACGGGTCCGCTGCTGAGAGAGCGGCGGTCGAACGCGTAATAGATTCCGTTTTTGTTCTGGAGGCCAACCATGGGCCGGCCGCCCGCGGTGAACAGCGTCGGCGTTGATCCGAAATCGCTGTCCGGTCCACGGCTGCTCGCGGGTACCTGCCAGCTGGCCAGCGGGGACAGGTCCGACCCGGCCTGGACGATCGCGTCCGAGAGCGGCACGGTGCACGTCGGGCTGCCGTTTCCCGTGGCGAAGTAGATGTCTCCGGTTGCGGTGTCCAGGGTCGGCGAACCCCACACGCTGGCTCCGCCGCACCCGCTCGGCGCCGTGAAGAGGGTGTGCCTGATGGCGCCGTTGGTGGCTCTTATCGCCACGACCTTGCCGCGGATCAGCGGGCAGTCACCGAAGGAGGAGACTCCCTCGTAGATGATGCCACGGTAAAACAGCGGCGAGCTCCACAGGAAAGTGCTCGAAGTGGTGCCTAGCGGCCTTTTCCAGATAACAGACCCGGTGGCTGCGTTAAGAGCGTAGAAGTTATGATCACCGCCGCCGACGAACACGGCCAGCGTGGAAGTGCCGTTCACAGGAATGGTGCCGACGGTGGCAGTACTAGCCACCCCGACGCTCGGCGGATTACAGCTGCTCTTTGCGGTCTGCCCTAGAAAAGTGGACCACAGTTGCGTGCCGGTCGACGCGTTGACCGCGCGCTCATGGCCGTCCCAGGACCCGTAATAGATAACGCCGCCCGCTTGCACCGGTTCGGCCGACACCGAGCCCGAACTGGCTGTCCACAGTGGATGGAGGCCGCCGACGGTCGAGGGCGTAATGAGGCTCTCAGCAGCGTTGAAGCCGCTGCGAGCCCTGTTGTCGAGGTAGGTCGGCCAGTCGCTCGATGACGCCGCGCTCGCCGGAGCAGCAAGCGACTGGCTCGCGATCATCGCCGCGGCCCCAGCAACGTACAGCGGAATCCTGCGCGTCTTGCCGAACATGTGCTCCCTCATGACCAAGTTGTGCAACTGCCCGCCCGAGTAATGCGATTCTGGCCAATTCGTCCTATCACAGAGCCATTGACAAGGTCGCCAATTCGGAGTCGATTCTTATTCAACGTTCCTTTGAGGCTCGCCCTGACACGCCGAAGTGGTCGCGAAAACCCTCATAAAGCTGTACTGCCGGTCAGATGATTCCACGGTTGTGGCTAATAGCCGCTACCATCGCGTAGCCGAAGAGCGCGGAACCGGACAGTTTCGATA
This sequence comes from uncultured Actinomycetota bacterium, assembly GCA_963809195.1. GTDB lineage: Bacteria > Actinomycetota > Actinomycetes > Streptosporangiales > Streptosporangiaceae > Chersky-822. The sequence goes on along the minus strand of CAWEIQ010000004.1, from coordinate 21,795 downwards.
TCGGCCGGGTCCTCCTTCAGTGCCACTATTTGCGCATGCGCTATAGCGACGAGGAGAAGTTCACTTGTCAGGCAGGCATAGGAGCAGTCCGCGGCCGCACAAGCCGCAGGCTGAGTCTCCGATAAGTGGCATTCAGGATTTGACAGATCTTGCCCATTACATCGTGCACCAAGCTGCTCAGGACGCCGCCAATGGGGAGGTGCTGGCGGCGAGGAGGATCGTTCAGGGAGCCCTCAGGGACTCCTACGACATTCCTGAGGTGACGTTCAGCAGGAACGAAGGGCGCGGGCTCCTGCTGACCACCATGCTCGTCGCGGGCTGGGTGTCATGGCATCTGGGCTACCAGTCAGTTGTGCTGCTGGCGTGCACTGCTCCCGCGACCGTGTTCCGCGCGATCGGCTACGTATTGTCCTGGTTTGACAAGCCGGTCGAGGCAACTCCCTCTGGGCAGGAGCGGACGGACCGGCTGCACGTAACCATCGCTGTCCCGGTCTACAACGGGGATCCCGGGACTGCGGACCGGTGCCTGTTCGCCATGGTCAACCAGTCCAGGCCCGCCCAGCTGATCTGGGTGGTGGACGACGGGTCGATGACGGACTACTCGGCCCTAGCGCGGCACTGGGTCGGCAAGTGGCCGAACGGGACCGAGGTGCGCTGGTCACGGCAATCCAATCAGGGGAAGCGGCAGGCGCACGCCAGGGTCTTCGAATCGGTTCCTGAGGCGGATGTCTTCGTCACGGTGGACTCGGATACGACGCTGGAAGGGCATGCGCTCGAAGAGGGACTCAAGCCATTCCAGAACAGGAACGTGATGTCCGTCGCGGGCATCGAGATGGGGTTCAACGCGAACGTGAACCTTCTGACCAGGCTGCAGTCCTCGCTCCAGTTGTACGCGCAGGCTGTGATCGGCGCCGCGTGGTCGATGGCCGGGGACATGTACACCAATCGCGGCCCGTTCGCGCTGTACCGGGCGGCCATGGTCCGCGAGTTCTTGCCGGTCTGCCGGGCACGAGACATTCTTCAACCGGCGGGTCATCCTGGGCGATGATTCGCTGCTGGCACTCTGCGCGAGCGAGCGGGGCCGGTCAGTGCAGCAGTTGTCAGCGTTCGGGCTCACGATGTGGCCGAGAGGCTCGGCCATCATCTGCGTCAGCGGCTGCGGTGGGCACGGGGCCGCGCGGTGCGGAACTTCTGGCGCATCAAGTATCGGCCGATCTGGTCGTACTGCTGGTGGTTCACGACCAGCGGCATCCACGGGTTTCCTCGTCTCAGGGGCGCTGCTCGGGCTGCTGATAGCCCTGTGGCCGACGAGTGCGGACGTGGCAGGCCGGGCCGCCGCTGTCTTGCTGATCATGTCGGTACCCAACGCCCTGCGCACCCTGTGCTTCCCGGCGCAGCGACGAGACGTGGCAGGACCGCGCGCTTCTCGTGCTGATCCGGCCGCTGTCGGCGATCTGGTCGGGAATTGTCCTCGCACGGATCGTCCGGATCTACGGCACAGTCGCGTTGCTCAGGCAGAGCTGGACAACAAGGAAGAACGGTGCCGAGCTCGTCCTCGGCCCGGAGCCGGGGACGGCCGGACAGCTCCGCGTCGCTGCCGCATCGGTGAACTCAGGCGGAGTTGTGGCATGAGGGACCGGATCGTCGCTGCCTGGCCGCTGTGGTCACTTCTGGTCGCTCAGGTCGTGCTAACGCAGCGCTGGATCTGGCGCACGGCACCTTTCACCGACGAGGCCCTGTATCTGCAGGCCGGGCACGCGGAATGGGCGCACTGGCTGCACCATGCGCCGCTTCCGGACTACGCGAGCTGGTTCTCTGGCGCACCTAGTGCTCTACCCGCCGTTGGCCGCGGCGACCGACTCGGCGGGCGGCCTGGTCGCCGCGCGGGCGCTCTCCCTGATCGTCATGCTCGCGACGACGGCGACGGTCTACGTGATCGGCAACCGACTCTTCGGCCGGCTGGCCGGCGCGCTCGGGGCGCTGGTCTTCGCGGTGTGCGGACTGGTCGTGCACTACGGAGCCTTCGCGACGTTCGGGCCGCTGTCCTTGTTCTTGCTCGTGGTCGCGACGTGGGCCGCCATCCGGATTCGCGATGGCAGCTTCGCCTGGCTGCTTGCGTGCGCCTGCATGATTGCGGCGGCCAACGCCACCAAGTACGCAACGCTTGCCTGGGACCCCGTCATCATCGGAATCATCATTCTGCACGGCTGGGACGAAGACCGCCGGCAAGCGATCGGCCGCGCAGCGTCCGTGGCCGGCGACCGTCGCCGTGCTCGATCTCGGGCTGATGATGTTCGGTGGTTCAACCTATGCGCGCGGGATTATCGTCACCACGATCTTCCGGTCGATTCACTGGGGGGCACCGAGCTCGGTGACCAGCGTGCTGGCACGCGCGTTCGCCCTGACCGGCGCCCTGCTGCTGCCGGCCATCGCGGGCGTGGTGGTGAGCATTCTCACTCGCAGGCCGCCGACCATGACCATCCTCCTTAGCCTGCTCGTGCTCGCCGCCGTTCTCGCTCCGATTCAGCAGGCCCGGATCCACCAGCTCGGGTCGCTGGACAAGAACATGGGGTACGGGTTGCCGTTCGCGGCCATCGGTCCGGAGCCGGATACGCGCTCAGCACCGGATGGGACTGGCTCGCCCAGCACAGCTCGTTGGGCAGGCTCGCGGGGACCGCTGCGGTCGTCATCGTCGTCCTCGCGGTGGCGCTCTCCGGCCGCTTCGTCAAGGTCCAGTTCCGCGGGCAGGGGATCACCTCGGCTGCCCGGGTCGTGAGTGCCATCAGGCACAGCTATCAGCCCGGGCACCTTGATCCTGTCCGACGGAGCATCCAGGGTGGAGGCAGCAGTACTACCTGCCCCGCCATCCCGTGGTCAGCGTGGACGCGGGCCTACACGCACTCCGCGCAGCAGAGGATCCCCGTCGCCGATCAGATCAGGTCCTGCCTAGTCTCGGTCATCGTCCTCCGGATGAACCGTCGCGGCTATGACGAGCCGTACGACCCGGCGATCGTCCGGCTGCTCGAGCGAACCGACAGTTACCAGCTCGCCGCCATCGCTTCATACGGCGCCTACCGGACGGCCGTCTGGAAGATGAGAGACCTGCAGAACAGGGCACGCGAGGCTGCCAGTGATGATGACGAAGGCGCACGTGCCGAGGAACGTGCCGCCCGCGCTGGCCATGCCGGTCGTCGCCGCAGCCGTGATGGCCGGGCTGCTGGTGGCGTCGCATCACACAAGCCTGCCGTCTCTGAGCCCGTCGGCGTCGGCTCAGGACTCGCGCGCCGCTGCCCACGCGTTGCCGTGCGAGCACGGCATCACCCGACGCCCGTTCACCGGGATAGCGATCAATCCGGGTATCACGTCGCACGCCCGGTCATTCCAAAAGGTGACGCGTACGCGCATCCAGGTGATCGAGTTCTATAACCCCTTCACCCAGCCGTTCCAGCGCTGGGAGGCCGCAGCAGGCGACAGCCCTCGGCGAGTTGCCCCTGATCCAGCTCAACCCGCGGCATGTCTCGCTGGCACGGATCCCAGCCGGCCGGTACGACGCCGCGATCCGCCGGTACGCCGATTCGGTCAGGGACTTCGGCTGCCGGGTCGTCATCTCGTTCGGCCACGAGATGAACGGCTGGTGGTACCCATGGGGCGAGCCATGGACAAAGCCGCCGCGTTCATCGCGGCGTGGCGGCACATCCACGACATCTTCGTCACCGAAGGCGCCACTAACGTCATCTGGTCCTGGGATCCCTCACATCAGTACCGCTACCAGGCCACCATGGCCAGTCTTTGGTACCCGGGGAACGCCTACGTGGACTGGGTCGGCATCGACGGATACCTAGGTCCGGGCCAGACGTTCGCTCAGGTCTTCGCAACCCAACTGAGCGATATCCGGCGGGTCACCTCCAAGCCTGTCTACCTCGCCGAGACCGGCGTCGCCGGCGGCCCCGACCAGGCCTGGCAGATCGCCGGCCTCTTCGCGGCCCTGAAGAAGTACCACCTCACCGGTCTCGTCTGGATCGACCTCGACCCAGCAACCTTGGCGCCTGGAACAAGCCGGCAGCCCTCGCCGCCTACCGTAAGGCCATCGCCAAGCTCAGGCGGCAGTCGTCGCGACCGCTGCACGTCGAGCGGCCTCATGGCCTGCAGCAACAGCGGATCAGCGCGCTCGTCTGGTTGCTCAGCCGATGCATCACCGCCGCGCGGAAGAGTTGCGAATTCCAAAACGATCTTCGTCACGACGGCGGTTGCAGTTCTGCGAGGCCCTGATGGATGCCATGCGCGATGACGTCGTTTGCGCGAGCCAAAAGTCGGCCGCCTCCTCAATCCCGTGGTTCGCACATCGCAAGCTAGTCAAGGGTCTCGGCGCGGTCGTTAACACGCCATTTGAGGAGACCTGCGGATTGTTGAACGGCCGCCGCCCACGTATAGCTGCTTGCCGTGGAGGCCGTGAAGAGATGGTGCCTGATGGCGCCGTTTGTAGCTCTCATCTCCCTTCATCAGCATCCCGTCACCCGAATGGCAGCCGACCGGTGCGGGCCAGGGCGTCAGACAAGTGACCCGGGCGCCGCACCGGCGATGGTTGGCTACTGCACGATCTGGATGACCCGTTCCATGCCGAGCACGATATGGTCGCGGCCGTCCTGGGTCTCCATGAAGCAGGCCAGCACGTAGTATCCGGGCCGGTTGCGGATGACCTGCTGCTGGAAAGCGCCGTGTGACAGCGGGCCCGCGAAGGTACCGCTACTCGTGACGAGCGGTCCGACCTGGCGCACCTTGCCCTGGCGCAGCAGCCGGGCTGCCTTTCGGGCGTCGGCGGCATTGCGCGCCCGCGCGAAGTCGATCATGTGAACCAGGAATCCGTGGTTGGCGAACCGGACGAGCTCGCCGTCATGCAGCTTGCCCGGCCCGCGGAAGCCGAATTCGATCGCGGCAATACTCGCCCGAGGCGCGGGCAGCTTCGCCGGCGACGCTGCCTTAGCGATCGTGAACGGAGTCAGCGGCGGCTGGCCGTTCCCTGCGACATCCAGGGCGACGTACTGCCCGGGCTTGAGGTCGGCCTGAATCGTGCTGGTCTTGCCCCGGCCGACCATGGTGTCAGTCACGATCGAGGCGATCCCGTACAGGTTGTTGGGGTCGGCGGCGGCCCGTGGCAGCACCTTGAAGAATTGATTCAAGGTCACCCCGGGATTAAGCAGAACGAATATCGGCTCACCCTGCCCCTCGCCGGTAACTGTAGAGACGATTCGGACGCCGCCGGATTGGAGGGTGCCGCCGACCGTGATCTTCTTGCCAGTCATCGCCACAGTGATCGTCGGCAGCGATGCTGCCGACGTAACCGCGGCTCGGGCGTGCCCGCCCGCGGCGGTGCTGGCGGCTAGCGAGACGCTGCCCGGTACCGCGAGCGACAGTCCGGCCGCCAAAATGGCGGCGCTGGCGCTGATTGAAGCGATGCGTTTCAAATTCCCTCCCGGGATGCCGTGACCGCGCGCTGCGCGCCCGCTAATGGCGGTCGCACGAGGTTGTGCCGGATGAGCACGACGCGAGGCTCACCATGACGATGCCGTCGGCCGAAACTGCGGGCAAGGTTGCTGACAGGCCTTTGCTGGTGTGCCTAGCACTACCGGCGTCGCGCGGGTTTGCGGATTGTCAGAACAGGTGGCCCAGCAGGTCTACCTCGCCGATGGGCCAGGCCTGTTGCCCAGTCCTTTTCACCATCAATGCGCCGGTGTCCTCTGCTTGAGCCAGCCCCAGCGTTGTGTGGTCGTGGATCTTTACCCAGGAACAGGGGTTCGCTGCGCGCGCCATCCGGCCCGGCTATAGAGACGGTCGTCGTCTGCGAAGAGGATGACGAAGTCCACCTCGCAGGAACGCGCGAGTTCACTCACCTCCGCCAGCAACCGGCCGGCCAGGCCGTGCGACCGCTCGCTCGTCCGCACACACAAGTCGACAACGCCGAATGTTCGCAGCACAGTGCTGCCGACCCGGATCACCCGTAGCTCCACGCCCATCTGGGCCAGCAGCACGTCGCTCGTCAGCGCAAGATAACGAAAATGGGGTGGAAGCTTGAAGTAGCTCCGGCTGGGATACTCAGGGAAGCATGCCTGCAACAGTGCCTGCACCTGCCGTCGGAGATCCCTGCCGATCTCGGCCTCTGCGACACGAAGAATCGCCGGCGCCCCGCCGTCGTCTCGCTTCTGCCCCACGCCATGGACTCTACCGGCCAGCAGGATTGCCCCCTGGCCGCCGATATGGGCGTCCAACTAGGACGGCCATATACCCGCCTTTATGCCATCCCGACCTGGCAGGCCGACGTCGGCGCGAGAGCCAGGGTGCCTTGTCTAGAAATGGCGGTGGCACCGCCTCGCGGTCAATGAGGAGGGCGCTCCCGCGCCCCGCGAAGCGGTCGGCGGCACATGAATGCGTCTCGCGGCCAGGAAACATTTTGACTGCCCTAACAGGACGGGCCAATGCTGCTGCCATAACGAGTCGCATTTCTCATACCTCGTTCAACGCCTCTGACGCCTGCGCGCAGTCCTTGTTCTGGTCGCGCGTGCTGTACTTCGTTGAGGATCCCGGCGACCAACGAGCCCGGCCCGCGGACTGCAGCCGCGACCAGGAGGTCGGGCGCGTTCTTGCGATCCGATCAGGAATCGAGAAGCGCCAGGGTGTCCTCGGGCCCTAGCCTTCCCTCAGGTAGGCCGGCAACATGCCGGGCCTTGAACGCTCGAAAGGGAGCCCGAGAATGCCCGCGAAGATTTCCACGACCGAGTCCGACGGCTTCAGCGCTGAGGAGCGTGCTGCGATGAAGGAGCGCGCCGCCGAACTGCGCGCCGAGGGCAAGAAGGGCGCCAAGAAGGCCGACGGGCTGCAGGAGGTCCTCGACAGCGATCGCGAAGATGGCGCCGGAGGATCGCGCGCTCGCCGAGCGCGTGCATATGACGGTGACCGCTGCCGCCCCGGATCTGTCGCCGAAGACCTGGTACGGGATGCCCGCCTACGCGAACGCGGACGGCAAGGTCGTCGTCTTCTTCCAGGACTCCGGCAAGTTCAACTACCGGTACTCGACCCTCGGGCTTCCAGGACGCGGCCAACCTCGACGACGGCGACCTGTGGCCGGTGTCCTACGCGCTGCATGAAGTGGAGTCCCGCGGTCGAGAAGAAGGTCGTCGCGCTGGTGAAGGCCGCGGTCTCCTGACCGTTGCTCGTGCAGGCGGGCAACACGGTAGTGTCTGCGCTGCTTGCACTCCAGACGCTGGGCTTCGAGGTCAGCCTTGAGGACGGGTTGGTCGGAGAACGGCCGCTTCGTTACAGCTGATCCGGTCGCGGTCCTGGACTCATCTGGCTCGTCGAAACGCGAAGCCTACGCGGTCTCATCGGCCGCCTCGTCCACGTCGTCGGGTCCGATGATCTCGTAGACGTTGCCATCAGGGGCCCGGAAATGCTGCCAGGCACGGCCGCCGGCTCGTTGCGGCTCAGGATAGACAAACTCGACGCCAGCACTGGCCAACGCGGCGTGCGCTGCCCGGAAGGAGTCCACAGCGAGCCCCACCACCGGTCCGGTTCCGAAGAACTCGTGGTCCACGTCGCCGGATCCGTAGACGTGTACCTCGGTGCCGTCCTGCAGCCGGAACCACGTCGCTCCCGGCCGCTCCAGGATCACCTCAAGGGCCAGCACGTCGCGGTAGAACGCATTCATCGCCTCAGCAGCCGCCGTCCGTACTCCCAGCCAGCCCAGTGAACGTACCGCCATTGAGCCTCCACCCGGGTCCGCGCACGTGCCCGTCACCTTGCTAAGTATCCGAGGCTACGGCCACGTCGGAAAACAGGAGCGGACGCGCCTCGCCGAACGATCCGCGGCATCGAGTTGCGATCACGATCGGCTTTGTAGCATGGAAGAACGATGACGAGCACTACATTTGCCGTCGGCGGTGACATCGAGGTTCGCCGTCTTGGATTCGGGGCCATGCGAATCACCGGTCCAGGCATCTGGGGCCCGCCCCGCGACGGAGCTGCCGCGCGAGCGCTTCTACGCCGAGCCGTCGATCTGGGCGTCCAACTCATCGACACGGCAGACGCCTACGGCCCAGGCGTTTCAGAGCAGCTCATCGCCGAAGCTCTCTTTCCCTACGACGGCCTCCTCATAGCTACCAAGGGCGGCTATGAACGCACCGGCCCCAGCGGCGAGTCAGCAGCGGGCGACCTGATCGGCTGGACGCCCAACGGCCGCCCTGACCACCTTCGCGCCGCCTGCGACGCATCTCTGCGCCGACTTCGCCTCGATCGCATCGATCTCTACCAGCTCCACACCCCCGACCCATCCGTCCCCTACGCAGAGTCGATCGGCGTACTCAGCGCCCTGCAAAGCGAGGGGAAAGGTCCGGCACATCGGCGTCTTCAACGTCAGACCCGAACAGCTCGCCGTCGCCCGGGCCATCACCGACATCGCGACCGTCCAGAACCGCCTGAGCTTTGCCGACGGCAACTGGCACAACATGCTCACCGAATGCGAGCAGCACGAGATCGGATTCATCCCCTACCGCCCCCTCCGCGCCTGGGACGACCCGGCACAGCAGAATGTCCTCGAGGCAGCCGCCTCCCGGCACCGGGCAAACACTCGCCAGATCGCCCTCGCCTGGCTGCTCGCAGTCTCTCCCGTCACACTGCCCATCCCCGGAACCGCAACAGCCGCGCACCTCGAAGACAACCTCGCAGCGGCCGGGCTCCAACTCGAACAAGACGAGATACATGCGATCACCGTGGCGGCATCGAGGGCGTCGCGTCGGCCAACCCAAGCCACCTGAATCAACATCCGCGATAGATGGCCCCCGTGATAACGCTTGGGGGGCCGAACGCAAGGTCTTACGCGTCGGTGGTGTTTCGGCGGTTCGATGAGGCCGACCAGGTTGTCGTACCTTTCGCCGAGGTTCTGGTTTCGTGCCCCAGTGCCGCGATCGTGCACACTGCAGGGTCGATTCTCACGCGGGACGAATCTGCCTGTGGACGGGCGCAGGCGTTAGTCTCTGGTCCAGTGCCGCCCGCTAGTCGGTAGGGGACCTATGCCGTGACCGCACAGTGCATCGAGGGCGGCGGTCGCGGCCGGGTGCCACGCTGGAGGCCGAGCCTGCGGATTGCTGCGGCGGCCATCGGTGCTGTGCTGGCGGTCGGCGCATTCCTGGCGTGGGGGCCGATCCGGCCTGGGCAATGGCCGGAGTAGGGGATACCCAGCGCTGGGCCGATGTTGCCCGCCAGCCGGCGGGATTCGTCATCCCGATGCAGAACTCCGGCTCCGCGCCGGCCGTCATCGATGAAGTAGCGATTATCCGCGAAACGAAGTACGACGCTCCGCATGTGCTCGCGCTCAGGGTTCTGACCAGGGCGAACTGCGTGGCCGCTTGGCCAGCCCGCCAGACGGACCGGGGTTTCGAGCTGTCGGGTTGCGGCGGCCCTGACTCGGGCCCGCTCATCGGGCAAGCCGTCCCCCCAACCAAACCCGCGTCCTTCGGGTTCCCGGCAGCAGCGGAGGTCGCTGCGCCGCGCCCGGGCGCATGCTGGGTCATGACCAAGATCGTCGTGCACTATCACGTCGGCATCAGGCACTACAGCGCCAGCGATCGCTATCAGCTGGCCGTCTGCGCCGACCACACGCTGGTCGACGCCGCGATGGCGGCAGCTGAGACAGGCAGCTAACAGGAGGTCGAACAGTCCGGCCGGGATTAACCCGCAGCTGACAAGAAGGCCCCGGCCGGCGGCACGCCAGCCAGAGGCCCTCTACGCTGCGATCAGACTACTGTCCGGAGGTGTCTGGCGCCGGAATGTAGGCGCCGGGGACCTGGCTCGGAGCGTAAATCTTGGAGTCACCCGGGTAGGGTTTCGTCCACCCGGTCGTGGCGTACCACGTGTAGCGGTTCATCTGCTCGGGGTTGGCATAGTCGGGAACCGCCTTCGGCCCGGTCAGGTGCTGATGCGACAGCCACTGCCGCCATTTCGCGGCAACCTGCCTCTCCGAGGCCGGCACCACGGTAGATGGCTGGGCCGCCGAGAACTTCCGCGGGACTGCCGTCGATGAGTGGTTAGCCTTGAGCTGCAGAGGGCCAGTGTCATAGCCGCAGCTTGGCTCAGGTTCTGTGAGACCGAGAGTCAGCGACGTCTGGTTTGGCACTGCGTTGAACGGCGTGTAGACGGGCGTGCGGGTGAACGCGCCGAACATCGGCGTGGCGGCGCTGTCCATCTGGTTCATCGGGTGGATACCGAGGATCTGCTCGATGGTCCTGACCATCGTTACCTGGGAGTAGTACGTGTCGTCGACCACACCGCGCTGCGCCCAGGGGCTGATGATCTGGAACGGGCCACGGTGCCCGTCAACGTGGTCCAGGCCGGCCTGAGCGTCCTGTCTAGCAGCTGCTAACAAAGCCCAGCGTCCCGATGAGGCAAGGAACCAGCCGTCGTGAATCAATCCTAACCAACCCGCTAGGCATAGCGCGGAGCTTAGCCACCTCCCCGGTGTCGGCTATGTCGCGCGGTCACCCTGCTCAACCGCGCAGTCCGCGTGATATTCAGGTGATCATTTCCGTCCATCTTGCCGACGGCTGAGTAATGATCACCCGTATAACGCTGACTCGGCGCGGCATTCGGCTTGGAAGCCTCGCCTGTGAGCGACACATACTGCCTGGTGATGCGCCGTACTGGCTGACAGCAGATTCTGCAGGGCAGAGCTGGCGCCGCGACGCCAGCGGCAAGGTTCTTTGCACCTTGCGAGCATTGGCCCGCAACCCAATGAGAGATGCCTTTTAATGCACGATTACCGGAGTGGCCTCCGAATCCTGGCGATCCAGCAGGTGCGATTCCTCGCGCTTGCGGGAAGGAACAGGGCCGCGACGACGGTAGCTCCGACGAGCGCAAAGGCCACCCAGTACGTGTGGGCGAACGCGTTCGCGGCCTGGGATAGGCCCTCGTTGATGCCGCCTTGCCGCCGATCTGCGCGGCGATCTGAGGGTTATTGCGGGCCGCGATCGCTGGGTAGGCGAGCTTGGCGTCTTTCAAGCCGTTAGTGAGGATGACCGACATATACACTGCCACGCCGACGGAGCTGGCGATCTGCTGGGTGATGTTGAGCAGCGTCGAACCACGGGCGACCTCGGCCGCGCGCAGCGACTTGAGCGCGGACGTCATGATCGGCATCATCGTGCCGCCCATGCCCAGGCCCATGATGAACAGGAGTCCGAGCAGCACGGGGTAAGACGTGGTGGAGCTGATCTGGGTCAGGCGGGCGATGCCGGCCGCGATGAAGACGAGGCCGAAAGGCACGATCCGACCGACCGGAAACTTGTCGGACAGGGTGCCGGTGATCGGCATGGTCAGCATTGCGCCGATGCCCTGGGGTGCCACCAGCAGGCCGGCCCTGAGCACGGACTCGCCGCGGATCTGCTGAAAGTAGGTGGGTACCAGCAGCAGGCCGCCGAAGAATGCCACCGCGAACAGGAACATCGTGACGATGCTGACCGCGAGGTCACGGTTGCGGAACAGCCGCAGGTCCAACAGCGGATGCTTGGGTTTGAATGAATACACAACGAAGGCGACGACAAGCGCCAGCCCAATAGCGCGGGGACGAGCACCTTGGGCGTTCCGACCTTGCCCTGCCCCGAATCGAGGAGACGCCGTACAGGAACAGGGCCAGGCCCGGGGACATCATCAGCACGCCGAGGAAGTCGAAGGACTCCGACGGGCGCGGGGAGTCCTTCGGCAATGCGGCGAGCGCGTAGACCAGCGCGATCACGCCAATCGGGACGTTGATGAGGAAGATCCAGTGCCACGGCTGGCACTGCGATCAGCCAGCCGCCGAGCATCGCCCGCCCATCGGTCCGAGCAGCATCTGGGCACACCGAGATCGCCCATGAGGCGGCCCATCCGCCTCGGGCCGGCCGCCCTGGTAATGATCATCATGCCGAGCGGCATCAGCATCCCGCCGCCAAGGCCCTGCAGCACCCGGAACCCGATCAGCATGCTGATGCTGGAGGCCACCGAGCAAGCGCGGAGCCAGCGGTGAACAGCGCGAGCGCGGTCATGTACAGGCGCTTGGTGCCGAACCGGTCCGCGGCCCAGCCCGTGACCGGGATGACGGTGGCCAGCGCGAGCGTGTAGCCGGTGACAGTCCACGCCACCGTCGAGTCGGCCAGCGGGTGACCCGCCGACCCGAACGTGGCTGGAACGTTGGAAGGGCGACGTTGACGACCGTGATATCGAGGATCGACATGATGGCGCCGAGGACGACGACCCCTGCGATCTTGAGGATCTCGCCGGTTATCCTGTCGCTGTCCGCGGCAGTAGCAGTGTCAGTCAAGAGCATCTCCTCCTTCAGAACCCACCGGGCCACCGGGACATCTGACGCACCAAACAAAGTGTCTGAGCGGTCCAACTGCTGGGAAACGCCAAACCTTCCCTTTCCCTGTGACGTTTCTGTTCCTGCGCGCCAGCCACGACAACCGCTGAGTCGATCCGCGGCGGCGCGCAACAGTGGAGCGTGATCCAGGCCGACATGCGTGGCCGGAAGCCAGAGGCAGTCCGCTTGGCCGCGGTCCCGGTAAGCTACAGCCAAGTCCAGCAACGCCACCTCTCCCAGAACCCCGACAGCGATCTGGATGGCCCATTCCCCGTGCCGTTACCGAGGGTGCTCGATGGGTGGCTTTGTCGGAATGCGAGATTGAACCACATCGCCGGGTGTCGATGTCTATTGACTCAGTGGGCTTCGGTACTTCTGTGGACGCAGATCAGCCGTTTGGGTCGGCTAGCAGCTTGGAGGTCCTCTGGGCCACAGCCCAGGAGTATCGCAAAGCGGGTACTCCCAGCCAGCGTCATGTCAAGCGAATCGACGGAGGCGGGGTTTGGGTACTCTCCGGCCATGCTCAACGCTATGGGGCCGGGACGGCTGGCGGGACGAACCGGCAGACTGCTGCGCTGCGGCATCTGGGCGGGGCCGGTCTTCACGGCGACGTTCCTGGCGGAGGGGGCTGCGCGCGACGGTTACCGTTCGCTGCGTCACCCGGTCAGCTCGCTGGCGCTCGGTCCTCGCGGGTGGGTCCAAACGGCGAATTTCGCCGTTGCGGGCATACTGTGCCTGGCCGATGCGGCCGGGCTACGCCGGGCGGCTGATCGCTTGGCCGGCTGCCGCGCCGGGCCGGTCATGGTCGCCGCCGCGGGCGCCGGGCTGATCGGCTCGGCGGTGTTTCGCACCGATCCGGTCGGCGGCTACCCAGCGGGAACACCGGACATGCCCGCCAGGTTCAGCCGCGCTGGCATCGCGCACAACCTGGCCGCTATACCGGTGTTCTTCGGGTTGCCGGCCGCGGCGGCCAGCTACGGCTGGCGGAGCTGGCGAGCCCGGCCAGCCGCCCGGCTTCGCGATCTGTTGCGCTGCGACCGCGGTGACCATGCCAGTCACCATGGCGCTGGCCGGATCAGGCTTTGGCCAGTCGTCCCGGCTGGGCGGCTATGGTGGCCTGTTCCAGCGGGCCAGCATCATGTTCACCAGGCCGAGGCTGAGGTCTCACGGCAGCTCGTCCGGGCGCGGCAGGTTGCGTCGACGGCGAGCCAGCTGAGCGAGCCAGCCACGCAAGCCTGGCTCGCCAATCCGCCGGCCGAGCTTATCGAGCTCTCCTGGGCCCTGGTCGGCGCGTTCGCCGAAGCGGGGAGCGGCCGCAGCCCGGCGGCCGCCGCTGCTGTGGTGCGGCAGGCGGTCAGCACGCTCCGGCAGCGCTGCTGAGGCTGGCGTCCCCAAGAGGCTGGCCCCACCCAATACCGGAGCCGCCGGATGACGAATCGGGCCACGGGGACTGCTCGTGCCCGATCCGGCCAGTCCATGCCGCGCCTGAGGACTTGTCCGTCGGGCCTAAGCCGAAGAAGCACCACGGCTGAGGAGGGTCGCGTTGGACTGCGGCTTGGTCGGTAGTCACAATGTGCCGCGGCGGTGGGTGGGTAAGCGGACAGTCATGCTGCGGGGCGGCTGTTCGCAGCGTGGGACCTGTCTGTCGCTATGCAGGCCGTGTTTGCGCGACCGTGGCATGCTCGGTGGTCATGACTACCACTCATGAGCCGCGTTCAGAGGGCGGAACGACCAGGCCGCCAGGCCGCCGCCCCGTCAGGTTGCTGGTTTTCTCCGCCTCGCTGCGCGAGGGATCGCTCAACACGAAACTGGCGGCCCTGGCGGCCCGGGCGATCCAGGCGCAAGGGGGCGAGGCCGACGTAGCGTCGATGCGGGACTTTGACTGCCCGTCCTACGACATCGACGTGCAGGACCGGGACGGGTTCCCGTCCGGCGCGGACAACTTCCGGGCCCGGCTGCTGGCCTGCGACGGCTTCGTGATCAGCTCGCCCGAGTACAACGCCTCGATGCCGGGGGTGCTGAAGAACGCGATCGACTGGGTGTCGCGCTATCAGCCGCAGCCGTTCAACGAACGGCACGGGCTGCTCATGTCGGCCTCGCCATCGATGTCGGGAGGGAACCGCGGGCTGTGGGCGCTCCGCGTGCCGCTTGAGCACCTGGGCGTGCGCCTGTATCCGGACATGTTCTCGCTCGCCCAGGCTCATCTGGCGCTGAACGGGCAGGGCCAGATCGGCGACGAACGGCTACGGGACCGGTTCGACGCCAATATCGCCAACTTCCTTGACCTCGTCGAAGCCTCCAAGCACTACCCGTGCGTGAAGCGGCACTGGGTCGAGTACCTGGGCGAGCACCCCGAACCCTCACTCGACCGAGTCGAAGGACCGCCGCGCTAGCCGCAGTCGGCAGCACAGGTCTTAATCTTCCCGGCCCTCAAAGAGAAGCTGAAGTAGCCGGCAGATCCAGGCACCGCCGAGTCACCCTTTACGTTGCAACCTCTCGCACGAGCGCAGACCGTAGTCGCGGTTAGTCGCCGGAAACGGCGATGCCCGGACCACGCCGATGTCGACACCGATCAACTGTTAGGTCTAAGGCGAAGCCGGCCCGATCTTGGCAGTCTCCTCGAGGAAGATGCGCGCCTGGTCGCGATCGCAGCGCCCGTCAGAACCTGGCCAGGTGATCAGGACGTCCTCGCCGCGCAGGAGGCTGCTGGCGTAGTCCATCCAATGCTGGTCTTCAGGCTCGAACGCGGCTGGCAAAGGGAAGGCTCCTGCGCGGTCCTGTATCTCGGCGAGCTGGCGCGCGCATCGGAGGTAGTCGTCGCCGTCCGGCCAGTTCGCAGGGCCGAACGGGCCGGTACCGGCAGCCAGGATCTGGCCGTCGAGCCTCGTGATCGCCAGTCGCTCGCCCGCCGCCATAGCGTTGCATATGGCCAGGACCTCGACGGCGTCCTGGGCAGCACCTGGCTGTCCGAACCTGGGCCGTTTAGGGTGCGGGCAAGCGGCTGACCTACACCGGCGGCATCCCGGTGCGCAATTACCGCGCCGAGGTCACGCTGACCCCGTCACCCGACGGCACCTTCATCCGCTGGTCCGGGACCCCGTGCTGGGTTCGTCAGGTGAGCTTGGGCAGCCGGTGCGGGGTCGTTCGGGGGCAGCTCACATCGAGTTCGCACGGCATTCACGCTGTACCCGGACGGTTGGCCCGCAGGATGCAGAGGTGACTTGGAAAGCGGTCAGGGCGCCGGTCATGCCCGCGCGTGTCCGCCCGGCTTCGCCCGGTGCCGTTCGGCGTCTGCGCGGCGGCGGGCCGCGGTGATAACCGGCGCGGCCCCGGCCGCGGCTGGCTGCGGCGGGGACGGCGGATCGGGCGGGCCGCGGTCCTTGCGGTGATGGCCTGCGGGCTGGCTGCCGGGTGCACGGCGGCTGGCGCGCCGGCCCCGGCCGGGTCGCCAGCGGGGGCGCCGTTCGTGTATGTCACTGGTAAGGGAGGAACGAACGAGGTCTCCCAGTTCGCCTCGCTGGGCTCGGGGGCGCTGCGGCCGCTCACGCCCCCGAACGTGGCCAGCGGGCAGTTCCCGTACGACATCGCGGTCAGCCCGCAGGGCACAAGCGTCTACGCCGTCGATGACCTGTCTGGCACCGCCGGCGCGGTCTCGCAGTACACCCTCGACCCGGTCACCGGGAAGCTGACCCCCAAGTCGCCCGCAATGGTGGCGACCGCGGGCGTCCCGAGCGGGCTCATCGCGGTCAGCCCTGATGGCAAGAACGCCTACGTTCCCGCTGGTAAGGCGATCTCCCAGTACCGGATCAGCCCGGCCACCGGGAAGCTGATCCCCATGCCGCCCAGGACCGTGGCCGGGGCAGGATTCCCGATCGGCATCAAGGTCGCCCCCGGCGACCGTTACCTCTACTTCGTCAGCAGCACGAATTGCCAGGTGCCGAAGGGCAGCACGGGCAGCCAGTGCGCCGACAGCGCCGAGGCGAGAAAGGCAAGCACCGTCTCGGTGTTCGGTATCAGCCCGGTCACCGGCGCGCTGAGCGCTGAGCCCGTGCAGACCATGGCGACCGGGCTGGGCCCGCAGATGATCACGATCGCTCCCGGCGGCAGAAGCGCGTATGTCGCGGCCACCGGCGCCGACACGATCTGGCAGTACAGCATCGACCCGGCCAGCGGGAAGCTGACCCCGAAGTCCCCGGCGACGGTGGCCACCCGAAAAGGCCCGCACGACCTCGCGGTCGCGCCGGACGGCAAGAACCTGTACGTCATCAACGTGAGCGGCGCCACCATCGCCCAGTACGCCATCAGCCCGGCCACCGGCGCGCTGAGCACCAGCCCGGTGTCCACCGCGGCCACCGTGTCGGCCCCGGAGGCGATCGCGCTCAGCCCCGACGGCAAGAACGCCTACGTGACCAGCGAGGGCGAGGGCGCCCTGTCCCAGTTCGCGATCAGCCCCGTGACCGGCAAGATCACCCCCCTGTCACCGGCCACCGTCACCGCGCCGTCCCACGGCTCACTCGGCGTGGCGGTCACCCCCTGACTCAGGCCTGGTGTCCGACCGGCCGGTTAGCTTGTCCTCATGTCTGCGGAGCCTGGCTGGTGCGGTGTGTGCGGGCTGCCGGTGCCTGCCGGGGAGAGCTTCTGCCGCTGGCCGTCCGGCGCCCGGGCTGGCGATCGGGAGTACGACGACGAGGTTGTGCCGTGGGGATCGCACAGCCTGGCGTTCATGACCGAACTGGTCGAGCTGCAGCACTGGCGCTGCCCGTGGTGCCGGGATTACTTGCCGGACTCGCCGCGCGGCACCGCGATCGATCACATCATCCCCCGGGCGTACGGCGGACCGCACCGCCGCTGGAATCTCCAGCTCCTGCACCAGGAATGCAACTCGGCCAAAGGCACAAAGATCACAGCCGAGGCGCTGGAACTGGCCGATGCTCACGGCCTGAGGATCAGCATGGACATCGGGCACTACCACGCTGACGTCCGCCGCCGGGCAGCCACCTATGCCGTGCGGGCAACCCGCCAGCTCGGCGGCGAGGCCCGCCACCGGGCTCTGGCCGAGGCGAGGAATCTCACTGTGTTCTTCCCCGAGGCACGGGTGCACGCCCTCATCAGGGCAGCCGCGGAAGAGACCCGGCCCGCTGGCAGCCACGCCTAGCCATACCAGCGAAACACACCGCCCAGCGGGCCCGTGACAACCAGCGCAGTGAGACCGGCGCCGACATAAGCACTCAGGTGCTCGGGCAACACCGGTTACTCCAGGTCACCGTTGTGAGCCTGGCTAATCGCCCGCCACCCGACACTCGATCGCCGACTAGGTATTCCTATTAATCTAGTAGCTATCCTTGCCGGTGACGGCCAGAATCCTATGTCTCGTCAAGGGTGCGTGTGACATTTTGTTGGTCTGATTTTCTGGGTGCTGAAAGGGATGGTGATCGGGTCTGTTGCTGGTGTGCGGACAAGACAGGGAAGGGCCACTCCGGGATGAAGGGCAGGCTCTTATTAGGTCACGCCCAGCAGGTCAGATGGTGTCCGGGGACGGCCGGCGGATCGTTCGCAGGCCAGCAGGTGCGGCAGCCGATTATCGGGCCAGGCCGTCCCCGGGGTCGGCGTGTCAGCCCGCTGGCGGGCGGAGGTGGGGGTACACCTCGCGGGCGACGTAGCGCTTGAGGCAGCGGATGATCTCTGCCTTGGATTTTCCTTCGGTGGTGCGGCGTTCGGCGTAGGCGCGGGTGGCCGGGTGCGAGCCGAGGCGGGTGAACACGATCCGCCACAGGGCGTGGTTGGCCTGGCGGTAGCCGTCATCGCCCCTGCCGCCGCCCATCAGATGGGAGCGGGCACAAGCACGACGACGGCAACTGCCAGCCACGGCCGAGCCGACCAGGACTGCCGACCACGACAAGAGCAACCTGCCTACCGTGACCGTCCCGGACGGTGGTGACACAGCGATCTCGTACCAAGATCGTCCAAGTACTGCGTCTCGCCCCAGCGCGAGGCGACTACTGCCGGGCAGGCCGGGAAGAACGCGATAGCATCCATTCCGGCGCCTTTCGCCCAGGCCAGGAAAAACCGCGGGCGAGCATAATCGCCAATTCAGTGCGTGCACGGCGACAACGACGAGTGTGCACTTGCGACACACAATCAGAGCCGTACGCACGCGATTCGCAGGCTCAACAGGCGTTTTCGTCCGCCCTCAGGCGACGGGCGCGACAGAGACCGGGATCGGCTGGGCCTGGATGTCAGATGGCGATGAGCTCGACGTGAACGCCCGCTGCCTCCGCGAGTGCACGAAGGTCACCAGGATCCGACGTCAAAATGTCGTCGCCGTCTGCGGCTTGGCTGACGACCGCTGCATCGACTGCGTCCGACCCCCCGCTCGCGGCCAACAGCATCCCTGCCCTACGGCCGAGAACCTCGTCGACCGGAACCACCTCGGTGCCGGCCAGGAGCCGGGCGACAGGGACTTGCCGCCCGCGGCCGCGCCGCCAGACCTGTGCGACGACCCCGCCGTTGGTCACCGGCGGTCGCCCTGCCAGCCGTTCCCGTTTTGCTAGGGCCACCACCTCCCGGTCCCCCCGTTCGGCCGCCACGAAGGCACCCGCATCCAAGATCAGCATCAGGCTGCGCCCTGGCCGTGCGAGTCGCGGCCGTGCGAGTCGCGGCCCCGCGGCCCGCGGACCACGACCGCCCGGCCCCGCGCGCGGCGAGCCGCCTCAGCCATCTCTTCCTCGGAGATCTCGCCGTGCTCGGCCTCATAGGCGGCGATGAACTCATCCATCGCCGCCAGCCGCCGGTCCCGATCGGCCTTCAGCCGCAGCGCATCGTTCACCCACGCGCTCACGCTTTCAGCATGCCCCTGAGCGACAGCGTCCTGGGCCACGGCCATCAGGTCCGCATCCACCGATGCCGACAACCGCTCCTTGCCTGTCATACATAGATGGTACAACTCTGCCACGTCCGTGGTCGCCTCGCGGCTACCGCGCGTCCACGGGTGATTCCGGCCCAGCGATTGCCACTAGCTGGGTTCGGGAACGGGCTGCGGTCTTGCGAAGGAGGCTTTCGATGTGCTTCTCCACGGTGCGCGGGGATAGATGCAACCGTGCCGCGATTTCTTTGTTGGAGATGCCCTCGGCCACGAGGCGGAGTACGTCGGCCTGCCGGTCGGTGATGCCGAGCCTGGACCAGCGGCTCGGTTGCGGCTGTTCGAGCAGCCGACGGCACCGAAGTGCCAGCGGTTCGATCCCGTTCCGCGCGAAGGTGCCGGCCGCGATCTCCAGCCATTGCCGCGGGCGGCCCCAGCCGTCTGCCAGGGCAGGCTCGGCGGCGCAGAGCCGGGCCAGGTCAGCCCAGACCGGGTAGCTCCGCAGTTCACGATCGGCGGTGACAGCTAGTTCGGTGGCCTGGTGCTGGTCACCGGCGCGACCGGCGAGGATCGCATCAGCGTAGCCAAGGATCCCCCGGTTGACCCGATTGACGGTCAGGCCAGTCCGCCGCGCATTGCCAATCGCGGCCGCCGCATCCGCATCACCGTTCGCTGCCAGCAGCAACGGCCACATCGCACGGTAGGGGGCCGGGCCTTGCTGGGGCAGCGTGTCAAGGATGGCGACGCCGCGGCCGAGGCCCTCGAGAGCGCCCGCCCTGTCGTTGTCGAGCAGCGCCAGCATCCCGTGGGCGCCGGCCAGTGCGCTGCCTTCGATTTCCGGATCGCCGGGTTCGGCGGCGTGGGCGAGCGCGAGAAAGCGATCCATGCCGACGCGGTCACGGCGCAGCGCCCGGACCTCGGCGAGGAAGAGCAGCCCGATGGCATGAGTCTTGGCCAGCCCGAGCCGGGTGCTGATGGCCACCGCAGACTGGGCGTGGTGTTCGGCCCCGCTGAGTTCGTAGCGGAACATCGCGACTGCGGTGAGTTGCAGGTCAATGACCGCCCCGGTGCTGGCAGCGCCCAGCTCATCGGCGATACGCCGAGCCTGGGAGAGGCGGTCGGTGCGGGCATCGGCGAACATGTCGATGGTGCCGAGCTGATGCAGAGCACGCAGGCGCCAGACGGCTAGCCCTGCCGCATCCGCGGTCGCCAGGGCCTGCTCGAAGGCGTCCTTAGCTGCATCGAGATCTTTTCCCCGCAGGACGCGGCCCAGCATTTCGAGCGCTTGACAGCGGACCTGGGGGCTGGCCTGTGGCGAGGCCAAGGCGCTCTCGGCGAGGGCGCGAGCCCGGTCGATGTCGTTGTCGACGAATGCGACCTCGGCGTTCAGCATGGCTGTCTCGGCGGCGATGCCTGCTTGCGGATTGGCGGCAAGCAGGTCGCTGACGATTCCGAGCTGCCGCCTCGCTGTAGCCCACCGGGTTCCATCCACCGCTGCGTGCGCCAGCTTCAGGTGCACGGCGATCCGGGCGGTGCTAGCGGCGCTCGGCGGCATCTGGGTGATGAGGCGCTCGCCGACCAGCATCGCCTCGTCGGCGCGCCCGGCCAGCGCGAGGCCCTCGACGAGCAGCATTTCGGCGCCGACGCGCTGCTCAGGGTCACTGAGCAGCTCCACAGCACGGCGTAGCGTTTCGATGGAGGTGGCGAGCGCGCCCCGGCCGAGCGCAGACCGGCCAGATGTGAGCAGCAAGGCACCAGCCTGGTCCTGGTCGCCGGCCTGGAGGGCGAGATCCGCAGCGAGGTCACCCCACTCCCCGGGCGGCAGCCCAGGATGAGCTTCCTGCACGGCCGCAAGCGCGCGGGCGGCGAGGGTGACCCGCCGTGGTGGCAGCAGCTCGGCGGCTACCGCCTCCCTGGTCAGCATGTGCCGGAACCGGAAGGCACCGGCGTCGACGGCGAGCAGTTGTGTTCCGACACCGTGTTCCAGCGCGGCAGCGATTAGGTCGGCATCCAGCCCGGTGGCGGTCGGCAACAGCCGCCAATCGAACTGCCGCCCGAGCAGCGCGGCAGTATGAAGGATCAGGCGCTCGTCATCACTCAGCACGGCAAGCCGCGAGTGGACTCCCTCGGCGAACGATCGTGGCACGCCTGAAGCCGCCAGGGACTCCTCGACAAGGAACGGAATCCCGTCTGCGACGTGCTGGACGCGAGTGATGACATCGTCTGCGGCCGAGGGCAGGCATGCGCGCACCATCGCGGCGACCTGGCCAGCGGTCAGCCGGCCGAGAACCAGCTCCGAGGCGGCGCGGCGACCGGCCAGCCGGGCCACCAGATCGGCGCCCGCAGACGTGGTTTCACTGCGGCAGGTGGCCACACACAGCACGCTCTCGGCAGACAGGTTGTCGCTCAGGTACTCCACGACCTCGACCGTGTCCGGGTCGGCCCAGTGCAGGTCTTCGAGCACCAGCAGCAGACCGGCGGCCCCGGCGAATCGTCGCAGGAGCTGCAGCACCGCCTCGCCACGTACCGGTGCCGCGAGGTCGCTGTGACCATCATT
>CAWEIQ010000003.1:815000-1992363 GCA_963809195.1 uncultured Actinomycetota bacterium | reverse complement strand
GGCGCGCCGCCAGTCCGGCTGTTTACGGCCGCCGCCCGTGTGTGAACGGACCATTCAGACCAGATTTAGGTGATGAATGGCCCTTTGATACACGCCGACCGCTCGGAGAGCGGCCGTTGACTGTGGCGGGACAGCCGCTAGAGGCTGGTGTGACTCACGTGGCGGCGGTCAGGTGACGCGGGTTAGCTCGGCGGAGTGGTCCTCGTAGGACTTGTCCGCCGCGATCTGGCGGAGCCGATCGAGCGCATCCCAGACGTCGGCGAAGCGGGTCGTGATCGGCGGCAGGCCGAGCCGCCGCCGGTCCGGGGTCCGGGTAGTCGCCGATCACTCCGGCCGCGATCAGAGCCTTGTTGATCCGCCAGGCCTCCGGGTCGTACAGGGTGACGTGATTACCGCGGCGGGCGTCGGCGCGCGGCGAGGCGAGCCGGAATCCGGTACGGCGTCAGCCACTGATCCGACAGATGAATCAGGTAGCTGGTCAGCGCGATGCCCTTCTCGCGCAGCCGCTCAATACCTGCCTCGGCGAGCAGTTTCGTTCCCTCCTCGACCGCCACAGTGCCGATGATCTGCGGCGTTCCCGTGCCGAATCGTTCGATGCCTGGCACCGGGTCGTAGGTCGGCCCCATCGCGAACTGATCGTTCTGGCCGAACCAGCCCCAGATCGGCTGCCGCATCCGCTCCTGCAACTCGCGGCGGACGTAAAGAAGGGCCGGAGCGCCGGGCCCGGCGTTGACGTACTTGTAGGTACATCCGATCGCGAGGTCGGCCCCGCTCTCGTCGAGCTTGACCGGCACCGCGCCGACGGCGTGGCAGAGGTCCCAGAGCACGAGCGCGCCAGCCTCGTGCACCAGCCCGGTAATCCTGGGCATGTCGGCGAGCGCGCCGCTCCGGTACGCCACATGAGACAGGCTCACGAGCGCGACGTCGGGCCCGAGCGCGGCAAGGAGCGTCTGCTCCGATAGCCCGTCGTCAAGGTCGGTGTGGATCATCCGGAGCTCGCACCCGCGCTGGGCGGCGATGCCCTGCAGCACATAGCGGTCGGTCGGGAAGTTGTCATCATCGGTGATCAGCACCGTGCGGCCGGGCTGTGCGTCCAGCGCCGCATTGACCAGCTTGAACAAATTCACAGTGGTCGAATCACTCACCAGAACCTGGCCGGGAGCAGCGCCGGTCAGGTGCTCGCCGACCAGGTCGCCCACTGCCCTGGGCAGCCCGACCCACGTGCCCCAGGACCGCACGAGGCCCTGCCCCCACTCGGACCCGACGACCTCGGCGATCCTGGCCTGCGTAGCCTGCGGCAGGGGGCCAAGGGAGTTCCCATCCAGGTAGATCGGGGCGTCATCCGCCCACATGAAGCGGTCGCGAAACCTGGCGAGCGGATCAGCCAGGTCGAGTTGCTCGGCATACGTCCGGCTCGATGGCAACGCGGTCACTCCTCAACAGTAATGACCAGTTGCGTGCCTGCACACCGCCGCACTCGCGGGGCTGCGCCGGATTCTGAGCTGCGCCTGAGGGATGCGGCCGGTCGCCGCTGCCCAGCGACGCCTGGATTATCAACTATCCGATCTGAATACACTGCTAAGTGAGTACTGTCCGGGTACCACACGCATCACTGGCGACGGCGGACGTGCGACGCGGCACGCGTCTGCGATACGGCGCGTTTCGCCGCATCGCTTCGGCCTCATTTCTCGTTGACCACCCCCCAAGTCTCGCGGAGCGCAGATGCGGCACTTCGGATACCTGACGGCAGGTCAGGACGCGTCATTGTTCGCCCACGCGCCGCAGCCCTTTGACAGGAACAGCGAGCGCGGCACGCTGGCGATGGCGCTCGGCGCCACGCTCTACAGTCCCGGCACCACACCTGACTACGCGCGCCGGATCGGCACGCTCGTTGGAAGGGGTGTGACCTCGGCGGTGCTCTGCCTCGAGGACGCGATCAGGGATACCGATGTGCCGGCCGCGGAGCGCAATGTCGCTGCGCAGCTGGCCGAGCTGCACGAGGCGGAGCGGGAGCGGGCCTGCACCGCGGCGCCGCTGTTGTTCGTGCGGGTCAGGCATCCCGATCAGATTCGTTCGCTCGTCAAAGAGATTGGCCAAGCGGCCGCTATTCTGACCGGATTTGTATTCCCGAAATTTACCGCCGAGACCGGCCCTGGATTCTTCGAGGTTCTGGCCGAAGTCCGGGAAGAAACCGGGCTGCCGCTTTACGGCATGCCGGTGCTCGAGTCGCCCGAGACCATTTATGCCGAGACTCGCGTCCGCGAGCTCCTGGCCGTGCGTGACCTGCTCGGCAGGCATGCCGACGCTGTCCTGGCCGTTCGCATCGGCGCGACGGACATGTGCGGGCTGTTCGGCCTGCGGCGCAGCAACGACCAGACCGTGTATGACCTGACGCTGGTTCGTGAGGTCATCGCGGACATAGTGAACGTGTTCTGCCGCGACTCACAGTTCCTGGTTACTGGTCCGGTCTGGGAGTATTTCGCCGGGGGCGAGCGCATCTTCAAGCCGTTGCTGCGCGAGTCGCCGTTCCGGGCGAGGGAAGACCTGCCCAACGCGCTCCAGGTCAGGCGGCAGCTCGTTCTCAGCGATCTGGACGGGCTGCTCGCTGAGGTCGTGCTCGACAAAACCACGGGCATCATCGGCAAGACGGTCATCCATCCGTCGCACGTCAGTCCGGTGCACGCGATGCTCGTCGTGACCGCCGAGGAGCACAGCGACGCACTGGCGACGCTGTGCCTCACCGATGGCGGCGTGCGATCGAGCGAGTACGCCAACAAGATGATCGAAAGCAAGCCGCACGCCAGGTGGGCGGCCGGCATCCTGCGCCGCGCTGCCGTCTTTGGGGTGCTCAGGCCGGATCGGACGTTCGTCGACCTGCTCGACATCGAAGACGTCGGCGCATGACGGCCGGCCATGTCACCGGCCAGCTAGGCATCTCGGTCCGGCTCAGGCCGTCGGCTCCGGAGACTGCCAGGTTCGGCGGATCGCTGGAGCTGGGCCTCAGGCAGAACCCCAGGCGCGCCCAGCTACTCGTCTCCAGAGTGCTCGGCAAGCACATCCCGGTACCGGTTGGCGACGTGCTCGGAGCGGCACATGCTCTGGGCTCGCTGGTGCGCGGAGCGTGCGCCGGCGCAGACGCCGGTTGTGATCGGGTTCGCCGAGACGGCGACAGGTCTCGGCCACGGCGTCGCGGCGGCTAGCGCCGCGGACGGCGGCCCTGCGCCGTGCTGGCACACGACCAGGCGGCCGGCTCCGCCAGGCGCGCAGGTGCTGCGCTTCGACGAGGAACACAGCCACGCCACGGACCAGTCCCTCGCGATACTCCACGACGCCGCGTTGAAAGGCCGGCACCCGCTGGTCCTGGTCGACGACGAGCTCACGACGGGCAAGACCGCGGTCAACGCGATCCGCGCGCTGCATGCGCGCTGGCCGCGCTCGCTGTACGTACTCGCCTCACTGGTCGACTGCCGCAGCGACGAGGTGAGGGCCGGCGTTGCAGCGGCCATCCGCGAGCTCGGGGCCCAGGTGCTCAGCGTGGCACTGCTCGACGGTCACGTCAGCTTGCCCGCCGACGTGCTTAGCAAGGCGCACGGGTTCATCGCATCCCTGCCAGAACCGCCTGCCATTTCTCACAGGCCTCGCGCGTCCGTGTCGTTCGTCGACGTGCGGCTGCCCCGCGAGCTTCCCGTGCTCGCGCTGGCTGGCTGGTCGCCCGCGCAGGAGCGGACTGCCAGGACGGCCATGTGCCGGGCGGCCGCTGGGTTGCCCGTCGGCAGGGACGGCCGGACGCTGGTGCTGGGCGACGAGGAGCTCATGTACCTGCCGCAGCTGCTCGCGATGGCGCTCGGCGATGACGTCAGGACGTCCACCACGACGCGCACCCCCGCGGTCGTGATCGACCAGCCCGGCTACCCGCTGCGGACGGTGCTGGCATTCGGCTCGACCGACGACGGCCGGCGTCCGGCCTATGCCTACAACGTCGCCCCCAGCCGGCATTGCGAGCCGGGAAACGCCCCCGGATTCGACGACATCGTGCTCGTCACCGACGCGCCGCGCGGTCCGCGCACGTCAGACCTAGTCGCCAAGCTGGCCGCCAGCGCCCGCGGGAGCGTCCACGTTCTCACCCTGCGCCACGCTGCCGCGGCCGGGCTGGCCGGTTCTGGCGCGCCAGTGTTGTCCCGCGCTGGCGCGACCGAGTTGTCCGGCGCTGGCGCGGGCCTGCTGGCAGGAGCGGGGGAGTTGTCCGACGCTGGCGCGGGCCCGCTGCCGGGAGCGGGGGAGCACGATGCTGACCAGTAGCTACCGTGCCGACGAGGTCAGCTTCCTGCTCACCGACCTGTCAGGGCACGCGCTTGAGCTGGGCCTGCAGGAGCGCGAACGCGCTATCCAGCGCGGACGCAACTACGCCGAGATGCTGCCGATCGAGTACGCGCCGAGTGCCGAGTACCTCGCGCTGTTCGATGCCCTGCTCGAGCAGTTCGCCGGCCAGGTCGCCCGGCACGTCGGCGTTGTCACCGAGATGGCGCTGGCCGCCAGGGGTGGCCGGCCCGTGCTGGTCTCGCTAGCCAGGGCCGGGACTCCGGTCGGGATCCTGATGCGCCGGTGGGCCCGGTTCTCCCGGAAGGTTGAACTGCCGCATTACTCGATCTCGATCGTGCGCGGCCGCGGGATCGACACCGTCGCGCTCGACCACATCGTCGCCAGGCACGACCCGCGCGACGTCCTGTTCGTCGACGGCTGGACGGGTAAGGGCGCGATCACCGCCGAGCTGTCCGCGGCGCTTGCCCGCTACAGGGGCGCGGGCGGGCCGAGGTTGTCGGGGGACCTGGCCGTCATCGCGGATCCCGGTCACTGCGCGACGTTGTTCGGGACCAGGGAGGACCTGCTCGTGCCGTCGGCGTGCCTGAACTCGACGGTCTGCGGGCTGGTCAGCAGGACCGTGCTGAACGAGCTGATCGAGCCAGGAATGTTCCACGGCGCGAAGGTGTACTTCGAGCTGGCGGCCGCGGACCGCTCTGCGCAGTTCCTGGATGCTGTCAGCGGGCAGTTCCCGCTGGTCGCCGCTGCTGTGGCGGAGCGCTGGCCAGCCGCCTACGCCGCGGATCGCTCCCTCACGTTCGCCGGCCGTCACGTGGTCAGCCGGATCCAGGCCGAGTTCGGCTTGCCCAGTCAGCACCTGGTCAAGCCGGGCGCGGGGGAGGCCACGCGCGTGCTACTGCGCAGGCTGCCCTGGATGGTGCTGGTCAGGCCCGACGGTCGGGACATGCTCGAGCACCTGCTGTTGCTCGCCAAGGAGCGCGGCGTCGAAGTAATGGACTACCCGGACATGCCGTACAGCTGCGTCGGGCTGGTCAAGCCGCAGGCCGGTGCCGGGGCGTGAGATGACCAAGCCCGTCCTGATCACGACCGACCTGGACCGGACGCTGCTGTTCAGCCGACGCGCCACGGCCCAGCTCGGCGGCGGATTGCCGGCCGAACCTGTCGAGGCCTCCGCGAGGTCGCCGGGGAGGGGGGAGGCGGCAGCGAGCGCGGCGGGCGCCGAGCTCAGTTACGCTGCGCGGGATTGCCTCGCCGAGCTGCCGCAGCACGTGCGACTGTGCGTCGCGACCAGTCGCAGCGTCAGCAGGCTGGCCAGGCTCCGGCTGCCGTTTGCGATGCAGTACGCGATCGCGGCCAACGGCGGCGTTGTCCTGATCGACGGGGTACCGGAACCCGGATGGGAGGCGCGGATCAAGCGGCTGCTTGCAGCAGCCGCGCCAGCCGACGTCGTCCGGGGTCTCCTGGCCGGGTCGGGCGCGCCGGACGCGCGGGGCTCGCCAGGGCTGTTCGGCCAGGCAGCTCACACTGGGCCCCCCGCCCAGGCCTGGCTGGTGCGGATGGGCGATGCCGACGACATGTGCTGCATGGCGATCGTTGACCTGGCATTTTTCGATCCCGACGAGTTCGCGTCGATCGGGCATCGGTGTCGCGAGCTGGGCTGGGAGGCATCGCTGGTCGGCCGCAAGCTGTACGCGTTCCCGACTGGCTTCGGCAAGGAGCATGCGGCGACGTACGTCGCGGAGAGAGTCGCTGCCCAGTCGGGTGCCGCGCCGCGCCGGCTCGCGGCGGGAGACACTGAGCATGACAGGCGCATGATGGCCGACGCCGATCTCGCCTGGGTGCCGCCGGATCCGAGCTCGCATCCGCCTCGCCTAACCCCGCATTCGTGATCACCCGTCAGCCCGGTCATGCCGCGGCGGCCCAGATCACCAGTGAGTGGCTCCGCCACTGCCGCGACGGCGCCGTGTTCCCGTGATCACGGATGCCTCTCGGCGGTGCTGCTGAGAATCATCCGCGATCATGGCCGAGCTGGGGTGGGCGCGGGCGCGGCGGCGGTGTGCTCGGCGAGCCAGTCGAGCAGCGGACGCAGCCGCTCGCACGCGCGGTATACAGGCTCGACGTCACGTACGGCGTCGGACTCGAGCTCGCGGGCGGCGATGAGCGAGCGGTGCTTGAGCAAGTCGGCACGGGGGTGATCGGCGGGGTAGCCGCGCGGAACGCGCTTCATGACATCCCCGAGGATCTCGTGCCCGTCCGCGGCCAGCGACGACACGAGGTCCTCCAGCGCGCGCCCGCTCTCGTCCGCGGCTGCCGCCGAACGAAACACCACGATCTGCGAAGGGTCGGGGTAATGCCAGGCGGCGCTGATCCGCAGGCCGTCGAGGTTGAAGCGGAATCCGATCTCGACGTTGCGGGCCACCCGCACGATGCCGCACTGGTTCTGCCACCAGTACGCCATGCTGGCATAGCGCCACACCGCGAAGTCCTCGTACCACGGGTCTACGTCCGCGAGGTCGTTGAGCAGATCGATCATCGGCCGGCGCACCTGCGCTTCGCGGTCTCGCCGTATTCGTTCCCGCGTCTCCCGCGACGGCTCGCCGCCCAATTGGAGCAGCACCGCGTACGCTTGCTCCGGCCAGCCGTGGAAGCGCGTCCCCATATCTGCATGCTAGCCACAAACACCGACAAATCTCGTTTCGACTGCGCGAGCCGCGATGACGTGCGGGCCGAGCTGGCCTGCGCAGGGGCGCTGGGCGGAGGGGGCAGCAGGGCGGGGAGCTATCCGGTGATGAGGAGGGTGGGTTCCGGGGGGTCGACGATGGTGAACTCGCGGCCTGGCAGGCTCGCCGCGGGGAACACGCGCAGGCCAATGGGCAGCTGAAGAGCGCTAACCGGGAGCTCGAGCCTGGCTGTCCGGCTGCCGCCTGACATCCGGCCCGCTTCGTCCCCGTCTTCGGCGCTGCCCGGAACCACGTTCCGCTTGGAGCGCACGACCAGGTCAGGCATCGGGTCGCTGGCCGTCACTTCGATGACCACCGTCCTGCGGAAGGTCCCTGCGCGGCGGACCGTGTAGTTCGCTGTCACTGGGGTGGATTCCCTGGCCTTGAGCTGGAGGCCCGTCGGCGCCGCGATCCTGGACGAGCCGTCGCGGAGAACCGAGTGGACGCTGAAGTACCAGCCCATGCCATCGGTCGGCGCCGGCACGTGCAGGCCGCCGTCGATCTCGAGCTTGGTGTTGGTGATGCTCCAGGTCTGAGCCTTGGGATCGGCTGGCCCTGCGGGCGGCGCGTCGCGCCGCCCGGCCACGACCGCCTCGGTCACGCCTGGCGGGAGCGTGAACGTGAGCACGAGTTCTGATCCGGTGTCCGTAACCGCCGCATTGGAAGGCGTTGCGACAGGAAGATGCGCGATCGACGGCCCGGCAACAGCCTGGCCGCCGTCCACCGTGACCGACGTATAGGTGACGATCCCGCGGCCAGGGTTCTCGTCGACGACGCGGCGCTGTCCGGCGCCGACATACCTGCCGCGCCTTGCGAGGTCGCCGAGATCGACCTCGGTGTCGGGATCGGCCAGCGGGGCGCTCCCCGCATAGATGCGTACCTCGCCGGTGGCAGGCCTGATCCAGCCGATCGTGGTGTGGCCCGCGTGGGTGCTCGCCCACAGTTCGCTGACCGGCTTGGGCCGCGGCGCGACCCTGGCCCTGACCGTCGCTCCCGGCGTGCGGACCAGCGTTCCCTCGGCGTCGCGGTACTCGGCGTAGACGTGGTAGCTGAACTCGACGCCCGTCTCCGGGCTAGCGTCACGCCACGACTGATCATCGGCTCTGGCTCTTCGTAGCGGCAGATTCAAGCCCGACCGCGCGTCGACCTCCCGCTCGACGACGACGTTGCCCGCGACGATCGGCAGGACCCATGACAGCGTGATCCCTGATGCGTCGGTCCGTGCGTTCAGGCTGGTCACATCGCGCGCCATCAGGACAGGGCCCGCCGTCACCGCAGCCGACGTTCGCCGGCCAGAAACGGCGCTGACCTCGTGGGCGACCATGGCGCCGCCTGGTGCACCAGCGTCGTCGAACTCGCTCGCGCTGGTCGTTCCAAGCACCCGCCGGTCGACCTTGCCGCCGATGGTCGTCAGCCGGGTCACCTTGTAGGACACAAGACCTGCCGACGGCGAAGGCTCCCATCGGAGCGCGATCGAGTCGGCGCCGGCCTCGGCCAGCAGGTTCGCGGGCGGTGCGAGCGGCAGCGCCGCAAGCAGGTCGTTCGCCTCACTGCAGTCGCTCGCCACTTGGAGAATCTGGCTCAGCGCCTGCTTCCTTTTCTTCGTCAGGTAGCTTTCGCGCCGCGGCGATGTCTGCCTGCACTGACGCCTTCAACTGGTCGCGAGCTCGGCGAGCTGATCGGTCGCCGACTCTCCGGCTGGACCTGGGACATCGGCGGCGACCCTGGCGATCCTGGCCAGCCTGTCGACGGCCGCATACAGGCGATGGGCGTGCAGGTCGCCCTCTGCGGCGCGCCAGTCCGACGCAGCGGTCGAGATCACCCGATCGATGTCGCTGGACAGGGAGGCGATCTGGCCCTCGAGAGCAGGGGCATTGCCCGCCGCGGCTGCGGCTGGGCCGAGTTCAGCGCGGGCGGCGGCCGGGCTGCCCTTCCGCCAGTTCCGCACGCGCCGCGGCAACCTGCTCGATGGCGGCCTGAATTGCGCGGTAGCTGGCGCCGCAGTGCCGGCAGGCGACAGCCGCGGCCTCTGCCTGCTGCCCGCAGGCAGGGCACTGGACGTACAGATCGGCTCCGCAATACCTGCAGGCTGGTTGTGCACCTGAGGGCTGCGGCTCCCGGCAGTTCGGGCAGAGCAGGTAGTCCACAGCAGGGGCGACCGCGAGGGACGCGCCCAGATCGGTGGCCACCCGCCGGACCGCGAGCCTGGCCTGCTCGCTGGACAGCCCGAACCCGAAGCCGATCACCCTGCGGACGCACGCCTCGAAGTCGGCCGCGTTCAGCTCGCCGTCCACGATGACCTTCTCGGCGACCGTGTCCCGCAGGCGGTCCTTGGCGTCCTCGGTCAGGCTCGCGGCGTAGCGCGCGGCGTCACCGGTCATCAGGTGCTGTTTTACGTAGGCAAGCAGGTTGGCGACGATCGTCATCTGGTGATCGTGATGCCTGCGGTCGTTCTCGGCGCTTAGCGCGGCGTGCCGGGCGGCGATCTCATCGGCTGAGGTCGTCGGAGCGATGCCGAGGAATGTCCACAACGTCGCCGAGCGGCTCGAGTCGCCGGTCAGCCTGCCGAACTCGTCGAGGTCGCCCCGGATCTGAGCCCGCAGGCCGGCCGGGAGCGGCTCGGCGTCGGCGCCATCCTCGATCACATGCTGCCGGTCGGCCCACTCCGCGAACGCCGCATCATCCAGGCCCCTGGTCTTCGCGAGCCTGGCCAGCGTCGGCAGGCGCGACCGGGGCAGCCCGTGATAACGGGCGACCAGCTTCACGGCCAGCGAGTCGAGCGCGCCATACCGGTCGGCGTCCGCCTCGGCCCTGGCCGCTCTGACCTTCGCGGCGCAGTCGGCCCGTCTCGCCGGGTCGAGCAGGACCGCCTCGAGATCACCGCGATGCCTGGCGAGCTCGGCGGAGAGCGCCTTGTAGTTCGGGCTGCGCTCCTTATTCCAGAATCCGACCAGCGCTGAGATGCGCGCGCGGATCAGATTCGTTGTCGTCGACGTCTACCGGCAGGTCGACGATGAAGAAAGGGTCGGACAGATCGAGCGTGGCGGCGCCGCGGAGCTTGGACAGGACACGCTGCCGATAGCCGGTCGCGTCGAACGCGCCGACCTCGGTCATCTCCTCGCTCCCCGCGGACAGTCAGAATGGCAATCGCCGCGACGCGATCGCGGCGATAAGCGATAAATACCTCAGGTCTTCTGCTTGAGCAAATTGACCTTTGCCTGCTCCGCTTCGCGCATGGCGTTGGACGACACGCCGACCTCGATCCGCAGCACGAGCGGCTCGGCGACGGCGGCATGCCGGGCCGTCACCTCGATCGTCTGATCGCGGCCCATCGCGAACGTGACCTCAACGGGAGTCCCGCGCGGGAATCCGGCCGGGATGTTGTCGATCGGGCCTTCGATGATCACCTTGTTGTCATCAGGCTTGGCCGACTCCACGCTGGTGGCCTGCTCCACGACCTGGATCTGCACGACGCGCTGGTCGTCCACGTTGGTGTAGTACAGCTCGGAGACCGTGATCGGCAGCGTGTCGTTAGCGTGCGCCAGGAAGTCGACGTACTCGGTGTTGGTTTCCCTGTCCATCACGACGACGCCGAATCCCCGGCTGGTCACGTTGCTGACCTGGGTCTGCACGAGGTCGGCGACGGCCGTGCTGGCCAGGCCGTACTCGCTGGCGGTGGTCGCGACGGCCTTGCTCAGGTCGAGCGGGTTCGCGTCTGCGATGGTCTGTCCCTCGGCCAGCTTGCCCTGGGCGACCAGGTCGGAGATGACGTAGTTCTCCAATTCCTTCTTCTGGCCGTAGATCGCCGCGCCCTTCGAGACCGCGAGATCGGGATCGGTCAGCTCGGCCGGCGGCAGCTCGGGGAACGCCTCGGCGAGACGCCTCGCGACGACTGGCATCTTGCTCATGCCGCCGACCAGCAGCACCTTGTCGATGCTCTGCACGCCCTTTTCTTGCGCCGCGGTCAGCACCTTCTGGGTCAGCGTGATGGTCCGCTCGAGCAGCGCGCTGGTCAATTCCTCGAACGCCTGCCTGGTGACGGTCACGCTGGCCCGGTCTGCGCCGAAAACCACCAGTGCGTCTACGGATTCGCGAGCGGTCAGCGCCTGCTTGACGTCTTCTGCCGAGGTGATGAGGTCCTGCGCGCCGTACGTATCGTCGAGCGGATCGCCGGCTGCCGGGGCCGCCTCGCCGAACTTCTGCGACAGGTACTGGGCCAGCCGGTCGTCCCAGTCCGCACCGCCCAGCGCGTGGTCGCCGTCGGTCGCGATCACGTTGATGTTCTTGTCGGCGAGCGTGATCACGGTCGAGTCGAACGTTCCGCCGCCGAGGTCGTAGACCAGGACGGTGTGCGCGGCCGAGCCCTCCTGAGCGAACCCGTAGCTGAACGCGGCCGCGGTCGGCTCGTTGATGATGTCGATCACGTTGAGCCCCGCCAGCTCGCCGGCCAGCTTCGTGGCCTTCCGCTCCTCGTCTCCGAAGTACGCGGGCACCGTGACGACGACGTCACTGACCGGCTGACCCATCGCCCGTGCGGCGTCGTTGGCCAGGCTGCGCAGGATCTGGCTCGACACGGCCGACGCCGAGTACTCCTGCCCGTGCGCGGCGAACCGCCAGTCGGCCTCGCCCATGTGCCGCTTGACCAGCGAGGCGACGTCGTCGGGCCGGATCCTGGCCTGCCGCTTGGCCTGCACGCCGACAACCACGTCGGTGGGCGAGTCGAACAACACCACCGACGGCGTCGTCGGCTGGGAGTCGGCATTGATGATCACCACTGGCCGGCCGTACTCGTCCACGTGCGCGATGCACGAGTACGTCGTGCCCAGGTCGATGCCAAAGACCTTGTTAGCCACGGAAACCTCGCATGCTCGGGCGCACCATCCTTTCGGGTCGCATGGTCAGCCCGACAGCCGGTGCACTTCAACTTCGGCGACGCGCACAACCGAGCCATCAGAGCGGGCGAAGCCCGCCTTGATCGTGCCGGCGATCGTGCCGTCGGCCGACGCGTCTGTCGTCGTGATCCGCCGGGTGCCGGTGTGCCGGGACGCGTCGAAGCGCTCGCCGACCGGCGGGGAGAACGGCTTGACGCCGCAGGTCAACTCCATCGTCTGGAGCAGCTGGGTGTACAGCATCGCAACCGGGCTGACGGGATCGCTCAGGGCGCCGAGGCTGACCATCTGGTCGTGCAGCTTGATCATCCCGGTCACGACCGGGTTCAGCGCGGCCGCGATCTCGCCGGTGCGCAGCTTGGTCACGTCGTCGTGCAGCCGCGAAATGAGATCGGTGTCGCGGGTGCGCAGCCTGGCCAGTTCGGCTGTCGTCGCCGCCAGCTCGTCAACCTGGCCGTCGAGCGATGTCAGCGCGGCGAGGATGTCATCGAGCTGAGGATCCGGGACACGTTCTGGGGCAGGTTCGGCTCCGCTGGTGAGCGGATCGTCTGCCAACTCGAGCCCGCTCTCCGCTGCTGCGTCGGCCCGTGCGCCCGTTTGATCGCTCGACATCTTCGGTGTGGATGGGACAGTCATCACCAGGAACCGCAATGGATGGCCCATCCATACACGGCGACGCGGTGGCGTCTGGCTGGCCAGGGGGTGAGTGGCCTGCGGTCGGCGGGTGGACTCCGGCTGGCCGGGGGGTGGTTGACCTGGGGGTGGCTGGCCTGCGGTGGCTGGGTGGACTCTCGCTGGCCCGGGGACTGGACTTGGTCTGGCGGTGGCTGGGTGGACTCTGGCTGGCCGGGGGGTGGTTGACCGGGGGGCGGTTGGTCTGGCGGTGGCTGGGTGGACTCCGGCTCGACGGGGGGCGACTGGCCCTCGATGACTGGCCCTCGGGTGGCTGGTCGCGGAGTGGCTGGTCAGCGGGGGACTGGCCACCGGTCGGAGAGTCGGGGGCTGGCCGGACATCGTCCCGGCAGGGTCACTTACGGCCCTTGGTCCAGGACATGCCCCAGCTGTAGGCGGCGTCGAGAGCGGACTGAGTGCCTTGGATGTAACGGACCTCCCGCCGAACCGACAAATCGGTGCCAGTGCTCTCCAGCAGCGCGATCGCGCAGGTGCGCGCCCCAGGATCGGCCTCGTCCAGGTGGATCTCGATCGGCGCGCCGCCCTGCGGGTACAGCGTGACGACCGCGCTGGCTCCTGCCCAGTTCGGCGTGCCCTCGTAGATGTAGGTGAAGATCAAGATGCGGCGAACCTCGCGGAGCCTGGACAGGTCGATCCGTAGGTTCTCGCCCTCGGTACTCTCGCCCGTCCTGTCGTCACCATCGAGGGAGATGATCGGGGCGCCGTCGTTGCGCGAGGTAAACGAGTTGCCGAGGGCCTGGACCACGCCCTTCTTGCCGTTGCCGAACTCGTAGAGGCAGCCGAGGTCCAGGTCGATGCTGCCGGAGCCCTGCCGCTTGAAGATGCCGCCCGACGCGGGCCGGGAGTTCCAGTTCAGGTTGACCCTGCAGCTCGCCGCCGGCGCTGCCGCCCTGCTGCTTGCTGAGCGAGACGGTCGGCGCGCTCTTGGTGAGGGTGACCTTGCTCAGACTGACGCCAGCCCCCTGCGCGGGTTCCGGGCGGCGCTTGGTGTAGTCGATCGGCATGGCATGACCCTCCTGGAGGTCCTATTCCTGCTGGCGTGCTGCGCGCGGGTCTACCTCACGTCCCTAGCGGTTGTGGCAAGACGGTCGGCTCGATTTCCTGGACCCCGCGGCGGTTGCGCACGATCGAGGAGACCAGCGCGGCGCCGATGAAGCCGACACCGATCAGTCCGGTCACGATGTCCGGGACGTGCACGCGGATGGTGACGAAGAGCAAGACGGCGAGCGCGCCGATCGCCCAGTGGGCGCCGTGCTCGAGGTAGACGTATTCGGCCAGGGTGCCCTTGCGCACCAGGTAGACCGTGAGAGCGCGGATGTAGCACGCGCCGATGCCGAGGCCCAGCGCGATCACGAAGATCATGTCCGTGATCGCGAACGCGCCGACCACCCCGTCGAAGCTGAACGAGGCGTCGAGTACCTCCAGGTACAGGAACGTGAACAGGCCCAGCCTCGCGAGGTTGGGTGGCGCCTTGACCGGCGCAGAACCGCCGCCGTCTGCGGCCGCCTCTTCCGCGGCATCAGCTTTCCCGACGACCGCCTCTTCTTCGGATTCGAACAGGGCGCTCAGGCTGGACACCGCCAGATAGGTGGCGAGTCCCGCGGCTCCTGAGACCAGACCTTGACGGTGTCGTGCTGGGCGAACGTGGTCACGGCGACGATCAGGAAGAGCAGCGCGATGATGACAGAAGCCTGGTCGAGCTTGCCGATCTTGGCGAGCGGGCGCTCGATCGGGCACCAGCCATTTGACGTCCTGATCCTCGAAGATGAAGTCGAGAAAGATCATGAGCAGGAAGATCCCGCCGAACGCGCCGATCGCCGGATGGGCCTCAGTCAGTTTGGCGGCGTACTGGTGCGGATGGTGCAGCGCGAGTTCGAGCGCCTGGACGGGCGAGACGTGACCGGCGATCGTGACGACGATCAACGGGAACAGCAGGCGCATGCCGAAGACAGCGATCAGGATGCCGACCGTCAGGAAGATCCGCTGCCAGTACGGGTTCATCCGCTCGCAGCACGGTCGCGTTCACGACCGCGTTGTCGAACGACAGCGAAACCTCGAGAATGGCGAGAATGGCGACTATTCCCGCTATCGATGGCCCGCCGATAATCCCGGCGACGACGATGCCGATGATCGTGACTGCAATTGGAAGCCGGAACAGCGCCAGCACTAACCCTCCATTGCCCCGTGCGATGTGGTCGGCGCGGCCCGTTGCCCGGAAATGACGTCGGGCAACGGGCCGCGGTAAGACGCGGGCCGCGTCAGCCGACGTTGACGCCGAAGTCCTGGGCGATGCCCTTCAGGCCTGATGCGTAGCCCTGGCCGACCGCGCGGAACTTCCACTCGCCGAAGCTCCGGTAGATCTCGCCGAAGATCATTGCGGTCTCGGTGGCGGCGTCCTCGGTGAGGTCGTACCTGGCGATCTCGCTGTTGTCGGCCTGGTTCACGATCCTGATGAACGCGTTGCGCACCTGACCGAAGTTCTGCTGCCGCTGCTCGGCCTCGTAGATGCTGACCGGGAACGTGACCTTGCCGCACTCCGCCGGCACGGTGCTGAGATTGACCTTGATCTGCTCGTCGTCACCTTCGCCGCCGCCGGTCAGGTTGTCGCCCATGTGCTCGACAGAACCGTCCGGGCTCTTCAGGTTGTTGAAGAACACGAAGTGGCCGTCGGACAGGACCCGGCCGCTCA
The DNA here is from genome assembly GCA_963809195.1 of uncultured Actinomycetota bacterium. Lineage (GTDB taxonomy): Bacteria > Actinomycetota > Actinomycetes > Streptosporangiales > Streptosporangiaceae > Chersky-822. Next base: position 1,977,052 of record CAWEIQ010000003.1, on the reverse strand, counting down.
TGTCGAGCATGATCGCTGACGCGTCGAGGTCGAAGTCGGCGCCGGTCGTCGTGCGCGGGTCCCAGCCGAGCCCGACTACGACCGCGGTGAGGCCGGGCGCCTGCTTGGACAGCGAGACGTTGCCGCCCTTGGTGAGACTGACACTCACTGTTGCTCCTTGCTGAGAACGAAGACTGTACGAATGTGCTCAGTCACGCTCAGTTGCTGGCGACCTCGCGCATCAGCGACAGTATACGGGGCTGCCAGGACAAACGAAGGAAGATCACTCCTCGGCATATAAGTACCCGCTTTAGCCTGACTGAGCTTTTTATCCGCGTCAGTTATATGGCGAAATGCTGCGAGGTCCGAACGTGGGCCGCGAGCCCCGGCTGGGAGGCGAGCTCCCTTAACGCAGCGGAATCTCGGCGCTAATCACCGAGACTCGTTCGTTCGGGCGGATTCTCGCGCAGAGTGCTCGGGGCCATCTCGCAGACGGAACCGCCGCACGCGTTCGAGCGTCGCAGCAGCGGCCCACGGGGCGAGCACGTCGTATGAAGTCCCAGGATCATCGGGAATCTCGGATCGATCCGCGGATGGATCCGGAGGCAGCCGAGGCAGCGAGGCGGTCCCGGGATCGCCGTCGGTGCATGCGCGGTCGGATGCGCGCGGTCAGCGTGCGCGGTCAGTGCTGCGCGGTCAGTGCTGCGCGGTCAGTGCTGCGCGGTCAGTGCTTGCGGCGGCGGGCCTTCCTCCGCAGGCCGATCACCAGCGCCGCGACCACTCCGGCGAGCACCGGGATGGCGCGCTTCAGCACGGGCATTCCGGCGACCTTGAGCAGGTTGATGGCCTCGTCCTCGAGCTGATGAGCTGCGTGCCTGGCCGCGGACGCGTGCGGCACGGCCGGTGCGTGCCCGCCGGCCGTCGCAGCGGGGGCGGGTGCGCTCGCCAGCGCGGGCGCGGCACTTGGCGCCGCCGCCTGTGGCTTTCCGAGCGTCAGGCCGAGATCGCTCAGCTTGGCTTTGATGTCGTCGACCGACGCAGGGCCGATGCCGTCGATGGCCAGCAGTTCGTCCTCGCTCTTGGTTGCCAGCTGAGCTATGGTCGTCGATGCCGCTCCTGTGCAGGCTGCTCGTCGCCCTGGCCGGCAGCTTCAGGTCGTCGATCGGCCCGTCCGACTCCGGCTTGGCTGGTCGCTGGCGCCAGACGCGCCGGCGCCTGATCCGCCGCGCGCCTGGCGCGGCCGCCGCGCCGGCGGTCGTGCTGCCGGCGGCGTGCGTCGTCGCGGCGCCCGCGCCGTTCGCGGCAGACGCCGGGCCAGCTGCCGCGCTCTCGCGGTCGGGCGAGCCGGCGGCAGCGCCTGATCCTGCTCCCTCGTCCTCGGAGCCAGCGTGGCGGCGAGGTTGGCGGCGAAGATGCCCAGCAGCCTGCCGCCGACCTCGTTCATGACACCGCGGCCGAACTGCGCGGGCTTGCCGGTCACGTTCAAGGTCGTCAGCACCTTGACATGAGTCTCGTGGGCCGCGGTCTTCGAGCACGGACCTGACCGACGCCGAGGCCGTCCCCGCGCCCCTGGTCTCCTTGCCGGTCGCCTCGAGCGTGACTACTCCCAGTTCCTGGTCCCGCTCGACGAAGCGGGCGGTGCCCGCGTACGTCATGTTGATCGGGCCGACCTTGACCTTGATCCTGCCTCGAATCTCGTCGCCGTCGACCGAGTCGAGGGTGGCGCCTGGCATGCACGGCGCCACCCTCTCGACGTCGAGCAGCACATCCCAAGCCCGGCTCTTGGGTACCGGGACGGTGAATGAGTGCTCCATTTCCATTTGTCAGGCTCCTGCCGCCGCTGCCAATGCTCGGCCGGTCAGGACCCGCGCCAGGTGGCGCCGGTAGTCGGGCGCTCCGTGCAGGTCCGCCGGTGGTTCTGTTCCGTCGGCTGCGCTCGCGGCGGCCGCGTTCAGCGCGGCGCGGGTCGCCTCAGCACCCGCGGTCGCCGCCTCGGCGGCACGTGCCCTGATCGGCACCGACCCCATATTGGTCAGGCCAATCCGGGCTTCGGCCACATGCCCGTCCGATCGCCTGGCCAATGCGGCCACTCCGACGATCGCCCAAGCCTGCGCGGTCCGGTGGAACTTCTCGTAACGATAGCCCCAATCCCGGCCGAGCTTGGGCACCCGGACCCCGGTCAGGATCTCTCCTGGCTGCAAGGCCGTCGTGAGGTAGTCGACGAAGAAGTCGGACGCGGCGATCTCGCGCTCGCCGCCGGGGCCGCGCGCGATCATGGTGGCGCCTAGCGCCAACGCCACGGCGGGCAGGTCACCAGCGGGATCGCCGTGCGCCAGCGATCCGCCGAACGTGCCGCGGTGGCGCACCGCAGGATCGGCGACCATGCCAGCGGCCTCGGCGATTATCCCGCAGTGCTCGCGGACGACCGGGTCGTGGACCAGCTGATAGTGACTGGTCCCTGCCCCGATGATGAGCGAATCACCCGCGTCGGTGACGCCGCTCAGCTCAACGAGACCGCCCACGTCGACGAGCAGGTCGGGGTAGGCGAGCCTGAGCCGCAGCAGCGGCATGCAGGCTCTGGCCGCCGGCGATAACCTTGGCGTCCTCGCCGCCGTCGGCCAGCGCCCCCACCGCCTCATCGAGGGTGGCTGGCTTGACGTAGTCGAACCTCGCCGGGATCATGCCGCACCTCCATTGCTCGTCGCGCTGCTGCGAGCCTCCTCGATCGTGCGCCAGACGCGTTCCGGGCTGCACGGCATCGTGACGTCCCTGACTCCGAGCGGCCGCAGCGCATCCACGACCGCGTTGACCACCGCCGGCGTGGACGCGATCGTGCCCGCCTCGCCGACGCCCTTGACGCCGAGCCTGGTCGCGGCCGGGGTCTCGGTCCGGTCGGTCACGTACGACGGCAGGTCGGCTGCGGACGGGACGAGGTAATCGGCGAGTGTCGTCGTGAGCAGGTTGCCGGCGTCGTCGTAGACCGCCTCCTCGTAGAGCGCCTGCCCGATGCCCTGCGCGATGCCGCCGTGCACCTGGCCGTCGACGATCAGCGGGTTGACGACCTTGCCGATGTCGTCGACCGCCACGTATGACCGGATCTTGACCATTCCGGTCTCGGTGTCGACCTCGACCGCGCACAGGTGGGTGCCGTGCGGGAACGAGAAGTTCTCCGGGTCGTAGGTGGCGTCGGAGTCCATCGAGGGCTCGTGGCCCTCAGGCAGGTTGTGCGCCGCGAACGTGGCGAGCGAGACCTCCTGGATCGTGCGGCCCTGATCGGGGTCGCCGCGTACCTGGAACCGGCCGCGAACGAACTCGATGTCGAACTCGCTTGCCTCCATCATGTGCGCGGCCACGCGCTTGCCCTTCTCGATCACCTTGTCACAGGCGCCGACCAGTGCCATCCCGCCGACCACCAGCGACCGCGAGCCGTAGGTGTCCATGCCCTTCGGCGCGACCTGGGTGTCGCCGTGCAGCACCCTGATGTCCTCGAACGGCACGCCGAGCTGGTCGGCCACGATCTGGCTCCATGCCGTCTCGTGCCCCTGGCCGTGGGCGCTCGACCCGGTGACCACCTCGACCTTGCCGGTAGGCAGCATCCTGATCGCGGCGTGCTCCCAGCCGCCGGCGCCGTAGGCCAGCGAGCCGAGCACCCTGGACGGGGCCAGGCCGCACATCTCCGTGTACGTGGAGATACCGATGCCTAGCCGGACCGAGTCACCCCGAGCGTTCCGTTCTGCCTGCTCTGCTCGGAGCGCGTCGTAGCCGAACAGTTCCATCGCGCGGGCCGTCGCCGCCTCGTAGTTTCCTGAGTCGTAGGTGAGGCCCGCGATCGTCGTGTACGGGAACTCCTCGTGCTTGATCCAGTTCCGCTGGCGCAGGGCCATCGGCTCCATGCCCAGTTCGACGGCGAGCTCGTCCATGATCCGCTCGATCGCGAACGTCGCCTCCGGCCGGCCAGCGCCCCGGTAGGCGTCGGTCGGCATCTTGGTGGTGAAGATGCCCGTGCACTTGAACGCGTAGGCGTCCATCTTGTAGATGGCCGGGTACATGAATGCGCCGAGCAGCGGCACGCCGGGCGTCACGAGCATCAGGTAGGCACCCATGTCGGCCAGCAGGTCGACCTTCAGGCCGCGGATCCGGCCGTCGCCGTCCGCCGCGATGGCGATCCGCTGCCACTGGTCGCGCCCGTGGTGCACGGTCATGTTGCCCTCGCTGCGCGACTCGGTCCACTTGACCGGCTTGCCGAGCCTGCGCGAGGCCAGGATCGCGAGCACCTCTTCGGCGGTCACCTGGAGCTTGGAGCCGAAGCCGCCACCGACGTCAGGGGCGATCACCCGGATAAGTTGCTCGGGGATCCCGAAGAACGCCGCGATCGCGAACCGCAGGACGTGCGGGATCTGGGTTGCCGACCACAGCGTGACCTCGTCACCGACCCAGTTGGCAACGACCGCCCGTGGTTCCATGGCGCACGGGATCAGCCGCTGCTGGCGGTACTCGCGCTCAAGAACGACGTCCGCGCCAGAGAAGGCGGCGTCGATGTCGCCGCTCGTCGGGAACACGAACTCGTAGCTCTTGTTGCCGGTCGGGTGAACCTTCGGCGCGCCCGCATCCAGCGCGGTCTTCATGTCGAGCACCGGCTCGAGCGGCTCGTAGGTGACGTCGATCGAGGCGAGCGCGTCAACTGCGGTGTACCGGTCGCGGGCGATGACCATGGCCACCGCTTCGCCGACGTAGCGCACCTCCTCGGTCGCCATCGGCTGGTGCGTCGGGATCACGATGTCGGGCGTGACCGGCCAGGCGCATGGCAGGCTGCCCTGATCCTCGGCGAAATCGGTGCCGGAGAACGCGGCGACCACGCCTGGCACGTCCTTCGCCGCGCTGACGTCGATGCTGGTGATCTTGGCGTGCGCGTACGGACTGCGCAGGAACGCCATGTGCAGCATGCCGGGCAGCACCAGGTTGTCGGTCCACATGGTCTGGCCCGTGACGAGCCTGGCGTCTTCCTTGCGGGTCCTGGCCCTGCCGAGTTCAGCGGCAGGCGCTTCGGCGGTTGCGGTCACTGGCCTGCTCCTGCCTGTGCTGCGCGCCGTACGGCGCGGACGATGTTCTCATAACCCGTGCACCGGCAGAGATTGCCTTCGAGGCCGTCCCTGATCTCCTGGTCAGTGGGATGCGGGTTGTCCTGCAACAGGTCAACCGATGCCAGGATCATGCCGGGTGTGCAGTAACCGCATTGCAGAGCGTGCTCGGCGTTGAACGCCTTCTGCAGCGGATGCCATTCTCCGTTGGCGAGTCCCTCGATGGTGGTGATCTCGGCGCCATCCGCCTGGACGGCAAGCACCGAGCAGCTCTTGACCGAGGACCCGTCCATGAGCACGGTGCACGCACCGCAGTTGGAGGTATCGCATCCGATCGGCGTGCCGGTCTTGCCAAGCACGTCACGTAGATAGTGGACGAGCAAAAGCCTGGGCTCTACTTCGTCGGCGTAGTTGACGCCGTCGACAGTCACGTTGATCTTGGTCATGCGCGAGCTCCTCCGGAGACGGCTGGTGCACCTGATGCCAAACTTAGAGCCGCCGGGCGTAGCGCACCAGCCCCCCGTCCGGCGCCAGGGGCGCTAGCCGAACCTGCCGTTGACGTAGTCGGCGGTGCGCGGGTCGGTCGGTGAACCGAACATCTGCTCGGTCGGGCCGGCTTCGACGATGTGGCCAGGCGTCTTGTCGGTCGCCAGGAAGAACGCGCACTTCTGCGAGACCCTCGCGGCCTGCTGCATGTTGTGCGTGACGATCACGATCGTCACCTGGTCGCTGAAGCTCGGCGATGGTGTCCTCGATGCGCCTGGTCGACGTCGGGTCGAGTGCCGAGCAAGGCTCGTCCATGAGCAGCACGTCAGGGGTGACTGCGAGCGCCCTCGCGATGCACAGCCGCTGCTGCTGGCCGCCGGACAGCCCGCCGCCCGGTGCCTTGAGCCGCCTGGCCACCTCGTTCCACAGCCCGGCGCGGCGCAGGCTTGTCTCCACGATGTCGTCCTTGCTGGCGACCTTGATGCCCGGCCAGCTTGAGGCCGCTCGCCACGTTGTCGTAGATCGACATCGCGGGGAACGGGTTCGGCTTCTGGAAGACCATCCCGATCCGGCGCCTGACCTCGGTCGGCCGCTGGGCCCCGTCGTAGATGTCAACGTCGTCGAGCAGGACCTGGCCGGCCAGCGCGGCACCCCTGATCATCTCGTGCATCCGGTTCAGGATCCGCAGGAAGGTCGACTTGCCGCAGCCTGACGGGCCGATCAGGGCGGTGACCGTGCCCGGGTCCATGGTCAGCGACACCCGGTCGAGCACCTTATGGTCGCCGAACCAGGCCGAGATGTTCTGCGCTGTCAGCCCGGACAGCGGGCCGTCTGGCGTGGGCAGCCCGCCGGGCTCGCGGGGGCGGCGAGGTCATCTCGCGGGTGTCGTCCAGCTGCGTCACCGAGCTGGCGTTGGGCTCGAAAGAGTCCGGCGTCATCTGGTTCGCTCCCTGGGATCGGATCGGGATGTCAGCATGGTTCTTCCTGGTCAGTACACGTTCGGCAGCAGGGCCGCGAGGCTCTGATAGAGGTTCCAGAGCACGGCAAGTGCGAGCGGCGCGGCCGTCATGTAGGCCAGCCGGGGCGACCAGCGCGCGGCCGCGACCGTGCCGCCCACCGAGATGATCACGAGGGCAAGGCCCCACACAAGCGTGAGAACGAGGACGCTGCTGTCGCCGCTCAGCGGCGTCTCCGCGGCGGAGATCGGCGGTCGGCCGCCCGGATCCTGCTGCGGTTGCGAAGTGAGCTCCGCGTCGAAGTAGCAGTAGGTGGAGGGCACCGCCGCAGAGCACGCGGTGAGCAGCAGCAGGCGGTTCGGCGCGGGGTCTTTCACCAGGTGGCTGCTGTCGCCCTTGGCGACGACGGTGTAAGACGCCCTGCCCTGCCCGGTGATGATGATCACCTTGTCGCCGCGCTGCAACTCGCCCAGCCTGCCGAACGGTGCTCCGAATGTTGCGCGCTTGCCGAAGATCTCGGCCACGCCCGTCTCGCCAGGCAGCGGCGTGTTGCGGACGTGACCGGGCCCGAGCTCGAGGTTCTCCGGCGACGTGCCCTCGACGACGATCATGTTCTTGATGCCGATCGCCGGGATGTTCAAGATGGCGACCGCCGTGCCTGGCGTGGTCGCGGCAAGCGGTGCTATCTGCTGGGCCAGCTCGGCACGCAGGGTCGCATACGCGTTGGACTGCGCGCGGGCCTCCTGGACCCCGGAGATCCCGAACAGATATGCCAGGAATCCGAGCAGGAATGCCCCGAGGAGGATCAGGCCAACGCCAATTCCGTGCGCGGTGGCCTCCTGGCCTTGCTGCTGGCGGGGCTGAGGCGGCGTCGCCGGCGACTGGTCCGGCGCGCTCGCGCTGATCGTCTGCGTCACGGTTACCCCGGTTCCTGGCGCCTGCGGCGGCGCAGCCAGCCGCCGAGTGCGGGCGGCACCACAACGGCCAGGACGATCGCGACGGCTGTGAGCACGCTCAGCATGAGCTTGTTCGGGCTGCTCGCGGCCACGTTGACTACTTGTCCTGTGACTGCGACTGGCCCGGAGCTCACGGGGCTCGGGCCGGTGGATACCACAGGGCCAGGCGAGCCTGCCACGGAGGTGCCAGGCGACGGCGAGCCGCCATTTGCGCCTGGCGTGGTGGCCTTGCCATTGACCACAACGCAGTTGAGCGGCTCACCCACCTTGTCGCACGGAGATGGCTGCGGCGCGTCCAGCAGCAACGTGAGCTTCCCGTTGGTGAACGTCGGGTTGTTGCAGCCAGCCAGCGTGGTCAGGTTGGGGCCGGGAATGGCGCCTGGGATCTTCGAGCTCTGCAACAGGCCGCCCTGGACCAGGTTCAGCGGCAGCGGCGAGTACCCGAGCGCGGCGACTTCCCTCTGGCCTCCGCAGAGGAAGTAGTCAACGAAGGTGCTGAGCGTCTTGCCTTTGGCGTTGCTGAAGTTGGTCGGCTCGTGGGTACCAGCCCGCGGCACGATCAGGTAGCTGTAGCTGGCCAGCGGGTATGAGCGCGGATCGCTGAACGTGTAGACGGAGTCGAGGTTCTGCTGCAGGAAGTCCGGGCTGTGGCTGTCCTCGTTGATGACCGCCTTGGTCAGCGCGACAGCCACGTTCGACGCGCTCGGCAGGACGTAGTAGCCGGCCGGGTTGAGCACTTTGACGACCGGATAATGGGAATTCAGCGCGTACGCGTATTCGTCGTAGCCGATCGCGCCGTTTCCATAGCTCGCCGTGATGTACGTAGCGACGTTGTTGGAACCGTTCTCGGACTTGGCGCCGGCGAAGAGGGGGTAGAACTCGGTCTGCCCGCACGGCAGGTGCACGCCCCTCTTCACCTTCTTGCAGAACGCGTCCCACTGGGACGTGAACATGTGCGACATCCAGCGGGTGAAGAAGAACGTGGCACCTGAGCCATCTGACCTGATCACCGGCGTGATCGGCAGGTTCGGAAGCTGCGCGCCGTAGTCCTTGGTGATCTCCTTGTCATCCCAGTTAGTGATCGCGCCCGTGAAGATCTTCATGATGGTCTGGCCGGACAGCCGCAAGTTAGTGATCAAGTGCCCCGCGACATCGATGTGGTATATGAAGGCAGTGCCGCCGGCGGTATCGGGGATATAGGAGTATCCCTGGTTCGGATGCTCGGCGCCGGTGCCGCCCAGCTGGTCATGCCCGTTGCGGAACGGCGGGTCTGAGCCGGCGAAGTCGTCCTGGTTGGCCATGTAGTCGCCGCGGCCCGCCGCCGAGCCATCCGGGTTGTAGTTGATGACCAGCCCGTTCGGGCGCAGGTCCTGCTGCCACTGGTCCAGGGCCACCGCGCTCCAGGACGAACCTGAGCCGCTGATCGCCACGTAACTCGCCGCACTGGCCGCGAGCGGAGCGGCGATCACTGCCGCGATCGCGAGCGCCGCGGCCGTCCGTGCCGAGCCTCGCAGCAGCGCTGTCCGGAGCAGGCGGCGCTTCACTGGTTACTCCTCCTCACCAAGCGGAGCCGGCGGAGCCGGCGCGCGCGTTCTGTGATGGCAGCAGCGGAGCCGACCATCAGCGACGACGCCCCGCCAAGGGTGGCGGCACCGCCGACGATGAGCAGGATCGGCAGGGCGTATCTAATCGGGCCGGACGTCTGCGCGGCCTGCTTGACGGTCACTATGCCGGCGCCGAGACGCGTCGGCGACGGGCTTGGTGCCGGCGAGGGAGACGCCGGGGGCGACGGGCTCGCGGTCGGCTTGGGATGCAACCTGTTGCCTTTTTGGTTCAGCACCAGATGGGCCGCTCTCATCGTCTGGGCCCTCATCTTGGCTGTCAGCGGCAGGTAGCCGGGCGGGAGATGACCTGGCTGGAGTCCCGGCGTCTGGCCAGGCCCGGCGACGAACTGAAGGAAGCGCGCAATGGCGCTGGCCTTGCCCGGCTTGACGTGACTCGTCGGGACCATCGCGTAGACCACCATTGTCAGCGGATACGCGTCCTTCGCCACCTTCTTGTAGCTGACCTGCTGGGTGACGTGGTTCTTGCCGGTGCCGACCATGGCAGGCAGCGCGGCCGCCATGGTCTTGTTCGAGGGCGCCACGTAGTGCCCCGAGTGATTCAGGATCTTGGCGACCGGGAAGCGGAACGCCGCCGCGTCGCCCTCGTCCAAGATGGCGAACAAGGCCCGTTCACCCGGCACCTCGATGGGGTCCCTGGGGAAGTTGCCGAACTGGTCCTTCTCCCAGAACGTGCCGGGCTCCCAGTTCTGCACCTGGTAGCTGGCGACCAGGCTGAGCGGGAAGACCGGGCTGTACTTGTGCGAGATGACGGGGTAGGAGTCCTGGCCGGTGAACGAGTCGAGGGGGTACTTCAGCCCGAGATAGTCGGTGTTGACGTGCATCCCGTTTTTGTCAAAATGTCCAGCCATGAAGTTCTGGGCGGGGTGATTGTTCGCGATCCACCGCGTCACCTCCCAGGTCATGTCGCTGTGACCGGACTCGACGGTCGGCACCTGGAACGACGATCCGCCGCCGAACGGGCCAGGCACGCCCGGGTTGAGGTGCTTGAACTCGGGGTCTCTGAAGAGCGTGAGCGGGTTGCCGTCGACGGCGGGATCGCACCCGATCTGCTTGTTATGCCTCGTGCCGTGGGCGCAGCCGTCGTTGTCGAAGTTGTAGGACTGAGTCAGCAGCTTGGTGACCAGGAGCGGGTCGAGCTTGAGTTTTCGCACGGGCTGCCCGGTCAGTGGGTTGTCCACCCAGTAGGCGATCGCGACGGCCGAGATGGCGATGGGCGCGTAGGTATAGGTCTTATTACTGGTCAGGTGCGCAGGGCCGGGCCGCGTTGTCAAGGCGATGTCGCCGAGACCGCTTGGCAGGTCCGCGATCGCTTCCGGCTCCGTGATCGCCGCATTGAACGTCAGCGCTATCGGATTCGATCCCGTGCAAAGGCCCGCCCGCCACTGGTTCATGGCGCGCAGCAGCATCGGCGAGCCCATCACGGCGAAGTTCGCCTTCTTGAGCTTGCAGTTGTCCGGGGCGCGCGCGAAGCTGAGCGGGACGACGATTCGCTTCGCCCATGAGCACTGCCCGGTTTCGCTGCTGAACGCAAACTGGCCGAGGTCGGTGCCCGCGGGGTCGAGGCTGTGATCTCTGCAATTCGGCGGCACGCTGAGCGTGTCGCCCCCTTGCGACGGCATGACGACCAACGAGCAGCGATGCTTGACGCTGCAGCCCAGCATCTGGTTCTCGGCCAGCGTGAGAATCTGGATATCGAGCTGCCCTGTGCCGTTCTTGGCCGAGGTGGCATAAGCCGTGTTCATCGGACCGAACGGCCCGAACGCCCCCTGGACGCCTCCGTTGTCGCCTCCGTAACACTGCTTGAGGCGGCGTGGGTGAGCAGAGTTGCACTCCACGACCATGACCGGGTAATCGGTGATGGTCGGGTCGTAGAGCACGTCGCCGCTCGGCGTGAAGCCGGTCCACGAGACGTGGACCATCTCGTTGACCAGGTTCTTCGTCTGGCTGACCGTCACCGTGCTTCTGGCGGCAAAATGGCGGTGCCGCGCCGGGTTGTACATCTGCGGCCCCACGACGGTCGTGCCGTGCGGCTTCTTGTGCGGCTTGCGGTGGTGGCTCGGGCTCGGACTCGGCTTGGGCGTGTGCGTTTTCGTGTGGCTCGGGCTCGGGCTCGGGCTAGGAGACGTGCTGGGACTCTGGCTCTGGCTGGGGCTGGGTGCCGCGCCGCCCGCTGCCAGCGAACCCTGAGCAGCGGGCAGCAGGACGAGGCCGGCCGCCATGGCCGTGCTGCCGAGCACCGCTGCCAGCACCCGCGATCTCTTGGCACCGATCATGTACGCGCCGCCTCTCTGGCCAGCTGGCGGCGCTGTCGCTTGGTCAGCTCGCCCGGGGCCGCGCCGCCAATCCGCCTGGCAATCGTGAACAGCGCGAGCACGACGACCACGAGCACGAAGCCAGCCCCGAATCCGCGTTCGACGTAGGCGTTGGTCCCGAAGATGTGCACGGCGTTGTAGATGAACAGCGGCAAGCTCGTCTGCGGCCCGCTGAACGGGTTCGCGTTCATTTCCTTCGTGTAGCCGGCGACAAGCAGGACAGGCGCCGTCTCTCCGATTCCGCGCGCCATGGCCAGTACGACCGCGGTCGCAAGCCCAGAGCGCGCCGTCGGCAGCACCACGTTCCAGACGGTGCGCCACTGGCTGGAGCCGAGCGCGTAGGAGGCCTCCCGCAAGGCGCCTGGCACGATCCTGAGCACGACCTCGGAGGCGCGGGCGACGATGGGCATCATCGTCACGCCGATTGCAATCGCCGCGCACAGGCCGCTCTTGCCGAGCCCCAGGCTGAGGATCAGCGTGACGTAAATGAACAGGCCCGCGACGAGGTCGGGCAGCGCCGTCATCGCCTCGACGATCGTCCGCACGAACCTGGCAAGGCCGCCGCCTATCTCGGCCAGGAAGAGGGCTGCAGTCACGCCCAGCGGAACGGACACGAGCGTGGCAAGGCCGAGTTCCTCAAGGGAACCGACAATGGCATGCAGGACACCGCCGACCGTCATAGGGCTGTCCGGCCCTGCGAAGGCCAGCGAGCGAGACCAGAAGTTCGCATGGACGACCGCGCCAGAGCCTCTGAGCAGCGTGTATCCGACCTGCTCGATGACAACGAGCACGACGAGCACGCCGCCGCTGCCGAGCGCGACAGCAGCAAGACGGTTCCTGGCCTCTAGCTTGTCCCATTGCAGCCGCGCCATGCCGAAATAGAGCACGATGAACAGCGCGTACCAGATCAGCCAGAACCCGAGCACGCCGCTGAACGGCAGCACCCGCTCGTAGATCACCCAGACCAGCCCGAGTGAGGCTCCCGCCGCCCCGATGAAGGTCGCGCTGCCAGTGGAGGACGTCCGGTTGAAGCGGACCCTGGGCTCGACGGGCGCAACAGGAGCGACGGCCGTCGCTGCGGGCGCATCGTCCTGGCTCTTGGTGAAGCTCGGCGCCGCTGGCCGGCTCTCCGTACGCTCAGTCACTGTTCGCTCGGGCATCTGTTGCTCGGGCATCTGTTCGCTCAGGCATCCGGCTAGTCCGCCTCCGTCGCGGCACCGGAGCGAGACCGGCTGATGACGATAGAGGCAAGGGAGTTCAGGATCAGGGTCGCCACGAACAGGACCAGGCCACATGCCAACAGTGCCGCAACGCCCTTGTTGTCGTATTGGGTATAGAAGTTGGCGATCTCGGCGGTAATCGAGTTTCCGCCACCCTCGAGCACGTGGATGCTGAACGCGTAGGTCAGCGGCGTGAGGATGAACGTCACGGCAATCGTCTCGCCGAGCGCGCGGCCGAGGCCCAGCATGCTCGCGCCGATGACGCCACCCCGGCCGAACGGCAGCACAACCGTGCGGATCATGCCCCAGCGGGTCGAGCCGAGCGCGTAGGCCGCTTCCCGCTCGCCCTGCGGCGCCTGGGAGAAGACCTGGCGCGACAAGGACGTCACGATCGGGATCACCATCAGCGAGACCACCAGTCCGGCGATGAACATCGCGCCGACGTAGCTGCCGATCGTGTCTGCCTTGGTGAAATGGAGGAAGGGGACGAAGCCGAGGTGATGCGCCAGCCACTGGTCAGAGCCGAGGATGCGGGGCATCAGGAAGAACAGGCCCCACAGGGCGTACACGATGCTGGGTATCGCGGCCATCAGATCGATCACGGCGATCAGCGGCCGCCGCAGCACATGCGGCGCGTATTCGGAGATGTAGATGGCGGTTGCCACTCCGACAGGCACGGCGACGAGCAGCGCGATGGCGGCGATCAGCGCGGAATCCGGGAGCAGCGCCGCGATGCCGAACTGGTCGCTGGTCTCCGGAAAGAACGCCGCCGTGGTGAAGAAGCCGAACCCGGCGCGCTGAAACGCGCTCAGCGACCGGACGATCAGGAAAACCAAGATCAGAAGCGTGATCAGCAGCACGGCGATCCCTGCGCCTCGCAGGATGCCGCGGAAGATCCGGTCGCTGCCAGATGACCTGGAGACGATGACGCGCGGAACGTCGTCGTCCTGCGCGGCCATAGGGGAAGAGGGCGTCAGAGCGACGGCCATGACACTTTTCCTCCCCGTGTTTCGTGACTTTGTGATCTTGATTAGAAAATGCCACATAGGGGCGCTTGGCGCCGGTCCGCAGCCATGCTGACGGATGGACCTGAAGTTCCACCGCTATCTGCGTGAACGAGAAGTTAAGAGACGGCGTCACGCTGGTGAGCGATCAGGGCGAACACGTCGCGCACACAAGGGCGCAGCCGCCAGCAGGGCTGGCGGCTGCGCCCTCGCCAGGGAAGCAGATGCGCTCTGCTAGGTGACGGTGACGTCGAACGTCGTGGTGAAGGCGCCCATGTTGGTGCCCCTGACGAATGCCGTCGTGTTCAACGCGGTGTTCAGCGCCGAGGCGAGCTTGGCGGACATGTCGACCTCAGTGGACGAAAGGGTCTCGGTAGCAGGGGGACCTGGGTCACTGCTCGTGGACATGTCGCCGCTGAGATAAGCAAGCGCCGTGTGCGCGGTGCCGCCGGGGAGGACGCCGGTCAGCGCGCCGGTGAAGAGATTCAGCTCGATGTCCGTGATGGTGACGGTCTTGCCGGCCTTGGTGTTGATGACGATCAGCTTGCCACCCATGTCCACGATGCCGGAGAAGTTGCCGACCTCGCCGGTGCCGCCGGTCACGGGCATCGAGAAGGTCTCGGCGCCGCTGCCGTAGCTGGCGCTGCCTGGGCTGCCTGGCAGCATGATGATGGTCGACTTGCCCAGGCCCACGACGACCGCGCGGGGGATGCTCAGCGCAGCCGTACCGCCGGTGTCGGCGGTGTCGGCGACCGCGGGTCCTGCCGCGGAGATGGCGATCGCTGCTGCGGTAATCAAGCCGGCGCCCAGAGCGGTCAAGCGGGTCCGGCGGCCGATGCTTATGTGCATGTACGGCACTCCTTAGATGGCTGTGAATCGTGAGACTCAGGAACTAAGCGGCAGGGGGTGACGCCAGGCTGTGCCCGGCGCCACCCCCGACCGGTCGTGCTTGTGCGGGGTCTGCGGTCAGGAGCCGGTGCCGCAGAACGGGGTGGGCAGGAATCCGTAGTTGATCAGGTCAGCGTGAGCGGTCGAGTTCGCGCAAGCCCAGCCTTTGACCGTGGAGTGCGCCGAGTCGAAGAACTTCTGCAGCGCCTTGGGGATGTGGTTTGACGTGCTGGTCGAGAACCGGACCACGACGAAGACCGTGCGGACGAACTTCGGAGTGAAGTGCGCGTTGATGACGGTCTTGGCACCGGTGCCTGTGGTCGGCTTGGTGCCGTTGATGTTGCGCAGCACCATGCTGCCGTGGGTGTCACAGCCGAACCTGTTCTGGCCAGCCTTCGGGTGGCACGCCGGGCTGCCGGTGCAGGCCGCGTTGACGCACTTGGCCGAGTGGAACTTCTCGGCGATGAACTTGCCGATCGAGTAGGGGAAGATCACGTTCGGGCCCTTGAGGACGGCGTTGACGCCCTCGTTCTCCTCGGCGGTGCTCGTGACGCAGCCGCCAGGCCCTGACGTGCCGAGGCCGATAGCGGTCAAGAAGAACGCCCTGGTGCCCGAGCTGGTCTGCGGCAGCTCCGCCTTGATCGGAGCGTTCTTGCCGCCGACCTGGTGCCAGTTGGTGACCGAGCAGCTGTAGATGGAGTTCAGCTGAGCGGTGGTCAGGTTCGCCGGAGCGTTCGTCGTGGCGTTGGTGGCGAACGTCACGGCGTCCTTGCCGAGCGATACGAACTGGATTCCGCCGGGTCCCCTGGATGGGTCGCTGGACGAGCGTCCGCGCGAAGACCGCGCGAAGTCGGCGCAGAAGGCCTTCTTGTCGGTGGTCTTGGTGTTGGCGGCCAGCGTGGCGACTCCAGCGCTTGACCCGTTCGGCCGCGCGATCTTGGTGCAGCCGGATTTGAGGGAGATGTTGTCGGTCAGGCCAGTCTTCGGGTTCAGGGCGTCCCAGCTGTACAGCCGCGGGCCCGTCTTGTGCGTCTTGTTGTAGTCGAAGGAGAACTGGTCGAGCAGGAACTGGATGGTGTCAGAGCCGACGCCGACGATGTCGGTCTCCTTCGGCGTGACCGGCTTGCCGCTGCCGTTAATCGGATCGGCCAGGGCTGGGCCCACGGCCAGCGCCGTCGCCGACGCCGTTACCACGGCAGTCGCCAACAGCTTCTTGAGCATGCGCATGATTTCTGCTCCTCCTGCGAACGAGATAGGCGCGCCTGCGAAAGCTCGCATTTCTCCGGCCTGTTGGCCGACGGCCATAGCTTCGCGATAGGGCCGCTTTGCGACAAGGGAACGATTACGGGCGGGTATGTGATTTCTTGGTTAACAAAATGCATCCTGCACATGAAGTACCAGGTCAGCGTGCTACCCGGGGCATGTGTGCCGTCGCTGTCCGCGACCTCACACTGTCCGGGAAAGTGGCCGTGCGCAGGGAATTAGTCGAGTGCGCCTAATAGGCAGGTTGCCGGGCGTTCACCGGCGCTGACGGCGTTCCGATCAATGCGCAGAGCAATTGCGGGGCCTCGCTTTACCGATCATTTGCTTGCGCGATTTGTTGCGTTTGCCGAATCGCCATCTGGGCGCTGCTTTGTTCTGTGCGCGCCTGTCAGCGGATCTCGATGACCTGGAAGGCCTCGGCAAGCCTGCCCTCCGGCAGTCCGCCGATCTCGGCCGACCGGCTCAGCCAGCCGCGCAGCATGTCGGCAAGGTTGTCCATGCCGCCCGTCTGGCTCTCGTGCGCCCGCAGCGCGGCGATCTTGCGGTCGAAGGTGTCAGTGATGTCCACGAAGCGATCCGGTTGCGGGCCGCCGGAGATCCAGACCTGGTGTACCGTCCAGGGCTCGAGACCCTCGGCCGCCAGCTCGGGAAAGGCGAACGGGTTCCTCGCGTCCGGGTAGACGGCGTCGAGGGTGGCCGAGCCGACGGCCCTGTGGTCGGGATGGCTGGTCGGGATCCTGGCGTAGTTCCGTTCAGGCGACGGGCAGGTGACCCGGTCGGGCCTGACCTGCCTGATGACTCTGGCCAGATCCCTGCGCAGGTCCAGGGAGGCCTCAACCCGGCCGTCGGGATATCCAAGGAACCGGACGTCGCTGACGCCGACGCACTTGGCGGCCGCGATCTGCTCGCTCTGGCGCAGGACCGCCATGTCCGCGCGGCTCACGGAGGGATCGCTGCCGCCCGCATCGCCGTTGGTCACGATGCAGTAGACGACTTCGATTCCGGCCTCCGTCCACGTAGCCACCGTCCCGGCGATCCCGAAGTCAACATCGTCGGGATGGGCGGTAATCACCAGAATCCGGGCAACCTCAGCATCATCGACCACACCAAGAATCGTAAGGCTCCCTACTCGCCCGCCCGCCACCCCACCCGCCGGTCACCCCCACCCGCCCGCCAGCCACCCCACCCGCCCGCCACCCCGCACACCTAAACGCAACGGGGGCGCCCCGCTGCTGCTCTATCGACAGCAGGGCGCCCCCGTTGTTGCGCGGTTGAGCTCAGTCGAGCGCTGACATCACATGCTTGATCCTTGTGTAGTCCTCGAACCCGTACATCGACAGGTCCTTGCCGTGGCCGGAGTGCTTGAAGCCGCCGTGCGGCATCTCGGCGACCAGCGGGATGTGCGTGTTGATCCAGACACAGCCGAAGTCCAGCCGCCTGGCCATCCGCATCGCCCGGCCGTGGTCGGAGGTCCACACTGACGACGCGAGACCATATTCGGTGCCGTTGGCCCAGGCCACAGCCTGGTCCTCGTCGCTGAACTGCTGAACGGTGATGACCGGCCCGAACACCTCGTTCTGGATAATCTCGTCGTCCTGCTGCAGGCCGTCGACGACGCTCGCCTCGTAGAAGTAGCCACGGTCGCCGGCCTGCTTGCCGCCCGCTAGGACGCGGGCGTGGTCGGGCAGCCTGCTGACGAACCCAGAGACCCGGTCGAGCTGGTTAGCGTTGTTCAGCGGGCCGAAGTCCGCGCCCTCGACATCTGGCCCGCCGACGGTCTGGCCCTTAGCCTGCTCGACCAGCGCGCCTACGAAATCGTCGTGCACGCGGGGGCCTGCCAGCACCCTGGTCGCCGCCGTGCAGTCCTGGCCAGCGTTGAAGTAGCCGGCGATCGCGATGGCCTCGGCGGCCTTGGCGGGGTCGGCGTCGTCGAACACCACCACGGGAGCCTTGCCGCCGAGTTCCAGGTGCACGCGCTTCAGGTCGGTTGCCGCGGCCGCCGCGACCTCACGCCCGGCCCTGACGCTGCCGGTGATCGACACCATCTGCGGCACCGGGTGCGAGACGAGCGCCCGCCCGGTGTCCCGGTCACCGCAGATCACGTTGAAGACGCCTGGCGGGAGGTGCTCGCTCATGAGCTCGGCGAGCAGCAGCGTGGTCAGCGGCGTCGTATCTGACGGCTTGAGCACCATGGTGTTGCCCGCCGCGATGGCCGGCGCCCACTTCCAGACCGCCATCATCATCGGGTAGTTCCACGGCGTCACGGCAGCGCAGACGCCGATCGGCTCGCGCCTGATGAACGAGGTGAACCCGGACATGTACTCTCCGGCCGAGCGACCCTCCAGCATTCGCGCCGCCCCGGCGAAGAACCTGATCTGGTCCACCATGGGCGGGATTTCCTCGGACAGGGTCAGCGCCACCGGCTTGCCCGTGTTCCTCGACTCGGCGGCGACGAAGTCGTGCGCGCGGGCCTCCAGCGCGTCGGCGATGCGCAGCAGCGCCAGGCTGCGCTCCGACGGCGTCGCGTCCCGCCAGGTCTCGAACGCGTCGGCGGCCGAGGTGACGGCCGCGTCCACCTCCGCATCGCCGGATATCGGCGCCGTCGCGAAGACCTCGCCGGTAGACGGATTGATCAGCTCAGCTCGCTTGTCGAACTGCAGGTCAGTCCATTGCCCGCCGATAAAATTCTGTAGCTCGTCCACCTCAAGGCCTCCGTTCGGCGATATGTCTTTGATTACTTACCCGAGGGTGTTCTTTCCTCGCAAGCCCAGGGCGCTCCGTACTCGGTGAGCAGGTCAAGGAATGGCTGGGCGGGCAGCGCTTCTGGCCCGAGTACCCCGGCCCCAGACCAGGCGCCCGAGTCGATCAGCTCGAGGGCGACGACGGGATTGACGGCCGTCTGCCAGACAACAGCCTGGGAACCGTACTCGGCCATCGACCAGGCGTTGTCCACCACGTTGTACAGGTAGACCTCGCGCGGAGCGCCGTCCTTCCCCGTCCCCGAGACCCAGGTGCCTGCGCACGTCAGCCCGGTCATCTTGTCGCCGAGTTCGGCCGGATCCGGCAGGCAGGCGGCGACGACGTCGCGCGGCGCGACCTGGGTGCCGCCGATGCTCACCGGGTCGGTCGAGTCGAGACCGAGCTTGTGCAGGGTCTTCAGTACGCCGATGAACTCCTCGCCGAGGCCGTACTTGAACGTGACGCGCCTGGACTGCACCCACCGCGGGATCAGCAGGACTTCCTCGTGTTCCACGTTCACGCACTCCACCGGACCGATGCCGGCCGGGAAGTTGAAGACCTCGGGCTCGCTGAACGGCGGCGTCGTGAACCAGCCGCGGTCCGCCTCCCAGATCACCGGCGGGTTCAGGCACTCCTCGACCGTCGTCCAGATCGAAAACGTCGGCGCGAAGTCATAGCCCTCCACCTCGAGGTTGGCGCCGTCCCGCACGCCGATCTCGCGGATGTCACTGAACAGCTCGTCGGCGGCGTGCCGTGCGAAGATATCGGACAGCCCGGGCTCTACGCCAATACCGACAAGGGCCAGCTTTCCAGTATTTTCCCACTCATTGGCCATGGCGAATTGATCATCGCCCAGTTTCACGCCAGTCTTGCTGTAAGGAGCATCCTGATCAGGATGTGACAGCGACATAGCCATATCCAGATAATGAACACCAGACCGCAACGCCGCGGTATAAAGCGGCATGACGAACCTCGGGTCAGCGGCGTTCATCAGCACGTCGCACGAGTGCTCAGCGAGCAGCCCGGCTACCGCGTCCGCGTCTCGGGCGTCGATCCTGACCGCTGTGAAGCGGTCACTGGCGGCCGCTGCCCGCTGCGCCCTCGCGAGGTCGTAATCACCAATGGTCAGTTCCGCGAACGGACGGCGCGCCGCGATCCGCGCGAAAGCGGTGCCGACGCCGCCGGCGCCGACAAGCAGTATCCGCATCTTGGCGTTCCTAAGAGTCGTAGCAGCGGTCGGCAGTGGGAACATCCTTGTTGCCCTGCAGCCTCAGCGTGCCACACGGGGCTCGGGTGGAAACCTTCAGGAGGGGTGGGCAATGAGCGTCACCGGACGGACAGCCGAGCCGGGCGAGCAACAGGTTGACAAGGGGCTGAAGTCAGGAGCCCTCGGCCTGATCTCCACAACCATCATCGCGACCGCCTCGGTCGCCCCGGCCTATAGCCTCGCGGCCACGCTGGCCTTCGTCGTTGCCGCAGTGGCCCTGCAGTCACCGGCCGTAGCCGTGCTGGCTTTCGTGCCTATGCTGCTCACCTCGATCGGCTACAGCGAGCTGAACAAAGCCGACCCGGACTGCGGCACAACCTTCACGTGGGCGACGCGGGCGTTCGGTCCGAAGACTGGATGGTTCGGCGGCTGGGCGATTGTCGTCGCTGACGTACTGGTCATGGCGAGCCTCGCGCAGGTGGCCGGCCAGTACATCTTCTTCCTGTTCTCCGGGCCGAGCAGCGGGATCGGAAAGAACCCGACGAGCGGCTGGGTCCTTCTGGCGGGAGTCATCTGGATCATCTTGATGACCACGATCTGCTACATCGGCATCGAGGTCTCGGCCAACTTCCAGAAGATCCTGCTGAGCATCGAGATCACCATGCTGCTGGTGCTGTCCATCACGGCGCTGGTCAAGATCGGTACCGGGCACGCGCCGCCGGGCCACCTGACGCCGAGCATCTCGTGGCTCAATGCGTTCCACATCACCTCGTTCAGCGCGTTTGCGAGCGGCGTCATCCTGATGGTCTTTATCTACTGGGGCTGGGACACCGCCCTCGCCGTCAACGAGGAGACCAAGGACAAGACCAGGACGCCGGGCCTGGCGGCGATCTTCTCGACGGTGATCCTGCTGGTTACCTACACCATCACGATCTTTTCTGTGCAGGCGTTCGCCGGTACCGGCACCAAGGGCATCGGGCTCGGCAACCCGAATAACTTCGGCGACGTGTTCTCCCCGCTGGGCAGCGCGATCTTCGGCACGTCCGGATGGGGGACGTTCTTCACCAGGTTGCTCTTCCTGATGATCCTCTCGTCGGCGGCAGCCTCCACGCAGACCACGATCTTGCCGACCGCGAGGACCACGTTGTCGATGGCCGTCTACAAGGCGCTGCCGTCGGCATTCGCCAGAATCCACCCGCGATTCCTGACACCGACCGTCTCCACCGTCGTGATGGGCCTGGTTTCGATCGCGGTCTACATCCCGATGAACTACAGCTCCAACCCCACCGGCGTGATCGGCGATGCGGTCATCGCGATCGGCCTGTACATCGCGTTCTACTACGGTCTGACAGGCTTCGCGTGCGCCTGGTACTACCGGCGGAACCTGACGAGCAGCGTGCGGAACCTCTTCATGCAGGGCATCCTGCCGGTCGCCGGCGCGCTGATGCTGTACTTCCTCGGCGGCTGGAGCCTGTGGCTGGATTATGACGTCGCGACCCAGAACGACTACACGGTCTGGACGGTGCCCGGGATCCACTGGCAGATCGGCGGCGCGTTCGTGATCGCCGCTGTTGGCGCCCTGATCGGTGTGGTGCTCCTCATCATCATGCGGATCGTGGCGCCTGCATTCTTCAAGAAGAAGACCCTGACCAGGGCCACCCCGACCCTGGTTCCCGACGACTGAGCCGGGGCGCGGATTTGCTCAGCCGGAACTGTCGGTGTCGGCTGACAAAGTGGTGGTCATGAACGCTGTGTTGGCCTAGCGCGCGCGGCACGACGAAAGGCAGCATGAGTGTCATGACCGTCGCTCGCACAGGGTTGCCGAGCGATCTATGACAGGAACAGGAAGAAAGACGTCTATGCGGGCTTCGGCATCGCGTCCTACTGGATCGTGACGCCGAGCCTGGACAAACCCCGACTGGTCGCCTACGAGCTGCGGCGCGATGCCTATCGGCAAATCGCAGAGGTGAGCGGTGATCAGGTGCTCGCGGCCAGCAAGCCGTTCGCAGTCGAGATCGTGCCGTCGGCGCTCGTCGCGGGTCCCTGGCAGCGCTGAGCGCCTTCGCAGCAACCCCCGGCTGTCGGCCGGAACGCCTATGGTGAACACGTGACGATGACGGCGGCTGACGCTCTGCTCGAAGGACTGAACCCGCAGCAGCGCGCCGCTGTGCTGCACGAGGGGTCTCCGCTGCTCATCGTCGCCGGGGCTGGCTCAGGAAAGACCAGGGTGCTCACCCACCGGATCGCCTACCTGGTCGCTGAGCGGCAGGTCGCGCCGTACGAGATCCTCGCGATCACGTTCACGAACAAGGCGGCCGGCGAGATGGCTGGCCGGGCCCAGGCGCTTACCGGCGCGCGCTCCCGCGGCATGTGGCTGCTGACCTTTCATTCCGCTTGCGTGCGGATCCTGCGCAGGGAGGCGCACAGGTTCGGCTACCCGTCGTCGTTCACGATCTACGACCAGGCCGATTCAGAGCGGCTGATGGCGCTGGTCTGCCGCGAGCTCGACCTGGATCCCAAGTACCACCCGCCGAAGGCGATGGCCGGTCGTGTGTCCACGCTGAAGAACGAGTTGCTCGACCACGAGACCATCGCGGCGCGCGCCTCCGGCTACCGGGAGAAGGCGCTCGCCGAGGCTTACGGTGAGTATCAGCGGCGGCTGGTCGCGGCCGGGGCGATGGACTTCGACGACCTGATCATGGTCACCGTCAACCTGCTTCAGGCGTTCCCCGACATGGCTGCCGAGTACCGCCGGCGGTTCAGGCACGTGCTCGTCGATGAGTATCAGGACACCAACCACGCCCAGTACATCCTGATCAGGGAGCTCGTCGGAGGCAGCCTGGCCAGCCACCTCGGCGGGGATGACTTCATTCCCCCTGGCGAGCTGTGCGTGGTGGGAGACGCCGACCAGTCGATCTACGCCTTCCGGGGCGCCACCATCAGGAACATCACCGAATTTGAGCGTGACTTCCCCGGAGCCCGCGTCATCCTCCTTGAACAGAATTACCGATCGACCCAGAACATCCTGGCGGCCGCCAATGCCGTCGTGGCCCGCAATCCCGGCCGCATGCCGAAGAACTTGTGGTCAGACGCCGGCGACGGCCCGCCGCTCGTCGGATACGTCGCCGACAGCGAGCACGACGAGGCGCGCCTTCGTCGCCGAGGAAGTGGACAAGCTCACCGACGCCGGGGACGCGACCCCCGGCGAGGTGGCCGTGTTCTACAGGACCAACGCGCAATCCAGGGTCTTCGAGGAGGTGTTCATCAGGGCCGGCCTGCCGTACAAGGTGGTCGGAGGCGTCCGGTTCTACGAACGGCGCGAGGTCAGGGACCTGCTGGCCTACCTGCGGCTGATCGCTAACCCGCAGGACGAGATCTCACTGCGCCGGATCGTCAACGTGCCGCGGCGCGGCATCGGCGACCGCGCCCTCGAGTACGTGGCCGGGTTCGCCGCTAAGGAGCGGATCAGCTTCGCGGCGTCTCTCGCGAGGCCGCAGGACGTGCCGGGGCTCCCGGCCCGGTCGGCGCGGTCGATCGACGGGTTCAACGAGCTCATAGCCGAACTCAGGGAGGCCGAGCAGTCCGGCACCCCGGTCGGCGACATCGCCGAGGCCATCCTGGACAGGACCGGATACATAGCCGAGCTCGAGGCATCAAGCGACCTGCAGGACGCGGGTCGCGCCGAGAACCTTAACGAGCTCATATCGGTCGCCAGAGAATTCGACGCGCACAACGTGACCGGCGGGCTGGCCGCCTTCCTCGAGCAGGTCTCGCTCGTGGCCGATGCCGACGAGATCCCCGAGGGACCCGATCACGGCGGGCTGGTCACCCTGATGACCCTGCACACCGCCAAGGGACTGGAGTTTCCCGTCGTGTTCCTGACCGGCATGGAGGAGAACGTCTTCCCGCACGAGCGGTCGGTCAACGACGAGCGCGAGCTCGAGGAGGAACGCCGGCTTGCCTACGTCGGCATCACCAGGGCGCAGCAGCGGCTGTACCTCACCAGGGCAGTGGCCAGGACCTGGTGGGGGCGTCCGTCGTATCACAAGCAGTCAAGGTTCCTCAACGAGATCCCCGCCGAGCTGATCGACTGGCGCAGGGACGCCTCGGCAGCCAGGTCGTCGCTTGGCCCGGCATCGGAGCGGCTGGCCAGGCGAGCTGGCGTGAACGCGCCAGGCAACAGGCCCGTGCCGTCGCTCAAAACAGGCGATCTGGTCAATCACGACAGCTACGGCCTCGGCCGGGTGCTGTCGGTCGAAGGGCGCGGCGACGATCCAGAGGCCAAAGTCGACTTCGGCGAGGAGTACGGCATCAAGCACCTGCTCCTGCGCTACGCCCCGATCGAGAAGCTCTAGCCGGGCCGCAGGATTAAGCCACCTATAAATACTTGTCCCGGACAAGAGTTCCGAAATACTATCTCGCATTCCGTACGCAACTGCTGGCCGCCTGGCGAGCAGCCGATCCGCGCGGCTCGGTGCCAGGCGAGTTCTGAGGGACGTCTTATGCGAGTACTCATGCGTTCGGCCGGCTTGCTCGCGACCGTCGGGGCTGTGCTGATGGGCCCGGTCGTAAGCGGCACGGCTATGTCGGCACGTGCGAGCCAGGCCGCGACCGCTCACTGGCGGGTGAGCTTCGTCGCGAAGAGCGACGTCAGCGATTTCACGGACATCGCCGCGGTGTCCGCACGAGATGTCTGGGCGGTCGGGAGCGTCACTCCTCCCGTGCCGCAGGCGCGTCGGCCCATTGTTCGGCGCTGGAATGGCAAGTCCTGGCGCGCTGTTGCGCTGCCGAGCAAATTCAGCCATGCTCAGCTCTTCGCCGTCGCGGCCTCCTCGCCGACCGACGTCTGGGTCTTCGGACAATGGCGAAACTCCAGCGGGCTCGACGGGCATGCCTTCGCCTTGCGCTGGACGGGCCGGTGGTCGGTGGTCGGGTTCTTTCCGACGTTTAACCTGATCAGCGATGCTGTCGTGTTCGGGCCTAAGAACGCGTGGGTGTTCGGCGGCACTGGCGTCCGGCATTTCGATGGGCATCGCTGGACAACATTCAAGCTGCCGTATTCGCTCGACCGGGCGAGCGCGCTCTCGCCCAATGACATCTGGGCGGTCGGCGCAGACAACTCGACCGGGGCGCCTGTCCTGGCCAGATGCCACAACGGGCAATGGGCGCTGCGGCAGCTGCCGACCATCCAGTCCAGCTCTCCCGGGCCTGTCCTCACCGATGTCCTTGCTCGTTCGGATCAGGACGTGTGGGTCACCGGCGGAACCGTGACGGGGCAGGGCGGGCTGCGACCCCTGTCCCTGCACTGGCATTCGGGCTCATGGACGCAACCCGCGGTGCACGGCACTGACCACCTTGGCCGGGTTATCGCTGATGGCAAGGGCGGATTGTGGGCGGCGTTCAGCGGTCCGTTTGACGCCTCTGCGCTTGAGCACTTCGTGTCAGGCAGCTGGCACACCGTCAAGCTGCCCGTTGTGACCGGCAAGGCCACGTCGGCCTTTGCCCTGGCCCTCGTGCCCAGATCGGCGACCGCCTACGCCGCGGGAAGCACCGTGTTCGGCGGCCTGCCGGGCACGAATGCCCTGCTCTTGAAGTACTCGCGGTAGCCCGCGCGGGCGGCGGTCCTGGCCGCTGCCTGGGCGGGATACCCTGCCGGTGAGGCATCTAGGCCGGTGCAGTATTCACGGGCGGCTGGGAGAGCGAGAGTCATGGGCACGCATCCGGGTCATCATCGCCAAGCCCGGCCTGGACGGGCACGACCGCGGAGCCAAGGTGGTCGCGCGTGCGCTGCGCGACGCCGGAGTCGAGGTCATCTACACCGGACTGCACCAGACGCCTGAGCAGATCGTTGCCGCTGCCTTGCAGGAAGACGCCGACGCGATCGGGCTGTCTATCCTGTCCGGCGCGCACATGACGCAGTTCAGCCGGGTGCTCGAATTGCTGAGGGAGGCCAATGCCACCGATATCATCGTTTTCGGCGGCGGCATCATTCCGGACGCTGATATCGCCGAACTGAAATCGATGGGTGTCGCAAAGATCTTTACTCCCGGCGCGCCCACCCAGGACATCGTGGACTGGGTCAATTCCGAGCTTGCCGAGAAAGCTGAAAGTCGGACCGGCTGAGCATTGCGGCGAGGTTCGCCCGCTAGGCTGCCTGGCGGGCGTCTGCTCCCCGGCAGCGACCCAAGGCGCCTCAGCGCGCAGATTCGCCGCGAGCCTCACCATCAGTCAGGACGGACCCGGACGTGGACCTGTTCGAGCATCAAGCCAAAGAGCTCTTCGCCCAGTACGGCGTGCCCGTGCCGCGCGGAAAGGTCGCTCATACGGCCGAGGAGGCGCGGGCCATCGCAGCGGACTTCGCTGCCGCAGGTCAGCCGCGAGTGGTGGTCAAGGCGCAGGTCAAGACCGGCGGCCGGGGCAAGGCCGGCGGAGTGAAGGTGGCGGACAGTCCTGACGACGCGCATGAGAAGGCCGCAGCGATCCTCGGGATGGACATCAAGGGCCACACCGTGCACAAGGTGCTGGTCGAGGAGGCCAGCGACATCGCGCAGGAGTTCTACCTGTCCTTCCTGCTCGACCGCGCTGGCCGTCAGTTCATGTCGATCTGCTCCGTCCAGGGCGGCATCGAGATCGAGGAGGTTGCTCACACCAGCCCCGATGCCGTAGCCAGGATCGGCGTCGACCCTCTGGCCGGGGTGGACCGCGCCGCGGCCACGGAGATCGTGCAGGCAGGCCGCCTGCCCGCCGAAGCCGTCGCGGGCGCGGCCGAGCTCGCCGAGCGGCTGTGGGCGGTCTTCTCCGACGAGGACGCGACGCTGGTCGAAGTCAACCCGCTGATCCTGACCTCTGACGGGCGGGTCGTCGCGCTGGACGGCAAGGTCACGCTCGACGACAACGCGGCATTCCGGCACGACCACGAGAAGTTCGCCGACCCGGAGGCGGCCGATCCCATCGAGGCCCGCGCCAAGGCCAAGCACCTGAACTACGTCAAGCTCGAGGGCTCGGTCGGCATCATCGGCAACGGGGCCGGCCTGGTGATGTCAACGCTGGACGTGGTCGCCTACGCGGGCGAGGAATTCGGCGGCGTGCGGCCGGCCAACTTCCTCGACATCGGCGGCGGCGCGTCGGCGGAAGTCATGGCCAACGGCCTGGACATCGTGCTCTCCGACCCGTCCGTGCGCTCGGTCCTGGTCAACGTCTTCGGCGGCATCACCGCCTGCGATGCGGTGGCCAACGGAATCGTGAGCGCGATCGGCATTCTCGCCGAGCAAGGCGACGAGGTAAGGCACCCCATCGTGGTCAGGCTAGACGGGAACAACGCCGCGGAAGGGCGCAGGATCCTGACAGAGGCCGACATCGCGGTGGTCGAGCAGGTCGGGACGATGGACGATGCGGCGCGCCGCGCCGCCGAGCTGGCCAGCCTGGCCGCGACAGGAGCGTGAGATGGCGATCTTCCTGACGGCGCAGAGCCGGGTCATCGTCCAGGGCATTACCGGCTCCGAAGGCCGCAAGCACGGGGCGCGCATGATCGCGGCTGGCACGAGCGTGGTGGGCGGCACCAACCCGCGCAAGGCCGGCCAGACCGTTGACCTCGGCGGCACCAGCGTGCCGGTGTTCGGCACGGTTGGTGAGGCGATGGCGCAGACCGGCGCTGACGTCTCCGTCGTTTTCGTACCGCCCGCCGGGACCAAGGACGCGATCATCGAGGCCGTAGACGCGGCAATCCCGCTGGTCATTGTCATCACCGAAGGCATCCCCGTGCACGACACGGCGGCATTCTGGGCTTACGCGTGCTCGCGCGGCAACGCCACCCGCATCGTCGGCCCGAACTGCCCAGGGGTTGCCTCACCGGGCAAGTCCAATGCGGGCATCATCCCGGCCGACATCACGACGGAGGGCCGGATCGGCCTGGTTTCCAAGTCGGGGACGCTGACCTACCAGATGATGTACGAGCTCAGGGATATCGGCTTCTCGACAGCGGTCGGGATCGGCGGCGATCCGATCATCGGGACCACGCACATCGACTGCCTGCAGGCGTTCCAGTCCGACGACGAGACCGACGCGATCGTGATGATCGGCGAGATCGGCGGGGACGCCGAGGAACGTGCGGCTGCCTACATCGAGGCCAGCGTGACCAAGCCTGTCGTGGCCTACGTCGCAGGCTTCACGGCGCCAGAGGGCAAGACGATGGGGCACGCCGGCGCGATCATCTCCGGATCGGCCGGGACGGCGCAGGCGAAGAAGGAAGCTCTCGAGAAGGTCGGCGTCAAGGTCGGCCGCACGCCTAGCGAGACAGCCAGGCTCGTCAGCGAGATCATGCGGTCCCGCTAGCTCGGCGGGCGCGGCCGCTCGCCCGGCCGGCGTTACAACACCAATGTGCCATCGGGTGTTTTCTTTGAACCCCGATGGCACATAGGTGTTGTTCGGCCGAGGTGTTCGGCCGAGGAGTGTGCGCAGCATCGCGGCTCGTCGGCGCGCCTCCACCCGCTGGCGGGCAGAGGTTGCGATGGTGGGATCTTGTGACGACATCTGCCCTCCGCACGCCGGCTGGGGAGCAGGGACGTGGCGACGGCGCCTGGCGGCGACCGCCCTGAACGCATCAGGCGGCTGCTCGCGTCCGGCGCATCGGCTGCCTGCACGGCCGCCGGGCTCGGTCTGGTCGTGGTGACCATGCTCGTGCTGGCCGGCTGGATCGCGGCGCCGCACTTCGGCCTCGGCCTGATCGGCGTGGTCCGTACGGCCACCGTGCTCTGGCTAGTCGGCCATCACGTGACGGTTCAGGTCAGCGGGGCCGG
This sequence comes from uncultured Actinomycetota bacterium, assembly GCA_963809195.1. Lineage (GTDB taxonomy): Bacteria > Actinomycetota > Actinomycetes > Streptosporangiales > Streptosporangiaceae > Chersky-822. Next base: position 1,948,544 of record CAWEIQ010000003.1, on the reverse strand, counting down.
ACAGATCGGCATGCTGCCGCTCGGCCTGGTGGCGCTGCCCGGGACGCTACTCTGGCGGGCCGGCCGTGCCATCGTCCGCGGTCACCATGTCACGGGCCTGCGCGACGCAGTGGCCGTGGCGCTCGCCGTGGCAGTGCCCTACGCGGCCTTGGCCGGTGCGCTTGCCGTGGCAAGCCGGTCGAGCCTGGCCGCCGCGTCGATACCGCAGGCCTTGCTTCGCTTCGTTCGTGATCGCGTTCGTGGCGACCGGGCTCGGCGCGGCCAGGGCGCTCGCGCCGTGGGCGCAGCTTGGCGCGCTCATGTCCGCCAGGATCCGGTCGCGTGCTGGCAGGCACAGCCGGGGCGCTGGCGGTCCTGATCGCCGCGGGGGCGATGGCCACAGCGCTGGCGCTGGCTGGCGACGTGCATCGTTTCGGCGACGTCTACCGCGAGCTCGATCCCGGCCTCGTGGGTGCAGGCCTGCTGCTCGCTTGCCCAGTTCGCCTACCTGCCGAACGCCGTGCTCTGGGCCGTTGCCTACATGCTCGGCCCGGGATTCGCGGTCGGCGCGGGTACGGTCGCGGCTCCGACCGGCTCGGTCCTTGGACCTATGCCCGCGTTCCCGCTGCTTGCCGCGTTGCCCGCGGGCGCTCACGGGTCAGGACCTGGATGGTTGGGCGCGGTCATGCTGGCGTTCCCTTATCTGGCCGGCGTCGTGGGCGGGCTGCTCGTGGTCCGGTTCGCGCCGACCACGGTGCTCGAGTCGGCTCCGATGCGCGGATTTTGCTGTGGCCTGCTGACGGGCCTCATGCTAGGTATCGGCGCGGCCTTCGCAGGCGGCCCGCTTGGCGACGGCCGGATGGCGGCCGTCGGGCCATCGCCCTGGCAGGTGGCCGCGGTCGCGTCGCTCGAGGTCGGCATCGCGGCAGCGATCACCGCGGGACTCCTCAACTGGTGGTACGTGCGCAAGCGATGGGGCGGCGTGGCAGGTCACGCTCGCCGATGCGCCTGGCCGGCCCGGTCGACCAGCCGTGCCATCTCAGCGATCAGGCGAAGGCCAGCCCGTGGCCGTCGGACCGCTTCGCCGATGCCGACGACGAGGACGGGCACGTCATCTACCTGAACAGGTGGGCATCCGACGGGGATGGCGGTGACGACGGAAGCGGATCACCGGCCAAACGCCGGTCACGCGGGCCGTCAGCCTTGCCCTGAGCGCGCCTTGATCTGCACTAGTCACGTGGCCGTCCTGGCCGGGTGCTCCGAGGTGGATCGACTTGTAGAACTTGTCCATGCAGCTCTGCTCAGTGTCTCCGGACTGGCTCTGGTTCAGGCACTTGACGTAGTTGTCCACCTGATGCGGGAAAGCCAGGTAGGTCGCGAGGATCGGGATCGACAACAGGGCGGCCAGCGCACCGAGCACGATCCCGCCGATCGAGCCGCGCGGCCGGTAGCAGCCGGTCTTCCTCGCCTTCACGCACCGCCGTGATACCGATAACGCACGACGCGATCCCGACGACCGCGCTGAAGATCAGCAGGTATACGCCGCGGTGCAGATCACCGCCCAGTCCGAGCAGCGCGACCAGGGCGAGCACGCTCAGCACGAGCGAAGCGAGTCGCGCGCTGCCGGAGTTCGCGATCTGGCTGCCTGCCCGGCCGCGGTCGCGCGGGTCTGCCCGGCGGCCGTCTGGGCAGGGCCGCCCGGGCGGCGCTGCTGACCGAGCCCGGGTCCGGGTGGCTGGCCGAAGCTGCCCTGCGGGTCGAATCCCGTCGGCGGGCTGGCGCCTGGTTGCCCGGGTTTCCCCTGGCTGCGCGGGATTCCCGGGCTGTCCGAAGCTCCCTGGCCGATCGGCTCCGGCGGGCCGATGGGCCGCGCCTGACTCGTCAGCGGTCCCGGACTGGCCCGTCACAGCAGGATGGCCGGGCTGGTCCGACTGCTCGGTGGTTGCGGGCTGATCCGCCCCGGTCAGCGGGCTGCGCCCATTCTGCCGGCCAACATCGGGCTGACCTGATGCCTGCTGTTCTTGCAGGTCCTCGGCAGCGAAGAACAGCTTCGGCAGCCCTGGCAGGCTGCCCGACTCTTGATCAGACCGACCGGAGGCATCGCCCTGGTCCGAGGCGTCGTCCGGGCGCGCATCCTCGACCTGGCCCGCGCTGCTCTTCTGATCGGGGTCGCCAGGTGCTGGTGACGGGTTGATGTCGCCGGGCAGTGCCATTCCTCCGTGGTCCGGTGTTTTCCTGCGTTGAGTCCTATTCCATCACTAGTTGCCGACGGCTCCTACGCGGCGACGCGACGCCCAGCACAAGACAGGCAGAGCGACAGCGGCGCGACCGGATCCGGGTCGGCCCGCCAAGAGTACGCCCGCGCGGGGCCTGCTTCGGTTGCTGTGGCACAGATAGGCACCGGCCCGCCGCCTTCGACCTGCCGGGCGCCCCGTCTATGGTGGCCTCATGCGGTCACGCCTGGTTGTGCTGGCGTCGGGCGAGGGGACCCTGTTGCAGCACCTTCTCGATGCCTGTCAGGCCGGCACGCTCGGCGCGGACATCGTCGCGGTCGGCTCAGACCGGCACGGTACGCGAGCGCTCGGCCGCGCCGAGGCGGCCGGCGTCACGACGTTCGTCTGCAGGGTGGGCGACTACGCCGAGCGCGCCGACTGGGACAAGGCCCTGACCGAGATCTGCGCCGGATACCGGCCCGACCTGGTCGTCTCCGCAGGTTTCATGAAGCTGCTCGGCCCGGCGTTCCTCGATGAGTTCTCCGGCCGCTGCATCAACTCCCATCCGGCCCTGCTGCCGTCATTCCCCGGCATGCACGGGGCTCGCGACGCCCTCGCCTACGGCGTCAAGGTCACCGGCTGCACGATCTTCCTGGTAGACGCGGGGCTGGACAGCGGGCCGGTGATAGCACAGCAGGCGGTGCCGGTGCACGGTGACGACGACGAGGCGAGCTTGACCGAGCGAATTAAGTCGGCGGAGCGCGTCCTGCTCGTGGACACGGTCGCCGCCATGCTGGCAAACGGCTGGTCGGTCTCCGGCCGGACCGTCAGGCTAGGTAACCCGCCGAGCGCCTCGCACGGACAGGTCTCGCGGGACAACGCCGCGCGGGACACCTCGCCACGGACCAGTTCATCGGGAGCGCAGCAGTGAGCCGGGTGGCCATCGAGCGGGCGATCATCAGCGTCTACGACAAGACCGGCCTGGATCAACTGGCCAGGGCGCTGCACGAGGCGGGCGTCGAAATCGTGTCCACGGGCAGCACCGCCGCGGTGGTGCAGGCGGCGGGCGTTCCTGTCACGCCCGTCGAGGCGTGACCGGTTTTCCAGAGTGCCTCGACGGCCGGGTCAAGACCCTGCACCCCGCGATCCATGCCGGCCTGCTGGCCGACGTAAGCGACACGGCTCACCGCGATCAGCTTGACGAGCTGAAGATCAGGCCCTTCCAGCTGCTCGTGTCCAACCTGTATCCGTTCAGCGAGACGGTCGCACGCGGCGCTGACCCCCGCGATTGCGTCGAGCAGATCGACATCGGCGGCCCTGCGATGGTCAGGGCGGCCGCCAAGAACCACGCGAACGTCGCCGTCGTCACCAGCCCCGAGGCGTACGGCTCGGTGGCGGCTGCCGTCTCGGCTGGCGGGTTCACGCTGCCGGAGCGGCGGAGGCTGGCGGCCGAGGCTTTCGCGCATACGGCGCGTTACGACGCGGCCGTCGCGTCGTGGTTCGCCTCGGTGTACGCGCCGGACGAGGTCGCGGTCGAGACCGGCTGGCCCGACGTTGCCGCGGCGGTGTGGGACCGGCGCGATGTCCTGCGTTATGGCGAGAACCCGCATCAGCGTGCCGCGCTCTACCTGGCCTCCAGCTCGGGCAATGCCGGCGGGGTCGCGGCCGCAGAGCTGCTGCTGGCAAGGCCATGTCCTACAACAACTACGTCGACGCCGACGCGGCCTGGCGTACCGTGGGCGAGTTCACCGAGGCTTGCGTTGCAATCGTGAAGCATTCCAATCCCTGCGGCATCGCCGTCGCATCCGACGTGGCCGAGGCGCATCGCAAGGCGCACGCCTGCGACCCTGTGTCTGCCTTTGGCGGAGTGATCGCTGCCAACCGGCGGGTCACCGTGGAGCTGGCCGCCCAGATCGCCGGCATCTTCACCGAGGTGATCGTCGCGCCCGACTATGAGCCCGCCGCGCTTGAACTCCTGACGAGCAAGAAGAACCAGCGGCTGCTCCGCTGCGCGCGGCCCGAGGACCGCGGCGCGGCGGGGGTCGAGTGGCGGCAGATCGGCGGCGGGCTGCTCATGCAGTCGCCCGACACGGTCGCAGAGCCCGGCGATCGCGCGGCGGGCTGGCGGCTCGCGGCCGGACCAGCGGCCGACGCCGGCGCACTGGCCGATCTGGAGTTCGCGTGGCGCGCGTGCCGGAGCGTCAAGTCGAACGCGATCCTGCTCGCGTCGGGGCTGGCCTCGGTCGGGATCGGCATGGGCCAGGTCAACCGCGTCGACGCGGCGCGGCTGGCGGTGAGCAGAGCGGGTGACCGGGCCGCTGGAGCTGTCGCCGCCAGCGACGCCTACTTCCCGTTCCCCGACGGGCTGCAGGTGCTCGCCGACGCTGGGGTGCGGGCCGTCGCCGAGCCCGGCGGCTCAGTCAGGGACGACCAGGTCATCGCGGCCGCCGACGCCGCCGGCGTCAGCCTGTACTTCACCGGCGTCCGCCACTTCTGGCACTAACGCCACCACCCCGGCGCCGCCATGATCACGGATGACTTTCGGCGGCGGTGCAGAAACACATCCGTGATCATGCCCGGGCGCGGGGGGTGAGTCGCCGGGCGCTGCGCGGGCGGGCACAATGAGCCAGTGACTGCGATCATCCTTGATGGAAAGGCCACGGCCGCTGCCATCCGCGCCGAGCTTGCCGAGCGCGTGGCGAAACTGGCCGCCCGTGGCATCGTCCCCGGCCTGGCCACCGTCCTGGTGGGCGACGACCCTGGCAGCGCCGTCTACGTGGCAGGCAAGCACAGGGACAGCGCGCAGGTCGGCATCGCCAGCATCCGCAGGGACCTGCCGGCAACCGCGAGCCAGCAGCAGGTCCAGGACGTCGTCGCGGAACTCAATGCCGATCCGTCGTGCACCGGGTTCATCGTGCAACTCCCGCTGCCGGACGGGCTGCGCAGCCAGCCCGTCCTCGAGCTGATGGATCCTGCCAAGGACGCCGACGGCCTGCACCCGATGAACCTCGGCCGGCTCGTGCTCGGCGAACCGGCGCCGCTGCCGTGCACCCCGCTCGGCATCGTCGAGCTGCTGCGCAGGTACCAGGTACCGATCGCCGGAGCCGACGTCACGGTCATAGGCCGCGGCGTCACCGTCGGGCGGCCGCTCGGTCTCTTGCTCACCCGGCGCAGCGAGAACGCCACGGTGACGCTCTGTCATACCGGAACCAAAGACCTCAAGGCCCATACGCGGGGCGCGGACATCGTGGTGGCTGCCGCAGGCAACCCTCGGATGGTCACGGCGGACATGATCAAGCCAGGGGCCGCGGTGCTCGACGTGGGCATTACGCGCACCGAGTCCGGGCTGGTCGGAGACGTCCACCCCGATGTGGCCGAGGTCGCAGGGCACCTCGCGAAGGTCCCAGGCGGGGTGGGGCCGATGACCAGGGCCATGCTGCTCGCCAACGTGGTGGGTCTCGCCGAGCGGCAGGCCGAGGGACAATAGGGATGCTACTAGCTAGTAACATGCAGCGCTGTATATCCTGCGCGGGCTAGCACGGACAGGGAGGTAGGCCGCCGGTCATGAACATCGTCGTCTGCGTGAAGCAGGTACCCGACACGTGGTCGGAACGCACCCTCAGGGACTCGGACTCCACGCTCGACCGGGACGCCGCCGATGCCGTCATCAACGAGCTCGATGAGTTCGCGATCGAGGAAGGCCTGCGTCAGGCCGAAGCCCACGGCGGCGAGGTGACCATCTTGTCGATGGGCCCCGAGCGGGCCACCGAGTCGATCCGCAAGGCGCTGTCCATGGGCGCCGACAAGGCCGTCCACCTGGTCGACGACGCGCTGGCGGGGTCCGACGTGCTCGGCACGTCCGCGGCGCTCGCGGCCGTGCTCAGCCAGATCGGCTTCGACCTGGTCATCCTCGGCTCGGAGTCGACGGATGCGCGGACCGGCGTGGTCCCGGCGATGCTGGCAGAGCGGCTCGGCGTGCCGCAGCTGTCGTACGCAAGCAAGGTCGAGATCGACGGGAAGTCCATCACGATCAACCGGCTGGCCGACTACGGCTACGACACCGTCGAGGCCACCCTTCCTGCCGTCGTGAGCGTGGTCGAGAAGATCAACGAGCCGCGCTACCCATCGTTCAAGGGGATCATGGCGGCGAAGAAGAAGCCGGTGCAGACCCTGAGCGTGGCCGACATCGGCGTCGACGCCGCACAGGTCGGCCTCGCCAACGCGGCCAGTCGAGGTGCTGAGCTTCGCCAAGCGGCCGCCGAGGCAGGCAGGCACGATCGTGACCGACGAAGGCGACGGCGGCAGCAAGGCGGCCGAATTCCTCGCCGGACGCAAGTTCATCTGATCCGGACCTAGGGTTTCGAAGGGCTGAGGGGCTGCCGACGATGGCTGAGATCCTGGTACTCGCCGAGCACGACGGTGAGACTGTCAAGAAGGTCACGCTGGAACTGGTGACGCTGGCGCGCAGGTTCGGCGAGCCGGCAGTGGTGTGGACGGGGCCAGGCGCGGAAGCGGCGCAGGCCAGGCTCGCCGAATACGGCGCCGCGAAGGTCTACGTCGCCGCCGGCCCGAGTATGACGACTACGTGGTCGCGCCCAAGGCCGAGTTGCTTGCCGAGCTGGCCGGGCAGAAGTCGCCCGCAGCGGTGCTGCGTGGCGAACACGGCAGAGGGCCGCGAGGTCGGCGGCCGCCTGGCGGTCAAGACGGGCTGGGGGATCCTCACCGACGTCGTTGGCCTGGATGACGACATGACCGCTGACCAGGTGATCTTCGGCGGCGCGATCAACGTCAAGTCCAAGGTCCGCTCGGGCACGCCGATCATCGCGGTCCGGCCGAACGCGATCAGCCCTGAGGCCGTCCCGGGTTCGGCCGCCATCGAGCCGGTCAGCATCACGGTCAGCGACGCCGCCAAGCAGGCGAAGATCACGGACCGGGTGGTGCAGCAGAGCGGCGCCAGGCCGGAGCTGACCGAGGCCTCGATCGTCGTGTCCGGCGGCCGCGGCGTCGGCTCGGCGGACAACATGGCCCTGATCGAGAAGCTCGCCGATTCTCTCGGCGCTGCCGTGGGGGCGTCGCGCGCGGTCACCGACGCCGGCTGGTATCCGCATCAGTTCCAGGTCGGTCAGACCGGCAAGACGGTTTCGCCGCAGCTCTACGTCGCCGTCGGGATCTCTGGGGCAATCCAGCACCGGGCCGGCATGCAGACCTCGAAGACGATCATGGTGGTCAACAAGGACCCAGAGGCGCCGATCTTCGAGCTTGCCGACTTCGGTGTCGTCGGCGACCTGTTCAAGGTGGTGCCGCAGCTCGTCGAGGAGATCGAGAAGCGCTCTGGCTGATGCCTGATCCTCCCTGCCGGGCCGCGTCCAGGGGCCTGTCCCTCGCGCCGGTGCCGGGGATGGAACTGAGGCGGCCTGACGGTCCGAGGTTCCCGTTAGGCTTGAATCATCATGGCGAACCCCGCACCCGCCGGCGACGGCGCCCGGAATAGCACGCTGGTCTACCTCGACCACGCGGCGACTACGCCCATGCTGCCCGAGGCACTTGCCGCGATGACCGAGGAACTGGCGCATACCGGCAATCCTTCTTCGCTGCACAATGCCGGCCGCCGTGCCCGCCGGGTGGTCGAGGAATCACGCGAGCAGATCGCTCAGGCGTTCGGCGCGCGGCCCAGTGAGGTCGTCTTCACCAGCGGCGGCACCGAGGCCGACAATCTGGCCATCAAGGGCATGTACTGGGCACGCCAGGCAGAATCACGGCGCGGGCCGCGCAAGCGAGTCCTGGCCACGGCTATCGAGCATCACGCTGTTCTGGACAGCGTCGAGTGGCTCGCCGAGCACGAGGGCGCCAGGGTTGAGTGGGTCCCTGTCGACAGTGCCGGCTTGCTCAGCCCCGACGTCCTGCGGGACGCGATCGAGCGTGACCCGGCCGACGTGGCGCTGATCAGCGTGATGTGGGCGAATAACGAGGTCGGCGCCGTTCAGCCGGTCGCCGAGCTCGCGGCGGTGGCCAGCGAGTACGGCATCCCTTTCCACAGCGACGCGGTTCAGGCAGCAGGTCAGCTGCCTGTCAGCCTGGCGGCCAGCGGCGCGACAGCGCTGACCGTTACCGGGCACAAGATCGGCGGGCCGGTCGGCGCTGGCGCGCTGCTGCTGGCGAGGACCGCCGATGACCCGGTGCCGGTCCTGCACGGCGGCGGCCAGGAGCGCGATGTCCGGTCGGGCACCCTTGATGCCGCCGCGATCAGGGCATTCGCGGTCGCCGTCGAGCGCGACCGCGGCCGACCGTGACGAGCACGCGGCACGGCTCGGCTCGCTGCGCGACCGCCTGATCGACCGCGTGCGAGCTGCGGTACCAGACGCGATCTTCAACGGGCCGCCGGCAGGCGCGCTCCGGCTGCCGGGCAACGCGCATTTCTCCTTCCCCGGCTGCGAGGGCGACGCCCTGCTCATGCTGCTCGACGCCAGGGGAATCGCTTGCTCGACCGGTTCGGCCTGTACGGCTGGCGTCGCGCAGCCGAGTCACGTGCTGCTGGCGATGGGCGCAGATCCGGCAAGGGCCCGCGGCTCACTTCGGTTCACGTTCGGCCGTACCAGCTCTCCGGCTGACGTAGACGCACTCGGAGCGGTCATCGGCGAGGTCGTTGAGCGGTCAAGGCGTGCGGGACGGCAGGCCAGTGCCTACTCATCGGGTGCAACGGGCTCGCAGATCGGTTCTGGCGCAGACGGACGGCGACGGCGAGGCCGTCGGGCTCGCGGCCGGGCAGGCGGCCGGCCCGTGAGCGGCAGCGCGACCGGTCTTCGCGTGCTCGCCGCGATGTCGGGCGGCGTCGACTCGGCCGTCGCGGCGGCGCGGGCGGCGGACGCTGGGCACGAGGTGACCGGGGTTCACCTGGCGTTGTCGGCCAATCCTCGTTCCTACCGGTCAGGTGCGCGGGGCTGTTGCACCCTGGAGGATGCCAGGGACGCCAGGCGGGCGGCCGACGTGATCGGCATCCCGTTCTACGTCTGGGACATGGCCGAGCGCTTCGCCGCCGACGTCGTCGACGACTTCGTCGCCGAGTACGCACGAGGCAACACGCCCAACCCCTGCCTGCGCTGCAACGAGAAGATCAAGTTCGCTGCCGTGCTCGACCGGGCGGTCGCGCTGGGCTTCGATGCGGTCTGCACCGGCCATCACGCCAGGCTCGAGCCGACGGGACCCGGCCAGCCGCCGCGGCTTGCGCGGAGCGTGGACATGTCCAAGGACCAGTCCTACGTGCTCGCCGTGCTGACCGGCGATCAGCTCAGCCGTGCCATGTTCCCGCTCGGCAACAGCACCAAGGCACAGGTGCGCGCCGAGGCCGCGGAGCGCGGCCTGGCCGTCGCCGACAAGCCGGACAGTCACGACGTTTGCTTCATCGCCGACGGTGACACACGCGGCTTCCTCGCCGCCAGGCTGGGTTCGGCGCCGGGGCCCATCGTGGATCGGGACGGCGCGGTGATCGGCAGCCATCAGGGCAGCTTCGGTTACACCGTCGGGCAGCGCCGTGGCCTGCGGATCGACACGCCCGCGCCGGACGGTCGTCCGCGGTATGTGCTCGACATCGAGCCCGTCACCAACACCGTCAAGGTCGGCCCTGCCGAGGCGCTTGACGTCGACGAGATCACCGCCGTCCGGCCGGTGTGGAGCGGTTGCGCGCCGCCTGCCGGCCCGGTCGAGGCGACGGTCCAGTTGCGCGCGCACGGCGAGACGTTCCCGGCCACGTGCTGGCCGGATGACGGGGCGCTGAGGATCGTGCTGCACGACACGGCCAGGGGCGTCGCCAAGGGCCAGGCCGCCGTTCTGTATGACGGCGACGCCGTTCTAGGCTCGGCAACCATCGCAGCGACGGCGTCTCGCGAGCGCGCGTCCTCCAGCACGTAATCCTGACGGTCCTGGGCGGCCTCTGGCCGTGCCCGATGTCCGTCGCGGCCATCGGCGCGCTGGCAGAAGGTGCGTGACCTACCCGGTCGCTAGGATGTGCCGGTGAGCCAACAGGTGTCATTTCCATGGCCCGCGCAGAGCGCCACTGGCGTGGGCTCGATGCCAGGCACCGATGCGCCGGCGAGCCCTCGCTCTCGATCCTCGGTGAGCTGCCCGACCTTCCTTTCCTGCCCGAGCTTCCAGGCAGGGGGCCAGGGGCGGACATGATCGGGCGAACGGCCGCGATGCTCGTCGACATGCCCGTCGAGACCATCACGACCGGCTGGCGGCTGGCCGAGCGGCGCGGCCGCGACCTGGGCCGTGCGACAGGGCTGCTGGAAGCAGATCTTGACGCGCTAGAAGCGGCGGCAGCCGGCTACGCAGGAGCCTTCAAGATCCAGCTGTGCGGGCCGTGGACGCTCGCCGCGGCGCTGACGCCTGACCCGCAGCATGGAGCCCGCGCTCGCGGATGGCGGCGCTGTGGCCGACCTCGCCGCGTCACTGGCCGAGGGGGCGGCAGCGCACGCCGCCGATGTCCGCCGCAGGGTGCCGGGCGCCGAGCTGGTCGTGCAGTTTGACGAGCCGGCGCTGCCGGGCGTGCTGGCCGGGTCGGTGCCGACGGCGAGCGGCCTGCGCCGCGTCGCCGCCGTCGAGGAGCACGTACTGGCGGATCGACCTGGGCTCGGTGCTGTCAGCAGTTCACGCGCCCGCCATGATCCATTGCTGCGCCGCTGACGTGCCCTGGAGCCTGATCGCAAGCTCAGGCGCCCGTGCTGTCTCGTTCGACCTCGCGCTCCTGCGGCGCGCCGACGAGGACGCGATCGGAGAGCTCGCGGAGGCCGGGCTCGGCATCGTCATAGGTGCGGTGTCGCCGACCGAGGACGCAGGGCGCGCTCCCACAGGCCCGACAGCGGGCGACGGCCGTCCGGCAGGCAGTGGCCGCCCGGTGGACGGTGGCCGCCCCGCGAGTGCGCGGGAGATTGGCGCTGAGGTGATCCGGCTGTGGGACCGGATCGGGCTTCCGCTGGCTGGTCTGGCCGAACAGGTCGTGGTTACCCCGGCGTGCGGGCTGGCCGGCGTCTCGCCCGCAAGGGCCAGGGCCGTGCTCGCGCAGTGCCAGGAGACCGCGCGTCTGATACCGGAAATGATCGAGGAGGGAGTGCGGTGACCGGACCAGAGGACTCCGAACTGGCCGAGATCGCCACCGAGGCGGCCGATGGCGTCGAGGTCAGTCAGGCCGACGACCAGGCCAAGCACCGGCATGTCGACCTGGTCGACCAGATCACCGAGCACAACCACCGGTACCACGTGCTCGACGCGCCGGTGATCTCCGATGCCGAGTACGACGCGCTGATGCGCGAGCTGCGCCAGCTCGAGGAGGACTACCCGGACCTGCGCACGCCGGACTCGCCGACCCAGCAGGTCGGCGACGCCGTGGCGGCCGGATTCGCGCCGTCCACACCTGACCCGGCTGTTCAGCCTCGACAACGCCTTCTCCGCGGCCGAGTTCGACAACTGGTACGCCAGGGCCGAGCGGCTCGGCGGCACGGGGCCGTTCCTGTGCGAGCTGAAGATCGACGGGCTCGCCGTCGACCTGGTGTACCGCAATGGATCCCTCGCCAGAGCCGCCACCAGGGGCGACGGCGTCACGGGGGAGGACGTGACCGCGAACGTCCGCACGATAGCGGCCGCGCCCGCGCGGCTCAGCGGATCGGGCTGGCCGGCCACCCTCGAGGTCAGGGGCGAGGTCTTCCTGCCGGTCCAGGCGTTTCATGAGCTGAACGAGCGGCAGGCCGCGGTGGGTAAGCCGCCGTATGTCAACCCCCGCAACACCGCGGCGGGCTCGCTGCGCCAGAAGGATCCCGCCGTCACCGCGACCAGGCCGCTCGGACTGATCCTGCACGGCGTCGGCGCGATCGAGGGGGAGCGCCAGGAACGGCCGTCCAGCCAGTCGGGCTGGTATGACCAGCTCCGCGAATGGGGACTGCCTGTCAGCGAGCTGTACCAGGTCGTCCAGGACGTTGACGGGGTACGCGGCTACATCGCGCACTACGCGGAGCACCGGCACGACCCGCCTTATGAGATCGACGGAGTGGTGGTCAAGCTCGATCAGATCAGCGTCCAGGAGACGCTGGGCTTCACCAGCAGGGCACCGCGCTGGGCGATCGCGTACAAGTACCCGCCGGAAGAGGTCACCACCAGGCTGCTCGACATCAGGGTGAATGTCGGCAGGACCGGCCGGGTGACGCCATTTGCCGTGATGACGCCGGTGAAGGTGAGCGGCTCGACGGTTGAGCGGGCAACCCTGCATAACGTCGACGAGATCGCCCGCAAGGGCGTGCTGATCGGCGACATGGTGGTGCTGCGCAAGGCCGGCGACGTCATCCCCGAGGTGGTCGGGCCGGTGCTCGACCTGCGGACCGGCGAAGAGCGCGAGTTCGTCTTTCCGCAAGACGTGCCCGAGTTGCGGGACGACCCTGGCCAGAGAGGCAACCGAGGTCGACTGGCGCTGTCCGAACACCAGGTCCTGCCCCGCGCAGCTGAGGGAGCGACTGTTCCACCTGGCGGGCCGTGGGGCCTTCGACATCGAGGTGCTCGGCTACGAGGCCGCATCTGCCCTGCTCGACGCCGGGCTCGTAACCGATGAGGGCGACCTGTTCGCGCTCACCGCCGACCAGATCAGGCAGTGCCCCTTCTTCGTCACCATCGGCGGTGAGCTCACTGCGAACGCGACGAGCCTGCTCAGGAACCTCGACGAGGCGCGCAACCGGCCGCTCTGGCGGGTGCTCGTGGCGCTCTCGATCAGGCACGTCGGGCCCACGGCGGCGCGTGCGCTCGCGGCTGCGTTCGGCTCCGTCGAGGCCATCGCCGACCGCGTCGGCGGAGAAGCTGATGCTGGTCGATGAGGTAGGCCCGACGATCGCCGGCTCCATCATCGACTGGTTCGGCGTGGACTGGCATCAGGCGATCGTCGACAAGTGGCGCGATGCGGGCGTCCGGCTCGCCGACCCTGACTTCGCGGGCTTCACGCTCGGCGAAGGGAAGGACGGCGGACCGCTCGCGGGCGTGACCGTCGTCCTCACCGGCACGCTGGAGGGCTATACCAGGGACGAGGCCGCGGAAGCCATTCAGGCCCAGGGCGGGAAAGTGTCGGGGTCGGTCTCCAAAAAGACCAGCTTCGTGGTTGCCGGCGAGAATCCGGGCTCGAAACTGGACAAGGCCGAATCGCTCGGCGTGCCGGTACTGGATGAGCCGGGGCTGCGGACATTGCTCACCGACGGTCCGGCCGCCGCGACCGAGGCCGCCGCTCCCGGATAGCAACGCCAGCTGGCGCCGCCGGGCGGAACATACCGGGCCTGGTAACGGTTGCCATTGCACTGTGGCTGCGCACGGTCGCGCACTTCCGACCTTCGTGCCAGCTACCAGGAAGTTTCGCAATCTGTAGTCACTTAACTACGACAAGACGTCTAGTAACAGATAGTATGCGTATGGCTTCGTCAAGTGCGGTTGCGAGCTACGCTGCCTGACAGAGACTTCACCAAACCAGTACCCCCCCGGTTGACCCCCCGGCGGCCGTGAGGACGCGATGAGAAACCCCGACGACACGCGCGACGTCGTGCCGCGATTCGGCTCACCACCGTGGATATACATCACTGCCGTCTCGATCGCCGGTGCGGCCGTGCTCGGCCTGTCAGTCACCTTCTTGCCGAAACCGGGCGTATCTGCACAGCGCTGGCCGAGCAGCCGATGTTCTGGGTCGTGGCGGTGATGATTCTGGTCGCCGAAATATGGCCGCTCGCCACTCCAGGCCGCAGAGGATCCGATTCCCCGGCCATTTCGCGCACGCTTACGCTGGCCGTCTTGCTCTTCTGGGGCTTCGCGATCGCGGTGCTGCTCAGGGCGGCCGCGATCGTGCTGGTGGGACTGGCCAGGCACTCGCCGCACCGGGTCGCGTTCAATGCGGCTCAGGTCAGCTTGAGCATGGGTGCTGCCGAACTAGTGCTGTGGTCGAGCAGGATCCCGATCGTGCCCCAGGGGTCGCCCCGGCATGCCAATGGCATGCTGGCGATTGACAACGGCACGCTGCCGATCCTGCTGCTGGCCGGCCTGGCCTACTTCGTCGTCAACTTCTTCCTGGTCATGGGCGCGATCGCCCTGCTCACGCGCACCCCGCTGAAGTCGGTCGTCCGTGCCAAGCTGCCGTTCCAGGCAGCCGTGCACCTGGTCCTCTTCACGTCGGCGCTGCTCGTCTTGCTGGCCATGCAGACGAAATCACCATTCATCGTCGCGCTGCTCGCCTTCCCGCTCGCAGCCGTGTATTTGAGCGCGGCGAAGTCCGTGCAGCGAGACCATCAGGCCAATCACGACGAGCTGACCGGCCTGCTGAACCGCAAGCTGCTCGCCAAGCGCGGCGGCGAAGCGCTGGCCAGCGCCGGGGGCGCCGGTGCCAGGGCGGGATTCCTGCTGATCGACCTGGACAGGTCGACCGGCCTCAAGCAGGTCAACGACACCCTCGGCCATGCCGTCGGCGACCGGCTGCTGCAGATCGTGGCGCACCGGCTCGAGCACAGCGTCCGGCCGGGCGACGTGGTCGCCCGCCTCGGCGGTGACGAGTTCGCTGTTCTGCTGCCCTCGGTCAAGGAAGCGGCCGCGGCGCGTGAGGTCGCCTCGCGGCTGCGGGCAGCGCTCGCCGAACCAGTGCGCCTGGAGGCCATGACGTTCCAGGTGGAGGCCAGCGTCGGGATCGCGATCTACCCCGATGACGCGAGCGCGTTCGAGCAGCTGATGCAGCGCGCCGACGTCGCCATGTACATGGCCAAGGAACGGCACAGCGGGATCGAGCGCTACACGCCGGACGCCGACCGCAACTCGGCCGAGCGGCTCGCGCTCGCCAGCGACCTGCGGACAGCGGTCATGCGGGGCGAGATCGAGCTGCACTACCAGCCAAAGGTGAGGCTGACCGACCTGAAGACCATAGGCATGGAGGCACTTGCCCGGTGGCAGCATCCCAGCAAGGGCATGCTGGCAGCGGCCGAGTTCGTCGGCCTCGCCGAGCAGTCGCACCTGATCAGCGACCTGACCGAGCAGGTGCTTGACATGGCGCTTGCGTCAGACCGCCGAGTGGTGGGCCGACGACATGCCGGTCCAGGTGTGCGTCAACCTTCCTGCCCGAGATCTGCACAGCATTCATCTCACCGAGATGATCAGCCAGGCGCTTCAGCGGCACGATCTGCCGCCCGACGCGCTGCAGGCTGGACATCAACGAGCAGGTGCTGGCCGGCAAGCCGGCGCAGGCCGCCGCCGCGATCGCTGAGCTGGCGGCGCTGGGCGTCGGCGTCAGCCTTGATGACTTCGGCACCGGCTACTCCTCGCTCGCGCAGCTCACCAGGCTCGGCATCAGCGAGGTCAAGCTTGACCCCGGCCTCGTTGCCGGACTGCCGAACTGTGCAGAGAAGACCATGACGGTCAAGTCCCTGGTCAGGCTCGCGCAGTCGCTCGGTATCCGGTCAATCGGCGAGGGGGTCGAGACCACAGGCACGGCGGCCACGCTGCGCGTGATGGGCTGCGACGGCGCTCAGGGCTGGCACTTCGCCCGGCCGATGGAAGCATCCATGGCCACCGCATGGCTATTTGAGCAGAGAGCCAGGGAGGCGGCGGCCGTGTCCGACGCCGGCGGTCCGCCTGCCGGTGCGCCGGAGCCTGCCGATCAGGCCGAGCGCCGGGCGGCACGCGCGTCAGCCCATCCAGCAGATCCGGTCAGCTGGCTCACCAGCCCGATCAGGTGGCCGCCGAGGCGTACAGGGGATCTGGGCAGTCCGTCTCCGCGACCGCAGCCAGGTGTCGCCGCAGGTCCTGCCGAGCACCGTGACCCGACGGGTCGGCCACAAGCGCATCGGAGCAGTCGGTGCGGCTCTGGAGCTGCAGGCCACTCGGCCGTGGCACGGCAGGCGTTCGCGGCACCCAGTAGCGTCTCGGCCGGTAGCCAGCCGGCCGCGTATTGCGTTCGGCTGGGCGGCCAGCGCGGCCTAGGATGTCGGGGTGTCCATAACCCGCGATGAGGTAGCCCATCTCGCCAGGCTGTCCAGGCTGGCGCTGACCGATGACGAACTCGATCGGTTCGCCGGCCAGCTCGACGTGATCATCGGCGCGGTCGCCAGGGTTCAGGAGGTCGCGGCCGCCGGAATCCCGCCGACCACGCACGCGGCCGCGCTGTCGAACGTCTTCCGCGAGGACGTCCTTGTGCCGTGCCTGGGCGCGGACGTCGTGCTCGCCCAGGCGCCGGCGGCTGAGCAGGGACGCTTCAAGGTGCCCAGGATCCTGACGGAGGACTGACCTGCGATGGCTTCCGACAGCGACCTGACCAGGCTGACCGCGGCTGAGATGGCCGCGGCCGTCGCGGCGGGGGAGATCTCTGCCGTCGAGCTGACCACGGCCCACCTGGACCGGATCAAGCAAACCGACGTCCAGCGTCCGTGCCTTCCTGCACGTTGCCGCCGATAGCGCGCTGGCGGCGGCGCAGGACCGTCGACGAGCGGCGGGCCGCGGGCGAGCCGCTCGGCCCGCTGGCCGGGGTGCCGCTCGCGCTCAAGGACGTCTTCACGACGGTCGACATGCCGACGACGTGCGGGTCGAAGATCCTGGCTGGCTGGCAGCCGCCCTATGACGCCACCATCACGGCCAGGCTGCGTGCGGCCGGCGTGGTGATCCTCGGCAAGACCAACATGGACGAGTTCGCGATGGGCTCGTCGACCGAGAACTCCGCCTTCGGGGCATCACACAACCCCTGGGACCTGAGCCAGGGTGCCTGGCGGTTCATCAGGCGGATCGGCCGCGGCGGTCGCCGCGTACCAGGCTCCGCTTGGCATCGGCACCGACACAGGCGGCTCGATCCGCCAGCCCGCCGCGGTGTGCGGGCTGGTCGGGGTCAAGCCGACCTACGGCGGCTCGTCCAGGTACGGGCGTCGTCGCCTTCGCGTCCTCGCTCGACACGCCGGGACCGCTCGCCAGGAACGTGCTCGACGCGGCGCTGCTGCACGAGACCATGTCGGGCCACGACCCGTGCGACTCCACCTCGCTCGATGCGCCGGTGCCTCCGGTCGTCGCCGCGGCGAAGCACGCCGATGTCGCCGGGCTCAGGATCGGCGTGGTCACCGAACTGTCGGGCGACGGTTACGCGAGCGGCGTCCTATCGAGGTTCAACGAGGCCGTCGAGCTGCTCGAGTCCCTCGGCGCCAAGGTCACCGAGGTGTCCTGCCCGCACTTCACCTACGGGCTGCCCGGCGTACTACCTGATCGCGCCGAGCGAGTGCTCGTCGAACCTAGCGAGGTTCGACGCGATGCGGTACGGGCTGCGGGTAGGTGACGACGGCACCGCCAGCGCTGACGATGTCATGAGCCAGACCAGGGCGGCCGGTTTCGGCGCCGAGGTCAAGCGCCGGATCATGCTCGGGACTTACGCGCTGTCCAGCGGCTACTACGACGCCTACTACGGGAAGGCGCAGCAGGTCAGGACCCTGATCGCGCGTGACTTCTCGGCAGCGTTCGAGCAGGCGGACGTGCTGGTCTCGCCGACCACGCCAACCACGGCGTTTCCGCTCGGCGAGCGCGTTGACGATCCGATGGCGATGTACCTTGCGGACCTGTGCACCATCCCCGGCAACCTCGCTGGCAATGCCGCGATGTCGGTGCCGTGCGGGCTTGCGCCGGAGGACGGGCTGCCTGTCGGCCTGCAGATCATGGCCCCTGTACTGGCCGATGACCGGCTCTACCGGGTGGCCGCCGCTGTGGAGGGCGCGCTCGACCAGCGGCGCGGCCACCGGCTCCTGGACGAGGCCAAGCGGCATCGAGCACGCCGGTGACGGGGGCGCGGAGGCGGGACGATGAGCGGCGGAGGGCGGTGACGATGACGCCGATGCTCCGGAGCGGACGGTGCCGTTCGACGAGGCCGTCGACCAGGTACGACCCGGTGATCGGGCTCGAGACGCACGTCGAGCTCGGCACCAGATCGAAGATGTTCTGCGGCTGCCCGACGGTCTTCGGCGCAGACCCAAACTCCGCGGTCTGCCCGGTCTGCCTCGGCCTGCCAGGCTCACTGCCGGTGATCAACAGGTCCGCCATCGAGTACACGATCCGGATCGGCCTGGCGCTGAACTGCTCGATCGCGAGCTGGTGCCGGTTCGCCAGGAAGAACTACTTCTATCCTGACATGCCGAAGAACTACCAGATCTCGCAGTACGACGAGCCGCTGTGCACCGACGGCTGGCTGGACGTCGAGGTGCGGCGAGCAGCGCTTCAGCATCGGCATCGAGCGAGTCCACCTCGAGGAGGACACAGGCAAGTCCCTGCATGTCGGGGGGTCAGGGCGGATTCACGGGGCCGACTACTCGCTCGTCGACTACAACAGGGCCGGAATTCCGCTGGTCGAGGTCGTCACGAAGCCGATTCCAGGCACCGAGTGCGCTCGCACCCATCGTCGCCAGGGCCTACGTGACCGAGCTGCGCGACCTGATGCGCGCGCTTGGCGTCTCCGACGTGCGGATGGAGCAGGGTTCGCTGCGCTGCGATGTCAACACCTCGATCGCGCCCGCCGGATCGGGGCAGTGGGGAACCAGGACCGAGACCAAGAACGTCAACTCGCTGCGCTCGGTGGAGCGCGCCGTCCGGTCAGAGGTCGAGCGGCAGGCCGCGATTCTCGATGACGGCGGCCGGATCGTCCAGGAGACCAGGCACTTCCACGAGGACACCGGGACCACCACGGCCGGACGGAGCAAAGAAGAGGCTCAGGACTACCGGTACTTCCCCGAGCCGGACCTCGTCCCCATCGAGCCGGCCGCCGAGTGGGTCAAGGAGATCGGCTCGGCGCTGCCCGAGCTGCCCTCGGCGCGCGGCGCGCCAGGCTGCAGGCCGAACTCGGGCTGGCCGACTCCGACATGGCAGCGCTGCGCAACGCCGGCGCGCTCGATCTGGTGGCCGAGACCGTCGCCGCCGGCGCCTCGCCCGAGCAGGCCAGGAACTGGTGGCTGACCGAGCTGTCCAGGCGAGCGAATGAGGCCGGCATCGAGCTTGCCGCCCTGCTGATCAGCCCTGCCCAGGTCGCCAGGATCTGCGCGCTTGTCGAGTCAGGAAAGCTGACCAACAGCCTGGCCAGGCAGGTTCTCGACGGCGTGCTGGCGGGCGAAGGATCGCCCGATGAGGTGATGTCGTCCCGCGGCCTCGCCGTGGTAAGTGATGCTGGCGTGCTGGCTGCCGCGGTCGACGAGGCGATCTCCGCCAACCCCGACATCGCCGCGAAGATCAGGAACGGCAAGATCACTGCGGTCGGCGCACTGGTGGGTGCCGTGATGCGGGCGACCGGCGGCCAGGCCGACGCCGCGACCGTGCGGCAGCTGATCTTGCAGCGCCTCGGCCAGGGCTGATGCGGGTGCGAACCCCCTGATACGTGCTCGTTCACACGATCACGGGCGGATGCTGAGCGTGCCTTCAGGACTTTGTCGTCGCTCGTACGTCTTTCCTCAATCGAAGCGTGACCTCGGGCACGTAGAGTCAGGCCTAGTCGCTTGTAGCGCGCGGAAAAGCGCAGTGGCTCAACCTGCGTGGAAGTGACGTTCAGAGCGAACCGGCGTTCGTTGCCGGAAGCGATCGGTGAGGGCCCAACGGCGGGACCTCCACCTCAGTAATGAACGCGGTCCTGGCCTCCTGCTGCCTGGCGCCGCATTCGGGGTTCACAAGCGGTAGTTGGGACGAGCTAGAAGTCATGGCACGATCGGCTGGGGATTGGGGCGGGCGGTGAGTCACGCCATGCTGGCCTGGGCGGCCACGTGGGCGGTAGTGACCGTCGTGGCGTTCGCTGGGTTGCTTCGGGCGTCGGGTCAGCCCGAGCCTTCCGTTAAGAATGGATATCGATGGTTTGGCGCGGCCGCGCTCTGCATTGCCGCCGGCGCCATTGTTCAGCAAGTGTTCGGCGGACTGGCAGGGGGAGCCCAGCCGCTGCGCGTTGCGGACCTGATGAGCCTGGCAGCCTTGCCGGCGCTCGCGATCGGCCTGGCGACCCTGACTTCGGGGCGTGCGGCCGATCACGGCACCGAAGGCGGTGCTGGCCATAGTGGTGCTGGCCATAGTGGTGCTGGCCATAGTGGTGCTGGCCATAGTGGTGCTGGCCATATGGTGCCGGCCAGCGGGAACGGCGCGCGGGATGGTGCTCGACAGCTGCCTGCTGGTCAGCGCGCTGTTCGTCGTGCTCCTCGTCACGCTGTTCGGCCCCGACTACGTGCCTGCCGAGATCGGGCGGGCGGCCTTCGCGCTGGCGCTCATCCGCCCCGTCGCCGACCTGATCGCGCTCGGCATGGTCCTGCGTTTCTTCGTGCGAAGCTTCCGGATGACCGCGCTCCCTGTTCTCGCGCTCATCGCCATCATTGTCGCCGACTCGCTGGCCGTTGCCGATCGAGCGGCTGGCCACGTGCCCGGTCTTGGCACGCAGGTCGCCGTGACTGCGGCGCTTGTGTTGCTCGCGTGCACGCCCTTGGGCGCCCTGGTCAGCGCGCCGAGGACCAGGTTCGCACGGTCGGACCGGTCGTGGTCGAGTCCCGCGACGGTCGCTGCGCTCGCTGCCACGGCGGTTGCCGCCATCGTGGTGACCGGGTTCGCGATCGCGGGACGTCCCCTGCTCGCGCGCCCGCTCGCGGCCGCAGGTTCGGTCGTCGTGCTGCTGCTTGTCGTCCGGCTGGCGGGCTTGACCCGGCATGCTTCCGCGGTCGCTGACGCGGCACAGGAGCCGGACTGGATGTTCCGAGCGCTCGCCGGCACGACGAGCGATGCGGTGCTGATCTGCGGGCTGGCGGGAACGATCGAGTACGCCAGTCACGCGGTCGAGGAGTTCGGGTATGCGCAAGCGGCGCTGACGGGCCGGCAGCTGACGGACTATGTCCACCCCGAGGACCGGCTGGCAGGAATCAAGGCCGCGCTCGCGGGCCTGCGCGCCACCTCAGGAGTCGCGACCTTTGCCGGGCGGGTCAGGGGAGCAGACGGCTCCTGGCGGCACGTCGAGTCCACATTGTCGCGGTACGGCGAGGCTGACGAGCCTGCCAGGTTGCTGATCACGGCGCGCGACGTCAGTGACCGGGTGGCGCTTCGCCGCCAGCTCACTCAGCTGACCTACCACGACGGGCTCACCGGGTTGCCGAACCGCGCCTATATCGAAGAGCGGGTCAGGGACATGGCGCGTGGTCTGGGCATGGGAGCGGGCGAGGACGTCAGGCTCTCTGGCGATGAAACACTGTCCGAGGGAGCCGGCGTGGCTGGCGTCATCCTGGTCGATTTCGACGGATACGCGGCCGTGAACGAGATCACAGGGCACGCAGGCGGGGACCTTATCCTCGCCCAGGCAGGCCGTCGGCTTCGCGCTGCCGTGCCGCCGACCGCTACGGTCGCGCGGTGGGGCGGGGACGAGTTCGCCGTCCTGCTGAGCCCGGAGGCTCCCGAGCTGGGCCTGGCCGCCACCCGTCAGGAGATCGTCGAGCTCGCGGAGCATCTGGCCGGGCTGATGGCGGCCGGGCCGTTCAGCGTCGCAGATAAGGAGATCGCGCTGACCGCCAGCGTCGGGGTTGCCCTGGCTCCTGCCGACCGGCCAGGGCGCATGCTCGCCAACGCGCAAACGGCTCTTGCCAAGGCCCAGGAAGCGGGCATCGGGAGGGTAGAGATCTTCGCGCCAGCGATGCGCGCCGAGGCCGCCAGACGAACGGAGCTTGCCGCTGATCTGGGCCGCGCGATCGCGGAGCATGCGCTGGAAATCGAGTACCTGCCGGTCATGGATCTCGCAAGCTCGCAGATTCGAGCGGTTGAAGCGGTCGTGCGCTGGTCTCGTGGCCCCGAGCCGGTCTCGCCCGCCGAGTTCCTCGCCGTAGCGGAGGAGTCTGGGCTGATAGTCCAGCTCGGCAGCTGGCTGCTCCGCCGGGCATGCCGTCAGGTCGCGACCTGGCGGGCGCTAGGTTCGGAGATCGGCCTATCGGTAGCCTGCACGCCCAGGCAGGCGGGCGGGCCGGGATTCGTTGGCTCGGTGCTCAGAGCGCTCGACGAGGCCGCCCTGCCGCCGGAGGTGCTGACGCTCGAACTGAGTGAGCGGATGCTGACCGACAGCCCGCCGTCGGTCACTGCCGACCTGGCCGGCCTGCGCGGCAAGGGCATCAAGGTCGCGCTTGACTGCTTCGGCACTGGGCTGGTCTCGCTCGCGTCGCTGCGCAATTCGGCCGTCGACGTCGTCAAGATCGACGCCTCGTATGTGGCCGGACTGGACGCCGATCCCACCCTCGCGGCGCTAACAAGATCGATCATCCAACTGGGCCGCGACCTCGGAATCGAGGTCATCGCCGACGGGATCGAACGGCCTGAGCAGCGCTGGCGCCTGGAGTCGATGGGGTGCGCACTTGGGCAGGGCCCAGGCATCGCCGGGCCGCTGCCTGCCGGGGAGCTCGATCCGGCTCCAGCGGTCGAGGCGGGGGACCCGGCCTGCACCACGGCTATCTGACCGCTAAGATCCGCGCATGGCGGGAACCACACGGATTGCGGTGATCGGCGGCGACGGCATCGGCCCTGAGGTGATCGCAGAAGCGATCAAGGTGCTCAGGACGGCGGTGACCGACGGCGCGGTCGAGACTACGAACTACGACTTTGGCGCGCAGCGCTACCTCCGCACCGGCGAGATCCTGCCTGCCTCCGCGCTCGCCGAGCTCGCGGCCCACGACGCGATCCTGCTGGGCGCTGTGGGCGAACCTAAGGTGCCGAGCGGTGTCCTCGAGCGCGGTCTTGTGCTGCGACTGCGGTTCGAATTCGACCAGTACGTCAACCTGCGGCCGGTCCGCCTCTTCCCTGGCGTAGGTTCGCCGCTCACGGCCCTCGCCCCGATCGACGCCCTCGTGGTCAGGGAGGGCACCGAAGGCGCCTACATCGAGGCCGGCGGCATCCTCCGTAAGGGTTCGCCGGCCGAGATAGCGATGCAGGAGAGCGTCAACACGGCCTTCGGGGTCGGCCGGGTCCTCAGGCAGGCGTTCGGCTACGCGTCGGCCAGGCCGCGGCGGAAGCTAACTCTGGTGCACAAGACGAACGTCCTAGCCCACGCCGGCGACCTGTGGCGCCGCACCTTCGAGGCCACCGCCGCCGAGTTCGCCGACGTGACCGCGGACTACTGCCACGTCGACGCGGCACTGATGTACCTGGTCACGCAGCCCGACCTGTTCGACGTGATCGTCACGGACAACCTGTTCGGCGATCTCGTCACGGCGGTCGGCGCCGCGATCGCCGGCGGAATCGGCCTGGCAGCGAGCGCGAGCATCAACCCCGAGCGCACCGGACCGAGTACCTTTGAGCCTGTGCACGGCAGCGCGCCAGATATCGCGGGAAAGCAGAAGGCCGATCCGACAGCAGCGATCTTGTCGGCCTCCATGCTGTGCGACCATCTAGGCATGTCCGCCGAGGCAGCACGCATCGAGCAGGCGGTGGCCGAAGACCTGCTTGAGCGTCAGGGTGAATGGGCTGCGCGCAGCACGGCGGAGGTCGGCGACGACATCGCCGAGCGAGTAGCCGGCTAGGGCGTGTTCCGCGGGACACGCCCTCGGCGTGTCCATCCGGGAGACCGGCCGGGCGCGTCGCGACCGGTCTCGCTGGCACCTGCCTGCTGGCTGGCCGGCCGCACGGTAGGTGGTCAAGATGGTAAGTGCGGGCCGTCGGCAGGGACGGTGACCGTGGCGGGCCGGGCAACGGCGCCCAGTCCGTGCGAGGGAGGATCTGCGATGAACGCCAGCCCGACACCAGCGATCAGCTTCGATGTGCACGCGTCCGAGCGTCGTGTACCGGACGAAGTCCGGGCCAGCATGCTCGAGTCGCCCGGTTTCGGCCAGGTATTTACCGATCACATGATCACGCTGCGCTGGTCCGCCGAGCAGGGCTGGCACGACGGCAAGCTCGAGCCGTACAGCGCGCTCGTCCTCGATCCGGCGACCGCCGTCTTGCACTACAGCCAGGAGATCTTCGAGGGGCTGAAGGCCTACCGGCAGGACCCGGGTCCGATCGTCGCCTTCCGCCCCTACGCCAACGCCGCAAGGTTCCGGCGGTCGGCGGCCAGGATGGCGATGCCGGAACTGCCCGACGACGCCTTCGTGCACGCTCTCGAGCTGCTCGTCTCACACGACAAGGACTGGGTGCCTGCCAACGCCGAGCAGAGCCTGTACCTGCGCCCATTCATGATCGCGACGACGGTCGCGCTCGGCGTGGGCCGTCCGGCCAACTCCTACCTCTTCCTCGTGATCGCGTCGCCATCGGGCAGCGTGTTCGCCGGCGGCGGGCTGCGCGCCGTCTCGGTCTGGCTCGCCGAGGGCTACACCAGGGCCGCGCCGGGCGGCACGGGCGAGGCGAAGACCGGCGGCAACTACGCCGCGTCCTTCCTCGGTCAGCAGCAGGCCATCGACAACGGCTGCGACCAGGTCGTCTGGCTCGACGCGCTGGAGCACCGCTGGGTCGAGGAGATGGGCGGGATGAACCTGTTCTTCGTCCGCGGCAGCGGCGAGAACGCCCGCCTGACCACGCCGCCGCTGACCGGCACGCTCCTGCCCGGCATCACCAGGGACTCGCTGCTCACGCTGGCGCCCGATCTCGGCCTCCCGGTCAGCGAGGAGCCGATCTCGGTCGAGCAGTGGCGGGCAGGCTGCGAGTCTGGCGAGATCACCGAGGTCTTCGCCTGCGGGACCGCGGCCGTGATCACGCCGGTCCGCGAGGTCAAGGGCGCGATCGGGAGCTGGATGATCGGCGACTGGCCAGCCGGGCCCGATCACCATGCGCCTGCGCGAGCAGCTGCTCGGCATCCAGTTCGGCCGCCTGCCCGACCCGCACGGCTGGGTCCACAAGATCGCCTGAACGGGCTCGGTTCCGGCCCTCCGCGTTCCCCGGTCCGGGGTCCATGATGTCGCCGGGGCTGAGCGGTGGGGCGTGACTACGGGCGGAGGATCACGTAGGGTCCGAGGGTCGGCACACGCACCCCGGAGACGACGCCATCATTGACGAGCCTGTCCTGGGCGATGCTAGGACGACTCGTCGCCGCACCCACGTGCCAGCGCGGCTGCGGCGAGCCCAACTCGCGGTTCTTGCCTACTTCGCCGTGCTCGGGCTGCCCTCGGGCGACTGGCTGGCCAGGATCCCGGCCATCAAGCACGGCCTGGGGCTCTCCGACGGCAGGCTGGGGGTGGCACTTCTGGCCGGCTCGGCTGGCCAGGTCATCGTCGCCATGCTGGCTGGCCGGCTTGTTCACCGGATCGGGAGCGGCCACCGATCGTGGTCGGCGGAGTCTCGCGTTCCCTCCTTCCCGTCACCTTCGGCCTCGCGCCCAATCAGGCCGCGTTCATGGCCTGCCTGTTCAGCTTCGGGCTTCGCCGGCGGCCTGCTCGACGTGGCCATGAACGCTCAGGCCGTCTACGTCGAGCGCGACTTCGGTCGTCCGCTGATGACCTCGTTCCACGCGGGCTACAGCTTCGGCGCCCTCGTCGGCGGCCTGATCGGCGGCGCGTTCGCCTGGGCCCAGGATCGCGCCGTCGGTCAACTTCGCCATCGTCGGGGCCCCTGTCGCCTGCGTGGCGCTGGTGGTCGGGCCGATGGCTGCTGCCCGACGAGACCGCAACTGGGCGCGCGCGATCCCCCAGGCCGACGGCACGGGCAGAGGCGACGTAAGGTCCGTCGACGGCGGATACGTCACGGCGGCACCGCGAGGCGCGCCCTGGCGCGCGACGCTCACGTCGCCGCTTGCGGTGCTCGGCCTGCTGGCGCTGTGCGCGCTGCTCGGCGAGGGCGCGGCCGACGGCTGGTCGGCCGTGTACCTGCGTGACAACCTCGGCACCTCGGCGTGGTTCGCGGCGTTCGGCTTCGCCGCATTCTCGATCACTATGGCCGTTGGACGGCTCGCCGGGGACCGGCTGGCCCTGCGTTCGGCCCTGCGCGTGCTGGTCAGGGGCGGCGGTCTGCTGGCGGCCGCCGGGATGGCGGGAGCGCTGCTCAGCCCGGTCCCGGCAGGCACGATCGCGGGCTTCGCGCTCTACGGCGCGGGGCTCTCGTGCATCTTCCCTCAGCTGCTCTCGGTCGCCGGCGGCGTGCGCGAGGGCCGGACCGCCAGCGGCATCGCCGCCGTGGCCGGCATGGGGTACGTGGGCCTGCTGAGCGGACCCGTCCTCATCGGCGGGCTCGCCAGCGTCGCGGGCCTCACGGTTGCCCTTGGCCTGCCCGCGCTGCTTGCACTGGCTATCGCGGTCGGCGCGGGGGTTGCGATGCCCGGCCCGCAGCGCCGCGGCTAGCCCGCCTCTCGCTAGGGTGGACGGATGGACGACAAGGAGATACTCGGGCGCATCGACGTTCTCATCAAGACTGAGCACGACCTCAGGGCCAAGCTGGCGGCCGGCCAGCTGACCACCGACGAGGAGCACGCGGCCCTGAGGTCGGCCGAGGAGGCGCTCGACCAATGCTGGGACCTGCTCCGCCAGCGCCGGGCCAGGCGTGAATTCGGCGCGGACGTTGACGAGGCGAATGCGCGGCCAGTCTCCGAGGTGGAGGGCTACCTGCAGTAGTCAGGGCCGGTCGCCGACCGGCATGTCCCAGCCCTGGCTGGCCGGCCGCAGATCGGTACGCTGAGCCCATGCGGATCGCGAGGTTCTCCCACAACGGCGAGGTCAGCTACGGGCTCGTGCTGGGTCCGGACGGCTCAGCAGCCGAAGAGCCTCAGGCGGCCAATGGCTCGGCTGTCGCTAGCGCGAGCGCGCCAGGCAACGGTGCGCCTCACAGCGGAGACTGCAGCAAGGTGGCCCGCAGGACGCGACGACCGGCTGATGCTGGCCCAGCTTGCCGGCCACCCGTTCGGCGGGCGCGAGGAGGACATCAAGCTGACGGGCCTCCGCTTCCCGCTGTCCGACGTCAGGCTGCTGGCACCGATCCTGCCCAGCAAGGTCATCTGCATCGGCAAGAACTACGCCGACCACGCGAGGGAGATGGGCGGTGAGCCGCCGGACGAGCCGGTCATCTTCCTGAAGCCCTCAACGGCGGTATGCGGTCCAGGCGATCCGATCCAGCGGCCGACGCGGCTCAGCGAGCGGGTCGACTTCGAAGGTGAGCTTGCCGTCGTCATCGGCCGCGTGTGCCGCCAGGTTCCCGCCGACCGCGTCGCCGAGGTGATTTTCGGCTACACCTGCGCCAACGACGTCACGGCCCGTGACCTCCAGGCCAAGGACGGACAGTGGACGAGAGCCAAGGGCTTCGACACGTTCTGCCCGCTCGGGCCGTGGATCGAGACCGACGTCGACCCGGGCGACCTTGAACTCTCTACGATGCTGAACGGCGAGGTCAAGCAGAACTCGCGGACGTCGCTGCTGCTGCACGGCGTGCCCGCGCTCGTCATGCACGTCAGCCAGGTCATGACGCTGCTTCCCGGTGACGTGCTGCTGACCGGCACGCCGGCCGGAATCGGGCCCATGGACAAGGGCGATCAGGTGTCCGTCACGATCGAGGGCATCGGCACGCTCACCAACCCGGTCACGGACCGGGACTAGGGGTGTCACCTACGCCGCGATGAGGCGGCCGCGAGGCGCCAGGGGAGCCCGGAGGACTGGGTTGGAGGTACCCTCGCGGTTCGGCTAAACTGCTCAGGCGAACGGGCCCGGCTGGGCTCGATCCCATGGGGTATGGGGTAATTGGCAGCCCGACGGGTTCTGGCCCCGTTAGTCTAGGTTCGAGTCCTGGTACCCCAGCGGCGTGCGCTCTGCGCGGCTCCCTGGCGGGGACGACTCCCTGACGGAGTGGTCGCGCTCGCAGGCTCGTTGTACAGCATGGATGTGCCTGGCCCCGTCGTCTAGCGGCCCAGGACGCCGCCCTCTCAAGGCGGTAGCGCCGGTTCAAATCCGGTCGGGGCTACTCACTGCTCGCGTCTCCGCACCCCCCGCTCCGCCGCCACCGCGCGGCGCTCGGGGCGTCTTACCCCGACTTAGGGTCGCGATATTATGGCTATACCGGGCATATCCACCGTGGATTCGATGCCGAGCCGGGGGTAATTGATCGCGGGATCGGTTTGACGGCGGCCATTTTCGAAATTGTCGGCCGGCTGTTGTTCAATGGCCGCGTGGCAACTTTGATCCGGTCGGGCGTGACCGAGGCTGGATTGCGGGCGGCAGCCGGGGAGCGCTCGTTCGAGCGCGGCACCCGTTACCTGAAGGCCGTGTCCAGCATGGAGTCGGTCGGCAATAGGGTCATCGCCACGGTCCGCGGCTCCGCGGACTACCTGGTCGTCCTGACCTTGCCCGATGCGTCCTCTGGTGCCCGCCTCCGCGGTGAGTGTGGCTGCCCGTACGGCCAGGAAGGCTTTTTCTGCAAGCACTGCGTGGCGGTCGGCCTCGCCATTCTCGGGACGCGGCCAGGGTGCCTCGGCAGCGCCGCAAGGCCGGCCAGGCCGAATCGGGAGCGGCAAGCGCCGCCGGTGTACACGCCGCGGCCCCGTCGGACTCCGTCCGGTCGGCCTCTTCCCCGTCGGCCTGCACCGTCGCCGTCGGCCTCGGCACCGTCGGCGGCCGGGCCCGAGTCAGGACCACGCCCTGCCGGGCCGACCCCACGATCGGGCGCCACGAGGCCAACCGACGTCACCGCGTGGCTCAACTCGCTCAGCAGGGATGAACTCGTCGCACTCGTGTGCGATCAGGTGGTCGAGGATGATGACTGGCGTCGGCGGCTCGAACTGCGCGCGGCGACAGCCGTATCAGACATCGCCGTGATCGGCACGCGAGCGCTGGGGCTGCTGCGCGGGGATCAGGAGTACGGCCAGTACAAGTTCGCAGGGCAGTACGGCTACCTGGAAGGACCGGAGTCCTGGTACTACGCCAGGCGCGTGCGCCAGGTGACCGAGGCGGTCAGGCGGCTCAGCGAGGCGGGGCATCCAGGCGATGCGATGGTGATCGCCGAACGGGCACTCACCGCGATCGCTGAGTCCAGCCGTCACGCCAGCGACCGGGCCGGAGTGATCACAGCCGCGGCGGCCGAACTCGCGGCCGCGCATCAGGAAGCATGCAGGGCCACGGCGGCCGATCCGCTGCGGCTCGCCGACTTCCTCGCGGCGCGCATGATCAGCCCCGATGACGCCGAGCAGGTAGCTCCCTTGGACTACGCGGACTTGCTCGGCGAGGAAGGAATGACCCGCCTGCGGGAGCGGGTCGCGGCGGCATGGACGGCTAACCCAGCCGGCCAGAACGAGCGGCTGGCCATGGAGATCATGCTGACGCTCGCGGGCGATGTCGACGGGCTGATCACGCTGCTGTCGGCGGACCTGGACCCGCGCGGCGTCGGTCACCTGCGGATCGCCGACGAACTCGATCACGCAGGCCGTGCTTCCGAGGCGCTGGCCTGGGCAGAGCGCGGACTCCGGGAGTCGAGCGAGCCGGACGAGGGGCTGGCTGACTTCGTCGTCGAGCGGTACTGCGCGGATGGCCGCGCTGGGGACGCCCTGGTCATCCGGCGCGGCCGGTTCCAGGCCGCTCCCAGCGTGAGTAGCTACGAGTTGCTGCACGATGTCGCCGAGCTCGCTGGCGAGTGGGACACAACGAGGCAGTGGGCGCTCGGCCTGCTCCGCGACGAGGCCACGAGGCCGCGTGCGGCGGCCGGACCTGCGCGCGCGGCTGGCCCGGTGCTGATCGACATCCTGATCGCCGACGGCGACATCGACGCGGCCTGGCAGGCGGCGCCTGGGATCGCCAGCGACGATCAGTGGCGCCGGCTGGCCGACCTGGTGCTGGAGACCCGTCCTTCGGATGCGCTGGCCGTGTACCGTCGCCTGATCGGCATGCTGCTCCAGCAGACCGGCGACGCCGTTTACGAGCGCATCGCTCACCTGCTCTCAGCAGCCCGGGCGTGCCACGGCCACCTCGGCACCGGCGCGGCGTTCGACGTCTATCTGCGCGCGCTGCGCGACGATCACAAGCGCAGGCGCAAGCTGATCAGGGTCCTCGACGCGCGCGGCCTGAGATGAGAACGGGACTGCGGACGGCTATCTTCGCAAAGCATCGTAATATTCGTGATGCGCATCTCTCGGTGAGTCTCCTGACACTCGTCACACATCGCATATTGTTGACGCGTGATCCACGATGAGCTAGCTGCGCTGTTTCCGATGGCACCCCCCGATCCTGCGACCGCGGTGATAGTGAAGTCTGCCTCCGGGTCGGGCGGTCAGAGCTGGGTCGGGTCGCCGAGCGCGGTCCGGGTCGGCGACCAGATCGTCATGGCATACAGGCTGCGCGACGCCGCACGTCGCGGCTACGCGATCGAGGTCGCCAGGTCAGACGACGGCGTGCACTTCCAGACGCTGACGTCGATCACCAAGGAGCAGATGGATTGCGAGTCGCTGGAGCGGCCCGCGCTGGTGATGACCGACGGTGGCACGTGGCGGCTCTATCTCAGTTGCGCTACTCCTGGCTCCAAGCACTGGCGGGTGGAACTGATCGAGGCGGCTGCGCCTGATGAGTTCGATCCCGCTCATCGCCGCGTCGTGCTTCCTGGCGACAGCGGCCTGGCCGTCAAGGATCCGGTCGTCGTGGAGCGTGCTGGACAGTGGCACCTGTGGGCCTCGGTACACCTGCTCGAGGACCCCGACCAGACCGACCGGATGCGCACGGACTACGCCACCAGCCACGACGGAGTGACCTGGACCTGGCAGGGCACCGCGCTCGCGCCGCGGCCCGGCAAGTGGGACGCGCGGGGCGTGCGGATCTCTGCCGTGCGGTTCACCGACGACGGCGTCGCCGCGTTCTATGACGGCCGGGCGACGGCGGAGCAGAATTGCGAGGAGCGGACCGGGCTCGCGGAAGGCTCGGAGCCTGGTGCCCTCGCGGCCCTCGGCGCGGGATGCGTGGCCGAGGCCGAGCACGCCGGATACGGGCTGCGGTACATGACGGTCGTAGACCTTGGTGACGGCCTCGAGCGGATCTACTACGAACTGACCAACGCGAGAGGCTCGCACGACCTGGTCACCGAGGTGCGTCCAGCCTGGGTCAGGATGAACGCGGGCGCCGAAATAGCGGCCGAGCAGCCGTCAGCCGCTTAGCAACGCCACTCATTCGCCGGAGAGCCCGCGACGCGCTAGAACGGGCGTGGCCGCCCGTTGCGGGCCTGCCGTTGACCGCTCGGCCGGGCGCCGACCAGGCCTCCTGATTCACCGCGCGGCTGCAGCCAGTCGCAGAAGTCCTCGCCCGTGATGCTCTCGAGCAGCGCGATGTCGGCCTTGAAGGTCGGGATCAGCGGCCTCGCGCTGCTGCCAGGTGAGCGGGCGCCTCGGGGCCGCGTCCTGCTGGAGCACGTGCTCCAGGCGGTCGGTCATCCCCGCGCCGACGTGACCTGGCAGCAAGGCGGAGAGGGCGGTGCTGGCCCGCCGCGCGGTGGCGACCAGGGAATGCCGCAGCGTGGCGTGCGGCTGGGCGGTCACGTTCTCGCGCGGCAGTTCGGTCAGCAGCCCGGTGCGCACGCCGAGGAAAGTGCACACCCTGTCGAGCGCGGGCACAGGATCGGCGAGCAACTCCCGGTACCTGAAGACCAGCACCTGCTCCCTGGGGAAAATCGTGTACAGATGCTGCAGCTGCTCGCCGTACATGCCGAGACCGGTGTAACGCCAGAAGTCTGCCCAGCCGGCCGCTATTCGCTGCTCTTCCTTCGCGCATGCCTCGAGGAAATCACCGCTGGGGTCGAGACCTGCCGACCACATGTGCACCCAGTTGGAGTGAGCGCGCTCGACCGGATCCCTGAGCACCACGATCAGCCTGGCGTCAGGTCGGAGGGCCCTGATCCGGCGCTGAGCGTCGCGGTTGTAGAGATAGAAGGGCGTGGACTCGCCGATGCGGACGCCGGGCGGCGCGGCATCGAACAGGGCCTCATAGTCGCTCCGGCGCCAGACGTGCTCGCGATAGGTCTTCACGTCGCCTGGGCCGCCGTCGGCTGGCGGCGGACCATCGGTCAGGAAGAACTTTGGCTCCTTGACCGCCGACATGAACAGCGCGGGATGCCTGGCCAGAGCCGTGTGCAAGGCCGTGGTGCCGGCTTTGGGAACGCCGGCGACGAAGAAGTCCGGTAGTGCCACTGTGTTTCCCTACCACCCAGGCGGCCGTTTATTCCCACTAATTTAGTAGGTTAACCTCCCCTCGTCTCCCGCCTAACGCGCGGACTTGCGGGAAAGCCGTGTGACGTCCAGCGGCGGCGCCGCGAGCGGGGCACCGGTGTACCCGCCTACCTCGCCGAACATGCCCTGCTGCCATCCCGCCACCGCGGCCGCGATCTCCTCGGGCGTCCTGGCGACGAAGTTCCACCACATCAGCAGCCGCTCGCCGAGCGGCACCCCGCCGAGCAGCATCGCCGTGGTACCCGCCGCCGCCGTCAGCGAAAGCCCCTCATGTCCGGTCGGCAGGTACGCCAGCCTGCCTGGCGTGAGCTCGACTCCGGCTACCACGGCCGCACCGCTAGTCACGAACACGACGTGCTCGAAAGACGGGGTCAGCGCGATCCGCTCGCTGACATTCTCGATCGCAGCAAGTTCGGCGCCAACGAGGTCGGAGAACCTCGTCGCCGGGGAGCGCATCCCCGCGAGCGATCCGAGCAGGACGGTGACTGCCAGGCCGCCGGTGACGGTGAACGGAAGCTCCCCGTGGTGCTCGAAGGCCGGCTCGGTCAGCCTGGACGCGTCGGGCAGCGCCACCCACAGCTGAACGCCGTGCAGGTCCCTGCGGGGGCCTCCGGGGGGTCGGCCCCCCTGCCAGGCATCGTCGTGGTCGGCAGGTGATTCCTCGGCGTGCGCGATCCCTCGCCCCGAAGTCATCAGATTGAGCTGGCCAGGCCTGATCATCTGCTCGTTGCCAAGGCTGTCCCTGTGCAGCACTTCGCCCGCCATGAGCCAGGTGACGGTCTGCAGGCCGATGTGCGGGTGCGGCGGCACGGCCATGCCGGTGACGCCGTCGACCGACATAGGTCCGTAATGGTCGATGAAGCACCACGCGCCGACGCTGCGCCGGAGGCGGAGCGGAAGCAACCGCCTGACCGACATGTCGCCGACGACTGCCTCACGTGCCCGTGTTAGTT
This sequence comes from uncultured Actinomycetota bacterium, assembly GCA_963809195.1. Taxonomy (GTDB): domain Bacteria; phylum Actinomycetota; class Actinomycetes; order Streptosporangiales; family Streptosporangiaceae; genus Chersky-822. The sequence continues at coordinate 1,915,290 of CAWEIQ010000003.1, read as the reverse complement.
CAAGATCGTCAGCTATAACAGGACGTACGGCTGCATCAAGGTTCGTATCGAGAGTACTCACCGGGAGTAATCTTCCCTCCTGGATCATCCGCTGCCGGCAGTTATGGAACTAGACGGCCGTTGCCGGACATAAAGGGGTGTGGGCATCGACTGGACCTCGGCGAGCGACCAGGATCTCTGGTCACACGCTGCCAACGATGGCATCGGCGAGGCGTTCGGCGAGTTGTTCGAGCGGCACGCCAACCGGGTCTATGCCCACTGTTTCAGCCGGACCGGGTCCTGGTCTATGGCTGAGGACCTCACCTCCGTCGTCTTTCTCGAGGCGTGGCGGCGGAAAGGTGAGGTCAGGTTCAGCGGTGACTCGGCGCTGCCGTGGCTGCTCGGAGTCGCCAACAACGCCACGCGCAACGCGCAGCGGTCGGTTCGGCGGCACAATCTGCTGCTGGCCAAGCTGCCGCCGCCAGGGGAGGAAGCTGATATCGCGGTCGATGCCGCAGCGCGCGTGGATCAGGAGCGTTTGGCCCAGCATTTGCTGTGTGCCATGGGGGGTTTGCGCCAGGCGGAGCAGGAAGTGCTCGCGCTCTGCGATTGGGCAGGGCTGAGCTATGCCGAGGCCGCGGTGGCGATGGGAGTGCCGGAAGGCACCGTGCGCTCCCGCCTCTTCCGAGCCCGGCAGCACCTGCGCGACCTGGCCGATGACAGCCAGAAGCGGTGCGTCCCGGTGAACCCATCCCCAGCGCGCCTGTTAGCCGGAGGCCAAGCATGAGTTACTTCCATCCGCAGCGGATGCCGGTGCTGCCGGCCCGCCGGCGAAAGGCGGCGCGCCTCCAGCTCGAAGAGATGGTCAGGCGATCAGCCCAAGCGCCCAAGCGCCGCCCGCCCGTGATCGTCGCAGCAGTGATCGCGATCGTCCTGCTCAGCACCGGAGCCGCTGCGTTCGCAATGGCCTCGCACCAGCCCGTGACGAACAAGCACCTAGCGCGCTGCTTCACCGTCGCCGACAAGTCGGGCTTCTACACCACAGTCGCTGTGGCTGGCACGCGGCGATCCGTCGGCCGGGTGATCAACGCGCGCGCCGTGTGCGCAGCGCTGTATCGGCAAGGCGTCCTCAAGCTAGGCGCGACCGACGTGGCGCTACCGACGAAGGGAAGGCATCCAGTGCCACACCTGGTCCCGTGTATCTGGCCGGACAAATCCGCCGCGGTCTTCCCCGGGCGCCGGGGAACGTGTGCGAAGTTGGACCTCCCAGCGGCAGCAAGGCGGTAGAAACGGCTCAAGCCGCCTGCGGCCAGGCGTGGCGGCCCCGATTCCCTGAGCCAGATCGGGGCCGCCACGCCGAATACTTCGCAGCCCCGCTGTGTGGGCTGAGCGCGGGCCGCGCCAGGACGGTCAGCAGGGCTTCGCCGTGCACCACTTCTGTGATGACGTCAGGTCGTTGAACGACCCGATCCCCGACCGTGAGGTGTTCTTCGAGACGTCGAGCCTCATCCCGCCGAAGTTGACGTTCTGGTAGAGCGAATTCGCGCAGTTCGTGCTCGTGACGAGCGACGATATGACATCGTTCCAGCCGGGCTGCATGCTCGCGGCCTGGAAGTTACCGCAGTCCGACGTCTGCGTCCAGGTGAAGGACCCGCCCATGAAGTTGGCGTCCTTGTAGTCGATGCTGAGTATGAAGGTCGTCGCTGGAGCGGCGTTCCAGGCGTCGATCATCTTCGGTGTCACCGACGCGGGCGTTGCCGTCGCAGGCAGCCGCACCCTTCCCCCGGTCGCTGCCCTGATCGCCGCGGAGAACGAGGAATAGCAGGTGGCCGTCGGCGTCGCCATGCTTCCCGCCGGCTCCGCCTGGGCGACGCAGTCTTGGCCCTGACTCGTCGCCGCCGGATGAGTCGTGGCAGCCGTGGCAGTGGCTGCGCTGCCGTACAGCAGCAGGCCACTAAGTGAAACGATTAATACCAGTAGACGTTTCATTGCTATTCCTCCCGCATCTTCCTTGCTCGCACCGCAATAACCAACGGTGCTATCCCCGGCCAATACCATTATCACCCTTCTTAATAGTTCTTGATAATGCTTAATAGTTAGCACATAGACCGAGACTAGCCTGAGACTACCCGAGACCACCTAATATGACCGAGATATGAAGCAAGATCGCCAAGACCCAGCAGAAGCTGAGCGGTTCAAGGCCAGGTCGATGCGCAGGTCAGAGCACCAGCCGACCGTCACTGAGGGTAATTGAATTCGCCTTCTGGACAGATATTGCTGACGCAGCGTGACGGCAAGTGCAATCGATTTCCGGGCGGAGCGGGGCGCTCAGGCGACCAGGGTCTTGACCGACGCGGTGAGCTCAGCGAGCCCTTTCTTGGCATCCGCAAAGAACATCGATGTCTTCGGATTCGTGTAAAGCTCATTGTCGATGCCGGCGTAACCGTGGCCCATCGAACGCTTGATCACGATAATCGACTTGGCGGCATCGACGTCCAGGATCGGCATTCCCGAAATTGCCGTGCCCGGCCTGCGCGCCGCCGGGTTGGTGACGTCGTTGGCCCCGATCACGAGCGCGACGTCGGTCCTGCCGAACTCGGGGTTGATCTCGTCCATCTCCTTGAGCAACGGGTACGGGACGTTGGCCTCGGCGAGCAGCACGTTCATGTGCCCCGGCATCCTGCCCGCGACCGGATGAATGGCGTAGCTCACGTCCACACCGCGTGACTCGAGCAGGTCGGCGAGGGCAGCGACCTCGTGCTGTGCCTGAGCGGCAGCGAGGCCGTAACCGGGAACGATGATGACCTTCGAGGCGTATGCAAGCTGAATGGCCGCGTCGTCGGCCGCGATGGACTGGACGCCAGCGCCCGCCGCGCCCTCGATGACGACGGCGGCATCACCCGAGCCGAAGCCGCCCAGCATGATGTTGCCGATCGAGCGGTTCATCGCGTCGGCCATGAGCTTGGTCAGGATTCCGCCGGAGGCGCCGACCAGGGCGCCGGCGATGATCAGCGCGGTGTTGTCGATCACGAAGCCTGCCATCGCGACGGCGGTGCCGGTAAAGGCGTTCAGCAGCGAGATGACGACCGGCATGTCGGCGCCGCCGATCGGCATCACCATCGAGACGCCGAAGATCAGCGAGGCGGCGATGACGACGCCAAGGCCGGCCATGCTCGGCGAGTCGATCACGTAGACGCCCCCGCCGACGGCCGCGACGCGCGAGGAGCAGGTTCAGGATCCTCGCGCCAGGGATCGTGACCGGCGCCGAGGTGATGACCCCTTGCAGCTTGCCGGCGGCGATGATCGACCCTGAGAAGGTGACCGAGCCGATGATCACGTCGAGCACGGTCGGAACGGAAACCGAGGCGCCGACTCCGGCGCCGCTCGACATGAAGTCCCTGATCGCGACCAGCGCCGCCGCGCCGCCGCCGACCGCGTTGAAGATGCTCACCAGTTGCGGCATCGCCGTCATCTGCACGGTCCTGGCCGTCTGCAGTCCGATGCCGCCACCCACCAGGATGCCGGCCCCGATGACTATCCAGCCGGTCGTGCTGATCACGCCGAGGTGAACGACCAGCACGCCGGTCGCTATGACCGCGGCGACCATGCCCGCCACCGAAACCTGGTTGCCGCGGCGCGCGGTCGCCGGGTTGTTCATCAGGTGCAGGCCGAGCACGAAGCAGGACGCAGCGACCAGGTAGATGAGCTGGATCACGGTATTGAAGGTGCCGGTCATGACGCCGCCCCGCTCTTCGCGGCCCCCGTGGTCGCGGCCCCGTGGGCTCGGCTCCCGTCGCGGTGCTGCCGTTCGGGCTGGGCTCGGCGGCCGGGGCCACCGCGCGCCGTTTGAACATCTTGAGCATCCTGCCTGTCACCACATAGCCGCCGACGACGTTCATCGCGGCGAAGGCGACGGCCACGAATGCCAGGATGTACCCGATCACGTTATGGGCCGTTGCCGCGATGACGATCGCGCCAGCGAGAACGATGCCGTGGATCGAGTTGGCCGCGGACATCAGCGGGGTGTGCAGGGTGGCTGGCACCTTGCTGATGACCTCGAAGCCCACCCACAGGCTCAGCACGAAGATGATGAAGTCCGTGAGAAGCATGGACCGACCTCCGGATCAGTGAGCCGCGGGCGTGGCGAGCGCCGGGTGGACGAGCTTGCCGTCGTGGGCGACCACGACCCCGGCGATCAGGTCGTCCGCCAGGTCGACGGTGAACTCGCCGTCTTTGACCATGTAGAGCAGCAGTGAGCTGATGTTGCGCGCGTACATCGCCGATGCCGCGGCCGCCATCGTTGATGGCAGGTTGTCGGCCCCGATGATCGTGATGCCGTTCTCGGCAACCGTCGTCTCGCCGGGCACCGAGCCATCGACGTTGCCGCCCAGCGGGCTCGCGCCCATGTCGACGAGCACCGACCCTGGCGCCATCGACTTCAGCGCCTCGCACGTGACAAGCAGCGGCGGGCGGCGGCCAGGTACCTGCGCAGTCGTGATCACGACGTCGTGCCGCGCGATGTGGTCGGCCAGTTCGGCCTGCTGAGCGGCTCGCTCGTCATCGGTCAGCGCCCGCGCGTAGCCGCCGGAGCCACTCGCCTCGCCGACCGATGTCAGCTCGATGAACGTGGCGCCGAGCGACTCGACCTCGGTCTTGGTCTCAGGCCGCACGTCGTACGCGCTGACCACAGCTCCGAGGCGGCGGGCGGTCCCGATGGCCTGCAGCCCGGCGACGCCGGTGCCGAGCACGAGCACCTTGGCGGGTCTTGCCGTGCCGGCGGCCGTGATCAGTAGCGGAAAGAACCTGCCGAACGTCGCGGCCGCCAGGACCGCCGCCTTGTACCCGGCGATATTGGCCTGAGAGGTCAGGGCGTCCATCGGCTGGGCCCGTGGCAGCGTCCGCGGGATCAGGTCGAGGCTGATAACCGTGGCACCAGTCCTCGCGAGGCTCGCAGCCAGTTCCGGGTCGGCGAGCGGCGCGAACATGCCGAACACAGCCTGCCCTGGCCGCAGCAGCGCGATCCGGGCGGCGTCTGGCCGGCCGACCATCAGCACGGCATCGGCTCCGGCGATTTGATCGGCGGTGACGACGCTGGCTCCGGCTTCTGAGTAGGCATCGTCAGGGAAGAAGGCGCCAGCCCCCGCACCGGTCTGCACGAGAACTTCGTGCCCTCCGGCATGGAGTTTGGCGACCGCTTCCGGCACGAGCGCGACTCTGCGCTCGGCTGGCCCGGTCTCCTTGACCACGGCAACCTTCATCGAGGGACCTCACCTGGCGGGTTCACGCGACGCGGCGGCCCGGCGCCGGATCTCGTCCGGCCCGGCCGCAGTTTCCCAAGTATGGACCTTACCGTCTGACCGAGGGTTTCCTGCGTGCGGGACGCGTGAGCCGTCCCGATGGGACATCGTGACCAGGGGCGTCGTTGTCTTCGCCGGTCCACTGCCCGGACTCGGTGCCGATGACCAGAACATGGTTTGGGACAGTGGAGTTGATGACTGAGTCGGAGTCGACGCGGCCGGAACCGGGTGCGCGAGGAACTGCCGATCCGCTGGCCGCCAGGCTGCTCGCGGCGCAGCGCCTGCTCTGTGCGCCTGATATAGACCCTGATGTCCGGCTCAAGCTGCAGCTCCGATTTGCGTCGATCTGCACGTCGCTCAAGCTGCCGGCGGTGGACCGCGCCAGGGGAGCGGAGCGGCTCGACCGTCTCATCGCCGATGCTGAGCGAGCGAGCCGCCATGATTCCGGCGCACAGGCATATTCAGATAATGCGGAACCAGGCGCGGGCTTGCGCGATTACTTGTAACTCGCCAGTAATTCAGAAATTCGCCTGAACGACTAGCACCTTTTATGCCGGAATTGCACGTAGTTTCAGTAACGACACGCCTAGTTTCTTGTGCAGATCATTGTGCGAAGCCCTTGCATCGCCTACGTTCAGGCAGGTCAGAGGTCGACGAAAGCCAGGCCAGTACGGGCCTGGCGTACGTGACCTCCCGTTGGGGGACCGCAGGAGTGAGGACATGAACAAGCGTGACCTGATCGACGCGATTTCCGGCCGGATGGGGGATAAAAAGACCGCAACCGAGGCCGTAAACGCAGTTCTCGACACCATCCAGGGCGCAGTGGCTAAGGGCGACAAGGTGGCTATTACCGGCTTCGGCGTATTCGAGAAGGCGGACCGCCCCGCTCGCACCGCGAGGAACCCAGCCACCGGCGCGTCCATCAAGGTGCCAAAGTCGTCGGTGCCCAAGTTCCGGGCCGGCGCAGACTTCAAGGCCCTGGTCAACGGCGAGAAGAAGAAGGTCGCCGTCGGCCGGAGGTAACGGCCGCGGCACAGATGGCGGACGGCCGCGCGAGCCGTCCGCCATCTGCATGCCCGCGGTCGCCCGCTGGCTCGGTCAGCGCAAGCCAGGGCGCTTGGCGAGAGCCGTCTGCAGCAGCCGGTCGATGACCTCGGGGAAGGACAGCCCGGTCGCCTCCCACATCTTCTGGAAGTACGAGGTCGGCGACATGCCGGGGAACGTGTTGATCTCGTTGACCAGAATCTGGTTGTCGGGCGTGTAGAAGAAGTCCACCCTGGCCAGGCCCTCCGCCGACACGGCGTCGAAGGCCCGCGCTGCCATCTCGCGGATCGTCGGCGGTGTCCTCGGACGGGATCGGCGCCGGGATCAGCATGCCGCTCGCTGCGTCCAGGTACTTGGCCTCGAAGTCGTAGAACTCCTCGCCGCCTTCCAGCCGCAACTCGCCTGGCAGGCTGGTGTCAGGCGGGGCGCCGTCGAGTCCCTGGAGCACGGCGACCTCGATCTCCCTGCCGGTGATGGCGCTCTCGACGAGTACCTTCGGGTCGAAGCCGCCTGGCGAGCGCGATCGCGTCGGCTAGCTCATCGGGATCGCTCGCCTTGGACGTGCCGAGGCTGGAGCCGCCCCTGGCTGGCTTGACGAACAGCGGCCAGCCGAGCGCGTCGATCTGCTCGGCCACCCTGGCTTGCGCCCTGGTGGGCGGCTCGCTGACCGGCCAGTCGGCGTCGTGCACGACCACATGCGGACCGACCGGCAGTCCCCTGGCCGCGAAGATCAGCTTCATGTACTCCTTGTCCATGCTGACCGCGCTGGCCAGAACCCCGGCGCCGACGTAGGGCACGCCGGACATCTCGAGCAGGCCCTGGATCGTCCCGTCCTCGCCGTACGGGCCGTGCAGCACTGGCAGCACGACGTCGACGTCGCCGAGCACGTGCGGGATGTGGCCGGGCGCGCTGGCGACGACGGACGAGTCGCCCTGGTAGGCCCACGGCACGACGTGGGCGTCGGGCTTGGCCACGGACTCGACCGTGGGAAGTTCACCGCCGGTGATCGCGAGCTTGGCCGGATCGTCGGCGACTTCGAGCCAGGCGCCCTCGGTGCGTGATGCCGATCGGGATGACCTCGTACCTGTCCCTGTCGATCACCCGAGGACGTTGCCGCCGCCGAGGCAGGAGATCGGGTGCTCAGGTCCGCGGCCGCCGAACACGACGGCGACCCTGATCCGCCGCCCTCGCGGCTGCGCTCCCGAATCTGCACTGCTGGCCACGATTTCCTCCCGTAGAGCCGACCTCAGCCGCTCGTTCTGGCGGACTCCCGATTATCTGCCATCGTCCGGCCCGGCGACCCGACTTCCGGTTCATCGGCATCCCGCGCCTGCGTGCCGCCCTGCAGTGAGCCCCGTCGTCACGCCTGCCGCTACGCCCTGCCCAGCGAGTCGAGCGCCGCCATCGCGTCGGCCAGCAGGTCCTCGCCGTCCTCGAGCCCGATCGAGAATCGCACCGAGCCGGGATCGATTCCGGCGGCAGCCAGAGCGGCGCCATCCATCTGCCGGTGCGTGGTCGATCCCGACGTGGGACACCTTGGTCTGGGTGCCGCCGAGCGACGTCGCGACCTGAGCGACTCGCAGCCGGTCGGCGAAGATCATTCCGGCGTCCCTGCCGCCGATACGGCGCGACCGTCACGATCGCGCCGAACCTGGTTCCTTCCGGCCCCGCGTCGAACTGCCGCCTGGCCAGGTCGTGACCAGGGTGCTGGGTCAGTCCCGGGTAGTACACGGTCGCACGGCGGGATGCCTGACTAGGCCGGCGGCGAGCAGCTGGGCGGTCGCGCACTGCCTGCGGACCCGCAGCGGCAGCGTCTCAAGACCGCGCCGGAGCAGGTACGAGTCATCAGGTCCGAGCGAGCCGCCCGTGTCGACCCTGACGTCGCGGAGCCGCTTGATCAGCTCAGGATGGCCGGTGACGACGCCGCCTGTGACGTCGGAATGCCCGCCGAAATACTTCGTTGCCGAGTGCAGCACGAGGTCGGCGCCGTGCTCGAGCGGTCGGCAAATGACCGGCGGCGCGAGCGTCGAGTCGACGACGAGCATGGCTCCGGCCTCGTGCGTGAGCCTGGCTATGCCTGCCAGGTCGGCGACCGCCACTGTCGGGTTCGCGAGCGTCTCGGCGTAGACGATCGCCGTGCCTGGCCGCAACGCGGCCTTAAGCCTTCCGAGGTCGGTCATGTCGACGAAGTCGGTCTGCACGCCAAATCTGGACGCCACGTTCCGCAGGAAGCTGTAGCTGCCTCCGTAGATCGCGCTCGGCGCGACGACGTGCGATCCGGCTCGGGTGAAAGCCCAGAAGACCGTCGATATGGCGGCCATACCGGACGCGAACGCCTGTGCGGCCGCCTGGTAGCTCGAGATTGACGCCTTCGAGCGACGCGACCGCCGCGCAGAACGCCTCGACGGTCGGGTTGTCGATCCGGCTGTAGCTGAAACCCGGGTTCGCATCGTTGAGCACCGCGGCGTACTCGGCGCTCGAGCCGAACGCGAAGGCCGCAGTGCGGTAGATCGGCGTGGCGAGCGGTCGCTGGCTAGGCGGGGGCGGAGTCGGCAGGCGCACGGACCTGGTGTTCTCGCCGAGACGGCGCGAGGTGCCCGTTGCCCGGTTGACGTGCTCGCCGGACTGGCTGCCTCGAGGTGCCCGGCGGCAGTGCCGGGGCTGAGCGCTGGCCCGCCTGGCGCAGTACCTCGGATCGGCGCGGGTCGATCAGGCGGAGCGGATCGGCGATCCCAGACGGATGTGCCCCGTCCGGCCCGGCTGGTGCGCTGGGCCCTGGCTGGCCCGGTGCGGCGGGGTGTTCGGCTCGGTTCGAGCGAAGAGCTGTCGGACCGAGCGGATCGGTCATGCCCAGCGGATCGGTTCTGGCGAGCGGATCCGTCTGGCTCAAGGGGTCTGAGTTACTAAGCAGGCCATCGTGGCGGGGACCGGGCTGGCCGCCTCGCCCGGCTGGTCCGCGTGACCTGCCGAGCCGGGGTCGGCGACCGGACGGGGCGCCTCGATCGCTAGGCGCCGGTTCTCGATTGCCCGTGGCGGTCCAGGCAGCTGCCGCGGAGCCGCGGCTCCGCTTCGGCTCCTGCGATCGGCCCCAGCTGTCCGGCCCTGCTGATCCGGGCTCCACTGACCTGGGCCCCGCTGATCCGGCGATAGCGAGGATCCGCCGCGAACCGAGGATCATGCAATCGCGGATCAGCAAATCGCGGATCGGCCATCCGCGGGTCGGCGAACCGCGGGTCGGCATGCGCGGGTCAGCGAACCGCGGGTCGGCCGCCGCGGATCGGCGAACCGCGGGTCGGCATACCGCGGGTCGGCATACCGCGGGTCGGCGCATCGCGGGTCGGCGTCCGCGGGTCGGCGTATCGCGGGTCGGGCAGGCGCGGGTCGGATGGCCGCGGTGGCTGACGCGGGTCGGCCCTCGCGGTCAGCACTGCGGGGTCGGCCATGCGCCTGGATCGGGCGTCCGCGGGCCAGCCAGTACCGCGGGTCGGCAAGCGGGGATCGGCGGAGGGCGGCTGCTGGCGGCGCCGTGTGCGCGGCTCGGGGCCTAGCGAGGATTGGCGATCCGCGGATCGCCTGCCGCGGGCGGCGCGACGATCCCTACCGAGGGTCACGGGCCGTCCGCGGGTCATGCCTCCCGCGGTATCCGCGGGCAGTCGGCCATTGCCTGCCAGGCGAGGGTCCGCGGCGCGAGGTCCCGCTGCCGTCGGCCTCGCCGCCTGGGGTCAGCCAGGGGCGGGGATTGGCGGCGGGCTGCGGATCCGGCCCCGCGCGCGGGTGTACCCCCGAGCGGGGATCGCCATCTGCCGCGCGCCGTAGTCACGGCCGCGTGGGCGCAATCCATCGTCCGGTGAATCCGGGTACCGCGGGTCGCCGTACTGCGGCTCGCCGACCGCGGGTCGCCGTACTGCGGTACGCCGGACCGCGGGTCGTCGTAGTTCCTCGTGTCCCTGGCCGGGCGCGGCCACTTGTCAGAGGCCATAGCGCTCGGGTTTGGCCGTCCGGCTGGCTAGCATCACCGCCGCCTCGCCGATCTCCAGGCCGTCGTAGACGACGGCGGCGATGACCTCTGTGATCGGCATCTCCACCGAGTGCGCCCTGGCCAGCTCCAGGACCGATTTCGACGACGTGACGCCTTCAACCACCTGGTTTGTGTTAGCGATAATGTCGGCGAGCCGTATCCCGCGGCCCAGTTTCTCGCCGAAGGTCCGGTTGCGGGACAGCGGCGATGAGCAGGTCGCGACCAGATCGCCCATGCCGGCGAGCCCGGCGAACGTGTGCTGGTCGGCGCCGAGGACCGTGCCGAGCCGGGCCGTCTCCGCGAGGCCACGGGTGATGAGCATCGCCCTGGTGTTGTCGCCCAGGCCCATGCCGACAGAAATCCCGACGGCGATGGCGATCGGATTCTTCACCGTGCCGCCGAGTTCGCAGCCGATGACGTCGGGGTTGGTGTACGGGCGGAAGTAGCCCGTGTGGCAGGCCTTCTGCAGGTTCTCTGCCGTCTGCTGGTCGGTGCACGCGACGACGCTGGCTGAATACTGGCGCTGGGCGATCTCGTGCGCCAGGTTCGGCCCGGTGATGACGGCGACCTGCTCGGCGGGCCAGCTCGCGACCTCGGCGATCACCTCGCTCATCCGCTTGCCCGTGTCGAGTTCGATGCCCTTCATCAGGCTGACCAGGATCGCGCCCTGCGGGATCAGCCCGGCCCAGCTGGTCAGGTTCTTCCTGAGCGTCTGGGCGGGGACCGCGAGCACGACGATGTCGGCGCCGGCCAGCGCCTGCTCGGGATCTGCGGTCGCACGGAGCGTGCCTGGGAGCGTGCAGTCCGGCAGGTACTCCTGGTTCGTGCTGGTCGCGTTGATGGTCTCAGCGACGTCCGGTCGGCGGCACCAGAGCATGGTCTCGGTTCCGGCGTCGCATAGCACCTGGGCGAAAGTCGTTCCCCAGGAGCCTGCGCCCATCACGGCCGCTGTCACGGGCCGGGAACCTCGCTGGCCGCCTCGCCAGCTACGGCGTCCGGTTCGGGGCTGCGCTTCACCGTTGGCCGCCTGCTGTGTCGCGAGTTCGCGCAGTTCGGCGCGCTGCTTGCGGCGGGCGACGGCCGGGTGATACGCCGTGGCTGGCGGAACCTCGCCGCGCACCTGCCCTACGAGCGCCGCGACCTCGGTCATGATCTTGTCTGTGGCCGCGCGTAGTGTCGGTGTGTCGAGCGGCAGGCCGTCAAACTCGGACAGGTCAACGGGAGGACCGGCGACCATGTGGACCGTCTTGCGTGGGATCACGTGCGGCTTGAAGCTGCCGTAGGGCAGGATGTCCTGCGCTCCCCAGTGGCCGACGGGGACGACCGGCGCGCCCGTGGCAAGGGCGAGCCGCGCCACGCCGGTTTTGGCCTGCATCGGCCACTTGTCGGGGTCGCGGGTCACCGTCCCCTCGGGGTAGAAGATCACGCACGCGCCGTTCCTGATCCCCTGCTCGGCGTCGCGCAGCACCAAAGCGGCGTCGGCCTGGCCGCGGTAGACGGGCAGCTGACCGAGCTTGGAGATGATGGGGCCGAGCACCTTGATATTGAAGAGCGTCGACTTGGCGAGGAAGACCGGATACCGGCCGGCGTTATCGCAGAACAGCGACAGCGCGAGCACGTCCGCGTAGGAGAGGTGATTCGCCGCGACGATCATGCCGCGGCCTTCGTGAACGAAGTGCTCCTGGCCGTGCCAGTCGAACTTCATCAGCGCGCGGATACCGGGTCGCAGGATGATTTTCGAGACTCCGCGCCACGCGTTGGAGTAGCTCCCGTCTGCGCGCTTGCTCATAGAAACACTCTCCCGCACCTCATGGTGCCAGTCTTCCTGTTCGCCTGACTCGGTGTCGAGGCAAGATCGGATGCTATGGGTAACGATGACCCGCTGAGCTGGCCGGTGAGCTGGACTGTGGTGATCCCCGTCAAGCTACTCGCCATGGCCAAATCCCGGCTTTCTGGCCTGGCCGACGCCGACCGCGGGCCGTGGCTCTCGCCATGGCGACCGACACGGTGACGGCCGCCGTAGCATGCCCGCCGGTCGGTGACGTAATCGTGGTGAGCGACGACCCGGCGTCAGGACGCAGGCCGAGGCCGCAGGCGCGACCGTCATCGCCGACCTGCCGGGGGCGGGTCTCAACCAGGCGCTGACCGCCGGTGCCGAGCACGCGGCCGCCACCTGGTCAGGCCGCGGCCTGGCTGCCCTCACCGCCGACCTGCCGGCGCTGTCGGCCGCCGAGCTGGCCGTGGCCCTCACCGCCGCGTCCGGCTTCAGTCAGGCATTCGTGCCAGACGCCGCCGGGTCGGGCACGACGCTCTACACGGCGCTGCCTGGCGCTCCGTTCCAGCCGCGCTTCGGCCCGGGCTCGCGGCTGCGGCACCGTGAGGCTGGCGCGGTCGAGCTTGACCTGCCCGGCATCGCTGGTCTGCGCCGCGACGTGGACACGCTGGACGACCTGTGCCTTGCGGCGCGGATCGGGCTCGGCGCGAAGACGCTTTCCGTTCGCGAGTCGATCAAGGCGGCCTGTGCCTAGCTGACGCGACGCTTCCGCGCCCGTTAGCCGATTGCTAGCCTAAATGAGGCTTACCTAACAAAGAGACGCGATACGGAGAAATCGCCCGCCGCAGCGGTGGCCACGTCAGGCGGAGCTGGGCGCGTCGTTGGTCAATCACGGCGAAACCCGCGCACGCTGGCGCTAGGCCGCGCCCGCCGGCAACACCTCACGCCATGCGCTACGGCCCCCGGCGCCATGCCGCCGACTCGCTCGAATTGCTGGGAAGAGGTAGGCGGGCTATCAGATCCGTTTGCTGCTGCTCAGATGTGGACGATCGGGCAGGTCAGCGTCCTGGTGATGCCGGGGACTCCCTGAATCTGGGCTACTACAAGGCGGCCGAGGTCGTCGACATTGTCCGCCTCAGCGCGGACGATAACGTCGTAGGGGCCAGTCACATCGTCAGCCTGCGTGACGCCGGTGATCAGCCCGATGGCCGTAGCCACGTCGGCAGCCTTCCCGACCTCAGTCTGGACGAGGATATAAGCCTGGACCATGTCGCCCTCCGGTCATCTGTGTGACCGCAACGCTACCGTAGGCGGCAGGGCCAGCGCTGCCCGCTGCGCAGATGCGGGAGGCACTCATCACGATCGCGGAATTCGGCGAGTTTGGCCTCATCGCCGCCATTGAAAAGGTGCTCCCAGGTAATGCTGGCTTGATTGTCGGCATCGGTGATGATGCCGCGGTGGTGGGCGCCCCTGACGGCCGCGTTGTCGCGGCTGCCGACATGCTCATCGAGGGCAGGCATTTCCGTCGGGAATGGTCGGCGCCGCGCGATATCGGCGGCAAAGCCGCTGCGCGAAATCTCGCCGACATCGCGGCCATGGGAGCGAGGCCCACCGCGCTGCTCGTCAGCTTCGCGGGGCCGGGTAGCTCGAGGTCGACTGGGTTCTCGATCTGATGCGCGGCATCGCCGGCGAGGCGAATCGGCGTGGTCGCCGTAGTCGCCGGCGGCGACACGAGCAGCGCCGACGTCGTCATGCTCGCGGTCACGGCACTCGGCGACCTCGCCGGACGCGTGCCGGTCACCAGGAGCGGCGCCAGGGCGGGAGACGTGATCGCGGTGACCGGGACGCTCGGGAGCGCGGCGGCGGGTCTGGCCCTGCTGCGCTCCGGGATAACCCCCGCCGATGACGACCTTGCGTCGCTGGTGGCAGCGCACCGCCGGCCGGCGCCGCCCTACCAGGCGGGGCCGGAGGCCGCTCAGCTTGGGGCGACCGCGATGATCGACGTCAGCGACGGCCTCATTGCCGACCTCGGCCATGTCGCGTCGGCCAGCGGCGTGCGGATCGAACTGCGGTCGAGCGCGATCGCGGCCGAACCCGTCACCAGGCGGCGGGCCCTCGTCCGGGCGGCAGACCTCCTCGGTGACGCCACCGACTGGCTGGTCTGGGCACTGACCGGAGGCGACGATCACGCCCTGGTGGCGGCCTTCCCGCCGGGCATTTCCCTGCCAGAACGCTGGACGGTAATCGGCAGTGCAAGCGACGGTCACGGGATTATCGTCGACGGGCGCAGATGGAACCTTGCGGGCGGCTGGGAGCACTTTCTGCCTTAACTACGCTTCGTGTTCAAGCAAATTCCGAATGTCACTCGTCGTCGTGGCCAATTGCTTGATATAACCACTCTGTGCCGCGTCATCGACCGGAGGGCCGTCCTCGACACAGAGCGAAGCGTCAGGGGTTCTGGCCTGCACGCGGCGTCCCCTCCGACGCTGTCCCGCACCGGGCGACTCCGGCCTCACTTGGCCCCGTCCATTCCGATCCCGCCACAGGACTCGTCAGTCCATGACTCGACGGCGTCGCCGACGCGACCGGGCTCCGCGGGTTGGGTTCGCGTCCTGAATACGGCCGGATGCTCCGCGGCGCGATGCTGACGCCGTGGTTCGCGGTCAGCATCGGCATCGTGATCGCGACCTCGCTGACGCTGGCGACTCCGCATCCGGCGCTGACGTTCCCGCCAACGAAAAGCGGGCGCTGCGCGGACGCTGCCTGCTCCCCTTCGGCGTCGCCCGCCGCTCCTTCGCCAGCGATCAAGCACGAGGTCAGGCTGCCAGGACCGACCCGCGACGCGAACGTGCACGTATCCGGCATCAAGGTCGAATATGAATTGCTGCCGATGGATCAAGGTGGCTTCATGGCCGTGATCTTGATCGAGGGCCGTCACCGGCTCGGCAACTGGGAGCTGAGTTTCGCCCTGCCTGGCGCGTCGATCAGCAACATCATGTGGGCCCAGTGGCGGCACGACGGTCAGGACGGCGTCGTGGTGAGCGGATCGCCATTGCCATGGCCCGGGTCAGGCGACAACGAGGCGAGAATCGTCGTGTTCGGCTCGGGAACGCCCGCGTGGCCGACGGGCTGCACCTTCGACGGCGGCAGCTGCGCGTTCCGGGCTATATCCAAGAGTGCGGGCCGCCGCGCGGGCCTGATCCACGTCGGCGACTAATGCCGCGCCCACTCGCCCGCGCCCCGTCAAGGCGGCTCGCCGGGCAGCCAGCCTCGGCGCTTAGGCTGACTGCATGAGTCAGACTCCGCCGCGGGTCCTCGCGATCGCGGGATCGGACTCGGGCGGCGGCGCGGGAATCCAGGCCGACCTGAAGACGATGCTCGCGCTAGGCGTGCACGGCATGACCGTGATCTGCGCCGTGACGGCACAGAACTCGCTGGGCGTCCAGGGCTGCTGGGAGCTTCCGCCTGAGGCCGTCCGCGCGCAGCTTGACTCGGTGCTCAGCGACATCGGCACGCAGGCCATCAAGACGGGCATGCTCGCCTCGGCCGAGATCGTCAAGACGGTGAGCGACAAGCTGGCCGCCACCTCGGCCGATGTGCCGCTCGTTGTCGACCCGGTCGCGGTGTCCAAGCACGGCGATCCGCTGGTGTCCGAGTGCACGCTCGAGGCGATCACCTCTGACTTGCTGCCGCTGGCCACGCTCGTCACGCCGAACCTGCTCGAAGCGGGACTGCTGACCGGCATGACGATCGCCGACGAGAACGACATGCTGACCGCCGCCTGCAAGCTGGCCGCGCGCGGGCCGCGCTGGGTGCTGGTCAAGGGCGGCCACCTGCCAGGCAACCCGGTGGACCTGCTGCTTGGTGAGGGCCAGGTCATCCGCTTTCCCGGGCATCGGATCGCCAGCCAGCATACGCACGGGACGGGGTGCACGCTGGCGTCGGCCATCGCGTCGCACCTGGCCATGGGCGTGGATGTGCCAGCAGCGGTGGAGGCAGCGAGGGAATACGTCGCGGGCGCGATCGAAGGCGGGTTCCCGCTCGGCGCCGGGATCGGGCCCGTCGATCACGCCTGGCAGATGCGGCAGCCCGTCAGCTAGACGGTCAGCGAGTGACCTTGCCTGCCTTGATGCAGGAGGTGCAGACGTTCAGGCGCTTGGGCGTCCGCCCGACCTTCACGCGGAGGCGCTGAATATTGGGATTCCAGCGGCGCGGGGTGCGGCGGTGCGAGTACGACACGTTATTGCCGAAGCCCGGCCCCTTGCCGCACACGTCGCAGACGGAAGCCACGGGATCGCTCCAAGGAGTGGTAGTCAGATCGGTCATCGGGCAGGCTTACGCGACCCGGCCGGTCAAGGATATCCGACTGGCGCGCTCCGCGCGACTCGCCGGAGATCAGCGCCTCGCCGCCCGCCGCACCGGTGGCTGTGCAGCCCGGCCTGTCGATCGCACCTGACGCCGACAGACCTGCGAAGTAGCCTGCCGTCTATGCCGGCAGTGCAGGACATCGACGGCGCGGTGGTACGGCTGTGGCTGCGTCTAGCGGCCGACGACCTCGGCCGGTCGCGCGCGGCGATCGACGCGCTCAACGTGTTCCCGGTCGCCGACTCGGACACCGGCACGAACATGCACAAGACGATCGCGTGTGCCGCCGACGCCCTGGCGACCTGCCTGACCAGGCCAGCACCGCCGACATCTGGCAGGCGGCCGCGGCCGCCGCGCTGCAGGGAGCGTGCGGCAACTCGGGCATCATCCTCAGCCAGTTGCTGTGCGGCCTCGCTGACACCTGCGGCCCTGCCTCGCCGTGCGACGGCCAGGTCGTGGCACTCGCCCTCGCCAGGGCGGCCGCGCTGGCCAGGGCCGCCGTGCACCGGCCGGTCGAGGGCACCGTCCTGACCGTCGCCGACGCGGCGGCGAGGGCGGCGGCGCACGCGGCGGCCCAGCTCCGGCTGACCTGCCGAGGTCGGCAGGGCCGCGGCGCTGGCGGCGCGCGAGGCGCTGCTCGGCACCCGGGCAGCAACTGGAGGCGCTCGCGGCCAGCGGCGTGGTCGACGCGGGCGGCGCCGGGCTCTGTGTCCTGCTCGACGCGCTGAGCGCGGCCATCAGCGGACATCCGCGAGTTTCTTCGCAGTCCCGGCACCAGCCGGCCACGCGGTCGCGGCTGACCGAGCCCGGGGCTAGCGGCCGCCGAGGCGGCCGGCACTGCCGGCCCCGGAGTTCGGCTACGAGGTCACGTTCCTGCTGGACGCGCCCGCGGATGCCGTCTCGGCCCTGCGCGACCGCCTCGACCTGCTCGGCGACTCGCTCGTCGTCTCCGGCCGCGCCCCGCGGTGGCACGTGCACGTCCACGTCGCCGACGCCGGCGCCGTCATCGAGGCGGGACTGGAGGCTGGCAGGCTCAGCAAGATCACCATCACTTATCTCAACGCAACCCGCCCGAACATCCCGGCAGGCAGGCCAGCGACGGCGACCGGCAGTTGTCGCGGTCGCCGCGGGGCGGGCCTGGCCGCCCTGCTGCGGGCCGCGGGCGCGAAGGTCGTGGCCAGCGCCGCCGATCTCGACGCGATACGCGAGGAGCCCACTCGCCGGGCGCCTCGCGGAGTCGGCCCGCCGTGCTGCTCGCGCCTGGCGGGCGCACGCTGAGCGGTGGCCGCCCGGCTGGCCGGTGCTGGAGACGGCAGCGAGGTCCAGTTGCTCGCGGCGCTGGCCGTTCACGACGCGCGACGCGACCAGGACGCCGACGTCACCGCGATGAAGCGGGCCGTCGCCGGGATGCGCTGGGCGAGCGTGCGGCGCCGTCCCGCCACAGCGACGAACATGCCGGCGTCTGCTGGCGGGAGCCGAGCCGTTCGTCGGTCGCTTGCACGCGAGGCTGTCGTAGCCGGGCGCGAGCAGGCTGATGTGGCGCTCGCGCGTCACCGATCTGCTGCTCACCGGTGACACTGAGATGCTCACGCTCGTGACCGGCCAGGGCGCCAGCCCAGGGCCTTGCCGGATTCGTCACCGCTCACGTGGCCGGCCGTGCCCCCGGCGTCGAGGTGATCTGCTATGACGGCGGCATGACCGATTCCCTGCTGCTGATCGGGGCTGAGTAGCGATGACGAAGCTGTCTGACCCGCTCAGGCCCGTCGTCGGGGACAAGGCTGCCAAGCGGCTCGCCACGCTCGGCCCAGGGCCTGCGCACGGTCGGAGACCTGCTGACCTATTACCCGCGCCGGTACGAGACCAGGGGAGAGCTGACCGACCTCGCGGGCCTGCGCGACGGCGAGCACGTCACGGTGCAGGCGATGATCGCCTCGGTGTCGACCAGGCCGATGCGCAACCGGCGCGGCTCGATCTTCGAGGCCGTGGTCACCGACGGCCGCGGTCAGCTGACGCTCACGTTCTTCGGGAAGGGACGGCAGGACTGGCGTGAACGCCAGCTCGCGCCTGGCCTGCACGGCCTGTTCTCTGGTCAGGTGTCCACGCTTCCGCGGCAAGCGCCAGCTGTCGCATCCGGAGTACGAGCTGATCGGCGTCGGGCCCGGCGGACTCAGAGCGGGCAGTGGAGTTCGCCACCGAGCTGATCCCGATCTACCCGGCCAGCAAGGACATCGCGTCCTGGCAGATCGCAGACTCGGTACGGCTCGCGCTCGCCGCCGTCGAGATCGCACGACGACCCGCTGCCCGCGCAGCTGCGGAGCGCGGCACAAGCTGTACGACTACGCCAGGGCGCTGCAGCGCCGTCCACCGGCCGGCCGACACGGCGACTACCTGGCGGCGCGGCAGCGGCTGAAGTGGGACGAGGCCTTCATGCTGCAGGTCGTGCTGGCTCAGCGGCGGCGCGTCTCCACCGAGTACGTCGCGCTGCCGCGTCCGCCCGTCGCCGACGGCCTGCTCGCGGCGTTCGACCGGCGAGCTGCCCTTCCAGCTCACGCCCGGCCAGCAGGCCGCCGGCGCGACGATCGCCGACGATCTCGGCCAGGACCACCCGATGCACCGCCTGCTCCAGGGAGAGGTCGGGTCCGGCAAGACGATCGTGGCGCTGCGCGCGATGCTCCAGGTCATCGACGCGGCCGGACAGGCGGCGCTGCTGGCGCCGACCGAGGTGCTTGCCCAGCAGCATCACCGCTCGATCAGCCAGATGCTCGGCCCGCTGGCGATGGCCGGCCAGCTCGGCGGTGCCGACCATGCGACCAGGGTCACGCTGCTGACCGGCTCGCAGGGCAGCGCCGCACGCCGCCGCTCCCTGCTCGAGGCGGCATCCGGCGAGGCCGGGATCGTCATCGGCACCCACGCGCTCCTCGAAGAGCACGTGCAATTCGCCGACCTGGGCCTGATCGTGATCGACGAGCAGCACCGGTTCGGCGTCGAGCAGCGGGAGGCATTGCGGGGCAAGGCGGCAGACGGCAGGCCGCACGTGCTGGTGATGACCGCCACGCCGATCCCGCGGACGGTCGCGATGACCGTCTTCGGCGACCTGGAGGTCACCGAGCTCACCGAGCTTCCTGCTGGCAGGTCGCCGATCGCCACGCACGTCGTGCCGGCCGCCGAGAAGCCGCACTACCTGGACCGCACCTGGGAGCGGGTCGCGGAGGAGGTCGGACTCGGGCGGCAGGCCTACATCGTGTGCCCGCGGATCGGCGGCCAGTCCGACACGGGATCCGACGAAGCCGCGGCCGCAGGCGGAAGGCCGCGGCGGCCGCGCGCGCCAGGCCGACGACGAGGCCTTCGATGTCGCCGATGACGGGGGCTTCGACTTCGGCGACGATGAGTTCGGTGACGACGAGCGAAGCAGCGGCGCCGCGCCGTGTCTCGGTGCTCGACGTCGCCGCGCAGCTGCGGCAGGGGCCGCTCGCCGATCTCAGGCTCGCGCATCCTGCACGGCAGGCTGGCGTCTGACGAGAAGGACAAGGTCATGCTGGCCTTCGCGGACGGCCAGATCGACGTGCTCGTGACGACGACGGTCGTCGAGGTCGGCGTCGACGTGCCCAACGCCACCGCCATGGTGATCATGGACGCTGACCGGTTCGGGGTCTCGCAGCTGCATCAGTTGCGGGGCCGGGTCGGCAGGGGCGGTCATACCGGACTGTGCCTGCTCGTCACCGAGGCGCCGCCTGGCCCGGCCCGGGATCGGCTCGACGCCGTCGCCGCGACCCAGGATGGCTTCGCGCTGTCCAGGCTCGACCTCGAGCAGCGCAGGGAGGGCGACGTGCTCGGCGCCGCGCAGGCCGGCCGCAGGTCGAGCCTGAAGCTGCTCACGCTGCTGAAGGACGAGGACCTGATCGGCCAGGCCAGGCAAGAGGCCGAGGAACTGGTGGGCGCCGACCCCGCGCTGGCCGGGCAGCCCGCGCTGGCCGCCGCGATCGCCGCGCTGCTCGACGCCGACCGGGCCGAGTACCTGGAGAAGGCCTGACGTGACGAGGATCATCGCCGGGATCGCGGGCGGCCGTCGGCTCGCCGTGCCATCCGGCCGGTCGACCAGGCCGACGAGCGACCGGACCAGGGAGGGTCTGTTCGCGCGCGGTCGCTCGCCATGCTCGGCAGCCTGGAGGGACCGCGGGTGCTCGACCTGTACGCCGGCTCGGGCGCGGTCGGGCTCGAGGCGCTGTCGCGCGGCGCCGCCGACGTGCTGCTGATCGAGTCCGATCCGGGCGCGGTCCGGGTCATCAGGCGAAACATCGAGACCGTCGGCCTGCCGGGAGCGAGCGTGGTCCAGGACCGGGTCGCCCGGGCGCTTGCGCCGCGGGCCCGGGCCGGCAGGTCCGCGCGACTTCGTGTTCGCCGATCCGCCGTACGCGGTCGGCGACGACGAGCTCGGCCAGGTGCTTGTGACCCTGGCCGACGGCGCGGCTGGCTGGCCGCGGGCGCCCTCGTGGTCGTGGAGCGCGACGCGAGGTCCGGGCCGCCGCCGTGGCCCGCCGGATACGCGCAGGACCGATCCCGCAGATACGGCGAGACCGTGCTCTGGTACGGTCGCGCCTCAGGTGCTGCACCTGCCGCCGCCGATTAACGACGGGAGCGTGACTCTGCGTGATTCGCGTCGTCTGCCCTGGGTCGTTTGACCCGGTCACGAACGGCCATCTGGACATCATCGGGCGCGCGGCCAAGCTGCACGACGAGGTGATCGTCGCGGTCCTGCGCAACCCGTCGAAGTCGTCGCTGTTCACCGCCGACGAGCGGGTTGAACTGCTGCGCGAGGTCAGCAAGGACCTGCCGAACGTCAGGGTCGCCAAGTTCAACGGCCTGATCGTCGACTTCTGCCGCGCCAACGACGTGTCGGCGATCGTCAAGGGGCTGCGCGCCGTCACAGACTTCGACTACGAGATGCAGATGGCGCAGATGAACTACAACCAGGCCGGGATCGAGACGCTGTTCATGACCACGAACCCGCTGTACGCGTTCCTGTCCTCCAGCCTGGTCAAGGAATTCGCCAGCTACGGCGGGGATGTCGCGAGCCTTGTTCCTGAGCCGGTGCTCCGGCGCCTGACCGAGCGCCTCACCAGCGAGTGAGGCGCCGCCGCGGCCAGCCATGCTCACGAGCTCAGCGGTTGTTCTCAGCGGACGCTGGAAGTCCTCCGTGATCATGCGTCGCGGGAATGCTGCCGACCGCGGAGTTGGGTATTCGGTTAGCCAAACGGTAAGCTGACCGCCCAGTACCGACTCGTGAGCTGTGCTTAGTCATGCCAAACGCGAAACTAAAGAGAACTCAGCGCTTGGATCCGCGCGGACCGCTCGTCTTCGACATCAGGTCGCTCGGGTCGGCGTCAGCGCGCTCGGAATCGCGTACCGTGCCCGCGCCGGCTGACCTCGGCTCGGGGATGGTCCGGGTGCCCGAGGGCGGCGACCTGCACCTCGAGGTCCAGCTCGAGGACGTCAGCGACGGCGTGCTCGTGACCGCCGCGGTGACCGCTCCGCTGGTCGGCGAGTGCGCGCGGTGCCTGGACGAGTTCACGTCGAGCACGCAGGTGCAGGTTCTGCGAATTGTTCGCCGCCGAGGCCGGCGAATCGGAGGACGACGGGTATCTTCTGGACGGAGACCTGCTGGACCTCGAGCCCGCGCTTCGCGACGCGCTGGTGCTTGACCTGCCGCTGTCCCCGCTGTGCAGGGACGACTGCGCAGGACTGTGCAGCAAGTGCGGCGTCAAGCTCGCTGACGCCGAGCCCGGGCACTCGCATCCCGACGACGGGGGCGTCTGGGCGGTACTGAAGGACTTGTTCGGGCCCGAAGACCGGGCCGCCACGGATGACCCGGCCAGCGATGGCCGGCCGGATGACACATCGTCGACCGGGACGCCGCGTCCCGAGGGTTCGAAGGAGCGCTGAGGTGGCAGTACCGAAGCGAAGGATGTCGCGCAGCAATACCAGGTCGCGGCGCGCCCAGTGGAAGGCCACCGCGCCACAGCTCGTCACGTGCCCGCAGTGCCGGGACCCGAAGCTGCCGCACCGGCCTGCCCGACCTGCGGAACGTATAACAGGCGGCAGGTCACCACTCCTTCCTCCTAAGGCATGCGTGCTCGCGCGAAGCCTGATCGCGGGAGGGAGGTAACGGTGAGCCTGGCTCCGTCTGACGGGCGGGCGGCTGATGCCGACATCTCCGTCCTCCTCGCCATGCTGCAGGTCCAGGTCGACGACCAGCTGCTTGACCGTGCCCTGATGCACAGGTCATTCGCCTACGAGAACGGCGGGCTGCCGACCAACGAGCGGCTCGAATTCCTTGGCGACTCGGTGCTCGGCCTGATCGTTACCGACACGCTCTTCCGCAAGCATCCAGACCTGCCAGAAGGCAACCTCGCGAAGCTGCGTGCCGCCGTCGTCAACAGCCGTGCGCTGGCCGGTGTCGCCCGCGGCCTGCGCCTGGGCAGTTACGTCCGGCTGGGCAAGGGCGAGGAGAGCACGGGAGGACGCGACAAGTCCTCGATCCTGGCTGACACGCTCGAGGCCGTGATCGGCGCCGTCTACCTCGATGGCGGCATGGAGTCGGCCGACCCGCTCGTGCACCGGCTCTTCGACCCGGTGATCGCCAGGTCGGCCCGGCTCGGCGCCGGGCTGGACTGGAAGACCTCGCTCCAGGAGCTCACGGCGCCAGAGGAGCTGGGCGGTCCTGAGTACCTGGTTGATGAGAGCGGGCCCGACCACCAGAAGTCCTTCCGCGCAGTCGCTAAGGTCGGCGGTCAGGTCTGGGGTGAAGGCGAAGGGCGCACCAAGAAGGAAGCCGAGCAGCAGGCCGCGGAGGCGGCCTGGACGGCGATCAGCGCACGGGTGAGCGCGGCGGCCGACGAGGCGACGGCACCGAGCTCGCCGCCGTCGACGCGGTCGGCCAGGCCAGCTCGGCCACGGCCGGATCGTCCGCGGCCGGACCAGCGCGGCAGTCCAGCAGTCAGCAGCACAGGAACTAAGGAAGTGCCGGAAGGTCACAGTGCCCGAGCTGCCAGAGGTGGAGACCGTCAGGGACGGGCTCCAGCGGCATATCAGCGGACGCACGTTTGCCGACGTGCACGTGCTGCATCCGCGTGCCGCCAGGCGGCACCTGGCCGGGCCTGACGATCTCGCCGCCGTGCTGCGCGGCGGCACCGTGGGCGACATCCGCCGCCGCGGCAAGTACCTGTGGCTGCCGGTTGACGACGATGCACTGATCGCCCACCTGGGGATGAGCGGGCAACTCGTCGTCGGAGATCCCGACAGGCCAGCTGACGTCGCACGTGCGCGCCAGGTTCTCGTTTACCGACGGCGGCCCTGACCTGCGTTTCGTTGACCAGCGCACGTTCGGTCACCTGGCCTTCTCGCCGGGGGGCGCCGCAGCTCCCTGCGGCCATCGCTCACATCGCTCCCGATCCCCTTGAGCCTGCCTTCGATGACGACCAGCTTCGTCGGCGAGGCTCAGGACGCGGCGGACCGGAATCAAGCGGGCGCTCCTCGATCAGTCCCTGATCAGCGGCGTTGGCAATATCTACGCCGACGAGTCGCTCTGGCGGGCTGGCTTGCACTGGGCCAGGGGAACCGACGCGCTGAGGCGCGGCGACGTGCTGCGGCTGCTGGCCGCGATCCGGGCGGTGTTCGGCGAGGCCATCCACGCGGGCGGTACCTCATTCGACAGCCTGTACGTCCAGGTCAACGGGCAGAGCGGGTACTTCGACCGGTCTCTGGCTGTCTACGGCAGGCAAGGCGAGCCGTGCCCGCGCTGCGGCGCGCTCGTGCTGCGCGAGAAGTTCATGAACCGGTCCTCGTTCCGGTGCCCCCGGTGCCAGCCCAGGCCGCGGCGAGGGCGCTGGTGACCGGCCAGGAAGACATGGGACGACGCGGCCGGGCCAGCCGGCGCGAGCGTGCTGAGCGACGCTGAACCCCGATGCGCTGAGCAAGCAGGCCAGGCTGACCGATCTGGGTGCGCGGCCGCGTGCAGGGAGTCGGCTTCCGCTGGTGGGTCAGGAGCAACGCGCTGGAACTCGGCCTGATGGGCATGGCCGAGAACCTCATCGATGGCAGGGTCAGGATCGTGGCCGAGGGCAACAGCGGACAGCTGCGCCGCGCTGCTCGAACGTCTCGAATCTCCCGGAACGCCCGGGAAACGTCGTCCAGGTGACGCACCGATGGGACCAGGCGCGAGGCGGTCTGGCCGGATTTGTCGAGCGCTGATATTGCCGGTCAGCCCGGTTTCGTCCTTTATTCATATCCGGCCGCATTTACTGACCGGATTCGACGCGCGACTGCGCCCGCGCTGCACGCTGAGTGCAGCTAAATTCCCGTTGCTCAGACGTTCGTCCATGCCGGTGACCTGGGTAGATGCCAACTTGACCGGATGGGTGTTGTGGTGGGACCATGGAGGTGTTACCTGCGCGCAACTGGCGCGTTTCTTGCGTTTCTGCGTGCGCGACCACTCTGGTCACTCAGTGTGGAGGACCTCAAAGCAATGGCGAAGGCTCTGCTTGGCCATGTAGGCGGGCCTGATCCCCGCATGGTGTCTGAGATGCGCCGACTGCAGCGACGAGTACGTGACCTGGAGGCCGAGCTTGCTCGGCTGCAGGAAGTAAACGACGTGCTCGCGGCCGGAGTAGGCCACGAGATTCTGCTCGACGAGCGCGAACCCGCGCTTACCTGAGCAGGCTCCTCGCACCTGATCAACCCCCAACGGTGAGCGGTACTCCGCGGGCCGGTGCTGCCGCGTGTCCGCTGTAGGCCGTCCGGCATCTTAGGCGCTGCCTACAGGCTGCGCTGCCAGCGGGCAATGACGCATGTGGCGTGCGCGTTTAGCGATCTCGGACCCCGCGTGTCGCACGGTAGGGTTCGGTGGAGCCAGGCGCAGACTGGCCACAAGCACAGGCGGATGAGGAGAACAGGCGGTGTACCTGAAGACCCTCACGCTTCGCGGATTCAAGTCCTTCGCCTCCGCGACCACCTTGCGCTTCGAGCCCGGCATCACCTGCGTGGTCGGCCCCAACGGCTCAGGCAAGTCCAACGTGGTCGACGCGTTCTCCTGGGTGATGGGCCAGCAGGGAGTCAAACCGCTGCGCGGCGGCAAGATGGAGGACGTCGTCTTCGCCGGCACGTCAGGCCGGCCGGCTCTCGGCAGGGCCGAGGTCACCCTCACCATCGACAACAGCGACGGCGCGCTGCCGATCGAGTACGCCGAGGTCACCATCAGCCGGCTGCTGTTCCGCACCGGCCAGAGCGAGTACGCGATCAACGGAAACCAATGCCGGCTGCTCGACGTGCAGGAATTGCTCTCCGATACCGGCCTCGGCCGCGAGATGCACGTCATCGTCGGGCAGGGGCATCTCGACGACATTCTCAACGCCGGTCCTGATGCGCGCCGGGCGCTGATCGAGGAAGCCGCAGGGGTGCTCAAGCACCGCAGGCGCAAGGAAAAGGCGCTCCGCAAGCTTGAGGCCATGCAGGCCAACATGACCAGGCTGGTGGACCTCACCACCGAGCTTGGCCGCCAGCTCAAGCCGCTCGGCCGGCAGGCGCAGCTCGCCAGGAAGGCGGCGGTCATCCAGGCAGACCTGCGCGATGCGCGGCTCAGGCTGCTTGCCGATGACTACGTGACGCTCTCGGGCGAGCTCGCCAGGGACGAGGCCGACGAGACCGCCGCCGCGGCGCTGCAGGAGCCGAGCTCGAGGCGACGCTCACGACGGCGCGCCTGCAAGAAGCCGAGCTTGAGGAAGCCGCGCAGCAGCACGCGCCACGGCTCGCCGTCGCGCAGGAGACGTACTTCACGCTCGGCGGGCTGGCCGAGCGGCTCAGGGCGGTCGCCGACCTGGCCGCCGAACGCCACAACCATCTGTCCGCGCCGCCAGAGAACCCGCGGCCGGGCCGCGATCCTGACGACCTCGAGCGAGAGGCCGCCGGTCTGCGCGAGCAAGAACGGGCGCTGAGCGACCGGCTGCGGGTCGCCCGCGGGCAGCTCGCCACCGCCGTGTCTGCACGGACGGCCGCCGAGCTGGCGCTCGCCGAGGCCGAGCGCAAGATCGCGGCCGACGCGAAGGCCGCCGCCGAGCGGGCCGAGCGGCTGGCGAGGCTGCGCGGTCAGGCGGGAGCGGCCAGGAGCCGGCTGGCCGCCGCCCAGGAGGAGGCCGGCCGGCTGGCCACGGTGCTCGCGGCGGCGCGCGCGCAGGGCCGAGAGGGCACAGCAGCAATACGGCGGAACTGCAGGATCAGTTCGGAGGCCGGGACGAGGACAGGGCCGAGCTGGTTGCGGCGCACGAGCGTGCGGCCGCGGCCGTCAAGGCCGCCTCTGCTCAGCTGGCCCGGCTGCGGAAGTCCGAGCACGAGCTCAGCGACCAGCGCGCCGGGCTCCGGGCCAGGGCGGCGGCGCTCGGGGAGGCCGTGCGCCGGGGTGCCGACGCGTCCGAGGTCCTTCTCGCCGATGGCAGCAGGTTTCCCGGCGTGCTCGGGCCGCTTGCCGAGCTGATCACGGTCGCGGACGGAGCGGCCGAGGCCATCGCCGCCGCACTCGGCAGCTCGGCTGCGGCGGTGGCGGTCAGTGACGTCGGCGCGGCCGCCGACATCCTGCGCAAGCTCCGCGACGCTGATGCCGGGAGGGCTGACCTGGTCATCGCGGACGGCAATGCGGCCGAGCGGGTGCAGCGCGATCGAGTCACGGGCCGCGCGCCCGCGCGGCCCGGCTGGGCGGGCAGCGGGACCGGTCATGGCGAGGGCGATGGACGGGTGAGTTCCGTTACCCCTGCTCTTGATCTTGTCAAGGCGCCAGGTGAGCTGGCCGCGGCCATTGAGCAGCTGCTCGCCGGCGTGCTTGTCGTGCCTGACCTGGCGACCGGGCTTGAGCTCGTGCATGGATGATCCGTCCGTTGCGGTCGTGACGGCCGATGGTGATCTGCTCGGTGCACATTGGGCGCGCGGCGGTTCGGCGGGCGGGCAGAGCTTGCTCGGATTGCGGGCGGCAGCGCAGCAGGCGACCAAACAGCTCGCCGACGCCGAGCAAGCGGCGCAGCGCGCGGAACGCGAGCTGGCCGAGTCGGCCGAGGAAGAGGAGCAGGCGCGCCAGGTGCTCGCGGAGGCACAGGCCGCGCTGCAGGAGGTCGACGCGGCGGCGGCCGAGGTTTCCGGCCGCCTCGGAGCGCTCGCCGGCGCGGCTCGTGCCGCCCAGGACGAGGCAGGCCGGCTGGTCGCGGCCATTGCCGCCGCAGACCGTTCGGCGGAGAAGAGCAGGACGCAGCTCGCCGACATCGAGGCGAAGATCGCGGCCGAGTCCGGCCAGGACGACAGCGCCCGGCCGTCGTCCGACGCGACCGCCGCGATGAACGGTGACGAGGCTGACGACCACGAGGAGTCCAGCGGCCGGGTCCGCGGTCGCAGCAGGCAAGCACTCGCGGACAGCGCCGCAGCGGCCAGAAGCACGGAGATGGACGCAAGGCTCGAGGTGCGGACCGTCGAGGAGCGGCTGCGCGCGATCAGCGGGCGAGCGGACGCGCTGGCCTCGGCAGCCGTTGCTGAGCGCCAGGCCATCAGCCGGGCCGCCGAGCGAGCGAAGCGGCGGGCGGCCGAGGCACGGATCGCAGCAGCGGTCGCGAGCGGCGCGAAGATCGCGCTGGCCTCGATCGAGCGGTCGCTGCGGCTTGCCGACGGGGAACGCCAGCAGGCCGAGGTCGCTCACCAGGGCCGCGACGAAGAGCTCAAGACCGTTCGCGCCAGGATCAGGGAGGCGTCCGCGCAGCTCGACAAGGTCGTCGATGCGGCGCACGGCGTCGAGGTGGCCAGGGCGGGGCGGCGTCTCAGGCTGGAGCAGGTTGAGGCCAAGGTGTCGGAGGACTTCGCGATCGACGTCGGGTCGCTGATCGCCGAGTACGGCCCTGACGTGCCTGTCTTCGGCTGGCGGGGAGGGCGAGCAGGCGGTCGTCTACGACCGGGGCGAACAGCAGCGCAGGGCCGATGTGGCTCAGCGCCAGCTTGACCAGCTCGGCAAGGTCAACCCGCTCGCGCTCGAGGAGTTCGCCGCCCTGGAAGAACGGCACGCGTTCCTCGTGACCCAGCTCGAGGATCTGCGCAAGACCCGCAGGGACCTGCTGACCGTAGTCAAGGAGGTCGACGACCGGGTCCAGCAGGTCTTCGCCGACGCCTACGAAGACACCGCGCGCGAGTTCGAGCAGATCTTCGGGCGGCTGTTCCCCGGTGGCGAGGGTCGGCTGGTGCTCGACCGAGCCCGACGACATGCTGGCGACGGGCATCGAGTTCGAGGCCAGGCCGCCTGGTAAGCGGGTGAAGCGGCTGTCGCTGCTGTCCGGCGGCGAGCGCTCGCTCACGGCGATCGCGTTCCTGCTGGCCATCTTCAAGGCGCGGCCGTCGCCGTTCTACGTGATGGATGAGGTGGAAGCGGCGCTCGACGACACCAACGTCGGGCGGCTGCTCGACATCTTCGACGAGCTGAGGTCCAGCTCCCAGCTCATCATCGTCACGCACCAGAAGCGGACCATGGAGGTCGCCGACTCCCTCTACGGGGTGACGATGCGGTCGGACGGCGTCTCGGCCGTGGTCAGCCAGCGCCTGCGCGAACGGGAGCCCGCATAGCGGCGGGAGCCCGCGTAGCGGCGGCCCTCAGCTCATGCTGAGAGGGCGACTGGCGCGGTTGGTGGCAAGCTTCTGCCAGACTTGAAGCCGTCATGGAAACAGTTCTCATCATCATCGGCTCCGTCCTCTTCGTTGCGATCGTCGGCGGAGGCGCGCTGCTCGCACCCCGCAGCAGGCGGCGGGGCAAGGCCGTGCCGCCCGGCCAGTTGCCTGGTCAGATCGGGACGACGACGACTGCGCCGCCCGTCACGCGGGCGCCCGCACCCGATGCCAGCGTCGTTGCACCGCCTCCAGAGGCCACCGCACCGCCGCCGGTTGAGGATGCCCCTGCGGCCCCGATCCCGGCCCTCGAGAAGCCGCCGCCGTCTGCGGGACGGATGGTCAGGCTCAGGAGCAGGCTGGCCCGCTCGCAGTCCGCGTTCGGAGCCGCGCTGCTCAGCCTGCTGTCGTCGGGCAAGCTCGACGACCAGACGTGGGATGAGATCGAAGAGATACTGATCACGGCTGACATGGGTGCGGCGCCCGCCGCGCACATGGTCGAGCGGCTGCGCACCGAGGTCAAGGTGGCAGGGACCAACGACCTGACCGAGGTCAGGGCGATGCTGCGGGGCGACCTGCTCGAGCAGGTCGGCGTGGACTTCGACCGCACCCTGCACACCTCACCGCACGGTGACCGCCCAGCTGTGCTGCTCGTCGTCGGCGTCAACGGCACCGGCAAGACCACGACCTGCGGCAAACTGGCCAGGGTCCTGATCGGTGACGGCAGCAGCGTCCTGCTTGGAGCCGCCGACACGTTCCGGGCCGCAGCCGCCGATCAGCTGGAGACCTGGGCGAACCGTGTAGGCGCGAAGGTCGTGCGGGCCGACCGGGAAGGCGCGGACCCTGCGAGCGTGGCGTTCGACGCCGTCAGTGCGGGCACGGCGCAGGGTGTCGACGCGGTGATCGTCGACACCGCAGGCCGGCTGCACACCAAGACCGGGCTGATGGACGAGCTCGGCAAGATTAAGCGCGTTATCGAGAAGCACGGCACAGTCGACGAGGTGCTGCTCGTGCTCGATGCGACCACCGGGCAGAACGGGTTGCGCCAGGCACGCGTGTTCGCCGAGGTCGTCGACATCACCGGGATCGTACTCACCAAGCTCGACGGCACCGCGAAGGGCGGGATCGTGATCGCCGTGCAGCGCGAGCTCGGCGTTCCGGTCAAATTGGTCGGGCTTGGCGAGGGCCCTGACGACCTGGCTCCGTTCGAGCCAGAGGCCTTTGTCGACGCGATGATCGGGTAGTCCTGGCTGACGACGCCACAGCACAGCAGACAGAAAAGCAAGAAGGAGTTCGGCACAGGTGTTCGAGACACTCTCCGACCGGCTGACCCAGGTCTTCTCGTCCCTGCGGGGGCGCGGCAGGCTGTCGCCAGCCGACGTCGAGGCCACCTGCCGCGAGATCAGGATCGCGCTGCTCGAGGCTGACGTCGCGCTGCCCGTGGTCAGGGAGTTCATCGCCCGGGTGAAGGAACGGGCGCTCGGCGCCGACGTCATGCAGGCGCTCAACCCCGCACAGCAGGTCATCAAGATCGTCAACGAGGAACTGGTCGAGATCCTCGGCGGCGAGGCCAGGCGGCTGCGGTTCGCCAAGGTGCCGCCGACCGTGATCATGCTGGCTGGCCTGCAGGGCTCAGGCAAGACCACGCTGGCGGCGAAGCTGGCGCTCTGGCTGAAGAGCCAGGGCAACACGCCCATGCTGGTCGCCGCCGACCTGCAGCGGCCCAACGCGGTCGAGCAACTCCAGGTGCTCGGCGAGCGGGCCGGCGTGCCCGTGTACGCGCCCGAGCCTGGCAGCGGGGTCGGCGACCCGGTCCGGGTAGCCCGCGACTCGCTGGATGAGTCCAGGCGCAGGCTGCACAACATCGTCATCATCGACACCGCTGGCCGGCTCGGCGTCGATTCCGAGATGATGGCGCAGGCAGCGGCGATCAGGGATGCTGTCGACCCCGACGAGATCCTGTTCGTGGTCGACTCGATGATCGGCCAGGACGCCGTCTCCACAGCCCAGGCCTTCCTCGACGGCGTCGGGTTCGACGGCGTTGTGCTCACGAAGCTGGACGGTGACGCCAGGGGCGGAGCCGCGCTATCGGTTGCCCAGGTCACCGGCCGTCCCGTCATGTTCGCCTCCGCCGGGGAGAAGCTCGAGGACTTCGACATCTTCCACCCGGACCGGATGGCCTCCCGGATCCTCGACCTCGGCGACATCCTCACGCTGATCGAGCAGGCCGAGCGGGCATTCGACCAGGAGCAAGCCGAGCAGATGGCCGGCAAGCTCGCGTCGGCCGAAGGTTTCACGCTCGAGGACTTTGTCGAGCAGCTCGCGATGGTGCGCAAGCTCGGGCCCATCAGCAACCTGCTCGGCATGCTCCCCGGCGCGGCCCAGAACCGCGAACTGCTCAGCCAGATCAGCGACAAGGACCTGGACAGGGCAGCGGCGATCGTGAACTCCATGACGCCGCAGGAGCGCAAGAACCCGAAAGTCCTCAACGGGTCGCGCAGGCTCCGCATCGCCAACGGCGCCGGCGTCAGTGTCGGCGAGGTGAACTCACTGGTCGTCAGGTTCCTCGAGGGCCAGAAGATGATGCGCCAGATGATGGGCGGCGGGATGCCGGGCATGCCGGGAATGCCGGGGATGCCCGGCATGCGGCGCGGTCAGAAGGCCAAGGGCAAGAAGAAGGGCAAGGGCGGCGGCCGGCCTGCTGGAGCCAGCCGGCCTGGCGGCGTTCCGAGCGGACGGCCAGGCGTCGTCGGGCCCGGGCTTGGCGGGGCAGGTCTTGGCGGAGCTGGTCTTGGCGGAGCAGGGCTTGGCGGGCCCGGTGGCTTCGATCTTGGTGATCTCGGCACTCTCGGCGGAGCCGGCGGATCGGGCACTGGCGGACCCGGCGGCTCGGGCCCCAGTCTTCCGCCAGGTCTCCGCAAGCCTGGCGGCGCGTCGTCCGATGGCCCCGCAGGATTCGGCCGGGCCAGGGAACTCCGCTGCAGATGGCGAGGAGCAGGAAGGCGACGGCCAGCAGCTGCCGCCCGGTCTGCGCGGGAGTTCGGGCCGTCGGGACCGCGGTAAAAAGCGCCGCTAGGGCCCGTCGCTCCGGTCCGCCCCCGCCGCAGCAGGGCGAACCTGACAACGGGGGCGCCCCGTTGCTGTTCTAGCGACATCGGGGCGCCCCCGTTGCGCTTGATCGCCTATGAGGCGCCGCCTGGCCATTGCAGCCCTGGGCATCTGGCAGAATGTGAGGGCTACCATCGGCTCCGCGAGGCCCTCTCAATCTCGTTGCCGCCGTACCGAGGCTGGGTGGCGTGCCCGGCTTCCCACTCCGCACGCACGCCGTCCGCACTAAATCCGCTGGGAGAAGACCACAGACGTGGCTGTCAAGATCAAGCTAAAGCGCATGGGCAAGATCCGGGAGCCCTACTACCGGATCGTCGTCGCCGATGCCAGGACCAAGCGGGATGGGCGCGCCATCGAGGAGATTGGCAAGTACCACCCGAAGGCCGACCCTTCGCTCATCGAGGTCAACTCGGACCGGGCGCAGCACTGGCTATCCGTGGGAGCGCAGCCGACCGACCCAGTTCGCAAGCTGCTCGAGGTGACCGGCGACTGGCAGCGCTTCAAGGGCCTGCCAGGTGCAGAAGGAACGCTCAGGGCGCCCGCGCCGCGCAGCGACAAGAAGGAGACCTTCGCGGCCGCGCTCGCCGAGACGCTGCATGAGAGCGGCGCCACGACCAGGGGCAGGGGCCGGACAGGCGGCAAGGCGGCCGACGCCAAATCTGACGACGCGAAGGCCGGCGACGGCAAGAGCGACAGGCCGAGCAGGGCCAAGACCGACAAGGCCGAAAAGTCAGAGAAGCCGGCGAGGGCAGCGAAGGCCGAGACGGCGAAGGCTGACACGGCGAAGGCTGAGACAGCTAAGGCCGAGACGGCCAAGGCTGACACGGCGAAGGCTGACACGGCGAAGGCCGACACGGCGAAGGCTGAGACGGCGAAGGCCGACACGGCGAAGGCCGACACGGCGAAGGCCGACACGGCGAAGGCCGACACGGCGAAGGCCGACACGGCGAAGGCCGAGAGCGCAAAGGCCGAGACCGCAAAGTCAGAGGCCAAGCCGGGGGCGGGTAAGTCCGCCAGCGCCAAGACGGACGCTGCTGGCGCGGCCAAGTCCGACACGGCAAAGTCCGACACGGCAAAGTCCGACACGGCCAAGTCCGAGACGTCCAAGCCCGCCGCGAAGGCGAAGTCGGCCAAGGCGGACGACGTGGCTTCGGAGGACCAGGACAGCTCAGCCGGCACGGCCGCCGAGGGCGAGACGGCAGCGGCGGAGTCGGGCAGCGGGGACTGACGTGCTCATCGAGGCCCTGGAGCATCTGGTGCAAGGCATCGTCGACTATCCCGACGACGTCCAGGTGTCCAGTCGCAACATGCGCAGGGGGCGCGTTCTGCAGGTGCGTGTCCATCCCGACGATCTCGGCAAGGTCATCGGGCGTGGCGGCAGGACCGCACGGGCACTCAGGACGGTGATCGGCTCGCTGGCCGGCGATTCCTACGTCCGCGTCGATCTGCTGGACGCTGACGAAGCACGCTAGTGCAGCTCGTCGTAGGCCGGGTCGGACGGCCGCACGGCCTCCGCGGTGAGGTCAGCGTGGAGGTGCGGACGGACGACCCGGATCAGCGGTTCTCTGCTGGCTCCGCGCTGGTCACTATTCCCGCCGAACGCGGGCCGCTGACCGTTCTCGGCATGCGCTGGCATTCGGGGACACTGCTGGTCAGATTCGCCGGATACGACGACAGGAGCGCGGCCGAGGAGCTGCGCAACACGATGCTGGCTATCGACTCCGTCGATCTCGCACCGATCGAGGACTCTGAGGAGTTCTACGACCATGACCTGATAGGGCTGCAGGTCACGACCGTGGCGGGAGAGCCGGTCGGGTCAGTGACCGATGTCCTGCACCATGGTCAGGCGCTGCTGGTGATCGAGGGCTGCGGGCCTCGTTCCGGGGCGGAGATACTGGTCCCGTTCGTCGCGGCGATTGTGCCCCAGGTAGACGTCGCAGGCGGCCGGCTGGTCATCGATCCGCCCGAGGGCCTCATCAACCCCGAGCGGGCCGTATAGCCGCTTCAGAGGGCAACGAGAAGGGGGCGCCTGCCGTGCGCCTGGACATCATCACGATCTTTCCTGAGTATTTCGCGCCCCTGAACGTGTCGCTGATCGGCAAGGCCGTTCAGCGCGGCGACATTACCGTTGCGCTGCACGACCTGAGGACCTGGACGCACGACCCGCACAGGACCGTGGACGACACGCCGTTCGGCGGCGGTCCTGGGATGGTCATGAGGCCCGAGCCATGGGGCGAGGCCCTGGACCACGTGCTCGGCGGCCTCACGCGCGGAGAAGGCGCGAACCACGCGGGCCAGCCAATCGAGGGTGCGCGGCTCGTCGTGCCGACGCCGGCCGGGGCGCTCTTCAATCAGGCGATTGCCGCGGATCTGGCCAGTGCCAGCCAGCTGATCTTCGCGTGCGGGAGGTACGAGGGGATCGACGCGCGCGTCGCAGACTACGCGCGCGACCTGGTGCCCGTGCACGAGCTGTCGATCGGTGACTACGTGCTGGCCGGCGGGGAGCCGGCGGTGCTGGTGATGGTCGAGGCGATCTGCAGGCTCCTGCCCGGCGTGCTCGGCAACGCCGAGTCGGCGCCGGACGACTCCTTCGGCGGAGGTGTCGGCCCGTTGCACGGCCAGATGCACGGGCTGGTCGAGGGTCCCTCTTACACGCGGCCGCGAGTCTGGCGCGGCCGCGAAGTGCCAGAGATCCTGCTATCGGGTAACCACGCTGCTATTGCCAGGTGGCGGAGGGACGAGGCGCTGCTGCGCACAGCCGGGACCAGGCCTGATCTCGCTGCGCGGCTACCCGAATCGGCGCTGAGCATCCGGGATCGCGAGGTCCTTTCCGAAGCTGGTTTCGCGGGCACTGGCGAGGATGTGGCACACTAAAAGGCACTGCCCCTCGTCGGAACCATGGTCGGCACCGTCGCGCGGGGCGCCGCCGCATGCCTTCGCGGTGACCCAGACCAACTGCAGCGCGCTCGTCAGCGTGCGCGTGACGAGAACGAGGATGACAGGCGATGCACACCGCGATTGCCGAGCTTGAGCAGGCACAGATCCGATCGGATATCCCGGCCTTCCGGCCTGGCGACACGCTTCGCGTGCACGTACGGGTTACCGAGGGCAACCGCTCGAGGATCCAGGTGTTCCAGGGCGTCGTCATCCGCAGGCAGGGCGGGGGCGCGCGAGAGACCTTCACGGTGCGGAAGATCAGCTACGGCGTAGGCGTCGAGCGGACCTTCCCCGTTCACACCCCGGCTATCGAGACCATCGAGGTCGTGACCAGGGGTCAGGTGCGCCGGGCGAAGCTGTACTACCTGCGTTCGCTGCGCGGCAAGGCCGCGCGCATCAAGGAGCGCAGGGAGCCTGCCCGCTAACGTCTCGGAATCAGAATTCCGATCGTCCTGCCCGGCCGCGCTCGGGCCGCTTGACCGGTCTGCTGGCAGCTAGGCTGGATGGTGATGATGAACGACGAGCAGCGCGCTGCTGACGTGCTGGCCGGTCCGGACGGCGCTGCCGCTGCGGGCCGAGCAGAAAACGGCCGAAAGGCCGGGACCGGGGCCGGTCCGGAGTCGAGCCATACCGACACCGGCGCCGACAAGCGTGACGAGGCCGCGGAGGCTGACGAAGACGACGCCGAGGTCGACGTCGAGGAGCCCAAGAGCCGCTGGTCGTTCCTCACCGAGATGGTGGTGCTCTTCGCCGTCGCGCTCACCATTGCCCTGCTGATCAAGACCTTCGTAGTGCAGCCGTTCTTCATTCCGTCCGGCTCGATGGAGAACACGCTGAAGATCGGCGACAAGGTCCTGGTGAACAAGATCGTCTACCGGGTCCGGCCGATCAGCAGAGGCGACGTCGTCGTCTTCAACGGCGCCGGCTCCTGGCAGGCGCCGACCGCCGGGCCGGTGCCCAGCCACAACCCGGTCGTCCGGCTCTACGACGTGACGCTCGGCAAGCTCTTCACCTCGATCAAAGGCCTGTTCGGTACTGCGCCAGGCCAGACCGACTACATCAAGCGGGTGATCGGGATCCCCGGTGATCACGTTGCCTGCTGCACGTCGCAGGGCAACATCACGGTCAACGGCGTAGCCCTGCATGAAGGCTCGTACCTCATCCCCGGCGGCAAGCCGTCGCAGGGCAAGTTCAACATCGTGGTGCCGCCCGGGCGGCTGTGGGTGATGGGCGACAACCGGCCTGAGTCCGCTGACTCGCGCCTGCATGATTGCGCGTACACGTTCACGCCAGCCAAGTGCGTGTCTTACGACCGCCGCGGAACGGTACCTGAGGACAGGGTGATCGGCCGTGCCTTCATGATCGTGTGGCCGCCCAGCCGGATCAGGATCTTGCCGATTCCGTCTACCTTTGAACAACCTGGGCTGAACCACGCTGCGGCGTCACCTGGCCAGGTCCGCTCCGTGCTAGGCGCCGGCGTCCCGGTGCAGCCGTCCGCGCCATACCTGCCGCTAGCCGGAGGATTCGCGGCGGCGGTTCCGCTGACGATGCTGGAGCGACGGCTGCGGTTGAAGGCGCTCAGGCGGAGAAGATCCCGCCGCGCGCCACGAGAGCGGCAGGAACAGCGAGGGTAGCGAAGGCGAGGCCGAGAGCGAGGTCGGGAGTGCGCGCGTCGGCGGCACAGGCGGCGAGGGCCAGGGCGATTGCCAGGGCCAAGGCCGCGAGGAAGGCGGGAGGGCAGGCGCAAGGCGGCGGCCGCTCAGGTCGGCCGCGCTCGCGGACTGCCACCCCGACCGGTTCTCCTGCCCGCTCCTCACGTGCCCGCGCCACCGGTGCCACCACCACTTTCGGTGATCCGTGGCTGATGACAACCGGGCGCGGATACTCCGGAGCATGGCCGAGCTGGCCTGGCGCTCGCACCGATCTGCTCGGTTCCGGGCTGGCTGGGCTGGAGGACGTCCGGCGGCCCGTCGCGTACACGCCGCGGCGCGGGGGCGGCCTGACCGGCTATGAGCGGGTGCTCGTCAGGGCCGGCCTCGGACCGGTCGCGGGGATCGATGAGGCGGGGCGCGGTGCCTGTGCGGGACCGCTGGTCGTGGCGGCCGTCGCGATCGACCGCTGGAGCGGTGACAGCACGGCCGGGATCGCGGACTCGAAGGCGCTGACGGCCCGTGCGAGGGAGGCGGCCTACCGCAAGATCGTCCAATTCGCGCTGGCCTGGCACGTGGTGGTGATCGAGCCGGGTGAGATCGACCGGCTAGGCCTGCACGTCTGCAACGTCGCCGGGATGCGCCGAGCGCTGGCTGGGCTGACTGCGAGCCCAGGCTACGTGCTTACCGACGGCTTTGTGGTTCCCGGGCTGGCCGTTCCCGCCCTGGCCATGTGGAAGGGTGATCAGGTCGCCGCCTGCGTGGCGGCCGCGTCGATTGTCGCCAAGGTGACCAGGGATCGGATCATGACGGGCCTGCATGCTGAATACCCGGAATACGGGTTCGCGCGGCATAAGGGATATTCCACGCCGAGTCACATGGCGGCGCTCGACTCTTGCGGGCCAAGCCCTGTCCATCGCCGCTCTTTCGTGAACGTGTCGTGCAGGTTGGAAGTTGGCGGTCGCGATGGCCGCGCATCGGCTTCAGAGGAGGACCTGGACCGCGCCGAGGGAGTTGTCCTTGCGGACGGCTCCGTGCTCGCGCTAGACGAGGCCGCGGATGGTCCTATCGTGGAGTTGACCGCGGATCCGCCGGGCACTGCGCCAGGAGATGGCGGAGCCGAGGGCGCCAGTCAGGCGGCCTGGAGTCCCGCCGCAGCGGAGGGGAGAACATGAGCGCGGAGGACCTCGAAAAATACGAGACCGAGATGGAGCTGCAGCTCTATCGGGAGTACCGCGACGTTGTCTCGCTCTTCACGCATGTGGTCGAGACCGAGCGGCGGTTCTATCTCACCAACGATGTGGACCTCAAGGTCCGCACGGCCGACAACGGCGAGGTGTTCTTCGAGGTCACCATGCACGACGCCTGGGTCTGGGACATGTACCGCCCCGCGAGGTTCGTGAAGAACGTCAGGGTCGTGACCTTCAAGGACGTCAACATCGAGGAGCTCGCCAAGAGCGACCTGCAGCTCCCTGAAGAGTCGTGAGCTGGTCCTGCGACCAGGTGCGGGTGGACGTGATCGCGATCCTCAGGTCACCCTCGGGCGAGTTCACAATCGAGCATCTGCGCGGGGTGGGGTGATGGGTAGCGAGCCGGCTGCCCATCGCGGCCGGGAAGGCGGGGGAGGCATGGCCGGGGATCTGGAGCTCGACCGAGAAGAGCTACGCGAGCAGGTACGCGATAAATATCGTGAAGTGGCGCTCGACCCCAACGGCAGTTTCCACTTCCATACCGGACGAGGTCTGGCCAGTCGCCTGGGTTACCAGGCCGACGCGGTTGATGCGTTGCCTGACCGCGCAGTCGAGTCCTTCGCCGGGGTGGGAAACCCATTCTCGCTGAGGCATCTGATGCCAGGCGACAAGGTGGTCGACGTCGGCTCCGGCGCCGGGTTCGATACCTTCATCGCCGCCGGCCAAGTTGGTCGCGGCGGCCAGGTGGTCGGCATTGACATGACGGCCGAGATGCTGGCCAAGTCACGCCAGACCGCCGCGGCGCTCAGCCTCGCCCAGGTCCAGTTCCGGCAAGGTCTCGCCGAGGCCATCCCGGTCGAGGACGACTGGGCGGATGTGGTGATCTCAAACGGGGTCATCAACCTGTGCGCTGACAAGCGGGCCGTGTTCGCTGAGATCCTCCGGGTGCTGCGCCCCGGCGGCCGGCTTCAATTCGCCGATATCGCCAACGGCCGCCCCGTGCCAGCCGAGGCGGTGCGCGACATCGACCTGTGGACCGGTTGAATAGCGGGCGGGCTGCCCCGTGCGGGCTGGCAGAAGATGCTGCAGGACAGCGGCTTCACCGACGTGGTGATCGGCGAGGCGGTCGACACGTTCGGCGGTGCTAGAGGCGAAGGCAATGCTCGCGCGTTCGAGGTGTACGGCTTCGCGTTTATGGCTAGCCGGCCGCCGGGAGGCCTGGCAGCGCGGCCGCCAGGTTCGTTAAGAGCCGCGCCGCCGCCGGCTCGGTGATACACAGGCCCGTAACAACCGATCGACCGGACCGCTGTCATGCGGCACGCTCGTGCCGGAGATGATGCGCATGCATCCCGAGGTCGCGGTTGCCCGTGCGCCGGTCAAGCAAGGGCTACGCCGGCTGTGTTTGCCGGTGCCGGATGGTGCCGTCGGCCAGGACGTCGCCGTCGGCACACAGCGTGCCGACTGCGTACCCGGCTCAACCGCGGCCCCTGCGCAGAACTTCACTTTCGGCCTCCCGCAGCCTGATCCAACCGACCCCGTGTGCCTGCCAGCCTTCCCCCACCTCGGGCGTGCTAGATCGATGCGGCATGCGCTCTAACCCGCTTGCTTCAACGACCTTCTCAGCAAGCGCTGAATAGGGCCAGGGCTGCTCGGACCTCCTCCGGCACGGCGCCGGTGATGCGGGACCCGGTGACGCGCCACGTGGAGTGCCCGGGCACGCTGGCGCGGGTGGCGATGCGGTGCTGCTGTGTCGGCGCTACTGCGTCTTCAGCGAGGCCTCGACCTCGATGACGAGCTGGATCTTCTCGCCCACCACGACGCCGCCGGTCGGCAGCGCCATGTTGGCGGTGATGCCCCAGTCTGTGCGGTTGATCTCGCCGATGGCCGACAGGCCGGCCCGGGTGCCGCCGTAGGGATCCGAGCCGAAGCCGTTCACCTCGACGGCCAGCTCCACCGGGCGGGTGATGCCCTTGATGGTGAGCTCGCCATCGGCGATGATGACCTCGCCGTCCTGCCGGATCCCGGTGGTCCGGTAGGTCATGGTGGGGTGGTTGGCGACGTCGAGGAAGTTCTCGCCCTTCACGTCGCCGTCCCGCTGCTCGTTGCCCGTGTCGAACGAGGTCATGTCGATGGTGGCGGTAGCAGAAGACTCCAGCGGGTTGTCTGCGGTGATGATCTGGCCCTCGACCTTGGTGAAGTTCCCGCGGACCTTGCTGACCATAAGGTGGCGGGCCACGAATCCGACGTACGAGTGGACAGGGTCGATGTCCCAGGTGCCCGCGATATAGCCGGGGATCTGGACAGTTTCGGCCGTCATGGTATCTCCTGTGATGTCACGGTATCCTGTGGATTCGCGAGGCACGTCCCCTGGTGGCCGTGCTGAGCGGTCGCGATAGGCCCAGGCTCGCCGCCAGGCAGGTGAGAGGTCGTCACCGGATCCTGGTGATTCGCACGCACGCGATGACGCGGTCACTGGCCACCTCGTCACCAAGTACCACATCCAGAGCTGGGTTCAGCGCACCTCCGGCTTTGCGGGCGTGAGGTGAGCGCGTATGCAGCCGATGCGCAGTGCGTACTGGCAGGCCGCGCGGGATGGTGACGAGTGCAGGACGGAGCGGCTCAGATCCGTGCGGTGTCGTTGCGGAGCAGCCAGATCGCGCCCGCGGCGAAGGTGGCCAGCCAGGCGGCGGCGTTGGCCACCCACGCCGCGTGAATGCTGCCGCCGAGCTGTGGAGCGTGGACAAGCTGGTTGAGGCCCGTATAGAGGTGTGAACTCGGCGACCGTCTGCAGAACGTGCGGGCACTGGTCCAGCGGGATGAGCAGGCCGCTGCTGAGCGCGAGCAGCGTCATCGCGATTCCCAGGAATTGCATGACGTTCTCGGACGGCAGCAGGTAGCCGATGAACAGCCCGAATGCCGCGAAGACCAGCGAGCCGATCCAGACGCAGAGCCCGGTGACAATCCATAGGTAACTTGGCATCGAGGCGTTGCCGGTGAGCATTCCGGCGGCGAAGACGGCGACTACCGGGGCCAGCGCGAGCACCAGGACGCTGAGCGTCTTGATGCTGATGTAGGCCGCCGCTGAGAGCGGGGTTAGCCGCAGTTGTCGACTCCAGCCCGCGGCGCGTTCGATGGAGACCATCGCTCCGCCGCTGGCCGTCGCCTGCACCGCGCCGTAAAGCGCCATGCTGGTCACGATGGAAGCTGAGAGGTTGCCGCTGCCGGCTGGGTCGCTGGCGTACGCGTTGTTCAGGCCGAAGATCAGGAAGAAGGCGACAGGCGAGAGCACCGCCAAGATGACCGTGCGCCGGTTGCGGCATAGCCGGCGTATCTCGAGCCCGAGGACTGTTGTGTTGGGGCGGCCCAGCCCCGGAGCTCGCCGGGTGGCGAGGTCGGCGGCGGGAAGCGACCGGGTGCTCATCGGGCAGCTCCTCCGT
The DNA here is from genome assembly GCA_963809195.1 of uncultured Actinomycetota bacterium. Taxonomy (GTDB): domain Bacteria; phylum Actinomycetota; class Actinomycetes; order Streptosporangiales; family Streptosporangiaceae; genus Chersky-822. Next base: position 1,873,817 of record CAWEIQ010000003.1, on the reverse strand, counting down.
AGTTGCCATTGCCGACGTCGTTGTCGTCGCTAGTCAGGGCGATGAAGGCGTCTTCGAGGCCGCGAGTGTTGACCTCGAGATGCCTGGCCGCTGTGGCAGTCAGCAGATATCTGGCCACCGCGTCGCTGTCGCTGCAGTGGATGAGGACGGTGTCACCGCGCACTTCGACGGTGTCCGCGCCGGGAATGGCGCGCAGCGCTGCATGATCGGCGCTGGCCAGCGCGGCACGCACCGTCTGGCCGGCGGCGAGTGCCTTGACCTGCGCTGCGGTGCCGTCGGCAACGACCTGGCCGTGGCGCAGCAGGATGATGCGGTCGGCGTAGGCGTCGGCCTCTTCGAGGTAGTGCGTCGCGAATAGCACGGTGCGGCCCTGCTCGGCGTCCTGCCGGATCGCGGCCCAGAAGCCGCGCCTGCCCTCGACGTCCATGCCGGTCGTCGGCTCGTCCAGGATGAGCAGTTCCGGATCGGACAGCAGCGCCATCGCGAAGCGCAGCCGCTGCTGCTCACCGCCGGAGCACTTGCCGACCTTGCGATCGGCGATGGCGGCGATGCCGGCCCGCTCCAGTACTTCTTTTACCGGCTCGGCGTGGGCGAACAGGCTGGCGATGTACTGGGCGGTCTCGGCCACCGTGAGGTCCTTAAGCAATCCGCCGGTCTGCATGACCGCTGAGACCAGCCCGCGGGATATGGCCTGACGCGGGCGTATCCCGTAGACCGACACCCGGCCGCTGGACGGCTGGGACAGGCCGAGTATCACGTCGATGGTCGGGGTCTTGCCTGCGCCGTTCGGGCCGAGGAACGCGACGATTTCGCCGGGGGAGATCTTCAGATCGATGCCCTTGATCACCTCGACAGAACCAAACCTCTTGCGCACGCAGTTGAGCTCGATCGCCGGGGCCAGGCCGTAAGCAGCGGTCTCACAACCTGCCGGGCGAACGGCGATCATGGTCATCGGACGGACCGCCGGTCATGTCCGCCGCCTGTAAGGCTGCCCTTCCGCCAGGCGATGATGCTATGGACAATCCCCACGGCGACCGCGACCGCTCCGGCCACCGCGAACGTCACGCCGTCAAATGCCTCCCCGGCGACGATGAGCACCGTGCCGACGACGATCCCCAGGTAGGGATAGCGCCTTCCCAGCAGGAACAACATCGGGACTCCCTTTTCCGCTCGCGGGCCGGAAACCATCAGTGCCTGGGCCGGTCGCTGGTTGCTTTCGTGCCTCCTGCAAGCGTGCGGGCCGGCGCCGGCGGAGTCTCCGGCGCTGCGGTGGATCATTGGGCGGCAGGCTCTCCACCCCCGGGTGGCCGCCACCTCACCCCGAGATGGAGGGAACAAGCCGCTAGGACCTCACCGCCGGGACGGTGACCCGCGGGTCGCGGGCGCCGTACGCTTGCGGCATGAGCGCAGCGGAGCCGGCGATGCCGAGCCTCGCCGCCCTCCGGCGGGCCCGCGCTCACCGCGAGGCGACCCTGCGCCGGGCGCGGTGGCTGAGCCCGATAGTCGTCGCGTTCCTGCTGATCGCCGCGTCGCGGAGTACTCCTGGCCCGGGGCTGCGCGGCGACTCTCTTGGCGTCCTGCTCGCCATGTGCGGGCTTGCGGTAGGCGCAGTGGCAGCGTTGGCCGCGTTCTGGGCGCGGCCGTCTCCGGCGGCCGTTCTTGCCGTGTGCTACGCCCCGTTGGTCCTCGGTTCGGCCGGGCTGCTCTGGCTGCAGCCGAACGGGCCGGGCCTGTTCGGCCTCATGCTCGCGGTGAGCCTGACGACGCGGCTAGGCAGCGGGCGGCTGCATTCAGCCGAGGCCGCCGGCGCATTCGCCGTTGTGCTGGTGGTCGGCGTGGCTGGGCGACACGGGCATTCGTCGCTGTCATCGGTCCTGGTGAGCCTGGTCGCTCTTGCCGCCGCCTACACGGTGGCGCTGTTCTCGCGGCGTCTGCGTGAGGGAGCTGACCAGACAGAGCGGCTGCTGATCGAAGCGTCGGCGTTGGGCGAGCGGCAGCGGCTGGCCCGCGAGATGCACGACGTGCTAGCGCACTCGCTGTCCGGGCTGGCACTGCAGCTCGAAGGTGCCCGGCTGCTCGTCACCCGGGAACCGGCTGATCCGCGGCTGGCCGAGACGATCGAGCGTGCGCACCACCTGGCGAGATCGGGACTTGATGAGGCGCGCCGGGTGATCGGCGTGCTCCGCGACGAGGACCTGCCCGGACCGGAGCGGCTGTCGGCCCTGGTCGCCGAGTTCGAGCAGGACAGCGGCATCAGCTGCCGGTTCGCGGTAGCGGGCGACCAGCGGGACCTGGACGCGCAGACCCGGCTCGCGATGTACCGGGTGACCCAGGAGGCGCTGACCAACGTCCGCAAGCATGGCCAGGCCGATCGGGTCGAGGTGCGGCTCGGTTACGCGCCGCGCGCCGCCCGCCTGGTGATCGAGGATTTCGGCGGCCAGGGCGCGTCGTCGCCAATACAAGGCAATGCTGGCCATCCAGCGCGAGACGCCGACGGCGCGGCTCCGCGGAGCAACGTATGGGCCGGACCCGCAGGCGGCGGGTACGGCCTGGACGGCATGCGCGAACGTGCCGAACTGCTCGGCGGGATGCTCACGGCTGCGGCGACGGACAGCGGATTCCGGGTCGAGCTGGAAGTACCTGCGTGAACAGGCGGCGGCAGCCATCAGGCACGCCCGGCCAGACGGGCCCCTCGGACCACCCCGGCCTCGGCAAAACCGATTCGAGTCCTCGCCGCAGACGATCAGCGGGTCATCCGAGAAGGCCTGGCTCTGCTGCTCGGCCTGCTGCCGGGGGTCGAGGTGGTCGGCACCGCCGCTGATGGCGACGAAGCGGTCACGATGGCCACCGCGCTGCAGCCGGACGTCGTCCTGATGGACCTGCGCATGCCCCGCTGCGATGGCGTTGAGGCGACACGCCGCCTCCGCGGGCAGGCGCCGAAGGTCATGGTGATAGTGCTGACAACATACGCGGACGATCGCTCGGTCATTGACGCGCTACAGGCGGGCGCCCGCGGGTACCTGACCAAGGACGCCGGCGCGGCCGAGATCAGCCGGGCGCTCCAGCAGGTCGTCAGCGGGCAGGCCGTGATCGACCCCGCTGTACAGCAGCACGTGGTGCAGGCGATAGCGGTCGGGCCGCCGACGCAGGCTCCGAGGTTCCCCGACGGCCTCACCCCGCGTGAGGCCGAGATTCTCGCCCTGATCGCCCAAGGGCTGTCCAACACGGAGATAGCGGGGCACCTGGTTGTGAGTGAGGCGACGGTGAAGAGCCACATCAACCACCTGCTGAGCAAGATCGGCGCCCGCGACCGCGCCCAGGCGGTCATCTATGCCTACAACCAGGGGATCGCCCCCGGCCCGGCGAAACCGGCCTCGCCATCCCTCTAGCGACGTCCATGCGCCCTGACCCGGCTGCCGTGGCAGCAGCGGAGCTGCCGCTGATGGTCGCAAGCATCGACGAACTCGCCAGGTGGCGGGCGGCAACGCCTCGGGCGCATCGCCGCATCCAGCCTGCCAGCCGGGCCGGCAGGTGTCGCCCACGGAATTCAGGTGCCGCCATGCCAGTTGGCAATGGCATGCAAGTCGAGATCTGGTCTGACATCGTCTGCCCGTGGTGCTACGTCGGCAAGCGCCGGTTCGAGCGAGCGCTCGCGTCGTTCGAGCATGCTGGCTCCGTTGCCGTTAGCTATCGGTCCTTCGAGCTAGACCCTGCCGCGCCTGCCTCGCGGAGCGGTTCGCACGCCGAGCACCTAGCCCGCAAATACGGGATGTCGGTCGAGCATGCTGAGCATCTGGACCAACAGATGACGGAACGCGCGGCGGCTGAGGGGCTGGAGTTCAATTTCGGCGTCATGCAGGGCGGGAACACGTTCGACGCCCACCGGCTGCTCCACCTGGCTAAGGAGCGCGGCGTGCAGGCCGAAATGAAGGAACGGCTGATGCGCGCCACCTTCACCGACGGCTTGCCGATCGCCGACAAGTCCACGCTTGCGGATCTGGCCGCGGAGGTCGGCGTCCCTCCGGGCGACGCCCGCGACGCTCTCGAGGGCGACGCCTACGCCATCGCGGTGCGACGCGACGAGGAGCAGGCCGCGCGGTACGGCATTACCGGTGTGCCGTTCTATGTCGCCGACGGCAAGTTCGCGATCAGCGGCGCCCAGCCGACCGAGGTGTTCCAGCAGATGCTGCATCGCGCACATGAGGAGAGCGATCCGCTCACTCTCGTCTCACCGGCAGGCAGCGATGCCGGGTGCGAGGGCGACTCTTGCTCCATCGGCTAGCCGGTCCGGTAGCGAGCTGGACTGGATCCCTGACTTCTAGGGATTGGTCGCCTCGGGCGCGCAGATAGCACCGGCCTCCGGACGAAGAACGCCGCCCGTGTCATCGCACGGCCGGATCTGCGACGGCGCTGCCTGTGACCTGGAGGCGTTCGAAGACGAGCCGCACCGCCATCGAGCCGTCCCCGATCGCGGTGGCGGCGCGCTTGACAGACCCGCTGCGGACGTCGCCGGCGGCGAATACACCCGGACGGCTGGTTTCTAGGAACAGTGGCATCCAGCCGGTGCCGTCGAGCTGGGCTTCCGGGATGTTCGTGCCAGTGAGCAGGAAGCCGCGGGCGTCCTCAGCGAGCTGGCCGGCCAGCCACCCGGTGGCGGGCTGCGCGCCAATGAAGATGAACAAGCCCCGGACGGGCAGTTCCGATGTCTGTTGCCGGCTGGTATCGAGCAGCTCTATGCCTTCGAGATGCTCGTTGCCGAGCAACGCGGTGACTTGCGTCCGGGGCATGACAGCAATGCGGGGGTTCCGTTCGATCTGGTCGATCAGGTAACGAGACATGGAGGTGTCAAGCGTCTCGCCCCGGATGATGACGTGAACCTCGGCGCTGCTACGGGCAAGGAACAGCGCGGCCTGCCCGGCGGAGTTGCCGCCTCCCACGATGGCGACCGGGTCAGCCAGGCAGGCCTGGGCCTCCATCTGCGTGGCCGCGTAGTAGACGCCGACGCCCTCGAAGTCGGCCAGCCGGTCCAGCGCCAGCCGGTTGTAGCGCGCCCCGGTGGCGATGATGACCGATTTCGCGCTGACTGCATCACCATCGTCGAACGTCACCTGGTGCAGGCCGGCGCTCGAGGTCAGCGACACCGCTTTGGCCGCCAGCTTGATGCGGACGCCGAACTTCTGGGCCTGCAAGGCAGCGCGCGCGGCCAGCTCCTCCCCGGACAGGCCCGCCGGGAAGCCCAGGTAGTTCTCGATCCGCGACGACGTTCCGGCCTGGCCGCCGAGCGCCGTGTCCTCGGCCAGGACCGTCGCCAGCCCCTCGGACGCCCCGTACACCGCGGCCGCCAGGCCGGCCGGGCCGGCTCCCACCACCAGCAGGTCGCAGCCGCCAGGCATATCGGTGTCTGCCGGGCCGGACAGGCCCAGCGCGTCGAGCAGCTCGCGGCTGCCGGGATTTCTGAGCAGCGGCCGGCCCGGCACGACGACGATCGGCAGGTCCGCGACGGGCACGTCCAGCTCCCGCAGCATCGCCTCAGCTTCGGGTGATCCTTCCAGCTCCAGCCACCTCGACGGCAGCCGGTTGCGGGCTAGGACCTCCAGCAGCTGCCGGGTACGGGCATCAAACCGGGATCCGATCAGCGTCAGGCCTGATCCCAGGCCCGTCAAGATCGCATGCCGGAGCAGGAACGTCCGCAGGATCAGCTCGCTAAGGCCGAGCTCCTGGGCCATGACCACCCGAACCTGGTCCACGGGAACGCGCAGCACCCGCCCCGCCGTGCTGGCCACCGCGCTGAGATAGACCCGCTGCCCGGTGAGGAGGCTAATCTCGCCAAGGAACTGCGACCGGCCGTACGTCGCGATGACCGTCTCGCCAGGCTGGCCGTGGCGCTCGACAATCTGGGCTTCACCGGCCAGGAGCACGATCAGGTCATAGGTCCTGTCACCGTCGGCGAACAGCACATCCCCTGCGGCTACGTCGTGTTCGCTCCCGTACCTGCGCAGCACCTCAAGCTGCGCCGCGTCCAGGACCGGGCTGCGCCCCGCCTGACCCTGCTGCGAGGCGCCGCTGCTCCCGGCAGCAGAGCCCAGAGAGGATCTAGTTGCGTCAGCGCCCTCCGGGCCACCTGCCCGCTGCCTCATCATGTTCCGGCCACCTCCTCCCTCAGGACAACCGCCAGTGCGTACCGCTCGGGCGCGCGGGGTGGCGATCTGCTTGCAACCCCGGTCACCGTGCCGTCGCAGATCCGATGGTCGCGTAGCCGCCGCTCCGCCAGCTGGTGACGACGCCGCGTCCTCGTCGGCCACGTCCTCCCAGGTGAAGTGCCCGGCGTCGTGGACGTCAAGCTTGCTGCGGTGCAGCCGCTCGTGGAGGAACTCGGCGTTGGCCGCTAGCACCGCGGCGTCCCGCCGCCCGGCGATGATCCGCACCGGTGAGTGTGAATGTCTGAATGCAGGTCCGCGAGGGCCGGAAGCTCAGCCGGGTAAGCGCGCAGAACGCGCAGCCAGTTCGGGTTGCCGTTCCAAACCCGGGGCCGTATGGGTCTTTGCTTGTCCGTCGCCGCGGATCCTGGGAGGGCTGGCTGGCCTGCCCTGAGTGCATTGCCAGCCAGCATCACGGGGATCATGCACGACTCCTGCACCGATGGCTAGCTGGCTATCGATCACGTGGGCGCAGCATCGGGCCGGGCGCTCATCTTAGGTCGGTACCGTGACCACTGCGTAGCGGTCGGCGGCAGCGTCGAAGTCGGTATCAACTTCCTTCAAGCCTGCGAGTTCAAGCCGTGTGCGCAATTCGCTGATCGTGAAGGGACGGAACGTGACTACGTGTTCGTGCGGCTCAATCTGGCCGCCGTTGTCGAAGACGAACACCAGATGGGCGATGTGCTCGTCGCCGAGGCGATCGGCTACCTCCCAGGCATACAGCGCCAGGCATCTTCGCCCGCCGCGAATTACCACCCGGTCGGCTATCTGGACGATCCGGCGCTCGGCATGGAGCTTCTCCCAGTTGCGGGAATCAACCACCACATGCCCGCCGGGCCGGGCCATCCGCTTCAGCCCGGTCAGCGCCTGAACCATCGCGTCGCGGCCGGCGGCGTGCACCAGTGCGTTCCCGGTACACAGCACCACGTCAAACCGTTCACCGGTGGCGACGGGAAGATCCGCCCACCTGCTGCGCAACAGCGGAATCGCCAGCCGCTCGCGCCGGAATCGGGCAGCCGCACCTTCGGCCATCGCGTCGCTTCCGTCGGCCGCCGACACGGTAAACCCCCGGCGCGCCAGCACCGCCGCATCGATGCCCGTGCCGCAGGCCGCGTCCAGCACCGCACTCGCGGGACTGATCCGCTGCAGAAGGCGTGCTGTCGCAGGCTGGTTTATCGCGCCCCCGTTCGCAAGCGCGTCGTCGTCGAACAGCCAGTCGTAGTCGGCGGCGAGGTCCGCATAGGCGTCAGCCATGAGACCGCAGTCTGCCAGACAGCGCCGGAATACCTGATCTCAAGACCTCCCCGCTCCGGCCCGCGGAGTGCGCCGGCTCCGGGAGCTGGCCTCTCAGACGATCTTGAAAGCCGCTGGCAGCGCCGATTCGAAAGTCGATCACAGAGCGTGAGAGCCAGCACCCCGCGATCGTGCCCGACCGCCGATTCGGCGCCTTAGCTGTGTTCGCAGGCCCAGTTCAGCGGGCTCAGGCGTCTTGCAAGTCTATCTTCGAGAGAATACTCTCGAGAGATGACTCTCGAAGATGGCCCGACCGGGAGAGTTGGCAACGCTCCATTGCATGGATTGCGCGAGGTGTCAGACGCGCGAACCTTCAGAGCCCTCGGCCACCCGGTCCGGCTGGCCCTTCTCGAGACCCTCGTGATCCAGGGACCCCTGACGGCCACCGAGGCGGCGGAGTGGATCGGTGAATCCCCGACCACCTGCTCGTTCCACTTCCGGCAGCTCGCCCGCTACGGCTTTGTGGAGGAGGCCGGCGGCGGCAAGGGCCGGGCGCGGCCCTGGCGGCTCACCATCATCGGGATGCAGAGCGCCAATGTGCACGACGACCCCGAGATTGAGATTGCGGCCGTGGCCCTGGCGGCGCTGATGCGGGACCGCCAGCTTGAGCGCTACCGTGCCTGGCTGGACACCCGCGCCAGCTACCCCAAGGAATGGCGGAAGGCCGCCAACGAGGGCGATTACCTATTCTGGCTCACCCCCGAGGAGCTGGAGGAGCTGAACCTGGAGCTGGCCGAGATGCTGATCCCCCGGGCCCGCGAGAGGCTGACCGATCCGGGCGCGCGGCCAGCCGGGGCACTGCCCGTCGAGCTCCTGCTGTTCACCTACCCGGTGGCTCCGCCACCAGCGAAAAGCTAAGTCATCGCCGACATGCCCCGCGCTCTCGCCCCGCTACGCCACGGCCCGTTCCGCCTCCTCGCCGCCGGGCAGTTCACCTCCAACCTCGGCGATGCGTTCTACGCGGTCGCGGTGCCGTGGTATGTGCTGTCAGCACACGGCGGCGCGCTGCTACTCGGCAGCGTGCTGGCCGCATACGGGATCTCCCGGACGGTGCTGCTTGCCGTCGGCGGACGGGCCAGCGACCGGTGGCGACCCTGGACTGTGATGCTGGCCGCCGATGCCGTGCGGGCCGCGGCGGTCGGCGCCCTCGCGGCCGCGGCCGTCACCGGACCGCCGAACCCGTCCATCCTGATCCTGATCAGCGTGGTCATCGGCGCTGGCGAAGGGCTGTTCCTGCCCGGCTCCTACGCCATTGTCCCCTCGCTGCTGCCCGATGCCGAACTCGAAGCGGGCAACGCCATCACCACCGGAGGGACGGAGCTCGCCACGCTGATCGGACCCGGCATCGGGGGGAGCGGTCGTCGCGCTAGCAGGCGCGACGCCGGCCCTCGCCATCGACGCCGCCTCGTTCGCCATCTCGACTCTGACTCTCTGGCGCATCCGCGCCCGCGGCGCAGCCGCCCACCCGGCCGATGCCAAGCCGACAGCGGTCCGGGCGACCGACGGCACCCAGCAGCCCGCCGCCGCCGGGGAGCCGCCTGCCCCAGCTCCGACCCTGCGCCACCTCATCGCCACCGAACGGGCACTCCAGGTCATCATCGTCGTCCTGATAGCAGCCAACCTAGGCACGGGCGGCATCGCCGTGGGGCTGCCAGCCCTGGCCCGCGGACCGTTCCATGCCGGAGCAGGAGGTTACGGCGCTCTGCTAGCCGCCTACGGCGCAGGAGCCCTGCTCGGCACCCTGGCGGCCGCGCAGGCCCGCCGGGCGCGCCGGCCAGCCGTCATCGCCTCGGCAGGCTTCCTGGCCGAAGCTGCCTGCCTCGCCCTCGTTCCCTACCTCGGCGGAACGATCCCCGCCGCCGCCGCGCTACTCGCCTTCGGCGCACTCAACGGCTTCGGCACCATCATCCTGATCACAGCGTTCCAGCGCTGGGCGCCGCCCGCCGTGCTCGGCCAGCTCATGGCCGTGTTGCTGCTCGCCGCGATGGGCGTATTCCCGGTGTCGGTGTTCCTCGCCGGCCTCCTCGTCCAGCACCTCGGCCCAGCCCCGTTCTTCCCGCTGGCCGGCGCGCTGCTGGCGGCCGCGATCGCAGCCAGCCTCAGCCAGCCCCGCTGGCGCGCCTTCGGGTCCGCCGCCAACAAGCACCCCAATCAAGGCAAGCCGACTTCGGCAGCCCTTGCTGCGCCGAGGCAGCCGCCCGACTAAGCCCAGCCGGGCGTGCAGCCTGCAGATTCGCAGATCCGCCATGACGAGGGTGCGGCCACCGTGAGACCTCGGATTCGCGTTGCTTGCCTGGCATTCTGGACGAGCATGTCGACGACCCGTGCCGCGGTCCACCTCGCTGGCCAACTCGCGGTTCTGGCCCGCGGACTGGCATGCGACGCGAGGCCTGATCATCAGGTCGGCGTCGGGTGGAGGGCTGGCAGGAGCTGCGTGGCCGATGTGGCTGTGGTGGGGCTGCCGAGTCTGGCGTCGGGCTGTCGGTGGTGCGCTGGTCGCGGCCTCCGCCAGGCACCCTTCGCGTCTGGCGCAAGCCGCAATCGCGACTGCATGCCGAATGCCCCGTCGGTCCGGCCCGCCGAACCGCCGCGTCTACCCAGGCGGCGACGGCCAGCAGCAGCATGATGGCCATGCCGCACAACCTCGAGTGACGAGGTTCGTTCCGGCCAGGGAGAGTAATGGACTACACGGCGTTGATCTCGGGCTTGATCGGGGCGATGATCGGCGCCCTCAGCAGCTTGCTGACCTTGATGGTGCAAAATGTCTAGCAGAATCGGCGAGAATCGGCCCGGCTTTTGTACGAGACCGCTTACAAGGACTACGAACTCCGGGTCCTGCATCTACCTGAGAACATTGCGGCCTTTCCCGTGATTCTCGACTACCACCAGCAGATGATGAGCCCCATCGACAAGGGCAGGCTTACACCCGCTACCGTGGCGGATGTATTCGATAGGCAGGCAGAAATGAACACTGCCGTCCTACGGTCGGTCGGCAGCCGCCAGGGACCGGCCGACCAGGGTGAGGGCGAGACCTGGCGCAGGCGAGCGACCCTGGGCAGTCAAAGACACAGCCCGGCGAGCCTGCGCAGCCGCTTGTTCCGGCCTGACTGCCGGGCGGGCACACGAGCAAGTGCCCGAGGTCGCGGGGCTAACATCGCCTGATGAGTGATCAGTTCTTCGTTCCGGTGGATTTCGCGGTACCTGAAGGTCTCGCGGCAGAGGAATTCCGGCTGGAGCCGCTCGGGCCCCGGCACAACGCCGCGGACTATGCGGCATGGACGGCCAGCATCGGCCACATCCAGGCGACGCCGGGATTCGCCGGGACGGGCTGGCCACATCAGATGAGCCTGGCGGAAAATCTGCGCGACCTCGAACGCCACGCGCAGGACTTCGCCGAGCGCCGCGGGTTCACCTACACCGTGCTCAGCACCGGCACCGGCGACGTCATCGGCTGCGTGTACATATACCCGCCGCGCGGCAAAAGCCAGGGCGGCGCGAGCGCGGGTGAACAGCATGCGGCCGTCAGTTCCTGGGTGCGTGCGGACTGTGCGGAGCTCGACCCGGTGCTTTACCGCACGGTCCGCGCATGGCTGGATCGTGACTGGCCGTTCCGCTTGATCGAGTACGCGCCACGGGTCTGACCTGTTGCCACCACCCATCGGGCTGACTGGCCACATCCCAGCTGCGGCAATTCCCGATTGGCGCAGCTGCTCAGCCCGCCCATCTCAGGGCCACTTTAGGTTCACGGAGCGTAATAGAGCTTGCCATCACCGCAGGCTCAGCCAGCCATCATGATCGCGAAAGCAATCGAGGCTCGTGCCCGGACATTGACTGTGCGAGATCCACCGATGCTTCCTGCCAGGATGTCGCGCAATTCCTGCCGACCGCGGTCGACCACGAACCGGCTGGCTCTGCCGAGGGTTTTTTGGCGCGAGTTGCCGCCGGGCGCATCAGGTATTGGCGAAATGGCTGGTTCTGACGTTCATGAGCAGGTCCCGGAACTTGTCGGGTTCCTCGAGGTGGGGTGTGTGCGCCGATCTTTCGAACCACACCAGTTGCTTGCTCGGCGCTGTTAGTGAGTCGTGGAACCGCTGTGCCGCTTGGCCTGGTGCCACCTGGTCAAGGCGGCCCTGCGCGATGACGATGGGCACGTCGAGGCGCGGCATGGTGCGAACCAGGTCGGTGGTGGCGAGTTGGGGCAGCAGGGCGGCCTGTGACGCGCTGATTCCCCGGATGGTGCGGACGATGTCGGCGGCTGAGTAGTCGGGCGAACGGATCAAGCTGACGATCAGCGCGCGGAGCATGCTGTTGTAATCCGCGTTGGTCGCAACGCCTCCGAAGTTGTACACCCAGCGGGCCCGGGTGGTGAACTGCTTCACCTGTAGGTGCGGCGGCGGGCCGAGTGCTGCCAGCTGCCGGATCGCGCGCCGGTTGCCGCGTTGGCGGGCTGCGTCGAGCGCGAAGGCGTACGCGTTTTTCTCGGCCGCGGGCACGTCGATGTCCATGCCGGCTGCTACCAGTGCTGCCACGTGCTCGGGGCGCCGCATGGCGGCGTAGGCCGCAAAGGTCGCCCCGAAGGAGAACCCGGCGATGAAAGTCGCTCCGCCGAATCGGTCGCGAAGCAACTCCAGCAGCGTCACTGTGTCGTCGACCATCCGCGCCACGCTGATTTCGAACCGGCTCGAGTTCTTACGTAGTGATGGTGACGATAGCCCGGTGCCCCGCTGGTCCCAATAGACAACGGTGAAGGCATCTTCCAGCTGGAGATGGTGCTCCAGGCGGCGCGCTTCATTGATGATGGGCAGGCCGGGACCTTGCTGCATCAGCAGGAGCACGGGGTTAGACGTGTCCGCCCCGCGGACACGGATCCACTGTGTAATGCCGCCGAGCTGGACGCCCTCAAGCGTATCGATCTCCATTTGTTCCTTCTATGTGGTGCTTTGCAGCGTGGGACGTTCGCGTGGGTGAGCCGCGGACGGCTGACTCTGAGCCTCGCTCATGACGGCTGTCCGTGGACGGTAACCGTGGCGCCGGTGGCGTCGGTGACCAGGGCAGCTCCGAACAGTTGGCCGGGGGTCCATGCGCCAGGCGAGACTCCGGCCAGCACGCGCAGGGTTGTTTCGGCCGCGATGGCGGCCGTCGCGGCGACGCCTTCACCGGTCCGTAGCTCCGCCGCGGCAATTCGCCCGTCGGGGCTGACAACCTCCGCCCAGGTGTAGGAATCGGTTCCGCCACCGTGCGCCGCCGGGTTCTCGATGTATGCCACGACGTTGGCGGCGCCGCTGGCCAGCCTCGCCGCCTCGAGGTCACCGACGGGACCCGGCAGCATCTGCCGCCGCGCGCCGCCGAAGGTCAGGACTGTAGCGCCGCTGCCGAGCTCCTCCCGGACCACCTGACCGTCACGGTAGGTGATGGCGCCGTGGGGCAGGGTCTCCTGGATCGTCTGACGCACGCCGTCGCTTTGCCGGGTCACGCTCTGAGCGGCGGCGACCCGCACCCGGTCCGGCGTCATGCCCATCTGCTCGACGAGGCGCAGGACCAGGGTTTCGGTCGCGGCCGGCCCGAACCCCGCACCGGTGATCAGCGCGACCTGGCGTGCGCGTGCTTGCCTGTCGCGGTCAAGCAGCGCCCGCACCGCCGGCCACTCGTTCGCTATGTCCACATAGGACACGCCGGCGGACAGACAGGCGTCGATCACCGGACCGGCTCGCCGGGTGAACGGCCCGATGACGGACAGGACGACCCCGACGCCTGCGATCGCCTCGGCCAGCGACGCCGCGTCGCCGGCATCGACGGTACACACGTCCGCCTTCGCGCCAACGGCGGCCAGAGCCCTGGCGAGGTCCTCCAGCGGGCCGCGGCGGCGTCCGGAAAGCCGTAGTGACATGCCGCGCGCCGCCAGCTCGGCCGCGATCAGCTGGCCGCTGTTCCCCGCCGCCCCGAGCAGCAGCACATCGCTGGTCAACTGACCAGTGACTGAACTGTTTTCGGATGCCGTGGTCACAGCGCACCTCTCAGCCGAGTGAACCGGGACGCATGAACATCGTTGATCACTGGCAGGCCCGGACCCAGCCATTCGGCCGCCGACACCAGCAGCTTGGAGCTGGTCAGTTCGCCCAGCCCGCCAATGTGGTCCTCGTGCAAGTGGGACATGATCGCGGTGTCCACGTCGGCGGGGGCGTATCCGAGCCCGCTGAGCTGGGCGGTGAGGGTGTCGCCGTCGCCAATGTCGAAGCGAGCGAGCCGGTTGTACAGGTAGCCGGTCAGACCGTCCGGGAAGTAGCTGCTAACGGTTATCGAGGCACGGTCTTGCCCGGTGTCGAACAAGATCAACCCCTTGGCGTGCTCGATGACGTAGACATTGACCGGCCGTGGCGGCGTCCACTGTCGCGAGGTCAGCAGCCACCAATACAGCGGCTTACGGGTGCCATAAAGGTGTTCTGGGCGGATCCGCACGGTCCCGGTGCTGATCACCGACACCGCCTTCACCGCCCCGGATCCGGGCCCGGCCCAGGACATCGCCGTCAAAGCGTTCATTGCGGGAAATCGGTCTCCGTTGCTGGCCGCCCCGTTCACCCGGGCCTGACACACCCAGGGTTGCCGCCGCCTCACGGCTGCGTCAGTGACTTCAGTCGCGCGCCGAGTGACTATAGTCACAGGCCAGCCGGGCCCCCGGATTCGGCGTATAGCCGGGCCGGGTCGAGGATCACCACGCTGTCTGCCGCGGTGGCGACGATTCCAGCGACCCGCAGATCGCGCAGCACCCTGGCCACTACCTCGCGCACCGACCCGGCCGCATCCGCGAGCTCCTGCTGCGATACGTGGGCGACGAGGCGGCCACGTGGGCGCTGCCGGTCGGAGGCGAGATCGAGCAGGTGAGCGGCGACGCGCTGGCGTACCGATCCGAACGCGTTGACCGCGGTCTGCTCCAGCACCTCATACAGGCGCCGGTTCAGTTCCTCGGCGATGGCCCAGGAAACCCGGGGATCACGCCGCGCCGCCGTGGTCAGCGTCTGCGCGCTGATCCGGAACACGCTAGATGGCTCCACCGTCTGGACGCCGGTGCTGGCCGGCCCGCCCACCAGTACCGCGATCCCGAGCACATCACCGGGCCGGGCGTAGCGGACGGTGACCTGCCGGCCTCCCTGCGAGCTCAGATACACCCGGATCAGGCCCCGGACAACTAGCGCCGCCTGCGGGTCGTCACCGGCCCGGTACACAGTCGTACCCGCCGGGTAGTCGGAGCGCTCGCCCTCTGCCCGCAACTCGCCGGTCAGCTCCGTTGGCAGCTCCGCAAGGAAGCTCCGCGCCAGAGCGTCATCCACATCCCGGTCGACCACGTCTACAACGGTAGGCCGGATCGGGACAGCGGGGGCCCAGCCGGTCACAACCATGCGCCAGACTCCATGCGGAGTACGGCAGGCGATCTACGTGGCAGCCTCCCCGACCCGCAGGTCCCGGCCCTCGTTCATCACCCGGCCGGGCAGGCGGTCCGGCGAAGTCACAGGCTAGTACGGGAGCAGGCAAATCCCGGCATGCATGCCGATCGGCTTACCGTGCGGTCGCTTGCCGCCGGGCGGCGGTGGCGGCCAGCTGCGCGTTCTGCTTGTTCTGCCGCAGTATTGGCTTCCGTCAAAGTTGTCGCTGGCGATCCACAGCCCGGCACTCGTCACGAGCATGTGGTCTGCGCCAAGGCCGCGGGAACGGGTGGGATCGAAGATGATGTCGCCATTGGCAGGCGACAGGCCTTCGAACCCGGCCGCCGATATCCGGTGAGGATCCAGACGGAACTTCTTGCAGCCCCTGGGGCTCTGTGACCACAGTTGGTGCCCAGCGAAGTAGACAGTCTTCGCGTCGGCTGCAGCGGAGTAGAGCGAGTAGCAGCCTGTGAAGTTGCGCCATTTGTACAGCACGGACCTGTGGCTTGCCGGGAATGCGACCGCTGCGTCGCACAGGCCACGCAGCGGGTACCCCGATGTGTGGTTCCACGGCCGGTACCCGGTCGTGGCGATGTAGATGGTGCGGTCATCGGGCGACCACGCCGCGGCCCTGATGTAGAACGGCTCTTTGCCCGTGCAGTAGTAGTAGTAGCCGCCGCGGGACGGGTAGCCCTTGCTGCCATCGAACTGCGGCGAAGTCCAGCCGGTCACTGTCGCCTTTGGCCTGCTCGCCAGGTTGAGCATGAAAATCTGCTTGCGGCTCCTGCCGCCGGCCGAGGTGAATACTCCCTCGACAAGATCCAGCTTGCCTGAGTGGCTGAGCTGCTGGTTGTAGATTCTCGTGACATTTGCCGCGACGCCCGGGTAGACGTAGTGGCCTGAGATGTTCAGGTGCAGGAATCCGTCGTCCTTTCCCGAGATCGGGTTCAGGCTCGCCATGTACGGGTCCGCGCCGCTGCCGCTGATCTTGGTGAAGTAACCACCGACCAGCAGGTGATGCTGGTAGCTGGCTACACTCTCCACCTGGCCGTTGGCCGAGCGCCGGAAGCCTTTCTGCACCTTGCCGACGGACGTGTCGACCTCGGCGAGATTGTGAGCTGTCACGCTCCGGATCGCCCTGAACTTGCCGCCTAGGTAGGCGACTGAGCAATTACCGTTATTGAAGCCGATCGTATTGACCATGCCGTCGACGTTCGGATTCCATCTTGTAATGGCGTACGGCCGCGTCGCGCTGAAGCTGAACGCGTTGTGCCTGGTGTAGGTGCCGCCATGCCACAAAACGGTCGAGAACCGGCCCACCGCGTACATGATGCCGCCGCACTCGGCAAGCTGTCTGACCTGCTCGACCTTCCTGGTGATCGCCGGGAAGTGGGGCGTACCCTGTGCCGGAACTCCAAGCACCGGGCCCGCGGTGCTGACCTCCAGCTGGGCTTGGGCAGCTAGGTCCGCCTGCGCCGGAATCGCGAGCGCTAAGGCGGCAGCGACAAGGAGCGGGCGGCCACCGATGCGGCAAGAGAAGTGACCACGTGACAAGGCATTACCCTCTCTCTGCTCACCATCATCACCAAAAGCGTCGTGCGTGCACGCCTATTCGCGGCAGCCTACATCTCATGCAGGATGTTGAACGGTGACAAGATTAAATCGTCAACTAAGCGAAGGACTGACCGTTGTGCCATCAAGTAGAACGACATTTCAGGTTCGCCGTTCTATCCCAAGTCATAGGAGCCCGTGATATCCCCGCTGGCTCAAGCTCTTGGCTTGGCTGGAGTTGGCGACATGACCGCAATGACATTCTGCGATTCGCTTGGCATCAAGAAACTGCTTGCTGCGCACGAGCAGGCCTCGCATCTGGGCTGTCAGCTGCGATTCGCGTTGCCAGGCGGCCAGGTGCTACGCGTGCTGAACTTGCTCGGGGCCGACAGGGTACTGGCGGTCTATCCGACGCTTGCGGAAGCGGTCTCAGCCGCGCCACGAGCACCGACCACCGGCGAGCAGTCCGAAGGCGGAGCGTAGCTGGCGCTGCCGACAATGGCGCGGCCTCGTCCACAGGCTGCACGGCCCCGTGGCAGCTGACCCACAGCAGTGTCACGACCGGTCGCGATGCTCGCCTTCCTTCGGGACGCTCGTTCCTGGAGGTGGTGCCGCGATGCATCCCAAGGACGTGCTTGGCCGGCAGGGTGAGCAGCTCGCAGCCGAATACCTGCAGAAGGCTGGCTTCCGGATCCTGGACCGGAACTTCCGCTGCGCGGAAGGCGAGATCGACATCGTCGCCACGGACCGGCGCGAGCTGGTGGCCTGTGAGGTGAAGACCCGCTCCGGCGTCCGCTTCGGCACCCCGGCCGAGGCCGTCACCCGGCAGAAGCTGCGCCGGCTGCGCCATCTCGCCGCGGTCTGGGCGAGCAGCCACGGCTGGTTCTTCGACCAGTTGCGGGTCGACGTCATCGGGATCCTCAGGTCACCCTCCGGTGAGTTCACGATCGAGCATCTGCGCGGGGTGGGGTGATGGGGCTCGCCAAGGCTCACGCCATCGCGCTGGTCGGGGTGCAGGGCCATCCGGTCGAGATCGAGGCGGACATCGAGAACGGGATGGTCGCGCTGCTGCTGGTCGGGCTGCCGGACACGGCGTTGCGGGAGGCACGCGACAGGATCAGGTCGGCGATCGTCAACAGCGGCGAGACGTGGCCGACGCGCAGGATCACGGTGGGGCTGTCCCCGGCCAGCCTGCCTAAGCGCGGGAGCGGTTTCGACCTCGGCATCGCGCTGGCGATCCTGGCCGCGTCTGGCACGCTCCCCGCCGGCGGCCTAGACGGACTCGTCCTCATCGGCGAGCTCGGCCTGGACGGCCGGATCCGGCCGGTCCCCGGCGTCCTGCCTGCCGCGGCGGCGGCGGCTGCCGCGGGGTTCGGCGCCGTCGGGGTGGCCCAGGAGAATGCCGCCGAGGCCGCACTCGTCCCGGAAATGCGGGTCATCGCCGCGCCGCGACTCGCCGCTTTCACTGCATGGATACGCAACGGGAGCTCACCCGCTGATCCGGTTGTGCAGGTGCTCGAGCCAGGCCGCGATCTCAGCGGCGTCTTCGGAGCTGCTGCTGGCGACTCGGCTTTGATGGCAGCCGGTGGCGCGGACGCCGGGTCGGATAGAACGCGTCGCCAGGTCGGGACGGGGACTGCGGTCAGCCAGCTAGTGGCCACTGCGCCCCACCAGGTGATCACAAAGGACCTGGCCGACCTGGTCGGTCAGCCGGTCGCCAGACGTGCCGCCGAGATCTGCGCTGCGGGCGGCCATCACCTGATGCTGCTCGGACCACCCGGCTGCGGGAAGACGATGCTGGCAGAACGGATTCCGACCGTCCTGCCGCGACTCGAGCCAGCGGCGGCACTCGAGGTCAGTGCGATCCATTCCGTAGCGGGAACCTTGCCGTCCGGCAGGCCGCTGGTCCTCGATCCGCCGTTCTGCGCCCCGCATCACACCGCTACCAGGGCGGCGATCGTCGGCGGCGGGAGCGGCGTCATCAAGCCGGGTGCTGCCTCGCTCGCCCACCACGGCTGCTTATTTCTAGACGAGGCGCCTGAGTTCGGAAGAGACGTGCTCGACGGGCTGCGGCAGCCGCTCGAGTCGGGCGAGGTCGTCGTGGCCAGGGCGGGGGTGACCGCGAGGTTTCCGGCAAGGTTCACCCTCATCATGGCCGCGAATCCCTGCGCGTGCGCGAGCGCCAGAACTCCAGGGTCTGCTTGCTTTTGCACCCCCATGGCTCGCCGCCGGTACCTTGCCCGGCTCTCGGGTCCGCTGCTCGATCGCGTGGACGCCAAGATCGAGTTCCTGCCCGTGCGCCGGACGGAGTTGCTGAGCGACCGCGCGTTCACCGAGCCGAGCGCGGTGGTGGCCGAGCGCGTTCTCGCGGCCCGGCGGCGTTCAGCAGCGCGACTGGCCGGGACACCGTGGCGGCTGAACGGCCAGATCCCCGGGTCTGAGCTCAGGCGCCGGTACGCGCCTGCGGCGGCCGCGCTCGCTCCGCTCGAGCGGGCTATGGACCTCGGAACGATCAGCGCTCGCGGCGCCGACAGGGTGATCAGGCTGTCGTGGACGCTGGCCGATCTCGCGGGCTTGGCCACCCCGGCGCAGGCCGAGGTCGGCTACGCGCTTGGCCTGTGGTTGGGAACGCCGCGATGACAGTCGGCCAGACCGGCCAGCCGGATGCCGGCGACCGCTACGCCAGGGTTGTGCTCAGCATTCTCACCGACCCCGGAGATGAGGTACTCGCTGCTCTGCTCCGCACGGTGCCGCCGAGCGAGGTGGCCGCCCTCGTAATGTCGCGTCACGAGGACCCGGCGTCATTTCTGCTTCGGCATCGCGCGGAAGGTTCCGGAGTAGGCGACAGCGATGCCAGCAGCGGCGGCGAGAGCGGTGCTGTCGGCAAGGTGGCAGCGAGGCGCGCGATCGAACGGTGGCGGACACGGCGCCCAGATGTCCCGCCGAAAGCCAGGCTCGCAGCCTGGGAGGACGCTGGCTTCCGAATCGTCTGCCCAGGCGACGCCGAATGGCCGACGCAGCTCGACGACCTCGGCGCGGCCAGGCCGATCGTGCTTTGGCTGCGCGGTCCTGCCGACCTTCGGTTCTCCTGCCTGCGGTCAGTATCCGTGGTCGGCTCGCGGGCGGCCACGGCCTACGGCTCACACGTGGCCACCGAACTATCCGCAGAACTGGCGGGACTCGGCTGGACGGTGATCTCCGGCGGCGCGTTCGGCATCGACGCATGCGCGCACCGGGGAGCGCTGGCGGTTGAAGGGACTACCGTCGCAGTACTCGCGAGCGGCCTCAGCTTCGGATATCCGAAGGGCAATGCGGACATGTTCGCGGCGATCGCCCACAACGGCGTCCTGGTCAGCGAATGCCCGCCGGACCGTTCGCCGACGCGCCCTGGATTCTTAGTCAGGAACCGCGTGATCGCGGCCCTGAGCCGCGGCACCCTGGTCGTGGAGGCCGCGCTGCGGAGCGGAGCGATCAATACGGCCAGGCATGCCGGGGAGCTGAACCGTCCGGTCATGGCGGTGCCAGGACCGATCACCTCTGAGCAGTCCGCTGGATGCCATCAGCTGATCAGGGAGTCTGGCGCGACCTGCGTCAGCGGCGCCCGCGACGTGATCGAGCTGGTTGCCCCGCTCAGCGATGGTGGCATCACGACCGCGCGCGAGCCTGCTGTTCCCGCTGACGGCCTGGATCCCGTGACACTCTCGGTGCTGGATGCGGTCGCAAAGCGGACGGGACGCGGCCCTGCGACGATCGCGACCATTGCGCGGGTCGACCTCGACACCGCTCTGCGCTGCCTGGGCCTGTTGGCGGCTGCCGGCTACGTCGAGCGCTGCGACCAGGGCTGGCGGGCCAGGAAGAGCCGCTGAGCATCTCGCCGCCGCAGTGCTGGAACGAGACCGGATTCGCGAGAGGATCGGGCGTGGCAGGTATGGCGCGGCGTTTTGGCGGGCGCACACTGAGTGGGTGCCGTCTTCAGGTAGCAGGATCCCGGTTTCGGGAAGCCGGGTTAGGTCCGGGCCGACGAAACTGCCATCAGAACTGCCCGCGGAGCTGAACGCACTTCTCCGGGCATTCGGGCGCCACCTGAGCGCGGGGCGCGGCCTGTCGCCGCATACCGTACGGGCCTATGTCGGCGACGCGACGTCGCTGCTTGGACACGTCGCCACGTGCGGGATCGAAGACGTCGCAGAGATCGACGTGTCGGTGATCCGGGCCTGGCTGGCTAGGCAGCACGCTGCTGGGCAATCGCGGGCATCCGTCGCCAGGCGGGCGGCGTCGGCACGGGCACTGACCGCGTTTGCCTACGAGCGCGGGATGCTGGCGTCCGATCCCGGTGCGCTGCTCGGGACCCTGAAGACCAGGCGGGACCTGCCTGAAGTCCTCGGGGTCGATGAGGTCCTGGCGGTGCTTGGAGACGGCCAAGGGAAGGTCAGCGACGCGGGCCGGGGCAGGAGCCATCGGATGCGTGGTCGGCTCGGCCCGACCAGCGGCGGGCCTGCGGAGGAAGCGGACCCGGCAGCGGCGGCGATCGGCATGCGGGACTCGGCGATTATGGAGTTGCTGTACGCCACCGGAATCAGGGTCAGCGAGCTCTGCGGTCTCGACATCGATGACGTTGACGACGGCCGGAGGACGATCAGGGTGCTCGGAAAGGGCGCCAAGGAACGGGTTGTGCCGTTCGGCGTTCCGGCTGAGCGGGCGGTCCGCAACTGGCGCAGCGCGGGCCGTCCGGTCGTCGTGAGGAATTCGTCGGGATCCGCGTTGTTCCTCGGGGCGAGAGGCAACCGGCTCGATCCGAGGACTGCTCGGCGGGTCGTGCACGCCAGGATCGCCGCAGCGGGATCCGTGCCGGACATGGGGCCGCATGGGCTGCGGCACACCGCAGCCACGCACCTGCTCGAAGGCGGCGCCGATCTGCGCAGCGTTCAGGAGATGCTGGGCCACGCGTCGCTCGCGACGACTCAGATCTACACTCACGTCTCGATTGAACGGCTGGTGTCCGCATACCGTCAGGCGCATCCGCGCGCGTAGTAACGCCTTTCTCTTCACGGATGCCTTCTGTCTTCGCAGTCGGTGAGTGCGATGGCCAGGGTTACCGCAAACCCTTCGCCCTATTGAGGGCGGAAGGTGCATGTTATTGAGGGCGCAAGGTGCATGCGTGTCGCGTATTGGGCCAGGGAAGCGCGGGTCACCGCACCGGAAGCGCGCGCCTAGGGTGCACACGTCCGGAATGTCCGGTGCGGCTCCGTCATCGTCCCGGCGCGGCAGATCCAGCGGGATGTAGACTTCAGTGACGGTCCCGGTGGTTTCGCGTGCGCAAGCACTGTCCGGAGACCGAAATTCGCGTGTCCGCTCACCGCTCGGGAGGCCATAGCGCTCCCGGCGGAACGCTCCTCACCGGTCCGCGGGGTTACTCGCGGCGAGGACGTTCGGGCACCAGGGCAAACCGATCGCGCGTGCCTGCGGGCAGGCGCACGACAGGAAAGGGGACACCGGCATGGCTCCGGTCGTCACCATGCGGCAGCTGCTGGAAAGCGGCGTTCACTTCGGGCACCAGACCCGGCGGTGGAACCCGAAGATGAAGCGGTTCATCTTCACCGAGCGCAACGGCATTTACATCATCGATCTGCAGCAATCGCTGCAGTTCATCGACCGCGCGTACGAATTCATCAAGGAGACGGTGGCGCACGGCGGCTCCGTGCTGTACGTCGGCACCAAGAAGCAGGCCCAGGAGGCGATCGCCGAACAGGCGCGCCGGGTGGGCATGCCGTTCGTGAACCAGCGCTGGCTCGGCGGCATGCTGACCAACTTCGCCACGGTGTACAAGCGCCTGCAGCGGCTCAAGGAACTCGAGGAGATCGACTTCGACGACGTGACGTCGTCGAACATGACCAAGAAGGAACTGCTGCATCTGCGGCGCGAGCGCGACAAGCTGGAGCGCTCGCTCGGCGGGATCAGGGACATGGCCAGGGTTCCGAGTGCCATCTGGGTGGTCGACACCAAGAAGGAGCACATCGCGATCAGTGAGGCGCGCAAGCTGGGCATCCCGGTGATCGCGATCCTTGATACGAACTGCGACCCGGACGAGGTCAACTACCCGATCCCGGGCAACGACGACGCGATCCGCAGCGTCGCGTTGCTGACCAGGGTCGTGGCAGACGCCGTCGCCGACGGGCTGATCGCCAGGGCCGGCAGGGCCGCTGGCGAGGAGAAGCCACAGGGCGATGGTGAGCTCGGCGCGGCCGAGCCGCTGGCCGAGTGGGAGCGCGAGCTGCTTGAGGGCAGGACCATGAACGGCGCGCCCCAGGCGAACGGTGCCGCGACGGCACCAGCTCCGGCGGACGCCGGGGACGCCGCGGCTCCGCCGGCAGCGCCCGCCGACGCGGCAAGCGCCGGCGCCGGGAGCGCACGCGCCGCAAGCGCAGTGGCCGCGAGCGCGGACGCCTCGAGCAATGGCGCCGAGAGCACCGAGGCGGCGGCGAGCGAGGCGGCGTCAACCGACGCGGCCTCGACCACGGCGGCGTCGGCCGAGGCGGCGTCAACCGGAGCGGCTTCGACCACTGCGGCGTCGACCGAGGCAACAAGCACCGAGGCAACAAGCACCGAGGCAACAAGCACCGAGGCAACAAGCACCGAGGCAACAAGCACCGAGGCAACAAGCACCGAGGCAACGAGCACCGAGGCAACGAGCACCGAGGCAACGAGCACCGAGGCAGAGCACCGACGCACCGAGGCAACGAGCACCGAGGCAACAAGCACCGAAGCAGACAGCACGGATACGGCAAGCACCGAGGCGTGATGGCGATTGCCGGCTGACCGGCACTGGTCCGGCCGGCCGCCGAGCTGACGGACAAAAGAGCCTGGTTGACCCACCGGCCCGAGCCCAGGAGGAGCCGGACCAGCCGAGGAGGAGGTCGGACCGGCGACGAGGTACGTAGGTTGCGGCGCACCGCCGTCACCGGTCGCCGCCAACGGCCAACCGCAGGCAGAAATAGGCGGAACACGGCAGGGCAGAACGAGCCGGACCCGCCGCGGGACGAGAAGGAAGACGCGAGAGAGAAGGACATGGCGAACTACACAGCCGCAGACGTGAAGCGGCTCCGCGAGCTGACCGGCGCAGGGATGATGGATTGCAAGAACGCCCTGGTCGAGGCGGATGGCGACTTCGATGCCGCAGTCGACCTGTTGCGCGTCAAGGGTGCCAAGGATGTCGGCAAGCGCGCTGGCCGGACGGCCGCTCAGGGCCTGGTAACTGCGGTCCTGGACGGGACGTCAGCCGGGGTGCTGCTAGAGCTCAACTGCGAGACCGACTTCGTCGCCAAGACCGACCTGTTCCAGCAGGTGGCGGCCGACATCGCGCAGGCCGCTCTGAAGGCCGGCAGCACCGACCGGCTCGAAGTGCTTACGCTGCCGGTCAGGGACGGCCAGACCGCGTCGGAGCTCATCGAGTCTGCGAGCGCGACGTTGAAGGAGAAACTCGAACTCGGCCGGTTCGCGGCGTTCACCGGCGGCTACATCGTGAGCTACCTGCACAAGTCCGATCCTGGCCTGCCGCCGACCATCGGCGTGCTCGTCGACGTCGACGACTCGGGCGCTGCCGTCGCAATGGACGTTGCCCACCAGGTCGCGGCGATGCGGCCGCAGTACGTCAACAGGGACGACGTCCCTGCGGACGTCGTGGCCAACGAGCGAAGGATCGCGGAGGAGGTGACCCGCGAGGAGGGCAAGCCCGAGCAGGCGATCCCGAAGATCGTCGAGGGCCGGCTGAACGCGTTCTTCAAGGACGTCGCGCTCGTTGAGCAGCCGTCCGTGCGGGACCCGAAGAAGTCGGTGAAGCAACTGCTCGCCGAGTCAGGGGCGACCGTACGCGGCTTTGCCAGGTTCCAGATCGGGCAGGCCAGTTGAGTCAAAGCCCGGCGGCCATCGTGGGGAGGAGAGCCCGCATTGCCAGATAGCACCTTCTCGGGGGACGGTGTGATGGCGGGGGCCGAAACAGCCGCCGGGCACAGGCCAGCCAATGAGCAGGCCGCGGAGCGCCGTGGCTGGCACCGGGTCGTGCTGAAGCTGTCCGGCGAAGCCTTCGCGGGTGGCGCGGGCCTCGGCATTGACCCTGACTCGGTCTCGCATTTCGCGCGCGAGATCAGGGACGCATCCCGGCTAGGCGTCCAGGTCGCCGTCGTCGTGGGCGGCGGCAACATGTTCAGGGGCGCCGCGTTGTCCGCCCGCGGGATCGACCGGGCCAGGGCCGACTACATGGGCATGCTCGGTACGGTGATCAACTGCCTGGCGCTGCAGGATGTCCTGGAAAAGCTTGGCATCGAGACCCGGGTGCAGACCGCGATCACGATGGGCCAGGTGGCTGAGCCTTATATTCCGCGCCGCGCGATCAGGCACCTGGAGAAGGGGCGCGTCGTCATATTCGGCGCCGGGCTCGGTGCGCCATTCTTCTCGACCGATACCTGCGCCGCCCAGCGGGCGCTTGAGATCGGCGCGGAGGCGGTGCTCAAGGGCACTCAGGTCGATGGCGTATATGACGCCGACCCGCGCAAGACGCCGGACGCCAGCATGTTCCATCATCTTGACTACAGCGAGGTGCTGCGCCGCGGACTGAAGTTCATGGACGCAACGGCCGTTAGCCTGTGCATGGACAACGATTTGCCCATCGTGGTCTTCGACCTCATGGGTAAGGGCAACGTCGTGCGTGCTGTTCGCGGCGAGCGAATCGGCACGCTGGTAGGCAGCAACGGGCTAGGCAGGCACGCGCACTGAAGACACGCGAGGCTGCGGGACACGCGTACTGAGGAGTCGCAATGATCGACGAGACACTTCTCGAGGCCGAGGAGAAGATGGAAAAGGCGGTCGCTGTCGCCAAGGAGGACTTCGCGACGATCAGGACCGGGCGTGCGCACCCGTCGATGTTCAACAAGATCACCGCCGAGTACTACGGCACGCAGACCCCCGTGAATCAGCTGGCTTCGTTCCACATGCCCGAGCCGAGGATGGTCGTGGTTCAGCCGTTCGACAAGTCCTCCATGGCCGCGATCGAGAAGGCGATTCGCAACAGTGATCTCGGCGTGAACCCCACGAACGACGGCAATGTCATCCGCGTCGTGCTCCCTGAGCTGTCTGAAGAGCGTCGGCGCGAGTACATCAAAGTCGCCAGGCACAAGGCGGAGGATGGCCGGGTATCGATCAGGAACATCCGCAGGCACGCCAAGGATGCGATCGACAGGCTGGTCAAGAACGGCGACGAGGGCGAGGACGACGGACGCAGGGCCGAAGCCGAGCTCGAGAAGGTCACCCACAGCTATGTGGTGCAGGTCGACGAGCTGCTGAAGAATAAGGAAGCCGAGCTGCTCGAGGTCTAGGCGTCAGAAACGGATACGGGTCGGGCATGAGCGTTCGAGGCGACAGCTTGCCGAAGGAGGGGAAGGCGGGCGGCGTGAGCGAGCGCAAGCCGATCAACACCGGCCGCAATCTTCCTGTCGCGATCGCAGTCGGCGTCGGCCTTGGCGGCCTGGTGATTCTCACGCTGCTGACCGTACCGATCACGTTCCTGATCCTGGTGGCGGTCATCGTGGGCCTGGCGATGCTGGAGCTGCGCCACGTGCTTGCCACCAGGCACATCAACGTCCCGCTGATTCCCGTCGCCGTCGGCGGCGCTCTGATGTTCGCCCTTGCCTACTGGCAGGGACCCAGGGACACGCTCGCCGTGCTCGGCGTCACCTTCATCGCCGTGCTCGCCTGGCGGCTGCCAGGCGGGGCTGCTGGCTACGTCCGTGACGTCAGCGCGGGCATCTTCACCCTGATCTACCTGCCGGTCCTCGCGTCGTTCGTCGCGCTCATGCTGGCGCAGCCACACGGCGCGCACCGGGCGCTGCTGTTCGTGATCCTGGCGGTGTGCAGCGACACCGGAGGCTATTTCTCGGGCATCCTCTTCGGCCGGCATCCGATGGCGCCGACGATCAGCCCGAAGAAGACGTGGGAGGGACTGGCCGGCTCGGCCGTGGCATGCCTGGCCGCTGGCGCGCTCGGGATGCGCTTCCTGCTGCCTGGCGCGGTATGGCAGGGCCTCCTGCTCGGCGCCGCGGCGCTCGTCGCGGCGACAACGGGCGACCTGGTCGAGTCGATGATCAAGCGCGACCTCGACACCAAGGACATGGGCTCGATCCTGCCCGGGCACGGCGGCGTCCTGGACCGGATCGACGCGATGCTGATCGTAGCGCCAGTGGCGTGGCTGCTCATGACAATCTTCCTGAGCTGACGCTCTGTTGAGCGGCAGCTAGCTAACGACCCAGCTGCGGCTCTGCGACGCCATCTGGTTCACCAGGCTGGCCGCGCCGCGGCCCTTCGCGAGCAGCCGCTCGCGGTTCGTGATCGGGATCAGCCAGAGCCAGGTGACCGGCTCGCCGGCGACCGTAAACCCCGACAGGTCGGGCACCTCGGGGCCGAGCAGCCGGCCAGGGTTGTCGAGGAACAGGATCGCTTCGTTGCCGCTGCCGAGCGGGAAGGATGACGGCTCGTGGTACCAGCGGATCGTCTTGCCGCTCTCAAGCCAGCTGACCTCGCGCCAGGGGAGCTGCGCGAGCCACAGGAAGATCCTTGCCGCCTGGTTGCTCGCCAGCGTTGTCGCAACGGCGAGTTCGATCCTCGCCTTGCCGGCGGCCCCCTGGCCGGTCTGCTCGATACCTGGCATCCGCTGGCAGCTCATCCCCACGGTGCTCACCACCGTGTAGGAACGGCGCCCGGTCGGCGGCCGCTCCGACACGCCAACTACAGGGCGCTTGTTGCCAGAGACGTCCCAGTAGCGAGCGCCGGGACCGAGCCTGGCCAGCATGTGGCCCAGCATGCCCTGCTGGAACTGGGCCCAGGCCTGAGGGTCTAGACGCCATCGCCAGAAGTCCGACGCCTCGGTTACCCGCGGGCCGAGGCCGCCCATAGCGTCGTCGAGCGACCACCCAAACGGCGTCTGGCCTATCACGTCCCTGCTGTAGCCCGGCATGCCCTTGGACATGTTGGACCACCCGGGGATGACCGCGAGCAGGTCGCCCCCCTCGAACAGCGCGACGCCGTCACCCTCCTCGAACCACACCGCCTGCAGCGACTGAGGATCCATCGGCGGCCTGCCCTCAGGGTGCTTGGTGTATCCGTCGGGCATCTCGGGCGCCTGGCCGGAGTCGAGGAGGGCAACGTCAACGTCCGCCGGCGCCTCGCGGTGGTTCGCGAGCCAGGTTGCCGCTATCGGGTCCTTGCGATCGTGCATGTACGCGGCGGTGGTCCAGCTGTCGTACTCGACGACCAGGCGCCTGCTGCCATACGGGCTCTCGCTGTCCAGCAGCGTGGCGGGCCGTCCGGGCTGTGCGGATATCCTGGGCTGGCTCCTGCCGCGCATGGTCTGCATGTTAGGGAAATCTATCCACATTCAGCGGGCCAGGTGGCAAGTGTGCGGATACCGTAAGGAGTTTTGCTTGGAACTCGTCGAGATCGGGACGCGCCGTCCCTCTCGGGCATCGGGGACGCGTTCCAGGCTGGCACGACCGGCCACGCATCTGGCTGATCTGGATGCCGCGGAACGGCGCGCGGCCGTTGCCGAGCTGGGGCATCCGGCCTACCGCGCCGATCAGCTGTCGCGGCATTACTTCGGCCGGCTGACGGAGTCGGCGAGCGAGATGACCGACCTGCCGGCCAGCTCCCGCGAGGACCTGGTGGCCGCTTTGCTGCCGCCGTTGCTCACCGCGACCAGGGAGCAGACCTGTGACCGCGGCATGACCCGCAAGACGCTCTGGCGGGCAGCCGACGGCGCGTTTGTCGAGTCGGTGCTGATGCGCTACGGGGGTTCCGGCGGGTCAGGAGGGTCGTCGTCCCGGGGTGGCACAGCAGGGCGCGTCACCATGTGCGTCTCTTCGCAGGCTGGCTGCGGGATGGCCTGCCCCTTCTGCGCGACCGGCCAGGCAGGCCTGACCAGGAACCTGTCGACGGCGGAGATTGTCTCGCAGGTATTTAACGGAGCGCGCGCGCTGGCCAGAGCAGAGGTCGCCGGCGGGCCGGGACGTGTCTCGAACGTCGTGTTCATGGGAATGGGCGAGCCACTGGCGAACTACCCGGCCGTGGTGCGCGCCGTCCGGCGCCTGAGCGACCCGGTTCCCGATGGACTCGGGATCTCGCAGCGGACGATCACCGTATCGACGGTCGGGCTGGTCCCTGCGATCAGGCGGCTCGCGGCTGAGCAGCTGTCCTGCAGGCTCGCCGTGTCCCTGCACGCCCCCGATGACGAGCTGCGCGACTCATTGGTGCCGGTGAACCGGCGCTGGAAGGTCACCGAGGTGCTGGACGCGGCGTGGGAGTACGCGGCCGCTACGGGGCGGCGGGTGTCGGTCGAGTACGCGATGATCCGCGACATCAACGACCAGCCTTGGCGAGCCGAGGCCCTGGCGAGGCTGCTGTCAGGGCGGCTGGCGCACGTGAACCTGATCCCGCTGAACCCGACGCCCGGATCGAAGTGGACCGCATCCGATCCGGCCGTTGCGGACGCGTTCGAACAGTGCCTCGCCGACCGGGGGATCCCGGTGACGGTGCGTGATACCCGCGGCCGCGAGATCGACGGTGCGTGCGGTCAACTGGCAGCCGCGAGCCTCGAGAACTGAAGCTTGCTCGCAGAAGCGCCCCCGGGACCGGAGGCTAGCGAGCAGAGAAGGCCACGCAGGACCGCAGGTAGCGCTAGGGTGGCTGAGCAATGTCTGGTATGCCGTCATTGGGGGTTGCGGCCCGGGCCAGGCGGCGAATGGCCGCTTGGGCGGTTCATGCTGCCTGGCGCTGGACGCAACGGGCCGGAACGGTGACCGCCAAGACCGGGGCGGGCCGGAGGTTCGCCTCGTTCGGGCCTGGATCGCTGCTGGCGTTCCCGACAGGCAGCATCTACGGCGAGCGGTGGATCGAGATCGGTGCCGGGACCATGGTCGGCGAGCAGGCCTCGATCTGCGCGGGCATGTCCCCCGGTCATGACCTCGGACCGGATCCCGTGCTGCAGATCGGCGACCGGTGCGTGATCGGCAGGGGCAGCCACATCGTCGCTCATCAGTCGATCGAGATCGGCGACGACGTCTTCACCGGTCCGTACGTCTACATCACCGACCAGAACCATAGTTACGCCGACCCGGACCTCCCGATCGGGCGGCAGTGGCCCGTCAACGCGCCTGTCAGCATCGGCGCGGGTACCTGGCTCGGCACCGGCGTGATCGTGCTGCCCGGCGCAGCGATCGGGCGGAACGTGGTCGTCGCAGCGGGATCGGTGGTCAGGGGCGTGATAGGCGACCGGTGTGTGGTGGCCGGCGTGCCGGCGAGGGTGGTCAAGGAGTTCGATCCCGAGACCGGCTGGACGAAGCCGCTGTCGGGAGGCAGCGAGGAGCGCATCGCGTCGCTGGTCAACGAAGCCCTGGTGACCGAGACGTTGGTGGACGTCGCGCTGGTGAACGAGGCGCTCGAGGACGGGGACCTGCTGACCGAGGGCTCTCCCGGCTGAGCGTAATCCGGGTCTTCGCGAATGCCCTCAGCGGTCCCGCGATGACGGGCGCCGGGCCCCGCGTGCGCCGCTCATCTGCGGAACGAACACTTCGCCGTGCAGCGCGCGCTCGATGAGATCCGCTCCCTTCGCCGCGGTGGCGAGCCGAAGGCCTTCGCTCTTGTACATCGTCAGCACAGCCTCGACGGCGCCGGGCGGAAGATCCTTGCCCAGCTCTGAGCGAGCGGTGCGGTAGCCGTTTCTTGCCCCCTCCACGCATGCCGTGAGGTGATGCCTGGCCAGCGAGGCCAGCGCGATCGGGTGCCGTCGCAGCACGCCGTGGAGCTGATAGTCCGACGGGATCACGTCAAGGAGCCAGGTGACGGCGGACGGCTCGAACTCAGGGTTGCCCGGCGGCTGCACTCCGGTGGGCCATCCTGGCGGAACGAATGTAGTCACCACGACAGCGTAGCTCGTGATCGAACACAAGTTCTATACGTGCATCCGAAATGCCAGCGCACTGTGCCGAGCGCCGGTTCGACAGGCAGCGGAGGCGGCGCGGCTGGCCGAGGGACGGCCGGTCGCGGGTAGAATATACACGCCGTAACTCCGGCGCTTCCCCAGGTAACTATGGAGTCTTCCCGCATGCCCGCCCATGCTGAGCTCGCTGGCGTCGCCGACGTCGCGACACGTGACGACCTGCGCAATGTGGCGATCGTCGCGCACGTCGACCACGGCAAGACGACGCTGGTCGACGCCATGCTCTGGCAATCGGGCGCGTTCCGCGCCAACGCGCAGATCGCCGAGCGCGTTCTGGATTCTGGCGACCTGGAGCGGGAGAAGGGCATCACGATCCTGGCCAAGAACACCGCGGTGAGCCACGGCGGCCTGACCATCAACATCATCGACACGCCAGGCCACGCAGACTTCGGTGGCGAGGTCGAGCGCGGGCTGTCGATGGTCGACGGCGTGCTCCTGCTCGTGGACGCGAGCGAGGGCCCGCTGCCGCAGACCAGGTTCGTGCTGCGCAAGGCGCTCGAAGCCAAGCTGCCCGTGATCCTGGTGATCAACAAGGTGGACCGTCCAGACGCGAGGATTGCCGACGTCGTCGACGCCTGCTACGAGTTGTTCCTCGACCTCGACGCGACCGACGACCAGATCGAGTTCCCGATCGTGTACGCGTCGGCCCGGGCTGGCCGCGCTTCGCTGACTCGCCCGGACGACGGCACCCTGCCCGACTCGGCCGACCTCGAGCCGCTGTTCGAGGTGATCAAGCAGCACGTGCCCGCGCCGTCGTACGACCCTCGCGCGCCACTTCGGGCGCATGTCACGAACCTCGATGCCTCCGCTTACCTGGGCAGGATCGCGCTCTGCAGGGTCGTATCCGGCGAGATCAGCAAGGGCCAGCAGGCTGCCTGGTGCCGCCGCGACGGCTCGATCGAACGAGTCAAGATCTCTGAGCTCTACCGAACGCAAGCGCTTGAGCGAGTGCCGGCCGCGTCCGCCTCGGCAGGGGACATCATCGCGGTCGCCGGGATCAGCGACATCATGATCGGCGAGACCCTGGCCGACCCCGACGATCCGCGGCCGCTGCCGCTGATCACCGTGGACGAGCCCGCGATCGCCATGACGATCGGCGTGAACACGTCCCCGCTCGTCGGCAGGGGACCCGCCGCTGGCGCCGGAGCCGCCAAGGCCTCAGGCCCGGGCAGACCAAGGTCACCGCGCGGATGGTGCGGGACCGGCTGGATGCCGAGCTCGTCGGCAACGTCTCGATCCGCGTGCTTCCTACCGAGCGGCCCGACACCTGGGAGGTCCAGGGTCGCGGCGAGCTGGCGCTGGCGGTGCTGGTGGAGACGATGCGGCGGGAAGGTTACGAGCTGACGGTCGGTCGGCCGACGGTCGTGACCCGCGAGATCGACGGCAGGATGCACGAGCCGGTCGAGCGGCTGACCATCGACGTGCCAGAGGAGTACCTCGGCGCCGTGACCAGCCTGCTCGCGGTTCGCAAGGGGCGGCTGGAGCAGATGACCAACCACGGGACCGGCTGGATCAGGCTGGACTTCATGGTGCCCGCCCGCGGGTTGATCGGCTTCCGCACTCAGTTCCTGACCGATACGAGGGGCACCGGCATCGCGCACCACGTGTTCGAGCGGTACGAGCCGTGGGCAGGGCCGATGCGGATGCGCGCGTCCGGCTCGCTCGTTGCCGACCGTTCTGGCATCGCGACCGCGTACGCGATGTTCTCCCTGCAGGAGCGGGGATCCCTGTTCGTCGAGCCCGGCACCGAGGTCTACGAGGGCATGATCGTCGGCGAGAACTCCCGCTCAGACGATATGGACGTCAACATCGCCAGGGAGAAGAAGCTCACGAACATACGCCAGTCGACGGGCGAGGAGCTCGAACGCCTCATTCCGCCGCGGGCGCTGAGCCTCGAGCAAGCGCTGGAGTTCTGCGCAGACGATGAATGCGCCGAGGTGACCCCGACAGCGATCCGCTTGCGCAAGAATTTGCTCGACGCCAAAGAGCGCGGCAGGAATCGCGCGCGTACGAGCCGCGAGGGCCGAGAGTAAATATAGTCGGCCGCAACCCCGCCCCCGATGTGGTCAGCTGCCAGTGGTTCGGCTCCCACGATTCCCGCGATCTCATCACATGAGATCGCTCAGATTGCCCGATCCAGGGGATCTTTTATGCGCACAAATCGTTAGCTCTATGGCACGCCTCAACGCAAGCCGCCATGGCCGCCTGAAACGGCTGGACGCTAGGTAGGTGCTCATGTCGAAACGCAGGATTATCGAACTGCTGGCCATTTCGGCGACAACGGCCTGCATCGTGACCGGAGCAGCGCTCCAAACCGGCGCGGCCGACGCCGCGACACAGCCGGACGCCGCATCAGGCTGGCACGTGATCACCACCGTCGGCCCGCTCCATGGCGTCACCAGCGTGGCGAATCTGGCCGTCACGGACCGCTCCGATGCCTGGTCGACGTGGGACATGTGCTCACCGTGCGGGGGTCAGAACCAGACGACCGTGTTCCAGGTGGACCGATGGAACGGCAGCGCCTGGCGACAGGTGCCGATCCCGCAGCGGCTTGCAACCTATGGGACTGATTCGGTCGGGCTCGGAGCAAGCTCCAGTCGCGATGCCTGGCTGTTCGAGACGAGGCCGCTGCTCGGCAAGGCTCTGCACTGGAACGGAACCCGCTGGTCGGCGCGCGACATCCCGCGGTGGGTGGTCAGGGGCAATCTGTCCGGCACGGTGGCACTGACCATATCCGACTTCGGCCGCGCCGGGATGTGGGTATTCAGCGAGGGCCAGGAGAGCTTCAGCCGGCTCGTGCCTTTCGCGGCCAGGTATCAGCACGGGCGCTGGGCGAAGGCCCGGCTGCCGGGCATCCCGATCGATGTCAGCGCAGTCTCTCCGACGGACATCTGGGCCCTGGCCGACCCCGCGAGCCTGCCACGCAATCCACGTCCGTTCCTGATGCACTGGAACGGTAGGCGATGGAGCACGACGTCGATACCGGCTCCGGTGAAGATCCCGCCGAAGTCGGTAGAGTTCGTGCGCGATCTGGTCGCCGCGGGCCCGCGCAACGTCTGGTTGCAGCGCGACATCGAGACAGGGACGCAGGGCGCTCGGACGCTCTACCTCTTGCATTGGAACGGGAAGGCCTGGCACCAGGTCCCGCTCCGCAAGCCGACCAGCGGCGTGGACGAGATGGCCAGGGACGGGCACGGCGGCTTGTGGCTCGTCACCAACGGCCCTGGTCCGGCGTTCAGGTGGTTCTTCGACCACCTGAACGGCGGACGATGGACGCGGACGCTCGTGCCCGCAACGGCCAAGACAACCGTCCAGGAGGTAATGCGGCTGGCCTGGGTTCCAGGTACGCGCTCTGAGTGGGCAGCCGGCGGACTTCTGCCGGTCAACTCAAACGTCGACGTGCTGGGCGGGATCTGGAAGTTCCGCACCTAGGAGCCGAGGCCTCACTTCACGGTCAGGTAGATAAAGCTGGCCAGTCCGGCGACGAGGCAGTAGATCGCGAACGGAGTCAGCGTCCTGGTCTGGAAGTACTTCATCAGGAAGCGCACCGACAAGTAGGCGGCGACTCCGGACACGATGCTGCCAGCGAGAATCTGCGGCCTGATGCCGTTGCCGAGCGGGCCGAGCAGGTCGGGGATCTTGAGCACGCCTGCGGCGAGGATGACGGGCGTCGCGAGCAGGAACGCGAACCGCGCCGCGTCCTCTCTGGATAGGCCGCGGAACATTCCGGCCACCATGGTGACGCCGTCGCGGCTGATGCCCGCCAGTAGCGCGAGTATCTGGGCGGAGCCGATGATGAGTGCCTGCCAGAAGCTGAACGAGGTGATCCGGCGGTCGGCCTGGACGGCCGTCGTTATCTCCTGCTGGCGAAGAGCCCGCTGGCCTGAGGAGTGAGCGCCTCCCACTGCGGGCGCCGACGAGCGCTGGTTCTTCCTCGCGCTCCCTCCGCACCTGCTCGTCTGCCTCGCGTGACTTGCGGGTCCTGAACCGCTCGCCTGCGTAGAGGATGACGCCGTTGACCATCAGGAAGATCGCCGCCCGGCTAGGAACTCCGAAGATCACCCGGAACTTGTGCTCGAAGACCAGGCCCACGAGCCCGACCGGAATGGTGGCGATCACGATCATCCAGGCCAGCTTCTGGTCGGAGGTCCTGACCTCCCTGCGCGCGATCGAGCTGAAGAAGCCGCCGATGATCCTGATCCAGTCCCGCCAGAAGTAGGCCGTGATCCCGATCGCCGTCGCGACGTGCAGGCCGACGATGAAGGCGAGGTACGGAGACTCTGGCTTGGACACGTTCAGGTCTGTGGCCCAGTTGCCGCCGACGATGGCAGGGATCAGGACGTTGTGGCCGAGGCTGGAAACAGGGAACAGCTCAGTCGTGCCTTGAATCAGGCCGACGATGATCGCCTCGGCAAAGGTTAGGTGGATCATGACAACCTCTCGCTCGGCGGGCCCCACTGCGCCCGCGCCAGCAAGGATATTGATGTCGAACGGACCGTGCTGCCAACTCTCCGTAGCGGCACGCACGTGGAACGACCGGCCCCGCTACGACGTTCCACAGAAAACGCGGTGAACTGCCGAAGCGAGTCGCCGATCGGCAGACGGGAGTGCTGGCGAGCATCAAGCCTGGCAGCCGGTGAACCGGGCGCCCTACGCCTTAATCAGACATTAAGAAGACTGATCGTTCCTTTCGCCGCGGCGGGGGTAGTCGGTGCGCCAGAACAGTTCGCACCTGACTGGCTGCTGCCAGCGACAGAGAGGCACGTGATGTTGCACCTGGCCGGAACGCACGCGGAGATCGCGCTTAACCCGCTGAGTTCTACGTCGCTGCTCGCAAGCCTTGGCGCACTCGGCGTCTTCCTTGCGCTCTTCGCAGAGACCGGCCTGCTGATCGGATTCTTCCTGCCGGGCGACTCGCTGTTGTTCACGGCCGGCTTGCTGTGCGCCGGATCGTCGACCAGCAAGACGCATCTGTCATTGCCGCTCGTCCTCCTGGCCGCGGCCGGCGGCGCTCTGATCGGAGCGCAGACCGGATTCGTGATCGGGCGCAAGGGAGGGCGGCCGCTGCTAGAGCGCAGCAGCAACAGGTTCCTGCGCAGGGGCGCCGAGCGCTCACAGCAATTGCTATCGCGCTACGGGTACGGCAAGGCGATCGTTCTGGCGAGGTTCATCCCCGTCGTGCGGACGGTCCTGAACCCGATGGCCGGGGCGCTCGACATACCGGCGCGCTCGTTCACGATCTGGCAGGTTGCTGGCGGGCTGGTCTGGTCGGTCGGCGTGACCATGCTCGGCTATGCCCTCGGCTCGACGATCAGCAATATCGAGGCGTACCTGCTGCCGATCATCGCGGTGATCGTCGTGCTTTCCCTGATTCCGCTCGGGGTGGAGCTCATCAGGCAGCGGAAGACCACGCAGACCGGCTCGGCGCCTGGTGAGCCAGACCAGCCGGCGCCGATCGCCCGCCACACACGCCAGGTGCCTGACCAACGCACAGGCACCGACGGTTAACTTGGCTGGCCATCGGACCTGACTGGGCCGGCCGCCTGGTCGCCGGGCCGACCGGCATGCCGATCAGCTCTGCGTGTCGGGAACAACCGGAGTGTCGTCGTTGCGGCGGCGCCCGATCTTGTTTCCTAGCCACACCAGCGGGTCATACTTCCGGCTGACGACCCGCTCCTTGAGCGGGATCAGCGCGTTGTCGGTGATGTGGATGTTCTCCGGGCATACCTCTGTGCAGCACTTGGTGATGTTGCACAAGCCGAGGCCGAAGTCGTCCTGCGCGATCTCGCGACGATCCGCGGTGTCAGCCGGATGCATCTCAAGCTCGGTGATCCGCATCAGGAACCGCGGCCCGGCGTAGACCGGCATGTTCTCCTCGTGGTCTCTGATCACGTGGCAGACGTCCTGGCACAGGAAGCACTCGATGCACTTGCGGAACTCCTGTGACCGCTGCACGTCGACCTGCTGCATCCGGAACTCGCCTAGGCCCACCGACGGGTCGGGACTGAAGGACGGGATCTGCCGCGCCTTGTCGAAGTTGAAGGACACGTCCGTGACCAGGTCCCTGATCACCGGGAAGGTTCGCATCGGCGTGACCGTGATAGTCTCGTCCGGCTCGAACAGCGACATCCGCGTCATGCAGGCCAGCCGCGGCCGGCCGTTGATCTCCACCGAGCACGAGCCGCACTTGCCGGCCTTGCAGTTCCAGCGCACCGCCAGGTCGCTGGCCTGGGTCGCCTGCAGCCTGTGCAGCACGTCGAGAACGACCTCGCCCTCGTTGGCTTCGACCTCGTAATCGACAAGGTCGCCCTGACCGGCGTCGCCCCGCCAGACCTTTATCTTGACCTTGGTGCCCATCGCGGTGCCTCCTTGCGGCGACTCCGTCACGACGCCTCCTTGCGCAAACTCCGTCACGACGTCTCCTCGGGCTCGGGGGCCGATTCGGGCACCGGCGCCGGCTCCGGCGGCAGTTCCTCCTCGGTCAGGTACTTCTTCAGCTCGCCGCGGTCGAACAGTGCCAGCAGGTCCTCGCGCATCGG
Source organism: uncultured Actinomycetota bacterium (assembly GCA_963809195.1). Lineage (GTDB taxonomy): Bacteria > Actinomycetota > Actinomycetes > Streptosporangiales > Streptosporangiaceae > Chersky-822. The sequence goes on along the minus strand of CAWEIQ010000003.1, from coordinate 1,836,781 downwards.
CGGCATCGGCTGCTTGGTGAGCACCACGCGCTCGCCGCTGTCGTCGCTCGCCAGCGAGCAGACCAGGTTGACCTTGCGCCATTCGGGCGACATGACCGGGAAGTCGTCGCGGGTATGGCCGCCACGGCTCTCCTGCCGCTCCAGGGCAGCCTGCGCGACGCACTCCGCGATCAGGACGATGTTGCGCAGGTCGAGCGCAAGGTGCCAGCCGGGGTTGTACGCGGGGCCACCCTCGGCGCGGACCACGGCAGCGCGCTCACGCAGCTTCTCGAGCTCCGAAAGCGCCGCCTTGATCTCGGGCTCCTTCCGGATGATCCCGACCAGGTCCGACATCGTCTGCTGCAGCTCGGAGTGCACAGTGTAAGGGTTCTCGCCGACGGCGCGCTCGAACGGGGCGAGCGCCTCGGCGCTGGCTGCCGCGACATCGCCGTCGCCAGGAACGGGACGCTTGTCACCTAGCTTGTCGACATACTCAGCCGCGCCTACGCCGGCCCTCCTGCCGAACACCAGCAGGTCGGACAGCGAGTTGCCGCCCAGCCGGTTCGAGCCGTGCATGCCGCCCGAGACCTCGCCGGCCGCGAACAGGCCTGGTACACACGACTCACCGGTGTCGGGGTCGACCTCGACACCGCCCATCACGTAGTGCTGAGCGGGGCCGACCTCCATCGGCTCCTTGGTGATGTCGACGTCGGCTAGCTCCTTGAACTGGTGGTACATCGAGGGAAGGCGCCGCAGGATCTCCTCGGCGGGCAGCCGGGACGCGATGTCCAGGAACACCCCGCCGTGCGGCGAGCCTCGGCCGGCCTTGACCTCGGCGTTATTCGCGCGCGCGACCTCGTCACGCGGCAGCAGCTCCGGCGGGCGCCTGTTGTGGTCGGGGTCGGAGTACCAGCGATCGGCCTCTTCTTCGGTCTCCGCGTACTGGGCACGGAACACGTCGGGCACGTAGCCGAACATGAACCGCTTGCCCTCGGAGTTGCGCAGCACGCCGCCATCACCGCGGACCGACTCGGTGACCAGGAGCCCGCGCACCGACAGTGGCCAGACCATGTGAGTGGGGTGGAACTGCACGAACTCCATGTTCAGCAGCTTGGCGCCGGCGAGCAGGGCCAGCGCGTGCCCATCGCCCGTGTACTCCCAGGAGTTTGACGTGACCTTGAAGGTCTTGCCGATGCCGCCCGTGGCCAGCACCACGGCCGGTGCCTCGAACACCACGAACTTGCCGGTCTCCCTGATGTAGCCGAAGGCGCCGGCGATTCGCCCTGTGCTGTCCTGGGGGGACGACCCCCCCGGGCCCCCCGAGGGTTCCTTGATGAGCCTGGTGATCGTCGTCTCGGAGAAGACCTTGATCATGGCCTCCGGGTCGCCGTGCTCGCGGGCGTCGTCCTGCTGCAGTGCGACGACCCTCTGCTGGAGCGTGCGGATCATCTCCAGGCCTGTCCGGTCACCGACGTGGGCAAGCCTCGGGTACTCGTGACCGCCGAAGTTCCGCTGGCTGATCTTGCCGTCCTTGGTGCGGTCGAACAGCGCGCCCCAGGCCTCGAGCTCCCAGACTCTTTCCGGTGCCTCCTTCGCGTGCAGCTCGGCCATCCGCCAGTTGTTCAGGAACTTCCCGCCGCGCATGGTGTCACGGAAATGCACCATCCAGTTGTCGTTCGGGTTGACGTTCCCCATGGCGGCCGCGCAGCCGCCCTCGGCCATCACCGTGTGGGCCTTGCCGAACAGCGACTTGGAGATCACCGCAGTCCGCTTGCCTGCCTGCCGGGCCTCGATAGCTGCCCGCAGTCCCGAGCCGCCGGCGCCGATCACTACGACGTCGTAGGGGAGTCTTTCGAAGTCAGTCATGACAGATTCGGCACCTTCTGCCTTGAGTCTAGAAGAACCGCGGGTCCGCGAAGACGCCGGCAGCGACGAGCCGGATGTACAAGTCCGTGAAGAGCACGAAGCCGAGCGAGATCCACGCGAACTGCATGTGGTAGCCGTTCAGCCGGGATACGAGGGTCCAGGCCTTGTACCTGACCGGGTGCTTGGAGAAATGCTTCAGGCGCCCGCCTGTGATATGCCGGCATGCGTGGCAGGACAGCGAGTAGAGCCACAGGAGCGCCGCGTTGACGATCAGGATGATCGTGCCAAGCCCCATATGGCCCCACTGGCCGGAGTGGTCCTTGAACGCCAGCACCGCGTCAATGCTCAGGATCACGTTGAAGGCCAGCGCGATCCAGAAGAAGTAGCGGTGCACGTTCTGCAGGATCAGCGGCAGCCTGGTCTCCCCGCTGTACTTGCTGTGCGGCTCGCGGACCGCGCAGGCGGGCGGCGACTGCCAGAAGGACCGGTAATACGCCTTGCGGTAGTAGTAGCAGGTCAGCCGGAAACCCATCGGGCCGCCGATGATGATGATCGCCGGGGTGAGCGCGCTCAGCCACGGGATCCAGTGGAAGCCGGAGCCGGCGGCGCACGTCGTGGCCAGGCACGGTGAGTACAGCGGCGAGATGTAGGGTGCCCAGAAATAGTCGGCGTTGACCAGCGACGCCCAGGTCAGGTAGATCACGACGATCGCGAGGAAGATTCCGTTGATCGCCGGCTGGCGCCACCAGCGATCCGTACGCAGCGTCTTGCTGGCGATCTGCGCCCTGGTTTCCGTTGGCGCTTGCGTTACTTGCGTCATCCACGCCTCCGCACTGAGACTGAAGCCGACCGGCCCGGGTCACCGCACAGAGTCATGGCACGGGGTCATTACCCTGGCGCGCTTCGTGCCGTCCGTGTCTGCCAGACGAGGGGCCTGCCAGACGAGCGGCGAGCGCTGCCCGCGTTGCCCACTGAACCTTATTCCAACGGTAATCGCGTTGCCGACCTGGGTGTACCAGATGCCGGTGTGACACTCGCTACACCCCGGGCCTGGCTACTCGCTCACGTCGGGCTCGGCCAGGCCAAGTGCGCGGCGCAGGAAGTCGACCTGGAGCAAGAGCAAGTTCTCCGCGACCTCCTCCTGCGATGCCATGTGGGTCACGCCGGTCAGCGGCAGGACCTGATGCGGGCGCCCGGCCGCGAGCAGCGCCGACGACAGCCGCAGGGTATGTGCGACGGTGACGTTGTCATCGGCCAGCCCGTGGATGATCATGAGCGGCCTGGACAGCTTGGGCGCGTCCCCGAGCAGCGAGGACTGGTCGTATGCGGCTGCGTCCTTGTCGGGGTGACCGAGGTAGCGCTCGGTGTAGTGCGTGTCGTAGAGCCGCCATTCGGTCACCGGCGCGCCGGCGATCGCCGCGTGGAACACCTCTGGCCGGCGCAACACGGCAAGTGCGGACAGGTATCCGCCGAAGGACCAGCCTCTGATGGCGACCTTGGTCAGGTCGAGGTCGGGCGTGCTTTCCGCGACGGCCGACAGCGCGTCGACCTGGTCCTCAAGAACGGGACCTGCGAAGTCGCGCCACACGGCGCGGTCCCAGCGGGGTCCGCGCCCCGGCGTGCCGCGTCCGTCAGCCACGATGACCGCGAAGCCCTGATTGGCGAACCATTGCGAGGTGAGATGGGCGTCGGCCGACGCCACGACCCGCTGGCCGTGCGGCCCGCCGTAGGGATCCATCAGCACGGGTAGCTTCGCTGATCCAGGCTGGTACCAGGTAGGCAGCAGCACGGCCGTGTTGAGCTCACGCGGCCCGGCGCGGAGCAGGCTGATCCGCAGCTTCGGCAGGGCCGGGGTCTCGGCCAGGGACGCGATGGTCACCGAAGCAAGGGCGTCCTGCGCACTGCCCGGACGCTCGCGCAGGACGGTCACGCTCGCGCCGTAGCCGGCCAGCGAGCGGCTGGTCAGGACAGTCGTGCCGCCGCCACGCACAGCTCCTTGCACACCGCGCTCGGCAGAGACCCGCCGCAGGCCCTCCGGCCCGTGCGCCCAGACGCCGATCTGCGTGGACTCGGCGTCTGAGCCTGACAACAGCACCGTGTCCCCGTCGACCGACAGGACGCTCCTGACCTGCAGGTCCGGCGGCGTGACCGGCTCTGCCACGCCCTGCATCAGATCCTGTTCGCTGGCCACGAACAAGCGCCGAGCGTCGTCCGCATCCGCGGTCCATGCGATCCGGCCATCTGCGAGCCTGGCGGGCACACCGGACACGACGTCCAGCCAGTTCGGGTCATCCTCCTCGCGCAGCACGGTCGTGGCCCCGGTCTGCGGGTCGACGTTGAGCAGCTGCATCCGGCGCTGGTCCCTTGACTGCACGACGATCAGCGGAGCGCCTGAATCCCAGCTCACGGTCGTGAGGTACGTGAACGCTGCCGAGTCCCACCGGACAGGAATCATGCCGCCGCCGGCCCTGACGATGAGCAGCTCAACAACGGCGTTGGGGGTGCCTGCTGCCGGGTACCTGATCTCGGCCGGCTGGCGGCCGGGATTCGCCGGGTCGCCTATGTGCCATCGGTTGACGCCGGTGTTGTCGACGCGCGCGACCAGCAGGCTGCTTCCGTCTGGCGCCCACCAGAATCCGCGCTGCCTGTCCATCTCCTCGGCGGCGACGAACTCAGCGAGCCCGTAGCTGATGTGCGCGACTCCGCCTGATCCGATGAGCTCGCTGTCCTCGCCGCTCTCCAGGTCGTTGATGCGCAGCGCGCCGCGGCACACGTAGGCGACGCGCCGGCCTGACGGATCGAGTCGCGGGTCGATGGCTGGGGCATGCGCCCCGATCGTCCGAGCGCCAGGGCCTCTGCCGCCAGGTGCGTCACGTACACCTCGCCGGCGATCGCGAAAGTGGCCATCGTGAAGTCGGCGTCGGTGGCAAATGCCACCACTCCGCCGGCCTGCTCGCGGGATCGCTCCCGGCGGGCGCGTTCTTCTTCAGGCTCGTCCTTTCCTGCTCCGATCGCGATCGGATCCACGACGAGGCGCTCTGACACCTCGGCCGGCGCGCTGGGATCGCTCGGCAGGTCGAGCACCCACAGGCAGGTGACCGGGTCGCTACCGCCCTTGCTTCGCAGGAAGGCGACGCGTGCGCCGTCGGCGGAGATTTGGAAGGAGCGCGGGACGCCGAGGCTGAAGTGCCGGGTCCTGGCCTGCTGCCGGGGGAAAGTGTCGGTCATGACAGTAGATCCTGCCAGCCGGCGCCGGCGGCGGTGCGGCTCCTGACGGTCGCTGCGCCGCGGTGCGGCGACGTCGGCGCGGCCTGGCTATCCTCACCGCATGAACCAGACCAACGGCAGGCGGCTACTGCTTGTGCATGCCCATCCCGACGACGAGTCGATCGGGACCGGGGCCACGATGGCGAAGTACGCGGCCGAGGGGACCGAGGTCACGCTGGTCACCTGCACGCTCGGCGAGTTCGGTGAGATCATCCCGCCGGAGCTGGCGCACCTGGCCTGGGACCAGGACAACGCGCTCGGCGAGTACCGGATCGGCGAGCTGGCAGCCGCGTGCGAGGCTCTCGGTGTGCAAGGATCACCGGTTCCTCGGCGGGCCCGGCCATTGGCACGACTCAGGGATGATGGGCACGCCGTCGAATGACTGGGACGGCGCGTTCTGGCGTGCCGACGTGGATGAGGCTGCCGGTGTACTGCTCGAGGTCATCGAGGACGTGCGCCCGCAGGTGCTCGTGACCTATGACTCCAATGGCTTCTACGGGCACCCCGATCACATCCAGGCGCATCGTGTGGCGTGGCGCGCGTTCGGGATGTCCGAAGGGCTGGTGCGCAAGTTCTACGCCACGGCTGTCCCGAAGTCGGTGCTGGCGGAGGGCATGAAGCTGATGCGTGAGGCCCGGGGCGACGAGGGCGCGGAGTCAGGACGGGCTTCGGCCGTATCGGAGTTCGAGTCCGTCGAATCTGTCGACGATCTTCCGTTCGGAGTGCCCGACGAGCAGGTGACGACCAAGATCGACGCGAGTGACTACCTGGAAGCCAAGGTCGCTGCGATGCGCGCGCACGCCAGCCAGATCGCCGTAGACAGCCCGTTCTTCGCCTTGTCCGACCGAGTCGGCCAGCGGGCGTTCGGCCAGGAGTACTACACGCTGCTGGCCGGTCCGCGCGGTCAGGGGAGCGGCCGCCAAGGCTGGGAGTCAGACCTGTTCGCCGGGATTGACTAGCCTGCGACCGTGAGCCGCGGCCTGACGACGATCATCTACCTGGCGCTCTTGCTGTTCGGAATCGGACAGGCGCTGCTAGGGGCCTTCTATTACGCTGTGGGCCCGGACCCGCTGGCCGCGATCGGCTTCGACCTCGTCATCCTGGCTACCTGCATGCTCGGCGCGTGGGGCACGGGCCACGCTGCTGGAGCGTTCGTGCCCGCCCTTGGTTGGTTCGTCGCGACGTTCGTGCTGGCCAGCGGCACCAGCGCGGGCAGCGTGGTCGTCACGGCGTCAACCGCGGGAGAGGTGTTCTTGTTCGGTGGCGCGATCTGCGCGGTGATCGGCGCGATCGCCGGATTCACGATGTGGGCCAGGCGCAAGCCCGCTGGCCCGCGGTAAATCATCGGATGCCGCGGCGTCGCCTTCAGGGCGCGGCCGGGGACATCACGCCTGGCTGGCCCGGGCGAACCGGACTCGGCGTGGGCGGCGGTGGCGGCGGCGCGGGCGTGCTGACCAGGAGTGCCGCGGTCAGGATCAGGGCGGCAACAAAGGCGCAGTAGACCCAGAACGCGGGAGTCAGGCCCGAGCTGATCGTGAGGCCGAGCCGGCCGGCCTGCGCGGGCGGGATTCCGAACTGCGACGACGGCGTGATCTGGCCGATCTGGACCACCGCCGAGATCGCCTGAGCGGCCATCGGGACGATAGCTCCAGCCAGCAGGGCCGCGCCGAGCCGGACCGGCTTCCATGCCGCTGCCGCGAGGACGACCGCGACAACCGTCACCATCACCACGACGTCGCCCGCGATCACAAGGCCAGGGTTCGCGAACGCGTTGCCCGCCGTGATCGTCTGAGATGTGCCGGCCGCGGTCCGCAGCGTGAAGCTGTCCCAGGACGGCGCGAACGCAATCGCGGTTCCCACCGCGGCGATAGCCCCAACCAGCAGGGTCAGAGACGTCTCCATCGTTCGCGGCCTGGTCGGTGCGCCGACCGTGCCGAGCCGCACAGCCAGCACCGAGCCAGCCGTGCAGGCGGCCCAGCCGATGAGGCTGAGCACGACTCCGGCGCCGACGTCACCGCCGGAGATGCCCGTGCCGAGGTCGGCGAGGAACAGGCCGAACGTGACCAGGCTCGTGCCAGCCGCCAGCAGGGCACCCGTCCGCTGCCAGAGTTCCGCCTCGGACGATGAGGAAGGCTCCTGCGGCCCAGCTGGCCAGGTAGATCAGGTGCGGCACGATCAGGTATGCGTGCCCGGCCAGGCCCGTGCTGCCGAAGTAGCCAGGGAAGAGGCCCACGATGCCGATCGCGATCCCCGCGGCGAGCAGGACGGCCGCGAGGATCGCGGGCCGCCCCGCCCGCCGGAGGATGGCCGAGAGCCCGGCCGTCCGCTCCGCCGGAAGGGGTATAGCGGGTGACGGCTGGCCAGGGCTCGCGGACTGGCCAGGGCTCAAGGGGCTGACCCTGGCCAAAGGGCTGGTCCGGACTCTGGATGGCGTCAGGACCAGGTGGATGGCCTGCGGGAGAAACGTGGGTCGCGCCGGTCTGCGGGCTGGTCGGATCTTCAGTGGGAGGGGTCACCCGGTGAATGGCTCGTCGCGGCTCGACGTCGGTGAAGCGGGCCCAGGCGGCCTGCCAGCCATCGGGCGTTTCTGGCCACCACTCGATGGGCCGCCCCTCAGCGGCCCCGGCCGGCCAGATTGCGTAAAAGCCCGCCCCGCGCCCGATCTCAAACCTTGCTCCGCGATGCGAGACGATCACGTTGTCGTGCACCGGTTCCGGCCTCCGATCAGCTGAGTCAGCTCGTCGCTCCCTGCGCTGAATGAGCGTAGGACCGCAACCTCCACACTCGCTGGACGGAACCTGAGGCCTTCCTGACGTCGACACCAGTTTCCTCATGCCGACTGCTACTTCTGCAGCTCGAGACCGCCACTCAGAGGGGGAAGCGAATCATCTCGCGCATAGCGGCAGATTTGAGGGCAGGATAGGGCCCAATGAAAGCAATTGTTCAAGAGCGGTTCGGGCCACCGGATGTGCTGCGGCTGGCGGACATCAGCCGGCCCGAGACTAAGCCGGGCGATGTTCTTGTCCGGGTGCACGCGGCTGCCCTGAATCCTTACGACTGGCATATGCTGCGCGGCGATCCCATCATTGCACGCCTGATTCCGGGCTCTGTGGGTTTGACCAAACCGCGGCACCGCGTTGCCGGGCTGGACGCGGCGGGCCGGGTAGAAGCGGTCGGCGCGGAGGTGCGCGAGTTCCAGGTCGGCGATGAGGTGCTGGGCTTCTGCCCTGGCGCGTTCGCCGAGTACGCCTGCGCCACCGCGGACCAAGTGGTACCCAAGCCGGCGAGCTTGACGTTCGAGCAGGCCGCGGCAATCCCGATAGCCGCGACCACCGCCCTGCGTGCGATCCGCGATGTGGGCCAGGTCCGTCCCGGGCACCGGGTGCTCGTTAACGGTGCGGCCGGCGGGGTCGGCAGCTATGCGATCCAGATCGCGGCTGCTCTCGGTGCGGAGGTGACCGGGGTGTGCGGGACCGGCAGCGCCCAGCTCGTGCTCTCGCTCGGCGCATCGCATGTGATCGACTACACCACGGACGACTTCACCACTGAGCGCGCACGTTACGACGTGATCCTTGACAACGTGGGAAACCGGCCCTTGAGCGGACTCCGCAACGCACTGACCCCGGCCGGCACGCTCGCGCTCAACGCTGGCGGCGAACCAGGCCACGTGATCGGGCCGATCGGCTCGATGTTCCGAGCGGCCGCGGTCAACAGGTTCGTCCGCCAGCGCCTCCGCTTCGTGCCTTCCAAGCTAGACCGGGCAGAGCTAGCGAGCATCGCCGAACTTATCGAGGCCGGCAAGCTGAGATCGGTGATCGACCGGACCTACCAGCTGGCCGACACGGCCGACGGCCTGCGTTATGTGGAAGCTGGGCACGTACATGGAAAAGTCGTCATCACACTTGCTTGAAGCCTGCATCGGGCTGAGGGGTCACGCCTGACAGGTTGTAGATACCGACCCGGCACCGTCACCCGGCGGCGAGGAACTGCGCAGGGATGTCGGCGATCGCGGCCCTGAGTTCCTCGCCCAGCGCCTTGGCCTGCGGGTCAAGTCGTGTGCTGGCCGCGACGCCGCGGCCGAGCAGGCCGACGATCACGAAGTTAAGCGCCCGCAGGTTCGGCAGCCGGTGTCGCTCGACCCGCAGCCCGGCCGCCGCAGGCACGAGCTCGGCCAAGCGCTCGGCGGTCAGGTAACCGTCGAGCCAGGCGAATTGCTCATCGGTACGCGCCCAGACACCCACGTTGGCGTTCCCGCCCTTGTCTCCTGACCTGGCGCCGGCGACGAGACCGAGAGGTACCCGCCTGGTCGAAGCCGCGCGAGCCGCGCCCGCAGGAACTACTGACGTCGTGGGCTCGGGCGCCGATCGCGCCGGACCGGACCCCGACGGCTGCACGCGCGCCGGACCGGACCCCGACGGCTGCACGCGCGCTGGCCCGGACCAGGCCTGCTGGCCGCCGATGAGGACCCGGGTCGTCACGAGGTCGGCAGGGACGGTCGTTGGCCAGTACACGCCGTACATCGAGGCGTCGCCAGGCGGCGTGAGCGCGTAGAAACCCGGATAGCTGGCCAGTCCCGTCTCCACGACGGCTGCGGAGAACGCCCGCCCGACTTTTGCCTTGTCCTGGTCGAGGACGGTGATCCGCAGCAGCGAAGGATCGGATCCGGCGAGTTCGACGTCGGCCGTTTCGAAGGAGTCCTTTCCGCCATCCACCCTTGTCCAGATCGTGCGCTCGGCCAGCCGTGCCTTTGCTGCGACGTCCAGTCCTTCGATCGCGAGGATCATCGAGTTGCGGTACCCGCCCGCGTAGTTCAGCGAGACCTTGAGGTCCGCGGGCGGCGGCTCGCCGCGGACGCCGCTGACCCGGACCCGGTCAGGTCCTGCCTGCTCGAGTGCGATGGTGTCGAACCGCGCCGTCACGTCCGGATTGAGGTACGCGGGGCCGCCGATCTCGTACAGCAGCTGAGCGGTTACCGTTCCGACCGAGACCTGCCCGCCTGTGCCCGGATGCTTGGTGATGACTGCCGACCCGTCGGCCGCGAGCTCAGCCAGCGGGAAGCCGGCCTGAGCGAGTCCAGGCACCTCGCTCGAAGAAGGCGTAGTTGCCGCCCGTCGCCTGGCAGCCGCATTCGAGTATGTGTCCGGTGACGACGGCGCCGGCCAGCTCGTCCAGGTCATCGCCGGTCCAGCCGAATCGCCACATTCCCGGGCCGACGACCAGAGCCGCATCGGTCACCCGGCCGGTCACGACCACGTCGGCCCCGGCGTCAAGTGCCCGCGCGATCGGCAGTCCGCCGAGGTACGCGTGCGCGGTCAGCGGCGTGATGCCCGCTTCCTCGAGGCTCTGACCGGTGTCGATGTTGGCCAGGCGGTGACCGGCCTTGGTCAGCTCCGGCACCCTGGCGAGCAGGTCATCACCGTCGACGTGGGCGACCACGGGACGAAGGCCTGCTCGCCGCGCGAGCTCGGTGACGGCGGCAGCGCATCCCGCGGGGTCGAGCCCGCCTGCGTTCGAGACGATCTTGATGCCGCGTTCCAGGCAGGCCGGCAGCACCTGCTCAAGCTGAGTAAGGAAGGTCCTGGCATAGCCGGGCCGCCCGCTCAGCATGGCCTTTCCGAGCAGCAGCATCGTGAGCTCGGCCAGCCAGTCGCCGGTGAGCACGTCGATGGGTCCGCCCTCGACCATCTCGCGGGCCGCGGAGACGCGGTCACCGTAGAACCCGCTGCAGTTCGCGATCCGCAGCACCCCGGGGTCGGCGCCAGGGACGTGCGCCGACGCGTCAGCCATCGGCGCCTGGCGCGCGGCTCGCACCGTCTGGTTCTGTCTCGCCGGCCACGGCTGGCGCCGGCGAGTTCGACCCAGGCAGGGTCTCGTTTGGCCGCGAAGGCGGCCATGCCCTCCTTGGCCTCGTCCGAGCCGAAGTACCTGCCGGACAGCTCGCCCATCATGCGGAGCCCTGCGGCGAACCCCTCGGCGGGAACGTCCCGCAGGATCCCCTTGGTCCCGGCCAGCGCTCCCGGCGCGCCGCGGAGCAGCATCCCTGCGTATCGCGCCACCTCGGCGTCCAGGTCCTCGGCGGCCACCGCCGTGGTCAGCAGGCCAATCTCGGCGGCCTTCCTGGCATCGAAGACCTCACCGGTGAGGAAGTACTCGGCGGCAGCGCGCGACGGCATCCGGCGCAGGCATGGCACCGAGATCACGGCGGGAACCACGCCGATACGTACCTCAGAGAACGCGAAGCTGGCCCGCTCGGTCGCGACCGCGATGTCGCACGCCGCGACCAGCCCGATGCCGCCGGCCCTGGCCGCGCCGTTGACCCGGCAGATCACCGGCTTCGAGCCCTCCCACAGCAACTCGATGACGCCGGTCATCAGGCCTGGCGCGCTTGCCGGGTTGGACCGCGCTTCCTTCAGGTCCGCACCGGCGCAGAACACCTTGCCGGTCCCGGTCAGCACCACGACCCGGACCGCGGAATCGCCCATCGCCGCGTCGAGCGCGGTCCGCAGCTGGGTAAGCAGCCCGGTCGACAGCGCGTTGGCGTTGTGCGGCGAATCGAGGGTGATGGTTCTGATCCCGCCAGAGCTCCCGGCTCGCACGAGTACCGTCTGGTCAGCCTCCGTCATCGTCAGTCTCCAGGTTCGTCGGCATTCACCGCGGCTTCGCCGGCATCGCTCGCGGTCACGATCGCGAGCACATCGCCGCCGTTAACCTGGTCGCCCGCGGCGACCCGCAGCTCGGCGAGCACCCCGGCGGCCGGCGCGGTGATCGTGTGCTCCATCTTCATCGCCTCGATGACCAGCACGAGCTGCCCCGCGATCACCCGGTCGCCTAGCGAAGCGGCGACCCTGGTGACGTTGCCCGGCATGGGCGCGAGCAGAGAGCCTGACTCGCGCCGCGCGCCGCGGGGCCGGCAGGCGGTCGAGCAGCGTCAGCCGCACCGATCCGAGGGGCGAACCGACCCAGAGGTGGTCGCCGGCCCTGGTGATGTCGAAGCGGTGCAGCACGCCGGCGACCTCGAGCGCGACCTGTTCGGCACTGAACGCCACCACCGTCAGCGCGCTCTCGCCGTCCGGGGCCTGCGTCAGCGCCGCTGGCCGCCACGGTGATGCCCGACCTGGTCCAGTGGTACCGGACGTCGATCTGCCCGCGCGGCCCCTCGAACGAGGTGAGCTGCGGCTGGCTGGCGACGTTCCGCCAGCCTCCCGGAATGCTGGCCGCGACCGTGGCATCACGTCTGTTCGCCGCGGCCACCGACACCGCTGCTGCGGCGGCACTGAACCGGCACACGTCCTCGGCCGGGGCCAGGGCAGCGAAGTCGTAGCCGCCGAGCCAGGAGGTGTCGGCCTGCCCGGCACCGAACGCGGCGTTCCGTAGCACGCTGACGAGCAGGTCACGATTGGTCGCCGGGCCCGCGATCCGCGCCCCGGCGAGCGCGGCAGCGAGCCGCTTTGCGGCGGCGTCGCGGGTCGGCGCCCAGGCGATGACCTTGGCGAGCATCGCGTCGTAGTGGGCGGAGACGACCGTGCCAGGCTCGATCCCCGCGTCAAGCCGCAGGAACGGAGCTGGCCAGCGCAGACTCGGCGGCGGCCCGAACTGCGCATCGGTCCCCGGCACCGCGAACGCGTGCACGAGCCCGGCCGACGGCCGGAATCCGTCGGCCGGGTCCTCTGCGTACAGGCGCGCCTCGATCGCATGACCGGTGGCAGGCGGTGGCGTCGCGGGCAGCGGCCGGCCCTCGGCGACAGAGAGTTGCAGCGCGACCAGGTCGATGCCGTGCACGCACTCGGTGACCGGGTGCTCGACCTGGAGCCTGGTGTTGAACTCGAGGAAGTAGAACTCCCGGTCCTGATCGGGCCCGTGCCCGCCGACCAGGAACTCCACCGTCCCAGCGTTGACGTAGCCGACCGCACGGGCCAGCGAGGTGGCCGCCGTGAGCAGGCGTTCTCGCAGCGCCGGGCCGACAGCGGGCGACGGCGTCTCCTCGATTACCTTCGCGTAGCGGCGCTGCACCGAGCAATCCCGCTCGGTCAGGGCCCAGATCGTGCCCGCATGGTCGCCGAGCACCTGCACCTCGATGTGACGCGCCCCGGTCAGCAGCGGCTCGCAGAACACGGTCCCGTCGCCGAAGGCGGCCTGGGCCTCGCGCTGCGCGGACTCGATCGCGCCGGCGAGGTCGCTCGCGGCGTACACGGCGCGCATCCCGCGCCCGCCGCCGCCCGCCGACGCCTTGACCAGCACGGGAAACTCCTCGACTGAGCCCGGGTCCAGCTCAGGCAGTACGGGGACACCAGCTGCTGAGGCCCGTTTGCGCGCCTCGATCTTGAGCGCCATCGCCTCCATTGCCTCTGGCGGCGGGCCGACCCAGGTCAGCCCTGCGGCGAGCACGCGCCTCGCGAACGCCGGGTCCTCGGCAAGGAACCCGTAGCCGGGATGCACCGCGTCCGCGCCCGCGGCCAGCGCCGCCGCAACGATCGCGTCGGCGTTCAGGTACGTCTCCGCCGGAATCGCGCCGGGCAGCCGGACGGCCCGATCGGCCTCGGCCACGTGCGGCGACTCCGCATCGGGATCGGAGAACACCGCCACCGCGCCGATCCCTGCCGCGCGGCAGGACCGGAAGATCCGGCGGGCGATCTCGCCGCGGTTCGCGACGAGCACGGAGCTGATCACGGCACGCCCTTCACATCCTGAAGACGCCGTAACGGCCCGCACCGGCCAGTGCCTGCCGTCCGGCTGAACCTGGCACGGGTCCTGGCGAGACAGCATCCTGGCCGAACACTGCTGGCGGGCGCGCCGTCGATCACCGACAGGCACATGCCCAGCACGGACCTGGTGTCGCGGGGGTCGATCACGCCGTCGTCATAGATCCTGCCGGACAGGAAGAACGCCTGGGACTCGGCTTCGATCTGCTCCTCGACGGCGGCCCGCATCGCGGCGTCGGCTTCCTCGTCGTATTGCTCGCCCCTGGCAGCGGCCGCCTGGCGGCCGACGATCGATAGCACGCCTGCCAGCTGCGCCGGTCCCATGACGGCTGACTTCGCGCTTGGCCAGGTGAACAGGAACCGCGGGTCGTAGGCCCGCCCGCACATGCCGTAGTTGCCCGCGCCGTATGAGGCGCCGAGCACGACGGTCAGGTGCGGGACGCGGCTGTTGGAGACCGCGTTGATCATCATCGCGCCGTGCTTGATGATCCCTGCCTGCTCGTAGCGGGCCCCGACCATGTAGCCGGTCGTGTTCTGCAGGAACAGCAGCGGCACGCCGATCTGGTTGGCGAGCTGGATGAACTGGGCGGCCTTCTGCGACTCCTCGCTGAACAAGATCCCGCGCGCGTTCGCCAGGATGCCGATCGGGTAGCCGTGCACGGCGGACCAGCCAGTCACGAGGCTCGCGCCATAGAGCGGCTTGAATTCGTCGAAGTCCGAGCCATCCACGATCCTCGCGATAACCTCGCGCGGGTCGAACGGCACCTTCAGGTCCTCGGGCACGATGCCGAGCAGTTCCTCGGGGTCGAGCTCGGGCTCGGCCGGAACGCGAGACGGCCCGGCCCCGGGCTTGCGCCAGTTCAGGCGGGCGACGATCGATCGGCCGATTCGCAGCGCATCCTGCTCGGTCTCGGCCAGGAAGTCCGCGAGCCCGGACTGCAGCGCGTGCATGCTGGCGCCGCCGAGCGACTCGTCGTCGGAGTCCTCGCCCGTGGCCATCTTGACCAATGGCGGCCCTGCCAGGAACACCTTGGACCGCCCGTCGATCATGACCACGTAGTCGCTCATCCCCGGCACATACGCTCCGCCAGCGGTCGAGTTGCCGAAGACCAGCGCGATCGTGGGGATGCCCGCCGCAGACATCCTGGTCAGATCGCGGAAGATCTGCCCGCCGGGGATGAAGATCTCCTTCTGGGTCGGCAGGTCGGCACCGCCGGACTCCACCAGGTTGATCAGGGGCAGCCGGTTCTCGATCGCGATCTGCATCGCCCGGAGCGACTTGCGCAGCGACCACGGGTTGGTCGAGCCGCCGCGGACCGTCGGGTCGCTGCCGCTGATCATGCACTCCGTGCCGCTGACAACGCCGATCCCGTTGACGTTGCTGCCGCCCACCGGGAATCCGGTTCCGTATCCGGCCAGCGGTGATAGTTCGAGAAACGGCGAATCAGGGTCGAGCAGCAACTCGACACGCTCGCGAACGGTGAGTTTGCCGCGGTCGCGGTGCCGCTTGACGTACTTGGGCCCGCCGCCAGCCAGGGCCTTCGCGTGCTCGGCGTTGAGCTCGTCCAGCTTGGCCAGCATCGCCGAGCGCCTGGCCAGGTAGCCGGGGCTGCCGGTGTCCAGCGAACTGGCGAGAACGGTCACAAGCCGAACCATACGTTGCGCCATGCCGCCCGGGACAGCAGCCCGCGCTAGACGTGGACTACCGTGATTCGCTCGCGGCGCGGGCGGCCAGGCTCGTCCGTCAGCCGCTCCATGTCCTTCGCGTCGCTCGTGAGAAGCACGACCGGCCTCGGCTGGGCCAGAGCCACGGCCGCCACGAGCGCATCGAGCGCGTAGCGATGCCCGGACAGCCGGGCTTGGCCGAGCAATCCACCAGCGGCGCGGGCGTCATCGGAATGAATGGAGACGACCCTGACCCTCCGCAGTGCCTGATAGACCGGCGCATCGCGCGGACCGCCCCGCAACACCTCCGCCAGCGTGGTGGCCGCCGTGACGACGGTCGCATCCCGTGCATGAGCAAGCTTGGCGCGCGCAACGACTCGCGGATCGCCGTTCGACAGCTTGACGAGGCCCTCGGCGTCTAGGACCAATGTCCCACCTACTCCTCCTCGAAGTCTGGCCACTCGCGCCTCGCTTCCTCGAGGAGTTCCTGCGGCACCGGACCGTACTGAGCTTCAAGTTCGTCGATGAGTTCGCCGAGGAGGTCATGTCTGATCTCCCGGTCAACCGCCTCGGTGACATATCGGCTGAAGCCTCCGGCGCCAGTCCGGGCTCGCACCGCCTCAGCTAGCTCCTCTGGCATGGACACGCTCACCTTCCTCACCTTGCCGCTGTGCAATCTGCCGCTGTCTTCGATGAAAACGGACGCGGGCAGCACCGACACGATGGCTTTGACGACCTGATCCCGCGGCACCGAGTCCAGCGCACGCCTGATCGCCAGCTCCAGCGCGCTGAGTTCCGGTGCCGTGTCAGGCTCTGATCCGACGCTCATGCGTTCTATGCTACCGCCGGTAGCAACTTCCTGTGAGCCGATGCGGGCCGTGTCGCCAGTGCGCCGAGACGGTCATCCCGGGAATACCGTCCGCAAGGGGCACGCATGCGGCAGGATGCGATCACGGAGGGAGCCCCATGAACAGAGTTGTGACCGGGTACGACGAGGCCGGCAACCCGGCGATCATTCTGACCGGCGAGCCGCCGACCGTGATCAATGCCGGGCGGTATCGCACCACCGAGGTCTGGGTCAGCGACGGGACGCCGCCGACGGCGACGACGTCCGACACGTCCACCCGGCCGTGGGAGCTTGAGCCCGCACCCGGCGGTGCGTGCTTCCGGATCGTGGAAATAGCTCCCGGCGACGCCGCCGACGGCGAGGCCGTGGCCGGCGAGGTAGACGAACAGGGCGAGGGGTTCCAGGCGGCGCACGCGACACAGACGCTGGACTACGTCGCGGTGCTCAGCGGGCACGTGACCCTCGTCGTCGGGGGTTCTGAGGTCACCCTCGGGCCCGGGGACTGCGTGGTCCAGCAGCCCGGCGTGCCGCACGACTGGCTGAACCGCACCGCCGACCGGGTGGTCATGGTCGGCGTGCTGATCAGCGCGCGCTAGCGCGCCCCGACGGCAGTCCTGAGTGCGTCGAGCGCGTGGCTCAGAGTGGTTGCGGCCCGGCCAGTGATGTCGCCGCGCTGGATGTACTGGTCGTAAGCCTGCACGAGCTGGTCGTACTGCTGCTGCACCCGCTGCGGATCCTCGGTCGGCCGGCTGGAACAGCAGCTGCTGGAGCTGGTTGAACATGTTCTGCCCGGCTTGCGTGGTCACCTGCCCTGACTGAACCCCCGCCTGCAGATCGCCGACGAATGCGGCGGCTGCTGCGGCGACCGGCGGCAGCCTGGCGCGGTGCCGGTGCGGCTTCGCCGAGTGCGTCGGGCGTGGGCGAGTGGCTGTGGTGGCTGGTCGTGACCGGCTTGCCGGAGCCTGCGGCCGGGTTAGCGCTGTTTCCGGTGCCGGTCAGCAGCACCGTAACGAGCAGAGCGAGGGTCGCGGCGAGCGCTGCTCCCAGCACCAACTCGCTGAGTCGCGGGCCGCCGCGGCTGACGGGCCGGCTGCATCGGTGACGGTGTCGGCGTCCACGGGCGCGAAGGCGGTCGTCCGGCCAGGGGTCAGTGCCGACAGCAGGCCGGCGCGTGCCGCTGCCGCTCCAGGCGGCCGGTCGGCCGGGTTCTTGGCCAGCAGCCTGGTCGTCATCCAGTCCAGCTGCGCTGGCACGCCGGCCCGGCGCGCCGAAGGCGGGCCCGGGTCGTCGTGGACCTGGCGGTAGGCGACCCCGACCTCCGAGTCGGCGCGTGAACGGAGGCGTGCCGGTGAGCATCTCGAACAGGACGCAGCCGAGGGCGTACAGGTCGGCTTGCGGGCCAGCGGGCTGCCCGGCCGCCTGCTCAGGCGAGAGGTAAGCGGCGGTGCCGAGCACTGCCTGCGTCCGGGTGCGGCCGGCCGCGTTCTCCAGCCGAGCGATGCCGAAGTCGAGCAGCTTGACCTCGCCGCCGGAAAGAACGATGTTCGCCGGCTTGATGTCACGGTGGACGAGTCCGGCGGCATGCGCCACCTCCAGGCCCTCGCAGACGGCGGCCGCGATGGTGACCGCGTCGTCCGGGGGAAGCGCACCCGCATCGTCGAGGACGTGCCGCAGGGTTCTGCCCGCGGCGAGTTCCATCACGATGAACGGCGTCGTCCCGTCGACGCCGCAGTCGAAGACCGTCACCAGGCGCGGGTGGCTGAGCGCCGCGACGTGCCGCGCCTCGCGCTCGAACCTCGCGCGGAAGGCCGGATCTGCCGCGTACTGCGGGCTGAGCACCTTGACCGCGACCTCGCGGCCGAGCATCTCATCCCTGGCCCGCCAGACCGTCGCCATTCCGCCGGTGCCGAGCACGTCGAAGAGCGCGTACCGGCCAGCGAGCAGGCGAGCGCCTGTCATCGCCGTGGTCCGTCCGTGCCAGCGCCGCTCGGGGAGCCCGCGGTCATTCTCACGGGAGATAGCTAACCATTCCAGCCCGTCCGCAAGTAGCCGGAAATGCCCGCTCACCTCCCGGGCGGGCGACCCGATCGAACGCGAGCGTCGTACCGGACCGCTTGACTGGACCGGCCGCCTCAATCGCGAAGGTCATGCGCTGTCCTCTGGGGTGGGGGATGCGGCCTGAGCACGAGGGCGGCGAGCAGCCTGTCTGCTTCTGCGTCTGGGTCCGCGGTCAGCCCTGTGTGCACAGGGCCGGGCTGGACGACCGTACTGCGCGGCGCCGTCAGCCACCTGAACCGGCGTCCGATGTCCTGCTGGCCCGCAGACCCCGCGCCTGGCTGCTGGTCGCAGACCTGAACCACGGCCGCCAGCGCCCGCCGGATGCCTTCGAGATCGGCCGCTGGGTCGAGAGCCAGCACGCGGTCGGCGTCCAGCGCGACCCGGGCAGCCAGGAACCGCAGCGGACGGCAGTACAGCAGCACGCCCGCGTTGATCATCTCGCCGCGGTCCACCCTCGGAACCACCCTGAGCACCGCGTACTCGAATCCGTGTCGCTCGTAGCTCATCGCCCGACCTCGCCATCCTGCGAGGGATTCGGCGGGTCGTCCCGCCGGTGCCGTCCGTCCGCCCCCGAGGCGAGGGCTCGAGCCAGAACGGCCGCACGGGTCTTGCCAGCTCGCGGCGCGGCAGGCCCGGCTGGCTGGCCTTCTCCCTGAGCCCGGCGAGCCAGGCCTCGCGATTGTCCAGCCGTGCGGCCAGCTGCTTGACGTGAGCGTCGCGGACGAGCGCGGGCCGCTCGAGTCCCGGCTCCGGCTCGAGCCATTCGTCTGGAACGGCCGCCAGCGCCTCCTGCAGCACCTCGGTAGTGATCCGGCCAGCCAGTGCGCTGTCCGCCTCGTCGATCAGCGGCGCGCAGCCGACCAGGGCGTGATCGGAGATGTCGTAGGGACGGCTCGCCGCGGCGTCGGCGCTTTCCCAGCGGTGCTGGTAGGTCAGCGTCGCGCCGTGATCGATGAGGTAAAGGTCTTCACGCCAGAACAGCATGTTCGGGTTGCGCCAGGATCTGTCGGCGTTGCTCACCAGCGCGTCGAACCAGATGATCCGGCCGGCCAGTTCGCCGGTGACGCCGGGCGCCGCCGCGTCGAAGTCGACGGCTCCGGCCAGGAAGTCGACGCCCAGATTGAGCCCTCCGCTAGCCCTGAGCAGATCCTGAATCTCCTGGTCGGGCTCGCCGGCCGCGAGGCCGGGTTCCAGATCGACCGCGACCAGATCGGGCACCAGAAGGTCGCAGGCTCTGGCCAGCTGCGCGCTCACCACCTCGGCGACAAGAGCCTTCCGGCCCTGGCCGGCGCCGCGGAACTTGACCACGTACGTGCCGAGGTCGTCGGCTTCCATGAGCCCGGGCAGCGACCCGCCCTCACGCAGCGGCGTCACGTAGCGCGTCGCGGTCACCTGAGGGAGCACGTGACGAGCCTACGGTCACGCCACTCCGTGAAGAGGAGCATGCGCCGATGAGACCAGGGCGGACAGGTCGCATTGCCAGCCCTGCCAGCCCAGGGCCGCTACCGGACCAGGGCGTCGAGCTGGTCGATGGCCCAGTCGAGGTCGTCCTGGCTGATCATCAGCGGCGGCGCGAGCCTGATTGTCGTGCCGTGCGTGTCCTTTGCGAGCACGCCGGCAGACATCAGCCGCTCTGACACATCGCGGCCGCTGAGCTCGGTGAACTCGACGCCCGCCCAGAGGCCGCGCCCGCGTACCTCGCGGACGGCGCTTGCGGGCAAGGCGTTCAGCCGGTCGTGCATGTGCGTGCCGAGCTTGGCCGATCGCTCCTGGAACTCGCCGGTGTTGAGCATGGCGATGACCTCGCGGGCGATCGCGCAGCCGAGCGGGTTGCCGCCGAACGTCGAGCCATGCTGGCCGGGCTTGAAGACCCCGAGCACCTCGGCCGAGGAAACGACGGCGGAGACCGGCACGATGCCGCCGCCGAGCGCCTTGCCGAGCACGTACATGTCAGGAACCACGTCATCGTGCTCGCACGCGAACGTCGTGCCGGTCCGGCCCAGGCCCGACTGGATCTCGTCGGCGATCATCAGCGCGCCCCACTGGGAGCACAGCTCGCGTGACCTTCGCCAGGAATCCGGCGGGCGGCACGATCACGCCTGCCTCGCCCTGAATCGGCTCCACCAGCACGGCGACGACCCGCTCGTCCATGACGTCGGCCAGCGCCTGTGCGTCCCCGTACGGCACGACGCGGAAGCCCGGGGTGTACGGCCCGTACGAGTCCCGCGCGTCAGGGTCGGTGGAGAAGCTGACGATCGTTGTGGTCCGGCCGTGGAAGTTGCCGTCGAAGGCGATGATGACGGCTTCGTTGGCCGGCACGCCCTTGACCTCGTAGCCCCACTTGCGCGCGGTCTTGATCGCGGTCTCGACGGCCTCCGCGCCGGTGTTCATCGGCAGGACCATCTCCATGCCAGCCATCGCGGCGAGCTCGGCGCAGAACGGGCCGAACTGGTCGTGCTGGAACGCCCGGCTGACGAGCGTGACCCGCTCGAGCTGCCGCTGCGCGGTGGCGATCAGGCGTGGGTGCCGATGGCCGAAGTTGATGGCCGAGTACGCGGCCAGCATGTCCAGGTAGCGGCGGCCGTCCACGTCGGTGACCCACGCACCTTCTGCCTCGGCGATGACGACGGGCAGCGGGTGGTAGTTATGCGCGCTGTGCACGGCAGCCTGGGCGCTGAGCTGGGCGGCCGACAGATGGTTCGCCTGCACTTGTACCTCCCGGTTACCTCAGTTCCAGCGTGCAGCACTTGGGCCCGCCGCCGGCCTTCTTGAACTCAGACATATCGACGGGCACGACCGTGAAGCCGGCCGCGGTAATGTCGCGAGCCAGGCCTTCGGCCTGTACCGGGAGCACCACGTTGCGGCCATCGCTGATCCCGTTGAGGCCAAGCGCCTCGGCATCGGCGTCCTTCGCCTCAATCAGCTCGGGGAAATGCGCGGCAAGCGCCGCCTGCCCTGCCTCGTCGAACGCCGCCGGGTAATACGCCGCCGTGTTCTCATCCAGGACGATCATGGCGGTGTCAAGGTGATAGAACCGCGGGTCCACCAGCCGGACGCTCATCACGGGCAGGCCGAAAGTCGCCTCGGCCTCGCCGCTCACCGCCTCGTCGCTGCGGAAGCCGTAGCCGGCGATGACCACCGATCCCGCGTAGATGATGTCGCCTTCGCCCTCGTTCACGTGCACCGGGCTGAAGACCTGGTAGCCGGAGCGCCGGAACCAGTTCATGTAGGCGGCGCCTTCATTGTGCCGCTCAGGATGCTTGAACCTGGATCCGAGCACGTTGCCGCCGATGACGGTGGCACCATTCGCGGCGAAGACCATGTCGGGAAGGCCGGGCTCCGGGTCGATGATGCGTACCGTGTGACCTAGGTCCGTCATAGGTTGCGCGCAGCTGCTCCCACTGCCGTTTCGCAAGCGTGATGATCCACCGGATCGGCCGGGTTCATCCACGGATTGATCGCGTACTTAACCGTGAAGTACTCCGGCGGACACATGAGATATGTCCGCGCATGCGTCGACTCGCGGTGCATGCGTGCGTGCGACGTCATGGCGCCTCCCGGTGCTTGGTGATCATCACGAGCCTAGGAGCCTGCGGCCGGAATGTATCCTGGCGCCTTATGCGCGCTGGCAGCGATTCGTTGCGCAGATCTAAGGTCAGATGGCGATTTCTTGCGCGCTCTACCGGCCCGCGTCGGGTCGATCCTGGGATCCACCCGTTTCTCCCGTGTCGATCACCGCAGCGACCTGCGCCCGGCGGAGCCGGGTCGCCTGGGCGGCATTCGTAGGGCGGCTTGGGGCGGCTGGCGCGCTCTTTGGCTGGCAAGGCCGGGCAGGCTAGCTGAGGGCGCGCAGGCGTGCGGCCGCTGAGCTTATCCGCTCGTCGGTCGCGGTCAGCGCCACCCTGATGTGACGCGCTCCGGCCGGCCCGTAGAACTCCCCTGGCGACACCAGGATGCCGATCTCGCTCAGCACCCTGACGGACTCCCAGCAGTCGTAACTCGGGTGCTTCGCCCACAGGTACAGCCCGGCCTCGGAGTGCGAGACGATCCATCCGGCCTGCTCGAGCGCGGGCCTGAGCACCTGCGCGGCGGCGCGCGTACCTGGCGTGCTGCTCGGCCGCGTGCGCATCATCACCCAGCGCCGCCGTCATCGCGGCCTGGACAGGCGCCGGCACGATCATCCCGGCGTGCTTGCGCACCTCGAGCAGGGCGGCGATCAGCGGAGGATCGCCCGTCACGAATCCGGCCCGGTACCCGGCCAGGTTGGAGCGCTTGGACAGCGAGTAGACGGCGAGCAGCCCGTCGTGCGAGCCCCCGCAGACATCGTCACGGAGCACCGAGACCGGCGTTGCCTCGAACCCGAGGTCGATGTAGCACTCGTCGCTCGCCAGGACGGCCCCGGCCGACCTCGCCCACGCGATCAGGTCGCGCATCCGTGTCGGCGGGCAGCACCCGGCCCGTCGGGTTGGACGGGGAGTTCAGCCAGGCGAGGCGGATCGGCCTGACGTCGGCGCGGTCCGGGTAGTCGGTCGCCACGGCCTGTGCCCCGGCCAGCCTCGCACCGATGTCATAGGTGGGGTAGGCAAGCTCGGGAAAGCTGACGTGGTCGCCCTGGCCGCACCCAAGCAACGTCGGCAACCACGCGATCAGCTCCTTCGTGCCGATCACCGGAAGTACCGCGTCCTGGCCGACCGTGACGCCATGCCGGCGTGAGAGCCAGCCTGCGGCCGCGGCCCGCAGGGCGGCCGTGCCCTTCGTCAGCGGGTAGCCAGGAGAGTCGGCGGCCGCGGCGAGCGCCTCCTGGACGACAGCGGGAACCGGGTCGACGGGCGTGCCGATCGACAGGTCGGCGATCCCGTCAGGATGAGCGGCCGCTCGTGCCCCGGCCGGCGCGAGCCGGTCCCAGGGGAACCCGGGCAGCCTCGATGCGAGAGTCCGGTCCGCCAGACCGGCGGTGGCTGCGACATCAGCGGCCGGCATTGCGTTATCGCAAGAAATCAGTGCTCTGCGGCGGCCTGGGGCGGCAACGCTGCGACGATCGGGTGGTCCTTGCCAATCTTCCCTGTCTTCGATGCGCCGCCAGGCGAGCCGAGGTCGTCAAAGAACTCGACGTTGACCTTGTAGTACTCCTTCCACTGCGAAGGCACGTCGTCTTCGTAGTAGATGGCCTCAACCGGGCACACCGGTTCGCACGCACCGCAGTCCACGCACTCATCCGGGTGGATGTAGAGCATGCGCTCGCCCTCGTAGATGCAATCGACGGGGCACTCTTCTATGCACGCCCGGTCAAGCACATCGACGCAAGGCAGGGCGATGATGTACGTCACTGACGAACTCCTCTTTCACGCCGCGGGTAGGGCGCCGGCCTGCGGCTCCCGACCCCAAGTATCGCGGATCAGGCCAGCGCCGCGAAGCTGACCTGGTTCGCTAGCAAATGCCAGCTACTCCGCAGGCATCGCAGGTTATCAGCCAAACGCGACCCCTACGCGGGCTGCCGGGCCGCGAGCGGCCCGCTTCGCAGTCTTCCAGCCCTTCCTGCCGTGCGCGGCGGTCCACTGAAAGCCCTGATAGGTCACCTGCTTGAGCCGGAACTTGCTCGCATTGGTAACCAGCCAGGCGGCTACTGCCCAGCCTGCGGCGGATGTGCGCGCGTGGACCTGGACGGCCGGGTCACCGACGTGGCTGAGCCGCATCCTGCCGAAGGTCCTGCGCAGCTCGGCTTCGGCCGCGCTCAGCCTGCTCCGGCCACGTGATCTTGGCCCCGTACCAGCACCACACGGCGTGCGGCAGCCGCCCGCTGAATCCCCCCGCCATCGCAGCGCCCTGCGGCTCGTACTGGATGTACGCGCTGCCGTCAGCGCTGTGCTGCACCGCCTGCGCCGCCCGGTAGACGGGCAGCCGCTGATAGTGCGGCACTCCGGCCAGCGCGGCGAAGAACCTGGTGCTGGCGTACACGGGGTCGAGCAGCTGACGCCTGGTGCCCCAGCCTTCCGACGGTCGCTGCTGGAAGACCCCGACCGAGTCGCGGTCGCCGTAGCTGAGGTTCTCCAGGTCCGATTCCTGTATGGCTGTGGCGTAGGCGATGGTCAGGGCCCGCTCCGGCATCGACCTGTGCGCGGCCACGCCGGCGATCGTGGCCGCGATGCTCGCCTGGCCCGGATCGAGCGGCACGTCGAACTGGCCGCCGTGAACGAGGCAGCCGCCGCTGATCGGCGTCGGGAAGCGCAGATGGTTCGCCTTCGAGATCGCCAGGACGATGATGATCAGCACGATGACAAGAACGGCCGCCGCGCCGGCCCGCCTCGATCGAGCTGCTGCCACGCAACAGAAGTTACCTGCTATCGGCACCCGCTAGGCTCGCTCAGCATGGACACGACTCCTATGGCGCCGCCGGTGAGCTCCCCGCTGCCCGACGTGATCGACCAGCTCTGGGACGAGCGCGCACGGCTGACGCCGGAGGACGCGCAGGCACGCGCGACGATCGCCGCCGCCGTGGACCTGATCGACGCGGGCCAGGTCAGGGTCGCGTGGCTGGATCCCGACAGCGACGCCGTGGTCGTGGACGAGCGGGCGAAGCGGGCCATCCTGCTCGCGTTCCGCGTGCTGCCGATGGAGCAGTCGCAGGTGGGCGACTTCCGCTATCACGACAGGGTGCCGCTGACCGACAGGCTCGACGGCGTCAGGGTGGTGGCAGGCGCGATTGTTCGGTGGGGCGCCTATATTGCCCCAGGTGCCGTGCTCATGCCCTCTTTCGTCAACATAGGCGCGTTTGTGGACTCCGGCACGATGGTCGATACCTGGGCGACCGTGGGGTCGTGTGCCCAGATCGGCAAGAATGTCCATCTGTCCGGCGGAGCCGGAATCGGCGGAGTCCTGGAGCCTCCCAACGCCGTCCCTGTCGTGGTCGAGGACGACGCGTTTGTCGGGTCCCGCTCGATGGTCGTCAACGGGGCCAGGGTGCGAACCGGAGCCGTGCTCGGTGCCGGGACGATCCTGACTCCGACCACGCACGTGATCGACGTGCAAACAGGCGAGGAACTGCCGCGCGGCGAGGCGCCGGCCTGGTCGGTCTGCGTGAGCGGGACCCGCGGCCGCAGCTTCCCGGGCGGCGAGTTCGGCATGCCGTGCGTTCTGGTGCTCAAGCGACTGCAGGCTGGCGACCGGCACGACAAGACCACGCTCAACGACGTTCTGCGCGATCACGGCGTCAACGCCTGACTCCGGCTGCCGCCGGACGCGACCGCCCTGCGGGCCTGCAGCGCGTCTGGTGGTGTAACCATCGGCCCTGCCATGGCACCATCTGGTTGTGTACTTCGTGCTGCTCGCGGCGGCTCTCGCGATCCTCGTCGGCGTTGTCGTCGTCGCGATGGGCCGGGGTGGCGAGATCGCGGCAAGCCAGCGGGATCTGCCCGTGCTTTCGCCGCGGATCAGGTCCGCTGCACGACATAGCGAGGCTGAGGCTGCCGGTCGGGCTGTTCGGCTACCAGGAGCAGGCTACGGACGAGGCGCTCGAAGCGGCCGCAAGGTTGATCGCCGAGCAGGAGGCGGAGATCGCGCGGTTGCGCGAGGAGGTCTGGCGGCTGCGGTCAGGGCCACACCAGGGCACGCACGCTGATGGGTCGGCGAACGGGGCGGAGGCCGACGAGGCGGCCGGCGCGGCAGCGGCCCGTCAGGGGCCGATGGCGAGACACTAGCGAGCCCCGACCCGGTAGGAGGCCAGCCGTGGCCGAACCCATGAGGGGTCCCGTCGGCGGGCCCGGACGGACAGCCGCGTTGCCCGTGGGCACTGACTCCCGCCGAGTACATCAGCTATCACGACGACGAGTGGGGTAAGCCGGTCCGCGACGACGTCGGGATGTTCGAGCGGATTTCGCTTGAGGCCTTCCAGTCGGGCCTGTCCTGGCTGACGATCTTGCGCAAGCGTGAGAACTTCCGCGCGGCGTTCCGCGGCTTCGACCTGGAGGCCGTCGCGGCGTTCGGCCCCGACGACGTCGCCAGGCTGCTTGCCGACGCCGGGATCGTGCGCAACCGCGCCAAGATCGATGCGACCATCAACAACGCGCGTGCCGCGCTCGACCTGCCAGAAAGGGCTGGCCGAGACGGTCTGGAGCTACGCCGACGGCCAGGAAGCCCCGCCGCAGACGCTCGATGACGTACCGGCGTGGACTCCTGCGTCCAAGGCGCTGTCCACCGAGTTGCGCAAGCACGGATTCCGATTCACCGGACCTGTCACCGCCTATGCCACGATGCAGGCTTGCGGGGTCATCAACGACCATCTCGCCGGATGTTTCCGCCGTGGCGCCTACCTAACCTGACGCCCGATATAATCCATATCAACGTTTTGGCTGCCGTAGCGCCGAATGGCTCGGTCGGCAGCTCTGGAGCGGCGGGGATGGGCGGCAATCGGGCGTCGGAGGAAAGGACCTCATGGCAGCTGACGGCCAGGCACGTTCGCGGCGCAAGCCGATCGTCACCAGGGTCCCGGTCGGCGCGCCTGCCGGCGCGCGGGAACCATCCGGGCAGCCCGCAAAGCCGACTCCTGCCGGGCTCGGCATCGACCTGGCGACGCTGGACTGGCAACGCTCGGGAAGCGGGCCAGGTTCTTTCGAGATCGCATTCGTAGCCGGGTCCCGCGGAAGGCGACCGGGCCGCCGGCCGTCGAGCCAGTCGTCTGGCCCCGTCGGCCGCGGCCGACTGGGTGCTGCTCCGGGTCGCCGGTGACCCCGCGGGGCGCGTGCTCGTCTATGACAGGAACGAGTGGACGTGCTTCCTCGACGGTGCAGGGCACGGTGAGTTCGACTGGCCGGAGGGACTAACGCGCGCGCCAGCGGCTGGCGTGATGGCCGCCGAGTCCGCCATCGGCCGAGGCCTGTCCGCGCGTCCGCCCGTCGTGCTGCCGGCGTTGGTCACTCGGAGTGATGAAGCGGCCTATCCCTGGTTATCTGTTAATGCAGTTCACTAATCTGCCTACATAACGATTGAGGACATGAATTGTGAATCGCAACTTAAGGCACGCTAAGGTGACCACAGCAGGGCGCGAGGAGGCCGCGGGATGAGCGAGGACGCCTATGGCGCGACCATCGCCAAGCTCCGGCTGGCCCGCCGGCTGACCGACCTTCGGCTCGCACGCGGGTTACACGGCCAACCACGTCTGCGACATGCTCAACTGGGGCCGCGGCAAGGTGGGCCGCTTCGAGGCCAACCAGTGGAAGCGTCCCGAGATGAGCGACATCAGGGATCTCCTGCGGTTCTACGAGGCCGATGAGTACGCCACCAGGGAGATCGAGACGCTCGCACTGCAGGCGCGAGTCCGGCCCTGGTGGCGCGACTACCAGGACATATTCGACAACGAGTTTCCCGGTTTCGAGGCTGACGCGTCGCGGATCCGGGTGTTTCTGCCGCTGGTGATCCCTGGCCTGCTGCAGACGGCGGACTACATCGACGCGGTGATGCGGTCGAGCGGGAAATCGCCAGCCTGGCGCCGCCGCGCGACCGAGGCGCGATTGCGCCGCCAGCAGATCCTCGAGCGGGACAAGAACACGTTGCCGCAGCTCCAGGCGGTCATCACCGAGGCGTCGCTGCTCTATAGATGGGGCAGCAGGGCCGAGCGCAGGGACCAGCTGCTGCATCTGGCTGAGATGGGCGAACGGCCAGGCGTGCACCTGCATCTGCAGCGGTTCGCCGACGGCCCGCCGCCCGGGCTGTTCTCCGCAGTGCAGATCTTCGACTACGACGGCGGCGAGGCCAGCCTTGTCTTCACCGAACACGATCACGGGATCCAGGAGGTGAGCGACGCCGAGTACATGAACAACTACATCGAGGCCTTCGACAGGGCCGTGGATGTCGCGCTCGAGCCGCGAGACACGGCCGTGTATCTGAAGCAGCTCTCTGAACGACTGGAGTAGTGATGACTGACCTGTCTCGTGCCGTCTGGCGAAAGGCCAGGGCAAGCTATGCAAACGGCGGCTGTGTCGAGGTAGCCGCCAATCTTGGCGACGTAGTCGCCGTCAGGGACAGCGCGCGTATCGATGACGGAGCCCACGTGGTGCACCTGTCTCAATTCGCGGCGCTGCTCGCCGATATCAAGAGTGGCCGCTACGACATCTAGCGGTCGCCGAGCGGCCCGCCCGGCCAGGAGCCGTGAGGATCGGGCCGACAAGCGGAATCCCCCCGAGGAGGGAGCCTCGGGGGGATTCCTCTATACGCGCCTGTCTCGAGGCGTCCGGCGGTCTAGCCTGGACAAGAAGACCGCCAATGTCACTGTACACGGAGCTACCTGACCTCAAACTCATCAATCGTTCTAACCCTTGCCAACCACTCCAATCGGTTGGAAACGGGCGCACAAGATGGGTCATGTGTCCGGCAATGTAGCGCACAGTTATATCTGCCAGGGTCATTGCGAAGAGTGCCAAATGACTCGTAATCTGTGTTTCACAGATGCTGAACTTGAGGAAGGCGGGGCCAGGATGTTACTGACACCCGCCGACCGGGGTCCCGGCGCGCAGCCGGCCAGGAAACGCTCCGCTCAGGCGGAGGGCTGGCTGGCGGCTCCGGTATCCGAGCTTACGGCTCCCACGATGCCCGGCGCGACGAGCTTCGCGCAGGCCGGCGCACCGCCTGGCGGACTCTTCGATGACGGCGGGGCGGGGATCGGGCTAGCTGAGGCCGGCGTGGGGGCCGGAGGTTGCTTCGTCAGGCCGCTGCCGCTCGACAACACCTGCGCCGGCGCTGCCCGCCGCTTCTTCCGCGAGGCGCTAGCGGGATCTGACCTCCCCAGCGACCTGATCCACGACGGCGTCACGATGGCAAGCGAGCTTGCGGCCAACACGATGAACGCCCACGGAAACATCGAGTTCGGCGGCTCAAGGCCGGCCGGTGAGCGGCATGCCTGAGATATGGCTGTACCTGCGCCACTTCGGCTCAGGGCGGGAACTTGTGTGCAAGATCTTCGACTCAGAGCCCGGATGGGACGCCGGCGAGCCGCTGCCCGTAGGCGCCTCCGTGCCCGCGGGGCCTGACTCGGTGCGCGGTCGCGGCCTGCAGATGGTGGCGGGCCTCTCGGCCGGCCGGTGGGGTCATCACCTGAGCCGGGGCAGGCTCGGGGCCTGGAAGGTGCAGGGCAAGGCCGTCTGGTTCGCGCTGCGCATACCGCCAGGCAGCGACCTGGCCACGAGCGCGCGGGTCGCGCCGCGCGGTTCGCGCGCGATCGCCGAGCTCGCCGCCGCGCTGGCTGACCGCGGTCTCGGCGCCGGACTTGTCCCGGTCACCGAGCCCGCCGGCGACCTGGCGGTGCTGTCGGTCAGCACGGAGCTCACCGTCTGGTGCCGGGGCGAAGTCGTGTGGTGGCAGGAGCCGGAGGGCGGCTATGACCGGCTGCCAGTCTCGGACCTGGTCGAGGCCGCCGAGCGAATCGTCTGCGTGCACGAGGAACTGATCACGGCCAGGAGCGGCGGCGAGCGGCGGGCCGCCGGGTCAGGAGAGCTCGGTCCGAGCCCGTCGACGCCTGACCGCCCGCCGACGCGACCTACGCGAGGGCCGTTTCCGCAGTCCCAGCACCGGTCGCTGTCCCATCCCTGTTCCTGTTCCTGTTCCTGTCCTGCGAGGCAACAGTCCACGAAGCGCGCGGCGGCTGGCAGCAGCCGCTCGGCCTCGGCGTGGAACAGCTCGCGCCGCTTCCTTTCCTGGCCAGCGAGCGGGCAGTAGCTCGGCGGGAAGCCCGGGATCGACGAACAGGAACTTGCGCCACTCGTGAACGAGCTCGCTGCGCATCGCGAACACCGCCTCGTCCCCTCCGCAGCGACAGGCTCCGACGATCTCGCGTGCACGGGCAAGCCACTCCCGGTAGCCCAGTGGCCAGGCCGTCGATATCCCACGCCTTGGCGGCCAGCATGCGCGGATCTCCGTCATATCCGGCGTGGAAGCGCTCGGCGCTTAGTCCCTCGGCCGCCAGCAGGGCGTCCAGTTCCACCGACGGCCGTGCGCTGATCCAGGTTGATCCGCCCAGGCAGGCGTAGCCGAGGTAACCAAGCGCGGACCTGAGCCGTTCGCGAGCCGCGCGTGCGGTCACCCGCTCGACCACGACGACGTGCCAGCGTCCGTCCCATGACGGCGTGTCGCGCCGGTAAATGCGCTCGGCCGCCTCCTTGCAGCCGCTGGACGGCTCGCGGAGTCAACCGGTACCCGGCGCCGCCTGGCAACTTGACCGGTTCCAGCCAGCCCTGCCCGGCCATCCTGGACACCGCGGTCCGCACGGCTGGCGCCGAGATCTGCAGCGGCGCCACGAGCCTGACCAGTGCGGCCACCGGCGCCTGCTCGCCGCGGGAAAGCAGGTGATCGCCGTATATGTCGAAGAGTGCCGATCTGGCGTTCACGAACCTAGTCTCACGCGCTGACGACCCTAGGGCGACGGGTGTAACGGTGATCGTTGCCACCAAGGTAAGGGAACTGAACGATAATAGAGGTACCGATTGATGTAGTTGTGGCTTGGCGGCTCTAGTGCTGGTCGGGTCGGGCAGTCGATGGCTGGCGGCAGGCATGCCGCCGCTTCGCTGACCTGCAGGCAGGAAGGGAGACAGGATGGCGGCGATGAAGCCGCGGACGGGTGATGGTCCGCTTGAGGTCACTAAGGAGGGCCGCGGGATTGTGATGCGCGTGCCACTTGAGGGCGGCGGCCGGCTCGTCGTCGAGTTGACGCCCGATGAGGCTAAGGCGCTTAGTAACGCACTTGAATCGGCTGTTGGCTAAGCAGCGCGCCTGATGCCTGTCATCGGTACTGTCACCCCACTCCGTGGCGCTGGCCTGCGCACCGCAGGAGACTGCCTGCGCGCCATCGGCGCCGGCGAGCCTTGACGCCTGCGACCTCATGGCCGTCCCCGTGGAGGCCAGCGGCGAGATCGCTGCTGATCAGGCCCTTGACGACTTCCTCGCAGTTCCGGCCGACGACATTGTCAAGGCGGCCCAGCTGAGCGGCAAGGCCGGCCAGAGTGCACAGGCCGTCGCGCGGGCCGGTTCGGCACACGGTCAGAGTCATCTTTCTGGGCATGGGCGACAGGTCGCCGCGCGCTCTCCGGCGGGCAGGTGGCGAGCTAGGCCGGATGCTGCAGCCCGGCGGGCGTGCCTTGTCCTCGGTTGTTGCTGGCTGGCCGGCCGCCGGCGTGCAGGCACTTCGCCGAGGGCGTGCTGCTCGGCTCGTACCGCTACACGGAGAAGTCGACCGTCGACGAACAGGCCCACGACGCTGAGCTGCGGCTGCTTGTCACGCCCGACGGACGCGACAGCTCGCAGGAGACCGGTGCGGCCGGCGAGGCCGCGGCGGTCATCGCCCAGGCGACCACCGTGGCCACGGCTGTGGCTCTGGCCAGAGACCTGACGAACACCCCGTCGCTGCGCAAATCCCCGCAGTGGCTGGCCGATGCGGCGGTCCAGCGTCGCCGCCGACTCGGGCCTGGCGAGTCCGGATCTGGACCGATCAGGAGCTGCTCAGCTCGGGTTTCGGAGGCCTCACCGCTGTCGGATCGGGCTCTGACCGCCCGCCGCGGCTGATTGAGCTGAGCTACACGCCATCCGCGCCCAGCGGGTCGGATGCGACGAGGCGCCACGTGGTCCTGGTCGGCAAGGGAATCACCTTCGACAGCGGCGGGCTCTCGCTGAAGCCGAACGACGGCATGAAGGCGATGAAGACCGACATGGCGGGCGGCGCGGCGGTGATCGCCGTCATGTCGGCGCTGGCGCGGCTCGGCGTTGCCGACCAGGTCACCGGGCTGGTCGCAGCGGCGGAGAACATGCCGTCAGGATCGGCCTACCGCCCAGGCGACGTCCTGACCGCGTTCGGCGGTCGCACCGTCGAGGTTCTCAACACCGATGCCGAGGGCAGGCTCGTGCTGGCCGACGCGATCGCCTATGCCGACGCGATGCTCGAACCTGACCAGATCATCGACGTGGCTACCCTGACCGGTGCGGCACGAATCGCGCTCGGCGGCAGCCTGGCGGCGCTGTACTCGACGAGCGACGACCTCGCCGCGGAACTTGCTCGCCTCTGGCGAAGCGAGCGGCGATCGGCTGTGGCGGATGCCGCTCGTCGATGACTATCGCAGCGCGCTCGACTCCCCGGTAGCCGACATCGCGAACGTGCCGCGCAACGGGGCGGGTGCCGGCTCCATCACGGCGGCTCTCTTCCTGCAGAGAGTTCGCGGGTTCGCGGCCCTGGGCTCACCTCGACATCGCGGGCGCCGCCCGCCGCTCTGCCGACGACGGTGAACTAAGCGCAGGAGGTACTGGATTCGGCACGAGGTTGCTGTTGCGCTGGCTGCAGGAATCGGCCGTGCGGGCCGAGGAGCAGCCGGTCAGCTTGCCCGCTTGACGGCCGCCAGCAGCCCGTCGCCGGTCGGCACCAGCATCGGCACGAGGCTCTCGTCGGCGAAGACGAGTTCGCGCAGCTCGCCGACCGACGGCGTGTCGGGGTCGCGGTGCGCCACGTTCGAGGCCTCGTCGGCGTGGAGCGCGTTGTCGAAGGCCACGATCCCGCCTGGCCGCAGCAGGCGGAGCGCCGCCGTCAGGTACTCCGGGTACTCGCGCTTGTCGGCGTCACAGAACACCAGGTCGTACGCGCTGTCGGCGAGCCTGGGCAGGACCTCGAGCGCCCGGCCGGTAATCAGCCGGTACCGGCCAGAACCGAAGCCGGCCGCAACGAACGCGCTCCTGGCCAGCCTGTGGTGCTCGGGCTCGGTGTCGACGCTGGTCAGGACGGAGCCCTGCGCGCATCCCGCGCAGCAGCCAGATGCCCGACGTGCCGCAACCGGTGCCGATCTCGACGACCGCCCGCGCGTTGATGGCCGCGGCGAGGAAGCGCAGAACCGTGCCGGTCAGCGCGCGTCACCGGGATCGAACCGCCAATTCGTTCCGCGTTCGCGCGCGCCTGGAGAAGCGGTTCG
Source organism: uncultured Actinomycetota bacterium (assembly GCA_963809195.1). Lineage (GTDB taxonomy): Bacteria > Actinomycetota > Actinomycetes > Streptosporangiales > Streptosporangiaceae > Chersky-822. The sequence goes on along the minus strand of CAWEIQ010000003.1, from coordinate 1,803,470 downwards.
TCCTCAAGGACGAATTCATCGAGTATTCCTGTGACGTCTGAGCGGAAGATGGCTGCCTCCGGTTACGTTCAAGAAAACTTCTCCGCGCCGCAGCCTAGCGTCAGCCTAGGTCACGGCCGGGAACATGCCGTGCGGGCCAGACGTTGATGGTTTGCGGTCCCGCAATCGGTGTGAGATACCGCTTAAGACATCTACGGGCACCTGCGGCTGCTTCGCAGGACACGCGAGGGATGGCTGATGCAGACTGAGGCGGTGGACCAAGCCGGTCCTGGTCAGGCTGCGCAATGGACGCCGCCGAGCTGGGAAGACGTCGTCAAGGAGCACTCCGCTCGGGTTTACCGGCTGGCATATCGGCTGACCGGCAACAGTCACGACGCAGAAGACCTGACCCAGGAGGTCTTCGTGCGCGTATTCAGGTCCCTGCCGACCTACACGCCAGGTACCTTCGAGGGCTGGCTGCATCGCATCACCACGAACCTGTTCCTTGACATCACCCGCAGGCGGCAGCGCATCAGGTTCGAGGGCCTCGGCGAGGAGGCAGCGGCGCGACTGCGCGGCGCTGAGCCCACGCCCTCGCAGGCTTTTGACGACCGTCACCTGGACTACGACATTGCCGAGGCCCTGGCCGACCTGCCGCCTGAGTACCGGGCCGCGGTTGTCCTGTGCGACATCGAGGGCCTGACGTACGAGGAGATCGCCGACGCGCTCGGAGTCAAGCTCGGGACGGTGCGCAGCAGGATCCATCGTGGCCGTGCGCAGCTGCGCGCGGCGCTCGAGCATCGTCGTCCGCGGCGCGGAGTCGGTGCCAGGCGACGCGGCGCGGAGCCCGCACTGCTCCACATCGACCGGCCCGCTGCCCGGGGCAGGCCCGGAATGCGGCAAGCACGCGGGCGATGATCCCGCCGAGGCCAGGGTGCGCGACGTCGTCAAGGGGGAGGTGGGCCCCCAGTGAACCACCTCGGACGCTGGCTCTCCGCGCTTGTCGACGGCGAGCTCGACGGCACCGAACGCGACAAGGTTCTCAACCATGTCGCGGGGTGCGCGGCGTGCAGGCAGGAAGCAAACGCGATGCGGGCGCTGAAGCGGCGGCTGACCGCACTCGGCGACACGTGCGCCGAGTCGCCGATCGCCGGCAGGCTGATCGAACTGGCGCGCAGTGACCAGGGGGTTCCTGCCGGGAGACCTTTCGGCGGCGCCGTGTCGTGGTCGGCTACCTTTGATCCGCCGCCAAGCCGCGGTGTACGTCAGATACGGCCAGGCTGGAAGATCGCAACAGGATCGGCGACCAGCGCTTTGCTCGCGATCGGCGTCATCGCGTTCCTGCTCGGCAACGTATCGGGCGCAGCCTCCAGCGCCGAAGGTCACCCCGTCGGTCGACAGCTACCTGATGCAGCACAATTTCGACGCGGGTCAGGAGCCTGCCGGGTCCACGCCAGCAGGAGGGGCCGCGGCGAGCAGAGGCCAGCCCGGCAGCGTCGGGTACTGGTCGCAGCAGGCCATACCGGCCAGGCTCGATCCGCGCAGGCCAGGGTCGGTGCAGCTGGGCGTGCTGGCCGAGCCCATCGGTTCTACAGGCGGCACTGCTCCGACCGCCGGGCCGATCGCGTCGGCTCCCGCCAGTCCGTCTCCGGTGTCGTCAGCTACCGCGAGCCCGGCCGCATCCGCCCCTGCCTCTCATGACCGCTCGCCACACAAACACTCGGCGAGCCGCAGCACCAAGTAGGCACCATGCTCTGGCTCTACTGGAGGCGCTCGCGGCTCGTCATCCTGGTCGCCGCGCTCGCGCTCGGCTTGCTGGCCGGCCTGGCGCTGCTGGCTGACTCGCTCGCAGGCACCGACGCGCTGACGGCGCCGCCCGCGGCCATGCACAGGCCCGGCGCCGTTCAACCCCGGTTCGTGGTGCCGTCGGCCGACGACCCTCAGGTGCGACGCGGGCTGCTGCTGATGAGCGCCGCGGCTGCCGCCTGCAAGCTGGTGTCCTATCGCGGCGTCCAGATCGTGGCGTGGACGAGCGCGGGCGGCTCGTCGTCCTACCTCATCGACGTCTGGCACCGGTCTGGGCGAGCCCGAGCTGGCCGCCACCGACGGTGACGCTGATGACAGCAGCCGGGCCGGGATTCCCAGCGGGGCCGCTGGCGGCGCTGCCGCGGTCGGTGTGCTGAACATCTCGCCGGCAATGTTGACCCTGCTCCGCGCCAACTACGTGGTCGAGTACGCGGGCATCGGCTCGTCCAGCGATCGCGCCGCCCAGATCGTCGCGGTGCGGCGGCACGACGGCACGCTGGCCGCTCAGTACTGGCTGGACCGTGACACTGGCCTGCCGCTTCGCAGGGAGATGTTTGACGAGAGCGGCCGCCGGGTCAACGAGGGTGCTTTCATAGACCTGGAGATCGGCCTCAGCGGCATGGGCGTCGTGCCGCCAACGCAAGGACAAGCCTGGGAGACCTACATCTCCGCACAGCAGGCGCCCGGCTCGCGGCTGACCACCGCACGCATTCGCGCGCTGCGCGCAGACGGCTGGCCGGTCCCCAGGACGCTGGCGGGAAACATGACGCTGGCCAGCGTGTCCAAAACGGCGACCCGGTCGGGCACCGTGCTGGACGCCTCCTACTCCGATGGGCTTTCCGTGGTGTCTTTGTTCATCCAGCGCGGTGAGCTCTCCGGAGCGCTGCCCGGCTGGCACCACCTCGCTGTCCGCGGCCTGCCTGTGTACTCGACCAAGTCGGGCGACCTGGACGAACAGGGCGTGGCGTGGTCGGCCGGCGGCTTCGTGTACACGGTCATCGCGGACGCGCCCCCGCAGGCGATCTCTCGTGTCATCGCTGAGCTGCCGCACCAGCGTGACACGGGATTCTGGGACAGGGTCGCGCGCGGGATCGGGCGGATCGGGTCCTGGTTCGACCCGTTCGGCTGAGCACCCGGGCCCTGTTGCCACGAAAGCCGGTTACTCTTGAGTCAGCGGAGCTGAGTATTATCGAGAGCGCGCGCGTCGGACCAGCCGCCGCGCGGCCGCTCAGTATTACCGGGAGCGCGCGCGTCGGACTCACCGCCGCGCGGCCGCTCAGTATTACCGGGAGCGCGCGCGTCGGACCAGCCGCCGCGCGGCCGCTCAGGGCAGCAAGAGCGCGAGGCAGCTTGTGTTTGATCTCTCCATCACCAAGATTCTCGTTCTGGCGCTCATCGGCCTGGTGGTCTTCGGGCCTGAGCAGCTGCCCAAGATGGCGGCGCAGGCCGGGCAGGCGCTACGGAACCTGCGCAGGCTCGCCGACAACGCCAAGGCGGACCTGTCAGAAAGCCTCGGCCCCGAGTTCCGCGAGTTCGACTTCAACGACCTCAACCCGAAGGCGTTCGTCCGCAAGCACCTGCTCGACCCGATCGATGAGGAACCTGACGGCTGGTCGTCAGGCGCGGAAATGTCCTACGGCGAGATGGCGGAGGCAGAGCCGGTGGCTGTGCTGACTCCCGGGGAAGTCCCGCCATACGACTCGGAAGCGACCTGATCTCACACCGGCGTCAGGCCGAGCTGACGTCCCGCCAGGCTACGCGACCGGTTGCCGAGTGACTGCGCGATCTTGATCAGCTCGGCCGCTGCCGGCGCCTCCGGCTCGGCGAGAACCAGCGGTACGCCATCATCTCCTGCCTCGCGCAGGCGCAGGTCGATCGGGATCTCGCCGAGCACGCGGCACGTCAGCGCCGGTCAGGCGGCTCAGCGTCTGCGCGACCGCATGCCCGCCACCCTTGCCGAACACCTCGATGCGCTCGTCGCAATGCGGGCAAGGCAAGTAGGCCATGTTCTCGATCACGCCGACGACCCGCTGATGCAACTGGGTGGCCAGCGAGCCTGCGCGCTCGGCGACCTCGGCGGAGGCGATCTGCGGCGTCGTCACCACCAGCAGCTCGGCACCAGGGATCAGGTGCCCCGCCGAGATCGCGATGTCGCCGGTGCCAGGCGGCAGGTCGAGCAGCAGGACGTCCAGGTCGCCCCAGTACACGTCGGCAAGGAACTGCTGAAGCAGCCGGTGCAGGATCGGGCCTCGCAGCGGCAGTGGCTCGTTGCCCTTCTTGAGCATGCCGCTGGAGATCGCCTTCACGCCATGGGCCACCGGCGGCATGATCATCTGCTCGACCTGGGTGGGCCGGGCAGTCACGCCCAGCATCCGCGGCACAGAGTGGCCGTAGATGTCGGCGTCGAGCAGACCGACCTTCTGCCCGGCGGCAGCCAGTGCGGCCGCGAGGTTGACGGTCACCGACGACTTGCCGACGCCGCCCTTTCCGCTGGCAACCGCGTAGACCTTGGTCAGCGAGGCCGGATTGGCGAACGGGATCTCGCGCTCGGCCTTGCCGCCACGCAGCGTGCTCTGCAGCTCGCGACGCTGGCCCTCGCTCATCACGTCGAGTTCCACCCTGACCGCCGTCACGCCAGCGACCTTCTCGACGGCACCCTGAACGGAGCGCGTGATCGTGTCGCGCATCGGGCAGCCTGAAACGGTCAGCCACACGTCGACCCTGACCGTGCCGCCGGGCCCGACGTCGACGTTCTTGACCATGCCGAGATCGGTGATCGGCTTCCGGATCTCCGGGTCAAGCACGGTGGCCAGTGCCTGCATGACCTGCTCGGTCGTGGGGGCGACCAGCCCGGCCCCTGGCTGGCTGGAAGTAGTGCTGGACATGCGTTCATGCTAGAAGCACCCGCATACCGCGTCGAACGGCCGCCCGGGCATCATCAGTTCATGATGAGCCGTGGGCCAACACCGGGCCGAGGGGTGGCCCCGTCACCAAGCGCGAGCAAGGCGCAGCTGCCTGACCGTGCCTGGCAGCAGCGAGACGGTTCCTGGCCAAGGCGCGCGGCCTTGTGGCCACGGCCGCTGGTACCGCTCCTGACGAGGTCATACTCGACCTGGAAGACTCGGTCGCGCCCGCCGCCAAGGAGCAGGCGCGCACGCTGGTCGCCGCCGCGCTGGATGACCGGCTGGCCGCGCGAGCGCCTCGTCGCCGTCCGGATCAACGACGCCACCACGCCCTGGGCCTACCGCGACGTGATCGAGATCATCGAGCGATCGGGCCGCTGGCTCGACGCTATCGTGCTGCCGAAGGTGTCAGGCCCTGACCAGATCGTCTGGCTTGACGTGCTGCTGAACCAGGTGGAGCTCGCGGCCGGGCTGACGCCGGGACGCATCGCGCATCGAGGCGCAGATCGAGGACGCGGCCGGCCTGGCCGCGGTCGACCAGATCGCGGTCGCTCGCCGCGGCTTGCTGCGCTCGTCTTCGGCCCTGCCGACTTCATGGCCAGCCTGGGGATGCGGTCGCTGAGCATCGGCAGCCAGCCCGACGGCTACGCGGGCGGCGACGCCTTCCACTACGCGCACCTGCGGATCCTGGTTGCCGCCAGGACTGCGGGCTTGCAGGCCATCGACGGGCCGTTCGCGGCGATCGGCGACCTGGCCGGCCTCGGCCTCGGCCGCCAGCAGCGTCGCGGCGCTCGGCTACGACGGCAAGTGGGTCGTCCATCCTGACCAGATCGATCCGGTCAACACGGCCTTCTCGCCCAGCCAGGTCGAATACGACCGCGCCGAGCGGATCCTCGAGGCGTACGAGCACGCCACGTCCGTGCAGCAGCGCGGCGCCGTCATGCTCGACGACGAGATGATCGACGAGGCGACGCGCAAGCTCGCGCTGGTGGCCGCGGCCCGCGGCCGCGCCGCGGGCCGGACGCGGCGTTTACGCCCGTGCCGCGATGAGCATCGTAGTACTAGCTCACGAACGGCGATCGACCGGGAGAACGCAGGGCATGGAGGCGACGGACCTGACCTGCCCCCGGTGCGGAGGCGCCGTCGTCGCCCCGAGCGCCTGGTCGAGCAGCTGGCGGTGTGCCGTGCACGGCGACATCGCGCCGCTCCGGCAGGTGCGGAGCCTATCGCCGGAGGGTCTGGCCGGACTGGTGCGCAACACCGTCGTTCCCGTCATGCTGCCATGGCCACTTCCAGACGGCTGGCTGGTGACCGGGTTCGCCGCTGCCGGCGACGAGCGCACCGGCAGCCGGGCCTGCGCGGTGGCCTTGTCCGGACCCAACCCGGTCGGCGGGCCGGGTGAGATGCTGCTGATCAGTGAGGAACTCGGCGTCGGCCTCGGCGCGTACTGCGCCGGACTCGAGGGCCCCGACCCTGGCCATGGCTTCCCCGACTGCTCGCCGCACGCGCAGGTCGTCTTCGGCAACCACGACTTCCCGCTCTGGCACCTCGACGCGCCGGAGCGTGCCGCCTTCGCCGGAGAGCTCATGGGCAGCTGGCTGTGGATCCTGCTCTGGCCAGATACGGCCGGCACGCTGCTCGTCGAGCCGATGCGGCTGCTCGACCTGCGTGATCCTGGCCAGGAGCTCGATCTGCCGTTCGGCGCGCGATCACCGCGGCTGCCGGGCGAGTCTGGCTGAGGCGGACCCGCTACAGTCGCCTCGTGCGCGCGGATCTGCACTGCCACAGCTCAGCGTCCGACGGCACCAGGCCGCCGGCCGAGGTGGTGGCGCGGGCGGCCGCAGCGGGGCTCGACGCGATCGCGCTCACCGATCACGACACCATCGCGGGGATCGCCGCGGCGGCGGCGGCACTGCCGCCGGGACTGAGCCTGATCAGCGGCATGGAGCTGTCGTGCCGGCGCGACGGGCACAGCGTGCACCTGCTCGGCTACCTGTTCGACCCCGAGCACGAGGAGCTCGCGGCGCAGACGCGCGCGATCAGGGCGAGCCGGGTCGAGCGTGCCAAGGACATGGTCGCCAAGCTGAACGAGCTCGGCGTCCCGGTGACCTGGGAACAGGTGACTCGCATCGCGGGCGACGGCGTGATCGGCCGCCCGCACATCGCGCGGGCGATGATCGAGGCAGGCGTGGTGAGCTCCGTCGACGAGGCGTTCACGCCGCGAGTGGATCGGCCCTGGCGGGCGCGCCCACGTCCGCAGGTACGCGCTCGATCCGGCGCGAGGCGATCGCGCTCGTGCACAACGCCGGCGGCGTCACCGTGCTCGCCCACCCGTACGCGGTGACCCGTGGCTGGATGGTGCCCGACGAGCTCATCGCCGAGCTGGCGCAGCGCCGGCCTCGACGGTGTCGAGGTCGCACATCCCGATCATGATGCGGCGCAACGGGACCAGCTTCTGACTGTCGCCCGCAGGCTCGGTCTCGCCGCGACCGGAGGCAGCGACGATCACGGCGAGCTGACCGGCGACCGGATCGGCTGCGAAGCGACAGGACAAGACGACCTGGACGCCCTGCTCGCGCAGCGCGACAGGAACTGCGGTGATCACCGGGTGACGCCGCTGGTCTCTGACGTCAAGTTCTTCTGGGAAGTCTTCGTCACGTTCCTTGTCATCACCGACCCGCCAGGCATCGTGCCGGTCTTCATCGCGATGACCGCCGACCGTCCGGATAGCGAGCGGCACAAGCTGGCCTGGCAGGCGGCGGTCGTCGCGCTCGGAGTGATCGTCGTCTTCGCTCTCTTCGGCCGGTCGATCCTGGGCTACCTCGGCGTCGAGCTGCCGTCGTTGCAAGCGGCCGGCGGTCTGCTGCTGCTGCTCGTGGCGCTCGAGTTGCTGACCGGGCGGTCCGACGGAGCCGACCGAGCTGGAGCGGGCCAGAGCCAACGTTGCCTTCGTGCCGCTCGGAACGCCGCTTGCTGGCCGGACCAGGGGCGATCGTCGCCACCATGCTTTTCGTGCAGCGCATCGGCTCGGTTGGCGGCGGTGTCGCGTTCGGTGCCGCTATTGTCGCAGTCGTTGCCGTGCTCTGGCTGGCCATGCGGTTCTGCGGGGTCATCCTGAAGCTGCTGCGCGGGAGCGGCGTTGAGCTGCTCACCAGGATCGCCGGATTGCTGCTTTCCGCGATCGCCGTGCAGCTCATCGTGGACGCGGTCCGTGCCATGATCAGGAACGGGCCAGGTTAGGGGTCGTCATGCAAGCGAGGATCGACCGGGTGGCCGGATCGGTCAACACCTGGATCATTGGTGACGACGATGAGGTCATCGTCATCGATCCCGGCGAGTCGGCCGACGCGGTCATGCCCGTTGTCGGCCAGCGCGAGGTACTCGCGGTGATCTGCACGCACGGTCACGTAAGGCATGTAGCCGCGGCCTTCGAGATCGCCGACAGGGACGAGGCCCCTGTGGCGCTGCACGACTCCGACCGGCTGGCCTGGCGCGAGGCGCACTCGGGCAAGGAACCCGACATCCGGATGGAGGACGGCGGCATCTTCGAGGTTGCCGACGTCACGCTGGAGGTCATCCACGCTCCCGGCCACAGTCCTGGTTCGATCGGCCTGTACTGCGAGGAACTCGGCGTGCTGTTCTCCGGCGACGTCGTCGCCGGCGGCGGGCCGGTGCCGCATCAGGGTTACTTCGAGGACTTCCCACGCCAGGTCAGCTCGATCGGCGCGAGCGTCCTGACCCTCGACGGCGCCACCAGGATCCTGGCCGGACACGGGGACGAGACGACCGTTGCCAGCGCCGAGCGGCGGTTCGACTCCTGGGTGGCCGCAGGGCCAGAGGGCCTTATCGACGAGTCCGCCGATTAAGAGCCCGCTGCGAGGTTGAGCGCGCCGGTGGTCCCGTAATGCCACCAGACAGGACAGGATGGAATGGTGCAGCAGCTTGGATTCGAGGGCATGCCGCGCCGGCTCTATCCGTGCACGCCCAGCCGGCTGCGTACCTGGCTGGACTGCCCGCGGCGGTACCGGATGACCTACCTCGACCGGCCCGCACCGCCTAAGGGAGCGCCGTGGGCGCACAACAGCCTGGGCGCCAGCGTGCACAACGCGCTGGCCGGATGGTGGCGGCTGAGGCGCGAGGAGCGCACGACGGAGGCCGCAGGAGAACTGCTCGAGAGCGGCTGGATCACCGAGGGGTACGCCGACGACGTCCAGTCCGCAGAGTACCTGCGCAGGTCACGGACCATGGTCGAGCGGTATGTGGCCAGACTTGACCCGGCCTGCGAGCCGGCTGGGGTCGAACGGACGGTCGCGGCCAAGACCGATCTGATCGCGATCTCCGGCCGGATCGACCGGCTCGACGACCGGCCGGCCGCGGAACTGAGCCGACGCTGTCGCGGACGGCGGACCAGGACCCGTACGGCCGCGAGCTTGTGGTCGTGGACTACAAGACCGGCCGGAGTCGGCTGTCGACCGACGACGCGCGGTCCTCGCTGGCGCTCGCGTTGTATGCGCTTGCGGCCGGGCGGGTGTTGCGGCGGCCGTGCAGCGCGGTGGAACTGCACCACGTCCCGACAGGGGAGGTGCTGCGCTGGGAGCACAGCCCTGAGTCGCTGGAGCGTCAGTTGCGCCGCGCCGAGGACATCGCCGGCGAATGCGCGGCGGCCGACGAGCGGTACCGGTCCGATCCGGACTCCGGCCGCGGCGACGAGGTCTTCCCGCCGCCCTCGGCACGTGGTGCAGCTGGTGTGACTTCCGCGGGCAGTGCCCCGAGGGCAGGGCCGCTGCCCCGCAGCGCCGGTCCTGGGACGGCCTGGCCGACGATGCCGATGTCGCGATCAGGTAGACCGCCACGGGCTCGACTCGGCCTGGTTCCAGAACGCGGTGAGCATCGCGGCGGTGGTCTCCGGCGCCTCGACGGCGGGCGAGTGGGCGGCGCCAGGAATGCAGATCCTCTCGGCGCCGCAGCCGCTTGGCCATCATGTCCTGGACGTCGGGTGGCCACGCGTCGTCGTTCTCGCCGTAGCTGACCAGCTTGGGCAGCCGATCGAGCGCCGCGAGCTCCGCAGTCCGGTCGGGACAGTTGAGCAGGTGCTTGGCCATCTCGGCCAGGCCGAGCGGGCAGCTCAGCGTCGCTCGGTCGGCAAGGAAGTCGATGATCTCCGTCGGCGTGCCCTCCGCCTCCGCCTGCGGCTTGAGCTGGCCGTGCCACACCTGGCCGATGAGGGCGCCGAGCAGTTCGACGTCGGTGCCGGCGGGCTCGAGGAAGTCGAGCAGGTCGCGCAGTATCTGAGCCCGGTCGCCGCCGATCGTGCCTGGCCCTGAGCACAGCAGGGTCAGGGAGGCGAACGCTGCCGGGCTGGCCAGCGTCGCCTGCCGGGCGACGAGGCCGCCAAAGGAATGACCGAGCAGGTGCACGCTGGCCGCCATCTGGCGCCATGGTCGCAGCGACCGCCAGGAGGTCGCCGGCTAGCTGGTCGAGCGCGTAATCAGCCTGGTCTGCGGCCGGCGCGGACTGGTACTGGCCGCGCATGTCGATCGCGGTCACGGCGCGTCCCGCGGTCGCGAGGGACTCGAGTATCGACGAGGAAGTCTTCCTTGCTGCCGGTGTAGCCAGGCACCAGCAACGCGGGCTGGCGGTCGCTGACGCCGCTGGCCGCCTGGGCACTCAGGGCAGCGAACTGGCCGCGCGTCGTCTCGATGACGTGCGGCCTGACCTGAGGCGGTATGCGCAGCGAGCGCGGAGTGCTCACGGATTGGCAGCCTACCCAGCGCACACCGGCCGGTACCTGACGTCCGGGCGAACTTCAGGTTGTTTGGCGCATTGGATGCCAATGCGCCCTAGCTGGCCTCGATGTCGCGCTGCTCGGCCGCGCTGGCCGGACGGGCCGAACGCGGGGAGCGTCGGTGGGTTGCGTGTCTGCCTGGCTCGCCGGGCGTGTTTTGCCGCCCTCTGATCGGGCCGGAGTCCTGACCGGCGCGCCACCTCTCGTGCGCCGTCTGGTCCTGGTACGACCGCCGCCGCCGCCGCCCGCCCGATGACCGGCCGGGGTCCCGTCGCCTGATCGGTGCCCTGAACCGCGCTCGTCGCGCGGGCGGCGGGAGGACGTTCCGTGGGGCCGCGTCCGGTTCTTGCCCGTTTCGCCGATGTCCTCGAGGTTCTTCGGCCTCGAGCCCGGCCCGGCCGCGCTGTGCGGTCGGGAGCGAACCGGTGGCATCCGCCGGGATGCCGAGGGCGCTGAACAGGTGCTCGGACGTCGAGTAGGTCTCCAGCGGCTCGGGATGCCCGAGGTTCAGCGTGTCGTTGATGAGCTTCCAGCGCCCGAGATCCTGCCAGTCGACGAACGTGACAGCGACACCAGCCCGCCCTGCCCTGCCGGTCCTGCCGATCCTGTGCAGGTAGGCCTTCTCGTCTTCCGGGCACTCGTTGTTGATCACGTGGGTGACATCTTCGACGTCGAGGCCGCGGGCGGCCACGTCGGTGGCGACCAGCACGTCGATCTTGCCGTGGCGGAACGCGCGCAGCGCTCGCTCACGCTGGCTCTGACCGAGGTCGCCGTGGACGGCGGCGGCAGCGAAGCCGCGTGTGGTGAGCTCGGTGGTGACCTGGTCGCAGGCGCGGCGGGTCCGGCAGAACACGATCGTCAGGCCGCGGCCCTCGGCCTGCAGCACCCGGGCGAGCACCTCGATCTTGTCGAGGTGGTGCGCGCGGAAGACATGCTGGTGAGTGGTGGGCACATGCGCGGGCTCGTCGTGCTGCTCGGCCCTGATGTGGGTCGGCCGGTGCAGATGCCTCCTGGCGAGCGTCACGATCTCCGACGGCATGGTGGCCGAGAACAGCATCGTCTGGCGGTGCGCGGGAGTCAGGCGCAAGATCGCCTCGACGTCGGGCAGGAAGCCGAGGTCGAGCATCCGGTCGGCCTCGTCGAGTACGAGGACGTCGACGGCTGACAGGTCAAGCTGGCGCTGCCTGGACGAGGTCAAGGAGTCGTCCGGGGGTGCCGACCACGACATCGACGGTGGCGAGCGCCTCGATCTGGGGCTCGTAGGCGCGGCCGCCGTACAACGTCACGACGTTGACGTCGGAGCGGGCCGCTGTGGTTCGCACGTCGTCGGCTACCTGGATAGCCAGTTCCCTGGTGGGAACCACGACGAGCGCGCGCGGCGTCGCGGCCTTGCCGCGCGGGGTGCTGATCAGGTGCTGCAGGATCGGGATCGCGAACGCGAGCGTCTTGCCGGTGCCCGTTCTTGCCTGTCCGATCACGTCATGCTGCTCAAGCGCGATCGGCAAGGTCAGCGCCTGGATCGGGAACGCATTGGTGATGCCAGCGGCCGTCAGCGCGGCGCAGATGGGCTCGGCGATCCCGAACTGGTCGAACGCGGGACCGATGGCCGTGGATGTCGCGACGGTGACCAGCTCGGCGGGTATGTCGTCGCCGTCGGCGGCCACGGTCAAGGCCACGGCATCGAGAGCCAATGGATCGAGACCCACGCCATCGAGAGGCGCGCCATCGAGAGCCACGCCATCGAGCGGCACGTTGTCGGATTTGTTGTGAGGTCTGAAGTTAGGTCTTGCGTAGTCAGGGCTTTCGCCTCCATCGGTGGCCTGCGGCCGTGCTGGCATATCAGCCAGCCTCGGTCGCCGCAGGACGGCAGGTGACTCATCCGGAACCGGCAGCGCAGCTAGTCACCGGCGCGCGGTTCGACGGCCGGCAATCGTGAACACCGGGCCATCGAGTGCGTGCTGAGCACTCACCGGGAAGAGCCAGACGCGGATCGAAGACCAGGACGGTTTTTCGTACCGCGCTACGTATTTCAACGCGCCGCAGGGATTTCCCATTCCACGATGGCGTCGTCGCTCAGTGTAGCAATGCCTGCTGACAGCCGGTCGTTGCGCCACGATGCGGAATCGGCTCCTGCCCACCGGGGATTGTTACGCTTCCGGTGTGACCGAGCACGAGCAGGCCGGCGGTATCGCGCGGGAGCGGCAGGCGCAGGAAGTCGCTGGCGAGCCAGCGTCGCCGGCGCCGGACGTCGAGGGCGTGATCGAGCTGCTCGGCCTGGTGTCTTATGCGTCGCTGGAGGCGTTCTTCAGGCTCGTCGAAGATGCGTCGCTTGCGCCGTCCGTGCCAGACAGGGCTGATCTGGCGGGCGTGGCGGTGACTCAGTTCGGCCACTTCACGTTGCTCAGGGAACACATCATCGGGCTCGGCGTCGATCCGCAGGAGGCGATGCAGCCGTTCGTCGAGCCCATCGACGCGTTTCACGCCAGGACGGCGCCGTCTGACTGGCTCGAGGGGCTCATCAAGGCGTACGTCGGCGACGGGATCGCGGCCGACTTCTTCCGCGTGACCGCGAGCCTGCTCGATCGAGCCGAGCCGATCCCTTGTCCTGTCAGTCCTCGCTGACTCCGGCCAGGCGCAGTTCGCGATCAGGCGCGTACGCGACGCGATCGCCGCGGATCCGGCGGTCGCTGGCCGGCTCGCGCTATGGGCGCAGGCGGATCATGGGCGAAGCGCTCAGCCAAGCGCAGCGGGTGGCGGCCGAACGAGAGGCCCTGGCGCGGCTGCTGGCCGGCGGGTCGCCCGCGCAGCTTGGCGAGATCGGCAGGATGCTCGCCGAGCTGACCGACTCGCACGCGGAGCGCATGGCCAGGCTTGGGCTGGCCGACTAGCAGGCTGGCCGCAGGGCCGCCCAGTTCAGCGGCTGCCGAATCCGATCTGGCGCGGCTCGGCCTGATCTAGCTCGACGTACGCGATCTTCTCGCCGGGCACCATGACCGTGCCGCCACGCTTGTCGGTGATCACGAAGAGCTTGCCGTCAGCGAGCGCCGCGATCAACGCCTGCTTGATCTCCTCAACCGATGACTCGGTCTCGACCAGGAGCTCGCGCGGGGCCATCTGTATGCCGATCTTGACTTCCATGGTGATCCTCCGCTCCGCTGAGCCAGGGTGTCGGCGCCCGCAGCAACTGTCCAGAGGCTAGCCCGGTGCGCGCGCTTTGGCTGCCGCGGGACCCGGCCTGATCGCTACGCCGGGAGCGAAACGGGCAGCGCGGCTACGATCGCGGACGCTCGCCGACTTGCGGCCATTCGTGCGCGCCGTCGGCCAGCGGCCAGCCGCTGATGCCGCGCCAGGCGAGTCGCGCGAGCAGTTCTTCGGCGAGATCCTTGTCGATAGCGCCCTCGCCGCTCAGCCAGTACCTGGCGCTGACCTGCGCCATTCCGACGAGGGCCATGCCAAGCAGATCGGCCTCCTCATTCGAGACCCCGGTGTCCTCGCGGATGAACTCGCTGATCATCTCCGCGCATTCATACATCGCGCGGTCGAGGCGGGCCCTGACGGCCGGCTCGTTGCTCAGATCGGACTCAAAGACCAGCCGGAACGCCTGGCCAGCCCCGCTGACGTAGTCGAAGAACGCGCGGAACGTGGCCGGCACGCGCTCCCGGTTGTCCGTCGTCGAGGCGAGCGCGGCGGACACCGCGCCGACCAGTTCGGCGACGCTCTCATCGAGCAGCGCGAGGTACAGATCAAGCTTTCCCGGGAAGTGCTGGTACAGCACGGGCTTGCTGACGCCCGCACGCTCTGCGATCTCGTCCATCGCGGCCGCGTGATAGCCCTGCGCGACGAAGACATCGCGCGCGGCACCGAGAAGCTGCCTGCGCCGCGCCGGGCGCGGCAGCCTCGTGCTTGCCGGTCTTGTGGTCTGCGGCGTCGCGATCACGAAATTCTCCGATGTCTATCGGCGGCGGTCACTGAGCCGCCAAACTGCCATCCTACGGCTGGGTAACAAACCGCTTGGCCGACGCTCCCCGAGCTCGTCAGGCCGATTCCGTCGAGGCTCAGCGGTAGTCGTCCTCGCCAAGCTCGACCTCGCGGGCCTGCTCAGCGGCATCGGCCGGGTTGGCTTCGAGCGGTACGACTTCCAGCAGATCGGCCTCTTCTAGCTCGTCGGCGTCGTTGGCGTGCGGCACGACTTCCTGGCTTTGCTCGACGACGTCGGGAACGGGGTCGTCAAGACCTCTGTCGGGCATACCCACCTCCTCTGCAAGCCCGTGCTGCGACCCGTGCTGCGAGCTGTGCTGCAGCCGTGCTGCCAGGCGGCCTCATTAGCATCCTCGAACATATTGCCGAATGGCTACAGTAGAGCAACGCTGGTTGTATAAGTGTCCGAACCGCCGGGGTAAGGAGACGACGTGCGAAGTATGTGGAAGGGCGGGATCTCCTTCGGGCTGGTCATGATTCCCGTGCGACTCTACGCCGCGACCGAGCAGAAGGACATCGCCTTCCGCCAGGTACACAGGGCCGATGGCGGCCGGATTCGGTTCCGCCGTTTCTGCTCTGTATGTGGCGAAGAAGTCCCTTATGAGGATGTTGTTAAGGGCTACGAACTATCGACGGGTGAGATGGTCGTGCTGGACGACGAGGACCTCGCCGATCTGCCGCTCCCGACGACCAAGTCTATAGAGGTGCTGCATTTCGCTCCCGCGGAGCAACTTGACCCGATTCTGTTTAACCGCAGCTACTTCGTCGAGCCTGAGGCGGCCGGCGCTCGCGCCTACGTGCTGCTGCGGGACGCACTTGAGCAATCGGGCAGGATCGCGATCGCGCAGGTCGCACTTCGGCAGCGAGAGTCGCTCGCAACGCTGCGCACCCGCGACGGGGTCCTGGTGCTCGAGACGCTGCTCTGGCCCGATGAGGTCCGTGAGGCCTCGTTCCCGTTCCTCGAGCAAGACATCGAGGTCAGGCCGCAGGAGCTGACGATGGCCTCGTCGCTTATCGATTCGATGACGTCTGACTTTGATCCCGATGCGCATCACGACGGCTACCGCGAGGCGCTTGTCGAGGTGGTCGAGGCCAAGGTCGCGGGCCATGAGCTGACCCAGCCGAGCACGGTGGAGATCGCCCCAGGGCCATCCACCAGCCTGGCCGACGCGCTCAGAGCGAGCCTGGCGGCGGCGCAGCAAGCCCCGGCCGTCGGCGAGAATAAGGAGAAGGCCAAGGCGATCGGGGATGGCTCCAAGACGGGTGCCGCCAAGAGCCGCTCCACCAAAGCGGGTACGGCCAAGTCCGGCGCTGCGAAGGCTGACGCGGATGAGGCCGAATCCGACCAGGACGCTCCAGCCAAGGGAGGATCGGGTAAGACCAGGTCGACCCGCACCAAGTCGGGCACTGCGAAGCCGACGCGGAAGGCCAGCTGACACGCTCGTCGCGGTTAGCGCCGGCAGGTCAGTCAGCGCAGGATCGGCGGCGGGGCGGCGGATGGCTCAGCCCGGATGGGGTCTGGCCCCAGGCGGGGCTTGGCCGCGTATGTGGATGCGAGGCGATGGCATGGTGCAGGTGACGAACGAACCGCCAGCACAAGACCCGGTTCCGCCAGGCGCGCCGCCGCCCGAGCCGATTCAGCACTGGCCAGGTCATCTCGTCGATTTGCCGGCTGGCCAGCTGTTCGTCCGCAGCGCGCCCGCGGTCGAAGGTGCGGAGCCCGCAGTCTTCGTGCACGGGCTCGGCGGCTCGTCGACCAACTGGACCGATCTCATGGATCTGCTGTCCAGGCCGGTGCGTGGTCAGCCTTCTGCGCCGGTGCTGGCGTGCGCCGCGCTCGATCTGCCCGGGTTCGGGAACTCGCCACCGCCGCGGACCGGCGATTACTCCATCGACGCGCACGCGACCGCCGTGATCCAGCTCATCGCGCAACAAGACCTGGGACCTGTTCACTTGATCGGCAACTCGATGGGCGGCGCGGTGAGCACGCGTGTTGCCGCGCGGCGGCCTGATCTGGTCAAGACGCTGGCGCTGGTCTCTCCTGCACTGCCCGACCTGCGCCCTCGGCCGCTGCCGATGCGGCTGGCGCTGGCCGCGATCCCGGGCGTCGGACCAGGCATCATGGACTGGCTGCGGCGGTTGCCTGCCGAGTCAAGGACCGACCGGGTGCTCAGGGACGTCTACTCCGACCCCGGCGTGGTCCACCCGACCAGGCGGCGGGAGGAGATCGCCGAGGTGCTCCGACGTGACACGCTCATCTACGCCAACCACGCCGTCATCATGTCGGCCAGGAGCCTGGTCACCGAGTACTTCAAGGTCGGCAGGTGGTCGCTATGGCGGGACGCGGCGAGGATCAAGGCGCCTGCGCTGATCCTGCACGGCAGCCACGATCGGCTGGTCAACCCCGTCATGGCCGGCAAGGCCGCGCGAGCGTTCCCGGCCGCCAGGGTGCTGGTGCTTGCGGGCGTTGGCCACGTTGCGATGATGGAGCGGCCGGAACTGGTGGCGGCCGAGGTCAGGGGCTTCCTCGACTGGGTCGAGGCGAGCTGGCGGCCCGGCGATCGCCGCGGATCGGATCGCGGCGGAATCGGCCGCCAAGCACGCGCAGAGTTAGGGCATAACAGGCGGCCCTGCGACACCTCGCGAGCCGGATGCGAAGCTAGCCAGGTGCTCATCGCGGCGTCTTCGATTGTTCCGGCCACCGCGACGGCCGACGGCCTCAGCCCGATTGTGGCTCCCGGTTACGTGGCCGTGGCCGACGGGAGGATCATCGAGGTCGGATCCGGGCCGCCGCCGCGTCGCCCAGACATCGAACTGACCTCAGGGTTCCTGCTGCCCGGCCTGATCGATCTGCAGGTCAACGGCTACTTCGGGGTCGAACTCGGCGATGCCGATCCGGTCGGCTGGGCCGAGGTCGTCCGTCGGCTGCCTGAGACAGGCACCACAGCCTTCCTGCCGACCTTCATCACGAGTCCGGTCGATGCCTTGGTGGCCGCGCTGCGTGCGACGGCCGAGTTCGCGCCCGCTCTGACCGGCCCAGCCCTCACTGGCCCAGCCCTGACTGGCACAGCTCTGACTGGCAGAGCCGTGGATGTCGCGGGAGCGGCGGACCCGAACGGTGCCAGGGTGCTCGGCGTGCACCTTGAGGGCCCGTTCATCGCGGCGAGTCGGCGCGGCGCCCACAACCCGGCGTGGATCATCAGCCCCGATCCAGGAACGATCGACGCGTTGCTCGCCGCGGGATCCGGCCTCGTCCGCGTGGTCACGCTGGCCCCGGAGATCGACGGCGGCCATGGCCGCGATCGAGCAGCTCACGGCCGCCGGCGTTCTCGTCAGCATCGGTCATTCAGACGCGACAGCCGCCCAGGTCGCGGCGGCGGCGGCAGCCGGAGCTCGGATGGTCACGCACCTGTTCAACGGGCAGCGGCCGCTGCACCACCGCGAGCCGGGAGTCGTCGGCCAGGCGCTCACCGATACGCGGCTGGCTTGCGGGCTGATCGCCGACATGCACCACGTCGCCGGGCCGGTCGCCGGACTGGCATTCAAGGCGGCCCCTGGCAGGATCTTCCTGGTCACCGACGCCGCGGCGAGCGCGGGGATGGCACACGGCCGCTACGTGCTCGGCGGCGAGCCGATCGACATGGCCGGCGCGGAGGGGACTCCGCCGGTGCGTGCCGACGGCACCCTTGCGGGGTCGGCTCTGCGGATGGACGCGGCGATCGCGAACATGGTCGCGGTCGGGATCGCCTTGCCTGATGCTGTCGCGGCGGCTACCAGGATCCCCGCCGACCTGATCGGCGAGGCGACCTTGGCCGGATCGGGGTGTCCGCCGCGGCCGACCTGACCTGGCTTCATGACGACCTGACGACCGCTGCGACCTGGGTTTCCGGCCGCCAGGTCTATGGTCCGCCGCTCGGCTAGTCTGGATACCCGGACAGAGGACCCGTAAGATCCTAATTTCCTTCGTTCTCTTCACTATCGCTAAAAGAAGGACGGGGTCAGCGGTGGACTCGGTGGGCTCGGCGGCCAGGCAGCACTGCTCCACACACATGCGGAGCGAGATTTTCGAGCAGCCCGCCGCCCTGCGAGCCACCATCGGCGCGCTGCTCCCGCGGACGGCAGAAGTCGCCGCGATCGCGCAGGACGCCCGCCAGGTGCTCTTCTTCGCCCGCGGCACCTCGGACAACGCGGCCGTCTACGGCACGTACCTGATCCAGACCAGGACAGGCAGGCTCGCCAGCCTCGGTTCGCCTTCGGTCGCCACGACCTACCGGAGCCGGATCGACCTGTCAGGCGTCATGGCGGTCGGCCTGTCCCAGTCGGGCCGGACCGAGGAGATCATCGAGACGCTGCAGTGGGCTCGGGACTGCGGCGCCAGCGTCGTCGGGATCACCAATGGCGCGGGATCACCGCTGGCCGAGCTGGCCGACGTGGCGCTGGTCACCGAGGCAGGCCAGGAACAGGCCGTTCCCGCCACCAAGACGTTCACCTGCCAGCTCGCCGCGCTGGCGGTGCTCGCGATCGGGCTGGGCGCGGATCTGGACGCAGGCCAGCTCAAGCACCTGCCCGAGGTGATCGAGGATCTGCTCGCTGCCGCATCGACACCTGAGTACGGGCTCGAGCCGGTTGTCGCCGAACTGGCCGCCGTGGACGGCCTCGTGGTGTCGGCGCGAGGGCTGGCCTACTCGACGGCGCTGGAACTCGCACTCAAGATCAAGGAGGCGTGCTACCTGCACGCGATGGGCATCTCCTGGTCCGACCTGCAGCACGGCCCGATAGCGGTGGTCGACGCCAAGACGCCGGCGATCATCATGGCCGCGAATTCGGGCCCGACTCGTGCCGCGGCCGTGGCACTGGCCGGGCGGGTGACGAGCGCTGGCGCGCACGCGTACGCGATCGGCGGCGGCGCCGAACTCGCGGCTGTGAGCAGCCGGGCACTCGCCGGTCCTGACCTACCAGAGTGGCTGGCGCCGATCGGGCTCATCGTGCCTGGCCAGCTCCTGACCGAGCAGCTGTCGCGCCGGCTCGGAATCGACCCAGACAATCCGCGCGGCCTCAGCAAGGTCACCCAGACCGCCTGACCGCCCCCGCGCCCCGCTCCCGCTCCCGCTCCCGCCCCGCGCCACGCGCCGGCGCCCGCGCCGGAAAATAGAACACCAATGTGCGCACCGGGTGTCCTGTTAGAACACCGATGGGCCATCGGGGTTGTTCGGCGGGCGGCGGCCAGCTGCGTCAGGTCTGGCGGTACACCTTGTGCTGGGCGGCCTGGGCGCGCGGCCGCAGCACCATGAGGTCCACGTTGAAGTGCGAGGGCCTGGTGACGGCCCAGGTCACGGCGTCCGCGATGTCGTCGGCGGTCAGCGGCTCCGGCACGCCCGCGTAGACGGCCGCTGCCTTCTCGGCGTCGCCGCGGAACCTGGTCAGCGCGAACTCGTCGGTCCTGACCATGCCGGGAGCGATCTCGATCACCCGGACCGGCTGGCCGCAGAGCTCAAGGCGCAGCGTTGCCGCGATGGCGTGCGTCCCGTGCTTGGCGGCGACGTAGCCGCCGCCGCCCTCATAAGCGGTAAAGCCGGCGGTCGAGCCCATGATCACCACCGTTCCGTCGCCGCTGTCGATCAGCTTCGGAAGCAGCGCCTGCACCGTGTGGAGCGTGCCGAGCACGTTCGACTGGTACATGGTCAGCCAGTCATCGGCCGACGCGTCGGCGATCTGTTCGGCGCCCAGCGCTCCTCCGGCGTTGGCGACAAGGACGTCGCAGCGGGTCAGCGCCGCCGCCAGCGCGTCGACCTGCTGCCGGTCGGCCACGTCAAGCTGGTTGACCTGGGCGCTGCCGCCGGCCTGGGCGATCCGGGTCGCGACCTCGTCGAGCCGGTCAAGGCGGCGGGCCGCGAGCACCACGTGGTATCCCTCGCCGGCGAGCCGTTCGGCGCGTCGCCGCTCCGATCCCGCTGCTCGCGCCGGTGACAACCGCTATCCGCTGCATGGGTGCATTCTGCCAGTACCTGGCGGTTCCGCTGCAGGGAGACTGTTCACTCCCGGTTCGCCGTTGCTCGCGCCATCGTCACTTAGCATCGGGATCGTGGCCGAACCGTCCGCTGACCTGTGCGCAGTGATCTTCGACTGGGGCGGGGTGATCACGAGTCCCATCGTCGACGACCGTCACGGCCTGGCTGGAGGCCGAGCGGATCGACCGGGAAAGCTACATGGCCGCGATGCGGCCGTGGGTGAAGAGCGCGTACGGCCCGGACAGCTCGGAGTCGCCGATCCACGCGCTCGAGCGCGGCGAGGTGAGCGATGAGGAGTTCGAGGCGACGCTGGCGGCCGCGCTCGTGCGGATCGACGGCACGCCGGTCGAGTCTGCGGGGCTGCTGAAGCGGATGTTCGGCGCATCGGTGATCCTGGACGAGATGCTCGAGCTGATCAAGGACCTGCGCTCGACGGGGATCCTGACCAGCCTCCTGTCGAACTCGTGGGGCGGCGGCGAGGACGGCTATCCGCGTCACCTGTTCGCCGGCCTCTTCGACGACGTGGTGATCTCCGGCGACGTCGGGATGCGCAAGCCGGAGGAGCGGATCTTCCAGCTCGCGGCCCGGCGGCTCGGGCTGTCGCCCGCGGACTGCGTGTTCGTCGACGACGTCGAGGGCAACATCGTCGCGGCCCAGGCGCTCGGCTTCACAACCGTGCTCCATGAGGATCCTGTCCAGACGCGAGCGGTGCTGTCGGGGTTGCTCACCAGGAACGGCAGCCCTGTCCTGTAGCGGGATTCCGCCGCGTCTATCCATGGCGCATTTGCCGCCTTGCGGCTGCCACTAACCTGATGCGCTATGGCCGAGGATGTGGCGCAGGAGCCGAAGCGCGCGTATCCGCATCCGGCCAGCGCCGGCCGATCCGCGAACATGCGCGCGAACCGGCGCACCGACACCAAGCCCGAGCTTGCTCTGCGCCGGGCGTTGCATGGGCTCGGCTACCGGTACCGCAAGGACTACAGGCTCGATCTCGCCGGCGGGGTCAGGGTGCGACCGGACATCGTCTTCACTGCCAGGAAGGTCGCGGTGTTCGTGGACGGCTGCTTCTGGCACTGCTGCCCAGAGCACGGCAGCCAGCCAGCGGCGAACACCTGGTACTGGGAGCCCAAGCTGCGCCGCAATGTCGACAGGGACCGTGCCGCCGACGCCGCCCTTGATCAGGCCGGATGGAAGGTGGTCAGATTCTGGGAGCACGAGTCCATCGACGTCGCGGTCGCCCACGTCGTCGATGTGCTGTCAAGTGTGTCAAGTCTGGCAAGTCCGGCTAATCGGGCGACTCGGGACGGTGATGGCTTATGAGTCAGGTGTTGATTCTGGGGTCATCGCCCGCTTCGGGCTGGCAGACTCGGTAGCAGCCCTGCTGCGGCCGTTCTGGTCTGCGCGGGCGAGCAATCGATTTGCAGTAAGGCTGTTGGGAACCTCATGCGCGTCTACCTGCCAACGACGCTGGCGGAGCTGGGGTCCGCGCTGGTGGCGGGCCAGGTCGGCCCGGCACCAGTGGTCGGGTTCGCGGTGACGCCGGCGCTGCGCGAGTGGTACGCCAGCGGAGACCTTGAGGAACTCGAGTACATGGCGATGGTGCAGGCTGCCCGCGCATCGCTGCGGATGCTGCACGCCGACACCAAGGCGCCGCGTCGGCGAGTCGTGCTCGCGGCCGAGCTGCCGGAATCGGTCGTCAGCAGCATCAACGGGCCAGACAAACCGGGCAAGGTTAGCGTCACGCTGCCGGTCATGCTCACCGACGTCGTGTCCGGTCACGTCGATTCGACGACGCGGCGCAGGACATCGACGCTGCATCGGCGGCGCTGCCCGCCGCCGATGCAGGCGACAGCGACGCGAAGTTCGTCGTCGACAGCGCCGAGGGGCACGAACTGCTCTGGTACGCCACCCAGGAGCTCATCTACCTGATCGGCTAGCCCAATCGCTAGCCCCGCGTCCGCTAGTCTGGCGCGCCGGCGCAGCCAGCCGCGCTGCGAGCTAGGGCGTCTCGGCAGGCACGGGTGGTTCGTGCGACGATGAGGATCGACGAGACTGGAAGCCGCCGCAATCGATCTGCATCGCGGCCACCAGTCGTCACCGGCGTACGCCTTGTCGAGCTATGGGAGTCATCCGTGTTCGATGCCGTAACCAACGTCCCAGCTCCGGCTAACGAGCCGGTCAAGACCTACGCATCGGGCAGCCCCGAGCGCGCGGCCCTGGAAACCAAGATCAAAGAACTGGCCGGCGAATCGGTCGACCTCACCATGACCGTCGGCGGCGTCCAGCGGATGGGCGGCGGTGATCGGGTCGACGTCGTCCAGCCGCACAACCACTCGCAGGTGCTGGGCCGCTTCGGCGAGGCCACCGACGAGGACGTGGCTGCCGCGATCGAGGCGGCGAGCCTGGCCGCACCTGGCTGGCGGGAGCTGTCGTTCGACGACCGGGCCGCGATCTTCCTGCGCGCCGCCGAACTGCTGGCCGGGCCCTGGCGCTCGGTGATCAACGCGTCGACCATGCTCGGCCAGTCCAAGTCGGTCTACCAGGCCGAGATCGACGCGGCCTGCGAGCTGATCGACTTCTGGCGGTACAACGTGCACTACGCCAGGCGGCTGCTCGCCGAGCAGCCTAGCTCGGCGCCCGGCTCCTGGAACCGGCTCGAGTACCGGCCGCTGGAAGGCTTCGTGCTCGCGATCACGCCGTTCAACTTCACCTCGATCGCCGGCAACCTGCCGACCGCGCCGGCCTTGCTCGGCAACGTGGTGATCTGGAAGCCGTCGCACACCCAGCAGTTCTCCGCGCATTTCCTGATGCGCCTGCTCGAGACCGCGGGCCTGCCCCCTGGGGTGATCAACATGGTGACCGGCGGCGGCCGCACCCTGTCCAGGGTGGCGCTCCCGCACCGCGATCTGGCCGGCATCCACTTCACCGGGTCAACGGGTACCTTCCAGCACCTGTGGCGGACCGTGGGCGAGAACATCTCCGGCTACCGCAGCTATCCGCGACTGGTCGGCGAGACCGGCGGCAAAGACTTCGTGATCGCGCACCCGTCTGCCGATCCTGACGTCCTGCGCACGGCACTGGTCCGAGGTGCGTTCGAGTACCAGGGGCAGAAGTGCTCGGCGGCCTCCCGCGCGTACGTCCCGCGCAGCCTCTGGCGCCGGATGAAGGACGACTTCATCGCCACCGTCGAGGAACTGACCATGGGCGACGTCTCTGCTGACCTGTCGGCGTTCATGGGCGCCGTGATCGACGACAAGGCGTTCGCGACACACGCCGATGCCATCGACCGGGCCAGGTCACGGCCGTCGGTGTCGGTGCTGGCTGGCGGCACCACTGACGCGACGGAGGGGTACTTCGTGCGGCCGACGGTGCTCGCGTGCTCGGACCCGACCGACGAGTTGTTCAGCACCGAGTACTTCGGCCCGATCCTCGGCGTGCACGTCTTCGACGACGCGGATTACGAAGCCGTGGTCAGGCAGGCCGCCGACATCGCGCCGTACGCGCTTACCGGCTCGATCATCGCGACCGACCGAGCCGCGATCGCGGCAGCCACGGACGCGCTGCGGTTCTCTGCGGGCAACTTCTACATCAACGACAAGCCCACGGGCGCGGTCGTCGGTCAGCAGCCGTTCGGCGGGGCCCGCGCCAGCGGCACGAACGACAAGGCAGGCTCGATCTTCAACCTGACCCGCTGGGTGAACGCCAGGACGATCAAGGAGTTGTTCGTCCCGCCGACCGACTATCGGTATCCGCACATGGGCTGACCGTCCGCTGTAGTACTTTGCGCGCTATCGGCCGTCCGGATCGGGACGGCCGAGGGACCAATACGCGCAGGAGGCACCTCATCCACCGCCTCGTCCTGTGGAACATCGACCTGACCCTGGTAGATGTCGCCAGGGTGTCCCGTGATGCCTACGCCGAGGCCTTCCGGCGGGTCACAGGCCGCCCGCTCGTCGCGCTGCCGCAGCTGCCCGGCGCCAGCGACTCTGAGATCTTCTTCGAGGCGCTCGCGCTGAACGAGGCGGTGCCGCTCTCGAGCCAGGCTGAGGACAATGATCTGCTCGGCAGGTACGCGACGGAGCTGGCCGCCGCGTTCGAGCGCGCGCATCGACCAGCTCGCCGGCGCAGGGCAGGCCGCTGCGGGGCGCGCGCGAGGCGCTGGCCGCCGTGTCCCGGCTGCCCAACGTGATCCAGACCGTGATCACCGGGCACGATCAAGCAGAACGCCGCGACCAAGCTGCGGGCCTTTGACCTCGATCGCTACCTCGACCTCGCGATCGGCGGGTACGGCTCGGACGTCTACCCGAAGGGCACCCAGATCGTGCGGTCGCTGGAGATGGCGACTGAGAAATACGGCGTACAGTTCACGCCAGCCGGAGCGGTCTACGTGGCGGACTCGGTCAGGGACGCGGCCGCCGCGGACGTCGCTGGGCGTGCGCTGCCTCGGCGTCGCGACCGGCCGTTCGACGATCAGCTGAGCTGCGGGAGGCGGGCGCCGATCCCGTCCTCACGGACCTGGCTGATACGTCCCGGGTGGTGGCGGCGATCGGCCGGTGAGTTGCGGGGTCTGACCGCGGACGGTGTGCTGCAGGCCAGCTCGGCCGCCTCGCGCGAGCAGGCTTTCATACTGGTATAAACGTCCAGTCAACCGATCAGGGGCGGTGAAGTGGGGCGGCAACATCCGGCAGGGCAGGACCAGGAGCTGCCTGGCGGACGCGGCTACGGGGCGCTGCTGGCGACCCCCACGCACGCGGACATCGAGCAGGCCAGGATCACCGACTTCATGCGATGGCTGGCCGGCCGCCGCCGCGGAGGCGCCGCGGAGGGCGCGTCGGCTGGCTCAGCCGCTGACCGATACCGCGAGCTGTGGCGCTGGTCTGTCGCCGAACCTGCGGAATTCTGGTCCTCGATCTGGGAGTACTTCGGCGTGCTCGGCAGCCGCGGCGACGGTCCGGTGCTCAAGGGCGACACGATGCCGGCCGTCAGCTGGTTCTCCGGTTCGACGCTCAACTATGCGCACAACGCACTTCGGGCAGCGAGCACGGACCCTGGCCGGACGGCGATCACTTACCGGTCAGAGGCCGGTCACCACGGCAGCCTGACCTATGCCGAGCTTGACGAGCAGGTAGCGATCGTGCGGGCAGCGCTGGTCGCGCTCGGAGTGCAGCGCGGCGACCGCGTGGCCGCCTACCTGCCGAACTCGCCGCAGGCGATCATCGGCCTGCTCGCGACGGCCAGCCTGGGCGCGATCTGGACTTCCTGCTCGCCGGACTTCGGTGCGCACGCGGTCATCGACCGGTTCGCCCAGGTGACACCTAAGGTGCTCATAGCCGTGGACGGCTACGTCTACGGCGGGAAGAAGTTTGACCGCCAGAGCGAGCTCGCCGCGATCACGGCTGCGCTGCCTGGTCTGGAGTCGGTGATCATGGTCGACTACATCGGCACCGCGGGGGGGTCCGGGGGGTCGTCCCCCCTGATCAGCACCGCGGGGGGTTCCGGGGGGTCGTCCCCCCTGATCAGCACCGCCGGGCGGGCGTCCCTGCCGGTGCCGGCGACGATGTGGAGCGCGCTGGCAGACCTTGCCGGGCCGATCCCCCAACCTGGGCCGACCGGGCTGCGGACCCCGTGCGACGACGTGCCCTTCGAACACCCGCTCTGGGTGCTGTACTCCTCGGGCACGACCGGGCTGCCGAAGGCGATCGTGCACGGCCACGGCGGCATCGTGCTCGAGCACCTCAAGGCGATCAGCCTGCACATGGACCTCGGGCCAGGAGACGTGTTCTTCTGGTACACCACGACCGGCTGGATGATGTGGAACTTCGTCGTCGGCGGGCTGCTTGCCGGCGCCACCGTGGTGGCCTACGACGGCAGCGCCGTGCATCCCGGTCCCGACGAGCTGTGGCGCCTCGCCGCTGACGTCGGGGTGACCTACTTCGGCACAGGTGCCCCGTATGTGATCGCAAGCATGAAGGCCGGGCTAGATCCGCGTGACGCGCATGACCTGTCCAGGCTGCGCGGGGTCGGCTCGACCGGCTCGCCGCTGCCGCCGGAAGGCTTCGACTGGGTCTACTCCGCCGTCGCGCCCGACCGCGACGCGCAACGGGGGGACCCTCCTGTCGCTAGAACAACAACGGGGCGCCCCCGTCGCGCGTTCGTGCTTGGGTCGTTTTCTGGCGGGACCGATATGTGCACTGGTTTTGTGGGGCCGAACCCGTTGCTTCCTGTTCGGCGCGGCGATCATCGCCGGACCTTGTCTGGGCGCAAAGGTCGAGGCGTTCGACGCCGACGGCAACGCCGTCGTCGGTGAGGTAGGCGAACTGGTGCTGACCGTCCCGATGCCGTCGATGCCGGTGGGGTTCTGGGGTGACGAGACCGGCGAAAGGTACAGGGCCAGCTACTTCGCCCAGTATCCGGGAATCTGGCGGCACGGCGACTGGATCATGATCCTGCCCGATGGCGGCTGCGTGATCTACGGCAGGTCCGACGCGACCCTGAACCGCGGCGGCGTCCGGATGGGCACCAGCGAGTTCTACCGCATTGTGGAGGAACTGCCCGAGGTCGCCGACAGCCTCGTGATCGACACGGGTACGCTCGGCAACGAAGGACGGCTGGTGCTGTACCTGGTGCTGACGCCCGGCGCGAGCCTCGACGACGCGCTGCGGACCAAGATCAGGTCGATGCTGCGTTCGCAGCTCTCGCCCCGGCACGTGCCAGACGAGATGCATCAGGTCCCCGGCGTTCCACGGACCCTGTCCGGCAAGAAACTCGAGGTCCCCGTGCGCAAGATTCTCACCGGTACGCCGGTCGAGGCTGCGGCCGACCGGGACTCGCTGGCCAACCCGGAGGTGCTGGCGTACTACGCATCTGCTGAGCGCAAGGAGGATGGCGCGTAGTGGCGGCGCGGTCCGGGCGGAGCTTCGGCGAGGAGGGTGGCAGGCTCACCTACGGCACCTACCTGCATCTGCCGGACCTGCTCGGGCAGCAGGTGCCGCTGGCCGAACCGCCGGCCCACGACGAGTTGCTGTTCATCACCGTGCACCAGGTCTACGAGCTGTGGTTCAAGCAGCTGCTGCACGAGCTCGAGGCAGCCAGGGACGCGATGGACGCCGGCGAGACGTGGCTTGCCAGGCACTTGATGCAGCGCGCCCATGTGATCGAGCGGTTGCTCGTCAGCCAGATCGACGTGCTGGAGACGATGACCCCGCAGGACTTCCTCCAATTCAGGGCTACGCTCGCCCCCGCCAGCGGTCTGCAATCGGTCCAGTTCAGGGAGCTTGAGTTCCTGTCCGGCGCCAAGGACCATCGGTTTGTGGCGCGATTCCGCAATCTGACCGCCGATGAGCGGGAACGGCTGTCGCGCCGCCTCGCCGAGCCCTCGTTGTGGGACGCCTACCTGGGCCTGCTTGGCCGTCGCGGCCTGGACGTGAGCAACGACGAGCGCGTCTGCGAGTCCTTGCTGACGATCGCCCGCGACAGGGCAGCCTATGACGACCTGTGGGAGCTCGCCGAGAGCCTGCTCAACCACGACGAAGTGGCGGCCC
Source organism: uncultured Actinomycetota bacterium (assembly GCA_963809195.1). Taxonomy (GTDB): domain Bacteria; phylum Actinomycetota; class Actinomycetes; order Streptosporangiales; family Streptosporangiaceae; genus Chersky-822. Next base: position 1,775,470 of record CAWEIQ010000003.1, on the reverse strand, counting down.
TGTGGCGGGCTCGGCATGTCCAGATGGTGGAACGCCAGATCGGCACGAAGTCGGGCACAGGCGGCTCGACTGGCGCCCCCTACCTGCATCATCGGGTGCCGTTGCGTTATTACCCGTTGCTCTGGGAACTTCGGGACAAGTTGTAAGGGGCGTCTTCGATCCATGAGCACCCTTGAACCACGAAGGAGTGGGTCGGATGTCTGAGCACCAGAGCGCCGCACGGCAGGCGCTGCTTGCCGACGCGGCCGCACAGCTCGGTGATGGTGCCGCCCCCGCGAAAGTTGGCGACTGCGACAGCTACCTGCACTGCTACTACCGTCACGTCGACTCGTCGGATCTGATCGCGGCAGGCCCGAGACGGGTCGGAGCGGTCGCGGCCGCCCACGCACAGCTCGCCGCGCTCCGGCCGCAGGGCCGTGCCGTGGTCCGGGTCAGGCCGGGGGCCGATGCCACCTTGCTGCCGGACCGTGACGTGATCGACGTGGTCACCGACGACATGCCGTTCCTGGTGGACACGCTGACGATGACGCTGGCCGGCCCACGACGTGACGCCCGATCTGGTCGTCCATCCTCAGCTCATGGTCAGGCGCGACATCACCGGCGCCTTGCGGGAGGTCATCAAGCCGACCGAGACCCGCTCCGCCGACGATCACCCGCGCGAGGTCCAGGGCCACCCTGACCTGATCACCGAATCGTGGTCTCACATCGAGGTCGCCAAGCTGGGAGCTGGCAAGGCCACCGCGATCGCGGCCGACCTCGAGCACGCCCTCTGGGACGTGCGGCTCGCAGTAGACGATTACCCGAAGATGCGCGCGATGGCCTTGCGCATCGCTGATGAGCTGGCGGCAACGGACCCGATCGAGCGTCAGCTGACCGGCGAGCGATCGCGTCGGATGCGCAGCTCCATCAGGCTCCGGGATCCTCGACCGGCGGGGGCCCGAAGTCAGCAGGCTGGGTCATCCCGGCCAGCCCGGCCGAGTCGCTATCGGAGATCGAGCTCCTGCTCCGCTGGCTCGTCGACTCTCACTTCACCTTCCTCGGGTTCCGCGAGTACGACCTCGTCAGCGAGGCTGACGGGCTCGCGCTGCACGGCGTTCCGGGTACCGGCCTTGGCATCTTGCGGCACGACAAGGCGCACACCACGCGGCTGTCCAGCCTGTCGGTGCAGGGCAGGAAGATCGCCACCGACCCTGGCCACCGGCTGATCATGACGAAGGCGAACTCGCGCGCGACCGTGCACCGGCCCAGCTACCTGGACTACGTCGGCATCAAGCGCCTGACTGAGTCAGGCAAGGTGATCGGCGAGTGGCGCTTCCTCGGCCTGTACACCCACATGGCCTACACCGACAGCATCACCAGGATCCCGATCCTGCGCCGCAAGCTGACCGAGGTGTACGACGCGAGCGGCATCTCCGCCGACAGCCACGACGGCAGGGCTGTCGCGGAGTTCATGGAGGTCTATCCGCGTGAGGAGCTGTTCCAGACGCCGGTCGCCGAGCTGGCCGACGTCGCGAGCGAGGTACTGCGGCTGCGCGAGCGCATGCAGACCCGGCTGTTCCTGCGCAAGGACATCTACGGCCGGTACGTCTCCTGCCTGATCTACCTGTCAAGGGACCGGTACAACACCAAGGTCAGGGTGGCGGTTCAGGAGATACTGCGCCGGGTGCTCGGTGGCGCACAGGTCGACTACAGCGCCGTCGTCGACGAGGGGCCCGATCGCCAGGCTGCACATCGTGGTCCGGGCAGAGCGCGGCAAGATGCTGGTCGATCCCGACATTCCCGCGCTCGAGCAGGCGATCGCCGCCGCCGTCCGGTCGTGGGATGACGACCTGGTCAGGGAGGCCGTGACCCAGCTCGGCGAACGGGAAGGCCGTGCGCTGCTCGCCGAGTTCACCGACTCGATCTCCGACACCTACAAGGCCGATGTGCCCGCTGCCGCGGCAATCTCCGACCTGGCCAAGATCCGGCAGATGCGCAAGGCGGGGCTGGACATCTCCTTCGAGATGTGGGAGTCCGCCGGCTACGTCGGCGGCGTCCCTGTCGAGCACGACCCGCAGGCCGGGGGCGCCGCGGCAGTGCTGAGCGCCGGGGTGCCCGCGGCCGCGCCGGCTGGCGACACCGAAATCCCGGGCCGTCAGCGCAGGGTCTGGCGGCTCACCATCCACACGACCGGGTCGCCGATCACGCTGACCGACGTGCTGCCGAGGCTGCAGCACATGGGCGTCGAGGTGGTCGACGAGCATCCTTACGAGTTCCCGGGCGCCGAGCCATTCTGGATCTATGACTTCGGATTGCGCCGCGCAGGCTGCCGCGACGTCCGGGTCTGGAGGCCGGACCACCCAGGTCCCGCACGTTTCGCTCGCGTCTGTGGCCGGTCAGCTCGAGGGCGCGCTCGCCGCGCTCTGGAAGGGCGAGATCGAGGACGACGACTTCAACACGCTCGTGCTCAACGCCGGCCTCTCCTGGCGGCAGGTCGTGGTGCTGCGCGCCTACGCCAAGTACCTGCAGCAGGCCGGTACCACGTTCAGCTCCGGCTACATCGCACGAGTGCTGCGCTCCAACCCGGTCATCGCCCGGCAACTGGTCCGGTTGTTCGAGTCCCGCTTCGACCCCGACCGGCTTCCGGGGCAGGCCGAACGCAGCGAAGCGCTGTTCGAGGAGATCGGCGGCGCGCTCGACGATGTGGCCAGCCTGGACGAGGACCGCATCCTGCGCGCCTACCTGGGCCTGATCATCGCCACCGAGCGCACAAATTACTTCCGCGGCTCGGGCGAATCTGATGGATCCGCGCCGTATCTGGTGTTCAAGCTGGACGCCGCGCTGGTTCCTGATCTGCCAGCGCCCCGCCCGAAGTTCGAGCTGTTCGTCTACTCGCCCCGATTCGAGGGCGTCCACCTGCGGTTCGCGAACGTCGCTCGTGGCGGACTTCGCTGGTCGGACCGCCGTGAAGACTTCCGCACCGAGATTCTCGGGCTGGCCAAGGCCCAGGAGGTCAAGAACTCGGTGATCGTGCCGTCCGGCGCCAAGGGCGGCTTCGTCTGCAAGCAGCTGCCCGACCCTTCCGATCGCGAGGCCTACCAGGGTGAGGTGCTGGCCTGCTACCGGAGTTTCATCAGCGCCATGCTCGACGTGACCGACAACCTGCGGGCCGGCCAGGTCGTGCCGCCCGAGCGGGTCGTCAGGCACGACGGCGATGACCCGTATCTGGTCGTGGCGGCCGACAAGGGCACGGCCACGTTCTCGGACACTGCGAACGAGATCGCCCTCGCGCCGCGGCTTCTGGCTCGGTGACGCGTTCGCCTCAGGCGGCTCAGCTGGCTATGACCACAAGAAGATGGGCATCACGGCCCGCGGGGCCTGGGAGTCGGTCAAATTCCACTTCCAGACGCTGGGCACCGACATCGGCAAGACCGACTTCACGGTCGTCGGGATCGGCGATATGTCGGGCGACGTGTTCGGCAACGGGATGCTGCTGTCTGAGCACATCAAGCTGGTGGCGGCGTTCGACCACCGGCACGTGTTCCTCGATCCTGATCCTGATCCGGTCGCCAGCTTCGCCGAGCGCCGGCGGCTGTTCGACCTGCCCAGGTCCTCGTGGGCGGACTACGACGCCGGGCTGATCTCAAGCGGCGGCGGCGTGTGGCCGCGCTCGGCGAAATCGGTCCCCATCTCGCCGCAGGTCCGCGCGGTGCTCGGGCTCGAAGACGGCATCACGGCCGCGCCGCCTGACCAGCTGATCGCGGCGATCCTCGCCGCGCCGGTCGACCTGCTCTGGAACGGCGGCATCGGCACGTACGTGAAGGCTTCGAACCAGTCCCACGCGGACGTCGGCGACCGGTCCAACGACGCGGTGAGGATCGACGCCTCGCAGCTGCGGGCCAAGGTGGTCGGCGAGGGCGGCAACCTCGGGCTGACCCAGGAGGCCAGGATCGAGTACTCGCTGGCCGGCGGACTGGTCAACACCGACTTCATCGACAACTCGGCCGGCGTGGACACCTCAGACCACGAGGTCAACATCAAGATCCTGCTCGACGAGGTCGTCCGCGACGGTGAGATGACCACGGCCGACCGCGACGCGCTGCTCCAGTCGATGACCGACGAGGTCGCGAGGCTGGTGCTGGCCGACAACTACCACCAGAACCGGGCGCTGGCCGCCGCCAGGGCGCAGTCGGCGCAGATGCTGCACGTCCACGCCAGGTACATCAGGAAGCTCGAACGCGAGGGCAGGATCAGGCGAAGGCTGGATGTCCTGCCCGCCGACAAGGACATCGCCGAGCGCCGGTCTACCGGCTCAGGCCTGACGCTGCCCGAGTTCTCCGTGCTGCTCGCGCACACCAAGATCGCGACAGGCCAGGAGGTACTCGCCTCCGACGTGCCCGACGACCCGTACCTGCAGAGGGCGCTGACCAGGTACTTCCCGATCCCGCTGCGCGAGCGGTTCACCAACCGGATGCCGTCTCACCGGCTGCACAGGGAGATCATCACCACCGCCGTGATCAACGAGATGGTCGACAAGTCGGGCATCACGTTCGCGTTCCGGCTGAACGAGGAGACCGGCGCGTCGGTGCCGCACATCACCGAGGCTTTCCTTGTCGCCAGGGAGGTCTTCGACATGCCGGGGTTCTGGCTCCAGCTGCGGGCGCTGGACGGCCAGGTCGACACGTCGGCCCAGGTGCTCGCGCTGCTCGAGGCGCGCAAGCTCACCGAGCGGGCCGCCAGGTGGCTGCTGCACTTCAGGCGGCCGCCGTTCGACATACAGGCGACCATCGACTTCTTCGCCGACGGCGTGCCTGACCGTGGCCGGCGGGCTGCCCAAGATGCTCGCCGGGCTCGACCTGTCCAGCTTCGAGGAACGCCGCGACCTCTTCACCAGCCGCGGCTTCCCCGACGACCTGGCTGAACGCGTGGCCGCGATGGTGCCCGCCTACTCGGCGTTCGACATCGTCGACATCGCCGCCAGCACAGGCCGCCCGGTCGAGGAGACCGCCGAGGTCTACTTCGACCTGGCCGACCGGCTCCAGATCACCAGGTTGCGGGACCGGATCACGGCCTTGGCGCGTGATGACCGGTGGAACACGATGGCCAGGAACGCGCTCCGCGACGACCTCTATACCGCGCATGCGGCGCTCGGCAGGGACGTGCTGACCGTGACCGAGGCCGGCACTCCCGAGCAGCGGCTAGCCGCCTGGGTAGCCAGGAACCAGTCCGCTGTCGCCAGGGCCGCGCAGACGCTGGTCGAGATCTGGGAGAGCGACGCGTTCACCGTCGCCACGCTGTCGGTGGCGGTGCGGGCGATCCGCACGCTGGTGGCATCGAGCACCCTGCCCGGCTGAGGCCATTCGCGGGAGCAGCTAAGGCACGGATGCGGCCGCCGTGCGGCCTGCGGGGTGGTACCGGCTTTCGCGTAGGCTTCGGCCATGGCGATCGACTACGCGAGCGAGATTTCGGAGCTTACCTCCAAGCTCGCCAGTATCGAGGCCGTCCTCAACCCGGATGGTATGCGGAAGGAGGCCGACGATCTGCGCGAGCGGTCGGCCGACCCCGGGTTGTGGCAGGACCAGGAGAACGCCCAGGCCGTTACCCGCAGGCTGTCATACCTCGACGCCGAACTGGCCAGGCTGGAAGCTCTGCACGCTCGGCTGGATGACCTTGCTGTCATGTTTGAGCTGGCCGAGAGCGAGAACGACGAGCCGACGATGCAGGAGGCGCTGCGCGAGCTCACCGCGATCAAGAGCCAGATTGACCAGCTGGAGATCAGGACGCTGCTGTCGGGCGAGTACGACTCGCGCGAAGCGCTGATTACGATCAACGCGCAGGCCGGCGGCGCCGACGCCGCCGACTGGGCCGAGGGCCTGCAGCGCATCTATCTGCGCTGGGCAGAGCGGCACGGCTACCCGACCGAGATCTACGACACGTCCTACGCCGAAGAGGCTGGCATCAAGTCGACCACGTTCGCGATCAAGGCCCCGTACGCGTACGGGACGCTGCGCGGTGAGCACGGGACGCACCGGATGGTCAGGATCTCCAAGTACGACAACCAGGGCCGCCGCCAGACCTCCTTCGCCGGTGTCGACGTGATCCCCGTGGTGCAGCAGGCCGATCACATCGACGTCTCCGACGACGAACTGCGCATCGATGTGTACCGGTCAAGCGGACCAGGCGGCCAGGGAGTGAACACCACCGACTCGGCGGTCAGGATCACCCACCTGCCGACCGGCATCGTGGTGTCCTGCCAGAACGAGCGCAGCCAGATCCAGAACCGGGCCAGCGCGATGGCGGTGCTTGCAGGCCAAACTGCTCGAGCGCAAGCGCGAAGAGCAAGCCGCCAAGATGAACGAGCTGCGCGGCGATGGCGGCCGCAGCTGGGGCACCCAGATCCGTAACTACGTGCTGCACCCGTATCAGAACATCAAGGACCTGCGGACCGGCTATGAGACCGGCAACACGGCTGCGGTGATGGATGGCGAGATCGACGACTTCATCGAGGCCGAGATCCGCTGGCTGCGTACCCAAGGTCTGTAAACAGCGGCCGCACGGCCGAACCCGGAGCCGCGGTCGGTTGCCGCGCTCAGTGACCGAGGTGCTGCACGGCCAGCAGGACCGCGATAGCCAGCAGCAGCAGCAAGACCGCGTAAGGGACGCTGACGCCGTGACCGTGATGGTGCAGGTCAGACTTGGCTGCGCGGCACACCGGGCACCGGGCCTCAACGACGGGCCCGGAGCACTGTGCGCAGATCAGGTGCTCGCAGCTCATGTGGTCCCTCCAGGGACGTGCCGTCCGCTCACTTCGACAATGTTGGACGTTCCAGGCCAGTTTCCCCCCTAGACTGTCCCGTGATCAAACCGGGCCGCCATCGCGGCTCGGTACCTCTTCATTATCGAGCGTTGTGATGGGCCTGTGATTCATTTCGAGAGCGTCACCAAGACGTACCCGAATCAGAGCCGGCCCGCCCTCGAGAGCGTCGATCTCGACGTGGAGAAGGGTGAGTTCGTCTTCTTGGTCGGGCCGTCGGGGTCGGGCAAGTCGACCTTTCTGCGGCTGATTCTCCGCGAAGAGCGGCCGTCCAACGGGCGGATTTACGTGGCCGGGCGTGATCTTGCCAGGCTCACGAACTGGAAGGTGCCGCAGCTGCGGCGCAGGATTGGCTGCGTCTTCCAGGACTTCAGACTGCTGCCAGGCAAGAGCGTCTACCAGAACATCGCGTTCGCCCTCGAGGTGATCGGCAAGCCGCGCCGCTTCATCCGCAAGGTGGTGCCCGAGGTAATCGACCTGGTCGGGCTTGAGGGCAAGGGCGACAGGATGCCCGACGAGCTGTCAGGCGGCGAGCAGCAGCGGGTCGCCATGGCCAGGGCGTTCGTCAACCGCCCCATGATCTTGCTGGCGGACGAGCCCACCGGCAACATCGATCCCGCGACCTCAATCGGCATCATGAAGGTGCTTGACCGGATCAACAGGACCGGCACCACGGTCGTGATGGCCACGCACGACGCCGCGATCGTGGACTCCATGCGTAAGCGCGTCATCGAGCTTGAGTACGGCAAAGTCGTCCGCGACCAGAACCGCGGCGTCTATGGCCAGGCCTACTAGCCGGTAGGCACACCAGCCGGCTGGCACTCGGGCAGTCAGGCGAGGACAACAAGGGATCAGCTACATGCGTGCGCAGTTCGTGTTCGGCGAGGTATGGATCGGCCTCAGACGGAACCTCACCATGACGGTCGCCCTCATCGTGGTCGTCGCGATCAGCCTGTCCCTGCTCGGCACCGGCCTGCTGTTCGTCAAGCAGGTCAACCACACCAGGGCGCTGTGGCAGAGCAAGGTTGAGCTCTCGATCTACCTGTGCGACAACAACCCGCTGAGCCCGCAGTGCACGAAGAACGGCCCGGCTACGAACGCGCAGACCTCCCAGATTCAGCGGACGCTGAACAAGCTCCCGCAGGTGGTCGATGTCACCTACCAGAGCCAGACCGCGAACCTCAAGCAGTTCAAGAAGGAGTTCGCCTACGACCCGGTCTTCGTCGACTCGGTGCTGCCAGGCGACATCCCTGCCTCGTTCCAGGTCAAGTTGAAGAACGCGCAGACCGACGCCGGACCCGTGACGGCCGCGGTCACCGGAATGCCCGGCGTGGACTCGGTCGGTGACGACTCGTCGATCCTGCAGAACTTCTACAAGCTGCTCGATGGCGCGCAGGAACGCGGTCATCGTGGTAGCGATCATCCTGATCATCGCGGCGATCCTGCTCGTGGCCAACACCATCAGGCTGTCGGCGTTCAACCGGCGCAGGGAGACGGCCATTATGCGGCTGGTTGGCGCGTCGAACTTCTATGTTCAGCTGCCGTTCCTGGTCGAGGGCATGATCGCGGGCCTGTTCGGCTGGCTCGTGGCTGTCGCGCTGCTGGCTGGCGCGAAGGCAGGCCTCGACGGGCTGCAGAATTACTTCCCGTTCCACGCCCAGCTCTCGATCAGCGACCTTATCGAGGTCGTTCGTCGTGACCATGTTCATCGGCCTGCTGCTCTGCGGGACGACCTCGTTCCTCACGCTCAGGCGCTACCTACGAGTCTGAGGGGTCAGACTTATACCGTGGCGGCAACGCAAGGTAAGAAGGCGCAGCGGCCGGGCAAGTCACAGCAGGGCAGAAAGCTAGTCGCCAGCAACAGACGCGCACGGCACGACTACACCATCGAGGATGTGGTCGAGGCCGGAATCATGCTGACCGGAACCGAGGTCAAATCGCTGCGAGCGGGTAGGGCAACCCTGTCCGAAGGGTATGGCCTAATCACCGACGGTGAGGTATGGCTGCATGGGGTTCACATCCCGCAGTACGTGCAGGGCACGTGGACGAACCACGAGCCGCGGCGAGTTCGCAAGCTGCTCTTGCACCGCAAGGAGATTGACCGGCTTGCCCGGTCGACCGCCGAAGGCGGGCTGACGCTCGTGCCTTTGTCGCTGTACTTCTCCGATGGCAAAGCCAAGATTGAACTCGCACTGGCCAGAGGCCGGCGTACCTATGACAAGCGGCAGGAACTGGCACGAAGAGACGCCACGCGGGAGGTCGAACGTGCCATGCGACGCCGAAGGTAGCACAATGGCGACTGATGGCCGATATGGCTAGGCGAGGCGCCCATTCTGCCAGGCATCGGGCGGGTCGAACCCGGCCGGATGCGGGGACTGATATGCGGGCCAGCGACGGTGACCGGTTCGAGCCGGCTCCCGTCGACCGGAACCCCGTCTGAGCAGATCCCGTCTGAACAGGCCGCGTTCGAGCAGACCCAGTTCGAACAGGCCCCGTCGCAGCCAGTTCGAGCCCCGGCCGAACAGAGTTCGAGCCGGATTCGGGCCGGGCCAGTTCGAGCCGGGCCAGTTCGAGCCGGGCCAGTTCGAGGCCGGGCCAGTTCGAGCCGGGCCAGTTCGAGCCTGGCCAGTGAGCCGGCGAGTTCGAGCCGGGGGCTTATGAGCCGGCCTACGAGCCGCGCCTTATGAGCCGAGCCCTTATGGCCGAGGCCTGTCCGGGCCCGGCCAGTTCGAGCCAGGTGACAGTGAGCGGGGCCCGTATGGCCCTGGCCAGTTCGACGAGCCCGGTCGGTTCGAGCCGCACTCCTACGAATCGAGCCAGTTCGAGCCGGGCCAGTTCGGGCCGAGCCAGTTCGAGCCTGGCCAGTTCGAGCCGGGCCGCTACCAGCCGGAGCCAGTTCGAGCCTGGCCAGCTCGAGCCAGGTCAGTTCGAGCCTGGCCAGTTTGAGCCTGGCCAGTTCGAGCCTGGCCAGTTCGAGCCGAGCCAGTTCGGGCCGGGCCCGCATGAACTTGGCCGAGTTCCAGCCCGAGCAGCCGCGAGTCGGCCGCCTTTGATTCGACACAGGCGGAGCCGGCAAAGGTCGATCAAGCGCGATTCGCGCCAGCCCAATCTCGGTCGAGGGCAGGTCGGGCCGGCGCGGATCGGACCGCGGCCGCACGGGCCTGTGCGTCTGCGGCCCCGGCCGCTGAACGAAGCAGGCCAGCGTCGGCCACGAACGCCGACCACGCAGGAGGCACTCAGGACGAGGCCGGCCGGAATCCCGCGGTTCCGTCCGCCAGCGAACCTGAACCGCGTGAGGCCGGCCCTTCGTCGGCTCGCACCGGGAGTGCGGGGATCTGAACCGGGAGGCTCCGGACAGCGGAGACCTGGGCTGCCAGGACCCGCCAGTCGACCGCAGAAGAGGACCTTCAAGTCGCGGAGCACCATGATCCGGATCGGGTCGCTGGTGTGTGCCGCGGTTGTGGTGATAATCGCCGGAGTTACTGGTGTCGGGCAGTCTGACCCGTCGGTGACGCACGAGCGTCAAGGCCTTCCTGCTGGCCTGGGAGAACCGCGACTACGCGGCTGCGGCCGCGCTCACCACGGGCCAGCAGCCGATTGTGGCCAGTGTCTTGCGCAACGCTTCTAGCCAGCTCGGGGCCGCAGACCTGTCCCTTGGCATGGGTCCGATCAGCGTCCACGGCGATACGGCTGTCGCTCACTTCCACGCTCAGATAGACCTCGGTCGAGGCGGCCGGCCGTGGGACTACGAGGGCCACTTCACGATGCTGCGGCACGGCAGCGACTGGGTTGTGGCGTGGTCGCCGTCGGTCGTCGTTCCCGGGCTCGGGGTTGGTGACCGGCTTGCCGTGCTCACGACGGTTCCGGGACGTGCGCCGTTGCTGGACTCGTCCGGTAAGCCGCTGATCCTGAGTTCAGCAGCGATAGAAGTCGGCGTCCGGCCAGGCCGGGTGGAGGATCCCTTCGCGACGGCGTCGAAGCTGGCCAAGGTCACGGGGCTGGCATCGTCCGAAGCCGACCAGATGGCCGGTCAGATTACCGCCGCGCCGCCAAACAGGTTCCTGGAGCTCGTCCAGTTGTCGCCGCGCAAGTTCGCGCACCTGAGTAAGGCGCTCGGGCAGGTGCCGAACCTGACTCACATCTGGTGGTTACCAAGCGGCTGTTCCGCAGCGCGGTGCCCGACGTCACCGGGCAGGTTGGTACCGAAGCGACCAAGCAGCTTATCCAAGACGGCGCCCCGTACCGGCCAGGGACGACCGTGGGCCTATCGGGCCTGCAGCAGACCTACCAGGCGACTCTTGCGGGCACCCCGACGACCGAGGTCGTCGTCCAGAACGCGAAGGGGACACCCGGTCAAGGTGCTTAAGCGCTGGCAGGGTCAGGACGGGACGCCCGTGAAGACCACCATCGACCTACGGGTCCAGCGAGCCGCGCAGCGTGCGCTGAGCGGCCTCGGCTTCTCCGGTGCAGTAGTCGCTATCCAGGCCAGCACCGGCCGGATTCTGGCCGTGGCCGAGCGCCAGGCCAACGGGCTGCCTGACGTCGACCCGCTTGGCGGGCAATACCAGCCGGGCCAGGCTTTCGCGATGGTGCCGACCGCGGCGCTGCTGTCCAAACAGGGAGTGCTCAACGCGAACGCTGGGATCCCGTGCGCCCGCGAGGCTCGGGGCATCGTGAACATTCCCCCGGTGCCCAAGCCCAAGCCGCCGCGATTCAGCTACGACTTCGCGCACGCCTGCTCCACCGCATTTGCCAACCTCTCGTTGTTGCTGAACGGCGACCGAACTGCAGACCGCTGCCCAGCAATTCGGCATCGGCGTGCCGTGGCGGCTGCCGCTCCAGCCGGCCGCGTTCATCGGCAGCATCGAGAAGCCTGGCACTGTGGGCCAGACGATGGCCGACGTGCTCGGGACCGGCTCGGTTCTGGTGAGTCCGCTGGACATGGCGCTTGCAGCCGGAGTGGTCGACTCCGGGTCGTGGCATCATCCGTCGATCGTCACCAGCCCGACCGGGCCGACCCTGACGTCGGGGGAGAAGGTGCCGGTCAAGTTCAAGACCCATGTCATCAGCCAGCTTCAGCAGCTGATGGCGGGCACGGTCAGCACTGGTGTCGCGAAAGCGGCCCGCCTGTCAGGCAGCGCGCTGTATGGCGCGGTCGGCACGGCTCCTCTGCCGGGCCACCCGAAGATGCAGGCCGTCTGGTTCGTCGGATTCCGTGGCGGGGTCGCATTCGCCGTGGTCGGCGTTGTCCCGAGACACCGTCTACGATCCCGCCGTACAGATCGCCCATGACTTCGCCGGGCGGTTGCGGTCCGGCTCCTGAGTGGCTGTCCGGCGAGGTTGCGCTATCTGGGGGACGAACGTCGACTGGCGACCTGCGAACGTCTCCTATCTCCGGAAGGCGAGCGCATAACTCGGGGCCCAGAAAGCCTGCCTGGCAAGGTCTAGAGAAGAATGTCGGAGAAAGTCGTCACGCGCGAGCAACTAAACGATGACACTGCGGCGTCTTACCTAATGAGGCTGGTCTGCCGCTTGGGGGGTTGCGGCCCAGCCGTCGTGATGAGAACCGGGCCTCATCTCGGGGGAGGCCCGGCGCCATTGGGACCGGCCCCGACCCTGCCGGTCATACCCCTGCGGGCGCGTCTTCGGCCACCGCCAGCGCCCGCAGGGGTTTTCTTCTGCCCTTAAACAGCTTCCAGCTCTGGTGCCGTGGCCCGCGATGGCCTGTGCGCTCGCCTCGTGCGCGAGAGCTTCGGCTCAGGGTGACGCCAGATCATGGAATGCCGCTGCGTCCGCCGACGTTGTCGCCTATACGCTGCGATCAGCTGGCAGTCGTCGCGGGCCTGTCCCGCGCGCCTTGCCAGTGAGTATCATCAGTGAAAACTCAATAGGGGGTGACTGGTTTCGACTTCGGTAGTTGATCCAGGGGAAGCGGGCCGAGGGTTGCGGTGATGACCTCGCAAATCCTGTTGCCGCAAACGATAAGTGCCAAGTCAACGCGCACTAGTCTCGCCCTCGCTGCCTAAGCGAGCACCGAGACCGTCAGTCCGGGAGTTCCTCCGACCCGGTGCCTGGCGTCAGCTAGGAGGATCCACCGCTTAGCCCGGTCGCGGGGTTAATCGGGACATCTAACAGCGACTGAGCCCGTCGGCGGCTTGCCTGCGTGACCGCCGGGGCTGAGAAAAACACAGCAGGCTGCGCCCGGAGAAGCCCTGGTGAGGTACTGAAGGACGCGGGTTCAATTCCCGCCACCTCCACGAACGAGAACAAACGCCGCGAAGCGGGCCTTTATGGCCCGCTTCGCGGCGTTTGTCGACCCCGCTCCTCGTCGCCCCGGGGCTCCGCTCCTCCTCGCCACCCGGCCTCCGTTCCTCGTCCCCACCCGGCCTCCGCTCTCCTCCTCGCCACCCGGAGCCGCTCCTCGTCGCCCACCCCGGCCTCAGCCGTCGCCGGCCGCGGGCAGCGTGGACTTCACACGCCTCCCAGTCACTTCGCAGGCCGGTACGACCGATTTGCGGTCACCTAATCCGTGACGGAGTGGGGCGCGGCCGGTTCGGGGGGTGCGGAGACGGTGCGGGGGCGGTGCGGGGGCGGTCGACGGTGGCGCAAAGCGCGTAAAGGTCTAATTGAGTCAGCGGTTCTGGTCTTCGTCGGGCAGGATGGTCGATCGTGCTGCTGACGATCGCGACGACGGGCGGGCCGACTGCCAACGGGGCGGAGGATCCCGACCTTCCGGCTGCCATGACAACGTCGTGGCCCGCGACCGATCTCGGCTACCTGCTGCACAAGAACCCGGCGCGGGTGCAGGCGTTCGAGGTCGCCTCGGGGACCGCGCACGTCTTCTATCCCGAGGCCACGACAGGCCCGGTGCACCGCCGCCCTGCTGCTGGAGGTCGACCCGGTGGGCCTTGTCCGCGGTCGACGCGGACCTGAGGGCGGCGAAGGCTTCAGCCTTGGTCAGTACGTGAACGACCGGCCCTACGCCGCCTCGAGCCTGCTAGCGGTGGCGATGTCTCGCGTGTACAAGACCGCGATGAGCGGCCGGTGCGAGGCCAGACCCGAGCTGGCCGCCAGCCCGATCCCGCTCGAGCTCCGGATACCCGTGCTGCCCTGCCGCGGCGGCGCGGGCCTGGCGCGGCGGCTGTTCGAGCCGCTCGGCTGGGAGGCCGACCGCCACCCCGATCGCGCTGGACGAGGCGTTTCCCGACTGGGGCGACTCGCGGTACCTGGACCTCCGGCTGTCCGGCTCGGCTCCGGCTGGCCGACGCCCTGAACCACCTGTACGTGCTGCTCCCGGTCCTCGATGACAGCAAGCACTACTGGGTCAGCACCGACGAGGTTGACAAGCTGGTCAGGGCCGGCGCTGGCTGGCTCGCCGGGCATCCGGAGAAGGCGCTGATCACCCGCCGGTACCTGGCGCACCAGGTCCAGCCTGTACAGGTCGGCGCTCGCGAGGCTGGCGGAGGTCGACGATGCCGAGCCTGAGGCGTTCGACAACGCCGTTCCCGATCCAGACCAGGAACCGGACGGCGAGCCCGGCCTGATCGTCGCCGTACCGGCGGGGCAGGCGGCCGCGGAGGCCGGTGCGGACGCGGACGCGGACGATGCACCGGTTTCGCTCGCTGAGCAGCGGTCGGGAGCCGTGCTGGCCGTGCTGCGCGCGGCCAACGCGCACCGGGTCGCCGATGTCGGCTGCGGCGAGGGCGCACTGACCGCAGCCCTGCTAGCCGACGAGGCTTTCACCGAGGTCATCGCCGCCGACGTGTCTTCGCGTGCACTCGAGATCGCCGAGCGGCGGCTCCGGGTCGACCGGATGCCGCCGCGACGGCGCGAGCGGCTCAGCCTGATCCAGTCCTCAGTGACCTACCGGGACCAGCGGCTGGCCGGGCTGGACGCGCTGGTCCTGATGGAGGTCATCGAGCACATCGACCAGCCTCGGCTGGCCGCGCTCGAGCGGACGGTATTCGCCGAGGCGCGCCCCGAGCACGTCGTGGTCACGACGCCCAACAGCGAATACAACATCCGGTTCGAGTTCCTGCCGGCCGGCAGCGATGCGCCACCGCGATCACCGCTTCGAGTGGACGCGCCCCGAGTTCGCGGGCTGGGCCCAGCGGGTCGCCGCCGAGAACGGCTACGAGGTCAGGTTCCTGCCGGTGGGCCAGGAGGATCCCGAGGTCGGCTCACCCACCCAGATGGCTGTTTTCAGCCGAGCCGATGCGCGGGCGGACGAGCACGTGTCTGTGGGAGCCAACACGGGGTCAGCGAGCACGCGGTGAGCGAGCAGGAGCCGAAGGCGCCTGCTGGAGGACGCGTCATCGATGTGCCAGAACTGAGCCTGGTCGTGCTCATGGGCGCGAGCGGCGCTGGCAAGTCGACGTTCGCCCGCAACCACTTCGCCCCGACCGAGGTGATCTCGAGCGACTTCTGCCGTGGTCTGGTCGCCGACAACGAGAACGACCAGTCGGCAAGCAAGGACGCCTTCGATGTCATGCACTACATCGCTGGCAAACGGCTCGCCGCAGGACGCCTCACCGTCATCGACGCGACCAACGTGCAGCAGGAGAGCCGCAAGCACCTGCTCAACCTGGCACGGGAGCATGACGTCCTGCCGGTCGCGATCGTCTTTGACCTGCCCGAGCACGTTTGTGTAGGCAGGAACGCGGTCAGGCCCGACCGGCCGTTCGGCGCGCACGTGATTCGCCGGCAGCGCGATCAGCTGCGCCGCGGGATGCGCGGACTGGAACGCGAAGGCTTCAGGCGTGTGCACATCCTGCGGTCGGAGGCAGAGGTCAGCGCCGCCCTGGTGACCAGAACCAGGCTCTTCAACGACCTGCGCGACCAGACCGGGCCCTTCGACGTCATCGGCGACGTGCACGGCTGCCGGGGAGAACTTGAGCAGCTGCTTGACCGACCTCGGCTACGAGCTGAGCCGGGACGCGAGCGGCCGGGCGGCCGGTGCCCGGCATCCGGAAGGGCGGCGGCCCGTCTTCCTGGGCGACCTGGTGGATCGCGGCCCGGATACCCCTGGCGTCCTGCGCCTTGTCATGGGAATGGTCGCGGCCGGCGACGCATTGTGCGTGCCTGGCAACCACGAGAGCAAGCTGCTCAGGGCGCTGCGCGGGCGCAAGGTTCAAGTGACCCACGGCCTGGCCGAGTCGCTCGCGCAGCTGGAGGCCGAGCCAGCGGCTTTCCGGGCCGAAGTGGAGTCCTTTCTCGACGGGCTCATCTCCCATTACGTCCTGGACGGCGGCAAGCTGGTGGTCAGCCACGCCGGACTGCCCGAACGTTTCCAGGGCCGGGCATCGGGCCGGGTGCGCAGCTTCTGCCTGTACGGGGAGACGACCGGCGAGACCGACGAGTTCGGACTGCCTGTCCGCTATCCGTGGGCGAACGAATACCGCGGCAGCGCGATGGTGCTGTACGGCCACACGCCGGTGCCGGCCGCGGAGTGGGTGAACGGCACGATGTGCCTGGACACCGGTTGCGTGTTCGGCGGGCGGCTCACCGCGCTGCGCTATCCCGAGCGCGAGCTCGTCTCGGTGGCAGCGACCAGGGTCTACTACGAGCCAGCCCGACCTTTCCCGGTGGACTCCGCGGCCGCGTCCTCCGATGCCGCGGCTCAGCCGGATGGGCCCGCGGCCAGGCGAGATCCCGACGTAGCTGGACATCGCCGATGTGACGGGCCGCCGCACCGTGGAGACGTCACGGTACGGCCGGATCACGGTCAGGGAGGAGAACGCGGCCGCCGCGCTCGAGGTCATGAGCAGGTTCGCGGTCGACCCGCGCTGGCTGCTCTACCTGCCGCCCACGATGAGCCCGGTCGCGACCTCGACGAGGCCTGGCTTGCTCGAGCATCCCGAGCAGGCATTCGACGCCTACCGCTCCGAGGGCGTGGACGCGGTCGTGTGCGAAGAGAAGCACATGGGCTCGCGCGCCGTCGCCTTGATCTGCCGCGATCCTGACGTTGCCCGTCAGCGATTCGGTGCCTCCGATTTGTCGACCGGCGCGGTCTGGACAAGAACAGGGCGGCCGTTCTTCCGTCCGGTCCTGAGCGAGGATCTGCTGGCCAGGCTCCGCGCCGCGGCCGTGGCCGCGGGCCTGTTCGACGAGCTCGGCACGGGCTGGCTGCTCTTCGACGCCGAGTTGCTGCCGTGGAGCGCCAAGGCCGAAGACCTGCTCAGGTCCCAGTACGGCGCGGTGGGAGCCGCGGCCCGCCACGTGCTGCCGGCCGCCGTAGGCGCGCTTGACCAGGCGGCGGCGGCCGGCCTGGACGTTGCCGACCTGGCAGACCGCACCAAGGCGCGCGCTGCGAACGCCGACGCGTTCACGGCCGCGTACCGCCGGTACTGCTGGCCGATCGACGGCCTCGACGGCATCAGGTTTGCGCCGTTCCAGCTCCTGGCGACGGAGGGGACTGGCTACTCCGACCGTCCGCACGCCTGGCACCTGGACATCGCGGACCGCCTGGTCGCGGCCGACCCTGGCCTGATCATGGCGACCCGCAGAATGCTCGCCGATACCACTGACCCGCTCTCGGTAGTCCGAGCGACCGCGTGGTGGGAGCAGCTCACCGCCGACGGCGGCGAGGGAATGGTGGTCAAGCCGGCCGCCAACCTGGTCCGCGGCCGTCGCGGCCTTGTCCAGCCAGGTCTGAAGGTGCGCGGGCCCGAGTACCTGCGCATCATCTACGGCCCGGACTATGCCGAGCCCGCCAACCTCGACCGGCTGCGCACCCGCGGCCTCGGCCACAAGCGCTCCCTTGCGTCGCGCGAGTACGCGCTGGGGCTGGAGGCACTCGACCGTGCCGCCCGGGGCGAGCCGCTGTGGCGGGTGCACGAATGCGTCTTCGCCGTGCTGGCCCTCGAATCCGAACCGGTCGACCCGCGACTGTAGCTGCCAGCTGGCGAGCCGAGACGAGCGGGGAGCGATTGTGTTGAAATAAGGCTTAGTGCACCTCAATTGCCGACCGTACGCGGAGTGGGACATGAGTGACGATCTGCCGGCTGAGGAGGGCTACCTGCCCTTCGCTGGGCACCGGACCTGGTACCGCGTGACGGGGGAGTCCGAGGAGCCAGGGAAGTTCCCTCTGCTCTGCCTGCACGGCGGGCCCGGCGCGACCTGGCACCACATGGAGCCGTACCAGGTGCTCGCGGCGGAAGGCCGCCGGGTCATCTGCTACGACCAGCTCGGCTGCGGCAACTCGGCGGTCGCCGAGCCGCACGACCCCGCGATGTGGACGACCGAGCTGTACCTGTCCGAGCTTGCCGCCGTCCGCGCGCAGCTCGGGCTCGACCGCTGCCACGTGCTCGGGCATTCCTGGGGCGGGATGCTCGGCATGGCGTACGCGATCACGAAGCCCATGGGGCTGGTCAGTCTGCTTGTTGAGTCGTCCCCGGCGAGCGTGCCGTTCTGGCTGACGGAGCTGGACAAGCTGCGGGCAGACCTGGCGCCGGGTGTTGACGACGTGCTACGGCGACACGAGGCGGATGGCACGACCGACAGCGAGGCGTACCAGACCGCCATGATCTCGTTCTACGACCGGCACCTGTGCCGTGTCCGTCCGTACCCGGACTGGCTCGATCGCTGTTTCGACGGGCTGAACGGGAACCCCGAGGTGTATCACACCATGAACGGGCCTAGCGAGTTCCATGTCATCGGGCCGCTGAAGGAGTTCGACGTCACGGCGGACCTAGGCGCGATCGCCGCGCCCACGCTGCTGTTCTGCGGCGAATTCGACGAGGTAACTCCGGCCACGGTCGCCCAGGCGCACGAGCGGATCCCCGGCTCGCAGTTCGTCGTGCTTCCCGGATGCTCCCATATGGGTCAGGCCGAACGGCCGGACCTGACGCTCGGGCTCGTGCGCGGCTGGCTCGCCGGAGTGGAGTCCGCCCTGCGCGGCGGCCCCGTGGTCGGCTAGCACGACGGTCGGCTAGCACGATGGTCGGCTAGCACGACAGTCGGCTAGCACGATGGTCGGCTAACCGACGCGAGGCCAGCCGGGCATAACCAGGCCACGGGCGCTGTTATCGGCTTTGCCCGGGTAGTCGCCGATTCGTGGTGTCCGTGATGGGCGGACTTGACCGTCAGCCGAATTCGCGCGGAGCCGCGACTGAGGTGAACCGCAACGACCGGACGAACGTGCCAACATTGTGAACTCAGGAGCGCCGACGTGACCGTGCACGATATCGATCTTCAGACCCTGAGCGGAGATGCCGCTACCCTCGGTGACTTCGCTGGCTCGACGATCCTCGTCGTTAACGTGGCATCGCAGTGCGGGCTGACGCCGCAGTACGCGGGCCTGCAGCGGCTCTACGACCAGTTCGCGGACCGCGGCCTGGTGGTCGCCGGCTTCCCGTGCAACCAGTTCGGCGAACAGGAGCCTGGCGCATCCGAGGAGATCAGCGACTTCTGCTCGGTGAACTACGGCGTCACGTTCCCGATGTTCGCCAAGATCGACGTCAACGGGCCAGACCGGCACCCGCTGTATACGGAGCTGACTGAGGTCAACGACGCCGAGGGCAAGGCCGGGGATATCCAGTGGAACTTCGAGAAGTTCCTGGTCGGACCTGACGGCAAGGTGCTCGCCAGGTTCAGGCCACTGACCGAGCCAGAGGCGCCGGAGGTTGTCAGCGCGATCGAGGCAAGCCTGGCGGGATAACGAGCCAGCAGGGGCGGCGGGGCCAGCGCGGGGCGGCGGGGCCAGCGCGGAGGCACGCAACGACCTGCTGACAGCCGGGGGGCGGGCGGCTGGGCGGGCAGGTGGCAAGTCACTTCTGGGGAAAGTGGCGGCCACCTGCCGCCCTGGCGTCGTCGGTGGCTCTGGCTCAGGCGAGCCGGCCTCCGGGCCTCGCTTGATCATCTGGTCGGCGATGATGGAGCGCTGCACCTCGCTGGTGCCCTCCCAGATCCGTTCCACCCGTAGTTCGCGGAAGAACCGCTCGGCGGCGTACTCGCGCATGTAGCCGCGTCCGCCGAAGACCTGAACCGCACGGTCCGCGACCCGGCCGGCCATCTCGGCCGCATAGAGCTTGGCCATCGAGCACTGTGCGTGCTGCACCTTGACGTCGACGCCGGCGTCGATGCCGCGCGCCGTCTCGTAGGTAAGCGCCCTGGCCGCGAACAACTCGGTCAGGCTGTCAGCCAGCATCGCCTGAACCGCGCCGAACTCCGCGATCGGCCGCCCGGAGACGATGCGCTCGCCCGCGAACGAGGTCATCTCCGCGATCAGCCGCTCGGCGGCACCCAGGCAACGGGCGGCGACCATCAGCCGCTCGAACCTGAACCACTCGTAAGCGAACGTCATCCCGTCGCCCTCGGCACCAACGAGTTGCGCCGCAGGTACCCGCACGTCCTCGAACGCGACGATCGGATGCTGGTGGGCGTGTCCGAGCGTGTGCATGTAGGCGGGCGTCCGGACGACGCGCACACCAGGAGTCGGCAGATCCACCAGGAACATGGCGTGCTCGCCGACGTGGTCGCCATTGATTAGCTTGCCCTGGAAGAACGCGTAGTCTGCGGCGTTGAACGAGGTCACGTGCCATTTCACGCCGTTCAGCACGTAGTCGTCGCCGTCGCGGCTCGCGGTCGCCTCGATCGCGTCCACGTCCGAGCCGGCGCCCTCCTCGGTGATCGCGTAGCACTCGCTGCGCTCGCCCCGCGCCGAAGGCCTGACGTAGCGGTCCATCTGATCAGGCGTCGCGACAGCTGGCAGCCACGACGGCGGCGTTGCGACGACCCAAGCCAGCGCGTTGGTGACCCGGCCGACCTGCTCTTGGATCAGGACCTGCTGCAGGGACGTGCAGCCACCGCCGCCCACCTCCTTGGGCAGATTTGCCGCGAACAGCCCAAGCTCGATCGATCGCGCGGTGTGCCGGGCCTCCTGATCCGGCGGCACTTCACCGTTGGCCAGCTCAACCCCGGCCTCCAGGGGAATCAGCTCGTCGGCGAACATCCGCGCCCGAGCCTGGATATCCAGATCCGGCTCTGACAAGCTGTACATCGCTCCCCTTCCAGGCAGGCGCGAACTCTGTGCCAGCGCCGGGCACCGCCGGTCCTCGCGGTGCAAACCTCAACACTTCTTGACTGAACGTTCAGTCTATGCCAGCATCGGCGGCATGCCAATGGTAGAGTCCGCCGACGCGGTCGTCGTTGGCGGCGGGACAGTCGGAGCTTGGTGCGCGTACTTCCTGCGCGCGTCCGGCGTCAGCAGGGTCGTTTTGCTGGAGAAGGACAGGCTCGGTCAGGGGGCCAGCAGCAGGGCGGCGGGCATCGTCGGACCCAGGGCGGCACCGCGTGGGCGGTGCAACTCGGCGAGTGGTCGCGCCGGTTCTACCTTGGTCAGGCCGATCTGCTCGGGATCGACTCGGGGTTCACTCCGCAGGGATACGTGCTGCCGTGCTTCACGTCGGCCGAGGTCACGGCCGCGCACGAACGAATGGCCATGCAGAACTCGCTCGGCCTGAATGTCCGCTGGCTGGAGCCCGACGAGTTCGATCGGATGAACCCGGCCATGGCGCCCGGCCTCACGCTCGGCGCCACCTACCGCGCGGAGGACGGATACCTTCATCCGCCCCGCAATGTGACCGCCTATGCGCACGCGCTCGCGGTCAGCGGCGTGCGGGTGCTCGAGCACACCAGCTTCACCGCGCTGGATGTCACGGCTGGCGCGGTCAGCGGGGTCCACACGAGCGAGGGCCGCATCGCCGCACCGCTGGTCGTGCTGACCGGCGGCCCCGAGCTCGCCGCGGTCGGCAGGCTCGCCGGCATGACCATCCCGGCCGGGGCGGTCCGGCATCAGGTGGCGGTCACCGAGCAGCACCTCGACCTGGCTCCTGCCAGGCTGCCCATGCTTTTCGACCTCGCGGTAGGCCTGTACTGGCGGCCGGAGGACGGCGGCATGCTGTTCGGCATGTCGAACCCCGACGAGCCGCCCGGCGTGGCCCGTTCCGTGGACACCGAGTATCTGGAGCTGATCCTTCAGCGCCTGCACACACTGGCGCCCGTGACGGCCGGACTCGGATTGCGCCGCACCTGGGCGGCCACCATCGACTACACGCCCGACCACCTGCCGATCATCGGCCCGGCGATTGTCTCTGGTCAGAGGATTAACGGGGCCACCGTGGCTAGTGCCGGCGGCCACGGAATGATGTGGGGGCCGGCCGTGGCCAGGGCGGCGGCGGATGTCGCGCTGAACGGTCACTCATCTGTGACTGACGTCAGCGACCTCGGTCTCGACCGGTTCGACGAGCACGGCAACAGCAGACTGGCTACCGACCCGATCGCCTTGCCGTTCCCCGAGAAAGCAACGTCGCAGGCCTGAGTCCACCAGCAGGAAGGGAAACCATGACCGACAGCAATCCGGCGACGCCGTATCTCGCTGCCGCCGCCAACGCCGAGCTCGAGGACTGGGGTCCGCTTGAGGAGGCCACCGGCGAGGAGATGACCACCAGCGGACTGACCTTCTGGCAGGACGGAGACCAGGAAGCTGGCGTCTGGGAGTGCACGCCTGGTCCCTCGTACTGGAAGCTCGAGACCCACGAGTTCGTCCAGATCCTGGCCGGCCGGATGACGGTCACCCCGGACGGCGGCTCGCCCACCGACATCGGACCTGGCGATATCGCAGTGTTCCCGCGCGGCTGGGCGGGCACGTGGCAGATCCACGAAACTATCCGCAAGGTATACGTGCTCTTCGAGTAGCAACCAAGCTCGCAACGGGGGCGCCCCGCTGCTGTTCTTGCGACAGCGGGGTGCCCCCGTTGCGCAGGGCCGGGGTCCTAGCCGGCTGTAGCTAGTGCGTCAGAGCGGCCTGGGCCGGGGCGGCCGCGAGGCCGCTCGCGAGCACGCCCGCCAGCGCTGCGATCGTCAGGGATTTGCCGAGCACGAGGACGCCCTTCCTGCTGAGTCGCCAGTGCCCGCCGCCGGAGGCGACGGCGCGCACTGACTCTCCCTAGTTACCGCTGCGGCAGGGTTTGGTTGATGCCGCTGGTGACCGCGGCGGCGGAGACGTGGACGAATCTCCCGCCGAACTGGGTCCTCGCGTTCTTGTACCAGCGGGTGGCGAAGCCATTTGCCCCGCAGCCGTCGGTGAACTTGATCTTGTAGGTGCCGGGCTGAAGGCCAGTGATGCTATAGCCGCCGCCGACCGCGCCCGTGATCGCAGTCGGAACTCCGATGCCGCCTTGCTGCGGCACCGCCTCGACGCAGATGCCGGCGAGCGGATTGCCGCCCGGCCCGCGGACCACGCCCGCGATCGTCCCGGTGACCCGCAGGCTGACGTTCGCGCCCGCTGTGGTCTTGCCGGACGCCACCTGGACCGGCCCGGAGAGGCGCGCCGACAGCGTGGGTGAGTTGCTCGAGCAGGATGGATCGCCGGCAAGGATCTCGTACTTCCCTGCGGCGAGGTTGGTGGCGACGTAGCTGCCGCCTCCCGTCGCGAACGTCTGCGTTGCGGACGCCGTCTGGCTCAGCGGCAGAATGTCGACGCAGGTGCCCGGTGCGGGCTGGGTGTTGCCGCCCTGCAGGTGCACCGATGTCACGCCGGACACCGATCCGCCACGCTTGATCTGCTCGTTGATGTTGTGTACAGCCTGGCCAGCTACCACATGCACCCGGCCTGCCCTGATCTGACCGGCGAGCCCTGACTCGAAAGAGCAGGGATCGAACTCGAGGATGTAGCTGCCGGTGCTCAGCCCGTCGACCAGGTAATGGCCGCGCCGGTCGGTGACGTCGAAGCTGAGCGTGCTGAAATCTGGGGTGTAGGCGAAGACGCAAGTGAAGGAGATCGGCCGCTGGGTCGGCTGGTAGACGACCTGACCAGTGATGGTGCCGCCCTTCGTCAGGGCGGCATCGATGTTCGCCGTAGTGCTGGCTGGCCGCACGACGACGGGGTCGGCACCGGCCTGCGACGAGTGGCCCTGGTACCACTGGTTCGCCCAGTTCAGGCCCGTCACGCCGAAGAAGGCGAAGTCGCCGCCGCAGCTTGAGAACTCGACCTGGTAGCGGCCGGCCGTCAGCGAGCCGATGGTGTACTTGCCATGGCCGCTGCTGAACCCGGTGTCGGTCGCACCCGTGCGCGGGTTGGTCGCGGTCACGCAGATATTCGGGACCGGACGGCCCGACTTGCTCAGCGCGACACCGGTGATCTTGCCGGCCAGTGTGAGCCTGGCGTTGACACCCGCCGTGATCTTCCCGCCAGGCACCGAGACTAGGTCGAGTGGCGCGCCAGAGCCTTGCCGGAAGAACTGCTGAGTCGCATACGGCGAACGACCGCAGAATCGGTGCTTAGCGGACAGGCCGAAGAACAGCAGGCCATACTGCCCCGGCGACAGGTTGTTGACAGCGAACCGGCCGCCGCGCTCGACTTTGAAGACACCGAAGCCATTCAGGCCGCCTCCACCGCCGGTGAAGGCCTGGGCGATGACGCAGACCCCACTGACAGCGTTGCCCGCTTGGTCGGTGACGCGGCCGGTGATCGTGCCGCCAGGACGAAGCCTGACGTTGATTCCGTTAGTGACCTTGCCTGCGGTGACCGAGATGGTGGTCGGGCCGAAGAAGGTCGGATCGGACTTGTAGGCGAGCGGGGCTACGCTGCCGCGGTTCCCGCATCCGCCCTGATAGCCGACGAAGTAGTCACCACTGGAGAGCTGCGGAAGCTTATAGGAGCCATCGCTCTTGGTCACGGCCTGGCCGCCGAACTCGGAGGTGGAGAAGACGCAGACCCCCGCGATCGGCTTGCCATGCGGGTCGAGCACGACGCCCTTGATGGTGCCGCCAGTCGGCAGCGTCGCATTCAAGGTCGTGTTGACCTGGCTGGTGACGGTGGCGTTAACGTCCACGGGCAGGTAGTTGCCCTTGTTGCCGCAGTCAGAGATCACGCCGCCCGGGACGAACTCGACGTCGTAGTTGCCCGGCGGCACTCGCTTCGCGCTGTACGTGCCATCCGCGTGTGTCCGCGCTTCGGCGAAGTCGAAGCTGCTGCTCTGCGCCACTACGCAGATGCCGCCGAGCGGCTGGCCGTGCGAATTGGTGACCGTCCCCGACAGCGAACCATCGAGTTGCATGACGGCGTCGATGTGCGGCGTCACCTTGCCCTGGCGGACAACGACAGGGCTGGGATAGGTAAGCGGGGCGAACGGCCGGCGGTTGCCGCAGCCGGGGGAGAAGTCCACCTCGTAGCTTCCCTTGCGGAGCCCGACCAGCCGGTAGGTTCCGTTGGCCGCGGTGCGGGTCGAGTCGAATGAGAAGCCCTGCTCAGAGAAAGCATCCACGCACATGCCAGCCAGCTTGGCGCCCGTGGTGTCCTTAACCGTGCCGGAGATAGTGCCGCCGAGCTTTACGAAGGCGGTCACGCCAGAGGTGACCTTGCCATTGGTCACGGCGATGGGATTGCGCAATTCAACTGGGAGATACGGCGACGACGCGCGGCTGCAACCGGGGAAGATCGCGACGTGGTACTTGCCGGTGGCCAGGCTTGGCAGCCGGAACGCGCCATCCTTGCGTGTCACGGCTTCCCCGAGGAAGAACCGCTGCCCGCCGGTGCCGACGGCTTCCACGCACAAGCCGGCCAGTGATGGATGCGGGTTCTTGAGTGCGTGCACGTGGCCGGCGATAAGTGCGCCGGTGCCGAGCACCGCATCGATGTGCGTGATCTTCTGATGCGCCTTGATGTGCAGGACGGTGGCCTTGCTGAGCGAGCCCGCCGCCTTCCACAGTTCCGGAGCGAAGTTTCCCTTCCGGGCACACAGAGGCAGGAAGTCCACGACATACCGGCCCGGCCTGACCCTGACCCGGTATCCGCCCGTCTTTGAGGTCTCGACCACGGGCCCGGTGAAGAACCTGCTACGCGGCGACGTGAGGAGGACGCAGATGTGGGCGAGCGGGCGCCCGGACTTGCTCGTCACCTGGCCGGACACGTGGGCGATGTTCGAAGCACTCGCTGGGGCCTGGACCTGTGCGCCGGAAACGAGCTTGCGGATCACCTTGTCCATGCGCTGCGCCGCAGTCAGCTGCGGCCTGGGGGCTGCTGGGCGCAGGAATCGTGGCGAGATCATCGCGAGCTTGACCGGGGCAAGGCTGACCGGCGCGGCCGAGCCCGTCACCAGGACCTGCTTGGCAGAGGTGCGGGTCATGCCCCCATACCACTGACCAGTGAACCGGCTGACCTGCGAGCAACCGCGGTACTCGACGCGATACGCGCCCTTGGGAAGGCCCTCGATGAGGAACCGCCCATCCGGATTTGTGTACGCCTTGCGCGTGGCCAGCGGGCTCCTGGCGACGACGCAAACGTTGCCTTCGGGGGCGCCGTTCGGGCCTCGGACGAGTCCGACTATGGAGCCGCGCTGATTGCGCAGCGCCATGAGGTGCTTGGCCCGCTCCAGCGCTGTGCGCTGCGCCGCGGTTGGCGTCGGGGCGGATCGTTGCGAGTGCGCCTTGCTCAGCGCCGCGCTCTGGGTTTGTGCCGCGGCTGGCAACGCGGTCAGCCCCATGCCGATGACTGCGCCTGCTACGGCCAGAGTCTGTGCGGTTCGACGCATCGTTGTCCTGCTTTCCGGCCGCCCGCTGGATCAACCCAGCGAGAGCATAGACCGAACGAGCAAGGAGATGTACGTCACCATCGCTATATTTAGGAATTCGGTTATCTTACGGTGACACGTGCCGACCCGAACTGACCTGGTAACTTCCGCCTCGGCTCTTATCATGACGGCAGCGAGGATGCGCACCTCAGCCAGCCCGAGTCGGTTGATTGGAGCACCTGTGACGGAGATCCAGACACCGTCCGCCCGTGTGCAGAGCGTCGAGGGTTGCCTGGGCCTCACAGTGGTGATCCGCACGAACGCGGTCATGATCGCTGCGGTGGTCCTCATCGGCATTTCGCTGTGGTGGAAAGCGATTTTGCTATCTCAGATTCATTCTTCCGGCTCGATGACTTCTTCTATCTGAGCGGGCATCCGCATCAGCCGATTCACTGGCACTACCTGACGTGCGTCGACGCTGGTCATCTGACGCCGCTCGGCGCAGCTATCGACTGGGTCCTCGTGAAGATCTCGCCTGCAACTGGACGCTCGCCTCCGCAGTCACCCTCGTCATGCTCGCCGTGACAGGCCTCGCGCTCCTTCGGATGCTGCGGACGCTCTTCGGCGACCGACCCAGGAATCCTGGTCTCGCTCGGGATCTACGTGCTGAGCCCGCTGTCGCGTCGGCGCCTGGCTGGTGGTCAGTGACGTTGGAACTGCTCCCGCTTCGAGCTGGCGACGTTCTTCGCCATGAACTGCGCACGTGAATTACCTGAAGACGGCCGATCGCAGGCACGCGCTAGCGGCCGTCGTATGGCTGTTCGTGGCTATGCAGCGAGCCTGCGAGGGGCCGGAGTGGCCCTCTTTGCTGGTCGCGGTCACTTCCGGCTTTTTCATCGAAGGAACCTGGCTTCGGGCCACGCTGTACGCGCTGCGCCGCTGGTGGCGACTATGGCTGGTGTACCTGACGCTGGCCGCGGGCTACGTAGTCGTCTATGGCTCGACGCTGACGTCATCCGATCTCGCCGGGGCGGCCTGGTTCGTTCAGCGGTGTCTTCGGCTTCGCACGCACCCAAGGGACGCCTTCATACCTGGCTTCCTGGGCGGCCCATGGCGGTGGTATCGGCGCCGGTCGTCTCCGCCGCAGGCCAGCCCTCCAGCTGCTTTGGCCCGCGCATCGTGGGTGATCGTTCCGCGATCATCATCATCAGCATCTTCTACCGCCCAGAGCCTGGCGTGCGTGGGCGATTCTGGTGGGCTGGGTGGTTGTGGTGGACATGGTGCCCGTCGTTCGCGACTCGGACTGGCCTCCGTTCTTCCCGCGCTCGATCGCGCTATGTGCGCTGATGCACGCCAGGTATGCGATCTGGGCCGCGACTGGCCTTCCGTCCGCTCGCCTCTGGCCTTGGGCCTAGCGTTTTTGCTCCCGGGCCGGGCGGGCGCATCGAGTCACCGTCACGGCATGGCGTTACGACCGCCGCCGCGCTTCGTCGTGGCCGTCATCGGCTGCTGCGTATCGATCACACGGGCCTGCCGCCAGGCGATCGGGTCGGCCGTCTCGCTGCTACAGCCACCCGACGATCCCGACGCCGCCGCTCGATTGGCCGAAGCCGTACGTGGCGACTGGCACGAATTGCCGGCTAGCTGCGGTGGCTCAGCCCGAACGGGACCGTGATCGGCTGAGGATGTTCGGGCCCGACGGGCGGCTGCACCCGGCGTGGATCACGCGGAGCGTCAAGCGGGCATCCCGCCGGAGCGCATGCTGCTGGCCCAGCAGGCTCGGGCAGGTTGTCATCAGGCTCTTCCGCAATCCGCCGTATCTGACGACGATGCTGCGGATCGGCTACATCTGGGGACCGCGGAGGCCTGGCTACGTCTCGATCCAGTACGGCAAGGTTGCCACGTGCTGACGCTCCGGCCCGGCCTGAATTCGGCCTTCGTCCCGGTGAGTGGCGTGGCCAGCAGCATCATCGTG
This sequence comes from uncultured Actinomycetota bacterium, assembly GCA_963809195.1. Taxonomy (GTDB): domain Bacteria; phylum Actinomycetota; class Actinomycetes; order Streptosporangiales; family Streptosporangiaceae; genus Chersky-822. The sequence goes on along the minus strand of CAWEIQ010000003.1, from coordinate 1,747,191 downwards.
AACGGTCCTGAGCCGGCAGCGTCTGCATCGGCGACGTCGAAGCAGGCAACCTTGCGCCGGCGCGCACCGGCCGTCCATTCCGGAGCGTGACTAGGCGGCCAGGTCGGCGGGCCATGCAATTCACGCCGGGCCAAGCGCCCGCGCGCGGAGCGATGCCGACGCCGGCCTGCAGTGGGCTGACCTGCGGTCGGCGGTGGCGCGTGTCCGTTCGCATCACGTGCTTTGCTCGGGTTGGTGCATGATCGTCGTTCAGGTGGCCTGGAAGGCGCAGTTCCTCAGCCACCTGTACTTCCGGCAAGACGACTTCCACGATCTCGATCTCGCCGTCGAGCATCCCTTCACCTGGAGTTACCTCACCTACATCGGCTCTGGCCACCTGATCATCGGGCTGCGGGCGATCGCATGGCTGCTGGTGCGGACTGCTGGTACCTACAACTGGGCGCTCGCGTCCGCGGTCAGCATGGTGTTCGTCGTCGCCGCCGACGTTGCCGCGCTGCGGCTGCTGCGTGATCTGTTCGGCGAGAGGCCGGCCATCCTGGTCCCGTTCGGGATCTACCTGTTGACTCCGCTGACCATGCCTGACCTCGGCGTCTGGTCGTCGGCGATCGAGTCGGTCCCGCTGCAGCTGGCGATCTTCATGGCCATCAGCGCACATCTGCGGTACGTGCAGTCCGGCAGCAGTCCGCACCTGGTAGGCGCCGCCTTCTGGGTCGCGTTCGGGCTCGTGTTCTTCGAAAAGGCCCTCGTCCTGCCCGAGTGCTCTTCGCGCTCACCGCCGGATATTCCTGCGGTGGCTCCGTGCTTCAAGGATGTCGCGAGGCGTTGGTCCGGTACTGGCGAGCCTGGATCGTCTACGTCGTGCTGGTGGCGGCCTACCTCGTGGTGCTCGTCGCAGCGCTTCGGACCTCCGCCTCGCAGCCTGGCGTGCCGATATCCGCGGCGGGAACGTTCAGCTTCGCCTGGGAACTGATCAGGGACACATTCGTGCCTGGGTCTTTCGGCGGTCCCTGGCAGTGGTTGCCGTGGCGGGCGGATCATTCGCGTTCGCCGAGCCTCCCTATCTGCTCGTGGCCGGTCGCGATGGTCGTGGCAGTTCTCATCGTCGCGGGAACCACGTTGCGGCGGCGAGTTGCCTGGCGAGCCTGGGCGATTTCGTCGGCTGGGTGGTCGCTGGCCGACATCCTGCCCGTGGTCATCGGGCGGCTCTACACGGTCGATGTGGGCATCCTCGGCCCTTGAGACCAGGTACGTCGCCGACGCCGTGCCGCTCCTGCCCTGTGCATCGGCCTGGCGTTTCTGCCCGTAACTGAACGCCCGCAGGTTCCCGACAGCGCACGTCCGGCACGCCGCACCATCTGGCCAGCGGTTCCATCCCGGTGATGGCCATAGTGATCGCCCTGTATGTTTTCGGGTCGATCTGGTCTGTCCAGGCCTACCTGAACGTCACCACGGGCGCGCCGGCGGCGAGCTACATCGGCAACGCGTCCAGAGCGGTCAAGCTGGCGCCACGCGGCACGACCGTGCTGAACCTCGCCGTACCAGGAGCGATGGTCGAGGGACTGTTCCACGCGTACGCGCTGCAGTCCACGGTCATCGGCGACATCGAGCCAGGCAAGTTGCGCTGGACCCAACATCCCGCATGGAACGATCGACGGCCTGCGCATACTTCGGCCAGGACGGGCGGCTCTACCAGGCCTAGGTGCGCGGCGCCACGAGCCTGCCGCTGGCGGCGGGCCAGAAATGCTGGCCAGCCAGCAACGGCAAGATCACGATCGTCGCTGAAGCTGGTCGTCTCCGAGATAGTACAGGAATCTGCGGCTCGGATACCTATCGTTCGCTCTCAGCCTGGACCATAGCGGTGCTGGCTGGCACGAATGCGCGGACGATGACTGTCAGGCGAGGCTTGCACAGCGGTTAGTGCCGGTCAGGGGCAGTTCGGCGGATCACGATCAACAGTCCGCAGGCAGGCTCTGCGTCGGGACGTCGATGTGGCAATCCCGGCCCGACTTGTTCGCTGCGCACTGCCGCCAAGTAAGGCACGGATATCCTGCCCGGCTCTCCACCGGGTGTCGCTCTGGTTAGCAGTCCGAGTGATCCCGGGATGACGAGGGCGTCGACTGCGATCGCGCCGTCGGGGCCGCAGATCAGAGGGTTGATGTCGAGGGCGTCGATGTCCTGGCCGAGCTCGTGGGCGAGCTCGGCCAGGCCGGTGATGGCGCTGGCGATCGCGGCGAGGTCAGCTGGTGGCGCGCCTCGGGCGCCCGCGAGCAGTGCGGACACCTTGAGCTCGGCGAGTAGCCCGGAAGCCTGATCACTTGACACCGGCGGAAGCGCGACCGCTCGGTCGGCGATCAGCTCGACCAGGGTTCCGCCTGCCCCGACCACGATGAGCGGGCCGAGGTCGGGATCGCGGATCAGGCCGAGCGCAAGCTCGGTGCCTTGCGGCACGGTCTCGCAGATGAGGGCGGCCGGACCGAGCCGAGCGGCGAGATCTGTATAGGCCGCTGTTAGCTCTCCGGGGCTGGCGATGCCGAGGATCACGCCGCCTGCGTCGGACTTGTGGGCGATGCCAGGCTGGTCGGTCTTGATCACCACCGGGTAGCCGATGCTGGCCGCGGCGGCGAGCGCCGTCGTCGGCATCGCTGACACGCTCCGCGCGTGCCGCCGGGATGCCGTACTCGCGCAGCAGCGCCAGGTGTGCGGCACCGGTCTCGCGGCTCTGGCTGAGCAAGCTCCTGGCCCGGTCCCGCCGTTCCAGGTCGGGCATCGGCCATGCCGGCTCGTGCCACGCTGGCCTTGCCTCGTGTTCGAGCAGGTGCCGGAGCGCCCGCAAACCTGAGCGCATGCCCTCGAGCACCGGGATGCCGCTGGAGCGCAGCAGGACGGCCGTATCCGGGTCGATCGCGCCCGGCAGATTGCTGAGCACCACGACCGGCTTATCGGTCTGACTCGCGGTGTCGAGCACTGCGAGCTGGTAAGCGGTGTCGCCGTCGAGTTCGGTGATCAGGTCCACGGAGAGTGCGACCGCGTCGACGGACTCGTCTTCCGCGAGCGCGGTCAGCGAACCGGCGAAGAGCTCTCTGGTCCCCGCGCCGGTTCCCCAGACGTCGAGCGGGTTGGTCGCGAGCAGACCAGGATCGAGCAGCGCTTCGAGCTTGGCCTTTGTCGCATCACTGATCGCGGCGAAGGGTACGCCGACCTCGTCGGCGACATCGGCAGTGTGAGCGCGCTCGAGACCCGAGTCGTGGACTGTCGCGATGCCATGGCCGTCGCCTGGTGGCCGCGGGCCGGGTGACCGGTGCGGCGTGTGGCCCGGAGCGCGAACAACTCGAGCGCGTCGGCCATCTCGGCCAGATCGCTGACCCGGTGGATGCCGTAGTAGCGGACCAGCGCTTCCCACCCGCCGTCCGAGCCGGCCAGGGCGCCGGAGTGGGCGGCCACCATGGCCCGGCCGCTGGCGGAGTTGCCAGCGGTGAGCAGCACGACGGGCAGTCCGCGTTCGGCGGCCCGGGTGAGCACGTTCCTCAGCTCGTCTGGCTGCCGCATCGCCTCGAGTATCAGCCCGATCACCTTCGTGTCCGGCACGTCCAGCGCGTAGGACAGGTAAGACGGCGCCGCGGTGACCAGTTCCTGGCCTGAGGAGACCGCGAGCGTGAAGCCGAAGGCGCGGCGTGACCGCAGCATCGTCGAGAACACCGAGCCCGAATGCGTCACGAGCGCGACCGGTCCGGCAGGCAGCGGGTCGGGCTCGACGTAGCCCATGGCCCGCAGGCCGTGGCTCACGTTCGCGAAGCCCATGCATCCGGCGCCGCAGAGCTCCATCCCGGCTGATCTGGCGATCGAGGCGAGTCGCTGCCGCAGGCTCGGGCGCGGCTCTGCGGCCGCGGCTGTGCTTCCGGGGGGAGACCCCCCGTACCCCCCCGCTGTGCTGGCAGGGGGGACGACTCCGCGATATCCCGCCGCTGGGTCCTCGTGCGCGTTGCCGAAGATGACAGCGGAGCGGCAGCCCTGGCCGGCCGCCAGCGTCAGCTGCTCTTCCAGCGCCGGCATCAGGCACGCCCAGCAGGGCCAGGTCGACCGGCTCGGGCAGGTCGGCGAGCGACGGAGTGGCACGGGCGACCGCCGATCTCTGCGTACCGCGGGTTCACCGGGTAGATGACCGGCCTCGCGGCGGACTTCTCCGCTTCGGCGAGCATTCGTTCCCCGAAGCTGCCCTCGCGCTTGGACGCGCCGACGATCGCCACGGACCGCGCTTCCAGCATCGCCAGAAGTGAGCTGCGATCCGTTGCCTGATGCGGCTCTGCGGGCTGTTGCGAATCGATGTCAGTCCTCATGCCCGCGGGTGTCCCCGTCGATCCCTACCCTGCCGCACGCTGGCCTTTCGCCGACTTGCTGACCTTGCGGTCGGCCAGCGCCGCGCGTGCGGCCTGCCAGCCTGGGATGCCGCAGACGCCGCCGCCGGCGTGCGTCGCCGAGCTGCCGTAATACAAGCCGGAGATGGGTGTCCGGTAGTCGGCGTAGCCGGGCGCCGGGCGCATGTGGAAGAGCTGCTCGAGGGAGAGCTCGCCGTGGAAGATGTTGCCGCCGATCAGGCCGTACTCCTGCTCCATCTGGTACGGGCCGACGACGTCGCGGTGCAGGATCGAAGCCTTGAAGTTCGGCGCCACCTCGTCGTAGAGCTCGATCATGCGGTCCGCGTACGCCTCGAGCTCTGAGGTGTGCGGCTCCAGGTTCCAGTCGGCCGGCACCCACTGGGTGAACAGCGACATGATGTGCGTGCCCTCGGGGCACAGGGTCTTGTCGAACGCGGTCGGGATCACCCCGTCGCTGAACGGCCGCACCGCCGGCTTGCCCTCCCTCGCGTCCAGGAAGGCGCGCTCGGTGAACTCCATCGACGGTGCCATCTCGACCGAACCAGTGTGGTGCTCGGCCAGATCGGTGCCGGGATCGGCGGTGAAGCTCGGGAGCTCGGAGAGCGCGAGATTGATCTTGACGACGCCGCTGCGCGTCTTCCAGGTCTTGATGTCCCTGGCGAAATCGGCTGGCAGATTCTTCTCGCCGACCTGGTCAAGGAACGCGGTGCGCGGGTGCAGCGTCGACACGACGGTGCTGGCCTTGATCTCGTCGCCGTTCTCGAGAGCGACGCCGACCGCCCGGCCGTTCTCGGACGAGCACCCGGCTGACCGGGGAATTCACCCTGACCTCGACGCCGAAGCCGCGCGCGGCGGCCTCGATCGCGTCGGACACGGCGCCCATGCCGCCCTCCTGGAAGCCCCAGTTGCCGAGGTGGCCGTCGCCGACGTCGCCGATCGAGTGATGCGCCATCACGTACGCGGTGCCCGGCTCGTACGGTCCTGCCCAGGTGCCGATCACTCCGTTGACCGCGAGCGCGCCCTTGACCTGCGAAGACTCGAACCAGTCGTCAAGCAGGTCGGCGATCGACATGGTCATCAGGCGGGTCGCGTCGGCGATCGTCCGGACCGTGAGGCCGCGGTTGCGCCAGGCGAGCTTGAGGGTTCCTGCCAGATCCCTGGGCTTGCGCGAGCCGATGTTCGGCGGAGCCGTCAGCAGCATCGGGCCGAGAACGTCGGCGAGGCCGGCGAGCCACGCATCCCAGGCGGGCATGGCCTCGGCGTCTTTCTTCGACCACTTGGATACCGACTCGTAGTTCCGCTTGGCGTCGTCGGCGTAGAGCTTGATCGAGCCGCCCTCCGGAAATGCCTGGTAATACGGGCCCATCGGGTAGACCTTGTAGCCGTGACTCGCTAGCTTGAGATCGTTAATAATGGTCGGCGGCATCAGGCTCATTACGTAAGACAGCCTCGTCACCTTGAACTCGGGAGCTTCTGGCCATGGGGATTCTGTGGTCGCAGCGCCGCCCGTCTTATGCCGGCTTTCGAGCACAACCGTCCTCGCGCCTGCGCGCGCGAGGTAGGCAGCGGCCACGAGACCGTTGTGCCCTCCGCCGATGACGATGGCGTCGTATGTTGCGGCCATGTCTGTCATGTCCTTCCTGGCCTCGGATCTCGCTTGCGGGGCGGGCCCGCGCCGCCTCAGGGTAGGAACTCCTGAGAGACTGACTGAATGTTCAGTCTAGAAATTTGCTACGGTTACGACAAGTGGTGGGGAGGATTTGCAGATGACTGAGCAGGCCCAGGACGCCCACGCCGGGCCCGGCATCGCGGACCAGCGGCGCGGTCAGATGCTGCGCGCCGCCCTTGACGTGATCGCCGAGCGCGGCTTTGCCGACACGAGAATCGCCGACATCGCCGAGCGGATCGGGATCAGCCCCGCCCTGGTGATCTACTACTTCAAGACTAAAGACCAGCTTCTCACCGAGGCGATCAGGCACTACGAGGACACCTGGTACGCCGAGGGCAAGCGCCGGATGGACCGGCTGGGAACCGCCGCGGAGCGGCTCGAAGAGTTCGTGGCCATGAACCTGCTGCCGGATCCCGATCCCGCAGCTGGAGACCGCCAACTGGAAGCTGTGGCTGGATTTCTGGGCCCAGGCGGCCAGGAATGCCGATGTCGCCGGCGTTCGGCAGAAGTCCGACGAGCGCTGGCGAACCGTCATCGTGTCACTCGTCGTCGCGGGGCAAGAGGCCGGTGAATTCGCCGATATCGACCCGCACCCGTTCTCGATTTTCGTCAACGCCCTGCTTGATGGGCTGACGGTACAGATTGCCCTGGATGATCCGGTTGTTGATCCAGTGAGTGCATATGAACTGTGCATGCTCTATATAGCTGATCGTCTAGGCTTCCAGTGGACTCCGAGCGACCGCGAGCGGCTGGCGCCGCGGCTGGCCCGTGCCGGAGCAGGAAGGTGATCGCCTTATGTCTGGTGGACACATCGAGCTCGTCTCGCTGAGCAAGCGGTTCGTCGAGATGGCGGTCGACGATGTGAATCTGGTGATCTCCAGCGGCGAGTTCTTCTCCCTGCTGGGGCCGTCTGGCTGCGGCAAGACCACCACGCTGCGGCTCATCGCCGGGTTCGAGCAGCCGACCGCCGGCAAGGTGCTGCTCGACGGCGTGGACATGACGAATCGTGGCAGCCAACAAGCGCAACGTCAACACGGTCTTCCAGAGCTACGCGCTGTTCCCGTTCCTCGACGTCGCACGAGAACGTCGCATTCGGCCTGCGCAACCGGGGCGTCGACAAGGCCACCGTGCGGCGCAAGGTCGGCGAGGCGCTCGAACTCGTGCATATGACCGCATACGAGAAGCGCCGGCCAGGGCAGCTGTCCGGCGGCCAGCAGCAGCGGATCGCGCTGGCCAGGGCCCTGGTGCTCGATCCTGCCGTGCTGCTGCTCGACGAGCCGCTCGGCGCGCTGGACGCCAAGCTGCGCCGCGTCGCTCAAGGTCGAGCTGAAGGCGCTGCAGGAGCGCGTCGGAATCACGTTCTTGTACGTCACGCACGACCAGGAGGAGGCGCTGACCATGTCGGACCGCCTCGCGGTCATGCGGGCCGGCAAGATCGTGCAGATGGGCGGGCCGCACGAGATCTACGACGCGCCGGCCGACACCTACGTCGCCGACTTCCTCGGGGTCTCGAACCTGATGGAGGTCGACGTGATCGAGCGCGGGCCCGGTTCGCAGTGCAAGGTGCAGCTCGGAGACTTCGTGCTGGCGGCCGACTATGGCGGCGAGGAAGCCCCTGACCGCGCGCACGCCGTGATCAGGCCGGAGCGAGTCAGGATCGAGCCGTTCGAGTCGCAATCCGGCTCCGCCCGGGTGGACGGCGAGCGGCGCCGCGGGCCCGAACCGGGTGCCAGCCATGGTCGAGCGCCTGGTGTACCTGGGCTCGTCGACCCAGGTCATGCTCCGGCTGGCGCCAGGCGAGCAGGTACAGGCGCTGATCCAGAACGACGGCGACGACCGGCCCGACCTCGCGCAGGGCACGCCGGTCCAGGTGCACCTGGCGCCCGACGCGCTGCGGGTGCTGGCGGGCGACGCGATCAGCGCGACCGGCGAGGACATCCCCGCCGGCCAGGAGCAAGAGCACCTCCTCGCCGGCTAGCCCCGCGCTCACGAGTTCAGGTAGGCGAGTACGGCGAGGACGCGACGGTTGTCGTCGTCGGAGGGCTCCAGGCCGAGCTTGATGAAGATGCTCGTGCTGTGCTTGCTGACGGCCTTCTCCGAGATAAACAGGCGCTGCGCGATCGCGGCGTTGGACCGGCCCTGGGCCATCAGCTCAAGTACCTCCCGCTCCCTGGGTGACAGGGCGGTGATCGGCTCCTCGGCGGCGCGCCGGCGCAGCAGCTTGGCGATGACCTCGGGGTCGAGCACGGTTCCGCCGCCAGCGACCGTGCGGAGCGCCTCGACGAACGCCTCGTCGCTGAAGACACGGTCCTTGAGCAGGTAGCCGACCGCCGCCGCCTTGGTCGGAGAGCAACTCCCTTGCGTAGAGCTGCTCGACATACTGAGACAGGACGAGGACCGGCAGGCCGGGGAGCTGTCGCCTTGCCTCGAGCGCGACGCGGAGGCCTTCGTCGGTGAACGTCGGCGGCAGCCTGACGTCGATCACTGCCACGTCGGGCCGCTGCGCCAGCAGCTCATCGAGCAGTTCGGTGCCGGAGCCGACCGCAGCGACGACGTCGATGCCGTGGGCCTGCAGCAGCCTGGTCAGCCCGTCCCTGAGTAGGTAGAGATCTTCTGCGAGGACAACGCGCATGGCACCTCGATGGCGACGATCGTCGGTCCGCCCGGCGGGCTGCTCACCGCAAGGACTCCGTCGAATGTACCGAGCCTGCCGCTCCAGGCCCGCCAGGCCAGAGCCGTTTCGCGGGTCCGCTCCGCCTATGCCGTCATCGACGACCGTGATGCGTCAGGGCGCCGTCGTGGTGCTCGATCCTGATCGTGACGCTTCGCGCGCTGGCGTGCTTGACAGCGTTTGTCAGGGCCTCGGCCACCGCGAAGTAGCAGGCCGTCTCGACTGGCAGGGCCGGTCGGCCCGTGGAGGTCGACCTGGACGTCGGTGCGCAGCGGGGTGTCCAGCGCGAGCGCTCGCACCGCGTCGGCCAGGCCGCGGTCGGCGAGCACTGGCGGGCAGATTCCGCGGACGAGCGAGCGCAATTCATCGAGCACCTTCAGCGACGTCTCCCTCGCCTCGGCAACCAGCGCTGCCGCGGCGTCCGGGCGGCTCGGAATCAGCCGCTCCGCAGCGCGCAAGCTCATCCCGAGGGCAACCAGCCGGGCCTGGGCGCCGTCGTGCAGGTCGCGCTCAAGCCTGCGCAGCTGCGTCGTCGCGGTGTCGACGGCGTCCGCCCTGGTGCGGGTCAGGCGGGTTACCCGCGCGGTCAGGTCGAGGTCGGCCGCCGACCTGAGCAGCAGCCTCGTGCGGTCGTCGATGGCGCGCGGGATCAGCCATAGGCCGAAGCCGATGAGCGCCACGCCCTGCGCGCCGGCCAGCAACGCCGTGGCCCGGCTGTCCACGATGGCCGCTACGAAGCGGACGTCGGAGGTGTAGGGCGACGGCAGCGGGATGTGCGTCGGCCACCACGCGGCCAGCGCCACGCCGTACAGGCCGAGCAAGATCACTCCGACGATGGACAGGTCGGCTGCGATCGCCGGGGCGCGGATCACGAGCACGAGCGCGGCAGCCGCGACGGTGAGCGTCAGGCCCGCGCTCCACCAGGGAAGGCCAAGCCAGGACGTCCGGCCGAGGAGCTCGACCAGGACCGCGACCAGTGGCAGCAGCACGAGCCCCCATCGCGGGCGATTGCTCTCGCCGCGAGTCGTGTCCGGCCACGTAGAGGACCCGCTGGTACAGCCAGGATTGCCGATCCAGCCGGCGCCAGCCAAGCCACAGTCCGCCGGCGAAGAAGGCGCAGGCCTGTGGCAGCACAGAGATGGGTGAACGCGCGATCCGTAGGCGGTGCCGGTCAGGCCGTAGGGGGCGACCCACAACGCGCCTCTGGAGTACGCGCGCACGAGGATGAATCCGTTGAAGCGCGACTCCTAGCAACGTGGCCGGGATGACCAGGGACGCGATTGAGCGCGGCGCGAAGGTCCACAGCGTCAGCGCGATGCCCACCGCGACCAGCGGCACCCATGCGCCGGTCAGGCCGGCGTTCAGGAGCAGCACCGGCAGGGCGACCCCGTCGATGACTAGCTCGCCGATGCGTCCCCACAACGGCATGGACTTTTGCTGGCGGTGACCTGGCACGCCGCAGCACCAGGAGGACGAACCAGACCAGGCAGGCAGACCATGCCGCCATCCAGGCAATCGCGAGAACCGTCCAGTTCACAGCGCCGCTCCTGTCGGCCAATACCGCCTGATCGGCGGCAGCTACGGCCAATCGTTGCCGATGGACATCGGTCGGCGTAATGGCCTGCGGCCTACATCTGAGGTGGGTCTAGGCCCACCTCTGGATCTGACGGCTCCCGAATGACCTGGCCGTGGCCGCGGATGGCGGCGGCCTCAGCCGACACCTGGCGCGTCCGGCGCAGCGTGGTCGAGTATCACGTAGATCTTGCGCACGTCCGGTGAGTTGGCCCAGGTCAGTGCGGTTCCCTTGCGAATCGCGAACGAGTCGCCCGGCCTGAACACGCTGACCTGCCCGTCGGCGGCCGTCAACGTGATGGTTCCGGCCAGGACCACGCACACCTCGTCCACCGGATAGGAGTCGATGACGGTCTCCTGCTGATCGGCCGACCAGACGCCAGCGAAGAGGCCAGGATGAGCCCCGGTGAAGTTGTTCACGTAGTACTCGCCGGGATTGGCAGGGTCTGGCTGCAGCGCCGCCTGCGGATCGATCGGGAAGATGCCGCTCATCTCGGTACCTGACCTCGGTTCAGTCGCCGTCACTTCGCAAACACCTCGTTCAGGACTATACGTGGCACCACCGTGAGTCCTGGCCGGCACGGCAACTTCTCCAGGTGCCGGACTCGGACTCATCGGCGAAGTCGTTGCGGGGAACCAGGGCTAAATGGTGTTCCAGGGCCGGACACCGCTTAGGAGGTAGCGTCTGCGTCAGATAGAACCGCAAACGCTACGTCTTACCGCAAAACCTTCCGATCTGCCGTGGCGCTGCGCCTGTGACTGGTCAGGCCTCGTCGAGAATGCGCAGGCGCTTGGGGTCGTAGAACGGGGCGATCTGCAGGCGGGCCGGCCATTCGCGCTCGTCGGTCCGCACCGTGAAGTCGCCCGACTTGAGCCACTCGGCGGTCACGCCGTCCTCGCAGGCAACCTGGGCCAGCGCGACAGGGCCGCCGACCGTGTAGCCGTACGCGGCGGCGCGGACGTAGCCGACCCACTCGCCGGCCAGGTACACCGGCTCGTTGCCGAACAGGTCGGCGGACGGGTCCGCCACCATCAGCCCGACGACGCGGTGTTTCGGCGGCCCCTCCGCACGCGCCGCGAGCAGCGCGTCCCTGCCGATGAAGCCGCCCGGCTTGTCCCAGGCGACCGCGAAGCCGAGGCCCGCCTCGATCGGGTTGTCGGTGTTGTCGATGTCGACGCCCATGTCGCGGTAGCCCTTCTCCAGCCGCAGGCTCGACATCGCGGCCAGGCCGACGGGGCGGATGCCCAGGTCAGCCCCCGCGGACATCAGGTCGTCGTAGACACCGGCGCCGTACTCGGCAGGCACGTGCAGCTCCCAGCCGAGCTCGCCGACGTAGGTGACCCGCAGCGCGAGAACGGGCGCGTACCCGACATGCACCTGCCGTGCCGACAGGTACGGGAACGCTTGGTTGGACAAATCGGCGTCAGTCAGCCTCGAGATGAGCTCGCGGGAAGCCGGGCCCTGCACGGTCAGCAGCGTCGTGCCTGAGGTGACGTCCGTGACCGTGACGAACTCGTCTGGCCTGGTTGCCCGCCTGATCAGCGGCTCGACCCTGCGGTGGATGATGTCGCTGGCCACGACCAGGAATTTCTCGTCGCCAAGGCGGGTCACGGTGAGGTCGGCGACGATGCCGCCCGCTGTGTTGAGCCACTGCGTGTAGACGAGCCGGCCGGTCTCGCGCGCGACGTCGTTGGCCGACAGCCGGCTCAGCACGGCCGCCGCGCCGGGGCCTTGCACGATCAGCTTGGCCATCAGGGTCATGTCGATCACGCCGACGGCCTCGCGGATCGCGTGATGCTCGCGCTCGACGATGTCGTGGCTCGGCTGGCGCCGGTAGTCCATCGTCGCCAGCGGATGGTCGCCTGGCTTCGCGAACCACTCCGGGTACTCCCAGCCGGCCGAGACGCCGAAGTGCGCCCCGGCTGCGGCGAGGCGGTCGTGCAGCACGGAGCGGCGGACGTTCCGCGCTGAGCTGGGCTTCCAGGATGGCCAGACGGCGTCGCCGAAGAGGACGCCGAGCTGCTCGACGGTGCGTTGCGCGCGGAACTTGCGTGACGTTTCGTAGGTCGCCGTCCGGTCGATGGCCACGGCGGTCGCGTCGAGCGGCGGCACCCCGTCGACGATCCAGTGCGCGACCATGTGGCCGACGCCGCCGCCTGACAGGATGCCGAGTGAGTTCAGGCCGGCCGCGACGAAGTAGCCGTCCAGTTCGGGAGCGGGGCCGAGCAGGGGCCGCACGTCACTGGTGAACGACTCGGGCCCGCAGAAGAACGTGCGCACCCCGGTCTCGGCCAGTGGCGGGATCCGCTCCATGGCCTTGGCCAGGTACGGCTCCATCCGCTCCCAGTCCGGCGGCAGCTTGCCGAACGCGAACTCGCGCGGCACCCCGTCCAGCGACCACGGAGCGCCCACCGGCTCGAACAGCCCGACCAGCATGCCGTCGCCCTCTGGGCGGTAATAGCCGTAACTGTCCGGGTCCTCGATCACGGGCAGGTCGGCGTCCATCCCGGGAACGGTGTCGGTCAGCAGGTAGTAGTGCTCGGCAGCCTGAAGGGGCACGTGCACGCCGGCGAGCGATCCGAACTGGCGCGCCCACATTCCGGCCGCGTTGACCACGACCTCGGTCTCGATCTCGCCCTGCTCGGTCAGCACGGCGGTGATCCTGCCTCGGTGCGTGCGCACGCCGGTCGCGGCGACGCCCTCGATCACGCTCGCGCCAAGCTGCCTGGCACCCTTGGCCAGCGAGGTCGCCACCCCGACCGGGTCGGCGCGGCCCTCGTCGGCTACGTAAAACGCGGACAGCACGTCGTCGGTCTTGGCCAGCGGCCACATGCCGGCGAGCTCGCTGGGCGAGATCTCGGTGTCCTCGACGCCGAAGCCGTGCATCCAGGCGGCCTCGCGGCGCAGTGCAGCCTGCCGCTCCTTCGACGTTGCCAGCGACAGGTGGCCGACCTGGCGGTAGCCGGTCGAGTGGCCGGTTTCTGATTCGAGTCGTGCGTACAGCTCGCGCGAGTACCGGCTGAAGAACAGCGCCGTCTCGTCGGTCATGCCGGCCGAGGTGATCAGGCCGGCGGCATGCCAGGTAGTGCCGGCGGTAAGCCGGTTCTGCTCCAGCAGGACGATGTCGGTCCAGCCGAGATGAGCCAGGTGGTAGGCGATGCTGCAGCCGATGACGCCGCCGCCAACGATGACGACGCGGGCGCCGCGCGGGAGGGCCGCTCCTGTTCCAGGGGCGCTCGTGGCATTGGACATCGTCACATTCCGGTGATGGCTGTCACGGCCTCGCGGTGATCGCTGCGTTCGCCGCGTGTCATCCATCGGTAACCGATGAAGCCGAGCACCGCGATGACGAACGACAGGACCAGCATGATCGTGCCGAGCGCGTTCAGTGCGGGCCCGCCGTTACCACCGCGCTGCTGCGCGTAGATGTACACCGACATCGTCGTGTTCGCTGGCGTTGGAGTTCAGCAGGTCGACCAGGACGAAGTCGTCGACGACGCTGGAGAAGACGAGGACGGCGCTGGCGAAGATGGCGGGCGCGAGCAGCGGGATCATCACCTTGCGGATGATCTGCCACTGGTTCGCGCCGAGGTCTGCGGCGGCCTCCTCGTACTGCCTTGCCGAGCGTCACCAGCCTGGCCTGGACGATGATCGCCGGCCAGCTGATGTTCCAGGTGACCAGCGCCAGGGTCTCGGCAAGGGTGCCGAGCCCGATGCCCTTGAACAAGATCGTGAACACGAAGAACACCGCGACACCGAAGATCAGCTCGGGGATCACGTACGACAAGATCATCGTGAAGTTGAACGTCGTCGAGATGTAGCCGCGCCACCTGTTGATGCCGAGTGCGAATGCCACCCCGAGCGGCACGGTGATCAGCGTGACGTAGACCGACAAGCGAACGTCTGCACCACGGCGGCGTGCAGATTGGGATCGTGCAGCACCGAGTTCACCGGGTCGGCGAAGTACCAGCGCCACGAGAAGCCTTGCCAGGAGCTCTGTGATCTGCCGTTGTTGAACGAGAACAGCACGGCGATCGCGATCGGGAGCAATCGACCAGATCAGGTAAAGCCAGGTGAAGCCCTCGAGGAACCACGGCCGACGCCACGGGTTTGACTGGGGTCGCATCCTGCCGAAGAAACTCCGGTCGGCAACGCCGTCGGCGCGCTGGGTACGGCCGCGGGCTTTGGCGATGGCCGTCATACGGCCGCCCGCGATGACCGGTTGGTCGCCAGCACGTAATAGACCATGGGTGCGATCAGCACGAGCAGGAACAGCAACGAGAACACAGCGCCCTCTCCCTGCAACCCGTTGGCGTGCTGAGCTGCTGGTCGATCACGTTGCCGAGCATCGTGGTTCCGGTGGTGCCTGACAACAGCTGATTCGTAAAGTAGTCGCCGAGCATGGGGAGCGTCGTAATCAGCAACCCCGTCAGGATCGCCTGCCGCGACAGCGGCAGCGTGACCCTGATAAAGGTCTTCAGCCTGCCGAGACCTAGGTCGCGCCCAGCCTCGATCAGCGCGGGATCGATCCGGTCCAAGCCCGCGAACAACACGAGGATGAGATAGGGGATGTAGCCGTAGACCAAGCCGAAGATCACGGTGACAGGCATTCCGCTCAGCCATGCAGTGTGGCCTGGCAGGCCGAAGAACGCGAGTGCTCTGTTCACGTAGCCGTCGACCTGCAGCAAGTCGATCCAGGCCAGCATGCGCATCATGTAGCTGATCCAGAACGGCGCGATCAGCAGAACGAGGAAGAGTCCCTTGCGGCGGCCTGCGAACCTGGCGACGAAGTACGCCGCCGGATACGCAATCACCAGCGAGAGGACAGAAGCCAGCGCGACGTAGCTGAGCGTCCTGATGATGATGGGGCCGACGAAGGCAGAGGTTCCCGCCACGTCACGCCAGGCCGACGTGAAGTTATCGCTGCTCCATTGGAGCGGGTTCCAGACGGCGATCGGGTAGCCGAAGACCTGGTTCACGTGCCCGGCGGCGATCGCGATGATCGTGTAGAAGGGCACGATGAACAGCAGGATCAGCCAGATTATGCCGGGTGCAGCGAGGGCGATGTAGAACGGCCGGTGCAGCTCCTTGGACCTACCCGGCTTGCCAGCCCGGCCCCGGCCGCGTGGCTGTGGCTTATCTGGCCCACGCCGGGACGGCTGATGGGTGCTGGTCGCCACGCCGAACGCCTACGCGCTCTTCACCTGAAGCCACGCCTGGCTCCATTGGGTCAGCGCAGTCACAGGAAGCTGCAGTTCCATCACCCCGCGCCGGAAGTACGAGGGAAGCACAGCTGTAGACATCAGGTTCGGCGGCAGCAGCTTCTCCTTCACCATGAGCTGCGGGGTGACCTTAGTAAGCGGCTGCATGTATCCGTTGAAGCTGATGTTCTCGAGCGTGTTGTGCAGGTCCAGCATGTAGTCGAGGAACAGGTGCGCCAGCACCGGGTTCTGCGCACCCTTGAGGATGGTGATCAGGTCATTGCCGACCGGCCCTTTGCCGTCGGGCGGGAACCAGTAGCCCACCACGTCGACAGACGTTCCCTTCGGCATGTAGTACTGCGCAGCGGCGATGTCACCAGACCATGCATGGTGAATCCAGGTCGAGCCCTTCGGGATGTCCGTGTAGTCGTTGTTGTCGATGTGCATGTTGGTAAGTTTCGCCAGATCCTGCAGAGTCTTCGCCGACGCTGCGATCTGGTTCGGATCGGTCGTGTTCAGGTCGAAGATCCCGTTCTTCATCAGGCCCAGGCTGATGCCCTCGCGCGAGTCGTCTAGGATCGCGACCTTGCCCTTGTACTTGCCCTGCCAGGGCATCGCCCACGGATTGGCCATCTTGTAAGGATTCTCCGGGACATGGTCCTTACGCCATGCCATGCCCGTCGTATAGATCGTGTACGGGACCGTGTACTGCCATTTCCGGTCGTAGAAGGGGTTGGTGAAATCCGGCCAGGCCTGGGAGATGTTCGGGATGTAGCTGTGGTTCAGGGGCTGGATGAACTTGCCCTCGACGAGCTGGCCCATGACGTCGATGGTCGGGAAGAAGACGTCAAAGTTGACCTGGCCGCTGCGAAGCTTGGCCATGGCCGTGTCCATGTTCTGGAAGGTCGTGATCTCGTATTTGCAGTTGTACTTCTTGCAGAAGTTCTTGAGCACGGCCTGGTTGATGTAGGCGACCCAGTTGAAGAGCCGCAGCGTCGCGCCCTTCTCCGGCTGGAGGCCGTTCGCGATCGGCTGGTTGTCCTTGAAGACCGGCCAGGTCACCGGGTTGTTCGGGCGAGCCAGTGGCAGAGCATTATTGCCCGACCCTTGTGCTCCGGTGCCCTGCGAGCTGCAGGCGGCCAGGAGGGAGCCGATGCCGCCCGCGCCCAGCGCGGCCAGGCCGGTCGCGCCGGCGCCTTGCCGCAGGAAGCTCCGGCGGGAGACGCCAGGGATCGGCGGGGTTCCGTCAGCTTGCCAGCCTTCTCTCGGATGCATGGTGCCAACCCTTCGCTGCGAGGCCTGAGCGAGTACTGCTCTCCGGCACGCCGTTCGGCTACCCCGTGCCCATTGAACGGCGCTTCAATTACTCCTGATTACTCCTGTTGGCAGCCGCTGACAAGGTCTCTGATGTTACAGGACGGTCACGTGACGACAGTTCTGGCCGTCAGATAACTCACGGCAAGACCGGAATATCCGTACAATCCACAGTCCTCAGCTTCACCCTGCTGGATCGCCCGCCATGCCTGCCGCCAGAGCTGGTCGGCGGCGGGAAGGATCTGAAGCTCCTTGAGGCCGTGATCGACGAACGTGGAGAGCACCGCGGTCGAGATGAGGCTGGAGGGCAGGATTCCCAGGTACGACGAGCCGCGATGGCGTGGCGTAGGTGAGGGGCTGTGTGAAGCCCGTCGCGGCGATGTTATGCAGCGCGTTGTGCCGGTCGAGCATGAAGTTCAGGAACAGGTGGGCGAGCACCGGGTTCTGCGCGCCGCGCAAGATCGTGTTGGTGTCGTTGGCCATCGGGACCGCGGCCGTCCGGCGGAAACCAGTAACCGAGCACCTCGGCTGGCACGCCGTGCGGCAGCTTCTTGGCCGCCGCGACGACCTGCCCTGACCACGCGTGATGGACCCAGGACTGGCCGCTGGCGAGATCGGCGGCTGTGTTGTTGTCGATCCGCAGGCCGACGAGACTGTCTAGCTCGAGCAGCGCGTCCCTGGCCTGGTTGATGAGGTACGGGTCGGTTGAGTTGATCGTCGCGTCGTTGTCCTTGAGCAGGGAGAGGCCGATCGTCTCGCGATAGTCATCGAGGACAGCCGTCTTGCCCTTGCTCTTCGCCCGCCATGGATACTCCCAGCCGTTCGCGAGCGCGTAGGGATCGAGGTCGACGTGGTCCTTGCGCCAGGCGATGCCGGTCGTGAACACCGAATACGGCACGCGTGTACAGCCAGTGGCTGTCGTAGTACGGGTCGGTGTAGAACGGCCAGGCCTCGCGGATATTCGGGATGTACGTGTGGTTCAGCGGCTGGATCAGCGCCCTGCCTACCAGGCTGCCGATCAGGTCCGTTGGCGCTCCCATGAAGACGTCATAACGGTCGCGGCCCCGCCGTACGCTCGCGGTCGCCTCCATCATCGAGGTGTACGACGTGAGCTCGACCTCGCACCGGTAGGCCCTGGAGAAGTCGTCCAGGCAGCGCTGGCCGACCCGGTCGGCCCAGCCGAAGACCTTGAGCGTGGCATTCGCCTCGGGGCGCAGGCCGTCGGCTATCGGCTTGTTGGCGGCGAGTATGGGCCACATGACGGGCCGCTTGGGCTGCGGCAGCGGGGAGTTCTTCGGCGGCTCCGCTGAATCAAGCCCGCACCCGGCAAGCAGCCCGCCGAGCCCGCTCGCGACGGCCCCGGCGCGGGCCGCTCGCCCCAGGAATGACCTCCTGGTCAGCGGTGCTCGGGGGTGCGCACCTGGATTCACCCAGCGGAATCTAGCACCTTTGGCGCTCAGCTGATGCTAGACGCAAACACCATGACATTCCGATTAAATCGATCTATATCTTCCTCGCGGTGCTGAACCGATATCAGCCACTGCTCGGACTTGCCCCACGGCGGCAGGAACACCCCGCCATTGTGCTGGAACAGCCAGTGCGCGTGGCTGTAGGCGTCATCGATCATCAGGAAGCTGCGGAAGTCCCTGACCGGCTCGGGGCTGAAGACGATGCAGCCTTTGGCGCCGACGGCCACCACGCTCGCGGCGAGGCCGTAGCGCTTGATCGCCTCCTTCACGCCCTGGACTGCTTGCTCGCGGAGGGAGTCGATGCGCTGGTAGGCCTCAGGGGTCGCGACTTCCTGCAGCATCGCGCGGGTGGCCGCCATCGCGAGAGGGTTCCCATTAAAGGTGCCGACCTGCTCGTAGTCGCCGTTTGCGACGTGCTGCATGACCTCGTGCGTGCCGCCGATCGCCGCGACCGAGATACCGCCGCCGATCGCCTTGGCCAGGCTGATGATGTCAGGCGTGACCCCCGTCAGCGCGGTCGCTCCGCCTGGCCCTGCCGTCAGCCCTGTCTTGACCTCGTCGAAGGCGAGCAAGGCGTCGTGGGCGTGCAGCAGTTCCTTCAACCCGGCCAGGTAACCGGGCTCGGGCAGGATGATGCCCGCGTTCATCATGATCGGCTCGAGGATCATGCCGGCGACCTGGCCGCGGTACTCGTGCAGCACCCGCTCCACCGTCGCAAGGTCGTTGAAGCCGACGATCACGGTGAGGTCGGTGAGCGCCCGCGGGATGCCGGTGCTCGCGGGAACGCTGGACGGCCGCTCGGCGGGGCCGATCGAAGCGGCGTCCGGGTAGACAGACACCTGGACCGAGTCGTGGTGGCCGTGGTAGCAGCCCTCGACCTTGATGATCAGGTCGCGTCCCTTAATCGCGCGCATCAGGTGGATCAGGTCCATCGTCGCCTCGGTGCCCGAGTTCCCGAACCGCCACTGGGGCAGGCCGAAGCGGCGGGTCAGTTCCCTGGCTACCGTGAGCGCGTCGCGGGTCGGCTGGGCGAAGTGGGTGCCCCTGGTGACCTGGTTCTGCACCGCGGCAACGATCGCCGGGTGCCCGTGCCCCGCGAGCGAGACGCCATAGCCGCCGTGCATGTCGACGTAATCGTTGCCGTCGACGTCGTAGAGCTTAGATCCGCTGCCGTGGCTCAGCCAGACCGGCTGCGGGCGGGAGATCTGCCAGCTTGAGGTCACTCCTCCGGCCAGTGCCTCGCGTGCTTCCGCGGCGAGTCGCGCCGACTCGGGCTGGCGCTCGATGAAGATGCGCTCCTGCTCGGCGATCACCTCGGCGAGGCTGGGAGGGGAGGACGGCCGGCGGGCATCGACCGTCGGCGTGGAGTGACTCTGCTGATTGTCTGTCGCCAAGCGCGTCGCCAGCCCGACGGCGGCTTCCTGGGAGTCAGTACTTTCTGTGTGTTCGGCCTGATTGTCGGCCATGGGTAGCTCCCCTAACGGAGTTGACTGAACATTCAGTCTAAGTTGGAGGCAGCGGGCTGGGCAAGGACGGCCGGGCCGGAATCGCACCGCCGGGGCCTCGGCGCGCGGCTGGTCAAATCCGGTTATGCTCCCGGCACATGCGCCGTCTGCTGCTTGTGCACCACACGCCGTCACCGGCGATGCAGGCCATGTTCGAGTCCGTGCTCGAAGGCGCGCACACCGATGAGATCGAGGACGTAGAAGTCGTTGTCGTGCCCGCGCTCACGGCCGGGGCCGCCGACGTGCTGACCGCCGACGGCTACCTGCTGGGCACGCCCGCCAACATCGGTTATATGTCCGGTGCACTCAAGCACTTCTTCGACGGCATCTACTATCCGTGCATCGAGGCGACCAAGCGCCGTCCCTATGGGCTGTATGTGCATGGCGCCAGCGACACGACCGGCGCGGTCAGGGCGGTCCAATCCATCACACATGGTCTTGCCTGGCAGCAAGTCAGGCCGCCCGTCAGCGTGATCGGCCAGCCGAACACGGCAGATCTGCAAGCGTGCTGGGAGCTAGGAGCTATCGTCGCGGCCGAACTGGCCGAGAACGCCTAGCACGGTGCTGTCTGCGCCAGGCGCGTCAGCTACTTCGTCCCGTAGTTGTAGAGCTGCTGATTTACCGGGCTCTCGTTCGAACTGGCCAGCACGCTCGTAGCGGTAAATGCAACCGCGAATGCCAGTGCTGCACCGGCCACGACGGACACCAGCAGCAGTCCTAGTCGAGTCACGAAGTCCTCCTTGCCGGATCTAGATCCAGATCCGGGCGGCTTGGCCACCAAGCATAGGGAATGTCCCCGCCGCCATGCCAGAACGATACTGAATAGTAATTTCCGCCATGTTCCGGTAAGTCCGCGACAGGCCGCGCACTACCGGTTGGCGCCGGACCCGCCGGCTGGCAGGCGGAAGAGGACAAGATCCGGGCTCGCGAGCATCACCTGCGC
Organism: uncultured Actinomycetota bacterium; assembly: GCA_963809195.1. Lineage (GTDB taxonomy): Bacteria > Actinomycetota > Actinomycetes > Streptosporangiales > Streptosporangiaceae > Chersky-822. The sequence goes on along the minus strand of CAWEIQ010000003.1, from coordinate 1,726,473 downwards.
GCCCGGCAGCCTGGCGAGTGTGGCAAGGCGACCTCTGTGCTGCCTGTCGTTCCTGAGCAGGGAACCCGAATCCACGATCACGTACCTGACTCCCGCGGCAATCAGCGCCGCGGTCCGCGGTCCTCCCGAGGCGATCACCGGGGTTAGCTGGCGGGCGCGCTCGCTCTCGGCCGGCACCGTCGTCCGGCCAACGCGCAAGGCGTCGTTCCAGATCATCGGCCTGTCTACGAAACGCGGCCACGGATCGAACACCGCCTCGCCGTGATTCCACGGATAACGGCGGTACTGCGCCCATGGCAGCAGCAGGACCGATCCGCCCGGCTTGCCCGCCTCGATCAGCTGACGTGCTCGCAGCCAGTCGGCCGGGTACTGCACCGCTTGCAGCCGGCCGGCCGCGCCCCACGCCAGACCCGGCAGCAGCAGGACCGGCGCGAGGAGAGCGAGCACGCCGAGAGTGATCGCGGGACCTGCGGCGGATTCGCCCGCCTTGATCAGCCTGGAGGTTCCTGGCGCCTTTGCCGCCGAGACTAGCGCGGCGACTCCAGCGCCGAGGCCCAGCGCGAGCGTGAGCGCCAGCGGTGCGACGAACTGCTGGCCGTCGCGCAGCAGCGCGAAGCCTGGCCAGAACGTGATCGCGCCGCGCAGCCAGGCTCTGGTCAGCGCCGTCAGCCCGAGCCCTGCGACGCCGAGCCCGAGAATCGCGGCGACGCCGGCGCCCGGGCAGATCCGTCGCGGCCGTGCAGCGGCCACGTACCCCGCGGCGGCCAGCCCTACCACGGCGAGCCAGCAGACCGAAGCCGCCCCGCCGTATCCGGCCGGGACGGCCTGCGCGTTCCAGATCCCGCCGAGCATCAGCAGGCTGCCGAGAGTGCCGAACGGCGTATCGGCGCTGGCGGCGAACGCGGCGACGCCGGCCGGATTCGCGTGCACCGGATTGATCAGTGACGGGATCAGCCACGGAAGGCTGGCCACGGCGATCACGCCCAGGGTTACCGCGAGCCGCCGAATCCGCTCCGGCCAGTCAGAGCCTGCGAACAGCGCAACGGGCACGGCCGCGATCACGGTGACCGAGATGGCGGCGAACCCGCCGACCGCGGCCGGGACCATGACGACCGCGAGCCGCCACAGCCGGATCGGACCGTCGGTCCTGGTCAGTTCGCGCAAGACCCAGGGCAGCGCGGCATAGCCGAGCAGCATCGCCCATTGGCCCATGATCAACCGTTCGGCGACGAACGGATTCCAGGCGTAACAGATCCCGGCGGCAAGCGTCGCGGGCAACGGAAGCTGGCCGCGCGGCCATCGCGCGGCCAGCAGTGCCGCGACTCCGGCGCAGGCCAGCACGAAGATCGCGATCAAGATCAGCTTCTGGAGCACGTCCGCCGGGATGATCTTGGCTGTCAGCGCGACGACCAGATCGCTGGGAACCGCGCGCGGCGGGCCGCCGCCGAATCCGAGGTCGGCATAGCCGACCGGCGGGCCAGGGACGAACACCATGTCGTAGGACAGGACGAACCCGCTGGTCATGGCCGGCCCGAGGGCGAGCAGGCCGAGCACCAAGCCCGCCGCCGCTGGCCAGGCGTGCGGCCGCAGACGCGCGGCAAGCCTGCGCCCAGGCTGGGCAAGGCCGCGGCCGGCAGGCAAGCCGCCGGGGACCGGACTGGTTTCAGCGGTGGCCGGGCCGCCCTTGGCTGGTCCGTCCCCGTCGCGGGCTGGACGGGCTAGCACGCTTTGCGGGCCTGTACCAGCAGGATCGAGGCCGCCGAGGGCCAGTGGCAGAACAGCCTGTCCAACGGGCGCAGCGCGGCGGGCACGTCGTGGTAGCGAGCCCCGCGGACGCTGCACGGCCTGCAGACCATAGGCGGCGAGGAATGCGACCAGGGCGCGCCTGGTGAACATATGCAGGTGCCCGGCGACCTGGCTGCCCGGCCTGCCGAAGACCGACCGCAGGCTGACCTCTGAGAAGACCGGCTGGACTCCGACAGCGAGCAGCCCGCGGTTGTACCAGGCCGCCAGGTTCGGGGTGGAGAGCAACAGCGAGCCGCCGGGCTTGAGCACCCGGTGCGCCTCCTCGACAGCCGAATCGGTGTCGACGAGGTGCTCGATCACCTCGCTCATGATCACCACGTCGACGCTGGCCGACCTGATCGGCAGGCTGGTGTCGAGCCCAGCGCGCAGCACGGCGAGGCCGCGGTCCCTGGCCAGCCCGAGCGAGGGAGCCGACCAGTCGAGCCCGGCGAAACGGTGCGCAGGAAGCCTGGCCGCCGCGACAGCTGTAGCGAAACCATCGCCGCAGCCGACGTCCAGGATCCTTGCGCGGTCAGGGGCGCTGGCGAGCACGTCGGCCAGCATCTCGGCCTGACGACGCGCCCGGTCAGGCCCCGAGCTGGCGGGAACGGCGGGATCCTCGTAGAAGTCCCGCAGGGGGTTTCCTGACGCCTGCCGCCAGGACGGGCGTGCTCATGCGGGCTCCGACGGCGTCGCGCCGGACGGCTGGGGCAGGTACCCGATAGCGCTGTCCGCGCCGACCGGCTCATCCGCCGGGATCGCCTGCCTCGCGGGATCGGCGACCCTCGCGTGATCGGCGACCCTCGCCCTGGCCAGCGCCTCGTCGGCGACCAGCGAGAACCCGTCGACCGCCGCCGACCAGTGCTGCTGCCTGGCCCGCTCCCTGGCGGCCGTGCCCATCGCGTGCGCGTTTCCTGTCGTCGATCGCCAGGGACGCCCACGCCGAGGCGAACTCGCCTTCGGTCCGCACCAGCAGCCCGGTCTCGTTATGCACGACGGAATCCCTGAGGCCCGGCACGCTGAACCCGATCGCGGGCGTGCCGCGGACGGCCGCCTCGGAGACCACGATTCCCCAGCCCTCGATGCTGGCCGGATGCAGCAGCAGCCAGGCAGCCGACATCAGCCGGTGCTTCTCGGCTTCCGACACCCGGCCCGTGAACTCGACGTCAGGCCCGGCCATGCTCTCCAGCCGAGCACGCTCGGGGCCGTCACCCGCGATCACCAGCCGGCCGCCGGTCACCTGGCGAACCCGGTCCCACAGGCGCAGCAGCAGGTCAATCCGCTTGTACTCGGCCAGCCGGCCGAACGCGAGGAACATCGGCTCTGGCGAGCGCGGCGCTGGCGGCGGGCCGGGCTCGACGCCGTTGCAGATAAGCCTGATCCGGTCCGTGTCCACGCCGATCTCCTGGAGCGCGGTGAACGTCGAGGCCGACACCGTCAGGAACAGGTTGCGGCGGTGCACCCACGGCATCACTGCGGACTCGGTCAGCCGCCCGATGCCGCTGATCGGCCGCGGGAATCGCAGCGGCCACAGCTCGGTGTGCACGTGGTTGACCAGGCAGACGACCGGCCGCTTCGTCCATAGCGGAGCAAGGAACGGCATGCCGTTGCATACCTCGACCACCAGATCACAGTCGCGCAGGTAACGCCTGAACGCCAGTGGCGCCTTCGCGAACTGCGTGTAGGTGCCGCCGCTCCGCCGCACCTCATAGGGCCGCTCACCGACCTGCCCCGCCACAGAGCAGCGTCACGCGGTTGCCGCGCTCGGTCATGCCGTGGGCAAGCCGGTCGACCAGGAGCTCAGAGCCTCCGGCGTCCTTGTTCGCCAGGTCGCGCCAGGCGATGAAGACGATATGACTGCCCGCGGTCATGCCCGACGGCTCCTTCCGCGCACTATTGTGGTGATATCAGCAAGATCGTCTAGTGTAGGCATCCGCCGCATGAGGCGGGGCGATCTTTACAGCTCAGGTCACCATGAAACCTGACGAGATCCGATGAAAGCGCCGCTACGCCGACAATCGGGTGCTACTGGAAAGTAGCATTGTGCTGCCATCGCCGCAGCCACAGCCAGCGGGAGTGCGGCCGCAACGGCGCGGGGCGGGTGGGCGAGCGGAAAGGAAGCCGGGCAAGAGAGGGAGCAGGCCGCATGCTGGAGGTCCGTCCGCCTGTTCCGGCTCTTCCTGAAGGAGCAGACCGATCCCGGCGGTTTCTATGCCGCGCTCGCCGGCGATGCCGCTGATCAGGTCGCTGACTACACCGCGGTGCGCGGTCAGACCGTGCTGGACATCGGCGGCGGCGCCGGGTACTTCACCGAGGAGTTCAGGTCCAGGGGCGCGAACTGCTATCTCCTCGAAGTCAACGCCGGCGAGATGATGAGCCGCGGGCAAACGCCGCCCGGAGCCGTCGTCGCTGACGGCTACTGGCTGCCCGTTCGCGACGGCGGCGCCGACATCTGCGTCTCTTCGAACGTCCTCGAGCACGTCAGGGATCCGAACGGGCTCATCGAGGAGATGATCAGGGCCACCAAGCCAGGCGGCCTGATCTACCTGTCCTTCACGAACTGGTACTCGCCGTGGGGCGGCCATGAGATGTCGCCCTGGCATTACCTCGGCGCGAGCCTCGCCGAGCGCCGCTACCTGCGCAAACACGGCCAGCTGCCGAAGAACCGGGTCGGGTCCAGCCTGTTCCCGCTGCACATCGGCGCTGTGCTGCGGATGATGCGCCGCAGGGCCGACGTCGAGGTGGTGTCCGCCAGGCCGCGGTACTACCCGGCCTGGTGCCGCGCGCTGCTGCTGATTCCCGGGCTGCGCGAGATAGCGACGTGGAATTTGCTGCTGATCTTGCGGCGGACCGGATGACGTTCGCGCCGGCGACCGGACACCACCGGGCGCCAAGCGCGTTGAGTTCGCTGGCTGCCGGTACCGGCGGACGTCATGGAGACCGGCGGATAACGCAGACCACGAGGTGGGCGATCCTCGTCTGGCTGGTCGCCCTGATTGCCCTCATTCTCAACGCTCGCGGCCAGATCTTCTTCGACACCAAGCTCGGCGTTGACATCGATCCGCTCGGTTTCTACGCCAGGCTCTGGCACCTGTGGAATCCGACCGAATGGTTCGGGACCCTGCAGGACCAGTACATCGGTTACGCGTTCCCCATGGCGCCGTTCTACCTGGCCGGGCAGCTACTGAAGATCCCGGTCTGGCTGACCGAGCGGCTCTGGCTGTCGCTCCTGGTCGCTGTCGGCTTCGCGGGCCTGGTGAAGCTGGCCGAGGCGGTGCGGATCGGGACCGACAGGTCCAGGATCGTTGCAGGGCTGGCCTTCGCGCTCTGGCCGACCTACACGATCGTGATCGGATCGACCTCCGCCGGCATCCTGCCAGGCCTGCTCGCGCCCTGGGCAGTGCTGCCGCTCGTCGGCGTCGCCGAACGGGCGACCGGGTGGGGCGCATCGGTCCGGGCGGCGGCAGGGTCAGGGGTGGCCGTGCTCTGCATGGGCGGCGTCAACGCGACGTCCACGCTGTACCCGCTCATCCTGCCTGCCCTGTTCATCCTCACGCAGCTGCGCGGCCGGCCGCGCATCCGGCTGGCTGGGCTCTGGGTCGCTGCCGTCCTGCTGGCCTCTGCGTGGTGGCTCGTGCCGCTGGTGCTGCAGGCCAAGTACTCCTTTAACTTCCTGCCCTTCGTCGAACAGGCGACGACGACCACGGCCACCATGTCGGGCGCGGCATTCCTGCGCGGCGCGGGTAACTGGACCGCATACCTGAACTTCGGCCAGCCATGGCTGCAGGCCGGCTGGGTCATGGTGGCCTACCCGCTCGCGATCATGGCGGCAGCGATCGCGGCGGCAACCGGCCTCGTCGGGCTGTCCCGCCGGGACCTGCCGGCCAGCGGCTGGCTGCGGCTCAGCCTCGGCATCGCGGCCTTGATCGCGCTGGCCGGTTATCCAGGTCCGCTTGGCGGAATCTTCCATCATCCTGTCGACCAACTGCTTGACGGCGTCGCCGCTCCGCTCCGGAGCGTCTACAAGGTCGAGCCGGTCGCGGCGGCCGTTCTCGCTCTCGGCATCGCGCACGCGCTCGTGCTCAGGACGAAGCGCGCGGCGCTGGTAGCCGACGCCGGCGCCGCGAACGCTGTGGCATTTTTTCGCGGCACCTGTCATCGGGCTCGTCCTGCTCGGCCTCGCCTACCCGCAGGTGTCAGGCCAGGTACTGAACGCCGGGTCGTTCCGCGCGGTGCCCGACTACTGGTATCAGGCAGCCTCTTACCTGCGGCAGCACTCGCCGCGAGCGCCCGCCCTTGTCGTGCCGGCCGCTGAGCACGGCGTGTTCGTGTGGGGCGAGCCGGTCGACGAGCCGCTTGAGCCGCTCGCCAGCTCCCCGTGGGCGGCGCAGGGACTGGTGCCCTATGGGGGCGCCGGCTCGGAGATGTTGCTCAGGTCGGTGCAGGCGGCCATCAACTCAGGCGAGCGGATCCCCGGTCTGGCCGCGACGTTGCGGCAGGTCAGGGATCGGCATACGTCCTCGTGCGCAACGATCTGAGCCCCGCGTCGATCGGCTACATTTCGCCGCAGCCCGTGCACCAGGCGCTGACAAGCTCGGGTTTCCAGGTCGTCGCGTCGTTCGGGCCCGCGATCACCGGCGTGCAGGGCGGTCCTGGCTCATCGCAGGCTCAGTCCAGTGCTAGCTCATCGGGGGCGCAGGTCGCTGCCCTCTTATCCTGCGATCGAGATCTTCGCTCCGGCTGGCGCACCTGGCCGGCCGCCGCCCGCCGCGGCCGCGCTCCCTGTGAGCAAGACGGTGCTGGTGAACGGGGGACCAGACGCGCTGCTGCAGCTCACCGGGCAGCGTGTGCTTGGCGCCGTCCGCGCCCGCCGTCATCGCGGGAGACCCGCTGCCGGTCAGGCCGGCGGAGTGGGCGGTCACGGACTCGTTCCGCCGCGCCGACAACGCGTTCGGCTCCATCGATCCGACAGCGTCTTATACCTACACGGCGACCGAGCGGAACCCGCCGCAGGATCCACTCGGCAGTCCCGGCGGGCAGCCGCGCCAGCTTTTGCCTGTGACGGCGGCAGGTCATCAGACGGTGGCCGTACTGTCGGGCGCGGCGGCCGTCACGGCGTCGTCGTCGGGGTCGTGGCTGGGCGAGACTCCGCAGATCGATCCCGTGAACGTCTTCGACGACAACCCGAACACCGTCTGGACAGAAGCCAATCCGATCAGCGCGGTAGGGCAATGGGTTCAGATCACCTTCGACCGACGGCTCGTCCTGCCGAGCTCGCTGATGATCACGTTGCTCGACGACCTTCCGTCGCGGCCGGTTGCCAGCCGGCTCGACCGTCCGCACCGACCGTGGGTCCGTGACCAGCACGGTCGTGCGGACCGGTGCGCGCGCAGCCGCGTGGCTGTTCCTTCCGGTCCGACCAGGACGCTGCGGATCACCATCGCCGCGGCGCGCGGCGGGGTGCCGGGCGGACCCGGGGCCGGAATCTCCGGCGTGGACATCCCTGGCGTCCGGGTGACCAGGTACCTTCGGCCGGCCCAGGATCCCGCGGGCAGGTCAGCTCCGTCCACCGCATTCTCGTTCGACCAGCCTGTTCCGTCACCGGCCAGCCTCGCCAACGTCGCGGCCTACCCGCCGCTTGCCAGGACCTTCGAGTCGAGCGGTTACGGCAGGTACAGGTTCGGGGCGAGCGCGATCGCCGTTCCTGGTCAGGATCTCGACGCGATCCTGACCTCGCTGACCCCTGTGCACGGCAAGACGCTTCGAGGTGACAGCGAGCTCGACGTACGGATCGCTGCCCAGTCTGGCGCCGGCCAACCTGCTGCGGCGCGGCGACCCTGGCGCCTGGATCGCAGGCAGCCAGCACGCCTCGCTGACCTTGAGCTGGCGAGGCCTGCGCACGATCAGGCGGATGGTCATGCAGCCCCTGCCGGGCCTGGCGGCCGCACCGGTATCGATCAAGATCACTAGCCCCGATGGCGTCAGGTTCGCCACCGTGGGGCTCGGCGGGCAGACGGCGATCGTGCCGCCGCTGCGGACGAGCCAGATGACGATCAGCTTCCCCGTCGTGCAGTACGCGACCACGCGCGCAGCCGATCTCCGGCCAGCCTGTCCGGCTCCCTGTCGGTCTGTCCAGCCTGGCCATCCCGGCGCTGCACGACCTTCGTCCCGGCGGCGCCCGCGCCAGCGCGAGCGTTCGCGCTGCCGTGCGGCGCGGGGCCGTCGCTGCGACTGGACGGGCGCACGCTGCGGACCAGGGTCTTCGGCACGGTCGGCAGCCTCATCTCGTTCGAGCCCGTGCACGTCAGGCTGTGCCCGGCACGTTCAGACGTCTGGCTCGGGGCCGGCCGGCACCGGCTGCTCACGGCCGGTCCAGGAGCGTTCACGATCACGGGCATGAGCCTGGTCAGTGCAGCAGCCGGCGGGCTGCCTGGCGCGCCGCAGACGCAGGATCTAGGAACGACGAGGCCGTCAGGGCGGGCCTCAGCCGGCCCGGGCAGATCTGTCAAGGTGCTCGCATGGAACCAGGAATCCCGGCAGGTCAGGGTGGGCCCGGGAGCAGCCTCTTATCTGGAGCTACACCAGAACGAGAACGCCGGCTGGACGGCGACCATGCACGGCAGGACGCTGAAGCCGGTCCGGCTCGACGGCTGGCAGCAGGGGTTTGTCATGCCAGCAGGAAAAGGCGGCGTCGTAACGCTGACCTTCACACCGGTTAAGTTCTATCATGTCTGGATTATCCTTTCCGCGGCTGGAGCGCTCGGGCTGCTTCTGACCGCGATTGCTGGCCGAAGGCGCGAGAAAGCGCGCGAAAAAGTGCGCGAACTGCGTGAGAGAGAGCGCGAGCAGATGAACGGAGCATCGCCCGCCGCCGCGCCGGGGATCAGTTGGGGATCGTCGACCTGGACCGTCCAGATGCCGGCTCGTCAGCGGCGTCGCCTTGCCCCGTGGCTCGCCCTGCTGGCACTCACCGTGCTGATCGCGATCGTCGGCGGCCCCGTTGCGCTCGCAGTGCCTGTCGTCGCGGTCCTCGCTGCCCGCTGGCCAAGCTGGTTCGGCGGGCTGGCCGCGGCGGCGATGGTGGCCGCCGGAGTACTGACGGCCCTGGCGGCGCACCCGGCTCTGCAGGGGACCGGCGCGTTCGGTGCGCCCGCGCAAGCGTGCGCGCTCATCGCGCTCACATGCGCGCTGATGCCCGTGCTGCCTGACAGGCTGACGCGGATGTGGATGGGCCGCCCATGATCGAGCGATTCGCGCTGGCCGACGAGCTGACGTGCTACTACGACAGGCCCGCCGAGCCGGCCAACGTGCACCTTGAGGCGCGGGTGCCTGGCCGGCTGGATCCCGCTGCGATCAGCACGGGCGTGTCCGCGGTGCTTGCGTCGCAGCCCAGGATCATGGCAAGGCGCCGACAGGGCAGCTGGCAGCGCCGTTATTACTGGGAATTTCCCGTGCCAGCGAGCGCCGACCCCGTGCTGATCACCGCGTACACCGGCCAGGAGGACCTGGATAGGCAGCGAGACGCGTTCTTGTCCACGTCGCCCTCCCTCGCTGATGCGCCGCCGCTGCGGTTCATGCTCGCGTCCGGGGCTGGCGGCGATCACCTGATCCTCAATGCCCACCACGCGGCGTTCGACGGGCTGTCCTGCCTGCGCCTGATGCACGAGGTTGCCGCCGCATACAGATCGGAGGCGGGGAGCGGGGAAGCGAGAGCGAGCCGGCCGCCTGTGTTGGATGCGGAGCGCGCGCCGGCGGTGGAGCCCGTGAGATCCCGTCGCGCATCAGCCGGGCGGCCCGATGCGACCAGAGCCCGGATCGGAAAGACCGCCAGGATCGCGCCGGGCTCGGACGCCGACCGGAACCGGCCAGGCTATGGCGCGCACCTGGTGACCTGGGACGAAGTGGCGGTCACCGACTCGCTCCGGCGAGCCGGTTTTAGCGTGAACGACCTGCTCATCGCCGCGCTGATGATCACGATCAGTGACTGGAACCAGGCACGCGGCGGCGGCACCGGCCAGATCAAGATCACGATGCCGGTCGGAGACAAACGTCAGGCGGGATCGCGATGGTCGGTGGGCGAACCTGTCAAGGCTCACGTCCGTTGCAGCCCGGGTGGCCGCCGGCGCCAGGCCCGCCGACGTGATCGCCGGCGTCGCGAGCCAGACCAGGGCGGCGAAGGAGCACGCAGGGCCACAGCTCGATCTCGCCTCGCGGGTCCTGGCGGCCACGCCGCTGCCGGTCACGGTCAAGCACATGCTGCTGCGGTCGGCACTGCGGGTCGCGGGCCCGTTTCTCTGTGACACGTCCTTGGTCTCTAACCTCGGCGTCGTCGAGACCACTGACCTTCGGCGCCACGCCCGCCACCGAGGTGTGGTTCTCCACGTCAGCGCATATGCCGCGCGGGCTGTCGCTCGGCGCCGTAACGGCCGGCGGCGCGCTGCGGCTGACGTTTCGCTACCGGCGCGCGCTGATGTCGGGCACCGATGCAGCCGAGTTCGCCGCGACGTACGCCAAGGCGCTCGACCAGTTCGCCGGTCAGGAGGCGGTGCGCCGATGACCGGACCGGGGCTTGCCGTGGTCGTGGCGCTGTGTGCCACGACTGCCTACCACCTCGGCCTCATCCTGGAGAAGCGTGCGCTGGGCGCGGCTGCCGGCCATCGACGCCCGGCATGCGCTGCGGCTGCTGCGCACCCTGCTGACCGCGCCCGCCTGGCTGGCCGGCTTCGCGCTCATGCTCTGCGGCTTCGGGCTGCAGGTGGTCGCGCTGACGCTCGCGCCGGTCAGCGTCGTCCAGCCGGTGCTCGGCTCTGGCGTGGTCATCCTGCTGGTGCTGTCCAGGATCGTGCTCCGTGAGACGCTCAAGCGGCTCGAGCTTGCCTGCGTCCTCGCCATGGCCGCGGCGATCGTCGTGATCGCGTTGTCGGCTACCGGCCAGGCCGGTCACGTCGGGCATCAGGCCAGCGGGGTGCTGCTTGCGGCGGTCGCGCTGCCCGCCGGCGCGATCGCGGCCGGGCTTGGTGCCAGCGCGCTGCGGCCGGGGCCGATCGGGCGGCACAGGATGCCGTCGATCGGAGTCTCCTATGCCGTCGCTTCCGGGTTGTTCTACGGCGTCGCGACCCTGGCCATCAAGGCAATGGCGGGCTCGCTCGGGCAGCACGGCGGACTCGACGCCAGCCTGCTGCTCGCCATCGCCGCATCGCCATACCCGTACATCACGGTCGCGTCGTCGGCCCTGGGCATGCTGATCTTCCAGACCGGGCTGCAGCGCTGCAGGGTCTCCATCGTCGGTCCGGTCTCGAACATCACCGGCAGCGTCTTCTTCATCGTGGCCGGGACCTGGCTGTTCGGCGAACGGCTGCCCGCGGATCCTGCGCGGCTGGCGCTCAGGCTGGCGGGCATCATGCTCGCCGGGATCGTCGTGGTCGTGCTGTCCAGGAGACCGCCGCAGGACGTCGAGGAGGTCGCTGAGGTTGTGGCCGCCGGCGCCGAGCCGGCCGATGGGACCGTCGCGCCCGTGGTCGGAGCCGCATGATCGCGGGCGCTTGGCGCGCAGCTTGCCGAGAGATGGAGATGATCATGCCGATCGAGCGACCGCTGCTCGACATCCTGGCCTGCCCGATCGACAAGCAGGGCCTGCTCTACTTCGACGACGAGGCGATCTTGTACAACCCGCGGCTGCGGCGGATCTACCGGATGGCCGACGACCATCTGGTCATGCTGCCTGACCGGGCCGAGCCAACCCCGCAGCACGAGCACGAGCGGCTGCTGAAGCGGGCCAGGCACGGCGACGCGATCACGACCGCGGGATTGCAGGCAACGTGGGTAAGCGACTGATCAGCGTGCGCCGAATGGCTAAGAATGTCGTAAATGTTGGAAATGTAGCGCATGGGGTCGTTACGAGGATGTGTCCTGCTCCTAGTGACACCACTACTACTGATCAGTATCATACGTCAAACTCGTATAACCCCCGCTAGCCACCAGATTTGAGCGCCAATCCCCAGGAGGGCCCATGCGCCGCGTGAGCTGGTCAATACTGACCGGTCTGGGAGTCTTTTTTATCGTGCTCGCGATCCTGTCGAAGTTCTTTGTGCCGGATCAGGCGGTTAAATTCCCGCTGAACGAGTACTCAACGACAACGCTGCAGGCCGACAACGCTAGCTATTTCAGCCAGAAGTCGGTGAACGAAGAGTCGGGGGTAACTCTTCAGGCAACGAACACGACCAAGGGGGACGTCGCGGCGGCCAAGTCAGTTGGCAGCAACAACGTCGCGGTATGGCAGACCTACACGGCGATCGAGGACATCACCAACCACCAGCCGGTTTCGATCCCGGCGGACGGGAACACGCTGGCCTTCGACCGAAAGACCGGTGTCCTGGTGCCGTGGAGCGGCAACTCCGTCAACGGCAAACATGTCGAAGTCTCTGGCCAGGAGCAGGGGAGCCTTTTCCCGCTTGGCACCGAGAAGAAGAGCTACCAGGTCTTCGACACCACGCTGCAGCGGCCGGTGACGTTCCAGTACAAGGGAACGGCCAACACCAGCGGAATATCGACCTACGTTTTCACCGCCCAAATTCCTAACACGCAGATCGGCACGCAGTCGTTGCCAGGAGCGCTGGTCGGCCAGACCGCCTCCGAGGTGACTCTGCCAGAGTTCTACTCGGCCAACGAGACGTACTTCGTCGACCCGGTGACCGGCGTCCCGCTCAAGGTCGAGCAGCACGTGCAGCAGACGCTGCAGGACACCTCGGGGACGACTCGTCCTGGTGCTGATGGACGCCGACTTCAAGACGACACCCGCGAGCGTCGCCTCCGCCATAGCGACGGACAACGGCGGGACGACCAAGATCACCGTGCTGAACGTGATCGTCCCGATCGTGGCCGGCCTGATCGGCCTCGTCCTCCTGGTTCTCGGGCTGGTGCTGAGCCGGGGCAGGCCGGAGGATGAAGAGTACGAGGACGACGACGAAACCATCCGGGTTCCTGCCTAGGTGCGCTGGCCAGGCGGTGTCGCTGCACCGCCTGGCTTACGCGGATCCGGCAGTGCCGGTCGAGGTCAGGTCGGCATCTCCCGTGCGGAACGAACGGTCGCGATCGGAGGCAGCTGGTGGGGTTCTGGGAACGTGCGCAGAAAGACCCTGGCTGGCTAGCCGTTGTCGAACCGGACGGCACCGAGCACACCGCTGGTGATCTGCTGGCCAGGGTCAACCAGCTGGTGCACGCGCTGCGGGCTCGCGGGCTGCAGGCCGGTGACGGAATAGCGGCGCTGGTTCCTAACGGGATCGCGCCGCAGGAACTGTGCCTGGCCGCGCTGCAGGCGGGCTGGTACTACACGCCCATCAACTGGCACTTCACCGCACCAGAGATCGCCTACATCGTCCGCGACACCGAGGCGAAGGCCTTTTTCGTGCACGAGCGGTTCGCGCACGCTGGCGTGGCCGCGGCCGACGAGGCAGGACTGCCCGCGGATGCCAGGTTCAGCTACGGCACGGTGCCCGGTTTCACCGAGGTCGCCGACCTGCGCGCGGGACATCCGACCGAGCTGCCGGCGGACAGGACCGCCGGTGCGGCGATGCACTACACGTCGGGAACGACTGGCCGGCCGAAGGGCGTCAGGCGCGAGCTGACCGGGCTCGACCCTGATGTGTCCGCCGACCTGCTGACGGGCCTGCTGCAGTTCTTCGGCATCACCGGAGGTCATCCCAACGTCCACCTGGTGACCTCGCCGAACTACCACACGGCCGTGACGATCTTCGGCGGCAGCGCGCTGCAATTCGGCCACACCCTGGTCTGCATGGACGGCTGGGATGCCGAGCGCGCGCTGGCGCTTGTCGACCGGCACAAGGTCACGAACACCCACATGGTGCCTACCCAGTTCAAGCGGATGCTCTCGCTGCCCGACGAGGTCAGGGCCAGGTACGACGTCTCCTCCATGCGGTGGCTGATCCACGCGGCTGCGCCGTGCCCGGTACCGATCAAGCACGAGATGCTCGACTGGTGGGGGCCGTGCATCTACGAGTACTACGCGGCCACCGAGGGCGGCGGGACGATCGTCACGCCGCAGGAGTGGCTGGAGCGGCCTGGCACGGTCGGCAAGCCCTGGCCGATGAGCGAGGTCATGGTCGCCGATGACAACGGCGAGCCCTGCCCGGTCGGCGTGCCCGGCACCGTCTACATGCGGATGGGGATGGATTTCGAGTACAAGGGCGACCCGGAGAAGACGGCCGCGAACCGGCTCAGGGGCTTCTTCACCGTCGGCGACATTGGCTTCCTGGACTCCGACGGACTTCCTGTTCCTGTGTGACAGGAAGTCAGACATGATCATCTCGGGCGGCGCGAACATCTACCCCGCCGAGATCGAAGCCGAGATCATCACCAATCCCAAGGTCGCCGACGTCGCGGTGTTCGGCATCCCTGACGAGGAGTGGGGCGAGCAGGTCAAGGCGGTGGTGGAGCCCGCCGAGGGGGTCGAGCCCTCACCGGACTTTGCCGCAGAGATCCTCGCGTCGCTCGAGGGCCGGCTGGCGAAGATGAAGTGGCCCAAGTCGATCGACTTCATTGATGAGCTGCCGCGCGATCCAAGCGGGAAGCTGCTGAAGCGCCGCCTCCGCGACCCGTACTGGGCTGGCCGGGCGACCTCGATCTAAGTTTTCGAAATGGTCTGGGCGCCCGGTGACCTGACGGCCTCGCCGCCGTAATGCGCCGCGGCGCGTCCGAGCGCGGTCAGCAGCGCGCTGGCCGCGGCCCGCTCTGGCGGTCCGCCGTAGGTAGCCGCGAGCACCTGGCGGCGTGTCCCCGGCAACTCGATCGCCGCGATGCCAGGATGACGAAACGCCCGCAACGCGAGCCCGGGCAGGATCGCCGTCCCGAGGCCCGCGGCTACCAGCGCCTGAGCGGCAACGTAGTCGTCGGTCGTGACTGCGATGTCCGGGCTGAAGCCTGCCGAGCGGCACAACCGGACCAGCACGTCCTGGCATCGCTCGCAGCCTGCGATCCAGCGGTGACCCGCGTACTCCGCGAGGATGCTGACACCGGGCTGCCCCTGGTCTGGTGCCCGGCCTACGCCCCGCGTGGCCGACCCGGGTGACGAGGCCGATCCGGCAGACCGAGACCCGGCAGACCCGGCCGACCCGGCCGACCCGGCCGGCCCGCCGGCGGGGGTGACCAGGTATACCGGCTCGTCGAGCACCCGGTGATAGTGCAGGTCGGGATCCGGCAACGGATCGGCCGCATCAGCCTGGTACCTGAAGACCAGGGCGACGTCGACCGCGCCGACCCTGAGCATGCGCAGTGCATCGGCAGGCTCGGCGTGGATCATGGAGATGTCGGCCACGGCCCGGTCCGCTCGCAGCGCCGCGCCTGCTGCGGCCGCGAGGGTGCCGAGCGCGGATCCGAACGTCGCGAGCCTGACCGTCTCCTGCTTCTGGCCGACGATGAGCAGCCAGCTCGGCCTCGGCGGCGTCGAGGCGGCCGAGGATCTCCTCGGCGCGCTCGGCGAGCAGCCGGCCAGCGTCGGTCAGCCGGATTCCGCGGCCGGATCGCTCCATCAGCTTCGCGCCGGTTTCCGACTCGAGCCTGGCCATGTGATGGCTGATCGACGGCTGGGCGTAGTTGAGAGCCTGAGCTGCCGCCGTGACCGATCCGTGCCTGGCGATGGCGACGAGCACCCGGAGCCTGGTGGCATCCAGCATGCACCTAACTATAGATCGAACTGAATTCTGGCAGCAGAATCATCAACCTAGTCGTAGCCAGCGCTTGCCTAACCCCTGCCGCGGAGCAGCGGCCAGCGCGGGTCGCGGGGAGACTGACCGGCCGCGGCTCGGCGCCGCCACGCAATCCCGGAAAGCGCCTCCAGCACGACGCGATTGGCCAGAAAGGCCGTCACCTCCGCGTGGTCGTACGGCGGCGCGACCTCGACAACGTCGACCCCCGCGAGCGGGAGTTCCATGGCGATCCTGCGTACCGCGTCGAGCAGCTGCCTGCCGGACAGCCCGCCGGGTTCCGGCGTGCCGGTGCCCGGGGCCAGGCCGGGATCGACGACGTCCACGTCAACGGACAAGAACACGGCGTCGCAGTCATCGAGCGCGATCGCGAAGGCCTCGGTCAGGCAGTCGTCCAGGCCCCGCGACACGATCTCGGTCATCTCATAGCTGCGCATCCGCTGGCTCGCCATCCAGTCCAGCGTCTCCGGCTCCGGCCAGTACCCGCGCAACCCGATCTGCAGGAACCTGTCACCGCGTACTGCGCCGGACTCGATCAGCCTGCGCATCGGCGTGCCGTGCCCGTACAGCGAGCCGAACTGCGTGTTGCCCGTGTCCGCGTGCGCGTCGAAATGGATCATCGACAGCCGGCCCCAGCCGACGTGCCTGGCCACCCCGGTCGCGTCCGGGAAGGTGATCGTGTGGTCGCCGCCGAGTATCACCGGGATCGTGCCGCCGTCGGCTGCCTGCTGCACGGCCTCTTCCAGCCTGCGCAGCGAAAGCTCGGTGTCCCCCGACGGCAGCTCGATGTCACCGGCGTCGGCGATCTTGAGCTCTTTGAGCGGGTCGACGCCGAGCGCCAGGTGCGGGCGGGAGCCGTCGTGTGGCAGGTAGTCGGTGAACCTGATGGCCTGCGGCCCGAACCTTGCCCCCGGGCGGTGCGACGTCCCGCCGTCGAACGGGGCGCCGATGATCATGATGTCCGTCCCTGCCCAGGACGGCGGGTCGGACAGGTCGGCGCCCGGCACGCCGAGGAAGGTCGCGTCGGGCCCGTACAAGTTACCTATTCGCGTCATCGCACCCTCCAGGTGTACAGACCTTATCCGCAGGCAGTCCCAGTCTCATCCGCTGGCAGGCCAGGCTCATCCGCTGGCAGGCCAGGCTCATCCGCGGCAGGCCAGGCTCATCCGCTGGCAGGCCAGGCGGGACCGCTCGAGCTCTCCGGATAATCTGCTGCTGCACGGGCGGGAGGATTCGATGGCGGGTTGCCTTCATGATGGCCTGAGCGGGTCGGCTCACCGCGATACGGCCGGCCTGATCCGGCGCATTCGCGACACGGGCGGACGCCACATCGCCGTCGGCGGCACGCTGAACTTCCGTGATACCGGCGGATATCCGGTCACGGGCGGCGGCGTGACCCGGTGGCGTCGGCTGCTGAGGTCCGATGGCCTGCATCGCATTGATGGTGACGGGCCTCAGCGTGCTTGGCACGCTCGGCCTGCGGACCGTGCTTGACCTGCGCACGTACGCCGAGGCGCAGATCGCGGCAAGCCCGCTCGATGAGCTCGCCCGGGCCGGAGCGCTCACCATGCAGGTCTCGCTTGATCGGAGAGGACCTCGACGCGCTGCCGGACGATCTCACCGCGATCTACGACTTCATCATCGACAACCGCGGACCGGCGATCGGCGCGGCGACTCAGGTCGCTAGCCCGGCCCGGTGCGCTGCCCGCGCTGGTGCACTGCACGGCCGGCAAGGACAGGACCGGGATCGTGGTGGCCTTCGCGCTCGCGGCGGTCGGTGTGCCAGAGGAGTTCGTCGCGGCTGACTACGCGCTGAGCGGCATGTACCTTGATCCGCAGCACACACCGACGATAGGCCGGGTGCAGGAGAGTACCGGGACTCGGTGAGCGGCTGACCGCGGCACTGCTCGCGAGCCCGCCCGAACTCATCATCCGCGCTCTCAACAGGGCCAGGCAGCATGCTGGAAGCATTGCTGACTACCTGGCCACCTGCGGAGTGACGCGCGCTGAGCTGACGGCGCTGCGGTCCGCGCTCGTAACCGAAGGCGAGGAACACCATGAGGGCGGCTGACTTCGATGTCGCACGATGAGCTGGACCGGCGGATCCTGCACGCCCTCGTCCAGGACGCCAGGGCCAGCTACGCCGAGATCGGCGCGATCGTGGGCCTGTCGGCGCCGGCGGTCAAGCGCCGGGTAGACAGGCTTCGGTCGGCGGGCGCCATCACCGGGTTCTCGGCCAGGCTCAGCCCAGATGAGCTTGGCTGGACAACCGAGGCCTATGTGGAGCTGTTCTGCCGCGGGCGCACCTCGCCTGCCGACATCGCCGTCGCCACCAGCAAGCATCCTGAGGTGGTCAGCGCGTGCACGGTCACTGGCGAGGCGGACGCGCTGCTGCACATCAGGGCCGCCGACATGCGGCACTTCGAGCAGGTCGTCGAGCGAATCGGGGCCGAACCATTCGTGGTCAGGACGCGAAGCTCGATCGTGCTGTCCAAGCTCGTCGACCGGCCAGAGGCGTTGCCCGAGCTCAGCCACTGAATCGGAGCAGAGGAATCTGCGCTGATCAGCCGGTTAGGCCAGAGCGGATCAGCTAAAGTCGGGGCATGCCCGAGCACGATGACCGGTATGTCAGAAGTGATCTGCCGCGCACGACGGGGGAGTTCCGCGCCACCCCCGACGCCTCGGCGAGCACCGCGGAGTTCAAAGCCTTCGTGGCGAAGCAGGACGGGGGTGACGCCCAGCGGAGCGGACCGGGCGGTGTGTGGCCCGAGCAGCCTTGGGCGGGTGAGGCCCCGCAGAGCAATTCAAGGCGGACCATCGCCATCGTCGCGGCGGCGGTCGTCGTGGTTATCATCGTGCTCATCATCGCGCTCGGCTAGCGCTCGCCGCGGCTTATCGCAGCGCCGGTCAGCCTCTGGCTGGAAGCGATAGCCCATTCCTGGCTCGGTGAGAAGCCAGCGCGGCCTCGCCGGATCGGGCTCCAGCTTCCGCCTGAGCTGGGCCATGTACAGCCGCAGGTTCCCTGTCGCGTCGGCGTAGCCGGGCCCCCAGACCTCCTGCAGCAAGCTGCCGCTGGCTGAGCAGCTTGCCGGGATGGCGGAGCAGGACCTCGAGCAGGTGCCATTCAGTCGGGGTCAGCCTGATGTCGCCCGCCGGGCCGATGCCGGCTCTGTCAGCAGGAGTGCCGTCCACACCAGCTGCCCTGCTCACCCGCTTGGCTGCCAGGTCGATCGTCAGGTCACCGAGCCTGACCTGGGGTTCGTCTTGCTCGGGCGTACTGCGGCGGACGACGGCGCGCATCCTTGCGAGCAGCTCGTCCATGCCGAAGGGCTTGGTGACATAGTCGTCGGCGCCAGCATCGAGCGCCTCGACTTTGTCGGTGCTGTCGGCCCGCCCGGATAGCACGATGATCGGGGCGTCGGTCCAGCCGCTCAGCCCCGCGATCACCTCGACGCCATCCAGGTCCGGCAGCCCAAGGTCGAGGATGACGACATCCGGAGGATGTCCCGCCGCCTCGGCCAGCGCCTCAGCGCCGGTCTGCGCTGTGAAGACCTCAAAGTGCCTGGCCCGCAGGTTGATTCTGAGCGCCCTGACGATCTGCGGTTCGTCATCGACGACGAGGACGCGGGTCACGATCGCACCTGGGGAGCGCTCCGCGGTTCGACGGCTTTGGTGGGAAGCAGTGGCGGGATGGCTGTGGCCGCAGGCAGCGACAGCACCATCGTCAGTCCGCCGCCCGGGGTCTCTTCCGGTTCGATCGTCCCGTGCATTGCCTCGGTCAGGCCGCGCGACAGCGCGAGCCCCAGCCCTATGCCGGTCGTATTGTCCGTGTCACCAAGCCGCTGGAATGGTACGAACATCCTGCTCACTTGCTCGTCCGACAGGCCAGGTCCGCGGTCGATAATGCGCAACTCAACCCGGTCGCCGAGCGAGCTCGCGGTCAGCAGCGGCGGAGAGCCTGCCGGAGAGTACCGGATCGCGTTGGCCACCAGGTTGGAAATCACGCGCTCCAGGATGGCAGGGTCGACCTGCACCTCGGGCAAATCGGCCGGGATCTCGACAATCACAGCCTGGCCCGGCGGGCCGAGGTCGTCGAGTCCGCGGGCGACCACGTCGCCCAGGTCGGCCGGCCGCGGAAATACCGACATCGCGCCGGCCTGGAGTCTGCTGGTATCGAGCAGGTTCTCAACCAGCCTGGTCAGCTTGTCGAGCGATTCGTCGGCTGTTGCCAGCAGTTCGTCGTGGTCTTCAGCGGTCCACTTGACATCATCAGAGCGCAGGCTGGTGACTGCGGCCTTGGCCGATGCCAGCGGGGTCCGCAGGTCATGGCTGACGGCGGCCAGCAGTGCGGCCCGCATCCTGTCGGCCTCGGCGATGGGGCGGGCGGCCTCGGCCTCGGCGGTAAGCCGCTGCTGCTCCAGCGCGGCCGCCGCGTAGGCGGCGAACGCACCGAGGACGCGGCGGTCGGCGGCGGGCAGCGTGCGGCCTCGGGCGGCGAGGCACAGATCATCACGCACCGACATGACGACGTCGCCATCCTCAGGCCTGGCGAGCGCGTCAGCCCCGGCAGTCGCGACAGCTTGCCAACTACCCGGCGCTAGCCCGCCTTCCGGCCCGCTCTGGCGTTCGAGCAGCGTCACAGTCTGCATTCCGAACGCCTCACGCACCCGGTCGACAACCGCCTGTAGTGGCTGCTCGCCGCGCAGGATGCTACCTGCCGTGGTTACCAGCAGGTCCGACTCCGCGCTTGCCCTGGCTGCTTGCTTCGACCGCCGAGCGGCGTCGTTGACGATCGTGCTCACCACGATGGCCACAATGAGGAAGACGACTAGCGCAAGCGCATTGTTGGCCTCGTTGATATTGAATGTGTAGAAGGGAGGCGTGAAGTAGTAGTTGAGCAGGAGCGACCCCACGATGGCAGCGAGCACCGCTGGGATGAGGCCGCCGACCAGCGCGACCGCGATGACCCCGATCAGGAACACGAGCATGTCGCTGGTGAGATTCAGATGTTGCCGCAGGTTCGCGAGCAGCCAGGGCGAGCAGCGGGGCGAGTACCAGCGCCAGCGCGTACCCAGCCAGCTTGCGCGGCAATGACAGGCCGCCGCGCTGAGACGGCAGTCCCCGGCCGCGGCCCATCCGGGAGTGGGTCACGATATGCACGTCGATGTCGCCGGAGTCGCGGATCGTCCGCAGGCTGACGCCGGGCCCGGTGAGCAGCGCAGACAGCCAGCTGCGGCGGCTGGCGCCGAGCACGAGCTGCGTGGCGTTCTGCGCCCTGGCGAAGGTCAGCAGCGCGTCAGGAACGTTGTCGCCGACCACCTGATGGAAGCTGCCGCCGAGTGACTCGGTCAGCCGCCGCTGCCTGGCCAGGGCCGCGGGATCGGCGCCGGTCAAGCCATCCGACCTGGTCACGTAGACGGCGAGCAAGTCGCCGCCAGAGGAACGCGCGGCGATCCTGGCGGCCCGGCGGATCAGCGTATCGCCCTCGGGGCCTCCGGTCAGCGCCACCACGACCCGCTCCCGCGCCTCCCACGTGTCGTGGATGTCGTGGTCCTCGCGGTATTTCTGCAGCCCCTCGTCGACCTTGTCGGCGAGCCACAGCAGCGCTAGCTCGCGCAGCGCGCCCAGGTTGCCGGCCCGGAAGTAGTTGGTGAGCGCGGCGTCGATCTTTTCGGCGGGGTAGATGTTGCCGTGCGCCATCCGCCGGCGCAGCGCCTCGGGGGTCATGTCGACGAGCTCGACCTGATCGGCTGCGCGGACGATCGCGTCAGGAACCGTTTCCCGCTGGGGCACGCCGGTGATCTTCGTCACGACGTCGTTCAGCGACTCAAGGTGCTGGATATTGACCGTGGTGATGACGTCGATCCCCGCCGCTAGCAGTTCCTCGACGTCCTGCCAGCGCTTTTCATTGCGTGAGCCGGGGACGTTGGTATGTGCCAGCTCGTCGACCAAGGCGATCTGCGGATGCCTGGCAATGACCGCATCGATGTCCATCTCGTCGAAGACGGAATCCCGGTAGTTGATCCTGGCCCGCGGCAGGACCTCCAGGCCGGTCATCTGATCGGCGGTGTGCTGCCTGCCGTGCGTCTCGACGAAGGCCACGACAACGTCGGCACCCCTGGACAGCCGGCGGTGACCCTCGCCGAGCATGGCGAAAGTCTTGCCCACCCCGGCTGCCGCGCCCAGGTAGATCCTGAGCTGGCCGCGGCGCGCCGAGGTGGCAAGACCCTTCGCCTGAGTCGTACCTGGTTCTGTCATCTCCAACATCACGGTACGGCGTGGTGCTTATCCAGCGCGATGTTGAGTAGCAGCACGTTGACGCCTGGCTCGCCGAGGAAGCCGAGCTGGCGGCCGAAGGTGTACTTCTTGACCAGCGCCCGGACGGTCGCCGGGCTGATGTGCCTGGCTGCGGCGACCCTATTCACCTGGATCGCCGCGTTCTGCGGCGAGATGTAGGCCTCCAGACCCGAGGCCGACACCGTCACCGCGTCCGGCGGGATGGCCGACGCAGGGACGTGGTCGAACTTCTCGATCGCCTTGATCCGCTGCTTGATGTCGGTCACCAGCACGGGGTTGTTCGGGCCGAGGTTGGATCCCTCGCTGGCCAGCGGGTCGCAGCCGCCGGTCTGGTTGGTAGCCGAGGTTTCCGAGGCCGATGGCCGTGGCTGGAAGTACTGCGGCAGCGGTTTGCCCTTGGCGTCGGTGAACTCCTGGCACAGCAGGCTGGAGCCCACCACTCGGCCGTGGAAGTGGACGAGCGAGCCGTTGGCCTGCTTGTTGAACGCCCCCTGGGAGATCCCGTACATGAGGAGCGGATACGCGATGCCGCAGATCACCGTGAAGATCAGCAGTCCACGGAGCGCCCGCAAGGAGCTGGCGCACGCTGGAAGGAAGACGCGACACCGATTTGGTTGGCACAGTGATCAACCGCCGAATCCTGGAATGTTCATAACGATGAGGTCAATGAGCTTGATCCCGATAAACGGGATGATCAGTCCGCCGACGCCGTAGATCCACAGGTTCCTGCGGAGCATGGACGCCGCCGAGGACGGCCGGTAGCGCACGCCGCGCAGCGCGAGCGGGATCAGGGCCACGATGATCAGCGCGTTGAAGATGATCGCCGAGGTGATCGCCGACTGCGGGCTGTGCAGGTGGAGGATGTTGAGCTTGGCCAGGCCGGGGATCACGCTCTGCGAACATGGCCGGGATGATGGCGAAGTACTTCGCGACGTCGTTGGTAATGGAGAAGGTTGTCAGCGCAGCCGCGGGTGATCAGCAACTGCTTGCCGATCTCCACGATCTCGATGAGCTTGGTCGGGTTGGAGTCCAGGTCGACCATGTTCCCCGCCTCCTTGGCGGCGGAGGTTCCGGTGTTCATGGCCACCCCGACGTCGGCCTGGGCGAGTGCCGGGTGCGTCGTTGGTGCCGTCGCCGGTCATCGCGACCAGCTTGCCGCCCTCCTGCTCCTTGCGGATCAGCGCCATCTTGTCTTCCGGCGTGGCCTCGGCGAGGAAGTCATCCACGCCGGACTCGTCGGCGATCGCCTTGGCGGTGAGCGGGTTGTCGCCGGTGATCATGACGGTCCTGATGCCCATCTTGCGCATCTCGGCGAACCGCTCGGCGATGCCCTCCTTGACGATGTCCTTGAGGTGGATCACGCCGAGCGCGCGCGCGGTGCCGTTGACGCGCTCGGCCACGACGAGCGGTGTCCCGCCCGCCGACGAGATGCCGTCGACCATCTGCCCGAGTTCGTCTGGCGGGGTACCGCCGGAGCCTCTGATCCACTCCCGCACGGCGCTTGACGCGCCCTTGCGCACCTGGCGGCCGTCGGCCAGGTCGATGCCGCTCATCCTGGTTTGCGCGGTGAACTCGACGAACTCCGCGCCGCGCAATTCGCCTTCGTGCCGCTCACGCAGGCCGTATCGTTCCTTGGCGAGCACGGCGATCGAACGGCCCTCCGGCGTGTAGTCAGCCATCGATGACAGCTGCGCTGCGTCGGCGAGTTCCCGCGCGGCCACGCCGCCGACTGGCAGGAACTCGCTGGCCTGCCGGTTGCCGATGGTGATCGTGCCGGTCTTGTCGAGCAGCAGCGTGTTCACGTCGCCCGCGGCTTCCACGGCCCGGCCGGACATCGCCAGCACGTTGCGCTGCACCAGCCGGTCCATGCCAGCGATGCCGATCGCCGACAGCAGCGCGCCGATCGTGGTCGGGATCAACGCGACCAGCAGGGCGACAAGGATGACCAGGCTCTGCGGAGCATTGGAGTAGAACGCCATCGGCTGCAAGCGTGATCACCGCGAGCATGAA
Source organism: uncultured Actinomycetota bacterium (assembly GCA_963809195.1). Taxonomy (GTDB): domain Bacteria; phylum Actinomycetota; class Actinomycetes; order Streptosporangiales; family Streptosporangiaceae; genus Chersky-822. The sequence continues at coordinate 1,702,663 of CAWEIQ010000003.1, read as the reverse complement.
GATGACCGTCAGCGACGCGAGCAGGATGTTCAGCGCGATCTCGTTCGGCGTCTTCTGCCGCTTGGCGCCTTCCACCAGTGCGATCATGCGGTCGATGAAGGTCTCGCCCGGCTTGGAGGTGATCTTGCACCACGATCCTGTCGGACAGGACCTTCGTGCCGCCTGTGACCGCGGACCGATCGCCGCCCGACTCGCGGATCACCGGAGCCGACTCGCCGGTGATCGCCGACTCGTCGACCGACGCGACGCCCTCGACGACGTCGCCGTCGCCGGGGATGATCTCGCCAGCCTCGACCACCACGTGGTCGCCGAGGCTGAGCTGAGTGCCGGGCACGTCTTCGACCCGGATCTGCGTCTGGCCCGCCTGCCAGCCGATCAGGCGGCGTGCCACGGTATCCCGCTTCGTCCGGCGCAACGTTTCTGCCTGCGCCTTGCCCCGGCCCTCGGCCACGGCCTCGGCCAGATTGGCGAAGAGCACGGTCAGCCAGAGCCAGACCACGATCGTCCAGTTGAAGACCGACGAGTTCGTGATCGCCGTGTAGGTGGTCAGGGCGGCGCCGACCTCGACGACGAACATGACCGGGTTCTTGACCTGGACCCGCGGGTCCAGCTTCTTGAACGCGTCGGGCAGTCGACTTCCACAGGATCTTGGGGTCGAGCAGCCCGCCGCCGATCCGGTTCTGCTGGGCAGCGCCACTCTTGCGCGCCGTGCCGGGAACTTCGGGCGTCGTTGTCACAGCCATGTCAGTGCTAGTGGCCTTCTGCGAACGGGCCCAGCGCGAGCGCGGGGAAGTAGGTCAGGCCGACCAGGATGAGGATGACGCCGACGAGCATCCCGACGAACAGCGGCTTGTGCGTCTCCAGCGTGCCGGCGCTGGCCGGCACGGGCTGCTGCCTGGCAAGGGACCCGGCCAGGCCGAGCGCGAAGATCTCAGGCGCGAACCTGCCGAGCAGCATCACGATGCCGCCGACCGTGTTGTACCAGTCGGTATTGGTGGTCAGGCCGGCGAAGGCCGAGCCGTTATTGTTCGCCATCGAGGTGAAGGCGTACATGATCTCGGTCAGGCCGTGTGGCCCCGGATTGAGTATCGAAGCCTGCGGGCTCTTCATCCCGATCGACAAACCAGCCGCCGTCAGGATGAGGACCGGAAGAGTCAGGAAGTACAGCGACGCGTACTTCATCTCGACTGGACGGATCTTCTTGCCGATGTACTCGGGCGTGCGGCCGACCATCAGCCCGCCGACGAAGACCGTCACGATGGCGAGCACGAGGATGCCGTACAGTCCTGCGCCGACGCCGCCGGGAGCGATCTCGCCGAGCGCCATGTCGAACAGGGCGATGCCGCCGCCGAACGGGGTGAACGAGTCATGGAACGAGTTCACCGCACCGGTCGAGGTCACCGTGGTCGACGCGGCGAACAGCGAGGACCCCGGGGTGCCGTAGATGACGTTCTTGCTCTCCATCGCTCCGTGCGCGAGGTGCGGTGCGACGCCGGCGCCCTGCGCCTCGAAGAAGCTGATGCCGCCGACAGCCGCCAGCCAGATGATCGCCATGACCGCGAGGAGCGCGTAGCCCTGGCGGTTGTCCTTGACCATCTTGCCGAAGGTGCGGGGCAGCGCGAACGCGGTCAGCAGCAGCAGGAAGATCTCGAACCAGTTCGTGAACGGGTTCGAGCTCTCGAACGGGTGCGCGGAGTTGGCGTTGTAGAAGCCGCCGCCATTGTTCCCGGCCTCCTTGATGACCTCCTGCGAGGCAACGGGGCCGCCGGTGATGGTCTGGTGACCGTGCACGACTGTCGTGACGACCTGGTTGGCGTGGAAGTTGTCGATCACGCCGGAGGCGACCAGGATGAGTCCGCCCACGATGGACAGCGGGATCAGGTACCGGAGCGTGATCCTGGTGACGTCGACCCAGAAGTTGCCGAGCTTGTCGGTCTTGGACCGGATGAAGCCGCGGACCAGCGCGATGGCGATCACGATGCCGACCGCGGCGGACAGGAAGTTCTGCACCGCCAGGCCGGACATCTGCACGACGTAGCCCATCGTGGTCTCGCCAGAGTAGTTCTGCCAGTTGGTGTTGGTCACGAATGACGCAGCAGTGTTCCAGGCCAGGGGCGGGGGAACGCCGGGCAGGCCGAGCGAGAAGAACAGATAATGCTGCAGCCGCTCAAGTCCGTACAGGAACAGCACGCTGACCGCGGAGAACGCGAGCATGCTCCGCAGGTACACGGACCACTTCTGGTCGGCGGCGGGGTCGACGCCGATCAGCTTGTAGATGCCGCGCTCGACCCGCCAGTGCTTGTCGGTGGTGAAGATGTGGGCCATGTAGTTGCCGACTGGCACGTAGCACGCGCCCAGGGCGACGATCAGCAAACCGAGCTGGAGCCAGCCAGCGGTGGCGACGGACATCAGAACCTCTCCGGCTGGATGAGGGCAATGAACAGGTAGATGGTCAGGCAGATACCGACGATCAGCCCGAGCCAGTTGCTAGCGCTCAAAGCGCTCAACCCCCTTGACGAGCAGGTAGAGCACGGCGAACACCAGGATGGTCAGCCCGATATAAGCCAGGTCTTGCATGAACGCCTCCTTCGGGCGCGTGGAATACCGACCTAGTAAATAGGTCAACTTCGGGGCGATACCGCGCTCTAACGACCTCCATGCGCGGCAGGTGAGATCCCTAACGAAGTCCATGCAAGCTTCTGCCGCAGCGGCAATCGCGGCGCTCGGGCACTGACACGTCGCGATGCGACCGCTGGCGCTTGGTACCTGCTCTTTAGATCGAATCCGTTTTGGGGCTGGCGTCTGGCTGGGAATAACCCGACGATCCAGGTCGGCTCGATGATCCCGGGAGATCCATTCATGGCGCAGTTCCAATCCTTTGCCGCCCTTGGCGACAGCTTTACCGAGGGGGTCGGCGACCCGACCGCTGACGGGGTCCGGCTTGCGCGGCTGGGCGGATAGATTCGCCGAGCACCTCGCTGGCCGGTGGTCTGAGCTGCGCTATGCCAACCTCGCGATCCGCGGCAAGCTGCTCAGCGAGGTGCTGGACGAGCAGGTCCCTCCTGCCGTCAAGATGGGCGCGGAGCTGGTGAGCATTGCGGGTGGCGGCAACGACCTGCTCAGGCCGAGCACCGACCCAGACGACCTGGCCGTCATCCTGGAGACCGCGGTCGACACGCTCACGAGAGCCGGAGCGAAGGTCATGGTATTCACCGGGTTCGATCCCAAGGCATTTCCGGTGCTGCGCCTGATCAGAGGCAAGTCGGCCGTCCTGACCATGCACGTGCGTGAGATCGCCGCCCGCTACGACTGCCTGATCATCGATTTGTGGAGGATGCGGATCCTGACCGACCGCCGGCTCTGGACGCCCGACCGCCTGCACCTGACCCCAGACGGGCACCGCCGGGTGGCGCTGCTGGCTTGCGAGGTCGCCGGGTTCGCACCTGATGAGGACTGGCGGGAGCCACTGCAGGACTGCTTCGGCCACGCCTGGTCCGGCAACCGCGGCGGTGACGTGGGCGATGGCGCGCTGGAACGACATGCAATGGGTACTCGAGCACGCTGCGCCGTATCTGAGCAGACGTCTGCACGGCGTCTCGAGCGGTGACGGCATGGTCGCCAAACGGCCCGAGCTGACCGTCTTGCATCGGGCCGGCGGGCAATCGGCACTGCCGTCGCGGAGGCTGCCGGCCGAGCCCGCAGTGGCAGGCCAGCAGGTGCCGGGGACTTGGGTACCTGCGGCCAACGGATCTAGCGCACCTGGCTATGCTGCCGGCCGTGGAACTTGACCTCTCCCTCAGCCCTGGCGACCTGACCGCACGACTTATCGACATCGAATCGGTCAGCGGATCGGAGGGACCGCTTGCTGACGCGATCGAGACCGCGCTCGGCGCGTGCGCGCATTTGACGATCACCCGCGACGGCAACGCGCTCGTGGCTCGGACCGACCTCGGCAGGTCGCAGCGAGTTGTACTGGCCGGCCACATCGACACTGTTCCGATCGCGGGCAACGTGCCGTCCAGGATCGATCAGGGCCTGCTCTACGGCTGCGGTGCCGCGGACATGAAGTCAGGGGTCGCCGTACAGCTGAAGCTGGCTGCCGAGGTGACGGCGCCGGTCATGGACGTGACCTATGTCTGGTACGACTGCGAGGAGATCGAGTCCGAGCGCAACGGTCTGCTGAGGCTCAGCAGGAACAGCCCGGCCAGCCTGGCCGCGGACTTCGCGATCCTGCTCGAGCCGACGGGCGGCGTTGTCGAGGGCGGATGCCAGGGCACGCTGCGCGCCGAGATACGGGCAGATGGGGAACGTGCGCACAGCGCTCGGGCATGGATGGGCCGCAACGCGATCCACGAGGCGGCAGAGATTCTCGGCATTCTGCGCGGTTATCAGGCGCGAGAGCCAGAGGTCGACGGGCTGCGATTCCACGAGGGCCTCAACGCGGTCGGCATCAGAGGCGGAGTCGCCGGCAATGTCATACCTGATGAGTGCGTCGTGACCGTCAACTACCGGTTCGCGCCCGACCGGTCGGCGGAACAGGCCGCCGACCACGTGCGTGAGGTGTTCGCGGGCTGGGAGGTCACGATCACGGACGCCGTCGGCGGTGCCAGGCCCGGACTCGGCAGCCCCGCGGCGGCGTCGTTTGTCGCGCCATAGGTGGCACGCCGCGGGCCAAGCTCGGCTGGACCGACGTGGCCAGGTTCGACGCCCTCGGCGTTCCCGCAGTCAACTTCGGTCCCGGCGACCCGTCGCTGGCTCACTCGCGCGGCGAGCACGTGCCGCTCGCCGCCGTCGAGGAGTGCGAGGCCAGGATGCGCGCCTGGCTCGCAGGACTGCGGGCCGGATCGCTAGCGCGGCGGGGCCTGCGACGAGGTCCAGTGAGTCGGTGTGCGAGTCTGGCCATGGACGTCGACCCAGGTGACCTTGACGGCTTCGCCTGGCTTGAACTCAAGCATGACGCCGGTCAGTTGCTTCGGCGAGGTGATCTTGTGCCCGCCGACCGATGTGATGACGTCGCCGGCGATGATCCCGTGCCTTGTCGGCTGGCGTGCTGCACAGCTCGCCGATGATCAGCGCTCCTGACGGAACCGGCGCGACGTGGGCCGGCACCCCGGCGCCCTCCTGGTTCTGCAGGCACACCGGCGCGGACGGCTGCACTGGGAAGCCCGCTGACCCCTGATCCTGCTTGAGCTGGCGCTGGCGCTGCTGCTGCGGGCTCGTGACCGTGCTGGCCTGGCCCGCGGGGACGAGCACGCCAAGGAAGCCGGTCGACCCGATCTGGATCGCGGGCTGGACTTCCCGCTGATGATCTGCCTGGCGATGTGCAGTGCCTTATTGATCGGGATCGCGAAGCCGACGTTCTGCGTCGAGTCGCCGAAGCTTCCCGTCGCGGCTGCGGTGTTCATGCCGATCACCTTGCCCGAGATGTTGGCGAGCGGACCGCCTGAGTCTCCCTGCACGATGCCGGCATTGGTCTGCAGCATGCCGTGCAGCGTCTCCTTGGTAGCCGCGCCGCTGTCGCTCGCCGTGATCGTCCTGTTCATGCCGGTGATCCTGCCGACGACGGCCGGGAACCGCCCGGCACCGTAGGCGTTGCCGATAGCGATCACCTTGTCGCCGAGGTTGACGGTCGTTGGAATCGCCGAGCGGCACGGTACGCAGGTTGTGCGCTCCGACCAGCCTGATCACGGCCACGTCGTCGGCCGAGTCGTAGCCGAGCCACTTCGCCGTGTACTTCTTGCCGCTCGCTAGCACCGTCGCGTAGAGCTGGGTGGTGTCGGTGATCACGTGGTTGTTCGTCAGCACCAGGCCGTCACTGCTGATCACCATGCCGGTGGCAGCGGCCTGGCTGCCCTGGTAGCCGAGATTGCTAGAGATGTCGACAAGACCGGGCCGCACCGCCTGGACGACGGCGCGCTCACTCGCGCTGTTGACGGCGTGCCGGGCGGAGTTGCCCCCGCTAGGGAAGCCGGGGAAGTTGCCAGGGTTGCCTGCGCCGCCTCTGGGCTGACCGCCTGCCGAGGCTGGAGGGTTCTGGTTGTTGCTGAGCGCGTACCCGGTCAGGCCAGCGCCGACCGCGGCCGCGACCACAGCCACCGTGAGGTAGGTCAGCAGCGTCCGCCGACGGCGGGCCCGTGACCCAGGCTGAGGGTAGTAGCCGCCGTACCCGCCCTGGCCGTAGCCGCCCGGCCCGCCAGGTCCGTAACCACCGGGCCCGTAGCCGCCGGGCCCGTAACCACCGGGCCCGTAACCACCGGGCCCATAGCCACCGGGTCCTGGGTCACCTTGGCCAAAGGCCGCCTGGCCGTAGTCGGTGGATCCGTATCCGGCGGGACCGTAGCCGCCGGATTCGCCCGGGTGACCGAGCGGAGTCGTCTGGCCGTAGCCGGGCTGTCCGTAGCCGGGCTGTCCGTAGCCGGGCTGGCCGTAGCCGGGCTGGCCGTAGCCGGGCTGCTGCCGTAGCCGGGCTGCCGAGCCGGGCTGGCCGTAGCCGGGCTGGCGAAGAAGGCGGCCTCGGCTCGGATCCGGGCGCCGCAGGGCCGTCGGGCTGGCTCTCGCTCGGCTCGAAGGGGCTCCGACTGTGCAGGCTCAGCGTCGCTCCGACCAGGCTGATGACCCGCGTCCGCGCCGTCTGGCGCGGGCCCAGATTCCTCAGGCACCTGGCCCTCGCTGTTGCGCCGATCGTCCTGCATCTCCACCACCTTCGCCCCGGAGCCAGCGTACTGTGCGGCCATGCGTCATCCGATTCGGCCGATTTGCTCTCGCCGAGCCGAATCACCAACGCGCCCGCGCTGCCCGGTGCGGCAAGCCGGGCAGCTGCGGGCGACGCTGCGTGCAGGGCCCGATTCCGCCCGGGCCCTGCAATAGCCAAGTAAGCACCAGCAGCCTGGAAGCCACCTGAAGGCTCCCTGAGGATCGTCTGTTGTTGGAGAAGATCCCCTATTGCCCCACTCGACCCGACTCTCGACCCCGACTCTCGACCCCCGACTCTTGACCCCCGTCCGAAGCCGCACCGGGCTACGCGGTAGCTCGCATGCATGTTCCCCGACTTTGCCGCGGTTCAAGCGTGGGCCAAGTCACTATGGATCGTTTACGGCATTTATCGGCAGAACCATTTCACCAATTGAGTCCATGCTGCTGTCTTCTGGTGAAATTGCCGCATGATTCGCTATGGTGCATTAGCGCAGCGTGCACCGAGATGCGCATAAGGTGATCACAGGGTCCGCCCAAGCCGGCAGTCCCGGGAAGGGAGATGGCTCGTTGGGCTGGCCCCGCCGCCGGGTACTGCTCGTGCCTGGCTCAAGCAGCACAGGTCGTCAGGCCGCGGCGGCTGCCTGCGCGACCACCCTTGAGGCCCTCGGCTGGACCACCTACACGCTGGACGCGACCTGGCTGGGCAAGCACGGCTGGGGCCCGACGGCTGAGGCAGCCGTCCGGCGGATCATGACGGTACCCGGCCTGCACGACGCTTTCCACTACGCCGCCCTGCGAACGGGTAACCAGCTCGCGCTCCAGGCCGACGCCGTGACCCGGCTCAGGCTGGTACCGCGGCTGCGTGACTATCTCGACCGCCATCCCGTTGAGCTGGTGATCTCGATCAGCCCGGCCGGAGTGTCGGCGGTGAGCACTGTCGCACCGCGCTACCCCTTCATGCGCCACGTCGTGCTGTGCACCGATGCCTCGCCGCACCGGCTGTGGGTCCACCCCCGCGTAGACCTGTACCTTGTCAGGTCGGCGGCCGCGGAGCCAGCCGTGCAAAGGTTCCAGCCCGACGCGCGGGTGGTCGTGATTCCGCCGGCGGTCCGGGCGCAGTTCTACCGCCCGCCGACCCAGCGCACCGCGCGGATCGGGCTCGGTGTTCCCGAGGACGAACGCTGCGTGCTGCTCGTCGCCGGGAGCCGGGGCCACGGCCCGCTGGAGGACATCGCCGACGAGCTCGCCGGAGCAGGGCTGAACGTGCTTGCCGTTGCCGGGTACAACAGCCGCCTGGAGCGCAAGCTCTCGCGACGATCGCCGAACGCCGGCCGAATCTGCTGGTGTTCGGGTTCACCGACCGGATGCCCGAGCTGATGGCGGCCGCTGACCTGGTGATCACGATGCCTGGCGGAACCTGCGCAGAGGCACGGACCGTGGGCAGGCCGCTGCTTCTGCTCGATATGGTCCACGGTCACGGCAGGGACGACCTGCTCTACGAGCTTGAGACTCGGCGACGCGTCGGTGACCTCTAAGCGCCCGGCCGATGTGGTCAGGTCCGCGCTGGCCTGCCTGGAACGGATCAAGCCTGCCCCGGCGGGCCCGACCCGTTCACTTGCTGACTGGGAAGACAAGCTCAGCCTCGCGCTGGAGACGATACTGCCCTGACTTCGCCGATTTCGCACGCTCTGACCAGCGCAAACTCGCGGGTGCGACAGTCAGAAATGTGAGCCCTAACCAGTTCTGAACGCCCTGTGCGCCATTCTTGACTCATGGGCGTGGCAGAGAATCCGTCTCGACGCACATTCCTCGGCACCACCGCGAGCGCGGCCGGAGCGGTGGCGGGAGCGGCTGCAGCCGGCGAGGGGCTGGCAGCCTGCTCAAGCGGCGGCTCCCGTGCGGAGGGGTCGCGCAAACACGCCGGCGCGCCCCGCCCGGCAGACGGTAGTGCCCGAGAACTCCCTGCCAGGCGACCGGCACTGGTGGATCAAGCGGCTTGGCGCACCGGACGAGATCATGGGCTACACCGGCCAGGTCAGCGTGCTGCCCGGAGAACCGGTGCACCTGTTCGTCTCGACCACCTCCCGCGAGTTCACCGTCAAGGCCTTCAGGATGGGCTGGTACGGCGGCGACCTGGCCCGGCGCGTCTGGGAGTCTGGTCCGGTGCGCGGCCACCGGCAGCGCCGTCCGGGCCGCACAACGGACACCAACACGGTGCACACCCACTGGGGCCTGTCCCTGACGGTGCCGACAGACGGCTGGCCGGCCGGATCCTATCTGCTCCGGCTGGATGCCGAGTCGGGCGCTCAGCGGTACGTACCGCTGACCGTCAGGTCGCAAGCACGGCGGGCAAGGTCGTGATCAAGAACGGCATCTCGACCTGGCAGGCGTACAACACGTGGGGCGGTTACGACCTCTACCTCGGCCCGAACGGAAGCTACGACAGCCGCGCCTTCGCGGTCAGCCTGGACCGGCCGTACAACAAGGAGGGCGCGAACCTGTTCATGGTCTACGAGCGGAAGCTGATCAACCTGGCCGAGAAGATGGGCTTGCCGCTGGCGTACCTGACCAGCATGGACATCGCGACCGACCCGCACGCGCTGCGCGGGGCGAGCGCGCTGGTCTCGCCCGGCCACGACGAGTACTGGACGCCGCAGGAGCGGGCGCACGTCACGGCGGCCAGGGACGCGGGAACCAATCTCGCGTTCCTCGGCGCGAACGCGATGTTCCGCCGGATCAGGCTCGAGCCGACAAGGCTCGGCCCGAACCGGCTCGTCGTCTGCTACAAGACCAGCTACCAGCAGGATCCGCTGTACGGCAAGGACAACGCCCTGGTGACCAACGACTTCAGGGAACCGCCCGATCCGCACCCCGAGTCATCGGTGATCGGCACGATCTACGAGAGCTACCCGGCGGTCGCCGACTACGTGGTCGCCAGCCCGGACGCTGGATGTTCGCGGGGACAGGGGTGCGCAAGGGCACCAGGTTCCGCGCGCTCGTCGGGAATCGAGTACGACAGGGTCAATCCTGCGTACCCGGTGGAGCGGCCGATCCAGGTGCTCTCGCACTCGCCGCTGACCTGCAACGGCGTGAACAGCTACGCGGATTCCGCCTACTACACCCATCGCGGCGGCGCAGGCGTCTTCAACGCGGGAACCATGCGCTGGGTGGAATCCTTCGGCAAGCCGCTCTATCACTGGGGGATCACCCGCGCAGTGCGGGCGCTTTACCAGGCGGGTCACCGCGAACGTCCTGCGCGCCTTCGCCGAAGGCCCAGCGTCGGCCAAGCACCCGGCGCGGGACAACCTGGCCGCCATGCACGAGTGGGCTGGCGATCCGATCGCCGCCAAGCACGATCTGTGGCCGCCCGTGGTGCTGTGAGAGCAGTCGCTTAACCAGAGGTGCTCAAGGGGATAAGACTGCGGAAGCCTGAGGTGGCCAGACATCCTGAGCCATCCTTCAGCAATGGGGGGACACGATCCGGTGTCTGGTGGTGGCGGGGGTCCGACCAGGCGCGCCTTCCTAGGGTCTGCGGCCGGAACAGTGGCGGCTGGCGCCGTGACCGCAGGAGCCGTCGGGAGCGCGATCGCTGGCTGCAGGGCATCGGCTGGGAAAGCCCTTCCGACGCCGGGCGCGACGCAAATCCGGCTGCGCACGACGATCGCGGAGAACTCGCTGCCCGGTGAGCCGCACTGGTGGATCACGCATGTCGGCAAGCCTGACGCCATCCAGGGCTTCACCGGCCAGGTCAGCGTGCTGCAAGGCGAGCCTGTCACGCTGTACGTGTCGACAACGGCACGTGAGTTCCGGGTTTCCGCTCTGCGGATGGGCTGGTACGGCGGATATCTGGCCAGGCAGGTCTGGCAGTCAGGCTGGATCCGCGGCCACAAGCAGAAGCGGCATCACGGTATCAGAGCCAACCAGGACCGTGAGCTGCGACTGGCATCCGGTCGCTCACTATGCAGACCGACGAATGGCCGGAGGGCACCTACCTGCTCAGGCTCGACGCCTCGTCGGGTGCCCAGCGTTACGTCCCAGTGACCGTTCGCTCCTTCAGCACCGCTGGAAAGGTCGTGCTGAAGAACGCGGTCACCACCTGGCAGGCGTACAACGGCTGGGGCGGGTACGACCTGTACTCCGGCCCCGCAGGCTACAACGACCGGTCGCTCGCGGTCAGCATGGACCGGCCCTACGAAGGCAAAGGCGCCGATCAATTCCTGGTCTTCGAGCGCAAGCTGATCAACGTCGCCGAGCGGCTCGGCCTGCCGCTGGCATATACGACGAGCGTGGACCTCGACAGGGACAGGCATGCGCTCGGCGGCTCGACCGCGCTGATCTCGATGGGCCACGACGAATACTGGTCGCCGGCCGAGCGCACGCACGTCACCGTGGCCAGGAACTTGGGCCTGAACCTGGCATTCTTCGGCGCCAACGCGATGTTCAGGCGGATCAGGCTCGCCCCGACCGGCTCGGCGCCGGGCGTCTCGTGATCTGCTACAAGACCAGCTACCAGCAGGATCCGATGTACGGCAAGCACGACGATCTCGTCACGAGCGACTGGCGCGAGCCGCCCCATGCTGAGCCGGAGTCGTCGCTGACCGGCACCCTGTACGAGTCCAATCCGGTCACCGCGGACTACGTCGTTGTCGCCCCCGATTCGTGGGTGTTCCAGGGCACGGGAGCCCGGGTCGGCACCAGAGTCCGCGGACTGGTCGGCGACGAATACGACCGCGTGAATCCCGAGCTACCCGGTGCCCAGGCCGATCGAGATCCTCGCGCATTCGCCGTTGACCTGCCGTGGCGTGCACAGCTACTCGGATACCGCTTACTACACCCATGACGGCGGAGCCGGGGTCTTCAACACCGGCACCATGCGCTGGGTGCAGTCCCTCGCGCCGCCGTATGGCAGGGAACTGTCCAAGCACGCGGCCCGTTTCACCAGGCAGGTAACCGCGAACGTGCTCCACGCGTTCGCGCTAGGCCCGGCCGCGATCAAGTTCGCGGCCAAGACAACCTGTCCGCGCATGCATGAATGGCCGCGGCGATCCGGTCGCCGCGCACCACAACCTGTGGCCACCGGTGGTGCGTTGACGCTGGGTATGCTTTCTGGCAGGGCAGCCTGTCCGGATCGCCCAGCTGCCCGTGGAGGTAGCGCGATGGGACAGCGACGCCCGTTCGGGCTCGAGGCCGCGATGGGCACTGCCAGGCGGCGCCCTGGTCGCGGTCGGCGCGCGTGCTCGCCGGAACGGTACTGGCGAGCGCAGCCGCCCCGGCACTGCCGACGCCAGACGCCCGCCCAGCTGCTGGTAGCGATGCACCAGGCGAAGCCGCCGTCCGCGATGATCGCGACCGTGTCGCAGAGCGCGAACCTCGGCTTCCCCGCCCTGCCGGATATCGGCGGAATGGCGTCCTCGCCGATGTCGGCGGCTTCGTTGATCTCCGGCACCCATACCGATCCAGATCTGGTACGGCGGGCCAGGCAAGCTCAGGATCGCGCTGCCGGTTTCCTTCGGTGAGACCGATGTGCGCGTGAACAAGACGCAGGCGTGGCTGTGGGAAAGCCAGGGCCAGAAGGCCACCAGGTTCATCCTGTCGCCGCCGCGCGGAATCGCCGTGCCAGGCATGAGCGGTCACCCAGGGCTGCCATCCAGGGCGCACCTCAAGCCGGCAAGCCCGGTCAGACCTCTGGTGTTCCTATGACTCCGCATGCAGGCCGCCAACCGGTTCCTCAAGCTGGTCGGGCCGACCACGCGCGTCACCGTTCCAGGCACCACGACGGTCGCGGGGCGCGACGCGTACCAGCTCGCGATCGCGCCGCGGAGCAACCAGTCGCTGATCGGCCGGATCATGATCGCCGTCGACGCGCAGACGCACCTGCCGCTTAGCCTGCAGGTCTTCGCGCGCGGCGGGTCAAGCCCGGCGTTCCAGATCGGGTTCACGTCGCTGAGCTTCGCCAAGCCCGCGGCAGTCCAACTTCACGTTCACGCCGCCGCCGGGCGCCAAGGTCAAGACCGTGCACGTCGGCCGGCCCGCCGCTGGGCGTCGCCAGGGCACCGCATGAAGATGCTGCCAGGCGGAGTGAAGCCACCGCACCTGCCGGCACGGCATGCTGCCGAAGATCGGCCGGCGGCCGGACCGCAGACCTTCGGCAGCGGCTGGCTGAGCGTGGCCGCCATCCCGATCGGCCCGGCCATGGCGATTGCGGGCAACGCTCACCCGGCGGGGTCTTCTCCTCTGGGGTTGTTTCCCAGGGGCCGGGCCCGAGCAGTTCGGCTTACCAGCTCGTCGCTGCGGATCTCCGGGCCAGCAGGGCAGGGCCTCGGCATGCTCAGGGTGCTGCTGAAGGCGTCGAAGCCGGTGCACGGCCCGTGGGGCTCGGGCCATGCTGCTGCGCACCAGCCTGCTGTCGGTCCTGCTGACCAGCAAGGGCGTGCTGCTCGCCGGAGCGGTCACCCCTGCCGTGCTCTACGCCGACGCGGCCAAGGTCAAGTGACGCTGGCCGATCCGTCCGAGCCGGCCGTGGTCCGGAGCCGGCGTCGATCGACCGTGCGCGCGGGCTGTCGCATGCGGTTCAGGAGCGGGCAGCTCGCGGTCGACCACATCGACCTGGCGGTGCCGCCGGGCAGCGTCTACGGCTTCCTCGGCCCGAACGGCTCAGGCAAGACCACGACGATCCGGATGCTGCTCGGCCTGGTGCACCCGACCGGCGGCACCTTCCAGCTGCTCGGCACCGATGCCAGGCACGGCCTGGACTCGGTGCTGACCAGGGTCGGCGCGCTGGTCGAGGGCCCGGCGTTCTACCCGTTCCTGTCGGGCCGGCAGAACCTGGCCAGGTGCGATGCCGCCGACCCGAGCGCGGAGCTGAGCACGACGCGCGCCCGCATCGATCACGCGCTTGACCAGGTGGGCCTGCTCGCCGCCGCCGACAAGCGGTACCGCGCCTACTCGCTCGGCATGAAGCAGCGGCTCGGCATCGCCGCCGGTCTGCTCAGGCCCGGGACCTGATGATCCTGGACGAGCCGACCAACGGCCTGGACCCGCAGGGCACCCGCGAGATCAGGTCGCTGGTCAAGCAGATCGCCGCGGACGGCACGACCGTCTTCGTCTCCTCGCACCTGCTCGCCGAGGTCGAGCAGATCTGCTCGCACGTCGGCGTCATGAGCACCGGCAAGCTGGTCTTCCAGGGCCCGCTGGCCGAGCTGCGCAGCCGCGGCGAGCCGCGGATCCTGATCCGCAGCGCGGAAACCGCAGCGGCGGCCGACGTGCTCGGCAAGCTCGGGCTGTCCGACATCGCCGTCGTCGACGGGCAGGTCACCGCCGGGCTCGGCGAGCACGCGCCGGAGAAGATCAACGCTGAGCTCGTCCACGCCGGCGTCCCCGTAGCCGGGCTCGAGACGGTGCGGCCGAGCCTGGAGGACCTGTTCGTGGAGCTGACCGGAGAAGGCTTCGATGTCAACGGCTAGCGCTGTCGGCGGCCGCCGAGCTCGGGCCCGGGCGGCATCCGGCTCCGATCAGGCACTGGCTCCGGTTGTTCCGTTCTGAACTCAGGAATGTCTTCCTCAGGCCGCGCAACCTGGCGATGCTCGCGGTCATCGCCGGAGCGCCGGTCTTTCTCGGGATCGTGATGTGGATCAACACGCCGGCGCCCGGATCGGGCGGACCTGGGCGCTGGGGTGTTCGTCGGCCAGATCGCCGAGAACGGCGTGTTCCTGTCGCTGTTCGCGATCTACGTGCTGCTCACCGTGCTGCTGCCGCTGGCCGTCTCGGTCGTCGCCGGTGACTCGGTCGCGGGCGAGGCCGGGCTCGGCACGCTGCAGGACGCTGCTGACCGTGCCCGCCGGGCGGACCAGGCTGCTCCTGACGAAGTACCTCATGATCGTGGTGTTCTGCCTGACCGCGACCGTGCTCGTGGCAGGACTCGGGCTGCTGATGGGCGCGATCTTCTTCCCGGTCGGGCCGGTGACGCTGCTGTCCGGCGACGACGGTCTCGCTGGCCGCCGGGCTCGGCCAGGCTGGCGCTGATCGTCTTGCTACGTCGCGGCCGCGCTGTCGGCGCTCGGCGCGATCGGCCTCGCGCTGTCGACCTTCACCCAGCACGCGATCGCCGTCATGGCCACGATGCTGGTGCTGGTGATCGTGAGCGAGATCCTCGACGCCGTGGCTCAGGTGGCGGTCATCCATCCGTACCTGCCGACCCACTTCTGGTTCTCGTTCGACGCACTGCTGCGGACGCCGATCGCGTGGTCGGAGGTGCTGCACGGGCTCGGCTCGTTCGCCGCCTACACCGTTATCTTCGGCGCGATCGCGTGGACCAGGATGCGACGCGCCAACATCACCTGCTGAGGCCCCTGCGGACGTTAGGGACGGGGTAGCGTTCTGAGCCATGCCCGCCTCCGCCGCTGCCCATGATCCGACGCCGTCGACGGGCTGCTGGCGACCGCCGTCGCCGGCATCGGCGGTGCCGAGCGACCTGGCCAGGTCGCGATGGCCAGGGCCGTGCAGGCCGCGATCGAGACCGGCGAGCATCTCGCGGTCCAGGCGGGACGGGCACCGGCAAGTCGCTGGCCTACCTGGTGCCCGCCGCCAGGCACGCGATCGGCGAGAGTGCGACCGTCGTCGTCTCGACCGCCACGATCGCGCTGCAGCGACAGCTGATCGACCGGGACCTGCCGCGGCTCGCCGAGGCGATCGCGCCGGTCCTTGGCCGCGAGCCCGTCTTCGCGATACTCAAGGGCCGCAGGAACTACCTGTGCCTGCAGCGGCTGCGCGGCGGCCCGGCCGACGACGAGGCCGAGGCACTGTTCGATCCCCGGCGCGGTCTCGGCGATCGGGCGGCAGGTGCAGCGGCTGCACGAATGGGCAGCGCAGACCAAGACAGGTGACCGGGACGAGCTCGTGCCTGGCGTATCGGAGCAGGCCTGGCGCCAGGTCTCGGTCAGCGCACGCGAGTGCCTCGGCGTGCAGCGCTGCCCGTTCGGCACGTCAGTGCTTCGCCGAACTCGCCAGGGATGAGGCCGGCAAGGCCGACATCGTCGTGACCAATCACGCGCTGCTCGCGATCGACGCGCTCGAGGAGTTCGACATCTTCCCCGAGCACGACGTCGTGATCATCGACGAGGCGCACGACCTGGTCGACCGGGTCACCTCCGTGGCATCCGACGAACTGTCGGCGGCCGCCGTCGAGACCGCCGCGCGGCGCTGCGGCAAGATGATCGACGAGTCGACCGTCGCCAGGCTGCGGGACGCGGGCCACGGCGCGGAACTCGCCTTCGCCGACCTTCCGGCCGGCCGGCTGGACGTGCTGGACGAGGCGCTGGCCAGCGCGCTCGCGCTCGGTCAGGGACGCCGCGGCCGGCTGCGCGACCGAGTTCCGCACGAGCGCCAAGAACGCCGAGGAGGAGCCCGACCGGCTCGCTGCGCGCCGGGCGGCGCTGGCCGCCGTCGGCGAGGTCGGTGACGCCGCCGACCGGATACTCGGCGCGTTCGGTGCGGCCATCGCCGACAGGACTCACGTCGTGTGGATGGACCGGCCCGTCGGTGATGACACAGGCCAGGCCGCCGACGCTGCGGGTCGCGCCGCTGCAGGTCGGCGGGCTGCTGGCGAGCAAGCTGTTCGGCCGCAGGACCGTCGTGCTGACGTCGGCGACGCTGGCGCTCGGCGGCTCGTTCGAGCCGCTCGCGAGGCAGTGGGGGCTGGCCAGGGCGGCCGACCAGCCTCCCGCCGACCGTGCCCGACGGCGATCGCTGGCGATGCCGGCCGACGGCATGGGCGGCTCGGGCGAGCAGCACGGCACCCGCTGGCCTGGTCGGGCATCGACGTGGGCTCCCCGTTCGATCATCCGCGCAGCGGCATCCTGTACATCGCCAAGCACCTGCCGCCGCCCGGGCGTGACGGCCTCGCCGAGTCCTACCTGGACGAGATAGCCGAGCTGATCGAGGCGGCGGGCGGCCGCACGCTCGGCCTGTTCTCCTCGATGCGAGCGGCCAGGCAAGCGGCCGACGAACTCGCGGGGCGGATCGGGTACCCACTGCTCTGCCAGGGCGACGACCAGACCGCGCAGCTAGTCAGCCAGTTCGCCGCCGACGAGCCGACGTGCCTGTTCGGCACGCTGTCGCTCTGGCAGGGCGTCGACGTGCCAGGACCCTCGCTGCGGCTCGTGGTGATCGACAGGATCCCGTTCCCGCGACCCGACGACCCGCTGGCCTCTGCGCGACAGCGCGCGGTGGCTGCCCGCGGCGGCAACGGATTCATGTCCGTGGCCGCGACACAGGCCGCCCTGCTGCTCGCCCAGGGCTCGGGACGGCTGCTGCGGACCATGACCGACCGAGGCGTGGTCGCCGTGCTCGACCCGCGCCTGAGCACGGCAAGGTACTCAGGGTTCCTGCGTGCCTCGTTGCCGCCGTACTGGACCACGACAGACCCGCAGGTCGTTCGCGGCGCGTTGCGCCGGCTCGCTGCCGAATCCTCAGCAGGCGCTGTTCCAGGCGCCGAGGCTAGCTAGCTGCTAGCCCGGCTGATCTGCCGTCCCCGCCGGGGCGATCCACTCGGTGGCCTGCCCGGTAATCTCTGCGATTCGCTCGTAGTCGCGGTCGTAGTGCAGCACGGTGAGCGCGAATCGCTCGGCTGTGGCCGCGACAAGCAGGTCAGGGATGGAGACAGAACGGTGTTGCGCGCGTTGCGCGAGCAAGCCCTGTACCTCGACAGCACGCCTGGCGATCTCGTCCGTGAGCGGGAAGTACTCAAAAGCCTCACGCTGACGCTTGAAGTGGGCGTGCTCAGCACCGCTGCGGGCGCTAAAGAGGATCTCAAGGTCAACGATCGGGCAGGTGCCGATCAGGCCGCGCTCTACATAGCGGCTCATGGCGGCTAGAACAACCGGCTGTCGCAGTCGAGCCCAAACACTCTTGTCGGCCAGGTACCGAGCTACTGCCATGCGGCCTGCATGACGTCAGGGTTGCTGAGATCGGGAAGGGCGCCTGCAGCGAGTTCTTCTAGGTGGCGACGACGATCTTCGGCCTGGACAACGCGGCGCAGCGCTTCGTTGACTGTGGCCTTCTTGGTCCGCGTCCCGAGGATGCTCGCGGCCCGCTCCACGAGTTCTTGATCCAGCTCGATCTGAGTGGTGGACATAGCTCCTCGCTCGGGATGGACTGAACTCATTAGCAGCAGTGTACATGGAGGTCGAGCGATCCGATACGCTCGACAGGCTCAGTACGGGACTCTAGCGCCCCGTTGCGGCCCAGACAATCGGGAACAGCGGCGAGTCCATCGGCGACCCCGCGGGAAGCTCCGCGTCCAGGCCGTCGAAGGGCGGCGACGTACGCCAGGCGCGTGGCGCGTGCCTGACGCTCGCGGACAGGTAACGCAGAGACAGGACCCGACGTCGGCCTGCGAACGGGAAGCCAGGAGCTCCGTGCAGGCTGAGGAAGCTGAAGAAGACGGCGTCGCCCGGCTGGAGGTCGTACCTGCGGATGTCGAAGGCGTCCCGGTCCGCCTCGACGTCGGGGATATCGGCCAGGGTGCCCTCGGGGAACCACTTGGCCTCGCCGAGCAGGAATGTCCTCGGCATCAGCCACGGCCCGACGTGCGTGCCGGCCACGATCTCCAGGCAACCGGCGGCCGGAACGGGATCGACGGGGATCCACGCGCTTACTCCGAGGCCGTCGACGTTGTAGTAGGGCTGGTCCTGGTGCCATGGCGTGCGCTGCCGCGTTCCGCCCTCCTTGACCAGCACGTGATCGTGGTAGAACCGCACCTGCTCGGTCCGCATCAGCGCCGCCGCGATCGCCGGGACGCGGGAATGCCTGGCAAGCCGCTCGATCGCGGGTACGTCTTGCCAGCGGCAGAAGTCCTCGGTGAAGCTGCCAGGGTCGTCCGCCCCGCTGGCCACCAGGGCGAGCGGCGACGGCTCAGCGAGCACGGCCTCGATGGCCGCGGCCGCCTCGATGAGCTCGGCGGCGTCCAGGGCCCGGCGGACGCAGACGACGCCGTCCTTGGCGAAGGCCTCGGCCAGCTCGACATCGTCGGTCTCATCGATCACGTGGTCGCCCAGATGCTGGGATCAGAGGACGTCGTGGCCTGGGTGCGGCTCTTCGGGCACCTCGGCTCGCTGGGCGGGTATCGACCCCAGGCGGCCGGCCTGGTAGTCCTCGAAGGCCTGCACGAGCTCGGCCCTGGTGTTCATCACGAACGGGCCGTAAGCAGCGACAGGCTCCCTGATCGGCTCGCCGCCTAGGACCAGGACGTCGAGCTTCTCGCTCGGCCCGTCCATCCGGCGTTGCGCGCCGAAGGTGAGGACATCCCCGGGGCCGAAGACCGCCAGCTGGCCGGTATGCACGGGGCGCTGGTCGGCGCCCACCGTGCCGGAGCCCGCCAGCACGTAGGCGAGCGCGTTGAAGTCGGCCCGCCACGGCAGCCGCAGCTGGGCGCCGGGCTCCACGGTCGCGTGCAGCAAGGTGATCGGGGTGTGCGTGACGCCCGGACCAGAGTGCCCGCCGACCTCGCCGGCGATGACCCGGATCAGCGCGCCGCCGTCGGCCGAGCTGAGCAGCGCGACCTGGCCGGCCCTGATGTCCTGATAGCGGGCTGGCGCCATCTTGAGCCGGGACGGCAGGTTGACCCACAGCTGGAAGCCATGGAACAGGCCGCCGCTCATGACCAGGTCCTCGGGCGGCTCCTCGATGTGCAGGATGCCGCCGCCCGCGGTCATCCACTGCGTGTCGCCGTTGGTGATCAGGCCGCCGCCGCCGTTGGAGTCCTGGTGCCGGAACGTGCCGTCGATCATGTAGGTGACGGTCTCAAACCCGCGGTGCGGGTGCCAGGAGGTGCCGCGCGGCTCGCCAGGCGCGTAGTCGACCTCACCCATCTGATCCATGTGAATGAACGGGTCAAGGGCACGCATGTCAACGCCCGCGAATGCGCGGCGGACCGGGAATCCCTCGCCCTCGAAGCCCGACGGCGCGGTCGTGATCGCGAGCACCGGCCGCTCCTGGGCAGCCGCCTTGTCGGGCTCGGTGATCCTGGGCAACAGCAAGATGTCCTCGACGGTCACTGCTGGCATGACTCGATCCTCCCACCAAGGCGGAACGGCGCCCAGACCGGGCACCTTGCTCCACCGCTTATGTCGTGCCGTTGAGAACATTAATTGAACGCGCAACATTCCCCGCCTTGCCCCTGTATCAATGGGCCATCCATCACCACAATCCGGTATGAATGGCCCATTGATACACCGCGCAAGCCGGGAGATCGGCCCGACAGCCGGATAACGACGGCGAGCCTGCTCCGAGCGCTTCGAGAGTGGGCGGTTTGCCCGATGTGGGCACGGATCGCTGCAGGGTCGCCTAGAGCGGGAGGCCGGCTTCGAGCTGCGCGAGTGCGGCGTCAATCCGGTCGAGCATGTCCGTTCCCGGCTGCGCCGCCGCCAGCTGGGTCCACGGCATCGTGGCCGCCATGATCACGCCCACGATGGCGCCGGCCAGGATCCTGACGGCGAAGTCGTTCGAGTCCCTGCCGGACCGCCTGGCCGCGGCCTCGGCGATCACCGAGATCGTGCGGGTGAACTCGTCCATCGCCCTTGCCCGCAACTCGGGAACTGTCAGCGTCAGCTCGGCGGTCTCACGCAGCTTGGCGAGGTCGTCCTCGTCGAGGGAGGCGAACGCTTCGCGGGCGGCCGCGCGGAAGGCCGCGACCGGCGAGAGGTCAGCCGACTGCTCTTCGAAGGCGCCGAGTGCCAGCACATCCAGCTCGTCCTGCAAGAACGACGTCTTCCTTGGTCGGGAAGTACCGGAAGAACGTGCTCGGAGAGACGTCGGCGGCCTCGGCAATCTGGTCGACCGTTGTCGCGGCATAACCCTGCTCACGGAAGAGCCTGAGCGCGTGCTCCCTGATCGCAGCCCGCGTTCTGGCCTTCTTCCGTTCCCGCAGCCCTGGCCGCGGCGCGGCGGATGCCTCCCTCATGTGGTCATTCTGCTCTTATCCAGCCCGGAAGTCGCTGCTTGCCCGTTCGCGGCGCCCGTGTCCGTGTCATCGGCTGAGCCGGCCTGGTCGGCGAGAGCTGACAGTGTGTCCGGAGGGGCGGGCGCCCACCCGGGAAGGAACAAGAGCGCCAGCACTGCCGACACGATCGCGATGCCGCTGCACACCCAGAGCATCACGTCCAGGCCGTGGACGTATGACAGCCGGACACTCGCGAGCAGCGGTCCCGAGCCAGCGGCTTGTGCCGCCGCCACGCCGCCGGCGACGCTCTGCTTGACCGCGGTCACGGCCGGAGCCGGGAGGCCGGTCAGATTCAGGTGGCTCCGATACACGGTGGCGAGGACGGTGCCGAGCACGGCTACCCCGATCGTGCCGCCGACCTGGCGCATCGCTGTGATCAGCGCCGAGCCCGACCCGCTGCGGGCTGGCGACAGGGCTCCGAGGGCCGCGTTGAGCGCGGTTGGCATGGCGATGCCCAGGCCGAACCCGGTGATCGCGAACCAAGTCGCGGCGAAGCTGGTGCCGCTGTCGACGGTGGTCGCCGTTCCGACCCCGAGCGCGGCAGCCATGATCGCGAATCCGATCGCAACGAGGATCTTGGGGCTGACCGGCGGGGCCGAGTTCGCCGGCAAGGCATCGCCGCGCTTGCGGGGAGTCTGCAGCCGCTGACCGAGCGCGAGTCCCACCGCCAGCCCGCCGATCATCGGCAGCATCCGCAGCCCGGCGCCGAGCGAGTCATATCCGCGCACGTCGAGGAAGTATTGCGGCATCGCGAAAACGAGACCGAAGAGGGCAAACGAGACCAGCGTCGCCAGCAGGGTTCCCCAGGTGAATCCGGCGGAGCCGAAAAGCCCGAGATCCACCAGCGGGAGCCGGTCGCGCGCCGGCCGGCCGCCCCTGCTCACCAGCCGTTCCCACCCGGCGAACGCGGCGAGAGCAACGACGCCGGCGACGATCGTGACGACGGCGACTGTGTCAGACCAGCCGTCGTCTCCGGCCTTGATCAGCCCGTACGTGAGTGCCGTCAGCCCGGCGCTCGAGATGACGATGCCGGCCACGTCGATGTGGCCGCGGCGCTCGCCATGTGACTCCGGCATCAGCAGCGCCACCGCGACAATGGCAATGACAACGACCGGAATGTTGATCAGGAAGACCGAGCCCCACCAGAAGTGGTCGAGCAGCCAACCGCCGAGTATCGGGCCGACGGGGTAGCCGAGGAACGTCGCGCCGCCGACCGCAGCGATGGCGCGCGGCCGCTCGGCCGCGTTGAACAGGACGGGCAGCACGGCCAGGGCCATCGGCAAGATCACTGCCGCGGCGAGCCCGAGCACGGCCCTGGCCGCGATCAGTTCGCCGGCCGATGTGGAGTACGCGCAGGCTAGCGATGAAAGTCCGAACAGCGCGAGGGCACCGATGAGCAGTCGCTTGCGGCCGATCCGGTCGCCGAGCATCCCGGCTGGGAGCAACGCGGCCGCCAGCACGAGGCTGTAGGCGTCAACGAACCACTGCAAATCGCTGGAGGAGGCGTGCAAGTCGGCGGACAGAGTGGGGAGCGCGAGCGTCAGCACGAACAGGTCCAGCGCTACGACCAGGACGCTGAGGGACAGCGCGCCGAGCGCCCACCACCGACTGGAGTCCCCTGCCTTCACGAGAGCCACCTTCTTATGATAGTTAATCTCAAAAACAAGCTATCCTGTTCTGAGAGTTACTGTCAATTAGATGTCGGACTCAGATCTGGCACGGCGGGGAGGCACGGCTGCGAGACGTTGACACGGTGGGAGAGACTGGTGTCGAGCGGAGGCCGCCGGCCACGGGGCGACGGTCATATCCCAGGTCCGACCACTGCGGAACCAGGAGACAGTGATGCCAGAGCCAGAAGGTCAGGAACTCGAGCGGGTGCGTGCACGCCGGGCTGAGCTGCGCGAGAAGTACCTGAGGCCAAGCGGCAGCCGGCCGCCGACGACCGTCCAGGGAGTGCACCACCTGGCGCTGATCTGCCGCGACACCGAGGAGACGATCAAGTTCTATCAGGAGTTTCTCGGCTTCCCGCTCGTCGAACTGGTTGAGAACCGCGACTACAAGGGCTCCAATCACTTCTTCTTCGACATCGGTAACCACAACCTGCTCGGCTTCTTCGACTTCCCAGGGCACGAGCACCCGGCCTGGATGGAGACCATCGGCGGCGTCCAGCACCTGGCCATCTCCGTGTCTCCTACCCAGTTTGACGCGGCGAAGAAGAAGCTCGATGAGGCGGGCGTGGACTACCTTGGCCCCGACCGCGGCGTCGAGGAGAGCATGTACTTCCGCGACCCGAACGGGGTCGGACTCGAGCTATACCGCGAGGAGCTGGGAATCTTCAACGGCGAGCCCCTGCTCGACTAGTACTCCGGCATCGTGAAGGCACCCATCGCCAACCAGGCGGACTTCGCCGCGCTCGATCCGTTCTTCCGGATCATCGAAGAAGGCCTGAACGGGCTCGTCGAATCCGGCCACTTTTTCGACATCCTCGCGGAGGACATCACCGTCGACTACGTGGTGACGGTTCCCGGGTACCCGCGGCATGTAGAGGGCCGTGCTGCGGTCGCTGAGCTGTACCGTCCCTACGGCACCATGATCATTCTCGACCGCTGCTTTGATCTGGCCGTTCACCACGACGTGGCCAAGGGCGTCGTGGTGCTCGAGTATGCCTCCGAAGGCCACGTTGTGAGTACGGGGCGCCGGTACTCGAACCGGTATATCTCCGTGCTCACGCTCCGCGACGGCGAGGTTGTGCACTGGCGGGACTATCTCGACCCGGTCGCAGTTTTCGACGCGGTCGGCTGGCCGGAACGCTGACGCCCGACTTCACCGGCCGGTGCAGCCCGCGGCGGCAACCGGCCGCTGCGCGCCTGCCTGCTAGGCCACCAGCGTTAGCCGAGGCGGCTAGCGGAGTTCGCGCCTGATCACAAGGCGCAGGCCCGTCCAGGTCTGGTCGATCGCGCATACCTTGTTGTCGACCAGGCCGGTCGGCAGCGCGATCTCCCTGATCACGTGGTCGGTCATGTCGGTGGCTACCTTCGAAGCCCGCTTGGGCCACGCGATCCACAGGCCGCAGGCCGGAGCCATCCTGGCCCGCAGCAGGTCAAGCTGGCCTTCTAGCTCGGCCCGCCACGTCACGAACGCGATGATCACGTCGAAGAGGGCGGCATCGGCTAGATCAGTGTGGATGTCGGCCTCGTCGCCAATCAGGGCGGCAAGCCGGTCGGCGAAGCCGTTGGGTGCACCGACCACAACGACCTCGTCACCCTCGCCGATGCCTAGCTTGCGCGGCAGCGGTGTGCCTGAGTAACCCGCCTGCTCGGTCATCGCGTCGGCTGTTCCTTCCGTGGCCGGTCTCAGACCGCCCGATTGGCAGCATAACGCCCGTGCGACCTATTTGGACCGGCCTTGAGCCCGCCGTCCGGAGCAGGCACCCGCCGCGTCTGCGGTATGACCGCCGCTTCCGCGGCATGGATGGTCCAGTCATCGCAGAAACCGCAATGGATGGTCCATCCACGCGTAACCTCTCAGCGCGAGGGGCCGGTCAGCGGCTAGTCGAAGCGGAAGCCGCCGGGCCGCTCGTTCCTGTCGGCGATCAGGCCGGCCAGCGTGGCGATCGCGATCTCCGGCGGGGTCTTGGAGCCGATGTTCAGCCCGATCGGCCTGTGCACCCTGGCGACCTCATCTGGCGCGACGCCCAGCAGTGCGAGGGCCTGGATGTGCGGCGGCTCCGCGCGCGGGCTGCCCATGATCCCGACCCAGCGAGCGGGCGTGGCCAGCGCGTCCCTGAGCATGACGCCGAGTTCCTCGCGGTGATGGTCGGTCACCACGACGTCGGTCTTGCCATCGGGGATCGAACCGATGCCCGGGTACACGTCGAAGCCGTTCGCGTCGGCCTCCTTGGCGAGCTGGGTGTCGGGCTCGACGAGCACGGGACGGTAGCCGGCGTCGGCGCGCATACCGCAGCAGGTACTGCGCGACAGGCGTCGCGAAGACCGCGATCATCATCCGGCCATCGACAGGAGCGGGCACGGTGCCATGGGCGACCTCGCACGACGCGTCGTGCTCATGATCGTGTCCGGCATGGATGTGCGCCCCGTGTTCATTAGCAACGTGCTGGTGAGCACCGGTCGCGTGCGGCTGGCCGTGATCAGGTTCGCTGGTCATAGCACCGAGCTTGCCACGCGCCAGCGTTTCCCGCCATGGGCGAAATGTTCAGCCGTTCAGCAGGCCCGCGACCGCGTCGCGAAGCGGCTCCATCCTTGCCCGCGCGGCCCGGCGCGCCTCGGTCAGGCGCCCAGCGATGACGGGCTCGACAATCTCGAGGTAGGCCTTGATCTTGGGCTCCGTCCCGCTCGGCCTGATCACCACCCGGGCGCCGCGCAGCCAGTACCTCAGCACGTCGGCGGACGGCAGCTTGTCGGTACCGCCGGTCAGATCAGAGGTCGCCGTGATCGGCTCGCCGGCCAGCTCCGCGGGCGCTTCGATCCGCAGCCGCGACATCACCTGCACGGGCTCCTGGGTCGGGACCGTGATCTGCCCGGTCAGGTGCACGCCGTGCGCCACCTCCAGTGCGTCATACGCCTCGACCAGCGACTCGCCGCCCGAGCGGGCTCTTGCGGCCAGGCTGAGCACCGCTAGCGCGGCCCCGATCCCGTCCTTGTCCCTGACCGTCGTGCCCACCGTGTAGCCCAGCGCCTCTTCATAGCCATAGATAAAACGGACCTCTGGGCGGAGATCGGCCGCGCGAGCGATCCACTTGAATCCCGTCAGCGTCTCCGCGTACGCGGCGCCGGCCGCTGCGGCGATGCTGGACAGCATCGTGGCCGAGACGATCGTGCTGGCCACGAGCGGTTTGCTGTCACGTGCGACTTGATTCGTCTGAGTCCGCTGCGCTGAGCTGGCCGGTTCCCGATGACTGACCGCCGTCCGGCAGCGCGTGACTCGACGCGGCGTCCACTCCGAGCAGGTACGCCCCGAGCAGCGCGCCGACCTGGTCGCCGGTCAGGGTCCGCCAGCCACCCGGCGACTGGTCGTCGGGCACGGCCACCGCGAGCCGGTCCCCGTCGGGGTCGTTGGCGATGACCAGTTCAGCGCCCGACCTCCTGGCCTGAGCGAGGGCCAGGTCCAGCGCGCCTGGTTCCTCCGGATTGGGAAACCTGACGGTGCGGAAGTCTGGATCCGGATCGAACTGGGCCTCGACGACATCCGGCGACGGAAAGCCGGCCTGCTCGAACGCGCGGAGCGCCAAGCCGACCGGCCACGCCGTGCAGCGGCGTGTAGGTGAAGCGCAGCCACGCAGCGCCCTTGGGCGCCGGCGAGGCCGCGCAGATCGCGTCCAGGTAGGCGACGGTGACCTCGTCGCCGTGCCTGGTGATCAGCGGGTCGTTCTCCGGCGCGACGGGGACCTGCGAGAGCGGGCCGAGCGACCTGATCGCGGCCTCGATCTCCAGGTCCGCTGGCGGCACGATCTGAGCGCCGTCGCTGAGATAGAGCTTGTAACCGTTGTCCTCCGGCGGATTGTGGCTGGCAGTGATCATGATCCCGGCCGCCGCCGAGAGGTGCCTGACCGCGAACGCGAGCACAGGCGTCGGCTGCCGAAACGGCAGCAGGTGCACGGCGACGCCCGCGCCGGCCAGGACGCGCGCCGCTTCGACCGCGAACTCGTCGGAACGATGCCTGGCGTCGCAGCCGATCACGACACCAGAGCGGGCCGCTGATGGGTCGATGTACAGCAGCCACCCGGCCAGAGCCGCGGTCGTGCCGCGGACCACGGCGCGGTTCATCCGGTTCGGCCCGGCCGCCACGACACCTCGCAGTCCGGCCGTGCCGAACTCGAGCCGTCCGGCGAACCTGTCGCCGAGCTCGGTCACGGCCTCAGCGGCCGCGCCGGCGTCGAGTCCGCCGGCCGTCCGGAGCAAGGCGGAGAGCTCGGCGCGATCGCGGTCATCCGGATCGTCCGCCAGCCATGCCAGAACCTGGCGGTGCAACTCGTCGCTGATCACGCCGTTCCGCCGGGCGGCGTACCTTGGGCGTCGGCGTCCGGCTCGTCCAGGACCGACGGCCGTGGTCAGGCCGGGGATGACCTGGGCAAGCAACGCGCCGACCCGGGCCGCCGACTGCTGGCCGGCCGCGATCACCTCGGCGTGGTTGAGGCCCGAGGGTGACAGGCCGGCGGCGGGGTTCGTGACCAGCGAGACGCCGAGTACCTCGACGCCGCGATGACGGGCGGCGATGGCCTCCAGCGCCGTGGACATGCCGACCATGTCGGCGCCCATGCCCCTGAGCATCCTGATCTCGGCCGGCGTCTCGTAGTGCGGCCCGTGCAGCGCGGCATAGACGCCCTCGGCCAGGTCGGGGTCGGCCTGCCTGGCCAGCGCGCGCAGGCGCGAGGAGTACAGGTCGGTGAGGTCGACGAACCGGGACGCGAACCCGGCGGGTGGCTCTGGTCCGGTCATCGGGGACCGGCCGGTCAGGTTGAGGTGGTCGCTGAGCAGGACAGGCTGACCGACCTGGTAGCTCTCGTTGATCCCGCCGGATGCATTGGTCAGGATGATCACGCGGCAGCCGGCCGCGGCGGCGGTCCTGACGCCGTGCACGACCGCGTCGACGGGATGGCCCTCGTACAGGTGCGTGCGGCCCAGGTAGACCAGCACCCGGAGCGGGCCCGACCAGCACCGACCTGGCGACGGGTGCGTGGCCGGCCACGGTCGGCTGCGGCGAAGCCGCCGAGCGCGGACAGCGGGAACTCGGCGGCGGTGTGCCCGATCGCGTCGGCGGCTGGCAGCCAGCCCGAGCCGAGCACCACCGCCACGTCGTGGCTTGGCTGGCCGGTGATCTCGGCCAGTTTCGTCGCGCTGGCCTGCGCGGCCGCATAGGCATCAGTCACGTTGTTGTCACCATCGAAGCAGGGTAACGAGGGACCTGGCGGTCATGCCTTCACGTACGGTTTTCCGTCCGCCGCCGGAGCGCGCACCTTGCCGACCAGGCCGGCCACCGCGATGATCGTGGCCACGTACGGGGTCATCGCCAGGATGTTGGAATCCAGCGGCACGTTGATGCTGGACAGCACGATCGCCAGCGAAGCCGAGAAGCCGAACAGCAGCGACGCCGCCACCGAGCCGAGCGGCGACCACCGGCCGAAGATCATGGCGGCCAGCGCGATGAACCCGTAGCCCGAGCTGATGTCCTTGTTGAAGAACCCGACCGAGCCGATGGTCAGGTAGGCGCCGCCGATGCCGGCCACCATCCCGCCGAGCACGACGTTGCGGTACCGGGTCCAGAGCACCTTGATGCCGACCGTGTCGGCCGCGGTCGGGTGCTCGCCCACCGCGCGAACCCGCAGGCCCCACCGCGTCCGGAACAGCCCGATCTGGATCACGATGATCAGCGCGTAGGTGATGTACAGGAAGATCGTCGAGTCGAAGAAGATCGGCCCGATGATCGGGATGTCGCCGAGCACCGGGATCTTGATGGCGTTGAACGTGTTGCCGCTGTTCAGGTTGGCGTTGGGCACCATCAGCCGGTCGTAGAGGAAGCCGGTGAGGCCCAGCGCGAGCACGTTCAGCACGACGCCGAGGATGATCTGGTCGACGAGGAACGTGATCGCGAAGACCGCGAGCAGCAGGCCGAGCAGCCCGCCAGCGAGGGAGCCGGAGATCAGGCCGAGCACGAGCGAGCCGACGCCGCTGGCGACGATCGCGCCGGTGAACGCGCCCATCAGCAGCTGGCCCTCGATCGCGATGTTGATCACGCCGGACCGCTCGCACATGCAGCCGCAGAGCGCGCCGAGCACGATGGGAATGGATTGGGCGAACGACTGCTGCATCAGGTTGACCAGGTTGACCGCTGTCGAGTCTCCGGCGTCGGCCCAGCACAGCAACGCGATGAGGAAGCAGACCAGAACAACCCCGATCGCCACCCGCTTGGCGATCTTGCCGGGCTCGACCGTGAATCGCCAGATGCCAAGCGCGACGGAGATGGCGCCAACGACGTAGCAGACCGAGGGCGGCAGGTACGTGGACGGCCGGTATCTGGACTCCGGAACCTGAGGTTGACAGCTCGAAACTCGCGTCCCCTGCGTGCGAGAACAGGCCGAAGATGAGGATGTCGATCAGCGCCGAGCAGGATGAAGGTTCCGGCCGCGAGCAGGCGGCGGCTTTCGCTGGCGCGCAGGCTGATCGAGGCAGTGACGGTGGTCATCCGTTCCACCCCTTCGCGACCGCTTCCAGGCCGGTCTCCCTGGCCGCGCGGAGCCGGAAGATGGCCCTGATCAGCGGCGGTGCGGCCACGAACAGGACGATCAGGCCCTGGATGACCTCGACGATGTCGACCGGGCACCTGCGGGTTGGTCGCCGCCTGCATCGAGGTGCCGCCGGCCTGGAGCGCGCCGAAGAGCAGGCCCGCGAGCACGACGCCCCACGGCCTGGCCCGGCCGAGCAGGGCGACGGTGATGCCGTCGAAGCCGTACGTGCCGTAGGTGTTGAAGGTCAGCGGCGGCGGCGGAGCGCCGCCCTGGATGACCGCCGACGCCGCGAGGCCGGCGAGGCCGCCCGCGATCAGCATGACCAGCGCCCAGCTTCGTTCCACGCTCATGCCGGCGCTTCGCGCCGCCCGGG
Source organism: uncultured Actinomycetota bacterium (assembly GCA_963809195.1). GTDB lineage: Bacteria > Actinomycetota > Actinomycetes > Streptosporangiales > Streptosporangiaceae > Chersky-822. The sequence continues at coordinate 1,673,359 of CAWEIQ010000003.1, read as the reverse complement.
GGTTGGCGCCGACGGTGCGGAACTGGAACCCGATGGTGCTCCGCGAGAGCAGCCACGCGACGCCGGCCGCGGCGGCTATCGCGATCAGGAAGCCGATGTTGGCCTGCGGCGGCGGCCCGCCCACGTGCGGGAAGATCGCATTGTTGTCGATGGGAGGCGCGATCTGATTGGACTGGTGCGGCTGCTGCAGACCTTTGGGCGTCTTCAGCAGGTAGCTCAGCAGGTTGTACATCACGTAGTTGAGCATGATCGTGACGATGACCTCGTGCGCGCCGGTCCGCGCCTTGAGCACGCCGACCAGCCAGCCGAGGGCCGCGCCGCCGACGAAACCGCCAACCACGCAGACCAGGATGTGGATCGGGCCCGGCAGGTGGACGGCGAAGCCGAGCCAGGCCGCGATCATCGCGCCCGCGACGAACTGACCGGAGGCGCCGATGTTGAAGAGCCCGGCACGGAACGCGATCGCCACCGACAGGCCGGTCAGGATCAGCGGGGTCGCCTGGAATGCGGTCAGCGAAAGCGGATAGAAGATCGCGGCGATCGACCCGCCGTGGAAGGCATCGGAGATCGTGGACGGGCTGAAGATCGCGCCCTCGAACAGCGCCGAATACGCGGTCGCGATCGACTGCCAGGTCATCGACAGCGCCTGGCCAGGTGCGTTGAAGAACGCCGCCCAGGCATGCAGGATGGCGGGGTCGCTGAAGACGATCAGCAGGGCGCTGACCACCAGCGCCATGAAGATCGCCAGGATCGTGATGACGGCCGGACTGCCGTAGATGATCGCCTCGATGATCATGCTGCCGGTCAGCTTGAGGCGCGGCTTTCGCTGTCCGGGCTGGCCCGCCGGCGCGCTCTCGGCGGTGGCGACGGCACCTGTCTGGCTTGCGTCCTGGGTGTATTCCGTCGATTCAGGGTCAGCGAATGGTGAGACTGGTGGGTCTGTCGGTGGCAGCTGCTCGCTCATTGCTCAGGCTCCTGCTGTTGCGCCTCGCTGCCGGTCTGGCCGGGGGAGGGGAGGCGGTCCTCGGTGGTCTTGCTCGTTCGCACGGCTCCCGGTCAGCTCAAGTGCCTCGTCGGAGCTCGGCTCGTGGGCCGCGGTGGCGGCCGCATCGGCGAAACCGTCTTCGCTCGCGGCGCTCTCGGCGCGCGCGCGGGCCTCCGCCTCGCCGGCGCCCGCCATCATCAGGCCGAGTTCGGTCTCCGGCGTGTCCGGCGGGCAGAACCCGACGATCTTTCCTTCGTACATGACGGCGATCCGGTCAGAGAGCGCGTAGATCTCGTCAAGCTCGGAGGAGATGATGACGACGGCGACGCCGCGGTCTCGCTCGGCCACGATCTGCTTGTGCACGAACTCGATCGAGCCGACGTCCAGGCCGCGGGTCGGCTGGCTGGCCAAGAGCACCTTGTTATCCCGGCTCATCTCCCTGGCCACGATCACCTTCTGCTGGTTGCCGCCGGACAGCGTTCCAGCCCTGGTCTGCACCGACGTCGTGCGCACGTCGTAGTCGGCGACCAGGGTGTCGGCTGTTTTCCTGATCGCGCCGAGGTCCAGGGCGATGCCTGAAGCGAACGGCGGCCGGTCATAGACATCCAGGACCAGGTTCTCAGCCACGGAGAAGTCGCCGACCAGGCCGTCCTCCTGCCGGTCCTCGGGGATGTACGCGATGCCAGCACGAAGCCGGTCGCGCGCCGACAGGTGGCTGATGTTCCGTCCATCGAGCAGCACGGCGCCGGTGGACGGCCGCAGGCCCATGAGCGCCTCAGCGAGATCGGTCTGGCCGTTGCCCTGAACGCCCGCGATGCCGAGTATCTCGCCGCCACGGACATCGAACGAGAGATCGTCGACGACCGTCCCGCCCAGCAGGCCTGGCACGGTCAGGCCTTCGACCTGTAGCCGGACGTCGCCGGGTGTGGCCTCGTTGCTTGCTCACCCGCAGCTGCACAGACCGGCCGACCATAAGCGCGGCGAGCTCGGAGTCGCTCGTGCTCGGCGGCCGGTGGCCGACGACCTTGCCGCGCCTGATCACGGTGATGTTGTCGGCGATCGCCTGGACTTCCTTGAGCTTGTGCGAGATGAAGATGATGGACCTGCCGCCCTCGCGCAGCTCGCGCATGATCCGGAACAGGTCCTCGGTCTCGTGCGGGGTCAGCACCGCCGTCGGCTCGTCGAGGACCAGCACGTTGGCGTTTCGCAGGAGCGCCTTGATGATCTCGACGCGCTGCTGCACGCCGACCGGGATGTCCTCGACGTGGGCGTCCGGGTCAACCTGGAGGCCGTACCGTTCCGACATCGCGAGAACGTCCTTGCGGGCCCGGCGCCGGTCGAGGAGGCCGAAGGTTGGGACAGTCAGCGCAGGTACTGAGAGCGGGCCCAGGTGCACCGGCGGCGTGCGCAACCGCCGCACCCGCTCCGTCCCGAGCGTGACGTTCTCGGCGACGGTGAAGACGGGGACGAGCATGAAGTGCTGGTGCACCATCCCGATCCCGGCGCTGATCGCGTCCTTGGGTGAGCGGATGTGCACCGGCTTGTCGTCGATCAGGATCTCGCCCTCGTCGGGCTGCATCAGCCCGTACAGGACGTTCATCAGCGTGGTCTTGCCGGCGCCGTTCTCGCCGAGCAGGGCGAGAATCTCCCCGGGCTGCACGACCAGATCGATGTGGTCGTTGGCTACCAGCGAGCCGAAGCGCTTGGTGATACCGCGCAGCTCAAGCTTCACCCGGGTCGCCTCCCTCCCTACTGGCGCCGGGCAGCTGCCCAGGCAACGCCTGGGCAGCTGCCCGGCTCAGACAGTACTCAGTGTCGGGCCGGCTACTGCACCGGGCTCTTTGTGGCCGGCTTGATCTGGCCGTTCTCGATCTGAGTCTTGAGCGTGTTCAGCTCGCTCTGCAGCGAGGCCGGGATCTTGCTAGCGAAGTCGTGGAACGGAGCAAGCACCGCACCGCCGTTCTGCAGGGTGCCGATGTAGTTGCCACCCTTGAAGGTGCCGTTCGCGGCGGCGAGCACCGCGGTCTTCACCGACTCCGTGATGCCCTTCTCCACGCTGGTGAGGAAGTACTTGCAGTAGGCGGCCGCGCTGATGCAGCCGTCGGTGTCCACCCACATCATGTTGACGTTCTTGCCGCCGTTGTCGGCAGTCTGGACGGCCTTCGCCGAACCAAGACCGACGCCGCCAGCGACCGGGAAGATGATGTCGGCGCCCTCGCTGATGAACGTGTTGGCGATCCGCTGGCCAGCACCGAGGTCGGTGAAGCTGCCCGCGAACGTGCCCTTCTGGGTCTTCTCGTTCCAGCCGAGAACCTGGACGTTCTTGTGGTGCTTCTGGTTGTAGTACTGCACGCCGTCCCAGAAGCCATCCTCATAGATGGTCACGGTGCCGAACTGCTCGCCGCCGTAGGTCGCGACCTTGCCGGTCTTCGTCATGCCCGCCGCCAGGTAACCGCCGAGGAAGGCGTCCTGCACGGTGTTGAACACCAGCGTGTTGACGTTGCTCAGGTCGTGCGGCGAATACGTGAAGTCGACAATCGCGAACTTCTGATTCGGGTTGGCGGTCGCTGCGGCCTTCGTCGCGTCGCCCATCAGGAAGCCGACCGTCACGATGATTCCGCACTTCTGCGCGACGAACGTGCTGATGTTCTTCGCGTAGTCGGCGGTCGACGTCGACGGCAGGTTCTTGGTCGTAATGCTGGGATCAGCTTTCGCTGCCGCCAGCAGGCCGTCCCACGAAGACTGGTTGAACGACTTGTCGTCGAGACCGCCGGTGTCGGTGACCATGCAGGCCGAGAAGGCGCTGGCACCGGTCGACTTCGATCCGCCGCCTCCCCCTCCGTTCCCGTTACCGGCGCTCGCGCACGCTGCGGTCAGCAGCGCCAGCACGCTGAGGCCAGCGGCGGCCTTAAATGTCCCTCTCACGGTACCTCCTCTGCGGTGGCGGCCCGCTGCCGCCGGAATCACCGGCCTATGATCTTGCCCGGCCGGCCAAGGCACAAAGAGACCCCCCGGAGTTCCCCCCCGGGATGATTGCCAGTGAATCTATTACCGCCACGGGTGTTGCGGTAGCGGGTAAACCTGGCAGTACGGTGCTGTTGTGAAATCGATACGCTAACAATCAAGCGTTAAACGCTCGATACCTTCTAAATCGAATCAACTAAGCGCCGCTATCACTGACATCACTGACATCACCGACATCACTAAACGACCGGAGCATCCCGATGACGATCGATTGGCCAGCGTTGCGGGCAGCCGCCAAGGCGGTAGCCGGCAACGCGTACGCGCCTTATTCGCGGTTGCGAGTCGGCGCAGCCGGCCAGGCTTCCAACGGAGCCGTCGTGACCGGCTGCAACGTTGAGAACGCAAGTTTTGGTCTCACTCTATGCGCCGAGTGTGGCCTGGTCAGCGCCCTGCACGCGGCAGGAGCGGGGAGGCTGGTAGCCGTCAGCGTCGTCGCGGCCGACGGAGCACCGCTCGTGCCGTGCGGCCGGTGCAGGCAGCTGCTGCTTGAGGCGGGCGGCGCTGGTCTTCTGATCGATGCCGAGCAAGGACCGCGCGAGCTCGGCAGCCTGCTGCCTGACGCGTTCACGGGCACGGACCTCGCCGAGCGCGCGCGGACATCGATGCCTGACGTCGTCGACCTGATCAGGGCCAAGCGAGACGGCCGCGGCCTCGTCGAGGCCGACATCCGCTGGCTGATCGACGCGTATACCAAAGGCACCGATCGCCGACGAGCAGATGTCCGCGATGGCGATGGCAATCTTCTTCCGCGGGCTGGCACCTGGCGAGTTGCGCGCTTGGACCGACGCGATGATCGGCTCCGGTCAGCGGCTCGACCTGAGCGCCGTGCGAGCGCCGACCGTCGATAAGCACTCGACCGGCGGCGTCGGCGACAAGGTGTCGCTGATCCTGGCGCCGCTGGTGGCGAGTTGCGGTGCCGCGGTGCCCCAGCTTTCCGGTCGCGGGCTCGGCCACACGGGCGGAACGCTGGACAAGCTCGAAGCGGTGCCGGGCTGGCGAGCCGGGCTAGCCACGAGCGAAATTGTTGATCTCCTATCCACAGTCGGCTGTGTTATATGCGCCGCCACCGATGATCTGGCGCCCGCCGACCGGAAGCTGTACGCGCTGCGCGACGTGACGGGGACGGTCGAGTCCATTCCGCTGATCGCCAGCTCGATCATGTCCAAGAAGATCGCCGAGGGCACGCAGGCGCTCGTGCTCGATGTCAAGGTCGGCCGGGGCGCGTTCATGCGGGAGCGGGACGCGGCGCGAGAGCTCGCGCAGACGATGGTGCGGCTCGGCACCGAGTCGGGGGTGCGGACGACCGCGCTCCTGACGGCGATGGACGTGCCGCTCGGCCGGGCCGTCGGCAACGCCGTCGAGGTGGCCGAGTCCGTCCAGGTGCTGAGCGGCGACGCGGACGAAGGCGGCGTAGCCGCGCCAGAAGATCTGGTCACGGTGACCCTGGCGCTGGCGCGGGAGATGCTGGCGCTGGCGGGCATTCGAGGCCGACCCTGCCGAGGCGCTGGCCGACGGACGGGCGCTGGCGAAGTACCGCGAGATGATCGCCGGCCAGGACGGCGACCCTGACGCGGAGCTGCCGGTGGCTGCGCACGTCCAGATCGTGCCGGCCGGCGGCTCTGGCTGGCTGCGGGACCTGGACGCGCTGGCGGTCGGGACCGCCGCGTGGCGGCTCGGGGCCGGCCGTGCGCGGAAGGAAGACCCGGTCAGCGCCGGGCGCCGGAGTGATCTGCCTCGCCAAGCCCGGGGAACGGGTCGAGCAGGGACAGCCGCTGCTTGAGCTGCGTTCCGACGAGCCCGCCAGGTTCGAGCGGGCGCTCGACGCGCTGCACGGCGCGATCGAGATCGGGGCTGAACCGCCCGTGATCGGCCCGCCAGTGCTCGAGCGGATCTCATAGTCGAGAATGGTCGGCATGCCTGCGACCCTTGATCAGATCCGCCGCGTACCCAAGGTGCTGCTGCACGATCACCTGGACGGCGGGCTGCGCCCGGCGACGATCGTTGAGCTCGCCGAGCAGAACGGGTACCAAGGCCTGCCCACCAGCGATCCAGCCGAACTCGGCGGCTTGATCAGCGCCGCGGCTACCGAGCACGGCAACCTCGAGCTGTACCTCGAAACGTTCAAGCACACCGTCGGGGTGATGCAGACGCGTGACGCGCTGATCCGGGTGGCGGCGGAGTGCGCCGAGGACCTCGCGGCTGACGGCGTGGTGTACGCGGAGGTTCGGTTCGCGCCTGAACTGCATGTCACGGCCGGGCTGAGCCTGGACGAAGTGGTAGAGGCGGTGCTCGAGGGCTTCGCAGCCGGCAGTTCGGGTCGGCCGATCCGGGTCTACGCCCTGCTGACCGCGATGCGGACCGCTGCCAGGTCGCTCGAGATTGCCGAGCTGGCCGTGAAGTACCGCGATGACGGGGTGGTCGGCTTCGACATCGCCGGCGCAGAGGCGGGCAACAGGCCGAGCAGGCACCTGGACGCGTTCCAGTACGTGGCCGGGGAGAACTTCCACATCACGATCCACGCGGGCGAGGGGTTCGGGCTGCCGTCGATCTGGGAGGCCGTGCAGTGGTGCGGCGCCGAGCGTCTCGGGTCACGGGGTGCGGATCATCGACGACATCTCGACCGAGCCGGACGGCACTGCGCTGCTCGGCCGGCTGGCCAGCTACATCAGGGACCGGCGGATCCCGCTGGAGATGTGCCCGACGTCGAACGTGCACACCGGCGCGGCGCGCTCGATCAAGGAGCACCCGATCGGGTTGCTGCGCGCGCTGTCGTTCAGGGTGACGGTCAATACCGACAACCGGCTGATGAGCGGCGTGACCCTGTCGTCGGAGTTCGCGGCGCTGAGCGAAGCGTTCGGGTATGGCTTGTCCGACGTGCAATGGCTGACGATCAACGCGATGAAGAGCGCGTTCGCGCCGTTCGACGAGCGGCTTGCGCTGATCAACACGGTGATCAAGCCGGGCTTCGCCTCGGCGATGGCGCCGCCCGTGACCACCCGGCCGGCGGTGTGGCATCCAGCGCTCCTAGCTCTGGTCAGCGGATCTGGCGTATTCGTTTGCTCGTTCCCCATGTCTTGTCCGCGGTCCAGACATCGGCATCGAGCCGGTCGCCTAGCGCCAGGCACAGGCGGTCGGCCAGGGATAGCTGCTCGCCGCGCGTCCATCTCCGGGCCGCCCATTCGGCGTCGTCGAGTGTTACGGACTCGACCTTGAGGCCATAGCTCATGAGCAGCGAGCGAGCGAGGTCCCAGTTCCTTCCGTGAGAACGGATCTTCTGCGCGACCTCAGACCAATTGGCGGCGCCGCATGCGTCGCCTGTCTCCAGCGCCTGTTCGACCTGAATCGCGCCGTCCTCACCTTGCAAGAAATGCCAGGAGAGCGGATGCGTCGAAAACCTTCACGCAGCATCCTCGGCAGCGGCTTCGGCGCGGCGCTCGGCGAGAAGTTCGCCGACGAGGTCCAGGCCGGCCAGATCTGCGCGCACTAGCTGCTGCAGTTGCGCGCGGGTGAGAAGCACGAGGCCGGCGGGCGCTTCCAGCAAGATGAGCGGGGTGCCCTCCGCCAGGCCAGCCCGTTCCCGCAGGTCCGCAGGGACAACCAGCCTCCCGCGGTCGCCCATGACGATGTGATACGTCCCACTCATGAGATCACCGTACCACGAGACGTGCCGCCGTGGGATACCTTGGCAGCGGTCGGCAGATGGCTGAGGCCGGGCTATCCATCGCTGGTGGAGCCGAGGTAGCGTCGATGCCGTGGCAGTTGATCTGAGCAGCGGCGCGGACCAGGCGGTGGCCGATGGGCGACCTGGGCTGAGCTGGTCCCCGGCGGGATCGTGGCTCGCCGACGTCGCGACATCCGACGCGGGCCTGCGGCAGGTGCTCCATGGCCTGCCAGGCGTCGACCAGGTCGGCGCCGAGGCCAGGGCCGCCGAGCCTCGCGACGAGGTCCATCAAGAAGGACGCCAAGCTCGCCGCGCTCGACCTCGCGGTCCGGATGGTCGATCTGACGACGCTGGAAGGCGCCGACACGCCTGGCAAGGTTCGCGGCCTGTGCGCGAAGGCCCAGCAGCCCGATCCAGCCGATCCCGCGGTGCCATCTGTCGCGGCCGTGTGCGTCTACCCCGACCTCGTCGCCGTGGCCAAGTCAGAGCTACGGGGCGGCGACGTCGCTGTCGCCTCGGTCGCGACCGCGTTCCCGTCAGGGCGGGCATCGTTGTCGGTGAAGCTGGCCGACGTGGCCGACGCCGTGGCGGCCGGCGCCGACGAGATCGACATGGTCATCGACCGCGGCGCCTTCCTGGCTGGCCGGTACGGCCAGGTCTACGAGGAAGTGCGGGCCGTCAAGGAAGCGTGCGGCACCGCTCACCTGAAGGTGATCCTGGAAACCGGCGAGCTGTCGACGCTCGACAACGTCTCCCGCGCCTCATGGCTTTCGATGCTGGCCGGGGCCGACTTCATCAAGACCTCGACTGGCAAGGTCAGCCCGGCGTCCACGCCGCCTGTCGCGCTCGTGATGCTGTCCGCGGTGCGCGACTTCGAGCACGCGTCAGGGCGGCGCGTTGGCGTGAAGGTGGCAGGCGGCATCCGCACGGCCAAGGATGCGATCCGCTACCTGGTCCTGGTCAACGAGACCGCGGGCCCCGCCTGGCTCACTCCTGATCTGTTCAGAATCGGCGCCTCCAGCCTGCTCAACGACCTGCTCATGCAGCGCCGCAAGCAGCTCACCGGTCAGTACTCCGGCCCCGACTACTTCACTGTCGACTAATGGCGGCGGCTCACCACGTCGTTGAGGTTGGATCCAGGTAGCGCACCGGGCAGCGGGGTCCGCGCGCATCGGCGAGCCGCTTATCGGCGGTGACCAGCTCAGTCTCGAGTCGCTCGGCGAGGGAGACGTACCAGGCGTCGTAGATGGTGACGCTGTCGCGAAGCTCCCAGGCTCGCCGGGCGAAGGGCTCGAACGGGTAGGTCAGCGTCTTGATCGACAAGATCTCGGTGAGTGCCGTGGCCGCGCGGATCGGGCTGAGTGCATGCGCTGTCAGCGCTAAACCAGCGCTACATCAACGCCGGGGCCGATGCGCCATGCCCGCATTGGGGCCAGGCGTTCCAGCGAGGCGGCGTGCGAGAATGAGGAACCTGACGGCGGGAGGCGGTCTTGGCTGACGAAGCGGGGCGCCGCAAGACAGCGGCACGGCACAGCGCCAGGACGGCGCGCGGCGAAGGGTCGGCTGGCTCAGCGCAGCCAGCGCGTAGTCCAGGCACGGCGCTGACCCTGGAGCGCGGCTGGCAGTACGCACCCGCACCCGAGTCGCGCGAGATCGTCACCATCGAGCCCTGAATATGGCCTGTTCGTGGGCGGCGAGTTCGCCCCGGCCGAGTCCGGCAGGACATTCGCGACCGTGAACCCGGCGACCGAGGAACCACTGGCACAGGTCGCGCTGGCAAGCGCCGCCGACGTCGATCGTGCCGTCGCGGCTGCCCGGACCGCGTACGAGAAGACCTGGGGCAAGATGCCAGGCTCCGAGCGGGCCAAGTACCTGTACAGGATCGCAAGGATCCTGCAGGAGCGTTCGCGTGAGTTCGCCGTCCTCGAGTCCATCGACAACGGCAAGCCGATCAAGGAGACGCGCGACGTCGACATTCCGCTGGCGGCCGCGCACTTCTTCTATTACGCCGGCTGGGCGGACAAATTGGAGTACGCGGGATTCGGGCCAGATCCGCGCCCGATCGGCGTCGCCGGTCAGGTCATCCCGTGGAACTTCCCGCTCTTGATGGCGGCGTGGAAGCTGGCCCCGGCCCTGGCGGCCGGGAACACCTGCGTGCTGAAGCCCGCCGAGACGACGCCGCTGTCGGCGCTGCTGCTCGCCGAGGTATGCCAGCAGGCCGAGTTGCCGCCCGGCGTCGTCAACGTGCTGACTGGCGCGGGGGAGACCGGCGCGGCGGTCGTGTCTCATCCGGGAGTCAACAAGGTCGCGTTCACCGGCTCGACCGAGGTTGGCATCGCGATCGCGCAGGCGGTCGCCGGTACCGGCAAGAAGCTGACTCTTGAGCTCGGCGGCAAGGCGGCGAACGTCGTCTTCGACGACGCGCCCGTGGACCAGGCGATCGAGGGCATCGTCAACGGCATTTTCTTCAACCAGGGCCATGTCTGCTGCGCCGGCTCGCGGCTGCTCGTGCAGGAGTCGGTGGCCGACCACGTCGTCCAACGGCTTCAGCACCGGCTGACGACGCTCCGGCTCGGCGATCCCCTGGATAAGAACACCGACATCGGGGCGATCAACTCGCGGCAGCAACTCGACAAGATCACCGAGCTGTCCGCGGCGGGCGAAGCCGAAGGCGCGCAGCGCTGGTCACCGCCGTGCGAGCTGCCGAAGAAGGGTTACTGGTTCGCCCCGACGGTGTTCACTGGCGTGAGCCAGTCGCACCGGATCGCCCGCGAGGAGATCTTCGGCCCCGTGCTCTCCGTGCTGACCTTCCGCACGCCGGACGAGGCGGTCACGAAGGCGAACAACACCCCGTACGGGCTATCCGCCGGCGTCTGGACCGAGAAGGGCAGCCGGATCTTGTGGATGGCCCAGCGGATGCGCGCGGGCGTCGTGTGGGCGAACACGTACAACAGGTTCGACCCCGCGAGCCCGTTCGGCGGGTACCGGGAGTCCGGGTTCGGACGCGAGGGTGGCCGGCACGGGCTGGCGGCGTATCTCGATGTCTGAAATCTCTCAGAAGAACAAGGGCGCTCGGGTTCGGTCGCTGCCTGCTGACGACTCGTCGGCCGCGGCAGAACGCGCGTCCAGCGAGCCGTCAGCAGCCAGTCGACTCGGAGTGCGGAAGACGTACAAGCTGTACGTGGGCGGCGCCTTTCCGCGGTCCGAGTCTGGCCGCTCCTACCCAGTCCACGCGGCGAAGTCGGGAGAGTTGCTGGCGTACGCGGCGCGTGGCTCGCGTAAGGATGCGCGGGACGCTGTCGTGGCGGCTCGGGGTGCCGTCGGGAAGTGGTCAGGGGCGACGGCGTACAACCGGGGGCAGGTTCTCTACCGGGTCGCGGAGATGATTGAGGGCCGTGCCGGGCAGTTCGCCGAGGAAGTTGCTGAGGCTGAAGGGGTTTCTGCGGCAGTAGCCCGTCGGACGGTGGCGGCCGTCATCGACCGGTGGGTCTGGTACGCCGGATGGCCGGACAAGGTGGCCCAGGTCGCGGGCGGCTCTAACCCGGTCGCCGGGCCGTACTTCAACTTCAGCCTGCCCGAGCCCACCGGTGTCGTCGCGGTCATCGCGCCTGCCGAGTCGAGCCTGCTGGGGCTCGCCAGCGTGCTCGCTCCCGTGATCGCGACAGGGAACACCGCCGTCGTGGTAGCTAGCCAGGATCGGCCGCTGCCCGCGATCACGCTGTCGGAGGTCCTCGGGACCTCCGACGTGCCCGGCGGCGTCGTCAACATCCTGACCGGGCATACCGCCGAGCTCGCGCCGGTGCTGGCCGGCCACTTCGACGTGAACGCGATCGACCTGACCGGCGTGGAGGCCGGCGGGAGAGCCGAGCTCGAGCGGCTGGCAGCGACCAACGTCAAGCGGGTGTTCAGCGCCGATGAGGACTGGGCGGCCGCGCCCGGGCCACGGCGGATGCTCGCGTTCCTGGAGACCAAGACTGTCTGGCACCCTGTCGGAATCTGAGCGCAGCGCGACTTCGCTGCGCGTCGGAGCTCGACTCCCGTAGCCATGATGGCGGAGCTCTTTCGGCAGGTCCGGGCACCGGTTGGGCGCAGCGGCGCCGAAAAGTCTCCGCGATCTTGGCTGCACACCCGGTTGTCAGGGGACCAGCTCGTCGGGCGGGATCGATGAGATAGGCGGCATCCTATGGAGATGAGGAACGATGGCAACAACCGACATCCGCGACGTGGATGCCCGGGCCGTCCGAGCCAGTGTTGACGCAGTCGAGGGGATCACTGCCCTGGACCTCAGCCGCCCGACGCCGTGCTCCGAGTGGACGCTCGGCGATCTGCTCGCGCATATGACCGTGCAGCACAAGGGGTTCACGGCGGCGTCGGCCGGCCGCGGCGCGGACCCAGCGGTGTGGAAGGTCGGCGCGCCGAGTCCCGACCCTGTGGCCGACTATGCGATGGCGGCCGAGTTGGTCATCGCCGCGTTTGCGGAGCCCGGCGTGATGGAGCGAGGTTTCGCGATCCCGGAGATCATGCCAGGGATAGAGTTCCCGGCTCCGCAGGCGATCAGCTTCCACTTCATCGACTACGTGGTACACGGCTGGGACGTTGCGCGGGCGCTCGGTCAGCCCTACGAACTCGACGCCGACCTTGTCCAGACGGCAGTCCCCGTGGCCGAGGCCGTCCCGGAGGGCGAACGCCGGCTGCGCCCTGGATCGGCGTTCCGGCCCGGTCTGCCCGCGCCAGAGGACGCCAGCCCGATGGACCGGATTCTCGCCATGCTCGGCCGCGACCCCGACTGGACGGCGCCCCAGTAGCGCTCCAGCATGCCTGCGCGGTCAGGGTGAGGCTGCGGGGCTAGATCTCGCCGTAGAGGCGGTCGCCGGCGTCGCCGAGACCGGGGACGATGTAACCCCGCTCGTTCAGGCGTTCGTCGAGGCCGCCGGTCACGACCTTGACGGGGATCGGGTAGTCGTCGCCAAAGGCGTCGTTCACCCTGGCAATGCCCTCGGGAGCGGCGAGCAGGCAGATCGCGGTCATCGACGCTGCACCACGCGCGGCCAGCATCTCGAAGACGGTGATCAGCGTGCCGCCCGTGGCCAGCATCGGGTCCAGCACAAACGTGTCGCGCCCGGTCAGGTCGGCTGGCATCCTCGTCGCGTATGTCGAGGCAACGAGCGTCTCCTCGTCCCTGGCCAGCCCGACGAAGCCGACGTCGGCGTTGGGCAGCAGCCTGGACATGCCGTCGAGCATCCCGATCCCTGCTCGCAGCACCGGGATGACCAGCGGCTTGGGCCTTGCCAGACGGACTCCGTCCGCCTCGGCCACGGGAGTGCGCACGGTGACGGCTTCCACCTTGATGTCCCTGGTGGCCTCGTAGGCAAGCAACGTGACAAGTTCGTCGGTGAGGCTGCGGAACGCCGGGGTCTCGGTGCTGATGTCGCGGAGCGTTGTGAGCTTGTGCGCGACGAGCGGGTGATCGGCCACCAGAGTCTGCATGATCCGTAGTCTGACAGGCGCACGGTCCCGCCGTGGGCGTGACGTCGCCGAAGGCCAGACAGGCCCAGAACGGCGCAATCGGACTAGGTGGGCCGCTGGCCGGGCGGCCAGCCGTGTCTGGGCTGGTACCACGCGGCCGAACATTCTGGTGTCCCGCAGCGGACGCACTGGTGGCCGCGCCCCGGATGCGTGAGCGCTCCCGGGCAGTCGCAGGGCGTCCAGCTGACGATCACCAGGCCAGGACCCCACTCGTGGCCAGCCGGGCATCGCGTCGGATAAGGCCACCAGTCCGGCCGTACGGGCCGCGCACCTTCACTCACTTTCTCAGTAGAACACAAGTTCGATTTTGAAGCGGCTGGAGTGACGCGCCATACCTACAAAACTCTGCAACCGCGCCGTGCCGCTCGACGAACGCACGCCACGCGCGGCTTACCTGTCCGTCGAAGACCGCAGTTAACGTATGGCCTTGGCGGACCCGCTGCCTGACTCGGGAGGTCCTGACATGACCAGTAAGTTCACCGACGTTGCGATCGACTGTGCCGATCCCAGCGGTCTCGCCCGGTTCTGGTGCTCGGTCCTTGACTACGAGGTGCAAAACGAAGACGAAGGAATTGTCACAATTTGCTCACCGATGGTGCCTCAAGGCAAGGACCGCCTTGGCCCAGTGCCACCGACGTTGACATTTGCGCACGTGCCCGAGGGCAAAACCGTCAAGAACAGGGTCCACCTCGACGTCAACCCGACCGACAGGGAGCAAGACGAAGAGGTCCGTCGCCTGCTCGACCTAGGTGCTCGACACGCCGACGTCGGCCAAGGCGATGTGAGCTGGGTCGTACTTGCTGACCCAGAGGGGAACGAGTTCTGCGTCCTTGCGGACCGCCGCCCCTGATCGGAGGCTGCACGCCGCGCCAGAGCCGGGCAATTCAGGGTCGCGCACCCGCATCTGGATCGCCGGGGGCTGGATCGCCGGGGGCTGGATCGCCGGGGGTCGGCTCGCCGGCGGCGGGCTCGTCGGCGGCGGAACGGGCTCGCTGCTCGGACAGCTCGCGTTCGCGCGCGTTGGCCGTCAGTTCGCTGGCGCGCTGGAACTCAGTTTGCGCCTCGGCTGTGCGGCCGAGCTTCTGCAGCAGGTCGCCGCGGACGCTCGGCAGCAGGTGGTAGTTCCGCAGCGCGGGCTCGGCCGCGAGCTGATCGACGAGATCGAGCGCCAGCTGCGGGCCGTAGGCCATCCCGACCGCCACAGCCCGGTTTAGCTCGACGATCGGTGATGGCATGACCTCGGCAAGCACCCCGTACAGCTGAGTGATCTGCACCCAGTCGGTCTCCTCAGGCCGGAACGCGCGCGCATGGCCAGCGGCGATCGCCGCCTGCAGCACGTAAGGACCGCGTGTCCCGCCCAGCTCCGCCGCCCGGTCAAGCGCGGCCAGCCCGCGCCTGATCAGCAGCCTGTCCCACCTGGTCCGGTCCTGATCGAGCAGCAGCACGGGCTCTCCGTCGGGGCCGGCCCTGGCCGCCAGGCGGGATGACTGGATCTCCATGAGCGCGACCAGGCCGAGGACTTCAGGCTCGTCAGGCGCCAGCCCGGCCAGGATTCGTCCGAGCCGCAAAGCTTCGTAGCACAGCGCCGGGCGCATCCAGTCGTCGCCGGCAGTCGCCGAATAGCCCTCGTTGAAGATGAGATAGATGACCTCGAGCACCGAGGCCAGCCTCGCTGGGCGCGCCTGCCCGTCCGGGGTCTCGAACGGAACTCCGGCGCTGGAGAGCGTCTTCTTGGCGCGGACGACGCGCTGGGCGATGGTCGGCTCTGGCACCAGGTAGGCGCGCGCGATCTCGGCCGTCGTCAGGCCGCCGAGCAGGCGCAACGTCAGTGCGACCCTCGCCTGCACGGGCAGCACGGGATGGCAGGCCGTGAAGATCAGCCGCAGCAGGTCATCGTCGATGTCGTCGGCGATCGCCTTGTCGAAGTCAGCCGTGCCGTCCTCGTCGGCGGCCTCCAGGTCCCTGCCGATCTCGACGTATTTGCGCTCAAGATCGCGGTTGCGGCGGAACAGGTCGATGGCGCGGCGCTTGGCGACCGTCATCAGCCAGGCGCCAGGGTTCTTGGGCACGCCGCCGGCAGGCCATTGCTCCAGCGCAGCGACAACGGCGTCCTGGGCGAGCTCCTCCGCCAGGCCGATGTCGCCGCCCGCATACCTGGCCAGGCCGGCGATGAGGCGGGCGGATTCCATCCGGATGACCGTCTCGATCGCGGCGTGTGCCTGCTGCGCCTGCAAGCCCGTCACGAGCACCGATCACACCATCGGCAGCCCGATCGGGCAAATCCTGGCCTGCAGGCCAGCAAGGCCGGGCGGCCGCCGGACACACCAAACGGGGCCGGGCGAACGCTGACGAGCGTGCCGCGCGGCCCCGCAGGGGAGCGGTGGTCAGAAGACCGGCCGGACGGTGGACTCGCCAGGGCCGGCGATGGCGAGGAACCGCTTGGTCCACTCGACTGCCTCGTCCTTGTCGCGGGTCTCCATCAGTGCCCAGCCGCCGACCAGTTCCTTCGCCTCGGAGAACGGGCCGTCCAGGATCGTGTAGTTCGTGCCGTCGTACTTGACCCTGGTGGCATCGTCCAGCGGGCCAAGCCCGCCAGTGGCCACCAGCACGCCGGCCTTCGTGGCCTCCTCGATGAACGCGCCCATCTTCGCGAACATATCCGGGCTCGGCGGCGGGATCGGAACGGACGGGTCTGCGAGGGTGTAGCCAAGGAATCGCATGGTGTGCTCCTTCGTTTCGCGGACCGGCCACGGTACCGGTCCGGCCTGCTCCTGCTGCCGGATCTAGTACCCGCCGCAGTTGCTCTTCTGCCCGTGCGTCGAGCGGCAAGCCGCCAGATCGACACGAACCAGAAAACTTTTCTTGCGGCAACAATGCTCATGCGCTGACCTGGCCCGATACGCCGGTCATGCCGCACCGCCGACGAGCACCATGGCCGGCCCGTTTAGCCGAGGTGGCATGCGGCAAGATCGCGCGAGTGAACTTCGCGGTTGCAGCGACGACGCTGGCCGTGGTGCTTCCCGCTATCACGATCCGCTGGCGGTCGGTACCGGAGCCGTCGTCGCGTTGTGGACGGTCGGAGGGCTGGCGATCGCGAGCGGGCGCGGCCTGCTGCGGGTCGTTCCGATCAGGCTGATCACCTTGACGGGGCGGCCGTTATGGCGGTGCTGGCCGTGGTCAGCCTGATCAGCGCGATCCGCGGCTGAAGCCGCCGGCGGAAGCATGACCCATCCGCGGGCTCCGCCCGGCCAACCTCGTGAAATGAAGAACAGCGATGGCGCGTCAACCGTCTTCTCTGTGCCGTCGACGGGCCATCGCCATTGAAAAGAGTACGAACCGGCACAGTGCTGCCGCACGTCTGTGATCTGGGTTCGCGGCGGGATTAGGCGCTGGCATACTGTGCCTGACTCGGGATTTAAGTATGCGGTTTAGCGGAGCGGACTGTGGCGGAGCCGGGCGTTTTCGATGTGCACGCGTATTATCCGCGTGCGCTGTCGCATTCAATTGCCCCAGGTTATTGCCTTGCGCAAGGCCGGCTTGCGGAGGCGCTGCCGGTTGTGGGCCTGGCAATGGTCGCCTCGGAACGAGACGACGATGCGGCTGCATGCCTGGCCGCCGCCGATCCGGTCGTTGCAGCACGGCATGGGCGCGCAGCCGAGCGGTACGCGAATCTGCTCGGCCGGTCCCGTGGCCTGGTGATGAAGGCCAGCCAGCTGCTCTCGTTGGCGAACCTGCCGTCAGTCGGCTCGCCCGATCACGACGCCTTCTACAGCTCGCTGCTGGCCAGATGCGAAGACGACACTCCCGTCCATGCCGGCCGGGCTGGCCGCCGATCTGGTCGAGTCTGAGCTCGGGCTCGCCTTGCATGAGGTCTTCGCAGATTTCGATCCGCACCCGATCGCCGCCGCTTCGATCGGGCAAGTGCATGCGGCCACGCTGCAGGACGGCCGGGACGTTGCCGTCAAGATCCAGTACCCGGGCGTAGCCGAGGCCATCCGTGCTGACCTGTTCGACGGCGACCGGCTCGTTTCGTTCCTGCGGCTCGGCTGTGAGATGACGTGCGTGCAGCCTGACATCGCGGCGATTGCCGGCGAGCTGTCGGCGCGGATCTTCGAGGAGCTCGACTATCAGGTCGAGGCGGCGAACCAGGAGGCGTTCGCGGCGGCCTATCGCGGCCATCCGCAGATCAGGATTCCGGAAACCGTCCCTGAGCTGTGCACGTCCCGGCTGCTGACGATGGAGCTGAGCGAGGGTTACTGCTGGGAGCGCGCCAAGACGGCGCCCAAGCACCTGCGGGACCGCTGGGGCGAGGTGATCTATCGCTTCGCGGCCGGGAGCCTGACCAGGCTGGGCATGCTGAACGCCGACCCGAGCCCGCGGAACTACCTGTTCCACGCTGATGGCGGCGTCACGTTCCTCGACTTCGGCTGCGTCCGCAGGTACAGCGCACGGCAGATCGGCACCGTGCAGGTCATGATGCGGGCGATCATCGACGGCGATCCTGTGCTGCTACTCGACGCGCTGACACAGGCCGGATACGTGAACCAGTCGAACCCACCAGACTCTGCGGATCTGCTCGCGTGGTTCAGGGCCGCACACGCTCCTGTCGTATCGAAACAGCCCTACACGTACTCGCCGGACTTCGCCGCCATGCTCCGCGGCCCTGACCTTGCGAGGTCCGGTCGCTACGCTCATGTCATCAACCGGCTGAACATCCCTGCCGACTTCCTGGCGGTGGTCCGCGTCAACCTGGGCGTGACGGGCGTTCTCGCCGGCCTCGGCGCAACTGGAGACTGGGCGGTCATGCACCGCGAGTATTGCCGCGCCGGTTATCTGCCTGACTGCTCCCTGGATTCCTGGGATTCCTGGAACTCCCTGGATTCCGCGCGATTCCCGCGATTCCCGGGATACCCGCGATTCCCGCGATACCCGCGATTCCCGCGATCTGTAAGATTTGCCTCCAACAGGATCGACGTCGCATTTAGGCGTGCGTGACCTGCACAGATCAGCCAGCAGGGGAGCGGCTCATGTCACGTCTTTTTGCAAGGAATAAGGCATTGCCCGCGGCGGCCTTTGCCGCAGGCCTGCTCGCGGCGAGCGTTGGCCAGACGCTGCCCGCGCAGGCCGGGTCGCGCGCGTCCGCGGTCCACCGCGCGCCGTCGCTGCACAAGACGGCGACGATCGCGCTCGGCTCGACCCGCAATATCTTCAAGAACATCTTCACGCAGGGCCCCGACGGCGCCGTGTTCTACTCCAAGGGCTCGGTCGTGTACGTGCAGAAGGGCAGCGCGGCGCCGCGTTTGGCACTGCATGCCGGCCGGCCAGTGCTGGCGCTGGCAGCGAGCTCATCGAAGCTGTTCGTCGAGACCGGGCTGACCGTCACCGAGTACAACCGCTCGGGCGGAGCTAAGGTCCGGCACTGGACGCTGACCAGCCCCGTCACGCCGATTACCATCGCCGGCCTGCTGGTCGCCGGTCACACGCTGTGGTCTTGGACCGACTGGGGCACGGACAGCAGCGGCTTTGAGTTCGCCAGGCTGAGCAGGATCAATACGAACGCTGCCGCCGTGCACGTGGTCGATAAGCAGGCCTATCCCGTCGACGTAGCCGCCAGCACGTCAGGTGCGTTCTTACGAGGATGCACGCGGAACGAACAGCCTGGGCTACCTGGTGCACGCGACGCCGTCAGGCAGCGTGCATGCCCGCAGGGGACCGGTCGGCGCGCTGCTCGCGCTCGCCGCCGGACGGCTCGACCAGCTGGCGTTCCATGCCAACGGCCATCAGTACATCGACACCTACAGCACGGCGAGCCTGCGGCGGTTGTCGTCGGCGCGGATCTCCGACAATGACCGGATGTTCGCTGGTACCGGGCTTGGGCTGGTCGTACTGAACGAGCCGTGCCCGCACCTGGTGTGCGCGACGGCGACGGTCAGCAAGCTGGCAGCGAACGGCTCCCTGAGCGGAACCCTGACCGTGCCGAACGCATTCTCGGTGCTGACCGGGCCGAAAGGCGCCGTGGTTACTGTCTCCAGTGGCCACATGTCCCTGGTACGCATCGCTTCCTGATCCGGGGCAACCGCCCCGGATCATGAAGCGACAGGCCAACGCGGCAAACGGCTCCGGTGGCGGCGATCCGCCTGGCCGCCTCCGGAACGCGCTCGGCCCGTGCTACGGCTTACTCGTGCCCGAGCTGACCGGCTCGCTCGAGCCCGACTTCTCGACTCCGGTGGCGCCTCGCCGTCGCGCCCTTAGAGGTCGCGACCCGTCGCATCGGGTTCGTGAGCGGACTCGGCCACCGGCTCGTGGCGGCGGTATCGCTGCTGCCGATTCCTGCACCGCTCAGCGGGGCCGTCTCGGCCGCGGTCGCGCGCTCGCCCGTCGCCATGTCGGGCTCGGCCACACCAGCGTCTCGAACTGACACGAGGGACAGCCTGCCGAGCGCGATCGAGGCGATGCAGACGATCGCGACACCTAGCCCCGGGAAGAAGCCGATCTGCTCCATGGCCCTGGCGATGTGGCCGCCGACCGGGAAGCCCTGGGCGTGCAGGTTGTGCGTCCACAGCGGGGCCAGCGCGCTGCCGACCGCGAACCAAGCTCCGCTGGCGGCTGCTAGCGAACCGCCGAGCAGCGCCATCGGCCGCAGCCTGCTCGCGAGCAGGATCAGCCCGCCGAGGAATGTCCCGGCTGCCGGCAACAACTCGAGCCAAATCCGGCCCGAGGTGATGGTCCACGTGTGATTCGGTGTGTAGGCGTAGTGGACGTACGGTCCCACGAGCGGGATCAACCCGCCCCAGATCCCGAGGAGCACCAGCAGCACACCGCTCATTGCGCCGCGGCTCCTCGATACCCTCAGCATCCCAGCCATTCCGATCACTTCCTTTGCTTCCGGAGGCTTTTCAATGCTTCTAGGAATCCCATAGTCGGAAAATAACTACCATATCCGATTTGGATCCAGTCGACCTTCCACACTGCCCGAGCGATGCTCCTTCAAACATGAGCGGACTCGCCGAGGCGCCATCTGAGAACCGCTTGGCTACACTCCGTTGCGATCCGCTGCACGGCGTGGCTGGCCCACCGCCCTCCTGGCCGCGTTCCCGACCCAAATGGCCGGCGTATGGCGGCACAATGACATGGGACCAAGCCGCTGCGCGACCCGGCGGCGGCGGCCAGCCAATCGCGAGAGGTGTCGCCGTATGCGCGTGGGATTGCAGATTCCGGACTTCACCTGGCCGGGCGGACCGGCCAGTCTGGGCGCGGACCTCGCGGCCGTGGCCCGCACCGCCGACGATGCGGGATTCGAGTTCATCAGCGTGATGGACCACTTCTTCCAGATCAGGGCCGTCGGCCCGGCCGAGCGCGAGATGCTCGAGGCCTACACCACGCTCGGCTACCTCGCGGCCTGCACGTCACGGGCGAAGCTCATGACGCTGGTGACTGGCGCTGTCTACCGGCACCCCGGGGTTCTCGCCAAGATCGTCACCACGCTCGACGTGCTCTCAGCCGGCCGGGCGTGGCTGGGCATCGGTGCGGCCTGGAACGAGGAAGAGTCCAAAGGCCTCGGCATCCCGTTCCCGCCACTTGCCGAGCGGTTTGAGCGGCTGGAGGAAACGCTGCAGATCTGCCTGCAGATGTGGGGCGGTGACGAGTCGCCCTATCGGGGCACGCACTATGAGCTCGACCACCCGCTGAACTCGCCGCAGGCGCTCGCCGAGCCGCATCCGCCGATCATGATCGGCGGCGGCGGGGAGCGGAAGACGCTGCGTCTCGTCGCGCGGTACGCGCAGGCCTGCAACCTCTTCCCGACCCCGGACCTCGCGCACAAGCTCGATGTCCTGCGCGCGCACTGCGATGCCGAGGACCGGGTCTACGACGAGATAAGCAAGTCCTGCTACTTCATCTTCGACGTCGGGCGGGGCGGCGAGAACGCGAACGAGATCGTCGACCGGCTCGGTGAGCTCGCGGCGATGGGTTTCGACACTGCCATCGGCGCGGTAGCCAACGTCTGGGACCTCGCCCCGCTCGAGATCATCGGCAGCCGGGTCATTCCTGCGGTCGCCAGCCTATGAGGCTGGTGCCGGGCGCGACTATCACGTCGCTGACCAGCCGGTCCAGGTGCTGACCCGGATAGCGATAACAGGGCCAACGGGCGGATCGGCCTCGTATTGCCGGTAGCGCTTGGCCAGGAGACCGAAAGGCGCCGCCATTGCGCCGGCGTCGCTGACGATGACGGCCAGCCCGTCGGCCCGCACCCACCAGAGCGCCGACCAGTCGTCGGCGTAATGGTCGGCTAGCAGGCACACCCCCGGGTTCGCGCTTATGTTGCTGAGCCGCTGCAGCAGTCGCGTTGACTTCGGCTTGGCGTCGACGGCCGTATAAATCACGTCCCCTTCCATGGCGAACGTGACGGGGACAAGATGCGGCTGGCCGTCCGCGGACACCGTCGCGAGCCTGGCGACCCGGACCCGGCCAAAGCGCTGCCTGGCTTCCTGCGCACCGATCCGCACGTGGCCTCCCGTCCCGGTCACCATAGTGACCGTGCTCCAGGTTGACGCTTGCCGGCTAGATCTCTCGGGCCTCGATCGGCCGTTGGCGGAATCCGCCGTTTGCGGCCGGCTCGACCCACCATGCCTGCTTGCCGGGCACGATAGTGACGGCCTCGTAGAGGTCAGTGCCGGCGTAGTGCAGGCCCACGCCGTCCTCGCTGGCGAATCCGGCAGGAAGTACTTGCTCGGCGACCATCCTGCGGTAGACGTGCCGCCTGGCCTGGCCGTCGAAGTCGTCGTGTACGCCGTTGCTGTACGGCAGCAGTCCCAGTCCGTCGGTGAACGGGTCGAGCGCATCGCTGAACGAATCGGTCGGGCCGCCGAGGTGCCAGCACAGGCTGCCGGCGCTCCAGCCGGCGAGCACCACCCCGGCGTCCCAGCACTCACGCAAAACCTCGGCCAATCCGTGGACCCGCCAGATGGCCATCAGGTTCACCACGCTGCCGCCCTCGACGAGCAGAACATCCCTGGACGTGAGGTGTCCCCGCACATCCGGCACGCTCGGCTGGGTAAACAGGCGCAGCACGCTGAACTCGATCTCGGGCCTGCCATCAAAGGCCGCAGTCATGTGATCGATCGCGGCCTGCGCGTCACCCACTCCGGTCGGCAGGTAGCAGACCCGCTTGCGTCCGGCCGAAGGAGCGAGACTGACCGCATGCTCGATCAGATCGAAGGAGCTCTTCTGGCCAGTTTCCGGGCGCAGGATCCCGGAGAACGCGAAGATCTGACGGATCGCGGGCACGCTCAGCAAGACTAGACGCAAGAGTCAGGTGCCCCCGCTGAGGGCCGTGCGCTCAGGACTGTGCCTCAGGACCGTGCGCTGACTGTGCCTCAGGACCGTGCGCTCAGGATGGGGCCGACCAGATCGAACGCCGGAAATGCAGGCGGCAGATCACGACGTTGTCGGTGCCGTTCTGGATCGCCCGGTCGAGCACGAAGCCGCGCTGATTGTGCAGGATCCGCTGCCATGGCCTGGCGGGCTGAACCTCGGGAATCAGGACCACGATCCGGTGGTACTTGTCCTGCGCCTCCAGATCGCGCAGGAAGTCGACGATCGGCGGCCCGAGCTCACGGTGCTCGCTCCGCAGGGTGATCAGCTGAACTCCCGGATCCCATTCGTCCCACTGGTGCTGCAGGGTCGCCTTCCTCTCGCTGTCGTCTTCGTCGGTAAAGGCCACGGTGATCGCGACGACCTCATCGCCGAGCGACAGCGCGGCTGAGATGCCTTCCTGGGTCAGCCGCGATATGCCGCCGATCGGCACCACGACGAGCGCGCTCTGCTCAACAGGCGCTGGCGGCACCTGTCCGATCTGCAGCAGCGAGCCGATCCGGTCGTAGGCCCGGTGCACCCGCGTGAACAGCATCGCCAGCGACGGGATGATCAGCACGATCAGCCAGGCGCCCTCGGTGAACTTGCTGATCAGCTCCACGGCGAGCGCGGCGAGCGTCAGCACAGCGCCGATTCCGTTGATAGTGGCCCGGCCCTCCCAGCCCGGCCCGCGTTCGGCGCGCCAGTGCCTGACCATGCCGGCCTGGGACAGGGTGAACCCCACGAAGACCCCGATGGCGAAGAGCGGGACGAGGCGCTGGGTGTTGCCGTCGGCCGCGATCAGCAACAAGGCCGCAGCGACCGCCAGGACACTCACCCCGTAGCGGTGCACTTGCCGGTCGGCGCGCAGATAGAACAGATGCGGCAGGAAGTTGTCCCTGGCCAGCAGCGAGGCAAGCACCGGCAGGCCGCCGAACGAGGTGTTCGCCGCTAGCGCGAGCAGCACCACGGTGATCAGCTGGACGAAGTAGAAGATCGCGCCCTTGCCGAGGCTGGCCTCGGTTACCTGGGCCAGCACGGTCTGCGTTGGCGCGGGAGTGACGTGGAACTTCCTGATCAGGATGGCGAGGCCGATCAGCATGACGCCGAGGGTGATGCCCAGCCACATCTCAGTGTTCTGCGCGTGCTTGATGCGCGGCTTGCGGAATGCGGGCACCGCGTTGGCGATGGCCTCGACGCCGGTCAGCGCCGCGCACCCAGAGGCGAAGGCGCGCAGGAGCAGGACCACGCCGACCGCCTCGGCGGTCTGGGGCAGGTGCGACTGCAGCGGCACGGCCGGGTGACTGCGGATCAGCCCGCCGATGATGACGGCGGCGATCGCCGCGATGAAGGCCAGAGTCGGGCCGATGAACAGCCGAGCCGACTCGCCGACCCCCCAGAGGTTGACTGCGGTGATCAGCGCGAGCACGCCCAGGCAGATCGGCACCCTCGCGCTGTACAGGTTCGGAAACGCCGAGGTCAGGGCCGCCACTCCGGCGGAGACGCCGACGGCGGCGTTCAGCACGTAGTCGACGATCAGCGCGGCGGCGGCGGTCAGGCTCGCGTTCCTGCCGAGGTGGGTCCTGGCGACCGCGTAGGCGCCGCCGCCATTGGGGAACGCGGCGATGA
This sequence comes from uncultured Actinomycetota bacterium, assembly GCA_963809195.1. Classification (GTDB taxonomy): domain Bacteria; phylum Actinomycetota; class Actinomycetes; order Streptosporangiales; family Streptosporangiaceae; genus Chersky-822. The sequence goes on along the minus strand of CAWEIQ010000003.1, from coordinate 1,649,183 downwards.
CCTGCCGGTAGGAGATCACAAGCACGCTGAGCAACACGACGATCGCGAGCGTCACCGGCAGGGTGTAGCCGAGGCCAGCAGAGCCTGCTGCCACCAGCACGATGACGATTGCCTCTGGCCCGTATGCGACCGAAGACAGGGCGTCGAGCGACAACGCGGCCAGGCCGGACAGGGTCGTGAGCCTGTGCCGGTCCTCGGGGTCGGATTGGCCGTCCGCCGCTGGCGGTGGCTGCGGGTGATTCACGGGGCCCGATTCACCGTGCCTGATTCACGGGCCTCGGATTCACGGAGTCAGCGAAGCGACTCGCCGCAGTACCTCGTCCCGCCCGAGGACGCGGGCGACGCTGGCCAGGTCCGGGCTCTGCGTCGAGCCGGTCAGCGCGACCCTGATCACCTGTGAGGCCTCGCTGATCGAGCCCGCGTAGTCCTGCGGCGCCTGCTTGTACAACTTGCCGTTTGGCGCGAAACCATGTTTCGCCGCCAGGTCCCTGATCTGCTCGAACCATTCCTGCCGGTCGGCGAGGTCCTGGTAGCCGTCGGCGAAGTCGGCGGCGAACGCGCGCACCAGCTCATCTGGCAGGTTGCCGAGCCGCTCGTCGCCGAGCCTGACCGGAGTGAACAGCTCGGCGAAGAAGAAGCCGTAGGCGGACCTGAAGTCCGACCACTTGCGCAGGTCCTTGCGCGGGTTGGGCACGTCGCACGCGCTCGACGGCCAGCGCCGCCAGTGCGAGTTCGGGCCGGGCGTCCAGCACCGTCGGCGAGCTCCGGGTCGTACTGCGCAGGCCCAGGTGCGCATGGCCGCGAGGATCTCGTGCGTGCTCAGCGTCGCGATGTAGTCGGCGCTGATGTCCTCAAGCTTCACCTGGTCGATCAGCGGGCCGGCGCCGCCCAGCTCCGACAGCCTGATCGGCGCCTCCAGGGCGGCGTCGAGCGGCATCTCGGCCAGCGAGCCGTTGGCCAGGCCGCGCAGGTAATACAGCACTGCCCTAGCCGGATAGCCGGCCTCGGTGTAGAAGTCGACGCTAGCCTCTGGATCCTTGCGCTTGGACAGCTTGCGCTTCCCGCCCGGAATCTGCTTCATCAGCAGCGCGGTATGTGCGTACTGCGGCGGCTCGAATCCGAGCGCATTGAACAGCTGCAGGTGCATCGGGACGGACGGCAGCCACTCCTCGCCCCTGATCACGAGGTTCACGCGCATCAGATGATCATCGACGGCGTGCGCGAAGTGATAGGTGGGCAACCTCTCGGCATGCTGCGATGACTTGAGAATGACGACGTCGTTGTAGTTGTCCTCGGCCGACATCCGGCCGCGGATCGTCTCATCGAACTCAACCCGCCGGCCAGGCGTGCCCGGCGAGCGGAACCTGACCACGTACGGAGCGCCCTCGGCGAGCTTGGCCTTCACTTGCTCAGGCGTCGCGTCCCGCCAGATCGCCCAGCGGCCGTAGTAGCCGGGCGGCACCTTGGCCTGCCTGCTGCTGCTTGCGCATCTCGGCGAGTTCCTCGGCGGTGGCGAAGCAGAGGTACGCCTTGCCCTGGCGCAGCAGTTCGCGGGCGTAGCTCATGTAGATGGCTGACCGCTCCGACTGGTGATAGGGCCCGTAGTCGCCGTGGCCCTCTTGCTCGTCAGGTGCCAGGCCGAAGTAGTCGAAAGGCCCTGCCGAACTGCTGGAGGGCGCCTTCGACCTCGCGGGCCTGGTCCGTGTCCTCGATCCTGACCAGGTACCGGCCGAGCGACCTGTGCGCCACATCGAGATCGATCATGGCCATGTAGATCGTGCCGATGTGCATGAACCCAGTCGGAGACGGTCCGAGCCTGGTGACCAGCGCGCCAGCTGGCAGGTCGCGCGGCGGGTAGCGCTGCTCCCAGTACGCCGGCTCGGGAAGGTCGGCAGGAAACAGCGCATCGATCACGGCCCCACGCTACCAACATCGCCCCTACGGTCCTGCGGACTGGCCAGGTGCCGTGGCGACACGCCGCCCGCGGTCAATCGCGGCGGTTCGGTTAGCGGCCAGCGATGATGGAAGCGATCCCACGCGTCCCCGCAATCCCGACTAACACCGCAACCTCACTAACGCAGTCGGTAATGGGCTGTCACGAATGTTGGAGCGCCGGATGAGACTGCTCCACACCTCGGACTGGCATCTCGGGCGAACCCTCTACGGCGAGGGCTTGCTCACCTACCAGGCGGCCTTCCTCGATTGGCTGCTCGCCGAGGCGGTCGACCGCCAGGTGCAGGCGGTGGTGGTGGCAGGGGATGTCTACGACCGGGCCGTGCCGACCACTGACGCGGTCGCCGTGCTCGACCACGCGCTTCGCGGTTTTGCCGCCGCCCGGGTTCCTGTGCTCCTTACCAGCGGCAACCACGACTCGGCGGTCAGGCTTGGCTTCGGCTCGCGGCTGAGCGAGCTGGCAGGGGTGCACCTTCGCACGGCCGTGGCAGACATCGCGCAGGCCGGTGCTGCTGACCGACGAGTACGGCGAGGTGGCCCTGTACGGCATCCCGTACCTGCTGCCCGACGCGGTCATGGCCGACCTGGGAGCCGAACGCTCGCACGCGTCCGTGCTCGCGGCCGCGATCCAGCTGATCAAGGCCGACGCGCAGGAGCGCGGCGTCGCGCGAACGGTCGTGGCGGCGCACGCTTTCGTCACGGGGGCTGTCGACTCGGCGTCCGAGCGAGACATCAGGGTCGGCGGCATCGGCGACGTGCCCGCGTCGCTGTTTGCCGGCCTGACCTACGTCGCGCTCGGCCACCTGCACGGCCAGCAGGACGTGAGCGCCGGCGCGGCGGGACCACGATCAGGTACAGCGGGTCGCCGCTGGCGTTCTCGTTCTCCGAGCGTCACCACCGCAAGTCCGTGACGCTGGCCGAGATCGATGGCGCCGGGCACGTCACGACGACGAAGCTGGCGAGCCCGGTGCCGCGGCCGCTGCGCGAAGTGCGAGGCAAGCTCGAGGACCTGCTGGCCGGGCACGGCACGGCCGGTCAGGCCGCGCTGGCGATCTGGCCCGTGCTGGCGATCTGGCCAGTGCTGGCGATCTGGCCCGTGCTGGCGACCTGGCCGACGCCTGGGTGAAGGTCGTGCTCACCGACACGGTTCGGCCTGCCTCGCCGATGGAACGGCTGCGCCAGAAGTGGCCGCACACGCTCGTCCTTGACTTCGAGCCCGAGGGCGAGCTCATCAGCAGCGCCGCCGACCTGCGCCGCATCAAGCAGGCCGTCGATCCGGTCGAGATCTGCGAATTGTTCGTCGAGTACACAAGCGGAGGTTCGGCCGATGCCGGCCACCTGCGCGTGCTCCGTGACGTCGTCGAGGCCGTACGCAGCAGCGAGGCAGGCGCTGACCTGGCAGCCGGCGGTCTCGTGTCCACGACGAGCGACGGCCCGCCCGACCTGGCTCACCCGGCCGTCCCTGCAGAGGCCAGGTCGGTCGACGAGTGGCTGGCGAACGCGGGCGCGACCGGCGACTGGCTCGATGCCGAACTGGCGCACCCCGGCCGGGACGCTGACGCCGGCGAACGGGAGGAGCGCCGCGGCGGATCCTCGGGCGGGAACACGGCGGCGGCCTGATGCGGCTGCACAGCCTGGACTTGCAGGCGTTCGGGCCCTTCGCGACGCCGCAGCAGGTCGACTTCGACCGCCTCGCTGGCGGCGGCCTGTTCCTGCTTGAGGGCCCGACCGGTGCAGGGAAGACGACCGTTCTCGACGCGATCACGTTCGCCTTGTACGGCGGGCTCGCGGGGGAAGACGCAGGCGAGGACCGGCTGCACTCGCATTTCGCCAGCCCAGATGTCGAGCCATCGGTAACCCTGGAGTTCTCGCTGCGCGGGACCCGCTACCGCATCACCCGGGTGCCCGAGCACCGCCGCCCGAAGCGGCGCGGGCAAGGATTCACCACCGAGGCGATGCGGGTGCACCTGGAGCGGCGCGACGGCACGGGCTGGGCGAGCCTGTCGTCCAACAAGGCCGAGGTCGGCGACCTGATCGACCAGGTCGTAGGGCTGAACAGGACGCAGTTCACCCAGGTCATGCTGCTGCCTCAGGGTGAGTTCGCACGCTTCCTGCGCAGCGACGACGACGCCAGGCGGGCCGTGCTGACCAAGCTCTTCGGCACTGAACTGTACGACCAGATCACCGCCGAGCTTGACCGCCGCCGCGCCGAGGCGGTCAGGGCGAGGCAGGCGGCGGACGCCGAGATCGCCGCGGCTGTCTCCGCGACCGCCGAGGCCGCCGGGCTCGATGCACCCGCGCGCGGCGACCTGATCGGCATGGCACCGGGTCCCCGAACCGCCGCTCTGCGGCAACTCAGCGACGACCTCGCTGCCGCCCTGGCACGTTCGGCCGCCGACCTCGAGCACGCTGCCGCGGCGGCGAAGGCAGCGCACGCCGCCGACCAGGAGGCGGCCGGGCAGGCCGCGCTGATGACCAGGCTGACCGATGCGCTCACATCCCTGCGCGCGCACGAGGCCACCCGCGCCGAGCACGACAGGCGTTCTGCACAGCTCGACGCGGCCAGGCGCGCCGAGCCGGTCAGGCCGCTGCTCGCGCATGCTCACAGAGGCGGAGGCCGCGGCGGACAGCGAGCGGGCCGCGCTGCGCGAACTTTGTGGCGTTCAAGCGCCCGACGTCACAGCGCCGCCTGCGGGCGAGCTTGCCGGCCTGCTCGATCGCGACGCCGACGAGGAACTGGTCCGCCGACGCAGGCCAGGCCGCGGCCGATCAAGCCGAGGCCGGCCAGCGCGCGGCGGCCGGGCTTGAACATCTCGCGGCAGCCGAGGCAACAGTTCGACGGCCGCGAGGAGGCGGTCAGCGAGCTCGGGAGGGCCGCAGCGCAGGCCGCCTCGCACGTCGCGTCGCTGACTGCCATGCGCGAGCGATCTGCCCGACCGGATCACCGAGGCCGAAGCCCAGCTTGCCGCCGCCAGAGACACGGCCGCAAGCGTCGCCGCTGACAGGCAGCGGCAGGCCGAGCTTGCCCGGCTCGGCGCCGCGGCCAGGCGTCTCGCCGAGATCGAGCCGCTTCGCGCGGCGGCGGCGGTCGCGTCTGCGAGCGTCCGTGGACACACACCAGCGGCTGGTCGACGAGCATCAGCGCGCGATGGACGACCGGCTGGCCGGCCTGGCTGCCGAGCTGGCCGCCGAGCTCGCCGACGGGAGCCGTGCCCCGTATGCGGATCGGCTACGCATCCGCGGCCAGCCACGCCGACGGCTGCCGCGGTGACCGCCGAGTCGGTCGCCGCCGCTCGCGAGCTCCGCGACGAAGCCGAGGCGGCCCGGCTGCACGCCGAGCACAAGCACGCCGAACTCGACAGGGAAGCGGCCGAGCAGGCAGCGATCGCCGCAGGGCACACCGTGTCAGGTATCGCGGAGGAGGCCGCCGATGTGGCCGCCCGGCTCGCGGCGGCCGAGAGAGCGGGGACGCAAGCGCGTGCGCTCGCAGCGCAGATCGCCGAGCTGCGCGGCGAGCAGGAGAAGCTGGGCGAGCGGCTGCGCGCCGCAGTGGCCGCAGAGGCGGAGGCGACGCAAGGAGTTCGAGCGAGCGGACGCGGAGCTGGCTACGCTGCGGAAGACCCTCGTCGGCGAGGCGGGCGGCTACGAGTCGGTCACCGCGCGGCAGCATGCCCTGCGGTCGGCCGCCGAGGCCAGCCGCGCGCTGGCGGCCGCGCTCGACGCGGCTGGCTGGTGCGCTCAGCGCTGAGCGCAAGGCCCGCCGCCTGGCCGGCGACGAGGCGCTGGCACGTGGCTTCGATTGCCTGGACGCGGCGAGATCGGCCGCGCTCACGCCAGGGCGGCAGTCCGCGCTGGAAGATGAGGTTGCGAGGTGGAGCCGGGCGCTTGTTGCGTTGCAAGCCGCGACTGGAGTCGCCCGAACTGGCTGGACTCGATCCTGCGCGAGCGGATGAGGTCGAGGCGGCCGCCCAGCGCGCAGCGGCCGGCCTCGCCCATGCGCGCGAGGCCGAACAGCGCGCGCGCGCGCTCCGCGACGGTTACCTGGCCAGAGCCAGGCAGGCTCGATCGGCGGCTGGCTGAGGTGCGGGCGGCCGAGGCAGGCGGCCGCGTCGCTGGCGGCCGCGACCGAGCCCGTCATCTACCTGGCCGGGCTGGCCAAGGGCATGGAGGGCCATCGCAGGGTGGCGCTGACCACCTACGTGCTACGGCACTGGTTCGAGCAGGTCGTCTCGGCCGCGAACGTGCGGCTCGCGGTGATGTCGGCGGGCCGGTATGAGCTGCGGCGCAGGGACGAGGGCGACTCCAGGCGGCAGCGGCCGGGCTGACGCTGGCGGTGATAGACCGGCACACCGGCGAGGAGCGCAGCCCCAAGTCGCTGTCCGGCGGCGAGACGTTCTACACCTCGCTCGCGCTGGCGCTCGGCCTGGCAGACGTGGTCAAGGCGGAGGCAGGGGGAGTTGACACCGAGACGCTGTTCATCGACGAGGGATTCGGCTCGCTCGACGCCGAGACGCTTGATCAGGTGCTCGGCGTGATCGACGAGCTGAGGGACCATGGCCGGGCGATCGGCATCGTGAGCCACGTGGCCGACCTGAAAGACAGGATTGCCGAGCGCCTGGAGGTGCGCAGGATGCCCGACGGCGCGTCCTCGCTCGGAGGTCGTGGCGTGACCGGCGCCGTGCGCGGACGGGCTGGCTGAAGCGGGCACACGGCGATCGTGACCGGCGCCAATCACGGCATCGGCGCGGCGACCGCGCTGGCGCTCGCGCGGCAGGGCTGCGCGGTGGTGTGCGCGTTCTGGCGGGTGCGTGACGCGCCCGATCCCGGCATCCCGCAGGCCTACCGCGACCACCGGGCAGGCGGAGCGGACGCGGTCGTCGCCGAGATCGAGGCCGCCGGCGGCCGCGCGATCGCCGCCGAGGCCGACCTGGCCGACCCCGCGACGCCCGGGATCCTGTTCGACCTGGCAGAACAGCGCCTGGGCCCGGTCGACATCCTGGTGAACAACGCGACCGGCTGGCTGGCCGACTCGTTCAAGCCCGCGCGACGCCGACCGGCTTGGCCGCTCGCTGCAGCCGGTCACCCACGCAACCTGGTCGCAGCAGTTCGCGCATTGACGCGATGGCGCCGGCGCTGATGATCGCCGAGTTCGCCAGGCGGCACGCGGCCAGGGGCGCGCGCTGGGGCCGGATCATCGGCCTGACGTCAGGCGGTGCCCTCGGGTTCCCCGAGGAGGTGTCCTACGGCGCCGCCAAGGCGGCGCAGGAGAACTACACGATGTCCGCCGCGGTCGAGCTCGCGCCGCTGGGGATCACGGCGAACATGGTGCACCCGCCGGTCACCGACACCGGCTGGGTCACCGATGCCGTCCGCGACGCCGTGGAAGCCGATCAGCTGCTCGTCCACGTCGCCAGCGCGGCGGAGGTCGCCGAGGTGATCGCCTACCTCGCCTCCGACGCGGCCGCCCTGATCACCGGCAACGTGATCACGCTCCGCTGACTGCCGCCATGCGGTGAGCGGCTGCGAGGCGCGCCGGTAGGGTGCTTGCGTGCTCTCTCTTGTCCTGCCTAAGGGATCGCTGGAACGCTCCACGCTTGAGCTCTTCGACGCCGCCGACCTGACCGTCAGGCGCGCCTCGGACCGCGACTATCACGCCTCGATCGAGGACCCGAGAGATCGACCGGGTCAGGTTCCTGCGGCCGCAGGAGATACCGTCCTATGTCGCCGAGGGCCTGTTCGACTTCGGCATCACTGGCCGGGACTGGATCACCGAAACGGGGGCCGACGTGGCCTCGCTCGGCGAGCTGCGCGTACTCCAAGGCGACCAGCGATCCGGTCCGCGTGGTTCTCGCGGTACCGGCGAACTCGGGCTGGGACTCGATCTCCGACCTGCCTGAGGGCATCAGGATCTCCACCGAGCTGCCGTCGCTGACCAAGCGGTTCCTCGAGGAGAACGGGATCAAGGCGGTCGTCACGCCGTCCTATGGCGCGACCGAGGCCAAGGTGCCTGACATCGTTGACGCGATCGTCGACCTGACCGAGACCGGGCTCCTCACTGCGCAGGAACGGGCTGAAGATCCTGCACACGCTGATGAGCAGCTACACCGAGCTGATCGCCAATCACGCTCGCCTTCGAGGACGCCGCCAAGCGTGCAGCGATGGAGGACATCGCGCTGCTGCTCCGCGGCGCGATCAGGGCGCGCGGGAACGTGCTGCTCAAGCTGAACGTGGGCGCCGCGGATCTCGCCGCTGTCACGCAGATCCTGCCGGCGATGTCTTCGCCCACCATCACGTCGCTGGCCAGGGGAGACATGCACGCGGTCGAGGCCGTCGTGCCCAAGCGCGGCGTCAACACGCTGATTCCCGCGCTCCGGGCGGCCGGCGGCCGGGACATACTCGAGATCCCGATCTCCAAGATCATCGAATAAGCGCATCACTGGCAAGTTCGGCTTGTCCCATGCGGCTCTGGCGAATAAGAGGGAGCGAATGCGGCATATATCGCCGCAAACGCTACCCCTTGCCGCAAACCCTTCGCCGTGATGGCAGCTGGCGCATGTTCTGGTGCGCCGATCGCCCGCGGAGTCAGCGGGTGCAGCATGTGCGACTGCTCCGATTAGGCTTGCGGGGTGCTCACCAGGATCGATCTGCGGGAACGTCCGGTCGCGCAGCTCGGCGTCAGGCAGCTTGCCGAGATGCTGCCAAGGGCCGAGCTTGACGTCGAGGCGGCCGTGGCCGCCGTCCGGCCGATCTGCGACGACGTACGCGATCGCGGTGCTGCGGCGGTGCGCGCGTACACGATGAGGTTCGATGGCGTCGACCTGCCGACGACGATCGTTCCCCGTTCCGCCCTCGCCGGCGCGCTGGCAGCGCTCGACCCTCGGGTAGCCGCCGCGCTGCGGGAGGCCGCGCGGCGCGCCAGGCTGGTGCATGAGGCGCAGATCCCGCAGGACAGCATCACCTATGTGACTGAGGGCAGTTCAGTTACCGAACGTTACGTGCCGGTCGCCCGGGCGGGCGTGTATGTCCCGGGCGGACTGGTCGCCTATCCATCCTCGGTAGTCATGAACGTGATCCCGGCCCAAGCTGCGGGCGTCGGCCAGATCGTCGTTGCGTCGCCGCCGCAGCAGGACAACGGCGGCCTGCCGCACCCGGCGGTGCTCGCGGCCTGCGAACTGCTCGGGATCACCGAAGTGCACGCCGCCGGCGGGGCGCAGGCGATCGCCATGCTCGGCTACGGCACGCAGGACTGCCCGGCCGTCGACGTCGTGACCGGCCCTGGCAACGTCTACGTCGCCGCGGCGAAGCGGCTGCTGCGCGGGATTGTCAGCACCGACGGCGAGGCCGGCCCGACGGAGGTAGCGATCGTGGCGGACGGCGGCGCCGACGCCGCGTTTGTCGCCGCGGACCTGATCGCGCAGGCCGAGCACGACCCGCTCGCGGCCTGCCTGCTGATCACCACCGACGCTGAGCTTGCCGACCGGGTGGACGCCGAGCTGGCCGGTCAGCTGGAAACCACGCGGCACGCGGGGCGCGTCAAGGAAGCGCTCACCGGCCAGTCCGCGTGCGTGCTGGTCAACGACATCGACGCGGCGCTGGCCGTCTCGGACGCCTGGGCGCCCGAGCACCTGGAGATCCAGGCCGCCGGAGCCGTCGAGCTGGCCGGCCGCGTCCGCAACGCGGGGGCCGTCTTCGTCGGGCCGTACGCGCCGGTGTCGCTCGGCGACTATCTGGCCGGGTCGAACCACGTGCTCCCGACCGGCGGAACCGCCAGGCACTCGGGCGGCCTGTCGGTGCTGACGTTCCTGCGCGGCATCCACGTGGTGAACTGCACCGCAGACGCGCTCGCCGGGGCCGCGCCGCACATCGACGCACTCGGCGGCGCCGAGGATCTCGCCGCGCACGTCAGGGCGGTGCGGATCAGGGTTCCTGACGCGCCGGGCGTGCCAGGAGTGTCAGGTCAGGCTGCCGGCGCCGCTCAGGCAGCGCCCGGTCGGATCCGCCGCTGCGGCGTGACCTGCTCGGCCGATCGCCCTACGGCGCGCCGCAGGTCGCGGCGCCGGTCCGGCTGAACACCAACGAGAACCCGTTCAGCCCGCCGGCCGCGCTGGTCCAGGAGATCGCGCAGGCCGCGGCGGCAGAGGCGGCCGCGCTCAACAGGTATCCGGACCGCGACGCGACCGGGCTCCGCCGTGACCTCGCCGCCTATCTCGGCCACGGCCTGACGGCCGAGCAGACCTGGGCGGCGAACGGTTCCAACGAGATCATCCAGCAGCTCTACCAGGCGTTCGGCGGACCCGGGCCGGACCGCGCTCGGCTTCGAGCCGTCCTACTCGATGCATCCGATCATCGCGCAGACGACCAGCACCCGGTGGATCAGCGGCTCCCGTGAGGCCGACTTCGGCATCGACCCAGCGCGGGCCGTGACCGCGGTCACCGAGACGAGCCCGGATCTGGTGTTTCTCACCTCGCCGAACAACCCGACGGGGACGGCGGTCCCGCTCGCGGTGATCGAGCGGGTGTGTGCGGCGGCGCCGGGAATGGTCATCGTGGACGAGGCCTACGCCGAGTTCGCCCGCGACCGCCAGGCCACCGCGCTGGCGTTGCTGCCGCGGTTCCCGCGGCTCGTGGTCGTCCGCACCATGTCCAAGGCGTTCGCGCTGGCCGGAGCCCGGGTGGGGTACCTCGCGGCCGATCCGGCGGTCGTCGCGGCCCTGCAGATCGTGCGGCTGCCCTACCACCTGTCGGCGCTCACTCAGGCCGCCGCACGTGCCGCGCTGGCTCACGCCGCTGAGCTGCTCACCACGGTGGCCACCATCAGGGACGAGCGCGACGAGCTGATCGGCTGGCTGCGTGCACGAGGCCTGGCGGTGGCGGACTCAGACGCGAACTTCGTGCTTTTCGGCACGTTCAGCGACCGCCGCGCCGTCTGGCAGGCCCTGCTCGACCGGGGCGTTCTGATCAGGGAGGTAGGCCCGCCGGGGTGGCTGCGGGTGAGCATCGGCACACCGGCCGAGAATGACGCATTTCGCGCGGCTGTCGAGGCGGTGCTGCCATGACTGGCCGTGCCGCGCCGGCCCGGACCGGCCGGGCGGAGCGGGCGACGAAGGAGACGCGGGTCGCCGTCGAGCTCGACGTGGACGGCAGCGGAACTGCCGACGTCAGCACCGGCGTGCCGTTCTTCGATCACATGCTGCACCAGCTCGCCAAGCACGGGCGGATCGACCTGCGGGTCAGGGCCGCAGGGGACACCGAGATCGACGCACACCACACAGTCGAGGACACCGCGATCACGCTCGGTGAGGCCCTGCGCCAGGCGCTCGGCGACAAGGCGGGCATCTGCCGGTTTGGCGACGCACTGGTCCCGCTCGACGAGACTCTCGTGCGGGCGGCCGATCGACCTGGCCGGCCGGCCGTATGTGGTGCACAGCGAGCCGGACGGCATGGCGCCGCTGATTGGCAGCTACGACACCACCTTGACCAGGCACTTCTTCGAAACGCTCGGTGCGACGGCCGCGATCTGCGTGCACCTGGCCGTGCTGTATGGCCGCAACCCGCATCACATCGTCGAGGCGCAGTTCAAGGCGTTCGCCCGGGCCCTGCGCGCGGCGGCCGCCCTTGACCCCGCGGGCGGCGGCGTACCGAGCACCAAGGGCGTCCTGTGAGCGTGCTGGCATGAGCCGCGCGCGGCCGTCCGTGGTCGTGCTGGACTACGGGTCGGGCAATCTCAGATCCGCGAGGCGGGCGACTGGAGCGGGCTGGAGCAGACACGTCGGTCACCGCTGACGCCGAGGCGGCGCTGAACGCCGACGGCCTGGTCGTGCCGGGGGTGGGCGCGTTCGGCGCGTGCATGCAGGGCCTGCGCGGGGTGCGCGGAGACGAGATCATCGCGAAGCGGCTGGCCCTGTCCCGCCCGGTGCTGGGGATCTGCGTCGGCATGCAGGTGCTCTTCACCGAGGGCCGCGAGCACGGCGAGCGGACAGCCGGCTGCGGAGTCTGGCCAGGCGTGGTCGACCAGCTCGATGCGCCCGTGTTGCCCCATATGGGCTGGAACACCGTGCGCGCGCCCGCCGGAAGTCAGGCTGCTCGCAGGGATCGGCAAGGACGAGCGGTTCTACTTCGTGCACTCCTACGCGGCGCGCTCCTGGCCCGATCTCACCGGCGCACCGGCTAAGCCGTTGCTGACCTGGGCCGAGCACGGCCAGCCGTTCCTCGCGGCCGTGGAGGACGGCCCGCTGTGCGCGACCCAGTTCCACCCGGAGAAGTCAGGCGACGCCGGCGCTGCCCTGCTCGCGAACTGGCTGGAGCTGATCTCGTGAGCCGTCTCACCCTGCTTCCCGCCGTGGACGTCGCCGCGCGGCCAGGCCGTCAGGCTCGTCCAGGGAGCGGCGGGAACCGAGACGTCCTATGGCGACCCGCTGGCGGCTGCGCTGGCCTGGCAGCGGGCGGGCGCGGAGTGGATACACCTGGTCGACCTGGACGCGGCGTTCGGCAGGGGATCGAACGCGACGCTGCTGGCCGAGGTGGTCGGCCGGGTCGACGTCGCCGTCGAGCTCTCGGGCGGCATCCGCGACGACGATTCGCTGGCCGCGGCGCTGCGGACCGGCTGCGAGCGTGTCGTCATCGGGACCGCCGCGCTCGAGCGGCCCGAGTGGGTCAGCCACGTGATCGCTGACCAAGGCGAGCGAGTCGCGGTCGGCCTGGACGTGCGCGGCACCCGGCTTGCCGCCCGCGGCTGGACCACGCTCGGCGGCGAGCTGGCTGACGTGCTGGCGCGCCTCGAGTCTGACGGCTGCCGCCGGTACGTCGTGACCGACGTGGCGAAGGACGGGACGCTGGCCGGGCCCAACCTCGACCTGCTGCGTCAGGTCTGCATGCAGACGCAGCGCCCCGTGATCGCCAGCGGCGGCGTCTCCGAGCTCGCTGACCTGCGCGCGATCGCGTCCCTCCGGCCGCTGGGCGTCGACGCCGCGATCGTCGGCAAGGCCCTCTACGCCGGGCGGTTCACGCTGGAACAGGCGCTCGAGGCGGTGCGGCCCATGATCGGCGGACTGGCGGGAATGACGGTAGCGGTCAGGGTCATTCCGTGCCTGGACGTCGACGGTGGCCGCGTGGTCAAGGGCGTCAACTTCCGCGGGTTGCGTGACGCTGGCGACCCGGTCGAGCTAGCTGCTGCCTACGACGCCGACGGCGCCGACGAGCTCGTTTTCTTGGACATCACGGCGTCCAGCGACGATCGGGAAACCATGAGCGAGGTCGTGGCGCGGACCGCCGACCAGGTCTTCATACCGCTCACCGTGGGCGGCGGGGTCCGGAGCCCTGACGACGTGGACAGGCTGCTGCGGGCCGGTGCCGACAAGGTCTCGCTGAACACCGCCGCCATCGCCAGGCCGGCGGTGCTGACCGAGGCCGCAGCCAGGTTCGGCTCGCAGTGCATCGTCATCTCCGTCGACGCCAGGCGGATTGCCGGGCGGCCAGGCGCTTTCGAGGTGACCACGCACGGCGGGCGGCGCGGGACCGGGCTCGATGCCGTCCGGTGGGCGGCCACGGCTGCCGAGCTGGGAGCCGGCGAGATCCTGCTCAACTCGATGGACGCCGACGGGACCAAGGCGGGTTTTGACCTGCCGTTGATCGAGGCAGTGCGGGCGGTGGTCGACGTGCCGGTCATCGCCAGCGGCGGCGCCGGCCAGGTCAGCGACTTCGCCCCCGCGATCCGGGCCGGCGCCGACGCCGTGCTCGCCGCGAGCCTGTTCCATTTCGGAGAGCTGCGAATCGGCGCGGTCAAGGAGGCGTTGCGCGCGGCCGGCTATCCGGTCAGGGAAGGCGCGGCCAAGCGAGCCAAGCTGGGAGAATCGCACGCATGAAACAGCACGGCAGCGGTCTCGATCCGCGGATAGCGGCCAGGCTGAAGCGGGACGCCGCTGGTCTGTTTCCGGCCATCGCGCAGCAGCACGACACCGGCGAGGTGCTGATGCTGGGCTGGATGGACGACGAGGCGCTGCATCGCACGCTCACCACGGGCCGCTGTACCTACTGGTCGCGCAGCAGGCAGGAATACTGGGTCAAGGGCGAGACGCTCAGGTCACATCCAGCAGGTCAGGTCCGTCGCGCTCGATTGCGACGGTGATACCGTGCTGATCAAGGTCGAGCAGGCGGGTGGTGCCTGTCATACCGGCGACCGTACTTGCTTCGACGCGGACGTCTTGCTGGGCTAGGGCCGTGCTACCCGCGTGGTAGCTGGAATCACCAGGCGCCCGATGGCATCATCGCCCGAAGCTGAGGTGTCAGGGCGCGTCTCGCCGGGGGCAATCACGGGGCGCGCTCGGCTGACTCCTGAGGTGGGGGACGTCGGGGCGTGAAGACGACGACAGTGCCAGCAGGGTCCGGCCGTCGGCGCGCCTGGCGTGGCCGCTCGGGCTTGCGCGGCCGGGGGCCATGGATCGGGCAGACCGGGATCCGGCTGGCACTGGTGATCGTGATCATTTGCCTTGCGGTAATAGGCACGATCGTCGGTATCGCCGACGGCACGGTCGCCGCTGACGTCGATAGGCTGCAGGCCGAGCAAGGCTCGGACCTGGCCCGCGCACTGGCTCTGGCTGCGGCGATCGCACGTACTCCGGCGGGGTGGGACCGGGAGGATCTCACCCCCGTCATCGTCCTGGTCGGGAAGGTCGGCGATGCCGCGGCGATCCATAACGATTCCGGTCGGCTGATCCGGAGCTCGCCTGGTTACGCCGGATTCAACTCCCCTGTTGTCCAGCAGGCTCCTGTGATGGCCGACGGCCAGCAGGTCGGCTCGGTCACGATCAAGTTCGAGAACAGGGGCCTGGCGGCGGACATCGGCCACTACGAGACTCTGCGATGGCACATCAGGATCGCTGCTGCAGTGGCCGCCGCGCTGATCGGCGGGGCCGTCTCGCTGATCGTGTCGCGCAGGCTGACCGCGCCAGTCGAGCGGCTCGTCACCGCGGTCCGCGTGATGGCCTCTGGTGACAGCTCTGTCCGCGTCGGCAATGTCCGCGGTGTCCCCGAAGTTCGCGAGCTGTCCGCGGCCTTCGATCAGATGGCCGACTCGGTCAGCGCGGAGGCGCTGCAGCGGCGCGACATGGCCGCAGATCTGGCGCACGAGCTGCGCGCTCCGATCGCGGTCCTGCAGGCCGGACTGGAGGCCATGCAAGACGGGCTCGCCGATCCGACGCCGGAGAACCTGGATTCGCTGCGCGACGAGGTCGTGCGGCTTGCTCAGATGACTGACGATCTGCGGGTCCTCGCTTCGGGGCACGCCGCCGAGCTGAAGGTCGAACTGGCCACTCATGACCTGGCGGCGATCGCCGCCGAAACCGCAGACAGCCTCGCCTCCTCCTTCGAGGCCGCGAACGTCAGCTTGGAGCTCCAGCTCGCCCCCGTCAACGTCCTGGCCGACGCGCGCAGGATCCACGAGGTAGCGGTCAACCTGCTCAGCAACGCGGTCAAGTTCACTCCCGCAGGCGGAAGGGTGACGCTGGAGACGGGCCTGGCTGTAAACCCTCAGTTCGCGATGCTGCGCGTCAGCGATACGGGCATCGGAATACCGGCGGAGGAGCTGCCGTATGTCACCCAGCGTTTCTTCCGCGGCAAGCGGGCCGCCGAAGTCTCAGGAAGCGGGATCGGGCTCGCCATCGTGGATCAGCTGGCGCGGCTGCATCACGGCCGCATGTTGATTGCCAGCGAGCCAGGACGCGGAACGCAGGTCACTGTCATGTTGCCAAGGGGGAGGACGTGACTCCATGAAGGCTCCACATCCCGGTCACCAGGACTGCATCAGAACCGGCTTTCCTCCATCCATGGATACCGGTGGGTACCTCGTCATGCTTGAGGAGCTATGGCGGCAGAAGGTCGACCAGATCGTCGTGCTGTCCATGGCCTACCACGATGACGTGCCCGCCGACACGGTCCACGCGCTAACCTCCCGCCATCCCCGCACCGACACGGTGCTCATGAACCGCGTGATGCGGGCGCACGAGGATCTCGCCTTGATCGAGGACGCGATCGACCGGATAAAGGACGGCACATACGGAATCTGCGGCAGCTGCGCGCAGCCCATAGGCGCGGACTGGCTGAACGCGACGCCGTATGTCATGGATTGCCCTGGTTGCTGCCTGAGCCAGAGTTCCTGGCGGCCTGCGGATGCGCCACGCGTCGCTGGCTCACCGGCGATCGCTAGCTGAATTCCGCACGCTCGGTGGGCGGGCACCGAGGACCCTAACTTCGGATCGGGGACGTGATTTCGGGCATATGGGCGTGCCACGCACTGGGGGAGCGCGCCGGCTTTACGGAACCGGCAGGCGCAACCGCACGATTTTCGGCATAGGCCAGCTCGGACGCCGGCTGGCGCTGGCGTTCGTCGCAGTCGCGCTCGCGGCGATCGCCGTCAACACCACGATCGCCGCCGAGAGCCTCGGCGCCGACATCAACCGGGTCGCCATGCAGCAGGAGACCAGTCTCGCCCAGTCGATCTCGGCGACGGCCGGTGCCGCCCACCAGGGAAGCAACTGGACGCGAACCGACCTTGACCCCGTCTTCGACCTGGCAGAACGCGGTGACGCGAGCATTCAGATCCGTGACACATCCGGTCATGTGGTGGCCAAGTCTCGCCGGTACGCCGCCTTTCCCAGGGCCCACCAGCTGGTCGAGCCCGTCATGCTGGATGGGAAAACCATCGGCGATGTGACCGTGCGGTTCAGCTCGATGAGCCTAGGCGCGGTGGTGCGGAGCTTCGATGCTGCCAAGTGGCACACTCGCCTGGCCGCCGCCGGTATCGCCGCGGTCATCGCCCTGGTGGTTTCGCTGATCGTGGCCCGGGCGATCACGGGGCCGCTTGAGCAGCTGCTCGCCGCCGTGCGGTCCCGCGGGATCGGTAAGCGGTCGGCAGCGATCAAGCCTGTTCGGGGCACGGGCGTCATCCGCGAGCTGATCGAGTCCTTCAACGCGAGCTCGGTGGCGCTCGACAAGCAGGACCGGCTCAGGCGCAATCTGGTCGCGGATGTCGCTCACGAGCTGCGGACTCCCGTGGCGGTACTGCAGGCCAGCCTGGAAGCCATGCAAGACGGCGTCACCGAGCTCACCCCCGACGGCGTCGCGTCGCTCCGCGATGAGGTCCTGCGGCTGGCCAACATGGTCGAGGACCTGCAGCGGCTCGCTGCCGCCGAGTCCGCCTCGCTGCAGCTGCGACTCGCGCCGAACGACCTTGCGGCCATAGCCGCGGAGGCCGCGGACAGTCTGGGCGACGCGTTCCGCGTCGCCGATGTCGGGCTGCACCAGCGGCTGACCGAGGTGCACGTGCTGTGCGACCGCGCCCGGATGCGCGAGGTGATCTCGAACCTGCTGACGAACTCCTTGAAGTTCACGCCTCCTGGCGGCACGGTCAACCTCGACGTCGGCCCGGACGGCGGCGGGATGGCAGCGATAGGGGTCGACGACACCGGCATCGGCATTCCGGGCGACGAGCTCCCGCACGTCACCGAGCGGTTCTTCCGCGGCATGCGGTCGTCGGAGATGGCGGCGGGCAGCGGCATCGGCCTGACGATCGTCGCCGAGCTCGTGCAAGCTCACAACGGTCGGCTCGACATCGCGAGCAAGCCAGGGCGGGGAACCAGCGTCACGGTCACGCTGCCTGTTGCCGCCGCCGAATCGCGCCGCCTGGCGCTCGTACGGTCGGGCGCAGGGCACACCATAAGAGGCTGATGTGCCGTAGACGACGACGCCGGAGCTGCGGGAACGGCCGCTATGAACGTTTCAGACAGATTCGCGCCCGGTCACGTCGGATGAGCCGGATGTTCCCCCGTAATCCGGCTTCCGGATGCTTCCCCCAAAGCATCCGGGTCATCCCGACGCGCCCGGGCGCGATCACACTGGGATGGCACCTCCAGCGCGAGCCGAGTGCTCTATCCCTACCCAAAGCCTCGTGTGCGAGTGGGTATTCACTAGATGTAACACAGCGGCGTTGACAGGGCCGTGCAGCCGAAGTGAAGGCTGTGTGAATCCGTGATTCGCGAAAGTCAGCCGCGAACTCGGCAAGGCGACCCGAGCGGCCTGCCGTCGGATCCTAGGGGACGGTGATCGGACCGCCATGACCGCGACTGTGCTGCTGGTAGAAGACGAGCGCAAGCTGAGGGAGCTCGTCCGCTCCTACCTGGAACGAGCGGGTTTCTCTGTGCTGTCGACAGACTCGGGTGCTGAGGCCATCAGCGTCGCGGAGAGCGCTTCCCCTGACCTGATCGTGCTGGACCTCGGGCTGCCCGATGTCCCTGGAGAGACGGTCGCCAGGGAGGTCAGAGCGGCGAGCTCGACGCCGATTCTCATGCTGACGGCAAAGACGAGCGAGGAGGACAGGATCGCCGGGCTCGAGCTCGGGGCCGACGACTATGTGACGAAGCCGTTCAGCCCCCGCGAGCTGGTGCTGCGGGTTCAGGCCATCTTGCGCAGGAACGCTCCGCCAACAAACGAGCAGGGCATCAGCAGCTTCGGCGGTGGCGTGCTGCTCATCGACGAGCCGCGGCGCGTCGCCGCGGTTCGCGGCGCTGAAGTGGAGCTAACGCCGACCGAGTGGGGCATTCTGGTCGCGCTTGCCACCGTTCCTGGCCGGGTGTATTCGCGGTTCGAGCTCATTAACCGAGTCCGCGGCTACGACTTCGAAGGGTACGAGCGCACGATCGACTCACACGTGAAGAACCTGCGGCGCAAGATCGAGGAAGACCCCAGCAATCCGGTCATCATCCAGACCGTGCTCGGCGGTGGCTACCGGCTCGGCCTGAACCGGGATGGCTAAGCCTGGCCGACCGTGGATCGGACAGCTGGGGCTGCGGCTCGCCCTCGCGTTCGTCGGCGTGGCGCTAGCCGCGGTTCTCGCCTCAATCTTGCTGGGCGCGGTCAGCACGTCGAGGGACGTCGATGAGCTGATCGCCGGGCAGCACAAGGACCTCGCTCAGGCCACGGCCAAGGCCGCCGCGGCCGCTTACCATTCAGGCCACTGGCAGGCGACGGACCTGAACACGTTGCTCGATTTCGTCAAGCGGGCCGGTGCCGTGGTTGAGGTGCGCGCGAGGGACGGACGTCCCGTCAGGTCGTCGTTCCACTTTGGAGCGGTAAACCCGGCATCGGCGATCCACCTCGCCGTGAGGACGCGTAGCGGCGTCAAAGTTGGCTCGGTGACGGTCAGGTTCGACAACCGCGGCCTAGGCGAGACGATCACCAGGTTCCAGGCGCAACGCTGGCCCTCCAGGATCGGCGCCGCGGGGGTCGCCGCTGTGATCGCGCTGATCGTCGCGCTGCTCCTGTCCCGCAGGATCACAGCGCCTGTGGACAGCCTGATCGAGACGGCTAGGGCCAGGGGTCGCGGTGAGTTCGGCGCGCGGGCCGGTGACGTGCGCGGCCTCGGCGAGATCCAGGAACTCGCTGAGGCGTTCGACGAGATGGCCGACGCGCGTGAAGAGCAGGATCAGGTGCGCCGCAACCTGGTCGCCGACGTGGCCCATGAACTACGGACCCCCATCGCCGTGCTGCAAGCTGGACACGAGGCAATGCTCGACGGACTGACCAAGCCGACATCAGCGAATCTCGCTTCGCTGCGCGATGAGGTGCTGAGACTGGCCAGGATGGTCGACGACCTGCAGCGTCTCGCGTCCGCCGAGGCGGCAGCGCTGCAGTTGCGGCTGGTTCCGCGCGATCTGGCCGGCGCCGTGGCCACAGCAGCCGACAGCCTGGCTGATGCCTTTGACGCGGCTGGCCTGACGCTCGAGCGGAGCCTGACCGAGGTACAAGTGCGGTGCGACCCGCACCGGATGCACGAGGTCACCACGAACTTGCTGACCAATGCGATGAAGTTCACCCCGGCGGGCGGCCGCGTTGTCCTGGAGGCCGGCCCGGACGACGATCCAGAATCCGGAAAGGCTGTGCTACGCGTGACCGACACTGGCATCGGCATCCCCGCCGCCGAGCTGCCGCTTGTGACCCAGCGGTTCTTCCGCGGTCAGCGCTCAGCCGGCATCGCGGGCAGCGGCATCGGTCTCACGATCGTCGCCGAACTCGTCCGTGCACATCGCGGCCAGGTCGAGATCACCAGCGAAGCGGGCGCGGGAACGCAAGTGACGATCAGGCTGCCAGGAGTCATCAGCGCAGCACTGTTCGATCAGCGCGTGAAGCATCCGGCGCCAGACAAGCAACAGGCTCGGCAGGGCCAGGTGCCGGAGATCAGCACCGAGTGAGCGCGATGCCGCACCTAGCCGCACCTTCGTGCCCGGATGAACCCCCGTAACATCCGGACGAGATGCGGTCCAGGTGCGGCCACCGACCCGAACGCGGCCGCCATCTTGGTTGGCTGGCCGCTCGTTCGGCTCCCCCCGGAGCGTTTTGCGTTGCGCCGATCAGGCATGCGCGCGGCGAACGTGCTCACAAAGTGTAAGGACCGACTGATGGCATGACCGTGCACTCGGTGTGAAAACGATGTGAAGCCGAATTCAGCGCCGCCTGACCCGGCACATCGGGCATTTCCTTCACGAGGCCGACAAGGCACCTTCATACGACCTTCACCGGTCAGCGCTTGCTTGTCACGTGGTGGGGAGGGCGCGGGTCGGCCGGCACGGCAGCGTGCCGTCTCGGAGAACCACATGGGAGGACGGCGCACGTGAGCGAAGGCATCGTTGTCATGCTCGCTCCTTGGCTGATTGTCATCGGCGGCCTGGCTGTCATCGGATACCGGCTGCACGGTTACCGGATCGCGGATCGCAGGAGACGCAGCAGGCCAGGCGCCGGCACGTAGCAGCGCGGCTCGCCGGGCGGGTGGCTTGTGCCAGAATGTGTGGCGCAGGCACTCTACGGAGGAGCGGTGGCGGAGACTGAGCAGGTTCCCGCGGGCATCGATACAACTAGGCCGAGCCCGGCCAGGATGTACGACTACATGCTCGGCGGCACGCACAATTTCCAGATCGACAGGGATGCGACGGAGCAGTTCCGGGCCCAGATGCCCGACCTGGCAGACGCCGCGTGGGCAAACCGGGGCTTTCATGGCCGGGCCTCGAGATGGCTGGCGGTCGAGTGCGGGATCCGGCAGTTCATCGACGTCGGGTCGGGCCTGCCGACCCAGAGCAACACCCACGAGGTGGTGCTCGCCGTCCGCCCCGGCGCGCGGGTCGTCTATGTCGACAATGACCCCATGGTCGGGCTTCTTGCCGCCGAACTGCTCACCGACGACGGCGCTACCGCGGTGATGGTCGCCGACCTGCGCGACCCGGAGGCGCTGCTCGGCAACGCCCAGATGAAGGCCCACATCGACTTCAGCGAGCCGGTCGGGCTGCTGATGACGGCCGTCCTCCAGTTCGTCGCCGACGAGGACGACCCGTGGGGACTGGTCGCAGATTACGTCTCCGCTCTGTGCCCAGGCAGCTACCTGGCACTGTCGCACATCACAGGTGACAAGCTCCCGCCACGCCTCGTACGAACCGGCGTACAGGTTTACCAGCGGGCGACGGCTAGCGCCTTTCCGCGTACGAAGGCCGAGATCGAGCGCTTCTTCACCGGCCTCGAGCTTGTGCCGCCCTTTGCCGGCGCCGGACCCGAGCTCACAAACGTCGGGCTCTGGGGCTCCGAGGATCCCTCCTTGGCCGACACCGACGGATCCAGGGCGTTTTACTGCGCAGTCGCCAGGCGGGTCTAGACCTGGTTGGCTCGGGCAGCAGTCGCCAGCCCATGATTGTCGGGGCAAACAAGACTCGCGTGTGCGTCCTGTTACGCCTCTTGATCGGGTTCGGGCGGAGCGGGGGCCCGCTTGATCGGGGACAGCCCGAGTTTGCCGGCGAGCCTGCGGAGGTAATCGACAACCTCGTCTTCTGAGCGGTCGGGCATGCCGAATAGTGCCTCGGTCACGCCGCTCACGCTCCAGCGGGCCAGCGTTTCTGGGTCGGGCATGCCGGCGAGCGCGGCGACCCGCGGGGCGCCTGCCCGGCCTGCCTCCCGCCAGGCGGTGACCAGCCTGGCGACCTTCTGCTCCACGTCGCGCTCGGCGGGCGCGGTCAGCCAGCCATCGGCGGATCTGACGATCCAGGCGAAGGTGCGGTCGGTACCCCCGGCGCCCAGCAGGATCGGTATCCGGGGCTGCTGCACCGGTTTCGGCCATGCCCATGAGGCGCCGAAGGCGACGAATTCGCCCGTGTAGCTGGCCTCCTCCTGCGACCACAGCGCCTGCATGGCCTCGACATACTCGCGCATCGCATCGCGCCGGCTGGCCGCCGCGACGCCATGATCGGCCAGCTCGTCTGTGTTCCAGCCGAAGCCCACGCCGAGCGTGACCCTGCCGCCTGACAGGTGGTCGAGCGAGGCGACCGTCTTGGCGAGCGCGATCGGGTCGTGCTGGACGGGCAGCGCGACGGCGGTTCCTAGCCTGATCCGGGTCGTCACCGCAGCGGCCGTGCTGAGCGCGACCCACGGATCGAGAGTGCGCAGATAGCGGTCGTCGGGCAGTTCCTTGGTGCCGGTGCGCGGGTGCAGCGCGTCGCGGCGTACGGGAATGTGAGTGTGCTCGGGCACGTAGAACGAGTCGAAGCCCGCTTTCTCTGCGGCCTCCGCCGCTCGCGCTGGGGTGATGCCGCGGTCGCTGGTGAACAACACGACGCCGTGACGCATGGTGGCTCCCGCTCAGGGCCGGAAGATCAGGCCACCGTCGACGTTGATGACCTGGGCAGTGATCCAGCTCGCCTCGTCCGAGAGGAGGAACAAGCAGACGCCTACGAGATCGGAGGTCTGGCCAAGCCGCTGCAGCGCGGCCGACTTCACCAGGTCGCCGGCCTGGTCACCGACGACGGCCCTGGTCGAGGCGGTCTCGGTCGGGCCGGGCGCGATGGCGTTGACCCTGATGCCAAGGTAACCGAGCTCGTGCGCGAGTTGCTGGGTCAGCCCGTTGATGCCGACCTTCGCGAGCCCGTAAAAGCTCGAGTAATGCCAGGCGGCGACCGAAGACTGATTGACGATCGCGCCGCCACCGCGCTCGGCCATCTGCTGGTAGCACGCGCGAGTGCAGGCCAGCGCGCCGTCGAGATTGACGCTCATAAAGGACTTGTAGTAGTCCCAGTCGACGCTGAGCAGCACGTCGAGCTTCATGCTGCCGTAGATCGCCGCGTTGTTGACCAGGTAGTCGATGCCGCCGAATCGCTGGACAGCCAGAGCCGCCATCGCGTTGGCAGATTCCGGGCTGGACACATCGGTGTGGGCGAATGCAGCCTGGCCACCGTCGGCGTCGATCGCCGCGACCACCTTCGGGCCCGACTCTGCGTTAATGTCTGCGACGACGACCGCGGCTCCCTCGGCGGCGAGGGCCCTGGCGTACGCTTCGCCGATCCCTTGCGCCGCGCCCGTGACGATCGCGACCTTGCCGGAGAAGCGGCGTGGAGTGCTCGGCATTTGTCGAGATTACAGGGTGCGGGCAGGACTGTGCCGCCCGTGCGGGGTGCTCGTGTCCGCCGCCACTAGCGCCTGACGCTGTCATCAAGTGGCCGGTGAAAGGGCCTCGGGGAGCGAGCAGAGCCTGATGTCGAGGTCGTCGATCAGGTGTCTCACGTCGGGGTCGGTCAGCACGGCGAGGTCGGAGAGCCGGTATTCGGCAGCCCAGCGATATGGCACAGAGTCTGGCCCGGTGAGCGATGCGAGCTCGGAGCTCTCCACGGCAGGGTGGCACACGAGCAGATGCGAACCAGGCACGAGCTGCCTGAGGTAGACCAGCATCCACTCCTTCTTGCCGGCCGCATCGCGCGGGCTGAGCTCACTGAAGCTCGCCATCTGGCCGCGTACCTCGTCGGAGTAGAGGAAGGGGACGCCAGTCAGCTCGGAGACCTCGGCGTACGCGGCAGGAAGCGTGGGGCCCATGTGATGGTCGAGGTAGTGCAGCGTGATCCCTTCCGAACGGAACCTCTCCACTTGGGCGAGCAGCTCGCTGACCACCTCCTCGTGTCTCACGTGCCGCTGCGCTAGCTCGACGGACGGACGGAACGTGCCGTCGGGCCCGCCAAGCGATGATCCGTCGGTCAGCGGACGCCACCGGAAGTAGTCCCACTCGCAGGTCAGCGTCTGGTGCGCGCCTAGCGGGATTCCGAGGTCCTTGGTGATCTGCACGGCCTCGCCGAACCACGGGCATGGCGCCATCGTCGAAGAGGTCGTGACAATGCCCTCGGTGAAGGCCCTCTTCATGCCCTCATTGACAGCGTGACACATTCCGAAGTCGTCTCCGCGCACCACAAGCCGGACCTGACCAGACGCGCCCACATCCGCTCCCTTCGTCATCCTTCGTCCTCAACTCTCGCACTTACTGCGATCTCGTCAGCCGTGAATTCGCGGTGGAAGGCCGAAGCGGGTCAGGTCGGCGCTGAGGAACGCAGTGATCTCCGCGACGCGTCTGCCTCGCAGCGTGAGGACGTCAAGGCCGCCAGGGACGTATGCGGTCGCTGCGTCATCCCACATGTAGGTGCCGAACGCGATCTGGCCGTTGGCCGTGGCGGGCAGGAACCGCCAGCGCGACTCCAGGGGACCGCGGACAAGGAACGCGCGGATCTCGTCCTGGCCGCGGTACCACGCGGGCAGCGGCGGCATCGAATAGCGGGCATCGTCGGTGAGCATTCCGACAATCGCGTTGACGTCCCGAGCCTCCCACGCGTCGGTCCAGCGCACGACGATGTCGCGGACGGAGACGTCGCCGAGGTCGCGCAGCACTGTCTGCTGGGTAGGCGCGGCAGACCCGATCGCCGAACGGGCTCGCTGCAGGGCGCTGTTGACGGCTGCTGACGTGGTGTCAAGCTGCTCGGCGACCTCCGCCGCCGAGAAGCCGAGTACTTCTCGCAAGATCAGCGCTGCCCGCTGCCGTGCGGACAGGTGCTGCAAGGCCGCCACGAACGCGAGCTCGACGGTTTCCCTGCTGATATACCGTGTCTCCGGCGAGGCGTCGGGATAAGGCTCGAGCCAGCTGACTTCGGCCGGCGGCGTACCTGGCGTGACATCAACCGGCAATTCGCGCCTGCCGCGCTGGGCGATCGCGGTCAGGCAGCGGTTCGTCGCGATCTTGTAAAGCCACGCGCGCACGAAGCCGCGCTCGTCGATGCGGCCGACGCTGCGCCACGCGCGCAACAGCGACTCCTGTACGACGTCCTCGGCGTCTTGCAGCGAGCCGAGCATTTGGTAGCAGTACGCGATCAGCTCGGACCGGTATGGCGCGACCAGCTGCTCGAAGGCTCCGGCGTCGCCAGAGCGCGCTGCGTCAAGCAATGCGGCGGGCGCGGTCATAGGGTCTATCTTGCTCGCGATGAATCTGAGGTCCGGCCCGGGTTCTTTTCGGTGACAACCGTCACGAGGAGGATGCGCCATGACTGACGAACAGCAGATCCGCGACCTGATCGAGCGTTGGGCCGCCGCCGTCCACGCCGGGGACATGACCACCGTGCTCGCCGACCACGCCGCCGACATTGTCATGTTCGATGTCCCCCCTCCCCGCCAGGGCATCAGGGGAATCGGTGCTTATCGCGAATCATGGCCTGGGTTCTTCGACTGGCAGGAGTCCGGCGCGCTGTTCGAGATCGAGTCGCTGCAGGTGACCGCCGGAGGCGACGTCGGGTTCGCCTTCGCGCTGCTCCGGTGCGGCACACCCGAGCAGTTCGAGCGGGCACCCGAGGAGCGGTTGCGGCTCACCATCGGCCTGCGCAAGGTCGACGGCCGGTGGACCGTGACGCATGAGCACCACTCGTTCCCTGATGCCACGCAGTCGCCGGACTCCGCGGCGGACGAGATCCGGGCGGTGCACCAGGAATGGACCGAGCGTACGGCGGTCAAGGACCTGGACGGGCTCCTCGAGCACATCGCGCCTGACATCGTGGCGTATGAGCAGGCTGGCCCCTTGCAGTACGTGGGGATCGGCGATGTACGCGAGGTGTGCCGCCACGGTCTGGAATCCTGGCCGGGGCGGATCGATTTCGACACTCCTGGTCTCACGATCCGGGTGGGCGGCGACCTCGCCGTGTCGTGGGGCCTTGACAGGATCGTGGCCGACGGCTCCGAGACCCGCAGTCGCGGGACTCGCGTGTTCGAGCGGCGGGGCGGCCAGTGGCACATGGTGCACCAGCACCTGTCGGCTCCGGCGGCAGGCGAATCAGCGGAAAGCGGATAGAGGAGAACTGTGGACATCACCGACCTGATCCTCGATGACCACCACGAGCAACGACGGCTGTTCGCGATCCTGGAGCAGATCAGCCGGACGGACACGCCGGCTCTGTCCGCCGTATGGGAGCGGCTGGGGATCTTCCTCGAGCTGCACGCCGCCGCCGAGGAAGCGGTCTTCTATCCGGCGCTGCTGCAGGTAGGGCTGGTGGCCATGCGGCAGGCCGGTGCCGAGGCAGAGACGCTGGACGCGATCCGCGACCACAACGAGATCAGGGACGCGGTCACCGAGGTGGCTCGCCATCAGGCCGGCACGAAGGAGTGGTTCGCCGCCGTGGCGGCGGCGAACCTAGCGAACAGTGACCACATGGCCGAGGAGGAACGGGAGGGACTGACCGACTTCCGCCGCCTCGCCGGGCTGCAGCAACGGCACGATCTCGCTGTCGCTTTCACGGCGTTCCAGGCTCGGAACTACGGCGGCGTGCCCGTGGTGGACAAGGACCCTGAGGCCTATATCCGCGAGGCCGAGGGTGAGCGACGGCCGGGCTCGCCAGGCTCGCTCAACATCGGCGGCCTGAGGGAACCCTAACGGCGTCAGGTGAGGCCGTGGCCGCGCGGTCCCACTACCGCTGGCGGGTTGACGGTGCTCGCGTCCACAAAGGTGCTGCCGTGAGGTCCAGCCACGACGGCCTGGTGCAGAGCGCTGCCGCGCATGTACTTGTCGAACGGCAGGAACCACTCGGTCCAGCCGTTGTCCCACGTGCCGGCCCGGGGGCTGCCTGTGATGATGACCGGGTCGCCGGGCAGTTCCATCTTGTAGTACGTCTCCGCATGGGCCGGAGATGTGTTCACGCAGCCGTGGCTCACGTTGACCGAACCCTGCGCCCATACCGACCAGTAGGCGTCGTGGATGTAGACGCCGCTCCAGGTGACCCTGACTGCCCACGGCACCCAGAGCGCGTAGCCGGGGCCCTTCATGAAGGTGGGGTTGGCCTTTTCGATCGTCAGGTACTGGCCGTTTGCGGTGTCATCACCGGGCCTGCCAGTGCTAATCGGCCAGTGCCCGAAATGCTTTCCCTTGTAGTACACGTCCATGTAGTGGGTCCGGGTACTGGCCTTGACGATCAGCGACGGTCCGATGCTGAAAGCGACATGTACGTCGTGTGTCGCGTAAACGCCCTTGGCAACCTCAATCCCGTCGAGGTGACCAGTGAAGCTCACCTTCGTGCCTGGTGACCAGTATTTCCTCGGCCGGAACGCGACAGTGGTGTTGCCGTCCCATGTGCGGTCCCAGTACCAGGAGCCGATGACTGGCTTGGACGTGGTGACGCTCAGCGAGCGCTCGACGGCCTTGCGGTTGGTGACGCGACCGCTGAACGTCAGCACGATCGGCATGCCAACCCCGTACGCCTGGTGATTGGCTTCCAGGAGCGACACGTGGACGGTCTTGCGCGGCGTCAGCGTCTTGAAGGAGCTGCTTGCGGTGACCTTCTGGCCGCCCGCGCTTACTGCCGTCGCGACGACCGTGTAGCTCTGCGATGGCACCAACGGCGTGGTGCTGCGCCAGACGTTTTTGGTGGCGTTCAGCCCGCCTGCGACCTGTCTGATGACGCTTCCTGTGGTCGTCACTACGACCCTGTGGACGTGACCGTTCGTCGCCCGCACGGTGACTCCGGTGCCAGGGCGCACCTGGCTGGAGCCGTCTGCTGGCAGGATCGTCACGCTGGCCTTGGCCGCGGCCGCTTTCGCTCGTGTTGTGGCGGGAGCCGCCGGTGTCGCAGAGCAGGCTGCCGCGGCGAGGGCGAGCACGACCGCCCCGCCGGCAACAGCTGATGGACCGAACTTTCGTGCTGAATCCGCAAGAGACCGCTTCACAAACGAACTCCGAATCCCCGTGGCTTCACCCCGGCCGGGCGTTTAGTCTCAGGCATCGAGTTACCCAGCCGCCTCGACGTGGAAAGCGCGTCCGCACAAGACCATGCCTGATCGTGGGTGAATCCATAACCGCCCTGCTTGCCGACGGCTGAGCAGCTCATTTACCCCGTGATCGCCTGGGCCAGTGCCATGCCGGTATAGGCGGCACCAAGGCCGGCGACGATGCTGACAACGGCGTTCATGCCGGCGAACAGGTACGCCCCGTCTTCCGCCAGCCTGACGGTCTCGTAACCGAAGGTGGAGTACGTCGTGAATGCGCCGCAGAAGGCGGCCCCGAGGACGGTCCCGTGCGCGAGCTGGCCTCCTGGCAATCCGACGAGGAAGCCGAGCAGGGCGGAGCCTGACACGTTGACGAGGAAGGTCCCCCACGGGAAGACCGAATCGTGGCGAGCCTGGACCAGCCGGTCGGTCAGGTATCTGAGCGGCGCTCCGAGCGCGGCGCCGAGGATGACGAACGCGACCGTCACGAGCCGCCCGCCGTGCGCTGCTTTGCGTTTCGCCCGACGTACCGGATGACCTCGACCGGGTCCATAATGACCAGTCCTTCGGTGACCAGATCGTCAAGCTGCGGCAGGAATGCCCTGATCTTGTCCTCGGCATCGACGATGATGATCGCCAGCGGCAGGTCATCGGACAGCGACAGAATCCTGCTGGTGTGGATGCGGCTGGATGCGCCGTAGCCCTCGATGCCGCGCAGCACGCTCGCGCCCGCTAGCCCGGCCCGGTGGGCGCGGTGCACGATCTCGGTGTAGAGCGGCTTGTGATGCCATTGGTCATCTTCGCCGATGAAGATGGTCAGCCGTACGGCCGCGCCTTCAAGTCTCATGTTCTGTCCATGCGGGGAAGGCCTCTCGTGTCCCGCGTGCGGCGCTGCCTGCGGTGCGGCCGGCCGAGGAGTCTCGTCAGCCTGACCGCGGCATAGGTCGCCAGCAGGGCGCCCATGAGCGTTGCCGCCAGGTAGGCAAGCCCGCTCTGCGGGGATCCTGAGGTGATCAACTTCTGGATGCCGACGATGTAGGTGGAGAACGTGGTGAAGCCGCCAAGCACGCCCACGCCGAGGAACGGCCCGGTCAGCCGGTGCGCGTGCCGCACCTCAGTGAGGATTGTCATCAGCACGCCGATCAGGCCGCACCCAGCGATGTTGATGCACAGCGTCGTCCAGTCGAAACCGCCGCCGTGCCTGAACGCCGCCCACAGGCCCTGCCGCGCCAGCGCGCCGAGCACACCGCCTGCGGAAATCACGCCTAGCGTCAGCCACGGGATCTGACTGAATCCGAGCGCACGCTCCGATCGCCAGTCAGCGGAACGTACCTGATGCGGCCGCACTTCCTGACGGCTGCCAGCCTTGGACATCGGCCTCCCTGCCTGCACGAGCTCACCTGCGGCAGGGACTATTGGCGGTGGTGACCGCGGTTACCTCGACTGACCGAGGGCGGCGAGTCCCACCGCCGCGCGCTCTAGTCTACGGGCTGGCCAGCAAGTGGTCGGGCCAGCCCGTGGTCGCGCTCCGCTGGCTAGTTCGTCGGCGGCCGGCCGATCGCGGCTGGCTCGCGCCCGCCAAGCAGCCATCCTCCTATCACCGCGACTGCCGGCATGCCGACGAGGATGAGAAGCAGGTTGGCGACCGGAATGCTGCCCAGCGACGACAAGCCGTCCAGCTTGCTGGTACGGAAGAAGCCGATCGCCGCTAGATAGCCGCCTGCCATGCCGACGACCGCGCCAGTGAACGCGAGCGCCCCGGCGGTCGCGGCGGTAAGCGTCCGGCGCATCCCGCTGCTCGCGCCTGTTGCGCTCAGCGTGCGAAGGTCTCCGGCCGTCTCGCTGCGCACCAGCCCGACGCTCATGGCGAGGATGCCGAGCGCGAGAAGGATGCCGGCGACAGTGGCGGCGTCGGTGATCTCACTGAGCGACGGGATGCTGTTGCGCGTCTCGACCGCCAGTCCGGTCGTCGCAGCGGCCTGCTCGGCGGCGGAGATCTGCGCGGCGGTCAGCGAGTTCGGCGTCTGGATCAGCCAGCCAGTAGCGCTCGTCCTCACGCCGAACTGATGCACGGCGTGCTCGGTAATCACCGTGTTCGGCGCCGAGGTGCCCGACGGCAGCGCGGTGACCTCCTCGATCTTCGGGTTAGCCAGGCAGGAGCGCGGCGGGCACGGCCACGTGGTCTGCTGCGCGCCTGGCCGGCCTACGGGCACGGCGCCGTAGAGCAGCTGCATATTGGATAGCGTGGCCAGGCCGGGCCGCATGGTGAGGATGTCGGCGCCCCGGCCGACCTGCGCGGCGCTGATGCCGAACGCGCGAAGCAGCTTCGGCGTGGCGACGTATACGTCGCCGTTCCAGGCACGGCCGGGGACCGCGCGCCTGAGGGTGACGCCCGTTGTCTCGAGCGTGATCACCTCGCGGGAGCCGAGCAATGCGGCGATACGATGGGCGCCCGCCGTCATCGAGGCCAGCTGAGCTCTGGTGAATGACTTTTTGGGGCCGGTCTGCGCCGAGTCGGGGCCGAAGACGGGCGGCTGCACGACGATCTGGTTGGCCGCCAGGTTAGGCCCGGCGTAGTCGAGCACGTCACCGTACCTGGCCGCGGAGGCCACGCAGATGATCGCCGCTATGAGCACGCTCAGACTGATGGCGCCGAGCGCGGCCCCCGAGCGCGCCCGGTACCTTGCGAGGTCACGCAGCGCCAGCCGCAGCACGACCGGAGCTCGCCCGCCCAGCTTTGCCAGCCCGCCGAGGCAGGCAGGGGAGACGAGCGCAACCCCGGCCGCAAGCGCGACGAGGCCCAGGAGCAGGCCGCTGAAGAGCTTCGACGAGCCGTTCCGCGCTGCGTTCGCGCTGGCCAAGCCGATCAGGAAGAACGCGACAACCAGGCTAGCCAGTCCGGCAGGCAACGCCCAGCGGCGAGCCTCACGCGGTGCCGGCGGCTGCCCGGCCAGCGCGGCGACGATCGGAACCCTGGCTATCGCCTTCGCGGGCCGCGCCGCCGCGATGTATGCGGCCACGACCGCCAGGCCCATCGACAACCCGATGACCAGCCAGGGCAGGTGGAAGGGGCCTATCAGGTGATGCGTGCTGGCCTCAGCCTGAGGCCTGTAGGCCAGCCATATCACCAGGCCGAGCACGCCTCCTGCGAGCGCTCCGGCGATGCCGGTGGCAACGCCATTCGCGCGCACGACGAGCGCGATGTTGCGGTCCGTGGCGCCCTGGGCGCCGAGCAACCCGATCGAGCGCAGGCGGCGCTGCGCCAGTACCGCAAAGCCACCCACTCCGACCATGGCGATGAGCAGCATTCCCAGCGTGGCGGCTGCGAGCGAGATGGTCTCGGGGTTAAGCACGTTGCCCGGTGAGCCAGATCCGCGCATCTGCACGCTGGTGCCGATCGAGACCAGAACCCTGCCCCGAGCGTCGAACAGAACAGTGACCTGTGCCGGTGTCGTGATCTGACCGGGCGGCACGAGAGCGAACGCGTCCAGCAAGTTCTGCGGGTTCACCACGATGCCGACAACCCGCCTGACCGTGCCGCCCTGACGCCAGGCGTCGCCGATCGCGAGCCTGAACTGCGATGCCAGCCCGCTGGTGAGGGCTACCTGGTGAGGACCGGCCGGGAAGCGCCCGCTGACCAGCGTCAGCATGGGCTGGCCGAATGGCCCGTGCGGGTTCTGCGCGCGCAGGTCGTAGGTCTGAACCGAGCCGGGAACCGACAGCATCGAATTCTCGATCACCTCGACCTGGCCGAAATGACGTCGCAGCGCGGCGATCGCAGTAGTCACCTGCGGGCCGGAGCCTCCGAACGTCGCCATGTCGCGTGCGGAGCCGAAGTTCGCGCCAGGCGGGATCCGTGTATTGGTGGCGATCGTCGCGCCCACCACAGTGGCGGCGACCGCGACCGTAATCAGTGCGAGGATGAGCAGCTGCTGCCGCCATTCACGGCGAAGCAAGCGAAAGGCCCAGCGAGCGACGGCGCGCCGCGCCGGGAGGCCGCCACCCTGCGTCCGGTGGCTGGCCGGCCGTTCCCGAACTGCCACGCTCATTGACGCCCCCCGGGCGCCAGGAGGGTCTCGGGCCCGGGCAACGGGGCCGTCTGGTCGTTGACCCTGCCGTCGCGCAGGAACACGACCCGGTCGGCCCATGATGCGAGCTGCGCGTCGTGCGTGACCACCACGGCGGCTATTCCGCCGTTCTTGCACGCGTCGTGTACCAGGCGCATCACGGCCTCGGCGTTGGTCGAGTCGAGTGCGCCTGATGGCTCGTCGGCCAGCAGTAGCCTGCGCTCACCGACCACCGCGCGGGATATAGCGACACGCTGCCGCTCGCCGCCCGACAGCTGGTCCGGGTAGCTCGTGGCCCGGTCGGCCAGGCCCAGGCCGGCCAGGGCCGTGAGCGCGGCGGCGCGGGCCTTCCTGGCCGGCATGCCGTCCAGTTCGAGCGGCAGGCTGACGTTCTCGGCCGCTGTCAGGCCGGGCAGAAGGTTGTAGTCCTGGAACACGTAGCCGATGGTTCGCCTCCGCAGGCGAGCTTTGTCGTTGCGCGACATGCTGGTCACGGCGGCTCCGCCGACCAGAACCTCGCCTTCGCTGGGATCCTCCAGGCTGCCGGCGATCGTCAGCAGCGTGCTCTTGCCAGAACCGCTCGGGCCCATGATGGCGACCATCGTGCCCTCGTTGACCGCGAGGCTGACCCGGTCTAGCGCGCGTACCTCGGCCGCCCCGTGGCCGTATACCTTCGATATATTGCGTAGCTCCAGCATGCTCATCCCCGTGCTCCTGCTTTCCGCCGCTGCCGTGGCATCGGCGCTCGGACCGGATCGTTGTCGTCTGTGCTCGGTGTTGCTCGCCTGAGCCTTGCCTCGGCGGCATCGAGCCAGCGAATGACCGAGTCGAGCCGGAACAGCTCCGCGTCCACGGCCAGCGCCAGCGGGAGGTCATCCTCGGCTTCGCCTTCTTTGATCCGGGTCCACCGCTGCATGAGCTGGATCAGGTAGCGGCGATGCGCCTGGATCACCTCATGTACGTCGGTGCCCGGCAGATGGACGGCGACGAGCACCTTCATGACAAGCTCGTCGCGCGGCGGCGCGCTCAGGTCCGGCGGGGTTCGCAGCCACTCGGCGAGCTCGGCCGCACCGCCAACCGTGATCTGGAAGGCCTTCTGCGGACCGTCGTCGTCACCCTCAGACTCGACGAGCCCATCGCGCTCCAGCCGCTGCAAGGTCGTGTATACCTGGCCGACGTTCAGCGGCCAGACTTCGCCCGTGCGCGCCTCGAACTCCTCCCGAAGTTGCAGCCCGTACTTTGGTCCCTCGCTCAGCAACGCGAGCAGCGCATGGCGGATGCTCATGGTCGGCCCTCACTCAGTAGGATGCTCAGTAGGATACTGAGTATCCTATCAATCGCAAGTCCTTTCTGCCGCGTCAAGGTAATGACATCCGTCACATGGTGAGGACCGAGGGGAGCGCTTGCAGGCTCTGCCGTCCTAGCTGCGGCTTCTCAGGATGGCGGGACGGGCATCGTCACCAGGAGCGTGGTGCCTCCTCCTGGCGGGCTGCTGAGGTCGATGCTGCCGCCGACCGCTTCGACACGGTCGCTCAGGCCGATGAGCCCGGTACCGCGGGACAGATCCGCTCCGCCAACCCCGTTGTCCCTGACGACCAACCTCAGGATCTCATCCGTCACGCTGACGTCGATGTCCACGACCGAGGCACGCGCGTGCTTGGCCGCGTTCGCCAGCGCCTCTGACACGACGTAGTAGGTAGCGACCTCAACGCGTTCCGGCAACCGGCCGCTGACCCTCACGTTGAGCTCGACCGGGATACCGGCGCGCCGGGCCAGCGCCCGTAGGGCAGGCCCGAGGCCGCCTCTCTCCAGGATCGCGGGGTGCACGCCTCGTGAAATCTTCCGCAGCTCATCGATTACTTCGTTCAGTCCCTGCGCGGTGCGGGACCATTGTTCGACCAGGTTCCTCTGCTCAGGTGGGACGCGGGCTTCGGCGGCCCGTAGCTCGAGTGCGAGCGAGATCAAACGCTGCTGCGTCCCGTCGTGGAGGTCGCGTTCGATGCGGCGGCGGGTCTCGTCCGCCGTTGCGACGACTCGTGCGCGGGATGCCGCGAGCTGGGCACGGCTCTCAGCGTTGGCGACCGCCATGGCCACCAGCTCAGTGAAAGCGAGCAGGCGCTTCTCGGTATCGTCCGGGTGCGGCGCGGCCATGGTCGAGGACGCGACGACAACGCCCCACAGCCGCCCCTCGACGACGATCGGGCTGCCCACGGAGGAGCGGATCCCATGCTCCCGTGCCCAGGCCGGGATGCCGCCGTCCGCCTTGTCGTAGCTGGTCACCCGCGCTGGCTGCCCCGTCCGCTGTATTCGCCCCGCGACGGTGCCCTCGCCAGCTGGCCAGCGCGATCCCAACGGCAGGGCCAGCCCCTGCGTGCCAGGTTTCTCCCAGGAGCCAGCTACATTCACTGCACCGTCTGGGTCGAACTGGGCGACAACGGTGGTTTCCGCGCCGAGCAGGCGACCGGTTTCGCTCGCCACCGCGCTGAACACGTCGGTCGGAGAGACGGCGCGCGCAACGAGCGTCGCGACCCGCCGCAGGGCCGCCTGCTCTTCGGCTACGCGGTTCAGCTCGTCGCGGCTGGTCTCCAGGGAGTCCGTCATGGTATTGAACGAGCGCTCAAGGCTGCCGACCTCACCAGGTCCGCTCTCCGGCATCCGCACGGAGAGATCCCCGCCCGCAACGCGCCCAGCCATGCCCGACGCCCGGCGGACGGGCCGCACGACCGACACGGCGAGGTAGCCGCCTGAGAACAAGATGAGCGCGATCGAGCCCGCTACGCTCACTGACGCCGCGACGAGCACCCAGTTCGCGTAGTTGCCAGCCCGCTCCCTGCCAGCCTCGAAGATATGTTCTTCGCGGGCCATGAATCGATCGAATTTGCCCCGCAGCGCATCGACCCGGCGCTTGCCTTCCTCGGTCACCGCCACCTCACGAGCGGAGTTCAAGTTGCGCTTGGCCGTTGCCACCAGCGGGATCGAGTAATCGGTTATGTACGACTTCCCGGCCGCCGTGATCTCGCTCGCCCGGCCTCCCTGGCCCTCGTCTCCGGCCCGAGCCAACCGCTCCAAGGTGCCCGCTTGCGGAGCGAAATCGGCCCTGGCCTGATACCACGGCTTGAGGAACCGGGTTGCGCCGGTGATAACAAAGCCGCGCTGGGTGGTCTCAATATCAAGAGCCAGGCGCTCGAGGCGGTTCGCGGCGGCCAGCACCGCCACCGCATGATTCGCCCGGTCCTCTGATTTGCGCAGGGAGTCGATCGCCAAGGCCAGCAGCAGGAAGGCGGCGCCAATGACGGCAGACAGCACCAGGCTGACGACGAAAGTCCGCCTGGTAAGGCGGCCGCCTCCGCGTCGGGTACGCGTGCCAGTTGCATCCATGCCCCCGTGCCTCCGTGCCCCCATGTCCGTCCCCTGACCAGCGGGAACTGATCAGTAAAGTAGCTCCCGATACTGATGTCACCCCGGATGGCAACGAGAAATCATGGGCGAAGCACGCAAGCGCATTGTCCTGGCAGACGATGACACCCTGCTGCGTGAGGGGATAGCGAGCCTGCTCGAGCAATCAGGCTTCGACGTCATCGGCCAGGCTTACGACGCTCCGGCGCTGCTGGACCTGGTCCGTGAGCATCACCCGGACCTGGCCATCATCGACATCCGGATGCCTCCAGGCTATCTGACCGAAGGCCTTGAGGCGGCCAGGGAGATCCGCGAGCAATTCCCCGCGACCGGGATCCTGGTCCTGTCAGCGCACGGCGAGGTCGAGCAGGCGATGGAACTGCTGGCCTCCGGCCAAGGCGTCGGCTACCTGCTCAAGAGCCGGGTGAGCGACATATCAGAGTTCGCGCAGACCGTTGGGCGGATCGCGGCAGGCGGCTCTGTCGTGGACCCGGCGCTCGTGCAGGAGCTCATCGCGGTTCGCCGCCGCGACGACACCTTCAGTCATCTCACGGAGCGTGAACGTGAGGTACTCGCGCTCATGGCGGAGGGCCGCTCGAACGCTGGCATCGCACACCAGCTATGGATTACCGAGGGAACGGTCGAGAAGCACGTGCGGAGCATCCTCGCCCGGATGGAGCTGCCGGAAGCTGAGAACGATCATCGCCGCGTTCTCGCGGTGCTGGCCTACCTCGAGTCGCGCTGAGATGCGTTCGGCCCAGCGCCAGCACTGCCGAGGATGCCGCGGATTGCTGTGCCCGACAAGTCCGCCTTGGGAAGGAACGAGACCGCTGGACTATCCGCGATCATGTCTACGAAATCGTCCTCGGAGTAGGCAGATATGAGGATCACCCGTGGCTGCTGCGGGCCCATCTCACTGGCAAACTGACGTGCGACCTCAAAACCAGACTCCTCGCCCAGATCGATGTCAATGAGCGCGACGTCCGGCCTGAGTTCATGGCACGACTGGTAGGCCTGCGCTCCGGTCGACGCGACGCCAACCACGCTGATCCCATCGCGCTCGAGCAGATCGGTGGCAGCGCGGAGGAAGTCATGGTTGTCGTCGACGATGAGGCAACGCACAGGCATGGTGTCAGCGTGCCCCATGAAGCAGTCCTTGCCATTGCGGCTAGCTGGAAGCAACGGAGCGCCAGCCAGCCTGCACTGAGGTTGGGCGCTAGCAGCGCAGACGGCGCGGCTTGGCCGGGCGAGCATGGACAGTGAAGAGTGCATTGGAGCCCGGCGCAGCGGGCGACGCCGACATGAGAGAAGTGAGCAGAGATGAACACCCCCGCCCCGAAATCGGGCGACCTGTTCCCCGCCGAACTCGTCCACCTGCTCGGCACTGCCCGGCGCGTGATTGACCAGCACGTCAACGATCACGGCGACTGCGCAGACTGCGGGTCGATCTGGCCATGTCAGCATGCACGTCGAGCTGAGTTCGCGCTATCCGCATTGTGAACCTCCTCCCCCCACGGACGGGGCCGGCGCTGCGCCTGGGCCTCCGCTTCCCGGGCCTGAGTGATCCCCCGGGTGTCGGCTCCGTCTGCCAAGCCCCGCTACCGACAGCCATCATCGACGCTTTCGCGATGCTCAACCCGCCATGCCGCCAGGGGGTCAAAATTCGCCTGCCGTTGACACGGCCGATGTGCACATTGATGGTGTTCGAGCGTTCGTCGCAGGCGTGACCTTGGATGGGATCGTGATGGCAGCAAAATGCGGAAACACGCTCGCGTACCGTCGATCGTGCTCAGACACGCTGACGTATTCGATCTTGCCTCATGGCAGCCGGATTGCGCTCCCCGCAATCCGGCACAGTCGGGCCGAACGCGGCGACACGGTCAGGTATCAACGCATACGCCCAGGTTCAGGCAGGTACGCCCAGACCGGTATCCTCGACCGAGTCCCGCCCTCGTAGCTCAGGGATACAGCAACGGTTTCCTAAGCTATCGACTGTCGTCGCTGCATACGATGACGACGTGGACATCCGCCGAAGCTATCGCCGCAGCCGCTTCGACGCCGTTGCGAGCGAGCGAACCGCTGCCCTCTAGGGATTGCCGACAAGGCCGACCTTGGAGTCCGGGTGCGCTCCCGGATTTATGAAACTGATCATAAGCGTCGGCTGCGGTCGCGAATCTCGAGCCAACGGCCGGGCCGGTCTCATGTGAGTCGGGCGAGTGTCAACGCGAAGTCGCCGGCAGCATCGGTCCAGAAACGCTCCGAGACCATCCCGGCCGCCGCAAGCTCGCGGGCGACCCCGTCACTGCGGAATTTCGCCGAGATCTCGGTGCGCATCTGCTCGCCTTCGGCGAACCCGACGGTGAGGCCGAGATCGGCGACCGTGACCCGTTGTGCCCTAATCGAGCGCAGCCGCATCTCGATCCATTCCTGCTCGGTGTCCCACCGTGCGATGTGCTCGAAGGAGTGGACGTCGAAGTCAGCACCCAACTCGCGGTTCACGACGACGAGCACGTTGCGGTTGAACTCGGCGGTCACGCCGGCGTCGTCGTCGTAGGCACGCTGGAGCCGGCCGGCGTCTTTCACCAAGTCAGTACCGAAGAGGAACGCGTCGCCGGGACGGAGTACCGCTGCGACCGACCGCAGGAACACGGCCCGCTCCGGCGGCTCGAGATTGCCGATCGTCGAACCGAGGAAGGCGATCACGCGACGGCCGGCGTCCCTCGGCAGGGCGTCGAGGTGCACCTCGAAGTCGCCTACGACCGGTGCCACCGCCAGCGCCGGGTATTCGAGCCCCAGCGCGGAACTCGCCTGCGACAGCACAGCGGGATCGACGTCGAACGGGACGAACTCTCGCAGCGTGCCTTCGTTGATGAGCGCGGACAGCAGGAGCCGGGTCTTGGCCGACGTGCCGCTGCCGAGTTCCACGAGCGATTCGCAACGCGTGAGCCTCGCGATATCGGCGGCATGACGTTCTAGGATCTCTGTCTCGGCGCGGGTCGGATAATACTCGGGGAGGCGGGTGATCTGGTTGAAGAGTTCGCTTCCGCGGGCGTCGTAGAAGTACTTCGGCGGTAGCGACTTCGGCGTCGCCGTGAGTCCGGCGTGCACGTCGCGGCGTAGCGCGTCAAGGTAGGCCGACGGAGCCAGAAGCTCGCGGGTCATGACCAGGTCTCCAATTCGGTGATGGTGACGTCGAGCTCGTTGACCTCGACGAGGTGATGATCAGCCACATCCGTCCAACGCGGGTCGTCGTCGAACGGCTCACTCGCGACCACGACACCGTCGTCGGTGCGCAGGACGCTGAGCGTGTCGTTCCACCGGGTGGCGAGGATGCGGTCGCCGTCGGCAACCAGCAGGTTCAACCGCGCAGCCGGGTCGCGTTTGCCGACGTCGACGACGAACTCCCCGACCCGATCCGGTCCGAAGTCGGCGAGATGTGCGGCCAGCAAGGCCGAGTCGCACATCGATTCGGCAGCGGAGTGCGGGCCGAGGATGTCCCTGGCCACCACGCCGTTGTGCGACAGCAACCAGCGCCCACAGCGAAACGGGGCCACCGCCGACTCATCCAGCGGCATACCGACCGTCGCGGAACGCACCGCCGCGATGACACACCCTGACGTGATCGCCGGGGACATCGACGCGAATGACGCGTCGCTCCAGAGCGGTCGGTTCGAGCGCCACCGAGCCGGCCCGTGCAGCGATGCCGCGAAGAAGCCGACTCCCCACCCGTCGGCGTTCATCAGACCGATGGCGCTGACGGCGCGGGCGATAAGACTGAACGAGCAATTCGTGCACCGGCTCGAGTACAAGCGAGCTCAGCGGCTGTGGGGCGCCCAACCAGGCCAGGTGGCGGCACATCGCTCACGCGTCCCATGCGAGCCGTAGCCCGGTGAAGATCTGGCGCCGGATCGGGTGATCCCAGTTCCGGAACGACGGCCGCACCACGGCGGACGACGCTGCCCACGACCCGCCCCGCAGCACCTTGTAGTCGCCGCCGAAGAACGGTTCGCTGTATTGGCGGTAAATCATCGGGACGAAGCCCGGCCACGGCTGGAAATCCGACGATGTCCATTCCCAGACGTCACCGATCATCTGCTCCGCCCCGTAGGCGGAGGCGCTGCCGGGATACGCGCCGAGCGGCGCCGGACGCAACGCGCCGCCATCGAGGTTGGCGCGCGAGGCCGTCGGCGCATCGGACCCCCACGGCCACCGGCGACGTTTGCGCGTCTGCGGATCCCATGCACACGCCTTCTCCCACTCGATCTCCGTGGGCAGCCGCGCGCCGGACCATGCCGCGAATGCCTCGGCCTCGAAGTAGTCGATGTGCTGTACCGGCTCGTCGGGCGGCACAGCCTCCTGCACGCCGAAGCGGGAGCGGGTGCCATCGGTGCTCCAGAACTTCGGTCGGTCGACCTTCGCCTCGACACGATGCGCCCAGCCCCGCGGCGACCACCACCGACGGTCAAGGTAGCCACCGTCTGACATGAACTCGCGCCACTGCCGGTTGCTCACGGGCAGACGACCGATCCAGAACGGTCCGACGTCGACACCGTGTGCCGGACGTTCGTTGTCCAGCGAAGCCGGCTCTCCGGTGGCGTCGACACCGAGGACGAAATCACCGCCAGAGACGAACACGCGGTCGTCGGCGACGGTCCGGCCGAGCGGCAGCGGCTCGGCCAGCAGCACCGCGGCGCCTCGCCGGAGCTGCAGGGTGGCGAGCATCGTCTCGTCGTGCTGCTCTTCGTGCTGGACGACCATGGCCGCGGTGAACAGGTCGTCATCGGCGGTGCGCTCGATAAGATCGAGCGTGCGACCGCGCACCTCGTAGCAGAACGCGCGAGCCTCCGCGGGCGGCAGCAACGGCAGAGACGGCCGATCCGCTCGGGCATGCTTGAACGCGTCGTAGAGCGAATCGACGTCTGGCGCGAGCATGCCGCGCCGGGCCGGGTCACCGCCGCGCAGCAGCCAGAACTCCTCCTGCTGGCCGATATGCGCAAGATCCCAGACGAGCGGACTCATGAGCGGGTCGTGCTGGGCGACCAGGATCGGCTCGTCCAGATTGGTGAGCGTCAGTGTGCGGTCACGTGCTTGCAGAAGGCCGCGAATGACATCGTCACGCATGTGCCAACTCCTCAAATGCTGCGCGCGGGCCGACCTGGGTGATGCGTTCGGCTAGATCGTCGCCCGGACACCGGCCGCGCTCGACGAGTTGCGCAAGGTCGGAGACGGCAGTGGCAAGCTCGGTGGGCGCGCGATCGACCGCGATCGCCATGCATCGCCGAGCGGACTCAGCGATGACCGGGTGACGCAGGCCGTCGCGGGCGGCTTCGGTCCAGAGCGCGGCGGCGGGCTCGGTCGCCTCGGCCGCGGCGTCGGACGCCCGCGCGTCGTCCATCAACGTGGCGGCGACAGCCGCCACCGCCGGCCACCACCGCGGCGGGCTCATGTCGAGATAGCGCAACTCCAGGTAGCCGCGGAGGCGCACCGGAGGAAAC
Organism: uncultured Actinomycetota bacterium; assembly: GCA_963809195.1. Lineage (GTDB taxonomy): Bacteria > Actinomycetota > Actinomycetes > Streptosporangiales > Streptosporangiaceae > Chersky-822. Next base: position 1,608,196 of record CAWEIQ010000003.1, on the reverse strand, counting down.
AGCGTAGTCAGATGCCGGTCGAGGTCGGCGGTCGTGGGTGCCCGACCATGCAACGCGGCCGCGCCGGAGACCCACGCGGAGAACGGGACGGCGGCACGGACCGCGCCCGCGCCGGCACCGCGGCGAACAAATACGACAGGTGCCCGCATCGCGTAGCGCGCCCATTCTTCGGCCGGCTCGTCGGTGCCGGCCACCGGGCCACATTGGCGAGCGTCGAGGTCGCCCCAAATGCGCTGCCGTGCGGAACGCCATCCGGTGTCGCGGCCGGCCAGCCAGGGCGAACAGGCTGAGATCGCGATCAAGGTCGGGCCCAGACGGTGGGCATGGGCCACCCGGGCAGCCCATGCTGCCCGTGGACCGGCCTGCACGTTCACCTGCAGGGCCGCTGTCGAATTCATCATTGCCAGCCCAGGCAGGGCACGGCCGGTCGCGACGAAATGCTCCTCCATCGCCTGATACCGCGGATTCGGGTTGACGCGTCGAGCCGGGCGCAGCGGGTCTGCGCCGACATGAGCCAGCCCAAGTCGGTACGGCAGCAACCTCAGGCGAGCGCGCTGGACGTCGTCGCGCATCAGCGCCGCGGCCTCCGACACATCGGCAGCCGGAGGTCCGGAGAGCTCGATCTGGCCTCCGGGTTCGACGGTGACCGACGACCCAGCGGCCGTTTCCCTCAGCGTGGGCAGTAGGCCATCGATCCCGGCCCAGCCGACTCGGTCGCTCACCGCTTCGAGGGCGACGAGATGCGTCTCGACCTCGAGGCCAACAAGACCGAGGACGGAATCGGTGAGTGCGGACGACGCCACGCGGGCGTGCGCGGAGTCGGCCGTGAGCGGCTCCGCGAGCTCGCTGACGCTGCGCGGGACAGTCACAATGACCCCCTCCAGGTCCGGGCCGGCAGACCTAGTGCGTCTGCCGCGGGTCGGTGCGGGTGGTGCGCTGGGTCGTGCTGGGCCACTCGCGGGGCTCTGATCTCGCTGTCAGGTATGCGCTCGATCACCCCGGCCGGGTTGCGGCGGTCGTCGAGATCGCAGGTCATGGCCTGCACAAGGATCGAAGCTGGTCGGCGATTTACGAGGCCCGGCGGCACGCTGAGGAACCGATCGGTATCGACTGGTGTCAGGAGGTCCACCCCGCCCTGAGCGAGTCGTTCCTGGAATGGATTCTCCTGGAATGGCTGCAAGCCCCTGGCGGGTCGTTGGCCGGAATGATTCGTCTCCCGGGCCCGGCGCTGCATCTGGTCGTCGCTGAGCGCCGAACCGTCTTCGGGCACCGCCAGCTGGTTCCCCGGCAGCGGCGTGTCAGTGAATACATCGACGATCACGTACGCCGGTGACATTACATCTCCGTGCTGGTCATCTGGCGGTGGCAGGCGGAGTCCATGTCGGCCGCGCTGACGGCTTGCGGCGCAGGGCATTGCGCCGGCTGGAGCGGGTCGGGTATCCGGTTGCCGAGTCGCAGCAAGCCGGCTCCGGTCAGTGCAACCGCCAGGGCGCCGCCCCACCAGACGGCGTCGGGTGAGGTTGCGAGCAGCGCGCCGCCGACCGCGGGGCCGAGGGCGACTCCTGCCGTGAAGGAGAGGCCGTAGAGCGACATGTAGCGGCCGAGCAGGTGCGGCGGTGCGAGGTCGGCGACGATTGTGCCGGTCACGATGAACTGCGCGCATTCACCGATCGCGATCACGATCGCGACCCCGGCCAGGACGGCGGTAGCGGTGAGCGCCGAGCTCGTTAGCGGTGCGAGCAGGACCGCGAGCAGGCCGATGGCAAAGAGCGCGCTGGTCGCGGCAAGAGCGTGTGTGCGGCGCATCCGCTTGACGACCCGGGTGGCTGGGATCTGGGCGACGACGATGAAGAAGGTGTTGATGAAGAAGACGATGCCGATCTCGCCCGGCCCGACAGGGGTGTGCGCCGTCGCGAACGGCGCGAGGATGTTGGAGAAGAACGCGCCGCCGGTCATCACGAGCACGATGTTGGCGGCGATCAGGATGAGGAAGAGCCGATCGTGAGCAACTGCCCGGAAGCCGGTTCCCCTGTCGCTGGCCGGCGCAGCTTCGGCGAGGCGGGGATTCGGGATCCCCGCGAGCACAACCAGCGCGAAGACAGCGAAGGTGAGGCCGTCGAAGAGGTAGAGCGCCTGGAACACGCGCAGGTGATTGGCGGCAGCGACGACGAAGCCCGCGACCGTCGCGCCGGCACCGAGACCGAAGTTGCCTGCGACCCGGCGGAGCGCGATCGAGGAGGCGCGCTGCTCCGCTGAGACCAGGGTCAGGCTCAGAACCTGGTTCGCGGTGTTCGCGACTCCGAACCCGGCGCCGCCGACGGCCGCGCAGACGAAGGCTTGCCAGGGACGGTCGACGAATGCGAAGCCCGCGTAGCCCAGTGCGCTGGCGAGATTGCCGGTGATCAGGACCGGCTTCGCGCGGAAACGATCGAGCAGCGCACCCGAAAGGGGCGTGACGAGCGCCGCCGTGCCCATGACCGCCGCCAGTACCAGCCCCGCCGTCGCCGTCGGGAAGCCGCGGGCCTGGTGCAGGTAGATGATCTCGAAGGGAAGGATCAGTCCGGTACCGAAGTAGTTGACCGCGGTCCCGGCCTGAAGAACCAGGACAGGCCCCGGCAGGCCCGTCCGCCAGCCGGCGAACACACGAGCGAGCGTCCTGCTCACTTGCTTCCTGCCGTTGGCTGCTGTCCCGTGCCTGCCGGAAACTCGCGCGTTCATCGGCGCCCGCGGCGGCGGCGATCGAGAACGGCGGACGCCACGCGCCCGGCCGATGCGGACGATTTCATCGTCAAACCTTCCAGGGTCGTTTCCGGCTGCTGCGGCACGATCTGGTGGGCGGATCGTCCGGGCGGTCGGTAGTGCATACACCGCGGCACCGGGAAACTGGGCGCTCGCGAGCCGCCCAGTTCGCGCCCCGGGCGGTGTATATACCGGGCGGATGTACGACGTGGTGCGGAAGGAAGGAGCACAGTGACGGATTCCGGTACACCTCAACAGAGCCCATCGCCGTTCCATGATCTGGAGCCCTACATCGCGCTACCGCGCGTTGGCGGCCTCGCGCTCAGCCCGGACGGCACCCGACTGATCACCTCGGTCGCCACTCTCGATCCGAAGAAGACGCGCTATGTCAACGCGCTCTGGGAGGTCGACCCGGCCGGCCAGCGGGCGCCCCGCCGCCTGACGCGCAGCGCGAAGGGCGAGTCCGGCGCCGCGTTCCTGCCCGACGGGTCGCTAGCCTTCGTCAGCGGGCGTCACGATCCGGACGTCAAAGATTCCGACGACGACAGGGCCACGCTCTGGCTGCTGCCCGCCGGCGGCGGCGAGTCCCGAGTGATCGCGACGCGACCCGGCGGCGTGTCCGGCGTCGTCGTCGCGCGCGACAGCGGCACGATCGTGGTGGCGTCCGCGACACTGCCCGGTGGCGACACCCGCGATGAGGATGAGCGCCGGCGTAAGGAACGCAAGGACCGCAAGATATCCGCGATCCTGCACGAGACCTATCCGGTCCGGTACTGGGATCACGACCTCGGCCCGGACGCGCCGCGGCTGTTCGTTGGCACGGCCGACGCCGATCACGCCGACGTGGCCGCTGGCGCCGCGCCGGAGCGTCTCACGTTGCAGGACCTGACGCCCGACGCCGGACGGGCACTTGCCGGCGGCGATGCCGTCTACGACATCACGCCCGATGGCGGCCGGATCATCTGCACCTGGTCCGTACCGGAGCAGGGCGGCGCTCGAGTGGCCGTGATGTCGATCGACGTGGCCAGCGGCGAGCGGACCGCCCTCCTGAACGACCCGGACTACGAGTACGGCGGACCGCGCATCTCGCCCGACGGCCGCACGCTTGCCCTCGTCGTGATGCGCCGCGAAGTCGTCGACAAGGCCGGGGACCAATGGCTGTCGCTCGTCGATCTCGGCACCGGTGAGGTCCGGCCGTTGACTGCTGACTGGGACCGGTGGCCGGGGCGTCCGGTGTGGACTCCGGACGGTTCGGCGCTGATCGTCTCGGCCGATGAGCAGGGCTCGTCGCCTTTGTTCCGCGTCGACGTCGCCACCGGCGCCGTACGCCGGCTGACCGGCGATCGCGGCGCGTACACCGACGCCCAGGTCTCGCCGGACGGCCGCTACGTCTACGCGTTGCGGTCCGCGATCGACGCGGCACCAGCACCGGTACGCATCGACGCGGCGCGCGCGGACCAGCAGCCGGAGTTCCTGCGCGGCCCGGCCGAGCAACCCGCACTGCCCGGTTCGCTCACCGAGGTGACGGCGACCGCCGAAGATGGCTCACCGCTGCGCGCGTGGCTGGTGCTGCCCAAGGGCGCGTCGGCCGAGTCGCCGGTGCCGCTGCTGCTGTGGATCCATGGCGGCCCGTTGGGCTCGTCGAACGCGTGGTCCTGGCGGTGGAACCCCTGGCTCGCCGCCGCGCAGGGATATGCGGTGCTGCTGCCGGATCCTGCGATCTCCACCGGATACGGCTGGGACTTCATCCAGCGCGGCTGGGGAGCGTGGGGTGCGGCGCCGTACACCGACCTGATGGCTCTCACCGACGCCACCGTGGCGCGCACCGACATCGACGCGAGCCGAACGGGTGCCATGGGCGGCTCGTTCGGCGGGTACATGGCCAACTGGGTCGCCGGCCACACCACCCGGTTCAAGGGCATCGTGACGCACGCGAGCATGTGGGCACTCGACCAGTTCGGCCCGACCACCGACGCGTACCACTACTGGCGCCGCGAACTCGCCGTCGAGCGGATGCTCGACAACAGTCCGCACCTGCACATCGACGCGATCCGTACGCCGATGCTGGTCATCCACGGCGATCGTGACTATCGGATCCCGATCGGCGAAAGTTTGCGGCTGTGGGCCGAGCTGTCCGAACGGCATCTTGGCGCGGACGGCACCACGCCGCACAAGTTCCTCTACTTCCCGGACGAGAACCATTGGGTGCTATCGCCACAGCACGCCAAGGTCTGGTACGACACCGTGTTCGCGTTTCTCACGTCGACCGTACTCGACGGAAAGTGGCAGACACCCGACATCCTGCGGTGACGTCGGTGTCTGTGGAGCCGGCGCTGTTGCCTTGCCCCGGCGGTTGGACATGGTGAAGCCTCGGGGTCTGTGTTTCAGATCGCCGGCGTGAGCTCAGTGAACGCAGCCGCGACTCGGAGCAGGAATGGGGTTTCGGTGGCGATTTCGCAGTGGCCGCGCCGCAGGTTCTGCATGAACGCGAGACCGGCGACGATCACTTGAGCGGTGCGGTCGGCGCGCAGGCCGCGCACGGGTCGTAGCCGGTGTTTGAGTCTGCTGTGATCGCCCTCGATGCGGTTGTTCTGTGGTTGACAACAACGACGTCGGACGGCGGCGCGACAGGTGCCTTCGGATCGTCCACCGCCTCTGTCACCGGGGCGCCGGGGGCTGTTTCTACGCTGAGCCCGTCCCCGGTGACTCGCCGTCCAAACGCTCGCCGATCCCGCGGCCACCGGCTCTCGACGTGCCAGCCACGCGACGTGCACGCCGCCCTGAGGGCCCGCCGGGTGAAGAACGGCAAGGTCCACGCCACCGAGGTGGCCACCTGTTCTAGCGTGAGCTCGCGTGACGTGGCGTTCCGTTCGGTGCTTGTAGAGCAGGAGGTCCGCTCCCTGTTCACGGTTCAGAACTCCGCGCGCATGGTCTTGTGCAGCCGCTCGACCTGCCCGGTCGTGTCAAGTTCCGGTACCCGGGCGACATCTCAGTTCCGGTAGCTAGGCGACGTTGCCGGTAGCGGAGTTCTTGCGGCGGGGCCGTCCCTTGGGGTTGGCGAAGGCGCCGAGCTCGCGGGAGCGGTCGTGGCGGATGGGGTGGATACGGATGACCTTGCCGTCCTTGGCGAGCTGGACGGAGGCGGCGACGATGGACACCTCGATGGCCTGGCGGGCCCACCGGCGGCCGGCGGCGTACGGGGTGCCCGCGAAGCTGACGACGCCGGCACCGTCGGCGAGCCGGGTGACGGTGAGCCCGGCCGTGGCGTCCCGGGCCCGCCGGACAACCGGTGCTCGCGGGACCCGGTCGGCCTGATCAGCGCGCAGCCGCTGGGCGTGGGTGGCCACGACCACGCCGCGGTGCAGGATGTCGACCAGCCCGCCGGCGGTGACGACCTCGACCGGCTCGCCGGCGTAAGTCGCCCCGACCCGGTAGCTGAACCCGGCCAGGGAGACCTTGCCGTGCGCGTTCACCCACCGCGACACCCCTGCCGGCCGCGGCCGTGCGGCCCGCGATGCGTCAGGTGCTGGCGGCACCGCGGCATCCTCCGGGGTGAGGGACCGGTCCGCGAGCGTGAACCGCTCCGCCGGGGGCCGTCCGCCGCACGACTGGTGCGGCCGGGCGGTGTTGTACTCGGCGACCCAGGCATCCAGCGCAGCCTGCAGTCCGCTGATCGCGGCGTGCCGCCGGTCGGCGCCGGTGAAGAACTCCGCGCGCATCGTCTTGTGCAGCCGCTCGACCTTCCCCGTCGTGGTCGGCGAGTACGGCGCCGTCAGCAGGTGCCGGATCCCGTTGTCGGCGCAGATCCGGTCGAACATCACCGGCCCGGGACCCTGCCCGAACCGGCCGGTGAACACCTTGCCGTTGTCGGTGAGGATCTGCTCGGGCACCCCGTGCCGGGCCAGCGTCTCAGAAAGAGCCTGGCACACCGGCCGCGCGGTCGCCCGCGCCACCACCTTGGCGCACACGATGAACCGGGAATGGTCGTCGATCCCGGTCACGACCTTCACCTCGACGCCATCGGCCAGGTGCACCCGGCCCATCACGTCCATCTGCCACAGCTCCATCGCCCGGCCGCGCTCCCAGCGACGGTAATCCTCCCGCCGGCGGCGGCGCTTCCTCGCCTCGACCAGCGCGTGGCGCACCAGCGCCCGGTACACCGCCGACCGGCCCGGCAGCGGCACCACGCCCTCACACTCCAGCTGCCACCGGATCCGCGACGGCCCCCACCCCGGATGCTCCCGGCGCAGACCCACGATCCGCGCCTCGGTCGCCACGCTCATCTGATGCGGGCACGACTCCGGCCGCGAGGACCGGTCCGCCAGCGCCCCGATTCCGCCCTCGCTGGCATACCGGCGCAGCCACTCATGCACGGTCTGCCGCGCGACCCCGTAACGGCGGGCCACCTCGGTGACAGGCGCGCCGTCCTCCAGAACCTCAAGCACAGCCCGATACCGCTGCTCCACGACACCCAGCTCCACCAGCACACCCGGCTCCCTCCGCCGCGATCACGTGATCGCAGCGAAGCGCCACAGCAGCCCAGAAGCCGGGAACCAGCACGGAGTGTCGCCCACCTGCCGGAACTACTGTCAGCCAGCTACCGGAACCGCGTCCGCAAACTGTCGCCCAGGAGCCAGAACCAAGGTGTCCAGCATCTACCGGGGTCGCACACGACCTGCCCGGTCGTGCGATGCGCCTCGTTGCTGCTCGGCACGCGTGGCCGGAATTCACCAAGCCAGGTGGACCCCGGCTGAGCTGGGTGTTTACGGGTGCGCCGCCAGGGACTTGAACCCCGAACCCGCGGATTAAGAGTCCGCTGCTCTGCCAATTGAGCTAGCGGCGCTAGGACGTAGCGATGGTATCAGCGTCCTGTCGGCTTCTGCCAACTGAACGAAACGTCAGTCACCTCCCGCTTCGCGGGCTCGTGAGCCACGTCGTCCTGGTCCATCCCAGCCCGGCAGCAGACGGCGTGACACCGAAGAGTGAATGGTCAGGCGGGATGGTCTGGCCGCCAATCGCGATGCGCTGGCGAAACCTCAGGATCGCAGGAAACTGCTTACGGCCTCGGCTGCTCGTGACGGACGACCGGTTCTGGCCTCTGCCCGGTCCGCCCACGTCATCACCCGCAGACCGGCGTTGACGCCGAGCCAGCGGAATGGCTCTGGTGCCCAGCGCGGTGACACGTGACCGACCCAGGGCAGGCGGGTGAGATCGCTGTCGGTGCCGGTGATGAGGTGTGCGAGTGTGCGGCCGGCGAGGTTGGTCGTCGACAGCCCGTCGCCCACGTAGCCGCCTGCCCAGCCGATCCCGGTAGTCGGGTCGAGACCCACGGACGCGCACCAGTCCCGCGCGATTCCGATCGGGCCGCCCCAGGTGTGCGTGATAGCCACGTCTTCGAGCGCGGGGAACAGCTCGGTCAGCGTCCTGCGCAGGGCGGCGAACACGCTCGGCACGCGGTCGAAAGACGGCTCGATCGCCGAGCCGTAGTGATAGGGGGCACCTCGGCCGCCGAATACGAGTCGCCCATCGGCTGTCCGCTGACCGTAGATGATCAGGTGCCGCAGGTCGTTGAACGTGGGCCTGGTCGCCAAGCCAACCTGCTCGAGCACCGCATCCGGCAGCGGCGCCGTCGCCACGACCAGCGAGTACACGGGCACGACCGAGCGCTCCTGCCCGGGCAACCGTGCGGAGTAGCCCTCGGTGGCGCGGATGACATGCCGGGCCTTGACAGTGCCGGTCGCGGTGACCAGCTGTCCTGGCCTGAGTCGCTGAACCTCGGTCTTCTCGTAGATGCGGACGCCCCTGGCGCGAAGCACCGCGGCGAGCCCGCGCGCAAGCCGTGCTGGGTGGATGGCCGCGCAATGCGGCGTGAACACGGCTCCCAGCACATCAGACATGCCGCTGATCTGCTGCGCCTCCGGCGCTGAGAGCAGCCGCACGTCGGCTTCGTCGAAGCCGTAGAGCCTGGCCTCATGCACCTCGTCGCTGGCTCGCTGCATCTGAGCATCGGACCTAGCGAACTGCACCGTGCCGCCCTTGGCCCAGTGGCAGTCGATGCCCTCGTCCGCCGCGACCTTGCCGACCTCGTCGACGGTCTGCTGCATCGCCCGGTACATGGCGATGGCCGACTCGCGGCCTGCCATCCGCTCCAGCTTCGGCAGCGACGCGGGGAACAGCGCCGAGCACCAGCCACCGTTGCGCCCCGAGGCGCCGAAGCCGGCGATCTCGCGCTCGCAGAGCACGATCCGCAATCCAGGGTTCGCCGAGCTCAGGTAGTACGCGGTCCACATGCCGGTGCAGGCCGGCCCCGGCGATCGCGACGTCGGCCTCGGTATCGCCGTCCAGGCTCGGACCCGGCTCAAGTGACCCCGGCACGGTGTCGTGCCAGAAGGAGAGTCGGCGGTACTCGTCGCCCTGCTGGCTCATGGCACTACCGTCCCACCTGATCGGGGAGGCCGGGCATGCCGGCCATCCTTGTCTCATGCCCGCTAACGCTCACGTAGTGCCGCCACCGGCCCCGAAGGATTCGTTGCGAATATACAAGCTATGCGTGGTATGCCTCGGCAACATCTGCCGCTCACCGATGGCGGAAGCCGCTGATCAGGGCCGAATTGGCGTCGGCTGGCCTCGCCGACCGCGTGAGCGTCGAGAGCGCGGGCACCGGTGACTGGCACCTGGGCGAGCCGATGGACCGCCAGGCACAGAGCGGAACTGGCTCGGCGCGGCTACGACGGCTCCGCGCACCGTGCCAGGCAGATCGACGCGGACTGGCTGGATCAGTTTGACCTGCTCATCGCCATGGATGCCAGCAATCTGCGCAACCTGCGAGCGGATGGCGGCCGGCCGGGCGGACATCATCGACCGGATCAGGCTGTTCCGGTCGTTCGACCCGGCCGCTCCCGAGGGCGGCCAGGTGCCGGATCCCTATGGCGGCGACCCCGAGGAGTTCGCGCGCGTCTTCGACATCATCCAGGCGGCGGCACGCGGTCTGGTCGCAGCGCTCCAGGAACTGCTGGAGCCCGCGAGTGGCTGACAGCTCCGCCGCCAGCGGGATGCCCGGCGCTCTGCAAGGTCGAGTCATTGGCCGTGACGCCGCGGGCGGCCTGGCGGCGGCATGAGAGCACCGGCGCCTGAAGCCATCACGATCGAGCGGATCACAGGTCTCGCGGTGCTCGAGTGGCGGTCCCTCGGCGGCAGCCACGGAGCCGCGCACTACCGGTGCCGCCTCGCCGACGGTCGTGAGCTCTTCGTGAAGTCGGCCTACACCGGCGAGGGCGGAGCCGAGCTAGCCGCTGAGGCCAACGGACTGCACTGGCTCGGACGCCGCCGGAACCGTCGCCATCCCCGAGGTCGCGTTCTGCGATCAGGGTTTGATGGGCGTCGCCTGGATTCCGTCCGGCGGTGCCGACCGCGCGGCGGCCGAGCGTCTTCGGACGCGACCTGGCCCGCATGCACGCCGCCGGTGCCGACCGGTTCGGTGCGCCGTGGCCCGGGTTCATCGCGAGCCTGCCGCTGCCGAACGATCAGGCGGAGCTCCTGGCCGACGTGGTACGCCGAGCACCGGCTGCTGCCGTACGCCCGGCTGGCGCGCGACGCCGGAACGCTTGGCGCCGCTGACGTGACGCTTATCGAGTCGGTGGCGAGCCGGATCGAAGAGCTGGCCGGCCCGGCTGAACCGCCGGCCAGGATTCACGGGGACTGCTGGTCGGGCAACGTGCTCTGGTCGGAAGGTCGCGGCTGGCTCATCGACCCTGCGGCGCATGGCGGCCACAGGGAGACCGACCTTGCGATGCTGGCGCTGTTTGGCGCGCCGCACATTGATCGGGTCATTGCCGCCTATCAGGAGGTCACGCCGCTGGCGGCGGGCTGGCAGGCCAGGGTGCCGCTGCATCAGCTGCACCCGCTGCTCGTGCACGTGTGCCTGTTTGGCGGCAGCTACCGCGAGTCCGCGCTAGCGGCTGCCCGCGCCGCCCTCGCCGCAGCATGACCGGCCGCCCGCGAGCCAAGCTTGGCAAAAGGGGCGAATCGGCGCGAATATCGGCGTAGGCAGGGGCGGATCCGGGCGCCAGCAGGGGCGGATCAGGGCGCAGGCAGGTCAGCAGCCGCGGTGATCTTGGACAAGCCGTGTATGGCAGGTCCATTCATTGCGGCGGATTCAGATGTTGGATGGCCCTTTCATGCCCGGCCTTCGGGCCAATCCGGCTCTGGCGGGGCTGATCAGCCGCGGACGCGGGCGCCGGACGGGTCGTATAGCGGCGCGCTGTGCCGGACGGCCGCGAATCGCTCGCCGGCGACCTCGACGACGAAGCGTCGAGCTGACGAACCGGTGCTGCCGGACCGCGCAGGACCACCGGCCCCGAGTTCGGGACCACCGGCGGCCAGTTCGGCACAACCGGCGGCCAGTTCGGGACCACCGGCCGCGACTTCGGGACCACCGGCGGCCAGTTCGGGAACCCGGGCCTCGGGAAGCGTAGCGTCGGCGACGTCCGCGGGCAGGTAGGCGGAGAAGATCGTCCGGCCGACCGTGTAGCCGAAGCCCGCGCTGCGCACGCTCGCCGCGCAGTCGTGATCGACATGCGTCAGCAGCTCGCCGCCGTGCATGATGACATCCGCGTCGGCGGAGAACCAGCACAGCCGCTCGGCCGGACCCGTCGTCGCGGATCTTGCGCAGCGCCGGACCGGCGAGCAGGCCTGGCTTGTCGGGCCGGACCGCGAAGCCGAGCCCGGCCGCGTACGGATTGTCGTCGCTCCTGACGTCGGCGGCCCACGCGACGTACTGCTTCTCCAGCCGCAAGCGAGTTGACCGCCCGGTACCCGACATCGCGCAGGCCGGCGTCGGCGCCCGCGTCGACCAGCCGGTCATACAGGTCGCGCACGTACTCGACGGGCACGTGGAACTCCCAGCCGAGTTCGCCGACGTATCCGGCGCGCAGCGCGAGCACCGGCGCGTGACCGAGATCGATCCATTGCGCGGTCATGTACGCGAAAGCCGCGCCGCTGAGGTCGCGCATGGCTAAGCCGCTGCGCGATCAGCCGCGACGACGGCCCCGCCAGCGTTAGCACCGCCGAACGCCGACGTGACGTCGCGGACGGCGCACCGAGCCGTCGTCAGGCGCGTAGCGCAGCACGAAAGCGCTGTCGTGCCGGCCGAATCCTGAGCCGGTGACCAGGTAGAACTCCTCCTCGCCGAGCCGGGTGACGGTGACGTCGGCCTCGATGCCGCCGCGCTCGTTCAGCAGCTGGGTGTAGACGATCTTGCCGATCGCCACGTCGAGGTCGGCGCCGGCCAGACGCTGCAGCAGCGCCAGCGCGCCAGGTCCGCTGATCTCGAACTTGCTGAACGAGCTCATGTCGATCAGCCCGGCGGTCCGGCGGACGGCATGATGCTCGGCCTCGACCCGCGGCCAGGCCGCGCTGCGGCCGAACGTCGAGCTCCTCGGCGGGCGTCGTCTCCCGGCTCGCCGAACCAGTTGGGCCGCTCCCAGCCGAACTTCGCGCCGAACGACCGCGCCCCGGCTGGCCAGCACGTCGTGCAGCGGGCTGCGCCGCTGGCCGCGGCCGACGGTGAGCTCGCGGTTCGGATAGGCGACCTGGTAGTAGCTGGCGTAGGCGTCGACGCAGCGCTCGGCCGAGGTAGCCGGGAACGCTGTGCGGCCGCCCGAACCTGCGGACATCGAACGGCCACAGGTCAAGGCCCGGGTCGCCGTCGATGATCCACCCGGCCATCGCGTGCCCGGCCCCGCCGGCCGCCGCGATCCCCGCCGAGAACCCGCAGCAGTGGAACAGGTTGTCCAGGTCCTCGGTCACGCCCATCAGCGGCTCAGCGTCGGGCGAGAACGGGATCGGCCCGTTGACCCAGGTCCTGATGCCCGACGTCGGCGAACGCGGGAATCCGCTGCGCGCACGCCTCGGCCAGCGGCGCGAACCGCTCGTGATCGGGCGGGAACAGCTCGGGCCCGAGATCGGCGGGAATCGGCCGCCACGGCACCCGGCTGCCGTCCTCCCAGCCGCCGACGACCAGGCCGCCGGTTTCCGGCTTGACGTAGAACCGAGCATCGGGATCGCGGAATGTTGGCAGGTCAGGTGGCAACTCATCGATCCGCTCGGTCACGACATATTGATGCTCGACTGGACTCACGGCGAGATCCGACGCCCGCCAGCGCGGCTGTCTGCGCGCCCCACATCCCTGTCGCGTTGACCGCGGTGTCGCACTCGATCCGGCCTGCCCGTCGTGAGCAGCCCGACCACGCGGCGACCGGCCCGCTCGACCCCGGTAACGGCGGTGTTCTCGACGAACCGGACGCCGAGCGCCCGAGCGCCCGTCGCGAAGGAATGCGTGAGCTGGCTCGGGTCGGCGTAGCCGTCCGTCGGCACCCAGACCGCGCCGCGCACGCCGTCGATGCAGAGCAGCGGGAACATCGTCCCGCGCTCTGCGCGCGGAGATCAGGTGCGCGTCGAACCCGAAGCTCCTGGCCGGCGCGTGATCAGGCGCTTGAGCTCGTGCCAGCGATCATCGCTCGAGGCGACCCTGATGCTGCCGACTTCGTGCCACCCGGTGCGCGTAACCGGTCTGTTGCTCAAGGCGCCTGGTACGTGCTCACGCTCGATGCGCATCAGAGCGGTCAGGCTGCTCGACGTGCGCAGCTGGCCGATCAGCCCGGCCGCGTGCCAGGTGCTGCCCTCGGTGAGCCGCCTGCGCTCGATCACGGTCACGTCCGTCTTGCCGCGCCGGGCGAGCTGGTAGGCGATGCTGCAGCCAACCACGCCGCCGCCGATGATCACGATCTCGCTGCGCGTCGGGCAGCAGGGTCATGATGTCGCTCCCGTCTGCCTGGCTCAGCCCACGCTGTTCGTGGCCGCTACACCGAATGATGTCGGCCATCTGGCTTTCGCGCCAGACGATGAGCTGTTCCGAGTCACCGCGTTGCCGCGGGCTGGCCTGCCTCGGGCGCCAGCGGGAGCGCGAACCCGAAGGTAGCGCCCTTGCCTGGTTCGGAGTCCACCCAGACCCGGCCGTGATGCGCGCTGACCATGGCGGCGACGATCGCGAGGCCGAGCCCGTGCCGCCTGCCGTCCTGCTGCGAGCCCGGTCCGTGCGGTAGAACCGCTCGAAGACGTGCTCCTGCTGATCCTCGTCAGTCCGGCGCCATGGTCGGTGACCTCGAGGATGACAGCAGGCTCGCTACCCTGCTCGCGGCCCGCCTGCCGCCGGCGGCGAGAAGGCAGAATGTGCCGCCCTTGGGCGGTGCCCGTTGCTCAGCGCGCCGGACCGGATCGTGATCTCGATCGGCGTCCCGTCTGGCGTATGCGTCATCGCGTTGCTCATCAGGTTGCCGACCACCTGGCGCAGCCCAACCTCGTCGCCCGTCACAAGCGGGCGCGTCCGGCGTGCCGACGGTCAGGTTGATTGTCCGCTGCGGCGCGATGACCCTGGCGTCGTGCAGGGCATCGGCGGCGATGGCGAGCAGGTCGACGGTGCGGAAGTCCAGCGGTCGCTGCTGATCCAGGCGGGCGAGCAGGAGCATGTCGTCGACCAGCACGCCCATCCGCACCGCTTCGCCTTCGACGCGCTCGATGAGCCGGTCCAGTTCTGCGCTGTTCATTGGCCCGGTGGGGAGTCCAGCTGGATGCCGGTCTCGCTGCCGTTGCTCGAGTCCGGGGTGACAGGGTGGTCCGCGGCACCGTCGGCGGAGAGCGTCGTCCGCCGCCGGACCAGCCCTTCCTGGCTCGGCCGAGTTGGCGACGCCGCCGCGCTGGCGGTAGTACTCGGCGAAGCCGCGGATCGCCGTGAGCGGCGTCCTCAGTTCATGGCTGGCGTCGGCGACGAACTGGCGCATCCGGTCTTCCGACCTGCCGGCGTCAAGCGCGGACCGGCTGCGCGGCTTCCTCGGACCGCCTGGCGGCCTCCTCGGACGCCATCCTGGCCCTGAACGCAGCCTCAATGTGCGCCAGCATCGCGTTCAGCGACCGGCCGAGCTTGCCCACCTCGGTCCGCGGGTCGCGCTCGGGAACGCGGCGGCCGAGATCCCCGGCCGCGATGGCCTCCGCGGTCCGCTCGATATCTCGCAATGGTCGCATGCTGCGACCTGATCAACGCTATCGCCGACAGCCGCGAGTACGAAGAGCAGCGCGCCGCTCACGATCACGTCGATGATGGTCAGTTCGTTGAGAGTGCGGTAGGCATGTGTGACGTCGACGCCCAGGATGATGGTGCCCTGTGTCACGCCGTTGCGATCCTGATTCGGCATGATAGGCGCGCCGTGCTGACCACCCGCCAGCGCTGATGACCAGATGCTGAGTTCACGGTGACCGGGTCGGAGAAGCGCCCGGGACCTTGGCGAGCCATGGTGAGTCATGGTTGACGGCGGGCCCAGGGACCATCCGGCCTGTCCAGGCCCATGCGGAGTCCGGTGAACTCGGCGACGACTTGCTGCAGGGGACCTGCTTTGGCAGCCACTGGACCGAGATGCCGCCGTTGCTCGGCTGCGTCTGGCCGCCGGCCAGGAAAGCCTGGACACGCAATGGGATCTGGCCATACCGCGCGGTGTTGGCAAGCTCTTGGTCGGCCTGATGAAGGAGATACCCGCGCAGGAACGCGATGCCCGCGATGCTGATCACGGCGAGTGCGACAGTGACGAGCGCCAGCACTGCCGCAATGAGCTTGACCCGCAGGGGGGTCCGGCTCGGCAGCTGTCGCGCCGACCGCCAGAAGCCTTGTGCGGGTGCCGGGTAGGTCATCAGATCAGGTCTGGCTAGCTAGATGGCAGTCGCATGACGTAGCCGACGCCGCGCAAAGTGTGGAGCAGATGCGGCTCCGTGGCGTCGATCTTCCGTCGCAGCACAGACACATACGACTCGACGATTCCCGTGTCGCCCCTGAAGTCGTAGTCCCAGACGTGATCGAGTATCTGCATCTTGGACAGCACCCGGCCGGCGTTGCGCATGAAGTACCTGAGCAGCTTGAACTCGGTTGGAGACAGCTGCACCTGGGTCCCGCCGCGCCACACCTCGTGGCTGTCCTCGTCGAGCTCGAGGTCAGCGAACGCAAGCCTCGGCGATGGCTCAGCCGCGCCGCCCCGCGTACGCCTGAGCACCGCCTGGATCCTGGCGATGACCTCTTCGAGGCTGAACGGCTTGGTGACGTAGTCGTCGCCGCCGAGCGTCAGGCCGCGGACCTTGTCCTCGGTCGAGTCCCTGGCCGTCAGGAACACCACCGGGGTGCGGGTGCCACCGCCGCGCAGCCGGTGCAGCACGTCGAAGCCGTCCATGTCGGGCAGCATGACGTCGAGCACGATCAGATCGGGCCGGTGCCGCTGTGCCGCCTGGACGGCGTCGGACCCCGCCGCGGCCGTCACGACCTCGAAGCCTGCATAGCGCAGGCTCGCGGCCAGCAACTCGAGGATGTTCGGCTCGTCCTCGACGACCAGCAGCTTGGCCGTGGGCTGCTGGCGGTCGCTGGGCACAGTGCTCATCAGGCTATTGTCCGCCACCTGCCTGAAAGTTTGCTGAAGGCAGGCTCAGAAGAAAATCGATGCCGGCGGGCCGGCTCAGCCAGCCTGCTTCGAGCCTGTGATCAGGTCCTTGGAGATCTTCTGGTCGTTGTTGAGCTCACGGAACAGCTTCAGCGCCTCGGTCCTGTTCCACTGCAGCGCGTCTTCGGCCGCTGGATGTCACGAAGCTCCCGGCGATCGGCACGGTCGTCGTGATCGGATTGCGCAGCGCCAGTGCCACCTGCAGCAATTGGAGCAGGTGCGTGCCGTTGTCGACCGTCAGCGTGCCTGCGACGCCGGACGCGGCTGGCAGGCTGGAGAACGGGTTGAGGATCACCCCCGCGCTCGTCAGCTTGCGCAGCAGCGCGCGCAGGAAGATCCGCTGGTTCTGGATCCGCTGCAGGTCCTGCCGTCGCGAAGTTGTACCTGGACCGCACGAATCCGAGCGCCTCGGCGCCGTCCAGGGTCTGGCAGCCCTTGTGCAGGTGCAGGCCGGCGGCCGGGTCGACGAGCGGTGCCTTGAGGCACAGCCTGACCCCGCCGATCGCGTCCACGACGCGGACGAAGCCGCCGAAGCCGATCGTCATGAAGTGATCGATCCGCAGCCCGGTCACGTTCTGCACCGTCTCGGCGAGCAGTCGAGGCCCGCCGTAGGCGTACGCCGCGTTGATCTTGTCAGATCCGTGGCCGGGGATCGGCACGTAGGAGTCGCGCGGAAGGCTGATCAGCACGGGCCGCCCGCCGTTGGACGGCATGTGCAGCACCATGATCGTGTCCGACCGCCTGCCGCTGATGTCGTGCCCGGTCGCGAGCTTGCGTTCCTCCTTGCGGGTCAGGCCCTGCCTGCTGTCCGATCCGGTGATCAGCCAGTTCGTGCCAGCGCCCTGGACCGGGCCGGCTGGAGTAATCGACCAGGATGTTCTTCCTGGTGATCTTGGAATCCAGGTAGAAGTAGGTGATGACACTGCCGACGATCGCGACCGAGAGCAGCACGGCGATGATCGCGGCAATGCGCTTGGGCCTCAGCCAGCGCCGCCAGCCGGCGCTGGCCGTAGCCGCCCGGATAGCCGCCGCTCCTGCCGCCAGAGCCGCCAGCTCGTGTCGGCAGTGCTGCCGGGCTGGCCGTTCGCGCCGATGGCTGTGCCGGCCAGCCGCCGCCCGGGCCGCCTGGGCCGCCCGGGCCTCCTGGGCCGCCCGGACCGCCTGCGTTGGCGCCGCCGGATCGGTAGGGAAGCTTGCACGGTCGGCTCGGCGCCGACCCGGTCCGCCGAGCCAGCTCGGCGGTCAGGACCCTGCCCTGGCTGGCGTCCGCCCGCTCCGCGGGGAGTTCCAGGGGGAGCAGCCCCCGGGCCAGCCGATGGGGACTCGCGGAACCAGTCGTCCGGCCAGTCGGTCATCTCAGGTGCCTCACCGTCGTCGAGCTGTCCTATCCGTCTCTACAACATGACGTGCGAGCAGCCAAATTGGCTGGCGCTGGCATGGAGTTAATTCGGCGCACGGCCGTCCCACCAGATCGTCATGACGTCTCGACCAGACGAGCCGAGGTCCTGCGGGTGCTCGGGATCGACACCTGCCTCGATCAGCGCATCTGAAACATCCTGCGCGCGTTGCTGCGGCAGGCAAAGCCGGCGCCTGGTGACGTCGGTTAGCTCGGCGAAACTGCTGTAGTCGGCGCCCCTGGCCTGCGCCAGCGCTGATGCCCTGCCCGTACGCCCATGGCGCGACAGAATCGAAAGCACGTCATCGGCTGTCGGACGATCCGGCCGGCGAAGGTCGTGGAACCGCAGCCACATCTCGTTCAGTGACGTCAGCGGGTGCAAGGCAGCTATCTCGACAATGACCTGCCGCCTGGCGTGATCGGTGAGGGCAAGCAGAAACGGCTCGAGATCGGGGACGTTGTAGAGCACGTGATGGCACGTGACCACGTCGGAGGCCGGGACCTCCGGCGCGACGTCAGGCCATCGGCCGGTGACGCATCGGGCTGTGAGGCCGCGTGCCGACGTCCGTTCCGCGAGCAGTTCGAGCATTCGTTCGTCGACGTCGACAGCCGTGAGCTCGGTCGTCCTGGGGAGCAGCGGCAGGCACGCGGCTCCTGGACCCGACCCGACATCGAGCACGCTGCCCGGTGGATCCAGCGCGAACCAGGCGCGCTCAACGAAGGGCCGCCAGGCGCGGCGCTTAGCTTGTCGGCCCGCCTGGCGAACACCTGGCCAGGCAGCACCCAGGGCGACTCAGGTACGGACGAGAGAATGTCGATCAGGGATGGCCCACGACGCCAGGTCAGTGCGCCACCTGCCGAGCAAGCCAGCCAGCTTCGGATCGCCGCCACCACTGGGCGAGCCCGTCGCCGTCCCGGCGTCAGATCCGCTCACTGGTGCATGCTACGTCCAGCTCAGGTGCGCGCCGGC
This sequence comes from uncultured Actinomycetota bacterium, assembly GCA_963809195.1. Lineage (GTDB taxonomy): Bacteria > Actinomycetota > Actinomycetes > Streptosporangiales > Streptosporangiaceae > Chersky-822. Next base: position 1,589,559 of record CAWEIQ010000003.1, on the reverse strand, counting down.
CGGTTCGCCGTCCGCCCGTTCTACTCGCTCGGCCAGCGCGACGGTTAGCCGATGCGGTCAGAGTGCTGGCGGCGGACAAGCGGGACGACGAACCAGAGCGCCGCGAAGAGGCAGCCAATGAAGAGCCCGACTATCAGAGCTGAGGTAGTGCCCTCGACGAAGCTGGTTACCAGGATCACCGCGATGGCCACCGCGAGCGCGACCGCAGCCAGTCCGGCAATGGCCATCCTGTTCGCGGCTCTGATCAAGGGCTCCTTCAGGTGACGCCGGAATACGATCCGGTGGTAGGCGACCGGCGCGAGCAGCAGGACGGTTGCGAAGGCGGCCAGAATCAGATCCGCGGTGAAGAGCCCGCGCTGAGCGTGGGTCAGCTTGACGAATCCGTTAGTGAACGGGAGCGAGAGCAGGAAGCCGAAGAGCACCTGGACGCCAAGGCCCGCAACCCGCAACTCCTGCAGCAACTCCATCAGGTTGCGGTCGTCACGCTCGTCCTGCGTTTCGTCCCTAGCACCAGCCATGGCGGTGCACCTCTTCCCGCAGAGTGCAGAGCTAACCAGGCTGGCCAGTCACCAGTCTCAGCGACCGGGAAGCTTGACCACGGTCACGAAGAAGTCATCGATCTGGCGGACCACGTTCAGGAAGCAGTCGAAATCGACGGGCTTCGTGACGTAGGCGTTCGCGTGCAGGTCGTAGCTGCGCAGGATGTCCTCCTCAGCATCGGAGGTGGTCAGCACGACGACCGGGATGCGCTGCAGGTCGGTGTCTGACTTGATCTCGGCCAGCACCTCGTGGCCTGCCTTCCTGGGCAAGTTGAGGTCGAGCAGGATGAGGTCGGGCCGCGGCGCGTCGGCGAACCTCCTTCGCGGCGCAGGAACGCCATCGCGGCCTCGCCGTCGGATACCACGCTGAGCTGGTTGCGTACCTTGTTCTCGGCGAAGGCCTCGCGCGTGATGAGCACGTCGCCTGGATCGTCCTCGACAAGCAGGATCTGGATCATGATCCCCGAATCGCTGCCGATCAACTAGCCTCCTCATGCCCGTCAGCGTCGGGAAGTGTCCACCGGATTGTAGTACCTGATCCCTGATGCCCTCGTGTGTCGACCCAGATGTGACCGCCGTGGAAGTCGACGATCTTCCTGCAGAGAGCCAGCCCGATTCCGGTGCCCGGATACGCGTCCCTCGGGTGCAGTCGCTGGAAGATCACGAAGACCCGCTCGGCGTGCGCGGGAGCGATGCCGATTCCGTTGTCCTGGCAGGCGAACTCCCAGTGATCGTCCTTCCGCTCCGCAGTGATCCTGATCACGGACGGCTCGTCCATCCGCCTGAACTTGATCGAGTTGGCGATCAGGTTCTGGAAGAGCTGGGTCAGCAGGGTCGCGTCGCCGTCGACCGTCGGCAGGTCGGCCACGATCACCTCGGCGTCGGTGTCGGTGATCGTGGCGTCCAGCCGGTCAACGGCCTCGCTGGCCACCGCGTTCAGGTCGACCGGGCCGCGGGCCGTGCCCGGCTGGCCGACCCTGGAGAACGTCAGCAGCTCGTTGATCAGCAGCTGCATGCGCTTGGCGCCGTCGACCGCGAACGCGATGTACTGGCGGGCGCGGTCGTCGAGCTGGCCGGCGTAGCGGGACTCGAGCATCTGGCAGAAGCTGGCGACCTTGCGCAGCGGCTCCTGCAGGTCGTGCGAGGCGACGTAGGCGAACTGCTCGAGTTCGCGGTTCGATCGTTCGAGCTCGCCGGCCTTGTACGACAGGTCGGTCATGCTGGACCTGAGCTGGCGCCGCATCGCCTCGACGTCGGCCGCCAGCTCCATGAGCTCGCGCGGGCCGGTGATCTTCAGCTCGTGGTCGACCCCGCCGGAGGCCACCACCTGTGCCTCGTCGCCGAGCGCCGCGAGCGGCCTGATGACCCAGCCGGTCATGGCCGCCCAGGCGGCGGCCGCAGCCGCGATGACGGCGACCGCGCCCGGTGATCGCCACGATGATCACGGCCGTGGTCGCCGCGTGCAGGCGGTTCAGGGCCGCCCGCCGCTCGGCGAGTATCGTCGGTGTTGAGGACGCCGATCTTCGCGCGGATCTGATCGAAGTCGTTCTTGCCCGTGGTCTCGAAGGCGGATGCTGACCGGGCCGCCGTTCTTGCCAGCTGGCGATGGCGGGTTCGGCGTACTGGGTGCGCCACTGACTGGCGGCAGTCTCCACGGCCCGCAGCCTGGGCTGCAGGTCAGGATAGGGATCGATGAGCCGGTGCAGCGTCCTGGATGTGGCCTGCCGTCTCCGCCACCCCTTGCTGGTACGGCTTGAGGAACGACTGCTCGCGCGGTCAGGACGTAGCCGCGGACGCCGGTCTCCTCGTTGAGCAGCGACGCGAGCAGGTAGCTGGTGTTGCGTGCCGCCGGGTCGAGCCGATTGACCTGCACGTTGACCGCGCTGACCAGGCTGTTCAGCGCCAGGGCGCCGAGCACGGAGCCGATCGGCAGCAGGACGCCGGCGACGACGAACGCCAGAGCGAGCCTGCGCCGCAGCGACCACGTGCCCTGGCTGAAGCCGTGCCTGGTCTTGGCCCAGACGGTGGCGGCCGCCTCCTGGTCAGACGATGTCGGCGCCGAGCTGGCGAGCTGGTCGGTCACGGGTGCCGCCCGACGATGATGAACGCGACATCGTCGGCCAGCGGCCCGCCGTTGAGCCGCTCGACGGTCTTGAGCAGCGTGTCGGCGAGCGCGTCCTCGAACCCGGGCACGGAAGGCCCAGGCGACGAGGCGGTGATCAGGTCGAGCAGCCCCTCAGGCCCGAGCACCCTGCCGTCGGCACCGCCCTTGCCCTCGATCAGGCCGTCGGTATAGAGCATCAGCGACCACTCGGGCCCGAGCGACACGGGCACCTGCGGCCACTCCTCGTCGAACAGGCCGAGCGGCGGTCCGCCGCTTGCCATCGCCCAGCATCGCGGGCGGCGACGCCGAGCAGCACAGGCGGCGGGTGACCGGCGATGTGCATGACGCCCTCGCCGCTGGCTACGTCGATGCTCAGCGTCGCCACCGTCGCGAAGACCTCGGGCCTGTGCCGCTCGCGGATGAGCACCTCCTGCAGGCAGTCCAGGGTCTGCGTGGGGTTGCGGCCAGACAACACGAGGGTCCGCCAGGCAACCCGCAGGCACACGCCGAGCGCCGCCTCGTCGGGTCCGTGGCCGCACACGTCGCCGATCAGCGCCTGCAGCGTGCCGTCGCTGAGTTCGATCAGGTCGTAGAAGTCGCCGCCGAGCAGTGCCTGGTCGCGGCCCGGCCGGTAGCGCAGCGTGTGATAGAGGCTCTCGTCGATCAGTGATCGGCACGGGCAGCAGCCCGCGCTCGAGCCTGGTGTACTCGGCCTGCCGGATCGCCGCCTCGCGCAGTTGCCTGGCCGACTCGTTGGCCCGCTTGCGCTCGATCGCGTACCGGATGCACCGGCTCAGGGTCGCCCCGTCGACCTGGCCCTTGATCGAGGTAGTCCTGCGCGCCTGCGGTCATGGCCGCGATGCCGAGCGACTCGTCGTTGCGCCGGTCAGAACCAGCACGGCGGCATCGGGGGCCAGGCTGAGTACGTGCCTGATTCCCTCGAAGCCGACCGAGTCGGGCAATCCCGAGGTCAAGCAGCACGCAGACCGGGCCAGCGGCGAGCTCGGGAGTGGCCGCGCGCGAGGCTCTGCTGCCAGGACAGCGACACCCCGAGCCGGCGTCGGCGAGGTACTCGCGCACGAGGAGGGCATCAGCCTCGTCATCCTCGATCAGGAGCACCGGCACCACCTCGTCGGTGGCGGTGCCATCTGTGGCAAGCTGGAGCATTCCGTTAAGTCCCTCATGCCGTTAAGCAGGGTCGGTCTATCGACCGGAGCTTACTCGCGAAGGGGGAATAGTGGCGTCTTCGACGGCATTAGGCGCTGCGCTCTGGCAGGAGCGCCGGTCGGCAGTCGCCGGCTGGCCGACGCTCAGCAGGCCGTGCATAGGGTGGTTGAGGTCTATGGCCACGACGGCCGTAGCGCCGATCCGGAGTCGTGGTCGTGACTCTTGTTCGAGGTGGCGGTGTCTGAAGGGGAGCCGCGCGACCTGAGCGCAGAGCTCGCTCAGGCCGCCGGCGAGCTGCTGACCTTGGCGAGCGCCTCTGAGTCGCGCGCGATGCACCGGCTGGTCGAGCTGGCGGCCAGGCACGTGCCGGGATGCTCGGGGGCTACCGCCGTGCTCTGGCAGGGCGACGAGCCGACCGTAGCTCGGCCAGCCACCCTGACCTGTCCGAGCTCGCCGAGGTCCAGCTGGCCTGGCGGCGCGGGCCCGCCATCGACGCCCTCGCCGAGGGCAAGCAGGTGAGCTGCCAGGACACCCTCAGCGAGATCCGGTGGCCGGAGTACACGAGCCGTGCGCTGTCGATGGGCGTGCGGTCGTCGCTGACCCTCGTGCATAAGTCGGGACAACTCGGGCTGACGATGACGATGTACGCGACGCGCCCGCAGGGTGCTCGACGCCAGCCGGGCGCCGGTCGCTGAGCTGCTGATCGCCTTCGGCAGCGCGGTCATGCGCAACACCTCGACCTACGACGCCGCCCAGCGCACCGTCCGCCAGCTCAGCGAGGGCGCCGACTCCCGGGCGGTGGTCGACCAGGCCAAGGGGATCTTGATGGTCGGCCTCAGCTGCAGCGCCGATGAGGCGCTGCGGCGGATGCGGGAGATCTCGCAGACTCAGCCAGATCAAGGTCACCGAGGTGGCCAGGCGGATCGTCGAGTCCCACGAGCTCGATGTGCGCTGAGTGGCTCGTTTGAGCCTGGCAGGGTGCCGGGTAGCTGCCCGGAACTGCGGCCCCGCCGGTGCGCGCCGCAAGCGGCCGAGGCGGCGGCGGTGCCGCAAACGAGGCAGAAGGACGATGAATCTCCCGGCATCCGAATTGCCCGCAGAGCGGGTCCGCGCGTGGACGACGGCACTCGATGCCCTCGCCGCGGCCGGGAGAGGCGGCCGTTGCCGCCACCGCGGAACGGGACCTGATGGCCGGCACGGCCGACGCGCTGGCCGGCTCGTTCGCCGACTGGGTCATCGTTGACCTGGCTCCGCGGGACGAGGCTCCAGGTCGGTGGCCGGACGTCGGTCCAGGCCCGAGCTGGCCAGCGGCCGTGGCCGAGCTTCCGATTGCGGATTGCCCGCTGACCGTCTCGGCGATGGACCAGCGCACGCCGCTCGTGCAGGCATCCATCGCCGACCCGTCCGAGCTCGGCGTGCTTGCCCGACGGCCAGCGGGTCGCCGACGCGCTCGGCGCGGGCTCGTACGCGGTCAGCCCGATCACGGTCTGTCGGCCGCGCACTCGGCGCGATCACGATCGTGCGCGACCGCTCCCGCCCGCCGGTAACCTTCCTTGAGCTGAGCGTCCTGGCGCACATCGCCGACCTGGCGGCGGCCGCCATCGAGCGCCTGACGGCGATGGCGATCGCGGGACGCCCGGCGGCCGGGCGGAGGATGGTCCTGGACCGCCGCAACCAGCGACTGACCACGAGCCGTCGTCACCGGCCGCTTCCCACTAGACGCTCGCATCGCCGGCTGATCTAGTGGGCCTGTAGCGCCGCGATGCCGGCCAGGGACCGACCGCAACCCTCAATGAGATAGGACACGTAGTTGCCGGTAGCGCCAGAGCCCGACGACGCCGCGACTCAGGTCGCGGAGCTTGAGAAGCGCCATGCCGCGCTGCGCCAGGCAGCGAGCCTGCCCGCCGCGGACGTCGGCTCGCTGCTCGACGCGGCCTTCGCCGAACTTGAGGCCGCGATCGGCATGCTCGCGGCGCCGCTGGCAGCCGGTGACCAGGCAGGCACTCGCGCCAGCCGATTCGGACGGCAGCGAGCGCCGGCTGCTGCGCGCCGCCTTCACCGACGCGCCGGTCCCGCTGTTCCTGCTCGCCAGGGACGGCACGGTCTTGCGGGTCAACAAGGCCGCCGCCGAACTGCTCGGGTCGAAGCCCGGCTACGCGACCGGCAGGCCGTTCACCACGTTCGTGGCGCTGTCCGGCCGCGCCGCCGTGCAGACGCAGCTCAACGCGGTCGCCAGGAGCGGGCAGGCCTGGCCGGGTCAGGTGCGGCCTGCTGAGCTCGGCCGGGCGCGGCGGTCGCGAACTGGCCATCGGGCTGGTCAGCGTCAGCGGGGACAACGACCGCCTGATCGTGGCGGCTGGAACGGCGCGGAGTCGCGTCGGCGCAGGACGAGCCGCCGGCGGTGGTCACCTAGGGCCAACGCCGGCCGCCCGGACGCCAGGATCGCGGGCAACGGGGACGCCGAACGGGGCAGCGCGGCGCTGAGCCCGGCGGCCGCGGCCGGAATAGCAGCCCGGCGGCGGGCGCCGTCGAGGCGATCACCCAGCGGATGGACCTGGTGACCGCCGTGACCAGGATCTTGCTGGAGAACGAGAACTTCAGCGAGTCGATGACGCTGCAGCGCTGTGCCGGCTGCTGGCCGCCGAGCTGGCGTCGTGGGTGATCGTCGACCTTGACCGCCGCGGCCAGCTGCAGGCGGCAGTTCGTCATCGGGCCTGAGGGCCCGGGCCTGGCCGGGATCAGGGACTCGGCCGCGGCGCTCAACCCGATGCCAGGCTCGCTGCCGCACACGGTCCACGAGTCGGGCCAGGCGGTGCTCATCGCGCATGCGGAAGACGCCGGGATCCTCGGGCCTGGCCCCGGCGACATCCCGCTGCTGATGCTGCTCGGCACGACGTCGGTGCTCTCGGTGCCGGTCACCGACGGCGAGAGCAGGTACGGCGTCCTGACCCTGGCCAGGCATGCTGATCAGCGGCATTTCGAGATCGGCGACCTCGGCCTCGTCGAGGAACTCGGCGAGCAGCTCGCGCTCGCCATCCGCGTCGATCACATGTTCCGCCGTCGCACCGAGATCGCCGACGCGCTCCAGGCCAGCCTGCTGCCGCGGCGCCTGCCCGAGATCGGCGGCGTCGAGCTCGCCGCCGTATACGTCGCGGCGACGGACGGCGTGGAGATCGGCGCCGACTTCTACGACGCCTACCGGACGCCCGGCCGGCTGGGGGCTCTCGGTCGGCGACGTCTGCGGCAAGGGCGAGGAAGCCGCCGCGGTGACCGCGGCTGCCAGGCACGCGATCCGGGTCATCGCGCACGACACGGCACGACCCGGCGGCCGGTGCTGCTGGCGCCAACAAGATCCTGCTCGCCGAGGAGCTGAGCGGCGGATTCGTCACCGCCAGCATCGCCCACCTGGAGTGGCGCGATGGCGCACTGCACGTCGCGCTCGGCAGCGCCGGGCACCCGAGCGCCGCGGTCATCCGCTCCGACGGGCGGGTGCAGCTACCCGGCGGTGGCGGACTGCCGCTCGGCCTGCTCACCGACTTCGAGCCAGGAACGCACGAGCTGACCCTGCGTAAGGGAGACATCCTGTTCCTGTACACCGACGGCCTCACGCAGGCGCAGGGGCCGCGACAGGACCTACTTCCAGACCAGGCTCAGTGACGAGCTCGCCGGCCTGGCCGGGAGCCATCCCGACCAGTTCGAAGCCGCGATGCGTCGGACCTTGCTCGAGTTCACGCGCTGGCGATCTGATCGACGACATCACCATGATGGTGCTGCGCGTCGGCGACAGCCCGGAGCGTCCGGCTCGCCGCGAAAGGCCCGATCGCCCGGCTCGCGCCGAGAAGGCGGAACGTCCCGCTCGCCTCGCCGGTAAGAAGCGCCCAGCCCAGCGTGGCAGCCAGGGGCGCCCCGCCAAGGTCGGGATAACCGGCAGCTGTCGTGAATAAACGCGGCAGGCACGGGCAGGGGACCGATGGCCATGAACGCGATGACGGCGAAGCCCGCGCGAGGCCGGGATCACTCGCCGCAAAAGGACTGAAGCGGAATGAGATACGCACATGCCGACTGGCGCTCGCGAGGCGCCTGCCTGTCCGCCGACCCCGAGCTCTTCTTCCCGCTGTCGTCGGTAGGCCCGGCGGTCGGAGCAGCTCAACCGCGCGAAGTCGGTCTGCACCCGGTGCCAGGTCCAGGGCCGAGTGCCTGGACTTCGCCCTCGCCACGCAGCAGAGTGCACGGCATCTGGGGCGGGACGAGCGAGGACGAACGCCGGCGGATACTCGCGCACATCGACGGCGCCGCCCGAGCGAGCGAAGGCACCCGTCAGCGCGGGCCGGGAGCGCTGAGCCCGAGGAGCAGGCACAAGGGCGTGGTGCCAGTCAGTCTGGCTGACCGGCACCACGCCCTTGCCGATCGTGGTGGCTACTTCTCGATGTACTCGACGATCGACTCGCGCTCGACCTGGCCCTCGACGACGGTCGGCGCGGAGTCGGCGGGCTCGAGCGCGGCGATCGGCGGCGTGCCTCGGGGTCAGCCGATTCGGTAAAGTCCGGCGAGCCCTTCACGAGCACGCTGCGGCGCAGCCAGCCCCTGCCGCGGCGGGGAATGACGAGGCCCACGATTCCGGTCAGCATGAGCACCCAGCCGAGGATCTGCAGGTTCAGGAAAGATGGGTGGGCGGTGACGGCAAACGCGAAGACTGCGCCCACCGCCAGGATCGTCAGTGCGGTCGCTGACTTCATGGTTTGGTCCCTTTCAGTTGCTAATGCGGGGATGAGGGAGCAGGCGCGTCTAGGCAGGCTCCAGCAGGCGCTCGCGCAGGTACTCCAGAGCCTCGGCCAGCAGCCGGGAGACGTGCATCTGCGAGATGCCTAGCTGCTTGCCGATCTCGGCCTGGGTCATGTTGCCGTAGAAGCGCATGAGCACGAGCTGCTGCTCGCGATCGGGCAGGCCGCTCAGGTGCTTCCAGACGGCTTCCATATCGAGCACGTGCTCGAGCTGAGGGTCCTCGGTGCCGATCAGGTCGGCCAGGCTGGACCCGGCCCTCGTCGTCGGTCAGCGGCGCGTCGAGCGAAGACGACTGGAACGCCAGCTCAGCGCGCCTGACCTCGCGGAGTTCATCCTCGGTGACGTTCAGCCGCTCGGCGAGTTCGGCTTCGGTCGGCGCGTGACCCGAGCGCCTGGGTGAGCTCGGCCGTGGCGTTCCTCGCGCGCGAGCCGCAGTTCCTGGAGCGAGCGCTTGACGTGGATCTGCCAGCGCTTGTCGCGGAAGTACCGCTTGATCTCGCCGCTGACGCACGGCAGGGCGTAGCCGGCCAGTCCGGTGCCGGCGGCGGGGTCGTAGTTGTTGATGGCCTTGATCAGGCCGACGTAGCCGACCTGAAGGAGATCCTCGTACGGCTCCGGGCTGTTCTGGAACCGCCGGACGCAGGACCGCACCAGCGGGCGGTACCTGTTGACGAGCACCTCGCATGCCGTTTCCCTGATCGGGTGCTCGCGGGGCAGGGAACGGATCATGTCCAGCAAGTCGGCGTCGTCGCGCTGCTCGAGCTCACTGGCCGGGAGTTCATCGCTGCCGGGAGTCCGACGACCGGTCGCGGCTTGCTGACCGTCGCTGGTCGAGTCATTACCGGTCACCTCCGGCGAACCAGTTATCGCGCACGGCCCATTTGTGCCCGCCCCGTGGATTTCAAACATCGGCAGCTCGACAGAATCGGAAAACTGCCGGCAGAAGGGCGTCTGACCAGCGCGGTCGTGACCAAGGATAGGCCGCAGGTGCGGCCCTCAGCGCCGCGGTGATAGTGCCAGGATCAGCTGCCGGCGCTCTGCTCGAGCCTGGTCCGTGCCGGCGCCGTCGGACGGCGTCAGCAGCTGGCCGACGCCGCCCGTGCCGCGATGATCCTCGGCCAGATCGGCGGCGATCCGGTCGACGGTTTCGGTGCTCCTGGTCGACGCCCGGCTCTGACCGTTCCGGCCGCGCGGGCGAGGCCAGCCCGGAGGCGCGCGATCCGGCGCGCTCGTCCCTCGGGGCGTGCAGGAAGACGACGAGCAACGCGATGCATGAAGACCGCGAACACGAGTGCCATGGGGGCTGCTTTCTGCGGTTGTGCAATGGCGGTCACGAGACTGCCCCTGCACGCTCGTTTAAACATCGCGCGGCAAGGCAGCTCGATGCCCGTGCGTGACTGATGTGCCTGGCCGTGGTGCGACATGCGGTATGCGCCGCCGGCTTCGCGGTATCGGTGTTTATGTAGCGGATACCGGAGGTAGCTGCGTGCGTGCCAACGGCGCACCCTGGCTGGCCCCGCCAGCCCTGCCCGAGGCCAGGCGCTCAAGCGACCGCCTGAGATGATCGGAGGCTGCAATGCGGATCCTCGGAGTCGTGCTCGTGATCTGGCTGATCATCGGCGCGATCGCCGGCGCTCAGCGCCATTACTACAACTCAGATCCTGGCTGCGCTCGCACCGGCACGATTATCGTCACCGTACTGGCCGGGCCGCTGAACTACCTCGGCGCGAACCCGAAGGTCAGGCCATGCCCGCATCCCAGCAAGTGAGACTGGCCCTAGCCGTCGCCGCCCGAGCCGATCGGCTCCGGGCTGGTCAGCTTGGCCGAGCCTGGCGGCGGCGGCCGCCAGAGACCGGTGCTGGCCGGACGGCTCGAAGCGGCGCACCGGCTGAGTGTGCCTGACGAGGGCGCGCAGGCCAGCCAGGTCGGCCGGAGCCGCGCCGTGCGCCCTGCGCCTGTATCAGCGCGTTGCCGAGCGCGGTGGCCTCGGCAGGGCCCGCCAGGACGGGAAGGCCGCACGCGTCGGCGGTGAGCTGGCAGAGCAGCGCGTTCCGCGCGCCACCGCCGACCATGTGCACGACGCCGACACCGTCGGCCCGGACAGCCGCTGCGCCTGCTGGACCGCGCGGCGATGAGCCAGCGCCAGGCTGTCGAGTATGCAGCGGACCGTCTGCCCGGGCCCGGCAGGCACCGGCTGCCCGGTGCGCGCGCAGGCGGCCGCGATCCTGCGCCGGCATGTCGCCGGCCGCGCAGGAACTCCATGTCGTCGGCGTCGATGACGCGCGCAGCGGCTGCGATGCGGCCGCCGATCGATCCAGCGTCTCGGCCAGGCTGACCTGCAGGCCGGCCGCTGCCCAGGCTCCTCACCGATTCCTGCAGCAGCCACAGGCCCATGACGTTGCGCAGGTAGCGGATCGTCCGGTCGACCCCCGCCTCGTTCGTGAAGCTGGCCAGCCTGCTCGCCTCGCTCAGTACCGGCTGGTCAAGCTCGACCCCGACCAGAGACCAGGTGCCGCAAGAGATATAGGCGAAGTCAGTCGCGGCGGCAGGAACCGCCACGACCGCGGACGCCGTGTCGTGTGACGCGACCGTGGTCACGGGCGTATGTCGCGGCAAGCCCGGTGCGGGCGCGAACCTCAGGCAGCAGCGGCCCGACGATTCTCGCCTGGCGCGCGAAGCGGCGGCAGGATCCCGGGCCGGATGCCGACTCGCTCGGCGACCCCGGCTGCCCAGCTTCCGGTCCGGACGTCGAGCAGCTGGGTGGTCGATGCGTTGGTGACCTCCGCGCCGATCGGCGCCAGTCAGCCAGTACGTCAGCAGGTCGGGCACCAGGAGCAGCGTGCGCGCCGCCTCCAGCTGCGCCGTACCCGTCGCGGCGACACAGCTGGCACAGCGTGTTGATCGGGATCGTCGGCACGCCGGTGATCGCGTAGAGCTCGCCGGGATCGATCAGCGCGGCGAGCCGCTCGGCGGCTCCCGCCGTCCTGGCGTCCCTGTAGTGCACGGGATTGCCGAGCAGCGCGCCGTCGGCGTCCAGCAAGCCGTAGTCGACGCCCCAGGAGTCGATCCCGACGCTCGTCTATCTCGGCCGCAGCCGACGCCATCCGCAGGCCCTCGAGCACCTCGTCATAGCAGCCGCAGCACGTCGGTGTGCATGGTTCCTGCCGACGGTGACGGGCGCGTTGGCGAACCTGTGCACCTCGCGCAGCTCGAGCCAGTCGGGCCCGACCTCGGCGACCATGACCCGGCCGCCCGACGCGCCGAGGTCGGCAGCTGCGGCGACGAACGGCGTCGTTCTCAAGACCACGGATGATTATCAGCAGATCTGCTGACAATCATCCGTGACAATGGCCGTTTCGGCCGAGTCCGCTAGAGGCCGGCCGGGAGGGTCTCCAGGTCAGCCATCACGATCTCCCTGTCGTCGTCCTCGGCGACCTGCGCGCACGCGGCGCGCGCCAGCTCGGCCCAGCGGCGGGCCTCCGACTCGTCGCCGCCGAGCGCGCTCGCTCGGGCCAGTGCCTCGTAGGCGAATGCCAGGTCGAAGTCGGCGATGCCCTCGCGCTGGCAGATGTCGAGGACCTTCTGGGCGTGGAAGAGCGCTGGCTCGGCAGCCCAAGCACCGCGTACACCCGCGAGCACTGCCACTCGCCGCGTGCGCGATTGACCGGCCGGCCGATCTGCATCCAGTGGTAGGTCGACGCGTGCGCCGCATGGATCATCTCCGCGTCCTCGGCCTCGGTCCGAGTTTCCTGCTCCAGCAGGGTCCAGACGCGATTGAACAGCGCGGCGGCGAGCTTGCGCTGGACCTGCGGGTCAAGTGACGGCTTGTCGTTCCGCTCCGGCATGGTCTCCCATTCCTTTCCGGCGACCAGGTGGTCGAGGTCGTGGATCTGTCCCTTCATCCGTGTCGCGCGGGCCACGAGCCTGCCGCCGGTGCGCGAGCAGCGCGTCGGACATCGCGTCTGGATCGTCCGCGTACAGATCGAGCAGCCGCCGCACCTCAGCGACCGGCAGGTCGAGGCCGCGGAGCCTGGCGGATCAGCCGGCGCCGCGTGGACCTGATCTTCGCCGTACCGCCGGTAGCCGCTGGCCGGGTCGACGGCGGCCGGGGTCAGCAGGCCAACCGCGTCATAGTGCCGCAGTGCCTTCGCGGTGAGCCCGCACGCACGCGCGAACTGGCCGATGGTCAGCAGGCGCTCCGGCGAGTTCATGCTCCGACCGTACGCATTCCTGTTGCAGGAAGGTCAAACGACCGAGATCAGCGGCGTCTAGCTCGTGATCGGGCCCCAGGTCACGTCCGCGACGATCGCCAGTTCTGCAGCAGCCCCCTGACGGCGTACGGCTGCACCAGCTCGGCGACCGCCTCGTCGAACGCGGCGGCCTCTTCGGCTGGCATCAGCTCGCGGGCCAGGCTCGAAGTCGAGTGGAAGCTGCTCGATGTAGCCAGCGACGGCTGCGTGAACGGAACCGCTGCTGTGCTGGACACCGCGCCAGCGACGGTCCACAGACCGCTGGCGGACAACGCGGTCACCAGCGAGAAGTCCGGATGAACGACTGCTGCCTGGAGTGCCGATTGAGGATCTCGAGCAGATCGGACTGCCACGGCGACGTCCCTCGGCCCGTGCTCGACGATCGCCAGATTACGGTTCGGCGTCATACCGGCGCCAGCCGCGGCAGCGTCTGCGGCCACGACATCCAGTGCATGCTGGCGCCCGCGGTGACCAGCGCGTACGGACCGCCGAGCGGCGCTGACTCCGCCGCGCCGACGATCCAGCGCAGGTTCGGCTCGGCCGCCGCCTGGTCCGGCGCCGGCCCGCCGCGATCATCGCGCCCGAGATGTCCACGCGTCGACCTGGTCCACGAGGCCGGCCAGCGGCCTGGCCAGCGCGCCCTCGCCGGCGCCGAGATCCAGCACGGTCCTCGGCTGGTCTGTGATCAGCCTGAGCAGCACGTCGAAGACTTCGGCAGGGTATGTCGGACGGTGCTCGTAGGCTGCTGCCACGCCGGGGTGCTGGAACGTGGCGGCCAGGTTGGGACGGTCGGCTGGGCCAGTGTTCACAGCACCCGATCCTGGCAGAGCTGCGCCGCGAATCCGCCGAGGCAAAGGACGTGCACATGCCCGTAGTGACATCGCGGGACGGGACCGCGATCGCTACGACAAGCAAGGGACGGGACCTGCTATCGTGATCGTCGATGGCGCGCTCACTACGCGACGGTCTGACAACAAGACCGAGCTTCTCGGATTGCTCGCGCCGCGGCTCACGGTCCTGACCTACGACCGGCGTGGGCGGGGCGACAGCGGTGACACCCCGCCGTACGCCGTGGCGCGGGAGATCGAGGACGTCGCAGCGGTCATCGGCGAGGTAGGCGGTTCCGCGGTGCTGTACGGCCACTCGTCCGGCGCCTGCCTCGCGCTCGAGGCGGCGCTCGCGCTTCGGCGGCGGCCAGGTCACCGGGCTGGCGATGTACGAAGCGCCGTACGACGATGACCCGGCGGTTCGTCCGGCGTGGCACGCCTACCTCGCTGAAATGATGGCGGCGCTCGACGATGGCCGCCCCGGTGACGCGGCAGCGCTCTTCATGGCCTTTGTCGGCACGCCGGCCGAGCAGATCGACGGCATGCGGCAGGCGCCGTTCTGGCCGGGCATCGAGGCCGTCGCGCCGACGCTCGCCTACGACCACGCCGGGCTGATGGGCAGCGACAGGTCGGTTCCTGCCGCAACGCGCGAGCCACGTCAGCGTGCCGACGCTGGTCCTGCACGGAGGTGAGGGGGCGCCGTTCATGGCGCAGTCCGCCGCGACGCTGCAGAAGGTCATCCCCGGCGCTGAGCTGCGTACCCTTGCCGGGCGAGGGGCACGACGTCAGCCCGCAGGCGCTGGCCCCCGCGCTCGCCGAGTTCTTGCTCCCTGAGATCACCGCGCCGATCGGTCGGCGTGTCTCGGACCGGCTTAGAGTTCCTGCTTGTCCTGGATTTCCCAGGCGTGGTCGAGTGCGTGCCAGGCGGTGCGGCGCGCCACGAACAGGGGCGGACGGCGGGATTTGCTGAGGGCTCCCGTCTGGTCGTCTGCGGCGCGCTCGTCTGCGGCTGTGGCCGAGATCTCCGCGAGGATCCTGTCTCGCAGCGCGGCGGCCGCCGCGACGTCTGCTGGCGGGAGCGGGCGTTCCTTGAGGCAAAGCATGCGCGCGTGCAGCACCTCAGTCTCGCGGACGTGCGCGACGATGGCATCCCTGTCGCGCCCGCCGCCGCGCGGTCCCTTGCGCATTGTCGGCGGCGCGGCCGCGGCGGTCTCCTCGAAAATCTCCCACGCCGCGGTCACGAGCGCGCTCAAGTGAGCGAGCTGATCAGGTGTCGCCGGCTTCTTGTCGAGTTCGGGAGAGACGTCGAGGGCGCCGAAATCTGTGGTTGCCGTCCCTGCCAGGTGTTCGACGACCATGAACTGGCCGGCCGCGGTGGAGGTGTCGAACGCAACGCCGGCCCGGCCAGCAAGAGCCGCGTAGCGGCTCGCGTAGGCGGCTAGCTCGGCCAGGGCTGCTGCCTCGCTGCGTCCCTTCCTGCACCAGCCGGGCCATTCCGCCGCGCATGCGAAGATGACGCTCTTGCCGGTCTCGGTGTACACATCGGTCACCTCGCCATCCTCGTCCAACTGGCGGCATCGCGCGGTGGTTGCGGCATCGCGATTCTCCGGTTAAGAGGTAGCGAAAGCGGCAGCTTTTGCCGCAAACGCTACCTGCTAAATGGCTGACGCCCGCGGGAGCCCGGCCGCCGCGCGGAGCGGTTCGCGCTAGCCCTTGGCTGCCTGCCCATGGAGTAGAACTCGGCGTTCGGCTGCAGGGCCATCAGGTGGGCGAGGCGGTTCGACGCGGCGAACAAGGCCGTGATCGCGCCGACGTCCCAGATCTCGTCGTCGGTCAGGCCCGCCGCGCGGGCCTGCACCAGGTCGGATTCGCCGAATTGCTCTGGCGTGCGCGCTAGCGCCAGGGCCAGGTCGACGATTGCCCTGGCGGCGCTCGTCGAGGTCCGCGTGCCAGGGGTTCGTCGCCACCTGATCGGCCAGCAGAGGATCCTTGGCCCGGATCCGCAGGATCGCGCCGTGTGCGACGACGCAGTACGTGCAGTGGTTAGCTCCGGAGGTGGCGACGACCACGAGTTCGCGTTCCGCTTTGGTCAGGCCATCCGACCGGTCCATCAACGCGTCGTGGTAGTCAAGGAACGCTCGGAGTTCGGCTGGTCGGTGGCCGAGGGCGCGGAAGATGTTCGGCACGAAGCCTGATTTCTCGGCGATCAGGCCGATCCGCTCGCGGAGGTCATCCGGTAGATCTTCAAGCTCCGTCATCCCGAACCGGCTGTGGGTCACGGCTGCTCCTCACCTGCCTGATCCCGCGCTTGGTACGGCAGGATCCCGTCTTGGCTGCACGATAGCGCCCGAGTGGACGGTCGGCTGCGCCAGACCGGCTGCGCCAGGCCGGCTGCGCCAGGCCGACAGGGTCAGGCCGGCTGCGTCAGGCCGGCTGGGTCAGGCCGGTGGGTCAGGCCGGCTGGGTCAGGGCCGGATGGGTCATGCGGCTGTGGCTGACAGCGGCGAGCAGCGGCCAGCAGCCCCTCGTAGTCCTGACCGCAAGGCCGGCAGCCGCTGAGGTGCGCGGCCAGGCCGGGGAAATGCTGGCGCGGATCCGAGCCCGCCAGGTCGGCTTCCGCATAGCGGTCGAGCGCCTGGAACGCGACATCGCAGCCGGTGTCGCCAGGATCGGCGGCAAGCAGCGGCAGCAACCAGCCGAATTTCCTCACCGTCGGCCACGGTGCGTCCCGGTCCTGCAAGAGGCCGTCGGCCGCAAGCCTGGCAGCGACCCTGCGGCGCGCTTCGAAAAGCGCTCGGTAGATCGCGCTCCTGTCGGATCCGAATCCTGCGGTCAGAGCCTCAGGAGGAAGGTCGCCCAACGTGACGGCGGCAAAGACCGCCTGCTGGTGCTCGGTGAGTTCGAGGTCCACGGCCCGGCGCACAGTGGCCAGGGCGTCGCGCCATTCCCGGCCGCTGGCGGCAACATTACTCGGCCGCCGGGAGGCGAGCAGCTTCCAGTCGTGCTCAGCCGACGGCGGCTGGGCGCCTTGCGGATCAGCACCCCAGAACTGGCGTCCTGCCGCGTCAGACAGCCCGAACATCACGTATTTGTACGCCCAGGTCATGAACCGTGTGTGAGCGCGATACCGGTCGAGTTCGCCGGAGATCGCGCCGACCGCGGCGCCGGCGGCGCGGTGGATGAGGTCGCTGTACCCGGTCTCGACGCCGACGCTCTGCTCGGTGTGCCGCCGGGCCGTCTTACCGCGGCGGTCAGCCGGGCCGCCCCGCTCGGGCCAGCGCCGCCGCGCCTCGTCGCGGGCTACCGCCACGAGCAGTTCATGCAGCAGTGCCCTGGCGGCCTCGCCTTCCTGGCCCCCCGATCGCAGGGCATTCGGCCAGTCCTGCGGCTGCCCGCCCGCGCGCATGTTCGCTGTGGCCGTCGCCTTAGCCGACGGACGTGCAGCAGCCATGGTGGGATGTTACCTATCTATCTACCTCGATTTCACCAATCATTTAATGGATCGCCGCAATTGGCGGTACTCAGGAAAGGAACTTCAGCAGGGCGCTGTTGACCTGGTCGTCGTGGGTCCAGGCGATGGCGTGCGGTCCGCCCTCGATGACCACCATCTGCATGTCGCTTATCAAGCCGGGCAGTCGCCTACCGGTGTTCGGGTACGGCAGGATCCGGTCGTCGTCGCCCTGGATGACCAGCATCGGCACCGTGATCTGCGCCAGATCGGCACGGAAGTCGGTCTCCCAGGTCGGGATGCATGCCACGGCCGCGGTGGCCGAGGCGGACACGGCCAGATTCCAGCTGGCCTGGTAGGCCTGATCGCTGACCAGCGTGCCGCGGAACTTGTCGATGTTGTAGAAGTTGTCGAGGAAGCCCTTCATCCACGCCGGGACGTCTTGCCTGGCCGTCTGCATGAAGCCGTCGAACAGGCTGGCGGGCAGGCCCTCCGGGTTGTCGTCGGTTTGCAGCAGGAACGGCGGGATCGGGGAGACCAGCACTCCCTTGGCTATCCGCTGCGAGCCATACCTGCCGAGGTAGCGCGTCACTTCGCCGGTCCCCATCGAGTGGCCGACAAGGATGACGTCGCGCAGGTCGAGCGTCTCGAGCAGCGTGTTCAGGTCGGCCGCGAAGGTGTCGTAGTCGTAGCCAGTGATCGGCTGGCTTGACTTGCCGAAGCCCCGCCGGTCGTAGGTGATCACGCGGCGGCCATCATCGAGCAGCACAGGGACCTGCTTGTCCCAGGCCCGCCCGCTCAGCGGGTAGCCATGGATCAGGACGATCGGCTGACCCGAGCCGTGATCCTCGTAGTACAGGTCAATCGATCCGGAGTTCTCCTGGCCGACCTTGATGTAAGGCATTGAGCGCACCCCCGTATGCCGTGAGTTGTCAGGAATCCGCGCCGCCGACGTTCACGGCCTGGCATCACCGTGACGCCATCGCCGCGTGGGTCGGCCGGAACGCACTGTGAGCGGGGCCCGCAAAAGAAGCAGGCAATCCCGCCCGGCGTGCACCCGGCCTGATGGTCTGCTTCTGTAGGTCTGCCCGGTGGGACCGCACGGAAACGACCGGGCACGTCGGCGTGATGATGAAGGAGCAGCCGTGAATGAACATCGCCTGGGCCGGGATATCGCTGCTTACCGACGGGCCTGACGCAGATCGGTCAGCCCGGAGAACCCGACCGGGGCGAAGGGATGTGGAGGGGCGGCCACCGAGGGCACAGGCGCCGCAGCCGCTCGGGAACTCGGACCTGGCTGGAAGATCTCGCCCAGCATCGAGATTCCGGCCGGCTCGACAGCAGTGCTCGCGGACATCGCGGGGCCGGGCGCGATCCGGCACATCTGGCTGACCGCGCACCAGTCGCACTGGCGCTCACTGGTGCTGCGCGCGTACTGGGAGGATGCCTCCTCACCCGCGATCGCGGTGCCGCTCGGCGACTTCTTCTGCCAGGGCTGGGGCGAGTACGCGCACGTCAGCTCCGACGCCAATCGCCGTCAATCCTAACGGCGGCCTGAACAGCTACTGGGAGATGCCGTACAGGAAGGCGGCCAGGATCGAGCTTGGAGAACATCGGGCCCGGCGGTGCTGTCGTGTATTTCCAGATCGACTACGAGCTCGCGGACGTCGACGACGAACGCTGGCTATCTGCATGCGCAATGGCGCAGAAGCAATCCGTTGCCGTACGGGGAGGTGCACGCCGTCCTCGACGGGGTCAGTGACCGCGGGCACTATGTCGGCACCTACCTTGCCTGGGGCTCGAATAGCGGGGGGTGGTGGGGTGAGGGAGAGGTCAAGTTCTACCTCGACGGCGATACGGAACTTCCGACGATCTGCGGCACGGGAACCGAAGACTATTTCGGCGGGGCATGGAACTTCGACGTGCCAGGCCAGGGCTACACCGCCTACAGCACGCCCTTCCTCGGTCTGCCGCAGATCCTGCGCCCCGACGGCCTGTACCGCAGCCAGCAGCGGTTCGGCATGTACCGCTGGCACCTTCCCGACCCGATCCGTTTCGCGAACGACATCCGGGTCACCGTGCAGGCACTCGGCTGGCGTTCTGGCGGCCGGTACCTGCCGCTCACCGATGACATCGCGTCGACCGCCTTGTGGTACGGGCAGAGCCCGGCCGGGGCCGCCGGATCACCGCTGCACGGCGACCTGATGGAGGTCACCTAGGACCAGCCGGTTCGGCTGGCATTGCTGCGGCATGCACAGAGACACAGCAGGCTGGGCGAGTCAGCGACCTAGGCTCAGTGCGAGCGCGTCCACGTCGTCTGGGCTGAGATAGTCGTGCACCAGGCGGATGACGGTCGCGCCGTCGCCAACGGCGGAGGCCACACGCTTGATCGACCGATAGCGAACGTCCCCTGCCGCGAACACGCCGGGCAGCGAGGTCTCCAGAGGCAGCGGCGCCCGGTCAAGTGGCCAGCGTTCCCGGCTCGCTACATGGAGCGTGACATCCCGGCCGGTCAGGATGTATCCGCCGTCGCGCTCGACTTCGGCCGGGAGCCAGCGGGTGCGGGGCTCACCGCCGATCAGCACGAACAAGGCCGTCGCGGTCAGCTTCTCAGTGCGCTCCTCCAGCTTGTCCCGCACCGTGATCGCCGTCAGGTGGTCATCCCCGTGGGCGTCAATTACCTCGGTCTTGAGACGCACAGCGAGGTTAGGCGTGGCATGGATCTCTCTGATCAGGTACTCGGACATCGAGCGCCCCAGGTCCTCGCCTCGCACCAGCATGGTGACTTGCCTGGCGTACTTGGCAAGGTGCAGCGCGGCCTGACCAGCCGAGTTTCCCGCTCCGACGACGAAGACGTCCTGGCCCTCCATCGCGTGGGCTTCACTGCCCGCCGCACCATAGAAGACTCCGCAGCCGACTAGAGCCTCGAGTCGTGGAACATCAAGAAGCCGCCATGTGATGCCCGTCGCCACGACGACCGTGCGGGCGATGATCTCGTGGCCGTCGGCCTGATGCACGATCTTGATATCGCCTCTGGCCTCCAGGCCGACAACCGGCTGGGAAAACACCATGTGGGCGCCGAACATCCACGCCTGCTCACATGCACGCCGGGTGAGCTCATGGCCACTGATGCCGTGCGGGAAGCCCGGGTAGTTCCTGATCATCGGGCTGCTACCGGCTTGCCCGCCTGAGACCGTCTCCTCGAGCACAACGGCACTCAGCCCCTCAGAGGCCGCATAGACCGCGGCAGTCAGTCCCGCGGGCCCGGCGCCCACGACGACCACGTCGCACTCGGTCACGTCGTTCGTCACGCTGCCGCCGGTCGCCTTGACGAGCTCAGCGACCGTCGGCTGGACCATGGTGTAGTCGTCATGCCGGATCAGCACAGGCAGCCGTGTTTCGTCCAGGTCCTTGGCGTCGAGCAGCCGCAGAGCCTGCGGGTTGCCGGCGTCGTGAAATCGGAAGGGCACGTTGAACCTGGTCAACATCTCGCGCAGGTCATGGGTGCTGCGGTCGCCTGCGGCGCCGACGATGTGGAAGAGCTCGAAGCCTGCCTCCTGGTCCTTTGCCCACTCCGCCAGGAACTCGCTGACCTGCCGGTACAGGCTCTGCTCCAGCATCCAGGGCTTGGTGATGTGATAGTCGGCCTGGCCCAGGATCATGGCGTCGACAAGCGGGCTGCGGGCCGAGTAGTCGCGTTCGACGAGCAGCACGCGTTTGGCGAGCGGGTGCATCTCGTGAGCATGCCCGAGGAAGTCCACGCCGGGCATCTCGGCCATGTCGTTGTCGGCGATCAGCAAGGCAACGGCTTCGTGCGCGTCGGCGAGACCGCGCAGCGTCGCCAGGCCGGTCGCGGGCGACGTCTCGCCGACAATGCGGAAGTCCTGACCGAACCTGCGATTCAGGTCCCCGCTCATCGCACGCACCACGCCGGCGTCGTCATCGACGATGAACACGACAGGTCGACTAATGGAGGAATCGGAATATTCACGATGTTCGGGATGTCCAGGATGTTCTGGCTGCTTCATGTGGGATGACATAGATATCTCGCAATTCAGTCACTCGGACTTATCGATGCATCCCACGCTACAAATCGGAGCGTTCGCCGATCGTTCGCCGCTAACGAGCACTGCGGGCCTGCTGCCACGCCAAGCTGACGAGGAAGTGGGGTCGTAGCGCTATTGAACCTCAAGCAGCATCGAGGTCATGATCGCTCACTTTCAATCCGCAGGCAGACGACATAGCACAGCATCGCCACAGCCGTGGCGAGCGCCATCCCCAGGGACTCGCCCTCGGCATGGTCGGACAGGAAGCCCGCGCCGCTAGACGCCGCGGCGGCGATAGCGATCAGCCCAACTGCCGATGCCACGATGATGGCGGTGTGCCTGGCCCTGATGGCCAGGACGAGCTGGCCGATTGCGGCGATGATCAAAAGCAACCCGAGCACCGCGTGGATCGCGAGCAGGGGGCCATTGGAGAACGCTTCGCCGACTCCGCCTTTTTTCGGCGAGATGTAGAGGTTGACCCCGATCCCGAGTGCGAACTGGAGGATCAGCATGACGAGGGCGCCTGCGCTTGAGCCGCGCAGCCGGGAGAGGAGCCTTGCCCGATCGGACGTCCCGGCTTGGACGCCCGTGCTACCGCTGGTCATCGTGGGCTCCGCTTCTCCCGGACGAAGTGCGCCCGGCTCGCTCGCTGGCATACATCGTGCTAGACACTCTATATGAGAGTGAAGCCCCCGGATAAAGCGGGCCGGGCCCTGCGCGCCGACGCACGGCGCAACCGGGAGATGCTGCTGGCCAGCGCCGCAGAGCTGGTTGCAGAGCGCGGGCCCGACGTGCCCTTGGATCTCATCGCGAAGTCGGCCGGCGTGGGGAACGCTACGCTGTACCGCCACTTCCCGGACCGGACTTCGCTGCTGCGCGCCATCGCCATGCAAGTGATCTCCGCGACGGCGGAGGCAGCGGAATCGGCGCTGGCCGACGAGCCTGACAGCTACGCGGCCCTGGCCAGGTACCTCCGAGAGGCGCTGAAGATACGGGTCGGCTGGGTTATGCCCGCGATCGCCGCCGCAGTCAGATCTGACGACGGGGAACTAGCGTCCGTTCGGCAGCGGAGCCTGACGGCCGTCACTCGCCTGATCGCCAACGCGCAGCGTGACGGCGCGATCCGGCCCGACGTCACCTTCGGCGACCTGAGCCTGATGCTCATCCGGCTGGCCAGGCCGCTGCCACCCAGTCATGACCGCGCGACCCAGGACGGCGTCGCCGCCCGGCACCTGGCCATCGTGCTGTCCGGTCTGCGCCATGGCGATGAACCGCTGCCCGGCACCGGCCTCGAGCTCTCGGACCTCAGAGTGCCCTACCGCCGCTGAATGCCTATGCATGGCAGCGCACCCAGGTCAGCCGCCGAACGCGCTCCACAGGCCCAGCCGACGGTACCGCGGTTCCCAGACGAACTTGCTAATCATCCGGACCGGAGGTGGCAATGCGGCTAGGAAATGCCGCCTGGCGTCCGATCCGGCGCCGTCGAGAATCCACGGGACGTAGGCGGCGGCGCCCTTGACGCCCTGGCGGCGGCGCATTTCGGCGGCGAAAGCGTGCCAGTCGGCTGGCGTGCATACCGACTGGATGAGGGGGAGCGCGGCCTCCTCCTCGTGCTTCAGATGCCATTGCAACGCCGAAGCCAGCTCGCCGACCCGAGCCGCGAGAGCGGCGGCCGAGTTGGTCAGGGCCTGGTCGACGGCGCCGAGCAGCGGGTCGATCTGGCCATGTTCGGCCTCCATCTCGTCGAGCAGGACGAGGCCCTGAGGTAGGCCGGCGGCCGCCCGTCGAACACGAGGCCATAGGTGGGTGTCCTCGACGCTGTGGTGGAGCAGGAGCTGGGTCTTGAAGTTTTCCCAGCCCGCACGTACTCCGTCCGTATCCGCGGTCCCGGCAGCCGCGACCGCCGTGAACCGGCCCAGGTCGCGCCGAAAGGCGTCGTGGGTCGCGTACATCATGGTGAAGTCGATCGCCTTGCCTGTGCGGTTGGCCGTGTCGTTGGTCGTCATCTTCGTCCTCCTGGTCACGTCGCGATTCCGATGGTCTGGCGGATCGTCTCCGGCCGGTCCAGCACTGCGAGCATGAAGTGCGCGACGTCGGCCCGGGGGACCGAAAAGCCGCCCCGGATGTTGCGCCCGTTCGCCGTCCGGTAAGTGCCGCTGAAAGGCTTGCCGGTTAGCTGCGGTGGCCGCACCACGGTCCAGTCCGTATCGCTCTGCCGTAGGAGGTCCTCCATCTCGGCGAGGTCGGCGTACACCTCGCCAAACCTGGCATTTGCGATGTGGCTGAACAGGTATCGCATGAAGAACCCGTCGCCTGGGTCATGCCTGGGCGGACTGGGGCGGCTGGATGTTGCGATGGTCGCCACGGGCGCTGCGCTCACGGCGACGATTCGCCGTACGCCGGTAGCTTTCATCGCCGCGACAACCGCGCGGGTGCCCTCTGAGGCGATGCCGGCGTTGGCGTTGGAGTACGGGCCGAGACCGGAGAGCACGGCATCGGCTCCGCCGATCGCGGACTCCAGGGCCGCCGGATCGGGCGCGGACATGTCCGTCGTGACCGTGGGAACATCGCGGGACAGCTTTCCTGGGTTCCGTACCACGGCCGTGACGTCTTGGCCCGAGGCGAGTGCCTGCTCGAGAAGTTCCCGGCCGACTCCGCCGGTCGCTGCGATAATCGTGAGCTTCATGTCTGCCTCCATTGCGGCTATAGCTGGCTGACCTTGGTGGCCGGCCGCTTCTGTGCCCGTCGGCTCAGGGCCTTACCTCGCCGAGATCCGCGCGGCGCACCCGGATGGCGATGATCGTGATGACCAGGCCGAGCAGCATGATCCCTGCAGCGACCAGGAAGGCCTGTGAGAATCCGGTCGCCAGCGCATGGTGGTAGATCGCGGTGCGCAGTGCGTGACTCGGGTGTGTTCCGCCATTTCCGCCGGCCACGGTCGCGGCGTGGGCAGTCTGGGCACGGACGCTATTCGCCACCGCGCTCCAGGCGGCGGTTCCGAGCACGGCGAGCCCGAGCGCGCCTCCGACCTGCTGCCCGGTGTTGCGCAGGCTCGACGCGACGCCGGTTTCCTCGTCGGCGACGCGGGACATGGCGACCAGGGTGAGGGGGACGAACAGCAGGCCAAGGCCGAACGCGATGACCAGCATCGGCCCCAGCACCGCGCCCGAATAGCTGCTGTGCTCGCTCAGCCGCGACAGCCAGTACAAGCCGCCTGCGACGGCAGGAGCGCCCGTGAGCAGCAGCGGCCGGGCGCCGACCCGCGACACGAGCTGGGCGGCGGCGCCGGATGACACCAGGATCGCCCCGGTCAGCGGCAGGTACGCGACGCCGGTTTTCAGCGCTGAGTAACCCCAGACGGACTGCATGAAAACGGTGAGGAAAAAGAACATGCCGAAGATCGCTGTGCCGACGCACAGCATCACCAGGTTGGCGCCGGTCCGGTCCCGGTCGGCGAGCAGGTGAAGCGGCAGTAGCGGCTTCTTGCTGCGAGCCTCGATGACCGCGAACGCGGCCAGCAATAGCGCCGATGCGGCCAGCGAGGCCACGACCTTGGCGTCGCCCCAGTGCGAGACGCCATCCGGGGTGGTGGCGGCGCTCGTGAGCCCGTAAACCAGGGCAACAAGCCCGCCGGTGCCGGTAATCGCGCCTGGCAGGTCGAACTGGCCCCGCTGGCGCGCGGACTCACTGAGTACCCGCGGCGCTGCGAGAGCGGCGACCAGCCCAATGGGCACGTTGACGAACAGCACCCACCGCCACGACGCGTAGGTGGTGAGCAGGCCGCCGGCGAGCAGGCCGATAGCTCCGCCGGCGACGCTCATCGCGGCATACACCCCCATCGCCCGGTTGCGGGGGCGGCCTTCAGGGAAGGTCGTCGCGATCAGCGCGAGGGCGGTCGCGGCCGTGACCGCGGCGCCCGCGCCCTGGGCGGCGCGGGCTGCGAGCAGCCACGCCTGGCTCGTGGCGAACCCGCCGGCCAGCGAAGCCGCCGAGAACAAGAGCAGCCCGCCGACGAACATCCGGCGGCGGCCCAGCAAGTCTCCTGACCGGCCGCCTAGCAGCAGGAGCCCGCCGAAGGCAAGCGCGTACGCGTTGACGACCCACTCCAAGCCGGACCCGGAAAAGCCGAGCGCCCGCTGGATGTGCGGCAATGCTACGTTGACGATGGTTGCGTCCAGCACCACCATCAGCTGCGCGGTCGCTATGACGAGCAGCGCCAGGCCGAGCCGCGGCCGGGAGGGACCGACTGGACTTGTGACCGGTGGCCTAGTAATCAATCCTGCCTGGGACATGACGACCTCTTGTCGTTGGTGAGGTGGTGCGATCACCAGGTACGTTACGAACTGGCTCCCGGTATGCGCGTCACCCGAAGGTGGACTTGAGGGTGGAATATTCGGGTCGGCACCAGGCACGACAGTGCCTCTGCCTGGCGGTGCCGGCAAGGGGAAACGGCCAGGGAAGCCTCTGGGGGTGTGTTGTCCGAGCAAGAAGTCCTGCTGGCCAGCAAGCTGCATGTGCCCCGCCTCCAGCCGGCCTTCGTGGCTCGTCCGCGACTTGTGGGCCGACTGGATGAAGGGCTGGCGCACGGGCTGATCCTGGTCTGCGCACCGGCCGGGTCTGGCAAGACGGCTTTGCTGGCAGACTGGGCCAAGCGCGGCCGGCCGGTGGCCTGGCTGTCGCTAGACCCCGCCGATAACGACCCGGCGCGCTTTTGGCGCCACGCCGTCGCAGCGCTGGACAGGATCAGGCCGGGGATAAGCGAAAGGGTCGGCCCGCTGCTCGGGCCGCCCGCTCCGCGTTCGTACGAGGGCCTGATCACGGCGCTTATCAACGAGTTCGCCGCTCGGCCTGGCGAGGACGAGTCAGTGCTGGTCGTCGACGACTTCCACCTGATTGACTCACAGCCGGTACACACGTCGCTAGAGTTCCTGCTCGTGCATTTGCCGCCTGGGCTGCGCCTGGTTCTGGCCAGCCGGGCCGATCCGCCGCTGGCTCTGGCGCGGCTGCGGGCTGGACGGCAGCTTGCCGAGTTGCGCGCGAATGAGCTTCGCTTTACCGCGGATGAGGCGTCGGCGTTGCTCGCCGCGTCCGCGGGGCCTGGCTTGGACGATGCGGCCGTCGCGACGCTCACTGCCCGCACCGAAGGCTGGGCGGCGGGCCTGCAGCTGGCTGCCCTCTCCCTGCGGGGGCACACCGACGTCTCCGGGTTCCTGGACTCCTTCAGCGGCAGCCACCGGTACGTCCTGGACTATCTGGCAGAGGAGGTGCTCGACCGCCAGACCGCCGATGTGCGCAGGTTCCTCGTCGAGACCTCAGTGCTGGAGCGCCTGTCAGGTGAGCTCTGCGACGCTGTGACAGGACGCTCCGACAGCCAGGCGATGCTGGAGGCGATCGAGCGCGCCAACCTTTTCCTCGTGCCCCTTGACGACGTGCGCGGCTGGTGGCGCTATCACCATTTGTTCGCCGACCTCCTACGGGCGCGACTGCAGCGGGAACAGCCTGGTCGGGCCGCTGCGCTGCACAGAGCCGCCGGTGCCTGGCACGCTCAGCACGGCCTTGCCGACGATGCCGTCCGTCACGCCCTCGCGGCGGGAGATGGTTCGTGGGCGGCCAGGATCATTGAGGAGCACTTCGACGCGGTCTACCTGACTGGCGAAAGCGCGACGCTTCAGCGATGGCTTGCAGCCGTGCCCGCTGAACTGGTCAGGTCGCGCCCGCGCTTGCGCTTGGCGCGGACGTTCATGGCGCTGGTCGGAAGTGACCTGGAGCAAGCGGGGGTCCTGCTCGATACCGACGGGTCTTGGTCCGGCGGTGCTGACGATCCTTTCGACCCCTCGGTTGGCACGGCTGCGAGCCTGCTGGCGAATGTGCCGGCCGCACTAGCCATCGCTCATGCCTGGCTCGCATATCTGCGCGGTGACGCCGAGGCCATGGCCGCGTTCGCCGCTCAGGCCCACACCATGCTCGATGACAGCGAGTGGATGCTGCAATCCATCTACCAGCTAAACCTCGCCCTCGCCGACTGGCTGCGCGGACGGCTTGGTGACTCCGAACGCGGCTTCGTCTCATCCGTCGCCGGATGGCAGTCAGCTGGTGAACGCGCCCTGGCCGCGGGGGGCTGCAACTTCCTGGGCCAGGTTCAGCGTGCTCAGGGTCGCCTGGACGCTGCACTCGGTACCTACGATCAGCTCCTTCAGATCGGTGCTCCGGCAGCCATGACGGCGCTTCCTGTCGCTGGCATGGGATATGTCGGTATGGCGGAGGTGGAATTCCAGCGCGACGAGCTTGAGGCCGCACTCAGGCACGTTACCGACGGCATCTCCCTGTGCGGGCACGTCAGCGATACTCAAGCCCTGGCCACCGGCATGGCGACGCTGGCGTGGATCCGCTGGGCCAGGGGGGACGAGGCGGGTGCACTGGAAACGATGGAAGAGGCCGCACGAGCCGGGCCGAGCCCGGCTGCGTCCGACCTGCTCAACCCGGTGCCTGCGCACCGAGCACGGCTGCTGCTAGCCCAAGGCGACATCGAGGCCGCATCCCGCTGGACGGAGGAAAGGGGCCTCAGCCCTGATGGCGAGCCGGTGTACGCCACCGAGCGAGAGTATCTGGTACTCGCCAGAGTCCTGCTCGCGCGAGAACTTCCGAGCCGCGCGCTGGCCCTGCTGGAGCGGATGTCCGCGGCCGCTCAGAGCCAGGACCGAGCTGGCAGCCTGATCGAGATACAGGCGCTCCAGGCGCTGGCCCACGCCCAGGAGGGCGACGAGGCCAGGGCAGTGCGCGCGCTGGTCGGTGCGCTCAGGCTTGGCTGCTCGCAAGGCTACGTCCGGGTTTTCGCCGACGAGGGCGCGCCCATGGCCGCCCTGCTCGGCCAGGTGGTTGCCGCTCAACGGGAAGAGCACGCGACAGCGCGCCTGGTTCCGCTCAGCTACCTTGCCAGGATCCTGCGGGCTTTCGACCGTGCAGAACGGCCGGCCGGCGAACCACTGGCGGGTACTGGCGCCGCGCGATCCGGCATGGCCGAGCCGCTGACATCGCGCGAGATGGAGGTGCTAAGTCTGCTCGCCGCCGGCACGCCGAACCGGCGCATCGCCCAAGAACTTGTTGTCACCATCGACACGGTCAAAAAGCACGTCACCCACGTCCTCGGCAAGCTTGGTGCAGCCAACCGCACCGAAGCGGTCACCAGGGCCCGGCAGCTAGGGCTGATCCCTTAGCGGGGCCAAGTTGCCCGGAGCGCGCGGATCAACCTGGATGCTTGCGCGCAACCTGCCCCGTCACCGTTCTGGGGCTCCGTCTCGCACGTGCTCGTGCCTTCACCCTGACGATGTCTGGGTCCTTCGGGTCGAGCGGGAGCGCCTCATGCCAGGGCCGCTCACGCCGGCTCCTCGGCCGCTGAGCGTAGATGAGCTTCATCTGAATTCTCCATTGACGACGACAAGGCTGTGCCGGACGCGCCGGCGGGCGGGTCTCTCACGGTCCGACTGCTGCCGTGAGTCTGATTCACGTGACCTCTGCAGGGACGGTAAGAGCATGTGCCCTGGTGGGGCGTCACCCGAAGGTGCACATGGAGGTGGAAACTTCGTAACTGGAGGTCGGCTACGGAATCAGGCCGAGCTGGCGGGCTCGGTTAACCGCTTCTGTGCGGTTGGTCGCGCCTAGCTTGCCGAGCACGTGACTGACGTGCTTCTTGACAGTGTCGAGGGTCACCACGAGGTCCTCGGCTATACGCGGGTTGGATGTGCCCGCGGCGACCAAGGCCAGGATTTCAAGTTCTCTAGGGGTCAGCTGGTCAACAAGGCCCGCCACCGCAGCGGTGGTGCCTTGCTGCGCGGCCGTCGCGGTTGGCTGATCGCTGAGTGCGCGCAGCACCTGTGCCAGGCAGCCGAGCGGTACCGGCCGGGTGGCCGCCTGGTCGCTCTTCTGGGTCGCGATCAGCCGGGCCAGGAGCGCGTTCATCGGCGCGCCTTCGTCGGCGAAGACCCGGACGTAGCCCTCGGGGCATGCCAGGGAGACCGCCTCAGCCAGGCAGCTCACGGCGGTCGTCTCCCGACCGCTGGCTGCGAGTGCGAGCGCCCGCAGCGCCTGGATCTCGATCACGCTGCCAGTTCGGTCTTGGCTGACGGCCGCGTCCAGCAGCCGTTCGAGCAGTGCCACGGCATGGTCGGGACGGTCCTCTGCGATCAGCACCCTGGCCAGCACCAAATAGTTGAGCTCATGTGGATAGCGCAGCTCGTCATCGGGATCGAGCTCGCGTTCATGTACAAAGCGGACGGCCGCAGCCACGTCTCCCTGGGCTAGCTGCAACCGCGCCGCGTGCGCCGGGACCGGGTTAATCACGCTGGCCACGTCTGGACCCGGTGCAGCACGAGCGGCCTCGCCCATCGCCTCACGTGCCCCGTCCGGATCGGCCCTGGCGTGCCGGATCCAGGCCAGCGTCATCAGGCCGGCGGCGAGCGGTGGTGTGTAGACGAACTGTCGACACAGCGGTATGCCCTCGCCCAGGTGTCGCAGGGCCGTGTCGAGATCATTCCGCTGGTATGCCACCTCGGCCAGGCCTACGTGCGCAGCGCCAGCACCGGGCACGGACGGGCCACCGGGAGGCGCGGTCGTCGCCAGCGTTCGCTCGTAGGTGCCGTCCGCAGCGTCCAAGCGGCCTTGGGCGCGCTGAACCTGGGCGAGGTGATCGCGCATTACCACGGCCAAGCCGCGCTCGCCCACCCGCTGTTGCGCAATCGGCGACGAGAGCCCATCCTCGGCCACGGCCAGCCGGCCGCGCAGCCACTCGGCCAGGGCCAGATTCCAACGGGCGACGGACTCCACCATCCACTCGTCACCTGCTATCTCGGCCAATGCTCGCGACGCCGATGACGCGGTCCCCTCGGCGTCGCCGCGCAGAGCGGCGAGATAAGCACGCTGGGTCCTCACCGTCGCGGGGACGTTCAGCAACCAGCTGCCCCGGCCGACAGTTGATTCAAATGGCTCATCGCCAGCCTCCGCCAGTGCGCGCTCGGCGGCATCCAGCGGCGCATCAGCTGCTTCGACCCGGCCGCTGGCAAGGGCTAGGAGCGCCTGGGCTAGCAGCAGCCGTGGGCGCGACTCAGCCAGCCCAGCCGGGAGCGCCGCAAGCCATCTCTGTACAGTCGTGCCCTCGCCTCGCTGGTAGAAAAGCGCGTCGAAATGCTCTTCGATCATCCTGGCCGCCCAGGTGGCGTCCCCTGCGGCCAGCGCGTGCCGAACCGCGTCGTCGGCGAGGTCGTGCCGGTCGGCCCAGGCGGCGGCGTTGCGGTGCAGTACCGCGGCCCGGGCGGGGTCGTGCTGTTGCAGCTGTGCGCGGAGCAGGTCGGCGAACAGGTGGTGGTAGCGCCACCAGCCGCGGACCTCGTCTAGCGGGACCAGGAACAGGCCGGCCCTTTCCACCTGCTCCAGCATCGCCTGGCTGCCCTCTCGGCCGGTCACCGCGTCGCAGAGCTCCCCGGACAGCCGGTCCAAGACCGAGGTTTCCATGAGGAAGGCGCGGACCTGGTTGCTCTGCTGCTCGAGGACCTCCTCGGCCAGGTAGTCCAGCACGTAACGGTGGCTGCCGCTGAAGGCGGCCACGAACTCGGACGCGTCGGGCTGGCCGCGCAATGACAGGGCGGCCAACTGCAGCCCGGCCACCCACCCTTCAGTGCGGGCCGCCAGTGCCGCTACTGCCTCGGCGGTCAGGTCAGCGATGGCCGACTCGCGCAAGAGTGTCGCGGTCTCGTCAGCGTTAAACCGCAGGTCGGCGGCGCGCAGCTCCGCCAGCTGGCCGGCTGCACGCATCCGCGGCAGTGGCAGCGGCGGGTCGGCCCTGCTGGCCAGAACCAGGTGCAGCCCAGGCGGCAGATGTTCCAGCAAGAACGTTACTGAGGCATGCACACCAGGGGCGTCGATGACGTGGTAGTCATCCAGGATCAGCAGCGTCTCGCCATCGCCAGGCTGAGCGGCTAGTTCGTTGATCAACGCCGTCGCCAGTCCTTCGAATGACTGCGGCGTCGGCGGCCCGAGCAGCGGGCCGGTTCGCTCGGCGATCCCCGGCCGGGCCCGGTCCAGCGCCGCGACCACGTGCCGCCAGAACCGCGCCGGGTCATTGTCACCAGTATCCAGCGACAACCACGCCGCTGGATGGCGCCCGCTCCTGGCCCAGTCAGCCAGCAGGAGCGTCTTGCCGCAGCCTGCGGGCGCGCACACCAAAATGAGTCCTGGTACCAGCCCATCGCCCAACGCCCCTGCCAGCCGCGGCCGGGACACAAATCCCCGCTGCAGGCCAGGGACGTGCAGCTTGGTGGCCAGTAGGACATCCGGCCCGGACACAGCAACCCCCGCCGGGGCCGCCACCGGCTCAGCCATTGGCGACCTACCCGCTAAGCTCCCCCGCGATCGCCAGCCTTGCGACTGGATGCCGCCAGTCTAACGATCTGCTGATCTTCCAGCCGTCGCTAGGTGCGGCGGCCATGGCTTGCGCCGCCGACGGAGATTCCACCCGGATGGCACCTTCGGGTGACGCCCAGGCCAGGGGACGTTCGTAGCCTCAGGGAGAGACGAGATATGCAACGCCGGAGGAATATTCATGAGCAGCCCAGAGCGGACCTTTCGCTACGAGATCCGCGTGGAAGGCGTCCTTGACGACTGCTGGGCTGACTGGTTCGGTGGCATCCACCTGGAGCGCGAGGGAGCGCAGACACTCCTTTCTGGTCTGCTGCCTGACCAGCCGGCCCTGCACGGGTTGCTGGCTAAGATCCGCGATCTCGGGTTGTGCCTGATCTCGGTGCGCCGGCTCGACCCCGATGAAGAGGACACAAGGGCGCCGTAGCCTGCTCTCGCGCAAGATTCCACTCGCTCCGGCACTTCAGGGTGACGCCTCCATGGACGCGCGTTCGTAGCGTGCCAGGTGACAGGAACATCGACGAGTCTCACCAGATGGCAGCCGACTAGTCGTCCAGAGCGGAGGTATTCAGGATGGCCGCGATCCCAAGCAGGCTCATGCACCGCGGCCGAACGGTTCCCAGGTGGGCAGTTGTCTGTGCCGGCCTGTCGCCGATCTTGCTGACTCTGGCATGGCTGGCTGGCGACCTGCTGCAGCCAGCCTCCTACAGTCCGATTCGGCAGACCATCAGCGCTCTTGCGGGTCAAGGCGCCACTGACCGATGGCTCATGACCGCGATTCTGTTCGCGGTGGGCGGGAGTTATCTGGTGACTGCAGCCGGCTTGACCGGCCTGCGGTTGCCCGCCCGCATCCTGCTAGTCATCGCGGGTATCTGCAGCGCAGGGATCGCCTCGTCACCCGTACTATCTGACGGCCCCACCGCATTGCATCTGGCCTGGGCTGCGCTTGGCGCGGTCACGACCGCCGTCTGGCCGGCCGTGGCCGACTGGCGAGCGCCGCCGCGGCCGAAGATTGTGAGCGGCCGCGGCTCGGCCATTGTCACAGTGCTCTTCGTCGCACTTGTTGTGTGGCTCGGACTGGAAGCCCTCGGCGGCAACGACGTCGGCCTGGCGGAACGTCTGGTTTCATCGACGCAAACCGCCTGGCCGTTTGTCGTTGCGCTTCTGCTGCGCCGAGCTACGCGCCACCCGCGTATCCGACCGGTCGACGACATCTCGCTGTGGTCAGCTGTTCTGTGTGATCGCCAGCCACCACGCTCACCGCGGCTCGCACGGGCCCTCGATCCCTTCCGTCGCGTGTGGTCTCAGCACGGTCTGCCAGCCGCGGCGCCGCCATCCGAGCCCCTCCGGCGGCGGCCAGGCTACGGATCGTACGGTGGGTGGTGAGAGCGGAGCACGGGCAGTCCCTTCCGTACGGTCACAAAGGGGGAATTGTGATCAAGGAGGTGGCGCGGGATCGGCTGGGTTTTGAGCAGCTCCGCCCCGGACAGCTGCGTGCAGTCGAAGCGCTGGCCAGCGGACGCGATGTGCTGGCCGTACTGCCGACAGGCGGCGGGAAATCAGCGATCTACGAGCTGGCGGGGCTGCTGCGTGCCGGACCTACGGTTGTGGTGTCGCCGCTAATCGCGCTGGAGGATGATCAGCTCGCCCATCTGCGCGCGGTCGGCTTGCCGGCTATCGTCCTCAATTCGCAGCAGTCGGCCCGAGCCCACGCGGCGGCGCTCCAAGCCTCGTGCGATTCCGACACGTTCGTCTTCCTCTCGCCGGAGCAGCTGGCCAACAGGGAAACTCGGGATACGCTGCGGCGCGCCCGGCCAGGCCTGTTTGCAGTTGACGAAGCACACCTGGTCAGTCAGTGGGGTCACGACTTCCGCCCCGACTACATGATGCTCGGAGCGCAGGCAGAGGCGGTCGGCGCACCGGTCCGCCTCGCGCTGACCGCGACCGCAGCGCCACCGGTGCAGCACGAAATCGTGCGACGTCTCGGCCTGCGTGATCCCGTGGTGGTGATGGGCGACTTCGACCGGCCGAACCTCCGTCTCTCCGTACACTACGTCCGCACTGTGCGCGACAAGGAGCGCGATCTCGTGCGCGCGGCGGACGAATTGCGCGGCCCGGGGATCGTCTATGCGGCCACGCACGCCAGCGCCCAGGCCGCATATGACGCGCTCGCCACAGCAGGCGAGCAAGTGAGGCTCTATCACGCCGGGCTGAGCGGGCGAGAGCGGCACGAGGCGGCTGCGGCGTTCCTGGACGGTACTGCCCGCATCATCGCGGCCACCGTCGCGTTCGGCATGGGGATCGACAAGCCGGACGTCCGCTGGGTCGTGCATGTCGACCCGACTCCTTCACTGGATGCTTACTACCAGGAAATCGGACGTGCTGGCCGGGACGGCCAGCCATCACAGGTGCGGTTGCTTTGCCGCTACGAGGACTTCGACGTGGCGCGTCGTCTGATCACGAGGAGTGTTCCCGGCGCGCCCGTAGCGCAGGTCGCGGCAGCGCTCGCTGACGGCGAGCGGATCGAGCCAGGCTCGCGACATCAGACGGCCGCACTCGCCCGCCTGGCCGATCTCGGAGCGGCGACGTGGCAGGCCGACGGGGATGTCAGCTGGACCGCGACAATGACCGTCGCGACGGCGCTTGAGGCGTCGGAGGCTGAAACAGAACGCGAAGACGAAATCGAGCGCACCAGGCTTACGATGATGCGCCGTTACGCGGACCACACTGGCTGCCGTCGTTCCTTCCTGCTCACCTACTTCGGGCAGGATTATCCCGGCCCATGCCTCAACTGCGACAACGACCTGACTGCTGCCGCGCCGCCCGCCGCGGCGGTACCCTTCGCCGTCGGCACACGCGTTGTGAGCCAGCGGTGGGGCCACGGCACAGTGCAGCGTTACGACGGCGACTCGGTCACGGTCCTGTTCGACGAGCACGGCTACCGCGAGCTGTACGTGCCGGTCGTGCGCGACCATGCCCTCCTCCGGCCTGGCTAGCGCGCTGTGGCATGGAGATCAGCTTGCTATGGATTGGCGGCCCGATTTAGATCGGCGGTATCTCAGCTGCGGACCGGCAACGAGGCGCGCTGGATGGGGAGTCGTGAACGCGCCGCCCTCAGGCCGGCTGGCCCAAGACGCCTGACACAGGAGTCCGCGGAGCGGCACGGCGGTGCGCGTGCCGTCCTAGGTGACGAACCCCTGGAGGGAGAAGCCCCGGCCGGTCCCCTGGTAGGAACCGCCGGCCACGCAGCTGCCCGCCGACGCGCACGACACCGACTGGACCGCCTCGACCGGCAGGGCACCGGGCACGGTGGTCTCCTTGCCCCAGACGCCGTTCTTCTCGATGGCCACGAACACCCCTTCGTCGTAGGATCCGCCGGCCGCGCAGTTGCCCGGCGAGACGCACGACACCGAGGAGAGGTAGGCGTCGCGGGACACCGCGTTCAGGCCGGGCACGTACATCATCTTGCCCCACGCGCCGGTCTTCTCGTTGACCAGGAACGCCGCGTTGTAACCGCCGTAGTCGAATTGCCCGCCGGCCACGCAGTTGCCCGCCGAGGCGCACGACACCGAGGTAACCTCCGCGCCCCCGCAGCAGCTCCGGGTGCCGGCTACTGCCTGGGCGGCAGCCCAGGTCCCGTTCACCTCGCTGATCACGAACGCCTGATCTTCGCCCGAGGCATCGCTGAACTGGCCGCCGGCCGCGCAGTTGCCCGGCGAGCCGCACGACACCGTGTCAACGCCCGCGTCCCCGCCTGGGCCGGTGAGGTTTCCGGCGACTTGCTGGGCGGTGCCCCAGCTGCCGCCCGTCTCGATGACCACGAATGCCTGCGTGCTGCCGGAGGCATCGGTGGCGTAAAACCCGCCAGCAGAGCAGCTGCCTGCCGAGGCACACGACACCGACTGGACCCGGGCGTACGGGCCCTTTCTCAGGACCGCCAGGCCCGGCACCTCGATCGCCTGGCGCCAGCGGCCGTTGCTCCTGCTGACCACGAACCCCTGCTGATGGCCGCCGCCGTCGGTGTAGAACCCGACGGCCGCGCAGGAGCCCGGCGAGGCGCACGACACCGAGATGACCTCGGCGTCCCCGCCCTTGTTCAGGGCCGCCAGGCCCGGCACCTCGATCGCCTGGCGCCAGCGGCCGTTGCTCTTGCTGACCACGAACCCCTGATGATGGCCGCTGCCATACCGATAGAACCCGCCGGCCACGCAGGAGCCCGCCGAGGCGCACGACACCTCGATGACCTGGCCAGGCCCGCCCTTGCTCAGGGCCGCCAGGCCCGGCACCTCGATCGCCTGGCGCCAGCGGCCGTTGCTCTTGCTGACCACGAACCCCCGCATGCCGCGGTTATGGTAGTAACCCCCAGCGCCGCAGTTGCCTGCCGAGGGACACGACACCGACAAGACGACGGCGTCCCCGCCCTTATTCAGGGCCGCCAGTCCGGGCACCGCGATGGCCCGGCCCCACGCGCTGGCCGCACCGGCAGACTCGTGCCGCAGCACCCGATGCGCGCGATCGGCCGCAGCCTGCGCGCACCCGGTACCCAGCAGCACGGCCGCAGCCGCCCCAGCCACCAGAACCTGACGTCGTCTCATCGCGTCCCTCGCGCTATCGCCGGTGCTTGATGTCAATGACTGGTTCCGGCACCCGCCAGTCTCCTCAATGCAATAGACGCGCAGCGGGCGCA
Source organism: uncultured Actinomycetota bacterium (assembly GCA_963809195.1). Classification (GTDB taxonomy): domain Bacteria; phylum Actinomycetota; class Actinomycetes; order Streptosporangiales; family Streptosporangiaceae; genus Chersky-822. Next base: position 1,553,302 of record CAWEIQ010000003.1, on the reverse strand, counting down.
TTTGTTGCACCTGCTGGCTGGGCGGGCTGCGTGCCATTCAGGTCGTGCTGACCACACTCCGGCCAAGTCATCGCGCAATGGCTTGCCGGCCGGACGCGACAGCGGCTGGAACCCCAAGCCGGGCACTGGTGTGGTCCTGGTCGACCCGCTGGGCGACTCCCAAAATCGGACAGTTCGTCGGACAGTTCGCCCCAAAATCAGACATCGAGCACACCAACTGCCCGACCGTCACGACGGTCGGCTCCCTGACTTGCAGAAATGACTGGGGTGGACGATGGGACTTGAACCCACGACATCCAGGACCACAACCTGGCGCTCTGCCAACTGAGCTACGCCCACCATGGCCGCCGGGGCGGCGCTAGTGAAGCATACCGTTTCCCGCTTACCCCGCAGAACCGGAATCCGGCGCGGCGGCGGTCTCGGATTCCGATGGACCGCCGGGGTCAGCAGCCGCGTCGCCTGGGACGAACCTGGCGGCGATCTGGCGAGCCGTGACGGTGTCGGGCCCTGGCCGCGGGACGAAGACAGCCTCCCGGTAATACCGCAGCTCGGTGATGCTCTCCTTGATGTCAGCCAGCGCGCGGTGCCCGCCGGCCTTCATCGGGCTAGCGAAATAGGCCCGCGGGTACCAGCGCCTGGCCAGCTCCTTGATGCTCGACACGTCGATCATGCGGTAGTGCAGGAACTCGTCAAGTAGTGGCAGATCTCTTGCCAGGAACGCCCGGTCGGTGGCTATCGAGTTGCCGCACAGCGGCGCCTTCCGCGGCTCACGGACGTGACCGCGGACATAGGACAGTAGCTGGTCCTGCGCCTCCGCCAGAGTCATGCCGCCGGCCAGCTCGTTCAGCAGTCCGGAAGCCGTGTGCATCGCGCGGACCAGCTCGGGCATATGGTCCAATGCCTCGGCGGGAGGCTTGATGATCAGGTCGATGCCCTCGTCGGCCTCGTTGAGATCGCCGTCGGTGACGACGCAGGCGATCTCCACGAGCGCATCACTAGCGAGATCAAGCCCGGTCATCTCACAGTCAATCCAGACCAGTCGGTCAGTCACCGCTCCAGCCTAGGGCAGTCCGTGACCTGCGGTGCCGGCGGCAACGGACTGTGTTTGAAGATCGCCGATATGTGCGGGAACCTGAATGTCCGGCCGGAGCAGCGGATCGGGTTGGGGAACTCCGACCGTCATCGTGATCGGCAAGACGCCCGCCCAGTAACCGAGGTCATAGTCCTCATCGTCGTCCGATGGCGCGCCGGACCTGACCTTGACCGATGCCTCGTCTAGCGGCAAGGCAAGCACCGCGGTCGCCGCCATCTCCTTCTTGTTCGGACGCCTGGAGTTGTCCCACCGCCCGGGAATCAGGTGCTCGGTGATCGCCTCGATCGCGGTCATCCGCTCGGCGTCGTCGGTGACGAGCCGCGCGGTGCCATAGATCACCGCGCTCCGGTAGTTCATCGAGTTGTGGAAGACCGATCGCGCGCAGACCAGGCCGTCGAGCAACGTCACGGTCACGCAGACCTCGGCGCCCGCCGCGGCCTGCAGCGATCTGTTGGCCGACGAGCCATGCAGGTACATCGTCTCGCCGATCCGGCCGTACCCGGTGGGAAGCACGACGGGCGTACCGTCGATCACGACGCCCAGGTGGCAGATCAAACCGGCGTCCAGTACGTCATGCAGTGCGCCGCGGTCGGTCTGGCCACGCTCCCTGAGCCGGCCGAGCCTCGTTCGCTTCGTGGTCGAGAGGATCGAGGTCCTCGGGGTCACAGAGGTCGTCGAGTCGACGCCAAAGGGGTCCATAATGCCCACGGTAGCTCAGGGAGCTACGCAGCTGTGACCGCACAGCCTGTGCGCAAGAGCCTGGTAGAAGACCTGAGCCACTCGCGACGGGTCGGTGATCCGGTAGGCCTGGCCGCCGGTAGCGAGTGCGATCTTCTTCAGCATCGGGAAGTCCGCCGACGGCGAGAAGGAGATGATGATCACCGCCACCTTGCGTGGTGAGTTGTTCAGCCTGGTCAGCTTTTTGAGCAGCTGGTCGGCAGTGATGTCGCCCGGTGCGTTATCGAGGCCGGATCCGAGCACGATCACGGTGTTGAAGAATTTGGGCTTGTACGTCTTCTGCATGTACCTATAGGCATCCAGGATCGTGCCGTACAGCGCGACGTGTGGTCCGCCTGTGGGCGGAAGGTTCCCGTTGATCTTCTGCAGCTGGGCGCGCCTGCTGATGACGCCGAGGTTCTGCGGCAGCGGGCCCACCGATACCAGCTGCTTGTAGGGCCTTCCATGGTCCAGGTTGTCGGCGAATTCCCAGAGCCCGATGTTAGCGGCATCGGGGAAGAGCGCCAGGCCCAGCGAAGCCGTCTGGTTCAGCTCGTCCTCGAACGTCGGCCCCGTCGGGTCGGACGGGCTAGCCGGCTGGGCCATCGCAGAAGAGACGTCGACGACCGTCAGGTCGCGCGAGCTGAGCGCGAGCTTGTTCCACACCGCGAGCGCGGCTGGCGCCTCGCTGGCCGACGGTGGAGTGGCGATCTGCAGCAGCTGCCTGGCCAGCCCGGAGGATGCGGGGAACCGATCAGGCACGTTCTTGCCAGAGCGGAAGCCGTAGTACCTGATCAAGCCCTGTGCGTAGGGCTTGGTCAGCATCCCTCCGAACAGCTCGCCCGCGTCGATCCGCACCGAGTCGGCGGTGGTGAGCACATAGGGGTAGTCGAGTTCCGGGCTGCCGAGCTCGGTCTTGTTTCCACTCGGATAACTGGCGGCGAGCTGCGCCTTGGGGTTGCTCCTGTCGTAGGCCAGCACCGCCTGCTCGGTGGTGACGGTCACGGGATCGCCGCTGAGCGGGGGCGCGGCAAGGCTGGCGAAGTAGTCCAGCGACACCGGGTCATCGAAGTAGGTCGTGACCTGGGATGAGTAGATGAACCTGGTGAAGCGCACCCGCGCGGCCGTGCTCTGACCTAGCAGCCTGCCTACCTCGATCAGGGCGGCCAGCCCTGCGGCGCTCTGCGTCGGGTCGGGCAGGTCCACGCTCATGTCAGCGGGGACCCGCGGGCCGCCCGCCGAGCGCGGCAGCAGCAGCCGCCAGCCGACCTTGCCGAACGCGGCGGTCTGCGCCGGCGGCGCCTTTCGGCATGACGAGCATCAGCGGGGACAGCGCGATGTTGAACCCGGTCGCCTGGATGATCTGCGCTCCGGGAGCGTACCTGCGCGCCTGATCAATCCAGAGGCTGGAGTCCGGTATCCACGCGTCGATCGGAGGGTGCGCTCGCGCCCCCTGGCCGTCGATCTGCCCGGCGGCCAGAGCCGGTGACTCGGTATTGATCGATACCGAGACACACCGGCCATCGGCCTTCAGCTGCCGGCTGTTGAAGTAGTCCGCGACCCTGGTGATGGCCGGCGCGATGTCCGGGCTCACTGCGACGTTCAGCACGATCTGATTGCTCGAGCACGAGTACCGGCCGATGATCTGGGCCGTGCCGCGGCCGATCAGCAGCATGATGCACCCGACGACAGCCAGAATGACCAGCGCTTTCGTGCTGACTGGGTGCCTGCGCCTTCGGCTCGCCTTGCCGCGCAGGATGCTCGGAACGGTCACGGTGTCCCTCGATAGGAAGCCACCGCACAAGTGGCTTCTGGCCAGGCGATTCTATCGAAATACGGATCAGCTCACCGGAAGTCTGCCACCTGGTGCAAAAGTGACAGGGGAGCAGGTGAGCGCGTCAGACGCTGGCGGCGGCCAGCGGCCGGCGAACGCCTCCCTGAGCCGGTGCTTGGCGTCCACGGACGCGTCGGCCTGATCCAAGCCCATCAGCGCCGCGCCCACCACCGGCACCTGCCGGAGCACCCGCACATGGGCGCCAGGGAACGCGGCGGTGATCAGCTGCGTGGTCGTATCGGTGAGCAACGGGTTGCCAGCGGCCAAGATGCCGCCGCCGAGCACCACAGGAACCGGCTCAGCCGCCAGCCCGAGCCTGTTGACCGCGCTCTTGACCAGCAGGAAGACCTCGTTAGCCAGGCGCAGCACGATGCTGCGGGCCACCTCGTCGCCCGCGTCGGCGACCTGCAGCACAACCGGCACCAGGCCGGCGAGCCGGTCCCAGGAGATCTCACCGAGATGCAAGGCCTCGGCGACGTCGAGCGGATCCTTGAGGCCGAAATATCCTGGCACGGCCGCACGCAGCGCGGTCTGCGGGCCCCTGCCGTCTGCCGCCCTGACCGCGTTCCACTGGGCTTCCATCCCGATTCCGCCGCCGCCGCCCCAGTCGCCCGTGCTCATGCCCAGTGCAAGGAATCCGGCGGTCCGGCCGTCAGGGGCGACCCCGATGCAGTTGATGCCGGTGCCGCAGGTAACCCCGACGCCCCAGTGCCGCTGCGCTCCAGCGGCTGGCACATCGTCCAGGCCAGCCCGCAGGACCGCGTAAGTGTCGTTCGCTACCAGCGTCGTCCTCGTCCAGCCCTGGTCGGAGAGCATCCGCTCAAGCTCGCGTTCCTCCGCTGGCAGGTCGACGTTCGCTATGCAGCCGACCAGGTGTGCCGCGACCATGCCGGTCGGATCTGCGTCGGATGGCGTCCCGGCTAGGTCGGCTGGTGTCCCTACTGCGTCGGTCCGATCTGCCTCCCGCTGCCCGGCCAGCTTTACCGCAGAGCGGATCAGCTCGTCGATGACCTGGACGGTCTCGTCGCTGAGCCTGGTCGGCATACCGGGACCGCGCACCAGCGCGAGCAGCGTGCCGTCCTGTCGCGACGAGGGCAACGTCGGTCTTGCTGTTCCCGCCGTCGATGGCGAGAGCAGCGGGCAGGGCCTGGTTCACCGGTCGGCCGCCGCAGCTGACACCGAGCCGCCTGCTCCGTCATTGGCCCATGGCAAGAAGGCCGCGTTCTCGGCGAGCAGCAAGTCGGTCAGCTGCTCGGCCAGGTCGTACTGACCGATCAGCGGGTGCGCGAGCATGGCTTCGAAGACCCGGTCCCGGCCGCCGAGCCTGGCGGCCTCGACGGCGAGCTCCTCGTAAGCGGACACATGCGCGGTCAGGCCGCGCATGAGCGGGTTGAGCGGCGCGAAGGCGACGGGCGTGGCGCCGTCCTTCCCGACCACCGACGCGACCTCGATGACCGCGTCGTCGGCCAGGAACGGCATGGTGCCGTTGTTCCGCACGTTCACGACCTGCGTGTCACGCGTGTCGTTGACCAGCGAGGCGAGCAAGGCAACCGCGGCCTCGGAGTAGAAGGCGCCGCCGCGCTGGCCGAGCAGCTCGGGTTTGCGGTCGAGCGCGGGATCGGCGTACATCTCGAGCAGCTGCTGCTCGATCTGCGCGACCTGCTCGGCTCTGGTCGGCTCGGTCCGCTGCTCTGCCACCACCTGGTCGTGCGCGTAGAAATAGCGCAGGTAATACGACGGGACCGAGTGAGTTTGCTCGATAACAGAGCGCGGCTCGCGAACCAGCGCAGCCAGGTCATCGCCGCGGGACGCGATGAGGTCGGGCAGCACGTCGGTGCCGTCCAGCAGCACCGCGCGCTCCCACGTCAGGTGATTGAGCCCGACATGCTCGAGACTGATCCGCTCCGGTTCGACGCCGAGCCAGCCGGCGAAGATCCGCTGGAACCCGATCGCGACATTGCACAAGCCCATCGCCCGGTGGCCGGCGTCGAGGAGCGCCCTGGTGACGATCCCGACAGGATTGGTGAAGTCGATCAGCCATGCGTCAGAGGATGCACGGGCGCGGGCTCGTTCCGCGATATCAAGGACAACAGGCACGGTGCGCAGTGCCTTGGCGAATCCGCCGGCCCCTGTGGTCTCCTGGCCCAGGCAGCCGCACTTGGCCGGCCAGGTCTCGTCCCTGTGCCTGGCGGCCTGGCCGCCGATCCGCAGCTGGATCAAGACCGCGCCGGCGCCGTCGAGACCGTCGTCGAGGTCCGAGGTCCAGCGGACAGTGGCCGGGTGCCCGTAGGCGCGCATGATCCTGGCCGAGAACGGGCCCACCACCGACAGCCTGCTCTGGTCAGGGTCGACCAGGACGATCTCGCTGATCGAGACCTGATCGGCCAGCCTGGCGAATCCGTCAATCAGCTCGGGCGTGTACGTCGAGCCACCGCCGACGACCGCAATCTTCATACGAATGCCTTCAGTTCTTCGTTGGCCGTCGCGACGTGACAGGCGGCGGAATGGTCGGGGAGCAATTCGAGCAGCGGCGGCGTGACCTGGTGACAGACGTCGATCGCGAGCGGGCAGCGCCACCGGAACCGGCAGCCGGGCGTCGGGTCGATCACCCGCGGCGGCTCCCCGCGGTCGGTATCGGCGCCGACGCTGACGTCCGCGCGCGGGTCGGGCACCGCGGATACCAGCAGCTGGGTGTAGGGGTGCCGCGGCCTGGCCAGCACGTCCTCCACCGGGCCCGACTCGGCGATGTGGCCGGCGTACATCACCACGATCCGGTCGGCCACGTAACGGGCGCTGGCGATGTCGTGGGTGATGTAGAGGATCGACACGCCCTCGTCGTCGCGCAGCTTGGTCATGAGGTTGAGCAGGCCGATCCTGATCGACACGTCGAGCATGGAAACCGGCTCGTCGGCCAGGATCAGCTTGGGCCGCATGGCCAGCGCCTGGGCGAACCCGACGCGCTGCCGCTGGCCGCCGCTCAGCTCGTGCGGGAACCGCTCGAGCACGTCGGCGCCCGGAGTCAGCCCGACGACCTCGAAGATCCTGATCGCCTCGGCTCGGCGCTCCTCCCTGGCTGAGCTCGGGGCGATGCAGCTTGAGGCTGCGCTCGATGCCGTGCGAGACGCGGAAGACCGGGTTGATCGAGCTGAACGGGTCCTGGAACACCATGGGCACGTCGCTGCGGTAGGCGAGCAGGTCGGCGCGCGACTTGATCGCCGACAGCCGCCTGCCCTGCAGGTAGATCTCGCCCGAGGTCGGCTGGTAGATCCTGGCGAGCAGCCTCGCGATCGTCGACTTGCCGCTGCCGCTCTCGCCGACCAGCGCGACGATCTCGCCGGTGCCGATGTTCAGGCTGACGTCGTCGACGGCGTGCAGCGTGCGCCGGTGCAGGCCGCCGCCGATCTTGAAGTGCCTCGTCAGCCCTCGGTCCTGAGCAGCGGCGCGCCGCTGTCCTGCGGGCCGGCTGGCGCGTGCCCGCCTCTTCTTGAGCTTGACGGCTTGTTCAGGCTTCGGCTGGCCGTGTCGGTGCCTGCTGTCGGCTCGGTCACTGCGCGCTCCCGTCGGCGTAGAGCAGGCAGCGGACCTCGATGCCGTCCACCAGGTACAGCGGCGGGCGGGTGGTCTCGCACGCGGCCATGACCTTCGGGCACCGCGGCGCGAACAAGCAGCCCTCCGGCTTGCTGGCCAGGTTCGGGCGGCTGGCCAGGGATGCCGGTCAGCGGGACCCGCGCGCCCTTGATCGACGGGAACGCGTCCATCAGCCCGACGGTGTACGGGTGCATGCGGTGTGCCGAAGACCCGCGAGGTGGCGCCGAGCTCGGCGACCTGTCCCGCGTACATGACCATCATGCCGATCGGAGAAGTGCCTGACCAGCGACATGTCGTGGGTGACGAAGACGACGCTGAAGCCGAGCTCGGCCTGCAGTTCCTTGATCTGCACCATCAGCGAGCGCTGCGCGACGACGTCCAGTGCCGACGTCGGCTCGTCCATGATCACCAGGTCGGGCGTGAACAGCAGCGCCATCGCGATCATGGCCCGCTGGCGCATGCCGCCCGACAGCTGGTGCGGGTAGCTGCGCAGGTGCTCGGGGTCGATGCCGACCATCTTGAGCACGTGCGCCGACCGGTCGGCGATCTCGGTCTTCGACCGCACGCCGTGCGCCCGCATCGCGTCCTTGTACTGCGACGCGATCGACTTCACCGGGTTGAGCGCGTTCATCGCGCTCTGCATGACGACGGACAGGTCCTTCCACCGGATCGCGGCGAGCTGCGAGTCGGTCATCCCGACCATGCTGACGCCTCGGAAAACCACGTTGCCCGAAGTACGAGTCCGGCCGGCGGGCTGAGTAGCTGGGCGATCGCGAACAGCAGTGTCGACTTGCCGCAGCCCGACTCGCCGACGATGCCGATGAATTCGCCCCTGCGGAGGTCGAAGCTCACGTTGTCGACGGCCCGCACGTTGCCCTGCTTGGTGGCGTAGTCCACGCTGAGGTCGCTGACCTGCAGGATGTGATCACCGGTGCCGGGTCGAGGTCCCGCCTGGCCGATGCCGTCAGCGAGCGCGCTTGACACGAATCCTCCGTACCGGTCGCAGCGCCGGGTTGCCGATCTCGTCAAACGCGTAGTTGAGCAGCGCGAAGGCGGCACCCAGGATGGCGATGCCGAGGCCTGGCATCAGGGCCCAGCAGGTACTGGCCGATGGCCAGGGCTTCGTTATTCTGCGCCCAGTACAGCATCGTTCCCCAGCTCACCGAGTTCGGGTTGCCGAAGCCGATGAACTGCAGTCCGGCCGAGAACAGCACGTTGTACACCGCGGTGCCCAGGAACGCGGCGACGATCAGCGGCGTCATGTTCGGGAATGATCTCCACGGCGATGACGTAGAAGGTCCGCTCGCCGCGCACCCTTGCCGCCTCCAGATAGTCGCGCCCGCGCAGCGAGAGCGCCTGGGCGCGCAGTTGCCTGGCGCCGTAGCTGTATCCGGTGATGACCAGGATTGCGATCAGGACCGCGACGCCGCTGTTCGGCAGGTAGGCGGCGATGATCAGCAGCAGCGGGAAGCTGGGTATCACGAGCAGCGTGTCGGTGATCAGGTTCAGCCCGCTGTCGGTCGACCCCGCCGATGATAGGCGGCGGCGACTCCCATGATCACCGACAGCGTCGTGGACAGCACGCCGCTGACCACCGCGATGATGAGCGTCTCCCGCGCGCCCCAGATGAACTGGGAGAAGATGTCCTGACCGTAGACGGTGGTGCCGAACAGGTGCGCGGAGGACGGCCCGAGCGACCGGCCGTAAATCTCAGCCCGCGGCGGGTCGTGCGCGATCAGGCCGGGGACGGCTGCGAGCACGCACACGAAGGCCGAGCAAGATGGCGCCCGCGCTCGCCTTGCGGTTCGAGCGCACCGCGCCGTAGAGGCGGTTCAGCGCCATTCCCGTCCTGGCCGGCCGCGTCGCGCGTCCGCGGCCCGGTCCTGGCTGGACGCCGGGCTGGCCCGTGGACGGGGTGACCGGAGTGCCGAGTCCGGCGGAGAGCTCTGTGCTTGCCATGGCCTTACCCCGCCGTCCTGGTCCGGGATCGAGCAGCGCGTTCAGGACGTCGGCGAGCAGGACGGCAAGCAGGACAGCCAGCGTGATCAGCAGGAACAGCGACTGCATCAGCGGGTAGTCCTCGCCTTCGACCGCCTGGACGAGCCAGAATCCGATGCCCGGGATAGTTAAAGACGTACTCGACGAGCACCGAGCCGCCGAGCACGAACCCGAGCGACATCGCCAGGCCGCTCAGGTTCGGCAGGATCGCGTTGCGGGCCGCGTAGTCGAACATGATGCGCCGGCCGGGCAGGCCCTTCGCGCGCGCCATCTTGACGTAGTCCTCGGACAGCACCGTGACCATGTTGTTGCGCATGGTCAGGATCCACAGGCCGATCGAGGTAATCAGGATCGCGGTGGCCGGGCAGCAGCGCGTGCTGCAGCAGGTTCAGGATGAATGGCCAGTTGAAGGCCGGGAGCATGGTGTTGTCGAAGGTGCCGCTCGACGGCAGGTGCGGCCCGTGCAGGCTGAACGCGACGATGAGCAGCATCCCGATCCAGAAGAACGGGATCGCCGAAGTGATCACGAACACCGGCGGCAGGATGTTGTCCAGCCAGCTGCCGCGCCGCCACGCACCGACGATGCCGATGCCGGTGCCGAGCAGGAACGCCAGGATGGTGGTGACGCCGACCAGGCCAAGCGTCCACGGCAGCGCGTTGCTGATGATCTGAGTCACCGGGGTCGGGAGCTGACTGAGCGAAATGCCCAGGTGACCCCTGAGCGTATTGCCCAGGTAGGCGAAGTACTGGCTGGATCAGGCTCTCGTGGGTATTGACGCCGAAGGCGATCTCGAGCGGCTTCAGCGCCAGCGCGCTGATCCGGCCGTGGAATTTGGCTATCAGTGCCTCGGCCGGATTGCCGGGCATCAGGCGCGGCAGCAGGAAATTCAGCGTCAGGCACGCCCAGAGCGTGCCGAGGAAGAAGGCCGAGCCGGCGAAGGGCGTACCTCATGGCGTCCTCCTCTTGGTCATCGTCCTCTTCCCAAAGGTCAGCCAATCAGCGCGAATCCGCAAGTGCGGTGCTGTCGAGACCTGGAGAGCCCCGGAGCCCTGGCGGGCTCCGGGGCTAGCTCAGGTCAGCCGCCTGCTGGCTTCAGGTGCAGGAGCTGGATGCCCCAGTCGGGAACGCTGTAGGGCGCCGGCTGGGCGTACGGGTCCTGCTCGGTGACCCAGCCGCTGAACTTGCTCGTGTCGTACTGGAACCAGTCGACCGACTCGGTGATCGGGATCAGCGGAACCTCGCTGAGCATGACCTGCTCGAGCTTGCTGACGATGGCGTGCTGCTGAGCCGGGTCGGTCGTGGAGCCGTAGGAGTTGATCAGCTTGTCCACCGCCGGGTTGCTGTAGCGCTCGAAGTTGGTGGTGGCCAGCTGGCCGATCGGCGCCGTGTTCGCGCCGTAGAGCAGCCCCCGCAGCTCGTAGAACGGGCTGGGGCCGCTGGACTCGCTGCTCTGATAAGCCAGCTGGAACTGGCCCTTGAGAACGCGGTTGGTGTAGTCGGTGCCGCCCAGGTTGATCGGCGTGATCTTGATGCCGACGGCCTGCAGGTTCTGCTGGATCACCTGAACGGAGGCCACCCAGTCGGAGTAGCCGCCGACATTGACGATGCTGAACGACAGCTCCTTGCCGTTCTTGGCCATCAGCCCGTTCGAGTCCTTCTTGTAGCCGTCCGCCGTCAGGATCGAGATGGCCTTCTTCGGGTTGAAGGAGTAGTTGCCGAACTTGGCGGCCGCCGACTGGTCCACCCAGGTGCTGAAGGTCGGCGTGACGATGCCGGTCTGGTTGCTCGCGGGCTCATACCCGTACTCGCCGACGGTCGAGACCTTGCTGCGGTCGATCGCGTAGGCCATGGCCTGGCGCACGTGGACGTCGCTCAGCACCGGGTCCTTCAGGTTGATGAACATGGACACGTTCGTCGACCGGCGGGAACCAGTAGTGATAGCTCGGGCTCTTGGATGTGTAGAACTTGTTGATGCTCGGGATGAACTGGCCGCCCCACTGGGCCTTGCCCGTCGCCAGATCCAGGTTGGCCGGGTCGTTGGACGTGTACGACGGATACAGGATCGTCCCGATGTGCGGCTCGCCCGGCTGGTAGTAGTGCTTGCTGGCCGTGTAGGTGATGAGCTGCGGGCTGCACTTCACCGTGTAGGCGCCGGTGCCGATCGGGTTCTTGTCGGTGAAGTTCACCGGGTTGCTGAGCTTCGACCAGATCTTCATCGGCACGATGCCCACCTGGTCGGCGATGTAGTAGAAGTACGGCACCGCCGGCGACTTGAAGTTCATGACGACGTTGTCGCCCTGCTGGGTGACGCTGGACAGCACCGACCAGACCGAGTTGAGGTCCAGGGCCTTGAACTTCTTCAGCAGGTTGAACGTGAACGCCACGTCGGCGGCGCTCATCGGCGAGCCGTCGCTGAACTTCACGCCCTTGCGGATCGTGAAGGTGAGGGTCTTGTTGCCGTTCGACCAGGCGAACGAGCTGGCCAGCCACGGGGTGGTCTTGCCGCTCTGCAGCGCGTTGACGAAGACGAGCGGCTCATAGACCGGCCCGAACGACAGGCCGTTGCACCGACGGGTTGAACGGGCTGAAGCCGCAGGTCCAGGTGGCGCCTGATTCGTTGGAAATCTGCAGGACCCCGGTCGGACCCGACCCGCGTGGTCGACGGTCCTGGGCTGGGTGTGGAGGAACATGCTGCGGCCAGCAGACCTGCCGCAACGACGACCCCGATCTTGGATAGGCGTCTCATAGCTTCGGCCCTTCGTGAATATCTGCTTGTTGCTGAGTGGAGTGTGTCGCGGCGCGCCGATGTGCCGGACGGTGACCAGCCGGGGGAGGCCAGCCCGGCCAGCCGGCTACCGACAGTCCCGCTGTCGGCGATGGTGCCAGTAACCATCATGAATGTCTAGATTCTCCTGAATTCCTGATTCCTGAATTCCTGAATCCTGAACTACCAGAAATCGTGAACTCACTGGACTCGCGCAACGTGGTAGAACTTGCGCAGATTTCGCATGCACACGGGCGCGATGAGGGCGGCAGGATGCGACAAGGCCTGAGCGGGAGAAGGCCGGATGGGGTACGTGCGACGCGGACGGTCTGACCATGACCCTGCCAGTTCGGAAACAATGCCAGCGTGACCACTATCGTTGAGATTGTTAGGACAGTATCCTAACTATCCGAGACGTAACAGAGTTCGTGGCCGAACCGTAACCTGGCGACTGAACCCTGTACGGCGAGGTTGGCTGGCACGCAGGCCTGCCAGACCAGGACGTCAGTGGCGGGACGTCGGTGGTTAGCAGGCCGGAGGCCGGGTCGGTAGTTGCCCGGAAGTCGGTTGCCGCACGTCGCTCACCCCGGACGGTCCGGGTCAGGAGAGCAGTAAGCAGCGGGAGGCTGCAAGGTGGACACGATCTCGTTCGGGCTGGTCTTCCTTGAGCTCGTCTTCGGGCAGCTCGACAGGCTGCCAGGGCCCGGCGAGGAGGTGTTCAGCGACGAGTTCGCGATCTCCTGCGGAGGGGCAGTCACCAGCGCAACGGCGGCTGCCGACGGCGGCGTCCGGGCTGGCTTGTGCACCGTGCTCGGCGACGACTTCGGCACTCAGGTGGTCACCGAGCACTGCGCAGCCGCCGGCGTCGAGCCTGGCGCCCTCCGTCCAGCTCGAGGGCCCGGCCGCCGGGATCACGGTCGTGCTGAACTTCGACGGAGACCGCGGCTTCGTCACGCATCTGCCGCCATTCGCGATGAGCGACCGGGCCGAGGTCGAGCGCTGGCGCACGGTGCTGCGGCGGGAACGGCCTGCCTGGTGCTACCTGCACGCTGGCCGGTGGGTGCCCGGGTTCCTGCGCGATGCCCGCGAGCTGGGCTGCAAGATCATGCTCGACACAGCGCTTGGTGACGCGCGTGAGCCGCGAGAGCGCGACGCCGTCATCGAGTGCGTCGGCATGGCCGACGTCTTCGTCCCGAACGCGGCCGAGTTGCTCGCCCTGACAGGCGAGGCTGACCTGGCCAGGGCCGTGCGCGCGGCCGCCACCTGGGGCGCCCACCTCGTCGTGACCCGCGGCGCCGCAGGAGCGTGGTGGCTCAGCGCGATGGCTCGGTCGCCGAGGTGTCCGACGGCGTCAAGCGAGGTGCCGGTCCGCGACCTGACCGGTGCGGGCGACAGCTTCGCCGGGGCGATGATGGCGGCGCTGATCGGCGGAGCCTCGATCATCGAGGCCACGGTCGCGGCCAACGCGGCGGGATCGGAGGCCGTCAGCAGGCTCGGCGCGGTAGGCACCGTGAGCGCCGACGGAGCTGGCGCCGGCTGGCCGATGAGCCCGATGGCGGTCAGGGAAGTGGTGCGATCGCTGCAGGTTTCCGCGGATCGATCGGCCTGGTGCTCTGGGGCGTGAGGGGACGATGCGATGAAGCTGACGGTGCTTGGCGGCGGTGGTGTACGGATGCCGGCCTTCGTGCGCGCGGTGCTGGCCAGCAGGCCTGGCGCGTTCGGCGAGATCTGCCTGTACGAGCCCGACGCGACCAGGCGCGCGACGACAGCCAGGCTTGCTGCCGAGGTAGCCGTCGTGCTTGGTCAGCCGGGCGTGGTCACGGTGACGGCCGACGCAGCCGAGGCCTTCACCGGCGCGGACTACGTCTTCTCAGCTATCAGGGTCGGCGGCGACCGCGGCAGGGTGATCGACGAGCAGGTTGCGTTGCGCCGTGGAATCGTGGGTCAGGAGACCACCGGGCCCGGCGGTTGCGCGATGGCGCTGCGGACCATACCCGTGGTGCTGTCGTACTGCGAGCTGCTCAGCCAGTGCTCGCCAGGCGCGGTCCTGATCAACTTCACCAATCCGGCCGGCCTCATCACGCAGGCGGTCACCGCCCAAGGCAAGGTGCGGGCCGTCGGCGTCTGCGACACGCCATCGGGCGCCATCGCGGATCTCGCGGCGTTCACCGCTGGCGCTGCGGCGAGCCACGGCGGAGGGCCCGCGCAGGACGGGCGGGTTCGCGCAAGGTACGGCGGCCTGAACCACCTGGGCTGGATCAGCTCGTTCGAGCTGGACGGCACGGAGATGATCGGCGACCTGATCAGCCAGGTTCGGGGAGTTGCAGCAGGCCGCACCGCACCTGGCGGCTTTCGATGCGGACCTGGTCAGGCGGGTCGGCGCGATCCCTACCGAGTACGTGTACTACTACTACGACCCGCAGCGTTACGTCGACGGCGTCCGCCGCGCCGGGACGAGCCGGGGCGAGGACGTGCTCGGGCTGAACGAGGAGTTGCTGACCGCGATCGGCAAGGCGTTCGCCGACGGCGACGTGCACGCTGCATGGTCGGCCTACGCGAGCCTGATTGGCGTGAGGCACGACACGTACATGAAGACCGACACGGAGGGTGCGAGCGGGCAGGCTGAGGCTCGGGCGGCAAGGGCTGCTGCGGGTGCGGTCCCGATCGAGGCCGAGGAACTCGGCGGGTACGAGGGTCTGGCGCTGCGGGTCATTGACGGCCTCGCCGGCCGCATGGCCAGCGACGTGATCGTGAACATGCGCAACGACGGCGCGCTTGACTTCCTCGAGCCTGACGACATCGTGGAGATCCCCGCGCGAGTCGACTCCGACGGGTTGAACCCAGCTTCCTGCGGCGGACCTGCCGGGGTCGTGCAGGTCGCTGGTGCTTGCCGTCAAGGAGTACGAGCGCGGAATCGTGGAGGCCGCGATGACGGGTGACGCTGGCCTGGCCGCGGTCGCGCTCGCGCAGCATCCGCTGGTGCCGGGGATCACGGCGGCCAGGGAGCTCATGGCCGACTACATCGACCTGCACGGCGAGCACCTCGCCTACCTCGCCAGATGATGTCTCCGGATGACTGACATCGAGTCCCAGGCCGGACCTGGGATGCAGCCTGCCAGGCCCCAGCTGATCCGCACGATGAACGAGCAGCTGCTGCTCAGCCAGATCCGCCAGCTCGGCCTGTGCTCGCGTGCGGACCTGGCCAGGCTGTCCGGGCTGTCGAAGCCGACGGTGTCGCTCGCTCTCGCCAACGTGCAGCGTTCCGGGCTGGTCAGGACCGCAGGACAGCGCACAGGGGTACCGGGACGCTCTGCCGTGCTGTATGAGATCAGGCCCGAGGCCGGTTACGTGCTCGGCCTGGACATCGGGCATGAGTACCTGCGCGGGGCTGTCACCGACCTGACGGGGGAGATCAGGGCCAAGGCCGAATCGCGCTGCACTGCCGCGAGCGTTCGCAAGCGGGTCAGCGAGCTGATCAGGCTGGCCGACGGGATCTGCGCGAGCGGCCGGCATCGCCAGGGATGAGGTCACGCAGACGGTACTCGGCACGCCAGGCGTCTACGACCCGAGGCTGGACGCGATCACCCTGACCGGCGGGATGGCCGGCTGGGACCGCCCGGCTGTCCTGGCCGAGCTGCGACGCGCGTTCGGCGTGAACGTGGCGGTCGAGAACGACACCGATGCCGCGGCGCTCGCCGAGCGTGAGCACGGACACGGCAGGGAGTTCGCGAGTTTCGTCTTCGTCTCGATCGGGACCGGCATCGGAATGGGCCTGGTACTGGGCGGTCAGCTGCACAGGGGAGCGCACGGCGTGGCTGGAGAGATCGCGTTCCTGCCGATAGCCGAGGGCCCGAGCAGGGATGTCGCCGACGACGAGGTGCGCAAGCGAGGCACGCTGGAGGCTGTCGGATCGGCGGCCGCGATCGTGCGCGCCGGCCGGAAGGCCGGGCTGCCTGCGCAATCGGCCCGGCAGGTTTTCGCCGCCGCCGCGGCCGGTGAGGAGCGAGCCGCAACGATCGTGGCCGCCGAGGCCAGGCTGGTGGCCAAGGCCATTTGCGCGATCATCGCGGTGGTCGACCCCGGGCTGGTCGTGCTCGGCGGCGGCATCGGCCAGGCGCCAGGGTTCGCGGCCGCGGTGAGCAGCCGAACTCGCGCAGATCGCGCCGGTCTTGCCCGAGCTGAGGGTGAGCGCACTCGGGACGAGCGCGGTCGTTGACGGATGCCTGGCCTCCGGTGCCGACCTGGCTTGGCGGCGGCTCACGGCCCAGCTATGCGCAGTCCTCTTCGAGCAGGCCTCGGCCGATCAAGCACGGGCCGATCAAGCACAGGCCGATCAAGCACGGGCCGGACAAGCACGGGGCGATCAAGCACGGGGCGATCAAGCACGGGGCGACCAGGGACCGGCCGGCGTGCCGCTTTCTGCGGAAGTTCGTGCGCTTGACGGCGAATCCGCCATGGCCGGCACCGCCAAGAAATGACAGTGCCGTGACGGCAATGGCCTGACCCGGTCAGGCGAAGTACGCGTTAGAGTCCCGCTGCCAGAGGAAGAACACGGCGCCGGCGCCCACGAGCCATGTCACCGCCGTGTAGGCCAGGTTGGTAGCGCCTCCTTGACCGGTGACGCGGAAGATCAGGTTCAAGGTTCCCAGGCCGAAGAGTACGGTCGCGACGATCCGCGCCCACTTCAGGCCGCCGCGATTGGCCCTGGCCATGAAGATCCAGGCGCCGATCTCGAGCAGTCCGCCGACGACCGCGACCGCGATGAGGGCGTTCTGGGTGGCGTGCAGCTGCGCCGCAGTCGCATGCGGGTGGCTGGCTCGCAGCGAGTTCTCCCCGGCGATCACCGCGATGATGCTGATCACCATGCCGATCGCGGTGACCGCCGCCCCGGCGTACATCAGGCGCGTCGCGATCACAACCGGCCTCGGTGGATCGCGGAAGCCCGGTGTGCCGGTGCTGGCCTGCACGGCCGGCGCCTTGGGCTGGTTCATGGTCGGTCCTTGATCGCTTTGACCAGGGAGCTTACTGCTCAGGGGCATCCTGCGGGCTGCCCGGCTTGTACTTGAACAGCCAGACATGCTGGCCGCGCGGGCAGGTAATCCCGTTGAGGTCCGCTCCGACCAGGCAGAAGTCCTCCGCCTTGCGGAAGCCAACGTTCTCGAGGTACTTGGTCACGCGGTTGTACCGCCCCCACTGGTGATGGTCGGTCCACACGTTGCGCCACTCGATCGCCCAGCCGACGTGCAGCTTCTTCAGATCGGCGCGAGCAGCCGCGATCCTGGTCGGATATAGGTGGCCTGCCTTCTCCGCGACGTAGAGGTAGCGGTAGAACGCATGCTTGGCGATTCCCTTGTTCGCAAGCTTCGATACCCACGACGTGTACGCGATGGCGCGCTGGTGCTCGTCGTGCGTCGCAATCAACAGCGCGCTTGGCGCGATCGGCTGGCCAGTGACCCCCACCCCTCCGCGCAGGCCGAACGGCACGTCCACCACGATCGATCTGCTGTGATCGCGGAGTGATCGGGCGGTCGAGATTCGGGAGGACCGATTGCATCGTCCCGTGATAGCCGAAGTTCGACGGATACCCCGGAGACGTGGAAGGAGCACCCGACCAGCCCGCCTCGAGGGCGCCGAGCACGACGATGACGCCGATCAGCGGCCAGGTGATCCTGCGCTTGCTCAGGAACTGGACGGTCAGCCCGGCCAGCATCGCGGCGCCGATCAGCCCGACCAGCGCGAACCTGTCCGCCTCCCGCATGCCGGACAGGCCAGGAATGCGGACCAGCCAGGAGTACGGCATCAGGTCAGATACGACCACCGGCCTCCACACGCCGCCCGCTGGTCCGCCCTTGTACACCACCTTCGTGGCCGCCAGATGGTTCATCAAAGGCAGATACTGCGTGCAGAAGTGCCCGTATACCTTCCCGGGCCGGTGATAGATGCCCGCGCTGATCACGCAGCTCTTGCCGATCGTCAGGCTGGTGCCGAGCGCGAGGACCGCGCAGCCGAGCCAGAGGCCGACCCACGCCCAGGTGCTCCGCTTGCGCCAGCCGACCACGACGCCGAGCAATGCCACGGCCGTCAGCACGGCGCCGAAGGTCGGCAGACCCTCGAGAAGCTGCTGGGAGTTGAAATAGCTGTACGACGACGCCAGCTGACCGAGGCCGAAGTTCGCCAGGCGCGGCGAGGGTGAGAACAGCGTCGGCAGCGACACACCGAACTGGGCATAGTTCAGCGCCAGCTGGCCGATCGGCGGATTGGCCCCGCCCGCGATGATCTGCTGCAGCATACCGATGAGCTGCGGTAGCGCGATGACGAAGCCAATCAGCGCACCCAAGCCCAGCGGCTTGATCGCCCTGCGGAACTGCTCGCGGTTCCTGATCACGGCGCCGACTAGCCATGGAATCAGGATCACGATTGCCAGCAGCAATGCGACGACAGTGCTTTCCTGGTTGACCAGAATCGACGCGCCGAGCGCGATGCCGAGAATGACGGCCGACGCAATCCTGGGGTTGCGCCTCAACCGGACAGCGGCCTCGATCGTCACAGGCAGGAAGATCGTGCCGATGGCGATGTTGACGTGGTACCAGTTCTGCCAGAGCAGCATCGATGCCAGGCCGAAGAACGCGCCGGCGACGATGGCGCCTGGCTCATTCAGCCATAGCTTGGCCGCCCGGTACATGGCGTAGCAGAGCAGGCCCGGCGTCACGATCGTCAGCAGCGTGAAAGATGCGGACGGCCCGTACACCGCCGTGATCGGCGCCGTGATCCAGCCTGCCAGCGGCATCAGTGTGCTGAATGCCAGGTGCGTTCCGACCGGAGCCGCCATGAAGGTAGTGAAAAACGGGTTA
This sequence comes from uncultured Actinomycetota bacterium, assembly GCA_963809195.1. Lineage (GTDB taxonomy): Bacteria > Actinomycetota > Actinomycetes > Streptosporangiales > Streptosporangiaceae > Chersky-822. Next base: position 1,534,456 of record CAWEIQ010000003.1, on the reverse strand, counting down.
TGCAGATGAACCAGCTGATGCTCTGCCCACCAGAGGTTCCAGACGAAGCTCGACACATCCGAGGTCGCGGGGAGCTTGCCATCAGCGAGCCAGGTGAACCGCGGCCATGTCGCCGCGATGCCCGCGCCCTGATAGACGAGGATCAGGATCAGGTGGCGCACCCACGTATGACCGAGAGCGCGCCGGACAGCGTCCCACCGGCCGCCGCCCGCCGTCGGCCCGGCAGGGGGCTGGGCCTCGGTGCCCGCCTCAGCGGGCTCCGCCGTCGGTGTGCCGTCAGCCATCGTCGTGATCCCCGCCGCGGCGGCTGGCTCGTCCTCGGTCATGACGGCGGAGGAAGGCGCGGCATGCTCAGTCGCTACGCCATGCTCTGCTTGCTCCGCGCCCAGCCCGGAGGCGGTGCTCTGCAACGCCAGTCTTCTTCGGGCCGGTGTCCGCAGCGCCGGTCTTCTCAGGGCCGGTGTCCGCAGCGCCAGTCTTCTGTCGGGCCGGTGTTCGCAGCGTCGGCCTTCTTAGGGCGGGTATTCGCAGCGCCGGTCTTCTCGCTAGGGCCGGTATTCGCCGCGCCAGTCTCTCCATTTTCGGGCCGGATGAAGGATCGCTGGACTGGCCCGAGTCCGGATTGGCCGGATCAGGATGCGGCTGGCCGTCGCTGTCACGGCCTGCACGGGTCATCGGACCACCTTGTCTCACGCTCTGACCGATCCTTATATACCGGCTTCTGCAGTGGCTTATCCAAAGATCGATCAGGCCGGGAGCACGCCACTAGCCGACCACGTACAAGCGCCGGACCTGGGCAGTAGCAGCAATCCGCCGGCGGATCAGCGCAGACGGCACAGGCTAGAGTCCATCAGGTGGCACTCAGGGAGACCAGCCTACGCCCGCCGCCGCCATGGCTGATCCGGTGGGAGATTTTCGCGGTCTTCGCCGTGTCGCTCGGGGCGAGCGCGCTGAACGCGTTCCTCTCGCTGATCGGCTCGCTGCTTCAGAAGAAGTCGCTGGCCGCGCAGCAGGCCCTGCTGGTCGGCTCGCTCGCGCAGAATCACTGGCTTGACCTTGTGCTCCAGATCGCCGGCATCGCCGAGAACCTGGCTCCTGTACTGCTGGTGCTCTACCTGATGGCCAGGTCCGGCGAACCGCCGTCGACGATCGGCCTCGACGCGAGCCAGCCAGCCAGGGACAGCGGGCGCGGCGTCGTCCTCGCGATCCTGATCGGCGGCAGCGGGCTCGGCCTGTACCTGGCCGCCTTTCACCTCGGGTTCAATCTCAACGTCGTGCCGGAGAATCTGCCCGCCGTGTGGTGGCGCTATCCCGTCCTGCTTCTCGACGGGCTGCAGAACGGCGTGCTCGAGGAGATCGTGGTCCTTGGCTACCTGCTGACCAGGCTTGACCAGCTTGGGTGGCGCCCCGGCCGGGCGATCGCGGTCAGCGCGCTGCTGCGCGGCAGCTACCACCTGTACCAGGGGTTCGGCGGCTTTCTCGGGAACGCTGGCGATGGGCCTTATCTTCGGCGTGCTCTTCCGCCGCTGGCGGCGGGTCACGCCGATGATCATCGCCCATTCGCTGATCGACATGACAGCGTTCGTCGGCTACGCCGCCCTGCACGGGAGGGTGTCCTGGCTGCCCTGATCCGCGTGGCGCGAGCGGCAGTGCGCGCCTAGCGGGCCAGGCCCTCGATGACCGCGGCGCCCGGCAGGTCGGCGAGCGTCTTTCCTGCCAGGGCAAGCTTGGACCGGCGCAGCCCGCTTCCGATGACCACCTGCGGCGAGGCCGCGACCGCGGCGTCGATGAGCACCGGCCAGCCGCTCGGCAGCCCGATCGGAGTGATGCCGCCATACTCCATTCCGGTCTCCGCGACCGCGACGTCGGTCGCCGCGAAGGACGCCTTGCGCACGTCCAGCGCGCGCCGCGCGACATTGTTCACGTCCGCCCTGGTGGTGGCCAGCACGACGCACGCCGCGAACCTGACCTCGCCTTCACGCCGGCCGGCGATCACCACGCAGTTGGCCGATTCGGTCAGGGACACGCCGTAGCGGTCGCAGAACGCGGCCGTGTCCGCGAGATCCGGATCGATCGCCACGACCCCGACATCCTCAGCTGGCCTGGTCCACGACGGATCGGTCAGCACGGCGGCGACCGGCGCGGCGAGCAAATCAGTCCGGCTGGTCGCCGGGACGAACTCGAGATTGCCCATGGTGAAGGTCACCAGGGAATTCTAGGGACGAGCACCGGCGGCGGTGGCCGGAGGTGCGGAGGAACCCGGCTTTGATCGAGGCCGCGGACTCGCGCTCAGCTCGAGAGGCTGCCAAGTTTGGCGACGACCTGTCGCGGATTGCCGTTGCGCAGCACCTCGACCTTGACGTGCTCGCCGGGGCGGAAGCCGATGAGGGCGTTCTCGAGCTCCGCGAGGTCGGGAGTTGCCTGGCCGTCGATGCCCACGATCACGTCTGCCGGCTTGATCCTGGCCTTCGCCGCGGCACCTCCTGGCATGACAGCAACGACAGTCACGCCGTCGGGCTTGCCCGAGGAGTTCACGTGCGTCTCGCCCTTGAAATCCAGCGACGCCCGGTCAGACCTGGTCACCTTGCCGGTCTTGATCAGCTGCTTGCTGATCGTCCGCACGGTGTTCGACGGGATCGCGAAGCCAATGCCTTCTGCCGGCTTGCCCATCTGCGGATCCAGGGCCGACAGAGTCGGTATCCCGAGGACGCGCCCTGACAGCAGCACGAGCGCGCCGCCGCTGTTGCCTGGGTTGATCGCCGCGCTGGTCTGGACGGCGTCGACGATGACGGTCGGCGGGTGCCCGGGGATGGTGGGGCCGGTCACGGTCCGGCCGGTCGCGGAGACAATGCCCTGCGTGACGCTGTCGGTCAGGCCAAGCGGACTGCCCATCGCGAGCACGATGGCGCCGACACGCGCCTTGGCCGAGTCAGCCCATTGCACTGGCCGCAGCGCGTTCGCGCCCTTCATCACCTTGATCACCGCGAGGTCATCGGGCGTGAACACGCCGACCAGCCTTGCCTTCATGGGCTTGCTGGCCGTCGAGATCCTGACCTCAAACTTCTTGACGGTGCCAATCACGTGCGCGTTCGTGACGATGTCGCCATGCCGGTCGAAGACCACTCCCGAGCCGGTCGCGCGACCGGCGCTGATCTCGACGACCGACGGCAACGCCCTTGCGATCGTCGATTCGTAGTCCTGTTGTAGCGGGGCTCCGCCGGGCGTCTTGTTATGCGTCGGAGATGTGCACGCGGTGACAACGGTCACCGCCAATATGCCGGTGAGCACGACGGCGAGTCCCCGCCGCGCATGGCCGCGCCGCTCCGAATCCGACGACATCTCACATACCCCCCGCAGCCGGAAACGCCGCTCTCCTAGTCTTCCACCATGACGAATTCCGAATCTCCAGGTGAAACCATCGGCAGCTCGGGGATCAGCCCGGGCGAGGTCTCTGTGACGGCGCTGCGCGAGGCGATGGCGGCAGGCGGGCTGACATCCGCTGATCTGGTCCGGTTCTACCTGGAGCGGATCGAGCGTCACAACCCAGCGTCGGGGGCCGTGATCTCGGTCGCAGATGACGCAGTCGAGCAGGCGAGCGCTGTCGACCGAGGCGCGGGCGGAAGGTGCCGAACTCGGCCCGCTGGCCGGCATCCCCGTGCTGATCAAGGACAACATCTCCGTGGCTGGCTCGCCCGCGACCGCTGGCTCTCCCGCGCTGCTCGGCGCGGCGGCGGAGGACGCCTTCCTCATCGGCAGGCTGCGCGCGGCGAACGCCGTCATCCTGGGCAAGGCCAACCTGTCAGAGTGGGCGAACTTCCGCTCCACGCAGTCCTCGAGCGGCTGGTCGACGCTGGGCGGGCAGGCGGTGAACCCGCACGGCACCGGCCGGAGCCCGTCAGGGTTCGAGCTCAGGCTCGGCGGTCGCGGTGGCCGCTGGGCTCGCGCCGCTGGCCGTCGGAAGCGAGACCGACGGCTCGATCGTGAGCCCGTCGCACGCCTGCGGCATCGTCGGCATCAAGCCGACGCTCGGCCTGGTCAGCAGGACCGGCATCGTTCCGATCTCGGCCGAGCAGGACACGGCCGGTCCGATGACGCGCTCGGTGGCCGACGCGGCGGCGCTGCTCGGCGCGCTGGCCGGCGCCGACCAGGCAGATGCCGCCACCGCCGCAGCGGCGGGCCAGCCGGCCGACTACACGCAGTTCCTCGATCCGGCAGCGCTGGAGGGCGCTCGGATCGGAGTCTGGCGCGAGGGTTCCGCGCAAGCGGTCGCCGCGGCCGCCGCGGTGCTTGACTCTGTCGTCGGGCGTGCTCCGCGCGCACGGCGCCGAGATCATCGACCCGGTTGAGCTGGCCGATGCCGACAAGATGGGGGAGCCTGAGTTCCTCGCGCTGCGGCATGAGTTCAAGGACGACCTGAACGCCTACCTGCGCTCGGTGGATGGCTCGCACCCGAAGTCGCTGGCCGAGCTGATCGAGTTCAACAACGCGCACGCGGATCGCGTGCTCGTGCACTTCGGCCAGCAGATCTTCGAGCAGGCAGAGGCGACAGGCGGCCGGTCGGACGAGAAGTGGGCCACGGCCAGGAAGGATGCCAAGAGGCTGGCCACGTCCGGCCTGGACGCAGCGCTGACCGAGCACCGGCTGGACGCGGTTCTCGCGCTCAGCGGCAATCCCGCCTGGCTCACCGACTACGTGCTCGGGCGACCACTTCAGCATCGGGACGTCCTCGCCGGCCGCTGTCTCGGGGTACCCGTCGATCACCGTTCCCGCTGGCAAGGTCAGCGGGCTGCCGGTCGGCATGTCGCTGATCGGCCCGGCCTGGAGCGAGCCCCGGCTGATCGCGCTGGCCCACGCCTTCGAGCAAGCCCGCGGCTGACTGCCCGGTCGCCGGCTGCCCGTCGGCTGGCTGCCCGGTCGGCTGGCCCGGTCGGCTGGCTGGCCGCTCGGCGCGGCCTCGGCCACGTCTCATCGGCCGCAAATGCACCATCAGTCACAGGAGCAACTTTGGCTCGCGTCGGCGCCCGGCGCGGCCGGGTGCCCGTGTATGGATGGTCACATTCATTGCGCGAACAGGTGATGGATGGCCCTTTCATACCGTCTGCCGCGGCGGAGGCGGCGTCGCTCGTCGGGGCTGGCGTCGATCGGGATTTAGACGCTTTGGGCGCTTTGGCGGCCGGCTGTTGCCGGGACTCTGGGCGGCGTCAGGGCGGAGGCAATGCCCGGCTGATAGCACGCAAGCCGAGCGATAACCTTGCCGCCATGGACTCCTGGCCTGCTGCGCGCGTTCCTGAATTGCCCGGACGGGGGCCGGAGACAGTCGTCTGGGACACGGCGAGCGGCCGGCTGGCCGATGCCGCGCGGGGCCACGTGGCGACGATGTACGCATGCGGCATCACGCCGTATGACGCGACGCACATCGGTCATGCGGCGACCTACATCGCATGGGACCTGCTGATCCGCGCCTGGCTCGATGCCGGCCACGAGGTGCGTTACGTCCAGAATGTCACCGACGTCGACGACCCGTTGCTGGAGCGCGCGGAGCGCGACGGCGAGGACTGGCGGGAACTCGCCGACCGTGAGATCGATCTCTACAGGTCCGACATGGCGGCGCTGCGGCTGTTGCCGCCTGACCACCTGATCGGCGCCGTCGAGGCACTTGAGGTGATCGACGCGTTCAGCGGGCTGCTGGTCGACCGGGGTTCGCTGTATGACCTCGATGGCGACGTGTACTTCTGTCGCTCCGCGGATGCGGCTTTCGGCTCCGTGTCCGGGCTCGACACCGAGAAGATGATCAAGCTCGCTGCGGAGCGCGGCGGCGACCCGGGTCGGCCGGGCAAGAAGGATCCGCTGGATCCGGTGGTCTGGCTCGCGAGAAGGCCTGGCGAGCCGTCATGGGACTCCAGGTTCGGCCAGGGTCGGCCCGGCTGGCATGTCGAGTGCGCGGCGATCGCCACCAAGTACCTGGGCGACGCGTTCGACGTGCAGGCTGGCGGATCCGACCTGATCTTCCCGCATCACGAGATGAGCGCCTCCCACGCAAGGGTCGCGCTCGGGCCGGCCGGAGGTTCCGGCGCAGCGCGGGGTTCCGGAGGGTCGTCCCATCGGAACAGTGAGGTGTTCGCGCGCCGCTACGTGCACGCCGGGATGGTGCGGCTCGGCGGCGAGAAGATGTCCAAGTCGCTCGGCAACCTCGTCTTCGTGTCGGCGCTCAGGGAGTCGGGCACTGACCCGATGGCGATCAGGCTCGCGATGCTCGCGCACCACTACAGGCAGGACTGGGACTGGACCGACGAGGTTCTGGCCGAAGCAGCACAGCGCCTCGAGCGGTGGCGGGCCGCGGTGCGGGCTGGCCTTGCCGGTCCCGGCGGCGTAACAACCGAGCCAGGTCCTGTTGGGCCTGGCGAGGCCGGACCGGACGAGGCAAGCAGGGCAGTGCTCAGCGCTCTCCGCGAGCGCATGGCGGATGACCTGGACGCCCCTGCGGCGCTCGCCGTGGTCGACGGCTGGGCCGAGACGATGCTGAACAGGTCGCCCGCCGCCGGGGTAACCGACGTGGCCAGTTCTACGAGGCTTGTCAGGGACGCGGTCGACGCACTGCTCGGCGTCGCTCTCTAGCGTCTCGGCCAGTTCCTGGCGTGTACGCCCGGCCATTGTCAAGCGGCAACTGTCAAGACGCAACGTTGTCCTGTGCAGAACGAGCCCGTTATTAACAGCCGAGAAATCCGAGGCTCGCGATGCCTTGAGGTCCAAGCGAGTCTGGGCACATGAATGAATCTCAGCCTCGCGATCCAGACGCCGTTGACCCCAAGACGACCGGACTCCGCTGCCGGGTGCGGATCGGCTCCGCCGAGGGCATCCTCGCCGTCGTCCCGCATCTGCTCGGCTTTCGCCCGGCAAACAGCCTCGTGATGCTGGGCATCGGCGGACCGCACGCCAGGGTCAGGCTCGCCTTCCGCTACGACCTGCCCAGACCCGCCAGATACTGAGCTTGCGGCGGATATCGCAGAGCACGCGGTCAGCGTCCTGGGCCGCCAGCACCTCGCCATGGCGGTCGCCGTGGGCTACGGACCTGGCGCGGCCGTCACGCCGGTCATGGACGTCGTCGCTCCTGCGTTACGCGAGGCAGGCGTCAGCATCCAGGACATGCTCAGGGTCGAAGGCGGCAGGTACTGGTCGTACGTGTGCCAGGACGCCGAATGCTGCCCGCCTGACGGCACGCCCTTCGACACCGAAGGTCACCCGGCTTCTGCGTCCCTGGCCGCCGCCGGCCTGACCGTCCTTGCCGACCGCGCCGAGCTGGCCGGGACCCTCGCGCCGCTTGCTGAGGCTGCCGCGCCGATGCGGGCGGCCGTGGGCCTGGCGCGGCAGCGCGCGGGGGAGCTGATCGACCTGGCGGCCGCGGCTGAGGGCGGCGACCCGTTCTTGCCGATCGCGGATGCCGGTCGCCGGTCGGTCAAGCAGGCGATCAGCCGGTACCGGCGCGGCGGGCAGCTCACCGATCACGAGGAGATGGCGTGGCTTGGCCTCACCCTCACCGATCTGCGGGTTCGTGATGATGCCTGGGCGAGAATGGATCCCGGATTCCACGAGTCGCATGAGCGACTGTGGGTCGATCTCGTCCGGCATCTGCCGACCGAGTTCGTCGCGGCCCCGGCAGCTCTGCTGGCCTTCACCGCATGGCAGGGCGGCAACGGGGCACTGGCCAGCGTGGCCATCGAGCGCGTGCTGGACGCCGATCCCCATTACTCGATGGCGCTGCTGATCTCCGACGCGTTGCACGCCGGCTTGCCCCCGTCTGCCGCACGGCTCCCTATGACGCCGAAGCAGGTCGCGGCCAGCTACGCGCGGAGAAGGATGTCGGGCATGGCTCAGCCCGGTTGGAAGCAAGCATGCTGACGGCGAAGACCGACAATCGATGCGCAGAAGCGCGCTCGAACGGCGCTTCAGGCCGGGAGGCCGGCGACCGATCCGAAGTCGGCCATCAGGGACGCCAGCTCGCGACCCTGGCGGTACTGGAACGCCGCAACAGGAAGTTCGGAGCGCCGACCGCTGAGAATCACCGTGAGCGAGCCCGTTCCTTCGGCCTCAGCACGCGCGTCGAGGTCGGCGACCGCTGTCTCTTCCACGTGCGCGAGGGTGTGGGTTGCGAGGGTGTGGGTCGCGAGGCCGTTGGCCGCTGCCGCATGGCCGTTCAGCGTCTGACCGGTCCCGCCGGCCCGCCGCCGCCCGGCGCAGCGCCTGTGCCGCGACCGCGGCAGCCGAGCCGAACAGGGCGGCGCCCGGCATGGCCACGCTGATCTGGTCGGCGGCGAGCTCGTATTCTGTGCACCCCATGACGACAGCGCCGCAGCCGCCCGGCGTCCGGTTCGCCGCGTCGGCGATGGCCGCCGCTGTCGCCATCGGGTCGCCCGCGTCAATCGCGGTCGCCAGGCCGGGACAGGCGACCGGGGTGACGTCTGCCCCGCCACCGAACTGCTCGATCAGCCGGCGCTGGTAGTCGCTCGCGGTGGTGGCGACCGTGGCCCAGATCGCCACCGAGCTGGTCACCGCGGCGGCCGGCTTGATGGCCGGCACGGTGCCGACGACCGGGATGCGCGGCTCGAACTCTGCCCGCAGCGCGTCCAGCGCGTGCACGCTGCCGGTGTTGCACGCCATCACGATGACGTCGGGCTCGTAGCTGGCTGCCGCCCTGGCAATCGTCAGCGAGCGCTCAGCGATGTCCTCTGGAGTCCGCGGTCCCCATGGCATGCCGTCCGGGTCCATGGCGATGATCAAATCGGCAGTCCGGCCGGAGTTTGTGCAGCTCACTGGCTGCGACTAGCAAGCCGAGCCCGGAATTGAGGAGCGCGAATCGCATCCGCCCACTGTAAGAGATGTATCGGGCGAGATTGGTTAATCGTCGGTAATAAGACAGTACGGACAGAACAAAGCCAGGAGCGCCGGGCCGAGTCCTCGCGGTGGTGCTTACCCGACGCCCGGCGTCGTGCATGCCGGGGCCAGGCGTCGGCAGCCTAGCCGAGGGCGGGGAGGCCGTCGATGCTGGCGCTGTTGTGCTTGACGCGGTACTCGACCAGATCTTCGGCCGAACGGCGTTCTGACCACCGGGTGAGCAGGTCGCGCTCCTCGGTGAGTTCCATGACAGGGACGGCGTAGCCGCACGAGTCCGAGATGCGGTCGACGGCGACCACGATGATGGCCCGCTGGTTGCCGCGGCCGGTGCCGATGCCGGTGGCGCTGTCGACGGCGATGCCGGCGGCGTTACCGGTGGCGGTGCCGACGTTACCGGTGTCTGTGGCGGTGTCTGTGGCGGTGTCGGTGGCGGTGTTGGAGCCCTTAGCGGTGCCCGGATCAGCGCTGAAGTGCGCGGCGAACTCCGGCCAGTCGGCGTCGCCGGGCAGCACCGTCCTTCCCGTGCCGTAGAGCCGGAGGATCTTCGGCTGGCGGCCGAACGAGCAGAACATGATCGTGATCTTGCCGTTCTGCCGCAGGTGCGCGATGGTCTCCGCGCCGCTACCGGTCAGGTCGAGGTAGGCCACGGTCAGCGGGTCGAGCACTGCGAACGTGTCGCGGTATCCCTTCGGCGAGACGTTCACGTGCCCGCCATCGCCCGCCTCGTCCAGGCATGGCGCCGTCGCCACGAAGAACATCGGCTGGCTTTTGATGAACGCGATCAGGCGCTCGTCTAGCTCGGAATAGACCGTGGCCATGCTTCCTCCACCTGGCGAAACGCAGTCGCTCGCCCCTCGTGCCCTCCGCCCGACCCGCCTGGGCGATGGCTCAGCCGCCTTCGTACTCTTGGGGATTGACAAGGCCAGCTGGGTGATTGCCAGGGTAATTGCCGACCCTGACCGGGGCTCCAGCGGCCACGATCGGGGGGTCGGTGGTCACATGAGCCGCATGACGCCGGGGGTGCTCGCGCCGCCGCATGAGGTGTACAGCCCGCAGGAGTGGCTACCAGGAGGGCCGGGCCAGGAGAGCGTCGGTCCCCAGGTCATCTCACGCGGCCTGGGTGGCACCGGCAGATCGGCCCGATCCGCTGACCATCCTCGAGGAGCAGGCCGGGGAGCGGGTTCCCGATTTGGTGCCGATCAGGTACGGTCGGATGCTCGCGTCGCCGTTCGCGTACTACAGGGGCGCGGCCGCGCCGATGGCGTGGGACCTCGCCCATACGCCGACAACTGACATCCACGTCCAGTGCTGCGGTGACGCTCACCTGATGAACTTCGGGATGTTCGGCGCTGCCGATCGCAGGATGGTCTTTGACGTCAACGATTTCGACGAGACGCTGCCCGGGCCATTCGACTGGGACGTCAAGCGGCTCGCGGCCAGTTTCGCGGTCGCGGCACAGGACAACGGCTTCTCCGACCGCACGGCCAAGGACTCGGCCAGAAGCTGCGTGCACAGCTATCGGACCGAGATGGCCAAGTTCGCGAAGATGCGCTTCCTCGACGTCTGGTATTCCAGGATTGACGTCGAGTCGATGGCGGCCATCTTCGACGTGCTCCAGCCGAAGCGCGCCGCGCGGCGGCGCCGCCGGGATATCGACAAGGCCAGGAGGCGGACCAGCCAGCAGGCGCTGGTCAAGTTGTGCGCCTTGGTCGACGGCGAGTACACGATCAAGCCGGACTATCCGGTGATCGTGCGTTACCCCGTCGAACTGGATCCTGGTGTGTTCGAAGAGCTGCGGAGCGCCATCGCCCTGTACAAGGAGACGCTCAAGGCCGACGCGCGGGAGGTGCTCAGCCGCTACTACTTCGGCGACTTCGCGCGCAAGGTCGTGGGGGTGGGCTCGGTCGGGACAGAGGCGTTCATCATTCTGCTGATGGGCGACCGGCCAGATGAGCCGCTGTTCCTGCAGCTCAAAGAGGCGCAGGAGTCGGTGCTGGCTCCGTTCGCCGGGCCGAGCGAGTACAAGCATCAGGGCGAGCGAGTGGTCAAGGGGCAGCGCCTGACGCAGGCGGCCTCCGATCCGTTCCTCGGATGGACCCGCGGCGTCCACCCGGACGGCCACACGCCGAGGGACTACTACGTCAGGCAGCTCCGCGACATGAAGGGGAACATGGACGTCCCCGTCATGGACGCCGAGCAGCTCGTCTACTACGGGCGGCTATGCGGCTGGGCGCTGGCCAGGGCGCACGCGAGGACCGGCCGCGCCACGCTGATCAGCGGCTACCTGGGCTCGGCCGAGAGCTTCGATGACGCCATCGCCGAGTTCGCGGTCGCGTACGCCGTGCAGAACGAGCGTGACTACCAGCGGCTCGTCGACGCTGTGGCGTCCGGGCGAGTACATGCCATGACGGGCGTCTAGCGGCGGCGGTCGAGCAACGGGCGATCGGGGGGGAAGCACGCGGGCGTCGGACGTGCGGCCCATCCGCGCGACTACTGAGCCAGGGACATGAACGCCACAACCGGGAGATTAGTCTCGGACCGCCGGGCTACTGAACGGTAGGATCAACGGAGCATGATTTACCCGCGCAGGTGGCGGCACCGCGGGCGGTGCACAATGCAGGTGGCACAGAGCTGGTCGCGCGGGCCCACCCGACGGAGGGCAGCGTGACAGGACTGGTTGATCAGTCGATGGCGAGCCGGCACGCGGCCGCCGCACGACTGCGGCATGCTTATGCGGCGATCCCGCCAGGAACCCCGGTCAGGCTGGCCAAGTCCACCTCCAACCTGTTCAGGTTCCGCGACTCGGGCGGCCCTGGGCTGGTCACGCTCGACGTCTCCGCGTTCAGCAAGGTGATGTCCGTCGACCCGGAATCCAGAACGGCCACCGTCGGCGGCATGACCACATACGAAGACCTTGCAGACGCCACGCTCAGGCACGGGCTGATGCCGATGGTCGTTCCGCAGCTGAAGACGATCACGCTCGGCGGGGCTGTGTCGGGCCTCGGGATCGAGTCGACATCACTCCGGAACGGCCTGCCGCATGAGTCCGTGCTCGAGATGCAGATCCTGACCGGCGACGGCAGGCTCATGAGCGCCGCGCCGCATTCCGAGCACGCCGACCTGTACTGGGGTTTCCCCAACTCCTACGGCACGCTCGGCTACGCGCTCTGGCTCACGATCGCCCTGGAGCCGGTCAAGCCGTACGTGCACCTCCGCCACTTCAGGTTCGGCAGCGCGGACGAGGCGATGACGGCGATCGCCGACATCGCCCGCGACGGCAGCTATCTCGGCCACCACGCGGACTTCCTCGACGGTACGGCGTTCGGACCTGACGAGATCTACCTGACCGTCGGCAGCTTCAGCGACGTGGCGCCGTGGCTGAGCGATTACACCGGCCAGAACATCTACTACCAGTCGATTCGCGGCCCGCAGGAGGACTTCCTGACCATCCGCGACTACCTGTGGCGATGGGACACCGACTGGTTCTGGTGCTCGCGCGCTTTCGGCGTGCAGCGCCCGCTGGTGCGGCGGATGTGGCCGCGCCGTTACCGGCGCTCCGACGTCTACCGCAGGCTCGTGGCGCTCGACAAGCGGCACGGCCTGACGCGCGCCATCGGCTCGCGGCGCGGCGCTCCTGCGCAGGAGTCCGTCATCCAGGACGTTGAGATACCGGTGACTCGGAGCGCGGAATTTTACGAATTCTTCGCCGCCGATGTTGGCATGAGCCCGGTCTGGCTGTGCCCGCTGCGCCTGCGCGCCGACCGGGCCTGGCCGCTCTATCCGCTGCAGCCCGACGAGGTGTACGTGAACTTCGGGTTCTGGGGCAATGTGACGTTGCCGCCGGAGGCCGGCGACGGCTTTTACAACAGGCAGATCGAGGACAAGGTCACCGAGCTCGGCGGGCACAAAGGGCTGTACTCCACCTCGTACTACTCACCCGAGGAGTTCTCGAGGCTGTACAACGGCCCCGCCTACGCCGACTTGAAGCAGGAGTACGACCCCGACGGCCGTCTTGCCACCCTGTACGACAAGTGCGTCGGCGGCAGGTAGGGCCGGCTGGTGAAGCTGGCAGGCGGTGAAAGGAGACTGGGCATGCCGCTAGCAGAGGTGTTCGAGGGCGTCGCCGGGCCCGACGCCGAAGTGGAGTTCGTCGCGTACGACGGCAGCAGGGCGGGCAGGCCTGGCACTCCCCCCGTGACGTTCACGATCAAGAGCCCGGTCGCCGTGTCCTACCTCGCCCAGGCGCCGGGTGCGCTGGGCCTGGCCAGGGCGTTCGTCTCGGGCCACATCGACATAGACGGCGACATGTACACCGCTCTGGCCCGGCTGGTCAAGGCGCAGCGGATGGACCTGTCTGTGACCGAGCGGCTCTCCCTGCTGTCCCAGCTCGGCGGGCCTAAGCTGCTACTCAAGCGGGTCGCGCCGCCGCCGCAGGAGGTCAGGGTCAACACTGCGGTGGACTGTCGGGTCGTCGCCATACCCGCCGCCGCGACGCGACCGCGATCTCGCACCACTACGACGTGTCCAACACGTTCTACGAGTGGGTGCTCGGTCCCTCGATGGCCTACACGTGCGCCTGCTATCCGGACGCGAACGCGACGCTGGAGCAGGCCCAGGAGTACAAGTTCGACCTGGTCGCCAGGAAGATCGCGCTGCGGCCCGGCATGCGGCTGCTCGACGTGGGCTGCGGCTGGGGCGGCATGGTCATGCACGCGGCCAGGAAGTTCGGGGTGCGCGCGCTCGGCGTCACGCTGTCCGAGCAGCAGGCCCTCTGGGCTCAGCGCGCTATCAAGGAAGCCGGCCTGGAAGACCTGGCCGAGGTCCGGCATCTGGACTACCGCGAGGTCACCGAGACCGACTTCGACGCGGTCAGCTCGATCGGCCTGACGGAGCACATAGGCAAGGCGCAGCTCCCGGCGTACTTCGGGTTCCTTCACGGCAAGCTCAAGCCCGGCGGCCGGATGCTGAACCACTGCATCACCAGGCCGGACAACGCCGGCCCTGCGTCGGTCACCGACGGGTTCATCTTCCGGTACGTGTTCCCCGACGGCGAGCTCGAGGGGCCTGGCCATATCATCTCGCAGATGCATGACGCGGGGTTCGAGGTCAGGCACGAGGAGAACCTGAGGGAGCATTACGCGATCACGCTCGCGGCCTGGTGCGCGAACCTATCCGCGCACTGGGACGAGGCCGTCGCCGAGGTCGGCGAGGCGACAGCCCGGGTGTGGCGGCTGTACATGGCCGGCTCGCGGCTCGGATTCGAGCGGAACGAGATCCAGCTGCACCAAGTCCTCGGCGTCAAGCTCGCCGCCAACGGCGACTCCGCCATGCCGCTCCGCCCCGACTGGGAACCCTCCGCGGCCGCCAACTGAATCCAGGCGACAACGGGGGATCCCTGATGTCGTTAGGGCGACAGCAGGGGTCCCCCGTTGTTGGCTGCGCCGTGCGGGCGGCGCTGGGGTCTGGCGCTGCGGAGGCCGCGGCGGTGCGGGGGTGCGCGACGTCGGCGCGGGGGTCTGGCGCTGCGGAGGCCGATGCGGCGCGGTGTGGGCTGCTAGTGGCGGCGGTAGCTTTCGGCGACGGTGAAGGCCAGGTCTAGGGCCTGGCTGCGGTTCAGTCGCGGGTCGCACGCCGTCTCGTACCGCTGATGCAGGTCATCTGCGACGATCTCGTGGCTGCCGCCGACGCACTCGGTGACGTTGTCGCCGGTGAACTCGATGTGAATGCCGCCAGGGTGGGTACCGGCTTCGCGGTGGACGTCAAAGAAGGCGTGCAGCTCTGCAAGGACGTCGTCGAATCGCCTGGTCTTGTGGCCACTCGGAGCCTCGAATGTGTTGCCGTGCATCGGATCGCAGACCCACGCGACTGGCGCGCCGTCGTTCGCGACCGCCCGGACCAGACCGGGCAGGACGTCGTGGATCCGGCCGGCGCCCATCCTGCTGACCAGCGTGAGCCTGCCGGGCCGGCGGTCCGGATTGAGAATCGCGATCAGTGCGAGCACCTCGGCCTCGCTGGCGTCGGGCCCGATCTTCACGCCGATCGGGTTGCTGATCGAGCGGGCGAACTCCACGTGCGCGCCGTCGAGCGCCCTGGTCCGCTCGCCGACCCACAGGAAATGCGCCGACGTGTCGTATAGCCGTCCACCCGCAGGCTCGGCCTCCCGCTCGGTCCGAGTGTCCAGCCTGGTCAGCGCGTGCTCGTAGTCGAGCAACAGGGCTTCGTGGCTGGAGTACAGCTCGACCGTCCGAAGCTCCTGAGGGTCGGCGCCGCACGCTCGCATGAAGCTGAGCGCCCTGTCTATGTCTCCGGCCAGCCTCTCGTAGCGCCGTCCCGCCGGGCTGTCGGCGACGAAATCCTGGTTCCACGCGTGCACCTGATGCAGGCCCGCGTACCCGCCCGCGGTGAAGGCGCGGCACAGGTTCAGCGTGACCGCGGAGCTGTGGTAGGCGCGCAGCAGACGGTCTGGGTCCGGCGTCCTGGCCGCCGCGGTGAACTCGAGCCCGTTCACCGCGTCACCTCGGTACGCGGGCAGCTCGGCGCCGTTCCTGACCTCGGTCGGCACGGAGCGCGGCTTGGCGAACTGGCCGGCCATCCGGCCGATCTTGATCACCGGCACGCTCGCGCCGTAGGTGAGCACCACGGCCATCTGGAGCAGCGTCTGCAGCTTGGCCCTGACCGCTTCGGCGGTCGACCCGGCGAACGTCTCT
This sequence comes from uncultured Actinomycetota bacterium, assembly GCA_963809195.1. Lineage (GTDB taxonomy): Bacteria > Actinomycetota > Actinomycetes > Streptosporangiales > Streptosporangiaceae > Chersky-822. The sequence continues at coordinate 1,518,860 of CAWEIQ010000003.1, read as the reverse complement.
GCGCAGTCGCCGCCCTGCAGCACGAACGCCTCGCCCCTGGTGACCGCGGCGAGCCGATCGGTCAGCTGATCGCACTCGCCGGCGAACACCAGCGGAGGAAGCTGCGCGAGCTGGGCTGTCACCGCCGCGAGACGGTCAGGGTCAGGCCACTGCGGCTGCTGGCCTGCCGGGCGCTCGCGCCAGCTTGCCCTCCCGGCACGCTCGCCGTCCCCTGGCAACCCGGCCAGGCTCTGCGTCAGATCGAGCGGATGCTCAGGGGATGCGGTCGCCGTCATGCTGGCGGGTCGGGTAGGGGGCAGTCACGGATCACGACTCTAGCTAAGCGCAGAGCGACCGATGCTCTGGTACGGGGTCCCGGATCCGGGCACCTCGTGGCGGCGCAGGGAGTCGTGCGATCTGACGCGAAGGTCAGCTTGCGGCCAGCCCGCGTTCGCAGAACCGCTCGGCGGCGGTGACAATGACAGCATGGATCCCGGCTCACCAGCCCGTAGCGAGGACAGCCAGCGTGATCTTGTCCTGCTCGGCTCAACCGGATCTATCGGCACTCAGGCGGCCGATATCGTACGGCGCAACCCGGGCAAATTCCGGCTCGTGGCGCTGGCCGCCGGCGGCGGCAATCCGGACTTGCTGGCCGATCAGGCCATCGAATTCGGCGTCGAGGTAGTAGCCGTCGCGAGCGAGCATGCGGTAACCGCGGTCCACGATGCACTCCAGGCCAGGGCGAGCGTCGCGGGCACGCCGCCCCCGAAGGTTCTCGCCGGGCCCGCTGCCGTCGCGGAAGTTGCTGCCTGGCAGTCAGATGTCGTGCTCAACGCCGTCACGGGTGCGGTCGGACTGGCCGCGACCCTCGCCGCCCTGGACGCCGGGCGCGTGCTGGCGCTGGCCAACAAGGAGTCGCTCATCATGGGCGGTCACCTGGTCACCGACCGGGCCGCGCCAGGCCAGATCGTCCCTGTCGACTCCGAGCACTCCGCGATCGCCCAGTGCCTGCGCAGCGGGCGAGCCGACGAGGTACGCAAGCTCGTCCTCACCGCGAGCGGCGGGCCCTTCCTGCACTGGAGCACGAAGCAGATGGCGACTGCTACGCCCGCCCAGGCGCTGGCACACCCGACCTGGAACATGGGTCCGGTCATCACCATCAACTCGGCCACGTTGGTGAATAAGGGTCTCGAAGTGATCGAGGCGCATCTTTTGTTCGACATCGGTCTTGATGACATTGAAGTGGTCGTTCACCGGCAATCGGTCATTCATTCGATGGTCGAGTTCACCGATGGATCCACGATCGCTCAGGCGAGCCCGCCGGACATGCGTATCCCCATCGCGCACGCGCTGGCATGGCCGGAACGGGTGGCTGATGCGGCGAGCCCGGTCGACTGGACGGCGGCGCACACCTGGACCTTCGAGCCGCTGGACAACGCTGCTTTCCCCGCGGTTGGCCTGGCGAGGGAGGCAGCCCGGCGGGCCGGCACGACGCCTGCCGTCTACAACGCGGCGAACGAGGAGTGCGTGGCTGCCTTCACCGATGGCCGCGTGCCGTTCGGCGGGATCGTCGACACCATCGCGCGGGTAGTCTCAGATCACGGCAGTTCCGGCCCCCGGATCGCCGGGCTGGACGACGTGCTCGCAGCTGACACCTGGGCACGCGCGCGCGCTCGCGAGCTGACGCAAGCGGGTGCTAGATGATCAGGCGCGGATTGCGGCCCTCGGCGGCGCGCGAACACCGCCCGGACGGGGCGCGGGAACACCGCCCGGAGGGAGAGTCGCCACGATGAGCTTCCTGATCGGCGTGCTCATCTTCATCATCGCGTTGCTGGTTTCCGTCATGATGCACGAGGCCGGGCACTTCCTGACAGCGAAGGCCTTCGGCATGAAGGCAACGCAGTTCTTCGTCGGCTTCGGCACCACGCTGTGGTCGAGGAAGCGCGGTGAGACCGAGTACGGCGTGAAGGCCCTGCCGGTAGGTGGATTCGTCAAGATCACCGGAATGACCATTCTGGACGACGTTGATCCCGCCGATGAGCCGCGATCCTTCCGCGCCAAGCCCGGCTGGCAGCGAGCGATCGTGCTCGGGGCCGGCTCCTTCATGCACTTCCTGATCGCGTTCGTGCTGCTGTTCATCCTCGCGGTCGGCGTAGGAATTGCCGACCAGTCAGGCGCCACGGTCAATGTGCTCCGCTGCGTCCCGGCTACGCAGCAGGCCGGGTGCGCCACCGGCGACCCGCGGTCGCCGGCCGCCCTGGCCGGGCTGAAGTCCGGCGACAAGATAATCGCCGTCGCTGGCCAACCCGTGCATAACTGGTACCAGATCGGCACGGCCATCAAGGACCACCCGGCCGGCAGCAAGGTGCCGTTCACGATCGAGCGCGGCAGCCGCGAGATCACCAAGCAGGTTGCGCTGGCCAGCGTCAGCTGGCGAAAGGGCGCTTTCCTTGGCGTCTCGCCGACCGTCACCTACAGTCACGCCGGGCCGATCAAGGGGATCACCTACGCCGGATCGCAGTTCGGCAGCATCGCATCTCAGTCGGTGACCGCGCTTGGCCGGATCCCCAAGGCGATTCCCTACCTGTTCTCCAAGGACCGGGCAGCGACGCCCGGCGGCCAGGTCAGCAGCATGGTCGGCGCGGCCAACATCACCGGCGACGTGGTCGCGGCCCACATCGGCTGGCAGCAGAAGCTTTCGGTGGTCCTGCTGATCATCATCGAGGTGAACATCTTCGTCGGCATCTTCAACCTCGTGCCGCTCCTGCCGCTGGACGGCGGCCACCTCGCCATCGTGCTGTACGAACGCGTTCGGGCATGGCTTGCCCGCCTGTTCCGCAGGCCCGATCCCGGCCCGGTCGACATCAAGCGGCTGATCCCCGTCAGCGTCGGGGTGTTCGCGCTGATCGTCGCGTTCGGCCTGCTGCTGATCGCGGCCGACATCATCAACCCGCTATCACTGACCCGGTGACCATTCCAGTGACCAGAACCAGAGCCGGCGATCCTGACGGCCGGCCTGATAACCAGATGACACGCCAGTCGAGACGAATGAGGCGAGGAGTCCGATGACCGTCAACCTGGGCCTGCCCGAGGTGCCGCAAGCACCGGTCGCGCAACGGCGCGTATCCAGGCAGATCATGGTGGGCAAGGGCAAGCACGCCGTCCCGGTGGGCGGCGGCGCGCCCGTCTCCGTGCAGTCGATGACAACGACGCTGACCGCCGACGTCAACGCCACGCTTCAGCAGATCGCCGAGCTCACCGCGTCGGGTTGCCAGATCGTGCGCGTCGCAGTCCCGTCGCAGGATGACGCGGACGCACTTCCTGCGATCGCCACGAAGTCGCAAATCCCGGTGATCGCCGACATCCACTTCCAGCCCAAGTACGTGTTCGCCGCTATCGACGCGGGATGCGCGGCCGTGCGCGTGAACCCGGGCAACATCAAGGCATTCGACGACAAGGTCGGCGAGATCGCCAAGGCTGCGGCGGACGCCCGGGTGCCGATCAGGATCGGCGTCAACGCAGGCTCGCTCGATAAGCGGCTGCTGGCCAAGTACGGCAAGGCGACGCCAGAAGCGCTGGTCGAGTCCGCGCTCTGGGAGTGCTCGCTGTTCGAGGAGCACGGCTTTCGCGACATCAAGATCTCGGTGAAGCACCACGATCCGGTCGTGATGATCAAGGCGTACCGGCTGCTCGCCGAGCAGTGCGATTACCCGCTGCACCTCGGCGTCACCGAGGCGGGCCCGATCTTCCAGGGCACGATCAAGTCGGCGGTCGCGTTCGGCGCGCTCCTTGCCGAGGGCATCGGAGACACGATCAGGGTCTCGCTTTCCGCGCCTCCTGTGGAGGAGGTGAAGGTCGGCAACGCAATCCTGGAGTCGCTCGGCCTGCGTGACCGAGGGCTGGAGATCGTGTCCTGCCCGTCGTGCGGCCGTGCCCAGGTAGACGTCTACACGCTCGCGGACCAGGTCACCGCCGCGCTCGACGGCCTCGACGTGCCGCTGCGCGTCGCGGTGATGGGCTGCGTCGTCAACGGCCCTGGCGAGGCCAGGGAGGCTGACCTCGGCGTGGCGTCCGGCAACGGCAAGGGGCAGATCTTCGTCAAGGGCGAGGTCATCGCCACAGTTCCTGAGTCACAGATCGTCGAGCGGCTGATCGAAGAGGCCATGAAGCTCGCGGAAGCGATGCCGGCGGAGCAGGTCTGAGGCGGGCACCCTGACATCGATGAGACGAGGGCTGTTCGCGGCGGCGGTCGTCGCGCTGCTTGCGGTGGCTGGCTGCACGCAGGGTTCATCTCCGCAGCCTTCAGGCCACAAGAGCGGGACCGGCGGGTCCGCAGGCACATCAGGGCCTGGCCACCCAGTGTCTGGCCACCCAGGTCTGGCCACCCACGGAGCCTCCGCTGGCGCAACTGCGGTTCAGGCCTGCGCTGCGCCGGGCTGCGGGTACCGCTGAATTACCGCAACCGGGGCGGCCGGTCGCTCACGCTCGCGCTGTCGGAGGTTCCCGCAACGGCGCCGCCCAGCCAGCGGCAGGGCATCCTGCTGGTCAACCCCGGCGGACCCGGCGGCAGCGGGCTCAGTCTCGCGAGCTTCGTCGCGCAAGGGCTGGATCCCGCCGTCGCATCGCGCTACGACATCATCGGGTTCGACACCAGGGGAGTCGGGGCTTCACGGCCAGCCCTGCACTGCGACCCCGCCTTCTTCGCGCATGAGCGGCCCAACTACGTACCGGCGAACCCCGCGGGTGAGCACGTCATGATCCGACGGGCCAGGTCCTACGCGGCTGACTGCCAGAAGAAGTACGGCTGGCTGCTGCCGTACATGACCACGGCGAACATCGCCAGGGACATGGACCAGATCCGAGCCGCTACGGGGCAGTCCAAGCTGAGCTACTTCGGCTACTCCTACGGCACCTACATCGGCCAGGTCTACGCGACCTTGTTCCCCAAGCGCGTGCACCGGATGGTGCTCGACAGCACCGTGGACCCGACCGGCGTCTGGTACGCGGACAACATCGCGCAGGACTACGCCTTCCAGGGAAGGATGAACGCCTTCTACAGCTGGGCCGCGCGCTACAACAACGTCTACCGGCTCGGCTCTACTGCGGCGGCGGTCAGACGGTCGTACTACACGACCCGAGCCCGGCTGATCGCGCACCCGGTCGCGCAGCCGTCAGGCCCGAGCATCGGCCCTGACGAGCTCGACGACACGTTCGTCGCCGGCGGCTATAACAACGGCTACTGGCCCGGGCTGGCAGGAGCCATCTCCGCGTACCTGCATGGCGGGTCGAGCCAGCAGCTCGTGGCGGTCTTCAATCAGATCGGCAAGCAGAACGAGAACGAGTTCGCGGTGTACAACGCCGTCGAGTGCGCCGACGTCGCCTGGCCGCGGAACTGGGCGAAGTGGGACACCGACACCAGGAAGGTCTACCGCACCGCGCCGTTCGAGGCCTGGGATAACGCATGGTTCAACGCCGCGTGCGCGTTCTGGCCGGTGCACGGGCCCGCGAAGCCGATGCAGATCGGTGCCCCCGGGCTGCCCGGCATTCTCATGCTGCAGGGGACGCTAGACGCGGCTACGCCGTACGCGGGCGCCCAGAACGCGCACCGGCGGCTGCCGACCGCCAAGATGGTGGTGGTCCGCGGCGGCGGGAACCACGGGCAATCCCTCGCGTTTCCGGCTAATTCGTGCGTGAACGGCTATCTGAATAGATACCTCGCGACCGGCGCGCTCCCGTCGGCGCCCGGCCTGGTCAACGCCACGTGCGCGCCGCTTCCCGACCCGACCCCCAACGGCTGAGACTGAACGCCCGCGTTGCCGTTACGCTAAAGGTGTGCTGCGCACCAGGGCCGCGCAAACATCCGCGCTCAGGCTGCTGACCGATCGCGATCGCGATGAGGCACTGGCCGTTTGCGACCGAGATCCCGTCGCGAATGTCTTCGTCAAGGCTCGCCTGCAGGCAAGCGGACTCGATCCGATGCGGCTGGGCGCTCAGGTATGGGGCTTCTGCGAGTCCGGCAGGCTCGAGTCGCTCTGCTACGTCGGCGCGAACATGGTGCCGGTTGAGGCCGGCCCGGCCGCCGTTGCGACGTACGCCGAGCGGGCCAGGAAGCAGGGGCGCCGCTGCTCCTCGATCGCCGGTCCGGCCGGGGCGGTCGGCGACCTGTGGCGCAGGCTCGCGCCGTACTGGGACCGGCCGCGCGAGATCAGGGATCGCCAGCCGCTGATGGCGATCGCAAGCGACCCGCTCGTGGGCCCGGACCCTGGCGTCCGGCTGGTGCGTCCTGGCGAGGTCGGGATCCTGCTCCCCGCCAGCGTCGCCATGTTCACCGAGGAGGTCGGCATCTCGCCGATCGGCGCCGACGGCGGCGCCGCCTATCGTGCCAGGGTCAGCGAACTGGTCGCCTGCGGGCGCTCACTGGCCAGGATCGAGGACGGGCAGGTCGTCTTCAAGGCCGAGATCGGAGCCGTCACCGCGGAGGCCTGCCAGGTTCAGGGCGTGTGGGTGCCCCCCGAGCTGCGCGGCCGCGGTCACGCAAGCCGGGGGATGGCCGCCGTCGTCGCGTTCGCGCGGAGCTCACACGCCCCCGTGGTCAGCCTGTACGTCAACGACTTCAACCTTCCGGCCAGGGCCGCCTACCGCAGGGTCGGCTTCACCGAGGTGGGCACCTTCATGTCGTCGTTCTGACCGTACGGGTCTGTTCTGATCGATAATGACGTGACGGCGCGCTGACCTGGTGCTAAGCTCCGATGCCCTTGCGCCCAATCCCCTACGCCATCGAGGAGATGCGCCATGGCTTCGGTGAGAGAGGAAGACGCTGGCGCGGACCAGGTGCTGGCGGCCGAACGCGATCATCTGGCGACCTCGCGGGACTTTCTCCGGCTGATGCGCGAGGACGTGATGTCACTGCCTGCGCTGGCAGGCGACCGGGTGTCGCAGGAGTATCTCAAGGCTGACCTGTACAGGCGAGCCGAATCTCTCAAGGATCTGCCCGACACCCCGCTGTTCTTCGGCCGGCTCGACTATGAGCCCGGACGGACTCGGCCAGCCACTGAGCCCGGTGAAAGCACGGAATTGACAACGCCAGGCGCGGAGACCGGCGAGTCCTTCCATATCGGCCGGCGGCACGTGCATGACCCGCACGGTCATCCCGGTCGTGATCGACTGGCGGGCGCCGGTGTCCAGGCCGTTCTACCGAGCCAGCCCCAGCGATCCGATGGGCCTCCTCAGGCGGCGCCGGTTCGGGTTCAGCGGTGGTGACCTGACGGCGTTCGAGGACGAGATCTTCGATGCGATGGCTTCCCCGCAGCCGGCCGGCCAGGTTCCGCTCAGCCGGATCATGATCGAGGAGATCGAGCGACCGCGGTCGGGGTCGATGCGCGACATCGTCGCCACGATCCAGCCTGAGCAGGACGACATCGTGCGGGCCGATGCCACCGAGTCGGTGTGCGTGCAGGGTGCGCCGGGAACCGGGAAGACCGCCGTCGGCCTGCACCGCGTGGCGTACCTGCTCTACGCGTTCCGGGAGCGGATGAGCCGCGGCGGCGTGCTGGTTCTCGGGCCGAACCGGGCATTCCTGGCCTATATCCGCAACGTGCTGCCGGCGCTCGGGGAGTTCGATGCCGAGCAGACGTCGGTCACCGAGCTGATCTCGTCGGTGCCGGTCCGCGGCACCGACACCGAGCATGCCGCCAGGCTCAAGGGCGACGCCCGGATGGCCGAGGTGCTGCACAGGGCGCTGTGGGACCGGATCGGCGAGCCAGCGGAGTCGATCCTGGTGGTCCGCGGATCGCGCCGGTGGCGGGTGCAGGCGGAGCGGATCTCCGAGCTTGTCGGGGAGTTGCGCGCGCGGGGCGTCAGGTACGGGACGGGCCGGGAGATGCTGTCGCACCGGATCGCGCACGTGATCCTCAGCCAGATGGAGGCAGCAGGGGAGATCTGCGACGACCGCACGCACGAGGCGGTCCGCCGCACCAGCTCAGTCAGGTCCGCGGTGACAGCCATCTGGCCGAAGGCAGACCCGGTGCGCGTGGTGTTCACGCTGCTGTCCGATCGCGAGGTGCTCAGGAAGCGCCGCGGACGGGCTGTTCAGCGAGGCCGAGCAGGACGCTGATCGCCTGGCAGCGCCCGCCGCGCGGGCCAGGTTCTGCCCGCTGGTCGGCGGCGGATGCGGTGCTTATCGACGAGGTCAAGGACCTGATCGAGCGGACGCCGAGCCTCGCCCATGTGGTGGTCGACGAGGCGCAGGACCTGTCCGCGATGGCGTGCCGGGCGATCGGCAGGCGAGCGCACGACCGGTTCGGTGACGGTGCTCGGCGACATCGCGCAGGGCACGACCGCGTGGGCGACGCCGAGCTGGGACCAGATGCTCGGTCACCTCGGAAAGTCCGAGGCAACGCTGGAGATACTGACGACCGGCTACCGGGTGCCGCGCGCAGATACTCGACTTCGCCAGCCAGCTGCTCGCCGAGATCGCGCCCGCACTCGAGCCCGGCGATGTCCATCAGGCAGGATCCCGGCTCGCTTGAGATCACGCAGGTGCGCGCACGGCGACCTCCCGGCGGCGGTGTCGGATGCCTGCGCCGAGGCGCTGACCAGGCCAGGTTCGATCGCGGTCATCGCGGCCGACGCGCAGACGGCCGAGATCGCGGCGATGCTGGGTGAGGCCGGGCTGCCTCACGCCTCCTCGACGGCGAAGCGGGCGACAGCCAGCTCGTGATCGTCCCCGTCACGATCGCGAAGGGCCTGGAGTTCGACCACGTGATCGTCGTGGAGCCTGGCCGGATCGCCGCCGCGGAGGCGCGCGGGCTGCAGCGCCTGTACGTCGCGCTCACCAGGGCGGTATCGAGGCTGACCGTGTTGCACACCGAGCCGCTGCCCGACTCGCTGCTAAATGGTTAAGACCGTTACTGCGTTACATCACCGCCGGTGCTGAGGTCCCGGACGAATGGCCAGGCGTGGGCGTACCCAAATGCAAGCCCTTATTGGCGGTAAATGGCTTGATTTAGGGCATCGTCTCCAGTCGACCCCCGATGTTCGCAACGATTTTGCCACTGGAACTTGCAGATTAGCCCGCTGTTGGAGCATCCTTTGAAGAGTGCATTACGTTCCGCAACTCAGCCAGTACGCAGGGTGACATGGTAGCCGTGGTGGCCGGTCAAGCCGGCGGCGATCCAAGCACCGAAACGTATGTGCAATATTTCTTCGACAGGCTCGAGCGCCTCGCAGAAGAGCTCGGCAAGCACGGCCTCAGGACGAGGCTGATGGCTCCGCCTGGACAAGTTCCTAGCTTGCACGTCGTAAATCCCGGTGGTATCGCGGCTGGAGGAGGACGTCTACTTCGGCCGCAGCAGGGACGGGCTGTGGTGGTTCTGGTGGCCGTGGGCAGAACGAATCGCCCCTGGCGACCAGCATGCCGCCGCCGCTGCGCTGATCGCGAGAGTGCTCAGCGCGACGCGTTTAAGAGCCGGGGAAGGCCTGCGCGCGGCCGCTCCAACGCGCGCTCCGCACCGCGCAATCGCGCATGTTCGTCGCGGCGAACGTCCGCAGCGCCGGATCTGGGACCGCGACAAGTCCCAGGTAGGCGGCGGTTACCTGACGCTCCAGCATGATGGCCAGCGACCTGGCGGCCGCCGAGGTGCGGACCGAGATCGGCAGCTGGTAGGCGGCCGCGGCGGGCTGAGGCTGGCCGCCGCGCGCGGTGATCATGCCGGTCAGCCGGTCTCTCGCCCGCTCGATGTGCCACCCAGTCCGCGGCCGCCGCGGCGAACCGCTGTCCTGTCAGATGCGCCCCGAGGACGCCGTAGCCGTAACTGGCTGCCTGCTCAGCCGCGAGAGCGGCCTGCAGCGCGGCGATCGTTGCCGAGCCGGCCTTCGCCCGGCCTGGCGTCGCTCACCGCCCGCCTCCAGGGTGGCCGAGCAGGACGACATGCGCGGCCTCGGACGCGGCGATGCTGGCCATCAGCTGGGCGAGCGCGGGCGGCGCGTCGGCGAGCCAGCCGATCAGCCGGTCAGAAGCCGTCGTCTCGGCCGCGGCCAGGCTGGCGAGTATCGCGTGCCGTCCAGGCGGAACCGGTGGCGGCGCAGGGCTCGGCCGCGGCTTGGCGGTCGCGAGCCTTGGCGGGAGCACGAGGCGCGACTTGAGCTGTGCGAGGTGGGCCTCATGCTCGGTCAGGATGGCCTCGACCTCGGCCTTCGCGCGCCGCGCTCGTGCTCGCCGCTGCGGCCGATGAAGGCGTGCCGGCCGCGGCGAGTGCCGTCACGGCCGACCGATATCTCGCCACCATCAGTTCCTCGGCGGCAATCGCGTGCTCGAGGGTCACGACGTCGCGGCCAGGCTTGGGCACCGGCCCCAGCGCGGTGATGCCCTTGCATCCCGCGAGCGTTAGCGAGCCAGCGGCAGCGGCGGCCAGCACCGCTCGCCGGCTCGGTTGCGCCACCACCTGGACTTGCCCCCTGTCTACTCGCGCCATTCAGTGCGGCATCCCAGCATGCCACGCGTCGCCGCGTCGTGCACTGCGCGCGGTGCCGGGTTCACTGTACGGGTTCGCCGCGAACATCTGGCTGCGCCATGGAGCGCTTTGGCGTCCTGATCCGTTAGAAGAACAGGGCGAACCTCGCTGGCACCGCGTGCGGGGAAGAGCAACAGGTCAGACCGCCAGGCCGCGTCCCCGGCTAGGCTAGAGCCCTGGCAACAAGGTCCAGGTCGGCGAGGAGGCGTCATGCGCGAGAACTCGCGTCGCGGTACACCTCGCCAGGCGCGGACCGATGGCCGGGCCGGCGCCGCGCGGGACGGCCGCGGTCGGAGCTCGGCTGGGCGCGGCAGCGGTCCTGGCAGCGGCCGGTCCCCTTATGACGGCAGGCCAGGCCCCGGCAACCGCGGCAGCGCTCCTGGTGCGAGCTCGTCAGGGGCGGCCGAGACGGCGCGGGTAACCAGCGTGATCGAGCCGGTCCTGCACGCGATGGACATCGACCTGGAAGCCGTGAAGATCGCCAGGGCCGGGCGCCGCAGGATGCTGCGCGTGATCGTCGACGCCGACGGAGGCGTCAGCCTGGACGACATCGCCGACGTCAGCCGCGAGCTTTCTGCTCGGCTCGACGCGAAGGACGCGATGGGCGACGCGCCCTACACGCTTGAGGTGTCATCGCCCGGCGTCGACAGGCCGCTGACGCAGCCCAGGCACTGGCGACGCGCGATCGGCAGGCTGGTGATCGTGCCCCTGACCGGACCCGACCATGATTCGGAACAGGGCTCGCCCGCTGATCCCGTCACGCTGACCGGACGCGTGATCGACGCTGATCAAGAGGGCGTCACGCTCGAAATCGACGGCGCGAAGCGGGTCGTGAGTTACGGCGAGCTGGGGCCGGGCCGGGTACAGATAGAGTTCGGCCGCCTGTCGGACGAGGGCGACACCGACGAAGCGGACGGCGCCGGCGACCTGGGGGACTCGAGGCCCCCGCGGCCCGCGGGGCGATCCCGGGGGCAGTCCCCCCTGGCCCGCACCGGACGAGGAGGGACCCGATGGACATTGATGTAGCGGTCCTGCGCAGTCTCGAGGCTGAGAAGGACATCTCGATGGACCTGGTGATCAAGGCCATCGAGGATGCCCTCCTCGTTGCGTATCACAAGTCCGAGGGCGCCGCGCCGACCGCCAGGGTCGAGGTGGACAAGAACACCGGGCACGTGACCGTCTGGGCAGCCGAGACGGATGACAACGGCATGCGGGTGCGGGAATATGACGACACGCCGGCCGGTTTTGGAAGGATCGCCGCGACGACGGCGGGCCAGGTGATCTTGCAGCGGCTGAGCGATGCCGAGGATGAGCTCACCTTCGGGGAGTTCGCCGGCCAGGAAGGCAACATCGTCGCTGGCGTCATCCAGCAGGGCAAGGATCCCAAGGCCGTGCTGGTGGACCTGGGCAGGATCGAAGCGATCCTGCCGCCAACCGAGCAGGTGCCCGGTGAGCGGTACGTGCATGGCGAGCGACTCAAGTGCTACGTCCTGCACGTCAGGAAGGGGTTCCGCGGCCCGTCGGTGACGCTGTCGCGCACCCACCCCAACCTGGTACGCAAGCTGTTCGCGCTGGAAGTGCCCGAGATCGCCTCGGGCGCCGTCGAGATCGCGGCGATCGCGCGCGAGGCTGGGCACCGCACCAAGATCGCGGTGATCGCCAGAGAGCCCGGCGTCAACGCGAAGGGCTCCTGCATCGGGCCGATGGGCAGCAGGGTCCGCAACGTGATGGCCGAGCTGCACGGGGAAAAGATCGACATCGTCGACTACTCCGAGGCTCCGGCCGAATTCGTTGCCCATGCCCTGTCGCCTGCGCGGGTGTCTCAGGTCCATGTCCTGGATGCCGCCAACCGGGTCGCTCAGGTCATCGTGCCCGACTACCAGCTCTCGCTTGCGATCGGCAAAGAAGGGCAGAACGTCCGCCTGGCCGCGCGGCTCACCGGCTGGCGGATCGACATCCAGCCCGATACCCAGGCAGAGGGCGACGTCGGCGGATCGGCTGGTCCGCGGCCTGGAGGCACGGCTGCCGTCACCACGCGGGCAAGGGTCTGCGAAGGTGGCTGGTGCCGCCGACGCGCCGGCCCTGTAAGCTAGTTGCAGGCGGCTATGCGGCCTTCGCGTTCGAGCATGCCCGGATCAGTGATCAGGACGTGTGTCGGGTGCGGGAAGCGGGCCGCCAAGTCGGACTTGCTTCGCGTAGTGGCGGTTGACGGCGAGATCGTCGCCGACCCTGCGGCGCGCAGGCCGGGCCGGGGGGCTTACTTGCACCCCAGCAGGGACTGTTTGGAGCGAGCCAGGCGCCGCCGGGCGATCCCGAGAGCGTTGCGCGCGAAGGGACCGCTGGCCGATGGCGGGCTCGTCAGGTATCTCGCGGAGACCTGACCGGGACGCGAACCGTAGCATGCGGTACCGCGGACCGGCTGGTCTGGTGCGCGATGGCGGGCGGGGATTGCAGGCGGCAAGCAGGACACGCCGGAAGGACAGGCTGAATTGTGATGAGCGCTCGATGAGCATGCGGCGATGAACAGCAAGTACTGACGCCGGCCGGAGCACACGCTGCCCCGGATCGGCTGACGGGCCCGGTTTCCGGGCCGAGTAGAGGGAGCGTAGTGGCGAAGGTCCGGGTTTACGAACTCGCGAAGGAGTTCGGCGTAGAGAGCAAGGCCGTGATGGCCAAGCTCCAGGAAATGGGCGAATTTGTTCGTTCCGCCTCATCGACTATCGAGGCACCAGTCGTTCGCAGGCTGAAGGAGGCGTTCGCAGGCCAGGCCGCGAGCGCTAAGGCTGCTGCCGCACAGGCTCCGGCAGATGGCGGCCGACGCGCGGCCAACGGCCGCGCCGATGCCGCTACGGCGACGGCGGAACCCGCGGCCCCACCGGCGCCTGCGGCACCTGCTGCCGCGCAACCGGTAGCAGAAGAGCAGCCACAGGTGCGGCCGGCGGCTACCGCGCCGCCAGCAGCTGGCGAGGCGGCCGAGCCTGCCACCGACGCTGGCCGGCCAGCGGCCGGCGTGCCGCAGGTTCCGTTCTCCCAGCCTGAGCATGTCGAGCGGCCGGGCGGTACGCCCGACGGCGGACAGGCTAGGCCCGCTCCCGGACCCGCCAGGACAGGTCAGCCAGGTGCGACGCCGGGGCCTCGCCCCGGTGCACCGCGTCCTGGGCCGCGACCTGGCAACAACCCGTTCAGCCAGACGGCCTCTGGCATGGGATCGACGAGGGCGCCACGGCCAGGACAGGCGGGCCCGGCCGGGCCTGCCGCGCCAGGGCAAGCCGCGCGGCCAGGCGCACCAGGCGCGGCCGGCGGTCCCCGCCCGCAGGCACCGCGCCCGATGGGACGGCCCGGCCCCGGCGGGCCCGGCGACGCAGGACGCCCGGGCGGCCCGCGCCCTGGCGGCCCGAGGCCGAGCCCGAGCAGCATGCCACCGCGGCCCTTCGCGGGACGCAACGGGCCAGGAGGCCCTGGCGGCTCTGGCGGCCCTGGCGGTCCCGGAGCAGGTACCAGGCCGGGCGGCCGCGGCGGTCCCGGCGTCGGGCGAGGCGGTCCTGGCGGCGGCGGCGGTCCGCGGCCCGGGATGGGACCTGCCAGGCCTGGTGGCGGCGGCCGCGGCAGGAGCGGCACCCAGGGAGCTTTCGGCCGGCCCGGAGGCCGGCCGTCACGCGGCCGGAAGTCGAAGAAGCAGCGGCGTCAAGAGTTCGACAACATGCAGGCCCCGACCATCGGCGGCGTGCAGATCCCGCGCGGCAACGGCCAGGTCATCAGGCTGTCCAGGGGCGCGTCGCTCAGTGACTTCGCCGACAAGATCGGCGTCAACCCGGCATCGCTTGTCCAGGTGCTCTTCCACCTCGGCGAGATGGTCACGGCAACGCAGTCGGTCAACGACGAGACCCTCCAGCTGCTCGGCGCCGAGCTGAACTACAGCGTCCAGGTCGTCTCCCCTGAGGAAGAGGACCGCGAGCTGCTTGAGACCTTCGACATCGAGTTCGGCGAGGACGAGGGCGACGAGTCGGACCTGGAGTCCAGGCCGCCGGTGGTCACCGTGATGGGTCACGTCGACCACGGCAAGACCAAGCTCCTGGACGCGATCAGGCACACCAACATGGTCGCTCACGAAGCTGGCGGCATCACCCAGCACATCGGCGCGTACCAGGTGACCAACGATGTCGACGGGCAGGAACGAACCATCACGTTCATCGACACCCCTGGTCACGAGGCGTTCACCGCGATGCGTGCGCGCGGCGCCGAGACCACCGACCTTGTGATCCTTGTCGTGGCGGCCGACGACGGCGTGAAGCCGCAGACCACTGAGGCGCTGAACCATGCCCAGGCGGCCGACGTGCCGATCGTCGTGGCGGTCAACAAGATCGACAAGGAGGGGGCCGACCCGTCCAGGGTGCGCGCCCAGCTCACCGAGTACGGCCTGGTCGCCGAGGAGTTCGGCGGTCAGAACCTCTTCGTCGACGTGTCGGCCAGAAATGGCACCGGCATCAAGGAACTGCTCGAGGCGGTCGTGCTGACGGCCGACGCGGAGCTTGACCTTCGAGCCAATCCGCACCAGCCCGCACAGGGCGTGGCCATCGAGGCGCACCTGGACAAGGGCCGCGGTCCGGTCGCGACCGTGCTCGTCCAGCGCGGCACGCTACGGGTCGGCGAGTCGATCGTCTGCGGCGACGCGCACGGCCGCGTCCGGGCGATGCTCGACGACAGCGGCGACCAGGTGACCGAGGCGCCGCCATCATGTCCGGTTCAGGTGCTTGGACTGACCGCGGTTCCGGACGCTGGCGACAGCTTCCTGACCGTCTCAGACGACCGGGTGGCCAGGCAGATCGCCGAGCGCCGGGAGGCAAGGGAGCGGACGGCGCAGTTCGCCCAGCGGCGGCCGCGGGTCACGCTGGAGGACCTGGAGTCCGCGCTCAAGTCGGGTGCCCGCGAGGAACTGCTGCTGATCATCAAGGGTGACGTGTCCGGATCGGTCGAGGCGCTGGAAGACGCGCTGCTCAAGATCGACGTGGGCGAGGACGTCGTGCTGCGGGTCATTGGCCGCGGCGTCGGTGCCATTACCCAGGACGACGTCAACCTGGCGATCGCCTCGGACGCCGTCATCATCGGCTTCAACGTCCGGCCCGCGGGCCGGGCGGGCGAGCTAGCCCAGCGCCAGGGTGTGGACATCAGGTACTACTCGATCATCTACCAGGCGATCGAGGAGATCGAGGCCGCGCTCAAGGGCATGCTGAAGCCGGAGTTCGAGGAGGCGCAGCTGGGCTCGGCGGAGGTCCGCGAGGTCTTCAGGGTGCCGCAGGATCGGCAACGTGGCCGGATGCATTGTCCGGTCAGGGACGATCACCAGGAACTCCAAGGCACGCCTGGTCAGGGATGGCGTCGTGGTGTCTGACAGCCTGACGATCGAGTCGCTGCGCCGGTTCAAGGACGACGCGACCGAGGTCCGCGAGGGCTTCGAGTGCGGCATCGGCGTCGGCTACAACGACATCAAGATCGGCGATGTGATCGAGACCTTCGAGATGCGGGAGAAGCCGCGCGCCTGAGGGTAGCGGGAAGTCCGGCGGGTCCAGGCAGCCTGGGCCCGCCGTGGCCCGCACTCCGAGGGTGCCCGGCCGCCAACGAAAGGTCCTGTTGTGTACGTGGGCGCGCTGACCTTGGACGTGCTCCTTGGTGACGTCAGGTCGCTGAAGCAGAAGCGTTCCGAGGTCAGGCCGCTGATCGCCGAGGTACACAGGAAGTTCCCTGGCCTGGCGGTCGCTGAGACCGGGCTATCTGGACCTGCACCGCAGGACCGAGATCGGAATCGCCGTGGTCACGTCGACGGCCTCGCACGCCGTCCAGGTGCTCGAGGCGTGCGAGCGCTTCGTCGCCGCCCGGCCGGGCATTGAACTCTTGTCGGCGCGGCAGCGGCTGTTCAACGACGAAGGGGAGTGAGGACCGATGGATCCGGCAAGAGCACGACGGCTGAGCGAACGAATCACCCAGATCGTGGCCGAGATGCTCGAGCGGCGAATCAAGGACCCGCGACTCGGCTTCGTCACCGTGACCGACACTCGCGTGACCGGTGACCTGCGCGACGCGACCGTGTTCTACACGGTGTACGGCTCGGAAGAGGAGCAGGCAGCCACGGCCGCGCGCTCGCGAGTGCGACGGGCGTGATCCGCTCGGAGGTCGGCAGGCAGACCGGCATCAAGCACACCCCGTCGATCACCTTCGAGCAGGACAAGCTGCCCGGAGGGCGCGAGGTCCATCGAGAATCTGGTCACCAAGGCGCGGGAGGCTGATGCCCGCCTTGCCGCGGTCCGCGCCGACGCGGTACACGCCGGGGAACCAGATCCCTACCGCAGCGCCGGCGACCGGATGACGACGAGGCGTAGTGGCCGAATCCGGGCTCGTGATTGTCGATAAATCGGGCGGGATGACGTCGCACGACGTGGTCGCCAGGATCAGGCGGCTGGCCGGTACCCGCCGGGTCGGGCACGCCGGCACGCTCGATCCGATGGCAACCGGCGTGCTGGTGATCGGGGTCGAGAAGGCCACCAGGCTGCTCGGGCACCTGGCGTTGACCGAGAAGGAATACGACGGGACGATCAGGCTCGGCCAGGCCACCGTCACCGACGACGCCGAAGGCGAGATCCTGCCTGCCCGCCGAGGCGACTGACCGCCGACCCGACCACGATCTCCGAGGCCGACGCTCCGGTCGGCGCTTGACGGCATTCGTCGGCCAGATCAGCCAGGTGCCGCCGCGGATCAGCGCGATCAAGGTGGACGGCCAGCGTGCCTACCGCCTGACCAGGTCAGGAGCCGCGCCAGAGCTGGCCGCGCGGCCAGTGACGATCACCAGGCTCGACCTGCTCGCCCTACGCCAGGCTGGCGACCGCTTGCTCGACATCGACGTCGCCGTGACCTGCTCAAGCGGCACCTACATCAGGGCTATCGCGCGCGACCTCGGGGCCGCCCTGGGCACCGGCGGCCACCTGACCGCGCTGCGCCGCACCAGAGTCGGGCCGTACCGGATCGCCGCGGCAAGGACGCTCGAGCAGCTAGCGGAGACGTTCGAGCTCACGCCGCTGGCCGAGGCCGCCGCGGCGGCGTTCGGATGCGTGCGGCTGAACGCCGAGCAGACACGGCTGGTTTCGCATGGCGGCAGGCTGCCGGCAGCCGATGGCAACCTGGACCCAGACAGCGGCCTCAACGAACCCGCGGCAGTGACCGGCGCACCGGTCGCCGCCTTCGATCCGGATGGCAACCTGACCGCGCTCCTGGTTCGCCAAGGCAGCGAAATGAGGCCGTTGGCGGTATTCGTTCCCTGACACGGCTCGACTGGCGGGCCTCTCGGCTTCAGACCGCGCCGCGACCGCCTGCGTGGTCCGCTATCAGACCACCGGGTCGCCGGGTCACTACCCTGGTATCGCCGCACGACATGGTGAAAGGACGTTGACGGTGTATCGCTGGCAGGGTCTGCATGACGTCCCAGCGAACTGGGGCAGGTCCGTGGTCACCATTGGTGTCTTCGACGGCGTGCACCGCGGTCACCGGCTAATCGTGGCCAGGGCCGCGGAGATCGCCGGCACCCTGGGCCTGCCGCTCGTCGTCGTCACCTTTGACCCGCACCCCGACGAGGTGGTGCGGCCAGGCTCGCATCCGCCGCTGTTGTGCACGCCGCGGTACCGGGTCGAACTGCTCGGCAGCCTCGGCGCGGACGCGGTCTGCGTGCTGCCGTTCACGCAGGAGTTCTCCCAGCTGCCCGCCGAGGAATTCGTGCGGGCCGTGCTGGTCGACGGGCTGCACGCGTCCGCCGTCGTGATCGGCGAGAACTTCAGGTTCGGCCACAAGGCGGCTGGCAACGTCGCCCTGCTCGGCGAGCTTGGCGAGAAATACGAGTTCACAGCCGAAGGCGTTCGCGCTCCTGACGGACGGCGGCGGCACGGTCTCCTCCAGCCGGATCAGGGCCTTGCTCGCCGCAGGCGAGGTCGCGGCCGCGGCACGAGAACTGTGCCGGCCGCACCGGGTCGAAGGCATTGTCGTACGGGGCCACCAGCGCGGGCGGGCTCTCGGGTTCCCCACCGCGAACGCGGAGCCGCCGCCGAACACGGCCATCCCGGCGGACGGCGATCTACGCCGGCTGGCTGGCCAGTCTCGATACCGACGGCACCGAACTGGAGCGGTGGCCGGCCGCGATCTCCGTCGGCACCAACCCGACCTTCGAGGGCTCGGACCGGACGGTCGAGGCTTACGCGCTCGACCGCGACGACCTTGACCTGTACGGCATGCACGTCGCCGTGGAGTTCGCTGAGAGGATCCGCGGCCAGGTCAGGTTCGACTCTGTCGACGATCTGATCGCGCAGATGCGCCAGGACGTGGACGTCGCGCGCCAGATCCTCACATCACGTCGACCCTGACACCCAGTAAACCCTTATGGCCCGGTCCGTCCACCGGCCCTCCCCATTGCACCACCGAGTGCTCCAGGTCCGACACACCCGGTGAACCCCTGGTGGGCCCATAGCACCACCAACGGTCCATCGGTGGGGTGGGACCGGGTGGGCGGGCGGGAGTGTGGGCGGCGGCGGTGGGTTGTGCGGCGTGGTAGCGTTGCTGCTTGGTCGGAAGTATCTGGCCTGGCCTGCTGCGCCCTCATGCGGCTCGCCACTCCGGCATCGGGCAGCTCTGCCCGTGCCCTCCCGCCTGCGGTACGGATTACGCATACCCGCGCAAACCAGCCACCGTGAGCGAACGAAGACCAACGATCAAGAGGGAAGACTGTGCCGCTCGACAGCGAAGTTAAAGAGGAGATCATCGCCGCGCACGCGACAGGTGAGGGTGACACCGGCTCGCCGGAGGTCCAGATCGCGTTGCTCAGCAGGCGGATCAACGATCTCACCGAGCACCTGAAGGTGCACAAGCACGACCACCACAGCCGCCGCGGGCTGCTGCTGCTCGTCGGCCGACGTCGGCGCCTGCTGCAGTACCTGTCCCGCGAGGACATCAACCGCTACCGCGCGCTGATCGAGAAGCTCGGCCTGCGCCGCTAGCTGACGCGACGCCAGGCGGTGACGGGCGGCGACGTTATCGCCGTGTGCTGGCTGCTGGCGCTACATTGGTGGTCGGGGCCCGGCTCGAGCCGCCCGCTGTCAACTGAATAAACACATAACCAGACCACGAGGTACAACAAGAATCGTCCCGCGGCCCCGGCCCGGAGCGCTGAGCGTGCCAGAGGGCCGGTCCTCGGTAGTGGTTCTCGGATAAGCCAGAACATGCGCTCGTCGCATGCGGCCCATGCCGAGGGCTTCGATCGAAGACCGGTCGGCACCTCCCGTCCAGATGTTGGGCGTGGAATGCTCCGCTGGCGGCGGGCTGACGCGGGACCTCATCTGAGGAGGTCTCACCCCATGGAGGGTGTGCACACCGCCGAAGCCGTCATCGACAACGGTCAGTTCGGCGTTCAAAGAATCAAATTCGAGACCGGCCGCCTCGCTAGGCTGGCATCCGGCTCAGCCGTCGTCACTCTGGACGACGAGACCATGGTGCTGTCCGCGACCACGGTGTCCAAGCACCCCAGGGAAAACCTGGACTTCTTCCCGCTCACGGTGGACGTGGAAGAGCGAATGTATGCAGCGGGCCGGATTCCCGGCTCGTTCTTCCGTCGTGAGGGCCGTCCGTCCGAGGACGCGATCCTGACCTGCCGGCTGATCGACCGCCCGCTCAGGCCGTCGTTCGTCAAGGGCCTGCGCAACGAGGTGCAGGTTGTCGAGACGATCCTGGCGCTGCACCCCGAGCATCTCTACGACGTCGTGGCGATCAACGCGGCCTCGCTGTCCACTCAGCTGTCCGGGCTGCCGTTCGCAGGGCCGATCGGCGGCATCAGGGTCGCGCTGATCAAGGGCCAGTGGGTTGCCTTCCCGACTCACTCGCAGCTGGCGGAGGCGACCTTCGACATGGTCGTCGCCGGGCGGGCGCTCGAGGACGGCGACGTCGCGATCATGATGGTCGAGGCCGAGTCGACACCGGCCACGCTGCGCCTGATCGCCGACTCCTCGAGCGGTGCTGTCGGTCCCACCGAGGAAATCGTGGCCGAGGGCCTCGAGGCGGCCAAGCCGTTCATCAAGATCCTCTGCGACGCGCAGCGGCAGGTCGCCGCGGCGGCGGCAAAAGAGACGGCTGAGTTCCCCATCTTCGCCGACTACCAGCCCGACATCTACGAGGCGGTTGCCGCCGAGGCGACGGGTGAGCTTGCCGCCGCGCTGACCATCGCAGGCAAGCAGGAGCGCGGCAACGAGACCGACCGGATCCAGGCCGCCGTCGCCGAGCGGGTCGCGGCGAAGTTCGAGGGCCGGGAGAACGAGATCGCCGGCGCCTTCAGATCCCTGACCAAGAAGCTGGTCAGGGAGCGGATCGTCAGGGACGGCGTGCGGATCGACGGTCGCGGCGTCGCTGACATCAGGCAGCTGTCCGCCGAGGCCGGCCTGATCCCGCGGGTGCACGGCTCCGCGCTGTTCGAGCGCGGCGAGACTCAGGTGCTGGGCGTGACCACGCTGAACATGCTCCGGATGGAGCAGATGATAGACACGCTCAACCCCGACCGGACCAAGCGCTACATGCACAACTACAACATGCCGCCGTATTCGACAGGCGAGACAGGCCGCGTCGGCTCGCCCAAGCGGCGCGAGATCGGCCACGGCGCGCTGGCCGAGCGTGCGCTGGTCCCCGTGCTGCCGACGCGCGAGGAATTCCCCTACGCGATCAGGCAGGTGTCAGAGGCGATCGGGTCGAACGGCTCGACGTCGATGGGATCGGTCTGCGCGTCGACCATGTCGCTGCTGGACGCGGGCGTTCCGCTGAAGGACATGGTGGCTGGCATCGCCATGGGCCTGATTCATGAGGGCGGCAGCTACGTCACGCTGACCGACATCCTGGGCGCCGAGGACGCCTTCGGCGACATGGACTTCAAGGTCGCCGGCACCAAGGACGTGATCACGGCACTGCAGCTCGACACCAAGCTGGACGGCATACCTGCGTCGGTGCTCGGCGCGGCGCTGAAGCAGGCGAGGGACGCGCGGCTGACCATCCTCGATGTCATGCGCGAGGCCATTAACGCTCCTGGCGACATGAGCGAGAACGCGCCGCGGATCATCACCGTCAAGGTCCCGGTCGACAAGATCGGCGAGGTCATCGGCCCGAAGGGCAAGATGATCAACTCGATCCAGGAGGACACAGGCGCCGAGATCACGATCGAGGACGACGGCACCATCTACATCGGCGCCACCGACGGCACGTCGGCCGAGGCCGCGCGGGCGGCGATCAACGCGATCGCCAACCCGCACATCCCCGAGGTCGGCGAGCGGTTCCTCGGCACCGTGGTGAAGACAACCACGTTCGGCGCCTTCATCTCGCTGCTACCAGGCAAGGACGGCCTGCTCCACATCACGCAGATCCGCAAGCTGCACGGCGGCATGCGGATCGAGAACGTCGACGATGTCATCAAGGTCGGCGACAAGCTGCAGGTCGAGATCCGCGAGGTCGACGACCGCGGCAAGCTGTCGCTGGTTCCTGTCGAGGTCGTGGAGCGTGAGGCCGCAGGTGAGGACCTCGGCGGTGGTGGCGACCGGGACCGTAGCGACCGTGGCGACCGCGACAGAGGCGACCGGGATCGCGGCGACAGGGGTGGCCGGGGCGACCGTGGCGAGCGCCACAGGGACCGTGGCGACCGCGGGCGTGGCGGTGAACGCGGTGGCGGCAGTGGTGAACACTTCCGCACCAGGCACCGCGACCGCGAGTCCGGCAACTCATGACGATTCGAGGCAGTGAGGGGACCGAGCGGATAGCCGACGGCGAGAGCGTCGTCTACCGCACGGTCCTGCCCGGTGGCCTCCGTGTCATCACAGAATCGCTCCCTGCCGTGCGCTCGGCCTCCTTCGGGATCTGGGCCGGGGTAGGTTCTCGCGACGAGGATCTGAGGCACGCGGGCGCCACGCACTACCTCGAGCATCTGCTGTTCAAGGGCACGCAGCGGCGGACCGCGCTCGACATCTCCGCCGCAATCGACGCGGTGGGCGGCGAACTGAACGCCTTCACGGCGAAGGAGTACACCTGCTACTACGCGCGGGTGCTGGATGCCGATCTGCCGCTGGCGATCGACGTGCTCTCTGACATGGTCACCAGTTCGCTTCTCGAGCCCAACGAGGTCGAGGCCGAACGGGCGGTGATCCTCGAAGAGATCGCCATGACCGATGACGATCCTTCTGACACCGCGCACGAGGCATTCGGCTGGCAGCTATTCGGGGACACCCCGCTCGGCCGGCCGATCCTCGGCACCGTCGCCTCGATCAACGCGATCTCGCGAGACCAGATTGCCGAGCACTACGTGGCGAAGTACGGCCCGGCAGAACCTGGTCGTGGCGGCTGCGGGGCGGCTGGATCACGACGAGATCGTCGCGCTCACGGCGGACTGCTTCGGGCCGGCGCTGACGACGCAGGCGCCGCCAGCGCCGCCCCGGCTGCCAGGACCTGCCGGGTCCGACGTCGGCTCTGGCACGGGCGTGCGGCTGGTCTCGCGTCCCATCGAGCAGGCCAACCTCGTACTCGGCTGCGCGGGGCTGGCGAGGACAGACGACCGACGGTTCGCGCTCGGGGTGCTGAACGCGGCGCTCGGTGGCGGCATGTCGTCCCGGCTGTTCCAGGAGATCAGGGAGAAGCGCGGGCTGGCGTACTCGGTCTACAGCTTCAGCTCCCAGCACGCCGACATCGGCGTCTGGGGCGTCTACGCGGGCTGCCTGCCAGCCAAGGCCGACGAGGTGCTCAGCATCTGCACCGAAGAGATCGCCAAGGTCTGCGACGCTGGGCTGACCAAGGAGGAGCTGGACCGCGGCAAGGGCCAGCTGCGCGGCTCGATCGTTCTCGGCCTGGAGGATCCGGCATCGAGGATGACCAGGATCGGCAAGTCCGAGCTGGTGTACCCGGACCTCGAGCCGGTTGATGAGATCCTGGCAAGGATCGACGCCGTGACCCTCGACGATGTGCTCGAGGTGGCCGGTGGCGGTGCTCGCCCAGCCCAAGGCGCTGGCCGTCGTGGGCCCGTACGACGATGCCGACTCGTTCGCGGCGGCCGTTGCCGCCTGACCGGAGTGGGGAGCACGGTGATCAAGGTCGGAGTGCTCGGCGCCAAGGGGCGGATGGGATCGCTGGTCTGCCAGACCGTGCGATCGGCTGACGATCTCGAACTCGTTGCGGCGGTCGACGTCGGTGACTCACGCGACGTGCTCAAAGGGTGCGACGTGGTCGTGGACTTCACCAGTCCAGCGGCCGTGCTCGACAGCATGCGCTGGTGCGCCCAGGCGGGCCTGTCGATGGTTGTGGGGACGTCCGGCTTCGACGGGCCCAGGCTCGCGGAAGCGGGGAACATCGTGGACTCGGCCACGGATTCGTCCGCAGGGGCGGAGGCGACCAGGCCCCGAGTCCTTGTTGTCCCCAATTTCTCAGTCGGCGCGGTTCTGATGATGAAGTTCGCCGAGCAGGCGGCCAGGTTCTTCGAATCGGCCGAGATCATCGAGCTGCATCACGCCGGGAAGATCGATGCGCCGTCCGGGACTTCGGCCAGGACCGCCGCGATGATCGCGGCAGCGCGGTCGGCTGCCGGGCTCGGCCCCGGTCCCGATGCCACGACCACCGAGCTAGACGGTGCGCGTGGTGCGGCCGTTGACGGGGTACATGTGCATTCAGTACGACTGCCGGGCCTGGTGGCGCATCAGGAGGTGCTGCTGGGCGGGCACGGGGAGACGCTGACGATCAGGCACGACTCGCTGGACCGGGCATCGTTCATGCCGGGTGTGCTGATCGCCGTCCGGGGGATCGGGTCTCTGCCGCCTGGCCTGACCGTGGGCCTGGAGGGACTGCTCGGCTTGGGCTGAGCTCGTTGGCGCGCCTCCGGCACGACCCGGAACGCCCCCGGGCGTGCCGCGACGAAGGGGGTAGCAGGTGCGGTTGATCCTCAATGTGATCTGGCTCGTGCTGTGCGGGTTCTGGCTGGCGATCGCCTATGTCCTCGCCGGGATCGTCGCATGCATCCTGATCATCACGATCCCGTTCGGCATCGCCGCGTTCCGGATCGCGGGCTACGTGCTGTGGCCGTTTGGCCGGACGACCGTGCCGCGGCAGGACGCAGGGATCGGCTCGCTCATCGGCAACATCTTCTGGATCATCTTGTTCGGCTGGTGGCTCGCGCTCGGGCATCTGATCAGCGGCATCGCCCTGTGCATCACGATCATCGGGATTCCGCTGGGGCTGGCGAACTTCAAGCTGATTCCCATCTCGCTGCTGCCACTCGGCGTGCAGATCGTGGACTCCGACGAGGTGTCGGCGTCATACCCGGCGTATCGCTGACCGGGCCGGTGTCGGCGCCTGAGGGCTCGCTTAGAGTGCCCCGACTGTGGTGACCCAGACGACGGCCTCGCCTGCGTCGTCTGACCCAGCCAGATCTACCTCGGCGGAGAACCCCCAGTCGTGGTCGCCGGCCGGGTCTTCGAAGATCTGGCGCACCCGCCAGACGTCCTTGTCGGAGTCGTCGATGATCAGCATCGCGGGGCCGCGAGCGTCTGCGCCCGTGCCGATCTCCCCGTGCTCGGCGAAGTAGGGCTCGAGGGCATCGGCCCAGGCATCCGCGTCCCAGCCCGCCTCCTCGTCAAGCTCGCCGAGCTCGTCCCACCGGTGCAGCGCCGCGAGTTCCACCCGCCGGAACAGGGCGTTGCGGACCAGAACGCGGAACGCCCTGAGGTTGCCGGTCACCGCAGGAGGCCGCTCGTCCAGCTGATCGGCCGTGATCGTCTCGGTCGCATCCGGGTTCGCCAGCCGCTCCCACTCGTCGAGCAGGCTGGAGTCGACCTGCCTGACCATCTCGCCGAGCCATTCGATCAGGTCGATCAGCTCCTCGGTCTTGGCTTCGTCGGGCACCGTCTGGCGCAGAGCCTTGTAGGCGTCGGCCAGGTATCGCAGCAGCAGGCCCTCTGACCTGGCCAGGCCGCACCAGGCGATGTACTCGGTGAAGGTCATGGCCCGCTCGAACATGTCCCTGGCCACCGACTTCGGCGCGAGTTCGTAGTCGGCGACCCACGGGTGGCCCTGCCGGTACAAGTCTGTAGGCCGACTCGAGCAGGTCAGCGAGCGGCTGAGGGTAGCTGACCTCCTCCAGCAGCTCGGTCCTGGCGTCGTAGTCCAGGCCCTCGGCCTTCATCTCCGCGATCGCCTCGCCGCGTGCCTTGAACAGCTGCGCGGATAGCACGGGCCTGGGGTTGTCGAGGGTCGACTCGACGACAGAGAGCACATCGAGCGGATACTCGGGCGACGTCACGTCGAGCAACCCGATCGCTGCGAGGGCGAGTGGCGACAGCGGCTGGTTAAGCGCGAAATCTTCCTGCAGGTCGACGGTGAGCCTGGCCAGGCGGCCTTGGTCGTCGGGCTCGGTCAGCCTTTCGACGACGCCGCCGGCCAGCAGCGCGCGGTAGATCTGGATCGCGCGGTGGATGTGCCTGCGCTGAGCTGGCCGGTCCTCGTGATTGTCGGTCAGCAGGTGCCGCATCGACCCGAAGCAGTCGCCGGGGCGGCTGATGACATTGAGCAGCATCGCGTGGCTGACCTTGAAGCTGGACTTCAGCGCCTCGGGCTCGGCGGCGACCAGCCGGTCGAACGTCGGCTGGCCCCAGGAGACCATCCCGGGCGGCGGCTTCTTGCGGACGAACTTGCGGCGCTTCTTCGGGTCGTCGCCGAGCTTGGTGAGCGCGCGCTCGTTGGCGACGACGTGCTCTGGCGCCTGGACCACCACCATGCCGCTGTCGTCGAAGCCGGCCCGGCCTGCCCGCCCGGCGATCTGGTGAAACTCCCTGGCCTGGAGCAGCCGGGTGACGCTGCCGTCGTACTTGCTCAGCGAGGTCAGCAGCACCGTGCGGATCGGTACGTTGATGCCGACCCCGAGCGTGTCGGTGCCGCAGATCACCTTGAGCAGCCCAGCCTGGGCGAGCGTCTCGACCAGGCGTCGGTAGCGCGGCAGCATCCCGGCGTGATGCACTCCGATGCCGTGCCTGACCAGCCTGGACAGTGTCTTGCCGAAGCCGGCCGTGAACCGGAACCTGCCGATCAGCTCGGCAATCGCGTCTTTCTCGGCGCGGCTGCAGACGTTGATGCTCATCAGCGCCTGTGCCTGTTCGATCGCGGCGGCCTGGGTGAAGTGGACGACGTAGATCGGCGCCTGCTTGGTCTCGAGCAGTTCGGTGATCGTCTCGTGCAGCGGGTCGAGCACGAACCTGAACGTGAGCGGCACCGGCCGCTCGACGGACTTGACCACGGCGGTCGGGCGCCCCGTGCGCCTCGTGAGGTCGCTCTCGAACCTCGTGACGTCGCCGAGCGTGGCCGACATGAGCAGGAACTGCGCCCTGGGCAGCTCGATCAGCGGCACCTGCCAGGCCCAGCCGCGGTCGGGATCGGCGTAGTAGTGGAACTCATCCATGATCACCAGGTCGGCGTCGGCCTCCGCGCCGTCCCGCAGCGCGATGTTGGCGAGGACCTCGGCCGTGCAGCAGATGATCGGTGCCCCGGCGTTGACGCTGCCGTCGCCGGTCATCATGCCGACGTTGGCCGGCCCGAAGACGTCGCAGAGTGCGAAGAACTTCTCCGAGACCAGCGCCTTGATCGGCGCGGTGTAGAAGCTGCGGGCGCCCGCCGCGAGTGCGGCGAAGTGCGCGGCCGTTGCCACCAGGCTCTTGCCGGAACCTGTCGGCGTCGACAAGATGACGTTCGCGCCAGAAACGATCTCGATGAGCGCCTCGTCCTGGTGCGGGTACAGCGTCAGGCCCCTGGCTCTCGGCCCACTGCGTGAAGGCCGCGTATAGCGCGTCCGGATCCGCGGACTCCGGCACCAGGTCTGTCAGCAACATGATCTATCCATGGTGCCAGTTGCCGTCGGCTGACTTGACCCGCTAGGCACCGGGAGCGCGGCGGGACTGAGGAGGGAGCGTTTCCGGTAGCGCGTAGCGTTTGCGGGCTGTGGTGACGTAAACGCTACCGGATCATGACCTTGGAGGCATTTGGCGCACCGGTCGGGGTTGTCGTGATCAGGAGCTAGGTTGGGTCCATGTGCCGAAGCATCAAGACCCTGCGTGAGCCCTACACCGAGCAGGTCACGACCGAGGACGTACAGGCTGCCGCGCTGCAGTACGTGCGCAAGATCAGCGGGTTCCGCGCGCCGGCGGCGCACAACGCCGAGGCCTTCCAGGCCGCGGTCGACGCGGTGTCGCAGGCGACCGCCGACCTCCTTGACCGGCTGGAAGTCCGGGCGGCGCCTAACCGCCCGGCGCCTGCAAAGGCCGGCACGGGATCGATCCGCTCACCGCGGCCCGCGCGCACGCCGCGTCCGGCTCGCACGGGCTAGCGAAGCTTCGGGTCCAGACGCCGCTGCCGCCGTGCCGCTGCCGCCGTGCCGCGGCCGCCGCGCCGGCTGAGCGAGCCGCCGGGCCGTTACGGCGCTGCCCTGCCCTGACTGCGCCCTTTCCCTGACGTCAGAGCCCGTCGATGATCTGCTGTCGCTTTGCCTGGTACTCGGACTCGCTGAGAATGCCCTTGTCGAGCAGCTGCTTGATCTGGGCAAGCCGCTCCTCCGCGCCGCCAGGACCGCCTCCGCTGCCGAACGCACCGGCTGGAGGAACCGGCGCCGGGTAGCCGGGCTGGCCGGCGGCCTGGGCGCGCGCACGGTCCCGGATGTCGCGGAGCTGGTTCATGGCCGCCTGCTTAGTCGCGGCATCGCCGGACCTGATCGCCTGAGCCAGTCTGCTGATTTCGCCTCGATCCATCTGGACCGGGAGTTCCTGTCCGCCCGGGCCGAGAATGCGCAGCACGTTGCCGGCCGACGGCCCGTGTGAATACGGCCCGATCGGGCCCCCCAAGCCGGCCATCTGGTCGATCGTGTTGATCATTGCGCTCACCGAGACGACCTGCTGGCTGGGGTCGAGTCTGATTTCCCCGGATGTGGAGTGCACCTGGACGCCGATGACTGTCCCTACGGCGTAGCCACCCGGGCTCGTATCGATCACCGTCCCGCGGATTACCTCGCCCGTGGGTCTGCGCACCTCGATGACATAGCGGTGCTCGACCTGCATTGCGGCGCCCATGCCCCGTCCGGTTCTTGGCCCTGTCTGTGCGTCGACAATGGTGCCCTGGGCTTGATCCCATTTGTTTCCCAGCATTGTTTTCCCCTCCGGCGCCGCATGTCGATCGGACTATACAGTCGCAAATGGCCGGGGAACAGGGACGTTTCACGGCCGCGGAACCGGGCCAGGCCCTGCGGGCCTGACCGATCGCGGTTCCGCGGCTGCCTACGGCCGGCCGGCGGTGGCGGCGTGCCTGATCAGAAGAGAGTCAGGGGGTACGAGATCGAGGCCGTCCGGATCATTCAGATATCCAGGGGCACGGCCCGCGACTCCGGTATGGCCGTACTGCCAAACGATGTGATTGTTCGTCGGGTTTATGACAACGATCCTGTGGTTGAAGTCGTCGTTAAGCAGGATGTAGCCGTTGGGGAGCGCAAGTGCCAGCGACGGCTTGTTGAGGCCCCCGCGGCGCCACAGCAACTTGCCGCCAGGCGTGAACTCCACAGCCTGGCCAGGATCGGAGTAGTCGACGGTCAGGTAACACCCCGGATAGACCTGGGTGGTGTCCGATGGATAGAGGACGCCTGGAGGATGCGCTGACCATTGAACGTGGCCGTTAAGGCCGATGCCGTTGGCCCAGTCGCCGTTGATCTCGGTGACGACGTAGCCGCCGTTGGTCATCGGGAACGCGCCGTTCGGACTGCCGAAATGCCGCGGCGGCTCGTGCACGCAGAGGTTGCTCGTCTGGCCGATGACGTGCTTCGGCCGGTGCGCCGGCGGATCGATGACGATAATCCTGCAGTTTTTGATGTCGGCGGCGACGATGTCCCCGCCCGGCAGCAGGAGCGCGTCGTCTGGGTTATCCACCCGATTCGGGCCCATGCCCGGCGTGCCTGGCCTCCCATACCGGTACACGATCTTGCTGGTGGCGACGCTGATCACGGTGATGACCTGGTCGTCCTCCTGGGTGGCGATGATGTACCTGCCATCTGCGGAGAAGAACGCATCGTCCGGCACGCGGAATGTCTGCCCGGCCTTCAGGTCGCCGGGCGTCGGGAAGGCCCATCGGATCCTGCCTTGCGGATCGATGATCACCAGGCGGTTGTTCAGGTGATCGGCGACCAGCACGTCGGCAGGCAAAGCCGCCGGGTTGGATCCTGGCGCGAGATGCCCGGTTCCGGAAGCCGGGGCCAGCCAGGGCGTGGCCGGGTCCGCGGCTGCGGCGGCTGCGGCAGAAATCACGCGCAGCGCCGTGACCGCCGGTACGTCCCGGCTTCCGTCCGTCCCGCCGATCAGGTAGGCGGTGTCACCGACGACCGCGTTGGCTGCGTGAGCGACGGGCATGGGCAGGGTCCCGGCCGCTCGCACCGCGCCCGTACGAGGATCGATGGTCAGGATCAAGTCGCTTGCGCTGGCGGAGGCCCCGCCTTGCCCGGCGCGGGCCGCGATGCTGCCCCCGGCCAGCACGATCTGATGGTCCAGCACGAACATGCTCGCCGCGGCGACGGCGCTCGGCAGGCGGCCGATCACAACCGCCTGCCTGTTGCGCGGGTCTATGCGCTGGATCGCGTCCGTCGGGCCATGTGCGGTCATGCCGCCCGCGACGAACAGCTGTCCGCCCCAAGCGACGACGCTGGCGTAGGCGACGGGCACCGCCAGGTTGGCAGCGATCGTGAAGTGGGAGCCGTCTGTCGTCGCGAGGATGCCCGGTTCCGGATGCCCAGATCTGCCGCCGCCGACCAGGTAAATCGTCTTGCCCACGGATACGGCCGTGACGCCCTTCCGCCCCGCGGGCAGCGCGGTCGGCGTCCACCCGGTGCCGGCCGGTCCGAGGGTCTGGACCGCTCTGGAGATCTGTCCGCCGGCGCCACCGAAGGTGGTCAGGCGGCCGCGAACCATCGCCGCCGCAGCGTCGCTGGCGGGCTTCGGCAGCGAGCCCGCTGCCTGCTCCTGCCCGGTACGGGGTGCCAGGCTGGTCACCGAGCGGATCCGCCGCCCGGCCGAGATCCCGCCGATGAGCAGGACATGACCATCCTTGGTGACAGCTGTGGCGCCGCTCAGTGCGTGCGGCAACTGATAGCCGGTCCACGTCGCAGCGACTTCTGCCTGCGGCGTCGCCGCTTCCGGCAGCGGCGCTCCGTGGTGCGCGGCAGGGCCATCCTGGGCGCCGGCGGTGCATGCCGTCGCCAGGATGACGGTCAGCCAGGTGGCGTGCCAGGGTGACCTGATCAACCGGTTGCGGCCGCGCCGGGCCGATCGGCCCGCGCGGCCCGCAGTTCGCTCGTCGACCGCGACCCCCCGGATGCTCGCTTCGTACCAGAGCGTCGTGAATCCGCAGAGAAACGTTGACAATCTGCCCGGGCGCCGCGTGCCGAAACCGGAGTTCGGCCGTTACGGCTGCGCTGAGCTAGGCGGTCCTGGTCTGGCTGGCCTCCTCGAGACCGAGTTCGGTGATCGAAGTCTCCCGCATCTTGAACTTCTGCACCTTGCCCGTGACCGTCATCGGGAAGTCCGGCGTGAACCTGACGTAGCGCGGGATCTTGTAATGCGCGATCTTGCCCCGGCAGTACTCCCTGACCTGATCGGCATCCAGTTCCTGGCCGGGCCGCAGCCGGATCCAGGCGCAGAGTTCCTCGCCGTACTTCACGTCGGGAACGCCGACGACCTGGACGTCCTCGATAGCCGGGTGTGCGTAGAGGAACTCTTCGACCTCCCGCGGGTAAATGTTCTCCCCGCCCCTGATCACCATGTCCTTGATCCGGCCGACGATGTTGAGGTACCCAGCCTCGTCCATGACGGCCAGGTCGCCGGTGTGCATCCACCGGGCGGCATCGATCGCTTCCGCGGTCTTGGCGGGCTCGTTCCAGTAACCGAGCATGACCGAGTAGCCGCGTGTGCACAGCTCTCCCGGGCTGTTCCTGGGCAGCACGCGGCCGGTCTCAGCGTCGATGACCTTCACCTCGACGTGCGGATGCACCCTGCCGACCGTCGAGACCCGGCGGTCCATGTCGTCGTCGGCCGTGGTCTGGGTCGAGACAGGCGAAGTCTCGGTCATCCCGTAGCAGATCGTGACCTCGGTCATGTGCATCTCGCTGACGACCCGCTTCATCACCTCGACCGGGCACGGCGATCCGGCCATGATGCCGGTCCGCAACGTCGACAGGTCGTAGCTGCCGAAGTCAGGCAGCGCGAGTTCGGCGATGAACATGGTCGGCACCCCGTAGAGCGACGTGCACCGCTCCTGCCTGGACCGCGCGAAGCGTCTCGGCCGGGTCGAAGCCAGGTGCCGGGATCACGATGCACGCGCCGTGCGTCGTGCAGGCCAGGTTGCCGAGCACCATGCCGAAGCAGTGGTAGAACGGCACCGGTATGCAGACCCGGTCCTCGCGCGGTGTACCGGCATCCTTCGCCGATGAACAGCGCGTTGTTGAGGATGTTGTGGTGCGACAGCGTCGCGCCCTTCGGGAACCCGGTCGTCCCGCTCGTGTACTGGATGTTGATCGGGTCGTCGAAGGACAGGCTGGCCTCGCGCTCGGTCAGCGGATCGCCGGCGGCGGCGATCCGCCCGGCAGCGAACAGCGCGTCCCACGGCGGCGTGCCGAGGAAGATGACGTCTTCCAGATCGATCAGATCGGGCCTGACTTCGTCGATCATCGCCCGGTAGTCGCTGGTCTTGAAGCGCTCGGCGCTGACCAGCACCCGTACGCCTGACTGGCGCAGCGCGAAGCCGAGCTCGTGGCTGCGGTACGCCGGGTTGATGTTGACGAGGATGATGCCGGCCTTGGCGGTCGCGTACTGCAGCTGCACCCATTCGGCGCAGTTCGGAGCCCAGATGCCCACCCGGTCTCCCGCCGCCAGCCCCGACGCGATCAGGCCGCGGGCGAGCGTATCGGTCTCGGCGTCGAACGCCGCGTAGGTCCACCGCCGGCCGGTCGGCACGTCGACGAGCACCTCGGCATTCGGGAAGCGCGGCGGCGATCCGCCGGAGGTTCGCGCCGATCGTTTCGCCGAGCAGCGGGCTGGCTGATGCGCCATGGCTGTAGGACAGCGTGGCTTCGGAGGACATGACCGATCCCTTCGCAGGCTGATGCACCCCATCGTGCCCGTTCTGCCAGAGTGGTGTGAAGCTCACCCCGCGGGCCGGGGGAAGTGAGCGTGCTCGACTCCGCAGACGAGGATTATTGTGATCATTGCAGGATTCGATGGGAGTTGACCGGAGGACACGTGGTCCTGTTGGTCATCTGGCTGATCGCCGCCGCCGCGCTCGGGGTGGCTGAAATGCTGACGACCACGCTCGCGCTCGGACTCGTCGCCATCGGCGCGTTGGCTGGTGCCCTGACCGAGGTCGCTGGGCGGTCCACCGCTCGTGCAACTCGCCGTCTTCGTGGCCGTCTCGCTCGCCGGGATCGTGCTGATCAGGCCCATCGCGCGTCGGCGGCTGCAGAGCAGGACGACCTTCCGCACCGGAACCGCTGCCCTGGTCGGCCAGACCGGCTACGTGCTCGCCGACGTGTCGCCGCACGCGGGCCGGATCAGGATCGGCGGCGAGGAATGGTCGGCGCGGCCGTATGACGAAACCTCGGTCATCCCGGCCGGGTCGACGGTCGACATCCTGCAGATCAAGGGCGCCACCGCCCTTGTTCACCAGAGGGAGTAGAGATGCCGTCAGGTGCCGTGGTCGTGCTCGTCGTGGCCGTCGTCGTCGTCGTGCTGGTGATCGTCTTCCTGAGCCGGTCGATCTGGCTGGTTCCGCCGGCCAGGGCTCGCAACGTGGAGCGGCTCGGCCAGTTCCACAAGACCCTGGTACCTGGTCTGCACCTGGTGATCCCGATGATCGACCGGGTCAAGGACCTCATCGACCTGCGCGAGCAGGTGGTGTCGTTCACCGGTCAGCGGGTGATCACCGAGGACAACGTCGTTGTCGTCCATCGACACGGTGCTGTTCTTCCAGGTCACCGACCCGCGGGCGGCCGATTACGAGATCGTGAACTACATCCAGGCGATCGAGCAGCTTGCCGCGACGATGCTGCGCAGCGTCATCGGCAGCATGGACCTCGAGCAGACGCTGACCTCGCGCGACAAGATCAACACGCTGCTGCGCGGTGTGCTCGACGACGCCTCAGGCAAGTGGGGGATACGCGTGACGCGGGTCGAGATCCGGTCGATCGACCCGCCGCAGTCGATCAAGGACGCGATGGAGAAGCAGCTCAAGGCCGAGCGCGAGAAGCGGGCCGCGATCCTGCACGCCGAAGGGCTGCAGCAGTCCCAGATCCTCACCGCGGAGGGCGACAAGCGCGGCGCGATCCTCCGGGCGGAGGGTGAGAAGCAGGCAGCGATCCTGCGGGCCGAGGGTCAGGCCCAGGCGATCTCGACCGTCTTCAAGTCCATCCACGACGGCGATCCCGATCCCAAACTGCTCGCCTACCAGTACCTGCAGACGCTGCCGCAGCTGGCGCAGGGCGAGGGCAACACGGTCTGGATGATCCCGAGCGAGCTCACCGGCGCGCTGCGGATGCTGAGCTCAGCGTTCTCCGGCCAGGACAAGGAGGAGCCGCTCGGAGTCGTGCCGCCTCGCCGGCCCGAGCATGGTCAAGGGCGCGGACGGTGCCGCGAGCGGGCCGGTCGGACGCCGGAGATCGGCAGCGTCGACTTCGGGCGCACCCTTCCCCGCCAGGAATCAGGGCCGGATAGCTAGCCCGACGGTCAGCAGCAGGCCGAACGCCATCTGCAGGCGGCCGGTCTGGCCGAGGACGGCGATCAGACCTCGGCCCGTCGCGGCTCGCAGCACCTGCCTGACCGGCGCCGACCGCGAGCGGCACCGCCGCGAGCGTGATCAGCGCGAGCGGGGCGACCGGTGCCGTCGCGGCCGCGACCGCGAACGCCACCCCACGCAGAGCGTGTACGAGCGCCCTGGTGCGCTGGTCGCCCAGCACAACCGCGAGCGTCCGCTTGCCGGTGACCTCGTCGGTCGGGATGTCCCGCAGGTTGTTGATCACGAGCAAGGCGCAGGCCAGCAATCCGACCGGGACCGAAGCCGCGGCCGCCAGCCAGGTCAGCCGCTCCATCTGGACATAAGCGGTGCCCATGACCGCTCCGACGCCGAAGAAGGCGAAGACCGAGAGCTCGCCGAGCGCACGGTATCCGTACGGCCTGCTGCCGCCCGTGTAGAACCACGCCGCGCCGATCGCGGCGGCGCCAAGCAGGAGCAGCCACCAGGAGACGACGGCGGCCAGGACGAGGCCTGCCAGGCCGGCGACGACGAAGCTCGCCAGCGCTGCAGACAGCACCTGCCGGGGTGTTGCCAGCCCGGATGCGACCAGCCTGACCGGGCCGACCCGCTGCTCGTCGGTGCCGCGGATGCCGTCGCTGTAGTCGTTGGCGTAGTTGACGCCGACCTGCAGGGCCAGAGCGACAACCAGTGCGAGGCAGGCCCGCCACGCGATGAAGTCGCCGTAACCGGCCGCGACACCGGAGCCGACCGCAACGGGAACGATCGCGGCGGGCAGCGTACGGGGACGTGCGCCCGCCACCCAGTCTCGCGCCGCGGTCATGACCTGCCCTGTCTGCCTTTGGGACGGAAGATCACAGACTAGCCGGGCGGGCGGTCTGCAATCGGAGCAGGCCTCACTGCATCGGCGGCAGGGCCCGGGCGGCTGCGGCCAGCACCATCGCGATCTGGCTGGTGTTGAGCCGGTGATTGGCGACGGCATTGGTCTGGCGGCGGAAGTACGTGCCCACGCGGCTGCCGTCGAACACGTCGACGCCCTTCACCTTCATAATCACCCAGGAAATGTTTGGCCCGTACAGGACCATGGCCGGACGCACGCGAACTCGCTGCCCGAGCTCGGCCGCGATCAGGTTGGCGGCGTGCTTCGCCTCGTGAACGGCGTGATCGAACCGCCCTTCCAGGCTCTCCCTGCCGTGGTAGAGCATGCCGCCCATCGCGCGTAGCGGCAGCCTGCGGTCAAGTCGCTGCGAGTCGAGGGTGAACACGCCAGCAGGACCGACGACGACATGATCGATGATGTGCTTGGTGCCAGGAATGTTGCGCGCGTGCAGGGCTAGGTATCCGGAGGCCTGCAGCACGCGCAATCGGCGCTTGGTGAATCGCTGCGCCGAGGTGACCCTGACTCCCGCGGGCACAACGGCAGTTGTCTTTGCGCGAAAGACGGCGTCGGCCGCGATGTAGATGACGGCCGCGGTCAGCCCGATCCGCCAGTTCAACCCGATCGCGAAGCCGATCAGGATGCCGACGGCGACGATCGCCCTCGTGATCCACACCCGCAGCCGCGGGTCGTTGCGCAAATGCGGGTTGACCAACGGCCGGCTTGTCAGCGGACGACTGTTGAGCGATGCCGCGAGCGCCCGGTTGTGCCTTGGATGGCTGGGCTCTGGATCTGGTGGCTCGGCCGGGATATCGGCGCCATTGCTGCCAAGCAGCCCAGGCCCTTTCCGAGGTGACCTCGTGGCCGTTTTGCCGGCTGCCCTGGTCGCGCCGGCGGGCCCGGCGGCGCTTGCGCTCGGCGGTGTCGACCGGTGGTGCGTCCCGTATCGCCAGGGCTCCGGGACTTCCGATGTGCGCCCGGATTCTTCTCTCGGGTCCTTGCCGAACAATGCGCGCAAGCCTTTACGCTCGTCGGGCAGCTGCGCCGACTGGCCGGGCGGATAGCCGCGTCCGGTTCCACATCCCGAGGGTAGCCGATCCATTGCCATGTGAACACGCGCCGAGCGGTCGTGAAATGCCCGGTCAGGGTGGGCTGGACGGTCTCAGTCCTGCCGTCTACTGTTCGGTAACGTGACAGACATTCATGAAATGACCGCGCTCGAACTCGCGACCTCCATCGCGGACGGGCAGCTATCGCCGGTCGAGGTCACGGACCACTACCTTGACCGGATCGACCGCCTGAACTCCCAGACCGGCGCCTTCTACACCGTGACCGCGGATCTCGCCAGGGAGCAGGCCGTGACGGCCGAGAGGCTCGTCAGCGAGAACCGCCGGGCCGGCGAGCAGGCGGTCAGCACTGCCGCCGCTGACAGGCGTGCCGATTCCGATCAAGGACCTGAACATGGTCGCCGGTGTTCGCATGACGCTCGGCTCGACCATCTTTGCCGACAATGTCGCGACCGAGGACGACTATGTGGTCGCCGAATTGCGCAAGGCCGGAATCGTCATCACGGGCAAGACGGCCACGCCGGAGTTCGGGCTGCCGTGCTACACCGAGACCAAGATCGGTCCGCCCGCCCGGACGCCGTGGGACCTGACCAGGTCGGCCGGCGGCTCAAGCGGCGGGGCCGCTGCGGCGGTCGCGGCGGGTCTCGCGCCGGCCGCGCAGGGCAGCGACGGCGGCGGGTCGATCAGGATCCCGTCCAGCGTGTGCGGGCTGTTCGGGATCAAGCCGAGCCGCGGCCGCATCTCCGGCGGCCCGCTGATGCCTGACCTGAGCGGGCTGTCGACGGACGGGCCGCTGGCGCGGACCGTCGAGGACGCGGCGCTCTTGCTCGACGTGATGACCTGCAACTATCCGGGCGACATGTACATCATGCCGCCGCTGCGCGGCCGGTGAGACCTTCCTCGGCCACGCCCGCCGCGAGCCGGGCAAGCTGCGGATCGGCCGATCGATGACCAACGTGGTACCAGGTGCCACGGTGCACGACGACTGCGCAGCCGCGTACGAGGACGCGAGCAAGCTCCTGGCCGAGCTCGGGCACGAGGTCGAGGACGTGGATCTGCCGTTCGGCTCGGACGCGGTGCCGATGTTCGAGCTGCTCTGGTACTCGATGGCGACACTGGCGCCGATCGACGCTGCGCAAGAGGAGCAGTTGCTGCCGCTGACGAGTACCTGCGCGGGCGAGGGCTGAAGGTCACCGCGAGCGAGCTGATCTTCGCCCAGGCCTACCTTCAGAGCGTGATGCGGCCGGCGATCGCGACGATGAACGCCTACGACGCGTTCCTGAGCCCGACGCTCGCCTCGCCGCCCGTGCCTGTCGGGTACTTCGACGAGGTCGACCCGGCAGAGAACTTCGAGCGGCAGAAGAGGTTCACGCCGTACACGGCGCTTTACAACATCTCCGGCCAGCCCGCCGTGAGCCTGCCGCTGTACTGGAACTGCGGACGGGCTGCCGATCGGCGTCATGCTCGCCGGGCGGCTGGGGGACGAGGCCACGCTGATCTCGCTGTCTTCTCAGATCGAGGCGGCGAGGCCGTGGCGGGATCGGCATCCCCCGATCTGGTGAGCGTGTGCTGCGGTGATCCGGCGCCGGTCTTTGGTAAAGCCTGATCGCTGATACCGCCACGGAATCCGGCCGCAGGAAACTGGCCGAGCGTGAGGTCCTACCATCGGATCCGAGATGTTCACTCACTGTAGGTCACTGAGTGAGTGCACATGGTGATCGAACATGTTCTAGGTGCGCTCGGGTGATGGCGGGGATCCGGAGGTAATCGCGTGGTGCCGAGGCATCGGCGCTGGCGGCTGATTCGGCAGATCAGCAATGGCGTGGCCGCCGCTTGTGTAGCGGCAGCCGTCCTTGTGCTGTGCGCGGTCGGATTTGACGGAGTTCCGGCGATCGGCCGCGCGCTCGATCCAGGACACGGCGCATGGGCTGCGGCGGCCGACGCGCAGTTGCCGAAGCCGGAGGTGCTCGCGGCGCCGGGACTGACGGGCCCGACGCTGGTCTCGTTCGACCCGCACGGCATCGCGACCGTGGAAGCCGCGCCATCTGACCGACGCGATGGTCGCGCTTGGATACCTGCACGCCAGGTTCCGGCTGACCCAGATGGATCTGCAGCGCCGGCTTGCCGAAGGCAGGCTGTCGCAGCTTGTCGGCGCCAGCGGCCTCGCCTCCGATGAGTTCGAGCTGCGGCTCGGCCTGCTGCGAACGGCCAGGCGGGAATGGGCCGCCATGCCGAAGAACTCGCTGGGCGCCCGGTTGCTGATCGCCTACGCGCGAGGGGTCAATGACTACCTGGCCGGGCTGCGCGCCAGCGGGCAAGTGGCCGACGGAGTTCTCGCTGGCGGGCGTCTATCCTGCTCGCTGGACACCGGTAGACAGCCTCGCCATTCAGGGCTATCTGGCCCAGCAACTCGACTACACGACATCGCCGCTGGACTATGCCGTGCTGGCCGGCTCGCTGGGGATCGAGCGGACCATGCGCTGGCTGCCCGTTCAGCCTGCCGGGCCGCAGCATCCGTTCGACATTGGCCCGTATCGCTCGCGCAGGCTAGCGCCGGCAGCTGCCGCCTCGGTGACCGCTCACCAAGGAGGCGGCAGGGGAGCGGTGCGGGTGTCCGCGGGGGTGTCCGCGTCGCGTGGACCGGTGTCGCTGCCGTCGGCCGCCGTCGTCAGGTCAGCGGCGGCTGCTCTTGCTGTCACCAGCCGGACACCGGTCGGCCAGGCTGCCTTCCCGCCTATCGGAAGCGCGTGGGCGGTGAACGGTGCCAAGGTTCGTGGCGGCGGGTCGATGCTGGCAGGCACGGCCGGGCTGCCGGGGTTCTTCCCGTCGGGGTGGTTCCAGGTTGCCATCACCGCGCCCGGATTCGACGTGACTGGCGTCAGCCTTCCGGGTGTGCCCGGCAATCATGGTCGGCCACAACAAGCACATCGCTTGGACGCTGACCAGCGCGCAAAGCCAGTCCGCGCTGTTCTACGTCGAGAAGACCAGCCACGCACACCCCGGCGACTATCTCTGGCGCGGTCAATGGCGGCCGATGCGGCGGGTACGTTACACGATTCCGGTGCGCGGCGGCCCGACCAGGAAGCTGACGGTCGAGTTCACGAGGCACGGCCCGCTGGTGACCGAGCCCGGGCCGGACGGGCCTGGCGATGTCGGTCGAGTGGACGGGCAGCGGCGGGTCGCCTGATGTTGCGGTACTGGCCGGGGTCGGCGCGGCAGTCAACTTCACGCAGTTCCACGCGGCACTGGGTAGCTGGCATTCCCCCGCGGCGACCTTCATCTATGCCGATCGCGGCGGCAATATCGGCGCGGTTACCGCCGGCGATTTCCCGGTCGTTGCGCACGGGACTCCCTGGCTGCCCTTGTCGGGCACTGGATCTGAGCGACGTAACTGGCCTGATCCCGTACGCCGCGCTGCCGCTCAGCTACAACCCGTCCGGTCATGTCGTCGCGGCCGCGGGGCAGCAACCGGTCTCGGCTGCCTACCCGTACTACCTGGGCACGTCGGCAAACGACCTGGACGCCGGTGACTCGGCAGGTGCTGCCTACACGGTCCTTGGCCGAAGGTCGCAAATGAGTCCGGACGGCGTGGTGGCGCTGCAGACCAGCCCGGTGAGCGAGCTGGCGGCACAGGTGGTTCCGCGGTTGCTTGCGGCGCTACGCCATGCCAGGCTGAGCGCGGCGGAGCGGCAGGCCATGTCGGTGCTGCGCGGCTGGAACCATCAGATGGCGCCGGCCTCGGCCGCTGCGGCGATCTGGTCGGCGTTCTGGCCGGACTACCTGTCCGCGACCTTCGGGCCATGGTGGCGCGCCGCCCGGGTTCCCGTCGCGGCCGACCCGGCCGGGCTTTCAGATATCGGCAGCTCAGACCGGTTTGGCGCAAGCGCTTGTGCACTGGACGCTTGCCGACCAGTCGAACCCGGCGTTCGCGCCGCCCGGTGCTCGCGGCAGGACCGCGGCATCAGTCATGCGGATCGCTTTCGGCGCTGCCGTTGCCGAGCTCACAGCCCAGTTCCGTGGCGGCCCGTCCGGGCTGGCGGCTGGACGGGCCGGGCGCCAGATCCGTTCGTCTCGTCGGCGCAGCTTCCGGTGCTCGGATACGGCGCCAGAGCGGCAGCGACGAGCTCGTGGCTGGCTGACCAACAGGTAGCTGGATCTGCCCTTCCTGCGTCTGTTTCCGCGGTCGGCGGCGCTTCTCCCGGTGTCGGCGCCGCTTCTCCCAGTGTCGGCGGGCCTGGCTGGCGGATGATCGTCCGGCTCAGCCCGGGTCGTCGCGGAATCATGGCCGAAGGCATCTACCCAGGCGGCCAGAGTGACAACCCGGCGTCGGCGTGGCACGACAACTTGACCGCACGCTGGCAGAACGGCGGCTACCTGCTGCTGCCGTCAGCCGGCACGCCGGTCACCGGTTCGATGCGATGGGAGTTCGTGCCGTGAGCAAGGTGGTCAGCAGGTCCGAGGCCGGCCGGCTAGGAAAGCGGGGGTCATACCGGCTGGGCGCACTCGGGCCAGCGCCTCCGGAACCGCCCCGTCCGCCGCGGCGATTCCAGATGTCATTTCTCGGACCACAACACCGCGGTTCGGTGACTGGTTGGGTGCTGGTAGCGCTCGTCGGCGTCGTCCTGATCGCCGGTGCCGCACTGCTCGGAGTGTGGTTCATGCCCTTCGTGATCGGCCTGGCGACCGGGGTGCTGATGCGCTGGGGCTGGTGGCGGCTGCGGGTTACGATTCCGGCGGTGGTGATCATGACGTGCGCCGGCTGGGGTGCTTGCTCTCGTGACACTCGTGGCTGCGCGGCCAGGCCGTCGGCCCGACCGCGCAGACGATCGCGGCGGTAGCCGGGTTCCCTGGCATGGCGACGCGTCGCCTTCGCGGTCACGCTTGGGGTGAGCGCTGTGCTGGGACTTGCAGGGCTCTGGCTCGGTCGCGCGCTCGCCCCGCGTCCAGCCAGGGACTGCGCGTGAGCTGCCTGTCGAGACTGTCTCGGTGGCCGTGCGTCACTTGCTTATCGGCGCAGGACCGCGAGTTGCCTCGCGTGCCGCCTTGGTGGACGACAGGCTCGCGGCAAGCGCACCAGCCGCAGGTCAGGAACGCGCCAAGGATCTGCAGCGCGGTGGGCTGCTGCCCGAGTATGACGGCAGCGAGAGCCAGCGACGCGGCGGGCTGCAGCAGCAGCATCAGCGAGGACACCGCGGCGGGAAGCCGCGGTAGCGACGAGGTAATGAAGAGCCAGCCCGCGGTCTGGCTCAGCAGGGCGAGCGCCACGAGCCAGCCGATGGACGGCCACAGCGGATGGAGTTCGAGACCGCCGAAGACCAGGCCGAACGCGAGCGCCGCGACCGCGGCGCCCGCCGTCGCATCGGCTACCGGTCCGGCAACGTGCACGGAGGTGGACGACGAGCGTCGCAGGATCAGCAGGTAGCCCGCGTAGGCGATGGACGTGCCGACCCCGTAGCAGATGCCCGCGAGCGGATGCTCGCTCGATGTCGACTTCTC
This sequence comes from uncultured Actinomycetota bacterium, assembly GCA_963809195.1. Lineage (GTDB taxonomy): Bacteria > Actinomycetota > Actinomycetes > Streptosporangiales > Streptosporangiaceae > Chersky-822. The sequence continues at coordinate 1,477,077 of CAWEIQ010000003.1, read as the reverse complement.
GATAAGCCCGGACACGAGCACGACGCCGATCATGACGACCGGCAGCGCAAACGCGACGGCGCGTCCAGGACGCTCTTTCCACAGCACCCATGCCAGTCCTGCCACGAACAGGACCTGAAGGTTGCCGAGAACGGTCGCCACTCCGGCCCCGACATCGGCGATGGCGTGCGCCCACAAGATCAGGTCGACGGCGAGGAACACGCCAGCCAGCACGGCCCTGAGCCGCTGCGCCAGCGGTCGCGGCCCGTGCCTGCGCTGTTCGATCACCGCGAGCAAGACCAGCACCGGCAGCGCCAGCGCCGTCCGGTAGAACGCAGTGCTGACCGCGCTCGCACCGGATTCAGCGACGAAAACGGCGGAGCAGGAAATCGTCGCGGCCCCCAGGCCGGCCATCAGCAGCGGACGCCGATTGTAGACGCCAACGGCACCGGAATTGGCGGTGCCGTCGTTGCCTGTAAGGACCGTAGACTTGTACGGTGCTGTCACGCTCTTCAGCATACGGGCCGCTCCGACAGGGGAGTACATGGGACTGGGCGCCGATCAGCTTGAGGCCCTCGCCGAGTGCATTGACCTGATCAACACGGGCAGACAGTCGGCTGGGCGGCCGGTCGTCGGCGGATGCGGGCAGCTCGTGCGGGTCCTCGCGCGATCGGCCTGACGGGCGGACGAGCTGGCCGACATCCGCGGGCGTCGATCGCGTTCGCGCGCCGGTATCGGGTCGAGAATCGCTCGGCCGTCCGCGCCAGCGACGTCCCGCGGCTCCTTGAGCTGCGCGCCCGCCTCGACGCGATCGTGGTCGCCTGCGAGAGCGGGTCAGCGAGGAGCGAGCGATCCGCGACCTGAACGCGTTGCTGGCCGAGACCGGAGCCGTGCCGCGCATCGTCACCCACGACGGCCGGCCGCCGCACATCCACGTCAGCAGCGCGACCGCTCCGCTGGCAGACCGCATCGCCGCGCACAGCGCGATGGGCCTGGCCGAGCTGATCGTGGCGGGGGAGAGCAGCCGGGTCCGCACCTGCGCGTCGCCCTCAGTGCGACGTCGTCTTCGTCGACCTGTCCAGGAACCAGTCGCGCCGCTACTGCGACAGCCGCACCTGCGGCAACCGCATCCACGTCGCCGCCTACCGCTCCCGCCAGTCCGCCGACCGCCCCGTCTAGCACCGCGCGCCCGCTAGCCGGCGCCCTGACGCCGAGCGCTGCCCGGTGGGCGGACGTCCCATTAGCAGCGTAGCGAATGACGGCCTATATGACCGCATACGCTACTCTCTTACCGCAAACCCGCTTACGGCGTGCGTTCTTGGTGGCGTGACGGTGGGTCATATGGGACCGCCTCTGGTAGCGCCGGCTCACAGCGACGTCCGGGTCACCGGACATCCGGGAGAGCATGGCTTAGCCGAGACCGGGCCGCTGTCGGCGAAGCGCGCGGTAGACCTCGTTCGGCGACCAGGCAGGGCCGGATTCGCAGGTCGTCCCAGCCGTAGCGCAGCGTCATGAAGCCGCTCGCGACGGCTGCGTTGTCGCGCCTGATGTCGTTCCACCGCGTGTCGCCCGGGTGGGCGGCTCGGCCGTCGAGTTCGACGATCAGGCCGTAGCCGTCGTAGAGCACATCGCGATAGACGCGCCGACCATCGCGGCTGCCCGGCGCCTGCCGACTGTCCGCGCGGCAGGCCGTGCGGCACCTCAACCCACTTGACGTACCGGTACTCAAGCGCGGAGTGCACGCCGGCGAAGTCGTCGCTAAGCAGCTCGCGCGATCTCCGACCGGAAGCGCATCCGCTGCGGCGCTTCGCCAGGGCGCGACGGAGCCGTCTGCTGCGTCGTGAGCCGCCGCCCGAGCCCGCGCGTGATCCAGGCGCACGCGTCTTCGGCGGTCGCGGCGACGTCAGCGCAGGTCCAGGACGGTCTCCTCGATCTTGGTGCGAGGCGGCATGTCGGTTGGATGCGCGGCCTGCTCGGCGTGGATCGCATGATGAACGACGGTGCCAGGAATGGCGGCGATTCTGCGCCTGCCGGGAATCGTGACGTGAATCGCCGCGACTGGCCCAGTCGACGAGCTTCGTGGAGCTCAGCAGCTGATGTCGTAGCTGAGCAGTGCACCGGTCCCAGCGCGCAGGACCGCAGCCCACAAGACGGCGTCGCGAGCCGGGACACCGGTGAACGTCGCATAGACGCCATATTGCAGCGGACGCCATCGGCCGGTGCGGACCAGTGTTCTGATCATGTCTCTGCTTACACCGCCGGATATGGCCTGAGGTGCCGACAGAACGCCGCGCTGGATTTGGGCTAAGCGGTCGAGGTACTCGGGGAGGTCAGAAGTCATGACGCCAAGCGTTGCCCTTCGGCCGGACCAGCGGCGAGGGTCTAAGGCTGAGCTGGGACGAGATCGTTGTCCTCAGCAGCCCGCTGATCTCCCAGCGCATCGGTGCTATCGACGAACTGATCGACGGCGCCGGTCAGCGGCAGGCGCCTGATCTGGTCGTCCGAGATCGAGTGCCGGAGCGCGGCGGCGAAACGCCCGGCACCGATCACCAGGAAGGGCCGGTCGAAGTACGGCCGGACCGAGCCGTCCATCGGCGCGGTCAGCCCGAGGTCGTTGTGCAGCCGGGCCGAGGCCTCGTAGGCCGCGCATAGATGCCGCTCACGCTCCGGCCAGGTCTGCGCGTCACCGCAGCGAGCAATGCCTGCCGAAGGGCGCTCAGGCCAGGCAGGCGAGCGAAAGCCGAACCCAGCCACTTGCTGTACGGCGGATAGCTCCGGTGCATGAGCAACGCCAGCCTAACCATGTCCCGGCTGAGCCGGGCCGCGACGATGGCGGAGCCGAGGTCGTCGCCGGCTTCGGTGCACCGGCCCGGGAACGCCGTCCGCGGCACAGTATCTGCGGCACGGCACACGCATGCCCCGGTCTGCCAAGGAGATCATGGAGGGCATGACCAAAGGCGAGCTGATCAGCCGGGCCGAAGCTCTTGGCGTCTCAGCGAGCTACGTGAACTGGCGCCACGAGCGGGTCGACGTGCCTGCCGCAGACGTTGCGCGCGATCGTCGAGGCCCTCGGCGAACCACCTGGCGCGCAGCGAGCACCTGACGCCAGATCCGGGCAGGCAGGACCCGACGTCACGGACGCGCGGGCTCCCGCAGCCCGATGTGCCGGGGCAGCGCTACTGGGGCCTCACCGTCCAGCTGTACTCGGTCCGCTCGCGCCGCTCCTGGGGTCACGGCGACCTGCACGACCTGGCGGACTTGGCGCGCTGGTCGGGCAGGCATCTCGGCGCCGGGTTCATCCTGATCAACCCGTTGCACGCGCCAGAGCCGACCCTGCCGGTGAGCAATTCCCCGTACCTGCCGATGACCCGCCGGTACATCAGCCCGCTCTACCTGCGGATCGAGGACCTCCCCGAGTATCACCAGCTCAACCTGGCTCAGCGCGAGTACATCGACGAGCTGGCCGGGCCGCTGCGCGCGGCCAGCAGCACCCCCGACCTGATCGACAGGGACGCGGTCTGGGAGGCCAAGCGGCTCGCACTGGAGCTGATCTACTCGGTGGGCCTGACGCCCGAGCGGAAGGAGCGTTATCGCCGGTTCGCCGAACGCGAGGGTGCCGAGCTCGAAGCGTGGGCGAGCTGGTGCGCGCTCGCCGAACTGCACGGCCCTGACTGGCGTGAGTGGCCCCGGGATCTGACCGATCCCCGCCGGGCCGTCCGCCAAGACGGCGACGGGGCCACTGAGCGAGCAGGGCCGGGTTCTATGCGTGGCTCCAGTGGCTGCTCGACGAACAGCTCGCCGAGGCGCAACGGGCCGCCCGTGCCGCTGGCATGTCCGTCGGCGTGATCGGGGACCTTGCGGTAGGCGTGCACCCCGGCGGCGCGGACGCCTGGGCCCACCAGGACCTCCTGGTCCGCGGCCTGTCCGTCGGAGCACCGCCCGACGGCTTCAACCAGCACGGTCAGAACTGGTCGCAGCCGCCATGGCATCCGCAGCGGCTTGCCGCCGCCGGCGCGCGACCCCTCGCCGAGCTCTTCCGGGCTGCCCTCCGGCACGCGGGCGGCGTCCGCGTCGATCACGTGATGGGCCTCATGCGATTGTGGTGGATCCCCGAGGGCATGCCGCCTGACCGGGGTGCATACGTCCGTTACGATCACCGGCTGACCGTCGGCGCGCTCACCGCGGAAGCGGCCAGGGCCGGGGCGCTCGCGATCGGCGAGGACCTCGGCACGGTCGAGCCGTGGATCCGCCGCTACCTGGCCAGCCAGCACGTGCTCGGCACGGAGATGGCGTGGTTCGCGCGCGAGCCTGACGGCTCGCCGCTCCGGCCGCAGCACTGGCGCCGCGACTGCATGGCAACGGTCGGCACCCACGATGTCCCGACGATCTCCGGCTTCGTCACCGGCGACCATGTGACCGTCCGTGCTCAGCTAGGACTGCTGAAAGACCCAGAGGGAGAACGCAAAGCCTCGGAGCTGAGGTTGTCCGCCTGGCGAGACCTTCTGACGGCAGAACGCCTGCTTCAGCCGGGCCGCGAACCCATCGGCCGACGAGTTCACGGTCGCGATGTACGGCTTCCTGGCCCGAACCGCATCCGTGCTCATCGGCATCTCCCTCGCCGACGCTGTCGGCGACCGGCGCACGCAGAACGTACCGGGCACAACCGACGAGTACCCGAACTGGCGTGTCCCGCTGTGCGACTCCGAGGGCAAGGCCGTCCTCATCGAGGACCTGCCCGATGTCGAGGCTGCTCAGGGCCGTCGTCAGCGCGGCGACCTCCGGCGCGCCGCGCTGACGATGGTTCTCGCCAGCCGGCCTGGGCGCCAGCGCGGCTACCTCCGGCGCGCCGCGCTGACGATGGTTCTCGCCAGCCGACCTGGGCGCTGACGATGGTTCCTGCTAGCCGGCCTGGGCGTCCCGCTCCCTGCACCGCAGCGCCCTGGCGACATCGTCGCGGCCCTCGGATAGCAACCTGCGCAATGGCGCCGGCGGGTTGGTCCTGTTCATATAGTCGGCGGCGGCATCGACGGCAACCTGATTGACCACGGTCGCCGGGTAGCGCGACCTCGGCGAAGTACTGCGCCATGTCGCTGCCCCAGTCCCGCCAGATGTCGGCGACGACATCGAAGAAGCGCGGCGCGAACGGCGCAAGCAGCTCGTCCTGGTCTGCGGAATTGAAACCGCCGAGCGCGGCGCGGAACGAGGCGTTCGGCAGGTCACCAGAGACGATCAGGTTCCAGGTCGCCTCCTTCGCATCCGCATCGGGAATCGCGGCCTGGCAGCTGAGCGCCTGCCGTTCACCGGCGTCGGTCCTGTCCCTATCGTGTTCGGCGTCGATAGCGTCCTGTCCCGCGACGCCGCGGCTGACCAGCCGATGCAGCAGCTGCCAGCGCAGGTCCGTGTCCACAACGAGGCCAGTCGATCGTGGCCGAGCCGTCGAGCAGGCCGCTGAGCAACCCGAGGTCGTTGTCAGAGGTGGCGACCGACACGAAGGCCTGGGCGAAGGCCAGCTGCACGTCCGACCCGGGATCTGCTTCGAAGAGCAGCGTGCGCACCGAGTCGGCGAGCCTGGCCAGGCCGACCTCTCGCCAGCCCGGGTCGGCGAACCTGCGCACGGCGGCGGTGGCCTGCCGCAGGATCGTCTGCAGCGAGCTGATGTCCGTGACCGACCTGACTCCCGACAGCACCAGGGCGAGGTAGTCCCTGGCGGCCATCTCGGCGTCACGGCACATATCCCAGGCCGCGGCCCAGCAGAGCGCGGCCGGGAGCGGCTCGGCGAACTCGCCGATCGAGGCGATGAGGGTCCGCAGCGAATGCTCGTCGAGGCGGATCTTGGCGAAGGTCAGGTCGTCGTCGTTGACCAGCACCAGGTCGGGCCGGCGTTCCCCGACCAGGTCAGGCACGGCGGTCCGTTCTCCGATGGTGTCGAGTTCGACGCGGCGCCTCCTGGTCAGGCCGCCTGGTCCCGCGGTCGTACAGGCCGACGGCGATCCGGTGCGGCCGCAGGACCGGATGCGACTCCGGTGCCTCCTGCAGGACGGCGAACTCCGTGAACGTTCCGTCCGCTCGCGGTCTGGTACTCAGCGCGCAGCGTGTTCACGCCCGCGGTCTCCAGCCATGCCTTGGACCAGGATGTGAGTTCGCGGCCGGACGTTCGCGTCAGCGCGTCCAGAAGGTCAGCGAGGGTTGCGTTACCCCAGGCGTGCTCGCCGAAGTAGGCACGCACGCCAGCCAGGAAGTTCTCCCGGCCGACATAGGCGACGAGCTGCCGGAGCACGGACGCGCCCTTGGCGTAGGTGATCCCGTCGAAGTTGACCTCGACCGCCTCGATGTCGACGATGTCGGCCGCGATCGGATGGGTGGACGGAAGCTGATCCTGCCGGTAGGCCCATGCCTTCCATACCTGGGTGAACGTGGTCCATGCGTTGGGCCAGCGGGTTGCCTCCGCCTGGCGCCTCGAGGCCCGCCCAGGTGGCGAACGACTCGTTCAGCCACAGGTCGTCCCACCAGCGCATGGTGACCAGGTCGCCGAACCACATATGCGCCATCTCGTGCAGGATCGTCTCGGCCCTGACCTCGTGCCTGGCGTCGGTAACCCTGGACCGGAAGATGTAGTCCTCGAGGAACGTCACCGCGCCCGCGTTCTCCATCGCCCCCGATTTGTACTCGGGGACGAAGAGCTGGTCGTACTTGCCGAACGGCGTACCGGACGCCGAACGCCTCGTGGAAGTAGTCGAAGCCCTGCCTGGTGATCTCGAAGATCTCGTCGGGGTCGAGGTAGCTCGCCAGGGACTGCCGGCAGAAGATGCCCGAGCGGGATGCCGTCGTGCTCGCTCCGCACGACGTGGTAAGGCCCGGCTGAAATGTGCGTGATGTAGGTCGGACATGAGCGGCGTCGGCGGGAAGTGCCAGCGCTCGACCCCCAGGTCAGCCGGCTGCCCGGCGATGCTTGGGGCCATGTTGGAGATGACCTGCCAGGTGTCGGGGCAGCGCACATCGAACTCAAACGTTGCCTTCAGGTCGGGCTGATCGAAGCACGCGTAGATCCGGTGCGCGTCAAAGGTCTCCAGATCGGAGTAGAGGTAGACGCCCTTGTCGGCGGGGTCGGTGAACCTGTGCAGGCCCTCGCCGCTGCGCGAGTACGGGCATTGGGCACGGACGGTCAGCTCATTAGACTCCGGCCAATTCGTCAAGGGCGATCCGGTTCCCGTCAAAAGCCTGCGCCGGAAGCGTGCGGCCGTTCAGCACGGCCTCGGTGACCTCGGGTGCCGTCAGGTCGATGAACGACGCCGCGCCGGGCCGCTGGCAGCCGAAGCGGACAGTCGTCACCGATCCGAAGGTGGTCTCACCGCCGGTCAGGTCGAGTTCGACCTGGTAGGACTCCACGCGCAGCAGCCTGGCGCGCTCAGCCGCTTCGTCGCGGGTCAGGTTGCTGGTCACGATCTCATCCTCTGCTCGGCGGTCGGTACACGGCATGATTTCACGCTGCCACAGCGGAATGCCGCGCCGGTTCGGCTGGGTTGTGCCATGTCAGGGGCGGGAGTCGGACAAGTCAATCTCGCAGAGGAGATGTTGTGACGGATCAGTCGCCGGTGCAAGTCGATTTCTGGTTCGACCCGCTCTGCCCGTGGGCCTGGATCACATCCCGGTGGATCCTCGAGGTGGCGAAGGTACGCCCCGTCGAGCCGCGCTGGCATGTGATGAGCCTGGCGGTGCTCAACGAGAGCAGGGATGACCTGCCTGAGGGCTACAAGGAGCGGATGGTTCAGGCCTGGGGACCGGTCCGAGTTTGCGTGGCTGCCGAGCAGAAGTTCGGCAACGACGCCGTGCTCCCGCTCTACACGGCGATCGGGAACCGGTTCCACAACGAGAAGGCCGAGCGGAACCGAGAGACCATCGAAGCCGCGCTTGCCGAGGCTGGCCTGCCGGCCGACCTAGCCGACGCGCTGGACTCGACCGAGTACGACGAGGCGGTCAGGGCGTCGCACACCGACGGAATCGACCGGGTGGGGATCGAGGTCGGCACTCCGATCATCGCAGTCGGGCGATGCGTCCATCTTCGGCCCTGTCGTGACCCCGATTCCGCGGGGCGAAGCTGCCGGCAAACTGTGGGATGGCGTGCGGCTCTGCCTGGAAACGCCGGGCTTCTACGAGCTCAAGCGCAGCCGGCTTGCGCCGCCGATCTTCGACTGACTAATGGCGCGGCTGTCGGCCTCGGCTCGTCAGTGATTGCGCCGACATGCCGGGGCTTGCGCTGACGCTGGCGCGCGTCTTCTTGTGCGCGGTGCTTCTTATGCCCGTGATCCTTGTTGCTTCGCATTGCGCGACCTCAGTCCGTGTGCTGGTGTTTTGGCTTGTGCGTTGCGCCGATGCCCGGGCTGGGGCGCGGCGGTAGGCGGTGCTCGCGGGCAGGACGTTCCACGCTCCAGCTGCAGTCCGCGACGACGAACAGACTGCGCCTGCCCGGGGTGCTGCGGTCCGACCAGACTCCGCTGCGGCGTGGCTGCCCGAGGCAGCTGACGTCGGCGCTTGTCCGGCGAGGTCCGCTCGGCTTCCGCCATCTTGAAGGTGCCCGGCTCGTCCGGGCGGGCAGCTGAAACTCCAGGCGATCTCGTAGAGGCCGGGCCATGCGGAATCTGGAGTCTCGCTCGGGACTGCTCAGTGTCATGGCCCCGTTGTAGATCAGAATGGTCCTGCCGCGACCTGTCTGGCCTGCTTTGCCCGGTGCCGTGGTCCGAGCTCGACGACTAACGCCAGCGTCCCGAGTACGACGCAGAGCCCGCCCGACGATGATGCCGATCGCGGCGGCAGACGCAGCGCCCGGCGGCGCGGCCTGCGGCAGGTCGGCCTGTCGGAACTCGCCACCGGACGGCGTCGCTGCCATCGGGCCATCGGTCCTCTGGGTGGTCGCGCTGCCCGGGATGAGGCACGACGCTCTCCGATCACGTAGCCGTCGAGATGGTCGTCACCTGACGAGAGCGTTGTATCACGACGTGAAGGCCTAGCGGGGCTGACCGTCGGTTCTCGGGCGCGCCTACCAGCAAGAATGCAAAATGCGGAGCAAATAGCTCTGCGAGACCCGGGGATCCGGGCTCGGCCGGGCAGGAGCCGGTCAGAACCTCATGGGGGACCAGGGAGCCGGATCCCACCACATGGCCGTCGACAGCTCGGCCAGGGCGCCCGGCCTGTGCTCGGTGATCTGCCCGGCCGCCGCGAGCCCGCCCAGCCGGATGCCGCCGAGGTAGGCGGCGCCCACCGCGACGACGGGCAGCGTCGAGGTCCGCGTCTGCCGTGGTTCGCTCGCAGGACGGCTTGCCGCCGTCGCGCGGCCCGCCTGCCTGGAGCCGCCAGCGTCCCTCGGTTCTCCGGCCGCAGATCATCGATCGACGTCGATCACGACGTCGACCGCGGCCGCGTAAGCCCGCGCCATCAGCGCGGCTGGCAGGTCGACGATCCTGACGTACAGTCCGTCGATAGACATGGGTCCTGGCCCGGCGCGGATCGACCAGCATCTGCAGGATCGGGTCATCGACCGGGCGCATCCTGGCCCGCACCTCGCCGACGAGATCCCTGCTCAGCATGTCCGTCCACAGCGCTGCGCACGCCGACGGGTCGGTCCAGTACAAATCGCGCAGCGTCAGCACCTGGGCCGGTATCCCGTCGCTGCCCCACTCGGGCTTGACGGCGTAAAGCGCGTAGCCCCGCGGGCACCAGACGGATCCTCAGCGATCACGCACGCCTGTGGGCTACTGCCCTCGCGCATGAACTCAGGATCCGCCACATGAGCGTTCCACCAGCCGTCGTGCCTGGTCATCATGCCCGGCCTGGTCGGACGCAGCGTCTCGTAGACCGCCTTCATCTCGGCGACGGCAGCCTTGGTTCAGCCAGCCTGAGCGCGGGCGCGGGCAGCGCGCCCGCGGGCAGCGGGTCGCAGCTGACCGTCGCCGCGGTGGAACGTGAAGTTGTAGTTAGGGGCCGCCTGACCGTAGCCGTACCGTGCCGTAGATCGCCGACTCCGAGGCGAACAACGCTGCCAGCGGCTCACTGCCTGCAGCGATGTCGTCGAGCTGCCGGCGCATGAGCGAGGACAGGATGCCGCGCCGCCGGTATGTGGGCAGGACGCTCACGCCGCTGATCCCGGCCGTCCCGATCGACGTCACCGCCTGGCACGGTCATGCCGAACGAGAAGGCCAGAGTGGTGCCGACCATCTTGGTCGCCGTCGAAGGCGACGAGCGTTCGCTCGGGCTCGACGACCATCCGGTCGAAGCGCATCATCTCCTCGCGCGGCCAGGGTGAGTTGAACGCGCTTTCCGAGACGCGCGCGAACCCCTCCCATTCGGAGTCGTCGATGGGCCTGATCGGGTAACTGGCGCTCATGCCGTCTTCGTACCGCATGATCCGGCGGCTCATGCCACTTCTTTACGACTCGGGTTCAGGACCGGGCGCTCGCCCGGCTGGACGGCAAAGCAGTCCGGCAAAGGTAAAGGTGACGCGCTTGACCTCTGGCGGACAGATCTAGAACCGGTACAGTTTCGCCATCATGGTTTCGAGCTCCGGCCGCCGACCCGGGTCGGCGATCTTCGCCGCGGTGCAGTCGTTCCGCGGTCTGATCAGACGGCAGTTCATCACGCGGAACCGCCGGATGGCCGCCGTCCTCGCGGCGGCCGTCGTCGTCATCGGAATCGGCGCCGTGCAGGTGTCTGCGTCGTGGTTTTCGCCGGGGCTGATGATCTTGCCGATCCTGGCCGGCGGCTTGTTGCTGTGGCCCAGGGCGCTGCTGATCCTGTACGCGATCATCGCTGCGATGCTCGGCTACGACTTCTCGCAGAACGACGAGCGGACCGGCTTCGGCATCCTCGCGACCATCGTGGTCACCGCCATCTACGCGTACCTGCTGGCCAGGGTCAGGGCCAAGCTCGGGCTGCTCGGCATGCGTGGTAACCAGATGCTGGTCGAGCTGCGCGACCGGATCAGGGCGCAGAGCGCGCTGCCGTGCGCTGCCTGAGGGCTGGGGCGCTGAATCGGTCTCTGCGTCCGGCAGGCGGCGCCTCCTTTGGCGGCGACTTCGTCGTCTCGACCTGTGACGGCAAGACGCTGGAGGTCGCGGTCGTTGACGTTTCCGGCAAGGGCGTCGACGCGGGGACGCGCGCCTTGCTGTTGTCCGGAGCATTCGGCGGCCTGCTCGGGTCGGTGCCTGCGTCGGAGTTCTTGTCCGCTTGCAACGCGTACTTGCGCAGGTCAGATCGCTACGAGGGATTTGTTACCGCCGTCCACGTCGCCCTTGACCTGACCACCGGTAGCTACGTAATCAGCTCAGCCGGCCACCCGCCGGCCGCGCAATTCGACAGCGGAAGCGGCCAGTGGCGGCTCACCCAGGCTCGCGGCATCGTGCATCGGCGTCGTTCCCGATCTGCGGGCGGACGCCGAGCACGGGTTGCTCCGTCAGGGCGACGCTCTGATGCTCTATACGGACGGGCTGGTCGAGGTGCCTGGCCGGGACATCGACGTGGGAATCGACCGGCTGCTCGGCGAGGCGGACCGGCTGGTCACGGCCGGATTCAGCGGAGGCGCGGCCCGCATGATGCAAGCGTTGCAGGAGGGTGCGGGGGCGACCGACGACCGCGGGCTGGTGCTTATCTGGCGGGCGTGACCGGCCGGTGCCGCTCAACCTGGCGACCGCGTGCTCGACCAGGGCAACGAGAACGTCGCGGCTCGACGTGCGCTGCCTGGCGTCACAGAGGAGCAACGGAACGTCCTCGGTCAGGTTCAGCGCCGAGCGCATCGTTTCCGATGGGTAACGCCGCGCGTCGTCGAAGCAGTTCACCGCGACCACGAACGGCATGCCGTTGCGCTCGAAATAGTCGATCGACGGGAAGCAATCGGCCAGCCTGCGGGTGTCCGCCATCACCACGGCCCCGAGCGCGCCGAAGGCGAGCTCGTCCCACATGAACCAGAACCGTCGCTGGCCTGGCGTTCCGAACAGGTACACGACCAGGTCGTCGCTGATCGAGATGCGGCCGAAGTCCATCGCGACCGTGGTCGTGGTCTTGCGCTCCACCCCGTCAAGCTGGTCGACGAGCGAACTCGGCTCGCTCATGTCTTCCTCGGTGCGCAGCGGGCGAACCTCGCTCACCGAGCTGACCAGCGTTGTCTTGCCTACGCCGAAACCGCCCGCGACCAGGATCTTGATCGCGACAGGAACCGATGGCCGCTCGCCGGTTTGCTCAGAGTTTGCGTAGGGCATCGGCCACCTCCCTCAGGATTCGCACGTCGTTGAGCCCGGCCGCCGCGGGCTGATTGATGCTCACCAAACCGCGGTCCCTGAGATCAGCCAGCAGGATCCGGACCACGCCAAGCGGCAGGTCGATCTCGGTCGCCAGCGTCGGCGACGGAGACCCGCGAGCGGCAGAACCGAAGCAGCCGCAGATGCTCCGGCCCAAGGTCGGACAAGATCTCAGGTCCAAATTCCGCTCCCATCATGCGGACTACTGACACTTGCGCGATCAAGTCGATGCTCGCGCCGCTTGGCCTGGTGCGCCCGGCGGTCAGAGCGTAGGGCCTGACTACCCGCTCGCGGCCGTCGGCACGCAGGACGACGGGCCAGGGGTTCGCGCTGGTCACGTACCTTCACCTACGAGCTAACCTGCGCGGGTCGCGGCCGTACGCCAAGATGCTGGCCGACGCGCTTGACGAGCAGAGCCATCTCGTAGGCGATCAGGCCGGCATCGGCACCGGCGTTAGCTAGCACCGCCAGGCAGCTGCCTTCACCGGCCGCGGTCACGAAGAGGTAGGCCGACTCTAGCTCGACAATCGTCTGCAGGGGGGTTCCGCAGTCAAAGTGCTGGCCGAAGCCGCGGGCCAGGCTCTGGAAGCCGGCCGCGACGGCGGCAAGGTGCTCGGCGTCCTCGCGGCTCAGGTCCGCTGATGCACCGATCGCCAGGCCATCCCTCGACAGGATCACGGCCTTATCGATCTGCGCGACCCTGGTGACGAGGTCATCGAGCAGCCAGTCAAGGCTGCCGCTTGAATTCATTCAGACTCCTCCTTCGTCTTCCTGGTCGGCGCCCTGCTTCGGGCTTGGGGTGGTGCGGAACTCGTCGCCGGCGGCTCGGTGTCGCCTGCGGATTCGGTGGCGCTAGCGGGATCGGCAGGTTCGGCAGGTCCGGCGGGTTCGGCGAGGTTCGGCAACCGGAGCGACCGCGCTGCCAGCCGAGCTGGACCGCGGCCATCGTGTTCCTGGCGGCCTCGGGGGACGGCGCGGTCGGCTCGTCCGCTGCCAGGCTGCACGGGCGACGTCGCCTTCTTGAGCTGAGGAGCCAGATTTGCCTGCCGTACGCGGACAGGCAGCCCTTCGAGCTCGTCCGGCGCGGCTTCGGCCGGGCGGACCTGTTCGGCCTTGGAGCTCGACACTGGCCGCCACGCTGCCGGTCGCGTGGCCGCCTCGGCAGCCGAGTCGCCGGGCGGCCTGGCGTCGCTGCGTCGGACGCCGCGTCGGGCTGACCGCCGGCCGGAGCCAGTCGGCGTGCGCCCGCGATGCGTCGCGTCGTCGGATGTCCGCTCGGGCCGTCCGGCGCCGGTTGGCAGGGCCAGCGCCGCGCCGTGCGGCGACCAGTGGTGCCCGGTTGAGCGGGAAGCCGGCCCAACGGCCTCCCGCGCAGGCCGTTCTCGCCCCACGCCAGGCCCGTATTCCCTGGACGGCGGGTCGGCAGGTCGGATTGCCCCGGTCCGCTCGGCGAACCGTCGGCCGCTGTGACATCGGCGGCAGGCACCTCGGCCACGAACACACCAGGCTCATCCGCCGCGGAACCAGCCGGGGTCTGACGGGCGACGTCGCGAGCGCCAGCTATCGGTCCAGTGGTGGTGGAACCTGCGGCGGCACCGGTCGTCGTGGCGCTGGTTGCTGCGGCGCCCGTGGCTGTTGTACTGGCCGGCAGAGGCCCGCTCACCAGCGGGACAGCGCCTGGCCATGCGCTGTGCTCCGTGCTGGATTCCGTGATCCAGGACGGTATATCCGAGACCGCCGCCACATCGGGCACCTCGGCGATGTCGTGGGCCTCGATCACCTCGCCGAGGATCGCCGCGACGTCCGGGTTCTGGCTGACGCTGAGTCGGTTCTGAGGGCATCACTCTCGTGTCGAGATCGAGCACCTTGCCAGGCCCGTTCGTCGTCGGCGCGGCCGCGGCGAGGGTCATGCGCAGGCTCAAGAGCGCCCCCGGGAAGCTCAGCGATGGGCCGGCTGCCGAGTTCGCGGATGCCGGCGATCGCCAGGCTCTCCTCGGGCTCAGAGTCGATGATCAGCTCGGTGGGGATGAGAACGACGGCTGTGACGCCGCCGTAGGCCGAGCTGCGCAGAGTCACCCGGACGTCGTGCCGCTTGCCGAGCTGGCCGGCGATGAACAGTCCCAGCTGGTCGCTTCCTGAGAGGTCGAAGAGCGGCGGATCCGAGAGGGTCTTGTTGATCGCTGCGAGCTGGTCCTCGCTCATGCCGAGGCCGCGGTCCTCGATCTCGACGACCACGCCCCGGCCGACCCGGTCGCCGTCCATGCGCACCGGCGTGTTGGCCGGCGAGAACGTCGCGGCGTTTTCGAGCAGTTCTGCCAGCAAGTGGATCACGTCGGCGACCGCGTGCCCAGCGAGCGCTGCACTGGTTCGCGCGGTGACCCTGACCCTTGTGTAGTCCTCAACCTCGGCGGCCGCAGCCCGCATGACGTCGACGATCGGGACGGGCTCGCGCCAGGTCCGGCCCGAAGAGCCGCCTGCCACGATGAGCAAGCCCTCGGCGTGCCGCCGCATGCGCGTGGTCATGTGGTCGACGCGGAACAGGTCGGCGAGCTCTTCTGGGTCGTGGACCCTGCGCTCCATCGAGTCGAGCAGCTGCAGCTGCCTGGTGAGCAGTGACTGGTTCCTCCTGGCGAGGCTGCGGAAGACGTCGTTGACACCCTGCCGGATCTTGATCTCGTCCACGGCGGCGCCGATCGCCGTCCTGGCCGCCGTATTGAACGCCTCGCGGACCTGGCCGATTTCGTCGCTGCCCGGCTTGAGCTGGGGGACTTCGGCGCCGACGCTCACGTCCTCGCCGGCCCGCAGCCGGCTGATCGCGCTGGGGAGCTGATCGGTGGAGAGCCTGACGGCCGACTCTCGCAGGTCGCTGAGCTGGCGAATCAGGCCCCGGCCAAGGACGATGCCGACCGCGATCGCGGCCAGGATCGCGATCAAGCCGATGCCGGCGATGATCAGCAGGTTGATGACGAGGTGCTTCGCCTGGCTCGAGGCCTCCTGCGCGAGCGTCTTCGTGCTCTTCAGCAGCGCCGACCGGAACCCGCGCCGGTACTGCGGTCTCCGCCGATGTCCACGCCGGCAGCGCGATCTGGTTTGCCTGGAATGGTCCAGCGCTGATCGCGGACTCCATGGCCCCCAGCCTGCTTACCGCGGACTGCGGGATCCCGGTCCGTGAAGTAGCGTGCGCAAGCCGGGATCCAGGTCAGGCAGGGTCTGGGCCACCTGCTCCTGATGCAGAACGGCGAGCTGGTTGATCGAGCATCAGGTCGTCGGACGGGAACGAGCCCGGCGATCAGATCAGCCCTGACCAGGTCACTTTCTTCACCAAGCGGCTTGCGCGGCTTTTGCCATGGAGAGCAGGTCGGCCGCCTGGATGCCGAGCGGCCCGGTCAGGACCGGCGATGATGGCCTGGTTGAGTACGTTGTCGCCGCCATCGAGCATCGTGCTGTAGCGCATCGGCGGCCTCGATCTTCGTGAGGCTCGAGACTGACCACCGACTCGCGCAGAGTCCGCTCACCTTCCTCAAGATCAGCCTGCCAGGTCAGGAAGGCTCGCCGCTCCTTGGCAACGGGCCCGCTGTCCAGTGCCCGCTGCACAGCGGTGCCGAAACGGCGGATCGGCCTTGTCGGTCTTGGTTCCCCTGCTTGAGCAGAACCTCTGAGGTCGCCGTGACCCGGCCTGCGCCAGATACTGCGAGCGCGAGCCCGCGCTCGTTGCCGAGCTGCCGCTGCACGTCGGCAACCGGCAGGGCGACGAGCTCGCGGATCGACGCTTCCTGCCGCAGCGTGAGAACCTTGCCGAGGGTCAGATTGAGAACCTCGGCGTACAAGCCGATCAGGCCGATCACGGGTACGAGCACAAGCACGATGATTCGCAGGCGGATCGACCGGCGACGCAGCACGACTAGGTCCTCAGGATCGGGTCAGCATGGCAGGCTGGCGTTGTTGCCCGGGGATGAGCAGAGATATGTGAGCTTACTCGGCTATTAGCGCCGTTACAGCGGCATCAGCCATGCCTGAGCCGGAATTTCGTCATCCATTCCGCGGCGTTCTTTACCTGGCGCTGTCACTTCAGCACGGCTGGTTAACATCTGTTTCTGGTGGCCGCGATGATGGTGATCGACTCCGCCTCGGCCCGGGTATGTCTGCCTTCGCGGCAGCTAGGGATCCAGCACGGATCGCGGCTCCCTGATGTGAGCGCGCGGCGCCGTGGCTACGATTGGGGTCGCTGGTTCGAAATGGGACACCGGCACGCCGCCGTCGGTGGTCGGGACAGTCCGTGATCGTTACGTTGTGAGTCCAGGTTCGCGCGAGCCCGGACCATGAGAACCCGGCATTCGCCTGGTTCAGCCTTCCGAAGGATGGGACGTAGATGACATCACCCCGCGGCTCCCAGGCCGCTGCCGGCGATGACGTCAGGGCTGTGTCGGCGGCGGGGACCGACCCGGCCGAGGCAACGGTCGCGGGCACCACGGGGCCGGCATCCGCGGCGAACCTAACGGGAGACGGAGCCGCAGGAGACGGAGCCACGGGCACTGTGAGCCCGCCTGACGCGGGTTCGGTCGGCTCGCCGGTCGCGAAGGCCCAGGCCGGTCAGACTCAGACCGGTCAGGCTCAGGCCGCCGATACCGGGAGCCGCGCAGCCGAGCCGGAGACGCCTGCGGCCGCACCCCCGGGCGAACCTGACCGTCCAGCCGATAAGCCGCGGCCGTGGTGCCCGGACCGTCGGGCGGTTACCAGCCTGGCCCGCTGTGGGCTCGCTGGCTACCGCCTGTCGCTCGCGTTCCTGATCTCGTTCTGGGGCATCACAGGCCCGTCGTTCTGGCGCGACGAGGCAGCGACGATCGCCGCGATCAAGCGGCCGCTCGGTGACCTGATCAAGATGCTCGGCAACGTCGACGCCGTGCACGGCGCCTACTACCTGATGATGTGGCCGATCGAGCACGTCCTCGGGTCAGGCGCGCTCGTACTCAGGCTGCCGTCGGCGTCGCGGTCGCCATCGGCGCCGCGTTCGTCGCCGCCCGGGCCGTCGCCTGATCTCGCCGTGGGCTGGCCTCGCCGCCGGGCTGATCTACGCCGTGCTGCCGGTCACAGCCGGTACGGCCAGGAGGCCAGGTCCTACGCCATGGTGATGACCGTCGCCGCGATCTCGAGCTACCTGCTCGTGCGCGTGCTCGCGGCCGAGCAGCCACGGCAGCGCCGCTGGCTGGCAGGCTACGGCGCGAGCATCGCCGTGCTCGGCATCCTGAACATCTTCGGCCTGCTCCTCGTGCCTGCGCACGCGGTGACGATGGCCGTGTACTGCCGTCGCGGTCTGCGCGAGCCAGCGCCGCGGCGGCTGGCCATCGGATGGCTGACGGCGGTCGCGGCTGGCGTTGTCGTCGCGAGCCCGTTGCTGGTGCTCGGCTACCTGCAGCGCGGCCAGATCGCCTGGCTAGTCGGTCAACACATCGTCGTCAGGACTCGGCACGCTGTTCTCGCTGAGCGGCTCGTATCTGGTGACCACGACCCTGCTGATCGTGATAGCGGTCGCGCTCGTGCTCAGCACGGAGATGCAGCAAGGAAAAGCGCCTGGCGGAATGGCCGTGGCGGCTGGCGCAGCTGAGCCTGCCATGGCTGATCGTGCCGCCCCTGCTGCTGCTCGTCGCCTCGACGGTGCAGCCGGTCTACACCTCGCGATACATCCTGATGTGCATCCCCGCGCTCGCGCTGATCGGCGGCGCGGCCATCGCGTCCTACGGCCGGATCGTCGGCACGATCGCCCTGGCGATCGTCCTGATCTCCGGGGCCACCACGCAGATCGGCCAGCGCACGGAAGGCCGGGCACTACGACGACATCCTGGCAATCGACCAGATCGTGGCCGCGCACGCTCGTCCGGGCGACGTCGTCCTGTACACCAACCCGAACGCCGAGAGCTTCGGCGCGGCCTACTCCTACGGCCTCGGCAAGCTGCGCAACATCGCGCTGAAGCAGGGCCCGATCCCCTCGGGCACGCTGGCCGGGCACCAGCGTCCCGATCGTCGAGTATCAAATCACGGCTCAGGCACGTCAAGCGGGTGTGGGTAGTCGAGATCAACCGCCTCGACACCGATCCGGTGCTGCTGGGGCTGAATGGCCTGCCGCTTTCGCTCACCCCGGTGATGGACGGCGTGCCGCTGCAGTTCAACAACTACTGGCACGAGCGCGGCGACTACCTGATCCTGTTCACCCGCACCTGATCGGAGCGACCTCAGGCCGACCGCATCAGGGCCGCGATGTGCCGCTGATCTGGTCGAGCAGCGCCCTGACCTCGGCCTCGGGATAGCGCGATGGCCGCCTAGAGTCCGGACTGAGGTGAGCTTGCCGTCCTTGGCCCACCTGGTCACCGTCTTCGGATCCACCCGGAACATGGCGGCGACCTCGGCGGGGGTCAGCAACCTCGTGAACTCGGGTGCCTGTCGACTAGTGCTCATATTGACGATTCCTCCCCACGATCGCTCACGGACTAGGCAAGATCCAGCGAACGATCATAATCGTGGTTATTAAAGCATAAACAGGGCACCGATGAGAAGACGCTATGCCCACGTGTCGTTTTCAAGTACCTGAAGAGATGACACGTCCGGTTGCTACGCCGGGTTCAGCACGTCCTGCTGGCTTGCTCCGTGCCTGCGCCCGTCTGCCATTGACGTTCGCGTCCTGACTGCCTGCCCGCTGACCGTCGGCATGCTCGCTGGCCTGCTGCCATCGCCGGTGCCAGCCGCCAGATGCGTTGCCTGCTCGTCAACGTGCCTGGAAGGCACCGGAAGCTCGCACCAGACCACCTTGCCTGTGCCGGTGCGCCTAGTTCCCCAGCGCTGCGCGATCTGACTGACGACCTGCAAGCCCGCGACCGCGCTCATCATCCTCGGACGCCTGTCGCAGCCTGGGCAGGGCCGCTGAGTCGTCCAGGATCTCGCAGAACAGTGCGCCTTCCAGAACAAGCCGCAGGCTGATCTTGCTTTGTGCGTAGCGAACGGCATTGGTGACCAGCTCGGAAACGACGAGCTCGGCGACGGGAATCAGCTCGCGTCAGGCCCCACTGACGCAGCGGCCGCCTGATCAGCGACCTGCGCCCGCCGGGCCGCGGTCAGCTTCGGCGTGAGGTTCCACGTCACGTGCCGGTCCGCTCCGATACGACGCAGCCTGGCCATCAGGATCGCGATGTCGTCGCGCTGGTGGTCGTCGTACACGCCCGCGAGCGCGAGCCTGCACAAGTCATCGAGCGGCGCGGTGGGCGAGTCGGGTCCGAACAGGTTCTGCAGCCCGGCGAGGCCCTGGTCGATGTCCTCGGTGCGCTTCTCGACGAGCCCGTCGGTATACATCACCAGCAGGCTGCCGTCGTCGATCTGCAGCGTCCGGCTGCCGATCGGGCTGGAGCCGACGCCGAGCGGCGGCGCCGGCGAGACGTCGAGAAACTCGCTGCTGCCGTCGGGACGGACCAGCAGCGGCGGCAGATGCCCGGCGGACGCGACCTCGCAGGTGCCGTCGACTGTGTCGAAGATCGCGTAGACGCAGGTCGCGAAGTGCGGCTCGAACTCGCCGAGCTCGTGCATCAGCTCATCGAGCCGCTGCAAGGTCTCGGCGGGAGTCAGCTCGAGCATGGTCAGCGTCTTGATCGCGGTCCGCAGCCGGCCCATGGTCACGGCCGCCCGCACGCCATGGCCGGCGACGTCGCCGACGACCAGGGCGACCCGTCCGCCGGGCAGCGCGATCGACTCGTACCAGTCGCCGCCGACCTCGATCAGCTTGCTCCCCGGCAGGTAGCGGTGCCGCACCTCAACCGAGGCCGGATGAGATAGCCCGGTGGGCAGCATGCTGCGCTGCAGCGTGAGCGCGGTCGCGCGTTCCCTGCTGTACCGGCGCGCGCTATCCATGAACAGAGCCGCACGGCTGGCGAACTCCATGCCGATTTCGGTGTCGTAGGCGTCGAAGCGATGGAACTCCTTTCGCCTGACGCAGACGAAGAAACCGAGCATCGTGTCGCCGGCCAGCAGCGGCAGCAGCAGCATCGACGTCCCGGCGACCAACCGCGCGACCGGCGTCCTGAACCATGCCTGGGCCAGATTGGCCGCGGACTCCTCGGTCATCACCACGCTGACCGGCTGGCGGGTCTCGATGCAGTCCGTGTAGACCGTGTCCGGCGGGTAGCGCAAGATCTCGCCGACCGGGAAGGCGGCTTCCCAGCCGCCATCGTCGTCGTCGTGCGCGACCGCCAGCCGCCGGAAGAGCTGCATCCCGTCCCGCGCCAGGTCGGGGTGCTCTCCGTCGCCCATGACGCTCTCGAGCATCAGCAGCCCGGCAGCGTTGCAGAAGTGCGGCACCAGGATGTTGACCAGCTCAGGCGCCATCTGCTCGATGTCCAGCGCCCCGCCGATCCGCCGGACGGCGCCGTCGAGCAGCGCATGCCGCATCAAGGCCGGGTCGATGAACCGCTCGGCGGCCGGCGGCGGGATGCGGAGAATGACCTGGGCATGCAGGTCAGGATCGTTGGACCTGATCGGCCCGACGGTCACCACGGCATCGAGCACCGACCGGCTGGCCGTTTTGATGCTCAGCACCGTTGTGGTCTCGCGGTCCGCGCGAGTCGACTCGATCAGCGCGTTCCTGGCCTCGGCTGGTTCGCCCGGGCCAGCTATGAGCTCGCCGATATCGGTGCCGAGCAGCGATCCTGGCTTGTCGGCGAGAACGTCGCCGGCGCTGCGATCGTGCAGCAGGATCTTGCCCTCGCGGTTGATGCCAAGGGTCAGCGTCTGCGCCGGGGTGCTGGACAGCACGGCAGACATCTCGGCTGCGATTGCCGACGCCACCTGGTCCGCTCTCCCTCGCTGAGCGCGCACTGTACGAACCAGTATGAAACATCACGCCGCGAAAAGAGCACGAAAGACTGATCGGCTGGCGGCCAATGGACTCGTCGGCACCCGGCGCGGCTAGGCGTCCGTGTATGGATGGCCCCTCCATTGCGCGATCAGGTGATGGATGGCGCTTTCATACACGTCTGCTTCATCGGGTCCCGCCGCGGCGGAGGCTGGGCGCCTGCGCGCCTACCCGTCCTTGGCTGGCTCGCCGTGCCCGGCGTTGCCGCGGCCCCTGCCCCAATAGGCCTTCGGCGAGATCTGATCCTGGCGCAATCCGCGTGCGGCCAGGATCTCCCGCAGCCGTAGCACGACCGACGCCTCGCCGAACAGGTAAGCATGACCGTTGCCTGGCAGCAGTTCGATCTCGCCCGCCTCGGCGCTCAGCAGGGCCGGGTCACCGGCGGCTCCGGACAACCGGTGCAGCCAGCTGAGCCTGGTGCGCGCGGGCGCGAGCAGTTCCTGCTCGTCACCGGGATCTGGAATCTCGATCACGAGCGTCGCGTCCGCATCACCCGGCAGCGACTCGGTCATCGCGATGATGGCCGGCATAGCGGACTCGTCGCCCATGAATAGGTGCCACTCCGCGGCCGGAGACGTGGTGATCTTGCCGCGCGGGCCGATTCCCTCGATCGAGTCGCCAGGACAAGCCCTGCTGACCCAGCGCTCGCCAGGGCCGTCGGTGTGCCTGACGATGTTGAGCGTCAGCGCGAGCGCTGGCCGGTCGAGCGAGCGGATCGTATATCGGCGTCTGATCGGCCTCGTGCCATCGGCTGCGACCAGCAGCATCACGTCCTGGCCTGGCTCATACCTGAAGTCGGCCAGTTCGGGAGCGGTGAGCACGACCCGCTGCATGCTCGGCGAGATCTGATCCGATTCGACGACGTCGAAGGAGAGGCGCCTAGCGGCGGCCAATGCGCCGGTCAGGTCGGCGAACGGGTCGTCGAGTTGTATGCGCACCGATGGCGGCAGGGCATCGCTCACGCGTGCTGTCACTCCTTAAAGCGCACCAGCGGGGTGGGAGCTGTGGTTCACCCAGACCTCGTTGCAGGCCAGGCTCCAGCCCTGGTCTAACCCTAGGTGCCCACGGCCGGCGCCTGGCACGCGAGCCATGCCCTGGCGGTAATTCAGTTCTGGCCTTGGCGGGTTCGCCGCGATAATCGGCCAATGACTTCGCCACCCGGCCAATCAGGTGCCGCCTCGGCTGGCCAGCTATTGGCCGGTCGCCGGGCTTCGGATCAGTATCGGAGGCGGGGCGGCCGGATCCGCTGGCGGGCTCGAGTTGCGGCTGCCTGACGATCATGACCTGAGCGCGCTCGCCGCGCTGGCCGAGGCAGGTGTTCATGATCCGGAGTTGCAGCCGTTCGGCGTGCCGTGGACCGACGTCGAGCCGGCCGCGCGGGCGCGGTCGGTGCTGCAGTACCACTGGCGCTGCCTCGGTAGCTGGAGCCCCGACGAGTGGACGCTGAACCTGGTTGTCGTCCGCGACGGCGTGGTGGTCGGGACGCAGGGCCTCAGCGCGAAGGACTATCGCCTTGTCAGGGAGGTCGGCACCGGGTCATGGCTTGGCCGGCAGTATCAGGGCCAGGGCACCGGCACCGCGATGCGCGCGGCGGTGCTTGCGCTCGCCTTCGACGGGCTCGACGCCGAATACGCGCTGTCCGAGGCATTCACGGACAATCCCGCCTCACTCGGTGTCTCTCGCAAGCTCGGATACGCCGACGATGGTATGGACCGGCTCGCGATCCGCGGCCGCGCGGCAGAGTCCCGGCGGCTCAGGATCAGCCGGGCTACGTGGCGGGCGGCGGGTGGCGCGGCTGGCCTCGGCTTCGGAGACGTGGCGGTCGACGGGCTCGAGCCGTGCTTGCCCCTGTTCGGCCTCGGTCAGTCACAGGAGGCCGGAGCGGACTGAGCTAGTCAGCCGGTCAGGATGAGCCAGGTCCGGCCGTCGATCAACTCCCGCGCCGCGTCGAGATGACCGGCGTGACACGCGGTCTCGGCGATGACGTGCAGCATGATGTCGCGCAGGTTCTCTAGCCGGAAACTGCCGAAGAACTCGGGCCACCAGGCCGGGGCGGTGTCCAGGTCAGTTCGCATGATGATGGCATCCGCGAGCTCGATTTCCCGCCGGTACAGGCTGAGCACGTCTTCCGCGCGAATCTCCGGGCCGACCTGCCAGGCATTATCGTCGTCGGCCCCGGGTGCCATCGGCTCGCCGGCGACCACGTTGCGGAACCAGAACCTCTCGACGTCCACGGCGAGGTGCTGGACGAGACCTAGGCTGGTCCAACCGGACGGCAACATGGGACGCCGGAGATCGGAGTCGGACAGTCCTTCGAGGATTCCGAGCACGTGCTGGCGCTGACCAGTCAGCCACTTCAGTACCATCGCGGACTCAGGGCTCGGTTCGAGTTCCGGCATGATCCCTCCTTATACGCCGGTACGGTTCGTTTGGGGGATCCATAGCAGTCCGATGGACCCGAAGGGACTGCATCTGCTATGAAAGTATGCTAAAAAGCAACGCTCTAGGCGTCCTTCGGGGGGACTCATGACCATAGGTGCTTCATCAAATCAGGCTATGCAGGCCAGTCAGGCCAGTCAGGCCACTCAGGCCATATCGGATGTTGGTGATAAATTGGCCAGCCGAATGCCGCCCGGGCCCCGGCAGGTTCCCTCACCTCCCGGCGCGAGGCGGCACGGGACGGACGGCGCGGGCCTTGAGTCGTGCTGGATGTGCGGCACTCGTCTGCCAGCCAGTCAGATGATCCCCGACGGCGGACACGCGTGTGCCGATCTGCGCTGGTATTGCCGTGACGCGCGGGCCTGCACCGAGCGGTGGACGGCGCGCCCCGCCCGGTCTGGCGCCGTCCGGTAGCGGCTCGCCTGCTTGTTTGCGGGTGGCCGACCACGGCCGGTGAAATGAGCTGGCTGGGCAGTGCAGGCTAGGCAGTGCAGGCTAGGCAGTGCAGGCTAGGCAGTGCAGGCTAGGCAGTGCAGGCTAGGCAGTGCAGGCTAGGCAGTGCAGGCTAGGCAGTGCAGGCTAGGCAGTGCAGGCTAGGCAGTGCAGGCTAGGCAGTGCAGGCTAGGCAGTGCAGGCTAGGCAGGGGTTGGCTAGGCAGGGGTTGGCCAGGCAGGGGTTGGCCAGGCAGGGTTGGCCAGGCAGGGTTGGCTAGGCAGCGGGCGCCAACTCCCTCGTGCAGTGCAAGCACGCGCTCGCCTCGAGCGGCAGGTCGGACGACTTGCAATACGGGCAGGTCTTAGTCGCCGGCGGATCGCCGAACACGGTCTTTCCGCGTCTGGCCATGTACGCCCGGTACGGCGCCACGATCAGGAAGTAAATGACGGCCATGAAGATGACGAAGTAGATGATCGCGGAGATAAAGGCGCCGAGGTCGATCCGCTGACCGTTGATCGTCCAGCCCACGCCCTTCCCCGCCTTGCCGCCGCCCGCGGCCGCATTGACGAGGGGCGTGATGATGCTGTCGGTGAACGCCTTGATCAGGGTGCTAAAGGCCAGTGCGACGACCAGGCCTACCGCGATCACGATCAGGTCGCCCTGCATCAGGAATCTCTTGAAGCCTCTCAACATTGCTGACCCCTCTCGTG
The DNA here is from genome assembly GCA_963809195.1 of uncultured Actinomycetota bacterium. Lineage (GTDB taxonomy): Bacteria > Actinomycetota > Actinomycetes > Streptosporangiales > Streptosporangiaceae > Chersky-822. The sequence goes on along the minus strand of CAWEIQ010000003.1, from coordinate 1,452,340 downwards.
CCGCCACCCAGTTGCCCCTGCTGGTTGGTACGGAAACATACAGTCGAGCCGGTTGTCCGGCCTAGCAGCAATGCCGATATGGCCGGCCGTTTCGGCACGGCTATGCGGATGCGAGCCGGGCGGGCCGTCCCGAGCGCGGGCGATGCGACACTTGGCCGAAAGTTTGCTGAACCTCTTACCAAGCCGCGCTCTACCTAGGTAGAGTTCACGTCATGCCCCGTCGCACGAACTTCTCGGCCCAGACCCTGGCAGTCCTGTCAGCGCTCGTCGGAGAGCCGTCTTCCTGGCGGCACGGCTACGATCTGGCCCGCGAGACCGGGCTGAAATCGGGGACCCTCTACCCGATCCTGGTCAGGCTCGACGACCGGGGCATTGTCGAGGCCAGCTGGGAAACGGAGCAGCCCGCCGGACGGCCCCGGCGGCACCTGTACCGGCTGACCAGCGAGGGGCTGGCGGCCGCCACGACAGCGCTCTCGTCGGCGGGACTAAAGGCTGGGCATACAGCGGAGTCGCCTAATCGGATCCCGAGGCAGGCGCCAGCTCCGCGACGGTCTCCTGCGCCGCGTCGGCTGGCAGGGGAGGGCACCTGATGGAGCGGCTCAGCCAGCTGGTGACCTGGGCCCTGCGCGCGACGGCGCAGTTGCTCCCTCCAGCACGGCGGGAATGGGCCGAGGCAGTGCAGGGCGAGGCCTGCCAGCTTCCGGCCGGGTGGCCGCGGCTGGACTGGCTCGCCGGCGGATTGTGGCTGGTCGTTAAGGAGGCTCAGGTGGTGCGCAAGTTCGTGTACTGGGTCGGTATCGGCGCCGTGGCCGCGATAGGCATCTGGGCGGTCTGGCGGAGCTGGACGAACGTGCCAGCTTCGGACCCAAAGGTGGTCACCGACAAGGTCCGGCTCCTGGTGGCGGCGACCGCCATGATCGTTCTGCCCTGGGTCGGCAGGCGGCGGGGCTGGTTCGGCCCGGTGGGCAACACCGTCGCGGCGCGACTGAGCCGCCTTGCAGGCTGCGCGGCGGTGTGGGGGCTCGGCCTCTACCTCATAAGCGCCGACAAGCAGAGCGGCAAGACGGGTTATAGCTTGGCCGGATTCAACTGGTTGCAGGAGGTCGGCGGGCTCGTGTTGCTGGCCGCCGTGGTAACCGTGCCGCTCATCGTCAAGGCTCGCCGCCCGGGCGCTGAAGCCAGCACATTGTGGAGCCTCAGCGGGATGGCCGCGGTGATCGTACTGGTCATTCTGCCGCTGCAAATGCTCGCGATCGCGTACATCGCCGGGATCCTGCTTGCGACGTCGCGGCGTTCGGCTGTCCTGACGGCATCCCTCCTCGGCGGGGCTATTACTGGCCTGGCCGCGGCCTTGGTCACCTACGTGCTCGCGTACCACATTGAGGAACTCGGCATTGCTGCGTTCGGGCTCATGATCATCGTCATCTTGCTGGCCGCTGCGCCTGCGGGTGCGATATCGGCCTGGCTCGTAGCCGATCAGGAAGACCCTGGCGAGTTGCATGAGCGGCGGATCCGCCAGGGCCTGCTGGCTGGCACGGTCGCCGGTGCGTGCTGCGGCCTCGTGGTGGTCCATTTCGGACTGTTCATGGTGATCGCGATGATTCTCGGTCCGCCCGCCGGGCTGGTGGGCGGTGCGCTCGGCGGTGCCTTCGCCGCACAGCATCCGCTGAAGCGGCCGTACGGCTCCCGGGCAGCTGGCCTGTTCGTCTCCAGTTCCTAGCGTGGATCGCGGCGTCGAGTTCCGTCTGGGCGCCGCGGTTACCCGAGAAAGATTGCCCGTGGGCGATGATCGCATGGTGCGTCCTGTTCCCCGAATATTTGGTTGTGGGCAAATTCCTCGCCTGGGCGGCGATTGCACATGCCGAGCCGAATATGCGGATGCGCCAGGCGGCCTTGGCCGGTAACCATGGGGGATGGGCAGCGGTCACGCGGCGCTTGCCGCGATGCGGGAGTACTACGAGCGCGGCGAGGAATTGGGGCGGCTCGACGAGCCGCGCGGGCAGCTTGAGTTCGAGCGCACCAAGGAGATAGTCCGCAGGCACCTGCCGGCGCCGCCGGCAGTAGTAGCCGATGTGGGCGGCGGGCCAGGACGTTACGCGCTGTGGCTTGCGAAGCTCGGGTATCAGGTCGTCCACAGGGACCTGATGCCCGTGCACGTCGAGCAACTCAGGAGGGCGGCGGGCGACAGCGTCCGCATCGATTCCGCGGTGGCGGACGCGCGTGAGCTGGATGTGGCGGACGAAAGCGCCGATGCGGTGTTGCTTCTCGGCCCGCTGTATCACCTTGAGCGCAGGGCTGACCGGCTGCAGGCCCTGGCCGAGTCCCGCCGGATAGTCCGCCAGGGCGGGCCGGTGTTCACCGCGGCGATATCGCGCTGGGCGGCCCGCATGGACGGGATCCTGCGGCTGCGCCTTTATGAGACTGTTCCTGAAGCTGAAGGCGAGCTTGCGGCGCTCGAGCGAACGGGGCTGCTGCCACCATTCGGCCCAGGTTCTTTTTGCGGCTTCACGCACCGGCCCGGCCTATTGCGCGCCGAACTAGTAGCGAGCGGCTTCCATGTCATTGATCTCGTCTCTGTCGAAGGTCCGGCCTACTTGCTCGATGACCTGCCCGAACGCATGGCTGATGCGGACGCGCGCCGCGTCGTGCTGGAAACTGCCCGCGCCCTCGAAAGGGTCCCCGAGCTGATGGGGATCGGGCCGCATCTGCTCGCAACGGCTCGGTAGCAGGGCGTGATGTGGAGCCTCCGACCGGCCCGGATTGCGAGAGCGGTGCAGGGCGATTGTCAGTTTCTGGCCCGGGGCGCCGGGTAAGAAAGCGCCCGGCAGGGCAGAGATGAGGGCAGGCCATGGACATGAAGCTCGAAGTCGTTCCCATTCCTGTGCGTGACGTTGACGCGGCCAAGGACTTCTACACCGAGCAGGTCGGATTCCACCTCGACCACGACGTCAGCCCCAGCGAGACCATGCGCGTCGTGCAGATGACGCCGCCCGGCTCGTCATGCTCGGTGGTGATCGGCCAGGGTCTACCGCTCGGCGAGCCAGGCTCCGTCAAGGGCGTCCAGTTGGTGGTGGACGACCTCGAGGCCATCCGCGGCGACCTCGCCAGCCGCGGTGTCGGCATCAGCGATGTACAGCAGATGGGGCCAGAAGGCTCACCGGGCTCGCGGTATTGCTTCTTCGAAGACCCTGACGGGAACATGTGGGCAATTCAGGAGTACAAGCGCACCTAAGCTCATTCGCTGCTTCCCCGGACAGCGCACCGGCTTGTGCGGGTCGGCGAGAGGCTCAGTAGGCGCGGGCGAAGATCAACCGCTTGCCGTAGGCAGACGCCCTCCCGCATCGGATGCAGGTGCCCTGCTCCGGCTCGCCCGTCAGCGGGATGCAGCGGGGCGTGGCGGTGGTTTCCGTCTTGATCTCGTCCTCACAAGACTGCTCGCCGCAATGCAGCGCCAGCGCCCAGCCAACTGCCACGGCGGCGTCGAACTCGGGCCAGGAATCGACAGCGGCCGTGTGGTCGTCACGGAAGTCGGCGGCCCGCCTCGCCAGCATCGCCTGGAACGCGGCAAGCTCGCTAGCCAGCAGCACTGGCGCCGCATTGAGTGAGATGGCCTCTTTCCCGGCGTCGGGCTGGGGATAGCTCAGGCGGCGGGACATCAGCGTGGTCCCGGCGGCCAAGTCCCGCGGGCCGAGCTCGAGCCGGATCGGCACGCCGCGCATCTCCCAGTCGTTGAACTTGAAGCCAGGCGACAACTGCGGCCGGTCGTCCACGTGCGTTCGGATACCGGCGCGCTGGAGCGCGGCGGCCAGTTCGGTTCCTGCGGACAGTGTTGTCTCGGCCTGGTCCCCGCGACCGATCGGCACAATCACCACTTGGTAGGGAGCCAATGCAGGCGGCAGCACGAGCCCCTTGTCGTCGCCGTGGGTCATGATCAGGGCGCCGATCATCCTGGTGGTCATGCCCCAGGAGGTGGTGTTGCACAGCTCGGCCGTGCCGCTCTCGGAGGTATAGGTGATCCCGAATGCCGCCGCGAAGTTCGTTCCCATGAAATGCGAGGTGCCCGCCTGGAGAGCACGCCCGTCGCGCATCATGCCCTCGATCGTGAACGTGCGCTCGGCCCCGGCGAAGCGCTCTCCAGGCGTCTTCTCGCCCGGCACGGTGGCCAGCGCCGCGGTCTCCACGGCCACGTCCTGGTAAAAGCCCAGCGCCAGCATTGTCTCGGCGATCGCATCGGCCGTAGTGGCGTGTGCTGTGTGCCCTTCCTGCCAGAGGAACTCGCTGGTACGGAGGAACATCCGTGGGCGCATCTCCCACCGGAGAACGTTGGCCCACTGGTTCAGCAGCAGCGGCAGATCCCGGTACGAGCTGATCCACTTGGCCATCATCTCCCCGATGATCGTTTCCGACGTCGGCCGGATGACCAGTGGCTCCTCAAGTTCCTTGCCGCCCGCGTGCGTGACAGTGAACAGCTCAGGCGCAAACCCCTCAACGTGCTCGGCTTCGCGCTCCATATAGCTCTGCGGTATGAGCAGCGGGAAATATGCGTTCTGGTGCCCGGTGGCCTTGATCCGTCCGTCCAGGTCTGCCTGCAGCAGCTCCCAAATCCGGTATCCGTACGGCCTGATCACCATGCTGCCGCGTACCGGCCCGCGGTCCACCAATTCCGCGCGGAAGACCACGTCGTTGTACCAGGCCGAGAAGTCTTCGCTTTGCGGGGTAACGCTGCGCTCGTCACGTGCCATGATTTTCAGGTTACCGAGGCCCAGCCAAGGTCCGTCCTAGATCGCCCAGTGAGGTCTGCGCGTTTATGGATGAGCTGGAGTAGGCGTCGAGGCCACCCCGCCGTGATTGGTCGGGCCACCGTGGTGCTGGACGCAGTTCCGTTGCCGGTCTTTGCGTCGCCGCGGGCAGTTCCGGCCTTATTGTCGTGCGAAATGGCGGCCGAGGCCACTGGTGCGAGTTGGCCGGGGGCCCTCTGCGATACCAAAGGGCCAAGGCTATCTAGTTCCAGCATCGGCGAGGCGGGGTGATCTGGAGCAGGTCGCCATTGTGGAGGCCGAAGATCACCCGCGTCGACGGGTCGATGGCCTCGAATTCGTAGATCAGCTGGGACTGAGGGAGGTGTTCGCTGGCCCGAATCGTGCCGGTCCGCGGATCGAGGCACGCCACGATTCCGACCTGGTTGGCGACCCACAGGACGCCTCCGCCGTAGGTCGTCGTCTCATACATGGGCCAGCGGAAGACTCCGGTCGCAGGGGCCAGCGCAATGCCGGGGCCAGGCGGGGCGATCATCCGAAGGCCTTTCGCGCCAAGGTGGATTGTGAGGCCAAGCATTCCGGTGCGGTATGAAGCCCATACGCCCCCTGGCACTGCGGTGAGGGCAGCTCCCGCCACCGAATCGCGGATCAGCCCGCCGGCCGCTGCCGCCATCTTGCGCCCGGTCCAGGCGTTGTATTCGAGCATCACGAGGCCGCTCATGCCGCCATGGGCGACGTGAGCGGCGGACACGTACATGGTCGCGTCCTCGGGATCTACCGAGACATCGACGTCTGCCAGGCCTGCGGGCAAAGTGACTCGCGTGAGGGCCGTGCCGGTAGACACACTTACCCGCACCAGCGTCCGATAGGAACTGATCCATACCGAGCCCGAGGGCCCTGGCGTCACCAGCACTCCACCGAAGCCGTCAGGCATCGATGGCAGCGGAATCGGTCGGTCGCTTTGCATGGTCAGCGGATTGATCTCGGTGACGACGGGTGGCGATCCTCGGTCACTGGCGCTGTAGACCCACAAGTAGCCAGCTGCCATGGTCAGGCCACCAGCCGGGAGTATCGGCCCCAGCCGGACTGCCCCGGTCGCCAGGCTGATACGGCACAACTCCCAGGGGCCGCGCACGGGGCTGTTCGTCTTGGAAACCAGAAAGAAGACCGCGCCTGCGGCTGGGTCTACGAGCTGGCCGGAGATGCTTTCCACGACGCTTTCGCGCAGCACCGTGCGAGATGGCCACACAGTCGATTCTGTCCGTTGCGCAGCCGGGCCTGCCCGGCACGCGCTCACGTGGGCCGGCCCCACGGATCTGGGAGTGCGGTGTTTGGCGGGGCGGGCGACGCTGATTGAACACCCGGCGCCCGTCACCGCAAGCAACGTCATAGCTGCGGCAACTGCCCGGCGCACGCTCACTGGATGACGCCTCCTGCGAACCGCCTCGTTTGATGCTCAGCTGTGTAGACGCCGCTATCGCGCGAAGCGTTGTACAAGGTAGGCCCCATCGGTTTTTGGCGGCCGGTACCCCGTTGCCGATCTTGGACTGCACCGGCCGCGCGAACCAGTAGCGGAACGCGCCGGGCAGAGTCACCGTCCGGCCAGGCACCGCTCCAGCCCGTCGAGCAGGCGACCGAGGCCGAACTCGAACAACTGATCGAGGTCCAGTTCCATCTAGCTGTTGACCAGGCGGTTCAGCAGCGGGAAGTCGCCGGTACCGGCGATGACGCGGAAGCCGTGCTCCTGGGTCTGCATCCATTCGTCGCTTGTCAGCCCCGAGTCCTGCTCGGCCTGGGCTTCAGCCTCAAGATTGAGGGCCAGGCCGCGCACGTGGCTGAACAGCGTCGTGTGGATATGCATCATCTCCTGGATCGTCAGGCCCAGCCCGTCGAGCGCGCGCACCCGTGGTTGGCGCTCTGCCGGATTGTTACCAAGGCTGCGCCAATCACGAGGTATGACCGGGCTTTAAGACGGCGACGTTCCCTTCGGGTCGAGTAGTGACCTGAGGATATCTTCCATCGCGTCGAAGCTGTCTTGCTGGCCGTCGAACCTGGTCATGTGGTCACGGCCAGCTTTGTCGCGGAACGCCAGCCTCATCGTTAGCGTCGTCACTCCGTCAGTTTCGTGCAGCTGCATGGTCTCGACCGCCTCCGCATCCGGCCAGCCGTCGAACAGCCACGTCTCCACGGTCCGGATCGGCGGCTCGACCTCCAGGTAGGTGCCGCGGAACGAGCACTCGGTTCCGTCCTCCGTCACGAAGACGTGGTGGTAGGTCCCTCCGACGCGCAGGTCGATCGAGCACTCCTTCATCTGGTCCGGGGGTGTAGCGCCCCATTTGCTCACATGCTCGGGCTTCGTCAATACGTCGAAGACGAGAGCGATCGGAGCGTCGAACTCTCGTGTTATGAGGACGTCGAGCTCGTTCGGGAATTCGATGCGTGCCGATCCGTGCCGACTAGGTGTCACTGCTGCTCTCCCTCTTCTGTAGCTCTTTGAGGTAGTCGTCCATCCGGTCCAGGCGCTCATTCCACATCTGCTCGTACCTGGCCAGCCACTCGTGCAACGGCCGCAGACGCGCGGGCTCCAGGCTGTACAGCCGGTGACGCCCCTGCGCCCGGCACTTCACCAGTCCCACCTCGCTGAGCACCCGCAGGTGCTTGGACACCTGAGGCTGGGACAGCGAGAGGTCGGCCACGATCGTGCCGACCGCCTTCTCGCCTGCGATCAGCGCGTCGAGGATCTCGCGACGGCGCACTTCGGCGATCGCGTTGAAGACGTCCGAGGTCGTGGGGGAGCGGGCCACGGCTCAAATATATTCTGATATAGGAATGAGTCAAGGCCACTCAGCCGGCGGATAGGCCAAGAGCGTCGCGGCGCCAGGCGGCGGTCAACGCGTAGCTGGCGGGCCTGCGGGCGCCTCCCAGGACAGTCAGGTCAGCGCTTGCCTAGCTTTGCAGCTAGGCATCGGCGGGCCTGGTGTGAAAGAGCTTCTTGTTCACGAACTCATCGATGCGCTGGCGTTTCCCGATAGCTGCCAGAGACCGGCGACTCTCGGCCGGGTTCAGTCGGGAGTGGCCGGCAGGCCATCGCGCCGCGACGCGAAGCGCTCTCGACGGTTCTGGTCGACGCCGGATAATCGGAAAGCGGATGAGCCAACCTTGAGCTGGGCCTGTGAGCCGAACGGACCGGCGCGCCCGCGCGAGCGGGGCCTCAAGCCAGAGCGCGGCGCCTTGATCTTAGTAAGGCGGAATTCGGCAGCGGAGCGTGATGGTCCGGTGTCCTCCGTCGGGTGATGCGCGGCACTCGTCCGCCAACTGATGCGCGACGGTCCAACGAGCGGATTGCGGCATAAGAGTGCCCCGTGCCCGCCCCTCGACTCGGCGAAGCGAAACACCCGGGTGCCGGGCGACGTCTCGCGAGGGAGCGAGGACTCAGCGGGCGGGAACCGGCTCGGACGACGGCCGCCACTCCCGCCTGATCAGCCCGTAGACCCACGAGTCAGAGACCTCGCCGTTCACGACGCAGTCTTCCCGCAACGTCCCTTCACGCACGAAGCCGAGCTTCTCCAGCACGCGGGCAGATGCCACGTTGCGCGTATCGGTCTCAGCCTGGACGCGATTTAGGTCCAGCGTGTCGAATGCCCACCGCAGCAGACGCGCGCGGCCTCCGTCGCGTAGCCGTGGCCCCACGCTGCATCGTCGAAGCAGTAGCCCACCGACGCGCTGCGGTAGTCCGGATTCCACCGGTTCAGGCTGCACCAGCCGATGAACGCCCCGTCGGAGACACGATCCACGGCCAGCCGCGCCCCGGTGCCCTCCTGTGCCATCTGGCGGCAAGCCGTGATGAACCGCTCGGCGCGCACGCGTTCGCTCCACGGCGGCGCGTCCCAGTAGCGCAGCACGTAGGCGTTGCTGTGCAGCGCGAAGAGGTCGTTCGCATCCGCGTCGTCGAAGGAACGCAGTCGCAGGCGAGCGGTGTGCAGCGCGGGGGTGGGCAGCGACGTGGCCGTCATGTTCCCTCCCGTGATTGGTGGCCGATCAATCAGACATCCGATGCCGGCCACTCGCAACGGGATTTCTCGGCGGGCGGGCAGAACGACGCTACGAACCGGACGGTAGCTCATCCCGATAGCTGCCAGGGCGGGATGAACCGGCCCACCCGGGCGTCACAAGTCTGCAGCGGGTACCTCGACTTGCAGAACCGCGCCCGCCGGGAACGTCGCGGCACGCAGGAGCCGACCCGGCAAGCTCTCCGGCCTGCTGAGCAAACGACCACGACAGGGAGACTGAACTGGGGATTCGGGTTGGAGCGGGCGAAGGGAATCGAACCCTCATGACCAGCTTGGAAGGCTGGAGCTCTGCCATTGAGCTACGCCCGCGGCGGTTCAAACCACCAGGTGTAGCGTACCGGGTCCGATCTGACGGTGTTGCCAGGCGGCAAGTGGTCTAGTCGGTCCTCGCGACGGACTCGCCTTAGCGACGGCGCATGCCGCCCCGGCCGATGGAGTGCGGGTCGGCACGGCGGAGGGGGCACCATTGGTGCCCCCTCCATGATCGGACTCAGCCTGTGATCAGGCTGGGCAGGGGTTGGACGACAGCACATTCCTGAAGTTGTTGAATCGGAGAGTTGGCTGACCGTTCGCGGCCGGGTAGGCCGACTCCAGCAATGGCCCGAACTCGGCGGCAGAACTGCCTCCGAAGTTGTTTGTCGTGCCGGGGATGAAGGGACCGCCTAGCTGCCAGATGCACTGCCCGTTCATCGACGTCGTCGAGTAGAACGGGTAGAAACTGGCACCGACTGGCGGGTTGACGCACCCGCTGCCCGGGCTTGGGTCTGCCGGATTCGAGACAAACCGCTGGCACGGCGGGTTGGTCGCATTCTCGATCCGCGGCAGGTCCGCTTCGAACGCCACCCGCTGGTAGTTCGAGTTTCCGTTGAACAGTGGGCTGGTGAACCGGATTGGCGTGGGGTTGACCATCATGTCCAGCTTGGTGTTACTGAGCGTTCCCGGCCAGGTGTTCTGGTAGGGGACGCCATCGAAGTCGACATCGGTGCCCAGGCACCCGCCGATCCGCACCCTGGTCGAGTCGTCCGGGTTGAAGCAGCCCACGTCGTCGGCGTCTATCCCGGCCGGGTCGCTGGCTCCAGCGCTGGTGCAGCTGTGGTTGGTGTCGTTCGCGGCGTTGCAGTACTCGAAGTGCCCGATCTCGTCGGAGAACGCCACGTTGTATGAGTGAGCCGCCCAGGGAACGCGGGTGTTCTCGCTCGACGTCGAGTACTCGGGATGGAAGTTGGTCGGGATGTTGGTGCATGAGGTGCCGGTCGGCGCGAACTGGACCTCGCCGAAGCCGTTGGCGGCGCTGGCTGTCATCGATCCGGATTCGCCCGTGGTGAGGTCGGCGATGAGGACCTGGAAACCATTCGCGGTGTCCCTCATAGTCGACCCGGAGCGTGTCGCCCGAGTGCATGAAGAAGTCTTTTGCCTGGTTTGGCGTGAATGTGGCCGCTGAGCTGTCTACCGGGTTGGCCGGAGCCTGAGAGACGCCGTTCTTCGTAATGAACGCGAAGTTCACGTACTCCTGCCCGGTGATCCTGGTGCAGGTTGGGTTCAGCGATTGGCCGGTGTTCATGTTCTGCGACAGGCTGTCGATGTTGAGCGCCGCACACCAGCGGGTTGCCGAACAGCTGTTCCCGGCTGGCCAGGACACCCAGCCAGGTGGATAGAACTGCATCTCCATGAAGGCTGTGCCGGGGTGCAGCCCGATGTATTGCGGGGACGTGGGGTCGGAGCTGTTGAAGATGTTCGAGTCGCTATCCGCTGTGCACGGAACGGTTGCGCCCAGCGAACTTCCTCCGGGGTTGGGAGCGGACTGGTCGTCGCACATCGCCAGTCCGAACCAGAAGGCTGGGTGAAGCTGGAAGTTGAACGTCCCGCCGCTGCCGTCCTGCCGCGGGAGCTTCGGCGGATCACTCGGCAGGGTCATCGTGTAGGTCTGGTTGTTGCCGGAGCCTGCCGTATTCGAATAGAACAGCAGTGATGGCTCGTCGTGACCGGTATAGCCGCTGATGATCTGGTTGAGCTCAGTGCAGTTGATCGCGTTCTGCTCGCATTTGGGGAGGCCATAGTCGGCGTGGCTTCGACGCCATGGCGCCCGACGCGGTGGGTAGTGCGAATGCTGCCAGCGACAGCGCGCCGACGGCTCCGATCAGAAGACGCTTCATCGCGTCCTCCTTCCAAGGAGGGGAGCTAAGGGGTCTGCTGCGAGGTGAAGGCGCCAGACGGGTCTCGCGCAGACCGTGGCTGATTTGCCGCTGCGGGTAGCGACCCGTGATGCGGCATGAGCCTGGTACGGCATGAGTCTGGTTCGGCATGAGCAGAGCGGACAGGCGGACCGCGGCTACGGGTGGCAGGATCGACGGCCGCGCCAGCAGAGAATCGGTGCGCGGCCGTGTACTGGTCTGATGAGCTGCGAGGCTCTCAGCGCGCTTCCCACCCGCTCGGCGAGAGATTGGCCGATCATTGGTTATGCGATATTTCGGACATTACCAAATGGGCTCGTGGAGCAACAAGCCATTCGAGCAAATCCGTGCTCTCTAGGTCGCTGCAATGGCGCCCGCGGCGCATGCCAGACTGCGCTCATGGGCGAGGATCTGGAGCACTGCCGTGCTCTCCAGCGTTGACGGCTGATGACTGAGACCGGCGCGGACCAGGCTCTCGCGGATGCGGTCGCCCGGCGGCAAGAGGTTGCCCCGTTCGATCGTCGCGTGCACGTTGTCGGCGCAGTGGTCTTCGCCGCGGAGATGGCGTTGTCGGCACGCTACGGGTTCCACCGCGATGAGCTGTACTTCCTGCAATGCGGTCAGCACTTGCAGGCCAGCTATGTGGACCAGCCAGTGTTCGTGCCACTGCTGGCCAGGGTGACGCTCACGCTGTTCGGCGTGTCGCTGCCAGGGCTGCACCTCTGGTCCGCCCTGGCAGCGTGGGCAACTGTGGCGATCGCCGGACTGACCGCGCGCGAGTTCGGCGGCGGCCGCCGAGCCCAGCTGCTGGCAGCATTCGCGGCCGCCACGACGCCTACCTTGCTCGCGATCGACCACTTGTTCGGGCCCACCGCCTTCGACGTGCTCGCATGGGCTGGCCTGGCATTTATCGTCGCGAAGATCGGCCGGACCGGAGAATCTCGATGGTGGGTGGCCGCCGGCCTGGTGCTCGGCCTCGGGCTGACTAACAAGCACAGCGTCGGCTTGTTCGCTGCTGCGCTCTTCGCTGGCGCGTTGCTCAGCGGCGGCTGGCGGATGGTACTGAATCGCTGGTTCGTGGCCGGGGCGCTGATCGCGGCGGCGTTCACAGTCCCAGACTTCTGGTGGCAAGCCCAGCACCACTGGGCAACGATCGCCATGACACGCAGGCTTAACCAGGAAAACGGCGGCCTCGGCAACATCGGAAACTGGATCATCGGCCAGTTGATCATGACCGCCCTGGCACTGGTGGTGGTGTGGCTCGCGGGCCTGCGTTTCCTATGGCGGTCGGACCGCCCGCTTTGGCGGGCGCTGGCATGGGCATATGGGCTGCTTTTCGTCTTCTTCGCGCTGACCACCGGCGCGAAGATCTACTACCTCGCCGGTGCCTACATCTACCTGCTCGCGGCAGGTTCGGTCGCGATCGACGGCTGGCTGGCGGCCCGCCGAGGCCGGATGCGCAATCTGCTGCTAGCGACCGCGATCACCACCGTCGGAGCACTGCCTATCGTGCTGCCCATACTTCCGGTCACCGACATCGGCTGGACCTACAAGCTGAACCAGACGCAGGCCGAATCTGTGGGCTGGCAGCAGTTGGTCGCCTCGGTCCGGAAGGTGTGGACGTCGCTACCGCCCGGTCAGCGAGCTAGTTCCGTCATCTTCACCGCGGACTACGGCGAGGCAGGGGCCATCAATGAACTCGGACCGGGCCTGCCTACGGCGGTGAGCGGGCACAACACCTACTGGTGGTGGGGACCGGGCGACCCGCACGCTACGACAATCGTGGCCGTCGCTCCCGGACCTGTCGACGTTACCGGCTACGCCAGATACCTCGGGCAGTATTTCGCCAGCGTGCGCGTGGTTGCCACGCTGTCGAATCCGTATCGGATCCACAACCAAGAGTGGAATGGTCACGTGTACCTATGCACCGACCCCCGCCGCCCCTGGGCAGCGCTGTGGCCACTGCTACGTCACTACGACTAGCCGTGCTCGCTTCGACGGCAGCTAGCCGCATGCGCGTATCTCGACATCGAGACAGTGTCCAGCTCGTGCAAGCGAACATGCTGCTCTAGCCGTTAGGATGAGGCGTCCGGACCGGAGCCGCAGGGAACATTCTGTGCAGTTGCGGGAGGCTCCTGAGCCGGACAGGGACCGCGTCATCGAAGACGCGCGGGATGTGGCGCAGCTTGGTTAGCGCGCCTGCTTTGGGAGCAGGAGGCCGCGGGTTCGAATCCCGCCATCCCGACCAGGTCAGGGCTCCTGAGGCCCGAGCGGGAGCCAAAGTGGACCAGGCGTGCTAGCGTCCGGCCAAGGCGGCCAAGCGGCGCGGCCATGGTGAGGACTCGATCAACTTCGACCATCGCGTTGGCGCCGAATGCGCGGACACGAGGCTGCATCGGCAGCGCCGGGCGATGGCGGGGCGTGGTCTCACAGGGGTACGGCGGTGACGGCAAGCGGATTCGCCGCGAAATACAAGCTTGCGGCGCTTCTGGCGATCGTTTGATGTCACCGCGGCGCCGACTGGCGAGGTAGGTGAGCTTCGGGAGTCATCTCGAGCCATGATGTTGCGGCGGGATGATCGGACTGTATTTGGCCGCACACTGCTGTCCTGCGGCGCCGCAGCACCTTTATCATCTTGATGAACAGGTGCGAACCATCGAGATCATCCGAGACCACTATCGCGATGCTCCTGGCCATGACGCCAACCCTCCGAGACGACTCCGGCGGGACAACGCGCAATTCCGCCGGAAAGGATCAGAGTGCATACAGAGTACCGATCCCGCGCTATGACTGCCGGTCGTACTCAAGCCGTCGGCAGGGTCGGCCGCCACGGTGTTCAGCAGCACTCTGCATGACGAGCCCCGAACCGGGACTGGCACACAGTCCCGCCGATCAGCGCTCCTATCCGCGAAGCCGGATTCCAAGCGCGTCTGCGCTGACTGATGGGCCGGACCGAAAACGCCGAAGTGACGTGAGCACTGTGAGGGCCAGCTTGTATGACTTCTCCGGGCGTCGGCACTAAGTTCAATCGTTGGCTGGGACAGTGCGCAGGCCCACCGGCCTGCCGCGGTGAACCGGCGTGACCGCGGACCCGTACTTCCCGTCAGGAGCGGCAGGTGGGTTGCGTGGACGGATGAGCGATGCGTTCGATTGAGGCTGCGGATGAAGAGGCGCTGCCTTCGGTTAAGCCTGCGGACGAAGACGCGCTGCCTACGATTCTGCGTGCGTCGATCCTGGGGCTGCTCGCCACGGCCGCCGTGCTCGGCGTTGTGTCCGCCACGGCCGGCCTCGCCGTCGCGGGCTGGATCGCCGGGCTCGCTACCGGTTCGGCTGCGGCCGTGCTGATTGCCGCCGCCCGCACGCGCAGTGACCAGCCATCCGTGCACCCGGCAGACTGGGTCACCCTGACCCGGGCGGTACTAGTCGCCGGGGTCGCGGGCGTAGTCGCGGACTCGCTGAGTCGGGCCGCTGTCGATCACAGCCCTGGTCACCCTGTCCACCGTCGCGCTGGTACTCGACGCCGTGGACGGCCGGGTGGCAGCGCCGGACCGGCACCGCCACCCCGCTGGGCGCACGTCTCGACGGCGAGGTCGACGCCTTCCTCATCCTGCTGCTCAGCATTATCGTGTCCCGCGATTACGGCGATTGGGTGCTGGCCATCGGCGCTGCCCGTTACGTGCTGCTGCTGGCGGGCTGGCTGATTCCGTGGCTGGCCGCGCCGCTGCCGCCCCGGTACTGGCGCAAGGTCGTCGCCGCTGTCCAGGGCATCGTGCTCACCGTCGCAGCATCCGGATTGCTGGACCGCCTCGCCGGGATGTTCGCGGTCGCCGCCGCGTTGCTGCTGCTGGCCGAGTCGTTCGGCCGCGACGTGATCTGGCTGTACCGTCATGGCGTCAGCCCGCGGACACGCCGGGTTCTGCTGCTGCTCATGACCGTGCCGTCGGTCGTGCTCGTGTGGGTTGTTCTCGTCGCACCCGACCGTCTCTTCCAGCTCACCCCGGCCGCCTTTGTGCGCATCCCCGTGGAAGGGCTTGGCGTGGCCGCTGTCGCATTGGTGCTGCCGGACCGACCGCGACGGATCGTGGCGGCGGTCGCGGGAATCACGCTCGGCTTGATCACTCTCATCAACATCATCAGCATGGGTTTCTACGAAGAGATCGGGCGGGTGTTCAACCCGGTGTTCGGCTGGGGCGAGGTCTACCCGGCTGTTGGCGCGGTGCGCGACGCGATTGGCGCCAGGTCCACGGACGCCGCGCTCGTCGAGCTCGCTCTCGCCGTCATCCTGGTCATTGGCGCAATCACCGCATCAGTGATTCACATCACTGCCGTGGCCGCCCGGCGCCGCCGCGCCACGGTTCGCGGACTTGCCGCCCTCACAGTGGCCTGGGCGCTCTGCGCGGGCCTGTCCCTGCAACTCGTCCCTGGATTCCCGGTCGCCTCGACCAGCTCCGCCCGCCTGGTCGTCGCGCAGGTGCGCGACACCCTGAGACTGATCCGCGAGCAGCACCGGTTCGAGCGGCTACTCCACAGCCCTGACCCCGAAGCCGGCATCCCGGCATCGGACCTGCTCACGGGATTGCGCGGCAAGGATGTCATCATCGCCTTCGTCGAGAGCTACGGGCAGGCCGCGGTCCAGGGCGCCAGTTTCTCTCCTCGCATAGACGCCGACCTGCACCGCACTACCGCGTCACTGGCCCGCGCCGGCTGGTCGGCGCGGAGTGCGTGGCTCACCTCCCCTACGTTCGGTGGCGTCAGCTGGCTCGGCCACTCCACCCTGCAGTCCGGGCTGTGGGTCGACACCGACCAGCTGTATGCCAAGCTTGTCGTCAGCCGCCGGTTCACACTCAGCGACGCCTTCAACAAGGCCGGCTGGCGCACGGTCAGCGACTCTCCCGCTGACCAGGGCGACTGGGCTCCGGGCACGTCCTTCTACCACTTCGCCAAGGTCTACAACCGGCACAACGTCGGCTACCAGGGCCCGAAGTTCAGCTACGCCACGATGCCTGACCAGTACACCCTGGCCGAATTCCAGCGGCGGGAACTCGCCCCCGGCCACAAGCCCGTGATGGCCGAGATCGACCTGGTTTCCTCGCACTGGCCGTGGGCCCCGCTGCCAACCATGGTGCCCTGGAACAAGGTCGGCGACGGCTCGATATTCGACCCCATGCCCGCGCGGAGCGAACCGGTGACCACGGTCTGGCGCAACGCCAGCACATTGCACAAGTTCTTCGGCCGGTCGATCCGGTACTCGCTGCATGCCCTGACGTCATGGGTCACCGAGCTGAAAGACCCGAACCTGGTGCTCATTTTGCTTGGAGACGAGCAGCCCCCCAGCGTCATCAGCGGCAACCGGGCCAACCACGTGGTGCCCGTCTCGATCATCGCCCACGACCCTTCGGTGTTCAGGCAGATCGACTCCTGGCACTGGCAGGACGGGCTGCTGCCAGGCCCCGGCGCTCCGATCGAGCACATGAGCGCCTTCCGCAACCAGTTCCTGAGTGCCTTCAGCACGCCCTAGTTCCAAACGACGGCGCCCCAGGGACACGCTGCGCACTAACCGCCACGGTGGAGGACCGCCGGGATGGTGACATGCTTGCCACCCTCCCGGCACCGGCGCCCACGCTGCGGCTACGCCTGGCCGCTGGTCGACTCCCGCGCGGCCGCCCCGGCCGTGGAAGTGGTGCGGCTACCCGGGGCGCGCCGGTGCATGAGCGCAAGCAGAACCAGTGCTGCGACCGCGGCGATCCGGGCCATGGCTCAGGTTCGCGTTGCGGACGCAGCAGGGAGTCACGCTCCGACCTGGCGAAGGGGTGACGGGGAGGCGGACTGCGGAGCCAAGGTGGGGAGCCAACAGTCGCAGTCACCAGGCGACACCGGCTGACGCCGTGGCACAGGGGACAGAACCGCAGACTCCGTCGGCTTGCCACGGCCTGCCAGCGAACCTGGCGTGGCCCGCACGAACGTCACGACGGCCCGCGGCTCAGTTATTGCCAACTGGTAAATCGTTGATTCCCCGGGCATCGGTGCATCAGATGATCTAGCGTGACGGTCAGTCCGGAAACGTCACCCCCGCCGGGAGACTGACTAAACGTGGACCGACCATTGCTGGCCGGGATCAGTGCGTCAGTGGCGCTGGCAGTTGGCTGCGTAGGCATGTTCGTTTTGCTACCAGCGCATCATGTGAGTTCCGATGGCCGCCCCCAAGGCGTCTCCATGTCAGGCGGCCCGGCGACTCCGCCGCCCTCGCGCAGCAGGTCGAAACCGTCGCCGCCCTTGCACACCAGGGCCAGGCCGTCGGCGTCGCACCGGCCCAAGCAGCACCGGCAGCACTCGCCGCCATCGCCGACGCCGTCTCCGCATAAGGTGCCGCGCGTGATGTCGGGCAGTGTGTTCGTCGGCGTCGCGGTCAAGGGCGGCATCGTGTCAGGTGTCCGGTCCTTCTCCCGTGCCACGGGCGCCCGGATAGCGATGGTGGAGATCTACAGCCGGTTCGGAGCGCCATTCCCTTGGCTGGCGTTGCACCGGGTGACCTCCGCGGGGGCAGGGCCGCTGATCCAGTGGAACCCGCGCGGCTCACCTCCGGCCCGGATCGCCGCCGGAGGGTACGACACCTACCTGCGCAAGTACGCTACATCGGTCAAGCGGTTCGGGCGCCAGGTTGTGCTGTCGTTTGGTCACGAGATGAACGGTCAGTGGAACCCGTGGGGCGCTGGGCACGTCAGGCCGTCGACGTTTGTGGCCGCCTGGAGGCGCATCCACGACGTCTTCGCGCGCGCCGGCGTCCACAATGTGACCTGGTCGTGGGACCCGTCCCACGTCGGTAGCCTGCCGCGCCCCTGGTGGCCTGGCGCGGGTTACGTCGACAAGATCGGCATCGACGGGTATCAGCGGCCCGGACAGGGCTTCTCGCGGATCTTTGCGGACCGGCTTGCCAACATCCGCAGCTTCGCCAGCAAGCCGATCTACATCGCGGAGACGAGCGTCGCGCCCAGCTCGGAACAGGCCAGGCAGATCATCGGCCTGTTCAACGGCGTGAAGCGGTTTCACCTGAGCGGTTTCGTGTGGTTCGACATCAACCGCCTCGAGGCCTGGCGCCTCGAAGGCCGCCCGGCCGCCGTCCGGGCGTTCCGAAGCGCGGTCGCGCAGACGAAGCGCTAGCGGCTACACCGATTTTCCGATGAGCTCATCTGCGACCCACCGCGCGACGTTGGCGGGGTAGGGCTGTGCCGGCAGGCCGAGGGTGATGTGCCCGAACCCGGCGTCGAGCACGTCGCTGATCGCGGCCCGGGTGATGTCAGGCTGGTCGTACGACACGGGAATATGGATCGAGCGGATGATGGCGGCGGGATCGCGGCCGATCTCGGTGCAGTAGCGGTCCAGCAGCGCGCTGCGCTGGGCAGCGTCGGCGGTGTCGCCGCCCGCGATGTTCCATAGGTTCGCATGCTCGGCCGCAACGCGGAGCACAGCGGCCGAGCGTCCGGCGACCAGGATCGGCGGGTGCGGATGCTGTACAGGCTTCGGGTTGCCGAACGCGCCAGTGAGGTCGATGCGGGCGCCATGGAAGTCGAACGGGTCGGTCTCAGTCCACAGCCGCCGGATGACTGTGCAGGCCTCGGCGAGGTCCTCCACGGATTGACGGAAGTCGAGGTAGGGCAGGCCGTGTGCCTCGTACTCGCGTCGGGCCAGCGGATGGCTGGGGCGCGATCCCGCTCCGATGCCGAAGTCGAGCCGTCCGCCGGAGACGATATCGACCGTCGTGGCGATCTTGGCCAGCATCGCGGGCGGCCGGAACCTGTTGCTGGTTACCAGCAGGCCCAGGCGCAGCCGGTCAGTCTGCGCGGCGAGGGCCGACAGCAGGGTCCAGCCCTCGAAGATCGGCCCGTTCGGGTCGCCGGCGATCGGCATGAGGTGATCGAAGAGCCAGGCATGCTCAATTTCCGGTATGGCGTCCGCCTCGCGCCAGACCCGCAGGATGTCCTGGTAGCGGACCTGCATGGGGGCGGTCGTGATTCCGAAACTCGGCAGAGGCACTTGCGGCATGAGCTTCTCCGTGAGGCGAGTCTGGGATGCACCGTTGGCGTCGACGGGCCGGATCTGGCATCCTGAATAAGCGGAACTGTGTTCCGGTAGAGACGATACGGAACTTCGTTCCGTTTGACAAGTCGCGTGATGGAGGTAGCTGGGTAATGGGCGACGGCGGGAGCGGATCGGGGGTGGCGTCGCCGCGGAAGCGTGCCGATGCCCGGCGGAACGAGGCGGCGCTGCTGGACGCGGCCGCCGCTGCGTTCGTTGAGTCCGGTGTGAACGTGCCGGTGCGTGACATCGCGGTCCGTGCAGGCGTCGGCGTCGGCACGATCTATCGGCACTTCCCGACCCGAGCCGACCTGATTGTCGCCGTCTACCGGCATCAGGTCGAGGCCTGCGCCGAAGCCGGGCCTGTCCTGCTGGCGGAGTGCGACAGGCCGCACCGTGCGCTCGTCCGCTGGATCGGCATGTTCACCGACTTCCTGGTCACTAAGCACGGTCTGGCGGAAGTGTTGCAGTCCGACGCCGCCGCCTTCCGGACGTTGCATGCCTACTTCATCGACCGGCTTGTCCCCGTGTGCGCGCAACTCCTCGAGGCTGCTGCTGCGGCGGGCGAGATCCGGCCTGGCCTGGATGCCTACGAACTGCTCCGCGGCGTCGGGAGTCTCTGCGCTGGGGCGGGCAGCGACCTTCGCTACAACCCGCGCCACCTGGTCGAGCTTCTCATCGCAGGACTGCGCATCCAGTAGGCAAGCAAGACAGGCCAGAGCCCGTTTCGGAGTTAAGTCTGGTCTCGGGTAGTCCGGACAATGCGGTGCTGATTCCAGGTGCTAGCCGGGCGCGCCGGGATGGCTGGCGGGCTGCTGGCGTGCGGCGGTGGCCCGGTTGAGAAGGTCGATGATGATCCGCTGTTCGGCCTTGGCCGCCGCTGACCCCGCACCGCCGCGGCCCGTCGTCCGGCGTGCCAGGTCGGACGGCGTCGAGCCGCGGTGGCTAGCTGCGACCGGGTCGGCGCCCGCGCGCAGGAGTGCCTCGACGGCAGCCGAGCATCGGTTCCTGACCGCCCGGTGCAAGGGCGTTACCCCGCCGACGGCTGCGGCCTCCGGATCGGCGCCCGCGTCGATGAGGTACTCGATGATCGCCCGCTGACATGACGGGTTCCAGCTCGCTGTGCCGGGAGCGCCGATCACCGCTGCGTGCAACGGCTCGGCTCCCCGGCGGTTGCGGGCCCGGATGTCAGCGCCGCGTGCCACCAGATCCCGGGCCATCTGGCAGTCGTACGCGAACGCCGCCGCATGCAGCGCGGTGTCTCCTTCGTAAACCTGGGAGCCACACGTGGCGATGAAGAACTCCTCGCGGCGCGCCAAACCCGCCGTCACCAGCGACGGCGCAGCGTCCAGCAACGCTCTGGCGTGCGCGCGATCGCCCGCCGCGATCGCCACCAGCAAAGGGGCAAGATCTGCGGTCTTAGCCACGGGGGCACGCTACCTCGCCGGCAGCCCATCCGCCGAGCGCCTCGACGTAGCGGCTGGGGGCGGGGATTGGAATGCTGACTTTCGCCGGGATCAACGGCTTGCGGCCGCCGCAGCTCGCCTGGTGTAGCGCGGCCGGATCGATCCGGGCTCACGGTCCCGAAGGGGTCGCGCGCTGGTACGCCACTAACCCGCAGATGCACGCAGGATGCATTCGAGCAGCTCGCGGGTGTGGGGTTCGTTGAGAGATTCGCCTATCCATGCGGCGGAGTCGGCCCGCAGCGGGGAGCGGGGATTGGGCGTCAGCCAGTCGCTGCCGGCGGTCTCGTTGATGTGCCCGAGCTGGGCAATGAGCATCGAGAAGTGTCCGCGCCGGTTCACGATTGCCGGTCCGCCAGCTTGCCGGTAAGCGGCGGTCAGCGCTCGGACCCGGCCAGGGTCGGTGCGCGCGAACTCGAACAGGACGCATCCGAGCTCTTGGCTCGGATCGGCCGGGCCGCTGTCATCCCAGTCGATGACGCAGACTCCGCCGTCAGCGGTGGGCTTGACGTTGTCGGCCCAGAGGTCACGGTGACATGTCTGAATCATCTGCGGAGGCTCGATCCAGGACTCGAGCGCGACGAACTCATCACGCAAATCGGCCAGTTGGCCAGCGAACGGCGCTCCCGCCGCACGCAGATGCTCGACCAAACTGTCCCAGCGGTCGGCGCCGATCGGTTCGTGATACCAGGGGTCCAGCGGGCTGAGATCGGCGACTCGAACACCGTGGATGGCGGCGACAACCGCGCCAACCAGGGCCGGGTCGAGCTGGGCGTCGGGGGGCAGCAGGTCGACCCACTCGTAGACCCTGACCTGCCTGTCTTCGATAGTCGCGAATACGCGGCCCTCGGTGGTACGCCGTACCTGCGGCGTCGGTACCCCGGCCGCGTATGCCGCCTCCTGGAACGAGGTCGTTGCATCTGCCTCGTCTTCATCGGACAGGTCGAAGGGCACCTTCACCGCCCAGCTGCCGTCGGCGGTTTCGAGCTGCCACACAAGCCCTTGCTTTCCGCGTGCGAGCGGCGCGTCCGACAACCTCCTGGCCCGCCCAAGGGCGAAACGCCGGGCCAGCTCGATGGCGTCCATCGCGATACTCCAGCACATATCCGCGCGCAAGGCCAGGAAGTTATCGACCACGCGGCTGAGAACACGCTGAGTGTGTCGCGGCGGTGCCAAAATTCCTCGGCAAAGGAATGGCTACTTCGGACACGCTCAGTGCATGTGGCCGCTTCTGGTGCCGTTAGCCCTTCGTCGTTATGATCCGATCAGGTTGGGTGCCGATCTGGTTTCGGCCCGTCCTGGGCGCTGAACGCCTGGCACCCGATGCCGGTGAAGGAGGCAGTGGGATGCTACGCACTCGCGCTCTGGGATCGTTCGTCGCAGCAGTGCTTGTCACCCTGGCGATCACGTCGGTGCCTGCCTGGGCTACTTCGGCGCGGCCAGCGCTGAAGGGATCGCCCGCTGCTGCCGCTCTGCCAGCACCAGTGCCGTGCAATACGTCCGCGGGGTCATGCTGGCGACCGCCGGTCGTTTCACGCTGGCAGTACCAATTGCAGGGATCGGTCAACTCGTCTGGCCAGTGCATCTACCCCGCCACCGGGTTCATCAATACGGCCATTACCGGGACATCGTTCGCGACTGGCCAGCAGGTGACGCCTACGGTATTCGACATCGACATCTACCAAGACGGCAAGTGCTACACACCGAACAATTACGGCGTCCTGAATACCGCTGCGGTCAGCGCTTTGCACGCGCAGGGAGACAAGGTGATCGGCTACGTCGACGCGGGCACAGCCGAGACATGGCGCCCGGATTACCCGCAATATCAGAGCTTCAACGCAAGCTGCGGCGGCTGCCTGCTCGGCAAGCCGGTCGGAGGGTTCAGAGACGAGTTCTGGCTGAACATCAACACCAATGTGTCAGGAACGAACCCCAACACCGGCCAAACAGAGACGGCGCAGCAATTCATCCTCGACGAGCTAGCCGCTCGGCTGGCCAAGGCCCGGGCAGCAGGCGCGGACGCGATCGAGTTCGACAATGTAGACGCGTACCAGAACAAGACGGGGCTGACGATCAGCGCCGCGACCCAGGAGCAGTTCGACGCTGGGATCGCGAACCTGGCGCATACCGCGGGGTTCGCGGTCGGTCTCAAGAACGACCTCGGGCAGGCCGGCGACTTGCAGCCTTATTTCGACTTCGCCATCAACGAGCAGTGCTGGCAATACCGGGAGTGCAACTTCCCCGCGCCCGGGCTGCAGGCCTGGCCCTCGACATACGGCAAGGCCGTTTTCAATGTCGAGTACAAGCTGGCAACGCCGAAATTCTGCCCTCAGGCAAACTCGTCGAGTTACAACTTCAATTCCATCCTCAAGGACGTCAACCTTTACGACATCCCGTACACCCCTTGCCGCTAATCACGCTATTCCACCAACCGGAGGCTTCTTCACCGCCACGGGTGTGAGTGGCC
Organism: uncultured Actinomycetota bacterium; assembly: GCA_963809195.1. GTDB lineage: Bacteria > Actinomycetota > Actinomycetes > Streptosporangiales > Streptosporangiaceae > Chersky-822. Next base: position 1,429,339 of record CAWEIQ010000003.1, on the reverse strand, counting down.
CGATTTCGGGCGCCAGCCGGCCGGAGGGTCCTCGCCCGTCAGGCCGTCGACGGCCTCCCTGAGCAGGTCGGCGTGCCCGGTGTGCCTGCCGTACTCCTCGATCAGATCGCACACCAGCCGGCGGAGGTTCGGGTGGCGCCCGTCGGGCCATGAGACGTGAACGGGCTGGTCGAGTCCGCCGTCTGCCAGCGCCGCATCCAGCGTCGCGCGAGACCGCACGACGGTGTCGTCCCACAGCGCATAGAGCTGCTCTGGTGCGTCGTCGGCTGCCGAGGCGAACTCCGGGTCGCTGCCGTCATCGTCGTATGTGTCCCACGGCGGGCTCGCTGGCGCTCCGCTCAGCTTGACCGTGAAGATGAAGTCCTCTGCGCGTGCGAGGTGCTTGAGCAGGCCGCCCAGGGTCAGTGCAGAGGGGCCGATGCGGGTTTGCAGCCCGGCAGCGTCGAGGCCATCGGCCTTCCAGCGGAACGTCGTGCGCAACCTGTCGAGCGCGCCGACGATCTGCTCGACGTCATTGCCGGCCAGCGGTGGTTCCCATGGGTAGTCGCTTATAGTCATGGCGCCACTGTAGACAGTATTGCGGACATTCTTCTTCCGGGATAACCAGAAATTGGGGCAGGCCGAGCCGCTTCTGGTCAGAGCTGGCTCACAGCGGGCTGTGTCTCGGTCAGCGCTCCCGGGTAGAAACGGCGGGCCGCGTCGAGCAGCTCGTCGAATGGCGGCCACCAGGGCCCGTGCTCGAGCCCCCGCAGTGCCCGCATGACCTCCGCAGGTTCGGCCGGCTGCTCGGTGATGGTCGCCACAGCTACGCGGCGCGGACGGACGGCCCGCAGCGGCCCGAGGTACAGGTCAGGGGCGGCGGCCTCTGCTTGCGCCGGTGCCATGACCAGGTAGTAGTCGGGCAGGTCGAACTGCTTGCTCCGCCAGGCCGCGAGTGCGTCGGCGGCACGTTCCTCGAATCCGGCCGCGGCTTCGGGACCTCCCGGCACTTCCCACATCGCTTGCCACGTGGCGGCCACGCCGGCGAGCGGATCATCGGCCACGACCACATAGGTTGAGCGTCGGCGCGCCGCCTCTCGCATGGCAAGCGCGCCAGGTTTCCAGCCCGCCCGCGCCGGCTCGGGCTGGCTTGAATCGCCGTTGTCCCGGGCGGGTGCTCTGGCCACCGAGACGTTCGACGAGCGAGCTAGGCCGGCGAGCAATCCCTCGCCGGTTTCGCCAATCAGGACCACGACCGTAGAAGACTCGCGCCGCATCGGTCGATACTAGACGGGCTCCGATCATGTCCGTGGCCGCGCCCGGCGCGGCGTCAGGCGCTGCGGGCGGAGCCGCCGTCTGGCTCGATGCCGTGCTGGCGCAGCAGGTCGCGCAACCTAACGACGTCTCCGTGCAGCCGCTGATTCTCGGCTATGAGGGCAGTAAGGTCGCTGCTGGCTGTCAGCTCGTGCTCAAGCCTGACCTGGTCGGCGAGCAAGTCACGTTCGCGGTCCCGCAGGGCAGCGGCGATGTCGGCCTGGCCGGCGTCGAAAGCCGTCTCCTTTCGCCGCCGTACTTGGGCGAGCTGCTCGGAGACGTCGACGAATTCGGAGGCAACTCGCGGGGCACGGGCCGGCCAACCCGCCTCCTCGTGCGCCTGCAGCACGGCCAGCACCCGCTCTCTGGTACCCGGCAGGTCAGTGCCCAGCCTGACAAGCACCTGGGCGGCCAGGCCTTCGCCCTCGCGGATTATCGCAAGCAGGACGTGCTCGGTACCGATCTGGTGGTGGCCGAGCAGCATTGCCTCCCGCAGCGACAATTCGAGCACCTTCTTGGAACGCGGAGTGAACGGCAGGTGGCCAGGAACGGCGGCTGTCTCGCCGTAACCGATGATTTCTTCGACCTGGCCGCGGACGTCCCCGCGGGAGATGTGCAAGGACTGCAGTGCTTCCGCGGCGACGCCATCGCCCTTGTAGAGCAGGCCGAGCAGCAGGTGCTCGGTGCCGACGTAGTTGTGCCGCAGCAGCCGTGCTTCCTCCTGGGCGAGATGGACGGCACGCCTGGCCTGACTCGTGAACCGGTGGAAGGACCCCTTGGGCTGCCTCCGGGTCGTCGCCTTCTTGATCCTGTCGGACAGCGGGATACGTGACCGCATCGATGTCTCCTCCAATGCGGCTGCCGTCGGCGAGCCTGGCCACCACCTCGGCGAGCTGGCTTGCCGGATATGGATCCAACTCCCAGCCGTTCAGCGCCAGGAACTGCAGCATCGCCGCGAACGCCACCTGGCGGCCGCCGCGCCGCAGCGGCTGGTGCCGGAGCAGCGCGTCCAGCAGGGCTGCCGCGCAGGTGGCAGGCTCGCCCCCCTCGCCGTCCAAATGCGCCTGCGCAAGCGCCTGCTCTGCGGCGGCTGGATCGAGCAGGTCGAGCACCTCGCTGGTGTCCATGCGCAGCGTGCGTCCGGCGATGATGACCAGATCGGCGACCGCGAGTCCGATCATGTTTCCTCGTCCCTGAGGATGCTGATCGCCTGTTCGTGGCGGGCGAGGCTGTCGTCCAGCAGCCGGAGGAAACGCTTGTCGTTACGCCGCTCCTGCACGAGGTTGGTGATGGCCTCGCGCACCACATCGGAGACCGAGCGCCCCTCGACGTCGGCCTCTTACGAGCAATCCCGGCCGCCAAGGCGCGCTTGGACCCGGCCGCCAAGGCGCGCTTGGACCCGGCCGCCACGATCGCGGAGGATTCTCTGCAGCGGTGCCCCCAGCCTCAGGGGATTGTCGCAACGCCTGACCTGTTCGGGAGGGCGTGGTGGGCAATCCGGGGTTGCGGCCGGAGCTGGTGCGGCTGGTTCTCGATCATCTGGCGGCGGGCCTGAACCCGATGCAGGTGGCGCGGGCGACCGGCGTGTCGAAGACCTACGTGTATGACCTGCGGCACAAGATGGGCGGGGTGTACCGGCCAGCTGATGCGGTTTACAGTGAGCGTTACCTGTCCCGGGAGGAGCGTTACGAGCTCGCCCGGCTGCGTGAGAGCGGGCTGTCGGTCCGGGCGGTCGCCGGCCGGTTGGGCCGCAGCGCGTCGACGATCTGCCGGGAGCTGGCCCGGAACGCCGCACCCGGCGGCTGGTACCAGCCCGAGCTGGCGCACCGCAGGGCCTGGGCCCGGCAGCGGCGGCCCAAGCCGTCGCGGCTGTCGCAGCATCCGGCGCTGCGGCGCGAAGTCCAGGCGTTGCTGGCGCGGCGGTACTCGCCGGAGCAGGTCGCCGGGCGGCTGAAAGTGCTCTATCCCGGGCAGGCGGACATGTCGATCAGCCACGAGAGCATCTACCAGAGCATCTACGTCTACCCGCGCGGGGGGCTGCGCCGCGAGCTGCAGGCCAGCCTGCGGTCCGGGCGGGCCATCCGGCGCCGCCGCGGCAGCCGCCGCGGCTGGGACCGGATCGTCGGCGCGGTGCCGATCGGCGAGCGGCCCGCCGAGGTCGAGGGCCGGCTGGTGCCCGGCCACCATGAAGGCGACCTGATCATGGGATCGACGGCCTCGAACTCGGCCGTCGGCACCATCGTCGAGCGCACCACCGGCTACCTGACCTTGATCCCGCTGCACGCCGGCCGCGACGCGCGCACCGTCGCCGACGCCATCATCGAGCACCTCAGCGTCCTGCCGCCGTGGTTCGCCCAGACCCTGACCTGGGACCGCGGCCGCGAACTCGCCCAGCACCAGCGGATCACCGCCGCCACCGGCATCCAGGTCTACTTCGCCGACCCCTACTCACCCTGGCAGCGCGGCAGCAACGAGAACATCAACGGCCTGCTCCGCGAGTACCTCCCCAAGGGCACCGACCTGAACGCCTGGACCACCGGCCAGATCCAGGAGATCGCCCGCGAACTCAACGACCGGCCCCGCAAGCGCCTCGGCTTCCGCACCCCCGCCGAAGAATTCGCTAAGCTCCTCGCCGACGACCAACGCGTTGCGACGACCCCCTGAATACGCCGCCAAAAATCCTCCGCGATCATGAGTAAGCGTCAAGCGGGCCCGGCCGCTCCCGCCGGCACCTTGTCGAGGAAGCCCAGGACCGTGCGGATTTGTTGTCATCGTCGGTGACGGCGACATCGAAGCCGACCACCAGCGGCTCTGCTCCTTCCAGACCCAGGCCCCACGTGAACCTGGCCTGGCTGTGATGCGTGTCGATCGGGCCGGCCAGGGTGAACACGAATCCGGGAAACTGTCCCTGCGCGGCGGCGATGGTCGCGTCGATGGCGGCACGTCCGCGGGCCTCCGCCAGCGGGTCGATGTAGCTCGCGTCCTCGGTCCAGGTCTCCTCGATCAGCTTCCGCCGCGCCGCTGGGTCCTTCTCGTTCCAGCAGGCTAGGTAGCGAGCAATAACGTCGTCCATGATCGTCCCTTTCACGTCGGGTTGGTTGTCGCGAACGCAACCCATCGTCCGAGGCCGGCCCGGGGCTGTCGATGACGCCCGAGGTAATGCCAGTTGCCTTACCTGACAGGTAATCGCGACGGCGCGGCACGGCAGGCTACCGTCGGCACAATGACCACCATCACACCGCAGGCACGGGCCGCCCGTACGGTCGGCGAGCTCCTGCGCGAATGGCGGGAGCGGCGCAGGCTGAGCCAGCTTGATTTGTCGATTCAGGCTGACATCTCCACCAGGCATCTCAGCTTTGTCGAGACCGGTCGCTCGCGTCCTACGCCGACGATGATCATTAGGCTGACCGAGCAGCTAGACGTGCCGCTGCGGGAGCGCAACACGCTCCTGCTTGCAGCCGGTTACGCGCCGGCCTACGCGCAGCACGGACTGGACGAGCCAGAGCTCTCGAGCGTCAGAGCCGCACTGCGCCAGGTCCTGACCGGGCACGAACCGTACCCTGCCGTCGTCGTCAACCGATGGTGGGAGATGCTCGACAGCAACTCAGGCGCCAACCTCCTCACCGATGGCTGCGCCTCCTGGCTGCTCGAGCCGCCCGTGAACGTGCTCAGGCTGAGCCTGCACCCGGAGGGGCTGGCGCCGCGGATCGTCAACCTGGGCGAATGGCGAGCCCATCTGCTGACTCAGCTGCAGCACCGGGCCCGCGCGCTCGGCGATGACCGGCTCATGGATCTGCACAGGGAGCTGACCGGCTATCCAGCCTGCCCTGACGGCGATGGCAACACCGCATCGCGCGTGGCGGGCGTCGTGCTTCCGCTGCGTTACAGGCACCGCGACCAGGAACTCTCGTTCTTCTCTGTCCACGCGAGCGTGAGCACCGCGACCGACGTCACCGTCGAGGAGCTGGCCATCGAGGCGTTCTACCCGTCCGATGGAGCTACGGCGGCCGCGCTCCAAGCGCGCGCGGCCTCGTGAATGCGCCCGCGAGCCCCGCCGCATGACGCTTAGCGGCGGGGCTCGGCCTGGCGGCCGGGTTCGAGGGCGACCTTGCCCTCTAGCCCGGCAGTCGCTAAAACTCTCCTGCTACCCGGCGCGGGCTGAGCAGCGCCCAGATGATGAACGCGTCGATGGCGATCATGATGATCGCCCATATCGGCGAGTACGGAATAAGCATGAAGTTGGCGATCAGCGGCGACTACAGCTACGAAGGCGCCGAAGTACCTCGCGAAGGGTATGCCGAGAAACACGCAGACACCTGCTGCGAAGACAACGCAGCCGATGATCAGCTCCACCCAGCCCCAGCCATGATTCGTCCAGTGGTAGTAGTAGTCCGGTGCCTGGGTTCGTGACGAAGACGTGGTTGCTTCGACAGCGCCACCAGGCCGACGATCACGCCCCACAGCCCGCCGAGGACCATCAGGGTCGCGCCGACGGCTGTGAAGGTGACTACCGCGCCGCGGTGTTCACCGCCGCGGCGGCCAGCCGGCGCGTAGCCCTGGTCGGCCCTCGCTCGGTCTCGTACCGGCCGGACCGTCCCTCGTACTCCTGGCCGCGAGGTTGACCCTGCTCGGTCCCCATCGTGGAGCCTGACGTGCCGGCTTGCCGTTCTTGTGGATCAGTCATGTCAAGCCGCCCCCCTCTCTCGCTAACCGCGCGCTGTATGCTCGCGGCCCTGGCCCCGCAGGCGCCTGTCTGCATCCCCCTGGCGGCCAGCGAGTACTGCGGTCGTTTGCGTCATACCCCTGTCCCGGCTGCTGAATGCACCTGCGGTGGCGCTATACCGATGCCGGCTGCCCGGCTCCTGATTCGGCCCCGCCTGCACGGCGGAGTCCGAACGCAGTAATTGCCATCAGAACGCCATAAACGATGAGCCAGATGCCAAGCACGGCAATCAGGACAGTCAGTGAGATAGTCGGCCAGAAGAGAACGATCATTCCGGCAGCCAGGCTGAGGAAGCCCGCGACGACGGTCAGCCCGCGGCCCGGGAAAGGACCCGCGAACAGGCCTACCGCTATGTCGGCAATGCCATGCAGGACCCAGAACAACCCGACGATGATCGCCAGCACCGCGATCGTGACGTGGTAGTGCCTGATGCAGTACAAGCCGACGATGATGGCGAGCAGGCCGATGAGGACGTGCGCGACTCGCCTGCCTCCGCTGGCCTCGTGCGCCGTGAAGCCGTCGATAAGCCTGAGCATGCCCGCAACGATGAGCGACGTCCCGATCAGTACCGCGGCGATGGCTAGCGTTGCTTTCGGCCACGCCAGCAGGATCACGCCGACGGCGATGGCCGCCTAGGCCAGCCGCGATGAAGGCAGGCCACGCCGTCCTGGCGAAGTCCGGGCCGAACCCAGTCTCGTCGGTCTCCGCTGCGGACCGGTAGCCGAAAGCGTTCGCCTGGCCTTCTCGGCATCGCCTCTGGCGAGATCGGCTCGTCCGGCCGCGTAGGTTGCGGTGTGGTCATGGCGACATGTTGCGGCAACCTGATGGGGCGATCACCACCCGTGACGGGTGAATGTTGCCAGGAGGCCATAGACTTGTGCGGCCGTAGCCGTTTAGCGCCAAGCCATTGCCTGCGCGGCGGCGAATTGACCCTATCCAGCCGTGAACGCGGTGCCTGGGACCTGGGTGCCGGAGCATCGGCGCGCCGAACTCAGCGCCCGGGTGCCAGCGGCCGGAAGGCCATCAGCCGGACATCCAAGGAGTGACCACGTCGTGAAGACCGACGTCGAGGAACTGAGCCCGACCCGTGTACGTCTCACGGTCGAAGTTCCGTTTGAAGAGCTCAAGCCGAGCCTGGACCATGCCTACCGCGAGGTCGGCCGCCAGGTCCGGATTCCTGGATTCCGGCCAGGCCACGTGCCGCGACCGGTGCTTGATCAGCGGGTTGGGCGCGGGGCCGTGCTCGAGCAGGCGATCAACGAAGCGGTACCCGAGCTCTACGCCAGGGCAGTTCAGGACGCTCAGGTGACGGCACTCGGCCAGCCCGAAGTGGAGATCACCAAGCTCGAGGACGGCACAGAGATCGCGTTCACCGCTGAGGTCGACGTCCGGCCAACCTTTGAGATTCCGGACCTAGCTGATCTGGCGGTGGTAGTTGAGGACGCCGACGTCAGTCCCGACCAGGTAGAGGAATACCTCGGCGCCCTGAGGGAGCGTTTCGCCACGCTGCGGGCCGCCTCGCGTCCCGCTCAGTCAGGTGACTACGTTTCCATCGACCTGTCCGCGCAGGTGGACGGCAAGCCGGTCGAAGACGCGCAGGCGACTGGCGTCTCCTACGAGATCGGCAGCGGCACCATGCTCGACGGCCTGGACGAAGCCCTCGAGGGCCTGTCGGCCGATGAGACCGCGACCTTCCAGACCGAGCTGGCCGGCGGCGAGCTAGAGGGCAGCCAGGCCGACGTCACCGTCACGGTGCGCAGTGTCAAGGTCAAGGACCTGCCCGAGCTCGACGACGACTTCGCTCAGTCTGCGAGCGAGTTCAACACCGTCGGCGAGCTGCGGTCGAACACCCGTAAGCAGATGGAGGCCATGCGCAAGGCGGGCCAGGCCGGACAGGCAAGGGACCGTGCCATCGAGGCCCTGCTCACCAGGATCGACATGCCGCTGCCCGAGACCATCGTCGAGCACGAGATCGAGCACAGGCGCGAGTCGCTGCAGCGCGACCTCGACCAGGCCGGGCTGACGCTCGAGAGCTACGCGGAGAGCCGCCAGCTCTCGCCAGCCGACATCGAGAAGGAGGTCGCGCGACGAGGTCCGCCGGTCGGTGAAGGCCAGGTTCATCCTCGACCAGCTCTCCGAGCGGGAGAACCTGACCGTCGAGCAGGACGAGATCGGCCAGTACATCACTCAGCTCGCCTACCAGTCAGGTGTCTCGCCTGACCAGTTCGCGCGCCAGCTCACAAGCTCCGGCCAGCTCGCCGCCGTCGTTTCCGATGTGCTCAGGTCCAAGGCGGCCGATCTGCTCGCCGAGCGGGTCAAGGTCACCGATGAGTCGGGCCGCAAGGTCACAGTCGGAGGTCAGGAGACTGAGGGCGAGGCCGATGCCGACGACGCCGCGTCCGACGCCGACTCCGCCGACGCCGAGGAGACAGCGGGCCAGGCCGAGCCGGCGAAGGGCAGGGCGGCCAGGCGCGGCGCCCGGGCAGGCGGCAAGGACGACGCCGCGGCCAAGCCCAAGGGACGCAGCAGGCGTGGCCGCAAGGACGCCGGGCAGCCCGATGACGAGGCTGAGGCCGAGGCCGAATAGGCCGCGTCCGTGGCAGCAGCTGCCGGGCTCGCCCGGCGGCGATTGCGGCCTCGGCGAGTGTCGGCGCTTGCTCGCCCTCCGGCGATCGCGGCGAGCGTCAATGCTGCCTGCGCCTAGAGCGAACAGGCCGCAGCGGTGGACGTTGCGGCCTCGGCAGCGAGTTAGGGTCATTTGCATTAGAGAAATGAAGTCCCATGACGAGGGAGTCAGCACGGCGGCTGGGCGCACGTGCTCGATCACATATCCAGGAGGCACTGTGACCACGTCGCCTGAAGATCAGCTGCCGGCGCGGGTGCTAGCCCGGGCCGCGGAAGCCGCGGCGCTGCCGCTCGGCGACGCGCTGTTCCAGCGGCTGCTGCGGCACCGGATCATCTTCCTCGGCCAGCAGGTCGACGACGACCTCGCGAACCGGATCAGCGCGGAGCTCGTACTGCTGGCCGCCGAAGACGCCAAGCGCGACATCAGCATTTACATCAACTCACCTGGCGGCTCGGTCAGCGCCGGCCTGGCGATTTACGACGTGATGCAGTACGTGCCGAACGACGTCGCCACCTTCGCGATGGGCATGGCCGCGTCGATGGGCCAGTTCCTGCTCTGCGCGGGTGCGCCAGGCAAGCGCTACGCCATGCCGCACGCCCAGATCATGCTGCACCAGCCGCACGGCGGCATCGGGGGCACGGCATCGGACATCAGCATCCAGGCCGAGCAGATCCTCTACGTGAAGCGGATCCTGGCCGAGCGTACCGCGATGCACACCGGGCAGAGCGTAGAGCAGATCGAGGCAGACTCGGACCGGGACAGGTGGTTCACCGCCGACCAGGCCAAGGAGTACGGATTCATCGACCACGTGGTGCGCAGCGCCAACGAGGTCCCGTCGGAGGGCGCGGTTTCATGAACATCGAACCAAGAGCGGACAACCGCCACGGGACGACGGCCCCGGCCAGCACGGTAAGGCACGGCGTGGCGGAGGCGCGGTACGTCCTGCCGTCGTTCGTCGAGCGGACACCGTACGGCATCAAGGAGATGAACCCGTACAACAAGCTCTTTGAGGAGCGGATCATCTTCCTCGGGGTGCAGATCGACGACGCGTCGGCGAACGACGTCATGGCCCAGCTGATCACGCTGGAGTCGATCGACCCGGAGCGCGACATCCTCATCTACATCAACTCACCTGGCGGGTCGATGACATCGATGATGGCCATCTACGACACCATGCAGTACGTCAAGCCCGAGATTCAGACCTTCTGCCTGGGCCAGGCGGCCTCGGCCGCGGCGGTACTGCTCGCGGCCGGCACCAAGGGCAAGCGCATGGCGCTGCCGAACTCGCGGATCCTGATCCACCAGCCGGCCATCGAGAGCGGCTACGGCCAGTCCAGCGACCTGGAGATCCAGGCCAGGGAGATCCAGCGGATGCGGCAGGCCATGGAGGCCGTGCTTGCCAAGCACACCGGGCGCGACGAGGAGACGATCCGCAAGGACATCGAGCGCGACAAGTTCCTGACGGCGCAGCAAGCTAAAGAGTACGGGCTGGTTGATGACGTACTGACAATGCTGAAGCGCCAGCCCGATGTAGTGTCGTCTTAGCGCGCCAGTGCGGTCGCGCCGACGCGCAAGCAAGGAAAGCCCGGAGGAAGCGACTACGGCCCTGATACGAGGTAGCGTCTAGGTCCTGCCTAGGTCTCATCCAGTTCGGTCATGGTGAGCGCCTTACCGGACGAAAATGGTCGTAGCTGGTTCGAATCGTCCATATGGGCGACAGCGGGAGAGGGAGTAATGCGGTGGCACGCATTGGCGAGGGCGCTGACCTGCTGAAGTGCTCGTTCTGTGGCAAGAGCCAAAAGCAGGTCAAAAAGCTGATCGCTGGGCCAGGCGTGTACATATGTGACGAATGCATTGATCTGTGCAACGAGATCATCGAAGAGGAACTCGCCGAGCCCTCCGAGATCAAGTGGGACAGCCTGCCGAAGCCGCGCGAGATCTATGAGTTCCTCGACTCGTACGTCATCGGCCAGGAGAAGGCCAAGAAGGGCCTGTCGGTCGCTGTCTACAACCACTACAAGCGGATCCAGTCCGGCGGCGAGCGGGTCGCCGAGGACGGCGTCGAGCTAGCCAAGTCGAACATCTTGTTGCTCGGCCCGACCGGATCAGGGAAGACGCTGCTGGCGCAGACGCTCGCCAGGCTGCTGAACGTGCCGTTCGCGATCGCGGACGCCACCGCCCTGACCGAGGCCGGCTACGTCGGCGAGGACGTCGAGAACATCCTGCTCAAGCTGATCCAGGCCGCCGACTACGACGTCAAGAAGGCAGAGACCGGGATCATCTACATCGACGAGATCGACAAGATCGCCCGCAAGAGCGAGAACCCGTCGATCACCAGGGATGTCTCGGGCGAGGGCGTCCAGCAGGCGCTGCTGAAGATACTCGAGGGCACCACGGCCTCGGTGCCGCCGCAGGGCGGCCGCAAGCACCCGCACCAGGAGTTCATCCAGATCGACACCACCAACGTGCTCTTCATCTGCGGCGGCGCGTTCGCCGGCCTGGAGAAGATCATCGAGCAGCGGGTTGGTCGCAGCGGCATGGGCTTCGGAGCCGTGCTGCGGGTGAAGACCGACCTGCACGGCATCTGACCAGTTCGCTGACGTCATGCCGGAAGACCTGCTGAAGTTCGGCATGATCCCCGAGTTCGTCGGGCGGCTGCCCGTCATTACGAGCGTCCACAACCTGGACCGTGCAGCGCTGATCAGGATCCTGACCGAGCCGAAGAACGCGCTGGTCCGTCAGTACCGGCGGTTGTTCGAGCTAGACGGCGTGGACCTGGAGTTCACCGACGACGCACTCGAGGCGGTCGCTGATCAGGCGATCCTGCGCGGTACCGGTGCCCGCGGACTGCGGGCCATCCTCGAAGAGGTCCTGCTGTCGGTCATGTACGAGGTACCGAGCCGCAAGGACGTTGAGCGTGTCGTGATCACCGCCGAGGCCGTCCTCGAGAACGTGAACCCGACCCTCGTGCCGCGCGATGTCGCGCGCCGGACACCGCGCGAGAAGTCCGCGTAGCTTACTTGCGCTGCAGGTCGTAACGCATCCTGACCATCAGTGTCGCGAGTTCGGCGACACTGGTATCCCTGATCGGCGACGCGATAGCGCCGACCGTGTGATCGCTGGCCCAGCCGCAGACACCCACCATGGTCTGTGCGAGCCAGGCAACGGTGCAGTTGGCCGCACCGCCGCGATGACCTGCCCTGACCCGCCACGGACCGATCTTGGCGTACGGGCCGAGGATGCTCATCATCAGCCGTCCGACGGAATCAGCCGGCGCGCCGAGAGTGGCCGTCGCATCCAGTCCCAGGTACATGACCCATGCCGGCTTGCTGGTAGATGGGTCGAGGTGGCCCGGCTGGCCGTACAGGCCCGAGGTCCACGCTGCGGTGATGTCCCCGGCCGACCTGTCAGGCAGGTTCCCGGCTTCGGCTGCCTTCCTGGCGTCGGCAACAAGCCCTGCGCCGACGTGCCCGAACCGCTGCCTGAATTCTGAGACGATCGCGCCTGTTCCGGGCTCACTGATCGCGCCGAAGCGTCTGGGCAGTCCGGCGACCGACTTCGGCGCCGGGATGACCAGCGGTCCCGCGGCCTTCCTCGCCGCCGCCTGGCTGCTGGCGATCCCACGCTCCGCGATGCCGGACGGTGGCCCAGGCCAGCACCGCCACCGCCCCGACCATCAGGGCAAGGAGCGCGGCGGCCCACCGAGTCTTGAAGGCTGCGCTTGCGCGGGCTCGCAGTGCCGGGACGGCTGCCGGTCCATGGCGGTCCTTCGGCCGGAGCGGAAGCGTGGCCGGCGACCGGAGAGTCAACAGGGCGGCTCGGCGGTCGGGCACCGTCCGGCAATCTGATCGGCCGCGGCGGTCGTAGCCCCGGCAGGCGCGTAAACAGCGCGCGCGAGGGCCGGGTGCCAACGCGGCTGAGAGTCGCACGCGGGTCGGTGCCGACGTCCTGCCGCTCCCGAGCGACCGTCCACGGCCCGGCCATCGGATCACCTCATCGTCGTAGCGAGCGAGAAGCTCTGAGCCGGATTGGGCAGCAACATGGCGCGTGAAGTAAGCATATGTTCTGAAAGCATTCCTGCGGGGCGATGTGGGCGGTCCTGCCCTGGACTCGCACTCTTGCAGGTCTTTTGGGAGCGATCCCAGAGCTCAGTGTGGGGCTTTGCTGGCGCACGGGCAGGTCACTGCGCCCTCTAGACTCTCCTGGGTGACGACCGCTGAGCTGCGCGAGATCGAGCAGCAGATACTGCAGCGCCGTCCCGAGCACTCGATCAGTCCGTCGCTGGACAGGATCAGGGAATTGACCGGGCTGCTCGGCGATCCGCAGCGCTCATTCCCTGTCATCCACATCACCGGTACCAACGGGAAAAGCTCAACAGCGCGGATGACTCAGACCTTGCTGCGCGTCAGGGGCCTGCGCACGGGGCTGTTCACCAGCCCCCACCTCGTGTCGATGCGAGAGCGGATCAGCGTCGACGGCGAGCCGCTGAGCGCCGAGCGGTTCGTGGAAATCTACCGCGAGATCGAGCCCTACCTGAAGCTTGTCGACGACCACCAGCCCGTCCCGTTGTCGTTCTTCGAGGTCCTGGTGGCCATGGCCTTCGCTGCCTTCGCCGACGCTCCAGTCGACGTCGCGGTCATAGAGGTCGGCATGGGCGGCACATGGGACAACACAAATGTCGCAGACGGCGCCGTCGCTGTCATCACGCCGATCTCGATCGACCACGCGGAATACCTAGGCGACACGGTCGCTGCGATCGCCGCCGATAAGGCCGGAATCATCAAGCCGGGAGCCATTGCCGTCATCGGGCAGCAGCCGGTCGAGGCGGCCGCTGAGCTGCTTCGCCGCGCTGCAGAGGTCGGGGCGAGCGTCGCGCGGGAGGGCATCGAGTTCGGGGTGCTCAGCCGGGAACCGGCGGTCGGTGGCCAGCGGCTGACCATCAAGGGGCTGCTAGGGGAGTACCCCGATCTGTTCCTGCCACTGTTCGGCGCGCATCAGGCCGCCAACGCCGCCTGCGCGCTGGCGGCCGTAGAGGCCTTCTCAGGCGGCGCCGGCTCACCCGATGGCGACACAGGCGATGACCCGAACGGCGCCGTCGATTTCCGCAGGCTGCCTAGCACCGAGGCACTTGACGCCGACCTGGTTGCCGAGGCGTTCGCCATGATGACCTCGCCGGGCAGGCTGGAGATCGTCAGGCGCAGCCCGGTGGTGCTGGTCGACGCTGCGCACAACCCGGCAGGAATGGCGGCCTACGGCCGACGCCCTGGCCGAGTCGTTCAGGCGCCGCAGAGGTCATCGCCGTGCTCGCGGTGAGCGCCGATAAGGACGTAGCCGGGATCCTCGATGAGCTCGAGCCGGTCGCCGCCGCGGTCGTCGCGACCAGGAACTCCTCGCCTCGGTCGATGGACCCGCAGGAGCTTGCCGAGCTTGCGAGGCCGATATTCGGGGCAGACCGCGTGCACGTTGCCGACCGCCTGGACGACGCGATCGATGTCGCCGTTGGCCTCGCGGACGAGGCTGCGGCCATGATCGCCGGCCCGCTGACCGGGCTGATGACTGGTGAGCAGGAGCTAGGCTCGGCTGCCGCAGGGACGGTAGTGCTGATCACCGGCTCGGTTATCACGGCGGGGGACGCCCGGCTGTTGCTGACCGGCGGCGATGCGGGGCAGCCCGCCCGATGAGCGAACTCGCATGAGCAGACTAACCGCCACCGTGCTGTTGCTCGAGGCGTTCGTCATTGCGCTGACGATCGTGCCCGCCGTGAAACTGGAGGGCGCCAGCCCGTTGACGGCCGGAGTCGCGGCGGGCGCGGCAGTGCTCGCGGCGATCGTGCTGGCCGCACTGGCCAGGCGCCGGCTGCCCGTCACCCTGGTCGGCGGCAGCGTGCTTCAGCTGCTGATCATCGTGTCTGGCGTCGTGCTTTCTGTCATGTATATTCTCGGCGGAATTTTCGCATTGCTATGGGTGACCGGAATCTGGCTTGGTCATCGAGTGGAAAGCTCCTCGTAACGTAATTGCAAGTTCTGTCGTATCGCTATCAATTTTCCCATCCCGAGGAGGAACGCGGCGAGGCTCGCGGGTAGGCTCACGTCCTGCGTGGCGTTTTCGGGGCCCCCGGGACCTCGAGGCCCTCGGGCCTGACACCGCGGAATATCGGTGGCCGTTGACCGAATATGGGCAATATGGGACGGGACAAGGCACCCATATGCAGAGCCTGTTAATGCGGACCCCGCAGGACGAGAACTCGCTGGACCATAGGGAAGCTGATGAGCAACGCGCTGGCCTTTCTGGGCCGTGACATGGCCGTCGACCTGGGCACCGCCAACACCCTGGTGTATGTCAGGGGCCGCGGGATTGTTCTCAATGAACCATCGGTGGTGGCGCTCAATACCAATACCGGTCAGATAGTCGCGGTCGGCCTGGAAGCAAAGCGGATGATAGGCCGTACGCCAGGCAACATCATTGCCGTCCGCCCCCTGAAAGACGGCGTGATCGCCGACTTCGACGTTACCGAGCGCATGCTGCGTTATTTCATCCAGAAAGTGCACCATCGCGGCGGGCTTGCTAAGCCCCGAATAGTCATCGCGGTACCGAGCGGAATTACCGGCGTCGAGCAGAGCGCGGTGAAAGAAGCGGGCCACCAGGCGGGAGCGCGGCGCGTCTACATCATCGAGGAGCCGATGGCCGCTGCGATCGGCGCGGGCCTGCCGGTCAACGAGCCGACCGGCAACATGGTCGTCGACATCGGCGGCGGCACCACCGAGGTGGCGGTCATCGCGCTCGGCGGCATCGTGACCGCTCAGTCCATCAGGGTTGGCGGTGACGAGCTTGACCAGGCGATCATCAACTTCGGCAAGAAGGAGTACTCGCTGACGCTCGGCGAGCGGACCGCCGAGGAGATCAAGATGGCGCTCGGCTCCGCGTACCGGTCAGAAGGCGAGCCGAGCGCGGAGATTCGCGGCAGGGACCTGGTCAGCGGCCTGCCGAAGACCGTCGTGATCTCGGCGGCTGAGGTGCGCAATGCCATCGCCGAGCCGCTCGCCGTGATCGTCGACGCGGTCAGGACCACGCTCGACAAGTGCCCGCCGGAGCTAGCTGGCGACGTCATGGATCGCGGCATCGCCGTGACCGGTGGTGGTGCGTTGCTCCGCGGCCTCGACCAGCGGCTGCGCGAGGACACCGGGATGCCGATCCACGTGGCCGACAACCCGCTTGACTCGGTGGCGCTCGGGACTGGCAAGTGCGTGGAGGACTTCGAGACGCTTCGCCAGGTGCTCGTGCCCGAGTCGCGCCGCTGAACAGGACGTCGACGTGCGCGACACCCGACGCAGCCGGATGCTCTTGGCGATCGCGCTGGTAGTCGCGCTTGCCCTGATCGCCGTCGATTATGAAAACGGCTCATCGTCGCTGATCACCTCCCTGCGAAACGCCGCAGGCTCGGTCTTTGGTGGCGCCGAGCGTGCGGCGTCAGCGGTGACCAGGCCGATCGGCAGGTTCTTCGGAGCTGGCGTGGCCGGCACGCGCGGCGACCAGGCCGCTATGCAACGCCAGCTGATCAGGCTCAGGGCCGAGCTCAGCGCGGCCAGGCTGGACCGGGCGCAGTACGACAGTCTCGGCAGGCTGCTCCAGCTCTCAGGCCGAGGCGGCTACCGGGTGCTGGCGGCCTCAGTGATCGCTTTCGGCCAGGGCTACCAGCAGACCATCACGCTCGACGCGGGCCGGGCCGACGGCGTCAGGCCTCAGCAGACGGTGCTAGACGGAGACGGCCTGGTCGGCCAGGTCGTCAGGGTTAGCGCGCGGACCTGCACAGTGATGCTGGCCAGCGACGCGAGTTCCGTCGTCGGGGTGCGGCTTGCGCCGGGCGGTCAGATCGGCTGGGTGACCGGGGAAGGACGTCGTGCCGACGGCGGGGCGGCGCTCCTCAAGTTGCAGGTGCTGGACAGCGCTGCACTCAAGATCGGCGCGGAGCTGGTTACATCAGCGTCGGTCAAGAACCGCCCGTTCGTGGCCGGCGTTCCTGTCGGGACGATCATCTCTGTGCGCAACAGGGCGGGAGCGCTCACCGGGCAGGCCCTCGTTCGCCCGTTCACGCAGTTCACCCAGCTCGACGTGGTGGGAATCGTCGTATCGCCGCCGCAGCACAACCCGCGGTACTCGGTGCTTCCGCCGCCACCACCGAAGTCCCCGTCCCCTGTGACCTCCAGGCAGGCACAGCCCGGACAGACGGCGGCCGGACCACCTCGCACGAGGCACCGGTAGGCCGGCGATGAGACGCAAGCTGGCCGCCGCCCTCGCTCTCGCGGTGGCGCTCCTGGTCCAGCTCACCATCGTCAACGGGCTCGCGCTCCCCGGCAGCGGAACGCCTGACCTGGTTCTGCTGTGCGTGATCGCGATCGGGATGACCGGCGGACCGGCCAGCGGAGTAGCCGCAGGATTCGGCGCGGGGCTCGCCCTTGACCTTGCGCCGCCGGCTAGCCAGCTGGTGGGCCAGTACGCGCTCGTGCTCTGCCTGATCGGCTACGGGTCGGGCCGGCTTCGCTTCGTGCTGCGCCATTCCGCCGGGCTGGCGGTCGCCGCAGCGGCGGCGATGGCCGCGCTCGGAGAGGCACTGTCCGCAGTGCTCACGCTCGCGCTCGACACGCCCGAGGTCACCCGGTCGACCGTGGCGCAGGTGCTGCCGCCGACGGTGCTCTATGACGTGGCCCTGGCACCGGTCATCCTGCTCTGCTCGGTGCGGCTGGCCGTGGCACTCGGCGTGAGCTTCGACCCGCACGATGACTCGCCGGCCCAGGAGACCGGAGGGAGCGCCGCGCCGGCCATCGCGGCCGGCGTGACCGCCGCACCGGGGATCGCCGGGATGAATGCGGCAACTCAGCTGCAGCGGGCCAGACAGCGCCGAGCCGCACTCGGCGGCAGTCGAGCCGCAGCGAGCGGCAGATGGCTAGTCGGAGACGTCGCTTTCGACACCCCGGCGATGGGTTCTATCGGATGGCTCGCAGGTCCCGCCACATCCCGGCGCGCCCGCCGTGAGCAGGCACGACTGACCGCCACGATCATCGGGGTGACCCCGCGCAAGGGTGCGTTCTGGGTGGGCAGGCGGCCGCCAGGCCTGCACCCGCTCACGCCGTTGGTGCCGCAGAAGGCCAGGGGTCTGGCCCGGCTGCGGCCTGGTGCCGGCGC
Organism: uncultured Actinomycetota bacterium; assembly: GCA_963809195.1. Lineage (GTDB taxonomy): Bacteria > Actinomycetota > Actinomycetes > Streptosporangiales > Streptosporangiaceae > Chersky-822. The sequence goes on along the minus strand of CAWEIQ010000003.1, from coordinate 1,411,517 downwards.
CGCCGGATCGGCTGCCGCTCGCCCTGGCCCGTCCTACCATGCGCGGTTCGGCCGCCCGGTACGTCTCGGCCTGGCCGACGAGCAGCGGCAGCGAGCGCGGGCCGCGAGCAGCCGCGCCCGCGCCAGGGGGCACGTCGCCTACGGTGCAAACCGGCACGGCCTGGACCGCCATGGACTGAACGGGCCCGCCGTACCGAGGATCGCGTTCAGCACCTCCAGCGCCGGCGGCAGATCGGCGCACGGCCCCGCCGGCCTCGTCGGCCGTCCGGCACGCTACAGGACACACCGGATCGCCTTCGGCACAGGCAGTCTGCCCGGGGCGGGCAGGGCGGCAGGAAGGCCACCGCCGAGGATCGCTTTCGGCACGCCAGGTCTCGGTCCTTCCGGGGCCGGGACCGATCGGCGCGGGTCAGTTCGGCGCGGGCCGCGGCGGCCTGATCGGGGTCGGCGGGGCCGCTATCAGGAGCGCGCACGGCGGCCGTAAGCCCAAGCAGCCGCGGTTCTCCCGTTCGGCAGCGCAGCCAGCCCGTCAAGGCACGTCGGCCCAAGACGGCGCGGATAGGACCCAGTCACGGTGTGCTGCACGGGCTGTCATGGTTCAGGCGGCCCGGCGACCGTTCGACGGTATGGCGGGTGGGGAGCAGGCGAATGAGTGGTTACGGATGACGTCATGATTCGTGCCTCGCGCCCCAGGCTCTTTGTGCTGTACCTGGTCGTCGCCGCGCTGCTGCTCGGACTAGCCACGAGAGTTTGGTATCTGCAAGTAAAAACAGGCACCAAATACGTGACACAGGCCACCACAGAGCGGATCAGGGACGTCATCGAACCTTCCGTGCGCGGCCCGATCGTCGATGACATCGGCGGGCCGATCGTGGATAGCAAGTCCGCGCTCGTCGTATCAGTGAGCCTGCCGACGCTGTGGAAGCAGCATGATCAGGGGGCGGCCGTCCTCCGCCGACTGGCGACGCTGCTGCACATCAAGCGGCATCAGATCTTCCGCCAGGTCCGGCTCTGCACGGTGGGAGTCAAGCAGCCATGCTGGCCAGGATCGCCATATCAGCCGATTCCTGTCGCTCAGGGTGTCCCCGTCAAGATCGGGCTTGAGGTGCTCGAGAACCAGCGCCTGTATCCCGGGGTGACCGCCGCCGTCCAGCCAGTGTTGCATTACCACCAGCCGATCTCGACCAGCCTCTCGCAGACGCTCGGCTACCTGCAGCCGATCACCGCAAGCGAGCTGCAGAAGGAGGGCCTGCCGGTCACCGGGTTCTCCAGCGTCGACCTCGTCGGGCAGGCAGGGCTCGAGCTGCAGTACGACCGCGCGCTGCGCGGAGTGCCAGGCGCCACGAAGCTCGCGGTCAACGCGCAAGGTCAGGTGACCAGCACGATCAGCGCGGTCAAGCCGAAGCCTGGCGACTACCTGGTCACGAGCATCAACTCGCAGATCCAGCTGGACACCGAGCGGGCGCTGGCCGGTGCCGTGCAACGCAGCCAGTTCGCCGGGAACCCAGCCAGCAAGGGCGGCGCCGCCGTCGTGATGACGACGACCGGACGGGTGCTGGCGCTGGCCAGCTACCCCACCTACAACCCGAACATCTGGTCGGGCGGCATCACGGAGACCCAGTTCCGGCGGCTGTTCCATCAGCGCAGCGGCGAGCCGATTCTGAACCGGGCCACGCAGGGACAGTACGCGCCAGGATCGACGTGGAAGGTGACCTCGGTCGCCGCCGCGGTAGCCGCCGGATACCCGCTGCACGGCACGTACCAGTGCCCGGCGGCTGTGACCATCGGCGGCAGGTCGTACCTGAACGACGGCAGCCCGTCGCTTGGCCCGATGAGCCTCTACACCGCTCTCGTCGTTTCCTGCGACACGGTGTTCTACAACCTCGCGTACCACATCTACCTGAAGGACCACCCGCGGGCTAACGATGTGACCTCGCCGCACGCGCCCGTGCAGGAGATGCAGAAGATGGAGCTCGCCTGGGGCTTCGGGCGGCCAACGGGCATCGACGTGCCGGCCGAGAGCCAGGGCAGCGTGCCGACAAGGACGTGGCTCTACTGGCTGTGGAAGGACAACGCGCACCAGGGCCAGAACTGGTGCAAGAACGGCAAGGAGAACGGCACCTACGTCCAGCAGATCGAATGGGAGGACTGCCGGTCAGGCAATATCTGGACGGCAGGGCAGGCCGTCATCTCGTCGATCGGCCAGGGCTATATCTCGGTGACTCCGCTGCAACTCGCGCGGGCATACGCGGCGCTTGCCAACGGCGGCACGCTGTACAGCCCGCGGGTCGGCGAGGCGCTGGTCAGCGCGGACGGCAGGACGGTGCGGAAGATCAGCCCGCCGGTCGTCGGGCATCTGCCGGTCGCCAAATCGACGCTGGCCTACATCAGGCACGCGCTGGCCGGGGTGGTGACCAGCGGTACGGCCGCGGGCACGTTCGGCGGCTTTCCGCTCGGCCAGGTCTGCGTGGCGGGCAAGACCGGCACCGCCGAGGTCAAGGGCAACCAGGCTACGTCGGTGTTCGCCTCGTTCGCGCCCTGCGATCATCCGAAGTACGTCGTCGTCGTGATGGTCCCCAACTCCGGTTTCGGCGCGCAGGTCGCGGGCCCGGCCGTCCGGCAGATCTGGGACGGCATCTACGGCCTGGAAGGGCACAAAGCCGCGCTGCCCGGCGGGCGTGCTGCCTGGCCTGCCGCACCTCAACGCGGCCGGGCAGATGGTGGCGCCTCCCGGCTTCGGTCCAGCAGCGGTGCGGGCAGCCGCAGCGAAGGCCAAGGCGAAGGCCAGGGCCGCGCGCAAGCACAGGCGACATCCATGAGCTGGGTCAGCAGCCAGTCGCGAAAACGCTCCAGTCCGGCCTGGCTGGCCGTCAGGCGGTTCGTCTCGAAGGCGATCGGCAGGGAATCGGCGCTGCGGCATGCCGACTGGCTGCTGCTGTGCATCGTCTTCGCGCTGACGCTGCTCGGCACCGTGATGATCTGGTCAGCGACCCAGCCGATGCTGCTGCGGCAGGGCGCGAATCCGCACGGGTTCTTGCTCAAGCAGCTGCTGAACATCGCGCTCGGCCTGGTCCTGCTGCTGATCGTGAGCTCGATGGACCCGCGCCAGCTCAGGCTCTATGCGCCGATCCTGTACGGGCTGTCATGCCTGGGACTGATCGCCGTGCTCACACCGCTCGGCAGCATCGTGAACGGCGCCAGGTCCTGGATCTCCATCGGCGCCGGGTTCCAGGTCGAGCCATCGGAGTTCGCCAAGCTGGCCGTGATCGTGATCTCGGCGATGCTGCTGTCGGACATACGCGCGGGTGAGTCACGGCCCGGAAGGCGCGCCGTCGCGAAGACGCTGGGCATCGCGGCGTTCCCGATCGCGCTGGTCGCAGCCGAGCCCGACCTCGGCGTGATGATCGTCCTTGTGCTGCTCGTCGGCGGGCTGGTCGCGCTGTCCGGCGTGCGGCTCCGCTGGCTGGTCGCGATGGTCGCGGGCGCGGCGCTCGCGGTGACCGCGGTGGCCAAGCTGCACCTGCTCAAGGCCTACCAGGTGGGCAGGCTGACCTCGTTCCTGAACCCGTCAGCCGATCCCCGCGGGACCGGCTACAGCGCCGCGCAGTCCAAGATCGCCATCGGATCCGGCGGGCTGCACGGTACCGGCCTGTTCCACAGCCAGCTGATCTCGGGCAACTTCGTGCCTGAGCAGCACACGGACTTCATCTTCGCGGTGATCGGCAACGAGCTCGGGCTCGTCGGCTCGATGGTGATCATCGGGCTGCTCGCGCTGCTGCTGATCTGCGCGCTGCGGATTGCGACCCGCGCCGAGGATCAGTTCGGGATGCTCGTCGCGGCCGGCGTCGCGATCTGGTTCGCCGTGCAGGCGTTCGTGAACATCGGGATGACGATGGGCATCATGCCGGTCACCGGCCTGCCGCTGCCGTTCGTGTCATACGGCGGCTCGGCGATGTTCGCCGACATGATCGCGGTCGGGCTGCTGCAGTCGGTCCGCAGGCCGCGCAACGTGTTCGCCAGCTAAGCCGTGCGTGCGTCGCCTGCTGCTTTCGGCATGGGGCCGCTCCGCTGTGGTGACCCTATGGGAGATTAGCTCGCCGTGCGGTAGGCCACGGTCATGACCTGGTCGAAGACGCGGTCTGGCAGGACGCGCCTCGCCAGCAGCAGCGGCCTCGCGCCGAAGCCGGTGACGTACCTGGTGCGCGGCCGCCTAGTGGTCGCGGCAGTCGCGATCACCTTGCCGACAACCGCGGGGTCGGTCGCGCGCCGCGGATGGGTGTCCATCGAGCGCAGAATGCCGCCGACCGTCCGCGCCTGATCCGCGTACGCGGTCGAACCCGACGTCTGCTGCAGCTTGTCGGCCGCGATCGACGCCCACTCGGTCCTGATCGCTCCCGGTTCGACGATCACGACGTCGATGCCGAAAGGCCTGAGCTCCAGGCGCAAGGAGTCGCTCATGCCCTCCACAGCGAACTTGGTGGCGTGATACCAGGCGCCGAGCGGTTCGTAGATCTTGCCGCCTATCGACGAGATGTTGATGATCCGGCCTGAACGCTGCTCGCGCATCTGCGGGATGACCAGCTGGATCAGCCTGGCCAGCCCGAACACGTTGACCTCGAACTGGTACCTGGCCTCGGACTGCTCGACGTCCTCCAGCGCGCCGTACGAGCCGTAGCCGGCGTTATTGACCAGCACGTCAATCCTGTCGTGCTCGCCGATGATCTGCTGCACGCCCGCCGACGCCGACGCGTCGTCGGTGACGTCCATGCTCAGCGCGCGGATGCCATCTTTTGCCAGCGAAGCCAGCCGGTCGGCCCGCCGGGCAGCGGCGTACACGACGAAGCCCTGTTTGTGCAGTTCTCGGGCCGCCGCCTCGCCGATGCCTGACGATGCTCCGGTCACAAGCGCGACCTTGCTCATGTTCCACCTCGTGTGCTGTGCGTGCCTCGGAAGCGGGCCCGCCGGGCCGGGGCCAGTCGGGCCAGGGCCAGTCGGGCCAGGGCCAGCCGGGCCAGCCGTGTCGGGCCAGCCGTGTATGACAGGGCCATCCATCACCGCCGGGCGCAATGGATGGGACTTTCATACACCGGCAACAGGCCGAGCGGTGGTAAGTCCGCTGCTGGTGTGACTCGTGTTACTGGTGGGGCGCTGATCCCGCCGGCGGCCGCGGCCGCCCGCCGCCGGCCGCCCCGCTAGTCGACCTCCGCGCCGGGTTTCTCGCTTTGGTCGGCCGTCGGAGCCGACCCGTTGGCCGGAGCCGAGGTAGGCGCCTGCTCCGGACCCGCGCCATTGAGCGTCCCCTCGCCATTGGCCGCGGCGCCATCGGCGACACCGGCGCTGGCGCCGTTCGTGGCCTCAGCGCCCGCTACCTCAGCTGGCCTCGAGCCGTTGGCAGCTGTCGCGCGCGCCCCACTCTCATCAGGGGCACTGGCCGCGGCCATCCGACGGCGGTGCCATGGCTGGACCCGCACCAGCCAGTACACCAGCGCGGCCGCGAGCACGGTCCCGAGGATGATGCCGAGCGCCGTGGTCGGTACGCCGACATACTTCAGGCCAGAGGCGAAGATGACGAACGTGATGATCGGCCTTATATACCTGTCAGGAGCGCGCGAGGACAGGAACGACCCGACCAGGACGGCGGGCACGCTGCCGATCGCGACCGACGCGGTCACCGCGAACACGACATGGCCGAAGGTCAGCGCGCCGAGCGCGGCGGCGGCGGTCAGCGGAACAGCCTGAGTCAGGTCGGTGCCGACCAGCTGGTTGGCGCCGATCAGCGGATAGACGAACAGCAGCAGCACGATCATCAGGGAGCCCGAGCCGACCGAGGTCAAGCCGACGATCAGGCCGCCGACCGCCCCGATCGCGATCGTGGGTAGCGTGCGGACGGGGACATCGGTGATGGTGCCGAGCCGCTGCTGGCCGGAGCGCTTGTCGAGTATGTAGCGGAACACCATCGCGGCCGCCCCGACGAGCAGCGCGGTGCCGAGGGCGATCTCAACATGAGTCTGATCTGCCTCGCCGCCGCTGCCGAGCAGGTGCAGCAGGTACGAGCCCAGGAACGCCATCGGCACCGAGCCGAGCACCATGAGACCCACGAGGCGCATGTTGACGGTGCCCTTGCGCAGGTGCACGGCGGCGCCGACCGGCCGCATCAGCACAGCGGCGACCAGGTCGCTGGAGATGGCTGAGGACGGGGTCACGCCGAAGAGCAGGATCAGCATGGGGGTCATCAGCGCGCCGCCGCCCGCGCCGGTCAGGCCGACGAGCATGCCAACGACAGCGCTGCCGAGGATCATGTAGGGGTTCAGGTGCATGGAGGTCCCGTTTCCCTGCCGAGATTGTCTAGTCTATTGATCTAGAATATAGATATATTTTATCTTCTATTACCGATCGAATTCAAATGGAACTCTTAAACCCGTATGCCACCTGGGGCGGGCCGGGATAGTTGTCCTCATCGCTTACGAGGTGGCGCGGGCAGTGCCCACGCAGCGGCCAGTGGCTCATATGTACCCCCGGTCGGTCGGTAAGCTTGGGTGATGCCTGTTCAGTCGGTCTACCCCCGGCTTGAGTCGCTGCTCCCTCTGATTCGCAAGCCGATCCAGTACGTCGGCGGGGAGCTTAACAGCGTGGTCAAGGACTGGGACGCTACCGAAGTCCGCTGGGCGCTCATGTACCCGGACGCGTACGAGGTAGGCGTGCCCAATCAGGGCATTCAGATTCTTTACGAGGTGCTCAACGAGCGCGACGACGTCCTAGCCGAGCGCACCTACTCGGTCTGGCCGGACCTCGAGGCGCTCATGCGCGAGCATGGCATTCCGCAGTTCACGGTCGATGCTCACCGGCCGGTGCGCGCGTTCGACGTGCTCGGGGTCAGCTTCGCCACCGAGCTTGGTTACACCAACCTGCTGACCGCTCTCGACCTGGCGCAGATCCCGCTGAGCGCGGCCGGCCGCGGTGACGACGACCCGATCGTGCTGGCCGGCGGTCACGCGGCGTTCAATCCCGAGCCGATCGCCGAGTTCATCGACGGCGCGGTGCTAGGCGACGGCGAGCAGGCCGTTCTGGCCATCACCGACCTGATCAGGGGCTGGAAGCGAGCAGGGCGCCCTGGCGGACGCGATGAACTGCTGCGGCGCCTGGCCGCCGGCGGTGGTGTCTATGTCCCGCGTTTTTACGACGTGAGCTACCTGCCCGACGGAACGATCGCCAGCGTGCTCCCGAACCGGCCTGGCGTGCCGCGCGCCGTCGCCAAGCACACCGTTTCCGACCTGGACGCGTGGCCCTACCCGAGCAAGCCGCTGGTGCCGGTCGCCGAGTCAGTGCACGAGCGCTTCAGCGTCGAAATCTTCCGCGGCTGCACACGAGGCTGCCGGTTCTGCCAGGCCGGCATGATCACCAGGCCGGTCCGCGAGCGGTCGATCTCCACGATCGGGAAGATGACAGAGGCAGGCCTCGCGAACAGCGGGTTCACCGAGGTCGGCTTGCTGTCGCTGTCCAGCGCAGACCACAGCGAGATCAACGAAATCGCGACCGATCTCGCCGATCGCTACGAAGGCACCAACACGGGGCTGTCGTTGCCGTCGACCAGAGTGGACGCGTTCAACGTGACGCTGGCCAACGAGCTCAGCAGGAACGGCCGCCGCTCGGGCCTCACGTTCGCGCCCGAGGGCGGCACCGACCGGATCCGCAAGGTGATCAACAAGATGGTCACCGAGGATGACCTCATCTCGACCGTGACGACCGCCTACGCCAACGGCTGGCGCCAGGTCAAGCTGTACTTCATGTGCGGTCTGCCGACGGAAACCGACGAAGACGTGCTCGCCATCGCCAGGGTTGCGCACCGCGTCATCGAGGCTGGCCGGAAGGCGACCGGCCGCCGGGACATCAGGTGCACGGTGTCGATCGGCGGGTTTGTGCCCAAGCCGCACACGCCGTTCCAGTGGGCGTCGCAGTGCGACCACGAGACCGTCGACGCGAGGCTTAAGGCCCTCGGCGCCGCCATGCGGGCCGATCGAGGCTACGGCTCGTCGATAGGGTTCCGCTACCACGACGGCAGGCCCTCCGTCGTAGAGGGCCTGCTTTCGCGCGGTGACCGCAGGGTCGCGAAGGTGATCAGGGCCGTCTGGGAGGACGGCGGACGGTTCGACGGCTGGAGTGAGTACTTCTCCTACGACCGCTGGGACGCATGCGCGGCCCGTGCGCTCGCGGACGACGTCGTCGACCTGGACTGGTACACCACGCGCGAGCGCGGCTACGACGAAATCCTGCCCTGGGACCACTTGGACGCCGGGCTGGAGAGGGACTGGCTCTGGCAGGACTGGCTGGCTGCCATCGATCCGGCCGGCGCAGCCGAGGTGGATGACTGCCGGTGGACCCCGTGCTTCGAGTGCGGAGTGTGTCCGGCGATGGACACGCAGATCGAAACCGGCCCGACCGGCGCGAGGCTGCTGCCGCTGACCGTGCTGAACCGCGCTCCTCCGGGTCGGCGACGTCCTGGGAGCGAGCCTGATGGCCAGGCAAGTTCCGGGAGGGCCGCCACCAGCGCCAACGGTCCAGCGCCTGATCATCAGGTACGCTAAGCGAGGCAGGATGCGCTTCGCGAGCCACAGAGATGTTGCGCGCGCGATCGAGCGGGGAGTGCGCAAGGCTGGACTGCCGGTCGCCTACTCCGCCGGCTTCTCACCGCATCCGAGGATTTCGTATTCGGGCGGGGCTCCGACGGGCGCAGCGAGCGAGGCTGAGTACCTCGAGCTTGCTGTGACAAGCCAATGCGAGCCGGACGACGTGCGTCGTCGGCTTGACGCGGCGCTGCCGGACGGGATTGACGTGATCGAGGTAGTCGAGACAGCCGGCAAGTCCGGCGCGGCAGCAGCTAGAGGCCTCCGAGTGGGAGGTCATCTGGCCCGGCATCCCAGCCGACGCCGCCGCCTCGGCCGTGCGGAAGTTCCTGGCCTCGCCGAGCGTTGAAGTTGAACGTTTGACGAACAAGGGAACGCGGAAACTGGACGCGCGAGCTGCTGTGCTGAGCCTGGTCAGCACGACCGGGAGTGGCGATAGACCGCTCCGCGAGCGGCAGCCAGGAGCGCGGCTGGCGAGCCCGAACGGACCTCGGCGCAGGATGTGCGATACTTCGAATGACTGTTCGGCAGCTGACACCTGCCGTCCGACCAGATGACATCCTGGCCGCGCTCCGCCAGCTGTCGGCGCTTGAGCCCGCGTCTCCTCCGTTGGTGACCAGGCTGTGGCAAGGGCCGCTGAGCGCGCTAACCGCGGCTCAGACGGGAGCTCAGCCGGGGATGACCGCAGCCTGCGACGCCACCGGGCCAGGACGGCCTGAGCAGCAGTCGGCAGCAGGCATGGCTCCGCCAGCGGTCCCGAGCGCTGGAATCCGGAACGTCGCGCCGCACCCGCAGGCAGCGGCGGTTGCCGCCAGCTCACGCACAGAAGGCTTGCCGGAAACGGGGCCGCAACGGCCGGACCCGGTTTCCGAGCACGAAGAACACCTGCCAAGAAGCACAACAGACAAGGCAATGCAGTTGGAGGCGGAGAGCGCCGGGTCGGCGCCAGCCAGCCAGCTGCGTGCGAACGAACAGCTCCTGCGCGGCACGCAGGGCCAGCTCGCTGGTCTGCGCGCCCGGGAGCCCTACGGAAGAGATCGCCCGGATGCTCGAAATCGAGCCAACGAATCGACAGTCAGAATCCAATGAGACATCAGAAAGTGCTGGTCAGAGCCAGTCTGCGCAGCCAGCCAGTGAAGGCGGGCAGCGGCGCGGACTACTGCGCCGTGCCAGGCGGAGCGTAAGCAAGCCGGCGACGCCCGCCTTCAAGTCAGGCACGCAGGACAGCGGGCCCGGCGAGGATGCGGCGCCCAAGGCTCGATCGCCTAAGGGCTCTGGCGCGAGCCAGGCACGGCGCTGTGCCCGTCGTGCCCGGCGTCACCGTCGGCCAGTCTGATCAGCAGCGGGCGTCTGGCCGCGGCGGTTCCGGCGGATCACAGCCGGTGCCCGCCGCCGCATTCCAGCCGCCTGTCCTCGTGTTCCAGCCGCCGGAGATGACTCAGCCAGCCGGCCGAATCAGGCTCGCGCGCCGCAGGAAGGCGACGGCGACGAGGGCGCGGGCGGCAACTCGCGCAGGCGCCGCCGCGGCGGCCGCGGCCGCGGCAAGGGCGGCGCTGGCGACTCCGGGGCTGGTCAGCAGGGCGGTGACGGCGCTGAGGGCGCTGCCCAGGACGACGCTGCCCAGGACGGTGCCGCCCAGTCCGGAGACGGCCAGGCCGGAGACGGCCGGGCACCAGGCAAGCGTTCGCACGGCGCCACCGACGGCGCGAAGGACGCCGACCGGGCACAGAACGGCAAGGACGCGGGGCACGCACCGGCCGCCGATGAGAACGGCGAAGGCAGCTCGTCGAGCCGGCGTCGCAGGCGCCGCCGGCAGCGCAGCGGCGCGGTCGCCCCAGGCGGCGAGGTTCCCGCGGACGATCCCGCCGACACGGTGGTCCACGTCCGTGAGCCGCGCGCGGCGAGCGAGTCGGACGACGTCCGCGCGGTCAAGGGCTCGACGAGGCTCGAGGCCAAGCGGCAGCGCCGCCGTGAGGGACGCGACACCGGCAGGCGCCGGCCGCCGATCATCACCGAGTCGGAGTTCCTGGCCAGGCGCGAGGCCGTCGAGCGGGTCATGGCCGTGCGTCAGCAAGGCGAGAGAACGCAGATCGCCGTGCTCGAGGACGGGGTGCTGGTCGAGCACTACGTGGACCGGGCAAGCCACCAGTCCTACGTCGGCAACGTCTACCTCGGCAAGGTGCAGAACGTGCTGCCCTCGATGGAGGCGGCGTTCGTCGACATCGGCAAGGGACGCAACGCCGTCCTGTACGCGGGCGAGGTCAATTTCGACGCGAGCGGCCTGGAGGGCGTCGCCAAGCGGATCGAGTCGGCCCTGAAGTCCGGCCAGTCGATCATGGTGCAGGTCACCAAGGATCCGATCGGCCACAAGGGCGCGAGGCTGACGAGCCAGGTCAGCTTGCCCGGCCGGTATCTGGTGTACGTGCCTGGCGCCTCGATGACCGGGATCAGCCGGAAGCTGCCGGACACCGAGCGGAATCGGCTCAAGCAGATCCTCAAGAAGGTCGCGCCCGAGGAAGGCGGGATCATCGTCAGGACGGCCGCCGAGGGGGCGTCAGAGGAAGAGTTGCAGCACGACGTGACGCGGCTGGTCGCGCAGTGGCAGGCGATCGAGCGCAAGGCCAAGACGGCCAGTGCACCAGACCTGCTCTACGGCGAGCCCGACTTGACGATCCGCGTCGTCAGGGACATCTTCAACGAAGACTTCACCAAGCTCGTCATCGCCAGCGACAGCGAGTGGGACCTGGTCGACGAGTACGTCAGGTATGTCGCGCCGAACCTGGCCGAGCGGCTCGAGCGCTGGGCCGACGACAAGGACCTGTTCACCGCCTACCGGATCGACGAGCAGCTGACCAAGGCTCTCGACCGGAAGGTCTGGCTGCCGAGCGGCGGATCGCTGGTGATCGACACGACCGAGGCGATGACCGTCATCGACGTGAACACCGGCAAGTTCACCGGCCAGGGCGGCAACCTCGAGCAGACAGTCACCAGGAATAACCTTGAGGCCGCCGAGGAGATCGTCCGCCAGCTGAGGTTGCGCGACATCGGCGGCATCATCGTCATCGACTTCATCGACATGGTGCTGGAGAGCAACAGGGACCTGGTGCTGCGCAGGCTTATCGAATGTCTGGCTCGCGACCGGACGAAGCATCAGGTAGCCGAGGTGACTTCGCTCGGACTGGTCCAGATGACCAGGAAGCGGGTCGGGTCGGGACTGCTCGCCGCGTTTTCTGTGCCGTGCGAGCACTGCAACGGCCGGGGGATTCTGGTCTCGACGGAGCTCACGGAACTGCCGCAATCACATGGCCGCAACGGCAACCAGGGCGGAACGCCGAAGCCGGGACCTGCGAGGGCCAGGTCGGCAAGGAGCAAGGCGATCGCCCAGGTCGCCGCCAAGACGATCGAGTCGGAGACGGCCGCGGCCGGCGCTGACGACGAGAAGGCAGCCGGGAAAGCAGGCACCGCTGCGACCGAAAAGCGCTCGCCCGCCAAGTCGGGCGCCGCTAAATCGGCGGCGGCGAAGTCCAGGGAAAGCGGTCAGGTTGAGGACGCGCCGGTCGCAGGCGGAGCCGACACCGCCAGTGCGGCCGTCGCGCCGGACGGCCCCGCCGCGTCGGAGGCGGCCGCGACCTCGGCGTCCGCTACGGACGCCACAGGCCGCCAGGCAGCCGCCAGCGCTGACGAGCCTGCGCCTCGCCGCCGGCCGCGGCGGTCCGCTCATCGTGAGGCCGGTCCGCCTGACCCGGTGCGCGCGGCCCAGAGCGTCGCAGCTGCAGCCGACGGTCACGCCCCGTGACGCTGCGACTGCCGCAGCCTCCGACACTGCCGCGGCTTCCGACGCTGCCGCGGCCTCCGACGCTGTCGCAGCCTCCGACGCTGTCTCAGCCTCCGATGGCGCAGCCTCAGACGCTGGCGCGGCGCCGGAATCGCCAAGCGAGGGTTCGGTGAGCAAGCCGGCGACGGCGACGGAAAGCGTGGCCTCGGCTGTCTCGGCAACTGCAGACGGCGAAGCAGCGGCGGCGGCTGAGTCCGACGGCGCCGCCCCGGCTCTGCCGGTGCCGATGGCGACCCTGCTGAGCGCGAGGCATCGCATCCGGCTCCGAGCGAATGAGGGCGCGTAGTCTGATATTCTTTGTCGTCGGCGTGTCTGGCTGGGACGCGCACTGTCGGCGGGCCCGGTCGCCTCGACATTCGGACGAGGTCGCGATCAACGCGGCGGGCTGACCCCAGGAAGAGAGAGTTCAGTCGTGTACGCGATCGTCCGCTGCGGCGGCAAGCAGAGCAGGGCCTCCGTCGACGACGTCCTGACCGTGGACAAGCTCGCCGGTGAGGTCGGCTCCACCGTGACGCTGCCTGCCGTGCTCATCGTCGACGGCAAGAAGGTGATCACCGACAGCGCCGAACTGGGCAGCTACGAGGTCACCGCCGAGATCATCGGCCCGGCCACCGGCCCGAAGATCAGCATGATCCACTACAAGAACAAGACCGGATACCGGCGCCGCCAGGGTCACCGCCAGAAGTACACGCAGGTGAAGATCACCGGCATCGGCACCGGCAAGGCCAGCACATGCCAAGGCCAGCACAGCCAAGGCGCAGCACAGCCAAGGCCAGCACAGCCGAGAAGAAGGCCTGAGAGGTAACGCTGAAATGGCACACAAGAAGGGCGCCTCGTCCAGCAGGAACGGACGTGACTCGAACGCCCAGCGCCTTGGCGTGAAGCGGTTCGGCGGCCAGGTCGTCAACGCGGGCGAGATCCTGGTCCGCCAGCGCGGCACGCACTTCCACCCGGGAATCGGCGTCGGTCGCGGCGGCGACGACACCCTGTTCGCGCTTGTCGCTGGCCGGGTCGAGTTCGGCTCCCGCCGCGGTCGGCGCGCGGTCAGCGTGATCCCTGTTGCCGAGACCGTGACTGCCGAGGCCAGCTAACCGGGCTCCGGCGTGCAGCCGGGCTCCAGTACTGTGCCCGGCTCCGCGCGAGATCGAACAACGGCGATGGGCCAGCATCTGTCTGACGACGGTGATGGCCCATCGCCGTTGTTCGTATCGCATCGGCGGGCTCGTTCGTCGTGCTGTTGACAGGGTTGAAAGGGGGTTACCGTGGCTGAATTCGCCGACCATGCGGACGTCAGGATTCAGGCGGGGAATGGCGGTCACGGCTGCGCCTCGATTCACCGGGAGAAGTTCAAGCCGCTCGGGGGCCCTGATGGCGGCAACGGCGGACGCGGCGGCGACGTCATCTTCCGTGTCGATCCCAGCACCGCGACGCTGCTCGACTTTCACAGGCGGCCGCTGCGCAGGGCCGGCAACGGCAAGCCGGGCGCTGGTTCGCACCGAAGCGGCGCAGAAGGCACTGACCTGATCGTCAGCGTGCCGGACGGAACCGTCGTCAAGAACGCGGACGGTGAGGTGCTCGCCGACCTGATCGGCTCGGGGACCGAGTTCGTGGCCGCTGAGGGCGGGCACGGAGGGCTCGGCAACGCGGCGCTCGCGTCGACTAAGCGCAAGGCACCCGGGTTCGCGTTGCGCGGCGAGCCGGGCGAGCAGAAGGACCTGACACTTGAGCTGAAGACGATCGCCGATGCCGGGCTTGTCGGATTCCCGAACGCCGGGAAGTCCTCGCTGATCGCCGCGATGTCGGCAGCCCGACCCAAGATCGCCAACTACCCGTTCACCACGCTGACCCCGCACCTGGGCGTCATCGAAGCCGGCGACACCCAGTTCGTGGCGGCCGATGTGCCAGGGCTGATTCCTGGCGCCAGCGAGGGCAGGGGCCTTGGCCTGGACTTCCTGCGGCATGTTGAGCGCTGCTCGGTGCTCGTCCACGTGATCGACTGCGCGACGGAGGAGCCTGGTCGCGATCCCATCACCGACCTTGACGTGATTGAGGCCGAGCTGATCGCCTATGACGAGCTAACGGAAGCCGGCCTGGCCGAGCGGCCGCGGGTCGTCCTGCTCAACAAGATAGATGTGCCAGAGGCACGCGATCTCGCGGAAATTGTCACGCCCGATTTGCAGGTCCAAGGGCCTGGATGTGTATCAGGTTTCTGCGGCCTCCGGCGAGGGTCTGCGAGAGCTCGCGTTCGCGCTGGCGGCGATCGTCGCCCAGGCTCGGCAAGCGGCTCCGGAGGCCCTGCCGACGAGGCTGGTGATCCGGCCGGAGCCGGTGGCCGGCCCGGACTTCGAGCTGGTGCGGGTCGGCGAGAACGCCTTCAGGATCCGGGGAGCCAAGCCGCGCCGGTGGATCCTCCAGACCGATTTCAGCAACGACGAGGCCGTCGGATACCTGGCGGACCGGCTGGGCAGGCTCGGCGTCGAAGAGGCGCTTGCCGAGGCGGGAGCCGAGCCGGGCGCCGAAGTCCTGATCGGCGAAGAAGACAATTCGGTGGTATTCGACTGGGATCCGAAGCAGCATTCGGAAGCCGGGTTCGGTCCCGCGCGGCACCGACCCACGCTTGGAGCCCTGACCCCCGTCCTGGTTCGTAGCTGCGCGCGTTGCTGCTGCTCTAGCGACAGCGTTGCGCCCACGTTGACGACGGTTGAGCCAGTACACGCGGTGGCCGGCGATGCGAGGGAGGCGGGGGACTGGTTCGAGCGACTAAGCTGTATGGGCACTTTTCACGGCGAAGGGAAACGCGCTTGTCGGGCGAGGACCGTACAGACTTCGAGCGGAACAACGAGCAGGCGTACATCACGGGACTCTACGAACGACTGGACGAGCTAAGGGAGCGGGCGTCGGACCGCCTGGCGGGAACGCTTGCGGCAAGTAGGCGGCACGCCGGCGGCGCGGACCGAGCGCGAGGCGCTCACCGTCATGTACCGGCAGCAGCTTTCCCAGCTCGACGCCGCGGAGAACGGCCTGTGCTTCGGCCGGCTCGAATTCAACGACGGCGCCAAGAGCTACATCGGGCGCCTTGGCATGCACGCGGACAATGAGAACTACGATCAGCTGCTCATGGACTGGCGCGCCGACGCTGCAAGGCCGTTCTACCTTGCCACCGCCGCGTCGCCGGGGGATGTGCGGGTCCGGCGGCACATCAAGACCAGGGCCAGGACCGTGCAACGGCTGGACGACGAGGTGCTGGACCTGGCGACCGCGGACCCGACCAAGCACGAGGGCCTGACCGGCGAATCGGCGCTCCTCGCGGCGCTGAACACGAGCCGAACAGGGCGGATGCGCGACATCGTCGAGACGATCCAGGCCGAGCAGGACCACATCATCAGGTCAGGACTGCCCGGCGTTCTGGTCGTCCAGGGCGGCCCCGGCACCGGCAAGACAGCCGTGGCCCTGCACCGGGCGGCGTACCTGCTGTATACCTACCGGCGTCAGCTGGAGAAGCGCGGCGTCCTCGTGATCGGGCCGAACGCTACGTTCCTGCGCTATATCGGCCAGGTGCTGCCGTCGCTCGGCGAGACGAGCGTGCTGCTCGCGACCATCGGTGACCTGATGCCTGGCGTCGCGGCGACCGGCTCCGAGCCCGCTGAGGTCGCACGGATCAAGGGCAGGCCGGGCATGGCAAAGGTCGTGGCTGCCGCGGTGCGGGACCGGCAGCGCGTGCCGCATGAGGGCCTGGAGATCAGTTTCGAAAAGGTCCGATACCGGCTCACCGGGCAGGCACTAGCGCGGGCGAGAGAGCGGGCGCGGCGGTCGCGACGCCCGCACAACCAGGCCAGGCAGGTCTTCGTCGCGGGATGCGCTGGATGAGCTCGCCCGCGTGGTCGCCGGACGGCTCGGGGCAGACCCGTTCGGCGGCGGGAACCTGATGGGGCGCACGCGACCTCCAGGACCTGCGCGCCGAGCTGCGCGATGACCGTGAGATCCGGGCTGCCATCGGCAGGCTCTGGCCCGTGCTGACGCCGCTGCAGCTGATCGGCGACCTGTTTGCCTCGAGGCGGCTGCTGGCCGCGGCCGGGCGCTCGCTGACGGGCGATGAGCGCGAGCTGCTGCGCCGGGCTGCCGGGTCGCCGTGGACGCCTGCTGATGTCCCGCTGCTGGACGAGGCCGCCGAACTGCTGGGCGAGGACGACAGAGCCGCGAAGGCCGTTGCGCGGCGGCGGCGCGATGAGGAGGAGGCCTACGCCCAGTGGCGTGCTGGAGATCATCGGGCGGGACGAGGAGGATGACCCGGAGATCCTGATGGGCGCCGACATGCTCGACGCGGCCAGGCTCGCGGCGCGGTTCGACAACGACAGCTACCTCACCCCGGCTGAACGAGCCGCGGGTGACCGGACGTGGGCGTTCGGGCACGTGATCGTCGACGAGGCGCAGGAGCTCTCGCCGATGGCGTGGCGGATGGTGATGCGCCGGTGCCCGGCCAGGTCGATGACGATCGTCGGCGACGTAGCGCAGACCGGCAACATCGCGGGGACGGCCTCGTGGTCGGACGCGCTCGGTCCGTTCGTCGGTGACCGGTGGCGGCTGGCGCCGCTGACGGTCAACTACCGCACGCCTGCCGAGATCATGACGGTGGCCGCCGATGTTCTCGCGCAGATCGACCCGGATGCGACGCCGCCCCGTTCGGTCAGGGAGTCCGGTGCCGTGCCCTGGCGGCTGCAGGTGGCCGACGCGGCCGTTCTCACTGCGGTCGCAGCCGAGGCTGCCGCCGGGCTGGCCGCGCAGGCGGGGGAGGGGACGCTGGCCGTGATCGTCCCTGAGGGCCGGCTCGCGGAGATCGGCGCGGCGGTGCGCAAGGCGCTGCCGGATGCGGATGTCGGAAACGCCGAAGCCGGCGGGCCTGACCTGGAACAACCCGTCGTCGTACTGACCGTGCGGCAGGCGAAGGGGCTCGAGTTCGACACGGTGCTTGTGGCCGACCCCGGCATGATCCTGGCCGAGTCGCCGCTCGGACTGGGTGATCTCTATGTCGCGCTGACCAGGGCGACACAGCGAGCCGGAGTCGTCCACGCCGGCGAGCCGATCCCGGTTCTGGAAGGCCTTACGGAGGTGAACTCCGTCGCCGAGGGGGTCGTTCTCAGCGCCGAGCGGATGCGTCGTCCCAGCCGCCGAGGTCGCCTAGGCAACCTGCGAGAAATTCGGTGGTCATCGGCGGTACTGGTGGCTTAGGTTGGGCCGGCAGCCGGATTCTGGCTGGGCGCGGCCTGATCGGCTCGTGCCTTCACTCGAGCTGAGGAGCGACCATGGTAATGGTCATGGTCTTCCGTGCCAGGGCGGCCACGCAGGCTGCCGCGGCCGACGCAGAATCCCGCTGGTGCGCACTTCCTGACTGACCGCCGACTGATCGACCAGCTTGTCAAAGCCAGCGGTGCCGGTGCCGGTGACCTGGTTTTCGACATGGGCGCGGGGTATGGCGCACTCACGGCGCCGCTGGCCCGTACCGGCGCCAGGGTGATCGCGATCGAGCTCGATCCCAAGCTGGCCGAGCGGCTCAGGCGACGGTTCGACGGCGAACCGCAGGTCGGAGTCGTCGAGGACGACCTGCGCCGGGTGCCGCTGCCGCAGGCGGCCGTTTCGCGTCGTCGCCAGTCCGCCGTTTGCCCTCACCACGTTGCTCTGCAGGCGGCTTCTAGGCGACCGGAGCATCCAGCTGAGCGGCGCTGAGCTGATCCTGGAGTGGGGCGCCGCGAAGTGGCTTGCGAACCCCGAGCCGCGCGACAGCGAGACCGCCCGCTGGGCGGCCAGGTACGAGATGCGGCTGGTGCGCCGCGTGCCTGCGGCCAGCTTCTCGCCGCCGCCCAAGTCCGATGCCGCCTACCTGCGGATCAGGCGTCGCCGCTAGCAGGGCGCCGGTGCCGGGCCGGCGGCGGCCTTACCTGCCGATCGACCCCAGCGCTGTGGCGAACGCGTTCTGCCACGCAGCGTACGACCCCGTCGGGCTTGCGGCCGGCGGCTTGTTTGCATCCAGCGCGGCCAGCGCCGACCGCACGACGTCGGCGGGACGGCCCGAGGTGACGGCGGCGTCGCCCAGCTCGAGCTCGTGCTGAAGGTTGTCGCGGCCATGCCCCTGTACCACGTCGAGCAGCAGCAGCGGCCGGCCGACGGTGCGTGCCTCGGTGCAGGTGTCGCCCGAGCTCGTGATGACCAGGTCGCTCGCGGCCATGAGCTCGGGTATCCGGTCGGTGTAGCCGATGGGACGGACCCGCGGCTGACGACGGGCGGCGGCCTGTAGCTTGCGCTCCAGCCCGGCGTTCTGCCCGGCGACGGCCAGGACGTGGACGCATGCGTTTCCGAGCGCCTCGGCCGCCTCGGCGATAGGCCCGATACCCCAGGCGCCGCTCATCAGCAGCACGCACCGCTCATGCTCGGGAATACCGAGCCGCCGCCGCGCGCGCTCCTGGGACGGCGGGTCGTAGAACGCGGCGCGCAGCGGCGGCGGGACCACGAGAACCCTGGCATCCGGCTCGAACCTGCGCACAGCCCGCTCAGCTACCTCGGATGTGACCAGGTAGAGGTCGACGTTGGGGTGCACCCAGAGCCGGTGCGGCGTGGCGTCGGTGCAGAAGACGACATGGCTCATCCTGGGATACAACGGCGCCAGATGGCTGACGGCCGAGGCGCCGGTGGCGAACACCGACAGTGCCAGGTCGACCCGGTTGGCATCCAGCAAAGCTCGCAGCCTGGGCTCGATCTGCCGGCGCGCGGCAGCGTCGGTGAGCGCGGCGAACCTGCCCCCGGTCCGCAGGGCGGCGAAGTGGAATGCGTCGAAAACGCCGGGCATCGCCAGCATCGAGCGGAACACGGCCCTGCCGAGTGATCCGCCACCGCGCCCGAGCAGCCGCATCAAGTCCAGGGTTCTGGTCGACCAGCCGTCGGATTCCAGCGTGGCCGAGCACGCCTCCGCGAGCATGTCGTGGCCCTTGCCAATAGAACCGGACAGCAGCAGTGCACGCCGCCCGCTCAGATAGGAGTCCCAGGTCACCAGCCACCCCGCTGGTTTTCGAGCCAGGCCAGGTACCTGCGGATCCCTTCGGTGAGCGGCGTGCTCGGCGACCAGTTCAGGATGTCCTTGGCTCGCTGGTTAGAGTTGCTGACTCCCTCATAATCCGCCGCCCTGCCGTCGGTGTGCAGGAGCGGGACCTGCCGGACCAGCCGCTGCACAGCCTCAGCGATCTCATTCACCGAGACCGGCGTGTCGCCCTCGAGCGCGATCGTCTGGTTCGCCGCCGCGGGCCTCAGCGCTAGCACGTGGGCTCCGGCGAGGTCCTCTACGTAGACGAAGTTCCGCTGCTGCTCGCCGGTGCCGGCGATCATGATCGGCTCGCCGTTTTGGGCGGCCCTGACGAACTTCGCGATGACGAGCGCCGCTCGCATCCGGGGGCCGTACGGGACCCCGTAGCGAAGGATCGTGAACTCCTGGTCATACATCTCCAGGTAGCTGCGCATGACCATCTCGGCTGCCAGCTTGGTCGAGACGTAGAGGTGACCGGATCGGGCCAGGTCCACCGGCGCGTCCTCGGTCCGTTCACCGTTCCCGGCAGTCGCGCCGTATACCCACACCGTGCTGGCCAGCACGACCCGGCCGCAGCGGCCGCGGTGAGCAGCGTCGAGCACCCTCGCGACACCTTCGACGTCGAGCCGGACCGCCGACACCGGATCGGCGGCGACCTCGTTGACGTCGGCCACTCCCGCCATGTGGAAGACGGCGTCGAATCCCCTGATCGCCGCGCGCAGTGCGGTCTCGTCGAAAATGTCGGCGATGACGTAGCTGGCTCCGGAGTTCAGCCAACGTTTCTGCTTATCCACGACGAGGACCTCGTGGCCAGCGGCGACCAGATGGTCGACAACATGGGAGCCGATGAATCCGCAGCCGCCCGTTACCGCGGCGCGCATGCGGGCTCCCCGTGGCCGGCCAGTGCATCGGCCGACGCCTTCGCGACGGCCTCGAGCACCTGCTCGACCTCGTCGTCTCGCATGTCCGAGTGGACCGGCAGGCAGACGTGCCGCCGGCACACGTCCTCCGCCGCAGGCAAGCTCTGCGCCGACGCGTACTCAGCGAGAACGGGCTGCCGGTGCAGCGGCAGGTCGAAGACCTCTTGGTCCAGCTGGACGTCATGCCGCTCGGCGAGCATCTCTTTAAACCACACGCGATCCATGCCAGGTGCCAACAGCACGACGTACTTGTCGAAGTTGCTCATGCAGCCCGGCGGCTGGTGCAAAGGCCGCAGGAAGCCGATCCTGGCCAGGCCCGCTTCGTAGCGAGCAGCGACCGCGCGCCGCCTGGCAATGAACTCGCCCAGCCGCCGCAGGTGCACAAGCCCGGTGGCGGCGCTGAGCTCGTCCATCCGCCACGCGTAACCGGGTCTGACGTGCTGGTTGATCACGAATGATGCCTTGCCCTGGTCCCGGTAGAGCCTGGCCTCCCGCTCGAGGTCCGCTGACCTGGTAAGGATCATGCCTCCCTCGCCGCTCGTCACAAGATTGGCGGGGTGGAACGAGAACGTCGCGGCGGCTCCGAAGGAGCCGGCGAACCGGCCATCGAAACTCGATCCGTGGGCGTGTGACGCGTCCTCGACCAGGGGGACGCCGCTGATCTGGCACAGCCGCCGCAGGTCGTCCACAGCAGGTGTGATCAGCCCGGCAACGTGCACGAGCACCACGGCCGCAGTGTTCGGAGTCAGCGTGGCGGCGAGCGTACGAGAGCTCAGCGCGAAGGTGTCCTTGTCGACGTCGGCGAAAACAGGCCGCGCTCCGGCTCCGATGACCGCAGCCGCTGTCGCGTAGAACGCGTTCGCGGGAACGACGACGTCCCGGCCCGCCACGCCGATGCTGCGCAGGACGATTTCGAGCGCCGCCGTCCCGCTGGAGACCGCGATCGCCCTCAGCGGCTCGGACCGGCGACGCTCAGGTCGAGTACTTTCGTGGGCTGCAGCGAAGGCGGTCTCGAATTTCTCGGTATACGGGCCCAAAGTAAGCGCGCCCGTTGCAAGAATTCCCGATATTGCTGTTGCTATCTCGGCCCGGTCGGGCTCGGGAAAGACAACGCGCGCAGCTTGAACTCCCACTGATTCCCCCGTCCGTTGAACCCCGTTATCCAGCTGCTTCGCACGCGTGTTCTCGCTCGCTCACTTCGCAGATCCTGGACATGACATGATTGCAGTAATGGATCAGCCCCTGTATGCCGACATCAGCGGGTGCCCAATTGGACATGCCTTGAGCAACGTTGTCATAGGTGTCCGTTAATGTGCTGGAAAGGCCGTGTCTGACAAGCCAAGCCGGGCTGCGATAACCCGATCAAACACCGCTCACGCGACCGATAGCCGGTCAACGCGGACGTTCGCCGGCCGGGCGCTGGCGGCAGCCGGCGGGCTCGCAGTCGCGCACGCGGGTCCGGGGATCACCGCGTTGCGCTCGGTCCGCACGTCGCTGTTCCCGCTGTTGTCCGGTAAAGCGCTTTCGGACCACGTCGCGCTGACGTTTGACGACGGTCCCGACGTCGAAGCGACCCCGCTGTTCCTCAAGTTGCTCCGCGAGCGCGGCATACGCGCGACTTTCTTCTTGCTCGGATCGCAGGTGTCGAACGCGCCGCGGCTGGCGGCCGACATCGCCGACGACGGTCACGAGATCGGCGTACACGGGTGGCGGCACCGCTACCTGCCACTGCGCGGGCCGATGGCCACCTATGACGACCTTCTCGCGCGCGAAGGAGATCATCACGGCAACGTCCGGGATCAAGCCGTGGCTGTTCCGGCCGCCATACGGCGTGCTCAGCACCGCGGCGCTAGTCTCGGCCCGGCGACTCGGGCTGACGCCCGTGCTCTGGAGCGCCTGGGGCCGCGAGTGGACGCCTGGATCGACGCCAGCGTCCGTGCACGCGACGCTGTCAGGCGGCCTGGCAGGCGGGGCCACGGTGCTGCTACATGACTCGGACTGCACCTCGCCGGCCGGGTCCTGGCGTTCGGCGCTCGGCGCGCTGCCGCTGCTGCTCGACGAGTGCGAGCGGCGTGGTCTGCGGGTCGGCCCGCTTGGCGAGCACGGCCTGCACTGGCGCCAGCCAGTCCGCTTCGGCCTCTGAGGGGCGTGGGCGAGCGCGGAGCGCCGGGGAGCGCGGAACGCTGGGGAGAGCGGCAAGCGTGGGGTCAGGGGCGGGCTGACGTGGTGGCCGCTGCGACGATTGTGGCGAGGCGGCGGCTGTGCGCGCCGCGCCAGTAGACGCGCCCGCACTCCGCGCACCGGGAGAACTCCCGGTACGTCCGCGCGTGTCCCAGGCAGCAGCTGAGCGGCTACCTCATCCTTCGGCACCGCGCTGAAGTGCGCCGTTGCAGACGAGGCACCTGCTCCACGGCGCCAGCGGCGGCGCGAACCGGTCGAGCACGTCGGTCAGTTGCTCGTCGGCGCGGTCGCCGCGGACGAACGCCCCGAGCCACAGCCTCCTGCGCCGGAGCAGCCCACGGTCCTTGGTCAGCAGTACCCGGCGCCGTGAGTCGGCGAGCTCAATCAGGGTGTCGTCGTCGAGGTCGTTGGAGTACGCGGTGTCAAGTCCGACCAGCCGCATCCGGCGTGCGAGGGCGCCGAGGTGCACATCCAGCAGGAACGTCGGCTCGGGTAGCGGCTGCGGCCGGCTGATGGCCCCGACGCGAACGCGGTCGCCGGGACCTGGCTGGAGCGACGGCTGAGCCGGGGTGGCGTTGATGACAAGCGATCCGACCTCGGTGAGCGGGACGCCGGCAGCTTCGATGACGTGACCGAGCGTGGACGTGCCGTCGGCGCGGACGCGGACGGTCCCGCCGCCGCGGGCGTGTCCTGCACGGTTGTGCGGCGCCAGGAACATCCGGAGCTCGGGCGCGAACTCAAGCTCCAGCAGCGGGACTGGCGCGGCGCCATGGTCATCAGCATGCCCGCTGGCCGCGCATCGGCGCGCCGTGAACCCGGACTTATGGCGCCGTGCGGCAATGCGATATATCGTGCTGGTGTGAACAGCCCGTCGCTTAGCCCGGACGAGATCCGAGCCGCCGCCGAGACCCACCGTGACCTGGGCCCTGAGTATCAGTCGGCCGTCATAGAGTCGTTCCTCGACCGGGTCGGCCGGGAGATCGATGCGCGCGTCGACGCGCGCGTGGCCGCTGCCCAGGTACCGGCTAAGCCTGCCAACCAGTCACGCGAACGCTCGCCGCTGGCGCTGGCCATCGTGTCGATGGCGTTCGGCATCCCGCTGAGCGCGATCGCCGTAGCGGCCGGCAGCAATCCGCCTGGCTTCGCCGGGCTCTTCGTGATCTGGCTCGCGATAGCGGTCATCAACGTCGTCTACTCGCGACGCGGCTGACGAACCCCGACGTGCTGGCGGGACAGGCCCGGCTAGTCGTTCGGGTCCGAGTCGTCCCCGTCCCTGCGGGTGCCGAACCTATTCATCAGCTTCTCTCCTGCACCGACCGCCGAGCCCGCCATGCCGCGAACTGCGCCGATCAGCGGGTCGGCTGAGCGGTTCCACGACTCCTGGTACGACTTGGCCGCAGACCTGAACTCCTCGCCGACCGAGGTCTCGCGGTCGGAGTCGCGGCGCGGGTAGTTCCCGGCAAGGATGTCGCGGTACTCGCCCTCGGACGCCCAGCGGTCCAGCTCAGCGAAGCGCACGACCGCGAACGGGTGCGTAGTGCCCTGCAGCTGCAGCAGCTTGATCAGGCCCTCACGGACGTCGGGAACGGCGTCGTACTCGCGCGCCTGCTCGAGGAACGCGTCGTGGCTGAGCTCGGCCAGCTGCGGGCCGCCCGCCGTCTTCATCAGCGCGCGGCGCGCCGCGGCCACGTCCTGCCCGGCCAGCAGCCCGGCCCGGTCAGCAGGACAGCTCGGACTTGCGGTACCACTCCTCCAGGCCCCAGATCACAGCCTTCAGGCCGATCCAGGCGAACGGCACCAGCGCGAGCCGCGCGGCCAGGTTCACCAGGTGGTAGAGCATCGTCCGGTAGACCGAGTGCCCGGACAGCACGTGCCCGAGCTCGTGCCCGATGACGAACCGGATCTCCTCGGCGTCCATCAGGTCGACAAGGCCTGTCGTGATCACGATGAACGGCTTGTCGGTGCCCAGCGCCATCGCGTTGACCCGCGGATCCTGGGTGATGAACAGCTCGGGCACCCGCGGGCATGTCAAGCACGTACGAGCCGTCCATCAGCATCTGGTACAGGTGCGGGAACTGCTGCTCGGACGCGCGGACCGAGCTGGCCAGGAACATCAGCCGCAGGCTCCGGTCGCTGAACAGCCCCGCGAGGTTGCGCAGGATGACGTCGAAGCCCGTCAGCTTGCGCAGCGCGACGAGCGCGGAGCGGTCTGCCGGGTGCTCGTACGCGCGGGAGCTGATGTCGGGCAGACGAACGCGGGAGCGATCGGGCACAGTGTTCATGCCGTCATGCTATGCGTCACATGGAAGGCCGACACCCATGCTGGCAATGCGATTTGATAATGATTCGTCGCCGCCGATGTTCGAGCCCGAGGCTGAGGCGTTGCCGGCCGGAGGAACTTGCGGCAGTTCAGAGCGGTCGGCTTCGCGAGCTGATCGATCGGCTGCTGGCCGCGGGCGGCCTCCAGGCGGGCCGTCTGAGGGACGCTGGCGTGACGTCGGGAGCCGATGTCGGCCTCGATGACCTTCCCAGGCTGCCGACCACTTCCAAGCAGGATCTGTGGGACAACTACCCGTTTGGCCTGCTCGCCGTTCCGCGCGATCAGGTCGTCGCCGTGCACGGGTCCAGCGGGACCGGCGGCCGCCCCACGCTGGTCGCCTACACCAAGGGTGACATCGCCGCTGTGGGCCAGGATGTGCGCGCGGGCGCTCGCGGCGGCAGGCGCCGGGCCTGGCACGATCGTGCACAACGCGTACGGCTACGGGCTGTTCACCGGAGGGCTCGGGATTCATCAGGGCGCGATCGAGCTCGGCGCGACCGTGGTTCCCGTGTCGGGCGGGATGACGGCGCGGCAGGTGACCCTCATTGCCGACCTGCAGCCCGAGATCCTGACCTGCACGCCGTCGTACGCGATCCGGCTGGGGGAGGCCCTGGCCGAGGCAGGGCTGACCAAGGAGAGCGGGCTGTCGCTGAAAGCCGGCGTCTTCGGCGCCGAGCCGTGGACACAGGAGATGCGGACCAGGCTCAACGAGCTGCTCGGCATCACCGCGCTCGACATCTACGGCCTGTCCGAGGTGATCGGCCCTGGCGTGGCGTCCGAATGCATCGTGGCCGCCGACGGCCTGCACGTCAACGAGGACCACTTCCTGGTCGAAACGCTCGACCCGCTGACCGGCGAGCCGGTTCCGGAGGGGACGCCAGGCGAGCTGACGTTCACCACGGTGACGAAGCAGGCGCTGCCGCTGCTGCGCTACCGGACCGGCGACATCGCGGCCCTGCGCTCGGACCCCTGCCCGTGCGGGCGGACGCTGGTGCGGATGTCGAAGATCATGGGCCGCAAGGACGACATGCTCGTGATCAGGGGCGTCAACGTGTACCCGAGCGAGATCGAGCGGGTCCTGCTGGGCGAGCCGTCGGTGGCGCCTGACTACCTGCTCGTCATCGACGAGCGCGAGGGGCGGCCGCGACTTGATCGCCTGCTGTGAGCGGATAACAGGGCGCTCGGCGGGCTCGACCTCCGCAGCGCGGGTCGCCTCGGCGGCCGGAGAGGGCGGCGGCGGCGCGAGCTCACGCTCCGACGACGAACTCCGCCTTGCCCTCGAACACGACCTCCGCGAGACCCTCGGCCTCCGCGTCGCGGTCGCGATCGTGCCGCCGGGCGCGGTGCCGCGGACCGAGATCGGCAAGGCCGTCAGGGTCAGGCGATGGTCTGGCGGCGAGCCGCCAGTTCACGGCATGACGGGGTGAGCTGGACGCGGACCTGCCAGCGTGAGCTGATCCGGGCGATCATGAGGTTTCTGCCCGACGCTACAGTCGGTGCATGACGGTCGGGCGCGCACGAAGGATCGGGGTTCTCGGCGGGACCTTCGACCCCATTCACAACGGGCACCTCGTGGCCGCGAGCGAGGTCGCTCATGCGCTCGAGCTTCAGGAAGTCATCTTCGTGCCGACCGGCCAGCCATGGCAGAAGGAGGACAGGCACCTGTCTCCTTCGGAGGACCGGTACCTGATGACGGTGATCGCTACCGCGTTCGATCCGCTGCTCACGGTCAGCCGCGTGGACATCGACCGGCGAGGGCGAGACCTACACCGTGGACACGCTCGCTGACCTGCGAGCAGCCAGGGGGCCGGACGCCGAGTTCTTCTTCATCTTGGGCGCGGACGCCTTGAGCGGCATCAAGACCTGGCACAACACGGAGAACCTCTACAGCATGGCGCACTTTGTCGGCTGCACCAGGCCAGGGCACCCGATCGACAAGACCGACCTGCCCGAGGACGGCGACTTCACCCTGATCGAGCTGCCAGCCCTGGAGATCTCCTCGACCGCGTGCCGGGAGCGGGTCAGGGCGGGCCGGCCGATTCGGTACCTCGTGCCAGACGGGGTCATCGAGTACATTGCCAAGCGCGGGTTGTACCGGGACTAGACGGGTTTGTCGCCGGTCGCTTCGGATGCGGTGTCGGCGGGAGGGCTGGCTTGCAGCTTGACAACGTTGCCAAGCGGTACGGCATCGGCGGCCCGTGGGTCGTCCGCGACGTGAGCATGGTGGTCCCGCCGGGCGGCCTCGTCCGGTTCGAGGGCAGGAACGGCAGCGGCAAGTCCACGATCCTGCGCGTGATCGCCGGAGTATCCGAGCCCACTCGCGGCAGCGTGACCAGCAGGCCGGTGACCGGCTACGTGCCCGAGCGGTTCCCGCCCGCCCTGCCGTTCCCGGCCAGGAAGTACCTGTCGCTTGTCGGCCGGGTGCACGGGCTGACCGGCCGCGGGCTGGAATCGAGGATCGACGCCTGCCTGGACCGGCTCGGCGGACGGGAGCTCGGGAGGGTCCCGTTGCGCCATATGTCAAAGGGCATGTGCCAGAAGGTGGCCGTCGCGCAGGCGCTGCTGCCCGGCAGGGGGTTGCTCGTTCTCGATGAAGCCTGGACCGGGCTTGACGTAGAGGCCAAGGCCGCGCTGGACGACGCCGTGGCGGAGCGGCTCGCAGACGGCGGCGCGGTCGTGTATGTCGATCATGAGCCGAGCAGGCTTGCGCACCTGGATGCCGATCGCTGGCTGCTGGATGCCGGCCGCGCGACGCGGATCGCAGAGCCCGGCGATCTCGGGCCTGACGCGGCCGCGTCGGGTCCTCCGGCGGACGAAGGTTCGGACAGGACGGCTGATACGGAGGGCGACCTGTGATCGCGCTCATCAGGTATCAGCTGTCGCTGCTGCTCAGGTCCTATCGCTGGATCCCGCCCGCGGTGCTGTTCGTGCTCGGCGTGATCGGGCTCGGCGGCGCGACGCTGCCGAACGGCGCCGGACTGAGCGAGGGACTGGCCTGGTCCGCGCTCATTCTCGTTCCCGTCGCGGCGTGGCTGACCAGGTCGATGCTGACCGCCGAGCCGCCTGAGGCTCGTGCCTGCGTCGCGGCGGCCGGCGGCCCGCGCCGGGCCCAGCTAGCGGCGCTCATAGCAGCGGCCGCGGTCGGCGTGGCGCTCGGGCTCCTTGGCGTCGTCATGGGAGCTAGTCAGCCTGGGTGTGCCGAGGTCAGCGGCATCAAACGGGATCGAAGCCGGCACGCTGCTCGAGCGATGTAGGCGGCGGACTCGCGGCCGGGCTGGTCTGCCTGCTCGTCGGCTCAGCGGTAGCCGCATTTCTGAACCCTCCGGTTGTGCGGCGTCCGGCGGCGGCGATGCTGGCCACGACCGGCGCGGTCGTGCTGGCGCTGGCGTGGAACGGATCGCCCGCGAATGCAGCGGTCCGCAGCGTCGGTTACGGGGCGGAGGAGCACACCTGGCCAGCCGGTGTCGCCCTGGTGTCGGCTGTTGCGCTGGCCGCCGTGGCCTGGGCGATATCGGTACAAGTCGCCGCGCGACGTGAGGGCTGAGGTTCGGCAATGTCGGCCCGGAGGGATACCCTGAACATGCCGCTGTGGCGCTCAGTACCGGTTGGTAGATCTGGGGGTCCCGGAGGTCGCAGCTTCATCAAGGAGGACACGCAGCACACGTGACTGCTACCGAACGGGCCATCGAGCTCATCAGGATCGCGGCGACCGCCGCGGCCGAGAAACTAGCCACAGACATCATCGCTTACGACGTCAGCGACCAGCTGGTCATCACTGACGCGTTCCTGCTCTGCTCGGCGTCCAACGACCGGCAGGTGCGGTCGGTGATCGAGGAGATCGAGGAGAAGCTCGCCAAGGCCGGCGCCAAACCGGTGCGGCGCGAAGGTGAGCGCGAGGGTCGCTGGGTGCTGCTGGACTACCTCGACGTGGTGATCCACGTTCAGCACGCCGAGGAGCGGGTCTTCTACGCGCTCGAGCGGCTGTGGAAGGACTGCCCGCAGATCGAACTGCCCGAAACTGTCACCGCGGGCCGGTCCGTCAGGGACCGGCACTGACCGCCGGGGAGGCGCCCGCAGGGGAGCAGGCGGGCCGGGATGCGGCCCTGGGCAGTGCTGCAGCCCGGGGCAGTGCCGCGGTGTCTGATGAGCCGGTGACGCCCGTTGTCGTGGTCCCAGACGGTGGCGTCGAGCGGTCAGGCCCTGCTGGAAGCAGGCCGGACTTCAGCGGCAGGCTGAAGCTGCTCCGTCTCGTGCTCTGGCGCCATGGTCAGACGACCTACAACGCTGAGCACCGGTTCCAGGGTCAGCGCGACGTGCCGCTGAACGCGCTCGGCCGGGCCCAGGCTCAGCGCGCCGCACGGCATCTGGCCACGCTGTCTCCGGCCCAGATCTGGTCGTCCGACCTGGTCCGAGCCAGCGCGACCGCCGGCAGCCTGGCGGAGATAACCGGCCTCGAGGTCCGCCTCGAGAAAGACCTGCGCGAGCGCCACGGCGGAGCGTGGGAGGGCCTGACGACCGACGAGATCAGGCAGCGTTACCCCGACGACCTGGCAAACTGGCAGCCGCCGGGCGGTGAAACGTCTGAATACGTCGCGGAACGGACCGCCGCGGCGCTGACCAGGATCGCCGACCAGTCCGAGCCGGGGTCCCTGGTGGTCGTCGTCGGCCATGGTGCGTCGCTGACCTGGGGAATGTCGCGGCTGCTCGGCCTTGACGAGAGGGTGACCGGTGGCATGGGCAACTGCTGCTGGTCGGTGCTGTCGCGCCGGGTCGACGGCGGGCGCTGGCGACTGCTGGAGTTCAACGTCGGCGCGCTGCCAGAACCGGTCGAGGTCGCCGAACTAGGCGACGATGTCTGACGGCGGTCGCCGCCGGCCGACGGCCCGTCGGGCCGCGACGGAGTTGCGCTAGTTTCTTGTACACTGGCGTGGCGCCGCAGCACGTTACGGTTGGCTGGTCGGCGCGTCCCAGGGGCTATAGCTCAGTTGGTAGAGCGCTTGCATGGCATGCAAGAGGTCTGGGGTTCGAATCCCCATAGCTCCACTTCAAAGGCATTTTTCGAACTAAAGTTACTCGTCGGCAGTAGCGTCGCGGATCCAGTTTCCCATCTGCTGGCCAGGCCGCCAGTTCCGTGTTTCTGCACCTCAGCGGCCTGTATCGCCGCCGTGACAGGACAGCTCGGGCGCTGGCCGACTGGCGAGCAAAGCCCGCAGCATCGCAAGGTTTCTCCTCGCTAGGACATGCGAGGTGGCCATCTGTCGTTCGGCGCAGGAAGCCGCCTCCCACGCCGACCCCCACACCAACATGCGATACGACCGGCCCTCCCCGGGGCGCTTCCCGGGTCAGGCTGCCCCCAGCTTCGCCGCCCTGCTGCGACAGGGCCGGCGGCGGATGGTCTCTCACCTCCGCTCGAATCGTCAGCGCCTCACGGCGCACGTGGATCGAGGCTTAGTATGTGGCCATTCTTGCTTTCCGCTGAGCGCAAGTGTCCACTATGTACCACTCTCAGCGGCGCTGCGGCGGCGGCGCCGGGCCGGAGGAGGTCAGGTCGTGCCTGCTCACCTTCACAGTCGTCGGGCAGCATGTCTTGAGCGTCAGGTTGTTGCGGGCGTGGACGTTGCCGTTCCTGCCCCGCTGGCCGTCTGGTCCTTCACAGCAGAGGCCTCAGCGGGCCGACCGCGGGCGAAGCCGTGCTGGACCTCCCGGTCATGCGTTCAGAGGGGACGCCAGCCGACCGGGCCGACCGCGCCGGAATTGCCATTATTCGGCCTACTCCCGGTCAAGCAGTACTTTTGCGGCGACCTTCAAGGCTCTCCGCGAGCCGACGTCCGAAGCCGGGAACTGCCGGAGAATGGCGCGTCACGCCAGGGCTCGGCCTTGACCCAGGCTCAGACGCGGAGGAGCTTTTTCGTGCTGGCCGGGACATCGGCAGCCAGTGCTGCCGGGCTGGGCGCGAGCGGATGCAAGGACATTGCGGGCAGGAGGGCCGGCAGCCCTCCGGCGAGCCGAAGCAGCGTGCGACCGGCCAAGGAGGGCTTCGTGTCACGCCCCGACTTGACGCCGCCGCGGATCACCGTGCGCCGCCACGGCCACGTGGGCGGCCCGCGATATGTCTTCCTGAACGCGCCGAACTCAGGCCCTGGACACGGGGGCACGATGATCCTCGACTCCCGCGGCGAGCTGGTCTGGCTCGGGCCGGATACGGCCACGCACCACAAGCTGGACTTCGACGTCCAGGTGCTCGATGGCAAGCCCGTGCTCACCTGGTGGCAGGGAGAGGTCGTTCAAGGCCACGGCGAGGGCGAGGCGGTTATCGCCGATGCCTCGTACCGGGTGCGGCATGTCATCCGCGCGCACAATGGCCTGATGGCCGATCTGCACGAGTTCAACATCACCCCGCATGGGACGGCTCTGATCACGGCCTACCGCAGGCACGCGAACGCCGACCTGCGCGAACGGGGCGGCCCGGCTAACGGCTACCTGCTCTCCGGCGTCGCCCAGGAGATTGACATCGCGACCGGGGAACTGCTGTTCGAGTGGGACAGCTACCGTCATGCGCACGCTCCCGTGCCTGTCGGGGAGACCTACGAGCGGGCCGGCGACGGCTACGGCACATCCGCCCGGCCTTTCGACTACTTCCACATCAACTCCATCGCTCCGGACGCTGACGGAGACCTGCTCATCTCGTCCCGGCACACCTGGACCGTTTATAAGGTCAGCAAGAAGAACGGCTCCATCATCTGGCGGATGGGCGGCAAGAAGTCCGACTTCAGCATGGGACCGGGCAGCAGGTTCTCCTGGCAGCACCACGCCCGCGCGCACAGCCACGGCAAGCTCACCGTTTTCGATAACGGCAGTCCTGCCAAGGACAAGCACTCCAGGGCGCTGATCCTGCAGGTTGACACGGCGGCCATGCACGTGACGCTGCGCAGGGCGTACGTCCACCCGGGAACCGTATTCGCCGCGACGGCAGGAAGCGCGCAGACGCTGCCAGACGGCGGCATGTTCGTCGGCTGGGGCGCACAGCCGCGCTTCTCCCAGTTCCTCCCCGACGGCCGGCTGCTCCTCGACGGGACGATGGCATCCGGGGCGCAGTCGTACCGGGCGTTCGCGAGGGAATGGAAAGGCCATCCGACGGAGCGTCCGTCCATTGCGGTCCGGCGCGCAGATGGCGGTGCGATCATGTACGCGAGCTGGAACGGCGCCACCGACGTGGCCTCCTGGACCGTCTTCGCCGGACGGTCCGAGGGCTCGCTGTCCACGGCGGGCTCCGGTCGCCGCAGCGGGTTCGAGACACAGATCGGTGTCCGCAGCACCGGACCGTACTTCGCCGCCCAGGCCAACGACGCCTTCGGCCGCCCCCTGGCGACCTCACTGCCTGTCATGATCGCCTGAGCTGCGCTCACCAGCCAAGGAGAAGGCACTCAAGATCACTTGACAACAAAATAGGAACCCGATCTGGATATGGCGCGATCGCCGGCCGCCGGGGTGCGCGGAGTCCGCATCCGATGTTCTGGAGTCCGCGTGCCGCCCACCTGGGCGGGCGCCTTCCCTTCAGGAAGCTGATCGCCCTACGGTGCGGCGCCGGGCGGGCGTGCCGCCCGACATGTCATCGGGCTCGGGGGCCGACTGCGCGCGCTCAGGCCTGAGGCGACGGGTAAGCACCAGGGCGCATGCGGTGGCCGCGATAAACACGAGCAAGGTGAGCACGTAGTAGTTTCCGACGATCAACTCCAGCCCACGCCAGGTGAACTCGACTGCCGCCCGGTTGTTGCCGCGGTTCGGCGCGAGAAGCAGCAACCCGCGCGGCCGCAGCTGGGCATGAGGGTCGTAGCCGCCCTGGTTGCCAATAGGCAAGGGCCACCAGCCAAACAAGCCCACCACCAGCGCGGCGCAGAGGATCCGGTAGCCGAGGCGCCGTGGCCCGTACGCGGCGAGGGCAAGTGCCGGGACCACGTAAACGTAGTGGTGCGACCAGGTGAGTGGGGACACCAGCAGGCCGGTCGCGGCGCACGCAACCAGGCCGAGTAGCTCGTGGCCACGCCGGCTCGCCAGTATCGAGGTGGCGAGCCCGGCGATGCCGACGACGACTGCCGCGACCAGCCAGTACGCGTGCGCGTCGGGCCCGGCGTGGGTAAGGCGCAGTATGACGCCGTTAAGGGACTGGTTGTCCAGGTGGAAGGAGTTGCTGCCCAGCCGGGTGATCTTCCCGCCCCAGTAGACCGCGGAGGCGTGCGGCAGCAGCGCGAACCCAAGTCCTACCGTGACCGCGAATGTCAGCGCGCTGACCGCCGCGGCCTTTACTCGCCGCGTGAACAGCAGGTACGGAATGAAGATCAACGGCGTGAGCTTGATCCCCGCCGCTAGCCCGATTCCGATGCCCTTGCCCTTGATGCGGTCCGGCAGCGCGAGATCGCCCACCACGAGGGCCAGCAGCACGAGGTTGATCTGCCCGAAGAACAGTGTCATCGCAACCGGTTCGAGCCAAAGACCCACCGCGGCGATCGCAAACGCCGCCGCCGCCCTGGCCAGGCCGGCAGGCCGCCCGGCGAGTCCCAGGGAAAGGTACGCCACCACCGGCAGCAGCCCGATCGTGAGCACAGCCAGCCCGACCTGCCAGGTCGCGAACGACGCACCGCTCCCTGCAGCGAACAGGAGCGCGGCGAACGGCGTGTATGTGAACGGCAGTTTCGCCGCCCCGAGCTCCAGCGTGTAGAGCATCGCCGGCTGGTTCCGCGCAGCGATGCCGCCATCCCGGTAGACGGCCGTGTCGATATGCGCCCAGTAGTACTGCGGGGACGCGTGGGCGAGCAAGGCATAACCGGCGACGGCCAGCAGGAACAGTGCGACCGCCGCCATGAGCCAGGCGGCTGGCCGTATTCGAGTCACCGCTCCGTCTCCTCAGCCTTGAACCGGCCTCGGTCATGTTCGCTGACCATGATGTCAAACCGGGGCTGAGGTCAGTGCGTTCGCTACCTCTTGCGTGGTCTGGTCCCACCCGCGCAGGGTCGACCGCCGCTGTCGTGCGGCGGTCCGTAGCTGGTGTCGGTGATGCTCGTCACCTAGCCAGTCTCCGATCGCGGCGGCGAGGGCAGCCGGATCGCCGGGAGGGACAAGTTGGCCGGGGCGCATGCCATCGGCCGTAAAGCCGAGCGCTTCGGGCAGCCCACCGACGGCGGCGGCTATGACGGGCAGGCCGTGGGCGAGCGCTTCGGTGACGGTCATGCCGTAGGTCTCCGAGCGGGACGGTGCGACGAGCACGTCGGCCGTGGTGTACGCGTGGCTGAGCGCAGCGCCGGTCAGGACGCCGGTGAGCCGGACGCGGTGGCTGTAGCCGAGGCGCGTGATGCGGGCCTGCAATTGCCTGACAAAGTCCGGGTCGCGGTCGAGCGGTCCGGCCAGCACGCAATGCCAGTCCAGCTCAGCGACGTCCGCGAGCGCCTCGACGAGGACATCCTGCCCCTTATGGGGGCCGAGGACCCCGACGCAGATCAGATGTCCGCGTACGGGCCGAGCCGGTGCAGCGACCTGATCGACGCCGGGCCGGGCGACGTGCACCTGGCGGGCCGGGATCGCGTATCGGGTCAGTACCTGCTGGCGTGTCCAGTCGCTGGTAGCGATCACGCCGGTGGCCGCGCGGAGCACGACCCGTTCGGAGCGCAGCGCGCTGGCATCGTGGCGTGTATTCATGGCGGAAGCCAGTGGCATGTGCAGCAGCACTGTCATTCGTATCCGGCCGGCGTGTGGCAGCAGCGGCGCCGCGGCCGGCGAGGCGATGAGCCCGTCGATCAGGACGGTTTCCCCGTCCGGGATGGCGGCAACGATGCGGGCCAGGTGAGCGCGGGCGCCCGAGCCGAACCCTGGCTGCGCCGCGGCGACGGTCATGACCCGCACATCCCATCCGGCCCCGGCCAACCCGGCGCAGACGTGCCGGTCGTAGATATTGCCGCCGGTGGGCTGGACGGGATCGTCGAACCCGTCGGGAACTATGACATGCACCCGCTTGATATTCCGGCCCTCCAGAGCGCCTTCTGCACGCCGCCCCGACGCGCTGGATCGAACTCGTCCGCCAAAGCCTCGCGTCCGCGTCGGGCCTGAGGTGAGAGGACGCTTGTCAGCCCACGGTCACTGATGGCCCCTCCGCCTCGGTTGTACACCGAAGGTTCCAGGGCTGCGGGACCCGGCAGCGAGGAATGCGGTTCCGAAGAACAACTCGGTCCAGGAGAGATCGGCCAGTTCTTCCTGCATGGCTACGCGAATCGCCTCCCACGGGCGCCGCATGATCCACTCATCAATGGAGGCGAAAGGCCGCACAGTTGCGGTTCCGACCCGCGCTAGCCACCCAGGCGTGTTGTCGGGAACCTTGAGATCCAGCACGACCCAGCGTCCGTCTCCGGAGAGGGCCGCGGCGCCGTGGGCGATGACCTCTGCGCACTCGGGCACCTGCGACAGGGCGTACGTGGACAGGATCGCGTCGACCTCGGCTGGAAAGTCGAAGTCGGCCGCGTCGGCTTCCACGAGACTGATATTGCTCCAGCCGTTCTTCTCTATCCGATCCTGGGCACGGGCGAGCATCGCGTCGGTCAAATCGACGCCGACGATCCGGCCGTCCGGACCGATCACCTCCTCAATCAGCGAGAAGTTCAGACCTGTGCCGCACGCGATGTCGATCACGCTGTCACCCGCGTGCAGGCCGAGCGCTTGCACGGCCCGGAGGCGTTGTGCCCGCTGGGGGTAGCCGGGCGCGGGGTAGAGCCGGGAGGTGATGTCGTAGTGCTTCGCCTTCTTGCGGTATGTCTCGATCAGGTGCTCGTGGGTACGGTCGATCTGGCTCACGGTGTGCTCCTCGATCTCGGCAGCGTCGCGGTAGAACCGCGCCACCCCATCTAGGACTCCGCGCCTTCTCGCGTAGCGGACTCGACAGCAGCCTTGATCGCCGTCATCTCGAGATCGCTTACGCGCTGAATTCTGCCTTGGAGAATGCGGCCGGGGATCGCGCGCATGATGCCCGCGAGGTCGACCTCAATCCACATCTTGGCGTCGGTCTGCCTATCGTCCACCGGCTCGAGTTCCATTCCCCAGCGCGCCGCGGAAGTACCCATTGGCCCGGCGAACGCCACGTAGCGGGGCGCCTCGACAGCGGTCACCTCCTGGCTCCGGCCGCGAGTCAACCAAAGTATCCCCTTCGCCCGCTGCTCCACCTGCGAGCCGGGCTGAAGCGGAGCTCCTCCGCGAACCCGGCATTCGAGAACCGTGGGCGCCCACTCCGGCCATCGTCCGACGTCACAGACATACGCCCACACGTCACGGACGCTGCTGGCGATTGTTATGCGGCTCTCGGTTCTGAATGTCATAGGGCAGCCAGCCTTCACTTTCCGGCCGGCTGAACCACACCCGCCATCGATCCGTCATCCTGGCACAGGATGGTACGTAGCAGCGGTGGACGCGGTTCGACCGGCGTCCGCTCGACACCAGCGCGGCACGGCAAGTAGCTCTGCCGGGTCAGACACCATGCGGGATCTGAAGTGAGACAGGATCAGCAAGCACCATTCTCGGCGGCGCTAGAGCGGGCCCGGGCGACCGCCTACCCCGCGGGTGAGTATGTAGGCCAGGAGAGCTTCATGCGGGCAGGTGAGGTCCGGACGCTGTCTCACCAGGCACGGATCGGCCCCGGTGTCCCAGTGCTGGACCTGTGCTGCGGGGTGGGCGGTCCCGGCCGGATGATCACGGCGGAGTCGGGATGCCATTACCTCGGTGTCGATCACTCCGCCAGCGCACTGGCCGCAGCCCAGCAGCTGGCCGGTAATTTGCCCTGCCGCTTCGAGCAAGCTCACGTCCCGCCTCCGCCCCAGGGCCGCTTCGAGGTGGTACTCCTGCTGGAGACGATGCTGGCCTTCCCCGACAAGGAGGCCTTGGTAACTGAGGTGGCGCGCGTGCTCGAGCCGGGCGGGCGTTTCGCTTTCACGGTCGAGGAAGGCCGGCCGCTCACCCAGCAGGAGCGGGCGCGGATGCCTGGCGCCGATACCGTCTGGCTCATCGAGCTGGCGGAATTGACTGGCCTCCTGCGCGAGGCGGGTTTGACGGTGATCTGGCAGCAGGAGTACAGCTCTTCCCATCAAGCGATAGCAACGGCTCTGCATCGAAGTTATCGTGCCGAATCATCCCAGATCGCCGAACAGATCGGGACGCAGGCGACCGCTGACCTGATTACCGCCCATCGGCTGTGGAGTCACTGGCTCGGCAGCGGGCGGGTGCGGAAGTTCGCGATGGTAGCCGAGAAGCAATGGCTTTCTGCGATGAAGCCTCGATGACCCTCGACTATGCCCGCTACCTGGCAGCGAAGACGACCGTTGATGACCGGGCGCTTAATCGGCACGTGCTGGCCGAGCTGTGCCGCCTGATGCCCGCAGGTGCGCCGCGGGTGCTGGAGGTTGGCGCCGGCCTGGGGACGATGGTGGCCCGTCTAATGGACTGGGGCGCGGTCGGCGCCGGCGAGTACATCCTGCTGGATGCGGATCGGCAGCTGCTGGATCGTTCTCGCCGGTGGCTCAGCGATTGGGCGACCGCGCGCGGGCTTGCGCAGTGACCTGCTGCCGGATGGGCTGCGGGTAGGTGATCTCCGGGTGCGCCTGGTGCACGCCGAGCTCGGCAGTTACCTGGAGACCGCTCATGAGGCGCCGGCCGATGTCCTGATCGCCAACGCCGTCCTGGACCTGGTGGACGTGCCCGCCATCCTGCCCGGACTGCTGCGGTTGCTTCACCAGGCGGCGTCTACTGGTTCACGATCAACTACGACGGCGAGAGCATCTTCATGCCCGGCCACCCCCACGACGACCGGATCATGCACGCCTACCACCGCGACATGGATGAGCGCTTTCGTTACGGCCGCCCGGCCGGTGAAAGCCGAACGGGCCGCCGCCTCTTTCACTACCTGCGGGCTGCAGGGAGCACCCGCGATGGCGGCAGGGTCGTCGGACTGGGTCGTACACGCCGACCCGGATGGGAACTACCCCGGCGATGAGGCTTACTTCCTGCGCAGCATCCTTGACACGATCCAGAACGCGTTGCGCAATCGCCAGGACCGGGTCGAACCAGCGGACCTTGCCGACTGGCTGGCCGAGCGCCGTCGGCAACTAGCTGCTGGCGAGCTGGTCTACATCGCCCACCAGCTTGATTTCGTGGGCCGCTCGCCCAGCTAGCGCCCTGTGGAGCCATCTATACGGCAGCGGATCGCGGCCGCCTGGACCTCCCCGGTCACCGGACCATCCATTCGGTCTCGCGCCAGGTCGGCGGTATCGTCAGCGGCGTGACGAGGCCGGTCACCGGCTGCGGCTGGTCAGCCACGAACGACCTCCAACGTCTGCGTCGCCGGATTGGGCCGTGTCGGCTCGCCCGGGTGTCCCGGGCCGCGGCGGCGGCGAATGACGTCCCTCAGCAGCAGGCCAGCGCCCGGAGTAACCGCGGCGAGCATGAGCACCGCATACAGGGTGGTGACCGTAACCCCAGTGGCCGCGCCGAGGCCGGCCGCGGCGAAGGCCCACGCGGCGACACCTTCCCGTGGCCCCCACCCGCCGACACCCAGGGGGATCACCACCGCAGTCTGGACGACCATCAGCAGCGGGACCAATTCGCCCAGGGGTGCGGTGCAGCCGGCTGCCCGGGCCGCGATAACGAACGTCGCCGTGTGCCCGGCGAAGACCAGCACCGAGGCGAGCGTTAGCCGGGGCCACACGTCTC
Organism: uncultured Actinomycetota bacterium; assembly: GCA_963809195.1. Taxonomy (GTDB): domain Bacteria; phylum Actinomycetota; class Actinomycetes; order Streptosporangiales; family Streptosporangiaceae; genus Chersky-822. Next base: position 1,372,834 of record CAWEIQ010000003.1, on the reverse strand, counting down.
GGGCCAGCAGTCCGCATCGCAGGTCGTCGGAAACGGCCTGGACAGTGCGCGCCAGCCGCGACTGGCGGCGGCGAGCAGCGCAGCGCACCACCAGCGCAGCACACCCGGCTACGCCCGCGACACCCGCCAGCACATACGGCAGCGCGGGCCGAACCGGCGAGGGCAAGGTCAGCAACACGCCGGCGGTCAGCACGGCCTGAATGACCTGACCGAACAGCCGTTCCCACGCCACCGCGCGCAGCCCCCGCGCCACGTCTCCAGCGCGCCTACCGTGCGTGACCCCCCGATGCACGTCGCCAAGAACTCCGCCGACGAGCACGGAGTTGAGGAACAGGGAACGGTAGTAGGCGCCGACCGCGCTTGGCAGGCCGATGCCGACGCCGAGCGCCCGGGCGGCGACCCTCCACCGCCAGGCCGAGCACACCGTGGTCAGGGCAGTAAGCGTGACGGCGCCTGCGACCGCCGGCCAGGTGATCGCCCGCAGCCCTTCCCTGAACGGCGCCGAGCCCACTTGCCGCCAGAGAAACCACAGCACGGTGACGCCGACGGCCAGGCGCAGCAACGGCAGGCCGAACCGGCGGACAGCCGGACTATCTCTCATCGGATAAGAATGCACGCCTGCCACAGCGGTTACACGGGCCGGGTGGAAACATAGTTCAACGGTCCGGCAGCGACAGCATCGCAGGCACGCGGCCGGTCGCGGTGAACCGCCGTGGGGGTGGACCCGTTCTTCCCGTTGGGGAGGGCGGCGGGTGGTGACGGGGACGGAGGCATAATGCGTACGATTAAGCATCGCGGATGAAGACGCGCCGCGTGCGGTTACGGCCTGCGGACGAAGACGCGCTGCCTACGATTCTGCGTGCGTCGATGCTGGGGATGCTAGCCACAGCCGCCGTTCTTGGCATCGTGTCCGCCACGGCCGGACTCGGCGTCGCAGGCTGGATTGCCGGGCTGGCCTCGGGATCGGCGGCGGGCCTGCTGATTGCCACCGCCCGCATGCGCAGCGACCAGCCGTCCGTACACCCGGCAGATTGGGTCACCCTGACCCGGGCCGTACTTGTCGCCGGGGTCGCGGGCCTAGTTGCGGACTCGTTTAGCAGACCGGTGTCGATCACAGCGCTGGTCACCTTGTCCATCGTTGCGCTTGTCCTCGACGCGGTGGACGGGCAGGTAGCGCGCCGGACCAGCACCGCCACCCCGCTGGGCGCCCGCCTCGACGGCGAAGTCGACGCCTTCCTCATTCTGCTGCTCAGCATCACCGTGTCCCGGGACTACGGCTGGTGGGTTCTGGCTATCGGCGCCGCCCGCTACGCGCTGTTGTTGGCGGGCTGGCTGATTCCGTGGCTGGCCGCCACGTTGCCAACCCGGCACTGGCGCAAGGTCGTCGCCGCGGTCGAGGGCATCGTGCTCACTGTTGCCGCATCCGGGCTGCTTGACCACCTGGTCGGGATGATCGCGGTCGGCGTCGCGTTGCTGCTGCTGGCCGAGTCGTTCGGTCGCGACGTGAAATGGCTGTACCGCACCGGCGCCGGGCCGCGCACCCGCCGGGCTGTGCGGATCGTTATCACCGTGCTAGCCGTGGCGGTCGTGGGGAGCGACCTTGTAGCGCCCGACCGTGCCTGGCAGTTCGCCCCCGCTGCGTTTGTCCGCATCCCGGTGGAAGCGGTGGTCTTGGTTGCTGTCGCGCTGGTGCTGCCGCCTAGGCCACGACGGATCGTGGCCACGATCGCCGGATTCCTCTTCGGCCTGCTCGCTATCGACAAGATCCTCAACATAGCGTTCTACGAGGAAATCGATCGGGCGTTCAACCCGGTGCGCGACTGGAGCAGCATCGGGCCGGCTATGGGCGTAGTCCGCGACGCTATCGGCAAAACGCTCACAGACATCGTGCTCGTCGCAGCGTGGATCGGTCTCATCCTGCTCGTCGTCGCAATCACCGCATCAACGATTCACATCACGGCCGTGGCCGCCCGTCATCGCCGCGGCTCAGTTCGCGGCCTTGCTGCTCTCACAGCCATCTGGGGGCTGTGCGCGGGCCTGTCACTGCAGCTCACCCCGGGGTCTCCGGTCGCCTCGGCCAGCGCCGCCGGGCTGGCCGTCTCGCAGGTGCGCGCCGCCCAGGCAGCGCTCAGCGACCCGCGTCGTTTCGAGCGGGCCATCCACAGCCCCGACCCCCAGGCCAGGATCCCCGCTTCACACCTGCTGACCGGACTGCGCGGAAAGGACGTCATCATTGCCGTCGTCGAAAGCTACGGGCAGGTCGCCGTCCGGGGTACGAGCTTCTCGCCGGGAGTCGACGCCGTCCTGCGCCACCACACCGCCTTGCTGGCCCGCGCCGGCTGGTCCGCGCAGAGCGCCTGGCTCACATCCCCGACCTTTGGCGGGATCAGCTGGCTCGCCCACTCCACCCTGCAATCGGGGCTGTGGGTCAACACCAACCAGCGGTATGGCGAACTCGTCGCCAGCAACCGGTTCACCCTCAGCGACGCCTTCCGCAAGGCCGGGTGGCACACCGTCGCCGACGACCCCTCTAACACCCACCGCTGGGCAATCGGCACGTACTTCTACCACTACGACCAGACCTACAACCGGCACAACGTCGGCTACCGCGGCCCGGTCTTTAGCTACGCCTCGATGCCCGACCAGTACACCTTGGCCGCGTTCCAGCGGCTCGAACTCACCCCTGGCCACAAGCCACTGATGGCCGAGATCGACCTGGTCTCCTCGCACATACCTTGGGCTCCATTGCCGACCATGGTGCCCTGGAACAAGGTCGGCGACGGCTCGATATTCGACCCCATGCCAGCGAGGAGCGAACCCGCGACGACGGTCTGGCGCAACCAAAACACCGTGCGCCAGTTCTACGGCCGGTCGATCCAATACTCGCTGGATGCCCTCACTTCATGGGTCACAGAGCTTAACGACCCGAACCTCGTGCTCATCATGTTCGGCGACCACCAGCCCCACACCACCGTCAGCGGCGCCGGAGCCAGTCACGAGGTGCCGATCTCAATCGTCGCCCGCGACCCTTCGGTGTTCAGGCAGATTGCCTCGTGGCACTGGCAGGACGGGCTGCTGCCAGGCCTCAACGCTCCGATCGAGCGCATGAGCGCCTTCCGCAACCAGTTCCTCGGTGCCTTCAGCGCGGCCTCGTCCCAAGCGACGGCGGCCCATGAACACGCAGCACACTAGCCGCCACGGTGAAGTGCCGCCCCCGTCGCGGTGCAAGCGCCGCGATTATCGCCAGCGCAGTCTCGGCGCGGAACAGATCGCCCTGAGTGAGCACGCTGGATTTCGCGCCGTCGTAGCGGGACTGCCGCCCTTTGCTGCGGCTCACGGTACGATCAGTTGCTCTCGCGAACCAGGTCACGCGATCCGGGACGGAGCAGTTGCCGGTGAACCAGGCGCAGCCGCCGTGCGTATGACGGGACGCGAGTGGCGGCGCAGATGGCAGTGGAGTCGGCCAGTGAGCAGCGCACTCGTCGACCAAAGCAGTTTGCCGCGCGGGGGAGCGGGCGGCCACGACGCAGAGCTGCTGCGTGAGTTGCACGAGCAGCACGCCGGCGCGCGCTGGAGCGGCGAGACCGAAATCGACCGCATCCCCGACCAGCCAATCGGGCACGCCAGCGACGCGCTCGTGAGCCGCCACTTGGTGGCCGCCGCGCTAGGACGGCTTACGCAGCAGCATCGGGACGTCCTGGGAGAGTTGTACCTTCGCGGGAGCTCGGTTGCACAGGCCGCGCATGCACTGGGGATCGCGCCCGGCACGGTGAAGTCCCGCACCTACTACGCGCTGCGTGCGCTGCAACTGGCCATCGAGGAACTAGGAGGTATCGAATGACGGCCGCGACCCGTACGCGCGCCTCGACGCCGTCTACCTGCTCGGACGGCCTGATGCCGAAGAGTACCTGCGTCCGCGGCGGACGAGACGGGCCGGTGAGTCAGGGAACGTGGCTGGTGTCGTTGAACGCGATGGACGGCCGCAAATTCGCGACCGTACCATTGGATCTCGTTAATGCAGGCAGAGCCGAGATATAGCCGGTAAATGGTGCCAAGCGGGACGCCGAGAGCCCGGCACAGCAGGATCTTTATCGGGGATATGTGAGTGACCATCAGGATGGTCTGGCCGCCGTGGTCCCGCAGCAGCCGATCACAGGCCCGGTTTACCCGGTGTGCGGTGTCGGCGAAACTCTCCCCGCCGGGCGGAGCCTGTTCGGGGTCGCGCCGCCAGGCCGCCGCGGCTGCGGGCCATCGCTGCTGGATTTCCGCGAGGGTGAGGCCATCCCAGTCTCCGAAGTCGGTTTCACGGAGATCATCATCGATGACTGCGGTCAGGCCCAGTTCGCCGGCCGCGATGGCGGCGGTTGCGACAGCGCGCTGCAATGGCGAGCTGACCACGGCGTCGATCGGGGCGCCGGCGGCTAGGCGGCAGGCGGCGGCCTGGGCCTGCAGGGTGCCGTTGGCGCTAAGCGGGAGGTCGCGCAGCCCGCTGAAGCGGTGTTCGGGTGACAGTCGAGTATCGCCGTGCCGCAGCAGGACGGTGGTAGTGGGATCTTCTGTGGGATTGTCCCAACCCAGAGTCATATGACTGCCCCGCGAGGATAACGAACATGGTGTGTTCCTATGACAGCAGACGAACATGTCAGCAGAACGGTTCAGCCGCCACCCTTAGCCGCGTCACAGCACTGCATCGTGCACGGTATCCGCCAAACGCGACGGGAGTTTCCCACACCCGCACTGCCAGTGTCTCGCCGCCTGCGGCAGCGACGGCGGGTGAGAGGCTGTCGTGCACCCAGCGGGCGAACACCTCGACTGTGACCGCCTCGGCCCCGGCTGGTCGTATTTCCTCCAGGTTGCGGCCTTCGACCCTGCTGGTCAGCCCGGCGAGCGCCGCCTCCAGCACATCCAGATCACAGACCATGCCCCGGCCGTCGAGCTGCTCGCGGTCCACCACGATCTCAATCCGGTAGTCATGATCATGGAGTTGGCCCTCTGGCCCGGGCAGTCCCGGCATGATGTGGAAAGCACGGACGCTTCGGCTCAACCCGACTTCACAGGTCACCGGCAGCACTCCTGTCGTAGTCAAGAACGGCATGCATCAACCCGGGTTTCCCCTGGTCCACGGCTCGGAACGCCTCGGCTGCGTGGCCAAAGGCGAAGACGTGAGTACACAGCTGAGCCAGCGGCAGTTCGGCCAGCAGCCCAACGGCCTCCCGGCGGCGCCGAGACCGGGTCCAGGTCCCGGACAGCCGGGCCGGCATCGTAGAGACTTGAGTGCTGCGAATGATCAGACGCCGCCGGTGGAAGGCGCCGCCGAGCGGCAGCACCACTGGTTTGGTGCCGAACCACGATGCGATCAACAGGGTTCCCTCCTGGGCCAGCATGTTCAGCGCCATCGCTGGCGCATCCGGGTTACCGCTGGCGTCAATGACCAGCGGAACCTCCGCCTTCACCAGTTCCTCCGGTGCTGCGGTGTTTACGCCGAGGCTGCTGGCCATGGTGCGACGCCACGCCTGCGGCTCGGCAATCAGCGGCCGCCACCCGGAGCGCTGCAACAGCAGGCCGGTCAGCAGCCCGAGCACGCCGGCGCCGAGCACGATGACCCGGTCGCGATATCCGCTCCCGGCATCGAGCGTCACCTGCAAGGCAGTCTCGACCAGCGGAAACAACGTTGCGGATGCGGGATCGATGGCGGGCAGCGGAATCAGTTCATCAGTCCGCGCCGTGAATACGTCCTGGTGCGGATGGAACGCGAAAACCGCCTGGCCGGACTCCGCTACTTCGCCGACGCATGCATACCCATAGGCGAAGGGATAGGAGAAGGTACCGCCAAGCGCGTCGATCGTGTCGTCCAGCGCCAGCTCGGCAGGAATCTCGCCGCGGTACACCAGCCGTTCGGTGCCACTGCTGATGCCAGAGCACAAAGTGCGGACGAGGACCTCACCGGCCGCAGGCCGCGGTGTGGGCAGTTCCCTGATCTCTACGCGGCGCGGCGCGGTATGAAATAGGGCGCGGGCGGGCACGCAGCTCATTTACCCGCCATCAATCTCTACAAAACGGTTGATTTGGCCACCTGGACCGTAACGGGCTTTCTCCTGCGCACGACCGATGCACAGCCCGCCCTGAGACTTGACGGGACAGCCGGGCAGTGCCAGCCAACGGCGGCTTAGTTCCGCACCGGGCGATAGCCCAGGGATGCGCCGCCCGCATCGTCGCCTCCGGTACGGCCCCGCCATTCTCCCCACCGCATGCGGCATGGCCAAGACCCGGCACGCGCAGGCCATCGCGTACTTCGCGGCCCAGGCCGTGGCAGTGAAGGAGATCTCAGAGGTCAGCCTGCTCACAGTGCCATTGTTGCCGCCCGGGTCGGCCACCCTCACGCCGGCAGACCGGTCGACGTGCGAGACCTGCCCGAGGATCGCGACCAGCCCGGCCGCCTGCTGGAAGTGCACGTTGGCTTTGGCCAGGTGGCTCCGCACCAGAAACTGGCAAGGGTCACCGCGGACGTGCCAGGAGCAGTCTGGTCCATTCATGCTGGAAGTGATCGGCTGCGCTGAGTTGGGCAGGATGGCTGGGGTGGCTCCGCGTCGACTTGCCGCCCGGACGGCGCCGCCTCGCCGTCCGCAAGCTGACGGCCGCAAGGAAAGAAGGTGCTCGCAATGGGCGATGACAACAAGATTCACCACGAGTACGAGCGCGTCGTGGTCACCGCCGAGGGCGCAACGGCACGGGAGATCCGCATCTACGGAAGCGGAAGCCGGCTGATGCTCGAGGGCTGGCAGGTTGCCGACGACGGCGGTCAGACTGCCTGGGTCAGTGACGCCGGAGCGATAGCCGTGTTCGACCAGCCGCTATATCCCGGCGAGACGACCGACGCCGGTCCGCTGTGGCTCTTCGACAACTTCGCCACCGTCATGGAGATGGGCTCCTGTTCACCGCCCTTCATGGCTGAGGTCGCCAGGGCACTCGGTGAGCGGTACGAGCCCGCCTAGGCGTAGATGGCCTTCCTCGGAATGTAAGTTCGCTCGACTCGCGTCAGAACGCTCCGGTGATGGCGTCGGCTAGCAGGTAGATATTGAGGCCTGTGATGATGACTGTGGTCAGCAGCATCAGGGTGCTGGTCAGCCGCCGGTTGGGCATGCCGGCCATGGTGTCGCGGTCCCGGGTGATGAGCAGGAGCGGGATCAGCGCGAACGGAATGCCGAAGGACAGGACGATCTGGGAGAAGACCAAAGCTTGGCTGGTGTTGACGGCGAGCGCGAGGATGATCAGCGAGGGAAGCATCGTCAGGGTCCGGCGCACCAGCAGCGGGATGCGCCAGTTCATGAAACCGGCCATGACGACCTGGCCGGCGTAGGTGCCGACGCTGGAAGACGACAGGCCTGAGGCCATCAGGGCTATTCCAAAGGCTAGCGCGGCGCCGCCGCCGACAAGCTGGTCGAGATGCGCATGGATGGCGCCGAGATTGCTGATGCCGGTCATTCCCGGCCTGTGAAACAGTGCCGCGGCGATGCAGAGCATGGAGAGGTTGACCAGTCCCGCAATCCCGAGGCCGATGATGCAGTCCCACTTGTTGTAGTTCAGGAGTGTCCTGCGTTCCTTGTGGTTGGCGGCCTGTATCCGGTCCTTCTGCAGCGCCGAGTGCAGGTAGATAACGTGCGGCATGACGGTTGCGCCGATAATCCCCACGGTCAGGCCCAGGGTGCCCGGACCGCTCAGGTGCGGCACGAAACCGGCAGCGATCTGCCCGTAATCCTGACCGCCGACGACGAAGAACACATAAAGGAAACCCAATCCGACCAGTCCCAGGAGCGCGATGATAGCCAGCTCGAAGCGGCGGTAGCCGCGCTGCTCGAGGGCCAGGATCACGAAGGCGACCACCGCGGTGATCAGCCCCGCCGGGAGCAGCGGTATGCCGAAGATGAGGTTAAGGCCGACAGCGGCGCCGACGAACTCCGCCAGGTCAGTCGCCATCGCGATGATCTCTGCCTGCAGCCACAGAATCAGATTCGCTCGCCGGCCGAATCGTTCCCGGCACAGCTCGGGCAGGCTGCGCCCGGTAGCGAGCCCAGCCTTGGAAGTCAGGTACTGGACGAGGATGGCCATGAGGTTGGCCATCACGATGACCCATACCAGTTCGTAGCCGAACCCGGCGCCGGCGGCGAAGTTCGTCGCGAAGTTGCCCGGGTCGACGTAAGCGACTGAGGCAACGAACGCAGGGCCCAACAGGCTCAAAACGGTCCGGAAACGGCCCCGGGCTTTCACATCCTGCAGCGTGGGGCGCTCCGCGGGTTCCGGCTTCAGTGGTGAAAGTCACGTGAGGACAACGCCATGCACGAGACAGGTCAGCTGAGTTCCCAGCGCGCGGCGGCGGCCGCCGATCTCGACCCATAGCGGGCCGCCGAATGGCTCGCGCTCCGCTACCCGCAGCATCACGCCGGGTCCGATCCCCAGCCCGGCGAGATACCGCAGTGCGGCGCTTTCGTCGTCGCTTACGCGGTCCACCTGGAAGCACGCACCTTCTGGGGCATCCGCGAGCGCCGGTGACCAGTCTTCGACGTGATCACCTGAAGGCGGCGGGATCGGGTCACCGTGCGGATCTCGCCGGGGATACCCAAGCACGGAGTCGATCCGGTCGATCAGCAGCTCGCTGGCAACATGCTGCAGCGCCTCAGCCTCCGCGTGTACCTCATCCCAGCGCATGCCCGCGGCCTGCACCAGGAAGGCCTCGATCAGCCGGTGCCGCCGGATCACGTTCATGGCGTGGCGCTCACCATGCTCACTCAGCGCAATACCGGCACTGCCCGAGTCGGCGAGCAAGCCCGCGGTCTCCAGTCGGCGCAGCATCGCCGACACTGAAGGAGGCGCGACCCCCAGCCGAGCCGCCACCTGAGACGTCGAGACGGGTGGTGCCTTGAACCTGAGGAGGTAAATGGCCCGGAGATACTTCTCCATCGCCTCCGAGCGCTCCAGGTCACAGCAGGACAACCTGCGCCGGGCGGGAGCTGAGGTCATGTGAGTCAGCTAACACTGCCCGGCGGCCGTCTCTAATCTCATAATTAGACGTATCTAATTCCTGCTGCGCCGGCTTCGGCCTGCCTACGGTGCAGCACATGTCAGCGCGCCAGGCCTGGATGCCCTCTCTGACCGCCACGGCAGCGATCACCAGCGCGGCCACCGGGTCGGCCCACGACCAACCGAACAGGCTGTTCAGGCCCAACCCGACGAGCAGCACTGCCGACAGGTAGGTGCACAGCAGAGTCTGCTTGGAGTCGGCGACCGCCGTCGCCGAACCCAGCTGCCGTCCGGCGCGGCGCTGCAGATACGACAATCCCGGCATGACCGCCAAGCTGACCGCAGCGAGCACGAGCCCGGCCGGGGAGTGCTCGGCCGCGCCTGCCGTGAGCAGCGCGCTCACCGACTCCACAGCGATGTAGCCGGCCAGGACGAAAAATGAGACCGCGATGATCCGCAAGGCGGTCCTCTCCCGCGCCTCCCGCCGGGCGGGGTCGCGGGCGGAGAACTGCCAGGCCACCGTAGCTGCCGACGATACTTCGATCACCGAATCCAGGCCGAACCCGAGCAGCGCGGTCGAGGAGGCGACCGTACCGGCCGTGATCGCGACTGCCGCCTCGACCGCGTTGTAGGAGATAGTCGCCGCGACCAGCCACCGCACCCGCCGAGCCAGCACCGCACGCCGCGCCGGCGACGTAGCCACCGGCAGCCGCCTCGTCAGCACGATGCAGGGCCCGAACGGTTGGGCCGCCAGAGCCTTGCCCGGCTCCGGCGGCCCAGTTTGCCCTGGTGACAGCGCAGCTTGGTCAGGCCTTCAGCACCGGCCTGCCAAGCGGCATGGCCTTGCCGCCAGTGGCTATGGAGGCGGTGCCGAAGAAGATGTAGATGCCCACGGCTGCGAACAGGAACGCCGTAGCACCGCCCGCCTTCAAGAGATTGGGCGACACCTGGATCACTCCGATAAGGACGAGGATGACCGCGACGTCGACCAGCCCTATCACTGCGGTGAAGGCCAGAGCCAGCCGCAGTGTAGCCAGGGTCAACATGCTAAAGATCACAACCCAGGCGGTCAGGAACAATTCCGTGCTTGCCTTGACGTCGGCGGCTCCGACGCCGAACCAGTTGTGCGTTAGCCCCAGGATGAAGAAGGCATAGCTCAACCAGAATCCGGCGAAGACGCCGAGCACCATACCGACGGCGGACTGCCCGACGGCGATGGCCCAGAACGTCGAGATGAATAGCCCCGCCGCGGTAGCGGCCAGGATGATCGGGAGCGACGCGCCAGTGCCTAGCGGCGAGACGAAGCCGACCAGCACCATTCCCAACGCCACTGACCCGATGATGAAGCTCGGCAGTCCCAGCGACAAGGGGTCTCCGGCCAGGTGGCCAGTGACTTCCGGGGTAGCCTCGGCCTCGACTGGACCTTGCTGCGAAGGTTCTACCGGGCCTTGCTGTGCCGGCACCGCCGGAGCTTGTCGCGCAGTTCCTACCGAGCCTTGCTGCGCGGAGTTAGAACCTGGATCAACGGTCATCGTTGCTCCTTCGCTGGATGAGTGCGGGAGCCCCACGCGACTTCTGGACTATGACGATTCGTGGACTATGACTCAGGCCTATGCCGCCTTGGGCCTGCCGCCGTTCTCAAATTGAGCCAGTCTTAGTCGCGCCGCCCATCCCTCGAGGGCCTAGCTAGCCGAGACGATTATTCCGTATTCATGCACTTTGCGATAGATCGTCGCGCGGGACATCCCGAGCGAGTCCGCTGCCCTGGCCTTATTTCCATCCGTATCCAGCAGCCCTTGAACGATGGCGTCGCGCTCCATGGCCTCCAGCGGGCTGAGCAGCCGGCGGCTAACAGTCCAGCACTCGGGCGGCAAATCGTCCGGCCGGATGGAGCCTGCGCGCCTGCGCTGAACGATGCGCCTGATGACCTGCCACAGCTGCTCGACGTTGCCGGGCCAGCTGGACCGCACGAGCAACTTCATCGCCTCCGGCGAGCAGGTCAGGCGGCCTTGCTGGCTCAATCTCCCAAGGAAGAACTGGGTCAATTCCGGCAAGTCCTCGATGTGATGACGCAGCGGGGGCAGCGCGACGGTCGTCGGGAACAGCCGAAGCAGCTCAGTAAGCGTGGCGCTGCTGTGGGTAAGCGTGACCGCTACCCACTTCACGCGATCTGCTGCCGCATGCTCCCGAACTCCGCGCTGCGAAACACCGTGCTCGGCGATGCGGCGCGTGCCGCCGCCGGGCAGCGCTTCTTGCAGCGCGGAGACGAGGGCACGCGCCTGCCGCGGCCCGAGCTGGTCGACGTGCCGAATGACCAGGTCCCCTTCGGCGTCCTGCAGCGCGCGGCGGACCGACGTGAGCCAGTCCTGGACGGGCACCTCTGCCGGGTCGAGCACGTCGAAGCGCCGGGCCGGGTTGCGGCGCTGGTGGACCGCGCGGGCCAGTGCCAACTTGCCGACGCCGGGTTCCCCTTCCAGCGCCAGCCACTCGCCGGCCTCGTAAGACTCCTGCACCTGCTGGGAGCTACGGAGCCAGAGTGCTCCCGATCCCACGAGACCGGGCAGGAGCATCCGGGCCGGAGGCGGTGCCTCCCCGGACGGTCGCGCCGGCTCATGCAGTTTGACCTGCACTACGCCGCCCGCCGCCCCGGTGTCCCTCGCGTTGCCTGCCGGACGGCAGTGCATCCGGGCTGTAAGACCGGTTGGCAATTCGACCTGCACCGCGTTCATCCGGCCTTCTGCCAGCACCTCGCTGGCATATCCGAGCAGCGCCTCCTGGTCGCCTGGCTCCAGGAGGTGCCGGGCATGATCGTTCATCATGACCACATCGTGGTTGAGCGCGAGCACGATGCCGCTGCTGTGGCGGCAAGCCCGCAGGTAGTCCTGCAGCAGCTCAAGCTCCTGCGCGGTCGAGTCGGTCAACAGCGCCTGCGTGATCTGGTCGGCCGTCGTCTTGACCAGGGCCATCAGCAGCCTGTCCGCGTTCCAACTCCAGCAGGTCAGGCCGACGGCACCGGCCAGCTTGCCGGAGATGGGGTGATAGATCGGGACGCCTGCGCTGGCGAGGTCCTCCAGTTGCTCCGCATAGTGTTCGTGCCCGAAGACCTGAGCAGGCTGGCCGCCCTCCAGCGCGGTGCCGATGCCGTTCGTACCGACGGACGCCTCCGCGTAGCTGAATCCGGGTGCCAGCATCACCTCGTCGAGATGCCACTGAAGATCATCTTCCTCAGTCATCCTGCTCAGCACGACCCCGGCGGTGTCGGTGAGGATCACGGCGATCGGCTGCCCGTCCAGGTTCTCGCGCAACTGGCGCAGTACCGGTATGGCGCTGCGGGTCAGCGGAGTGTTGAGGTCAGGATCGCGAATGTAGGACAGCTCAATGCGATCCGCGCGCACATTCCACTCGCGCGATCGCCACCACGATGCCAGTATCGGCTCGCGCACCTCAGGCGGGTGCGCTGAGCCCTGTGTCAAGAACTTCTCTCTTGCCTGGGCCATCTCGTTCTGAGGCAACGTAAGCCCCCGGCAGGACGCCATGGCGCCTCCTGCCTCCCTCCCGCCGGCAGGGCGGGTATTCGAGGCGTTCGCTTTCGAAAATGCGGCCAGTTCGTAAAATGCGGCCAGTCCCCACGATAATCCACACGCGATAAACCGTGCCCGGGCACCCCACGCATTCCCGCGCTGCCTGGCTAGCTATCAGTCTCACCGTGAGACCGGCGCACACCCCGGTGTGGCGTTTAATTGTGATCTGTGCCTGTTACGGGGATGCAGGAGGTGCCTGATGGGGTATTCCGCAGAGTCGGATAACGAAATATATAACCCTTGGACGATCGTAAATCTCGTATTTCACCATCTAGTTGACGAAGGATTGCATCCCATACTTGGCGATTCTGGGAATCCTGGCGAACCGGCGGCTGCATTGCTGGTCGCCCTGGGAGTAGAGCCTGTAGTGGAAGGCAGCCGGCAGGCCAGAGAGCAGATCCGGACGCAGCTAGACGAGCTCCGCGCGGCCGCGTTCGGCGAGCCCGATTCGAGCGGCGAGGCTGGCGCTGCAGCCTCTGAGGCGGGCTTGTTATCGGCGGCCTTGCTACCGGCGAGTTTCTTGGCTGTCTCATGTTGAGAGCCTCGGAGCACCCAAGGGCAGTGTTTCTATTTATGTGAAGACGTTTCGGTTTCGGGCCGCCGTGACCACTACTTGCTGGCTGCGGCTCGGGTCAGGCGCACGAGGCGCTGGGAAACCACTAAGGGGTGGCAGATGAGTCGCCAGAGTGTCGCAAAGGCACACGAGAAGATTCAGGAGCTGTCCTGGGAGCCGCGATATCACGAACCGGTATCTCAGTACGGCACGGACTATACATTTCAGAAGGCGCAGAAAAAGGATCCGCTAAAGCAGGTCCTGCGGTCCTACTTCCCCATGCAGGAGGAGAAGGACCACCGGGTCTACGGCGCGGAGGACGGCGCCATACGGGGCAACATGTTCCGGCAGGTGCAGGAGCGCTGGCTGGAGTGGCAGAAGCTGTTCCTGTCCATCATCCCGCTGCCGGAGATCGCGGCGGCACGGGCGATGCCGCTGCTGTTCCGCACGGTGCCGAACCCGGAACTGCACAACAGCCAGGCGATCCAGATGATCGACGAGGTACGCCACTCGACGATCCAGCAGAACCTGAAGCGCCTGTACATGAACAACTACATCGACCCGTCCGGCTTCAACATGAGCCTGCGGGGCTTCCAGGACGACTACTGCGGGACGATCGGGCGGCAGTTCGCCGAGGCGTTCATCACCGGCGACGCGATCACCGCGGCAAGCATCTACCTGACCATCGTGGCCGAGACTGCGTTCACCAACACGCTGTTCGTGGCCATGCCGGCCGAGGCGGCTGCGAACGGCGACTACCTGCTGCCGACAGTGTTCCACTCGGTGCAGTCGGATGAGTCGCGGCACATCAGCAACGGCTACGCAACGCTGCTGATGGCGTTGGCCGACGAGAGCAACCATCAGTTGCTGCAGCGTGACCTGCGCTACGCATGGTGGAACAACCACCGTGTGGTGGACGCCGCCATCGGCACCTTCATCGAGTACGGCACCAAGGACCGGCGCAAGGACCGCGAGTCCTACGCCGAGATGTGGCGGCGGTGGATCTACGACGACTACTACCGCAGCTACCTCGTCCCGCTCGAGAAGTACGGCCTGGAAATCCCGCACGACCTCATCGAGGAAGCGTGGAACCAGATCTGGAACAAGGGCTACGTGCACGAGGTAGCCCAGTTCTTCGCCACCGGCTGGCTGGCGAACTACTGGCGGATCGACCCGATGACCGACAAGGACTTCGAGTGGTTCGAGTACAAGTACCCGGGCTGGTATGACAGGTACGGCAAGTGGTGGGAGAACTACAACCGCCTGTCGCGGCCCAACGGCCACCACCCGATCGTGGCCGAGGACGTCGATTACGCGTACCCGCACCGGTGCTGGACCTGCATGGTCCCGTGCCTGGTCCGCGAGGACATGGTCATGGCCGAGGTCGACGGTCAGTGGCGCACCTACTGCCACGAGGAATGCAGGTGGACCGACGCTGTCGCCTTCCGGCCGACCTACCAGGGCCGGCAGACGCCGAATATGGGGCAGCTCATCGGCAAGCGCGAGTGGGAGACGCTCTACCACGGCTGGAACTGGGCTGATGTCGTCTCAGACATGGGCTTCGTCCGGGACGACGGCAAGACGCTAACAGCGCAGCCGCACCTGGACCTCGACCCCAGCAAGATGTGGACGCTGGACCACCTGCGGCGGATGCCGCCGGTGCAAAGCCCCAACGTCCTGCTCAACGAGATGACGCCGGAGCAGCGGGACGCGTTCCACGCGGACTACGTGCGCGGCGGGCCTGCTGGACGGTTCGCGTCTTCGAAGGCGTGATCTTGCGCGGCCGGTTAAGTCGGTATCCACGGCGCCGCGCTCGGCAGCGTCGGGCGCCAAGCCCGGGAGGGGGTCGCAGGCCGCGTGCTCGCGGCCCCGTCCCATCTGGAGAGGCCGGAAGGAGTCATGGCAGAAAAACACGCGGTGCGATTCGAACCCGTCGGCATCGACATTGAGGTAGCGGAGGATCAGACGATCCTGCGCGCCGCGGCCGCGCAGGGGATCATGCTGATGCACGGCTGCAAGGAAGGGCAGTGCTCCTCGTGTAAATCCTTCGTGCTTGACGGCGACGACATTGAGTTGGAGAAGTACTCCACCTTCGCGCTCCCAGACTTCGAGCGGGAGGAGGGTTACACGCTGCTATGCCGGGCGCACGTCTACGAGGACGTCACGATAGAGCTGCTCAACTACGACGAGGACATGATCCGCTCAGGACTGCCGATCCAGGAGGCGGTCGCGCAGGTCATAGCCAACGATCCGGTCACGCACGACATGCGGCACCTGGTCCTGCGCCTGCTGGAGCCGCGTGAGCTGAAGTTCTTCCCCGGCCAGTACGTCGACATCGCGATCCCCGGCACCTCGGCCACTCGCTCGTTTTCCATGGCCAACACCACCAGCAAGGACACCGGCCAGCTCGAATTCGTCATCAAGATCTATCCCGACGGCCTGTTCTCGCACTTCCTGGACACCCAGCTCACGGTGGGCGACCGGCTGCAGCTGACCGGGCCGTTCGGGGTGTTCACGCTGCGCGATAGCGAAGATGCGCGCCTGATCTTCGTCGGGGGCGGCGCCGGCATGGCGCCGATCCTGTCCCTGCTGCGCTCCATGGCTGAACGTGGCATCAAGCGTCCGGCCGTCTACTACTACGGCGCGCGACGTCGCGGTGACCTCTGCTTCGAGGAGGAACTCCGCGGCCTTGAGAAGTCGCTAGCCGACTTCCGTTACCTGCCAGCGTTGTCGGAACCCGACGCTGGCGACGGCTGGGAGGGCGAGGTGGGCCTGATCACCGACGTATTGCGGCGACACGAGGGCGACCTGGACGGCGCGCATGCCTACGTGTGCGGGCCGCCGCCGATGGTGGAGGCCGCCCTACCCATGCTGGCAACTCTTGGGGTTGCCGAGAAGCGCACCTACTACGACAAGTTCACTACGACGGGCGACCCAGGCGAAAACGCCTCAGCAGAGGGGGATAGTCCATGACATCCGCGCCAGAACGCAGCGTGCCCAAGCCGGCCTTCACCGATGCCGAGGCCGGCGCAAAGGAATTCCCGGACTCGAACAACCGCAGATTCACCTACTACGTCCCGGCTAAGCGCAGGGCCACCCACTACGAGGACGTCACCGTCGAGGTGCAGCCGGACACCCGGCACTACCTCAGCCAGGGCTGGATCTATGGCTTTTCGGACGGCACGGGTGGCTATCCGCTGGACTGGACAGTCCTGAAGGCCTGGGGCTCGGATCGGCCCGAGCCGGAGCGCTTTCCCGGATCAGGGGGAAAGGGCTACGAGTGGCCGGCGCTCGGCTGGCATGAGTTCCGCGATCCGAACGAGGAGTGGGAGCTGACCATCTACCGCTACAACGCCAACGTGGTGAGGCAGCTCAACCAGAACGTCGACATCGCCCGCCAGTCGAAGGCGTTCGACCAGTGGAACAGGAACTGGATCCGCTTCGTCGAGCGGAACGTCGGCGCCTGGATGCACGTCGATCACGGGCTCGGGATCTATCTGTTCTCCAACGCCAACCGCCGGGCTCCGACGAACATGCACAACAACGCGATCTCGGTGAACGGCATGCACCGGATCAGGTCCGCGCAGGATCTGGCTCTGTACAACCTGACGCTGAGTGAGGAGATCACCGCTTTCGACGGCAGTGCGCATGCTGACTGCTGGAACAACGACCCGGCCTGGCAGGGCGTGCACGAAGTAGCCGAGCGGCTAACCGGCATCGACGACTGGTGCGAGGCCATCTTCGCGGCGAACGTGGTATTCGAGCCGCTCGTGGGCGAGCTGTTCCGGAGCGGCCTTGTACAGCATGCGGCGCCGCGCAATGGCGACTTCGTCACTCCCACGGTTGTCGGCGCTGAGGAGTACGACTTCGCCGAGCGCGACCTGCGCTACACCAGGGCCATGTTCGAACTGCTCAGCAACGATCGCGAGTTCGCCGACCACAACAAGCAAATCATGCAGCAATGGCTGTCGGCCTGGGTACCGCGCGCGATCGCGGCCGCCCGGACGCTGCAGCCGCTCTGGTCACAGCCTGAGCTGAAGCCGCCGCGCTTCGAGGACGGCCTCGACCTAGCCAAGAGTCGCTTCGCCGGCATCTTGGGGGATCTGGGTTTGCTGACACCGAAGGAGCTGGCGCAGTGACAACGTTCAAGACAGCAGAGAGCCCGTTCAAATCCGACAACACGGCGTCCAACAGGTGCGGGTTCACCCTGATGAACAACCAGGTCGGCGAGGTCGTGGCCGAGGTGATGAGCACCAAGCCGAACGTCCGCGTGACCTACCTGCCGTCGATGATGCGCGTCGACGCCAACGGGAGGATGGAGGTCGTCTACGACGAGATCTCCGAGGCGCTGGGCGAGGAGTCTGGTTATTTCAACAGCGCCGAGCTCGAAGAGGACATGTCCACGCACTACGGGCGGATGATTCACACCGACGACCGGACCATCTTCGTCGCCAACCCTGAGGACGCCGCGGATTACCTCGGCTTCGACCTGAGGCCGACGTCGGGCTAACTGCCCGCGTGGACGACCAGGGCGGGACCGCGTACGAGCTGGGCGGGGGCTACCCGCTCCAGCGTGCGAGGAGGCATGGTGTACGAGAAGAACGGCGAGAAGTATTTCGTTGTGGACGGCCACTTGCATTACTGGAACGCGGCCCCTGACAACTGGGTGCCGGGCGCCGAGCAGTTTGCCAAGGGCTGGATCGAGTGCTTCCACGCCTATCAAGGGCTAGGTCCGCCGGATACCCACTGGAGCATCGAGCACTTCCAGCGGTACTCCGAGGACGATCTGATGAAGGACGTCTTCGAGGACGGCTATGTGGACGTGGCAGTGTTCCAGCCCACCTACCTCAAGGAGTGGTACAAGGAGGGCTTCAACACCACCGAGCGAAATGCCCTGATGGGCGAGAAGCACCCGGGCAAATTCATCTACAACACGCGATGGGATCCCCGTGACGGCGATGAAGGGCTGGAGCACCTACGCCGCAACGTGGAGCGCTTCGGCTCCAAGGGCTGCAAGCTCTACACCGCTGAGTGGAACGCGGGCTCGCGTGGCTGGAAGCTCACCGACCCGGCGGCGTACCGCTACCTGGAGGCGTGCCAGGAGCTGGGGGTCAAGAACATACACGTGCATAAAGGCCCGACGATCTGGCCGCTGGACAAGGACGCGTTCGACGTGTCCGACGTCGACCACGCTGCGACCGATTTCCCGGAGCTGAACTTCATAGTCGAGCACGTCGGCCTGCCGAGGATTGAGGACTTCTGCTTCATGGCGGTACAGGAGCCGAACGTCTATGCGGGCCTGGCGGTCGTCATCGGCGGACTCATGCATGCCAGGCCGCGGTTCTTCGCCAAGGTCATGGGCGAGCTGCTCTTCTGGCTGGGCGAGGACAAGCTGCTGTTCGGCAGCGACTACGCGATCTGGGAGCCGAAGTGGCAGGTCGAGGGATTCGCCGACTGGGAGTATCCAGTCAGCGAGGAGTTCTCCGACTACCCGCGGCTGGGCACGGCGGGCAAGAAGAAGATCTTCGGCCTCAACGCGGCCAAGCTGTACGGCATCGAGGTCCCGAGTGAGTTCCGGGTCCCCGCCCAGGCCGGAACACCCGCCGCCCGTGACGCCGCCCAGCTGGTCCCGGAGGCATGACCGCCAGAGTGACCGCCGAGCCGACCGACGCCGTGCTACCCGGGGGAGGCGATCAGCCGGACCCGGCGCTGCGCGCTGTGCTCGAGGCCCTGGCGTCCGTTCGTGACCCGGAGCTGGACGAGCCCATCACGTCGCTCGGCTTCGTGGCATCGTGCAGTGTCTCAGCCGCAGGTCACGCTGAAGTGCGCCTCAGGCTGCCGACATACTTCTGCGCACCTAACTTCGCCTACCTGATGGTCGCCGATACATACGACGCGGTGTACGCGGCCGACGGCGTGCGCAGCGCAGAGGTGGTGCTCGAGGACCATTTCGCCGCCGGCGTGATCAACAACGGAGTCGCTGCCGGGGCGGGCTTCGTCTCCTCGTTTGACGGCGAGGCGGTCAGCGAACTGCACCAGCTGCGCGCTGACTTCCTGCGCAAGGCAGTCATGGCCGGCACCGACCAGGTGTGCCCGGCCTTTGCTCAGGGCCGGCCACGGGCCCGCCGAATTGCACACCATGACGCTCGGCGAGCTGCCGCCGTCGGCTGCCCTGGAGCGGTTGCGGCACCGACGGGCCGAACTCGGGCTTGCCGCCGGCGACGACTCTCCGCTGGTGATCGACCCGCACACCGGAGCCGCCGTTGGCAGGGACGGACTGCCGCTGCACCTGCGGCGGGCCCAGACGACGCGGGTCAGCATCGAGGCGAACGCGGGCATCTGCCGCGGCATGCTGCGGAGTCGTTATGCGACAGCTGGGCTAGGCGAGGAGGAGCAATGAAGGCCGTCCGGTTGCACGCATTTCACACCCAGCCCGTGATCGACGACGTGCCAGAGCCGGCTCTCAGCGGTCCGCTCGACGTCATCGTAAAGATCGGCGGCGCCGGCGTCTGCCGCACTGATCTGCACATCATCGAGGGCCAGTGGGACGCGGCGATGCACACCCCGCTGCCGTACATCCTGGGTCACGAGAACTCCGGGTGGGTGCACGAGGTGGGCTCGGCGGTTACGAACGTCAGCGTCGGTGACACGGTGATCCTCCACCCCACCACCACCTGCGGCCTGTGCAGGGCCTGCCGGGTCGGCGACGACATGCACTGTGCCGATAGCGCATTCCCCGGCCTGTCCCGCGACGGCGGCATGGCCGAGTACATGCTCACCTCGGCTCGCGCTTGCGTCACGCTTGACCCTCAGACCCGTCCGCAGGACGTCGCAGCGCTCGCCGACGCCGGAATCACCGCATACCACGCTGTGAAGAAAGCCATCCCGCTGCTGTACCCCGGCTCCACCTGCGTCGTGATCGGCGCTGGCGGGCTGGGCCACATCGGGATCCAATGCCTGGCCGCGCTGACGGCGACCACGATCGTCGTGGTTGACCGAAATGCCGACGCGCTGAAGCTCGCCGAGCAGCTGGGCGCGCACCACACGATCGTTGCCGACGGGGGCCAGGTCGCTGCGGTCAGTGACCTGACAGGCGGCCTCGGCGCCGAGGTCGTACTCGACTTCGTGGCCGAGCAGGGCGCCGAGGCTGACGGCTTCGCGATGACGCGCCCGGCCGGGTCATATTTCGTGGTCGGCTATGGCGGCACGCTGCACATCCCGACCCTGGACATCATCTCCACCGAGCGGAACATCATCGGCAATATCGTCGGCACCTACAACGATCTGGCCGAGCTGATGGCGCTGGCTCAGGCTGGCAAGGTCACCCTGCATACAAGGACGTACCCCCTTGAAGACGCCCAGGAGGCCATCGCCGAGCTCGACGCTGGCCGCGTCCGCGGCCGCGCCATCCTCGTTCCGTAGACCGGAGTACTGGGTAGCTCACATACCGCGGTGACTGTCGTTACGGAGGGGGATCGATGGCCAAGGAACTGCACTTCGAAGCAGACGCGCGCAAGCTGCTGCTGGCCGGCGTCGACAAGCTGGCCGAGGCCGTGCGACCGACGCTGGGGCCGAAAGGGCGCAACGCGATCCTGGAGAAGGTCACCGGCTCACCTGTGGTGACGAATGACGGCGTCACGATCGTCCGGGAGATCTTCCTCAAAGACCAATTCGAGAACATGGGCGCGCAGCTGGTCAAGGAAGCGGCGATCAAGACCAACGACGTGGTCGGCGACGGGACTACCACGGCAACGGTGCTAGCGCAGGCAATAATCAGGGCGGGCATGGATGCGATCGATAGGGGTGCCAACCCGGTGCTGCTCAAGCGGGGCATCGACCTGGCCGTCG
The DNA here is from genome assembly GCA_963809195.1 of uncultured Actinomycetota bacterium. Lineage (GTDB taxonomy): Bacteria > Actinomycetota > Actinomycetes > Streptosporangiales > Streptosporangiaceae > Chersky-822. The sequence continues at coordinate 1,351,837 of CAWEIQ010000003.1, read as the reverse complement.
GCCGCCTCGTCGAGCACCTGCAAGACGTGGCCCACCCGGTGCACACCGAGCAGGACTACGCCCGGGTGGCTGCGATTTCCGCCAACGACGACGAAATGGTCGGCGCGGTGATCGCGAAGGCGCTGCACACTGTCGGCGGGGACGGCGTGGTCACCGTGGAGGAATCTGCCACGCCCGGAATGGGCGTTGACTTCGTCGAGGGATTCGAGTTCGACAACGGTTACCTGTCGCCCTACCTGGTTACCAATCCGGCCAGAATGGAAGCCGTCCTTGACGACCCTTACATATTGCTGTGCAGCGAAAAGATCAGCCAGGTCCAGCAGCTCATGCCCTTGCTCGATAAGGTCATGCGAGCGCCCCGCCCGCTTGTCATCGTCGCCGAGAACGTCGAAGGCACTGCGCTCAGCATGCTGGTGCACAACCACGTCAACGGAGCGTTCCAGTCCGTGGCCGTGCGGGCGCCGGGGTTCGGTGACCGCAGGCTGCACAAGCTGGAGGACATCGCCGCGCTGACTGGCGGAACCGTCTTCAGCCGGCACTCGGGTCTGACGCTGGAAACAATGACCATCGAGCACCTAGGCCGGGCCGCCCAGGTGCGGGCTATTGCCGATCGCACCACCATCATTGGCGGGCACGGCTCGCCGGCCGACGTTGAGTTCCGCCTCGCCCAGCTTCGGGCGGAGCTACAGCGCGCCACTTTCGGAATCGACGAGGATGTGCTCACCGAACGGATCGGAGCGCTCTCCGGCAAGGTCGCCGTGATCCGTGTTGGCGCGCCGACACCTGCGGAGCTGAAGGAGCTGCAACACCGCGTAGAGGACGCGCTGTCGGCCACCAGGGCCGCGATGGCGGAGGGCATAGTGGCGGGCGGCGGGGCAGCGCTGCTGCACGCCGAGTCGGCGCTGGATGACCTGCAGGCCAAGGACGACTACGCCAGTGGTGTCGAAACCGTTCGCCGAGTGCTGACCGAGCCCACCAACCTCATCGCGGCGAACGCAGGCTATTCGGGTGAAGAGGTGGTGGCCCGGATGACCGAGCTCGGCACGGACGACGGATTCGACGCCTTGCAGGGACGCTACGGCAACATGATCGAGATGGGCATCATCGACCCACTCCGCGTCGCCCGATCGGCCCTGCAGAACGGCGCCTCGGTTGCGGGGCTAATTGTCACGACGAGCACCTTGGTTGCCGAGGAGCAGACGGCGTGGGGCGGCAGCCCTGCCCTGATGACCGAGTACGGCGCCCTGGACGAAGGCCTGCACCAGCCGTCGCCCGATGCCACCATGCCGCAGTCGCTGGGCCTTGGCCCGAGTTCGGGATAGCGGAGAGCGCCAAGTCGGTGAGCGGCGCCTGATGGCCGTTCACAGGAGCACATCCAGGCGAACAGCCTTCCGGGTTCGTCAGCGTCGCAGTCCCGCGATGAGAAGCTCGATCATGTGGCGGGGATCATAGCGAGGATCGCTGCCCGCCCCGGCGCAGAGATTCCCGACGCCACGGAGCAGTTCGTAGGCATTGGCGCCGGGCCGGATCTCGCCTGCCGCAGCGGCAGCCTCGAGGAGTTGCGCGCACACGGGGACCAACCGGTCGATGAAGTAAGCATGCAGCGTCCGGAAAGCTGCGGCGTCGGACTGCAATACTTCCGCCAGACCGTGCTTAGTGACCAGGAAGTCGGTGAACATGCCGATCCAGCGGACCAGCGCACGGTGCGGCCCGTCGCACTCGGCCAGCAGGATAGGGCCGGCTTCGGCGCAGGCCTCGACCTGATGCCGGTAGACGGCGACGATCAGGGCGGCTCGAGTCGGGAAGTGCCGGTAGATCGTGCCGACCCCGACGCCAGCACTGACCGCGATGTCCCGCACCGGCACGTTGACGCCGGACTCAACGAACGCCGCAGCGGCCGCGTCTAGCAGCGCCGCCTCGTTCCGCTGGGCATCGGCCCGTTTCCGCCGTGACGCCGCCCCCGATCCGGTCCCGCCGTCGGCCACTACCCAGCTATCCCATCGTGCAAGTTGCCAAACGGAACGACGTTCCGTATCGTCTCTTTCGGAACACTGTTCCGCTTCTTTAGAATGCCAGATCCGGCCAGCCGACGCCAACCGTGCATCCCAGACTCGACTCAGCTCACGGAGAACCCCATGCCGCACGTGCCTCTGCCGAGTTTCGGAATCACGACGGCCCCCATGCAAGTCCGCTACCAGGACATCCTGCGCGTCTGGCGCGAGGCCGACACCATACCGGAAATTGAGCATGCGTGGCTCTTCGATCACCTCATGCCGATCGCCGGCGATCCGAGCGGGCCGATCTTCGAGGGCTGGACCCTGCTGTCGGCCCTCGCCGCGCGGACTGAGCGGCTGCGGCTAGGCCTGCTGGTAACCAGCAACAGGCTCCGGCCGCCCGCGATGCTGGCCAAGATCGCCACAACCGTTGATATCGTCTCCGGCGGACGGCTCGACTTCGGTATCGGCGCGGGCTCGCGCCCCAGTCACCCGCTGGCCCGCCGCGAGTACGAGGCACACGGCCTGCCTTACCACGACTTCCGTCACTCGGTGGAGGACCTCGCCGAGGCCTGTACCGTGATCCGGCGGCTGTGGACAGAGACCGAGCCGTTCGACTTCCACGGCGTCCACATCGACCTCACCGGCGCGTTCGGCAACCCGAAGCCTGTACAGCATCCGCACCCGCCGATCCTGGTCGCCGGACGCTCGGCGGCGGTGCTCCGCGTGGCGGCAGAGCATGCGAACCTGTGGAACATCCCGGGCGGCGACACCGCCGACGCTGCCCAGCGCAGCGCGCTGCTGGACCGCTACTGCACCGAGATCGGCCGCGATCCCGCCGCCATCACCCGCTCGATCCACCTGCCTGTGTCGTACGACCATCCCGACAGCACTCGGGCCGCGATCAGCGAAGTGCTCGACGCCGGCTTCGGGCACATCACCCTCGGCCTGCCGGCACACCCCTACCCCGCAAACGTCGCGCGGTGGGTCGCAGATGAGCTCATCGCCAGATCCGTGTAGCGCAGCCGACCGCCCTGGCCAGCCCTAGCGGTTCGTCTGCGCGACCGCGCTGCGGAACGCCCGGAGGGCGGCTGGGCGGCCTTCGATGCGCCAGGCGTCGAGGTGGTTGATGTCGAACCACACGAAACCGCTCAGGTGAAAATGCTGCACGCCGTTGAACAGTCCGATGATCTGCCTGGCCTGATCCGAGCTGGGCGCGACGCTCGTCTCGGCGATGTAGATCGGCTTGCTGGTGAAGCTCCGGAGGTTGGCGAGCCGGTCGGCGAAAATCTGCGCGAAAGTCTGCCCGGGCCGCTGATACCCATCGATGCCGATCTTGTCGACGTAACGCCGGCCAGGCCACCAGGGGCGCGGCAGCTCGCCGTTCCGGACTGGCTGTTAACGCTAGATCATCGGAAGCGCCGATGCTCAGGAATCAAGGATGTACGACATGTTGACCGACTCAGCGTCATCTCCCGGCGAGCGCCTCGAAGACGGTGCTGTAGGTGTCGAGAACGCGATCGGCTCCAGTTAGCTGCAAGATCCGCCATATTGCGGGACTAGCTGCAATGCGCAACTGCACGCCGGCGGCGACTGCCTGACGGTGCGCCCGGACCAGCGCATGTACCCCGGAACAGTCGCAGAAGGTCGTGTGCGAGCCGTCGGCAATCAGAACTGTTGCTCCCTCGCTCATGGCGAGTGAAACGCTGGCCTCAACCTGGCCGTGGATGCAGATGTCGATCTCGCCGGGCAGGGCAATCACTGAATGCTCCGGATGTCGGGGCATGCCGCCGTACCGGCTTCACCTGGGTGCAGTGGCTCTGTCTGCACGACCGATTCCCGGGCGGCCAGCTCAGCGTTCGATGCGGTCACGGCCATCCTCCTCTCACCCATGGACTCGCGGTCAGCGGTGCAACAAGCATCGGGCCGCCACCTCATACCTGTCAACGTAAACATGAGTAACTCTTCACGTGTTTTCTCTCGCGAGAACGCGCTCGCGAGGTTATGATCATGTGAATGAGTGTTCCGGATGAACGCGACGGTAGCTGGACGTTGCTGACTGGCCACGGGCACGTCCTGGTGGAGATCGCGCGCAATCCGGCGGCCCGGATCCGTGACATTAGCGCCGTCGTGGGCGTCACCGAGCGCACGGTCCAGGCCATCGTGGCGGACCTGGTGGCCGCTGGCTATCTCACGCGGACGCGGACCGGCCGCCGGAACCTGTATTCCGTCAACACCGACAGCCTCTTCCGTCACAGCGCCCAGGAAGGACTGCGGGTCGGCCCGTTCCTCGACCTGCTGACCGCTACGAGGGGCGGTATGGAAGGTGGCGAGAGGCCGAAAATTGCGCTGGAGTGATATCACCCGAACAACGGGGCAGACCTAGAGCGGCCAGGTATCACGCATCGACGGCGGCGCAAACTCCGGCGCGCCTTCCAGGTCGTAAGACAAGTCCGGCCGTCATCGCGGAATCGATTGCTCCCTTCGCGATTGACCAGCGGCATCCTGGGAAACGCGAAATTGACGCCAGGCACAGGTAGCTGCATACGGGGGGAAGCAACATGGCTGAGGAAACGACAGGGAAGGTCAGCGCAACGACCACGGACGCGGGGACGCCTGTCGAGAGCGACGAGTTCTCGCTGACCGTCGGCGCGGCTGACGGCCCGATCGTGCTGCATGATCACTATCTGATCGAGCAGATGGCGAACTTCAACCGAGAGCGCATTCCCGAGCGCCAGCCGCACGCTAAGGGTGGCGGGGCCTTCGGGTACTTCGAGGTAACCAACGACGTCAGCGCGTACACGAAGGCTGCGGTTTTCCAGCCGGGCACGCGCACGGACACGCTGATCCGGTTCTCGACGGTGGCGGGAGAGCGCGGGAGCCCGGACACCTGGCGCGACCCGCGCGGCTTCGCGCTGAAGTTCTACACCACCGAGGGCAATTACGACATGGTGGGCAACAACACGCCGGTGTTCTTCGTACGTGACCCGATGAAGTTCCAGCACTTCATCCGGTCGCAGAAACGGCGTGCGGACAACAACCTGCGTGATCACGACATGCAGTGGGATTTCTGGACTCTTTCGCCCGAATCCGCTCATCAGGTCACCTGGCTGATGGGCGACCGCGGCATCCCGCGGACCTGGCGCCAGATGAACGGTTACAGCTCGCACGCCTACATGTGGATCAATGGTGCTGGCGAGAAATTCTGGGTGAAGTACCACTTCAAGACCGATCAGGGTGTCAAGTTCTTCACCCAGAACGAAGCCGACCAGATGGCTGCGACAGACACCGACTACCACCAGCGTGACCTGTACGAGGCGATCAAGCGCGGCGACTACCCGAGCTGGACACTCAAGATGCAGATCATGCCGTTCGAGCAGGCCAAGACCTACCGGTTCAACCCGTTCGACCTCACCAAGGTGTGGCCGCACAGCGACTACCCGCTGGTCGAAGTCGGAAGGCTGACGCTGAACCGCAACGTCACCGACTACCACACCGAGATGGAGCAGGCCGCGTTCGAGCCGGACAACCTAGTGCCGGGGATCGCGCTGAGCCCGGACAAGATGCTGCTTGCCCGCAACTTCTCCTATGCGGACGCGCACCGGGCACGGCTGGGTGTCAACTACAAGCAGATTCCCGTCAACTCCCCGCGCGTCGAGGTGCACGCCTACAGCAAAGACGGCGTGATGCGGGTCAAGAACGTCTCAGATCCGGTCTACGCGCCCAACTCCAAGGGCGGTCCACGCGCAGACACCGCCCGCTACGGCGAACCAGCGGGCTGGCATAGCGATGGCGAGCTCGTGCGCTCGGCGTATATGCCCCACGAGCAAGATGACGACTTCGTCCAGCCCGGGACAATGGTCCGTGAGGTTCTCGACGATGCTGCCAGGGACCGGCTGGTCAGCAACATCGTCGGCCACCTGCTCAACGGCGTCACCGAGCCTGTGCTGCAACGCGCATTCGAATACTGGCGCAACGTGGACAAGGAGCTTGGCGACCGGGTAGAGGCCGGTGTTACCGCTCAGAAGGGAGGAAAGACCTGACGGCCGGCCGCTGGGGTTCCTGCTGGTGATCGTTTCGGCCCGGGGTGGAAGCTACCGCTTGCGGTCGTTGCCTCCCTTGGCCAGGTCGCGCCAGCTGTCCTCGGACACCGTGACGTGATAGCGCCGCGCGGCGGCCTTGATGCGCTTCCATGCCTCGTCGCGCTCGGCGTCACTGACTCCTTCCACCTGATCAAACCGCGCAATCGCGTTGCGCACGTGCCGCGCGTCGGTAAGAGGCTCCTTGCGCTGCTTCGGGAACGCGAACTGCGAGTCCTTCAGCCGGTCCTTCTGCGCCGTGCTTATCCCCTCCGACTGCTGCGGGCACCCGCTCGCCATGCGCCCGAGCGCTCTGCGCCTCGCGTGCCTTGGCGATATTGCGCTTGGCTGCTTCCTTCTGCCGCGTGGTAGCCACCACAGACTCCTTCCACCGCGGTTGGTTGCTTGCCAGGGCCGGTACCCGCGACAACCGCTCCTATGCCGACCCCGCCGCCGAACCAATCCCATGCCGTGGTTCAGAAAGCTGCCTCTGGCGCTAGCCGAGGGCGGAAATCAACTCCAGGCAGGCCTGCTCGCAGCGTCGGCACGCCTGGGCGCAGATCCGGCAGTGCTCGTGCATCTGGGCGTGCCGGTCGCACTCGTCGGCGCAGGACCGGCAGGCAGTCACGCATGCCTGGAGCATGGCGCGAGTGAGGTTGGCGTCGTAGCCGGTGTGCCGAGACAGCACCCGGCCGGTCGTATCGCAGATGTCGGAGCAGTCCAGGTCTGTACGGATGCACTTGACCAGATGCGCGACATCAGCCTCGCTCAAGCACGCATCGGCACACGCGCTACAGGTCTGCGAACAATCGAAGCATTCGTCGATACACCGGGCGAGCGCTGCGCGGTTGACGTCGCCGAGGTCGGCCGGGTAGGTGCGCAGCATCTCCTCTGTATGGGTCATCGCTACCCTCCCATCATCGATGCTTGGCTTTGTCGGGCGATACCCACTCCGAAGACCGGCCAACACCCGGCTGTGCTGTCGCTGTCCGGGTCGCCTGACCGTATCGGTGCAGTGGCAAGGAGCAAAAGCGTGAACGAGGAGAGGCGGCAGCCGCCGCTGCAGAACCGGGTCATGCCGACCGGCGAGATCGTCTCACATCCCGGACGGGGGATGCTGATGGGCAACCGCGGATGCATCCATCACGCAGACCGGACGCTTGGAGTGACCCGTTGGCGCTCGAAGTTGTGGATATCGTGCGTGCTTGACTTTCGCGGCTGGCGCCGGGACGTGATGCCGCCGGGGCGATGGACCGCGCTGTTCTTCCTGGACGAGGCAACGGCTCTGGCTGCCGGTCACCGGCCGTGTGGTTACTGCCGTACCGCCGACCATCGGTGGTTCGGTGAAAGCTGGCAGGCCGCTCAGGAGCTGACCGGACGCCCGACAGCCGCCCAGATGGATGCCTGGCTGCATACCGAACGGGTGGACGGGCGAACAAGGCGCCAGCGGACTCGCGACGTCATGCTCGGTGACCTGCCTGACGGCGCCATGGTCAGCTACGCGGGCGGCCCGGCGTTGCGCACCGGCGGCGCCCTGCTGCCCTGGTCGTTCGATGGGTACGGGCCGTCGGTGCGGCCGGCGCCCGGCACGCGAGTCGATCTGCTGACTCCGCCTGCCATTGTCGGCGTGCTCAGGGCGGGATACCTGCCGCTTGTCCATCCCAGCGCCGGGCCGACCTCGATGCGCGCGTTCCCATGAGCCTGTGATGTCAAGCCAGCCGCGGCCGCTCCGTTCAGGCGTCGATGACGGCGATGGCGTCGACCTCGATGAGGTACTCGGGCCGAGCCAGTGCCTCTACCCCGACAAGTGTGTCGGCAGGCTTGTGATCGCCGAACAAGGCAACCCGGGCTTCCTCGATGACCTGGAGGTATTCGGGTCGGTGACGGACCACGAAGATCGTGATCCTGGCGACCTGATCGGGCCGCGCGCCTGCTGCGGTAAGAGCACGGCCAAGATTGACGAACACCTGATGCGCTTGGACCGCCAGGTCACCAAGGCCCACGAGGTTGCCATGTTCGTCCTCGGGTTCCTGGCCCGCAACGAAAACCAGATTGCTGCCGCTTGCGACAACGACATGGGTGTACGTCGGGGGAGTCGGCAAGTTGTCGGGATTGATGAGCCTGAGCGTCATCGAACCTTCCGTCCAGGTCTTGCGGCGTCCCAGGCAGGCTGGCCCGCTTAGCTGTCGTCTCGCAGCGCCAGCAGGTCAACGAGGCGTTGCAGCTCGGCGTTGCCGGTCTGGAGGTGCTTGGTGAGCTGGGCCCGGGCCCAGGAGCGGCTGCCTCGCAGCGCCTCGAGCAGCTCCCTATGGTCATCTGCGGTGCGGCCGAGCTGCTGGCTGGACTGCTCGGCGAGGGCGAGTGCCAGGCGCTGCTCCTGCTGGAGCTGGGCGTGGAACCGCGACAGCCGGGGGCTGCTGGCGGCGGAGACCAGGATCGCGTGGAACAGCCGGTCGGCTTCCAGCAGCTGTGCCGTATCCCCACTAGCGTGCGCGCTTTCGATCCGATCGACGAGTTCCGCCAGCTTCTTGTAGATGACAGAATCCCTGTTCGCGGTGAGCGCGGTCACCCCGGCCAGTTCTACCGCCGAGCGGGCGGCATAGATGTCGCGGACATCTTCGGCGGTGATCTCGGTGACCACGATGCCGCGGTTCATCTGGTACCGGACCAGGCTCTCGCCTTCGAGGATGCGCGCGGCCTCGCGGATTGTGTTGCGGGACACCGCGAGCTCGGCCGCCAGGGCGGCCTCACGGAGCGGGGTGCCCGGCGGTATCTGGCCAGACAAGATGGCATCGCGGATCGCGCCGGCGGCTTGGCCGCTGGTCGACTGGCGCTGGATCGTTGTGCCGATGCCGGCAAGGAGCCTGGTCATGGTGGCGGTTCCCCCAGTGGAATGTCCTGCCCTGCGCCGTGCTGCTCGGCGAGTCGGGCTACCAGGGCGGCGATCGCGGCGTCCTGGACGCCCAGCCCGGTCAGGTCGGCCACTGTCAGTTCATCCTCAGTGGTTCGCCCGGGCAGTCGGCCTGACGCTATCGCGCCAAGCTCGCCATACACCGAACCAACATCGAACACGCCGGCCGTCACCGCATGATGCAGCTCTCCCGAGGTCAGAGCGTTCTGGACGCTGTCAGGCACGTACTTATCGGCAGCCGTGAGAATCCGCGGGTCGAGTTCCTGCTTATGCGGCATATCGGACCCGACAGCGGTGACATGCGCTCCTGCGGCCAGCAACTCTGGCCTCGATCAGCGGCTCGCTTGAGCTGGTTGCCGTAACCACCACCTCAGCTCCGGCTACTGCGTCGCCTGCCGTCGCGGACACCGACACCGCCACTCCGGCAGAGGCTGTGTCCTTCGCGTAGCGCTCGGCCGCCTCCCGCCGCCGGCCCCAGACCCTGACCTGCTCGATTGGCCTTACCGCCAGCAGCGCCTGAAGCTGGTAACGCGCCTGGCCGCCCGTGCCGAGCACCGCCGCGACGCGCGCCTTGCGCCGGGCAAGCAGGTCGGCGGCCAGCACGCGGCGGCCGCCGTTCTCAGGTCGGTCAGCAGCCCGCCGTCAGCGACTACAACCCTGAGCTCGCCGGTTTCTGCGTCGTAGACCAGCGTGAGCCCGCCGCTTACCGGCAAACCACGAGCGGGATTGCCGTAGAACCCGGTTGCGGTCTTCACCGCGAATACCGGGGAGCCCCTGACATATGCGCTCTTCACGTGCAGCTCACCGTCCGCTTCGTCCAGCCGCAGCTCCAGCGGCGGCGGCATCACCGCCCGCCCTTGATCAGCGGCGACGAACGCCTCGCGCACGGCCGCGATGGCATCTGGCATACCGATCAGCCGCTGAACATCCCGGCGGCCAAGAACGAGGACCAACTGAACCACCCTTCGACCCTTGAAGCGCGATGGCTCATTCTCTAGATTGTCATATTGTTCAACAATACAGCAATCAGAGCGGGAGCCAGCATGTCCGTGCCAGCGTTGCGCCGTGAGGACTTCCCGGCGTTCGACCGGTTCACCTACCTCAACACCGCGTCGGCGGGCCTGGTGCCCGCCGTCGGTGGTGCAGCCGGCGCACGAGTTCGAGGCCGAGCTGGCCCAGGCGGGCACGACCGGAATGGATGAGGACACCGAGGTCGGCATCTTGGAAGACGCCCGTCAGGCAGCCGCCGACCTGCTGGGCGCCGATCCCTCGACGATCGCGATCGGCACCAGCTTCACCGAGGCGCTGTGCCAGGTCGCATGGTGGCTGCGTCCCGGCAAGGGCCAGAACGTCGTGTCCAGCGACGCGGACTTCCCCAGCGTCACCTACCCCTGGCACCGGATCGCAGAGGACACCGGCTGCGAGGTCCGCCTGGTCAGCGTGCTGGACGATCCGGAAGGTTTCGACGTCAGCAAGATCGCTGAGCACGTCGACTCCGCTACCGCCGCCATCTGCATCAGTCACATCCAGTACCTGACCGGTCACCTGCTCGACCTCCATGACCTCGCGGCTCTGGCGCACGATCAGGGGGCGCTGCTGATCATCGACGCAACTCAGTCCGCCGGTCAGGTGCCCATCGATGTCGCCGCGACCGGTGTCGACGTGCTGATCACCGGGTCCTACAAGTGGCTGTGCGGCACATTCGGCGCCGCAGCCTGCTACCTCAGCCCGGCACTGCTCGGCGGTTCCGGCCGCCATTCGTGGGCTGGCGCAGCACCGAGCACCCCTACACCCTCGACGCCCGGTGGCAGCCGCTGGCCCCGACCGCCCGGCGGATGGAGTACTCCACCATGTCGTACGCGGCGGCGATCGCGCTCGGTCACGCGATCCGCTACATCAGCACCATGTCGCTCTCGATGAGGTAGCCGCGCACAACGCCGAACTCGCCGAGCCAGCTCGCCGACGGGCTCGACAGAGCGCGGCGCGAAGCTGCTCACCCCCGCCGACCCGCGCCGCCGGGCCGGTACCGTCACTGCGCGGTTCCCTGGCCGCGACGGCGAGGCCATCGCCGCCGAGCTCACCCGCCGCGGCGTGATCGTCTCGCCGCGGGTGGGTTCCACGCGGTTCTCCATGCACTTCTACAACAACAGCGACGACGTGGACCACGCGCTCGCAGCGCTGGACGAGGTACTCAGGTGACGACCACCAGCACCATTGACTGGCCAGCCCATCTCGCCAGGGCGCGCGAGGTGGTAGCTGCTGCCCTTCCGGCCACGCCACTGGTGCCGAGCATCGGCCTCGGCCAGGGCGCCATGCTCAAGCTGGAGAGCTTCCAGCCGACAGGTTCATTCAAGGTGCGCGGCGCGCTTGCCGCGCTCGCCGCGGCAGGAGACGGCATCGGCGTTGTCACTGCTTCCAGCGGCAACCACGCGCTCGGCGTGGCGTGGGCCGCCGAGCGACTCGGGATTCCCGCCACTGTGGTAGTGCCGGTCAGCACATCTCCGGCGAAGCTCACCAGTCTGCGGCGGTTCCAGACATCTGTCGTCATCCACGGAGATGGCTACGAGCACGCCGAACGGCACGCACGCTCCCTCGCCACCGATGGCCTGCGTTACGTGTCCGCCTCCAGCAACCCCGACGTGATCGCCGGTCAGGCGACGATCGGCACCGAGCTACTGGCGCAGCTGCCTGGTCCGTTCACCGTGGTCTGCGGCGTCGGCGGCGGCGCGCTGGCATCCGGACTCGGGCTGGTGGCCAGCGGCAGCGGACGAATGAGCGTCATCGGCGTGGAAGCCGCCGCCTCCCTCGCGATGTCGACAGCGGTCGATGCCGGAGTGGTGATACCGGTCGAGGTCGGCACGACCCTGGCCGATGGCCTCGCAGGCAACCTCGAACCGGGCATCATCACCGTGGACTTGATAAGGCAGCACGTCAGCCGGCTGATCTCGGTGACCGAAGAGCAGATCGCCGAGGCGATCCGCTACCTCGCTCGCGAGCACGGGATAATCGCCGAAGGCTCCGGCGCCGCCCCGGTAGCCGCCATTCTCGCGGGCGCCATACCTGTCAGCGGCCATACGGTCGCCATTATCACCGGCCGCAACATCACCCTTCAGGCGCTAGCCGACGTGTTGCAATCCGGCTAGCCGTGCCTCAGGCCTGGCGCTTCGCTGAGGGCTGACGCCGCGAGCGTGCCGGAACCGGCGCGCTGGCGAGTACGGTCGGAAGCATGACCAGCGCGGGAGCCCGGTATGACGAGATAGCGGACTTCTATGATGCGACGGCAGGACAGGCAATAACCGATCCGGCCACCGCGGAACTGCTACGCCTGTCGGGCGACGTAGATGGAATGCGCGTTCTCGATGCGGCGTGCGGCCAGGGGCGGGTGGCCAGGGAACTGGCACGCCGCGGCGCGCATGTGACCGGCGTCGACATCTCAGCGGCGCTCCTCGCCAAGGCCCGGGCGCTGGCGACAGCGGAATTGCCGGCGATCAGCTATGTCCACGCGGACGTGAGCGCGCGTGGTGTGCTGCCTGGCCGCGAATTCGATGCCGCAGTGTGCAACTACGGGCTGTCCGACATCGACAACCTCGATGGGGTGCTGGCCACGATCGCCAGCCTGGTCCGGCCGGGCGGCTGGTTCGTGTTCTCGATCCTGCACCCGTGCTTTCCCGGCTGGGATCGCGACGCGCCTAGCAGCTGGCCGCCTGACCTCGGCTACTTCCGTGAAGGGTGGTGGCTCGCCAGCAACCCTGGGTTCCGGGGCAAGGTCGGCTCTCAGCACCGGATGCTCTCGACCTACCTGAACGGCCTCGCCCGCCACGGGCTCGCGCTGGAAGAGGTTGCCGAGCCGGTGCCGGGGCCTGAGTGGGCGCAGCGCCGCCCCGACGCCGCGCCGGTGCCCCTCTATCTCGTTGCGCGATGCCAGCGCGCCGGCCCGATTCCCGGCCGCTGACACGTTCGGCGACCTCGTGATTCGCTCTACCGTGCGCGGAGTACTAGCCCGCACGCTCGAAGTCGGCTACGGCAACGGCTCGGTGTCGGCCTGGCTCGCCTGCCGGGTCGCGCCGGCCGGGCGGGCTGTTGCGATGGATCTGGACCCGTCCTTGGTCCGTGCCCGGTATGTCTCACGCGTGATACACTACGAGCATGACCGAAGTTGCTGTGCGCGATCTTCGCAACCGTGGAGGTCAGATCCTCGATCGCGTCGAAGGCGGAGAGGTGATGACCGTCACCAGGGACGGGCGACCCATCGCAGAGCTGCGGCCCTTGCCGCGCCGCCCGAGAAGCAGCTCTGCTGCTTCAGCGATGGCGTAACCTCCCGGTCGTCGACCCGGTCAGCTGCGAGCGGACCTCGACGACACCTTGGACTCAACGCTGTGACCGAGCGCGGCCAGCGCCACCAGCGCGGTGTATTGGACACCAGCGCGGTCATCATGCTGGCACGGATTACAGACCCGGAGCTCCTGCCGGCCGAGCCTCTCATTACCGCCGTGACTCTCGCCGAACTGACCGTCGGGCCCCTTGTCGCGACAACCGACGAAGAACGAGCGGCTCGTCAAGCACACGTCCAGCAGGCGGAGGCAGACTTCGACCCGCTGCCCTTCGACGCGGCCGCGGCGCGAACGTTCGGACGAGTCGCCGCCTCCCTCAGGAAGGCCGGGCGTAAGTCCTCGGCACGCGCCTACGACGCCATGATCGCGGCCACGGCAATGTCAAAGGATCTGCCCGTATATACGTGCAACGCTGCTGATTTCATGAACGTCGACGGCCTGGCCGTCGTGGCTATACCCGTTCCGCTCCAGTCCCAATGAAACGACTTCAGCTCGCTGCGCTGCCGCGCCTGAACGGCGTGAATGAGATATCCGGGCAACATGCGATAACAGAAGGCAGCTGACATGGGTGATTTCTTCGGTCTGCTCGCTGCCGGGCCGTTCTTCTTCGTCAGTTCCTGGGTGCTGATGCTGTTCGTTGGCGGTTTCGCCGGTGATGTGGGAATCAAGCCGTTCGGCTATCTCACGTCGATGGTCGTAACCATCGCGCTGTGGCTCACATTGGCGCCCGCGATCGGCGCCATCGCGAGGACAGGCCGGAAGGGCCGTTCGAAGTAGGGTTGGCCAGGAAGTCCGCCAGGAAGGCGTGGTTGATCGAGCCTCAGGCCTGGTAGGCGACGATCGTGAAGCCCTCAGGGTCTGCGACGTGGGACCCAGTCCTGGGCGAGCGTGCAGACCTCGCCGCCGATGACGACGGCTGATATCCCGATCGTCGTCGTGGACCCGGTGGGGGCGATCACGTTCGACCAGGTCTGCTTGCCCGTGGCGACGCTCACGGCGACGGTGAGCGCCTCCGCATCCGTCGCCGACGCTCGTGGCAGTGTTGCCGATCAGGTACATGGTGGCGCCGTCCGGGCTGAGGGCCGCCGACTCCAGAACCTCGAACTGGGCCGTGTTCTCGCTGGTCCACTGCCGGGCGCCCGTCACGGCCGAATAGGCGACTGACCTGAAGGTATGCGGATTCGCGGCGGTTCCAGAGGCGATCACCGTGCCCTGTCCGACCTTGCTGACGAGCACCGTGACGGTGGCTGAACTTTTCATTGTCTCACGCGTCCGGCATTCCGTGTCCACAGCTGCTTGCCAGTGGCGGTGGCGTAGGCGACCGTCGTCAGGACAGCGTGTCCTTGTTGCCTGGTGACGCCCGGCCACGAAGACGCGGTGACCATCGGGGCTGACGGCGATCGAGTCGGCACGGTCCGCCCCGTTGTCCGGGTCGTTGTAGCGCCGCGTCCACAGCGGGTGACCGGTCTTGGACGCGTAGGCGATGGTGGCGTAGTCGTTACCGGCGGGGTACTTGCCCAGGCTGGTTCCTGTCACGAAGACCTTGGTGCCGTCCGGGCTCACGGCAAGCGCTGAGGCGACGTCGAAGCTGTTGCGGGGCCCGTTGTAGCGGCCGGCCCACAACTGCTTGCCGGAGGCGCCAGCGTACGCGACGGTGGCGTAGTCGAGGCTCGAGGTCTTGCCCGGGCTGGTCCCGGTGACGTAGACGACGTCGGCGCGGCTCACGGTGATGGCCACCGGCACGTCGACCTCGTTCGCCCGCCCGTTGTAGCTGCTGGCCCACTCTTGCTTGCCTGTGGCGGCGTCGAACGCGGCCGTGGAGTAGTCCCACGCAGCCGCGCCCGACCCTTTGCGATGGGCCGTCCTGATGACGAAGACCATCCGGCCGTCCGGGCTCACGGCGAGGCCCTGGCAGGGCTCGCCTGGGATGACCTCCAGGCTGGAGCCGCGGCGCCGCAGCTTCAGCGAGTGCTTGAAATAGGCGCTCGAGTTCTCCCACGCCTTCGCGCCGGTGCTGGCGTGGAAAGCGACCAGGCTGGACCCGACGGCGAACACCAGGCCCTCGCGCGGATCTGCGGCGATGGAGTGAGCGGTGCCGCCGTCGTGCGTGCTGGTCCACAGGGCCGAGCCTGGCGCGGCCCCGCTGACGGCCGGGGACGCCAGGGCCGCTGATCCAGGCGCGATGAGCACTGCCGCGAACGTGATCGCCGTTGCCAGCGCGTTCCTAAGCCGACCTGCTCGCATGGCTCACATCCTGAGCGTTCGTGACCGCGCCACTAAACCTGACGGCATTCCATACCGGAGACGCTCGGCGTCGCCAGCCGGTTTACATCGCGCCGCCTCAACTTCAAAATCTTGAGCCAACTGAGGTTCGATGTAGGGTTGGCCAGGACCACGGATGATTTTCGGGCAGATCTGCTGAAAGTCATCCGTGATCATGGAAGTCCGCTTCGTTTGGGCGGCTCGGCTAGACCGCGTTCAAGAACAGGCATAGCCAGCTATCGGACGATGACCGTGAGCGTGAAGTGCCCGCGCGAGCCTGTGCAAGCGAGCGCCTCTCCGCAGGAAAGTCGATGCGCGGTAATGACTGCCTTCCCCGGGGCTAGTGCCTTATAGAGCGCACGCTTCGGCTGGCATCCGACGCCCGGCGGACACGTACGGGAGCTCTTCACCAGCGTCACCTGTCCCACCTGGCGCAGGACAGCGGGTGCCGAGCTGCCTCGGAAGTTCCAGTAGCTGCTGCCAAGGATCAGCGCGACCTTGTCGCCAACGGCAACGTGAATGGTCGTGCCGTTGGCGCCGTCGTGCTCGGTGATGAGGCGCGCGGCGGCGGGCCTCCAGGCACGTCATGGGCGGTGCCGCAGCCGACAGCCAGCACGGCTGAGGCCATCGCGGCGAACATCAGGACGGGCCGGAATGCGCGGGTGACAGACATGGGACCCTCCAAGACTTCGAGGCGCCTAGTTTGGACGGAGCGGGCAGTCCAGCGGTTCCCTCACTGTGGAGACGAATGAGCCACTTCGCCGGCGGTGAACCGACACCGGCCGCGCTAGGTCAACGATACGGACAGTTTGGCTAGGTAACTTTGACCTTTCGCGGAGACGTACAGTTAGCCCGTGGGTGAACATCAGTCCCGCGCGGGGGAGACCGCACCGCTGCTGCTGGTACGCACCAAGGGATCTGACCGGAGCCTGCAGCCAGGGCCTTCGTATCTGATCGGGCGTGATCCTGACTGCGACATCGTGATCATTGATCCGAGGGTGTCGAGGCGTCACGCAGTGCTCAGGCTCGAGGACGGCCGCTGGGTGCTGGCCGATAACGGCAGCGCCAATGGCATTTACGCTGGTAGCCAGCGGGTCACCAGGGTGCCGATCGACGGCGAGTGTACGCGTCAGGCTCGGCCACCCGGCCGAAGGCCTGCTTCTGACCTGCGAACTCAGCTCACGTCCGGCCGGCAACGGCGTGGCAGGCGAGTCCGCGGCCACGGTGATGCGCCCGGCGGCCCAGGCGCAGCAAAGCGGGGTGCCGTCACCCGCGCCGTCCGCTCCGGCGCCACGAGACGAGCCGCTCGAGATCCCGTACGCGGTCCGCTGGCTGGTGCCCAGGGGCGAGAGATTCGCGAACTTCGACATCCTGAACAACAACGACACGCAGCTCGACTACTACCGAAAGTTCGGCCATATCTACGCGGTCGGGATTCCCACGAAGAAGTGGCGGATCGTCGTCGTCTCGGACCCGGACCTGCTGGACGACGTCGCGGGCAACGAGCTGCAGTTCGGCAAGAGGGTCGAGGACATCAACTTCTTTGATCAGCTGAGCAACTCCCGCGGCGGCGGGATCTCGGTGATCGGCGACGGCGAACACTACGACCAGTGTCCGCCGGGTGATGCTGCCCTGGTACGCCCCGACGAATCAGCGGACCCAGCTCGAGCTGATGAAGGATCAGGCCAGGAAGCTGGTCGCCTGCTGGGCAGCAATGCCCGACAACGAGCCACTCGATGCCCGCTCGTGGATGGAGCGCTACGCCCTTGAGGTGTCCGGCCGCGGAGCGTGCAGGTACGACTTTGGCCTGCTAGACGGCGGCAGTAACCCGCATCCGTTCGCGGTCGCGGTTCCGGAGAGCACCAAGGAGAGCATTCTGCGCGTCGCCGAGCCGCGGCCTGACTTCACGCTCTTGTCCGGGCGGGCTAAGCGCGCAAAGAGGAAGCGGTACAAGCAGCACAACAAGGAGCTGTTCCGCGCCGCGGACGCGCTGGTGCGCGCCCGCATGCACACCTGTCCGGTCGGTACGCAGACCGACCTGCTCAGCCGGCTGGTCACGACACCGGATCCGGAGACAGGCGAACTGCTCGACGCCGAGACCGTCCGCGACCAGGTCCTCATGCACCTCTCGAACGGCTTCAACGGGCCGTCCATCACGGGCGGCTGGCTCGCGTACCTGCTGGCCACGCACCCGGACGTCGAGGAAAAGGTCATCGCCGAGATCGACGGGATCACCGGCGGCGACCCCGACCACGACCTGCAGTACGACGACCTGTTCGAGCTGAGGTACACCACGCAGGTGATCAAGGAGGCAATGCGGATCTTCCCGCCGATGCCGGTCACGATCCGCCGCAGTCTCAAGGACGGCATGCTGGGCCGCTACCGCGTGCGGAAGGGTGACATCATCTTCGTCGGCACCCTTGCCGCACACCGCGACCCGCGCTACTGGGGACCAAGAGCCCGACCGCTTCGACCCTGACCAGTTCGCGATCGAGAAGGTCGTCGACCGCCCGCGGCACGCGTTCATCCCGTTCTCGGTCGGCAAGCGGCAGTGCATGGCGCAAGAGGTCACGTTCATGATGCTCCGCGTCATTCTCTACGAGATCTACAAGCACTACCGGCTCCGGCTTGCTCCCGGCACGACCGTGGTAAAGAACGCGATTGTCACAACGAAACCCGCCTCGGTACCCATCGTCCGGCTGCCGCGCCAGGACATCGTGCGCCAGAAGAAGCCAGCCGCGTTGCTCGACCGGCAGGAGGCCAGCGCCTCTGTACCCGCCTACGCGCCGGCCCGTGCTCCGGCATCTGCCGCGCTGTCCGCAGTCGCGCCGGAGCGGACAGGGCCTCCGACGGAGATCCCCGCAACGAGCCCGTTCCGGCACATCGTCATCGCGTACGGCAGCAACTTCGGCGCGAACAAGGAACTGGCCGAGCGCTTCGCCGAACGCGGCCACTACCAGGGCTACACCTGCGATGTGATCACGCTCAACGAGCTTGCCGAGTCGCCACCGCGGACGGCGCCCTGGCTGCTTGTCGTGATGACCTCCACGTACACATCGAACCCGCCCACGAACGCGGCAGCTTTCAAGGAGTGGCTCGAGCGCACGGAACCCGGCACTGCGACGTGGCAGAACTGCACGCTACCTGGTCTGGGGGCTCGGCAACACCCAGTGGAACGCGTTCCTCGCATTCCCGCGCTACGTGCAGAAGAAGCTGTCCGACCTCGGCGCGACTACGCTCGCCGAATTCGGCTACGGCGACGTCGGCTCGCCAGATCTGGGAGCGCCTGCACGCTGAGTGGAACGCGCGGGTCTGGCCGGCCCTGCTCGAGCTGTCCGGCGCACGGCCCACCGAGGCCGCGGCTGCGCGCGAGGCCGCCAAGCAGGCGACCGCGGGCGCGCTGACGAGCACCAACTCGAACCTGGCGATGCAGCGGTCGCTGGGCGAAGAGACTCCGGCCGCAGGGCTCGGCGCCACGGCCGCCGAGTAGCCTTCCTCGGTCATGAGATGGATGACCTCAGGGTCGCGACTGTGGTCAAGGGGACCCAGCACGACTCCCGCGGGAAGCACGCAGCCGCGCGCATTCCTCGCGCCGACGATCTTGACCAATGCGGTCGGGCTGACCACCGTGCCGAGGCGCGCGTCCTGGCCTGCAGGGACCTCCAGCCGCCTGGTTCGTCGAAGCAGACCAGGCACCTCGAGGTCAGCCTGCCGCCGGGCGTCGCCTACCAGGTCGGTGACCACCTCGGCTCTGCCCGAAGAACGATCGCGATGCAGGTGGAAAGGCTGGCAGACAGGCTTGGCGCCGCGCTCGACGGCCTGTTCACGGTGCCGAAGACCATGAACGTCAGGGCCGTGCCGAAGGGCGTCGTCCTCCAGGTCCGCAACGTGCTGACCAGCCTGGTCGACATCACCGGCAGGCCGACGTCCGCCATCATCGACCTGCTTGCTCGATCGCGTCACCGACCAGGCCGAGTGGTCGAAACTGATGCAGATCAAGGAGGTCGTGCAGGCGCCAGATGGTCCGGCCGCACCGCTTGCGCGCGGCCATCGACGCTGGCGGCTACGACTCCTCAGCCTGCTCGATGAGTTCTCGTCGTGCCGGCTCAACATCTATGACCTGCTGCAGGTCGCGCAGCCGCTGAAGCCGCGCTACTACTCGACGAGCTCGAGCCCCCGCGTCCACGGCGACGGCATCGCGCACTGACCGTCGGGCTCGAAGCCACGCCTGTTCCGGGCATGGCCGGTCGCGAGTTCAGCGGGATGAGCTCCCGCTACGTGCACTGCCTTCGAGAAGGCGACCGGGTCAACGTCTTCCACGACAGCGCCGACGGATTCCACTGCAGGACGACTGACGAAGCCGATGATCTTCGTCTGCGCGGAACCGGCTTCGCGCCCATGCGGGCGTTCCTGTGGGAGCGACTCGCGATGCGGCGCGCCGGCGTCGCGATGGCGGAGGCTGCGCTCTTCAACGGGATCCGGTCGGCCAGCCTACGACTTCATCTACCAAGACGAGGTCGAACAATTCACCGGCCGAGGGCGTGCTCGATCATGTGCATATCGCGGCGTCGCGCGAGCGGCCAGGCCGTCGCGACTACGTCCAGGACCGGCTCAGGGAGCAGGGTGCACTCCTCTGGCGCCTGCTGTCGGCGGAGGCTATGTCTACGTGTGTGGCTCGCAGCCAATGCGCGAGGCGGTCCGCTCCGCCGCTAGTCGACGTCGTCGCGAGCCACGGGTCGCTGCCGCCCGCGCAGGCGGAGGCCTACCTCCGCGACATGGAGACGACCGCACGGTACCGCCCAGACCTCTGGGTCTGATCCTGCAGAGACCGCGGACCTTCGGTCCTGAGCTTGGAGACCGCATGGACCTTCTGGCCCTGATCCTGACCGTCGCTGCGCTGGTGATGTTCGCGTTCGCAGCTAGCGGCCGCGAGCTGCGCCACTTCAACGAGATCGCGCTTGGCCTGGTCTTTCTGACCGCCGCGCTGATCTGCCAGTTCACCTCGATCACGAACACGCACATCGGCCGGTGAGCGCGACGCGCCGGCGCGCGACACGCCGGACCTGCCGAGAGCCCGTTTCCGGGCCGGGTTGCGGGTACCGACGGCTGGTCTGGCTCCTGGCTACGCCCAGGCCAATGTCATCGTGCTCGCCCAGGACGCAGCTGCGGAGTTCGGAGAATTCGCCAGACGCAACCCGGCGCCGTGTCCGTTGCTCGACGTGACCAGGCCTGGCAGCGCGAGCACGCGCCTGGCCGCTGGCGCGGACCTGCGCACTGACCTGCCTGCCTACCGGGTCTTTGAGCGTGGCCAGTGCGTGGCGGAGCCGGACGAGGTCACCGGCTGGTGGCGTGAGGACCTGGTCGCGTTCCTGACCGGTTGCAGCTTTACCTTCGAGCGCGCTCTCGTGGCCGCAGGCGTGCCCGGTGCGCCACGCCGCAGCTGGGGCGCAACGTCGCAATGTTCGTCACCAACCGTCCGTGCGAGCCTGCCGGCCGCTTCGCTGGGCCGCTGGTGGTGTCGATGCGACCGATTCCAGCCGACATGGTGGCGACCGCGCGGCGGTAACGGCGCGCTACCCGGCCGCTCACGGTGCGCCCGTGCACGCGGGCGATCCGGCCGTGCTGGGCATCGCTGACCTGGCCAGCCCCGACTTCGGTGAGCCTGTGCCGCTGCAGCCAGGAGACGTGCCCGTCTTCTGGGCCTGCGGCGTCACCCCGCAGGCGGCGCTCGCGTCCGCGCAGGTCCCGTTCGCCATCACCCACGCACCTGGTCACATGCTCATCACCGACGTGCCGGAATCCGACCAGCAGCTCTTTGCGGGCCCGGCGTCGATGCTCTAGAACGCGACGACCACCTTGCCGACCGCGCGGCGGTGCTTGAGCTCGTCGATCGCGGCGCGCGCCTGATCGGCGCCGAACCGCCGGAGACGTGCGGGCGTAGCAGGCCAGCCTCATAGAGCCTGAGAACCTCATCGCAGTTCGCCCGGTCGGTCGCGGGATCCTCGGCGGCCCAGCCGCCGTACAGGACGCCGACCACCTGGCAGCGCTTCAGCAGCACGAGGTTGGCTGGAATGCGCGGGAATCCCGGCAGGGAATCCGATCACGAGTAGCCGGCCGTCGGGCGCGATCGCCCGCAGCGCTGCCTCGGTGTAGTCTCCGCCGACGCCATCGAAGATGACGTCGGCAGCGCCGCCCGGGCACATCTGCTTGAACAGCGCGGACATCTCGCGGCGCCCGGCGTCGTCCAGCGGCCCGCGCGTGGTACCGGAAGGCCACGTCGGCGCCGTTGGCGCGCGCGACGTCCGCCTTCTCGTCGCTCGACGCGGCGGCGATGACTGTGGCGTCCATGGCCTTGCCGAGCTGCACAGCGGCCAGTCCGACCCCGCCAGCGGCGCCGAGTACCAGGAGCCGCTCGCCGGCCCGCATCGATGCCCGCTGGACCAGGGCGTGGTAGGCCGTCAGGTAGGTCGTCTGGATGGCGGCGGCCTCGTCCAGCGGCATGCTGGCCGGAATCTTGTGCACCCGGTTCTGCGGCACCGTCACGAGCTCGGCCATGCCGCCAAGGCTCATCCGCGCCATCACCCGATCGCCCGGCGCGAAGCCGGTGACGTCCTCGCCGACCCCGGCCACCTCGCCGCCGACTTCGCCGCCTGGGCGTGAAGGGCCGCGGCGGCCGCAGCTGGTACCGGTCCTGCAGCAGCAGGACGTCCGGATAGTTCACTCCGCAGTAGCTGACCCTGATCAGCACCTCGCCGGGGCGGGCCAGCGGGTCAGGAAGCTCCGCGACGCTGACGTCCTCGGCACCGGGTGCGTCGGCGCTGATAACCGCCTTCATGATGTCTCTCCTCGGTTAGACGATCGACGTCTGATGACCCTTCCAGTACTCGTCCCTGAGCAGGCGCTTGTAGAGCTTGCCGGTCGCGGACCTAGGTAGCTCGGGTACGAAGTCGATGGTCTTCGGGCACTTGAAGTGGGTGAGCCGCTCCCGGCAGTAGTCGATCAGCTCCCTGGCGAGCTCAGGACTGGCGCTGTTCGGGTCGGCGAGCTGGACGACGGCCTTGACTTCTTCGCCGAGATCGTCGTTGGGTACGCCGATGACCGCGACGTCCAGTACCGCAGGATGGCCGGACAGCAGGTTCTCGGTCTCCTGCGGGTAGATGTTGACGCCGCCGGAGATGATCATGTACGTCTTCCGGTCCGTGAGGTAGAGGTAGCCATCCTCGTCCACGTGACCGACGTCTCCGACCGTGCTGCTGAGCCCGTCGCCGGTGCGGCTCTGCGCGGTCTTGGCCGGGTCACCGAAATATTCGAATGCGGTCGCGCCGCGGAACCAGATCGTCCCGTCCTGGCCGGTCGGGCATTCCCGGCCCTCGTCGTCCAGGATGAGCAGCTCGCCGAGGATCGGCTGGCCGACCGTGCCCGGATGCGCGAGCCACTGCACCGAGTCGCAGAAGGTGAACCCGTTGGCCTCGGTGGCGCCGTAGTACTCGGTGATGATCGGGCCGAGCCAGTCGATCATCGCCTGCTTGACGTGCACAGGACAAGGAGCCGCGGCGTGCACGATGCACTCGAGCGACGAGGTGTCGTAGCGGGCACGGACCTCCTCGGGCAGCCGCAGCAGCCGGCTGAACATCACCGGGACCATCTGGCAGTTCGTGACCTTGTACCTCTCGACCATCGCGAGCCACTGCTCGGCGTCGAAGTGCTCCATCACGACCGTGGTCGCGCCGAGCCGCAGCGAGGCCGAGACGCTCGCCTGCGGGGCCGAGTGGTAAAGCGGCGCCGGGTTGAGGTAGGTCATGCCTTCGCGGAACCCGAACATGCTGCGCACGAACAGCATCACGGGCAACGGCTCGTTCGGCGCGATCTCGGGCAGGCCGCGCAGCACACCCTTCGGCTGGCCGGTCGTGCCCGAGGAGTAGAGCATGGCCGTGCCCAGTGTCTCACCGGGCACCGGGCGAATCCGGGTAACTGGCGACCGCCTGCGTCGTACGACTCCCAGCCGGCCGGGCGGCTCGCCGGGGCCGGCTGATCAGCTTGCGCTCCAGGTCCGGGCATTTCGCTGCCGCTGCCATGGCGACATCGCGGCAGCGCTGGCGAGGTGAACAGCACCCTGGCTCGCGAGTTGGCCACGATGTAGGCCACCTCGTCCGGCGCGAGATAGGTGTTGATGAGAGTGAAGTACAAGCCGGTCCGTTCGGCGGCGCCCTCTATCTCCAGCAGCTGCGGGCCGTTCTCCATCAGGATCGCGATGTGGTCGCCGCGCTCCAGGCCGGCCGCGCGCAGCAGGTGCGCGGCCCGGTTACACCGGGATTCGTACTCGCCATAGGTCACGGTCTCGCCGGATGTGGCCATGATGACGGCGGGCTGCTCGGGGTGTTCTAGGGCGTGCTGGCGCGCGTACACGCGTCCCTCCTCCGCGGCGGTGATCACTGCTCGGCTGCAGCTGAGGCTACCGACGCCAGCAGCCGCTTGAAAAGCGCTGAAATCACCCGTGCGATGCGTCGGCGAGACGCCGGGTTCTAGCGGGGGCGGGTCCGGCGGCGCCACCAGCGGCGCGTGGGCTGGTGACGCTCGGGCATCTGGCCAGGCTCGTCCTCCGTCGCGGCCGGATCAGGCTGGGGATGCGCGTCCCGCCAGCACCTGACCATCTCATCTTCGTCCAGGAGCGGCACGAAGATGGGGGAGTCGAGCGGCAGCCTGCGCCATTCGATGATCCGGCCGTTGAGCTCGGCGACCGCGTCGATGACGTCTTGCTCTGAGGCTAGCTGTGGCACCTGCTCGGCCAGCACTTCGCGCTCTTTGCGGAGCTTGAGCGGTGTGGGCAGGACCTCCCGCGTCGGCAAGCCCTCCCTGCGCATGTACTCGCGCAGCCATGCCTGGGCGGCGTCCTCGTCCCGCTTGGGCAGCGGCTTGCCCGCGCCTGGCAGGTCGTCGAACAGTCCGCGCCCGGCAGCTTCCTCAATCTGCTGGTCGATCCATGAGCGGAAGCTCATGCCCGCGGGCTTGCGCTCAGTCATTTCCCGTCTCTCGTGGCCGGTATGTCATCGAGCCTAGGCGATCGACCTGGCACTGCGTCGTCTGGCCGGCACTGGTTTACAGTGGCTGGGTGCTGCCTCGTGAGGGGGGATCGCGCGAGGTTCAGCGCGTGCACCCGAATGTGATCCTGGCCGTCCTGTCGCTCGCCGCTCTCGCCTATTCCGCTCTGAGCTCGGCGGTCATTCCGGCCCTTCCCGCGCTCCAGCGCGACCTGCACGCCAGCGAGACCGGCGTCACGTGGCTGCTGACCGGGTTCCTGCTCTCAGCATCAGTCGGCACGGCGATCATCGGCAAGCTCGGCGACATGTACGGCAAGCAGCGGCTGCTGGTGTGGACGCTGCTCGCGCTTGCCGCGGGAACGCTGCTTGCCGCGCTCTCGCAGTCGCTGACGATGCTGATCGCTGCCCGCGTGATTCAAGGCGTGGCCGGCGGCATTTTCCCGCTGTCTTTCGCGATCGCCAGGGACGAGTTCCCGCCGGCCAGGGTTGCCGGGAGCATCGGCCTGATGTCGGCGATCCTGGGGGTCGGCGGAGGGCTCGGCCTGGTCGCCGGGGGCCTGATCGAAGAGCATCTGAGCTGGCACTGGCTCTTCTGGATCCCGCTGCCGGCCATGGTCGTGGCGGCGGCATGCACGTGGCGGTTCATCCCCGAGTCGCAGGTCCGCGCGCCGGCCAGGGTCAACTGGGCATCCGCCTTGCTCATGAGCGCTGGCCTGTCTGCCGTCCTGATAGCGATCGCGCAGGCGACAGCCTGGGGCTGGACAGGGCGGCCCACGTTGATGCTGCTGGCGGCGGGGCTTGTCGTATGCGGCCTGTGGATCGTGGTCGAGTTGCGTAGCAGCCATCCACTCGTCGACATGGCGATGATGCGGGTCCGCGGCGTCTGGACGGCCAATCTGGCCGCCTTTCTGCTCGGCGCCGGACTCTACGCCTGGTTCCTGCTGCTGCCGCAGTTCGCGCAGCTTCCGACGAGCACGGGCTTCGGCTACGGCGCATCGGTCGTGACCGCCGGGCTGTACCTGTTGCCATGTGCGATCGGCATGGGCGTCCTCGGCTCGGCGGCCGGGCGGGTGGAGCGGCGATTCACCTCCCGCCGCGCGCTGATAGCGGGAACGGCGCTCAGCGCGGTCGCCTGCGGCTGGCTGACGCTGACCAGCCGTCACCCGGACGACATGGTGCTGAGCTCGGCGTTGCTCGGAATCGGAATCGGCCTGGCGTTCGCCGCGCTCGGCAACCTGATCGTCCAGGCGGTCCCGCCTGGCCAGACCGGCATCGCCAGCGGCATGAACACCGTGCTGCGGACCCTCGGCGGTGCGCTGGGCGGCCAGATCGCCGCGACCTTCGTGGCAGGCAGCACTGTTGGCGGGCTGCCTGCGCTGACCGGGTTCACCAAGACGTTCGCGATGGCTGCGCTGGCGCTGGCCTGCTGCGTGGGCGCCGGGCTGCTCATCCCGGTCGCTGCCCGGCAGCCGCTGCAGCCGGCAACCGTGACGGCAACCTCTGACGCGGGCTAGCAACGCCCTAATCTGTGGGCCTGCCGTGCACCTGGCTGAGGAACTCGCGGAGCACCGATTGGAACTTCGCGGCCTCCTCGATCTGCGGCGAGTGGCCCGACCTCTCGAAGATCACCAGCTGCGCACCTGGTATCAGCGACGCGATCGTCTCGGCCGATGACACCGGCGTGATCCAGTCGGTTCTGCCCGACCGTAACCAGCGTCGGGCATCGCACGCCGGGAAGCTGCGGCTTGAGGTCGTAGCCTGGCATGTTCTGCTGGAAGCACCAGTTGTGGGTCTCGTACCGGTAGCTGCCAGACTCGACCCGCGCCGCCGCGGCTGCGGGGTCGTACTCGTAGTCATATAGCGGGATGATCTCGGCCCATCGCGCCTTGAGGTCTGCGTCGTCACGGATCCTGCCGCTCCAGTACCGGTCGAAGTTCTCCCAATTGATCGAGACCCGGTTCTGATTGCGGGCGTTCTCGTAGGCGCGCTCCAGGTTGGAGTTGTCGGCAGAGGTGTCCCGCAGGATCATCGCCTTGATCCGGTCCGGGTAGGCGAGCGCGTATTCCATCGCGATGAACCCGCCGTAGGATCCGCCCGCCACGACGATCTGATCGGCGCCGATCCATTGCCTGAGCCCGTCCACGTCGGCTGCCCACTGCGCGTGCGAGAACGGCGGGGTGCCCTGGCTGCGCCCGCACCCGCGGGCGTCGAAGACCACCACCCGCATGTCGTCGGCGAGCGGGCCGAACGTCGCCTTGGGCTCGGCCAGTGAGCCGATCCCACCGCCGCCATGGTGCGCGATCAGCACCGGCGCGTCCTCGGGGCCGAGGACCTGCGACGTTCAGGTCGTTGCCGTTGATGGTCACGAACATGGCCGCTCCTGTTCAGCCGTCGCGAGGCTCGTCCGCTCCGCTCGCGTCCACGCCTTCCGCCAGCAGCCGCCATAGCTGCTCCCAGGCCGCGCATTCCTTCCCTCAGCCGCCGGATGCGCATGTACTCGTTCGGAGCATGCAGCTTCTCGTCGGCTGTCGAGAAGGAGAAGAACAAGGTCTTCGCGCCGAGCTGACGCTCGAAGAGGACCGTCGCAGGAAGGGTCCCCGGGACGTTGACCTGCAGGACCTGCTGGCCCAGGGTAGACGTACTCCAGCGCGGCGGTCGCGGCTGCGATGGCGGGATGATCGGCCGCGATGGTGTAGGCGGGAATCCTGGCCACGTCGGGGTGAACGCTGACGCGCATGCCCGCCGCTGGCGCGCTGCCGACGTGCCTGGTGATCGCGTCGATGACCGCATCGGGATCCTGGCCGGGCACAAGGCGGCAGGAGACATGGCCGACCGCGACGTGCGGGATGACGGTGTACTTGCCGCCGGCCCTGATGCCGTTGACGTCGAGCGTCGGCCGTTCCCATAGCCGCTCGAGCGTCGAGTAGCCAGCCTCGCCGTGCGCCTGCGAGAGCCCGAGTTCGCGCAGATAAGTCGTATCGGAAAAGGACACGGCTGGCGATCTGTCGGCGGCGCTCATCCGTGAGCGGGGGAATGCCGTCGTAAAAGCCGGGCACCGCCACGGTGCCGTCCGTGTCGTGCAGGCTCGCCAGGATCTCGCTGAGGACGTGCACCGGGTTGGCGACGGTGCCGCCGAACCGGCCGGAGTGCAGGTCGGTGTTAGCGCCCTCGACCGTGATGTCGAGGCTGACCAGGCCCTTGGACGCGAGTGCGACCGACGGCTCGGTGGGCCGCCACATCGCGCCATCCGCCGAGATGACGAGGTCGGCCGCGAGCTCGCCGGCGTGCTCTTCGAGGAACGCTGGCAGGTTCGGGCTGCCGATCTCCTCCTCGCCCTCGAACAGGAACTTCACGTTGAGCGGCAGGCCGCCCTCCTGCTCCATGAACGCCCGCGCGGTCTTCAGGACGATGTAAGACCGGGCCCTTGTCGTCCGTGGCGCCGCGGCCGCGCATGATGTCGCCGTCGACGGTCAGCTCGAAAGGCGGCGTGTGCCACTCGGCGAGGTCCCCGGTCGGCTGCACGTCGAAATGCCCGTAGACGAGCACGGTAGGCGTGCCCGCCGCACCGGGCCATTCGCCGAGGACGGCGGGATGGCCCGCGGTCGGCACCACGCGGCCGCCAGCGAAATCCAGTTGCCTGGCGACCCAGCGAGCCGCTGCCAGCATCGTGTCGGTCGAGGCGTCCCGGCTCACGCTCGGCACGGCCACGAACTCGGCGAGTTCGCGCACGTATTCTGCGTCGTCGTGGTTAAAGGAAAGCATCGCCGCCGTCAATCGCGATCGTCTGGCCGGTCACCCAGGATGACTCCTCGGACACGAAGAACAGGACGCCGTTGGCGATGTCCGCAGGCTTGCCGAGCCGCCGTGTCGCGATGCCGTCGATGAGGGCCTGCTGGCCGGCGGCGCCGTAGTTCTCCCATTGCCGGATGCTGGTCGGATTGGAAAGGATGAAGCCGGGCGCGATGCAGTTCACCGTGATTCCGAACTGGCCCAGTTCGTGCGCCATCTGCCTGGTGAAACCTATCTGCCCGGCCTTGGCGCTCGCGTAGGCCTGGATCCCGGTCTTGCTGACCCCCAGCCCTGCCGCGGACGAGATATTGACGATCCGTCCCCAGCGGCGTTCCTTCATTGCTGGCACGACAGCACGCGTGCAGTGGAACGCGGTGGTCAGGTTCGCATCGACGACCGCGTACCAGTCCTTGTCGGTCACCTCCTCCAGCGGCACGCCGACCTGGCCGCACACGCCGCCCGCGTTGTTGACCAGGATGTCGACGGCATCCAGGTCGGCGAAGAACGAACGCACCGCCGCGTCGTCGGTCAGGTCCACGATGTCCTTGTCAACGCGGTGTACGGCGGCGCCGCCCGCGGCAAGGGCGTCGGCGATCCCGGCGCCGATACCGTGCGCGGTTCCGGTGACGACGGCGGTCCGTCCGGTCAGCCTCTTCGTCATAGGCTCCTCAGCTTCAGCGCGGGCCACCAAGACGGGCCGAGAATCCCCAAACGCTACTACAGCCGCCCAATTCTCCCTCGCTCGGCTACCCGCTCCCTGCCTTGCCCTGCGTGCTGTCCGTCGCCAGCTCGCGGGCGAACATCGCGCGGTAATCCGCCGCCGTCGCGGCCCGCGGGTTGGACGGCGTGCTCGTGTTCGCCTCCGCCTTGCCGGCCAGGACGTCCAGGTCCTCGGCCTTGATGAGATCGCGCATCGGCGGCACGCCGAGGTCTGCGTTGAGATCCCTGATAGCGTCGACCGCCGCCATGGCAAGCTGCGTCTGCGTGAGGCCCGGATGATCGGCGCCGAGCGCGACCGCGAGCCGCGCGTATTTCTCCGTGCTCACCGTGCAGGTTGTAGTCCATGATCGCTGGCATGCTGACGGCGCAGCAGTAGCCGTGCGGATGGCCGTACAGGCCGCCCATCGCCTCGGCGAGCGCGTGCGCGCCAGAGACGTCGGTGAGCCCGACGGCCAGGCCTGCGGTCAGGCTGCCCTGGGCCATCCCGCACCGGGCCTCGATGTCCGATGGCTCGGTGACGGCGCGGCGGATGTAGCGCGCCACGAGCCTGGCGCCTTCGAGCGCGAGCGCGTCCGAGGCGGGAGTTGCCAGGCGGCAGTGCAGCGAGTCGACCGCGTGGGACAGTGCGTCCATCCCGGCCGCCGCGGTCACAGCCGCCGGGCACGACAGCGTCAGGTCGGGGTCGACCAGCGCGATCCGCGGGCAGTTACGCATGTCGAAGAGGTTCATCTTCTTCTTGCGCGCGGTGTCGGTAATGACAGCCGACGGGCTGACCTCGCTGCCGGTCCCGGCGGTCGTCGGGATCGCGATAACCGGCAGCGGGTCGTGAGTGAGCGCACCGAAGTTCTCCCAGTCGCGCGGGTGCCCGCCGTTGGTCCGCAACAGGCCGATGCACTTGGCGGTGTCGATCGCGGACCCGCCGCCTACCGCGACGAGCAGCCGCTGGCCGCTGGAGCGAATCACGTCCGCGCCCGCCAGGCAGTCAGTGTCCCTGGGGTTGGGCTGCACCTGGTCGAACACGGCGACCGGCGATCGCCGGCATCGGTCAGCGCCGCTTCGACCGGTGCGACAAGGCCCGCGGCCCGGACGCCCGGATCGGTCACAAGGAGCACCGCATCGCCGCCGAGCGCGGTGACGTGCTCGGCGACCTGCCCGGCGATACCGCGACCGAACAGCGCCCTGGTCGGCATGTAGAACTCGCCGTCTGCGGTGATGTCCCATCCCTTGCGCCGCAGGGCCGGGTGAATCGCCGACGTCACGAGCTGCCTGCCGGAGGTCGGCGTGCCATCAGCGTGATGAGGTCGTACGCGACTGTCGCGGCGGCGACGGTCGTCAGCTCGGCGTGGTCATACGCGGGAGCGACCTCGACCACATCGGCGCCGACGAGCCGCACGTCCGTGAGTCCGCGCAGTACCCGCAGCAACTCGCGGCTGGTGAGCCCGCCGGCCTCCGGCGTCCCTGTTCCAGGAGCGATCGACGGATCGAGGACGTCGATGTCGCAGGACAGGTAGACGGGCAGGTCACCGACCCGGTCAAGGATCGCGTCGATGGTGCCGCGGATCCCGAGGTCGTCCACGTCGCTGGTGCGGATGGTGCGGAAGCCGAATCTGCGGTCGTCGGCCAGATCGGCCTCGCCGTACAGGGGCCCGCGGATGCCGATGTGCACGGAGTGGTCTTCGACCAGCAAGCCTTCCTCGAAGGCCCGCCTGAACACGGTGCCGTGCGTGGTCGGTGCGTCAAAGTAGGTGTCCCAGGTGTCCAGGTGAGCGTCGAAGTGCACGAGCGCTACCGGGCCGCGGAGCGCGGC
Organism: uncultured Actinomycetota bacterium; assembly: GCA_963809195.1. Lineage (GTDB taxonomy): Bacteria > Actinomycetota > Actinomycetes > Streptosporangiales > Streptosporangiaceae > Chersky-822. Next base: position 1,320,906 of record CAWEIQ010000003.1, on the reverse strand, counting down.
GACCGCGCGGAGCATGGGCAGCGCGATCGTATGGTCGCCGCCGATCGCCACGACCCTGCGGTCGCCGCGGATGAGTTCACCCGCGTGATCCTGGATCTGCTTCATAGCGGCGTCGATGTCGAAGGGCGTCACGGGCACGTCGCCTGCGTCGGCCACCTGCACGCTCTGGAAGGGCGACAGCCCGAGCTCGACGTGATAGCCAGGCCGCAGGTGCCGTGACGCCTGGCGGACGGCCATCGGGCCGAACCTGGCTCCTGGCCGGTACGACGTCCCGTTGTCGAATGGAACGCCAAGCACGGCCACGTCGTAGTCCGTCACCCGGTCGACCTCGGGCAGCCTGGCGAAGGTCGAGGCCCCGGCGAAGCGCGGCACCAGGCGCCCGTCGACTGGTCCCACCGGTGCTTGGCTCGGCTCGGGCAACGTTTCTCCTCGTTGTGTCTGTCGGCAGGCTGTGCCGTCTCGGGGTCGCTGCTCAGGCTCTCGTCCTGGTGACGCCGCCGGCCGGCTGCAAGACCTGCCCGACGAAGGCGCTGGCGCCCGGGCTGGCCAGGAAGGCAACGGCGGCGGCGATGTCCTGCGCGGTGGCGAGCTGGCCCGTCGGGATCAGTTCGCGGTAACGCTGGCGCATCTCGTCGAGCGAGATCCCGGCGTCGGCTGCGTCGACGCCGAGCTGTTCGGTGTCGATGTAGGACGGCGCGATCGCGTTCGCCAGGATGCCCTGCGGGGCGAGCTCGCGGCCCAGACCCTTGGCTAGCGCGATCAGCCCTGCCTTGGACGCCGCGTAGGCTGTCGCGTTCGGGTGCCCGATCACTCCCCAGCCCGAGGAGATCAGCACGATCCGGCCGCCCCCTCGCGCCCGCATCTGGGGGACCACTGCCTGGACCAGCCTGAAGTGGCCGGACAGGTTGACCTCGATCTGGCGCCACCAGATCGCCGGGTCCTGGGTGAGGAACGGCCCCATCTCCATCGCCGCCGCATTGGCGACCAGGACGTCGATCCCGCCGAAATGCTCGGCCGCGGCGCTCGCCATCGCCGTCACGGCATCCGGGTCGGCGATGTCGCCGGGGATCGCCAGGCCGCCGATCTGGCCGGCCAGCGCGACCAGCCGGCCGTCGTCGCTGATGTCGTTGACGGCGACTGCGAAGCCGTCGGCCGCCAGGCGCAACGCGGTCGCGTGGCCGAGACCCTGCGCCGCGCCCGTCACGAGAGCGACCCGCGGTGGCCTGCCTGCGGCGCCGATCCTGGTCTTGCGCTCGTTCCTGGTTTGGGGCTCGGTCATGGTCAGATCACCGCCCCGGCGTTGGGCGAGAGCACCTCGCCGCAGTACATCTGGCCTTCGGTCGCCAGGTAGTAGACCGTGGCGGCGATCTCGCCAGGCGTGACCAGCCGGCCGAGCGGCAGCGTGGCGAGGTATCCGGGCTCTCGCCAGAGCGAGTCGGCCGCGAGCAGCGGCGTGTCAGTCGGCCCCGGAGCGACGGCGTTGACCCGGATCGGCGTCGCCGCGAGTTCCGCGGCCAGCGACTTGATCAGCCCGAGCACTGCGCCCTTGGCGGCCACGTAGTGCAGATCGGTGGCGCTGCCGCCGAGCGCTAGCTCCGATGAGATCGCGACGATGGTCCCGCGCTGATTGCCGATCATGTGCGGGAGAACGGCGGCGCAGATGTTCACTGTCCCGCCGAGAATCACCTGGAGCATCGAGTCCCACTGCGTCCTAGTTATGTCGCAGACGTCGATGCCCTCTTCGTAATAGCCGGCCGCTGTGACTGCGGCGTCGATGCCGCCCAGTCGTTCCGTGACGGCGTCGATCGCCGATCCCACCGCGTTGGCATCGGTGACGTCGCAGGTCAAGGCCAGATCCGTGGCGGACGGTCGCAGATCGAGCCCTGCCGTCCGCCACCCGCGCTCCGCGAAGAGCGCGGCCGTGGCCGCGCCGATGCCGCTGGCCGCGCCGGTGACGACGGCGACCGGGCGCTCGTCGTCACTCGCCCTCCGGGTCGGTGACGACGGGCTCGAAGCGAGCCAGGGAGCGCCTCGCTGCCCGGCCGGAAGACGTAGGTAGAGACAACCACGCCGATGGCTCCAAGCACGACGATCGCGAGAATGATGCCCCAGTTCAGGTACCAGACGCCGCCGTAGGTGTTGCGGGGCCAGGCGATGTTGATGATCTCGGCGATCATCCAGATGGCCGCGAAGTACGTCACCGTTGCCGCGGCCTTGCCCATCGATACCGGTCCTGGCGCCCACCGGCCTCGCAGCCGGGTGAGGGCCGCACCGACGACGGGCAGCGCGTAGGAGACGAAGAATCCTGCGGTCGCGCCGCTCAGCAGCAGCGTGATCGCGTTCGTGTTGTGGATGAAACCCAGGGCTCCGGCGACCACGAGTGTCAGTGCGATCACGTGCCTGGGCAGCCGCTCAGGCCCGGTGCAGCCGGCTGAGCACACGGTGACCAGGCAGCTCGCGGGCGCGCGCGCTGGCCCAGATGGCACGAGAGACGGCCGCCTGAACGGCGATCATGCTCGCGGTGAAGCCGATGGTCAGCATCACGAGCAGCGCGCGGCCCGTGCCGGACCCGAGTCGCGCTTCCAGCGTCGTGGCGATCGGGTTGGTGTCCTTACCAGCGAGCACGGCGCCGAGGTCGGGCAGGGCCAGGATCAGGCCGAGGGTGGCGAACATGACCAGCAACCCGCAGGTGAGCAGGGACAGGCTGATCGCCTTCGGCAGCACGTGCCTGGCGCCCTTGACCTCTTCGGCGATCGAGCCAGCAGACTCGAAGCCGACGAACGAGAAGCCAATGAACGCGACGATCGTGAGGAACGGCCCGAACAGCCAGGCGCTGCCGTGCGCGGTCCCCGCGCCGCTGAACAAGAACGAGAACGAGTGCGTGCGGTTGAAGAACAGCAGCGCGATCCCGATCCCAAGCGAGGCGATCAGCTCAGCGGTCATGGAGACATACAGCAGGCCACGCAGGAACTTGCTGCCGATCATGTTGGCGATCGACCCGAAGATCAGGATGCCGAGCGCGAGCAGGCTGGTCTCGGTCGCGGTGAGTGAGTTCAGCCCTATCGCGGGCCCGAAGAACTGGGCTGCGAAGAGCGCGACAGTAGCCAGCGCGATGGTCAGGCCCCAGCTATAGGCCCAGTTGGCGAACCAGCCGTACCGAGCGCCGAACAGCTCGCGCGCCCACTGATAGACGCTGCCCTGGAACGGCCACTTGGAGACGAGGTCGCCGAAGACGCCGGTGACGGCCAGTTGGCCGATGAGCACGATGGGAAAGCCCCAGAAGAACGCCGGTCCCGCGGTGATCAGGCAGATGAAGAACACCGAGTAGATGCCGACGATCGGTGACACGTCGGAGAACGCCAGCGCGAACGCCGACCGGAGCGTGAAGTCTCGGACGGGAGTGTGGGACAGGTCGGGCGCTGCAGCTTCGCGGGGGGCTACGGGAGGGCGTCCACCCGCGCTGGCAGCTCAGGCGCCATCTCCGTCATGACGGTCTCCTTTCTCGATGTGGTCAGATGCAGGCCGCGCGATCCAGTACGCAGCGTCAGGCAGGACCGGCTGCGGGCATGGCCGCGGCGTCAGGCCGAGTCCGGCGACGTGCTGCGCCACCTCGCCGACCGTGGTAGATCCAGAGACCTGGCAGTGCAGCCATCTTGTCGATCAGCAGCTCGAGGGCGCGGGCACGGGCGGGCCGGCCCGACAGGAACGGGTGGCAGGTGAGCACGAACGCCGCGCCGATCGCATGCATCGCCTCGAGCTCGAGCGTCCACATCTCCAGCGCCTTGGCCGGGCTCTCGATCACGCCGGATCCGATCAGGTCAGGCAGGAACGCGTACTGCTCCCAGTCGTCCAGCCCCCAGTAGGCAGGTATCTCGATCAGGCTTGCTTCGGTGTTCGCGACCGCCAGCCGGTACGGATGATCGGAGTCCATCAGGCTGGAGTCATACAAGAAGCCGCGCTCGGCGAGCAGCCGCGGAGTGTTGTACGTCATCTCCCACATGGGCGCCCGGTAGCCGGCGGGTCGCACGCCCGCGACGTCCGACAGCGCTTCGAGGCCGAGGTCGATCATGTCGGCCTCGGTGCTGGCGTCCATGCCGATGGTGTTCTCGTGGAAATACGAGTGGTGCGCGATCTCGTGGCCGGCCTCCGCAATGGCCTGGACAACCGACGGGTAGCGGTGCGCCGAATAGCCGGGAACGAAGAACGTCGCGCGCACGTTGTTCCGCGCCAGCAGATCGAGAATGCGCGGCACGCCTGCGAGCGGCCCGTAGGCCTGATGGCTCATCGGGCTCATCCGGTTGACCGAGTTGATGTCCGCGGTCAGCACGGCGGCCTCGGCGTCCAAGTCGAAGGTCAGGCACGCGGCTGCGGTATACCCGGCGGGCCAGGTGACAGGGCCCGCCGGAGTAGCCGGGCTAGCCAAGCCCGCAACGGCGCTCATGCCGGCAAGCATCGGGCGTGTGATCGGTATTGACCATCCGACTGCGGTGCAGACTTCCTGCACGCGTTCATAACGTGGTATGACGGGCATGGCGCCTGGTCGGCGCAGCCGGCGGAGTGGCGAACTCGGGGTGGGCAGCCATGACCATGACCGTGCGAGGGCTGCTTGACCGTCCCCGGCTGCAGCTCACGCTGGTCGGCGGCGCTGGCGGGCTGGACCGCGAGATCACCTGGGCGCACGCGTCGGATCTGCCGGCGCCCGTGGGACTACCTCGGCCCCGGCGAGCTGCTCCTGACGAACGGAACAGGGATCGGGTCATCGGCCGGTGACCAGGTGCACTTCGCCGAGCGGCTGGCGAGGATCGGCGCGAGCGGGCTCGTCGTCGGTCTTGGCACCGGCGGCGCTCCGGTGACGCCTGAACTCGCCGAGCGGCGCCTGCAAGCTCGAGCTGCCCGCTGCTCACGGTGCCGTACTCGATCCGGTTCAGCGACATCGTGCGCGCTGTCGCCGAGGCCAACGACGAGCACGGATCCGAACAGCTCGGCGACGTCGCCCAGTTCTATGACCTGCTGCGGCTGTCCCTCGCGACCGGTGACCTGGGGCCGGCGACCTTTGACTCGCTCGGCCGCAGGCTCGGGCTGCGGCTGCACCTGGTCGACGCCGAGACGGGGGCATCGGTATTCGACGACCAGGCCGTGGTCCCGCTTGGCAACGCGCTCGCCAGAAGCGTCGCCGATCACGGCCACGCCATCCCTGGCCTGCTAAGGCTCAGCAGCGACGGCAGCGCCGACGGCGACGTGTGCGCGCTGGCGGTCGCCGTACCCGGCGACCCGCTGACCGCGCTGATCGTGGAGCCACTTGGCGGCCGGCTGCCTGGTGTCGCGGTGCTGCAGCACGTCGCGATCGCCGGCGCGGTCCAGCTTGCCCAGATCGTTTCCCAGCGCCAGCGCGACCGGCGCCAGGGCGCAGAGGTGCTCGCCCAGCTACTTGATCCGCACCGAGGGCTGGCGAGTTGGCACCGGTGAGCCTGGTGGCGACAGCCCCGGATCTGGCCGTCAGCGTCTTGCTGGTGCTGCGGGTCACCAAGCCTGGCGCCGAGGACACGCTGCACCGGGCCTGCTCGCGGGCGCACATCCCAAGCCTGCTGCTGCGCCGCGATGACCTGCTGTACGCGATCGTGCCGGAGAGTGCCGCACCCGGCCTGACGCCGCACGCCGCCGCCGAGCCCGGTGCCAGGGTCGGAGTGAGCGACGTGGTCGCGATCGGCCGACCGGGCTCCCGATGCGGCGCAGGAAGCACTCTGGGCGCTGGGCATCGCCGAGACCAACGACATCCCGCTGGTCAGGTACGGCGACGGCGCCCGGCTGCTGATGCCGCGCAGTCCGGCGGAGGCGCAGTCGCTGGTCGACCAGGTGCTCGGCGCGCTGCTCGCGTACGACAGCGTGCACGGCTCGCACTACGTCGACACCGTCCGCGTGTTCATCCGCGCCGACGGATCCTGGCAGCGCGCCGCCGCCGAGATTCACGTGCACAAGCAGACGCTCGGCTACCGGCTCCGTAAGGTCGAAGAGCTCACAGGACGCGGCTTCACCCGCACGCAGCATCTCGCCGAGTGGTGGTTCGCGCTTCAGGCACTCGACCTGCTTACCTGGAGGTGAACCGTCTCGTGTCGATCCGGCCGCGGCCGAAGGCGTCCATTCGCTTCCAACGGCCTGGCAGGTCGAGCAGCTCGAGATTGCCGATCAAGTCCGGCAGCGCCGGGTCGATCAGCAGATGGTTGTCGTGCGGCTCGAGCCCCAGCGCCGTCCGCAGCAGGAGCAGCGGAGCTCCGGTCGACCAGGCCTGCGGGCTGCACGCGGTCGGATACTGGACCGGGTACCCGGTCATGCTCCGCTGGTAGCCGCCGAACGCCTCGGGAAGCCGGCCCTCGAACACCTCGGCGGCCTGCATGATGCCGCCCGCGATTGCCGCCGCTTCCTCCCTGAACCCGTACCTGCGCAGGCCCCAGGCGATAAAGGAGTTGTCGAACGGCCACACCGTGCCGGTGTGGTAGCCGATCGGGTTGTAGCGAGCCTCGCCCTCGGCCAGCGTCCGCACGCCCCAGCCCGAGTAGAGCCGCGGGCCCATGAGGTGACGTACGACGGCTCGTGCCTTGGACGTGTCGACGATTCCGCTCCAGAGCAGGTGCCCGATGTTCGAGGTCAGCGAGTCAACCTGGCGCCCGTCGCCATCGAGTGCCACCGCGAAGTACTCTCCGTCGGCCACCCAGAAATCCTTGTTGAACCTGCGCTTCAGGTCAGCGGCCTCTTTGAGTAGTTGGTCGGCGAAGGACTCATCGTGCCATACCAGCCTGGCCAGGCGGGCGGCACGGACCTTGGCGTCGTAGGCGTACCCCTGCAGCTCGCAGGTCGCGCGCGGGAACCCTGGCAGGTCCCCGTTGCGGTAGGAGATCGAGTCCCAGGAATCCTTCCAGCACTGGTTCTCCAGCCCGGTCTTCGCGTTCCTGCGCTGGTAGGAGATGTAGCCGTTGCCCTGCAGGTCCGCGTACAGGTTGATCCAGGCCAGCGCGGCCCGTGCCGGCTGCTCGAGATCCTTCACCAGTTTCGTATCGCCGGTCCAGCGCTCGTACTCGTCAAGCAGCACCACGAACAACGGCGTGGCGTCGGCGTTGCCGTAATACGGCGAGTGTGGCCGTTCCTCGAACGCCGTGAGCTCCCCGTAGCGCATCTCGTGCAGGATCCGGCCAGGGTCCTCGTCCCTGAAGTCGTCGACTCTGGTGCCCTGGCGTTCGGCCAGTGCGCGCAGCGTTGTCGCGGCTAGTTCGGGGACGAACGGCAGCGACTGCAGGCTGGTGAAGATGCTGTCGCGGCCGAAGATAGTCATGAACCAGGGAAGCCCGGCGGCCGGCAGCGAGCGGCCTGGCATGGTTAGCGTGGAGAACCGCAGCGCGGCCAGGTCGGTCAGGCAGCGGCGGTAGATGTGCTCAAGCGGCTGCCAGTCGCACTGCATCCGCGGTGCACGGTCCAGCCATTTCTCCAGGCCCCTGGCCATGTTGGCGTGCGCTGGGCGGCGGCCTCTCAGCGCGTGCTCCTCGCCGTCCGACGCCAGCACGTCCAGTTCGGTCACCCACTCACCGTGTGGCGGGACCGTGACGGCGAACTCGAGGCCGCGCTCGTCCACCGCGGCCCGCTCGGTGGAATAGATCCACGTTTCGCGGACGTAGGTGTCGCGGAAATAGCGCAGCACGAGATTGCCGTCCACGACGCGGTGCGCGTATTTGCCCTTCTTCTTGAGCGCGTCCTTGACCTCGAAGAGGTCGGCGAAGTCGCTGGCCGCGTCGATCCTGATGCGCAGGTCGACCGGCTCGTCGCGGTGGTTCAGCACCCGCAGCTCTTCGTGGAAGCCGTTGGCGACCTCACGCTGCCTGATGACGGTGAGCGTGGCGTCGACGTACACCGTGCCGGTGCCTGGGACCAGGAAGAACCTTGACTTGAAGTACTGCAGATCGTCTGTGGACAGGGCAGTCAGCCGCTCGCCGTTGACCGTGAGCACCCACGTGGACAGGAACCGGGTGTCGAAGGAAAACAGCCCGGTAGGGTCCTCGGCCCTGGCCTCGATGTCGCCGCAGTCGTCGCTGACGACGAAGGTATTGCCCTCAAGTATCTGAACGAGCCGATCGCTCATCCTGCCCTCCGTTCCGCCATTACTTGTGCTGAGGTGAGCGGCGCTATCCGGCCGGTCGATCCCGGCGGGCCTGGCAGGCAGCGCTGGAACATGATCACCGCGGCCATGCTGCCCTCACAGCTGAACAGTCCGCGCAGGTAAGCGGCCTGCGCATTGAGCCTGCCCGTCACCAGCGCTTCCAGGCACTTGCGCTGGATGCGAACGATGGCGTCGGCGGATCCATTGCGGCGGCTGATCATCACGTCGCCGTTGGTGACCGTCACGTGCCAGCGCTCTGTCGCCTGGCCCCCGCCTGGTCCGCCAGCGCTTGTGCCGCCGTTGCCCGGCGCGCCCGCCGCGCCGCGTGCGCGGCCCGCGCGGCCTGATCTGCCCGCCGACTGGCCAGCGGCACTGCTAGCGCCGTTCGCGCTCGTGGCCACGGCGTCCTCGAGGACGTCGAAGCGCACGGTCGCGGAGTTCCGCTCGAATGTCGGAACGTGACCCGCCGCAGCGAGTTCGGCGAAGAATTTGGTGACCGGATCTTTACTTGGTTCCCGTTGTATAGGCGCGCGTTCGACCCGCATTGTCCATCCCCCGTGATATGTCGGCCCGCGGGTTCCGGCTTCCCCGTTCTAACGCCTGTTCAACCCACTCGACTGGGAGATCGTTCCCGATCTTGGCTCGAGCAGCAGCTCGTGCAGGCGCATGCTGTCATCTGGTGAGAAGACGCATTCTCGGCTAGGCAACCAGCACTTATAGAGGGCTCGGTAGTGGCCCTCCCGGCGGGCGACGCTGCCGTCCGTGCCAAAGATCTCTGTGATCGAACCATGTTCCTTTAGGTAGCCACTGACGGCATTGTGGTCCATGACGAGTTCGGCCCCCGAGGTATATCTGATGCGCGTCGTCCGCGACCGATCGGTGGCGTGCCAGGTGGTTAGCACCAACGCATTGAATTTGTGGCCATCGACGACGCAGGTGAAGCTCCCCTCGAACGCGGACCAGGATTCCTCCCCGATCTGACGAAACGAATTCCGATGTTCGAGCCTGGCGAACCTCTCGATCACGCTGAGCGCGTTAATGCCGGTGTCAATCCAGCTATTGCCTAGCCGCCGCTTCGCGGAATCAAGGTTGCCCTGGTATGGATCGGATGACACGGACTCGATCGCGACTGGTGGGCCCAGATCGTGAGCCTTCCTCCGAGCGATGCTGAGCGCCCACTCGACTTCCGCGGAAAAGGCCATGTGGAAGGCCACCGATGTCTTTGGCTTGCTTGTGATCACCTGCCGGGCATCAGCCATGTCAGCGGCCGCGGGTTTCTCGACTAGAACCTCTGCTTGTGGGAAGTGCTCAGCGACCTCCCTGCAGACGGTGGCGTGGGTCGGGGTGGGCGAAGCGATGACGACGACGTCGGGGTCGTGGCGCGACTTCGCGTCCAGAACGGTTGGGTAGACCGGTACGCGCTCGCCGCGAAACGTGAGCTGGCAGGCAGGATCTGGGTCGACTACCGCGACGACAGCGGCGCCCCCCGTCTCTTCGAGGGCCTTGGCATGGTCGCGACCGGCGATGCCGAGACCGGCGATGACAATCTTCACATCCACCCGCAGCCTCCATGCAGTTCGGCGCGCCGCCCTGCTATCACACCTTGTGCTCTCACGACACCGATCACTGGCCGGGCAGAACGCTGAAGTTCCGCCGGGCAAGGAGCGAGCGAATGGACGCGGTCGTCGTCGACCTGCGTACAGGAGTCTAGTCGGAGCGTCCCGGCGATATCGAGAGCACGCAGGTAAACAAATGTCCGACGCCAGATCCGCGCAGGACAGCGATGACCTCATGTTGTTCGCATGCCGACCATATCCCACCCATTGCGCACATCGGGATAACAGTTCAAAATGCGTTGAGAAGAAGGTGGTCTGGAATGGCTCGCCCGCCGGCAGCAGGTTGTTTGCTGCGCGACGGCTGAGCATACGTCAGACGAGGGGCACCGGCAGTGGCGGAGCAGCCCGTCAGGAACTTCGGGGAGTTGTTGCGGCAGCTTCGCGGGGAGGCTCGGCTCACGCAGGAAGAACTTGCCCAGGCCGCGAACCTGAGCACGCGATCAATCAGCGACCTGGAACGGGGGGTCAATCACACGGCGCGGCGGGATACAGCGCGCCTGCTGGCCGATGCACTGGAGCTGAATGGTGCTCGTCGTGCGGGTTTCGAGGCAGCCGCCCGCGGCCGTAGCCACGAGCCATTGCCCGTGGGCGATTGGCCCCAGCCGAACGGCGGCGCTGTCGCGACTGCGACGAGGACGTTGCCACGCGACGCTATCGGATTTACCGGTCGCAAGCAGGAACTGGCGCGTCTGATCGAGGCGGTTGAAGCACAGCCTGGCCCCGGTGGGGTCATAGCCATTCACGCCATCGACGGCATGGCCGGAGTGGGGAAGACCACGTTCGCGGTGCACGTCGCCCACTTGCTGGCGCACCGGTTTCAGGACGGCCAGATCTTCCTGGAACTGCACGCGCATGCATCAGGTCATCGGCCAGTCGAGCCGACCGACGCGCTCAGCAGTCTCCTCCTTGCGACGGGCGTCGCGGCTGAGCAGATTCCGCCCGGGTTGTATGCCAGGACGATATTGTGGCGAAACCACATGGCCGACAAGCAGATGCTGCTACTGCTGGACGACGCGTCGGGCCATGAACAGGTCCGGCCGCTGCTGCCTGGTGCGCCTGGCACCCTGGTGCTGGTGACCAGCAGGCGCCACTTGACCGCGCTGGACGACACGGCCACGGTGAGCCTGGACACCCTCCAAGCAAATGACGCTGTAACGCTGTTTGTCAGGCTCGCTGACCGCCCTGACGTGACCGCCGACGATGCTGCCGTCACCGAGATAGTTCGGCTCAGCGGATTCCTGCCGCTGGCCGTCGGCATGCTGGCCCGCAGGTTGCATCACCATCCCAACTGGACCGCCGACGGGCTGGCTGGAGAACTCGAGCAGGCGCGCGACCGGCTGTCGCTGATGTATGCCGAGAACCTTTCCGTGGCGGCCGCGTTCGACCTGTCGTACCAGGACCTGTCTTCCCAGCAGCAGCGCCTCTTCCGCCGGCTTGGCCTGCACCCTGGAACTGAGATCGATGCCGCAGCGGCCGCCATCTTGGCGAACACGAGTCAATCGGACGCGACCAGAATGCTCGACGATCTCTACGATCAGCACTTGATCAGCGAGCCTGCCAGGGACCGCTACCGGCTGCACGACCTGATCCGGGAATACGCCAGAGCGCTCGCGTCCACAGATGATCCGGACGACAACGATGCGGCCATCGGCAGGCTCCTTGACTACTACAGCGAGAACGCTGTGCGCGCTGGCCAGCACTTCGGGCGCGGCCAGGGCGCCAGGGACCGTCCATTGCATCCGGTCGACGAGCAAGCCCGGAATCGCGACGCGCACTGGCTCGAAGTAGAACGCGCGAACCTGCAGGCCGCGGTGGAGTACGCCAAGCTGCGCGGCTCGGATCAACACTGCATCGCGATCCCAGCAGCGATCCATGGGTTTCTGCGAACAAGAGGCCATTGGGGTCAGGCGCTCACGCTTCATGAAGTCGAGCTGACGATCTCGCGGACGATCGATGATCTCGCCTGCCAGGCCAGGGCCCTCACCTGCGTGGGCACGGTTCAGCGGCTGATCGGGAACTACGCGGGCGCTACAGCCGCGCTTGACGAAGCCCTGCAGATTAGCCGTGACCTTGGTGACCTTCTGGGCCAGGGCAGGGTCTTGCAGTGCCTCGGTGTCATCCAGCGGCTGACCGTCGGCTACTCGACCGCCGCGACGACGCTACAGGAGGCGCTCCTGTTGTATCAGCGCGCCGGTGACCCACTCGGCCAGGCCGACGCTCTCAACGAGCTAGGTTTCGTGCAGCGTCTCGCCGGCCTTGCGACGGAGGCTATAGCTAGCCACCGTGAGGCGCTTGAACTCCACGGTGGTCTGGACGATCCAGGTGGCCAGGCTGATTCGCTCCGGTACCTCGGTCTCGCCTTGCAGGAGTCGGGTGACTACAGGGAGATCATCAGCATCTATGAGCAAGCGCTCCATCTGTACCGGAGCATTGATGATCGTCTTGGCCAGGCGCACGCGCTCAGCTTCCTTGGCGTTGCTCAGCACCTGACCTCGGATTACAGATCGGCTCCCGACACGCTCAGCGACGCCCTCGCTCTCTACGAGGCGCTGGGTCACCGGTTGGGGCAGGCCGAGGTCCACAACAACCTGGGCGACCTCCAGTGGGTCCCAGACCCGACGCAAGCGCGAGCAAACTACGAATGGGCACTTGGAATGGCGCGCGCGATAACAGCCCTGCTTGAAGAGGCACGCGCGCTAGAGGGAATAGGCTCGCTTGATATCGCCGCTGGCGACGTCGATCGAGGAGCGGACAGCCTTAGCCGTGCTCACGCCGTGTATCAGAAGATCGGCCACCGGTTCGCTGCCCGCGTCCTGGCGACCCTGCGTCACTACGGGTTCCTGTGACGTCGCTGCGGTGAGACTGCGGCGGTCAGAAACTCTCCACGTCATAGAGCGAGCAATAGGGGGCATTGGTTGGGCGCGCGACGGAACCGGCCCGGCCGGGCTCTTTCGTGTCTGATGTCGCTGGGCAAGCCCTGCTGGACGAAATCGGTTCCCGGCGCACCCAACCTCCCAGCGGTTGCCTTTGGCGCGCCACGACGGCCGATCCCAGTTCCTGTTCAAGTAAATGGGAAATGGCGGGAATGGCCTGTGAGCTTAACATATGAATGTGTCTAACATTTTCGCTTAGCGATCTGTGGGCCATCCTGTGGCCTTTCTTCGTGGTTCTTCCTATTGGTCCTCCTTAGCGTCATAAGTAACCCTTCCGCATTGGGCGGCCGAGGGGGCGGCAAAGCCGCATGACGTACGTGGAGGTGTACGTGATGCTGACCGGACTATTCGTCATCGCCCTCGCGGTGACCTGTGCACCGATCGCAGCCGCGGTGGTGGTCAGCGCGGCCAGCAGGCGCGAGGACGCCGACTGGACACTCAATGGAGCCGCAGCGCCTGGCCGGCTGCGGGGACTGGCGCGGCAGATCCTGGACTTCCACTCGGAGGTTGCCGAGTGGTCGCGGCCAAAGAACCACGCCAGGACCCGGATGGGCCGGCGTGTGCCCAGTCGGGCAACGCTCACCAATCCGATCGAGCGGACCGAGAAGATTCGCCCCGGGCGGACAGGGCGAGACACCGCGGCTGCCCGATGACCGGCCCGGACCTCACTCCACGGACGGGGCCCACGGGTGACACAGCATTCCCGCCGGGCGAGGGCCTGCAAAGCGCGAAGCCTGAGTGTAATCGCGAAGACTCAGGTTTCATGGCGCCTTTCTCCACGCGCTTTACCTTCGCCTACGCGTTTCAGCCGCAGCGAGCTCCGAGTTGCATGGACAGGCCCACGGGTGACACAGCGACGAGAAAGCAGGATCCGCGGGCAATGTCGGTCCGCCGGCGGATCCTGCTTATTGGTCAGCTAGCCGCGGGCGCCGAGGGCTGTGGCGGGGAAGTCGAGCAGGCTGCGGACGGCGAAGATTGCCGCTTCGACGTCCTCCACGACTACCGGGAGGGCGAGGTCTTGCGCGCCGATCACGAGGTGGTCGGCGAACACGTCCATCAGCGCACGCCAGGCCGGGCCGACCAGTACGAGTTGGGCGGCACCCGGCTCGGTCTGCGCGGCGGCCCAGACGCCAGCTGCCTCGGCCAGCGTGCCGACACCGCCGGTCAGCGCGATGGCGACCTGAGTCGCCAGCAGGTGCCCGAGCCGCTCCTCGTAGCTGGCGCTCCACCTGAGCTCCGCGCAGCCAGGATCGGGCGTCAGGTGGTGCCACGCTTGCATCGGCAGACCAACGGTCCGGCCACCTGCCGCCGACGCGCCATGGGAAACCGCCGCCATCAGGCCGCCGTACCCGCCGGTCACGACGGTCCAGCCCTGTGCGGCGAGCAGCCCGCCGAGCCGTTGCGCGTCGTGGTGCCGGGGATCGCCGGGTCCGATCCGTGCCGAGCCAAGAACAGCGACCTCGACGGCCGCGGGTGCGCAGCCCGGCCCCTGCGCCGATCCGTATTCATCCTGCGACGAGTTGGTAGCCACGGACGCCCTTCTTCTCCGACAACGTGATGATGACGCCGCGCAGCACGCCTTCGCTGTACTCGCTGCCCGGATTGAGTGCCAGCGTCCTGCCGATCCTGGCCTCGCCCCTGGACTCGTGAATGTGGCCGTGCAGGCTCAGCATGGGCTGGTACCTGGCGATCGCCTGGCGCACCGCCGAGCTTCCCACGCCCGTGATATACGGCGCGCCGCCCTTCATGACAGGCCGGAACTCCTTATCCAGCGCCACGGCCTGGTCGATCGGCGTGTCCTTGGGCGGGACGTGCAGGTTGAAGACGGCTCCGGCCGGGTCGCCGAGCTTGGCGGCCTCGGCGTCGATGAGGGCCGCCAGATCGTCCTCGTCGAGTTCGCGAGGCGAATCCCATGGAGTGCGGTTCGAGTAGCCGACCGAGATCATCTGGAAGCCGCCAGGCAGTTCCACGACACGGCCGTCGGGGTTGACCACGGACGAGCTGCTGCCGAGGACGCCGTCGATGAACGGCGGGTCGTCGTTGCCCGGCGCGATCAGGCACTGGATGCCGGTGCCCGCCAGCCGCTCCTCGGCGAGCTCGATCCATCGGCTCATCGTCTCGCTGATCAGCTTCCGGAACAGGTCGCTCACGCCCGCAGGGTCCTGCTTGAGAACGTTGATCTCCTCGACGGTCATCGGGTGCGGATAAAAGCCGGCGTCGGCGATGAACTTGTTGAGCCCCGCCAGGCCGTCGGCGTCCACGACGCGCTTGCGCCCGAAAAGCTGGGCGTAGTACCGGCCCGTCGCCCTCCTCCACGACCGGGACGATCATCTTGCCTGTGATGTCGCCGCCCAGCACGACCGCGTCGACGCCGTAAAACTTCCCGGCGTTGAGGAACTTGCGGAAGCACCGGTCTGAGCCGTGGATATCTGTGGCAAAGAAGATCTTCGATTCCTTCAACAAATCTCTCCCGCAACTCCCGGCACGATCACGCGGGCTCGCCGATCGTGACTCGGTGGATAGTGTCGTAGTGCTCGTCCTTGGCCGCAGCGCTCGGGAAGTTGTAGGACCGTGTTCCCGCTGCCTGCGCGAGGTGGAAGCCGACGAGGGCAAGCGGCAGGCACGCGGTGACCGGCGACAGCTCCTCGGGGACTCCGTTCGCGGTCGCCAGCAGCAGCGGCGAGCCGGGTGACATGCCTGTCGCCGGCGGGATGTCGCTGATCACGATCGGCCGCGCCCCGATGAACGCCAGCTCGGACAGGATCTCCAGGCCGCGGTCGTGACCGGCTCCGCTCGGATTGATCAGCACGACCGGATCGCCGGCCGAGGTGACGAAGTACTCCTCGTGCGCCCACTCCTCGAGGTTCGTCGCCACGCCCGAGCCGCTGCGCCGCCTCGATCAGCTTCGCGGCCCCGAACCTCGCCGTCGCCTCGTTGGGCCCGGCCCCGAGGAACGCGGTCCAGGGCGCGGACAGCAGCACGTCGGCCGCCGCCGGAGCGGCGTAAGCCGTCTCGCGCAGCGTCGTCGCGACCAGATCTGGCAGCCTGCCGAGCGCGTCGATCAGGTCGTCGCCGGCGCCGCCCAGCTGCGCGAGCTCGCCGGCCAGCCTCAGCAGCGTGCAGACCATCGCGACGTAGGTCGACGTGCCGGGGGAGAAGCCCAGCGTCGGCACCTGGACGGGCAACACTTCGTCCGAGGCTCGCGCGAGCTCGGTGTCGGGCGAGTTGGTCAGCGCGATCACGTGCCGGCCGGCGCGGCGCGCCTGGACGGCGGCTTCGATGGTCCGGCCGACCCGGCCCGAGTACGACGTTGCGATCACGGCGGTCTCCGGCGGCATAGCCCTGACCTGGTACCTGGCCAGGTCCAGCGCGTGCGCCGGGTGGGCGGTGACCGATGTGTGGCGCTGGAATGCCAGCGCCACAGCGATGCCGGCGAACGCTGAATCACCGCAGCCGGTCAGCCACAGGTGCCGGGTGCCGCGCTCTGCCAGCCGCTTTGCCGCCGCCGCGATCCTGCCGTCAGCGTCGTCGAGCACGTCGGAGACCACGTCGGGGATCGTGAGGATCTCGCGCCGCATCACTTCTATGTCATAGCGGGGATCAGCAACAGGCTCGGCCTGCGCCGCCGCCGCGATCACCGTCGCCGCTGTGCCCGTGTCAACGACCTCGGTGCTCGCGGCGGCCAGCCGCTGGCCCGCCGCGGCGACCGCGGCCCGGTCGATACCTGGCTCAAGCAGCCGGAGGCTGCCGCTTCCGGTGATCGCCGTGGCGGCAACGGCGGCGCCGAGCCCCACTGCCGCCTTGACCGGCAGGCCGCGCGCGAGTCCCGCCGCGAGGCCGCCGCAAAATGCGTCCCCCGCTCCGGTGGCATCGACGGCCTGAACATCAAGCGAAGGGACGTGCGTGATCCGGCCGCCCTCCAGCAGGTATGCCCCGGCGCTTCCTGCCTTCACGACCGCGCGGACTACGCCGGCTGCGGCGAGGGCTGCCAGCCCGTCCGCCGGGTTGGCGGCGCCGACGAGCTGTGTCAGTTCTTCCAGGCTCGGAACGAACAAGCCGACCGTCCTGGCGAGCTCCACCACCCGGTCGGCCACGTCGGCCTCCCACGTCTCGTGGGTGTCGAGGGTGATGACGGCGTCGGGCGCGAGATGGCGCACACGCGCGACGATCCGCTCGGCGCGATCGAGCGGCATGGCGGCGATGTGCACAACGGCGGCCTGCCTGAGCGCCGATGCGGGCAGGTCCTCGGGCTGCGGAGCGACCTGCGCTGACCGTTCAGGCGGCGTCCGGTAGAGCCAGTGCCTGCTGCCGTCCTCCTCGTAGACCACCCAGTTCCGCACCGTCGGCCCGGCGATGTCGACCAGGCCGCTCACATCGACGCCCGCCTCGGCCAGCGCGGCCGGACGCGCCAGGCGGGAAGTCCTCTCCCCGCCGGGCGATGAGCGCCGCGCTGGCGCCCGCGGTGACGACGGCCGTCGCCGCGTGCACGCTGTTGCCGCCAAGGGTGGCCATCTTGGTGGCGCCTGTGGGCAGCACGACATCGTCGATGGTGAGGTTCCCGACCACCAAGACCAGATCGTTGCCTTGCGGCGCGGGCGACCTCGTGCGGGGCAGCTCGCTCACTCCGGCGGGATCTCGCGGTAGGCAAGCGCGAGATTCACGCCCTTGCGCGCGTTCAGCCGCCATGCGACGACGTACCAGATCGCACCGAGGACAATGGCGCCGATCATGAACTCGAGCGAGAGCGTCCTGGTGACCGCGAACGTCGCGCTGATCGAGGAGTTCAGCACGAACTCGCCCATCAGTACGCCGAGCGCGACCACGCCGCCGATTCCGGCGAGCGTCACGGCCGGGATGCCGAAGATACGGCGGCCGCCCGCGCTCTCCCAGACCGCCTTGAGGCGATAAGGGAACACGATGCCCGCGATGCTCACGACGATGAACGCCACGATCTGCGCGAGCAGCGCGCCGAGCAGGCTTGCCTGCGGTATCTGAACGAGCGCGAAGAGGGCGATCTCCCCGGTCACCGCGCACAGCAGGATGGCCTTGATCGGCGTGTGGTACCTGTCGTTCACATCGCCGAGCTGCTTGGGAACTGCCCGGTCCAGCGACCACGCGAGCATGTACCTGGTGGCCTGCAGCGTGGACAGCGGCGTGCCCATGAGCGCCCAGAGAATGAAGCCCACGCCGATGATGATCAACAGCGGCACGCTGCCAGTGAGCAGGCTGGCGATCAGGTTGATCCCGGCAGGAACGCCGCCGGGAAGCGCGAGCTTGCTCGATCCCGTGTTGCTGAGGTAGGACAGGCTCGCTGCCCAGTCGTGTCCGACCGCGTGCTGGTACGCCCAGACGATAAAGGCAAGCACGGCGCCGTTGATCAGGACGCCGCCGACCATGGCGAAGTACTGGCTGCGGGATGCGCGCTTGACTTCGCCGCCGATCTGCGCCGAGCCTTGCGCGTAGCCGACGACGAAGAAGACCCACGGCAGCATCAGCAGCGTGGCGGTCATGCTGAAGTGGGCGCCGTTGCCGGTGAAACCGGCCGCCTTGGCCGCTGGAATGATGTTGTTGAAGGCCAGGCCCTTGTTGGTGGTGGCGAAGTTCGTCCACGTCTGTGCGATCTGGTTGCCGCGGAACAGCAGCAGGCCGGCGACCAGCAGGATGCCGACGCCGGCGATCGCGAACAGCCACTTCTGGACCCGCCAGTAGGAACGGGAGCCGTAAATCAGGAGCGTGGCAAAGCCGAACGTCAGCACGGTGCCAAAGAGAATGACCCACCACTGCGTGGTGATGCCGATGATGGTGTGCTTGGCCAGCAGGTCGTTGCTCGCGGTGATCCAGCCGGAATGGCCGGTGACCGCGCCGAGCGTCGTCATCGCGACCGGGGCGGCGAACGTCAGCGCGAACCAGGCGTTGAAGCCGATCCAGAAGAAGATCAGCCACAGGCCCTGGCTCCATGACATAAGCCAGCCTGCGATCGGGTGCAGCGCCCGGCTCACGAACACGTAGTCGCCGCCGGCCCTCGGCATCGCGGCCGCGAACTCCGAGTACACCCACAGCAGCGTGAACGCCATCACGAGCGTTCCGATGGCGATCGCCAGCAGCATGTTGCCGCCAGGGAAGTTCCCTGGCGCCTGCAGCAGCATGAAGATCGCGCCGAGAGCGACGTTCATGCCTAGGGTGTTCATGATCAGGGCGTCCCACCTGGATACCTCCCTGACCAGGCCGGTCGCGTTCCTGACGAACAATTGTCCGTCGCCGGCGAAGTCCGACGGGAGGGATACGTCACGTGCCATGTGATCCTCCTGGACCAGTCGGGCGGCGCCTCGCACCGCCGTAGCTCGGGGTTCAGCCTGCGCCGATCGCTTGCTTTCGATCGCGAACCTGAATCTCTCTGGCCGGTAGAGCACGTCGGAGTACTCCACCGGGCGGTCTTGCTGGTTTCTCGTGATGCCGATGACGCGCAGCACCGGCGAGCCCGGCGCGAGGCCGAGCAGCTCGGCCTGCTCGAGTCCGGCCCTGTCCACCTCGACGAGGTTGTCGGCTGCGGTCATCTCGATGCCGTGTACGTGGCGCAGCGCCTCGTACAACGACCCTGTGCCCAGGTCCCTGTCAGTGACGCCGCGGGCATACCTCGGCTGCAGCCAGGCCGTGAGCAGCGCCAGCGGCTCACCGTCGATGCTCGCGAACCTGCGCAGGCACCAGGCGTTCCTGCCATGCAGCCCAAGGGCCGCGTCGACGACGTGCGGGGGCTTGGTCATGTCGCTGCTCAGAACCTTGACCTCGACCCTGAGGCCCTGGCGGCTGACGGATTCGTGGAAGCTGCCCAGGATCTGAATCTTCTCGACCAGCTTCCGGTCGCGGATGTAGCTGCCCTCTGCCCCTGATGCGTTCGACGTAGCCTTCCTTGGTCAGGTCGGCCATGGCCTGCCGGACAGGGGCCAGGCTGACGCCCAGCGTCTCGGCCAGTTCGCGTTCCCTGGGCAGCTGCGCGCCTGGCTCCAGCCAGCCGCCCTCGACGCCTTCGAGAACCGCGATCTTGATCTGGTGGTGCAGCGGGACGGGGCTGTGCCTGCGCACGGCCGCTGATAGCCGCGACCGGATCTCGGAGTTCGATGTGACGTCCCTGTGAGACGCAAGATCAGTGCTCAATGCAAGATCCTTGTCCGACCCAGGCGGCATACGAGAACATTACAAAGTCATAATCAAATGTCAATACTCTCTATACTGCCTCTTCATGAAGCCCGCCGATCCGCACGCCGATCCATGACCAGCGAGAACGAAGCTTTTGACCTCGTCATCCGGGCTCCGCGGGCCATCTGTGGCCGCGAGGAGCGGCCCGCGATGGTTGGTGTCAGGGACGGCAGGATCGAGGCTGTCTGCCCGCTCAGCCAGCCCGCCGCCGCCGCCGAGGTGATCGAACTCGCGGCGGATGAGGTACTGATGCCGGGGCTGGTCGACACCCATGTCCACATCTGCGAGCCGGGCCACGACGACTGGGAGGGCTTCGCGACCGCGACGCAGGCCGCGGCCCTGGGCGGGATCACGACGCTCGTGGACATGCCGCTTGACAGCGTCCCGAGCACGACCACAGTGGCGGCGCTCGAACTCAAGCGTCGGGCGGCGAACGGCCAGTGCCATGTGGACGTCGGCTTCTGGGGCGGAGTGATTCCCGGCAATGAGTCCGAAGTGGTCCCGCTGCACGAGGCAGGAGTGCTCGGCTTCAAGTGCTTCCTTGCCGATTCCGGCGCCGAAGACTTCGCGCCGGTCAGCGCTGCTGAGCTCGAGCGGGCTCTCGGCACGCTGCGGCCATTCGGCGTGCCGCTGCTCGTCCATGCAGAAAGCGGCGAGGCAACGACGCTCCGAGCCTCCGGCGTCTACGCCGACTACCTCGCGGCCCGGCCCCGTGACGCCGAGAACCTCGCGATCTGCCAGGTCATCGAGGCCGCGAGGCGCTCCGGTGGCCGCGCGCACATCGTGCACCTGTCGAGCTCTGACGCGCTGCCCATGCTCGCCTCCGCCCGTCGCGACAGCGTCGCGATCACCGTTGAGACCTGCCCGCATTACCTGGTCCTGTGCGCAGAAGAGATCGAGGACGGTGCGACGTCGTGCAAGGCAAGCCCGCCGGTGCGGGAGGCAGCCAACAGGGAGTTGCTCTGGGACGGCATGCGGCGCGGGACGATCGACCTCGTGGCCTCCGACCACTCGCCGGCGACGCCCGCGATGAAGCAGCTGGACACCGGCGATTTCGCTGCCGCCTGGGGCGGCATCTCCTCGCTGCAGATCGGCCTGCCGGTCACCTGGACAGCCGCGCGCGATCGCGGGATCTCGCTGGCGAGGGTCGCGGGCTGGATGTCGTCGCGACCCGCACGGCTGGCTGGCCTGGACAGAAAGGGTCGGATCGCCCCAGGCTGCGACGCCGACTTCTGCATACTGGCGCCTGATGAGCCGTTCGTCGTGGATCCCGCCGCGCTGCGGCACAAGCAGCCCGTGAGCCCGTACGCGGGCCGGACCGTGACGGGCACTGTCCGGGCGACCATCCTCCGAGGCGAGCTGGCGGGCGTCGGGTGCCCCAGGGGCGAGCTCGTGTTGCGAGCTGACCGATGACGGTGTCGCAGCAGCCTGCGGTCGACCTTGCCTCACGCTGGCTCGGCGGCACCGTGGTGGCGGCGAGCGACGAATCCTTCGGCGACAAGGAGAATCTGCTCGCGCCCGGCGCGCCGTCATTCGAGCCGGGCAGGTACGGCAACCGCGGTGAGATCGTCGACGGCTGGGAGACCAGGCGCCGCCGTCATGCAGGGCACGACTGGGTCATCGTGCGCCTCGGCGCACCGGGGATCATCACGAGCGTCACGGTCGACACCAGTTTCTTCACGGGCAACCATCCAGAGCAGTGCGCCGTGCACGCATGCGGCCACGAGGGCTACCCGGGCCCTGTTGATCTGACGCGCCAGGTGGCTGACTGGATCGAAATCGTGCCGAAGTCGCCGCTCCGCGGGGACTGCGCGAACGTTTTCGCCGTGACAGACCCGAGGCGCTTTACCCACGTTCGCTTGTCCGCGTACCCGGACGGCGGGGTGGCCAGGCTGCGCGTGAGCGGCCAGGTGGTGCCGGACCCCCGCGGCCTCGAGGACCTCACCGTGGATCTGGTCAGTCAGTCATACGGCGGCCTCGTCGTGGCGAGCAGCGACGACTACTTCTCCGCCGCATCGGCGCTCAACCGTCCCGGCCAGCCGCGGTCGATGGGCGAAGGCTGGGAGACTCGGCGGCGCAGGGTGGCGGGCAACGACTTCGTGGTCTGCCGGCTTGCGTTCGCCGGCCAGATCAGGCGCCTGGTCGTAGACACGTCCTACTTCAGGTACAACGCCTCGGAGTCCATCGCCGTCAACGGGGGCGACGAAGACCAGCTGCTGGCAAGCGAATCGTCATCCTGGGCGCCGATCCTGGCGCGCACGCCTGTTCAGCCAGACACGCGGCACGAGTTCGATGTCATTGATCACGATCCGGTGGCGGCGATCAGGCTGGATGCGTTTCCAGACGGGGGCCTATCGAGGGTCCTCGCAATCGGCAGCATCGATGCCGCGGCGCGTCTGCAGGCCGGTTATCGCTGGTTCAACACGTTGCCTACGGCGCAGGCGATAGAGGCGCTTGTTCACGGGGGCATTGCTGCCGACTATGCGGCCGAGGTGGTGAGCGGCCGGCCACTTCGCAACGTCCTGGGAGGCCTCGCAGGCTCGGATCCGCCGCGCCGCGGCGGCGCGGCGGCTCACGGCGCGCTGCTCGCGATTCTCGAGGGCCGTCATCCGCCGGAGCCTCGCGGAGCGAAGTCCACGACCGCCCGGCCTTAGCCGCCTCAGCGCGCGAGGTTCGCCTTACAGGTGCATCTGCTGGGCAACGTGGTACAGGCCGTACACGCCGAGGCAGAAAACGACGACCGCGAGAACGGCGACCAGCTTGAGCAGCTGGCGCCAGATAAACATCACGGGCACGCCGACGAGCAGTGCCATAGCCAGGAGACTATTCTGAGACATCTTCTCACCTCCTTCTTGCCTGACTGGCTCTCGCTGTTATCATTTGTTGCTGTAATTCAATTGAACAATGCTCCAATAGGTTGTCAATGGGTAATATTGGCAAACAGAAATGCCAATTGCGCTATCCTGCGCGTGCTATAAGCGCTAGTGGCGGGCCTCTTGGCCGCCCGGCGTTGCCAACTGGCACAATGCCTGCCAGTTGGCGTCAATCGCGGCGATCCAGCGGATACCAGGTCCGGTCACAGGTCGCGAAGATTGCCACGGCGCGGTCTTCGGTCGCCCCGCTAATGGCGCGAGCGTCACTGTCGCAACGTCAGCACACCAATCTGGTCAAACGACCGTAATGTGCAGGACGGGGGAGTCTACAATCGCGCGCGTGCGGACTCTAGAGGCCCCGCCGACCTGCACCGAGCCGGGCGACGCGGGCGCCGTGACATCGTCTCAGGCGGCACCGCGTGCGGCGCCTGCCAGGCTGGCGCTGAGTGAGTGCTGCGCGCCCGGTTCGGAATTTTCCGATCTGGCCGCCGACGCGGCCAGGCGGACCGACCTCGACCACCGAGCGCTGAGCGTTCGCACGCTGCTTCACCTGCCCCGGGTAGCCAGCTCTCGCGGCTCCGTCAGCAGGGCTCAGGTCGACAGGGAGCTGTTCTTCTCCGGCCGGCAGCTGCGCAAGGACGCCGTCGCTGCCCGCGGGCTGATCTCGGCGGGGAAGGCGGAGCTGGGCGAGCTTCTGTTCACCGAGGTTCCGCCGGCCCAGGCCGAGGCCATCTTTTCAAAGCTGCACTACCTGCGCAGCGGCAGGCCAGACTCGCTCAACTTCGCGCTCATCGATCCCTGTGACCTGCTGCCAGTCACCCTATGCAGCGTCTCGCCACTGCAATGGCGGCGGATCGCCAGTCAGATCCAAGCGCGCTTTGATGTTCCGGCGGGCAACATCTGGGATATCTCCCGTGTCTACTCACGCAATGGCGCGCCACCGAACGCCATCTCCTATCTCTTGTCCAGGGTTCGCGCCACGCTGCGGCGCGGCGATCACGATGTCGAGTTGCTCATCACGGCAGTTGACCCGAATCTGGGATTTCTCGGCACGAGTTACCGGGCCGCGAACTGGCAGCAGTGGCTCACCGTCCAGGCCAGGCCATACCTGTATTACGAGCGCAGGTACATCAGCCCGCGCCAGCTCCGGCAGGAATTCGGGACGTCGAACCTCACCGAATTGCAGCTCAAGAATCCAGGCCGCCGGTTTGAGCAAAGCCGGGCCAGGCTGCTGGACTCGAAGATCTTCTGCTGCCGTCTGATCGGACCGACAGAGCAGGTCCAGCCGCATCGGCTGCATCGCTGACCCTTAAGTGATCGCCGGCCCGCGGGGCGACGGTGAAGCGGGACCGGCTGAGCAGCTGCTCGATCCTGGATCGGTCAGGCATCGAGTTGGGCAGCGGGTAGTCGGCGATTGCCGCGGCCATGGCCGCCGTCGCCCATAGCGCGACCTGTTCGGAGAACTCGTGGCCGCCCTCGATCAGCTGAGCGGCCAGGGCGGCACAGAACGCGTCTCGTGCGGCCGATGACTCTTTATACGTAGAGGGAAATGTTGGCACGGTGAACGTCCCCAATGCCGTTTCTGAGTAGATTGTGCAACCGCCGCTGTTGGGAATGCATAGCGTCTCGACCCCGTAGGCGAGGATCCGGCGGGCTACAGCATCGATATCGAAGGTGCCGCGTTCCGGCGGCGCATAGCGGCCGAGTTCCCAGGCGTGGGCCACCATGAAGTCGATTTGGGAGAGCGCCTGGCCCGAGACGCTCCCGTCGGCAGAAGGATTACACGGCGTCACGATAACCGCCGGACGGCGCTCTGGCGCTGAATGCACGATGGCGAGAACGCGCTGCACGCTATCGCGGGGGAGCTCGAATGTGAGCAGAACGGCGTCGCATGCGATCAATTCCGCTTCGTGGCGCTCGATGTCGCGCATGTCGACCCGGACTTCTCTGTCATTCCGCCAGTTCACCGCGATGCTGTCACCCAGCTCGAATTCGATGACTCCGGTAAAGGGGGTTCGCGCGTCACTGACCACTTTCAGCATCGAGGTATCGACGCCTTCGTGCCTGAGATACCCGACGATCTCGTGGCCGAATCGGTCGTCCGAGACCGCGGCGAGCAGCGACACGTCGAGCCCGAGCCGGACAGCGGCGACAGCCTGCGTCAGTCCCTTGCCGCCGGGGGAGAGGAAGAAGTCGTGTGCCTCTCGCGATGTCTCACGCTCGGGCAGCACCTTGGTGCGGAATGTTGCGTCCATGACCGCGCCGCCGACGACGATGACCCTGCCCCTTGTCCCGTTCGGCTTAGCGGAGGCCGGCGCCGCCGCCAGGCTGGGCATCACCACGCTCATCGAGCCCAGTGAGTACGCCTCGCGCCTGACCAGCTGCCTGGCCAGCTCGGCCAGAACGCCCATCTCGGTGCTCCCGCGCAGGACACGATCGCTCGGAGTCTCGCCTGGCTCGAGGCCATGCGCCTGGTGCAGCGCAGACCAGTTCGCCAGGAGCGCCCTCCGGCGTCTGCTCAGCAGATCCGAGCGCAGGGCATCCACGACGCGCTGGTCGATGTGGTGCTTGTACTGTGCGTTGCTGAAGACACCGGTGGCCAGCACGGCGTCCGCCACGATCCGCTGCGTCCCGGCGAGCCCGTCCCTGATGCACTCGCCCACGACAGCCAGCGCAGCCTGGGTGAGCCCGACCTGGTGGACACTCGCGTACCGGCGCACCGCTGCGAGGCCGAGCAGCGGGGCTGCGACCCCGCCCGAGCCGGTTTCGAGCCGTTCCGCGGTCAGTCCGTTCCTGGCTCGCAACTTCTCCAGGCAATGGGTGAGGACCAGCTCATTTGGTGACTCGTTGCCCCGCTGGACGCTCATCCACTCACCGGTCGGGTGCTCTGCATATTGGTTGCCAGAATGCGAACATAATCCGCTTCCTATTCCTGCCGTACCCCTACCTAGGCGGCGTTATGCGCCCACCGGGGAAGCCGCTGCTTTTCACCAGCAATGGCGCGCCGCCGTTCCAAGAAGCCGGACGCCAGAACCGCCAGCCGCCCGGCCTCTGGTCCCGGCGTACTGTGGACTCGATGGACATTATCGAAGGGCTCGGACGAGCCAAGACCGGGCTATCCGCCGCGCCACAGGGGCCGCCATCCGGCGCGCTTGCACCGGGAAGCATGGCCCCGGCACTGGCGGTTACCGGCATCGAACCTGGCGGTGACAGGCTCGATGACCTCGCGCGCCGCGGCGCTGCCCTGCTGCTCTTCGTCTCTGAGGAATGCCCGACCTCGGCGATGGCCGTGCGCAACCTCGGCCCGTTCTGCCGGGCGTGGGAGAACGCCGGCCTGACCGCCACCGCGATTTTCGAGGACCCGCTCGACGTCGCTCTTCGGGTAGCGCGCACGCTCGGCTGGACCGGCCGGGTCGTCTCGCAGGATCCGCCGTACCAGACCTCGCAGGACTACGGGCTGCTCGCGGTACCGACGGCATTCCTGGTCGGCGGCGACGGCAGCGTTGCCGCCTCCGTCGTCGGCTGGAATCAGCCAGCACTGGCGGCTCTGACCGAGCAGGCCGCGCAGCTCACTGGCAGCGTGGCGCTCCCGGCACCGCCGGCCGTGGAGCCGCTAAGGAAACCCGGCTGCTCGTCCAAGGCGGCGATGGATCCTGAGGTCGCCGCCGCAGTGGCCCGCCAGGCCGCCACCGACGAGATGGAGGAGATGTTCGAGCGTGGCTGGACCGACGGCCTGCCGGTCGTGCCGCCCACCAGGCAGCGCGTCGAGGCGATGCTCGACGGCGCTGACGGCGCCCTGTCGCTCGGTCCGGTCCCGCCGTCGATGGGCGAGGCGACCCTCGAACGGCTGGCTGCCTGCGCGGTGCTCGCTGGCTGCCGCCCCGCGTATTTCCCTGTCGTGGTGGCCGCAGCCAGGGCGATGCTCGACCCCGCGTTCAACCTGCACGGACAGGCGGTGACCACGCAGCCCGCCGGACAGCTCATCGTGGTCAACGGCCCGGTACGCAGGGAACTCGGGCTGAACAGCGGGATGGGCGCACTCGGCCCTGGCACGCGATCGAACCTGACGATCGGCCGGGCCATCCGCCTGCTTGTCACGCTCCTCGGCGGCGGCAAGCCAGGCGGACTCGACCGTGCCACGCTCGGGCACATGGGTAAAGTCGGCTTCTGCGTCGCTGAGGACGAGGAGACGAGCCCGTGGGAGCCGCTGCACGTCGAGCGCGGCTTCGACCCCGATCAGTCCGTGGTCACGCTGATCGGCAGCGACGCCCCGCAGAACATCTCCGACCACCGCAGCAGAACGCCAGAGGACCTGGCGTACGTCCTGGCCTGGGCGGCGGCCAGTTCGTGGTCGACCAACTGGTGGCCGCTCGCGGAGCCTTCGGTGTTCGTGATCTGCCCCGAGCACGCCGAGATGTTCCGCTCCGCCAGCTGGTCCAAGCAACGCCTGCGAGAGTTCATGTTCGAGGCCGTGCGCAGGCCGGCGGGCGAGCTGAAGCGGGGCGAGACGACTCCGGTCGTCGCGCGCGCTGACCCGGCCGACATGATCCGCAAGTGGGCCTCACCCGACTCGATCGTCCTGCTCGTGGCCGGCGGCGAGGCGGGACGCTACTCTGCAGTTCTGGGTCCCTGCACCGGCATGGGGGCGCAGATGATCTCCCGGGAGGTGGAGCTAGGTTGGCAGCCGACACGATGAGCAGTGACCACGCCGATCGCGATTACATCAGCCCGTTCGACGAGCGCGTCAGGCCTGCCGAGCCGCTCGCGGCGCGCCCTGGCAGTATCGAGAGCCGCACGATCGCGCTGCTGGACATCACCAAGAACCGTGGCGCGGAGTTCCTCGATCAGGTCGAATCGCGGCTGAAGGCGGCAGGAGCGGTCACGTTCCGTATCTCCAAGGAGATCTTTTCCAAGCCGGCGGCGCCGGCCGTGATCGATCAGATCGCGGCGCGATCGGACCTGGTGGTCGAAGCGCTCGCCGATTGAGGCTCCTGTACGTCGTGCAGTGTGTGCGACCTCGTCCACCTGGAGCGCCGGGGGATCCCGGCCGTCGGCATCGCGACCACGCCGTTCGCCGATGAAGCCATCGAGCAGGCCAGGCTGCTTGCCATGCCGGCCTGCCGGATGCTCTACATCCCGCACCCGGTTCAGTTGCTGACCGCCGCCGAGCTGGCCGAGCGCGCCGACGCGATCATTCCGGCCGTCATCGGAGCGCTGACTGCGCCAGTCCGACCCGGTTAAGGCCAGCCTTCCTCGGCCAGCCTGACCCGCGGGTCGAACGGCACGGTGCCGACGTCCACAGCCGCGGCAGAGCCGTCGACCGGGATCACGGCGCCGTTGACATAAGACGCCGCATCCGAGAGCAGCCAGGTGATCACGGCGGCGATCTCGTCGGCGCTGGCCGGCCTGCGCTGCGGCACCAGCGCCGTCACGAGGTCGTAGGCCTGATCGACGGCCAGCCCTCGCTCGCCACCGAACGCGGCCATCTCGGTGTCGGCCATCTCCGTGATCGTCCAGCCCGGGCAGACGACGTTGGCCCGCAGCCCCTGGTGCGCGTGGTCCACGGCAAGTGACTGGGTCAGCATCGCGAGGCCCGCCTTCGTGGCCGCGTAGCCGCCCATGTCCGATGCTGCCCGAAGCGCCGCCACCGACGCGACCGCCACAACCGCGCCGCGGGCCGCGAGGAGGTGCGGCAGCGCAGCCTTGGCTACCAGAAACGAGCCGGTCAGGTTGATCGCGACCATCTCCGTGAAATCGTCGGCGGACAGCTCGGCAATGCCGCCCGGCGCGATGACCCCGGCGTTCAGCACGAGCCCGTCCAGCCGCCCGAACTTGCCGGCGACCGCGCCGACCAGCTCCCGCACCTGATCGGCGTCGGCGATGTCGCAGACGAGGTCGAGCGCCCCCGTGCCAGCGGCTACCGCACGCAGTGCATCAGCCCGGCGCCCGCAGATGGCTACGAGGTGGCCTGCCGATGCCAGCGCCCTCGTGACCGCCGCGCCGATACCGCTGCCGCCGCCGGTGACGAGGTAGGCGCTCTGGTCTCTCACAAGCTGGTCACCGAGCCGCGCCGGTATCCGCGGCGCTCAGGTCGGCGAGCTGCGTGCTTGCGGCCTGGCGAGGCCGGAGCACGAACGTCGAGCCGAATCCGACCGCGAGCAGCGCCAGCGCGAGCCAGGGCGCCCAGATCGTCGGGCTGGTGACCTTGTAGAACGACCCGTAAATGGCGCCCCCGGTGATCAGGACGCCGAGCACGGCCGCGATGACCAGCCGCCCCCTGCCATCGGACCGCCAGAAGTTCCGCAGCGCGCCGACAGACATCAGCAGGTAGACCACCACGAGCGCGAAGCCGCCGAAGGTCGATCCCCATGCGAACAGCGCGAAGTAGTGCGGCGTCGCCGGCAGCGCGAACAGGCTTGTCCAGAACTGGTTGATCAGGAGGGTGACGATCGCGGCGGCTGTGATGAAGACGGCCGCGCCGAGCGGCGAGCCGTGCCGCTGCGACGTCCTGGCCAGCACGGCAGGTAGCCGGCGGTCGCGAGCCATCGCGAAGACGCCCCTGGACGCCGACACCGCGCAGCCGATCGCCACCGCGATCATGTCGAACAGCACGACAAGCTCGAGCAGCCGATCGATCCAGGTGCCGCCGTAACCGCCCGCGCTGGCCGGGGCCCCGAGCGCGAACAGCGGGGCGCCGGCGGTCTCCGTGATCGTCTTGATGCTGAGGTGGAATCCGGCCACCTCGACGTAGGTGGCGAGGACGTACCAGACCGTCGCGATCGTCGCGGTAGCCATCACGGCAATCGGGATCTCCCGGCGCGGATGGGGAGTCTCCTCTGCGAGGTTCGCAGCCGTCTCGAAGCCGACAAATATCAGCACGCCATACAGCACGCCGAAGAAGATGCCGGACCAGCCGTCGGCCGCCGATGAGGGGTTGAACGGCTGGACGGTGTTGGCCGACCCCAGCTTGACGATCACGAAGATGAAGAACGCGCCGACCACGAGCATCGAGATCAGGGCGAGCGCAAGCTGGCTGCGGGTCGAGATCCGCACGCCGAAGTACAAGATGCCGGCGATCAGCGCGATCAGCAGCACGGTCCACGCCCACGAAGGCAGCGGGTCCACCTTGAACTCGCCCTGAATCGTGCTCTCCAGGTAACCGCCTATCAGCAGCAGCAATCCGGTGAGCAGGACGGTCACGCCGCCGTAGTAGAGCCAGCCCGCCGCGGTCCCGACGCGCTCCCCAAGCCCCCGGGTCACGTAGTCATACAGCGAACCGGCCGCATGGATCTGCTTCGCGTACGTGGACACGATCCAGCCGAGCGCGAACACGCCTACCGCCGCGATCAGCACCGACAGCGGCGACGCCAGCCCGCCGCCCTGGCCGGACGCGCTGATCACGCCGATGACCAGCGGGATCACGAACGCGGATGAAAATACCGGGCCCATGAATCCGACCGACTGCGCGATCACATCGGGCAGCGACAGCAGCTTGGCTCCCAGGCGTTCGTAACCCGAATCGGATCCGGCCATTGCTCGCTCCTTAGGTCTGGTCAATCGCCGCTGGCGATGCGGAGCAGCCTCCTCGCGTTGCCAGCGAAAATGGCGTCCTCGTCGGCCTCGGACAGCCCGAGCGAGGTGATGTCGGAGATCGTGTCGGCGACCACGTTCGGTCCGCCGAGCGGCATGTCGGTGCCGAACAGCACGTGACCCGCGCCGAAGAACTCCACAGCGCAGCGCACCGCGTGACTGGCGCCGAACATCGCGGTGTCGGCGTAGAAGCGGCGGAAGTAGTCCATCGGGTCGTTCCTGAGGCTCGACATGATCGAATCCCGCTGCGGATCTTCCAGCGGAGAGGCCAGTCGTCCCGCGAAATGCGGCACCATCGCGCCCGCGTGGTGCGTGATCACGGTCAGGTCCGGGTGCCGGTCGAAGCAGCCTGAGTAGACCAGCCTGGCCATCGCGACCGACGTTTCGTACGGCCAGCCGAGCGACCACCAGATGCCGTACTTCGACGCGGACTCAGCGGGATAGTCCGACCAGACCGGGCTGCGGGTCGGATGCATCCAGAGCGCGCCGCCATGATCGGTGACCACGTCGAAGATGACGTCAAACCGCGGCTCGTCCAGCGGCGCGCCGGCGACATTGGTGTGCACCTGCGCCCCGACCGCGCCGAGGTCGGTCATCGCCCTGTCCAGCTCAGCGGCCGCTGCCTGCGGGTCGCCCATAGGCAGCGCTGCCGTGAAGCCAGCGAACCTGTCCGGGTACCGCGAGACAAGGCCGGCCAGCTCGTCATTGGCGGCCCTGGCAAGGTCGAGTGCGACCGCCGGCTCACCGAGTTCTTCAAGCGGCGGCACGGCCAGCGTGAGGACCTGGCGGTAGTCGCCGAACGGATCGACGGTCCGCCAGCGCGCGTCCAGATCGATCAGAGCGGGATCCTCACGGATCCATGGCCGGTAGCCGAGGATCCTGTCACTGACGGGGCCGGCCGTCAGGGCCTCGAGGCTTTCGGCGTAGGAGGGCGGCAGTATGTGGGCGAACGCATCGATCTTCGTCACGTTCCCCCTCCGGGGTGCACGGGACCTGCCGGCGATGATCGGGATCGTATGGAAGCAAACGATCTCGTGTCAAGGCTCAAGCCTGGGCTAAAACGTCGTCGCCGCCCCCGGCCGAGTCTCGCCGCCAAGTCTCGCCGCCTTCGCAGCGAGTTCGTTGCAGAAGCTGGCTATTTCTGTCGCGTCGTCAATGAACTGCGAGGGCTTCACGCAGATTGTGGTGAATCCGCGGGCCATCAGGGCGGGAACGGCGGCAAGTGCCTCATCTAGATCGGCGACCTGGTTGGGCCCGGTAAACGTGCCGCGGGTGCCGCCCACGTACTCGATCTCGGCCGGGCTCCGCCCGGCCGAGAGCAGCGCGCTCTCGAGCCTGGCCATTCCCGCGTCGTCCGGCTGGCCGAGCGGGTTAAAGCCGCTCCCGTACCGCGTGATCCGCTCCACCACGCGCCGGTGCACCGACGACCCGCCGAACCACAGTGGCGGCCCGCCTCGCGTCGCGGGCTGAGCCTCCACCCAGACCTGGCCGAACCGGAAGTACGTGCCATCAAAGGAGACCGGCGACCCCGCCCAGGCCCGGGACCAGATCTCGAGTTGCTCGTCGAGGATGTCGCCGCGGCGCTCGAACGGGATTCCGAGCGCGTCGAACTCGTCGCGATGCCAGCTCACGGTCGGCTGCACGACCAGCCTGCCGCCGCTCAGCCGGTCCAGCGTGGCCAGGTCCTTGGCCAGGACGAGCGGATGACGGAGCGGGCTGATCAGTGCCCCTGCGACCAGCCGGATCCGCGTGGTGGCAGCCGCGATCGCGCTGAGCAGCACGAGCGGGCTCGGCCACGGCGTGGCCGGATCCTGGTTGCCTGGCAACGCGTAGTCCCTGGGGTTCGGTGGCCTGCCAGCGGCGTCCGCGGATGGCCCGAGTACCACGTGCTCGCTGACCATGACACCGTCCAGCCCGGCGTGTTCGGCCTCGACGGCGAAAGCTACGAGGTCGGCGACATCGGGCTCGGGTCGCATGGTGTGGTTCTCGGTCAGCATCAGCAAAATCCGCGGCGGCATGAGTCAGGCCGGCCGGATCCTGATCGGCAGCAGCCGCAGTCCGTTGGTGAAGTTGGAGCGGATCCGCCGCGGCGGCCCGGCCAGCTCGAAGCCCGCCACGCGCTCGGCCAGCGCCGCAAGCACGACGCGGATCTCGAGCCTGGCCAGATGGGCGCCCAGGCACAGGTGCGGTCCGCCACGGCCGAAGCTGAGGTGCCGGTTCGGCGAACGGGCAACATCAAAAGTGTCGGGGTCCGCGAACTCGGCCTCGTCCCTGTTGCCCGAGACGTACCAGAGCACCACCTTGTCGCCGGCCCGGATCGTGGTGCCGCCGAGTTCGGTTTCCGCGGCGGCAGTGCGGCGCATGAAGTGCGTCGGGCACGTCCAGCGGAGGACTTCCTCGGTCGCGGAGTCCAGCAGAGAGCGGTCCGCGCGCAGCCTGTCCCACTGCTCGGGGTACTCGCAGAACGCGAGAACGCCCTGCGCGATGGCGATCCTCGTGGTCTCGTTCCCGGCGACGACCATGATCGAGAAGAAGTTGTCCAGGTCCCTCTCCGTCAGCCGCTCGCCGTCCACCTCGGCTCGCAGCAGAGCGGACAGGAGGTCGTTGCCGGGCCCGGCCAGGCGGTCTCGGATGACCGTCCTGCCCAGGTCCCAGAGCTGCTTGCCGTACGGGCTGCGGAACGGGAACAGCCGGTAGGCGTCGGTGTCGTCCCGGCCCCAGACCACGTCGGTGATCTCGGGGTCGGTGTTGGCGATCAGCCGGTCGCCGAGGTCGATGAAGAGCGGCAGGTCATCAGCGGGCAGGCCCATGATCTCGGCCAGTACCCTGATCGGGACCTCCTTGGCCACCGCGTCGACGAAGTCGAACGGCTCGGTCGCCAGTCCTGTGTCGAGCACCTGCTCGGTCAGGCCTTCGACGAAGTTCCGGTAGACGGCGACCGCACGCTGCGTGAAGCTGCCGGACAGGATCTTGCGGAGCTTGGTGTGATCGGGCGGGTCGGTGTCAATGATCGTCCGCCGTGCCGCCATATCGTCGTCGGTCGGGTCCTCGAAGGAGATGCCGCGCGAGGACGAGAACGTCTTGGTATCCCTGCTCGCGGTCACGATGTCGTCATAGCGCAGCACCGACCAGAAGCCCGGCCCGCCATCGGGTTCCGGAGACCACGCCACTGGCGCTTGGCTGCGCAGCCGGGCAAACTGCTCGTAGGGGACCCCGCGCGCCCACATGTCCAGATCGGTCAGATCGACTGTGGGCGCGGGCGTCATGCCAGATAGTTTGGCACCAAACGAATTGCGCGGCAATCGAGGGAGCACCATGCGCGTCATGATCATCCGGCATCACGCCGAGGACTCGGCAGGCTTCATCGCTGAGGCGTTCGAGGCCCGCGACGCGGAGCTGAGCACGCACCTGTTCCCCGATGACGGCCCCCTGCCTGCGTTCGAGAACGCGGACCACATCGTCATGCTGGGCGCGATCCCGTCGATCTATGACCCCAGCGTGACCTGGATCGAGCCGGAGCTGCAGTGGCTGCGCGCGGTCGACAAGGCCGGCGTGCCTGTACTCGGGATCTGCTACGGCGCGCAGGAGTTGTGCACCATCTTCGGCGGCAAGGTGGTGGCGGCCGACCAGAAGGAAGTCGGCTGGCTGACCATCGACACGGCCCGGCCCGACCTGATCCCGGCAGGGCCCTGGCTGCTGTTCCACGGCGACCGCTGCGAAACATCGCCAGAGGCGACGATCCTGGCCAGCAACGCGACGGGTGTCCAGGCCTTTGCGGTCGGCAGGCACCTCGGCGTCCAGTTCCACCCCGAGGTCGACGGCGACCAGCTCAGGCTCTGGCTGGAGTACGGCGGCCGGCAGGAAGCTCTCGCGGCGGGTCAGGACCCCGACGCCTTGCTGGCGCAGGCCTATGCCGAGGAGGAAGCCTCGAGGTCGAGGGCCGACCGGCTTGTCCAGACCGCGCTCGAGCTCGCCAGCGCCGACGCGCTGGCCCGTTAACCGCGCGCCCCACACAGCAGATATGTGCCGAGCTGTTCGTCCAGCTCGGGCCACCCAGCGACCCTTGTCGCGGTCAGGCCGACGTAGTACGGCTTGGGTGACCACAAAACTGACAAATGGGTCACTAACCTGACTGGGATCCGTGGGATGTGACCGCAGAGCGTCTTCGGGTCCTACGTGGCTGGGCACACCTTGACGGCGCGTCGCTGTTGCAGTTCTCAGCCGTCTTACTCCTCGATCGCGCCGCCTGAGCCACGCAGATGGTCGCGGAAGGTTAGCGACGGCGTCTGTGCGCGGCGCTCCAGATACTGGCCGAAGTTGAACTGGGCGCGCAGCGTGACCCCCAGCCTGACCCGCTCAGCCTGGTCGCGCTCGGTGTCGCGGATGCTCTCGGCCAGATCAAGCACCTCGGTGGCACTGTCGGCGGGCACGAACAGTACGCCGTCGTCATCGGCGATGACGAGGTCGTCTCGGGTGAGATCCCAGTTTCCGATGGTGGCGGTATCGAGCGCATCGGCTGCACGGGGATCGAGCCGCAACGGCCCGGCCGGCACGGAGCCGAGGCTGAACACGGGCAGCCCAATCGCCTGGACGTCGGCCGTGTCACGGTGCAGGCCCCAGATCACGACGCCAGCGAGCCCGGCCGAGCGTGCCTCGTGGACGACGAGATCGCCGATGCACGCCTCGTCGAGCCGGCCGCCATTATCGGCGACCAGAATGTCACCGGCCTCGGCTTGCTCGAACGCCTCGAGGAAGATGTCGACGCTGCCCGCGTGCCTGGTCGGCAGCGCGCGCCCGGCCATTCGGCTGCCAGGCACGACCGGGCCCAGCATCGGGGGACCGAACCGAACCGGCAGGCCGGCCCGGACGCAGCCGTCCGCGACATTGGCGGCGCTGAGGCTCGTCATTCTGCGCTGCAGTTCTTCGTTTTCCATCCGTTCCTCCCTCACTTCGGCGTGCGGCAGCGCATCGCAGAACAACCGGACGCTGCGCGGTATGCCGAGCCCGCGAGGCTGCGGTTACCGTGCTGGCATGGTTCCCTGCGACGAATGCGGCTACGACTACGAGTCGCTCGGCCGCTCCGACATCCTGTCCGTTGTCCCCGACCTGGCCGCCGAGCACTGCCGGCTGCTGCGTTCGGTACCGGCGGAGCTGCTGCGGGCCCACACGAGGCCAGGTTCCTGGTCGCCGCTCGAATACGGCTGCCATGTACGAGACATGCTCCGCGTGCAGCGCGAGCGCGTGCTGCTGGCGCAGACCGAGCAGACGCCGCGTTTCGCGTCCATGCGCAGGAATGAGCGTGCCATCGAAGAGGCGTACAACAAACAGGACCCGCTGGCAGTCGCCGGTCAGGTGGCTGGCGCTGTCGGCGCGTTCACGCAGACAATGACGGCCCTCGATGACGCAGGGTGGGCGCGGACCGGCCTGTACCCGTGGCCATCTCCGGAGGTCAGGACCGTGGCGTGGATTGGCCGCCGGACTGTCCACGAGCTTGCTCATCACCTGTTCGACAACCGCAGGCTGCTGGGCTAGTTGGCCAGGCTCCCCGCGGCCGGGCTAGCTATCCTCGGCCGAGCGGATGATCTTGCGGAGCAGCGCGGCGAGCTGACCCTTCTCCTCCTCGGTCAGGCTGGCGCTCACCGAGGCCTCGCCCTGGTTGAAGGCCGGGAACAGCCGTTCGATCACAGCGGCTCCCTTCGGCTCCAGGCTGACCATGACGAGCCGGCCGTCGTCATGGTGAGCGCGCCTTCTGGTGAGGCCGCGTTTCTCGAGCGTCTTCAGCACGCCCGTCAGCGTGCCCTTTGTCACGCCGGCCTCATCGGCCAGGTGTCTGGTTTGCTGATCACCCCAGATCCACAGCACGAACAGCACGGTGAACGCGGCCCAGGACAGGTCCTCACCCGCGAGGATCTGCCGCTCGAGGTGATTGCGGACCACGTTGGCTGCCCGGTAGATGTTCGACACGGCCGCCATCGCCGCGAAGTCGAGAGGCTGGCCGCCAACCCTGTCACGAATGTCGCGCTCGGCCTGCACCAGGTCACTGGCGCTATCGGCGGCGAGGCGACGTGACATGGGACGATGGTACGCGGCGTTAGCGCGACGCCAGGGCCTCTAGGCGGGCATGCAGTTCGGGCACGTACGTCTGCGACTCCGGCTTCATCAGCACGCTGCGCAGGATCCTGCCCCGATCCAGGTCGGCCGTGACATCCGGGTGCCGGCGAAGGAAAGCATCAGCGTCGACGGTCAGCGTGCTGACGAATACCGGCCGCTCTTGTTCAGCCATGCCGTCGGCGAGCATCCGGGCTGACACCTTGTCGATTTCCGCCATCCTGGGCCCGCCGGTGAGCGGGAAGTAGCTGACAATGTCGAGTTCCGGACGCTGGTACAGCCGCAGCAGGTCCGAGCCGTCCAGCAGGTCGGCCCACTCCAGCGCCGCCTCCCGGCATGCCGCGAGCACCCTGCCGAGCCCGTCGGGCGCGGGCGGCAGCAGCCGGAATGTCAGCCACAGCGCGGCCGCTGCCGCGCCGGCGCGGGAGCACTCCAGGCTGATCTCCCCAAGGTGCAGCTCGTCAGAAGTGAAGTAGGTGTACGGCGAGTCGTGCGCATAGAACCTGCCGACAGCCGGGTCGGTGAACAGCACCGCTCCGCAACCGTAAGGCTGCAGCCCGTGCTTGTGGGGGTCGACGACTACCGAGTCACATTCCGCGATCGCGTGCCACGGCCTCGGGTCCAGCCCGGTCCTGCCGGCGGCGCCGGTGCCGGCGAGCAGCGTGAAGAACCCGCCGTACGCCGCGTCAACGTGCACCCTGACACCGTGCCTGCGGGCGACGGCCAGAACGTCGTGCACAGGGTCGATGGCGCCGAGGCCGGTCGTGCCCGTGGTCGCCACGACGGTGCCGACCGTGCCCCCGGCCAGCAGGTCGTCCAAGTCGTCGAGATCGATCCGGCCGGCGGCGTCGGTGCCGACCGCCGTCCCGTTGATGCCGAGCACGCCGCACATCCGTCCGTGGGTGTAGTGCGCGTCGGCACTGTAGGCCACGCCGCGAGCGGGATGCAGTTCGCGCGCGACATACAGGGCTTCGAGGTTCGCGATCGTGCCACTGCTGGTCAGGTGCCCCAGGTGGGTGCCCCCGTGGTTGACGCCCCCGTGGTTCACGCCGAGGCCGAACATGGCCGCGAGGTCGGCCACGACCTCCTTCTCCATCTCGGAGGTCACCTTGCCGCCGTCGAGTGCATGGTTGTTCGGATTCACCAGCATGGCGGCGAGGTAACCGGCAACGGCGGCCGGATGAGGCGGCTTCAGCATCTGCCCGGCGTAGCTGGGATGGAAGTACGGGTAGTTATCGCGCATCCGGTCGGCGAACTCCGCCAAGGCGGCCGTGAACCGCTCGTCGCTGATCTGGAGCGACGGATGCGTCTCGAACGCCGGATAACCGGACTGCCAGTCGCGCACCGACTCGGCCGCCTGGCTCAGCCATTGCTGCAGGTTCATAGGCGCCTGGACAACGCTAAGTCCTGATCGGCGCGCGGATGCCGCGGAACTCCCAGTCCCCGCCGAAGGCCGTCGAGATGACCTCCTCGCTCTCGGTGGGCTGGGCGCCGTACTCAGCGGCGACGTCTTGCGGTCCTGCGACGATGTGGTTGGTCAGCTTGCCGAGACCCTCGACCTCGACCTCCACCACGTCTCCGGGCTGCACGGGCCTGGAGTTGGCCGGCGTTCCTGACAGCAGCACATCGCCCGGGTAGAGCGTGATGGTCCTGGCGACGTCGGCGACCAGGTAATGCATGTCCCATGCCATCTCGTCGGTCGAGCCGTCCTGGACCACGTCGCCGTTGACGTAGGTGCGCAGGCGCTTGCCGTGGTAAGTCCCAGCCCGTGACGAGACCTGGGCCAAGCGGCGCGAGGGTGTCGGAGCCCTTGACCCGCAGCATCGATCCGGCATCGGTGTCGCGGAAGTCGTGCAGCCCGAAATCGTTGCCGATCGTGTACCCGGCGATGTAATCACTTGCCCCCACGGGGGAGACGCCGCGGCAGGTCCGGCCGATCACGATCGCTACCTCGCCCTCGTAGTTGAGGTACTTGCAATTGGCCGGCCTGATCACAGCGCCGCGGTGAGCGAGCAGCGCCGAGACCGGCTTATGGAAGTACGTCGGCGCCGGTGGCAGCGTGGCGCAGAACTCGGTGACCCGGCTGCGGTGGTTGAGATGCACCGCAATGATCTTCGATGGGCGTGACGGGCGGCAGGTGAATAGCTTGCTCGGCTGCGACCCGGCGGCCATCTGCCGGCGACGAGGTCCGCGCCCTCGCGGCGCACCTGGACGCTGGCGCCGTCGAGCAGGATCCGCCGGTACTCCGGCATGCCGTCCTCCTAACGGTCCGCGCGGCCGTCGGGGATGGCCGGTGCCGATGTCGCGCCGGGCACTGTCGAGCCGGCGGCTGTCCGGCCGGCGGCCGTCCAGCCGCGGCCGGCCTGTCGAACCACAGGTGCATCTGCGCGGTGCCGACCGAGTTCTCGTAGTCGCTGAACGGCCGGGCCGGTGCGGTCACCGAGTGGCCGCCGAGCGCCCCGATCATCATCAGGTAGTGCGCGAACTTGGCCTCTGGCCGCACCGCGAGGTATTCACCCATCGTGTCTATCACCCTGGCGTGCTCGCCTGCCCGCAGCCAGCCGATCCGGTCAGCGTCTGCCGTCCTGGCATGGGCTGTTCTGATGTGCGACGGGGTCGCTGGCCTCGTGCGCCCGGAGCTCACGCAGCGGCCAGAACGTGTGCGACAGCGCGCCAGAGGCGATGAGCACCACCCGCCGGTCGGTGGCCGCGATCGCGGCGCCGATGGCACGACCAGCCCGCAGGAAGTCCTCGGTGTCGCCGGTAGCGGCGGTGTTGCTGATCGAGAGCCACCGCCGGTCGAGCCCCTCGCCCAAGTAGGTCCACAGGTTGACGGTGGCGTAATGCACCGGCAGATACGGGTCGTCGATCGGGGTGATCCAGGTCCCGTGGCTATCTGCCTGCGCAGCTATCGCGCTCGCGAGCTCAGGGTCTCCCTCCCAGTCGTACGGGACGCGGCACATGCCGCGTGGGAGTTCGTCGGAGGTGAACAGGCCGGCCCGCCTCTGGTGTGCCGCGATGACGAACTCGACGGTGGTATGCCAGTGCGAGTCGAGGACCAGGACCGTGTCGTAGTCGAGCGTCGCGAAGATCTCGCCGCGTAGCCTTCGCAGACCGGGTACCAGGCTGATCTCCTTGCCCTCGTTGAGCTCGCGGCGCTGCTCAGGTGGCAGCATGATGGTCGGGACGTGCGCGAGCAGGCCCGCGCCGACTACCTCACCCACGGGTATTTGCCATTCCATGCGGTGCGTACACGGTGTTCTTCACGTCGCAGCCAGGGCGGGCGCGATCCGCCAGGTAGCGAGCATCAGCGGCGCGTTCCACGGCGTGATCACCGCTGTCACGCCAGCAGGTGCCCAGGAGATCTGCTCGCGATGGCCGGAGATTTCCAGCCCGCCGCCGTGTAGCTCGCCGAGCCAGTCAGCGAAGAAGCGGAAGTTGTGCGCGACGCGCGGGATCACGCTGCGGCGGTGCGATCGCAGCAGCGCGCCGTTGTCGGCGGTCTCGACCTGCGCGAGTTCGTCGATTCGCTGCTCGATTCCGTCCGCGATTCTGCGCAGCACCTCGGCCCTGTCGCCGGCCGGGGTGCGCGCCCAGGCTGGGAACGCCGCTTGTGCCGTTTCCACCGCGGCGCTGATCTGGGCCTTGCCCCCGCTGGCGACCTCCGCGAGCGGCTGTTCGTCGATGGGGGAGAAGTCCGTGAACGTCCCTGCGGATGCTACGCGGCAGCCGCCGATCCAGTGCCGGGTGTCGACCTGTACTCCGGCCACCCGCGCCACGTGTGCCTCGCTCATCGCCATCCCGATACCGCCGCGCCGCCCGGCTGGCTGGTCGTTTGGAACCAAACACTATGAAGGGTCCGGGAAGGCGGTCAAGGGCGGCTCCGTGGGTGAGAGCCATGTGTGGATGGTGTGGATGGCCCATTCATTGCGGAACTCGGCGATGGCTGGACCATTCACGCACGGGCCCGTGGGCTGGGCCCGTGAGCCGGTGCCCAGGGACGGGGCCCGGGGACGCGGGGGCCTGGGGGCGTCGCCTTGGCGGTCGGCACTGGGTGTCAGGGCTCGGGCGCGAGCGGTGTACGGGCCTCGAGCACGGTGCCGCCGTCCCAGGTGACGCCGACCTGCCGGTAGTAGCCGCCGATGATCTCGTGGATCTCCAGGTCGGCCAGTTCCTCCGTGGGCGATTCGAACAGCTCAAGCGTCGCATTGCCGCGCCAGGCGGGGCCGGCCTCGAAGCTAGCGCTGCCGGACGAGATCAGCTCGTTCAGCGCGTCAGGGGCGCCCTTCTCGACCGACGGCATCCATCGGTGGTGGGCCATCGGGTGCGCATTGACGAAGCCGTTGGCCGGGGCTTCCTCGCGCAGCGTGACGACGGCCTGGGCGAGCCGGCGGCCGCCGGCCGACAGCGTGCCGGCGAATCTGCCGCCAGGAGCGATCCTCGGTGCCGCCCGGCCGAAGGGGTGTGGCCTGGTCTGGTGGATCGAGCCCAGCTTCTTCGGATAGCCCTGAACCAGCCCCCTGGCGAGCGCGAAGTCCGTGTCCACCCAGATGAACAGGCAACGGGAGTAGATCCGCCCGGCGAACGTGCACCGCACGACGGCGAAGCACTCGGAGTATTGCGCCCTGACCGGGTCAAGCAACTCGTCCCCGCTGGATCCGCAGGACTGCCAGTCCGCCCAGATCAGCGCGACCGCACCAGGGTCCTGATCGGCGGGAAGCAGCGGCGGAGGCAGCAGCGCCGCCACGTTCGCGGGATCGGTACGGTACTCCACCGTGAGCAGATCACCGGAGTAGTACCAGGGTGGGGGCGGTAGCAGCGACGAGCGGCCTGTCGCCGTCCGCGGATAGAAGTACCCGCTCATCTCGCTCACGTTCGCTCCCAGGTCAGTGCCAGCGCAGCTTCGGATGCTAGGTCGGGGGCCGCGGATGCTCAATCAGGCCACGGTTGCCCGCCCATTGTGCAGGCAGTTACGCTTCGAGATCATTTGTTGCCGAACGTTCTTTGGCGGAGTCACAGTGCAGAACGTGCCAGGTGCCGATCACGCCACCATCAGCGAGCGGTTGCGAGCCGAATACGTGGACGTGGTGAGGGTCTCTTATCCGGACATGATCGGCGTGGACCGCGGTCGTGATGTACTGCTCGACGAGCTTGCTGCGGCGACCGACCACGGGCTGGCCTTCTGCCGGGCGGTCTATCACACCTCGCCGATGGGCGACGTCGTGCCGGTGCAGGGCGGCCTCGAGGCTGGCCTGCCTGACATCGTCGTCCGGCCCGACCTGTCTACCTTGACGTCTCTCCCGTGGGAGCCGAACGCAGCATGGTGCCTGGGCGACGCCACCACCCCCGACGGCCAGCCGGCCCCTGAGTCGCCCCGCGTGGTCGTGCGGCGGGTAGCGGAGCAGATCGCTGGCCTCGGGTACCGGCTGATCTGCGGACCTGAGCTCGAGTTCTTCGTTTGCGAGCGCGATGAGAATGGCGCCTGGCAGCGCTATGCCAATGACCTGGGCAATGTCTACGTGGTCGGCCGCAAGGGCGACCCGCGTGGCCTGCTCCTGAGGATGCTCAGGCTGCTCCGCGATGCCGGGCTGCATGTGACCGCCGCCAATCACGAGTTCTCGCCAGGCCAGTTTGAAATCAACCTCGGGCACTCCGAGATGCAGGATGCCGCGGACCGCTCCTTCCGGCTGAAGTCGGCGGTCCAGGAGATCGCGCGCCAGCAGGACCTGCTCGCCACGTTCATGGCCAAGCCGTTCAACGATGAGGGCGGATCCGGATTCCACGTCCACGCCTCGCTGAGCGATGACGCCGGAAGCAACGTCTTCGGTGATCCGGAAGGGGCTGACGGACTCTCGGCCGCTGGCAGGCA
Source organism: uncultured Actinomycetota bacterium (assembly GCA_963809195.1). Lineage (GTDB taxonomy): Bacteria > Actinomycetota > Actinomycetes > Streptosporangiales > Streptosporangiaceae > Chersky-822. The sequence goes on along the minus strand of CAWEIQ010000003.1, from coordinate 1,278,580 downwards.
CGCGATCGGCGGAGTGCTCCGGCATGCCAGAGCACTCAGCGCGCTGCTGAACCCGACGATCAACTCGTACAAGCGGTTCGGACCTGACACGCTCGCGCCCTGGCTGATCGACTGGGGCCTGGACAACCGCAGCGCGATGGTGCGGATCCCGCCAGAACGCGGACCGGCGTCGCGGATGGAGGTCCGGCTCGGTGATGCCACCGCGAACCCCTATCTCGCGATGGCTGCGGTCGGCGCCGCGGTCTATCTCGGCCTCAAGGACAAGGTCGAGCCGCCGCCGAAGCTGGAGGGATACGGCTATGACCCGGAGTCGGCCGAGAAGCTGCCGGCGCGGCTGTGCGATGCGCTCGATGCCTTTGAGGCTGATCACGAGCTCGGCGAGGTGCTCGGCCCGTACTTCGTCGACTCGTTCCTGGCTTACAAGCGCAATGAGATCGAGCGCTTCGAGCGCCACGTAACCGACTGGGAGTTCCGCGAGTACGCCTATCACTTGTAAGCGGAGCGGACCTGGGTGTTCAGCCGCGTGATCAGGGCGAGTCAGGCACAGGCTCAGCGCGAGCGACGATCTGCTGGTCCAGACGAGGCGGTCCGGTAATGACCAGCGCAATGGCCGGTTCGGCGCTCGTGACCCTGAGGCTGTGCGGCGTGTCGCGAGGTACGAACACGAAGCTTCCTCGCCGGGCGGTCCAGGATTCCTCGCCGCACGTGCCGGCTAGCTCACCAGCGATCACATAGAACATCTCGTCCTCGCCGTCATGGACGTGGACATGGACCGATAGCCCAGGCGGGTAGACCGACTCCAGCACGGCGAGCTGTCCGAGCGTGTCGTTGCCGGACGCCTTGATCAGTACGCGGGAGCCGTGAAAGCCATATGCCGCACCGCCCCGCGGCTCGAGCACGAATCCTGGCATCGCCTGCCTCCGCTTTCGCTGAGGTTCCGATGCCGTCAAGTCTGGCCCAGTTCCCGGCACCAGGCCATGAGGGCCACCCGGCGGAAGAACCTCGGGACATGCAGAGCAGCCCGGTCGGGCGGACCCGGGCTGCGCTGACTGGAGGTCGGTAGAAGGTCGGCTATTTCGGCTGGGGGACGATGCGGATGTAAGGCTTGGGAGCCGTCCATCCGTTCGGGTAGATGTTCTTGGCTTCTTCGTTGGAGACGGATCCCGAGATGATGACGTCCTCGCCCTGCTTCCAGTTCACCGGCGTCGAGACCTTGTGCTTCGCGGTGAGCTGCAGCGAGTCGATGACCCGCAGGACCTCATCGAAGTTGCGGCCTGTGGTCATCGGGTAGACCAGAACCAGCTTGACCTTCTTGTCAGGCCCAACGACAAACACGTTGCGGACGGTCTGGTTGTCGGCAGGCGTGCGACTCTTAGCGTCGCCTGACGTCTCGGCTGGCAGCATGTCGTACAGCTTGGAGACGTTGTAGTCCGCGTCGGAGACGATCGGGTATTGGGGCTTCGCCCCCTGGGTCTCCTCAATGTCCTGTGCCCACTTCTCGTGGTCTCCTGAGGAGTCCACGGACAGGCCCATGATCTTCACATTCCTGCGGTCGAACTCGGGCTGGATCCTTGCCATGTATCCAAGCTCCGTGGTGCAGACCGGCGTGAAGTCCTTCGGGTGCGAGAACAGCACCGCCCAGGAGTCACCGATCCAGTCGTGGAAACGGATCCGGCCCTGCGTGGTGTCGGCTTCGAAGTCCGGAGCCGTGTCACCCAGCTTTATGCTCATGTGCTCCTCCTTATGTGGTGAGGCTCAGGCGCCGCGGTTCCTGAGTGCCGCGTTGGCGGCACAGGCCAGCTTTATTCGCGTCGGTGGTGGCGATGTGCCGCAGACAGGGATCACGCTGCCCGGGAGCCTGCTCACCGAAGCATTCTCGCGCGGGCCGGTTCCCGCGCGCACCTCCGGCCGGCGGTTTCGCCCGGCGGGCACCGGTTCGCCACCGTGAGTTAGCAGGCTGTCGGGTGCGCCGGTGTCTGGTTAACCGACGCGCCGTGCTGACCATTCGATGTCCGGCGGCCTGACCCTGGCGCAGACCGGGTTGCCGCGCGCGTCCGTCAGCTTGACCCGCGCGACGAGCGCGTAGCCAGGCTGCCAGGCCTGCTCGACGATGCGCTGATCCACGTCGACAAGTCGTAGCTTCGCTCCCCTGAAGAGCCGGAACGTCCCGTCGCCGGGAACGTCACCCCAGATGAGCCCGAGGTGACGATCGCTGCGGTCGCCGCGCACGGACGGTCCGCCGAAGTCGATGCCGTCCTCGCCGCGCCGGATCGTGACCGGCATCTCCCAGCTGGCAAACGCGGCGTCGCCGGGCACGAGCTCAGTAGCAACCAACCGCCGACCTGGGACCGTGAGGCCGGTGGCGCCTGCCCGGTCGTCCCCAATGCCGACGTGCACATTTGCGTGCCCTGGCTCACCTGGAACGGTGCGGCACGAACGGCCGGGCAGGTCGAACCCCTCGATCCGAACGACGAGCGGCCGGCGCTCTGCGGGCGGCCGCGGCGCGGGCCGCCTGCGCGGAGGTGGCGGGGCCGTGCTCTCCTCGAAGGCGCGGCGCAGCCAACCGATCGCCTCGGCGTCGACGTCACTGATGGTCGCGAGGGCTATCCGGACGGTCGAGGCGCCGAGGTCCCTGGCGGCCAGCAGCCGGCCATGCGGCTCGATGCCCGCGACCCGCAGGCCCATGTCGAGCCGCTGCCTCGTGCGCGCCTGCAGCACGGCGAAGGTGCGGCGCGGTGAAACCAGCGTCACCATGGTCTTGCGCGCCTGGACGGTCACATCGCCGAGCGGCAGGGCGGCGGCGAGCACCGCATCGAGCACCGGCCGAAGATGCTGCCGGTCCGCGTACTGGCCGGAGATCAGCTCGCGTTCATCGTCGGTGAGCAGGTCGTCATCGAGGGGGAGCAGTGGCATCATGCGTCTCCTTCGCGATCGGGTTCCGCCCCGCAATCTCGTCCGAGGAAGCTCGCCCGGCCAGCGCGGTCTGCTGCAGGAAATCGACGATCGTGTCGAGCTGGTCGTCGCTGTATGTGGCGAGTACCTGTCCCATCCTGGTGTTCATCCCGTCGAACTCCGCGAGGATGTCGCGCTGGCGGTCGGCCGGACTCTCCAGGACCACGGCCCGCCGGTCTCCTGGAATACGGTCCCGAGTCACCCAGCCGTCCTGCTCAAGGCGGTTGAGCACGCCTGTCATGGTCGCCAGGTGCACGCCGAGGCGTCCCGCTAGAGCGCTCGGGCTGATGGGCCCATGGCGGGCGATGACGTCGAGGCAGTCGAAGTCGAGGTCTCTGAGCCGGATGCGGGTGCCTACCCGGTGATTCAGCACAGCTAGCTCGATGCGCAGGTCACGAAGGCCGCTGAAGGCCGCGGCAACCTTGCGGCGGCGATCCCGGTCTGCTGGCCCGCTCATTGGCTTACCTCCCGTCAAGTACTTCGATAGTCAAATAATACGGAACTCATAGCTAGCGCGGCGAGATGGCGAGCGCTGCGCTGGTTAGGATCGGCGGCAGCGAGGGAGGCGATCGCGATGTCCGAGGTGCTCGTCCAGGTCACAGACGAGGTGGCCGTGGTGACGCTCAACCGTCCTGAGCAGCGCAACGCGATCTCCGGAAGCCTCCTCGCCGCACTGCGCGAGGCGCTTGCAGCCGTGGATAGCAGACCAGATGTCCGCGCCATCGTGCTGACCGGTGCGGATCCGGCGTTCTGCGCGGGGCTCGACCTCACCGAGCTCGGCGAGCCTGAAGGGCCGCTGTCGGTGGCCGGCATCGGCGCGGTGTTTTCAGAGCTGACGACGCCGCTGATCGGCGCGATCAACGGCCCTGCTGTCACGGGCGGACTTGAACTCGCGCTGGCGTGCGACTTTCTGGTCGCCTCGGAGCGGGCTAGGTTCGCAGATACGCACGCCAGGGTCGGCGTGATGCCAGGCTGGGGCCTGACAGTCGCATTGCCCGAGGCGGTCGGGCTGCGCCGCGCCCGCGAGATGAGCGCCACAGGCAACTTCATTTCCGCGCCAACCGCGTTGGCGTGGGGCCTGGTCAACCACGTCGTGCCGCACGAGGAAATGCTTGGCTGCGCGCGGCAGCTCGCGGCCGACATCGCGTCAGCAGACCCCGGCGCGGTGCGTGAAATCCTGACCACCTATAACGAGGGCGCACTGGTGACTGCCGGCGAGGCAGCGCTGATCGAGGCGCGAGCGCACCGGCGCTGGCACTCCGGCGGGATCGACGCCACGCTGGTTGCCAGCCGACGCGACGCCGTCATCGAACGAGGCCGAGCCCAGGGCTGAGCGGCGGTTCTGTCCCGGCTATCCGTAACCAGCTCGCCCGCGGAATCGCTGAGGCGCTCGCTTGCCCAACGGCCGCTATCCGATCAAGAAGCTGCAGGTCAAGCTCCGTGAGTGAGTTAACAGTCAGCGCGGCAGCGTCGTGATCGTGGCCTGTGGTCAGCATGGTGCGCACCGCCACACAGGCGAGCCCGGCGGCGACGGCGGCCGCGACCCCGGAGGCTGAGTCCTCGATCGCGACCAGCCCAGCCGGGCCGAGCCCGAGCCGCCGCATCGCGAGCAGGTAGACATCCGCCGCGGGTTTCGGTCGCGACACCTCCTCACCGGAGGCTATGGCCGCCAGCACGCTGCCGAGGCCGAGCGCTGTCACGACGGCCGCGATCTCGGCAAGCCTGGACGACGAAGCCAGCGCGATCGGTATACCGGCTTCGCTGAGCGCGTCGATGAGCTCTCTGAGTCCCGCGTTCGGCACGGCAGTGTCCCTGAGCTTAGGCAGGTAGCGCTCGTCGTAGGCCCGGCGCAGATCATTGACGGCGAGATCGCGGCCGGATTTCGTTGCAGCGAGCGTGAGTGCCTCGTCGAGGCTGCGGCCGACCAGGTCGCCGAAACTGGCCGGATCGGCGAGGCCGCCGCGTTCGGCGACCACTTCGGCGATGGTCAGCAGCGAGAGCGGCTCGGAGTCCACGATCACTCCGTCCATGTCAAAGATCACGCCGCGCAGATGCGCGGGCCGGCGACTGAAATCAGTCATGTACATGCCGATCGGGGCCAGCCCGCCAGAACCCGCTTGCTTGCAGGTCGATGTCGCCGGGGTAGACATGGGGCATATCGCAACGCCCTTCCCTTGCGGAGGCACCGCAGTCCATGACGCCGTGCCGCCGGTCACATACGTCCTGCGCGGCACATACTGTCACGAACGGGCGTCCGTTTGTCCCGGTCTTTCCAGGGCAGTTGGTCCGGGGTGAGCCTGACTGCGTACCAGCAATCCCTACTGAACGGCATGGATCGCGCCCTGGAGGCGCGCGATCCCGGACTGGCCTCGAAGTTCGCGATCTTCACGCGGCTGACCAGGGACGACGGCCCGCCGCGCACCGAACAGCTGGCGAGGGGCCCGAGTCCGACGCAGCGGCTGCTCCGGCTACCGGTGCGCGTGGCGAAGGCATCGGCGACGATCCCGATCATGCTGGTGGCGGGGCTCATGGCCGCGATCATCGCGCTGGGTATCCTCACGTCCAGAGGGGGCATGTGCCCGCCGTCCGCGACGACCGCGCAGCAATTCGCTCACATGCGGACCGCAGCGTGCGAGTCCTCCGCGCACGGCCTGCATAAATGACCGAATCGGTGGGACTGGCCAATAAGGATCCGGCACACCAGTGACGAACCCCGGCGATAGCCCTCGGCACAGTCCGAGGTGGCGCTCAGCGGGCTTTCAGTCTTCCTTCAGGTCGATGTTCCACCATGGCGGCAGAGCAAGCAGAGCAATGCCGGCCGAGGGAGCCGATCGCATGACAGGCATCTACGATCCGCCATCCGGATCGCGATCACCGTGGGCGCCGCCCGAGCCGCCACCACCATACGGCGGGCAGCCCCCGCACGGGCAGCCGCCGTACGGGCAGCCCCCGCACGAGCAGCCGCCGCACGAGCAGCCGCCCTATGGCGGGCCACCGTATGGCACGCCTCCGCCGTATGGCACACAGCAGTCATACGGCTGGCCTGGACATGGCGGACCCGGCGGACCGCACGACCCTTATGGTTACGGAGGCGGCGGTCGGGGCGGCCCGTTCCGGCGGTTGCGCCGGCAGCTTCTCGCGCTGACCGCTGTCGTCGTCATCGCGGTCGTCAGCTTCTGGGGCTTGCAGGCGGCGCGCAGCCCTCAGCCGAGCGCCGCGCACTCCACCGGCGCCATCGCCGCGAAGGTCGACGGCGGAGTTGTCAACATCGTCACGACGCTGGGATTCCAGCGTGCTCGCGCGGCCGGAACCGGGATCGTTCTCACCTCGTCGGGCGAAATCCTGACCAACAATCACGTAATCGAGGGCGCCACCTCGATCCGTGCCACTGACGTGGGCAACGGGCAGACCTACCGCGCCCGCGTCGTCGGATACGACCGCAGCCACGACATCGCTGTGCTGAAGCTCCAGGGCGCATCAGGACTGGGGACCGTCGCGACCGGCAACTCGGCCAAGGCCACCGTGGGCGAGAAGATCATCGCGCTTGGCAACGCCGGCGGCAAGGGCGGCCGGCCATCGGTTGTGACCGGCCGGATCATCGGGCTAGGCGTCCCGGTCACAGCGACCGACGACACGGCGGGTACGTCCGAGCGGCTGCACGGCTTGATCGGCCACAATGCTCCGATCCGGCCTGGTGACTCCGGCGGCCCGCTGGTCAACCGCACGGGCAAGGTGATCGGCATCAACACGGCCGCATCGGCCGGATCGAAGGGCTTCCAGCTGGAGGGCAAGACGCAGGCCTTCGCGATCCCGATCAACCGGGCGCTATCGATCGCCGGACAAATCGAAGCTGGACGCGCCTCAGCGTCCGTGCACATCGGTGCGACCGGATTCCTCGGCGTCGGAGTCGCGTCGGCGGCCCAAGCGCAGGCACAAGGCATCGCGGCTGGCAGCGGCGCTCTGATCGCCGGTGTCTTCCCGGGAACTCCCGCCAGCGCGGCGGGCCTGCGGGCTCGTGATGTGATCGTCGCGGCCGGCGGTCATCACGTCGGCTCCCCGCTGGGGCTGCAGTCGGTACTCGGGCAGCACCATCCGGGCGACCGGGTCGGCATCGGGTGGGTCGACCAGACCGGCCTTCACCACTCGGCGACCATCACCCTGAAGGCCGGTCCGGCCGGATGAGGTGAATGCCGCCCAGGCATGCGGCCCGGCACCCTAGGGTGCCGGGCCGCATTGCTGCCCGTCTGCCGACCTGGCAGGCAGAGCGCGTGGCGAGTCGCTCCGAGATTCCGGCGACTCGCCGGACCACTTCGTCAGCAATTGCTTGCACGCACCTAGTCGGCAAAGTAGCCTGCCGGATGGTTCGCGATTCATGATTCATGCCATTCATGACATTCATGACATTCATGACAGATGGTGACCTGCGCTAGTACGTAGCGATTCGAGGCATTTGGAGTGATCTCGACTGTCCGGATCAGGTGAGCAGGCGGGCCAGCCTCCCGGTAGCACGAGCGCCATTTCAAGCCGTGACGGCGATCCAGCGAGCGCGGCCGAGTCGCCGATGCCGACCCGCCAGACGCAGGCGTTCGATGACGCTGGACATGAGCGTGGCGGGTCGGCCCCGAGCAAGTGCACTCAGGTTCCCGCTGAGTCGCTCAGCAGAGTGCTCGAGGGGCTACGACGGCTCAGCTAGTGCCATGCGGCCTTGACATGCGCGCAACGTAGGCTGCAATCGGGTGAGAAGGGAGCCGTCATGGACTTCGAGCACATCCTGGTCGACTGGTCCGGCGAGTTCGCGACCGTGACGATGAACCGCCCGCAGCGGCGCAACGCGCTATCCATCGGGCACATGCGCGAGCTGATCACCGCCTTTACGCAGATCGGGGCGAGCGACGCCCTTGGGATCGTGCTCGCTGCCAACGGCCCTGTCTTCAGCGCCGGGCACGATTTCGCCGACGTGGCCGAGGCGGATCTCGCGGCGGTGCGGTCGCTGCTGGCGACGTGCACCGACCTGATGACCCTCATGCAGCAGGTACCGCAACCTGTGGTTGCCAGGGTGCACGGGCTCGCGACTGCGGCGGGTTGCCAGCTCGTCGCTTCCGCTGACCTGGCAGTGGCCAGCGAGGACGCGGGCTTCGCCGCTCCGGGTGGCAAGGGCGGCTGGTTCTGTCACACGCCTATGGTGGCGATCGCCAGGAACGTCGGCCGCAAGCGAGCCGCCGAGCTTGCGCTCTCCGGTGACGTGATCGACGCCAGGACCGCGCTCGACTGGGGTCTGGTCAACCGTGTGGTACCAGCCGACCAGCTCGACTCGGCCACCTTCGACCTGCTCAAGCGCGTCACCAGGGGATCGGCGCAGAGCAAGGGAATCGGCAAGCAGGCGCTCTACGCCCAGATTGATCTCGACCAGCCGAAGGCATACGCATATGCGATCGAGGTGATGGCCGCCACAAGCCAGCTGCCTGACGCACGCGAGAACATGCGGGCTTTCCTCGAGAAGCGCAAGCCACAGTGGCAGCGAGGTGCAACGTCGCCCTAGCCGCCACGTGTCGCGGCCTGAGCCGCGGGCCTGATCTGGGTGCCGTCGCTTACTCGACCGGCATGCGGTAGCTGCCTACCACCGCCGCGTCGGCCGCCAGCGGTCCCTCCGCGCACCGCTCGCCGATGGCCGACTGGAACTGGCCGAAAGCCACCGAGCTGGCCAGCGGGTTCTGCTCGCCCTCGAGCACCGCGACGTGCACGAAGCTGACGCCGTCGTCGAGGCGGAAGGCCGCATAGCGGATGCCGTCGGGTTCAAGCTCAGCGAGCTCGGCGAAGACCTTGCGGATGAGACGCTCGTTCTCATCAGCATGCTCGGGTTTCGTGGTGTACCTGACGACCTTCGTCATTGACATAGTTCCCCCTCCTAGCTGATCGCGCGCATTCGGTTATTGCGCGCCTCGTGAGTGACTTCTGCCAGGCCCAGTTCCTCAAGCAACGGCGGCAGGTACATGCCGAACCTGCCCCGGTAGCCATTGCGGAGCCCGTACCAGCCGCCGGCCGGGTTGTCCGGTGATCGGCCCCAGGCCTCGACGGTGCCGTCCGCGGCCGGCTTCTTCTCGTCGGCCGCGCCGAGCGGCACCCAATCGCCGTGCTCGAGCAGCCACACGTGCAGGTCCTTGATCGCGCTCAGCCGGTACTTCAAGGTCGTGGAACCGACCTGGCATACCAGGGCCGGCGGATGGGCCTGCTTGTCGGCGTACATGGTGTAGCTGGAGGTCCCCGGCGGGGTCTTGAGCTCCCACGGATCCTGCTTCGTGCCGTCGGCCATCAGGTGTCTCCCTTCTCCGGCGCGGGCTTCTCTGCTGCGGCCTTGAAGTACGGCAGCAGGCCTTGCCAGCCCGCCGTATTTCGCTCGCGCCAGGACTCGGCCGCATCGCCAAGGCGCTCCCACCCCTTGTGCTCGATCTCGATCCTGGTCGCGGTCTCGCTCCTGGCAAGGAACCGGATATCGACCTCCGTAGCGCTGGCTCGATCGAGCCCGAGATGCCAGAGGTACGCCAGCCTGGACGGCGGTTGCCAGACGGTGACCTCGCCCCAGTCATGCTCTGCCCCGTCGGCTGTCCGCTCGTAGATCCGCCCGCCGACGTCACCTTGCAGAACCACCTGCTCGGGATGACCCGTGACGGTGTGATCGCGGGGCCACCAGGTGCCGATACGCGACGTCCACACACCGAACGCGTGCTCGGCCGAGCACGCGACATCAAACGACATTCGCAACGGCGCTGGCCCTTGGGGACTACCCCCTGGTTCCCCCTGCGGCGCAGTCAAGGCAGCCGCTCCTCGGCGGTGTTCTCGGCCAGCAGCCTGAAACGCGCCGCGGCGTCGCCCCAGACTCTCTCAAGGTATGCCTGAATCGCGTGCAGGCCATCCTCGCGCAGGTAGTAGATCCGCCGGGTGCCCTGGGCCCGCTCGGCGACCATTCCGGCCTCCTTCAGCAGGCGCAGATGGCGCGAGACGGCCGGACGGCTGATCGGCAGGGCGGCCGCGATCTCGACGACGGGCTTGTCGCCCACGGCGAGCAGCCCCAGGATCTCGCGCCGGTCTGATCGCCAAGCGCCTCGAACGGATCGCCGGCCGCATGCGCCTCAGCCATCGTCAGGGCCTCCTTCGGTAACCGCGAAGCTACCGTAACACCTAAGTTACCGACCGCGTCGGCGGAATACGCCCAGGGCTCTACGGCGACCTTGCCACAGCACATGTTGAGGCTTCAACTTCCTCGGGTAAGCTCGGCCGGGCGAGCGAGCGGCGCGAGAGGAGCAGATCGACGCGATGACGGACTACGGACACGACCTGCTGTTCGGCAGCTTCATCACCCCGGTGGCCGAGCAGCCCGACCTCGTTGTCGAGCTGGCACAGCTGTCCGAGCAGGCCGCGCTCGACGTGGTGACGGTCCAGGATCACCCGTACCTCGCGCACTTTCTCGATGCCTGGACGCTGCTTGCCTACCTTGCGGCCGCCACGACCAGGATCAGGCTGGCTCCGAACGTGATCAACTTGCCGTTGCGCCAGCCGGCCGTTCTCGCCCGAAGCGCCGCCAGCCTCGACCTGCTTAGCGGCGGCCGGGTGGAACTCGGCCTCGGCGCCGGGGCGTTCTGGGAGGCGATCGAGGCCAACGGCGGCCGTCAGGCTGGCGCCAGGCGAAGCCGTCGACGCGCTCGCCGAGGCGATCGCCATCATCCGCCAGGTATGGGACACAGGCCAGCGCGGCGGCGTCCGCGTGAACGGCGCCCATTTACCGTGTCGCGGGCGCCAAGCGCGGCCCGGCTCCCGCGCACGATATCGGCATCTGGGTTGGCGGCTACAAGCCGCGCATGCTTGATCTCATTGGCCGCAGGGCCGACGGCTGGCTGCCGAGCCTGTCCTACCTGCAGGGCGGCATCGCGCAGCTGCCCGACCTCAATGCGCGGATCGACGAGGCAGCCGCCGCGGCCGGGCGTGATCCACGATCGGTGCGACGCCTGCTGAACATCTCAGGTGAATTCTCCCGCGCAGGATCCGGCCTGCTGACCGGTCCCGTCGCGCAGTGGGTTGAGGAGCTGACCGGGCTGGCCCTGGACTGCGGGACCTCCGGCTTCATCCTGATGGGTGACGATCCGCGTGGCGATCCAGCGCTTCGGCCAGGAGGTCGCGCCAGCGGTGCGGGAACTTGTCGCGGCCGAGCGCGCCGACCCGGGCACCAGAAGCAAGACAGGCCAGCTCGGCGCTATCGGCGGATCCGGCGGCGCGCTGGCCAGCGCGACCCGACTGACTGCTGAGCCCGGTGAAAGCCGCGGAACGAGCAGATTCTGGGACGAGGCGGCCCGTCCGGTAGCACCGCCCGCGCCTGCCGGGCACGAATATTCGGCGCACGGGCTGGCGGTGGGCAAGCACCTGGCCGATGTGCATGATCATCTGCGCCAGGAGCTCGACCAGATCCGCGACCTGCTCGAGCAGGTGAAGCGGGGGAGCATGACCGCGGGCGCGGCGCGCGCCGCGCTGAGCCAGATGACTGTGCGGCAGAACAACTGGACGCTCGGCGCCTACTGCGCGGCTTACTGCAGCATGATCACCCAGCACCACGGGCTGGAGGACAGGGCGATCTTCCCGCACCTGCGCCGGTGCCGAGCCTGGCCTGGTCCCGGTGATCGACAGGCTCGAGCAGGAGCATGTGATCATCCACGAGGTCGTCGAGGGAGTGGACCGCGCTCTTGTCAGGCTCGTGGCCAAGCCGGACGATTTCACCGAGCTGCAAGAAGCCGTCGACGCGCTCACCGACGCGCTCGGCTCGCACCTGGCCTATGAGGAGCAGCAGATCACCGAGCCGTTGTCCCGATTCGGCTTCTTCGCCGGCCAGGTCTAGCCTGTCGCATGGGCCCTGGTGCTCGCGGCGACAACCTCCCGGATCACGAGCCGTCCGTCTCCGTCAAGATCGAGGTGGCCGCCTGACTAGCTTTCGGCTCCAGGTGATTCAACGGATGCCGCATCCCGCGCGGGGATTCACCCAGGGAATCATCGTCAGTGGTTCGACCGCGTGGGAGAGCACCGGCATGTACGGGCAGTCCGCACTGCGCCGGTACCAGCTCGGGGCGCCCCAGGCGGAGCGGAGCGTCGCGCTGCCGCCGCATCTGTTCGGCGAGGGGATCTGCCATGCAGGGGACTACCTGTGGCAGCTCACCTGGCGCGAGCGAGTCGCGCTGCGCTGGGATCCGCAGGCGATGGAACTGCTGGAGACTATCCCCTATAACAGGGAGGGCTGGGGCATCTGCCAGGTCGGGGATCACATCGTGACGAGTGACGGTAGCAGCGAGCTCGTCTGGCGTGAGCCGCATGCACTAAGCCCGCTCGGCCTGATCAAGGTGCGGCTCGCGGGCCACCGGCTCGATGGCCTGAACGACCTGACCTGGGACGGCGGCCGGATCTGGGCCAACCTGTGGACTAAGCCATACCTCGCCGCGATCGACCCGGCCAGCGGGCAGGTGACCGACATGGTGGACGCCAGGGCCGTCAACGAGCGCCACTTTCGTGATCCCGACGCGGTCATGAACGGCATCAGCGCACTCCACGCGCCCGGCCAGTTCATGCTGACCGGGAAGCGTTGGCGTTCGCTGTACCACGTCAAGCTGGCTCCGAGCCGTCGCGGTGAACTCAAGCCTGAGCGTCTGCTGGCCCGCTCCTGACCTGCGCTGCTACCGACCTGGCGCGCCGAGTGCTCACGTCCGGACTAAGCTGGCGGCACCGGACAATGGCTCTATCTGGCGGGGCCGGTGCCGGCTGAGGTCTGCTGGCAGCGCGCGGAAGGGAGCCAGTACCCGGCATGCGTGAGCAGTCCGTGCTACGGCTCGGAAAGCACATCTTCGGGCCTGGTCAGCTGCTGCTGATGGCGATCGTGAACCGGACGCCCGACTCCTTCTTCCAGCCAGGTGACACCTGGGACGAGCAGACGGCAATGGAGCGGGTCCACCACGTCATCGCCGAGGGCGCCGACATCGTGGACATCGGCGGCGTTCCCGCGGCACCTGGCCATGAGGTCGACGTGCGGGAGGAGATCAGGCGGACGGCCGGGTTCATCGCGGCCGTGCGCGCGGCCTATCCGGACGTGGTGATCAGCACCGACACCTGGCGGCACGAGGTCGCGCGCGAAGCGTGCGCCGCGGGCGCCGACCTGATCAACGACAGCTGGGGCGGCTGGGACGACGAAGCTCGCCGCGGTTGCGGCGGAGGCGGGAGCGGCGCTGGTGTGTTCGCACGCTGGCGGCCAGCGTCCGAGGACCAGGCCGCACCGCGTGAGCTACGACGACGTCGTGGCTGACGTGATTGACCACACGCAGAAGCTCGCCGACCGCGCAATCGCGGCTGGCGTCGACCCATCCAGGCTCGTGATCGACCCCGCGCACGACTTCGGCAAGAACACCTGGCATTCGCTCGAGATCACCAGAAGGCTGTCCGAGCTAGACCGACACGGGCTGGCCCGTGCTGGTCTCAGTCTCGAACAAGGACTTCGTCGGTGAAACTCTGAACGTCCCGCTGGCCGACCGGCTGGCCGGAACGCTTGCGGCCACGGCGGTCAGCGCCTGGCTGGGGGCGAGAATCTTCCGCGCCCACGACGTCGTTCAGACTCGCCGCGTCCTCGACATGGTCTCGGCGATCCGCGGTGACACGCCGCCAGCCCGCACGGTCAGGGGGCTGGCATAGCCGATGATCGTCTCAGCCGCGCTCTGTCCCGCCCCGCCCCTGCTCATCCGCGATCTCAACGGCGCCCGAGCCGGTAGCTGCGGATCTGCGGAACGCGTGCCTTGCCTCCATCGCCGAGCTAACGGCCGCGACGCCCGACGTCATCACCGTGGTCGGCGCGGGAACCCGCACCCGCACCTGGAACGGCGCCGCCGGGCTGGACCTCGCGAGGTACGCTCCCTGGCCGGCTCTCGCGAACGGCCAGCGACGGCCGGGCAGGGAGCGACCGGCGGAGGAATCGGCCGGAGTTCCTCCCGGCCTGCCGTCCTCGCTGGGGGTCGGTGCGTGGCTGCTTGGCCAGTCCGGCAGCACCGCCGAGCGGGTGCTGCAGGCGGTCGCTGCCGAGGAGCCTGCCGACACATGCGCCGCCCTTGGCGCAGATCTGGCGCGCGCGCGTGAGCGAGTCGCGTTGCTCGTGATGGCCGACGGCAGTGCTCGGCGCGGACTGAAAGCGCCCGGGTACCTGGACGAGCGCTGCACCGAGTTCGACGCTGAGGTAGTGAACGCGGTGCGAGAGGGCAGGCTGGAAGCCCTGCTGGCCATCGACCCGTTGCTCGCGCGCGAGCTGATGGCGGAGGGCCGCCCGGCGTGGCAGGTGCTTGCCGGCGCGCTCGAAGGCCTTAGGGTCTCCAGCGAGATCCGCTACTGTGACGATCCCTTCGGGGTGGCATACCTGGTCGCGTCGCTGCGCGTGCACGAGGAGACGTGACCGGCCCGGCACGAGTGCGAGGGAGCAGCCGATGGCTGAGCAGGACTTGGCGGGCCGGACGGTCCTGGTGTTCGGGGCTGCGGGCGCGCTCGGCGTAGGCGTCGCGGCTGCCTTCGCCGGGGCAGGTGCCGCTGTCACCGGCGTAGACAAAACCGAGCCCGCGGGTGATCGCAAATTGCCCGGCATCAGCTACCGATCAGCTGACGTGTTCTCCGACGAATCGGTCGGCGCGCTGTTCGACTCCGCGTCCGCGCCGTGGGCCGTGGTGAACACAGTCGGCGGATTCGCGCCGCACCGGCCGTTCGCCGAGCTCGACCCTGGCGAGCTCGCCGGGCAGATCGAGCTCAACCTGGTGAGCGCGGCCATCATCACCAAGCATGCGCTGCGGGTGATGCAGCGCGCTGGTGCGGGGCGGATCGTGCACACGGCCAGCCGGGCGGGAGTAGTCAGCAAGGGTTCTGGATTCGCCTATTCGGTCAGCAAGCTCGGTGTGCTGCACTTGGTCACGATGGCGGCCGACGAGGTGCGCGGCACAGGGATCACGGTCAACTGCGTGGTCCCGAGCATCATCGACACCCCGGCCAACCGGGCCGCCATGCCGTCGTCCGACCACAACGCATGGCCGAAGGTGCCCGACATCGCGAGGACATATATGTATCTCGCCGCGCCTGGATCCGGACTGATCAACGGGGCGGCCGTTCCCGTCTGAGCCAGGCGCCGACGGTGTATGCCCACCGCGGAACTGGAAGGGTCGGCGGCAGAGCCTCGGGCCGATGTGGCGGATCTGGCCCTGGCTCACCCGCACGTCAAGGGTGGCTCTGCCGCCGACCTCTGCCCCTTATCACGCATGGGGGCTTGCCGTGGTTCACCAGAATTCCCGGAATCCAAGCGGGCTCGGGTAGCTGATGGCGATTGACAGCCGTCAGGTCCAGCGTTCAGAACCTTGCTGCGGCTCGGCCCGGCGGCGGCGTGGCCGGACCCCATGGGGGTCCTGCGGGGGCCGGCGGGCGCGGCTTGGGCATACGCCCGCGAACATGCCGTGCCTCGTAGCGGGCGCGGCCCAGCAATCCGGACCTGCGGACCGGTGCTGGCGGGGGGCGCATGCCATTTGAGCCGCCAGGCGGCCAGAGCGCCGGGGCCGGCCCCGCCGCGACCATCCGGCCGGGCTGCGGCCCCGTGGCCATCCTGGCCGGGATTGGTGCGATATCGGTGTCGGTGTTCGCCTCGGTCGAGGCGGGGGTCATCGGACCCACCCGGATGATCGCTGTCACCGACAGGAGCAGCAGCAAGATCATGAACGCCAGGGTGACCTCGAGCACCTGATTCTGCATCGCCAGACTCAAGTCAGCCACTCGTCCCTTCTCAGCCGACCGGTCGCGGGTTCCTGCCCAGACCTACCCAGTATCGGGCAGACCGAACATTGGCTACGGATTGGCTTACCACGGCGCAGCCACGCATGCAGTCGGCCGGACGGCGGTCATGGCGCAGGCCGGCCGAGGTGATGACTTCATCATCGTTGCTCGTGTGGAAGGTGGGGAATATGGGCCGCGCACGTGTATCCCGCTTGTGGAACACTCGTCTGCAGGAGCCATCGAATCACAATCTGTGCTTCTGTTGGATGCTTGTTGCCCTCATTTCTCCAGATTGCCGGCCGCTGAGGAATGCCGGGCGTGAGCAACGCCCTAGTTCGGGACGAAGTGCGGCCCTGCGGCAAAGCTTGACGGCGGCGGGCTGTCCGCCCCTAAATAGCGGCAGTACCGCGATCGGCTGCGAGGGGGTCAGGTGACCGAGTACGAGCAAATCCGCTACGAGGTCGACGATCCGGTCGCCACCGATCACGCTGAATCGCCCCGAGGCGCTGAACGCGTGGACCGACCGGATGGGCTTGGAGGTCCGGCACGCGGTCGGCGAGGCCGAGCGCGATCGGAGGGTGGTCGGAATCGTGATCACCGGTGCCGGACGCGGTTTCTGCGCGGGCGCGGACATGCGGCGTCTGTCCGCGGTCAGCTCGGGGAAGCATCAGGCAGAGGAGCTGCCGACCGATCTCGCGAGTGATCCTGGCGATCCGTCGTTCGGCGAAGACCTGCACGACGGCACGCACACCTACCTGATGTCGGTACCGAAGCCGATCATCGCCGCGATCAACGGCCCGGTCGCCGGGATGGCCGTGCCGATCGTGCTGGCGTGCGACCTGCGGTTCATGGCGCAGGACGCGGTGCTGCTCACCGCGTTCGCGCAGCGCGGCCTGATCGCCGAGTGGGGGATCAGCTGGCTGCTGCCCCGGCTGACCGGCACGGCCGTCGCCCTCGACCTGCTGTTCTCCTCGCGCAAGGTCACTGGCGCCGAGGCGGCGCGGCTCGGGCTCGTCAACGAGGCGCTGCCGGCCAAGGACGTTCTCGGCCATGCGCAGCAGTACGTCAGGGATCTGGCAGCCACGTCGTCGCCAGCATCCATGGCGATCATGAAGCGGCAGGTGTACCAGCAAATGCACGCTGGTCTGCTGGCCGCGGAGCGCGAGGCGCGCCAGCTGATGCTGGAGAGCTTCGGCCGCCCGGACTTCGCCGAGGGCGTGCAGTCATTCCTCGAGCGACGGCCGCCGCGTTTCGGGCGGCTCCCTGGCTAGCAGCGGACGCGGCCTGCCCGCACGTCGGCAGCAACGTCTAGCCGCACAAAGGGTTAAGGTCTTTCTCAGCTATATCCGGAATGGAGGACTGGGTCGTGGCCAAGTGGCTGGTCGCCGCCAATGTCGTGCGGCCGATCCAGACCGCCGATCCGGTCGCGGGGCGGATGCTGGATCACGCGCTACGTGCTCAGCGATCCGCATGCCCCGGCTCCGACGGGCACGCCGGTCGCCAGGTACCGGTCGCTGGCCACGTTCCAGGCCGACGTCGCATGCGGGGACGATTCACAAGGCGTTCCGCTGGGTCATGTACGACCCGGAAAGCTGGCCGGACACGCCCGTGACGGAGCAGGTTGAGCCGTGCGCGGCGATGCAGTCGTTTGGGCAGCTTGCCCACAGCGCTGGTTACCGGGTGATCCTGACGCCCGGCCCGCGATCTCGCACTCGTGCCGAACACGTCTCAGCCGAAGCAACCTGGCGAGGACATATCCGCCTGGTACCTGCGGACGGGCATAGCAGGATGCGCCAGCCGTTACGCCGACATGATCGACATCCAGGCCCAGGCGCTGACGCTGGACCAGGTTGCCTACACCGCGTTCGTCGACGCGGCTGCCACGCAAGCACATGCGGCGAACGCCTTCGTGACCCCGCTCGCCGGCGTCTCCACGAAATACGGCACGCGCTGAGCAGATGGCCGTGGCAGCACAGGCCGTCGAGGTCGGCGGGTATTGGCTGAACGTGCCGGGTCCCCATCCGGACTTCGCGAAGGCCGTGGCATTCCTGAAGCTGATGGCGGCCTAGGGCTGACCACTCGCCGGGATAGCCTTTGCGGATGGCGAGCCGCGCGGCGACCGGCGGGAGGCGAGGAGGTCCCGGCGCGTCCTGGTCCGAGCCCGGCTGCCAAGCGCGCGGAGCAGGTCGCGGACCGGATCGTCGGCGACGTGATGGCCATGGGCTGGCCGGTCGGCACGCTGCTGGGGTCCGAAGCAGAGCTGTTCGAGCGATACGGCGTCAGCCGCGCGGTATTCCGCGAGGCGGTCCGCCTGGTCGAGCATCAGCAGGTCGCGCGGACCCGGCGCGGTCCTGGCGGCGGCCTGATCGTTACCGAGCCGACCGTTTACGCCGTGATCGACGCCGTCGTGCTGTACCTGTACCGGGTCGAGGCCAGCTTCGACGAGCTGTTTGAGGCGCAGATCGTCCTTGAGGAGATAGTCGCGGACCTCGCGCCGGGCCGCCTGGACGAGCGGGGCCTGACGCAGCTGCGGCCGTTCCTGCAGGCGGGCGATGCTGGCCGGGACGCGGATCCGCGCGCGCTCCACGCTGTGCTCGCGTCGATCACGCAGAACCAGGCGCTCGAGCTGTTCGTGGACGTGCTCTGCCGGGTGGCGATGCTGTACTCGACGGAAGGGCAGACGTTCGGCCCGGCCGTAGACGCCGAATCAGCGCGTGCGCACGCCGGCATTGCCGAGGCGGTTATCGCCGGTGATTCCGGCCTCGCCGGGCGCCGGATGCGCATGCACCTGGAGGCCGAAAGCGACGTCCTGCGGGCACGCCAGTCGGCCAGGGAACTGCTGCCCGATCACGTTGTCGTGCTCAGCGAGTCGGGCGACGGCAAGCGAGCCGAGGCGGTGGCCAGGCGGATCACTCAGGAGATCGTCGCCGGCGGCATGCGGCCGGGCGCGCTTGTCGGTGCTGAGAAGGACCTGATCGAGCAGGAGGGCGTCAGCAGGGCGGTGCTGCGCGAGGCGGTACGGCTGCTCGAGCACCACCAGATCGCGCGGATGCGGCGCGGACCAGGCGGCGGCCTGTTCGTCTTCGAGCCGAGCGCCAGCGCGGTCACTGAGATCGCGGCGATCTACCTGGCCAGACGCGGGATGCGAGCTGGCCAGTCTCGGCGAGTTGCGGACCGGTGTCGAGGTTGCGCTGGCCGGCCTGGCCGCCGAGCGGATCGATCCGGCCGGCGCCGCACTGCTGAACGAGGCGATCGGCCGTGAACATGCGGCGGGTGACCAGGACCGGAACGAGGGCGCCGGAGACCTGCATGCGGTCGTCGCCTGCGCGGCCCGGAACAGGGTGCTTGAGCTCGTCGCGCTCGTGCTGATCAGGCTCAGCAGGCTGTACCAGATCGAGCGGCTCGCGTTGCAGGCGCGCAGGCATGCGCGCGCCGATGTGCTGCGCGCACACGAGGCCATCGCGGCAGCCGTGGAGACCGGCGATCGTGAGCTATCCAGGCACCGGATGCGACGTCACCTCGAGGCGCTCGCCGACCTGCTTCGTTAACAAGGACTCCGGGCCAGGCCAGGTCCGCCTGCGCCCGTCTGCTCCGCCGTGCGAACCTGGGGTCCTTACTTGATCAGCGGGTCGCGGGGGAGGCCAAGGATGCGCTCGCCGATCTGGTTCCGCTTGATCTCGGATGTGCCGCCGGCAATCGACATCGCCCGGTGCGCGAGCGCCAGCGTCCCGCCGAGCGCGCCAGGGCCTTCGAGGAACGCAAGGTCAGGTCCGGCCAGTGCGGCCATGATGGCCGCGGTCTCGTGCCCGATCTCCGACAGCAGCAACTTGGTGACATTGCCCTCCGCGCCTGGTTCTCCGCCAGCCACCGCCCGGTGGGCGCTGCGGAGGTTCAGCACGCCCATGGCCTGGTTCCGCGCAATATGCCGGCCGACCCGGCCTGCCCCGCCGGCCAGACGCTCGGGATGCGCGTCAAGCGGCCCGATGAACGACTCCGAAGGCATCGCCATCCCGCCGCCACCGCCACCGATGCTCACGCTCTCGTTTCCGAGCGTCGCTCGCGCGACCGTCCACCCGCCGTCGACGGGACCGACCACGTCGGCGTCGGGGATGAAGACGTTGTCGAAGAACACCTCGTTGAAGTCGGAGTTGCCCGTCGCCATCTTCAGCGGCCTGACCGTGACGCCGTCCGCCTTCATGTCGATCACCATCATGGTGATGCCGTTGTGCTTCGGGGCGTCCGGGTTGGTACGCACCGTCGCCAGGCCGTACCTGCTCAGGTGGGCGCCGCTGGTCCAGACCTTCTGCCCGTTGATCAGCCAGCCGCCGTCGGTTCTTGTCGCCCTGGTCCTGATGCCTGCCGCGTCTGACCCGGCGCCTGGCTCGCTGAACAGCTGGCACCAGATGACTTCCTGATTCAGCGCGGGCACCACCCAGCGGGACACCTGCTCAGGCGTGGCGTACTGGATCAGCGTGAGAATCACCCAGCTCGTGATGCCGTAGGACGGCCGCTTGATCCCCGCTGCGCCGAATTCCTGCTCGATCACCAGCTGCTCGACCGCCCCGGCGTCGCGACCCCATGGCTTGGGCCAGTTCGGCATCACGTAGCCCGATTCGATCATCGCCTTGCGCCTGGCGTCCTGGTCGAGGTCTCGGATTCTGCCGATGAACTCGCGCACGACGGCGCGGATCGCCTCGGCTTCGGCTGGCAGGTCGATCGCCCGCTCCCGCTTGACGCCTTTCCTGACCGAGTCGGTGACCTGCCTCGCAGCAGCCTCGGCGTCGATGATCGCCTCGATCGCCGTGGCGCGCCGCAGGTACAGGTGCGCGTCGTGTTCCCAGGTGAACCCGATCCCGCCGTGCACCTGGGTGTTGAGGTTCGCGTTCTCGTCGGCCGCAGCGAGCGCGAGCGTGGCCGCAATGGCGGCGGTATACGTGAACTGCTCGCCGCCGCTGGCGGCCGCCCTTGCGGCATCCCAGACGGCGGCCGTGGCCAGTTCCGCGCCGACCAGCATGTTCGCGCAGTGGTGCTTCACGGCCTGGAACATCGCGATCGGGCGGCCGAACTGCTCGCGGACCTTGGCGTAAGCGCTAGCCATCTCGGTGGTTTCGCGCGCAACACCTGCGGCTTCCGCGGCCAGGATGGTCCTGGCCACGTCGGTCAGCACCTGGCTGGCGCCGGCCAGGACCTCTGCTGGTGCGCCGTCCAGCCTGACCCGCGCCGCACGTCGTGCCGGGTCCAGATTGGCCGGCACCGTCACCGTCACGCCCTCGCCACGGCAGTCGATGAGCGCGACGTCGTCGCCCGCGGCCACAAGCAGCACGTCAGCCTGCATGCCGCCGAGCACCGGGCCCGCCGGACCTGACGCCTTCCCGCCGGACACGCGAACATCTCCGGCGAGCGCGACGGCGCCGATAACGGAGCCGTCTGCGAGCCCGGGCAGCAGCCTGGCCTGCGTCTGCGCGGAGCCGACCGTCGCGATGACGGCGCTGGCGATCACGGTCGGCACGAACGGGCCCGGCGCGACCGCCCGGCCCATCTCCTCGGCGACGATCACCACCTCAGGCAAGCCGAAGCCGGAGCCGCCGAATTCCTCAGGCAGGTGCAGGCCGAGCCAGCCGAGCTGGCCAAGCTCACCCCAGAAGGCCGGCAGCTCCTCATTCTCGGCCGTCAGGAGGGAGCGGGACGCGGTGCGGGCACCGTTCTTGTCGAGGAAGTCAGAAACAGTCTGAGCCAGTGCGCGGTGTTCATCGGTAATGGCGATAGACATGGCTAAACAGTATCCTCTATTATTCGGCCGGCACAGGTGCGGATAGTCGGCATGCGCGACGACCCGGATTCATTTTGCACGATACGTGAATAAACCTGTCACCGGGAAGGCTCACTCGGTGAGTGGCCCGCGACGCCGGGTACCAGGCCGGAACAGCGACTCCTGGGCGATGCCGGCGGCCAGCCTGCCGTCGCGGGTGTAGATCCGCCCGGTGTACATGCCGCGCCCGCCGCCCGTCGACTCGGGCAGCAGGTCCATCAGCACCCAGTCGTCATCAAGCGCCGCCCGCCGGTGAAACCAGACGGCATGGTCGATGCTGGTCACAGGGCCAACCTGGTCAATCCCCGGCACGCTGGCCAGACCGGTGAACATGTCAGAGATATAGGTCAGCGCGCAGGCGCGCATCGTCTCATCTGCGAGGTGCTCGCGCGTGCGCATCCATACTCGCGATGGCCACCCCTGACCGGGCACTGGCTGCTCGGGCACCCGGATGTCGATCCCCAGCATCCTGGTGCGGCCGACTAGCGCAGGCACGTCCCCGGGAGGCGCCACGCTGGGCATCGGATGAGCCTGGTAATCGGGCCCGTCCTCGGTGACGTGGAAGGAAGCCGCCATGTTGAAGATGACGACGCCATTTTGCACAGCGATGACGCGGCGATTGGAGTATGACCGGCCATCTCTGTCCCTATTTACTTGCAGCAGCACGCGACGCGACGGATCGCCACGGCTGAGGAAGTACCCGTGCAGCGAGTGCGGGTGCCTGGCGGGATCCACGGTTTGTGCCGCGGCATGCAGGGCCTGGGCAGCTACCTGGCCCCCGTACAGGCCGAAAGGGTCGTCATAGGTGACTCGCGACCTGAACAGGTCGGCCTCGATCCGTTCCAGCGAGAGGACGTCGACGAGGCCTGGACTCGCGCCGGTCATCAGTAGTACTCGCGCATCAGCTGCGTTCGGATCGCCTGGCCCCTTAGGTCACGGCGTGTGGAACGCCGCGTAAATGATCGCGCTCAGCCGGTCGACCATCTCCTCGCGCGGCAGCCGCACGTCGACGCTCAGCAGGTAGTTGATCCGCTCGAGCATCATCAGGCATGCGAGTGCGGTGAGCTCGGCGTGCTGCGCTTGATCCTTGGCCTGCTCGCCGAAGCTCTGGTCCGCCGTGCCTTTCTCCGAGGAGTACCCCGCTGACCCGGAGGCCACGGTCATTCCCTGGGCAATTGCCTCGGAGAGCCGAAAGAGCAGCCTGAGC
Source organism: uncultured Actinomycetota bacterium (assembly GCA_963809195.1). GTDB lineage: Bacteria > Actinomycetota > Actinomycetes > Streptosporangiales > Streptosporangiaceae > Chersky-822. The sequence continues at coordinate 1,255,799 of CAWEIQ010000003.1, read as the reverse complement.
CCGTCGCCGTAGACCTGCTCGCCCACGATCTCGGCCTGGCTGAGGATCCGGATGACAGTTGCGTGCGCGCCATAGGTATCGGTGAAGCTCTGGATCCAGCGCCGCAGGGCCGCGCGGCCGCCCTCGTTGCTCGTGACGACGGGGAACTCGTCTGTGATCGACTCCATGTCCCGCAGCGCGTCCCGCAACAGCGTCCTGAACAAGTCGTCCTTGTTGGCGAAGTAAAGATAAAAGGTGCCGTGCGACGTCTTGGCCCTGCGGACGACGTCGTCGACCCTGACCGCCTGGAATCCGCGTTCGTCGAACTCGGCCAGGCCAGCCTCGAGCAACCTGCGCACGGTCTGCCTGCCCTGGGCCCCAAGTTCCCGGCCCTGGGCGGGGATGCCGCCGCCGAGAGAGGGTCGCCTGGGGCGAACCCCGGTGCCGCGGCTCGGCCGGCTTGGCCTCTCGGCAGGCGTCACGCTGGTCTGAGGCTGAGGCGAGGTCTGGCCCGCCAGGACCTCGTCGGCCACTGGAGCTTGCAGGCGCAGGTCGGCTAGCACGGAGCGAGGCATCGCCGATACCGCGACCGCGTCCATCCGCACGCCGTCCCCGGGCAGCCCGTCCTCGGCCCCGGGACGCCGACACACTCGGCTCCGGTGGCGCGTTGCTGGCGAGGTTCCCTGGTCATGTTCGGGAGACTAGCCCGTCGCTCGCGGCCCGGTTACGGCAAGGTTGCCAGGTCATGGTCGGAGACTACTTTCTCTGACGTTTCCGAGCCACCTGGTAGTTTTCGCAGGCCAGCACGGACGAGCGCGCGCGGACGGATAATCCTCCAGTCTCACCATCTAAGCGGTCGAAAAGGTTTGTTACACCGTATGATGCTGGACGGCGAGGCCCGCTTGCGTTTGCAGTGCTCACATGACAGAAGGCGACACCCGTATCAGGTGACGTCGGTGTCATCGTTTGCATTTCATTTAGAGTCCATGCAGGAATAGGGAATGTGGGGACGGACGGGGCACAGCGCTGCTGCGCCCCTGGGGGAGCAGATGCCAGAACCTGTGACGGAACGCTCGGCGAAGCAGCGGCCATCGGCCGTACTGCCAGAGCCTGACGCTGCCCTGCACCAGGTCCCGGTGTCCGATCGCCCCACGCCCGGCATCCCGTCCGCTTCGGCTGCGGAGCGCGTGGCTCCCCAATCCGTCGCGGCCAAGGCCGCGCACGAGAACTTCCCCGTGGCGCTGCGCATGCTACCGCGAACCTACCGCCAGCACCTTATGGCCGTCTATGTGTTCGCCAGGACCGCTGATGATCTCGGTGACCAGGCGCCTGCGGCCGAGCGCCTTGCGCTGCTCGCCGAGCTTGAGGCCGACGTGCGCGCTCTCTACGCCGATCCCGGCGATGCCGGAACTTCGGCTGCTGGCCGCTCGCCAGCCCAGCCGGCAGTCGCGGGGCTGGCGCGGACGGTGCTCGAGTGCGAGATCCCCATGCAGCCGTTCGTCGATCTGATCAGGGCAAATCAGCAAGATCAGGTAGTCAGCAGGTACCAGACATTCGAGGATCTGGTCGGTTACTGCCGCCTCTCTGCCAACCCAGTCGGCCGGATCGTGCTGCACGTCTTCGGCAGCTACACCGACGAGCGGGCCGAGCAGTCCGACTACGTCTGCACCGGCCTGCAGCTCGCCGAGCACTGGCAGGACGTGGCAGAGGACCTGAGGGCTGGCCGGATTTACCTGCCGCTCGAGGACATGTCCGTGCACGGCTGCGGTGAGCACGACCTCGCGGCCCCGCATGCCGGGCCGATGGTGCGTGAGCTGATGGCCTTCGAGGTCGGGCGGGCCAGGTCGCTCATCGACACGGGCGCCCCGCTTATCGGCACCTTGCGCGGCGCGGCACGAGCCGCTGTCGCCGGCTACGTGGCAGGCGGGCGGGCCGCGCTCGCGGCCATCGAGGCGGCCGGGTACGACGTCATGGCGGTCACGCCGCGGCCCGGCAAGGCCCGCACTGTGGTGGAGCTGGCCAGGGCGTTCGCGAGGGGCAGGTGACCGACGTGGCGCGCGATCAGGCCCCGCGGCCGGTGAAGCGCGCCAGCGCTGCCACGGACGTCATGGCCGCGTATCGGGAGTGCGAGCGGATCACCCGCCAGCAGGCGAAGAACTTCGCCTACGGCATCGCGCTGCTCCCTGGCGACAAGCGGCGGGCATTGTCCGCCGTGTATGCCTTTGCCCGCAAGGTCGACGACATCGGTGACGGCTCCATGGCCGCGGCCGACAAGATCGCGGCGCTGGAGGAAGCCAGGGGCGACATCACCTCGCTGCACGAGAGCGAAAGCACGGACCCGGTCCTGGTCGCGTTGCGGGACGCCTCGACCAGGTTCGCGATCCCGCTGGGTGCGTTCGGCGAGCTGATCGACGGCTGCGAGGCAGACGTCCGCGGCACCAGCTACGCGACCTTCGGCGAGCTCGAACACTACTGCCGGTGCGTGGCCGGGTCGATCGGTCGTCTCTCGCTCGGGATCTTTGGCAGCCGCGACCCGGCGGCCGCCGAGCCGCTCGCCGACTCGCTCGGCATCGCGCTGCAGCTGACGAACATCATGCGAGACATCCGCGAGGATCTCGGGAACGGCCGGGTATACCTCCCGGCCGAGGACATCAATCGGTTCGGGTGCACGCTGACGCCTGGCGGCAAGGACGGCCAGGGCGTGCTGACCGGCGACCTCGGGGGGCTGATCAGGTTCGAGGCAGAACGAGCCAAGAACTGGTATGCCAGCGGACTCCGGCTGATGCCATTGCTCGACCGGCGCAGCGCCGCCTCGGCGGGCGCGATGGCGAGCATCTACTTCCGGCTGCTCGAGCACATCTGCGCGGCGCCGCAGACAGCGCTCGAGCGGCGGATGTCGCTGCCAGCGGGCGAGAAGGCGATGGTGGCTGCGAGCGCGCTGGCAGGACTGGCCTGGCGGCGGGCAGCAAGAAACGGCTCAGGCGGGGCGGCGTCTGTTACTAACGGACAGGCGGGCCAGGCATGAGCAAGCACACTTCACACCGGGTTGTCGTCATCGGCGGCGGACTGGCCGGGATCAGGGCCGCGATCGGCCTGCGCGACGAGGGCGTCGGGGTCACGCTCGTCGAGGCCAGGCCGAGGCTGGGCGGCGCCGCGTCGTCATTTGCCAGAGGCGAGATGACGATCGATAACGGCCAGCACGTGTTCCTGCGCTGCTGCACCAGCTACCAGGAATTGCTCGAGCGGCTCGGCGCGACGCGGGCTGGTCAGCGTGCAGGAGCGGTTCGACGTCACCGTCCTGTCACCGCGGGGCACGGCAAGGCTGCGCCGCACCGCGCTGCCCGGGCCGCTGCACTTCGGCAAGGCGCTGGCCGGATACCGGCTGCTGTCGCTGCCCGAGCGGATGAAGGTGGCCAGGGCCGCGCTCGCCATGCGCTTCCTGGACCCTGCCGACCCGGCGCTGGACGGTACTGCCCTTGGCGACTGGCTGGCGGCCAGGGGCCAGAACGAGGCGGCCCGCCGGCTGATGTGGGATCTGTTCATCGTCTCGGCGCTGAACATTGCCGGTGACGACGCCAGCCTGCCGCTGTCGGCGACCGTGATCAAGATGGCGCTGCTCGGCGCGCGCGGCGCGGCCGACATCGGCATCGCCAACGTGCCGCTCGGCGATGTGCACGGCCGGGCCGCGGCCGACCTGCTCGGCCGGCTAGGTGCGCAGGTGATGTACGGATCCCGGGCCGCCGCGATCGAGCCGCTGGCCGGCGGCGGATTCCGGGTGAGCATCGAGTCGGCGGCCGGGGGGACGCGGCTGGCCGATGGCGACGGCTCGCAGTCGGCCGCTGAGGTCAGCGAGCTTGTGGCAGACGGCGTCGTGCTGGCTGTGCCCGCCGCACAGGCCGCGAGGCTGGCCGGCCCGGCCGGGATAAGCGGCGCCGATCGATGGGATGATCTCGGTTCATCACCGATCGTCAACGTGCATGTCGTCTATGACCGGCAGGTCACCAGCCTGCCGTTCGCGGCGGCCGTCGAGTCGCCGGTGCAGTGGGTGTTCGACAAGACCAGGCAGGCCGGGATCTCGGCCGGGCAGTACCTGGCTGTCTCGCTGTCGGCCGCCGACAGCTACGTGGACGTTCCCGCCGCATCATTGCGGGAGCAGTTCCTCCCCGCGCTCGAGCAGCTCTTCCCCGCGGCTGCCGGCGCCAGGGTTACCGATTTCTTCGTCACCAGGGAACGTCGTGCGACGTTCCGGCAGGCGCCGGGCATAGGCGCACTCCGACCTGGCACCACCACGTCGGTGCCAGGGCTCGTGCTCGCCGGAGCGTGGACCGACACCGGGTGGCCGGACACGATGGAGGGTGCCGTGCGTAGTGGGCAGCATGCGGCGGAAAGGCTGATCAGCGAGCTGATTCGGGGGGTTCCGGAGGGTCGCGCCCCCGGGCTAGCACAGGCCGAGGCTGGAGGCGTCTCACAAGAGACGACTCCAGCTAAGGCCGAAGGCGGCGTCGTGACCGCGACCATCCCGGCAGGAGTCGAGACGGCCCGCGATCTCGTCGGCCCGGGGATCGAGGCCGCCGTCGCCAGGCTCAGCCCCGACATCCGCCCGGTGGCGAGCTACCACCTCGGGTTCTGCGACGCCGAAGGAAATCCGACCGGCAACCGGTCTGGCGGTAAGGCGCTGCGCCCGGCCCTCACCCTGCTATCGGCTCGGGCCGCTGGCGCGCCGCCCGAGAGGCGCCGTGCCCGCCGCCGTCGCCGTGGAGCTCGTGCACAACTTCTCGCTCCTGCACGACGACATCATGGATGGCGACACCGAACGCCGGCACCGGCCGACCGCATGGACGGTCTTCGGCATCGGCCCGGCGATCCTCGCCGGCGACGCGCTCCAGGCGCTTGCTAACGACCTGCTCCTCGAGGGCCCGGCACCGCAGTCGGTCTGGGCGTCACGCTGCCTGGCCGCGGCCGTGCAGCGGCTCATCTCCGGCCAGGGTGCCGACCTGGCGTTCGAGCGGCGCGACCAGGTGAGCGTCGACGAGTGCCTGGACATGGCGGCTGACAAGACCGCCGCGCTGATGGCCTGCGCGTGCAGCATCGGCGCCATCTACGTCGGCGCGCCGGCCAGCACCGCCATGAGCCTGACCGCGTTCGGCGCCTACATCGGCCTGGCCTTCCAGCTCACCGACGACCTGCTCGGAATCTGGGGCGCGCCTGAGGTCACGGGCAAGCCGGTGCGGTCAGACCTGCGATCAAGGAAGAAGTCACTTCCGGTCGTCGCGGCGCTGGCCAGCGAGAGCGACGCCGCCCGCGAGCTCGCCAGCCTGCTCGCGGTCGCCGAGCCGCTCACCGAGGATCAGCTGCTCAGCGCCGCCGAGCTGGTCGAGGCCGCGGGCGGCAAGAAGTGGGTGGAAGCCGAGGCTGACACCGCGCTCTCCTCGGCGATGGGCTGCCTGAACGAGGCCGACATGCCAGAGGACGTGCGCGCTGAGTTCGCGGCGATCGCCGAATTCGTCACCGCGAGGCAGTGGTGAACCAGAAGCAGGCGACCGCCGCCGAGGCATCCGTGGCTGGCCCAGCCGCCGCCGGAACCTCGCCCGCTGAGCTCGCGCGGACCACGCTGAAGCGTGCGACCAGTCACCTCCTTGGACCTGCAGCACGCCGACGGCTGGTGGCAGGGTGAGCTGGAGACGAACGTCACCATGGACGCCGAGGACCTGCTGTTCCGCGAGTTCCTCGGGGTGCGGACGGCTGAGCAGACGGACGCTGCGGCGCGCTGGATCAGATCGTGCCAGCGCGCGGACGGCACGTGGGCAAACTTCCGCGGCGGGGACGGCGACCTGTCCACCACCGTTGAGGCGTACGTGGCGCTGCGGCTGGCCGGCGACGAGCCCGGGGCCGAGCACATGGCGCGCGCGGCCGCGTGGATCAGGGACGCGGGCGGGATCGAGGCCACCAGGGTCTTCACCAGGATCTGGCTGGCGATGTTCGGCCAGTGGTCATGGGACGACCTGCCCGTCATGCCGCCTGAGCTGATCTACCTGCCTGCCTGGTTCCCGCTGAACGTCTACGACTGGGCCTGCTGGGCCAGGCAGACGATCGTCCCGCTCACCATCGTCGGCTCACTCCGTCCCGCCAAGTCGCTTCCGTTCGGCCTTGACGAGCTGCACGCGCCGGCGGGCACGGCCGGGCTGAAGCCGGCCGCGGATGGCTGGGCGCCGGTTCTTCGAGCGCCTCGACTCTGTGCTGCATGGTTATGAGCGGCATATCAGAGGCCGGAAGCCGGCTGCAGCGGTCAGGACCGCTGCGATGCGCCGCTGCGCTGAGTGGATCATCGCCAGGCAGGAGCGCGACGGCTGCTGGGGCGGTATCCAGCCGCCGTGGGTGTACAGCCTGATCGCGCTCAGCCTGCTCGGCTACGGCCTGGAGCACCCGGTCATCCAGCGCGGCCTGGCGGGCCTGGACAGGTTCACGATCTGGGAGCAGACCGCTGGACGGGCCGATCCGCCGGCTCGAGGCCTGCCAGTCACCTGTGTGGGACACGGTGCTCGCGCTGATCGCCCTGCGCGACGCCGGTCTGGAGGCCGACCATCCGGCGCTGGTATCGGCCGCGAGATGGGTGCTCGCCGAGGAGATCCGCGGGCCAGGCGACTGGCAGGTGCGCCGGCCAGGGCTCGCGCCAGCGGGCTGGGCCTTCGAATTCGACAACGACGGCTACCCGGACATCGACGACACCGCCGAAGTGGTGCTGGCGCTTGACCGGATTCTGCTGCCCGCAGGGTCAGGGCGCCGGAGCCAGCGGCGACGGCGCCGCTGCGGTGCAGCGCGCGATCACATGGCTCATCGGCATGCAGTCCAAGGACGGCGGCTGGGGAGCGTTCGACGCCGACAACACGGCCACGCTGGTGACCAAGCTGCCGTTCTGCGACTTCGGCGAGGTTGTCGACCCGCCGTCGGCCGACGTCACCGCGCACACGGTCGAGGCGCTTGCGGCGGCCGGCCTGGCGGGCAGCCGCGCGGCCCGCCGTGGCGTGGTCTGGCTGCTGCGGAACCAGGAGGCTGACGGTTCCTGGTTCGGCCGCTGGGGAGCGAACTACATCTACGGGACAGGCGCCGTGGTCCCCGCGCTGGTCGCCGCGGGCGTCCGGCCGGACAAGCCGGCCATCAGGCGGGCGGTGAGCTGGCTGATCAGCCACCAGAACTCCGACGGAGGCTGGGGCGAGGACCTCCGCTCGTACGAGGACCCGAGCTGGGCAGGGACGAGGTGAGTCCACCGCGTCCCAGACAGCGTGGGCGCTGCTCGCGCTGCTCGCGGCGGGCGGGGCGGACGCGCAGGAAGCCGCCGACCGCGGCGTCGAGTGGCTGGCCGCGAACCAGCGCGCTGACGGGACCTGGGACGAGCCGCAGTTCACGGGAACGGGATTCCCCGGTGACTTCTACATCAACTATCACCTGTACCGGCTGACCTTCCCGGTCAGCGCGCTCGGCCGATACCTGGGCGGGAGCCAATGAGCGAACCGGTGATCTGCGCTCCGCTGCGCGTCGAGGCCAGGGCCCTGCGGCGCGGTTTGCGCGGCGCGAGCGGGCACGGCGAGCGTCGACGTGCTGCAGGACCGGCTACGGTCCGGCCAGATCGGCCGCAGCTGCAGCGCGGCTGGAGCCATCAGGCAGCGGCATCGTCGTCGGCGGCGTCGCTGGAGCCCTGACCGACGACCTGACAGTGGGTGACCTCGTCGTCGCCTCCGAGGTGACCGGCGGCGGTGAGCCCGTCAGCTGCCCGTCCGCCCCGCTGCTCGCAGGCGAGCTGCGGCGGGCCGGGCTGAACGTCAGGCTCGGCCCGATAGCGACCGTCGATCACCTGGTGGGCCGCGGCGAGCGCGCGAGCGCTGGCAGCGTCCGGAGCCATCGCCGTCGACATGGAGTCTGCTCAGCTGCTGCGCGGCGCCGCAGGCCGTCCGTCGGCTCGTGGTCAGGGCGATCTCCGACACTCCGGCGCACCCGCTGGCCAGCCCGCGGATCGTGACCGGCGGGCTCGCGGCGTTGCGGTCGCTGCGCCTGGCCGGGCCCGTCCTAGCCCGCTGGGCTGCCGCGGTGCACCCGAGGCAGGTGCTGATGGCCAGCCCGCGTTCGTTCTGCGCTGGCGTCGAGCGGGCCATCGAGATCGTTGAGCTCGCGCTGCAGCGGCACGGCGCTCCTGTGTACGTGCGCAAGCAGATCGTGCACAACAAGACCGTTGTGGCCGAGCTCGAGGAGCTGGGCGCGATCTTCGTCGACGAGCTCGACGAGGTACCTGACGGGGCGAACGTGGTGTTCTCCGCCCATGGTGTCTCGCCGGAGGTACGGCACGAAGCGCAGCGGCGCGGCCTTGCCGCCGTCGACGCGACGTGCCCGCTGGTCGCGAAGGTGCACGCTGAGGCGCGCAGGTTCGCCTCGGACGGGTACCTCGTTGCGCTGATCGGCCATGCCGGCCACGAAGAGGTCGACGGCACGCTCGGCGAGGCCCCGGCGTCGATGGCGCTCGTCGAGAGCGCAGCCGACGTCGCCAAGCTGAATCCGGCCGACCCCGGCAAGGTCGCCTACCTGATGCAGACCACGCTGGCGGCCGACGAGGCGGACAGCATGGTCGACGCGATCCTGGATCGCTTCCCCGCCGCGCGCGGTCCAGGCAGCGATGACATCTGCTACGCGACGACCAACCGCCAGCGCGCTGTTCGCGCGATCGCCGCCGACGCCGACGTCGTGCTGGTGGTCGGATCGGCCAATTCATCCAACTCGCTGCGCCTTGTGGAGACGGCACAGCGAGCCGGGACGACGGCGTACCTGGTCGACAGCGCGGAGGACGTCGAGCTTGGCTGGCTGACCGGCGCCGCGACGGTCGGCATCACCGCAGGGGCATCGGCGCCGCCCGCGGTGGTGGGGCAGATCGTGACGGCGCTGTCCGGGCTCGGCGCGATCGAGACGAAGGAAGTCGTAGTGGCGACCGAGGCCGTTCAGTTCGGGCTGCCGAGGGAGCTACGGCAGTCATCAAGCTGACGCGGTCGACGGGGGCCGCGCCAGTGCACAACAGGGGATAACAACACCTCGGCAGTAACTGACGAGACAGAACGTAACTAAAGAGAAAGCTGGTGCCCAAGTGTCTATGCCGCTGCGCCAGAGCCTGCGGATCGGGGCCTACCTCATGAGCCAGAAGCTGGCTCGCAATGACAAGTTCCCGCTGATCGTGGAGCTCGAGCCGCTGTTCGCCTGCAACCTGAAGTGCGCGGGCTGCGGCAAGATCCAGGAGCCGGCCTCCATGCTCAAGCAGAGGATGCCGGTCGAGCAGGCCATCGCCGCGATCGAGGAGTGTGGCGCGCCGATGGTGTCGATCGCTGGCGGGGAGCCGCTCATGCACCCGCAGATCGAGGTGATCGTGTCCGAGCTGATCAAGCGCAAGAAGTACGTCTTCTTGTGCACGAACGCGCTGCTCCTGCCGAAGAAGCTGGACAAGTTCACTCCGTCGCGCTACTTCGCGTTCGCGGTGCACATCGACGGCCTGCAGGAGCGGCACGACGAGTCGGTCTGCAAGGAAGGCGTCTTCGACGAGGCTGTCGCGGCGGTCAAGGAGTGCCAGCGGCGCGGCTTCCGGGTCACGACCAACACCACGTTCTTCACCACGGACTCGCCGCAGAACGTGATCGACGTGCTCAACTACCTCAATGACGACCTCAAGGTCGACCAGATGATGATCTCGCCGGCCTATGCCTACGAGAAGGCGCCAGACCAGGAGCACTTCCTCGGCGTGACCGAGACTCGCGAGCTGTTCCGCAAGGCGTTCGCTGACGGCAACAGGAAGCGCTGGCGCCTGAATCACTCGCCGCTGTTCCTTGACTTCCTCGAGGGCAAGGCCGACTTCGCGCTGCACGGCCTGGGGCATCCCGTCGTATTCGCTCAAGGGCTGGCAGCGTCCCTGCTACCTGATGGGCGACAGCTATACCAAGACCTACCGCGAGCTGATCGAGGACACCGACTGGGACAAGTACGGTCGCGGCAAGGACCCGCGCTGCGCGAACTGCATGGCGCACTGCGGATACGAGCCGTCGGCCGTGCTGGCCACGATGGGCTCGCTGAAGGAGTCGCTGCGCGCGATGCGCGGGAACTAGCCCGGCGCCAGCGCGGCTCCGTCGCAAGCGCTGGTCGCGCTGACCGCCGCTGCTCGAGTGACCGGCACGCCCGCGGCCGCCTCGTGGGCGGCCCGGCCCTTCGGCCGCCCGCGGGCGGATTTCTCCCTGGCAGGGATGAACGCGCCGGGCGTCGGCCCGGCGTAGTAGCTGTCGGGATGGGCGTTTCCAGCACGCGCTGACGAGGCGACGGGAGTTGAGCCGGTCAGCAGCAGCGCCGACGCACCGGGGCGAGATACATGAGCCAGGCGTGCGGCGATGGCGAGGTGACATCGGCGCGTACATCGTCGGTGCTCTCGACCCGGGCGCGTCTGCGCGACGTCCGACGGCACCTGCGTGCCTGCGAGGACTGCCGGTCCGAGTACGAGGACCTCCTTCCGGTCCGTGACTGGCTGACTCAGCTCAGCGGCAAAGGCTCGCGCGGTCAGGCGCCGGCTGAGCGGCCCGGTACTGCGAGCCGTCGGCCCCGTCCAGACGAAAGCCGGCCGCCGCTGGCTCGCCACCGTCACTGGCGGCCGCCGCTGCCGCCGCGATCGGCGTGTTCACGAACCTCGGCAGAATCCGGCGATGCCGGCGTTTCCGGCCACCGATCACGCGACAGGGGTGCACGGCCAGGCGCGCCTGCGCGCGACGCGCTGCCGGAACGAGGATCAACCTGACCGTCAGCGGGCTCCCTGCCGACGAGCGCTGCAGGCTGGTCGCCGTCTCGCGCCGCGGCGCGGATGTGGCGGCGAGCTGGAGTGCCAGGTATGACGGGACAGCGAAGATCATCGGCACCAGCGGCATTCCCGAGCATCAGCTCACCGCGCTGCGGGTGGAGTCGGCCAGCCACCAGCTGCTGCTCATCATCACGCTCGCCAGCCACCGCCGTAGCTGACAGATCGCCGGGGGCGTCCAGGCCAGCATGAACTGCGTCGTCTGGGTTGATGATCATGCTCGGCGGGGGATTTACGTCACCATGGTCGTGCCTGAGCTTGTGCTGTCGGGCGCCTGCCGCGTTTGGCCTAGTTGTGAACTATATTTGACAGATCGAAAATATAGATTACGAGAGGGGACCACCGTGACGTCCGACGATCACGCTCAGCACGATGGCCATGCCCACGATCACGACCCGACCTTCTACCGGTCCCCGCGCGATGCCGCCGCTGGCCCGCCAGAGAAGCTGGCCTACGTAGCGGCCTTCGCCAAGCCCGCCGACAAGCCGGACGCGATCGCGGTCGTCGACACCGACCCTGCTTCGCCCAGCTACGCGACCGTCGTCGGCTTCACCGAGCTTCCGTACACCGGCGACGAGCTGCATCACTTCGGATGGAACGCATGCTCGAGCGCGCTGTGCCCGACCGGTGACCACCGACCACGGCGATCGCAGGTACCTGGTCGTGCCGGGGATCAGGTCATCGCGGGTCTACATTCTCGACACCAAGGACGCGCCTACATCGCCGCAGGTCACCAGGGTGCTCGGGCCTGAGGAGCTCGGCAAGAGGGCCGGTTACTCGCGTCCGCACACGGTGCACTGCGGGCCCGGCTACCTGTACATGTCCTGCCTCGGCGGCGCCAACGGCGAAGACGGCCCCGGCGGGCGTGGCGCTGCTCGACCACGCCACGTTCGACGTGATCGGCCAGTTCGAGCAGGACCGGGGCGATCAGTACCTGGCCTACGACGTCTGGTGGCACATCAACGACGACGTGATGGTCACGTCCGAATGGGCGACGCCGTCCATGATCGAGGACGGGATCGTCCCCGAGTTGCTGCTCGGCCGCAAGTACGGTCACCGGCTGCACTTCTGGGACATGAAGACCCGCAATCACGTGCAGACCGTCGACCTTGGCGACCAGCACCAGATGGTGCTGGAGCTGCGCCCGGCCCATGACCCGGCGAAGAAGTACGGCTTCGTCGGCGTCGTGGTCAGCGTCGAAGACCTGTCCGCGTCGATCTGGCTCTGGCATCAGGCGAACGGCGCAGTGGGCCGCGACCAAGGTGATCACGATCCCGGCAGAGCCAGCGCCAGCCGAGCAGCTGCCGCCGCTGCTGCAGGGATTCGGAGCTGTGCCGCCGCTGGTGACCGACATCGGCCTGTCCGTCGACGACAAGTACCTGTACGTGTCCTGCTGGGGGACCGGCGAGCTGAAGCAGTACGACGTCAGCGATCCGTTCCACCCGGTCGAGACCGGCTCGGTGCGGATCGGCGGCATCGTCGGCCGCAAGCCGCATCCGGCCAGGCCGGATCAGCCGCTCGCAGGCGGGCCGCAGATGGTCGAGGTCAGCAGGGACGGCAAGCGCGTCTACTTCACGAACTCGCTGTATGGCGCGTGGGACGAGCAGTTCTACCCGGACGGCGTCGGCGCCTGGATGACCAAGCTCGACGTCGGCGACGACGGCGGCATCAGCTTCGACCCGCGGTTCTTCCTCGAAGGCGATGTGTTCCGCGGTCGCCGCGTGCACCAGGTCAGGCTCGAAGGCGGCGATGCCTCGAGCGACTCGTACTGCTACTCCTCCTGACCGCATGCTGCTGGCGCATCAGCGTGCCGGTAGCGGAGCAGGCACCCGCCGCCCGATGGCGGCGGGTGCTGCAGCTCTGCCTCGCTGGCCTGTGGCTACTCGACGGAGTGCTGCAGGTTCAGGTCTTCATGTTCGGCCGCGGCTTCGCCGATTCGGTGGCCGATGCTGCCGGGGGCAACCCGGCATTGATAGCCGGGCCGGTCGGCTGGGCGAGCGGGCTGATCGGCGCACACGGAGCGCTGGCAACGATCGCCATCGCGGTCATCGAGGTAATGCTGGGGCTCGGCATCGCCTGGCGGCCGACGGTCAGGCTGGCGCTCGCCGCGTCGGTCGCGTGGTCGCTTGGCGTCTGGTGGCTAGGGGAAGGCCTTGGCGGCCTCCTCACACCTGACGCGAACGTGATCGCCGGGGCGCCGGGGGCCGTGATCATCTACGCGATGCTCGCCGTCGTCCTATGGCCGGCTAGCGCGCGGGCCAGGCACGGTGCCGGCACGGGTGCGCGAGCTGCATCAGGCTCCGGGCCGGGCTGCGACGGGCGCTGTGGCTGCTGCTCTGGGGTGGCCTGGCGGTGGTCAGCCTGCTGCAGGCCGCCGCCGCGCCCGCAGGCAATCGGGCGCTCGATCACCGACATGACCGCTGGTCAGCCGCGATGGCTGGCGTCGGCCGATAGCGCTGTGGCCGGCGCGCTTGGCGCATCACGGCGCGCAGCTGAGCCTGGCACTGGCCGGTGTGCTCACGGTGATCGCTGCTGCGGTGTTCCTGCCGGACCGAATCCGCCGCGCCGTACTCGGAGTGGCTGGCGTGCTATCGGTGCTGCTCTGGACGATCGGCCAGGGTTTCGGCGGGGTCCTGACCGGGATGGCTACCGACCCGAACTCCGGGCTTCTGCTTCTGCTGACGGTCGCTGCCTACTGGCCCGTTCGCGAGGCGGCGCGCGGCGGCCGAGGCCGTGCTGATGCGGCCAGGCCTGCGGGTGGCGCCAGGCCGGCGGAGCCAGCGCGGCTGGATCAGGCGGGACATCGACGTCATGAATGCGCTGATGGCGATCGCGATGGCCTCGATGCTGGCCGGGCGCCTCAATCCGGTGCTCCGAGGTGATCTGGCTGTCCGCGTTTGCCGCCGCGTCGGCATGGTTCGCTGCTCACGCAGTCCGCGTCTGGCTGCGCCGCGCGGCGCCAGGTCAGCATGTCATGCACCTGCTCTCGTGCGGCGGGATGCTTGTCATGCTCGTCGCGCCGAGTGCCGGCGCTGGTGCGATGGGCGCGACCGGCACTGTCGGGAGCCCCTCGCTGCTGGTGCCAGCCCTGGCCGTTGTCTTCGCGGTGGCGATGGCCGGATCGGTCGTCGTGCTCACCGACCGGCTTCCGGTGCTCGGCGCGCACTCCACCCCGGCAGGGGAAGCGCCGCCGGCCGCGCAGCCTGCCCTGCAGCCGACCGGTCAGGCGCGTGATAGCACCAAGGGCGCGCGCCGCCCGGCGCTGCGGCCGTCCTGCCAGGTCGCACTCGGAATCGCGATGGCTTGCATGCTGATTCAGATGCTCTGATGGCGTGCCCTGTTGGACTTCACCTGCGCTCGGCGCGCCTGGGCGCCGGGATCACCTGAGAGGCGGCGGCGTACCGTCTGCGCTCGCGGCGAGACCAGGACTCCAGGAACACGCGACGCATCCGTGCCGGAAAGTTGACCTGGCGAACTCCAGCGCGTACGCGTGTGGGTCCCGGGCGCTGCGAACGTCGTCCCAGCCCAGCAGTCATGACTGGCACGGTATTGCTGGCCCGCGCCGTGGCTCAACAAGGCGCGCCGGGTCCGTCCCCCAGCCCTGGGAGCGGAGATCTGGGCGCAGAGGTGCTCAAGAATGCTGGTCGCTGTCACATCTGCCTACTGTGGATCGTCATCGGTGTGACGGAGCTGCGAAAGGAGGACCGATGACCGGATCCGACTGGCTGGCCGAGCGGTTCGAGGAGAACCGCAGCCACCTGCAAGGCGTCGCGTTTCGCATGCTCGGCACGAAGACCGAGGCAGACGACGCCGTGCAGGAGGCGTGGCTGCGGCTCAGCCGGTCCGATACCAGCGACGTCGAGAACCTGACGGGATGGCTGACCACGGTGGTCGCGCGGATCTGCCTGGACATGCTCAGGTCGAGGTCATCACGGCGTGAAGAGCCGCTGGAGCGCGCAGTGGATGAGCCGGTGGTCAGCGACGCGGCGGCAGCAGATCCTGAGGGCCAGGCGGTGCTCGGCGACTCCGTCGGACTGGCGCTGCTGGTCGTCCTTGGCGCACTGACCCCATCTGAGCGGGTCGCGTTCGTCCTGCACGACATGTTCGGCGTGCCGTTTGACGAGGTCGGAGCCATCGTCGGGCGTACGCCAACGGCTGCCAGGCAGCTGGCAAGCCGAGCCCGCCGCAGGGTGCAGGGCGCGGACGCCGCCGCCGAAGCCGATGTCCGAAGACGGCGGGAGATCGTCGACGCATTCCTCGCCGCTTCCCGCGGCGGCGACTTCGAGGCTCTTCTGACGCTGCTCGATCCTGACGTCATGCTCCGCGCCGACTCGGCCGGTGTGCGCATCGGCGCCCCGGCGGAACTCGCGGGAGCGGCTGCGGTCGCCGGCATGTTCTCGGGCCGCGCCAGGGCGGCCAGGACCGCGCTGCTCGACGGCGTTCCCGGCCTGGTCTGGCAGCAGGCAGGCACGACGCGCACGATCTTCGGATTTACGATTGCGGACGGGAAGATCACCGGCATCGAGATGATCGCCGACTCCAGCCGGATCAGCGAATGCGACGTCGTGGTGCTCGCGCGCTGACCGCGGGCCCTGGCAGAACCGCAGCAACCGCAACAACCGCAACTGAGAGGTAGCGCAGCATGAGCGAGACGAGCTACTCGCTGCGGCCGGTCGGATGGGTGGAATCGCCGCTGACGGATCGCGACCTGGCTCCGTGCCAAGGCGACGAGGGCGCTCCCGAGGCCTGGCTGGCACTGGATCCGGGCATGGCGGCGGCTATGCACGGCCTCGAGGAGGGCTCAGAGGTCATCGTGCTGACCTGGCTCGACCGGGCCGACCGCGACGTCTACCAAGTGCACCCGCGCGGGGACGTGAGCCGCCCGGCGCAAGGCGTGTTCAATACCCGGTCGCCCGACAGGCCGAATCCGATCGGACTGCACACTGTGGTGATCACGCACATCCAGGGAACCAGGATCGCGGTCAGGAACCTCGAGGCACTTGACCGCACCCCTGTCCTGGACATCAAGCCTGTGCTCGGCGCAGTCAGCCAGCGCTAAGGCATCGTCTTCCGGCTGGCGCCGTCCCGGGACGGCGGGTCGTCCGTAGCCCGATACTGCTGTCATGCCGACTGGACCCGAGACGTACCTGCACGGCCACCACGACAGCGTGCTGCGGTCGCACCGGTGGCGGACAGCTCAGAACTCCGCCGGATACCTGATCGCCCGGCTGCCGCCGGCGGCCGACATCCTTGATGTCGGCTGCGGCCCGGGCACGATCACCGCCGATCTGGCCGCACTAACGCCGGAGGGACGGGTCATCGGCGTTGACGCCTCCAGCGAAGTTCTGGCCGAGGCGCGGCGCGCGGCGCGCAGCCGGGGCGCGACCAACGTCAGCTTCGGGACCGGCGACGTGTACAGCCTCGCGTTCGGCGACGGCTCGTTCGACGTCGTGCACGCGCACCAGTTGCTCCAGCACCTATCGGATCCGGTAGCCGCGCTCACCGAGATGCGCAGGGTGTGCAGGCCAGGCGGCGTCGTTGCCGCTAGGGACAGCGACTACGCGGGCATGATCTGGTACCCCGAAATCGAGGATCTGACGGAGTGGCTGGCCTTGTACCGGCGGGTGGCGAGAGCCATCGGCGGCGAACCGGACGCGGGCCGCCGCCTGTTGTCCTGGGCGCGGTCGGCCGGATTCGCCAGGATCGAGGCATCTGCGAGCACCTGGTGTTACACCAGAGAGCCGGACAGGGCCTGGTGGGGCAGGCTCTGGGCCGACCGGCTGACCAAGTCGTCCTTCGGCGACCGAGCGCTCGGCTACGGGCTCGCCACGAAGCAGGACCTGGACCGGCTGGCGAATGCGTGGCTGACCTGGACCGAATGCGAAGACGGATGGTTCCTGATCCCGCACGGGGAGATCTTGGGCTGGACGGCCGGCCAGCAGTAGCCGGACCACGGCAGCGGCCTAGCGCAGCCATGCTCGGGAGCTACCGGCTGGCTGGGGCTTGACCCGTGGCCGCTCCTCGTTTCGCTGCCAGGATGGCGAGCGGCTCAGGGTAAGCACCCCGGCAATTAGCAGCGCCAGCGGTATCGCCGCCAGCAGCAGAAGCCATCCATGCCTGACATGCTCGCCGAACGCCGCAGCTCCCCAGAGGGTCGCGACCACCGGATCGACCAGGGTAATGCCGGGCTGAGCGGCCGCGAGGGTTCCCGAGTGATACGCGTTCTGCAGCAGCCAGGTAGAGGCCAGACCTGCGGCCCCGCACGCGTAGATCTGCCAGGACGACAGAACGCCGCCGACCCCCTGCGTTGCGTACAGCGACGCCATGCCCTTGGTGAACGCGGCCGTCAGCCCGTAGCCAAACCCACTTGCGATGCCGAGCAGCGCCGACCTGACAGCGGGCTTGCGCTGCGCCTTTGCCGCGATATACAGACCGACGATAACGGCCACGTTGGCGGCCGAGCCGGCCACCCAGATGACGGCCGAGGCGGGCTCACCCGTGCCAGGCTCCGGATCGAGCAGCAACGAGCAACCCGATCACGCCCGCGGACATCGCCACGACGGCGGCCCAGTCTCTGGCGGGCACGTGCCCGCCGAGGAACAAGGCGCTGCCGACCAGCGTCAACGGCAGTTCCAGGATCACGATGAGCTGAACCGTGGCGAGCTGTCCCGTGCCAAGCGCCGCTGCGGCCAGCACGAAGGAAGTGAGCATCAAGGAGGCTGCCGCGAGCCAAGCTCGGCGATGCAGCAGGTGGGCAAAGAGTCGGAACCGGAACGCCAGGTGCGCTGGCGCTTCGCGGCTCGCCTTACGGTTGAGCACATCGCCGACCGCGTTGACGATCGCAGCCGAAAAGGCCAGCGCGTAACTGATCACAGTGCCCCCGCTGACATGAGCGGGTTCCTACCCGTGACTCATCTGCCCAACATGACCCGCCGCCGGGCTAGAAAGCAGTGGCGCCATATGTTACGCATGACCGGCTCGCGGGTATGGAGCTGATATGCCGCATCGCTAGGGTTCTCGCCCCTGCCGCCTCTATCTCGTCACGAGAGCCGACCTGCCCCCGGGGATCCAGGCCTGTCAGGCGGCGCACGCGGCGATCGATTTCGCGATCAGATACGCGGATCTGACCTCTGACTGGCACGCGACATCAAACACGCTCGTCGTGCTTGCCGTGGCTGACGAGCTGGCACTTGGCTGGCTCTGCCGGGATGCCGAGATCGCCGGGTTGCGGCATGATCAGTGTTCATGAGCCCGATCTGGCCGATGCGCTCACTGCCGCTGCCATTGAGCCAGCCGGTGCCTGGCTCCTGCGCAGGCTACCGCCCGCCCTGACGAGCAGGGCTGCAGCTATGTCCGATACCTCCGCTCCGGGAGAGGAGGTGAGAACATGACCACTGCGAAATCACCAGCCGAGCTCCGGGTCGAGCTGCTCGAGCTGACCGCCGAGCGCGACGCATTGCGCGCTCAGATCGAGGGCGACCTGCCGGCAGCGACATGCTGGCTGCAGCGGAAAGTGTGGCGGCAAGCCGCCGCGCTCGACGCGCTGAACAGGCGGGTCGTCAGCCAGCGGTTCGTGCTGCGGACGCTGGCCGGCCTGGACCGGTCACTGACCGTTGCTGAATACCGGTCCGCCAAGGCCCAGGTCCGCGATCAGGGTTTGCTGAGCAGGATCGAGGATCCTGACGCCGCCTGAGTCGATGCACGAGGTGGTCACGGCCGGACCGCCAGGACGGCCGATTCCGGCATCATGAGGTGAGCGGCAGGCGCCGCCGCTCGCCTGCGCCTCAGGGGCCCGACGGCAGGGCGGCCGCCTCTAAAGCGGCGCGCAGCGGGTTCGACTCCCGCCTGAGGCACGCGCACGCGGCTTGGATCCGCTGCATCACCGCAGCGAGTCAAGCCGGCCGAGACATCAAGAGAAGCCGGTGCCAGGTCGAAGTGCCAGTTAAGATTCGGTTGGGGCAATAGTCACGATCGTCGGCCAGGTCGGCCGGATTCCTGGTCGCCGCAGGTGAGGTACGCGGCGTGGGTGTGAACCTCAGCAATGCCGATGACGGGGCTACCGTCCAGCCAGTTGCCTGGTAGGACGGGCGCAGTGAGTAGGCGGGAGGCTGACCATGCGTCGACGCCGCGAGCGCAAGGCATCCAGCGATCCCGCTGGCGTGCCAGCGGCGCAGTCGGCTCCCGAGCAGCCGTTGGGGGACGAGAGCTGGGCGTCCTGGCAGCAGCCACCGACCGCGGCGGGAACCCCGACTGCCGCGTACTGGACGCCTGGCCGGCCGGTCGCCGGGCATTCCACGTCCATGCCCTCAGCCGAAGGCGGTGCACTGGGCGGGCAGACAGGTCCGGGCTGGCCGTCATCACCTGCCGATCGGCCGAGTCCATTGTCGCAGTCCGGTTCGGGATCGGGGTATGACGTTTGGACCCCTGC
This sequence comes from uncultured Actinomycetota bacterium, assembly GCA_963809195.1. GTDB lineage: Bacteria > Actinomycetota > Actinomycetes > Streptosporangiales > Streptosporangiaceae > Chersky-822. The sequence goes on along the minus strand of CAWEIQ010000003.1, from coordinate 1,236,528 downwards.
TCAGTCGCCGCATGACGCTGGAAGCCAACAGACGCGCCCGGTCTGGCGCGACGCGCTGGCTGGGCAGCAACCCGACTCGCGTCAGAGCGAATCTGTACGGGGCTATTTCGGCACGTCGTCCGTGCCGCATGAGGAGTCCTCGTCCAGTGCGCCGTATCAGCCCGGCCGGCCCTCCGGCAGCCAGCCGGAGTATGGCGGGCAGAGCTACTCCGGCCGGCAGGCCTACGGCGGCCAGCACACATCGGGTACTGAGCACACGTCTTTCGCTGGGTACACGTCCGATGCTCAGCCCACGCCCGGTGCTCAGCAAGGCGACGGCGCGGCGAGCGGCGACGGTGACCAGGGAAGTGTCGGCTACCAGGCCTATCGAGGTGGCCAGGGCGAGGCCGGTCAGAACCCGACGGGCTATGGCCAGCCCAGTCATGGCCAGCCCAGTCATGGCCAGCCCAGTCATGGCCAGCCCAGTCATGGCCAGCCCAGCCATGGCCAGCCCAGTCATGGCCAGCCCTGCGAGCCATGGCCAGCAGACGGACAGCGGCCAGCGCTCCTACGGTGCCGGCTCAACGTACGGGGCTGGCTCGGCCTACGGCCAGCAGCGCTACCCGGGTACGACTTCCGACCAGCGCGGCTATTCCGGCCAGCAGGGTTACTCGGGTCGGGGGAGTGATGCCGGGCGGCAGGGCTATGGGGACGAAGGCACCCGCAGTGGTGATCTCGGTAATGGCACTCAACGCGGCTACACCGGCCAGTGGGGCGATTCGTCAAGGCAGGATGCCGGCGGCGGGCATACCTACGGCGATGAGCACACCTACGGTGGTGACCGCAGGTACGGCGGTCAGCAAGCTTACGGAGGCGACGCATCCCAGTACGGCTACGGCAGCGAGCAGACCTACGGCACCTTCGGTGCTCAGCAGGGCCAGAACGGCTACATCCAGAGCGGCTATGGTCAAGGCGGTCCTGGCCACGCCGGTTATGGCCCCGCCGGTTATGGCCAAACCAGCTATGGCCAGGCCGGCTATGCAGAGGGCAGCCATGACCAGGGGAGGTATGAACAGGGCAGTTATGGCAGGGATGGTTATCCCGGGCAGTCCCTTCCCGGCCAGCCAGGTAACGCTCAGCCTGGTCCAGCTCAGCCTGGTCCTCCAGCTCAGCCTGGTCCTCCAGCTCAGCCTGGTCCTCCAGCTCAGCCTGGTCCAGCTCAGCCTGGTCCTCCAGCTCAGCCTGGTCCTCCAGCTCAGCCTGGTCCTCCAGCTCAGCCTGGTCCAGCTCAGCCTGGTCTACCTCAGCCCGGGACGGCTGGAGCTGGCCAGTGGCTTCAGTCCACGCCGATGGCAGACTGGGTGAGGCAGCCCCTCGGATCCCAGGCAGCCCCGACACAGATCGCTGGCCAAGGGTCGGACCATGGGCGACCGGGTAATGCCGCTGACATGGCAAAGCCAGGATCGTCGCAGCTCGCGGAGGCACCTAAACCGCGCGAGCGCCGGTCGAAGCGACGGACGATCACCATCGTCGTCGTCGCAGTTCTGGTCGCCTGCGGCATCGCTGCAGGCGGCAGCTACTTCCTGCTGCGCACCAAAGGTAGCCCGCAGGAGACGGCGCAGACCTACCTGAGTGCTTGGCATCGTAGCGATTACCGCGCCATGAACAATGTCAGCGTCGGCGTGCCTGGCGGCGGAGTGGCCGGGCCGGTGCAGGCGGCCGACACCCAGCTTGGCGTCCGCAGTACCACGCTGAAACTCCTCAGTGTCAGCGCTGGCAATGGCACCGCGCTGGCCAGGTTCAAGGCCACCGATGTGCTCACGGGAAATCACACGTGGACCTACGACGGGCAGCTCAAGCTGGTGACCAGGGACCGGCATTGGTGGGTGAACTGGAGCCCCTCCGCGATCTATCCGGGCCTGCGTGCCGGTGACCGGTTCACGCTCACCACATCGTGGCCGGCCAGGGCACAAATCCTGAGCGCCGACGGGACCGTGCTCAGCTCGCCCGCGACCGTCGCAGAATCGGGGTCGCTTGGGCTGCTGACCGGGATCGTCGTGCACGCGACCGCGAAACAGGCCAAGGACCGAGGCGCGCCGTACAAGGCCGGTGACCTGGTGGGCCTGGGCGGCATCGAGGAGGCCTACCAGAGCCGCCTCGCCGGAAGTCCTGCACTCACCATCAAGATCGCCGACCCCGCCAAGCACACAGTGCGGACCGCGCAGACCTTCGCTGCCGTCAAAGGCAAGCCGGTACGCACAAGCATCGAGATGTCTGTCCAGCTGGCGGCCTCGCACGCGGTCTCCGGCGCCAGCACCAGCAAGCCCGTCGACATGGTGGTCATCCGGCCGTCGACCGGCAAGATTCTGGCCGTGGTCGAGCGGCCTGGCGGCTACAACCGTGCGCTCCAGGGCACGTACCCACCTGGCTCTACCTTCAAGATCATCACAGCCTCGGCCCTGGCCAGAGGTGGCATGACCCCGTCAAGCCAGGTGCAGTGCCCGAGCAAGGTCGTCATCGACGGCGCGAAATTCCACAACGACAAGAACGAGCAACTCGGCACGACCGATCTGCTGCACGCGTTCGCGATCTCGTGTAACACGACCTTTGCCGAACTTGCCACCCAGCGACTGAATGGCAAGTCGCTGGAGTCGATGGCGCGGGCGTACGGGTTTAACTTCAAGCCAGCCATCGGCATCCCCGGCGCGAAGCTCGGATCATTCGAGTTGCCGAAGGACAAGGCGGCGCTGGCGGCGGACGCCTTCGGCCAGGGCACGGACCTGGTCAGCCCGCTCAGCCAGGCCTCAGTGGTGGCCGCGGTGGAGAGCGGCACCTGGCGGCCTCCGATTCTGGTGACCGATCCCGCGCCGAAGCAGAAGGCGCATCCGCACGCAATCAGCCCGAAGATCCTCAGCACGCTCCGGCCGATGATGCACGCGGTCGTGACGATCGGCACCGCAGCGGGTGTCGGCTTCCGGTCCGACGTCTACGGCAAGACGGGCACGGCTGAGTACCAGGACCAGAACCACAAGCTCAGGTCGCATGGCTGGTTTATCGGGTACCGCGGCAACCTGGCCTTCGCGGTCATTGTGGAGGGCGGAGGCTTCGGTGCAAGCAGTGCAGGACCGATCGCGAACGCGTTCCTGCAACAGGTACCCTGACCGCGGATTCCTACCCAGCCGGGCCCGGCGTCCTGGTGACCTCGCGCCCAGCCTGGGCCGCCAGCCTGGCGAATTCCTCTGAGTCGGCGATGGCCGCGCCACACTGGTCGTTATTGAAATAGACGTAGACCGGTGCATCCTCCGGCCAGGTCACCTGAATCCTGTCCAGCCACGACCGCAGGGCAGCACTGCCGTATCGCGGCCAGGGCTGTGCCGCCCCCTCGTGGAACCTGAGGTAGCCCCACGCGGCCGTCCGCCACAGAGGCGTCACAGGACGCCCGCGCCGGTCGGCCCAGCACAGCGCCGCGTTGTGCGCCGTGAGCAGATCGCGGGCCTGATCGGTCCACCAAGAGGGGTGCCGGGGCTCGACCGCGACGCGCACGGGGGCATCGGCCTTGGCCTTCGCGAACTCGGCGAGGCAGGCCTCAAGCCCTGGCAGGTCGGCGGCCAGGCTTGGTGGCAACTGGAGCAGCACCGGCCCGAGCCGCGGGCCAAGGGCTGCGGCTCGGGTCATCAGCCGCGCGACCGGTTCCGCAGGGTCACGCAGCCTTCTGATGTGGGTCAGGTAACGGCTGGCCTTGATCGCCATCACGAAGTCGTCAGGCGTCCGTGCCTGCCAGTCTGCGAAGGTCTCGCGTGCGGGCAGGCGGTAGAACGTGCCGTCGTTTTCGACCGTCGCGAAGCGCTCCGCGTAGTGCTCGAGCCAGCGCTTCTGCGGGACGTCGGCCGGATAGAGCACGTGGCGCCAGTGGCGGTACTGCCACCCGGAGGTTCCAACGAGAATGGGCACGCACCCTTATGTGCCCGGCACCGCCCGCCATACTCAAGGCGCCGTCCCGCCAGTCCTCTCTCAGCAGTGCCGTCTCAGCAGTGCCGTCTCAGCAGTGCCGTCTCAGCGGTGCCGTCTCAGCAGTGCTCTCTCACCAGTGCCGTCTGGTCGCCGCTTCCTCGTCACCGCGGTGCATGGATGGTCCCTCCATTGCGGCGTATTCAGGGGGTCGTCGCAACGCGTTGGTCGTCGGTGAGGAGCTTAGCGAAGGCTTCGCGGGGGGTGTGGTAGCCGAGGCGTTTGCGGGGCCGGTCGTTGAGTTCGGCGGCGATGGCGTGGAGCTGGGCTGGGGTGTGCTGGCTGAGGTCGGTGCCCTTGGGGAGGTATTCGCGGAGCAGGCCGTTGATGTTCTCGTTGCTGCCGCGCTGCCAGGGCGCGTAGGGGTCGGCGAAGTAGACGGCGATGCCGGTGGCGGCGGTGATCCGCTGGTGCTGGGCGAGTTCGTGGCCGCGGTCCCAGGTCAGGGTCCGGGCGAACCAGGGCGGCAGGGCGCTCATGTGCTCGATGACGGCGTCAGCGACGGTTGCGGCGCCGACGCCGGCGTGCAGCGGGATCAAGGTGAGGTATCCGGTGGTGCGCTCGACGATGGTGCCGACGGCGGTGTTCGAGGCCTTCGATCCCATGATCAGGTCGCCTTCGTGATGGCCAGGGACCAGCCGGCCCTCGACCTCGGCGGGGCGCTCGCCGATCGGCACCGCGTCGACGATCCGGCCGCGGGTCTCCCGGCCGCCGCGGCGGCGCCGGATCGCCCGCCCGGACCGCAGCCAGGCCTGCAGCTCCCGCTTCAGCCCGCCGCGGGGGTAGAGGTAGATGGACTGGTAGATCGTCTCGTGGCTGACCTGCATCGCCGCCTCGCCGGGGTAGAGCACCTGCAGCCGCCCGCTGACCTGCTCCGGCGAGTAGCGCTTATCCAGCATCTCCTGCACCGCAGCCCGCAGCACAGGGCAGCCGGACAGCTTCGACGGCTTGGGCCGGCGCTGCCGTTCCCAGGTCAGCCGGTGCGCCCGCTCGGGCTGGTACCCGCCGGACCGCCGGTCGGCGTTACGGCCCAGCTCCCGGCTGATCGTCGACGGGCTGCGGCCCATCCGCGCCGCGACCGCGCGGACCGACAGCCCGCACTCGCGCAGCCGGGCCAGCTCATAACGCTCATCACGGGATAGGTAACGGTCACTGTAAGTCACTCCGGGCGGCCGGTACACCCCGCCCATCTTGTGATGCACCACCACGGCCCAGCTCTTCGACACGCCGGCGGCACGGGCCGCCTGCGCGGGCTTCAGCCCAGCCGCCAGATGATCCAGCAGCAACCGCATCCGCCCGGGCGGCAACCCCGCCCGACCCCAACGAGGCACAGCGCCCTCCCCACAGGTCAGGCGTTGCGACAATCCTCTGAGCCCAGGCACCTCGATCCGCAATGGGTGGACCATCCATGCACCGGGCCCGGTTTCGGGACTCGGTTTTCGAGGGCGTCGCTGGCCGTTCGGCCGACTCTACGTCAGCCCGGCCTACCCGCAGGTGGCCACGTCCGGCATGCGGAAGATCAACGTCGCAGTGCCGCGCGAGGCGGTGATCTCGATCTCGGTGGGCCGTGGCATTGAACCGCTGGGGCACCGTCATCAACGACTGATGCTCAGTGCCCCGGGCGCCCGTGCCAGGTGATCGGCATGAGCCCAGCGTGGGCGTCGAGCAACTCGTCGCAGAGCGCGACGATCTGATCGGTGGTCAGCGTTGGCGCGGCATTCGGGTCAACCAGTGCGGCCTGGTAGACGTAGTCCCTGCCATAGGTCAGCGCCGCCTGCACTCTCAGCTCGACCATGTTGAGGAACGTCCGGTTTCAGCGCCGCTTGCTGCACCGGGGGCGACCCGACGGGCCATGGCGTGGGCCCGCCGCGGCCGACGTCGCACGGTACCTCTACGGCCCGCGCGGCCATGGCAGCGGCGCAAACGCCTTCCCGGGAACTCTTGGCTGGCCGCGTCATCAGCGGAGGCGCCAGACCCGTGGCAAATCACGTCGATACCCCTGCACCTGCGAATCGCTTTCCTTCACGGCTTGCTCGGTGATTCATCCTGATTGACGATCCCGGCGCCGATCGCCCTGAGCAGGCGGGTTACCTCGATGGCAATCGCATCACGCCCCGCCGCACCGTACCTTCGCGGATCGACCAGGGAGGAATCGACCTCGAGACAATCGCGAACGGCGGCCGTGAACGCCTTGTTCAGCTGCGTGGCCACATTGATCTTGGTCATCCCGGCGCCGATCGCTGCAGCCAGGGCTGCATCGGGGACTCCCGACGAGCCGTGCAGGACAAGCGGGACGCTGACCGCGTCGTGGATGCTGGCGATGAGCCCGGTGTCCAGGACCGCATCGCGGGTCAACATCGCGTGAGAGCTGCCCACCGCGACGGCCAGGGCATCCACCTCTGTCGCGTCAACGTAGCGGGCCGCGTCGTCAGGATCCGTGCGCGCATGGGGTGCGTGCACGCCGTCCTTCCCGCCGATCTCGCCGAGCTCAGCCTCGACCCATATCCCCAGCTCGTGACACCAGCGGGCGACTGCGGCTGTAGCGCGCACATTCTGCTCGTATGGCAGGGCTGACGCGTCGTACATGACTGACCCGAAGCCCAGACCGGCGGCTTCCCGGACCAGTTCCGTACTGGTGGCGTGGTCTAGGTGCAGCGCCACTGGCACAGCAGCCGAGCCCGCGATTGCGGCGCAGGCCCGGCTCAGCGGAGCGAGCGCCCCATGGTAGGCGACACAGTTCTGGCTGACCTGAAGGACCACGGGCGCGTCGGCGGCCTCAGCGCCGGCGACGATCGCCTCGGCGTGCTCAATGCCGATGACGTTGAAGGCGCCGACGCCGCGCCCCGCCGTCGCGGCCGGCCCGACGATCTCGTTCATCAGCGCCGCTGGCATCAGCCGCCCTCGCTGCGGTTCACCTTGACCCCGGCCAGTGCCTCGGCGTAATCAGCTTGGCTGAACTCTCCCGCGACGGGCGCGGCAGCTGAGGCGGCGCCGAGCGCGACCGCGTGCCGCAGCCGCTCCTCCCACGGGCGCCCCAGGACAAGCCCGTGCACCAGGCCAGCAGCCACCGCATCCCCGGCGCCCGTCGGATTCCCCCGCACCTCGGCCGACGGCACCGCCTGCCAGTCGCCATCGTCGGTGACGGCCCACAGCCCGTCGGCTCCGAGTGTGACCACGACCGCCTGCGGGCCAGCGGCCCTCAGCTCCCGCGCGGCGAGGGCCACCGCGTCCTTGTCCGCGCCGCTTGCCGTGGACAGGCTCCGGCCGACGAGAGCTTCCAGCTCAGCGAGGTTTGGCTTGATGATTGCCGGGCGAGCGGCCGCGCCCCGGAGCAGTGCCTCCCCGTGCGCGTCTAGCACCGCTGGCACCCCGGCCGCCGCTGCCATGGCACTCAGCTCTGCGTAGGTATCTGGCGAAAGGCCCGGCGGCAAGCTTCCGGAAAGAACAACGGCTGTGCATCCCGCCAATGCTTCTTTGTACACACCGCACAAGGTGGCGTACTCATGCGGCTCGACCGGCGGACCCGGCTCGTTGAACAATGCGGCATCGCCGCGGACGGTGTCGACCACGGCGAAGGTCCGCCGGGTCTCGCCGCTGATCCGCGTGAATGCCGCCGGCACCCCCCACTCCACGAGCGCGGATGTCACCTGTTCGCCTGTGACGCCGCCCGCAAACCCGATCACCTCGACCTCGGCACCGATCGCCCGCAACGTCCGGGCCACGTTCAGCCCCTTGCCACCAGCCTGGACCCTGATCACGGCTGGCCTGTTGACACCGGCCCAGTCGACGCGTGGCACGTGATGCGTGACATCGAGAGCGGGGTTGAGGGCGACGACAAGGATCACTGTGATCTGCCAGGCTCATGGTGGGATGAAGATGTCGAAACCGCCCAGTCACGCGGCTGGCCGGGGAACGGCGTGCATCCACGTGAATCTACCGTCCTAATCGCTCAGGCAGCAACATTAACGACCAGAAGCGGCCTTGCAGAGCGCACGAATGTGTTCTAAAATCCGCAGATCCGAGCGAGAACGAAGCTGAAATGACGACGAGCGTTCCCGGACCGAGGCAGCGTCCCGAACCTGTTCGCGTCATGCTTGTAGCCGCATCTGAGCCAGTGGAGGGCTGATGGCCACTACCCTCGACAAGGCCACCATCGCGCGGGATGCGAACCGCCGTATCCGTCGCTCGGGCAACATCGCCGGTTGGGCGTTCGCGGGCCCGTCCGTCTTCATCGTGCTCGGTCTGTCCTTCATCCCCATGATCTGGGCGGCCTACCTGTCGCTCACGGACTCGAATCTCGTGTCGGGTGGCCACTTCATCGGGCTCGCGAACTACGCCGCCCTGGGCAAGGATCCGCTGCTTCGCCAGGCGTTCACGAACACGCTTGTCCTCGCCGTTCTCTACCTGCCGATCGGCCTCGCGGCGGGGCTTGGCGTGGCGATCCTGCTGAACCGGAAGATCAAGCTCATCGGCTTCTACCGGACCTGCTTCCTGGTGCCATTCGTCGCGTCGACAGCCGCCGAGGGCCTGCTGTTCGGGTTCATCTTCGATCCCGACTTCGGGATCGTGAATGCCGGATTCCAGGCGGTAGGGTTGCCGCGCCAGGGCTTTCTCCAGAATCCCTCCGAGGCCCTGGTCGTGCTGGCGATCGTGTACTTCTGGACCCAATTCGGGTTCAACATCGTGATCTACCTCGCGGCACTCCAGGACATCCCCCAGGAGGTCCTCGAGGCGGCGTCGATCGATGGCGCGGGCAAATGGTCCAAGTTCTGGCACGTCGTCGTGCCGACCGTCCGGCCGGTGACGATCTTCCTCATGGTGTGGGGCCTCATCGACGTGTTCCAGTTCTTCGACCTCGTCTACACGACCACGAAGGGCGGACCACTCAACTCGACGCTGACGCTCGTGTACTACATCTGGGAACTGGCGTTCAACTTCTTCACGGCCGGCTACGGTGCGGCCGTCGCGTACGTCCTGTTCTTCACAAGCCTGATCGTGACCATCGCCGCGCTCGCCTATGGCCGCAGACGCAGGCTGGCGCTGTGAGCAGCGAGCAGGCTTTGCTGCCCATGCCCGGGGTTGACCTGGCGGTGCATCGCGCCCGGATCGAGGAGGCCGAGCGGCGGATGCGCCGCAGCGGCTGGCGGCGGCACCTGCCGAAGAGAGGGCATCTAGTTCTGATGCCTTTGTCGATCATTATGGTCCTGCCGTTCGTCTGGATGGTCCTCACGTCGTTCATGACGAACAGCGAGATCAATCGCATTCCACCGACGATCTTTCCTCATCATCTGTACACGGGCGGGTACTCGACCGTCCTCGCCAGCTCGGACTTCCCCTACTGGTTCCTGAACAGCCTGATCGTCTCCGGCGCAGCAGTCCTCGCACAGCTGGTTCTGTGCAGCCTCGCTGGCTACGCGTTCGCGCGCATCCAGTTCCGGGGGTCCAGCGTAATGCTGATCCTGCTGCTGGCGACGGCCCTCATTCCCTTCCAGCTCACGGTGATTCCCACTTTCCTCATCTTCCACGACCTCGGACTCATTAACACGCTCGGGGCGCTCATCGTGCCGCAGCTGACATCCGCGCTAGGCATCTACCTCATGTACTCGTTCTTCCAGTCGTTCCCGAAAGAGCTCGAGGAGGCCGGACGTATCGATGGATGCAGCCGATTCCTGGTCTTCTGGAAGATCGTGCTGCCGCTCGCGAGGCCGGCCCTGGCAGCCCTCGGAATCATTACGTTCATTTATGCGTGGAACGATCTCTTCTGGCCGCTGATCGCGATCACGTCGAGTCATACATTTACGGTGCAGGTGGGCCTCACCACTTTCCAGGGAGAACACGTAACCGAGTGGTCGGCCGTTATGGCTGGCACTGTCTTGACCACGGCGCCGGTGTTGCTTGTGTTCCTTCTCGGTCAACGCCGGTTCGTACAGGCGATCACCGGGGCCGTCAAGGGATGACCAACAGCGGCCAGGGCTGACGAACAAGGAGTCCGATATGAAGCGAATAGTGCTCGCTGGGATTACGGCGTTGACCCTGGCGCTGGCGGGATGCTCAGGATCATCGGGACCGAGCTCGGGGAGCAGCTCGCCGGGTACGGTCACGATCCAGTTCTGGCATGCACAGACCCCGCCCACACAGCAGGTGATAGAGAAGCTCGTCAGTACCTTCAACGCCTCGCATCCGCACATCGTCGTGCAGGCGAGCTCCGGGGGAACCTCCACCGGAGACCTTCTTCCGAAGGTCACCACGGCGATCGCGGCCGGAACCGCACCCGACATCGCGTACATCTACGGGTCCTACGCCGCGAACATCGCCCAGAGTGACAAGACCGTGAACCTGGCGAACCGGATCAACGAGCCGGGATTCAACTGGAACGACTTCTACCCGGCGTCCAAGCAGATCGTGGCGCCGGGTGGCAAGGTCATCGGGTTCCCCGCCCTCATCGACAACCTGTCGGTGATCTACAACAAGAAGCTGTTCGCCGCGGCCGGCGTCCCTGATCCGTCCCCCAACTGGACCTGGGACGACTTCCGCAACGCCGCGAAGAAGCTGACCAACTCCGCCAAGCACATCTACGGCGTGAACTACCCAATCGGCGGGGACCTGCTCGACACGTCCTGGAGGTTCTTCCCCGGGCTCTGGCAGCGCGGCGGGCAGATCCTCTCGTCGAACGGCAAGCAGGCGCTGTTCAACTCGCCCGCGGGCATAGCGAACCTGACGCTCTGGCAGCAGATGGCGACCGTCGACCATTCGGTGTACCTGGACCCGACGGCCAGCAAGGCCGAACCGTTGTTCACGAGCGGGCATCTGGCGATGTTCGTCAGCGGCCCGTGGGAGGTCCCGACCCTCAACCAGGCGAAGGTCGACTGGGCGGACGTGCAACTGCCGGCCGTGAACGGCAACCACCAGACCGTGTCCGGCCCCGACAACTGGGTCATCTTCAACAATGGCACCGCGCGGGTGAACGCGTCCATCACGTTCCTGAAGTGGCTGACCGCGCCGCAGCAGGAACTGACGTGGATGATGGGCTCCGGCTCGCTCCCGGTCCGGCCGTCCATCCTCAAGCTGCCGGGCTACCAGCAATTCCTGAAGAAGTACCCGGGGATCGGGCCGATGGCCGCCAACCTGGTGAACGCCAAAGAGGCAATGCCCGCGCTGCCGCAGTGGCCGCGCGTCGTCGATGCGCTCGGCACGGCCATCGCGTCGGTGCTCCTCGGCAAGGCCGCTCCCAAGGCCGCGCTTGATCAGGCGGCTCAGCAGGCGGACGCGATCCTGATCGCGCCGGGCTAACGGGCAGCGATCCGATAGCTGTCCACCTGGTCACGAGCAGGCTCGTGACCAGGTGGCTCAGCCACCGCGAATCCCATCCGGGATCAGATGGCCGTGCGCGTCGATGAGCTCATCGCACACCTGAACGATCTCGTCGATTGACAGCGTGGCTGCCGTGTTGGGGTCGAGAAGCGCCGCCTGGTACACAAGGTCCCGCCGCTCCTCGAGTGCAGCCCGCACGGTCAGCTCACAAACGTTCAAATACAGTCGGTTGAGTGCAGCGAGCTGCGGCGGCAGGGTCCCCACGCGGGTGGGCCGGACCCCCGCCCGGTCCACGAGGCACGGCACTTCGGCGCAGCAGTCCTCCGGCAGGTTGTCGATCGAGCCGCCGTTGCGGACATTGCCGTAGACCATCCGTTGCGTCCCCGTCTCAATGGAGTGGATGATCTGCGGGGCGTATTCGGGACCGCGTTCGAGTTCGAGCGGCTCGCCCGCCTTGAGCTTGCGCCGAATCTCTGCGTAGGAGCCGAGGTTCCGCTCACTGCGATGCAGGTACTCGTTCACAGGGATCCGGAAGCGGCGGACCTGGTCCTCATGGGGAAGAAACCAGGGCACGAGGTCCGCGCTGTGTTCGCTCGACTCCGTCGGAAAGTAGCCAAACCGCTTGAACATCTCCACGCGGACACGCCGTCCGAGCCCGTCGGGGTCGTCCTCCACGATCTGCCGAAGCCGTGGGTAGAGATCCTGCCCGTCGTGCTCCAGCCGCAGGATCCACGACTGGTGATTGATCCCACCAGCGATGTAGGCGATCTCTTCGAAGGGGACACCGACGAGCTCCGCGAGCTGCTGTGCGGTGTTTTCCGGCGACATGCAAACGCCGACGACGCGCTGGTGGGCGGTCCCGGAGTAGATCGCCCACACAAGCGCTGCCATCGGGTTCGTGTAGTTGTACAGCCAGGCGTCGGGCGCGACCTCGTGCATATCGCGCGCCAACTCGAGCAGCGCCGGGATCGTGCAGAGGGCCCGGAAGATGCTTCCGATGCCCATGGTGTCCGCCATCGTCTGCCGCACCCCGTGGCGCCCGGGGATCTCGAAGTCGCGCCTCAGTCCCTCGTGCCCGCCGACCCGAATCATGCTGATCACGTGATCCGCTCCTTCGAGCGCCGCCCGGCGGTCCACATGCGGCTCGATCGTGGCGGGCACATCAAGTGCGCCCACGGTCCAGCGAGCGATGGCCTCCGCGGTTTCGAGGCGTTCGCCATTCACGTCGAACAGCGCGATCGTGGACCCGGCGAGGTCTTCGAAGCCGAGGATGTCAGCCAGCAAGTCCTTCGTGAACTCGACACTGCCGGCTCCGTTGAGCACGATCTTCGTCATCAAACCTCCAGGTGGGGAAAGAGATGCTCCGCCCAAAGGTCCAGCTGCGCCGTCGATGGCTGCAGGGTGTGGAGGATCAGGTATTCGATGCCGATGGCTATCCTCGCCCGGAGCTTCTCCACGATCTCGGAGGGCGTGCCCGTCAGGTATACCTGCTCGAAATATTCGAAGGGCCTGCTGTCTCCCATGATCGTCGAGTAGATGCGCCGCTGCTCGGTGAGGGCCTGCTCACGGTCCTCGGTGGGAACGAGATGGAGGAAGTTCTCATGTGCGACCGTGAACGTGTCCAGATCGCGGCCCCCAGCCTCGAGCGCGAGCCGGATCTCGGCGAGGTCTTCCTCGATCTGTGACGGAAGAGAGGTGGGCCGCGCGATCCATCCGTCGGAGGCGACGATCCGCCGGAGAACCGCCGGGGCCAGCACGGGCCGCTCTGGCGAAGCTGCATGCGGGAGCTGTCGGCCGCCAGCGCTCCAAAGGCACAGCGGCGAGCGCATCGCTGGGCCAACCGCTACGTCCCGCAGCTGGTAGAACCGGCCCTCGTACGTCACGGACTCGCCTGCGAGCAGCCGCCGCACGATCGCGATCGACTCGTCGGTCCGTCCGCCCCGCTCCGCTCGTTGCTGTCCGACGGCTTGGAACTCCCGATCATCCCAGCCCGTTCCCGCGCCAAGGATGTAGCGCTCATCGGCGAGGGCCTGGAGCGTGGCTACCTGCTTCGCGAGAACGACTGGCTGGCGAGTCGGCAGAACGAGGACCGAGGTGCCCAGGCGCAGTCGCGACGTCGTTGCTGCCACGTAAGTGAGCGAGACGATCGGATCGAGCCACGGGACCGCATAGAACCTGCTCTGGTGCAGCAGATGATCAGTTGCCCATACGGAGTCAAACCCCAGGTCCTCGGCGCGCCGCGCGAAGGCTGCGAGCTCGCGCCCGGTGCGTCCGCTGGCCCCGACGAACGTCGGCAAGAATACGCCCACTCCCCGGAGGCCCACTAGAGAAGCCCTGCTGCCTTGAGCCCGCTGTCCACGAGGTCGCAAGCATCTCTGGCGAGCGGACGCAGGGGCGGGCGAACGTAGGCTTCGTCGATGACTCCCAGGCGCATGAGGGCGTGCTTGATGCGAGCGCGATAGTCGCGGACGGGCGGAGCAAAGATCACGTCGCACAAGGGCTGGAGCATGTCGCGGAGCTCGAACGCACGAGGGAGATCGTGGTCGCGCGCGGCCTGGTGCATCTGGACTTGCTCGCACGCGGCGAGCGTGCCGAAGCCGAGAAGCGCGCCATCTGCCCCGAGCAAGTACGCCTCGAGGAGGAAGTTGTCGTTGCCGTTCAGGACGGTCGGGCGGGAGGGCAGGGACTTTACAAGCCTCGCGGTCTCCACGAACCGCTTCGCGTCAAAGGACGCCTCCTTGATGGCCACCACACCGTCGATACTCATGATGCGCTCGATGGTCTCGGCCGAGAAGTTCACCCCGCCAAGCGCGGGCTGAAGCTGGAAGGCGATGATGGGAATACCGGAAGCCTCAGCAATCGCACGGTGGTACGAGGCGGGAATCTCTGGATCCAGCGGCTCACCTTGGTACGCGGAGATCGGGAAGACGAGCAGGGCGTCCGCTCCGGCCCGGGCAGTGTCGGCGGCAATCCGGCGGGCCTGCTCGGTAAACGAAGCCGCGAGTCCGGCGACCACGAGAGCCCGGCCACCGACCTCCTCGACCACGATTTCCAGAACTCGCAGGCGCTCCTCCGGATATAGGTGAGGTCCCTCGCCCGTGTCCACATTCACGGCCAGCCCGTGAATGCCCTGGCCAACGAGCCAGTCAACGTATCTTCGGAGCGACTCCTCGTCGATCGACAGGTTTCTCCGCATGGGCGTCACGATGGCCGCGATCAATCCGTTCAGGTCCGGCCGCTCCATGCCCTCCTCCTTCTTTCTTGCGATCGCTCGGCACATCACGCAGCGCATCGCTGATGGCCCTCCAGACCCGATCCGGGCTCATTGGCATGTCGATGTGCCGTATACCAAGGTAGGAGAGCGCATCGATCACCGCGTTCTGGACAGCAGGCCCAGCCCCGATAGTTCCCCCCTCGCCGACGCCCTTTGCCCCCAATGGGTTCCGGTCAGTGGGGGTCGCTAGCGGGACGGTGACGAACGCAGGGAACTCCGCTGCGCTCGGCATCGCGTATGTGGCGAGGCTGGACGTCAAGGGATTGCCCTGCTCGTCGTAGACGAAGGATTCGAACAGCGCCTGGGCGGCACCCTGCGCGATGCCTCCGTGGATCTGTCCCTCAACGAGCAACGGGTTGATGCGGCGTCCGCAGTCGTCCACTGCGACATGACGGACTAGCTCCACCTTGCCCGTCTCGGTGTCGACCTCCACGACCGCGACGTGGGCACCGTACGGATAAGTCGAATCCTCCATCTCGAAGTCCGCCTGCGTGCGCAACCCCATCTCCATACCGGGCGGGAGAGATGACGGGTCTGCGGCGGCGGCCGCGAGCTCGCCCCAGGAGAGCGACAGCTCCGGGGGGCCTGCAACACCGATCCGGCCGTCGAAGGAGAGCACGTCGCTCTCGCTCGCCTCCAGCAGATGGGCCGCAAGACGCCGTGCTTTGTCGAGCAGGGCTACCGAAGCCCGGAGTACGGCCGAGCCGCCCACCTGGAGGGACCGCGACCCCATCGTCCCCTCGCCGCGCGGGACGAGAAGCGTGTCAGAGTGCCGGACCGTGACGGCGTCGAACGAGACCCCCAGTGTGCCTGCCACGATCTGCGCCCATGCGGTCTCGTGCCCCTGCCCCTGGGGGCTAGTGCCGGTCAGGACGGTGAACGTCCCTTTTTCGCCGGCTTCCACCGACGCGAACTCGCTTCCCCAGCCCGTGATCTCGATGTAGCTACAGATGCCAACGCCGAGCTGCCACGTTTCCCCCCGATCGATGCGTGCGGCCTGTGCCTGACGCAGTTCGGTGTATCCGGCCGTACGAAGCGCGACGTCAAGGGCACGGCCCGGGTCCCCGCTGTCGTAGTGGGCGCCGGTCGGGCTGCGGTAGGGGAACAGCTCCGGGGGGATGAAGTTGCGTCGCCGGATCTCCGCGGGATCGATCCCAAGCTCGGCCGCCAGCATGTCCAGGGCGCGCTCCAACAGCCACGTTGCCTCCGGCCGCCCCGCGCCCCGGTAGGCTCCCACCGGAGTCGTGGTTGTCAGGACCGAGACCGCATGGAAATCGATCCGGGGGATCCGGTACGGGCCCGAGGCCATGAGGCCGGTGAGCGGTGGCAGGGTCGCGGCCTCGCTGGCGTAGGCCCCGATGTCCTGGATCACGAAGATGCGAAGCCCGAGCATCCGCCCGTCGAGGGTGGCGCCCAGCTCGACGTGTTGCACCTGTCCACGGCCGTGCGTCATCGCGACCATGTTTTCGCTGCGCGTCTCCGACCAGCGAACCGCGCATCCCATATGCCGGGCGAGCCACGCGATCACGACATGTTCGGGGTAGGTCGGGATCTTCCCTCCGAACGCGCCGCCTACCACTGCGGTGCGGACGCGCACCTGGGTGACGTCCAGCCCCAGAACCTGGGCGACGATGCGGCGCGTGTCGTGGGGTGCCTGCACCGAGGCCCACAAGGTAACCGATGGTTGATCGGGGGCGACACCGGCGATGGCGAGAGCGCCGTTTGGCTCCATCGGCACCGGCGCCACTCGCTGGTTGACGAACCGTGCCCGCACGATGACCTCGGCACCCTCGAGCGCGGTTGGATCCTCGGCCACATCGTCATGGCGACTGGCGAGGTTGGTGCCGTGGTCCTGGAACAGGATTGGCGCGTCAGGCTCCAGCGCTGCTTCGGGATCGATCACCGGGGCGAGGGGCGCGTAATCGACGATGACGGCGTCCCCAGCGTCCATGGCCTGCGCCCTCGTCTGCGCCACCACCACGGCCACCGGCTCGCCGACGAACCGGACTCGGTTGATGGCGAGCAGCGGCCTGGCGAACACCTCAGGACTATCTTCAACTGGGGGCAAGCGCAGCCCGCCCATGTCCTCGGCCACGAAAACGCCGACGACACCAGGCATCGCACAGGCCTCATCCACATCGACCGACCGGACGAGCGCGTGTGCTATAGGAGACCGGACGAACACCCCGTGAAGTGCTCCCGCGCACGGGACATCGTCCAGGTACCGAGCCGCTCCGGTGAGCAGCGCGCGATCTTCGCTGCGGAGCATCGGGCCGCCCAGAGCCCGCCTGAGTGTGGGCTCCTCCAGCAAGTCAGGAGCGTGGGCGGTCATGCTGCGTTCAGCTTTGTCCTCGGATGCCCTCGGGCATCAGTGCCCCGTGGGCCTCGATCAGGTCGTCGCACATCGAAACGATCTGCCGGGTCGTCAGCGTGGCTGCCGCGTTCGGATCGAGCAGCGCGGCCTGGTAGACGAGGCTGCGCCGCTCCTCTAGCGCTGCGCGAACCGTGAGCTCCACCACGTTCAGGAAGGTCCGGTTCAGGGCGAGGCACTGCGGGGGTAGAGCGCCGATCCGCGTGGGCTGGACTCCATTCTTGTCGACCAGGGTCGGCACCTCGACACAGGCATTGTCGGGAAGCCCGTCGATGAGCCCGCCGTTGCGGACGTTCGTGTAGATCTCACGGACCGTGCCAGTTTCGAGCGAGTGGATGATCTCGGAAGCTAGCTCGGATGCGGGCTCGACCTCGAGTTCCTCGCCAGCGTCCAGGGCCGCCTTCGTCCGCTCCCACTCCTCGAGGTTCTGCTCGCTGCGGCGCAGGTACTCGTCTATCTCGCACCGGAATCGCTCGACCTGCTCGTCGTGGTGGAGGAACCACGGGACGTATTCGCTCGAGTGCTCGCTGGACTCGGTTGGGAAGTAGCCGAAACGCCGGAAGATCTCCACCCGCACCCGTCTGCCCAGCCCCTCTGGATCGGACTCAATCACCTCGCGGAGCCGCGGGTAGAGGTCCTCGCCGGTGCCACGGTGGCGGAACCGCAGTACGAAACACTGATGGTTGAAGCCGGCGGTGCGGAAGGCGACGTCTTGCTCGGGCACGCCAACTGTCCTGGCCAGAAAGGCATGGGTATCCCGTACCGAGTGGCACACGCCGACCACATTCGCGAACGGGGTGCCTTCGTAGACGGCCCACGGCACCATGGCCATGGGGTTGGTGTAGTTCAGCAGCAGGGCGTTAGGCGCCAGCTCGTGGAGGTCGTTGCCGATGCCCACCATCACGGGGATGGTGCGGAGCCCGCGGAAGATGCCGCCGATCCCGATCGTGTCGCCGATCGTCTGGCGGAGCCCGTACTTCTTCGGGATCTCGAAGTCTTTGAGGGATGCCCGGTACCCCCCGACCTGGATCTCGTTGATGACGTAGTCCGCGCCCTCCACAGCGGGCCGACGCTGGGTGCTGGCCTCCACCCGGTATGCGGCGCGGGTTCGCCGCACGATCGACGCGGCTGCGCGCTGCGAGTACGCGAGACGCTCCGCGTTGATGTCGTGCAGGGCGATGGTCACCTGCCCTTCAAGCTCCGAGAACGAGCACAGGTCGGCCACCACGTTGTGCGTGAACTCCACGCTGCCAGCACCGATGATCGCAATTCGGATCATGAGCGAGAGTGTTCCAGATCTGCCTTATATGAGCAAGGCCGAGCAGTCCGCTAGCGAGAACGAGTTCGCATCCACTAGCTTCGCGGTTATCGACGCCTTCGCGCACCTGGAGTGAATCTGGCGTATGGGTAGTGGCGGGTGCCCTCCCCGGCACGGCGATCAGACGGTTGTGACCCTCACGTCTGCCTCGGCGAGCCCTGCCAGGATCCCGGGATCGGCGCCACGGTCGGTGATCAGCTCGCCGACCGATCGGACCTCGCAGATCTGGGCGAAGGCCACGAGACCGATCTTGGAGCTGTCGGCGACGACGACGACCGAGCGGGAGCGCTCGATCAGTGCCCGGTTCGTATGGGCCTCAACCTCGTGATGGGTCGTCAGGCCGGCTTCGAGCGAGACCCCATCCGCGCCCACGAACACGATGTCGAGGTTGAGCCCTGCCAGGCTTGCCTCGGCAATGGGTCCGACCAGCTCGTAGGACTCGGACCTGGCTACCCCGCCCGTCACCACGAGCTTCAGACTTGGGCGCACTGCCATCTCTGACGCTATGTTCAGGGCGTTCGTGACCAGCGTGAGGCGCTCGTGCTCGACCAGGGCCCGCGCTACTTCAGTCGTGGTGGTTCCGCCGGTGAGCCCGACCGCGTAACCTGCGGCGACGCGCGTCGCCGCCTCGTGGGCGATCCGGAGCTTCTCTTCCCTGTTCCGACCGCTCTTGTAGCGAAGCGGGAGCTCATAGAGGACCCCTTGGGCGACCGCGCCTCCGTGTGTTCGGGCCAGCAAGCGCTGGCGCTCGAGAAGATCGAGGTCACGACGGACTGTGGCGGCCGATACACCCAGCTCGTCCGAGATGTCGGTGACATTCACGCTGCCGGTCCCGGACAGCCACTCCAGGATGGTCTCCAGCCGCTCCGCTTGTCGCACCGGAACCGGTCCTCAGGATCCGGCCAGATGCCTGGAAGGGAGGGAGGCGGGCAGGGTTACCGGCTCGCCCGACTTGGCGTCGAAGAGGTGCACGTCTTCCAGTGATATCCCAAGAGTGATCGTCTCGCCCACCGCGGGTTGACGGCGCGCGTCGAGCCGAGCGACGACAATCGCCCGGTCGGAGGGCAGCGATGGGATCCCGGCGCCGCTGGAGGCGGTCGCGACGCGGTGGCCGCGAATACTTCCATAGACGATCGTCTCGTGGCCGAGCAGTTCCACGACTTCCACGCGCACCTGCATCGTCTGCTCTTCGGTGGCGCCCGTCATGAGGCGCAGCGCCTCCGGCCGCACGCCGACGACGAGCTCGCCACTAGGGGCGCCGGAGACCTCCAGCACGAGATCGCCCGCATTCACGCGGCCGTCCGTTGCGGAGGCGCTGAGCAGGTTCATCGGAGGGCTTCCAATGAACCCTGCCACGAACACGTTCGCCGGGTGCCGGTAGATCTCCTGCGGAGTCCCAAGCTGAAGCAGCTTGGCGTTGGACATCACGCCAATGCGCTCACCGAGCGTCATGGCCTCGACCTGATCGTGCGTGACGTAGATGGTCGTGGTGGAGAAACGCTGATGAAGCTGCTTGAGGTCGGCGCGAAGCTGGGTGCGAAGCTGCGCGTCCAGGTTCGAGAGCGGTTCATCGAGGAGGTAGACGCGGGGGCTGCGCGCCAGCGCACGCCCCATCGCCACGCGCTGTCGCTGACCGCCTGAGAGCTGGGCGGGCTTCCGGTCCAGAAGCTCATTGAGGGTCAGGAGCGAGCTCACCTCCCTGACTCGTTCCTCGATCTCGGCAGTCGGCATTTTGCGTTGCCGGAGCCCGAAGGCCAGGTTCTCGAGGACGCTCTTGTGCGGATACAGCGCGTAGCTCTGGAACACCATCGCGATGTCGCGATCCTTAGGAGAAACGCCGTTCACGACCTTGCCGCCGATGGCAATCGCTCCGGAGGTCGGCTCCTCCAGTCCTGCGACCATCCGGAGGGCGGTCGTCTTTCCGCAGCCGGACGGTCCCACAAGGACCATGAACTCGCCGTCGGCGATGGTGCAGGTGAGCGCGTCAACCGCCGTCGTCCCGTTCGGGAAGACTTTCGTGACTTCGTGGAACGAGACCTCGGCCACGATCAGTGCCTCCCGCGTGAGCGGCCGCGCCTCACGGCAGCACGACCGAACGACTCAGATGCTTCGGATGATCGGGATCGAGTCCGTACGCCTCGGCAAGCTCGACGGCCATCCTCTGGATGAGGACGAGTTCGGCCATTGGATCTGAACCCTCGTCGACGACGGTGGCTCCGGTGTCCGCCGCGTCGGCCAGCACGCTCGGATCGACGGTTCCGATGGCCCACACGAGGGTTCCGGGACCAGCCACGCTGATCGGGCCGTGGCGATATTCCATCGCCGGGTACGCCTCAGTCCACGCGGAGGCCGCTTCGCGCAACTTGAGCGCCGCCTCGTTCGCGAGGCCCACGGTCCAACCTTGCCCCAGGAACACGAACTGCTTGAACTCCGTGGGCTCCACCGGCAACGCCCTCCCGAGCGCTGCCTCCCCGTCGGCGATCGCGGCTTCGAGCCCATCGCCGATGTGCGCGCGCAACAGAGCGAGCGCCGTGGTCGCAAAACGCGTCTGAACGACTGACTGCTCGTTTGCGAAGTCCAGCACGATCGTGTCGTCGGCGGACGCCGCGACCGGCGAGTCGGGGACCGCCGTGACCGCGACCGTAGCGATGCTGCCCCTGAGCCCCTCCAGCGTCCGCAGGACCTCCGTGGTGGTACCCGAGCGCGAGATGGCGACCACGCGCCCGTAGCTGCGGTGCGGCGATAGTCCGGTAGCGATCGCCGCGTCGGTCGTGCCCAAGTTCCTTTCCTCGCGCAGCGCGGCGTAGGCCAGCGCGATGTGGTGGGAGGTCCCGCAGCCGATCGCGGCGGCTGGTTCGCCGGGCGCCGGAAGCAGGCCCGCGACGGCCGGAGCCACGCTCACGGCCTTCCGCCACAGGGTCGGCTGGCTCGCGATCTCGGTCGTGATGGCACGCATCCAGGTGAATTTACCGTCCCGATACGTTGGACGGCAACACTAACGACCAGAAGCGGCCTTGCTAGACGCACGACTGTGATCTAATATCCGCTCTTCCGAGCGAGAACGACAAACGGCCAGGCCCGGGTCCGGATATCGAAAGGGGCTCAAGCCCAACTGGCGGAGTTCGGGGCGGCCGGGCAGGGGAGCCTCCGCACGGCCGATGGTCCCGACCTAGCCGCGTGAAGCGCGGCTGATGACGCAGCGGTCCGGCCGCGTGATCGTGGCCGCCGACGCCGGAGTGCGCGTCGTGCTTGCCTGAGCCTTGCCGTTATCCGGATGCGAGTGGGTCACCGACGCTGATCTGGCCGTCGGTCAGAATGTCGGCGTTCAGCCCGCCGCGGTGAATCAGGTCCTTGATGATCCCCGGACGGGTCAGCTGCTGCAGGTGCAGGCATGGCTCGCAGAGTTCGACGCCAAGGCACTCGACGTTGCCTACGCGGAATCGCTTGCCGACAAGATCGTTGAGCCTGACGCCACGCACGACCACCTGCCGCCTGGACTGCGCGCCGCTTAGCCCGACGTCCTCAAGCGCCTCCGCCTCGATCAGCGTCAATGCCCCGCCTGGTCGGGCACCCTCCTCGCAAAACTGGCGGTCGCCCTTCAGCCCCTTTCCCGCCAGCGCCGCGACCGATTCCACAGGCGCGAGCGTCGCACCCGGCCCGATGTTGATCTCCACGACGTTCATGAACCCATCATCGCTGGCCGCGCCCGAGCGGTCCAAGCGGATTTAACCAAGCCGTCAGGCACCATAAGGCGATGATGAGCTCGGATTCGCGCCAGGCGAGGGTCGGCATTGACATCGGCCGGGTGATCATCGAAGGCCCAGCCCACCCCGGCGGTGGCAATACCGCGTTCTTCCAGGGCGACGAGGCCACGATGCTCGCGACGCCGGATATGGCCGGATCGGTCGCCGCGATCTCGCGCCTGGTTGACCTGTTCGCCGACAAGCGCGTTCATTGCGAGGAACTCGGCTTGACCCATTTCGTGGACGATCACCCTGCGGTGCACAGGAACTGGGCCGATGCAGAAGTGCTCATCAAGGCGTCACTGGCTGCCAGGTCGCAGGCGGCAGCGCCGACCTCAGAACTCGCAGTACATGATGTGCAAGCCGACCCGGCCGCGGTCGGGGTGCTCGAAGGCACCGGGGACGGTTCCGACGATGGTGAAGCCCAGCCGCTCGTAGATCTCGACGGCTGACCGGTTCGTCTCGGCGACGGCGTTGAACTGCATGCCCGCGTAACCCTCGGACCTGGCCCATTCCAGGGCGTACTCGCACAGCGCGGTGCCGATTCCCTGGCCGCGGGCCCGCCGCCCGACCATGAAGCTCGCTGTGGAAACGTGGGAACCAGGACCCGGCCTGTTGGGCCCCATCTTGGCAGTGCCGAGTACCTCGCCGTCCCGCACCGCCACGACCGTGTGTCCGGGCGGCTGCTCCACCCAGATCGCCTTGGCCTGCAGAGACGTCATCGCGGGATCATAGGTGTAGGTATCCCTGGCCTGGACCACGTCCCGCACGATCGGCCACACCTGGTGCCAGTCAGCGTCGGTGAAATCGCGGATCTCCATCGCATGCACCGTAGCGGCACGGTCGTCACTGGCCAACTGAGTCATGGAGTCGTCATAGCGTCGCCTGCCGAGTAACCACGCCGCGCGCCGTCCGCGAGCATCCACACCTGCTGCCTGCCGTAGACCTGCCAGTCGCGGCCCGCGCCCGTGAGGTCCACAAGCGCGGTGTCCTCGTCGATCCCGAGCACGACAGTTCCCTCAGGCGGACGCATCAGTGCTCTGGTAAGCAGGTCAGGAACCCAGGCGATCATCTTGTCGAAGTGCGGCAGCACCCGCAGCGCCGGGAGCACGCCGAGGCCGGGATCAGGCGACCGCAGCGGGGCCCGCATGGACGGTACCCAGCCGGTTAGCGCGATCGCGCCAGCCGAGCATCCGGCCAGCGCCGAACCCGACCGCCAGGCCTCCAGGATCGTGTTCCACACCAGGGTTCCACGTAGCGTCTGGGCGAGGAATGTCGGGCTGCCGCCCGATAGGTAGATCAGGCCGGCGCCCGCGACCTTGCTGGCCAGTTCCGGCGAGTCCGCCTCCGCACGGTCCCGTACCACGACAGGAATCTGCTCAACGCCGAGCCTGGCCGCCTGCGCAGCACCGAGATCGAGCCAGCGGCGCAGGCTCCTTTCGCCTTCCGGCGCGGCCGCCGTGGGAAGCTGCACGTACCGGGGCGGACGGCCCTCGATCAGCAGGCCCTCGACCTCGGTCATCACGGGCAGATACTCGCCGCTGCCCACCAGGGCAAGCGGCCCTGGCGTCAGCTGCTGCTGCATGGACGCGTTGCCGCGTTCTGCCAGCGCGGACGTAGGGGCGCAAGATACCACGAGCTCATCATGGCGTGCCGGCGCCGGCGTCAGCAGCGCGGCCCCCGATCGTTCCCTTCGGGGCCGCTGCCCGTGATCAGGTCAGCCCGCCGGCCCCGAACGGTTCGTGGCCTAAGGTAATGATCTGTGACCCACTACAGCCGGCTGTGCAAGATCGTCATCGACGTCCCGCAGGAAGTCCACGGCCAGGAGCTCGTCTTCTGGCAGGGAGCGACCGGCCAGGAAATGATTCAGGCCCGGAAGTATCCCGAGTACCACGGCGCAGAGCTGCCTGGCCAGGAGGTCGGGCTGCTGATCCAGCGGATCGGCGGAGGTCAGTCCCGGATGCACGTCGATATCCACACTGACGATCTGGAGGCGGAGATCGCCAGGCTCGAGGCGCTCGGGGCCAAGCGGGAGTTCGAGGCGCACGAGTGGTGGGTCATGAGCGATCCGGCAGGGTTGTTGTTCTGCGTGATCCCCGATGAGCCCGGCACGCTGCACGACCAGAACGCGCATCGCTGGGACTAGCGGCGCGCATTAGGCGGCGTGTGCGCTCACCGTGTCGGCAGCTCGGGTATTGATCACGCGGCCAGGTGCGATGCCCACGCCCTCGGCCCGCACGCAGCCGCTGCCGATCCAGTCCAGCTGACCCGGCGCGTGCGCGTCGGTGTCGATGGCGAACAGGCAGCCCATGTCCGCCGCCAGCCGCAGCAGGTCGTCAGGCGGATCCTGGCGCTCTGGCCGGCAGTTGATCTCGACCGCGACCCCGTGGTCGCGGCAGGCCGCGAAGACCCGTGCCGCGTCGAACTGCGACTGAGGCCGCCCGCGCCCGGCGACCATCCGGCCTGTGCAGTGCCCGAGCACGTCGACGTGCGGGTTGGCGATTGCCCTGAGCATGCGCGGGGTCATCTCCTGGGCGGGCATCCGCAGTTTGGAGTGCACGCTCGCGACCACGACGTCCAGCCTGGCCAGCAGATCCTCGCGCTGATCCAGGCCGCCGTCCTCGAGAATGTCGACCTCGATGCCGGTGAGGATACGGAATGGCGCGAGATCGTCGTTGAGCTTGCCGATGAGCTCGAGCTGATCGGTCAGCCGCTCCGCGGACAGCCCGTTGGCGACGGTCAGCCGTGGCGAGTGGTCGGTCAGAGCCATCCAGTCGTGGCCTAGGTCCCTGGCGGCCTGGGCCATCTCCCTGGGCGGGCTGCCCCCGTCCGACCAGTCAGAATGGGCGTGACAGTCACCGCGAAGCGATTCGCGCATCGCGCTTGCAGGAGCAGGTTCCGCGCCGCCGAGCAGATTGGTCAGGTAGTCGGGATCCCGTCCCGCAACCGCCTGCGCGATGACCTCTGCGGTGGCTGGCCCGATGCCCTGCAGCGCCTGCAGCGAGCCATCGGCGACCCTGCGGTTCAGCTCCGCGACCTGCAGCCCGCTCGTCACCTCGGCAGCGCGGCGGAACGCCCGCACGCGGTAGGTCGGCGCGCCAGTCCTCTCGAGCTGGAAGGCGATCTGCCGAAGCGCCCACACCGGGTCCATTGCCGTCTCCTCCACACGCTGCCGTGAGGCCCGCCGGCGCCCGCGCGAAGGCGCCAATCTTCAGCACACCTTAAAGCAGGCCGGGGCACGCCTGGTGCCGCGGCAAAGCGGCTGCGACAATGCCCGCATGCGATCAGAGTCCGGATCACACAGTCGTTCCACCTCGGATTCGATCTTGTCGATCGGGTCGTCCGGCTCGATCTTGTCGATCGGATCTTCGGGGTCGATCTTGTCGATCGGATCTTCGGGGTCGATCTTGTCGATCTGGTCGGCAGGTTCCTTCGCTTCGGCGCTCTCGGTCGGCTCGTTCCTGAGCGTGGGGTCAGTGCTGTCCGGGCTGTCCCGCTGGTCCTTGCTGTCATGGCGGTCGGCTGGGGCGATCAAGTCGGGCAGGCGCGGCCAGGCCGGGCTGGCCGGCAGGCCCAGGCTGAGCAAAGCGTTCCGCCTGCCGAGATCGCTGCAGCCAAGCAACGGATTTGGTCGGCGGGGCGAAGGCAGATGACCGAGCCGGTACCGGCCGCGACGTCCTCAGGATCTGATGTGGCGGAGCGGCTCGTGGCCGACGGCTACGTCGTCGTGTCGGGCATGATGAACGACCGCGAGGTGTTCGACGCGCGGGCGGACCTCGACCGGGTGCTCGCAGCGACCAAGACCGGCCGTAACGCGTTCGAGGGGTACTCGACCCAGCGGGTCTACGCGCTGTTCGCCAAGACCAGGACCTTCGACCAGGCCGCCATCCACCCGCTCCTGCTCGATGTGCTCGACAACGTGCTTGGGCACTATCAGCTCAGCGCGCCGGTGGGGATCAGGATCGGTCCGGGCGAAAAGGCCCAGGTACTGCATACCGACGAGATGATCTACCCGATTCCGCAACCGCACCCGCCCGTCGTTGTCAACACGATGTGGCCGCTAGATGAGTTCACGGCCGAGAACGGCGCCACCCGCTTCATCGCGGGCAGCCACGCCTGGGCGCCAGGCCGGCGCCCCACGGCCGATGACGTCATCAGCACCGCCACCATGTCGCCGGGATCAGCGATGTTCTACCTGGGCAGCCTCTGGCATGGCGGCGGGGAGAACCGGACGAGCAAGCCGCGGCTCGGCGTAATTCTCGAATATGCGGCAGGCTGGCTGCGCCCGCAAGAGAACCACTGCCTGGCGGTGCCGCGTGCCACGGTCCGGATGTTGCCTGAGCGGCTCGCGGAATTGCTCGGCTACAACATTTATCCGCCGTTCGTCGGATATGTCGATGGCACTCACCCGCGCAAGGTGCTGACCGCGCGGGAATGAGTTAACCCGGCGGGCCAGGTCCGGACGTACCCCCGTACCGTCCGGTCAGCTGCCGCACCCTGACACGAGCACCGCACCCTGTGCGGCTGCTGCGTGCATTTAGGCAGTCACCCTGGCCCGCCTGAGCCTGCAACTCTCATGTGGCGCGTACCGCGGGCCCCCTATGCCCGGGCACAATGCAGCACTACAGAGCTGCTGTGCGGGATCCATCGCACACTGCGACCTTACGGTTGCAGAACGGCAACGACGACCCCTAGATGGTCTGTTTCCTGCCTCCTCGATGCGGGCGGCCCAAGCGATCAGATCGCCGATGTCCCCGTTATCCGCCGAGCTGGGGGGCTTCGCGGCGGCAGCAGGCCCGATTTGGTGGCCAGCACGACTGCTTCGAGCTGGGTGTGTGCGCCGAGCTTCATCATCACGTTCTTGACGTGCCCGCGCGCGGTGTAGACGCTCAGCACCAGCCGTTCGGCGATCGCGCTCGGGTCAAGTCCCTCGCCCATCAGCCCGAGCACCTGTTGCTCCCGCGCCGTCAACCTCGAGGCATCCGAGGCCGCCGGGGCCGCAGGGGCCGCCGGGAGTGGGGCTACCTGCTCGGCTACTTGCCGCGCCGGAGGCCCGGCCGGACCAGGTATGTCCTTGATCAGCTCATGCATAGTCGAGCCCTCGATGACCATATTGCCCGGCATCGGGTTTCTGATCGCGGCAAGGACGTCGCCGAACGGGCCGTCCTTGGCCAGAAATCCGGCTGCTCCCGCCGCCGCGGCGGCCGCGAGCCTGACGGGCGTGGCGCCCGCCGTGAGGATGAGGATGCTGACATCGGGATCAACCGCCTTGATGCGGCGGGTGCCTTCTATGCCGTCGGTCCCTGGCAGTTGAATGTCCATCAGCACCACATCGGGCCGGCGCTCGGCGATCTGCGTCAGCGCTTCTTCGACGGTCGTGGCAGTACCGACGCAGTCCATGTCAGGCTGCGTCCCGATCGCGATCTCGAGCGCGGAAGCCAGGACCTGCTGGTCTTCCACTATGAGAACACCGGTCATGTGTCCCCTCCGAGGCCAATCCTCGTCAGCCTCGCCATACCCAGCCGAGGCACAGGAACTGCTCAGTCGTCATCTATGGGCCGCGGCAGACGCAACAGAAAACGCGAACCGCCAGCTTTGGCCGGTTCGTACCAGGCGTCGCCGCCCGCTGACCGCGCAAGCGTGCGCACGATCCACAAGCCGAGGCCGATTCCTGCCGCCTGCCGTTCCGCCTCTGGAGCCCTTGCGAAGCGCTCGAACAGTAGCGGCTCAAAGGCGTCAGTAACGCCGGGTCCGCTATCGCGTACCTCGATCTCGGCCCAGTCGTCACTTCGTGCCCCGATAATCTCGATTGGCGGCTTAGCGTAAGTAAGCGCGTTATCGATGTAGTTGGCCAGCATCATCGTGAGCTCAGCCCGGTCGACCGCGGCAGAAACATCGGGGCTGCAGCGTACTTGCACGGCTTTTTGCTGAGCATTGACGAGGGAGAGCTGATCGATGATGACCTCTAGCACGCGGACCGGCTGCGGTGCGGCTCTCTCGCTGTTGGCCTCGATCTGCGCGCTGGTGAGAAGCCTGCGCATCAGCATTTGCAACCGGCCGGCCAGATCTGCGATCCGGTCGGCAAGCTTCGCCCGTTCCGGGATGTCCATGGTGACGTGCTGATCGGACAGCACGTGAGCGAGCACGCCAATCGCGGCAAGCGGGCTGTGCAGTTCGTGTGCGGCGACTGCTAGCGCAGCGCTCTGCTGATCGAGCGCGGCCTCCAGGGCCTGCTCGGATTGCTTGCGCTGGGTCGCGTCACGCAGAACCGCGATCTTGAGCCGCTGGCCGGCGACGCTCGTGGACGTCGTGCGCACATCAAGCACACGCGCGCCCGCTGGTCCCTTGATTTCGATCTCGGCGCCCTGGCCTGGTGCAATGTCATGGCCGAACTGCCTGCCGACGAGGGCGCCGTCCGGCTGCCCGAGCAGTTGCGCGGCTGCCTGATTGCCGAATCTGATGGTGTCCTGGTCATCGATGGCCACCACGCCGTCGGCCGAGGCTGCCAGGATCGCTAGGCCGATCTCATTCGGGTCGCTCGCTGCAGGCTGACTTGGAGCAGTACGGAACCTTTGGCGGACGGTGCGTGCGTGCTCACCCATCTGCCGTCCGGCCCGGCGCTGCAGCACACAGCGCGCCAGCTCCAGTGCTCGCACCCCGCATTTCGCCCCCGCCGTCGCTCGCGCATGCTAGCCTCGCGATTTTACCCCCTACCTGCAGCGATTACCCAACGTAACCACAATACGGCTGGCGGAATGCGTTCAGATGGGGATGCCCGGGTTACCTGACAACTCGGCTCGCACCTTCTGCACGCCCGCGACGAGCGCCCGCAGTCGGGGTTGAGGGTCAGCCGGTCAGCGGACACGAACTCAAGCCCGCGCCGGATCCGGTCGGCGACGACCTGTTCGGATTCCACCTCGGCACTCTTCACGCGCCCTACCACGACCATGGACGTTCTCCACGTCGCTCCTGCAGGCCCCATCCAGCCACGGGTGCGAGCGTGCGAGGAGTTCTATGCGTGGAAGGGGACCCACAACTCGACCCTGCTGGACCAGGCGGTCGCCGACGCGTACGGCTCGCGCGTTCCATGGCAGTTCGCGGCGCCTTTCAGGGCTGACCTTACCGCCCTGCGTGACTCGGTGCGAAAGACCGCGCACTCGCGGACGGCTGTCAGCTTCGAGCACGCCGTCCAGCACCACTGCAAGCTGCTGACGGGTGGCACTCCGCGTTTCCGGGCCCAAGTCCGAAGGGCCGTTGCCCAGTTCAGCCGACCTGGTACTGCGACAGGGCGGTCAGCGGGCCAGGTTCCGGAATCGGGCCAGGGCTGGAACGCCCCGTACATGGTCCACTAGCAGCCTTAACCTGGCCTTAGTCCTGCTGCGTCAGCCAGGGATCTGTGCGGCCCGATGTGCCCGCCGAGGCTGCCCATCGGGCTCCGCCACTGCCCGGGCGCGGCCCTGCGGTCGCGCCCGGCAGTCGGGGGTGCTGCACACACACCCCTCCACTTTCAACATATAGCGGACCGTGGGACTTGCCGCAAGACCCGGGTCGTGCCGTAGAGTCGCCCGCCGAGGCCCTGCAAGCAGTGGCGACCTGAGTTGCTGCGCGCACCGGACGCATGCGATCTCAGATCGGAGCTGATGACATGAATCCCCTGGTTACCAGCGCGTTTTACCTTCCCGACCGCCTGTCCGCCAAGGCCGACCCGGCGCTGATCGCTGGCGATGAGCAGCATTTCGCGGCCATGGCGGAGAGCCTTGAAGAGGCGATCGCCGACCTGTCCGACCGCCTTGATGCCGAGCGCAAGGCGCCCGGTGGTATAGGCCAGAAGGCGCTGGACCGGGACATGGAGATCCACCGGCTGGCCGCTCGCCTGCGCACTCTGCGTCGCTTCGGTTTGGACCTCTGCCTCGGGCGCATGGTCAGCATTGCCAACACCGAGCCCGTCTACGTCGGACGGCTTGGCCTTACGGACAGCGAGGGTCGCCGCCTGCTGGTCGACTGGCGATCCCCGGCGGCTGAGCCGTTCTTCGGAGCGACCCACGCCAACCCCATGGGTCTGGCAAGCCGGCGCAGGTATCGCTGGACCCGCGGCCGGATCAGCGACTACTGGGACGAGGTGTTCACCTCGGACGGGTTTGAAGGGCACGCCGCGCTCGACGACCAGTCAGCCTTCATCGCCAGCCTGGGCAGCAGCCGGTCTACCCGGATGCGAGACGTGCTCGGCACCATCGCGGCCGACCAGGACGCCATCATCCGCGCGGGATCCCGCGGCGCTCTGGTCGTGGACGGCGGTCCTGGTACGGGGAAGACCGTCGTCGCGCTGCACCGCTCCGCCTATCTGCTGTACTCAGATCCCCGGCTCAGTCACCGCCGGGGCGGCGTGCTGTTCGTCGGCCCGCACCAGCCCTACCTGGCCTACGTCGCCGACGTTCTTCCCAGCCTCGGCGAGGAGGGCGTGCAGACCTGTACCCTGCGGGACCTCGTCGCCGAGGGAGCCGCGGCAGCGATCGAGACGGACCAGAACGTGGCCTGCCTGAAGTCCTCCGCGGACATGGTGAAGGCGATCGAGCCGGCCGTCAGGTTCTACGAGAAGCCGCCAGCCAAACCGATGACGGTCAAGACCCCATGGTCCGATATCTGGATCGGTGCCGCCGACTGGGCTGAGGCTTTCGCAGCACCAGAACCCGGTACTCCGCACAACGAGGCGCGCGACCAGATCTGGGACGAGCTGCTCGCGATCCTGACGGACAAGCACGACGGCGACGTCCCGGCTGACCTGTTCCGCAAGTCGCTGCTGCAGAACCGGGAGCTCCAGGCGACCCTCAACCGCGCCTGGCCGCTCATCGAGCCGGCTGACCTCGTCGGAGATCTGTGGTCAGTACCCGCGTACCTCCGGCTGTGTGCTCCCTGGCTCAGCCCCGATGACGCCGCGAAGCTGCAGCGCGAGGACGCTCATGCCTGGACGGTGTCTGACCTGCCGCTCCTGGACGCAGCCCGGCAGCGGCTCGGCGACCCGCAGGCATCACGACGTAAGCGCCGGCGTGACGCCGCGGTCGCCGCTGAACGCGAGCAGATGGCCCGGGTGATCGAAAACCTGATCGAGGCCGCGGACGACGAATACGGCGTTGGTCTGGTGACGATGCTGCGTGGCGAGGACTTCCACGACGCCCTGGTTAATGAGGCGGCACTGCCCGGTGCCGATCCGGACCGGCTCGCTGGCCCGTTCGCGCACATTGTCGTGGACGAGGCTCAGGAACTGACCGACGCGGAATGGCAGATGCTGCTGCTCCGCTGCCCGTCCAAGAGCTTCACCATCGTCGGAGACCGCGCCCAGGCCAGGCACGGGTTCAGGGAGTCGTGGCAGGATCGGCTCGAGCGGATCGGGCTCAGCCAGATCAGCCTGGCCTCGCTGAGCATCAACTACCGGACGCCAGCCGAGGTCATGACCGAAGCCGAGCCGGTCATCAGGGCCGTGCTCCCTGACGCCAACGTGCCGACCTCTATCCGCAGTACCGGGGTCCCCGTAGGACGCGGAACTGCTTCGGATCTGGGCCCGATCGTCGACAGGTGGCTCGCCGCGCATGCCGAGGGAATCGCCTGCGTTATCGGCGACCCCACGTTCCAGCCGATGCCCCGCGTCCGCTCACTCTCCCCGGAACTGTCGAAGGGGCTCGAGTTCGACCTGGTCGTGCTCATCGACCCACAGGCATTCGGCACCGGCATCGAAGGAACGGTCGACCGCTACGTCGCGATGACCCGGGCGACCCAGAAACTCGTCATCCTCACGAGTTGACCTTTTCGGCTGGGACGGTCTAATTTGCTCTCGACGAAGGGCAGAGCGGTGAAGATCATCGACCTGACTCAAGCGATGGCTAATGGGATGCCTGTCATGGAGGGCATCGAGCCGCCGCAGTTCCGCGATCTTGCCACCGTCGCTACTGACGGCTACGCCATGTCGCGGTACACGTTCGTCAATCACACCGGCACCCACGTGGATGCGCCTGCACATCAGATAGCGAACGGGGCGAGCCTGGACGACATCCCGCTGGACCGGCTGGTGACTGATGCGCTAACGATCGATCTGAGCAGCCACGAACCTGGTCCCGTCGGGCCAGCCGATATGGCCGGAGCGCTGGAGCAGGTCAGGCCCGGTGATCTGGTTCTCTTTCGCTCGGACAACGCGCTGAACTGGGGAACCGATGCGTATTGGCATGGCTGGTGCTATCCAGATGCCCTCGCGGCGCGGGCGCTGATTGACCGCGGGGTCTCGGGTGTCGGTTTCGACGGCCCCTCTGCTGACCCGGTGGACACCGAGGACTACCAGCTCCACCAGCTGTGGCTCGGCGCTGGAAAGATCATCGTTGAGAACCTGGCGAGCCTGGCTGAACTGCCAGTTCGCTGCCATATCGTCGTGGCTCCGCTGAAGGTGCGCAGGGCGAATGGCGGGCCGGCCCGCGTCTTCGCCTTTGTGGATGACTAGCGACGTTCTTATCCCGCAGGCATCGTAGAAAGAGGAAGTCATGCCCGTC
The DNA here is from genome assembly GCA_963809195.1 of uncultured Actinomycetota bacterium. Lineage (GTDB taxonomy): Bacteria > Actinomycetota > Actinomycetes > Streptosporangiales > Streptosporangiaceae > Chersky-822. Next base: position 1,203,992 of record CAWEIQ010000003.1, on the reverse strand, counting down.
GGCCAAAGCAAGAATGGAAAGGTCGGCGAGCTGCGGCACGGCGTGCTGGGCAGCGCGGACGCCGTGGCGCAGTCGCTCGCCTTGCTGGCTCTCGCATTCGCTGTCTCTGCCGCGCCCGCGTTGGCGTCAGGAACCGCAGGAGCGGCCGTGCCTGTCGCCTACGTGATTGCGGGCGTTGCCAGCCTGTGCCTGGCGTCAGTGATCGTGCGGTTCACCAGGCGGATAGCTCACGCGGGCGGGCTCTACACCTATACGGTCCGCGGCCTCGGACCCGGAGTCGGCTTCGTCGCCGGCTGGCTTTACGCGATCGCCTTCGCGGTGGGCATCTCGTTCGTGCTGATCATCGCGGCGGACTTTCTGTCTGCTGTGCTGACTGCCAACACCAGCGTGCACCTGGGCTGGTTCCCGCTGTACTGCATCCTGCTCGCGCTCATTCTCGTCATCGCCCTCGCCGACATCAGAATCTCGACTCGCATACAACTTGCGTTCGCCGCGGTCGGAGTGCTGGCGATCCTGGTCCTGTCTGTGACAATCGTCGCCAAAGGCGGAGCTAACGGGCTCACCTGGCGGCCGTTCGATCCTGGCATCTCGCCAAGTGGGCACGGCCTCGCTCTCGCTGTCATCCTCGCCTTCACCGGATATATCGGCTTCGAGGCCGCCGCCGTGCTCGGCGAGGAAACGTCCGAGCCACGGCGGGTGATCCCGCGGGCCATTCTCGGCACCGTTCTCATCGCTACGGTCTACTTCATCTTCGTGACCTGGGCACAAGCCATCGGCTACGGGGTCGCCGGAGCCGGCCGGTGGGCAGCCGACCCAACTGCTCTGGCGACCCTGTCAGGCCGCTATATCGGGCACTGGTACAGCACCCTCGTGGACATCGTCGTGGTTGTCGACGCGTTCGTGGCGGCGTTGGCCGGTGTGCACCTCACGGCGAGGACCTTGTTCGCAATGGGCAGAGACGGCGGAATTCCGAGGGTATTCGCCGCGACGACGCCGCGATTTCGCAGCCCTTATGTCGGCATCGGAGTCTCGATAGTGCTGACGCTCGTTCTAGGAGCCTGGCTTGGTCGCCACTTCGGGGTCGGCACCTATTTCGCGCTCATGGCCACGACAGCCTCGCTTGGGATCCTGTTCGTCTATGCCCTGGTCGCGATCGCTGGGATGGTCTTCTTCTGGAAAGCCCGCCAGGAAGGTCAGTCCTACAACGTCATCCTGGACGTGGCGCTGCCGGTGATTGCGGTGGCTATCTGCGGCTACGCGATCTACTCGACACTCTTTCCCCGCCCGCCGGCGCCCATTAGCTATTCCGCTTGGATAGCTCTGGGTTGGCTGGCGGCCGGCGTGCTGGTAGTCATCTGGCTCATGCTCACCCGGCGTGACCGGGTACGCACGTTCGGCAGGGCATTCGATGCCAGCGAAGTTGAATCGGTCGAATCTCGGCATCAATAGCGGCATGCGGCGACGTGGGTATTAAGAGTGCGTTCGAACCTTCTGGCGGCAGGCGACTGTCGTATGGTGACGCCATGGTTCCTCCGGTTCGCGTGATGCTCGAGCAGGGCAAGAAGAAGCGGGTGGTGGCCTGCGCCTTCGACTGGCCGGGATGGGACCGCAGCGCCAGGATCGATCGGGACGTGCTCGCGGTCCTCGCTGACTATCGGCCTCGCTACGCTCGGGTGGCCGAGATGGCTGGCTTCGCCGCCGTCTTCGGGGCGACTGGCGAGTTCGAGGTGGTCGAGGAGGTCGCCGGGATCGGCATGACCGACTATTACGGCGTCTCGGGCCGGGCCGCCGCGCCCGAGCGCGAGCCGATGACCGACGTCGAGTGCGATCGGAAGATCGCGTTGCTCTGCGCCGCATGGACCACCTTCGACGACTTCGCCGCTCGCGTCTCAGACGAGCTCAGGAAAGGGCCGCGGGGCGGCGGCTGGCCCAAGGATCGGATCATCCGGCACGTCAACGGCGCGGAGATCGACGAGTTCGCGCCGAAAGTCGGCGTGAAGGTCCCGCTGGAGACGAGGGATGACGCCGAGGCCCTTCTGGCCTACCGGGATGCCTTCGTCGAAGGTATCCGCGACCACCACGCCCGCGGCGAGTCGGCGCGGTCATGGCCGCTGCAGTTCCTGATCCGGCGTTGTGCCTGGCACATGCTCGACCACGCCTGGGAGCTGGAGGACCGGGACCTGACGAACGGCCCCGCCTGACGGTCATCGGTTTCCAGGATCATTCCGCTGAGAGTCCCGAGGAGACTCGTCCTGGCTGCAGCGCTGATCGGGGGCGCCGTGGCCTGTACCCATGAGGGCGTGCACCTCGGTCAGCGTTCCCGATGCGATCGCCGCGGCTTTGGCGTTGCCATCCCGCAGGACCTGCCGCAGATATCCGGGCTGGGCGGCCAGCTCAGCCCGCCTCGCCCTGAGCGGGCGGAGGAACTCGTTCACCGACTCGGTGACCACGCGCTTCAGGGCGGCAGAGCCGCCTGCCCCGATCTCCGCTGCAACCTCGGCTGGCCGGCGGCCCTGGCACAACGCCGCCAGCAGCACCAGGCTCGACACCTCGGGCCTCGACTCGGGGTCGAACGTGATGTGCTTGCTGGCATCGGTCTTGGAGCCCGTGATCAGCCGCGCGGTCTCGTCGGCAGTCGCCGCGAGCGCGATGGAGTTGCCCCGGCTTTTGCTCATCTTCGCGCCGTCGGTGCCTAGCAAACTCGGGGCGGCCGACAGCAGCGCGTCAGGCACGGGGAAGAACGGCGATCCTGCGGCGTACCGCTCGTTGAAGCGCCGCGCGATCGTGCGCGTGACCTGCAGATGCGGCAGCTGGTCCTTGCCGACGGGCACGAGATTGGCCTTGCAGAACAGGATGTCTGCAGCCTGATGTACCGGATAGGTCAACATCAGGCCGCTGACGGCCTTCTGCCTCGACAGCGCAATCTCCTCCTTGACGGTCGGGTTCCTCCGCAGCTCGGGCACCGAGACCAGGGACAGGAACGGCAGCATCAGCTGGTTCAGCGCAGGCACCGCGCTATGCGCGAAGATCGTCGCGCTGTCGGGGTCCATACCGGCCGCGAGGTAGTCCGCAACCAGGCCCTCGATATGCGTCGGCAGCTGATCGGCCACGTCGCGGTCGGTGAGAACCTGGTAGTCGGCGATCAGCACAAATAGCTGCACCCCGGCCCTCTGCAACCTGACCCGGCTCGCCAGTGTGCCGAAGTAGTGGCCAAGATGCAGCGGACCGGTCGGCCGGTCGCCGGTTGCGATCCTGAAACGCGCCGGTTCCCCGGCTATCAGCGTTTCCAGCTCTGTGCTCCTGCGTTGCTCGGCGAGAAACGAGGCCGCCCGGGGATGGTCGGCCCTGGGCAGAGCGGCGGATGCGGCGGCTGGGTTGTGAATCACGGGACTCTCCTTCTTGGCGGGAGGAGGACAGTCCGGCTGCGTCCTGTTATAGACATGCAAAAGGGCCGTCCAGCCGGACGGCCCTCGTCGTACATGCTCCGGTCGGCCGTCCTAGGACGGCCACCAGGTCAGGCACGAGCAACGACGCATGAATCCATGGTAAGGCATAGGCCACGCGAGCCCGGCTCCGCAGCGAAGGTCGCGCCGGGTGCGAGCGCCGCTCTCGCCGCTAGGCGGCCATGGCCTGCGGATGGCCGATCGACAAGCCTGAGTCGGTGTCGAAGAACTGGAGGTTGGACGTGTCGACGGCAAGCTCGACTGGCTGGCCTGGCGCGATCCTGCTGCGGGCCGCGACGCGGGCGGTCCACAGCGACTTGCCGGCCACCAGTGGCAGGGCATCGTCGCCGTCGTCGGACCTGGCGGCGTCGCCGAGCGCGGCGTGCTCAACCGGCGGGGCGTCGACGCGGAACAGCACGTGCATCTCGCTGCCCAGCGCCTCGGTGACGTCCGGGGTGGCCGGGATCCGCGGCCAGGCGGCATCGGCCAGATCACCATCCTCGAAGTCAGACGGCCTGATACCCAGGATGACATCGCGGCCGAAGTACTCGCCGAGCTCCGGCTTGGCCTCAAGGAGCGTGTCAGACACCGGGAGCCGGAGACCGGCGAATACCACGGCAGCACCGTCGTCGCGGACCAGCCGGGCGCCGACGAAGTTCATCGCAGGCGATCCCATGAATCCGGCGACGAACAGGTTGACCGGCGAGTTGAACAGGGCCTGCGGGCTGTCGGCCTGCTGCAGCTTGCCGTCGCGCATCACACAGACGCGCTGGCCGAGGGTCATGGCCTCGACCTGGTCATGCGTGACGTAGACAGTGGTCACGCCGAGCCGTTCGTGCAACTGGGACAGGGATGCACGCATGGACACCCTGAGCTTCGCGTCAAGGTTTGACAGCGGCTCGTCCATCAGGAATGCCTTGGGTTCCCTGACGATCGCGCGACCCATCGCCACCCGCTGGCGCTGGCCACCGGACAGGGCGGCCGGCTTGCGCTTGAGGTAGTCGCCGAGTCCCAGCAGGTTAGCCACTTCGGTGACACGATGGCTGATCTGGTCCTTCGGCGTCTTGCGCTGCTGCAGGCCGAACGCCAGGTTCTGCTCGACCGTCATGTGCGGGTACAGTGCGTAATTCTGGAAGACCATCGCGATGTCGCGGTCCTTGGGCGGCAGCTCGTTCACGACCTGCGCCCCGATCGAGATCGTGCCGGAGGTGATCTCCTCGAGCCCCGCGATCGACCGCAGCGCTGTGGACTTGCCACAGCCAGAAGGGCCGACGAGGACCATGAACTCGCCGTCGGCAATGTTGAGGCTGAGGTCATCGATCCCTTTCACGCCCCCGGGATACATCTTGGTGACGTGGTCAAGGACGATCTGGCCCATCTGCACTCACCTCTTGCGTCAAGTACGGAGCCAGGCCGAGCAGTTCCGCAGCGGCCAGGCTGCTCGCACGTGTAGCACCAAATGTAGCTAGATATGTCCTCGTTGGGGGATGCCAAACAGGCAAGCCCATCTCCACCACAACGGCTGCCGGCCTGGCGGCGAGCAGGTCGCGAACAACGGATTGGGCGAGCGGGTGCCGGTGCGCGTCGCGGACCACGATCAGGAGCGGGCGTCCGCCGGCCGTGTCCGCGAGCACCGCGCGGGCGACCGGCGCAGGGTCTCCGCCGACATCTCCGCCGATGTCTGCCTGCCCAGTGCTGAACCGGTACACGCTGCCTGGGCGCACCCACCTGCTGAGTCCCCACGGGACCGTGCCGACCGCGATGTTCGACGGCGGCACGATCTCGACAAGGACAGGATCGGCGAGTGGCGCCAGCTCTCCCTCCGACCTGAGCGCGCGGCGCGCGGCTGCCATGCCGACATCCGTGTGGTCAACGCCCGCGCCGCGGGCTGCGGAATGCGCTGGAGCGAGTTCACGCGCGGAGGTGACCCATGCCCTCAGGCCATAGACCCGTGCCGCGGATTCCTCCAGCCTGGATGCCGGCAGCCGCCCGGACTGGACGGCCGCCACCAGGGCGTCCCTGACTCGCAGGTAGGTCAGCTGGTCCTGATCCCGTCCGAAGCAGAGCAGGTCCGTTCCAGCGGCCACGGCCATGACCGCGGCCTCGGGTATGCCATATGGTGCGCTCACCGCGCGCATCTCGAGCGCGTCGGAAACGATGACGCCGTCGAAGCCGAGTTCGCCTCGCAGCAGCCCGGTCTGGGCCGCCGCCGACAACGACGCAGGGAGATCACCTGACAGCCCAGGTATCAGCAGGTGACCTGGCATGACGGCGCGCACGCCGGCCTGGATCGCCGCCACGAACGGCGGCAGGTCCCTGCGCGTGATCAGCTCCATGGAGCCGGACACGGTCGCCACCACGTCGTGGCTGTCGATGCTGGTACTTCCGTGGCCGGGGAAATGCTTGGCGCACGCGGCCACGCCGGCCGCCTGCAGCCCGGTCACCGCGGCGGCGGCGTGCCGCGCCACCACACCGGGATCAGCCCCGAACGACCGGGTACCGATAACGGGATTGTCGGCCGCGGTGTTCACGTCCGCCGACGGCGCCAGGTTCAGCGTGACGCCGAGCGCTGCCAGGTCGGCGCCCAGCGCGCGGTAGATGGCCTGGGTGAGCATGGGATCGTCCACCGCGCCGAGCGCGGCATTGCCCGGATACGGGCTGCCGGTCAGGTGGGCGATCCTGGTGACGTCGCCGCCCTCCTCGTCGATGGCGATGATCGGCTCGTCAGCGGCGGCCCGCAATCGCGCGATCAGCTCGGCGAGCTGACCAGCGCTGCCGATGTTCGGGCCGAACACGGTCACGCCAGCCAGGCCCTCGCCCAGCGCCTCGAGTACCCATGGCGGCGCGGTCCGGCCGGGAAAAGGCGGGATCAGGAGAGCATCAGCCAGTCGGCCGAGCGACGGGTCGGCGGCGGTCTCCGAGGTCACGAGGTCACCCCTTCACCGCCCCGGCGACGAGCCCGCCGACGAGCCTGCGCCGGACGATGAGGAAGAAGATCACGACCGGGATCGTGTACAACGTCGAGGCGGCCATGATCGGCCCCCACTGCGCGCCGCCGCGGCCGAAGAAGTACGTCACGTAGATCGGCAGCGTGTAGGTCGAGTGCGCCTGGCCGAGGAACGTCAGCGCGACGATGAACTCGTTGTACGCGGTGATGAACGAGAAGATGCTGGTCGCGACCAGGCCAGGAGCGACCAGCGGGAACAGGATCCGCCAGAAGATCGTCGGCGCGCTGGCGCCGTCGATCGCCGCGGCCTCCTCGAGTTCCTTGGGCACCGTGGCCACGAAGTTGCGCAGCATCCAGATCGACACCGGGCAGCGCCTGCGCCGCGTACACGAGGATCAGGCCGAGCAGGTTCTCCAGCAGGCCGAGCCGGTTGAAGTCCAGGAACAGCGCGATGATCAGGGCCTGTCCGGGGATCATCTGCACGATCAGGAGCATGACCAGCACCGACGCGCGGAACCTGAACCGGAACCTGGCGACCGCGACCGACGCGAGCAGGGAGACCACCGAGGCGACCAGGACGGTCGCGAGCGTGACGGCGAGGCTGTTGCGGAAGAACAGCCACACCGAGCCGATCCCCGACGCCTGGCCGCTGATCACCTCGCGAGAAGTTGCCGAGCGTGGGATGGGGCGGGGTCAGGTGCGGGAGTCAGCGAGAAGATCTCCTGCGACGGCTTGAACGCGGTGGAGACCATCCAGGCGATCGGGAACAGCGTGACGAGGGCGACCAGCACCCCGGTCCCGTTCAGGCTGAAGCTCTTGAGCCTTCTGAGAGCGACCGGCCTGCTCATGTCAGCGCTCCCTGCCGGACCGAGGCGCGGACGTAGCCGACGGTGACGACGAGCAGGATCAGCGTGAAGATCAGCGCGAGCGCGCCGCCGAGGCCGTAGCTCGGCGGGAACTGGAACGCCTTGTCGTAGATGTACAGCGACAGGTTGAACTCGTCGCGGTTGCCCGGGAAGCCGGTGAGCAGGTAGCTCTGGGCGAAGACGTTGAAGTCCCAGATCACCGACAGCAGCAGCAGCACCAGGAAGATCGGCTTGAGCAGCGGATAGGTGATCTGCCAGAACACGCGGAACGGCGTGGCGCCGTCGACCCTGGCGGCCTCGTAGCAGCTCGCCGGGGACGGTCTTCAGCCCGGCCAGCACCGTGACCGCGATGAACGGGAACGACTGCCAGACGACCAGGATCGTCATCACGGTGTAGGCGGGCAGGGCGCCGGTGGTGGTCCAGTTGAAGCCGGCCCAGTCGGTGCTGCCGACCAGCCAGTGCGGCAGCTTGCTGAGCGTCCAGTCGACGAGGCCGCCGTCGGGGTTGAACAGCCAGTAGAACAGCACGCTGGCGGCGACCGGGGGAGTGGCCCAGGCCAGCAGCGCCGCGGTGCTGACGAACGCGGCCATCTTCTTGCCGAGCCGGTTCAGCAGCAGGCCGACCAGCGTGCCGGTGATCAGCGTGAGCGGCACGACCACGGCTGCGAACAGCACCGTGGTCCGCAGCGAGAGCCAGAACTCGGGGTCGGCGAACGTGGTGCTGAAGTTGCCGAGCCCGACCCACTGCGTCGGCTGCGCGCCGGTGATCTGGGGCAGGCCGTAGTTCTGGAACGAGTAGAGCGACCACCTGGACGAGCGGCCAGAGCAGGACCACGGCGATTCCGGCGAGCCCCGGAGCGAGCAGCAAGTAAGGAGCGAGCTTGTGCCGCCGGACGAACGCGGCGACCGAGGTACCGCGCGGCGCGGTGCCGCGCAGCGGGCGCTCGCGCCGCCAGACGTACTCAGCCATCGCGCCGACTCAGTCCATCGGAGGTGACCCGATGCGCGAGCCCTGGGAGTCCGGATCTCGCGGCCCGGGAAGTCCGGAGCCTCGCGGAGCCCCTAGCTGCCCTACGGGAGCGCCGTCCAGCTCCGCGGGTGGTGCCCCGGCCGGCGGGTCCGGGTGGTCCTGGAGGGGAGTACCCGCCGGCCGGGTGCATGGCGCCGCGCCTGGCAGCGGCCCTACATAGCGCCAGCCCTACATAGCGCCGGCCTACTGCTGCCGGTGTTGAGCACCTTCTCGAGATCGGCGTTGGCCTTGTTCACCGTGGCCGTGAACGGCGCTCCCTTCATCAGCGCCTTCATCATCGTCGGGATGATCGCGTCGGTCGCGTCGGCCGTTGCCCAGTTCTTCGAGTTGAGCGGGGAGATCTGGGTGTAGCCGGCGGCCTTGGCGAAGCCGGCCAGCAGCGGGTTGCTCGAGTAGCCGCCGCCGGACAGCGCGGAGGTGAACTCGGGGAAGAACCCCTGCGCGTTGGCGAACGTGGTCGCGTTGGTCGGGCTGTCCATCACCGTGAGCAGGTCCCAGGCGGCCGTCTGGTTCGGGCTCTTGGCCCAGACGCCGAGGTCAGATCCGCCGGCGAAGGCCGGCGCCGGGTTCGGGCCGTTCTCGCTCGGGATCGGGAACGACGCCCACTGCGACGCGTACTTGGTGCTGACCGCGGTCAGCGACGCCTTGGCCCACGGGCCGTCGATGTACATGTCCAGCGTGCCCTTGGCGAAGTCCTCGTCCGAGCCGCCCGAGGTCGCGCCCGGCGCGCCGAGTTCGGTCTGGCCGATGTACTTGGCCGGGGAGACGTGCTCGGTCAGGTAGCAGGTCGGCGTAGAACTTGATGCCGGCCTCGGACTGCGGGCTGTTCAGCTCGGCCTTCCACTGGCCGTTCTGCTGCACGGCGACCTGGCCGCCCGCGCCCCAGATGAAGCTGACGATGCCGTTGGTGAAGTTGCTCGGCGCACCGAGGCCGTAGGTGCCCGGGTACTTCTTCATCAGCAGCTTGGCGTCGGCGACCAGTTGCGCCCAGGTGGTCGGCGGCGAGGTGATGCCGGCCTTGGCGAACTGGTCCTTGCGGTACCAGACGCCGCGCACGCCGCCGAACCACGGCACCGCGAAGTTGCTGCCGCTGACCGTGTCGTTCTGCAGGTTGCCCGCGATGATGTCCGAGCCGTTCGACCAGGACTTCACGTCGGTGGTGATGTTCGCGAGCGCGCCCTGCGAGGCGATGCCCGGCGTGTCGGTGTTGCCGAGCTCGGTGATGTCAGGGCCGCCCTTGCCGCTGGTCAGCGCGTTGGTCCAGTCGGTGACCCGGTTGCCCCACGGGATCCAGTTGACGACCACCTTGGTGTGCTTGTACTGCGGGAACTGCTTGTGGAACTGCTTGACGACACCGTTCATCCAGGTGACCTGTGACGGGACGGACGCGCCCATCCGCCACACGACCAGCTTGGCCGGTGCCGCCGAGGAATTCGATGAGCCGCCGCTCGAGCCGCAGCCTGCTGCGGCTCCCGCGAGCGCGATGGCAGCGCCGGCCGCTGTTGCCGCTCTGGTGAGTTTCACTGCTCGATCTCCCTTCCCGGCATTCTCGAGGAAGGACGTCCTCCGGGCGGACGCCTCCGGCAGGCCCCGTTTGCGTGCTTTCCGCCTCTAGGCTGTTGGCTGACGGCGTTCACCTGAGACGTCAGCCGCGCGCCTTCGTGGTGTCGTGGCTGCGGCGGGGGACCGCTACTTGGGTCTGGCCAGAAACTAACAGGAAACTTTCCTATAAGATAGAGTCCGTTGCAAATTTGAGATAACAATGAGCTTCAGTGCGGGTCCTGCGGGCCGCAGGACCCGTCGCGGGCTCGGTGAGGGGGCTGAATGGAGCGACGGCCGGGAACCCCGCGGCTGCTGCGCGAGCTCAACGACCGGGCCGCGCTCGAGCTGCTGCTGACCGGCGGGCCGATGACCAGGGCGCAGCTCGGCGAGCGCACCGGCCTGTCGAAGGTGACCGCGTCGCAGCTGCTCGGCCGGCTGGAAGAGCGCGGGCTGGTCGAGGTCACCGGCGAGCAGGCTGGCGGCCGCGGCCCGAACGCCGCCCTGTACGGGGTCGTTCCCGTCCAGCGCCTACGTCGCCGGGCTGCACGTCGAGCGCGACGAGGTCAGCGCGGGCGTCGCCGACGTGACCGGGCAGGGTCGTGACGGAAATCTCGGTCGACCCGAACGGGACCGACGACCCGGTCGAGCTGGTTCGCGGCGCGGTCGGGCACGGCCTGCGGCGCGGCCGGCGATCGCGCCTGAGGCACTGCGCGCGTTCGTGATCGGGACTCCCGGCGTGCTCGACCCGCGTACCGGCGATCTGCGGCTGGCGGTCAACCTGCCGGCCTGGCACGAGGGCGTGCACGACGCGCTGCGCGCCGATCTCGGCCGGCCTGTGACCATCGAGAACGACGTGAACCTCGCCGCGATGGCCGAGCGCGCGGCCGGCGCTGCGCAGGGGACAGATGACTTCGTGCTGGTCTGGATCGGCGTCGGCCTCGGCCTCGCGACGATGCTCGGCGGGCGGCTGCACCGCGGCGTGGGCGGGGCCGCCGGCGAGATCGGCTACCTGCCCGTACCCGGGGTGCCGCTGCCGCAGGACATCACGCACCCGGCGACCGGCGCCTTCCAGTCGCTGGTCGGCGCGCAGGCCGTGCTGCCGCTGGCGGCCGGGTTCGGTTTCGAGGCTATGACGGCGGCCGGCGCGGTGCGGCCGCCGTTGAGGCAGCGGCGAGCCCGGCGGGCACGGTGCGCCGCCAGGGGAGGAGTTCCTGGCCGAGCTGGCCAGCAGGGTCGCCACCGGCGTGGCCGCCATCTGCGTCGTGCTGGACCCTGGGCTCGTGGTGCTAGGCGGCGAGGTGGGCCTGGCGGGCGGGATGCGCGCTGGCCGGCCGGGTCGCGGCCGAGGTCGGCCGGATCAGCCCGGCCAAGCCAGCAGGTAGTCCCGACCGGCATCAGCGGCGGGCCGGTGCTGCGCGGCGCCATCCTCGCCGCCGTCGACCAGGCCAGGGCAGAGTTGCTCGCGTCCGTGGCGAACTGACAGGAGCATCGGGCGAACCGGACGCGGATCAGCCAGAGCGTCGCGGGTTAGGTGGCCGGCTTGATGTTCTGGTTCAGGTGGAACAGGTTGCCAGGGTCGTAGCTGCGCTTGATCTGCGCGAGCCGGTCGTAGTGCCCGCGGTAGTTGTCCTGGATCCGCTCCCAGTCGTCGTCGGCCATGAAGTTGATGTAGCCACCAGGCTCGGAATACGGCTCGATGGAGCGGTAGTAGTCCCGCACCCAGGCGATCCGGTCGTCATCGACACCCTTGTCCTGCCACGCCGCCACGATGACGGGCGCGAAGGTCGCGCTCCGGTACGCGAACGCGGTGTCGTCGGCACCGACTCGGTGGCACGCGCCGTTGATCGGGTACAGGTGCATGGTCGCGCTGACCTCAGGCACCTCCGAGCCGTGCTTCACGTGCTGCTCGATGGCCTCGTCGCTGAGCTCGTTGACGAAGCTGCCCTTCCAGTAGCTGCGGATGCCCTTCGGGAAGAGCGCGTCGAACGCGGAGTTGAGTGCCGGATACGGCATCGGCCCGGCCATCTCGGCGACGATGGGCGCGATCGCGCGGAACGGCTCCATCGCCCGCTCACCCGCCTCGACTGGGCCCGAGTAGTGCACGATCGCGGCGCAGAACGTGTCGCCCACCCGCTCCGGCGGCACGAACGGCAGCGGCGGCGCGATCTGGAACGCGGGGAATGCGCCGTACTCTTCCGGCGCGGTCTTGATGAACTCGCGGAAGAACCGCATGCACGTCGGTGGCGTAGTCGAGCTCGTAGAAGAACAGCCCGGCGTAGATGTCCCTGACCGGGTGCAGCTGGAACTCGAAGTTGGTGACCACGCCGAAGTTGCCGCCGCCTCCGCGAAGTGCCCAGAACAGGTCGGCGTTCTCGTTCTCGCTCGCGGTAAGCACCTGACCGTCCGCGGTCACGACCTCAGCCGAGCGCAGGTTGTCGATCGAAAGGCCGTGCGACCTGGCCAGGTAGCCGATGCCGCCGCCCAGCGTCAGCCCTCCGACGCCGGTGGTCGAGACGATCCCGCCGGTGGTCGCGAGGCCGTAGGCATGGGTCGCGTAGTTGAAGTCGCCCCAGGTCGCGCCGCCTCCCGCGCGGGCAGTCTGGTTGGCGGGATCGACGTGCACGTCGCGCATCTGGCCCAGGTCGATCACCACGCCGCCGTCGGTGGTGCCGTAAGCCTGGCGCGCTGTGGCCACCGCCCTTGACGGCCAGCTCCAGGCCCGCATCCCTGGCGAAGTTCACCCCGCCGATCACGTCAGCAACCTGCTGCGCCTGGATCACCGCCTCCGGGTGCTTGTCGAACATGCCGTTGTGCACGGTCCTGGCCTCGTCATACCCCGCGTCACCAGCGGTCAGGACCGGTGCCCTGACTTGCTCGCGCAGGTCCTGCGTCGATGGCTTGCTCATGACCGTGCTCCCCCGAGATCGACTTGTCTGCCAACAGCAAACTCGGCACCAATTGGTGCCGAGCTGCCAGCTAGTCCAGAGCTGGATGAAGATCCTGTGAAGGGGCGGTGTGGCCGGTGTCAATACTTGGTCAAGCCGCTGGCGCTTCGGTGCCTGCGAACGAAGCCGGGCATCATGGCAGTCTTGGACTCGTGACCGTGACTGCGCGCGTAGAACATGTCGGAAGCCTGCTGCGGCCTGACTACCTGCTTCAGGCCAGGAAGGCGCGGGAGAACGGCAGCATCGGGCCAGGAGAGTTCAAGGCCGTCGAGGATCGCGCCGTTCGGGCGGCTGTTGACCTCCAGGAGGACCTTGACCTGCCCGTCATCAATGACGGGGAGATGCGCAGGGACTCCTTCCAGGCCGAGCTCACGGCCGCTTGCGACGGCTTCGCCGGGGTCAGCCTGGACGCGTGGCTCTGGGGCGACTGGCACTCCAGCGAGGTAGGCGACGCGAGCATCAAGCGACCTCAGGATCTCGCGGTCGTTGCGCCGCTGCGCAAACGCCGCAACCTGGCCGCTGAGGAGTTCACCTTTGTCCGCGCGTGCGCAGGCCAGGAAGGCAACAGGCAGATCAAGGTGACGCTGCCGAGCCCGACGCTGTTCGCCAACCTCTGGTCGCCTGAGCGATCATCGGACGCCTATCCCAGCCTCGATGCGTTCATGGCTGACGTGGTGACCATCCTGTGCGACGAGGTCGCCGAGCTGGTCCGGCTGGGATGCGATTACATCCAGCTCGATGCGCCGCATTACCCGCTGCTCGTCGACCCGAGCTGGCGTGAGTTTTACGAGGCCCGCGGCTGGCCGCTGCAGCGGTGGCTCTCGTACGGGGTCGAGCTGGACAACGCGGTCATCGACGCTGGCCGGCGCACGTTCGGCTTCCACCTGTGCCGCGGGAACCAGCTCAGCCGGTGGCTGGTGGCGGGCGGCTACGAGCCGATCGCGGGCCCGATCTTCGGCAGCGTGCGGGCGGACCGGCTCCTGCTTGAGTACGACGACGAGCGGTCAGGAACCTTTGATGCGCTCAGCCTGGTCCCTGACGACAAGGTTGTCGTCCTCGGGCTTGTCACGACGAAGACGTCACGGCTCGAGACGGACGATGCCATCGCGGGCCGGCTGAGGGACGCGGCCGGCCGGGTCGGCGCCGAGCGCCTGGCGGTGAGCCCCCAGTGCGGGTTCGCGACCTCCGCGGCGGGCAACGCGATCACGCAAGAAGCCCAGCGCGCCAAGCTTGCGCTGCTGGTCAGGATCGCCCGGGGCGTCCTCGGAGGCTGAGGAGCTGAGTACGCCTGCTCGCGGACCGGATAACTCGCCTCTCAGGCGATGCCGATCTGGGCCGCCCAGCGTTCCACGCATTCGCCGAAGAACGCATCGCGGTCAGCGGGGTCCTCGCTGATGACGTTGTGGAACTGCCCGAACAGCTCAAGGGAGATCGTGCCGAGCAAGGCCGACCACACCATGAGGCCGGCCTGAATCGCGACGCCGGTTACTGCCGGCGGCAACGCGGCGATGACCGGCGCCAGGGCGGACATGGCGGCAGGGGTTAGTTCCCGCCCAGCCGGCTCCGGCAGCACGATCCCGCGCTCGGCGGCCTCGGCCAGGATCTGCACCAGCAGGTTCGAGACCCGGCTGGCCGGGCCGATCGTGTCGGCAGGCGCGGCATACCCGGGCACGGGCGAGCCGTAGATCAGCGCCCATTCGTTGGGGTTGATCAGCGCCCACCGCCTGACGGCATGGCAGATCGCCGACCACCGCCCGGCCAGATCCGGGAGGTCAACACCGGCGGCCGCGAACTCGGCTGCCGAGCCGAGTGAGTCATAGGCATCGATGATCAGCCTGGTCAGCAGGTCGTCACGGCTAGCGACGTAGCGGTAGACCGCCGACGATGCCATCCCCAGGTCGCGTGCGACCGCTCGCAGGCTCAGCCCAGCCGCCCCGTCGGTGGCCAGGTGCCGCCGACCGGCCTCGAGTATCTCCCTGGTGATCTCGGCCCTCGCGCGCTCCCTGGCCGTGCGGGGTACCGATCGCGCCTCAGCCATCGCTGCCATGTCCGAATACTGCCACAAGACAAGAGCATCGGCAACAAAACAGAGCAGTGCTCTTGACAGGTGGCCGGCCACGCGCCACGCTAATGAGAACCGAGAGCGGTGCTCGCGAATGTGAGCACATTAATGTACGGAGCTGAGCATGAACGAGAAGACGACGAACGGCCATCATGAGCTGCACGTGGTCGTGGGAGCTGGCCCGATCGGCAGCGGCATCGCGGAGGTCCTGACCGCGCGCGGGCATCTGGTGCGGATCGTTACCAGGTCAGGATCTGGACCGGCGGGCATCGCCGCAGAGCTGGTGGCGGCGGATGCCAGCGACGCCTCGGCGATGGCAAGGCTGACTGAGGGCGCGGCCGCCATTTACAACTGCGCCAACCCGCCGTACCACCGCTGGCCAGAGCTGTGGCCGCCGATCGCGGCGTCGCTGCTCAGCGCGGCCGAGCGCAGCGGCGGAGTTCTGGTCACGATCGCCAACCTGTATGGCTACGGACCAGCCCGGCTGTCCCAGGGCACCGCAGGCTACGACCAGGTTCATCCGATGACCGAGGCCACGCCCCAGGCCGCCACGGGCCGTAAGGGACGGGTCCGCGCGCACATGTGGCGCGACGCGCTGGCCGCGCACGAATCAGGTCGCGTCAGGGCCGTCGAGGTCCGGGCGTCCGACTATGTCGGCCCGGGCGCGCAGAGCGTGCTGGGCGAGCGTGTCGTCCCCAAGGTCCTGCGCGGCAGGGGAGTGTCGGTGCTCGGCAGGACCGACCGGCTGCACACCTGGACCTACACACGTGATGTGGCGCGGCTGTCAGTGGCCGCGGCAGCCGAGGCGGCGGCATGGGGCCGCGCGTGGCATACGCCATCAGGGCCGCCGCGCACGCAGCGCGACGCCGTCGATGATCTCGCCAGGGCCGCAGGGCTCGCCCCTGTCCCGGTGCGTGCGCTGCCCAGTGCGGCCCTGCGGGTTGCTGGCCTCTTCTCGCCCCTGATGCGTGAGCTCACCGAGACCAGCTACCAGTTCAGCGAGGACTTCGTGATGGACTCCGTCGCGGCCCAGCAGGCGTTCGGGCTTGAGCCGACGCCATGGGACCAGGTCCTGGCGGACGTGCTGCGCAGCTACGGCTGGCACGACGAGACCGTCGGTTCGAATACCGTGAATACGTAACCGCGCAAGCGCGTCAAATCTGCGGATCGCCGGTGCGGCGATCCGCGCTGCGGCCAGCGTTGTCGCCCTGGCCGCGTCCAGGGAGAATTCCGGGGGGTGGCGGGCATGGCTGGTCGACTACGACGAGCGAGCGATCGGACCCCGCGTGCTCGGCGTTCTCGCCAGCGCGATGCTCGCGGCCGCCCTGGCCGCATGCGCGGCGTCCGATCCGGCCAGTGGCGGTCAGGGCGCCGCCGGGGCGAATAGCCACTCGAGCGCGAAGAGCATCGCCTCGGCCGCGCCCTCATCAGCGCCCGCCGGGGGAACGTCAGCCTCGGCGAGCGCGCACGTCGCAGCCGGCGGTGGCGCTGCCAGGACGACCTCAGCCGGCGATACGCCGCCGGGATTCTGGTACGGGACTGACAGCCTGACGATGCAGGTCACCGGTACCGGCCCGTACACCGAGCCGATCGTCGGCGGGAGCTACGGCGGCTACACCGGCATGGCGGGCAACTGGGCGCACTGGCAAGGCTGTGGCGGCGGGCTCGTCTGGTCGGCTACGAACGCGAAGCAGGCGTCAGCCAACCTGTCCACCTACCACAAGGGCGTCGGGACGGGCGTCTACTGGTTCATGGCCGGGCCGGGCGTCGACCCGAACTACAACGGGACGGTGTCAGAGGCCACGAGCTGGGGTCAGCAACAAGCTGCGCAAACCCTGGCCGACATCGGCACAGGAGTGAAGTACCCGGTGGTGTGGATGGACGTCGAGCTGCCAGGCAACGCACCCCAGTTCACTCCCGCTCCAGACAACGGATGGACCGCCGTCTACACCTCGCCGTGCAGCGGCACGGTCAAGACCAAGCACATGGCGCCTGCCGTCGACCGAGGCGTGCTCGACGGCTACGCCGCCTACCTGACCGCTCATTCGTCCTACAAGCCGGGCGTGTACTCGGCGCCGCCGGCCTGGACCGCCATCTTCGGCACCGGCAGCGCCTCGAAGATCCCCAGCCTGTACGAATGGACCTACACCGCAGCCAGCAGCAGCCTTGCGCACCATCCCTCGGCCTGGTGCCTGAAGAGCACCTCTACATGCGCGCACTTCTTCGGTGGCCAGCACGCGACGGACGCCACGGCGCTCATGTGGCAATGGTCGGGCGGCGGCGGTGTCAGAAACGGCTACGGCGACTTCGATCAGATCGACGGCGCCAGGACTCCGTAGAGCGCGCTCTCCTGCGCCCTTCTGGCCGTACACGGATATGGGCCGCCTACCGCTGCCTGTCAGGCAGGACGGCTCCGATGAGCCACAGGAGCGGGAACAGGAAGCCAATCAGCCCCAGGACCCAGTGCCCCTTGCGGAAAGTGAGGACTGCCAGCGTGAACACCAGGATGAAGTAGATGACGCCCAGCCCGATGTACCAGCCTGTGCCTGACATGCTGACGTCCCCCGTAGTTGAATCGCCGGACGCGAAACCTCGCTGATCATCTCGAGCGTTGCATGTGCACGAACAACCGCCCTCATCCGTGCGGGGTGAAGAGTCAGCGGATATTGCCAGGTGATGCTCCGCTGGGGCGTCGCGCCGAGCCGGGCATGGCATGCTCGCTTACCCCTCGCGGGACAGCAACGCATCCGTCGCGTGGTCGGGTATGCCGTCGAAATAGCGGGTCAGTACCTGGCTGAACAACGGCTCATCCGGTTGGGCCCGATGGAACAAGGTCATCGAAGAACGCAGCTTCATCGCGTCGATGCTGCCGAAGATCTGATCCGCGCTGCGACCCTTGAGCCCTGTGAGTATCTGCGAGCACTCGCGCAGACGCGGGCCGAGCACCGGATGGGCCAGGTAGGCCACAGCCTCGGCCGCTGAGGTAATCGCGAACCGGCGCGAGGTCGGGCTCTGGCCGAGACCGGCGATCTGCGGGAAGACGAACCACATCCAGTGGCCGGACTTGAAGCCCGCACGGAGTTCGTCGACGGCCCGGTCGATAGGTGCCGCCGGCGTTCTGGGCGGCAACGAACCGTTCGAGGTCATACCGGTCGGCCATGGGCGCTCTCCTCTAGCCGATTCCCGGCCGGACTGGGGATCATGCCGCCTGGCGCCAGAACCGGGGGAGCGGCGGGCACCGTCTCCGGGTACTTCAGCCCTGTGCCGGTGTTGAGCACGACCACGGTGTCGCGCTCCGACAGCCAGCCGGAGTCGCGCAGCTGGCGGACGGCGGTGAAGCAGGCGGCGCCCTCGGGGCAGATCAGACACCCTTCGAGGCTGGCGACCTCACGCTGATCGGCGAGCAGGGCGTCATCCTCGACGGCTACGGCGGTCCCGCCCGTCGCGTACAGCGCGTCCAGCACCAGGAAGTCGCCGAGCGCCTTAGGCACGGTGATGCCGAACGCAACGGTCCTGGCCTCCGGCCATGGCTCGCTCTGCGTTGCGCCGATGGCAAAGGCGGCGACGATCGGCGCGCAGCCGGTGGCTTGGACGGCGACCAGTCGCGGCAGTTCGCCGGTGACCCATCCGATCTCGCGGAGTTCGAGCAGGGCCTTGTAGATGCCGATGATGCCCACGCCCCCGCCCGTCGGATAGACGATCACGTCGGGCAGCCGCCAGCCAAGCTGCTCGGCGATCTCTAGGCCCATGGTCTTCTTGCCTTCGATGCGATACGGCTCCCTGAGGGTAGCCACGTCCTGGTAGCCGGGGCGTGCCGTCAGTGCCGCGCTGACCAGCGCGGCCGCGTCCCCGATCAGGCCGTCGACGAGGTAGAGCTCGGCCCCGGCGGCAGCGCACTCGGCCCGCGTGATCGCCGGGGCTGCCTCCGGCATCACGATGAGGCTCGCCAGGCCCGCGCGGGCGGCGTACGTTGCCCAGGCCGCCCCGGCATTCCCGTTCGTCGGCATCGCGATACCGGACACTCCTAGCTCGGCGGCTCGTGACACGCCGACCGCAGCGCCGCGAGCCTTGAACGTGCCGGTCGGGATCAGTCCCTCATCCTTCATCAGCAGCCCAGGCACGCCGAGACGAGCGCCGATCCGGCGCATGGTGAGCAGAGGCGTCATTCCTTCGCCGAGGCTCACCACGCTCTCGGGAGCGCTCACGGGCAGCAGCTCGTGGTAGCGCCACAAGTCGGGTGGCCTCTTCGTGATCGCGGTGGGATTGGTCGCCGCAGCAACCTGCTCCAGGTCGTACCTGGCCAGCAGCGGCGAGCCGCACACGCAGGTTCCCTGGACGTGTTCCGCCTCGTGCTCGGCGCCGCACCTCGCACATTCCAGGTGAGTGAGAGCCGAGTACCCCGTCGCTGCCATGAGTCCTATTCCTCCGCTGCATGCCCGCTCGGGAAGAGTAGCGCCCCGGCATCGCGCGGCTGTTCCGCGCCCGGTATCGCGCGGCTAGCTTGCCGCGGGCCTGGCTGGTCGCTCGCCGCGCATGATGATCCTTGTCCGCCGTCCAGCGGTCAGGGTCTTGCTGCTCACAGATGTAAAGCCCGCGGAAGTAAGCGTCCGGCAGAGGTCATCGGCCCGTTCGCTGCTGTATCCATGGCCGGAGGCGCCGGGGCTCAGCAGCCGCTCGGCGAGCAGTACACGCCCGCCGGGAGCGAGCACGCGATGAATTTCGGCACAGCCTGCCGCCGGATCCGCCCAGTGATGCAAAGAGCTAATCGACCAGACGACCGTGACAGCTCCGTCGGGCAGCGGCAGGTGCTCCGCGCTTCCGAGGGACCACGTCACGTGTCCGGCCGGGGAGTTCCTGCTGAGAACGCGAGCCAGGCGGAGTGCTAGAGGGGAGGGATCTATGCCCGTAACCGGCACGCCGCGGGCGGCGGCCACCCGCACTGCCGTGCCTGGCCCGCAGCCGATGTCCGCCGCCCGATCGCCTTCGGTCAGGTTGACCTCGCCCACGATGGCGTGCGCGGCGCGACTACGGCCAGCGACCATCGACATCGCCATCGCCACCTCGCCTACGACG
This sequence comes from uncultured Actinomycetota bacterium, assembly GCA_963809195.1. GTDB lineage: Bacteria > Actinomycetota > Actinomycetes > Streptosporangiales > Streptosporangiaceae > Chersky-822. The sequence continues at coordinate 1,184,084 of CAWEIQ010000003.1, read as the reverse complement.
GCGAGCACATTCCGGTGCCGGATGGGGTCAGCGGTACTGGCCACGTGCTGTGTCACCGGTAACTCCCTCATCGAGTAAGCAACTTAGTTGCTAAGCAACATAGTCACTGGTCCTATTATGGTCAACATGACCCAGCCCGCGCGCCGCGCCCTCGCCTCCAGCTTGCAGGAGTTCGGCCTTGAACGAGACCGCATGCGGGCCGCGCTAGCGCGCCGCGCCCGTATCAGCCAGACCGACCTCGATGCCCTCGAGCACCTCGAAGCCGCCGGCTCGCTCACCCAGCGGGAACTGGGCGAGCGCCTGTCACTCACTTCAGGCGCGGTCACCATGCTTGCCGACAGGCTCGAGGCCTCGGGCCTGGTGCGACGGCGGCCGCACCCGGCCGACCGGCGGTACGTCGTGCTCGGGCTTTCCGCCGATGCCATGCAGCGTGCTCCGGCGGGCCTCGCCGCGTATCACGCGGCCATCGCCGATCTGGTTGCCGACATCCCCGCGGAACATGCCCGGATCATTGGCTCGTTCCTAGAGGCTGCGGCGCATGCGGCCGCGCGGGCGGCCGGCTCAATGGCAACAGAATCGTAATCGCTACCCTCTTGCGCCAATGTCTATTTTGTGCTACTATCAGCATAGTTGCTACAGTCGCAGGCGTGACAACGCCATCGAGCACGAGCGCCAGGACCGCTGCGGCAGCCCGGGCGGCGCACCTGATCGTGGACCGGCCGCCGGTGATCTTCGCAGACACGGTCGCACTGAGGCTGCTTGGCGACGAGGCCGACGAGCTGGTCGGCTATCACCGCGAACACGGCACCCACGTCGTCCTGGCCGGAGCCCGCTGCCAGGTCGTCTGCCGCAGCAGGTACACAGAGGATGCGCTCGCAGCCGCCGTCGCCGCTGGCACGAGGCAATACGTGATCCTCGGCGCCGGCCTTGACTCCTTTGCCTACCGCCCGGGGCTTTCCGCAAGGGTCAGGATCTTCGAGGTCGATCAGCCCGGTACGCAGGCCGCCAAGCGCGCTCGGCTGGCCGCTGCGAGGATTCCCGAGCCAGACAATGTGGTCTTCGTGCCAGTCAATTTCGAATCAGCGCCGCTGGCTGGTGAGCTGATCAAGGCCGGGCTTGACCTCTCCGAGCCAGCGTTCGTCAGCTGGCTGGGCGTCACGATGTACCTGACGCACGAGGCGCTGGGCCGGACTCTTGCTGAGCTCGGCACGCTTGCGCCGGGGTCGCAGGTCATTGCCGATTTCATGCTCCCTGCTGAGCTCAGGGACGAAGCGGGCAGCACCTATGTCGAGCTCGTCGCGCCATTGTCGGCGGAGCGCGGTGAGCCGTGGCTGAGTTTCCTGTCCCCGCAGCAGATGTCGCGGCTGCTCGTGAGCCGCGGCCTGACCCCGCTGCGGCATGTAGCGCAGCAAGACATCGGAGACAACGGGACGTGGAATCGCTCCGACGCGCTGCGTCCGGCTCGGTTGTCGCTGATCGCGCACGCGACCATGAGCGCCAGCTAAGACCCCGATGCTGGCGGGCCGATGCTGTCGGCCGTTGGCTGGCGGTGGCTCAAGTGGCCTTGCCTGGCACGGCCGCAAGCAGGCTGGTCAGCAGCGCGTCAGTGGCGCGCGGGCCGTTGATCTCCAGCCATCTGACCTGGCGTCCCGCGGTGGTGACAGCAACGTAGAACGGCTGTGCCATATGGCATGCGCACATGGGTGGCTTGATCAGCCAGCCGGATTGCCCAGCAACGAGCAGCGGCTTGCTGACGGCGAAAGGGTAGAACGAGTCGACATGCCGGCGAAGGTATGCCACGAAGGCGGCGGCACCCGCCCGGCCGCGGAACGTCAGCGACCGGCTGACGACAAGAGTCAGCCGCCGCGACTCGCCCTGGAATGTGCGCTGCCAGCCGCGCTGGTATCCCCAGTGCCGCAGCTTGCCGGCCAGGTCGTGCAGGCTGGAGTCCTTCTGCACGTCTGTCGGCGTGAGTGCCCTGGTCACCTGGGGCAGTCCAGTGATCGCATGTTTCGGCAGCACGCCGCTCGCGGCCGGCGGATGCCCCGGCCCGCCACCGCACCCGGCGAGACAGGCCGCGGCAGCGACGGCCAGCGCGGCGGCGGCAAGACGCAAGCTGTTAGCTGCAGCGCGACGCCGAGCCACCCCGGCCTGGGAGGCGGGCCGCGTCACCCGCCGCTCTCCTGGTCCACTGGAGCGGTGCCCGATGCGGCCAGGATCCGCAGCCCGGTCGGCGGGAGATGGCAGGCCACCGCCATGCCTGGCGTCCACGCTGATGCCGTTTCTTCGCCATTGTTGGGCACCAGCGCCGTCACGCCATGCCCGCTCGCGAGCTGAATGGCCAGCTGAAGCCCGCTGCCGAGGTACACGATGTTGGTCAGCATGCCAGGCAGCCGATTGGGGCCTGGCGTGTCTGCTGGCTCGACGCCGATCCGTTCCGGGCGAATCACGACCTTGGCGGGGCCGCGGTGACGCGACGTCGCCCCTTCGCACCTCGACAGAGAAGTTGTCAGACAGCCTGACCTCAGCTCCTGACCCGCCCGCAGATGGTCCGGCGACCGTCGCGTCCATCAGGTTGGAGACGCCGAGGAAGTCCGCGACGAACGCGTTGCCTGGCTCCTCGTACAGATCCTGGGGAGATGCCGCCTGCTCGATCCGCCCGCGGTTGATCACCGCGATCCGGTCGCTCATCGTGAGCGCTTCTTCCTGGTCGTGGGTCACGTACACGAACGTGATGCCTACCTGGTTCTGGAGTTGCTTGAGCTCTACCTGCAGCTGGCGCCTGAGCTTGGCATCCAGCGCGCCGAGCGGCTCGTCGAGCAGCAACACTGCGGGCTGGAGCACGAGCGCACGCGCCAGGGCAACTCGCTGCTGCTGACCGCCGGAGAGCTGACCTGGTTTGCGTGTCGCGTACTCGGCCAGCTGAACAAGCTCGAGTATCTCGCTTGACCCGTCGTTTGACCTCGGCCTTGGCCACCCCCGCGCGGCGCAGCCCGAAGGCCACGTTGTCGAAGACCCGCAGGTGCGGGAAGAGCGCGTAGCTCTGAAAGACGGTGTTGACCGGTCGCTTGCTCGGCGCGGTTCCCGCGATGTCCTGTCCGTCGAGCAGCACCTGACCGGAGGACGGGGCCTCGAAGCCCGCGATCATCCGCAGCGTCGTTGTCTTCCCGCAGCCCGAAGGTCCGAGCAACGAGAAAAAGGCGCCCGCGGGGATCTCCAGGTTGATGTTGTCGACGGCCACGACGGACCCGAAATGCTTGGTCAGAGCGACGAGGCTGAGCTGGCCCGTGCCGGGCCGCTTGGCCAGGGTGACTGCCGAGCCGCCGCCCGCCGGGTCGTTCTGGTGCGCCGGATCAACCGCGGTGCTAGCCACGAAGTGCCTGCCTAACCGTTAACCATGGCGAATGTTTCCGAAGGTTGCTCGTCCGCCACTGCAGCTGCTGAGGCTGCGGCGGTCTCTCCGACGAGCCGTCGCTCGGCCCATCGCCTTCCTCCCTCGGCGAGCCCGACCAGGAGCAGCGAGCCCGCGATGATCAGAGCGCCGATGGCGATGACCTCGGGCAGCAGCGCCGGCGTGCGCGCGCTCGCGTACAGGAATACCGGATACGTCGGCTGCCCGGAAGGAGCAAGGAATGACGCGATCGCGAACTCGTCGAAGCTGGTGACGAAGCAGATGATGCCGCTCGATACCAGTGCCGGGGCGAGGAGCGGCAGCGTGATCAGCCGCAGCGATGCGAAGGCTGAGGCGCCGAGATCCTGCGCCGCCTCGTTCATAGCTGGATCGAGGGAACGCAGCCGAGGCAAGATCACCAGGATCGCGAACGGCAGCACGATCACGCTGTGCCCGAGCACCACGGCCACGAGGCTCGGCTTACCGCCGACCTCTTGTACGAGGATCAGCAGCCCCACTGCGAGGCAGATGTACGGCACCACCAGCGGCAACAGCAGCACGGTCAGCGCCAGCGCCGCCGCGCGACCGCGCAACACCAGCAGGCCGAGCGAAGCCATGATTCCCAGCGCCGTCGCGAGCACGGCTGCCACCACGGCGATTCCGATGCTGCGCAGCAGAGCACCGGTCAGCACCCCGTTGCCGAAAGCTTCATGGAACCACTTGGTCGAGAAGCCCGAGAGCGGCAGCGTCGGAGTCGGGCTGTTGTTCACCGAGAAGATCAGCAGGACAGCCAGCGGCGCGAACAGGAAGACGATGAACGCCCAGAAGTAGATCGCCAGTCCGGCCGTCCCGACCCTGCTCGTGAGCCTCATGATGTCAGCCTCATGGGGTGGGCCTCGCGTCCGCGCGCAGGTCGGCCTGCAGGAACCGCCCGAAGACCAGGGTCAGCACGATCACAACCGCGATCAGCGCGATCGCGAGCACCGCTCCGTAGTTCCAGTTCGGCGTGTCGCCGAAGAAAGCCTGGATGGAATTGCCGAACAGCTGGTTGTTCGGGCCGCCGACCAGCAGCGGCGTGATGAACTCGCCAGTCGTCGGGATGAGCACGAAGACGAAGCCGGCGATCACGCCTGGCAGGCTCAGCGGGAGCGTGACGCGCCAGAAGGTGGCTGCCCTGCTGGCACCCAGGTCAGCAGCGGCCTCCTGGAGCCGGTGGTCCATGTTCTCCAGTACGACGAAGATCGGCAGCGAGACGAAGGGGATCCAGGTATAGAACAGGACGAGTGCGACCGAGAAGTTGGAGTAGATCAGCCACGAGATGGCGCTGCCGTGCGGCCGCAGGTGCAGGGTCCAAAGCAGCGAGTTCACGACTCCGTTGTTGTTCAGGATGATCTGCCAGGCGATAACTCTCAGCAGGTAACTCGTGAAGAACGGCGCGAGCAGCACGAGCAGAAGCGCGTACCGGCGCCTGCGGGCCACGAACGCCAGGAAATAGGCGAGCGGATAGGCGGCGATCGTGGTCAGCACGGACACGAAGAGCGCGATCTCCATCGAGTAGATGAACCTGCTGCGGAAGGCGCTGCCCCCGCCGAACAGGAAGTCACTCCAGTTCGACAGCGAGAACGGCGTAGGCACACCGGGGATGTTGGTGCGCAAGCCGACGCTGTACAGCGTGATGAATGCCACTGGGAGCAGGAGCAGCACGCCGACGAAGGCAAGCGGAGGCAGCACCAGTGCCCCCTTGCCTGGCCTCAGCCAGCGTGGTCCTGAGTGGGAAGCGCCCGCGTGCGGCGGTCAGGCCGCGACAACTTCCTGCCAGGCCAGTTCGATCGCCGCCCGGTTCGGAGTCCAGGTCTGCAGGTGCACGTCCGACGCCGCAATGGCGTTCGGGTCGCCGAGCTTGAGCGCCGTGACCAGGGCCTGGTTCTTGATCTCCGAAGCCTTCACCGCCGCGTTAGATGTCCCGTAGTAGTACAGGTTCGTCATCTGGGCGCAGGCGTTGTGGTTAATGAACGACTCGACGTAGTCGTGGGCGTGGAAGTAGTTCTTGGTGTTCGCGCCGAGCATGAAGCCGCACAGCCAGGACAGCCGGCCCTGGCTCGGGTTCAAGAACGCGACAGGCACCTTGGCGGCCTTCATCGAAACCAGGGTGTCCTGCCAGGAGTACGCGATCCAGACCGTGCCGGACTTGACGTCGGGCTGCATCTGGCCGTATTCGCTGTCCCAGTACAGCTTGTTCAGCGGCTTCTGCTTGAGCAGGTCCGCCTTCGCGGCCGAGATCTGATCGCTCGTCAGGTTGTCCATCTTCGGGAAACCGAGCTTGAGCGCCGCGATCTCGAAGTTCGTGGAGGCGCCGCTCCAGAGCGAGATCTTGCCCGAGTACTTCTTGTTCCATGCCAGTTCCCAGCCGACCGCGTCTGCGGCCGCGACATGGTCGGTACGGTAGGTCAGGCTCCCGTAACCCCAGTCCCAGGGGATCATGTACTGCTTGCCGTTGATCTGCCCTTGCTTGACCAGGTAGGGGTTCAGTTGCTTGAAGCTCGGCAGCAACGAGGTGTCGAACGGCTGCACGAGGCCGCGGCTGACGTAGTCCGGCAGGTTCTCGTGGCAGGGGTGCAACAGGTCGAACGGTCCGGCCGAAGTGGCCTTCTCCAGCGCCTGGTCGTCATTTGTGATGTAGGTATACGTGATCCCGCTCGTGCCGAACTTGTCGGTGTAGGTCTTGCCGGCCTCCAGGCCGTTGGTCTGCGCCTTGGTGCCAGCGGCCTCATAGCCACCCCACTCGAGGATGGAAAGCGTGCCTGGCTCCTTGCCGATCGGCGGGTGCTTGGACGGGGCCGGATTGGCGGCAGGGCCAGAGGATCCGCACGCGTCGAGCAGGACGGCGCCCCCGAGCATCGTCGCCCCGGTTGTGAGGAAGCGCCTGCGGGCAAGCACCTGCCCGGTCATCGGGCCCTGAACGGACTTCATGGTCATTGTCCCCCACTGCTCACGGACGTCGGCAAACTCCGGCGATTAGCTGTTAGTACACCCATCGTTGTGAACGTGTCAATACTGATAGTCATGATTGTCTGGCATGAATATGTGACAAATCAGTTAGATCTGGTATATCTAAGTAAATTCTGATTATGATTCTGATTCTGATAACTCCATGGCCTCACCGGCAGCATGGCTAGCGGTCGTTGAGCGCTCGGCTAGTCGCCCTGTTTGCGCCCGAGGTGATTTCGCCCTTAGGGGGTGACGTTTAGTGGTCTGAAGCCGGGGAGCATGTGCGCATGAACAAGAATTCGCAGGTCAGGCCGACCGTCACAGGCAGGTCGGCCGGACCCGCAAAGATGACGGCAGCGATTCTTGTCGCTGGCTGTGCCGTCGGCCTGGCGGCGTGCAGTTCGGGGACGAGCACGAGCAGCTCGACCCAGTCCGCATCACCGCGCACCACCAGCGCGGCCGCGAGCCCGGCGCAGTCCGGTTCTGTGACGGCGAACCCGGCCACGTGCAAGCACGTCAGTTCGCTGCGCGGATCGCTGGAGACCCTGACGCACTTGCAGCTAAACGCCAGCTCGGCTGGCCAGATCAGAACGAACCTGAACAACATCCAGACGCAGCTCTCTCAGCTGAAGTGTCAGGGCGAGAGTGCGTTCTCCCATCAGGTCAACCAGCTGTCGACTTCGGTGAACGAGGTCAAGAAGGCAGCCAACAACTGTCAGCACGCCGCCTTCAGCGGCCCAGGTCAGCAAGATCGTCACCGCCCTGTCTGGCCTGAAAACGCAGTCGAAGGCCGCCGTCGCGCAGATGAAGGCGGCCTGTCCCTAAGGGCTGAGCCCCTGGCTGTGCCGCTGTCGTTCGGGGCTGCGCACGCATCGCTCCTCGGCCGGTCGATTACGCGGGCGTGACCTCGGCGGCATCGAATTCCCAGTAGGCCCGGAGTGCGGCGATCCTGCCCGAGCCGTCGCTTCGGTACGTGTAGACGCCGCGAACGAGCACGACGTGGTCACCGCCAGGCAGCGTCGTGCGGATCGTCCCGACGTCGGCGACCTCGTCGCCGCACAGGTAGGACCGTTCGATCTCGAAGCTGACCTGCTCATTCGGCGCGATCACCGAGTCGTAGAACGCCGCGATCGCCGCGAGCCCGCGGTGACCCTCGCCCTCTGGATCCAGGGGCGACGGCCCGATCGGATCGGCCACGACCGCGTCGGGCGCGAACAGCCCAAGCCAGGCTTCTCGGTCCTTGCGATACACGGCCGACTGGGAACGTCGTGCCAGCTCGCGTGCCGTGATCCGATCCGCCATCGGGCCGCCCCATTTCGTTGTACTCCATACTCGGTCAGTGGGCTTCCGGTCAGCGGGCTCGGTCAGCTCCGCACCTTGGCGATGATCTTGTCGGCGAAGGTGTTCAGCGCGCCGATCTTGTCCGCAAGCGGCTGCCTGTCGGCCTCGGTCGTGTAGGGCCAGCGGAATCCGACGATCACGTCGGTCACGCCCTGCTCCTCAAGCCGCCGTACGCCGTCGACGCTGAACGCGTCCATTGAGATCACGTAGACCTGGAACGGCCGGTCTTCGGTACCTTCCGCGCGCCGCAGTTCGGCGAGCCTGGCGAGCAGGCCGGGCAGATCGGCAGGATCGCCGCCACCGTGCATCCAGCCATCTCCCGCCCGCGCCGCGCGGCGCAGCATCGCCTCGCTGTGCCCGCCAAGCAGGATGGGGATCGGCTGCGTCGGCACCGGTGCCAGTTTCACCGGCGGTATCGTCAGCACGGCACCGTCATAGCGGAAGTAACCCCCGGTGGCCAGGCCGCGGATGATGTCAATGCTCTCGTCCATTCGCCGTCCCCGGCGTTCCCATGGGACGCCGAGTATGTCGTAGTCCTCGCGCCACGGGCTGGTGCCGACGCCGAGCAGGAGCCGGTTGCCGGTAAGAACGGCCGTGGAAGTGACCTGCTTGGCGACGAGTACCGGGTTGCGGACAGGGAGCTTGAGCACGAACGTCACGAACCGAAGCCGCGTCGTCACCGCGCCCAGCGCAGGGATCAGCGAGAACGGCTCCAGAAAAGGCTTGCCGTCCAGGAACTCCCTGGTTCCGTCTGGGCTGTACGGGATACGTGCTGGTGGCGTGCTGCGGATAGCAGATGCTGTCCGGGATCACCATGGAGTCGTATCCCGCGGCTTCGGCCGCCTGGGCCAGCGGAACGTAGAACGACGGGTCGATCATCGACTCCGCGTACGAGAAGCGCACGGCAACCTCCGGGCGGTTCGGCGGCTCGGCCCTCGCCTGATCCTGCCAGCCCGGCCGGGAAAAAGGTAGAACAGGTTCTAGTTGAGTGCCGGGGACCCGGCGCGCGCCGCTATTGGCCGATCGTGATGCCCGCCAGGTCGTCGCTGACGTAACTCGCCATCGCGGTCGGCAGCAAGGCACGCTGGCTCTGCGGCAACTGCTCGCCAGCCTCGGCCAGCTGACCAGCAAGGTTGCGCGCCGCCGCGAGCAGGCTCGCCGGCCGAGATCCGAGACCGTCGGCTCCATCCCGCCGGCAGCTGGCCGGGCGCGAAGTCGAGGATGCTGGTGAGACCGAAGTGCGGATTAGGGACGTCGAGCACGGCGGCCCAGAGCCGCCAGGCCCAGTCCCTTGCTTCGTGCAGCCGCTGCAGCGCCTCCCACGGGGAGCCGCGGCGCAGGTACTTACCGAAATCGACCAGCGCGCACCAGCCAGCGAACGCCCACTCGCGCAGTTGCTCGGCCGTCAAGGTCTGCTGCTCGAAGGCGGAGACCTCATGCTCACCCTGGTTGTAGAGCACGATCTCGTCGCGGACCGGCCCGATGGACTGCGACGCGGGAATGACCACGAGGTCAATCTGGCAGCGATTCGCGTACTGGGCGAAGATCCGCTCGTGCCGCAGGGCGAGCCCGGGAAGCTGATGGCAATAGCTGTCCACGAGCTCGCCGAGCCCGTCGATGACGTGCCTGACGTCGGTGAGCGCAGCCTCGAATGCGTCGTCGCTCACGCCCATGCCCATGTCGAGATCCGAAAACCGGTCTGCCGCGCCGCGCCCGACCGAGCATGCGACGACCAGCCACCTGATGCTGTCGTTCGCCTCGCACTCGGCCAGCAGCCGCCGCAGCAGAGCTCGCTGCCCTGACAGCTCGTCGGGCAGGGCTTCAATCCAGTCAGGGCCGACGGTATTCATCCCGCCGACGAGGATGCCACACTCGGCCCCATGGTGGTGCGACTCATTCGCAGTGACCGGCTGTATCAAGGGGTGCCGTACGCGTATGCCGCAACGACGCCGCTGACCAGCCTCGTCTTCACTGCAGGCGCTTGCCCGCTGGACGAATCCGGGCAGGTCGTCGCGCCCGGCGATGTCGCGGCGCAGGCCCGCCAGACGCTGGCGAACCTCCTGGTCGTGCTGGAGGAATGCGGCTGCGGATTCGCCGACGTGCTGAAGACGACCGTTTTCGTCGCGAGCGGCGACCGAGCCGACCTGGTGACGGCCTGGAACGAGGTCGCCGGCGCATTCGGCGAACACGATGCGCCGAGCACTCTGCTCGGGGTTGCGACGCTCGGCTACCAGAACCAGCTGGTCGAGATCGAGGCGGTCGCGGCGCGCGAGTAACCGTGCCGGCCGTCGAGCGCAGCGGTCCAGACGCGGGCTCCGCAACCGGTCCCGGCTTGCCGGCGGGGCCGGTTCGAATGTAGAACATGTTCTAGTATTCGGCGCCGGCGCCAGGCGCGAGCCAGCACGCAAGCGGGAGGCGGTCAGATGGACCTTGTCGAGATGGAGAAGATCCGCCGCCTGAAGTACCGCTATCTGCGTTGTGTGGACCTGAAACTGTGGGACGAGATTGGCGACGTATTCACTGCGGATGCCACCGCCGACTACGGAACTCCGTCTGCCGGCCGGCCTCTGAAGCTGGCAAGCAGGGACGAAATCGTCACGTTCCTGCGGGACAGCCTCGGCAATGGCATCATCACGCTGCACGCGGCGGGCCAGCCTGAGATCGAGATCGACGGCGATACCGCGACGGGGACCTGGCGCTTCGAAGACACCGTCATTGCCACCGAGTTCAAGGTGGTCATCACCGGCGCGGCGTTCTATGAGGACCGGTACCGGCGGTGCGACGACGGCGCCTGGCGCATATCGCACATCGGGTACGAGCGGATCTACGAGGCGACGATGTCGCTGGAGGACCTGCCGACCTGGAAGCTCACCGCCAACCGCTGGTCGGCCTGACCAGTGGCCGACCTATCTCCGGCGATCGGCGAGCGTGGTTCTGGGCCAGTTGCCGCGACGCTGCTGACCCAGCCGTTCGCCGACGCCGTGCTCGAGGCCGAGAGGATCATCGCTGGCGCACCGCATATCCGGACCTCGCAGGACCTCGCTGAGGGCTACGACTACCTGGCCGGCTCGATCCGTGCGTCTCTGACGATGGCGTGGGCCTACCAGCGCGACTACCCGTTCTTCGTCGCGTCGACCGGCCCGTACACCAAGCTCGGCCTGGATAACCCGGACACCTTGTACTTCCACGCCTACCTTCGCGACGACGCCGAGTACGTCGTCACCGGCCGCCGCGGCAGCACGGCCGACCTCAGCTTCCAGGTGCTCGGCGGCGACTACTCTCCCGTGCAGGTTCCTGACAGCCTGACCGCGTTCGACGACCGGGAACTCGACGTCGGCGAGGACGGAGCGTTCGAGCTACGGTTCGGCCCGCCAAGGCATAACCCGCCGCGCAACTACTTCACCCTTGGTGGGGGTTCGGCGATGCTGATCGTCAGGGAGGTCTACAGCGACTGGTCCACGGAGCAGCGCGGAACGATCGCGATCCGCCGCGCCGACACGGCGGGTTCGGCACCGCCCAGCCCCGATACCAGCACGCTGGCGAAACGGTACGGCGTGGCTGGCAAGATCCTGATCTCCAGGCTGCAGACGTTCCTCGCCTTTCCTGAGTGGTTCTACCTGAAGCTGCCGGTCAACACGCTGACCGAGCCGCGGTCCACGCCGGGCGGCCTCACCACCCAATTCTCGTCAGTAGGGCACTACGACCTCGCCGACGACCAGGCCATGATCGTGACGGTGCCGGCCGCCGCTCGGGAGGTGGCCCCTTACCAGGGGATCCAGCTCGGCAGCATGTGGTACATCTCGCTCGACTACATCAGCCATCAGACCAGCCTCACCGCGGACCAGGCCAGGGCGGACCCGGACCGGATGCTCCGGTTCGTGATCAGCGAACGCGCTCCCGAGGTCGCCAACTGGCTCGAATGCACCGGGCACCGCCGTGGTTACGTTCAGCTCCGCTGGCAACGGCTCGCCCGTGACCTGCATGCTGAGGACGGACCCCGAGCGGAGGTGGTCAAGCTCGCCGAACTCGAGCAGCGGCTGCCTTTCTACCAGCAGGCACGGATGACGCCGCAGGAATACGCCGAGCGGATCGCGGCTCGGCAGGCCTCGGTCGCACGGCGGATGCTCGGCTAGAGCACATGCAGACTCAGCGCGCGCCAGTCCAGGCCAGCGGTCAGACGAGCTGAAGCGGAGAACACCAGATGCTGCTGCAGGACAAGGTTGTCATCATCTCCGGCATCGGGCCCGGGCTCGGCCGTTCGATCGCGGTGCGGTGCGCCGAGCAAGGCGCAGACGTGGTGCTCGCCGCGAGGACGGCTTCGGTGTTGGAGGAGGTCGGCAAGGAGATCACCGCGCTTGGCCGAAAGGCGCTGGCCGTGCCGACGGACATCGCTGACCCGGCGGCGGCGGAGCGCCTCAGGGACGCGACGCTGGCGGAGTTCGGTCGCGCCGACGCGCTCGTCCACAACGCCCTCGCGATGCCGCCGATCAAGGACCTGTCCGTCGTCGACCTCGAGGCGATCAAGTCGGCGTTCGACGTCAACGTCATCGGGGCGCTGCGGATGACACGCCTGTTCACCCCCGCCCTCGCGGCGACGTCTGGGTCCGTGACGATGATCAACTCGATGGTGGTCAGGTTCTCCCAGCGCACGATGGGGCCCTACAAGGCAACCAAGGCCGCGTTGCTCGCCGTGGCGCAGTCGCTGGCCAGCGAGCTTGGCCCGCAGGGGATCAGGGTCAACAGCGTCGCGCCGGGGCACATCTGGGGCGACTCGCTGCAGTGGTACTTCGGGTACCTGGCGAAGAAACGCGGCGTGGATGCCCAGGAGATCTACGACGAAACGGCGGCGAACACCGACCTGCGGCGGCTCCCCGAACCCGATGAGATCGCTGACGCCGTGGTCTTCCTCGCCTCGCCGCTGGCCAGGGCGATCACCGGCCAGTGCCTCGACGTGAACTGCGGCGAGTTCCATCACTGAGCAGGCGGCCGCCATGAACGCTCGGACCGGTGTCGGCACGGTCGCCGACCTGCGTGCGTCCGCGATGAGGCTGACCGGACTGGACGACTTCGGTGCCGACGACTACGCGGAGGGCCTGGCCATACTGCTCGAGTCGTACGAACGAGACGAGGACCTGACGCCGCTCGGCAGCAAGATGAGTCGCGTCTTTCTTCGTGGCGCGCTGGCCGCCCGCCTGATCAGCGAAGCTGCCTGGCGCCAGCATCCCGACCACGCTGCGGTCCGCATCGACCGCCCGATCTTCGTGACCGGATTGCCGCGGACCGGCACGACCGCGCTGCACAGGATGCTCACGGCCGATCCCGCGCACCAAGGTCTTGAGCTGTGGCTGACGCAGGCGCCGCAGCCCAGACCGCCGCGCGACACCTGGGAGGCCGACCCCGTCTATGCGCAGCTGCAGGCCGCGTATGCGCAACACCACGTCGACCACCCTGAGTTCATGGGCGTGCACTTCATCGCCGCCGACCAGGTCGAGGAATGCTGGCAGTTGCTGCGCCAGTCGATGCGCTCGATCTCCTTCGAATGCCTGGCCCACCTGCCGACATACTCGTCCTGGCTCTGCCGGCCAGGACTGGACGGGCGCGTACCGTCGGCACCGCCGCAACCTGCAGCTGATCGGACTGCCGGACGCTGGACGGCGCTGGGTGCTGAAGAACCCGAGCCACCTGTTCGCGCTGGACGCGTTGCTCGCCGCGTACCCTGACGCGCTCGTGATCCAGACGCACCGGCCGCCGCGCGAAGCGATCGCCTCGGCGTGCAGCCTGGCGGCCCACGCGACCGAGGGCTGGTCGCGGACGTTCACCGGCACGGTCATCGGCCGCGACCAGCTTGAGCTGTGGGCACGCGGCCTCGATCACTTCATGGCCGCACGGAACAGGCACGACCCGGCCAGGTTCTGCGATGTCAGCTACGCCGAATTCATCGCCGACCCGATGGGGACCATCGAGGCCGTCTACGGCCGGTTCGGGATCGCCCTGACTGGAGCGGCCGCGGACGCGATGCGAGCAGTGCAGGCTGGCAGCGCGGGTGCCAGCGGCCCGCGCCCGCCGCACCGGTACGAGCTAGCAGACTTCGGGCTGACCGCCGCGCAGGTCGACGAGCGGTTTGCCGGCTACCTTGCCGCCGATCCGGACTGAGCGGTCGCCGTTACGTTCCCGCCATTCCCGGTCGAGGATCGCGTAGAGCAGGTCGTCGGTCCACTCGCCTTTCGCCCACGTGCTCTCCCGGGTGTGCCCCTCGCGGCGCATCCCGAGCCGTTCGAGTACGGCGACGGACGCCGCGTTTCTCGGGTCGCACCGGGCGGTGACGCGGTGCTTATCCCGGACTCCGAAGAGGTAGCCGAGCAGCGCCCGCGCCGCCTCGGTCGCATAGCCGTGGCCCTGGAACTCGGGCCGTAGCGTGAACCCGATCTCGGCCTGCAGCGCGTCCTCGGCGTCGATGCCACAGGCGCAGTCGCCGATCAGCTCGCCCGTCGCGCGCAGCTCCATCGCGAACTGGAACCACTGGCCGGGCGTGTCTGGGTGCTCGCGTAGCAACTCGCGGATTGAACGCTCGGCCTTGGCCCTCGGGTACGGAGCCTCCCAGCTCTGATAGCGCGCGACATCCGGGTCGGATCGGTAGGTCACGAACGTAGCCAGGTCCGCCATGGCGAAGCGGCGCAGCACGATCCGCTCGCCGGCCACGGTGGTGAAGCGGCGGTCAGGCATCACTTTCGCCGCCAACGGCGGGCGCTGGCACCATCACCGGCGCCGGGATATAGGCAGCTCGGACTCCCCGACGTGAGCGTCGAGCCAGCCGGTGAGCGGCTTGGTGGCGGCCAGGAAGTCCTTGACCCGGTCGGCGGCAGCTGGCGTGCTCAGCCACGGCTCGACCGGCCATTCCCGGTAGGCGGCCAGGCCTTTGTACCTCAGCAGCTCGACCCGCGGGTGATCGGACGGGTAGCCACGGGGAGCGGACTTGAGCTGGTCGTGGCCGATCATCGTGATGCCATCGCCAGACAGCCCGGTCACCATGTTCGCTAGCTTGCCGCCGCTGGCGTCGTCGGCCACCGCATCCCTGTACCTGGCGAGCTGGTCGGCCGCGAGGTGAAACATGCCGTTGCCCGCGGCCAGGCCGGCCGCCGACAGCCTGATGTACGCAGATCCCGAGCGATCGCGCCGGCCTCGGTCCGATACGGCGACTTGTCGGCGCTGAACCTGATGTCGCGGTACGGCCTGAAGATCTTGACGGGCCCGAACTCCTGGCCCAGGTCCTCCGTCAGCTCGGTCATCGGGCCGAGCACGGCCTCATCGTAGATGTGCCGGTGCGCCGTCCAGTACGCCTTGGAGTTGTCGTGCTCCAGGCCCTCGAAGAAGTCGAGCGCCGCCTCTGGCCAACCCTGGAAGGACATCGCGAAATCCTCCTCCCGGCAGCGGAATCCTCTGGCCGGGCCAGCCTATCGAGGGCCAGCGTCAGTCGGCATCGAGCGGTCAGGAGCGAGAGCGTAGTGCTGCTAAATTCGACGGCAATCGATTGGTTTCCGGAACGATGTGGCCGGGAAATAACGCTTATGGATTGAACGCCTACACTCCTGGCGCTCCTAACATGTCGGGAAAGCCGGTCATGCAATGTCCGCTGGTACAGGGGACACCCTGCTAGGAACCGTCGGCCGAGTAACAGTCTCGATTCCGGCGGACGGGCCGGGCGAGGTTCTCCTTCCCGTCAGGGGCGGCACGGAGGCGTTCGCCGCGTGGTCAGACGAGCCCATTCCGAGGCACAGCCGCATCGTCGTCGTCGACTGCATATCGGCGCGGTCCGTCTTCGTCACGACTCTATTAGGCGAGCCACAGCGGGGTGACCCGCCATCTCATCCTCCACAGGAGTAGTCATGTTTTTCTGGCGTGTTCCCGCGCCAAACGAGGCGCTGCTGATCTCCGGGTCGAAAAGGCGCCGCGACGAGACGCAGTTCAGGATCGTCACCGGTCACGGCAGCATCGTGCTGCCCGTCAAGCAGAAGGCACGAGTGCTCTCCCTCGCGCTCCGCGAAGCGGAGATCGTCGAGGACTGCATCACCAAACAAGGGATCAGGCTGAACGTCAGGGCGGTCGCCGCGTTCAAGGTCGGCGATGACCCGGCCTCGATCGCGAACGCCGCCCGCAGGTTCCTGTCCGAGCAGGACCGGATGGAGGTCCTGGTCGGCCGGGTCTTCGCCGGTCACCTGCGGTCGATCGTCGGCGGGCTCACCGTCGAGCAGATCATCAGAGAGCGCGACCGGGTCGCTCAGGAGGTCAAGGACGGCAGCCACGCCGAGATGGAGAAGCTCGGCATCGTCGTCGACGCTCTGGAGATCCAGGAGATCGAGGACGCATCCGGCTACATCAACAACCTCGCCGCCCCGCATGCGGCAGCAGTGGCAAGCCAGGCCAGGATCGCCCAGGCGCAGGCGGACCAGGGGGCCGCCCAGCGCGAGCTTGAGGTTGCGGCGATGAAGGCGCAGTACGGACGAGACACCGAGATTCGCAAGGCCGGCTACCTGGCTGAAACCGAGGAAGCCAAGGCCAGGGCCGCGCAGGCTGGGCCGCTCGCCGAGGCAAAGGCGTCCCAGGAGGTGATCGAGCAGCAGACGGCGCTGGCACAGCGCGAGGCGGACCTCGCCGCGCGGCGGTTGGAGGCGACGGTGCGGCGGCCGGCTGACGCCGAGGCCTACCGCAAGCGCGCCATTGCCGAGGCCGACCGCGACCAGGCGAAACTAAACGCAGAAGCCGATGCTTTCAGGAAGCGGGCGCTGGCCGAGGCCGACCGCGATCAGGCCAAGCTCGCGGCCGAAGCCGATGCGTACAGGAATACGACGCTGGCTGACGCCGAGGCGCAGGCGGCGCGGGTCAGGGCCGACGCCACCGCACACGCAGAGCGGTCGACCGCCGAAGGCCAGGCGGACGCGAACAAAGCGCTGGCCGAATCGCTCAGGCAAGGGAATCAGGAGCTGATCGCCGCGAGCCGGATCATCGAGCAACTGCCCGAACTTGTCAACGCGGCTTCCCGCGGTATTGCTAGCTCGAACCTCACCGTGCTGAACGGTGCAGCCGGAGTCAGCGAGATGCTCGCCGGGCTGATCGGCCAGGGACTGGCCGTGCTCGACCTGCTGCGCACGTCCACATCGGCCGGCGCCAACGGCGCGGGGACCGTGCCTGCCACCGCTGGGCCTGCC
Source organism: uncultured Actinomycetota bacterium (assembly GCA_963809195.1). Taxonomy (GTDB): domain Bacteria; phylum Actinomycetota; class Actinomycetes; order Streptosporangiales; family Streptosporangiaceae; genus Chersky-822. The sequence continues at coordinate 1,167,161 of CAWEIQ010000003.1, read as the reverse complement.
ACCGCTGGGCCTGCCACCACCGTGGCCCAGGCGCTCGGGGCTGACGGCAAGGCGGTCACGAGCGAGCGCTGATGCCGGGCTGAACAGCAAACGGTCCGGCCGGCTGGCTTCGGCCAGCCGGCCGGACCCACCAGGGACAGCCCGGTGACCGCCTCCGGGCCCTGGTGACCCACGCGCCGCCGGTCAGGTGCCCACGATCACCTTTGGCAGCTTGGGTGGTGTTCCCGACTTCTTGAACATCTGATGGCCGTTGTAGGCATAAACGTATGAGTCGGTGCCAGCGTTTCCAGCGTCGGCGCATGATGTGCTCGCGTTCGCGCTGACCCCGTAAATCACAGTGAACTTCTTTGCCCCATGGGCGCGCAGGCCGACGACTCCGCCGAGGCTGTGCGGCTTGAGCTTCCTGGTGCTGGCCAGGAAGTGCTCCTTGTTGAAGAAGAACACGCGTCCCCTGTTGCAGTCATCGCCAGTCTGCTGAGTCAAGTCAATGGCGATCAGTGAGCCGCCATGAGCGTTGGATGTGGTCGCAACCTTAAACGGGCAGTGCCGCGGGCTGAGATGGAGCGAGGCGCAGCCGTGGTACCGGGCGGCTACGAACGCCTTGTCGTGGCTGATCTGGGCCTTCAGCGTCGAAGCCTGGCTTGCCTGGCTGCTCGCGGCCTGAGCCGACCCGCACCCGGCCAGGACCAATCCGGCCAGGCCCAGCAGCACAGATCCGGTGCGCGTACCACCGTGATGTGGCGGGCTGTGCCGCGCCGCCTTCCGTGGAACATGTGCAATGCCTTTCATTAGAGCAACATGCCTACGGCAGATATGACGGCAAAACTCGGGCCGCGGTTGCGAGGATTACGGCGCGCTGACTAGCTGGCCCGTCGCCGACGTCTGCCCCATTGCCAGGCTCACCAGGACAATGGCGAGTACGACGACGGCGCTCAGAAGGGCCAGTGCCCAGGTCAGCGTCGTCGAGCCGGCGGACCGGTGAGCGGGCGGCCTGGCCCGGATCGTGGTCGGCGGACCGGCGCGGCGGGCCTGCGCGACCGTGCCCACCCGGTCCCGTGCGCCCGGCACCGGCGCGGGCAGGCGCACCGCGGGGTTCTGCGGCGGCAGGCCTTTCGCCACCGCCACCGCGATCGGGTTGGCCGCTTCGCTCGGCGACCGTCCCGTAGACGTTGCTGAACGCTGGTCTGCGGCCCCACGATCAGCGGCTTGCTGACCACGCGCGGCCTGCCGCGCCCGGCCCGCACCAGCAGGCGCAGCCGGTAGATGCCAGGCACCCGGTAGGAGTGGCGCACGCTCCGCCCGGCGGCCAGATGCCCGTCGCCGAAGTCCCACGGCGTAATGCAATTTCGCTGGCTTCGCTCCCGGCTTGGCCGGGACGAAAGACGCGACTGCGGTGAAGGCCGCGCTGCGCCCCGGCAGGATCACGCCGGTGTCGCCGATGGCGGCGACCGGGCGACCATCCGGCGGCGCCTGACCCAGGATGGAAGGCTGGCTGAGCAGCCAGGTGGTCAGCAAACCGGGCAGGCCCAGCGCGAGCTCGAGTGCGTGACTGGCGAGCCGAACCGCCGTCGGCGAAGACGTTCATCAGCCCGATCGTGTCCTGCGGCTGGTCGTACGGGTACGACCCGGCGGGCGGCCGGCGCTGATAGTACGTGGCGTTGCCGACGAATGTCGCGCTGCGCACCCCGGCTTGGGTGAACGGCACCTGATCGCTGCTGCCGAGCGTGTCGCTGGCCACGCGCACGTTGCCGACCTGCGCTGGCGTGAACACAGGTTGCCAGACGTCCGCGCCTCCCGGGCCGTGATAGGTCAGCATCTGATCGCCCATCGCGCGGTAGCTCTGGAACGCCGCGGCGACCGCGCGGTGGGTCAAGCGTCCTGAGCTGCTGAAGCCCGGTCAGCTGCCGCGGCGTCACCGAGTAATTCCGGTAGACGTTGTTTCCCGACAGCGGCGACAGGAAGGCAAAGAACGGCATGAGCGGGTTCGAGGATTTGCCGAGATAGCGCAGCGGATAAGCGATTCCGTTCTGTTCCTCGTTGATCATCATCGTCATATCCGCCAGATCGTTGCGCGCGATCTTGTTGACATATTCGTAGGAGCCGAACAGGCCCTGCTCCTCGGCATCGAAGAGGACGAAGCGCAGCGTCCTGGCCGGGTAGAGATGATGCGCACGCCAGAACGCGGCCATCGCCTCGGCGACCCCTAGCTCGATCGCGCAGCCGCTTCCGTCGTCGTACGCCGACTCGGTCGAGTCAGCCTCGCCGTCGTAGTGGCAGCCGATCACGACCTCCTCCGCCGGCCGGGCCAGCCCTGGCACGGTGATCTCGACGTCAGCCGCCGGAGCCGTGGCCGGCGGCCGAGCCAGCCCCTGATCGGGAACCTGAAGCGTCTGCGCCCTTGCCCCGAACGGCCTCAGCAGCCGGAGCATCTGGCTCGACCAGTACCTGGCGAATCCCGTGTGCCCCGCAGCGCCCGCGCGGTAGCCGGCCTCCCGGTGCTGGAAGTGGGTGACCAGGTGGTCGAACTGGGAGTAGATGTAATCAGGGTCGATGCCCGGGGTCGCCGCACCGCTGCTCGCCGGCCTGCACCGGGGCCTGCGAGGCCTGGACCGCGCCGCCGGCCTGCGGCGCGATCGCTGCGAGTGCGAGGCCGCCGCACGCGGCCAGGGGCAGCAGCCAGGATCTCGCTATTCTCCGCAGCATTGTCCGGCGGGCGCGTTTTGTAATGCCCGCAATAACTCAGAACCACCTATTTAACGTAACCCCCCGTGGCCGGTGCAGGCTAGCTCGCGGGCAGCTGGCCGGCCGGTGAGCATGCAGCCCGCGAGCAGGCCGGCGCCGTGGCGATCAGGCCGATGATGAGCGTCAGGCCGTGCCGGAACGCGCTCACCGGATCGCCGGGCACGATGTTGGCCAGGATGCCCACCAGGCCCGCAACGCCCAGTACGATCCCGATCTGGCGGGCCATGTTGAGAATCCCGCTGCCGGTGCCGAACTGATCAGGCGGCAGCGACGCGCTGCCAGCGCCGAGCAGCCCGGGAATCGCGAGCCCGACCCCCGCGCCGCCGAGTAGCTGACAGGGCAGCAGGCGGGTCGACGTATGCGGGATCAGGCGCGATCCTGGCGTACCAGAGCAGCTGCGCGCCAGCGAGCACGATGCAGCCGATCACGCGCGACTCGCCCTGCGCCGCCGATCCTGGCCGCCAGCGGGGCGACGACCCTGGCGAACGGCAGCACCATCAGCGGGCCAGGCGCGATAGCGAGACCCGCCTGCACCGCCGAGTAGTGCCAGACGCCGGTGAGGAACTCGACGAAGTTGAGTATGAACGCGCCGAACGCCGCGTAGAAGAAGATCGACGCCACGAACGCGCCGCTGAACGTGCGCGATCGCAGCAGCCCGAGCTCGATCACGGGCGAGTGGTGCGCCCGCGACCTGATGACCATCGCGGCGCCGCAGGCGATGCCGCCGCCAGCGTGCCCGCTGAACGCCGCGGAGGCCCAGCCCCAGTCGGGCGCCTTCACCAGGGCCAGGGCAACCAGGCCGGCGCTGGCCGCGAGCAGAGCGGCGCCGAGCAGGTCCGGCATGCCTGGAGACGCGCTCGTCCCTGCTCTCCGGAACCACCCTGACGGCCATCACGAGCGCAATCACGGCCGATCGGGATGTTGATCAGGAAAACCCACCGCCAGTTGAGCTGAACCAGAGCTCCGCCCACGACCGGTCCGAGCGCTGCGCCCATCGCGCCGAATGCCGACCACGTGCCGATGGCCGCCGTCCTGCCCTTGGCCGGCACGCAGGCCAGCAGCAGCGAGAGCGAGGCCGGGCGCCATCATCCCGGCCCCGGCCGCCTGGATGACCCTGGCGCCGATTAGCGCCGGGCACCGACGGCGTGAGACCGCAGAGCAGCGATCCTGCGCCGAACGCGGCGAGGCCGGCGACGAAGACCCGGCGCCGCCCGATCCGGTCGGCCCAGCGTCCGGCTGGCACCAGGACCGCGGCGAACACGATGGTGTATGCGTTCAGCACCCAGGACAGCGAGCTCAGCGTCGTGTCGGCGTACTCCCGGCCGATGTAGGGGAACGCGAGATTGACGATGAACAGGTCCAGGCTCGACATGAAAACCGCGATCGAGAGCACCCCGACAATCAGCACTTCGCCCAGCCTCTCGCGCGGCTTTGCCGCGGCAGGCCGGAGGTACCTGACGGTCTCCTTCGCGGCCGCGGAGGTGAGATGCGAGCCATTCACATGCCACGGACTCCCCGGGTGGATGCTCTCCGGAGTCGTGACTGCGGGCATGCCACCGCCCGGAGGCGTGTCAGTCCAGTTTTCGGACTCACCTGATATGCTCGAGTTCATGGCTGCCGTCTCTGCGCAGCCGCGGGAGTGCTCCGTGGCGCGCACGCTGGAGATCGTCGGCGAGAAATGGGCACTGCTCGCCGTACGGGAGGTCTTCCTCGGTAACGGCCGGTTTGACGAGATGGTTCGACGGACCGGCGCTCCGCGTGACACCATGGCGGCCCGGCTGCGCGCTCTCGTCGGCTCGGGCATCCTGGAGCGGCGCCAGTACTCCGAGCATCCCGCCAGGTTCGAGTACCACCTCACGCAGGCAGGACGTGACCTGTACCCGGTGATCCTGACGCTGATGCGCTGGGGTGACCGCTACCTGGCCGGACCGGACGGGCCGCCGCTCACGCTCGAGCACAAGTGCGGCCATCAGCTGAGCGCGCACCTGGTCTGCGAGGCGTGCGGGGAACCTGTGGTCGCGACCGAGACGAAGCCGGTCAGGAACCGATGACGGTGCCGCCCTTGTTCACGGCCAGTGCGGCGAAGCATTCGCGTGCCAGGATATGGGGGTCATTCAGGGCGACCGAGAGAGGCGCGCGTCGTGACCGATGAGCAGGCGGCAGAGCGGGCCGCGGTCGCTGAGGCCCGCCCGATCGGCGGGATTGACACGTCGGTCGCGCATCCGGCCCGTGTCTACGACTACTGGCTCGGGGGCAAGGACAATTTCGCCGCCGACCGGGAGGCAGCCGAACGCGTGCTCGCCGTCACTCCTGGTCTGCGGTTCCGCGTGCGGGCCAATCGGGCCTTCCTGGCCAGAGCCGTGCGCTATCTTGCCGGCGAAGCCGGGATCAGGCAGTTCCTGGACATCGGAACCGGGATTCCGTCGGCGAACAACACCCATGAAGTCGCCCAGGCGGTCGCGCCGGACTCCCGGGTCGTCTACGTCGACAACGACCCGATCGTGCTGGCTCACGCCAGGGCTCTGCTGGCCAGCAGCCCGCAGGGGTCAACCCAGTACGTCGAGGGCGACCTGAGGGACGCGAGGCCGATTCTGGCGGCGGCCGCGACGACCCTTGACCTCACCAAGCCGGTCGCGCTGATGCTGCTCGGCATCCTGCACCTGATCCAGGACTCCGAGGACCCGTACGAGATAGTGGCCGGCCTGATGGCGAAGCTGCCCTCTGGCAGCTATCTGGCGCTATCCCATCCGGCCATCGACATCAACGCCGCGCAGGCGGAGGCTCAGCGCAGGTACAACGAGCGGGTATCGACACCGCAGACGCTGCGTACCAGGGACGAGGTCGCGAGGTTCTTCGATGGCCTGGAGCTTGTGCCGCCCGGACTGAGCTACGTGCACGCGTGGCGGCCAGGGCCAGACAATCTCACATCGGCGGAGACGGCCTCGGCACACGGGGGCGTCGCTCGGAAGCCCTGACGAAGCTGGCGCACCCCTTGCGTAGCCGGGCCGTAGGCCCATGACAGGAAACCGCGCGCGGTAACAAGTAGCGTTTGCGGCGGCATATGCCGCAAACGCTCCCTGCTGATCGGCGCGACCGCGAATACCGCTTCGCCCCTCGTTCCCGCCCGGCGTCACCGCCAGAGTGCGAAGACTCAACGCTCCCCGTCGAGGTAAGCGCCGCATACGCACCTGGGTCTTCGCGTTTCTAAAAAGGCTTGTACTGGAGGGCGGGCCACTCGGCGACCGATCAGGCGCATTTCAACGTCACGCTGGTGCCGGTGACATACCTGGTGCGAGGCGGGTCGCGTGCCGCTATTGAGGTGCGCAGCTGAGGGCAGGGCCGTCGCGCAATAGAACAGCCGTGCACGATCCCGAAGACGGCGACCGTGGCGGACCAGTGCACCGTCCGCATCACCCTCGCCTGCGTCGTGCCTTAGGCGCGCGGGCCGGGCCGCGTCCGGAAGGGCGGCCGCAGGCGCGAGATCCGGCGAAAACGGTCAGGTGGCTGCGGCGCAGGCCCGGCAAGATGGGCTCGTGAACACCAGTGAGGACAGGTTCGCCGCGCTCGTCGGCTGGCTCGCGTGCCACCTGGACGACCACGACACCCACGGCACTGGGCTCGCCGCGGAGTTCTTCATGTCCCGAACACTGCTCGATCGCCTGGTCAAAGCGGCTGCTGGCGAACCCACGGCGACGTTTCGCCGCAGGCTACTGCTTGAGCGCGCGGCATTCCAGCTTCGCGCGCGCCATTGGCCCGTCATAGACGTGGCAATTGGCGCTGGCTACTCCTCGGGAGAGGCGTTCGCCCGTGCCTTCCGCCGCGCATACGGGTCGGCGCCGACCACATGGGGATCATCGGCCGGGGGGATCCACCTCGGGCCGCAACATCGCGTGCACTTCTATCCGCCAGGCGGCCTGCGGCTGCCTGCCCAGGCAGAGGAGACCGATATGGAATTCGCCGCGGGCCTCGTGGATCACCACATCGCTGTGCTCGAGCAGATGCTCAGCAGCGCCAGCACCCTCACCGACCAGCAGTTGGACGCGCCAGTCGAGATTCCCAGGCCTGGCATCGACAAGAGTCCGACGATCCGCTCTCTGTTGTCCCGCCTCGTCGGCCAGCTGCAGATGTGGGGCGCCGCGATGGCCAGCCAGCCGTATGACTTCACCGCCGAGCGGGACGAGAGCATTGCCTCGATGAGCGCGCGGCTGGCGCGCGCTGGCACGGATTTCGCAGCGTACGTGCACGGGGTTTGCGCAGACGATCGGTTCGGCGAGACGTTCGTCGACGCGACAGGCGAGAAGCCCTATGTCTTCACGGCCGCAGGCATGATCGCTCATGTGCTGACCTATGCCGCATTCCGCAGGACGCTCGTGGTCAGCGCACTTGCCGCCGCCGGTTGCGAGATTGAGGACGATCCGCTCAGCTGGTTTAACCCGTAGCAGAGGGCCGCCGGCGCTGTGGCAGTGCTAAGCGCGATGACTGCGGCGAGCGCGCGTCTCCCGCGCCGCCCCGGGTATCGCTCGCCTGCCCGCGGCGAGGTAGCCGTCAGCCTGGCTTACTTCCGTTGCGACCCGAACGCCGTACCGGTAGGTGAGCTTGCCGCCGAGAAAGCCTGACACGGCCAAAGCGACGACGCACGCCACCGACAGGGCGATCATCTTGTCGCTGACGGGCAATCCGTGACCGTAGCTGCGGTACCGCAGGCCGAAGTCCACCCCGTAGGCGACGATGAGCGTCACATTGATGAACATGTGGGTGCACGCGGTCCTGAACGCCCGCGTGCCGGGCGGGATGACGGCCAGGTCAAGGAACCCGACGGAGCCGGCCACGATCGCGCCGACAACGCCGACGGCGATCAGCCATTCCGAGCCCCTCGCGAGGAATCCAGGTCTGCTGGTGATATGCGAGGCGATGTCGAAGCCGAGGCTGATCACCCACGCGCCGATCGGGATCGTCACCAGCATCGGATGGTACGGATGCCCGTACGGCCCGGCGAGCAATGCGCTTACGGGGCGCTTAGCATGCCGCGAACCAGCTGCCATCGGATCCTCCTGACCTGGTGACATGGCTCGGGCATCAAGGGGTAGTCGGACTCGGCTCCGGACGTCCTGACTTATCACTACGACGTACGCGAGCGGGCTTCAGTTCAATTGTGTCCGAGTTAGTCGTCGATGTCTTGTCTGTCGTGATCGCTCGGCGCCCGCATCGGTGCCCGCCGAGTTCCTGCTATCCGGAAGCGGCCCGGCGGCGCTGGCGGGTTTGACTCCCCGCGGACCGCGTGGTCGGAACCAGCGGCAGCCTGGATGGTGGCTTGACCTCAGCCAGCTTCAGGTGCGTCACGAGCCGCTGGCCGCCCTTGACGGCGAGCCTGGCGAGCACTTCCTGAAGCTCGGTAACGTCGCGGGCGACCACGGTCAGCAGGTAGTCCATCTCGCCCGCCAGGTTGTCTGCCGCGATGACCTGCGGTAGGGCCATCAGCTGCTCCTCGAAGACGTGGCTTGAGCGTGGGTCATGCCGCCCCAGCGTCGCCGCCACGTACACCTGAAGCGGAAAGCCGGCCGCTGCCGGGTCGATGCTGGCGCTGATGATGCGGATGACGCCGGACTCCTTGAGCCACCGCACGCGGTGCAGCGTCGCTGCGGGCGACAAACCCGCGATCTTGGCTAGCTCGACGTTCGTGCGATCTGCGTCCTCCTGCAAGGCGCTGAGCAGTCGGACGTCAATTTCATCAAGTTCAACGGCCATATTGCCAAACTTTATCTGGTTCTGCATGCGATCTAGCAAATCCAGGACGGTCAACTCCGACCATGGGCGAATGGAACGCAACCGCAGCCGAGCCGTTGCCGCGCTGATAGCCGCCGGGCTGCTGTGGGGCACGACGGTGCCGCTGTCGAAGGTGGCACTGGAGTGGCTTCTCGCCGCCTGGCTGACGTTCGCGCGCTTCGGCCTGGCATGCCTGATCCTGCTTGCTGTCAGCAGGTCAGGGATCAGGCCGCGTTCCGGCCGCAGTGCTCGCATCCGGTGCGATCGGCTATGGCGGCTCGGTTCTGCTGCAGAACGCCGGCATCACCAGGACCAGCGTGAGCCACGCCGCGCTGCTCATCGGCGCCGTTCCTGTCCTGGTCGCGATCATGGCGGCGGTCTGGCATCGGACGATGGCCAGGCCGCTCGCCTGGGCCGGATTCGCGGTGTCGCTGGCGGGAGTCATCCTGGTCACCGTCGTCAGAACGGCCGGATCGAGCACCGCGGGCGGCGCCGGCGACCATGGGCGACGGGCTCGTCCTGGCCTCGGTCTTGCTGTCGGCGGCATTGATGGTCGCTCAGCCCACGGCTGCTTCGCGGCCGCGATCCCGTCGCCGTCACGGCCGTGCAGTTCCTCGGCGCGGCCGCTGCCATGCTGCCAGTCGCTGGTGACCTCCGGCGGCATCACGGCCCCGTCGGCCGGAGAACTGGCGCCCGTGCTCGCCACGCTTGCCCTGGCCGTTGCGGGGACGATGGCGCCGTTCACGCTCTTCGCGTACGGGCAAAAGAGAGTCCCCGCGGAGGTGGCTGGCGCCTTCGTGAACATTGAGCCAGTGGTCGGCGCCGTCGCGGGCGTCGTCGTCTTCGGGGACCCGGCGGGCGTGGGTCAGCTTGCGCGGCGGGCTGGCGATCCTGCCGGCATCGCGATGAGCAGCTGGCGAGCCGCCAGCACGGCGCATGCCGAAGTGGAACACGGCGGCGGGGAGAGCCTCGCGCGAGACAGCCCAGCCGAGACCACCACTCGACGAGGCCTCGCGCTGAACCAGACCCTTGCCTCGGGCCATCAATCAGGGCAACCGGCTGGTCCGGTCTACCCCGAGCCTGAGCGCGACGTCCGGCTTGAGCTACTGCCCGGCGGTCGCCGCCTCGCGGCAGCAGGGCCTGCAGTTGCTCCATGTGCATCGCGAGGTGGAAGTCGCCGTTGCCCAGGATTAGCTCGCCGATCGACATCGGGCTGTCCCGGACGATCTGGCCCTCGTGCCAGATCCTGGTAGGCACGGGGCGATCGCGCTCGTCCTCCGACAGCCGGTCGTAGGCTTCCGCGAGCCGTGCGGCGGACGCCTCGATCGCGTCGGCCAGGCCGGCCAGATCGCCGTGCCCCTCTGCGTACGCGAGCAGGCTTGCCGGATCGCTCACGGCCGCATTGTCGAAACTCGCGTCCTCGCCACCGTGGATCCGCTCAGCCAGCTCGCTGAACAAGTCGTTGCTCATCGAAATGTGCGCGCCGACCTGGCGTGCGTTCCAGCCGTCGGCTGGCTCGCTGAACTGTCCTTCCCGCAGCGTCTGCGCGAATGGGCCGTACGCGGCCTGAACTGGCGATGATCCCATGTGCCCTCCCGGCCTCTACGTGGCGAACATCTAGACATTGTCAAGATCTGTCTCTGGTGTCAATATCCCGAGGTGTCAAGATGAGGTGTGGGCTACCATCACGGCGATCTGCCTGCCGCACTGCTCAAGGCGGTCGAGAGCGCCGTCGCCGAGTGCGGGGTGAGCGGCGTGTCGCTGCGCGACGTCGCGCGCCGTGCGGGCGTCTCGCACAGTGCTCCAGCCCATCACTTCGGCAGCAAATCTGGCCTGCTCACGGCGTTCGCGACCGCCGGGTATGAGCTGCTGGCGAGTACGGTGCTGAACGAGGTGGCGATGTCGCGGCCGGGCGATGGGGCAAGCGAACTGGCGGCTATCGGCCGCGGGCTACGTACGCTTCGCGATAGCGCATCCTTCGCATTTCGTGGTCATGTTCCGTTTGGATGTGCTGAACGCGGAAGACCCTGCAGTTCGTGGCGGCGAGCGAGGCAGCCTACGCGCTGCTCACCGCGACCGTCGAGCGGTGCCGCGGCGGCAGGCCGTCTGCACGGGCGGCCCGCCGAGGTGGTCGCGGTGAGCGCATGGTCGCTCGTGCACGGCCTGGCGGCGCTGTGGCTGAGCGGGCGGCTGTCAGAGCGCATCGCCGAGCAGGATCCGCACCGGCTGGCGGCGGCAGTGGCCGAGCTCTTCGTTGACGCTGTACTCCCGCCGCCGATGATCAGCGCGGCCTCAGCGGCGCAAATGCTGCTGGATCCCGACCTGGTAGGCCTCAGCAAGCCATGCCGCGAACTGCTCATCGACCTCCTCGGGCGCGCTCAGCTTGAACTGGTGCACGACGTTTCGCGGCGAATAGCCATCGATCCTGGTAAAGCGCGGGCTCGGGATCTCTCTGGCCAGGACGAGGTGCCCGGAGAGCCAAGCGCGCCGCGGCATAAAGGCCGCGAAGCTCATCCTGGCGTGCAGCGCGATCCTGGTCTTCTCCGGAAGTATCTCGACGGGACCCAACGCCCCGACGACGGCGACCACGCGCTCGAAAGTCGCACGTACGGCGGGCACGGAGCTGGCGAAGTGCCGGTCAAGCTCGCCGAGGTGAGCGCACGTGTGCGTCTGGTTCTGGTTCGCGAAGGTGCGCCCGCACCGCGGACACATCCACATGGGACGCATCTGCTCAGCCCGGCTCGGATTACGGGCGCGTGGCGAGCGTCTCCACTCCCTCCCCGGTCAGCTCGCTTGTCGCGGCTTCCTGCCGGTCATGGCCAGGAGCAGCGCCAGAATCGGCCCGGTCACCTCGGGGCCGTCGCCGGTCGACCATTCCGTGTCGGTCGCGCGTAGCTTCAGCCCGGTAATCCGCCGCTTGGTCCCGATGATCAGGTTCGAGCGCTTGAAGAAGTCGGCGGCCTGAACGACGGCCTCGGTCGGATAGGCGTGCTTGAGCCCCAGCGCGCGCCGGATGTCCTCGCTGTGCACGATCGTCTCGCCGAGCATGGTGTCTGGCGGACCTGGCGGGTGCCCGGTAGACGTCACGATCGCCTCGAACCCGGCGAGGGTATCCGCGGGCGACGACCCCTTCTCGGCCGCGATGCCGTTGCTCTGCACCGTGCCGAAGCTTGAATCCCGATCCTGCGAGCTTGACGAAGAAGGCCGGCGGGCTCATCTTCGCGGTCGCCGTCATGTGGGCCAGCACGTCACGGACCGTCCACTCGGTGCACAGCGAGGTAGTCGACCACTGGTCCGCTTGGAGTGGACCCGAGATCAGATGCCAGAGCCTTGCGCTCAGCGTGAATCACTGGCCAGATATCCATCTCCCCGCCCATGCCTTTCCGGCGAGCCCGGTTTCACCGGGCCGAATACCACGAACCCTAGCGCGCAAGGGCCCTTGAGTTTGCCTGTCAGGAAATGGTTGTACCCCGCGTGCAGGTCCCCTGGATGCGGTCGAACCGCCCGGTCGCTGTCCGAGCGCGTGCGGAACCTCGCAAGGTAATGATGCCCGAGGTCGGGGAGGCCGGGAGATTTGCGACAATAGTGCCGTGAGCGGCATGGTCAGTGAGAATCGGTCAGCAGGCGAGGGGTACGTCGCCTATTCATATCTGCGCGCGGGGGAGGACTTCAGGGCCTTCGAGCTCGCCCCTGAATTCGGGCGGGTGCCTGCCTATGAGGCTGGCCTGACCGCGCACCAGGCGCAGCGGGCGCGTGCGTTGCTGGACGAGAGCCTGGTAATCAGCCTGCACGACCATCCGGTCAGGTTCCCGCTCCGGATGGAAGAGACTCCCGACTACAACAGGACCGGCCGCCAGCACGCCGCCTATGCGGGCCTGGCTGCCTCGGGCATGACTGTCGTCTTCGACAACATGATGGATGGCACCGCTTGCGTGACCGGCAACGCGCCGTGGCGGTGGGACGACATCATCACAGATCTCGGCATGCGCCAGGCTGACCTGGCGCACCAGCAGCGCGTGATGACCATCCGCACGGTGGCCGACATCGACGAGGCCCACCGCGCAGGCAAGATCGGCCTGGTGTTCGGGCTCGAGGCAGCCACGCCCATCGAGAACGAACTGGACCGGCTCGACGTGCTCTACGGCCTCGGCCTGCGGCAGATTGGCATCGCGTACTCCGACGCCAACACCCTGGGCAGCGGGCTGGCGGAACCAGTCGACGGCGGGCTGACCGCGTTCGGCCACCGGGCAGTCACCCGGATGAACCAGCTCGGCCTGGCGGTCGACCTGTCGCACTCCTCCGACCAGACCGCGCTCGACGTCTGCCGGCAAACCAGCAAGCCGGTGTTCATGACGCACGCGGGCGCGCGGGCGGTCTGGGACATACCCAGGATGAAGCCCGACGACGTGCTGCGCGCCGTGGCCGAGACGGGCGGCGTGATCGGGATGTCAGCGGCCCCGCACACGACGCTGTCCGCTGATCACCCCCTGCACAGCATCGAATCGGTCATGGACCACTTCAGCTACTGCGCCGAACTGGTCGGCATCGAGCACGTCGCCTTCGGCCCTGACACCTTGTACGGCGACCACGTGATGCTGCACAAGATCTTCGCCCGCCTGCTCAGCCTGGGCGCCTTCCGCGGGCCCGCGTTCGACCCCGTCGCGTACGTCGACGGGCTGGAGAACCCGACAGAGAACTTCGGCAACATCATCGGCTGGCTAGTCCAGCACGGTTATGACGACGACACGATCCGTGCCGTCGTCGGCGGCAACATCTACCGCGCCCTTCAGGCCATCTGGATCGCATAGAGCATGAGCTTCAGGGGCGCAGGCCTCGCGAGGAGCCGACGTAAGTCAGCACGAGGGCGATCACCGCAGTTCCGGTCACGGCCACGGTTACCACGAGCTCCCGGCGTGCCCAGAGGGCTCCTGCCGGTCCCGGACGCGGAGATATGCGACCGACGAGCCAGACCGCGGTGCCGAGCGCGATGATCGAGATCGCTATGGCGGGCCGGGACTTCAGTACGGTTGCCCCCAGTCCAAAGAACGCGATCGAGCTGCGGGTCCAGGCCAGCTCGGTCCGTTCCCTCGCCAGCGCGGGATCGGCGTCCTCGAGGTCCTCGGCTACCTCGTCCGGCGGCCCGCCGTCGGACTGACTCACCGCGAAGCCACTCTGGAGTAGATCTCTACGGCAGCTGCGAGCAATGCGGTCACGGTGATCGTGCAGGCCAGGATCTTGGGCAGCTGCGAGCGGCTGAGCGGCGCTCCGAGCCGCAGCGCCCGCTGGTTGGTGTTCCACTCGACGTAGCACAGCACCGCCATGATCGCGCCGAGGACGATCAGCGGCGTGCCGATCGCGGACCGGCCCCAGGGAACATGCGGGAATGGCGGCAGCAGCTGGCCGACGGCAAGACCGCCGACGACAAGAGCCAGCGACGTGCGGCTCCAGGCCAGGAACGTACGCTCGTTGGCCATCGTGAACCGGGCGTCGGGCTCCGTGCCCTCATCAGCGCCCGGGGTTGCGTGATCGCTCAAATGCCGTATCCGCTCCTGGTCGGCAGCAGGTAACAAGCGCTGAGTGCAGTTTCTCGCAATCATGTCGGGAAGCCGCCGCCGGCTCCTACCGTGCAGCGAGCGGGCGCCATAGGGGCGCGCGGATGATGGTCGGAGCCACCCGCTGCCTGCTAGGGCCCTGTGCGGGGCCGCTGATAGATTAAAAGGCGCAAAGAGGGCGAGCGCGAGCGAGAGGAACCCCGGGCATGGAAGAGATCCTGGGCAATGGCGACCTGGAACTGCTTCGCAAGGACTTCGCCGCGAACCCGGCGTACAAGCTGGCGCAGAACGCGGTGACCCGGGTGACCGTCGACGACGTCGCGATCAACAGGGACGTGGTCAACAACTCCGACCATTCGCTGTCGATCCTGCTCGACGACTGGAAGGTGACCGACCAGCAGCGCAGCGGCCGCTGCTGGCTGTTCGCCGGGCCTGAACCTGCTGCGGGTCGGCGCGATGAAGAAGATGGGGCTCAAGGAGTTCGAGTTCTCGCAGAACTACGCGATGTTCTGGGACAAGATCGAGCGCGCCAACTACTTCCTCGAGGCCGTGATCGAGACCGCCGACCGGGACATCGACGACCGGACCGTGGCGCACCTGCTCGAGGCGGCGGCCGAAGACGGCGGCCAGTGGAACATGTTCGTGGCCATCGTCAACAAGCACGGCCTGGTGCCCGAAGGCATTCATGCCGGAGACCCAGAGCTCCGTCGACACGGGGCGGATGAATTCGGTGCTGCGCAGTCAGCTCAGGCAGGGCGCCAGGTCGGTGCGTGCGGCATTCACGCGCGACGGCGTCGACGCTGCCCGGCAGGAGAAGGCCGAGATCCTCAAGGTCATCTACCGGATCCTGTGCATCCACCTCGGCACGCCGCCGGAGCGGTTCGACTGGCAGTGGACCGACAAGGACAGGAACTTCCATCGCGACGGAGTTCTCACGCCGCAGGAGTTCGCGGCCAAGTACGTCGACCTGCCGATCGACGACTACGTGTGCCTTGTGCACGACCCGCGCCCGTCCAGCCCGACCGGTCGGACCTTCACCGTCCAGTACCTCGGCAACGTGCTCGGCGCGCCGCCGGTCACCTACCTCAACGTCGACATGCGCCTGATGAAGGAGATCGCCTCCCGGGCGCTGCAGAGCGGCGAGCCGGTGTGGTTCGGCTGCGACGTCGGCAAGATGATGAGCAACGAGTACGGCCTCTGGGACGTCGGGCTATACGACTTGCCGTCGGTCTACGGCACGGAGTTCTCGCTCGGCAAGTCCGACCGGCTGCTCTATCACGAGACGCTGATGACCCACGCGATGCTGTTCACCGGCGTCGACATTCTCGACGGCGCGACCCGCAAGTGGCGGGTCGAGAACAGCTGGGGCACCAGCCGCGGCAAGGACGGCTTCTACACGATGAACGACTCGTGGTTCGACGAGTACGTCTTCGAGATCGCCGCCCGCAAGGACGCGCTGCCCGAGTCGCTACGCGAGGCGCTCGGCACCGAACCGATCGTGCTCCCCGCCTGGGACCCGATGGGCGCCCTCGCCAGGTAAACGGTCTGGCCTAGCCGCGACCGGTAGGGCGGCTCACCCGCGACCGATAAGGGCGGTCAGCCGCGGCCGATGAAGGGCATCTTGGTGGCCGCGATGGTCAGGAACTGGACGTTGGCGTCGAGCGGCAGCTCCGCCATGAACAGGACCGCGTCGGCGACGTGTTGCGGGTCGAAGGTGGGCTCCGGCGCGATCGTGCCGTCGGCCTGAAGCGCTCCGCGCTCCAGGCCGCGGGTCATCTCGGTCGCGGCGTTGCCGATGTCGATCTGGCCGCACGCGATGTTGAACTCGCGACCGTCCAGTGCCAGCGACTTCGTCAGCCCGGTGATCGCGTGCTTGGTGGCCGTGTAACCGGCCGATCGCGGCCGCGGGCTGTGCGCGGAGATCGACCCGTTGTTGATGATCCGCCCGCCCATGCGGCCGCTGGGCCTTCATCAGCCGGACGGCGTGGCTGGCGCACAGGAAGGCTCCGGTCAGGTTGACAGCGACGATCTGCTGCCAATCGGCGTAAGAGGTCTCGTCCGCCGCGCCTCCCGGACCGAAGACGCCGGCGTTGTTGACCAGCAGGTCCACTCGGCCCCAGCGCCGCTCGACCGCATCGAACAGCCCGTCGACCGACTCGGGGACGGCTGACATCGGCCGGAACGGCCATTGCCGCGCCGGCCGGGTCGGCCGTGCGCGATCGTCTCCGCGAGCTTGCCTTCCCGGCGGCCGGCGGCAGCCACTCGCCAGCCCGCCGCCAGCAGCGTCCTGGTGATGCAGCGGCCGAGGCCCGAGCTCGCGCCGGTCACGACCGCGACGCCGGTCAAGACGGAACGACCGCCAGGCCGGCCTTGGCGACGTCCATGTCCTGGGTGTAGTGACCGCCGCTGACCCCGATGGCGCCGGCGATCTTGCCGGCGATCATGACCGGGAATCCGCCGCCGAACACGATCAGGCGGTCAATGCCAGGCGCCGCGCCCAAGGCGAGCGGGGCGTCGTCCTTAATGAAGTCGTGCCAGCTGTCGGTCGACAGCCCGAAGCCTGCCGCTGTGTAGGCCTTGTCCTGGGCGATCTGAACTGAGAGCAGGGCTGCGCCGTCCATCCGGCTGAACGCCTTCAGCACGCCGCTGTCGTCGACAACGGCGATCACGAACGGGTGGCCCATCTCGGTTGCCTTCCGCTCGGCCGCGTCGATCATTTCCCTGGCCAGCTCGGTGGAGACGCTGGGCCGGTCAAATGTGGCTGCCATTGCTATCCTCCCGTCCGGTCCCATGCGCCCGCTCGACGGCGGCGTATCGCTGCTCGACCTCGCGGACCTGGGGCAGACCGATGAAATCGGTGAAGTCGCCGAAGCTGGTCAGCTCACTCAGAACGGCAGCGGGGGTGCCAGCGGTGGCGATCTCCTGAAGTATGCCGCGAATCGCGGCGGTCGCGGCGAGGAGCGTGCCGATTGGAAATATCACGATCCGGTAGCCGAGCTCGCGCAGCCGCCCGAGGCTGACCGGCGGGGTCTTGCCGCCCTCAGCCCAGTTGAAGAGCAGCGGCACGTCCGGGAATGCCTCGGTCGCGGCTGCCGCCTCGGCCTCGCTGACAACCGCTTCGATGAACAGGACGTCGGCGCCAGCCTCGCGGTACAGCCTGGCCCGCTCGATCGCGCGGTCCAGACCCTCGACCGCGCGCGCGTCGGTTCTCGCGATGATGACGAAGTCGGGATCAGATCTGGCCTCGACGGCCGCGCGCACCTTCTGGGCCATCTCGTCCGGCGCGATGACCTGCTTGCCTTCCATGTGCCCGCACTTCTTGGGCGCGACCTGGTCCTCGATGTGGATGCCTGCCACCCCTGCGGCTTCGTATGCGCCGACTGTCCTGATCACGTTCAGCGGGTTGCCGTAGCCCGTGTCGGCATCGGCGATCAGCGGGATGTCGACGCAGGCGGCGATCCGGCCCGCGTTGTCCGCCATCTCGGTCATCGTCAGCAACCCGACATCCGGGCGGCCGAGCAGCGCGGCCGAGGTGCCGAAGCCGGTCATGTAGACGGCAGGGAATCCAGCCTCCTCGACGAGGCGTGCCGCCAGCGGGTCGAAAGCGCCGGGCGCCACGATGGTCTCGCCTCCGTCGAGCAGCGCGCGCAGCCGTGCCGGGCCGCCCGTGCCCCTGGTCAGCCTCGCGGTCACGGCTTCTCCCCTGACGGCGGCCGCCCGCCGGACGTCGAGCGGGCGCGGCGTGTGCTTGCCGCATTCGCACGGTCGCGGTGCCTGAACCATGAAGCCCTGCACGACCAGCCCGAGGATGGTCTCGAAGATGTCATCCTCGGTCACGCCGGCCAGGTCGTCCCTGATCTGCCAGATGTTCGGATACTCGGCCCTGTCCACTGCCAGGTAGGCACGCGTCCACGCGGAAATGTCGGTCGCCTGCTGGCTTGGATCCAGGGCGAGGAACGCGGCCTCGCTGCCGGCCCAGGCGAGCGTGAAATCGCCAAGCGCCCGGTACATCCTCGCCGCCGCGGCTCCCGTGAAGCCCGCCTTGAGCACGGCTCCGATCAGCGCGTCGACGATCGTCATCTCGGCGGGCCGCTGCGTCGTACGGGACGCCGATAGCGCGGCCGCGGCCGGATGCGCGCGGTAGGTCGTCCGGAGTCTCCTGGTGGCATCAATGACGGTGTCGACCCAGCACTCCTGGGCCACGAGCCCGGTCATGGCCTCTTCGATCAGCCGGTCCGCGATCGCGAGCACCAAGTCGTCCTTGCTGGCGAAGTGCCGGTAGACCGCGGTCGGGTCCGCGCCGAGGGCCCGGCCAAGCTTGGGCAGGCTGAAGCCGTCGGCGCCCTCGGTGTCGAGCAGGCGCAGGCTCTCGGCGACGATCGCCTCAGGCGTCAGGCTGCCGCGGCGCAGCCTGCCGGTCCTGCGCCCAGCGGTGGTGCTCGTCATCGCACGCCCTGTGGTCGATAGCGCTGTTGATAACAGCTTGATTAAGTTCGCTACCGAGGAAGCTACTCGACTGCGGCCACCTCCTACAAGGCTTTGTCAGAGCCATTGACTACGGGGCCTGGTAAGTGATCTAATCACCCGCAATAAACCCCCTGATACAGGAGGTCCGGGTGCGGCCGGATCCCGAGCTCGCGTTCTGCAACGGAACGGTCTTCGATGGTGCCCGGTTCATGCCCGCCGGCACCGTGGTCCGCGTCAGCAACGGAAAGATCACTGCGGTCGAGCCGGGCGGCGCGGCCGGTGGCCCCGGCGCGGCCGGTAGGCTCGGCCGGCGAGCTGAGCCGGTCGACCTGGGCGGCGGGACCCTGCTGCCTGGGTTCATCGACGCGCACGTACATCCCGTCTTCGCAGGCGACCGGATGTGCCGCTGCAACCTCGCGGACATCAAGACCGCGGCCGAATACGCCGACGTCATTGCCGCCTATGCCGCCTCGCATCCAGACGCCGAGTGGATCACCGGCGGCGGCTGGTCTATGGAGGCCTTTCCTGGCGGGATCCCGACCAAGGAGGAGCTCGACCAGGTAACCGGCGGCCGCCCTGCCTTCCTGCCGAACCGGGACGGCCACGGTGCCTGGGTCAACAGCCGAGCGCTTGAGATCGCAGGGATCGACGCCAGCACCCCTGACCCGCCCGACGGACGGATCGAGCGCGACGGCTCGGGGCAGGCCGTAGGCACGCTGCAAGAAGGCGCCCAGCAGCTGGTCTCCCGGCTGATCCCGGCCACCACGGCCGATGACTGGTACGCCGGGCTGCTGGCCGGCCAGGAGTACCTGCTCTCGCTCGGCATCACCGGATGGCAGGACGCGATCGTCGGCAGCCACCCGGGCCTGCCCGACCCGATAGACGCCTACCTGCGTGCGGCCGGTGCCGGCACCCTCAAGGCGAACGTGGTCGGCGCGCTGTGGTGGGAAAGGGACCGCGGCATCGAGCAGCTCGCCGAGCTCATCGAGCGCCGCCGCGACGGCCAGGCCGGCCGGTTCCGTGCGACCGCCGTGAAGATGATGCTGGACGGCGTCGCGGAGAACCACACAGCCGCGATGCTCGAGCCCTACCTGGACGGGCACGGCTGCGCGACCGAGACGTCAGGCCTGGACTTCATCGACCCCGATGAACTGCCGCGGTACGTGACCGCGCTCGACCGCGAAGGCTTCCAGGTCCATTTCCACGCGCTCGGCGACCGGGCGGTGCGGAACGCGCTTGACGCCATTGAGGCAGCACGCGAGGCCAACGGCGACAGCGGCCTGCGGCACCACCTCGCGCATCTGCAGGTCGTGCACCCTGACGACATCCCGCGTTTCGCGGCGCTGTCCGCGACGGCGAACATCCAGCCGCTGTGGGCCATGCACGAGCCGCAGATGGACGAGCTCACGATCCCGTTCCTCGGCGAGCGCAGGAGCGGCTGGCAGTACCCGTTCGGGTCCCTGCTCGCCGCCGGCGCCCCGATGTGCGCGGGCAGCGACTGGTCGGTGTCGAGCCCCGACCCGCTCGCGGGAGCGCACGTCGCGGTGAATCGGTCCATGCCGGATGAGCCCGGTGGTTCGTCGCCTGAGCCCTTCCTGCCTGAAGCAGGCCCTCAGCCGCGAGGCGATCTTCTCGGCCTACACCTCAGGCAGCGCCAGGGTCAACGGGCTCGAGGAAGTGACCGGCGCGATTACCGCCGGGCTGGACGCTGATTTCGCCATCGTCGACGCCGACCTGGCGCGCGGCGCTGCCAGCGAGATCTGCCAGGCGTCGGTCGTTCAGACCTGGGTCCGGGGCGAGGTTGCCTACCAGCGGACCTGAAAAGCACCTGAAAATCGGAGCCCGGCAGCGCGGCCGGGCAGCACGGTGAGCGCCGGACCGTCCGGCGCGCACTGAAGGCTCGACCCGGCTCCGCCGGGCTTGAACCTAGGGCTCGGCGGCCAGCGCCGGGGGGATTTGAGGAGGACATATGGCCAGCAGGACAAGCAGGCGGGCCGCGATGTCCGTCGCGGTGGCCGCCACGACCGCAGCCCTGGCGCTCGCCGCC
This sequence comes from uncultured Actinomycetota bacterium, assembly GCA_963809195.1. Lineage (GTDB taxonomy): Bacteria > Actinomycetota > Actinomycetes > Streptosporangiales > Streptosporangiaceae > Chersky-822. Next base: position 1,146,590 of record CAWEIQ010000003.1, on the reverse strand, counting down.
TGCGGCCGATCGGCGCCTGGAACCGGCGGCAACGGCGGGACATCCGGCAATGTCGTCTCGCCGACCAAGGGCCTGGTGGTCAGCACGACGCCGGGCACAAAGCCCGTCTCATCGGTCACCTGGGCGGTCTACCGGGACGTGAACTCGCTGGACCCGATCTTCGCGTTTGACTATCCGGAGAACACGGCGCTCTCGCTGATGTGCGAGTCGCTGCTGAAGCAGGCCCCGGACGGGTCGATCGGCCCAGGGCTGGCGACCATGACCAACCCGTCGCCGACCTCGCTGGTGTTCACCATCAACAAGGCTGCCAAGTTCTGGGACGGGCACCCGGTGACCCCGGCCGACGTGGTCTACAGCCTGGACCGGGCGATGAACCCGAAACTCGGCGGGTTCTACACGCTGGTCTTCAACCGGGTGAAGTCGATCGCGGCGACAGGCAGCGATCAGGTGACGATCACGCTCAAGCAGCCCGACTACTGGCTGCCCGGCGAGCTCGCGTCGATGGGCGGAATCGTGATCGAGAAGGCCTTCGCGCAAAAGCAGGGCAAGAAATACGGTACGCCGTCGGGCAGCATCATGTGCACCGGCGCGTACAAGTTCAAGTCGTTCGTGCCCGGCGTCGGCGTCACCGCAGTACCGAACACGAACTACTGGCAGCCCTCGGTCAAGCCGCTGGTCGGCCAGATCATCATCAAGGGCGTCGCCTCCGACAGCCAGCTGACCTCGGGGCTGACCACCGGCGCTATCCAAGGCACCTTCACGTCGGGCGGCCTGTCCACGCTGCCGCAGCTGAAGGCGGGCAACGCGGTGAACATCTACAACGGCGCAGGCTGGTCCACCGACGCGTTCATCGTGGACAGCTTCAAGGGCGTGCTCGGTGACGTCCGGGTCCGGCAGGCCCTGTCCCTGGCGCTGAACCGCCAGGCGATCATCAACAACGTGTACAAGGGAGCCGCGCTGCTGCCGCGCTGGCTGGCCAACCCTGGCGTCTTCGGCTACGGCAAGTCGGTGTTCGCCAAGGCCTACGATTCCTCGCCGCTGATGTCGTACAACCTCGCCAAGGCCAAGAAGCTGGTCAAGGAGGCGGGAGCCGTCGGCAAGACGTTCACGATCGGCACCTCGCAGCAGATCGCCAACATCGCAGCGGTCACCGGCGCCTACCAGGCCGCGGCGAACGCGATCGGGCTGAAGACGGTGCTCAAGAACGTGTCGGCGCAGAACTACATCAACTTCTTCATCGACCCCAAGGCCAGGGCCGGGGTGGACGGCTTCCTGACCGTGAACTACGGCGACTACGCGGACCCGGCTGCGCTGCTGTCCACGCTGGTGGTCCCCGGCGGATCGCAGAACTACGACAACTTCAACGACAAGCAGATCCTGAACTGGCTGGAAACGGCCCGCTCGACCGCCAACCCGAACGACAGGGCGGCCCTGGTCGCCAAGGCGGAGGAGCGCGCGGCGGCCATCCTGCCGTGGATCCCCGACGTGCAGCCGGAGAACCTGCTGATCATGTCCAAGGACCTCACTGGCGCCACCGCGTCCTTCGCCTACATGTTCGCGCCCTGGGCGAACACAGCTGGGCGGGCGGTGAGCCAGTGCGCTGGCGGTTCCTGGCCCGCAGGCTGGCGATGCTTGTCGCCAGCCTGCTGGTCGCCAGCTTCGTTATCTTCGGGGCGCTTTACCTGGCGCCAGGGAACCCGGTCGCCGCGCTGTCCGGCGGCCGGTCCCTGCCGGCCAGCAGCCTGAAGGTGCTCGAGGCGCGCTATCACTTGAACCAGCCGTTCTTCGCCCAGTATTGGTATTGGCTGAACAACGCCTTGCACGGAAACCTGGGCATCTCGATCACGCTTCGGGAGAATGTGACCTCGCTGATCGCGTCCCGCGTCTGGACCACGGCGGGGCTGGTGCTGTACGCGTCGCTCATCATCTTGGTGATCGGGATCGGCATGGGCGTGCTTGCCGGGCTCCGGCCAGGCATCACGGACACGTCGGTGCTGGTGACCAGCGCGATCTCGGCCGCGATCCCGTCGTTCGTGGCCGCGATCTTCCTGATCGCGCTGTTCGCGGTCAAGCTGGGCTGGTTCCCCGCGCTGGGCAACGGAACGGACCTGGTGAGCAACATCCGGCACTTCACGCTGCCCGCGTTCGCCCTGGCCCTGTCGTCGCTCGCGATCGTGGCCCGCGTGACCAGGTCCGCGATCAGGGAGGAGGCGGACCGGGAGCACGTGCAGACGGCCACCAGCCGCGGCATTCCCTGGCGCCAGCTGGTGCGGAGGCACATCCTGCGCAACGCCGCGATCCCGATCACCACGGTGTCGGGCATCACGATCGCCTCGCTGATCGCGGTGGCAGCTGTCGTGGAGACCGCGTTCAGCATGAACGGGCTGGGCGCTTACCTGGTCGCCTCGGCTCAGAACAAGGACCTCGCGGTCGTGCAGGGCATCTCGCTGGTGCTGGTCACCGCGTTCGTGGTGATCAACATGGCGGTCGACCTCGCGTATGCAGCCCTCGACCCGCGGGTCTCGCTAGGAAGCAGGGCCGCGTGATGTGTCGTGCCGGAGGCGCGCAGATGGTGCACCGTGCCGGAGGCGCGCAATGAGCGTTGTTCCTGGCGGGACCGCCGTCCCGCTCGTCACCGTGAAGGCGCCGCGCCGCGGGCGCGCGGTCGGACTGCTGCGCGGCACCGGCGTGGCCGGCATGATCTCGGCGGGCGTGATCGCGCTCGCGACCGTGGTCGCGGTGATCGGCGGACTGATCGCGCCGTTCAGCCCGACCGCGCCGAACCTGGCGCTGGCGTTCGTCGGCCCGACCGGCGGGCACCTGCTCGGCTTCGACTACGAGGGCCGGGACGTGCTGTCCAGGCTGCTGGCCGGCGCGCAGTCATCCATGCTCGGCCCGCTTGCCGTCGTCGTCGGCGCGCTGGTGATCGGCACCTTGCTGGCGGTGATCGCGGCCTGGCGCCGCGGGCTCGTGGACGCGTTCATCGGTTCCGGGCTGGACATACTGTTCGCGTTCCCTGGGATCCTGCTCGCCGTGCTGGCCGCGGCCGTGTTTGGCGCCGGGCTGTGGGCGGCCGTGATCTCCCTGGCCATCGCCTACATGCCTTATGTCGCGCGAGTGCTGCGCGGCGCCGCGCTGAAGGAACGAAGTCAGCCGTACGTTGCGGCGCTGGAGGTGCAGGGAGCGTCGGCCACCACGATCTGCCTGCGCCACATCGTGCCGAACATCATGCCGCTGATCGTCGCCCAGGCGACGATCCTGTTCGGCTACGCGATGGTCGACCTGGCGGCCAGTGTCCTTCCTCGGCCTCGGCGTCCAGCCGCCGGCCGCGAACTGGGGCGTGATGATCTCGGAGAACCAGGTGGGCATCCCGCAGGGCTATCCGCTCCCGGCGCTCGCGGCCGGCGCGTGCATCGTCGCCGTGGTGATCGCGTTCAACGTGCTCGGCGAGCGGCTCTTCGAGCAAGCGCAGGCGCAGGCAATGAGCTACACAGAAGGCGCGCAGAGCGCCACTGCCGCCGTCCGCTCAGGCGGGCCGCTGCTCGAGGTCGAGGGCCTGACCGTCCGGCTCAGGGTGGAAGGGGTGCAGCGGGCCGTCCTGCGCGACGTCTCGCTCAGCGTCCGCCCAGGCGAGGCGGTCGGGCTGGTCGGCGAGTCCGGCTCGGGCAAGTCGATGACCGCGCGGGCGATCGACCGGCTGCTGCCGCGCGGCGCCGAGGTCGCCGGGCAGATCAGCTTCGACGGCTCCGACGTCATGGCGCTGGGCGGAGCCGCGCTGCGCGGGTACCGGAACCAGGTCGCGATGATCTTCCAGGATCCGCGCGCCCACGTGAATCCGGTCCGCCGCATCGGCGACTTCATGACCGAGGCGCTGCGCACCAACCTCGACGTGCCAGCCGCCGACGCGCAGCCGCCGGGCCGCCGAGATGCTCGGTCAGGTCGGCATCGCCGACGGCGAGCGGCGGCTGCGCCAGTACCCGCACGAGCTATCCGGCGGCATGCTGCAGCGGGTCATGATCGCCGCGGCGCTGCTGACCGAGCCGAAGCTGCTGCTCGCGGACGAGCCGACCACGGCGCTCGACGTCACCACCCAGGCCGAGGTGATGGCGATCCTCGATGACCTGCGCCGCGAGTTCGGCCTGGCCATGCTGTTCATCACCCACGACCTGGAACTGGCCGCGGCGATCTGCGACCGGACCGCGGTGATGTACGCGGGGCAGATCGTCGAGGTGCGCGAGTCGACGCTGCTGCACGACGACCCGCTGCACCCGTACACCGCCGCCCTGTCGGCGGCCAGGCCGGACATCGCACAGACCGCCGAGCGGCTCGCGGCGATCCCCGGGCGGCCGTTGTCGGCGTTCGAGGCGCCGGACAGCGAGTGCGCGTTCGCCCCCAGGTGCCCGCACGCACGGGACATCTGCCGGTCCGAGGTCCCCGAGCTCATCGGGCTGGACGGCGGGCTGTCCCGGTGCGTGCGCGCGATCGACCTGCGCGGGCAGCTGCAGACCGCCAGTCACGCGAAGGGTGACAGCGATGTCTGAGCCCGTCCGGCTTGCGACGCCGTCGCAGCCGGCAACCCCGCGGCCAACGGCCATCAGCCCGTGCTCGAGGTCAGCGACCTGCGCAAGGAGTTCGGCGAGCTCGTCGCGGTCGGCGGCGTCAACTTCGCGGTCCCGCAGGCCAGGTCGCTGGCGATCGTGGGGGAGTCAGGATCGGGCAAGACCACGATCGCGCGGATGATCGTCGGGCTTGAGCGGCCGACCGCCGGGATCGATAACCGCATGCGGACGGGACCGGTCCACGCCGGCCCGCTCGGCCAGGGAACGGCGCCGCCGCGGCAGCGAGGTGCAGATCGTCTTCCAGGACCCGTACACCAGCCTGGATCCCCGCCAGACCGCCGAGGCCACGATCGACGAGGTGCTCAAGCTGCACCACGGCTGGGCCGCCGACGCAGCGCAAGGCCAGGATCGAGGAGCTGATCGGCTGGTCGGCCTCGACCAGCGGCAGGCCCGCGCGCTGCCGCAGGGCGCTGTCAGGCGGCCAGCGGCAGCGGGTCGCGATCGCGCGGGCCCTCGCCGCCGAGCCGCGGGTGCTGATCCTCGACGAGTCCGTCGCCGCGCTCGACGTGTCCATTCAGGCCCAGGTGCTGAACCTGCTCGCCGACATCCGCGACTCGACCAGGCGTCTCCTACGTGCTGATCAGCCACGACCTCGCTGTGGTGCGCCAGCTCACCGACGACGCGATCGTGCTGCACCGCGGCGTCGTGGTCGAGCAAGGGCCGACGGCGCGCGTCCTCGACGACCCGCAGCACGACTACACGAAACGGCTGCGCGCGAGCGTGCCGCGACCTGGCTGGAAGCCGCGGCGCGGCACCTTGCTTGCTGAGGAAGGCTCCGGCGGGTCTTCCTCCGGGGCAAGCATCGCGGGGCCCGGCACCGCGGGGGAGGAACCTGCTACACCATGACCGATCTGCACTACCTGTCCGCGACGGACGCGCTGGCGAAGTTCCGCAGCAAGGAACTCTCGCCCGTGGAACTGCTGGAAGCGGTGATCGCGCGGGCTGAGGCGGTCGAGCCCGCCATCAACGCGTTCGCGGAGTCGCGGTTCGACGAGGCGCTGGACGCCGCGAAGGCGGCTGAGGCCAGGTACGCAGGCCGGGCATGCCGAGCCGATCGGGCCCCTGGACGGGCTGCCCGTCGCGGTCAAGGAGGAGGCCCCGATCGCCGGGCAGCGCAATACGCTCGGCTCGCTCCCGCTGCGCGACGTCGTCGCCACGGAGACGGCCGCGTTCGTGCAGCGGATCCTCGACGCTGGCGGGATCGTGCACGCCAGAACGGCGACGCCGGAGTTCTCGAGCGCGCCGGTGACCTGGACGAAGCTGTGGGGCGTCACCAGGAACCCGTGGAACACCGCGTTCTCGCCAGGCGGATCGAGCGGCGGGTCAGGCGCATCCCTGGCGGCTGGTTCCACGACGCTGGCGACCGGCTCGGACATCGGCGGCTCCATCAGGATCCCGTCGTCCTTTAGCGGCGTCGTCGGGTTCAAGCCGCCGTACGGCCGGGTGCCCGAGGTGGCGCCGTTCAACCTCGACCACTACTGCCACGAGGGCCCGATGGCCAGGACCGTGGCCGACTGCGCGTTGCTGGAGAACGTCATCGCCGGGCCGCATCCCAGCGACGTCGCCTCGCTGCGGCCCAAGCTCGAGATCCCCGACAAGCTCGATGGCGTCGAGGGGATGCGGATCGCGCTCTCGGTCGACCTGGGCTGCTACAACGTCGACGCCGACGTCGCCGCGAACACCCTCGCGGCCGCTGACCGGCTGCGCGACGCGGGCGCGACCGTGCACGAGGTAGCGCTGCCCTGGGACCTGGAGACCATCGCCAGGACTGTCGACATCCACTTCGGCATGATCTTCGGCGCGTCGATGAAGGAGCTCAACGACCAGTTCGGTGACCAGCTGACCTCGTACGTCAGGCGGCTGGTGGCCGACTCCGAGCTGGTCAGCAAGGACGACTTCTACGCGGGCCTGTCGCTCGAGGCCGAGATCTACGCGCCGCTCGGCCAGATCCTCGAGGACTACGACGCGCTGATCTGCCCGACCTTCGCCGTGCCGGCGCTGCCCGCCGAGTACGACACGGGCGACGTGGTCGCAGGTGAACGGCAAGCCCGCGGAGCGCTGGCTGGACGTCATGATGACGCTGCCGTTCAACATCGCGAGCCGCTGTCCGGTGCTCAATGTTCCGTCCGGGCTCTCGAAGGACGGGGTGCCGACCGGCCTCGCCGTCGTCGGCAAGACCTATGACGACGTCACCGCCTTCCGCGTCGCTGCCGCGCACGAGGCACGCCTGCCCTGGCTGAGCCGCGTCGGGCCCGCGGCCCAGCCTGTGACCGGGCCAGGATCTGCGCCCTTGATGGCGGGGGCTCCGCCATTCCCGGCGATTCACAGGTCACGCTCGCGAACTGGCAGGATCCGCCGTTCAACAGATGGGCGTTCCAGCATGTGCGGGAGCTGATCCCGAGCGCGCGGATCGCCAGGAAGACCGGCGCGGTGCGGCCGCTGCCCAGGGAAGAACGCCAGCTCGCGCGTCTTGCGTTCTCCTGGAAAGGGCGCGAGCTGACCGTCGCCGAGTTCCTCGACGGGACCTGGACCGATGGCTTCCTGGTCCTGCACGGCGGCACGGTGATCACCGAGCAGTATTTCAACGGCATGCGGCCGGAGACTCCGCACCTGCTGATGTCGGTCTCGAAATCGGTCACGTCGACCGTAGCCGGGATCCTGGCCGGCCGCGGCGCCCTCGACCCGGCCGCCGAGGTCACCACGATCGTGCCAGAGCTCGCCGGCACATCGTTCGCCGGCGCGACGGTGCAGCACCTGCTCGACATGCGGGCGGGGACACGATTCAACGAGGATTACGCAGACCTCGACGCTGATGTGCGCAGCTACGAGCGGGTGTACCTGTGGCGGCCGCCCGCCGGCGATCAGGACGGCCGGTGCCGAAGCCGGCGACGCGATCGCGTACTTCGGCACGCTGCAGAACGACGGTCCGCACGGCGGTCCTTTCCGCTACCGGTCGATCCTCACCGACGTGCTCGCCTGGGTGATCGAACGGGCCGCAGGAGAGCGGCTGCACGAGCTGATCAGCCGCGAGCTCTGGCAGCCGATGGGTGCCGAGTTCGACGCCGAGATCACCGTCGACCGGCTGGGCAACCCGATGGCGGACGGCGGTGTCAGCGCCACGCTGCGGGATCTGGCCAGGTTCGGGCTGCTGTTCCTGCGCCGCGGGCGCGCCGGGGGGCGCCAGGTGGTGCCCGTCGTGGTGGATCGACGATACGGTTCGCGGCGCGCCGGACGGACCGCGAGCGTTCGCCGAGGGTGACGAGCGGGCCGGCTACCCGCCAGGCAGCCACTACCGGAACTGCTGGTGGGTGCGCGACCCCGCGCTGCCGTTCTACCACGGCAGCGGGATCAACGGGCAGAGCGTGTTCGTGCACGTGCCGTCGCAGACCGTCGTGGCCAAGCTGTCCACCTGGCCGGTTGCGTGGGACGAGGACCTCTACGGTCAGACAGTCGCATGCGTGCAGGCGATCGCTGAGGCGCTGGCGGCCGGGCGGGTCTGAGCGCTGCCCGGCTGCGCCGTAGGTGTCACGCTGGCCGCTAACGTCTCGGCTGCGCCGCTAGCGTCTCGGCCGTTCTGGCAGCTCGCTATCGCCGGGGCGGACCAGCCCGGTCTCGTAGCCGTAGACCACAGCGTGCGCCCGGTCGCGCAGCCTGAGCTTGGTGAGGATCCTGCTCACGTGGGTCTTCGCGGTCGCCTCGCCAATCACCAGCGTCCTGGCGATGTCGGCGTTTGACAGCCCGCGTACCAGCAGGCCGAGCACCTCCCGCTCCCGCTCGGTGAGCTCGCCGAGGTCGGGCGCCGCCGCGGGACGGCCACGGACGAAGTGCTCGACGAGCCGCCGCATCGGGGCCGGGGAGACGAGGGCATCGCCCGCCGCTGCTGCCCGGATCGCGAGCACGATCTCCTCCGGCGGCGCGTGCTTGAGCAGGAAGCCGCTCGCCCCGGCCAGCAAGCCGCCGAAGACGTACTCGTCCAGATCGAAGGTGGTGAGCAGCACGACACGCGGCGGGTCAGGTGTGCAGCGCAACAACTCGCCTGGTGGCCTCGATCCCGTCCAGCTCGGGCATCCGCACGTCCATCACCACGACGTCGGGCCTGAGCACCGCGGCGCGGCTGGCCGCCTGCAGCCCGTCAGCCGCCTCGCCGACGACCTCCAGGTCGGGCTGGGTTCCGATCGAGCTGGGCGACGCCCGCCCGCACCAGCGGCTGGTCGTCGGCGATCAGGATCCTGATGGTCATGACGGGCTCGGCAGGAAGGCCCGGACCACGAAGCCCTGCCGGCACCGCTCGGCCTCGAACTGACCGCCGAGCAGCCTGGCGCGCTCGCGGAGCCCGGCCAGCCCGGCGCCCCCGCCGAGCCGCCGGCCTGGCCGGCTAGCCCGGCACTGGTCCGTCGTCGGCCACCTCGATCGAGGATCCCGGTCCCGCTGTAGCGCAGCCGCACCGTCGCCGTCGTGCCGGCCGCGTAGCGGATCGCGTTGGTCAGGCTTTCCTGCACGACGCGGTACCCGGCCAGCTCGATAGCGTCGGCGAGCGGCCTGGCCTCGCCGTCGACCGTGAGTTCGGCGCGCAGGCCAGCCTGCCTGGCGCGCTCGATCAGTACTGGCACGTCGTGCAGCCGGGGCTGCGAACATGGCTGGTCGACATCGCGCGAGTCAAGGTCTTGCTGGCCAGGGTCGGGGGGCCCGGCGTCGCCGGTCTGCCGCATCCGGCGGACGAGCGCGTTCAGCTCGTCGAGTCCCTCGCGAGCGCCCTGTTCGATCGTGGCTATCGCGGTCACGGCGGCCTGCGGATCGCCGGCAGCTGCGAACCTGGCAGCGCCGGCCTGCACCGCGATGGCGCTGAGCTGGTGTGCGACCACGTCGTGCACCTCGCGAGCCAGGCTGGCCCGTTCCTCGTCGTAGGCCTGCCTGGCCAGGCTGGTGACGAGGTCCCGGTGCGCGGCCGTGATCTCGCCGACGGCCAGGGCGGTGCGCGAACAGCGCGCACGCGATGGCGGTCGTGTGGTTGCCTTCGATGGCCTGCAGGGTGACGATCGCCGCGAGCGACGGCCACCGCCACCAGGACGCGGACCGCCAGCCTGCAGGGTCCGGCTGCCGTACGCGCCGAGCCCGTAAGCGGCGGCGAGCACCGCGGCGCTCGCCGACCACAGGTTCAGGTGCGCCGCGAACTTCATAGCGAGCGCGGCCGCGGTCACGGCGAGCACGACGGCCGGCTGCTGGCGCCGCCACAGGAACGGCACCGACTGCAGCGGCAGCGAGCGCGACCAGTCCCGCGATGGCCAGGTTCGACCCGCCGTGACCTGGCGGCCGCCACCACCACGGCACGTCGAACAGCGCCCAGATCGCGAGGCCCGCCGCGATCAGGCGGTCGGCGGTCACCGGCGTGAGGCGCCGGGCGCAGAGCATGGGACATGCCTTGACGATACGACGCGCGCGAGCCGTCGGCCGGATCACTGGTCCGCGGCGGTCGTGGGCGTGAGCGGCTCATACGGTCACGTCCGCTGCGAACCGCCAGCGAGCGGCGAGGCCCGCGAGGGCGGCGGTGATGGCCATCCCGGTCAGGCCAGCTAGCTGGCCGAGGTGCTGGCCGCTGCCGGTGAACCTGCTCCAGAAGTTGGTCGGCAGGTAGCCGTTGGCGGCGAAGCCCATCCACGCCTGGACGAACGAGGCGGGCGAGAGCCTTGCCCACGCTGGCTATGCCTGCCAGCAGCAGTGCCAGCAAGAACACCGCCGGCGGTCAGCGCCGTCGTCGCCAGCTGCCCGCGCCCGATCGTCCCGGCCGCGACTGCCACCGCGGCGAACAGCCCGAGCACGGCGCCGCGCGGCCGATCGCGGCGGCCGAGGAGGCCAGTCCCGCCCAGAGGCCGCCATGGGCCGCGGGCAGGCCAGCGCTCCGCCGCGATCAGCGGCCCGGCCAGCGCCAGGACTGTCCAGCAGCCGAGCATGGTCGCCATGCCGGCCGACCAGATCGTGAGCCATTTCGCGGCGAGCACCATCCCGCGGCGGCCCTGTCGGCTGAGCAGCTGCCTGATCGTACGCAGTCCCCACTCGCCGCCCCAGTGACCGCCCGCCACCAGCGCGATCAGCACCAGCCCAGGCAGCGACGCGAGCATCCCTGCCGCGACGTGGCCGATCTGGCCGGGCTGCGCCAGCGCGCTCGTGGCCGCTGCGGCTGCCCTGGCGGTCGCGTGGGCCTGGGCGATCACATGCCGGCACTGGGCTGTTGCCGCATGCTCACAGACATTCGGGATCCGCGGGCTGGCCAGGCCGCCCCTGGCGTTGTTCGCCGCGCCCCACGTGATCAGCACGCAGAAACACGTGATGGTCAGGGCCGAACCCCAGACCAGCGGCCTGGTCAGCTTGCGGAACTCAGCCCGCAGCAGCGACATCATGGTCGTTCTCCTCACGCACGGGTACCGCTGGCTCTGGTGAGCTCAAGGAACCGGTCTTCCAGGCCGGGCTGCTCAGTGGCCACCGATCTCGGCGATCACGCCGCCGGCGACAAGCGCGGCGTTCACGTCCCTGCCGCTGTCGTGCTCCACGGTGAATTCAGGTCCAGCGTCGGCCACGCGGGTGGTCGGCCACCGGGCAAGGAGCCGCGCCGCGGCATCGGCGTCGGCGGGTCGACACGGACCCGAACCCGGCGCTTCGTCGCGCCCAGCGTGGCGGGCGGGCCCTCGTCGACGAGACGGCCACGAACGATGACCGCGACCCGGTCACAGACCTGCTCCACCTCAGCGAGCAGGTGACTGGACAGGAAGACGGTCGTCCCGTCGGCGGCCAGCCCGCGCAGCAGTTCGCGGATGTCCCTGATGCCCGACGGGTCGAGCCCGTTCGTTGGCTCGTCGATGATCAGCAACGGCGGCCTGCCGAGCATGGCCGCCGCGATGCCGAGCCGCTGCCTCATGCCCTGCGAGTACGTCCTGACCTTCCTGGCCGCCGCGTCGCTCAGCCCGGTCAGTCCGAGAACGCGAGCGATCTCGCGTGGCGTCAATGCGCCGCAGCGGGCCGCACCGCCGCTCGTCGCGCCGAGGACTTGCAGGTTCTGCCGCCCGGTGAGCCACGGGTAGAACGCGGGCTCCTCGATCATCGATCCCGTCAGCGCCGTCGCCCAGCGGTCGGGCAGCCGCCTGCCGAGTAGCTCGATCTGCCCGGCGGTTGGGGAGATCAGCCCGAGCAGCATCCGGATGGTCGTCGTCTTCCCGGCACCGTTGGGACCGAGGAAGCCGTAGACCTGTCCTGCGCCGACGCGCACATGCAGCCGGTCAACCGCGGTCGTACTCCCGAACCGCTTGGTCAGCTCGTCGCAGGCGATCACATCCATGGCTTGACCGTAGGGGTCAGGCGCGTCGTGAACGCCGGCCGGAAGATCGATATGGCGTCACCTTTTTGGTGACGCCACGCGGAGGTACCGTTGCGCCAGAAAGGGCGGTGTGCGGCAGCCGGGTCGCGGCGGCAGCGTGGAGAGGCGGCGCAATGGCGGAACTCGTCGGTGACCTGGAGCTTGCGGAATTCGACATCTCCGACGCCGGGTTTGCCGGCGATGCCTATCACGACCGGCTCGCGGCGGCCAGGAAGCACGGCTGGCTCGTCAAGTCGCCGATCTCCTACATCGTGCTCGACCGGGAGGCTGGCGAGTTCTTCCTGCGCGCGCGGCAGACTGCCTTTCCTGGCCGGGAGATCGCGGAGCTCTTCGGCATTACAGGGGGCAGGCTCGCCGAGCAGATCGATGCCAACATCCTGAATCTGACCGGCGACCGTCACCGCAGGCTGCGCGCCCTCGTGGCTCCCGCGTTCACGCCGCGGGCGGCTGCCAGGTGGCGGCCGGCCATGCGCGACATCGCCGCCTCGCTCTGGGCAGAGCTTGGTGCCAGCACGGAGTGCGATTTCGTGTCGTGGTTCGCCGGGCCGTTTCCTGCCCGCACGATCGCGGCGGTCATTGGCGCGCCCCAGCAGGACGCCGCAGGTGCTGCACCGGCTGTCCAGCCTGGTACAGCGGCAGTTCGATATCCGGGCGCTCGCCGAAGAGCCTGAACGGATCGAGCAGGCCGTGTGCGAGCTCTACGACTACGTCAATGACCTGCTTGAGCAGCGCCGCCGCGAGCCGGCCGACGACCTGATCAGCACCCTGCTCCGGGTCGAGGCAGAAGGCGAGCGGCTGTCCGGTCCCGAGTGCGTGAACCTCGTGCTCAACGTGCTGGCCGGCGGCGTCGACACGACGGCCGCTCAGCTCGCGCATGCGCTCCGGTTGTTCGCCACCCATCCCGGGCAGTGGCAGGCGCTGCGGGAGCGACCCGAGCTTGTGGCCCGCGCCGTCGATGAAGTGCTCAGATTCGAGCCCATCACGCCGTTCACGGCCAGGATCTGCACCGAGGAGCTCGAGCACCGCGGGGTGATCTTCCCGGCAGGCACCATCGTGGCGGTGTGCGCCGAGCGCGCCAACCGGGAGTCCGGGTCCGGTGAGATGTTCGATATCACCGCGGAGCCGGCTGGCGGTGAACGAGCGCTGACCTTCGGCGCTGGCGCGCACTTCTGCCTCGGCCAGAACCTGGCCAGGGCGGAACTTGAGGAGGCCCTCGCGTTTCTCGCCCCGCGGCTGCCGGGCCTGCGGCCGGCCGGGACCGAGCGGCTCGGCGGTGTCGAGGGGATCTACGGAATCGAGTCGCTGCCACTGGCCTGGTCGGCGAGCTGACGCGTAACCGCTGTACCGGGCTAACCGGGGAACTCAGGTAGTGGCAACCGTCTTCTCATCGCGTCGAGCCCGGTCAGCAAGGCGTCGGCCGCTGGTTCGTCGAGCATGGAGAACGCTGGCGCGGTGAGCTGGTCCGTGAGCACGTCGGCCCGCAGGAGCCGTCGTCGGTGCTCCTCATTTGGCTCCGGGATGTCGCTCGTCTGGTAGCCGAAGTTGGCCCAGGCATCGGGCCGGGTCAGCCAGTGCGCGACCAGGGGCTCAAGACCTGATGCGACGATCGCCATCAGGTGCACGCCGCCGCGAAACTCTCGCAAAGCGGTCACCAGTTGCATCGCCCTGGCCGGGAGATCTTGGGCCAGCGGCAGCGCCTTGACCCCCGCGAACAATGGAAGTGCGACGGGGCTGGCCGCGTTAAGGACCTCACCGGCGGCTGCGCAGAACGGCCCGAGCCAGTCCTCATCGCTTATGTGGTCGCGGCCGAATTCTCGGCAGCATTCCAGGTAGGCGGCGGCAATCTCCGACGGCGGAAGGACTTCGCTGCCGGCCTCCCAATGTCGCGAGACGACGGACGGCGCGAAATACCCGAGCGCGCTGTCGGCGACGGCGGCGCTGACGTTCCCGAGCACGCCTGCGCGGCCGACGAAATAGAACTGCGACGAGCTCAGCCCAAGTTCGGCGGCACGCGCGAGCGTCTGCGGCGCGAAGTAGAACAACCCGCCCAGATAGCTGATTTCCGGGCATGCCCGCTTGACGAGCTCGTTGACGATCACGACAGGGCGCTGTCGGCCAGGCGAGCCTCGTAGACAGGCCTGAGCCGCTCGTAACTGCCGTCCAGATCGAACGGTTCGCCCGACAGCAGCGCACCGAGCGCGTCGAGATGACCGTGCCAGCCCGCGCCGAATCCCGCGAGGCTGCCCGGGTCGAGCTGCCGATGCTCGAGCACCAGGATGCTCGCGGATCCGGCGGCGGAGACTTCGAAAGTCACCACGGATTCCGGCTCGTCCTCGGCCCTCGCTCCACGAGTACTCGAGAAGGCGGGGCGGGTCGCACCGCAGGATCGATCCGGTCATCTGCTCGCCGCCTGGCCAACGCAGCACCACGCTGGCCGCCGACTTCAGGCCGGAGTTCCACCTCGGCGCCGAGCCACCGGCTCAGCGAAGCCGGCTGGGTCAGAGCGGCCCATACGTCCTCGGCCGTCGCCTCATAACGCCGCTCGAACCTGATGACCGCGTCGCTGTCCAGCTTGGACGCAATCCCGAAATCACTCATGGCTGTTCCGTTCGTAGCTGTTCGGTCCGTCCGTGCCGGCGGCTGCGGACTAGCTCGGTCTCCAGGGCGTCAAGCCGCTGACTCCAGAACGACCGGTACCGGTCCAGCCACGACGCCACCTCGTCGAGCGGACGCGGATCAAGCGAGAACACCCGACGCTGAGCCTGCGACCTGACTGTTACCAGGCCGCTCTCCCGCAGTACGCGCAGGTGACGTGAGACCGCTGGCCGGCTGACCGGGAAGGCCGCGGCCAGCTCGCCGGCGTCCCGGTCGCGCTCGGCTAGCAGCTCGACAATCCGGCGTCTCGTCGGATCGGCCAGCGCCGCGAAGGCTTGCACGCTGCCTATGTAACAATCTCTTTAAGTAACTGTCAAGTTACATACGTGCATTGGAGCGCGACGGGGGCGCCCCGTTGTCGTTCTAGCGACAGCAGGGGTCCCCCGTTGCGGGTGGGGCGGGTGGCGGTGCGCGGGGTTGGCGTGCTAGCGACAGCGGGGGTCCCCGTTGGGGTGGGGCGAGGTATTGGCGGGGAGCGGGGGTTGCTATTGGTTGATGATGACGTCCCAGCGGGTGCCGTCCGGGGTGTCCCGGAGTTCGATGCCCGCGGCGGCGAGCGCATCCCTTATCACGTCGGCGGACGTGTAAGCGCGGTCTTTGCGCAGCGCTTCCCTCAGCGCGATCAGCGGTTCGACCGCTGGCCGCAGCCGGTCTGCCGGGTCGACCAGGCCCTGCTCCGCGGCGCGGCCGAGGCGGGCGACCAATCCGCGCAGCACAGCCCTGGCGCGGTCGGAGTCGTCGTTCTCGTCGGTGTCGGTGGACCAGGCCTCGATCGCTGCTTCCAGGTCGAGAATGGCCGAGACCATCGTCGTGCTGTCGCGGTCGCGGGTGGCCGCCTCGAAGCGCCCCTCGGCGTCCGCGGTGACCTCGTTCAGAGCCCTGCCGGGCTGGCCCTGATCACTGCCCTGTCCAGTCTGTCCGGTCGCACCGTTGCTGTCCTCGGCCCGGCGAGCCGTGCCGCTGCCCTCGGCCGGAATACCGCTGCGGACCAGGGTGCGCAGGTCATCCAGCGTCGTCCTGGTGCCAGACGGCAGGATCGTGGTGACCCCGGCTTTTCGGACCGTGGCGCCGCCCCGCCCGACGACTTCGGCCTCTGCGGTCGTGAGGTCCATGATGAGGGCGGTGTGCTCGTCCACGCCGAGCACTGCCGCATCATCGGGAAGCTCGCGCTCAAGAATGGCCAATCTGCGCTCGCCGAGGTAGCAGAACCGGGTGTCGTGCGTGCCGCCTTCCGCGTTGTCATAGTGCGGGATCACGGCAACCTTGAGTCCGAGCACGCCGAACAGGTCCAGCCCTTCCAGCCAGTACGGGTCGGCGCCTACTTTGTAGATTTCATAAACGGGCACGGCCGCGAATCCGGTCGCGGCGGCTGCGGCCGAGGCGATCACAGTGAGTCCGGCCCCTGCGGCAATGCGCTCCCGCAGCGCATCGGCGACCGGCCCGCCACGCCATCTCGCAAGCGCATAGGTGGGGCTGCCCGGTCCCGCGAAAACCCAGTCGGCCGACCGGATCGCGGCCAGCCCAGACGGAGCCTCCGGGTTCTTCTCGGGCGGCAAGTCGGCGTCGCTGATCACGCTCACTTTCAGGCCAACGCTGCGCGCGAAGTACGCCTGAGCCCGCGCCGAAATGTCGCTGACGTTCTCCTGAAACGCGTAGGCAGTGTCGAGCAAGATGGCTCTGTGGCTGCCTGGGCCAAGCCTGGACATCAGCGCCTTATGAATGGTGACCATGGTTGGGCTCGTCTCACCGGAGCCCATGATGACCAGCATCCTGGAATGGGCCGCATCGCCCACCAGTTGCCTCCTCGAAGCTCGCCGCTCGGGCGGACAGACTTCACCTATACTGCCGGTCCGTACCCTACTCATCCGTTCTGACGCTAAGCAGTCGCGGCGCCGGCCTTCCTGGCGACAACGATGAACCGTCTGCCGCTCACCGGCAGTGGCCACATGCCTGGTCTCTGCCACGCAGCCCGGAGGGACGGCAGGAAGGTCTCCAAGCTGTACTCAGGTACTGCCCAGCCGACGATCTTCAGGTAGTAGATAACCGCCCCAACATGCTCGAAGTACCGCGTCTCCTGACCGGCAGCTGTATGGGCAATCGTCAGGCCGGCGGCTGTGAGCTGCTCAGTAGCCAGCGGAAGCCAAGTCTGCGGTTCCTCGGGGGGATCGAGACTCAGCAGTTCAAACAATGCCTCGTCGCTGTGATAGTCCACCTGCTGGGTAACGAAGATCCCGCCAGGCGCAAGCACGCGCCATATTTCATCGGCGCGGAACGACTCGTGCCTGTTGATCACCAGGTCGAAAGCCTCGTCAGCAAACGGGAGCAGGCCGGCCCGGTCAGGCGCCGTCGAGGCACCTTCGTTGCTCATGTTGTCCGGTGCACCGTCGCAATGAATCACAGGGATCCCGAGCGGTCTCAGGCGTCGCGCCGCGACCGGCACGTTCGGCCGCCACGACTCGGTCGCGATTGTGCGGTCCGGCCTCGGCGTGATCCCGGCCAGTTGTTCGCCGCCGCCGGTACCCATGTCCACCATGGCGCCCGCGGTTCCTGAGTATCTGGCCACTTCGGCGGCGAAACTCCACGGCAGGTCCTCGCTCGTCGAGCGCGCATCGAGCCAGCTGAAGTCCCAGCCGGTAAATGGCGCGGCAACTGCCTCTGCGACAAGTTGATCGAAGGTGACCATGGCGGAAGTCTCAGCGCCCGCTACGCAGACTCCGCTGCCAGCTGGACCAGCCGGCGGAGCACGACGAAGCCGGCCACTCCTATCGCGATTTCGCCGAGCCACAGGGCCGGGTAATCAGGTACCGGGTAGGCGGCTCCGCCGCCGATCTGGATGCCGTACAGCCACCAGGCCAGGGGCTCCAGGACGAAGACGGCGGCGATCAATCCTGCCGCGACCACTGAGCGGCGCTGCCGCCACCACTGCCCTAGAGCGCCGAAAACCGGGCCGGTGACCAAGCCCAGCTCTGCGTAGTACGTGACGGCGCCCATCGTGAGCGACAGATCAGTCAGCCACGGATGCTGGCCGAGATCGAGCACGAAGCTTTCCGCGAAATAGAAGCCGGTCAGCGCGGCCAGCGTCGCGATCAGGCCAGAGAGCGCACCGACAATCATGCGGCGGCCAACTGCCGCGGCACCGGCCAGGAACGGCACCAGCAGCCATAGGGCGCTTATGTTGCCCACGGCGTCGCTGAGACCAGGACCGTTCCCCTTGATCCAGGCCATGACGATGCCGAAGACGACAGAGACTGCGATCATGAGCGCGAACCTGCGTGTGGTGGTCCAGCGCCGAGGCAGATTCTGCTCCATAGCCGCGCAGGTTAACTCAGCGCGGATCGCTTTCCGGGCACATTTGCGCGGCTCTACGGCACCAAGGACCGCCAGCGCTGTCGGACCGTCAGGAGATCATAGGAGCCATGTACCGGGTTAACAATGCGGAGCGCGTCCGACGACTTGCGGTGCGGCACGCCTTGGCGCCGTCATCGCGAGTCGGCGGCGAGCCGCTTGATCCGGCGCCGGTTGCGGAGCAGGCTGGTGGCGCTGCACTCCACCGACCCGGCGACGGTCTATCTGTCGATCGTGGCGAGAACGGCCCCGCCAATAACGCCAAGCGCGATCGAGGCAGCTCTCTACGAGCGGCGCGATCTAGTCCGCATGCTGGCGATGCGCCGCACCGTTTTCGTCGTACCAGCCGGAACCGTGCCTGTTGTCCAGGCGTCCACGACAGACCGGATCGCGCAGGACCAGCGGGCCAGGCTGATCAAGCTCCTCATTGAGCTAACGGACGTCGCTGATCCTGACCCGTGGCTGGCAGACATTGAACGAACGGTGCTGCGCGTGCTCGCCGAGCGCAGCGGGACGGCCAGCGCGGCAGAGCTGTCCGCGGCGGAGCCGCGACTGAAGACGAAGCTGGTCATGGCGGCCGGCAAGTCATATCAGTCCACCCAGACGATCACGAGCCGGGTGCTGCTCGTCCTGGCCGCTCAAGGCAAGCTCGTCCGTGGCAGGCCGATCGGGACATGGTTGTCTCAGCAGTACCGCTGGGTGCTCGCAGAGCACTGGCTGCGCGAGGAAGCGGACGAGATCGGCGAGGCCGCAGCTCAAGCCGAGCTGGCGCGACTCTGGCTCGCGGCATACGGGCCTGCGCCGCTCGCGGATCTGAAGTGGTGGACGGGGTGGACGATGACCCAGGCCAGGCGAGCAGTCGCCGAGATCGGTGCCGTCGAGGTACTCCTGGACGGCGGCACCGGCCTGGCGCTGCCTGACGACCTTGAGCAACACCGCTGAGCCTGGGCAATGGGCGGCGCTGCTGCCCGCGCTCGACCCAACGGTCATGGGCTGGTCGGAGCGGGCCTGGTTCCTCGGGCCGCACGCGAGGGCGCTGTTCGATGTCAACGGGAACGCGGGGCCGACCGTCTGGCTGAACGGCAGGATCGTTGGTGGCTGGGCGCAGCGTGCCGACGGCGAGATCGCCATCCGGTTGCTTGAAGATGTCGGTGCCGATCACATGGCACTGATCGACGCCGAGCTCGAGCGGGTCGGAAAATGGCTGGCCGGGGTCCGGGTGATTCCGCGGTTCCGGACCCCGACCGAGCGTCAGTTGACCAGCTAGGTTCCCGCGACGACCCACCGAACGGTGAAGGCCGTATCGAGCAAGTTGCCGTCCCGCCGTCGGCCCCGCCTGGCCCTGGTGGTCCGGTTAGCCCTCGGCTGCGGCGAGGCGGCGCAGCAGATCCTCACGCCGTGCCGATAGCGCCTCGGCAAGGCTGTCCTGTTCGTCGGCGGCCTGGATCAGCGATCCGCGGTCGGTCGGATCTTCGGCCTCGCCGACGCCCGAGCGGACCTCGGCAGCGGTGCGGCGCACGCTCTCCAGGTCATCATCGACTTGCTTGAGTTCGGCTCGCAGTTCGTCCGCCGAGACATGCCCGGTCATCGGTTGTTCCTCTCCCAGGTTGCGGCCCGGCCTGCTGCACGTTCAGCCGCGTGGCGTCTGAAGATCGCACCAGAGTAGTAGCCGGCATTCGGCCTGGGCGACGACGACCCGCCAAATGCCCCCTCGAGCCCGCCGGCCCGCAGCAAGGACCGGCGGCGAGCGTCCGGTTAAGAAAGATGCTCGAGTGCGCGCCTGGTCAGCACCCGCGCCAGATGCTGGCGGAATTCCCGGTCGGCATGGATATCTTCACCCGGCGTGGTGCCGTCAGCGGCCAGCTCAGCGGCCTCAGCCGGGCTGGCGCCGCCAGCGAGCGCGTGCTCGGCGGCGCTGGCGCGCAGCGGCGTGGATCCCATGTTCGCGAGGGCGATTCTGCCGTTGATCGCCGCAGCGCCGACGATCGCCCAGTCGTTGGCGCGGCGCACGAACTTCTGGTAGCCCCAGGGCATTGCCCCGCTGCCGCGGCACACGGACGGCGGTGAGCAGTTCGCCCTCGGCGAGCGCCGTCTCGAAGAAGCCGGTGAAGAAGTCGTCGGCGTGGACCAGGCGGGTTCCGTCAGGTCCGCTGACAGCTCGACCGAGCCGCCGAGCGACGACGAGCGCCATCGGCAGGTCCGCTGCCGGGTCGGCGTGCGCGAGTGAGCCGCCGATCGTGCCCCGGTGCCTGATCTGCGGGTCGCCGACCAGCGACGCCGCGTGCGCGAGCAGCGGTGCCTCGGTCCTGACCAGCTCGGAGGAGGCCAGATCGGCGTGCCTGGTGGTCGCGCCGATGACTAGTCTCGTCACCGTCGAGGCTGATTCCCGACAAGCCGGAGGCACGGGCTGATGTCGATCAGCACGGCGGGCGCCGCGAGCCGCAGCTTCATCATCGGCAGCAGCGAGTGGCCGCCAGCGAGCACCTTGGCGTCGTCGCCGTGCTGGCCGAGCAGCTCGATCGCGTGAGCGGCCGAGTCGGCTGCCACATAGTCGAACTGGGCTGGAATCATGCGGTCACCTCGGCCTGGCGTTTGCGCTCGCGGCAGCGAGCACGGCGCGGACGATGTTGTGGTAGCCGGTGCACCGGCAAAGGTTGCCCTCGAGGCCCTCGCGAACCTGCGTCCTCGGTCGGGTCCGGGTTCTCCCTCAGCAGGCTGACCGCGGCCATCACCATGCCAGGCGTGCAGAAGCCGCACTGCAGGCCGTGCTCGTTCCTGAACGCCTGCTGCACCGGGTGCAGCTCGCCGGCCTGCCGCCAGGCCCTCGGCCGTGACGACCTGCTGGCCCGCGGCCTGCGCGGCGAGCACGGTGCACGACTTCACCGACTCGCCGTCGAGCAGGACCGTGCAGGCTCCGCAGGACGTCGTGTCGCAGCCGACATTCGCGGCGCGCAGGCCGCACACCTCGCGCAGATAGTGCACGAGCAGCAGCCGCGGCTCGACCTCGTCGGACCGCTGCTCGCCATTGACGGTGAGCTTGACCTGCATCATGCACTTCTCCGTTGCGGTGGGTTCTTGCTGCGCTTGCGCAGAGTTCGCGGACTGGATGGCGCGCCAGACGCGCATGGCGGTGGCGGGCATCTCGACGTGCCTGACGCCCAGGTGCGCGACGGCGTCGACGATCGCGTTCTGCACCGCGGGTGTCGCGCCGATCGTGCCTGCTTCGCCGATCCCCTTGGCCCCGAGCGGGTTGTAGCTGGTCGGCGTCTCCATGCTGGCCAGCTCGAAGCTGGGCAGTTCGGTGGCCGAGACGATCGGGTAGTCGGCGAAGCTCGCGGTCAGCGGGTTGCCGTCGGCGTCGTAGACGAACTCCTCGAGCAGCGCCTGTGCGGCGCCCTGCGCGATGCCGCCGTGCCGCTGGCCCTCGGCGAGCAGCGGGTTGAGCACCACGCCCGCGTCGTCGACGGTGATCACGCGGGTCAGCGTCGGCTTGCCGGTCTCGGTGTCGACCTCGGCGACCGCGACGTGGGTGCCGAACGGGAAGGTCGCGCCCGGCGCGGTGAAGATCGAGTGCACGAACAGCCGCTCCTCCTTGGCCAGGTCGGTCAGCGGCACCGAGGCCTCGGGGTCGCCTGCCACCGCGAACGCGCTCCGGCTCGACGTCGAACCGCAGGTCGTCGGCGCTGGCCTCGAGCGCGGCCGCAGCACGCTCCCTCGCCACGTCGAGCAGCTCCCGCGAGGCCTGCTGCACCGCGGCGCCGCCTTGCTGCAGGCTGCGCGAGCCGCCGGTGCCGCCGCCGACCGGGATCAGGTCGGTGTCGCCCCACTTCACGGTGAAGTTCTCGACCGGGATGCCGAGCTCCTCGCTGGCGATCATCGCCCAGGCCGTAGCGTGGCCCTGGCCGTGCGGCGAGGTGCCGGTGAGGATCGTCGCGGTCCCGTCCGCGTGCACCTCGACGGTGGCGTTCTCTGACGGCGGGCCCGACTCGTCGCCGCCGCCGGTGATCTCCACGTAGCAGGCCACGCCGATGCCGAGCTGGGTGACGTCGCCGCTCTCGCGCCGCCTGGCCTGCTCGGCGCGCAGGTCGGCGTAACCGGCGGCCTCGAGCGCCTTGTCCAGCGCGGCCACGTAGTCGCCGCTGTCGTACAGCGCGCCGAACGAGGTCTGGTGCGGCTCGGTGAACGTCGGCAGCAGGTTGCGCCGCCTGACCTCGGCGGGATCCATCCCGATCTCGGCGGCGAACAGGTCGAACGCCCGCTCCAGGGCAGCTGTGGCCTCTGGGCGGCCGGCGCCCCGGTAGGCGCCGATCGGCGTGGTGCTGGTGGCGACCGCGGTCGCGATGGCCTCGGCGTCTCGGGATGTCGTACGGGCCGGAGGCCATCAGGATCGTCAGGGACGGCAGGATCGCGCCGATCCTCGGGTAGGCGCCAGAGTCCTGGATGACCTCCAGCCGGTAGGCCGTGGACGTCGCCGTCCGTGCTGCCGCCGATCGTGATCGTGTGCCGCTGCGCCCGGCCGTGAGTCATCGCGACCAGGTTCTCGAACCTGGTCTCGGTCCACCTGGCCGGGCGCCCGAGCTGCTTGGCCGACCCAGGCCACGAGGACGTGCTCGGGGTCCGCGCCGAACTTCGCGCCGAACGCGCCGCCGACGTCCGGCGTGATGATCCTGACCTGGCCCTCCTCGAGGTTCAGGAACTTGACCATGTCGTCGCGCGCGCCCTGGGCGCCCTGGTTCGGGATCCAGCTGGTCAGCCTGCCGTCCTCGCCCCAGACCGCGGCGGCGGCCCGCGACTCCATCGGCGCCGGGGCGACCCGCTGGTTGATGAACGTGTGCGTTGACCACGACCTCGCAGCCGTCGAACAGGTCCTGCTTGAGGCTGCTCGCGTCGCCGAAGTTCGCGACCACGTTGGTGCCCGCGTCCTCGAACAGCAGCACCTCGTCGGTCAGCGCGTCGTCGAAGTCGACGACCGCAGGGAGCGGGTCGTAGTCGACGTCGACCAGCTCGATCGCGTCCTCGCCCTGGTACGGGTCCTCGGTGACGACGACGGCGACCGGCTCGCCGACGAACCGGACCTTGTCGGTCGCCAGCAGCGGTCCTGGTCATCTTGGCGTTCATCAGGCCGGCGCGAGATGGATCGATGATCGGCAGGTCAGCCGAGGTCCTCGGCGGTGTAGACGCCGAGGACGCCGGGCGCTGCGAGCGCTGCCGTCTTGTCGATGCCGGTGATCCGCGCGTGCGCGACGGGGGAGCGGACGAAGAACACGTGGCAGGCGCCTGCCAGCCGTACGTCCGTCACATCCTCGGTGTAGACACCGCCCGTCGTCAGGAACCTCGGGTCCTCGGTCCGCAGGACCCTGGTGCCAAGGATGCTCATCGGCGGCTAGCCTCCTTCGATCGCTGCGTTCTGGCCGGAATCGGCACGGCTGCAGCCGGATCGGCCCGCAGCGTGGCCGACAGCCTGCACGCAGACTCTACCGATCCTCGTGGCGGTCGTTGTGGTCGGATCCCGGTCAGCGCGTTGCAAGTCCGGCGAATCAGGCTCGTGCGGGAATGTCGCGTCAGTTCCGGCCGTTGCACGCGGCGGCGCCGGGCATTTCCGACGCTGAAGCGTATTGGGCGATCGACGTCGCAGAAGTCATATCGTGCCTGCCGTCGGGCGTGCAGCACATGCTGGCCGGAGACCCGGCGCGGCGGCGCGGGCCGCGCGCGAAGAGTCCTGCCACCGGAGCGGGCGCGGTGCTCCGGGCTTTCGCTGACGCGCCTGCGGGTCGGCACGCGGGCGGGGCCGAAAACCTGTTGTGGTGGCCCTGACCGGCCCAGATAGGATCGAGCGGCCGGTCGCTCACCTGATCAGATTGGATGTTCGAAATGCTTACGCGTGCGCTGACGCGCCGCTTCCCGACCATGACCAACCGCAACTTCAGGTTGCTGCTGGCCGATCGCCTGCTGGCCCCCCTGGCGGCCGCGTTCTCGCTGGTGGGCGTCTCTTTCGCGGTCCTCGCCGCCACCGGCTCGACCGCTGACCTGTCGTACGTGATCGCGGCGCAGGCCGCGCCGTCGCTGGTCTTCCTGCTCGTAGGCGGCGTGATCGCCGACCGGATCGCCCCGCAGCTCGTGATCGTGGCCGCGAACGTCATGGTCGCCGTCGGCGAAGGCCTGTTCGGAATCCTGGTGCTGACCGCTCATCCTTCGATCTGGGTGATGATCGTCCTTGAGCTGGTCACCGGCACGGGCGTCGCCTTGTTCTACCCGGCGTCGATGGCGCTGCTGCCGAGGCTGGTCCCGCAGAGGCAGATGCGGGAAGCCAGCGCGATCAGTCGGCTGATCATGAACGTCGCCATGATGGCTGGCGCCGCGCTCGCCGGCGAGTGCGTGGCGCTGTTCGGCGCCGGCTGGGCGCTGGCGGTCTGCGGTGTCGGCATGTTCGGGACCGTTCCGCTGCTGCTTGCCATCAAGGTGGCGCCGCTGGAGCGCGCGGACCTGGACGTCGAGTCCGAGCAGGTCCCGAACATGCTCCGCGACCTGCGCGAAGGGTGGTCGGAGTTCCGGTCGCACACCTGGCTGTGGGCGACGGTGCTCCAGTTCTTCGTCGTGCTGGCCGCTTGGTGCGGCGGTTTCCAGGTGCTCGGCCCTGCCGTGGCCAACGCGCACCTCGGCGGCGCCGCAGCCTGGGGCCTGATCTCGGCCGCTGAAGCGACCGGGCTGATCGCCGGCGGGCTTCTCGCCCTGCGCTGGTCGCCTGCGCCGCCCGATGCTGTTCGTCGCGCTGTCGGGCGGCGCGATCGCACTCGCGCCGCTCTCGCTGGCCATGGCGACGCTGCTGCCGCTGTGGGTGATCTGCGCGAGCTCGTTCGTACTCGGAGTTGTCATCGAGGCGATGTCGGTGGTCTGGACGGTCACGATGGCCGCGAAGATCCCGACCGACAAGCTCGCCAGGGTCTCCGGCTTACGACGGGCTTGGCACGACGATGGGCATGCCGGTGGGCGCCCTTGTGGCCGGTCCGCTCGCAGCCGGTATCGGCGTGTCCGCGACGCAGTACGGCGCTGCCGGCGATCATGGTGATCGCGTCGGCGCTGACGCTGATCCCGCGTGACATCCGAACCATGCGTGCCGACTCGGTCGAGCCGGTGCTCGTTCCCGTAGAGCGGGTGCCCGGCGGAGCCGGTGCTGGCGGAGCCTGCGCCCGTGATGGCTGGAGGCCGAGCCTGACCGTGACGCCAACGCTCGCCGGCGGAAGCGCTGGCCGCTTCGCAGGCGTCCTGAAGGCGTCGCCCGGCACAACGGTGGACCCCCTGCTGCTGCTAACGACAGCGAGGGTCCCTCGTTGTGCTTTCTTCGCGGCGGCCGCGAGCGGGATCAGGCTGCGAGCGTCGCTTCGCCGGTGAAGGCGGACCACAGCGCGGCGTAGGTTCCGTCGGCCCTGAGCAGTTCGGCATGGGTGCCGACTTCGACGATCCGGCCGGAGTCGAGCACGACGATGCGGTCGGCCCGGGCGGCCGTGGTCAGCCGGTGCGCGACCAGCACGGTGGTGCGCTTGGCGGTGAGCTGCTCGGTCGCCCGGATCACAGCCGACTCGGCGGCCAGGTCGAGCGCCGCCGTCGCCTCGTCGAGCAGCAGGATCGCGGGGTCGACCAGGTATGCGCGGGCCAGCGCGATCAGCTGGCGCTGCCCGGCCGACAGGTTGCGGCCGCGCTCGGCGACCTCGTGGCTCGAAGCCGCCTGGCAGCCGGGAGATCATCTCGATCGCGCCGACGCCGCGGGCAGCGGCCTCGACCTCGGCGTCGCTCGCGTCGGGACGTCCGTAGGCGATCGCGTCGCGGAGTGTCCCAGGGAACAGGTATGGCTCCTGCGGGACCACGCCAAGCTGCTGGCGGTAACTGGCCAGGTCGAAGTCGCGCACGTCCGTGCCGTCGATCAGGACCTGGCCGCCGGTCGCGTCGTAGAACCTGCGCGATGAGCTTGACCAGCGTGGACTTGCCCGCGCCGGTCTGGCCGACCAGGGCGACCGTCTCGCCCGGCGCGATCTTGAGGCTGACTCCGGCGACCGCCTCCTGGGTAGCGTTCTTGTAGCTGAAGTGCACGTCGGCTGAGCTCGATCTCGCCGCGCAGCCGGCCAGCCTGCACGGGATGCTCAGGCTCTGGCGTGCTCGTCGGCGTCCTGAGCAGGGCTGAGATCCGGCGCAGACCCACCGACTGCCTGCTGGTAGCCGTCGAAGACCTGCGACAGCTGCTGGACCGGGGAGAACAGCAGGTCGATGTAGAGCAGGTAGGCGATCAGCCCGCCCGCGGTCAGCACGCCGCTGTGCACCTCGCTCGCCGCGGCGAACAGCACCAGCGCGCCGGCGATCGTGGACAGCGCCTGGACGAACGGGAAGTACAGCGCGATGTAACGCTGCGCTCGCAACCGCGAGGTCAGGTATGCGTTGCTGAGGCTGGAGAAGCTGTCCTGGTTGACGCGCTCGCGCCGGTAGGCCTGCGCCACTCGCAGGCCGGCGACGTTTTCCTGCAGGTCGGCGTTGACGGCGCTGACCTTCTCCCGCGCCTCGGCGTATGCCCGCGCAGACTTCCTGCGGAAGATGACCGTGGCGGCGACGAGCACTGGCAGCACGCTGAACAGGGTCAGGCCGAGCCTGATGTTGATCAGTAGCAGCGCGATCATCACGCCGACGAACGTGAGCGCGGCGTTGACCATGGTGATAAGCCCGGTCTGCAGGAACGTGGACATCGCGTCGACGTCTGTGGTCATCCTGGTCATGATCCGGCCGGCCATCTCGCGCTCGTAGTAGTCCAGGCCGAGCCGTTGCAGCTGCGCGAAGATCTTCACCCGGACCGTGTAGAGCAAGCGCTCACCATTGCGGCCGACCACCACGGTCTGAACCGCATTCACCAGCCAGTCGGCGATCACGATCGCCAGTCCGGCGAGCGAAATGAGGATGATCACGCGGAAGGCACCTGCCTCGATGCCGTGGTCGATGCCGCCGCGCATCAGCCACGGCAGCGCGATGCTCGCGACCGCGTCGAGCCCGTCAAGCAGCAGGCCGGCGATCAGCGCGACCGCGAAGGGCCGCAGCAGCCTGCGCAACGTGAAGTGCAGGTCACCGGCCCGGCTGAACTTCTTGTCCACGTTCGGCTCGTCGTTGGCCGGCGGCAGTGCCGCCACCTTGGCGAGCAGTTCGGGCGTGGGCGGTATCCCGGCGAGCATGCTTCCGTCACCTGCGCCTGTCCTGCTCGCGGCGCGCTACCCCTCCCCGGCTCGCGCCGGCGCCCTGCAATGCGATGCCGCGCCCGATCGCCGCGCCTGGCTGGGCGGTGAGCTGCCGTCCTGCCCGGCGCGGCCACAGCTTGGGCGTGATCGCCGCCTGCCCGTTCCCGGCGGGCGCATGCCCAGTCGGCTCCTGGCCGTCGGCCGGGGCGTTCTCGTAGTAGGCAAGCTCGCCCGCGTCGACGCCTTCGGCATCGTCTCCGGGCCCGGCCAGCAGCAGGCGATAGAGCGGGCAGCGCTGGTCAGTTCCTCATGGGTGCCGAGATCGACCAGGCGGCCGTCGTCAAGCACTGCGATCTTGTTCGCGAGCTGAAGTGTTGAGCGCCGGTGGGCGATCAGCATCGTGGTGCGGCCGGCCATCACCCGGCGCAGGGTCTCGTGGATCTGCGCCTCTACTCTCGGGTCGACGGCCGAGGTCGCGTCGTCAAGGACGAGGATCGCGGGATCGGTGATCAGCGCCCTGGCCAGCGCGACCCGCTGCCGCTGCCCGCCGGACAGGGTCAGCCCTTGCTCGCCGATCACGGTGTCGTAGCCCTGCGGGCAGGCTGAGGATGAACTCCTCGGCTTCCGCCGCTCGCGCGGCGGCGACGACCTGCTCGTCGGTGGCGTCCGGCCTGCCGTAGGCGATGTTCGCCTTGATGGTGTCGGAGAACAGGAAGCTGTCCTCCAAGACCAGGCCGATCGAGGCGCGCAGGGAATCGAGGGTCACGTCGCGGACGTCATGCCCGCCGATCCTGATTGAGCCGCCGGTCACGTCGTAGAAGCGGGGGAGCAGCAGCGAGATAGTCGACTTCCCCGAGCCCGACGTCCCGACGACCGCGACGGTCTCGCCCGGCTGCACCCGGAGCGAGAGGCCGCGCAGAACCGGTTCTGAGGGCAGGTAGCCGAACGTGACGTCGTCGAGTTCCACGTCCGAGGCCCCTGCCGGGAGCCTGGCTGCGCCCGGCTTCTCGGTCAGCACCGGCCGCGAGTCGATGACCTCGAAGACCCGGATGACGCTGGCTCGCGCTTCCTGACCCAGCGTGATCAGCCCGGTCAGGGCGCGGACCGGGCCGACCAGCTGGGCGATGTAGGACGAGAAAGCGAAGAACGTGCCGAGGTTGATGTCGCCGTGGATCGCCAGCCATCCGCCCAGCGCGAGGACCCCGACCTGGCCGAGTGCCGGGATGGCCTGCAGCGTCGGGTTGTACTTGGCCATCAGCCTGACCGCGCGTACCCGGGCCGCGTAGAGCAGGCGGCCGGCCCATTCGAGCCGCTCGACCTCCTGTTCCTCCTGCCCGAAGCCCTTGACGACGCGGACCCCGGTGACGGCGCCGTCCACCACGCCAGCGACGTTGGCGGCGTGCTGCTGCGCGTCCCAGCTAGCGGGGAAGAGCTTGTTCCGCGAGGCGAGTGAGATCAGGAAGAGTGCGGGACCGACCGCAATGGCGACGACGGTGAGCAGCGGCGAAAGAAAGGCCATCGCTATCAGCGACAGGAAGAACAGCAGGATGTTGCCGAGCAGGAACGGGACCATCGCCAGCAGGCCCTGGATCATGTTGACGTCGGAGATGGACCTGCTGACGACCTGCCCGGTGTGCAGCTGGTCCTGCCGCGCGCCGTCCAGTCTGGACAGTGACGCGAACATCTCGGTTCGCAGATCGTGCTGGACGTCGAGTGACATCCGGCCGCCGAGGTAGCGCCTGGTGAACACGCCGCCGAAGCCGATGAGCGCCGCGATGACCAGCGCGGTCGCGCCGATCCAGATCGGCTGGCGGTGCGTCAGGATCGCATTGTTGACGATGTCGCGCTGGATCAGCGGGATGACCACGGCGACCACGGTGTAGACCAGCGAGCCGAGGAGCGCGAAGGTCACCAGCTTCGGGTAACGCCAGCAGTACCCGATCAGCCGCCGCAACCAGCGCCTGTGCGGGTCGACCGCTGACGTCATGCTTCATCTCCTTCTGGGCCACTTGTGTTGGCTCCGACCTGGCCTAGGTCGTTCCATGCTGTGCTGACCTCGGCCGCATGCCCGTCGTGCAATCGCCGCCGTGGCCAGCGCGGGTGGACGGCCGCCGCATGGCCATCGCCGGGCAGCAGACGAGGGCCCGGAGGTGTCAGCGATATTCGGGGCGCTCAAATTCCGCCTAACTGCCTCGCCCATTCGGCCGGTTCCGGCCTCCCGGATCGGCCATTGTGAACCGTCTGCGGCCCCGGCACCGCTCGCCCGCTCCGGTTGACGCCGGCGCCACAGCGGCTCACCCATCCGTCTGCTGGCTCGATCGCTAGCAGCGGCCCCCGATTCAGTATCCGGTCACCCTCTGACACTGGTTCGCAACTAGCTCTCGAGCCTGCTCAGGCCCATAGGCTCAGGACCCTGGGTTCAGGCCCTAGTTCGTTAGCCTAACAAAATTTCGGATTCGACGGGACACCAGCCCCGGGCGCGCTGCCCAGCGCTGGTCTGTCCGGATAGATCCCGGCGAACCGACCCCACCGATGAACCCCTGGTGGCGCTATAGGCCCTGTCGCTATAGGCCCACCAGGGGTTCATCGGGTGTGGAACGCACTACACCTTTCCGGCGAGCGCCTTGATCTCCGGGGCTGCGCAGACGGAGCCGGGCTTGTCGCCGGTCATCTTGCAGATCGCGGCGGTGATGTAGTTGGCCGCGGCGTCGACGTTCTGCGCTACCGGGTCGTTCGGGTCCTTGAGCTTGCTGGCGACCTGTGCCCAGGTGAGACCGTGCAGCACCTGAGGTGAAGAAGAGCGGACCCGTGATAACCGTCTTGTTGCCGAAGTCGATGAACGGGTAGCCGACCTGGTTCTGCGCGTTCGTGTCGTACTTGCTCCACAGCGCCTGCTGCGCCTTGCGACACCGGCTGCAGGGGCTGGCTGTTCACCTTCTGATGCTCAACGGGCGTGAACGTCAGATATGGACTGCTGTACTGCTGATTGCGGAACGTGAGCGAGGGCGTATTCGGGAAGACGTCGGTGCTGGATGAGTGGATGCCCTTGAGCGGGCCGAACGTGCCGAACTTACTCAGCGCGACAGCCATGGACCATCGCATGGCTGCGCAGTAGGGGCAGAACTCGGCGCCGATGTAGAGCATCTCCGGCTTGTTGGCCGAGGTGAGCGCCGTGTCGGTGATGGGCTTCACCGGCAGTCCTGATGGCGGCAGCTTGCCCGTGCCGATCGTGCCCAGCGTGCTGGCCGGCACGTTGGTGATGTTGTGCGTCACAGCGGCGGGGAGAGCGCCAGAGCCGCCGGGCGAAGCGGGCTTCGCCAGGCCCTTGACCACGATGAAGGCAACGACGATGACAATCACCAGACCGACCGAGCCGCCGACGATGAGGAGCCTGCGGCGCTGTTCAGCTTTCCTGGCCTCCGCCTGCTGCGCGGCGATACGCTCGCGGGCGGTGCGCGCCCTGTTCCGTGTTGCCTTGCTCATCTGAACAGCTGCCTCTTCTTGTGTCTTCTCGGTGCCTGTCGCTGGCCACGGCTGTCGCTGACCAAGGTCTGTCGATGGCCAGGTCAGTCGCTGGCCAGGCTAGTTGTTGTCCGGTATCGCTTTGACGCCCGAGAACGCGGCACGTCCGACGATCAGCGCGAACAGGATAAACGTGAGGATGTGCACGCCCGTGCAGTACAGGCAGATCGCGTTGATCCTGAACAGCTCCGCCCAGATCAGGTAGAGCACGAACACGATCCCGACGACCACCGAGGCCAGCCTGACCCAGTGCACCGCTGCCCAGGGGGCCTTCCAGCCCCACCGCGAGTTGATGGCCACCATGAACACGAAGAACGCCAGGCCGAGCACTGCTACCGGGATACCGAAGACGTGTGACTCGGGGCTGGTCGTGACGGCCACGCAGTTGACGGCACCGCTCTCTGAGCAGCCCGCGAAGGAAGTCGACTCGCTGAAATGCTGGTACGTCAGGTACGCCGCGTCGGCCAGCCCGAGCAGCGAGACCACCATGGTCGTGAACGCCAGTCCGCCGCCTGACCACCGCACCAACGTTCCCATGCCGCCGCGGGCCGCGCCGAGCAGGCGCCTGGCCGGCGACTGGCTCGCTGCTTGTGCTGGCTGAGTGGCTGCGCACCTCGCTTGGCGGCACTGGAGCCCGAACCGCCACTCGCGGATTTGGCGACCGAGGTCGCCCCGCCGCCTGACTTGCTGCCGGCCGGAGCGGACCCGCGCTTGCCGGACTTGCCGGCGGTTTGCCGTGTTGCCATCAGATGCTCCCGCTGGCTGAGGTGACTCCGGTCGAGGTGCAAACTTCACGGAGGTCGGCGGCGATATGACCCCAGGATAGGTTCGCCAGCAGCGCGGCATCGTCCAGCTGACGGGTTCGCTCGGCCTTGTCCATTCCTGACCGCCTCTGGGGATGTACGACACTGTTCCGCCCACTGCCGGAGACCATGTTATGGGTCACCGGCAGCTGCGGCTGCGCTGTTATCGAAGCGCCGCGCAGGCCGCGCAGGCCACCCCGGCCCGCATAGCCCGGGCCAGCTAAGCACTCCATCCTCAACGTTGGCTGGAGGGATGCTCCAGATTCTCGGATTCAGGACAGGGCCGACCTGGTGTCAGGAGTTCTTGCGTTGCGCAACTTGCAATGGCTATCGTCCCCTTATGACGCTGAAAATAGGTAGCTTGCAAGCCGGTTTGATCGTGCTGGCGTGCCTCGGGCTGGCTGCGGCCGGCTGCAGCTCATCCGGTAGCTCGGGTAACTCGGGCGGCGGCGGTGGCCATGCCAAGCCGTCAGGAACCGCGAATGTCGCCTACGCGGCCTCGCTGACTTTCCTCAACGAGCAGGTCTTTGGCCCCGCATTCGCGAAGGCCACCGGGTACACGTACCGGGGCACGGCCGGGCCCTCCGACGGGTTGTCCTCGGAGATCGCCGCCAAGACGATCTTCCCGAATGTCTTCATCACCGTCGGCGGCAAGTCGATCGAGTCGCTCGGGCCGAAGTTCACCAAGTGGTTCGTCCAGTACGCGTCGACGTCGATCGTCGTGGCGTACAACCCCAGCAGCAAATACGCCCCGCAGTTCAACGCGATCGCTAGCGGCAAGAAGCCGATCTCTGACCTGTTCAAGCTGATGGAGCAGCCAGGGTTCCAGCTCGGGCGCACCGACCCGAACACCGACCCGCAGGGCCGCGCGTTCATCTACATGCTCGAGCTCGCACAGATGAAGTACCACCTGCCGAAGGACACCGTGACGAAGATCCTGGGCGGCCCGCTCGCATCGACGAAGTCGACGCAGATCTTCGAGGAAGCGGCGCTCGACTCGCGGCTGCAGGCCGGCCAGGTCGACGCGGCCAGCGCCTACTTGTCGCAGGCCAAGCAGTTGCACCTGAAGTACATCTCGCTGCCGCCTGACATCAACCTGGGCGACGCGTCGTTCGCCGACAACTACGCCAAGGCCTCGATCACGATCACGGACAGCACCGGCAAGGACACCAAGACCGGCTCGCCGCTGACGCTCGACATCACCACGATCACCGGCGCCAAGGACGCGGCGGCCGGCAACGCGTTCGTGGCCTACGTGCTCTCGCCGGCCGGCCGCGCGCTGTACGCGAAGCAGGGCGGTTATACGCTGCTGACGCCCACGCTGACCGGCCCGGCGAGCGCTGTGCCCGCCTCGATCAGGAAAGAGCTTGGCAGCTAGCCCAGCCGTCACTGTCACTCCGCCGGCGCCCGGACGGGGCGGGCCCGGCGGGACGGCGGTGCCGCGAGGGTTGCGTTACGCGAACCGCTCGCTAGCCATCGCAGGAACCGCCATCATCTGGGTCGCGCTCCTCGGCCCCGTGATCGCGCTGCTCACCCATCTGTCGTGGGACAGCATCAAGACCTCGCTCAGCGCGCCTGGCGCGTTCGAGCCGCTGATCTTGTCGGTCGAGTCGGGGGCTGTCACGCTGGGCGTCCTTGTGCTGCTCGGCACGCCGCTCGCGTGGGCGCTCGCCAGGGGGACGCTGCCGTTCCCGCGGGTCTGGGAGGCTGGCGTGCTGGCAACGTTGCTGCTGCCGCCGCTGGTGATCGGTCTGCTTCTGGTGTTCATGGTCGGACCGTTCACCCCGATCGGGCATCTGCTCTCCGGCCTGAACCTTTCGGCGACCGATACGTTCCTTGCTCTGGTCATCGCCCAGGTGTATGAGTCGGCGCCCTATTACATCCTCGGCGCGCAGGCAGCGTTCAGCGGCGTCGATCCCCGGCTGGAACAGCAGGCGGCGCTGCTCGGCGATCCGCCCAGGCGGGTGTTCCGGCGGGTAACCGTGCCGCTCGCGGCGCCTGGCCTGGCGATGGCGCTGGCAATCTCGTGGGCCAGGGCCATGGGAGCGTTCGGTGCCGTGGTTATCATCGCCTACCATCCGACTGCGCTTCCGCTGCAGATCTGGACGACGCTGCAGGAGACCGGCCTGCCGTCGGCCCTGCCGTTCGCTCTGGTCCTGCTGGTCGTCGCACTGCCGCTGCCGCTAGCGGCCTATATCTGGAGCGCCCGTGCTCGAGGCCGACGCCGAGGTTGACCGGCGGGACTTCACAGTCCGCGCCGCGCTCAGCGTTGCTCAGGGGGAGAGGCTTGCCCTCTTCGGTCCGTCCGGGGCCGGCAAGACGACCATTCTGGAGATGATCGCCGGCCTGGTTCGGCCGCGGCGGGCGCTGATCCTGCTCCGCGGGCGGGTGCTGACCTCGACCGACAGGCCGGTCACCGTGATCCCGCCGTGGCGGCGCCGGGTCGGCTTGCTGCGCCAGGACCCGGGCCTGTTCCCGCACCTGTCGGTGCGGGCCAACATGCTCTACGGCCGCTCGGGCAGCGATGCCGAGGTCACTGCCGAACTCGCTGAACTGTCTCGCGTGCTCGAGATCGACGAGCTGCTCGGATCCATGCCCGCGAGGCTGTCCGGCGGTCAGGCGCACCGGGTGGCGCTCGGCAGGCTACTGCTCTCGCACTGCGACGCGCTGCTGCTCGACGAGCCGTACACCGGCCTCGACGCGAGCCTCCGCAGGACGCTGACCGACCTGGTCGTCTCGCTCGTCGCGCAGCGCGGCGTTCCTTCGATCCTCGTCGCTCACGAGCTGGCGGAAGCGCAGGCATTCGCCGACCGGCTCGCGATCCTTGATCGAGGCGAGGTGCTGCAGACGGGCGAGCCTGGTGAAGTCGTGCTGTCACCTGCCACGCGACGGGTAGCCGAGCTGGTCGGCTACACGTCGTTCGTGGCGCTGCCGGTGAATCGGGCGCGCTCTGCCGGATCTGGCGAGCCGGCAGAGCTGGGTGCGCCGATCGCGGCGATCCATCCTGACCGGGTGGTCGGCGGCAGGCACCCCGAGCGTGGCCTGGTCCTGGCAGGCGTGGTCACCTCGTGCCGCCCGGCTGGGGCACTGTGGGAGGTCACGATCACAACAGGCACGGCGACGGTGACCGGGCGATTCCCCGAGCCGGTGCCGGCCAGGCGGGAGTTCACGGTCACCGCCATCGATCCCGCCCGTCTTCGGAGCGGACGGGGAACCGGCCGCCGACCAGCCGGTGTTTGCGAAGCGCGACGTGCCAGGGGTTGGCTGGACGGGGGCCGGGCGATGATCAGCGGTGCCAAGCTCAGGTTCGCGCGCCAGGCCAGGGGCTACTCGCAGCAACAGCTGGCCGGCATGGCTGGCGTGTCGCGCCAGGCCGTGTCGGCGGTCGAGTCCGGCCTGTCGGACCCGTCGCTGCGCGTCGCTCTCGCACTTGCCCAGGCGCTCGGCATGACCGTCGAGGAGCTGTTCGGCTCGCAGGCGATGGTCGCTGAAGTGTCGGCCCGCCTGGTCGAGCAGGCAGCTAACTCTGGTGCAGGGGCCGGCGCGGCCGGAGCCAGAGTCACGCTCGCGCCGATCGGGGACTCGTTCGTAGCCCTGCCGCTCGCCGGGTCAACGGTGAGCCGGGCTGGGTTCCTGCCGGCCGGCGGCATCCTCGATGCCGAAGGGGTTGCGGCTGAACAGTCGAGTGGCCCGGCATCTTCCGCGCAGGTCCGGCCCATCGGGCCGCCGCGGCCAACGCTGATCGTGGCCGGATGCGACCCGGCGCTGCCGCTGCTCGAAGAGCCGCTCGGCCTGCTCGACCCGCCCATCGGGTTCAGCTGGTGGCCATGCTCGAGCCAGGAGGCACTGCGGCTCGCAGCCGCGGGCCTCGTGCACGCCGCCGGCGCGCACTTGCGGGACCGGTCAGGCGAGTACAACACCGAGTCCGCCGCCGAGTTGCTGGCCACGGGCGGCGAGGTGATCGGGTTCAGCGCGTGGCGAGAAGGTCTGGTGCTCGGGCCAGCCGCCCGCGACGGCGTCAAGGCAATCGACGACGTCGTCGAGCGCGGGCTGCGGCTGGTGAACAGGGAGCCCGGCGCTGAGGCGCGGCGCGTCCTGGACCGCGAGCTCGACAGCGCGGGCATCGACGGGCATCAGGTGCCCGGCTATCAGACGATGGCGCCAGGCCACCTCCAGGTCGCCGACGCGATTGCAGCGGGGCTCGCGGACGTGGGTGTCGCCAGCGAGCCGGCGGCACTGGCGTACGGGCTTGCGTTCGTCCCCCTCGCTGCCGAGCGCTTCGACCTGGTCATACCCGCCGAGCACGCGGCATCCCGTGAGGTGCAGGCGCTGGTCAAGGTGCTCAGCTCACGGTGGCTGCTCGACCAGCTCGCCAGCCTGCCCGGCTATGACCAGGCTTCGTGCGGCCAGCACATCGCGACATTCCGCGCGAGCTGATCACCC
Source organism: uncultured Actinomycetota bacterium (assembly GCA_963809195.1). Lineage (GTDB taxonomy): Bacteria > Actinomycetota > Actinomycetes > Streptosporangiales > Streptosporangiaceae > Chersky-822. The sequence goes on along the minus strand of CAWEIQ010000003.1, from coordinate 1,110,628 downwards.
TGCCCGGGTGACGCCAATATGCGCCGGCTGCCCCGAGGATGTTGCCTTTAGCATCCAGAGATTTGCCGTGTCGCCGTGCAGCCGGCCTGCACGGACCGGGGAGGGCACGATCGGTGAATCGCCTGCTGGAGCGGCTAGGCGGCGGAGCGGTCAGGTGGCGCTGGGCCGTCATCATCGCTTGGCTGATCATCCTGGGCGGGCTGCTCGGCGCGCGGCACGCGTTCGGCGGCGACTTCGTCAACAACTACACGGTCTCGGGGACGGACTCGGCCCGAGGCCTTGACACCCTCAACGCTTCGTTCCCGCAACAGGGCGGCTACGGCGGGCAGATCGTGTTCCACGCCAAGCACGGCACGGTCACGGCCGGCAAGAGCGCGGTCAACCAGGCAACGAGCAACGTCGCCAAGTTGCCGCACGTGATCAACGCGACGAGCCCGTTCGCCTCGTCGAAGAGCGGCCAGGTGTCCAAGGACGGCACCATCGCCTACGCGAGCGTTTCGTGGAACGTGAACCCGGACTCGCTGGAAGACTCCTATCTCAACAAGCTCAACAAGGCCGTTGCGCCCGCCAGGAAGGCGGGCCTGACCGTCGACTATGGCGCTGGCGCTGGCAATATAGGCCAGCAGACCAGCGACCTCACATCCGAGGCAATCGGCCTGGCGTGCGCGCTCGCGCTGCTTTTGTTCATGTTCGGGTCGCTGATCGCGGCCGCGGTACCGCTGCTTTCCGCGTTGTGCAGCGTCGGCGCCGGCTTGTCGCTGCTCGGCCTGCTCGCCTCCGCGATCACGTTCCCGACAACGGCGCCGACCATTGCGACGCTGCTCGGCCTGGGCGTCGCCGTCGACTACGGCCTCTTTCTCACGGCCAGGCACCGCGAGCAACTCGACCAGGGCATGGATGTCACCAGCTCAGTCAAACGCGCGGAGAGCACGTCAGGTGCGGCGATCGTCGTGGCCGGCAGCACCGTCGTGATCTCGATTCTCGGCCTGTACATCGCCGGGGTGGCGTTCGTCGGCTCGCTGGGACTGGCCGCCGCAGTCGTGGTGGCGCTCACCATGCTCGTCGCGCTCACCTTGGTCCCGGCGTTCATGGGAGTTGTCGGAGAGCACGTGCGGAGCCTGCCCTCGCGCGTACAGGCCCGTAGGAGTCACATCTCGGCGCGCGAACAGGCGCGGCAGACGGCGTCGGCCACCGAGCGGCAGCACGAGAACAGCGGGTTCGCGCGCTGGGGCCGCATGGTCAGCGCCCATCCGTGGCCGTGGGGGGTGGCCGCCGTCGCGGTCCTCGTTGTGCTCGCGCTCCCGCTGTTCTCGATCATGCTCGGTCAGCCTGACAACGGCACCAACCCGGCGTCTGACAGCAACAAGCGCGCGTTCGTCCTGATCAAGCAGGGATTCGGGACAGGCGTGAACGGCCCGCTCACGGTGGTCGTCAAGCTGCCGAAGGAGTCCACGCAGACGACGAACTCCAAGCTGAGCACCATGCAGTCGGACCTGTCACACACCCAGGGTGTCAAGTCGGTCAGCCCGCCGGCCGTCAACAAGGCGGGCACTGTGGCGGTGCTCAACGTGATCCCCACGACCAGGCCACAGGCGACGGCCACGACCGACCTGGTCAAGACGCTGCGGAACACGGTGCTGCCCAAGGAGCACCTGACGACCTACGTGACAGGCACGACGGCGGGAACGGTCGACTTCACTAACCGGATCACGGACCGGCTGCTGTGGCTGATCGTCGCCGTGATCGCGATCTCCTATCTCCTGCTGACTATGGCGTTCCGCTCCATCGTGATCGCGACCAAGGCGGCGATACTGAACCTGCTGTCGATCGGCGCCGCTATCGGCGTGATCGTGGCGATCTTCCAGTACGGCTGGGGGGCAAACCTGATCGGCCTGCACACCACGCTGCCCATCCCGGCATACGTGCCGATGCTGGTTTTCTGCATCGTGTTCGGCCTGTCCATGGACTACGAGGTGTTCCTGCTGTCCAGGATCCACGAAGTCTGGGTTTCCACTGGTGACGAGCATCGCAGCGTCGCCATCGGGATCGGCGCGACCGCCCGCGTGATCACCACGGCCGCGGCGATCATGGTGACGGTGTTCGCGAGCTTCGTGCTGAACTCCGACCCGACCGTGAAGATGCTCGCGATCGGGATGGCGTTCGCGGTGCTGATCGACGCCTCTGTTGTGCGGATGGTGCTCGTGCCCTCGGTGATGACGCTGCTCGGACGGTACGCGTGGTGGATGCCGCACTGGATGGAGCCGATCGTGCCGCAGCTGCATCTCGAGGGAACCGAGGCGGCGCCAGCCGGCCCGAGGGCGGTGCCATCACCGGCCCAGCAGACCGGAGCGGTCCGGCGCCGCTAGGCCACGGCTCGGTCCGGCATTGATGATCCGGTATTGACAAGCTACGCCGTGGATGAACACGTTCGCGCCGGCTGGCGTGGTCCAACAAAATGGCCCTATGAGACTTCTTGTACTTGGCGGAACACACCATGTCGGGCGCGCCGTGGTCGAGGCCGCAGTCGCCCGCGGCGACCAGGTCACGACGCTCAACCGCGGCGAAACCGGTAACGACGTCCCGGGCGCGGCAGTGCGGCGGGCGGATCGGACGGACCCGGCGCAGCTGCGCCAGGCGTTGAGCGACGACACCTGGGACGCGGTGATCGACACCTGGAGCCGGGCGCCGCGCGTGGTCAGCGACGCCGCGTCGCTGCTGTCCGGCCGGGCCGGGCACTACGGCTACGTATCGAGCCGGTCGGTGTACTCGTGGCCCATCCCGTCGGGAGCAGACGAGAGCGCTCCTGTCGTTGACGGCGACGCTGCCAGCGAGGAGTCCGATGACTACGCTGCCGCTAAGCGCGGCGGCGAGATGGCCGTGCTTGAGCACTTCACCGGCCCGTCCGTCCTGGCCAGGGCCGGGCTCATCCTCGGGCCATACGAGCTGGTCGGCCGGATGCCGTGGTGGCTGCGCCGGATCGAGCGCGGCGGCGACGTGCTCGCGCCTGGTCCGCGCGACATGCCGATCCAGTACATCGACTGCCGGGACCTGGCAGCCTGGCTGCTGCACGCAGCGGACGACGGCGTCGACGGCGCGTTCAACTCGGTCAGCAAGCCAGGTCACGCCACGATGGGCGAACTACTTGAGTCCGCGGTCGCCGCAACCGGGTCGGACGCGAACCTGATCTGGGTGGACCCTGACGTGATCGAGGCGGCGGACATTCAAGGATGGATTGAGTTGCCTGTCTGGGTTCCGCCGGTCGGGGAGGGCGCCGCCCTGCACGACGGCAACGTCGACGCGATCTACGCGGCAGGGCTGGTCTGCCGTCCGGTGTCGGAGACGGTGGCCGACACGTGGCGCTGGTTGCAAGAGGAGGGCGATCCGCCGGTCAGGGATGGCGGCCTCAAGCATGGCCTGGACCCCGAGCGCGAGCGTGAGGTCCTGGCGAGCCTGGGTTAGCGATCCCGGGTCGCCACCGGCTGCGGCCGGCTGCAGCTTGCGATGCGCACCGGCCGCAGCGTTTGGTTGCGAAACTAAACGCAGCCCGCGACTGCAGACCGTTGCCTAATGCCCGAACACCGGAACGACGAGGCCACGGGCGATGGTGTGGAAGCGGAGATTGAAGCCGGCCACCGCGGGGGAGACGTCCGAATCGATGCCGAGCGACTCGGTGTCGAGGGCGTGCACCGCGAACACGTAGCGGTGCGGCGGGTCACCCGCGGGAGGCGCGGCGCCGCCGAAGTCCTTGGTCCCGTAGTCGTTGCGGACGGAGAAGGCGCCGACCGGAAGGCCGCCGCCGTCCGACGCGCCGGCGTTCGCGGGCAACTCAGTGACGGAGGCGGGGATGTCGAGAACGATCCAGTGCCAGAAACCGGAGCCGGTCGGAGCATCCGGGTCGTAGGCGGTCACCGCGAAGCTCTTGGTCTCGGGCGGAAAGCCATGCCAGCGAAGGTGCGGAGATATGTTCTGGCCCGTCATGCCGAATCCGTTGTATACCTGGTTGTCGCCCATCTGCTCGTCATGGGCGACGTCGTCGCTCTCGACACTGAATGAAGGCACCTGCGGCATGAAGTCGTAGGGCAGCGGAGCCCTGTCGGACATAGATTCCTCCTAGCATGAACATTGTTGGAGCCATATGCCGGTCTGGTTGCCAACGCTACTTCCGCGGTCCGTTACGCGGGCACCGGAGGCGCGATCCGCGCTCGGCTGCGCGTCAGCGTGGCGGTATACCGTGACATGATCACCGGCGATCGGATAGCGGGAGAGGCAGATCCGGGACGTGAGGTTGGGCGGGCTGGCGAAGGTACCCGTGCAGCGCGCGGGGCTCGCGTTGCTGCTGGCTGCCGTGCTGATCGCCGCGATCGTCGCCACAAGGCTCGGGTCGGGATCGTGCCGCGGTGGCAAGAGCGCGTGTGCGGCGCGCAACTACGTCCGCTGGTCGCGTTCGCTTAGCGGCTCGTGGATCGCGCAAGATGGCGTCGAGGGCACGATCTTCAGCCAGGGTCAGGCGTCTGCCGCTGCCGGCCATGGGGTCGCGGTGATCGGTTTCGGCCTGACTGTCAGCGCCTATGACGTCATGACCGGCTTCCCGCGCTGGACGCAGAACCTGACGGGCCTGCCGGGCGGATCGGCCGTCGTGTCGGTGCGGGCGTGGCGAGGCGTTGTGACGGTCGGCGTGAGCACGCCCTCGGGTGCGGCGCCCACGGATATCACGGGATCATCGGCGGTGGGGACCGCCATGGGTTCCTCTTCTCGTGCTGCGGCTACGCGGCGAGAGATCGTGCTTGACTCCGTGACGGGCAAGCAGCTGAGGACCTACGAGGCGGCGGCTTCTGGCGGCGCCGTCCAGGCCGGCCCGAAGCACACCGTGATTGTCGGCACCACGGCGGTGACCGGCTACCTAAACTCGAGCGGGCGCGCGATCTGGCGTGACGGGACAGGCGCCGAAGGGCAGGCGTGGCGAGTCGCGGCCGGACAGCTGTACGTGACTGTCTCCGCTGGCGGGCAGGTCGGAACCGGCCCCGTCACGGCGGTCCGCGAGATCGACCTGGGCTCCGGCGCCGAGCGCCTGATCCGGCCGCCTGGCGGGTCGTTCGACGGCGCTCTCAACGGCGTCGTCGGAGGCTCACTTATCTTCTCCGGCAGTACGGGACTTTCCATGTACAGCGTCGCCAACGGGCGTCTGACCGCCCAGGTACCCGGCGCGGTCGCTGTGGGCAGCGACCCGGTGCAGGGTGTGTTGTATGCCGACGTGGCTGGCGCCCTGACCGGCATCGACCCTGTCACCGGTCGTATTCTGGCCGTCCAGCCCGGGACAGTGCCTGAAGGTGTGTACGGGGTGCGGGAGGGCGTAGCACTCGGGCTTGACTCTGGCGCTGGCGGTGCTGCATGGGGATACAGCATGGCCGAGCGACACACCATCTGGACAGCCAAGTCCTTGCCGTGGCCGCACTACTTCGCGGAGACCTCTGGTCTTGAGGGCAGTGTCGATCCCGCCAGCGGCACCGTTTTGCTCGTGACCTGCGAGGCGACCGGCCAGCCGGTGCGCGGCATCGTGGTGGGCGGCGGCGGGAAATCCTGCTTGAAGCCACGACTGGTAGCGGTCGGCCCCTGGGCCGCCGCCCGGAGCTGATCCCTAGCCGGCCTGATACCGGGCCGGGCCTGATACCGGGCCGGCAACCGGGTTCGGCGATCATGGGGCAGAGCAGGCAGGTCCGTGCGATCGTAGCCAGCGCTTAATGTCCGACGCGTAGCCTAGATCCGGCACAATGTGCACCGAGCGCCTGTAGCTCAGCGGATAGAGCGGCTGCCTTCTAAGCAGCGGGTCGCAGGTTCGATCCCTGCCAGGCGCGCACCAAGACCCCGCCTCTACGGTGGACCGATGGCGTCGGTCAAGCAGTTCCAAGTCACCTTCGACTGCGCAGAACCTGAGCGCGTCGCTCGTTTCTGGTGTGAGGTGTTGGGTTATGTCCTACCGCCGCCACCGGAGGGGTTTGGTACTTGGGACGATTTCGATCGCGCGCTGCTGCCTGCGGATCAGGGTTCAGCGTTCGCATGCATTGATCCCTCAGGTGTGGGCCCGCGACTGTTCTTCCAGCGCGTTCCGGAAGGCAAGGTCGTCAAGAATAGGCTGCATCTTGACGTGCGGGTCGGCACCGGGCTGGTGGGTGAAGAGCGCCTGGCCACGCTCGAGGCCGAATGCGCGCGGCTGGTCGCGCTCGGCGCGGTACGCGTGCGACTACTGCCTGCCGATGACGACAACGAGTCGTGCATCGTGATGCAGGACATCGAGGGCAACGAGTTCTGTCTCGACTGAGTGGCCGCGAACCTGCCACTTTCGCGAGTCGACTGGCGCAGTTCACCATCACGAGGGTCGCCGCTCTGTAACGGGGGTGCCGGTTAACGATCCGCGTGGCGAGAAGACCTCCGGCCGATGGGACATCCTCCTGGGCCAACGACGCGTACCGCCGTACGTGGCGCGCTGCCGCTTCGCAAGAAGGTTGTCAGATCCCAGCGGACGACAAGGCAAAGGCAAGGAGATCTCACTCCTTGCCACTTTCAATGTATCGCAGACTGGGGGGCTTGCGGCAAGACCCGGGTCGTGCTGCAGAATCGACGGCCGGACCAGGAACGGACGATGACGTGGGGCACGACGTGGGTGTGTTGGGTCTTCAAGAGGTCGACGAGAGGCAGGTCGCGATCGTTGGAGGCAAGGGCGCGCACCTGGGGGCGCTGTCGCGGATTGACGGCATCCGCGTACCGGCTGGCTTTTGCGTGACGACGGACGCGTTCCGGGGGATCATGGCGGAAGCGCCCTCGATCGACGATCGGCTCGACCAGCTGTCGCGCCTGAAGCCGGACGACCGGGAGACGATCCGCACGCTCAGCGCGGAGCTCCGCCGGACCATCGAAGGGATCGCAATCCCGGGCGATCTCGCGGCGGCGATCACAGGTGCTCTCGCCCAGCTCGGCGAGCAAGCCGCCTACGCCGTCCGATCCAGCGCGACGGCAGAGGACCTGCCGAAGGCCTCCTTCGCCGGCCAGCAGGACACGTACCTGAACGTCGTGGGGCCGGCCGCGATCCTCCAGCACGTCAGCTGGTGCTGGGCGTCGCTGTTCACCGAGCGGGCAGTGACCTATCGCTTGCGGAACGGCTTCGACCACCGCAAGGTCCACATGGCCGTGGTCGTGCAACAGATGGTCTTCCCGGATGCAGCCGGCATCTTGTTCACGGCCGACCCTGTCACGGGCAACCGGTCGGTCGCCTCCGTGGAGGCCAGCTTCGGCCTCGGTGAGGCCCTGGTCTCCGGCCTGGTGAACCCGGATGTCTTCAAGGTGCGCGACGGCGAGGTCATTGCCAAGGCGATCTCCGCCAAGCAGCGCGCGGTGCTCGCCTCGCCGGCCTGGCGGGACGCAGGAACAGGCGATCGACCCGCAGCGGCAGGAGCAGCCTGCGTTGACCGATGCGCAGGTTGTGCGGCTCGCGCAGCTCGGCCGGCGGATCGAAGCGCACTTCGGCCGTCCTCAGGACATCGAATGGTGCCTGGTCGATGATGGCTTCCAGATCGTCCAGAGCCGGCCGATCACCACGCTGTTCCCCATCCCCGAGTCCGGCGACCGGGAGAACCACGTCTATGTCTCCGTCGGTCATCAGCAGATGATGACCGACCCCATGAAGCCCCTCGGGCTGTCCTTCTGGCAGATGACGACCCCCGCGCCCATGGCCGAGGCCGGCGGCCGCCTGTTCGTCGACGTCACCCAAAGGCTGGCCTCGCCGGCGAGCCGCGTCCGGCCTCCTGGAGGCCCTGGGGAGATCCGATCCGCTGATCGGGGACGCGCTGCAGACGATCATCGAGCGCGACGGCTTCATCCGGCCGCTGCCTGACGAGGGTCCCCCCGGGCCCCTGTTTGGCGGCGCGCCAGCTCCGATCGAGACCGATCCGGCCATCGTCACCGAGCTGATCGGGCGCAGCCAGGCATCAATTGCCGCCTCGGAACGCGACATCCGGACGAAGTCCGGAGAGGCGCTGCTCGACTTCATCCAGGCTGACATCCAGGAGCTGAGGCGGATCTTGTTCGATCCGCAGAGCCATCAGGTGTTCATGTCGGCGATGGAGGCCGCGTGGTGGCTCAACGATCAGCTGGAGGCGTGGCTGGGCGAGAAGAACGCGGCTGACACGCTCACGCAGTCCGTTCCCCATAACGTCACATCGGAGATGGGGCTGGCGCTCTTGGACGTCGCGGACGTGATCCGCCCGCATCCGGACGTGGTGGCGTTTCTGCACCACGTCGAGGACGAGGGATTCCTGGACGAGCTGGCCAAGCTCTCGGGCGGGCGGGAAGCGCGAGACGCCATCGAGGCGTGGCTCGAAAAGTACGGCATGCGCTGCGTCGGCGAGATCGACATCACGCGGCCGCGTTGGAGCGAGCGCCCCTCCACGCTCGTGCCCGTGATCCTGGGCAACATCAAGAACTTCGAGCCGGGCGCCGGCGCGCGGCGCTTCGAGCAAGGGCGGCAGGAGGCATGGGCGAAGGAACAGGACGTGCTGGAGCGCTTGCGCGCCCTGCCGGACGGGGAGCGGAAGTCCGAAGAGGCCAAGCGGAAGATCGACCGGGTGCGGACCTTCATCGGGTACCGGGAGTACCCGAAGTACGGCATGGTCAGCCGCTACTTCGTGTACAAGCAGGCCCTGCTGAAAGAAGCCGAGCGCCTCGTGCAGGCCCACGTGCTTCGTGAGAAGGAAGACATCTTCTACCTGAGGTTCCCAGAGCTCCACGACGTCGCGCGCACGAGCCATGTGGATGACCAGCTCATCTGCCGGCGCAAGGACGCGTTCAGGTCGTATCACGCGCTCACGCCGCCCCGGGTGCTCACATCGGACGGCGAGGTCATCACCGGGGCGTACCGACGCGACGACGTGCCGACCGGTGCCCTGGTCGGCCTGCCGGTCTCCGCCGGGGTCATCGAAGGGCGCGCCCGCGTCATCCTGGATATGGCGCAGGCCGATCTCGAAGCGGGCGACATCCTGGTCACCGCCTGCACGGACCCCAGCTGGACGCCGCTGTTCGTGGCGATCGCGGGCCTGGTCACGGAAGTGGGAGGCCTGATGACGCATGGCGCGGTGATCGCACGGGAGTACGGCTTGCCGGCCGTCGTCGGTGTGGTGGATGCCACCCGGCTGATCCCCGATGGGCAACGGATCCGCGTGCACGGAACCGACGGGTACGTCGAGATTCTGCCTTGACTGATCACACCGAGAGCCAATGACACCCGTGGTCTCCGGACGCGGCTAGGCGGCCTGGTTACCGGTAGCGGAAGCCGTCGAGGAAGCGGCGGAAGACGCCGCCTTCGCGGGCAAGGGCAGCGCGAGGTGCGGGCGTGTCGGTGCGCTGGCGTGCGACGGGCTGGTCGTAGTCGGTGCGGACGATGGCGTCGACGATACGGGGCTCATCAAAGTCCTCAGAGCCTTCGATCTGGGGCACGTAGCCGACAAGCATGCCGTCGCGGATGACTTGGGCTTCAAGGCCGGCCGTGCCGTCGGTGTCCCACTCGGCTTCGCGCCCGCCGGGCAGCGACACACGGACGCCGAACTGGCCGACGCCGCCGCGGAACAGGTGAGCGTTGACGCCACGATCACGAAGGGCGTCGACCACCCGGCGGGCCCGGAATTCGTCCATGCCAGCAAAGTAGCGTTCGCTCCTGAAGAATCGCTGAACGTTCTCAAGGATCGCTGAACGATCCGGACCACCGCCACCCGAGGTGCTCATGCGGTTGCCGTTTCCGAGCCTGTGGCTACCGCACCTATGCGGCGTCCGGCACTGCACCTGCATGCCGTTGGGCTGGTCGCGCGCGCGAACGGCACATAGATGGAGATGGCCGAGAGTACGCGTTGTGGTTGAATGCCTCGATTGGGCTTAGCTACCCTGGCTGATCAAGTTCATCGCCTTGCAGCCGCCGCGTTCGCGGCGGCGACAGGCCGCGTCCCGTTCTTGAGCTGGCCGCGAGGCATCTGGTGAACCGCGAGGCCCCCGGAGGAGCGTGACTGCGCGTGGATACGCCGCTCGCAGTTCGCATGGTGACGGCTAGACGCAAGCTCAAGGCCGGCTGGCTCAGCATGGTCAGCGTTGCGACGGCGCTTTGCCTGGCGACACTGGTCACCGTGGTGGGCTTCAGCGGCCCGGCAGGCGCCGCCCCGAAGCCCACTCCCGCGCAGGCTCAGAAGATGCTGGCCGAGCTCAATCGCGAGGCGACCAAACTGGGCCAGCAGTACGCGGAGGTGGTACAGCAGCTCGTGCTCGCCAACCAGCGGATGAAGTTCCTCAAGAAGCAGACCGCGTCCTACCGCACCGCGTTCGATGCGATGCGCAAGCAGGTCGCCAAGATTGCCGCCGTCACCTACGAGCAGGGCGGCGCGGACTTGCCCTTCGTGCTGCTCACCTCGGCCTCCCCTCAGCACGTACTCGACGAAGCGTCGATCCTGAGCGAGCTGTCCATCGGCGACACCGCCCAGATCGGCCAGTACCTGGCCGCGACCCGGGCGCTGCTGAGCGCGGAGCGGACGACGGCCCGCGCCAGAGCCGGGATCCTCCGGCTGAAGCACGGGCTCGGCAAGCGACTCGCGGTGCTGAAAGCGCTGAATCGCAGAGAAGGCAACCTGCTGCCGCTGCTAACCCTAGAGCAGCTGGCGACCGGCGGCCATCCGTACCAGAACCCGCTGCGCCAGATCAGCGGCCTGCGTCCAGAGCGTGTTGACATGGGCGTCGACTTCGCCGGAGCAGGACCCGTCTACGCCATCGGGGCTGGCGTGGTCATTCAGGCGAAGGCCTGTTGTAGCGGCTGGCCAGGCGGCGGCTGGATCACCTACCAGCTCACCGACGGCCCGGCGGTAGGCGAGGTCGCCTACGTCGCTGAGGACGTTACCCCGGCCGTGCAAGCCGGCCAGAAGGTGACGCCTGGCACCGTGATTGGGCACATGTACAACGGAAGTGACGGCATCGAGACCGGATGGGCGATGCTCGACAGCGGGTCGGCGGAATCGCAACTGTCGGAGGCTGGCGGCATCGGCGGCGCCGGCCCGTTCCCGACCGCCATCGGGATGAACTTCGAGGACCTGCTCCAGGCGCTGGGAGTGGTGGCCGCGCCCAACGCCGGCGACGCAACAGCCGGGATCGTCCCGCCCCGATACCAGATCGACTGGGCCAAGGCACTGCGCTGACATCCGACCGCGGACTCGCCGGAATGACTCTTCGGGGCGCGAAGTGCCCTCAGAGCTTGTATGAGCGCGCTCCGGTCCCGGCCAGCCCGCCACCGGAAACGATGAGGTACTCATCGCGGATGGGCCGGCCGTCCAGCCAGCACTCGAGAATCTCGCGGGTGCCGGCCGCGTAGCGGGCCTGCGCCGACAGCGACGTACCGGAGACGTGCGGAGTCATGCCGTGGTGCGGCATGGTGCGCCACGGGTGGTCTGTCGGCGCGGGCTGGGGAAACCAGACGTCGCCCGCGTAGCCGGCGAGCTGCCCGCTCTCCAACGCCCGGACGATCGCGTCTCGATCGCAGATCTTGCCCCGGGCGGTGTTGATGATGTAGGAACCGCGCCTCATCGTCGCGATCAGATCGTCGTTGAACAACCCCTCAGTGCCCGGGTACAAGGGCGCGTTGATCGTGACGACGTCGCAGCGCGGCGCCATCTCTGCCGCCGTCTCGTAGAAGGTCACGCCCAGTTCGCGCTCGGCATCTGGGGGGAGCCGGTGCGGGTCGGTGTACAGCAGGCGGACGCCGAACGGGCGCAGCCGCCGCAGCACGGCGGTGCCGATCCGCCCGGCGGCGACCGAACCGACCGTCATGCCCTCAAGGTCATAAGACCGCTGGGCGCAGTCGGCGATGTTCCAGCCGCCCCTGACGACCCAGTCGTACGACGGGATGTAGTTGCGGACCAGGGCGAGGATCATCATCACCACGTGCTCGGAGACGCTGATGCTGTTGGAGTAGGTGACCTCGGCGACGGTGATGCCCGCCTCGCTGGCGGCCTGCAGGTCGACGTGGTCCGAGCCGATGCCGGCGGTGATGGCCAGCTTGAGGTTCCTCGCCTCTGCGATCCGCTCGCGGGTGAGGTACGCGGGCCAGAACGGCTGGGAGATCACCACGTCGGCGTCCGGGAGCTCGCGGTCGAAGGCCGAGTCAGGCCCTTCCTTGTCTGAGGTAACCACAAGGGTGTGGCCGGCGTCCGCCAGGAACCGGCGCAGCCCGAGCTCCCCGGACACGCTGCCGAGCAACTGCCCAGGGGCGAAGTCGACCGCCTGCGGGCTTGGCGCGCTCTGCCCGCCCGGGTAGGAGGTGACGACCGGGATGTCGTTGCGGGCGTAGGACTTCGGGTACCCGTCAACCGGGTCGTCGTACAGCACGCACAGCACCTTCGCCACGATGCCTCCTCGTCGCCGTCAGCGGCGCGCTTTGGTCGGACTCCCCGTTGATACCCTGCCCGACCGATTTCACGGCGTCGCGTTGGCGGCGTGGCGGTAAGGCGGTGGACCCGCTACCGTTGCGGTGGTCATCGTGACAACCACCGAGAACGAGCTCCCAATGTCCGCGCGCCCGCCACGGGTAAGGCTCCGGGTAGCTCTTGGTTCGGCTCGTCGCTGCCGTTGGCTGCGGGCGGAAGGGTCCGGCGGTGCATTATCCCCGCAGCGTGCACGCCTATGGCTAGTGCCACGATCAGGAGCGGCAGCCCGAGGTAGAACCATACGTTCGTGCCTATGTCCTGTGTGGTGCCCGTCTCAGCAAGACCCAGGCCGACCAAAGCGCAGCCTGCCAGAAACACCACGCTGGCGGTGCCCAGGAGGACTGCCTCGCGCCGTTTCACAGCCGGAGCCTAGCGATAGCGGACTGTTAGCACACGATTACCGACTGTGACACGCGGTCAGGCGGGCCTGCGACTGCTGTCACATGCCGAATCGTGCGCGCCGCACGGCTTCGACCGCCGCGTCAGGTCCGCTCACCTCGACATGTGCCGCGCTCTGTCGGCCGAAGAGGTAGAGCAGCAGTTCGCCCGGAGGTCCGGCGATGCGCGCAGTGGGTCCCCTCGCCGTGCCCGGACGATCTGAGCGGTCCCTGCCCATACAAGCTCGAGCCCTGCGCCGCGCAGCCGCCGCGCGAGGAACCAGGGGGCGCGGCTGACGTTGCGCCAATGGGCCTCATCCATGGCATGCTCGTTCGTTCGTGGGCCGCGGCCGTTGGCTCTGCGTACGTCCTCGTGGTGGACGAAGAACTCATTCAGGCTTGGGAGCCGGCGAACCCATCCGATCCGGAAGAAGCCTGGCGGCGGCCCCGACCGGAGCGTGCCGGTGAGCCATGTGAAATCCCTTCGCGCGAGAACTGTTCTTCGTCGTTCAGCCAATCGGCCCCACCCACCCGGCAGGACAAGCCCGGGGCCAGCGAAGTAGTCGCGCTCACGCGGCAGCAGGTGCGCAGCCAGATCCCGGGTCGCCCACGGGTCAAGGAGCGTCGGTGCCTAAGGACCGAGCTCGTCAAACAGGTCGCTGAGCTGTGCTCGCTCGACTGCGTCAAAGAACTCGGTCACATCGCCGGAGTGTAGCCACGTGAAGGGCGTTCTCGCCTGTCCCGCATCCCGAGCACAGGCAGGCTACTGTTCGACGCCTGATGCCCGATAGGCAGTCCTGTCGAGCCATCCTGCTTCGATCTCGATTCCCCAGCCGGGCTGATCGGGCACGAGGACGTGGCCGTCGGCGCGTGGTGGAAGCGTACCCGCATGACACCGAAGGTCAGAAGGTGTCGGCATCCTTTCTTTACAACGGGACACGAGGCCTTTTCGAGCAGGCGGGCATCAGCTTTGTCGGGCCAAAGGCAAGAAGAACTGCGTGATGCGCATAGTTATTACGTGACGCAGGTACGCTCAGTGCCCCGCGATCTGGCCGCCGTCGATGTGCAGGATCTCGCCCGTGATGTAGGGCGATGACTCGAGGAACAAGACGCCGTCAACGACGTCGCTGACCTGGCCGACCCGTCCGAGCGGGGGAAGCCGGTCGCCCAGGTGCTGGTAGCTTTCCGGCGGGCGCGTCGCGGTCTGGATGATGCCCGGCGAGACGGCGTTGACCCGGATGCCGCGGGAGGCGTACTCGATGGCCAGCGACCTGGTGGCCGCGGCCAAACCGCCCTTGGTCAGGGCGGCCAGAACTGCGGGCGTGGCGGAGTTCGCGACCTCGGCTTCGATTGCCGAGACGTTGACAACATGGCCACCGCGCCGCGCCGCCATCTTGGCAATGGCCCGCTGCGTCAGCCAGAAGAACCCCGTGAGGTTGACTCCGACGGACGTGGCGTATTCGGCGGCGGTGTAGTCCGTGAACGGCTTAGAGATAAACACGCCTGCGTTATTGACAAGGGTGTCGATGCGGCCGAAGCGTTCGAGCGCTCCGCCAATGATCCTGTCCGCGGTCGTACGGTCAGCGATGTCTCCCTCGACGGTCAGAATCTCTGGGTCCCGCGACGGCTTGATGGCGCGGGAATTGGCGACGACCGCCCAGCCCCGCTGTCGGTAACCTGCGACAAGCGCCGCGCCGATGCCCTGGGAACCTCCCGTGATCACGGCGACCTTGCCGGTCATGACGCCGCCAGCTCCGGGTCGCTCGGATGCCGGGTTAGCGGCGTGGTCTCCACCAGTCATCCAGTCATCTAGCGGTAGCGACTTCAGCACCGCCTGCATCTCGCCTTTGTCCCGAGCCCGCCATAGGCCCAGCGAGTGTGATTCGCCGGGTAGCCGCCAAAGTCGTAGCAGATGACCCTGACCAGCCAGATCCGTTGCCCGCTGGGCCTCTCGTGCTTCGGCCTCGGCGACGACCCGTTCGGGCGTGCCGTCGGGGACGGCGACGGTGAAGGTAGTCAGGAACTCCTCCGCTCCATCCTTGGCTGGCAGGCCGGGATCATTTGGGTGCGGCGCGAGCGGCGTCACCTCGTCGGTGCGCCACACCCGCAGCGGCATGGAGGCGAGGACCTGCTCAAGCTGGGCGTCGTCGGTGGCGGCAAACAGCCCGAGCGAACGCCACTCGCCCGGGCGCAGGGGCGGCCGCCACAGCCGGCGCAGATGCCCCTGTCGGGCCAGCTCCCTGGAATGCGCTGCCTCCCGGGCCCGGACATCCGCGACTGCCTGGTCTGACGTCCCGTCAGGAACGTGGGTGGTCATGTTAACCAGGTATTCCATCGGTACAGCCCTCCGCCTCGCCGCCCCCTCGCGCACCGTTCGCGCACGTCAACGACCTGGCTATACCCGTGCCAGCGAGTCGGCCGACATCACAGGGCAGGTGTGGGCAGCCAGACGTCGGCCCGACGTCGCTAACGAGGGAATTCAGCCATGTATCGGGGTAGCACACGGGCGATGCACATGAGGCGGGCTGCACTAGCCAGTATCGCGATGACCGCCAGCGAGCGCATGCCGGGCCATGACACCATGACCCCCGTGATCAGCGAGACATCCAGAGCGGCTAGGCCAATGCAGCCGACAGCGCCGGAGCGCCGAACGGTCCAGTAGCGCCGAGCGCGGACCGCGGTGACCAGAACGATAACGCTTGCAACGAGCAAGCCACCTAGCAGCAAGCGAGCGATGACGGGAACCGGCCATTCCCATGCCCTGCTCGTTATGAGCATCGCAGCCCAGCACGTACCAACTGCCGGTCCTGTCATGAGGAGCTCTTGCGCCACCCGCCGCGCCGCGCTGGCGCGGCTGAATCCCTCAACCACGGCCCGGGCGTCACCGAATTCACCCACCGCAGCTTGTGCCGCGTCGTCCGCCGCCATCCCGCGTCGCAGGTACTTGGCGTAGGTATCTCCTAGCCCGTCGCTAACCTCTTCGGCAAGGGCAAGGGGGAGCTCAGCGCAAAGGATCGCTCTGTAGTTCGCGATCAAGCGGGGCTCGGCCACTTCTTGCCCTCCAGGGCCGCGCCTATGACGGCCGCGAAGTCTCGCCAGTCTGCGCGCCGGCCGGTCAGCGCAGCCGCTCCTGCACGGGTCAAGGCGTAGCACCGGCGACGGCGGCCGGCGACGACGGACCATGAGCCCGCGATCAAACCCGCCGCTTCCAGCCGGTGCAGGGCCGGATAGATCGTTCCGGTTGGCAAATCGAGTTGGCCGCCCGTCGACTCCCTCAGGGCCTCCATGACGGCGTAACCGTGCATCGGGCCGTCTTCCAACGCGGCGAGGAGCAAGGCGTCCAAGTGGCCCTTCAGCTGCTCTGCCTTCATGAGTAGTAACGCTACATGAGGCCTTGCTGCCAGGCAATTCGCCGCCTACAGTGGACTCATAGGTAGCGTCGCTACATATCGCTCGGGGTTGTTCAGCATGTTGTCTGCAAGCAAGATCCTCGGAGACGAGGTCGGCTCGACAGCGCCGGTCTTCCTCGCATTCCTGGCTGTCCACGTCCTAGCCGGACTCCTTGCCGTCGCTACTGGAGCGATCGCCGCCCTGACGCGCAAGGGAAGCCCGAGCCACATTCGAGTCGGCCGATGGTTCTATCGGGCAGTCACAGTTGTGTTCGCGACAGCGACCGCGTTGTCGATCATGCGATGGCGGCAGGACTATCACCTGCTGATCATCGGTGCGGTGGCCTTCGCGGCGGCAACCGTCGGCTACTTGCACCGCCGACGTCACCGGCCAGGCGATACTCCCCACATCGTCGGCATGGGAGCCGGATATGTTGCGATGCTCACCGCGTTCTATGTCGACAACGGCCCCCACCTTCCTCTCTGGGACAGACTCCCGTCGCTTACGTTCTGGTTTCTGCCCGCGGCAATCGGCGCACCGATCATCGTCAAAGCCGTCCGCAGGGCACGAAAGCGAACGTTGCAACAGCCGATGTCGACAACGAAACGCGCTCGCCCGACCGTCCGCTGATCTCGACTACGCTTCCGATCCCGAAGGGCCACGGCTACGCGACAGGGCGCGCAGTGCAGCCATTCCCTTCACCACCAGCATCGCGGCGAGGTGTGGTCTGGGCACCCGGCCGGAATGGCCAGATTTTTGCGGCCGTGCCGACCGGATGCCCCAGCACCATAAATGGTCCCCGTCTCAGCTGCCTGTAACCGCGAACCAGACATCAGTCCCGGTGGGACCCGTGACGAAGACGATCGGAGCGATACACGGTTTGGGGAGGCTCACCGTGGCGTCGATCTTCGAGTTTCCACCCGGACTGGCCGCGAAATCGCCTGTGCTGGTGTTCGTGACGGTGGCGGAGTTCGCCGCGCCGATGCTCTGGCAGCTAACCAGCGCTCGGAAGCTGGCGAATGGATTGGTTCCCTGAAGCGCCGGCGGTACCGGAGCTTGCCTGGCCAGGACCAGACCGCGCACCTGCACCAGCAGGTGACCGTCGCGCTTGAGCGAGCCGCTCGCGGATGTCAGCTGCCAAGGCAGCCCGCCGCCCGCGACGCCCCGGATCGGGTTGGCCGCACCCACGTAGGGACCGGTGACCGGCGCCATAATTGAGAACTTAAGCACCGTCGCCGGGCCCGGACCATCGGAGGCAGCAGCGCCTTGCATTGCCGCGGCGCTCACGAGTCCCGCGGCACCAACAGCGGCCAATAGCCAGCTGATCTTGCGCATCTCTCACACCCCTTCGCTGGGCACGCGGATAACTGACCGCGCACCGTTGCCGGATATGGGTCTCCCGCTTCACACGTGCTACTAGCGCGTACGGTTCAGTCACCAAACGGCTGAGGTGCCAGAGCGGGCCCTCGGGATCAGCCACGATGGCAGGGTTGCACACTGAGAGGGAGCGGCAATTTCAGTGGAGGCGAGGATGACCGAGCCACCGAGGATGGACGTCACGTCAGTGACGATCGGCGCACCGAACCCGCGTGAACTCGCGATCTTCTATGCCCGGATGCTTGGCTGGCCGATCGCGGTCGAGGAACCGGCACGGCCGGGTTTTCCTGCAGAAGACGGCTGGGCGCAGCTGCGTCCACCGGACGGCAAGGTCGGGCCGCGGCTAAATATCGAGTACGAAGCGCATTACATGCCGCCAGTGTGGCCGAGTGAGCCTGGCAGGCAACACATCACCGTGCATCTGGACATCGCAGTCCGTGATCTTGATGCGGCGGTTGCCTGGGCGGTGGAGGCCGGCGCCGTTCTCGCCTCCTTCCAGCCGCAGGAGCACGTTCGCGTCCTGATCGACCCTGTCGGGCATCCGTTCTGCCTCTTTTCCGCCTAACGGCCGAATGCGCGATCAGCCGCAAGGCTCGGCGTCTATCCGACGCGGCGATGAAGAGGTAGCCGTCATAACGCCAACAGCGAGGAGACACCGTGGAGATACAGCCCAAGCCCCCGACCGCGACAGGTCCGGCCGACTGGTTCACCGGCGACGTCTGGATCGACGGCATCGCTCGCGGCGAGGGAGCCTCACGCGTCCGCGTCAGCGCCGTCCGATTCACGCCGTCGGCGCGGACCGCATGGCACTCGCACGCGGTCGGTCAGACCCTTTACGTCACAGAAGGGCGTGGCCTCGTGCAGTCCCGCGGCGGCCATATCCAGCAGATCCGGGCTGGGGACATCATCTACACACCCTCAGACGAATGGCATTGGCACGGCGCCGCGCCCGACCATTTCATGAGCCACCTGTCCATTACCGAAGCCGTCGCCGGCGACCAGCGGCCAGATGCGGACTGGGGCGAGCATGTTACAGACGACGAGTACAACGGAGGCTGACGGGGCAGTAGCCGGCCGGGAGATCGGTGGCAGCGCGCGGCGGTCGGCTCATCCGTCGGCGATGGGCCGGCCGACAACGAAGCCCTCTCATGGTTCGTCAGCATGGCCATCGTTGTGTCACTGGCGCTGGGGGTCTCCGACGATCCGCAACCGTGACGGTGACGAGTCGAGAGGCGGAGGGAGCAGCAGCGGCCCGTCTCCAGGCTCGAACGAGCCGAGGATCGACGGATGGCTGGCGCCGGTCGCGGCGGTGACAGAGCCGGGCCGTCCGTTCCAGGCCAGGTACCCGAGGACAGCGAACGCGAGGGCCTCCTTGGCCTGGACGGGAACGCCGAGCTCGTCGGTGGTCAGCACCGCTACATCTGGCAGCTCGGACCTCAGCCACGCGACGGTTGTCGCGTTCTTGCTGCCGCCGCCCGACAAGATGAGCTCGGCCAGCTTGTGCTCGCGGGTGGCCCCGGCGAGCAGCTCAATCAGCAGCCTCGTGGCGGTGGCGACGACGTCGTCGCCGGCGGGGCCGGCTCAAGGCCTGCGACCATCTGCGCCAGGTACCCGGCGTTGAAATGCTCTCGGCCCGTGCTGCGTGGCACTGGGAGCCGGTAATAGCCGTCAGCCTTCAGGCGCGACAGGAGCTGTCCGCAGACCTGGCCGCGCGACGCGATCATCCCGTCCTCGTCGAAACGCAGCGTTCCGCCGCTGGCCAGCATCGCCGCCGGATCCATGAGTGCACCGGCCGGGCCGAGATCGTATGCCGTCACTACCTCGCCGCCGTCGACCACTGTGAGGTTTGCGATGCCGCCGAGGTTGACGGCCGCTCCCAGTCCTGTCCGGCCGGCGAGCAGCAGTGCGTCGAACATGGACACCAGCGGAGCCCCCTGTCCGCCGGCGGCGACATCGCGGCTGCGCAGGTCGGAAATGACCGGCACGCCCAGCCGCTCAGCGACAGCGCTCGAGTTGCCAAGCTGCAGGGTGCCAAGGGCGCGGCCGTCGTCGTCAACCCAGTGGTAGAAGGTCTGGCCATGCACGACCGCGAGATCGGCCTCGCCGTCGGCCAGGTCCTCACGGGCGGCAGCGAACGCGGCCGCATAGGCGTGGCCGAGTTCGGCGTGCAGCTGGCAGAGCTCGCCGGCTCCTGGCAGACCGGGCGGCAGCGCCGCGACGATTCGCTCCTGCAACCTGACGTCGAACGGTGTGCTCGCGAGCCCGCGGAACCGGCAGAACAGCTCGTCACCTGCCAGTTCCAGGTCGGCGCAGGCGACGTCGATGCCGTCCACTGAGGTGCCAGACATGCAGCCAAGCACCCGCATACGCCGATTCTGTGAAT
Source organism: uncultured Actinomycetota bacterium (assembly GCA_963809195.1). Taxonomy (GTDB): domain Bacteria; phylum Actinomycetota; class Actinomycetes; order Streptosporangiales; family Streptosporangiaceae; genus Chersky-822. The sequence continues at coordinate 1,090,601 of CAWEIQ010000003.1, read as the reverse complement.
ATGCAACGGGTCTGGACCGCACGATGAAAAACAGTAACAATGAGCGTTGCTCTGCGCCGGGGAGGAGGCATGGTGCGCGCAGGTCAGAAGCCGGACGAGCACTCGCTCTCAGCGTCATTCCTGCCATCGGTGACTGAGGAACGCAACCGGCGAACCCGTGACATCGACACGGTGCCGACACTTGAGTTGCTGACGCTGCTCAATGCCGAAGACGCCGCCGTAGCTGGTGCTGTGCACGCCACACTGCCTGTCCTTGCGGTGGTCGTTGACCTAGTGGTCGAACGTCTCCGAGCCGGAGGCACGGTGCATTATTTCGGTGCGGGTTCGTCGGGTCGGATCGGCGTCCTCGATGCGGCAGAGGTTGTGCCGACGTTCGGCACCGATCCGCCGGTGTTCATCGCGCATCATGCGGGCGGCGATCGAGCCGTGGTAACCGCGGTCGAAGGCGCCGAGGACGACGCAGACCTGGGTGCGCAAGCAGGCAGCGTCCTGACATCGGCAGACGTCGCAGTTGGGCTGTCGGCGAGCGGCCGGACGCCGTGGGTCGCAGGCGCGCTCCGCGCTGGCCGAGCGGCAGGCGCCCTGACCGTTCTGGTCAGCAGCAACCTCGCAGCTCCGCTCAGCGCTTTTGCCGACTACTGCGTTTTGGTGGACACGGGCCCCGAAGCCATCGCAGGGTCGACCAGGCTCAAGGCGGGGACCGCACAGAAGATGGTGCTCAATGTGCTGTCCACGGCCGCGATGGTCCGGCTCGGCCGTACCTATTCCAATCTGATGATCGGAATGAACGGACGGAACGCCAAGCTGAGGCAGCGTCAGATCACGATACTGATGGAGGCGTCCGGCGCCAGCGAAACCGCGTGCCGCGCCGAAATCGCCCGTTGCGACGGCGACCTGCGTCTTGCCATGTTGTGCCTGCTCTCCGGGCTTACGCCGCCCCAAGCTCGGCCCGCGCTCGCGGCGGCGCACGGCAGCGTGCGGGCGGCACTGCTGGCGCTTAAGAGCGCCGGGGCCAACAGGTCCTGAAGAACCGGTGCCAAACGGTGACCGCGCGCGAGATCCCGCCGCCCAGCCTTACGGTCTGCTATCGCGCGCTGCCCGCCCGCCGCGCCGACGGCGACGGCGACGGCGACACGGTTGTGTAGATCTCTCCTCCTGATCTCCCTCTCGCCTGGTCCTGGTCCACATCGCGCGCCTTGACAATGCAGAGGCATGGCCAGATACTTCCTAACCATGAGCGCTTTGCCTAATCGCGATAGGAGAGCCGAACGTCGTGAGGCGACCCGGCGAGAGATTCTCGATACCGCGTGGGAGATCGCGAGGCGGGACGGCCTGGCCGCTGTGACCTTGCGCGAAGTTGCAGGGCGCATCGGAATGCGCTCGCCGTCGTTGTACACGCATTTCGACTCGAAGAACGCCATATACGACGCGATGTTCGCACAGGCCTGGATCGAGCTTGTCGATCTGTTCGATGCGCTGGAACACCCAGCCACTGATCGCGAGGACATGCTCATCGAGGCCGAAGCATTCTTCGATTTCGCCGCCGCCGACCTGGCCCGCTACCAGCTCATGAACCAGCGGACCATCCCGGCCTTCCGGCCAAGCGAGGAGGCCTATAGCGCGTCCCTGGCCGCGTACGAGCGGTTGCGGACCGCGATGGCCACGCGAGGCGTGCGCGAGCAGGCCGACCTGGACCTCTGGACCGCGACCCTGGGCGGGTTCGTCGATCAGCAGCTCGCGAATGACCCAGGCGGCAACAGATGGCGTCGTCAGCTGCCGCGCGTCGTCGACATGTACTGCGACGAAGTTGGCATACCCGGACCGCAGTTGAGGAGGACCAGGTGACCATCACCGCACCTAGCGAGCCCCGTAGCGCATCGCTGCCTCGCGAGACTGCGATGCGGCTCGCAGCCACTGAGTACCAGCGATTCCTCAAGCTGCTGCGCTCCTTGCGCCCTGAGGACTGGACGAGGCCGACCGAATGCCCTGGCTGGGACGTGCGTTCGATGGCGGCGCATGCGCTCGGCATGGTCGAGCTGGCCGCCTCGATGCACGAGAGCACTCGTCAGCTCAGGCTGGCGCGCCGTCGTGGCGGGGTGTTCATCGACGCTCTGACCGGTTTGCAGGTCGACGAGCGACAGCAGATGACGCCGGCCCAGATCAAGGACCGTTTTGCCGCCCGCGCCGATAAGGCGGCTAGGGGCCGGCGCCGTACGCCAGGCTTCATCAGGCGCCGCGCCATGCCAGAGCCTCAGCAAGTCGGCGGGCACGATGAGGAGTGGACGCTCGGCTACTTGATCGACATCATCCTCACCCGCGACCCGTGGATGCATCGCGCCGATATCGTCCGTGCCACCGGTGCCGGGCACATGCTTACTGCCGAGCACGACGGCGTGCTGGTCGCCGACATCGTCGCCGAATGGGCTGAACGGCACGGCCAGCCGTACGCGCTGCGCCTGACCGGGCCGGCCGGAGGCGCCTGGCGTCGCGGCGACATGGGGCCGCAGATCGAGATGGATGCCGTGGAGTTTTGCCGCGAGATTTCCGGTCGCGGCAGGACCGACGGCGTGCTGGCGACCCAGGTTCCGTTCTGACAAACGATCGCCACCTAATGAGGGGGAGTACCCGTGAAGAGTTACCGTGCCAGTCCAGATATCAGCGTCATCAACGACTACCTGGAAGTTCCCGGCCTGGGATTCCTGCCCGTCAATGCTTTCGTCATCCACTCCGCCGAGCCGGTCGTCGTCGACACCGGCCTCGGACTGCCCGACCGCGATTTCGTCGCCTCGCTGGCCGAGGTGATCGATCCGGCGGACGTGCGGTGGATCTGGCTGACTCACCCCGACCGCGATCACACCGGTGGGCTGTTCACGCTGCTGGAAGCGGCACCGCAGGCGCGAATCGTTACAACCTTCCTCGGCGTCGGGATCATGTCGACCGAACATCCACTGCCGATGGACCGGGTGTACCTGCTCAATCCAGGGCAGTCGCTCAACGTCGGGGACAGGATGCTGACCGGCTTCCGTCCGCCGCTGTTCGATAATCCGGCGACCGTCGGCATTCTCGACACCAGCAACGGTGTCTGCATCAGCTCGGACTGCTTCGGCGCGCCGCTGTCCACTGCCGAGCTCGCGAGCTCTCTGGATGCCGCGACTGTTGGCGCAGACGAGCTTCGGGCAGCGCAGCTGCTTTGGGCGACTGTCGACAGCCCGTGGATTCATGCCGTCGACCCAGCTAAGTTCGCAGCCTCGTTCCAGCCGTTGCGCGACTTCGGTCCGTCGGCGATATTCAGCACCCACCTGCCTCCGAGGAACGGTGGCAGTGCCAGCATGTTCGCGACTCTGCTCGAGGCGCCTCAGGCAGCCGCCTTTACCGGTCCCGACCAGGCGGCGCTAGAGGAAATGCTGCGGACCTTCGAGCCGGTTTAACCCAGCGGAGGGGACCCTCCCCGCGCGGTGCCTGCTGGGGACGGCTCACTATCGACTTGTGGGCTTGCGGTGCTGCGGCCACCTTGATACTGAGCCTCGCTGGCCACCTGATCTACGGTGCGATTCTCGGCCACGGCTACTGGGTGTCACGACGAACGCTGGAACGGCACTGGCCAATCGCGGTAGCTAGAGTTGGCATGCTGACACGCTGACGGGGTGCCGCCCATGCCTGATGCTCCAGTCTTGCTCGCCGTTGATAGCGACGTGCGAGCGAGGAGCGTCGTCGAAGGTGAGCTCCGCAAACGGTACGGATCCGACTACGAGATCTTGTGCGCTGGGTCCAGCGACGACGCACTTCTCCTGCTTGCAAGACTGCGCGATGAGGCGCGGCCGGTGAGCATCGTCCTCGCCGGGCTGTGGCTGCCGTCGACGACCGGTATCGAGGTGCTCGCGCGCGTTCGCGAGTTCGACCGGACAACTAAGCGCGTCGTGCTCGTTGACTGGGGAGATCAGACGACCTCGGAACCGATCGTGGAGGCTCTGGCGCTGGGACAGATCGACGCTTACGCCGCCAAGCCGGTGGCAGTGCCCGACGAGACGTTCCACAGGACAGTCACCGAACTCCTGGAGGAGTGGGCCAGGTCGCACATACCCGGGTTCGAGGCGGTGCGAGTTGTCGGAGAGGAGTGGTCCGCCAGGTCGCACGAGATCCGTGACCTGCTGGGCCGCAATGGAATTCCGTTCGGCTTCTATCCCGCAGACTCAGAGGGCGGGACGGCGCTGCTTCGGGATATCGGTTCGCCCGGCGCGGCACTGCCGGTGGTCGCCTTGTTTGACGGCCGGTTCTTTGAGGACCCGCTCAACACGGACATCGCCGCAGCTCTTGGGCTGCAGACCAGCGCAGGGACGGGTCTTTACGACGTGGTCGTGATCGGAGCCGGGCCAGCGGGACTCGCGGCTGCTGTTTATGGGGCTTCCGAGGGACTGTCAACGGTCGTCCTGGAGCCGGAAGCGATCGGCGGCCAGGCAGGCACGAGCTCGCTCATCCGCAACTACCTGGGCTTTCCGAGGGGAGTCAGCGGCGAGGACCTAGCGGTACGCGCCTTCACGCAGGCCTGGAACTTCGGTGCCGAGTACATCTACGGTAATCACGCTACCGGCCTGCGCGTGACCGCGACCGAACGCGTGATAGCCCTGAGTGGCGGCAGCGAGGTCCGGAGCCGGGCCGTCGTCATCGCCACGGGCGTGTCCTACCGCCGTCTTGGGATCCCCTCCCTCGAAGACCTCTCAGGATCCGGAGTGTTCTACGGCGCGGCAACCTCCGAGGCCCAGGCGATGAGGGGACGTGACGTCTTCGTGGTCGGCGGCGCGAACTCCGCAGGGCAGGCCGCTGTCCACCTCGCGAAGTACGCCGCCAGCGTGACAATGCTGGTCAGGGGCCAGTCCCTCGCCGACAGCATGTCCGACTACCTCGTCCAGGAAATCGCGAGTACTCCTAACATCTCTGTCCGGCATGAAGTCGTCGTTGCCGGCGGTGCAGGGTCCGGCCGCCTGGAGAGCCTGATCCTGCGCGATGAGCGGACTGGCCTGACCGAGACTGTTCCGGCCGCCGCGGTCTTCGCGCTCATCGGTTCCGGAACCGCGCACCCAGTGGCTTCCCCAGCATGTCGAGCGCGACCGGTGGGGTTTCGTGCTGACGGGAACTGATCTCCTGAGCGCCGGTGATCCTCCCAAGGGCTGGCCGCTGCGGCGGCAGCCGATGTTCCTGGAATCGAGCGTGCCGGGCGTCTTCGCGGTCGGAGACGTCCGCCGCGGGTCGGTGAAGCGAGTCGCATCGGCAGTCGGCGAGGGATCCATCGCGATCCGCATGGTCCACGACTATCTGCGGAACGGGACCACCTGAGTCGTGTCGTCTCTCTCATGGCAGGACGGCGAGGTGGGCGTCCCTAGGTGTCGCATCAGCGCCGTTGGTGGGCACCATGTCCTGCGGGCACGCGGACAAGACCATGAGCAGGTCGAGCTCGGCGCGCAGCACGACGAAGTCTCCAGGAGCCGACTCCGGAGGCGCGATGACCTGCGTGCCGTCCGGCTGGACGCGGGCGTTCTCCCAAAGGTTCAGCGGGCACGGCATAGCCGCCGACGTTCAATCCCGCCGCCCGCAGGGCCTGCGCGAGGTTATCCGTGCAGTTCCTGTGGTATCCGCGCGCCCCGAGGCGCTCGTAGCGATAGACGTCGCAGGCTGCCAACGTCGTGTCGTGCACGCCCGGGGAGGTGTCCTGCACCATCGTGAGCACGGGCCTGCGGCGGTTGGTATAGAGCTGGTCGCCGACGCGCGGCGACACCCGGGCGATCTCCACCCTGGTGTGCTCCATGGACATGAACTCGTTCGGGTCGGCCAGGGTGAACGCCCAGCAATCGACCACCTGAGTGCCGGCCGTGTTGATCACCTTGATGTGTTGTCCGGCTTTCAGCCGCTGGGTCGCGCTGCCGCCGGCCGGGATCAGCTGGATCTCCTCGGTCATCGGCCTGCCTTAGATGGTCCAGGTCATGAATCCGCGTAGGTACTCGCGATCGACTGCAGCGCGCTGACGGTCTTGGTGTCGTCAGGCAGCCACGGCCCGGACTGTTGTCCTGTCGGGTTCCAGAACCCCTGGATGCGCCCGCCGCCGTGGCTGTTAAGCCACTCGGCGACCAGGGCGAACCACTCCGCCCTGTGCCGGGGCCGCGGGCTGTTCGTCTCGCAGATATCGATGTCTGGCGAGTCCCGGCCAGTCAGGTCGCGGCACGTCTCGAGCATGTTGTCGAGGCGTGCGAAGAGCTTTGACTTGCTGATTCCACCCAGCAAGTCACGGAACTGGCCTTCGCCAAAGTCGTAGACATCCAGTCCGTACCAGTCGAGATTGGTGCCCATCCATGCCTTCGTCGCGCTCGGAACCGCGCAGATGATGGAGCCGTAGCGGACATTCGAGCCGCGGCAAAGCTCCTGCATGTACTCGTGTACCGCCGGCATGGTTTCGGCGCTGATGTAGTCGGGATAGGTGCCGAGGTTGGATGCCTCGTGCCAGGCAGACAACTTCACGCCGGGCGGGGCCGCGGCGATGAACGGCCTCAGTTGCTCGTCTAGCCGGCCCGCGAGCAGGTCGGCCGGGACCGGCCTGATGGACAAGGTCACGCGCGCATCCGGTACATCTGGCTTCGCAGGCCAGACCGTCGGTATGACGTTGTACTTGTCGCGGTACGCGCGGAATGTGCGGACGTCGATTCCCGCGTCGTGCATCTCGTCAAAGGCCTTGGAGTTAGCGCCGCACAGAATGCTCACGTCCACCCCCGAAGTTTGCTTCCCCTGCCTCAGCTTAGGCAGGGGAGTACGAGCCACCTGCACTCCGCCGCCCTGCTCCAGTTATCAGGGCGTTGCGCCCGACAGGTTCAGGAAGATGACGCCCGCGAGGATGAGCCCAATCGCCATTACCTTCACGCCCGAGACCGAGTCGCCGAGCAGGATCATTCCGACGGCAGCCGCGCCTGCGGCGCCAATGCCCGTCCAGACCGCATAGGCCGGGCCAACTTCAAGCTCGCGAAGCGCGACCGTCAGCAGCCCGAAGCTAATAAGCGCGCACCCAGCGAATCCGACGGTGGGCCACGGTTTCGTCAGGCCATGGCTCAGCTTCAGGAACACGGCGAAGCCGGTCTCGAATAGTCCGGCCGTGATGAGCATCAGCCAGGCCATCACACCACCTCGTGACTGTGCGTTGACTGTTTGCTGTGGCAGCATGGCTGGTCACCGGCGTGAGTTCCGTAGCCGGATGGCAACGATGATCAGGCCGACGCCGAACAAGGCCCAGGGCGCGAGCATCAGCATGTCGCTATCTCAACCCTCCGCTCCTCTTTCGCTGAACCGGCCCGTCATGCTTCGCTCCGGCTTCTGTCGCCCGCTCTGACGCTCGCCCAGGCGACAGATTCACTATCCGCAATAGACCTGGACTGGCTGTGTGCCGCGGGTGGAGACGATCTGAAGAGGCCCGCTGGCCACCATGGCATCGGCCTCTACGACGATGACCTGGAAGCGACGTCACCCGCGCGAGCTTCTAGAGCCCCAGAACGCCCGAAATGTCGCCCGGCTGGGCAATCCGGATCATCGGTGTCACTGGCCGAGAATAACGAACGGGCCCACAATGGGGCCGTGAACGGTTACCAGCCAACAGCGGCATGCCCCAGGTGCGGCAGCGCGGCCGACGTACATGCGATTCAGGAACTAGCGGCTCTGGCGAGGATGCAGCTCGGCGAGGTCCCGCCGATGTATCCGGGCGCGATGCCGGGTGGGCTGCCGGGATACATGCAGGAGCCGACGACCGGGCCCATCCCGGAACCACCTCGGTTTGGCAGCCGGGGGATGAGCCGGCGAATGCAACGGGCCGCCGAGCGGGCTCGGCCGGTGCTACCCGCGAAGGGGCAGGAGGTGCTCAGGACTCAGATCGCCATCGCCGACAAGTACCCAGAGCTTCGTGCGTGCCTCGGTGACGCGGTCATCTTCCTGGACGGCGGCAATCGCGTGCTGCCGATGCCCGACCTGTCGGCGCTCACCATGCAGCAGGCCGACGACCTCGTGACCAGCTTGCGAGCGGGCTAGCTTCCCGTGCCCGCCTTCGATTTCCTGGCTGGCTGACGGCGCCGCTTGTCACGCGTGTAGATGACCCCTGGCCTGCCGTCGCCGAGGCTGCGGCGCTCGAGCTCGAACAGCGTGGTGGCGGCCATCAGGTCGCTGAGCTTGGCGTAGCCGTAGCTGCGTGAGTCGAAATCCGGGCGCTGCTTGGTGATGAGCTGGCCGACGTGGCCGAGCGGCGCCCAGCCGTCGTCATCGGATGCGGCCTCTACGGCGTGGCGCAACTGGCCCGACCAGCGCCGCGTCGCCCTTGAGCTGGGCGGACGACGCCCGTGGCGCAGACGCGGGCACGGCACCGGCGTCGGCAGCCGCGCTAGCTCTGGTGGGCCAGGTTCTCGATGTAAATGAACTTGTCGCAGGCCGCGACGAACGCCTTGGGTGTCTTGCGCTCGCCGAAGCCGTACACCGTCAGGCCGGATTCGCGCAGCCTGGCCGCCAGGCGGGTGAAGTCGCTGTCGCTGGATACCAGGCAGAACCCGTCGAACCGTCCTGAGTACAACAAATCCATCGCGTCAATGACCATCGCCGAGTCGGTCGCGTTCTTGCCGCTGGTGTAGGCGAACTGCTGGATCGGCTGGATCGACTGCGCGAGCAGATGATCCTTCCAGCCCTTCAGGTTCGTCCCTGTCCAGTCGCCGTAGGCGCGCTTGACGTGGGCGGTGCCGTACTTGGCGACCTCGGCCAGCAGTGCCTCGATGATCCCGGGCTGGGCGTTGTCCGAGTCGATCAGCACCGCGAGCCTGGCCGCGTTCTCACCGACCATCACTCCTCCTCCTCCGCCGCTGTGGCGGCTCGGCTGGCCGCAATTGGCGTCAAGCCGCAACCGCAGCGCTTCGAATCCTGCCGCATAGGAGCCGATGACCCAACTCGCCACGACCGGTGCCCAGCTCCTGTCGCTTACGCCACATCCGGCCGGTTCGGACCGGTTCGGGTGACCTCGCGTAGCTCTGCTATCCTCGCGCGGTGCAAGGATGGTGCTGGCCACGCGGTCTCCAAATCTCGCTGGAGACGTGAGCATTGCGGGCCGGGCGGAGGCAGTGCGTGGTCTACGGGTTGATCGCGGCCCTCGGGTGGGGCGTGTCAGCCGTGGCGGCCACTAACGCGGCAAGACGGGCGGGAACATATCTGGCCGTGCTGTCCGGCCAGGGGCTAGGCGTTGTCGTGCTCGTGCTGCTTGCGGTGATGCTACGGCCGTCCTTCGCGGCGTGGGCGCCGGCGTGGCGCTGAGCCTGGTCGGTGCCGGGCTGCTCGGCCTGCTTGGCTACCTCGCGTTCTACCGGGCCCTCGAGTACGGCGGCGGTGTCGGCCTGGTGAGCGCGATCAGCGCGACATATGGCGGCGTGACGACCATTCTCGCCGTCGCCGTACTGGGCGAGCACCTGGGTGTGAGCGGCGCGATCGGCGTCGCGCTTGCGGTCGTCGGCATCGCCCTCGCGGCAGCGCGTCCGGCGGCCAGCGGCGACGATTCCGGCGGCGGATCGCCGGGCCGCGAGGCTTCTATCGCGATCGGCGAGCCGATCGTCGGTCGTCGCGCCCGCTCCCTCGCGCATCCGCAGTCTGTCCCGGGCCGGTGTGCCGCTGGCCATCATCTGCGCCCTGGCGTACGGAGTCGGCGGCTTCCTGTTGGGCAAGTACTCCGCGCGCGCGGGATGGCTGGTGGCTGCCCTGGTCGCGCACGGCGCTTCGATCACCGTGATGCTGATGGCGCTTCCGTTGCTGAGGCGCCGCACGGCGTGGCGGGGCACCGCGTCCGGCGTGCTCTGGGCCGGTGCCGCAGGCCTCACCGATGCAGTGGGTCTGCTGGCGTTCTCCCAGGGCGGCGGCGCCGGCCAGGTAGCCGTGACCGCGGCCGTATCGAGCGTCTACCCGGTGATCCCGCTGGTGGGCGGGGTCGTGCTGTTCAGCGAGCATCTGACTCGCAGGCAGCTGACCGGCGTTGCCGGGATCATCGCCGGGCTCGTGCTGATCGGGCTGGGCTGACGACCGGCTTGCGGTGTGAACGACGCGAGTAGTGTGACGTTGTAATGGTGTAAGTAGCGTCGGCGAGGCGGGTCAATGGATCGTGTCGAGTTCGAGGCGGATGGGCTCACGCTGGTGGGCGATCTGCGCGCGCCAGCATCGGGTGGACCTGCACCAGGCCTCGTCTTCACCGGGCCGTTCACGGGAGTGCGCGACCAGGTGACCGGACTGTATGCCGAGCGTCTGACGCGCATCCGGATACGTCACGCTTGCGTTCGATCATCGCACCTTCGGAGAATCAGCCGGTGAACCGCGTCGCCACGAGAGCCCCGAGGGCAAGCTCGCCGACCTGCGCGCGGCGGTCTCCTACCTGCGGGCTCGCCCCGAGGTCGATCCTGAGCGCATCGGAGCCGTCGGTATCTGCCTGGGCGGCGGCTACGCGCTGAGGTTTGCCGCGTTCGATCCCCGCGTCAAAGCTTTCGCGGGCATCGCGGGGGCATACAACACGCCATACGCGATGCGATCCGGAATGGGACCAGATCCCTACCGGCAGACCCTTGCTTCCTTCACCGCCGTGGCAGAGGAGCATGACCGGGGCGGCGACATGCAGTACATCCCAGCGGTCGCGACCGATGGTGAGGCAGCGATGTCTGGCGCCGAGCCATTCGCGTACTACGGCACCGACCGTGGTGCCTCGGCCCATTGGGAGAACTCCGTCACCCGCACCTCGGTTCGCGAATTGCTCACCGTTGACAACATGATCGGCGCCGATTTCTTGTCGCCGACGCCGGGCCTGATCGTGCATGGCGTGCAGGACGCGTATTGCTCTCCGGATGGCGCCCGCGAGGCCTATGAGCGCATGGGCGAGCCCAAGCAAATCGTCTGGCTCGACGCCAAGCTGCACATCGATCTCTACGACGGCGAGCCCTACGTCACCCAGGCCGTCGAGGCGGTCACGGCCTTCTTCGCCGAGCACCTCTGACCCCGCAATAGCCGTCCCCGGCTGGCGAATGCGATAGGAGGTAGCGAATGTGGCAGCATGCGCCGCAAACGCTACGCGCTAACTCTTACGACCGATGCCGCCGAGGCATAACGCCTCCGCTGCAGGCAAGCGGCATTATCGGGGTGTGAGTCGCAGCGCAGATTCCCGGCTGGCGTCGGACGGGCGGGTGTTCCGCCGCATTCACAGGTACCGGGGCGCTGGCATTGACATGTGCGCCTGGCCCGCGACCGTGCCGGCCGTGGCGCAGCTCATTGACGCAGGCCTGGATCTCACGGCAGGTATCACGGTGCTGACCGGAGAAAACGGCTCGGGGAAGTCCACTGTTGTCGAGGTGATCGCCGAGGCGTGCGGTCTCAATCCGCAGGGCGGCTCAGAAAAGGCCCAATTCCGGACGAGGGACAGCGAGCCGCGGATCGGGCAGCATCTGTGGGCAGAGCGTGGTCCTGCCTATCCGTCCTGGGCTTACGTCTTGCGTGCCGACACCATGCATGGCCTGTACACCTACCTGGAGGAGAACCCGGGCCGCCGGCCGGATCGATTCCACGATCTCAGCCATGGCGAGGGATTTCTGGAGATCCTGCGCACCAGGGTCAACCAAGCCGGGTTCTACTTGATGGACGAACCGGACGCGCCGCTCTCGTTCGTGTCTTGCCTGGCTCTGCTCGCGGTGCTGTACGAGATTGGAGAGGCGGGCGCCCAGATTGTGGTCGCGACGCACTCGCCGATCGTTGCAGCTGTGCCCGGCGCGCGGATCCTGGAACTTGGCGAGTGGGGCATCCGCCCTGCCAGTTGGAACCAGTTGGAGCTCGTCGCCGAGTGGCGCGAATTCCTCCGCGAGCCCCAGTCTTTCATCCGGCACCTTCTCGATGACGAAAGTGGCGGCAGAGGCTGAGGCCATCTGATATGTCAGCATGGCGGCTATGCCTACCTTCAGCGCAAAAGACGGCACTGAGCTCGCCTACCACGTTCGGGGAACGGGTAGACCGATCATCTGCCTGCCAGGCGGGCCAATGCTGGCGTCGTCCTATCTCGGGAATCTCGGCGGTCTGTCGGCGTCCTGCCAATTGGTCATGCTGGACTTGCGCGGCACCGGTCAGTCGGCAATTCCTGCCGATCACGCGAGCTATCGCTGTGACCGCCTGGTCGATGACGTCTGCGCGCTCCAGGATCACCTGCAGCTCGAGGCCAGCGACCTGCTCGGCCATTCAGCGGGTGCCAACATCGCCGTGCAGCTCGCGGCTCGGCATCCGCAGCGGGTGAGCAAGCTGGTGCTGGTTGGTCCGAGCACCAGGGCCGTCGGCCTCGAAGCCGACAGTGACATGCGGCGCGCCATCATGCAGCTCCGTCAGGGCGAGCCCTGGTTCGCCGAGGCGGCCGCGGCGTTTGAGCGGATCCAGGTTGACGGGGGATCTCCAGATGACTGGACGGCCATCGCGCCACTCCGATACGGACGCTGGGATGCGGAGGCTCAGGCCGACTACGCCGTTACCCAAAGCGAGGTCAATGAGAGTGCCGCCAGGGAATTCGGCGCGGATGGCGCCTTCGATCCGGCTTCCACGCGCGCAGCGCTCGCTGGATTCGATTCGCCAGTCCTGTTGCTCGTCGGCGCAGTCGACATCAATACCGTCCCGCAAGTGGCCGCCGAATTCGCTGCCCTGATCCCCAACGCCACATTCGTCGTTCAGCCCGGTGCCGGACACTCCCCGTGGCTCGATGACGCGCCCTGGTTCCAGACTGCCGTGGCAAGCTTCCTGGACGAGGGACGGCCTCCCGGGCGGTGACGTCCTGCCAAGGCAGCTGCGGCAGGAGTGTCAGAGCCCCCGGGTTGGCAGCACAGGGGACACATTTCTGGTCGCCTGGACGGCGCGGTCCACCATGCGCGCGTAGACCGATGTTCCTGGCATCTCGGGGTGCACGTGATCGGGCCACAGCAGGTACATCCGGTCCTTGATGGTGTCGTACCAGTCGGCGAGCACGACGCTGGGGTGCTGCCGGATAAACCTGGCGTCGGTCGCGTTGACTTCCTTACTCCACTCGTCAGGAACGTAGGTATTGACGAGCACCAGCTGGCGGTGCGGCCCGATGATCCCCAGCAACTGCGTGAGCTGCTTGGTGGTCACGATATAGTTCGTGCCGAGGCCCATGACGAGGACCTGGCGGAGTCGACCGGTGGCCGCGAGATGGCGCACGACAGCCAGGCCGGCAGGCATCTGACGGCTGGGAACCGCATCAATGTAGATGCCCGGCAGAGCTTTCGCGAGCGCCATGGCGCTCGCGGCCATCACCGAGTCCCCGATCGCCGTGACCTGCGAACCGCCGATCCTGCTGCGGACAGTAGCCGGGGCCGGCGCGGCCGCGGCGCCAGCGCTTTGCCGGGACGAATGCGCCCGCGTTGCTGCGCCGATGCGCTCGCCATCGGATACCTGCTTCTCCAGTCCTGAGGGCGCGTAACCGGAACTGGCAGCGCTGCATCCTGCCGTGCACACGAGGGTGAGGGCCGCCGCGGCGCTCAGCAGGAAGCCGGCCTGCTTGATTCGACTGTGCAAATTCGTTCCCCTCTCAGTGGGTGCTCAGTTCCTCACCAGAGGCGGATAAACAGAAACGCCGACTTGGTCAAATTGCGTGGCAGCCGCGGCTACGAAGTTCGACACATGAGCAGATTGGTGAATGCGGCAAGAGGCATTCCTGTAGTTGCCGATGTCTTGCGCGAGATGATGCGTATTCGCGGCGCAGAGAGGAAGGGCGAGGCATGTTCCCAGGGCCAAGGCGAGTCACTGTCGTCGTCTCAGTTAGCTGCGCGGCTAGTTCGCATTGATCAGGTTCGGCGCGCAGACGCCATTCCCGTCGGCGCGGCAGCAGGCGGCGTTCGTTACGGCCGCGACGTCAATGCTCAGGGGCCTGCGCCACGTGCAGCGGTTACGCCTGGTTCGCGCTGCCCGCGACCTCTGGCGACGGCACCGCCGGGCTTGTTCCACCTGGCGCGGTCGCCACCCGAACGGGACAGGCGTTCGAAGCCGTTCGCACCTGAAGACAAGGCCATTTTCGCTCAACAGGACCAGCCCGCTGGTCGGCACCGCTAGCCGGCCTGACTGATGACAAAGGGCCCAGACGCCGCCCGTCTGGGTGACGACAACGGCTGGCTGAGGCGGCGGAGCGCGCCGCTGACTGGGCTCCGGCCTGTGTCGCCGCGTGACCCGCCACGGCGCAAGCGGTGATCGTCAGCGCGGCAGACAGTCCTTCGGTCAGTGCGCCCGTCTGTCGTCTCATCGGCGCCTGCCGTGCTCTGGAACCTCGCGGCGCACGCCAGCCGATCGGCCGCTCACTTCTCAGACGATTGGAGGCGGTGGATGTTGCCCGCACGCGCTTATCAGTGCATCGGTATCAGGACCTTGCTGATGACGTAGATTGTGGCGTTGGCCGTCTGAATGTTGCCGCAGATAACGTGAGCGTTGTTGACCTCGTAGACCGAGCCCATCTTCGCTCCCTTAAGCGTGTCTCCCTCTAGCGTCTTGAGCGCCATGCCGTTGGCGAGATCCTCGGGTGTCACGCGGCCGCTCACGATGTGGTATCTGAGGATCTTCGCGAGCTCGGCGTGATTGTGGAGCATCGTCATGTCGGCCGACCGCATCTGGCTGAAAGCGCTGTTGGCCGGGGCGAAAACGGTCACCGCGTGCATGCCATTGAGGTCACCGGTGAGGCCCGCCATGGTCACGTCGGCAGCGAACGTGGTCATCAGTGGATTGTGCCGGGCGGCGGTGACGACAGGATCCATGCTCATGCTGTGGAAGCTGCCCATCCCGCTCGTAGGCACCATTGAGCAGTCGGAGCCGAATGCGGCAGGCTCCGCCCTTGCATGTGAGTGCGAGTGCATCGGATGAGGACTCGCCCCAGACCCTGGTGCGCCCGAGTGCCCAGAGGGTGTGCTCGACCCGCACGCTGCGGCCGCGAGCGCCATAACGGCGCTGGCGACGCTCACCATGAAGAACACGGTGCGTCTTGGCCGGCCCGTGAGGTTGGCTCCCATGATCTCTCCTGTCCTCGGCAATCAGGTTTCTCATCACGGATTCGCCGCCGCGGCCAGGCGTTATTGGTCGGTCAGGCAGGGCGCGGGCATTCGAGACCCGCGAGGCCAAGACAAGGGCGGCGATGGCGACGAATGACAGGCGTGGAGACAGGGCGCGGGCTGGGACCGCCGACTAGCCGCCACCGCGCGGTGAGGATGTCCGGACCGCGCCTGGCTGACCTGCTGGCCCTCACGGCCCAAGGCGATCACGGTGCCTTCGAGGAGGTCTACAACCAGGTCGCACCTGCGGTATTCGGGACCGTCCGCCGCGTCGTCCGTGATCCTTGCCTGTCAGAGGAGGTCACCCAGGAAGTCTTTATCGAGATCTGGCGTACAGCCTCGCGGTTCAACGCCAGCAAGGGCAGTCCCATCGCCTGGGTTGCGACCATCGCGCACCGGCGTGCCGTAGACCGGGTCCGCACTGAGCAGCGATCTGCTGACCGAGACCGGCGCGCGGCATCGGTTGCCGTCGCATACGACGAGGTCGCCGAGAGCGCCGAGCACAACCTGGACGTCGAGCGGGTCAGGCATTGCCTGAAGCGGCTTACCGATCTGCAACGCGAGGTCGTCACGCTGGCGTACTACCGCGGCTATACATATCGCGAGGTTGCCGGGCTGCTCGGGGTCCCGGCCGGGACGGTCAGCACCAGGATGCGCGATGGCCTGATCCGGTTGCGGGATTGCCTGGGCGTAGGCCAATGATCTGGTGTCGTCCCGCACCTCACAGCCTCGCTGGCGCCTTCGCGATGGACGCGCTGGATCCGTGCGAGCCAGCGCAGGTTTACCAGGCACCTGAGCCGATGCCGGGAATGCGCCGGCGAGATCACCGAACTGCGTGAGGTCGCAGGGCGGCTGGCACTGGCTTCCGCCTCACCGCCGCCTGCGCTGATGAAAGAGCAGGTCCTAGGTGTAACTGAGCGCGTCAGGCAGCTCCCGCCCATAGTCGGCAAGGCGGCGAGCGGGCGGTTCGCGCCAACAACAGCCCGCGCGAGGCGACTCGCGCGTTCGCTGCGCCTGGCGATGGCGCTGGCCACGGCCGCCGTTGCAGCGGCCGCGGTCATGTGGATCGCCGGGTGGCCCAGCCAGCACACTCTGCCACCACAGAACGTGGCCGATCCCGCCATCACGGCGGTGCTGACCGCGCCGGACGCCGTCATGATCGACGCCTCCGTCAGGCCCCGCGGCCAGGCGACCGTTGTCATGTCGCTACGTCAGCGCAGGCTCATCTTCGCGGCCGCCGGGTTGCGAGCGTTGCCCGCATCCCGCTCCTACGAGCTCTGGCTGGTGGATCACGGCCGGGACCGGCCGGCCGGATTGTTGCCGATGCCCAAGCACGGCATGACCGGCCCCGTGCTCGCGACCGGCCTTAGTCGTGGTGACCGGCTCGGCCTGAGCGTGGAACCGGCGGTCGGCTCGCACCACCCGACCTCAAAAATGATCCTTCTCGTGGCGCTCTGACGCCGGCAGTAGCGGTCCAACGTGCCGAACCGTCCACCAGCCACGGCCGCCGATATCAGCCTCACATGCCAAACAGAAAACGGCAGGGGTCGAATCCGCTGATCTCGATATCCCGGCCCAGATCGGCGCCCAGCCAGTCCGAGCGCGGCAGCCGCAGGTGGATCATGACGTCCGCGCGGGCCTCACGGGCGTGCAGAGACTCCCCATTGGGCTGGTAGCCAAGGGCCCGGGAGACGCCGAGCGAGGCGAGGTTGTCGTGCCAGGCTGAGGTGATCGCGGCTGCCGCCTCCATCGGGCCGAACGCGAGCGCCAGCACCGCGCGCCGCATCTGCTTGCCGAAGCCGCGGCCTCTGACCGACGGGATCAGGAAGGACGAGGTATCGACGGTCCGCAGCAGCAGGAAATCGTTACCCTCAAGTTCCTGGAATCCCACGATCTCCTGGCCGGACAGGACGACGAATCCGAGCCGCCAGGCTGAAGGCTCCCAGGTCCCGAACGCCTTCCAGTAGCCCTGGTGCGTGATGATGCCGCGGCCGCGCTGCTCATCGCTGACCGCGTACCTGGTGGCTGCAGGATCGAGCTCGAGATCGGCGGGCAGCAGGTCGGAAACCGTGCCGAGGTCGGCTTCGCGCATCGGGCGGAGCACGAGGTCAGGCGAGGTGATGCGCAGCTCGAACAGCGGCCAGTAGGCAGAGGTCACCAGCCGACGCTAGGAGAGCGGCCGGGATGCCGCAACTGGATATGCCTAGCTCGCAGTGACCGATAGGCGCTAGACGTTCGAGCTGATGCGGCCGCCGTCGATTTGGTAGACGGCGCCCGTGATATATGCGGCTCGCTCTGACGCGAGGAACGCGACGAGGTGCCCGAGCTCAATCGGGTCTCCCAGACGGCCGACCGGGATCGACGTGGCGGTGCCGGCGAATTGAGCCTCGATCTCGGCGCGCTCGGCCGGAGTCTTGTCCTCCAGGCCAGGGCTGATTCGTGAGGTGAGGAAAGAACCCGGTAGCACCAGGTTGATTGTGATGCCGTCTTTGGCCAGGTCCGGCATGATCGCTTTCGCTAGCCCAGCAATGCCTGGGCGGATCCCGTTGGACAGGTCGATGCCCTCTACTGGCTGCTTCACTGACGTCGATTGGATGCCGACGATGCGGCCCCAGCGCTTCTGGCGCATATACGGAGCAACCTCGCGGACGAAGCGGACGAAGTTGAGCGTGACAACCTCGAATCCCTGCCGCCAGTCGTCGTCGGTGAAGTCGCCGAACCGCCCCAGGGCCGGACCGCCCGAGTTGTTGACCAGGATGTCGATGCCGCCGAACCGGTCGGCAGTGGCCGCCGCCACGTCCTTGATGCCTATCGCAGTCGACAGGTCGGCCGGCAGCGCGAGCACTTCCGCGCCCGTAACATCGCGGATTTGCTGCGCGGTCGCCTCCAGCCGCGCCGGCGTCCGCGCGCAGATCGCTAGTCGCGCGCCCTCCCGGGCGAGTGCAAGCGCTGACGCCTTGCCCAGACCACTGCTCGCCGCGGCGACGAGAGCGACCTTGCCGTCCAGCCCTAGATCCATCGTTAGTCTCCATATCCGATCGCGTCGAGCAGCGCGCGCCGCTGCTATAGGTAGCGAATTCTCGATTGTTTGGCAAAATCCAGAACCTTCTTGCATCGTCATACGTGAACCTAAGGGGTCCGCTGTACGTGAATGGTGCGGACGCTGAGCAACTGACACGTCCTCCCCTCCCCTGATGGCCCGCCGGGAGCCAATGCCGTCTCCCGGCGGGCCATCGTTATGACTGGCCAGTTCCCACGCTGAACGGCTCAATTCATGACGTGATCGCGGTACCGGCCTCGCGTCGCCAGTCGCGGTTCTGCGAACCACTCCGTACCGAGCAGCAGGCCGAAGATCGGGACGGGGAGCCTGACCAGCAGCCAGAACAGTCGTGCTGAGCGGCCGCTCGAGGCTGGCCAGGCCTGCGACGCGTGGGCAGCAAGGGCCGCCTGCTTCTGCGCCGCGTACCTGCGCACGTTCACGCGGTGGGTCAGCTGTGATCGCGGAGTGCCGAAGCTGCGCGCGGCCACGAGGTTGTACCTGGCGCCGATCCGAAGCGGCCGCAGCGCCCGGCTCGCGGCGACGAGCTGCTCACGGGGCCGCGTCGCCTCCAGTGTCCTGACGCCGGTCAGCTGGGCGGCGAGCGAGCCGACTTGGTACACCTGGACATGATCACGGTGCCCGTACCCGCCCACTTGGTCATAGCTGAGCAGCAACTCCGCGTTCTCCTCCCTGAGAATCGCGGCGAGCCTGGCGGCGGCTTCGCCTGGGTCAGCGCGTGCAAACCGCTGCCGGTCCGGCGGGTCTGGGAAGAACGACGGCCCGTGCCCGCTGTCGGCGTAGCCGAGGTGAGCGACCCTGGCCGCTCCGAGCACGCTCGCGCTGGCCCGGAGCTCATCGAGCCTGCTAGGGTGCTGGCTCACCGAATCCGCTGGACCCATGATCCCGTCCGTGGCGACCACCAGGACCACCCGGTGCCCTTCGGCCGAGAGCATGGCGATCGTTCCGCCGGTCAATAGCGCCTCGTCATCGGGGTGAGCATTAAGGCAAACGATTGTGGCCATGATGCCATCGTGGCAGGCTCGAATCGAACGGCGGCGATCCAGGACGGAAACGGACGAGCTGTGGCGTTGTCTATCGCAGAAGTTGGCGAAGGAGGGTCAACGATGACCGGGCACCTTGCGGCACGGGCGGTAACAGGCGGCATGGGCAGGGGACCGCGCGGGCAGCTGGCCACATTACAGTCCGGCGCCGACGAATGCTCGATCCCGCGATGCCACGGCCAGATTGACCCTTCGCGCTTGATGTGCCGCTCCCATTGGTACATGGTGCCGAAGGATGTGCGCGACCATGTGTGGGCCACCTGGCGATCCGGCCAAGGGGCGTTCAGCAGGGAACATCAGGACGCGGTGCGGGCGGCTGTCGCCGCCGTCGTGCAAGTAGCCGCCCGATTAGTTGGCTAGCCCGCGCGATCAGGGTTGTCTGGCCAGCTCGGCTGCTGATCGGCGGCGATGTGAAAGCGATCGGCCAGACCAGTCGCTTGAAGGTGAGCGGCGAGCTGACGGGGCAAGGCTGCCAGCATCATGCTGGAGCCCTGGCGTGGCTTCCACCCGGCCCTGCGCCCTCAGCAGGCCCGCCAGGCCGAAAGCGTCCCAGAACGTCAGGCCGGCCAGGTCGATGACGATCCTGGCTGCCGGATCCTCCGCGAGCAGCCGTTCAATCGCTCCCGTGAGCTGATCGGCCGAGTCGAGGTCCAGCTGCCCCGTAACCATCAGCGCGGTCGATCCGCCTCGCGCATGCTCGGCGAGCATGAACGGCTGCACGACGGCGTCTGGGCTGAGCGTGAAGCTTACGGTGACAGCGGAGCCCCACTGCCCGGGATGCAGGCTGAAACTATCGGCTAGCTGGCGCACCAGCCAGAGTCCGTGACCCGGTTCGATTCGCCACGCCGACGGATCAGATGGGCCAGTTGACGGCTCGTCAGTGACCTGGCAGTGCAGGGCCTGATCGTGCCGCCAGATCCGCAGCCGGCCGCGACCGCTCCCGTGCCGTACGACGTTGGCGGCCAGTTCATGCGCGGCGATGACCAGGTCCTCGGCCCGTCGCTGCGGCAGGCCCGCTTCGACGGCATGGGCGGCAACCGATGCCCTCAGCTGATAGAGCGAGTCACGGTCCAGAGCCTGATCGAGAATCGTCTCTGTTCCATGACGTGGTAGCGGCGCAGAGCCCGGAGGGTTCGACTGAACCTCTCCGTCCTGATGCGAACGAGGGCGCGCGTCACCGGTCATCAACGCTCACCAGGCTGACGCCGCTGATCTTTGTCGCGCCGAATGCCTCGAAACGGCTCGCGACGCCAGGCTGGCACTGCAGGACGGCCTTTCTGGGTGAAGGCAGGCTCTTGGCCAGGTTCACGATCATGCGCATGCTCGGCACGTCGATGAAGGACAGGTCGGCCATGTTCACCGTGATGTCGCCGGCTTGCCGCAGCGCTCCTGCTAGCGCCAGAGAAAGCGGTTCCTCGGCGCGGTAGTCGATCTCGCCAGCCAGGCGAATCCCGGGCGGCGCATACTGGTGGCAGATTCGTAGCATTGCGTCCGCATAGTACGTGGCAGCAGCGACCGACCTGCTGTGCAGCCCGGCGACGGATGCCAGCGTGACCGGATCGAACCGCTCGCGTTCGTATTGGCAAAGCACCGACACGGCTGTTTCTGACAGCACCGTGCCGATAGCTTCCTCGAAGTCGGGTAGCTGCTCCACGCCAGCGATCGGCCGCAGCGCCCAGGTCATGTCCAGGGCCACTCGCAAACCGGGGAAGCCCTCGTCGCGGGCTGCGGTCATCTGCTCATTCAGCCAGCTCACCGCGTGCCCGGCTGTGAAGGTCTGACCGGACAGCAGGCAGTTCTCACAGGCCATTGCCGTCATCTGGCCCGCTGCGAGTGCGGACTCCACCGCGACCCTGCGCCTGGCCAGTTCGGTTACGGTCAGCCGCGGCGCTGAATCGCGTAGCAACACGACCTTCAGTCCGCCGGAGAGCCCGTCCCTGACGTATGCCGCGGTGAGGTCGAGAAGCTCCTCGGGATCGCCGAAGGTCAGGCAGGCGTGATCGTCAACAGCCAGATCGGTGATCTGTGCATCAGAGCTGACCGTCACCAGCGCCATTCCGTCCTGTGTGCGTGTCCCCGCTCGCGCGAACCGCGATTCGAGGTTCCGTCGGCTGCCGGCATCTACCCAAAACAGTCATGGTCATTCCATGATGCACTCGCCTGGGTCGGGGGAGGAGGAAAGTCAGGCCCGATACGCTCTGCCTGGCGGCAGACGAGACAGATCACCAATCCGGGCGACAACGGACTGCCGTGGCGCGGACGCGCACCGTGAGGGAAGGGCGGACATGACGCTGCTGCTGCCTGAGGCGGACGGGGTCGCCGACTTCGTGGAGCGGCAGCTTCCCGGGGCGGTGGTGCTCAGGTACGGCGTGGCGGATCCGGGACAGCTGCACGACGTGACCTTTTACTGCCTTCCCTACATGGGCGACGCGGCCAGCATCGCGCTGATCGGCAGCCTCCCGCGGGTCGCTGTCATCCAGAGCCTGAGCAGCGGCGTTGACGAGCTGCTCGAGGCCGTGCCGGCGCACGCTACCCTGTGCAACGGGCATGGATTGGGTCATGAGGAGGGCACTGCCGAGCTCGCACTCGCCCTGATCCTGGCTAGCCTTCGTCAGATCCCAAGGTTCGCCGCGCAGCAGTCGCGGCGGGCATGGTCTCACTACCGGACGGAGTCGCTCGACGGCAAGCGCGTGCTGCTTGCCGGATACGGGCCGATCGGCATGGCTATCGAGCGGCGGCTGGTACCGTTCGGTGCCGCGGTCAACCGGGTGTCGAGGACGCCGCGGCCCGGAGTCAGCGGGCTTTCCGAACTGACGGGCCTCGCTGCCGCGGCGGACATCCTTGTGGTCTGCATCGCTCTGCACCCGGAAACCCGCGGGCTGATCAGCTCGCCCATCCTGGCTGCCCTGCCCGATGACGCACTGGTGGTCAATGTCGCGCGGGGACCTGTGGTGGATGCGGTCTCCCTCACCGCCGAGCTAGCTTCCGGTCGGCTCCGCGCCGCCCTGGACGTCACCGATCCTGAGCCGCTGCCTGCGCGGCGGGATGAGTGGACGTTGCAGAACGTGCTGATCACGCCGCACATCGGCGGCGATACCACCACATTCGCAGCGAACGCCCCTGCCTTCGTGGCCGACCAAGCCGCCAGGCACATGGCAGGAGAGACGCTGCGAAATATTGTCAGGCCGGCATCCGCATGAGGAGCGATAACCAAACCCGCGCGTGCTGCGCGTGACCGCCAAGCGTGATGCGATTGCGGGCCAAACTGGCTAGTTTGCAACGAATCGGTGAGCGAAGGACATCCTGCGTCGCGCCGGATACGCGATCTGGACGGGGTGCAGACGGTGCGGCAGACTGCTGCCCACGGTACGGGCGGGCGCGAATACAACGAGGACATGGTTTCCGGCGATCAAAGCGGGGCAGAAGGCGCGAGCCATCGGAGGCCGGCTGCCGGCCAGAAAGCTTGGAGCGCCACCATGTTCGCTTCCGATACTGCCTCGTCCGAGTCCGACACAGGCTGGACAGCGGTCGAGTCAGCCTGGCGGGAGAGCCAGCAGGATGCGTCCGAGTCCGACTCCGAGCCCAGCCTCACCGACGACCGGGCGGTACGCCCAGGCGTACCGCCACCTGTGGGGTCCGCCAAGGCAGCACATGCCGCGGCAGGCCCTCGGCCGACCATACGTGTGGGATGGCGGCCAGTCCGACGTAGCGGGATTCCAACCTGCCGCTGATGATGACCATGACGCACCCGAGCCGGCAGCCGCGCTCCGGTCACGTCGGCCAGCGGCGAGGCGCGAAGCCGAGCTGCTGGCCGAGCCTGCGGGGACTGAGCGGGCCATCATCGGTGACGAACTCCGCGAGCTCGCGGCCTGGTGCCAGATCGGGGCGTGCATCGCCAGGCACACCGAAAGGGGCGCGCTTGGCGAGGTCGACATCAGGAACAAGGCCGTCGCGGCCGGCTGGTGCGTGGACCTGTTCGGCCGGCTCATCTGCCCGTCCTGTCAACAGCGCTACCCGGTATGGAGCGCGCGCCCGCTCGTCGGCGCCGATCGGGCAGGCGGCCTGATACCGATGATCGCCGACGCTCAGATGGGCCGACATCGGCGTATTCGCTGGCCGGCCCCACCACGCGTTGACTCGGCACCGTGACACGGCCAGGGGAGCGTGCCAGCCGGCACCGGCACTCGGTTCTGCGCGCCGCCGCAGCCATGGCGGCGACCGGCGATCCTGGCTAATCAGCCAGGTAGCGAATATAAAGTTGAGGGCTACGGGGCGCCTTGACTAACCAGGTTCGTCCATCGGCAGCGATGCAGACCCTGAGAAGGGCGGTGCTGACTATTGCTTGAGAACGAGCGCCGCCCCGTCGACTGGGTTTCGGCGGCGAAGGGGCATGACGGAGCCGGGAGCGCGGCGTCGGCCCGGTCAGTGCTGCTTCCCGACGCCGAAGAGAGGCTCAGGGGCGTCCAGTCGATTACCGATCGTGCGCTATCCGAACTTGACTCGCAGGCACTGCTCGACGAGCTGGTCGAACGGGTTCGTGAGACGCTGCAGGCCGATACCGCGGCTGTCTTGCTGCTTGATCATCCCGCCAGCCACCTGGTCGCCACCGCGGCGAGTGGGCTGGAGGAGGAGGTACAACAGGGGGTCAGGATCCACATCGGCACGGGCTTCGCCGGGCGGATCGCGGCTCAGGGCTCCCCAGTCGTCCTCGACGAGGTGGACCACACGAAGGTCGTCAACCCGATCTTGCTCGGCAAGGGCATCAGGTCGCTGATGGGTGCTCCGCTAGTTGTCAACGGGGCCGTGATCGGCGTTCTGCACGTCGGCACGCTCAAGCCCCGCTTGTTCACCAGTGGCGATGTCGACCTGCTCCAGCTGGCGGCGGACCGGGCGGCGCTGGCGGTCCAGGCGCTGCAGGCTCAGCTTGACCGGGCGGCCGCGTCCGCGCTGCAGCGCAGCCTCCTGCCCTCTGATCTTCCGTCCGTGCCAGGGCTCTCGATGGCGGCGCGTTATGTTCCCGGCACTGGAAACGTCGGCGGCGACTGGTACGACGTCTTCATGCTGCCATCTGGCGAGCTGTGCGCCGTGATCGGCGATGTGGCAGGCAGCGGACTGCGGGCTGCCGCAATCATGGGCCGGGTCAGAAGCGCGCTCCGGGCGTATGCGCTCGAGAGCAGCGATCCAGCGGAAATAGTTACCCGGCTCGAGAGAAAACTTCGCTACTTCGAGCCCGACGCGATGGTGACCTTGCTGTGCGCCGTCATCAGCAGGTCCCTCGACCGGATTCGCATCTCCAGCGCGGGTCACCTGCCGCCGGTCCTGGCCCGTCCCGGGCAGCCCTCCGCAACGGCGGCGATCGTCTCCGACATCCTCATCGGGGTGCCTGACATGCGGGCCAGGCACGTCAGCCGCGTCGACTTCCCCGAGGGCGCGACGCTCTGCCTGTACACCGACGGGCTGGTTGAGCGCCGGGACCGGCCGATCGACCAGGGCATCAGCAAGCTCTGCGCGAACGTGCCCGTCGGTGACCCCGAGGCCGCCTGCGCCCACGTGATGGCGGCTATGGCCGACGGCAGCCCGCACGCTGACGATGTCGCATTGCTCGTCATCCGCCGCGAGCCTACGCCCGATTCAGACCTGGCCCCTTCCGAGCCGGGAAGCTCAGGATGACGGCGGCGGAATTCACCGTGCGCTGGGCCGGCCTGCATGTTGTCGTGGCAATGCCAGCCGAAATCGACGTCACCAACTCTGCCAGCGTGGACAGCGTGCTCACGGGCGTTGCGGCGCAGCATCCTGACGTCATCACCGCCGACATGACGAGCACCGTATTCTGCGACTCAAGCGGCATCCACGCACTGGCCAGGGCCCACAGGCGGGCTACGTCGAATGGCGGCGAGCTTCGCCTGGCCGTGGGCGCATCGCCCGCCATGCGCGTGCTGGAGCTGACCGGTCTTGACCAGGTGCTAGCTGTCTACGCCGATGTGACTGAATCGCTGGCTGCGCCTCCCGGGCAGACCTCAGCCGAGGACTGACACGCTTCCGCCGGAAGGGAGAAATCATGGCCGCCCGCCCCGCGCTTCCGCCGTTCACCGAAGACACCGCCAGGCAGAAGGTGCAGGCCGCGGAGGATGCGTGGAACACGAGGGATCCAGAGCGCGTCGCCGGCGCCTATACCGAGGATTCGGTCTGGCGTAACCGTAGTGAATTCGTGCGCGGTCGTGCGGAGATCATCGAGTTCCTGCGCGGGAAGTGGAGCCGCGAGCTCGACTATGCGTTGCGCAAGGACCTGTGGGCCTTCGCAGGTAACCGGATCGCGGTGCGATTCCAGTACGAATGCCACGACGCCAGCGGCCGGTGGTTCCGCAGCTACGGGAACGAGTTGTGGGAGTTCGATGACGAGGGCCTGATGCGCAGGCGCGAGGCGAGTATCAACGACGTGCAGATCACCGAGGCGGACCGGCGCATATTCGGCCCGCGGCCGGAGGCCGAACGGGGCCAGTCGCCTCCGTTGCGCTAACCAGGCTGTGCCGCAGGGCAGATCACGCCGGTCGAAGCCTGGCGGATTCCCCTGTGGTCCACAGCGAGACCAGGCCGCGCAGGTGGGCGACGAACTGGTCGTGCTCGGCCGGCGGATAGACCGACCGCACGGTCTCGACAAGCAAATGGTCGAAATCAGGGCCGCCGACCCAGTCGAGGACGACTTCGTCGATGTGACCCAGGCTGCTCGCGCAGAAGTCCAGGTACCGATCGGTGTCGAAATAGGCGTCCGCCAGGCCGGCGTAAGCCTCGAGCTTGTCCGCGTAGGACAATCCGGGGTTGTCCGCGATCTCGAAGAACCGGTCAGTCTCGAGGTCAAGTTTGGGCCGCCGGCCGGTCACGAGCGCGAACACGCACCACTTCACCAGCGCCTTCATCGCCCAGGGGAAGTAATAGTGCAGGCTAGTCAGGGCCACGTCCGGACAGGCATTGGCGTAGTCGATCGGGTACACCTCGCCTGCCTTGACAAGCGTCTCGCAGGAGTTGAACTCCCACCGGAAGAACGCGTTGACCAGCCGCCCTATCGTCACCACCTCGGCACCGACATCAGGGGACAGGAAGCTGTGCTCGACGGCGTACCGCCGGTGCATGGGCTCGTCTGGCTGGAAGCGCATGACCATGGTCTCGGCGCCGATCGACAGCGAGCGCGCGAACACGTCGTAGCCATCGATCGCCTTCTGCAGGTGCATGAGCATCTCGCCGCTCTGGTCGTAGGCGGCATGCAACTCGGCCGGGTTGCGGATCCTCGACACGCCACGCCAGGCACCGCCGTCGTAGGGCTTCATGAACAGCGGATAGCCGATCCGCTCAGCGATGGCGTCCAGGTCGAACGGCCGGTTATACCGTGATGCTGTATAGGCGTAGCGCGCATTGTCGATCGGGTTCTTGAACGGCACGAGCACAGTCTCTGGCACCTTCAGGCCGAGCCGCATCATCGCGCAGTACGCCGCGTGCTTTTCCATCGACTGAAATGTGAACGGGCTGTTCAGCAGGTACACGTTGTCCATCAGCGCGACCTTCTTGAGCCACTCGCGCGGGTGGTAATACCAGTAGGCGAGCCGGTCGACGGCGAGGTTGTACCTGGGATGGTCGCGCAGGCTGAACGGCTCGATGGAGATCCGCTCGCAGTCGAAGACGTGCCGGGTGCCGCCGGCGCCCTTGACCGGCCCGAGCCGGCGGAGGATTTCCTCGAACGCTTGCGGCCAGTCTTCCTCGGTGCCGAGCAATAGGCCGATCAGGTGCCTGGTCGGGATCACGGGGGCTCCTGTCAGGAGGGGTCAGCAGAATCGCGGCATGTGGTGAGCTAGCTGGGCGCGCCACGAGGGCCAGTCATGCGGCACGTCGTGTCCCCAGAGGTCCAGGTACCGGCAGTGCGCGTGCAGCATCGCCTGGGCACCAAGGCTGGTGCCCATCCCGATCCGCGAATTCGTCGCTATCAGCTCGGCAAGTGCGGGGATCATCGCCGTGCGCAGCGCCCGCGCGTAGCGTGAGTTTGCCGAATACCAGCGATCGCGCGGCCCCGGCGCGAGCAAAGCGGCCCGCATTCGTGGTAGCCACCCTCCGGACACCCCGGCGGACAGGTACTTTCCCAGGCTCGCCAGCGCGTTGTACTCTGGCCCGTCGTGCACCAGAAGCAGCGGTAGCGGCTCACGATCCTCGGCGTCGGCGGGCGCCCAAACCAGCATCGAGACCGGGGCCCCGAGCGACCTGGCTGGCACGTCAAGGGACCTGGTGATGCCAGGTTCGGCCGGTACGGAAAGCCAGGCAGGTGGCCGGTAGCCGGGAAATTCCAGAACGCTCTTCTCGCCGAACGCCCCCGGCACGCGAAGCGGGTTCGCCTGGTCGGTGATGAGCTCGCGGCTGCCATCCTCATGCCGCAGTTCCAGCAGGTACTCCATCCTGCTGACCGGCGGTCTGGCGAGGTCCAGCTGCCAGCCGTCGCCGGTCAGACGGAAGTCGAGCTGGTCGCCGGAGAGGCCGACCTCCTGTACGAGGCGGACGCCAGCCAGCAGGTGACCGGAATCGGGCACCTGGAATGTCAGCATGCCGCAAGCCCGAGTATCCCGAGTATCCCGAGTATCCCGATCATTCGCACATATTGCCTGTCTCCTGGCGCGATGACAATGCGGGCTGACTCGGCGGGATAGCGGCGCAGCTGGGGTGATCGTCGCAGGCTGCCATGCTGGCAGGGTCCGGCACGTGTGCTGGCGGAAGCTGGGGTGACATGGGACTGTGGGGGAACCTAGCCAGAAGGCACCGTCCGTGCCCCGATCTAGTTTGAGCGAGACCACATGGGCCGTGACATTGAGCCGATCAAGATCAGTGGCGAAGACAGGCGGAAATACCGGGAGAAGCTGAGGCGTTCGCTTGACGTCTTCGAACGGATGCTGCGCGAGAGCGTTTTCGATCCCGGCCTGTCGCTTGTCGGCCAGGAAATCGAACTGAACCTGGTCGATGAGCGCGGCGAGCCTTCGATGCGCAATGCCGCCGTTCTCGAGGCGATTGCCAACCCCGCCTGGGCAACGGAACTCGGTCAGTTCAACATCGAGATCAACGTGCCGCCGAGGCAGCTTGCAGGCGCAGCCCTGGGCGATCTTGAAGACGAAATTCGTGCCGACCTGAACGCGGCGGACAACAAGGCGCGCGGGAGCGGCAGCCGTCTCGTCATGATCGGCATACTGCCGACACTCCGCCAGGACGACGTGCACGAAGGCACCTTGTCCGCGAACGCACGATACCGGGTCATGAACGAGCAGATCTTCGCTGCCAGGGGAGAGGATCTGCGGATCGCGATCGAAGGCAGCGAGCACCTGCTCACGCACGCCGACAGCATCACCCCGGAGGCTGCGTGCACCAGCGTCCAGCTGCACCTTCAGGTGAGCCCTGAGGCCTTCGCGAGCTTCTGGAACGCTGCGCAGGCGATCGCTGGGGTCCAGGTCGCGCTTGGTGCCAACTCGCCCTTCCTATTCGGCAGGCAGCTCTGGCACGAGACCAGGATCACGCTGTTCGAGCAGGCGACCGATACCCGGCCTGAGGAACTGAAACAGCAAGGAGTCAGGCCGCGGGTCTGGTTCGGTGAGCGGTGGATCACCTCAGTCTTCGATTTGTTCGAGGAGAACATCAGGTACTTCCCGGCGTTGCTGCCGATCTGCGAGGACGAGGATCCGGTCGCGGTGCTCGAGAGCGGGCGCTGCCCGCGACTGGAAGAGATGAGCCCTGCACAACGGCACCATCTACCGCTGGAACCGGCCGGTCTATGCCGCCGTCAACGGCAAGCCGCACCTGCGTGTCGAGAACCGGGTCCTTCCGGCTGGCCCCTCGGTCGCCGACACCATCGCGAACGCGGCGTTCTACTACGGTCTTGTGCGCGCGCTGGCTGAGGCGCAGCGCCCGATCTGGACGCAGATGTCGTTCGCCACGGCGGCCGAGAACCTGCATGCAGCCGCGCGGTACGGCCTCGAAGCACAGGTGTACTGGCCCGGTCTTGGTGAGGCTCCGGCCGCCGAGCTCATCCTTCGCCGGCTGCTCCCGCTCGCCACGGAGGGACTCAGCAGGTGGGGCGTCCGGCGGTCAGACGCCGACCGTCTGCTCGGCATTATCGAGCAGCGCTGCCTGACAGGTCAGACCGGCGCATCGTGGCAGATGGCGACCGTTGAGGCCGCGGCTGACGGCCCAGCGCGCGACCGCAGGGAGGCCCTGCGCCTGATGACTCAGCGGTACATCGAGCAGATGAACGCCAACGAGCCCGTGCACACCTGGCCGGTGGGCGTTCGCCCTGCCAGCGCGCTAGCCGCGGAGCAGATTAAGCGGGCTAGGTGCCGAGAACGTGACGTGGAAGGTCTGCTGGCCCGGCGGGCCATCTGCGATTCCGGCGGTCAGCGGATGGTAGATGCCAGGCTGCGCATCCAGCGCGGTGAGCAGGAACTTGAGGTACTCGGTCGCGCTCATGCCCGCCGCCGGGTCGTTCGGTGCCAGCTCGGCGGTGCGGAACGACACGCCAGGGCTCACTCCCGCGGCGGACGCGTTGAAGCTCACGATGTCGATGGGATGCACCGAGGCGACCGCCGTGAGCACCACGATGAGGCGAGCGTCGACCCTGCCCGCGAGCAGCAGTCTCCTCGCCATGGGCGACGCCGTTACCTGGCGGCTGCTAAGCAGGCCAGCGCCGCCCGTGCGCAGCTGCCGTCGATTGGCCTTGAGCTGCGCCTTATATGCGGCGGTTCCCTGCGCAGCGACTACCCGGATGATGATGGCGGTGCTTCCACTTCCGATTCTGGCCAAGACCGGGGGAGCCATCTGAGCATTTCTCTTCAGGCCAAACTGGCGCTCAACCACGGGAGTGACGACTACGACCTGGGCATGGCTGGGATAGGCCGTGCCCGGCCTGATGTGCTTCAGATGGCGTCCGGGGAATCCGGCCGCGGCAAGCGCGCTGCACATTGCATTGTCGCAGGCCACTATCGCGTCGTGGCTGACCTGATGGTCGACCCACGATCGCTGCCAGGTTGGCTGTCAGCGTCGCCTGACTGAGCGATGGGTGCGGGCTTGGCTGGGAGCTGGTTGGTGACGGCGAGCTGGCTGGTGACCGGGAGCTGGCTGGTGAATGGGAGCTGCCTGGTGACGCCGAGCTGGCTGGTGACCCGGAACTGGCCGATGACCTTGTCGCGGATTCGCGGGCAGACAACGCGACGGCCACAAGTCCAGCAGCGATCAAGATCACGGCCAGCGCGGCCATCCCCGCCACCCGCGGGCCTCGTCTGCGTGCCCTGCGCCCCGGCGGCCTGGGAGGCGCTTGAACGGCCACCCTCGTCGCCCGCCGGCCTCGTCTGGGCGCTGCGCGCCCTGGCGGCGTGCGAGGCGCTTGAACCGGCACCGGGGCAAAGGCTGATCCGCTCGGGGCTGGTGGCACGGGGGTGGTGGGTTGTTCGGCAGGGATGCGCTGGACGACATGGCCGACTGGATCGGCTGAGACCGACCTATGAGTCGGCGGCCACAGTTGCTTCGGCTGGCCGGTCAGGGCGGCGCCTGCACCGGCCGTTCCCGGTGGCAGAGCGTCCTCGACGCGATTGGCTTGTGCCGCCCTGGCGGCATTGACAGCCGCCTGCATCCGTCGCAGTAATGCATCGGGAAGCACCGGAACCGGTGGTAGACCCCGGGCCGCTGCGGGCGGCCCCAGGAATGCGTCGAGTGAGCCGCGGAGCCGGACTGTCGTCAACCAAGCGCTCACCCCCCGGGATCCGCGCGCTGTTCGCTCCCTTGTGTCATTCCCTGGAAGACCAGAGCAGCATATGACGCATCGTCATTCAAGCACAATGACTAAATGTCACGAACTTGATACCGTGCGTGACGGAACAAATGGGCCTTTGCCTCGCTTAACGTCGGCTGCGTACGGCGCTTAGTCCAGCGAGATAAGGCCGGCCCAGGTGGGCGTGAATCCGCACGCGTCGAAGTAGAAGGGTCGCAGGTGCTCGTCGAAGTCGACGTGCAAGTATTCGCATCCCGCAGCCTTCGCGCCATCCCTTGCGCGGGCGACCAGGTCGGTGCCGATGCGTTCTCCGCGTGATCGAATCGCCACCATGGTGTCCTGCAACCACGCGTGCACCAGGCCGTCCCACAGGACGTTGACGAATCCGACCAGCTCGCCGTCCTGACGCGCGACGACCCACCCCAGGCTGTGCTGGTGAGTGAGCCGGACCCAGTCCCATTCGGACTCGTCGTAGACGCTCGTACCGAATGCTTCCGCGTGCAGGGCATTGACCTCGGCGTTCGTGAAGGCTCCGCGCCACTCGAAGATCGTCGTCACGTTGCGACCATACTTGCGCTGCAACTGAATAAACCACTGGCTCGCGAGGTCCTTTTGCAGCTCACCTCAGGCGGGTCGTTGATCAGCGTGGCGGCGCCACGGGTGGCACGATGGTCGGGTGACCACCCTGCGGACGCCGCGGCTGGTGCTGCGGCGCTGGCGTGAGGCTGACGTTGTCCCGCTTGCTGCTATCAACGGCGACCCCGAGGTCATGCGCTGGATCGGTACAGGAACCACGCGCAATCTCGAGCAGACAAGGGCGAGCGTTGCAGCACTAGAACGGGGGTGGGACGAGACGGGCGTGAGCCTGTTCGCCGTCGAAGTCCGCGCGACTAGCCAGCTGGCCGGCCTGACCGGCCTCGCGGTGCCGGCATTCCTGCCTGAGATCATGCCGGCCATCGAAATCGCCTGGCGGTTCGGCAAGTCGTTCTGGGGGCAGGGCATCGCAACGGAGGCGGCGCGGGCCGCGCTTGCCTTCGGACTCGTCAACCGCGGTCTGGACCGGATAGTGGCGGTCGTGCAAGTTGGCAACGGCGCTTCGGAGCGAGTCATGCAGAAGCTCGGCATGCGGCAGGAACGCCAGACGGTGGACCCCAGCTCTGGTCGTCCGGTTCGCGTCTACGAGATCACCAAGGGCGAGCACCTAGCCGACCAAGGACCCCACTCCGCTGGTTCATAACTAGCTAGCCCGGCCGCCGGCGCTACAGGCCGCTGGGGAATGTGATCGTCTGCGGAGCGATCAGCGGCTTGCCGACCTCAAGCTGGATCTGAGCGTGCGCGTTCAGCGGAATGTTGCGCGGGTTGCCCTCGTAGACCTTGCCGTTATAGATGGCCACGACATGGCCCTTCACCGGGCCGAGCTGCGACGGGCCTAGCGGCTGACCCCACTCATCGAAGAAGTCGCCCAGGGTGTAGATACGGTGGATTGGCGACTCGACGTGGACGATGCCGTCGGGGGCATGGGTGTGCAGCCAGTACAGGCACGACCCGCCCTGCAGCGACCGGGCCCTGCGAAGTTTGTTGAGTCTGCGAGCCAGGTATCCCGATTCCAGCTGCGATCTGCCGCTGTGTCCCGTTAATAAAGATGGTCAGATGCGCGTGAATGTGGAAGATGAGCTGCTCGGAGGTCTGGCAGCGGATGCCGTTAATTGGTGAGCCCGTTGCGGCTGCGGCCAGCCCGGTCAGCGGCGGAGCGGCGGGGATGGGCACGCCTTCGAACCCGTTGCTGCCCTGGCTCGGCGGCGGCTTCAGCGTGCCGAGCGCGCTGAGCGGGCCGAGCTTGAGTTGCGCGTTGCTCGGCTGCGGCTTGTGGCGTGCCGCCGCTGGTGGCCGCGAGCACGATTGCGATGACAGCCGCGGCCGCCACGACGGCCGCGCCCGCCCACATGAGCAGCCGGCGCTGCCTGGCCTTTCGCGCCTCCCGCTCCCGCATTTCGGCAACCCTCGCCCGAGCGATGTCGCGGTTTCTGCTCTCCTTGGACACTGAATCCGTACCTCCCTGCCAGGGCCGACGCGGGGTCCGTGGGCATCCCGCGCTCTGGCGCCAGCCGGGGATCCTGCGTCATACCGAGCTCGCATGGCGGGGCCGCCGGATGTCTGTACTCCGCCCGCAACCCGAGCCTATTGGACAGTAAGACCACGGAATTCGACCCGCGTCCAGTTCGATTCGATCCCAGCCGGGCCAGAGCGGTAAGCGCGGTCCGTGACCCGCGCGACAACCTTCCCGTCAATCCGCGCGATGATCTTGGTGCCATGCAGGCCGAGGGCGAGTGCGTGCCAGCTGCCGGGAGAGATTCCGCTTGCCGTGCCGGAGTCGAGCACGCGCTTGCCGCCGTCGGCTCGGTCGCGGACCAGCTGCCAGCCGCCGTTTCCGCCCATCCGCAGCTCGTAACCGTTGAACCTCTTGGTATCCAGGTCCTGGGATCCGAACCTGCCGATCACGCCCGGCCATGGACGATGCCGAGGGCAACCAGACGTGGGCGGAGACGGTATAGCCGGACCAGTTGTGCGCTCCGACCACCGCGTAAGGGAGCGGAACGGCCTTGCTGGCCGGCGGCCGGAACCAGACCGGCACCTGACCGGCCATCTGCTCGATGCACCCGCTGGCTCCCGTGCCAGGACACGGTTCGTAAAGGAAGGCGCCCTCCTGTGCGTCCAGGCCCCAGGCCTCGTTGCTTGGCGTCCGGCGCATCGTGGTAGGGCAGCCGTTGCGGCGACTTGATGACGGCGCGGTGGTGCGGAGATGTGACTGACCGCCGCGGGAGGAGAACGAGACGACGTAGCCAGGTGGGATCGTGTACGTGAACGCGCCGTGGGACGGATGAATATCGGCCCGCCTGCTGAACCACCTGGTCCTGTCGGCCGACACCAGGTCCGTGGCCCAGACGTGGACCGCGCCGCTGTTCAGGCCGCCTGCCAGCCGGACCGTGATCGTCTCGGGCTGCACCCGCTGCCCGAGGAACCGGCCGGTGTTCTGGGCCACGAGGCTCCAGTCGGTCCCGCCCGGCGCCAGATAGGCCGTCGCCGAGCCCGAGTTGCCGACGCGCTTGCTTGCGCCGCCCGCATACCGCCAGCCCGACGCGGTGAACTGGGTGATCTGCGCGATTGCCCAGGCCAGCCGGTTGACCCGGTAGTAGCCGCTGGCGGGCTGATTCGCGGTGACCAGGCCACGGTTCTGGAGCGGCAGGCCTGGTGCCATCGCGTTAACCAGCGGCCACTCAAAGAATGCTCTGATCCTGGCCTGGATGAAGCCATTATTTACCGACCTCACCAGGTCGGGAGCGCCCCCGTTGGCGTCCAGCGTGCCGAGTTCGGTGGCCCAGAGCGGCAGGCCGCTGCTCCGCGCCGCGGCCGTCGACTCGCAGCGGTACCCAGTTGTCCGTGATCCGCAGACGTTGTGCGCACCGAGTACGGCGATCGCCGCCTTGAAGGCAGGGTCGGCGTTAGCAGCCGACGCGACCTGCCAGGCTGCGGCCGGGTTGTAGGGCGGACCTGTGGATCGTTCGTCGGCCGCGACGAGCTGGACGGAGCCGAAGCCGTCGGCGTCAAGGGCTTGCCTCATGCTCTCGAACCACGACTTGGTGTAGCCGTTCTCGTTCCATCCGCCGAGGTAGCTGATGGCCAGGCCGTGCGAGCGTGCGCAGTTGAGCCAGTCGAGACGTAGCTGATGTCGGCCTGACCAAACCGTGAGCCGATCCAGCCAGGCGCTGCCCACTGCAGGGCATACAACTTGAGCTGCGGATTCCTCGCTACCGCCTGCGTAGCGAGCCACCATTCAAATCCCGACGTGCAGTCGATCTGGCCCTTGGCGTGCTCGATCGACGGCTCAGCGCCGTCGGTGGTGTTGGCGTCGCCGCCGATCTCCAGCTTCAGGAGCTGCAGGTCGGCGCCGCCCGGTCCGAATAGATAGTTCAGGATCTGGGTCCGCTGTTTGGCCGGGTAATCGATGAGCAGACGGGAGTTGCCGCCGCCACCGCTGATCGCCCCGATGCCATCGAAGACCGGGCCGGCCTTGCGCCCGTCGATCGTGATGGACGTAACGCTGGCGGGTCGTGCGGCCGCCCTGGGCGAGGCGGATGCCAGGAGGCGACAGCAGCGCGATGGCGCACGACGTGGCCGTGAGCGCGGTCCCCAGAACAGCCTCAGCCCGGCCCGTGCCCGCACAACCGATTGTGCATTTCTCGCACCAGCCCATCAAAAGGGCCAATCCTAAGGCCCGACGCGCGCAACGAGAAGATGCGCGAGCCCACGAGCAAATGTAACTGACAGTGACGAGCATGAACTCGCTAAGTTATGGCGCACCAAATCCAGAAGGGAATGCCATGCCACGTCAGGATCGCCCCGACGGCTCGCAACGTCCGTCCCGGCGCATGGTGCTTCGCGGCGCAGCCGGAGCGGGGGCGGCGGGGGTCGCCGCGACCGCACTGTCCGGCCTGGGCGGGGCCGCCCACGCCGCGGAGGCCAGGACCAACCAGGAAGACCGCAACGCGAATGCCGCACGCCGTCGACCCTGCTGACGACAGCGAGCAGTTCGTCGTCCACGTCAGGGACGCCAGGACCGGGCAGATCGACGTGTTCCGCGGTAACGGCCAGATCCGGCTGCACGATCGGGACCTGGCCAGGCTCCTGGACCGGCATCAGCCGTCGCTAACGACCGCCATCAGTCCGTTCGCCGTGCGCCACGCCCAGTGAGGTAGCACATGTCATCACACCGTGAGGCTCCGGAGATCTCGAAGGATCCCGTCGCCGATAGCACCGACGTTTACGCGTTTGTCAGCCCGGACCGGCCGAGCACGGTCACGCTGATCGCCAATTACATTCCGCTGGAATCGCCGGCCGGCGGCCCGAATTTCTACGAGTTCGGCAATGACGTGCTCTACGAGATTCATATCGACAATGACGGTGACGGCCGCGCGGACATCACCTACCAGTTCCGGTTCCAGACAAAGCTGACGACGCCGGGAAGTTTCCTCTATAACACCGGCCCGATCAAGTCACTCGGCGACCCGAACTGGAACAGCAAGCAGTTCTACCGCGTCACGAGGGTGGACAAGGACGGCCGCCACGTGCTTGGCAGTAATCTTCCATGCCCGCCGTGCAACGTGGGGATCTTGTCGACGCCGCACTACGAGGCCAGGCTGGGCAGCAAGGCTGTGAACACCCTCGCTAACGGGGTGAAGGTCTTCGCTGGCCAGCGTGCCGAGGAGTTCTACGTCGACCTGGGATCGATCTTTGATCTCCTCAACTTGCGGCCCTTCCAGCAGCTGAACCTCTTCGGCAAGATGGCTGGCCTGGTCAGCCAGCCAGGAGTGAACGCGACCAACCGGCTGAACGTGCACACGATCGCGATCCAGGTTCCGAAGTCCCAGCTGGTGCTGCCAGGCCGGCCGACCATAGGAGTGTGGACGACAGCCAGCAGGCCGCGGGTCAACATCGCATCAGACAGTAGCGACGCTGGCCTGCTCACCGGCCCCTTCGCGCAAGTGTCCCGGCTAGCTAACCCGCTGGTCAACGAGGTCATCATCGCGCTGGAGGACAAGGATCGCTGGAACCGGCAGGCTCCAGTGCACGACAAGCAATTCACCCACTACTTCGAGCACCCAGAGGTCTCCGGGTTGCTTCCGGTCCTGTACCCGGGCGTGTTCCCTAACCTCGCGGCGCTCAACAAGTCCGGCAAGGTCAGGGCCGACATCGTGGCGATCTTCCTGACCGGCATACCCAAGGGCCTCATCCCCGGCTTCACGAACTTCACCGGGTCGGTGCAGGCCGACATGATGCGGCTCAACACGTCGATCAGGCCGACTCCAAGTGGCTCGGTCAACATCCTGGGCGTGGTCGGCGGCGACCTGGCCGGGTTCCCGAACGGCCGCAGGATCGTCGATGATGTCGTCACCGTCGAGCTGCGCGCACTGGCCGGGCTGACCTTCCCGCTCGTCGACCCGACGTACAAGGTGGACGCGGCCGCGAATGTCATCACCGA
Organism: uncultured Actinomycetota bacterium; assembly: GCA_963809195.1. Lineage (GTDB taxonomy): Bacteria > Actinomycetota > Actinomycetes > Streptosporangiales > Streptosporangiaceae > Chersky-822. Next base: position 1,053,568 of record CAWEIQ010000003.1, on the reverse strand, counting down.
TGGCCTGACCAACAAGTCGTGACGAACAAGCCGCTTGACCGCTTCCCGTACATGGGCGTCCCGTACGACGGCTACAACAACCCATCGTGACGCAACCACGAACGCGATCACGACGCTGCCGGGCCCTCGGGGCCCGGCAGCGTCGTCCTCGACATCGGTCCCGGCACTGGCGCCCTGGTCCTCTATACCCCCGCCTGCATGCTCGGCGCCGAAATCGACATCAGCTCCGAAGGCCAGGCAGCTCTTCGGACCCACTCACAGGTCCGCCAGCGTGTGAGCGGCGGGCAGCCCGACGGCTCAGCAGGCTCGGACGTCAGCGTACGCGGCCGTCTACCCGAGCCTGGCAGCGGGCCGCTACATCATCTGGCGCGACGCCGAAATTCCGGCTGGCACGATAACCATCGCCGACGCCAAGGTCACCACGTGGCACTGGCCCGCTGCTACCGACGGTGTTACCAGGGTTGCCGATCACTGATTAGGCGGCGAGGGCCGGCCCGCTCTGTGGCTGGTCGCCGAGCAATCTCGGCCCGGCAGCCCTGATCAGCACGACCGCCCATGTCCGCAGGGGCTTCCACGGCTCGGCGATCTCGGCCAACTTCTCCGCGGTCACCGGCTCCTCGAGCCCGTAGAGGCGGGCCGCCAGCGCCAGCGCCCTGGGCTCAGCGACAGGAAGGACGTCGGCGAAGCCGGTGGCCCTGATCACGATCAGGGCGCTGTAGAACGGGCCGATGCCCTTGATCTCCTGAAGTTCGGACATCGCCGCCTCGGGCCCGAGCTCCAGCAGGCGCGCCGCATCGAGTCGCCCGGCCTGAGCGGCTTCGGCCACTCCGTGCAGCCGGTCGAGCTTGTCGGCAGGAATGGCGGGGAAGTCCTTGACCCGCAGCAGCGCCTCAGGCGTCGGAAACGCGGCCATCCGCTGGCCGCTCATCTCGAAGACCGTGCCGTGCGCCTCGCTTAGCCGCTGCCTGACTCCCATCATCTGCCTGGCTGGCCGTCGCGCGCTCAGCACCGACCAGGCAGCCGCCTCGTAAGGCGAGTAGAACAGCGGCGGGCGCAGTCCCGGTGCGATCTGCTGTAGCCGTCCGATCACCGGGTCACGCTTGCCGACCGCGGCGAACTCCGCGCCGTCGTGGTCCAGCGACAGCACCCGTGCGACCTGATCCCTGACAGCCTCACAGCTGACGTCCGCCGGCCCGTGCACGATGCCATGAACGACGCCGTCGTCGTCCTGGCGCACCTCGACGCCGACCTGGACCGCGTAGCCGTCCAGGCAGAAGGCCAGGCGCATCACATCGTCCGGCCCGCTGGCATCGCGCTGCCCGAAACCGAACGCAGCTGCCTCAGCCAGAGAGAACGGGCCTCGCGGCACGATGGTGAAGGTCTGCGATGTCATGGCTGCTCCTCGGGGCTTCGCGGCTACGCAGCCATCCTCGCAGCCGGGTCTGACAGAGCTCGTTGCAGACTTAGTGGCCGTCCCGGCGGAACCGGTGCTCCCAGCTGCGCTGCCTGATCAGCACTCCGTCCCTGCGCAGCTCGCGCCTGAACCGGTAGCGCAGCGACTCGGCGTCGCCATCAAGGTCAAGCGCCGAGCTGAAGATCAGCAGCCGGCCTGGCAGATGTACCTCGGTCCGCGCCTCGCCCCGGGCTGCGGCTTCCGCCGGGCGGTCGTCGTCAACCTCGTACCTGAGGTACTCCTCGTCGACCACCCGTCCCCACGGGTACTCATTCCCGGCCGTGCCGCGCCAGGAGATCGACGCGACGCCCTTGTCGTCGCGGACAAGCGTCCAGCGGACCGGCAGCACGTCGCCCCAGCTGCGCACGCCGTCGAGTTCCTCGGACGGCTCGAATTCGCCAAAGACCGGCGCTGGCCGCTCTGCCGCGGGCACCACCGGCAACACCAGCCTGGTCCCGGTCGGGCCAAGCCGCACGGTCGCGGTGGCCGGATGCGGGGTGGGCCAGATCATCGGCCACATCGCATTCGAGATTGCCAGCCGGATCCTGTGCCCGCGCGGGAACACCCACGAGCACGCGTGCAGCTGCAGCGGCAGCCAGTCAGGCTGGCGCTCGGCGTCTGCGGTCGCTGGTATGGGCTCAGCGGGATCGCGCAGCGGATCAGCTCGGTCGGACCGGCCGCCGCCGGCCACCAGCGTCGTGGTCCCGTCGGGTGCCACATCGCTCACCCTGGCGAACCAGTTCAGTGGCGACGCATCGGCACCGCCGTGAATCTCTACCCGGCAGAACCCCAGAATCTCCATGTCCTCGTCGAGCGGCTCCGAGTCGAACGTCAGGCTGTAGGCGTCCGCGCCGCGCTGGTCGACGGTCAGCTCGCCCCACCAATGGCCAGCCTCGACCCCCGCCGATGGCACGTACCGAAGCTGCACGGATTCGTCAGCTGCTGGCTCGGCCGACAGCGCGCGGCCCGGTCCGCAGTACAGCACCTCGTGCCTGGTCCTGGCCGGGGGCAGCGCATCCTCGCTGCGCCAGTAGCCTGGCAGCTCAGTCAGGTCAGGGTCGGGCGGGCGCCAGGTCTGCACGTACACGTCCGCCATCGGTTCCTCGAGCATGCCGGTGTCGATGCCCTTCAGCCAGTGATCCCACCAGCGAACCGCGTGTGCCCGCCATTCGACCGGAGGGCCGGGCACCGCCTCGTGCGGCCACGTGTGGTTCCACGGCCCGATCAGCGCGCGGACCGGGGCCTGGGCGTTCTGGGTCATCCTGAACACCGAGTCGCGATATCCGTCCCACCATCCGGTGATCAGGAACGCAGGGATCGTCAGCCTGGAGTAGTCCGTGCGCAGCGAGTTGCGGAGCCAGTAAGGACCATCCTGCTGCTGGCCGAGCCAGGTCAGCAGCCAAGGTTCGGCGTCGAACCGCCGGGCGAGCACGTCTTCGTCGAGCGCGTAGTCGGGGGAAGGCGGCAGCATATTGAGCTGGTCGATCATGACCGAGTACTCGTCCAGGTGCAGCAGCCCGTCGATGTAGTGCACGTCGTCGTGGAACATGTCGTCTGACGCCTCGACTGCGATGATCGCCTTGAGCGCCGGAGGTGGCGGCTGCCGCATCGCGATCTGGATCGAGTTGAAGCCGCCCCACGAGATCCCCCACATGCCGACCGAGCCCGTGCACCACGGCTGCTCGGCCAGCCAGGCGATGACCGACTCGGCGTCGCGCTGTTCTTGCTCGGTGTACTCGCCCTCGGGAAGGTCGCCCTCGCTGCTGCCGGTTCCTCTGATGTCGACTCTGGCACCCGCGATGCCGCGCCTGGTCAGGTAGGAGTTCAGCTCGAGGTTCCGCCCGACCGAGTCGTCCTTGCGGTACGGCAGGTATTCGAGCACGACGGGAACGGGATTCGTGTCAGCGTCCGGCGGCAGATAGAGAGTAGCTGCGAGCCGGACGCCGTCCGGCATCGTGATCCGCACCTCGCGGATCACGGTCGTGAGGGGAGAGGCAGCGGCGGGTCGTCCCCCCTGGTCGGCACTCGCCAGGGCGGGCGATGCGTCGGTCATGGACTGCTCCTCGTGGCGGCGGCGGGCACGGAGATGGCACTGCGCAGCAGCTCGACGAACTGAGCCATCCGCTGCTCACGCAGCTGCGGCGACTGAGTGAAGTAGCCGAACAGCCCGGGGTCGAGCTCCTCGGTCACGATCGCGTCCTGGCAACGGTCGATCAGCCAGTCCACCAGCGAAATGATCAGGTCGGTCTCGATGTCGCGCCTGACCTCACCACGGTCCACGCCGAACTGGACGAACTCCCTGGTCCCGTACGGGTCCTCGCTCTGCATGAACTTCGTGATCTCGCGCTTGAGCGCGAGGTCCGAGCAGTAGCTGCCGATCAGCACGACGCGGTACGGGATCCAGTCTTCGTGGATCAAGTGCGGCGTGTGCTCGAGCCAGTAGCTGATGGTCGAGAAGAAACCTTGGTCGAGCACCTCGTCTGGCGCCTCGAGATAGCGGCTGAACGTCCGGGCCGCGCTCTGGTAGGCGGCCAGGAAGAGGCCGGCCTTGCTGCCGAAGTAGCCGAAGATCGCACCCTTGGACACTCCGGCGGCCGCTGCGATGGCCTCGGCCCTGGCGCCCTCGTAGCCGTGCCTGGCGAAATGCTCCATCGCGATGGCCACGATCTTGTCCTGTTTGGCGCGCTGCCGCTCGCCTGCCCGCACGGCGGGCTTCTGGCCAGCGCGCGTTGGCGTGCCGGACAGTTGTTTGACCAGAAGTCATCTATCCGCCGTTGCCGAGGTCATTGACATCGCAAAAGCTAACACTGCATACTCGGCAAAATCCAGACTTCTGGCGCTTAACAAACCTCAGGTCAAATTCGGCGCCCGTACCGGGCGCCCGATCCGGGAGGCCGGCGCATGACCACTCAGCGCCCCGCGGCCCCGCCTGACGCCGCCCGTCGCGCGCGCCCTGCCCGACCCCACCGTGAACCCCAGGTGGCCTATCCGCACGCGCCAGGCGTCCACCGCGTCGCCCAGCGCCGCGGGGCGCCGTCTTGTTGCCAGAACGACAGCGGTGCGTCCCCGTTGCGGCCGGTGCCGGGCGGAGGCGCGGCGATGACGGGGGATCAGTGGGATGCGATTGTGGTGGGCGCCGGGCATAACGGGCTCACCGCAGGGGCGTTGCTCGCCAGGGCCGGGCTGTCCACGCTGGTGCTCGAGCGGCGAGACGTGATCGGCGGCGCCTGCGTCACCGAAGAGATCGCCGCTGGCTGCCGGGCGTCGACGACCTCGTACATCGCGAGCATGCTGCGCCCCGAGGTGATCAGGACACTCGAGCTCGGCAAGCACGGACTGCGCATGGTGCCGTGCGAACCCGCTGTCCAGGTCGCGCTGGAAGGCGGCGAGGTGCTCGCGAACTGGACCGATCAGGAACGCACCAGAGCCGAGATCACGCGCTTACTCCGCCAGGGACGCCCGCGCGTTCGACGACGCGACCAGCGAGCTGCGCCAGCTCTCCGCGCGGCTGCAGCCGATGCTGACCGAGCTGCCGCCTGACACCAGGGCTGGGAAGCTGCGCGGCGCCGCCGAGCTGGTCAGGCTCGGCGGACGGCTACGAGGCCTGCGCGGCCCCGACATCGAGGGCCTGACCAGGCTGGTGTCATCCAGCCTGGGCGACTACATCGACGCCAGGTTCACCTCGCCGCAGGTCAAGGCGCTGCTTCTGGCCAACAACCTGTACGGCAAGCACGGCGGCCCGTACCAGCCTGGCACGCTGATCGGGCTGGTCTTCCACATGCTCACCGGCGGCGATCACGAAGCAGCAGGGGTTCTTCGGACACGTCATCGGCGGCATGGGTGCGATCAGCGACGCGATGGCTGCGGCCGGCCGCGACCACGGCCTGCAGATCAGGACGGGCGCGGAGGTCGCGGCGATCACCGTGGCGCATGGCCGCGCGACTGGCGTGGCGCTGGCCGACGGTTCCGAGCTGACCGCCGGCGTCGTGCTGTCCTGCGCGGATCCGAAGCGCACCTTCCTGCAGCTCGTCGAGAAGACCGAGCTGCCAGAAGAGTTCCGCGACGCGGTCGCGGCGATCAAGATGGACGGCCCGTGCGCGAAGGTCAACCTCGTGCTCGATGCAGAGCCCTCCGTGCTGGGCATGCCGCCGGACGCTGGTCCAGGGCAGCGGGCGCTGTTCACGCTTCCGCCGAGCCTGGACGTCGCTGACAGGTGCTACGACAGGTCCAAGCGCGGCGAGATCGCCGACGCCGACGAGCTGTTCGTCGACTGCGTGGTCGCCTCCAGCGTCGATGACACCCTGGCCCCGGCCGGGCGCCACATCATGACGTGCTTCGTCCAGTACGTGCCGTACCAGCTCGCGCAGGGGACCTGGGACAAGCGCAGAGACGAACTCGGCGACAAGGTCATGGCCAGGATCGGCAAGTTCGCGCCGAACGTGCCGGGTGCCGTGCTGGCCAGGCAGGTCCTGACCCCGCTTGACCTCGAGCGCACGTACGGCCTGACCGAGGGCAACATCTTCCACGGCGACATCAGATTCGACCAGCTGTTCCACATGCGCCCGGTGCCGGGCTGGGCCAGGTACGCGACGCCCGTCGGCGGGCTGTACCTCTGCGGCGCCGGCGCACACCCCGGCGGCGGTGTGACAGGCGCCCCCGGCTACAACGCTGCCCGTCAGGTAGTCGGCCACCTTCGAGCGCGCCGCTGGAGCCGGCGATGAGCGTACTGAGCGAGGCGCTCCGGTGAAGGCAGCCATCGCCGACGTGCTGGTCGTCGGCGCCGGCGTCATCGGTGCCGCTACGGCCTTCCACCTGACCAGGATGGGCGCTGGGCTCGGTCACCGTGCTCGACCGCGGCACCGTGGGATCGGGCATGTCGAGCCGGTCGTCGGCGCTGGTCAGGATGCACTACACGTTCCCGCCCGAGGTCGACTTGGCGGTACGCAGCGACGCGATGTTCGACTCCTGGACCGACCTGACCGGCAGGCCGTCCTGCGTGCGCCGGACCGGCTTCGTGCGCCTTGTAGCGAAAGAAGAAACAGACCTCCTGCGGGCCAACGTATCCATGCAGCGGCAGCGCGGCGCGCGTGCCGAGGTCGTCGACGGCGCCGAGCTTGCGAGGCTTGCCCCAGGGCTGCGCACCGACGACGTCGAATGCGCCGCGTGGGAACCGCACGGTGGCTATGGCGACGGCGCGATCGTGGCAGGCGATCTGCTGGCTGCCGCCAGGGACGCCGGTGCGGCCTACCGGCCGAACACCAGGGTTCGGTCGCTGGTCACCGACGGCGAGCGGGTCCTTGGGGTGCAGACCGATGACGGCGCCATGTACGCGGGCATCGTCGTCCTCGCCGCTGGGGTCTGGTCACCGCCGCTGCTCGCCACTGTCGGTCTCGATCTGCCGATCGAGACCGAGCTGCACCACGTCGCGGTCATCGCTCATGCGGCGGGCGCCGGAGCGCGCGTGGCCTGCATCGACTCGACAACCCAGACATACTTCCGTCCGGAGGCGGCCGGGGAGCGAACGCTCATTGGCAACTTCACCGGACCACGCGGCGCCGACCCCGACCGGATCGCCGCGACCGCCCGCGACGGTGATCTTGCCGAGCTGGTCGGATCGGCGGCACGCCGCGTGCCGGCATTCGCCGAGTCAGGGATCGCCGCCGGCGTCACCGGCGTGTATGACATGACGCCGGACGCCCGCCCGATGCTGGGCGAGGTGCCCGGCCGGCCTGGCCTCGTCCTCGCGGCCGGATTCTCAGGCATGGGATTCAAGATCTCTCCGGCGGTCGGCGAGGCACTGGCCGAGCTGATCGTCGCGGGCGCGGCCACGCACGTCGACCTTGACGGCGTTCCGCCCTGGCAGGTTCGCCGACGGTCAGCCGATCCACCCAGCGCTCAGCTACGCCGATGACTGAGCAACCGCCCGGCATGCCCGCCGGAATCCCGCTCGAGATGAGCCTGCCGAAGGCGAGTTTCGTGTCGGAGTCGGAGTTCCGCCGGGAACGAGACGTGATCATCTTCGCCGACTGGTTCTGCGTGGGGCGAGCCGACGGCTTGACCACGAGCGGCGACTTCCTGACAGCGGACGTCGTCGGGGAGAGCGTCATCGTCGTCCGTGGCGACGATGGCGGCTTGCGCGGCTTCTACAACCTGTGCCGTCACCGCGGCTCGCGACTCGTGCCGCCGGAGGAGGCCGCGCCAGGGGGCCTTGAGGCCGGGGGCCAGATGACCGGACGGGGCGACGGAGCTGGCTGGCGTAGCGGATGCTTCGCCGGGTCCATCAAATGCCCGTATCACGCCTGGACCTACGGCCTGGACGGCACGCTGCGGTCGGCGCCGTTCCTGCCCGATTTGCGCAACCACCGGGCGGCGCTATCCCTGCACCAGGTCGAGGTCGGCACCTGGGGCGGCTTCGTGTTCGCGAGGCTGGAGCCTGGCGCGGGGCCATCGCTGACAGATTCGCTCGGGCCGATCCCGGCGCGCGTCGCCGCGTACCGCATGGAAGATCTGCGGACCGGCGCGCGGCTGCGTTACGAGGTCGCGGCGAACTGGAAGGTCGTGCTCGAGAACTACAACGAGTGCTACCACTGCGGCCCCGTTCACCCTGAGTTGTGCGAGCTGGTGCCCGAATTCGCCAGGACCGGCGGCGACGTGGACTGGGAGTCTGGCGTCCCGCACCGCGACGGGCGCCTACACGTTCACCGCAACGGGGACGACCACGCGCCAGCCGCTGCCTGGCCTGTCCGAGACGGAGCGGACCAGGCACTTCGGCGAGCTGGTGCTGCCGAACCTGATGATCAGCCTGTCGGCCGATCACGTCGCGGCCTTCACGCTCTGGCCGCGCTCGGCCGGGTTGACGACCGTCATCTGCGATTTCCTGTTCCACCCCGACGAGATAGCCAAGCCGGATTTCGATCCGGGCGACGCGGTCAGCTTCTGGGACCTGGTGAACCGGCAGGACTGGCTGATCTGCGAGCGCGTCCAGGACGGCATGACCTCGCGCCGCTTCACGGCCGGCTATCTCGCCCCCATGGAGGAGCCCAGCGCCGACGTACGCAAGTACGTCACCGCAGAGGCTCAGTCGACGCCAAGGAGGCGACTAGGTCATGACACAGCGCAATCGGCCCCGGCGATCTGATAGGCCCCGGCAATCTGATCGGACACTGGCAGGCGGATCGGTCCCGATGGACCGGCGCGGCTTCCTCAAGCTCACCGGCACGGCGGGAGCGCTGGGCGCGGTCGGCGGCCCGCTGCTGGCAGCATGCTCCACGACGTCCGGCGGGCCCGCGATCGTCAAGAAGGGCGGTGTCACGATCAGGGAGTACGTTCCTGGCCCGCAGCCAGTCTCCGGCGGCCACCGCGGCGGCACGGTCCGGGTGTCCTGGGCTAACCCGCCGGACTCCTTCGACCCGGCTCTCGGCGAGAACCTCACGGCGTGGGACTGCCTGACCGAGCTGGTTTACTTCGGCGCGCTGATGGCCTACGACAAGACTTTCGGCGGCCCCGTACCGAACCTGGCAGCGGCGCTGCCCGCGATCAGCAAGGACGGCACCACGCTGACGTTCAAGATCAGGCCGGACGCCAAGTTCCACCACGGCAGGAAGATCGTCGCAGGCGACTTCAAGTACGCGTGGGAGCGCATGCTGGACCCGAAGCTGCAGTCCTGGGGTGCGAGCTACCTGTCATCCGTGATCGGTGCGACCGAGCTCATGGCCGGTAAGACCAAGCAGCTCGAGGGCGTCGAGGCTCAGGGCGACAGCACGCTTGTCGTGCACCTGACCGCGCCAGACTTCACGATCCTGAACGCCTTTACCCAGCCGATTACGGCACCGTTGCCAAAGGAAGAAGTCGATAGGCTCGGCAAGCAGTTCGGTCAGACGCCCGTTGGCTATGGGCCGTTCATGATCGCCTCGTACGACCAGGCTGGCCAGACGGCGCGGTTCGAGCGAAACCCGCATTACTTCTATCCAGGCCTGCCCTACCTTGACGCCGTCGAATATCACTGGGGCGTCGACCCGCAGATCCAGGTGCAGCAACTCGAGCACGGCGACACCGACATCATCGGCGACGGCCTGCCGTCTACTGAGGCGGGCCAGGTGCTGGCCTCGCCGACGCTGAAGCAGCTGGCCATATCCCGGCCGTCGCCAGGAAACATCTGGCTGACCATGTACCCGGACACGGTGCCTGAATTCCGCAGCCGCGAGGTCAGGCAGGCGATGAACTGGGCGATCAACAAGGCCACCCTCGCGAAGATCACCTATGGCACCAGCACCCCATGGGGCGCGCCGTTCCCGAAGGACCTGGCCGACTTCCCTGCGACGTTCCCGCAGTACGGCTACGACCCGCAGAAGGCCAAGGATCTGCTGGCGCAGGCTGGCGTGAAAAAGGGTTTCTCCATAACGCTTTCGGTGGCGGCTGACCCGCCATTCCCCGCCATCGCCCAGGTCGTGCAGCAGCAATTCGCCGCCATCGGCGTGCACGTGACGCTCAACCAGATCGACTCGAACGCGCTCTACAGCCTGGAGTACGCCCAGCAGGGCGGCCGCAAGAAGCTGCAGATGTCCACCGACTCGTGGTACATGGTCCAGCCGACGCCGGCCGACGAGGTCAACGCCCTTTACACCACCAAGGCTTCGAGCAACTACTGCAGCTACTCCAACCCCCAAGTCGACGCGCTGGCCAAGCAGGCGCTCACCGAGTTCAACGTGGTCGCGCGGAACAAGCTGTATGCCCAGATTCAGCAGCTGATCGGCGACGACGCGCCATTCGTGTTCCTCGCGTCCACCGACTGGCTAGCCGGTGTCTCGCAGAAGATCCAGAACTACCAGTACCGCGGCGAGACCTACAGCTATTACGACCGGATGTGGGTGTAGAGCGTTGACCTCAGCCTCGGCGACCACCCTTCTGGGGCGGCGCCTCCCACGGTTGCGCCGGTCGGCTGACGATCGGCGCCGCGCGGGCCGCTGGCCGTGGCAGCTCGTCACCGGGGTGGCTGTGCTCGCCGTGTTCGCCGGGCTGGCGATCGCGGCCCCGCTGTTCGGGAGCCCGACGCATCAGGATCTGACGCACGGGCTCGGACCGACAGGGCTCCCGGTGGGACCGAGCGGACGGTATCCGCTCGGCACCGACCTGCTTGGCCGCAATGAGCTGGTGCAGGCTGGTCTACGGCATCAGGGTGTCGCTGATCGTTGCCGTCGTGTCCAACGCGACGTCGATCGTGATCGGCGCAGCCGTCGGCTTGTTCGCCGGATACTTCCGCGGGCCTGTCGAGCAGTTGCTGATGCGGTTCACCGACGTCGGGCTGGCGTTGCCGTACACGCTGGCTGGCCTGGTCATCGCGGCCGTCATGTCTGCCGGCCTGACCAGGGTCATCGTGATCATCACGGTGCTGTTCTGGTCCTATCCAGCCCGGCTGGTGTACGGCGAGGTGCTCAGGCTGCGGTCGCGCGGGTTCGTCGAGGCGGGCGAGGCGATGGGCGCGGGCGGCCTGACGATCGTGCGTCGGCACCTGGCGCCGCACGTGACGTCGATGATGCTCGCCTACTCACCGCTGAACGCGGCATCGGCGGTCGCCTTCGAGGCGACCTTGTCCTACCTGTCAGCCGGGATCAACCCGCCGACGGCCTCGCTGGGCAACATGATCTCCGACGGCGAGACGGCCATCAGCTACGACTCCGCTGCTCGTGATCGCGCCTGGGCTCGCGATCATGGGCCTCACGCTGGCCTTCCTGCTCGTCGGCGAGGGCGTCAAGGCGTTCAACCCTGACCTGCGGAGGCTCTCGTGGCTCGGGCGCTGATCCGCAGGCTGGTCTTCGGGTTCATCGCGGTCGCCGGCGTCGTCGTGCTGGCGTTCCTGCTGGAGTTCGTGGTGCCAGGTGACCCGGCGAAGGCGATCGCGCCAAGGGCGCAGAGCGTCGGCGGTGCTCGCGAACATCCGGGTTCAGCTGCACCTGAACCAGCCGCTGATCGTCCAGTTCGCCGACTACTTCGGCAACCTGCTGCGCGGGAACCTCGGCACCTCCTATATCCAGCGCCAGCCTGTCGCTTCTCTGATCGGGCCCAGGCTGCTGACGACCGGGGTGCTCGCGCTGGCCGGGGTGATCGCCGAGGTGATCATCGGCGGGGCGCTCGGTGTCGCGGCCGCTCTCTATGGCCGGGTCAGGGCGCTGATCAGTGCCATCAACCTGACGCTGCTGGCAGTGCCGATCTTCGTCCTCGGGACTGCTCCTGCTGCTGCTGTTCGGATTCCGGCTCGGCATCGCGCCTGTAACTGGCGGTACCGGACCCGCGCAGCTCGTGCTGCCGGCGCTGACCCTTGGCCTGATCGGCGCGCCGTGGTACGCGCAGATCGTCGCCGACCAGATGCAGGAGTCGCTGGCCTCGTCCTACGTGCAGGACGGCCGTGTCGAAGGGACTGTCCGACTCCTACATCCTGCGCAGGCACGTGCTGCGCAATGTGCTGTCACCCGCCCTCACGATGGTTGGCCTGGACCTCGGGTCCTACCTGTCCGGCGTGGTCACCGTCGAGGTGGTGTTCATCTGGCCGGGCATCGGATTGCTCGCCGTGAACTCGCTGCACAACCTGGACCGTCCGGTCGTGATGGGCACCGTGATCGTGGGCGCGGTCGCGGTCGTGTTCTTCAACCTGGTCGCCGACGCGCTCAGGATGTTCGTCGACCCGCGGACCAGGGAGGAAGTGTGACGCCGGGCAGCGCGGACCTGCTGCCCGAGGCTCAGCGCCTGGACGCTCAGGTACGACCTCGAACGTCAGCGATAGTCCGGCCCAGCGCATGTGCACGCGGTCAGGGACGCTTGCCTCACGGTCGAGGCCGGGCAGGTAGTGGCGCTGATCGGCGAGACCGGCAGCGGCAAGAGCTCGCTCGCTCTCGCGGCGGCCGGACTGCTGCCCAGATCGGCGACGATCACCGGGCAGGTCACCATCGCCGGCCGGGATGTGGCGGGCATGAACCGCGCCGACTTCCGGCGGGTCAGGGCCAGCCTGCTCGGCTGCATCGCACAGGACGCGATGGCAGCGCTCAATCCGGTCGTGCCGGTCGGCAGGCAGATCGGCGAGCTGTTCGCCCAGCACGCCGGGATGAGCAGGCAGCAGGCAGCCGAGGCCGCGATCGCCGCCCTGGCGCAGGTCGAGATCAGGCAGCCGGCCGCCGTCGCGAGGCTGTACCCGCACCAGCTCTCCGGCGGCATGCGCCAGCGGGTCATGATCGCGATGGCGGTCGCGCTTGCCCCGCCGCTGATCGTTGCCGACGAGCCGACGACGGCGCTCGATGTCTCGACGCAGGCCGAGATCCTCGCGCTGATCGGCGAGCTGCGGGAAGGTATGCGTTCAGGCTTCTTGTGGATTACCCATGACATGGGCGTGGTCGCCGAGCTCGCCGACTGGGCGGCTGTGATGTACGCGGGCCGGATCGTCGAGCAGGCGCCGGTCGAGCAGATCTTCGACGCGCCAGCCCACCCGTACACCCAGGGACTGCTGCGGACCAGGCAAGACCTGCGGGCCGGGGCGGCCGGGACGCCGCTGTTCCAGATCCCGGGCTGCGCCGCCGGCGCCCGGGCGAGGAGCCGCCTGGCTGCCCGTTCGCGCCGCGGTGCCCGCGCGCCACGCAGGTGTGCGCCGACGTCGATCCGGTCCCTCGAGCCGGTGTCAGCTGCGCATCTGGCCGCTTGCCACCACCCGGCGACGCCTGACCCGGCCGCTGAGATGCCGCAGAGCGCAGGCAGCTGCCGGTCAAGGCGGCGAAGGGGAAAGGCCATGATCGGCTTCGAGGGGGTCAGCAAGCAGTACCGGGGCGGCCGGCTGGCGCTCGACGATGTCACGCTTCGCCGTGCCGGACGGCGGGAGCCTCGGCCTGGTCGGCGAGTCCGGGTCGGGCAAGACGACCTGCATCAGGCTCGCCCTCGGGCTCGACGCGGCCCACATCGGGGCGGCTCACCTTCAACGGCACCGCCGTATCCGTCAGGGCGTGGCAAGCTGCGTGTGCTGCGCAGGCAGATCGGCTTCGTGCTGCAGGATCCCTACGACTCGCTCGACCCGCGGATGACGATCAGGGACATCGTCACCGAGCCGCTCCGCATCCACGGGCTGCCCGGCGGCCGCGGACCGGGCGGCGACGCGCTGGTCACCGAGCAGCTGTCAGCGGTCGGCCTGCCTGGCGCCGAGTTGCGCAGCTATCCGGCCCGCTACTCAGGCGGCGGCACGGCAGCGGATCGCGATCGCCAGGGCCCTGATCACCGCCCCGTCGGTGCTGATCTGCGACGAGCCGACGTCGAGCCTCGACGTGTCCGTGCAGTCCCAGATCGTGAACCTGCTGCTGGACGCGGGTCGTGCGCGGCACCTGTCGATGCTCTTCGTGACCCACGACCTGGACTTGATCGGCCGCGTCGTCGATACAGTCGCCGTGATGTACGGCGGCCGGATCGTCGAGATCGGTCCTGCCGAGCAGATCCGCCATTCGCCCCGGCATCACTACACCAAGGCCCTGCATGACGCGGTCCCTGCCGACCATCCGCGGAACAGGCGGCTGGCGCCGTCCGCGGCTGCTCCCGGGCATGCCGTTCCTGCAGGCCGGACAGCGGCGAGGCAGACGCCGCGACGAGACGGGTCAGGCGAACTTCTGAGCGGCGGGACAGCTGCGTCTTCGCGGTCGCTGTCCCCGCGTCGAAGAGCGCTGCCGCCTGCAGCGCCCGCCCATGACCGAGGAGGCGGCGGGCAGGTCATATGCTTGCTTTTATCCGATCTGAGATGTCTGAGGCATCCCGGGAGACCGGACGTCCGAGACCCTTGCTGGAGCGCCCTGCTGATGACGGCCGAGTTTGACGCGGTAGTAGTCGGCGGTGGGCACAATGGCCTGGTTGCGGCCGCCTACCTGGCCCGCAGCGGCATGCGCACGCTGGTCTGCGAGCGGCGCGACGTGCTCGGCGGCGCGGCGATCAGCGAGCACCCGTTCGGGCCCGACTACACGGTCACGTCGCTGTCCTATGTCGTCTCGCTGCTGCCCGCCGAGCCTCGTTCGCGACCTGCGGCTCGACCGGCACGGCTACCACGTGTACCCGCAGGGCCCCTACTTCGCGCCGCGTGCCGACGGCAGCTACCTGCGGCTGCCATCCGAGCCCGCGGAGCGGCACGCCGAGATCGCGAAGTTCTCGGCGCAGGACGCCGACAACTACGTCGACTACGAGGCCAGGCTGGTCAGGATCGGCGGCATTCTCGGCCCGATGCTGACCGAGATCCCGCCGAAGCTGGGCTCCCGCAGGCCCGCCGACCTGCTCGGTCAGAGCCTGCTGCTGCGTCACCTGCGCAAGGTCGACACCAGGCTGGCCGTCGACATCACCAGGCTGCTCACCGGCAGCATCGCCGACCTGCTCGATCAGTACTTCACCAGTGACGCGCTGCGCGGCCTGCTGTCAGTGTCCGGTGTGATCGGCATGTGGGCAGGTCCGCGGTCGGCAGGCACCGGTTACGTGACGCTGCACCATCACATCGGCGACACCGACGGCCAGACGGGAGCCTGGGGCTTCCCACGCGGCGGGATGGGCGCGGTCACGACCGCTCTGGCCGCCGCCGCTCGGTCTTTCGGCGCCGAGGTCAGGACGGGCGCGGAGGTCGCGGCGATCACGACGTCCGGCGGCCGGGCGACCGGCGTGGACCTGGCGACGGGCGAGCACGTGAGCGGCGCCCGTCGTGATCACGACAGCGCATCCGAAGCTCTCGTTCCTCAAGCTGGTCGATCCCGCCGTCCTGCCGGCCGACTTCGTCGCGGACATCAGGGGCTGGCAGACCAGAAGCGGGACCGTGAAGGTCAACCTGGCGCTGGACAGGATGCCGGTCTTCGCGAGTCACCCAGAGTTCGACCCGCAGGTGCACGGCGGGACCATCGTGCTGGCCGACAGCCTCGATGAGATCGAGACGTCGTTCCAGGAGGCAGTCGGCGGGCGCCCGTCGACGGCGCCGTTCGCCGACATCTGCATCCCGAGCGTGTTCGACGACTCGCTCGCGCCGGCCGGCCAGCACGTCATGTCGCTGTTCACGCAGTGGGTGCCGCACACCTACGCCGATCATCCTGACGACGCCGAGCTCGAGCGCTACGCGGACCGGGTGATCGCCAGGATGGAACAGGTCGCACCAGGGTTCGGCGCGTCAGTGCTGCATCGCCAGGTAATCGGCCCGCATCAGATGCAGGAAGAGTACGGCCTCGTCGGCGGCAACATCTTCCACGGCGAGCTGACCATCGGCCAGATGTTCCACGCCAGGCCGGCCGCGGGATACGCCGACCTGCGCACGCCGCTCCGCGGGCTGTACCAGGCAGGCTCGTC
This sequence comes from uncultured Actinomycetota bacterium, assembly GCA_963809195.1. Taxonomy (GTDB): domain Bacteria; phylum Actinomycetota; class Actinomycetes; order Streptosporangiales; family Streptosporangiaceae; genus Chersky-822. The sequence continues at coordinate 1,037,784 of CAWEIQ010000003.1, read as the reverse complement.
GACGCACGGCGGCGGCGGCGTGACCGGCATCCCGGGCCGCAACGTGGTCCGCCAGGTACTCGCCGACCGCCGCTCAGCCCGCTGGCGCAGGGCAGGCCGCCGGGGCGGCTAGGCGGTGTCGGCTAGGCGGGGGCAGGGGCCTGTTGCGGGACGCCGCCGTCTCGCTCGTCGTCTCCGCGCACGGCCAGGCTCGCCCGGCGCAGCGCCGGGTTGACCGCCCCGAGGATGAGGGCGCCGGCGACGCATGCAAGTCCGCCGCTGACCACCGAGCGCCGTCAACGAGAACAGCTGCGCGACCACCCCGGCCTCGACATTGCCGAGCGACGGGGCGGTCGTCACCTGCGCCAGGTACAGGCTGGAGACGCGGCCCCGCAGCTCGTCGGGCGTGTAGTGCTGCAGGAGCGCGTTCCGCAGGACTTCGGAGATGAGGTCGGACATCCCTGCGAGCGCGAGGAACGCCGAGCGCGACGACCAGGCTCGTGCTGAACCCGAAGCCGACCAAGGCGGCACCCCAGGACAGGCCGGCGCCGATGATCACGATTCCGGGACGTCTGACCCGGCCGGTCCAGCCGCTGGTCGCGGCGCCGAGCAGCGCACCGAACGCTGGCGCCGCCGCCAGCAGCCCGAACGTCGCCGAGCCGCCATGGAAGTGCTCTTTTGCCAGTGCAGGGAAGAGCGCCGACGGCATTCCGAAGATCATCGCGCTGGTATCGACAGCGAGCATGCCGCCGACGACCGCGTTGTGCCTGACGTGCCGCAGCCCCTCGGCCATCGACCGCAGCCCGGGACGTCCTGCCCTGACCGTCGGCGGCAGCGGCCTGATGAACCACGCGGTCAGCCCGAACATCGCGAAGCAGGCCGCGTCGATCCCGTAGCACGCGGCAAGCCCGGGACCGGCGATGAGCGCGCCGGCGAGGGCGGGCCCGCCCAGGTTGCCGAGCTGACCGCTCATCGCGCCGAGCGCGGCAGCGGCGGCCAGCTGGTCCGGCTTGACAAGCGCGGGCATCGCCGCCGTCGATGCTGGTGAGCCGAGTCCGGAGAGTGCTCCGATCGCGGTCACGAGCACGTACAGCGGCCACAGCGCCGGACGGGAGAGCAGGCTGTTGACCATGAGCAGCGCGGCAAGGACCGCGAGCGGTGCCCGCGTCCAGACCATCAGGATTCGCCTGTCATACCGGTCGGCGAGCATCCCGCCCGCCATGAGCCCTGCGAACATGCCGATGCTGTCAGCGAGCGTCAGCGCGCCGACCGCGAGCGAGGACTTGGTCAGGGCATAGACCTGCCAGTTCGCGGCGGTGGTCGCCACCGCGTTGCCCGCCATCGACGCGAAACGGCCCGTGAAGAGCAACCGGAAGTCCCGGCCCTCGCGCAGCGGCGCGACGTCGATGGCGATCTGGCCGATCCGCATCCCTGCTCCGTCCGTGTGCCGCACCCCGACGGCAGCAGATTCTGGCCGCGGGTTCGTTAGCCAGGGTAACTGTCGGGCTCATGAGCGGAGAAACCGGGCAACGCATGACAACCTCCGCTTCGGCGATCCTCGAGCGGCGCCACCCGGACTGCGCGAAAAGAACACCAAAGTGCCACCGGGTGTTTTGTTAGGACGGCACGTGTGGCACATCGGTGTTGTATTTGATGCGACCCGGCGGAGCGGGTCGCGGGCGGGTAGTGCGGGCTCGCGCGCGTTCCGGCATCATGAATGGCAGGAGGAGCAAGCGGGGGCGCCGGCCTCCGCGCTGCCGGCCCGCTGACAGCCAGGCCTTCGCCTGGCTGCCGCAGCTCAGGGCCGCCACAGGGAGGGTATTCATGCACCAGCCGCCGGTCCCGCACGTCGCGAGCACCGACCCGCAGATCGCGGACCTGATCCAGGCCGAGGCCAGGCGCCAGTTCGAGAAGCTGCGGATGATCGCATCAGAGAACTACGTCTCGCTGGCGGTGCTGGAGGCCAGCGGCTCCGTGCTGACCAACAAGTACTCAGAGGGCTACCCGGGCAAGCGCTATTACGAGGGCCAGCAGAACATCGACCCGATCGAGACCATCGCGGTACAGCGCGCGCAGGACCTGTTCGGGGTCGATCACGCCAACGTCCAGCCCTACTCTGGCTCGCCAGCGAACCTGGCCGTCTACCTCGCGTTCGCCCAGCCGGGCGACACAGTGATGGGCATGTCCCTGCCGATGGGCGGGCACCTCACGCACGGCTGGCCGGTCTCGGTAACCGGCAAGTGGTTCCGCTCTGTCCAGTACGGCGTTCGCGCGGACACCGGCAGGATCGACTTCGACGAGGTCCGCGACCTGGCCCGCAAGGAGCAGCCGAAGGTCATCTTCTGCGGCGGTACGGCGATCCCTCGCACGATCGACTTTCCCGTCTTCGCCGAGATCGCTGCCGAGGTCGGCGCCGTGCTGGTCGCCGACATCGCGCACATCGCCGGCCTGATCGCGGGCGGTGCGCATCCCACGCCGGTCGGCCATGCGAGCGTGATCACGACAACCACGCACAAGACGCTGCGCGGCCCGCGCGGGGCGATGATCATGTGCTCGGCCGAGCACGCCTCGGCAATCGACAAGGCAGTGTTCCCCGGGCTGCAGGGCGGACCGCACGATCACACCACCGCTGCGATCGCCGTGGCGCTTAAGGAAGCGTCGGCACCGGAATTCCGCGGATACGCGCACCAGATCGTGGCGAATGCGAAGGCGCTTGCCGCAGCGCTGACCGAGCGTGGTTACAGCCTCGTCTCCGGCGGTACCGACAATCATCTGATCCTGATTGACCTGACGCCGCAGGAGATCGGGGGCAAGCCCGCGGCGCGCGCGCTCGACAGGGCGGGCATCGAGGTGAACTACAACACCGTGCCATTCGACACCCGCAAGCCATTTGATCCCGTCCGGGCTGCGGATCGGCGCGTCCGCGATTACCACCCGCGGCCTCACCGAGGAGCACATGCCGCAGGTCGCAGCGTGGATGGACGAAGCTATCAGGGCCGCGAGCAAGCAAGATGACACGGTCATCGACCGGATCGCCGGGCAGGTCAGAGACCTGCTCGCTGGCTTCCCGATGCCGGGCTTTGCGGCGCAGCCCTGAGACCGTCTGTTGCGGCCGAGATGAGAGCGCTGCATAGCCAGTTAGAATGGCCTTTAACGAAAGCCATTTCACGGCTTAGGTCTTGCCATTCCTTGCCATCGAATATACGTTCGAACTAAGCGCAGCTGCCTGTCTTCCCCTGGGTAGCCGACGGAGCGAGGGGTCCCAGAGGGGCGTCTTCGGGCGCCAGGTCCGGACCGGACTCGGTCGGGTCAGGGGACTGGTGCCCGCCCCGGGACCGCACGGACGCGCAGGCAGGGTGAGCAGGGTGAGCGAGGTCCGATCGGAGCCGGTCGATGTGTGGCTGATCGACGGGAGGCCCGCCAGATTCGTCTGGCGGGATCGGCTGTACGCGGTGCTGTCGATTCTGGAGCGGCCGTCTGCACAGCCTTCCGCACACGTCCAGGGAGGGCATGAGGAGCGCGACGAAGAGGCTCCAGTTGTATGGCGGTGCTGGAAAGTCACGGCCTCGGTCGGGCGGAACGTACCGGCAAATATCTACCGGCTCTGCCAGGATGCGGCGACCAGCCGCTGGCTGCTGACCCGGAATGGGCGCTAGCTAGCAGTTGCGGGGCATGACGTTGGTGACAGGCCGGCTGGGTTGAGGTAGCGCCGTTCCGTCCGGCTGCTCGCACAGGATCGGCGACGGACCTTGCAGCGGTCTTCCACTGCCTGACGGTTCCAGCCCGTCATTCGTCACACGGCCCCTCCTGTGATGCGGCGACGGCGGCGCATTGACACATTCCGATATAGGCATATGATGGCGCCATGGCACGAGCGGCGACGACCTCGGACGCGATCAACGCGATCGCCGAACCGCAGGCGGCGGGAGATCCTGGTGCTGCTGCGGAGCGGCGAGCGGCCGGTGACCGACCTGGCGCGGGACCTGGGGATGACCCAGCCGCAGGCGTCCAAGCACCTGCGGGTCCTCCGGGAGGTCGGGCTCGTGCGGGTCCGCGGGGCGGGCAAGCAGCGGCTGTACGGCCTGGACGCCCGCGGGCTGCGGCCGGTCCACGAGTGGGTGGGCGGCTTCGAGCGGTTCTGGAGCGAGAGCTTCGACCGGCTGGACGAGTACGTGCAAGAGTTGAAGCAGGCAAGGCAGGAGGGACCACACGATGGCGACGACCAGTAGCGGCGGCGAGCCTGCGCGCGCGACCGCGGACCGCGAGATCGTGATCTCCCGGGTGATCGGCGCCCCGCGGGAGCTGGTGTTCGAGGCGTTCACGCGAGTCCGGCACCTGTCGCGGTGGTGGGGACCGGAGGGCTTCACCACCACGACGCGGTCCTTCGAGTTCCGCGTCGGCGGGGAGTGGGACTTCGTGATGCACGGGCCGGACGGGACCGACTACCAGGAGTGGATCACCTGGCGGGAGATCGTCCCGCCGGAGCGGATCGCGCTGCTGCACGGCGAGTCCCGCGACGACCCGAACGCCTTCGAGTCGGTCCTGACCTTCGAGCCGGCCGGCGAGCAGACCCGGATCGTGATGCGCGCGGTGTTCCCCACCAAGGAACTCCGCGACGAGGCCGTGGAGAAGTACCACGCGATCGAGAGCGGCGAGCAGACGTTGCGCAACCTGGCGGCCTACGTCACGGAGGTCGCCAGGGAGCGGTCCACGGGCCGCGGGCCGGCGACCGCCGGCGAGACCATGACTGAACAGGAGACCGGGCAGGAAGGGACGGTGCGCTGATGGCCGGGAAGGTGTTCTTCAGTGTGACGATGTCACTGGACGGCTTCATGGCGCCCGACGCCGTGCCCGTCGAGTACGTATTCTCGCCCGAAGGTCAGAACGACCCGAGGGTCCAGCGCTGGATGGCGAAGTGGTCGGAGCTGCAGGCGTGGCTGTTCCCGCAGCGGTGGTTCCGGGAGAACCTCAAGCTCGGTGAGGGCGGCGAGGAAGGACTCGACAACGACATCGCACGGGCGACGTACGAGCGCACCGGCGTGAGCGTCATGGGCAAGCGCATGTTCGACGGCGGCGAGCTGGCATGGCCGGAGGAGGCGCCGTTCCACACCCCGGTGTTCGTCGTCACCCACACCAAACGTGACCCGTGGGAGCGGCCGGGCGGCACCACCTTCTACTTCGTCAACGACGGCATCGAGAGCGCGCTGCTCCAGGCCCGCGAGGCCGCCGGCGACCGCGACGTGCGCATCGCCGGCGGCGCCGAGACGATCCAGGAGTACCTGGACAGCGGCCTGATCGACGAGTTCTCGATTACGCTCGCGCCCGTGCTGTTCGGCACCGGCATCCGCCTGTTCGACCGCGTGGACCCCGACCGTCTCGCGCTGGACCAGGCCAGCACAGACGCATCGTCCCGGGTGACCCACCTGACCTACACCGCCGTGAAACGCTAGCCCGCGTTCCCGCAGCGTTCGGTGCCTCTGTCGAACCTCAAGGCGCCTCAGGCCGTCATGCAGATCCGCTACAGGCCGATCTGGCTGGCGGTCCTGCGCCAGTCGATGGTCGGAATCATGGCCTCGGGCCGCACCCGGTGGGCGAAGCGCTTGGTGATCTCGAACAGCGACTCGATCAGCGTGTCCGAGAGCATGTGCGGTTCCAGGCCGAGTTCGACCAGACCGGAGTGCACGACGTTGTAGTGGTGGCCCTCTTCCTCCACGCGCGGGTTCGCCAGGTGCTCGACCGTGACCTTCTCCGGGCTGAGCCTGGCGATGGTCTCGGCCATCTGCGTAATCGACAGCGACTGGGTCATCTGGTTGAAGACCCGGAACTCGCCGCGTTCGGCCGGGTTCTCGCAGGCCAGCTGCAGGCAACGGACGGTATCCCTGATCTCGATGATGCCGCGGACCTGGCTGCCGTTCCCGTAGACGGTCAGCGGCTCGCCGATCACCGACTGGATCACAAACCTGTTCAGCACCGTGCCGAAGACCGCGTCGTAGTCATACCGCGTCGCGAGACGGTCGTCCCTGGCTGTCTCGGCGGTCTGCTGCCCGTAGACCACTCCCTGATTCAGGTCGGTAGCGCGGAGGTCCCAGATCCGGCAGGCGAACTCGATGTTGTGGCTGTCGTGCACCTTCGATAGGTGGTAGTAGGAGCCCGGACGCTTAGGGTAGAGCACCCGGTCCTTGCGGCCCTTGTGCTCGATCTCGATCCAGCCTTCCTCGATATCGATGTTCGGCGTGCCGTAGGCGCCCATCGTCCCGAGCTTGACCAGGTGAATATCGGGATCGATCTCCGCGATGGCATACAGCACGTTCATCGTGCCGACCACGTTGTTGACCTGGGTGTAGACCGCATGCTTGCGATCAACCATCGAGTACGGCGCGGCTCGCTGCTCAGCGAAGTGCACGATCGCGTCAGGGCGGAAGTCGCGAACGACGTGGTAGGTGAAGTCCGCGTCTGTCAGGTCGCCTACGTAGCAGCCGATTTCCTGGCCGCTCAGTTCGTGCCAGACGCGGATCCTGGTCTGGAGCGACTCGATCGGCACGAGGCTATCGACGCCCATCTCGAAGTCGTAGCCGCGGCGGGCGAAGTTATCGAGCACCGTCACGTGGTGGCCGACCTCGAGACAGATGCAGCGCGGTCGGCCAGCCGAGGTAGCCGTCACCGCCGAGAATCAAGATCTTCACTGTCGCTCCTGCTGTCGGCGTCTCGGATCGCAGGCTTATCGCTCCGATCTTCCTGCATCAACCATCGCACACCGGGGTAGTAATCACTCCCATGCAACCAGCAAAGCCGAGCGGGTTTTGCGAGGTCAGCGCCTCCTTCGGGTGCGTTCCCGCTTCCGGGCTGGCCGGTTCCCGTACTGTATTAACGTCCGTTGACCAGCATGTCTTCGCTCAGCAAGGACATCGATGCCAAACCTCTTGGACAAGCTGCCTGACGCGCTCACAGCACGGCTTAGGTCCGGCTTGGCCCGGCAGTTCGTCCGGTTCGCGCTGGTCGCGATCGTCTCGCTGGGCGCTAGTGAGCTCGCGCTGAGCATCGCGTACCTGGGTGGCGCGACGGGCGGGATCGCGGGCTTGTGCGGCTGGCTGGTCGGTGCGGGAGTTAGCTACGTGCTGAGCCGCTGGGCCTGGCAGCGAAAAGGCCGTCCGCACTTGCTGAAGGAGACGCTGCCGTTCTGGGCAATCTCGATCGGCACCGCCGCGGTGCTTGTCGCTGACCTCGCATTTCGCGTCCAGCTATGCCAAGCAGCAGGGCATGCCCAAGCACGAGGCAGTCGTCGTGGTCGCGCTTGCCTACCTGGTCGCGAACTTCGTGACGTTCATCACCAGGTTCTTGATCTTCCACTACGTTCTCTTCTCCGACCGGGGCGCTAAGCCACCGACGGCCGCCTCGCCAGAGGCAGAGGCGCTGTCACCGATCGCGGCGATGGTGCCGAGTTCGGACGAGAACGAGCAGCGTAGCTAGTCCGGCGTTACGTCCCTGAGCGGTTCCTGCGCCGCTCGCGCCACCAGGTGCCGCCAATAACCCTGGCGAAGTACAGGCCGTACAGCGCGTTGTGGCCCTTCTTGCTGTGCCCGACCTTGCGCTTGTGGATTGTTGCCGGCACCTCCGCCACCCGGTACCCGTGCGCGAGCACGCCGATCAGAAGCTCGGAAGCCTGGTACTGCGGCTGCTCGAGCAAGACGGCTCCGGTGACTTCGGCCCGCATCGCCCGCAGCCCGAAGGACGGATCGGTGATCCGCTGGCCGGTCAGCATGCTGATCGTCAGGGCGAAGACCCGGACGCCGAGCTTGCGCACCGGATCCTTGGTCTCCTCGCTGCCCTGCGTGCGCGATCCAGAGACGAAGTCCGCCTCGCCGGCCAGGATCGGCGCCAGCAGTGCCGGGATCTCCGCGGGGTTGTACTGGCCGTCGGCGTCGGTCGTGACGATGTACTGCGCGCCGCCTTCGCGCGCCAGCCGGTAGCCAAGCCGCAGGGCCGCGCCCTGCCCCCGGTTTACCGGCACGTCGCACACGACCGCGCCGGCCGCGTCGGCCTCCTTGACGGTTGCGTCCGCTGAGCCGTCCGACACGACGATCTTGGCGACCTCGAGCCCGGACACCTCCCGCGGCAGCGCCTCGATGACGGGGCCGATCGCCCCCTCCTCGTTGTAAGCGGCGATCACGATGGCCAGCGGCGCCAGCGTCGTCGCGCGAGCGCCGTACTGACTGGAGAACGCCTGTATGGCAGCGGCGTCGATGGCCTCGTGGTCGAAAGCCTCGCTGCTAGCGGCGCGGCTCATTGGGATGTCACCTGGCTGTCTCCGAGAATTCTGGCCACACTGTGGCGATTCCTGCCTTGAGATCGAACCCTGGTACATACCCCAGGGCTCTCGCGGCCGAGATATCGACGATCACGGCCGGCATCTCCCCAGGTTTGGGCGGGACATGTTCGACCGGTAGTTCCGCGCTTGTAACTGATCGCGCGGTCTCCACGATATCGTTCACCGTCACCGACTCTCCCGAACCTAGGATCAATGGGCCAATATGCCCGGCCGTCCAGGCAGTGAGGATGCCGCTGACGATGTCATCAACATGAACGAGGTCGCGCATCTGAGCGCCGTCACCGTAGACCTGTACGCCCTTGCCGTCCCGAGCGGCCCGAAGCAGCCGCGGCACGAAACTGTCCTTGGCCTCCATGCCTGGCCCGTAGACGTTGGAGAAGCGCAGAGCGGCGCCGGTCATGCCGTAGCTCGCCGCATAAGCGGCGAGCAGCATCTCGCCAGCGGCCTTGGTCGCGCCATACGGCGTGAGCGGGCGAAGCGGCGTCTGCTCGGTAATGGTTTTCCTGCCCACGTCGCCCACCACGGCATTAGTGGAAGCGAGCAGGAAGCGGCCCACGCCACGCTGGCGCGCGAGCTCCAGCAGGCCCGCGGTCGCCTCGACGTTCAGCTGGTAGGTACCTACCGGATCCTGCACCGAGCGGAGCGCAGAGGTAACTGCCGCGAGGTGAATGATCACGTCGGTGCGCGGCCTGATCGCCTCCGCGACGAATGCCGGGTCCCGCAGGTCGCCGACCACCGAGCTGGCCCGCTCATCTGTGCACGCGTGCCTGTCGGCGGACGTCACGTCGTGGCCCCGATCGAGCAGCGCGCGGACCAGGCGGCGCCCGATGAACCCGGCACCGCCGGTGACGAGCACCCGGGACCGGCTCCCGTCCGCCATGAACGCTCCCGCGAGTGAGTTCGCACCGCCCGTTTGCCGCCTCCGGCGAACAGTTCGGAGGTTGAACGAACCATTGCACCAGATCGTGCCCAAGGTGACTGTGCCCAGCGAATGGCTACCCTAGCCGCTGTCATTGCCCGCCCGACGGGCAATTTGACGTGCGCAGATGGCTGGCCAGTGTAGCGGCCGGCGGCACACAAGATCGGGAGATGGCCGAGCCGGCTCGCGCCTGTTGACCGGCCAGATCCCACGTCGCGACGCCGCCGGTGTGCCATGCTGATGACGGCCCGGGGGATCGGCTTTCCATCACGCGACAGGCGCTGGGATTCGGCGGCGTCACGGCGCGGGTGGCCCTCGTCGCTACACGGCGGGTGCAGGCATGAAGTCAGACTGGTGTGGGGGCAATTGTGATCTGGCGAAGCGGGCTGGACGAGAACGGAACGGTCAGCGCAGACGGACCTGACCAGGAGCTGGCGGCCCTGCGCTCGCGGATCGACCTCGCGGGACTCCCTCCGCTCACGCTGGCCGTGATCGAGCGGGTGATTCGCAGCACTGCCGAGATTAGTTATGCCAATGATCTTGTCTGCTCAGAACCGTGGCTGGAAGACGCGGTCGGGGCGCTCGCCGCCGGAGCGCCGATCGTGGCTGACGGTCCGATGGTCACAGCCGGGATCGCCGGCGACGCGACGATCTGCAAGGCCGGTGAGTCGCTGACCGAGCGCCTGTCGCGCACCGCCGGCATCGCGAAGGCGGCGGCGGCAGTCAGGCTGGCCTTCGGTGAGGCCGGGCCAGGCGCGATATGGGTGGTGGGCGACGAGCCGGTCGCTATCCACGAGATCCTTGCCAGAGACGTCCAGCCGACCCTGGTCATCGGGATGCCGGCCGGTTTCGTTGCCGCCGTGGAGGCAAAGCGGATGTTGCGAGAGAGCGGTGTGCCCGCTCTGACCAACACGGGGGAGAAGGGCGGCCCGGTAGCCGCGGCCGCCGCTTGCGCCGTGTTGCTGGCCGCCGCGTGGCGAGCTGGCCGGCCGGCCGACGGCGAGTCAGGCGAGCCGGTCCGTGCACCGCGCCGGCCAGGGCCAGTGACCCGCGTGGCGGGGCGAACTCCGGCGCCCTAGCGGGGGTTCTACCGAGGGTAGGCTACTGATACCGACAACTCTCACGAATCGCCCGAGGCTCGTTTTGCACAATCTCGGCGGCAACCTGCGCCTGCGGCGCACAATTACGAAATGGCGCGTTCTTTGCGGGCTGTGCACGCATCTGTTATGTCTTGGCCCGAGAAGACGATGACCTGGTTGGAGCGTCGACCAGCTGCGTGGATGGCGGAGGCCCGTAGGCATGACTGAGGGACAGGGCGCGGCTCCCGCATCGGTGCCTTGGGGAGGCGCCGATGCCGCACGTCCTGCTGGGCGGCCGGGTGTCGGAACGGCTGCTCCTCCAGCTGATGCTGGTAACGAGGCTGAACCGCACACCAGGGTTGATGCTCACGCGCTCGAGGCCGCCCTCCTCGAACTGCGCGACGCTGTCAGAAGGACGCAGTTGCTGCTCGAGTTCCCTGGTATTGAGGCGGTCAGGGCAGAGCGCCAGCAGGTGATCAGCCAGGTTGAGGACTACCTGCTGCCTCGGCTGCGGCAGTCGGGTGCCCCGATCCTGATCTCCATGGTCGGCTCGACGGGAGCCGGCAAGTCGACATTGCTGAACAGCATCGCGGGCCGCCAGGTGAGCGCGACCGGCATCCGGCGCCCGACAACCAACAGCCCGGTGCTCGCTTGCCATCCCGACGAGGTCGGCTGGTTCGCTGAGAACGTCTTCCTTCCTGCGCTGCCCCGGGTTCGCCAGCAGGGCCTGGCCATGCCCGGACGCGACGGGCTGCTGGTGCTGGCGACCAGCGCCGGGATGCCGCGCGGCATCGCGCTGCTCGACACCCCTGACATCGATTCGGTCGTCGCCGCGCATCGCCAGTTCGCCCGCCAGTTCCTCGATGCCTCCGACCTGTGGCTGTTTGTCACCACTGCCCGTCGCTACGCCGACGCCGTCGTCTGGGATCTGCTCAAGGATGCGCGTGACAGAGGTGCCTCGCTCGGCATCGTCCTGTCCAGGGTGCCGCCCGCGTCGGTCCAGCAGCTCACCGGGCACTTCGGCGCGATGCTCGACGCCAACGGGCTCACAGACGTGCCGAGGTTCGTGGTCCCTGAGACGATCGTGACCGACGCCCAGTTGCCGCCCGAGGTGTCCTCTCCCGTGCGGTCCTGGCTTGAGGAGACCTCAAAGCGAGACGACCGCAGGATCGCCATCTTGACCCAGACCATGTCAGGCGTGCTCGACTCGTTTGAGGCCCGGGTTCCGGCCCTCGCGGCGGTCGCGCAGACGCAGCTCGCGCTGGGCGCCGAGCTGCGGTCCGCTGCCGATGCTGCGTACGCGGCCGCGCTCGCCGAACACGACGAGGCCATCAGGAGCGGCTCGCTGCTCCGCGGCGAGGTTGTCGCGCGGTGGCAGGACTTCGCGGGCACCGGCGACCTGATGCGGACGCTGGAGATGCGCAGAGGCAAGCGCACGCAGAGGTCGAAGCGGCACGGGGCCTTCCCGGCCAGGGCTCAGGCGCTCAAGGCGGCGCTGCGGCAGAGCGTTGAAGCACTGACAACGTCGCTCGCCGACCGGGCAGCCGAGGACGCGATGGAGCGCTGGGAATCCAGCCCGGCGGGCGCCGGCCTGCTCGCCGAGGCAAGGCAGGCGCAGCAGTTGCCGCTCGGATCGGACCTGAGCTACGCCGCTCTGCGCAAGTGGGAAGGCGAGCTGCAGTGGGGCTTCCCCGGCGTGCAAAGTGAGCTGACGGCCAGCTTGCCGCAAGGCGGCGTCGATGCGCTCGGTCGCTCATCGGCTGACCTGCCACGCCGGGTCGCGCAGGCGGTGTCGGCTTGGCAGGAATACGTGCTGCATCTTGTTCAGACCGAGAACGTCACCAGGCGATCGATCGCCCGGCTTGCTTCGTTCGATCCCGAGTCACTTTCGCTGGTCATGACCATCGGCGTGCTCGGCTATGGTGCTGGAGATGTACTGGTCAGCGACGTCCCGGGCGAGAGCGCAAGCGCTGGCCCGCAGCGCCTGCTCGCCTCGCTGTTCGGGGCCGGGCTGCTCCGAGACATCGGCGGGCAGGCCCGGCAGGATCTGCACGACAGGGTCGGCCTGCTGTTCGCTGAAGAGGCCCTGCGGTTCACCACGCTGATCGATGCCATCGGCGTTCCTGATGAGACCGCGCCTTCCGATCTTTACCAGGCCAGTTATTCGTTGGAGTCTGCGCGATGAATCCGCGACGGCAGGCAACCGCCGACAGGGAGCGCCGGATCGGGTCACGCCGACCGGGCCCTGATGGCGGCGATCGGGCGCGCGAGAACGCGGGGCAGGCCACCGACGCCGCCGCAGACCCGGAGGCCGATACGGGCGCTGTTGGAGGTTCTAGGCCTGCTCGTGCTCCTGCTCCTTCTGCGACTCCTTCTCCTGATCCTGAGGCGGGTGAGGCCCAGGGGCCTGCGGGTGGGGGGTCTGCTGGTTCTAACTCGGATCCTGGTAGCGCTGCGTCCAGCCAGGAGAGCGCGGCTGCTGGCACGGGCGACGTCGCCGCCGCGCCCCGCGCCTCAGCGGCGGGATCACCGAGAGCCTCGGCGAGAGCTGCCAGGCAGACCGTCCGCCGGGCTCGAGCAGCTCGCGCCGAGCCGGCCAGCGGCCCTGTTGCGCCAACTGGAGTCGCACCCGCTGACGTGACCGTTACAACGGGCGATGACGAGCCGACGCAGACCGCAGGCAGCAGCGTGGCCACGCCTGAAGCGCCGGGCCGGGCACCGGCTGGCCTAGGGAGACTTGGACGCAGAGGCCTGTCCATCAGGGTGCCCGCAGGTCCGCAGACGACACGAGCTGGTGCCTGGGCAGGAGCTGGCGCCCGGACCGGCATCGCCGGGCATGGAGGTCAGGAGCCTGATCGGCCCGCGCCCGAGATGCAGAGCCAGGAGGCACCGGCCAGGACCGCGGAGCCACCGCTACCACAGGAGTCGATTTCCGGGCTGTCAGCCAGGCTGATGGCGCTGGCCAGGATGATCCAGATCGGATCGGCGAGAAGCGGCCGGGACGGATTCGGCAGGAAGCTGCTGACCGACGCCGAGGAGATCCTGGCCAGGGCGGGCGATCGAATGCGCCTGTCGTCGAGCCATACCGTTGTCGCGCTCGCGGGCGGAACGGGCAGCGGGAAGTCATCGCTGTTCAACAAGGTCGCCGGTGCCGACTTCTCGACAGTCGGCGTGACGAGGCCGGTAACCGCGGACGCCCACGCCTGCGTCTGGGCAGACGCCGGCTCACAGGCGATCCTGGACTGGCTAGGCGTTCCCGCAAGGTACAGGTACTCGCGTGCGAGTGCCCTCGACAGCGGTGAGGACGACCTTGCCGGCCTGGTCTTGCTTGACCTGCCCGATCACGACTCGGTCATGAACCACGCCGGGGCCCGTGTCGACCGGCTGGTCAGCATGGCGGACGTCATGATCTGGGTACTCGATCCGCAGAAGTACGCCGATGCCGCGGTGCACCGGCGTTTCCTCGTTCCGATGGCTGGCCACGCGGCCGTGCTGGCAGTCGTCTTGAACCAGGTCGATCTGCTCGAGCCCAGAGCAGGTCGATGATTGCGTCGCAGACCTGCGCAGGCTGCTCGACTCGGAGGATCTGCACGACGTCGCGGTCCTCGTGACGTCAGCGGTCTCTGATGTTGGACTGGATGATCTGCGCAAGTTGCTGGCGGATGGCGTCGCGGTCAGGCGCGCTGCGGCCGCCAGGATTTCCGCCGACCTCGACAGCGTAGTTGCGAGGTTCGAGCCGTTCGCCGGGGACGTCGACGCTCACGGTGAGCCAGATCCCTGTGACGAGCAAGTCGCGCCTGATGGACAGGTTCGCGGCCGCCGCAGGGATCGCGGCAGTTGGCGACGCGCTCCGCAGCGCGAGGGAGTTGCGTGCCGCAGACTTCGTGGGGTGGCCGGTAGCGTGGTTCGCCCAGCGCCTCAGCGGGCGGAATCCGCTTCGCAAGGTCAGGCTCGGCATGCTTTGGAACGACCTGCGCTCGGTCACCGCGGGCCCGGCCGGCGCCCAGCAGGCGGAAATCGACAACGCGCTGACCGATCTGGGGAACGAGCTCGCTGAGTCGCTGCCAGAGCCGTGGTCACACACCGTTCGCGCCGCCGTGCGGTACGAGGCCGAGCAGGTCCCGGCCGCGCTGGGTGCCGCGATCGGCGGCGTGCTGCCTGACGAGGACAGCGTCGTCTGGTGGTGGCGATTCGCCGGCGTGTGGCAGGGACTGCTGCTCGGTGCCGCGGCGGTTGCCATCGCGTGGATCGCGTTGATCCTCGCGTTCGGGGTGTTCCACGCGGCGTCTGGCATGCCGACCCTGCTGAGCGACACCGGTGCGCTGCCGTGGATCCTGGCGCTCGCCTTCGCGGCTATGGCTGTCGGCGCAGCCACCTCCTCGATCTGCATGAAGATCGTGGTCACCACGGCACAGCGCGAGAACACACTGGTCACAGCCGCGATGAAGGAGCGTGTGGCGGCAGTTGGCACGGAAATGGTCATCGTGCCCGCCGAGCAGGAGTTGTCGGAGCTCAATCGTTACCGCGAGGAGGCCCGGATTGCGGCGCGCGGCATCCAGACGCCGCATCCGCCAGGCGCCTGAAGCCGGACCCGCCGCCGCAAACGCTACCGCCTGACGGGACTGGGCCCTGCCGCTCGCGTTGTGAGGTCGGCGATGATGCCCGACGATCCGCGACTCGCGCAGCCGCCGTCCACAGCAAGAGCGCCTTCACCTGACGCTATCCACAGCGATTACACGGCATCTCCCGCCTTCTGGTCGCGGCCGCGATCGTGAGTGCAGTGAAGGCGGCGGTTGGCCGCCGGCGGGGCGGTCCCAGCGCGAGAGGCGCGCTGCCGCCCCGCAGCTCAGGAGGATGGCGATGCTGTACGAGGCTCATATCAGCCTGACCGGCTATGTCGCTACTCAGCCGATGACGAGGCTGGTGAAGACGGGTGTCACGAACGTATCGATGCGGGTCGCCTGGACGCCGCGACGCCAGGACCGCGCCTCTGGCGAATGGGTCGACGGCAATACCTCGTACGCCACCGTGATCTGCTGGCGCAAGCTGGCCACGAATGCGGCCGTGTGCCTGCGCAAGGGCGATCCTGTCACGGTTCACGGCCGGCTGTCGGTCCGCGAGTTCGAGGACAAGGAAGGCAGGCCCAGAACCTCGGTGGAGATCGATGCGACGTCGGTCGGGCACGACCTGAACCGCGGGGTTGCCACCTTCGCACGGATCAGGCCGCAGACCGGCATGACGGCCGCGGAGTACGCGGCCGCTAAGGACGCCGCAGGTCAAGGCGGAGCTGGCGCTGGCAGCGACGGTGCGGGCCCGAACGGTAGCGCCGCGACCGCCAACGGGAACGGCGGGTTTGGCAGCGCCGAGCGGGCGGCAGGTCTCGCAGGGCCCGGCGTGTACGCGGGCCAGCATGCGGAGGCGAGCGCTAGCGAGGGATGGGCCGACGGTGACAACGGCATTCCCATGCCGGACGAGCCGGAGCAGTCGATCTTCGATGAGTCGGTGATCAGCGACGACCGCGACTCAGAGGAAGCGGCGGCCGCAGCGTAACGTCGCTCGGCAGCCGCGGTCGACGGCGGGCGGCGAGGTGTGGGTGCGGCACCCATTGCTGAACCAGATGGTGAGTGCCGCATCCATCCGTGCCTCTGCGTGCAGGCGAGGCAAGCCCAGGGCAAGGCATCGGCGTCACGAGGACCGTTGCCTGGTTGCCGACGGGAAGAGCGGCAGGGTTCGCCGGCCAGGCGCCGAATGTGGTGGCGCTGCCGGTGAGGCCCTTCGGGGGATGGCAGGTGCCGTCGTGCGAACGGGGCTCCGGCTGCCCATACCCTTGATGACATGCCCGAGTTCATCTATCAGATGCAGGCCGTGCGAAAGGCGCACGGCGACAAGGTCATCCTGGACAACGTCACGCTCGCGTTCTTGCCTGGGGCGAAGATCGGCGTGCTTGGTCCTAACGGCACCGGCAAGTCGACGTTGCTGCGAATGATGGCCGGCACCGAGCAGCCTTCCAACGGCGAGGCGCGCCTGATGCCGGGATTCTCGGTCGGCATCCTTGAGCAGGAACCTCAACTGGACGAGACCAAGACGGTGCTCGGGAACGTTGAGGAAGGCGTCGCAGAGACCAAGTCCCTGCTCGACCGGTACAACCAGATCGCCGAGCAGATGGCGACCGACTACTCCGACGAGCTGCTCGAGGAAATGGGCAAGCTTCAGGAGCAGCTCGACCACAGGAACGCCTGGGACCTGGAAAGCCAGCTCGACCAAGCGATGGACGCGCTGCGCTGCCCGCCGCCCGACACCGAGGTCAGCGTGCTGTCCGGCGGTGAGAAGCGCCGGGTCGCCCTATGCCGGCTGCTGCTGTCACAGCCTGACCTGCTGTTGCTCGACGAGCCCACGAACCACCTGGACGCGGAAAGCGTGCAGTGGCTCGAACAGCACCTCGAGAAGTATCCAGGCACGGTCGTCGCGGTCACGCACGACAGGTACTTCCTGGACAACGTGGCGGGCTGGATCCTGGAGCTAGACCGCGGCCACGCCTATCCGTATGAAGGCAACTACTCCACGTACCTGGAGACCAAGGCCGCCAGGATCAAGGTCGAGGGCCAGAAGGACGTCAAGCGCCGCAAGCGGCTCGAGGAAGAGCTTGAGTGGGTACGGTCGAGCCCGCGAGCCCGCCAGGCCAAGAGCCGGTCCAGGCTGCAGCGTTACGAGGAGATGGCGCTGGAGGCTGACCAGAACCGCAAGCTCGACTTCGAGGAGATTCAGATTCCGCCCGGCCCTCGGCTCGGCTCCCAGGTTGTCGAGGTCGAGAAGCTGTGCCAAGGGGTTCGGCGACCGGATGCTGATCGAGGATCTCAGCTTCTCGCTGCCGCCGAACGGCATCGTCGGTGTCATCGGCCCGAACGGCGTCGGCAAGACCACCTTGTTCAAGATGATCATGGGCGAGGAGGAGCCCGACGACGGCACGATCAAGATCGGCGATACCGTCAAGATCGCGTACGTCGACCAGTCCAGAGGCCGGATCGACCCGGACAAGAACGTCTGGGAAGTCATCTCCGACGGCGAGTCTTACATCAGCGCGGGCAAGGCAGAGATCCCGAGTCGTGCCTACGTAGCCGCCTTCGGATTCAAGGGCGGCGACCAGCAGAAGCTGGCAGGTGTCATGTCCGGTGGCGAGCGGAACAGGGTCAACCTGGCGCTCACACTCAAGCAGGGCGGCAACCTGCTGCTCCTGGACGAGCCGACCAACGACCTGGACGTCGAGACGCTCTCCTCGCTGGAGAACGCGCTGCTCGAATTCCCCGGCTGCGCCGTGATCACGAGCCACGACCGGTGGTTCCTCGACCGCATCGCGACCCACATCCTGGCGTGGGAAGGCGGGTCGAGCTGGTTCTGGTTCGAGGGCAACTTCGAGTCCTACGAGAAGAACAAGATCGAGCGGCTGGGCGCCGAGGCCGCTCGGCCGCACCGGGTGACCTACCGCAAGCTCACCCGCGGCTGACCCGGCAGAGCCCGGGCTCGCCGGCCTCTGCCGGGTTAACCGAGAGCCCGGGCCAGTGGGTCACGTTCGGCGGCCTGAACCCTGGGCACCATGCGCTGTCCGGCGCGCCGGGATGACCTGCTGATCTCTGGCATATGCTCATCCATCGACTCCATCGACTCCATCCGCCGCCGAACACCGGAGAAGCCGCGAGATGACCACCCAGTCAAACCAGCGATCAGGTGACGAGCTGACCGCCGCAGGTCAGCAAGCTCGCGGGGCGCGCACGATCCCGGACCGGGCGCAGGTGATCGTGGTCGGCGGCGGCATCATCGGCACGTCGGTCGCCTACCACCTGGCCCACATGGGCATGAAGGACGTGCTGCTGCTCGAGCGCGACCGGCTCACGTCGGGCACGACCTGGCATGCGGCTGGGCTGATGGCGACGTTCGGGTCAACCTCGCAGACGTCGACGGAACTGCGCCAGTACACCCGCGATCTGTACGCCAGGCTGGAGGACGAGACCGGCCTCGCGACGGGCCTGAAGCTGTGCGGGCTGATCGAGCTGGCGATCGAGCCCGGCCGCCTCGAGGAGTACCGGCGGGTCGCGCAGTTCAACCGGCTGCTCGGCGTGGAGGTGCACGAGATCTCACCGCGCGAGGTCGCCGACCTCTGGCCGCTGGCCAGGACCGACGACGTGCTGGCCGGCTTCTACATCCCAGACGACGGCAGGGTCAATCCGGTCGACGTGACGATGTCGCTGGCCAAGGGAGCGCGGCTGCAGGGCGTCACGATCATCGAGGGCGTGCCCGTGACCGGGTTCCTGCGCCGACCGGGGCGTCGTGACGGGAGTCACGACCGGCCACGGCGACATCGAGGCCGAGTACGTGGTCAACTGCGCCGGGATGTGGGCACGCCAGCTTGGCGAGCTAGCAGGCGTCTGCATCCCGCTGCAGGCCGCCGAGCACTACTACCTGCTGACCGAGCCGATCGAGGCCGTCGACGGCTCGTGGCCAGTGCTTGAGGATCCAGCGTCCTACGGCTACTACCGCGAGGAGGGCGGCGGCCTGATGCTCGGCATGTTCGAGCCGGTCTGCGCCCCATGGCACGTGGACGGTATCCCGCCGGACTTCTCGTTCGGCGAGCTGCCGCCCGACTGGGATCGGATGGGCCCGTACCTGGAGAAGACCATGGCCAGGGTCCCGGTCACCGAGCAGATCGGGATCAGGAAGTTCTTCTGCGGGCCGGAAAGCTTCACCCCCGACCTGCTGCCGGTCATTGGCGAGGCGCCCGAGCTGAAGAACTACTTCGTCGCGGCCGGGCTGAACTCCATCGGCATCCTGACCGGCGGAGGTATCGGCAGGACGATCGCGCAATGGATCATCGACGGCAGCCCGGACATCGATGTCACGGCGATGAACATCGACAGGCTGCACCCCTACCAGGCGAACCCGGAGTACCGGGCAACCAGGACGGTGGAGTCGCTCGGCCTCGTCTACGCGACGCACTATCCGTTCCGGCCGACGAAGACGGCGCGCGGCGCACGGGTGTCCCCGATCTACGACCGGCTCGCCGCGAGGCGCGCCTGCTTCCGCGACGTCAGCGGCTGGGAAGGCGCGGACTGGTACGCGCCCGAGGGCGTCGAGCCCGAGATCGGCGAGCTCACCTGGGGCAAGCCGCACTGGTTCGGCTACTGGGAGGCGGAGCACAACGCCACGCGCAACGGCGTGATCGTGATGGACATGTCGTTCATGGCCAAGTTCCTCGTCCAGGGCAGGGACGCGGCTCGCGAGCTCGAGCGGATCTCGGCTAACCAGGTCGCCGCCGAGCCTGGCAGGATCACCTACACCCAGTGGCTGAACGAGCGCGGCACGCTTGAGGCCGACCTCACAGTCACGATGCTCGACGACGAGCAGTTCTTCGTTGTGGCCTCCGATACCGCGCACCGGCACGCGGAGACGTGGATGCGCCGGAACTTCGGCGACTCGCACGCCTTCGTGACCGACGTGACGTCCGGCTACGCCCAGATCAACGTCCAGGGTCCGCTATCGCGAGAGCTGATGGCGGCGGTGACCAGCACAGACATGTCGAACGAGGCATTTGGGTTCAGGACCGCGCGGTATATCGACATCGGGTTCGCGCGGGTGCTGTGCATCAGGATCACCTACCTCGGAGAGCTGGGCTACGAGCTGCACATCCCGGCCGAGCAGGCCGCGGCGGTCTACGACAGGCTCGTAGCCGCTGGCGAGCCCCTCGGCCTGCGTCACGCCGGCCTGAAGGCGCTGGCGAGCCTGCGGATGGAGAAGGCCTACCGCGACTACGGCCACGACATCGACAACACCGACTCGGTCCTCGAGGTCGGCCTCGGCTTCGCTGTCGCCGCTCGACAAGCCCGGCGGGTTCATCGGCAGACGAGGCGGTCCTCGCGCAGAAGGCACAAGGCCCGCTCAAGCGAAGGCTCGTCCAAGTGCTGCTGAATGACCCCGAGCCATTGATGTTCCACGCCGAGGTGGTCAGCCGCAATGGCCGGTCAGCCGGGTATATCCGTTCTGCGTCGTACGGCTTCACGCTTGGCGGCGCGGTAGGCCTGGCGATGATCGATGCGGACCAGCCGATCAATCAGAGCTATCTCGACGAGGGCGAGTGGTCCGTGCGAATTGGTGATGCCACCTATCAGGCCAGGGCATCGTTGCGGCCGCTCTATGACCCGGCAAGCAAGCGCGTGCAGATGTAGCATTCCTCCGCCAGCTCACCATGCCTAGCGGAAACAAAAGGAGAGCCGCATGGCCGATCTCGCCGATTTCGAGGCGTTCGTGCCGCGCGACCATGGCTTGGTCGTGATGACGGTGATCGGGCCCGACGGCCGGATCCGGCCATCGGTGGTCAACGGCGGTGTGATCGATCATCCGCGCACCGGCGAACGAGTCGCCGCGGTCGTCATCCACGGCAAGGCCCGCAAGCTGGCGCACCTGCGCGCCAGGCCGCGTGCTTGTGTGGTGCTGCGGGCAGGGTGGCAGTGGGCCGGGGTGGAGGGGCCAGCGGAGATCATCGGACCCGACGATCCGGCTGAGGGCATCGACGCCGAGCGCCTCAGGCTCCTGCTGCGGGAGATCTTCACCGCGGCCGGCGGCACGCATGACGACTTCGATGAGTACGACAGGGTCATGGCCGCTGATCGGCGGGCCGCGGTGCTGATCACGCCTGAGCGGGTGTTCGGCTAGCCCCGGTCGTCAGCTCAGACTCGGGGACAGACCGAGATCGCGCCGGTTCCCGCTGTCCGGGCCGCCTTCTGGCTCGCGGTTTACGAGGCTGTGCGCGGCCATCACCAGGTACTGCCACAGCTGCTCGTCCAGCGCGGGGTCGAGTTCGAGCTCGTCAAGCGCGGTCCGCATGTGGCCGCAGCCAGGCATCGCGCTCGGTCTCGCCGATCGAGAAATGCCTGTGCCGCATCCGCAGCCGCGGGTGGCCGCGCAGTTCGTTGTAGGTGTCAGGACCGCCCCAGTACTGCATGAGGAACAGCCGCAGGTGCTCGGTCGCCGGGCCCAGGTCCTTGCTCGGGTACACCGCCCGCAGCATCGGATCGGACTCCACCTCCGCGTAAAACCTGGTGACGAGCTTGGTAAAAGTTGGCTCGCCGCCTACGGCCTCGTAGAAACTCACTGGCGGCTGGGCGGTCTCCGGCTGGCTGTGCTGTCGGGCTCCAGGGTGCTGCCGGCAGCCCGTGCTGCGGGCCAGCTGCTCTCATGACGCAGTCCAGGGTACTGCCGGCCTGGGACCGGGCCGGTGCGGCTGGCCATCGCCTCGCTCGGCAGCAAGCCGCGAAGTCATCTGGAATTCATGGTCAGTTCGCGACCCTCAAGCCAGACCAGGTGGCAATTTGGTGTTGGCGCTTCGGCCGTCGTGCGGTCACACTGGTCACGGGTGCCCCGGCAGCCAGCGGGCGGCCCAGCCTGGGAGGTGGCATTGCGCAGGGTATTGCTGCTCAACATCACGTATGAGCCGCTGACCACCGTCGGCCTGCACCGCGCCGTGGGACTCGTGCTGGGCGAGAAGGCAGAGATCGTGCATAACGAGAGCTCAGGGCTGATGTTGCACTCAGCCTCGGTCAAGCTCGCGGTGCCTTCGGTCATCAGGCTGTGCCGGTATGTGAGGATCCCGCACCGCAACCGCGTGCCGCTGACCCGCGCCGCGCTGATGCGCAGGGACAACTACCTGTGCGCGTACTGCGGCTCGTCGGCCGACACCATCGATCACGTCGTCCCGCGCAGCAAGGGCGGCGCTCACGTCTGGGAGAACTGCGTCGCGTCGTGCACGCGATGCAATCATCGCAAGGCCGACAGGCTCATCGAGGACCTCGGCTGGAAGCTGCGCTGGGATCCGCTTGCCCCCCGCGGCATGCACTGGCGCCTGATCGGCGCCGCGCGCGACGGCGATCCGCAATGGGCCACCTACTTGGCGGCGACCACGGCGGCCTGATCGGTCGCTGGACCCGCGGCCACGCCGAAGTCGCGGAACTCGCGGATCGTGGCTGCCGCGAGCACCGCGAGAACGAGCACCGCACCCGCCGCCGGGAAGAACGGCGCTGGCCCGATGTGGCGCACGATCACGCCGGACAAGGCCACCGAGGCGGGGAACGCGCCGATGCTGGCCAGCATGACCAGGCTCATGACCCTGCCGAGCATCTGCGCGGGCGCCCACTGCTGCAGCAGCGTCACGACGACGACGTTGCCGAAGTAGCCGGCCGCGCCGAAGACCAGCGCCGCTGCGGCTGCGCCCGGCAGGCCGCCCAGGTAGGGCACGAAGGACACCGCGATCCCGGCGATCACGAATGCACCGCACGCGCCCATCGCTGGCCGCCGCAGTCCGCTGAGCTTCGCTGCCGTCAGCGTGCCGCCGAGCGACCCGACACCGAAGCAGGCGATCAGCGCGCCGTAACCGGCGGGCCCGAACCTCGCGTGCGCGAGTGCGGGCAGCGCGACCTCGAACGCGCCGGCGATGACGAAGTTCGCGAGCACCGAGATGAGCACGATCGCCTGCAGCACCCTGGCTCGCAGGAAGAACCGCCAGATGCTCGTCTCCTCCTGGCGAGAGGCCGCGCTCGTGACGCCGGCAGGTTCGTCGACGGCTGAATCTCCCGGCACGGACTGTGGCGCCTGTGTGTCGGCGGCACCGGCCCGGTTGCCGCGCATCAGGGCGAGCGAGGCCGCCGAGACAGCGAACGACGCGGCGTCGACCGCGAACGCCGCAGTCGAGCCGGTTGTCGAGACCAGGATGCCGCCGACGACCGGTCCGACCAGGCTCCCGACCTGGATCATCGCCGCTGACAGGCCATTTCCGGCCTGCAGCTGCTCAGCCGGCAGCAGCGAAGGCATGATCGTGGCCGAGGCCGGCAGGAACAGTCCTTCACCGGCTCCGATCAGTGCCGCGACAGGGCCGAGGAAGGCGAGCGAGACCAGGCTGCGCGCGGCGAAGACGGCCAGAACCGTCACGAGCACGCAGCGGACGATGTCGGCGACCAGCATGACCGCCCGCGGGCTCACCTTGTCGGCGAGAATGCCGCCCACCGGGATCAGCACGGTGCGCGGTACTCCGTAGCACGCGAGGACCGTGCCGAGCAGGACCGTGCCGCCGTGCGCCGACAGGACCAGCCAGGGGAGCGCGACGGCGTAGCAGAAGTCGCCGATCGTCGAGCCGAGCTGGCCGAGGCCGAACAGCCGGAAATCCCTGACCGCGAGCGGCCCGCCGGAATGCGCGCCGAAGCAGCTGCGCCAATCGCTGCGCCCGGTCTGCCGATGGCGCGGGTTCGCGTCGGCGGGCATGCTCGTGCTCCTCATCTCGTGATCGCGCCGCTCAGGTCGTCTCGGCGCTCGGGGTGAACCAGGGGGTGAAGTCGAGCATCACGTGGACGCGGCGCGCGTCCGGCCGGGCGATCTTCCGGCCGCAGCCGCCGGTACTCCGACAGCACCTGGCTGCACCTTGGCCGTTGCCGCGTCGAGTTCGGCAGGGGTGACGTGCAGCACATCCTGGCTCGATCCTGCTGCCGCGCTGCCATTCCGCCGGGTACTGGGACTCGCGGTCGAGGTACTCCGCCCGGACCTCGTCGAACCTGGCGCGCACGCTCTCTACGAGCAGCCGGCTCGCCGTTCTGACCGCCTCTGGTCGACTCGGGTCGGAACCGACCGTGATCGCGACGACGCGGGCGCGCCAGGGCCGGTGCCGGCGGTCGAGGCCTCCGGACGGGTCCTCGTCGACAAAGCCGTACCGCGCGAGCGCGCGCAGATGGTAGCTGCATGCCGACGGGGACAGCCCGGCCACCTCGGCGCACTCGGTCGCCGTCGCGGGGCCGTCAAGCACGAGATGCTGCAGGATCGCCAGCCGGGCCGGATGAGCGAGCGCGCGCAAAGCCCGCGGATCGGAGATCTCCAGCGGATTCTCAGGGGTGCCAGGTTTGGCGTCGCCCTCATCCGGCACCGTGAAGGACATGTTGCGAAAGCTTAGTTGTGAAAGAAGGTCTTCACAATATTTCTGAGGCGGATTCGGGGCCGGTCGCAGCCGCCCGCGCCGCGTCAGTACCGCTCGACGAGATGGGCACGGTCGCTGGCGGCTCGTCGCCGCCGACCGTCGTCCAGTACTCGGTGCCGTGCATGATCTGGCCGTCCCGCACCGTGTAGAACGACGGCGACCCGGAACAGCCCGAGTTCGGTGTGCGGCACCTCGACCTCGGCCACGACCTGGTCGTCTTCGGCGACGACCCGGAGCACCTTGATCGACCAGCCCTCCGGGTACTCCCGGTTGACCGCGATGATGTTGTCCCGCCCGACCAATCGCTCCCGGCTGGCAGGCCATTCGATGACGGCGTTCTCTGCGATGAGCTCGGCCGCTCCGGTCCAGTTGTGATCCTGAAACCGGTGCCAGAGCGCCCGCGCGACTTCCGAAGGCTCCATGTAGCCATCCTCCCGGGCGGTACCGACAGTCGCGTGCCGGTACTTGCGACCGCCCGGAAGGGTCTTACCCCCAGTTTGGGTTGGGTATGGACGATCGTTTGGGTGAAATTCCATGAGATGGCGGTCTTTGTTCCAACCGAAATCGGGGCAAGTGCAAGTTGGGGCCATTGTGCCGGAATGCTCCCGGGCTTAGCCTGGCCCGGTGATGACACGGCGCGCACGGTTCGCAGCATTTGTCACGACATCCGGGCTGGCGGCCGCCGGGCCCTGGTAGCGGCGGGCGGACCGGCCGCCGCGAGCCCGGCTGCCCGCGGAGCCGCATCACCCGGCAGCATGCGACGCCCCCGCGCCGCACGCTGTTGTGCGCACGGGGGCGTCGGCAGCCGGCGCGGCGGCACAGGCCGCCGGATCCCCGCCGCAGGCGGCGTTCCGCGTCGATCAGATCGGCTATGCGACCGGCGCCGCGAAGCTCGCCGTGCTCATGACCAGGTCCGCCAGGCCAGGAGCGCGCTGGGAGCTGATCAGCGTGCACCCGTGCCGGGTGGTCGCGAGCGGCGCGGCGACCGTCAATCTCGGTTCGTGGAGCCACCGCTACCCGGCGGTCTGGGCGATCAGGTTCAGCGGCGTGCACCGGTCGGGGTTGTACCGGCTGGCGCTCGACCGCGCATCCGGAAGCAGTCTCGCCTTGGTTCCGGATCGCTCCGGCCTCCGGCCTGTACGCTGGCGCGGTCGCGAACGCGCTGTCGTTCTACCAGAACGAGCGCGACGGCCCTGACTTCATTCGCAGCGCGTTGCGCAGTGCGCCTGGTCACCTGAGCGACGCCAACGCGATGACGTTCCGGGCGCCGAAGGTCAGCCCTGACGGCAACTTCCGCGGCAGCCTGCGCAAGTACGCGACCGGAGTGCGGATCAACGCGACCGGCGGCTGGTGGGACGCCGGCGACTATCTCAAGTTCACCCAGACGACCAGCTACACGGTCGCGATGCTGCTGCAAGGGATCGTGTCGTTCCCCGCGCAGCTCGGCGGCGGTCACCGGCAACGGCTCCTCGCCGTTCGTCCGGGGCAGGCCGAGCGAACTTTACGGGCGAGGCCAAGTTCGGCCTGGACTTCCTGCAGCGGATGTGGAACGAGAAGACCAGGACGCTGTACTTCCAGGTCGGCACCGGTGAGGCGAACAACTTCTACGTCGGTGACCACGACATCTGGCGGCTGCCGCAGGCCGACGACCATTACCAGGGCACCAATCCGCACGACCTGTACATCAGGCACCCGCCGGTCTTCCGCGCCGGGCCGCCAGGCGCTCCGATCAGCCCGAACCTGGCCGGTCGCCTGGCCGCCGACTTCGCGCTCTGCTACCGCGTTTTCCGCACAGCGACCCCGGATACGCCAGCCGCTGCCTGCGATCGGCGGAAACCGTCTACGCGCTGGCAGGCACGCACTGGAAGGGTCACCTTCTCACGGTGCTGCCATTTGACTTCTACGGCGAAACCTCCTGGCGCGACGACATGATGCTCGGCGCCACCCAGCTGGCGCTCGCGCTCCGTTCGGCCGGGCAAGCTAGCCTGCCTGCAGGCCTGCCGGTCCGCTCGGCCCGCACCTACCTGACGGATGCGGCGCGGTGGGCACACCAGTGGATGGGCAGCAAGTCCGCTGACGCAGACACGCTCAACCTCTACGACGTCAGCGCGCTGGCCGACTACGAGCTGTACCGCGCGATCGGCCGCGCGCACCCGCGGCTGCCGGTCACCAAGGCCGCGCTGCTGGCCAACCTGCGCGGTCAGATCCAGCGGGCGATCGGCATCGCCAAGGCCGACCCGTTCCGGTTCGGCTTCGCGTGGGACCAGTGGGACACCACCGCGCACGGGACAGGCCTGTCGGTCATGGCCAGCGAGTACGACGCGCTTGCCGGGCGTCCCGTCTACGCCGCGTGGGGGCAGCGCTGGCTGGATGACGTGCTCGGCACGAACGCGTGGGGCGTGTCGCTGATCGTCGGCGACGGCACGATCTTTCCCGATTGCATGCAGCACCAGGTCACCAACCTGATCGGTTCGCACAACGGGACGCCGCCGGTCCTGGCGGGTGCCGTCGTCGAGGGTCCGAACAGCTTCGCAGCGACCGGCGTGGTGGCCAACATGCGCGCCATGCTCGGCCAACGCGCCCGGCAACGTTCCTTACTCGGCCTTCCGCGGGCACAAGGCCGTGTTCCGCGACAACGTGCAGTCCTACTCGACCGTCGAGCCGGCGGTTGACCTGACCGCGCTGTCCCCGATGGCGTTCGCCTGGCTACAGGCGGGAGGTCAGGCCGGCGTTCTAGGCAGCGCGATCAAACATCTTGGGAATACGCAGACCTGCCCGCTAGCCTCGGTTCGTGCAGTCAGTCCCGGCGACATCGCGCCCGTCCTGGGTCGTCACCCGTGGCGAGCAGGCGCCGCAGGTGGTGGACCGGCTGCTGCGTTCGCTGCCCGGATGGTTCGGAATCGAGTCAGCCAACGCTGCCTACGTCGCGGCGGCCGCGACGCTGCCGACCTACCTCGCGCGACCTGCCACGGGCCAGGGGCCCGGAGCGGAAAGCCAGCCTGTTGGCGTGCTCCTCGCCGACAGGCATTTCCCGGCAGCGGCCGAAATTCATCTGCTGGCCGTGGACCCGGCGCATCACCGGCGCGGCGTCGGCAGGGCTCTGGTCGACGCGCTCGAGCATGACCTCGTGGCCGACGGCGTGCGGTTGCTGCAGGTCAAGACCCTCGGGCCGAGCGATCCCGACGAAGGCTACCGGCGGACCCGCCGGTTCTACCAGGCCGTCGGTTTCGAGCCGCTTGAGGAGCTCACCGGGCTCTGGCCCGGCAACCCCTGCCTGATCATGGTCAAGGTTCTGGCGATTATCCGCGGCCCGGTGTGCTGGCGGTGTGAGATCACGGCGAGCTCGCCACCAGCGGTGCGCAGCACGCCGACGCCGGCCCCGAATGTCTGCTGAGCAGGTCATCGCGCAAGACGGCGGCCGGCTCGCCGTCTGCGGCCACGCGGCCCTCGCTGAGCAGGACAAGCCGGTCGGCGAACTGGCCAGCCAGCGTGAGGTCGTGGATCGCCGACAGCACGGTAAGCGACCGCTCGGTGCGCAACTCGTCGACGAGCTCGAGCGCGTCGACCCGGCGACCGAGGTCCAGCGCGCTGGTCGGCTCGTCCAGCAGCAAGATGCGTGCCTGCTGGGCGAGGGCGCGGGCGAGTACGAGCCGCTGCGCCTCGCCTCCTGACATCGTGGCGAGCCGGCGGCCAGCCATGTCGGTCAGCGCCATCCGGTCAAGCAGGTCCATGCAGATCCTGCGGTCCGCGTCGGACTCGACGGCGAAGTAGCCGAGGTGCGGCGTCCGGCCCAGCAGGACGTAGTCCAGGCCGCTCATCTCGGGCGGCAACGTCGGATGCTGCGGCACATAGGCGATCAGCCTGGCTAGCTTGCGGTGGCTGAGCCGGCCGGCGCGCTGCCCGCCGAGCAAGATGCCGCCCTCCGATGGGGTCATCCTGGCGATCGCGCGGAGCAGGGTGGTCTTCCCCGCGCCGTTCGGTCCGATCACCGCGACCCATTCGCTGGTCTGCGACGCTGACGCTGACGCCATCCAGCGCAGCCTTCGTCGCCGAAGCGGACCGTCAGGCCATCGACAACGATCTGTGCGGGCGTCAGCGATGATCCCGCGAACGCTGCGGTCATGACGATCCGCCCTGGCGCGCCGGGAACGGAGCACGAACAGGAAGAACGGCGCGCCGATGGCCGCGGTGATGACGCCGATCGGGACCTCGGTGTCGGGCTGCACGGTCCTGGCCGCAATGTCGGCCAGCACCAGGAACGCCGCGCCGCCGATCATCGAGACGGGCACGATGACGCGGTAACTCGCGCCAGCGCTGAGCCGGACGATGTGCGGGACGATGATTCCGACGAAGCCGATGAGGCCGCTCACCGAGACGGCAGCAGCCACGCCCAGCGTCGCGGCGACGACGACGATGAGCCGCACCCTCGGCACGTTGACACCGAGGGTTCCTGCCTCCGTCTCGCCCACGCGCAGCACGTCGAGCAGCCGCCGGTACGCGAGCAACATCAGCCCGGAGATCGCCACGTAGGGCAGGATCATCCACGCTTGGCTCCAGGTCGCGTTGGACAGGCCGCCGAGTATCCAGGCGTAGACCGACTGGAGCGTCTGCGTGTGAGCCTGCTGCAGGTAGGTCTGCGCGGCAGTCAGCATGGCCGCGACCGCGACGCCTGCGAGCAGGATGGAGGCGGTGCCGGTCGCGCCGCGCGGTCCGGCGTCGTCGCTGCGACGCCCGGCAGCGCCGAGCGAATAGGTCAGCCCGACGGCGGCGACCCCGCCGCCAAAGGCGGCGACGGGAAGCAGCGCGAGGCTGCCGCCGCTGATGATCACGGCGGTGGCGCCGAGACCGGCGCCAGCGGCGACTCCGAGCAGATAAGGATCAGCAAGCGGGTTGCGGAATACGCCCTGGTAGGCGGCACCGCCACCAGACAGCATCGCCCCGACGAGCGCGCCGAGCACGACCCTCGGCAGCCTGATCTGCCAGATGATGGCCGCGTCGATCGGTTGCACGGCGACAGCCGGGTGCCACGGCAGATGCGAGATGAGCGTGTTGGCGATGGCGCCGAGAGGCACGCTCACCGGGCCGATCGAGACACCGGCGATCAGCGCGACGATCAGGATGGCGGTCGCAGCGGCGATCGCCCCTGCCGTTCGCCGGCCGCGCGGTGGAACCTCGCCGGTCCCATGGCCCGCAGCCTTCGCGCTGTCAGCGCCCCCAGCGCCAGCCCGGCCAGCCCGGCCGGCCGGGCCAGCAGCGCCAGCCGGGCCAGCAGCGCCAGCCGGGCCAGCAGCGCCGGCCGGGCCAGCAGCGCGAGCCGGGCCAGAAGGGCTCGCCTGGCCGGTCTCCGGCTCGGGCACGCTGGCCTGGCCTGGCGTCGGCGTGCGGGCGTGACAAGGCTGGCACCTTAACTGCCCTTGATGGCGGCCAGGACGATCCTGAGCAGGTTCACAACCCGCGGACCCCAGCGGGACGCGATGTCGTCGTTGAGCATGATCACGTGCTTGGACTTGACCGCGGTCATGCCGCCCCAGCCCGGGCGCGAGGCCACCGTGGCGGCCGTCTGGTGACAGCACACCGTGTCCGCCAGGATGATGAAGTCCGGGTTGGCCTTGACGACGTACTCTGCCGACAGCTGGGGGTAGCCACCGGCGGCCGCTGCCCCCCTGGCCGAGTCCGCGATGCTCTTCATCCCGAGTAGCCCGAGCAGCTTGCCGATGAACGTGTCTGACGTCACCGAGTAGAAGGTCTGGTCGAGCTCGTAGTAGTAGCTGATCGGCTTGGAGTGCTGCGGTACCGCCGCGATGATCTTGCGGATCTGGGCTCGCAGCGTCGCCACCTCCTTCTTGGCCTGATGCTCGTGCCCGGTCGCCTGGCCGAGCTGGTCGAACTCGGCGTAGACGCCGCCGATGTCCGGCGGCGCGGGCAGCGACAGGACCGGGATGTGGAATGCCGCGAGCCGCTTGGTCAGCGTCGATGCGTCATTGGAGACCACGACTAGGTCGGGTTTCTCGGCGGCGATCGCCTCGACGTTCGGCGTGAAACCGGAAAGCTTGGTCCGCGGCGCCTGCGGCGGGTAGTTGGAGTCGCTGTCGACGCCCTTGACCTGGGAGCCCGCGCCAATGGCGTAGAGCATCTCCGTCGCGGTGGGGGATAGCGACAGGATCGCGCCCGGTTGCTTGTTCAGGTGCACTGATCCGTTTGCCGCGGTGACCGTGACCGGGAACGTGCCGCCGGCCTGGGACGGCGCTCCCGAGCTGCCAGGTTGGGAGCTGGTGGCGCCACTGCTGCAACCGGCCGATATGAGGCCGGCCGCGAATGCGACGGCGATCAGCCGCCGCGTCAGGACTTGAGTCATCACTCATCCTCCGGTTTGCCGTGGAGGACGAAGTGCGTCCGTTGCGACTCCCCGGAGGGATCGGAACGAGCCGCCCTTCCTCCGAGGACAGGTCGCCGACACTGGGCAGGCGTCCGGGCTTGTCCTCTCGGGCGGAGGCATCACCGTTGCGGGACAGCGCCGGATTCACACCGGCTTCGCTGCGCACAAGCGTCTCCCGGGATTCCCCGGGACAGGCGAAGCCTACTTCACCGGCGCCTGGCTGGCCATGAGCGAGGTACTGGACGCGTCGCGCGCCGGCAGCAGTCGTTCGACTGAGGGACAGATTTGTTACAAGTAAGCGCAGGTTCGGCCTTACGCTGTAATAAGGAATCGTCGCCGCGCTGGGACGGCCGGCAGGCTGCCGGCTGTGCAGGCTCGTACGGGCTTAAGGAGTACCGCCATGTCGGAAGCGAAGATCGATCACGAGCTCGTGGTGCCCGACGGCGGGTTCTGGCCAGCGCCCGAGATACCCCGCCCGAACATCTACCCGATGGAATGGCGGGTCGAGACGGAAAAGCTCGCAGCCATCTACGAGAAGTCCAAGCTGGTGGTGTGGAACCCGGCCGACCTGCCATGGGACGGGCTGCGCGCAGAGGACTTCACGACCGAGCAGCGGCTAGGGATCATGTACTGGTTCGCGGTGCTGGCGAACTTCGACGCCTCGGGGCCCGCCGTATTCGCCAGGGCCACGATCAGGGCCTTCGAGGAGCACGAGGAGGACCCGGTCCGCAAGTGCTTCTTCTCGATCACCAGGGACGAGATGAACCACGAGGAGTGCTGCCAGCGTTCGATCGCAGCGCTGTGGCCCGGTGGTCCGCTGGACTGGACGCCGACGACGGATCTCGAGCACGCCGCGCACAACAACATCGGCTGGCTGTACCACAACGGCGGCAGGTACTGGAACGGCTACAACAACGCAGTTGGCAGGTACTCACTGCCCGTGCTGTTCACCAGCTTCATGATGGGCGAGATGGCGGCGTCCACCCTGTTCCGCGGCATGGCGTCCGGGACCAAGCATCCGGTCTTCTCCGAGATGTTCCACAGGATCGGCCGCGACGAGTCCCGGCATCTGCAGATCTGCATGACGATCCTGGAGAACGAGTGGCCTGGCCTGACCGACGACGTGCGGGCAACGATCACCCGGCAACTGCGGGCCGGCTTCATCTTCCTGTCCATGATCCTCTGGGAGCCGCCTGAGGGATTCTGGGATCTGCCGCCCTACTTCCTGAACAATCACCGGGTCCTGATGGACCACGCACGGCAGGCGGGCCTCGGCGTGCTGTCCTACGAGGAGCAGGCCGAGAACTGGCGCAGCGCGATCGCGAAGATCCGCGTGATCGTCCAGCGCTGGGGCATCGAGTTCCCCGCCATGCCCGAGCTTGACATCGAGGGCGTGGACGTGTCGGACGACATCAGCGCGGAGGACATCATCCCGGTCTTCTGACCCGCGGCAGCGGGCGCCACGGCGATCGGATCGGTCGCGAGAATTACGTGATGGGTGCCTGTGGATGGCGCTGGTGGAAAACGACGCTTGCTGTGGACAACATGGCTCGCTTCGGTGGACAGATGTCCCCGTACGGTGGACAGCCTGTGGACGGCTAAAGAATCATGAAAATAGTCGCCGAATCCTCTTGTGCAGCGCGCCATGGATGGCTGTAAAACTTCTCTACCAGCGAAAACGGGTACCACTCGGAGGGAACTTCGGGAGACCTGGGGGAGACCCCGGGGAGCCTGGAGGGATCTCAGGGAACCTTGGAACGCTCCGTGGTTTGGAGGCAACTCCGGGCCAGCTGGGGCACTTCGCGGGCCTTGAGGGGCAACCCTGGAGGACCATGGAGTTAGTTCCTGGGAAGCAGGGAGACTGGGCAACCGGAATCCCGGCGGGTGTCCTGGACCGGTGGTAGGACGAACGGAGTGTGGTTCGCTGATTGCCCCAGCGGATCAGCCCGCCGGGGCAATCGGTGGGGTATCTCCGGTCCGGCCTGGCGAGGCCCCTGCATCTCATACATGCGGGGGCCTCGTCATTTTCATTGTAGGCACCCCGTCGTTCGCCATGCCGTAGCCCGAATCCTGTCGTAAGACCGAACGTATGCGGTAAGTAACGGCTCGACATCGGCCGGCGATTAGGTAGTAGACGCAGGCGGCGTGGGTACCCCCGAGCTCACGTCGCCTGGTCCTTTGTCTGGGCGGCGGATTAGGCGCTGAGGGCGGCGACCAAAAGGACGGCCGCGGTGCTGATCTCGATCAGGGCGCCGTAGACGTCGCCGGTCATCCCGCCAAGCCGGCGGCACGCCAGCCAGCGCACGCCTGCGGCTACCAGCAAGCCGATCGCCGCGGCCGCCAGGCCGCGGCTGGCCAGCGTCAAGCCGCCGGCGGCCACGCCGACGGCGCCGACCACCGCGAGTAGCGCGGCGCACGCGAGCCGCCGGACCCTGCGGGTAGTCGTGCCTGTCAGCAGTGCGCCGAAGCCATCGCTGCGGGCCGCAGGCGCTCCAGAGGCGAGCAGTACGGCAACCCGGCTGGTCACTACCGCGGTGATCAACGCAGCCGCGCTCAGCCATGCTGGTGTCACCGCAGCGAGCGCCGTGATCTGCACAAGCACGATGAACATCAGCGCCGCAACGCCCATCGGGCCCGTGTCAGAGCGCCGCATGACCTCGAGCGCCTGCCCCGCTGGCCTGCGGCTGCCGAGCCCATCGGCGGTGTCGGCGAGCCCGTCGAGGTGCAGTCCGCCGGTCAGCAGGCCAAGCGCCGCGATCGCGAGCGTGGCCGCGAGGAGCCTGCGCGGAACCGTGTCGACGGCCTCGACTCCGAGCACGATGCCGGCCGCCGGCAGCGCGAGCAGGCAGCCGACGGCCGGCAGCCAGTACGCGATCCGCCTGGCGAGCTCCGGCCCGATCGTCTCTGGCCCGCCCGCCGGGAGGATCGTGAACGTGCTGACCGCGGCCCGCCAGGACCGGGCAGGCACTCGCCTCTGCGTCGCTGGCCTCATCGCAGCCGGAGCGGTATCCCCGCCGTACAGAGCCACACTTCGTCGCTTCGCCCGGCGATGCGCGAGTTCAGCCAGCCGAGCTCGTCCCTGAACCGCCGGCCGGAAGGCGTTGCGGGTACCACGCCGCAGCCAACCTCGTTGCTGACCACTACCACGTGCCTGGTCGTCTGCTGCCAGGCGGCGACCAGCTCGTCGGTACGCACATGGAGCCGAGCGTCGGCCTCCTGGTCGCCGGTCCACACGCCGCAGTCGTCCATGACCTGCGCCAGCCAGGTCGCCAGGCAGTCGACCAGGACCGGCCTGGCCGTGTCCTCCGCGGTCAGCACCTCGGCGACGGCGCAGGTCTCCAGCGTCTGCCAGCCTGGCGGACGCCTGGCCTGATGCTCACGTACCCGCTCGTCCCACTCGGCGTCGCCGGCTCCGGCCCGCTGGCCCGTCGCGACGTAATCCACGGCCACAGAGTCTGCGAGCATTGTTTCGGCTGCGGCCGACTTGCCTGACCGGGCGCCGCCGAGCACGAGGACCCGTCGGCCGTGACCCGGCACAGACCCGGCTGCGGCACGAACGCCCGCGCTCGGTCCGGCAATCACGGGCCCGGTGCTGGCATCTGGCGGGGCCGCAGGCTCCGGTGGCGGCGCACCAGGTTCCGGCGACAGCGCCGCAGAGTCCGGCAGCAGTGCGGCAGACTCTGCAGCAGCCAGGGCGGCCGGGCTTGCGGGCCAGGTTGCGGACCAGACCCGGCGCTCGTGCGCGTTGGCCGAGACCCGCGCGTTCACGTCGTCAGGGCCACACGTCAGCACGAGCCAGGTGCCATCGATGTCGCGTGGCTGATAGGGGCGGTTGCGCACGCCGATGATTCCTCGGGCGGCCATTCCGGCGAGCCCGGCGCTCAGTTCGGGTGCGACCACGAGCACTTGTGCACCGGCCCTCAGCAGCCGGCCCACCGCTTCATCGGCAGTACTGCCGCCGCCGACCACGACCACGAGCCGTCCGCGAAGGCGCACGGCTAGTGGCAGGACCTCAGGATCGGGTTCAGCTCCGCAGGTCGCCGGCCACCGCGTCACTCCTTGGCACCGGAGACCCCCGCGCTGTCGAAGGTCGCGACATCCCGGAGCAGGCGCGCGGCCGACTGGACGATCGGCACCGCCAGCGCGGCGCCGGAACCCTCGCCCAGCCGCATATCCAGGCTGAGCAAGGGCCTGAGCCCCAGCGCATCGATCGCGATCGTGGCACCCGGTTCGGTGGACAAGTGCCCTGCCACCATGGCGTGTACGCAGTCGGGCGCAAAGGCGGCGGCCGCCAGTGCCGCCGAGCAGGCGATGACCCCGTCGAGCACGACGGGTACTCGCTGCGCGGCCGCGCCAAGCACGAATCCAGCGAGCGCAGCGTGCTCGAGGCCGCCGACCGCGGCCAGCACGCCCACCGGGTCGGCCGGATCGGGCTGGTGCAGGGCCAGCGCGCGGCCGACCACGTCCACCTTGCGCGCCCACGTCCGGTCGTCGATCCCGGTGCCCCGGCCGGTGACATCGGCGGGCACGGATCCGGTGAACGCGGCGATCAGTGCGGCGGCCGGCGTGGTGTTCGCGATGCCCATGTCGCCGGTCACCAGGCAGCGGAACCCGGCCGCGGCGAGCTCCGTGGCAATATCGATCCCCGCTTCGACGGCGGATTCGGCCTCGGCGCGCGTCATCGCAGGTCCAGTGGTCATATCCGCCGTACCCGGGCGCACCTTCCGTGAGACCAGCCCTGGGTTGGGCGGGAGGTCCGCGAGCACGCCCACGTCAACGACGCGCACCTCCGCGCCGACCTGCGCGGCGAAGGTGTTGACGACGGCACCACCCGCCAGGAAGTTCGCCACCATCTGGCGCGGTGACCTCCTGCGGCCATGGCGTGACCCCTTGGGCATGCACGCCGTGGTCACCCGCGAAGACAACGATCACGGCAGGTTCAGGCAGCGGCGGCGGGCATGCACCGGCCAGCCCGGCAAGGCGGACCGAGAGGTCCTCGAGCACGCCGAGCGAACCGCTTGGCTTGGTCAGGCGCTCTTGTCGTTCCCGCGCCTCGGCAAGCGCGTTCGAGTCGAGGCCGCCGACAGCGCTGACGGTCTCGACTATGAGGCGTGCCT
Source organism: uncultured Actinomycetota bacterium (assembly GCA_963809195.1). Classification (GTDB taxonomy): domain Bacteria; phylum Actinomycetota; class Actinomycetes; order Streptosporangiales; family Streptosporangiaceae; genus Chersky-822. Next base: position 1,001,986 of record CAWEIQ010000003.1, on the reverse strand, counting down.
GGCCGCTGGCGCGGTCGGATCTCATCGGGCGCTGTTGCCCGGAGTGCACAGACATGATGGCCTTCCTCGGAGTAGCCACGCTCCGGGTGGTGAAGGGCCGACGGCTGCAGTTCCTGGCTTCCTGGGCGCTGAACAGCCGTGGCCAGCAGGGCTGACCTCTGGGTTCCCGGTGACAGTGGCGGGACCGTGCCGGATTCGCACCGGCTTCCTGCAGGAATCCGTCGCAGGACGCGACCGAGTAGATCACCGGCCGCGGCCCGCAGTCAACATGGCCACGCCGCCCACCAGCGGCTTCCCGATGCTGGAATCGGGCCGCAGGGCGAAAATGCAGATCGCGCCGGTGGAAAGCGACCCGGCCGAGTGCCGCCAATGGTTACGTGCCCTGGCTGTTCCGGGTACCGTTCCGGCTATGACTGAAACCGCGACCGCGAGGAGCGGCGAGCCCGCCCCGACGCCTGCCGCCCCGTTTGGGCGATTGCTGACCGCGATGGTCACACCGATGACGAGCGACGGAGCCGTCGACTACGCCGGAGCCGCGCGGCTCGCTGACTACCTGGTCACTTCGATGCGCAACGACGGCCTGGTGCTCAGCGGCACCACAGGTGAGTCACCGACCACGTCAGATGCCGAGAAGGACCGGCTGCTGCGGACCGTGATCGAGGCGGTGGGCGGCCGGGCCAAGGTAGTGGCCGGCGTGGGCACCAACGACACCGCGCACACCTGCGAGCTCGCGCGCCAGGCCGAGCAGGCCGGCGCCGACGGCCTGCTCGTCGTCACGCCGTACTACAACAAGCCGCCGCAGCACGGCCTGGTCGCGCACTTCACCGCGGTGGCCGACGCGTCCGGCCTGCCGGTCATGCTCTACGACATTCCCGGCCGCTGCGGCGTTCCGATCGCCACCGAGTCGCTGCTCCAGCTCGCGCAGCATCCGCGCATCGTCGCGGTCAAGGACGCGAAGGGTGACATGACGGCCGCGTCGATCGTGATGACGGCCACCAACCTCGCCTTCTACTCCGGCGATGACCTGGTCAACCTGCCGTGGCTGGCGGTAGGCGCCTGCGGCTTCGTGAGCGTGGTCGGGCACGTGGTCGGCGACCGGCTTGCCGAGATGATCGGGGCTTACCTCGTCCGGCGACGTCGCCACGGCGCTGCGTCACCACAGGGAACTGCTGCCCGTCTACACCGGGATCATGACCCGGACGCAGGGCGTGATCGCCGTGAAGGCGGCGCTGGCGATGCTCGGTCTGCCCGGCGGTGCGGTCCGGTTGCCGCTTGTCGATGCGACGCCTGCTGAGGTCGACAAGCTGCGCACTGAGCTGGTCGCTGGCGGTGTCAAGCTCAAGTGAGTCATCCGCACCCTGAGCTAGGGCCGCCACCGGCGCTGGCGGACGGCGGGCTGCGAATCGTCGCGCTCGGCGGTCTCGGCGAGGTCGGCCGCAACATGACCGTGTTCGAGTACGGCGGCCGCCTGCTGATCGTCGACTGCGGCGTGCTGTTTCCCGACCCGGACACGCCAGGCGTCGACCTGATCCTGCCCGACTTCACCGCGATCGATGACCGGCTCGACGATGTCGAGGCGCTGGTTCTGACGCACGCTCACGAAGACCACATCGGCGCCGTTCCTTACCTGCTGCGGCGCCGCGGCGACATCCCGCTGGTCGGTTCGAAGCTGACGCTCGCCCTGGTCGCCAGCAAGCTCACCGAGCACAGGATCACCCCGGAGACCGTCGAGGTCGACGCCGGCGGGAGCTGTCAGCTCGGCCCGTTCGGCCTTGAGTTCTTCGCCGTCAACCACTCGATTCCCGATGCTCTCGCTGTCGCTATCAAGACCGGGGCTGGCGTCGTCCTGCATACCGGCGACTTCAAGATGGACCAGCTGCCGCTTGACGGGCGGCTGACCGACCTCGGCGGCTTCGCCAGGCTCGGCGCGGACGGCGTCGACCTGCTGATGTCGGACTCGACGAACGCCGAGGTTCCCGGGATCGTCACCAGCGAGCGGGAGATCGCCGGGGTCTTGTCCAACGTGTTCAGCTCTGCTGCTCAGCGGATCATCGTCTCGTGCTTCGCCAGCCACGTGCACCGCGTGCAGCAGGTGATGGACACCGCCGCCGCGCACGGCAGGAAGGTGGCGCTGGTCGGCCGGTCAATGGTGCGCAACATGGGCGTGGCCAGGGAGCTTGGCTACCTGCACGTCCCCTCGGTGCCCGGCGGGCTGATCGTCGACCTCAAGGACGCCGAGGAACTGCCCCCTGACCAGATCGTGCTGATCTCGACCGGCTCGCAGGGCGAGCCGATGTCCGCCCTGTCCAGGATGGCCGGACGCGATCACCCGATCAGGATCGCCAGGGGCGATACCGTGATCCTCGCGTCCTCGCTGGTGCCAGGAAACGAGACCGCGGTATCCCGGGTGATCAACGACCTGACCAGGCTCGGTGCCCGGGTGGTGCACAAGGGCAACGCGCATGGTGCACGTGTCGGGCCACGCACCGGCCGGCGAGCTGCTGTACGTGCTGAACATGGTCAGGCCCAGCAACTTCATGCCGGTGCACGGCGAGTGGCGGCACCTGCAGGCGCACGCCGAACTCGCCGCGCTGGCCGGCGTGCCGCAGGAGAACATCGTCGTCGCCGAGGACGGCGTCGTCGTCGACCTGGTCGGCGGCACGGCCGCGGTCATCAGGCAAGGTGCAGTGCGGTTACGTGTTCGTCGACGGGCTCTCGGTCGGTGAGGTGACGGAGAGCTCGCTGAAGGACCGGCTGATCCTCGGCGAGGAAGGCTTCATCTCGATCGTCGTCGTGGTCGACTCCACGAACGGCAAGCTTGTCGCAGGACCGGAGATTCACGCCAGAGGGTCAGGCATCGACGAGGCCGGTTTCAGCGAGGTGCGGCCGCTGATCGAGGAAGCGCTCGCGGCTGCCGCAGCGGACGGGATCGTCGAGACCCATCAGCTCGGCCAGCTCGTCCGCCGGACCCTTGGCAGGTGGGTCAACAACAACTACCGCCGCCGCCCGATGATCATCCCGGTGGTCGTCGAGGTCTGACCACGCTCGGCCGCGATGGCTGCGCCCTCGGATCCCGCGAGCTTCACGCGGGCGGTTGATCCCTGAGCTTGAAGCGTTGCAGCTTGCCTGTGTTGGTGCGCGGCAGCGACGCCGTGAATTCGATTGCTCGCGGGTACTTGTAAGGAGCGATCTTCTGCTTCACCAGGTCCTGCAGCTCGGCGACAAGGCCAGGGCCTACCTGGCCGCCGTCGGTCAGCACCACGAAGGCCGTCACCACCTGGCCGCGGGTCTCGTCGGGGAGCCCGACAACGCCGCACTCGGCCACCAGCGGATGGGACAGCAGCACCTCCTCGACCTCAGGTCCTGCGATGTTGTAGCCGGCCGAGACGATCATGTCGTCCGAGCGTGCCTGATACCAGAAGTAGCCGTCGCCGTCGCGAATGTACGTGTCACCGGTGAAGTTCCAGCCGTTGCTGACGTAGTTGCGCTGGCGGTCGTCGGCCAGGTACCGGCAGCCGGTCGGCCCTTTGACGGCCAGCCGGCCCGGCTGGCCGTCGGGAACAGGCTGCCCCGCTTCGTCGAGAATGACAGCGCGGTAGCCAGGAACCGGCAGGCCGGTCGATCCCGGCCTGATCTGGTCATCGGCGGCGGAAATGAAGATATGCAGCAGCTCTGTGCTGCCGATACCGTCGATGATCTTCACACCTGTGGCGTCGTAAAACGCTCGCCACACCGACCCGGGCAACGTCTCGCCTGCCGAGACCGGACGGCGCAGACCGCGCAGCTGGTCTGCCTTGCCGGCGGCCAGCATGGCGCGGTAGGCGGTCGGCGCGGTGGACACCACTGTCACTCCGCGCGCGTCGATGTGATCCGCCAGCTCGGCCGGCGTGGCCCGCTCGATCAGCAAGGTCGCGGCGCCTGCCCTGATCGGGAAGATGAGGATCGCGCCGAGACCGAACGTGAACGCCAGCGGTGGCGTGCCGGTGAAGATGTCGTCCTTGGTGGGCTTGAGTACGTGTGCAGAGAAGGTGTCGGCGACCGCAAGCACGTCGCGGTGGAAATGCATGGCCGCCTTCGGTCGGCCCGTTGTTCCCGATGTGAACGCGATGAGCGCGACATCGTCGGCGGCCGTCTGTGCCGCGTCGAAGGTCTCGGGCTTGCGGCTCGCGAGCTCGTTGAGGTTGCCGGGTGCGCCAGCCTCGGCCCCGGTGGCCGGCGCACTCGGCGCCGCCCCGTGAAAGCTGATGATGCGCAGCCCGGGAGCGTCGGCTGCGGCTAGCTCGTCGGTGAACCTGTCGTCACACAGTGCGAGCCTTACCTGCGCGATGTCGCAAATCGTGGTGAGCTCCGACGATCGCAGCAGCGGCATCGTGGCGACCGCGACACCGCCCGCCAGCAGCACACCGAACCAGCAGGCCACAAGCCAAGGGTTGTTCGGCCCGCGCAACAGCACTCTGTTTCCTGGCACCACGCCCAGCTCATCGGTCAGAACATGGGCGATCTGGCTGGCCGCTCTGGACAGATCGGCGTAGCTCCACACCGGCGCGTCCGGGTCCTGCGGCAGCAAGCACGGCCGGTCAGAGCCATACGCGGATATGGTGTCGGCGAGCAGCGTGCCTGCGCAGTTCAGCCGGTCCGGATAGGCCATTTCCGGCAGCGTGAACTCCAGGTCTGGCCACTGCCCAGCAGGTGGCAGATGGTCCCGGCAGAAGGTGTCGGCATGCGCGGACGGCGTGAGCTTCATTGGCCAGCCTTCCTCGGACAAGGGCGGCGGTGATCGTGCCCAGTATTCCTGCTATGTGCCTGCAGTCAATGGGGTGCCCGGTTAGTGCTGCCCGCGGCCTTAGGCACCAAGCCGGCCCGTCGTCCCGTCCGGGCTCGCAGCGGGGATGACGGCGAAGCCCTGGACCTCCACCATCGCCGCGCGGTCCCAGAGCCCGGACACCTCGACGGCGGCCATGGCCGGATAGCGCGGTCCGGCCAGGCGTCGCCACACGGTCCCGACCTCCCTGCCACAGGCCCGGTAGCCGGCCAGGTCGGTGACGTAGATGGTGAGGCTGGTCAGGTGCTCGGGGCTGCCGCCCGCTGATCGCAACGCGGTGAGCAGGTTTCCGAGCGCCTGCTCGAATTGCGCGACGACGTCGTCGCCGACGATCGATCCCGCCTTGTCCAGCGCCGTCTGGCCGGCCAGGAAGACCAGCCGCCCGCCGGATGTGACGACCGCGTGCGAGAAGCCGGACGGCTTAGGCAGATCGGGCGGGTTGACCGGTTCGATCGTCACGATGATCCTCCCGTCGTCATCGGTCCCGCGGCAGCCTGCGATCCGCGGAGCGCTGACGACCCGGCGGCTGCCGCGGCCGCGCGCTGCCCTGCCGTCGCGGGGGCGCCAGCCCTCGAGACCCCGCGCGGGCGCCAGCGGGCGTGGCGCGTTCCCCCGGTGCCAGCCCTGGCCTGCTTGATCAGCGCCAGCCGCGGCTTCGGGCCGTCGGTCCGGCCGGTCTGCGGCTGCCTGCTGCCTGCGGCCCACTGGTCTGGCCAGGCCGCGGCCGGTCCCGAGTAGCCTTGCGCGGCAGCGGCGTGCAGCGTCCAGTTGGGGTCGTACAGGTGCGCCCGCCCGAGGGCGCACAAATCGGCGCGGCCGGCCAGGACGATGGAGTTGACGTCGTCATAGGACGAGATCACGCCGACCGCGATGGTCGCGATGCCGGTCCTGTTGCGGATGGCATCGGCGAAGGGCGTCTGATAGGACCGGCCGAACGCGGGCTGCTCGTCCGGCGTGACCTGGCCGGTTGAGACGTCGACAGCATCGGCACCCGCCGCGGCGAAGGCCTCAGCGATGCGGACGGCGTCGGTACCTGTGATCCCGCCGGGAACCCAGTCGGTCGCCGAGATCCGCACGGTCATGGGCTTGCCGGCTGGCCAGACCGCCCGCATCGACTCGAACACCTCGAGCGGGTACCGCAGCCTGGCCGCGAGCGAGCCGCCGTATTCGTCGGTTCGCTGATTGGTGACGGGCGAGATAAACGAGGACAGCAGGTATCCGTGCGCGCAGTGCAGCTCGATGAGGTCGAAACCGGCCCGATCGCCCGCCTTCGTCGCGGCCACGAACTGCTCCTTGATCTCCTGCATCTCGGCGAGCGTCAGCTCGCGCGGCACCTGGTTGATCCCGGCCAGATACGGGATCGGCGATGGAGCGCATACCTCCCAGTTGCCGTCGTCGAGCGGCTCGTCGATGCCCTCCCACATCAGCTTGGTCGAACCCTTGCGTCCTGAGTGGCCAAGCTGCAGTCCGATCGCGGCGGTCGTGTACTCGTGCACGAATCCGGTGATCCGCCGCCATGCCACCTCGTGTTCGGAGCGCGTACATCCCGGCGCAGCCCGGCGTGATCCGGCCTTCTGGGCTCACGCAGACCATCTCGGTCATCACGAGCGCGGCCCCGCCTGCCGCCTTGCCGCCGATGTGGACCAGGTGGAAGTCTGACGGCGCGCCGTCGGCGGCCGAGTACATGTCCATGGCGGAGACGATCACGCGGTTCTTCAGTTCCAGTTCGCGCAGCCGAAGCGGCTGGAACATCGGCGGCACGGCCTCACCCGTGCCGAGCCCGCGCCGCTTGCATTCGGCCGCGAACCAGGCGTCGACGTGCGCGGTGAACTCCGGATCGCGCAACCTCAGGTTGTCGTGCGTGACGCGGCGGCTCCTGGTGATGATGTTGAAGGCAAACTGCTCGGGATCCTGGTGGGTGTACTGGCCGAGGTTCTCGAACCATTCCAGGCTGGCCTGGGCGGCGCGCTGGGTGGACTCGACGACGGGCCGTCGCTCGGCCTCGTAAGCGTCGAGGGCTGCGTCGATGTCTGGCTGCTCGTTCAGGCACGCCGCCAGGGCCAGCGCGTCCTCCATTGCCAGCTTGGTCCCCGAGCCGATCGAGAAATGCGCGGTGTGGGCCGCGTCGCCGAGCAGTACCACGTTGTGGTGCCGCCAGCTGCGGCAGCGCAACGTGCCGAAGCTGATCCACTTCGAGTTGTTGGCCTCGATGCCGTGCTCGCCGATGATGTCGCCGAGCAGCTCGCCGATCCTCGCGATGGAGGCCTCATCAGACTCTCCGGGCGGCAGGCTGGCCGGCGCCAGCGCGGCGAAGCCCGCTCTCGTCCAGACGTCCTCGTGCATCTCCACGATGAACGTGCTGCCTGTTGCGTCGTACGGGTAGCCGTGGACCTGCATGACGCCGTACGTGGTCGGCACGATGTAGAACTTGAACGCGTCGAAGACGAGGTCCGTGCTCAGCCAGATGTACTTGCACTGGCGCAGCTCAAGTTCGGCTCCGAATGCACCGCCGAACCCGGCCCTCGTTGCCGAGTTCGCCCCGTCGGAGGCGATGACGAGGTCATACGTGGCCGCCAGGACGGCCGGGTCGGGTGCGTCGGTGCGGAAGTGCATCTGCACGCCGAGGTCCGCGCAGCGCTGCTGCAGGATCTGGAGCAGGCTCCGGCGGCTGAGCGCGGCGAAACCGTGCCCGCCGCTGGTGATCACCTCGTCGCGGTAGTGGACGTCGATGTCGTCCCAGCGCGCGAACTCGCGCTCCATCGCCGAGTAGACCTGCGGATCAGCGTGCTCGATCCCGCCGAGCGTCTCGTCGGAGAACACGACGCCGAAGCCGAACGTGTCGTCGGGGGCGTTCCGCTCCCAGACGGTGATCTCGTGGCCAGGGCTCAGTTGCTTCGTCAGCGCCGCGAAGTACAGCCCGCCCGGGCCGCCGCCCACGACCGCGATTCGCACTCCGCTCGCCCCTTCCCGGATTTGTGCCGAAGCTACGTGGCCGCCCGGCGATCGTCAATGACGGCGCGGGACCTACGGCGCGGGACCTACGGCGCGGGACCTACGGCACGACACTCCGGCAGCGTTGTTGGGAATTCGGCGTGCGCTTGGTTACCGTGTGAAACATGGCGACTCGTGCGCCCAAGGGTGCGGCGCGCCCAAACGGCGGTTCCGCCGGGCGCGCCGGCCAGGGGGGCGGTTCAGCCCGCGGCGGCTCAGGATCTGCCGCGCGGAAGGGCGGCAGCAGGACAACTACGGGCAGGACGTCTTCTGGGCGGGCCGGTTCCAGCAGGACCGGCGCGACTAGGAGCAGGTCTGGCCGCGGCGGGCGCACTGCACGTCGCGGCGGCAAGCCGTACTACCGCAGCCGCAGCAGGCCCCCGTCGCGCAGGAGCAGCCTGGCGAGCACCATGCGCGTGTCCCGTAACCCGTTCATCATCCTGGTCGGCTGGCTCCTCGGCGGCATCGCGGCCCTGTGGATGGAGCTGGCAACAGGAGTGGGCCATGTCGCCAGGCTGTTCGGCGACAGCGCACGTGATCTGGATTCTGCGCATCGCCGCGACGGCGCCGGGCTCGCGATGCTGGCGGCTGCGATCGTCACGGCAGGCGCCTCCTGGTGGGGCCTCGGCTCGGCGGCCGGCCATGGGCTGACAGCGCTGATACGCGGCACCTTCGGCGTCGCGGCATGGACGCTGCCCATCCTGCTGTCGCTTCTAGCCTGGCGGCTGCTCCGGCACCCCGACAAGAACGCGCACACGGGTCGGATGGTGATCGGCTGGACGGCCTTCCTGGCTGGCGCGCTCGGGATCGTGCACATCGCGCTTGGCAGCCCTGCCCCGTCGGCGGGCGTCGCCGCCATGCACAATTCGGGCGGACTGATCGGCTTCGCGATCTCGGCGCCGTTGCAGGCGTTGCTGACGACCTGGGCTGCGATACCGCTACTCGGGCTGCTCGCCGCGTTCGGCATCTTGGTCATCACGGGCACCCCGCTGCACCGCCTGCCAGAACGATGCGCCGAGATCGCGTTCCTGATCCGGCGTGCCGTCCGCGGCGAAGAAGCGGAAGTGGCCGAGGAGGATCTCGGCGCGACGGCCGGTGAGCTGGCGGCGCCCCGTTCACCGCGGCGCCGCGGCTCGGCGGCGATCGAGGCCGGCGAGCGCGACAAGCCCTATGACTCTCCGCTGCTCGGCGGGCTGGTGCCGCGCTCGTCCGGCCGAGGAGCACGAGGAGCCGGATCGGCGGCCGCGGCCGCAGGCACCGTGGTTCCGGCAGGTGCGGAGAACGCCGCCCAGGCCGGGGTCCCCGCCAACCAGACCTCTGACGACGAGGTCATCGCCGAAGCCCTGATGTTCGGCACGAATACGACCTCGCACGGCTACGCCGGGCGAGGTACTGGCGGCACCGTCGGTCCAGCGGGCGGGACGTCAGGCGCGGAGGCCTCCTGGCGCAGATCCTGGTTCGGCGTCGATGAGGCGGCGGCCGAGCAAACCGCAGCCCGCGACGCCGGTTCTGGCGGCCGTGAGTCGGCGAAGGCCGGCCGAGGTGAACAGCTGACGCTGACCGGTTCGAGCTCGTCCAGCTACACGCTGCCGCCGTCGGCGCTGCTCAAGCCGGGAACGGCGCCGAAAGCCAGGACCAGGGCCAACGACGCGATGGTCGAGGCGCTGACGACGGTCCTCGACCAGTTCGAGGTGGATGCGCAGGTCACCGGCTTCAGTCGCGGGCCGACGGTCACCAGGTACGCCATCGAGCTCGGGCCCGCTGTCAAGGTCGAGCGGGTCACGGCGCTGTCGAAGAACATCGCCTACGCGGTGAAGAGCGCCGATGTCCGGATCTTGTCCCCGATCCCTGGCAAGTCGGCGATCGGCATCGAGATCCCCAACAGCGACCGTGAGATCGTCAGCCTGGGCGACGTGCTGAGGTCTCCGGTCGCCGAGAGCGACCACCACCCGATGGTGGTTGGCCTCGGCAAGGACGTCGAAGGCCGCACCGTCATCGCGAACCTCGCGAAGATGCCTCATATGCTTATAGCGGGCGCAACAGGGGCCGGCAAGTCAACATGCATAAATGGCCTCATAACGTCCATTCTGATCCGCGCGAATCCCGACGAAGTCCGGATGGTCCTGATCGATCCCAAGCGAGTCGAGCTGACCGCCTACCAGGGGATCCCGCATCTGATCACGCAGATCATCACCAACCCGAAGCGGGCGACCGAGGCGCTGCAGTGGGTGGTCGGCGAGATGGACCGCAGGTACGACGACCTGGCTGCCTCCGGGTTCCGGCACATGGACGACTTCAACAAGGCCGTCAGGACCGGAAAGGTCACGGCGCCGCCGGGCAGCGAGCGCGAGTATGTGCCCTATCCGTACCTGCTGGTGGTCGTCGACGAGCTTGCCGACCTGATGATGATCGCACCGCGTGACGTCGAGGACGCGATCGTGCGGATCACCCAGCTGGCCAGGGCCGCCGGCATCCACCTGGTGCTGGCCACCCAGCGGCCAAGCGTCGACGTGGTGACGGGCCTGATCAAGGCCAACGTGCCGTCCCGGCTCGCGTTCGCCACCTCGAGCCTTACCGACAGCCGGGTCATCCTCGACCAGCCGGGGGCCGAGAAGCTGGTCGGCCAGGGCGACGCGCTCTTCCTGCCGATGGGCGCCAGCAAGCCGATCAGGCTGCAGAACGCGTACGTGACGGAGAAGGAAATCCGCGAGATCGTCGGCCATTGCAAGCGGCAGGCAGAACCCGATTACCGCGAGGACGTCACGGCCGGGGAGGGCCGCCAGCGCGAGATCGACTCGGACATCGGCGATGATCTTGACGACGTACTCAGGGCCGCTGAGCTGATTGTCAGCACCCAGTTCGGTTCTACCTCGATGCTGCAGCGCAAGCTCAGGGTCGGCTTCGCCAAGGCCGGGCGGCTCATGGATCTGCTCGAGAGCCGCGGCGTCGTCGGCCCGAGCGAAGGGTCGAAGGCCAGGGACGTGCTGATCCGGCCCGACGACCTGGACGAGTTGCTGGATTCGCTGCGGGGTAACTAGGCGGCTGAGGAGTTCAGCGTCGTATTTCCGCCTTCGGGCTTTGCGCATGCGTGCCGACTAACTGGCGAAAGGTCGCCCCTCGCATGGGCGTCGGCCGGCTGAGCGAGGGGCATGAGGGAGTGGGATTGCGTAATCGCATCTGATCATGGGGCTTGTCCAGTGGCACCCGGCCAGGTTGTCGTCGCGCAGTAGTCGAGTGTCTACACTGAGTCACCAACCCCTGAGAAGGGGAGCGGGGGAGCGGGAATAACGGCTATGAGCATCGGTGACGCACTGGCAGAGGGACGCCGCCAGGCCGGGCTGACGATTACCCAGGTGAGCCAGCGCACCTGCATCAGGGAAACCATCATCCGCGGAATCGAGCGCGGCGACTTCTCCGGCTGCGGCGGCGACTTCTACGCCCGCGGCCATATCCGCAGTATCGCTGGCGCCGTCGGGGTGAATCCCGAGCCCCTGATCGAGGAATACGACCGGACGATAGGCGCGCCCCAGGCGATCAGCGCCGCCGACGTCTTTCGGCCAGTGACACCCGTCAAGCTGAAGGAGAGGCACCGGCCGAACTGGACCGCGGCCATGGCGATCGCGCTGCTGGTCATCGCCGGCATCTTCGCCTATCAGCATTTCGCGTCGCATCCCGCAGCCGCGGCGAAGCAGGACGGGCGGGTCCAGAACCCGAGCACGGCAGCCAAGCCGAAGGTCAGCACCTCGCCTTCGGTCGTTGCCCATCAGCACCATCCCCGACGGCTGCACATCAGGCTGACCGCCACGCAAAACTGCTGGGTGCAGCTGAACGGTCCGAGGGGGGCGACGCTGTTCAGCGGCATGGTGTATGCGGGCAACACGATGAACTGGACGGAAAAGCACCGGGTGACGATGATCCTCGGCAACCCATCCGGCGTGAAGGTCCGCGTAAACGGCAGGAACCCGGTGCCGCGTGGCACGGTCAGCATGGTGACACTCGCCTTGCACGCGGGGCGCGTGCACTGACGCGCTGTCCGCCGGGCGTGTCGCCTGGGCCGGATACGGTGCTCCGCCGGCTGCCGCAGACGCTGGCCTGCCGTAGTCTTCCGGTGTGTCATCTCCAGGTTCCGCTCCGTCTACTGGCCCGGTGCCCACCAGCACGGTGTCTGCCAGCACGGTGTCTGACAGCACGGTGTCTGACAGCACGGTGTCCGCTGGCAGAGCTGCCCGTGGCCGCTCGGTCCGGCTGGTGACGCTCGGCTGCGCCAGGAACGAGGTCGATTCTGAGGAACTGGCTGGACGGCTGGAGGCTGGCGGCTGGACGGTAGCCGCGGGCGACGATGAAAGCAACGGCGGAGATGGCGCCGAGGCCGACGTGGTCGTCGTGAACACCTGCGGCTTCATTCAGGCGGCGAAGCAGGAGTCGATCGACGAACTGCTGACCGCTGCCGATTCGGGCGCGGCAGTGGTCGCGGCCGGCTGCATGGCTGAGCGTTACGGGTCGGGGCTGGCCGAGGCGCTGCCTGAGGCTCAGGTGATCAGCTTCGATGACTACGCCGACATCTCAGGCAGGCTCGACGCCATTCTCGCGGGGGAGCGCTGGACCGCCCACGAGCCGCGCGACCGCAGGAAGTTGCTGCCGATCGCGCCCGCCGGACGACCGGGAGCGACGGGCGGCCATGTACCGGGGCACGGCGGAGGCGCCATCGCGGACCTGCCCGATGGCGTGGCGCCGGCATCGGGACCGCGCGTCTTGCGCCGCAGGCTCGGCCAGGGCGTCGTAGCCCCGCTGAAGATCGCCTCGGGCTGCGACCGGCGGTGCAGCTTCTGCGCGATCCCGGCGTTTCGCGGCGCGTTCGTGTCCCGGCCGCCTGATGACCTGATGGCGGAGGCAGGCTGGCTGGCGATGCACGGCGCCAGGGAACTGCTGCTTGTCAGCGAGAACTCGACCTCATACGGCAAGGACCTCGGCGACCTGCGGCTGCTTGAGGCGCTGCTGCCGAAGCTCGCCGCGGTTCCAGGCATCGACCGGATCAGGGTCAGCTACCTGCAGCCCGCCGAGGTGCGGCCCGGGCTGATCGAGGTGCTGGCAGGCACGCCTGGCGTGGCATCGTATTTCGACCTGTCTTTCCAGCACGCGAGCGGCCGGGTGCTGCGCGCCATGCGCCGGTTCGGCGACGGCGACCGGTTCCTTGCCCTGATCGAGCAGATCAGGAAGCTGGCACCTGAGGCCGGGATCAGGTCCAATTTCATCGTCGGGTTCCCGGGCGAGACGGCTTCCGACGTGGCCGAGCTCGAGCGCTTCCTGTCCGCGGCGAGGCTGGACGCGATCGGCGTCTTCGGATACTCCGACGAGGACGGCACGGAGGCGGCGACGTTGCCGGGCAAGCTTGGCGAGGATGAGATCGCCGAGCGGGTCGAGCGGGTGGCCGAGCCTGGCGAACGAGCTGATGGACCAGCGGGCGGCCGATCGGATCGGCGAGATTCACGATGTGCTCATCGAGGAGCTGCTTGACGCCAAGGAGGGCGACGCTAGTCATCCCGGTTTTGATCAGCATGAGGCCGAGTACCACGGGGAATGGCGGTACGGCGGCCGGGCGGCACACCAGGCACCCGAGGTGGACGGCGCGACAGAGGTGCGCTCGCCCCGCCAGCTAGCCGTTGGTGACCTCGTTCGGGTGCGGGTATCAGGTTCAGAGGGGGTTGACCTGGTGGCGGATCTGATTGATGAGCATGAACAGGGACATCCCGAGCAGTCCCGGACCATTGACTAGCTCGGACGCGACGAATCCGCCGGCCACGCCCAGGCTGGTTAATCTCCCGAACGGGCTTACCGTGCTCCGCCTTGTGCTTGTGCCGGTCTTCGTCGCTTTCCTCGTCGCAGGAGGCACCGGCGTCCCGGGTCGTGGCCTTCTTCGTGTTCGGCGTCGCATCGGTCACCGACCTCCTCGACGGCCAGCTGGCCAGGCGCAGCGGCATGGTCACCGACTTCGGCAAGATCGCCGACCCGATCGCGGACAAGGCGCTGACAGGCTCCGCGCTGATCACCCTGTCGGCACTCGGCGACCTGCCGTGGTGGGTGACCGTCGTCATCTTGATTCGAGAGGTCGGCGTCACCCTGCTGCGCTTCTGGGTGATCAGGCACGGTGTCATCGCCGCGAGCCGGGGCGGCAAGATCAAGACTGTGCTGCAGATCGTCGCGATCGGGCTGTACATCTTGCCTGAGCCGATCGGCTGGATACGGTCGGCGGCGATGGCCGCCGCCGTCGCCGTGACGCTGGTAACCGGCGTTGACTACACGGCCAGGGCGCTCCGGCTGCGCCGCGCCGCACAGGGTCCGCCCGGGCCGGGACCGGCCGGGCAGCCCACGGATCAGGCCGCTGCGCAGGCCCCGGCGATCGGCCAGTCTCCGCTCGGAGGTTCACCTGATGCTCCGTCCGCGGGTCGGGCAGCGGCTGGCCCGGCAGCGGCAGGCCCGGCAGCGGCAGGCCCGGCGCCGGGAGCGGGGGAGTGACCTTCGATGCAGGCGAAGACGCGATCGGGCTGCCCGCGACCGCGATCGGGCTCCTGGTCGCCAGCGGTCTGACGATCGCGGCGGCCGAGTCGCTCACCGGCGGCCTGGTGACGGCCGCGCTCACCACCGTGCCAGGAGCCTCGGCCGTCGTCCGTGGCGGCATCGTCGCATATGCCGCCGACCTGAAAAACGCCCTGCTTGGCGTCGATGCTGAGTTGCTTGCCCGGGCCGGCACGGTAGACCGAGATGTGGCAGTGGAGATGGCTCGCGGTGCCAGAGAGCGGCTCGGGGCATCGGTGGGCGTCGCTACTACTGGCGTGGCCGGCCCCGATCCGGCCGACGGGCAGCCGGTCGGCACCGTGCACATCGCGGTCGCTGCGGCGGGGCTCACCCGGCATCAGGCACTGATGCTCAGCGGTGACCGGGCGGCGATTCGCCGGAGCACAGTGGACCATGCGCTCACGCTGCTCGTCACGACGCTGAGGGAAGACGGCGCCCATGGAAGACAATGAGTGATTACAGCGTTACGTATGTCGAACACGCACCGATGCCCTCTCCCGCTCCGTCATTCTGGGCAGGTACGGTGGAGGTGTAGGCGGCCGATCTCGGGAAGGATTGCGACGATGGTCCTGCTTCGTCACTTGCTCGGTGACGCGCTGCGGCGACTGCGCCTGCGGCAGGGTCGCACCCTCCGTGAGGTGTCCGCGTCGGCGCGTGTTTCGCTTGGATACCTTTCCGAGGTCGAGCGGGGACAGAAAGAAGCATCGTCCGAGCTGCTCGCCGCCATCTGCTCGGCCCTGGGCGCGCCCGCTGTCTCAGGTGCTCAGGGAAGTCTCCGACAACTTTGCGCTCGCCGAGTTGCAGAGCGAGCCTGTGTTCGCGGACGCCATCGAGCCACCCATCGAAGTCGCGGGCGTCAGCCATGGTTCCGGCCACGAGCGACGACCAGGGCCAGCACGAAGAGGTCCCCGTGGGTCCTGTTGCCTCCGAGCGCATTCCCGGGCCAGCCGAGCAGCGGGTTCCCGCTGGTGCGGGTTCGCGCATGCCGGCCGGCGCTGCTCAGCTCAGCGCCGGAGCGCTCGGGCACAGCACCGGGACCAGCCACGGCCCGATCGGGACCGGCCAGGTGGTGGGCCAGATCACGACCCGGCACATCTCGGCAGGGCAGCTCGGCCCTGGCCAGAAGCTCACGGTTCCCGGCCGGATGCCGATCAGCGCGAACCTCGCCGTCGGAGAGCCCGCCATTGATCAGGTGACTCGCACGGTCCGCGAGATCACCAACATGGTGCCCGTCTGATCGGTCAGGCGCCCGGGCCTAGTGCCGCTCAGCGGCCGATACGCGCTTCCCAGGAGCCAGGCAGGTCGGCGAGCCTCTTCACGCTTTCCGGCAGGTCATTGGCCACCAGGTGGGCAAGCGTGGTCTCCTCAAGAATCGCCCGTTCGTTCGCGCGGAGCGCGATCCAGACCGTCTGGAGCGGCTCCGCAGCTCCGATGTAGCCGAGGTTCTCCGGCCGCTCGCCGCGCACGCCGAGCAGCGGGCCGTCGATCGCCCTGATGATGTCCGCAAGCGCGATCTCCTGCGCGGGCCGGGCCAGCCAGAATCCGCCATCGGGTCCGCGCTGGCTGCGGACCAGCCCGGCCCTTCGCAACTGAGTCAGGATCGCTTCAAGGAACTTCGCAGGGATCTGCTGCGCCCTAGCGAGTTGCTCAGCCGTGACGTGGCCCTCACCCGATGCCGCAAGCTCAATTGCGGCACGAAGGGCATAATCGGCTCGGGCTGACAATCGCATACGCAGCATTATGCAGGTAGCTGGCATCAGTTGCAGAAACCTGATCGCACGACATCGGGAGGCGTACGCATGGAGCAACGGCTCCCGGCCGGGGACGTGGCACGGCGCGGCAACCATGACGCTGGTCCTTTGGGGCGTCGTCGAACTGGCGTTGCGGCTTCGGCTGGCTGTCCGCCCTGGCTGGCGCTCACGGCTCCGCAGCTGGTCAACGGCTGCGGGCGGGCACCTGCGGGAATGGACGTTCTTCCTGGTCGTGCTGGGTATCGCGGGCGCGGTCCTCGGGGCGCTCTGGCTGACCAGGGTGACCCAGTTCGCGGTGAGCGGCGGCAAGGCGCTGGTCGCGCTTGGCGAGATCGTCGCCATCGCCGGGATCGCGCTCCGGACCTGGGCGATCCTGACTCTGGAC
Source organism: uncultured Actinomycetota bacterium (assembly GCA_963809195.1). GTDB lineage: Bacteria > Actinomycetota > Actinomycetes > Streptosporangiales > Streptosporangiaceae > Chersky-822. The sequence goes on along the minus strand of CAWEIQ010000003.1, from coordinate 985,464 downwards.
AGGTTCTTCACGTTCGTGGTCGGCATCGCCGACGATCACCGCATCGTTCAGCACGGCCCGTACCGCGTGCTCAGGCATCCAGGTTACGCAGGGGCACTGCTCGCGCTGGCCGGCGCGGGCATCGCCATGGGGAACTGGCTGTCGCTGCTGCTCATCGTTGTCGGTCCTGCGCGTGGCGCTCGGCGTCAGGATCAGCGTCGAGGAAGCGACGCTGGCCGGCGCGCTCGGAGCCGAGTACCTGGCATACGCGAGCCGTACGGCCAGGCTGATCCCGCGCGTGTGGTGATGCCGATGTCAGCAGCGGTCGTCACCGCGGTGAGCCTGGACGGCCGGCACGCGTTCAGCAAGCCGGTCCGCGACGTGATCAGGCTCATCGCCGGGCTGGGGGTCGAGGGCGACGCACACGCCGGCGACACCGTCCAGCATCTGTCGAGGGTTGCCAGGGATCCGTCCGCGCCCAACCTGCGCCAGGTCCATCTGATCCACGCCGAACTGCATGATGAGCTCAGCCTGCGTGGCTACCGGATGTCACCGGGGGATATGGGGGAGAACGTCACCACCCGGGGCATCGACCTGCTGGCGCTGCCGACGGGCACGAAGCTGATGCTCGGGCCGGACGCCGTGGTCGAGGTGACCGGGCTTGCGCAATCCGTGCGTTCAGTTGGACGGCTTCCAGCACGGGCTGATGAAGGCCGTGCTGGACAGGGACGCGCAGGGCCGCCTGGTGCGGAAGGCCGGCGTGATGGCGATCGTGCTGGTCGGCGGTCAGGTCGCGGCGGGCGATCGGATCGGCGTGGCCTACCCTCCCGCGCCGCACCTGCCGTTGCAGCCCGTGTGATCAGGAGTGCCAGCCCTAGATTCTGGACAATTTTCGGTAAACCCGGCCGAGCCGGCTCCTGCCGTGGTTAGTACGCTGACCTGCGTGATCCCACATTTGCCTGCGGTGCTCGTGCTCGCCTCAGGCTCGCAGGGGCGGCTGCGGTTGCTGCGCGAAGCGGGGGTCTATCCCGAGGTCGTCGTCAGCGGCGTCGACGAGAGTTCCGACGGCCTGCTCGATACCCCGGCGCTCGTGCAGATGCTCGCCGAGCGCAAGGCGTCGGCGGTGGCCGCGCGTCGGCCGGCCGCGCTGGTGCTCGGCTGCGACTCGATGCTCGACCTGGACGGAATCTCGCTCGGCAAGCCCCATTCGGCCGAGGACGCCGTCGCCATGTGGCACCGGCTGTCCGGGCGGGAGGGGACGCTATGCACCGGCCACTGCCTGATCGACGGGGCCAGCGGCCGCCGGGTGAGCGCCGTCGCGCGCACGATCGTCCGGTTCGGCAGGCCAACCGAAGCCGAGCTCGCTGCCTACGTTGCCAGTGGCGAGCCGCATGGTGCTCGCCGGAGCCTTCAGCATCGACGGCCTGGGCGCTCCGTTCATCGACGGCATCGACGGCGACCCCGGGAACGTCATCGGCGTCTCGCTGCCGCTGCTCAGGCGGATGCTCGCCGACTTGGACCTGGCCATTACCGACCTGTGGCACACCCCGGCCAGCGCCTAGCCGGCGGTCCTGTCGCGCGGAGCAGCTGCCTCACATCAGGCCTCGGCGGCCAGCCGCGCAAGGACGTCGACCAGGAGCGCGGTAACAAGTTCCGGGCTCTCGATCGGCAGCAGGTGCGTGCCTGGCAGGACCGCGAGCCGGCCGATCCGGCAGCGCGTCGGCGACCGCAGCGCTGTGCTCAAGCCGCACCTCGTCGCGGTCGCCCTGAAGCACGAGTGCAGGCATCGCCACATTCTTCAAGGTGGTCAGATCGATTTCCGGCTCGGTCCGCCACATCGTCCTGACCTTGGCGAAGATCTCGTCGAAATGTTCTGGCCCGTCCGGTGATTCCTTGGCGTAAGACTCGCGCAGGAACCCGGCGACCTCGTCGTCGGCGGCCGTCAGCGCGTCGGTCAGGCCGCCGGGCACCCGTCCTGCCGAGTTGTAGAACTGGCCGATCAGCGCGAGGCTCGCGACCAGATCAGGCCGAAGCCTGGCAGTTAGCAGCCCGACCACCGCGCCGTCGCTCCACCCGATCAGGTGGGCTGGCATTGCGGACCTCCTGGTCCAGGTAAGCGATGGTGTCGTCCGCCATCACCGAGTAGCTGATCGGGCCTGGCACGTCGGGAGTGTGCCGCGTGCCCACGCCGCTCCGGCAGGTACACCTGATAGCCGGCCTCGATCAGGCCCGGCGTCTGCCCTGCCCACGAGGACGCGCCCGCCATCCCGCCATGCAGCAGCGACGACCGGCGCGTCCCCCTTGGCAGGCTCGCCGAGTACCTCGTGCCAGACCTGCATCCCTGCGACCTCGACATACGGCACTGAGCAACTCCTCCCTGGCCAACACGACGTCCTGGCCAGTCTTCCAGCCGGAACTCAGCAGGGCCGACCGCGCCAGTTAAGCCTCGGAGACGGAGGCCGCGCGGGGTCGGGCGGAAGCCCGCCTGCTCGAGCGCATGTGCGAGAGGTGAGTCGTAGACGCCGCCGCCGTCCGCCCGCTCGACAGTCAGCTTGCCGAGGGCACCGGCCCGCACGGCGCCGGCCAGCGCGGTGGTGGCCGGGCCGAGCAGAGCAGGCTCGGCGGTCCATGACAGCAGCGTCTTGCCGCCGCGTTCCACGTAGAGCACGAGCTGACCGGCCACGAGGATGACCAGCGCTCCGGCCTTGCGGCCCGGGCGGTGGCCGCCCGATGTCTCATCCGGCCTGGGCGGCCACGGCAGTGCGGCGCCGTAGGCGTTGGCCGGGTCGGCCGCGGCGAGCACTACGACGGGCGGCTCGGCCCGCGAGGCGCCGCCGGCGAGGTTACCCTCCTGGCCGGGCGCCGAGGCGAGCACCGAGTCGGCCATTGAGCGCATGCGGTCCACGGCTCCAGGAAGCGCGAACTGAGCTGCCCCGAGCCCTTCAACGAAGTAGCCGCGCCGGCACTGGCCTGTCTCCTCCATTGCGCGGAACACCGGGTAGATGGCGCCGAAACCGCCCGGCAGCCGCTCGCTCCCCACCACGCCCCTGATCACGATGCCGTACCGGTCCAGCAGCGACAGCGCCCTGGCGTGCAGCCGCCTCGTCGGGTCGGTGTCGCCCGGCGGCACCAGGGACCAGCGGCCGCTGACCGTCGGCGGCCCGGTGTGCGATGGCAGCGCTCCACGGCCGAACCCCGGCCGCCTGGTCAGCCGTCCAGCGGCTGGCCCCCGCTGGCTGGCGTACGGCGACTGGAGTCCCTGCCAGCCGGCCGGCTGGCCCTGCCCGTTCGGGCGGCCGTTCGGCGTGCCGCCCCCGACGGTCAACTCTGCAGCGCTCGCTGCCGGTCCGCGGCCCCGATTGCTTCGGCCCTGGAGCCCAGGACTTGCCCGTCGCGAGCAGGGTACGCAGCGGCGCGAGCGTGTCATTGGTCAGCATGCCTGCCCAGACCAGGTCCCAGACCGCCGCCGCAACGGCCTGGTCGTTAACGCGGTTGAGTGCCCTGACCCGGCGTACCGCATCGTTGCCGTCGGCGGCGGTGCCCGGTCCTGACGCGTTCTGTGTGCCGACATCGCTCGCCGTCAGCCGGTCAACGACCCGGTCGGCAAGCGCGCGAAAGAACAGGGCGCCGCCGCCGCTGAGCACATCGAGCACGGCTTCGTGCACCGGCCTCATCGTGATCTCGCCAGGCGGCGGCATCAGCAGCGGAGCGGAGTCCGCGGGCGCGAGCACGAGCCAGCCGTCGCCGCCCGGCAGGGCGCCGGCGCCGGCCCAGACGACATCGCCTGCCGCGGTCAGCTCGTCGAGCATCGCGGGGGCGTAGCCAGGGACCCTCGCAGGCAGGATCAGGGACTCCAGCGCAGCGGCGGGTACGGCGGCCCCGGCGAGCTGTTCGACGACGGAGTAGACGGTGTCAGGTCCGGCTACCCGGGCGCGGCGCCTGGGCTGCCAGGATCCTGAATCCAGTTCGCGGCCTGGCTGGCCGCCTGGGATCCGGTGTCGTGCAGCGCGTCCTGCCAGGCGGGCAGGAACGTGGCGAAGACCTGCGCGGGCACGGGCTCGGCTTCCTGGCGGAGCTTGGCCAGGCAGCGGCGCCTGAGCATCCGCAGCACGCCGGCATCGCACCACTGCGGCCCGAGCAGGCTGGGCAGGAACTCACCCTCGATGATCCTTCCGCTGGCCACGAGCCTGTGCAGCGTCCCGGTCACGACGGCGACGCCCAGGCCGTACCTGTGCGCGACGTCGATGGCGGTGAACGGCCCGTGCGAGCGCGCGTACCTGGCGACGAGATCGCCGAGGGGGTCAGGCAGCAGTTCGGTGAATGCGACCGGAATGCCTGTCGGCAGCGCGACGCCGAGCGCGTCCCGCAGCCGGCCGGCGTCCTCGATCGACGCGTACCGCTGCTCGCCCGCGATCCGTGACGTCGATGATCCGGCGCTGCGCTGCCAGCTCGGCGATCCAGCCAGACGCCGCAGCAGGCTCGGCGCATCGCGCCGCGATCTCATCAGCGGACAGCGGACCGATCTGCATGATCATGTCCGCGAGCTGCTCGACCGACGAGCACTGGCGGCCGGACGACAGTCGTTGGAGGTCTCGTTCCGAATCGGCGACGATCTGTGGGTCGAGCAGTTCGCGCAGATCAGCATGCCCAAGCAGCTCCGCAAGCAACGCCGAGTCGAGGGCGAGCGCCTGCGCGCGGCGCTCGGCCAGCGGTGCGTCGCCCTCATACATGAACGCGCCGATGTACCGGAACAGCAGCGAGCGCGCGAACGGCGAGCCGGTGGCGGTCTCCACCTCGACGAGCCTGATCTTGCGGCCCGCCATCTCGCGCATGAGGCTCACCAGGGCGGGGACGTCGAAGACGTCCTGCAGGCACTCGCGCATCGTCTCGAGCACGATCGGGAAGCTGCCGTACCCGCTCGCGACCGCCAGCAGCTGAGCAGCTCGCTGCCGCTGCTGCCACAACGGCGAGCGGCGGCCAGGCTGGCGGCGGGGGAGCAGCAAGGCGCGGGCTGCGCACTCACGGAACCTGGACGCGAACATGGCCGACGAGCCGAGTTCGTCAGTGACGATCTGCTCGACCTCGTCGGGATCGAGCAAGGCAAAGCCCGCCGGCGGCGGGTCGTCGGCATCGGGCACCCTGATCACGATGCCGTCATCGGTGTACATCGCCTGGACGTCCATGCCGCCGTACCGCTCGCGCAGCCGCGCGGCGATCGCTAGCGACCAGGGCGCGTGCACCTTTGATCCGTACGGGCTGTGCAGGACAAGGCGCCAGTCACCGAGTTCGTCGCGGAACCGCTCAAGCACGAGGGTTCTGTCGTCCGGCAGGTACCCGGTCGCATCCCGCTGACTGGTGAGGTATGCGAGCAAGTTGGACGCGGCGAGCTCGTCAAGCCCTTCGCTGCGTAGCCTGGCCGTGGCCTGCTCAGGATCGGCGGCCCCGAGCTCCCTGCAGTACGCGCCGACCGCGCGTCCGAGCTCGGCAGGCCGCCCTGGCGCGTCGCCGTGCCAGAACGGAAGCTTGCCGGGCTGCCCTGGAGCCGGGGAGACGATCACCTGGTCGGCGGTGATGTCCTCGATCCGCCAGGAGCTCGCGCCGAGAACGAAGACGTCGCCGACGCGGGACTCGTAGACCATCTCCTCGTCGAGCTCGCCGACGCGGCGAGAATGCCGTCCGCTCTTGTCCGCCGCTCCGGCCAGGAAGACGCCGAACAGTCCGCGGTCCGGGATCGTGCCGCCGTTGGTGACGGCGATCCGCTGGCCGCCCGGGCGTCCGCGGAGTATGCCCGGTCGCGCGGTCCCAGACCAGCCTCGGCCGCAGCCCCGCGAACTCCTCGCTCGGGTAGCGGCCGGCCAGCATGTCGAGCACGGCTTCGAGCACCGGCCTGGTCAGGCCGCTGAACGGCGCCGCCCGGCGAGCCGTGGCCAGCAGGTCATCGACGGTCCAGTCGTCCATTGCGGTCATCGCCACGATCTGCTGGGCCAGGACGTCGAGCGGATTGCGCGGCATCCGCAGCTCTTCGATCGCGCCGACGCGCATCCGCCCCGCCACGACCGTTGCCTGCACGAGGTCGCCCTGGTACTTCGGGAAGATGACCCCGCGGGACACGTCGCCGACATTGTGCCCGGCGCGGCCGGTCCGCTGCAGGCCGCTGGCGACCGAGGGCGGCGATTCGACCTGGACAACAAGATCAACCGCGCCCATGTCGATTCCGAGCTCGAGGCTCGAGGTGGCGACGACCGCCGGGAGCCGCCCGGCCTTGAGCGCTTCCTCGATCTGAGCTCGCTCGGTGCGCGACACCGAGCCGTGGTGAGCACGTGCGACAACGGGCGGGGTGACATCGTCTGGGTCGCGGCCGGCCAGCTCGGCCCGCTCGACCGCACGCTCCGCGGCGAGCTCGTTGAGCCGGGCGCAGAGCCGCTCGGCCAGCCGTCGCGAGTTCGCGAACACGATCGTCGAGCGGTGCTGCTCGATCGCGTCGAGTACCTGCGCCTCGACATGCGGCCAGATGGAGTTGGCGCGCGCCTGGCCGTTTGCTCCGGCGTTCGCCGGATGCCACGCGCTGGCCGCCGGGTTGCCGGCCTGCCTGGCCTCCGAATTCGGCCGGACCGACGACGGGCCGGCGCCTGACCAGGGCTCGGGCAAGCTGGCGCCGTCCGAGCCGAGATCGGACATGTCCTCCACGGGCACGACGATCGTCAGCTCGATGCGCTTCTCGCTCGGCGGAGCAGCAATGGTGACAGGCAGCGCTCCGCCGAGGAACGAGGCGACCTCCTCGGGCGGCCGGACAGTCGCTGAGAGTCCGATCCGCTGCGCGGGCGCCCGCTTCTCTTCGGCGCGCAGAGCGTCCAGGCGCTCGAGCGACAGTGCCAGGTGGGCGCCGCGTTTGCCGCCTGCCAATGCGTGTACTTCGTCAACGATCACGGTCTCAATGCCGCGCAGGCCTTCCCTGGCCCGGGACGTAAGCAGCAGGAACAGCGACTCCGGCGTGGTGATCAGGATGTCCGGCGGCTTGCTGGCCAGTTGCCGGCGTTCGTCGGCTGCTGTATCGCCCGTGCGCACGCCGACCCGGATCTGCGGCTCTGGCAGCCCGAGGCGGCGCATCGCCTGACCGACGCCGGTCAGCGGGGAGCGCAGGTTCCGCTCGATGTCGACCGCCAGCGCCTTGAGCGGGGAGATGTAGAGCACCCGGCAGCGCTGGGCCTGGTCCGCTGGCGGTCGGCTGGGTGGCGAGCTTATCGATCGCCCACAAGAACGCGGCCAGCGTCTTGCCGGATCCGGTTGGGGCGATGACCAGCGCGTTCTCCCCGTTGCCAATTGCGCTCCATGCCTGCGCCTGGGCCGTCGTCGGCTCCTCGAACGCAGCGCGGAACCAGGACGCCGTCGGCTCGGAGAATCCGGCTAGCGCCCCCGTGGCGGCGCCCGATTCGTGCTTCGGCGCTGCGCGTGCAGGCATACCTCCATATTGCCGCGACCCACCGACAGCCGAGCCACGATCGGTGGCGTGCCGCACCGACGCTGCCATGGCGTCGCGCAGGCAGACGTGCCTTCGGACGCCATCACGGTTCGCGGCGGCTTTCGCTAGATGCGCTTGAACCCGGAAGGGATCGGCTGGCGCAACCTGGCCAGGTGGGCCGCGGTCGGCGCCAGCCAGCGGAAGTCGATCTGGAAGCTGAAATGGCGCCCGTGCGACTTCAGGCGGACGGGCAGGTAAGTCTTCGCGTTCGCCCAGAGAGTCCCGCTCCAGCCGACGGCCTGCGGCTGGCAGCGGCCGCCGTCGCTGGACCCGGCGCACGCGTGGCGATAGCTACTGCTCAGCTTCAGCCTGATCGTGTCGACACCGTCGACCCGCTGCCGACCGGCCAACGCAGCGCCGCACGAGAGAAGTTTCCTGACCTCACGAGCCCACTGGGCCGGCGTCCTGTCGACAGCGCCGAGCTCGCAGCCAATCGCAGGCTTGGTCGTGGTCGGCGGCTCGTAGGTGCCGCGCCACCAGACCCGTTGCGGATAGCTGATGATCGTCTGGACGCTCTTTCCCGAGCTCGTGTCGGTCACCATGCTGAGCGCGGGCTTGCCGCCCTTGGTGGCGACGACGACGTTCCGCAATGACCCGCGGGACCAGGTGCTGGTGACGCTGCCGTGGACCATCGTCGGCTTGCCGTGCGGTATCACGAGGAAGAGCTTGACGCCGTGGTTCGTCTGCCTGGTGTAGGCGACCGGATTGCCCGCAGCCGCGGTGGCAAGCGCGTGGTCGACGCGGCTGATCACCATGGCAGTCGTCTGGACCCGCTGGTTGCCGCTGCCCGCGTGGTGCTGCGGTCGGCCGGATCCGGCCGTGACGGTCCCGGCGGTCAGCGCCGTCGCGGTGACAGCTGCCGCTCCGGCCACGGCGGCGCCGCTCGCGAGCCAGCCGATTGTCGCCCGGCGCCGGCGCTGATGCTGCTTGCGTGCGTTGGCCACAAGCCGGGCCGGCATGTCGATGCCGTCAGTGAACCTCGTCATGCTGTCGCGTACTAGTTCGTCGAAATCCTGATTCATGTCCTGTTCTCCGTCAGCTCGGCGTCGATATCTAGCCATCGGGCGGTCAGCTCGCGCATCCGACGCAAGCCGCGGGACGTCGCGGCCTTGACCGTGCCTTCTGAGCAGCCGAGCACTTCGGCTGCCTCGGCCTCCGACAACTGCTCCCAGTGCCGCAGCACGACGGCGGCCCGCTGCTGCGGAGGGAGCAGGTACAGCGCGCGGATGAGCGCGTCCCTGAGGTCGATGGCCGCGGTCAGGTCAGGCTCAACAGACCGCTGACCTCCGCCGAGCACAGGCAGCTTGCGACGCCATCTCTCCTGCCGGCGCCAGCCGATCTGCGGCCAGGTTGTACAGCGTCCGCCTGAGGTACCCCTCCGGGTTGCCCTGGATCCGTCTTCCCTGCCTGAGCAGGCGCTCCAGCGCCGCTTGCATGAGGTCTTCTCCGTCCTGGCGGCCGCCGGCCAGCAGGACCGCTGTCCGCATGAGCTGGGTACCGCGTTCGGCCAGGAAATGCTCAAGAGCATCGGCGTCCTCGGCCTCCTGCACGCCACCACCTCCTTCTCTCGCCTACCAAGTACGAAGGAGACGCCTGGCGAGTTGACGGCCAGCCGGAGCCATTCACGTCGCGACGCGGCATCGCGACGCGGCTCCGATAGGTAGTAATACTCAATCAGTGTTGAGTAGCCGTGCCGATCCGCTCAGCCCTGCGCCGCCATTACCGTCGCAGCATGAGCGACGAACATCAGGCGAGCGCAGTGATCAAATGGTGGGCGATGATCGTGTTCGGAGCCCTGGCCGCCCTGCTGATCGCGTGGCTTGGCCATCTGGCTGGCGTTTCGCTGAGCACGGTACTGTCCATTGCCGCTGTCGCTGCGGCGCTGGCCTGGCTGATCGTTCTCGTGGCCGTGCCATGGAATCTCTACTTCTCGGCGCGCGCCGCGTCGTGATGGAGATGGCGGTGTCGCGTGGCCGGGGCATCGAGTATCCCGCCGGAGCAAGAGGCTGAGGCGCACACGATCGCGCGACGGATGCTCTGGTTCGCGCTCGGCGGGCACGTGGTCACTGCGGCGGTGGCTGGCGTGGTCACCTACATCTCCGGCGCGACGATCGGCTACTACATCACCGCCGCCTATCTGTTCTCCGCGACGATCCGTCCAGCGGCTGCCTACTTCGCGCACCTTCGCGAGCGGATCAGCACGCTCTCGCGCGAAAGCCTGCACCCGCGCGAGGATGTGGTGGCCCTTCGCGAGAGGGTGGCCGCGCTGGTCAAGACGGCGAAGCGGCCTGGAAGAGGAACTCACTGAGTCACGCCGCGCCCTGGCTGACGATCTGCGCAGGACCGAGGCCAAGCTGGCCGACGGGATCGCGCACGGACGGCAGGTGCTGACCGCCGACCTGGCCCGCCTGCAGGACGCGCAGGTCGCAGACCGGGAGGCTGCGCGTCTGCGCGACGACGAACTCGGACGCCGGATCGACACCATGATCCGGCGGATCGACGAGACCCTGACCGGGCTCGGCGACCAGCAGGAGCTGCTGGCCGGGCTGCGTGCCCTGGTCCGGATGGTCAGGGCCGAGCCCGCGTCACCGGCATGATGACTAGGCGGCTTTGGCGGCAGGCGTTCTGTGCATCCGGTACCTATCGATCACCAATGCCGCGATGGCGGGGTGCGCACCAAGAGGTGCCGTCACCCAGTCCGCTCCGCTCTGGGCGAGACGGTCGTGGAACAGCCCGGGTGCGAGCAGGTAAGTCGCGACGGCGACCGGGCCGCCAGTGTGTGCGCGCAGGTCATCGACGGCCTCTGCGACGGTCGGCTGGCCGGCGGCCGCGTACCCGACGGTGACCGGGGCGCCGCGCTCGGCGGCGAGCAGGTCCGCCTGCGCCTGCACCTGGTCGGCGGCCTGCGGATCCGACGAGCCGGCGGCGGCCAGCACGACTGGCGCGCCGTCCGGTACGCCGGCCTCGGCCAGGCGGCCGGTCAGCGCCGTGACCAGCAGCGGGTCTGGCCCGAGCGGCCCGGCGACTCGCGGCGCCAGAGTGACGCCAGAGGTGATCGCGGTGTCGAATGCGGTCGCGGCGCCGGCAATGTCGGTAGTCAGGTGATAGCCGGTCGAGAGCAGCAGCGGCACGATCACGACGTCCGGGCCCGCTGCGTCGAGCGCGTCGGACAGGCTCGGCTCCGCGTCCTGAACGAACGCCACCTGGATGTCGAGCACCGGCGCGAGCCGCTCGACCTCGCGCGGCCAGTGCCCTGATCGTGGCCGTGGCCGCTGGGTGCTTACTGCCGTGCGCCACAGCGAGCAGGGTCGGACCGTTCATGCCGCACCTCGATCTCTCGTCCGTTCCGCACTGGCTACAGCAGAGCCACCTGTGCCCGCCCCTGTCATGCCGGCGCCCAGCTTCTCACGGAGGCCGACAACGTCGCCGATGACCACCACCGCTGGCGGCCTGACCTGCAGCCTGGCCGCGTCGACGGCAACGTGCTCGAGCGTCGAGATCAGCACCTGCTGGCCAGGCAAGGTCCCGTCGCGAATCACCGCGACCGGCGTGGTCGCGGCCCTGCCGCGCTTGATCAGCTCGGTGCTGATCGCCTCCAGGTGCGCGACGGCCATCAGCAGCACCAAGGTGCCAGGGCCACGGGCGAGCGACTCCCAGTCCACGCTCGCGCCCGGCTGGGAAGGGTCCAGGTGCGCCGAGACGACGGCGAAGTCCTGAGTGATACCGCGGTGCGTGACCGGAATCCCTGCGTAGGCGGGCACGGCGACGGCGCTGGTCACGCCGGGGACGACCTCGAACGGCACACCTGCGCGCACGCACGCCAGGGCCTCCTCACCGCCCCTGCCGAACACGAATGGATCCCCGCCCTTGAGCCTGACCACGCGCAGGCCCGCCAGCGCCCTGTCCACGACCAGGGCGTTGATCTCGTCCTGCGTCATCGTGTGCGCTCCTGGCGCCTTGCCCGCCAGCACGATCTCGACGTCTGGATCGAGATCGTCAACCAGCGAGCGAGGACCGAGCCGGTCGGCGACCACGACGTCCGCCTCGGCGAGCAACCGCCGTCCGCGCACGGTGATCAGCCCAGGATCGCCGGGGCCGCCGCCGACCAGCGCGACCGAGCCAACGGCCCGTCGCTCGGGGCCAGCGGTGCCGGCCACACGCCGGCCACGGCGCTCGTCGCGGCCAGGCGGCGGTGCGGGCGCACGGGCAGCGAGCCGTCCGCAAGGGCGGCCGCGATCGCGGACCGCATCCGTTGCGAGCGGCGCGGGTCACCGCCCGAGGTCACGGCCACGGTGACGTTCGCCGTGCCTGGTCACGGCCGGGGTCCTGGCCGGCGACGCGGCAGCGTCGTCGGCGCGAACGCACCAGATGCGCCATCGCTCGGCATCGGCGGCGACGGCGGCATTGACGGCCTGGTCGTCGGTCGCGGCGTGGACGAGCCAGGCGCCGGTGAGGTCGCCGGCGCGGTAGCGCCGGCGACGGACAGTCACAGGCAGGGCAGCAAGCTCACTGCTGACGTCCGGCGCAATGACGGTGACATCCGCCCCGGCCTCGACCAGCGCCTTCGTCCGGCGCAGCGCGACGGACCCGCCGCCGACGACGACCACGAGCCGCCCCGCGAGATCCAGCTCGACCGGGTACCCGGAGATCACGAGCGCGTTCTGGCCGATTCCGCCGGAGGCCAGCTCCGGCGAAACGTAGCGTGAATCCGCGAGCGCAGGATCGGCACTCCCATTCACCGGCCTTCGATCCTGCAGGGCGGAGCTCCTCCTCACCGCAGTACGGGCAGAAGAACGGCACCTGGCGCTCGCCGACGGGACTGTCCGCCGCGTCGGAATGACTCATGTCAGGAGCTCCTCGTCGGCGCGGCGGACCCAGGCCGCGAACTGCTCACCGTCGGCGCGGTCCTTGACGTAGCTGCGCAGCAGCCGCTCGACGTAATCCGGCAGCGCGTCGGCGGTCACCTTCAGCCCGCGGATCTTGCGCCCGAAGGCCGGGTCGGCGCCGAGCGATCCGCCGAGGTGGACCTGGAAGCCTTCCTCCCCGTCGACGATCGAGCCCTTGAGCCCGATGTCAGCCAGCTGGAACCTGGCGCACGAGTTCGGGCAGCCGTTCACGTTGATCGAGATCGGCGTGTCGAAGTCAGGGAGACGCTTGTCCAGCTCGGTGTACAGGTCACGGGCCCGCTGCTTGGTCTCGACGATCGCGAGCTTGCAGAACTCGATCCCCGTGCACGCCATCGTGGAACGCCGGAACGGCGAAGGACGGGCCGGCAGGTCGATGCACTCGAGCTCGGCCACCAGCCCCGCGAGATTTTGTTCTGGAACATCGGTGATCAGCAGCTTCTGCTCGATCGTCGTGCGAACCCGGCCCGACCCGTAGGCTTCGGCGAGGTCAGCGACCTGCGACAGCTGCGTCCCTGAGGTGCGGCCCGTGTGCGGCGCCACGCCGACGTAGTACAGCCCGTCGCGCTGGCGGTGCACGCCGACGTGGTCACGGGAGCCGGGTGGCGGTGGCGGCGGCGCGGGCCCGTCCGGCAGGGTCTCGTGCAGGTATTCGCGCTCGAGCACCTCGCGGAACCGCTCCGCACCCCAGTCTGACACCAGGAACTTCAGCCGGGCACGGCTGCGCAGCCGGCGGTAACCGTAGTCGCGGAAGATGCCGGTCACGCCGGCCCACACGTCTGGCACCTGCTCGGGCCTGACGAAAACGCCGAGCCGCTTGGCCATCATCGGGCTGGTCGACAGTCCGCCGCCGACCCACAGGTCGAAGCCGGGCGTGCCGTCAGGGCCGATCACGCCGACGAAGGAGACGTCGTTGATCTCGTGGGCCGTGCACTGCGAGGCGCAGCCAGAGATCGTCGTCTTGAACTTGCGCGGCAGGTTCACGAACTCGGGGTTGAGCGCGGCGACGGCCTCGGTGGCGCGCAGCGCTTGCGGTCGCATCGATCACCTCGCCGGCGTCCAGGCCAGCCACCGGGCAGCCGAGGATGTTGCGCGGCACGTCGCCGCAGGCCTGCAGCGAGGACAGGCCGACCTCTTCGAGCCGCGCCCAGATTTCCGGGACGTCCTCGATCCTGATCCAGTGGAACTGGACGTTCTGCCGGTCGGTGATGTCCGCGAGGTCACGGCCGTACTCCTTGGCGATCCCCGCGACGGTGTGCAGCTGGGCCGAGCTCAGCTGACCGCCGGGGATGCGCACCCGCATCATGAAGTAGGCGTCCTCGATCTCGGCGTCCTCGAGCGCGCCTGTCTTGCCGCCGGGAATGCCGGCCCGGCGCTGGGTGTACAGGCCCCACCAGCGGAACCGCCCGCGCAGGTCGGTCGGGTCGATCGAGTCGAACCCCGTCTGCGCGTACCGGCTGACGATCCGCTCCCTGACGTTCAGCCCGGCGTCGTCTTTCTTGAATCGTTCTGCGGCATTCAGCGGCTCATAGTGGCCGAGGGCCCACTGGCCCTGGCCGCGCTGCTGGGTGCGAGGCATGGAGGATTCCTTCTGCTTGGGATCTGGCGCGCGTCTCGCGTCGGGTCGCAGGCGCCTGCCGGGCTCAAGGAGGCCCCAGCACAAGTTCGACCAGACGCCAGGCCGGGCCCGAGCGGGTCCGGCGGCTGCTTAGAGCGTGGTCAGCAGAAGGAACGACAGATGGCGCTCGACGTCCCGCATCTGGTCTACGTGGCGCCTGCAAACAAGCATCAGGTCTCGGCATGCGGCCGGGCGTGTCATCGCGGGCCTCCGGGATCTCGGTGATGCGACCTTCCTGCTGTGGACCATAACATCGCGACTTCGCGATCCCATACCCGTCGACCGGCTGAAACTTGCGGCGCCAGGAGCCGCAGCCAGGCCGCGGCGGGCTAGTCCGGTGAGCCTCTGCCACGACGTCAGGGCCGGGCGGCGGTCGCCTCGGTGAACTTCGCATGAAGAAAACTCGTGCGGTCTTGCCGCTGCCACAATGGCCGCCCTTGAATGGTTGTGCGGCCATGGTGCCCATGTCGTCCGCGCCTCACCTCTCCGAGTCCAGGAGGCATCAGTGGGCACCCATGCGGTTCTTGCCAGTACCGCCCGGTTCTCGCCGGGCACCAATCTCTTCTTGTACGTCGCGATCTGGGTGGCGTGTGCGGCGGGCATCGGCGTGGTCGCCTGGGCGGCGTTGCGGTCTAAGCGATTTCAGCGCTGGACGACCCAGGACATCCTGATCGTCGCCGCCCTCGGCGTTCTGCTCGAGGTCTACGACAACATCATCGGCGATCAGTTCATTAAGCCGGTACTCACCCCGATCCCTGGCGCCGAGTTCCTGCAGATACACGACCTGCCCTACATGTTCCTGCTGATGGTCGGGGTCGCGCTGGTCCGCAAGCCGGGCTGCGTCACGGCGATGGTGTTCATCAACTTCCTGCTCGCCGCGCTGTTGTTCGGCAGCGGGCACGGCGTGCTCGACTGGACCGATGGCCTCACCCAGGGGCTCTTCTGCGACTTGTACATCGTGGCCAGGCGCGGGAGGGTGTTCGGCCCGTCGGCGACGCCGCTCTCGATGGTCCTCGATGGGCTGATGATCGGGATCCTGCGCGGTGGGCCGAACGCCTTCCTGAGTGACGTGAACTTTCGACCCGTACCTGAACGCGGAGTTCGCCACCTGGCTGCAGGTGTGGAATGACACGTGGAGCAATGCCCTGTTCAACGGGATCGAGGCTGCGATCAGCGCAGTGCTCGCCCGCCGGGTCGCCGTCGCCGTGGTGCCGTCCTCGGCATTGGCAAGACCCGCGCCGCAGCCGCGGGCGATCCGTTCGCCGAACCAGATCCAGGCGACATCGGACGCGGAACCGGCCGGCTCGCCGACCGTGCCGGCGAAGGGAGAGCCGGCATGAAGCGGCTCGCGATCATTCTCAGCGTCGTCGCCGGTGTCGTACTGGTGATCGGCCTGGTCGAGGCGATCACCAACTACAAGTGGTCGGCAGGCGACCAGAACGCGTTCTTCGGCAATCCTCGGCTGCTGCTGAACGACGGGACGACCGCGCTGATTGTCGGCGGCATCCTGGTGCTGGTCTCCGCCATCGTCTGGGTGGTGGCCGCGAACCGGAAGGGCCAGAGCAATCAACGTCAGCGGCTCTGAGCTAGTCGCCGACGACGTCTCGTTCGCCTATCCGGGTGCTGCCAGGGCGGCACTGCGGCACGTGGACCTGGCGGTCCTGCCGGGCGAGCTGATCCTGATCACCGGCGCCTCCGGCTGCGGCAAGTCAACGCTGGCCCTGGCGCTGGCCGGGCTGATTCCTGCGAGGGTGCAGGGCGAGCTGCGCGGGCCGGTCCGCTTCGGTGGCCAGCCGCTGTCCGGAATGGCTCCGCACGACGCGGCCCAGCACGTCGGCCTGGTCTTCCAGAACCCCGGCCTGCAGTTGATCAATATGACGGTGCAGTCCGAGGTGGCGTTCGGCCCGGAGAACCTAGCGCTGCCGCAGCCCGAGATCGCGGCCAGGGTGGACTGGGCGCTGGACGTCACCGCGATGGCCGGGCTGCGCCAGGCCACGGTGCTCACGCTTGTCCGGCGGCCAGAAGCAGCGCACGGCGATCGCGGCGACGCTGGCGATGCGGCCCAGGGTGCTGGTGCTCGACGAGCCGCTGTCTGACCTCGATCCGGTCGGCGCGCAGGAGGTGCTCGGCACGCTGCGCGGGCTGGCGCGCGAGCACGGCACCGGCGTGGTCGTCATCGAGCACCGGGTCGACGAAGTCGTGCCGTGGGCGGACCGGATCGTGCTGATGCACGACGGCCGGATCATCATGGACCGGCCGCCGCGCGGCGCATGGGACGATCCAGCGCCATGGGCGGCCACGGGGGTCGGCATCCCCGACGTCGTGCGGCTAGCGCGCGCCGTGCCTGCCGCCTTCCCCGACGGCGCGCCGCTGTCCGTCGACGAGGCCGTGACCGCACTCCGCGGCGGCTGGTTCGCCGCGGCCCTGGCCAGGCTCGCCGGCCGGCGCGCGACACGGCGACCGGCGGCGCTGGCCCCGGCGGATCGGTGCCGGCAGGCACCGGATCGCCTTCGTTGCTTAACAAGGCGCACCCGGTGCTGTCCTGGCAGCACGTGAGCGTGCGGTTCGGAGCGAACAAGGCCGTCGATGACGTGAGCCTGGACGATCGGCGACGACGAATGGGTCGCGCTCATCGGCGCCAACGGATCGGGTAAGTCCACCCTTACCGGCCTGGCCGTCGGGCTGGGAACGCCAGCGTCGGGCACCGTCAGCTTCCGCGGCCGGCCGATCAAGCCAGGGCGAGTCTTCGAGCACGCCGCGCAGGTGGCCCTGCTGCTGCAGGCCGCGGACGAGATGCTGTTCGCCACGTCCGTGCATCGACGAACTCGAGTTCGGCTTCCGCTTCCGCGCCAGGCCGGCTGAACCGGTGCTCGACGTGCCAGGCGCGATCGAGTTCTTCGGTTTCAGCGGGCTGGAGCAGGCCAGCCCGTGGGAGCTGAGCCAGGGCGGCAGGCAGCGGCTGGCACTCGGCGCGCTCCTGGTCGGCGCACCGGGAGTCCTCGTACTTGGACGAGCCGACGACCGGGCAGGACGCCGACCACCTGCGGGCGTTCCTCGCGTCTGCTCGACCGGATCAGGGACCGGACCGGGCTCACGGTGCTCACCGTCACCCACGACATGCGCGCGGTGGCCTCCCGCGCCTCCAGGGTCGTGCTGCTCGGCGAGGGCCAGGTCAGGCTCGACGGCCCGCCCAGCGAAGTCTTCGCCCGCACCAGCGAACTCGCCAGCTGCGGGATCCTGGCGCCTCCGCTGGCCAGGCTCCAGTCTGAGCTGCTCGGCGAGATCGACGAGGTGCTGCTGACCGTCGAGGATCTCGTGGCGCCGCGCTGTCCGGTCGGCGGATGCTGACGGCAAGCGGCCGGCGCGATCCGGCCGGGTCACAGCCCGCCGCGACAGCGACGGTGAGGTGACCACGATGCTCTCGTCGCTCCTCGCCAGGACCGTGATTTCGTACGCGATCGTGTTCGTCGTGCCGCTGCTGCTGCCGGTCGCGTTCTTCAAGCTGGTCGGCCTCGGCGGGACTGCGGGAGCTGGTCACCTACGAGGCAAAGGACACCCCGCTGCACCGGCTCGACCCGCGGCTCAAGGTGCTCTACCCGGTCGCGATGGGCATCCTGAGCATCCTGCTGACCTGGAGCTTCATGCTGATCGTGTTCGCCCTGTCGATCCTGCCCTGGTTCTGGCTCAGGCCGTCCCGGCAGCGGGTCCGGGTGCTGATGGTCATGGCGATCGGCCCGGCGCTAGGCGGCTTCTGGGGTCAGGGCATGTACTACCTGCCGCCTCCGCCGATCCACTTCCTGTACCAGTTCCCGTGGACCATCAGCTGGCTCGGCTCTCCCGGGCATCACCACCTACGGCATGATCTTCGGCCTCGAGCAGTCGGCGCGCGTCCTCGTTACCGTGTCGACTTCCATGCTGATCCTCGTCAGCACCGACGTCGGGGACTTCACCTGGGCCTTCGAGCGGTTCGGTGCCCCGCCGCAGATCGGCTTCGCGCTGACCGCGGCGCTCCGCTTCCTGCCGGAGCTGATCTCCCGCACCACGCCTGGTGCTGCGCGCCGTCGAGCTGCGCGGCTACGACCTGTCCAGGCCGCGCTGGTTCCAGGTTGCCGGGTGGCCGGACTACGTCCGCCGGGTCGGCCGGTGCGTGGTCCTGATCACCGTCCCGCTGCTGGTCGGCACGCTGCGCGGCACGGCGACCATGGCGATGGTCGCCGACGCGCGCGGGTTCGGCACCCGGCGCAAGCGCGGATCGCTGCGCGTGCACGAGCTGACCAGCGGTCGATATCGGCGGCTACGTGATCCTGGTGCTGCTCGTCGCGGGCGCGATCATCCTGAATCACCTGCACATCGGGGCTCGCTACTACGGCTAGCTGATCGGTCACGGAGGAACGATGCGATTCGACGCAGTCCTGTTCGACAACGGCGGCACGCTGACCCACCGCACGTCTCCGGTCGCGGCGGTGCGCGCGCTGGCCGCCCGGGTCGGCGTCGAGATCAGCGAGGAGGACGCGGCGCGGTACTGGCGCAGGTCCAAGGAGCTCGGCAAGACCCTGAAGGCGGAGAAGCGGCGCCGGAACCTGTCCAGGCCCGATCACCGCGACGGCCTACGTGGCCGCGTACGCCCCGATCGGCGAGATCGCGCCTGGGCTGGCCGAGGCGATGTACGACGAGTGGAAGACCAACCCGCTGACGATGGTGCCGTATCCGGACGCGCCTGCGGTGCTCAAGTCGTTCAGCGCGGCGGGCATCCCGATCGCGATCGTCAGCAACACGGGCTGGTCGATCGACGCCGGCTACGCGGCGACCGGCATGGACGCCTTCGTCGCCACGTTCGTGCTCTCCTGTGACCTGGGTGTGGCCAAGCCCGCGCCCGAGCCGTTCCTGACCGCGTGCGAGCGGCTGGAGCGTCGCTCCCGACCGGACGCTCATGGTAGGGAACAACAGGCTGGCGGACTCCGGCTCGATCTGCATCGGCTGCCACTGCCTGATCCTGCCGCCGGTGCCGCCGGGCGCGACCCGGGGCCTGCGCGCCGCGGCCGACGTCGCCGGCATTGCCTGGGTTGGGTGACGGGGACGGCGTGCCGGGCGGACGGGAGTCGAGCCTCATGGCGAAGCCCACGCTGGCGGGCGGGGTAGCCTGACGGCCGTGCGGCTCACTGAGTTCTGGGGACGGATGGACGAGCAGTTCGGGGAGGTCTACGCCCAGAGCGTGGCCAAGGACTTCGTCCTGGCTGGTCTCGGCGACCGCAGCATTAACAAGGCGCTCGAGGACGGTGAGGACGTCAAGGTGATCTGGCGAGCCGTCTGCGCCGCGTTCAATGTGCCAGAACGACTGCGCTAAGCGGGATCATCCATCAATCATCGGGTGACAATGCGAGGTTCTGTGTCTGTCGCCGGCGTCACCCGCCCGGGACATCGTCACGAGGATGCGAGGACCTCGTCGAGGGCTTGGAGGAGGAGGTCGGCGTGTTCGTGCTGGAATACCAGGGGCGGCCGGATCTTGAGCACGTTTCCGGCCGGGCCGGTTGCGCTGAGCAGTATCCCCCGCTCGCGCATCGCCTCTGTCGCTTTGCGGGCCTTCCCGGCCGCTGGCCTGCGCGCCTGATCGACCAGCTCGATGCCGAGCAGGAGACCCTCGCCCCGGACGTCCCCGATCAGGGGGTGGCGTTCGGCGAGCGTCAGCAGGCCCTGCCGGAGGTAGGAGCCGACTTCCGCGGCGCTGGCGACCAGGCCCTCATCCTCGATGACGGCCAGCACCGCGAGCGCGGCCGCGCAGGCTACCGGGTTACCGCCGAAGGTGCTGAACAGCTCGACCTCCTCGGGAACGGCCTCGAGCAGCTGGGATCTGACCACCAGGGCGGCGACCGGGAAGCCGTTGCCCATCGGCTTGCCCATCACCACCATGTCAGGCGTGATCCCTGAGGCCTGGAAGCTCCACAGGTGCGTCCCGGACCGGCCGTGACCGGCTTGCACTTCGTCGGCCACCACGAGCCCTCCCAGGGTCAGCGCCCGCTGGGCTGCTTCCTGCAGGTAGGCGGGAGGGGGTGACAGGATGCCGTCGGCGGTGAAGGCCGGATCCAGGTAAATGGCGGCGAAGCCGCGGTCGCCGAGCGCCCGGGCGGCGTCATCGATGTGGGCGGCGTACCGCTGCACCCACCGGTCCTCTCCGCGCCGGTACGGGCCGCGGTACCCGTCAGGCGCGGGGATCGTGGCGACGTGGGCAGGCTGCTCCCCCTGAGCCCACTCCTCGGGGGACAGGGCATGGGTGGCCTCGGTCAGCCCGTGGTAGGCGCAGGCGGTCACGACCGCGCCGGCCCGCCCTGTGGCCGCGCGGGCGATCCGCCAGGCGAGGTCGTTAGCCTCGCTGCCGGAGTTCACGACCATGACGGCGTCCAGCTCCGGCGGCAGGGTGGCTTGGAGCCGTTCGGCGAGCTCGACGATCGCTTCGTGCAGATAGCGGCTGTGGGTCGCGAGCAGCCGCTGCTGCTGGGTCACCGCGTCCACGACCCGCGGGTGGCTGTGCCCGACCACGGGCACGTTGTTGTAGCAGTCGAGGTACCGCCGGTCGTCGGGGTCGAACAGCCAGACACCCTCGCCGCGGACCAGGTGCACCGGGCGGGAGTAGAACAGCGGCGATCGCGGCAGCGCCCGACGACGGCGCTCCAGCAGATTACTGGTGGCAGACCTTGCGTAGGGGAGCTGACGGCAGGCCTCCCGGAAACGCCGCGCGACGGCGTCTATCCCCGCCGCCTCGATGGCATCGAGGAAGGCGCGGGCCCCCGGCTCGCCGCTCGCGGCGTACGCGGCGTTATCTGGATAGAGCTCGCGCCGCCAGGCGGTGACCGTGACCTCAGCGGCAAGCCTGGCCGCCACCAGATCTGCGAGCAGCGCGGCCTCCTGGTCTTCGAGCGGCGTCACCGAGACGTAGCCGCCGATTATCGTGCCGGCCGCCTCGATCGCATCATCACGGCCGTGGAGCACATCGGCGACCGCGACGGCGAGATCGCAGACCAGCGGCGCATGGGTCATGTCCCCGAAGTCCACGATCCCGCTGACCCGAAGGTCGTCGCCGAACAGCACGTTGTCCGGGCTCATATCCCCATGGATCACCTGCGCGCGCAGTCCGGGCAGCGCCGGCGCGACCCGGGCCTCGAACCGGTCCACAACCCACTCCACCTGAGCCCGGCGACGGCCGTCCGAGACATGGGTGAGCAGCGGGCGGAGCCCGGGCAGGCGGGTGATATCCCACAAGATCTCGTAGTCGGCGGCGGGATGGAAAAAGCCACGCAGCGCCTGCCCCAGACGGGCCGTGATCTGCCCATGGGACCAGATCGCCTCTGTGGTGAGCGCTGTGTTCGCGGTCACCTGCCCGGGCAGGAACGTGAAAAGCCGTACTGGGTAGATCCGGCTGTCGGGCCCCGGCACTTCGACCCAGGATTCCCCCGCCGCGGTTGGCAGGGCACGCATCACCGGCAGGCCGGGATCCACCAGCTCGATATGACGGAGAGCGGCGGCCTGCATCGCCAGGACGGGCCGGTCATCGGCTGGATTAGAGATCTTGAACAAAAAGCGCTGGCCGCCGGCCGTGTCCACCCGGAAGTTCTGGTCCCGTTCGCCCGCGAGGGACTTGAGAGACGAAGATTCGACGCCGAAGCCGTCCCGCAGGATCTGCCTGGCTGCCTCCTCGCCGAATGCAGGCGGCGTGCTCTCCAAGGGGTCAGGGCGTCTCGCCATGGGCCCGAAGGCTATCTTGCTGCCCGCCGGCTGGCCACCGCCGGCCGCGCTGCCGCTGCCCCGAGGGCCGGGGAGATCTGGCATCCACCACTACTAGGATCAGACGATGCCCATCCCAGTGGCGTTTGACCTGTCCGGCCGGGTTGCGGTGGTCACCGGGGCGGGCGGTCCTGCCGGCATCGGATTCGCCACCGCCAGGCTGCTCGCCGAACTCGGCGCCGCCGTGATGATCAGCGCCACCACGACCCGGATACAGGACAGGGTCAGCGAACTGCGGAGGTCGGGTTTCGACGCGGCGGGGATCGCTGGCGATCTCACCAGCGTCGGCACAGCTTCCGGGCTTGTGTCGGCTGCGCTGGAGCAATGGGGGCGGCTGGACATCGTGGTCAACAACGCGGGCATGATCTCCGCCGCTGACCCCGTGTTCGAGTCCGGCACCACGGAATCCATGGACCTGGCGACCTGGCAGGCTGCGCTCGCCCGCAACTTGACCACGGCCTTCCTGGTCACCAAAGCGGCACTGCCGGCCATGACCAGCCGCGGCTGGGGGCGGATCATCATGGTGGCCAGCGTGACCGGCCCGGTGATGGCGATCCGCGCGGACGTCGGTTACGCCACCGCCAAGGCGGGCATGGTCGGCCTCACCCGCGCGGCCGCCGTCGACACCGCACGGCACGGAATCACCGTCAACGCCGTCGCCCCGGGCTGGATAACGACCGGCTCACAGACCCCCGAAGAGCACGGCCAAGGGCAGGCCACCCCGGCTGGCCGGAGCGGCTCACCCGACGAGGTCGCCGCCGCCATCGCCTGGCTGGCCAGCCCTGGCGCGTCCTACATCACCGGGCAGTACCTGGTCGTGGACGGCGGCAACTCGATCGCCGAGCAACGCGCCACGCCAGCGTGATCGGCTCGCGGCCGGGCTGCGCTCGTGCTTTCGGACGGGTCGCGAGGATCCTATCCAGCACGCGCCTGGTGTGGCCGCTGTGCTAGGCATCGAGCTGCTGTCCTTGGACGTAACTGCGGTAGGCGGCGACGATGAGGTCGGCGCAGGTGTGGAGAGGCAACGCGGTGCTGTCGATCTGCAGCTGGTATAGCTCCGGGTCATCGATGCTGACGCAGTACAGGCGGCGGACGTACTGTGCGCGGGCGCGGTCGACCTGGGGCAGGCGCCGGCGGGCGGTGAGCATGTCCACGTTCTCGATCCTGGCCGCCTGCGCGATGCGCGCCTCTGGCGGACCGAACAGCCGCACTCGCAGAACGCCTGGCTCGTTGCTGAAAGCAGCCCCGCCGGCCCGCCCGAGAATCACCGCGCCCGACGCGAGAGCCTCGCGCATGATCGCCTCTGCGTGCTCGCGGAAGAATGCCGCTTCATTCGGTGGCGGGGTGGCATCGTGTGGCGTCCCATCGTGCCCGCGCCGAGAACCCCGCCGGCCAGCGGGGACAGCACGCTAAGGAAGCGATCGACGAGGGGGCGTCGTATCACCGCGCCGTCGGCTTCCTGGACGGACACCTGCAGCTGCGCGGCGACGTGGGAGCTGATCGCTCGGTCGAGTAGCGGGACGGCGAGCTGGCGTGCGACCTCGGGCGCGATGATGCTGCCGCCCGCGCCGTAGCCCGCCGAGATGGTCACGCCAGGCATCTAGTGCGTCCCTTCTGGAGCGACTGTAACCGCATCCTCGCCGGCGGGCGGAAGGCTCTACGGTCGGCCGCGTCTGTGTGTTGCTGGTGCGCAGCCGCACCTGGTTGATGAACAACGCGACGATGACGCTGAGGAGCGACACCGGCACGGCGACAACGAACAGCCGGTCAATTGCATGCGAGTAGGCCTGAATGATGCCCTCGTGGAGCACCGGGTGCGTGCGCTTCAGCGCGTCCAGCTGGGCCGGGCTCCCGATGAGCGTTCCTACCTTGTTCCCGCCCACTGCCAGCGCGGCCGGCGGCAGGTAACGCGGAAGCTCGGCGATGATCCCCGCGGTCAGGACCGCGCCGAGAGCGGATGCCCCGATCGCGCCGCCCATGGACCGGAAAAACGTCACGGACGAGGTCGCGACACCCAGTTCCTTCATCGGCACCGCGTTCTGCACGACGAGCGTCAGCACCTGCATGAACAGGCCGAGCCCGATGCCGAAGACCAGGATGTCCAGGCTCACGATCGTCAGTGAGGTGTGTGCGCCGAGCCGCGATAGCAGCGCCAGCCCGATAGTGACGATGATCGTGCCGGCCAGCGGGAACCAGCGGTATCTCCCAGTGCGGGAGATATAGATGCCCGAGCTGATGCTCATGGCGAGCAGGCCGACCAGCAACGGCAGCAGCAGCAGACCCGACTCGGTGGCCGACACCCCGTGCACAAGCTGCAGGTACTGCGGCAGGAACGCCAGCGCGCCGAACATTGCGACGCCGCTGACGAAGGAGATGATGTTGGACACCGTGAAGATCCGCAGCCGGAAGAGCCCGAGCGGCAGGATCGGCTCGGGCGCCACCGCCTCCCGGAACGCGAAGCCGGCCAGGACCAGCGCTCCGAGCACGAACAGCCCGATGATCTGCCCCGATGCCCACGGGTAGGTATTGCCGCCCAGCTGCGTCGCGAGCAGGAGGCACGACACTCCGGTGACCAGTAGGATCGCGCCCCACCAGTCGATCTTCACTTCCCGCTTGCGCACGGGCAGCCGCAGCACGCGATTGGTGACCATCAGCGCGGCTATGCCCAGGGGCAGGTTGACGTAGAAGATGTAGCGCCACGTGAGGTGGTCGACGGCGAACCCGCCGGCCAGCGGGCCGACGATGCTGGAGACGCCGAAGACAGCGCCGAAGTATCCCTGGTAGCGGCCGCGCTCTCGCGGCGGGATCACATCGCCGATGATCGCGAAGGCGAGCGACAGCAGGCCGCCGCCGCCGATTCCCTGCAAGCCGCGGAACGCGATCAGCTCGAAGATGTTCCTGGAGAGCCCGCAGAGCGCGCTGGCTATCAGGAACACCAGGATGGCCAGCTGGAAGACGCGTTTGCGCCCATACAGGTCACCCGCTTTGCCCCAGATCGGCGTCGAGGCGGTGCTGGCCAGCAGGTACGCGGTGATGACCCACGACAGCAGGTTGCTGTGGTGGAAGTCCCCGACGATGGTCGGCAGCGCGGTCGACACGATCGTCTGGTCGAGCGCGGCCAGGAACATGCCCATCATCAGCCCGGACATGATCACCAGGATCTGCCGGTGCGTGAAGCCCCCGCTCGCAGGCGGACTCGAAGTCGTCGTGGCGCTGGCACTCATGGGTGTCTGCTGTCCTTATTCTGCGTCGGCGAAGATACTCCCTGGCGATGCTGCCATGACAGCGTCAGAGCAGCCTTTGCAGCTTAAGCCGCTCACGCCGTCGCGAGCTTGCAGCCGCCTGCGAACGTGACTTTCCTGCTGCCGGCTGTGTATGGATGTCACAGGCATCACCTGAGACCGCAATGACTGTCGCATCTATACACGGCGAGCGTGAGCGTGCCGAATGGCGTTGGGCGCCGAACAGGCGTTCGAGGTACGGGCCTGGTTTGACGGCTCCTGCCGAGACGGTTGCAGGTAATTTCGGCCGCTCGGCGCGTCGCCACCATGATCGAACAGTTGTTCGTTAGAGTGGTCCGGCTGATGCTCGTCGTGGTTCCGGATGAGCCTCGGCGCGCCGGCCGGCCGCAGCGCCAGCGGACTGTCGGTGGCCCCGCGTAGCGTCAGCACGGACAGCGCAAGACACGGCGTGGCAGAGCGGGAAACCGCCGCCGAGAGCGGCTCGGCGCAGCCCCTCGATCCCGACGGGAGTTCACATGGCACCGAACGACAAGGCGGGCGGCACCAAGGCCGGGGACAGGGACAAGGCCCTGGAGACCGCGCTCGCTCAGATCGAGCGGCAGTTCGGCCGGGGCGCCGTCATGCGTCTCGGCGACGACGCCCGCGCACCCGTCGAAGTGATCCCGACCGGGTCGATCGCGCTCGACGTGGCACTCGGCATCGGCGGCTTGCCGCGCGGCCGGATCGTCGAGATATACGGACCGGAGAGTTCGGGCAAAACGACCCTAGCGTTGCATGCAGTAGCAAACGCACAGAAATCGGGCGGAATCGCTGCGTTCATCGACGCCGAGCACGCGCTGGACCCCGAGTACGCCAAGAAGCTCGGTGTCGACACGGACGCGCTGCTCGTCTCCCAGCCGGACACGGGGGAGCAGGCGCTGGAGATCGCCGACATGCTGATCCGCTCCGGCGCGATCGACGTCGTCGTGATCGACTCGGTGGCCGCGCTCGTCCCGCGCGCCGAGATCGAGGGCGAGATGGGCGACAGCCACGTCGGCCTGCAGGCCCGGCTGATGTCCCAGGCGCTCCGCAAGATCGCCGGTGCCCTGAATCAGACAAAGACGACAGCGATATTCATAAACCAACTTAGGGAAAAAATCGGCGTGATGTTCGGATGCATGTCCTACGCGACCAGGGTGACGCTCGCGGACGGTACGCAGGAGAAGATCGGGAAGATCGTCAACCAGCGGCTGGACGTCGAGGTCCTGTCGTATGACCCGGACTCCGGAGAGATCGTCCCGCGCCGGATCGTGAACTGGTTCAACAACGGCCGTGCCGAGCGCTTCCTTCAGTTCACCGTGGCCAAGTCGGGCGGGAACGGCAAGTCTCAGTTCGCCGCGACGGAGAATCACCTGATCCAGACGCCGGGCGGCTACCGTCCGGCCGGTGAGCTCGTCGTCGGTGATCGCGTGATCACGGCGGAGCCGAAGCTGCTGAGCGACCAGCAGGTGCAGGTGATCCTGGGCTCGCTGATGGGTGACGGCAATCTCTCGCCGAATCGGCGCGACAGGTCAGGCACCAGGTTCCGGATGGGCCACGGCGCCAAGCAAGCGGCCTACCTGGACTGGAAGGTCTCGCTGCTCGGAGAACATCGACTGCTGCCCGCACCACCAACGCCAAGGGAGCCGTCTTCGCGGACTTCACGCCGCTGCCTGAGCTGGCCGAGCTCCACGATGCGGTCTACTTCGGTGACGGCAAGAAGCACCTGAGCTGGGACTACCTCAAGGCGCTCACGCCGCTGGCGCTGGCGATCTGGTACATGGACGATGGCAGTTTCACCGTCAGGTCGAAGGGCGTCCAGGAGCGAACCCAGGGCGGTTCAGGTCGGATCACGATCTGCGTCGAGGCCATGAGTCCCGGCACCCGAGACAGGCTGACGCAGTACCTGCGGGACACGCACGGGCTGGACGTGAAGCTCATCGAGAGCGGAGCGCTCCGCAAGGCGATCCTGGTGTTCACCACCGCGGCTTCAGCGAAGTTCCAGAAGCTCGTGGCTCCGTACGTGCACCCGTCGATGGAGCTACAAGCTTCTGCCCGGTTCCGGCAGCGGTTCGCGGTCGAGCCGGAGTTCGCGTCGCCTGAGCTGCGTCCGCAGCCAGCCCGCATCCTGGACATCCATGTCAAGCCGCCGACGCGATCGATGAACAGGTTCGACATCGAGGTCGAGGGTGGTCACAACTACTTCGTCGACGGCGTCATGGTGCACAACAGCCCGGAGACGACCACCGGCGGCAAGGCGCTGAAGTTCTATGCCTCAGTGCGAATTGACGTGCGCCGGATCGAGACGCTGAAGGACGGCAACGAGCCGGTCGGTAACCGGACCAAGGCCAAGATCGTGAAGAACAAGATGGCCTCGCCGTTCAAGATCGCCGAGTTCGACATCTTGTACGGCGTCGGGATCAGCCGCGAGGGCAGCCTGATCGACCTGGGCGTCGAGCAGACGATCGTCCGCAAGTCCGGCGCCTGGTACACCTACGACGGTGACCAGCTGGGTCAGGGCAAGGAGAATGCGCGGAACTTCCTGCGCGAGAACCCCGACGTGGCGAACGAGATCGAGAAGAAGATCAAGGAGAAGCTGGGCATCGGCCCGCGGCTGGATGCCGACGTCACGCCTGCTGCCCGAGCCGCCCGCTCGTCGGAGCCTCGGAGTGGTGACCGACCAGGGCGGCGTCAGGTAGGCAGGGCGGCGTCAGCCAGACAGCGCTCGGATAGCAACGTGTGTGCGGGATAGAGACGACGTTCGGTTAGAGAACGGTGTCGGACAACGGCGGTGGCAAGCTGGTAGGCAGGGCTCGTGCAAGGACCGGCGGTGACCCACGCAGGCGCCGTCGGCCGGATATTGGACGCGGTGACCAGCCGAGCGATGGGCTGGCCAGCTCCGTGGGCCGAGACCGTGACGACGCCGGTGACCAGCCCGATGATCCTGAGGCCGTCGCACGGCTGATCTGCCTACGGCAACTGACGGCGGCACCGCGGACGAGGGCACAGCTTGCCGAGACGCTCAGGCGCAGGGGAGTGCCCGACGAAGCGGCCGAGGCCGTGCTCGGGAGGTTCACCGAGGTCGGCCTCATCGATGACGCGATGTTCGCGAGCGCGTGGGTCGAGTCCCGGCATCATGGCCGGGGTCTTGGTCGGCGTGCGCTGGCGGCCGAGCTGAACCAGCGCGGCGTCGACCGTGACGACATTCAGGCGGCAGTCGCGAAGCTGAGCCCGGAGACCGAGCTGGCGACGGCTCGGGCGCTCGTGGAGCGCAGGCTCGCCAGCACCGCGAGCCTGCCTGCTCAGGTACGGCTGAGGCGGCTGGTCGGCATGCTCGCCAGGAAGGGCTATCCGGCGGGCCTGGCGTATCGGGTCGTACGCGAGGCGCTCGATCAGGACAGGCAGGACCAGGCAGACGCCAGTCTGGGTGCTGGAGATCTCGACGAAGATGAGTTCATCAATGCCGAACCCGCGGCGAGCGAATCGGACTGACCCCGAGGCGGCGTCAGGGTTCGCGGGCTGACGCAAGCTTGACCGTTCTGTTATTTCCGGCTTAGCCTCGCGGGCAGTGAGGTTACTCCGCGCCAGCGGATGATGAGCAACGGGCGATTAGTGATGAGCAGCCGGGCGGCGCTGACACAAGGCAAGCGCACGCTCAGGCGTCACGACTTTGTTTGGCCTGGCCGCAAGGCGTCAGCACTGTGGCAGCCGGATGACTGCGGCAACCGGATGACTGGGAGGAATTAAGCACGCGAGTACAGGTGCTCCTGCCCGCTTGGCAGGCAGTGCCGGAGTCTGCGCGGTAGCGCGCTAGCTTCTCGGCACGTCCAGCCGGGACGGCGTACCCCGCAGGTGCGGTAACCCTCGCTACGGAAGATTCCGTGACATCGGATAGCCGGTGCTCGGAGTCTTACTAGCGGGAAGGGGTGCGCATAGTGGGAAATGGCATCGCGCTGGTGCTGGCAATCATTGCCGTACTCGCCCTGCTCACCGCCGTTGCGGCCGTGACGTTTGATGGTGCGCGCCTCCCGCGCCTCGCGGAGCACTCCGGATGAGGCTGCGCCCCCGATAAGCCGCGCCGGAGCTGGCCCGTCAGCTGGACCGAGCTGGGCTGGCAGGGCCGGCCACCGAGCTGGCAGGGCTGAGGCCGGCGCTGACCAGCGCGAGACCGATCAAGCGGAGCCGGAACCGCGCGGCGCGGCGACGCTCGAGGCAGCCGAGATCTGAAGCGGCCGCCATTGTCCAGAAGGCCGAGGAAGCGGCAGACCGGGCCGCCGAGGTGCGCCGCGACCTCGACGAGGAAGTGCGCGCCGTCACGCCGAGATCAGGCAGCTCCGCGGCGACCTTGAGCGGCGCGAGGCGAGGATTGCCGAGCGCGAGCAGCGTCTCGACGACGAGGCCCGCCGGGTCGATCAGCTGGTCAGCTCGATCGACGAGGTGCGCAGGCAGCTTGATGAGCGACAGGCAGAGCTTGATCAGCTGGACGCCAAACAGCAGTCCGAGCTTGAGCGGATCGCCGGGCTGACCGCTGAGCAGGCCAAGACCGAGCTGATGGCTGCGATCGAGCAGCAGGCCAAGCGCGAGGCCGCGGTGATGGTCAGGGACATCGAGAACGAGGCGAAGAAGGAAGGCCAGCAGCGGGCCAGGAAGATCGTCACGCTCGCGATCCAGCGAGTCGCCAGCGAGCAGACCAGCGAGTCAGTGGTGTCGGTCCTGCATCTGCCCGCCGACGACATGAAGGGCCGGATCATCGGCCGGGAGGGCAGGAACATCCGCGCCTTCGAGACCGTCACGGGCGTGAACCTGATCATCGACGACACGCCCGAGGCCGTGCTGCTGTCCTGCTTCGATCCCGGTCCGCCGGGAGGTCGGCAAGCTGACGCTGGAGCGCCTCGTCGCCGACGGCCGGATCCACCCGCAGCGGATCGAGGAGGCCTACGAGCAGAGCAGGACGACAATCGAGGAACTCTGCATCAGGGCTGGCGAGGATGCGCTCATCGACCTCGGCATCACGGACATGCATCCTGAGCTCACGCATCTGCTCGGCCAGCTCAGGTACCGCACCTCCTACGGCCAGAACGTGCTCAAGCACCTGGTCGAGTCGGCGCACATCGCCGGGATGATGGCCAGCGAGCTGGGTCTCGACGCGGCGCTGCTGAAGCGCGGCACGCTCCTGCACGACATCGGCAAGGCGCTGACGCACGAGGTGCAGGGCAGCCACGCGCTGATCGGCGCAGAGATCGCCCGGCGGTACGGCGAGCACGACGACGTCGTCCACGCCATCGAGGCGCACCACAACGAGGTCGAGGTCAGGACCGTCGAGGCCGTCCTGACCCAGGCCGCCGACGCGATCAGCGGCGGCGGCCCGGTGCCCGGCGCGAGTCGCTTGAGGCCTACGTCAAGCGGCTGGAGCGGCTCGAGCAGATCGCACAGGCGCAGCCTGGCGTTGAGAAGGTCTACGCGATGCAGGCGGGGCGCGAGGTCAGGGTCATGGTCAAGCCAGGGACCGTCGACGACGTCGGCGCCCAGGTGATCGCCAGGGACGTCGCACGGCAGGTCCAGGACGAGCTGACCTATCCAGGGCAGATCAGGGTCACCGTGATCAGGGAGTCGCGCGCGACCGAGTACGCCCGTTAGCCCGGGCGCAGCGCGGCGGCCCGCTCCGCTCAGGCCTTGTCCCCGTCGATCAGCTTCAGCTCAGGCACGTCTTCGGGCGTGAACCCCATGATCTGGCCGTAGAACGACAGCTCGGCCTCCAACGAGGTGATCATCGACTCCGCCTTGCGGAAGCCATGTGACTCGCCCTCGAACGCGATGTACGCGTGCCTGATGCCGTGCGCCGCGAGATCGGCCGCGATGCTCTCGGACTGCTGCGGCGGAACCACGGGGTCGTCGAGTCCCTGCAGCAGCAGGACCGGGCAGGTGTTGGCGTTCACGTGCCCGACCGGCGCGCGTTCGGCATACACGGTGTCGAACCCCGGCAGCGGGCCGATCAGGCCGTCCAGGTAGCGCGACTCGAAGTCGTGCGTGTGCTCGTTGAAGCCGCGCAGATCAGAGACGCCGAAGTAGGACACTGCCGCGCTGAACACAGGGTCGTGGACCGCACCGGTCGTGACCGCCGCGAGCGCCGTCCACCCGCCGGCGGAGCCGCCGCGGATCCCCAGCCGCGCCTCGTCGGCCAGTCCCTGCTTGGCCAGCGAGCGCGCCGCTTCCTTGGCGTCGGCGACGTCGACCACGCCCCATTCACGGTTCAGCCGGTTCCTGTACAGGCGGCCGTATCCCGTCGAGCCGCCGTAGTTCACGTCGATGATCCCGATGCCCCGGCTGGTGAAGTACGCCTTCTCCAGGCTCAGCCGCGCGGTGACGTGGCCGGTCGGGCCGCCGTGCACCCAGACGACGTACGGCGGCACCTCGCCTTGCAGGCCGGTCACATCGGGATTGGCAGGCGGATACACCAGTGCGTGCACGATCCGGCCGTACGGGCCCTCCAGCTCGACCTGGCGCGGTACCGGCAGGTAGTGCGGGTCTGGCAGCTCGCTGATCTCGGCGCGCAGCACCGTGCAGGAGCCGGTCGTCGTATCGATCCTGGTCACCGAGTTCGCCGACAGGGGAGCACCGCCGATTGCCGCGATCGCCGTACCGTCCGCCGAGACCCCGACGAGAAACTCGGTGAACGGCAGCTCCAGGTCGGTGAGCTCGGAGGTCTCCGGGTCGAGAATGCCGAGCCTGGCCCCGCCTCGCCCGTGCCTGACGGCCAGCCGGCCGTCGCCCAGCATCGCGAACGGGACGCGCGCCGAGCTCCCAGAGCGCGTCGGCGAACTCCTCGTCAGCCGGGTACAGCGCCTGCGGCGGCTCGCCGCCGAGGCCGATCTGGTAGATGTTCCACCAGCCGGTCCAGTCGGTGGCCACATACAGGCTGGCGTTGTCGCGCCAGAGCGGCGCCAGCACCGACTCACGGTTGCTGCCCTTGATGTGCCGCGCCTTGCCCGGGCGTGCCGTCCTCGATCGGAGCGACCCGCAGCTCGGTGCCGTCCCACGGCATGTGCGGGTGATTCCAGCAGATCCAGGCCAGCCACTGGCCATCCGGCGACGGCGTCGGGAACGCGAAGAAGTCGTAGCCGGTCACCAGCACGCGGATCGCGGTGGCGTCGGTCGCCGCGGATCCGTCAAGCGGCACGGCGACGATGGCCCTGGTGACCTTGCCGCGGTTGTGGCGTTCCCGCACGCACCAGACTTCCCGCTTGTCCGGCGAGAGCACCAAGTCCGCATAACGCAAGCCTCGGGCTTCAAGTGGCGTCGTCGAGCCGGTCGCGCGCTTGCCGGGCCCAGCGGCGCCCTCGGGCAGGAACGCGCTGCCTGCCTTCTTCGGCTCCGGGGTCAGCGGCACAGGCTCCGCCTTGCCGGCGGCCACGTCAGCCCCCGCGAGGTACAGGCGCTGGTCGTCGAGGTTCGCGAAGACCACGGGAATGTCGGCCTCGTCGCTGCTCTGGCCAGCGGCCGGCCAGCGTGGCGGTGGCGACCGGCGACTGAACCGGCAGATAGGACCGTCCGCCGTACTCGTGCACGCGGGTTCGTGCGGTCCACGGCGCGGGCAGCAGCGCCGTCAGCACGCCGTCCAGCCCGCAACGCACGATCGTCGTCCTGCCGCCTTCCTCTGGCTTGTCCTCCTGCCACCAGGTCGTGTCGCCGATGATGGTCGGGTACGCGACCCTGGTCCGGCCGCCGGCGACCTGGGCCGCGGTGATCGGCGACGGCCAGGCTCCGAACGGCACCTGCGGCAAGGCTGGATCGGCTCGCCGGACGGCTCCGGCTTCGCCGTCCCAGGGCCGCGGTCTCATCGCCCGCTGCGGCGACGCCGTCACCGTCGCGGCTTCGCCGCCCGCGGTCGCGGCTCGCCGGCTGGTTGCGCGGGGTTCACCGTTGCCCCCGAATCACCGGTCTGCGACCGATTCCGCGCTGTGACCCGGTTCGCCCTTATCGCCCGCCATCGACGCCACGTTGTCCGTCATAGGGATATCGTGCCCTACCTGCCCGCCTTGGTTCGCGAGGAATGCCTACAACCCGGTGGGCGGGATGTCCTCAGCCGCTCCAATCAGCCCCCGAACGAGAATGTCGGGCAGGCCGCGAACACCGGAACGCGCAGGTAAACAGCGCGCCAGCCGATCGGCCTGGTCCCGCTGCCGTCGTGATGTAGAGGATGTCTGAGATCCGGCCCGCCGAAGGCGCAGCTGGTCACGTTGGCGGCCGGCACGCGGACCACGCCGGTCAGCTGTCCGTCCGCGTCGTAGCGCTGGATCACGCCGCCGCCCCACACCGCCACCCAGATGCCGCCCTCGGCGTCGACGGCCATGCCGTCAGGCATGACGTCATCCGAGCCGAGCGCGACGAACGGCCGTCGCTCGCCCATCTGCCCGGTCGGCCGCGTCGTAGTCCAGGACGTCGACCCGGTACGCGAGCGAGTCGATGTAGTACATGCAGCGGTCGTCCGGGCTCCAGCCGAGCCCGTTCGAGATGCCGATCCCCGTGTAGATCTCCGTGACGTTCAGGTCAGTGTCGAGCCGGTAGAACGAGCCCTTGCCCGGCGACTCGTCTGCCGCCATTGTCCCGGCGTAGAACCGGCCCGCCCGATCGCACTTGCCGTCGTTCATCCGGGTGTCGGGCAGGCCGGGCGCGCTGGCGAGCTCGGCGACCGCGCCGGTCAGCGGGTCCAGGCTGAGGAACGCGTTGCCCGCCGCGACGACCAGTCCGCCGCCGGCCCTCGGCACCGACGGCGCCGGCCTGGCAGCCGACATCCCAGGATGAGTGGCACGCCAGAGGCGCTGAGCCGGTGCACGCGGGAAGCCGGGATATCGACCCAGTACAGCGACTGGGTGTCCGCATCCCAGCACGGTCCCTCGCCGAGCTCGGCGGCCGGGCACGTCGATCTTGTCGGGCTCCAGGATGATCAGGTCGGCGGCATACTCGGTCACGGCGGCTCCTTGACAGGCTGGCCGACCACCGTGCTGCCCCGGAGGAGCACCCCTAACCGCCGCTCATGGGCAGAAAGAGGGCGCATGGCCGACCGTGAGGTGGACCGACGATGCCAGCCGGACGCCAGCGGTGTCAATGGCCCGTACCCTAAGGAGCATGCCTGGCGCAGACGGTCAGTGTCCTGCCGGAGCGCGCGGGTCGGACCGGCCCGCGCGCGGCCGGCGAGCGGACCTTCGAAATCCGCACCTACGGGTGCCAGATGAACATGCACGATTCCGAGCGCCTGGCCGGCCTGCTCGAAGCCGCCGGCTATCGCAAGTCGGCGGCCGGGTACCCAGGCTGACGTCGTCGTCTTCAACACGTGCGCGGTCCGCGAGAACGCCGACAACAGGCTGTACGGGAACCTGGGTCACCTGCTGCCGGTCAAGAACGCGCACCCCGGCATGCAGATCGCGGTCGGCGGCTGCCTGGCCCAGAAGGACAGGTCGGTGATCACCGACCGGGCGCCGTGGGTGGACGTCGTCTTCGGCACGCACAACATCGGCTCGCTGCCTGTGCTGCTGGAGCGGGCGCGGGTCGAGCAGCGCGCTCAGGTCGAGATCGCCGAGTCGCTCGAGCGGTTCCCCTCGGTGCTGCCGGCCAGGCGTGAGTCGCCCTACTCGGCGTGGGTCGCGATCTCGGTGGGCTGCAACAACACCTGCACGTTCTGCATCGTGCCGAGCCTGCGCGGCCGTGAGGAAGACCGCAGGCCCGGCGACGTGCTCGCCGAGATCGAGATGCTGGTCGCCGACGGCGTGCTTGAGGTCACCCTGCTCGGCCAGAACGTCAACTCCTACGGCGTCGGATTCGGCGACAGGTTCGCGTTCGGCAAGCTGCTGCGTGCCTGCGGCGAGATCGACGGGCTTGAGCGCGTGCGGTTCACCTCGCCGCACCCGCGCGACTTCACCGACGACGTGATAGCCGCGATGGCGGAGACGCCGAACGTGATGCCGCAGCTGCACATGCCGCTGCAGTCCGGGCTCGAATGCCGTGCTCCGCCGGATGCGGCGGGCCTACCGCCGGGACTCCTACCTGGCCATCCTGGACAAAGTCAGGGCGGCGATTCCCGGTGCGGCCATCACCACTGACATCATCGTCGGCTTCCCTGGCGAGACCGAAGAAGGACTTCGCGGACACTCTCGACATCGTCAGCCGGGCGAGGTTCTCTGGCGCTTACACCTTCCAGTACTCGATCAGGCCAGGGACGCCCGCAGCCACGATGGACTGAGCAGGTGCGCCCTGAGGTCGTCGCCGAGCGCTATGGCCGGCTTGCGGCGCTGGTGGAGCAAATCGGTCTCGCCGAGAACCAAGCTCTGGTCGGCCGGGAGGTCGAGGTCCTGGTTGCCGACGGTGAGGGTCGCAAGGACGGCGCGACGCACCGGATGTCGGGTCGCGCGAGGGACAACCGCCTGGTGCACTTCCTCCCAGCGCCAGGTGCGCAGCCGCGTCCCGGAGACGTCGTGACCACCGTGGTGTCGGCTGCGGCGCCGCACTACCTCATCGCCGACAACCCGCCGCTCGCGGTGCGGCGCACCGGCGGCGGCGATGCGTGGCAGGCCCGCGTCGCCGGGCAGGCAGCCACCGACCCCGGCGATCCAGCTGCCAGCGAGCCGGTCCTGCTCGGCATGCCACTCCTCGGCCACCGGACCTGATTCACGCGTGATCACGGATGCTTTTCGGCACCCTCGCGGATAGGTATCCGTGATCATGGAGGACCGCGGTTCGGGGCAGGCAGTTGTGGCTGTTGTCGGGGCGACGGGGGCTGGTAAGTCCGAATTGTCGCTGCGGTTGGCCGACGCTCTCGACGGCGAGGTGATCAATGCCGATTCCATGCAGCTCTACCGAGGCATGGACATCGGCACCGGCAAGCTGACCGATCGCCGAACGCGGCGAGGTGCCGCACCATCTGCTTGACATCTGGGACGTAACAGAGACCGCCAGCGTGTCGGAGTATCAGCGGCTGGCGCGCGCCGTCATAGCCGACATCCAGGCACGCGGCCGTACCGCGATCCTGGTCGGCGGGTCAGGGCCTCTACATCAGGGCGGCGATCGACAACCTGGACTTCCCCGGGACCGACCCGCGCGCTCCGCGCCCGCCTGGAAGGCGAGCTGGCGGCGCTAGGCCCGGCGGCGACTGCACGGCAAGCTCGCTGCGGCCGACGCCGACGCCGCGGCGGCGATCCTGCCGAGCAACGGGCGCCGGATCGTGCGGGCGCTGGAGGTCATCGAGCTGTCAGGGCGGCCGTTCAGCGCGACGCTGCCCTCGCTACGACGCCGTGCTGACTGCCGTCCAGATCGGCCTGGCGGTCCCGCGTCCAGCAGCTCGACGAGCGGATCACGGCCAGGGTGCGCCGGATGTTCCGTGACGGGCTGGTCGATGAGGTCAGGCGGCTGGCCGACCCGTGGCGAGGGCGGCGGCCTGCGGGCGGGCCTGACGGCGAGCAGGGCGCTCGGATACGCGCAGGTGCTGCGGCATCTGGACGGCGCGTGGACCGAGGCCGAGGCGGAAGAGGAAACGACGCGGGCTACCCGGCGGTTCGCGCGCCGGCAGGAGTCCTGGTTCCGCCGGGATCCCAGAGTCCGCTGGCTGGAGGCCGCCGAGCCGGCTGCCGACGCGCCTCGCATTGACGGCCATCGCGGAGTTAACAGCCTGGGGTGGCTAGCATCTGAGGATGCGCTACGCCAAAGGTCACGGTACCGGGAACGACTTCATTATCGTCCCTGACGTCGATGAC
The DNA here is from genome assembly GCA_963809195.1 of uncultured Actinomycetota bacterium. Taxonomy (GTDB): domain Bacteria; phylum Actinomycetota; class Actinomycetes; order Streptosporangiales; family Streptosporangiaceae; genus Chersky-822. Next base: position 948,664 of record CAWEIQ010000003.1, on the reverse strand, counting down.
CAGCTAGAACTTGGTCCCGAGGTGGTCCGCGCCCTGTGCGACAGGCACGCGGGCATCGGCGCTGACGGCGTGCTGCGGGTGGTCAGGACCAACTCTGGGCCAGCGCCGTGGTTCATGGATTACCGCAACGCCGACGGCAGCATTGCCGAGATGTGCGGCAACGGGATCCGGGTATACGCGCTCTACCTGCTTGAGCACGGCCTCGCGGCCGGGCCCGAACTGGCCATCGCGACGAGGTCAGGTGTCCGGACCGTGCGGCAGGAGGCCGACGGAGCGCTGACCGTGGACATGGGCCCGGCGAGCACCGGCCGACCAGGCTGGACGCTGATCGGCGGCCGCCGGTACACGGGCCTCGCCGTCGACGTGGGGAATCCGCACCTGGTGTGCCTTATCGCCAAGCCGCTGGCCGGCATCGACCTGGCGGGGTCGCCCGAGGTCGACCCTGACGCGTTCCCGCGCGGGGTCAACGTCGAGCTGGCGCGGGTCACCGGGGATCACACGCTGGAGATGCGGGTACACGAGCGCGGGTCGGGGGAGACGCTGTCATGCGGGACAGGCGCTGTCGCGGCCGCCGTCGCGGCGGCCGCTGCGGCCGGGGAGTGGCCGGCCGCAGGGGACGTGAACTGGATCGTGGATGTTCCTGGCGGCAGGCTGACCGTCGCGCCGAGCGCGACGGCCAGCCTGCTGACTGGGCCTGCGGTGATCGTGGCCGAGGGCGAGACCAGCTCCGCCTGGCTGGCCGACCCGTGGTGACCGACCCCGTGGTGACCGACCCCGTGGTGCGACTGACGCGCCGGTCACGGCCTGATTCGTCCGCATGGCGTCAGATCTACCGGCTGCCTGACTCGGCGAGCCGCAGGCCGATCGAGATCAGGGCCCATCCGGTCTGCCGGCGCAACTGGCCTGCTCGGGGCGCGGCCATGACCGTGCCCGGCTTGGACGACTTGGTGGTCTCCTGCAGCTCGCGCGGGCGCTGGCTGGCTAGCTGCTCGAGTTGACGAGAGTACATGGCTGGTCCTTTCTGGCTGTTACTGCGCTGATTGAGGTGAGATCAGAGCGGGAGCCCTGTCAGCTCGCCATCTCGGCTGACGTGGCCCTGGCGACGTGCAGCGAGCCGCTCACGGTGCGGCAGATCAGTTGCAGCTCCGCGTCGCCTTGCTGGTCCTGGTCGTAGGCGGCGAGGTCGCTGGTCACACGGCCGGTCACCGAGGCCAGGTCGAGGAAGACACCGGTGCCGGGTACAACCCTGACCTCGATGTCGCCGGAGACCGAGTTCAGGTCGCCGCGGCCGCGGGTCATGCTGAGCACTCGGACCTGGCCGCTGGCCGTGCGGGCGGTAACCGACGCGTCCGCCACGCCGATCATGATGTTGCCGCTGGCGGTCCTGGTCATGACGTCGCCGATCGAGTGGCGGATCGAGATCCGCCCCGACGCGGTCGAAATGGTGGGCTCGACAGCCTCGAGGAGCTGGACGCCGCCCGACATCGTGGTGATCTCGGCGGGCCCGCGCACGGTCTCTACGTCGATCCGGCCGCTCGCCGTGCGGATGTCCACCGCGCCGTAGTCGCCGCGGCAGGTGACGTCCGCCGAGGCGGCCTGGACAGCGGCCCGCGAGCCGGCCGGCATCGTGATCGCGACGTGCAGCCCCTTGCTACGCCACCCGAGACCACGCTTGGGCAGCTCGGCGATCACCAGGTGGCGGTCGGAATAGTCGACGTTGACGTCGTCGGCGAGCTGATCGTTGTCTTCGTCAGACGGATCGTTGGACCTGCCCTGGTGGATACGGACGGTAACGACATCGGTCGGCGCGGCGGTGACCGAGACGGTGCCGGCCGCGATGCTGACGTTCGCATCGATCGGTTCTGAGCAGGCGAAATCCCAGGTTGCCATGGTTCTCTCCGGTGTGATGGATGGTGCTGGGTGGTCTGATCTGCTAGCTGCGGGCGTAGCCGGTGATTCGCTGGCCGACACCGCCACGCGGCGGCCGTGGGCCGCGTCCGGGCCGCGACCCCTCCAGGGCGCGGATGGCCGCGTGCGCGAGCCAGGAGTTGACCGACAGGCCGTCGGCCGCCGCCTGGGCTTCAACACGGGCCTTGAGCGAATCGGACAGGCGCAGCGTCACCCTGGCTGTGCCGGCGTCGTCAGCCGCCACGTCAGCGGCCGGCTCGGCCGGGTGGTCCGCGTGCTGCGGCACGGTGGTGATGACGAACTCGGGTTCACCGGCGTTAAGCCTGACGTCGATCACTGCCTCATCGAGCCTGGTGGTGATCTCAGCAGCGGCCGCCGACAGCACCTCAAGCAGCGTCAGCCTGACCGAGGAGTCGAGTGCCTCGGCTAGCTTCCCGGCTACCTGGACGACGTCGTCGGAGGCGAAGCGGGTCAGCGAGCCAAGCTCTCTGCGCAGTCCCTCGACGTACGGTGACAGTTCCATGACGTCATCATGACGTCATGGATGACGTCTGTCAAGTCAGAAATTGACGTCACTTGACGTCGCTTGACGTCGCACGCTGATGCCAGCATGCGTCATCGGACGTCACGGTGACGACAGGGCGGTGTCAAGCGGGCGTCAGAGCAGTGAGCTAGCCGGGCTACCGCTAAGAGACGCGTCCAGCACCTCAGCCAGATGCGCGACCGGCTTCGGGCTGGCCTGCTGCGCCGAGCGCCGACGCGATCTGGAGCGCGCATCCTGGATTGCCCGACACGACCAGGTCGGCACCGGTGCTGGCCACCGACGCGGCCTTGCGGGCGCCGAGCTGCCGCGCGGCCTCGGGCTGGACCAGGTTGTAGATCCCCGCAGAGCCGCAGCAGATCCCAGCGTCCGGCAGCTCCGCGACGACCAGACCCGGTATCTCCGCCGAGCAGCTCACGTGGTTGCGCGGTGATCCGCTGCGCGGACGCGAGGTGGCAGGCGTCGTGATAGGCGGCCGTCAGGCCGAGCGGATGCCTGGTCGCGACGGGCCCTAGCCGGACGAGGAACTCGCTGAAGTCCGCGACCTTGGCCGCAGCGCCGCCGCCCGCGCTGCCCAGGCGGGATCGTCCCGCAGCAGATCTGCGTACTCCTTCATGGCGGAACCGCAACCCGCGGAGTTCACCACGATCGCGTCCACGCCTGCCCGCTCGAACGTCTCGATCAGCCGGCTGGCGAACGCCTTCGCCTCGGCCCGGCGTCCGTCGTGCAGCGACAGAGCGCCGCAGCAGCCCTGGCTCGGCTGGGATGACGACGTCGCAGCCCTCCCTGGCCAGCACCCGTGCTGTCGCGCTGGTTCACCTGCGGAAAGAAGACCTGCTGCACGCACCCGGTGAGCATGCCGACGACCGCGCGCCGCTCACCCCTGGCCGCGACGAACTCGGGCATCCGTCCGCGTGGCCGTTTCTTACCCGCGGCCTGGCGCCTTCCAGGCGCGACCCGCAGCGCGGCCGGCGATCTCGGGCGCAAGTCGCTCGGCGAGGCGGCCGCGCAGCAGCCGGTCGGCGCCTGTTCGCTGGGCGGCGCGCAGCGGTCCCGTCATCGCCCTGAGCCTGCGCGGGTACGGGAACGTCGCGAAGATGGCGGCACGCAGCGCGCGCTGCCTGGCCGACCGCGGCGGCAGCGAGCCTGACCGGCTCGGCCGGGTCCGCATCCGTTGCCCAGGCCCTGGCCGCTTCGATCAGCCGGTCGTACCGCACCCCAGAAGGGCATGCTGGCACGCAGGCCATGCATCCCAGGCACCTGTCCAGGTGCTGGGCGGCGGCTGGGCTGGCTTCAGCGCCGTCGAGCAGCTGTGACGATCAGGTGAATCCGCCCGCGCGGCGAGTCCATCTCCTCGCCCCACAGCTGGTACGTCGGGCATGTGGTCAGGCAGAACCCGCAATGCACGCAGTCGTCGACTACCTCGCGCAGCTCGCCCGTCGGATCGAGCAAGCTCGGCGTCGTGGGCGCCAGGGCGGCTCCGTCAGCTCCGGCCTGGCCAGCGTGCTCGGTCCGGTCGGTCATCAGATCCCCCCGGCGAATCGGCCGGGCGCCATCATGCGGCCCGGGTCGAACTGGGCCTTGATCGCCCGCATCAGCGGTAGCGACGGCACGGGCCCGAACAGGTCGACGTGCGCGCCGATCCCCGGCGGCGCGTGCTGCACGACCACGCTCGCCTTGGCCGGCGGCGCGCCACCAGGTTTGTTAGCCGCTCGGTCCGCTGGTGCCCGAGCGCGTCTCGGAGCGCGGTGACGAAGGCGGCCACGGCCGCGGGGTCCTCGTCCTCAGGCAACGCCGCATGCAGCTGCCCGGCGGCGGCAGACCCGCCGACCGACGGGGTCCAGCCCGGCCTTCTCGCGGTGCTGCTGAGCTCGGTGAGCACCAGCGTCAGGTCGCCCGGCCAGAATCCGATCTGCAGTACGGTGCCGGCAGTGCTGGGCCGCCGGGCCCGTTCCCCACCAGGTCGGCGGTCCGGCGCACGGATGGTCGCCTCAGCGTCAGGGCCGAGCAGGCCGATGAGCGCCCCGGCCCGCGCGGCGACGCTGGGCGGATCGCCCTCCAGGGCAATGCAGGCCCGGACGGGATCGGTGCGCGAGCGGCCAGTAGATCTCGGCGGCAACGGGGCTGAACGCCGGACTCTGTAGCCTCGCCGAGTGCGCGTGACGCCTCCTGGCGGGCTCGGATACGCCGCGGAGACGTACGCGGTCTCGGCAGGCAGCGGATGCAGCCGGAAGGTGGCCTGCGTGATCAGGCCGAGCGTGCCGTGCGAGCCGGCGAACAGCTTGCCCAGGTCGTAGCCCGCGACGTTCTTGACCACCTTGCCGCCTGACCTGGCGATCGTGCCGTCGGCACGGACGATCGTGATCCCGATCAGCAGGTCACGTCCCGAGCCGTAACGCAACCGCAGCGGGCCGGCTGCGCCGGTCGCGAGCACGCCGCCGACGGTTCCGCGGCCGGCCGCCAGGCCGTCGGCTGCCGGCGGGTCGAGCGCGAGGCGCTGGCCGGCGGTGGCGAGCACCTCGGCTAGCCGGTCCATCCGCACGCCCGCCTGCACCGTCGCTACCAGATCGCCGGCGGCATGCTCAACGACCTCGTCCAGCGGGTCGTCTCGATCATCAGGTCGCAGCGCTCAGGCGGGTTGCCCCAGTGCAGCCGGGAGCCAGTGCCTCGGGGCACGACCGCGAGTCCGAGCTCAGCGGCGGCCCTGAGCAAGGTGCTTGCCTCGGAGGTGCTGGCGGGCGCGGCGACGACCTGCGGCTGGACGCCCGCTACCGCGTCAGCTGGCGTGGCCGGCCTGACCGCCGCACAGGCCGCCGCGATCTGCGCCGGGATCGGCTCAGCTGCCATCGGCACCAGCGGGGCGCGTTTTGTTAAGCATGGTCAGAAGGCTTCCGCCGCGCCGCTGGTCACCAGCGGATGCGGACCGTGCCGGACACCGGGTACCTCTCCGCACATCCGCGGGGTCGGGAAGATCTTGCCTGGGTTGCACAGGCCGGCTGGATCGAACGCGCAGCGGAGCAGCTGCATTGTGTCCAGGTCATCGGCGCGGAACATCTTGGACATGTACCTGGACTTGTCCACGCCGACGCCGTGCTCGCCGGTGATCGAGCCGCCGTGCGCGATGCACTCGTCGAGGATGGCCCCCGACAGCACCTCGGCCGCCTCTGCTTGCTCGGGGCTCGAGTCGTCGAACAGGACGAGCGGGTGCAGGTTGCCGTCACCGGCGTGGAACACGTTCGCCACCCGGATCCCCGACGCCGCGGACAACGCGCTGATCCGGTCGAGCACCTCGGGCAGCGCGGTGCGCGGCACGACGCCGTCCTGCACGATGTAGGCGGGCGAGATCCTGCCAACGGCCGCGAAGGCGGACTTGCGGCCGGTCCAGATCGCGGCCCGCTCGGCGGGATCGGCCGCCTCCCTGATCTCGAAGGCACCCGCCTGCTCGGCGATCGCCCGCACCGCTGCCGTCTCGCTGCGCACGTCCGCCTCAGGGCCGTCAAGCTCGACGATCAGCACCGCGCCGGCGCCTTCCGGGTACCGGCAGGCCACGGCGGCCTCGGCTGCCTCGATGGCCAGCGCATCCATCATCTCGATGGCTGCGGGCAGGATCCCCGCTGCGATGATCGCGGAGACCGCGGCGCCGCCATGGCCCATCGTCTCGAACGCCGCGAGCAGCGTGGTGACCGCCTGCGGGATGGGAGTCAGCCGGACGACGATCTTGGTGACGATGCCGAGCGTGCCCTCGGAGCCGGTGAACGCGCCGACCAGGTCGTAGCCGGGCGCGGTGCCGCGTGCCATCGCCGAGCCAGGTCAGCTCGCCCTCCGGGGTCACGATCTCGAGCCCGGTCACGTGGTGCACCGTGAACCCGTGCTTCAGGCAGTGCGCGCCACCGGAGTTCTCCGCGACGTTGCCGCCTACCGAGCAGATCTGCTGGCTTGACGGGTCGGGGGCGTAGAACAGCCCGTATGGCTCGGCTGCCTTGCTGACCGCGAGGTTCGTGACGCCCGGTTCGACGATGGCCCGGCGGCTGGCCGGATCGACCTCGATGATCCTGCGCATCTTCGCGGTCACGATCAGGACGCCGTCGGTCCTGGGCAGCGCCCCGCCCGACAGCCCCGTCCCGCTGCCGCGCGCGACGAACGGCACGCGGGCTTCGGAGCATGCCCGGACGATGGCAGCGACCTGCTCGGCAGTTCTCAGGCAGGACGACAAGCCCGGGAGTACAGCGGTGCGAGGTAAGCCCGTCGCATTCGTAGGTGCGAAGCTCCATCGGGTCGGTGATGACGCCCTGCGGGACCACAGATGGATGTCAGCCGCGGGATGAGTGTGGCTAGCGCCGCTGAGGCCCGCTCTGCCATGGCGGCCGGCGGGGAGCCGGACGACCGCTCGGTCATGGCTTCGCCTCCCGTCGGGTTCGTATGCACGCTTACGTCTATCTTCCCTCCGTTCGAGGATAGGGACCACGTGGCTAGGGTTGCGGTGGCCCGTAGCGATGCGGGCGGCGAGGCGAGCGAAAGGGGGCGCGATGGGCGCGCCGGAGGTCCGCAGGTTCTCTTCGGGGACCACCTGGGAGCCGGTCGTGGGCTACAGCCGGGCCGTCGCCGCTGGGGACTTCGTGTTCGTCTCGGGCTGCACGTCCGTGTCGCGGTGCCGAGTTCGTGCACCCCGGCGACGCCTACGCACAGACCAGACAGGCAATCGGGAACGCGGCAGACGCACTGGCCGGGCTCGGCGCGAGCGTCGCGGATGTCGTGCAGACCAGGATGTACGTCACCGACATCTCGCGCTGGCAGGAGTACGGCAGGGCGCACGGCGAGTTCTTCGGCGACGTCAGGCCGGCCGCCACGATGATCGAGGTGGCTGCGCTGATCGAGCCAGGAATGCTCATCGAGGTCGAGGTCGTCGCATTCCGGCCGGGTGTCGGCCGGTCCGGTGGCTAGCGCGTTGGAGGCGTTCGGCAACTGCCGCTTTGGTCTCCGTTCGGTTACTATTGCGTCACTCGAGTGGTCAAAGTTATTCCGCGCGTTCAAAGTGACATTTCACTCAGGGAGTGGACCGTGCCCAAAATCGGAATCGCGGATCCCTGCCGTTGCGGCGGCTCTCTGCGTTCTCGCTGCCGCCGCGCCTGCCCTCGCTGCAACGCCACGGCTCGCGACCGGGACGTACGCCACAATCTCGGTGCCGCGCGCGGTGGTGACGATAGCCGAGGACATCACCGATTCTGGCCTGATCGTTGGCTGCTTTCAGCGCAAGAGCGGACCTGAGCGCGGTTTTGCCGACCGCCATGGCACATTCGCGTTCCTGTCGCACCCCGCCGGCGCCGGTCATTCGCCGGTGACGTGCGCGCTGGCGGCCAATAGCGGAGGTGCCATCGTCGGCTATTACCAGAACAAAGCCGGCATGCTGCATGGGTTCGTGCATAGGAACGGCGTTTTCACGACGATCGACGTGCCCGCGGCCGGCAAGCTGCCAGGGCAGGGCACCGCCGCGGTCGGCATCAATAAGTCCGGCGTCATCGTGGGCTGGTATATCGGCAGCGATAACGCCGAGCATGGGTTCGGGCTGAGCGGCGGCACGTTCACGACCGTCGACGATCCAGGGGCCGCTGAGACTTCGGGCAGCGGCACGGTGGTAAATGGCATCGCCGACGACGGAACCATGTCGGGCGCTTATACCGATAGTCAGGGCCGGCAGCACGGATTCTGGCTCCGCGACGGAACCTTCCACCGGCTCGACGTCCCGGGCGCCCGGAACACCGAGGTGGCTTGCATTTCGGCCCGCAGCGGTCTGCTGGTCGGCATCTACCAGGTGCGCGGGCATCGTAATGTCGCCGGGTTCAGCTACCACCACGGCGTGTTCCGCACGCTCGCCGACCCGGCGGCGAAGATGGGTACCGACCCGCAGTGCGCCAATGACCGCAGTCGCGTGGTCGGCTTCTACCCTGGCAGGGACAACGTTGCGGGGTTCAGGTTCACCCCAGGCGGGACAAGCGCCGTGCTTGAAGCCCATGCCTGGCGGCGGGTCGGGGCGGATTCCGGCTTCGCCGCGGTTTGGACGGTTCTAGCGTCACCGCGGCAGGAACATGAGTACGGACGGCGCGGCGGAGCGGATCGACGACCGCCGACCGCCGCAGCGGCCCGACTGGCTACGGTTGCGTCATGGCCGCTTCGCTGGAGCTCGCCGTCGGAGGGCGTACGGTCCGGATCTCCAATCCGGACCGGGTGTACTTTCCCGCTCGCGGTGAGACGAAGCTCGACCTCGCCCGCTATTACCTGTCCGTCGGCGACGGCATCGTCCGCGCGCTCAGGGAGCGGCCGTGCATGCTGCACAGGTTCCCGTCGGGGGTGGCCGGCGAGAAGGTGCACCAGAAGCGGATCCCGGGCGGAGCGCCAGACTGGCTGGAGACGGTCCGTGTCAACTTTCCGCGGTACGGTCGGCACGCCGACGAGCTGTGCGTGACCGAGCTCGCGAGCGTGATCTGGGCTGTGCAGATGTCGACCGTGGAGTTCCACCCGTGGAACTCTCGCCGCGCCGACACCGAGCGGCCTGACGAATGGCGGATCGACCTAGACCCGATGCCGCAATGCAGTTTCGACCGGGTCCGCCGGGTCGCGAGGGTGGTCCAGGAGTTGCTCGACGAGCTTGGCGCCGTCGGCTGGCCGAAGACCTCGGGCGGCAACGGACTGCACATTTACGTGCGGATCGAGCCCCGGTGGGAGTTCGGCGAGCTGCGTCGAGCCGCGCTGGCGTTCGCGCGCGAGGTCGAGCGGCGTGCGCCGGACGACGTCACAACCACCTGGTGGCGCAAGGACCGCGACCCCGCCAAGGTCTTCGTCGATTACAACCAGAACACCAGGGATCACACGATCGCCAGCGCCTACTCGGTGCGCGGGGTGCCCGAGGCCACCGTGTCGACGCCGATCACCTGGGACGAGATCGAGACCGTCGAGCCGAAGGCCTTCACGATCGCGACCGTGCCAGCGCGGTTCGCCGAACTCGGTGACCTGCACGCCGGGATCGACGACAGCGCCTACTCGATTGAGACGCTGCTCGAATGGGCGGACCGGGACGGGCTCGCGGCCGAGGACGCTAGCTGAATGCCCCTCTGGCCGCGGCGGTGTTAGCTGAATGCCGCTCTGGCCGCGGCGGTGTTAGCTGAATGCCGCTCTGGCCGCGGCGGAGCCGGATCTGGCCTGCTCCCAGTAGCCGTAGGTGCCTTGGTCACGCAGCTCGGCGGCGGCCTGCGCGACCGCGCCCAGGCCCGCGTACGCGAACGCGCCGCCCACGGAGATCCGCTTGACGCCCAGGGCCGCCAGCTCGGTCACCGGTCGGGGTACCCGGCAACGGCGAGCACGTTGACGCGGCAGGTCCACCTCCGCGACCAGCTGCCTGATTTCCTCGGGCTTCGTGACGCCCGGCGCGAACAGCACATCGGCGCCGGCTTCCTGGTAGCTCTGCAGGCGGGCGATGGTGTCGGACAGGCTGGGGTTGCCGCGCAGATAGTTCTCAGCCCGCGCGGTCAGCACGAGGTGCACATCGCCGCTGTGCGCGGCTTCTGCCGCGGCGGCCACCCGCTCGGCGGCGAGGGCATGGTCGTAGATCGGGTCATGCTCGCGCTTCGCGTAATCCTCCACAGAACAGCCGGCGAGGCCCGCGGCCACGGCCAGCCGGACCGTCTCCGCGACGCCCTCAGGGTCGTCGGCGAAGCAGTTCTCCAGGTCAGCGGAGACCGGCAGGTCCGTGCCCGCAGCGATCCACTGCCCGTGTCCGACGGCTTCGTCGCGGGTCACGGCTCCGTCCGCTCGTCCGAGGGTGGCGGCGAATCCGCTACTCGTCGTCGCGAGCGCCTCGAACCCGAGCGACGCCAGCAGCAGCGCAGAACCGCGGTCCCACGGGTTGGGCATCAGCAGCGGCTGCTCGCCACTGTGCAGGGCGAGGAACCGCGCGGCTTTCTCAGTCTGGGTTGGCATACCGCGAACTTACCTACCTTGCGCCCGCGCTGTGCCGAATGCCGGCGGTCACGTCGGAAAGCCGCCGGGTGCGCCGGGTGCGCCGAGCGCGTCCGCCCGACGTTCGCCTAGGGCATGCGCTCGTAAGCGGGCAGAGTGAGGAACTCCGCATAGTCGTCGGCCAGCGCAACTTCCTTAAACAGCCCGACCGCCTCGGCGAACTTGGCCTCGTCGTAGGAATCACCGGCCGCTGCGGCGATCTTGCCGAGTTCCTCGTCGATGACCTGGTCAACCAGAGCCCTCGTGACCTGCGGGCCCTCGGCGAGGTGAATGTCGTTGTGCAGCCACTGCCAGACCTGCGACCTGGAAATCTCAGCTGTGGCGGCATCCTCCATCAGGTTGAAGATGGCCACGGCTCCCTGGCCGGCCAGCCAGCTAGCCAGGTACTGCAAGCCGACGCTCACGTTGTTGCGCAGGCCCGCCTCGGTGATCTCGCCAGGCGTGCTCGGCACGTCGAGCAGCTGGGCGGCGGTCACATGAACGTCCTCGCGCAGCTTGCCAAGCTGGTTCGGGGCGTCGCCGAGCACGCCATCGAAGATCTCGCGGCACACGGGAACCAAGTCCGGATGCGCCACCCAGGAGCCATCGAATCCGTCATGTGACTCGCGGGTCTTGTCGTCGCGCACCTTGCCGAGGGCCACCTTGTTCACCTCGGGGTCGCGCCGGCTCGGGATGAACGCGGCCATGCCGCCCATAGCATGCGCGCCCCGGCCGTGGCAGGTGCGGACCAGCAGCTCGGTGTAAGCCCGCATCATCGGCGCGGTCATCGTCACCGAGTTGCGCTCTGGCAGCACGAAAGCGCTGCCTGCGGTGCGGAACTTCTTGATGATGCTGAACAGGTAGTCCCAGCGGCCCGCGTTCAGGCCCGCGCTGTGTTCGCGAAGTTCGTAGAGGATCTCCTCCATTTCGAACGCGGCGGGAATGGTCTCGATGAGCACCGTCGCCCTGATCGTCCCGCGCGGCAGGCCGAGCGCGTCCTGCGCCAGGTTAAACGCGTCGTTCCAGAGCCTGGCCTCGAGATGGCTTTCCATCTTCGCCAGGTAGAAGTACGGCCCCTTGACCCTTGTCAAGCTGGCGCCGCGCGCAGTGGAAGAAGTACAGGGCGAAGTCGAACAGGCTGCCAGATATTCGCTGGCCGTCGACCAGGACATGCTTCTCGTCCAGATGCCAGCCGCGCGGCCTAACCACGATCGTCGCGAGCTGATCGTCGGGCGCCAGCCGGTAGTCCTTGCCCTCAGGGCTGGTGAAGTCGATCGTGCGGTCAAGCGCGTCCTTGAGGTTCAGCTGCCCGCTGACCATGTTGTCCCAGAGCGGAGTGTTGGCGTCCTCGAAATCGGCCAGCCACACCTTCGCGCCCGAGTTCAGCGCGTTGATCGTCATCTTCTTGTCGGTCGGGCCGGTGATTTCGACTCTGCGGTCCACCAGTCCAGGGGCGGGCGGCGCGACCTGCCAGCTCTGGTCAGCCCTGATGTGCGCGGTGCTCGGCCAGAAAGTCGAAGGTCGCGCCTGCGCTCAGTTCGCGCTGGCGGGCAGCCCGCGCAGCGAGCAACTCGGCCCTGCGCGGTCCGAGCTCACGCTGGAGCTGCGCGACCAGGTCCATGGCCTGCGGCGTCAGGATCTCTTCGTACCGATCCTTGACCGGCCCGTCGACCTCGATGCCTTCGCCGTAGCTCATTAGCGGTCGCTCCTCCGCGTCCTTCATCCGGTTCCTGGCTGAACCGATCCTCAAGAGCGGCCCGCCGGCGTGGCTGATCGTGCGGCAGGCCTGACCCGGACTCAACCATCGCATATTCGAGTATTCGGGTACATCCCGAAGTAGCGGGCTGACGTGCGCCTGCCGCCGCGGCCGGGCACATCTGGCGGCGGCGCGGTGTTATTGAAGTGACGCCGCGGCGTGGCCGTGGCAGCATCGAGTGATCGCCAAGCAGCGGCGGTCCCATCCTGGACGGCAGATGACAGCAGAACCTCGCAACTACGAAGACGACGCTCCCGAGATCTACGACCCTGGTCAGCTCGACCTGGAGGAGCGCCACTCGCTGCGCCGGGTAGCTGGCCTATCGACCGAGCTCCAGGACGTCAGCGAGGTCGAGTACCGGGCGCTGCGACTCGAGCGGGTCGTGCTCCTCGGCGTGTGGACCGAAGGGACGCTCGAGCAGGCTGAGAACTCGCTCCGCGAGCTCGCGCTGCTCGCAGAGACCGCCGGCTCCCAGGTGCTCGACGGCCTGACTCAGCGCCGCGGCCGCCCTGACGCGTCCACATATGTCGGCGCGGGCAAGGCGGCCGAGCTGGCTGATCTCGTCGCGGCTACCGCCGCGGACACTGTGATCTGCGACGGCGAGCTGACGCCCAGCCAGCTGCGCAAGCTGGAGGGCGTCGTACGGGTCAAGGTCATCGACAGGACGGCGCTGATCCTCGACATCTTCGCCCAGCACGCCAGGAGCAAGGAGGGCAAGGCTCAGGTAGAGCTCGCCCAGATGCAGTACATGCTGCCGAGGCTTCGCGGCTGGGGCGAGTCACTGTCCAGGCAGGCAGGTGGCCGGGTAGCCGGCGGCGGCGGGATCGGTACCCGCGGTCCTGGCGAGACCAAGATCGAGACGGACCGGCGCAGGATCAGGACCAGGATCGCCAGGTTGCGCAGGGAGATCGCCGAGATGTCGACGGGCCGCGAGGTCCAGCGCAGCCAGCGCAGGCAGCGCGAGGTCCCGTCGGTGGCGATCGCCGGCTACACCAACGCGGGCAAGTCCAGCCTGCTGAACCGGTTGACGGGCGCTCATGTGCTGGTGGACAACTCGCTGTTCGCGACGCTGGACCCGGCGGTGCGTAAGGCGCGGCTGCCGTCCGGCGTCCCCTTCACGCTCACCGATACCGTCGGATTCGTCCGGCACCTCCCGCACCAGCTTGTGGAGGCATTCCGGTCGACCTTGGAAGAGGTCGCCGACGCTGACCTGGTACTGCACGTGGTCGACAGCTCCGACGCCGACCCGCGTTCTCAGATCGCCGCCGTGCGCGAGGTACTGGCCGAGATCGGCGCGCGAGACGTGCCAGAACTGGTGGTCTTCAACAAGGCCGACTGCGCCGACGAGCTTGACCTCAAGGGCCTGCAGCTGGCTGAGCCGCAGTCGGTCGTCGTCTCCGCCCGCACCGGAGATGGACTGCCGTTGCTGCTTGCCGAGGTCGAGCGGCTGCTGCCCGAGGCTGAGCCATGAGGTCGACGTGGTGGTTCCCTACTCGCGCGGCGACCTGATCGCCCGCGCCCACTCCGAGGGCGAGGTTCTGAGCATCGAGCACACCGACGCGGGCACGCAGCTCGCGGCCAGGGTGCCGCCAGCTCTCGCGGCCGAGCTCGGCCGGTTCGTCGTGGCTGCCGACCTGGCCTGACGCCGGGGTCCGGGGGCGTCCCCCTGGGGCCAGCACTCGATCAGCCCTTATACCCCTGAGTGCTGCGATAGGCCTGCTACGGCATTGAGTAGTGCAATAGCGCTACGCAACCGATATGGTATGTGGGTTCCCGTTGAGCTGTGGCCTTGCGGCCACATACCGCTATTCACTGAGCAGGTCGCAGCGATTTCTTGACAGCAGGCGGATACATGGCAGGTGGGGGCAGGGCGGCAGTCGCCTTGGCCTGCGTTGCGGCCAGGCACGGTGTGTCTGAATGACATGACTTCCGTCTTCTTACCAATATCGGCCGGTTGTGGACCGGTTCAGAGGTATGGAGTAATGCTGCCATTCTCATGCAGGGCGATCGGATTGCCTGGGCCGGTCCTGCGGCGCAGCTGCCGACGAGCCTGCCAGGCATTATCGACGACATCGTCGATGTCGACCACGTGGAGAACCTCGGTGGCGCTCTCGTCACTCCTGGCCTGATCGACGCCCATACGCATCCCGTCTATGCGGGCAACCGGTGGGCTGAGCTCGCGATGCGCTCGGGCGGCTCGTCGATGACAGAGATCGTCTCCGCGGGCGGCGGCCTGACCTCGACGGTGACGGTGACCAGGGGAACAGACCCGTGGACGCTCTGCAACCACGTCAGGGGCCGGATGCGCGACTGGCTGCTGAGCGGCACAACCACGATCGAGGCCAAGACCGGCTACCACCTCACGAGGGACGGCGAACTGGCCGACGTGCGGCTCCTGCGGTCGCTGGAGAGCGAGGCCGGCATGCCGCGCGTGCATGTGACGTTCTTCGCCGCGCATGCGCTGCCGCCCGAGTTCTTCGGCCGTCGCAACGATTACGTGGACGCGGTCAGCAGCTGGTGCGCCGACGCGGCGACGGCCGGTGCCGACAGCGTCGACGTGCACTGTGACGACGGCCATTTCAGCGAGCCCGAGTCGCGCTGGATCCTCAACGCGGGCCGTTCTTCCGGCTTGCTGCCCCGGCTGCATGCGGGCGGCGACTCCAAGCTCGGCGCGGCGCGGCTCGCCGCCGAGCTGGGATGTGCATCCGCCGACCTGCTGAACGGAGCCGATGACGACGACGTGGCCGTCCTCGCGAAGGCTGGTGTCACGGCTGTGGTCTGTCCGGCCAATGCCGCGGAGAACGGCCGCGTGCCGCCGGTGCGAGCGCTGCTCGACAAGGGCGTGACGGTCGCGCTTGGCTCGGGCCACTCGCCAGGGACGAACGGGATCACCTCGATGCCGCTGGTGATCACCCTGGCCGTCGCCAACCTGGGCATGAGCGTGACCGAGGCGCTTCGGGCGGCGACCGTGGGCGGCGCGCACGCGCTGCGTGCTCCGGACCGCGGTGCGATGACGCGAGGCCGGCTGGCCGACGTGGTCGCGTGGGACGCCGACCATGAGGGCGCCTTCGCCTGGTCCTATGGCTTGCGCCCCTACAGGGTCTGGCGCGGCGGCGAGCCGATTCCTTTCTAGGGCCGCCGTGGCGGCCGATAGCCCAGCAGGTGACTCGTGGTGGCCAGCGCCTGGGCTGGTGACCGTGGTGACGGACTCGGCGGCCAGCCTTCCGGTTGGCGAGCCCGCTTCGGCCACGCGTCATCGTTGTGCCGCTGCGGCTGCTCGCGGGCGACATGGTCGCGGATGACGGTGCTCCTGGCGCGGCGGCGGAGATCGAGGCGGCGGCCGCTCGCGGCGAGCAGCTGACGACGGCGCGGCCCGCTCCCGCGCAGTTCGCCGCCGCGTACCGCCGCGCCAGCGAGGCGGGCGCACGCGCGGTCCTGTCGGTGCACCTGTCCGGGCTGCTGTCAGGCACGGTCAGCTCGGCGGCGCTGGCGGCCGCCGAGGCGCCGATCCCCGTCCGCGTGCTCGACGCCCGTACCATCGGCTCTGGGCTCGGGCTGGTCGTGCTGTCCGCCGCTGCGGCCGCCCTTGCCGGTCATGGGCTGGATGCGGTGGAGTCGGCAGCCGACGCGTGCGCGAACCAGGTCGGATCGTTCTTCGCGGTCGACCGGCCCGACGCGCTGGTCGCTGGCGGGCGCGCCGCTGGAGTCGAGGTCGGCCGATCGGATGCCCAGCTAGATGGAGCGGGCTGGCCCGCTCCCAGGCTGGTCGCACGGACCGTGCTGCACGTCAGCTCGGGCCGGATCGAGATCGTCGACCGGGTGCGTACCTGGGCAGGCGCCGCGGCCCTGCTCGCCCGGTCGGCGGGCGACCTGGTCGCCGGCCTGCCAGCCGGAACCTCGGCCGACGTCGTGGTCGAGCACATCGCGGCAGGCGGGCGAGCGGAGGCGCTGGCTGCGCACCTCAGTGCCGGGCTGCCGTTTGTGCGGCGGATGTCCGTAGTCACCGCGAGCACCGCCATCGGCGTTCACACGGGACCGATGATGCTCGGCGTCTCGGTGGCACCGTCTCCGGCTGTCGGCTAGCCGTGGCATGCTGCGGTCATGCCTGCGAACCGGGAGCGATCGAATCCCGATACGGGCGGCCACGCCCCGGTCACCGTCATTGTCGGTGACGAAGAACTGCTCGTCGAGCGTGCGGTGGCCGCCGTGGTCGGCGCGCGTTCCGCCCAGGCCGGCGGCACCGGGCCAGGGCCGGATGTCCATGATGTGCGCGGCGCTGACCTGGCAGCGGGCGAGCTTGGGCATGCTGACCGCGCCTTCGCTGTTCGGCGGTGACTGCGTAGTGATCATCCGCGCAGCACAGGACGCGAACGCGTCGGTTGCGGCGGAGATCGGCCAGCTGGCGGCGGCGATGCCGGACGAAGTCACGCTGATTGTCACGCACGCGGGCGGCGCGAAGGGCAAGGCCCTGCTCACTTCGCTCGGCAACGAAGGAGCCAGGAGGATCGACTGCCCGAGCATCAGGCGGTTCGGCGAGCGAATGGACTTCCTGAGGGCTGAGCTGGCCAGAGCGGGCCGCAAGGCCGACGATGGCGGCCTGCGCGGCTTGATCGACGCTGTCGGCACCGATCTGAGGGACCTGGCGGCGGCCTGTGACCAGCTCGCCTCGGATACCACTGGCGTGATCAACGCGAAGGTTGTGGCCCGGTACTGGCGCGGCCGGGCCGAAGCTAGCGGGTTCAGCGTCGCCGACAAGGCACTGGAGGGCAATCTGGCTGAGGCGCTGGCGCAGCTGCGCTGGGCCCTGGCGATCGGGACGGCGCCTGTGCTGATCACCAGCGCGCTGGCGCGCGGCATCAGGACGCTCGGTCAGGTGGGGACGGCGCGCGGCAAGGGCGCCGACGCGCTGGCTGCCGAGCTCGGAATGCCAGCCTGGAAGGTCGACAAGGTGAGGCAGCAACTCCGCGGCTGGAGTTCGGCCGGCCTGACGAGGGCCCACTCTGCCGTGGCACAGGCAGATGCGGAGGTGAAGGGCGAAGGGGCGAGCGCTGGCTACGCACTCGAGCGGGCGGTGCGGGTGATCGTGGCGTCGCGTTCGGCGGACCGGTAGCCGGTCAGGTTCAGCCGGTCAGGTTCAGCCGGTCAGGTTCAGCCGGTCAGGGTCGCGGCGCGCTTGGCGAGCGCGGACTTGCGATTGGCTGCCTGGTTCTTGTGGATGACGCCCTTGCTCGCGGCCTTGTCGAGCTTGACGTAGGCGGCGCGCAAAGCCTCGGACGCTTTGTCGTTGTCGCCGGCATCGGCCGCGTCCCGGAAGTTCCGCACAGCGGTCTTCAGCGACGACTTGACGGCCTTGTTGCGTTGCCTGGCCTTCTCGTTTTGCTTGTTGCGCTTGATCTGTGACTTGATGTTCGCCACGCGTATGCCTCGCTACTTTCTCGTTCGGTGGTCATTGATGTGCCCGGCGCTTGCCGAAGGCGCGGTCGCGCGCCCGGCGCGAGAGGTGCGGGCATGCGGGCAGTCGACTCAGAAGGATATCCGAGATCGGCTCGCGCGCTCAAACCGAGGCTGATCCTCGCTGGCGTGCGCCGCTGGCTAGGGCATCGCTCCTGGCGTGCAACCATGTGGTGATCGCAACCTACACCGAGCGGATGACTGTGCCACCGATGTCCGACCCGTCAAGAATGGCGGCGCCCGCCGCCGCGGCGTTGCCTGAGCCGTCACGGACTGACAAGGCGGTGATCAGGAACTTCTGCATCATCGCCCACATCGACCACGGCAAGTCGACGCTGGCCGATCGGATGCTCCAGCTCACGGGGGTGGTAGGCGACAGGCAGATGCGCGCGCAGTACCTGGACAGGATGGATATCGAGCGCGAGCGCGGCATCACGATCAAGAGTCAGGCCGTCCGGCTGCCGTGGCGCGGCGCCGACGGGCAAAACTACGTGCTCAACCTGATCGACACCCCCGGCCACGTCGACTTCTCTTACGAGGTGTCCAGGTCGCTTGCGGCGTGCGAGGGCGCCATCCTGCTCGTCGACGCCGCGCAGGGGATCGAGGCGCAGACCCTGGCCAACCTGTACCTCGCGCTCGACGCCGACCTGCACCTGATTCCGGTGCTGAACAAGATCGACCTGCCTGCCGCGCAGCCGGAGAAGTACGCGGCCGAGCTTGCCAAGATCATCGGGTGCGAGCCCGATGACGTGCTCAGGGTCTCGGCGAAGACCGGCGAGGGCGTCACCGAGCTGCTGAACGCCGTCGTGGCGCAGGTCCCCGCCCCCTCGGGGACCCTGGACGCTCCTGCCAGGGCGCTGATCTTCGACTCTGTCTATGACACCTACCGGGGCGTCGTGACGTACGTGCGAATGGTCGACGGCAGGCTGTCGCGCCGCGAGCGGACGCTGATGCTGTCCACCAGGGCGGTACACGAGACGCTGGAGGTAGGCGTCATCTCGCCAGAGCCCGTGCCCGCTGACGGCCTCGCGGCTGGCGAGGTCGGATACCTGATCACGGGCGTCAAGGACGTCAGGCAGGCCCGGGTTGGCGACACGGTGACGAGCGCGGCGCGACCGGCGGCCGAGCCGCTCGCCGGGTACGCCCACCCGAAGCCGATGGTGTTCTCCGGGCTATATCCGGTCGACGGCGACCAGTACCCGGACCTGCGTGACGCGCTGGACAAGCTGCGGCTCAACGACGCGTCGCTGGTGTATGAGCCTGAGACGTCGACCGCGCTCGGGTTCGGTTTCCGCTGCGGATTCCTCGGCCTCCTGCACATGGAGATCATCAGGGAGCGGCTGGAGCGCGAGTTCGACCTGTCGCTGATCTCGACGGCGCCGAACGTCGTGTACCGGGTCGTCATGGACTCCGGCGCCGAGGTCACCGTCACCAACCCGAGTGAGTTCCCGAGCGGGCCCGGCGGGATCGCCACGGCGACCGGGCGTGATCGCGGCCGGCAAGATCGGCCAGGTCTTCGAGCCAGTGGTGCGGGCCACGGTGCTCGCGCCGTCCGACTATATCGGCGCGATCATGGAGCTGTGCCAGTCCAGGCGCGGCGTCCTGATCGGCATGGAGTACTTGTCAGCCGATCGGGTTGAGATCAGGTACACGATGCCGCTCGCCGAGATCATCTTTGACTTCTTCGACCAGCTGAAGTCCCGCACCAGGGGCTACGCCTCGCTCGACTACGAGCCTGCCGGTGAGCAAGAGGCCGATCTGGTCAAGGTCGACATCTTGTTGCAGAGTCAGCCGGTTGACGCCTTCAGCCAGATCGTGCATGCCGACAAGGCGCGCGAGTACGGGCTGGCGATGACGTCGCGGTTGAAGGAGCTGATCCCGCGGCAGCAGTTCGAGGTGCCGATCCAGGCGGCCATCGGCGCCCGGATCATCGCCCGCGAGAACATCAGGGCGCTGCGCAAGGACGTGCTTGCCAAGTGCTACGGCGGCGACATCACCAGGAAGCGCAAGCTGCTCGAGAAGCAGAAGGAAGGCAAGAAGCGGATGAAGACGATCGGCCGGGTCGAGGTGCCGCAGGAGGCCTTTGTCGCCGCGCTGACCGCCGACCAGGCAAGCGACAAGCGCGCCTGAGCGGCGTCACCGGCCTGCACGTCAGGCTCAGCCGTGGCCGCTGAAGGCGGCCACGGCGGCAATGAGCCCGATGATCGGGACCAGAACCCCGATGTAACCCATGATCAACCCGGCCGTGGCCATGCCGCTGCCACCCTCGCCGGTCTGACGGATCTGCCGACGAGCCACGTGCCCGAAGATGATCGCAGGAACGCCAGCCACGAACCAGAAGAAGATCTGGCACGAGGCCGCAGACCAGAGAGGCCACGGCCATCTGATTGGTGCGCGGCAGGACAGCAGGGTGTCGCCCCTGGCCGGTACGGCACGGGCTGGCGCAGGTCGGCGGTCAGGGCACCGAGCTGATCGTAGGTCTTCGCCTCCATCAGGCTCGTTGACCGTGTGTCGAACTCATCCCACGTCAGCCGGCCGTCGGCGTAGGCCGCCTGGAGCAGGGTGTGCACGCCATCCCGGTCGGCGTCGGTCGCCCGCATCGACCCGTAGCTGCCAGCAGTCATCGGTCCGTCCCCATCAGCCATCACGCGGGTGAATACTCATTCCCAGATTAACCCGAGTCTGGGCTAGCCTGCGGACATGACCTCCGCTCGAATCGTCTCGGTGAACACCGGCCGGGTCGCCGACCTGGTCATCGGCCCCCGCAGTGCCATCGACAAGCGGCCTGTCGGCGGCGCCGTGCGGGTGCGTCGGCTCGGCTTGGCCGGGGACGAGCACGGGGACACGGAGAACCACGGCGGACTCGACCAGGCCGTCTACGCCTACGCCAGGGAGGACCTGGACTGGTGGACCGAGCGGCTCGGCAGGGAACTGCGCAACGGCGAGTTCGGTGAGAACGTCACCACCGCGGGCATCGGCGTCACGACGGCGCTGATCGGCGAGATCTGGCGGATGGGCGAGGTGGTAGTCCAGGTCACCTCGCCGCGGATCCCATGTGAGACGTTCAAGGCGTGGACCGGTGAGGATCACTGGGTACGGCGGTTCGCTGCGGGCGGGCGGCCCGGTGCCTACCTGCGGGTCCTGACCGAAGGTCAGATCAGCGCCGGGGACGACATCGAGGTGCTATCCAGGCCGGCAGAGCGCGTGACTGTCGCAGAGTCCATGCTCGCCTACTACGGCGATGCGGATCTGATGCGGACGCTGCTCTCGGTGCCGGGTCGGGGTGCGAAGTGGGAAGCGATCGCCGAGCGGGTGCTCGGCAGGACACCGGCGTGACTGCGGGATACCCGGCCCCGCGGCCGCCACGGGCGGCCTGAGGATGCCAGGAACACCGCCAGAAGGAACGCCTGTGCCGTCCGACGGCAGGCTGCCCGCCGCGTCGCTCGACCAGCTGGACACGATCCCGTTCGGAATATATGTGCATGTGCCTTTCTGCGCGTCCCGCTGCGGTTACTGCGACTTCAACACCTACACCGCGACCGAACTGGGCGGCGGCGCGTCGCGGGAGAGCTACGCCGGCCTTGCCGTCGCGGAGATCGCACTCGCGCGCAAGGTGCTAGGGCCCGCGGCACCCGCCGGTCAGCACGGTCTTCTTCGGCGGAGGTACGCCCACGCTGCTGCCTCCCGCCGATCTGGCCGCCATCCTGCGGGCCATCGAAGCGGAGTTCGGCCTCGCCGAAGGAGCCGAGGTGACCACCGAGGCGAACCCAGAGAGCGTGGACGAACGGACGCTGGCCGAACTGCGGGCTGCCGGGTTCACCAGGATCTCGCTCGGAATGCAAAGCGCGGCCAGCCACGTGCTCGGCGTACTTGACCGGGCCCATTCGCCTGGCCGCGCGGAGCAATGCGTGGCCTGGGCGCGATCGGCCGGTTTCGAGCACGTCAGCCTCGACCTGATCTATGGCACGCCGGGAGAGCGCGCACAGGATTGGGAGCTGTCGGTCCGCAGTGCGATCGGCGCCGGCCCCGACCACATCTCCGCCTATGCGCTCATCGTCGAGGAAGGGACTCGGCTGGCGGCGCGGATCAAGCGCGGCGAGATTGCCGCCGCCTGATGACGACAAGATGGCCGACCGCTACCTGGCCGCCGACAAGCTGTTCGGCGCGGCAGGGATGTCCTGGTATGAGGTCTCCAACTGGGCCAGCGGGCCAGATGCCGCCTGCAGGCACAACCTGCTGTACTGGACCGGCGGGAACTGGTGGGGAGTCGGACCAGGAGCGCACAGCCATGTCGGCGGCACCCGCTGGTGGAATGTCAGGCACCCATCGGCATACGCCAGCCGGATCGCGGCAGGTACCAGCCCTGGTCAGGCCAGGGAGGTGCTGACCGGGACCGAGCGCAGGACCGAGCGGATCTTGCTGGAGACCAGGCTCGCGGCCGGCTGCCCGCGCAGCCTGCTGGGACCTGCGGGGGAGCGCGCGGCAGCGGCGGCGGTCGCGGACGGTCTCGCCGAGCGCGCGGCCTTCGCTGCGGGGCGGGTGGTCCTGACGCCCGCTGGCCGACTGCTCGCCGACGCAGTTATTCGGGGGCTCACCGATTAGTTCTCGCGAGCGGTGGCATCTGACGCAGTGACTTGACCGGCCTGTCACAGTATCGTTCGGCCATAGACTTGGCACTCAGGACAGCAGAGTGCCAGGGGAGGTGACCAGTGCTAGACGACAGGAAGCTGGCGGTACTGCGGGCAATCGTCGAGGATTACGTCTCGACGAACGAGCCGGTGGGATCCCGGGCGCTCGTCGAACGGCACAATCTGGATGTTTCTCCTGCGACCATCCGCAACGACATGGCGATCCTTGAAGAGCAGGGCTACATCGTCCAGCCGCACACGAGCGCGGGCCGGGTACCAACCGACAAGGGTTACCGCTTGTTCGTGGACAAGCTGTCCGCCATCAAGCCCTTCTCTACGGCCGAGCGGCGCGCGATCGAGACCTTCCTCGCGGGGGCCTACGACCTCGACGACGTCGTCATGCGCACCGTCAGGCTGCTGGCGCAGCTGACGCGCCAGGTGGCCGTGGTCCAGTACCCATCGCTCAGCAAGTCCTCCGTCCGGCACGTGGAGCTCGTGCCTCTGGCGGAGCGCCGACTCCTTGTCGTCCTCATTACCGACACCGGCCGGGTCGAGCAACGCGTGGTTGAGGTGCCGGCCAGCTATGACGATGATTCGATCATGCAGCTGCGCGCGGTGCTCAACGCCTGCCTGGACGGGCGTAAGCTCACCGACGTCGCGTCCGTGGTGGCCGAGCTGCCCGAACGGGTTGAGCCCAGGGAACGCGCGAACGCCGCTGCGGTGTTCTCAGTGATACTGGAAACGCTTGTCGCTCGGCACGACGAGAAGATCATCGTTGGCGGCGCCTCGAACCTGACAGCCGCCGACTTCTCGCAGGGATTGCGGGAGGTGCTCGAAGCGCTGGAGGAACAGGTCGTCCTTATGCGGCTGCTAGGAGAGACTGACGATCAGGCGTCGGTTACGGTCAGGATCGGCGCGGAGAACGACGTGCTTGGCCTGCGCACGGCTTCTGTCGTGGCCGCCGGCTACGGCTCGGTGGACAGGCCGCTCGCCAAGCTCGGCGTGGTCGGACCGACGAGGATGGATTACCCAACAGCGATGGGGGCGGTGCGCGCGGTGGCACGGTATACCGGTCAGATCCTGGCGGAGTCGTAGGGGATGAGCGTGGCAACCGACTACTACGCCGTGCTTGGCGTGCGCCGGGACGCGAATGCCGAGGAGATCAAGAAGGCATACCGGCGGCTGGCGCGCGAGCTGCATCCCGACGTGAACCCTGACCCGGTTACCCAGGAGCGGTTCAAGGAGATCACCCAGGCCTACGAGGTGCTCTCCGATCCTGACAAGCGCCAGATGTACGACCTGGGCGGCGACCCGTTCGCGCCTGCCGGTGGTGCTGGCGGCTTCGGCGCTGGCTTCCCGTTCAGCGACATCATGGACGCCTTTTTCGGCGGCGGCGGCCAGGCCGCGCGCGGCCCGCGCAGCAGGGCACGCCGCGGTCGCAACGCCACGATCAGGGTCGACCTGGATCTCGCCGAGTGCGTGTTCGGCGCGACAAGGGAGCTCACGGTCGACACTGCGGTCGTCTGCCCGACCTGCTCGGGTGAGGGCAGCGCGCCCGGCAGCCACCCGACCACCTGCGACGTCTGCAACGGCAGGGGCGAGGTCAGCCAGGTCACCAGGTCGTTCCTCGGCCAGGTGATGACGTCGCGGCCGTGCCCTGGCTGCGGCGGGTTCGGCACCGTCATCCGCCGGCCGTGCCCTGAGTGCGACGGCGACGGCCGGGTGCGTACCAGGCGCACCGTCAAGGTCAGGATCCCGGCCGGCGTCGAGGACGGCACCCACATCCAGCTGGCCGGCGAGGGCGAGATAGGACCAGGCGGCGGCCCGCCGGGTGACCTGTTCCTGGAGATCGTGCAGCGCCCGCATCAGATCTTCGAGCGGCACGGGCGACGACCTGCACTGCACGCTGACGATCCCGATGACGGCGGCAGCGCTCGGGGCGACGTTGCAGATCCAGACGCTCGACGGCGCCGCCAACATCGACATCAGGCCAGGTACGCAGTCCGGCCAGGCGATCCCGCTGTACGGGCAGGGTTCCTCGCACCTGCACGGGCCAGGGCGCGGCGACCTGATCATCCACGTGACGGTCGAGACGCCGGTCAAGCTGGAGCCCGAGCAGGAGGAACTGCTGCGGGAGCTGGCCAGGATGCGCGGTGAGGAGTCGCCGCCAGGCAAGTTCGCGCCGGGGGAGCATGGATTCTTCTCCCGGCTGCGTGATGCCTTCAACGGCCGGTGAGCATCAGGCCGTCTGAGGAGAACTCCACTGACAACGCGCAGGCTGCGCTGATCCCGCCGGTCTTCTTCAGCGACGCCGCCCAGCTCGGCACGGCCGGACAGGGCGGCCGGCGTCACGCTGTCCGGGGTCGAGGGCCGGCACGCCACCACCGTGCGCCGGCTCCATCAGGGCGAGCGTGTCGACCTGACCGACGGCGCTGGCCTGCTGGCCGAGTGCGAGGTGATCGCCGCGAGGCCGCGATCGGGGAGCTCGACCTGGCCGTACTCGCGCTGCGGCGCGAGCCCGAACCGTCCTGCCGGGTGACGGTCGTGCAGGCCATCCTGAAAGGCGACCGCGGCGAGCTCGCGGTGGAGCTGATGACCGAGGTCGGGATCGACACGATCGTGCCGTGGGCGGCGGAACGCTGCGTCGCGAGGTGGCGTCCTGACCGGGAGGACAAGGCCCTGCACCGCTTGCGGACGTCAGCGCGCGAGGCGGCCAAGCAGTCGCGCCGCGCCAGGTTCCCCGAGATCACCGGGCAGGTCAGCACGGCTGGCTGCGGTCGCGAGGGTGCGTGGCGCGAACCTGGCGATTTTGCTCGACGCGGAAGCCGATCAGCCGCTGAGCGGGTTGTCACTGCCGACGGCAGGCGAGATCGTACTGATCGTCGGCCCGGAGGGCGGCGTCAGCCCGGCCGAGGCCGCCGACCTGACCGCGGCCGGAGCGATCCCGGTGCGGCTCGGACCGTCGGTGCTCAAAGGCTCCACCGCCGGAGCGGTCGCGGGGGCGCTCGTGCTCAGCGGCTGCGGCAGGTGGATGTCAGAGCCTTGGGCCTGACTCAGCTGCGGCAGGGGGAGCGGCGAGCCGCTGGCCGACGGACTCGGGGTCTGGACCGTCTTCGGGTTCGAGATATTCGGCTTCGGCATGGTCTTAGCGCCCGCCGACCCTGGCTGACTGCCGGGCGGTCCTGGCGGTGACTGGGTCGCCTGGCCGGTTGCCGCGGAATCGGTGGGCGACGGGCTCGGGCTCGGCGTGCTGGTGTCCGTGGAACTCCCCGACGGGCTCGGCGAAGGCGACGGCGACGGGCGTCGGCGAGCCGGTCGGCGATGACGTGCCCGATGGCGACGGCGATGCGCTTACGGACGGGCTGGCTGACGCCGAGCCGGCCTTGCAGCTAGACGATGCCGTCGCCGACGGGCTGCCGCTCTGGCCGATCGGTGCGCCGCTTCCATTGCACGCCGCCCGAGTGCCCTTGACGACTGGCGCGCCGCTGCTCGAGCCGCCTCCTGCGATCGGATGTGCTTGATTACCGGCGGCCTGGATCGGACCGGCGGCAGCGGCGGTGATCGCCCAGGACGCGCCGGTCACGACCAGCAAGGCCGGTGGCGATCGCGGCGGCCGGGCGCAGCCAGCCGACCCATCCCGTGCCGCCAGCCTCGGGCCGGAACCGCTCCATGACGCACCGTAGGCGTACCGCAGCCGGATCCACGGCGGCGCAGACGCGTACCTGGCCGCCATCGCTAGCGCCGCGAGCATGCCAGCCACGGCACCGAGTGCTGCGAGCAGACCGGTGAAGTACCTGCTGCACCAGAGGCCCAGCCGGCAGCGGCGTCGGACGGACGCGGGCGGCCCAGCCGCGATCTTGGAGCGGATCCGGTCCAGCCCGTCTGCGGCCGGCTCGATCGAGTCAGCCGCCAGCCGTCAGCGCTCGCCTGAGCGTCTGCTCAAGCGGGGCCTGGCGCGGATCGGGACGACGATGGCTCATGCCTCACGCTCCAGGACCGAGCGCAGCGCGGCCATCGCGCGCGATGTGTGGCTCTTGACCGCGCCTCTGGTGATTCCCATCGCCGAGGCGATCTGCGCCTCGGAAAGGTCTCCGTAGAACCGCAGCACGACAACCTCGCGCTGGCGTTCGGGAAGTGACCGCAGGGCGGCGACGACGGACGACCGCTCGAGCAGCGTGAGCGCGCCATGCTCGGCGCTCGGCATGTCGGGAGCTGGCTTCGGCGCGTTGCGGTCGACCACGACCCTGTGCCTGAGGACCGAACGGCCCCGGTTAACCACGGCAGCTCGAAGGTAAGCGAGCGTCTTCTCGCTGTCACGCAGCCGGTGCAAACCGGCGTGCAGTGCGACAAACGAGTCCTGCACAACTTCCTCCGCGGTCGCGTTGTCGTGGACCAGCAAGGTCGCCAAGCGCACGAGCGACCGGTAATGCAGGCCATAGATTTCGGCTATGGTCGCGTCCGCGTCGATCGCGTGGCTGCCGTTGCTGGCAGAGCCGTCTCGGCGAGGCTCTGCCGTGACCCGCCCCAGCGTCGTGGCCGCCACGAGGGTTTCGGTCACCTTGTCTTGACGCGCGGACAAGCCGCTAGGTTCACTCGCAGTCATCACAAGATGTAGCGCGGGACCCACGCGCACTGCTCCGCCTCACGAATCCCACGCTCCAAGATCGCCCGACCTGACCCAGCCGCACCGCGGCCAACCACACGCCTGGCATCCCGTCCCCGGCTCTGAGGCCACCAGAATGCAGCCATTGCGCGAGCAGCAGGGTCCGGGTCGCTCGTTTTCAGCGCACCCTCAAGCACCGAGTGCCGGTCCGGTGATCAGGCTCGCGGCCCGCTGGGGGTTAGCAGTGTTGCAACCATATATGTCGCAAGCCGCGAGAGCACGGCACACGTTAGTATCGGCCCCGTGCCTGACTGCCTATTCTGCAGAATCGTGACTGGCGAGGTGCCTGCAACACGTGTGCTTGAAACAGAACGCACGCTTGCATTCCGCGACATCAATCCGCAGGCCCCAATTCACGTGCTGGTCATTCCCAAACCTCACTATCCTGACCTGGCGGGCCTGGCTGCCGCGGACGCCGAGCTGCTGGCTGAAGTAGCTGCACAAGCCCACGAAGTCGCGCTCGCCGAGGGCATTGCGGAGACCGGTTACCGCGTTGTCTTTAATACGGGCAGTCACGCAGGGCAGACCGTCGATCACGCGCACGCGCACGTCCTCGGCGGGAGGCTGATGGCGTGGCCGCCCGGATGAGGAACCCACATTGAGGCGGGGGTATTGAAGAAGAATCCAACCGGGGCCGGACCGGGAACAGCGGAGCAGCAGGCAGGCGGAGCGACCTCGCTGCGGATCGTCATTCCCGAGCCCCATTCGATGGTCAGCCTGCTCGGGTCGCGCGACGAACTGCTCCAGGTGATCGAAGAGGAGTTCGACTCAGACATCCACGTACGCGGCAATGAGATCACCGTGACCGGGTCGGAGCGAGCGAGGCGGCGATCATCGGCGAGCTCTTCGAGGAGCTGACCACGCTGATATCGAGCGGTACCGAGGTCACCACCGAGGTCGTACAGCGCAGCGTCGCCATGCTCCGGCGCAAGTCAGGAGCGCGCCCGGCGGACGTGCTGACCCTGGACATACTGTCGACCAGGGGCCGGACCATACGGCCCAAGACGCTCAACCAGAAGCGTTACGTCGACGCGATCGACAAGCACACGATCGTGTTCTCGATCGGGCCCGCTGGCACGGGGAAGACCTACCTGGCGATGGCGAAGGCAGTCAAGGCCCTGCAGGCCAAGGAGGTCAACAGGATCATCCTGACCAGGCCAGCGGTCGAGGCAGGGGAGCGGCTGGGATTTCTGCCTGGAACGCTGTACGAGAAGATCGACCCGTATCTTCGGCCGCTCTACGATGCCCTGCACGACATGGTCGACCCGGACTCGATCCCCAGGCTGCTGGCCGCCGGCACGATCGAGATCGCGCCGCTGGCGTATATGCGTGGCCGGTCGCTGAACGACTCCTTCATCATCCTGGACGAGGCGCAGAACACCTCGGCTGAGCAGATGAAGATGTTCCTGACCAGGCTGGGTTTCGGCAGCAAGATCGTTGTCACGGGCGACGTGACCCAGGTTGACCTTCCCTCCGGCCAGGTCAGCGGCCTGCGCATGGTCCAGGACGTGCTCGACGGGCTGCCCGACGTCTATTTCTGCAAGCTGACCGCACACGATGTCGTCAGGCACCGGCTGGTCGCCGACATCGTGGACGCGTACGAGCGGTATGACGCGACCCGCGCAGCGGCCGAGGCGAACCGCCTGCCGGCCAGCAGGGCGCGGCGTGACGCCAGCAGGAACCGGTGATCGCCATCACGGGAATACCTGTGGACATGATGAACAGGGCTCAGGAGCTGGCGTGAGCATCGAGATCGCCAACGAGTCAGGGGTGGCCGTCGATGAGGCCGCGCTTGCCGGCCTGGCCAGGCACGTGCTCGACGAGATGCGGGTGCACCCGCTCGCGGAACTCTCGCTGCTTCTCGTGGACGAGCCCGCGATGACCGAACTGCATGTCAGGTGGATGGGCGAGCAGGGCCCAACCGACGTCCTCGCCTTCCCGATGGACGAGCTACGGCCGCCTCAGCCGGGCGGCGCGCACGCCGAGCACGGAGGTAGTGAGCCGCCTGGCATACCTGGCCTGCTCGGAGACGTGGTGATCTGCCCGCAGGTGGCGGCCTCGCAAGCCAAGCGGGCCAGACACGGCGTTTCCGATGAAATCGAGCTGTTGTGCACGCATGGCATCCTGCACCTGCTCGGTTACGACCACGCCGACGCCAAGGAGCACGCAACCATGTTCGGGCTGCAGGACAGGCTGCTGGCGTCCTGGCGGGCCGAGCATGCCGCGCCTGACGGGGAGACGGTCCCGCGGGCCGGTGGCGCTGGCGAACACGGCGCCGCGCCAGGATGATGGGCTGGCTTCTGCTTGCTGCCGCGGCGCTCGTGCTGTTCGCCGGGCTATCGGCCAGCGCCGATACCGCCCTGCTCCGGGTGTCCCGTGCAGGCGCGAAGGAACTCGCCACCTCTCAGCCGCCGGGTTCAGGCAGGGAGGCATCCGCCCCGCTGCAGGCGGTGCTTGCCGAGGTACCTAAGTACATCGCGGTGCTGCTGCTGGCCAGGGTCGCCGCGGAGCTGAGCGCCACACTGCTGGTGGGCGCGGTGCTGCTGCACTGGGCCGGCCCGGCCTGGCGGGCCTTCCTGATCACAGGCGGCGTCATGACCGTGGTTATCTACGTCGTGGCGGGCATCGTGCCACGCACGCTGGGCCGCAGGTACGCCGCGAGCGTGGCCGACACAGCCGCCTCGGTGATGCAGCCGATCGTGCGCTTGATGGGGCCGGTTCCCGCCGTGCTGCTAGCGACCGGGCGGGTGCTCGGCAGGGACGGCAGCGAGCAGCACGGTCCGTCGGGAGAGGAAGAAGACCTGCGCGGACTGGTGGACCTGCTGGAGCGGCGCCGGGTCATCGAGCCTGGCGAGCGCGCCATGATCCACTCGGTGTTCGAGCTCGGCGACACGATCGTGCGCGAGGTCATGGTGCCGAGGACAGACATGATCTTCGTCGAGAGCGGCAAGTCGCTGCGGCAGGCGCTGTCCCTGGCGCTGCGCAGCGGGTTCTCGCGGATTCCCGTCGTGGGGGAGAACCTTGACGACGTCATCGGCATCGCTTACCTCAAGGACATCGTGACCCGCGGTTACGAATCGGCCGACGCCCTGGCATCTGAGCAGGTGGACTCCGTCATGCGCCATGCGACGTTCGTGCCGGAGAGCAAGCCCGTCGACGACCTGCTCAGGGAGATGCAGGCCAGGCAGACACATGTCGCGATCGTGATCGACGAGTATGGCGGCACAGCGGGATTGGTCACCATCGAGGACATACTCGAAGAGATCGTCGGCGAGATCGCCGACGAGTATGACCAGGAGAGCCCGCCGGTGGAGTGGCTGGGCGACGACTCCGCGCGGGTCACGGCCAGGCTGTCGGTGGATGAGCTAGCCGAGTTGTTCGGGGTGCGTATCGAAGCCGAGGACGTCGAAACCGTCGGCGGCTTGCTGGCTCAGCGGCTAGGCCGGGTGCCGATCGCCGGATCGACCGCCACCGTGGCCGGGCTGCGCCTCACGGCCGAGAGCCTCGCCGGACGACGCAACCGGATCAGTACCGTGACGGTCGAGCAGATCGGCCCTGCCGAACCCGCTGCCGTGCGGCAGGCCAGGGAAACCAGGCCCGCAGCCAACGGCCCCGCGAGCCGGAACTCCGCCGGCGCGGCGAGTCCTGAAGCTGCTCCTGCCGGAGGACGCCCAGGAACGCACCGAGAAACCGGCGACAGCGCGGACGGGGGCGCGGGTACATGGTGCCGCGGGGCAGAGGCAGGCCGGTAACGGGCTCACGAAGACCGAGACGCCGCCCGAGTAGAACGAGGAGTCGCTGAGCGTTCCAGGGTCGGTGGCTAGCGCGAGCGGCTTGCCCGCCGCAACAACAACCAGGCCACTCCCGCGATGATGACGAGGCCCGCGACCGCGAGCAGCCGCGATAGCGGCGATCGTCTTCGCCGGACACCGGCGGCGCCGGAGCGCTGTAGTTGCAGGACGTGGACGGTTTGGGAGTTTGGGTGGCCGCGTGCTGCCCGCCCGTCCCTGGCGCAGAGAAGGCGACCACGTTCTGTGCACAGGCGGCAAGCAAGAGACCGTCACCGACGCCGGGCGTTGGGAAGTGGTTGGCCGGGACTCCGATGCTCGCCTGCAGCCTTGTCTTGCCCGTCGCAGGATCAAGCCCGTACAGCTTGCCGTCCTGCCCGATCGTCCAGACCAGCCCGGCGGCCACGATCGGCGGGCCGCCGCCGGTTCCCGATCGCCACAACAGCCGCAGCCGGGGCGGCGAACTCGATGCCCGGACGGCGATGATGCCGGTCAGGCACGGCAGGAACACCGTCGTTCCTGACACGGCGACGCCACCGTCGATGTCGGCGTCGCAGGCCGGCTGCAGCGCGGCCTGCTCGCCGCCGATCCCGCCGAGGTGATCGCCATTCAGCAGGAAGACCCGCCCCGACTTTCCCGCCTGGACGACCTGGCCGTTGGCGAGCAGGGCGGGTGCGGCGGAGAAGTCAATGTCATTGGCATTGTCCACAGGCCAGGAACGAGGGGCGAAGTACTGCAGCAGCCTGAGCGACGAGGACAGCTGGAGCACCCCATCGCTGTTGTCGTAGCGGTGCCCCGATGAGGTGATCGTGCTGTTGCCCGTGCTGACCCACAGATTGCCGTGGCTGTCGACAACGGGCGCAGCTCCGCCCATCCAGATCGCGCCCTTCGACGTGCCGCCCGCCGCAGCCACGGTGAAGATCTTCGGCTGACCGCCCGCCTCGGGAACAGCGACGAGCCGTCCGCGATACGTGGAGCAGTCACCGAAGTTTCCGCCGAACCCGAACACGACCTTGCCTGCCGTCAGCGTCAGCCCGGTGCGCTGCAGGATCGCAGCCGGGTCCTGACCAGGCGGATCCACCCGACGGGTCATCTCGCGGCGGCCCGTCGTGGTGTCGAGGCCGACCAGGAAGTGGGCAGGGCGGCCGCCGCGATACTCATCGGCCACCACGAAGATCTCGTGCCTTGCCTGGTCGATCACGGGGGTACCGGTGATCCCGACGGTCGGCGAGATGTTGCCGCAAGGAAGAGTGCTGGCAGGTACCGGCTTGCCGAGGTGCGTTGACCAGAGTTACGGCGCCCGTCGCCGTTGACAGCGCGTAGACGGTGTTGTTCTCGGTCGCCACGTAGACCCGGTGGCCGAGCACCAGTGGCTGGCCGTAGATCTGGCCGTCAAGCGCCGGGGACGTCCACGCCCGTGCGCGTACATTGACCGACCTGACCGACCGAGCGTTGCCAGAGCCCGCGCGGTCGCCGTGATAGACCGTCCAGGACACTGATCGGGCCAGGTGGCGGCGAGGCCGTGGCGGCGCTCGCCGACCCCGCGCTCGCTATCGCCAACGACGCGGCCAGCACCGAGGCGCCCGCGAGCAGCGCGCCCGCGAGGCGCAGGTTTCCTGTCAGAGATTTTCTGGTCATCTCGCTCGCAGTCGCGGCGCCTGGATCGCCGGCGACATAGGAACTATCTGCTGAATATCAGGAGCTTTCGGTAGCGCTCGCGGCCTTAGGTCACGATTCAATATCGGAAACTTGGCCACGTCCGGCCTGCGGGACCGCTAACGTCATGCACGCACAGACGTCTGAAGTGAACGAATCGCGACATCACGACATCCCCGATAGTGAGGAGCCTTCATGCGCCGGGCACTCGTCGCCCTGCTGGCCGCCGCCGCCGCCTTCATGGCAGCGGGACCCGCGTTCGCATCAACACCGGCCCATCCTAAGTGGCATTCGTCCGACCCATTCGGTGCCTGGCACAACGGCGGGTACATCGTCTACAACAACGAGTGGAATAGCTCACACGGCCCGCAGACCATCTGGGCCAACTCCTTCAAGGACTGGGGCGCCTCGTCTACGCAGGCGGCCGGGAACACCGCCGTGGAGACCTATCCCTGCGTGCAGAAGAACTTCAGCAACGTACCGGTCCAGTCGTTCAAGCTGATCCGCAGCGGATTCACCGAGTACATGCCGTCCAACAAGTCCGGCCTGGATGCCGAGGCGGCCAACGACGTCTGGCTGAACAACTACGGCATCGAGGTCATGATCTGGGTGGACAACCACGGTCAGCGGCCCAGCCGGAAACGTCATCGGCCACGCGACGATCTTCGGGCAGCACTTCGCGGTCTGGCAGGGCGGCAGCGACTACACGCTTCGCCCTGAACCACAGGGAGAACAAGGGCGTCACGCACATCCTGTGCGTCCCTCAACTGGCTCATCAACCACCACCAGATACCGGCCAACGTCACCCTGACCCAGGTCAACTTCGGCTGGGAGATCGCCTCAACCGGCGGTCATGCCAGGTCCTTCACGATGAAGAACTACTGGCTGCACACTCAGCGCTAGCGCTAGCAGTGGCTGCCTGGTTACTAGCAGTGCCTGTGCTCAGCACGCGCGCTGCCAGACCAGCATCTTGAGGTTGCAGCCCACTCGTAGGCGATCTGACCTGGCCAGGAGGTCCACGGCAGTCCGACGGTCATCACGTAGACCGGCCCGGCGAAGCAGCGTTCGACACGCTGCCGGGCGCGGGAGTCCTGCATGGTGTTGGTGACCAGAGTGACCGAGCGCCAGTGGTACCTCCTGGCCAGGCGGCCGACGTACTCGGCCTCGCCGCGCGTTGAGGCGGGTCTCGGCTCAAAGCAGATCAGCCTGATCCGCGGCAGGGGCCGGGGGCATGGGCCGCCGTAGCCTTCGTGGCCGCGTGAGACAACCAGGAATGGCGCTCGGCGCTCGCGCGCTAGCTGAAGCGCCAGCTTGAGCCGATCGCCGGGCCCTGCGAGCATCACGATCGCGCTGACGTGCGCGGGCATTCCCCTGGCTGGCCATATGAACAGCCGCGCTGTGGCGGCCGCGAAGATGATCAGCGCCGCCGCGAGTCCCGCCGCGATCTTGCGCTCTCAGGCCAGTAGCTCCAATGCGGCTGCCAGCGGCAGGGCTGCCTGGTCCCGCCGCGACATGATCGCACACCGGCAGCGGCCACGGTATCGCCAGGTCAGGATCATCGAACGCGACCGACACATCCTCGGATGGGTCGTGGGCGCGATCGATCCTGTAGGAGACGTCCGCGGGCTCCGAGCACGCCTGGAAGCCGTGTGCGCAGCCGGCCGGCACGTACAGCGATGCGGGCCGGTCTCCAGTGAGCTCGAAGGTCTCCACGTTGCGATACGTCGGTGAGGCGTGGCGCAGATCAACAACGACGTCGAAGATGGCGCCGTAGGAGCACCTCACAAGTTTCGCCTCGCCGAGCCCGCGCCGTACGTGCATGCCCCTGACCACGCCGCGCGCCGACCGGGAGATGCTGTCTTGCACGAACGCAGCAGGGTCGAGCCCGGCCGCGCGAATCGCGTCGGAGTCAAAGGTGCGGCAGAAGAAGCCGCGCTCGTCGACGTGAGCCGCTGCGCTGAACACCATCGCGCCTGCGATCCGAGGTACCGGCGTGACGTCCATCAGCAATCAGCGCGCCTGCGGTGCGGGGAAGATGTCGCCGGTGCGGCGATGCAGCAGGTCATCGAGCAGGCCGGCCTCGAGCAGCTCGCGGATCCGGCGCAGCCGGACGTACCGCGACGAGCAGAAATCCGCATAGCTCAGGCCGAACTCGCTGTAGGCGCTGCGCCAGTTCATCAACGCCGCTCTGGACCGTCCATGCGAGCTTGAGTCCAGGGAAGGTCTCGTTGAGCTTGGCAAAGTCAACGCGGTAGCTGCGGCGGTCCGGCCCGGCGCCTTCTGCGAAGGAGACCTTCGAGCCGGGCACCGCGTCCCTCACGAGCTCGGCGATGTCCCTGATCTGCACATTGTCTTCCGGCCTGCCGACGTTGAATGCCTGATCGTGGACGAGGTCACGCGGAGCCTCCAGCATGGCGAGGAACGCCCTGCTGATGTCTTCGACGTGCACGAGCGGCCGCCACGGCGAGCCGTCGCTCTCCATCCGCACCTCGCCGGTCGTCCTGGCGACCGCGGTCAGGTTGTTGACGACGATGTCAAGCCGCAGCCGCGGCGACGCGCCGTATGCCGTCGCGTTGCGCAGGTAGGTCGGGCTGAATGAATCCCCGGCCAGCAGCGATAGCTCGCGCTCGGCCCGCGCCTTGGTCTCGCCGTACGGCGTTACCGGCGCCATCGTCGGCATCCTCGGCTACCCCAGCCGACCCGGCCGCACCGTACAGGCTGCATGAGGACGCGAACAGGAATCTCGGCACGCCGGCCTGCTTGGCGGCCTTGGCCAGGGCGAGGGTGCCGTCGAGGTTGATGGAGTACGTGGCGGCCGGGCTGAGGTGACCGAGCGGGTCGTTGGACAAGGCCGCCAGGCAGATCACCGCGTCGTAGCCGGTCAGCCGGCCAGGCTGAACGTCGCGGATGTCGGCCGTCGCAGGACCGGCCTGTGACGCAGGAAACGGGCCGAGGTCGCAACCGTCGTAGAGGCCGATGTCAAGCCCGTCGACATCGTGCCCTGCGGCGCGCAGCAACGGCACGAGCACCGCGCCGATGTAGCCGCGGTCACCGGCCACCAACACCTTCATATTCGATTGCCCCCAGCTGCTCGTGATGGTCGTGCCGGACGGCCCAGCTGCTCCCCGGCGTGCAACCACCTGAGCCTGTGCACCCGCGCTCTGATACATCGCGGGCACTCTCGCGTCCAAACCAGGCATTGATGCGAGCAAGTATCACGGCGCCCGTCAGGCGCTCCTATGAACATCGGAGTCTCCCTAGCAAAAGAAAGCAACCAGACGAGTCAGGTGGCGCGATGAAGGTTGCAGTAGTCGGTCTTGGCTACGTCGGTACCGTGACGGCGGCCTGCCTAGCTGCGAACGGACATGAGGTCTGGGGAGTCGACGTCGATC
This sequence comes from uncultured Actinomycetota bacterium, assembly GCA_963809195.1. Classification (GTDB taxonomy): domain Bacteria; phylum Actinomycetota; class Actinomycetes; order Streptosporangiales; family Streptosporangiaceae; genus Chersky-822. The sequence continues at coordinate 912,892 of CAWEIQ010000003.1, read as the reverse complement.
CAGGCAAGGTCGGCGACATCCGCGCGGGCCGTAGCCCGGTCGCCGAGCCTGGTCTCGACGCTCTGGTGGCCGACGCCGTCGCCAAAGGCGCGCTGCGCGCGACCTCATCGTGCCGGGACGCGGTCGATGCCGCCGATATCTCGCTCATCTGCGTAGGAACGCCGTCCGCGCAGCGAGGCGAGACCGACCTGACCTTTATCCGTCGCGCCCTGGCCGACATTGTCGCTGGCCTCCAGGTCGGCCGGCCGCCCGCGTCAGGTCATCACAGCGTGGTCGTCCGCTCGACCGTGCCGCCGGGAACGGTGGAGCGGGTCGTGGCGGCGGCGCTGGCGACCGGTCTTGCTGACTCCGGTCTGGAGCGTCGGCGCCGCGATGTGCCCGGAATTCTTGCGTGAGGGCTCGGGGATCGCCGACTTCTTCGACCCGCCGCTGGTCGTGGTCGGCACCGCCGACCCTCGCGTCGCCGGCATCGATCAAGGAGCTGTTCGGCTTCCTCGACCGGCCTGTGCAGGTGGTCGACACCCGGATCGCGGAGGCGCTGAAGTACGCGTGCAACGCGTTCCACGCCACCAAGGTTTCCTTCGCGAACGAGGTGGCCAGGCTGCTCCGGTTGCTCGACATTGACTCGCGCGCGGTCATGGAACTGTTCTGCCAGGACACGGTGCTCAATATCTCCTCGAGCTACCTGCGCCCTGGTTTCGCGTTCGGCGGCTCGTGCCTGCCGAAGGACCTGCGATCGCTGCTGTCGATGGCACGGGCGAGCGGCGCCGACCTGCCGCTGCTTGCCGCCACGCTGACGACCAATGAGCTGTCGATCAGCGAGGTGCTCGACCGGGTCATCGCCTGGGACGGGCGCAAGGTCGCCCTGTTCGGGCTGAGCTTCAAGATGAGCACCGACGATCTGCGCGAGAGCCCGAATGTCGAGCTCGCCGAGCGGCTGATCGGCAAGGGCTACGAGGTGCGCATCTACGACCAGGTGGTCAACCCGGCCCGGCTGGTCGGCAACAACCGCCGGTATGTCGAATCGAAGCTGCCGCACCTGCGCCGGCTGCTCGCGTGCCGAGCCAGAGGACGCGCTGGTAGGCGCCGACGCCGCGATCGTCGTCGACGAACGCGAGTCCGGTCGTCGACGCGCTGCTCAAGTCGCCGCCGCCGCACCTGATCGACCTGTCACGGCCGCCTTGGTCCCGAGGTCGAGGCGCTGCGCGGCTACGAAGGGGTCGGCTGGTGAGTCGAGTCCTGATCATCGTCCAGAACCTGCCGGTGCCATTCGACCGGCGGGTCTGGCTGGAATGTCAGGCTCTCGTCGGAGCCGGCGTACGACGTGTCGGTGGTCTGCCCGAAGGGCAAGGGTGATCCCGACTTCGAGGTGGTCGACTCGGTCCGACTGTACAAGTACCGGCCCTACGCGCCAGGCGGCAGCAAGCTCAGCTTCGTCTACGAGTACGCCTACTCGTTCCTCGCCACTGCCTGGCTCACGCTGAAGGCCCGGCGGTCAGGGCGCTTCGACGTCATGCAGGCCTGCAACCCGCCAGACATCTTCTGGCCGATCGCCCTGCTGCTGCGCGTCCTCGACCGCACCAAGTTCGTCTTCGACCACCACGACCTGTGTCCCGAGCTGTACGAGTCACGCTTTCCTAGCCGGACACCGGCTGCCCTACCGGCTGCTGCGGGCGCTGGAGCGGCGCACGCATCGGGACCGCCGACCACGTGATCTCCACCAACGACTCCTACCGCGCGATCGCGATCGAGCGGAGCGGCAAGCGGCCTGCCGACGTCACGGTCGTCCGCACCGGCCCGGACCCCGACCGGCTGCAGCGCGGCCCGGTCTGCCCCGAGCTGCGGCGGGGCCGGGAGTACCTCGCCGCCTACATCGGCGTCATGGGCCCGCAGGACGGCGTCGACATCGTCGTCCGGGCCGCCGACGTGGTCGTGCACGAGCTGGGCAGGGACGACATCGCGTTCACCTTGATCGGCTCGGGCGACTGCTTCGACGACCTGGTCGCGCTGCGCGACATGCTCGGCCTGGCCGGCCATGTGGAGTTCACCGGCCGCGCCCCTGACGAGGACGTCGCGCAGGATCTTGTCGACCGCCGACCTGGGCCTGTCGCCTGATCCGAAGAATCCGCTCAACGACGTGTCGACGATGAACAAGACCATGGAGTACATGGCGTTCGAGCTGCCCGTCGTCGCCTTCGACCTGCGCGAGACCCGGGTGTCGGCCGGCGACGCAGCCGTGTACGTCCAGCCCAACGACCTGCGTGCCTACGCCGAGGCCATCGTCGAGCTCGTCGACGACCAGTCCGTCGGGCGTGGGCAGGCAAGCTCGGCCGTGCGCGCGTCGAGGAGGAGCTGGCGTGGAGCCATCAGCCGGTGCCTATCTGCGCGTCTACGGCAGGCTGACCGGGCAGCCTGACAAGCAGGACGCATCCCAGCCAGGCGGCAGCGGCCCGCAGACCCTCGAGCAGGTCGGGGGCTGAGATGTGCGGGATCGCTGGGTGTTACCAGCAGGCCGATGGCCAAAAGCTGGTCGACATCATGACCGACAGGATCGCGCACCGCGGACCTGACTCACGCGGGAGCTGGAGCCACGAGGACGACCGGCTGACGATGAACCTCGGCTTCCGGCGCCTGTCGATCATCGACCTGAGCGCGGCGGCCAACCAGCCGATGACGAAGGACGGCCTCACCCTCGTCTTTAACGGCGAGCTCTACAACTACAAGGCGCTGCGCGCTGAGCTAACCTCGCGTGGCGTTCGCTTCCGCACCGAGTCCGACACCGAGGTCGTGCTTGAGGCGTGGCGGTGCTGGGGACCTGACGCGCTCAGCAAGTTCCGCGGCATGTTCGCCCTCGCCCTGGCCGATCCGAGGTCCGGTGAACTCGTCCTGGCCAGGGACCCGTTCGGCATCAAGCCGCTGTACTACCTGCCGCGTGGCGACGGCCTGGTCTTCGCCTCTGAGCTGAAGGCACTGGTGGCCGCGACCGGTTCTGAGCTGCGGATCGAACCAGGCGCGCTGGTGGCATCGATGCTCTACTACTGGCTGCCCGAGCAGCGGTGCGCGATCGACCGCGTTCGCAAGCTTCCAGGCGGCTCGTGGGCCCGGTGCCGTTCCGACGGCACCGTGACGGTCGAGCAGTACTGGCGGATCGCCGATGTGGCGGCGCAGGCAGCCGCCGGGCCGCCCGCTGACCTTCGGCCCGGTCATCGAGGACTCGGTCGACCGCCCATCTGGTCGCCGACGTCCCTGTGTCAAGCTTTCTGTCGGGAGGCCTGGACTCCAGCATCGTCACCGTGCTCGCGCATCAGGCGAACCCCGAGATCGATGCCTACACCATCGCGTTCCGGCCGCAAGACCAGCGGCTCGAGGCGATGCCCGACGACGCCGTCTACGCCCGCAAGGTCGCTGCGCGGTACGGCATCAAGCTGCACGAGATCGAGATGTCGCCCGACATCGTCAGCACGCTGCCGAGGATGGTCGACGTCCTGGACGAGCCCATCGGCGACCCGGCGGCGATCAACACGCTGCTGATGTGCGAGGCGGCGCGGGAACGCGGTGTCAAGGTCATCTTGTCAGGCATGGGGGCCGACGAGTTGTTCGGCGGCTACCGCAAGCACCTCGCTTGCCTGCTGGCCAGCAGGTATTCCGCGATCCCTGCCAGCCTCAGGCACCTTGTCGTGCAAGCCACCGTCGAACCGGCTGCCCGTCACCATGCGCGGCCGCGGGCTGCGCTACGCACGCTGGGCCAAGCGCTTCCTGACCTTCGCGGAACTGCCGGAAGAGCCGCGGTTCCGGCGCAGCTACACGCTTTACGACGCTGACGAGCTCGGCGCGCTCGATCGATCCCAGCTCTGCGCCGTACGTCGGCCAGATCTTCGAAGAGCACGCCGAGGTGTATCACGACAACAACCTGCAGGACGAGGTCAACAGGATGTGCCTGGCCGACACGCGGCTGTTCCTGCCTGGCCTGAACTTGGCATATACCGACAGGGCGAGCATGGCGGCCTCGATCGAGGTCAGGGTGCCGTACGTCGATCCGGTCGTCGCCGCGGCGGCCTTCTCGATCGACGGCAGGGCGAAGATCCGGCGCAGGGAAGGGAAGGTCGCGCTGAAGCGCGCGGCCTCGCATGGCTGCCGGACGAAATAGTGCACCGTCCGAAGGCATCTTTCAGCGCGCCGCTACGCGCGTGGGTGCGTGGCGACCTGCACGAGGTCATCCAGGACGTGCTCGTATCGGGCGAGCTCGTCTCCAGCGGGATGATCAGACGCGACGCGTTGCTGCAGCTCATCTCCGACGAGCAGGCAGGCAGAGAAGACCGCTCCAAGCAGATCTGGCAGCTGCTGACGCTAGAGCTGTGGTACCGCAACGTGCAATCGCTTGGCGTGACGCGCGTGACGCGGCAGGCCAATCCGTCGGCCGCCCGATGGACCAGCACTGTGAATCAAGGGACGCAATGAAGCAGATCGCGCAGAACTATAAGTCAGGGGAACTGATCGTCCTCGACGTGCCGGCCCCGTCATGCCGTTCAGGCGGCGTGCTCGTGCGGTCGCTGTTCTCGCTGATCTCCACCGGCACCGAGATGATGAAGCTGACCGAGGCGAAGATGTCCATGGTCGGCAAGGCGCGTGCACGGCCCGATCAGCTCAGGAAGGTCCTCGACTCGGTCACCCAGCAAGGCGCGGTCAGCACCTACAAGAAGGTCATGAACCGCCTGGACTCCTACACTCCGCTCGGCTATTCGCTCTGCGGCGTGGTCACCGAGGTCGGCAAGGGAGCCGAAGAATTCCGGGTGGGTCAGCTGGTAGCAGCCGCCGGGAATGAGTATGCGCTGCACGCCGAGTACAACTGGGTGCCGGTCAACCTGTGCGTTCCCGTGCCCGCCAGCGTCTCGCCCGAGCACGCCGCATTCGCGACCGTCGGTGCGATCGCCATGCAGGGCGTCCGGCGGGCTGAGGTGCAGCTCGGCGACGCGGCCTGCGTCATCGGCCTCGGCCTGGTCGGCCAGCTGGCGGTCCGGCTCCTGGTCGCCGCCGGTGTGCGGGTCGTCGGGCTTGACGTGATCGAGGACCGCTGCCGGCTGGCCGAGAAGGCTGGCGCGCTGCTCTGCGCTCCGCCGACCGAGGACGGGCATGGCGGCGATCCAGCACGCCCTCGCTGAGATCACCGAGGGCCGAGGGGCCGACCACGTATTGCTGGCCGCCGGAGGCTCCTCGAACGGCCCGGTCGAGGCCGCCGCCCGCCTGGCACGCGACCGCGCGCGTGTCGTCGACATCGGCAAGACGCGCCTGGACCTGCCGTGGAACGCGTACTACGACAAGGAACTCGACGTCCGGTTCTCCCGGTCCTACGGGCCAGGGCGTTACGACGACCGCTACGAGCTTGACGGCATCGACTATCCGGCCGGCTATGTCCGCTGGACCGAGCGCCGCAACCTCGCCTGCTTTCTTGACCTGCTCGCGCACCAGGACCTCGAGGTCGACTCGCTCGTCTCTGGCGTGTTCCCGATGGAACGCGCCACGGAGGTGTACAACGACCTCGCCTCGGGTGCGCTCAACGCGGTCGGGGTGCTCCTGGAGTACTCCGCCGACAGGGCCGGCAACCATGCCCCTGCAGTCAGCCAGGCGCGGCCGCCAGTCCCCGCGGCGGCTGCCACGCCGCCCGGCCGGGAAGCAGCTGGGAATCGGCTTCATCGGGGCAGGCAACTACGCCTCGTCGATGCTGCTGCCGCACCTTGCCAAGCTGGACGCCGCGAGGCTCGCTCACGTCGCGACGACGCGATCGTTGTCGGCGGTCAACGCCCAGCGGCGATTTGGCTTCACGACCGCCTCGACGACCGCTGAGGCCGTCCTCGGCGACGACGAGCTCGATGTGATCTTCATCGTGACGCGCCACCACACGCACGCTGACCTGGTGTGCAAGGCCCTGCAAACCGGCAAGGCCGTGTTCGTCGAAAAGCCGCTGGCGCTCACCAGGCCGGAGCTCGAGCGGATCGAGGAGACGGTCGCCAGCACCGGAAACGGCCGTCTCATGGTGGGCTTCAACCGGCGCTTCTCGCCGCTGCTGGGGACCATGAAGACTCAGTTCGCACAGCCTGGCACCGGCTCGGTGAGCCGCTATCTGGTCAACGCCGGTCAGCTGGAATCTGGCAGCTGGTATCGCGACGCCGAGCTCGAGGGATCCCGTTTCGCCGGGGAGGGCGGTCACTTCATCGACACGCTCAGCTGGTGGGCGGGCAGCCTGCCGGAGGAGGTCTTCGCCGCGCGGTGGCCTGGAGGCCAGACGAGCTGCAGGCAACCGTGCGGTTCGACGGACGGGTCGAGCGGCCTGATCACGTACTCCACGACGGGGAACGTCCGCTACCCGAAGGAGACGCTTCGACTCGTCGGGTGGCGGGCGGACCGCGCGCCTGGACAACTTCAGGCAGGCATCGGTGTGGACTGGCCGCCGTCAGGCCACCACGAAGTCTCGGGGCGGTCAGGACAAGGGTCAGCGACACCAGCTGGCGCAGTTCGTCGACGCGTGCCGGACCGGGGCCCCCATGCCCATCTCGCTCGACTCGCTGCTGGCGACCACCAAGGCAACGATCGCCGTCGGGGAGAGCCTGGCGAGCGGCAAGCCGGAGCGCGTATGACCATGTCCCCGTCTCGCCTGCTGTGGTATGCCCGCCGGGCAGCCAGGATGGCGCCTGCCGAGATGGCGTGGCGTGCGCGCGATCAGGCCGTCAGGGCCGCCTGGGCGCGCCGGCAGGTGACCAGGGGCCAGCGCACGGATGACGCGCCGGTGCTGTCGCCGCGCCTGAAGTTCCCCGTCGTGCTCCCTCCGGACACCGCGGCGAGGGTACCGGAGTCAGGCGGGAAAGGCGCTTCTGGCCGCGGCCGACGAGCTGCTCAAGGGCGAATGGGAGGTCCTGGGCGTCAACAGGACCGACATGGTGCTGCCCGACTGGTTTCATGACCCGCTGACCGGTCGGCGAGCCCCGGCTGACCGGTATGCGTTCAGGATCAACCACCGGTCGCAGGCACGGACCGGCAACGTCAAGCAGATCTGGGAGATCTCCAGGCTCCAGCACCTCACTCTGCTCGCCGCTGCATGGTTCATCAGCCGCGACGACGTGTACGCGCGCCGTGTCGCCGAGCAGCTGCGGTCGTGGTGGCGGGAGAACCCGTTCCTTTCCGGAGTGAACTGGACGAGCGGAATCGAGATCGGCGCTCCGGCTGATCAGCATGGCGTGGATCAGGCGCCTGATGAACGACTGGCCGGAGATCGCCGGGCTCTTCGAGGAGGACCAGCTCGCGCTGCGGCAGATCCGCTGGCATCAGCAGTACCTGGAGGCCTTCGTCAGCCGAGGGTCCTCGGCGAACAACCATGTGATCGCTGAGGCGGCCGGTCAGCTGGTGGCGAGCTGCGCGTTCGCATGGTTCCCGGAGAGCGACGCCTGGCGGCGCAAGTCGGCACGGCTGCTCGAGCTCGAGCTCGATCAGAAACACCTTCCCCTCGGGCATTGATCGCGAGCTAGCGTCCGACTATCAGTCGTTCGTCGCCGAACTCGGCATGCTCGCAGCCATCGAGTCGGGGTCGGCAGGTCATCCGCTCAGTTCCGAGGTGTGGCAGCGTCTGTGCGCGATGGTTGACAGCGGTGCCGCCCTGCTTGACGAGCGGATGCGGCCCCCGCGGCAGGGCGACGGCGACGAGGGGCGCGCATTGCTTCTCGATGCTCCCGGTGCGCGAACCGGTGGCCAACCTTGCTCGCGCTCGCCGCCTCGGTCGTCGGCCGCCTCGACTGGTGGCCGCCCGTCGCAGCCGACGCGTTCAGCACGCTCGTCGGCGCCATGCCAGAGGCAGCGTGGATCGTCCCTGGCAGGCCCGGAGAGCGGCCCTGGCACTTCAGCGATGCGGGGACGACGCTGCTGCGTTCGACCAGCGGACACGATCCGGAGATCTGGTGCCGTTGCGACGGCGGTCGCGCACGGGTTTCTCAGCATCGCCGCGCACGCGCACGCCGACGCGCTCTCGGTGGAACTGCGCTATGGCGGCGTCGATATCTTCGCTGATCCAGGTACCTACTGCTATCACGGCGAGCCGGAGTGGCGTTCCTACTTCCGGTCGACAATCGCGCACAACACGGTCGAGGTCGACGGCCAGAACCAGTCAGCCGACGGCGGCGCCTTTCTCTGGCTGCAGGCACGCGAACGCGACGGTGATCGGCGTTCAGGACGTCGGTGACGCGGCAGAGTGGACCGCCGAGCACGACGGCTACACCGTCGCTCGCGCGTCCGGTCAGGCACCGTCGCTGCGTCAGGCTCGACCGCGCCTCGCGTGGCGTCGACATCGTCGACGAGATCGATTGCGGCGACCATGACCTGCGGCTGGCGTTTCACCTGGGGCCGTACGTCGAGGCGGAACTCGACCAGCATTGCGCGGACCTGCGGTGGCCGGACGCATCAGAACCAGGAGCCGCGCGGCTCGAACTGCCTGACTGCCTGCGGTGGACGCTGCACCGCGGCGAGACCGACCCGATCATGGGCTGGTACTCCGACGGCCTGGGTCGCCGAACGCCAGCCTTCACGCTCGTTGGCAGCGGGAGAACCGTTCCCGAGATGCCGCTCTGCACGCGGCTTGAGTTTATCGAGGCCGGTAATGCGACAAATTTCCCAGGGTGAAATACGAGCCGTATAATGGGGGGCCGTCGGCGCACGTGCGGCAGAGTCATAAACAGGACGATGGAGGCCGGATGAGCCGCGGCAACGCCGACGAGCAGAGTGCCGCGGGAGCGGCCGAGTCCGGTCGAGCGCCAGCGGTACACGGACATCGCGTCGCGGCGATGGCGAGGCTGGAGGGATGCTGGCCTACGACGATTTCGCCATGACCAACGACCCGGTCACCGGGATACCTGGTCGGCCGTCGCTTGGCGCTGAGCTCCGGCGACGGAAGTCCGCTCTGGGTAATCGCCGCCGTCGTGGGCCTGGCGCTAGGGATCGGCGTGTACAAGGAGATGCCCCCGCCATACAAGGCGACGACGCCTGGTGCAGATCGCGCTGATCCCCGGCGTGCTGCCCACCGACGAGATCCTCACCGAGCTCGCGCTCGCGCAGAGCCGCACGGTCGCCGACGACGGCCATGCACAGATGCTGGAGCTGCCGCAGGATCCCAAGAGCGTGCAGAGCGTTCATGGGCCGCGAGACGGTCACCTCGCCAAGCCGATCAGTTCCTCGCAGTTCACGGTCAAGGCGTCCTCCGCCGATGACGCGGTTGCCCGGGTCGGGCGCCCTGGCGAAGGCATTTCTGCGGGTACGGGATCAACGGGCTGACGTCAGTCGCTGGCGAACACGGTGCAGCGCGCTCGATGGACGATCGCGCATCGAGAAGAAGCAACTGGCGCGCGCTCACCGCGAAGATCGCCGACGTGCAGAGCCCAGCCCGCGTCCACGCAGCAGCAAGCCCAACTCGCCAGCCTGCAGGCCCAGCACAGCCAGCTGCGACGGCAGGCTGACAGCGCTGGAGAAGGCGGTCGCAGAGCTACGCCGTTCATTCCACGCTCAGCAACCAGAAGGTGAAGCACGGCAGCAAGGTGCTCGACCCAGCGAAGGCCACGCCGCGGTCGAAGATCAAGTACCCGGTGCTGTACGCGGTCGGCGGGCTGTTCGCAGGACTAGCCATCGGGATGGGCTGGGTGATCGTCTCGGCGCTCATCTCGACGCGGCCGCGCCGCCGGTACGACATCGCCAGGGCGCTGGGCGCGCCAGTGCGGCTCAGCGTCGGCCGGATCCGGGTCAGCAAGCTGGTCGGCGCGGCGCGCGCCAGAGAGCGCGGGCGGCCGCGGCATCCAGCAGATCGCCACGTACCTGCGCGGTGCGATACGGCGGGAGCAAGGCAGGGCGTCGCTCGCGGTCGTGGCGGCAGACGACCCGCTCGTGCCCGCGCTGTCCATCGTCTCGACTCGCTTTGGCGTGCGTCAGAGATGGTAAGCGGGTCATAGTGGCTGACCTGACGCCAGCGCCGATGCCGGCCGCCTGCTTGGATGCACCGAGCCAGGAGTGCACCGGCAGGTCGCCGGCCAGCGGCAACCTGACCGTCGCGATCCCCGAGAGACAGCATCGCGCCGCCGGCCGGGCCCATTCGGCAGGGGCGGCGGCCGGACTGCCGCACGAACGCCGATCCCGAGCTCGACCACGCCTACCACGCCGCCGACCTGCTGCTGACGCTGATCACGCATCGATCCCGGGCTCGGTGCCGACCACTTGCGCACCTGGGCGAGCGACGCGGTCGTGATCTTGACCGCCGGAGAGCCCTCGGCCACGAAGCTACGCACGATCTCCGAGCTGATCCGGTTGTCAGGAACCACGCTGATGTCGGCGGTCGTCGTCGGCGCCGACAAGCGCCGACGAGAGCCTCGGCGTGCTGACCTTCGCTGACGATGACGACGCTAGCTGAGCCTGCCGAGGAGCCGGGCCGAGCGGGATGTGCTCGCTGAGCGCCACGGAGGTCGCTCAGCCGAACGGCTCGGCAGAGCGCAGTCAGAGCCAGGCGCGAGCCGCCAGAACGGCTGCGCGTCGGCGACAGAACGGCGCGCCGAAGCCCGGCCCGAGGTTAGATCGAGGTCAGGTCCGAGGTCAGCCGCGGCCGGCCCGAGGTCAAGCGCTGACGTCAAGCGCGGCAAGGCCGAGACCACCAGGCCGGATGCCAGGTACGAGCCGCGGCCGGACGCAGCCGCAGCGAACGGTCGACCTCCGCAAGGAAGACGCGAAGCGTCATCCTGAGGTGCCAGCACAACCGGAAGACAGCGACGCAGCCACAGAACGCACGGTCGGAGAACGCGCCAGGGCCGAGACCCGGCCGTATGCCGACGCGGGCGAGAACGTCATCGGCGGCGAGCCGTCGAGGTCGAGCGCCTGGCGCGGATGAGAGCGTCGACGGCTGCGCAGGTCTGAGCCGCGCTCTAGGGAACCGTCGTCGTCAGGGTGCTGTTCGCGTCCTGGTGGATACTGCTGACGCCAGGTCTGCCAGCTGACGACCTGGTTCTGCTCGAGCGCCATGAAGTGCCACGGGCCCTGATAGGTATTGGCCGCGAAGTGGTTGTGCTGGCCGAACGTGATGTGATACTCGACCGACTTGCCCTTGTACGGGCTCCATGATGGATCGGTGCCCCATTCGGAGAACAAGCCGATGAACCCGCAGCCCTTCGCCGTCGTGCAGGACTGGCCGATCTTGGCTGGCTCGAACCGGAACAAGTTGCCAGTCAGCGAGATGTTCTGCGTCTTCCAGCGGCACAGGTCGTAATAGTCCGGATTCGCGGTCCGGGTCGTCTTGTAGAGATGCGTCTTGCTGCAGGTCTTGATGCTGGCCACACCCGGCGATACGAGCGTGCAGACTCCGGTGGAGCTGTTGTCAGGGGAACCGCAGAACCTGTTCGCGTTCTCCCACAGGACCACGCCGCTCCAGTTGTTGATGAACATGTTGCCGGTGATCTCGAAGGTCGCGCTGTACTTGCCAGCACGCGGCTGTCTGATCCGGATTCTGAGATATAGAGCGCCGGAGTCGGGAAGCCGGGATCGGTCGACCCTATGCCGATCGCGTTCCTGACGAAGAGGTTGTTCTTGATCAGGGCGTTATAGCTGATTTCGTAGAAGAGCCCGACGTCATAGTTGGACTGGAAGTAGTTGCCCTCGATGTCGAATCCACGGTTGTTGGTGTCAGCCCACAAGCCGACGCCGTGATTGTGATGAACCCAGTTGTTCGTGACCACGGCTCCGCGGACACGCCAGAATTTGCCGCCGCCCGTGCAGCCGCAGCCGCTCTTGCGGGCTTCCCAGTTGTAGGTGTTGTTGCCCGAGATTTCGTTGTGATCGAGCACGAGGCCGGTCGGACCGGATGGCGAGTAGGCGTTGAAGCCGTACTGCTGGTTGTTCGCCAGGCAGTCATAGGACAGCGTGTTGTGGCTGCCGAGCATGACGCCAGCGCCGGCGTTGTCCCTGATCGTCGCGTGGTCGATCGTCCAGCCAGGAGCCGAGTCGATGTTCACGACCCCCTGGTCGAAGTTGCCGCCCCACGTGCCGAAATGCTGGATCGTCAGATAGCTGATCGTGACGTCGCTCGCCGAGTCAGCGAACGCATAGTAGTTGTCGTGCTGGCCGTCGATCACCGCTCCTGGCGCGCCAACGAAAGTTGCTCCCGTGCCGGGCCTGATCTGCGTGTACCGACCGGATCCGAGGGTGTGCACGCCGGGAGCGAACCAGTACGTGGCGTGGGATCGGCCCCAGTTGACGTGCGCGTTGTTGCCCGCGCTGACGCGGATCGCACCTGCTGGGGGCGAGGTCGGGCCGCCCCCTAGAACGGCCTTGTTCCCGCATACCCGAACGTGACCCGAGAAAAGGGCCGCTGCAGGCCTGGTGGCCGCGCTCGCGTGCTGGGTCTCCAGCATCGGCGCGGAATGCGCGCTGGTGCGCGGTTCGGCGCTGCATGAGCCGGGCTTGGCCGGACGAGCCGCCGCGGCGTGACCCGCTTGACCGTGGCCGTGCAATTTGATCCAGGCCACGCCGCTGAGCGCGAGGACCAGCGCAACTGTGATCGTCCAGGCGATCGGTGACCGATACGTGCGCGTGCTCTTCCGTCGTTGTGCCGACATGTTGCTACCGCGACCATCCCGTTAGATTGGGTACGCTCGTCCGGACTTCCTGAGTTGTCAGTAGAGCATCCTAGCGTCACGGATCGTCATGATCCTGCCGGAATTCGCGAGTTCGACGATATTCGCGATTCTCGCGGATCCCGAGCCATGGAACGCTCAGCATTCATGCCGCATGTTCCGGCGCTCTGGCGACGGCTGCGCGCCTGCGGACCGACATCCGCTGCGGACGGACGCGATTCTCTGTGCCGTCTGTCGGGCTCGCTTGCACGAGCAGGGAGGCCGCGAGGGTGAGGTCGAGCATGTACAGCGATGGCGCGCTGAGCCCGGTCTCTGTGAACGAGGAGATGAGGCAATAGGTCACGAGGAACAAGGCCAGCGCACGCGGCGGACCGAGCGGCTGGAAGTAGGCGTTCACGAGGACGAACAGCACCAGCACGCCGGTCAGGACGGCGCCGACCAGGCCGAGGTCGAGGTACGAGCCGACCCAGTTGCTGTCAATGGACAGGCCGTTGAACGACAGGTTGGACAGCCCGAAGCCGAACAGCTCCTGGAACCCGTTTCTTGGCTCGGCTGAGAATGGCATGCCAGACGTCGGTCCGTCCGGTCAGGCTGGTCAGTTGCTGGCCGCTCTCGCCGCGAATGAGGAAGGTGGCGATCACCCCGGAGAGTGTGATCGCGCCGATCGACACGATGACGCCAGCCGTCGCGAACAGCTTGCGAACCCGTGCCTTGGCCCGGAACAGGCTCAGGCCTCCGACCAATATCCCGGCGACCATCGCGACCAGGGCGGTTCTCGTATGCGTCAGCAAGACGATCACGCTGCCGAGCGCGGCAACAAACAGCGCCAGGCGCCCGGACAGCAGGCCGCACAGCCATAGCAGCACCACGAGCCCGGTCGTCACCGCCGCGAAGTGCGCGACCTGCGTCGGCGGAAACGGCCACAGCGTCCCTGCCAGCCGCCCTTGGGCCAGTGCGGCCGACGGTGACAGCAAGGAGACCGAGCAGCACGACGCCCAGGACGACGGCCATGGTTCTCAGATAGACGCGGACCAGGAGCATATCGCGCCGGCCCCACCAGGGCGTGAGCAGCCACAGCGTCGCCACGAAGCCGGCGAACCGAAAGGTGCGGTAGAACGTGCCGAGGTGTCCGGACTGGACCATCACCATGAATGCGATCACGCACAGCAGGGTCAGGATGCAGAGGTAGAAGCTTGGATAGATGAGCAGCCTGCGGTTGACGCTCAACGCAAGCAGCAGCGCGACCGGCATGGCACCCTGCGTAATGAGCCGCCCGAGTATCGATGGGATCGGTATCACCAGCGGCGCACCGCTCCAGGTGGCCGAATAGTACGTGAGCACGTTCATGGTGAGCAGGGCCCACGCGAGGCCGAGCCCGACGTCGGGTCCAGCGCTCGGCCGGCGCTTCCGCGGACGCGGGAACCGCCAGATCCCGGGCCCGGGTAGCGACCAGTGAGGCTGTCATCGCTCAGTCCTTTCAGATCCTGGCCGGATGCCGCCAGCCAGGGGACAGGCGAACGGCACCTAGGCTTTCGTCGTTCCTGTCCGACTCGATCAGGATGGCGGAGGTGAGCCGGGTGCCCGCAAGCTTGATCATTTCACCGGTCGCATACAGCTTGGCGGCCACTGATCGTCCTGCCGTCACCATCACGACGACGTCGGTGGACCAGGTCGCCAGGTGATCGCCGCCGAGCGAGGAATCGAGGGTCACGATGCTCAGCAGCAGATCCGCTGATGCGCACGCGGCCGCGAGTTCCTTGCTGGCCTGACGGTGCTGCCGTACGGGTGCGGGCGGCCGGATCGGGCCTACCGGAATCACGTCATGAGGCTCGGGAACGGCAACCGTCAGCGAAGTTCCCGCTGCGTTCACGTCATGGATGCCTGGCTCGCCCGCGCCCAGCAGTCGTGCCGCGGGCGCGCCCGCCGAGAGATCGGCCAGGACGACCCGCCTGCCTTCCTGGGCGCACGACACCGCCAGCGACGCGATGGACGAGGCGACAGCCGATGCGTTGTCAACAGAAACGACGGCGAGGGCCGCGCCTCCGTCGGCAACCGCACCGCGCAGGTGCGCGACGATGCGTCGCTGATGCATGCTGCCGCCGTTGAGCACTGGCGAGCGGAGCAGACGCCAACGCGTGGGGATCTTGCCGACGCTCAGCCTGACCGGGGTTCCAAGCGTGCGCGCGATGTCGTCGCGTCGCCGCAGCCGGTTCGACGTCACGGCGCCGACGATGACAACGCCGAGGCCCGCCGCGAGGCTCGCGAAGAGCCCGGCGGCACCGTAGATGGCGGCCAAGTGCTTGCGCGACGGCGGAATCGGCGCGGCGGCATCCAGGATCTTCGTGCCTTCGATCATGGATAGCGTGACGACAGGGTAGTTGATCTGGTTGTAGACGAGCGCGCCGAGCGCCTCGCTTAGCCTGGTCAACTCCTTTTCGCAGGTCCTTCTTGGCATCTGACCCACCCTCGGCGTACTCGCCTTCCAGCAAGACGAGCGCCTCTCGTTTTGCCGCGATCTCGCTGGCGAGCGCGCGTATGCTCAGCCGCTGCTGGGTTTTTAGTACCACAGCCCGGAACCGCATGAACACGACCGCCAGCGCGTGAGCCTCCCTGACCGCTTCGGCGTCCGATGACGCGTTCGTCGTGAACACCAGCAGCCGGTCGGTGGCCGACGCGACCGTGTACGTGTGCATGAAAGCGCTCGGCCGTTCGTGCAGCCTCAGATACTTCACCGCACCGGCGGCAACCTTGGCGCTCTCGGCGAGCGTCACGTTGCCCTGCATCTGCACGATGGCATCGGCATTCGGGTCGTTCGTGATGAGGATCGACGTCGAGGCCTGGTGCGGGGGAGGAGCCATCACGAAGACGGTCGCCGTGAGCGCCAGCCCGGCCACCACGACCGCGCAGCCCAGCCACGCGCGACGGCGGAGCGCCGAGCCGGCAAAGCGCAGGCTGGTCATGCTGACCGGCCGGACGCTGGCTAGCTCGTCGGCGCCTGCCGCATTCCTGTCCGCCCACGTGTGGCGGCCCGCCTGCCGGCCTGCCCGGGGAGCTGTCACCGCCGGATTCCCTGCCTACACCGCCGCGCGATGCCGATCCTGCGCCGCGCGGGTTCCCGCGGCGTCCCGAGGTCCGGCACAGCACCTCACTAGAGTCCGGCAGCGTACGAAAAGGCCGCGCCATGGCGCGCGCACTACATGATAAGAGCGCCGAGCGAGCGGCGGTGATACGCAAAACACGCACCTGACGCCGCTCACCCGTCGGACGCCACCTCAGCTGGGGCGCAGGTGAACCCACAGGTGCCAGCCGAGAACCGATTCGCCAGGCAGCCGGTGGACGGGCAGCGGGGGTGCATGCATGAAGCGCTTGTACGTGCGCGTGATGCGGAACGACGCGAAGTCCTGCGCAATCCGCCGCGTGTCATAGACCTTGGAATAGGGATTCTGAGGGCCATCGGTGTTGTGGTTGATGAACTCCTCCAGGCGCAAGTAGCGGCGCAAGCCAGTGGCCTGGGCATTGGCCAGGTGCCCGGTGAGCAGCGCCGGCGTCGTGCCTTGCTTCAGCAGCCCAGACCGGCCCAGCGGGTAAGCCGCGAGCAAGATGGCACGCCTGATCAGGCCAATCGACACCATGTAATTCAGCGACCGCCGTGCGTACACCATGACGACCAGCTCGCCTTCGGGCCGGAGTACCCGGTGGATCTCCTTCTGGGCAACGTCGATGTCCGGCACATGGTGCAGGACGCCGTGGCTGAACACAAGGTCGAACGAGTTGTCGGCGAACGGCAGGTCGACAACAGAGGCCTGATGCAGGGCGGCGAACGGCAGGCCGCGCTGACGTAGCCTTGTCCGCACCCTGGCTACCGACTCGGCGGTAATGTCCACGCCGGACCAGCGAGCTCCGCGCCTGATCATTCGCTCAGAGTCGGAGCCCTCGCCGAGGCCGATCTCAAGCACGTCCGCGTCAGATACGGGCAAAGCGTCCAGGCAGGCGGGGAGGTGTCGTTCGGTTCGATATCGGAACTGATCATAAGCGGCGAAGAATTTATCGTAATCGCCACCGAAATGTTCGCGTAGCCCGCCAATCTGCGCGTCTCCGCAGGCGTGTTCTTGCCAGAATTCCCGAATCGCTTGTTCATCCATCACGTGAATGCCCCCCAAGCTCTCTGGTCATAAGTCTGGCAGCGGTTCACCGATCCCGTGGGTCATTGCGAAGCGATAGATGTCTAGCAACTGGTTAAGATTTTCTTCAGGATCAAATCGCTTCTGGTATGAGTCGCGCGCTGCCTCGCCGTAGGAGGCGTACATCTCGGGGCGGGCCTCGACGTCGGCAATGGCTGCGGCGAGTGCACGCGCGTCGCTTGGCGGCACAAGCGTTCCGTCGACGCCGTGGGTGACCAGCTCAGGAAGTGCGCCGTGGGCGGCGGCGATGCACGGGGCACCAGCGGCCATGGCCTCGACGGCGACGAGCCCGAAGGGCTCGGCCCAGGCAGACGGCAAGATGACGGCGCGCGACCTGGACATCAGGTCCGTGCATTCGTCTGCCGTGACGTGGCCTGCCAGGCGTACCGACGGCCGGCTAGCGGCCCAGGCGGCGACTTCAGGCTGCAGGATCCCGGTTCCGGCGATGACGAGCCGCAGCCGCGGGCTGCCTGGCTGCTTGAGGTAGCGGTCCCAGGCGGACATCAGCACCCGGACTCCCTTGGCCTCCTCGAGCCGTCCCGCGAAGAGCACGGCGTCTTCGCGAATGGCCGGCGGCACGTCTCGGCGAGGGATCAGGTTATGCCTGACGAAGACGCGATCGGGCGGCAGGGCCAGGCCGGAGAGCAGGTCGCGCTGGGCCGCGGAAATGAAGATGTAGGCCGAGACCATGCTCCGCCACGCTTGCCTGTGCGTCCTGTTGGACACGAAGATCGGGACGGTTGCCAGCCGGGAGTCGCGGTAACAGCCATGCCTGACCGCCTGGATGGCAGGGCCTGTCACGCAGTCCTGGCAGATAGCGCCCTCACGGAAGAAACTGCCCGCGGCGCACATCAGCCGGTAGTTGTGCACCGTGATGACGACCGGTACAGACTCCTCACGGCACGCGTACAGGACCGCCGGGCTGAGCAGCGGGAAGGTGTTATGAACGTGCACCACGTCGGGCCGCTGCGAGCGCAGTTTGGCCCGCAGGTCACGATGTGCCTCGCGGCTCCAGATGATCTGGCCCGGCAGTCCCGTCTTCCTGGCCAGCGACCACCCCGCGATCTCGTCGCTGTGCCGGTCGAACCGGATAACCTCATGCCCGCGCGCGGTCAGCGCCGCGCCCTCCCGCTCCACCACCCGGTTCTCACCGCTTGGATTTGCTGACCGGTACCAGTTATGCACCACCATGATGCGCAGGCTCTTCGTCCGGAGCTCAGCCGGGGACGTCGTCACGCGCGGTGCTCCGTCGTCCCGTCGTTCGGCTTGGCCTGTCGCAACTGCGCGCCCGGCCTTTGCTGAGCCGGCTGCCTGTGCTGAGCCGACTGCCTGCGGCGGGGCAGCTCAGCGAGCTGCGGTAGCCGCCCGGTGGTCCGGTCGCTGGAGTCAGGATCTGCGACCAGGATTCCGGCGATATCGCGTCCATCGCTCGTGACGCTGACTGCCAGGCGGGCAAGCTGCTCGGCGCTGGCGGCGCCAGACGTGACGGCGAGAACGGTCGTGGTCGTCCTCATCATCAGCGGTAGCTCAGGGTTCTTACCGTCAAGAACGGCAACGGCGACGGTGAGTGCGGCGCCCGAATCCCGGCCCGCGTCCTTGTAGTCCCCGACCGCGAACTGCAGTGCGCCCGGTTCTCCCGTCAGAGCGGCCGCGGCCATGGTGCAGGCGGCCGACAGCGTGGCGGTCGCGTTCCTATCCTGCTGCGTGCCGATTGACAGCACGGTCGGGATACCGAGGGACGCGGCGAAGACCGCGAGCTGAGGACCGACGGCCAGCGCCCGCCGGTCCGAGGACATCGACACGACGGTGACGGACACCCCAGGACCGCCATACCTGACGTCGCTGACGCCGATGTGCATGAGCACCTTGCGGAGGTTCCACGCGTGTACGACGGCGGGCTCATATTCCTCGAGCAGCCTTGTCCACCCGGCGGTGTCGGATGGGTGCACGACCGGAACGGAGGCCAGCACAGGGATGCCAATCGCGCCCGCGATCTCGTCGCGCTCGCGGAGCCGTCTGTCTGACCTGCCGATTGCGACCACGATGATCAAGCCGATGATCGCGCCAATGAGCACGCCAAAAAAACCTCGTTCAATCGCGGCAGTGCGTAGCGTGGCACCGGTCGGCGGAGCAGCGCCTAGCGGGTGCGCTTGCGCCTTGCCGCCTGCACCGCCTGGTAGCCGGAGGTAATTCTTGTAGGCCTGCGCGACCGCGTCGGCCAGTTCCTGTGCCTGTTCGGCTGTCTTCGCCTCGGCAGTGACCGCGATGACGCCGGTGGTAAGGCTTTCCACCTGCACGCGACGCTCGAGCATCGCCAGCGAGACCGGATAGTCAAGCAGCCTCCTCGCGGCCCTCATCACAGGAGTGCTGTCCGCGATGATGGCCTGGGCCTTGATCTGCTTGGTGTTGGCAACGATGACAAGTTCCCTGCTCACTTGCAGCGGTGGCCTGAGGAACGTGTACGCTACGCCGCCGGCGATGCCGACTGCGACAACGAGAGCGAAGACGGCCTTGTGCAGGCGCACCGCGTGCAGGAGCGTCCTCAGGTCCACGCCACGACCTCCATCGCCTTAGCTGGCGGAGCAGCCGGTACCACCGCCTTGTGACCGGTCAGATATATGAGCGCCGGCCGGGCCGTTCTGATACCTGACCGTGTCGTGCCGGACACGTCAGGTTGCCGCAGCGGTCCGGCCGGACCTCGGCCTGCCGCGCGATCGACTTGACGAGCGGCCGCACGGTGGTGTGGGTACCGGCGATGAATCGTGCCGACGGGCCGATGCTCACGGTTGCCGAGAGAGCCGACGAAGTAGAGCCCTGGAACGGTGGATTCGCATGCCCGGCTGAGCACCGGGTACCCGGCCAGCGTCTCGATCCTGGTGCGCAGCGAGTCGGCAAGGAACCCTAGCTTGGTGAGATCGACGCTGAACCCGGTTCCTGCGATCACGTGGTCGGCATCGAGCTCGACTGCCGCGGACCGTCGAGAATGAGCCTGACGCCACTGCCGTGCGGCTCCGCGCCGCGCACGCGGTGACTGGTCAGGGTGTCGATCACGCCGTCGACCCGGTCCTTCAGCCACCACGCGCCGGCCGGACCGAGCACCGTGCGCGCCTTGGTGATCCGCATCTGGCGCGGCAGCCGCCTGAAGGCTTCTGGAGTGTTCCAGAACGTGCAGTGCCATCCTTCGCAGAGCCTGTTGACCGGGCGCTTGACATAGCCGAGGCCGCTGATGGTCGCTGGGTTCGGGTCCAGCCAAGGGACGGTCGGCCGACGCACCACAAGCTGGGCATTCGCTCCTGACTCGTGCAGCAGCGCCGCTGTCTCGAGCGCGGACTGACCCGAGCCGATCACGGCCACCGTGCGGCCGCTGAACCGGTCCAGGTGGTGGTGCTCGCTCGTGTGCGTCGCCAGATCAGCAGGCAGGCTGGCGAGTTCACCTGGCATGCGGGCGAACGGGAGCACGCCGGTCGCGACGACGACCTGGCCGACGGTGACCGGATCGGCGTCAGCGAAACTCACCCTGAAGCGGTCGCCGACGGCCTCCAGGCCGGTGACGGTGATGTCGGTGATGCCTGGCACCAGTTCCTTGGTGTACCAGTCGCCGTAGTCAATGAAATGCTCGACCGAGATCGGCTCGACCCGGTGTGTGTAGGCGACGCCGTGCTGTTTGCTGTAGGTCGCCACGTCATAGCCAGGGTTTGGCGCGGCGATCCCCGAGCCATACGGCTCCGACTTCAGCCGCATGCCGGCGGGCATGTGCGTCCGCCATGCGTCCAGTGGCCGTCCCACGATGCGATGGCCGATGTCCAGAGCGCGCAGGTGGGCTGAGATTGACAGCCCATTCGGCCCGGCTCCGATGACGAGAACCTCGTCTCCTGACATGTCAAGCTTCCTCTCGGTCTCCATCGCTCGCGGTGGGAATTGATTTCCTGGAATTCCTGACGGCTGCCGCCGCAGTTCGCAGCTCGGCAAGGAAAGGCCGGATATCGCGGCCGTCGAGGCAGTCGTAGTGCCTGGTTCTGGCGAACTCCGAGCCGAACATCCACAGGGCTCGTGTCCGTGAGACACTGTCGGGCCGCCCGACCCGCCTGAAGTTGTCGCGCAGCCAGCGCATGTCGCCGCGCAGCCAGCGCGTTCTGACCCCGGTCCGGTAGCCGTCGACCGGGTCGATCTGCTGACCAGTCGCCCAGCGCCAGATCATGAGCGGGAAGTCGATTCCTGAGCGCACGGCGTTCTCGATGTTGCCGACAATCCTCGCGTTGATCTCCATGAGCATCGGGCGTCCCGCGTGGTCCCGCCGGTACTCCACCTCGCAAAGGCCTTCCATGCCGATCGCTCTGACGAGCCGGACCGACTTCTCGTAGATGTCCGCAGGTATGGCCACGGTCTCGCGAAGCACCGAGGCGCCGCCGAGCGCCGGGCTGGCGCGGTGGACGACGTGCGCGCAGCACGCGCGGACGTCGCCGTCAACGACGAACATCGTGAGGCCCTCGCGGCGGCCGCCAATCCACGGCTGCGCAAGCACTGTCGCGCCGGCGTTCACGTAGGCGTCGACCGCGCGCGCTGCTTCTGCCTCGTTGATGACCTCAACGGCCTGCAGCCGCACCGGCGACCTGCTCACCCAGGACGAGGTTGGCTTCAGCACCACAGGAAACGTGAGCTGCGCGGCCAGTGCGGGCACGTCAGCGACGCCGTCAAGCCGCATGGTCTGCGGGAAGTCGATGCCGAGCTCGCGTGGCGACCGCGAGGGTGCGGTCCTTGTCATTGGCGACTTCAAGGATCTGGTCAGGGGCCAGCGCGAGCGCGCAGCCGAGCTCGGCGAGGAGTCCGCGCTGCGGAACGATTGCCGCAATCGCGCCATCGGTTGTCGGCAGCACGACCTTCGTCGGGTGGGCGCGGACGAAGTCGACGACTGCCGCGGCGAAGGCAGTGCCATCGATTGCATAATTCGGCAGCACTACGTTGCGGGCAGAGTACCTAGAAGTGAACGCGAGGACCGGGAGGTCTCGGGAGCATTCGGCGAAGCTCTCGCCGAGCGCGACGCGCAGCCCTGCCCGGCCGAAGCTGCGGACGCTCGCCAGGCTCTGCCGGTTCCCCGCTTCGAGCACCAGAACGTCGTAGTCATCTTGACCGCGCACCGGTGTGATGGCGGCAGGCGTCGGTGAGCTGATCGCCGTCGGCATTTCCGTCATGCCATCAATAACCTTCCTGTCTCCGACGCCCCCACGTAAAAGACCGCGTTCAATGAGAGAGAGCAGATACTGGTTCTGATACGCCTGTCCTGGCTGATTCCTGGCGAGTCCTCACGAGTGCTTACGAATCGCTACGTGCTGCGAGTTTGTGCATCGCGAGCTTGTACCGTGGCCATGTATCAAGACCTCTTAGCCACGGATCCAGTGATTGCAGGGCGGCTCGGCCTTGCACGAGCCGGTGGCGAGTCTGGGGGTGGCGTTGACACGCGAGGGCTCGGGGCCATCGTGGTAACCGAGGACTCGGTCGGCGCGGCGGGAAAGGATAGATCCCGCGGCAAGATCCGGGCCGCGTGGGGTGGGTCGCCGGTTCGGGTGGGGGCTGGCGGATCAGGCGGTGTCGAGCCTGACCAACTTCGCGGTGAGCTTGTATGTGGCGCGGTCGCTGGGGGCGGTGCAGTTCGGCGCGTTCGGCCTGGCGTACGTGACCTATTCGTTTGTTCTGAACGCGTCCCGCGGGCTGGCCACCGACCCGCTGCTGGTCAGGTTCAGCGGGGCCGAGCGGCCGGCCTGGCGGCGGGCGGTGGGCAGCTGCACGGGCACGGCGCTGGCGGTCGGCCTGGTGGGCGGGGCCGCGATGCTGGCGGTGGCGATGCTGCTCGGCGGCACCGCGAGGGTGGCGTTCTTCGCGATGGGGCTGACCATGCCCGGGCTGATGCTGCAGGACAGCTGGCGGTTCGCGTTCTTCGCGGCCGGGCGGGGCGGCCAGGCGTTCCTGAACGACATCATCTGGGCCGCGGCGATGGTGCCTGGGCTGCTGGCGCTGCGGATGACCGGCCACGAGAGTGTGCTGTGGTTCGTGCTGGTCTGGGGCGCCGCGGCCAACGTCGCCGCCGCGGCAGGGCCGTTTCAGGCCAGGGTCATCCCGCGCCTGCTGGACGCCTGGACCTGGGTCATCCAGCACCGCGACCTCGCCTTCCGCTACCTCGCAGAGAACACCGCGTTCAGTGGCGCGGCGCAGTTGCGCCTCACCTTCCTCGGCGTCATCTCCGGGCTGGCAGCCGTGGGATCGGTGCAGGCCGCCCAGGTGTTGATGGGCCCGTTCCTGGCGGCCTTGATGGGCATCTCGCTGGTGACCGTTCCCGAGGCGGCGCGGCTGCTCAAGCAGTCCCCGCGCAAGCTCCAGCTGTACTGCCTCGCCATCGGCGGCGGCACGGCACTGGCTGCCCTGGTCTGGGGCGTTGTGCTGCAAGTCGCGCTGCCGATAGGGCTAGGTCATATCGTGCTGCGCTCGCTGTGGCGGCTCACCTATCCGCTCGTGCTGCCAGTGACCATTTCCGTCATGGGGACGTGCCTGACGGTCGGCGCCAGCGCGGGGCTGCGCGCGCTCGGGGCCTCGCGGCGGAGCCTGCGAGCGATGATTGTCTCGTCGGTGACGGTGGTTGTTGCCAGCGCGCTTGGCGCGATGGCCGGCGGTGCGGTCGGCGCGGTTCGAGGGATGGCGGTTGCTGGCATCATCGCCGTGGTTGCCTGGTGGTGGCAGTTGCGTGCCGGGCTCAAGGAAGCCAACATCGCATCCGAAGGAGTCGGCCTCATGCAGAGTCCGACGGGACGCCATCGCGCGCCGTCATCTGTCGCGCTGCGCCGGGCGTCAATGGCAGGTTCCCGCGGCCGGCCGGGGCCGGCCCGATCGCCACAATCCTGATGGCGCGGCCGCGGTTCGCGAGCTATCCGCGCGCCCTGATCGCCGGCCTGACGTGCCGGCCGCGGACCAGCCCGGCCGTGCCTTGCTCAAGTGCCCTGCGGTAGACGGGCATCAGCTGGGCGACGGCGTCGACGGTCTGGCTGATGGCATGCTCATCGTGGGCCGCACAGACCACGAAGGATGGCGCGAGAACGCCGCGCTCCGCGAGCTCTTGTAGCACCAGGGTACGGAATGCCTGGCTGGGCTGGCCCTGTTCGTCACGTGCCACGTAAACGAGGTTGCAGTCGCGCCCGCGCAGCTGGAAGTGGTCGGACAGGCCCGCATCTGCTACAACCGCCTCGATCTGACGTCCGCAGGCCGGCACCGATATCGAGCAGCCGCTGAGCCACCTGCTCGCGCTGATAGGTCTCGATGACGGCGAGCACGGCCGCCAGCGCCCACGGTTGCGCACCGGCGGTCTGCGAGAGCAGGAACACCCGGTCGACGTCATCGACAAACCCGCCGAGGCGCATGATGTCTCGCCGGCCTGCCAGCAATGACACGGGAAAGCCATTCGCCAGGCCCTTGCCGAACGTGCACAGATCTGGCCTGATGTCGTAGATATATTGCGCGCCACGCTCGTGCCAGCGGAATCCCGTGATGATCTCATCGAGAATGAGCAGCGCGCCGTGCTCGTCACACAGCCTGCGCAGTCCGTCGAAATAGCCGTCGGCCGGCGGCTCGGCCGTCTCTGCCTCCATCACGACCGCGGCGATCTGCCCGGGGAACGTGGCGAAGACCTGCTCCAGGTCGTTGAGGTCGTTGTAGGAGAACTGAACGGTCAGTGGCCACGCCGCCTTGGGAATGCCGGCGGACATCGCGGTCGTGACGATGAACCAGTCGTCGGTCGACAGGAACGGATGCTGCCTGCACACAGCCACCATGTCGCGATTCGTATACGCTCGCGCGAGCCGGACGGCCGCCGTCGTAGCGTCGGATCCGTTGAGGCCGAACTTCACCATCTCGGCGCTCGGAATCAGGTCGACGACGCGTTCGGCGGCTTCGCGCTCGATCCGATGCGGGCGGACAAAGTTCACGCCGTCTGCGAGATGGTCCCTGACGGCCGCCATGACCGGCTCGAACGCGTGGCCGAGCGTGGTGGAGCGCAGACCGTTGCCGAACTCCACGTACTCATTGCCGTCAATGTCCCACACCCGGCATCCGGCACCGCGCTCGATCACCGGGGCCATGCCGGCAGGGTACTGATCCTCGCCCTTGGCGTAGGTGTGTGCGCCGCCCGGTATCACTTCACTGCTGGCCGCCACGTGGGCGTTGGATGCTGCGAAGCTTCTCATCGACGTGTCTCCGCTCTGTCGGGTGTGCGGCTGTCGGCTGTGCGGTGCTGTCGGCTGTCAGGGAGCAGGTACCAGGCCAGGCTCGTGAGCCTTGCCCATGCCTGGCGATGTGTCGAAGAGCAGCCCCGACAGTGCCTTGAACTGCTCGGCGACACGACTAGCGCGCTCCGCATTGCGCTCGGCGATCATCAACCGCAACTCAGCTGATCTCTTCTGCAGCTCCGCCGAGCTGATCGAGCAGCGAGCCTGCGTCGAGGTCGTCAGCTGGCTGGCAGAACTCGGCAAGGCCAGTCTCCGCCATCAACGCCTGGTGCTTGGCGGCGTAGCCGAGGGAGATCGTCGGCTTGCCAAGCAGGAGAGCACAGATGAGGTTGTGGTAGCGCGTGGCCGCTACGGCGCCGGCTGGTGCCATCGAGCGCATCAGGTCGTCGAACGTGACGACCGGCTCCGCGACGGCCCGTCCGGCAGGCAGATCGGGCCGCTCGGACCTCAGGTGGGCCAGGATCTCGCCGGCCACTGCGTCATCATGACCTGTCGTGTCTCCGACGAACAGGCGGACCGCGCGGCCGCTGTCAACGAGCGCCACGACGAAGGCCTTCATCTGCTCGAGGTAGGACGCGCGGATCTGGTCAGCCCGCTGGCGGTCGTCGTTGGAGCCGGAGAATTCCATAACGCCGATGCCGATCGTCTGCGGGTCTCCCGGCTCATCGGTGACCGCCGGGAAGGCCGAATGCGAGATCGGGATAAACGCGGCCGCGTTCGCCAGTCTCGTCCCGCGTCGCCATGGCATCGCGTGATACCGCGTCGCGGTACGAGACGTAGGAGGCATGACGTGCCGCAGCAGAAAATAGCCACCTGGTCAGGGGCTGCTTGGTGACGTTCGCGCCGATGCTTACGAGCGCCACCTTCGTGCCGAAGATCCTGCCGGAGAAGCTGAGCAGGAAGAACGCGTACGGAGCACCGAGGGCATGCAGCGGGAGAGTTGCTTCGAGCACGCCCATGCCAGGCACGATGACGAGGTCATGGCGCCGGACCCACCATGCGGTCCGGCCGGCATCGACGAACTTTCCGAGCACCTTGAGGCCGGCCGTCAAAGGCCCTGGCACCCGCTGCTCGTATTTGCGAGCCCAGGACATGTGAACCGCGTCGATGGCGTACGCACGCTGCAGCCGTTCTGGCCCCATGCACATGGCGTCGACGATGGCATCGGGGTGCTCGGCACGCAGGTAGCTGAGCACCGACTCCATCGAGGCGTCGTTGCCGATATTGCCGGATCCGAGATACCCGAACAGGCCAATCCGCGGATGGCGACCGCTCATCGGACTCTGCTCTCCTGGCCCGCTACGGCGGCGCCGAGGGAGATTGGCGGCGCGTCAGCGGCCGCCGTTTCAGAGACGAAATTGCCCTTGTCGGTGAAGGCGCGACTCGCCGCCCAGCTCATCAGATGCCGGTAGCAGGCAATCCGCTCGGCCCTGGACAGAGGAGCGTTCCTGATCGCCGAGATGAACCCCCAGATGTACTCGCCGTATAGCCGGACGGCTGGGTTGCGCAGCCGGTCCGCCCGCCGCGGGTCCAGGTTGGTGCACCAGTCACGGACGCTGGTGAAAGCTCGCGCCGCTCGCTCAGGATGATCACGGCGGAAGTACAGCCAGTCAGGTACGTGATAGAACGGGCCCGCCAGCGCAAGCTCGGAGACGAACGTCCGGTCGGCGCGGTAGTAGCTGCCGTTCAAGGCCGTCTGCCGGAGCACGGGCATGCGGATGACACCGCTGTCGTCGTCACCGCCGAGCTCGAAGAGCATGCTTCTGAACCGTACGGGCGGTGCGGGGGAGCTCGTGGCGAGCCCGTACTGCAGCGCCCTGGTCACCTGACCTGATCCGTCTATCAAGGCGGTCCAGGAGTGAGCGAGCACAATGTCCGGGCGCTCGTCTAGAGCCTCGACGCAGAGCCTGAGCAGGTCCTTGCCGTACAGGTCATCGTGGGATGCCCACTTGAAGAGCTCACCCCTTGCCTCCGTGACCAGGCAATTGTGGTTCCTGGCCAGCCCGATGTTCTTCGGATGGCGCAGGTGGCGGACCCGCGTGTCCGCCGGGCGTAGCGGCGGCAGATGTCTGCCGTGCCGTCCGTCGACGCGTTGTCCGCGATGATCAGCTCAAAGTTCTCATAGGTCTGGCCCAGCAAGGCTTCGATGGCTTCGGCGAGGTAATTCTCGCCGTTATATACGGGAAGCCCGATGGTGAGCCGCGGGACCTCGCTCACGTGTCCGTCATCTCCTCTCGTTCATGACCGCGGTGCCTCGGCGCAGGGTGCGCTGGCGGTCATGCGCTTTCTCATCGAGGTTGAATCGGCTGCCTGTCCGGTCACGGGGGCTCCTGGCTCTGCGGCAGGCTTGCGCATCCCTGCCCTCGACGTGTCTCCAGGCGATGGCGGCCGGTCGTGCCGGGCAGCATCCTGACCGACGGCACATCTGCCTCGCGGAGCGCGACCTGCAGCTGCCGCCACCACACCAGCGCGCCGGCTGTCGTGCCCACCGCGCTGCCGTACACCGAGCCCACGGCTCCGCCGAGGAACGCGCCGATCAGGCATCCTGCGATGTAGGTCGCCGAGCCGAATATGCCTGCCCGCAAGCTGCGCGTGGCCGACTCCGAGAGCACGCAGTCCGGCCGTCGCGCCTGAACTGAAGCACGCCCCCATGACGGCGATGGTCATCGGGAACACGAGCGGATACGTCAGCTGCCACAGCCGGTCGCGCAGCAAAAAGTCGCCGAGCCCGCGCGGCAGAGCAACGAGCAAGACACCGCACCAAAGCAACGCGGCGGCGGCGAGCCCGCCGCCGATCAGCGCGCAGAACAGCCTGAGGTGACGCGGCGAGTTCCGCAGCACGCGGGTCGGCTTCGGGAACCGACACCAGCGAGACGCCGGTCAGGACCATGAGGAACGGTCCCATCAACGTGCTCGCGGCCTGCACGGATCCGACCGCGGCAAGCCCGACGATCGCCGCCAGGCCGTAGGCCCTGACCTGGCCGGTAGCGCTGCCCAGCGTCTCCTCGGCGAGGTAGCGGAAGGCGAGGTCGCGGTGCCTGATGACCCAGGTCCAGGCGTCCAGCAGGCGCGGGATGACCCTGGCCTGAAACGGCCCTGCCGCGGCGGCGACGTTCGCTGAGGCACCCCAGACCAGCACGAACCACAGCACCGTCTCGTGGCCGGTGAACCGCAGCGCCAGCAGCCCGGGCACCATCGCCGCGGCCCAGACGACGTCGTTCAGGAACGCCTGGCCGCCCCGCCCGGCCGCGAAGAACGCGAACCGCCAGCTGTCCTGCAGCATCAGCCCGGGCATGGTCAGCCCCATCGCGAAGAACGCGATCCTGGCGGTGCCGCCGAGCAGCACCGCCACCGCCAGCATCGCCGCCCCGCCCACCAGGCCGACCGCCAGCGCGGTGCCGGTGCAGCTGCCCACCGCCCGCCGCCAGGCCGGCCGCTGGGCGCCGCTGAACCTGACCAGCAGCGGGTCGGTGGCCAGCCCGCGGGAGGCGTTCAGAACAAACGAGTAGGTCACGTACGCCAGGCTGAACGCGCCGAACTGCACCGCGCCCAAGCGACCGGGCCACATACAAGCTCACCGCGAAATTGGTCAGGCTCGACACCGCCTGATCGGCCAGCCCCCACCCGAACCGGCGACCCACCCCACGCACCCGGAACTTCGTCCCTCGTGGTGACATCAGAGCGCACCGGGCCAGCCGCGGGCCACGCGGGTGCGTGGCGGTTGTCGCTCATCTGGCTCACACATCACCGATCGTGCCGACTCTCGGTCGCGCGTCCGGTGAGCTTCGCCTCGTCATGACGGTGTCTAGGCCCCGATCGATTCGCCCGGCCGAAGGTTCAGATCCAGTAAACCTGGCGTTCATAGGATCCAGCTGCACGGCGCGGTGATACGTCAGCGCCCGGTCCGTTCGGTCGTCCCTGGCAAAAGCAGGGACTTTGCGCACGTGAACGCCTCAGCGTACGGCGCTCGGCATTCCATGCCGCGCAGCCTGGCGAGGCCGAGGAATACCTCGTCGTCCCACCAGTCGCGCCCGCGTTGCGACGGATAGCACTTGTGCAGCAACTCCGTCTTTGCGCTTTGCGATATCGGTCGACAGCGGCACATACATCGACGGGCGGCCGAAGTCTCCATCCCACTTGGGAATCTCGTAGCGAGGTAGAGCTGGTCGCGGAAGACGGTCGGGACGATCTCGGCGATCGTTCGATGATCTTGGTGCGCGTCGTCCGCGGACGGCGCGAGCACGAGATCGGGCGTACATGAACGCGCGACGTTCTCGAGCACGTCCTTCACCGCGGCCCACGCCGCAGGCAGCCGGCCTTCTGGCTGGTCGTGCAGCTCGACCGTCACGTCGCACGCCGGGCAGGAAGGCGCTTGCCGCGGACCGTGCCTCCAGCTGGCGGTCGGCGGTTCCGGTCAGAACGACGTACCTGCACTGCAGCCCTGGATGACTAGCCGCCAGTGAGAGCAGCGTGCCGCCCGCGCCGATCTCGATGTCATCGGGGTGAGCTCCGATCGCCAGCACGGACAGCGTGGTCCCTGGCGCGGCGGTCAGCCTGAGCGGCAGCAAGCGCGGTCACCCCACCGCGGGTTCGGGCACGAATGGCGTGCCAGGATCGGCGACAGGCTCGCCGATCCTCGGCGTGAGCTGTCCGAACGTGCCAGATCGCGAACGTGCCAGAGCGGTCCGTCGTCCCAGATCATCCACGGGCAGGTGCCCCGCTGGTAAAGCTCCTCGAGCTGCACACGCTCCTTCACGGTGTCGGCCGCCGACCAGTAGCCCTTGTACGGGTAGGCCAGCACTCTCCCTGCGGCACCAGGCGCATGATCGCGTCCTCGACGAGGTCTTCGCCTTCGCCGAGGTGGTCGAAAATCTCCGGCCGGAGAACGAAGTAGCCGCCGTTCTCCCACTGACGCAGATCGCGCATGGGCGTGACCTGCGTGATCAGCCCGTCGTCGGCTACCTGGACGACATGGTGCGAACACTGGAGCGGCACAGCGAGCAGGGATGCCACCGCGTTGCTCGCGGCGAACCGCTCGATCATGTCGGGAAGCGGCGCGTTCGTCAGCACGTCCGCGTAGTTCGCCATGAACATGGGTTCGTCGTCGACGAAGCGGCGGACCCGGCGCAGCCGCTCGCCGATCGGTGAGTTCAGCCCGGTGTCGACGAACGTGATGCGCCATTCGGAGATGTCGGTGCTGAAGAGCTTGACCTCGGTCGCACCCTTCTCCAGCACGAAGTCGTTCGACCTGGTCTCGTCGTAGTTCAGGAAGAAGTCCTTCACGTAGGACGCGCCGTATCCCAGACAAAGCACGAAGTCGGTGTGCCCGAAGTGGGCGTAGTAGCGCATCACGTGCCAGAGCAACGGCCGTTCGCCGATCATGGCCATCGGCTTGGGCCCGGTGTTGACGCCGTCACGCATCCGCATGCCCAGGCCACCGCAGAAGAGCACGACCTTCACTTGTTACCCCCCAAGATCAGATGATGTCGAGCGCAGGGATCGGGAATACGAGCCTGCCGCCCCAGGACCGCACGTAGTCGAGTTGCTTGCTGATCTCCTCGCGCAGATTCCAGGGCAGCACCAGCACGTAGTCGGGCTTGGTCTCGGCGAGCCGGTCCGGCGCGAAGATCGGGATATGCGTGCCCGGCAGGAACTTGCCTTGCTTGACCGGGCTCCGGTCGACGGTGTAAGCGAGCAGGTCAGAGCGGATCCCGCAGTGGTTAAGCAGCGTGTTGCCCTTGCCAGGGGCGCCGTAGCCGGCGACCGCCTTGCCGGCCTGGGCCGCGTCGAGCAAGAAGCCGAGCAGGTCGCTCTTGATCCGCAGTACCTCGCTGGCAAAGCCCGCATGGCCAGCCACCGTGTGCAAGCCGGCCGACTCCTCGGCGTCGAGGACCGCCTTGACGTTGCCGGCCTGCTCAGCGCCGGCCTCTTCCGGGGCGGCCTCTTCCGGTCTGGCGTAGACCCGCAGTGAGCCGCCGTGAGTCTCTAGTTCGTCGACGTCGGTGACGCGCAGTCCGGCGGTCGCCAGCGCCCGCGACGCGGTCAGCAGCGACAGATAGGAGTAGTGCTCGTGATAGATCGTGTCGTACTGGCGGCGCTCGATCAGCCGGAGCAGATGCGGGAACTCCAGCGTGACCACGCCCGAGTCCTTGACCAGCGCGCGCAGTCCAGCCGCGAAGCCGGTGATGTCGGGCACGTGGGCGAACACATTGTTGGCGGCGACCAGGTCAGCCCGCCCGTACTCGCCAGCTAGCTCGCGGCCGGTCTGCGGCCCGAGGAACTCGCGACTCCGTCCTGATGCCTCGCGATCTGGCGACCTCGGCGACGTTTGCCGCGGGCTCGACGCCAAGCACCGGTACGCCCTTGGCGACGAAGTGCTGAAGGAGGTAGCCGTCGTTGCTGGCGACCTCGGTCACCAGGCTGTCTGCGTGCAGGTCCAGGCGGTCGGCCATCAGATCCGCGTAACGCCTAGCGTGCGCCACCCAGGAATCGGAGTAGGACGAGAAGTAGGCGTAGTCGGAGAAGATATCCTCGCCTGGCACGTAGGCAGGCAGCTGCACGAGCAGGCAGGAATCACAGAGCCTGACGTGCAGCGGGTAGAAGGACTCGGCCTCGTCGAGGTGATCGGCGCTCACGTAGCTTTCGCACAGCGGCGACATGCCAAGGTCGACGAAGGTCCGGGTCAGGGGAGTCCCGCACAGGCGGCATGACGGCGTCGCTGGCAAACTTGACCCCTCACTCCAGCCAGTGGCGAGTACGTTATCACTCATCGTGTGGATCATTGGTGGAGTCCCGAGTCTGCCCGAATAGTAGTAGCTGCCTGAATAATCTGCATTGCCTGAAATCTATGGAAAAGTGCGAAATCTCGGAAGTCTAGGAAGTCGAAGTACGCCAAATGACAGATCATGCCTGCCGTGCCTGCCGGAGCCGCTCCGGTCATCTGGTACTTGACCTGGGCGAGCAGCCCGCCTGCGACTACTTCCCTGCCGCTGAGGATCCAGGGCCAGACCCCGAGTACCCGCTCCAGATGTGGCTCTGTGCGACCTGCGGCCTCGCGCAGCTCGTGGCTGATCCGACTGTGCCGGAGGAGCCGAGGGGCGCCGAGCCAGCCGCGCTCGTCGCGCAGGCGGCCGACGCTGTCGGCCGCGCCGGATCGGCTGGCCTGCTGCGATGCGGGCAGCACAGTCACCGAGTACGGCAGCCCGCATGGCGGATCGTGGCTGAGCCTGCTCGCCAAGCGCGGGCTCAAGCCTGCAGCTCCCGGCGAACCGGCTGACGTGATCGTCGATTGCTTCGGGATGATGCATGCGGCTGACCAGGCAGCGGCAATCGCCGAGCGTGCGGCCGGCCTTTCCGACGCCGGGGTTCTGCTGTTGCAGTACCACTCGCTGAGCGCGATCGTCAGGGGCGGCCAATGGAACGCACTGCGCCATGCGCACTACGCGTATTACTCCACGACCGCGCTTGTCGGCCTGCTGGCGGCGCACGGCCTGCACGCCGAGTGGCGCCTGGCACTTTGACCTTTACGGCGGCACAGTGCTGCTCGCGGCAAGCCGGGTAACCGTGCCCAGCGCCGGTCGGCCGCGAGAGCGTAGATGAGCTGCTGGCCGACGACGCCAGCGTCGGCGTGACGGACCCAGGCGTGCTCGGCGGGCTCGGCACGGACGCCATTGCCGGGGCCGATGGCCTGCGAGCCTGGCTCGCCGCGCAGCAGCGCGAGGGACGTAGCGTGCTCGGCTACGGGGCCGCGTCCCGCGCGGTGGCCCTGCTGCGCCGAGCCGGCATCGACAGGGGCCTGCTCCCGGCGGTGGCCGACGCGTCGCCGGCCAAGGTCGGGCTGCGGATGCCGGGGACCGACATTCCCGTCGTCAGCCCCGCTGAGCTGGACGCCAAGAAGCCGGACGCGGTGCTCTTGTTCGTCGCGGACCTGCGTGCGGAAGTGCGTGCGGCCTATCCGGAGGTGGAAGCCCATGGCGGTCACTGGGTGGACGCTGACGCGCTGGCCGGCTGGCGGGGCAGCGACTCAGGTGGCCTGAAGCAGCACGCGTAGCCGCTCCAGGCACCTGCCCCTGGTGGGCCCGATGCTGCCGACGGGCAGGCCGAGCTGGCTCGAGATCTCCGCGTACGAGACTGGCGGGTCGGCCATGAGCATCTCAAGTAGCTTCTGCCAGCGCCATGGCAGCAAGGACATGGCCTCTCTGACCGCGTCGGCCCGCTCGGCCGCAAGTATGCCCTCGTCGACATCGGGCTGGAGCGTCGCGACGCCAAAGAACACGACGTCGTCCTGGACGAGCATGACCCTCTTGGCCCTCGACACGTGCCGCAGGCACTCGTGCCTGGCAGTGGTGGCCAGCCAGCTCCCGATCCTGTCCGGGTACTGGATGCGGTCGATGTGCTCGAGCAACCGCAACCACGTCGCCTGAGCAACGTCGGCAGCGTCGCTGTCGGCCAGCTTGAATTCTCGGGTCATAGCCCAGATCAGCCGTTCGAACTGCTCGACCAGCCGTTCCCAAGCCCAGCGGTCACCGGTCGCCGCGCCGCGCACGAGCTGGGCGATGTCCGGCGCGGAGGCACTCTTCCTGGGACGTTCCGCAACGGCGCTACCTGCCGGTGCCAATTCTCCCGTCCAGGCCATGCTCCCGCACGTCGGCAGTAGGCACCTGCACTGTCACGCCACCCTCCCCTTGGTTTTGCCGGTGCTCTGCCGGCTGTTCAATACGCACCGTCTGCGTGCGTCACTGCTGACCAGGTCTTCCACAAGATCTGCAGGTCGAGGAACAACGACCAGTTCTCGACGTACCGCACGTCGAGCCGGACGGCCTCATCCCACGGCAGGTTCGACCGGCCGTTCACCTGCCACAGGCCGGTGATTCCTGGCTTCACCACGAGCCGCCGCCTGACGTAGTCGCCGTACCGAGTTGTCTCGTCGGGCAGCGCGGGCCGCGGTCCGACCAGCGACATGTCGCCGATCAGCACGTTGAACAGCTGCGGCAGCTCATCGAGCGAGTAGCGCCTGAGCCAGCCGCCGACCCGCGTGATCCGCGGATCCTTGCGCATCTTGAAGAGCACGCCGTCGCTGTCATTAAGGCCCATGAGCTCGGCCTTGCGCTGTTCCGCGTCGACGACCATGGTGCGGAACTTGAAGAGCATGAACGGCGTGCCGTCCTTGCCGACGCGGGTCTGGCGGAAGAGCACAGGCCCGCGATCGCCGAGCGCGATCGCCAGCGCGATCACGCCGAGCACCGGCACGAGGAACAACAGCGCCGTACCTGCGAATGCTTTGTCGAAGGCCGCCTTGACGAGCCGCTTCAGTGCCGGTGAACTCCGGGTGATCCACGTGCAGCAGCGGCAAGCCTGCGATCGGCCTGATCGTCGTCCGCGGGCCGGCCACGTCAAGCAGCGCTGGTGCCACGCAGATGTCGGTGCCGGCCTTCTCCAGGGCCCAGGCGAGGTTCCGCAGCCGGGCGCCCATCATCTCGCGGCAGGCAAGTATGGCTACGGTGTCGGCCTGAAAGCGCCGGACGACGTCGGTCACGTCCTGGAGCCCGCCGACAACAGGGATGCCGTCGATGACCGCCGGATGATCGGGGCCGACGACGCAGGCCGCGACGATCGTCAGCCCGTGATAGGTCTCGCGGCGCAGCACGGCGGTCAGCTCGCTGATCACGTCCTCGATGGCCGACGACGACGACCTTGCGCATGCACGCGCCCTGAGCGCGCAGCCTGTGCAGCCTCCTGCGCAGCCAGTACCGGCCGGCCAGGTCGAAGAGCGTCATGCAGGGGAGCGCGACGACGACGTAACCACGTGCCACTTCGGTCTTGGTGGCATAGGAGAAGATGGCCACCACGGCCGTCAGGCAGACGCCGGCGTTCACGACCCGGCGGAATTCGTCGGGCCCGACGCCGACGAAGCGATCGTCATAGCCGCCCGCCAGTTCGAGCGCCGCGAGCCAGAGCACCGGCAATGCCAGGCCAAGCCAGATATAAGCCGCGTCCTGCGTGTCCGTGCTGCCGAATCGCACCTCGAATGCCAGCCAGCCAGCAGCCAGGCCTGCGCAGACATCGAGGATCACCAGCTGACGCTTGTAAGCGCCGGTCCAAGCCCGAACCCTGCCCATGGCCAGCCGTGCAAGCAGGCTGACCTCAACCCGTTCGGGGACAGCTATTTCCTCAGCCACCGCCCACCCCCCCAGGCACACTGCCTAACTACAGGCAGGGCACCCACTCCACTCCCACTGCGCGAATAACACACCGGAGACGCGCAGACAGATAGGCCGGTTGACAGCCTTTTTTGGCGGAGTCGGCCTCGGTGCCCGTGCGACTCCGCACTAGACTGAGTTATCGCAGGTCAAGGCGCAAGAACTACGGAGCGTAGCCATGGTAAATTCTCGGTATTGGCCTGTATCCCCTGCCGCTGACCTGGGTTGCCGTACAGGTCGCGATCGATCAGTCACGCAGGCGGAGCAAGCGCGGGCCGTTCCGGCCAGCCGACATTAGACTCGGGCACGTGACAGAGGCGGAGCTCGGCCCGGAGGACATCAAGATCATTACGCTTGCCCGCTCGGCCAGGGCAAGGGTCGGTTCTGCCGAAGGCGCAGCCGTCCGGGACGAGACTGGGCCGGACGTATGCGGCGGCGGCGGTCGCGCTCCCGTCGCTCCGGCTGTCAGCGCTCACGCTCGCGGTCGCGATGGCGGTGTCCAGCGGAGCGGTGGCGCTCGAAGCGGCGGCCCTGGTCAGCGACGGCCCTGGTCCTGCCGCCGAGGACATCGGCGCGGTCAAGGACATCGGCGCTGGCGCGCTCATTATTCACGCGGGCTCGGACGGCACCGTCCGGGAGACGCTCGCGGCTCGTGAGCTCTCGGCAGCCGGGCAGCCAGATCCCAGCGGTAGGGGAGAATCACCAGAGTGGAGCGCAGCCCGACCCTGGCGCCGCCGGCGCGGAGTTCTCGCCTGGCTTCGCGTGCTTCGCGGCAGGCCGAACGTCGGCAAGTCCACGCTGATGAATGCGCTCGTCGGCAGCAAGGTCGCGATCACGAGCAGCAGGCCCCAGACGACCCGCCGGGTGATCAGGGGAATCGTCAGGCGTCCCGATGCCGAACTGATCATCATTGACACTCCAGGGCTGCACCGGCCGAGGACACTGCTCGGCGAGCGGCTCGACAGCCTGGTTCGCTCGACGCTCACAGAGGTCGACGTGATCGGCTTCTGCGTGCCAGCTGGCGAGCGGATCGGCCCTGGGGACACATACCTGGCGCGCGAGCTGACCAGTCAGGCGCGGACGCCCGTCGTGGCGATCGTGACCAAGACGGACCAGGCCTCCCCGGCACAGGTTGCCGGTCAGCTGACGGCGGTCGAGGGCATGGGCAACTGGGCGGACATCGTTCCCGTTTCTGCGGTGAGCGGCTTCCAGCTCGACGTGCTCGCAGATGTGCTGGTCAGCCATCTGCCCGCCGGCCGGCCGCTCTATCCGGACGGGCAGCTGACCGATGAGCCGGAGCAGCAACTGGTCGCGGAACTCATCAGGGAGGCGATCCTGGAGGGCGTGCGGGACGAGCTGCCGCATTCCATAGCGGTGGTCGTCGACGAGATGGGCCCGCGCGAGGGCAAGGACGACCTCATCGACGTGCACGCGGTGATGTACGTCGAACGGCAAAGCCAGAAAGCGATCGTGATCGGAGCCAAGGGCGCAAGGCTCAAGGATGTCGGCTCGCGGGCGCGCAAGCAGATCGAAGGCTTGCTTGGCAGCCGCGTATTCCTCGATTTGCGGATCAAGGTCGCTAAGGACTGGCAGCGCGATCCCCGGCAGCTGCGCAGGCTCGGTTTTTAGGCCCGCTGCCCCGCCCCTGCTGCGATTCCGCAGGTCAGCTACCCCTGGCGCGGGGGCGAATTCCGGCAAATCGCTGACCCAAGATCTCGGGGCATGTGATGATCAGGACTCCGGCGTGCGGTTCAACCCGGCTGGCTAGTCGCCCGGAAGGGCAGGCTGGAGGGAAGCAATGCTGGCCCTTGTCGGGTCCAGAGTCTGTTACCGGACGATAGGTCACGGCGTCTTCCACTGCGAGCGTTGCGGTGGCGACCGGCCGTATCGGCATCGGTCCGGCCGGCGCTGGGCGCATCTGCTTGGCGTCCCGCTGGCTCTGATCGGCGACACCGGCGAGCACCTGCACCTGCACCATCTGCCACACGTGCTACCGGATCGAACTGCTCGCCGTTCCGACCATCGAGCAGATGCTCGCCGCCTTGCTAGCCGGAACGAAGGCCGCGGTCGTCGCGATGCTACGGGCCGGCGGTTCCGGCAGCCCGGTGGCCAGGCAACGCGGCATCGCGCTGATCAAGGCCGCCGGTGCCCCCGACTATCACGACGGCCGGATGCTCGCGGCGCTGGCGGGCTCCGCTCATGGCGAGGCCGCGCCGGGTTGTGACGACGAAACGGTCCCCGGCCTGCGGCCAGCCGTCGAGGCGGTTGCGATTCAGCTTGAGACCCGTGCAAGGGAGTGGTTCCTCGCCCAGGTGGTCGAGGTCGGCCTCGCTGACGGGCCGCTGAGCGATGCCGAGCGTGCCGTCGCCAGGACGACCGCCCGTTACCTCGGGATGACGCGCCGCCCATGGGCAGCGATGTGATCTCGCTGACCGAGGAAGCGGCACAGGCCGGCTAGAGGTGTCGCGTCCGCCTCCGCACCGGGCAGATGCGTGAGAATGGGATCGTGAGCATCTATCGCGACGACGGCATCGTGCTGCGCACCCATAAACTGGGCGAGGCCGACCGCATCGTGACCGTGCTCGCCCGCAAGGCGGGCCGGATCAGGGCGGTGGCCAAGGGCGTCCGGCGGACCAAGTCGCGATTCGGTGCCCGCCTTGAGCCGTTCACTCACGTCGACCTGTTGCTTTACACCGGCAGGAGCTTGGACGTCATCACGCAAGCCGAAACCGTCCGCAGCTACGGAGAGGCGCTGACCGAGGACTATCCCAGGTACACCACGGGCATCGCGATGTTGGAAACCGCCGAACGTTTCACGGTGATCGAGAAGGAACCGGCGTTGCGCCAGTTCCTGCTGCTGGTCGGCGGTCTGCGGACACTCGTTGACGGCGGGCACGATCCGAGGCTCGTGCTCGACGCCTACCTGCTGCGCTCCCTTGCCGTGGCTGGCTACGCTCCGGCACTCGACGAGTGCGCTATCTGCGGCACCAGGGCACCGTCGTCGGCAGCCGGCGAATCTGTGCCAGACGGCGCCGCGCAGCGACGTGGCCAGTCCCGACGGACGTTCGGCGTTGCCGCAGGCGGTCTGGTCTGCAGATCCTGCTGGGCACCTGGCGCAGCGACAGCGGCGGCTCCGACGATCGACTTGATGAGCGCGCTGCTGCGGGGCGACTGGGGGCTGGCAGACGCGAGCGAGCGCCGGTACCAGGTGGAGTGCAGCGGGCTGGTAGCGGCCTACGTTCAGTGGCATCTGGAGCACTCGATCCGCTCGCTGCGCCACGTGGAGCATGCGTGAGCCGCAGCAGGGAGACAACCCGCCGCACGGCAGGTGCTTCCGGGATGGGCGTAGCTGTCAAGCCGCCTGAGCCGCATCGCAGCGGAGCTCGGCCGCCAGAAATTCCCGTCCGAACTGCTGCCCAGGCATGTGGCGCTGGTGATGGACGGCAACGGCCGGTGGGCCAAGCAGCGCGGGCTGCCACGGACCGAGGGTCACAAGGCGGGCGAGTACTCGCTGTTCGACGTGATCATGGGAGCGATCGAGCTCGGCATCCCGTATCTGTCTGCCTACGCCTTCTCCACAGAGAACTGGCGGCGTTCGCCAGACGAGGTCCGCTTCCTGATGGGTTTCAACAGGGACGTGATCCGCCGTCGCCGTGATCAGCTCAACGAGATGGGTGTCAGGGTCCGGTGGGCCGGCCGCAGGCCGCGGCTATGGCGCAGCGTGATCTCTGAGCTGGAGGATGCCGAGCAGATGACGGCCGGCAACTCGGTGCTCACGCTGCAGTTCTGCGTCAACTACGGCGGCCGGGCCGAGATCGTCGACGCTGCGGCCGCGATCGCGACCGATGTGGCGGCCGGGAAGCTGCGGGCCGACAAGATCGATGAGAAGGTGTTCGCGCGCTACCTCGACGAGCCCGGCATCCCCGACGTGGACTTGTTCGTGCGCTCCTCAGGAGAGCAGCGCACCTCCAACTTCCTGATCTGGCAGTCGGCCTACGCTGAGTTCGTATTTCTCGACACGCTCTTTCCCGATTTCGATCGGCGCCACCTCTGGCGGGCCTGCGAGATCTACGCCAGCAGGGACCGGCGCTATGGCGGAGCCGAACCGAATCAGGCGCCGGACACCGACATCGGCACGTAGGCCCTCGGTGCAGCCGAGCGCCTCTCCGACGAGCGGGTGGGCGTCCGTAAGTCAGTGCATACCGCGCAGGATGGCCACAACGAGCACGGCTGCCACGGCCGCCAGCCGCAGCAAGCGGCCCTGCGCAGACAACCGCGGCCAGGACAGTGCAGCCAGCCAGCCGAGCACGACTGCGAGACCGGCCAGCGCGACCGCTCCGCCCCAGCCACTGACCGCCAGCCCGGTCACCAGCAGCGCGACCGCGAGCAAGGGCAGCAGCCAGGTCGGCAACTGGTGCAGCCAGAGCAGCGGCGTCGCGCTCCGCTGCTCGATCGATGCCCTGGCCGGCGAGGCATCGGGCGTGAACAAGGTGTTGCCTGGACGGCAGCGGCCGCGGCCGGCGCTGGCGCCCGCCGGTGCCAGCCTGCCGGGGCTGCCTGGCGCGGTTCCTGCTCAAGCGCGGTCGTCCTCCTCAGCGGCGCCGACCGTCATGCGGCCTGTGGCGCTGCACCGCTAATGCGGTTGCGGTTGGCCAGGTCACCGACCACGATAGCTGCACCACTGCAGCACCGGGACACCGCTAAGCTGGCAGCACCGCCACCCCTCGCCGGGATAGAGCGTGTCTATCAACCCACCAACCGCCGCAAGGCGCTGGAGAATTCTGATGGCTCGTCGCAGCGACCGCTTGGAGACCGTAGTCAGCCTCAGCAAGCGACGGGGGATCGTGTACCCGTCCAGCGAGATCTACGGCGGTCTGAGGGCGTCCTGGGACTATGGCCCGCTTGGCGTAGAGATCAAGAACAACATCAAGCGACAATGGTGGAAGACGGTCGTCACCGAGCGCGACGACATCGTCGGCCTGGATTCCAGCGTGATTCTCGCGCCAGAGGTCTGGCAGGCCAGCGGCCATGTCACCGAGTTCGTCGACCCGCTGACAGAGTGCCAGTCCTGCCATAAGCGGTTCAGGCCCGATCACCTGATCGAGGCCTACCAGGAAAAGCACGACGGCAGGGAGCCAGAGCACGGCCTGGCCGATCTGGCCTGCCCGAACTGCGGTACCAGGGGCGCTTTTACGCCGCCGCGGATGTTCAACGCCATGCTGCGTACCTACCTGGGCGTCGTCCAGGACGACGAGTCTGGCCTGGCCTACCTGCGGCCAGAGACGGCACAGGGAATCTTCATCAACTTCAGGAACGTGCTGCAGACGTCGCGCAAGAAGATCCCGTTCGGCATCGGCCAGATCGGCAAGTCGTTCCGCAACGAGATCACGCCGGGCAACTTCATCTTCCGCACCCGCGAGTTCGAGCAGATGGAGATGGAGTTCTTCGTCAAGCCGGGCAGCGACGAGGAGTGGCACGAGCGCTGGATCGCCGATCGGCAGGCGTGGTACACCGACCTCGGGTTGAAGCAGGAGAACCTCCGCCTCTACGAGCACCCAGCGGACAAGCGATCGCACTACTCCAAGCGAACCGTGGACGTCGAATACCGGTACGGCTTCCAGGGCAGCGAGTGGGGCGAACTCGAGGGCATCGCCAACCGCACCGACTTACGACCTGTCCGTGCACGCGAAGGCATCCGGCCAGGACATGTCCTACCTGGACCCGGAGTCGAACGAGCGGTACGTGCCGTACGTCATCGAGCCAGCCGCTGGTGTGGACCGGTCGATGCTGGCGTTCCTGCTCGATGCCTACGCCGAGGACGAGGCGCCGGACGCCAAGGGCGTGATGGAGAAGCGGACGGTGCTGCGGCTTGACCACCGGCTCGCGCCCGTCAAGGTGGCCGTCCTGCCGCTGTCCCGCAACGCGGACCTGTCGCCGAAGGCTCGCGACGTAGCCGCCGCCGTGCGCAAGCACTGGAACGCCGACTTCGACGACTCCGGCGCGATCGGTCGGCGGTACCGGCGCCAGGACGAGATAGGCACGCCCGTATCTGCGTCACGGTCGACTTCGATAGCCTGAACGACCAGGCCGTCACGGTCCGCGAGCGGGACTCGATGAGGCAGGAGCGGATCGGCATCGACAAGCTGGTCGCCTATCTATCTGAGCGACTCAGTGGCTGCTAGGGCCAGATCGCCGCGGGGCTGAGGATGCGGCAATGGCCGAAACAATTCTACCGATCGCTCCGATCTGCCGGCATGTGCATGAACAAACTTTGATCGGGCCGCGATCTGCAGTCGTTCCATCGTCGTCACGGTCGGCCTGGCGCAGGTCACGAAGACCGGTGTCCAGAGCCGCTGCTGGCTTGTTATACCGCTGCGGGCTGCCACTGGATGCGCCTAGCCAGTTCATCCACGCGAAGAAGCCGGTGAACAAGCCTGTGGCCGTCCGTGCCGCGCGAGGTCGCGAACCTGGCAGGCACGCCAAACGACTCCAGGCAGCTGACGAAGCCCGGCCGCTTGGCCCGCACCGGCGCTGAGGACTGAATGGTTGCGACTTCTCTGAGCCAAGCGCCCGCCAGCGGCGCCAGCGATCGTTGTCAAGCCGCCAGAGCGAGTGCGTGTACTGCGCCATGCAGCTCGTGGCGGCCGAGGCGTAGGCGCGCTGATTCCCGTGCGCCCATGGCCTGGCCTGATCCGACCGCACGTCGCCTCCCGCCGGCGCCATCTGGTGCGTTCGGAGCCGCTGGTTCAGGTCAGGAAACTGTCCGTTGTCAGGGAATGACAGCTGGTACTGCGGCCTGGAGCTCGGGAAGTACTGTGGCGGGAATCCAGCCTGCGTCAGGCACGGGCCGGCCTTGGCGGCCAGGATCGTCTGGCGGGTCCACGCGAAGGCCAGGCCTGCGGTGTACTGGGCGCCGGTGGCCGGGAAGTACGCGTCGAGCGCCTGCTTGACCAGCAGCTTCTGGGCGCGGCGTGACCGTTGCCGATGCCGGCCAGGATGCCGTCGGGCGCCGGTTCCATCCGCGTGCCTGAGCACGACCAGGCCCGTCACTACGGCCGCGAGGCTCACCGCGGCGGCGAGCGGCGCGAGCCAGCGATTCGCCGAGCCGGGCTGACCCGCACCCGGCCTGACGTCCTTACGGCACCTGGCAGGCGCGAGATCGTGCGGGCCCGGCCGCTCCGGTCGCCGGCCTAGCCCCGGCGGCTGCGCAAGGAGCCGGAGCGGCGGAATGTCTTCTGGGCCGACCTCGTCGGCCGCAGCCTGAATGGCGCCGCTGTATTCGCGACTCGAGTGAGTTCATCGGCTGCCCCCAGCATCCTGCCGAGCGCGGCGAGCGCGCGGTGGCTGGTCGATCGGACCGTGCTCGGGCTGATGCCCATGACCTGAGCGATCTCCTCATCGCTCACGTGCAGGTAGAAGCGCATGGTCAGCACTTCCCGCTGGCGCGCGGGCAGCTGACGCAGCGCGGCGAGCACCGACCGATGCTCCTCGCCGGTCAGCGTCACCGACTCGGCCGATGCGGCGGCCGGTTCGTAGAGGGCCTTGCTGGCCCTGAGCCTGCGCCGCCTGATGACCGAGCGGCATCCGTTGAGCACCGAGGCGCGCACGTACGGCAGCGCGGCCGCTGGATCGGCGAGCCTGGCCCAGTTCCTGTACAAGCCGCAGAAGGCCTCCTGCACAACGTCCTCGGCGCTTGGCTTGTCCCCGAGCATGACATGAGCAAGCCGCGTCAGCCCGAGCGCGTGCGCCTGGTAGAGCGCCGTAACACAGCTCTCCGCGGAGAGCGCGCGTGATCGTCCACGGCCGGCACCGGAGAGCTCGCCGAGATCGCCGGGCGGCCCGATGCGAGCTGACGCGATGCTGCTCATGCCCTTAAGACGCGCAAGGGGATCAGATGTTGCTCGGGACCTCAGTCACATTGCCGTGGCATGCCGCGCGGGAAGCGACCGAACATCTCTGCGGCTGCTTTGTGGAAGCCCGTCAGGCAGCCCTGCGGCGCCCATCGTTGCCGCTATCTCGGTCATTTCTGCTGTCCAGCGCCAGCCCTTGCTGGCCGCCGACCGCTCCGCGCCGTCGTGCCTGGCGTCCAGGCCTGGCTGAGACAGCTCCCACTCGGCGTCCAGCACGTCACGGACGCCTTCGGCCTCGGCGAGTTCGCGCGCGGCCAGCAGCAGCGCCGCCGAGCCCTTCGTCCACGACGCGTAGGCCATCTTCACCGCCGATGCCGACCAGGGACCGGGACCGGCGA
Organism: uncultured Actinomycetota bacterium; assembly: GCA_963809195.1. Lineage (GTDB taxonomy): Bacteria > Actinomycetota > Actinomycetes > Streptosporangiales > Streptosporangiaceae > Chersky-822. Next base: position 869,356 of record CAWEIQ010000003.1, on the reverse strand, counting down.
CCCGCGCGTCGAGCGGGGTGCCGTCGAACAGCGCCGCGTACCTCGTCAGCGGCCGCCCCTGACAGGTACAGCCTGGTGCTGCCTGGCGCGATCGGGGGCGGTCCGATGATCCCGCCGTCGACGTACCTGGCGCCGCCGTTGGTGACGATCTCCGACACCTGACGAGCGGTCTGCGGCGAGACCGCGTTCGCGTCCATGTAGAGGCCGTCGAAGCCGGTCACCGAGCGCGCGACGTCGATGGCCGCGTGCGGCGGGCAGACGGAGATGATGACCGCCGCGCTGGGCGGCGAGCGCGGCTGTTGCGTGCCCGCATCGGTGAGCCCGGCGGCCGTCGCCCGCCCCGCCGTCTGGTCGCTACGGCCGTCCGACGCCCACAGCACCTCGTGACCGTTCGCCAGTCAGGCAGCGGCCGACCGCTGCGCCCATTTCTCCTGGATGCAGGAGTCCGATGGCGACCTGGCCCGTCATGGGAGTGCCTCAGCCATTGGCCAGTGCCCTTCTCTCCTGCGGACGCGCGGAGGTGTTCCCGATCATCCGGCCAGGCGTCAGGGTATCCGCGAACAGAACCGCGTGCGCGCGGCAAGGACCGCGCCAGGCTCGGTAGAGTCATGCACGAGGGCCGAGAAGGCCGAGATCACTGAGCCGCTGGGTGCCCGGCTATCCCGGCGGGTGAGGGGAACTTCCCCTGACCCGCGCAGGCGCAGCAGGGCCCGCGGCACCGCAAGGAGAGCGCGCAGTGCCGAAGCTTGTCTATGACTTCATCGAGGGCAACAAGGACATGAAGGACCTGCTCGGCGGGAAGGGTGCCAACCTCGCCGAGATGACCAACCTTGGTCTGCCCGTGCCGCCTGGCTTCATCATCAGCACCGAAGCGTGCCGGCACTACCTCGCCGAGGGCAGCGTCCCGGCCGGCCTCGCCGCGGAGGTCACCGAGCACCTGGAGCGGCTCGAGCAGGCGATGGGCAGGACCCTGGGAGACTCCGCCGACCCGTTGCTGGTCAGCGTCAGGTCGGGCGCCAAGTTCTCGATGCCGGGCATGATGGAGACGGTGCTGAACATCGGCCTCTCCGACGCGTCGGTGCAGGGCCTGGCCAAGCAGGCGGGCAACGAACGGTTCGCGTGGGACTCCTACCGACGGCTGATCCAGATGTTCGGCAAGACCGTGCTCGGCATCGACGGGCACGAGTTCGAGCACGCGATCGACGAGGCCAAGCAGGTCAAGGGCACCAAGAACGATCTCGACCTCGACGCCGACGACATGAAGGCACTCGTCGACGTGTTCAAGCTGATCGTCAGGGCCGAGACCGGCAGCGACTTCCCGCAGGAGCCGCGGGAGCAGATGGACATGGCGGTGAACGCCGTCTTCGACTCCTGGAACGCCGACCGGGCGATCCTGTACCGCCGCCAGGAGCGGATCCCTTCCGACCTGGGCACAGCGGTCAACATCGTGGCCATGGTCTTCGGCAACCTCGGCCAGGACTCCGGCACCGGGGTCGCCTTCACCCGCGACCCGGGCAGCGGGCAGCAGGGCGTGTACGGCGACTACCTGCAGAACGCGCAGGGCGAGGACGTCGTCGCGGGGATCAGGAACACCGTCCCGCTGCAGGATCTCGAGAGGTTCGACCCCAAGTCCTACGGCGAGCTCATGCAGATCATGCAGACGCTGGAGAACCACTACAGGGACCTGTGCGACATCGAGTTCACGATCGAGCGCGGCAAGCTGTGGATGTTGCAGACCAGAGTCGGCAAGCGGACGGCAGGGGCGGCGTTCAGGATCGCGGTCCAGCTGGTCGACCAGGGCCTGATCGACATCGACGAGGCGCTGCGCCGTGTCGAGGGCGCGCAACTCGCCCAGCTCATGTTCCCCAGGTTCGGCGACACCGCCGGTGCGACGCTGATCACCAAGGCGATCAGCGCGTCGCCTGGCGCGGCCGTCGGCAAGGCCGTCTTCGATTCCGCGGCCGCTGTCGAATGGTCCGAGCGCGGCGAGGACGTGATCCTGGTTCGCCGCGAGACCAACCCCGATGACCTGCACGGCATGATCGCTGCTCGTGGCATCCTGACCAGCCGGGGCGGCAAGACCAGCCACGCGGCCGTGGTCGCCCGCGGCATGGGCAAGACCTGCGTATGCGGCGCCGACCAGCTCGAGGTCGACGTCACCGCTGGCCAGTTCACCACCGAAGGGAAGGACGGCCACCTGGTCGTCAGGCAGGGCGACGTGATCTCGATCGACGGCACGTCTGGGGCCGTCTACCTGGGGGAAGTGCCGGTCGTGGCCTCGCCAGTGGTCGAGTACTTCGAGGGCAACCTCGACCCAGCGTGCCGACGAGCTGGTCAGCGCCGTGCACCGGATCATGACGCACGCCGACAAGCGGCGCAGGCTCGGCGTCCGCGCCAACTCCGACACCGGCGAGGACTCGGCAAGGGCCGTTCGCTTCGGCGCAGAGGGCATTGGCCTGACCAGGACCGAGCACATGTTCCTCGGCGAGCGGCGGCAGCTCGTCGAGCGGCTCATCCTGGCCGACAACGACGCAGGCAGGCAAGCCGCGCTGGCCGAGCTGGAGCCGCTGCAGCGCGGCGACTTCGTCGAGATTCTCGAAGCCATGGACGGGCTGCCGGTCACGATCAGGCTGCTCGACCCGCCGCTGCACGAGTTCCTGCCTGACCTGACCGAGCTGTCGGTCAAGGTCGCCCTGGCCGGTGACCAGGCGAGCGAGAAGGACAAGAAGCTGCTCGAGGAGGTGCGCAGGCTGCACGAGCAGAACCCGATGCTCGGCCTCCGCGGCGTTCGGCTTGGCCTGGTCATTCCGGGGCTGTACGAGATGCAGGTGCGCGCGATCAGCCACGCCGCCGCCGACCGGATCAAGGCGGGCGGCAATCCGCACCCCGAGATCATGATCCCGCTGGTGGGTGCCGTGCAGGAGCTCGAGGCCGCCAGGGACGAGGCCGAGAAGGTGCTCGCCGAGGTCGCCGAGGAGACGGGCGTGAGCGTCCACACCCTGATCGGCACGATGATCGAGGTACCCAGGGCCGCGCTGACCGCCGGCCAGATCGCGCAGGCAGCGGAGTTCTTCTCGTTCGGTACCAACGACCTGACGCAGATGGGCTGGGGCTTCTCACGCGACGACGTCGAAGGTGCGTTCTTCGGCCGGTACATCGAGATGGGTATCTTCGGCGTCTCGCCGTTCGAGACGCTCGACGCCGAGGGCATCGGCAGGCTGGTCAAGATCGCCACCACCGAAGGTCGCGAGACCAGGCCGGACCTGAAGGTCGGCGTCTGCGGCGAGCACGGCGGCGACCCTGAGTCGGTGCGGTTCTTCCACCACGCTGGCCTGGACTACGTCTCCTGCTCACCGTTCCGCGTGCCGGTCGCGCGGCTCGAAGCCGGCCGGGCCGTGGCGCTCGAGGAGGCAGGGGGCAGCGACAGCAGGTGACGGAGGGCAGAAATAGCTGGAACGTAGGCAGCGACATCAGGTGAACCTCGGCAGCGACATCAGGTGACCCGAGACAGGGAGCGCTGGAGCTACGATGCGCACGCGACCCAGCGGTTCGTGGCGGAGCCGGTCAAGCGCGCACACAGTCAGGACCGCAGCCCATTCCAGCGCGATAGGGCCCGGGTGCTGCACAGTTCGGCGCTGCGCAGGCTGGCCGCGAAGACCCAGGTGGTCGAGGTCGGCCAGGCCGACTTTCCGCGCACCAGGTTGACGCACTCGCTTGAGTGCGCGCAGATCGGCAGGGAACTCGGCGCGTCCGTTGGCTGCGATCCTGATCTCGTCGACGCTGCGTGCCTGGCTCACGACCTGGGCCACCCGCCGTTCGGCCACAACGGCGAGTACGCGCTCGCCCAGGTCGCGGCCGGGCTGCGGTGGCTTCGAGGGGAATGCGCAGAGCCTGCGGCTGCTGACCAGGCTCGAGGCCAAGATCCCCGGCGCCGGGCTGAACCTGACGAGGGCCACCCTCGACGCGACCCTCAAGTACCCCTGGCTAGCCTCCCAGGCCAGCTCTCCCGCTCCGGCGCAGGACGACGGGCCTCCAGCCGGGGCCAAGTACGGATGCTACGACGAGGACGCCGAGGTCTTCGCCTGGATCAGGGGCGATGCTCCCGCCCGGCGGCCATGCCTGGAGGCGCAGGTCATGGACTGGGCGGACGACGTGGCCTACTCCGTACATGACCTGGAAGACGGCTTGCACAGCGGGCTGATCGCGCTGGACCAGCTACGTGACTCCGGCGAACGGCGCCGCGTTGCCGCCCTCACGCACTCCGACTACTGCCCGCCGGGATCGGCCGCCGTCGACGAGCTGTGCGAGATCTTCGATGGCCTGCTCGGACAGAGTTTCTGGCCGCAACGCTTCGACGGCGAGCCGCAGACGGTCGCCGCGGTTAAGAACCTGACCAGTGAGCTGATCGGACGATTCTGTGACGCGGCGCTGGCAGCCACGCGGCGAGCCGAGAGCACGCCGTTGTCGCGTTATGCCGCCGATCTTGTCGTGCCCAGGCAGCAGCGGCTGGAGTGCGCCTTGCTCAAAGGGGTGACCGCGTACTACGTCATGGGCAGGACTGGAGCGGTCGCATCACAAGCCAGGGAGCGCCAGGTGCTGACCGAGCTGGCGGCTGCCCTGGCGGACGGCGCACCTGGCGCGCTCGACCCGATGTTCCGCGCGGACTACGAGTCGGCCGGCTCGGATGCCGCCAGGCTGCGCGTCGTCGTCGACCAGGTTGCCTCGCTGACCGACACCTCGGCGACGGCCTGGCACGCCAAGCTCTGCCAGTAAGCACGGTGTTAGTAAGCACGGTGCCAGTAAGTCAGTCGCGGGCCGGCGCTCTAGCTGGCGATCGCGGTATGCGGGTCGCGGCCCGACCTGACCAGGCTGAGCACTTCGCCGAGGCCGTCGAGCGACCAGCCGTCCTCCCTGACGTCCACCGACACCCGGGTACCGGCTACGTGCAGCGAATCGATGCGCAGCGGCAGGAACTTAGCCGGGATAGCGGGGTCGCACCACAGCTTGCCAGAAGGCACCGAGGGGTCGAACCGCAGCAGCGTCCGGAGCAGGTGAAACGGGGCGGCGGACGCCCAGGCCTGCGGCGAGCACGACGTCGGGTAGCCGACAGGTTCGGGAAAGTCCGCGCGGTCAAAGCCGCAGAACAGCTCGGGCAGACGGCCACCGAACGCCTCGGCCGCCTCGAGGATGCCGGCGAACACCTGCTGTGCCTGATCGACGAAGCCGTAGCGCATCAGGCCGGCGGCGCAGATCGCGTTGTCGTGCGGCCAGATTGAGCCGTTGTGGTAGCTCATCGGGTTGAACGCCGCGTTCGAGCTGGCGAGCGTCCTGATGCCGTACCCGGTGAACATCGAAGGGCCGGTCAGATGCCTGGCGACCGAGGCTGCCTTGGCCGCGTCGGCGATGCCGGTCCACAGGCAATGACCCATGTTGGAAGCCAGCGAGTCGATCTGACGCTTCTGACCGTCCAGGCCGAGCGCGAAGTAGCCCCGCTCTGGCATCCAGAAGTCGCGGTTGAACCGGTCCTTGAGGTCTTGCGCCCGCTCGGCCCAGTAAGAGGCGCCTTCGATGTCCTCGCGCTCGGTGCAGAAGTGTGACTTGGCGAGGAACGCCGCGTACGCATACCCCTGCACCTCGGCCAGCGCGATCGGCGGTTCGGCAATCGTGCCATCGGCGAAGGTGATCCCGTCGAAGGAGTCCTTCCAGCCCTGGTTCGCGAGTCCGAGCTCCGTGCTGCGGCCGTACTCGACGAACCCGTCGCCGTCCCTGTCGCCGTAGTTCACGATCCAGTCCAGCGCGCGGTCGGCGTGCGGCAGCAACTCGTCGACGATCTCGCGGTCCAGACCCCATCTGCGCAGCTCGCCGAGCAGCATCACGAACAGCGGCGTGGCGTCGACGGTGCCGTAGTAGACGCTGCTGCCGCCCAGCCACAGCGAGGCCTGCATGCCGAACCGCATCTCGTGCAGGATCTTGCCCGGCTCCTCCTCGGTCGCGGGAGTGACCTTCGTGCCTTGCAGGCTGGCCAGCGTCCGCATGGTGCCGAGCGCCAGCGAAGCGTCGAGCGGCAGCACCATCCATGAGGTGAGCAGCGAGTCCCGGCCGAAGATGGTCATGAACCACGGCGCCCCCGCGGCGATCACCATCCGGTCGGCATGCTCGGGGTCGAAGATCCGCAGCGACCCCAGGTCCTCTGTGCTGGCCGCGAAGACCGCCGCCAGCCGCGGGTCGGAGGCCCTGACCAGGGGACTCTGCTCGGCGCCAGTCGGCCATCCGCTCCTGCGGGCCGTCAGCAGCCGTGGGGCGCTCGCCGTTCGGCTGCGCGTGCACCCGGTACTCGATCAGGTCTTTGCCGTTCAGCGATGGCGTGATCTGCAGCGTCGTGCTCCATGCGCCGTGCGCTGGCACGACCGCGTGCCAGGTCAGCTGACTGGCCGAGACGTCGAGTTCGGCACCGGGCGGCCTGGCGCCGGTGATTCTGGCTCCTCGCAGGGCAGTGCCGACCTTGCGGCTCAGCATGATCGAGTCGTCTTCAACCGCGACCGTCATGCCCTCGACCCCTGCCGTGTCCGTGTGGGCCCTGCCTTCCTTCACCTCGAAGACGTCGGCGAAGTCACCGCCGACGCCGATCCGCAGGGTGACGGGCAGCGGCTCGGTGCTCATGTTGCGCAGCGTGATCTCTTCGGTCAGGCCGTCGTTGAGCACACGTCGCCTGGCCACCAGCATGGTGCTGTCGGCGAGACCAGGCAGAGGCGGCATCCGGCTCAAGAACGTGCACGCGAAGGGCTCACGTGCCTGCGGCGAGAGCGGCTCAGGGACGTGCCCGTTGATGCTGAGCTCGAGCCTGCTGATCAGCCTGGTGTCCCTGACGAACAGGCCCTGCGATCCGCCGTGCCGCAGGTCACCAGAGGACTCGGAGATGCAGAACGTGGTGCCGTCGAGCAGCGTCACCGGCCCGCTTGGCGCTCCCATTGTGGTCACCGGCGCGCCTTCAAACGTCCAAACCTGGCCCATCTGGCGCCTCCCGGGGACTGGTTGCGTGACCTGGCTGGGTCGACTGGCTGAGTGGACTGGCTGGGCGGACTGGCTGGGCGGACTGGCTGGGTCGACTGGCCGGCCGTTACCCGATTCCCGCTGACCCTGCCGCACGTGCCTAGCCTGGGGCCGGGCCTTGCTGCCTTGGCGGGGAGTTGGCCGCGGCTTGACTGCAGTGCGTAGTTCAGTGATCGCTACCCACAGCTTGGCTACGGCACACCACTAGCCCGCGGATACGCTCAGATTGCCTACCAAACTTCACAGGCCAAACATCACAGGAGGGTAAAAGTGCCAGCCAGTGACGCGGCGCTCGTGTCATCGGACCAGGCTGCGACGGCCCCGCGTGCGGCGACGGTGACGATCGGCGTTCTCGCGCTGCAGGGCGACGTGGCCGAGCACCTGCGCGCGATCACGGCCGCAGGCGCCCACCCGGTTCCTGTCCGGCGCACTGCCGAGCTGGACGCGGTCGACGGGCTCATCATTCCGGGCGGTGAATCCACCACAATCTGGAAGCTGGCAGACATATTCGACCTAGTCGAGCCGCTGCGCCAGCGGATCAGTGGCGGAATGCCGGTGTTCGGATCCTGCGCCGGGATGATCATGCTGGCCAGTCGGCTGGTGGAGCGGGCCAGCGAGCAGGAGACCTTCGGGGCGATCGACATGACGGTCCGCAGAAACGCGTTCGGGCGCCAGTCCGACTCGTTCGAGAGCGACATTGACCTGGCGGGTGTCGGCGGGCCGCCGTTCCGCGCCGTCTTCATCAGGGCGCCATGGGTGGAGCGGGTGGGCCAGGGCGTCGAGATTCTGGCTACCGAACCGCGCACCGATAGGATCGTCGCCGTCCGCCAGGGTCCTGCGCTAGCCACGGCATTTCACCCCGAGCTCACCCAGGACAACCGCGTGCACTCGATCTTTACTGACATGGTGAGGGAGCTCTCATGAGCGGCCACTCCAAGTGGGCTACCACAAAGCACAAGAAGGCAGTCGTTGACGCCAGGCGCGGCAAGCTCTTTGCCAAGCTGATCAAGAACGTTGAGGTGGCAGCGCGCAGCGGTGGCCCGGACGTGACCGCCAACCCGACCCTCTACGACGCGGTGCAGAAGGCTAAGCGCAGCTCGGTTCCCAACGACAACATCGACCGCGCCGTCCGCCGCGGCGCTGGCCTGGAGGCCGGCGGCGCAGCGTACGAAACCGTCACCTACGAGGGCTACGCGCCTGGCGGGGTCGCGCTGCTCGTTGAGTGCCTGACCGACAACAGGAACCGGGCCGCGTCCGAGGTCAGGGTGGCGCTCACCCGCAACGGCGGCTCGATGGCAGACGCAGGCTCCGTGTCGTACCTGTTCAGCCGCAAGGGAGTGGTGATCGTCCCGAAGATCCCGTCGCTCGGTGAGGACGACGTGCTCATGGCGGTTCTGGACGCCGGCGCGGAGGAAGTCAACGACATCGGCGAGTCCTACGAGGTGGTCAGCGAGGCGACCGACCTGGTGCCGGTCAGGACGGCGCTGCAGCAGGCCGGGATCGACTACGAGTCGGCCGAGACTCCGTTCCTGCCCTCGGTCGAGGTGCCGCTGGACGAGGAGACCGCGAGAAAGGTCTTCAAGCTGATCGACATTCTCGAGGAGTCCGACGAGGTGCAGGACGTGTACGCCAACTACGCGGTCCCCGACGAGATCATGGAAAAGCTTGGCTGAGCTCACTGGCGGGCTCACGATCCGGCCCGATGCGGGCCGACGATGACCTCGATGCGGAGCTAGACCTGCGGCATCGTTCGTTCGGCCCGATGAGCAGCGACGCCCGAGCCTACTGGCGTGCTGAGCTTCTTGACTGCGTGAAGACTGGCAGACAGTTGGGCGTGTGGGACGGCGGCCAATTGCTCGGCGCGGCCAGGTACTACGACATGCGGCAGTACTGGCATGGCAGGGCAGTGCCGATGGCGGGCGTGGGCGGAGTCAAGGTCGCGCCTGAGGCAAGGGGCCGCGGTGTCGGCCGGGCGCTGATGACCGCCCTGCTGACGACGATTGCCGAGCAGGGCTTCGTGCTGTCGACGCTCTACCCGGCGACTGCGCAGATCTACCGGTCGCTCGGCTGGGAGCTCGCGGGCGGCAACTACCGCGCCGAGGTACCTGGCCGCTCCCTCGGGTCGCTGCTCCCGCCCGATCCTGAGCTCCCGACTGATCAACCTGGCCGGGCTGATTCGGCTGGCCTGGCTGCCGGCTGGCCTGGCTGGCCCGGTTGGCCAGGCCGATGCGGCGGAGCCTGCGATCCGGCGCGCCAGGCCCGATGACGCAGACCGTGTCATCGCCGTGCTCGGCGCCCTGCACGCGGCCGCACTCGACTGTGGTCCGGCCACCCGCGACGCGGCGAGCGTGCGGCGCTGGCTCGCCGATCCTGAGATGTTCGCCTACCTGGCCGAGGACGGCTTCCTTGGTTATCGCTGGCACGGCGACACGAGCAAGGCGATCCTCATCGAGGTCCTCCAGGCCGGCTCGGCGCAGACCGCCCACGCGCTGTGGCGGATCGTCGCTTCCCACTCCTCGGTGACGGAGGTTGTTTACGCGATGGTCGGGCCTGCGGACCCGGTCAGCTGGCTGACCAGGGAGCCTGACGTGGGCATGTGCCGGCTCCGGCACTGGATGCTGCGCGTAATCGACCCGGCTGCCGCGGTTTCCGTGCGCGGGTTCCCCGCGGCGGTGCGAGGCGGACGTGGCGCTCGAGCTCACCGACGCCAACCTGCCGGGCAACGCCGGGCAGCTATACGCTCGCCGTGTCCGGCGGTCTGGGATCTCTCATCAGGGACGCAACTGGACTGCTCGGCTCAGCTCGCCCCCGACATCGCCGGTCGCGCTCGGGCCACGCGGCTTCGCCGCTCTGTACGCGGGCCTGCCGATGGCGACGCTTCGCGCCGCCGGGCTCGCGGCGGGCGGGGACCGCGACACCGACGCCGCGCTTGACGCGATTTTCGGCGCCCAGTCCTTCCTGCTCGACTACTTCTAACGGCTCGGGCCAGTTTCGTGATCACGGATGCCTTTCCGCAGATCTGCTGAGAATCCTCCGCGGTCATGAAGGAACTGGACGACCAGCGCGGGTCGGCGACACGCCGGATCGGTTGGCAGGCCAGCGTGAGGCCAGCCGGTAATGTCGCAGCCGAACACATGTTCGTCAAGGAGCAGGCGGTGGCCGCATGCGGGTGCTCGGGGTCGATCCCGGCCTGACCAGGTGCGGCCTTGGAGTGGTCGAAGGCGGGCCTGGCGTGCCACTTCAGGCTGGCGGGCACGACCGTCATCAGGACGCCGCCAGGCGCCGACATCGGCAGCAGGCTGCTGGTACTTGATGAGCAGATCAGCCGGTGGCTGGAGCGGTACCAGCCCGATGCCGTCGCCGTCGAACGGGTCTTCAGCCAGCACAACGTGCGGACCGTCATGGGAACGGCGCAGGCCGGGGCGGTGGCGATCGTGTGCGCAGCCCGACGCGGGCTGCCGGTGGCCCTGCACACGCCAAGCGAGGTCAAGGCCGCCGTGACCGGCAACGGCCGCGCTGACAAGGCGCAGGTGACGCACATGGTCACCAGGCTGCTGCGAATGCCGGACCCGCCGCGGCCGGCTGACGCCGCGGACGCGCTCGCGCTGGCGATCTGCCATCTGTGGCGTGGTGGCGCCCAGGCGAGGATCGCCGCTGGCGCCGTTGCCGCAAACGGGCGGGCGGCAACCCCAGGAGGAGCGGGTATCCGATGATCGCGCATCTGGACGGCGTCGTGGCCGCTGTCGCACCTGAGGGAGCGGTGATCGACGTCGGGGGCGTCGGCCTGCTCGTGCAGTGCTCTCCCGGCACCCTCGCCGGGCTCAGGCCGGGGGAGCGGGCCAAGGTCAGCACGTCGCTGGTGGTCCGCGAGGACGCGCTGACCCTGTACGGGTTCGGCAGCGACGATGAGCGCAACACCTTCGAGTTGCTGCAGACCGCGAGCGGCATCGGACCCCGGCTGGCGCTGGCGATGCTTGCCACGTTCAGCCCTGACGGCCTCCGCCGGGCGGTGGCGGCCGCCGACGTGACCGCGCTGACGAGCGTGCCAGGCATCGGTCGCAAAGGCGCCCAGCGGATCGTGCTCGAGCTCGCTGGCAGGCTCGGTTCGCCGGATGAGGGCGTGGTCTCTGGCGGTGTGCCTGGGCAGGCTGCCGTGCCGCGGCGGGCGTGACCGGAACGCTCGGCCTATCTGGGCGCGCTGACCTGGCGGGATCAGGTGCGCACCGGGCTGGTCAATCTCGGCTGGCAGGCCAGAGACGCCGAGCAGGCGATCGCGACGGTCGAGCCTGACCTGATGGCCGCGGCCGAGTCGGCGCGCGGCGAACGGCGGCGCAGGCGGAACGGCGCCGACGCACTGCACCAGACGGCGGTTCGCGCGACGTTGACGTCGCGGTCGCGCTGCGCGCTGCCCTCCGGGTCCTGGGGCGGACGTGAACGCCAGCGACACCGACCGGTTCGTCTCCCCGCTTGCCGACGCCGACGAGCGGCAGATCGAGGGCGCGCTGCGGCCCAGGCAGCTCGCCGAGTTCGTCGGGCAGGCCAGGCTGCGTGAGCAGCTCACGCTCGTCCTTGAGGGCGCCGATGCGGCGCGGGCAAGGCGCCCGATCACGTGCTGCTGTCCGGGCCGCCAGGGCTCGGCAAGACCACGATCGCGATGATCATCGCCGCAGAGCTCGGTGCCCCGCTGCGGATCAGCAGCGGCCCGGCCATCGAGCGGGCCGGGGATCTCGCCTCCGTGCTCACCTCGCTGAACGGCGGCGAAGTGGTCTTCATCGACGAGATCCACCGGCTGGCCAGGCCGGCCGAGGAGATGCTCTACCTGGCGATGGAGGACTTCCGTGTCGACGTGATGCTGGGCAAGGGGCCGGGCGCGACGGCCGTGCCGCTCGACATCGCGCCCTTCACGCTCGTCGGCGCGACCACGCGGGCCGGTTTGCTGCCCGCGCCGCTGCGGGACAGGTTCGGCTTTACAGGACACCTGGACTTCTACGACCCGAGCGAGCTCGGCGTGATCATCCGCCGGTCGGCGGGCCTGCTCGGCGTCACGCTGCGCGACGAGGGCGCCGACGAGATCGCCGGCCGGTCCCGTGGCACGCCGCGGATCGCCAACCGGCTGCTCCGCAGGGTCAGGGACTTCGCCGAGGTGCGCGGCGACGGCGTGGTCTCCAGGGCGGCAGCGCGGGCGGCGCTCGAGCTCTACGAGGTAGACGAGAGCGGCCTTGACCGGCTGGACCGGGCCGTGCTGACCGCGCTGGTCGAGCGGTTCAGCGGCGGGCCTGTCGGCCTGTCCACGCTAGCCGTTGCCGTCGGCGAGGAAGCCGAGACCGTCGAGGTGGTGGCCGAGCCGTTCCTGGTGCGGGCCGGGCTGATGGCCAGGACCCCTCGCGGCCGGGTCGCCACGCCCGCGGCCTGGATGCATCTGGGCCTCGAACCACCCGCGCCGGCTCAGCAAGGCGGCCCCAGGGGATGGCGCAGCAGCCATCACGCTGTTTGACTAGGGAGAAAGAGGCCAAGGGCACCGGCCCGGAGGGCCCGGCGTAGTGGCACACAACAGCACATCTGGTTGCGGGCCGGTCACGATCACTCCGTGGAGGTCGTAGCCTGTTTGTGCGCGGCGCCCGCGCCGCTAAACTTCGGCAGTTGGTCTTTCCCAGCCGCCTGGCGCTGCTGCCGGTACCGCCCGGCGTGGCACCTGTGCTGCACCCCGGCCGCTGCGCCATCAACCGGAAGGAAGCCCCGCTATGGGGACCACCATGATTCTCGCCGCCGCTGCAAGTCATCGGGCGGCAGCCCCGCGTTCACGTTCATCATCCTGGCCGTGCTGGTCGGCCTGTTCTACGTGCTGATCATGCGCCCGCAGCGGAACAGGCAGCGCAAGGCGATGCAGACGCAGAGCCAGGTCATGCCTGGTCAGCGGATCCGCACCACGGCCGGTATGTACGGCACGGTAGTGTCCGGCGATGACCGCGACGTCACCGTCGAGATCGCACCTGGCGTGGAGGTGACGATGCTGCGCCGGGCGGTCATGGAGGTCATCCCCGATGACACCATGCCGTCGCACGAGGACATCGACCCGGAGGAGAGCCGGGCGAGCCGGAGGCCGAGCACGAGACCGAGGCGAGGGAGACCGAGGCGCAGGACGACACCAGTCCGCCCACGACCTCAAGAAGGACCGTAACGTCTAGCCGCACCGCGGGCCGCTCACACCGAAGGACAGGCACAGGTGGCACCCCCTAGCAAGAGGCCGCCCCGGTCACGGACCGGAGGCGGCCAATCGAGGCAGCCGGGAGTGACCTCCCGGCCATGGCGGTACCTGGCGGTGCTCGTCGGGCTGCTGATCGTGATGTTCGCGACGATCATCGGCAGCGATGTCGCGCACCCAGGGACCTGGCACGACAAGTTCAAGGTCGGACTCGGCCTCGACCTGTCGAGCGGGACGACGATCACCATCAAGGCCGTCCCGCTGAAGGAGCACGGCCACAAGCAGACCACGCCGAGCTCCAGCGCCATGAATCAGTCCATCGCGATCCTGAACAGCCGGGTCAACGGCCAGGGCTTCACGGGCGCGAAGGTCCAGCAGCAGGGCTCGAACCTGATCGTGGTCTCCGTGCCCGGCAAGAGCGCCGAGCAGATCTCGCCCGCTGCTGAGCTCGGCGGTGCTGCGGTTCCGCCAGGTCTTGCTGGTCGCGCCTGGGCGTCCCACCCCCTTGCCGCCGCCAGCCACGGGCTCGACCCCGCCAGGCACGGCGCCGTCGCCGAGTACCTCGCCGTCGCCGGGCGGTACGGCCACGTCGTCCCCGTCCCCGTCGCCCTCGGGTGGCAGCGGCCAGGCGGCGGGCGCGCGCGCGCTCGGCGGTGCCGGTCACGCCAAGGCGTCAGGCAGTCCGACACCATCCCCGTCGGCCAGTCCGACGTCGTCGCCGAGCGGTGCAGCTTCCCCCAGCCCGAGTCCGAGTCCGTCGCTCACCAAGCGGCTGGCGACGGCCGCCGACGCCTCCGGCGACATCACCAAGGTCACGAGCAAGGACGTGATCGCGGACTTCAACAAGCTCAACTGCGCGAACAAGAACTGGCAGACAGCAGATCTACGGCGGCAATCCGGCAGCGTGGGACGACCCCTCCAAGCAGATCGTCGGCTGTGACCCGCAGGGCGCCAAGTACGTCCTCGACGTGGCGAAGGTGCTGGGAACGAACCTCACCAAGGTCGCCACCGCAGCTGAACTCGCAGAGCCAGTACGTGGTCAACTTCAACCTCGATGGCAGCGGGGCGAAGGCGTTCGGCGAGCTGACCAGCATGATGGTCTCGAAGTACTTCAGCTCCCAGACGGGCCAGGCAGACATCGGTGCTCGACCAGTTCGCGATCGTGCTGGACGGCAAGGTCATTTCCGCGCCGCAGGTGACAAGCCCGATCACGACGGGCTCTGGCGAGATCACGGGTCCCGGCGGCAGCTTCACGCGCGGGCAGGCAAACAAGCTCACCAACGTGCTGAAGTACGGTGCCGTGCCGCTGGCGTTCGTCCGGCAATCGACGAACTCGGTCTCGCCGCAGCTTGGCGCCTCGCAGCTGCACGCGGGCCTGATCGCCGCCGCCATCGGTCTGCTGCTCGTCGTGCTCTACTCGGTCTTCTACTACCGCGGCCTGGCGATCGTGTCGGTCTTCAGCCTGGCAACAGCCGCGCTGCTGTCGTGGCTGGCGGTCATCCTGCTCAGCAAGTACCAGGGCTTCACGCTGTCGCTCGCGGGCATCGCCGGCCTGATCGTCGCCATCGGCATCACCGCCGACTCGTTCGTGGTCTACTTCGAGCGATTGCGCGACGAGGTGAGGGAGGGCAGATCGCTGCGCGCTGCGGTCGAGCGCGGCTGGCAGCGGGCCAGGCGGACGATCTTGGTGTCGGATACCGTCTCGTTCCTCGCGGCGCTGCTGCTCTACATCATCGCGGTCGGCGATGTGCGCGGCTTCGCGTTCACGCTCGGCCTCACGACGCTGATCGACGTCGTGGTCGTGTTCCTCTTCACCAAGCCGATGGTCACCCTGCTGGCCAGCACCAAGTTCTTCAGCCAGGGTCACAGGTGGTCGGGTCTTGATCCGGTCAGGCTCGGGGCGAAGTCGCCGTGGCGCGGCACGCGGCGAGCGACGGCCCGGCCGGCCGCCGGGAGCGCCTCAGCCTCCGCGGCCTCCGCGGCCAGCAGATCCCCGAAGGAGGCCTGATGTCCAGGCTCGGCAACGTCGGCGGGCGGCTCTACCGCGGCGAGGTCTCGTTCGACTTCGTCGGCCGGCAGAAGCTGTGGTACCGGATCTCCGGCGCGATCCTGGTGATCAGCATCGCCGCCCTGCTGATCTTCCGGCTGCAGTACAGCGTGGACTTCAAGGGCGGCTCGGTCTTCACCTTCAAGGCTCCTGCCGCAACCTCAGTACAGGTCTCGAACACGGTCACCAACGCCGGCGGCGGCAGCACGCTCACGGTCCAGCAGGTCAACGGGACCAGCTGGCAGGTGCAGACCGAGGTGCTGTCGCAGAAGAAGCAGTTCAAGGTCCAGAACGCGATCGCCGACAGGTTCCTGGGCGGCAAAATCAACCCAAGCAGGTCAGCCTGCAGTCGGTCGGGCCGAGCTGGGGCAGCCAGATCTCGCTGAAGGCGCTCGAAGCTTTGCTCGCCTTCCTCGTCGTGATCGTGCTCTATCTCTCGCTCGCCTTCGAGTGGCGGATGGCGACGGCCGCGCTGGTCGCGCTCCTGCACGACATCGTGATCACGGTGGGCGTCTACGCTCTGCTGAGATTCCAGGTCAGCCCGGCGACGGTCATCGGCTTGCTGACCATCCTCGGCTACTCGCTGTACGACACCGTCGTGGTCTTCGACAAGGTCAGGGAGAATACCGCCGGGCTGCTAGCGACCAGACGGACCACCTACAGCGAGGCGGCCAACCTGGCGCTGAACCAGACCCTGGTCCGTTCCATCAACACCTCGCTGATCGCGCTGCTGCCCGTGGCGGCGATCCTTGCCGTCAGCATCTTCCTGCTGGGCAACGGCGAGCTGAAGGACCTCGCGCTGGTGCTCTTCGTCGGCATGCTGTCCGGCACGTACTCCTCGATCTGCATCGCTACTCCGGTGCTAGCCGACCTGAAGGAACGCGAGCCGGAGTTCAAGCAGCTGCGCAAGCAGATCGCCCAGCGAGCCTCGAGCACGAAGCGGCAGGCGAAGGTCGCCGTCGGCAGTGCGCCGGGGGCGGGCCCGGCAAGCGATGAGGAGCCGGAGGCCACAGCCGCCCCGGAGGCGCCGACCGATGAGGTCGAGCCCGACGCCACGGCCGTGACCGCCGGCCTGCCCGCGGCCGGTTCCGGCGCACCACGGCCCGCATCCGGGCCGAGGCAGCAGCCACGCCGGTCAAGCGCCGCGCAGCGGCGGCCGTCGGGCAAGAAGAAGCGCAGGTAGCGAGCCTTGTCCGCGTCATCGGGTTCTGGACAAACGGCACCCGACCACGCGAGGTCGAGCATCGCTGCCACCCTGCGCAGGCTGATCAGGGACGTACCCGACTATCCGCAGCCGGGGGTGATGTTCAAGGACATCACCCCGCTGCTCGCCGACCCGGCGGGATTCGCGGCAGTGATCGACGCGCTCGCGGCCGGCCACGATGGGATCGACAAGGTCGCCGGGATCGAGGCGCGGGGATTCATTCTCGCCGCACCGGTGGCGTGCCGGCTCGGCGTCGGCTTCGTGCCCGTGCGCAAGAAGGGGAAGCTGCCGGGTCCGACCTACTCCGAGACCTATGAGCTGGAATATGGCACCGCCACGGTCGAGGTTCACGTGGACGCGTTCCGGCCAGGGGACAGGGTGCTGATGATCGACGACGTCCTGGCGACCGGCGGCACGGCGGCGGCGACCGCACAGCTGATCCGGCGCAGTCGATGCCGAGGTCGTCTCGCTCAACGTCCTGATCGAGCTCGGGTTCCTGGGTGGCCGCGCCAGGCTGACGGACCTGGACATTCGGCCCCTGCTCCAGATTTAGGACGCCGGTCACGCAACCGCTGCATTCTTCCCGAACGGCGCGGCAGGCCTGACGCGACCCTTCGCCCAGCGCGGATACACTGGGTGCTTCAACTGACGCGAGGAGCGGCAGTGGCCGGTGACGTAGCAACGGCCAAGACGGCCGAAAGCGGAGTCACCCAAGAGGCCGCGGGGCGCAGTTCCGAAGACCACGACCTGCCAGCGGCTGACAATGGGGTGACCCCGTCCGTTGGCACGCCCGCCGCCAAGCCAGCCGAGGAGCCCGAGGGTCAGGCCGAAGCTGATGGCCAGAAGCCGTCTCGCGAGCGCGGCAAGAAGGGATCGGCGGCCTCTGACTCGCCGACCCGGTCGATGCCACGAGACCTGTCAACGGCCGACGGGCTACCGCCGGGGTCAGGTACGTCCGGTCACACCGGCGTCAGGCGCCGGCTCGGCCGGCTTCGCCTCGCCCAGGGGCGGCGGCGTCAATCCGGTGCTCGAGCCGCTGATCAGGACGGCTCGCAACACTCACCCGAAGGCCGACACCAAGCTCATCGAGCGTTCCTACGATGTCGCGGCGCGGTACCACGCGAATCAGCTGCGCAAGAGCGGTGACCCGTACATCACCCACCCGCTCGCCGTGGCGACGATTCTCGCCGAGCTCGGCATGAACCATGAGACTCTGTGCGCTGCGCTGCTGCACGACACGATCGAGGACACGTCCTACACGCTTGAAGAGCTGCGCGCGGACTTCGGTGAGGAGATCGCGACCCTCGTCGACGGCGTCACCAAGCTGGACAAGGTCAAGTACGGCGAGGCCGCGCAGGCCGAGACCGTCCGCAAGATGGTCGTCGCGATGTCGCGCGACATCCGTGTGCTGGTGATCAAGCTGGCGGACCGGCTGCACAACATGCGAACGCTGCGCTACCTGCCTCGGCCGAAGCAGGAGCAGAAGTCGCGCGAGACGCTCGAGATCTACGCGCCGCTCGCGCACCGGCTCGGCATGAACACGGTCAAGTGGGAGCTGGAGGATCTCGCGTTCGGGACCTTGTTCCCCAAGCGCTACGACGAGATCGCCCGGCTGGTCTCGGAGCGCGCGCCGCGCCGTGAGGCGTTCATCCAGGAGGTGATCGAGGAGGTCACCGCCGACCTGCGCGAATCGAAGATCAAGACGAAGGTCACTGGCCGGCCGAAGCACATGTACTCCGTCTACCAGAAGATGATCGCCAGGAATGTCGGCTTCGACGAGATCTATGACCTGGTCGGCATCCGCGTCCTCGTCGACACGGTCCGTGACTGCTATGCGGTGCTCGGAGCCGTGCACGCCCGGTGGAACCCCGTGCCCGGGCGGTTCAAGGACTACATCGCGATGCCGAAGTTCAACATGTACCAGTCGCTGCACACGACGGTGATCGGCCCTGGCGGCAAGCCGGTCGAGCTGCAGATCAGGACCTGGGGCATGCACAGGCGCTCTGAGTACGGCGTCGCGGCGCACTGGAAGTACAAGGAAGAGGTCGCGACCGGCCGCAGCCCGTCGGACCTGGCCTGGCTCAGGCAGCTTGTCGACTGGCAGCGTGAGACGGCCGATCCGGCCGAGTTCCTGGAGTCGCTGCAGTTCGAGGTCGGCAGCGCCGAGGTGTACGTGTTCACCCCGCGGGGTGAGGTCATCGCGCTGCCACAGGACTCGACTCCTGTGGACTTCGCCTACGCGATCCACACCGAGGTCGGGCACCGAACCGTCGGCGCCAAGGTCAACGGGCGCCTCGTCCCGCTCGAGTCGCCGCTGTCCAACGGCGAGACCGTCGAGATCCTCACGTCGAAGGCGCACGACGCCGGGCCGAGCCAGGACTGGCTCGGCTTCGTCAAGAGCGCGCGCGCCAGGAACAAGATCAAGCACTGGTTCTCCAAGGAGCGGCGCGAGGCCTCGG
Source organism: uncultured Actinomycetota bacterium (assembly GCA_963809195.1). Lineage (GTDB taxonomy): Bacteria > Actinomycetota > Actinomycetes > Streptosporangiales > Streptosporangiaceae > Chersky-822. Next base: position 850,394 of record CAWEIQ010000003.1, on the reverse strand, counting down.
CCGATACCGGCAAGGCGATGATCGCCAGGACGATGCGCAAGCAGGGCCTGCCGCTGCAGCGGCTCGCCACCGCCGACGCGCTGCAGGCCATCGCGCTCGAGCTGCGCTACCCGGACCTGGCCGGCCTGTACGCCGCCATCGGCGACGGCCACGTCAGCGCGCAGTCGGTGGTCGCCAAGCTGGTCAGGTCGGCCGGCGGGCTCGCCGGAGCACAGGAGGACCTGGCCGAGGCCACGGTCCTGACAAGGCCGACCAGTCCGCGTCCGGTGACCGGCGACTCGGGCGTCGCGGTAGAGGGCGCGGCCGACGTGTGGGCCCGGTTGTCCAAGTGCTGCACGCCGGTCCCCGGCGACAACATCATCGGCTTCGTGACCAGGGGCAACGGGGTCTCAGTGCACCGCACGGACTGCATCAACGTGGCGCACCTGATCGAGTCGGAGCCAGAGCGGACGGTCACGGTGCACTGGGCGCCGCGGGAGAGCTCGCGGTTCCTGGCCGCGATCCAGGTCGAGGCGCTCGACCGGACCGGCCTGCTCTCCGACATCACCAGGTCAATCTCCGAGCAGCACGTGAACATCCTGTCCGCGTCGGTCACCACCAGGCGCGACCAGGTCGCGCTGAGCAAGTTCACGTTCGAGATGGCCGATCCCGAGCACCTGCGCCATGTCCTGCGCGCGGTCCGCACCATCGACGGCGTCTACGACGCCCACCGTGTCACCAGCTGAGCCTGCCGCCCAGCCCGTTCACCGTGTATGAATGTCACTTTCATTGCGGATTCAGGTGATGGATGGCACTTTCGTTCACAGCGTCGGCCGAGTTCTGGCTGGCTCGGTGGCTGGAGAGTCAGGCTGGCCTGGCGAGCCGGGCCGCTGCCCGGTTGACGACAGGCTGGCGACGAGGCCGGCCCGACGGGCCGCAGGCGCTCAGCCGGTGAGGTCGGCCAGGGTCTTCTCGGCCTCGGCGAGCCAGCCTCGCCTGGTCTGGAGCGCCGCTGAGGCACGCTCGCGGGCTGCCTCGTCGCCGTTCTTGTTCGCCTGCTCGAGCTGACCTTCCAGGTTCTTGATCGTCTTGCGGATCTGCTCGACCGTGTCCCGCGCTCGCGACATGGCCTCTGGGTTGGTCCTGCGCCACTGGACGTCCTCGGCCTTGCGCACCGCGTCGTCGACCTTCTTCAGGCCGCCCTCGAGCCGGTCCTGAGCCTCCCTGGCGACCGATCCGATCTTGTCCCAGCGCTGGTGGATCGAGCGCAGCGCCCCTTTGGCCGCCTTGGGGTCGGTGATCGGGAGCAGCTTCTCTGCCTCGGCGAGCAGTTCCTCCTTGGCTACCGCCCGCTCGCGCAGCTGGTTGTCCTTGGCGGACATGGCCGCCGAGCGCGCCTCGAAGAACGTGCTCTGCGCGGCCCTGAACCGCTTCCAGAGCTCATCCTCGGCCGCGCGATCGGCCCGGCCGGCCTCCTTCCACGAGGCCATCAGCTCTCGGTAGGCGGCGGCTGTGGCGGCCCAGTCGGTCGAGGCAGACAGCTCTTCGGCCCGCGCGACGATCTCCTGCTTGCGTTCCCTGACGCCTTCGCGTTCCTCCTCGAGCGCCGCGAAGTAGCTCTTGCGCCGCTTGGCGAACGCGCTGCGGGCGGCCGACATCCGCTTCCACAGCGATGCCTCGGCCTGCCGGTCGCCGTGCGGCGCGGCCTTCCACTCGTCGAGGAGTTCCTTCAGCCGCTCGCCACTCGACTTCCAGTGCGTGGCCTCGGCGGCGAGCTTCTCAGCCTCGACGACGATCCGCTCCTTGGTCGCGATGGCCTCCACCCTGGCCCGGTCCCGCGCCGCCTTGTGCTCCTGCTGGCGCACATCGGCCTGCCCCGACAGCGCATCTAGCCTGCGCTTGAGTCCGTCGAGGTCGCCGACGGCCTTCGCCTCGTCGATCGCGGCATGCAGCCTGGAGATGGTCGCCTTGGCCTGGCCAGGGGCGAGGTCGGTGGCATTGATCCTGCGCTCGAGCAGGCTCACCTCGGTTGCCAGCGAGTCGTATCGGCGGGTGAAAAAGGCGAGCGCCTCATCCGGGCTTCCTGCCTGCCAGATCCCGACCACACGCTCACCCTCTGAGGTGCGCACGTAGACGGTTCCGTCGTCGGCTACCCGGCCCCACGGATGGCTCTCGGTGCTCACCGCTTACCTCCAGCTAGTACCTGGACCAGACATGCCTGGCCTGGCATGCCCGATCAGGTTTTCTTGATGGTCACGCTCTCGATCACGACCTTCTCCTTCGGATGGCCGTCCCCTTTTCCGTTGTCGGTGCCAGCCTTGGCCACCTTCTGTATGACGCTCAAACCCGCCGACGATCGTCCCGAACGGGGTGTAGCTCGGCGGCAAGCTTGTGTTCTTGTACACGAGGAAGAACTGACTTCCGTTCGTATTCGCACCGGAGTTGGCCATCGCGACGGTAGCCGCCGGGTATTTCGCGCCGGTCAGATTCTCGTCATTGAACTTGTAACCAGGTCCACCGGAACCTGTTCCGGTCGGATCGCCGCACTGCAGCACAAAGATCCCGCTGGTGGTCAGGCGGTGGCACTGGGTGTTGCTGAAGAAGTTCTTGCTGGCCAGGTACACGAACGAGTTCACCGTGCAAGGTGCCTTGGAGTTCAGCAGGTTGATGACGATGTCGCCGCGGTTGGTCTTGATCGTGGCCTGATAGGTCGCCTTGAGATCGGCTTGGCAGGCGGCGTTCCCGACCTTGCGCGAGGCCGGCGGGCTCGGCGTGTACGTGCAGCTCACGGACGGTCTTCGGCTGGGGAGCTGGCCTTGGCCTTGCTGGTCAGGTGCACGACCGTAAAGGTGACGATCCCGGCGAGCAAGAGCAGGACCACCGCTCCCGAGATCCACTGCGCCGTCTTGCGAGCACGGCGCTGCCGCTCAGCCTCGCGGGCCTGGCGGCGCTCGTAGCGCTCCCTGGCCAGCTTGCGCTGACGCTCTTGCTTACCCGCCACCCGCCCAACCTTCCGTTATCGACCGTAGTGGTCCCATTGAAAAACCTCGCGCATGGTATCTGGACCAGGCAAGTGCCTACGCGTTGTGTTATCGGTTCGACGCACCAACCGCGCCGTCTTGTAACTGGCGCCCCGGTCCGGTGCTCGAGGCCGGAAATGCCGGCATTGTCGTCCGTCGTGTCGTCGTGTCCGTCGTGGCCATTGTGTCCATCGCGACGCCGCCTCAGAGCGCGACGAGCAGCCGCTGACCGCCCTCGGTAGCCTGTGTGCATCGCGGGGCGAAACGCCGAGCCCTGATGTCGCTCGTCAGCGCCAGGCCCGGCGTCTGCGCCAACCAGGAGGTCACCGTGCTGATCGCAGGATTCCCTGCCGGCTCCTTTGCCGCCAACTGTTACATCGTGGCACCGCAACCGGGCGCGGAGTGCCTGATCATAGATCCTGGTCAGGACGCGGAGGCCGGCATCGAGGAGCTCATCGCGGAGTACCGGCTGCGGCCCGTCGCCGTGATCGCCACGCACGGGCATATCGATCACATCTGGTCGGTGGCTCCGGTGTGCGGCGCCAGGAACATCCCGGCCTATATCCACGCCGACGATCGGGCCCTGCTCAGCGATCCGGCGCGCGGCTTGTCGCTGCATGGCGGGCCAGCAGCTGTTCGGCGGCATCACCTTCACCGAGCCAGATGACGTGCTGGAGCTGACCGACGGCATGACGCTCGACCTGGCCGGGATCAGCTTGATGGTGGACCACGCGCCAGGCCACACGCCGGGATCCGTCACGTTCCGCCTGCCAGGCACGATGTTCACCGGTGACCTGCTATTCGCCGGCTCGATCGGGCGGACCGACCTGCCGGGCGGCGACTATCAGACCATTCTCGATAGCCTGGCTCGCGTCTGCCTTCCGCTGCCGGACGACACCGTCGTTCTTGCGGGTCATGGCCCGCAGACCACAATTGGCGCGGAGCGGGCAACCAATCCGTTCCTGGCCGGGCTGACGCCCCCCACGGGTCCTGGGCGAACGCCCGCTTCAGGTCCCGCGCGGGGCCTGTAGCAGGGCCAGTCACCCACAGAAGGGCTGGACCGAGATGATCCGCACGCACGAGGCGGGCGCATTGCGCACCTCGCAGGCGGGCCAGCAGGTCACGCTGGCGGGCTGGGTCGCACGGCGCAGGGACCACGGCGGCGTCGTCTTCATTGACCTGCGCGACGGCAGCGGCGTCGTCCAGGTAGTCATGCGGGAAGAGGACGTCGCGCATGACCTGCGGGCGGAGTTCTGCGTGCTGGTTACAGGCGAGGTCAGGCGCCGGCCGGCGGGGAACGAGAACCCCGAACTGCCGACCGGCGAGATCGAGGTGGCCGCCGGCGGCATCGAGATCCTGTCCGAGGCGGAGCCGCTGCCGTTCCCGATCGAGGGCCACGCAGGAGCCGGGGCGGGCGGCACGGACCTGAACGAAGAGGTGCGGCTGAAGTACCGGTACCTGGACCTGCGGCGCGCCGAGATGGCGGCGGCCCTGCGGGCCAGGTCGAAGGCCGCGTACCTGGTCAGCGACGTGATGCGGGACCGCGGTTTCGTGAACATAGAGACGCCGTTCCTGACCAGGTCCACCCCAGAGGGCGCCAGGGACTTCCTCGTCCCCGTCCGGCTGCAGCCAGGTAGCTGGTACGCGCTTCCTCAGTCGCCGCAGCTGTTCAAGCAGCTGCTGATGGTCTCGGGCATGGAACGGTACTACCAGCTGGTGCGGTGCTTCAGGGACGAGGACTTCAGGGCCGACCGGCAGCCCGAGTTCACTCAGGTCGACATCGAGATGTCGTTCGTCACGAGGGCCGACGTGATCGAGGTCGCCGAGGACCTGGTCCAGACGCTGTGGCGCGAGATCGCCGGTTATGAGCTGCAGAGGCCCGTCCCGCAGATGACCTACGCGGACGCGATGGCCAGATTCGGGTCGGACAAGCCTGACCTGCGGTTCGGCTGCGAGCTCGTCGACCTGACCAGGTACTTCGCCAGCACCGGGTTCCGCGTCTTCCAGGCCCAGCACGTCGGTGCCGTCGTCATGCCAGGCGGCGCTGGCCAGAGCCGCAAGGAACTCGACGGCTGGCAGGACTGGGCCAAGTCGCGCGGCGCAAGGGGCCTGGCCTACGTGCTGATCGGGCCGGACGGCGCGGTCTCGGACGCCGGGCCGGTGGCCAGGCACCTGTCCGACGAGGAGCGAGCGGGGCTGCCGGCCGTGACCGGTGCCGGGCCCGGCGACTGCGTGTTCTTCGCGGCGGGCACCCCTGCCGCGGCGCGCGGGTTGCTCGGCGCCGCGCGCCTGGAGATCGGCGAGCGGTGCGGGCTAATCGACACAGACGCGTGGGCGTTCACCTGGGTAGTGGACGCGCCGATGTTCGAAGACGACGGGGACGGCGGCTGGACGGCCGTGCACCATCCGTTCACCGCGCCGCTGCCGGAGTGGGCCGACAAGTTCGCCGCCGAGCCAGCAGGGGCGCTGGCCGACGCCTATGACATGGTCTGCAACGGCACCGAGATCGGCGGAGGCTCGATCAGGATCCACCGCCCGGCGATGCAGCAGCAGGTGTTCGACGTGATCGGGCTGTCCAGGGACGAGGCCAGGTCTCAGTTCGGCTTCCTGCTCGACGCGCTGCGCTACGGCCCGCCGCCGCACGGCGGCATCGCCTTCGGCTGGGACCGGATGCTGATGCTGCTGACCGGCAGGGAGACGATCAGGGACGTGATCGCCTTCCCCAAGGCGGCCTCTGGTAACGACCCGCTGACCGGAGCGCCCACGCCGATCACCGCAGCCCAGCGCAAGGAGGCGGGCGTGGACGTTGCACGTCCCGCCCGAGCGGGACACCGACGCCCGCTGACCGGCAGTATCGCGGAGTATGGTCAAGCCGTGGCAGGTAGGGACGCGCGATCGCGGCAGAACGCCGGGCAAGGCGCCAGCCTGTTCGACGCCGCCGGCGAGGAGGCCGCCAAGGCCGTTGCCCCGCTCGCTGTGCGGATGCGGCCAAGGAACCTCGACGAGGTCCGCGGCCAGCCGCACCTGACCGGTCAGGGTTCGCCGCTGCGCAAGCTCGTCGAGCATGCCGCGCCGATGTCGGTGCTGCTGTGGGGGCCGCCTGGAACCGGCAAAACCACGCTGGCCTACGTGCTGAGCCAGGTAACCAGCAGGCGATTCGTGGAGCTGTCGGCCGTCTCGGCGGGCGTCAGCCAGGTACGGGCCGCGATCGAGGGGGCCAGGGCCGAGCTCGGCATGACCGGGACCCAGACGCTGCTGTTCATCGACGAAGTGCACCGCTTCAACAAGGCCCAGCAAGATGCGCTGTTGCCTGCGGTGGAGAACCGGTGGGTCTCGTTCGTCGGCGCGACCACGGAGAACCCCTCCTTCTCGGTGGTGGGCCCGTTGATGTCCAGGTCGCTGCTGCTGACGCTGCGGCCGATTCCCGATGAGGACATGCGCGAGCTGATTGACCAGGCCGTATCGGACGAGCGCGGGCTCGGCGGCTCGGTCAGGCTGGCCGATGAGGCGGCAGAGGAAATGCTCAGGCTGGCCGGCGGCGACGCGCGGCGGGCGCTGACCTACCTGGAGTCGGCGGCGCTCGGGGTCGACCATGGCGGCGTGATCGACACCGGGGTGCTGGCGCGGGCGGTGGACAGGGTCGCCGTCCGCTACGACCGGGCCGGTGACCAGCACTATGACGTGATCAGCGCGTTCATCAAGAGCATCAGGGGCAGCGACGTCGACGCGGCGCTGCACTACCTGGCCCTGATGATCGAGGCCGGTGAGGACCCGAGATACATCGCCAGGCGCCTGATCGTGCACGCGAGCGAGGATGTCGGGATGGCCGACCCGTCCGCTCTGCCCGTGGCGGTAGCCGCGGCGCAGGCTGTCGAGTTCGTCGGGCTGCCTGAGGTGCGCATTAACCTGGCGCAGGCGGTGATTCACCTTGCCCTGGCGCCGAAGTCCAATGCCGTGATCAGGGCCATCGGGGCGGCATCGGACGACATCAGGTCGGGTCACTCCGGGCCGGTGCCCGCGCACCTGCGCGACACGAGCTACCGCGGGGCGGCCAGGCTCGGGCACGGCAAGGGCTACCTGTATCCGCACGACTTTGCGGAGGGCATCGTCAGGCAGGACTACCTGCCAGAAGCGGCCGCCGGGCACCGCTACTACGAGCCGTCGCGGCACGGAGCCGAAGCCAGGTACGCCGACCGCCTGGAGCGGATCAGGTCGGTGCTCGACGGCGCAGCTGCCGACTCGGATCATCCCGATGGGGACGGCGGCCGCGATGGTTGAAACCCGCAAGCGCGGCAAGGGGTAGACCCGTCAAGCGATAGGGTCGGGCCACGTAGCCATTGACCGCCGTGCACGCGGGAAGGGAGCGGGGGCCTCATGAATGCCGGGCAACTGGCAGCGCTGATCGCAGCCGCGTTCTTTGCGATCGCCATGTGCGCAGCTGTCTACGTGCTGATCAGGTTCGCCAAATTGATCTCCGCCGCGACGGCGCTGGTGACCAGCTACCAGGCCGGAGCCGACGATCTGCTCGCCCGGTCCCGGGCGGCCGTCGAGCGGGCGGACCAGCAGCTGGCGCGTACCGGCGCGATGGCAGACGGCGTCGACGCGGTCGCCGCGAGCATGTCGGAGCTGTCCGTGCAGGTCTCCGCCGTCGCCAGCACGGCGAAGCTGATCGCCTCCGGGCTCGGCACGCCGGTGCTGCGGCTCGCTGCGGCCGGCCACGGCGTCAGGCACGCGCTCGCGGTCCGTCGATCTGGTCGGCCGGCCGGGATTCGCGTCGCACCGCGGTGGCGGCAGCCTCATGGCGCTGCCGGAGCGCGAACGTGGAGAAGATGACTGGGCGACCCCTGCGCGCAGGGTTCCCGCGGTGCCGGCCCAGCCGCGGCCGGGAGACGTGGCGTGAGCGGACGGAGCGCGTCAGGGCCGCCCGCGACGGTGCGCAGCGATGATCCGCCGCGGGAGCTGGCTGCTGCTTGGCGCAGTCCTAGGTATCTCCGGCTACCGGAGGCTTACCAGGGCGGCGAAGGCCCTGATGCCGCAAGGCGAGCTGGCGAGCCAGCTGCGTCAGGCAGGCCACGGGCCGGCGGCCACCCGGCCGTCCCGCCGGGCGGCAGGTCGTGCCGGTGCCGAAACGATCGCCTTCGTCCGCGATGTCCGCACCGGAATGGCGGACTACCTTGACCGGCACAGCCAGATATGAATCGGCAGCACGCGGTTCAGGCAATACCCTCGTAGGTCAGCAAGCCTGCTCAATGCGGCGGGCGCGAGCCGCGCCGGCAGCACTGCAGCAACGTGGACCTGCAGCACCGACAACCCTAAGGATGGCCGTTGATGGAGTCGGCAGAGATCGCACGCCGTTTCCTTGACTATTTCAGCCAGCGCGGGCACACGGTCGTCCCTTCGGCCAGCCTTGTCGCGGAGGACCCGACGCTGCTGCTGGTCAACGCCGGAATGGTTCCTTTCAAGCCGTACTTCCTCGGGCAGCTTGTGCCGCCGTTCCCGCGAGCAGCCAGCGCCCAGAAGTGCGTGCGCACGCCGGACATCGACGAGGTCGGCAAGACGACCAGGCACGCGACCTTCTTTCAGATGCTCGGCAACTTCTCCTTCGGCGACTACTTCAAGGAACAGGCCATCCCGCTCGCATGGGAGCTGCTGACCAGGCCGGAGTCGGACGGCGGATTCGGCTTCCCCGAGAGCAGGCTGTGGGCGACCGTCTACACCGGTGACGATGAGGCGTACTCGATCTGGCGGAACGCGGTCGGCCTTCCCGCCGACCGGATTCAGCGTCGCGGCCTGGCCGACAACTACTGGAACATGGGCGTACCGGGCCCCGGAGGACCCTGCTCAGAGATCTACTACGACCGCGGACCCGAATACGGCAGGGAAGGCGGGCCAGAGGCCGACGAGGACCGTTACCTGGAGGTCTGGAACCTGGTCTTCATGCAGTACCAGCTGAGCGCGGTCCGCAGCAAGATCGACTTCGACACCCAGGGCGAGCTGCCGTCGCGCAACATCGATACGGGCATGGGCCTGGAGCGGATGGCGGCGCTGCTGCAGGGCGTCGACAACATCTACGAAATCGACACCATGTGGAAGGTGCTCGAGCGGGCGGCCGAGCTGACCGAGCAGAAGTACGGCAGGGATCCGGCGAGCGATGTCGCCCTGCGGGTCGTCGCCGATCACACCAGGGCCGCCGTGATGCTGGTCGCCGACGGGGTGATCCCCTCCAACGAGGGTCGCGGGTACGTGCTTCGGCGGATTGTCAGACGCAGCGTGCGGGATCTGCGGCTGCTGGCAGGTTCCCAGCGCGGCGGTGACGGCGGGCGCGGCGGCTCTGGCGAGCGCTACCTGCATGAGCTCGCCTCGGTCGCGATCAGCGCGCTCGGCGACCAGTACCCGGAGCTGATCACCGACGCGCCGCACATCCACACGGTGCTCGACGCGGAGGAGGCGGCGTTCCTCGGCACTCTGCGGACCGGAACCGCGATCTTCGATGCGGCGGTCGAGGAGGTGGGCCGCAAGGGCGAGCAGTCGCTCAGCGGAGCGCAGGCGTTCCAGCTGCACGACACCTACGGCTTCCCGATCGACCTCACCCTTGAGATGGCGGCCGAGCAGGGCCTCCGCGTCGACGAGGATGGCTTCCGCCGGCTGATGGCCGAGCAGCGGCAGCGTGCGAAGGACGATGCGGCGGCGAAGAAGACCGGCAACGCCGACATCTCGGTGTTCGCGCAGTTCCTCGAGCGGACCGGGCAAGGTGGCCTTCACCGGCTATGACGAGGTCGCTTCGGAAGGGACCGTGCTCGGGCTTCTTGTCGGCGGCGCGTCGGTGCCCGTGGCTGGCGCTGGCACCGAGGTAGACATCGTCCTGGACAGGACGCCGTGCTACGCCGAGGGCGGCGGCCAGCTCGCCGACATGGGCATCATGCGCTCATCGGGCAGCGGTGCCAGCGACGGAGCGACGATCGAGGTACTCGACGTGCAGGCGCCTGTGCCCGGGTCTGATCGTGCACCGGTGCCGTATCGCCTCAGGCGAGATCGCCGCGGGCGACATGGTGCACACCGAGATCGACATCGAGCGGCGAAGGGCGATCTCGCGCTCGCACACCGCGACGCACCTGGTGCACCGGGCGTTCCGCGGCGCGCTTGGCGAGTCAGCGGCACAGGCCGGCTCGGAGAACTCGCCGGGGCGCTTCCGGTTCGACTTCACCGCGATCGGAGCGGTGCCGCCCGCGGTCCTGGCTGATGCCGAAGATGAGGTCAACGAGGTGCTGATCAACGACCTCGACGTCCGTGCCTATCACACCTCGATCAGCGAGGCGCGGGCGATGGGCGCGCTGGCGCTGTTCGGCGAGAAGTATGGCGAGCAGGTCCGCGTGGTGGAGGTTGGCGACTACTCGCGCGAGCTGTGCGGCGGCACTCACGTGATCAGGTCGGGTCAGCTCGGCCTTGTGAAGATCCTTGGCGAGTCGTCGATCGGGTCGGGGGTGCGCCGTGTCGAGGCGCTGGTCGGCATCGACGCGTTCCGCTTCCTGGCGCGCGAGAGCGTGCTCGTCAGCCAGCTCTCCGAGCAACTCAAGGCGCCGCGCGCGGACCTGCCCGACCGGATCACCGGCATCGTCGCCAGGCTTCGCGACGCCGAGCGGGAGATCCAGCGAATGCAGTCGGCGCAGCTGGCGAACGTCGCCTCTGACCTGGTGGCACGGGCTGAGGACGTCAACGGCGTGCTCTACGTGGCGCATCAGGTGCCGGACGGAACGCCCGCGGACGGCATCCGCAAGCTCGCGCTCGACATCCGTGGCCAGATCCCGCCGGACCGGCCCGGCGTGGTCGTGACGGCCGGGGTTCCCTCCGACAGGCCAGCCATCGTCGTGACGCTGAACGACGCCGCGCGGGCGCGGGGTCTGAAGGCCGGTGAGCTGATCGGCATCGCAACCGCTGCGCTCGGCGGCCGAGGCGGCGGCCGCGACGACATCGCGCAGGGCGGCGGAGCCGCGCTTGGAGCGCGAATCCGCCCAGGCCCTCACCGAGGCGTTTGGTGCGGTTCGCGGTATTATTGGCGGCATCGGGCCGGCCGGTAGCGTAACGTGAGATCGTGCTGCAGCCGTGTCGTGTCACTTCTGAGACCGGCCGCAGGGAGCCCGGCTCCTTGAGGCTGGGTGTCAGGCTTGGCATTGATTTCGGATCGGCTCGGATCGGGGTCGCGAGTAGCGATCCCGGCGGCCTGCTTGGCCAGCCCGCTGCAGACGGTGCGCCGCGGACGCGGTGATCTCGACCAAATTGCGCAGCTAGCGGTCGCACGTGAGGTGACCGAGATTGTGGTCGGACTCCCCACCAGCCTTTCCGGAAGTGCTGGACAGGCCGCTGACCAGGCACGAGACTTTGCGGAAACGCTCGCAGGCGTGGTGGCGCCGATTCCGGTCCGGCTCGTCGACGAGCGCTTCACGACCGTCATCGCCCATGCAGCGCTTGCACAGGGCGGCCGCAACTCCAAGGAGCGCCGTACCGTGATCGACCAGGCCGCCGCTGCTCTGCTGCTTCAGGGTGCGCTCGACGCTGAGCGCCAGACGGGCGTACGCGCCCGGCGAGGTTGTCGGTCCGAGGCAGGGCGGTGGCTGATGACGAGTGACGGCGGATACTGGTCGAGGGCTGGCCGACATAGGCCGGACGCCGGCGAGACCGGCGAGGACGGCTACGAGGACCAGTCCGGCTACAACGGCCACGGCGAGCCCTATCAGGACTCCGGCAGCTACCAGCGCCCTGCCTGGCACGACGGCCCCGAACGGCTATGGCAGGTCAGACGGGTACGGGCAACCCGACGACTACCGCGGATCCGACGGCTACGCCGATCAGTACGGCTACGGCGACCAGCGCGGCTACCCCGATCAGCGCGGCTACTCCGATCAGGGCGGTTACCCTGATGGGCAAGGCTATGGCGAGCAAGGCGGTTACTCGGACCCGCCGACCTATGGCGGCCAGGATGGCTACGGCTCAAGAGGCTATGGCAACCAGGGCGGTTACGCAGAGCCCGGTGGTTATGGCGATCAAGCGGGCTACCCGGAACCCGGCAACTATGGCGACCACAGCGGATACCGCTCCGGCTACGAGCAGGCGGGCTACGGCGAAACGGGTTACGCGGGAGCCGATGGATACGGCGACGCGAGCGGCTACGGCGCCGGGCACGCGGGTCGCGGGCGCCACTCGGCTGATCCCGCGAGCTCGCCGGGTCCGGGCAGCCACGATCCGTACGGCGGCAGCGATTACGGTGCAGGCAGCCGGGAGTGATCAGCACGGCACCGGGCCATACCAAGCAGAGCCTGGCTACGGCTCGGCTGATCCCTACGGCCCTGGCAGCCTCGGCTCGTACGGACGCCAGGACTCCGGCCACGACCAGGCTGAGGCATCTGGCTACCAGTGGCAGGAGCGGTACGGGGAGACCGATCCGCTGACCGGTCCTTCCGTCCGGACGACACGGGCGGCTACGGTGCAGCCGATACCGGATCGCACAGCAGCTGGGCGTTCACTCCAGGCGCGCAAGGCTATGCGCCAGATTCGCCGGGCTACGCCCCAGACTCGCAGGGCTACGCCCGAGATGCCCAGGTCTACGATTCAGGCGGTCTTGGTCAAGCTGCGGAGCCGTTCCCTGGCGATGCGGACGCGGCGATTTCGCAGCCGACTCGGGCTCCTTCGGCCGGCCCGACACCGGCTCCTTCGGCCGGCCCGACTCGGGTTCCTTCGGCCGGCCCGACACGGGTTCCTTCGGCCGGCCCGATTCGGGTGCCTTCGGCCGCCCGACACCGGGTCATTCCGGCGAGGAGACTCGAGCATCTTCGGCGGCTCGATACCGGCTCCTTCGATCGGGACGACGAGTTCGACGGCGACAGCGACCCCTCACATGACACCGGCAGCATCAGGTGGACGTCGGGCCCGCCGCCGCTGCGCACCCGCGGTGAGCGAGACGGAGACGACGGCCTGCCGGGCCGCGGAGCCGGCGACCCACGGGCGAGCCGGACTGGCGCGACGACCAGGCCGATGACGACTGGCAGGATGACGAGGACGGTTTGCTCTCGCGCCGCTTTGGCCGGGAGGGCGGTGTCCGTCGAGCCGGACGTCGGCGGCCGCGGACGCGCGGCCCGCGGCCGCAAGCGACGCGGTCGCGTGCGCGGTAAGGCCGCCTCTACCGGCGCGATCATCGTCGTCGTGCTCGTGGTCGCTGTCGCCGGCTTCTTCGGCTACCGGTTCGTGAACAAGTGGATCAGCAACCGCTACGGCGACTACTCAGGGCCAGGTACCGGCACCGTACAGGTCACGGTCGGCCAGGGCGCCACGCTGGCGGCCCTCGGTCCCGACGCTGGTGCAGAAGGGCGTCATCATGACGCTGCGGCCGTATGACACGCGCGGCGGCGGCCGCGACGCAAGCCGCTTCTGCCCGGTGTCTACAAGCTGCACCATCACATGAACTCGGCGCAGGCAGTGCAGCTGCTGCTGAGCCCGACGCCAGGATCGAGACGAAGGTCACGATCATCGAGGGCACCAGGGCCTCGACCATCGCCACTGCAGCTGGCAGCAGCCACCGGCCACAAGGCTAGCCGATTTCATGAACATCATCAAGCAATCCGCCGTCGTCGCTCGGCCTGCCAAGCTGGGCCCCAAGGGCTCGAGCGCCGAAGGGTTCCTTTTCCCCGACACGTACTCCTTCCTCCCGCACGAATCGCCGCTGAACATCCTGCAAACAGATGGTGGCGGAGTTCAACCAGCAAGATCGCGGGCCATCCACATCGCAGTCCGAGGCCGCCAAGGTCTTCACGACGCCCTATCACGTGCTGATCGTTGCCAGCATGGTCCAGGCCGAGGGCGGCTGGGTCCAGGACTTCCCAGGTATCTCACGCGTGGCGTGGAACAGGCTTGAAGCTCGGCAGGCCGCTGCAGTTTGACAGCACCGTCTTCTACGCGATGGGTATCACGAGCATCGGACACGGCGATCACGACTCCAGACGAGAAGTACACGTCGCCATACAACACGTACCTGCACACCGGTCTGCCGCCTGGTCCGATCGGCAACCCCGGGCCTGGACGCCATCAACGCGGCGCTGCACCCGGTCAAGGCGGGCTACCTGTACTTCATCACCGACACCAGAAAGAAGCCGTACGTCACCTACTTCACGAACAGCTCTCAGCAAGTTCCAGAAGTGGCAGCAGTCAGTTCCAGAGCTGAGTGCTGCGACCGGCGGAGCGTGCGCGCCGCGGTGCTCGGCTCCCCGGTCGGCCACTCGCTGTCGCCGGTCCTGCACTCGGCGGCGTACGCGGCGCTCGGCCTGACCTGGTGGCGGTATGAGGCGATCGAGTGCGACGAAGCCGGGCTTTCGCCGCTGCTCGACCGGTGCGGACCCGACTGGGCCGGCTTGTCGCTGACCATGCCTCTGAAGCGAACCGTCCTGCCGCTGCTGGACAGGATCGATCCCGCTGGTTGCCGAGGTGGGCGCGGCGAACACGGTGCTGTTTGCCGCGGCGCAGCGCCTGGGCTATAACACCGACGTTCCTGGCATGGTTCGCGCCCTCGCTGTGCACGGCGTCGGCGCCGCTCAGCCGGAGGCAGGTACGACTTCGGAAGACGCCGGGCAGGGTTCGGCAGTGCAGGTGGGCCCGGCGCTCATTCTGGGCGGCGGCGCGACCGCCTGCGCCGCCCTTGCCGCGCTGCGCGATCTCGGCGAGCGCAGCGTCACCGTCGCGCGTCCGCGAGCCAGCAACGGCTGCCGGGATCATCGCTGCCGCTGAGCGGCTCGGGATGAACGTGCAGTTGCGGCCGTTCGATACGGCCTCGCTGGCTGGGGCTCGCCTGATCATTTCCACCGTTCCCGCCGACGCGGCGAATCGAATCGCCGGAGCGCTCGCGAGACGTGCGACCCGGTCCTGACGTCGTCTTCGACGTCAGCTATCACCCGTGGCCGAGCGCCCTCGGCCAGCGCGGCTCAGCAAGCGGGCGCTGTGGTCGTCGACGGATTTGAGCTGCTGCTCCAGCAGGCGGCGCTGCAGGTCGAGCTGATGACAGGTCGGCCAGCGCCGCTGCCGGAGATGCGCGTGGCCGGCCGCGCCGAACTCGCAGGCGGCGCGCAGCTAGCCGGCCGGGCTGAGCGGTAAGCCTCCGCGGCGTCCTCGGCGTGGCGAGGCCGGCGGTGGCACCGCGAGGAGACAATCAGGCATGACCTCGGGCTCCGCTGCATCCACCGAGCTGACCTGCGTGGAGATCTGCGCTGGAGCCGGTGGTCAGGCGCTCGGGCTCGAACAGGCGGGCTTCGCGCATGCCGCGGTGGTGGAGATCGATCCCGACGCGTGCGAAACGCTCAGGATCAACAGGGGATCGCGTTGGAAGATCATCGAGGGCGATGTCGCGGACGTTAACGGGTCGGAGTTCCGCGGCGCCGACCTGCTCGCCGGGGGCGTGCCGTGCCCGCCGTTCTCCGTCGCCGGGCATCAGCTCGGCGCGGCCGACGAGCGTGACCTGTTCCCCGAGGCGCTGCGGCTCACCAGTGAGATCGGCCCGCGAGCGGTCCTTCTCGAGAACGTGCGCGGGCTGGCGGCCGCCCGTTTCGACGGCTACCGCGCCCAGGTCGTCCGACGCTTGCAAGACCTTGGCTATCAGACCTGGTGGCGGCTGATGCACGCGAGCGAGCATGGTGTCCCTCAGCTTCGGCCGCGCCTGGTGCTCGTGGCGATCAGGCAACCCTGGGCAGACAGGCTTCCGCTGGCCTGCACCATCTGCGATCGCCCCGCCAACGGTGGGTGAGTGCGCTCGGCGACCTGATGGCGGCCGGCGGCTGGCCAGAAGCGACGCGCTGGGCGGCACGCGCGCGGGCATCGCTCCTACGATCGTCGGCGGCAGCAGGAAGCACGGCGGGCCAGACCTCGGCCCCACCAGGGCGAGGGCTGCGTGGCGTCTGCTTGGCGTCGATGGCCTCGGGCATCGCGGACGCGCCGCCTGACGAGTCGTTTCCCGGCCGGAGCGGCACCGCGCCTGACAACCCGCATGGTCGCCAGGCTCCAGGGGTTCCCCGACTCCTGGCAGTTCGCCGGCCGCAAGACGGCTGCCTACCGTCAGGTCGGCAACGCGTTCCCGCCGCCCGGTTGCTTGCGCGATCGGCATCGCAGATTGCCGCCGCGCTCGCGGACATGCCTGCGCATGCGAGCGCAGCAGCCGGAAATAAGCGACCGGGCTGGCTGGTTACAGCCTGCGCCGGTAACCCAGCCGTACGCAGCGGCTACGATCTGAGTCGCTCGATGCGCTAGGCTTACCGGAAGAACTCAAGGCCCGGCAGACGCCGGGCCGCAAGCGGAGGCCCACCTCGGCCACCTCCCACCTTGTCAGCACAAACAGCGTCGTTGATGCTGCACTGCCGGCGGGTATTAGCTAGCCAGCACCTCGCTGGTTAGGAGGCCGGACGCATCGGGTTCGGCATGCTGAACCCCCGGAGCGTCGCGTGGCGACGCAACGCAGGCATTGTCTGCGCTGCGGCCGTCGTGCCCGTGGTGGCCCCGCATGCAAGCTGTGCGGGGCTTTCTTCTTTCACGGCGAGCTGCGCGAATTGCCCGTGCCGGGACCGACCCGGCTCGGGGAACAGAGGTGACATTGGAGGTCACATCAGCACTGAACCTCGTATCAACGACCGTATCCGGGTACCTGAAGTTCGACTCGTAGGCCCGTCAGGCGAGCAAGTCGGGATCGTGTCTATCACTGACGCGCTCCGGCTGGCGCAGGAGGCGGACCTCGACCTTGTTGAGGTCGCGCCGACGGCGCGGCCGCCAGTCTGCAAGCTCATGGACTTCGGCAAGTTCAAGTATGAGTCGGCTCTCAAGGCCCGGGAATCGCGCAAGAACCAAGCGCAGACGGTCATCAAGGAGATCAAGATCCGGCCGAAGATCGACCCGCACGACTACGGCACCAAGAAGGGCCATGTCGAGCGGTTCCTGCGGCAGGGCGACAAGGTCAAGGTGACGATCATGTTCCGCGGACGCGAGCAGTCCAGGCCGGAGCTTGGCTACAAGCTCCTGCAGCGACTTGCCGGTGACGTCGAGGAACTGGGCTTTGTCGAGTCACAGCCCAAGCAGGACGGCCGGAACATGATCATGGTGATCGGTCCGCATCGTAAGAAGGCCGATGCCAAGGCCGTCCGGTCCCCGGAACGGGCCAGCGCACGGGCGTCGGCTCCTGCTGCGAGCCAGGATCGTGCCGCATCCGCGACGCCGCGAGCGGCAGCGCCGGCCAGACCGGCCAGCCGCCCAGCGTCCGCTGCCTCCGGAGCCGCCAGCCAGCCGGCAGCTCCGCGGCCCGAGGCGCCGCGGCCAGATGCCACAGGCAGCCCGAGGCCGGCCGCTGGATCGGGCCAGGCCGCGCCGCGACCAGATGCCACCGGCAGCCCGAGACCGGCCACCGGATCGGGCCAGGCCGCGCCGCGGCCAGCGCCGCCACGCGCCGGGCCCTGGAGCATCGGGCTCACCGGGCACGGCCAGTACGGCAGCACCAAAGCCGGGCCCGCCGGCGAGCGGAGCCAGGCCCGCGGCACCGAAGCCGGGTCCGTCGGGTGCAGCCAGGCCAGCCAGTCCGCGGCCGAGCGCGCCGCGTGGGGCAGCCGCGAAGCCCGGCGAGGGACGGCCAGTGCCCACGCCACGGGCCAGGGCGGCCGAGCCAACGCCAGCCGAGCAGCGCGCGGCAGGGGCAGAGGCCGGAGGCTGACGAGCTAGCCACCGGGACAACGAAGGACGCGCCCGCCGGCAGCGAGGCGGCGGGCGGATAGGGACGCGTGCCACGAGCACGCCAGGAACGAGGGAAGCGGCGACATGCCGAAGATGAAGACGCACAGCGGTGCCAAGAAGCGGTTCCGCCTCACGGGCACCGGAAAGATCATGCGCCGCCGCGCCAACCGTGCTCACTACCTAGAGCACAAGCCGAGCACGAAGACCCGCCGCCTGGCGAACTACGTGACGCTGTCGCCCGCCGACGCCAAGAACATGAAGAAGCTGCTGGGCAAGTGACCCGGTCCGACGCGAGGGAGTCGAACACATGGCACGCGTAAAGCGGGCGGTCAATGCCCACAAGAAGCGCAGGGTGGTCCTGGAGCGCGCAAGCGGCTACCGCGGCCAGCGCTCACAGGCTGTATCGCAAGGCCAAGGAGCAGCAGCTCCACTCCATGACCTATGCCTACCGGGACCGCAAGGACCGCAAGGGCGCATTCCGCAGGCTCTGGATCCAGCGGATCAACGCGGCTGCACGAGCCGAGGGCATCACCTACAACAGGTTCATCCAGGGCCTGAAGACCGCAGGCGTTGAGGTGGACAGGAAGATGCTCGCCGAGCTTGCGGTGAACGACGCCGCGGCATTCTCGGCGCTGGTCGAGGTCGCGAGGCAGGCGCTTCCCGCCGATGTGAACGAGGCGGTTGCCTAAGCGGAGGCGCCTCCGCGCACTCGCCTCTTGGCTGGCTCCGAACACAGGCTGCGCTGCCGTCACCGCCCTCGTTGCTTGAAGGTCGCGCGTGCCCGCAGGGCTGACGTGGCCTGCGCGGGGAATAGCGTGTCCGATCGGCACGCCCGGCATGGGTCGCGCCGCCCCGGAACCCTCACGCGGTGTATGAATGGTCCAGCCATTGTCGCGGCGATGGCTGGACCATTCATACACCGCCGCTGCGGACGAGTCGAAACGAGGGCATGGCTACCAGTAACCGCTCTCCCCGGGTCAGGGCCGCCCGGGCACTCGGCAAGCGCGCGCTGCGCGAGCGGTCCCGGCAGTTCCTGGCCGAAGGCCCGCAGGCGGTCAGGGAGGCGCTCAGGTACCGGTCCGAGCACGCCGAGCGCAGCGGACTCACCGAACTATTCGTGACCGCGCCAGGCCAGGTCACGGCATGCCGACCTGGTCGACGCGGCGGTCGCGGCCGGGGTGCCGGTGCACGAGGTCAGCGGCGAGGTGATGGCCGACCTGGCCCAGACCGTGACGCCGCAGGGCCTGCTTGCTGTCTGCCCGTTCATCGACGTGCCGCTGGACATCCTGATCGTCGGCTGAACCGCGGCTGGTGGTCGTGCTCGCGAACGTCAGGGATCCTGGCAATGCCGGCACCGTCCTGCGGACCGCCGACGCCGCGGGCGCGGGCGGCGTGATCTTTGCGGCTGCCTCCGTCGACCCGTACAACAGCAAATGCGTGCGATCCTCGGCCGGTTCCTTGTTCCACCTGCCGCTGGTGACCGGGATCTCCGTCAGCGATGCCGTCTCGGCGCTGCGCGATGCGGGGCTCGCCGTCCTAGCTGCTGACGGAAGCGCCAAGGTAGGCCTAGACCGGCTGGATGCCGATGGCCGGCTGAGCGACCCGACCGCCTGGCTCTTCGGCAACGAGGCATGGGGGCTTCCCGGCGACCTCGTCGAGCTCGCGGACGAAGCTGTTGCCGTACCGATATACGGCCAGGCAGAGAGCCTGAATCTGGCAGCAGCCGCCGCGGTATGCCTGTACGCTTCGGCGCGCGCGCAAGTTGGGGGTGCCGCGCAGGCCAGCTGACGCGCTAGGCTCTGTCACGTTGCGTCATGACCGGCACCTGGATGGGTCACTGGAGCGGGGCGTGTCGCGGCACCTGCCGACCGCGGGTTAGCCCCCGGACCCCGGGCTGGCAGCATTGGCGTGCCGGGGCAGCGGCACAGCTGGGGGCAGCAGTCCAAGATGGACCGGCGAGCCAGATGAATCGACGACTGAGCGCGGTGACCGCTGGAGCGGGACCGGCGCGCCAGGGGGTCCCGGGGGGTCGCCCGCCCGCGACGGCACAGCCCGGCGCTCCCGTGCTGAGACACGCCGATCTGCTGAGCGCCGATGAGCTTCCCGACGGGCTGGTGGTCGCCGATGAATGCGGCCGGGTCATCATCTTCAACCGTGCTGCGGAGCGGCTGACCGGTATCAGCGCCGACCATGCCATCGGCCGCGAGCTGGTCACGGCGCTTCCGCTCTGTGACGACGAGGGCCGCTGCTGGTGGCGGCAGTCCCGCCCGTACGACGGGCTCGCGATCCGGACCAGGCACCCTGAGCGCTCGCTGTACCTGACGCGACGGCACCGAGGTTCTCGTCACGATCGGCTACGTGCGCGGCCCGCGGCACCCGGCCGCGCGGGCCGACTGGCCGTGCGAACGCGGCAGCGGTCCGGCGCCTGACCATCACGCTGCGCAGCGCCGAGCAGCAGGCCAGGCTCGAACGCAAGCGGGCGGACCTCGTCTCGACCGTGGCGCATGAGCTGCGCTCACCGCTGACCAGCGTGAAGGGCTTCACGGCGACCTTGCTCTCGAAGTGGCCGAGGTTCACCGACGACCAGAAGCGGGTCATGCTCGAGACCGTCAACGCCGACGCCGACCGGGTGACCAGGCTGATCACGGAGCTGCTCGACGTCTCCAGGATCGAGGCCGGCCGGGTCGAGATGCACAGGCAGCTTGTCGACCTGCGTGCCAGGGCCGAGCGGATCGTGGCCGGTCGCGTCGCCGCCGGTGATGCGGCGTCCAGGTTCGTCATCCAGGTGGCCGGCCGGGTGCCGGAGACCTGGCTCGACGCGGACAAGGTCGACCAGATCCTGGCGAACCTTATCGAGAATGCGATCAGGCACGGGGCTGGTACCGTTACTACCGTGATCGAGTCGGCACTGGTTCACGGCGAACCCGGCGTCGCGGTTTCCGTCCGTGACCAGGGTCCTGGGATCGCGCCCGATTGCGCGCCCAGGGTCTTTCGCCAGTTCTGGCGCTCGAAGCGCCGCGGCGGGGCCGGCCTCGGGTTGTTCATCGTCAAGGGCCTTGTTGAGGCCCACGGCGGCTCCATCGATGTTGCGCAGGCACCGGGCGGCGGCGCCGAGTTCCGATTTACCATGCCCGCTGGCGCGCCAGATCACGGCTGACCAGATCTGCGCTGCACCGGCGGGCGTACGGGAGATCCTGGCAACTGCTCGTCCCGGGATAGCCGCGTCTCCAGTCCCGCTCACGCGGGCGGGCCGGTCTACGACAGCCTCGGGTGCGCTCCGTTGCGGAGGGTCGTGAATTTCGCCCCTTACTCGACAGCCTGTGACATCTAGGAGATCAAGACGATGTCCGCACCGAACAAGAGCTACGACCCGGTCCGCGCCGCCGTGCTGGCGCCGGCCGAGGTCGAACGCATGACATCAGAAGGCCTGGCCGAGATCGCGTCGGCGGCCAGTTTCGAGGACCTGAAGGCGGCCGAGGTCGAAGCACCGGGGGCGGCAGGCGCCGCTCACGCTGGCGAGCGCGGAGATCGGGGCGCTGCCGCCAGAGGCCAAGGCCGAGGCGGGCCGCCGGGTCGGCATTGCCAGGAAGGCACTCGACGACGCCATAGCCGGCCAGGAAGGCCGACCTTGAGGCGGAGCGGGACCGGCGGGTTCTGCTCGACGAGACGGCGGACGTGACGCTGCCGTGGGACAGGTACCCGGCCGGCGCCCGCCATCCGGTTCCCGCGCTCGCCGACCGGCTGGCCGACGTCTTCATCGGCATGGGGTACGAGATCGCCGAAGGTCCCGAGGTCGAGGCCGAGTGGTACAACTTCGACGCGCTGAACTTCCCGCCCGACCATCCCGCCAGGGAGATGCAGGACACGTTCTTCGTCGCCGGCCCGGCGCAGTGCATGGCCGCGTCGGGCATGGTCCTTCGCACGCACACATCCCCTGTGCAGATCAGGGCCATGCTGAGCCGGCCGCTGCCGCTGTACGTCGTGAGCCCGGGCAAGTGCTTCCGCAGCGACGCGCTCGATGCCACGCACAGCCCGGTGTTCCACCAGATCGAGGGTCTGGCGGTGGACGAGGGCCTGACCATGGCCGACCTGCGCGGCGCCATCACCGCATTCGTCGAGGCGATGTTCGGCGAGGGGCTGCGGACCAGGTTGCGGCCTGACTACTTCCCGTTCACCGAGCCGTCGGCCGACGTGTCGATGGAATGCCACGTCTGCCGTGGCGAGTCCACCAAGCCGGGCGCGCCGCCGTGCCGGGTCTGCAAGTCGCAGGGCTGGATCGAGATCGCCGGGTGCGGGATGGTCAACCCGCGTGTGCTCGTGGCGTGCGGCATTGACCCCGACCGGTACAGCGGCTTTGCGTTCGGGCTCGGCATCGAGCGCTCCCTGATGATCAGGAACGGCCTGACCGACATCAGGGACGCGATCGAGGGCGACGTCCGGTTCTCGTCGGCGTTCGGAGCGGAGGCGTCATGCTAGTCCCGTTGTCCTGGCTGCTTGAGTACGCGCCGCTGCCCGAGCCCGTCGACGCGGGCGAGGTCGCGCGGCGGCTCACCGGCATCGGCCTGGAGATCGAGGGGATCGAGCAGGTCGGGCACGACATTGGCGCCATCATGGTGGCGCAGGTGCTCGAGATCGAGGAGCTGACCGGCTTCAAGAAGCCGATCAGGTACTGCCGGGTGACGACGGCGGCTCGGGGCCAGCACTGCTCCCGACGGCGAGCGGAGCGTGATCTGCGGCGCCGTCAACTTCAGCGTGGGCGACAAGGTGCCGCTCGCGCTGCCCGGCGCCGTCCTGCCCGGCGGCCGCGAGATTGGCGTCCAGAAGTCGTACGACCGGCTGTCGGAGGGCATGATCTGCTCGCCGTCCGAGCTCGGCCTGGGCGACGACCACACCGGCATCATGGTGCTGCCGCCTGACGCCCCGCTCGGAGCGGACTTCGTGGACTATGCCGGGCTGCGGGACGTCGTGCTCGATGTCAACGTGACCCCTGACAAGGGCCACGCGCTGTCGATCAGGGGCATGGCCAGGGAGCTGGCGAGCGCGTTCGGCGTGCCCTACACCGACCCGGCCGATGCTGATCTGCCGCCATGGACGCAATCCGCAGGGCCCGAAGGAGCGGTGTACCCGGCGAGCATCGCCGACCCGACCGCCTGCGACCGGTTCGCGCTGCGCGAGGTGCGCGGGATCGACCCGGCCAGGCCGACGCCGCTGCCGATGCGGGTCAGGCTTGCCAGGTCTGACGTGCGCAGCGTCTCGCTGGCCGTCGACGTGACGAACTACCTCATGCTCGAGCTCGGTCAGCCGCTGCACGCCTTCGACACCGCGGAAGCTGAACGGGCCGATCGTGGTCCGCAGGGCGATGCCCGGTGAGCAGCTCGAGACGCTCGACCACGTCGTGCGGACGCTCGATCCTGACGACATCCTGATCACCGATTCGTCGGGCCCGATCAGCCTCGCCGGGACCATGGGCGGGCTCGCGACCGAGGTCAGCGAGACCTCGACGGACCTGGTGATCGAGGCCGCGCACTTCAGCGCGCCTGGGGTCGCGAGGACGAGCCGGCGGCACCGGCTGTTCAGCCAGGCATCGGCGCGGTTCGAGCGCGGCGTCGACTACGAACTGCCGCTGCGCGCATCGGCGAAGGCCGCCGCCATGCTCGCCGAGCTCGGCGGCGGGACCGCGGTCGAGGGCTACACGCTCGCGTCCGCGCCGATCACGCCGGTGCGCATCGTGATCCCGGCCGATCATCCGGACCGGGTGGCCGGCGCCAGCTACGGAACGCAGACCGTTGTCAGCAGGCTGCGCGAGGTCGGCTGTGCGGTCGAGCGCGCGGAACGCTCCGCTGGCGGGGCTGCCAGCGAGCGCGCCGCCACGTTGCTGACGGTCACGCCGCCGTCCTGGCGACCCGACCTCACCGACCCCAATGACCTGGCTGAAGAGGTGATCAGGCTCGAGGGCTACGAGAAGATCGGCATGAACATGCCGCGGGCGCTCGCGGGCAAGGGCAGGACCCCGACCCAGCGGCTGCGCATGGCCGTCGGCGAACGCGCTCGCCGGAGCCGGCTACATCGAGGTGCTCAGCAGCCCGTTCGGCTCGGCGGACGACTTCGACCGGCTGCAGCTCGATGCCGACGACGCTCGGCGGCAGGCGATCAGCCTGGCCAACCCGATCAGGGACGAGGAGCCGCAGATGCGGACCTCGCTGCTGCCTGGCCTGTTCCGCGTGGCGGCACGTAACGCCGGGCGCGGCGTCGCCGACCTGGCGCTGTTCGAGATGGGGAACGTCGCACGCGCCAAGGCCCGGCGCCGGACTGAGCAGGGTCGCTCCGATCCTGCCAGTCGACCGCCGACCGACGCCCGCGGAGATCGCCGAGCTTGATGACGCGTTGCCGGATCAGCCGCTGCTGATCTCGGTGCTGCTCACCGGGCTGCGAGAGGCCGCAGGCTGGTGGGGTCCTGGTCGCCCTGCCACCTTCCACGACGCGATCGAGGCCGCGCACACGATCCTGCGGACCACACGGGTGCCGTATGACGTCCGGGCAGGCCGTTCCGAGCCGTGGCATCCGGGGCGATGCGCAGAGTTCCTGATCCGCCCGGCCGGGGCCGCTGGCCCCGGCGCAGAGGCGGGCGGCGAACCTAGCGAGCCGATCTCGGTCGGCTACGCGGGCGAGCTGCATCCGAGGGTGATCGCGGCGTTCCGGCTGGCGCCTCGTACCTGCGCCGTCGAACTCGACATGTCCGCGATCGAGCGGGTGGCTGCCGGCCTGCCGCCGGTTCAGGCTCCGGTGATCTCCAGTTACCCGCCCGCGACCCAGGATGTCGCGCTGGTAGTGGCAGAGGCCGTGCCAGCCGCTGAGGTGGAGGCGGCGCTGATTGCCGGCGCCGCGTCCGGCGAAGGAACCGAGTCGTTGCTTGAGGACGTGCGGCTGTTCGACGTCTACACCGGCGAGCAAGTCGGTCCTGGGCGCAAATCGCTGGCCTACACGCTGCGGTTCAGGGCACCGGACAGGACCCTGACTGACGAGGAGGTCGCGGTCGCCAGGGACGCCGCCGTCGCCGCGGCCGAGCAACGGACGGGCGCGGTGCTCCGCGGCGCTCCCGCGGGCGCGCCGGCCGGGCAGTAGCCGGTCGTGCTGCCACTGGGCCTGGCTCCGGTGGCGTGCCGTCGCTGCCAGGGTTAGGAGGCGGACGGCGACGGAGGCGGCGGCAGTATCTCGAGGATCTCGACGCCGTTTCGCTCGCACTTGGCCGCCCTGCCGGTCTGGAGCACGACGGGCGTAGCGAAACCCTGACAGGTCCAGCCCTTGATCTTGACAGGACCGCCGCCGCCGTTCCCTGGCGCGTGCCCTGACCTGATCGCCCTGGCGTAGGCAAGCACCACGGCCTTCGCCGTGCCACAAGCGACCTTGCCCTTGGCGACGAGGATCTTGACGGGGACCTCTGCCGCGGTCTTCGCCGTACCGCAGGCAATGACGCTGGTCTTGGTCGCCTGGGACCCTTGGCCCGCCGCACCCGGCTGCCGTTGCCGCTGCCGTCAGCAACGCGACAAGCCAGACGGAGCGCCGGATCGCGGCGCGCGCATGACCGGTCGCGCTGGCGCGACGATCGGCGGCGGTGCATGGCGGCTCCTTCCTCCGCGGACAACATCATGCCGTCTGATGCCATCTGTCCGTGGGCCGAACCCTCCGGAGTCTCGGTTTGCATACTCAAACATTCTGATGCATAATAATGCGAGCGGCCGGATCTGCAGGGCCGCGGGGCAGCTGTTGCGCGTGCGGCGTCGTGAAGTAACGGGGGTGCGGCGCCGCACGCGCGCAGACTCAGCCACAGGGTCGAAGGGTCGATAACGATGCGTGTCGCGGTGGTCGGCGCGAGCGGTTATGCCGGGGGCGAGCTGTTGCGGCTGATCGCCGGTCATCCCGGACCTGGACCTGGTCATGGCGACCGCGGACAGCAGCGCAGGCAAGTCGGTCGCTGAGATGCACGCGAACCTGGCCGGGCATCAGGCGCTGGCGAACCTGATCTTCGAACCGCATAGCGCCGTCAAGGGGGCGATGGCCGATCTCGTCTTCCTCGCGCTCCCCGCCGGCCAGTCCGCGTCCATGGCCGTCAGCATCGCCGACGAAGCCGCGATCGTGGACCTCGGACCCGACTTCAGGCTCGCCGACCCGGCCGCATGGAGCCGGTATTACGACGGCGATCACCCCGGGAGGTGGGTCACCGGCCTGCCGGAACTGCCGGGGAGACGCCCAGATATCCATAACGCAACCCAGGTCGCGGCTCCCGGCTGCTATGCGACTGCCGCGATCCTGGCCCTCGCTCCGCTGGCGTCCGCCGGCCTGATCAGCTGCGACGACGTGGTCGTGGTCGCGGCTTCGGGAACCTCGGGCGCCGGCCGGTCGCTGCGCGCCGACCTGCTCGGCAGCGAGGTGATGGGCTCGGTGTCGGCCTACCAGGCAGGCGGGACGCACCGGCACACACCAGAGATCGAGCAAGCGCTGGCGAACTCTGGCGGCTGACGGGACGCGCCGGGTGTCTTTCACGCCGGTGCTCGCCCCGATGCCGCGCGGCATCCTCGCCACGTGCACGGCGCGGCTCAGTCGCGCCGGACACCGACACAGCCGCAGTCCGGACGGCGCTCTCGGCCGCCTACGCCCGCGAGCCGTTCGTGTGCCTGCTCCCTGAGGGCCGGTGGCCAGCGACCGGCAGCGGTGGCCGGCTCGAACGGCGCGCAGGTCCAGGCCGCTGCCGATGCGCGCACCGGCCGTGTCACGGTCGTCTCCGCGATAGACAACCTCGGCAAGGGCGCGGCTGGCCAGGCGATCCAGAACGCCAACCTCATGCTCGGCCTGCCGGAATCCGCGGGCCTCACCTCGATCGGAGTAGCGCCATGAGCGTGACAGGACCGCTGGGTTTCCGCGCTGCGGGAGTCGCGGCCGGCATCAAGGCCTCGGGTCACCCCGACGTCGCGGTCGTGATCAACGAAGGACCGGTCAAGGCCGCCGCTGGCGTGTTCACGTCGAACCGGGTCAAGGCAGCGCCGGTCCGCTGGAGCCAGCGGGTGCTCGCGGGTGGTCAGGTGCAGGCCGTCGTCCTCAACTCAGGCGGTGCCAACGCTTGCACGGGGCCCGACGGGTTCGCCGACACCAAACAGACCGCCGAGCACATGGCTCGGCCTGCTGTCCGTGCCCGCGGCGGAGGTGGCGGTCTGCTCGACCGGGCTGATCGGCGAGCGGCTTCCGATGCACGCGCTGCTGCTCGGGGTCGACGCGGCGACGGCGTCCGCGTCGGCCGCGGGCGGGCCGGCAGCGGCGAAGGCGATCATGACGACCGACACGGTCTCTAAGACCTGCGCCGTCCAGGGCAGCGGCTATCAGATCGGCGGGATGGCCAAGGGCGCGGCCATGCTGGCGCCAGCGCTCGCGACCATGCTCGTCGTCCTCACCACCGATGCAGAGCTGTCGGCCAGCGAGCTCGACAAGGCGCTCCGCGATTCGGTGCGGACCACCTTTGACCGGCTCGACTCCGACGGCTGCATGTCGACCAACGACACGGTGCTGCTGCTGGCCAGCGGCGCCGTCAGGCGTTCGGCCCGACCCTGCCGAGTTCACCGAGTTGCTAGCTGAGGCCTGCGAGGACCTGGCACGCCAGCTCCTCGCCGACGCCGAAGGTGCGACGAAGGCAATCGCGATCGACGTCATCGGCGCCGCGAGCGAAGACGACGCGCTCGAGGTCGGCCGGGCGATCGCCAGATGCAACCTGTTCAAGTGCGCGATCAACGGCGAGGACCCGAACTGGGGGCGTGTGCTCGCGGCGGCCGGGACGACGGGTGCGGCCTTTGAACCTGACCAGCTCAGCGTCGCGATCAACGGGGTCTGGGTGTGCCGGGACGGCGCTCCTTGGGCAGATAGGTCCGGTGTGGACCTGCGGCCCAGGGAAGTCACCGTGACGATCGACCTCGCCGCCGGCCGGACCGCCGCCACGGTGCTGACCACTGACCTGACACCTGAGTACGTGCACGAGAACTCGGCGTACTCGACGTGATCTCAGCCAGGCGACGATGACGACGAGCCAACTGCACGCGAGCGCGCTGGAGAAGGCGGCGACGCTGATCGAGGCGCTGCCGTGGCTGGAGCGATTCCACGGCCAGGTCGTCCTGATCAAGTACGGCGGGCACGCGATGACCGATGAGTCTCTGCGGCTGGCGTTCGCCCAGGACGTCGTCTTCCTCAGGTACGCAGGGCTCCGCCCGGTTGTCGTTCACGGCGGCGGCCCTCAGATCAGCGCCCACCTGGACCGCCTCGGCATGGAGTCGACGTTCCGCGCAGGGTTGCGGGTCACGACGGCCGAGGCCATGGACGTCGTCAGGATGGTGCTGACCGGCCAGGTGAACCGCGACGTCGTCGGCCTGATCAACCGGCACGGCCCGTTCGCGGTGGGCATGTCAGGCGAAGACGCTCAGCCTGCTGACGGCGCGCCGGGTGGGCGCGACCACCGACGATGGCCAGGTTGTCGACATCGGCCATGTCGGCGAGGTGGTAGCGGTGAACCCGGGCGCGGTGAGCGCCCTGATCGCCGACGGCCGGATCCCTGTGATTTCCACGGTGGCCCGCAGTGACGACGGCGACGTACTCAACGTCAACGCCGACACGGCAGCGGCGGCGCTTGCAGTGGCGCTTGGCGCCGCCAAGATCGTTTTGCTGACCGACGTGGCTGGCCTGTACGCGAACTGGACGGGGGAGCAGCAGGAAGGCGCTGCCTCGCCATCGCATGACGGCCGGCCGGCCGAAGTGATCAGCGAGCTGACCGTAAGCGGTCTGGCCGCGATGCTGCCCGGGCTCAACGGGGGCATGATTCCCAAGATGGAAGCCTGCCTGACCGCCGTCCGCGGCGGCGTCCCGCAGGCGCACGTGCTCGACGGGCGGTTGCCGCACGCCGTCCTGCTGGAGATCTTCACCGACTCGGGAATCGGCACCATGGTCGTGCCGGACGGAGAGCAGAGGGCAGCATGAGTACCCAGCCGGCTGGCACGGGACTACTGACTGGCAGCTCCGCGATCACGACGAGCTCACTTCAGGAGCGATACGGCGCTGTCATGATGCCGAACTACGGCACGCCGCCGTTGGCGCTAGCCCGCGGCGAGGGCTGCGTGGTCTGGGACGTGGACGGCAAGTCTTACCTCGACCTTCTTGGCGGGATCGCGGTCAGCGCGCTTGGCCACGCCCATCCGGCCATCGTCGCCGCGGTCAGCGAGCAGGTGGCAAGGCTTGCCCATGTCTCGAACCTGTACCTGCACGAGGGGCAGGTAGTGCTGGCCGAACGGCTGCTCGGCCTGCTCGGCGCCGACGGCAGGGTGTTCTTCGCCAACTCGGGCACTGAGGCAAACGAGGCAGCGCTGAAGCTGGTTCGCCGGGTGCAAGGGGCGGCCAGGCCCGCTGTACGTGGCAGCCGAGGGCGGCTTCCACGGCAGATCCATGGGATCGCTCGGCCTGACGGGCAAGAGCTCGATCAGAGTCCCGTTTGCCCCCTTCGGGGTTGAAGTCAGGTTTGTTCCTTACGGCGATGCTGACGCGCTGACAGACGCGATCGGGCCGGACTGCGCCGGAGTTTTTCTTGAGCCGTGCCTGGGTGAGGGTGGCATCGTGCCCCCGCCGGCCGGATACCTCAAGACCGCAAGGGCGGCGTGCGACGCGGCTGGCGCACTGCTGGTGCTCGATGAGATCCAGAGCGGGATCGGCAGGACCGGCGCGTGGTTCGCCTGCCAGGAGGCTGGCGTGCTCCCCGACGTGCTCACGCTGGCGAAGGGGCTCGGCGGCGGGCTGCCGATCGGCGCGTGCATCGGCATCGGGGCTGCGGCCACCGGGCTGCAGCGCGGCGACCACGGCAGCACCTTCGGCGGCAATCCCGTCGCGTGCGCCGCAGCTCTCGCCGTCCTGGAGGTGATCGAGCGAGATGGCCTGCTCGATAACGTCACGCAGGTCGGCGCGGTGCTCTCGCAGGGGATCGCGGCCGTCAGCCACCCGCTGCTAGCCGGCGTGCGCGGCAGCGGCCTGTGGCTTGCGATGGCGCTGACCTCGCCGACGGCGAGCCAGGTTGAAGCGGCGGCGCGGGAGGCCGGTTTCCTCGTCAACGCGGTCCAGCCTGACGCGGTCAGGCTCGCCCCGCCGCTCGTGCTGTCCGCCGATCAGGCCACGTCCTTCACCGGCGCGCTGCCAGGAATCCTCGACGCTGCGAGCGCCCGGGCGGAGGGATCGTGATGGCCTCCGCCACTGGCCTGGGCGGGCGCGGCCCGGCCGCCGGAGCCGGTTCGGCAGGCAACGCAGGCAGACAGAACGGATCGGGCAGGAACGCGCTGGCCGGCGGTGCTGAGCGGATCAGCCCGGCTACCAAGGCCGCCAGACATGCGAAGATCTCCGCGATCCTGGCCCAGGCTGACGAGCCTGTCCGGTCGCAGGAGGAGCTCGCGGACCGGCTCGCGGGAGTCGGCATCCGGGTCACTCAGGCGACGCTCTCGCGCGATCTGGACGAGCTTGGGGCGGTCAGGCTCCGCGGGCCTGGCGGCGTCCTGGTCTACGCGCTGCCGCCGGAGCCGGCCGAGCTCCCGCATGCTGAATTTGACGACGAGGCCTTCACGCGGGCGGCGGCGACCATCGCCGGCCTGTCCGGGTTCGCCGCGGGCACGGCGACCGCCGCGACCGCCGGGCTTGCCAGGGTCGCTGCCGACCTCCTGCTGTCCGCGGAGGCCAGCGGCAACTTGGTGGTGCTGCGGACGCCGCCGGGCGCGGCCCAGCTGATGGCCTCGATGATCGACAGGACGGCGATGCAGGCCGTGCTCGGCACCGTCGCAGGCGACGACACTGTGCTCGTCGTGGCCCGCGACCCCGGCGGCGGCAATGATCTCGCGAACCTGCTGCTGCGGCTGGCCGACCGGCGCCGCCGAGCCGAGCCTGGACCCGCCCTGGATCAGACGCAGCCACCGGAATTAGTTCACGCGGGCGACCCGCACCCCCCGCAACCCCGCACCCCCTGGGTCGACGCAGCACAAGGAGGAGACGTGACACAGCGAGTCGTGCTGGCCTACTCGGGAGGCCTCGACACGTCAGTAGCGATCGGCTGGATCGCTGAGCAGACCGGCGCCGAAGTCATAGCGCTGGCGATGGACGTCGGCCAGGGCGGTGAGGACCTCGAGACGATCCGCGCCCGGGCGCTGGCCTGCGGCGCGGCCGACGCCGTCGTGGTCGACGCCCGCGCCGAGTTCGCCGCCGACTTCTGCATGCCCGCGCTGCGGGCGAACGGCCTGTACATGGACCGGTACCCGCTTGTCTCGGCGCTGTCCCGGCCGCTGATCGTGAAGCACCTGGCGAGGGTTGCGCGCGAGTTCGGAGCCACCGTGGTGGCGCACGGCTGCACAGGTAAGGGCAACGACCAGGTCAGGTTCGAGGTCGGGCTGGCCGCGCTCGCTCCCGACGTCAAGGCGATCGCGCCGGTCCGTGACTCGGGCATGACCAGGGACAAGGCGATCGAGTTCGCGGCAGCCAACGGCCTGCCGATTGATGTCACGGCCAGGTCGCCGTACTCGATCGACCAGAACCTCTGGGGCCGCAGCTGCGAGACCGGGCACCTGGAGGACATCTGGGAGGCGCCGCACGACGACGTCTACGGCTATACGGACGACCCAGGGGCTGGCAAGCCCGCCGAGGAGGTCACGATCAGCTTCGAGGACGGCCTGCCGGTCGCCGTCGGTGGTCGCGCGCTGACTCCGCTGGAGATCATCAGCGAGCTGAACGCGGTCGCGGGAGCGCATGGGGTCGGCCGGATCGACATGGTCGAGGACCGCCTCGTCGGCATCAAGAGCAGGGAGATCTACGAGGCGCCGGCCGCGATGACGCTGATTGCCGCTCACTCCGAGCTCGAGAGCGTGTGCCTGGAACGCGACCTGGCCAGGTTCAAGCGGATGGCGAGCCAGCGCTGGACGGAGCTGACCTACGACGGACTCTGGTTCTCGCCGCTGCGGGCGTCGCTCGAGGCGTTCATGGTTGAGGCGTCGAAGAATGTGACGGGCGACGTGCGCGTGAGGCTGCAGGCCGGTCAGGCCGTCGTGACCGGCCGGCGCAGTCCGGTGGCGCTGTACGACTACGGGCTCGCGACGTATGACACCGGTGATGTGTTCGATCAGAAGCTCGCCAAGGGGTTCGTGGAGCTGTGGGGACTGCCGACGAAGGTGTCAGCGGAGCGGGATCGGAAGGCTGCGGTTGCCTGACCCGGTGCCGACGAGGTCCGCCGCACAGCCGCTCGCTAGCATCGCGCCCGCGTTGCACGGGTCGGCCGCAAGGCGCAGAGTGGCGTGCTGTGGGTGGGGGAGTCGGCGCGGGTTGTTATGCCGATAGCTTGTCGGGGTAGCGGACGCGGGGAGCGCGGGAGGGTCTGTGAGCGGCGAGCCTGGGCCAGCACTGCGGTTGTGGGGTGGCCGGTTCGAGTCCGGGCCTGCCGATGCGCTGGCGCGGCTTTCCGTGAGCGTCCAGTTCGACTGGCGGCTCGCGCGATATGACCTGCTCGCCTCGGCCGCGCACGCGCGGGTGCTGCACAGGGCCGGGCTGCTCGACGATCATGAGATCGCGCAGGCTGCTGGCGGCGATCGACGAGCTCAGCCGGGACTGCCAGACCGGCGCTTTCCGGCCGACCGCTGCCGACGAGGACGTGCACACCGCGCTGGAACGCGGACTGCTCGAGCGGGTCGGGTCGCTGGGCGGGCGGTTGCGCGCGGGCCGGAGCAGGAACGATCAGGTCGCGACCGACCTGCGGATGTACCTGCGCGATCACGCCAGGCAGGTCGCCGCCAGGCTTGTCGAGCTGCAGACGGCCCTGATGGACCAGGCAGAACGGCATCTCGCTGAGCAGACGCCAGCGCCTGGATTGACGCACATGCAGCATGCCCAGCCTGTGTTGCTCGCCCATCAGCTGCTGGCTCATGTGCAGGCGCTGGCCAGGGACGCGGCGCGGCTGCGGGACTGGGACAAGCGCGCCGCGATCTGTCCGCTCGGGTCAGGGGCGCTGGCCGGCTCGTCGTTGCCGCTCGATCCTGAGGCGGTCGCGGCCGAGCTGGGTTTCGCCGCCCCGGCCGCCAACTCGATGGACGCGGTCGCCGACCGGGACTTCGCGGCGGAGTTCTGCTTCGCGGCGGCGCTGGCCGGAGTGCATCTGTCCAGGCTGGGCGAGGAAATCGTGCTCTGGACGTCGCAGGAGTTCGGCTGGGCCGAGATTGACGACGCCTACGCCACGGGGTCCTCGATCATGCCGCAGAAGAAGAACGCCGATGTCGCTGAGCTCGCTCGCGGCAAGGCCGGCCGGCTGATCGGCGGGCTGACCGGGTTGCTCACGACGCTCAAGGGCCTGCCGCTGACCTACAACCGGGATCTGCAGGAGGACAAGGAGCCCGTCTTCGACGCGGTCGACACGCTGCTGCTCGTGCTTGCCGGCGCTGGCAGGCCTGGTCAGTTCCATGCAGTTCCACACCGGCAGGCTGGCCCGCGGCGCCGCCGCGGGCCACGCGCTGGCGACCGACGTGGCTGAGCTCCTCGTCCGGCGCGGGGTGCCGTTCCGAGAGGCGCACGAGGCGGTCGGGCACCTGGTGGTCTGGTGCCAGGTGAACGACTGCGAGCTGGGCGACGTCAGCGACGAGGACCTGCAGAAGGTGTCGCCGCATCTGACGCCCGACGTGCGATCGGTGCTCTCGGTGCCTGGCGCGATCGCCGCGCGCGACACGGTGGGCGGCACCGCGCCTCGCCGCGTGGCCGACCAGCTGGCCGCGCTCCGGCTGGACGTCGCCGCTGCTGCGGCATGGGCCACCGAGGGATGACGGGCACGGTCCGCGACGATGACGGGTTGCCATCCAGGGCCGCTGCCATCGGTCCGGCGTCCTCGCCCGGGACGCTGACGCTGAACGGAGATCCCTGGCAGGTGCTGCAGCGCGGGTTCTTCGACCGGCCGGTGCTCACGGTCGCACCTGCGCTGCTCGGTTGCGTGCTGGCGCACGAGACCGCTGATGGATTGGTCGCAGCGGAGATCGTCGAGGTCGAGGCCTACCGGGGCGAGTCGGATCCGGCGTCGCACGCGTTCCGCGGGAAGACGGCGAGGAACGCCGTGATGTTCGGCGAGCCTGGGCACGCGTACGTCTACTTCACCTACGGGATGCATTTCTGCGTGAACCTGGTCTGCCAGCAGCCAGGAGAAGCGGCCGCGGTGCTGCTCAGGGCCGGCCGCGTGGTGGAGGGCGCTGAGCTAGCCGCGGTTCGGCGTGGAACCCCGCACCGTGGGCCGGCCGGGCAGCGAGAGCGTCTGCAGCGGCTCGGCCTGCGGGAGGGTCTGAGCGGCGGCCTGCGGGAGCGTCTGAGCGGCGCTCAGCGAAGGAGCGGGAGCTCGCGAGCGGACCTGCGAGGCTCTGCCAGGCACTGGGCATCGGGCGGGCGCAGAACGGCGCCGACGTCTGCGATCCGGCGAGCCCGCTTCGGGTGCTTGCCCCTGCCGGATTCGACGGCCTTGCGGCGAGCGCGGTGAGCAGCGGGCCCAGGGTAGGCGTCCGGCTCGGCGCCGTGGAGCCGTGGCGGTTCTGGGTGACGGGCGAGCCGGCCGTCTCGGTCTACCGGCCGTACGTACCCAAGCGGCGTGCCCTGACCGCGTTCGTGGTCGGCCGTGATCCATGATCGCGGAGGATTCTCGGCCGATGTGCTGACAGACATCCGCGACGATGGAGTTATGCCCGTGCGCGGGCGGCGCGCGGATTTGGAGTAGGTGACGCGGATGGACTTGATGGGAGTATGCAGCGGTGAGCGACATCATCGACGACCTGGCCTGGCGCGGCCTGATCGCCGTCTCGACCGACCTGACCGAGCTGCGCAAGGCGCTCGATGCCGGCCAGGTGACGCTGTACGGAGGATTCGACCCCACGGCCGCCAGCCTGCATATCGGCAACCTGGTCCTGCTGCTCACCATGCGCCGCCTCCAGCTGGCCGGGCACCGTCCGATCGGCCTTGTCGGCGGGGCTACCGGCCTGATCGGCGATCCGAGCGGCAAGTCGGCTGAGCGGGTCGCTGAACTCGCCCGAGGTGGTCGCCGGCTGGGTCAAGCACATCGGCGACCAGGTCAGCCGCTTCCTGGACTTCGAGCCTGGTCCCGCCTCCGCGCTCCTGGTCAGCAACCTGGACTGGACGGAGGATCTGTCGGCGCTGGCGTTCCTGCGCGACATCGGCAAGCACTTCCCGGTGAGCCAGATGCTCTCGAGGGAGACCGTCAAGGCGCGGCTGGAGTCCGGCGGCATCAGTTACACCGAGTTCAGCTACCAGATCCTGCAGGCCAACGACTTCCTCGAGCTGTACCGCAGGTACGGCTGCACAATGCAGATCGGCGGCAGCGATCAATGGGGCAACCTGGTCTCTGGCGTCGACCTGATCAGGAGGGTGACCGGCGACGACCGTGCATGCCCTGGCGACGCCGCTGATCACCCGGCCAGACGGAACCAAGTACGGCAAGTCGGAAGGCGATGCGATCTGGCTGAGCCCTGAGCTGATGAGCCCGTACGCGTTCCACCAGTACTGGCTGAACCGCGCCGACGCCGAGGTGTCCGAGCCTGCTCCGTGTCTTCACGTTCCGGACCAGGGC
>CAWEIQ010000003.1:0-810000 GCA_963809195.1 uncultured Actinomycetota bacterium | reverse complement strand
GGCGGTGGTAACTATAACCATCCTAAGGTAGCGAAATTCCTTGTCGGGTAAGTTCCGACCTGCACGAATGGCGTAACGACTTTCCCACTGTCTCAACCACGGACCCGGCGAAATTGCACTACGAGTAAAGATGCTCGTTACGCGCAGCAGGACGGAAAGACCCCGGGACCTTCACTGCAGCTTGACATTGGCGTTTGGGACGTCTTGTGTAGGATAGGTGGGAGACTTTGAAGCAGAGACGCTAGTCTCTGTGGAGTCAACGGTGAAATACCACTCTGGTCGTTCTGGATGTCTAACCTGGGTCCGTGATCCGGATCAGGGACAGTGTCTGGTGGGTAGTTTAACTGGGGCGGTTGCCTCCTAAAAGGTAACGGAGGCGCCCAAAGGTACCCTCAGCCTGGTTGGCAATCAGGTGTCGAGTGTAAGTGCACAAGGGTGCTTGACTGTGAGACAGACATGTCGAACAGGAGCGAAAGCTGGGACTAGTGATCCGGCGGTGGCATGTGGAAGCGCCGTCGCTAAACGGCTAAAAGGTACCCCGGGGATAACAGGCTGATCTTCCCCAAGAGTCCATATCGACGGGATGGTTTGGCACCTCGATGTCGGCTCGTCGCATCCTGGGGCCGGAGCAGGTCCCAAGGGTTGGGCTGTTCGCCCATTAAAGCGGTACGCGAGCTGGGTTTAGAACGTCGTGAGACAGTTCGGTCCCTATCCGCTGCGCGCGTAGGAGACTTGAGAGGGGCTGTCCCTAGTACGAGAGGACCGGGACGGACAAACCTCTGGTGTGCCAGTTGTTCTGCCAAGAGCACGGCTGGTTGGCTACGTTTGGAAGGGATAACCGCTGAAAGCATCTAAGCGGGAAGCTCGCCTCAAGATTAGGTCTCCCTCAGGGTTAACCTGGTAAGGCCCCCAGCTAGACGACTGGGTTGATAGGCCGGAGGTGGAAGCACGGCGACGTGTGGAGCTGACCGGTACTAATAGGCCGAGTGGCTTGGCTTCTACTCCAAGATCTTGTTTGCGTCCACTGTGCGGTTCCCGAGGTGCGGTCGGCCTCGGCGATTTCGGTTATAGCCGAGAGTGCCGAAGAACCACATCTCCATAGAGTTTCGGTGGCCATAGCGAAGGGGAAACACCCGGTCCCATTCCGAACCCGGAAGTTAAGCCCTTCAGCGCCGATGGTACTGCGTGGGAGACTGCGTGGGAGAGTAGGACGCCGCCGGACATCTTCCCGCTGAGGGCCGTTACCGCAAGGTGATGGCCCTCAGCGTTTTGTGATGCGGCGGGTCAGTCGCGACGGTCGCGGGCCGTGCGGGCGAGGCTGAGCGATCGCAAGCGCGGGCATGGCTCGCGGCAGAGTGCTGTTGTAAGGGGAATGACGCGGGCGCCTTGCGCTCGGAATGCGATGGGTGGCGAGTAGACGTGGCAGGGAGCGCTGGTAGCGGTCCGGATGAAGACCGCGCCACCAGCGGCAGCAGCGCCGGCAGTACCGGCGACGCGCGCAAGCGACCCGACAGCGGCTCGTCGCGCTCGCCGCGTGGCCGCTCTGCTTCCGATAGCACGTCGAAGACGGGACAGTCTGACCGGAGATCTCCGCGAGGCCGCGCCGGTGAACCGCGATCCCAGGATGGCCGCCCGGCCAGGACCGGCGACAAAGACCGCGTGAGTAGGGACCGGGTGAGCCGGGACCGGGCCGGCCAGTCCGGCGCGACGGCTGGGACGGCCCGGAAGTCGCGATCTGCCCGGCCTGCGGGTTCCGGCACCGCATCGCGCACAGCGCGAGCCCGACAGACGGCCGAGCCGTCGCGTGCCGATCGGCCTGCACGCGGGGCAGCGCGAACCGACAGGGCAGCGCGGACCGACAGGGCCGCGGACCGCAGGGCCCCGCGTGCCGACAGGGCTCCAAGGACCGACAGGGCTCCGCGTGCCGACAGGGCGCCGCGGAACGACAGGGCCCCGCGGACGGACGGGACGGCGCGGACGGACAGGACGGCGCGGGCCGAGAGGGCACCGCGTGCCGGCGGGGCTCAGCGCGCCGACAGTACACCGCGGACCGACAGGGCGCCGCGGACCGACAGGGCGCCGCGGGCCGACAGGGCGCCACAGAATGATAGGGCGCCGCGGACTGGCAGGGCGCCGGGTGCCGCACCGGCAGCGCGGAGCGGTCGCCAGGTCAGCGATAGTCACCGCGGCCGGACGGCACCGCGCGGCGGCGCGGGCGGGCGCAGAGACCAAGACGGCCCTGACGGCCGCCAAGGACAGCGTGGTGACGTCCGCGGGCCGCAGGATGGCGATGGCTACCACGGCGGGCAAGGGCGCCGTGGAGCTAGCGGCCGGGAGGACGGGAGCCGTTACGAAGATCGCGCGGGTCAGCGTCGCGATACCCCCGGTCGGCAGGACAGGGACGGCTACGGCGACCGCGCCGGTCAGCGTCGCGATACCCCCGGTCGGCAGGACAGGGACGGCTACGGCGACCGCGCCGCGCCGCGCGGCGGTACACGCGGAAGGCAGGAGCGAGATGGCTACCGCGGCAGCGCTCGCGGTCCGCAGGACAGGGACGGCTATCGCCAGCCGGCTGCGCGTCGGGACGGCGACAGACCCAGCCCGCGGCTTCCGTCGGTGCCAGCGAGTATCACTGCTGATCAGCTGGATCCGGCGGCACGAGCAGAGCTGAGAACGTTGCCGGGCGACCTCGCTGAGGCGGTCGCGCGGTTCCTGGTCGCCGCGGCCCAAGCCGACGACGCGGAGCGCGGCTACGAATACGCCCTCGCAGCTCGCAGGCTGGCCGCGCGGGTCGGCATCGTGCGCGAGACCTGCGGCGTCGCGGCCTACCGCGCCGGGAAATGGGCCGAGGCACTCGCCGAGCTCCGAGCGGCGAGGCGGCTCACTGGAGAAGGCAGCTACATACCGCTTATGGCCGACGCCGAGCGAGCTCTCGGCCGGCTCGACCGCGCGCTCGACCTCGTTACCGGCCCGGAAACGCATGGCCTCAGCCGCGACATTCAGATCGAGCTGCGGATCGTCGAATCAGGCATCCGCAGAGACCAGGGCTTCCCCGAGGCCGCCGTGGTGGCGCTGCAGATTCCCGAGCTCACCGACGGTCGCCGCCGGGCAGGCTCGGCCAGGCTGTTCTACGCCTACGCGGACGCCTTGATAGACGCCGGGCGCGAAGACGAGGCGCGGTACTGGTTCGGGCGGGCCGCGGCAGCCGACACCGCCGGCGAGACCGACGCCACCGATCGGGCCGACGACATGGACATGCTGGTCCTCGACGACCTTGAGGCGGATGACCTGTACGCGGATGATCGCGATGATCAGGAAGCGCCCGGCGACCGCGATCTCGCCGACACCCGCGATGACGCCCGCTGACCGGCAGGACGAGCCCGAACAGGCCAGAGCAGAGCGCGGCCTCAGCCAGCATCCGCGGTCAGCGACGGAGGCAGATCTGCCGGCAATCAGGTCGGTCATCGTGGCGGCGTACGGCCGCTACCGAGAGCGGATGGACAAACCACCGGGGCCGGTGCTAACCGACTACACCGATGCCGTCGCTGCAGGCCGGGTGTGGGTGGTCGGCGATCCGGTGACGGCCGTGCTCGTGCTGAACCCGGAGGAGGGCAGCATGCTGGTCGAGAACATCGCCGTCAGCCCTGCCGCTCAGGGCAGCGGCCTCGGTCGCCGGCTGATGGCGTTCGCTGAGCACCAGGCGCTATCCCGCGGGCTGAACCGGATCACGTTGTATACCAACGAGGTCATGACGGAGAATCTGGCCATCTACGCCAGACTCGGCTACAGCGAAACGGAGCGGCGCAGCGAAGGCGGCTACAGCCGGGTCTTCATGGCAAAGGACCTTCACGACTAAGCGCAGGCGGCAGGCGCCGATTCCGGAACTGGCAGGCAACCTTTTGCCTAGGCATCCCGGTCGGACTGACAGTGGAGCCGGCGGCAGGAGGCGGCTGTGGCAGCATCGCAGGGCTTCGAGGACTTCGTCAGTGCGCGCGGTCAGGCTCTGCAACGGTTCGGCTACCTGCTAACCAGCGACTGGGCGCTGGCCGAAGACCTCGTTCAGACGGCGTTCTCACGCGCCTATCCGCGCTGGTCGAGGATCGAGAGCGACGCACCGGAAGCCTATGTCAGGAAGATCATGGTCAATACCTGGTCTTCTTGGTGGCGCAGGCGATGGCGCGGCGAAGTCCCTGCAGCGTCACTGCCGGACATGGCGGCTGGCGATCCGTACCTGGAAGTCGACCGCAGGCACGCGGTCAAGTCGGCGCTTGCGGGGTTGCCGCACAGGCAACGCCTCGTTCTCGTGCTGCGGTACCACGAAGACCTGTCCGAACAGCAGGTCGCCGAGCTACTCGGAATCTCCGTCGGAACTGTCAAGAGCCAGGCGTCAAAGGCGCTCGCCAAGCTGCGCGCCCATGGCGACCTTGACGGCTACAGGTCAACGCTGGCCGGAGGTACATGAGATGGACGTCATGCGCGACGAAGTCGCCGTCCGCAGGTTGTTCGATGAGCTCACCGCCGGTCAGCCCGACGCGCCGCCGGACCGGCATGGCCGGATCAGGCGCCGGGTCCGCCGGCACCGCATCGCTGCAGGCGGCCGGCACCCTCGCGGCTGTCGCCGTGGCGACGGTGGTGGCCGTCGGAATCGGCAGCTCCGCGGGCGGCGTCGCCCCCGATACGGGCCCGCGTGTCGTGCCCGCCTGGGCCCTGCCCTGGCCGGACCACAGGAACGGCAGCGTCCCGCAGTCCGTGCTGGACGGCGCGGTCAGGTGCCTGGCGACACTTCGCGGCCCTGGACGGCATGACCGCCAAGCGCGACATCGAATGTCGAAGACGATCTGGTACGTGGGCCAGAAGGTCGCCAACGGCGAGGTGGTCGTCGTGATCTTCGAAGCGGCAACCAACGAGGGCCGGCAGGCTGGTCGCGGGATGGGCAACTGCCAGCGAGGTCATGCACGGCCAGCCGGGCTGGAAGCCCGGATCGAGTCCGTGGGTGCTCTACGACGTCGCGGCGCCGAAGCCGTGCCAGCCGGACTGTTCGTCGGCCTCAACACGCACGGCACATCGGCAAGTGCATGGCCACAATCTGGACAACTGGATAATCGTGCTGGCTAACCCGCATGTCCATGACGTCGGCTGGACGGTTTCCCTGCCGCCCAGCAACGACAACTTCCAACGAGGGAACGACGAGCTCATCGAGTGAGCGCGTCGCGATGACGCCAGCCGTCCGTGGGCTGGCCATTGCCGACGCCGGTCAGATTGGCGGGCCGGTCGAGGTGACCCAGCTCGAGGTCCGCGACCGCAATGTCCTGAAGCACCCCCGCCTCGTCGGCGTGCCGGGCAGTCCAGACAGCCAGGTGCCGCAGCTCAGCTTTGCCTGCCGAGATTCACGCTCCGCACGGCTTCAGACTGGTCGTTGGGCTGGCGGGTCAAGGCACCTCAGGGACCGGCGTGTCTGGAAGTCGCGGACACCTCGCGATCCTCAGCCGGTGTTACGGGCCAGGCAACCTCCGGATGACTTTCGGCACCGGCGCAAAGGAAATCCAGCTCGGTACGATCCGCTGCGACAACGCAGTGCACGAGCTGACCACCACGGTCACGCTGCGGCCAAAGGACTCGCATTCTGGCGTAACGATCTACACCGGCGGAATGACGTCCTACCGAGTCGTTGTCGGAACGATCAAGTAGCGCCAGTGACGGCAGGACCTGGCGATCCGGGCCTGAGGTCAGGCTGTATCGCCGGTCTTGTCCAGCCAGTGCATGATGCCGGACACGTTCGACGGGGGCGCCGGCGATCCGGTCGTACTTGGCCGCCAATTCAGGATCAGCGCCAGCCGCGAAGACCGCGTACCGCTCGCGAGTGCGCTCGGCCACCATGGCGACCGCATGATCGAGGTCCAGGCCCGCCCGCCTCGCGTGCCTGGTCTCCTCGACCCACAGCTTGATCTCTTCTGCCGAGCGTTCCAGGGCCTCGTCGACCTCTGCGACCGGGCCGTAGTGACTGAACAGGAGCCTCGTCGGCCGGAGCGCGGCGAACATGCGCAGCGACTCGAGCGCGATACCAAGGTCGAAATCGGGCGGCGGCGTGGCGGGCCGCTGGTCGCCGGTTTCGGGGATGTAGATCCCCGCGGCATCGCCCACATACAGATCGCCGCTGAACGAGTCGATCAAGCCGACGTGATGCTTGGCGTGACCGGGGGAGTAATGGCTCGCCAGCCGGCGACCACCGCCGAGGTCGACCACCCCCGTCTGCTCGACCGTGCGGATGCGGTCGGCCGGGGTGGGCGCGAGGGCGCCGAAGAGGGCATCGAGTTCGTCGCCGTACACCATCCGCGCGCTGGCCATGAGCCTGGACGGGTCGGCCAGGTGCCGGGCGCCGAGTTCATGCACAACCACCTCGGCCCCGGGAAACATCTCGGCGATGTCGCCGACACCGCCCGCGTGATCCAGGTGAATGTGCGTCACCACGACCGAGGCGAGTTCGTCTGCGCCGATCCCGAGCGTGGCCAGCGCGTCCCTGACCACAGGAGCCGACGGCGCTGTGCCGGTTTCGACCAGACAAGGGCGGTCTGAACGAATCAGGTACCCGGCGGTGATGCCCGGGTAGCCGGCCATCTGTGTGTCGATCTGGTAGACCTCGTCACCAAGCGCCGTAACAGTCCCGGAACTAGATACAACGCGGACCTTGTCTGCCATGGGTCTATCGTCCCAGGTAGTCATCATCTGCCCGGGCATCGGGTGAGGCGCTGCTGGGCGATTCAGCCCTGAGCGAACGACCGCAGGACCAGACCAGTGCGAGGTTTCGGGGCAAAAGAGGTCGACTTGCGCGGCACCTTCTCACCACGTGCCGCGACGGCATAGACCTCGCTTGGCGTCATCGGGCTGCACAAAACGGCGGTTCCGCCTGCCGACTGCGCCTTCGTGACCGCGGCCTCGGCGTCGTGATGGACGACCTGCACCGTGTCATCGTCGTCGGTGAGATCCCACACCTTGGTGATCAGGAGTTCCTGCAGTACCGCCGAGGGCAGCGCTCGCCACTGCGCCGATCGGCCGGCCGGCATCGCGGCGGCGGCCTGAACTGG
Organism: uncultured Actinomycetota bacterium; assembly: GCA_963809195.1. Taxonomy (GTDB): domain Bacteria; phylum Actinomycetota; class Actinomycetes; order Streptosporangiales; family Streptosporangiaceae; genus Chersky-822. Next base: position 802,918 of record CAWEIQ010000003.1, on the reverse strand, counting down.
ATCGGGCTGGCTGATCAGGTAGGTGCACTCCCCGTCCGCCAGGACGAACGCCGGGCCGGATGCGCTCGCCGACGCGAGCGCGTTGACGGCAGCTGGCAGGTGAGACACACCGCCGGGAAGCGCGCGCACCGCGAACGCGGCCGCGGCCAGCTTGGCCGCCTGCTGCACGTCGAATCCGGGGATGACCCGGTGGATCGCACCGATCTGTGGCGGATAGCTTGCCGAATCGACCAGCAGCGCTAGGCCGTAGTCCCACGGTCCCGGGCCGTCGCCTGCCTGCCGCCGCCGCGCCTGCAGCTTCCGATACGCGGCGTAGCGGTGATGCCCGTCCGCAATAAGCGCCTGACGCGGCCCCAGGTCGTCCGCGATCGCCGCAAGCTCATCGGGATCGGTGATGGCCCAGAGCTTGTGTCGCAGGCCGTCCGGCGTGCGGGTGCTGATCAGCGGTTCCCGTGGCGACGATCCGTCGCAGCTGCCCGCGATCTGAGCGATGATCTTGGCGGTTGCGCCAACCGCGCCGTTGCACGGGTTCGGCACCGGCTCGCCGGCCGCCTTGGCGCCGAGGCTGTCATAGAGCAGGAAGATCGGCTCCAGGTTGGCCTGCGTCGCCTCCATCAAGGCGAGTCGCCCGGCAACCGGGCCAGGGGCGACATCCTCGTGCGGCAGCACGATCCCGGCCTCTGGCGGGACCAGCCTGATCGCTCCGATCAGGCCGCGCTGCACCCAGCCCGGCTCGGGTCCCGATGCGGCCGACTGCTCGTACAGATACAGGGCCGGCTCGGGGTCGGTGACCAGGATGCGCTCGTCTTGCCACTGCCTGAGCGACTCGGCCGCGTCGTGGTACTCCTCGCCCGGGCGGCCCGGGTACGGGCCTGGGCAGAATCAGGCGGACCACGTTATGCGGATCCGCGGCCATCAACTGGTCCTCTTTATCTCTGAAGATGACGTCGTACGGTGGAGAGGTGACCTCGGCGAGCCCGCTCACCCGGTCCTGCGCGTAACGGACGCCGCGAAACGGCGTCAGTTCCAGGCCCGGTGCGGCCCGGTTCGCTGACGCCGGAGACGACGGAGGGATCTGCACATATGTCAGAAGGATCTTCAGGCGGCCAGGATTCCCGTTCCGGCGAAAAGCCTGGCTCGGCCGAAGGGCCGAGACCTGGACAGGAAGACATATATACCCTTTACCGGCGCGGTATGGACTTGCTAGGCCGCGGCAGCCCGGCAGCGGCGGCTCAGCTTCTCGAGCGGGCCGCCGCCGCGGAGCCTGACTCGCGCAGCATCCTTGAGGCGCTCGGACGAGCCCAGTTCGACACACGGCATTACGTCGAGGCGGCCGGCAGCTTCCGCCGGATCGTTGACGCCAGCCCCAGCGATGACTACGCGCAATTCGGGCTCGGCCTCGCGCTGGCCAGGACCGGAGATCACGGTGCGGCGGCGGAGCACCTCGCGCTGGCGGCCGCGATGCGCCCCGACTTGCGGCATTACACCGAGGCGCTGCGCAGCGTGCGGGCGACATTGCGCGCCCAGAGCCCCGTTAAAGGTAAAGAATCTGACTTATGCCCAACAATGCTCACAGGCCGGTGCCGACCAGAAGTGGCGGGATCGCGCCCGCAGCCCACGCAGTTCCCCTGACCCTCACGCCTGGCCAGCGGGCGCCCGCCGCCGAGTACGACGTCGCGCTGCTCGACCTCGACGGGGTGGTCTACTCGGGCCCGCAGGCGATCGAAGGTGCGCCACAGGCGCTGACCAGGGCGAGGGAGGCGGGCCTGCGGCTCGCCTTCGTCACGAACAACGCGTCGCGCTCGCCCTCGGCCGTCGCCGAGCACCTGAGCAGGCTCGGCGTGCCTGCCACGGCCGCCGATGTGGTGACGTCCGCTCAGGCCGCGGCGACGGTCATCGCGAACAGGTTTCCGCCCGGCTCGGCCGTCCTCGTGGCCGGTTCGAACGGCCTGCGGATCGCCCTGCGCGAGCGCGGGATGCGGCCGGTGTCGCTGGCCGCCGACCGGCCGGTCGCGGTCGTCGCAGGGCTTCGTGCCGGGCATCAACTACGAACTGCTTGCCGAGGCCGGTGTCGCGGTCAGGGACGGCGCGTTCTACGTGGCCACGAACTCCGACTCGACGCTGCCCACGCCCCGCGGTCCGCAGCCGGGTAACGGCTCGCTGCTCGCGGTGATCATTACCGCGACCGGGGTTCAGCCGGTCGTGGCGGGCAAGCCGGAGACGCCGCTGCATGCCGAGGCGGTCGCGCGGACTGGGGCACGGCGTCCGCTGGTCGTGGGTGACAGGCTCGACACCGACATCGAGGGCGCGGTGCGTGGCGGCGCCGACAGCATGCTCGTGCTGACCGGCGTGACCTCTGCGAAGGGCGCCGTGCTGGCGCCCCCTGGTCAGAGGCCGACCTATATCGCCGCCGATCTCCGAGGGCTGGTCGAACCACAGCCCGTCATCGGGCCGCGGGGAGATCGCGGGCCCGAGATTGCGGACGCTTCGCGCGGGAACGTCGACGGCGCCGCGCCGGCCGGCGACAGAACCAAGGATGACGGAGCTGTGCGGGCCTTCCGCTGCGGCGGCTGGCAGGCGGCATGGCCGGGCGGATCGGGTCCGATCGAGCTGAGCGGCGAAGGCGCCTGGATCGACGGCTTGCGCGCGCTCTGCGCAGCCGCCTGGGTGGCCGGACACATCACCGAGGACATGGTCAGTCCCGCGCTGAAGATCCTCGGCGACCCAGGCTAAGCCGGGCGGGCTGTCGTACCTGAATGGCAGTCGCGGGCGCGCAGTAGGCTCGCAGACCGACGCTGAACCTGCCAGGAATTCAGCTCGCAGGCGGAGCACAAGTCCGCTCTGTGGCCGACGCGACATCAGCCCCGTCGCCGTCAGACTGGCGTGGCTCCGGGAGAACCCGGCGGCATGCCGCTGAGCGGCCGATTCAGGAGGGCTGACACATGATTGAGGCACGAAGCCTCAGCAAGAGTTACGGCGACACGCTGGTACTTGATAACCGGGTCGGCTTCGCCAGCGCCGTGCGGTCGGAGTTCACCAAGATCCGCTCCGTCCGGTCCACCTACTGGACGCTGCTCGTGATGATCATCGTGTGCGTGGGTATGGGCGTGCTGTTCAGCGCCGGGAGGCAGCCCAGGTCTCCGGCGCGGCGACCGCGGCAGAGCGGGCTGCGGCGCTGGCCACGCCCGCGCCAGGCCGTGACCAACAGCCTGATCGGTCTGCTGATCGGGCAACTGGTGATCGCCGTGCTCGGTGCGCTGACGATCACCTCGGAGTACTCGACCGGCATGATCAGGACGTCGCTGACCAGCATGCCGAGGCGGGGAACGATCTACTCGGCCAAGGCGCTGTCTTCGGTGCGGTCGCCCTCGTCGCTGGCCTGGTCACCAGCTTCGCGTCGTTCTTCGCCGGCCAGGCGTTGCTCTCCGGCGTGCACGCGAGCGTGAGCCTGGGCGAGCCTGGGGTGCTGCGGGCAGTGATCGGCGGCGGGCTCTTCCTAGCCGTCTGCGGTCTGCTGTCCTACGGCATCGGCGGCGCTGCTCAGGCACACCGCCGCGGCGATCGCGGCGTCGATCGGCCTGCTGTTCGTGTCGTGGAGTCTGAGCCAGTTCCTGCCCGGTCCGCCGAGCGGCTGGTTCGGCCAGGCCGACATCGACAAGTGGATACCGTTCAACGCGGGCGGTGCCATCTGGGAGCACGTCAGCGGCGTGAACCTGTTCTCGCCCTGGATCGGGTTCGCCGTGTTCTGCGGCTACGCGGCCGCCGCCATGGCCGCCGGCCTCGTCCTGTTCCTCCGGCGAGACGCCTGAGGATGTCGCCCTGAGGTCTGACCTCAAGATCAGACCTCAGGGCGATGTCCCGGCAGTGGCAGCCGGGCCAGACTGATCCGTGCGGATCTCGAGTGTGGCGCGCCAGCCTGGCTGCGCTGCCTGGCGAACCGGGTCCGCCCCGTATCGTGCCGACCTGGCTGAGGGCCGGCAGGAAGGATCCAACATGATCGAGGCACGAGGCCTCACCAAGCGATACGGCGATACGCTCGCCGTCGACAACCTGTCCTTCTCGGTCGAGCCCGGCAAGATCACGGGCTTCCTCGGCCCGAACGGCGCAGGCAAGACCACGACCATGCGGCTGATCCTTGGCCTTGACCGCCCCACCAGCGGCACGGTGACCGTGGACGGCAAGCCGTTCGGCCAGCACCGCTGGCCGATGCGCGAAGTCGGCGCGCTGCTCGACGCCAAGGCGGTGCACGGCGGCCGGTCCGCCTACAACCACCTGCTGTGCGTCGCGCAGACAAACAACCTGCCCAAGCGCCGGATCGGCGAAGTGCTCGAGCTCGTCGGCCTGAGCGACGTGGCAGGCAAGCGGTCGAAGGGGTACTCGCTGGGTATGGGCCAGCGCCTCGGCATCGCCTGCGCGCTGCTCGGCGACCCGAAGATCTTGATGTTCGACGAGCCGGTCAACGGACTGGACCCCGAGGGCATCTTGTGGATCAGGAACCTGATGAAGGCCCTCGCCTCCGAGGGCCGCACGGTCTTCGTCTCCAGCCACCTGATGTCGGAGATGGAGAACACGGCCGATCACCTGATCGTCATCGGCCGCGGCAAGCTCATCTCGGACTGCACGACCGCAGAGTTCATCGCGGCCAACTCGCAGCAGTCCGTCCGGGTGCGGACCCCGCAGCCAGACGAGCTCACGCTGCTCGCGACCGCGGCGGGTGCCACGGTGCGCGACGACGCAGGCGGGACGCTCGTCCTGCTCGGCCTGAACGCCGCGCAGGTCGGCGACCTGGCCTTCGAGAACGGAATCAGGCTGCACGAGCTGGCTCCGGCGCACGCCTCGCTTGAGCAGGCGTTCATGGAGCTGACCGCGTCCAGCGTGGAGTTCCACGCGGGGCTGCCCGAGGAGCGGACGGCGCAGGCCGCGAACGCGGGAGGGGTGGCCTGAGATGGCGACGGCAGTCAGTCACGAAGTTCTCGTCGGCGGGGCCGTCGGCCGCCAGCCGTCCGGCCGGGCGGGCTTTGTCGGCGCGATGCGCTCGGAGTTCACCAAGATCCGCTCGGTGCGGTCGACCTACTGGACCTTGCTCGCGCTGGTCCTGGCGTGCGTCGGCATCGGTGCGCTGTTCAGCTGGGGTCAGACCCAGCGGATCCTGCGGTTCGAGCACGGCACCACGTTCCGCGGCGGCAAGGTTCCGCCGGGCTTCGCCGAGCACATCGCCAACGAGATCAGGTCTCAGGCGGCGAGCATCAGCCTGTTCGGATTGCTCATCGGCCAGCTGATCATCATCGTGCTCGGCGCGCTCGCGATCACCTCGGAGTACTCCACCGGGATGATCAGGACGTCGCTGACCGCGATGCCGCGCCGCGGCACGGTATTCGCGGCCAAGGGCGTCGTCTTCGGCTTCGTCGCGCTCGTCGTCGGGCTGGTCACCAGCTTCCTCGCGTTCTTCGTGGGCCAGGCTGATCCTGTCCACCCAGCACGTCAACACCACGCTCGGGCATCCGAACGTGCTGCGCATCGTGATCGGCGGCGGCCTGTTCCTCGCCGTGTGCGGGCTGCTGTCGTTCGGGATCGGCGCGATGCTCAGGCACACGGCGGGGGTCATCGCGGTCGGCATCGCCTGATGTTCGTGCTGTGGATCCTCAGTCAGTTCCTGCCAGGCCCGCCGAGCGGCTGGTTCGGCCAGGACGACATCGACAAGTGGATTCCGTTCAACGCGGGCTCGGCGATCTGGGAGAACCAGGCCAACGGGCTGCACCCGTTCTCGCCATGGATCGGGTTCGGCGGTGTTCTGCGCGTACGCCGCCGTCGCGGTCGTCGGCGGGCTGATCGTGTTCCTTCGGCGCGACGCGTGATGGCGGCGGGCGCTTTACCGCAGCGTCAGGATCAGGACCCGCTTGACCGACGTGTTCTCGAGGTCGGCCAGGACCGGGACGTCGTAGGCCGCGAGCTCGCGCAGCATCGGCCGGGGCAGAAAGGCCCGGCCGATGTCGCCGACCAGAACGTCTGGCGCCACGGTCGCTGGCCCGGCGCAGCAGGCGGAGCGCGCGATCGGCGAGTTCGCGCTCGTACCAGACGTCGGCGGCAAGGATCACGGCCGCGTCCTCGCCGGCTCCGTCGAGCACGTCACCGGTCGACGTCGACCCGGACATGATTGGCGGCCGCGTTCAGCGCGATCGCGGCCGCCGCGAACGGGTCGACGTCGCTGGCCAGCACGGTGGACGCACCCGCCAGCGCGGCCGCGATCGCGGCGAGGCCCGAGCCGGATCCGAGATCGAGCACGGAGCGCCCGGCGACGACCTCGGGATGATCGAGGACGTACCTGGCCAGCGCCTGGCCGCCGGGCCAGGCGAACGCCCAGAACGGCGGCGGCAGCTCGGTTCCGTGGGCGTTGCCTTCGCCGATGTGCCGCTCTGCTGCCTCCCAGACCCTGAAGGCGTCGTCGGCGAGATGCAGCCTGATCTCCGGGACCAGCGGCACGGGCTGCAGCGAGGAGTTGGCGCAGCACGAACGCGCCTGGCCGCTCGGTCCGGCGGCTCAGCTCGCCCGCAGGCGCGCTGGCCGCGTCGAGCCGGCGAGCGCTCCGAGTCATGTCGGTCGGCCCGGCTGGCACGAAGGGCACCAGAACGTCACCCGCTCCTGCGAGGGACCGCCGCGTCCTGCGTATCCGTCGGCCAGCACGCGCGTCCCGCATCGCCGGCAAGGCCGGCCTGCCCTGCCGTACACCCAGGTCTCCTCGCCGCGTGCTGCGTTGCCCGTCGTGACCTGGCCGAGCGCGTTCCTTGTTCGCGTCGAGCAGGCGCCGCGCAAGCTCGACGACTGGCTCGAGCTCGCCAGCCTCTCCGACGCTGCTGCCAGGGACTGATCCCGCGCAGGAACAGCACCTCCGACTTGTACAAGTTCCCGATGCCGGCCAGGTTCCGCTGATCCATGAGAGCCTCGCCGATGGGCCGGTCCGGCTCGGTCTGCAGTCGGCGCACCGCCTCCGCCGTATCCCAGTCCGGGCCGAGCAAGTCAGGCCCGAGGTGCCCAAGCGCCTTGCCCTCCCGCGCGGTCGGCAGTACCTCGACGACGCCGAGCAGGTAGCCGAGCGCCTGCCACTCGGCGTTCTCGAGGACGACCCGGATCCGGTGATCGCGCGGCGGATACCCGCCAGCAGGCCGGATCCGCCAGGATCCGTCCATCCGCAGATGCGTGTGTATCGTGACTCCGCCGTCGACCCTGATCAGAAGATGCTTCCCGCGGGCGAGTGCCTGCTGCACCGACCGGCCGGCGAGATTAGTTGTCGCATAACGCGGCACCCGGAAGTCGGAGCGGGTCAGCGTGCGGCCTGCGAGCGCAGCGTCAAGCTGGCGGGACACTCGCCAGACCACGTCTCCCTCAGGCATCTCACCAGCATCCCACCGGCGACGGCCCGGCCTGACCACGCAGGCTGACAGGTCAGGTCAGGCCGGACTCGCGCAGCGTGATGTTGAGCCGCCCTTCGGGCAGGCCGATGTCGGGCCGCTCGGTGCCCGGCGATCGTCTTCGTGACGCCGTGGTAGGCGAACCGTGACGGGCCCGCCGAACACGAACAGGTCGCCAGACTCGAGCGTGATGTCCTGGTAGGGCTTGCCGCGGCTCTCGGCGTTGCCGAACCGGAACACGCACGACGATCCCAGGCTGAGCGAGACCACCGGCGCGGCCGACCGTTCGTCCTTGTCGGCGTGCATGCCCATCCTGGCGTTGCCGTCGTAGTAGTTGATCAGGGCTACGTCCGGGGCATAGGACGCCGTCTGGCCGGGATCGGAGTAAGCGTCGGCGAGCGCGCGGCGGCCGAGGTCGGCGAGCCAGCCCGGGAACGGCTTGACCGGAGCGCCGTCGACGTCGTCCGCGGTCCGCGAGTACCGGTACGGCATCCAGTGCCAGCCCAGGCAGACGGTCTGCACCGACATCTGCCCGCCCGACGGCATCGGGGTGTGGCGCATGCCCGCCGGCGGGCGAGCCCATTCGCGGCACGCGATCACCAGACGTTGCTGTTCCGCGTCATCGAGCCAGCCCGGCACGTGCACGGCTCCCGCCGCGATCTCCGCCCGCGGCCGCCCGAACAGCCCGCTCACCCCAGCCACGCTACCGCCGCGAGACCGGCGCCGCCCCGGGCTCCTCTCGCCGTCCAGCCGTCGTCACGGCCGCTCGCTCCTACATCCGCGGAGGTCGCGCCAAGGTACGCCACCCCAATGCCAGCGGGTTTTTGCCCGACCCGTAGTGCCGTCCGGGTCCCACTCCACGTGCCTAAACCGGCATTTCACGCATTCCGTGCGTCCCGTCGGATGCCTGCGCGGAAAAATAGAACACCAATGTGCCACCGGGTGTTTTCTTAGAACGGCACCCCCGATGGCACATTGATGTTCTATTACTGAAGCGCCCGGCGCCGAATTGTCAGTGGCATCTGACAGCTTGTCAGCCATGGGACGCACCCTGTTATACGACAAGGCGACCACGGCGGCGCTAATCGCTCAGCAGAACGGATTGATCACTCGCGCCCAAGCGTTGTCATGCGGGCTCACTAAACAGGCGCTGCGCGTCCGGCTGCGAGAGGACGGTCCGTGGCAGGTGCTAGTCCCGGGCGTGTATGCGACCTTTACTGGCGCGGTCACGCCGGAGCAGAAGGAGATCGCCGCTCTGCTTTACGCGGGCCCGAGCAGCGTCATCACAGGTCAGGCCGCTATGGCGGCCCATGGCATCAACAACCTGGGTCGCACGGTAGTTGATGTGCTGATTCCGGCGACGTCCAGGCGGAGCGATCAAAGCTTTGTCCACATGCTGCGTACGTCAAGAATGCCCAGCGTGGTCTACAAGATAGGCGAGCTGCGTTACGTGCCAGTTGCGCGGGCGGTCGCAGATGCTGCTAGGCAATTGGGTGACATGCGCGACGTGCGGTCGATCGTGGCGTCGGCCGTTCAATGGCGCAAGGTCTCGGTTGCTGAGCTAGCAGCGGAACTCGAGCAGGGCCCGACGTCGGGCTCGGCGCGATTCCGAGCGGCGCTCGTGGAGGTCGCCGACGGCGATCGGATCGGTTGCCGAGGCGGACCTTCGAAAACTGATCAAGCGATCCGGGCTGCCCGACCCGGTCTACAACCCGCGGCTGTACGCGGGCGAGGAGTTCATCGCTATTCCCGACGCGTGGTGGCCGGACGCTGGCGTCGCGGTCGAGGTCGATTCCAGGCAATGGCATCTGTCGCCGGCCGATTGGGAGCGCACGATGGCGCGACATTCGCGGATGAGCGCGCTGGGTATCACCGTCTTGCACTATCCGCCGAGTCGGCTGCACGGCGAGCCGCGGCTGGTGGTCGCCGAGATCAGGTCCGCGCTGGAGATCGGGCGAGGCAGACCGCGACTTCCGATCCGGATCGAGTCGGGGCGCTGAGAGTTGGCGGGATGCACCGGCGCGCGAGTGGAGGGCGCGACGCGGCGCGCGCGAAGGGCGCAGCGCGGTGCGGAAGGTGGGAGTGCGGTGCGGCGGGCGGAGCTAGAGCATCCGCCGCAGGTGGAGCAAGTCAAGGAAGCTGCCCTCGACCTTAAGGCGACCGGACAGCCAGGCGCGAGCGAAGCTGCCTGGGTCCTTTGCGATCGCGACGACGTCGTCACTCCTAGCCGTAAAGCGGATCTGGGCCGGCGGGGACGTGCTGTCGGCTTCCTTGATCGGATCGGACCCGTGCGGGCCGAGCCTGGTCAGGAAGGTCACGCCGAGATCGGATACGCGGCAGCTAAGCGTCCTGTCGATCAGTTTCGCCTGCCGGACCTCCGCGTCCATCTCCGCGATGCGGCCCGTGAGGCATTCCAGGGCCTCGCGGCACTCTTCCGCAGTCGCCATCGTCACCCCACTTTCACGGTCATTCTCTGTCGCAGGCCTAGAAGTCAGACATCGGGGGCCGCGACAGCCCTCCAATGGCGGCAGCTTGACGTGCTGGACGGTAGCGTTCCAGACAGGAACGCAGGATGAGATCCCGGCGCACCGCACGCGGCATCGACAAGTTCGCGCCGCCCGCGGCCGCCGGTCCGCTGGACCTGCGCGCCGTGGCACAAGGAGCTGGTTACCCGATGGAGCACGACACCGGATCAGGGGACGATCCGGCCGCGTCGAGCACGCCGGATCAGCAGATCTTCGCCGCTGCCTTCCGAGGCTGCCGAGTCTAGCGAGCCTGCCGAGGCTCATGAGTCTGCCCAGTCCGCTGAGAAAATCGAGCCTGATGAGACAGCACAGTCCGCTGAGGCAGCAGAGCCGATCGAGACAGGACAGTCCGTTGAGACAGCAGAGTCCCCTGAGACGGCAAAGTTCGCTGAGACAGTCGAGTCCGGTCAGACGGCCGAGGACAGAGTGACCGCTGCGGCGAACGAGGCAGAAGAGCACCTGGCGACAACGGGGGAGCCGAGAGTCGATGCTGCGCTCGGCCGGCTTGGCGAGCTCGACGAGCTGCCGGTTTCCGAGCATCCTGGCGTCTACGAGCGGATCCACGAGCAGCTGGTCGACGTCCTCGGCGAACTCCACCAGGGCGCCCAGAATCGCTAGGAGGTGAGGACAAGGGTCGCCAGGACGTGAGGACAAGGGTCGCCGGACGCGAGGACAAGAGTCGCCGGGACGCGAGGACAAGGGTCGGTATTACGCGAGGGCAAGGGCCGATGACGAAGAGGACGCGACTGGACGCGGAGTTGGTGCGCCGCGGCCTGGCGCGGTCGCGCGTTCAGGCGGCCGATCTGATTGCCGCAGGTCAGGTCCGGGTGTCCGGTCAGGCGGCGGCCAAAGCCGCGACTCAGGTCGCTCAGGACGCAGCAATAACGGTCCAGCGCGAGGACTCCGGGCCCGACTATGTTTCGCGTGGCGGGCACAAACTCGCCGGCGCGATCGCGGCCTTCATCGGACTCGAGGTGGCGGGCCGCAACTGCCTGGACGCCGGAGCGTCGACCGGCGGCTTCACAGACGTGCTGCTCAGGGCGGGAGCCGCCCACGTCGTCGCGGCCGACGTCGGCTACGGTCAGCTGGCCTGGAGCCTGCGATCCGATCCACGGGTCACCGTGCTGGACCGGGTCAACGTGCGCAACCTGCAGCCGGGCCAGGTCGACCCGCCGCCCGACGTAGTGATCGCCGACCTGTCGTTCATCTCGCTCAGCCAGGTGCTGCCCGCGCTGGTGGCCTGCGCGGCGCCGGACGCCGACTTCGTGCTCCTCGTGAAGCCGCAGTTCGAGGTCGGCAAGGCGCAAGGTCGGGTCAGGGGGAGTCGTCAGGGATCCTGAGCTGCGGGCAGGTGCCGTCGCGGCCGTGGCGCAGGCCGCCGAGGACCTCGGCCTCGGCGTGCAGGGCGTCACCGCGAGCCCGCTGCCCGGCCCGTCCGGAAACGTGGAGTACTTCCTCTGGCTTCGCCGCGGCGCGCCGCCGCTGTCCGAGGACGACCTCCGGGTCGCCGTCGCCGAGGGGCCGCAATGAGCGCGCCAGGCGACCGGAGCATCCTGCTCGTCGTGCACACCGGGCGTCCCGAGGGCCTGCAGACGGCCGCGCGCAGTCGCGGACCGGCTCTGCGCGGCCGGCGTCACCATGCGGGTGCTGGAGTCCGAGGCCGACGACCTGGGCTGCCCGAACACGACCGTGCTGCCGGTCTCGCCGGACGCCGCCAAAGGCGCGGAGATGGTCCTCGTGATCGGCGGCGACGGGACGCTGCTCAGGGCGGCCGAGCTCGCCCGCCCGGCAGGCACTCCGCTCGCTCGGCGTCAACCTTGGCCACGTTGGGTTCCTCGCCGAGACCGAGCCTGAGGTGCTGTCCGACGCCGTCGATCACATTCTGGCCGGCCATTACTGGGTAGAACCACGGATGACCATCGACGTCACCGTTCAGCAGAATGGCTCGGTGTCGGCTACAGCATGGGCCCTCAACGAGGCGACCGTCGAGAAGGCCGCCAGAGAGCGGATGCTCGACCTGGTGACCGAGGTCGACGGAAGGCCGCTTGTCCCGCTGGGGCTGCGACGGCATGGTCTTCGCGACGCCGACCGGCTCGACGGCATACGCGTTCTCGGCCGGCGGGCCGGTGGTCTGGCCCGACGTCGAGGCCCTCTTGCTGGTCCCGATCAGCGCCCACGCCCTTTTCGCAGGGCCTATGGTGGTATCACCGGAATCGGTGCTGGCGGCGGAGGTCATCGGCGCCACGGGCAGCAAACGCGGAACGTCCGGGCGCCGTGCTCTGGTGCGACGGCCGGCGCCAGGTCGACCTGCCGCCCGGCGCTCGGATCGAGTTCAGGCGAGGCGCTCAGCCCGTGCTTCTCGCCAGACTGCGGCACGATGCGGACGGCGACGTCGCAGCTGTGGGTCCCAGCACGAGCGGACACGGCCTGGACATCGGAGCCTCCTTCACCGACCGGCTGGTAGCCAAGTTCGGCCTGCCGGTGTCGGGCTGGCGCGGCCGGGGCCAGGCGCGGCACGATGCACGACAGGAAACCGCCACCGCAGAAGCGAAACGAGGAGCCGGCGGGCGATGCTTGAGGAAGTGAGAATCAGCGGCCTCGGCGTCATCGATGAGGCGGTGCTCGAGCTGTCGCCTGGCTTCAACGTCGTGACCGGGGAGACCGGCGCGGGCAAGACCATGGTCGTCTCCGGGCTGGGCCTGCTCTTCGGCGGCCGGGCCGATCCGTCGCGGATCCGGCCTGGAGCCGAGCGGGCGACCGTCGAGGGGCGGCTGCGGACCGACCCGGACGGCGAGGTCGCCAGGCAGGTCAACGGCGCGGGCGGCGACCTTGACGACGATGGCGCGACACTCGTGCTGGTCAGGTCGGTATCGGCCGAGGGCCGGTCGCGGGCCTTCGCGGGCGGGCGGTCCGTGCCCGTCTCGCTGCTGACCTATCTGTCTGAGGATCTCGTCGCGGTGCACGGTCAGGCCGATCAGCAGCAGCTGCTGAAGCCCGGCAGGCAACGCCAGGCGCTCGACAGGTTCGCGGGACCGGAACTCAGCCGTGTGCTCAGTGACTACCAGCGGACGTACAACCAGCACCTCAAGGTCGCCGAGGAACTGGCCGAGCTCACCTCGCTCGCCCGCGACCGCGCCGCCGAGGCCGAGGACCTGCGGCAGGGCCTCACCGAGATCGAGCGGCTCGAGCCGGTCGACGGCGAGGACCTCGAGTTGCACGTCGAGGCCGAGCGGCTGTCGAATGCCGACACCCTGCACTCCGCGGCGACGACCGCGCACGAGGCGCTGATCTCTGACCCGTCCAGCGGATCCTACGAGGCCGCCGACGCGCTCACCCTGCTCGGCACGGCCCGGCACGCGCTCGAGAGCGCCGCGCAGCATGATCCCGCGCTCGGCGAACTCGCCGCGCGGCTGTCCGAGGCGTCCTACCTCATCTCCGATATCGCCGCCGAGCTCGCTTCCTACGCTGACTCTGTGGAGGCCGATCCGGCGCAGGCTCGCGGTCGGTACAGGATCGCCGCGCGGACCTGACCAGGCTGATCCGCAGCTACGGCTCGGCGCCCGTTCCGCAGGCTGCTGCGCCAGGCGACGCCAAAACTTCTTCCACGGATAACGAAGCGCCCGGCGCCGGTGCCGCAGGCAGCCGACCGCGCTCCGGTGTGGCTGCCCAGGCCGCTGACGGCGCCGGTGTGAGCAGCGCCGCCCCGACAGGCGGCGCGGACTCAGCCCGCAAGGACTCGGCAGAAGCCGACGAGCACGGCGGACGGCTCGGATCAGGCGCCCTTCGCCGTCCCGGATCTGGCCGCCGTCCTGGTCTGGGCCAAGGGCGCGGCGGCGCGGCTCGCCGAACTCGATAACGACGACGACAGGATCGCGGCCCTTGAGGCGCGCGAGACCGAGCTGGCCGCGACCGTCAGGGACATCGGGCGGCCAGCTCACGACGATGCGCCAGGAGGCGGCGGCCCGCTTCGACGCGGACGTCACCGCCGAGCTGACGGCGCTGGCGATGCCGCACGCCAGGCTGAACGTGGTGGTCAGCCCGCTCCGCGAGTACGGCGCCGCATGGCGGCGACGACGTGGAGATCCGGCTGGCCGCCCACCCGGGAGCGCCCGCCTTGCCGCTGCATAAAGGCGCCTCAGGCGGTGAGTTGTCCAGGGTGATGCTCGCGATCGAGGTGGTATTCGCCGGTGCCGACCCGGTGCCGACCTTCGTCTTCGACGAGGTCGACGCCGGCGTGGGCGGCAAGGCAGCCGTAGAGATCGGTCGCAGGCTCGCGAGGCTGGCCAGGCTCGCGCAGGTCATCGTCGTCACGCACCTGCCTCAGGTCGCGGCGTTCGCGGACACGCACCTGGTCGTGGAAAAGGCCGAGGACGGCCTGGTGGTGTCCAGCGGCGTCACTCGGCTCGAGGACTCCGGCCGGGTGCGGGAACTGTCGAGGATGCTGGCTGGCCTGGAGGACTCGGAGTACGGCAGGGCGCACGCCGGCGAGCTACTCGAGGCGGCAGCCGCTGAGCGAGCGGAGTCGGCGAGGTCGCAGTGATCGCCGTGACGGTGAGTGATGGCTAAGGTTGAGGTGCCGTCGGGACGTAGCCGGTCTGGCACACTTAGTAACACAATGAGGGATTACTCGCGGAAGTTTGCTGGCGGGCGGGGGAACGGATCGACCGATCTACCCGGCCTGGTGGCGCCCGCACGCCTCGACCGCCGTACCAAGAACCTGACCCGGCGGCTGCGCCCTGGCGACATTGCGATCATCGACCATGCCGACCTTGACCGGGTCAGCGCCGAATCGCTGCTGAGCCGGCGAGGTCGTCGCCGTCGTCAACGCGGCGCCCAGCATGACCGGCAGGTATCCGAATCTCGGCCCGCAGGTGCTGGTCGAGGCCGGCATCCCGCTGATCGACGACGTCGGCACCGACGTCTTCGACAAGGTCGCGACGGGCGCACGGTCCGCCTGGACGGCGACACGCTCTACATCGGCGACGTAGTTGTCGCGGCAAGGGAACCGTGCAGACCGTCGACTCCGTGACGAGCGCGATGATCAAGTGCCAAGGCCGACCTTGCCGCTCAGATCAGGGCCTTCATGGCGAACACGGTCGAGTACATCAGCCGTGACTTCGAGGAGCTGATCGACGGCATCCGGGTTCCCGAGCTTCGGACGAAGCTCGAGGGTCGGCACGCGCTCGTGATCGCCCGCGGCTACCGGCACCGCGAGGACCTGCAAGGCGCTGCGCGCCTACATCAGGGAGTTCAAGCCGGTGCTTGGTGGCCGTGGACGGCGGCGCCGATGCGCTGCTCGAGGCTGGCTACAAGCCGCATCTCATCATCGGTGACATGGACTCGGTCTCCGACCGGGCGCTCACCAGCGGCGCGGAAGTCGTCGTGCACGCCTACGCCGACGGCCGGGCTCCTGGCCTTGACCGGGTGAAGTCGCTCGGCCTGGACTCCGTGCTCTGCCCGGCCTCCGGCACCAGCGAGGACGTGGCCGTGCTGCTCGCGGACGAGCTTGGGGCGCGGCTGATCGTCGCCGTGGGAATGCGGTTTAACCTGGTAGAGTTCCTCGACAAAGGTCGGCCGGGAATGGCCAGCGCGATCCTGACCAGGATGCGGGTCGGCGACAAGATCGTCGAGCCGAAGGGCGTCAGCCGGCTCTACCAGAGCCGGATCTCAGACTGCGTGGCTCGTCCTGCTCGTGGTCGCCGCGGTCGTGACGATAGTGGTCGGCACTCGCGTCACTGCCCGTCGGGCCAGATCATCTACCGGTTCGCCGGACTTGCAGCTGAGCGCCTTCTGGCATTGGCTGACGGGAATCTATCAATTGATCGACTTCCGCTATCACCTCGTATCCATCGTTGCCGTCTTCCTCGCCCTGGCCATCGGCATGGTCGTTGGGTCCACTGCACTGCAGCCTGCGGTCGTCAGTCCGCGCTGAACAAGGTTTCGTCCAACGAGGCGCAAGCGGAACAGGAGCCTGTACGCGCACAACGCGCAGCTGAAGGCCCAGATCGCGGCCGAAGAAGCATTCGCCCAGGCCGCTGAGCCCAACCTGCTGCACGGCCTGCTCGCCGGCCGAGCATGTGGTCCTGGTGCTCGCGCCGGACGCCGACGGCCCGACCGTGGACGGCGTAACCAGCGCGCTTCAGCGGGCTGGCGCGACCGTGACCGGCCAGGTCGTCCTGACCTCGCGTTCTTCGACACTGGAGCGGTTACCGAGCAGCAACTGGACGACCACAGCGCGGAACCTCGCGCCGACCGGGCTGACGCTGCCGAATTCGTCCTCCGATCCGCAGATCTCCGGCCAGCAAGCGGCCGCGCAGGTGATCGCCGCGACGATCGCGAACAAGGACGGCGTGGCCACGCTGAGCCAGCAACAGATCCCAGCAGATCCTGACCGGCTTCGCTGCCGGATTCCTCCAGATAAACGGGCCGGGCGGCAGCTCATCGCTGAGCGGTCAGGCGACCATGGCCGTCGTGGTCGTCCCCGGCACCGTGCCGCCATCCAAGACCAGCGGGCCATTCAACCTAGCCCTGATCTCCCTGGCCAACGACCTGCAGGAGGCGAGCAAGGGCGCCGTGCTGGCCGGGCCGCTGCTGGGCTCGGGACCGCGCAGCGCGATCGACGCGGTCAACAGCGGCGCGGCAGGCGTCGCGCTGACCACGGTCGACAACGCGGATATGACTACCGGTCAGATCATCGTGGCGCAGGCGCTGAACGAACTGCTCGAGCCGAACGCGACACCGACCGCCTACGGGGTGCGGCCCAGACGCCGTGCCCAGTCCGGCGCCCAGCGTGAGCCCGAGCCCGTCGACGAGCCCGTCGCACTCGACGAGGAAGAAGCCACTGATGACGAGCATGCGGGCAGCGCGCAGGCTGCTAGATGGCGGCGTCATGGACGCGTGCAGCGTACGCCGCCCTGACCGTGGCCCAGCCCGGCGGCGAGAAGATGTGGACGCGCACCAACCATCGCGGTGAGCAGGTGACGCTGCTCGAGGGACCGGCGGTCACGATCGGCGCGGTCGGCGCGGCGCTGGCCACGCCCGGGCTTGACGCTCGCACCAGGCTGGCGCTCGGCCTGGCCGGAGCCGGGGCCGGCGCGTTCGGGTTGTACGACGACCTGGGCGGGCAGCGGCGACCGACGCGGATTCCGCGGTCACCTGGCTGCCCTGGCAAAGGGCGAGGTGACGACGGGGGCGGTCAAGATCGTCGGGATCGGTGTCGCGGGCGTGGCGGCGAGCTTCCTGCTCGACTGCCGCGACAACGGCAAGGAAAGTGCCGGTCTGCGGGCCTCAGCGCTCGGCCGAGCCGCTGATATGACCATCAACGCCGGTCTGGTGGCGGGGAGCGCGAACTTGCTCAACCTGTTCGATCTGCGCCCTGGCCGGGCGGCCAAGGTATCGCTGCTGAGCAGCCTCGCGCTCGGCCTGAACGGGCCACGCGCGCGCGCCGAGGTCGCGGCGCCCGCTGGCGCGGCCGCCGCGTTGCTGCCCGACGACCTCGCCGAGCGGGCCATGCTGGGCGACAGCGGCGCGAACGCGCATCGGCGCGATGGTCGGCGTCGCGGCGGCGTCGTCGCTGCGCCGGCCGACTCGCGTGGCCATCCTCGCTGCCGTCGCGGCGCTGACCGCGGCGAGCGAGAAGGTCAGCTTCACCAAGGTGATCGCGCGGACGCCGGCGCTGAACTGGCTGGACATGCTGGGCCGACGGCCGGCAGAGCAACAGGTACCAGCCACAGACGGCGGCCTCCGGGAGCCCGCATCGGCGCCGTCAAGCCGCATGCCCGGAAACGGGCGTCCGGTCGATGAGGACGGCGACCGCACTGCCGGCGACCGAAATTCCGCGGCCGCCGTGACGTCGCGGGGCGGTCCGGCTGAGACCGGCTCGCCCGGCCAGACCAGCCCCGATGTTGGCCGGCGGGCGGACGAGCGTCCGCCGGCGTCTGGACCTGACGCTGCCGACGACGCCGGGCCAGCCGACGAATCTGGGCGTAGCCGCGGGCAACGGCGTCGCCATCGGGGTAGGCAGAGCAGCGCTGCTCATCGGCGGCCTGACCGTCGTCGCCAGAATGCTCGGCTTCGTCAGGACCGTGGTCTTCGCCGGCACGGTCAAGACGTCCTGCCTGAGCGCCGCCTACGTCACCGCCAACCTGGTCCCGAACGTCATCTACGACATCGTCCTGGGCGGCGCGTTGACCGCGATCGTGATCCCCATACTCGCGGGGCCGGCCGAGCGCTCGGCGCTCGCCGCGGGGCGCGGCGCAAGCCAGGAGGTCAGCCGGATCTCGTCGGCGCTTCTGACCTGGACGGTCGTCATCCTCGCGCCCGTGAGCCTGGTCCTGGCGGTCGCTTCGGGCCCGGTGATCTCGCTCCTGATGCCGGCCAACCCGGCGTCAGGCTGCCCGCGTGACGACCTGGTCGCCGATCGCGTCCGGCATGCTGTCGGTGTTCGCGCCGCAGATTCTGCTCTACGGGCTGGCCGTCGTGCTGTACGGCATCCTGCAGGCGCACCGCAAATTCACCGCCCCGGCGATCGCGCCGATCCTGTCCAGCGTCGTCGTGATCGCGGCGTACCTGATCTTCGTCCCGCTCGGCAGGCACTACACGACGAACGTCGATCACCTGCCGCTCGCCGCGCAGCTGACGCTGTCGGTCGGCACGACGCTTGGCGTCGCGGCGCTCGCGGTGACCGCCCTGGTCCCAGCCTGGCGGCTGCGGCTCCGGGTGCGCCCGACGCTCACGTTTCCGCCGGGAATCGCGCGGCGAGCGACCGGGCTGGCCGGAGTTGGCGTCGCTGCGCTGGTCGCGCAGAACGCGTCCGTGCTGGTGGTGACCAGGCTGGCGAACGCCCACGGCGGAAGTAGCGGGGCCGCCGTCACCGTGTACCAGTACGGCTGGCAGGTGTTCGTGTCCGTCTACGCCGTCTTCGCCATCCCGTTCGCGATCAGCGCCTTCCCTGTGCTGTCGGCGCGGGAGGGCAGGGCGTTCGACGGCGCCGCGGCCTCGGCGACGCGCGCGACCGCGCTGGCCTCCTGGCTCGGCGCTGGTCTGCTGGCCGCGGTCGCGCTTCCCGTCGCCCGTGCCTTCCCTGCGCTCAGCCACGACGTGACAGGCCAGTTCGCGCTCGCGCTGGCCTTGTTCGCCCCTGGGCTGGCGGGCTATGGCCTGGTCGCGTGCCTGTCCAGGGTGCTGCTGGCCGACAACCGCATCAGGATCGCCGCGGTGACCATGGTCGCTGGCTGGCTCGTCGTGATCGTTGTCGACGTCGTCGCCGTCCCGCTGGTGCGGGCCAGCGCCGTCGTGCCGGTGCTTGGCCTGGCCAATACCGTCGGCATGACGGCAGCCGGGCCTAGCCCTGCTGGCCGCCGTGCGCTCGGCCAGGGGAGCGGTCGCGCTGCGCGGGGTCTGGCGTGCCCTCGGGGCCGGGCTGGCGGGTGCTGCAGCCGGCGCTGCGGCTGGATTCGGGGTGACCGAGCTGCTTCAGGTTTCCGGCCGCTGGCCGAACGCAGGAGTCGCGGTGCTCGCGGGAGTTTGCGCGCTTGCCGTGTTCGGCGGCGTCGTGGCGATGCTCGACGGCGGCGACCTGCGCAGCGTGCTCGCCAGGATCCGTCGCAGGCTGCGGCCGTCGTGACCGCCCAGCGGGGGGATCCGGGGGGTCGTCCCCCCGGGCAGATACTGCGGGTTGGCTACGTGCTCGGCACGACCGAAGGCGGCACAGGACGGCACGTCGCGATGCTGGCGCGCGGGAGCGCCGCCGCCGGGCTCGGAGTCCGCGTCTTCGGCCCTGCCGCGACCGGCGTACTGTTCGAAGCCTCGCCGGAGCCCGAGCGACGCGGTCGGCTTCGAGGCAGTGCAGGTCAGCGATCGCCCGCATCCGGCCCGCGACATAACCACGATGCGGCGGCTTCGCCGGCTGCTCGTGGAGATGGGCGTCCGACGTCGTACACGCGCACGGCATGCGGGCTGGCGCACTCGCCGCGCTCGCGCTGCGCCTGGCCCCTGCGCACGCCCTGGCCCGGTGGCAGGCGACCGGCGCTGGTCGTCACCGTGCACAACGCGCCGCCCCCCGCAGCACCGGCGGCCGCGGTCTACAGCCTGCTCGAACGGATCGTTGCCAGGCAGGCAGACGTCGTGCTCTGCGTGTCGTCCGACCTGTACGGCCAGGATGCGCCGCGCCGGAGCGAGGGACGTCGGCCGGGCGATCGTCCCGGCGCCTCCGGTGAGGTCCGCCGGCCGCGGCCGGCGGACCTCACCGACGACGGCCGGCCGATGGTCCTGGCCGTTGGGCGACTGGCCCCGCAGAAGGGCCTCGACACGCTGATCGCGGCCGCCGCCCGGTGGCGGGGGAGACGCCCTGAACCGGTCCTGGTCATCGCGGGAACCGGGCCGCTGGCCGGCGACCTCGCGGCGCAGGCGCGCGACCTGGGCGTCACCGCGCGGTTCCTCGGTCGGCGCGACGACGTCGGTGACCTGCTGGCGGTTGCCGATGTGTTCGCGCTGCCGAGCCGGTGGGAGGGCCAGCCGCTGGTCCTGCAAGAGGCGATGCGGGCTGGCCGGCCGATCGTGGCGACCGACGTCGGCGGCGTCAGGGACCTCGACGGGTGACGAGGGCGCGCTCCTAGTCAAGCCCGACGACCCCGCAGCGCTCGCGGCGGCCGTGCGCAGCGTGCTCGACGACCCTGGTCTGGCAGCCAGGCTGAGCAAGGCCGCCGCCCAGCGGGCGGCGGCCTTGCCGACCGAGACCGAAGCCGTCGACACCGTCATCGAGCTGTACCGACGGCTCGGCAGTGACCGAGCGGACTACCGCAGCACCTTGCGGCGGAAGAGGTAGACCGCCGTCGGCGCGAAGATCGCGATCAGCGCGACCGACCATGCCAGGACGGCCAGCTCCGGATGCTGCATCGGCCACGCCTGGATGGTCGCTGCCGGATTGGCGCCGCCGAACAGGGACCGGCAGCAGGAGGCGATGGCACTCATCGGGTTCCAGTCGGCGATGGTCTGCAGCCAAGACGGCATGCCCTGGGTGGGCACGAACGCGTTCGAGACGAACGTCAGCGGCAGGAAGATGATGAAACCCAGCTGCTGAGCGGCCTCCGGGCTGCGGAGCAGCATGCCAGCGCACGCCCCCGCCCAGGTCATGGCGAACGCGAACAGCAGGGAGAGCCCCACGGCGAGCAGTGCGTCGGCGGGCCCGTTATGAATCCGCCATCCGATCGCCAGGCCGGTGCCGATGAGCACGACGATGCCGAGTACCTGAGTCAGAAGGTCAGCCAGTGTCCGCCCGGCTAGCACCGCAGCGCGGGACATCGGCAGCGAGCGGAACCTGTCAATCAGGCCGGTCGACATGTCGGTTGTCAGGCCAACGGCCGTGCCTGGCGCGCTGCCCGCCATGGCCATCCCGAACATCCCGCTGATCAGGTACTGGTGGTAGTTCCCGCCGCCGGGCAGGTGGATGGCCGAGCCGAAGACGTAGCTGAACAACAGGACGAAGATCACTGGCTGGATCGTCACGTCGGCGAGTTGCTCGGGCTCGCGAGCGATCCGCCGGATGCTGCGGACGGCGAGCACCCAGGTGTCCTTGACAGCCCACCAGAGCTTGGACAACCCCGTGTCGGCAGCCAGCCGGGGGAGGGCCGGGGAAACGGTCAGCGCGGTCATGACTGGTCGCCCTCCTTCGGCGTCTCTTCTGACTTACGCCCGGTGAGGGTGAGGAAGACGTCGTCGAGTGACGGGTGGCGGATGGCCAGGTCGTCGAGCAGCACGCCGGCCGCATCGAGATCACGCACGATCTCGGGCATCCGCCTCGCCGCCGCGGTCACCGGCGCCTCGATCTCCCTGGTGGCCGGATCGGGTCGCGGCGGCTCTGTCGCGTGCCTGGCCAGAACCTCAGCCGCGGTGCCGAGGTCGGACTGCGCGGCCACGGTCAGCTTGACTCGCTCGCCGCCGACCTTGGCCTTGAGCTGGGCTGGCGTCCCGTCGGCGATCACCTGGCCCTGGTCGATGACCGCG
Source organism: uncultured Actinomycetota bacterium (assembly GCA_963809195.1). Classification (GTDB taxonomy): domain Bacteria; phylum Actinomycetota; class Actinomycetes; order Streptosporangiales; family Streptosporangiaceae; genus Chersky-822. Next base: position 780,984 of record CAWEIQ010000003.1, on the reverse strand, counting down.
ATCCGGTCGGCGATTGGTCGGCCTCGTCCAGATACTGCGTGGTGAGCAGCACCGTCGTGCCGTCGTTGGCGAGGGCGCGGACCGCGTCCCAGGTCACCATCCTGGCTCGACAGGTCCAGGCCGGTGGTCGGTTCGTCGAGGAACAGGATCTGCGGCCTGGTGACCAGGCTGGCCGCCAGGTCGAGCCGTCGGCGCATGCCGCCGGAGTAGGTCTTGACGCCGCGGTCGGCGGCATCGGTCAGGCTGAACTGGCTGAGCAGCTCATCGGCCCTGGCCTTGGCGGCCTTGGCAGGCAGGCGGCCGAGCCTGCCGATCATCACCAGGTTGGCGCGTCCGGTCAGTGACTCATCCAGAGCCGCGTACTGCCCAGTGAGCCCGATATGCCTGCGCACCAAGGCCGCCTCGGTCACCACGTCGTGGCCGGCCACCCTGGCCGAGCCGCGATCCGGCCGTAGCAGCGTGGCAAGCACGCGCACCGTGGTCGTCTTGCCCGCGCCGTTCGGCCCCAGCATGCCGAGGATCGAGCCGCGCGGAACCTCCAGATCAACGCCATCGAGCGCCTTGGTGCGGCCGAGGGTTTTCTCGAGGCCCGTCGCCTCGAGCGCCATTGTCTCGCTCATCAGTATGTCTCCAGTACGGCGTACGACTGCTCTCTCGTACGCCGTACTGTACAGTACGATGTACGAGAGTCAAGCCATCCGCGCGTCCCGGGGTTTCCCTGGCAAAGCGCGGTGATAGGAAGTCCGATGGCCACCGATGACGAACTCTGGCCCCCGTTTGGCCCGGCAGCCGCCTTCCGCGAGCAGCTCGCGCGGGGCAGGGGAAGGCCGGGTGAGGCGCATGGCCGCCCTGGGGCACGCTCGGGCGCGCCTGGCAGCACGCGTGCGCGCCGCCCACTGCGCGCGCTGACCGCGCGGCGCGGCCAGAGCGGGCGGGGCAGGCAGGCGTCAGGACTGAGCCGCGAAGAGATCGTCGACGTGGCGATCGCGATCGCGGACAGCGAAGGCGCCGAATCCGTCAGCATGCGGAAGATCGCTCAGGTGCTGCGGGCCGGAGCTATGTCGCTGTACTGGCACCTGGCCAGCAAGGAGCATTTGCTTGAGCTGATGCTCGACGCGCTGATGGCTGACGTCGAGGTACCCGAGCCGACGGGGGACTGGCAGGCCGACCTGCGCGTGCAGGCGCGCAGCCAGCGGAAGGTGCTGCTCAGGCACAGGTGGGTGATCGACTTCATCGCGGCCCGCCCGCCGCTGGGCCCGAACACGCTCCGCAACTTGGACAAGTCGCTGGCCGCGCTGGATTGCCTGGACATCGACACCGAGACCGCGATCAACGTTCTGCAGACCGTGAACACCTACGTGCTCGGGGCGGTCCTGCGCGAGCTCGGCGAGCTCCGGACTCAGCTCGAGCAGGAGGAGTGGGTGAGCGCCGACACCGACTTTCCCGCCAAGCTCGAGCAATGGCGTGCGCGGCTAGCGGCGACCGGTATGTTCGACCACTTCCTGCGGATCCTGCGTGACGACGTCGATCCGGACGCCGAGGAGACCAGGGACGCGCGGTTCGAATTCGGGCTTGACTGCGTGCTCGAGGGCGTCGCGGCGAAGCTGGCCAAGCAGGCTAGCTGAGGGGCAGAACGCTCAAGCAGGCCATATACGAGCGGTACGTGGTGGCGAACGGCTCGCTGGTTCTGCGTGAGCGCGTTCCTGAGCCACTCCGCGGCACCCTCGGCCTCGGCGATGACGTCGGCTGGGTAGCCGTACCTGACCTGGTGACTGGCGAACTCGTCCTCGTCCCAGAGCTCGACCTCGCCGGTTCGTCTCCGCGAGACGTCCAGGTCGAGGTCGATCATGGTGACCTCACCAGGGCTCGGCCACCGCACCGGCGTGGTGATGTCGCAGTAGATCTCGGTCGCCGCGGGCAGGTCGTTGAAGGCGGCGGTCCACCAGGCGCTCGCGTGGAAAGAGCATCACCGAGGCGTACTCGAGCGTCACCAGCGGTCCGTCGCCCTTGCGCATCAGGGTCGGCCGCGGCGCGCCCGTCCAGATCCCGTGCTCGTCCTCGCCAAGCCACTGGGTCATCAGGTGCCAGTGCAACGAGCCGTCGTGCTTGCGGTAAACAACCCTCACTTCACCGGCCATAACCTGACCGTATCGGGAATGGTCAGAACCTGCTGAGCGCGAAGCGCCCGGGAATCTGAGGCGACGTGACGCCCAGCGCCAGGTCGGCCAGCCATTCGCCGAGCAGCGGGCCGAACTTGAAGCCGTGGCCTGAGGTGCCGCTTCCGACGACGACGTTGCCGCTGCGGTCGACTATGAAGTCGGTGTCAGGCGTGTTGTCGTAGATGCAGCGCTCCTGCGTGACCGGCCGCGGTTCCAATCCTGGAAGGTACTTCTTGGCCGCCTGCTCGATCCGCGCCAGCAGGTCTTCGTCGGCGCACTGGTCCTGATGATCGGGATCGACCCGCGGGCCTGAATGGTGAATGCCGATCTTGTAGCGTCGCGAGCCGGGGATCGGCAAGCCGTAAGGAAACACGGCGTCGTAATGCACGAAGATCGGCAGCTGACCAGCAGGCGTGCTGGCGGCCGGCTCGAGGTACGCGACCTGTTCCAGCGTGGCCGAGCCCGGCACGCGCTATCCCGGCGGTCGCCAGCAGCCGCGACGTCCACGGCCCCGTGCAGACGATCACCACGCCGGCCTCGACGTCGCCTGCGTTGGTCCGGACCCGCACGGAGCGGCCGTCGTCCGCCAGTGCAGAGACGTGCACGCCGCTCCTGACGGTCCCGGCCTGGCCAGCCAGGGCGGCGAGGCTGGCGAGCGCACGGTCGGCCGCGATCACGGCGGACTCCAGCTCGACGAGCGTCTCTCCGGTCACGGCCACGCCCGGGTACCGCGCTGCCGCCTCGGCCTCAGGAAGCAGTTCGCAGGATGCGCCGACCGCAGTCATGGCGGCCAGAACCTGCGGCATCTGCGGGCCGAACGTGAGCTGCGGGGTCGGGTCGCAGCAGCCGCTCGCCGCTGACGTCTTCGAGCTCGGTCCACGGCCGCCTGGCCTGCCCGGCGAGCGTCACGTACGACGCATCCTCGTAGCCGCGCCGGAAGATCCGGCAGCTGCCGTGCGACCCGCCGCCCGAGTGACCAACCGGCGCCTGGTCGAGTACGACGACCTCGCGGCCGCGGCGGGTCAGGGCCCAGGCCGCCGACAAGCCCGTGATGCCGCCGCCGACAACCACGATCTCGGCCCGCGCCGGGGCGGCGGGGCCATGCGGATCTGGGGTCACCAGCCTCGGGCGCGCCATTCTGGGACGTGCGGACGCTCCGTGCCGATCGTGGTGTCGCCGCCGTGGCCCGGGTAGACCCACGTTCCGTCGGGCAGCTCGCGCGAAGATCCGGTTCTCCAGGTCGGTGATCAGCGAGTTAAACCGCTCAGGGTCGTTCTCGGTGTTGCCCGGGCCACCCGGGAACAGCGAGTCGCCTGTAAACAGGTGCGGCTCGTCGGCCAGAGCGCCGCCTGCGTCGTAGCTCAGCGCGATGCTGCCCGGAGTGTGCCCGCGCAGGTGGATGACGGACAGCTGGGCGTCCCCGACGCCGATCGTGTCACCGTGGCTGACCGTCCGCGTCGGCGGCACGCGGGAGGGCCGAAGCGTCGTCGGTGTGCGCGATCGTCGTCGCGCCGGTCGCCTTCGCCACATCCTCGAGCGCCTGCCAGTGGTCGCCGTGCCGGTGCGTGGTCACGATCGTGGCCAGCGGCGTGTCGCCGATCAGGCCAAGGAGCGTCTCCGGCTCGTTCGCGGCGTCGATCAGCAGCAGCTCGCCGGTGTTCGTGCAGCGGAGCAGGTAGGCATTGTTGTCCATGGGGCCGACCGCGACCTTGGTGATGGTCAGGCCGGGAAGTTCCCTGCTCTGCGCCGGGCCGCCCACGGTTACGTTGCCGGTGTAGCTCATGGTGTCCTCTCGGTAGTGCTGTCAGTGCTAAGTACAGCGCGCACAGGATGTCATCAGTACGGCGGGATGGCCGGCAGCGGCCCTTCGGGATCAGCCGACAAGCTGGCGCCGTCATCCCGGCCGAGCAGCCAGGCGAGCAGGACCGCGCCGGGCCCGGTGATCTCCAGGTCGGCGGTCGCGTCCTGCCGCAGGAAGAACTGCCTGCCGGTATCCGAGTCGGTCACTACCGCTTTAGGAGAATCGGGATCACCGCACAGCTGGCCGGTGACGCGGTACAGCATGTCGGTGACGAACCAGTCGGGCCAGTCTGCCGGTCCGTAGGCCGCCGCAAGGTCGACGTGGTGGATCTCGACCTCGGTCAGGCGTCGCTGCAGCGTGAACCAGCCAGGATGGGCCGGGCCTCGGAAGCCTCGCACCTCGGTAGTCCAGGCGTCGTCGGTGAGCTCGCGTGCCTTGGCGAGGAACGCCGCTGAGCTCTCGCTGACATCGGCCGCGAGCTCGCCGACCGGTCGCCCGGCCCCGGCCTCGATCTGCCCGTCGCGCTCTTCGAGGCTCGCGTACTGCGGGGTCTCCACGCCGGTCTCGGCCCAGATCAGCAGGTTCCGCAGCCCGTCGGCATTGCGCGCGATGTGGGTGAGGACGTGCCCGCGGCTCCACCCGGGCAGCAGCGATGGTTCGCGTGCCTGCTCCTCGGAGAGTTCGGACACGGTGGCTGTCAGGCGGTCGGATGCGTCGGTGATCCGGCCGATGGTCACCTCGACGGCGTGCGGCGCAGTGGGCTCGGTCACGGGTGCCATCTTCCACCACTTGGCCGCGTTCACGGAAGTCGGTCGGGTGCCGGCGCGGCATCGCGGCGCGCGGGAATAACGACTACCTGGCCTTACTTGGTAGGTAGTGGGCAAACGGGGAAGCGGGCAAATCAGGTGGCGCAGGGACGCAATAGCGTGAGCGGCCGTAAGACGTGCTTTCGGCCGTTATGCCGGCGCGGGAGCCCATCTGAGGTCAGTCGTGCGGCCGGACCAGGAGCACCGGAAAATGTCAGCTAGGCCCGGCTACCATTGACCGCGCGCCTTGCTAGCCCGTGTCTCCCCCGATTTCACCGCCCAAGCAGCCAGCACAGACCAGGAGAAACAGAGCGCACAGTGGCAGAACGACTGGTAGTCCGCGGTGCTCGCGAGCACAACCTCAAGGATGTCTCGCTGGACCTGCCTAGGGACGCCATGATCGTCTTCACCGGGCTGTCCGGCTCGGGGAAGTCGAGCCTCGCGTTCGACACGATCTTCGCCGAAGGTCAGCGCCGGTACGTCGAGTCGCTGTCGGCGTACGCCAGGCAGTTCCTTGGCCAGATGGACAAGCCAGATGTGGACTTCATCGACGGGCTGTCCCCGGCCGTCTCGATCGACCAGAAGGCGGCGAGCCGCAACCCGCGGTCGACGGTCGGCACCGTCACCGAGGTCTACGACTACCTGCGGCTGCTGTTCGCCAGGATCGGCAAGCCGCACTGCCCGGAGTGCGGGCGCCCGATCGCGAGGCAGACGCCGCAGCAGATCGTCGACCGGGTGCTCGAGTTCGACGAGGACACCAGGTTCCAGGTCCTCGCGCCGGTCATCCGCGGCCGCAAGGGGGAGTACACCGAGCTGCTCCGCGAGCTGCAGACCAAGGGCTACTCCAGGGCCAGGGTCGACGGGATCACGATCAGGCTCGATGACGCGACGACCGGCACGGGCAAGCTGCCGGTGCTGAAGAAGTACGAGAAGCACACGATCGAGGTGATCGTCGACCGGCTCGCGGTCAAGGAGTCGGCGAGACGGCGGCTCACCGACTCGGTGGAGACGGCGCTGGGCCTGTCCGGCGGCGTCGTGGTGCTCGACTTCGTCGACCTGCCAGAGGACGATCCCAACCGCGAACGGATGTACTCCGAGCACCTGGCCTGCCTGTACGACGACCTGTCCTTCGAGGAGCTCGAGCCCCGGTCGTTCTCGTTCAACTCCCCGTGGGGAGCCTGCCCGGAGTGCACCGGCCTCGGCACCAGGATGGAGGTCGACCCCGAGCTTGTGGTCGGGGATCCCGACCTGTCGCTGGCCGAGGGCGCGGTCAGCGTCTGGAGCGTGCGGTCACGTCAGCGACTACTTCCTGCGGCTGATGGACGCGCTGGGATCCTCGCTTGGATTCAGCGTCAACACCCCATGGGCCAAGCTTCCCGCCGCTGCGCAGAAGGCGCTGCTGTACGGCTACGGCGACCAGGTGCACGTCAGGTACAAGAACCGGTACGGCAGGGAGCGCTCGTACTACACGAACTTCGAGGGTGCGATCCCGTACATCTCGCGGCGGCACGCCGAGGCAGAGAGCGACTCGAGCCGGGAGCGATTCGCGGGATACATGCGGCAGGTGCCCTGCCCGGCATGTCATGGCACGCGGCTGAAGCCCCTGACGCTAGCCGTCACGGTCGACGGCCGGTCGATCGCCGAGTATTGCGCGCTGCCGATCGGAGAGCTGACCAAGCTCCTGCGGACCCTTGAGCTGTCTGAGCGGGATCAGCAGATCGCGGGCCGGGTGCTCAAGGAGATCAATGCCAGGATGGGCTTCCTGCTCGACGTCGGCCTGGATTACCTGACGCTGGACCGGGCATCGGCGACCCTGGCTGGCGGCGAGGCCCAGCGAATCAGGCTGGCGACCCAGATCGGGTCAGGTCTGGTCGGCGTGCTGTACGTGCTGGACGAGCCGTCGATCGGGCTGCACCAGCGGGACAACCACCGGCTGCTCGACACGCTGCTCAGGCTGCGCGACCTCGGCAACACGCTGATCGTGGTCGAGCACGACGAGGACACGATCAGCGCGGCTGACTGGGTAGTGGACATCGGCCCGCGGGCCGGCGAGCACGGCGGTCAGATCGTGGTTTCCGGACCGCTCGCGGAACTGCTCGCCAGCGAGGAGTCGCTGACCGGCGCCTACCTGACCGGCCGGGAGTCGATCCCGCGTGCCCGCCAAGCGGCGCAAGGTGTCTAAGTCCAAGGAAGTCGCGGTCAAGGGCGCAACCGAGCACAACCTGCAGGGCATCGACGTCGCCTTCCCGCTCGGTACCTTCATCGCGGTCACCGGGGTGTCGGGTTCGGGCAAGTCCACCCTGGTCAACGACATCCTCTACGCGGCGCTTGCGAAGGAGCTGCACGGCACCAGGATCGTCCCTGGCCGCCACGTCAAGGTGACCGGCATGCACCAGCTCGACAAGGTCGTGCACGTCGACCAGGGCCCGATCGGCCGGACTCCGCAGGTCCAACCCAGCGACCTACACGGGCGTGTTCGACCACATCAGGCGGCTGTTCGCGCAGACGACCGAGGCTAAGATCCGCGGCTACCAGCCGGGCAGGTTCTCGTTCAATATCAAGGGCGGCCGGTGCGAGGCGTGCTCCGGCGACGGCACCATCAAGATCGAGATGCAGTTCCTGCCCGACGTCTACGTGCCCTGCGAGGTGTGTCACGGCGCGCGGTACAACACCGACACGCTGCAGGTCCACTACAAGGGCAAGTCGATCGCTGACGTGCTGAATATGCCGATCGAGGAGGCAGCGGGGTTCTTCGAGCCTGTGCCGGCCATCCACCGGCATCTGAAGACTCTGGTGGACGTGGGGCTCGGCTATGTCCGGCTCGGCCAGCCCGCACCGACCCTGTCCGGTGGCGAGGCACAACGGGTGAAACTGGCCTCCGAGCTTCAGCGCCGCTCGACCGGCCGGACGATCTACGTGCTCGACGAGCCGACGACAGGGCTGCACTTCGACGACATCCGCAAGCTGCTCGGCGTGCTCGGCCGGCTCGTCGACGGCGGCAACACGGTGATCGTTATCGAGCACAACCTCGACGTGATCAAGACCGCGGACTGGGTCATCGACTTGGGCCCGGAGGGCGGATCACGCGGCGGGCAGGTGATTGCGACCGGGACGCCGGAGGAGATCGCCAAGGTCCAGGAGAGCTACACCGGGCAGTTCCTCACCAGGATCTTGTAACGGCCCGCGCGCCCTGGTCTCTCCCGCAGGCGGCTCGCTCGCCTGCCTACCATTCCCCGGCGGTCTGGTCGAAGATGTCCATCACCAACCGCTCCGCGGTCTCGCCGCGCCGACCATCGTCGGCGCGGCGCAGGTCAGAACCGCCGGCAGCCTCATCGTAATTGTCGTCGGCGGGCACGAGGTCACCTTCGGGCAATGGCTGATCAGGTGGAAGATCGTAAGACTCCTGGCCCTCGTCACGGACCAGCTTGGTCGGCCAGCCCTCGGAGAAGTAGCGGTCGTCGTGGATCCCGAACGGGTCCCGATACCAGCCTTGTGCGCGCGCCGACACAGTTCCGAGCGTAGTGAGCCGAGCTGGTCACAGGTAGTCCTCGCGGCGCATGATGCCCGTGACCGGCTCGCCGCGCAGGAACCGCTTGACGTTCTCCGCAGCCATCGCCGCGGCTGCTGGCAGCACGCCAGCCACGATGCCTGAGTTGTGCGGGGAGCCTAGGACGTTGGGCAGGTCGAAGAACGGATAGTCCGTTCTGAACGGCTTGCCGCCGCGGGGCTCGTGCCACCAGGCGTCGATTGCTGCGCAGAAATCCGGATGAGCGAGTAGGTGCTCGTAGAGTGCTTGCTCGTCGATGATCGCGCCCCTAGCGACGTTGACGATGATGGCAGTCGGCTTCATCAGCGACAATTCGCGGGCGCCCAGCAGAGCGCGCGTGTTCTTGGTCAGCGGCAAGGAGACGACAAGAACGTCGGCGACCGTGAGCACCTGGTCGAGGTCGGCGAGCGTGCCGACGAAGTCGACGTCCTCGGTGGTGCGACCCGACGAGTTGACCGCGTGGATCCGCGCGCCGAACGGCCGCATCAGGCGGGCAGTTGCTGAGCCGATGCCGCCGAAGCCTAGGATCGCGCACACGGCGCCGTCGAGGGTCAGTACCGGCTCCGCCTGATTGAACTCGCCCCTGGCCAGCTCGGCGTGCCGTTGCGGCAGGCGCTTGATCAGCGCGAGCGTCATCGCGATGACGTGCTCGGCCATCGGACTGGCATAGGCGCCCACGTTGCCGGCCAGCGGAACGGCTTCTGGGATGGCGCGGAAGTCCACGCTGTCCGCTCCGGCCGAGAGCAGCTGGATGAGCTTGAGCAGAGGCGCCTGTTCAAGGGCGCCGTCAGGAAGTTCCCTGCGCAAGTTCCAGCCGATCAGAGCCTCGGCGCTGGCGACTATCGCCGAGCGCTCGGTCTCGGGAACCTCGTGCAGGAAGCTGACGGACGCTTCACCACCTAGCACGTCGATATTGATCCTGGCGTATTCCTCATCCACCGGGTAGCTGACGGCCACGAGACGATCGCGGGGCATGGGTCCTCTCCCTGGCGCGGGTTGACTGCCGGTCCCAGGGTGCCCCACCCGCACCGGATGATGACGGCCGGGTCCCGCACAAGCGAGGCTGATCAGATGAATGCACTGGACGGCGAGACGGCCACAGGGGGCCATCAGTCGACAATGACCGAGGCCGAGTTCCGCGAGTTGTACCGGCAGTTGCGCGCCGGGCTTCCGTGGGACGCCGCCGATCGGCGTGGTGCGCTGAACAATCTCACGCCGCAGCGCACACTTGCGGCTGCCGATCAGGTCAGGCTGGGGCGGACGGTGTCGCTGGCTGCACCGATCGAGAACAAAAAAGCACCCGACAATCCGCATCCGGCCGTCCACCAGATGACAGGCACAGCCGCCGATGCGGGCGAGGAAGGCCTGTCCTTTGGCACCGACCGGATCGAAATGAACGTGCACGGTAACGCCGACAGTCACATGGACGCGCTGTGTCATGTCATGTTCGACGGGCACCTCTACAACGGCGTGCCCGCCGGCAAGGTCACCGATTCCGGCGCGCACGAGCTCTCCGTCGGGATCGCCAGGGACGGCATCGCGGGCCGTGGCGTTCTGCTCGACATTCCCGGCGTCCGAGGAACGGACTGGCTGGAACCAGGCGACCAAGTGACCGTCACCGATCTCGAAGCGGCCGAGGAACGGCAGCGGGTCCGATTCGGCGCCGGCGACCAGTTGTTCATCAGGGTGGGACACCGGCGCAGGCGGAGCACGCGAGGGCCGTGGGATGCTGCCGCTGCGAGGGCAGGGCTGCATCCGTCGGTCATGCCACTGCTCGCTGAGCGGCAGATCTCCGTGCTCGGCAGCGATAGCAATAGTGACACGGCGCCAAGCGGAGTTCAGGGTGTCGACTTCCCGATACACATACTGGCGATCAATGCCCTAGGCATGACCCTGCTCGATTACCTGCAGTTCGAGGACTTGCTGCCCCTGTGCCGCGAGAACCGGCAGTGGTCGTTTCTGTGCGTGATCGCGCCTCTGCGGTTGCCCGGCGGAACGGGCTCGCCAGTCAACCCCATCGCGATTCTGTGATCGGCTGCGCCCTCCGCTGGACGCGCCCCGACGCCGTCCGCCCCTTTAAGACGGCACGAGCGAGTCCGAGGTTGCGGCTTCCGTCGGAAACGTCAGCCGGCACTGTCAGCCTTTGGTGGACTGCCGTGATGAGCAAGTAGCCTGCTCCAGTGGAGATCATGACCGTAGCTGGCCCGGCTTTGGCAGAGGCCGAGGGCCCGCAGCACCCAGAATTGCTGCTCGTCCTGACCCACGGCGCGGGCGGTGGCGTAGCCAGCAAGGACGTTCTCGCTGCCAAGAAGGGCGGCCTGGCGGTGGGCGCGGCTGTCGTCTTGGTGACTCAGCCTTATCGGGTCAGAGGCGCCAGCGCGCCCGGATCTGCACAGCGGCAGGATGCGGCATGGCTGGAGATCATCGGCGCGCTGCGGGACCAGTATCCCGGCTTGCCGCTTGTCCAGGGCGGCCGCAGCAACGGTGCGAGGGTCGCATGCCGGACCGCGGAGCAGGCCGGAGCGGTGGCAGTCATCGCGCTCGCCTTTCCCCTGCATCCGCCTGGCAAGGCGGACGATCCCGAGCGCTCGCGTGCCGGCGAGCTGCGGGCCGCGGGCGTGCCCGTCCTCGTGATCAATGGCGAACGTGATCCTTTCGGGATACCCGATGGCGGCGATGCGGCCAGGCTGGTCATCGTGCCAGGGGAGACGCACTCGCTGTCTGGCCATGCGCAGCTGATCACCACGGAGGTCCAGTCCTTGCTAGGCGAGGTCATCAAGCTCGCGCGCCGGAGCGGCTGAACAATATGAGCTAAACGATACGAGCAGTATCTGCGGCCGTCTGGAGGGATGCCCTGACCTTGCCGGTCGACGGGCCAAGGACTCGTGCGATCCCCTCTGATGCAGCCGGTTAGAACGGTCGCTCGGCTGAGGGATGGCACTTCGGCGGGCTGCGATGGCCGCCGATGCCGCGGCTGCGGCCTGAGGGATTTACCTCAGGCGGCTGATGAGGTCGATGCGGGCCGGGTAACCAGATCGGTCGGGCGGTGCGGCGCGATGGCGTCGCCGCCGGGGAGCAGTTCACCGGTGTCCTCGAAGACCACGATGCCATTGCAGAGCAGGCTCCAACCCTGTTCCGGGTGGCTGATAAGGGTCCGGGCCGCCTCATGGTCCGGGTCGCTAGCGCTCGGGCACGGGGGCGAGTGCGGGCACATCCGTGCGCCTCCTGATCAGTTGTGGGGGAATGTTGATCATCACAATCTAATCTGCCAGGTCACCACTCCATGACGACATGGCACATTGTGATGGTTTTCGGACAAGTTATTTGTAGCTTTCCTGGTGGACTCCTGGTGACCGGTCGGCCTTGCGGGTCCACTACCCCTATCAACGCCTACCTGAGCCCCCGGAAGTCCCATGATCGACTAATTTCCGTATCGTGGACCGGCCGGTCGTGCCGAGCTTGGAGGACGACCCCCGAACCCCCTACCTAGTGCGAGTTGTGCGCGGTCAGCGGCTCCGGATCAAGCCCGATCCGCTCTGGCCGCGGCGGTATGCCCGTAAGCCTATGCGTTTCGCGCAGCGTCAGCAGCCGTTCTGCCTCCGTGTTGAGCGCATGTACTGCGGGAGTTGCCATCGCCTTGCGCTTGTAAATCCGATCGTCGTAGCCGTGCGGCCCGATCTCCGCGCGGACAGAGGCGTACGCGGACCTCATGACATCGGTGAGGGCGGCGTCCAGTCGCTTGGCGAGCCAGTACTGCTCAGCGAGCGGGGCGCCGGTCGCCTGGGCTCTCCGGTACTGCTTCTCTACCGACTGCGCATCGGTGAGAAGTTCATCGAAGTTAGCGGCAAGCGCGACGTCGGCCAGGTGCTTGGCCTGCGCGTCTTCGCTGGCCTGCTTACGTCGCATCATCGGCACGAATCTACCCGTCTAACCCCAGTTCATGAACTTCTAGCACTCCGGCAGGCGCAAGGCTATCACTGCCGGTTCTGGGCGTTCTCGCCAAGATCGCGGTGCGCCAGTCTCAGCCGGTAAGCGTGATGAAAGGTCCACCCATCGCAGAAACCGCAATGGAAGGACCATTCACGCACGGGCAGCAGGCACGGGCCAGCAGGCACGGGCAGCAGGCACGGGCAGCAGGCACGGGCAGCAGGCACGGGCAGCAGGCACGGGCAGCGCCGGCACGAGGCAGCGGGCACGGGCAGCATGCACGGCATGCGCGGCTGGCATGCAGGTCTGCCGCAGTTGCTTACGCGAGGCTTTCGAGCCAGCTCTGATGCAGATCGGAGTACTCGCCGCCGCTGGCGAGCAATTCGGCAGGCGTGCCGTCTTCGATCACCTGGCCGTGATCGAGCACGAGGACGCGGTCGGCGATCCGCACCGTTGACAGCCGGTGGGCGATGATCACGGCTGTCCGTTCTGCAAGCACCGTCTGGAGGGCCCGCTGGACGACTCGCTCACCTGGCAGGTCAAGCAGTGAGGTGGCCTCGTCGAGGATCAGCACGCTCGGCGCGGCCAGAAAGGCCCTGGCGAACGAGATCAGCTGCCGCTGGCCGGCCGACAGCCGACCGCCGCGCTTGCCGACCTGAGTCTCATATCCGTCCCGCATGGCCGCGATGAAGCCGCTGGCGCCGACCGCCTCCGCGGCTGCCTCTATGTCGGTGCGGCTCGCCCCTGGCCTGCCCAGCTCGATGTTCTCCGCGATCGAGGCGCTGAACAGGAAGTTCTCCTGCGTGATCAGGATGACTTCGCGGCGGAGGTCCGCATCTGCGATGGAGCGCAGGTCGACCCCGTCGAGCAGAACCTGGCCCTCGTCCGGGTCGTAGAACCTGGCAAGCAGCCTGGCGATCGTCGTCTTTCCTGCCCCGGTGGCGCCGACCAGGGCGACCGTCTGTCCGGCCGGGATCGTCAGGTTCAGGCGCGGCAGTACCACAGCGTCCCTGTATCCGAACCGGATCGATGACAGTTCCAGCCGCCTTCCAGGGTGGCTGCCCGCCGGCCGGCGCTGCAGGGCTACAGGAGCCCGCGGCTCGGGTACCGACGGTGGTTCCTCAAGGACACCAGAGAGCTTCTCCAGCGCAGCCGCGGCGGACTGGAAGGTGCTGTAAAACTGCGACACATCCTGCAGCGGCTCGAAGAACCTGCGCAGCAAGAGCAGGAACGTGACGAGCACGCCGACCGGCATCGCGTGGTCGATCACGCGCATCCCGCCGTACAGCAGTACCGCGCCAACGGCCAGGTTGCCGATCAGCGTGACGCCGGGAAAGTACACGGCGAGCAGGCGCATGGACCGAAGCGATGCGTCAGCGTATCCCTGGTTCAGCTCGCCGAAGATCGCGTCGTTCCGCCGTTCCCTGCGGAAGGCCTGGACCGCGCGGATTCCGTTGAATGTCTCCACGAACTGAACGATGACCAGCGCGATGGTCTCCCTGGTACGCCGGTAGGCCACCGCGGATTCCCGCTGGAACCAGGCGCTCAGCCAGGCCAGCGGAAGGAACCCGGCCATCACCGCGAGCGCAAGCGGCCAGTCGAGCAGCAACATGCCGGTGCCGACGAAGACGAGCGAGAAGGCAGCGTTCAGGAGCGAATCCAGACCTTCGTCGAAGAGCTCAGACAGCGAATCCATGTCGGAGACCTGGCGGGAGATCACCTTCCCCGATGTGTACCGCTCATGGAAGGCGACAGACAGCCACTGGAAATGGCTGAAGACCCTAGCTCGCAGCTCGCGTACGACCTGGCTTCCCATTCGGCCCAGAACCGAGATAAAGGACGCCGTCGCCGTGGCCTGGACCGTTATCGCGGCGAGGAAGCCTACGACGACGATGATGATCGGCACCGCGTCATGTGTACTGATCAGGGCGGGCACCCTGTCGACGCCGACCCCGATCAGCCACGGCCCGGCCAGGCCCGCAAGGTTGGCGATCAGCACGAGCAGCACGATGAGGCCGACGGTGCCGCGATGCGGGCGCAGCAGGCTGGCCAGCAGCGCACGGCTGCGGCGCCGCAGCAGCAGAGACAGACCCTTGGAGACCTCAGCGGCGTCTTCGGCGGCGATGCCGCGCCATGCCTGGGTCGCCGGCGCGCTCACCTGACCGCCTCCGTTTCGGCGTCGCTGCTCATCAAGAACTGGTAGTGCTCGTTTGTCGCAAGCAGCTCGTGATGGTTGCCGATCGCGGCGATCTCGCCGCGTTCCAGAACCGCCACCCGATCCGCGAGTGCGACCGTCGATGGCCGGTGGGCGACCACCAAGGCGGTCGAGGTAGTGAGCACCTGGCTGAGCGCGGCGGTCACCTTGGCCTCGGTATGCACGTCGAGTGCTGACAGCGGGTCGTCGAGCAGCAGTACCGACGGCCGGGCCAGGATCGCCCTGGCCAGGGCGATCCGCTGGCGCTGACCACCGGACAGGGACATGCCCTGCTCGCCGATCCTGGTGTCAAGGCCCCACGGCAGCTCGTCGACGAACTCGGCCTGCGCGGCGGTCAGTGCGATCCTGACGGACTCATCCGTGGCGTCCGGGACGCCGAGCGCCACGTTCTCCCTGACGCTGGCCGAGAACAGTGTCGGGTCTTCGAAGGCGCAGGCGACTACGGTGCGGAGGGTGGCAAGCGGCAAGTGCCTGATATCGGTTCCGTCTAGGGTGATCGTGCCGCTGGTGGCGTCGGCCAGCCTGGCGATCAAATAGAGCAGCGTGGTCTTGCCGGAGCCGGTTCCGCCGACCAGCGCAACGGTTTCGCCGGGGGAGAGCTCAAGGCAGACGTCGCGCAGCACAGGATCGGCTGAGCCTGGGTAGGCGAATTGGACGTGGCTCAGCACGAGGTGGCCGGATTGCCGTTCTCGTGAGCGCTGAATGGGGAGAGCCTTCTTCTGCGCTCCAGGAACGGCGGTGCTGGTAATCGTCGGCTGGGTGTCGAGGATCTCGTAGACCCGCTGGGCGGCGGTGGCGCCCTCCTGGCCGAGCGCAAGGATGTAGCCCATCGCCTCGATCGGCCAGACCAGCTGAAGCACTAGGGCGACGAACGCCACCAGCCCGCCGGTCGTCAGGCCCTGGTTGGCCACCGCTAGGGCTCCGATCAGCAATATCGCGGCGATGGCCACGTTCGGCACGAGGTCGAGGCTGGCCCAGAACACGCCCCGCAGGCGCGCCTTGCGCAGCTGGGTCTCGTAGACCGTCGTCGCGAGCCTGGAGTGCATGGCCGCGGAATGCTGGCGTCGACCTAGAGCCTTGATCACCCGGATGCCTGCTGCCGCCTCCTCAACGCAGGTCGCGAGGTCGTCCTGCTGGTCCTGGACTCGCCGGGAGAGCACGCTGTAGCGCCGCTCGAACCAGAGGCAGAGGGCCGTGACCGGGGCGAAGACGGCGGCGGTCAGCAGTCCGAGCAGAAGGTTCAGCCTGATCAGCAGAACCACGATCGCGATGAAGCTGGCCGAGCTCGTGATCATGAAGACGATGCCGAAGCTGAAGAAGCGCCTGATCGCTGAGAGGTCCGTCGTCGCCCTCGACAGCAGCTGGCCTGACTGCCATTGGTCGTGGAACGCGGGCTCGAGCCGCTGCAGGTGCTGATAGATCTCATCGCGCATCGACTGTTCGAGGCCGGCTACGGCCGTGGCCTGCGCCCAGCGCCTGAGCACGTTGAGCGCGACCTCGGCGATGCCGAGTCCGATGGCGGCCAGCCCGATCGGGACAAGCAGGCCGTAGCCGTGCCCTGGCGAGTTGGTGGACGTGGCTATCGGGCCGTCGATCGACGCCTTGGTGAGCAGCGGGATGATGATTTCCGTCGCGGCGCCCAGCAACGCGGCAAACAGCATGATCAGGATCTGGGCGTAGTACGGCCGCAGGTACTCCCTGACCCGCCACAGCGAAGCCAGCGGAGTTTGCACTGGTGGCGGGGCTGCTGGGGCGGATGTGGTTCGCTGCTTGCTCTGGATGCTGGCAGCAGTCACGGCATCCGGGGTAGCCACTCGGTGGATGCTATCTGGGCATGCGTTTACTGTCACTTTGTTTTCCGGTCGTCCACGGGTGGCGTAGCAACCGGTCTTTCTGGCAATCTGGCGAAGCGCGCCGTTTTGGTCGGGGGAGGCCACGGCGTGGGCAGGAGGTACCCATGGGACTGCGCGATTCCTGGGAGAAACCTGTGCCGCTTGCCGCTCCGGTACTTGCTGACGCGGAGACCGACGCGCCAGTCGCGTACTACGACGGAATCCGAGCCATCCTCCAGATCGCCGAGCAGTTCACGAGGGCGACCTGGAACGCGCCTACGACGTGCCCGGAATGGCGGGCCGCCGATCTGGCTGGTCACCTGCGTTGTGTGGTCGACGATTACCACGAGTACCTGGATGACGCGCCAGTTAGCCGGCTGTCGAGGCTGATGTCCACCGGCGCTCCGCCGCAATCCATCGCCAGGAAGCTGGCCAGGCAGAATGCCGCTGAGCTTGCCACGCTGCCCGACGTGCCGCCCGAGGAGCACATCGCCGCGTTCGCGAGGTCGGCGACCAAGTACGCGGCCAGGATCGGTCCGTTGCTCAGGCTGCCGCATCACAGCTACCGCGGCCGGGTGATCACAGTTGCCGGAATGGCAGGAGTTGCCAGCGTGGAGTGGCACCTGCACGCGTGGGATCTGTCAAGCGCGCTGGGAATCAGCTACCGGCCGGCCGACCCCGACGCCGTGCTCGTCGCCTGGCTGACCGGCATTCCGCTGCTCCTGCCTCACTACGAGCGGGATCCCTGGCTAGCCGTGCTGGGTGCCTCGGGTCGGCTGCCCCTCTAGCCCGTCTGATCGTTCCCATCATCGCGCTGCGATGATGGCGATCTGGAACGAGAGGGGCTGATTGCCGGTGGCATTCGACGTGACGAGAGTTCGGGCGGCCTATCCGGCACTGGCCGACGGCTACGCCTATCTCGACGGGGCGGCTGGCACGCAGGTGCCTGCTTCTGTCATCACCGCAATCAGCGACGCCTACAAGACCGGGCTCGGCAACACCGACGGCGCGTTCCCGGCCAGTGCGCGATCCGACGCGATCATGCGACGCTGTCGGGCGGCGGTGGCTGACCTCGTTGGCGGTGTTCCCGAGGGCGTCGTCCTGGGGCCGAACATGACCACGCTTACCTACCGGATCTCCGCGGCGCTCGCTGCAGCCTGGCGGCCGGGCGATGAGGTGATTGTGTCCAGGCTCGACCACGACGCCAACATCAGGCCCTGGGTGCAGGCGGCCGCTCGGGCGCAGGCGGTTGTCCGCTGGGCAGAGATCGACGCGGCCACCGGCGAACTCCCCACCGATCAATACGCAAGCCTTCTCAGCGGCAGGACCAGGCTGGTCGCGGTCACGGCGGCGAGCAACATTATCGGAACCCGCCCGGACGTTGCGGCCATCACCGGGATGGCCCGCGCAGCCGGGGCGCTGAGCTACGTTGACGGCGTCCACGCCACGCCGCACGGACCAGTGGACATCGGTGCGCTCGGCGCCGACTTCTACGTCACCAGCGCCTACAAATGGTCAGGTCCGCACATCGGAGCCTTGATCGCGAGCCCGGCGCTCCTCGAGACGTTGCATCCCGACAAGCTCGTCCCGGCGCCGGACGAGGTGCCCGATCGCTTCGAGTACGGCACGCCGCCATTCGCCGACCTGGCGGGGGTCGAGGCCGCGGTGGAACACCTTGCCGGCCTCGACGACGCGGCGACCGGCACCCGGCGGCAGCGGATCCTGGCTTCGATGTCCGCCGCGGAAGCGCACGAGCAGCACCTGTTCAACGAGTTGCTCGGCGGTCTCGACGCGATGCAGTACGTCACGACCTACGGCAAGGCGGCGCGGCGAACGGCGACCGCTTACTTCACGGTCGCTGGCAAGACGCCCCGCCAGGTGGCCGAGCATCTGGCTAGCCGCCGGGTCAATGTCTGGAATGGCGACAACTACGCGTGGGAACCGGCGGGCGCGCTCGGCATCAGGGAGTCAGGTTCTGCGGTCCGCGCTGGTCTCGTGCACTACAACGACGAGTCGGACGTTGCGAGGCTGCTCGAAGCGGTTGCCGAGCTGAGCTGACTTCGGCAGGACAAGAAGCCAGTACTTTTACCGGGCCCTTCGGCGGCTGTTCTCTATCTGCCAACTCGCTCACGCGCCGGTGTGTGGGCCTTGATCGCGGCGAGGGCTGCTCACCTCCTGGACTTATCCTCATCCGGTGTGTTGCGCGGTGATTGTCGGTGGCTGGTGGTAGTGTTTCGAGTGTAAGTTCGATGCGGGACTAAGACACCCGGAGCCTGGCTCCGGGGATGAGCACCTCCACTTCCCTGGCCGTCCCCGCGGCGGCGCGGCGGCCTATGGTTCGCAGTTCCGGCGCACGTGATCATGCTGATCTTCCAGCGCCGCCCCTCCCGCAGTTGGTGAACCGTTGGAGGAGGTGAATCCCTATGTCATTGCCATCATCGGGCGTCGCGGAGCCGTCATCGGCTGGTGAAGCGCTGCAGATGGCCATCGCCAGCCTGGGCTGGCTCTCCCGGGCGGATCTGGCGTCCGAACCGGTGCCGGTGCAGGCCGAGGCGCTGCGGGTACTCGAACGCGCCGCGTCGATGCACGTGGCCGCCCGCACCAGGGTTCTGGCCGCGTTCAGCGCGCAGCGCGGGTTCGAAGACGACGGCCAGGGGTCGGCGCGGGCGTGGCTGAGCTGGCAGACCCGGGTCACCGCGGGTGCGGCCCGCGGGACGGTGGGGTGGATGCGGCGGCTGCAGGACCATCCCGCGGTCGCGGACGCGCTCGCCGGCGGCGTGCTGTCGGTGTCGTGGGCGCGGCAGATCACCGACTGGACCGACGCCCTGCCGGTCGAGGCCCGCGCCGGATGCGGACGCGATCTTGCTGGCCGCGGCGGCCGGCGGCGCGGACCTGGCCGGCCTGGCGCAATTGGCGGAGGAGATCCGGCGCCGGGTAGCCGGCCCCGATGAGGACGGCGATGACGGGTTCTTGAACCGCGGCCTGCAGCTCGACACCACCTTCGGCGGCGCCGGGCGGGTCACCGGGAACCTGTCCGCCCGGTGCGCCGCCGCGCTGCAGTCGGTGCTGGACTCCCTGGGCAAGAAGATGGGTGCCGAGGACACCCGCACCGTGCAGCAGCGCGACCACGACGCGCTCGAGGAGGCGTGCCGGCGGCTGCTCGGCGCGGGGTGCCTGCCCGAGCGGGCCGGGCAGCCGGTCCGGCTGCAGCTGCACCTGTCACTGGACCAGCTGCTCGGCCGGGATCGGCCGGCCCGGCCGGCCGTACCTGCCGCCCGGCTTCGGCGGCCTGTCCGAGCCGGAGGACCTGCGCGGCCGCGCGCGGGCGGTGCCGGCGGTGACGGGCCGGTGCCGGCGGGGGCGTGGGCCGGGCCCGGTGATGACTGCGACGCCGCGATCGCGCCGGTCGTGACCGGCCGGGTCGACCACGACCTCCTCAACCAGCTCGCCGGCCGCCTCGCCAGCCACTGGGCCGAGTACCAGCCCGGCCGGGCACCCTGCGACAGCGGCGGCCTGGCCAGCTGCCGCGGAGCGTACAGCGGCGACCTGCCAGGCAGCGGCGGTGCCTGCGGAGGCGACCTGCCGGGCAGCGACCTGGCGGGCAGCCGCGGTGAGACCGCCGGAAACGACGACCGCGGTTCGGAGGCGGGGGCGCGGCGGGTGCAGCGGAGCCTGGCCGCCGCCCGTGAGCTGATCTTGCGGCAGGCGGTGGCGTTGCTGTCCGGGCCCGGCGGGCTCGCGTCGTGGCTGCGGACCGGGACCCTGCCGCCGCCGGCCGGGTCGGTCAGCCTGCCGCTGGACGTCGGCACCGGCACCGACCTGGTGCCGCCGCACCTGCGCAGGGCGATCACCACCCGCGACCAGCACTGCGCCGCCCCCGGCTGCGACGTGCCGCCCGCCGGGTGTCACGTGCATCACATCATCCCGCGCAGCGAGGGCGGCACCACCAGCCTGCGGCAACTGCCTGCTGCTGTGCTCGTTCCACCATCTGATCCTGGTGCACCGGTGGGGCTGGACCATCACCCTGAACGCCGACGGCACCACCACCGCCACCAGCCCCCACGGCCGCAAACTGCACAGCCACAGCCCACCCGAAGCCGCCTGAGCCCGGCGCGCCTGCTGTGCGGTGCGCCTGCGTGCGGACGGGAGTCGCGGGTCAGGAGGGTGAGTAGCGATACACGCGCGAGTCGCGCTGCTCGAAGCCGAGCCGTTCATAGAGCTTGCCTGCCGCGACCCTGGCGGGCCTTGTGGTCAGGTCCACGGTCTTCGCGCCTGCCTCGCGGGCGATTCTGACTGCCTCGATGGTGAGCGCTTCGCCGACCCGTTTGCCGCCGAACTCCTTGCCGCGCGCCGCCTCGTCGACGACGACATCCTCGATCCAGGCCCTGACCCCGGTTGGGATCGGGAAGATCACCAGAGTCAGCGTCCCCAGGATTTCTCCGCCGACCCGCGCGATGAGCACCGTATTGCCCTGCGCGGACGCGATGACCGTCAGGGCGTCGGCGTTGAGGCGCTGAGCGCTGGTTGATAGTTGCGGCAACAGGCGGCCGAACGCGTCGACGACCTCGTCCGTGACTTTCTGCACCACTTCGATCTCGACGTCCACCGGCGCAATCTACCCGACGCCGGCCAGCCGCAGCACGGCCGCGGTGCCAGCGGCGGCGATGATCACGACCAGGAACGGGGCCCTCAGCACCAGCGCGACGACAGCCGCTGCAAGCCCGGCGAGCCGGGCCGGATCGAGGACCAGGGCGCTGCCCTTTGCGACGGCCTCGACCGCGACCAGCGCCGCCAGGAGGGCGACGGGGACCAACTCTGCGAATCGGCGCAGCAGCGGATTGCCGAGCAGTCGCTCAGGAATGGTCAGCCCGGCCAGTTTCAGCGCGTAGCAGCCAGCCGATGTAGCCAGCACTGCGACCCACGCAACGCTCATGACGAAGTGTCCCTGGTGGCAAGCGCGCCGGCAAGCGCAGCGACGGCCGCCAGGATGATCGGTGCGCCGGGCGGCAACAAAGGTGTTGCCGCAATGGCGATCGCCGCGCCTCCGGCACCGACAAGCCGTTCGGTCCGACCGGCCGCAAGCCTGGGCCAGATCAACGCGAGGAATGCGGCCGGCGCTATGACGTCCAGGCCGAATGACTGCGGCGAACCAATGCTGCCCGCGCCCACGGCACCAGCCAGCGTCGCGGCGTTCCAGGTCAGGTACAGACTGACGAAGGTGGCGCGAAAACCAGCCTGTGCGGATGCCTGATCGGGTTGGGCGAGCGCCAGCGCTGTGGACTCGTCGGTCACCCCCTGCGCGAGGAACACTCTCGCTGCGCCGCGGACCCGGAGCAGTCCAGCCAGCCGGAGGCTGTACAGGGTGTTCCTGCTGCCCAGCAGGACGGCCCCGACCGAGCCAGCGAGCAAGCTGCCGCCTGCCGCGATCGTGCCTGCCAGCGCGAACTGGGAGGCACCTGTGTACGCCAGGAGGCTGAGCACGCAGGTCTGCCACACCGATAGGCCGGAACTGACGGCCGCGGCTCCGAACGCCACCCCTGACACCCCGACCGCCAGGCCGAGCAGGACGCCGTCGCGCACTGGCCGGGGTGTCGCCGGCTGGCTGGATTGGCCGCCATCGCGCGCCGGCCGGGGTGTCGCCGGTCGGCTGGATTGTCCGCCGTCGGAGCTCTCCTCGGTGCTGCTGGATTCCGCCATGCGTTGAGAGTATGTCCGGGATGGTGCAAGATCGGCCCAGCAGATGACGGAGCGGATACGAGGGACTTGTAGTGGAAAAAGCTCTTGTGCTGGGCGGCGGCGGTGTCACGGGCATCGCCTGGGAGATCGGCATTCTCGCCGGACTTGCCGAGCGCGGCGTCGACCTGACCGACGCCGATCTGGTGGTCGGTACCTCGGCCGGCTCGGTGGTCGGCGTCGACGTCCGGTCGGGGACCAGCCTGGCCGATCTCTACGAGAAGCAGACGCAGCCGCCTGGCAGCAACGAGATCTACGCCAGGATGGGTCTCGGCGTGACCGTCAAGTACGTGCGGGCCATGGTCCTGACCAGGAAACCCGAGGTAGCACGAGCGAGGGTGGGGGCGATGGCGCTACGCACCAAGACCGTCAGCGAGGAAGCAAGGCGGCGGGTGATCGAGTCCAGGCTGCCGATACAGCAGTGGCCCGCCGGTCGGTTGCAGATCACTGCCGTGGACGCGCTGACAGGCGACCTTGTGGTGTTCGATGCAGCCAGCGAGGCACCGCTGCTCGACGCCGTCGGCGCGAGTTGCGCCGTGCCCGGGATCTGGCCGCCGGTGACCATCAATGGCCGCCGCTACATAGATGGCGGGGTTCGCTCGGCAGCGAACGCGGACCTGGCCGCAGGATGCGACAGGATCATCATCATCGCGCCGCTCGTTTCCGGATACGGGCCACTTGCGAGCCCGGTGAACCAGGCACGCGCGCTGAGCGAGGCAGGCGCGCGCGTCGCGGTGATCAAGCCGGATCAAGCCGCGCTACGCGCGATCGGCAAGAACGTGCTCGACCCGGCCCGTCGGCCAGCTTCGGCACAGGCCGGTTACGCCCAGGCCGAATCGGTCGCGCAGGAGACCAAGGCCGTCTGGTCCGGATAAGTCGACATGGAAAGAGCCGGGCCCGGCGGGAGGTCGGGCCCGGCTCTGCTTGTGGGTACGCCGGTCAGACGGCGTACTCGAGTAGCGGCTGAGCGCGGCTCGGGTGGCGCAGCTTGGACAGCGACTGCTTCTCGAGCTGCCTGATCCGCTCCCGGGTCAGGCCGAGCGCCTTGCCGATCTCATCCAGCGTGTGCGGGTTGCCGTCGTAGAGCCCGAACCGCATCGCCATGATGGTCGCCTCGCGCGGCGTCAGCGCGTCAAGCGCGTGCCGCAGCTGCTCGGCCATGAGCTGCCGGTCGACGAGCTCGGACGCTTCTGGTGCGTCGATGTCCTCGATCAGGTCGCCGATGCTCGTCTCGCCGTCCTCGCCGATCGTGGAGTCCAGGCTGATCGGCTGCCTGCTGGTGCGCAGCAGTTCCTCGATCTGGTCCGGCGTGCGGTCCAGCTCAACGGCCAGCTCCTCCGGCGTCGGCTCGCGGCCGAGCCGCTGGTGCATGTCACGCTCGACCCTGCTGAGCTTGCTCAGCATCTCGAGCACGTGCACCGGCAGCCTGATGGTCCTGGCCGAGTCGGCGAAGCCACGCTGGATGGCCTGCCTGATCCACCACATCGCGTAGGTGGAGAACTTGTAGCCCTTGCTGTAGTCGAACTTCTCGACCGCCCTGATCAGGCCCAGGTTGCCCTCCTGGACGACATCGAGCAGGGACAGGCCGCGGTCGCTGTACTTCTTCGCGACAGAGACGACCAGCCGCAGGTTCGCCTCGAGCATGTGCGCCTTGGCCCGGCGGCCGTCGGCGGCCACTGCCTCGAGATCGGCGATGACCTCGTCGCTCAGATCGGTCCCGGTCTCCAGCTTGTGCTCGGCGTACAGGCCGGCCTCGATCCGCTTGGCGAGATCGACCTCCTGCTCGGCGGTGAGCAGGCTCGTGCGCCCGATCGACTTCAGGTAGGTGTGGACCGAGTCACCCATGACCGAGGTCTGATCGTCAAGATCCGCCTCGGAGCCGTCGTCGTCGGCAACGGCAGTCAGCTCGGCGCCCGCCGCCTCGCGGCGATCCTTGCGCCCACGCTGACGACCAGCCTTCGCGCGGCTGTCCGGCGCAGGCTCGGCGTCCTCGATGTCGTCGAGCAGGTCGGCATCATCAGGTTCTGCCACGGCAAGATCCGGGCCGAGGTCGATCTCGGCGAGGTCTGACACGGCATGAGTCACTTCAGCATGCTCCACTTCAGAAATTCCGTCACCGGCGACGGCCGGCCCCGTGGTGGCAGGAACATCAGAACAGCGCTGGCAGGAACAGCGGCGGCATGGTCACTCGCCTCGTTGCCGAGCTGGACCCCTTCGTCGGACAGCTCGCGCAGGATAGAGCGAGCTTCTGCGGGGGTAACGTTTGCCTGCTCGAGAGCGTTCCGAAGCTCTGGAAGCATCAAGTAGCCCTGGCGGCGCCCGCGCCGGACAAGCTCGTCGACATGCGTCGCGGCTGCCTCTTCATCGCGGCGCTCAGACAGTGCGCTAGCGGTCCTCGGCATCAGACACCTCCGTTCGCTCGCCTAGCGGGTTACGCAGATCACATCGCCCGCTTTGAGCAGTACCCAAGAGCCGCAGCACTTGGTATTGTGCAGTGCGGGCGCTATGTATAACGCGCGACGGGTCTTTTTGTTTCCCGCGCTGCGCTAGCGTGCCAGAAAATCCTTGCCGCTTGCCCGGCAGACCGGGCGATATGCTCCTGCTCGGCGACGGTGCTACGGCTGCGTCAGCGGCCCTCCTGCACCGCGATATCCCTGATCAGTTGCCTGTCCGGCTTGCCTGACTGCAGCATCGGCAGTTCGGCCACGAGCACCATAGCCTGCGGGGCGGCGTAGCGCGGCAGCCGGTCCCTGACATAAGCCCTGATCTCCTCCAGCCGCGGCGGATCGCCCTCGTCCGCGGCCACGATCATGGCGGTCACCCGCTCACCCCAGTCGGGATCGGGGGTGCCCACCACCACCGCGTCGCGTACCCCAGGGCAGCCGCGCAGCACGTGCTCGACCTCTCCGGCGACGACCTTCTCGCCACCGGAGTTGATCACGTCGTCGGCCCGTCCCCGCACGACGAGCCGGCCGTTATCCAGCTCGCCGAGATCGGACGTGACGAACCAGCCGTCCTGCAAGGCGGCCCGGTCAGTTCCGGAGCCAGCCGGTACCTGGAAAACAGCACCGGTCCGCTGATCTTGATCCGACTGTCGGCGCCCGCGGCGACCTGCACGCCGTCGAGCGGGACTCCGTCATACACACACCCGCCGCAGGTTTCTGTCATGCCATATGTCGTGATCACACTGGCTCCTGCAGCTGCTGCCTCGTCCAGCAACCCAGGCGGTACAGCAGCGCCGCCGAGCAGGATCCCGCGAAACCCGCTCAGCGGCGCGCCTGCGTCCAGCAGCCTCCGCAGCTGCGTGGGCACCAGCGACATGTAGTGGCACCCTGATCCCGGCTGAGCGGCCTCGCGCACGAGTACCCCGACATCGGCACGGTCCGTGATCACGGGCGTAGAGCCCGCCAGCAGCGAGCGGACGAGAACCCCGAGACCAGAAATATGGTGCACCGGCAGGCAGCACAGCCATCGCTCGCCGGGGATCGCACCCAGCCTGGCTAGCGAGGCGGTGGCGGACGCGGTAAGCGCTGCGGCCGTGAGCTCGGCGCCCTTCGGCAGCCCGGTCGACCCAGAGGTGGCGAGCACGACAGCGACGTCGTCGTCGACACCCGGTGCGCGGACGCTGGCCTGCGTGAGGCGACCGGCTCCCGAGCCCCGTTGAAACTCCTGGCTTGTCTCGATGCTGGCAGGCGCGAACGCCTCGAGGAGCTCGCCGAGCCGCGCCCTGGGCAGAGTCGGATCGAGCGGCAGGATGGCCGGCCCGCTGCCGTCCAGAGCTGCCGCCAGCGCCTCCATCAACCGCCCTGCGCCCGTACCCGGAGCGAGCAGGACCGCGTGCAGCGGTCGCGAAGTCACGGACGTAAGGTTAATCGCCGGATTCGTGCACCAGAAGTGAAGGGGAAAAGGCGGGCCGTGACCAGGGCCGAAGGCAGCCGGCTCGCGGCGGCGGCCAGCCCGTGCCGGGGCGCGAACTGCTCGCCGGGCTGCTCCCGACGATGCGAGCATTCGCGATCCCGCTGCGGAACAGGTTTCGCGGCATCACCACGCGTGAGGGAGCGCTTCTGCGAGGGCCCGCGGGCTGGGGCGAGTTCGCGCCGTTCGCCGAGTACGGTCCTGCAGAGAGTTCCCGCTGGCTGGCCAGCGCGATCGAGGCGGCGACCGACAGGCTGGCCCGCCCCCGTCCGCACCGAGATAGCGGTGAACGCCACGATCCCGGCGGTCGGGCCCGAGGTCGCACACGACATCGCCGCCCGCTCTGGCTGCCGGACCGCGAAGGTGAAGGTGGCCGAGCCTGGGCAGGGCGAGCGCGACGACGTCGAACGGGTCGCTGCGGTCAGGGACGCGCTGGGCCACGCCGGGCGGCTCAGGGTCGATGCCAACGGCGGCTGGGACGTCGAGCAGGCCGCTCACATGCTGCAGCGACTGGCCGGTTTCGGCCTCGAGTACGCCGAGCAGCCGTGCGCAACGCTCGGCGAGCTCGTGAGGCTGCGCCGTCGCGTTAACGTTCCGCTGGCCGCCGACGAGTCGATTCGCAAGGCATCCGACCCGCTCGCCGTCCGGGCGGCCGGAGCGGCCGACATCGCCGTGCTGAAGGTCGCGCCGCTCGGCGGAGTTCGCAACGCGCTCGAGATCGCGGCCGAATGCGGCTTGCCCGTGGTCGTCTCGAGCGCGGTGGACTCATCGGTCGGCCTGGCCGCGGGCGTCGCGCTTGCCGCGGCGCTCCCAGAACTGCGCTACGACTGCGGTCTTGGCACGATGGCAGATGCTCACGGGCGACGTCACGGCGAGCTCCCTGCTGCCCGTTGCCGGGAAGCTGCCGGTCCGCGCGGTGCAGGCAGACGACGATGCGCTGGCGACCTGGGAATGCGATCCTGCACCATGGCGGAACCGGGCGCTGGCCGCGGCGGAGTTCCTCGCGTGAGCCAGGCCCCGTCCGCCGCGCTGGCCGCCACGCTTGCCGACGAGCTGATCAGGTGCGGCCTGCGCGAGGTCGTGCTCGCACCGGGCTCGCGGAGCGCGCCGCTCGCGATCGAGTTCTACCGCCGGGCAGAGGCCGGCGAGGTGCGGCTCAGCGTGCGGATCGACGAGCGGAGCGCCGCGTTCTGCGCGCTAGGCCTGGCCAAGCGAAGCAGGAACCCGGCCGCCGTCATCTGCACATCGGGGACCGCCGCGGCGCACTTTCATGCGGCAGTTATCGAGGCGGATGAGTCCGCGGTTCCGCTGCTCGTGCTGACCGCCGACCGGCCGCCCGAGCTCCGCGGCACCGGCGCCAACCAGACCATCGACCAGCTTCGCCTGTATGGGCCCGCGGTCCGCTGGTTCTGCGAGGTGGGCGTGGCCGAGGACCGGGCAAGCCGGATACTGGCGCAGCACCGCTTGCCGCGCGTGGGGGCTGGCATCGGGATCGGCCGGCGGCGTGCCGGGGCCTGTGCACCTGAACCTCGCGTTCCGGGAACCGCTCGTTCCGCAGGCTCTACAGGACGCCGCGGCAACTGACGATCGCAGCGTTCACGCCGCGGGGTCAGACAGGTCGTCCGGCCGGGCCGGCGGAGCGCCGTGGACGAGGTTCTCACGCGAACTCGAGCTGCCTTGGGCCGAGCGCGGCGTTCTGGTCTGCGGTGACGGTGACTATGATCCCGTGTCGCTGCTCGACATCGCGGCCCAGGCTGGCTGGCCGGTGCTCGCCGAGCCTTCGTCGAACGCGCGGCACGGCCCGTCCGCGCTGGGAAGCTATCAGTACTTGATCTCCGACGCCGGCTTCCTGGCGACGCATCGGCCTGACGTGATCATCTCGTCTGGGACGGCCCGGGCTGTCGAGGAGCCAGCTCGCGCTGCTCAGGTCCGACGCGGCAGCCAGGCATGTGGTCATCGCACAGGGTCCAGGCCGGTGGGCGGATCCCGCCAGGAGCGCTACCGACGTGGCCGCGCAGGTCCGGCTGACCGGCGATGCGGCCGCGGGTCAGGTCGGAGGCTGGCTGCAGAGCTGGATCGCGGCCGACCGCGCCGCGGGCCTGGCGGTCGACGCCATTCTGGACTCCGACGGCGAGTTCAGCGAGCCACGGCTGGCCAGGGACGTCGCCGCCGCACTGCCCGAGAACGGGCTGCTGTGGGCGGCGTCCAGCCTGCCGATCAGGGACCTGGACCAGCACATGCGGCCAAGGAGCGGGCCGCGGATCCTGGCCAGCAGGGGAGCGAGCGGCATCGACGGGCTCGTCTCATCGGCCATCGGCGCGGCACTCGCGCACCAGAGGACGGGCGGCGGGCCTGCGGTGGCGTTGCTCGGAGACCTGGCGTTGCTGCATGACGCGCCAGGCCTGTTCGTTGGCATCAGCGAGCCGCGCCCTGACCTCTGCGTGATCGTGACGAACAACGATGGCGGCGGCATCTTCTCGATGCTCGAGCAGGCGGCCTTGCCTGGCCCATTTGAGCGCGTCTTCGGCACGCCACACGGCACCGGTCTTGCCGAACTCGCGGCCGCGGCCGGTTTGCCCTACCAGCGGCTCGAGCGCGCGGCGGACCTGGCCGACATGTTCGCTGCGGCGTCAGCACCTGGGGCGGGAGTCAGCCTGGTCGAGGTGCGGACGGACCGCGCGGAACAGGCAGCGCTGCGGCGCCGGCTGGCCGATGCCGCAGCGGCCGCGCTGATACGGCTCAGCTGACGCGCACGCGAGGATCGAGCGCGGCGTACAGCATGTCGACGACCAGGTTGGCGGCGACCACGAACACAGTGGCGAGAATGACAAAGCCGAGCACCAGCTGGCCGTCGCCCTGCGTGATGGCCTGAACGGTCTGCTGGCCAATCCCCTGCAGGCCGAAGACCTGCTCGACGACAACCACCCCGCCGAGCAAGGTGCCGACGTCCACGCCGAGCTGGGACACAACCGGTGTCATGGCGGCCCGGATCGCGTGGCGGTACAGGACCCGCCGCTCCGTCAGGCCCTTGGCACGGGCTGTTCTGATGTAGTCCTCGCCGAGAGTGTCGAGCAACGAGCCCCTGGACAACCTCGTATACACGGCGGCCTGCACGACAGCTAGCGTGATCCACGGCAGGATCATCGCCCCTGCCCAGGCTGAGATCCCCGCGGAGAGCGGGTTAAAGCCGGTGGTGATCCAGGTGAATCCATGCTGGCTTAGCGGCAGGAACACGATCAGGATCAGCAACTGCCCGAGCACGAACACTGGTGCAGAAACGCCGGCCAGCACACCCATGGTCGCTGTTCTGTCGAACAGGGTGCGCGGCCGCGTGGCACTTAGAATCCCGACGCCGAGGCCGACGACCAGCCAGAGCACTACCCCGCCCACCACGAGGGACAACGTCGCGGGTAGGCCCTGCTTGATAATCGTGGTGACGGGTTCCTGCGAGTAGTAGGAGTATCCGAGGTCCCCGTGGAGCAGCCGCCCGAGGTAGTGCGCGTACTGGGTGTACCACGGCAGGTCGAGCCCATGGGTCCTGGCGATCGCGGCGAGCTGTGGCGGCCTGGCCGCCTTTCCCGCTAGTAGCCGCGCGACGTCTATCGGTGGGACCGCCTTGAAGAACAGCAGGAACGTGAGCGTGGCGACCACCCAGATAACGATGATCCCGCTGATAACCCGCCGGAACAGGAAACGAAGCGTACCCATGTCGTCAGCTCGCTTCGCTCGTCGCCACGTCGGCCGTGGCAATCGCCATCCGCCGCCGCTTGAGCCTGCCGAGCCTGCGGCCGGCCAGGAGACGCTCCGTCCGCGGGTCCATCGCATCCCGGATGCCGTCGCCGAGCAGGTTGAAGGCCAGGGTAGTGATCAGCAGTGCCGCGGCCGGGAAGACCACGTACCACCACGAATTGATGTGCTGCTGCGCTTCGGCCAGGATGTTGCCCCAGCTTGGGGCGGGCGGCGGCACCCCGATTCCGAGGTAAGACAGCGTCGCCTCGAAGCTCACCGCCGTCGGGATGAACAAAGTGGAGAGCACGAGCACCGGGCCGAGTACGTTCGGCAGGATGTCGATGAACATGATCCGCCACGGACCTGCGCCAAGAGACCTAGCCGCCTCGATGTACTCCTTCTCCTTCAGCGACAGCGTCTGGCCGCGCACCACCCGCGAGATGCCCGCCCAGGAGAAGAACGTGATGACGCCCAGGACAATCGTCAGGTTGGGGTGGAACACGGCCGCGAGCGCGAGCGACAGCACGATCAGCGGGAAGGCCAGCGCCGCGTCAATGAAGCGGGCCAGGATGTTATCCACCCAGCCGCCAAAATATCCGGCGACCAGGCCGATGCTCGTTCCCAGGATCGCAGCGGCCGCAGTGGTAAAGATCCCGACCTCCAGTGAGATCCGCGCGCCGTACATGACACGGACCAGCAGGTCGCGGCCGAGGAAATCGGTGCCGATCGGGAAGCCGTGCACACCTGGGCCGACCGGCTGGCCGAAAGAGTTCGTGCCGGAGTTCGTGAATGACTGATACTCACCGTGGTGGAGTAGCGCAGCGACAAGGGGCGCGAAGATCGCGGCGAGCATGACGAAGATGATCACTCCGATCGACGCCATGGCAACCCGGTCCGAACGGAGCCTGCGCCATGTCAAAGCCCACTGGCTCCGGCCCTCGATCGCTTCTTCTGGCGCATCTTCGACGGCCTGTGCGACGAATGAGACCTCGGTGATGCTCATGATGACTCCCTCCGGGCTTCCCTGGCCAGGATCTCGCCCGCCTCAATTGGGAAGTGACAAGCGGTTTGATGCGCGCTCGAATCGCCCGCCTTGGATTCCAGCGCCGGCTCGGCGCTCGTGCAGAGGTCCTGCGCCTTCGGGCAGCGGGGGTGGAACCGGCAGCCGGACGGCGGGTTGATCGGGGAGGGGACGTCCCCGGTGAGGATGATGCGCTGGCGGTCGGCGGCGGCGTCGGGGTCGGCGGCGGGCGCGGCCGACAGGAGAGCGGCCGTGTACGGGTGCCTGGAATGCCCGTAAACCTGTTCACCGGAACCGGTCTCGGCGACCCTCCCTAGGTACATGACGGTGACGGACTCGCTGACGTGCCGGACGACTTCGAGGTCGTGCGCGATGAACAGGTAGGACAGGCCGAAGTCGGCCTGGAGGTCGGCGAGGAGGTTGAGGACCTGGGCCTGGATGGAGACGTCGAGGGCGGAGACGGGTTCGTCGCAGATGATCAGCTTGGGGCGCAGGGCCAGGGCGCGGGCGACGCCGATGCGCTGGCGCTGGCCGCCGGAGAATTCGGCGGGGAACCTGTTGTAGTGCTCGGGGTTCAGGCCGACCCGCTCCATGAGTTCCTGCACGGACTTCCTGCGCTGGCTGCCTGTCGCCGTCTTGTGCACCGCGTAGGGGTCGCCGATGATCGAGCCGACGCGGCGGCGGGGGTTGAGGGAGCCGTAGGGGTCCTGGAAGATCATCTGGATCTCGCGGCGGACCGGCTGCATGGCGCGGCGGGACAGGTTGGTGATGTCGCGGCCCTCGAAGTAGACCTTGCCTGCCGTGACCGGGATAAGCCCGGCGATGCAGCGGGCCAGGGTGGACTTGCCGCACCCGGTCTCGCCGACCAGGCCCAGCGTCTGACCCCGCCGGATCGTCAGCGACACCCCGTCGACCGCCTGGACATGCGCGACGGTGCGCGCGAGGAGGCCTGCGCCGCGTACCGGAAAGTACTTGACCAGGTTCTCGATTCGGATGAGCTCGTCGGCGTCATGATTCGGATCCAGCGGAAGAAGGCTCTCCGCGGACTGTCCCATCCCGGTCATGCGATCACGCTGCCTTCTGACTCTGGCGCCGCCGCGATCGCCTCGGCAATCTTGATGGCCGCACCGCTCCTGCCCGCGTCGACCGCACGCCTGCGGGTGTCCTCAGCCTCGGCATCCGAGCCGACGGCGCTGGTGGGGAGCCAGCAGGCTGACTTGTGTCCTCCGGCGTCGCCGACGGGGGTGAGGGCTGGTTCGTCGGTGACGCAGCGGTCCATGACGTAGGCGCAGCGGGGGTGGAAGGCGCAGCCGGGCGGGAGGCGGATCAGGCTGGGGGGCTGGCCGGTGATCGGGATCAGCCGGTCGCGTGCGGCTGAGCTGTGCGGGATGGATTCGAGCAGGCCTTTGGTGTAAGGGTGGTGCTCGCGGTAGAAGATGTCGCGTTTGGTGGCTTTCTCGGCGGCCCGGCCGGCGTACATGACCATGACGTCGTCGGCGATGTCGGCGACGACGCCGAGGTCGTGGGTGATCATCAGCAGGGCGGTGCCGGATTCTTGCTGCAGCCGCAGCAGCAGGTCCAGGATCTGGGCCTGGACGGTGGCGTCCAGGGCGGTGGTGGGCTCGTCGGCGATGATCAGCTTGGGGTTCAGCGAGATGGCCATGGCGATCATGGCGCGCTGCCGCATGCCGCCGGAGAACTGGTGCGGGTAGTCGTTGACCCGTTCGCGGGGGCGGGGGATGCCGACGTGGCCGAGCAGTTCGACGGCCCGTTCGGTGGCGGCGGCCTTGGAGACGGTCTTGTCGTGGGCGCGGATCATCTCGCTGATCTGCCAGCCGACCTTGTAGAGCGGGTGCAGGCTGGTCAGCGGGTCCTGGAAGATGACGGCGATGTCCTTGCCGCGGATCTTCTGCATGTCGCGGGGGGCCAGGTCGATCAGGTTGATGCCGTCGAAGACGGCCTTGCCGGAGAGCTGGCTGCCTGGTGTCAGGCCGAGCAGGCTCTGGGTCAGCACCGTCTTGCCGGAGCCGGACTCGCCCACGATCCCGAGCGTGCGGCCTGGCTCGACGCTGAACGAGACCCCCCGCACCGCCTGCACCACGCCGTCAGCGGTCGGGAAGCTGACCCGCAGGTCAGTTACCTCAAGCAGGCTCATCAATTCCTCCCGGAAAGTGCCTGCGCGGATGACCCACCGGGATCGTGGCGACTTCCGGATGAGGGGATTTTGCAGGCGAGTTGATCTCTTAGTCGACTACGTCACAGGTTAACCGCGAGTGTCGAGTACGGCCAGTTCCGGCCGGGCACGTTGATCGCGTGCCCGGCCGGAACTGTAGGTTACTTAACCGTTCTTGAGATAGATGTTGGTCAGGTCGGCGCCGCCGATGTTTGGCGCGTAGACGAGCGAGGTGCTGCCCGAGGGCTCGCCCGAGCTGTCGACGTTAAACACGTTCTTGCTCGAGTACATCGGACCGTAGCCCTCGACGATCGGGATGATCACGGCGTCATGCATGACCTTGACGTCGATCTGGTGCCAGAGCGCGTCCGACTTGCTCAGATCGGACGTAGCTTCGGCCTCGTTGATCATCTTGTCCACGGCGGGGTTGCTGTAGCAGCCGTAGTTGATCGTGCCCTGCACGCAGTTGGTGCGGAAGAACGGGTCGGCCACCGTGCGGCCGTTGTTCCCTCCGAACCAGTCGGGGATCCAGCCGACCTGCGCCAGGTCGAACGTGCCCGCCTTGTTATTGGTGGACGGGGTTCCGACGTGGGTGAAGAACGTGGCGCCCGACTCGGGCTGCCCGACCAGGGTGATGCCGCAGAGCTTGAGGCTCGACTGCACGGCCTGGAAGATCGCCGAGTTGACGCTGTCGTTCTGGTAGGCGTAGTTCAGCTTGACGCCGTTCTTGAGGCCGGCCTGCGCGAGCAGTGCCTTGCACTTGGTCGCGTCGCCCTGGCCGCCCTTGCTGGGGTAGGGGTTGTAGTTCTGGTAGCCCGCGGCGCCCGGCGGGATCGCGGTGTTGATGACCTTGGCGACGTCCGGGCCGCCGATGACCTTCTGCACCGCGACCTTGTTGACCGCGTACTCGATCGCCTGGCGGATCTTGAGGTTGTTCATCGCGTGGTTCGAGTTCGGGCTCCGCAGGTTGAACGCGATGTACGGGACGGTGCTGATCCACGGCCAGATAAAGAACTTCGGATCGTGGGTCGACAGGAGCTGCTGATACGAGCTCGGGTTGATCTGGGTGTCCAGCCACAAGTCGAACTTGCCGGCCTGCATGTCGGCGAGCTGCGTCGCCGCGTCGTTGACACCCATGGTGACCGTGATCTCGTTCAGGTACTGATGCCGGATCGGGTCCGAGCTCTGCTTCCACGCGGGGTTGCGCACCAGCGTGATCGACCGGCTCGGCACGTACGAGCTGACCTTGTACGGGCCGTCGGAGACGATGTGCTCGTTAAAATCGTTGCTGCCGGGGATGTACTTGTCGGCCTCGACCGGGCGGGCCGAAGCGAACGGCATCGCCAGCATGAACGGGAAGTCACCGGCGGGCCTGATCATGTGGAACTGGATCGTCGACGAGTTCGGAGTTGTGATCCCTGAGATGTTGTGCGTGTTCTGGAAATTCGCGAACTGCGCAGCCGTCGGCTTCTTGATCTTCGCGAAGAACTTGGTCTCCTGGTCGCAGTAGGACGTGAGGCCGGAGATTGTGTTCGAGTAATACGGCAGGTTACCGACCGGCGCGACCGTGTTGCAGAAGGCCTTGAACTCGCGGACGAAGTCAGCTGCGACAACTTGCCTGGGCGGGCTGGTGCTCCAGTCGACTCCTTGCTTGATGTGGAAGGTGTAGGTGAGCCCGTCCTTGCTCAGGCCGCCGTTGGCGACGGTCGGGTAGGCCGTGGCAACGTCGGGGACGGGAATGGTGTCCTTGACCCAGCCCTTTCCGCCGATGGTCGGGTCGGGCACCGTGGGGTAGGAGAGCAGCTGGCGCGCGAAGGTGCGCTCGAGGATGTAGTTCGCCGTGTAGTACGCGGGAACCGGGTCGAGGTACGTCGGTCCGCCGGCCGCCACGATCTTGAGCGTCCCGCCCTTCACCGGCTTACCGCCAGAACTGGCGTTGTTGTTGCCGCCGCTGCTGCTGCTGCATGCCGCGAGGCCGGCTACCGCCAGGCCCGCTGTCACCAGCACAGCAATTCGGTGGAATTGACGTGTCATGAGCAAGCTCCTTCTAGCCTGGGGTTTACCTCAGGCATGTCCGTATTCCCTTCTGTGGGTACACGGTATTCGGGCTGTCGTCTACCGACCGGAGAGAAGCGGTCGCGTGCATTTACGCAACCGCAACCACCTTGTGACAATGAGCGCCATAAAGCGGCTATAACGCTTGATCAGGGGAGTCAACCGGTCAACCGGCTATGAGCGATAATTCCGGCTCGTTCCACAATTCGCCACGAAACCTACCATGAGGCTGATCCGACCTGCAAAACGGTGGTGGCGAGGCCGGCCTGCGCCGCGATCATGCCGCAGCGGATCGCGAGCCGCAGCCGCATGACCGAGCTGACCTGCTAGTTGACCCGGACCCGCGGGTCGAGGATCGCGTAGGAGATGTCGACGATCAGGTTCGCGGCGACCACGAACAGCGCCGCCAGGATGACGAATCCGATCACCAGCTGACCGTCGCCCTGAGTGATCGCCGTCACGGTCTGCTGGCCGAGGCCCTGCAGGCCGAATACCTGCTCGACCACGATGACGCCGCCGAGCAGGGCGCCGATATCGATGCCGAGCTGTGAGACGACCGGGGTCATGGCCGACCTCACCGCATGTCTGTACAGGACGCGACGTTCGGTCAGTCCCTTGGATCTGGCCGTTCTTATGTAGTCCTCGCCGAGCGTATCCAGCAGCGAGCCACGGGACAGGCGGGTATAAACGGCGGCCTGCACGATGGCGAGCGTGATCCAGGGCAGGATCATGCACCCCAGCCACGCCGGTGAAGCTCTGCGTGATCGGCGTGTATCCGGTCTGGATGAATCCGATGCCGTGGTTGTTCAGCTGCAGGTACACGCCAACGATCAGCAACTCGCCCACGACGAAGACGGGAGCGGAGACTCCGGCGAGCACGCCGACCGTCGCGATCCGGTCGAACAGGCTGCGCGCCCTGGTCGCGCTCAGGATGCCGGTGCCGAGCCCCGCGAGAAGCCACAGCACGGTGCCGCCGATGACGACGGAGAGCGTGGCGGGCAACGCCTGCTTGATGATCGTCGTCACGGGTTGCTGCGAGTAATAGGAGAAGCCCAGGTTGCCGTGCAGCAGGTTGTTCAGGTAGTGCCCGTACTGAACCAGCTTGGGCTCGTTGAGGCCGAGGTTCCGCTCGACCTCCGCGATGACCTGGGGGGTGGCGGCACGGCCCGCCAGGTTGCGGGCCACAACTCCCTCCGGCACTGCGACGAAGAACAGGAAGAACGTCAGCGAGGCGACGACCCACAAGACGATGATGCCGGCCAGGATCCGGCGGATCAGGAAGCGCGCCATGCCCATGGATCAGCCCTCCTCAGCTGTGCTCGTATTGGGGGACGGCACAGGCTCGTCGACGGTGGTATCCGCCTCGCGGCCGACGATGATGGCTCGGTCTAGGTTCAAACCGTGCTCGCGCTTGCCGCCGCTGCGCTTGTCCTTCTTGTCGCGCTTGCGAGCTGCCGTCTTGCTGCCGGCGAAGATGCGCTCGGTGCGGGGGTCCATGGCGTCGCGGATGCCGTCGCCGAGGAGGTTGAAGGCGAGGGTGGTGATGAGCAGCGCCGCGGCAGGGAAGACCACGTACCACCACGCGGTCTGATAGTGATCCTGCGCCTCCGACAAGATGTTGCCCCAGCTTGGCGCGGGCGGCGGGATGCCGATGCCGAGGAACGACAGCGTTGCCTCGAAGCTCACCGCCGTCGGGATGTAGAGGGTCGCGAGGACGAGGACGGGGCCGAGCAGGTTCGGCATGATGTCGATGAACATGATCCGCCACGGCCCGGCGCCGAGGGAGCGGGCGGCCTCGATGTACTCCTTCTCCTTCAGCGACAGGGTCTGGCCGCGGACGATCCTGGAAATGCCGGCCCAGGAAAAGAAGGTGATCACGCCGATCACAATCCCCAGGGAGGGGCCGAGCACGGCTGCGAGGGCGAGCGCGAGCACGATGAACGGGAAGGCCAGGACCGCGTCGATGACCCTCGCCAGCACGGTGTCAACCCAGCCGCCGAAGTAGCCGGCGATCAGTCCGAGGCTGACTCCGAAGATCGCGGCAACCGCGGTGGTGAAGAGGCCGACGAAGAGCGAGATCTGCGCGCCGTAGGCGATCCGGACGAGCAGGTCGCGGCCGATCTGATCGGTGCCGAGCGGGAAGCCGTGCACGCCTGGACCGACCGGCTGGCCAAAAGAGTTCGTGCCCGTATTGGGGAATGCCTGGTACTCGCCATGACCGGTGGCGGCGGCGATGAGCGGGGCGCAGAGGGCGAAGACGCAGATCAGCAGGATGATCACGATGGATGCGATGGCGACTTTGTCGGAGCGGAGGCGGCGCCAGGTGAGTTGCCACTGGCTGCGGCCTTCGATGGCCTGGACGGGTGCGTCTTCGACTGTGGTGGCCTGGAATTGGACTTCGGTGATGCTCATCGGGTCTCCCTCCGGCCGGTCCTGGCGAGGGTCTCGTCTTGCTGGACGGGGTAGTGGCAGGCGGTGCGGTGGGCTGGGGGGTCGCCGGCCTTGGTTTCCAGGACGGGTTCGTCGGTGGCGCAGTTGTCCTGGGCTTTGGGGCAGCGGGGGTGGAACCGGCAGCCGGACGGCGGGTTGATCGGCGAGGGGACGTCGCCGGTGAGGATGATCCGCTGGCGTTCGGCGGCCGCGTCGGGGTCGGCGGCCGGGGCGGCGGACAGGAGGGCGGCGGAGTAGGGGTGGCGGGGGTGGTCGTAGACCTGGTCGCCGGGTCCTTGTTCGGCGATGCGGCCGAGGTACATGACGGTGACGGAGTTGCTGACGTGCCGGACGACTTCGAGGTCGTGGGCGATGAACAGGTAGGACAGGCCGAAGTCGGCCTGGAGGTCGGCGAGGAGGTTGAGGACCTGGGCCTGGATGGAGACGTCGAGGGCGGAGACGGGTTCGTCGCAGATGATCAGCTTGGGGCGCAGGGCCAGGGCGCGGGCGACGCCGATGCGCTGGCGCTGGCCGCCGGAGAATTCGGCGGGGAACCGGTTGTAGTGCTCGGGGTTGAGGCCGACCCGCTCCATGAGTTCCTGGACGGACTTCTTGCGCTGCGCTGCCGGTGGCCGTCTTGTGGACCGCGTAGGGGTCGCCGATGATCGAGCCGACGCGGCGGCGGGGGTTGAGGGAGCCGTAGGGGTCCTGGAAGATCATCTGGATCTCGCGGCGGAATGGCTGCATGGCGCGGCGGGACAGGTTGGTGATGTCGCGGCCCTCGAAGTAGACCTTGCCTGAGGTGACCGGGATCAGCCCGGCGATGCAGCGGGCCAGGGTGGACTTGCCGCACCCGGTCTCGCCGACCAGGCCCAGCGTCTGGCCCCGCCGGATCGTCAGCGACACCCCGTCCACGGCCTGCACGTGCGCGACGGTCCTGCGCACCAGCCCGCTGCCGTGGACCAGGAAGTACTTCGTCGCGCCGTCGACCCTGACCAGGACGTCCTCGTCGACGTCGGGACCGGTGACGAGCGGGTCAGTCCGCGTCTCACTCATGCGATCACGCTTCCTCCCGATTCGGGGGCGGCAGCGATGGCCTGGGCGACCTGGGCGGCGCGGCTGGTGCGGCCGAGTTCGACGGCCTGGGTGCGCTGATGTTCGGCGGCTTGCGGTGAGGCCGATGGCCGCGGCGGGGAGCCAGCAGGCAGAGCGGTGTTCGCCGGCGTCGCCGACGGGGTTCAGGTCGGGCTCGTCGGTCAGGCAGCGGTCCATGACGTAGGCGCAGCGGGGGTGGAAGGCGCAGCCGGGCGGGAGCTGGATCAGGCTGGGGGGCTGGCCGGTGATCGGGATCAGCCGCTCGCGGCCGGCCGAGGAGCGGGGGATGGATTCGAGCAGGCCCTTGGTGTACGGGTGGTGGGGCTGGTAGAAGATGTCGCGTTTGGTGGCTTTCTCGGCGGCCCGGCCGGCGTACATGACCATGACGTCGTCGGCGATGTCGGCGACGACGCCGAGGTCGTGGGTGATCATCAGCAGGGCGGTGCCGGATTCTTGCTGCAGCCGCAGCAGCAGGTCCAGGATCTGGGCCTGGACGGTGGCGTCCAGGGCGGTGGTGGGCTCGTCGGCGATGATCAGCTTGGGGTTCAGCGAGATGGCCATCGCGATCATGGCGCGCTGCCGCATGCCGCCGGAGAACTGGTGCGGGTAGTCGTTGACCCGTTCGCGGGGGCGGGGGATGCCGACGTGGCCGAGCAGTTCGACGGCCCGTTCGGTGGCGGCGGCCTTGGAGACGGTCTTGTCGTGGGCGCGGATCATCTCGCTGATCTGCCAGCCGACCTTGTAGAGCGGGTGCAGGCTGGTCAGCGGGTCCTGGAAGATGACGGCGATGTCCTTGCCGCGGATCTTCTGCATGTCGCGGGGGGCCAGGTCGATCAGGTTGATGCCGTCGAAGACGGCCTTGCCGGAGAGCTCGCTGCCTGGTGTCAGGCCGAGCAGGCTCTGGGTCAGCACGGTCTTGCCGGAGCCGGACTCGCCCACGATCCCGAGCGTGCGGCCTGGCTCGACGCTGAACGAGACCCCCCGCACCGCCTGCACCACGCCGTCCGCGGTCGGGAAGCTGACCCGCAGGTCAGTTACCTCAAGCAGGCTCATCAATTCCTCCCCCGCGATGCCGCGGGCGACGCCCTGGATGGGCGGTGGCACCGGATCGGCGGGGGGAGCCGACTCAAGCTGGCTGGTCTAGTTATCGCCGGTCGTATCGGGGTGCGCGATGTGCCGGGTGCAGACCGGTCGCTGATGCGGATGGCACGCATGGCGGGCCAGATGCGGCCCGGCCGGGCACGCTAGGTGCATACCCGGCCGGACCACCGCTACTCTTTCGCGCGCGCTCGCGCCTTCGTCAGGCCTAGCCGTTCTTCAGCCAGACGTTGGTGATGTCGGGCCCGCCAACGTTCGGCTGGTACACGACCGCGGTCGTGCCGGCCTGCTCGACGTTCGGGCTGGAGTACATCAGCAACTGCTGGCTGAGCAGCGGGACGATAACCGCGTTGCTCATCACGTTGTGGTCAGCCTGGTTCCACAACCTGCCGGCCTGACTCAGCGCTGGTCGCCCGCTCCGCCTGCGCTGATCAGCGAGTTCAGCTGTCTTGCTGCTGTAGCAGCCGTAGTTGGTGGTGTTCAGCACGCAGTTGGTCTCGAACAGCGGCGAGATGATCGTGCGGCCGTTGTTGCCGAACCAGTCGGGGAACCAGATCGCCTGGCCTATGTCCCACACGCCCGGCTTGGCGTTGGCGGGCGAGTTGCCGAGGTCGACGAAGAACGTCGAGCCGGCTTCTCGCCTTGCCCGTTCAGGTTGATTCCGCAGCTCCGCAGGCTCGCCTGGATAGCCTCGAACTCCGCCTTGTTGATGCTGTCGTTCTCGTACAGGTACGTCAGCGTCAGGCCGTTCTTGTAGCCGGCCTTGGCCAGCATCGCCTTGCACTTGGCAGGGTCGCCCTGGCTCTTGGGCGTCGGATACAGGCTGTAGTTCTGGTAGCCGACGTTGCCTGGCGAGATCGCCGTGTTGGTGATCGTGCCGACGGTCGGCCCGCCGACGACCTTCTGCACAGCCACCTTGTTGACGCCGTACTGAATCGCCTGGCGGACGGCCAGCTTGCCCATGGCCCCGCCGCTGTTCGGGCTGCGCAGGTTGAACACCATGTACGGCGACAAGTTGCTGCCCGGCCAGGCCTTGAACTTCGGATCGTGCGTGGACTCGAGCGTCGGAATCTCGCTAGGCACGATGTTGGTGTCCAGCGGCAGGTCGTACTGGCCGGCCTTCATGTCGTTGAACTGAGTCTGCGCGTCGGAGACACCCATCGTCACCGTGACCTTGTTGACGTACTGGTGCCGGCTCGGGTCGGTTGACTGCTTCCATGCGGGGTTCCGCGACATCGTGATCGACCGGCTCGGCACGTACGAGGTGATCTGATACGGGCCGTCGGAGATCGTGTGCTGGTCCAGCTGAAGGCTGTTCGGCACGTACTTGTCGTACTCCACGGGCCGCGCCGAGGTAAACGGCATCGCCAGCATGTAGAGGAAGTCACCGGCCGGTGCGATCAGGTTGAACCGCGAGTGTCGACGGGTTGACCGCCACGATTCCTGAGATGCTGTGCGAGTTCTGGAAGTTCGCGATGTTGGTCGCGGTTGGCGCATGACTCTTGTTCGCGAAGTACGCGGTCTCGGCGTCGCAGTACTGCTTGAGCCCTGCGATCGTGGATGTGTAGTACAGCGGGTTGCCGACCGGGCTGACCGGGTTGCAGAACGCCTTGTACTCCCTGAGGAAGTCAGCGGCGACAACCTGGCGCGGTGGCTTGGTGTTCCAGTCAACGCCCTGCTTGATGTGGAACGTATAGGTCTTGCCGCCGTTGGTGATCCCGCCGTTTGAGGTACTCGGCACCTTGGTCGCGATGTCAGGCACCGGCGTGGTGTTCTTGGTCCAGCCCGCCGAGCTCAGCGTCGTGCCAGGACGCCGTCGGGTACGTCAGCAGCTGGCGCGCGTAGCCGCGCTCGAGGATGTAGTCCGCGGTGTAGTAGGCCGGGACGGTGTCGATGTGGTCAGGGCCGGACGCCGCGACGAACTTCAGCGTGCCGCCGCGCACGGGCTTGCCGCCTGAGGATGCGCTGCCCCCTGACGAGCTGCTGCAGGCGGCCAGTCCGGCCGCTGTCAGGCCAGCGACCGCTATCGCGGCGATCCGCTGGGAACGACGTCTCATGAGCGGACTCCTTGTGAACCTGGCGCATGGCGCAGGCGTGGAAGAGATAGAAGAATTCACGATGCGTAGCTAGAGCGTCACGTTTCGTGACTACCCGCATTCAAGATAGCTGTCTAGGCCGAGGTGGCTGCGGCCGGCTGCCTTTATGCAACCGCAATGTCACCGTGACCGCAGAGTTAAGCGGACCACCGAAACAGACGTATAAATCCGGATCTAGGGATCTCGGGTATCTGCGCGGCGGTCGCCGCGCGACCAGGGCTCGTCAGCCTTCGAGCCCCGTCAGCCTTCGAGCGCGTAGCGCATCGGCCAGAACTTGGTCTGAGCCTCGGCCACCTCGGCTGGCGGGTCCGACTCAGCCACAATGCCGCAGCCTGCGAACAGTCTGGCGTTCCTCCCGGCCAGCAGACCACAGCGAAGTGCGATGCCCCACTCGCCATTGCCCCTGGCGTCGACCCATCCGACAGGTCCTGAGTAGCGGCCCCTGTCCATTCCCTCGAGCTCGCGGATCAGGTCCATGGCCGTTTCGGCCGGAGTGCCGCAGATCGCCGCGGTCGGATGCAGAGCGGCGGCGAGTGCGAGCGCCGAGT
Organism: uncultured Actinomycetota bacterium; assembly: GCA_963809195.1. GTDB lineage: Bacteria > Actinomycetota > Actinomycetes > Streptosporangiales > Streptosporangiaceae > Chersky-822. The sequence continues at coordinate 738,804 of CAWEIQ010000003.1, read as the reverse complement.
GGCTTGCGTCATCGCCGCCAGCGAGCTCACCGTAGACCTGCGTGGCCAGATGCTGGAGGTTCGGCAACTTGAGCAGATACGGCCGCTCGTCGATGCGCAAATCGGCGCAGAGCGGCCGCAGCGCCGTGCGTACATCCTCGACCGCATAGCTGTGTTCGTCGCGATCCTTTGACGACGCGAGCAGCGCGGCGCCCAGCGCGCGATCCGCCTCTGCGGTGCCGCCGCGCGGCATGGTCCCGGCCAGGACCAGCGAGTGCAGGTTACTGCCGGTGCGGCGGATGAGCAGCTCAGGAGTTGCTCCGAGCAGGCCATCGCAGGCGAAGGTGTAGCACTCCGGATAGCGGCCCGCTAGCCGCGTCAACAGGACTCTCGCGTCAATGTCCGCGGCAGCGGTCGCGTTCAGCTCGAGCGCGAGAACCACCTTCCGCAGGCTGCCCTCGGAGATAGCAGCCACGGCCTTCGCCACGGCCCTTTCCCACTCAGGGGCCGTCAGGCTGCCGTCGGCCCAGCGCACGCCCGTGGGCAGCGGCGGCTCGGCCACATCGGTGCCGGTCGCGCTGGCCGCCTCCTCGCCGGGCCGGGTAATCGTGGTGAGCCATGCTGTGCCGTCCCTGCGGCCAATTACGGTCTTCGGCACGACCAGAACCGAGCCGTCGGAGGCCGGATCGAAGGTAAAGCTGCCGAAGGCGACGGGGCCGCTGCCTGGCACCGCAACCTCATCGGTGACGTGAGCTGCGTCAAATACCTCGCGCAGCCATTTCTCGCCTGACACGAAACGGTCCTGCCCGGCGGGCAGCGTGATCTTGGCCGCGGTGCCCCAGCCGACCAGGCCATCGCCTCTGCGCACCCAGGCCAGCGCATGAGGCTCTGGCAGCCTCGCGATCAGGTCGCCAGGATCGGCAACAGGAATGGTCCGGACGGCCAAGCGACCAGGCGACCGCTCGGTCGCTTCGTCGTGCCGATATCCCACGGCAGACAACTCTACGTGCGCACGCATGCTGTCCTGCGCACCGGATCTGGCCGCAAGCCCGCCGAGTCCCGTTCACCTGGAGTGCACCTGAGCGTTCTACAGCAGGCTGAGCTGTACCCCGTCCGTCGTGGCTGGCGCCTTTGTCTGCCCGTGCTCGTCGGGTGCCGATTCACTGCGTGCAGGCCTTACCCGCCGGGCGCTCGCCGGGCTAGCGCTGCCCACGCCGTACTTGCCTGCGAGCTCGCCCACCTGAGCTGAGATCCGGCGCTGGTAGTCCTTCGATGCGTAGGCGCCCGATCCGTACAGCTCGCCGTAGCGCGGCACCAGCGAGGGATGCTGCTTGGACAGCCACGCCAGGTACCACTCTCGGGCGCCTGGCCGCAAATGCAGCACGATCGGAGTCACGCTTGCAGCTCCGGCGGCGGCAATCTGGCGCACGGTGTCAGCGAGCTGAGTGGGCGAATCGGTGAGGAACGGCAGCACGGGGCCCATCAGGATCCCGCAGCGCATTCCGCGCTCGGTGATCGCGGCGCATGCGCCGAGCCGCCGCTGCGGGCTCGGAGTGCCAGGTTCGACGGAAGCGGACAGCTCGGCGTCGGCGAATCCGACCGACATGTTCAGTGCGACGGACGTGACCTGCGCGGCGTCTTCGAGCAGGTCCAGATCTCTCAGCAGCAGCGTGCCCTTGGTCAAGATGGAGAAGGGATTCCTGGCGTCCCGCAGTGCGGCGATGATGCCTGGCATCAGCCGGTACCGGCCCTCGGCGCGCTGGTAGCAATCCACGTTGGTGCCCATCGCGACATGCTCACCCGACCAACGGGGCCTGGTGAGCTCCTTCCGCGCCAGCTCTGCGGCGTTCACCTTCACGATGATCTTGGAGTTGAAATCGAGCCCGGAGTCAAGGTCGAGGTACGTGTGGGTGTTACGGGCGAAGCAGTAGACACACGCGTGGCCACAACCTCGATAGGGATTGATGGTGAACTGGAAAGGCATCCGCGACGCGGGCGGCACCTTGTTGATAATCGACTTGGCATATACCTCGTAAAACGTCATGCCGCGGAAGCCAGGAGTGTCAAATGTGCGCGTGACCACGTCCCGGCCGAACAGTGCCGCCTGTGCTCGCGCGTCCGCCGCCTCAGCTGACAAGCTCAGGTCTTTCGCCGCAGGCTCGTCGACGAGCTGTCCCTCCCAACGCATGCCCACACTGTAGAACACATGTTCGAATAGATCAAGAAACCTATTGCCGCCGCTAGTCTTTGGTCATCGGCAGGTAAATAATCTTCCAACAGGGGATAGTAAGGAAAAGTCCCGTCGCTCCGGGTCGCGCGGCGGGCGGCGGCGGAGGTGACACGTGGCGCTTCCTATGGATGAGCAGCGCATTCTCGAGGAGATGGAGCGCATGCTCGCCGCCGACGATCCGAAGCTCGCCGCGCGACTCGCAGCGTTCGGCCAGCCGGGCTTCGGCCAGGTACTGCGGACGAGGCGGGCCAGGGCGACACTTTCCGTCATGCTGCTCATACTGATCGCGGCGGTTGCGGCCGTCATCTACCTGATGAGCGCGTTCAGACGCCAGCCACGGGCGGGCATCGTCATCAGTCCTCGTCCCAGCAGGCGTCGCCCCCAGCGAGCCAGCTTACGACGCCGCAGGCCAGGGCCAGCAACGGATCGGCCAGCGGCGGATCGGGCAGCGGGGCGTCCGCCACGCCAGGCGGCACCGGCCCGAGCACCATGACCCAGAAGTGCAACGCCGCCGCCGCATGCGACGCGCACTGGACCCAGGGCTACGCCAAGGGCAATGCAGGGTCACCGCAGCAACAGGCTGCTCGCCAGGCGGTACGCCCGTAGCGGTGGCTTTGCTGGCATAGGAGCTATTCTCCTGCCATGCCGCAGGACGACCCTTCCGCCATGCAGCCCACCATCGAGGGCGTGACCCACCGCGTTATCAACGTCGGTGATCTCCCCGTGCACATCGCCGAGGCAGGCTCCGGGCCGCTCGTCCTGATGCTGCATGGCTTCCCCGAGTCCTGGTACTCCTGGCGGCACCAGCTCACGGCGCTCGCGGCCGCCGGCTACCACGCTGTCGCTCCCGATCAGCGCGGATACGGCCGCACCGGCGGGCCGCAGACGGCTGAGAAGTACACGATGCTTCACCTCTGCGGCGACGTGATCGGACTGATGGATGCGCTCGGTGCCGAGCGGGCGGTGGTAGCTGGCCATGACTGGGGTGCACCGGTCGCGTGGAACACTGCGCTGCTGCGCCCTGACCGGGTCTCCGGCGTGATCGGCCTGAGCGTCCCGTATACGCCGCGCGGCTCCACGCCGCCGGTTTCCGCGCTCCGTGGGCTGTTCGGCGATGGCTTCTATATCTGTTACTTCCAGCAACCCGGGATCGCCGACGCGGAACTGAGCCGCGACCCGCAGGCAACCTTCAGGCGAGTCCTCTCATCCGCCTCGGGCGACGCGACGGCGGGTGGCGCACCCGTGATTCCGCCCGGCCTCGGTTTCCTTGATATCTGCCCCGAGCCGGGCCAGCTGCCCGGCTGGCTCACCGAGGGAGATATTGACGTCTTCGCTGCGCAATTCGCTGACTCTGGCTTCACAAGACCCCTGAATTGGTACCGCGCCATGGACCTGACCTGGGAGCTCATGGCGGCGTGGAAACACGCGCCTGTCACCGTGCCCGCCGCGTACCTGGCGGGGGACAGGGACGTGGCAGTGAGCTTCCTTGGCGGGTCGGCTGTGCTCGATCAGCTCAAGGCGGTCGTGCCCGGACTGCGACTTGGCAGCATCCTGCCTGGCTGCGGGCACTGGACTCAGCAGGAGCGTCCAAACGAGGTCAACGCAGCGATGCTCAGCTTCCTGGCGGAGCTTGGCTGACGCCTGCTTGCGGGGCTTGGCTGGCGCCTGCTTGCGGGGCTTGGCTGAGGCCAAGCCGTGCGCTGGTTTCCCACCAGAGCTCGCGGTAATAGCGGGCCGCCTGACTGCGCGGCGCTGCAGCCGTCACCGGCGCGCGCTGCAGGGACATCCGCTCGACCGCAGAAAGCGCAGGTATCGCGGTTGCCGCTACATCGTCGCGCTGGCTTGGTAGTTCCTCCGTGATCTCGCGGTGCAGCCGCTTGCGGCGGTCGACCATCGAGAAGAACGCCAGGATTCCTGGCCGCTGCCGGTCCATGCCCGCGACGAACTCGGTCACCTGATCCAGCGTCCGCACCGACAGCGTCGTCGGGATCAGCGGGATGAGCAGCAGGTCGGCGGCGCGCAGCACGTTCTCGGAAAGCAGCGAGATGCCCGGCGGGCAGTCGAGTACGACGAGGTCGAACTCCCGCCGCAGCGGGCTGAGCAGGCTGCGGATCCTGCTGGAGGACTTGCGCTCGCTGTCGAGGTGCAGGTCCAGGTTGCGATAGGTGAAGTCGGCCGGCAGCAGGTCGAGGTTGTCGAAGTCGGTGGCCTTGATGGCATCGTCGACAGTCCGGGTCCCGGCGATGAGCGCCTTGCCGCCGCCCTTGACCCGGGGCTTGATCCTGAACAGGAAGCTGGCAGCCGCCTGAGGGTCCAGGTCCCACAGCAGCACCCGGTATCCGTCGGCCGCAGCGAGGTAGGCCAGATTCACCGCGGTCGCCGTCTTGCCGACGCCGCCCTTGATGTTGTACGTCGCGAGTACCTTCACAGTGCCGCCTTGGTCAGTGCCGCCCTGGTCAGTGCCGCCCTGGTCAGGGCGTCGATTCTGGCCTGGCCGCGGGCGCTGGCGAAACCGGCGAAAAGCCCGGCGAACTCGCCCCTGGCGGCCCGCTGCCTGACTGCCAGCCCCGCTGCGATCTCGCCCATCGCCAGCACGGTCTCGGCTGGCGCGCGGGCTTCAGCCACCATCTTCCTGGCGAAGGCACGCAGCTCGACCTGCTGAACTTCCGTGTCCTGGAATTCGCCCAGGCAGTCCTGCAGCGCTTTCAGCTCGTTGACGGCCCGCCATTGCTCGCCAGGATCGTGCAGGGACGCGAACACCTCGAGCAGATACCTGAGCTCCTTACAGCGCTTGCGCAGGTCGTGCAGCGCCTGCGGGGGAGAGGAGGCATCGATCGCGCCGCCTGAGCGCAGCACACGCTCGTGCGCGCGCCTGATCCGTTCGGCGGCGAACTTGCCGGTAACCGGACGGCGCCGAGGCGCGACCTGCTTGAGGTCGTGCTGCCATGCTCGGGTGAGCCCTGTGAACCTAGCCGAGCGCAACCCCCGTGCCAGCTGTCGCTGCGCCGTGACCCGCTGGCTGGCGAGGTAGTCATGGAACGGCCGCAGTTCGGGTTCCGTCGCGGCGATCAATTTCGCCGCCATTGCCGGATATCCGAGCAAGTACACGTCCAGATCACGCGTGGGTGTCGTGAGGTCACCTAGCCACTTGAACTCCGGTCCGTACCTGCCGGCCAGGCCGGCAGGCAGCACAGAGCCCGCCAGTTTCAGCACCGATCTGGTACGCCGGACCGCGATCCGCAGGTCGTGCAGGAACTCGGTGTCGATGTCCCGGATCGTGCCTGGCACGTTGGCCTCGACAGTAGCGAAGAGCCTGGTCAGCACCGTGCAGACGGCGAGCGCGGCCGGCATATCGGCGGACAGGCGGACGTCGATCTTGCTGGTGTAGTCGCCAGCTCTGCGGCCCGCCGCCCGCAGGGCGGCCTCGAACGCTGTCTGGTCGGCGCGCGCGACGCCTGGCGCCCGTCGCCAGCGCGTCGGCGAGCTTGGCGGCCTGCGCCTGGTAACCCCGCAGCGGACTGATGGTGACTCGTGGGGCCGTGTCAGCATTGCCCGGCTGGGTGAGAGTTGTCTGGTCGGTCGTCAGGATCGCGATCGTCTTCTCATCGGCATTGACTGCCCGCCGCCTGGTTTGCACGCTGGTGGCCCGCGCCACCGGCAGCAGCGCTCGCACGCCGATGACCGCGCTGAGCTGCTCGCGCAGCGGTCCGACCGGCAATTGCTCGATCCTGGCTGGCCAGCGGGGGCGGCCTTCGGCTGCGCCCATCCTCTCCTCTGCGACCAGTTCGCCGTCCCTCGCCGTCAGCACCAGCTCGGACGTGCCCCGGGCGGCGGTGTATTCGAGGCTGAGGCCAGCACGGAACAAGCGCCAGTCGAAGGTGTCCAGCCAGGTACGCCGTAGCGTCCTGGCCCGGCCAGTAACAACGACGCTGAAACGGGAGTCGGAGATCTTCGGGAAGCCATCGCCTTGCGCGCGCGCATCGTCGGGCCGGGCCAGTACGAACTCGGAGACCTCGCGCACAGCGTTCAGCAATAGTTCAACCTCGCAGTTCAGAGCACTTCGCGTCTTCCCGGCCGGGTTAGTCAGCCTACTCCCGGACCGTCCTGGTGACGTGCGGTGCGCTTTCGCTCGTCGCGTTCGTCAGCTGTTCAGGCAGCGGCCACGATTCCTGTGCTACTGCGCGGAGCCACCGGAAGAGGAACGGTCGCCGTCGCGTTCGCCGACGGCCGAAACTAGAACGCAGTCAGCGTAAGCCACCGATCGAGCAGGCTCGGATCACCTGACACGAGCACCGATGGCGTCGTGACCGGGATCCGGCGCATGAGCACGAGCAGCACATCGGTGGCCGGGCCAGCAAGCGTCACGTCACCACTGCCCGGTCCTGGCAATACCCGCACGCCATCGGATCCGTGTCTGACCAGCCACTCGCGTGCTGCCCGCGAGCCGTTGACCCGCACCTGCATCGCGGTGCCCGCAGGCAGGATCGAGGCTAGGTCGTTCCCGCCATCGTTCAACGGGCTCATGACCGTGAGCCACTCGTCGATCGCATCGGCGGCGATGTCGGCCGGGATGTCGACGGCATCGCCCACCGCGAGTTGCACATCGGCCACGTGAACCAGGGTCTCGTGGGCCATCCGGCGAGCCCAGAAACCGGCAGGACGCAGGTTCGTGAACGCCCAGACCAGGTCATCACCGGCGGCACGCACGGCATCGATGAGCCGGTTTGCGCCGGCGGTCAGCCACAGGGCCTGGCCGTCGGCGCCCGCCGGGGACCGCCCGTCCGGCACCGAGCGGAACTCGATGAACTCGGCCGATCTGGTCGCGACGATCTCGGCCGCCCACCGGTGCGCGCGGCCGACATGGGTGGCTAGCTGACGCAGCGTCCAGTCAGGGCACGCAGGGATGCGCAGATCCTGGTCAGTCCGCCTGACCAGGTCGGCGAGCGTGGCGGTGGCTGTCTCGAGGCCGGCCAGCAGCAGCTCGGCGGGCATGGCTGTCTGACCACCGTCGGCGAGCCCGTGCGATGCGGACATCACGGATGCGGGTGGTCAGCGGCAGCCGCAGGCGCCGCCGCAGCAGCCGCCACCGGATCCGGCGCTGCGGTCCGAGCCTGCTCTGCCGCCCACCGAGATCGTCGAGAGCAGCCGGACCGTGTCGTCGTGGCCCTGCGGGCAGGCGCAGGGTGCCGATGACTCGCTCATCGGCCGGGTCTTCTCGAATGTGTCTCCGCAGGCGCGGCAGCGGTACTCATACCGGGGCATGCTCGCATCCTAAGGCAGCGGCTCGCGTACTCGGCAGATCGGCCCGCCGGCAGATCGCCCAGTCGACAGATCACAGCGCCGCCGCGGCCGGATCTGGCTGACCTGTGGCGGGGGCGACTGGCGGCGCGTCGTAGTAGAACTGGCCGCCGCGCAGCAACGAGATCAGCGCGCCAGCGAGCGACATCGCGATCGCGACGCTGAAAACGATCACCAGGCCGTGGTGGAACGGCCCCGAGATCAGGTGCGGGAAGTATTCCTTGCTCGTCAGCAGCGCGGCGTCGGACCTGGGCAGCGCTGTTGAGCACTCCCGTTGGCCGGAGCAGGGTGCCGATCGGGTTGTAGCCGAGGAATGACGCGAACAGCGTGCTTACCGGCGGCAGGTTGGCGACGTGGGCCGCAACCTGCGCGGGAACTCCGTGCGCGCGCAGGCCAGAACTGAGGGTGCGCGGGAGCGAGGCCGCGAGCCCGGCGATCATCAGCGAGAAGAAGATGCCGATCGACAGGGACATGCCGGAGTTCTGAAACGTCGACCGCATGCCCGAGGCAGCGCCCCGGTACCTGGCAGGCACGCTGCTCATGATCGCCGACGTGTTCGGCGAGGCAAACAGCCCCGATCCGAGGCCGTTGCACAAGATGATCAGAGCGAAGATCCAATAAGGGAATTCGACCGGCAGGAGTAGCAGGCCGGCGAACGCGCCGGCGGATACCAGCAGGCCCGTGGTCGCGAACGGCCGCGGGCCGTACCGGTCGGACAGGTAGCCCGAGATCGGCCCGGCTATCAGGAATCCAGCGGTCAGCGGCAGCAGGAAGATGCCCGGCTCGCAGCGGCGTGTCGGCGAAGTCGTAGCCGTGCAGCGGCAACCAGATGCCCTGCAGCCAGATGATCAGCATGAACTGAAGGCCGCCTCTGGCGATCGAGCCCATCAGGCTCGCGAGGTTCCCGGCCGCGAACGCGCGGATGCGGAACAGCCCGAGCTGGAACATTGGCTCGGCGATCTTCGTCTCGATCAGGCAGAAGGCGATGAGCAGCGCGATGCCGCCTGCCAGGCCGCCGAGCACCCGCGGGCTGGTCCAGCCGGTCGGCTGCCCGCCGTACGGCTGGATGCCGTAGGTGATCGAGACCAGAAGCAGTCCGGCTCCTGCCGCGAAGGTGATGTTGCCCCACCAGTCGATGGCCGCGCGCCTGACGGTGGCGATCTCGCGGAGCTTCAGGTACGACCAGACAGTGCCGAAGACCCCGATCGGGAACGTTCACCCAGAACACAGCGCGCCAGTCCCAGGCGGCGAGGACCCCTCCCAGGATCAGCCCGATGAACTGCCCGGAGATCCCGCAGATCTGGTTGATGCCCAGGGCCATTCCGCGCTGCCTGGCGGGGAAGGCGTCGGTCAGGATGGCCGCCGCGTTGGCCATCAGCATCGCTCCGCCGAACGCCTGGGCGAGCCGCCACAAGATCAGCCACATCGCGCCCGCGGGACCGGTCAGCGGGTCGAGCGACAAGGCGATCGAGGCCAGCGTGAACACCACGAAGCCGAGGTTGTAGATCCTGACCCGGCCGAACATGTCGCCGAGGCGGCCCAGCGTGACGACGAGCACGGCCGTCACGAGCAGATACCCGATGATCATCCAGAGCAGGTAGGTGATGTTGCCTGGCGCGGTCGGGTCCAGGTGGATGCCGCGGAAGATCGCCGGCATCGCGATGATCACGATCGAGGTGTCGATCGTGGCCATCAGCATGCTGAGCGTCGTATTCGAGAGCGCGACCCACTTGTACCTGTGATCGAGGCCCGGTCTCGCTCGGTCGCTGCGCTCGTCACGGCTAGAACCTTAGCATGGCTAAAGATCTAGCCGTGATGAGCGTCGCGCGCCGCTAGCCGTGCCCGCTGAGCAGGTCGGGGCTGGCCGCGGCGACAGTCGCGCAGTCGTCGGCGAACGTGATGTCGGCGCGGACGCGTTCGCCGGCGAGCACCAGCGGCATCCAGTACCTGGCGTCGTCCCACATGCCGTCGAAGGGCAGGGCGTCGGCGCCGAACCACCGGGGGATTACCTCATCGGATTCGGCGGCCTCGCCTGCGAAGTCGGCGGTCACGAACACATCGGCGGTCTGGTTCCAGGCAGGCCGCGCCGGGAAGACAAAGTTCAGGCTTGCCATGTGCACGAGGCTCGCGACACGATCAGGCCGGACTCCTCGGCCACCTCGCGGGCCGCTGCTTCGGCCGGCTGCTCGCCGTCCTCGATGTGGCCGCCGAGCCCGACCCAGCGGCCGGCGCCGAATCCGGTCTTCTTGAAGCCGAGCAGCACCTCCCGGGCCCGCCGGACTCGCCAGCCTCAGTCGGGCCGACGACATGGGGCGGCCTGACAACAGCGCCCGGCCTGCGACAGGGCCCGGCCTGACAACAAGACACAGACAGGTCCTGGTGATCACCGGGTCAAGACTAGGGCAGCCCGGCTGGATCTCCGGCCGCAGCGCCGGCGCTAGCACGTGCCTCGGACCATGCCGATCAAGCGGTCGAGCACGGCGCCGCCGCTCGCCCGCAGGCCGTCGTGCTCGTACTCGCTGGTGACCCATCGCTGCAGGCCGCGGATCTGCGCTGCCGTATCGATCGAGTACTGCTGCGGCACGTACATGTCGTCGTAGTAGACCGCCGCCGCGGCCGGCACGTCGTTGCGGTTCAGCTGGGCCTGGTCGTAGAGCCTTGGCCAGCTGTCGTGCTGGGCCAGCAGCTCCGCGGCCTCGGCGAGCGGCCGGAGCACCGGGTCGGTCGCGAGCATCCACGGATAGATCATCTCGCCGGTGAACAGGATCGGATCGGAGCCATCGAGGGCCGCCTCGGCGCTGAAGGCGGGGAATCTGCTCCCTGATCCGCTGGGCGGCCCAGCGGGTGGCGGCCTCCTGCGCGTAGCAGGCTTCGTGCAGTACGGCGTAGAGCGGTCCCGCTGCGAATGAGAGCATGGCCTGCGTCCGGTATCTGAACGAGTCGCTGATCTCATCGCCGTCGAACGCATCCTCGAGCAGGTAGTGCAGGTCGTGACTGCCGGTTGATGCCCCAAGGCAGCTGCCGAGCGCTTGGAAGGCCGCGACGGTCAGCGGCGCACCCGAGGGCAGTAGCACCTCCTTGCGCAGCAGATATGCGGCGATTCTGCGGGCTTGGCTCATGTCGTCGGGGTAGCGCTCATAGTGCGCCGCGTTCTTGGCGGCGACCAGCGGATACGTAGCCAGATAGACGTCGTCGGCGGCCGTCGCGACACCCGGCAGCCCGCCGGTGATGAACGCCTCTGCTAGCCCGTCTGGCGCCTATAGACAGGTACGTGACGGCGCAGAATCCGCCGAAGCTCTGCCCGAGCACGCTCCACGGCGCGCCTCCGGTCAGCCGCTTGCCTGATCAGCTCGGCGTCAGCGACGATCGAATCGGCCCTGAAATGCGTCAGGTACTCGGCTTGAGCCTCTGGAGTGCCGAGGCAGGCTAGCGTCAGCCGGTTGGCCGGCGTGGAGCGCCCGGTGCCACGCTGATCAATCAGCAGCACACGGTAGTCCCGCAGCGCACGGTCGAGCCAGCCGTCACGCCCCTTCGGCCGCGGGCTCTGCTGCCCTGGGCCACCCTGGAGAAAGCACAGCCATGGCAGGTCGGCGGCGGAGCGCCCCGCATTCTCCTTGGCAACCACCTCACGCGCATACACGGTCAGCTGCGGGCCGCGCCGATCGGAATGATCGAGCGGCACCTCGAAGAGATGGTCGGTCAGCACAGTTCCTGGCTGGTGGAACGAGGGCATACCCGACACGCTAACTTGACCGGGGTGCGGCAGGATAGCCGCATGGCGGCTGGGGACACCGGACCAGGGCCCGCGGTCGGGATGTTCGCGGCGGACCGTGCCTCCCGCGATCTGGGCATGGAACTGCTCGAGGCGGGGGATGGCAGGGCGACTGTGCGGATGACCGTCGCCCGGTCAATGATCAACGGGCACGGGATCGCGCACGGCGGCTACGTGTTCTTGCTGGCGGACACCGCGTTCGCGTGCGCGTGCAACAGCAGGGGAGTAGTGACAGTGGCCGCCGGGGCTGACATCAGCTTCGTGGCTCCGGTCCGCGAGGGCGACGTGCTGGTTGCGGTCGCCGAAGAACGGGTCTTGTTCGGGCGCAGCGGGATCTACGACGTGACGGTCAGGACCGGGGACCTGATCGTCGCCGAATTTCGTGGCCGGTCACGGGCGGCGGGCCGGCTCGATGGCGCGGGCTAGGAAGCGCCAAGTGCGCGTCCGGCCAGCTCGCGCAGCAAGCTTGGCAAGTCTCGCGGATAGAACATCTCGTTCGTCGCCTCAAGCTCGGCGACCGTCCACCAGCGATGGCCGTCGATGACCGCCGCCTCCTCGTCGTCGAGGCCGTCGGTCATGACGACCGCGCTGCCGATCCTGAGCTCGAAGAAATCCTGCTCCTGCCGGTAGCTGGTGCCGTCGTAGCTGAAGTCGGTCACCTCATGCCAGACCGGTTCTCCGAGTTCAGCGGCATCCGCGCTGATTCCGGTTTCTTCGAGTAGCTCACGCGCGGCGGCCTGCGCCAGGCTCTCGCCCGGTTCCGCGCCGCCGCCGATAGTGAACCAGTACGGATCGTCCGGCCTGGCCGGATCGAACCCGTGCAGCAGCAGCACCCGGCCGCCCGCGTCGATGACCAGAACCCGGCCAGCCCGGCGCGTCATCACGTCAGGTTCTTCCACGTCAGTCACGATACAGGGGAAATCTGAGGCCATGCTGCGGCCTCGATAACCACGGGATTGGCCGACAATAGCGACATGTCCTACGCCGCAGTCGTCTTCGACTTCTTCGCTACCCTGACCCCGAGCACACCAGAGCATGTCTGGCAGGAGCACACCGCCCGCAGCGCGGCGCCGCTCGGCCTGGACGCTGCCGAGTGGCGGCGTGCCCTCGACGAATCGTGGGCCGAACGCGCGACCGGGGCGCTCGGGAACCTGCCTGCCACGTTCCGCGAGCTAGCCCGTCGGCACGGCGTCGAGCCCGACGACGAAGCACTGGCCGCGGCGTGCGCGGCCAGGAGAGATTCGCAGGGCGAGCTGATCGTCTTTCGTCCAGACGCGCTTTCGGTGCTTGCCGAGGTGCGCGCCCGCGGGTTGAAGGTAGGAGTTCTCAGCGACTGCACCGTCGAGCTGGCCGAAGCCTGGCCGAGGCTCCCGGTTGCCGGGCTGGTCGATGCCAGAGTTCTGTCCTGCGAAGCCGGCCGGCGGAAGCCAGACCCCGTCTTGTTCACCACCATCGCGAATCAGCTCGGGGTTGCACCGGTGGAATGCCTCTACGTAGGCGACGGGGGAGGGCGGGAGCTCAGCGGCGCTTCGGCATGCGGCATGCGCGCGGTAATGCTGCGCGCCGACGACTGGTACACCAGCACGGCTCATGCGCGCGAGGACGACTGGGCGGGGCCGTGGATACCCTCGCTGTCGGAGGTTCTGGGCTTGCTTGAGCCAAATTGTCCAGGAGATGCCGGGTGACGGCGCGCCGGCATGCGCCAGCGATGTCGGCTGATGCTGACCCGTCGCCCCTATACTCCGGCTCGTGCCGACCATGCCATCGGTGCCGCGCCGGGGGCGCCCGCCGCGCCACAACCGGAGCGAGATCCTGGATGCCGCGTCGGAGGTGATGATCTTCCGCGGCTACGGGGCCACCCGCTACAGCGATGTCGCCGAGGCCAGCGGAGTTCCCGTCGCCAGCTTGCAGCACCACTTCCCGACATTGGAGGTGCTGAGGCGCGAGGCCTTGCGCAATAAGGTCAGGGCTGAGCTGACGTTGCTCGCCGAAAGGGTCAGCGAGATCGCCGATCCGTGGCAGCGAGTTCAGCACATCATCGTCAGGTCGGTGTCGCTGGACCCCGCTCGGCGGCGCGGTGGCTGGGTGCTCTGGCTTGAGTATTGGCGTGCGGCCGCTCACGATCAGGAACTGGCCGAGGATAGCCGCGAGGTCAGGACGCAATGGCTCAGCCTCATCGCCGACTGCATCGCGGACGGCGTGGCGGCGGGACGGTTCCGCCCCGACGGCACCGTGGCCGAGGCGGCCGTGGAGTTGCACGGGCTGCTCGACGGCCTCGGCATCCGGCTCGCCATCGAGCATGACGAAGCCGTCGCGTCCCAGGCGATCATGCTGCTCGAGCGGTTCGCCAAGCGCATGCTGCGGCTGGACGCAAGCGAGCCGGACTGACCGTCACGCGACGGTGACCTGGCAGTCGTCAAGCGAAGCGGTCAGCGCGGCGGTAAAGGCGGGCACCAGATCCTCGGTGAAGGCGAGCGGCGGCCTGACCTTGAGCACGTTCCCAGCCCGGCCTGTGGTGCCGACCAGCACGCCGCGGCGGCGCAGCGCCTCCTTGACCGCGCCGGCGGCCGCTGGCGCGGGTTGTTTCGACGCACGGTCGGTCACGATCTCGATGGCGTTGGCAAGGCCCATGCCCCTGACGTCTCCGACGCAGCCGAACTGGCTCGTCGCCGCGCGCACCGCTGCGCGAAGGGCGGCTCCCGCCTGCCTGCGCGCGGGGGAGCACCCGCTCGTCGGCAAGCACGTCAAGGACCGCGTGCGCGGCCGCCATCGAGACCTGATTCCCGCCGAAGGTCGAGAAGAAGACCGTGTCCCTGGCGAACCGCTCGAGCAGCTCGCGCCTGGTGATCACGGCGCCGACCGGCTGCCCGTTGCCCATCGGCTTGCCCAGCGTGACGAAGTCGGGGACGATGCCGAATCGCTGGAACGACCACATCGCCTCGCCGGTGCGGCCGTGCCCGCCCTGGACCTCGTCCGCGATCCACAGCCCGCCTGCCGCATGGGTCAGGCCGACGAGCTCGCGCACGTAGGACGCTTCGAGGTCATAGATACCGTCGCTCTGCAGGACGCCGTCGAAGATGGCCGCGGCGGGCGAGAAGCCGTGGCTGGCGAGACGGTTCAGCGCCGCCGCGAAGCCCGAGGTGCCGCGATGCAGGCCGCGGTAGGTGTCCGGCGGCGCCCAGGTCTGCGACGTGATCCGGCGTGCGCGCGCCGGGCAGTACCTCGGGGGAGAAGTCGGCCATCGCCGCGGTGATGCCGTGATAGGCGAACTCGGTGCACAGACCGCCGGCGTTCCCGGTATGCCAGCACGCCAGCCGCCAGGCGAGATCGTTCGCCTCCGAACCTGAGTTCACGAACAGCACCGTGTCCAGCCCCGGCGGGCAGGTCGCGACCAGCCGCTCCGCGAGCTCGACGGCAGAGGCATGCAGGTAGCGCAGGTTGGTGTTCAGCACCCGCCACTGCCTGCCGACCGCCGACGTGACCCGCGGATGAGCGTGCCCGACGCAGACCACGTTGTTGTACATGTCGAGGTAGCGCCGGCCGTCTGTGTCGGTCATCCAGACCCCGCTGGCGCTGGCCATCTCGATCGGCTCGGCGTAGCTGAGCGGCTCCATCGCCGGCCCGAAGACCGCGTCCCGGCGGGCTGCCAGCGCCTGTACGGGGTTCAGGTCCGTGCTGGCCGGTTCCGGCATGCCGCTGCGAGTCCTTGTGGTGACGTCGCCGCCGAGCAGTCGCGCGGCCGTGGCCCAGCCAGTGGAGAGCAGGTTGTCGATCATGGCGAGCGCGCTGTCGTTGAACCGCTCGGCGAATGCCGGATCCTCCAGCCCGGACGCCGCGCGCCAGGAGCCGATCGCCACGGTGACGGCGGCGCGGGTCGCCCACAGCTCGCCGAGCAGCTCGAGCTCGATCGGCTCCAGGGGCAGCAGTCGCTCGTAGCCGTCGATGACCAGCCGGGCCACCCGGAACATCTCGGCCTTGTCTCGGCCGCCGCCGAGCGAGTCCAGCACCGACGCGAGGTCGGCGACCAGCGCGGTGTGGGTCATGTCGCCGAAGTCGACGATGCCGGTGATCATGCCCGTCGTCGTCGGCCAGCACGTTGTCGGCGGTCAGGTCGCTGTGAATGACCTGCGCCCGCAGCAGCCGCCAGCGCGGCGCGACCGCGGCGTCGTAGCGGTCGAGCACGGCGGACGACGGCCGCTCGCGCGTCCCTGTCGGCGATCGACGCGGTCATCGGCCGGACGCGCGCCGCATGCTGGACGTCCCACGGCAGGCGGCGGATCGCACTCGGGTGGATGAAGCCGCGCAACGCGAGGCCCAGCCGCGCGGTCGTTTCACCCCAGCGCGATCAGCGCGGAGTCCGGCAGCGTGAGCGGATCCAGCCGTGACGCGGCCCGGCAGCACGTCATAGGCGCGAACCCAGTGACCGGCGCCGCCGTGCATCCAGCGCACCCGGCATGCGGCGAGGTCGCGCGCCGTCGCACCAAAGGTGATGCGCGTGCCGGCCTCGCTGCGCGGGAGGGCGATCGCCAGGCCAGGATCGCACCGGGACGCGTGCAGCGCAGCCAGGGCCTCCATGTCGAGCATGGCCGGGTCCTCGGCCGGATTCGACACCTTGAGCACGGCGATGCCAGATCCCGATGGCCCGGTCAGCATGAATGCCTGGTCGCGTTCGCTGCCCAGGTTGCGGGCGCCGGACGCTTCGATGCCGAAGGTGCCCCGCCCGATCTCGCATGCCTGCTCGGGCGTGAAGGCCGGCGGCTGCGCCTGCAGCACCGCGTCGATGCCGGTGGACGAGACGGTCACTGCGCCTCCAGCCGCGGCGACACGCGCCGCATAACGATGACCCGACGATACCGGTCGGCCCCGGGCCGGCTTGGCGGCCGATTAGGTCACGCTCGCGCGCTGTTGTATACGCAGTATGGTCTTTGCTATTATACTGAGTATGCTACTCCGCATGATACCAAGTGACGCTCGGTCATGAGCGTCCGGCACGCGCTGCTCGCGCTGCTCAGCGAGGGGCCCAAGTACGGCCTGCAGCTGCGAGAGGAATTCGAGGCCCGGACCGGGCGAGGTCTGGCCGCTGAACGTGGGCCAGGTCTACACGACCTTGCAGCGGCTGGAGCGCGACGGGCTGGTCGAGTCCGAGGGCGCCGACGAGGGTCCGCAGAAGGCGTTCCAGATCACCGCGGGTGGCGCAGCCGAGCTCGCCGAGTGGCTGCGCACGCCGCCGGACCTGAGCGCCCCGCCCAGGGACGAGCTCGTCATGAAGGTCCTGGTGGCGATCCGGCTACCGGGCACGGACGTACACGAGGTGATCCAGGCGCACCGCCGTTACCTCGTGCAGCTCATGCAGCAGTGGACGCGGATCAAGGAAGGCGGGGCCGAGGGCGACCTCAACCTCGCCCTCGCGGTGGATGCCGAGCTATTCCGGCTGGACTCGGTCGTCCGCTGGCTCGACGCGGTCGATGCCCGGCTCAAGCGGGCGGCGGCCGACGGCCAGGTCCAGCCGGCGGCAGCGCCGCTGCCGAAGCGGCGACGGCACATAGGAGTACGGGGATGAGCATGCTGGAGCTCCGGCGGGTGTCCAAGGTCTACGGCCTGGGCGCCGCTGAGGTGCACGCGCTTGACCGGGTCAGCCTCGTCGGTGGACGAGGGCGCGATGGTCGCGGTGATGGGACCGAGCGGATCGGGGAAGAGCACGCTGCTGACGATCGCGGGCAGCCTGGAAGAGCCGACCGAAGGCGAGGTGCTCGTACGCGGTGCCGCGCTGGCCGGCATGTCGCGCAACGACAAGGCCCGGCTGCGGCGGCGCACGATCGGCTATGTCTTCCAGGACTACAACCTGCTGCCCGGCCTGACCGCGGCCGAGAACGTCAGCCTGCCGCTCGAGCTCGACGGGCTGCCGGCGCGGAAGGCCCGAGCCGCCGGGCTGGCGGCGCTGAAGGAACTGGGGCTGGCCGACGCGGGCCGAGCGTTACCCAGACGAGCTGTCGGGTGGTGAACGGCAGCGGGTGGCGATCGCCCGCGCCGTGGTCGGCGAGCGCCGCCTGCTGCTGGCCGACGAGCCCTCCGGCGCGCTCGACTCCAGCAACGCCGAGGCGGTCATGCGCCTGGTGCACGATGCGTGCAAGAACGGCGGGATGGCCGCGGTCGTGGTCACCCACGACGCGCAGCTCGCCTCGTGGGCCGACCGGGTGGTGTTCCTGCGCGACGGACGGGTCACCGACCAGACCGCTCCAGCGGCAGGTCCGGAGTCGCTGCTCACGCCAGGGCTGCCGCAATGAGCGGTCAAGGCCGCGGCGGCGCGGCGGTACTCGAGCGGCCGGCTCGCGCGGCAGCCGGCAACGGGGGCGTCCCCGCGCGGCGAGCGGTCATCCGGTGGGCCTGGCGGCTGCTGCGCCGCGAGTGGCGTCAGCAGCTGCTGATCCTCGCCCTGATCACCGTCGCGGTCGCAGCCACCTTCGTCGGCTCGGCGGTGGCCACCAACACGCCGCCCCCGGCGGGCGCCGGCTTCGGCACCGCGACCGACATGGCCACGTTGGGGCCGAGCCCGCAGCCTGTCCGCCAAGATCGCGGCCTAGCGCACCGCTTCGGCCGGGTCGACGTGATCGAGAACGAGACGATCCCGGTCCCGGCTCGGTCGCTGACCTACAGCCTGCGCGCGCAGAATCCGCACGGACCGTTCGGCCAGCCGATGCTGTCGCTGACCAGCGGGCACTATCCGGCCGGTCCCGGCCAGGTGGCCCTGACCAGCGGGCTGGCATCCGAGCTGCGGCCTGAAGATCGGCGACACCTGGCGCGGCGGCGGTGCTAGCCCGGCGCGTGGTCGGCATCGTGGCGAACCCGCAGAACCTGCTCGAGTGGTTCGCGCTCGTTGCGCCCGGCCAGGTCAGCGCGCCCTCGCTGGTCACTGTGCTGTTTGACGCGCCGGGCGTGAATCCCCACTCGCTGGGCCCGAACGTGGCTGTCGCGGACGTCGGCCGGCAACACCAACGAGATCAACCCGGTGACCATCTCGCTCGCAGCGGCCACGCTCGGGATGCTGCTCATCGCCCTGGTCAGCGTGGGCGGGTTCACGGTGCTGGCGCAGCGGCGGCTGCGCTCGATCGGCATGCTCGGCGCGCAGGGTGCCACGGACGCCAACGTCGGGCTTGTGGTCAGCGCCAACGGCTTCGCGACCGGGGTCGTCGGCGCGGTGGCCGGGTTCGCGCTCGGCCTGGCGGCCTGGCTGGCGTACCGCCCGCGCGCGGAAGCCAGCGCTCACCACGTCATGGGAGCCTTCCAGCTGCCCTGGCTGGTGATCTTTGTGTCGATGGCGCTCGCCGTGCTGGCGGCGTACCTGGCGGCCGTTCGACCCGCCCGGGCGATCGCCCAGGTGCCGATCGTCGCCGCGCTCGCGGGGCGGCCACCGGCCCCGCGGCAGGCTCGCCGCTGGGCCGGGCCGACCGGCGTCGGACTGCTCGTGGTCGCGTTCTTCCTGATCGGGCTGGCGAGTGAGCAGGCGACGTCGACCGCCGCCGAGGCGGGGAACAAGTCGACGCTCTTTCTCGCCCTGATCGTCGGCCTGATCGTGCTGTGCGTCGGGGTAGTGCTGGTCGCCCCGACGTGCCTGGCGCTGCTGGCCAGGGCCGCCCGGCGGGCCCCGATAGTCGTGCGGCTGGCCCTGCGCGACCTGGCCAGGTACCGGGTGCGCTCGGGGGCGGCGCTCGGAGCGATCAGCCTCAGCGTGCTCATCGCGGTCATCATCTGCGTGATCGCCGCTGCGCGGTTCGGCAACGCCGTCGACTACGTCGGGCCCAACCTGGCTTCGAATCAGCTCGTCGTCTACCCGCAGGCGGCAGCCACCACCCCGGGCGCGGCGTGCCTGCACGAGCCGAGCGGGTGCCCGGCCTTGACCGGCGCCCAGCTCGCAGCGATGGCGGCCGAGGCCCGCGGTATCGCGGCCTCGCTCGGGTCCAGGGACATCGTCCGGCTCGAGACGACTGACTCCGCGCTGCAGCGCGCCGCGGCCGGGCGGAACTGGTACGGACCCGTGTACGTGGCCACTCCGCAGCTGCTGCGCGCGTACGGCATCACCGCCGCGCAGGTCAGCCCGGACGCCGACGTCCTCACCATGCGGCCCGGCCTGTCGAGCCTGACGAAGATGCAGCTCCTGTACGGCGCTTCCAAGTTCGGCCCTCCGGGCAGCAACTCGCCATGCCCGCCGAGCTACTGCCTGGCGAACCCGAAGATCCAGGAGGTCAGCGCGTTGCCGTCCGGTACGTCGGCGCCGAACACCGTGATCACCGAGCACGCCGTGCGCCAGCTGCACCTGACGACCAGCACGGTCGGCTGGCTCATCCAGACTCCGGGCTCGCTGACGGCAGGTCAGATCAGCGCTGCCCAGCACGCCGCGGCAGCGGCCGGGCTGACCGTGGAGACGCGCAACAGCATCCCGACATCCGCCGAGATCCTCGACGCCGCCACCGTCTTCGGCATCCTGCTCGCGCTCGGCATCCTCGCCATGAGCGTCGGCCTGCTCCGCAGCGAGACCGCCAGCGATCTGCGCATGCTCACCGCTACCGGAGCTGGCAGCACGGCCCGCCGGGCCATCTCCGCCGCCACGGCCGGCGCGCTGGCACTCATCGGCGCGGTCGTCGGCATCGTGGCCGGGTACATCGCGGCGATCGGCTTCTTCCGGACCAATCAGCTGGACACCCTGTCGTCGCTGACCAGCATCCCGGTGGCCAACCTGCTGCTCATCCTCGTCGGCATGCCGCTCATTGCAGTGATCGGTGGCTGGCTGCTCGCCGGGCGCGAGCCGACTGCGATCGGGCGCCGTCCCCTGGAGTAGTTGGCCGAGTCGTCGGCACGAGAGTCGGAGGCCCGCGAATCGCCCGTGGCAAAATCAGCTAGGTGCAGATCGGGATGCTTGGATCATTCGAGCTTCGCAAGGACGACGGCATCCTCGCCGACGTGCCGGGCGCTCGGCTGCGCGGGCTCTTGACCGCCCTCGCGCTCGAACCAGGTCACGCAGTCCCGAAGGCGAGGCTGATCGACTGGATCTGGGGTGACGGCCCGCCCTCCGATGCGGCGAATGCTTTGCAACGCTTGGTTTCCCGACTGCGGAGAGCGCTGCCGGAAGGCTTGGTCGAGGGGCAGACAGACGGCTACCGGTTGCGGGTGGAACCCGACGCAGTCGACGCGGTGCGGTTCGAACGCCTCGTCGCCCAGGCCCGCACCGGCGAGGATCCGCGGCGGGTGGGGCTGCTGCGCGAGGCCCTCGCACTGTGGCGCGGTGCGGCTATGCAGGACGTCGGTCTGCAGGATAGTGCGGCCTTTGACGCGGCAGTGACTCGGCTCGAGGGGCTACGCCTGACCGCCATGGAGGATCGGTTCGATGCGGAGATCAGCCTCGGCCTCGGTGCGGAGCTGGTCACGGAGCTGACCGATGTGGTGGCCGCGCATCCGCTGCGAGAACGGCTCGTCGCTGCGCTGATGCGTGCCCTCGTAGCCGCCGGTCGTGACACCGATGCGCTCCTTGTGTACCAGCGCACGAGAGAAGCCCTGGCCGACGCGCTGGGCGTCGACCCCTCACAGGAGCTGTCGGCATTGCACGTTGCACTGCTGCGGGGTGAATTGGGACGGTGGGAGGAAAACCGGCAGACCAACGTGCGCGCCGAGCTCACTAGCTTCGTCGGCAAGGATGCCGATGTCGCCGCGGTACGCGAACTCATCGCCGGACATCGGCTCACCACCCTGATCGGGCCGGGTGGATCGGGGAAGACCAGGCTGGCCTCGGAAACCGCACGCACGATGCTCGGAGACCTGCCGGACGGGGCCTGGCTGGTGGAACTGGCGTCGATCGGCGCGAACGGTGACGTGGCGCAATCGACGCTCGCCGCGCTCGGCCTCCGGGACGCTCTGCTCGGCGGCGCACCGAACGCGGAAGCGATGGACCGGCTCATCGCCGCGATCCGTGAGCGCGAAACGCTCTTGATTCTGGACAACTGTGAGCACGTGATCGAGTCGGCAGCGGCGTTCGCCCACCGGGCGCTCGGGGAGTGCCGGCGGCTGCGGATTCTCGCGACGAGCAGGGAGCCGCTTGGCATCACGGGTGAGGCGCTGTGGCAGGTTGAGCCGCTGGCGCTGCCGGCCGAGGACGCGGACGCCGCCGAGATCGAGTCCTCTCCAGCCGTCCAGTTGCTGCGGCACCGGGCGGCCGCGGTGCGCGGAGATCTCGCGGTCGACGCCCACACGTTGTCGAGGATGGTCCGCGTCTGCCGGGCACTGGACGGGATGCCGTTGGCGATCGAACTGGCCGCGGCCAGGTTGCGCACCATGTCCCTCGAGCAGCTCGCTCACCGTCTCGACGACCGGTTCCGTCTGCTGACCGGCGGCAGCCGTACGGCGCTGCCGCAGCACCGGACGTTGCGCGCGGTGGTCGACTGGAGCTGGGAGCTGCTCACCGACGCCGAGCGGAAGGTCCTGCGCAGACTCGCGGTGTTCTCCGGGGGAGCGAGCCTGGACGCGGCCGAGGTTGTCTGCGGCGGTCACTCGGTCGAGAGGGGCGAAGTGCTTGAGTTGCTGACCGCGCTGACCGAGAAATCGCTGCTGCTCACCGACAGGGACAGCGCACCGCGGTACAGGATGCTCGACACGATCAGGGAATACGCCAGGGACCGGCTCGCAGAGGCGGGGGAGTCGGATCTGGCGCGCCTTGCGCATCTCGCGCACTTCACCGGACTCGCCGAAACCGCGGACCCGCATCTGCGCCGCGCCGAGCAGCTGGAGTGGCTCGCCACGCTCGAGGTCGAGCACGACAACATCGCCGTTGCCCTGCGTGGCGCGCTCGCGGCCGGCGAGGCGCACGGGGCGATGCGGCTAGCAGCGGCCGCCGGCTGGTACTGGTGGCTCGGCGGGCACAAGGCCGAGGGCATCGAGCTGATCACTGCGGCCACCAGCGCGCCCGGCGAGGTGAGCGATGAGATCCGGGCCATGGTGTACGCGCTGGGGGTGACGTTCATCGCCGACGGTCCTGGTGACCAGTACCAGGCGGCGGAGTGGATCCACCAGGCATACCTGTTTACCCAGCGCAGTCAGCGCCGCAACCCGATGCTGGCGCTGGTCGCCGCCCTGGAACGCATGTTGCAGGCGCCGCACGCGCTGCTTGCAGCGTGGGAGCCGCTGCTGACCGAGGACGATCCGTGGGTACGCGCACTGGCCAGGCTGCAGCTCGGCAAGATGCGGATCATGCTCGGCCAGGACGGGCAGGATGCGGAGGCGTATCTCGAGATGGCGCTCGCCGAGTTCCGGGCCCTCGGCGAGCGGTGGGGGATTTCGTTCGCTCTGACCGAGCTGGCGGATCGAATCGCCGTGCGCGGCGAGTTCACCGGCGCGTGCGAGTACTACGAACAGGCGATCGCGGTCGTCACCGAGGTCGGCGACATCGAAGATGTGATCCGGATGCGGTCGCGCCAGGCTCAGCTGTACTGGCTGCTGGGTGATGAGGAGTCGAGCACGGCCGCCATGGCGGAGGCACAGCGGTACGCGGAACGGGTCGCCTGGTCGGCGTCGCTGGCCGGGCTGGCCCTTGCGAAGGCGGAACTCGCTCGTTGGGGCGGCGACGCCGAGGAGGCACACCGGCAACTCGGCATCGCGACAACCATGCTGGGCGACGAAGCAAAGCGGGCGAACATTTTCGCGGTAACACAGGACCTGCTCGGCTATCTGGCCGGCAGCTTCGACGAGGCCCGCGAGCACCGCGGGGCGGCGTTCCAAGCCGCGTCGGAGGCGGGGCATGCGCCCCTCATCGCGCAGGTACTCGTCGGGGTCGCGGACCTGGCCCTCCGCTGCGGCCAGTACGAGCAGGCCGCCCGACTGCTCGCGGCAAGTGCCGGCGTGCGCGGACTGCCGGATCGCTCGCAACCGGATGTGGCCCGTATCGAAAAGGCCACGCGGCGTCGCCTCGGCGAAGCGCGGTTCACCGAGGCGACGCAGGAGGGTGCGCAGGCGAGCTGGCCTGAGCTGGTCGAGGCTACGCTCGCTCGCTGAACGTCGCACGCGACCACAGGTACCCGACCAGCGTGATCCCGGCGCACCAGGCGACAGCGGCGGCCGCGTAGCCGGCCGACGGGGTACCGGCGAGCAATCCACGCAACGATTCGATAATCGGCGTGAACGGCTGATACTCAGCGAATTGCCGGACACCCTGTCCCATCTTGGCGGCCGGCACGATAGCGCTGCTCACGAATGGCAGCAAGATTAGCGGCACGACGGTGAGCCCTGCGGATTCCGGAGTTTTCGCAGCCATTCCCAGCGCGACCGTGAGCCAGGCGGCCGCGAAAGCCGTCGCCGCGATGATACCGATCGCGCCGAGCCAGTCGAGGAGGGTCGCAGGCGACCGGAACCCCAGCGCGAACGCCATGCCGATGATGGCCGCAACGGCCACCGAGCTGCCGAGCATAGTGGCCGCGACGTGACCATTCAGGACGGCACCGCGGGAGACATTCATAACCTTGAACCGGTTGATGATGCCCTTCGCCATGTCGGAGCTCACGGATACCGCAGTGGCCGACAACCCGTAACTGATGGCCAGCAGGATCAGGCCCGGTGTTGCGTATTCGATGTAATGTTCGCCGACGTTGAATGCGTTGCCGAGCACGTACACGAACATCAACATGATCACGATAGGCATCAGGGCTCCGTTGAATATCGTGGTCGGATTCCGAAGGATGTGCTTGAAGTTCCGACGCAGCATGATCCGCGAATCGGTCAACGGTGCTGAAGTGGTGCTCATTGTGTGATGGCCTCCGCGCTCACGTGACTGGTCAGGGCAAGGAAAACGTCATCGAGGTCCGGTGTGTGCACGGTGAACTCCTCAACGTCGATCGAATGCTCATCGAGCCGATCCAGCAGAGCGCGCAACGACTTCGCTCTGCCGTCGCTGGGAACCCGCAGGGTCAGGTCGTCGTCGTCCCGCGCGGAGCCGTTCAAAACTCGCGCCGCCGCGTCGAGGTCGAGGACGTTGGTGAATCGGAGCCGGAGGTGGCTGCCGGGAACCTGGCGCTTGAGCTCGTCGGGAGTGCCCTGGGCAACAAGGTGGCCCTGGTCGAGCACCGCGATCGTGTCGGCGAGCTGATCGGCTTCTTCGAGATACTGGGTTGTGAGGAAAACGGTCACGCCGTCGGCCACCAACTCGCGGACGATGTTCCACATCGTGCGTCGGCTGCGCGGATCCAATCCCGCCGTCGGCTCGTCCAGGAAAATGATCTGTGGCCTGGTGATAAGCGTCATCGCCAAGTCCAGCTTCCGGCGCATACCCCCGGAATAGGTCGCCGCCATCTTCTGCGCCGACTCCACCAGATCGAATCGTTCCAGCAACGAGGTGACCACTCGGTTGCCCTCGCCTCGCCGCAGATGGTGCAGATCCGCCATCAACTCCAGGTTCTCCTGCCCCGTCAGCAGATCGTCCACCGCCGCGAACTGACCAGTGACCCCGATTACGGCCCGCACCGCCTTGGCCTCGGTCGCAACATCATGCCCGGCAACCCGTACCGTCCCGCCGTCGGCCTTCATCAACGTGGTCAGCACGTTCACCGTCGTCGTCTTCCCAGCCCCATTCGGGCCGAGCAGGGAAAAGACCGTGCCCGCACGAACATCTAGATCGATGCCATCGAGCACAATCTTGTCGCCATATGCCTTCCGCAGCCCTGAGACTGCAATCGCTGAATTTCTCATGCGGCCATCATCTGCACAGCCCCTGACACGACCCTGACACGAGCCTGACACGACCACTGACACGAGCCTGACACGAGCACTGACACGGCGGTCTGCCTCGTTGCGCCAGGTCAGGACACTGCGCAGCTCACTGATGACTGCCTGACCGACCGGAGCTCGCCGGTCACCGCGCTACCGCGATATCGGCTGAACTAAGCGGAGGGCCGCGTCAGGTAGCTGGCCAGGCCGTCGAGCATCTCTGTGGTGCCTCCCTTGCGCAGGGCCGGAGCCTGCGGCCCGTCGATGCCGTCCAGGTAGGCGCCCTGTTCGGTCCAGGTCAGCGCGGTGCCGTCGCCGCTCTTCGCGAACTCGATCGTGGCGACCGACACCGAGATCCTCGCGTTGTCGGCGTACATCTCGTAGCTGTACACGATCCGCTGGTCCGGCACGATGTCGTAGTACAGCGCGTCGTACCGGTAGGTAGTGCCCTCGACCTTGATGCCGAACCGCTCCCGGCCGCCCTGCCGGAAGTCGAACTCAGCGCTGCCTGCATCGCTTTCGGCAGGCTCCAGCCCGCCGGTGTCGCCCCAGGCACCCTTGGCCTCCGCAGACGCAAAGGCGGCGAACACCCGGGATGGCGCCGCCGGGTAACTGCGTTCGATCGAGAACGTGTCGTGGATGACAGAACTGCCGGTCACTGTTGCTCCTCATGCTCGTCGGAAATCTCATGCTCGTCGGAAGTCCGGCCGGGCGCTGGTGCCCAGCCTGGGTCTGGTTGGTCGGCGGTCTGCGCCAGGTACCGGCCGAGCTGGTCAAGACGGCGCTCGATGAGCGTGCGCCGGTCGGCGATCCAGCTCTCGGCAGAGCGGAGGACCGCCGGGTTGAGGCTGCACGTGCGCGTACGGCCGAGCTTGCTGGAGCGGATCAACCCGCTCGCTTCCAGCAGTTGCACGTGCTGCAGCACGGCAGCGAGCGACATGTCCAGCGGTCGGCCGAGTTCGCTGACCGACGCCGGTCCCTCGGTGAGCCGCTCGACCATGAGCCGCCGGCCGGGGTCGGCAAGTGCCTGGAATACACGGTCCAGGTCTGGCGCATAGTTAAGCATGTGCCTCAGCGTGCCACGGGGGCCCAGCAATAGTCAAGTGACCGCTTCAGTGTCTGGCCGTGCGAGAAGATGGTTTGAGCTTCGGCGGTGGAGGAGGACCCTTGCCAGCAGCTCACGACGCTTACGACCTGATCGAGGAGCAGTTCAACCACGAGCTTGACGGGTCGCTTGGCCCTCTGGGGCCTGACTCGCTGTTCCGATACGTGGCAGACATGGCACTTCCGTCGGGCGCGGTGGTCGTAGACGTAGGGTGCGGTGAGGGTGAGCATGCCATCGAGCTCGCCAATCGCTTCGGCTTCCAGGTCATCGGCGTCGACCCGGTCCCGCGCCGCGTGCATGCCGCTCAGCAAAACGCGCCGCCAGGCTGCCCGGTCACCTTCGCGGTCGGCACGGTGGAGCGTCTCCCGCTCGCCAGCGGATCCGTTGACCTCGTCTGGATCCGCGACGTGCTGTCCCTGGTCGAGCAGATGGACGGCGCCTACCGTGAGTTCCGTCGCGTACTGAAGCCGGGCGGCCGCGCGATGATTTACCAGATGTTCGCGACCAGCCTGCTGGAGCCGGGGGAGGCAGCGTTCCTGCTACCGGTTATGGGCTGCTCGGCCTCGGCGATGCGGCCGGAGAACAGCGAGGCGTCGATCAAAGCCGCCGGGTTGCGGACCGACGGCTGCGTCGTGCTGGGTAGCGAGTGGGGTGAACACAACTGGGAGCACGCGCCGGAACGCTGCCGTCATCTGCTGCACGCCGCACGGCTGCTGCGCGATCCTGAGCGATACATCGCCCTATTCGGCAAGCGGAATTACGACATCAAGCTCGGCGACTGCCTGTGGCACGTCTACCGCATGATCGGCAAGCTCAGCGGCCGCGTCTACTTGCTCTCGGCGCCTGACGATTCTTAGGGTCAAATACGCGAGTCGATGGATTGGCCGGCCGGGATCAGCGCCAGCGGCTGCTTTGCTACTTGACATAATGTGCATTATCGGCGCGTCGCATGCAGCACGTGCGCAAGATGCGTTCTAGGGCCGGTTTCAACGTCGTGCAGCTGGACCACAGACAGTCCACCGACGCATCGCAGAGCCGAACGGCAGCGACTACACCGACGTCGTGCAGCTGGACCGCAGCGAGTACACCGAGGTTCGCTAATCTGCCGCTGTGCGTGGTCGCATCGCTCGATGCGGCAGAACGGCACTCGTGGCCGTCGGGCTCGTGCAGCCTCACAGCCGGGATCGGAGCACGGCGACCTCGGGGAACTGCTCGGGCGAGCCGTAGCCGTGTTCGGTCAGCCAGCGGACGTTGGTGAGGCATCGCAACGACCACCATGCGCGGATGAGGTCGCGGTCGACGTCGGTGCCGTAGCCGGCGACGACGCCAAGGTGCTCCTCGTGTGCGAGCGTCAAGCTGGCGAGGTCGTACAGGGCATCGCCCTGGCTCGCCTCGGACCAGTCGATCACGCCGGTGATCTCGTCACCGTCGACGAACACGTGGGTGATCTGCAGGTCGCCGTGGGCGAATGCCGGTGTCCACGGCCGGAGCGCGGTCTCGGCAACCCGGCGGTTGCGCGTGACCAGGTCGGCGGGAAGGACGCCGTTCGTGACGAGCCACTCGCATTCGCCGTCGAGGCTCGATGCGAGCTCGTCGATGCCCACCGGGCCGTCGATCTTCAGGAACACGTCGCCGACGCGCAGGGTCGCGCAGCCCTGATGGGCGACGACGACCTCGATCTCCTCCACGTCGGCCATCATTGCGGGATGACCACCGATATCGCCACGGGTTTATCGCGTGCGAGTGCGCGGCGCATTGTTGCCGCCCAGAACGCCAAGCACTGACCGCACTGCCTCGGTCACCGGGGTGAGCGGCTCGTCGGAAGGCAGGGTCGTTTCGCTCGCGCCGCCAGCAGCCCCTTCGACCTGGTCTGCAACGGCGGCGAGCGCGGCGCTCAGCTGCCGCACCGCAGCTGGGGAGGGTGCCCGGGCTCCGCGGGCAATCGTGACGCACGTAGCTGTCACCGCGTCTACTACCTCCTCCAACCCGACTAGAGCGGGCCACCATGCGCTGGCGCGGCGGCTCACCCCCGGTGGCTCAGACATGGTCCGCTGGAACTCGGCCCGCAGGTCAGACAGCGCCTGGTAGGTCTGACGCTTAATCCGCGACCGCGACGACAAATCTGTCTCTTCATGTTCCCTCGCTGGCGAGCCACCTTCATGGGCGGTCGTGAACGCCTCGTCCAGGTAGCGGCTAACTGCCCTGATGGTGCCGGCAAAATGGCCGGGCAGGTTAGCACGCCAGCTGATCGGCCAGAGCGCATATCCCACGACGAGGACAATCGCGCAGCCAAGCAGCGTGTCGAGCAGCCTGGCCAGCGCAAGCTGCCAGCCACCCGGCACCAGCAGGTCGATGAGGAGAACCACAAGGGGCGTCACGAACGTCGCGAACAGGCCGTAGTTGCGGCTCAGCCCATACGGCAGCAGCGCGGCGACAACTCCGAAAGGGATCAGAAGCCACGGCCCGTATGGCACCGTGACCAGGATCACTGCGCCAAGGACGGCACCGATAACGGTCCCGGCACCCCGCTGTACAGCACGCGCGAACACCGAGCCGAAGTCCGGCTTGAGCACGATGGCGACCGTCAGCACTACCCAGTAGGACCGCTGCAGCGGCAGCACCTCGCTCATGACGACGGCGACGCCGACGCATGCCATCAGCCGCAGCGCGAACGTCCGGATGACCTCGCCGCTCACTTGCTCGTTCACCGCCAGGACACGATCGCGCATCCGCCGCCTCGGCGGCGTGGATGCGGCACGCGCCGCGCCCGCTGGCGAGATTAGGCGTGCGACCACGTTGAGGGAATCACTCACCGCGATTGCGCCAGGGCTGGTATCCCATTGCTGTGTCGTGATCAGCGGCCGCCGGCCAAAGTTGATGGCGTCGGCGGCCATGCTCACGGCCCCGATGACCGGCTGGGGGGCCCGGTTGCCCTCCTGGTTCAGTGCCACGGCCGCCTCGGCGAGCAGGGTCGCCTGGTTGAGCAGGGCCATGAGGCGCGCCATCTCCGCGTCCCGCCCAGCCGCAGCGGACCTGGCGGCCAATACCGCGTCATAGGCGGCGTTAAATGCATCCGCCAGGCTCCGTCGAGGCTCGGCGAAGCGAGCCGTCCCGGCCGTGCCGAGCAGGGCGGCAAGCGCGCGGTAGACGGCAGCTACACTCCTGTGCTCGGCGGCTCTGGGAGACACCACCCATCCGGGCACGATGAGAATAAGCGCCCACAGAACGCCGATCAGGAAGCCAAGGGCCGTATGCCACCAGGGTCGGACGGCGCCGAGCGGACCGAGGCCCAGTGAGGCATAGATCAGAAGGTACAGCCCGGTCACCGACCAGGTTCCGCTGATCGCGCTCATCAGCGCCGAGACTCCGGCCACGATGACCAGGAGCACCACGGCGATCCAGCCGCGGCCATGAACGAACGAGCCGACCGCCAGGCCGGCCGCCCCGCCGAACAGCGCAGCCGAGAGGACCCGCTTGAGGCGAACCAGGTAGGGCCCGCCGCGATCGACGATGGTACCCATCAGGCCACCCATCGCGATCAGCAGTCCGAGCGCGCGCTGGCCAGCGGCGACAGCCACCGCCACCGGCAAGCAGATGGCCAGAGCGGCTCTGATCATGCTCTCCCAGGGGACCGGGACCCGGCGAAACCGGACCACTTCTATCAGCCAGGTCGGCACGACCGCATCGCGCACCTGGGCTGAATGGCGAATGCGGATCACCGAGTTCTTCTTCCCGCACAGGTGAGCGAGCACGCTCGCGCGGTCATCAAGCTCTGCGGCGAAATTGCGGGTTCAGGCCTCGCGGCCGACGTAGTCAGCCAGGTGCTCGCCAGTCAGGGTCGAACGTGCGGCGACGAGATCAGCGGGCGTGCCCTCGAATACGACCCTGCCGCCGTCGTGGCCTGCGCCAGGGCCGAGGTCGATGATCCAGTCAGCGTGCGCCATGACGGCCTGATGGTGCTCGATGACGATCACTGACTTGCCGGACTCGACCAGCCGGTCGAGCAGGCCGAGCAGTTGCTCGACGTCGGCCAGGTGCAGACCACTGGTGGGCTCGTCGAGCACGTAGATGCCGCCCTCCTCCCCCATGTGAGTCGCCAGCTTGAGCCGCTGCCGCTCGCCGCCGGACAGCGTGGTGAGCGGCTGACCGATGGTCAGGTACCCGAGCCCGACGTCGGCGAGCCGCTCGAGGATGACCTGCGCGGCAGGCGTGCGAGCCTCGCCGGTTCCGAAGAACTCCGCGGCTTCGGTCACCGACATCGCGAGCACCTCGCTGATGTCACGGCCGCCGAGATGGTAATCGAGCACCGATGCGTCGAACCGCTTGCCGCCGCACTCGTCGCAGGTGGCGGAGACGCCCGCCATCATCGCCAGGTCGGTGTAGATGACGCCGGCGCCATTGCAGGCCGGGCACGCGCCCTCGGAGTTGGCGCTGAACAGCGCGGGCTTCACCCCGTTTGCCCTCGCGAAGGCCTTGCGGATCGGATCGAGGAGCCCGGTGTAAGTCGCCGGGTTACTCCGCCTGGAGCCTCGGATGGCGCCCTGGTCGACAGAAACCACGCCAGCGCCTGCTGGGATCGAGCCGAATACCAGCGAGCTCTTGCCGGAGCCGGCGACGCCGGTGACGACGACAAGCACCCCGAGCGGGATGTCGACGTCGACGTCGACCAGGTTGTGTTCCGTTGCGCCGCGGATCTGCAGCACGCCGGCGGGCGTCCGCACCTTTTCCTTGAGGCGCGCCCGGTCGTCGAGATGTCGACCTGTCAATGTGCCGCTTGCCCGCAGAGCCTCGACGGTGCCCTCGAAGCAGACCGTGCCGCCCGCCGTGCCGGCGCCGGGACCGAGGTCCACGACGTGGTCGGCGATCTCGATCGTCTCCGGCTCATGCTCCACGACGAGGACCGTGTTGCCCTTGTCCCGAAGCCGGAGCAGCAGGTCGTTCATCCGCTGGATGTCGTGGGGGTGCAGGCCCGTGGTGGGCTCGTCGAAGACGTAGGTGACATCGGTGAGCGAAGAACCGAGATGGCGGATCATCTTGACGCGCTGCGCCTCGCCGCCGGACAGCGTCCCCGACGGCCGGTCGAGCGAGAGGTAGCCCAGCCCGATCTCGACGAAAGAGTCGAGAAGGTGCTGCAGCGCCGTGAGCAGCGGTGCCGCCGACGGCTCCTCGACGCCGCGGACCCACGCGGCCAGGTCGCTGATCTGCATCGCGCAGGCATCGGCGATGTTGATCTCGCCGATCCGCGACGACCTGGCCGCCTCGCTGAGCCGGGTGCCGCCGCACTCGGGGCAGGTGCCGAAGGTGACCGCCCGCTCCACGAAGGCCCGGATGTGCGGCTGCATCGCCTCCGGGTCCTTGGAAAGCATCGACTTCTGAATCCGCGGGATCAGCCCTTCATAGGTCATGTTGATGCCCGCGATCTTCATCCTGGTCGGCTCGCGGTGGAGGAAGTCATGCAACTCCCTCTTGTTGTAGTCGCGGATCGGCTTGTCGGGGTCGTAGAAGCCCGACGCGCTGTATAGCCGGTAGTTCCAGCCGCCCGCCTTGTAGCCGGGGACGGTGATCGCGCCCTCCGTGAGCGACCTGGAGTCGTCGAAGAGCTCGGTGAGGTCGATGTCGGTGACCGCGCCCCGGCCCTCGCACCGCGTGCACATGCCGCCGGCGCGGGTGAAGGTCGCCCTCACGGTCTTGCTGGCACCGCGTTCGATCGTGATCGCGCCGCTCGCCCGGACCGAGGGGACGTTGAAGGAGAACGCGTTGGGCGAGCCGATGTGCGGCTGCCCCAGGCGGCTGAACAGGATGCGCAGCATCGCGTTGGCGTCCGTGGCTGTGCCGACTGTGGAGCGGGGATCGGCGCCCATGCGCTGCTGGTCAACGCTGATCGCGGTCGTCAGCCCTTCGAGTACGTCGACCTCGGGCCGCGCCAGGGTCGGCATGAAGCCTTGCACGAAGGCGCTGTATGTCTCGTTGATCAGCCGCTGTGACTCCGCGGCTATCGTGTCGAACACCAGCGAGCTCTTGCCCGATCCGGAAACGCCGGTGAACACCGTCAGGCGGCGCTTCGGGATCTCGACGCTGACGTCCTTCAGGTTGTTCTCGCGCGCGCCGTGCACGCGGATCAGATCGTGACTGTCGACAGCGTGCAGTGCAGGCGGCTGGGTGTCGGTCCCCGTGGCCTTGCTCATCAGGTCTCCGGCTGTTGGGCGGGCCGCATGTCGCGGTTAAGTACGAGCCTCGGTCACGCTATCGGCGGCTCGGTGACCGGCGCTTCTCGAATCCTGATCGGTGTGGTCAGCTCTCATCTATGGCATCGCTGTCGCGCTGTGACGATGGCCTCGATGTTCGTCGCGATGGCGGCTTATCACCATTTCCGGATTAGGCGAACGTCAAGACTTCGTGCAGGCGGGAAAGAATTCCCATGCCATCTAGCTTGCAGCGCCGCCTACGTGCAAGCATTTCCCGGGGACCCAAGACCGGGGGGATCTTGTGACGAACATCGACCTGAATAATCGGCCCGCTTTCTATGACGATGAGGGCTTTAATTACCAGAGCTACTGGTCCAACCGAAACTATGAGCATAGCGCTGAGGTGATCGCCATCCGGCGGCTGCTGAAGGGCCGCAAGTTCGGCCACGCTGCTGACATCGGTGGCGGTTACGGCCGGCTCAGCGTGGTGCTCGCCGAGTTCGCCGACAAAACCACGCTCGTGGACTCGAGCGGCCAGCAACTCGCCCTGGCGGCTGACTTTCTGGTCGATCATCCCGGCGTTGAGAAGCGGCTGATGGATGCGGCGAGCCTGGACTTCCCCGACGCGAGCGTCGACCTGGTCGCGATGGTCAGGGTGCTGCATCACCTGCCCGACCCCTCCGCTGAGCTCGCCGAGGTGCACCGTATCCTTCGGCCGGGCGGCGCGGCCGTCGTCGAGGTCGCGAACGTGGCACACGCGCTCAACCGGGTCAGGCACATGGTCAGGCGTCGAGCGGCTGCCTGTGACCGCGGTCGACATCCGGTCCGAGGCGACACGGGAGCGCGGCGGGATCCCGTTCGTCAACCATCACCCGGCGACGGTCGCCAAGCAGTTCCGCACCGCGGGGCTGCAGGTCGAGCGCGTGCTGTCGGTCTCCAACCTGCGCCACCCGCTGATCAAGAAGGCGCTGCCCGGCCGGGCGATCCTTGCTGCTGAGCGGATCGCGCAGCCCGGGCTGGCCAAGGTCCAGTTCGGCCCGAGCCTGTTCTTCCTGCTCCGCAAGTAGGCTCGACCTGCCGCCGCAGGCGGCAGCGGCCGCCAGTGCAGGCTCCGTCTCGACGCCGTACTGTGTGAGTGTCCGGCTATCCGGTCTCATTGCGGAGGCGGCGGTGGCGCCAGAGATCAACCTCATCGATGCCGACCTCTATCAGCGCAGCGGCCCTCCGTACGCGCAGTTCTCCTGGCTGCGCGAGCACGCTCCTGTGTACTGGCACGCTTACGGCGGCGCAGATGGCTGGCCCGGATTCTGGGCGGTGACCACGCACGAGGACATTGCCTATCTGTCCAGGCACCCCGAGATCTTCTCCTCTGCCAGGCGGCTCGTTGTCTTCGGCGAGGTGCCCGAGCAGGGCGCCGCGATGCAGCGGCTGATGATGCTGAACATGGACCCGCCGCAGCACACCAGGCAGCGCGCGTTCGTCAACCGCGGGTTCACTCCGCGGATGATCGGCCGGCTGGAAGATCACATCACGCAGATCTGCGAGGACCTGATCGACGACGTCCTCAGCCGCGGCACGGCCGACTTCGTCACCGACATCGCGGCCCCGCTGCCGCTGCAGGTCATCTGCGAACTGGTCGGCGCGCCGCTTGAGGACAGAGAGCGGATCTACCAGCTGTCGAATTACCTGGTCGGCGCCGACGACCCGGAGTTCCAGAGCCCCACAGGCCAGCGCCTGCAGCACGCGGCGGCGCTCGAGATCTACGCCTACGCCGGTCAGCTGGCCGAGCGGCGCCGTGCGCGTCCGGAGGACGACATCGTCACCCGCCTGCTGCAGCCGAACGAAGCCGGCGAGGTGCTCACAGACGACGAGTTCGACCTGTTCTTCCTGCTGCTGACGGTGGCCGGCAACGAGACCACCCGCAACGCCGCCTCGGGCGGCATGCTCGCGTTCTTCGAGCACCCCGAGCAGTGGCAGCGGCTCGTTGACGACCCGTCGCTCATCCCAGCCGCCGCCGAGGAGATCGTGCGGTGGGTCAGCCCGGTCAACCTGTTCCGGCGGACCGCGACCTGCGACACAGAGCTGGGCGGTCAGGCGATCGCGGAAGGCGACAAGGTCGTGGTCTTCTACGCCTCGGCCAACCGCGACGAGGCCGTCTTCGCAGAGCCTGAGCACTTCGACGCCGGACGCGACCCGAACCCGCATGTCGGCTTCGGCGGCGGCGGCCCGCACTTCTGCCTGGGCAAGCACCTCGCGGTGCTCGAGCTCCGCGTGCTGCTCGCGGACGCTGATCGAGCGAATGCCCGGCATCAAGCTGGACGGCGCAGGCCAGCAGGCTGCGGTCGAACTTCATCAACGGCATCAAGCACATGCCGGTCCGGTTCGGCTGACCGCTACGGTCCCGC
Source organism: uncultured Actinomycetota bacterium (assembly GCA_963809195.1). Lineage (GTDB taxonomy): Bacteria > Actinomycetota > Actinomycetes > Streptosporangiales > Streptosporangiaceae > Chersky-822. The sequence goes on along the minus strand of CAWEIQ010000003.1, from coordinate 704,093 downwards.
GTAGATCGCGGCCAGCGACCGGGCCGTCTCGGCCAGCCGGTGCCGCAATTCCGCCGGCTCCAGCACCTCGACATCCGCGCCGAGCCGCAGGAAATCCTGGTGCGCATGGATCAGTGACTCGATCGGCACCACCGCTGTCACCCAGCCGTCGCTGGTCAGCGGGAGACGCCGTGGCCTCGGCCGCGCTGACCACGGCGGGGCTCATCATCTCGGTCATCCGATCACGGCCGGCCGGCGACAGGCGGATCGTGGCCTCTCCCTGCCACAGGCCCGCACGGAAGCCAGCGACGCTGGATGCCCAGAACGCCGCGAGGTCGAACCCGTCCGCGCGGGCGAACCGCTCCCCCGTGTCTCGTCAGCGCCAGGATGTGGTTTACGCGGTACGTCCGCATCGCCGTGCCGTCCCGCCGCCGCGCTCGCCTGCCCCTCGCCGCTATCGGCCGCATCCCTCGCGACCAGGTACCACTTGCCAGCCTTGAGCACGATCCCATGCGGATCGAGCATCCTCGTCACATCGGTCGGCGCTGTCCACCTGCGATACCTGACCTCGATCCGGCGCTGATTCCACACGGCGTCGGCGACGGCGGCCAGGTAGGGCGAGGAGTCGCCGTCGTGGTACCAGCCTGGCGCGTCGAGCAGGAACCGCTCGCTGATCGCGTCGGTCCGGTCGCGCAGCTCGGGCGGCAGCGCGGCCTGCAGCTTGAGCTGGGCCGTTGCCAGGACGGTGCCGAGCCCGAGCTCGGCAGCGGCCCGCGGCATCCCCGCCAGCGACAGCGCCTGGGCCTCGGCCGCCGTCAGCCCGTTGAGCCTGGTCCGGTAGCCGCCGAGTAGCTGGTATCCGCCGTCAGGCCCGGCGTCGCCGTACACGGGAACGCCCGCCTCGCTGAGCGACTCGATGTCCCGGTACACCGTCCGCACGGACACCTCGAGCCTGTCCGCGAGCTGCTGCGCGGTCAGCTTCCCCCGGCTCTGCAGCAGCAACAGGATGGACACCAGCCGGCTCGCGCGCATGACATGGACCGTACCGACGGTCACTGACAGAAGATGTCAGTGATGCGGCCCTAGCGTCGCCGCATGACCTTCAACGAGAAGTACCTGCGCGCCGCCGGCACCGTCACCGTCGGCGGTCGCCAGGTCAAGCGTTATCACATCAGCATCGAGCCAGAGATCGAGGTGGGCATCCAGAAGGCCGCGGCGGAGTTCCTGCCGCGGCTGCTGCCTGCCCCCGACGACGAGACCCCGCCGGCGTCGTTCGTGATCCTGCACCGCGGCGCGGGCAGCGCCGCGTACCTGAACGCCTACAGCTGGGTCTGGGGCAACGTGATCGAGTGCCGGACGGCGGCGGCCGGCGTGCCGTTCCTCGGCTGCCCCGACGAGGATCCCGAGCACTTCACGGAGCTGAGCCAGGCCGTGGATCGGCTGCGTCTGGGAACTCGCGCCGCTCGGCCACGAGCGCGCCGCCTGGATCAGGCACGTGCTCAGCCCGGCGCGGCCGGACCTGGCGGCCTATCTCGCCGACGTCCTGCCCGACGGCACGACGGAGGTGGCGGCATGACCGGCGACGCCGCCAGCGCCGCACGGCGCAGGAACGGTGCGCCGGGCCGGGCGCGCCGGGCACCGGCGCGCCCGGCGACTTCGACTTCCTTGTCGGCTCCTGGGACGGCAGGCACCGGCGGCTGCGCAAGGCGCTGGCCGGCTGCGACGAATGGGACGAGTTCACGTCGACGACGACCTGCTGGTCGGCGTTCGACGGCGCCGCCAACATCGACGAGGTCACCGTCAGCGACCGCGGCTTCTCCGGGCTGACCGTCCGGCTCCTCGACCCGGTGGCCAGGACCTGGTCGCTCTGGTGGGTGAACAGCAGAGACGGCCAGATGGAGCCGCCGCCGGTCACCGGCTAGCTTCACCGACGGCGTCGGCCTCTTTTATTGCGACCAGCTCTGGGAGGGCCGCCCGATCAGGTGCAGGTTCACCTGGTCCGAGATCACGCCTACGTCGGCGCGCTGGGACCAGGCGTTCTCTGTCGACGACGGGCAGACCTGGGAGACCAACTGGACCACCTGGTTCACCCGGCGGCCAGGGCCGGCGGACGGCAGCTGACTCTCCCTGGTCACTCGACCTCGGCAAGCGCCCCGGCGAACTGCGCCGCGTACAGCCTCGCGTAGGCGCCGTCCGCGGCGAGCAGTTCGTCGTGGGTGCCTTGCTCGACGATCTGGCCGTGCTCCATCACGAGGATCACGTCGGCGTCGCGGATCGTGGACAGCCGGTGCGCGATCACGAAGCTCGTCCTGCCCTCGCGCAGCGAGTTCATCGCCCGCTGGATCAGCACCTCGGTCCTGGTGTCGACCGAGCTCGTCGCCTCGTCCAGGATCAGGATGGCGGGCCTGGCGAGGAACGCGCGGGCGATGGTGATCAGCTGCCGCTCCCCCATGCTGACATTGGATCCTTCTTCATCGATGACCGTTTCATAAGCCATCTGGGAGGGTTTGAACAAAACGATCGACGTAGGTCGCCCGCGCAGCCGCGACGATCTGCTCGCGGGTCGGCGAGTCCGCGCCGTACGCGATGTTCTCGGCGATCGTGCCGCCGAACAGCCAGGCATCCTGCAGGACCATGCCGGTCAGCGAGCGCAGCTCGGCCCTGCTCATGTCGGCGATGTTGACCCCGTCGAGCGTGATCGCGCCGTCATCGACCTCGTAGAACCGCATCAGCAGATTCACCAGAGTGGTCTTTCCGGCGCCGGTCGGGCCGACGATCGCGACCGTCTGCCCGGGCTCGACGGACAGCGACAGGTGCTCGATCAGCGGCACGTCGGGGAAGTACCGGAACGACACGTCCTCGAACCGCACGCTGCCGCGTACACGCTGGGGGTGCTCGGGCGTCGGCGTGATCGGGCTCCTGCTCGTCGGCGTCGAGCAGGGCGAAGACGCGCTCGGCCGACGCCACGCCGGACTGGAGCAGGTTGGCCATGCTGGCGACCTGGGTCAGCGGCTGGCTGAACTGCCGCGAGTACTGGATGAACGCCTGCACGTCGCCGAGCGACAGCGCGCCAGACGCCACCCGCAGCGCGCCGACGACGGCGACGAGAACGTAGTTCAGGTTCCCGACGAACATCATCGCGGGCTGGATGGTGCCCGAGATGAACTGCGCGCGGAAGCTGGCCTGGTACAGCTTGTCGTTCTGCTCGGCGAAGACTGCCATCGAATCCTCGGTCCTGCCGAACGCCCTGACCAGTGAGTGCCCGGTGAAGTTCTCCTCAACGTGGGCATTGAGCCGCCCGGTAGTCGACCATTGCCTGACGAACTGCGGCTGCGCTCGCTTGCCGATCCTGGCCACCAGGAAGATCGAGGCGGGCACGGTGACCAGCGCGATGAGCGCGAGCAGCCAGGAGATCCAGATCATCGCTGCCAGCACGCCGACGATCGTCAGCAGCGACGTGACGACCTGGCTGAGCGTCTGCTGCAGCGACTGGGCGAGGTTGTCGATGTCGTTGGTGACCCGGCTGAGGATCTCGCCGCGCGGCTGCCGGTCGAAGTAGCTCAGCGGCAGCCGCGCGAGCTTGGCCTGCACGTCCTCGCGCATGCGGAAGATCGCCCGCTGCACGATCGTGGCGACCACGCGGCCCTGGATCACGCTGCAGACGGCGGCGGCGGCATAGATCAGCGCGACGATCGCGAGCGTCCTGCCGACCTGGTCGAAGTTGATTCCGTGCCCCGGCGTCAGGTGCAGCGCGCCGACCAGCTTGGCCTGGGTCGTGTGGCCGGTGGCACGCAGCCGCGCGACGAACTCGGCCTGCGTCAGCCCGGGCGGGATCTTGCTGCTGATGAAGCCGGAGAAAACCAGGTTGGTGACGTTGCCGAGCACCTTCGGCCCGGTCACCGACAGCGCGACGCTGGCCACTCCCATCAGGAGGGCCGTGATGATCCGCGGCCGCTCGGGTGACAGCATGCGCAGCAGCCGCCGGCTCGACACGCCGAAGTCCAGCGCCTTCTCAGTCGACATGCCGCCCATAAACCTGGCCGGGCCTACGTTCGTGCCTGGCGCGGGGCCGGGTCCGCGCCGCGGGGTGGCCCGCTCCCCCGGGCCGTTCTGGACCTGATCAGCAGGCTTTGCGGTGTTCTTGTCGCGCGCCTCCGGCACGACGTTGTTGCCGCGCGCCTCCGGCACGACGTTGTTGTCGCGCGCCTCCGGCCCGGTCGGCACGACCGAGCTCATGCCGCAGCCTCCTGCTCGGTCAGCTGGGAAAGCACGATTTCCCGGTACGTCTGGTCGGTGGCCATCAGCTCGTCGTGCGTGCCGGCGGCCACGATCCGGCCCGCCTCCAGCACGATGATCTTGTCGGCGTTCCTGATCGTCGCGACCCGCTGGGCGACGATGAGCGCGGTGGCTTCGGCTGTCTCGCGCGCCAGCGCCGCGCGGAGGGCGGCATCGGTCGCGTAATCCAGGGCGGAGAACGAGTCGTCGAAGAGATAGATCTCCGGCTGGTGCACCACGGCCCTGGCGATGGCGAGCCGCTGCCGCTGTCCGCCCGAGACGTTCGTGCCGCCCTGGGCGATGGTGGCGTCGAGCCCGCCCTGCATCTGAGCGACGAAGTCGCGCGCCTGCGCGATCTCCAGCGCGCGCCACAGCTCGGCGTCGGTGGCATCGGCCGGCCGTACCGCAGGTTCGACGCGACCGTCCCGGAGAACAGGTACGGCCGCTGCGGCACCAGCCCGATCAGGCCGGACAGGACGGCGGGATCGAGGTCGCGCACGTCGACGCCGTCGACGAGCACGGCACCCGCCGTCGCATCGAAGAGCCTCGGCACGAGGTTGACCAGCGTGGTCTTGCCGCTGCCTGTGCCGCCGATGATGGCGGTCACCTGGCCAGGCTCGGCGACCATGCTGATGTCGTGCAAGACGGGCTGGGCGGCGCCCGGGTAGCGGAACTCCACCTCCCTCAGCTCGAGCCGTCCGTGCGCCACGCCGCGGCCGACCGGATGCTCCGGCGGCCGCACATCAGGCTCGGTGTCGAGCGCTTCGACGATTCGCTCAGCGCACACCTCGGCCCGCGGCACCATCACGAACATGAACGTCGCCATCATCACCGACATCAGGATCTGCAACAGATAGGTCAGGAACGCGGTCAGCGCGCCGACCTGCATGCTGCCGCTGGCGACGAGATGGCCGCCGAACCAGAGCACCGCAATGCTGGAGAAGTTCAGCACCAGCATGACCGCGGGAAACATCAGCGCCATCAGCCTGCCAGTGCCGAGCGACACCGTGAAGAGGTCGGTGTTCGCCGCCGAGAACCTGTCCTGCTCTTGGTTCTCCCTGACGAACGCCCTGATCACCCGGACGCCGCTGATCTGCTCGCGCAGCACCCGCGCGATCTCGTCGATCCGCACCTGCATCTGCCGGAACAGCGGCCGCATCCTGGCGATGATCGCCGTCACGATGATGCCGAGCGCGGGCACGGCGACCAGCAGCAGCGATGACAGCTGCACGTCCTGGTGCAGCGCCAGGATGATGCCGCCGACGCACATGATCGGCGCCGAAACCATCATCGTGAATGTCATCAGCGCCAGCATCTGCACCTGCTGGACGTCGTTCGTGCTCCTGGTGATCAGCGACGGCGCCCCGAAATGGCTGACCTCCCGCGCCGAGAACTGCTGCACCTTGGTGAAGACCGCCTGCCGCACGTCCCTGCCGAGTGCCATGGCGGTGCGCGCGCCGAAGTAGACGGCGCCGATCGCGCAGACGATCTGCACAAGCGCGATCGCGAGCATGAAGCCGCCGGTCCGCATGATGTAGCTGATGTCCCCGGTGATCACGCCGTTGTCGATGATGTCGGCGTTCAGCGTCGGCAGGTACAGCGTCGCCAGGGTCTGCAACAGCTGGAGCACGACGACGAGCCACAGGTCCCTGCGGTACGGGCGCAGATAGTCGCGGAGCAATCGGATCAGCACGTTTACTCTCTCGGGATTCGGTCGTGGGACGGGGCGGACAGGGGTGCGCTCGGAACCGTCAGGATCGGCGGTTGCGTGCGCCGATCGCAAGCCAATTCGCTCTCAGCGTGCGGCGTTAACGGGAAGCGCAGCGCGGCGAGTGCTTCCCTGATCAGCGGCACGAGCGCGACCGGAGGATCGGCCCGCAGCCAGCGCTCGTGCGCGACCTGGATGGCGGCCGCCACGGCGCCGGCCAGTACGGCGGGGAACATGTCAGTCTCGAGATCGGTGCCGGTGCGGTCAGCGATCGCCTCGGCCAGCATCCGCTGCGCGGTGTAGTGCGTGCGCAGATATTCGCCCTGCAGTGCGGGCGAGGCGATCACCAGCCGGACTCCGTCCAGCCATTCCTTGTCTGGTGTCCTGGTGCCGCCCGCGTATGGCTCGATGACGGCGTTGGTGATCGCCTCCATCAACGGCTCGTCCGACCGGGCGGCTACGGAGCTCAGCGCCCATGCGCTGACTGCGCTCCATCGCCAGGGCGCAGATCGCCTCGTACTTGCTGCCGAAGTAGTTGTTGAAGGTGCGGGCAGAGACGCCCGCCTCCGCGGCGATGTCCTCGACGAGCACGTTGTCGAGTCCGCGCTGGACTGCCAGCCGCATAGCTGCGATGCCCAGCGACTGCCTGGTCGCCGCCTTCTTGCGCTCACGCAGGCCTTCCGGTGCACAGTCCACGTCTCGAGTCTAGTTAAAACTTTCGCGACACGCAAAATTGATGCGACTACCAGATTGCGGATCGCGCAATCTTCGCGTTGCGCGGGACTCGGCGGCCGGTACGGCCATGTCGCATTTTCGCTAGACTGCAGGCCCGACGCCGTCGATGCTTGCAGGTATGCACGAAGACACGGAGCGCTGCATCAGGGCAGTTCAGTCGAAGGACGCCAGGTTCGACGGATGGTTCTTCACCGCCGTGCTGACCACGGGGATCTACTGCCGGCCGAGCTGTCCGGTCGTCCCGCCCAAGCCGCAGAACATGCGGTTCTTTCCGAGCGCCGCAGCCGCTCAGCAGGCCGGGTTCCGCGCCTGCAAGAGATGCAGGCCCGACGCCAGCCCGGGCTCGCCAGAGTGGAACGAGCGCGCCGACCTGGTCGCGAGAGCCATGCGGTTCATCGCCGATGGCGTGGTCGATCGCGAGGGCGTGGCGGGCCTGGCGGCAAGGCTTGGTTACAGCGTCCGGCAGGTCGAGCGGCAACTGCTCGCCGAACTAGGCGCCGGGCCGCTCGCCCTCGCACGGGCGCAGCGGGCCCAGACCGCAAGGCTGCTGATCGAGACGACCGCGCTCCCCATGGGTGATGTCGCGTTCGCGGCCGGGTTCCCCAGCATCAGGACGTTCAACGACACGGTCCGCGACGTCTTCGCGATGCCGCCGACCGAGTTGCGCCGCCGGGCAGCGAGCGAGCAGGAAGACCACAGCGCGCGCTGCGCGCATGCTACGTCCGGGCGCCGCGCTGGACGCAGGCGGCGGAACGGCCAGCTCGCTCGCCGTCATCTCGCTGCGGCTGCCGTTTCGCTTGCCGATGTGGCCAGACAATCTGTTCGGGCATCTGGTGGCCACCGCTATACCTGGCGTGGAGGAATGGCGAGACGGCGCGTATCGAAGGACGCTGCGGTTGCCGAACGGTCCTGGCATCGTGTCGCTGCGTCCGGGTCCTGAGTACATCGCCTGCCAGCTCGCGCTCACCGACCTGCGTGACCTGGCGATGGCGATCAGCCGGTGCCGGCGCCTGCTCGACCTGGACGCGGACCCGGTCGCAGTGGGCGATCAGCTGAGCTCGGACGAGGTGCTGGCGCCGCTGGTCGAGCAAGGCGCCGGGCCGCCGGGTGCCGCGAACCGTCGATGCCGCCGAAATGGCTGTGCGCGCGGTGATCGGCCAGCAGGTGTCGACCGCCGCGGCGCAGACGCACGGGGCGCGGCTGGCAGAGCGTTACGGCGAGGCGGTCGACGATCAGTCGGGCGGCCTCACCAGGCTGTTTCCTGACATGGCCGTGCTCGCGATGACGGACGCGGCGGCGCTTGCCATGCCCGCCAGCCGCCGCCAGAGCGTGCTGGCGCTGGCGCGCGCCGTCGCTTCGGAACGCTCGACCTGGGCGCGGGTGCAGACTGGGAGGTAGCCAGGAGCGTGCTCGCGACCCTGCCTGGTGTAGGACCGTGGACGGTCGAGATCGTCGCGATGCGCGGCCTCGGTGATCCCGACGCCTTCACGCCGACCGACCTGGGCGTCAGGCAGGCGGCAGCAGCGGCCGGCCTGCCCGCCTCCCCTGCGGCCCTGATCAAGCGGGCCGAGCGCTGGCGCCCCTGGCGGGCCTACGCGGTGCAGTACCTGTGGGCCACCTCTGACCATGCCATCAACCGACTGCCTGCGGCGTGACGGGCACGCTGCGAAGGAAAGGACGAACGATGACTGTGCGCATACGGCCTGCCGGAGAACACGGCGGCCCAGCAGCGGTCGCACACCGTGATTGACAGCCCGATAGGGCCGCTGACGCTGATCGCCGAGAACGGCAAGCTGGCGGGCGTGCACATGGAGATCACCAGGTACGAGCCGGTCGCGGCGGCGCTCGGAGACGCGGTCGAGTGTGACGAGGAGGCGGTGCTGGCCGCGGCCGCCCGGCAGCTAGATGCCTACTTCGACGGTGAGCTGACGGGCTTTGACCTGCCGCTGACCCTCGACGGCTCACCGTTCCAGCGGACGGTGTGGGCCGCGCTGCAGGAGATCCCGTACGGCGAGACCATCTCCTACGGAGAGCTGGCCAGGCGAATCGGCCAGCCGTCAGCATCACGCGCCGTCGGCCTGGCCAACGGCAGGAACCCTGTTTCGATCGTCGTTCCCTGCCACCGCGTGATCGGCGCTGACGGCAGCCTGACCGGCTACGGCGGCGGTATGGACCGTAAGCGCTTCCTGCTCGGTCTGGAGCAGCGAGTCAGTGGCCAGACGCTGATCTGAACGCACGCGGCCGGCTTTCCGTCTGGCCGCGCTTGCGCACGGAACGCGCGCTGCCCATGGCGTGCCGGACATGGCGGGCTTCAATCAGTTTGGTTGTTTCCTTTGTCGCCCTCGCACGTTACCTTGGCTACTGATCACGACGGTAAAGTGCGCGAATTGACTCTGACCACGAGCGCTGGCGACGACATGGAATTGGGTATTCACGGTAATACCGGCGAAGAGTTTAATGCCTTTGTTGGCCGCGAACACGAAATAAGCGAGGTTTGCCGGATCGCCGGCACCGCGCGTGCGCTTACGCTGTGCGGGGCCGGGGGAATCGGGAAGACGCGACTCGCCATCCATGTCGCTGCCAGGCTCGCACCGGATTTTGCAGACGGCGCGTGGTTCATCGAACTCGCCGACGTGCAGCATCCCGAGCTTGTCGTGTCCACGGATCGCCTCGGCGACCGGGGTTGTCGAGGAGCCGGGCCGGTCGCTGATGGCAACGCTCGCCGATGCCTTCAGGCCCCGGCAGATGCTGATCGTCCTAGACAACTGCGAGCACCTGATAGATGCGTGCGCCAGGATCTGTCAGCGCCTGCTCGCCAGTTCACCGGGGTTGCGGATCATCGCGACGAGCCGGGAACCGCTGCGAGTCGCGGCGGAGACGATCTGGCAGGTGCCGCCCATGGCGATGCCGGCCCACAGGAGGGCGCGAGGATGGGGCTGCCCTGCTGCGCTCGGATGCGCTCCAGGCTCTTCGCCGACCGCGCGGCCGCGGCCAACCCGGGATTCGCGCTGGGGCCGGGCAATGTGAACGCGGTGGCCTCCATCTGCCGGGCGGTCGACGGCCTGCCGCTCGGCATCGAGCTGGCCGCGGCGTGGGTTCGCGTGCTGACGGTCGAGCAGATCGCGGCCCGGCTCACCGACCGGTTCCGGCTGCTCAGCTCGGCCGAGCGGATGGTGCCTGCCCGGCACCGTACGCTGCGCTCGGCCATCGACTGGAGTCACGAGCTGCTGTCGGCGCCAGAGCGGATGCTCCTTCGTCGGCTGTCGGTGTTCGCGGGCTGGCCGCTGGAGATGGCTGAGCAGGTGTGCGCGGGCCTCGCGCCCGGCGAGGACCTGGCGGCGGGCGAGATCTTCGGTCTGCTTGCCGGGCTCGCCGACAAGTCGCTGGTGATCGCCGAGCCCGAAGCGGCCGGGCGGATCAGGTACCGGATGCTGGACACCATTCGCGACTACGCGGCCGAGCGGCTGCGACGAGGCTGGCGAGACGGAGCCACTGCGCGCGCGATTCCGCGACTACGCGGTGCGCGAGGTCGAGGAGGCCGCGCTGCTCGGCATGGCGCTCACGCCGGGCACCTGGGCGGACCGGGTTGAAACCTTTCGACGGTTCGAGGCCGAGAACGGCAATCTCACCCAGGTGCTGACCTGGTGCCACGGCGCGGGCGACGCCGAATCGGGGCTGAGGATCTGCGTGGCGATGCGCCCGGTCTGGATCGTGCAGGGATCCTTCGGTGAGGGCGCGGGCTGGATGGATGCGTTCCTTGACCTCGATACCTCGGCCCTGGCCGACTGCGGTACTCGGTCTCGGCTCTGGTCGGCCGGGCTCAGCTGGCCTTCGCGCTCGACCCGGCCGATGCCGCCCAGCGCGCGAAGGCCGGTCTCGAGCTCTGCCGAGGCGCCTGGCCTGGAATTCTGGGCAGCGTCGGCGCTGAACCTGCTCGCCGAGGTCGCGCTGCACGCGGGCGAGCTGGCCGAGGCTGACGCGCGGGCCGGCCGAGGCGCTGGCCATCACGTCGGATTCAGGTGACTTCTTCAACGCGAGCTATGCGCTGCGGCACGAGCGCGGCCGTGGCCGCCTATCGCGGAGACCTGGACGGAGCGCTCCGCCTCGCCGAGCGCGCGCTGCAGCTCGCCAGGGACATCGACCAGCAATGGGCGGTCGCGCGGGCCCTGCTCGGCCTTGGCGACCTGGCCAGGCTCACCGGGGATCCGGCGCGGGCGCGGCGGCACTACGAGGAGGCGTTCTCGATCCTGCGTGAGGTCGGCGCCCGGCCGGAGATGGCGCGTTGCCTCGCCGGCATCGGCCGGATCGAGATCAGCCAGGGCGAGCTGGAGCTGGCTGGCCAGCACCTCACCGAGAGCATCGAGCTGAGCCGGTCCACGGGCAGCAGGATCGGCGTGATCAGAGGCCTCGACACGTTCGCGGCTCTCGCGATTGCGCAGGGGAACCAGGATCTCGGCGTACAGCTTGCCGCCGCCGCGGCGGCGCTGCGCAGCCAGGCCGGCCTGCCTGCGGCACCCGAGAGCCGGACGGAGCGGGCTGCTGGCATCGGCCAGCAGGCTTGAGCGAGGCGGCACTCACCGAGCTGTGGGCCTCCGGCTCGCGAGCTCAGCAGCGATGCGGCCGTCGAGCTCGCCCTGACGGTGCCACTCCTGGTGGCCTCGCGAGAGCCAGAGCTGACCGTGCGGGAGCTTGAGATCGCCGCCCTGATCACCAAGGGCCTGTCGAACCGATCCATCGCCGAGGAGCTCGGCATCGCGTCGGCGACGGTCGCACGGCATGTTGCCAACATCATGGCCAAGCTCGGGTTCTCGTCCAGGTTGCAGATCGCTGCCTGGGCGAAGCAGCACGGTCAGTGATCGTGGAACAGCGCGCTTACAGACTCGCCCTCGTGGATCCGCCTGATGGCCTCCGCCAGGGCAGGTGCCACGGAGATCACGTGCAGCCGGTCGGTGCCCTCGGATTCGGCCATCGCCACCGTGTTGGTGCAGACGATCTCCTGAACCTCCGGCCAGGCCGCGATCCGCTTCAGCGCGCCGTCGCAGAACAAACCGTGTGTGCACGCGACCCGCACGCTGCGCGCGCCGTGCTCGCGCAGCCGCGCGAGTATCTCGATGATCGTCGTTCCCCTGGCGATCTCGTCATCAATGACAATCACGTTGCGCCCAGCCACGTCGCCGATGATCGAGGTAATCGTGACCTGGTCGTCGCTGATTCGCTCCTTGGCACCAGCTGCTACCGGCAGGCCGAGCATCTTCGCCAGGGCGGCAGCCTGCTTGGCGTTGCCCAGGTCAGGCGAGACCACCACGGAGTTGGACAGGTCCCGGCCGCGGAAGTGATCGGCGATTTCGCGCAGCGCGTGCAGATGGTCGACGGGTACCGAGAAGAACCCGTGCACCTGGGGCGAATGCAAGGTCATCGTGAGCACACGGCTAGCGCCCGCGGTCACGAGCAGGTCTGCGACCAGCCGTCCGCCGATCGAGACCCTGGGCATGTTCTTCTTGTCCGAGCGAGCGTACGCATAGTGCGGAATCACTGCGGTCACCCGCGCCGCTGACGCGCCGCGTGCCGCGTCGAGCATGAGCAGCAATTCAACAAGGTGCTCCTGCACTGGCGCCGCCAGCGGCTGGATCAGGAAGACGTCACGTTCCCTGCAGTTGGACTGGAGCTGAACCTCGAGGCAGTCGTTGGCGAACCGGCGGACGATCGCCGGCTCCAGCGGCACGCCGAGATGCCCGCAGATCGCCGCGGCAAGCCCAGGGTGAGCGCTTCCGCTGAAGACCGAGATTTCCCGCACAATCCCAGGCTAGAGCTATCAGGACGGTCTCGTCCCGCTGTCGTGCCTGCCAGAGGAGACGAATCGGCCAGCCCTTACGAGACGTCACCGTCTCGTAAGGGTCGGCTTGCTAACGAGCCGAGCGCGCCGGCCAGCCCGGTCACCAGCCTGCCGAGCTCAAGCCGCCCGGATCGTAGGTCGGATTGACCTCGGTCAGCACGAGCCCGGCGAAGGCAGGATCCGAGCACAGCACACGCAGCGCGGCCAGTGCCGCTTCGAGCGTGACGCCCGAGCCGTAGTGCGGGAAGTTGCCGAGCGGCAGATCGCCAGAGTCGACGACATCGATGTCGAAGTGGACGAGGTACTTCCCGCTCGATGCGGTCACGGCGCTGCACCGCGCGCTTGGCCGCTCCCGGAGGATCGGCGATGAGGTCGGGCGCTTCCTGCAGGTCCACGCCGGCCTGACGGAGGTACTCGCGGCCCGCGTCCGTCGTCTCGCGCGGATCGGCTCCGATGATCGCGAGCCTGGCCGGCTCGAGCAGCGGGGCCGTGCCGCCGAGCTGAGTGAGCTCGCGGGCGCCCCTGCCGAGCATGTGCGAGATGCCCATCGAGTCGAGGATCCCTGAGTCGCCGTCCCCCGGCACGCCGAGGTCGGTGTCGCCGTCGAGGTAGATCAGTCCGCCGTCGGGATGGCGGCGCCGCAGGCCCGCGACAGCGCCGATGGTGATGGTGCAATCCCCGCCGAGCACGAGCGGCACCTTCCCCTCGCCGATCACGTCTGCGACCGATTCGGCCACGTCACGGGCTACTCGCGCTACGGCCGCGACGTTGCGCGCTGCCGGGTGTGCCCGGTCTGCCGTGAAGACCGCGCCGATAGGTCGCCTGCGTCGGTGACGCTGAGTCCTGCCTCCGCCAGATGATCCGCAAGACCCGCTGCCCGCAGCGCGGCTGGCGCGAGGTCCTGGCCGGCATGGTGAGCGCCAGCGCTCGTCGGGACTCCGATGATCGCCCACTCGTTCATGGTGACCTCCGCTGTCGCTTGCTGACTGCGTTACCATCAAATTGACTTAGCTGGTTACTTCAACACTACGACCGCCGCGCCGAGACCGCAACCAGCTAAACTCAGATGGCGGTGACGAATTGTGCTAGCGGAAGGGAGAGCCCTGGTGGGGATGGCAGCTGAACAGGACAAGCCGGCTCGTGAGGCTCTGATTGGCCCGGCGCCCGGCCAGCTGGAGCTAGTCCGTGCGTTCGTGAACACACTCGATATTGAGGCGGGCGCCGACGAGCTGAGCTCTCCGGCCGAGCTGGCGGCCTGGTTGCGGGAACGAGATCTAGCGGAGCCCGCTGACTCTTCTGCTACCGAGGACGATCTGCGGCAGGCGATCGTGATGCGCGAAGCGCTGCGCGACCTGCTGCTGGCGCACGTGACCGGGCCGCACCGGGCCGCATCGGGCCCGGCCGATCGGGGCCTGGCAGATTCGATACTGGCAGATTCGATACTGGCCGATTCGACACCGGCCGATTCAACGCTGGCCGATTCAACACTGGCCGCACTGCGATCGGTGGTCAACGGGCTGCCGACGCGGCTGACGATCGCCGACGACGGTACCGTGCGGGCGATGCCGGCCGGCCATGGTCCGGCGGCAGGGCTCGCCCGGCTGATGCTGATCGCTGCCGAGGCAGCGACGTCAGGCACCTGGGACCGGCTCAAGGTGTGCAGCGCCGACGACTGCCGGTGGGCGTTCTACGACCGGTCACCGACCAGGAGCGGCTGCTGGTGCAGCATGGCGGTCTGCGGTTCCCGCGCGAAGTCCCGGGCGTTCCGCCGCCGGGCCGCGGGGCGCTAGCTGCGGGTTGACGAGCCGGTCAGGACGCTGCGCGGCGCTTCCGGTAGGGCGGCAGGTCAGCAGCTTCCTGATCTCCTGTTGCACCTCGTCTCGGCCCCCGCCGCGCGTCGACGGTGATCACGTACTCCTTGCGCCGGAAGATCTCGAGCACAGGATTGGTCTTCTCGTGATACTCGCGCAGCCTGACCGCGAGGGCCTCCTCGGTGTCATCCTCCCTGGTCACCAGCGCCGAGCCGCATACGTCGCACTTCCCTGGCTCCCTGGGGCTGCTCGCGAGCAGGTTGTAGTCCATCCCGCAACCCGAGCAGAGCCTCCTCGCGAGCACCCGCCTGCGCACCTCACCATCAGGGAGGTCGAGGTAGATCACGCCGTCGATGTCGTAGCTCTCCAGAAAGAACTCGGCCTGGCGCTCGCTGCGCGGGAAACCGTCGATGATGAAGCCGTAATTCCAGTCGTGCTCGGTCAGCCGGTCCCTGACGACGCCTTCCACCAACTCGTCGCTGACCAGCAGCCCGGCTGCCATGGTTCGCCTGACCTGCGCACCTAGCTTGGTGTGGTGCTGCACGTTCCAGCGAAGAATGTCACCGACAGCGATGTGCACGAGGTCCAGGTCCTCGGCCAGCATCGCGGCCTGGGTGCCCTTGCCGCTGCCCTGGACCCCCATGATGACGTATTTGCGCACCGGCTAAGGCTATCCGGGGCCGGTCGGAGTCTCCGAGACGCGTAGGTCGGCGGCGGCGGCAGAGCGTTTGCCGAAGCCGAACCGGCGTTCGCACCAGCGGGCCAGCCTCGCGTCGAGCATGGTCTTGATCAGCGGCCAGTCCTGGCGGAGCAGGCCGCGGTTGACAAAGCGCACGATGTCGTTGTGCTGCCCCTGGGCCAGCAGCATGCAGTACAGGCTGCGCCTGCGCCGATCGTCACTGACATCGCATTCGCGCATGCCCGGCCAGGACAAGTTCCTCGGGCAGCATGATCACTCCCCTGGCCGGACCGCGCAGGTCGTCGATCCGTGCGGGAATTCGCCCGGCCAGACCCAGACGACCGGGCAGCTTGTCCGCGATAGCCATGAGCCTGATTATGACCGAGCCCGCGACCACGCTCTGTAACGACTCGCTGACGTGACCGATTCGTGGTGCTCGTACGGGTCGCGCGGAGCGCGGCGCTAGGCTCAAGTCATGTCGGAACCTCCGGTCTCACCGCGCTGGCGGATCCTGCTGACTCCCAGGTGGCTCAGCTGGCATCTGTTCGCGGTGGTGGCCGTGGTCGGCATGTGCTGGCTTGGGCGAGTGGCAGTTCCAGCGCGCGATGGCCGGCAACACCCTGAGCTGGGCCTATACCTTTGAGTGGCCGATCTTCGCGATCTTCGGCGTGGTGTTCTGGGTGAAGACGATCAAGGACGAGCTGCACCCGGCGGCCGAGAAGCAGCCACCAGGGGTGACGCTGCCGGACGGGACCGACGATCCGGGACGCGCAGGCCAGCGCAATGGCTACAGGCTCCCTGGCAGGCGAGGCCGGGCTCGCAGTGGCCAAGGACGCAAGTCTGACGCGCGCCGAGGCCGCCGACGTCGAGCTTGCCGAGTACAACGCCTACCTGGCCAAGCTCAGCAGCGAGGTCAAAGGCCACGGCAGATGGCACGGCCTGCGCTAGCGGTCGCGCCCGGCTGGAAGGAACTGTGCCCGAAGGAACTGTGCCCGAAGGAACTGTGCCCGAGGAACGGTGCAGCAAGGAGGAACCACGTGAACGCCGACAGGCAGCTCGCCGTTGTCGTGCGCGCTTACCGGGCGCTGGCCTACGTGACCGGCACCGTGCTGATCATCTTGTGCTTCGTCGGCATACCGCTGCAGGTGTGGGCGAACAACCTGGTCATCGTCAAGTACGTGGGCACTGCGCACGGAATGCTCTACATCGCCTACGTGATCGTCGCCTTCGTCATGACCAGGATGGTGCGGATGAAGGTGGCGAGCCCCGGCACCGTGATCGTGCTGCTCGCCGGAACCATCCCGGTGCTGACGTTCGTGGTCGAGCGATGGGTCACACGCAAGTACATCGATCCCGCGCTGGCCGCGTCGCGCCGGCGCCAGGCCGACCGTGGCCGGCGGTCGTCCCCGGCCAGCACCGGGGGTCCGGGGAGTCCTCCCCCTGGCCAAGCAGGTGAGCGAGCAGTACTTCGCCAGCGAGCCATCGGCCGCGCACCGCGCAGGGATCGGTGCACGTGCTGCTGCCCGACCTGCACCTGGAGCTGGAGACGGACTCCGGCGTCTTCTCACCGCGGCGGCTCGACCCGGGAACCAGGCTGCTGCTTGACGTCGCACCGCCGCCCCCCGCGTCTGGCAACCTGCTCGACCTCGGCTGCGGCTACGGCCCGCTGGCCCTCGTGCTCGCGCTCACGCTCGCCAGATGCGCGGGTTTGGGCGGTCGACGTTAACACCAGGGCGCTGGCGCTGACCGTGCGCCAACGCGGCACGTGCTGGCCTGGCGAACATCACCTGCGCGCTCCCCGACGACCCGCGGTGCCAGCCGCAGATCGACCTGATCTGGTCCAATCCGCCGGTGCGGATCGGCAAGAAGGCCCTGCACGGGATGCTGGCCGGGTGGCTGGCCGGCTCGCGCCGGGAGGGACCGCCTATCTGGTTGTGCAACGCAACCTCGGTTCTGACTCGCTGCACCGATGGCTGGCCGACTCGGGCTGGACCGCCGAGCGTGCCGCGGCCAGATCCGGCTACCGGGTCCTGAAGGTGACCAGTACTGGCCAGGGGACCACCCACCGGAACCCGCCGCGGTGCTGGCAAGCGGGCCGGGAAGCGTGACCCGTCAGCTCGGCCAGACCGAGGTCAAGCGGCTTAACCGGTCCTGGCGCCAGGCCACCCAGGCAAGGATCTGCCTGCTGCTCGACTCGGTGAGCCAGCCGTTCAACGTCGGGTTCGATCATCCGCACCGCCGCCGCGTTCGGGGTCGAGCACGTGTGGCTGTGCGGCGACACTGCGGATCCGAACCACCCGTCCGCGCGCAAGACCGCGCTCGGCACCGGCCAGGCTGCTGAGCTTCGAGCAGGCCGGCGGCGCGGCCTGCCGCGGCGGCCGCGGTCAGGTCTGCGGGCCTGCGGCTTGTCGCGATCGAACTGGCCGACGGGGCCGTGCCGCTGCACGATGCCGCCGTCGGCGGCGATATCTGCCTGGCGCTCGGCAACGAGGACAGGGGCTGCTCGCCAGGACTTCTCGCGGTCGCCGATCAGATCGCCTACATTCCCCAAGTCGGCAGGGTCGGTTCACTCAACGTTGCCGCCGCGACGGCTATCGTGCTTGCCGAGGCACGCCGCAGGGAGTGGGGGGATGACCGTGCCGGAGCGACTTCCTTGATCATCCGAGGCCGCTCGCGTTCGCGCACCGAGGCGGTGCCGCGCACTTCGCCGAGAACTCCTGGCGCGCCTTCGAGCACGCGGTCAAGCTCGGCTACACCTACCTGGAGACCGACGCGCACGCGACCTCGGACGGCGTGCTCGTCGCGTTCCACGACAAGACGCTGGACCGGGTCACCGACCGGACCGGCGCGATCGCCTCGCTGCCTGCCCGTGAGGTGGCCGCGGCCAGGATCGGCGGCACCGAGCCGATCCCGCTGCTCGAGGACCTGCTCGGTGCCTGGCCCGACGTGCGGTTCAACATCGACGTCAAGGACGCCCCGGCGGCCCGGCCGCTGGCCGAACTGGTCCGCAAGATGGCGGCGTGGGACCGGGTCTGCATCACGTCCTTCTCGGCATTCAGGCTCAGGGACGCCAGGCGGCTGCTCGGCCGGCCGGTCTGCACGTCGACGTCGCCGGTCGGCGCGGCCGCGCTCAGGTCGGGACTGCCAGGCAAACTGCTCGCGCCGCGGTTCGCCAGGCGATCGGTCCGGTGCGCTCAGCTGCCGATCAGGATGGCGAACGCGTCGCTGATCCGCCGGGCGCACGATGCCGGCCTGCAGGTGCACATCTGGACCGTCAACGACCGCGACCTGATGAACTCGCTGCTCGATCTCGGTGTCGACGGGATCATGACCGATCAGACCGAGCTGTTGCGAGATGTCCTGATCGAGCGGGGCGAGTGGCACCCTCGGGACTGAACGACCGAGCCGGTCGGCCTCTGGGCATCGCGGCCTGACCAGCCCAATCAGGGGTCAACCGTGCAACGGATACGATCTTCTCCCTGCTGACGTGGTTGGAAGACGGCCGCGGCAGGGAATCTTGTAGGTGCCCCTGCCGTTGATATCTACGAACGCCGAGCGCCCGGAGGCAGCAACACTATGGCCGAACGCGCCCTACGCGGCACCCGTCTAGGTGCCACGAGCTACGAGAACGACCGCAACACCGACCTGGCGCCGCGCCAGGAGGTCGCCTTCGACTGCCCGAAGGGCCATCGGTTCAGCGTGCCGTTCGCCGCGGAGGCCGAGATTCCCGCGAAGTGGGAGTGCCGTGTCTGCGGCGCGACCGCGACCACCGCGACCGGTGACCAGCCGACCGCCTCGAAGGCGAAGCCACCGCGCAGTCACTGGGACATGCTGCTGGAGCGGCGCAGCATCTCCGACCTGGAGGACGTGCTCGCTGAGCGGCTCGCCATCATCAGAGGCCAGCGCGGCGAGACCCACACAGGGCGGCGCGTCGACGCGGCAGCGCAAGAGCGCCTAGGACCGCGTCAGTACCTCTCAGTCGCTCAGTACCTCTCAGTTCTGAGGCTGGCTCGGACGGCGCCGCCGTCCGAGCCTTTTCGCTACTCCCCACTGAGCGACCCGCCAGAGCGCCTCGGCCACCACAGCGCGGCTCATCTTGCTGGCGCCGCGTGCTCGCTCGGTGAACGTGATCGGCACCTCGCGGATTGTGAAGCCATGCTCGGACGTGCGCAGCGTCAGGTCGACCTGGAAGCAGTATCCCTGCGAGTCGATCTGGTCAAGGCCGATCGCGCGGAGAGTGTCCGCACGGTAGGCACGGAAGCCAGCAGTCGCGTCGTGAACGCCGATGCCGAGCATCATCCTGACGTAGATGTTGGCGCCCCTGGACAGGATCTCCCGGCTCTTCGGCCAGTTCACCACCGTCCCGCCCGGCACGTACCTGGAACCGATCACAAGGTCAGCGCCATCGGCGGCCGCAGCGAGCATCCTGGGCAGGTCGGCCGGATCGTGCGAGCCGTCGGCATCGTGCTCGACCAGCACGCCGTAGCCGTGCTCGAGCCCCCACGTGAATCCCGCGATGTAGGCCGTACCGAGACCGGACTTGGCCGCCCGGTGCAGGACGTGAACGCGGGAATCCGAGGCGGCCAGCTTGTCGGCGATCTCGCCGGTGCCGTCCGGGCTGCCGTCATCGACAACGAGGATGTGCGCGGCAGGAACCGCCGACCTGATCCGCCCGGCGATCGGCTCGAGATTGTCGCGCTCGTTGTAGGTCGGGATGATCACGAGTACCGGACCCAGCTGTTCGGCCGGGTCTCGCTGGCGGCTCGGTGGAAGTCACTCGTTCCTGCCTCGAAATGGTGGATTCGTCGGGCACAAGCGCTTAACGATTGCAGCCCGCTGGCGGGTTCCGGCGATCGTGTCCGCGAGCCTGTGCCGAAGCCCCTGCGTGCCCCTCACCGATCGCACGGTTGCGCGAGGAAGAGGCCCAGGCATCCTTCGGACCGAGGGGCATCCCGTCGGCAACGGGATCGCCCTTCGTTGTCTACTGGACGTCTGGGCCCCTTCCAGGTCCAACCACGTTTCGCCGCCACACGGCTCGGCCTTCCCCCGCTAAGCGGCAGCGCTCTGTCCGCCAGGCACATGACTGGCAAGAAGATACCTTCCCTGGCAGCGATGTCAACCTCGTGCGCGGTCTCCTCTTGGTCACTTCCACGTCACCTCCTGGCTCACGAGCGGGCGAATGGGTGACCGATACCGGCCTGTCGGGTCTTGTGTAGCGGCGATACGATTTGGTAGCACTCAAACTCAAAACTGTGCGGCATGCTCTGCTTGGCGTGAACGGCATAGGCCATTGCTTGTACGGCACCGTGCGGAATCCGCTTCCACTTGGAGGTCGAGCAAATGACGGAAAGCCCGGAAACCGAGGTCTCCGAATCCCAGATCGCTGTGCACTGGCGCGAAGAGGATTATTACCAGCCGCCGCCGCAGTTCGTCGCCCAGGCCAACGCTTCTGACCCCGCCATCTTCGAGCGATTCTCAGAGGACAAATTCCCCGACTGCTTCACCGAATACGCCGATCTTCTCACCTGGGATGAAAGATGGCACACAACGCTTGACACGTCGAATCCTCCTTTCTGGCAGTGGTTCGTCGGCGGCAAACTCAATGCGTCTTATAACTGCGTAGACCGGCACGCGCAGGCGAGCCCGGACAAGGCCGCGATGATCTGGGTGCCCGAGCTCGAGTCGGACGAGCACGTCCACATCAGCTATGGCGAATTGCACAGGCAAGTAAACGAGTTCGCGGCGCTGCTTCGCGACTTCGCTGACCTGCAGACTGGTGACCGCGTCACGCTGCACATGCCGATGGTCCCCGAGCTCCCGGTCACGATGCTGGCTTGCGCCAGGCTCGGCGTCGTTCACTCGCAGGTCTTCGGCGGGTTCAGCGGCAACGCCTGCGGCACGAGAATCGCCGACTCGGGCAGCAGGGTCCTGATCACCATGGACGGGTACTACCGCGCCGGTGAGCTGCTCGACCACAAGGTGAAGGCGGACGAGGCGCTAGAGGAGGCGGCCAGGCAGGGCCAGGAGGTCGACAAGGTCCTCGTCTGGCGGCGGCATGCCGGGCAGTACGCCTCATCGACTCCGATGGCGCCAGGCCGCGACTTCTTCGTCGACGAACTGCTCGGCGAGCACGCGGGCGCAGTCGTGGAGCCGGTGTCGCTGCCGGCCGAGGCGCCGCTTTTCCTCATGTACACCAGCGGCACGACCGGCCGCCCGAAGGGCGCTCAGCACTCGACGGGCGGGTATCTGTCCTACGTCACGGGCACGTCGAAGTACTACCAGGACATACATCCCGACGACATGTACTGGTGCATGGCCGACATCGGCTGGATCACGGGCCATTCGTACATCGTCTACGGGCCACTCGCGCTCGGCACCACGACGGTGATCTACGAAGGCGTGCCGAACTACCCGGACGCAGGCCGGCCATGGCGGATCGCCGAGCAGCTCGGCGTCTCGATCTTCCACACGTCCCCGACGTCGATCAGGATGCTCCGCAAGGTCGGGCCCGACGAGCCGAAAAAGTACGACTACCACTTCAAGACGATGACCACGGTCGGCGAGCCGATCGAGCCCGAGGTCTGGCGCTGGTACTACACGGAGGTCGGCAAGAGCGAGGCGGCGATCACCGACACCTGGTGGCAGACCGAGACCGGCGGCTTCCTCGGGAGCACGCTGCCCGCCCTGCAGCCGATGAAGCCTGGCAGTTGCGGGCCCGGTGCTCTCGGCATCTTCCCCGTGATCTACGACGAGGACGGCAACGAGATCCCCGCGGGCACCGGCCGGGCGGGCAACATCTGCATCAGGAACCCCTGGCCGGGGATCATGCAGACGATCTGGGGGCAGCCTGAGCGCTTCATCGAGGTCTACTACGCCAAGTACAACAGGGACGCGGACAGCAAGGACTGGCACGACTGGCCTTACTTTGCCGGTGACGGCGCCCTGCAGGCCGCTGACGGCTACTTCCGTATCCTCGGCCGCGTCGACGACGTGATCAACGTCGCAGGCCACAGGCTCGGCACCAAGGAGCTCGAATCGGCTGCCCTGACAGTGCCGGAGATCGCGGAGGCAGCGGCGGTGCCGGTAATCGACGACATCAGGGGCAGGATCGTCGAGATGTATGTCTCGCTCAAGCCGGGCATCCCGCCGGACGGCATGGATGCAAAGGTAAGCAAGGCCATCGAGACCGAGATCGGCAAGATCGCCAGGCCGAAGAACGTCTGGATCGTCGCGGACATGCCAAAGACGAGATCTGGCAAGATCATGCGCCGGGTGATCGCATCCGTTTCCAACTTCGCCGACGTGGGCGACGTGACCACCCTCGCCAACCCGGAGGTCGTGGAGACCATCAGGCGGCACGTCCAGCGCGCCAAGGTCGACAAGGGCGAGACACCGCGCGAGCTCACCGACGCTGAGCAGCAGGAGATCGCCAGCTACGGCGACGCCTGACGAGAGCAGCACAGTGTGTCGGGGGCCGTGCCGAGGACGGGGGTGCCTCGGCACGACCCCCGGGGTTGTCGGCGATCGCCGGTGACGGGTGCCGACGATCGCCGCCGGGTGGCCAGCCCGGTTAGGCCGCGACGTCCAGGAACGACTCCGCGGCCTCGGACGAGGGGGAGGCGCCGCGGGGCCTGCGGCCGGCCGTCCCGTCTCGTCCCCGGCCCGCCGGGATGGCGAGCCTCGGCGGGGTTGCGAGGTAACCTCCGCGCGGTGCGAATCCGCGCAGCTTCTGGCGCAGCATGGCCCGGCCGCGATGAATACGGGACATCACCGTGCCGAGCGGGGTCCCCATCATCTCGGCGATCTCGTGGTAGCGATAACCCTCAATGTCGGCCAGATAGATCGCCGTCCTGAAGCACTCGGGCAGATCCTCGAGCGCGCGCATGACGGTCGAGCTTGCCAGGTTCTCGAGCGCTTCGGACTCCGCTGACCTCGGCGGCTCGCTTATCGCGTCCCTGGCGTCGCACGCGTCGTAGACCTCCGCTGCGAGTACCTCGCCGACGCGGCGGTCACGATGCCGGCAGGTGCTGTAGAACGTGCGCACCAAGATCGTGTAGAGCCAGGCCTTCAGGTTGGTGCCCGGGCTGAACTGGTGGAACTTGACGTAGGCCTTGGCGAATGTCTCCTGGATCAGATCTTCCGCGTCGCAGTGGTTCCGCGTCAGCCTGAGGGCTGCCGGGTAGAGGCGAGTCATGTAGGGGATGGCCTCTGCGGTAAAGCGGCTTTCGTGGTCGCCGTCCAGCACGGTTGTTACGGGCGGCGGTACTGCGGCACTGATTGTCATGCGTCCTCCTTGCGGGAACGCCCCTTGCCGGCGGACTCGCGCGCTGTATGCGCGCGAGCCCGCCATGTACTGCGCGAGCACGGGGGCAGCTCGCGCCGTCGGCTTACCGGCTTACGATCCTTCAGGTTCGGTCCGGCATCCCGGCAGCGCCTTCCAACGCACTCATGTTCGCGCGCTCGAACCGCCTGAAAGCATCGGGAGCATCCTGAGCTAGCGCGGAAGCGATCCTGAGTTAAGGCGCCGACACTGAGCCACCGTTCAGCCAGGCCTAAGCAAGTAGTTAAAAAGGTTAAGAAGGTACAAAGCGGGCCGCATGTGCCACCAGCTCGCGCCGTCCCGTCTGACCCGTTTTGGCGACTAGGCTGGCAATGTGCGTCTCGACGGTCTTGGGAGAAATATAGAGTTTCTGGGCAATCTCGGTATTTGAGAACCCGCGAGCGACCAGCAGGAAGACATCCATCTCACGGCTCGTGATCCCGAGCCTGCGCATCTGCGGCGGCACCTGGGCGTTGCCCCTGCCCGCCCTGGGTACCCGCTCACCTGCCTGGCGCAGCAGCCCGCGGCAGGCCGAGGCGAGCCTGCCGTGCCCGCTCATCTCGAATTCCGCCGTCGCCTCCCGCAGCCAGGACAGCGGCTGTCCCCATCGGTCGGCAAGGGCGCACGGCGCTATCAGCCGGCGCGCCAGATGGTTCCACCACGGAGCAAACGGGCGCAGGTACCTCGCGCCCTCCTCGGCCAGCTCGTTTGCCCGCTCGACGTTGCCAGCCTGGCCCTCGAGCACAGCCTCGGCGTAGGCAAGGCAGCCGCGATTCCAGCCCGCGGCTGGCGCCGCCTCCTGCGCCTGGCGAAGCGCGAGGCGGCCGTCACCGCCACTGGTCGCCTGAAGCAGCGCGTGGAAGCCCCAGGCCCGCCGCGGCGCTCGCAACGGCGCCTGGAAGGCGTAAGACATCCCCTTCTTGCTCTCCTGCAGAGCCCTAGCCTGGTCGTCGAGGAAGAGCGATGCCGCGACTCGGCCCTGACCCCAGGTCGTCAGGAGCAGCTCAGGGTCGCCGGGCAAGAGCCGCTCGGCCTCCTCTGCGGCCCGTTCTGCCTGCCTGCGCTCCCCGCGCACGCCGTGGATGAACGCCAGCACACTGAGCGCGCTCGCCTCGATCCTGCGGGCGCCGGTCCGGCTGGCCCGCTGCCGGCACCGGCGCGCGGCCTCAATCGCCCGGTCGAGGTCCTCCGACATGCTCCAGCCGTTCGCGAGCTGGAGGTCGATGACGGTCATGGTCGAGATGGCACCGGCCTTGTTCGCCAGCTCCCAGGCCTCTGAGAGCCTCGCGGTGGCGCCGTCTTGCAGCATGTCGGCCGTGCCGAGCTCGTGCAACGCGGCGATCCTGCGGATCGCGAAATCCTCGCGGGTAGCGATCTGACACGCCCGCTCGAAGGCCGCGCGTGCCGCGTCCATGTCGCGCGCCCGCTCCGTCCGCCCGATGACCTGCAGCGAATCGAACGCGACGTCGGCCGCCCAGCCGTCCAGGCCGGCTGCCTCAGCCTGCCCGAGCGACCGGTGAGCGAGCTCGCGGGCCTTGTCGATGTCACCCGCGTCGACCGCGCAGTAGGCGGCGGCTGCATCGACCTGGCTGGACAGCGCCGGATCGTCGAGATCGTCTGCGATCGCTCGCGCGGCCGCGAGGTGCCCGGCGGCGTCGGCCGGGTTGTCCTCTGACATGGTCCGCGCGGCCTTGACCCTGATCAGCGCCTCACGTCGCGGGTCGATCCCTGCCGTCTTTAGCCTGCCGATCAGCTGATCGGCGACGGGTGCGAGGCCGGCGTGGTCCCCGGCCAGCGCGAGCGCCTGCACCAGGGCCTCGTCGATCTCGATGGCCAGCATCGGGTCGGCGCCCACAGCGGTGTTGTTTAGCGAGGATGAGCCGGCGAAGCCGGGAAAGCTACCGTTTCGTGGTGGAGACGCCCAGTTACCTCCCGGGGAAGCGATCAGGTCGCGCGCGTCCCTCAGCGCGGTCGCCGCGGTGCTGAGCGCGCCCTTGCCGAGTGCCCGCGTGCCGACGCGGAGCAGGAGTTCTGCGGCGCGCACCCGCTCGCCAGCCCCCTCATGCAGCTCGGCGGCCAGCTCGCACCAAGATCCTGGCAGCTCGGGATGGGCATGCTCGACGGCTGCCGCCGCACTGGCTGACCTGTAGACCAGGTCTGGCGGCAGCAGGCCCGACAGGATCGCATGCCTGGTCAGGCTGTGCCTGAAGCGGAACAGGTGATTGCTCGGGATGACCGGCTCGATGAGCTGGACATGCTGCGCCCGCTGCAGCTCGGCGAGCACGTCTGTCTCAGCGGCACCCGCAATGCCGGGCAGCAGCGTCCAGTCGAACTGCCTGCCGAGCACCGCGGCAGAAGCAAGCAGATCGCCGGCCAGCGGGCCAAGCCCGCCGAGCCGGTGCCTGACCGAGCCGACGATCGAATCGGGCACGCTGGTGCTGATCTTGTCGTTGACCTCCCACCCGTCAGGCCCGCTCACGAGCTGCCCTGAGGAAACCGCTGCGGCGAGGATCTCTTCGACAGCAAAAGGAAGACCATCGCAGTCCGCAAGCAGGCCGGTCACGGCCGCGGGCACGTCCTGCGTGCCCAGGCACGCCGCGGCCATCTCCCTGACAGCCCAGTCCATCAGCCTGCGGACCTCGACGAGGGCGACCGCGCGTCTGGCGTTGAGCGCGCGCACGCAGTCCAGGCCGGCCGAGGGCTCGCTGTCGCGGAGCGTTGCGACGCACAGCACCCGAGTGCCGGCCAGATTGTCGGCCAGGTACTCCAGGATGGCCAGTGTCTCAGGATCCGCCCAGTGAACATCCTCAAGGATCAGCACCGTCCCCTGTGATCCCGGGGGCGTGAGCAGGCGGATCAGGGCCTCGCCGAGGATCAGCGGCGAGATCTCTGCCTCGCCGTCCTCCGGCCTGCTCCACTCGGGCACGAGCGAGCCGAGTGCCGGGCGGTAGCTGGCCATCTCTGGCGCGCCAGGAGTGACGCCAGTCCTGGCGACCTTCATCAGCGCTTCGGTAATTGGCCTGAACGGCACGGGAACAACCGATTCCGTTGCTCGCCCCCGCAGCACGTCATTTCCCTGGGCGATCGCGTGCGAGGCGAGTTCGGTCGCGAGCCTGGACTTCCCGACTCCCGCATCACCTGCAAGGATCAGCAGGCCGCCGGCGCCTTCCCTGGCGCGTTCCAGGGCCGCATCAAGCGCGTTCAGCTCGGCATCACGGCTGATCAGCACTGGACACAGCATCGCCACCACCGAACCGATATTACTGGCAGCAAGCGCACAGTCACCATGCGTAACGTAGGTCAGCAGCTTGGGCCGGCGAGTCTCAGGTCGGCGGTGGCGCGACGACCGTGCCATCCGCGGTGACGACGACCAGTGGTTCCTCGAGCACCCGCGCGGCCGACGGCCCTCGGTCTGGGTCGGCACGGCATAGCACCCTGGCCTCGAAACGCACGTTCCTGCTGCGACGGCCGACTCTTGTGATCGTCGCCGTCGCCTCCAGCACATCGCCGGCCAGTACCGGTGCGAGGAACTGGATGTCAGAGTATGAAGCGAACAGCCCCTCATCGCCGTCGGTCCTGATGGACAGCTCGGTGGCCACGTCGCCGAACAGCCCGAGCACATAGGCGCCGTCCACCAGGTTGCCGCCGTAGTGCGCGTGACTGTACGGCACATACCGCTGGTGCTTGACGGTCATGCCAACCCGCGGATCGAATGCGGTGCTAGTTCGGGAGGGCCGACCCCCCGGAGCCCCCCGCGGTGATTCTTTCGCTCATCTGGCTGTCATCGCCTGGCCAGCGCCCGGCGTGGCCGGGGCCAGCATGTGCACGAGGTAGCTCGCCACGTCTCGCGGCGTCGTGCCCTTGCCGAAGATCTTGTCAACCCCGAGCTCGGCCGCCATCTGCGGGTCAAATCTGGGACCGCCGATGATCAGCAGCGGCCGAGGGCTGCTAGCGGCCGCGAACGCTGCCGAGAGCTCGCGAGTGTTCTTGATGTGCGCGTCCTTCTGCGTGACGACCTGGCTGACCAGCACCGCGTCAGCGCCCTCCGCCGCGGCCGAGGCGACCAGCCTGGGGATCTCGACCTGCGATCCGAGGTTCACTACCTTGATCTCGCGGTAGTACTCCAGGCCCTTCTCCCCTGCGTGGCCCTTGACGTTAAGGATCGCGTCGATCCCGACGGTGTGCGCGTCGGTGCCGATCGTGGCGCCGACGACGACGAGCTTGCGACCGAGCGCGGAACGGATGCGCAGGTTGATCTCCGCGGGCGACAGCTCGTCGAACTCTCGCTGCGCCACCGTGACCGCGGACAGGTCGACCAGATGGCTGGCCCTGCCGTAAACCACGAAGAACGTGAAGTCGGGACCCATCCCCTTGGCGTGCACGACCATAGCCGGGTCTAGCCCCATCTTCGCGGCCAGCTGAAGAGCCGCTCCCTCGGCCAGCGCCTTCTCGTCGGGCTTCCCGAACGGCACTGGCAGCGTGAACGAGACCTGTACCTGCCCGTCTCCCGTCGTGTCGCCGTATGGCCTGATGATCTGTGCGGGCCTGGCGAGCTGACCCCCCTGGTCTGCCTGTGATCCCGTCATCGTGCGCTCCCGAACTGCCCGGCCTGCGGGGGCACACCAGGTGATGAGCCCGGTTGCGAATCCTGGAGGATCTCGCTGGCCGGATTGAAGTACCCCTCGGCCTTAACGACCACGCCGTCCAGGCCCCTGCCGCCGTCGGCCGGGCGCTTGGTGATGCCGAACGTGCCTTCGGCGATCGCCGTGAGCAGCCCGTCCGCGCAGATCCGGCGGAGCAGGTCAACCGACTCAGCTAGCACCTGGTTGGCGCGCCTGTCGATGAACCCCCCTGGCTCGGGCCGGAAGCTCTCGCCGAGTCGGCCTGCAGCGCTGCGGACATAATGCGCGTTCTCCAGCGCGAGGTCCCGGTCCGACAAGAACGGGGTGTGGATGCCTTCGGTCATCATGCCGATCAGCAAGATCTCCTGCTCTGTCATCACTGCCGCCAGGTTGAAGAACGCGTCGAGCAGGTACCCGGCGAAGATGTTGCCCGTCATGTGCTTCGTGGGCGGCATGTACTTCAGCGGCGCGTTCGGGAACAGCTCCCGCACCAGTTGGGCATGGGCGAGCTCGAGCAAGAACGAGTCTGGAACATCTGGCCCGATCTCGAAGGCGTGGCCAAGGCCGAGCTGGCCGTCTGTGAGGCCGGCCTCCTTGCCGAAGTACTCGTTGAGCAACTGGGAGACAATCACGGTGTGCGCGCCGTCGACCGGATCGGCTGTGGTCAGGTAGTTGTCCTCGCCGGTGTTGATGATGATCCCGGCCCTCGCGTGGATCTGCCGGGAGAATCGCTGGTCGATCAGCGTCCGCCTCGGGTTGATGTCGCGGAAGATGATCCCGTACATCGAGTCGTTCAGCATCATGTCGAGCCGTTCCAGGCCCGCGAGCGATGCGATCTCCGGCATGCACAGCCCTGAGGCGTAGTTGGTCAGCCTGACGTACCTGCCGAGCTCGCGCGAGACGTCGTCGAGAGCCGCCCGCATCAGCCGGAAGTTTTCCTGGGTGGCGTACGTGCCGGCGAAACCCTCCCTGGTTGGACCCTCCGGCACGTAGTCGAGCAGCGACTGGCCCGTCGAGCGGATCACCGCGACGACGTCCGCGCCCTCCCTCGCGGCGGCCTGGGCCTGCGGTATGTCCTCGTAGATGTCGCCAGTCGCGACGATCAGGTACATCCACGGCTTCCGCGGCTCGGCGGTCTCGGCGATCATCTGCTGGCGCCGCGCGCGGTTGGCGTCGATCCTGGCGAATCCTGCCGCCAGCGCCTCGCCGGCCTTCGCCCGTGCGGCCGCGGCATCAGCGCCGGCCGGGATCCGGAACGTCACTTTGCCAGCCGCGGCGTCGGCCGCCATTGCCGCCAGATCGTCATAGTCGCCGGTGATCAGCGCGTCCCAGGCAGGCAGCGCCACACCGATCTCCAGTCCGATCTGGTCGCGGACGGCGTCGACAAGGTTGTTCACCAGCGGCATGCCGTCGGGGTCGGCGCCTGACAGCCCGGCCAGGCGCAGCACGGCACGTTCAACCGACACGGTCGTGTGCGTGCGTGCCATCGCGACGATCGGTTCGCCTGCTTGGCTGGCCAACCGCCTCGCCTCGCGGACGACCTCGGGGTCAATGGTGAGCTTGGCCCTGCGGGCCGGCTGTTGGCCTCGGGCCCTGCGGGCCTGTTGGCCTCGGGCCCTGCGGGCGGGCTGCTGGCCTGCAGCGGCTGTCATCGTCACTCTCCCGTCGTCCTGGAGTCGAAGATATGGCGGACACCAGGGTTGGTCCTGATCAGGTCGATGGCCAGCTGGGCGTGCCCTGGCGTGTAGCCGTTTCCGACCAGCATCGTCACGTCAGCAGCCACGCCCTCAGCGCCGAGTGCTGCCGCCGTGAACGAGGTCGCCATCGAGAAGAAAATCACCGTACCGCCCTGAGCTGTGGCAAGGATCGCGCCGCCCTCACAGCCGGGCACGTCTACGCAGACGACGGTGACGTCGGCCGGACCGCCTGCCGCCGCGACTGCCTCGCTGACACCGACGGGGTCAGTGGCATCGGCGATCACGACCTCGTCGGCCAGCCCCGTACTTCCGTCCGCTCCGAGAGCCTCGCGCAGGATCGCGGCCTCGCGCTCGTGCGGGACCACACCGATGACAAGGCTGGCCCCCGCCTGCCTCGC
This sequence comes from uncultured Actinomycetota bacterium, assembly GCA_963809195.1. GTDB lineage: Bacteria > Actinomycetota > Actinomycetes > Streptosporangiales > Streptosporangiaceae > Chersky-822. The sequence continues at coordinate 674,036 of CAWEIQ010000003.1, read as the reverse complement.
GGCCGCGGCGGACAGCGAGCCGCTCTTGCCCGCCGCGCCCAAGACCGCGACGACGGGCCCCTTCGGGTTGGCAAGCCCAGCCTGAGAGACGACGCGATGCGTCAGCGCGGGTGCGCCGCACACGTCCATGACGGCCAGAGACAGCGGCACGGGCAGGTCGTCGGGCAGGACGGCCGCGATCGAGCGGCCGAACAGTATCGCGTGCCCCGCACACGGCACCTGCTCCGACGCCCCATCCCAGGCCGCGAGCTCATCGGTGATCACCAGCGGGGTGAGGCTGAGCGACACGAGCGTCGCGATCCGGTCGCCCGCTTTGAGCCCGAGCGGCGAGTCGGGCCCGGCCTCGGTGACGACGCCGGTCAGCATGCCGCCAGAACCGGTGACCGGGTTCTGCATCTTGCCCCGGTCGGCGACAATGCCGAGCACAGCGGCACGCATCCTGGCCGGATCGCCTCCGTACGCCTCGCGGAGCTGGCGGAACGAGGCTGCGTCCAGGTTCAGCCGCTCCACGCTGACCAGGACCTCGTCCGGCCAGATCGCCGGGTCGGCGTCGAGCCGTCTGGCGGCCTGCGGCAGCACGCCGGCCGGATCGATCACGCGGTGCAGTCCGAGCGGCGAACTCGGGCCGCGGTCCGATCTGCGCACGCGTGTGGTCCCTTCTGATCAGCGGCCCGGATCGCGATGCTCGGTGCCTTCGGGGCGTCATGGCCGGCTTACGGCCTCACGGCGCCCGGCCTGCGACCAGCGCGGTGCGGCCTGGTGCGATGCTCGGGAAGCCAGGTAGGCTGTGTACCCGAACCCGTAGATTTTTTCGTATCGAACTATACAGACAGTATCTTCTTGCGTAGCAAGCCTGGACGACAGGCTATCGTCCGGTTTCCCGGAGCGAACGTGCTGCGGAGCGCACGCGGCGAAGGAGGCGGGTGGCCGCAGTGATCGAGCAGCCTTATGTGTACCGGCACACCGAGCTCGTCGAGCCTGACTGGCGCAGGCTGCCCGGCTGGGCGGCAGTGACCGACGAGGAGTGGCAGTCGGCTCAATGGCAGCGCGCGCACTGCGTGAAGAACATCCGCCAGCTGCGCGCCGTGCTCGGTGACGGCGTCGACGAGGCGTTCTACGCCGACCTTGAGCGCGACCAGGCCGAGCGCGCAACCATGTCGATGCTGGTGCCGCCGCAGATGATCAACACGATCGTGCCGAATCTCTCCCCCGCCCACTCCGGGTTCACCGAGGCGCTCTACGCCGACCCGGTCCGCCGGTACATGATCCCGGTCTTCAGCGATCGACAGACCGACTGGCCTTCGCACCCGTATTCGTCGCGCGACTCCCTGCACGAGGCCGAGATGTGGGTGGTCGAGGGCCTTACCCACAGGTACCCGACCAAGGTGCTCGCCGAGGTGTTGCCCACCTGTCCGCAATACTGCGGCCACTGCACCAGGATGGACCTGGTCGGCAACCCGACGCCGGTGATCGAGAAGCTCAAGTTCGGCATGGCGCGCGACGACAGGCTCGGCGCGATGATCAGCTATCTCAAGGCCAATCCCGGCGTCAGGGACGTCGTGGTCTCCGGCGGCGACGTCGCCAACCTGCCCTGGCCGCGGCTGGAGGCATTCGTCGCCGAACTGCTGGCGATCGAGTCGATCCGCGACATCAGGCTCGCCACGAAGGCCCTGATGGGATTGCCTCAGTTCTGGCTGACCGACGAGGTCAGGGCAGGGATGGAGCGGCTGGCGGCCACGGCCCTTGAGCGCGACGTGTCGATCGCGATCCACACCCATGTGAACGCCGCACAGTCGGTGACGCCGCTGGTCGCCAAGGCCTCCAAGGCCATGCTCGCCACCGGGATCAGGGACGTTCGCAACCAGGGCGTGCTGCTGCGCGGCGTGAACAGCTCCGCCGACCAGCTGCTCGACCTGTGCTTCGCGCTGCTCGACGACGCGAAGATCATGCCCTACTACTTCTATATGTGCGACATGATCCCGAACGCCGAGCACTGGCGGCTCGGACTCGGTGAGGCGCAGCAGCTGCAGCACCAGATCATGGGCTACCTGCCAGGCTTCGCGACGCCGCGGATGCTGTGTGACGTGCCCTATGTGGGCAAGCGCTGGGTGCACCAGTCCGCGCGGTATGACACCGAGCACGGGATCTCGTACTGGACGAAGAACTACCGCACCGCCGTCGAGGCCGACGACGAGGCCGCGCTCGATCGGGAGTATGAGTACTACGACCCGATCTACCTGCTGCCCGAGTCCGGTCAGGACTGGTGGCGTGCCAAGGCCGCCGAGCTGTCCGCGAAGGCCCCTGAGCCAGTTCCGGCCTGAGCGCGTGCGGGAGTCGTAGCGCCAGAGGGCAGGTATGGCGAGGGTGACGATGACCGCGCCGAGCAGGCTGAGCACGCCGCCAGAGAGCACCGCGATCCGGACCGAGCCGGTCAGCGTGGCCACCGCGCCCGGCCTCGAGGTTCCCGAGCGGCTCGCCAGTCGAGTAGCTGATCATCTCCAGCCCTGCCAGCCTGCCGCGCACCCGCGCCGGGATCGTCTGGTTCCACATGGTCATACGGAAGATGCCGCTGACCATGTCGGAGCCGCCGGCCGCGGCGAGCGCGAGCACCGCAAGCGGCAGGTTCGGCGCGTAAGCGAACGCGGCGATCGCGACACCCCAGCCGCATACCGCCAGCGCGATCGCGCGCCCGTGCCGGTGCACGTGCCTGGTCCAGCTGCTCGTGGCGCTGACCACCATCGACCCGAAGCCGGGCGCGGCGTACAGCAGGCCGAGCACGGCAGGGCCGCCCAGGCCTGCTGCCAGCTGCGGGAACACCGCGTACGGCGCGCCGAAGAACATGGCACCGATGTCGATGAGATAGGTGCCGAGAAGATCAGGCCTGCTTTTGGCATAACGCAACCCGTCGGCGATCCCGCGCACGCTTGGCCGGTCGGCATCCGGACCTGGTCTGCTTGGCCGCATTCTGGCGAAAGGAATGGCCGCCGCGGCGCAGGCCGCGCCGCCTGACCGCGTAGGCCAGCGGCAGGCCGCCGGTCAGCAGGCCTCCGGCCAGCAGCGGACCGCCGGTCTGGGAGACGGTGCCGAGGAAGCCGGCGAGGGCTGCGGCTGCGGGCAGGTCATCGTGGGGCACCAGCTGCGGGACGAGCACCTCGACGGAGGGCCGCTGCACGCCGAACGCCCCGGCGAGCAGGCCTGCCAGCACGAAGAGCAGCCAGAGCTGCTGCCAGAACAGCGGCGTTCGCGACCAGGACGGCGGCGCAGCCGATGCTCAGCGCCTGGGTGATCAGGATCAGCTTGCGTCGCTCGAGCGCGTCGGCCAGCGTGCCGCCGACCAAGCCCGCGAGCAGGACGGGGAGGAGCTCGGCGACGCTCAGCAAGCCGACGATCGAGGGATGAGTGGCTGATCCGGTAGGCCTGGTACGGGAGCGCGACATAGCAGATCATCACGCCGGCCGAGCTCCCCGCCTGGCCCAGGTAGAGCAGGCGGAAGTCGCGGGAGTGCTTGATCGGGGCGAGGTCTGGTTTGAAGCGGGAGAGGATCATTGCGGGATCATGCTGGTGCCGCCGGGGGTGAATGTCGAGGGATTAAACCCGTGACCGCGGCTAGCCGACGGACATAGCGCCAGCCCGGCTGCGGCTGAACGCCTTCAGCCGGGGACGCTATGCCCGGCGGCCAGTCTTGTCTGGGACGGTTTCCTGGCTCTCGCCGTCGGTGCTCGGTCGTCACGTCGCGCCTGTGCACTCTGGGGAGGTGGCGGCGCTGCCCTCGCCGTCGGCTGCGCCGCCGGCTTCGGGATTGTCGGCTTCGCCGGCCTCGTCGGGAGGCGGTATCACCGTCGGAAGCTGTGGGCGTTGCCGGGGCGGGGGTGCGGCGCTGGGTGATGACGAACCAGATGATGCCGGCCAGGGTGAGGGCTGATGCGACGAAGATGTTCAGGCGCAGGCCGAGGAAGTGCTGGGAGTAGTCGATCCGGAGCGACTCTTCGTAGATGCGGAATGCGGAGTAGCCGGTCACGTAGAGGGCGAACAGGCCCGGTGGCCTGACCTTGGTGTGATGGCCGAGCCAGACGAGAAGCGCGGCGAGGGCGAGGTCGAAGATCAGCTCGTAGAGGAACGTCGGCTGGAATGTGTGGACGACGAGCCGGGTGGCCGGTCGATCTTCAGCCCCCACGGCATGGTGGTGTGCCTGCCGAACAGTTCCTGGTTGAAGTAGTTGCCGATCCGGCCCACCGCCTGCGCGACCAGCAAGGCGGGGGCGACCGCGTCAGCGAACTGGGCGACCGGCAGGCCGCGTCGCTTGCACCCGCCAGACGCCGACCAGCGCTCCAGCGGCGATGCCGCCCCAGATGCCGAGCCCTCCGGTCCAGACGGCGATGACGCCGTACCAGACGATGCGGGATCTCGGCGGGGGTGGTGATGTCGAAGTAGATACGGCCGCCGATGATGCCGGCTGGGACCGCCCACAGGGCGATGTCGCCGACGACGGACGCGTCGCCGCCGGACGAGCGAATCCGGCGCTGGGTGATGAGTATCGGCGAGCGTGATGCCGATGACGTACATCAGCCCGTAGAAGTGCACGAACAGCGGGCCGATGTGGAAGCCGTTGACCGGCGGGCTCGGTATGTAGGCCAGCGGGTGCTGCACCGGGGTCATGCAACAGAGCGTAGACCCGCGGCGCCACTGCTTGGCTCGCCCGCACGGTCGCTGTTTGGCTGACACTGTGGCGCTGCGTTATCGTCGGTGGGTGACCAGGAGAAGCGAGCAGCTCAGCGAGGCGCTGCAGGAATACGTCGAAGCGCACAGCGCGCAGCCCGACCAGATACTCCAGGACCTCGCCGTGGAGACCGCGAGCAGGTTCGGCGCGGCGTCGGGAATGCAGATCGGCGCCGAGCAAGGCGCCTTCATGACGCACGCTCGCCAGGCTGACCGGCGCGCGCAGGGCCGTCGAGGTCGGCACCTTCACCGGCTATTCGGCCATCTGCATCGCTCGCGGCCTGACCGCCGACGGCACCCTGTTGTGCTGCGACGTCAGCGAGGAATGGACGTCGGTCGCCCGCGACTACTGGAAACGCGCCGGTCTCGCCGACCGGATCGAGCTGCGGCTGGCTCCGGCCGCTGACACGCTGCGCGGGCTGCCCGCGGGCACCACGTTCGACCTCGCCTTCATCGACGCCGACAAGACTGGCTACGTCGAGTACTGGGACCTGATCGTGCCCATGATCAGGCCGAACGGCGTGATCATCGTCGACAACACGCTCTCGCACGGCCGGGTCGTCGACCCGGGCAATACCGACGCGAACGTGGCGGGCATCCGGCGGTTCAACGACCACGCCGTGGCCGACGACCGGACGGACCTTGTACTGCTGCCGATCGGCGACGGCGTGACCATTGCGCGCAAGCGCTAGCGGTAGATCGCGGGCCGCCGGTCGGCGTGTGCATCGTTGCGCGGCCCGGTTGATTTGCTCCTGGCCAGGGTCAGGTCGCAGTCGGCGACAAGAAGCTCCGGCTGCGCGCGGGCCGGGCGACCCTGCGGTGCTGGCCGGGCCGGCCAGCGGATAGCCGTCGTGCCCGGTGATGATGCTGCCGCCGGTCCATTCAACGCCGCGTTCCTCGCCGCACCGGCAGGCGGCAGCGATGAACATCCGGTTCGCGAACGCCTGGACCTGGACGTTGGCGGTGAGAATCGAACGCTCGCCGGCAGGCACCGGCTCGGCCGGCCAGTTCGTCGGCACGGCGAGCAACTCCGCACCTGCAAGTGCAGGCAACCTGACCCACTCAGGGAACTCCACGTCGTAGCAGATCATCATCGCGACCGCGCCGTAGCTGGTCTTGACAACGGGCGGCGGCTCGCTGCCTGGGGTGAAGAAGTCGGCCTCGGCGTCCCACAGGTGCGCCTTGCGGTAGACCGCGCGGACGCCCGACGGATCCACGAGCATCGCGCTGTTGTAGAGCAGGCCGTCCTTGCCCAGTTCGCTGAACCCGCCAACGATGACGATGTCGTGCCTGGCCGCCAGATCGTGCCACTGCGCCGCGGTCGGCCCGTCCGGACGCTCGGAAAGCGAGCGCGCCTCGGCGGCATCGCGGAAGACGTAGCCCGATGGCGTCAGCTCGGGCAGCACCACGATCCTCGCGCCCTGGCCGGCCGCCTGCATGACGGCGTCCGCGGCGGTCGCGCGGTTCCGCTCGATCTCACCGACACGCAGGCTGACCTGGCATGCGGCGATCCTGACCGGTTGGGCCTCGACACGAGGAAGCACTATGCCTCCCTAGGGACTGTAGCTCGATACTATGTCGCGCTATGGCACCGTTGTTTAGGAGGATCATCCCGATTCTCTTCGTCAGCGATCTTCGCGCTGAGCGGGATTTCTACCTCCGCCTCGGGTTCCGCGTGACGTACGAGGGACCCGAGTACCCTTACTTCCTCGCTCTTGGCCACGGCCCGGTTGAGTTCGGCATCGAATGGCACGAAGGCTTCTCGCCGGCAGGCCCTGATCGCGTGCTGACGTGGCAGTTCGGCGTGAGTGACCTCGACGAGGCGAAGAAGCTCTTCGAGGACGCCGGGGTGCCGTACCGAGAGGAGCTGATGCGGCCGAGTGCCGACTGGCAGTACCGGGTCCTGCATGCCAGGACGCCCAACGGGTACCACCTGCTGCTCGAGGAAGGCAGCGGCTAGTTCAATCGTTCCCGCCGGCCGCCCGGCAAAATGGCTGTTGGCTCGCGGGTGCGGTCTATCTCGGCAACAATGGCTTGGTCATGGGCACCACAACAGAGCCTGTATACCTGCGAGTTCTTGAGGATCTGCGATCCAGAATCCACGCAGGCCAGCTCGCACCCGGCGCACGGGTGCCGTCGAGGAACGCGATCATCACCAACTACGGCGTCGGCGAGACGGCGGCCAAGCACGCGCTCCAGGTTCTGATCGCCGAGGGCCTGATAGAGGCCAGGCCGGGCTCCGGCTGTTACGTCCGCCGGCCACCCGCCGCTGTCTTTCTGGAACATGACCGGCCGCAGTTTCCCGGCTCCCCGTTTGGCATCGAAGAGGTCCTCGCCGGTGGCCAGAACGGGGCTGCGCACCGGCTGCGGGCTGCGTGGACGACCCGCCGCGTTTTCCGCCGTTGCCAAGAACGCTCACCTGGGAGCACCAGACCGAGCAGGTGATGGCTCCGCCTGCGGTCGCTGCCAGGCTCGGGGTGCCTGTGGGGACTGCCGTGATCATGACCAGGTACCTGATGCGCGCCGATGGCGATCCGGTCCAGCTCGCCACGAGCAGCGAGCCAGCCGACCTGACCGCCGGCACCGCCGTGGCGATGCCCGAGCAGGGCCCGCTGGCCGGCCGTGGTGTTGTTGAGCGGATGCGGTCGATCGGGATCGAGGTCGACGAGGTGGCCGAGGAGGTATCGGTCAGGCCCGCGCTGCTGGCCGAGGCGACGGCGCTCGCGGTGCCTGCCGGTGCCGCCATGCTGCGGTCGAGCGGGTGCACTACTGCGGAACCAGGGCGGTAGAGGCCGCCGACGTGCTCGTCCCCGCCGACAAGTTCAGGCTCAGATACCGCTTCCCCGTCGTCGATCCACGAGCGGGCCGGTGAGCGTCGCCGGCGAGTCGGCGCGGGACGAGCTGATCAGGCCGGCCAACGCCGGATGACGTGCCGAGGATCGCTAGAACTCATCAGGGAGCTCGCCGACTACGAGCGCTCGCTCGACGAGGTCACCGCGACCGAGGACGGCCTGCGAGCAGCCTTGTTCGCGCCGAGCCCTGCCGTATTCGCTCACGTCGCCGACGTCGGCGGCGATGTCGTCGGCTTCGCGCTCTGGTTCCTCAACTTCTCCACCTGGCTCGGCCAGCATGGCATCTACCTCGAGGACTTGTATGTGACGCCCGCGATGCGCGGCCGGGGCATCGGCAAGGCTCTGCTCGCGGAGCTCGCCGCCATCTGCGTGCGCAGGGGCTACGGCGGCTCGAGTGGTGGGTGCTGGACTGGAACGAGCCTGCGATCGGCTTCTACCGCTCGATCGGCGCGAGGCCGATGAGCGAATGGACTGTGCAGCGATTGACCGGTGCTCCGCTTGCTGACCTGGCCCAAGCTGCCGGCGACAGAGTAAGTTACGCGGGGGTCCGGGCGTAGAGCGTGACGACCGCGTCGTGTCACCATGAGGCATGCGGATCACCGAGGTAGTCTCGACCGACCTGTTCTCCGGCTCTGCCGCCAGGCCACTCCAGATCGTCAGGGTCACGCTCGTCAACGACGGCCCCGGCATGATCAGCGATCCCGCTGGCCAGGTCACCGTCGGCGTGCACGGGGCCGGGGTGGTGACGCCCGAGCCCGTCATGGTGACCAAGCTCCACCATGGCGAACAGCGGACCGTCGAGGTCCCGGTCGAGATCGCCGCGCCCGCCGCGCCCGGCGGAGCACGCCGGGTCACCGCCGTCGCGCAGAGCGCGACCGGGCACTGGCAGGTTTCCGGCCAGATAGCGGTGGCCGAGCCTGGCTGGACCATGTGGATGGTCAGCCACTTCCACTACGACCCGGTCTGGTGGAACACGCAGGGCCAGTACACGCAGACCTGGCCGCTGCTGCCCGCCACCGACGGCTCGCTGCCCGAGGTACGAACGGCGTTCGAGCTGATGAGGCTGCACCTGCAGGAGGCCAGGCGAGACCCCGACTACAAATTCGTGCTCGCCGAGATCGACTACCTCAAGCCGTACTTCGACGCTCATCCTGAGGACCGGGCCGACCTGCTCGCCTTCATCGCCGACGGCAGGATCGAGATCGTCGGCGGCAGCTACAACGAGCCGAACACCAACCTGACCTGCGCCGAGTCGACGATCAGGAACGCGATGTACGGGCTGGCCTTCCAGCGCGGCGTGCTCGGCGCGGCGCCGACCACGTCCTGGATGCTCGACGCGTTCGGCTTCGATCCCTCCTACCCCGGCCTGATGGCCGCTGCCGGCCTCGCCGAGTCGTCCTGGGCGCGCGGTCCCTTCCATCAGTGGGGGCCTGAGAAGATCTTCGGCGGTAACCGGCGGATGCAGTTCCCTGCCGACTTTGAGTGGGTATCCCCCGACGGCAACGGCCTGCTGACCAGCTACATGCCGAACCACTACTCGGCAGGCTGGATCACCCAGCACGCGGCCGATCTTGCCACCGCCGAGAAGGACGCCTATAGCCAGTTCCGCTCCCTGGCTCCCGTTGCCGCGACCCGCAACGTGCTGCTGCCGGTCGGCGGCGACCACGTGGTGCCGTCGCGATGGGCGACGGCGATCCACCGCGACTGGAACACCCGCTACGTCTGGCCCAGGTTCGTGACGGCAGTGCCGAGGGAGTTCTTCGCGGCGGTCCGTGCCGAGCATGACGCGAGCGGCGCCTGGCTCATGCCGCAGACCAGGGACATGAACCCGGTCTATCCCGGCAAGGACGTCACTTACATCGACACCAAGCAGGCACAGCGCGACGGCGAGATCGCGCTGCTGGACGGGGAGCGTCTGGCCACAGCCGCCTGGCTCGCAGGAGCGCCGTACCCGGTCGCGAGCCTGGACAAGGCATGGCGGCTGCTCGCGTTCGGAGCCCACCACGACGCGATCACCGGCACCGAAGGCGACCAGGTGTACCTGGACCTGCTGGCGGGCTGGCGTGAGGCGTACGAGCGTGGCGCCGCGGCTCGCGACGATGCGGCGGCCTACCTGGCCGGTCAGGCCGACACGGCGTCGGCGGCTGGCGCGGAGCGCAGCGCCTGGCCATGCAGCGGTCTCGCGCCGTCGTGGTCTTCAACACGCTCGCCTGGCCGCGCTCTGGAATGGCCGCCATCTCCCTCGAGTTCGCCGAGGGTGAGTGCGCCGGGCTCAAGCTCACTGACCCCTCTGGTGCGCGACGTCCCCTGCCTCGCGGACGGGATGACCAGGCATGGTGACGGCTCGCTGGCCGCGGTGACGCTGACGTTCCGCGCGGCTGACGTGCCGCCGCTCGGATACAGGACCTTCGTCGCGCGGGTCATCGAACCTGGCCCCCATCCGGAAGGCACCGATCCGGCCGGCACTGATCTGCGCCGAGCACTGGCCCGCCGGTTCCGGCGTCATGTGCCTGGCGGGCCATATCGGGCGTGATGATCGAGAACGAGGCGTTCACGGTGCGGGCGGGTGGCATCGACGACGGATCGCTGGAGTCCATCGAGGACCGCAGGACCGGCATCGAATTGCTGGCAGGGGCTGGCAATGAACTGGTGATCCAGGAGGAGTACCCGACTCATCCGCGCTGGGGTGAAGGTCCCTGGCTGCTGTGCCAGAAGGGCCGCTGGCGCGGTCCAGCCGACCGGCACGCCAAAGTACGCGCAGAGCGCTGCCCGATCGGGTCTCGCCTCGTTACCGAGTACGCCTTCGATGAGCTTCAGATCACGCAGGAGACACTGCTCTGGGACGGCTCTGACGTGATCGAGTTCCGCACTCACGTGGACGGCTCGATCGGGCATGACCGGCTGCTGCGGGTCAGGTTCGCGACCAACGTCCCCGGCGGGCTGCCGATCTACCAGACCGGCCTGTCCGTCATCGGGCGTCCATTCGGTGACGCCGAGATCGACGTCGCCGAGCACACCTACACCCTCGACAATCCGGCACACGAGTGGTTCGGCGTCGGATCGACGGCCCGGATATGCCTGACCGGTCAGGCTGGAGAACGGCGGCTGCACGCGATCGGGGTGGCAGAAGTCGTCGCGCCCGCTGACGCCGCGACCGACGGATTCGCGCCGCGTGACACGGGCGCTGGCAGCGACTGCCGGGACGAGGTCAGGGCGCTGCTCGTGGCGCTGGCCGGGCAAGGTGTGACGGCGACCTGCTCGGTTCCCGAGGGTCCGAGGTACGGCGCCGCCGAACTCGACTCGAACCTGCCCGACATCAGGATCGCCCTCGGCGGGCCAGACAAGAACGACTTCACCGCGCAGGTTCTGGCCGCGGCCGGTCCCGCCGTGGTGGACAGGTTCGAGACCCAGATGGCCGAGACGGGCTCGGCCAGGATCTGGGTGCCGGCCGCGCGAGGCCGGCGTGATGCCTTCGTGCCGGGCGCCGACCTGCGCGGCTCATCCGACCTTCCGGTCCTGATCGTGGCCGGCACGGATCTGCGCGCGGCGATCGCGGCCGTGACTGACGACCTCGCCGATGCTCAGATCGAGGCGCCGTGGTCGGACTACAGCTGGAGCGATGAGCCGGGGCTGGCCAACCACGCGGTCGCGCTGCTCAACCGCGGCCTTCCCGGCAGCCTTGTCACCCCCGCAGGGGACGCATGCATCTCGCTGATGCGGGCCTGCAGCGCCTGGCCGAGCGGAACGTGGATGGACGGCGAGAAGCGCACCGTACCTGACGGCAGCAGCTTCGCATGGCAGCACTGGAGCCACACGTTCGAGTACGCGCTCGCGTCAGGGTCTGGCGACTGGCGAACGGCCGGCTTCCCGGTAAGCGGACAGGAGTACAGCCACCGGCTGCTGACGTGCGAGACCGACCTGCACGGCGGTCCGCTGCCGGCCGCAATGAGCCTGCTCAGCGTCACTCCCGCCGGTGTAGACGTGATGGCGATGAAGCCGCGGGGCAACCCGATCGCACCGCTGGCCCAGCCTGACCCTGCCGACGGCGTGACGCTCAGGCTGCGCGACGTGGCAGGGCGCAACGGCCGGACGACAGCGGCGGTTCACCTGTTCACTGGCGCCTCGGCGGCGACGGTCACCAGCCTGCTCGAAGACGGCGAGCGCCTGCGTGCCGACGATGGAGGCGGAGCCGTCACCGTCGTGGTGCCGGAGCGCGGCACCGTGACGCTCGCCATTACGCCCGGACCGGATCACGTCAGCGGGGAGTGCGGCGGGGCCACTCGCGGAGGCGCCGCCCGAACCTGCGCAGCCGGTATTCACCAGGTACTGGCTGCACGGCAAGGGACCGGCGCCGGCCGGCAACCTGCCGGTCGCCGTTCACGTGTCCCCTGGCAGGCTGGCGGTCCAGCCCGGCGCGGACGCCAGGATCAGGGTCACGCGTCGCGTGTGGTCCGCAGCCGGCGGCCGGCACCGTCCTGCTCGACGTCCCGGCGGCGCTCACCCTCATCTCGGCCACGTGGGCAGGGTCGGCCGGCGGCGCGGGCGCGGAGGGCCAGGAAGCCGAGCCTGGCAAGCTGCCATTCCGGCTGGCGGGTGGCGGCTATGCCGCGTGGGACGTTCTTGTGCGGGTTCCTGCCGCTGCGCAGTCTGGCCAGGCACTTCATCGCGGCCCGCCTCATCGACGACGCCGGCCAGCTGCTTGAAGATGTCGCCGTCCTCGCCGTCGGCGAGCCCGAGCCGCCAGCAGCCACGACCCCGCTCGACCAGTTGCTGCCGGCGCTTGAGCGAATCAGCCTCGCAGAGGCAGCCGAAGCCGAGCTGACCATGGTCACCGGTCACCTCGAGCTGCCTCCTGGCGGGTCGGGGACCGTCACGGTGAGGCTGTCCAATACGACCGCCTCAGAGATCCGCGGCGAAGCCCAGCTGATCTCACCGCATGGCAGCTGGTCAGCGCACCGTGCCTGGACAACAGGGTTCGCGACCGATCCCGGCAGCGAAGCCGAGCTGAGTTTCGGCGTCGCGATCCCTCGTGACGCCCGGCCTGGTCAGCGATGGTGGGCACTGGTCAAGGTCATGTACTTCGGCAGGCTCCGCTACAGCGAACCGATCTGGATTACCGTGACCGCTGACCCGGGAACCCGATAGTGTGACAATAGACGTCGAAATTCGATTAGTACTAGAAGTCTGTCATGTGCAGGACGCAGCCAACTATCGAACCCAGACGAGCACACTGACGACCCATGACTTCGGACATCCCACCGGCGCCTGGCAACCTCCCGGCCGAACCGAACAGCTTTGTCGGCCGCGAGCGCGACCTTGCTGAGCTGGTCGCGATTCTCAACCGCAGCCGTGCGCTGACCCTATGCGGGCCAGGCGGCATCGGTAAGACCAGGCTCGCGCTCAGGCTGGCCGCGATGCTCGCTGACCGATTCCCTGACGGCACCTGGATCGCCGACCTGGCGGATGCCGACCTCGATGAAGCGGACGTGACAGCGTCCAGGCCGGCCAGCCCAGTGCAGCCAGCCCGTGCCAGCCAGCCCGGTGCCAGCCACCCGGGCCAGCCAGCCCGGTGCCAGCCAGCCCGGTGCCAGCCAGCCCAGCCCAGTGCGGGTGGGCCTGGTCACCGCGGCGCTCGGCGTCCGCGCGGAGGTCAGCCGCGACCTGGCCGACACGCTGACCGAGGCGCTGCGGCCGCGCGCCATGCTGCTGATCCTGGACACCTGCGAGCACCTGGTGGAGGCGTGCGCGGAGCTGGTGCAGCGGCTGCTCGCAGGATGCCCGGGACTGCATGTGATCGCCACCAGCCGCGAGCCGCTCGGCGTGCGCGGTGAAATCATCTGGCGGGTTCCGCCGCTCGGATTGCCGCACGCCGGCGAAGGCGGCGACGCGGCGGAGGTTTCGCGCAGCGAGGCCGTGCAGCTCTTTGTCGAGCGCGCCGCCGCTGCGTGGCCGGGCTTCGAGCTGAACGACGGGAACAGAGCAGCGGTGGCCGACATCTGCCGCACGCTCGACGGCCTCCCGCTGGCGATCGAGCTGGCGGCCGCCCGGGTTCGCGCGCTGTCCCCTGAACAGATCGCATACCGGCTGGCCGACAAGTTCGAGCTGCTCGCGCTGGGCGACCGGACGGCACCGCCCCGTCAGCAGACGCTCAGGGCCACCGTCGAGTGGAGCAACGAGCTGCTGAACCCCGCTGAGCGGCTGCTGCTCAGCCGGCTGTCCGTCTTCCACGGCTGGAACCTGGACATGGCCGAGCGGGTCTGCGCGGACAGCCAGCTATCTCCGTGCCAGGTGCTCGACCAGCTCCGCGCACTGATCGACAAGTCGCTGGTCAACCTGGACGGCGAACTCAACGGCGACGCGAGGTACCGGCTGCTCGACACGGTCAGGGAACTCGCCGCTGAGCATGCCGCAGCGGCCGAGGAGACATCAGGACTGCGCGCGGCGCATCGGGACTGCATGCTCAGCATCGCCGAGGAGATCGCCTCGGTCGCCTACGTCCGCGGCGAGCCGAGCTGGCCGGAGCGGGTCGCGATGTTCCACAGGGTGCGCGCGGACCGGGCGAACTTTAACCTCGCGCTCGCGTGCTGCGTGCAGCGCGGCGATGCCGAGGAAGGGCTGCGACTCAGTCACGCGCTGAGCGGCTACTGGATCGCGAGCGGCGAGGTCGCCGAGGGCGCAGGCTGGCTCGACCGGCTGCTGACCATCGACGCCGCCGTGTCCGGCCGGGGTGCGGGCCAAGGCTCTCGCGGTCCGCTCAGAGCTGGCCTTTGAGCAGCTCGACTATGCAGCGGCGGCAAGTTACGCGCGCGAGTGCCTTGAGCTCAGCCAGCCGATCAAGGACGGTAACCCTGCGGCCGCATTGCGGTTGCTCGCGCTCACGGACCTGATGTCCGGACAGGCCGAACAGGCGCTCAGCCATGCCGACTCGGCCGTTGCGGCCGCGATCGCGATGGCCGACGACTGGGAAGAGGGCGTCGCCATCGCGGTCCGCGGGGCCGTCATCGCGGCCCAAGGCGATCTGACCGAGGCCGAGAAGGTCTTTCAGCACGCACTCGACGTGCTGCGAGACAACAACGGCTGGGGCGTCGCCAACGTGCTCTACGGACTTGGCCAGGTCGAAAGGGCGCGGCGCGACCTCGGCGCCGCTGCCGAGTACTTCGGGGCGGCGCTCGCCCTCTACAGGCAGATCGACGCGCGGCCGGAAATGGCCCGCTGCCTCGCCGGGATCGGCCGGATCGCGCTGACCCAGGGCGATCTCCCCGTGGCCGCCGAGAGCCTGATCGAGAGCATGCGGCTCAGCCTTGCCACCGGGCACCGCCTCGCCGTTGCCCGCGGACTCCAGGCCGTGGCGGCCCTCGCCAGTGCGCTCGGTGACGCCGCGCAGGCCGTGCAGGCTGGCCGGTGCCGCGCAGGCAGCAAGCGATGCCATCGGCGGTCAGCCATCGGCGTCGGCGTCACGCAATCTCGGCCGGCTGGTGGACGCTGCCAATGAGAGCCTGGGGCCAGAAGTTACCTCGTTGCTGCTCGCTGAGGGGAAGGCGATGAGCCCGCATCAGGCAGCTCAGCTGCTGACCGCGCCCGCGCTCGCCGCGGTGCCCGCCAGAGGCGAGCCTGGCGGCCCGCTGAGCATCAGGGAGTTCGAGATAGCCACGCTCGCGGTCAGCGGTCTGTCGAACCGCGAGATCGCCGAACGGCTCTTCATCGCGCAGGCGACCGTGGCCAGGCACATCGCGAACATCTTCGCCAAGCTGGAGCTGGGCTCGCGGGCCCAGCTTGCCGTCTGGATGGCAGAGAACGGGCCAGGGCCAGATTAGGCGTGCATAGGCCGGTCGCACGGCAGTGCGCAGGTGCGCGATGCATATCCGCCCGGCGGCCTACATACACTCCGCGCTGCGAATACATAGCACAGTGCACATTTCTGCCGATGCCAGGATGAGCGCTGCTCTTCTACTGTCCTTCCTTGAAGGCCTGCAGCCGCGGAAGGGCACGCACATGTCGAAGCTTGACGACCTCATCGCTGAGGTGTCGGTCACGAAGCGACTTGTGTCCATCGCGACCGATCGCGCCGGCCTGACCGCCCTGATGGGCGGGCCGGGTCCCGACGGCCAGCCGCGGGGCGGCTCGTACAGCTACGCCAGCTTGGCAGCGACCGTCCAGGCGGCGGCGGCCGGCCTGACCTGGCGCGGTCTGCGGCCGAGGGATGTCGTCGGCGTGCTGGCGCCCGACGTGGTGGGCTTCACTGCTGGCGACGCACGCGATCCGCGCCGCCGGCGGAGTGCCGTCACCGGTTGACGTGAGCCTGTGCGCGGTCGAGACCGCTGGCCAGCTCGCCGAGAGCGGCGCCCGGATGGTCATCACAGCGCCGCCGCTTGCCGACACCGCGCTGGCCGCTGTCGATCGATCGTGGGTGCGCCAGGTGTTCTCGTTCGTAGACGCGCCGGGCGCCACCAGATTCAGTGATCTGCTCGGGCTCGACATGATCCGGCCGTCCAGGGGCCGGCCGGATGACGTCGCGCTGCTGCCGTTCTCCCGCGGTCAGGACGGCAGATTGCGGCCGGCCCCGGTCAGTCACAGGGAGTTGGTCGAGCTCGTCGACCGAGCCGATCAGGGTGCCGGGATCACTGGGCGCGATGTGGTGCTCGCCTTGCCGCCAGTCGGCGACGGACTCGACTACGCGGCCGTTATCGACAGCGCCCTGCTGCGCGGGGCCACCGTCGTACGCCGTGTGCGGGCACGAGCTCACGATGGCCGCCGCCGCGCACCACGGAACCGTCGTCGTCATTCCGCAGGATGCGGGGGTCGCCGTACCAGGCTCGGTACGCGCCATTCCTGTCGGGTAGGCCGTGCCTGCCGACCAGGCTTTCACGAGTTTGCTCCGGGGGGATCACGGGCCTGCCGGCCGCCGCAAGGCGGCCGGCAGGTCGCAGTGGCGGGAAGCCTGATAGCGCTGACTGCTAGCCTTGCCCGCCATGGCGATTTTGCCGGTCTGGCTCGAGCCCGACCCTGATGATCCTGATTGCGCCGTGCCCTTCGTCGATGGCACGGTGGCCGGACGCCCGTACCGTTTCGTGCTCGACACCGGCGCGGCCAGGACGAAGATGCTGGCCGACGAGTACACGGCCGGCCTGCCCTCGGTCGGCACGGACGAAGGGCACGGTGCGTTCGGCGCGGTGAGCGAGACGGTCGTGAGGGTGACCGACGTGTCCGTGGGGCCTCTGCAGGCTCCGTCGCTGGACGTGACGCGGGCCGACGGCGCGGGCCCAGGCGCGCACAGCCTGCTCGGCATGGATCTGATCGGGCGGTATCGCTGTCACTTCCGGTTCGGCGCTGGTCTCGTGGACATCGGCGCGCCGGCGGACGGCGATGCGGCCGGTGCCGACCTGCAGGCCGACAGCCGCGGCCATTTCTATGTGGACGTCCGCTGGACCGAAGCACCCGGAGTATCCGGATATGCCTGCTGGGACAGCGGCGCGGGGATCACGATCGTGCACCGCGGCTTCTGGCAGGAACACCGCGAACTCTTCAGCGAGATCGGCACCGCCGACGGCACCGACGCGTCGGGGACGCAGATGGAGACCCCGCTGGTGCAGATGTCCGGCCCGATCATCGGGCAGCGGTCGTTCGCTCCGCACAAGGCCGCCATCGTGGACCTGAGCGCGGCCAACGCGACGCTGGAGCGCCCGATGGACCTGATACTCGGGTACCCGACCTGGAGCCAGGCCGACTGGCTCTTCGACTTTCCGGCGCGGAAGTGGGCCCTGACGTCCTGAGCAGCTCGCTTACACGTCAGGCGGGCGGCCCTCGTAGGGAGTGCTGAGCACGATCGTTGTTCTGGTCGACACGCCGGCGGCGGCGCGGATCTCCTGAAGCAGGTCCTCAAGCGCCGCAGGCGAGGCAACCCGCACCTTGAGGATGTAGCTCTCGTCGCCGGCAACGCTATGACACGCCTCGATCGCCCTCAGGTGGGCCAGTCGCTCGGGCGCGTCGTCGGGCGCGGCCGGGTCGAACGGCTTGATCGAGACGAACGCGGTCAACGGCAGCCCGGCCGCATCAGGGTCGACCACCGCGCTGTAGCCGCGGATCACACCACGTTCCTCCAGCCGCCTGACCCGCTGCTGAACCGCGGATACCGACAGCCCGGTGTGCCTGGCCAGCTCAGTGAAGCTCAGCCGCCCGTCACCGGCCAGCAGCGCCAGGATCTTACGGTTGGTCTCCTCCACCGGCTATCCCCCCGCGAGCGACCGGCCGATGACCATGCGCTGGATCTGGTTGGTCCCCTCGACGATCTGCAGCACCTTCGCCTCGCGCATGAGCCGCTCGACCGGGAAGTCCTCGACGTACCCGTAGCCGCCGAGGACCTGGACCGCGTCGGTCGTCACCTTCATGGCGGTGTCGCTGGCGAACAGCTTGGCCATCGCGGCGTGCTGGCCGAACGGCAGCCCCGCATCCTTGCGCCTGGCCGCCGCCAGGTACAGCGCGCGGGCCGCGGCCACCGACGTGGCCATATCGGCGAGCATGAACGATAGCCCCTGGAACTCGATGATCGGCCGGCCGAATTGCCTGCGCTCTCTGGCGTAAGCCGTCGCAGCGTCAAGGGCCGCCTGCGCGACGCCCGTTGAGCACGCCGCGATGCCGAGCCGCCCGGAATCGAGCGCGGCCAGGGCGATCGAGAACCCCTTGTCCTGCTCCCCGACCAGCTGGTCTGCTGGAACGGCCGCTGACTCGAAGTTCACCTGAGCGGTGACCGAGGCGCGCATGCCCATCTTGTGCTCGGGCTCGCCAGGCGTCACGCCAGGGGTCTGCGCTGGCACGTGGAAGCAGCTGATTCCCTTGGCCCGCTCCCGCCCGTCCGGATCGCCCGACGTGCGGGCGAAAACCGTATAGAAGTCGGCCAGCCCGGCGTGCGTGATCCACGCCTTGGTCCCGTTAAGGACGAAATCCAGAGCCCGCCGCCTGGGCAGTGGTGCGCATCGCGGCGGCGTCGGATCCGCTGCCCGGCTCTGACAGGCAGTAGGCGCCGAGCAGCTCGCCGCCGAGCATGTCGGGGAGCCAGCGCTCCTGCTGCTCTGCGGTGCCCGCGTTGATCAGGGCGAAGCAGCTGAGCACGTGCACGGACAGCCCGAGGCCCACGGTCAGCCACGCACCAGCGAGCTCCTCGAGCACCTGCAGGTAGGTCTCGTACGGCTGGCCCGCACCGCCGAACTCCTCCGGGTAAGGGAGCCCGAGCAGGCCGGACCGGCCGAGCAGCCTGAATTCCTCGCGCGGGAACCGTCCGTCCCGCTCGGCCGCCGCGGCCGCTGGCCGCAGCTCGTTCTCCGCGATCTCGGCGGTCAGCTCGAACAGCGCCTTGGCCGCGTCGTCGCGGCTCTCGCGCAGGGCGGCGCGCATCAGGCCGGCACGCAGACTAGCTCGCGGGTCACGTTATTCAGCCGCTCGCAGCCGGTGTCCGTGCAGACGACGATGTCCTCGATCCTGGCGCCGTCGCGTCCCGGGTAGATGCCAGGCTCCACCGAGAAGGCGTGTCCCGGCTGGAGCGGCTCGGCGTTGCCGGCCACGATGTACGGGTCCTCGTGCGTTTCCAGGCCGATACCGTGGCCGGTCCTGTGCAGGAAGAACTGCCCGTACCCGGCCGCCGTGATCGGCTCCCTGGCAGCGGCGTCGACCGACTCCGCGCTGGCGCCTGGCCTGACCGCCGCGCACGCCGCGTCCTGCGCGTCCTTGAGAACCTGGTAGTAGGCGGCGAAGTCGGCGGCTGGCTCGCCGAGCACGTAGGTCCTCGTGCAGTCCGAGCAGTATCCGGTCGGCATCGTGCCGCCGATGTCGACGACGACCGTGTCGCCAGCGCGCAGCACTCGGTCGCTCGCGGTGTGGTGCGGGACTCGCGCCATTCGGGCCGGAGGCGACGATGGCGAAGTCGGCTCTGCTGTGCCCCTCGGCCAGGATCGCCTCGCCGATGTCGGCGGCGACCTGCCGCTCGGTACGGCCGGCCCGCAGCCAGCGTGGCACCTGCGCGTGCACCCGGTCGATGGCCTGACCGGCCTCACGCAGCGCCGCGACCTCGGCCGGCGACTTGCGCGAGCGGAGCGGGCTCAGCGCCGTGCTGGCAAGTTCCTGCCGTGCGCCGGGCAGCGCGGCGGCGAACCTGAGCACCATCAGCGCCCACATCCGGTCGGCGAGCCCGACCGCGGCCGGGCCGCCGAGCCGCTTCGCAACCAGGGCGTACGGATCGTCGGTCTCCTCCCACGCGACCAGTTCCAGGCCCAGACGTCCGGCCGGCGACGCCTGCGCGGCAGGCAGCTCGAGCCGCGGCACGACAAGGAACGGGTCACCGGCGGCCGGAACGGCCAGGCACGTCAGCCGCTCCAGGGCGTGGGCGTCGTACCCGCATACGTACCGCAGGTCCGGCCCTGGCGTGAGGAGCAGGGCGTCGAGCCCTGCCCGGCCCGCCGCGGCCGCGGCGTCCGGCAGTCGCTTTGCCGGGTACAAGTCGTTTAGCATGGTCATTGTGATTGCTCCCTGGGATGTCGCCATTCCTGCACGGTTACGACACCGGGCTCTGGCCCCCACCGAGTACGCATCAACGAAATCATCTCACCCTGTCTGTCGCGTGCCGGCATCTAGACAGGCGCATCGGTCATGCCTCACGATTAGTGAGCGAACTCTCACGAAATGTGAGTAGAAGATGATCTCAGAGGCGTCAGTGCCGCCGCGGATGTCCGCCGCGGTGCCCGCGTCGGGCGGTAGCGGCGCGCCCGTGCGTTTTCTAGGCGAGCGCGCCACCGAGGCCAGCCTTGCCGCCGAACTTGCTCAGGAACGTCACATCACCCTCGAATTGCAGCGGGCCATTCTGCCGTTGCACGACGCGCCATTCGACTTGCCAGGGCTGCGTACCGTTGTCCGGTATCTGCCCGCCTCCAGCGACAGCAGGGTCGGCGGCGACTGGTACATCACAGCCGAGATGCCAGACGGCAGCGTGCTGCTGGCGATCGGCGACGTGGGCGGGCACGGACTGGAGGCCGCGGCCGGGATGGCGCGGCTGCGCGGCGCGCTGGCTGGCCTGGCGATAACCGGCGCGCCGCCCGAGCGACTTGTTGGCTGGCTGAACGACCTGGTCTGGCACGTCTCGCCGGAGCACACCGCCTCGGTGATCGCTGGCTACTTCGATCCCCGTGAGCGGGTCCTGACCTGGGCGCAGGCCGGGCATCCGCCGCCCGTCCTGGTGCGAGGCGCCTGGGCGCTGCCACTCGACCCGCCTGCCGGGATCCTGCTGGGAGCGGGCCGCGCCAACTACGACGCCGACACGCTGCTGCTCCGCCCTGGCGATCTGCTGCTTCTCTACAGCGACGGTCTGGTCGAGCGGCGGGACAGGTCCATCGACGAGGGCGTCGCGAAGCTGGTCCGCGCGGTGCGCGGCGTCGGCGACCCTGAGCGGCTGGTGTCGGCGGCGCTGGACGCGCTCGGCCCGACCCACACCGACGACGACACCTGCCTGGTGGCGCTCGCCGTCCAGTAGGACTGCTCCCGTCCAGGTCAGCTGCCGTCCCGCAGGTCGGACGGCGCACCCGAGCGGAACGAGATCTGCGCGAAGGTCGCGGTGCAGCCCTGGCCGGTCGGCGACTGCGCGAGGAACCCCACCCGGACTTCGCTGACCTCACGCTGGACCTGCGTCGAGCTCTGGCGCAGCGCCGAGTGAGAAGTAGCGCAGCAGCCGCCACCAGCTGCCGTCGTTCGACGGCATGGAACGCCCATGCCGCTCCCGACCTGGTCATCCTCAGCCACAGCGAGTCGCTGTCCACCTCGAAAGAGTTGCAGTCGTCCGAGGTCCCCCTGGTCACCACCGTCACCGCCATCGGCGTGAGCTGCGGTGACAGCTCGAAGCAGAGCTTGGCCCAGTGCCGTTCGCCGGCCTGCAGCACCAGCACGCCCGCGTCGTACTTGCTCGCGAACTCCACGCTGACCCTGGCGACCAGGCGGAAGTCGCCGGCTGGCGGCATGCCGACGAGCCGCCCGGCGTCGGGCAGCTGACCAGCGCCTGCCGGGTCCACGAACAGGTCAGTCCCTGCGGCCGCGGTCAGCACCAGGCCCGGAGGCTCGATCCGGTAGGCCACCGGCGGCTGGCCCTCGGGGGTAAGCGGGAACGGAAGCCAGGGAATCGTCAGCGCGGCCATGGCGTCAGTGTGTCAGCCGGCCTTCGGCATCCCGGCGCAGGCGCCGGCACGGATAAGTTGATCAGTCATGAAAGTTCGTCACGAATGAGCGCCTAGCCGCTCATTGTCGCCGTCTCGCCGCATCTAGACGACGCGGCGCTGTCCGCGAGCGCGGCGCTCAGCGCCGGGGGCGCGACCATCGCGACCGTCTTCACCGCGCTGCCGCCGCCGGGTCGGCCGGTGAGCTGGTGGGACAGGCTGACCGGAGCGACGAGCTCGGACCAGCGGCAGCGGGAACGGCTGGCCGAGGACGCGGCCGTGATGCGGCTGCTGTCTGCACGGGCAGTCCACCTCGGCGAGCCTGAGGCGCAGTATCGCGACGGGGACCCCGACCTCGGCGGGGCCGTTGAGCGGCTCACCGGGCTTGCTGGCCGGAGCCAGCGAGGTCTGGCTGCCGTCCGCGATCGGCGGCCACCGGGATCACGCGTTCGCCAGGGAGGCGGGGCTCCGCGCCGCGATCGCGGCCGGTCATCGCGAGGTGACGCTGTACGCGGACTTCCCCTATGTCATCGCGTACGGCTGGCCGGCCTGGGTCAGCGGCCAGCCGCCGGCGCCTACCTCGACGCCGCGTTCTGGCTCGCCGAGCAGCTCGCCGACACCGGCCTGGACGCCGGGTGCCTGACACCGATGGTGACCAAGCTCAGCGCGGCGCAGCGCGACCTCAAGACCGCCGTCATCGCCGGCTACAAGAGTCAGGCAGCGGCGCTCAAGCTAACCCCGGACGATCTTGTCGCCGAGCCGGCCAAGCTGGACTTCGAGCTGGCCTGGCGGATGCCGCTGAACGCCGCGGTCTGAGTAGCCGCGGATAGGCGCCGGCGGTGCGGCCACGGCTATGCTTCGCGACGTGACCGCCGCCCGTGTGCCCCTGTTCTGCGATACCGCCCTCGCCGGGCGGATCGAGCGGGCCGAGGTCAAGCTGATGGCCGCCAGCAGCGAGGCCGCGCGGCGGCGCGGCGCCGAGCCGCCTGGTTTCGTGATCCCGCATCGCCGGCGGCGTGGCGAGCTTCGCCGGCGCCGCCTCGCCATTCAACAAGGTCGCTGGGCTTGGCTTCGACGGCGTGCCGGCGCAGGCCGAGCTCGCGGAGGTGGAGCGTCGCTTCGCCGCATGCGGTGCCTTTGTGCAGGTGGAGCTCTCGAACCTCGCGGACCCTGAGATCGGCGCGCAGCTGACGGCCCGTGGCTACCGGCTCGTTTCGTTCGAGAACGTACTGGGCCTCGCGATCACTGCGGCCTCCGAGCGGATCACTCTCCGAGGAATCGAGATCAGGCGTAGCGGGGACGAGGAGTTCGCCCTCTGGCTCGACGTCGTGACCGACGGCTTCGACCACGCCGACGATCAAGGCGTGCCCTCGCACGAGGACTTTCCCCGCGAGGCGAAAGAGAACGCTGAGCGCGATTTCGATGCGGCGGGAGTGCGGCGGTACATCGCGCTGCACGACGGGGTCGCGGCCGGCGGTGCCAGCCTCGCTGTGACCGACGGGATCGCGCAGATGGCCGGGGCCGCGACCGCACCTGCGCACCGCAGGCTCGGCATCCAGACCGCTCTGCTGGCGGCGCGGCTCGCCGACGCCGCGGCCGACGGGATGCGACGTCGCCGTTGTCACCACTCAGCCGGGATCGGTGTCCCAGCGCAACGTGCAGCGCCGCGGATTTGACCTGCTCTACACCAGGGCCATCCTGCGTCAAGCACCCCTGACCTGGTCGCCCGCAGATGTCGCTAGTCGGGCCTGGTGGCCAGCGCCGACATCATCCGGCCCAGCGAGTTGCCCAGATCCCAGCGTTCGTCAAGAGCCGCGAGCGCGGCCGGGTCGGGCGAGCGGCTCGGCAGCATCCCGTCGGTGCCGCCTGCACCACGGGCGCATCAGAAGCGACCCTGACCACCGGCATGGCCGCCTCAAGGTACGTCCTGGCGGCGACCAGCTTGGCCCGGCTGCCGCCCGGCCAGCCGCCGTGGCCGGCGTCGATGGCGGACAGCATGCCCTCGACGGAGCCGAAGGTCCTTACCAGCGCTGCCGCGGTTTTCTCGCCTACGCCGGGCACCCCAGGCAGGCCGTCGCTCGGGTCGCCGCGCAGCGCGGCGAAGGCCGCGTAGCCGCGGCCCGGTATGTCGTAGCGCTTGGTCACGGCTGCCTCGTCGATGACCTCAAGCCTGCTGACACCCCGGGCGATATACAGGATCGTCACCTCGCGCGCGTCGTCGACGAGCTGGAACAGGTCCCTGTCCCCCGTCACGACCTCGACCGGGCGATCGGCGCGCGCGGCAAGCGTGCCGATCACGTCATCGGCCTCGAAACCCTCGGCCCATGCCATCGTGACCCCTGCGGCGGCCAGCACCTCGACGATGACGGGGATCTGGGCGTTGAGCGCGTCGGGCACCTGCTCTGAGCCGTCAGGATTGGCCCTGTGCTGCTTGTAGGAACTGATCGCCGCGACCCGGAACTTGGGCCGCCAGTCGGCGTCCATGCAGGCGATCAGCTGGCCGGGATGGCGGGCCCTGACCAGCCTGGCGATCATGTCGAGCAGGCCGCGCACCGCGTTCACCGGCGATGCCGTCTGGTGCGGTCATGCTCTCCGGCGGAATCCCGTAGAACGCGCGGAAGTACAAGGACGCGGAATCGAGCAGCATCAGCGGCGCCATCTTCGCCATCCTGCCAGACACGGCCGCCAGCGCACCTGCGTCGCGTGACCGTCCTACGCGGAAGTGGCGGATCATCTGCTCTTCCCAGTGGTCGGGCTCGTCTTCCCTGACCGGCTGCCGCGCTCCGGTCGGGACGAAGCCGATCCGCTGGTAGAAGGCCCTCGCCCTGGCATTGATCTCCGTCACCCACAGGGTCACGGCAACTGGCGCCATGCTCGCGCGCGTGCCTGGCGACGGCCTCGATCAGCCGGTCGGCGACACCGCTGCCGCGTGCCCTCGGATCGACCCACATGCCGACGAGCTGCCAGGATCCCGGCACGGTGAATTCATCGTCAGGGTCGTCGATCTTCCCCGTCGCCGTGCCAGCAGGCGTCGCCGTCCACCCAGGCCAGGAACGTCGCGGCGGTCGGCGAGCCGAGCCGCTGCCGCCAGACCTGCTCGTCGAACCGCTGCTCGCGGGCGAGGGTGGACATGAACGCGTACGGCGCCTCAGCCAGCGCCGTCAGCCTGACCTGGCGGCTGATCTCCCAGTCGTCGGGGCCGAGCCTGCGCACCTGGGTGCGCTCGAGCCGCGCTCGACTGCCTTGTCGGGCGGCATGTCACTCCCTTCACTGACCACCGTAGGAACTGCACCGACGTCTCATCGCACCGAGCTGTACGCGACGACCCCGCGGCGGAGCGCACGAATCGCCTCGCTCGCCTTGGCCGCGAGCGCCGTGCCGCGCGGCCGCGCCCGCGATCTGGTCGAGCAGGTCGATGAGCTGCTTGACGGCCCTGACGAAGTCGCCGGGCGTCATGTCCTCGTCGAGCAGCAACTCGAGCGGCTGGCCGGACGCCCAGGCGTGCGCCCTGGCCGCGAAGCTGACGTCCGGCTCACGCAGGAACGACAGCCGGTGCCGCTTCTCGATGCCGTCGAGCTCGGCCCACAGCCTGGTCATGGCCGCGAGCACGGCGCTGACCTGGCCGCCAGGCACCCGCGGAAGCTCGGCATCCTCCGGCCTGCGGGCCTCGAACGTAAGCGCCGACACGCAGGCGGCAAGCTCAGCCGCGCTGAGGCCGTCCCAGATGCCGCGGCGGATGCACTCGGCGGTCAGCAGGTCAAGCTCGGAGTACAGGCCCGCCAGCATCCTGCCGTCCGCGGTGACCTTGTCGTCGTCGGTGTAGCCGAGTTGCTCGAGGACCGCGCACACCCGGTCGAAGGTCCTGGCGATCACGTGCGCCCGGCCGGCCACCCGGCGGTCGAGCGCCTCGGCCTCGCGCTCGAGGCGCAGGTACTTTTCCGCCTGCCTGCGCGTGCGCCTGCTGGTCAGGGCAGCCGTGGCAGGGATGCTCACGCAGCCTGCGGCGCAGCTCGGCGATGGCTGCCTCGGCCTCGGCCGGGAGCGCCGTTCGCCGCTTCGGCCCTGGCGGCCCGGCGCAGCTGGCGGGCGGTAGCGCCAGCGAGCTTGTTGCGCATCGTCGCGGCCAGGTCCTTGCGGTGCTGCGGCGAACGGGGGTTGAACCGGCCGGGGATCCTGATCTTCTCGACGGTCGTGACCGGATCCGGGCACTCGGCCGCCGACAGCCGCCTGAGCTGGCGGTGCTCGGTCAGCAGCAGCAGCCTGCGGCGCGGCTTGCACTGGCCGCCGGCTCAAGGACGACAGCGGTACCAGCGCGGCGGCCGCCAGGCACCACGACGATGTCGCCGCGCTCGAGTCCGGCGAGCGACTCGATCACGGCCGCACGCCGCGCCGCTGACCGGCCCCTGGACAGCTCGCGCTCGCGCTGTGAGAGCTCGGCGCGCATCCTCGCGTACTCGGAGAAGTCGCCGCGATCGCAGCTGGCCGCGAGGCCTGCCATCGACTCGCGGATCCTGGTGGCCTGCCTGGCGAGCCCCACGACGGCCCGGTCGGCCTGGAACTGCGCGAATGACGACTCGAGCAGCCGGGACGCGCGCTCGTGACCGACCTGGCCGAGCAGGTTCACCGCCATGTTGTAGGACGGCTGGAAGCTCGAGTTCAGCGGGTAAGTCCTGGTGCCGGCCAGCCCGGCCACCGCCATCGGGTCGATGCCAGGCTGCCAGAGCACAACCGCGTGGCCCTCGACGTCGATGCCGCGCCGTCCGGCCCGCCCGGTCAGCTGGGTGTACTCCCCCGCCGTCAGGTCCGCATGGGCCTCGCCGTTCCACTTGTCGAGCCGTTCCACCACGACGGTCCTGGCCGGCATGTTGATGCCGAGCGCCAGCGTCTCCGTGGCGAAGACCGCCCTGATCAGCCCCGCGGCGAACAGCTCCTCGACGACCTCCTTGAAGGCCGGGCAGCAGTCCGGCGTGATGAGCGGCGACGCCGCGGACCAAGCCCGGCCAGCCAGTCGTCGTAGCCGAGCACCGGCAGGTCCTGTGAGGGAATGTCGGCGGTGCGCCTGGCGACGATGGCCGCGATCTCGTCGGCCTCCTCAGGCGTGGTCAGCCGCAGGTTCGCGGCCAGGCACTGCTGCACGGCCGCGTCGCAGCCGGCCCGGCTGAAGATGAACGTGATCGCGGGCAGCAGCGCCGGCCCGGTCGAGCCTGGCGATCACCTCGGCGCGGCGCGGCGGCGTGAATCGCGCTGCGGTGACGATCTGGGGACGGCGGTCCGCGGCGCCGCGCCTGTCCCGCGATCGGCCGCGCTGCGCCACCGCTGGCTGCGCCGGCCACGTTGAACCTCGCGAGGAGCGGCCGCGGTTCCCGGTGGGCGATGCTGAGCAGCTCGGGGTTGACCGTGCGGTGATTGTTGTCGGGATCGGCGAACATGTCGTAGAGCCTGGCGGCCGACCATCATGTGCTGCCAGAGCGGCACCGGCCTGTGCTCGTCGACGATCACCGTCGTGCCGCCCCGCACGGACGTCAGCCAGTCGCCGAACTCCTCGGCGTTGCTGACCGTCGCGGACAGCGCGGTGAGCGCCACCGACTCAGGCAGGTGAATGATCACCTCCTCCCACACCGCTCCGCGGAACCGGTCAGCCAGGTAGTGCACCTCGTCGAGCACCACGTGGCTGAGGCCCGCCAGCGTCGGCGAGCCGGCGTAGAGCATGTTCCGCAGCACCTCGGTGGTCATGACCACGACGGGAGCGTCGCCGTTGATGCTGTTGTCGCCCGTCAGCAGGCCGACCTTGGCGGCCGAGTAACGCCTGACCAGGTCGCCGTACTTCTGGTTCGACAGCGCCTTGATCGGCGTCGTGTAGAAGCACTTGCGTCCCTGCGCGAGCGCGAGATGGACAGCGAACTCGCCGACCACGGTCTTGCCTGAGCCGGTCGGCGCCGCGAGCAGCACGCCGTGCCCGTCGGCCAGGGCACGGCAGGCCGCGAGCTGGTAGTCGTCGAACTCGAAGTCGTAGAGCGCCTCGAACGCGGCAAGTTCAGGCTCGTCGGTCTGCCTGCGCTCCGCATGTAAGCGGCATACCGGTCGGCCGGACTGGCCTGGCCTGCTCTTGCTGTGTCGCGGCGCTCGCGGAGCTTGTGTTCGCGGCGCTCGCGGAGCTTGTCGTGTTGCTGGCGCTCGCTGGGCTCGCGGGAGCTGCCCGGCTTGGTCATGAAAACAAGGCTACGGGCCGTCTGGGACAGCTCGTCGCAGGCCCGCTGCTCAGCGCCTCGTGCGGCGCGCTCCTCTTAGCGCAACGGCGTCCCGCTAGCGGCTGGCGTCCACGTCGTCGAAGTCGTCGGCCGTGACGCGCGCTCGGTATCGAGGTCCGTACTCAGCGATCTCATCTGTCGGTCAGACCGGGATAAAGCACGCCGCGCTTGGCCTTCCTCCGGTCGTTGGCCCAGGCGAAGAGCTCGGCCGCCTCGACCAGCGCCACGCAGGGCACGGCGAGCAGCAGCATGCTGATCGGGTCGGGGCTCGGGCGTCGCGACGGCCGCGAACGCGAACACGAGGAAGATGATCATCCGCCGCCACTTGGCGAACCGCTTGTGCGTGAGCACGCCGGCGAGATTGAGCAGCACCATGACCATCGGCAGTTCAAACGCGAGCCCGAAGATCAGCAGCATCGCGATCGCGTACCCGACATACGAGGTGACGCTGATGAACGGGATCACGGTGTGCGGCAGCATGCCGAGCAGGAAGTGCAGGCCCCTGGTCATCGCGAAGTAGGCGAACGTGCCGCCGAGCGCGAACAGCGGGAAGACCGTGCCGACGAAGAAGTAAGTCCAGCGCCGCTCCCGCGAGTGCAGCCCGGGCGCGACGAATGCCCAGAGCTGGTACATCCAGAACGGGGCCGAGATCACGATGCCGATGACGATGGCCAGCTTCAGGTGCAGGAAGAAGTAGTCGAACAGACCCGTCACGATCAGGTGGCAGTCCTGCGGCTGGGAGCCGCCGGGCAGGCCGGGCTGGACGCCGTTCCTGATGCGTGGCGGGCAGCTTGCAGTACGGCCCGGTGATGAACTTGAAGACCGGCTCCTCGATGAACCAGCCGGCGATCGATCCCACGGTCACTGCGAGCAGCGCCTTGAAGACCCTGTTGCGCAGCTCCCGGATGTGCTCGATGAGCGACATCCGTGCCTCGGGGTTCACCACCCGGCGGGTGCGAGGGATGCGCGGCCTTGCGCGGATCATCGCCGTTGGCCGCACCGTTCACCGTGGCCGGGCTGTCCTCCTGATCGGACACGTCCGTCCCGAGTTCAGTACGAGCGGGTGTCGGGCCGTCCGGCGGCGGCCGAGTCGCTGCCCTGCTGCGCGTCCCGGTGGCGGGCTGGCGCTGCAGGTCGTTCAGCTGCCGCTGCAGGGCGTCAATCTGCGCCTGCTGTGACGAATCGGCCTGCGGGCTGGTCAGCTGGCGCTGATTCGGCGTCATGACCGTCGTGACGGTCGGCCCGGATGTCGGAGACTCGCCCTGATTGTCGTCGTCATCGTCCAGGCCCTTGACGGACCTCTTGAAGATGTGCATGGACTTGCCGATTGCCTTGGCGGCTCCCGGCAGCCTCGTCGAGCCGAACAGGAGCAGCACCACGACAAGCAGGATGATGATGTGCGGTGCGCTGGGATCGAACATGATTGGTCCCCAATCCAGTCGGGAGGCGTACTCGCGTCGGGTCAGCGGTACTTCGTCACCGACGAGGCGCTAGATTGCCCGCACCGTATTCTACATGCGTAACCTGGCGAATCATTCGTGCCGACATCATCGTTCCCGCGTACCGCGTCACCACGACAGCGCATACCGGGCCGCCAGGTCACGCGTACTGGGCCAGAGCGGCGCTCGCCTCGTCCTCGACCTCGCGGACGAGATCGGCGGGCGCGGTCACCCGTCCATCCTCCCCGAGCCGCAGCGCGAGCCGCTTGACCCAACGGGTGTCGGGGGTCCTCAGCACGACGTTGAGCCGGCCGTCGCCGAGTTCGGTGACCTCCTCGCACGGGTAGTACTCGGCCACCCACCGCCCGGCCTGCGCGAGTTCGAGCTCTACCCGCACGTCGTCGGGCGACGGCCGGAACAGCCCGGAGTCCACGTCCACGTGCTCGGCGCCGTCCGGCACCTCGGCAGCGACGTCGAGCACCGTCAGGCCGAGCACGCGGTCGAGCCGGAACAGCCTGACCGCCTCGGCGCTGCGGCACCAGGCCTCCAGGTAAGTCCGGCCCTCAAGCAGCAGCAGCCGCATCGGGTCGACGTCGCGCTCGGTGGCCTCGTCCCTGCCAGGCACGTAGTAGGACAAGTGCAGCCGCCGGCCCTGCCGCATCGCCTCGGCCACCTGGACCTGCAGGTCGGCCGGAGCCCGGCCGTCCATGTGCACGGCGACCTGGGCGCTCGCGGTCGCGGCCTCGCCGGCGGCGGCCTCCAGCTTGGCGATGGTGCGGCGCAGCGCCGACGCCGTCCTGCGGTCCGGGCAACTCGGCCAGCATCCGCAGCCCGATCAGCAGCGCGCTGGCCTCGTCGGTGCCGAGCCGCAACGGCCTGTCCATCGACTCGGCCTGGCTGACCATGATCTCGCCGCCCTCGTAGGACAAGTCGATCGGGCAGTACGGGTCCGGCGAGCGCAGCTCGACGCACCAGAGCATGTTCAGGTCGTCGACGAGCTCGCTCTCGGTCACCCCGAATGCGCCCGCGGTCTCTGCCAGCCCGACCACCTCGCGGCTGACCACGTAAGGCACCAGGCGAGCAGCCGCTGGAGCCGGTCTGTCGCCGTTCCCGACCTGCGATCAGCCGCGTCCCCGATCGCGCTTGCCCGCTGCCTGCCGCCCGGCCGCCGCTCACGTCAGCGCTCCCTTCAACCTGCGGATCACGGCCTCGCGCAGGTCGACAGGCTCGATGACGACGACGTCTGCGCCGAACGAGGCGATGTAGTCGGCGTACCAGCCCGCCTCGGAGAACGACACCTCGACCACGTCCCAGCCGTCCTCGTCAGGCTGGTCGGAGATGGCCCGCCTGCGCAGCCCGTAGCCCGCGCCCTGCCGGATCCGCAAGACGGCCGTCCGCACCGACGGCGGGGCTCCGTCCGAGGCCTGCACCAGGTTGCGCACGTCGGTCCCCGGCGGGACCGTGACCGAGCCAGGCGGTCCGGTGAACGTGACAGGACCGTCGATCCGGCTCAGCCGGAACACCCGTTCCTCGGCCCGGTCCCTGTCGAAGCCGGCCACGTACCAGCGGCCGTGCCTGTTCACCACTCCCCATGGCTCGAGGTTTCTGCTGCTGCGGCGCCGCGCGCCCGGCCGCCTGGTAGCCGAAGCTCACCGGCCGCCGGTCCCTGACCGCCTGCCACAGCGGTCCGAACGCGGCGTCACCTGTCTGCAGCCGAGGCTCGATCCCCGGCTGGGTGGTCTCCTCGGCGTCGATACCGGCCGCGCGCAGCTTGAGCAGGCCGCCCGCCGCGGCGCCGGCCAGTTCCGCCTGGCGCCAGACCCGCGCCGCGAGACCGAGCACCGCCGCCTCGTCCGGCTCGAGCCTGATCTCGGGCAGCTCGTAGGCCTGCCGCGAGATCCGGTAGCCGACCTCCTCGTCACTGCCCGGGTTCGTCCCGGTCTCCAGCGGGATGCCGAGCTCGCGCAGCTCGTCCTTGTCGCGCTCGAACATGCGCTTGAACGCGTCGAACGTCTCGGGGTAACCGGGCACGGCAGCTCGGATCTGGCCAGCGGTCAGGTACCTGCGCGCCGACAGCAGGCAGACGACGAGGCTGAGCAGACGCTCGGTCTTCTGCTTCGACATCGTCACTCCCAGGGGCAGCGCACGCACAGTGCGTCTCCGATCGACGATAACGCCTGCGGCGAGCGACTCGGCGGATTGTGCGGGGTTCCGCGCGCTAGCCTGCGACAGTGATCAGGTGGCGGCGCGGTGCGGTGAGCACAATCAGACGCGAATGGCCGGGAGCGGCCGAGCTCGATGTCACGGTCGGCGGGTACGCACGTGCGAGCGCTCGCCTACACCAGGCTCACCGGCCGGCCAGAGCCTGGCGACGAGGTCCTGCTCAACACCAGCGCGCTCGACCTCGGGCTGGGAACCGGCGGCTACGCGCTCGTGATCGCCGTGCCAGGGCGGCTTCCGCCTGACCCGCAAGGGCCAGGCCACCTGGTCAAGGCCAGGTACACCCCGCTGCAGGTGACTGTGAACGGGGCCGACGAGCAGGGCTCGACGTACCACGACATCCTGCGCGAGGCCGACGACCTAGGCGGCATGCCCGTGGTGATCGCCGACCTGCACTCGGCGCTGCCCGCCGTGCTGGCCGGCTATTTCGCGCAACGGCCCGCACCCGCCGGTGCCGCATCGCAAGGCCAGTCCGGCCGACCGTGACCGGGTCGCCTACGTGATGCTCGACGGCGGCGCGCTGCCGATCTGGTTCTCGCAGGACAGCAGCCCAACTGCGCGAGATCGGCTGGCTGGCCGCGACGATCACGGTCGGCCAGGCGTTTGGCGGTGACCTCGAGGCGGTCACGCTGCACAGCGGCCTGCTCGCGGCCAGGCACGTGCTCGGCGCGAGCATGGTCGTGGTCGCCCAGGGGCCAGGCAACCTCGGCACGGGCACGCGGTGGGGCTTCTCGGGCGTCGCCGCGGGCGAGGCCGTCAACGCCGTGGCCGTGCTGGGCGGCCGGCCGGTCGCGTCGCTGCGGATCAGCGACGCCGACCCGCGAGAGCGGCACCGCGGCATCTCGCACCACAGCCTGACGGCGTACGGCCGGGTAGCGCTGGCCAGGGCCGACGTCGTGGTCCCCGACCTGCCCGGCGACTTCGGCGCGCAGGTGGCAGCCGCTGCCGAGCCGCTCGGTTCCCGGCACAACCTGGTCAGGGTCGGCGTCGAAGGCCTGCGCGAGGTCCTTGCCGCGTGTCCCGTGCCGCTCTCGACGATGGGTCGTGGCCTCGACGACGACCTGGCCTATTTCCTCGCCGGAGGAGCGGCCGGCCGGCACGCGGCGACACTGCGCCCCGCTTGACTGCTTACGTCGTCGAGAGGATGTCCACCACGAAGACAAGCGTGTCGGTGCCCTTGATACCCGCCTGGGGGTTGCCCTTCTTGCCGTAACCCTCGGCCGGTGGTACCACGAGCATGACCCGGCTGCCGACCGGGACCCCGACCAGACCAGTGTTCCAGGCCGGGATGAGATGACCGAGCGTGAATACGCTGGGCGGCGCGGTGGGCTGCGAGGTGGACGGCCAGTTGCTGTTAAAGACCTTGCCGCTGCGCCAGATCGATCCGACGTACCTCACCACAATGGACTGCGTGGCCTGGACGGCTGCGCCTGTGCCCTTGATCAGCGTCTTGACGACCAGCTTGCTCGGCGGTGCGGTCTTGGGGACCGAGATCTGCGGCGCGCCGCCGGCACCGACCGATACGGTCGGCAGCTTTCCGCCTCCGACGCTCACGTGCTGACCGGACGCGCTCGCGTTCGGCGGGAACGCATGCAGCAGGTCGACGACCCAGACCAGCGTGTCGCCCGGCTTCACCCCGATCTGCGAGTTGCCCTGCGGTCCGTAGCCGTACTTCGGCGGCAGCACCGCCAGCACCCGGCTACCGACTCGCTCACCGCGTCAGCGCCTTCTGCAAGCCCGTCAGGCCCATGGTCACGGGAAGCACCTCTGGCGTGCTGGTGAAGCTGGAGAAGAGCAGCTTGTTCGTCTTCCCGTGCCACACGAAGACGTCGAAGTTCGCGAGGTAGGAATCCCCTGCCGTCAGCTTCTCGCCGTGGCCCCGTACCAGGGTCTTAGTTACCAGCGCGGTGTCTGCGTTCTTGGCGGGGATGTGTACGGCCGGGGCCTTTCCTTCTGCGCCTGTAACCTTGACGGACTCATTGCTGCCGGCCTGAGTAGGCGACGACGACGACGAGCATCCGGCCAGGGCAGCGGTGGCGGCCAGCGGGGCTGCCAGGAGCGCAGCGGTGAGGCGTCGCATGAATGTCCCTCGAATCGAAGTGGCGGTTCGGCCAGCCTACCGGCGCCGCAGCGGGCATCGTCCGTCGCGTAGCCGCGGAAGTGGTGTATAGGAAAGGGTCTTCGCGAGCCGTTTGCTTGCTGGTCACATCGGCCCTGCAGCCACGGCGCCGGGGGTCCAGCGGATCACTTTGCCAGCTAGTCCGCAGGTCAGATCAGGACGCCCTGGCGACGCAGGTTCCAGATGTCCACGACGGGGAGCTCCGTCCGCAGGTCGCGGTAGTGCGGATGGGGGGCGCCGATCACCAGCAGGTCCGCACGGCGGAGCACCTGGTCGAGCGGCAGCAGGTCGGGGTCGGTGGTCACCAGCGGGTCGGTGCACAGCACCTCGCCCGCTTTCGCGGCGAGCAGGTCGGCGAGCAGGTAGGCCAGGCTTGACCGCGTGTCGTCTGAGCCGCCCTTGAACGCCATGCCGAGCACTCCCACCGTCATGGCCGGCAGGTCGTAGGCCAGCTCGATCCTGGAGACGAGGTATGCGGGCAGGCCCTGGTTGACGGCTATGGCCGCCCGCCCGAGGGTGAAGCCAGCGTTCGTCCTGGCGAGACCAGCGGTGTCTGGAAGCAGGCTGGGACCGGCTGCGAGGCCTGCCTTGGCCAGGTCGCGCGCCCTGCGGATAGTCACGGACGACTCCCTGCCTGATCCGCTCGTAGTCCAGCCCCAGGTCACTGGCGATCATGTAGAACTGGTTCGCCGCCGCGAACTTGATGTACCGCCAGGCGTTGGTGAAGAGCTTGGCGAGCTCGGCCTCCTCGACGGTCATCGGAACGAGCTTGGCCGTCAGCATGGAGAAGAGCCGGCTGGCCCGTTCCAGACCGCGCGCCGATCGGCTGGCCACGATCTGCGGCAGCTCGTTCACCTCGGCCATCGCCATGCCCTCGGCGATCCGCTCGGGGCAGAACGCGACATCCACGTCGATGCCGAGCCTCGCGACGATCTTCTCCGCCGCCGCGGTCGCGCCTGGCGCGACGGTGCTGCGAAGAATCAGGATCTGGCCGTCGCGAAATTGCTCGGAGCAGTCAGCTAGCGCGGTCTGCAGCGGGTCAGGACGACCAGGCGCAGGCCCGCTGAGGTCGTTGATGATGAGAACGACATGCTCGGCGGCCGCAACGACGGCTGGATCGGCCGATGCAATCAGGCGCCCAGAGCTGACTGCCCGACGGAGCGGCAGATCGGTCGCCGGCTCGTAGAAAGGCACGCGCCCGGCATTGACGGTATCGACCGCTTCAGCACTGATGTCGTAGCTGATCACGCGGGCGCCCCGCCGGGCGAAGGCGACCGCAAGCGGCAGTCCTACGTGACCGCAGCCTCCGACAATCACCACATCGCACGCGAAACGATCGTCCCGTCCCCGTCCGGCCACGAAGGCTCCCCCTAGCTCCGTGCTGGCATGGATTCCGGCCGCGCGAATTGCTCCTGCTCGGCTGGCGCCTTACGACTCTAGCGACGATGCGTAGTTGTTGAGTCACTATTAGTAATGTCCGCTCATCGTTCTGCCAGGCCGTTCCACACCAGCAGCTGGGTTCCAGGAGCTCGCCGGTATGAGCGGGCCATCCATACCCGAATCCGGTGATGAGCGGACCATTCACACCCGCCAGGACTAGGGGGCGAGCAGCGGGTGTGCGTTTACATGCCGGCGATGAGCTTCTCGACCCGCTCGTCCACGGACCGGAACGGATCCTTGCACAGCACCGTGCGCTGGGCCTGGTCGTTGAGCTTGAGGTGCACCCAATCGACGGTGAAGTCCCTGCGGCGCTCCTGGGCCCGCCTGATGAAGTCACCGCGCAGCCGCGCCCTGGTCGTTTGCGGCGGGATGGACTTGGCCTCGAAGATCGCCAGGTCGCTGCATAGCCGTTCGACCGACCCCCTGCGCTGCAGCAGGTAGTACAGGCCGCGGCCACGGTGCACGTCGTGGTAGGCGAGGTCAAGTTGCGCCACCCGCGGTGAGGCAAGCGGCAGGTCGTGCTTGCTCCGGTACCGCTCGATGAGCTGGTACTTGGTCACCCAGTCGATGTCGCGCGCGATGAGGTCGAGGTTGCCGGTCTCCACGGCCCGGACCGAGCGCTCCCACAGCTCGAGCACGCGCTCTGTCGTCTTGTCACCACCCCGCCCGTCGACGAACGACCTGGCCTTGGCGAGGTACTCGTGCTGGATCTCCAGCGCGCTGAGCTCGCGCCCGTTTGCCAGCCTGATCTTGCGCCGACCGGTCATGTCGTGGCTGACGTCCCTGATCGCCCTGATGGGGTTCTCCAGGGTCAGATCCCGCATCACCGTCCCGGCCTCCACCATCCGCAGCACCAGGTCGGTTGCACCGACCTTGAGCAGCATGGTGGTCTCGCTCATGTTCGAGTCGCCGACGATCACGTGCAGCCGCCTGAACCGTTCCGCGTCGGCGTGCGGTTCATCCCTGGTGTTGATGATGGGCCGGGACCTGGTGGTCGCCGAGGACACGCCCTCCCAGATGTGCTCCGCGCGCTGGCTGACGCAATAGACGGCGCCCCGCGGCGTTTGCAGTACCTTCCCTGCACCGCAGATGATCTGCCTGGTCACGAGGAACGGGATCAGGATGTCGGCGAGCCTTCCGAACTCGCCGTGCCTGGCGACAAGGTAGTTCTCGTGGCAGCCGTATGAGTTTCCTGCCGAGTCCGTGTTGTTCTTGAACAGGTAGATGTCTCCGGCGATGCCTTCCTCACGCAACCTGCGGTCGGCGTCGACGAGCAGCCCCTCCAGGATCCGCTCGCCAGCCTTGTCGTGCGTGACCAGGTCGATCAGGCTGTCGCACTCGGGTGTTGCGTACTCAGGATGGCTGCCCACATCGAGATAGAGCCGTGCGCCGTTGCGCAGGAACACATTGCTGCTCCGGCCCCAGGAGACCACCCGGCGGAACAGGTACCTCGCGACCTCATCGGGTGACAACCGTCGCTGACCGCGGAACGTGCACGTGACACCGTACTCGTTCTCCAGACCGAATATTCGCCTGTCCACGGAGCGCCAGCTCACCAGTCCACGGCGATGTACTTGGTCTCGGTGAACTCGAGCAGCCCCTCGTGCCCGCCCTCGCGGCCCAGGCCGGACTGTTTGACGCCGCCGAACGGCGCAGCGGGATCGCTGACCACCCCGCGGTTGATGCCTACCATGCCGGCTTCGAGCGCCTCAGCGACCTGCAGGCCGCGCCGCAGGTCGGCCGTGTACAAGTAGGAGACCAGGCCATACTCGGTCTTGTTGGCCATGGCGATCGCCTGGTCCGTGTCGGTGAACCTGACGATCGGCGCGACCGGCCCGAAGATCTCCTCGTTCAGGATGCCCGCCGTTGGCGGCACGTCGTCGAGCACGGTCGGCACGTAGAAGTAACCGCGCCGGTCGGGAGCCTTGCCGCCGATGACCACCCGGCTGCCGTCGCTCGTCGCCTCGTCGACGAGCGTCGCGACCTTCGTCCTTGTGTCGGCGTTGACCAGCGGGCCGAGATCGGTTCCGTCCTCAAGCCCAGGTCCGACGGTCAGCGCGCTGAGCCGGGCAGCGAACTTCCTCGCGAACTCGTCAGCGACGGACTCGTGCACGTAGAACCTGTTCGCCGCGGTGCAAGCCTCGCCGCCGTTGCGCATCTTGGCGATCATCGCGCCATCCACCGCCGCATCGACATCCGCGTCGCCGAAGATAAGGAACGGCGCGTTGCCGCCTAGCTCCATCGAGCAATTCGTTACCGTGTCCGCCGCGGTGTGCAGCAGGGCCCGCCCGACCTCGGTCGACCCGGTGAAGGAGAGCTTGCGGACCCGCGGGTCGGCGAGCATGGCCCCGACCACCGGTCCCGGCGTGCTGGTAGGCAGCACGTTGACCACGCCGTCGGGTACCCCTGCCTCGGTCAGGATGGCGGCGACCGCGAGCGCGGACAGCGGCGTTTCCTTGGCTGGCTTGAGCACGACCGTGCAGCCAGCGGCCAGCGCGGGCCCGATCTTGCGGGTCGCCATGGCCGCGGGGAAGTTCCATGGGGTGACCAGAACGGAAACCCCGACCGGCTGGTGCTGCACCAGGATCCGGTTAGCGCCGGACGGCGCCCTGGTCATCATGCCGTCGATCCTGACGGCCTCTTCGGCGAACCAGCGGAAGAACTCGGCGGCGTATGTGATCTCGGCCCTGGCGTCCTTGAGCGCCTTGCCGTTCTCCATCACCATCAGCTTCGCGAGGGACTCGGTGTCGGCGATCATGAGCTCGTACGCCCGCCGCAGACATTCCCCGCGCACTCGCGGCGGCGTGGCCGCCCAGCCGGGAAGGGCCTGCGACGCGGCACCGACGGCCTCGAGCGCGTCCTCTGAGGTGGCGTTGGCTACATCGGCGATCGAATCTTCCGTCGCCGGATCGAAGACCGGCAGCGAACCAGCGCGTCCGGTCGACCACTGGCCGCCGATCAGCAGTCCGGTTGGTGCGGTCATCCCGGTGATCGTTGCGAGGTCCGCGGCCACGTCCCCTCCAAGAAGTCATGCAGCGGCGCGCCAATCGGCGCGCCTATGCCGACATTACCAACGGCCCGGTTCATACTCCGCCGCGGTCGAGGTCAACGACGCCGGGTGGCGGCCTTCATCGGGGCGCGGACCACGGCCATGATCGTGTACAGGCAGCACGGCACCGACGAGGACCGGACGGCGCGGGTGCGCGTGTTATAGCCCCACATTGTGAAGCGCGGGCCTTGGTACAGAAGCCAGGACCCATCAGGCGACCACGCCGCCTTGCTGAAGAGATAGCCGGCAGAAGCGGGAACAGCGATCGGACGCCGGGGATCTCCTGTGAGGCGCAGGACATACAGGCGGCCGCGGTTGTTGTCACGAGACGCAACCACGGCTTCAGCGGCCATCATGGAGCCCGAAGGAGTTATCGGGTTCTCCAGGTCGAACTCGGGCGGTACCCAGCCTGTCGTGCCGGCCGGTGACCTGAACGAGCGCACTCGTCCGGAGCGGACGTCGAAGACGCGCAGCATCGAGCACACCTGGTAGCCGCGGTTCGGCTCGAAGGAGGCCCTGGCCGGGATGGACGCATCGCGGCAGTGCGTACCGTAGGCGATCAGTGCCGGCGTGACCGCAAACCCGTTAGCCCAGATGGGGTTGCCTGGTAGCACGCGCATCGCTGAGCCGCCTAGCCAGAGCCTGAGCAGGCCGTTGCGGTTCTGCAGCAGCAGTCCGGCCCGAGTGCCAGCTACGAGCTGGACGCCGGCGGGCAGCGTGATCGCAGGTCCAGCGGCGCGCCCGGTGACTGGGACTTGCCTGATCCGGATCACCCCGCTGCCGAGGGGCTCGCCCTTGCCGAGGTACTCCAGCCAGACCTTGCCCGGCGTGGCTGACGGCGCGAAGAAGGATGTCCTGCCCAAGA
Source organism: uncultured Actinomycetota bacterium (assembly GCA_963809195.1). GTDB lineage: Bacteria > Actinomycetota > Actinomycetes > Streptosporangiales > Streptosporangiaceae > Chersky-822. The sequence goes on along the minus strand of CAWEIQ010000003.1, from coordinate 634,902 downwards.
CTCGCGGCCGTCCGCTCAGGTCAGAGCGGATGGCGGTTGCGCCATTCCCGACGTACACCAGCCATCGGCCGGCAGTGATCATGAGTGGCTGATAGTCGCCGCAGCATAGGTCGAACTTGCCAGTCTGGAAGTGATGCCCGGTGCGCAGGTCTCCGACGGTGGACGGCGGCCACATCAGGACCTTCGCGGCGATTGGCGGCAGGCGCGGCGCCGCGGGCTCTAGGCTGCTGACTGGAGACGGACGCGGCGGGCTGGGCGACGGCCGCGGTGGCTGCGGGTTGCCCAGCAAGGTCGCGTAGAGCCCGGTGCCCGTACCGAACACCGCGAGTAGCGCGCCTGCGGTCAGCAGATAGCGGATCCGCTGACGCCTGCGGGCCTCTTTGATCAGGGCGTTCGGATCCGTCGGCAGTCTCGTTGGCGTGTTTCGCAGTGCTGTGCGCATGGCCGGTACCTTTCGGGTGTCAAGACACCTGCCTGACGATCTGGGCGAGTTGATCAGGCGCATAGCCGTAGCGCTGGCCCAGCTCTACGAGTTCACGCGCCTTGGCGATGACCGCGCTGCGGTGCGGCGCGATGCCCGTCACGGTGACCCCTCGCCCGCGCCGGAACTCGACGAGCCCTTCGTCGCGCAGGGTTCGCAGCCCGCGGAAGACGGTGTTTGCGTTCACGCCCAGAACCGCGGCGAGATCCCTGGCCGGCGGCAGCCGCTCACCCGACCGGGCCTCGCCGTCGGCGATCGCGCGGCGGATGGCCGCGGCTACCTGCTCGTGCAGCGGGACCGGGCTGGCGTGGTCGATCTCCATGATGGACTTGGTGATACGCACAGTAGCATCATAGTTGCATCGCGGCGATCCGCAAGCACCGCTGAGCAGGCCTGAGCTACAAGCCTGAGCTAGCTGCCCGATCCTTGATCGTCTTGGGCGTCTTGCGCCGGTGACTCCGCGCCGCCCTGCCCGCTGCTCTCGCTCGGCTCCTTGCCCGAGTTCGGCTTGCCCGTGCTCTGCTTGCCCGAGCTCGGCTTGCCCGAGTTCTGCTTGCCCGAGTTCTGCTTGCCCGAGCTCTGTTCGTCTGGGCTCTGTTCGTCTGGGCTCTGTTCGTCTGGGCTCTGTTCGTCTGGGTTCTGCTGCTCCGAAGTCTGCTGACTTGGGCTCTGCTGGCTGGCGGCCTTGGCCTGGTCCGCCTCGGTTAGCAGTGCCTCAAGGCGGGCGCCGGTGAGGCGCCGGAAGGTGCGGTGGTCCCTGGTTCGGTCGAGCACCGCCACCTCGAGCTGAGATGCGTTGATGTTCATCTGATCGCCGTTTGCCTGCGCGTTCAGCCCGGCAATGGCGGTGGCGAGCGCTCCGGCCAGCGTCATGTTGTCCGAGTACTGCTCCTTGAGCACAATCGCGATGGCCTCGGCCTGGCCTCCCATCGCCACATATCCGTGCTCGTCGTTGACCGAGCCGTCGAAGGTGATCCGGTAGATCTGGTCGTCGACCGGTGCCTCGGCCACCTCGGCGACGACGATCTCTACCTCGAAGGGCTTCGGACTGTCGGTGAAGATCGACCCAAGAGTCTGGGCGTACCAGTTGGCGAGCCCGCGCGCGGTGACGTCCTGCCGGTCGTACTGGTAGCCAGTCAGGTCCGCGTACCGCACGCCCGCCTTGCGCAGGATCTCGTACTCGTTGTACCGGCCCACGGCGGCGAAGGCGATCCGGTCGTAGATCTCGCTGATCTTGTGCAAGGCACGTGACGGGTTGGGCGCGACGAACAGGATCCCGGCCTCGTACTGGATCACGACTCCGCTGCGGCCGCGCGCGATCCCCTTGCGCGCGTAGTCCGCCTTATCCTTCATCGCCTGTTCAGGCGACACGTAGAACGGCATTGACACCGCTAGTGCATCCCTTACTTTGAGTTATCGGGGCGAGTTTTGCGATGGTCTTATCGCGGGCCCAGCTATTGCGATTCCCTGGTCGGCGGGCGAAGTGTCGAGGTGGGACCGTCCGGCTGGTTCATGCGTTCGTTGATCACGGCCTCCGCGTACGAGCCCGACTCCTCCTCGCTTAGTCGCTGGTAGCCGTCGGCGGTCACGGTCACCACGATGGGCCAGATGCGCCTCGCGGGGTCGGGGCCGCCCGTGGCCGAGTCGTCGTCGGCGGCGTCGTAGAGCGCCTGCATGCATGTCAGCATGGCGCTCGGAGCATCCATGCCGTCGGCGTACAGCTTCTTCAGCGAGCCGCGGGCGAAGACCGACCCTGAGCCGATCGAGTGGAAGCGCTGCTCCTCGTACCGGCCGCCGGTCGGGTCGTAGCTGAAGATCCGCCCCACGCCCTCGTCGGTGTCGTAACCGGCGAAGAGCGGCACGACGACGAAACCCTGCATGGCAGCGCCGAGGTTGGCGCGGACCATTCCGGCCAGGCGGTTGGCCTTACCCTCCAGCGACAGCGCCCGCCCCTCGAGCTTCTCGTAGTGCTCAAGCTCGACCTGGAAGAGCCGGACCAGGTCGATGCCGATGCCGGCCGCGCCGGAGATGCCGATGCAGGAGAACTCGTCGCTGCGGTACACCTTCTCGATGTCCCGCTGCGCGATCATGTTTCCGGCCACCGCCCGCCGGTCGCCGGCCATGACGACGCCGCCGCTGAACGCCGCCGCGACAATCGTGGTGCCGTGCGGAACGTCCCTGGCCACACTGCTCGACACGGTCACGCCGCCTGCGCCCGGAAGCAGATCAGGCGCCGTCGAGGTGAGGAATTCGCTGAACGAGGAGGTTCCGGCGCTGAGGTAAGCGGTAGCCAGCAGCCCGGCGTTGGAGTCAGAACCCAAGGGAGTCCTTTCCTGGTGCCCACAGGTACGCCACCGACCCTACTGCCACGGCAGGCATGCGGCAGATCCGGTCGCCCGGTTACTGGCCGCCCTTCTGGACATAGGACCTGACGAACTCCTCGGCATTTTCCTCGAGCACTTCGTCGATCTCGTCCAGGATCGCGTCGACGTCATCGGTCAGCTTCTCCCTGCGCTCCCGTCCTTCTTCTGTAGTCTGCTCGACGTCTTCTTGCTCTTGCTGCTCCCGCTTGGTGGTATGCCGCTGACCCCCGGTGTCCTTCGTCGCCATCGTGAACCTCCCGTGTTCCGCCTGTTGTGCCGAAGCCTAAAGCTATCCTCGCCACCAGGCACTCGTACTAACCCCGTCCGGCGTTTCCGACATTCCGTCTTGCGACCGTACGCGTCGGCTGATTGCGTGGAATAGGTGCTTCCGCGGTACTTCGGACGATGCTCATTTCCCTGTCAAGGCGGTGACGAGCTCGGCCGCGGTCGCGCAGCGGTCGAGCAAAGCGCCGACGTGCGCCTTGGTGCCGCGCAGCGGCTCGAGCGTGGGCACGCGCTGCAGTGACTCCCTGCCTGGGATGTCGAAGATCACCGAATCCCAGGAGGCGGCCGCGACCGAGTCGGGGTACTGCTGCAGGCACCGGCCGCGGAAATACGCCCTGGTGTCCTCTGGCGGGTTCGTGACGGCATTGCGCACGTCCTGCTCATCGAGCAGGCGCTCGATTCGGCCGGCCGCCGCCAGCTTGTTGTACAAGCCTCGATCGGCCCGCACGTCGGAGTACTGCAGGTCGACCAGCTGCAGCCTGGGATGGCTCCAGCCGATACCGTCTCTGCTCCGGTAGCCGTCCATCAGCTGCAACTTGGTCACCCAGTCGAGCTTGCCCGCGAGCCGCATCGGGTCGTCGGCCAGTGTCAGCAGCGCAGATTCCCAGCGATCGAGCACGTCGGAGGTGAGGTCGTCGACGTCGCCGGCGAACCGCTCCTGGGTGTACTTGCGTGCAAGCTCCATGTACTCCATCTGGACCTGCACCGCGGTCAGCTTCCTGCCGTCCCGCAGCGGTATCAGGTGCCGGCAGGTGGGGTCGTGCGAGACCGCCCGAAGTTCGGCGACGGCTCCGTCGATGCTCATGTCGGTCGCCAGGAACCTGTCCTCGATCATCGACAGCACCAGTGCGGTCGTGCCGAGCTTGAGGTACGTGGACAGCTCGCTCATGTTGGCGTCGCCGATGATCACATGCAGCCGCCGATACTTCTCCGGGTCTGCGTGCGGCTCGTCCCTGGTATTGATGATCGGCCGCTTGAGCGTCGTCTCCAGGCCGACCTCGACCTCGAAGAAGTCGGCGCGCTGGCTGATCTGGAAGCCGTCTTCCCTGCCGTCGGCGCCGCGGCCGATCCGGCCGGCGCCGCAGAAGATCTGCCTGGTGACGAAGAACGGTGTCAGGTACCTGACGATCTCCGCGAACGGCGTGGCCCGGCTCATCAGGTAGTTCTCGTGACAGCCGTAGGACGCGCCCTTATTGTCGGTATTGTTCTTATAAAGCTGGATAGGGGCGGTTCCTGGAATCGCGCTGGCCTGCGCCGCTGCTTCCTCCATGACGCGCTCCCCCGCCTTGTCCCACAGCGTGGCGGACAGCGGGTCAGTGCATTCAGGACCGGAATACTCCGGATGGGCATGGTCTACGTACAGCCGGGCGCCATTGGTCAGAATGACGTTCGCCAGCCCGAGGTCCTCATCCGTGAGCTGGCTTGCGTCGGCGGTGTCCCTGGATAGATCGAATCCGCGCGCGTCACGCAGCGGGTTCTCCTCCTCGAAGTCCCATCGCGTACGCCTGGCCCTGGCAGCGGTGGCCGAGTGGTAGGCGTTGACCACCTGCGAAGACGTCACCATCGCGTTCGCGCCGGGCTGCCCGGGCACGGATATCCCGTACTCGGTCTCGATGCCCATCACGCGGCGAACGCTCATAGGTCACAGAGTAGTGCCGGGCGGCAAGCGAACCTGCGGCCGAGCGCACCGGAGCCGCATCGTGTCGCTCCGTTTCGCCTGACAGCGACCGGGCTGATCGAGGCGGGCACCGTCACAGGTACTGGCCGGTATTGGCGACGGTGTCGATCGACCGTCCGGCCTCGTTCCCGCTCTTGCCAGAGACCAGCGTCCTGATGTAGACGATCCGCTCGCCCTTCTTGCCCGAGATCCTGGCCCAGTCGTCGGGGTTGGTGGTGTTGGGCAGGTCCTCGTTCTCGCTGAACTCGTCCACGCACGCGGTGAGCAGGTGCGACACCCGCAGGCCCTTCCTGCCGGTCTCGAGGAATTCCTTGATCGCCATTTTCTTCGCCCGGTCAACGATGTTCTGGATCATCGCGCCGGAGTTGAAGTCCTTGAAGTAGAGCACTTCCTTGTCGCCGTTGGCGTAGGTGACCTCGAGGAACCTGTTCTCCTGTGTCTCGCTGTACATCCGCTCGACGACGCGCTGGATCATCTCGGCCACGGTCGCGTCGGCGGAGCCGCCATGCTCGGCGACGTCGTCCGGGTGCAGCGGCAAGCCGACGACCACGTACTTGGAGAAGATGTCCCTGGCGGCCTCGGCGTCAGGCCGCTCGATCTTGATCTTCACATCCAGGCGGCCGGGCCGCAGGATGGCCGGGTCGATCATGTCCTCGCGGTTGGAGGCGCCGATGACGATGACGTTCTCCAGCCCCTCCACGCCGTCGATCTCGCTGAGCAGCTGCGGCACGATCGTGTTCTCGACGTCGCTGGACACGCCCGAGCCCCTGGTGCGGAAGATCGAGTCCATCTCGTCGAAGAAAACGATCACCGGCATGCCCTCGCTGGCCTTCTCCCTGGCCCGCTGGAACACCAGCCTGATGTGCCGCTCAGTCTCGCCCACGTACTTGTTAAGCAGCTCAGGGCCCTTGATGTTAAGGAAGAAGCTCTTGCCCTCCTTGGCCGTGTGGCCGGCCTGGCCGTTGCCGCCGGCCTTGGCGAGCTCAGCGGTTCGCCTGGCGACCTGCTTGGCGAGCGAGTTCGCGACCGCCTTGGCGATCAGCGTCTTGCCGCATCCCGGCGGACCGTACAGCAGCACGCCCTTCGGCGGCCGCAGCTGGTGCTCCTTGAACAGGTCGGCGTGCAGGTACGGCAGCTCGATAGCGTCCCTGATCTGCTCGATCTGCGGGCCGAGACCGCCAATCAGCTCGTAGGTGATGTCCGGCACTTCCTCGAGGATCAGCTCCTCGACTTCGGCCTTGGGGATCCGCTCGTACACATAGCCCGACCGCGGCTCGAGCATCAGCGAGTCGCCCGCCCGCAGCGTGCCTGCCAGCAGCGGCTCAGCGAGCCGGACAATCCGCTCCTCGTCGGCGTGCGAGATGACCAGCGCACGGTCACCGCCGTCGAGCAGCTCCTTCAGCATGACCACTTCGCCGACTGTCTCGTAGCCGAGGGCGATCACGACGTTCAGCGCCTCGTTCAGCACGAGCTCCTGGCCGGGCCGCAGCTCATCGAGCTCGATGCTCGGACTCACCGAGACGCGCATCTTCCGGCCGCCGGTGAAGACGTCGGCAGTGCCATCGGAGTTGGCCTGCAGGAATACCCCGAAACCAGAGGGCGGCTGCGCGAGCCGGTCGACTTCTTCCTTCAGCGCGATGATCTGGTCCCTGGCCTCGCGCAAGGTGCTGGTCAGGCGCTCGTTCTGGCTGGTCAGGCCCGAAAGTGCCGCCTCGGTCTGGGCCAGCCGTTCTTCGACGAGCCGGGAGGCGCGGGGCGAGTCCGCGACCTTGCTGCGGAGCGCAGCAATCTCCTCTTCAAGGAAAGAGACCTGGTCAGTCAGAACCTTGACTCTGACCTCGTCTTCATGGCGTGCGGCGCGAGCGCTGTCGTCACGAGCGGCCATGCCCCTCACCCCCTCCTGAGAGCGGACTTACCTAGACCCTACCTACGCGCGGTCATTCCGTAACCTCGCGCCGGCCTCCTGAGTTGTCTTTTCTGCCGATACGATCCGGTCTCGCGGTCGCATCGTTACTCATCAGCGACCGGCTAGTCCAGCCCGCGAGCGTGCTCACTTGCTGGGATTCCGTTATACGTAATTTATCCCCCCACGCTATCTTCGGTGCCGCCAGTGACGCCACCGGGATCCGGATGGGTTGTCCGGCGGCCCTCAGCGCGACCGCCGTCCGCCTCCTCAGGATGCGCGCCTGCTCCGTCAGTCTTTCCCATATCCGCGCGGTTGCTGCCTGCCTCTTCCGGATGCGCTCCCTTCGCCGGGCGGCGCCGCCGGGGCGGGGCGGTGACGCCAGATGCCAGCCTGCGCGCGGTGATCAGGAACCCGGTGTGCCCGACCATCCTGTGCTCCGGCCGTACGGCCAGCCCGTCCACATGCCAGCCGCGCTGCATCGACTCCCACGCTGTCGGCTCAGTGAAGCCACCGTGGCCGCGCAGCGCCTCGACAGCGCGCGACAGCTGTGTGGTGGTGGCCACGTAGCAGCAGATCAAGCCGCCCGGCACGAGCCAGTCTGCCGCTCCGGCGACGTGCTCCCACGGCGCGAGCAGGTCGAGCACGACCCGGTCGAAGTCAGCCGTCGCCGGAGGCGAGATCCGAGCGCTACCAGCGGCGGGCTCGCTGCCGGGGGGCGGGCCGTCACCTGCCAGTTGGTCGTCGCCCGCTAGTTCGTCATCGCCTGCTAGTTCGTCGTCGCGAGGCAGGCCGCCGACGATGAGGTGCCAGGCCTTGTGGGTGCCGCCGAAGTAGCCCTCAACGTTCGCCTGCGCGATCGCAGCGAAGTCAGCCCTGCGCTCGTAGGAGACAAGCAGGCCGTCCTCGCCGATCGCCCGCAGCAGCCAGCAGGACAGCGCCCCTGACCCCGCACCTGCCTCGAGCACCCGGGCACCTGGGTAGATGTCGGCAAGCCCGACGATCTGAGCAGCGTCCTTCGGGTAAACGACAGTCGCGCCGCGCGACATCGAGACGGTGTAGTCGGCCAGCAGCGGCCGCAGTGCGATGTAGGACATGCCTCCCGTAGCGCGCACCACGCTTCCCTCGTCCATGCCGATCACGTCGTCATGGGCGATCGACCCGCGATGGGTGTGGAAGGTCCGGCCGGGTGCGAGAACCAGCCTGTGGCTGCGGCCCTTCTCGTCGGTCAGCTGGACCTGGTCCCCTGGCACGAAAGCGCCGCGGCGCTTGATGATCACCCGGCTCAGGCTAGCGCGTCACACCCCGGCGAAGGCGAGATCGAGGTCCGCGGCCGCGAGCACGCCGAAGACCTGCCCTGAGGGCTCGATCAGCAGGTACTCGCTGGCCGGAGCCTGCTGCACGGCCTTGAGCAGGTCCATGCCAGACAGGCTGGCCGAGAGCACCATTTCGGGGCTCAGCGTCCTGGCAAGCGAGCCAACCTCGATCCATGGCCGGCGCTCCTCGGGCGTCGCGAGCACCGCAGCCTCGCTGACGAGAGCGTTCGGGGTGTTCTCGTGGTCGACGATCACTAGCGCTCGCGCTCCGGCCTCCTGAGCGCGTCTGACAGCTTCGGAAACGGGCACATTGGCCGCGACCGGTATGGCCTTCCTGCTGAGCGACCTGGCGCTGACCGTCGGCAGCCGTTCCCTGATCTTGGCGGCCTTGATCGCCTGAGTCGACTGGATCCAGATAAACCCGGCGATCACGAGCAGCCATAGCCAGTACAGGCTGATGAAGGAGCCGCTGCTGCGCTGGCCGAACAGGGCGAACCCGACCAGTGCGATCGCGAGCACGCGGCCCGCCCAAGCCGCTGCCATGGTTGCGGTCGCCTGCCGCCCGGTGACCTTCCAGACGCCCGCACGGAAGATTCGGCCGCCGTCCAGTGGCAGGCCAGGCAGCAGGTTGAAGATACCGACGACCAGGTTTGCGAAGAACAGCTTGCGCGATCAGCTGATGGGCCAGGCCGTGCGGGATGGTCTTGGCGATCAGGTAGCCGATGCCGGCCACCGCGAGCGAGACCACGGGGCCGGCCGCCGAGATCAGCGCCTCGCGGCCAGGTGAGCCTGGCTCCTGCTCGATCTCGGAGTACCCGCCGAGCGGGTACAGCAGCACCCTGCGTACGGGCAGGCCGAACCCGCGCGCCACGACGCAGTGGGCCAGTTCGTGCACCAGCACAGAGGCATAGAGCAGAACGACGAACGCGGCAGCGACGATGTACCTGCTCTGCGTGCTGGCCAGGTTGGCCTCTGCGCTGTTGGCGTACATCACCACCAGCACGATGGCGAAGACGAGCCAGTACGGCGAGATATAGACGGGGATACCGAACGGCCGCGCGACAACCAGGCCGAGCCTCGGATCGCGCCTGGGCTGGCGGTCTGGTGCCTGTTGCCCGGAACTCGCGGTGTCGCTGTCCGGCGTCTTGGTGGCCACGACACGATGCTACGTGGTTCGGCGCCTGGATGCTCGACCGGTGATCGGCCGAACCGCCGGCCCGGTTAGCGGCGAACTGTCGGAGCTCTGCCCTACCCTGCCAAGTGTGGAGCAGATCCGTCCTGAGGCCGACGCGGCAGCGAGTTCGGCGGTTGCCGTCATGACGGGCCCGGAGGCTGCGGAGCAGGCGAGCCCAGAGGTTGCGGAGCAGGGCCCGGAGGCTGCGGGAGCAGGGACCGGAGGTTGCGGAGCAGCGCTGGCGCTGGTCGCTCTCCCCGTCGCGCGCGGCCGATTTCATGACCTGTCCGCTTCTCTACCGGTTCCGCGTCATCGACCGGCTGCCCGAGGCTCCCAGTCCGGCCATGGCGCGCGGGACGCTGGTGCACGCCGTTCTCGAGCGGCTGTTCGACGAGCTCCCGGCCGACCGGAGTCCTGATGCGGCCGAAAGCCTGATCGCGCCAGAATGGGATCGCCTGGTGGCCGCCGAGCCTGAGCTGGCCGGGCTGTTTGCTGACGCAGAGGAGCACGCATCCTGGCTGGCCCAGGCCAAGGAAATGATCGGCCGGTACTTCACGCTCGAGGATCCGAGGCGGCTGGAGCCAGCGCACAGGGAGCTGCTCGTGGAGGCCGTGCTCGAAACCGGCCTGCGGCTGCGCGGGTACATCGACCGGCTGGACGTGTCGGCGGCCGGTGAGATCAGGATCGTCGACTACAAGACCGGCACCGCGCCGCGCGCCGACTTCGAGGCCAGGGCCCTGTTCCAGATGCGTTTCTATGCGCTTGTGCTGTGGCGGACGCAGCGGCACGGTACCCCGGCTGCTGCAGCTGATGTACCTGGGCAACGGAGAGATCGTCAGGTACGCGCCCGACGAAGCGGACCTGCGAGCCACAGAGCGGAAGATCGATGCGCTGTGGCGCGCCATCGAACGAGCCCTCCAGGCCGGCGACTGGCGGCCGCGCCCCGGCAAGCTCTGCGACTGGTGCGCCCACCAGTCGCTCTGCCCGGCGTTCGGCGGCACTCCGCCGCCGCTACCCGTACGCGCTGACGGCGACGCCGTCCCCGGTAACGCTCAGGGCACGGAGGTCCCGGTCGTCGCCGCACTGGCGCGCGAGAAGGACTTGGAGCCGTGAGCGTCGGAGGAACTGCTTCCGCGCCAGGAACAAAAGCTAGTACGAGATATTACTTGAACTGAATACGCGATAGTACGTAAGATGCCTATAGCTCGCGTGGCCCGGCCTGTCGGGCGGCCAGGTCGGCCACGCGGCAGCACAGAGGCGGTTAGCCTTCGTGCTCGGGGCCTATGAAGGCGCCGCCCCTCCGCGCACTCACGGGACCGAGTCGCGCGGCCACGCCGCCACTGCCGCCTGAGCCGCCAGATCCTCCAGCAACGCCAGGTTCACCTCCGCCAGTGATTCGACGATGGTGAGCCCGGGCCGCCGCGCGACGGGTGCGACACCGGGTACGGCGATCGTTATGCAGCCCGCGGCCAGCGCGGAGACGACACCGTTCGGCGAGTCTTCGAGCGCCACGCACCCGCGCGGGTCGGCGCCGATCAGCGCGGCCGCCAGCAGGTAAGGCTCGGGATCGGGCTTAGGCTCGCGGACGTCGGCTCCGCAGACGGTTGCGGTGAACGCGATCTCGTGCTTGGCCAGGCTGGTGAGCACAGCATCCATGATCACTTGTTCCGACGACGTCACCAGAATGCGCGGAATCCCGGCCTCGCGCACCTCCGCGAGCAGGTCGATCGCGCCAGGCATCAGAACTGCCTCGCGCTCGGCCAGCAAGTCAGCCATGCCGCCGACAAGCCAGTCAGCCACCTCGTCATGGCTAGCTGGGCGGGTCGCACGGCTGAGCAGGTAGTCGACGCTGCGGTTCAGCGAGCCGCCAACCAGCGCCTGCTGGTCCTGCGCCGTCCACCGGCCGCCCAGCCGCGCCATCACCTCGTGTTCGACCTCGAACCAGAGCGGCTCGGTGTTGACGAGCAACCCGTCCATGTCGAACAGCACGGCCTGAAGCTGCCCGCTCGCTTGCGTAGTCGACATCAGGTGCTGAAGTACTTCGCCTCGCGGTGGTGCACGACCAGCGCGTCGGTGGACTGTTCTGGCGCTAGCTGGAACTCCTCAGACAGCGTGACCCCGATCCGCTCGGGCTCCAGCAGCCGCATCACCTTGGCTCGGTCCTCGAGGTCAGGGCACGCCGGATATCCGAATGAATACCGGCAGCCCTGGTAGCCGACGCGCAGAATGCCGTCGATGTCGTCAGGGTCCGAGCCGCTGATGCCGAGGGCGGCCCTGGTCCTGGTATGCCAGTACTCTGCCAGGGCCTCGGCGAGCTGCACGGACAGTCCGTGCAGCTCCAGGTAGTCGCGGTAAGCGTGCTTGGCGAACAGCTCACCGGTCGCCTCGCTGATTCGCGGCCCGATCGTGACCAGCTGGAACGCCACTACGTCGGTCTCTCCAGACGAGCGCGGCCTGAAGAAGTCGGCCAGGCAGAGCCTGCGGTCCCTGCGCTGCCGCGGGAAGCTGAACCGCTCGCGCTCCGCGCCGTCTTCGCCGAGCACGACCAGGTCGTCGCCTTCACTGACGCACGGGAAGTACCCATGCACGACAGCGGCCTGCAAAAGGCCCTCGGTCTGGGCACGCTCAAGCCACATCCGCAGCCGTGGCCAGCCCTCGGTCTCGGCGAGCTCCGCATGCGAGGGCCCGGTTCCGCCCTTGGTGGGCTTCAAGCCCCACTGGCCCAGGAACAGCGCTCGCTCGTCGAGGTAGCTCGCATAGTCGGCCAGCGGGATTCCCTTGACGACCTGAGTGCCGTAGAACGGCGGCGAGGGAACAGGGTCGCTCACGCTGACGTCGGAGCGGACGGGAGCCGCGGCATCGCCCGACGCAGCGCCGTCGGGTGCAGGGTCGGGGCTGATCGCGGCGAGGCGGACCCGGCGCTGCCGCAGCGCGGGCAAGGCGGCGCCAGGTTCACCGCGCTTGACCGCCATGAGCGCCTCTATGAGCCGCAGGCCCTCGAAGGCGTCCCGCGCGTACCTGACCTCCCCGTCGAACAGGCTTGCCAGGTCCTGCTCGACGTAGGCCCTGGTCAGCGCGGCACCACCGAGTAGCACCGGCCACCGCTCGGCCAGGCCGCGCGAGTTGAGCTCAGCCAGGTTGTCCCGCATCACGACCGTCGACTTGACGAGCAGGCCCGACATGCCGATGACGTCAGCGCCGTGGTCGGTAGCGGCCTGCACGATCGCCGAGATCGGCTGCTTGATGCCGAGATTGACGACGTCGTATCCGTTATTGCTCACGATGATGTCGACGAGATTCTTGCCGATGTCATGTACGTCGCCCCTGACGGTCGCCAGGACGATCCTTCCCTTGCCCGCCTCGCCCGAGCGCTCCATGTGCGGCTCGAGATAGCCAACGGCCGCTTTCATGACCTCGGCGGAGGTGAGCACGAAGGGCAGCTGCATCTGCCCAGAGCCGAACAGGTCGCCGACCGTCTTCATCCCGTCGAGCAGCACGTCGTTGACGATGTCCAGGGCCGACCGTTGCTGGAGCGCCTCGTCTAGGTCCGCCTCAAGCCCGGCCCGCTCGCCGTCGATGATCCGCCGCTTGAGCCGCTCCCAGAGCGGCAGACCGTGCAGCTCGGCGGCGCGGCTGGCCTTGAGCGAGGCCATGTCCACGCCCTCGAATAGCTCGAGCAGCTTCACCAGTGGGTCGTAGCCGTCCTTGCGCCTGTCGTAAACCAGGTCGAGCGCGACCTGCAGCTGATCGGCTGGAATCCGGGCGATCGGCGTGATCCTGGCCGCGTGCACGATCGCCGAGTCCAGCCCCGCCTTGACGCACTCGTTCAGGAACACCGAGTTCAGGACCGCGCGAGCCGCCGGATTGAGGCCGAACGAGACGTTGGACACGCCCAGCGTGGTCTGGACCTCGGGATAGCGCCGCTTGACCTCGCGGATCGCCTCGATTGTCTCGATCGCGTCCCGCCTGGTCTCCTCCTGGCCGGTCGCGATCGGGAAGGTCAGGCAGTCGAGGATGATGTCGCACTGGCGCATGCCCCAGTTGCCGGTCAGGTCTTCGATCAGGCGGCTGCCGACGGCGACCTTCCACTCTGCGGTCCTGGCCTGGCCCTGCTCGTCGATCGTGAGCGCGACAACGGCCGCACCGTGCTCGCGAATGATCGGCATGACCTTGGCGATCCGCGAGTCTGGCCCGTCGCCGTCCTCGTAGTTCACCGAGTTGACCACGGCCCTGCCGCCGAGCCGCTCGAGCCCGGCCCTGATCACGTCGGCCTCGGTAGAGTCCAGAACCAGCGGCAGCGTGGCCGCGGTGGCCAGCCTGCTGGCGATCTCGGCCATGTCGGCGACGCCGTCCCTGCCGACGTAGTCGACGCACAGGTCGAGCAGATGGGCGCCGTCTCTCGTCTGCGCGCGTGCGATCTCCACGCAGTCGTCAAGACGGCCGTTGATCATCGCTTCGCGGAATGCCTTTGATCCGTTCGCGTTGGTGCGCTCGCCGATCGCCAGGAACGCGGTGTCCTGCTGGAACGGCACATGCTGATAAAGCGACGACACGCCCGGTTCTGGCCGTGGCCGGCGCTTGGCGCGTGGCTTGCCGGTCAGGTTGTCCCGCACGGCGGCCAGGTGCGCGGGCGTGGTGCCACAGCAACCGCCGACGAGGGACAAACCAAACTCTCGGACGAACGTCGCATGCGCGGCGGCGAGCTCATCAGGGGTGACCGGATAGTAGGCGCCGTTGGACGTCAGCTCGGGCAGGCCGGCGTTCGGCATGCAGGAGATCGGGACCCTCGAGTGCGCGGCGAGATAGCGGAGGTGTTCGCTCATCTCCGCCGGTCCTGTCGCGCAGTTCAGCCCGATCAGGTCGATCCCGAGCGGCTCGAGCGCGGTCAGCGCCGCGCCGATCTCGCTGCCGAGCAGCATCGCTCCGGTCGTCTCGATCGTGACCTGAGCGATCAGGATGACGTCGCCGGTGCCCAGATCCTGCGACTCCGCTATGGCCCTCTTCGCGCCGATGATCGCCGCCTTGGCCTGGAGAAGATCCTGGCAGGTCTCGATGATCAGCCCGTCCACGCCGCCGTCCAGCAGTCCGGCCGCATTGAGCTGATACGCGTCGCGAAGTTCTTCGAAGGCAACGTGCCCGAGCGTCGGCAGCTTGGTGCCAGGGCCTATCGAGCCGAGCACCCAGCGTGGCCGTCCGTCAGCCGCCGCATCGTCGGCCGCCTGGCGCGCGAGCGTGGCACCGGCGATGGACAGCTCGTATATCCGCTCGGAAATCCCGTACTCGCCGAGATTGCCCAGGTTAGCGCCGAAGGTGTTGGTCGAGATCGCGTCGACACCAGCGTCCAGGTAGCCTTCGTGCACCGAGCGGACGATGTCAGGCCTGGTGACGTTCAGGATTTCGTTGCAGCCTTCATGGCCGGCGAAATCATCAAGCGTGGCCGGGCTGCCCTGGAGCATCGAGCCCATCGCGCCGTCCGCGATGACTACTCGCTCGGCCAGGGCGGTACGCAGGGGTTGCGGATAGGCGGTGCGCGACATGATGGTCCCATCTTAGGGCCCGCTGCGCGCCGGCGCCCGGGGACGACCCGCCGAACGTCCCTTGGGTGCACGTAGGCTTGGCGCGACGGCGAACACCGTCAGGTAACGAAGCGGGCCTGCGGCCACGATGCGTCATCAGGGAGGTGGCTTCAGATCAAGTTCGACGGCATCTCAGAACTGACGTCGCCGGCGGTCATCGCGGCCTTCGAGGGCTGGAACGATGCGGGAGAGGCCGCCAGCGCCGCAGTGTCCCATCTCAGCACGGTCTGGGACGCCAAGACGATCGGCGAGATCGATCCAGAGGATTACTACGACTTCCAGGTGACCAGGCCGGTACTGGAGGTCACCGACGGCCAGACCCGCAAGCTCGCCTGGCCGACCACCAGGCTTGCGCATACTAGGCCAACCGGGCTGGAAAGGGACATCATCCTGGTCCACGGCATCGAGCCGAACATGCGGTGGCGCGGCTTTTGCCGCGAGCTCGTGGACGGTTTCAGCGAGCTCGGCGCGGAGCTCGTGATCCTGGTTGGCGCGCTGCTGGCCGATTCACCGCACACCAGGCCCGTGCCGGTCACGGTCGCGGCGTCCGATGACAAGCTCGCGTCGACGCTGCAAGTCGAGCCCGTCGACTACCAGGGACCGACCGGCATCGTAGGCGTGCTGCAGGACGCCTGCACGGCCAGCGGGATCTCCGCGGTCTCGCTCTGGGCCGCCGTACCGCATTACGTCGCGCAGCCGCCAAGCCCCAAGGCGACGCTCTCCCTGCTCCGTGGCGTCGAGGACGTCCTCGACGTGCCCATGCCGCTTGGTGACCTGCCAGACGAGGCCAGGGCCTGGGAACGCGGCGTGGACGAGCTCGCCGAGCAGGACGCCGAGGTCGCCGAGTACGTCAAGGCGCTGGAAGAGGCCAAGGACGCCACCGACCTTCCTGAGGCCAGCGGCGATGCGATCGCCCGCGAGTTCGAGCGCTACCTGCGCCGCCGCGGTGAGCATGGCGGCACGGGAAGCCGCTAAATAGGCGGCGGCGCCAATAGGACCGCCCTTAGATGGGCGGCGGCGCTCATAGGGCCGCCCTAAATTGGCGGCCAGGGAACAGCGGGCCAGTCTTCAGGCGGGTACGGATGTACCTTGTGCCGCAGCAGCATCTCGATCCGCATCCTGGTCGCGGTGACCTCGTCGTCGGTCAGCCACTGGCGAAGGGTCGAGGTCAGCTCGCCATCCTTCAGCTGGACGCTGAGCCGCTCGAGCGCCTGGACAGCGTCCTGGGTCAGCGTGTCGCCGCGCCACTGCCAGAGCACGGTCCGCAGCTTGTACTCCTCGGCGAAGCACACCCCGTGGTCGCAGCCGTAGAGATGGCCTTCCTGGCGTCGGCAGCAGGTGCCCGATCTTACGGTCGGCGTTATTGACCACCGCATCGAAGACCGCCATCGATCGCAGGCCCTTATGCCGGCTGCTCCTGGCGAGCGCGATCAGGTCGACGTCGGGGTCGGAGTCGATCCAGAGCTGGCACATGCCAGGGCCGAACGGACCGTCCCTGTACACGGTCGGCGGCACGACGTCCCAGCCCGAGGCGCGGGAAACCTCGTAGGCCGCGAGCTCGCGGCCGGCCAGGGTGCCGTGCGGGAAGTCCCAGAGCGGCCGTTCCCCCGCCACCGGCTTGTAGACGCAGGCCGCCTCGCGGCCCTCGTGGCTGATGACGCAGTAGAGCGTGGCATTGGACGCCTCGGCGAGCCGGCCGGCGACCTCGAGCGCGCCGGCCGTCAGTAGCTCGATGTCCTGGTCAGCCGTTCCGGGCACTCGCTTGCGTTTGTCCGCTCGATCCGGGTCAATCGCGGCCAACCCGGTGTCCGTTCTGGCGGGGGCAGATGTGGCCTGACGCGTCGAGAGGCAGGCCGCACAACGGGCAGGGCGGGCGGCCGGCCGTGACGAGCTGCGTGGCGCGCTTGGCGAACGCGCGCGCCGCCGCGGCGGTGATCGTCACGCGCAGGATCGCCGGGCCATCCTCGGGCAGTTCTTCGGTCAGCGGCTCGATCGGCTCGTCGCTGAGTTCCTGGGCCTCGATAATGACTCGCTCGCTGTCTCCGTCCCAGGCCAGGGCGATCGCGCCGACTCTGAAGTCCTCCATGAGCGGCTGGTCGAGCGGGCCGTCGTCGGTAAGCGCCTCGGGGGCAATCGCCGGGATCGAAGCCGAGCCTCCGGTGCGCCGCAGTACCTCGTCGAGCAGTTCGTCAAGGCGCTCAGCGAGCTGACTGACCTGGCCCTTCTCGAGGGCAACGCTGGTGACCCTGCCGCTGCCCGCGGCCTGCAGGTAGAAGGTGCGCTGACCAGGCTCGCCGACGGTTCCGGCGACGAACCTATCGGGCGGGTCATATGCATACACAGGCATGTGCCCTATCCTCCCGCGCCGCCGCCCACAGGCGCATCACCTGGCCGCAGGGCTGGTGAACCCGCTGCGGCCGTGTCTTTCCGCCGAGCTCCGCCTTCCCCGCCGAGGCTCTGTCCTTCCTGATGAGTGCCGCCACGCTTCCTGCTGTGTCATTCATCCGTTCGACGAACGGACGCAGCGGGGTGTAGCGGATGACGCTCAATGAGCACGGATCGATCTGGATCCGCTGATACAAATCGAGGTGCAGGCCAAGGCTATCGGCCAGGATGGCCTTGATCACGTCGGCATGCGAGCAGATCAGGTAAACCGCCTCCGGTCCCAGCCTGGCGTTCCAGTCCCTGATCGCGGTTACGGCCCGGCGCTGGATATCGGGCAGCGTCTCGCCGCCAGGGCCCGGGAACGTGACCGCGCTCGGATGCGCCTGCACGACGCGCCAGAGCGGCTCGCGCGACAGCTTGCGCAGGGACTGGCCGGTCCAGTCGCCGTAGCCGACCTCGATCAAGCGGTCATCGACCGTCACCTCGGTGCAGCCCGACTGCTTGCCGGCGATGGCGGCAGCCGTCTCGGCGCAGCGTTCGAGCGGGCTCGAAATGATCGCGTCGAGCCTGACCTGCGACAGCCGCTCGGCGATCGCCGCGGCCTGGGTCCGGCCCCGGTCATCGAGCGGGATGCCGGGCGTCCGGCCAGAAAGGGCCGTACCTGTCGCTGCCGTCAGGCCATGGCGCACCACGAGGACCAAAGTCACGGACCGACTCTACGGCGTACGGCGGTTAGCTCAGGCACGCAGACCTGTGCGCCGGAGTCTCGCGCGTGCTCAGCCCGCGCTGTGCTTGCCGGGCGCGTGCTCAGCCCGCGCTGTGCTTGCTGGGCGCGTCCTCAGGCCGCGCTGTGAGGCCGGTCGGTGATCACGAAGCTGATCGAGCCGAAGCTCACCTGGTCGCCGGGCTTGACCGGGACACCTGTCGTCACCCGCCAGCCGTTCAGCCTGGTTCCGTTCGTGGAGCCGAGATCGGACAGCAGCCAGTGGTCGTCTTCCCGGTACAACCTGGCGTGCCAGCGCGACACGCTCAGGTCGGCGAGTGTGAAGTCACACGCCATCGCACGGCCGATGGTGAACCGCCGGTCATTCTGCGGCGGCAGCGGCAGCGGCGGCAGCGCCGCACTGCGCCGGGCCGAGCTGTGCCTTGGTCGCGCGCAGCAGCCGCGTGCTCGGATCCGGTCGCCCGGTCACCGCCATCCTGAGCAGCGTGAGCCGTTCCCTCAGCCGCTCGCCGAGCCTGCGGCGCTGCTGAGTGCCGCTCGCGGGGATGGATCCCCTCCGCCCCGCCGCTGTAGGCAGGTCCGTGAAGAGCTCGGAGAGCTCATCCCTGTCCTTCGCGTTGAGCGCGGCATCCATTCGGTACAGGAATGTCTCCTGGCTCAGCCGTCCCTCGGCGAACCTATTCTGAAGTTCACCGATCGCACGGTCGCGTTCGGCATCGGAGGCGCGCACTCCGCCATTGTCGTCCGCGAGCCAGTCACCAGACGGCTGCATACCAGAAAGTATCGGATCACCTTGCCCGGTGCACAAGCGTCAGGCTCTGCAGCATCGTTCCAGTGTGCGGCGCTAACCGGCAGCCAGACGCTTCTGATGCCGTGACCGTGGCATCGGCTGGCGCCGGCAGGTCGTCCGGACCCTGCAACGGGAAGTGGCAGGCCGCGGCGTGGCCGGGCCCGAACGAGCGCAGCAAGGGCTCTTCGACCGAGCAGATCTCCTGGGCGAGCGGGCACCTGGTACGGAACCTGCAGCCAGACGGCGGGTTGATCGGGCTCGGCAGCTCGCCGGCGATGCCAGCCCCGCGCCTGAGACGGGCCACCTCGGGCTCTGGCACCGGGATGGTCGCGATCAGGCCAGCGGTGTACGGATGCGCCGCGCGCTGGTAGATGTCGTCGCCCGAGCCGATCTCCACCAGCTTGCCCAGGTACATCACGCCGATCCTGGACGCCATGTACTTGACGACGGCCAGGTCGTGCGAGATCACGACATAGGTCAGGTCGTGGTCGGCCTGCAGCCGCTTCATCAGGTTGAGCACCTGGGCCCTGATCGACACGTCAAGCGCGCTCACCGGCTCGTCGGCGACGATCACCTGCGGGTTCAGCGTGAGCGCCCGCGCCAGTCCGATGCGCTGGCGCTGGCCGCCAGAGAACTCGTGCGGGTACCGCTCGACGGCGTTACGGGGCAGGCCGACCTCGTCGAGTAGATCGTAGACGCGCTGGTTCTGCTCCTCCCGCGATCCGATCTTCTGGATTGTCAGCGGTTCCTTGATGATCGCCCCGACCCGCATTCTCGGGTCGAGCGAGGAGTACGGGTCCTGGAACATCAGCTGCAGGTGCTTGCGGTACTTGCGTAGCTCGTTGCCCCGGAGGCCAGAGACGTCGCGGCCGGACAGCAGCACGTTGCCTGAGTTGGGCTTCTCCAGCGCCACGATCAGCTTGCCGATCGTGGTCTTGCCGCAGCCTGACTCGCCGACCAGGCCGAACGTCTCGCCGGCGTTGACGGTGAAGGACACGTCGGAGACGGCGTGTACCGCGCCGGCCCTGCGCTGCAAGATGGCGCCTGAGGTGACCGGATACTCCTTGACCACGTTCCTGAGCTCGAGCAGCACGCTGCCCGGCAGGATCTGTCCGGGTCCGGTCGCGGCCTCGGCAGCAGGGCGAGGCTTGGTCACCGTGACCGCGGTCTTGCTGCCGTTGCCTGATGCGATCGGGCCGTCGCACGGGATGCCAGCAGGCAAACAGGTGCTCGCCGCTCTCGCCGGTCAGCGGCGGTTCGTCCGACCTGCACTTGTCGGTCGCCTTGCTGCAGCGCGGCGCGAAGCGGCAGCCGGCCGGCGGGTTGGTCAAGTCGGGCGGCAGGCCTGGAATGTTGAGCAGCCGCTGGCTGGCGTCCTGGCTGAGCCGTGGGATCGACGCCAGCAGCGCCTGAGTGTACGGGTGGTGCATGCTGCGGAACAGATTGTCGGTCTCGGCGGTCTCGACGATCCGGCCCGCATACATGACGTTGACGCGGTCCGCGTGGCCCGCGATCACGCCCATGTCGTGCGTGATCAGCAGCATCGCCATGCCGAGCCGGGACTTCAGGTCGTCGAGCAACTTGAGTATCTGGGCCTGAATCGTCACGTCGAGCGCGGTCGTGGGCTCGTCCGCGATCAGCAGCTTGGGCTCACAGGACAGCGCCATCGCGATCATGACGCGCTGTCGCAGGCCGCCCGAGAGCTGGTGCGGGTAGTCGCTGAGCCGTTCCCGCGGCTTCGGCAGCCCGACCAGGCTGAGCACCTCCGCCGCGCGCTCCATCGCTTCGGCCTTGGTGACGTTCCTGTGCAGCCTGACCGGCTCGGCCACCTGGTAGCCGACCGTCTTGGTCGGGTCGAGCGAGGTCAGCGGATCCTGGAAGATCATCGCGATCTCGTTGCCCCGGATCTTGCGCAGCTCGGTGTCGGGCAGCCCGACCAGCTCTCTGTCCTCGAGCTTGATCGAACCGTTGACGATGCTGCCCGCCTGGCGGCAGCAGGCCCATGATCGACAGCCCCGTCATCGACTTTCCGCAGCCGGACTCGCCCACCAGGCCGAGCGTTTCGCCGGGCTCGATGTGCAGGCTTACGTTTCCGACCGCCTGCACGACGGACTTGGTCAGCTGGATGTGGGTAGACAGGTCGTCGATCTCGATGACGGGGGGCATCCGGGGGTACCTCTCAGCTCAGTGGCGGGGCGGGGTGGCGACGAACCGTTACCGGCGGCGCAGCCTGACGTCCAGCGAGTCGCGCAGCGCGTCGCCGATCAGGTTGCAGGCCATCACGACAAGGACGATGGAAGCGCCGACCGGGAAAACGAGCCACCAGTATCCGCTCTGCATGTAGGTCACGCCCTTGCCGAGCATGTCACCCCAGTCCTGGTTCGGGTAGTGCAGCCCGAAGCCGAGGAAGCCGAGGGCCGCGACCGCCAGGATGGCGTCGGCCACGTTGAACGTGACGTTCACGATGATGACGCCGAGCGCGTTGGGGATCAGGTGCCGGTTGATCAGCCGCCACCGGTTCGAGCCCGCAGTTCGCGCGGCCGCGACGAAGTCCCGGGTCCGCAGCGTGAGGACCTCGCCCCTGACCAGCCGCGCAGGCACCAGCCAGGTGAATACGCCGATGATGACGGCCGAGCCCCAGCACCGACGCGCCGTACCGGACGGCCACGATCAGCACGATGAACAGGAACGGAATGGACAGGAAGATGTCGACGACGCGCATCATCGCCGAGTCGACAATGCCGCCGGCCAGCCCGGCGATCGCACCCCACAGCATGCCGATCACGATGCCGATGGCCGCGGCGGCGAACCCGACCTCGAGCGCGGCCTGGCCGCCCTTCATCAGCAGGGCGAGCTCGTCGAAGCCCTGGTCGTCGGTCCCGAGCGGGAAGCCCGTGCCTGCGGCGGCAGGTCGGTGTGGACGCAGGTCGGAGTTGACGGTGTTGCCGTGATAGAAGAACGGGCCGAGGAAGCAGAACACCACGAAGAACAGCAGGATCCCGATTCCGATTACGGCGAGCTTGTTCTGCGCGAACTCGCGGAACGCGAGCCGCCAGCCGCTCTGGACGGCACCGATCTCGCCGCCTTCTGGCGCGCGGTCAATGTCGAGCGGGGTAAGTGAAGGTGCGATGTTGGCCACTGCTGTCTCTCCAGATCCTGAGCGTGCGCCGTCAGGAAAGCCTGATCCGCGGGTCCGCGACGGTCAGGGCGATGTCGGCGACGAAGTTGCCGGCGACGGTCAGGAACGCGCCGATCAGCGTGTAGGCCAGCAGCACGTTGTAGTCGACATTGTGACAGGCTGTTGATAGAACAGCAGGCCGAGGCCCTTGGTAAGTTGAAGACCGACTCGGTGATCAGGTTCCCGGACAGCAGGAACGGGATCGACAGGCCAATCAGCGTCACCATCGGCAGGGAAGCATTGCGCAGCAGGTGCCTGAAGAGAACAAGCCGCTCGGGCAGGCCCTTGGCCCTGCGCAGCCTTGATGTAGTCCTGGGCCAGCGTGTCGATCGAGGTCGACCGCATGTACCGGGAGAAGCCGGCCACCGAGATGCAGCGTGAGCGTGGCGATCGGCAGCGTCATCGAGTGCCAGTCGAGCATGACATGCCAGAGCGACAGCGACTGGCTGGCCTCGAAGCTGAAGATCGGGAAGCTCAGTGCGAAGACCTGGATCAGGATCAGCGCGAGGAAGAAGACCGGCATGGCGTACGTCGTGAAGGCAAGCGAGGTGACGATGTTGTCGCCGACGGTGTTGCGCTTGACGGCCTGGTAGATGCCGATCGGGATCGCGATCACGACGGCGAGCAGCAGCGAGATCCCTGAGAGGTAGGCGCTGCGCGCCCAGCGCTGGCCGAACAATGCGGCCACGCTCTGGTTCACCTTGTAGGAGTAGCCGAGGTCGCCGTGGATCAGGTGATTCATGTAGGTCAGGTACTGCTCGACCCATGGCCGTTCAAACCCGTGCTGCCTGTTCCAGTCAAGGACCGCGGCGTGCGTTGCCTTCGCCCCGAGTATGTCCTGGGCGGGTGACGGATAGATGAGGTGCAGCAGGAAGAAGATGAAGATCGAGACGCCCAATACCACGATGAGCGAGGTGAAGATCCTGCGGATGAGATAGGCGGTCACGCGTCGCCCCTTCTCGCGCCCTTAGGCACGGACATTCATGTGCGCAGACATACTGCGCTGGCACTCCCTGTCCTCCTGCTACCACAGGAGAACAGGGAGTGTCCAGCATTCCGGGTCAGTCCCCGGATCAAGGGATTACTTCTTCGTGTACCAGAACTCGGGGTTGAGCTGGAACTGGGTGAGGGACGCGAACGAGGCTGGCGTCCCCGAGATCGTGTTCTTCCACGTCACGACCTGGTCGACGACCGGCTGGAACAGGCCAGGCTGTTGCAGCGTGAGGTAGTCAGCCTCCGCCTTAACCGCAGCCGGGTCGGTGCCGCCGGTGGAGGCGGCGATCAGCTGGTCGGCCTTCTTGTCGCAGTAGCTGCCGATGTTGTAGGTGCCGACACAGTTGAAGATGCCGTTCATCGTCGGGTAGGTGGCGATGCTGAACCCGCCAAAGTCCTCCATCGCCCACTTGTCGACGTTCTGCGGCGCAGCCACGTTGTAGTACGTCGCGATCATGTGGTTGAAGTTGTCGGACTTCAGCGTGATGTTCATGCCGATCTGCTTGGCCTTCGAGACCAGGTCGGTAACCATCTGGGGGATGGGGCTCGACGTGGCGTTGTAGACCAGGTTCCACGCGAGCTTGGTACCCGCCGGAATGCCAGCGCCACACTGAGTAGCGCCCGAGCCCGCACTCTTGCACACGGAGGTGCCGCCTGGGGTGACGGTCCAGCCGTGCGAGGTCAGCAGTTTCTTCGCCGAGGACACGCTGAACGCGTACGGGTTGTTGGTGGCGCTGCTTGGCGTGTACGTGCTCGGCGGGACCGCCGGCACGGGACCGTAGGCCTGCCCGCCCGCGTCGTGGAAGAAGGCCTTCACGTACCCGGCCTGATCCTGCAGGTGAGCGATCGCCTGCCGGATGTAAAGCTGGGCGATGATCTTGTTGAAGTTCCCGGTCTTGTCCTTGAAGTTGTACGCGATGTAGCTGAAGCCGAAGCCCGGGTAGCCGAACACGTTGTACTTGGACTTGATCGAGGGGACCTGCGGGACGTCAGGGGGAGGCACGTAGCCCACGTCAATGTTGCCTGACTTCACGGCGTTCCACTCCGCGGTGTCCGAGGTGAACGGCACGGCCTCCAGCTTGGACACCTTGGCGGTGTGCGGGCCGCCGTAACCGGCGTTCGGCGACATCGTGAACGCGCCCGTGGTGTTGTTGAACGAGGTCAGCTTGTACGGCCCGTCAACGACCTGCCACAGCGGGTCGCTCGAGTAGGTCGTGACCGACTTGGACTGTGCGTACAGGAACTTGTAGATCTTGGACGCGTTGGCCGGATTGTTCGGGTCGAGAACCGGCCCGTTCGCTGAGGCCTTGGCCCATGCGTGCACCGGCAGTGGCGAGACGCCGGCCAGGTTGTTCTCGAAGAACCATGTCGGGTTGACCGACGCGTTGAGGTTGAGAACAAGGGTGTGGTCATCTGGCGTGGACATGCTCACGACCTGGTCGGGGATGCCGACCTTCGGCACGTACTGAGAGTAGTTCGCCGCACTCACCTTGACGGCGGCCCTGGTCATGTCGATGAAGAACTCGGCGTCCTTCGAGGTGATCGGCTGGCCGTCTGACCACTTCCAGTTCTTCATCTTGAGCGTGACGGTCTTGTTGCCGTTGCTCCACACCGGGTCGCTGGCCAGGCTCATGGCCGGGTCTTCCTGGATCTTCGCGCCGTTGGGGAACCAGTACAGCGGCCGCCACATTTGATACTGGAAGGAGTACGCGGTGTAAACCGAGCCGTTGGCGCCGGGCGTGACCGGGAAGATCCACGTTGGAGTGGCGTTCGGTGGCTCGGCAACCGTGAACGTGCCTGCCTTACCGGGTGTCCCGGCCTGTGCGGGCACGCCGCCGAACGCGCCGGGAATTGACGGGGCTGTGGGCCCCGTGGGGTTGTTTGAACTCTTGCTGCAGGCGGCAAGAGCGGTTGCGCCGATGACGGCACAGACCGCCATCTTCATAACCGGGTGGGCGACTTTCATCAGATCCCCTTGCTCTCAGGGCGGTCACGGTGGTCAAGGTCGGCGTGCGACGGCTGCCAAGAGCGGGGGGTCAGCATCGCGTACAGGCCTTGTCACCTTCCTGTGGTCCGCGCCGGGCTGGCCTGCAGCGCAAGATCCAGGCCGGCAGCTTTGCCGAAGCGTAAACCGCCGGAGGTAGCGAACCCAGGGCAACATCGTCACAAATTGCTATCAATGCTTGGGGATGTCGTCCGGAACTGGCGAAGTTCCACTTATTTGGTCACAGACTGTGACCGGGCGAGTTCTCCACGGCCTACAGATCAGCCGCCCATCGCGTGCACGCCGCCGTCGACGTGAACGATCTCACCGGTTGTAGCCGGGAACCAGTCGGACAGCAGGGCCACGCACGCTCGCGCAGCGGGCTCGTGATTGCTCAGATCCCACCCGAGCGGCGCCTTGCCGCTCCATACAGACTCGAATTGCTCGGCACCGGGAATCGAGCGCATGGCCATCGTCCGTAGCGGGCCTGCGGCGACCAGATTGACCCTGATCTGGTACTGGCCGAGATAGCGCGCGAGGTACCTGGCGCAGGACTCCAGTCCCGCCTTGGCAACGCCCATCCAGTCGTAAGCGGGCCACGCCAGCGCGGCGTCGAAGTCCAGACCGACGAGCGATCCGCCCTTTTCCTTCATGAGCGGCAGCGTCGCCATCGCCAGAGCCTTCAGCGAATAGGTCGACACGTGCATCGCCGCAGAGACCTCCTGCCACGGTGTCGCGAGGAAGTTGCCGCCGAGGGCGCCTGCCGGGGCGTTGGCGATGCCGTGCAGCACGCCGTCCAGCCCGTCAACGTGGTCGCTGATCCTGTCGGCCAGGGAGTCCAGCTGCTCCTGGCTGGTCACGTCGAGCTCGAGCACGGGCGGTGGGTCGGGCAGCCGCTTGGCGATCCGCTCGACCAGGGTGAGCCTGCCGAACCCCGTCAGCACAACCGTCGCGCCTTCCTGCTGGGCTACCCGGGCCACGTGAAAGGCGATCGATGAGTCGGTCAGCACGCCGGTCACGAGAATCCGCTTGCCGTCGAGAAGTCCCATCGCTTGCCCTTCCGTCGATTGCTTTCTGGCCCGTGGTAGCTCAGTGCTATCCGCAGCGCGCGCGTCTCCCACGCCGCCGCGCCGCCGACTAGTGGCCCATGCCGAGCCCGCCGTCTACCGGGATGACGGCGCCGGTGATGTAGGCGGCGTCGGGGCCGGCAAGGAACTGCACCACCCCTGCCACCTCGTCCGCTGACGCGATCCTTCCGAGTGGAACGCCGGCGACGATCGCCTTCTTGCGGTCGTCGCTCAGCTCAGCCGTCATGTCGGTGTCGGCAAAGCCTGGCGCGACGACGTTGACAGTGATGTTGCGACTTCCCAGCTCCCTTGCCAGCGAACGCGCCATCCCGACCAGGCCGGCTTTCGATGCCGCGTAGTTGGCCTGCCCGCCTGATCCGAGCAGCCCGACAACCGACGAGATGAAGATGATCCGGCCCCTGCGCAGCCGCATCATCGGCCGCACGGCCCGCTTGGCCACCCGGTAGGCGCCGGTCAGGTTGGTGTCGACAACGGATGTGAACGCGTCCTCGCTCATGAGCGCCAGCAGCTGGTCGGCCGTGATCCCCGCGTTGGCCACCACCACCTCGACCGGCCCGTGCGCGGCCTCGGCAGTCTTGAATGCCTCGTCGACCGACTCCACGTCCCGCACGTCGCAGCAGGCGACTGTCAGCCCGTCGATCTCATCGCCGGAGCGGGAGGTGATCGTGACCGCATCGCCCTCGGCCGCGAACCGCCGGGCTATCGCCAGCCCGATCCCCCGGTTGCCGCCGGTAACCAGGACGGACCGGCTCATCAGTTACCTCCAGTACAAGGACGCCATTCGCGGCAGTCAGTATCGCAGAATCCCGCTGGGCGTCCCGGGCTCAGGAGTCCTCAAGCCGGAAGCCGACCTTCATGCCGACCTGGAAGTGCGCGACTTCGCCGCCCTCCAGCTGACCGCGGATCTGCGTGACCTCGAACCAGTCAAGGTGCCGCAGCGTCTCGGCTGCCCTGTGCAGGCCGTTGCGGATGGCCGCGTCCACGCTGCCGGGCGATGTGCCGACGATCTCGGTAACCCGATACGTGCGATCAGTCATCTGAACCTCCAGGTGTGAGCGGGAGTGACTCCCGCGTCCCGGCTGTGCCTATCCCGGCACCCCGCGGTGCCTATCCCGGGGGACGACCCCCGGGCTCCCCGCATGACCACTGTCCCATGCACCAGTCGCATGGGCGGCTGGTCTTAATTAGCTTCCCGACAGCAGGCGGCCTAACGTGGTGATGTGCGGCATCATCAGCGTTCATCGGAGCGCGCGCGTTGGCCTAGCCAGCGCGCGGCCGCCCGCGGCGCCCGGCGTAACGAGGCGTACCTGGTGACCGAGGCCAGCGAGTCGCGGTCCGCGGAGATCGGCCAGCGCGAGCGGCGGTACCTGGTGATGATGGGCATCCGTGTGGTGTGCTTCGTGATCACCGTGGTGATGTTCCTCACGCACGCGGGCTGGCTGACAGTGATTCCGGCGTTCGGTGCGATCGCGTTGCCGTACTTCGCCGTCGTTGTCGCGAACAGCAGACGTCCGACCGAATCATCGGGGTTCAGGCCGTACCAGCCCAACCTGCCGGAGCGCTACGTTCCGCCGGGCGGCGAATCCCCCAGCGGCACGTCTGGCAGTGGCACCTCTGGTAGCGGCCCGTCTGGTAGCGGCCCGTCTGGTAGCGGCCCGTCTGGTAGCGGCACGCCATAGTCCCCGCCCGGGAATGCAGCCTGGCTACGACCTGCGCTGGCAGGAACGAAGGCTGGCGCATGTGGCGGATCGGGCGTCATGGGAGTGTTTCCCTCTAAGGGTGCGCCAAGGCAGCAATGTCGGGCGCAAATCGCCGATCCAGGTCGGTACTAGCTACCAGTCATCCCCAGATTCGCTTCTAATCCGGTCTTGACGCACATGGGGGAAGTTCGGTGTAACATGCTTACCGGTGCTCTGGTCCCCCGCTGGGGCACCGTTGCCGGCGTTCCGGGCCCCCGTCGGAGCGCCGATGAATGCGACGCCGGGTGGTTTGCCCCCGTAGCCACCCGGCGTCGCCCTTTTTATTGCGGAAACGCCTATTCGGTCTTCCGGAACTGGGCGATCGCGATTCCCATCATCGCGAGACCCATGGCAGCAACGATCGCGAGCGACAACCACTCGGGAACAGGCCAACCTCCCCACGTGACGCCTGGTGCCAGCAGATGCTGCGCACCGAATGAGACGTTCAGGTGGGTGAATACGGCATGCCGCATCGGGCCGACGATATAGGTAAGCGGGTCGATCCTGGTCAGTATCGTCAGCCAAGTCGGCAGTCCGTTGAGCGGGTAAAGCGCTCCGGACAGGAAAAAGAGCGGCAGGACGAGCATCTGGGTGAGCGCCATGAACGCCTGGAACTGCGTGATTCTGGCGGCCATCATGACGCCGAATGCCGTCAGCGTGAACGACAGCAGCAGCAACTCGCCGACCAGTGTCAGCAGCAGGACGGGGTTATACGGTACGTGCGCGAAGCCTGCCAACGCCAGGAAGATGATGCCCTGGAACGTAGCGATCGTCGCGCCGCCCAGGCATTTGCCGACGACGATCGATGCCCGGCTCACCGGTGCCACGAGGATTTCACGAAGAAAGCCGAACTCGCGGTCCCAGACGATGGATCCTGCCGAAAAGATCGAGGTAAACAGCACCGACATCGCAAGGACGCCGGGATAGATAAATGTCTTGAAGTCCACTCCTGCCGGGCAGGCCGCCCCTGGCCAGCGCCGACAGGCCGGTACCCAGGATGAACAGGAACAGCACGGGCTGCACCAGCGACGTTACGGCCCTGAGCCGGTCGGTCCTGAACCTGATCAGCTCGCGCCGCCAGATGACGCTCACGGCCCGCAGGTCGTGCCGGATCCCGGGGTCCGGTGCCGAAACCCTGATCGAATCGATGACCGCCGTGTCGGTAGCTCGCGTGACTGTATCGGTCACGGTCATCGCCTTCCTCTGAAGCGCGCCGCCATCTGGCGCATGGCATCAGTGCTCGATGCCTCGGCGTCGCGGATGGTCCTGCCTGTGTAGGACATGAAGACGTCGTCAAGCGATGGCCGCGACACGCTGACCGACCTGATTGGCACGCCGAGCTCGGTGAAAAGCCTGGGCACGAACTGCTCGCCCCCGCTAACCGGGAACGTCACCGCGCCCTCGTGAATGGCCGCGTCGATGCCGAAGGCGCGGGCCAGCGCGGTGATCGCGGCCCGGTCATCGGCGGTGTGGATCTGAACCCTGTCCTTGCCCACACTGGCCTTGAGGGCCTCCGGCGTGTCGAGGGCGACGATCTTGCCGTGGTCGATGATCGCGATCCGGTCGCAGTGCTCCGCCTCGTCCATGTAGTGGGTGGTCAGGAAGATCGTGATGTCCTCACGGCTCTTCAGCTCGTTGATGTAGGTCCAGATCGAGGATCTGGTCTGCGGGTCAAGGCCGACGGTCGGCTCGTCGAGGAACAGCACGTGCGGTGCGTGCAGCAGCCCGCGGCTGATCTCCAGCCGCCGCTGCATTCCGCCGGAGAAGGTGCTCACAAGGCTGTCCTTGCGATCCCACAGACCCACCATGTCGAGCACCTGGCGCATTCGCGGCCGGACGGCGTCCTTGGGAACGCCATACATCTCGGCGTGGAACCGCAGATTCTGCTCGGCGGTCAGGTACCCGTCCAACGTCGTGTCCTGGAACACCAGCCCGATGTTGCGCCGGACCGCGTCCCGCTGTGTGGCGGTGTCGAATCCGGCGACCGTGGCCTGGCCGGATGTGGCGTTGGCCAGCGTGCAAAGGATCTTGATGGTCGTGGTCTTGCCTGCGCCGTTCGGACCGAGGAACCCGAAGGTTTCTCCCTGGTAGACGGCGAGGTCGATGCCGCGTACGGCCTCGACCTCGCCATACCGCTTGGTAAGCCCGGATACCTCGATCACCGGTCGTCCAGCGCCGTCCCTGGTGCCATCGGCCTCCAAAGCCGGGCCCTGACCGTTGCTCGCGGCGGTTTCCAGGCTCACCAGCTTCTCCTCACCTTGGTCCCGGTCCCGAGCCTAGTCACGGTCGGTCGCCTCTTCGGCCCGCCCGTCTGCGTCTTCGTCCTCGGCGAGGAGCCGGTACAGGGACCTGCGTGTCTGCGCAAGGATCTTGCGTGCCTCCGCCATCTGGGACTCCGTGCCAGCGCTCAGTACGCCGAACGCTGCGACGTGTACCTGGCGGACTAGCGCCCGCATGTCGGCTGCAGCATTCGCTGCGTCGCCGGACACGGCCGACCAAGGTGCCTTCAGCTCCTCGGCGTGCTCAGCCACGTATTCGCGGCCGGCGTCGGTGAGCGCGTAGGCACGTCGCTCCCCCGCCGTCGCCTGCAGGACGACCAGGTTCTCGTCCTCAAGCTGGGCGAGCGCGGGGTACACCGAGCCGGGACTCGGCCGCCAGAGGCCGCCGCTTCGCTCACTGATCTGCTGGATGATCTGGTAACCGTTCATCGGATCCTCCGCCAGCAGCGCGAGCGCGGCAGCCCTCACGTCGCCGCGCTTCGCCCGGCCCCCGCGCCTGCCATAGCGGCCGCGTGGTCCGGAAGGTCCACCGTGGAAGCCGGTGGCACCTGGTCCGAAGTCCGCTGGCCCGAAGCTCCTTGGCCCGAAATCGCCGCGCCCGCCGAAGTCGGCACGGTCCCGCATCCTCGGGCCGCCGGGACCGCCAGCTTCTCCGGCGGTGGGATCGGAGTCCGGCGGACCGAACCTCGCCCTGAACCGCCGTCCTCCGTGATGCCGGTGCGGATGCTGGCCCCACTGATCGTCATGCTCCTGATGACGAGTGTCTCGCTCGTTCATATCGAACCTCCTGAGTATTTCTTGATAGCTCAAAGATATATCGTTAACTGATCTCTGGCAAGACTGTTTTCCGGAGCGAGGACCTACTCGCAGGGTGAGGAGGGCACAGCGGGCGTCAGCGGTACACGGAGACGGCTGTACGCAGAGGAGCTTTGCGGCGTATGCCAGGAATCGAGGAGTAGGAGCGTTCGCAGCCTGCAGATGACGCGCCGCGCGGCCGCGCTATGACTCGGCGGAAGCGGCGTCCTGCCAGCGCTCCGTCAGCGCGGTCAGCCGCCCCGCGACGTCGGCGAGCGGCTGTCCGCTGCCCACAGCGATGCCGGCCAGGAATGCCGTGACCGGCGCGGCGGGCCTGTCGACGCGATGCGCGGCATCCCTCGCCAGATCGAGGATCAGCCGCTCGTCCACCCTTGCCCGGTCGACGCCGAGCTCACCGCACGCCGCTTCGATCCACCCGTCCAGCGTGCTCATCGAGCGCCTTCCTTCCCGCCGTATACGAAGGCCATCGCCGCAGCCAGATCCTCATCGGTATCGCAGTCCAGCCAGGGCGGCGGCTGCCCGGGCTCGTGGGTGATCGCGACCTCGGTCGCACCCAAGGGACCTAGCACTCCGCCTAGCGACGCACCACCGTACCCGGCCAGCGCCGACCTCACCCGCTCGGAGCGCCAGCAGCTGACCAGCCACTGCTTCCTGCCTTGCCCGTCGACGACCAGAGCTCCGGTCGCTTGCGTTCGCGCCGCAGTCCTGAGCAGCGTTCGCAGGTGCGGGCCGCGCAAGAACGGCAGGTCAGCGGCGAGCAGGAGAAGCCAAGGCTCCGCGACGCGGGCGATGCCTGCCCGCAGGGCGGGAACAGGCCCCGCGCCAGGCGGCTGCTCGCTCGTGAACTCGACGGGATGGACTGTCAGCCCTGGCCTAATAGGTCCGACGACGACGATCCGGCTAGCGCCGGCGTCGGCCGCCGCGGCCGTGACCGTAGCGAGCAGGGACCGTCCGCCGATCGTGATGCCCGGCTTGTCGGCTCCGCTTAGCCGCGTGGCCCGTCCGCCTGCTAGCACCAGGGCGGCAACGGGCTCGTCAGCCACCGATTGCCGACATGGGCCTGGCCGGCTGCAGGAAACCAGGGTCGTTGATGCCGTGACCAGGCAGCTTTGTGGCCACGGCCGATTGCCACCGTTCAGCAAGCTCATCGTCGTTCGCGCCTGCCCGCAGCGGAGCCCGCAGGTCGCTCTCGTCCCTGGCGAACAGGCAGTTTCGTACCTGACCGTCGGCAGTCAGCCTGACCCTGTCGCAGGAGCCGCAGAAGGGCCTGGTGACCGAGCCGATCACACCGACTCGCGCAGGGCCTCCATCGATGAGGAAGGCCTCAGCGGGAGCGGATCCGCGCGCCTTCGGATCGTCAGCCGTCATGGTGAACTTAGCCGACAGCGCTCCGAGGATCTCGTCGGCCGTGACCATGTTTTCCCTGCGCCAGCCGTGCTGCGCGTCGAGCGGCATCTGCTCGATGAACCGCATCTGATAGCCGCGATCCAGGCAGTACTGGAGCAGGTCGACGGCTTCGTGATCGTTGATTCCGCGCATCAGGACGGCGTTGACCTTGACCGGGGCGAGGCCGGTGCCAGCCGCGGCAGCCAGTCCGGCGAGCACGTCGGCGAGCCGGTCGCGCCTGGCGAGTCTGATGAACGTCTCCTCGCTGAGCGTGTCGAGCGAGACGTTGACCCGGTCGAGTCCCGCCTCGTGGAGCGGTACCGCCAGCCTGGCTAGGCCGATGCCGTTGGTCGTCATCGAGATCTCAGGCCGCGGCCGGAGCGCGGCGGTCCTGGCCACGATGCTTGTGAGTCCGCGCCGCAAGATCGGCTCGCCGCCGGTGAAGCGGATCTCGGTGATCCCCAGCCGCTCCACGGCGATGCCGAGCAGCCTGATCAGCTCGTCTTCAGTGAGTTGATCGGCGCTCGGCAGCCAGTCCAGCCCCTCGGGGGGCATGCAGTAGCTGCACCGCAAGTTGCATCGATCTGTCAGCGAAACGCGCAGGTCGGTGGCCACGCGGCCATAGGAGTCGGCGAGCATGAGCTACCTCCTCCCGCAGATGTGTCGCTGTCACGCTGGCCCAGCCTACTTCTGACACCGGCCAGTTCTGGTTCTGCGAACGTGCTTGCCTCCCTAGTGCCGGGCAAACGCCCTCCGTAGCAACAAGCAACTCGGCGTCGGATTCGTTCCCTGTACAGAACCCGGATCCTCGAAGATGGGGTCATGACCGTCACAGGCGCGATCTGGCGCGATCAACTAACAGCCGATCAACGCGCCGTGCTCGGCCGCGACGTGGGCACCATCGCAGATCCGCAGCCAGACATACTGATCATAGGCGGCGGAATACTCGGCGTGGCCATCGCGGCGGCCGTACACGACGCAGGGCTGGGGTCGGTGCAGCTCATCGAGGCCGGCCGGCTCGGCGCAGGTGCCACAGGTGGTGCGACCGGGCTGCTAATACCCGAGCCGCACCAGTGGAGCGATCCTGAGACGTTCGTCGACATGGAGCGCGCAAGCCTTGAGCGCTGGCGCTACCTCAATCAGGTCACTCCTGGCGGTCTTGGACTCGTTGAGCTCGACTGGATCGGCCTCGCCCCGGATCCCGGTGGCCTTGCCGCACACCAGCCCGAGAACGTGGAGTGGCTGGATGCGAGCAAGATTGCCGCGCTCGTGCCCGGCCTGGCCTGGCACCTGGGGGGCGCGCTCATCCGCCATCAGGCCAGGGTCAACCCGCTGCGGGCCGTGGTCGGCCTCGCAAGCGGCTTGCCCTCGGTCGGTACCGGCGTGGCTGCCTCGGCCGTAACGATCCGCGGCGACAAGGTCGAGTCGGTCATGACCTCGGCTGGCGAGATCAGCCCAGGTGCGGTCGTCTTCGCCACCGGTCAGCCGCCGGTCCTCGACGGGCTTCAGCTCGATATCCCGTCTGATCGCGTCAAGGGCCACCTGATCGTGACCGCACCGACAAAGGTGCACCTGCCCTGCACGATAGCTCCGGTGGCGACGCCGCTGGAGGACGGCAGGCTGCTGGCGGGCGGCACCTTCGACTACGGAGATGAAAGCCCTGTCGTGCGCGAGGAGGTCGTGGACACGATCATGGGCGGCTTGCGCGCCGCCCTGCCCGGGGTCAAAGACGTCAGCGTCTCGCATCAGTGGTGCTGTTTCCGGCCACGACATCCGGATCGCCGCCCGGTGATCGACCGCGTGCCTGGCCTACGCAACGCGTGGCTGACCTCAGGGCACTTCCGTACGGGCATACTGAACGCGCCGGCCACCGGCATGGCGATCAGCAGGTGGATTGGCGCGGATAAGCCGCCGCCAGAGGCGCGGGCATGGAGTGCCGCGCGCTTCGCCGCTCGCGGGAGCCAGGGTTAGGCCGGACCGGGCCCGCCCGACGGACGCAGCCGCCTGCGATCGTCAGGCAGCCGCTGGGTTATTCGCTGCCGGTCCATGTACTCAAGCAACGGGATCACCGTCCGTCTGGTGGATCCCAGCGCCGCCCGCGCATCGGCTGCGGTGAACGGCTGCTCGAGGCCGGCCAGGATCTGCGCGGCGCGCGCGTCCGCTCCGGGTGCGAGGACGATCTGGTCGCTGATCCTGAGCAAAGCGCCGTGCCTGGCGGCAGCGGCTAGATCGCGCTTGTCAAGCCCGAGCTCGCCGAGCCTGGCAGCGTCCGGAGCGTCGAACGGCCTTTCATCCAGGTCCTCGACGAGCGAGGAGACGGCATTGGCGAGCGCGGGCGGCAATCCGGCATGCCTGGTCGTCGCCGTCAGCACGCCGCCTTTGAGCATCACCGATTGTGCTGACTGCACAAGGGCTGGCACGAGGCGCCGGTCGGGCAACCGCAGCGCCTCCCTCGCCGCCTCAGCGGGCAGCCCGGGAGCGAGCGCATCGCGCTCGCCGTGTTCGGCTACGAGCGAGCTCAACCGGACGGCCAGCCCGTCCCAGTAGAACAGGATCGGCAAGCCAGCCAGCCGCGACCTGGCGCGGGCAGCCCGGACAGACCCATGGCAGCGAGGTCGGCAGCTCTGGCCAGCCCGCGCCGCCTGAGCAGGTCGGCGGCGCCGGGAATGTCGGGCCAGGAGGCCAGCTCGGCGGCAGCGGTAGCTGCGGCCCCGCGGCGCGTCAGCGGCGGCGGGTTGATATCGAGCACCACAGCGCCGGTGATGCCATGCCAGAGCGCGGCAGCCGCTCCCTGAGAGTCCTCCCCTACGGCCGAACCAGGATCGCGTAGCAGCACACGGTCGGCGACATGCAGCGGAAGCGGGTCTCGCAACGTCAGCCTCGCATGGCCGCTGCCGAGCATCCTGACCTTGGCGGTGGTTCGCGCGGATCCGACATGCATGGTGATCGTCCTCCGCAGCCCACCCTCTCTCGCATGGCTGAGCCGCACATCGACCTGCCTGGCCAGCGTCCACCGGCCGGGCTGAATCAGCGCCATCCCGCGGCGTACGTCGGCCCGGTCAACCCCGCGAAGGTTCAGCGCAGCCCGCGCCACGCCGGTCAGTTCGGCGGCGTTTTCGCCTAGCGACTGAAGAGCGCGCACCCTGACCGGCCGCATCGCGGGCGTGAGGGTGAGCTCGTCGCCGCGGCGCACCGTGCCGGCGGGCAGCGTGCCGGTCACCACTGTGCCGCTGCCGGTAATGCTGAAGGCCCGGTCCACCCAGATACGTACCGGCGCGCTTGGCGCGGCCGGCGGCAGCAAGCTCGCCAGTTCGCCGAGGGCGGCGGTCAGCTCGGCCATGCCCGCTCCGCTCACCGCGCTGACCGCGACCGCGGGCACCTCGCCCAAGCTCGACCGCTTGAGCTGCTCGGCTGCCTGGGCCATGGCATGGCCGGGATCGGCCAGGTCGGTCCTGGTGATCACGAGCAAGCCGCGCGTGATGCCCAGCGCGTCGATTGCTGCCAGGTGCTCCGCGGACTGCGGCATCCAGCCGCCGTCGGCGGCCACGACGAACAGCACCGCGGGCACCGGGCCGACGCCGGCCAGCATGTTCGGCACGAACCTGGCGTGCCCAGGCACGTCGACGAAGGCAAGGCGCTCCCCGGAAGGCAGGGTCATCCAGGCGTAGCCCAGGTCGATCGTCATGCCCCGGCGCTTCTCCTCGGCCCAGCGGTCAGGCTCCATTCCTGTCAGCGCGCGCAGCAGGGCCGACTTGCCGTGGTCCACGTGTCCCGCGGTGGCGATGACGTGCATGCTCGTCAGCCAGCCTGCTCGGGCGATGGCGGATCTGATGCTGGGCTGCGCCGGCGCTGTGCTTGCTGATGCGGCAAGCACAGCGGCGGCGAGCGCGTCGTCGTCCGCGGGCTCGATGGCATAGAGATCGAGAAGCAGCCTGCCGTCGTTGATCCGGCCAGCCACCGCAGGGTGATCTCCCAGGACCTGCGCACCTGCCGCGCAGCGGGGCGGCGAACGTCTCGGGCAGGCTGACCGCCGCGCTCGGCAGTGACACGCCTGGTGCCCCGCCGCCGCCCACGGCCGCCTCGCTGTCGACCGCCTTCGCATCGATCCCTGCCTGCGCCAAAGTGGCCGCCAGCCGCTGAGCTCGACTGGCGAGCGCACCGGGGCTCGCTGCCAGCGCTTGCAGCACAGGGGCAGGCGGGCCCGACAGCGTCGCCTCGAGCGCGGCCACGGTCAGCTTGTCCACCCGGAGTGCGCGGGCCAGCGGGTGCCTGGCGAGCTGCCTGACCAGGTCGGCCCGCCCGAGCAGCAGGCCAGCCTGCGGGCCGCCGAGCAGTTTGTCGCCGCTGGCTGTCACCAGTGCCGCACCCGCCCTGAGCCAGGTTGCCGCGTCCGGCTCGTCTGGCAGCGCGGGATGCGGCGCGAGCAGGCCGGATCCGATGTCACCGACTACGGGCACGCCAAGCCCGGCGAGCTCGGCTACCCCCGCGCCTTCCGTAAAGCCATCGATTCGGTAGTTCGAGGGGTGAACCTTGAGCACGAAGCCGGTGCGCGGCCCGATCGCGGCCGCGTAATCAGCGACCGACGTCCTGTTCGTGCTGCCGACCTCGCGGATCTGCGCGCCCGTGCTTTCCAGCAGCTCAGGCAGCCGGAACCCGTCGCCGATCTCGATCAGCTCGCCGCGGCTGACGACGATCTCACGCCCAGAGGCCAGTGCAGTGGCGGTCAGCACCAGGGCGGCCGCATTGTTGTTCACCACGTGCACGGCCTGGGCGTCAGGCACCGCCTTCGCCAGTGCCGCGAGCATCGCCGCGCCGCGCCGCCCGCGCGCGCCCGTCTGCAGGTCGAATTCGAGGTCCGTGCATCCGGCGGCAACGGCCAGAGCCTCTCGTGCGGCGGCGGACAGCGGCGCGCGCCCCAGGTTGGTGTGCAGCAGAACGCCGGTAGCGTTGAGTATGGGCGTCGAGGCTGGTCGCGAGCCGCGGCAACCCGGTCACGGCAGCTGCCGCGACTTCGTCGGGGCGGATGTCGCCGTCCCTG
Organism: uncultured Actinomycetota bacterium; assembly: GCA_963809195.1. Classification (GTDB taxonomy): domain Bacteria; phylum Actinomycetota; class Actinomycetes; order Streptosporangiales; family Streptosporangiaceae; genus Chersky-822. The sequence goes on along the minus strand of CAWEIQ010000003.1, from coordinate 597,726 downwards.
GCGCGCTGCTGTGCGCGGTGGACCGCGTCCCGCACCAGGGACCGGCCAAGCCGCAACTCGGCGGCTGCCAGCCGCGGGTCGGCCAGCACCGCATCGGTGCGCGGCACCAGCCTGCGGGCGTCCTCCACGACCGTGACCATACCTCGCGGCGCCGGACCGCACGTATGGCAGCTTGCGGGGCAGGTTGCGAAACGGGCTCGGCTTGTGTGCGGTATTCCCAAACTTGCATCCCGATGTGCCAGTCTTGATCGCACTGAGTGAAGAAGGTGAGTGACCATGGCCGATGGCGTGCGAACACCTCGCAGCAGAGGCGGCCTGTCCGGGCTCGCGCTGATCCTGCTTGGCGCCTGGGGCGGAATCGCGCCGTTCGCCGGGCCGTCGTTGAGCTTCGGCTACACCCCCGACCAGGCTTGGGCGTCTACCTCCGGCCGGCTGTACCTGTCGGCCATTCCGGGCGGCGTTGTCCTGGTCGACCGGGCTGATCGTGATGGTGACGCGGAGCCGGTGGTTCGGCGGTTTCTGCGCGTTCGTCGCCGCGCTTGGCGGCGCCTGGTTCATCGCTGGCGCGTCCCTGGTTACCTTGCTGCCAGGCGGCCAGGGCGCCTCGATCACGCACCGGCACGCCGCTAGGAACCGGCGCGCACATCGTGGTACTGACCAACCTGGCCTTCTTCACCGGGGTGGGGGCACTGATCTTGTTCTTCGCCGCGCTGGCGCTCGGGCGCTTCTCGATCGCGGCGCACCGGGACTTCTATGCCGATGACGGCGATGTCGCGGGCGTTGCGGATGCCGGCGGTCTACGGCGCTTACCAGCAAGGAACCGAACAGCCATACGCGGCTCAGCAGCAGTACGGGACGCAATACTCGTCGACGGATCCGTTCCCGCCCGAGCACTACTCGTCTCCGACGGAGCAGTATCCGTCAGCGTCCGGGCACTTTCCTGGCACCGAGCACTACCAGGCGACCGAGCAGTACCCGCTCGGCGGGCCAAGCAGCCGACCGGCGTACCCGCAGCACGATCCGTTCGGGCTCACGCAAGAGCAGCCCGCGAGTCAGTACCCGCGCTCGCAGAGCCCGTTCCCGCCAGTGCCGTTCCCCGGATACCCGGAGCAACCAACCACGCCGGAATCCACCACGGCTGCCGAGCAGCCGCCGCCTGGCCAAGACCGGGCCAGGTAAGCCTGGCGGAGGCGGACGGGAATCGAACCCGCCGACGACGCAGCGCGCCGTCCGCCGGTTTTGAGGGTGCAAGGACTTCCCTGCGTGCTGCCTGGCCTGGACTCGATGGCAGTGCACTTCGGCGCCGGAGCCCGAACCGTGCCGCACCAGCACAACAGCGGCCAGCACCTCGTCTTCGTCGAAGGCGTCGGCGTTGTCGCCGACGACGGCGGCGTGCACGTGGTCCGCGCCGGCGATGTAGTGAGCAATCCCCCGGGAACCTGGCACTGGCACGGTGCCGCTCCTGGCGCGGCAGCGACACATGTGACCTTCGAGGTGCCTGGCGACTTCGACCTGGACGTCGAGCGCCGCGACTGGGACGACACGTACGGCGCGGACCTGGGTACATGAGTCGGCTGTCGTCCGGGACGCGATTTTCGCTGTGGTGTCGCTGAACGCCGCTGTCGCTCTGGTCTGGCCGGCTACCTGTGCCGGAGGTAGTGCTGCAGCTTCTACGGCCGGTAATCCTCCCAGCACACGCAACCCAGGCGGGAGCAGCGGGACGGCCTGCCAGTGATCACGTCCCGGCAGCAACATGACTCCCTGACCATCGGCCTCGGCCTGTCCGTTCGTGTCGGCGCGGTGCCATCGGTCGCACCGCTTCCGATCGCTAGCCGCCACGACGGCCTGAAAATGATCCGTACCTCCAGCCCCGCGCGGGATGCCCCAGGCATCGGAGCTGTAGTTCCAGCAGGATCGCTCGCGCCAGGCTGATCCGTTCAGCGGCTCTCAGGCTTTGTCATCCTGACCGGGATCGCCTCGTGGTTCCGTCTGGCCTTCACGCGGACCAGGCGGCGTCTGCATATCCGTTGGCTTGGCTTGTGGTCGGTTCGGCGCGGTGCGCCGGGAGCGGCCTCGACCAAGCGGGGGCAGGGTGGAGGCCCCTGGCCCGCGCCTGGCCGGCTGGCAGGCACGCGCCCGCGCTGACGGACTCCCGCCGGTTGCTCTCGGCGGCTCTCGGCTTGAGGCGGGTGACTGCCAGCCCCTTGAGTCCAAGGCCGGAAGGATTGTTATGGCTAACGGCGACACCGGCCGGCGCGCAGGCACGTCTGGGCGTGGGTGGCTGCCAGCCCTCCTGATAGGTTGTCTGGCCCGGATGGCTCTTATGCTTCTTACAGGCCCGTAGCGGGGCCAGTCGCCTCTTGAATAGCTGTGATGCTGTCGAGGTACCTGATCCACTCGGCGCTGCCATGTTCGCGGATCCAGGTGATCAGACCATCCCGCTCCTCATAGCCATCTAGCAGGTCGAGCAGTTGCCTGCGCTTGGTGAAGCCGTGCTGGCTCGCCACGGTCAGGTACTGGTCGAGCGTGTCCCGGACGGCCCACGCGAAGTCGCCCGCCTGCGCGGGGGTCACCACGGGCGCAATTTCGCCGTGTACAGCGCACGACCGCACCTTTTCGTACTAGAGGAACGTGTCGTCGGGGTGCCGGAAGTACCCGGTGGCGATCCGGCTAAGCGTCATCTGCCGGAGGGCAAGAAGCCCGCTCTTAAGGCCCGCGGAGGCATCGCCAAGCAGAGCCTCGAGGGCAAAGAACCGGAACAGGGTCGCAGCCAGCGGGTCAGAGCTGAAGACGGCGCGATCCAGCCACTGCACCGCCAGCAGAGCTTTCTCGTTGATGCTCTTCTTCGTGGCCGTTGGCGGGAGCGCGGTGACGGCCGCTGTCCGGACGGGCGTCAGGTCGGACGGCAGATCGAGAGCCCACCCGACGTCGTCGTGCAGATGCCAGCCGCCAGAGCCGTCCGCAAAAGCGTGCGTCATGCCGAGCCGGAACCGCAACTGCTGCGGGTTCAGCCCAAGGTTCTTCTGACGCAAAGCGATGCGCAGGACACGCAGCGCATGCTCGGCAAGCTTTTTGGCGCGCGAGGCCATCTGGAGGTGGTTCGTGCCGGTCACCGCGACAGCTGCCACGCTCGCGATCGAATGGTCGAACTCGAACATGGGGTTCGCAGCTGGGATCTCCGGATCATCAAGGGGCATTAGCCGGATACCGGCCACCGATCCAACCTGGCTGACTCTTAGGGACTCGATGCCGAAGTAGCAGATCTCCTCGCTGGCCTCCCGCCCGTAGCGCTCCATGAAGGTCACGACATGGTCGGCATGACGGTCGGCTGGCATTCCGCAGCGAACTCCTGGATCAGGTCCTCAGCCGGAGCAAGGTGTTCGAACCGCTCATCAGTAGCTACGGCCATCTCAGCGGCCTTCATTGCGGCGAGTTGCCCGGCAGTTAGGGCTAGCTCCATACTCGGCTGGCGGCGCGCGTCACAGAACCTCCTGACTATCCGCTCGCTCGCGGCCGGCCGCTGCCGCATCTGGCCCTGGAGCATCCTCAGGGCACGCCTCACCTCAGGAGAAGCAGATGCCATGACGCCAGGCTAAGCGGACCACAGAGCGTGAGTCCCGCCATTTCCTGGGCCAAGTATGCCGATGGCGCTGGGCAGTCAGGCTGATCTCCGTCTGAGGCTTGCGGCAGGTCAGTCACATCGCAGATGACCATGTTCGCATCTGAGAAGCAAGAGGTCCCGCCGGTTCCAGTCCCGACCGCATCGAGTGTCCGGTCGGGCGGCGCTGACGTGCTCCGATGTGGCGTGCTGACTCGCAGTCGGCACGATCCGTCGTGCGGCTTTGAGACGGCTTGCCGACGGGCTGAGTCGTATCGCCGAGGTCTTGTCGGCATCATGGACGAACAGCCCTAGGCCTGCGCCCAAATGCCGGGCTTGCCCGTGGTGCGCGCGGCCTATCGGCAGGTGCTCGAAGATCTGGTGTCACCGCCATCCATCAAACGACGCTGCCGGCTCTTCGAGCGCGGTCTTGTCAGCGGCACCGGAGGGAGCAGCGGTCTGCCGGGCCGTGTTCGCGTGGTATCCGCTCACTAGCCGTCATTCGGCATCTCATTTGATGGCCGCCGGACCTTGCCCGGATTCTGCGGCGCCAGGGCGCTCTGCCTCACTGGCTTGGTCGTCTTCTTGCGATCCGCGCCTGGCGGCTTTGGTCCTGAGTATTCCGCCGGCCACGGCCACGGCAGTGCCGATGAAGAACAGGTCGAAGACGATCTGGAGGGTGACGGCGACGCGCGCGAGCTGGCCGGCCGCGTGCACGTCGCCGTATCCGACTGTCGACATGGTGGTGATGGTGAAGTACAGCGCGTCGGTCTTGGTGCGCAGGTCAGTGAGCTGGCCCGGCGTGGCGGCGAGCAGGTAGTAGGCCTCGGCGAAGAAGAACACGGTCACGCAGAGCAGTACGAACAGGCGGTGCAGGCGGACGTCGGGCCCGGCGCGGAGCAGGCCGCCGACAAGCAGCAGGACCAGCACGGCCAGGACGACGACACCCGCCGCGAACAGCACCGTCCAGGATGTCTCGGTCAGCCGCCCGCGGGCGGGCAGCAGGTAATAGGCGATGGTCAGCGCAGCCGCGGTGCCAGCGAGCCGCAGGGCGGTCAGGACACGAGCCGTCATCGGCCCGCCCGGAAGGAGCACCGCTGGCTGGCGGCCCCTCCGCGGTCCTCGTGCCGGTGCGGCATTGCGGCTGGCCGCGCGGCCTGGAGCAGACGGATCTGAGCCGGATCGTCAGGACCGCGTGCCCGCATGACGGGCCGCTCCGGGGTCGGCGGCAGTTCGGTCGGCGGGCCGGCCGGGATGTTGCCGCCGCTGGCCGGGCAGGGGCGGGTGCAAGATCGCGGCCATCATCAAGGCGAGGATGCCGGCCAGGGCCCATGCGGCCAGGATCAGCAGCGGGGTGGTGATGGCGCTGCCGTTGAAGTAGACGGCGTTCTGGACGGCGGGCAGGGCGGATCCGGCGGGCAGTGCCTTGCCGAGGTCGGCGTACCAGGCGGTGATCATGTTCGGGCCGAGGGTGGTGCCGGAGGCGGGAATGCCGACGGCGACGAGCAGCAGCACGATCACGAGGTATCCGGCGCCGGCGGCCCAGCGCGCGGCGGCGGCAGCGGTTGCGGCGGCGGCGAAGGCCAGCAGCGCGCCGATGCCGAACAGGGCCCAGGGCGCCCCGGTCAGTGCCCCGATTCCGGGGTCGGCGATGGCGGTGGCCACGGCGGCGACGATGGCCGCGTAGACCGCGATGCCGGCCAGCTGCCAGGCGGGGTGCAGGGCCGGGGAGATCTTGGTGACGAGCAGGTTCCCGAACGCCAGGCTTGGGGTGAGCAGCGCGACGACGAAGAAGACCTGGGACAGGCTCTCCGGGTCGCTGGGCGGCAGCGGACGGATGTTCTGGACGGCCAGGCGCAGCCCGGCAGCGCGGGCCGCGGCGTGGGCGTCCTTGATGGTGGCGTTGGTCAGCGCGGGGCCTGCTGCGGTGGCGACCTGCAGCAGCTCCACCCGCCGCCCGGCACCACGGCGGCATCGATGCTGCGGTCCAGGATCGCGCCGCGGGTTGCGGTCGCGGTCGGGTAGCTGACGGCGGTGAAGCCGCCGGGTGCCTGGTGGTTCAGGCTGGTGCTGAGCGCCGACGCGGCGGCGGGTGGGCCGACGATCCCGACCGGCACGCCGCGCGGGCCAGGGTCATGCATGGCGCCCATGAACGAGACGATGAAGACCACGCTGATGGCCGTGGCACCCATTGCCCCGATCAGGACAGCTACGAGATTCCGGCCCCGGCGCGGGGTGCCCTGGGAAGTGACGGCCCGCGACGGGCTTGTCGCCGCGGCATCATGGCGGCCGTGCGGGTCCTGCCGATCCTGGCCCCCTGTCGCTGCCGCTGAATCCCTGTCATGCGGGCTGTCCTGCGGGCCCGTGTTCTTCATGGCCGCCCCCCAACGCCATCCAGACCTGACCGAACCGGCTTGAAAGTGAGATTCAACTTGGGTCAGCAGCCCTCTTCCCATACCCCGCCGGCCGCAGTCACACCCGGGCCACTGTCGGGGCGCTGACGCTAAGAATCGGCCGCCGGTCGCCGGCTGGTGTCAGCCGCCAGCGGCCGGGGCCACCGCGTACCCGTTGAATTCCTGGCCGGGCCTGATGTTGGGGTACCGGGCGGTGCTCTGCTCGTAGTCGGCCGCGGCGGACAGCACCACGCCGAGCATCCAGCCCATGTCGAGTTTGAAGTCGAACAGGTTGTACCGCTCGCCGGGGTCGCTGCCCAGGTCGAAGAACATCGGGAACTGCGGCTGCAGGATCGGCTGGTCTACCCCTTCGCAGTAGCGGAAGACCACCTTGACGTTGCGCCACTTCGACGACATCAGCGACCCGTCCGGCCCGAAGAAGAGCAGGGTTTCCCGGCCGGTGGTCTCGTTCTGGCCCAGCAGGAACCCAGAGGCGTCGACGCCGTCCATCGGCCGGTCGGCGGGCACCATCTCCGAGGCGCCGGCCAGGGCCGCGAACGTCTGGTACCAGTCGTGCGCCGAGAGCATCTCCTCCGTGACCACCCCCGCAGGCACTTTCCCGGGCCAGCGGACCATCGCCGGGACCCGCATCGATCCCTCCCACGGCGGGGTCATGAAGCCGCCGCGGAACGGGCCGTTCGACCCGCCGACGACATCGAGGTTGATCAGCCCGGTCGCATTATCGCTGGAGAAAACGATGATCGTGCGATCGGCGATCCCCGCCTCCTCTACGCAGTCCACGACCTGGCCGACGCGGTAGTCCATCTCGGCGATCACGTCCGCGTACGTCCCGAGCCGCTCCGGGGACGTCTGGTCGAAGTCCGGGTGCACCATCTCCGGCGGATGCATCTGGGACAGCGCGATATAGGTAAAGAACGGCTTGTCCCCCCGGCCTGCCCGCCTGATGTAGTCCGTCGCCTTACCGACGATCAGCTCGTCCAGCAGCGGCCGGACCGACAAGTTCAGCTCCGCGACCGCAGCTTGCCCGCCGCCCTTGGTGCCCTCCCAGATCTGCGGCCGCTCGATCCCCTTTTCCTTCGCGATCGCCTCGAACGTCGCGTACGAGGTCCAGCCGGCCTCATCGACGCTGTTGCGGAAGCCCCACCACTGATCAAACCCCTGATCGTTCGGCAGACGTCCGTCGACGTCGCCCAGATGCCACTTGCCCCACAGTGAGGTCGCGTAGCCGGCGTCCGACAGCAGATCAGCGATCGTGTACTCCCACGGCGCCAGCCCACTGCCGCCCTGCCCGGGAAACGGCACCTTGTAGGTTCCCGACCGCACCGACTGGCGGCCGGTCAAGATCGCCGACCGCGTCGGCGTGCACTGGGCCTCCACGGTGTAGTTGTTGAACCGGATCCCCTCCCCGGCCAGCGCGTCAATCCGCGGCGTCGAGGTGCGCCCTCCGTAGACCCCGAAGTCGCCCCAGCCGACGTTGTCACAGAGGATGAACACGAAGTTCGGCTTCTCCGGCGTCTTCATGCCACCGCTCCTCAGCAGGTCGCCTCTTAATGCCTGAGGCTGACTGTTCCCGCGCGGCCCGCCACAGTCGTCACCCGGCTCGGGTGAACGCTTCTGGCCCAAATCCAGCGCAGACCTGACGCCCTCGACCATGAATTCGATCCCGGGCGGCTGACGCACCGCCTAACGGCGTCGCTGCGGGGTGCATTCCTGATGTCAGCGCGCCAAGCCACTGACTGGAGACGATGTAAGCGAGGAGGCCGGGCGATCCAGACGAGCCGGCAGACGAGCTGTGCTACGGCCCCGTGTGCTGCTGGCTGGTTGTAGATCTTCTGATGCCACTGCTGCAGGGTGGCTGCGATTGCGGTTGCGGCCAGAACCAGGAAGACGGCTCCCAGCACCGTGAGAGTCGCCACCGAGTGATGCCCTGACGAGATCAGTCCGTTCACGTCCTCGGCTGCTTGCGGATTGAGCCCAGGCGGCTGATGATTGTCCTTCTAATGTCCCGGCCGTCGGCGGCAGCGATGACGGCACCGAACGGGAACAAGGAAATCACGATGAGCACTGCGAGCACGAAGGCACTGCTCATGAAGTCTACGGCGTTCGAGACCAGATCGCTGCGGCGAGACCACTCTTGATCCGACCGGCCATGGCCGATCGGTTGGCGGGCAAGGCCCGGGACCTTCGCCGCCGCGGATTCCCGTGCTCTGAGTCGAGTTGCCTGACGGTGACGAAGGACCCGACTGCGGTCGGCGGAATATCCTCGCTGCCAGAAGATTGTTCGTCAGAAACCACGGCGGAGTCTCCTTTGAGGTAGCAGAGACGCTAAGTTCCCGTCCACCCCGCCGGTGAGGCGGTTGGCGGGCCGCGGCTCCCGCGCGCTGGCAGTTGCCCGAGACATCGCCAGGTCCCAACCGGCGAGCGACGGGTAAACGGCCAGTGGTCGCCGCTAAGGCAGCCCTGCCGGGTGTCCCCGCCTGGCCAGTTCGTGAGCCGCCGCGTGAAAGCCCTGCTGCAGATTTGTATGCGAACGTTCCGGCGCCGCCTGAGCACTCGCGCCATTGTCGTCTTTCGCTTGTCGCGCTGCCCGGGCCGCGGCGTCCACGACCAGCGAGTCCCGGTGCGGCGCCTGCCGCGGCGCGATGCGAGTCAGGAGCGCCCCAAGATGCGCGGCGTGGGCGACCCGGGCGCCGAGGTAGGGCGGGTGACCCGCGCGGATTCCGGCCAGCCTGCTCTTGGCGCGCGGCGGGTTTTCCAGCGCCTCCGGGCAGAAGCGCAGCAAAATCGACCTGATGATCGACGTGTGATCGAAGACGGTACTCGACACCGAACGCGGTTCCACCCACGGGGACACAATGACCGCTGGCACCCGCACCCCGTAGCGGCCGAACATTCCAGGGTCGTCGTCGGGTGCCGCGGGCGGCGGGACGTGATCATAGAAGCCGCCGTGCTCGTCATAGGCGATGACCAGCAGCGAACGCTCCCAGGTGGGGCTTGTCGCCAGCGCGTCATAGACGGCCAGAACGAGGTCCTGGCCGTCCTTTATGTCGGCGGGCGCATGGTCATCGTTCGGGCGGAAACCCAGCGGGTTGAAGCTGCTAAAGGCCGGGTCGATCCAGGACACCGACGGCAGCGAACCGCTGGCCGCATCTTCCAGAAAGCTTGCCGCGCTTGCGTCGATCCTGACCTCCATCCTGGTTTTCCAGCTCAGGCCGGTTTTGCTGAAGAAGCCGAATCGGCGGTGGTGTCCCGCCGTGTAGTGGGCGTCGGCCAGGCGCAACGTCGGGGTGTCGAAGCAATACCAGCGCCACGAGACGCCCTCCGCGTCCAGGTGCCGGACGAACGACGGCTTGTCATACAATGGCGGCCGATGCGGTGGCAGATCGTCTCTGCTTCCCGCGGCGCTCCCGCAAATGGAATACAGGCGGTTGGGCCAGGTTGCGCCTGGGACCGAGCTGAACCAGCGGTCGCAGACCAGGAACTCCTCGGCCAGGTGATTGTAGACAGGCACGTCCGCGCTGTCGTAGTACCCCATCACCGGTGACGGGTCACCGGCATCAACTCCGCGATCAGCAAGCGTGGCCGCGAGGCTCGCCACGAAACCATCCATCCGCCCTTCCCCGATCTGCACATCGACAGCGCTGGCCGAGTGGTCAGGGTCCACGTCCACTTTCGTCGTGGTGAGGTGATGAGCCGGGTAGCTGCGTCCCTTGTAATCATTCACGAGCCCGGGACGGAGACCGTCGATGTCGGCTCGCCCGCCCGTTAGGGACAAATACCCCAGCATGTGGTCGAAGACCGGGGAGCCCACCAGGTGCCCAGACGCCTCCGCCCCAGACCCTAGTCGATCCCGGCGTAGAGCGAGTCGATCACGTCGGCGTACTTGTTGTGGATGATCCGGCGCTTGAGCTTGAAGGTCGGCGTCAGCTCCTCGCTCTCCGCGGTCCACTCCACCGGTAGCAACTGCCAGCGCTTCACCTGCTGGACGCGGGCGATCTGGGCGTTGGCCGCATCGACCGCCGCGCCCACCGCCTCGAGCACGATCGGGTTCTCGGCCAGCTCGGCCAGCGAGGTGGCCTCGATGCCGCGAGCTTTCGCCCACGCGGGCGCGACCTCGCCGTCCAGCGTCAGCAGCGCGACAACGAACTTCCTCCGGTCGCCGAACGCCAGTGCCTGGCCGATCAGCGGATTCGCGACGAGTACGTTCTCGACCGCGGCGGGCGAGATGTTCTCACCGCCCGAGGTGATGATCAGTTCCTTCTTCCTGTCGACGACGCTGACGAACCCGTCCTCGTCGATGGCGCCTATGTCACCTGTGTGCAGCCAGCCGTCCTCGTCGAGCAGCGCGCGAGTCTGCTCGGGCAGGTTCAGGTAGCCGGGCGTGTTCAGCGGGCCGCGGGTGAGAATCTCGCCGTCTTCGGCGATCTTGACCTCGACGCCGGGGACAGGACGTCCGACGGTCCCGATCTTGAACGCGGTCGGGGTGTTGGTCGTGAACGCGCCGGTCGTCTCGGTCATCCCGTAGACGTCAAGGATCTTCATGCCGAGCCCGGCGAAGAACGCGGCGACCTCGGGCGGCAGCGGCGCCGCGGCGCTCACGACGTTCACGGCCTGGTCGAGTCCGAGCAGCCCCTTGATCGGCCGGAGCACCTGCTCGTCGGCAGCTTCGAACCTGGCAGCGAGATCGTCGGAGGTCGTGTGGCCGTACTGGCAGCTCGACACGTATTCGCGGCCCGTCTCCATCGCGGCGGCCACGGCCGCCTTCCTCACCTCGTCCTGCTCCATCGTGAGGAGCGCCTGGATGCCGGCCTGGATCTTCTCCCAGACCCTGGGCACGCCGAAGAACGCCGTCGGCTTCACCTGGCCGACGACGCCGATCAGGTCGGTAGGGACGTGACAGAAGTACGTGTGGCCGGCGCTGTAAATCGCCAGGTAGAGGGTGAACATCCGCTCGGCGATGTGGGCCAGCGGCAGGTACGACACCCACCGCACGCCCTGCATCGTGCTGCCGCCGAGCTCGGCCGTCTTGCATTCGTACATCACGCTGCCGTGCGTGATGACCACGCCTTTGGGGTTCCCCGTAGTGCCGGATGTGTACAGCAGCGTCACGGGATCCGCGGGCCCGATCGCATCGATCCGGCGCGCCACCTCGGCCGCCTCGCTCGCCGCTGCTCGCCTCCTCGCCGAGTGCGGTGAAGGCGTCCCAGCTGCAGGTGCCGGTCGATCGGCAGGGCAGACCTCGGCGTCGCGCACGATCACGGTCGTCAGGCTCGGCAGGTCGGCGAGGAGAGGTTCCCACCTGGCCAGCTCGGACGCCCCGTCCAGAACGGCCATCCGGACCTGGCAGTCCGACGCCACGTACCTGATCTGGTCGGATGCGAGCGTGGCGTAGAAGGTCACGGGCACGCCGCCTGCGTGCAGCACAGCCTGGTCGGCGAGCACGTGCTCCATCCGGTTCGGCAGCATCAGGGCGACCCTGTCCCCCGGCTGCAGGCCGAGCCTGACCAGAGCGGCAGCCAGCCGCAGCACCTGATCACGGAATTGCCGCCAGGTCAGCGTCTGCCAGGGTGCGTCGCCGTCCCGGTCGGAATAGGCCGGCTCGTCGCCGTGGTCCGCGACAGTCCGCTGCAGCAGCCTGCAGAACGTCATGCCCGCGGTCTGCGCCTCGATGTACGCGCGCTCTTCGATGACTGCACTCGTCACTGCGTCCTCCGTACATGCGCGGGTGTCTACGTCGGACAGCCTGCGCGGGGGTTCCAGGGGTCCTGGGACGGCACCGCATGGTCCGCTTGGGCGATATGCCACCATGCGCGGGCGGACGGCGCAAGGTATGGGCCTCGCTAGAGTTCAGCAATGGACACTCAGCAGGTCGCCCAGGGTTCCGGGAAGTCGGCCACCCGGGTCGGATCGGTCAGGCTCACCCAGTACGCCCACGGTGGCGGCTGCGCATGCAAGATTCCGCCCGGCGAGCTCGAGGAAGCGGTTGCCAGGCTGGTGCCAGAACACCGGCCAGATGACCTGCTGATCGGCGTCGAGCACGGGGACGACGCGGCCGTCGTCAGGATCAGCGCGACGCGCGCGGTGGTGGCAACGGCCGACTTCTTCACTCCGGTCGTCGACGACCCGCGCACGTTCGGCATGATCGCGGCGGCCAACGCACTGTCCGATGTCTACGCCGTGGGCGGCGAGCCTCTCGTCGCGCTGAACCTGCTCGGCTGGCCGCTTGACGTCCTCGGCGCCGACCTCGCGGCAGAGGTGCTGAGCGGCGGGCTTGAGGTCGCCAGGCAGGCAGGCTGTCACGTTGCGGGCGGCCACAGCATCGATGACCCAGAGCCGAAGTACGGCATGGCGGTCACCGGGCTGGCCGATCCGGACCGTCTGCTGCGGATCGACGCGGGCCTCGCAGGCCTTCCGCTGTCGCTGACCAAGCCGATTGGCACAGGGATCCTGAACGCGATGCACAAGGCGACGGGCGAGATCAGCGAGGCGGCGATCGCCGTGATGATCGCCCTGAACGCCGACGCCAGCCGGGCGGCCCTGGCAGCTGGCCTGCGCTGCGGCACCGACGTGACCGGATTCGGGCTGCTCGGGCACGCGTTCAAGCTCGCGAGGGCGAGCGGAGTCAGCGCCGTCATCGATCATCGCGCCGTTCCGGTGATCGAAGGAACACGCGAGGCTCAGCGCGCCGGATATCTGCCTGGCGGCAGCCGGCGGAACCTCTCGTGGGTGGCTCCGCATGCGGATTTCGGCAGTCTGCCCGAAGATGAACTACTTCTGCTGGCCGATGCGCAGACGTCCGGCGGTCTGCTTGTCGCAGGTGAGATTCCCGGCGGGACGGTCATCGGCGAGCTTGTGCCCCGCGGTGAGAGTGTCATAACAGTTACGTAGCAACAATCTCTGGCACGGGGAGCTAAGGCCGGGTAGCCAGTCCAGTCCAGATCACACTCCGCTGGCCGAGACCTGACCTGCGCCGCAGCCGGGGCCGCCCCCGTTCATCTGCTCGCGGACGCGGTCCATTTCGAGATCATCCGGCTAGGCCAACCCGGATTGACCTGGGTCAGGCTCCCGTATGTAGAGTCCCTTGGGTGTCTGGGCGCTTGCTGGGGTGGGCTGCTGCTGGCTTCGTGATGCTGATCACGGTGGCGCTTATCGTTGGCGAAATCAGTAACGCCGGGCAGCGAAGCTGGTGGGGGAACCACTCGCTTACGACAGACACAGTGTCAGGAGTGCTGGTGCTGCTGATCACTGTCCTGGTCGTGAATCAGCTGCTCAACTTGCGACAGGCCAAGCAACGCGGCCTGGCGGTCGGCGCACAGACCGCCATCATGCTGGCCCAGGCCGCTCGTGCGGCCAAGGCTGTGTCGTCGGTGATCGACGGATCGGGCGACCGCGCCGCCGCGTCCGATAGCTTCCAGACGTACATGATGATGCTGCTCATCGGCGCGCCTCTGCTCATCGACGAATCAGCCGACCGCCATTTCCTCGAGCGTGCCCAGCACCTCGAGGCCGTAATGGCCCGCACGCTCACAGTAATAGACAGGTCGCCGGACGGCGCTGCCGTACCGAGCGATGGGCTGGACGACGCCGTGCAACAGATCCAAAGTGCTGCGGCACCGCTTCTCCAGCCGCTCAGTCCCGAGGTGCGTGATTCCATACAGCGCATCGGCTGGACCGCCGAATAGTAGTGCGGGGCTGGCACCGGGTGGGCGAGGCTCCCGGCAACGTCGAATGCGCCCTGGGCTCGCTCTCCAACACGCGGGGATAACGGGCTACACCGTGAGATGTCCGGCCAAGTCGAGCAACCAGTCGATGCCGGGTTGTTCGCGGGGGCAACGGCCGTTAGATGTCCCAGATGGGGACAGTGCCGAGCGCAGCTAATCCCTGAGTTATAGCTTCACTATGTGCCCAGAAGCATTGTGAGATGGCCTGAATGCAGCCGGGCGTCGGCGGAGTGATCCGGGCCGACTGCAGTTGCAGCCGATCCTGTTCGTGCTCCGCTGTCCTTCGTGGTCGTAGCGGCAACTCTCGGCGGCCTAGTGTGGGCCGCAAGAGCATGGCTGCATTACGCCGGCGCTGCCGTACCCGCGAAGCCTCGCAGTTCTCTGGCGGCGAGGTTGACTTGGACAGTCCTGTTGACTGGACTCATCCGCCAGCCTTCAGCTTCACCGGGCATGCGCTGCCGGAGGTCAAGCTGCCAGCGGGCTGGACGCCGTGACTGCTGCGACCGCGGTGGACCTCCGCCGGCCATGCCTGATTCACCCGAGATAACCGCAAGGACATCGGACTTGTGTCACACCCGCAAACTCGCAGGTGACCGCCGGTTAGGACATCGGTCACAGGCGGGTAGGTAGCAATTACTTTCTGTAGTTACCGCTAACGATTTGTGGGCAGGCTCCACTCACGGCTACCACAACATCGGGCAGACTATCCCGGTGGCCCTGCCGCAGCGGCGCGATGCGAGCTGCCGCCAGGTTGCAACAAGCGACTGAGGCCACTCGTCTAACAGTCGAAAGCGGACGATCGCGCGAGAGGCGCGCCGAAGGTGTTCAGCGCGGAACGGTGACCGGCTCCGGCAGCGGACAAGGAGGATCGGAGCGTGCAGGCACAGGCCGAGATGGAGCCGACCGACGCCGCGGGCCGGGTTCGGCAGCCCGCGTGGCACCGGCTTCTCGGCAGCACCGGCCTGATCCTGGCCGCCCTCTTCTTCCTTCTCTCGCTCACTGCGTACCTGGCCGATCAGGCCGTCCACCGGCATGCGGTGCTGACCTGGTATGACCTCAACGTCTACAACGACGCGGGCCTGATCACCAGGCAGCTCCCGTCGATTCTGTACACCTGGGAGCTCAAGGTCGGCGTCCAGTTCACCTACACGCCGTTCGCCGCGCTGGTCTTCGCCGGCGGGTTCGCTACTTCCGCTCGTCACGCTCCGCTGGCTCATGACGGTGGCGAGCCTGGCGGCCATTCCCCTGACGGCGTGGTTGACGCTTGGCGGCATGGGACGTCGTGGCGCTGGCCGCGCCGCGGCCGCGCTCGCCGTCAGCGCGCTCGCCTTGTGGATTCAGCCGGTGGTCAAGGCCTTGTACCTAGGCCAGATCGAACCATTGCTCATGTTGCTGGTGGTCTGGGATCTGACCAGGAAAGACTCGCGGCGGTGGAAGGGCATCGGCATCGGAATCGCGGCCGGGATCAAGCTGGTGCCGCTGCTCTTCATTCCGTACCTGCTGCTCGCGGGAAAGGTTCGGCAGGCAGCGATCGCGACCGGCGCGTTCCTCGCGACCGTTGTCGTGGGATTTATCAGCCTGCCTGGTCCGTCGGCCTCGTACTGGCTGACCGGGTACTTCGTGCGCCCGGGACGGACCGGCTCTGTCCACTCGCTGGTCAACCAGTCACTGCTCGGCTCGCTCGCGAGGCTCTATGGCACGGTCGCTCCGGCGCAGCCGGTCTGGCTCCCGGTAGCTCTCGTCGTGGCCGCCGGGGGCGTCGTTGCCGGCGCGATGCTGGCCAGAACCGGGCGCCCCGTGCAGGGCTGGACTCTGGTCGGCATCACCAGCGTGCTGGTCTCCCCCATCAGCTGGGATCACCACTGGGTGTGGGTGGTGCCGGTGCTCGCCTTGATGGCCGGCCTGATATTCAAGGCACGGCCCGTCGTCAAGGCCTGCTATGTCGTGGGAATCGTGCTCATCGCGGGGATCATGGGCTCCTGGCCGTGGAAGTACAGCGGACCGCTTGCTTATGTGCCGCGGCGCGGCCTGCTCGGCTGGTTCGTGAAGCCGCCTGAGGTCACCCAGATCACGGTCGTGCACGGCTGGCAGCTCCTGACCTGGAACCTGTGGGTGGTGATCGGCCTCGTGATCTACCTCGCGCTGGTCGCGGCGGCGGTCGTGACCTGGCGCAAACGGCCGCGTCGCAAGGTTCCGTTGGTGACCGTGGAGAAGAGCCCGATCGACGCGTTGCTGGCGCGGGCGGACGCGGTGCTGCGCGGCGGGACGCTGGTCGGTCGGCGCCGGCCAGGACGAGCACGTCAGGCTGGCCAGTCGAACGCGAGCTGGACGAGAGCACTGCCGAGATCGCGCGAGGGCTGCGCCACGGCGCCAATGGTGAGGTCAACGGATCCAGGCCGACGACCGGCAGAGGCCGACGCGGGAGCGAGCCGGCCTACGGCTACTGCGCCCAGGCCAGCTCGCTGACGTCTCGCTATGCCGCGGCTCCGCGATGGAGCGAGTCCCGCGGCGTGCTGCCGCGTGAGCGTCTAGCGCAACGCGGGCTCCCTGACCTTCGGTGCTCTGGTCGCCAGCGGTGACGGCCGCGGTGGGCGCGGCGCTCCCCGGTGCCAGCTGAGTCCGGTGCGACGCTCGGCCGCGCCGCCCGAAGGCCGCGATGACAAGGATGGCCGCCGCGATCAGCAGAACTGCAGCCACTCCTGTGCCCAGGCCTGCCAGTGCGACGTTGATCAGGTGGAGGTCAATCATCGTCGTCCACCTCCCCTTTCTCCTATGTGGACGGTGTTCACATCTTCAGGATGACCGTATGAAGTTAACGCTGTCAACATCGCAGTGCTTCCGAGCCTGCCGGCGATCCGGCGGATTTATTAGAGGTCCGCTCCCTTGATGCCGTTCAGCAAGAAGTCAGAGGTGCGCTCGATGGCCTTGGCCCGATCCTCGGCCGAGAGCGTGGCGAGCGGGCCGTCGGTCAGCAGCGTGGCTAGGCCGTGCACGGTCGCCCAGGCGGGAATCTCCGCCCCGGCCCGCCTGGCCGGATCAAGCACCCCGTGCTCGACCAGCTCGTCCAGGACGCCGCTGAGCAGCATGTACGGTCCTTGGGTCACCATCCGCTCGGCCGCCCCTGGCCGCAGTTTGTCCGGGGGGCAGAACGCGGTCCTGAACAGCCCAGGATCCTCGAGCGCGAAACTGATATACGCGCGGCCAAGCGCCCGCAACCGGCGCACCGACTCCTCAGCCGGATCAGGTGACGGGGTTCCTGACTCCAGGCTCTGCCGCATGGCAGCGGCGAGCGCCTCGAGCGCGCGCTGCCTGACGACGCCAAGAAGTTCGTCGTGGTCAGCGAAATGCCGGTAGGCGGCTGCGGCCGACACGCCGGCCTCACGGGCGGCCGCGCGCAGCACCACGGCATCCGGGCCGCCGGCGCGCGCCATGTCGGTCGCCGCGTCGGCTAGCGCGTTCGGCAAGTCGCCGTGGTGATAGCTGCTGCGAAGATGCCTGCGGTGCCGATTGCCGCGGTCATCCGTGGACTGCGCCATCACCTCATACTGCCTGTAGAAACGCCAAGTAGACAACGTTTACACGCCTCTGCCCGCGCGTAGCCTCAGATACAGATGGCGACGGGAGGCGAGGCGGCGATGAGCGGCAGGACGGTGCGTCGGCGGGTGCGCAGGATCCGGCTGACCGACGAACCGGGCGGCCCGCAGCTGACCGAGCGCTCCGACCTGCTCGCGGCCGAGGAACCGCTCGGGATCAGGGTCGCCGGCCAGGCCCTCACGATGACGATGCGGACGCCGGGAGATGACGTCGATCTCGCGGCCGGATTCCTGGTCAGCGAGGGCATCGTCCGCCACGCTGACGACATCGCCTCGATCCGGCTTTGCGACGGCACCACCTGCGGTCATGCGGGGCACGACGGCATAGGCAACATCGTCGACGTCGAGCTTCGTCCCGGGCTTTCCGTCCGGCCGTCGGCGCGCAGGAACTTCCTGACCACCAGCGCGTGCGGCGTCTGCGGCAAGGCGAGCGCTGCAGAACTGTTCGTGCAGCAGACCTGGGAGATTAACGAAGACCAGGCGTGCATCCCCGCCGCCAGGCTGACCTCGATGCCCGATACGCTTCGCGCTGCCCAGCGGGTCTTCGCCACCACCGGCGGGCTGCACGCAGCGGGCGTGTTCGGACCTGACGGTGAGCTGATCACCGTCCGCGAAGACGTCGGCCGGCACAACGCCGTCGACAAGGTCGTGGGCTGGGCGCTGCGGCAGGGCATGCTGCCGATGCGCGGCTGCGTGCTGCTGGTCAGCGGGCGAGCATCGTTCGAGCTCGTACAGAAGGCGGTGCTCGCCGGATTCCCCGTGCTCGCCGCCGTTTCCGCGCCGTCCTCGCTGGCTGCCGAGCTGGCGTCAGAAGCCGGGCTGACCCTGGTCGGGTTCCTGCGCGGCGGATCGATGAACGTGTACACCCACGTCGATCGCGTGCTCGCGGAGACTGCCACCGCAAGGTAGGCGTTCTCGCGCGTGCCGGTTCGCCCGATGTTGCGACGCCGCTTTGCGTCCGCTTACCAGCTGCGCCCATGGTCGACTGGTTCAGCCAATTGCCGAAGCTAGTCTCGGCGAGGCGGGCGTTGGCGGCCGGGACGAGGGTGCGTTCGCGCAGTTCGGCGCCGAAGTAGGGCGCGTGAGGGTCGGTGATGACCTCGCGGGGGTCGTGGCGCTCGCGCAGCGTGCTCCTGAGGAGTTCGTCGAGGTGGAATTGCTGGGGCCCGGCGACCTCGATGATGCCGTTCACCGGCGGGCCGACGATGACGTCTGCGACCGCGCTCGCCACGTCCTCGGCGGCCATGGGCTGGATGAGCACGTGTGCGAGGCGCACCGTGTTGCCGCTGGTGGCCGTGTCGGCGATGCGGTTGACGAACTCGAAGAACTGGGTGGCGTGGACGATCGAGTAAGGGATCGAAGAGTCCTCGATCAGCTTCTCCTGGACGATCTTGGCCCTGAAGTACCCACTGTCCGACAGGCGCTCGGTCCCCACGACTGACAACGCCACGTGGTGCCCCACGCCGGCGGCTGATTCGGCGGCGAGGAGATGGCGGGTTGATGTTTCGAAAAACGTCAGGACCGCCGCGTCTTCGAAGGAGGGGGCGTTCGATACGTCGGCGACCACCGAGGCGCCTTCAATGGCGTCGGCGAGTCCCTCGCCGGTCAGCGTGTTTACTCCGGAGGCGCGGTGATGCTGCCAGCGTGTCGTGCCCCTGTTCACGGAGCTTGATGACGAGCTTCGATCCGATGAGTCCGCTGCCGCCTATGACGACGATCTTCATGACTCGATCCTTTCTAGGCTTGGCTTGTCGCCCCCGATGCTGGAGATGACGCTCGTGCCGGTCTCCTTACCCACAGACGCCGGCGAGCCGTGTCAGGCGCGTGTGGAAGGCTCCAGCGGGTAGGTGCGTTGTTGGAGCCCCCGGGCTGGCCACTGGCGACCAGGGAGCAGAAGATGGGGACACGACGCACACCGGTTAGCGGCCTAGGTTCCGCAGGATTCTCGGTCATGCGCTGCGGGCTGGCGACGACGCTCTTGTGGATCGGGGCACTCAAGTTCACGGACTATGAGGTAGCAGAACGCAGAGGTGCTGGTCACCGCGAGCCCGCTGACCTCGCGGCTTCGGGAGAAGCTGGGCGCACAAAAGCTCGGGCGGCTCATCGGGGTCACGCAGATAGGCCTGGGCTCTTTGATCGCGGCGAAGCCGTTCGCACCGCAAGCCTCGGCGGCAGGCAGCTTCGGGGCCGTAGGGATGTTCCTGGGTACGCTCAGCTTCCTGGTCACGACGCCGGAAGCGTGGCAAGAGGGGCAGGGAGTGCCGCGGCTGTCGATGCTGGGTGAGGCCCTCCTGAAGGACACCGTGCTCCTGGGCGCCGCCCTGCTGACAGCTGCCGAGTCGCTGCGAGCCGCTCGCGAAGGTAATCGGTCCTAGGGCGCGCTCCGGGCACACCGCCGCTGGCCCCGGAAGGCCGGATCGCCGGCGAGCCAGTGCCCGGCGATCCGGCCTTCCGTCAGGTCGACTGGGCCTCGGTGAGCAGGCCCCTGCGGCGCCTCACCGCCAGGTCGGTCTTGCTGAAGATCGCGTCCACGACGATGCCGATCGCGAGGATCACGATCATGATCGAGATCGCTCCCGTCAGGTCCTGGTTGTCCTGGGCGTTGTTCAGCAGGATGCCCAGGGACAGGTTCCCCACGACGATCACCAGCAGCTGGCCAGCCATCAAGCTGCGCCACGCGAACGCCCAGCCCTGCTTCAGTCCTGCGAGGTAGGCAGGCAACGACGCTGGCAGGATCAGGTGCCGGTACAGCGACGACGCCGCGCAGGCCCATTGTCCGGCCGGCCCGCAACAGCAGCGGCGGCGTGTAGTCGACGCCCGTGATCAGGCCGTTCGCGATCGACGGCGCCGCGCCGAGCACCATCACGAACAAGATGGCCGACTGCGTGGTGCCGAACAAGATGATCGCGAACGGGAACCAGGCGATCGACGGCATCGTCTGGAGCCCGCTGATGATCGACCCGGTGGCCGCGCGCAGCGGCGGTATCCGTGACACGATCGCGCCGATGACCGAGCCGATCAGCATTGCCAGCAGGTAACCGATGACCGCGGTCCGCACGGTGGTCCCGATTGCCTGCCAGAGCTGGGCGTGCTGCAGCCTGGTCCCACAGGTTCGCCAAGCCCGCGCCCGGGCCCTTGACCAGGCCGGTGCTGGTATCGCCGTGGAAGTTGCTGAGATAGAACAGCTGCCACGCGCCAAGCACCAGCGCGATCGCGAGCAGCTTGGGCCAGGTCGCCGACCACGCCTTTCTGGCGATGCGGGCCGGATCGCGGCTCTTGGTGACGTCAGCGAGCTCCAGGCTGTCGAGCCCGGCGATCGCAGTGTTCTGGCCGGTCGAGCATCCGGGGCTTGCCGGACGTCTGTGTGCTAGCCATGGCGCCTCATCTCCTCCCGCAGCCGGTCCGTGATCTGGCTTGCCAGGGTCGCGACGCTCGCAGAGTCGATCCTGCGCGGGCCGGTCCTTGGCACGTCGTACTCCTCGATGACCCGGCCTGGTCGGCTGCTGAGCAGGACCACGCGGTCGCCGAGCCTGGCTGCCTCCCGGACGTTGTGCGTGACGAACAGCACGGTCAGCGAGCGCTCGGAGCAGATCCGCTCCAGCTCGTCGTGGAGCAGGTCGCGGGTCATCGCGTCGAGCGCGCCGAACGGCTCGTCCATCAGCAACACGTCGGCGTCCTGGGCCAGCGCCCTGGCGAGCGCCACCCGCTGCCGCATGCCGCCTGACAGCTCATGCGGCCGCTTGTCGGCGAAGTCCCCGAGGTGCACGGCATCGAGCAGCTCCATGGCCCGCCGCTTGCGCTCGCTCCTTCGGCACCCGAAGCGCGCGCAGCGCGAGCTCGACGTTGCGTCGAGCGGTCAGCCACGGGAACAGCGCGGGCTCCTGGAACATGATCGCGACCCGACGGCCAGCGGTGTCGACCTGCCCGGCGGTTGGCGTGTCAAGTCCGGCCACGATCGACAGCAACGTGGACTTACCGCAGCCCGACGCGCCGACGAGGCAGACGAACTCGCCGTTGCTCGACAGTCAGCGAGAGCCGGTCGACCGCGTGCACCGCACCTGGCCCGCGGCCGTAGACCTTCGTGACGTCGGTGAGCCGCACCGCGGCGTCGCCGGCCGGCTGGCCGGGCCTGCGGCCGTTGAGCTGGGCCGTCGACCCGGGGTCCGGGCGGTATCTCTGTAGCACGTTCATGACTTCACCTGCGGCTGGCCGGCGGCCTTGAGCTGAGCGTTCAGCGGGCCGAGATCGTAGAGGGCTGAGATGTTCTTGACCGGCGTCAGCAGGCCGACGGAGACCGCATGCTGTGCGTCGAGCCGCGAGCGACGATGCGATCGGGTCGTTGGTGAACGTGATCTGCTTGAAGGCGGCCGACAGCACGCTCGGGTCCAGTCCCTTGCCGAGCAGAGAAGTCAGCTCCTTGTTGGCCGCGGCCTCGGCGCCCGACGGGTTGGAGTGGATGTAGTTGTTGGCCTGGATCTGGCCCTTGAGCAGTCCGTTCACCGCCGAGGCGTGATCGGCGAGGAACTTCTGCGTGACCACCAGGTTCGTCGTGACGAACTGGCCCTTCGGCCACAGCGAGGCCTCGTCGACCAGCACGTGGCCGCCGTCCTGCACCATCTCGATGTCGTATGGAGCAGGCTCCCAGCCGCCGGCGATCTGGCCGGACTTGAACTGGAGCACCGCGGCCGAGTTCGGGGTGATCGGCGTGATCGGGACGTCGCCGCCGCCGGTCTGGGTTGAGGTCAGGTGGTTCTGCTTGAGCCAGTAGCGCAGCGCCACGTCCTGGGTGTTGCCGAGCGACGGGGTCGCCAGCTTCTGGCCCTTGAGTTGTGCCGGACTGGTGATTCCCTTCTTGACCACCAGCGCGGCTCCGCCTGAGGCGGCACCCGAGATGACCTTGATCAGCTTGCCGTTGGAGGTCTGCCACGCCTTGATCGCCGGGTTCGGGCCGACGTAGGCCGCGTCGAGCTGGCCCGCCAGCAGGGCGGTGCCCTCCTCGGTGCCCGTGCTGAACGGGATGGACCTCCAGCTTGACGTTCTTGCCGAGCGCCTTGGAGAAGTAGTTCTTCTCGATACCGATCAGCGCCGGTGCATGCGTGATGTTGGTCAGGAACCCTAGCCGCAGTACGAGCGGGTCCCCTGCACTCCCCGATCCGCCTGAGCTGGCGGCCGAGGATGATGCGCATCCTGCCGCCGCCAGTGCTGTCACGGCGGCGACCCCCGCAGCGGTGAGTGCTCGTTTCATGTGACCTCCCAGGTTTGCCTATCTACATAGTAGGCTTCTATCTATATTTGAAAACTAGGGTTTGTCAAAACTTGACCTGGATACCTGCGGAACTGACGGCGAGCGGCCGGTCAGTCTCCTGGTTCGGTCATGGTGAGGCCCTGAACGGCAGGGAACTGCTGCAGGCATTGCTGCAGCTTGGCCATGTCGGCGTCGGTCGCCTGGGTCGAGATGAACCGGACCGACCCGACGATCTTGCCAGGCGACGTCGGCCGCACTGGCTCGGCGCGGAGGCCGGAAGCGCGCGAGCAGGTGACGGTCACGTGCTTTGCCGTGGCTAGCTTGGTATTGCTGGCCAGTTGCACAACGACCCACTGCTGGCCGAGTGCCGCGTCCATCCGTGCGCAGCCGGCGAGCAGCACCGCTGCGGCAACCGCCGCGCATGCGGCGAAGCGGGCGCGGGTAGTGGACACGGGCCAAGCTTAGGCGCGTGCTCCGAACCGGCATGACAGGCTGGGAGCGGTCAAGGAGGCGAGCATGCAGCGGGCGAGGCACAAGTATCCCCTGATCGAGGACTATGCGCTGATCGGTGACATGCAGTCGGCGGCTCTGGTCAGCAGGGAAGGTTCGATCGACTGGCTCTGCCTGCCTCGGTTCGATTCCGATGCCGTGTTCGCGGCGCTGCTCGGCGACGGCCGGAACGGCCAGTGGCGGCTGAATCCCACCGCCCAGGAAGGCCCGCCTTCGCGGGCGGGCCAGGTCGAGCGGCGGTACCGGAAGGACACGCTGATCCTCGAGACTCAGTGGACCACCGTCGGCGGCGTTGTCAAGGTGATCGACTTCATGCCGCCGCGCGGCGCGGACACACCGGTGCTGATCCGGATAGTCGAGGGCGTTGAGGGCGCGGTCGAGATGGAGAGCCACCTCACGATGCGCTTCGGATACGGCCGGATCGTGCCGTGGGTGCGCAGGGTCGATCAGGCGGTCTGGGCGGTTGCAGGACCTGATTCGGTCTGGATCAGGACCCCGGTCAAGCTGGTTGGGCGCGACCTCGCGCACCAGGCAGATTTCGTCGTGCGGGCCGGTGAGCGAGTGCCGTTCGTGCTGACCTGGATGCCGTCGCACGACAAGGGGCCGCCGCCCGAGGTGGTTCCGCTGCGACGCGCTCGAGCAGACGGCCAGCTTCTGGACGGACTGGGTTTCCCGCTGTACCTATGACGGCCGGTACCGCGATCCCGTGGTCAGGTCCCTGATCACGATCAAGGCGCTGACATATGAGCCCACGGGCGGCATCGTGGCGGCTCCGACGACCTCGCTGCCCGAGGAGCATCGGTGGCGTGCGGAACTGGGACTACCGGTACTGCTGGCTGCGCGATTCGACATTCGCGCTCGAGGGTGCTGCTCCGCACCGGATATGTGGACGAAGCCCAGGCCTGGCGCGAATGGCTTGGCCGGGCCGTGGCGGGCTCGGCGGCCGACGTGCAGATCATGTACGGAGTGGCAGGCGAGCGGCGGCTACCAGAATGGACTGCCGACTGGCTGCCCGGTTACGAAGACTCGGCGCCCGTGCGGATCGGCAACGACGCGGTCAATCAGATTCAGCTCGACGTCTACGGCGAAGTCGTCGACACGATCATGCTCGGGCGCCAGGCCGGACTTCACTTCGACAAGCATTCGGGCAGCCTGATAGACCGTCTGCTCAGCTACCTCGAGCAGCACTGGAACGAGCCCGATGAAGGAATCTGGGAGGTACGTGGCGGCCGCAAGCACTTCGTCCACTCGAAGGTGATGGCCTGGGTTGCGTTCGACCGCCGGATAAAGATGGCAGAAACTGGCCTGTTCTTCGCCCCGGAGTCGAAGCTGAAGCACTGGCGCTCGATCAGGGACGAGATTCACGCTCAGGTCTGCGAGCACGGGTACGACGCGAGCCGGGGTACCTTCACGCAGTACTACGGGAGCGATTCGATCGACGCTGCGGTGCTGATGATTGCCGAGACCGGGTTCCTGCCAGCCGACGACGCGCGGCTCATCTCGACGATCAAGACCATTAGGCGCGAGCTGACCCATGACGGCCTGGTGCTGCGCTATACGCAGCCAGAGAACGGGACGTCGGTGGACGGCCTGCCCGGCTCCGAGGGCGCCTTCCTGGCCTGCAGCTTCTGGCTGGTCAACGCGCTGAACATGATCGGCGAAGAGGATGACGCGACCGCGATGTTCGAGCGGCTGCTTGAGTTGCGCAGCGACGTCGGGCTGCTTAGCGAGGAATACGACCCGCGCCTCCGTCGCCAGGTGGGTAACAGCCCGCAGGCGTTCAGTCACGTTCCGCTGATACTGGCCGCGCTCAACCTGGACAACCACGATGTCCATTACGCACGGCGGATGGGCGCTGAACGAGCTCAACGGCCTGCGTCTTGAGCGGCATGGTGCACAGGCTCCCTAGATGATCCGGTGTGTTGCGGGGTGGTTGTCGGTGGCTGGTGGTAGTGTTTCGAGTGTAAGTTCGATGCGGGACTAAGACACCCGGAGGCTTGTCTCCGGGGGTGAGCACCTCCACTTCCCCGGCCGCCTGCGGGCGGCGCGGCGGCCGATGGTTCGCAGTACCGGCGCACGTGATCACGCTGATTTCCGGCGCCGCCTCTCCCGCGCAAGGGTTGGTGAACCGTTGGAGGAGGTGAAACCCTGATGTCATTGTCATTGCCTGAGCCAGCCGGTGCCGGGGAGCCGTCGTCGGCTGGTGAGGCGCTGCAGATGGCGGTCGCCGGCCTGGCCTGGCTCGCCCCGCGGACCTGGCGTCCGAGCCGGTGCCGGTGCAGGCGGAAGCGCTGCGGGTGTTCGAGCGGCTGGAGTCGTTGCGTACGGCCGCCCGGGCCAGGACGCTGCTGGCGTTCTCCGCGCAGCGCGGGTTCGAAGACGACGGGCAGGGGTCGGCGCGGATGTGGCTGACCTGGCAGACCCGGGTCACCGCGGGAGCGGCCCGCGGGACGGTGGGCTGGATGCGGCGGCTGGACAATCACCCGGCGGTGGCGGAGGCGCTGGCGGCGGGCGTGTTGTCGGTGTCGTGGGCGCGGCAGGTCACCGACTGGACCGACGCCCTGCCGGCCGAGGCCCGCCCCGACGCGGACGCTGATCTTGCTGGCCGCGGCCGCGCCGGCGGCCTGGACCTGGCCGGGCTGGCGGGGCTGGCCGAGGAGATCCGCCGCCGGGTGGCCGGGCCCGATCAGGACGGTGATGACGGGTTCAGCCACCGCGGCCTGCAGCTGGACACCACCCTCGGCGGCGCCGGGCGGGTCACCGGGGACTTGTCGGCCCGGTGCGCCGCCGCGCTGCAGTCGGTGCTGGACTCGCCTGGGCAAGAAGATGGGCGCCGAGGACACCCGGACCCGGTGCGGCACGCCAGCCACGACGCGCTGGAGGAGGCGTGCCGGCGGCTGCTCGGCGCGGGCAGCCTGCCCGAGCGGGCCGGGCAGCCGGTCCGGCTGCAGCTGCACCTGTCACTGGACCAGCTGCTCGGCGGGATCGGCCGGCCCGGCCGCCCGTACCTGCCGCCCGGCTTCGCGTCGGCCTGTCCGAGCGCTGACGGACCTGCGCGGCCGCAGGGCGGGCGGTGACGGCGGGTCCGGGCCGGTGCCGGCGGGGGCGTGGGCCGGGCCCGGTGATGACTGCGACGCCGCGATCGCGCCGGTCGTGACCGGCCGGGTCGACCACGACCTCCTCAACCAGCTCGCCGGCCGCCTCGCCAGCCACTGGGCCGAATACCAGCCGGGCCGGGCACCCTGCGGCGGCGGCCTGGCCGGCTGCGGCCACGTCGCTGAGGCAGACCCAGACGATGATCAGCAGGCGCGGGCGCGGGGACGGAGCCTGGCTGCCGCCCGTGAGCTGATCTTGCGGCAGGCGGTGGCGTTGCTGTCCGGGCCCGGCGGCCTCGCGTCGTGGCTGCGGACCGGCACCCTGCCCCCGCCCGCCGGGTCGGTCAGCCTGCCGCTGGACGTCGGCACCGTCACCGACCTGGTGCCGCCGCACCTGCGGCGGGCGATCACCACCAGAGACCAGCACTGCGCCGCCCCCGGCTGCGACGTCCCGCCCGCCGGGTGCCACGTGCATCACATCATCCCGCGGAGCGAAGGCGGCACGACCAGCCTGGGCAACTGCCTGCTGCTGTGCTCGTTTCACCATCTGATCCTGGTGCACCGGTGGGGCTGGACCATCACGCTGAACGCCGACGGCACCACCACCGCCACCAGCCCCCACGGCCGCAAACTGCACAGCCACAGCCCGCCCGCCGCGGCGTAAGCCGGTAGTGGCCTGTGCTGTCTGGTTACGCGCACATGCGGGCAGGAGCCGCCGGTCAGGAGGGTGAGTAGCGATACACGCGCGAGTCGCGCTGCAGGCAGGATCGTCTGGGTCAGTCGCCGTACCCGACTCGGCGCAATTGTTGACCGGCGACCTTCTCGATCTCCGCGAGTTGCGCCGGGCTGAGCAGCCTCCGCCACCCTTCAATCTGCTTGCGGCCATGCGGAACTTCGATGGCGCTGATCTTGGTCTCGATAAAATCCGACACCGCCGCAACTGTGGCGCGCGGCTCCTTGATCACCTGTTCATAGCGCAACGTGGTCAACTGGTCCGCGCTCATGCTGTTGCGCAGGCGCGCCATCTTGGTGACCGCACCACGCCAGCGCATCGCGCATTTGCCCGCATTCAGACAGTTCCGGCCAGGCGGTGCGGTCGTCCTCGGTCTCCACGCCGAAGAACGGGTTAGGGAACTCGGAGTCGACGTTGGCGACGCCGCGGCGAAACCAGGCCAGTTCTTCGGGATCGGAGAGCATCGCAGCCGCGACAGCCCTGCCATCTCGGACGATCTGGATGATCCTGGCGTCGGGAAAGGCGTCCACCAGGCCTTCGGCGCAATAGATCAGGGCTGGGCTCGCGTCGCCGTACCTGCTGATGTCGCGCTCATCCACGCAGGTCCCGGTCGACCTGACCCCCTGACACTCCGGTCTGCAGGTCATACACGCATGAGCGGAAACCTGCCAGGCCTGCGCATACGCGTCGCGCAGCACGGTGGCTGCCGCCTCTCCCCTGCCCTCCTGGATCGAGGGCGTGCGCGCGAACGCGAAGACCACGCTGAGAACGCTGGGCTGACCTACCGTGAAGTGGAACCCATGCGTCCGCTTCAGCGCACGGGTGAGCAGGTCGGCACCGGAGTGCGGCCCGCCGATCACAAAGACCGGCTGGCGCACTTTCCGGCCGTTGACGACCAGGATGTAGGCACGCGGGCGTGTTGCCATGGCTGGCATCAAGTGTGTCATCGCGCTGGCACTGGCCCGCGCCATGGCAGGCTCACCGCATGGAGTGCGCGAAATGCGGTAGCTAGCGTGGCATGGTTACTTACATCATTGTCCTGCTGGTGATCGGGCTTATCGCAGGTGCCGTTGCGCGGCTGCTAGTGCCCGGCCGGGACCCGATCGGCTTCTTCGGAACGATCCTGCTCGGAGTCGTCGGCTCCTTCGTCGGCGGATTCATCTGGAACCTGATCGAGTACCACAGGATCGCTCCGAACAAGTTCCACACCGTGGGCATCATCGGGTCGATTCTCGGCGCGATACTCGTGCTGATCCTGATGCGGCTCACCAGGACTGAGCGCGGCCACCGCAGGCGTTTCCGCCGCGTCTGAGCCAGACTCCTAGGGCACCTTGCCGTAGATTGCCAGCACGCTCAAAGGGGCTCCGCCGCCGGTTTGCGCTATGCCCCAGACGCTCGATGTCCCGGGCACAGGGGCTGTGGAGCTGCCCGCATCGACCTTGGTCTCAAAACCTGGGAGTTGCGTCTGGATCCACCGTCGGCCCGTCCAGTGGGCTGAACCCATCCAAATGCCATCGCGGCCGTCGTAACTGATCTGGTATGTGTGCGGTTCCGCGATGAGGTGCAGGGGAAGCTTGATCTTCGACCAGCCCTGTCCCTTCCGTTGATCAAGGTGCATATTCGCAGCTCCGACGTTCTTGGCCAGCATCCAGACCTCCCCGCCCGGCGATACGCCGAGCGACGGATAGCCGACGATCTCGCGGTCGGGTGTCATGACCTGGACCCAGTGCCCCGTCGTCCACTGGAAGATCGCTTCCCGGCCTTTCGGATAGGTGCCGCTAATGTTGTTTACCCGAGATCCCGCGAGCCAGATGTGACTTCCCGCTCCGGCCAGTGCCGCCGCGCCGACCGGCAGCCTCGAGGCGTGCCAGGAAAGCCCATCCCAGTGCTCCACCGTTGTCGTGCAGGTGACTACGCCGCCGATTGTCGAGCGCCCGGAAAGGTCGATCCAGACATTATCGTTGCCAAGAACGACGAGTGAGCTGCCCCCTTCGGGAACTGCGGCGAGCGTCCACTGTTCGCCGTTGAAGTGCAGGGCCTCGGCATCGCCCGTCGTATTTGTACCTAGAATCCAGACAACGCCCTGTGCGGCGGACCCGATGAGCTCAGGTATGAATCCCGATGAGCTCGGGACCGCCACCCTCTTCCAGCCATGGCCGGACCAGTGCAGGTAGTAGGACGAAGGCGGATGATCTGTCCTGAAATGGTACACGAATGCCCAGGCGTCGTTGCGGCTAGAGGCTGTGAGTCCGCCAACCTCGTACGCGCCGCGGGGTACCTGGTAAGCAATGTGCCAGCGACTCGCAACTGCCGCGGAGGCCGGATAAGCAGCGAGAAGTGCAGCCCCCAGCGTGAGCGATACCGCAGCGCAGGTGATCCATCTGATGGTTTTGGGCGTAGCTATACGCTGCCTCGCCTGGGCTTCACTGATGACAAATTGTCAGAACAATAGAAAGCAACGGATAAAGGCGTTTATCAGTTCCGGCGCAGTGCTCCGCAAACGCTTGTTAAGGCACGCCGGTCAGGACACGCCGGTCGGGACACGCTCGTGAGCACACGCCAGTGAGCACACGCTGGTGAGCACACACATAGAGACGAGTTCGAAGGTCAGCTGTGAACCGCTTCGGCGTCCAAGCCGGGTGCTGGCAGAAGTTCCTGGCTGGCGAACTGCGTGTGGTAAAGCTCCGTGTACAGGCCGCCTGCTGCGAGCAACTCGGCGTGGGTTCCCCGCTCGGTCACCTTGCCTTCGTCAATGACCAGGATCTGATCGGCCTGGATGATAGTGGACAACCGGTGCGCGATCACCAGCGAGGTGCGCCCGGCCAGCGCGGTCTTCAGTGCCCGCTGGACCGCGGCCTCTGACTCAGAGTCCAGGTGCGCTGTCGCCTCGTCAAGCACCACTACAGAAGGCGCCTTGAGCAGCAGCCTGGCCAGCGCGATTCGCTGTTTCTCCCCGCCAGACAGCCGGTATCCGCGGTCTCCCACGACCGTGTCGAGACCGTCAGGAAGCGTCTCGATCAGCGGCCAGATCTGCGCCGCCCTGCACGCCTCGATCAGTTCTGCTTCGGTGGCGTCAGGCTTGGCGTAGCTGAGGTTCGCCCGGATCGTGTCGTGGAACATATGCGCGTCCTGTGTCACGACGCCGATCGCGTCGTGCAATGACTCCTGCGTCACGCCCGTGATGTCGCTGCCATCGATGGTGATGGTCCCGGACCTCGGGTCATAGAGCCTGGCCACCAGGTGCGTGATCGTGGTCTTGCCGGCGCCCGACGGCCCCACGAGCGCGGTCAGCTTGCCGGCCGGAGCATGGAAACTGATGTCCCGCAGCACGTCGGTGTTGGCGTCGGTCCGCTCGGGGATCGGCAGCGCGATCGACTCGAGCGAGGCCAGCGAGACCTCAGAAGCCGTGGGGTACCTGAACCAGACGTGGTCGAACTCGATGGCAGGTGCGGTCTCGCCCCTCTGCAGCGGCACGGCATCTGGCCCGTCCTCGATCAGCGGCTTCAGGTCGAGCACCTCGAAGACCCGATCGAAGCTGACCAGCGCCGTCATGACGTCGACCTGCACGTTGGACAGTGACGTGATGGGCCCGTAAAGCCTGCCAATGAGCGCTGCAAGCGCGACCAGCGTGCCGATCTTGAAGAAGTCATCGATGACCAGGATGCCGCCGAGGCCGTAGACGACCGCCGTGGCGAGCGACGCCAGCAGGGTCAGCGCGATGAACAGCGTCGAGCCGTACATCGCCGTCTGAACGCCGATGTCGCGGACGCGTCCGGCCCGGTTGGCGAAGACGTCGGCCTCTTCGCGCGGTCGGCCGAACAGCTTGACCAGCATCGCGCCTGCCACGTTGAACCGTTCGGTCATTGTCGAGCCCATCGCGGCGTCGAGCTGCATCGACTCCCTGGTGAGCCGCTGCAGGCGGCGCCCGACAAACCTGGCGGGCAAGATGAACAGCGGGATCAGCACCAGCGCGACGAGCGTGACCTGCCAGGACAGCGAGACCATCACGATCAGGACGAGTGTGAGCGAGAGCACGTTAGCGACGACAGACGACAGCGTCGACGTCAGCGCCTGCTGGGCGCCGATCACGTCGCTGTTCAGCCTGCTCACCAGCGATCCGGTCTGGGTCCTGGTGAAGAACGCGATCGGCTGTCGCTGCACGTGCCGGAACACCTGGGTACGCAGGTCGTAGATCAGGCCCTCACCGATCCGCGCGGAATACCAGCGCTGGCCGATGGAGAGCACCGCGTCGAACAGCGCGAGGCCAACAACCGCCGCCCCGATGGCGAGGACGATCCCGGTGTTGCGCGGCAGGATGCCGTTGTCGATCAGGCTGCGCAGCAGCAGCGGAACCGCGACCGTGATCACCGCGTCGAGAGAAACGATGATCAGGAACCAGATGAGCTCGCGGCGGTACGGGCGTGCGTACGACATGATCCGGCGAATCGTGCCAGGCTTGATCTGCTGCTGAGTGATGGAGCGGTCTCGGGAGAACGACCGCATCGCGTGCCAGCTGGCATAAGTCATGCCGGGAGCAACCGTCGGGGGCTGGGAGAGCTTCCCTCGTCAGCTAAGGGCGTAATGCGGAGCGGTTACCTTCTTCAGGAGTTCGGCCTGGGCGCGCCGCTCGGCGGCGGCCTGCTCGGCAAGGGTGTTGCCCGGTGCTTGCTGGAGCAGCGCCTTCGTGGCGCGGGCCGCCGCCGGGTCGATCGCAAGCAGCGCGGCGACCAGATCGTCGACTGCCGCGTCGAGCTCGGCCGCCGGGACGACCAGCTCGGCGAGCCGCAGCAGCAGTGCCTCGGTCGCGGACACCGTCCTGGCAGTCAGGCAGAGCTCGATCGCCCGCGGCAGGCCGACGATATCGACCAGAGGCTTCGAGCCCGTCAGATCGGGCACCAGTCCGAGCGCTGGCTCCTTCATGCAGAGCTTGGCGTCCTCGGTGAGAATCCGCAGATCACATGCGAGCGCGAGCTGGAACCCGGCGCCGATCGCATGACCCTGCACCGCCGCGATGGAGACGATCGACGGGTCGCGGAGCCAGAGATATCCGGCTTGATAGCTTGCAACTTGCTCGTCGAAATCCTGATCGGCGGGACTGGCTACGGCCTCGTCGCTGGTCGCACCCGCGAGCAAGTTCAGGTCAATTCCGGCGCAGAATGACGGACCCTCGCCGCGCACGACCACGATCCTGACGTCCGCCGGCAGGCTCGCGCCGATTTCGGCGAGGCCATGCCACACCGCCGGAGTCATCGCGTTCCTGCGCTCCGGGCGCCCCAACGTGACGGTGGCAACCGCGCCGTCGATTGCGAGCCGCAGCCCGGACGCCTGGCTCACTAGCCCTTGGCCCGGCCCCTCGTCGCACCACCACGGCTGCGGAGCGCCACGCCGGACTCGGCAAGTATCCGGTGGATGAATCCGTAGGACCTGCCGGTCGACGCGGCCAGCGCACGGATGCTCTCCCCTGCGCTATACCGCTTCTGCAAATCCGTGGCGAGCTTCGTGCGATCGGCACCGGTCACCCTAGTGCCCTTCTTGAGGGTCTCGGTCACGCCTTCCTCCCGGAGAAACTGAACCGGCCGCTGACTGCCGTTTGGTGCACTGCGTATCTGGCCATGATCACGCAAGAAGTCGTGATCGGCTACCCACACGGCAGCAAAAGATCGTGACAATTGCCGACCATTATCCCGTCACGCGAGAGCGACGAGGTCGGCCAGGTCAGCGCTCCAGAGATCCTCGACTCCGTCGGGCAGCAACAGCACCCGCTCGGGCCCGAGAGCATCAACCGCGCCTTCGTCGTGGGTCACCAGGACAATGGCGCCGCGGTACCGGCGCAGCGCCGACAAGATCTCCGCCCGGCTACCCGGATCGAGGTTGTTGGTCGGCTCGTCTAGCAGCAGCACGTTCGCTCCGGAGACCACGAGAAGCGCCAGAGCGAGCCTGGTCTTCTCTCCGCCGGAGAGCACGCCGGCAGGCTTGGCCACATCGTCGCCTGAGAACAAGAACGAGCCGAGAATGCCGCGCTGATCGGCCTCGGTCAGCTCCGGTGCTGCTGCGCGCATGTTCTCAAGCACGGTTCGCTCGTTGTCCAGCGTCTCGTGCTCCTGGGCGTAGTAGCCGATCCGGAGGCCGTGTCCGGCCTGCACCGCGCCGGTGTCCGGCTCTCTCGACCCCGGCAAGCAGCCGGAGCAGCGTGGTCTTGCCGGCGCCGTTGAGCCCGAGCACCACGATCCTGGCGCCACGGTCAACCGCCATGTCGACGTCGGTGAAGACCTCGAGCGAACCATAGGACTTGGACAGGCCCGCAGCGGTGAGCGGGACCTTGCCGCAGTGCGCGGGCTCGGGAAACCTGAGCCGGGCGACCCGCTCGGGCTGGCGGTCGGCACTGACGCCCGCGAGTAGTTTCTCCGCCCGCTTCGCCATGCCCTGCGCGGCCCTGGCCTTGGTCGCCTTTGCGCGCATCTTGTCGGCCTGGGACTGCAGCGCGGCGGCCTGACGCTCGGCGTTGACCCGCTCGCGCCTGCGCCGGCGAGCGTCGGTCTCGCGCTGGTCGAGGTAGGCCTTCCAGCCGACGTTGTAGACATCGAGGACGGTGCGATCGGCGTCGAGGTGGAAAACCTTGGTCACAAGCGCAGCGAGCAACTCGGTGTCGTGGCTGACCACGATGAGCCCGCCACGGTAGCTGCGCAAATGATCGCGTAGCCAGCTAACCGAGTCGGCGTCCAGGTGGTTGGTCGGCTCGTCGAGCAGCAACGTGGACGCGCCGCCGAAGAGGATCCTGGCGAGCTCAACGCGTCGGCGCTGACCTCCCGAGAGCGTGTGCAATGGCTGCTTGAGCACCTTGGCTGGAAGCCCGAGGCTCGAGGCGAGCGACGCCGCTTCCGCCTCAGCTGCGTAGCCGCCGAGCACGGTCAGCCGTTCCTCCAGGTGACCGTACCGTGCGCACCGCCGCGTCGCGCCTTGCCGGATTCGCGTCGGCCATGCCGCGCTTCGGCTTGCCGCATCCCCGCCAGCACCTCGTCGAGCCCGCGGGCCTGCAGTATCCGGTCCGTAGCGAGGGCATTGAGGTCGCCGGTCCTGGTGTCCTGCGGCAAGTACCCGATCGTCTCGTTGCTCTGCACGTGGCCAGCGGCCGCCTGGCCCTCACCGGCGAGCACTCTGAGCAGCGTCGTCTTGCCCGCGCCGTTCCTGCCGACCAGGCCGATCTTGTCGCCAGCGGCAATCTGGAAAGCCACGTTCTCGACGAGCAAGCGCGCGCCAGCGCGCAGCTCGAGGCCAGTGACCGTAATCATCGGGATCGCTCACCTTCAAAGTTCTCTTAGCGGACATTTAGGACATCAAATGGCCCACGCCTGCTCTGGGCGTGGGCGTCCCGCTAAGAGGTGAGCGAATGCATGGCCACATTGTATCGGCAGCCCCGAGACGAACCAACGCGATAGTCGCACCCGCGGCGACCCACCGATGAACCCCTGGGGCTATAGCGCCACCAGGGGTTCATCGGGTGTCAAAGGAGCGGGGTTCGGGCTCAGGCTGGGGCGATTTGGCGAGCGGCGCGGTTCAGGGCGCTGACGACGCCGCGCAGCGACGCACGGACGATCGACTCGCTGACCCCCACGCCCCAGTAGACCCGGTCCCCCACCTCAATCTCGAGGTAAGCGGCGGCCTCCGCGTCCCGGCCAGCAGTGAGCGCGTGCTCGGCGTAGTCGAGCACGCGCACGCTGACCCCGCCGAGGCCCATGTCGAGGGCCGACAGCGCATCAGAGAAGGCCGCGATGGGTCCGTTGCCGATGCCCGTCAGCTCGTACTCGGTGCCGAACGCGCGGACCGTCGTGCTGATCCGCTCCGTTCCGTCCTCGCTGGCGGAGGCGAAGCTGATCAGCTCGAACGCGCCTGGCGCGAGGTACTCGGCCTCGAACGCCTCCCACATCTGCGCGGCGTCGACCTCGCCGCCCTCGTTTTCCGTGCGGCGCTGGATTACCTGGCTGAACTCGATCTGCAGCCGTCGCGGCAGGTCGAGGTGATGGTCGTGCTTCATGATGTAGGCCACGCCGCCCTTGCCTGACTGCGAGTTGACCCGGATCACCGCCTCGTAGGACCGGCCGACGTCCTTGGGGTCGATCGGCAGGTACGGCATCTCCCACGGCATCTGCGAGGTCGGCTTCCCTGCCTCGCCCGCGATCTTCTCGAGCCGGTCGAAGCCCTTCTTGATCGCGTCCTGGTGCGAGCCGGAGAACGAGGTGTACACCAGGTCACCGGCGTACGGGTGCCGCTCGTGCACGCCGATCCTGTTGCAGTACTCGGCGGTGCGCCTGATCTCATCGATGTCGCTGAAGTCGATCATCGGGTCGATCCCCTGGCTGTACAGGTTGAGCCCGAGGGTAACCAGGTCGACGTTGCCCGACCTCTCGCCGTTGCCGAACAGGCATCCCTCGACCCGCTGCGCTCCCGCCAGCACCGCGAGCTCAGCGTCGGCGATGGCGGTGCCACGGTCATTGTGCGTGTGCACAGACAGCGCGATGTGCTCGCGCCGCGACAGGTTCCTGCTCATCCACTCGATCTGGTCGGCGTAGACGTTCGGAGTGGATCGCTCGACCGTGCACGGGAGGTTCAGCACAATCTCCCGGTCTGGGCCAGGCTGCCAGACGTCCATCACGGCCTCGCAGATGTCCAGCGCGAAGTCCAGCTCGGTGTCCATGAAGATCTCTGGCGAGTACTCGTAGCCGACGTCGGTCCCTGACAGGTACTGCTCGGCGAACTTCATGACGGCCCGGGTGCCCTCGGTGGCAACGGCCTTGCACTCCTCGCGCCCGTCGCCTGCCCAGGCGAACACCACGCTGCGGAACATGGGCGCAGCGGCGTTGTACAGGTGCACGGTGGCCTGGCGTGCCCCGATCAGCGAGGTGACGGTGCGCTCGATCAGCTCCTCGCGTGCCTGAGTGAGCACGGAGATGCGGACGTCATCGGGGACCGACCCGGAGTCGATCAGGCTGCGGATGAAGTCGAAATCCGTCTGGCTGGCCGCCGGGAAGCCGACCTCGATCTCCTTGTAGCCCATCCTGACGAGCAGGTCGAACATGGCCTGCTTGCGGGCGGCGTTCATCGGGTCGATCAGCGCCTGGTTCCCGTCGCGCAGATCAGTCGATAGCCAGCGCGGCGCCGCGGTGACGCGGCGGGACGGCCACTGGCGGTCGGGCAGGTTGACGCCGGGGAACGGGCGGTAGCGGTGGCACGGCATGCCGGAAGGCACTTGAGAAGGCTGATTCATGATGCTGCTCCTGAGAAAGTCACCGGTCGTGGTCGGCGACAGCGCAAAACCCCCGCGGCGAGGGGCCGACCCTACCGGGACTCGCCGCGGCTGCGAAGAAGCAGCACGCGCATCATGATCTGGCCAGACTAGCCGGCCACTGGCCCGATACGCACTCTCACGTGCATCGCAGGCGGCCAGCCGTGGCCCGATAGAGTGCCAACTCTGGGCCACTACAGACGCGGAGGTCTCATGGGCGAGGGTCAGCAGACCGCGCAGATCGGCGTCACCGGGCTCGCGGTGATGGGCCGCAATCTCGCACGCAACCTGGCCAGGCACGGATACAGGGTCGCGGTGCATAACAGGACCTTCGCGCGAACCAAGAGCCTGATAGCCGAGCACGGCCACGAGGGAACGTTCGTGCCCAGCGAGTCGACCAGCGAGTTCGTCGCCTCGCTCGAGCGGCCCAGGGCGATCATCATCATGGTCAAGGCCGGCCAGCCCACCGACGCGGTGATCGACGAGCTGGTGCCGTTGCTCGACCGTGGCGACATCATCATCGACTGCGGCAACGCGCACTTCGCCGACACCAGGCGACGCGAGCGCGACCTGCGCGCCCGTGACCTGCACTTCGTCGGGGCCGGCGTCTCGGGCGGCGAAGAGGGCGCGCTGAACGGGCCGAGCATCATGCCTGGCGGCTCGCAGGAGTCCTATCGCACGCTCGGGCCGATCTTCGAGTCCATCGCCGCCCAGGTGGACGGGCACCCCGTGCTGCACCCATGTCGGGCCTGACGGCGCCGGGCACTTCGTGAAGATGGTCCACAACGGCATCGAGTACGCCGATATGCAGCTGATAGCCGAGGCCTACGACCTGCTCAGAACCGGGACAGGTGCCACTCCTGCGGAGCTCGCCGACATCTTCCGCACCTGGAACGAGGGTGACCTCGAGTCGTTCCTGATCCAGATCACCGCCGACGTGCTCGCTCATGTGGATGCCGCGACGGGGAAGCCATTCGTCGACATCGTCCTCGACCAGGCCGAGCAGAAGGGCACAGGCCGGTGGACCGTGCAGAGCGCGCTCGACCTCGGGGTCCCGATCACCGGCATCGCCGAGGCGACGTTCGCGCGCTCGCTGTCGGGGCACGCCGAGCAGCGTGCCGCCGCCCGTGAGGCGTTCGGCAGCGAGACCGACTCGCTGCCCGCCGATCGCGCAGGCTTCACAGATGACGTGCGCAAGGCGCTGTACGCGTCCAAGGTCGTGGCATACGCCCAGGGGTTCGACCAGATTCAGGCAGGCAGCGACGAGTACGACTGGCACGTCGACCGCGGCGCGATGGCGACGATCTGGCGCGGCGGCTGCATCATCAGGGCTCGTTTCCTGGACCGCATCCGCGAGGCCTACGACCGCGACCCGGGCCTGCCTAGCCTGCTGGTCGCGCCGTACTTCGCCGAGGTCGTCTCGGCCGGAGTGCAGAGCTGGCGCCGGATCGTGGCCGACGCGGCGATCGCAGGGGTGCCCGTTCCTGCCTTCTCCTCCTCGCTTGCCTACTACGACGGCCTGCGCAAAGAACGGCTGCCAGCCGCGCTCATCCAGGCCCTGCGCGACAACTTCGGCGCCCATACCTACCGCCGCGTGGACCGCGAGGGCACCTTCCATACCCTCTGGGCCGACGACCGCGCTGAAGTTTCGGCCTAAACAGAGATTTCGGCCTGAACAGGGATTTCTTCCTGAACAGGGATTTCTTCCTTCGAACAGAGATTTCGGCCTCAACAGAGGTTTCGGCCTAGTCCTGGCCTGACGCGGTCGGCTGTCTGCGCCAGATCCTGCGCTGCGCCGTCAGCGCGATGTCGCCGACGACGATCAAGACGACCACGTTGAGCAGCAACTGCAGCGTGGAGCCGCCGGCTTCGCGCCACAGTTCGTAGGCAATGGAGATCCCGATAGACGCCGCTGCGGGGATCGTGGTCACCGAGATGAACACGCCGATGAGCGTGCTCGCCTTCGCCTCCGTGAGCGAGACCACGCCCACGATCCCGGCCAGCACCGCGACGATGATGGAGAACACGTCGGGCGAGTTGATGAAGTCGGCGACCGGCCGCAGTCCGGCCAGGAACGGACGGGGAGTCGTGCCCGACGCGCGGATGATCAGCCCGAATGCCAGCGTCGCGGCGATCGTCACGCCGAATCCAGCGCTCAGGGCAGCGAGCCCTGACGTAATCGCGCGCCGGTCGCGCCTGGACATGCCAAGCGCGACCGCGATGATGGCGGCGTACTCAGGGCCGACGACCATCGCGCCCACGATCAGGATCGTTGAGTTGGTGAGGAGGCCGACGGCACCGATCAACCCCGCGAGCATGAGCAGCAGGTAGAAGCTGGGTGCGTACTCGGCGCCAGCTTCGATCCTGGCCGTAACGAGGTCCCACACCGGAGCGGACTCTGGCCTGAGCACCCTGAACTTCCCGCTGTCTGCATGGCGCAACGGGTGGTCGGACAGGGCTGCGTCGAGGTGCACGACGCTGATCACGCCGTGGTGGCCGAGTCCGAGTTCGCGCAATTCTCTGAGCACCCGGTTCGCGGCGGAGTCATGGACGTCGAACGAGATCGCGTCGCCGCTTGGCCGACGGCCCGCGCCCGGCTCTACGACGAGATTGGCCACGCCGAGCGTGGTGATCAGCCGCGACGTGACCTGCGCGCTGAGCTCCGCCGGGCTCACGGCCCTGACGTGCAGCATCGCGAACCGCCCTCTCCGTAATCGCTCCTCACCCTCGTCGGGCGCCAGGCCGGGCGCATCATCCCGGGCGGGCGATTTCCGGCTGCGTCAGTCCGCCAGTGCGAGTCCGGCTCGGTCAGTCCGGCTCCGTCAGCGTGATGTGAATGGCGCGGAAGAGCCGTGGCGTATCTCTCAGCACGGTCAGCTTGGGATCGGGGACGGTCAGGAACAGGCCGGTTGCTTGCTCGAAATAGCCGGCCAGCCTGGGGTCGTTCTTCAGGCCCGCCATGGCACGGCGGTCACCTCCGAGGACGACCGCGTCGAGCCGGTATGGACCGAATATCGCGGCGGCGGTATCGGCTGCTGCGAGCAATGCCTGGTGGGCTTGGTTCTCCCTGCGCCTGGCGAAGCGCCGCTGGGACTGCCCGCCCGCCGCGCTGCGTCCGTGCACCAGGCGGCTCCCCACCTTCGATGCTGCCAGTGCCGGCTCAGATCCGGTGAACACCCCGGCCGCGTAGCCGCCGAGCCTGACGAGCAGCACTCCAACGGTCCGGTCCGCGCCGCGCATGCGCCGCGACCTCTTGCGCCAAGGCCGCAGGGTCCTGGTCTCCAGTTCGTCGTAAGCGGCGGGAACGGCACGTTCACAGCGCGCGGTGGCGCCGTCAGCGGCAACAAAGCACACGGCGTGCTGCTCTCGCTGCGGCACTCAGCCCGTGGTCGTGCCGCTCGCCGAACGCGGTAATCCAGCCAGGGAAGCGCTCCGGCGCTACGTCGATCTTGCGGGTTGGCACCCGCTTAGACGTTGAAGCCGAGCGCCCTGAGCTGCTCTCGGCCATCCTCGGTGATCTTCTCAGGGCCCCACGGCGGCAGCCAGACCCAGTTGATCCTGAAGTCGCTCACCAGCCCGTCGAGAGCCGCCTGAGTCTGGTCCTCGATGACATCGGTCAGCGGGCAGGCCGCGCTGGTGAGGGTCATGTCGACCGTGGCGACCTTGTCGCGCGTCCAGCGTAACGCCGTAAACCAGGCCGAGGTCGACCACGTTCACGCCGAGCTCCGGGTCGACGACATCCCTGAGGGCCTCAAGCACGTCCCCTACCTCAGGACTGGTGCCCTCGACCTCGGCGTCATGTGCCTGCGTCATCTTTACTCCCTATTGCCTGCGAGGTGGCGTCTTTCCATGCCATCCAGCCAAGCAGCGCGCACTTGATCCTGGCGGGGTATTTGGCGACACCGGCGAAGACCACCGC
Organism: uncultured Actinomycetota bacterium; assembly: GCA_963809195.1. Lineage (GTDB taxonomy): Bacteria > Actinomycetota > Actinomycetes > Streptosporangiales > Streptosporangiaceae > Chersky-822. The sequence goes on along the minus strand of CAWEIQ010000003.1, from coordinate 557,618 downwards.
GTCGCCCAGCACGTCCTCGTCCGGCTCTGCCCCGTCGCGGGAATGCATAAGCCTCAGGAACTCGGCCTCGATATCCATCGCCTCGCCGACCGGCTTGCCGATGACGAGGTCCGTCAGCACCGAAACGCTCGCCTGGCTGATCGAACAGCCCAGTGCGTCGTAGGACACGTCGGCGACCGCTGGCTCTCCCCCGGCCTCCTTCAGCGTGACCCGTAGCGTGACCTCGTCGCCGCAGGTCGGGTTGACATGGTGGACCTCGGCGTCAAACGGCTCCCGCAGCCCCTTGTGATGCGGATGCCTGTAGTGGTCCAGGATGATCTCCTGGTACATCGACTCGACCTGCATCACGTCACTCCGAAGAACTTCTGCGTCGTCCTTATTCCTTCCGCAAGCGCGTCGACCTCGTCGGCGGTGTTGTACAGGTAGAAGCTGGCCCGCGTGGATGACTGGACGCCGAGTGCCCTGTGCAGCGGCCAGGCGCAGTGGTGACCGGCCCGAACCGCGACGCCGCGGTCGTCGAGCACCTGGCTGACGTCGTGCGGGTGAATCCCCTCCAGAGTGAACGAGATCGCGCAGCCGCGGTCCACCGGCTCGGTCGGACCGAGAATCCGCAGCCCGTCGATCTCGCCAAGTGAGAGCAGGGCGCGCTGCAGCAGGTTCTGCTCATGCGCGCGCACGGCCGGCAGGTCGATCTCGCTCAGGTAGTCCACCGCAGCGCCGAGGCCGACGGCCTGGGCGATCGGCATCGTGCCTGCCTCGAACTTGTGCGGCGGCGGCGCGTAGGTCGACCTGTCCATCCAGACGGTCTCGATCATCTCGCCGCCGCCAAGGAACGGCGGCATCGCGTCGAGCAGCTCGCGGCGCGCCCACAGCACGCCGATGCCGGTCGGGCCGCACATCTTGTGCCCCGTGAAGCCGACAAAGTCCGCGCCGATCGCGCTGACGTCCATGAGCCCGTGCGGGACCGACTGCGCCGCGTCCACCAGCACGAGCGCGCCCACGGCATGCGCGCGCTCTGCGATCTCGGCGACCGGGTTGATGGTGCCGAGCACGTTCGACTGATGCGCGAGCGCGACGATCTTGGTCCGCTCGTTGATCAGGTCATCCGCCTCGTCCAGCCGGCCGTCCTCGGTCACGCCGAACCAGCGCAGCCTGGCGCCCGTCCGCTGGCAGAGCAGCTGCCAGGGCACGATGTTGGAGTGATGCTCCATCTCGGTGATGACGATCTCGTCGCCCTCGCCGATCCGCAGCGGACCCGCTGCCGCGTTCCCGAGCGAGTAGGCAACCAGGTTGATGGCCTCCGAGACGTTCTTGGTGAACACCACCTCGGTCTCGTCGGCCGCCCCGATGAACCGCGCCACCTTGATCCTGGAGCCCTCATAGGCCGCGGTCGCTTCCTCGCCAAGCTCGTGCGTCGCGCGATGGATATTCGCGTTGTGCCGCTCGTAGAAGTCAGTCATCGTGTCGATCACCTGACGCGGCTTCTGCGAGGTATTGGCGCTGTCCAGGTAGACAAGCGGCCGCCCGCCCCTGACCGTCCTGTCCAGGATGGGGAAGTCCTTGCGGAGGCGCGCGACGTCCAGGCTCATGTCAGCCCGCCTGCTCCGGAGCCTGCGGCCACCGGGGCGAATCGCTCGTAGCCGCTGGCTTCGAGCTCGTCGGCCAGCTCGGGACCGCCTTCAGCGACGATCCTGCCGCCGACGAAGACGTGCACGAAGTCCGGCCTGACGTAGCGCAGGATCCTGGTGTAGTGCGTGATCAGCAGCACGCCGTGGTCGGGCGCTTCCCGATAGGCGTTGACGCCAGCCGCGACAACCTTCAGGGCGTCGATGTCCAGCCCCGAGTCGGTTTCGTCCAGGATCGCGATCTTGGGTGTGAGCAGCTGGAGCTGAAGTATCTCGTGCCGCTTCTTCTCGCCGCCGGAGAAACCCTCGTTGAGGTTGCGCTGCGCGAACGCCGGGTCGATGGACAGGTCCTTCATCGCCCCGTTCATTTCCTTGATGAAGTCGCGCACCCGAGGCGCCTCGCCGCGCACCGCGGTCACCGCGGTACGCAGGAAGTTCGACACCGTGACGCCAGGGACCTCGACCGGGTACTGCATGGCAAGGAACAACCCAGCACGGGCTCGCGCGTCCACGCTCATCGCCAGGACGTCCTCACCGTCCAGCGTCACCGTTCCCTTAGTGACCTGGTACTTCGGATGCCCGGCGATCGAGTAAGCGAGTGTGGACTTACCCGAGCCGTTCGGGCCCATGATCGCGTGGGTCTGCCCGGCCGCGACGGTCAGGTCGACGCCGCGCAGGATCTCCTGGCTCTCGCCTGCCTGCCCGGCAACGCTGACGTGCAGGTCGCGGATCTCAAGGGTGGACATGTCTCTCCTATTCGGGAACGGCGACAAACACGTCGTCGCCGTCGATGCGTACCTGGTAGGTGGATAGTGGCTTGGTCGCCGGAGGGCCGGTTGGCTTGCCTGAGCGCAGGTCGAAGCAGGAGCCATGCAGCCAGCACTCGACGGTGTGGTCGTAGATCTCGCCGTCGACCAGCGAGACCTCCTCGTGCGTACAGAACTCGTCGAGCGCGTAGACCTCGCCCTCGCTCCTGACGATGACCAGCGAGGTGCCATTCAGTTCCACGCCGAACGTGCCCTGCTCGGGCAGTTCAGCGAGGGAGCAGGCCCTGACGAAGTCGCTCATGCCAGCCCCTTCTCCAGCTCCGCCTCAATCGCCGTAGTGATCCGCTCACGCACCTCGGGTACTTCGATCTCGCCGATCAGCTCGCCGAAGAATCCCCTGATCACCAGCCGCCTGGCCTCGGTCAGCGGAATCCCGCGCGCCATCAGGTAGAACAGGTGCTGGTCTTCCAGTCGGCCGCTGGTGCTCGCGTGTCCTGCCCTGGTGACTTCGCCTGTCAGGATTTCCAGGTTCGGCACAGAGTCCACCCTCGTGCCGTCGGTCAGCACCAGGTTCCTGTTGCTCTCATAGCTGTCCGTTCCGACAGCCTTCGGCCGGATGATCACGTCGCCGATCCAGACCGCGTGCGCCTCTTTGCCCTGCAGCGCCCCCTTGTAGGTCACCCGGCTCCGGCAGTTCGGCTCGTTGTGGTCCACCAGCAGCCGGTGCTCGAGATGCTGCCCCGCGTCCGCGAAATACAGCCCGCGGAGCTCAGCATTTCCGCCTGGCCCCGCGTACCGCACGGACGGCGCCATCCGGACAACGTCTCCGCCTAGCGACACTGCCGTGTGCGCGATGGACGCGTCCTTTCCGACCAGCGCATGCTGATGCGAGAGATGCACAGAGGAAGGCCCCCAGTCCTGCAGGCTGACAACGCTCAGCGATGCGCCCTCCCCCACGACAAACTCCACATTGTCGGCGTACGTCGCCTCACCCGCGTAGTCCAGCACCACCACGGCCGATGAGTTGGCTCCCAACTCGACCACCGTGTGACCGGCAGCCGCCACCGTCGGATCGTCCCCGCGAACCGAGACAACCACCGGCCGCGACGCCGCGAACCCAGCAGGAACCGTAATAACTGTGGCTTCGGTGAACCCTGCAAACGCCCTGGCACTCACCCTGTCCGAGGGCACGAGGGCGGTGCCGAGTCGAGGATCACCGTGTTGCGCAAGTACGACGGCGATCTCGTGCTCGGCACTGACCTCGGGCTTTATCTGCCCGGAAAACTCCGCGTCGGCATGCAGCTTGCGGAGCCGCCGCAGCGGAGTAAACCGCCACTCCTCTTCCCTCCCCGCAGGCACGGGGAAGTCAGCGGGGTCGAACGACTCGACCGCATGCAGCCGGGAAACGGGGCCGGCGTTCTCGACGGCCCCAGAGAGCCCGTTCATTAGCCGACGGCTCCTTCCATTTGCAGCTCGATGAGCCGGTTCAGCTCGAGCGCGTATTCCATCGGCAGTTCACGGGCGATCGGCTCGACGAAGCCGCGGACGATGGTGGCCATCGCCTCGTCTTCGGTCATGCCGCGGCTCATCAGGTAGAACAGCTGGTCGTCGGAGATCTTCGAGACGGTGGCCTCATGCCCCATCTGCACGTCGTCCTCGCGGACGTCGACGTAGGGGTAGGTGTCGGACCGGCTGATGGTGTCGACCAGCAGCGCGTCGCACTTGACCGTGGACTTGGAGTGCTCGGCGCCCTCGGCGACCTGGACCAGGCCGCGGTAGGAGGTGCGGCCGCCGCCCCTGGCCACGGACTTGGACACGATCGTCGATGACGTGTTCGGCGCCATGTGCACCATCTTGGCTCCGGCGTCCTGGTGCTGGCCCGCACCGGCGAACGCGACGGACAGGGTCTCGCCCTTGGCGTGCTCGCCCATCAGGTAGACCGCCGGGTACTTCATCGTCACCTTGGAGCCGATGTTGCCGTCGACCCACTCCATGGTCGCGCCGGCGTGCGCGACGGCGCGCTTGGTGACCAGGTTGTAGACGTTGTTCGACCAGTTCTGGATCGTCGTGTACCGGCACCGCGCGCCCTTCTTCACGATGATCTCGACCACCGCGGAGTGCAGCGAGTCCGAGGAGTAGATCGGCGCGGTGCAGCCCTCGACGTAGTGCACGTAGGCGTCCTCGTCGACGATGATCAGGGTCCGCTCGAACTGGCCCATGTTCTCGGTGTTGATCCGGAAGTAAGCCTGCAGCGGGATCTCCACCCGCACGCCCTTCGGCACGTAGATGAACGACCCGCCGGACCAGACGGCCGTGTTCAGCGCGGCGAACTTGTTGTCCCCGACCGGGATCACCGTCGCGAAATACTCCCGGAACATCTCCGGGTGCTCCCGCAGCGCCGTGTCGGTATCCAGGAACAAGACGCCCTTCTCCTCCAGGTCCTCGCGGATCTTGTGGTACACGACCTCGGACTCATACTGCGCCGCCACCCCCGCGATCAGGCGCTGCTTCTCCGCCTCGGGGATGCCGAGCCTGTCATAGGTGTTCTTGATGTCCGCCGGCAGGTCATCCCAGCTGGCCGCCTGCTTCTCGGTCGAGCGCACGAAGTACTTGATGTTGTCGAACTTGATCCCCGACAGGTCCGAGCCCCACGTCGGCATCGGCTTGCGGTTGAACAGCTGCAGGCCGCGCAGCCGCAGGTTGAGCATCCACTCAGGCTCGTTCTTCTTCGCCGAGATATCCCTGACAACGTCCTCGGACAGGCCGCGGCGTGCGCTCGCGCCTGCGACATCCGTATCGGCCCAGCCGAACTTATACCGGTCGAGACCCTCGAGTTCCGGGCGGGCAGTAGTGGTCATGCGGACAAGCCTCCGACCTCGGTTGCGTTATCGCCGGCAACGGTGTTGCCGGCAGCTGGGGTGCTTTTCATGCTGGTTGCGCTGGCTCCGGGAGGGTGAACCTCCCGTATGGATCGGGCAGTCACGTGGGTAGTGCAGATGCCGTCGCCGTGCGCGATCGTTGCGAGCCGTTGCACAGGCGTGCCAAGCAGGCGACCGAATGCCTCGGTCTCCGCCTCGCACAACTGGGGGTACTCGGCTGCGACGTGCGCCACCGGGCAGTGATGCTGGCAGAGCTGCTCACCGGCGGACGGGCCAGGCCCGGCGCTGGCGGAGGCAGCGTAGCCGTCCACCGAAAGTGCCTCGGCCAGGGCCCTGACCCTCTCGGCCAGCGGCGCCGACGCCACGACCGGCCGGTACCGCCGCTCAAGCTCGGCCACCTGACGGCGAGCGAACTCGGTGACGGCCTCCGGCCCTGCCTGCTCCTCGAGGAAGCGCAGAGCGCTCGACGGCCAGGTCGTCATAGGCATGCTCGAACGCGCTCCGGCCGGCGTCCGTGATGGCGAACATCCTGGCCGGCCTGCCCCGCCCGCGATTGCCGTAAACCCTGGCGAGCCGGGTCTCGATCATGCCCTCATGCAGCAAGTGATCGAGGTGACGCCGGACCGCAGCCGGGGTAAGCCCCAGCGAGCTCCCGAGCGACGCCGCGGTCACCGGTCCGCTCTCCAGGATCAGCCGGGCAATACGGGCACGGGTGCTGTGCTCAGAACTCCTGAGCTCCGCACCTGCGCGCGCACCTGACTGGCCCATGTATTTCACAACATCATTGTGCCGTAAATCGTTCCCGCGCGGCAAACCGGCCCCCGGCCAGCGGGGAACACTGGCGTACGGCCTTCCAGGATCAGGTCCGATGCACTTAATGTCGGATCAACGGACCTATCGCGCAACGACGCGCAGACGGGAGCCGAGATGAGCGCCAGCCAGGTCGCCCGGCGGATGTGGACACTGTTCGAACCGATACACGCGATGACGTATTTCGCTGCCGAGGCACGCGCCGCGTACGAAGCAGCCGGCCTGCGGGGCTTCTGGCGAGGTTACTTCGCTGGCAGGTCAGCCCCGCTCGGACGGGTGAGCTCAGCGCCGGTCACGGCCTCTTTCTATACGTTCGCCCCGCAGATGGTCGGCAGGGCGCTGCCGGACGTCTGGGACCTGATCACCCCGGACCAGGCGCTCGCCGTCCGCGAGGCCGGAGCGGTCGATGCCCTCAGCAGAGTGCTCGGCGATCTTAAGGACGCCGCAGGTGAGGCTGCCGATATGCTCGCCGTCGCTGCGGCCGGAGTGGATTGCTCGGGCCGGGTGCTGGCAGCGGCCAATGCCGCCTTGCCTGCGCCGTCCGGCCCGATCGCGCGGCTCTGGCACGCGGCCACGGTGCTCCGGGAGCATCGCGGCGACGGCCACTTCGCAGCGCTGCTGGCCGCTGACGTCGATGGCTGCGAGTCCAACGTCTTGCGCGCGGCATTCGATCTGCCGCGGGAGACGATCCAGCCGCTGCGTGGCTGGACAGACGCTCAGTGGGATGCCGCCGTCGGACGACTGACCGGCCGCGGAATGATCGGCGACGACGGCGCGGCCACCCCCGCAGGAACCGAGCTGCGCGCGAGCATCGAAGCCACGACCGACGCGGCTGCTGCCCGGCCCTGGCTGGACCATGAGTTCGCTGCTGACCTCGCGGATGTGCTGTTTCCGATTGCACGCGCGTGTTCTGCCGAGCTACCTGCCCTGAACCCAGTCGGCGTGCCGATGCCCAAGGAGGCGGTCGTTGACGTCTGACGCCGCGGCACAGCCGGATCTGGCCGATCTGGCGGCACTGGCCGAGCCGGCTGTGATCGCCGACCCGTATCCGCTGCTGGCCAGACTCCGCGAAGCGTCGCCGTTCACGGCATTGGATGGCGCGCTCGTCGTTTTCGGCCGCTATGAAGACTGCTCGCGTCTCCTGCGTGATCCGCGGGCAAGCAGCGAGCGCGAGCGCTCCAGGCTTGCCCCGCCTGGCGCCCCGCGCACGCGGTCGTTCCTCTCGCTCGACCCGCCAGATCACACGAGGCTGAGGCGCCTGGTGGCTAGCGCGTTCACGCCGCGCGTGGTGGCCACGCTCGCTTCGCGCATCACGCAGATCACCGACGAGCTGCTGACGGCCGCGGGCCACGGCGGCGAGCTTGAACTGGTGAGCCAGCTGGCCTACCCGCTGCCTGTCCGCATCATCTCCGAGCTGCTTGGCGTCCCGCCCGAGGATCATTCCAGGTTCGCCGGGTGGTCGGCGAAGCTCGCGCACTCTGTCCAGCCCAGCTTCGGCGCGTCTGGACCCGGCCGAGCGCGCTGCGGCCGAACAGGCGTCGGTTGAGTTCGGCGAGTACTTCACCGAGCTGATTGCGGTGCGGCGATCGAGTCCTGCCGATGATCTGCTCACGAAGCTGATAAAGGCAGAAGACGCTGGCGACAGGCTGACCGTCGAAGAGCTGATCGCCACCTGCGTGCTGCTTTTGGTGGCCGGCCACGAGACGACGGTCGGCCTGATCTCGAACGCGATGCTGGCGCTTTTGCGTAACCCGGGGCAGTACGCCGCGCTCGCTGGTGATCCTGCGCTTGCCCCGAACGCGGTCGAGGAGACGCTGCGGTACGACCCGCCGGTTCAGCTCACCGGGCGCGTCGCGAGGCGCGGCATCGCGATCGACGGCGTCGAGCCCGCGGACGGCGCGGTTCTGCTGCTCCTGCTCGCCGCGACCGGCCGCGATCCAGCGGTCTTCGCCGATCCCGATGTGTTCGACATCGGGCGCGGCGCCAGGGAGCACCTCGCCTTCGCGGCTGGTCCGCATTTCTGCCTGGGAGCGCCGCTCGCGCGGCTCGAGGCGACGATCGCGTTGCGTGCGCTTGCGACCCGGCTCGCCTGCCCCGTCCTGGACGAAGCCGGGCTGGTCTACAAGTCCAACTTCAACCTTCGCGGCCCGGAGCGGATGGTCATCAGGTTCGACGAGATCCGCCCGGCCCCGAGCGGCTGATCGTGCGCATCGGTTCAGGGAAACCGTCAACTGCACCCAAAGAGTTACCGCTAATCGCTTACGGCCTGCATGCCATCGTTGTATAACAGGCCATAAGGAGGTGCCAGATGCTACCCATTCCGGTAAAATCGGATAAGTCTAAGGGCACGAGGGGGCGGTCTCACCGTCGGTTTGCCGGTCGTACCAAGGCTCTCGCGGGTGTGGCGGGCGTCGCCGCGCTGGCACTGACCGCTGCCGCGTGCGGCAGCGGAGGCTCATCGTCGGGCGGCACTACGACCCCGACGACGGGCAAGGCCGGCGGAACGTACACGATCCTGGCGAACGCCGCGTTCGGCGTGGCTGACCCGGCTCAGAACTACACGCTCGAACAGTGGCAGCTGCTGATCGACACCCACGACGGGCTCGTTCAGTTCAAGCGTGTCGGCGGGACGGCGGGCACCCAGATCGTCCCCGATCTGGCCACCTCGCTGCCGACGCCGACCGACGGCGGCAAGACCTACCTCTTCCACATCAGGAAGGGCATCAAGTTCTCCAACGGCCAGGTCATGAAGCCGAGCGACTTCGTAAGGACCTTTGAGCGGCAGTTCACAGTGCCCGGCCCGACCTCGTTCTACTCCGGCATCATCGGGGCCTCTAAGTGCAGCACCAAGGGCTGCGATCTGACGCAGGGCGTGGTCGCGGATGACAAGGCATACACGCTGACCATTCACCTGACTGCGCCAGATCCTGAGTTCATGGACAAGCTCGCGCTCCCGTTCGCCTACGTGGTGCCCGGCAACACCTCCCTCAAGCTCACCGGCAACAATGTGCCGCCGGGAACCGGGCCGTACAAGTGGTTGTCGTACAACCCGAACTCCGAGGCCGTGCTCGTCCGCAACAAGTACTTCCACGTGTGGAGCACTGACGCGCAGCCAGCCGGATACCCCGACAAGATCGTCGAAAAGTACGGTCAGACCATCTCGGACGAGGTCACCGCGGTCCAGAACGGACAGGCTGACGAGGTGTTTGACGGCGACGTCATCCCCGCCGACCGGCTGAGCGAGCTGAATGGCCCGCAATTTGCCAAGCAAGTGCACGTCAATGCGCTGACTGCTGACTGGTACTGGGCTCTCAACACGAAGACCGCGCCGTTTAACAACCTCAAGGCGCGCCAGGCCATCAACTTCGCGGCCGACAGGAACGCGTACGTCAAGATCGGCGGCGGACCATCGCTGGCCGTACCTACCTGCCAGATCCTGCCGCCGAACTTCCCCGGCTACAAGCCGTACTGCCCGTACACCGCAGGCGGCGGAACTACCAAGTGGACGGGACCAGACCTGGTCAAGGCCAGGGCACTGGTGAAGGCCTCGGGTACTGCAGGGATGAAGGTCGTCGTCAACGCCACGACCGACGAGACCGGCAAGGCACTCGCCGCGCAGATGGTCTCCGACCTGAACAAGATCGGGTATAAGGCGTCGACACAGCTGCTCAACGGCAGCATTCAGTATTCGTACATCCAGAACTCCAACAACATCTCCAAGTGGAATGTCAGCTATTCGGCGTGGTATCAGGACTACCCGGCTGCATCGGACTTCCTGAACGTGCTTCTTGGATGCGACAGCATTCACCCGCACAGCGACGCTAGCCCGAACATCGCCGAGTTCTGCGATCCGTCGATCCAGACGCAGATGACCAAGGCCTCGAACCTCGGCGTTACCAACGCCACCGCGGCCAGCAACATCTGGGCCCAGGTCGATCACGCCGTGACCGACCAGGCACCGTGGGTCGACATGTACAACCCGAAGCAGATCGACTTCCTGTCCAAGCGCGTGCACGGGTACCAGTGGAATCCGCAGTGGTACATCCTGATCGACCAGCAATGGCTGAAGTAGGCACCGGCCGCCCTGGCGGCCGCTGATGGCCATTGCGCTCACCGAGTCCGCTGAGCCTCCGGCGCAGGCCCCTGCACCTGACCTGCCGCCGGAGATCAGCGGGCACAGCCCGTGGGCACTTGCCGGGCGTCGGCTATGGCGAAACCGGATCGCCATTTCGGCGCTCGTACTGTTCCTGCTGATCATCGCGGTGTGCTTGGCGGCACCGCTGTACGCGCACGACATCGCCAAAGTGAACCCGTTCGAAAACAACCTGAACGGCACAACGATCGTCAACGGCCACAAGGTGCCGCTGATGGAGCGGGGCGGCGGCATCCTGAAACTGGGCGAGACGCCGCTCGGGCCGACCTGGGATCCCCAGCACTACTTCCTAGGCGCTGACCAGCAGGGCCGTGACGTGATGGCCAGGGTGCTGTACGGCGGCCGAAGCTCGCTGGAGATAGGCATCGGCTCAGCCGTTATCTGCTGCGTCATCGCGACCATCATCGCGCTCATCGCTGGCTACTTCGGCGGGCTGATCGACGCGATCCTGTCCAGGTTGATGGACGTGATCTGGGCGTTTCCGGTCTACCTGCTGGCGATCTCGATCTCCACCGTGCTTCTCACCGAGCAAAGCGGCCTGTCCATCGGCCCGCTGCACCTGGTGGCGACCAGCCTGTGGCTGCCCACGATCATCATCGCCTTCATCTACCTGCCGTATGTCTACCGGCCGATCCGCGGCCACGTGCTGTCCGTCTCGGAGAAGGAGTTCGTCCAGGCCGGCATCGCTCAGGGCGCATCCGATCTGCGGCTGATCTTCTCGGACATCCTGCCGAACGTCGTGTCGGTGGTGATCGTGCTGCTGCCGCTGATGATCGCCACGACGATCCTGACCGAGTCGGCGTTGTCCTTCCTGTCCATCGGCGTGCAGCCGCCCAACGCTAGCTGGGGCACCATCATCAGCGACGGCCAGGACCTGCTGTACACAAGGCCGTGGGTCGCTATCGCCCCCGGCATCATGATCGTTCTGACCGTACTGGCGCTGAACGTGCTTGGTGACGGGGTCAGGGACGCGCTCGACCCGCGGGCGAAGCTGCGGGTGGAGGGCTAGTGCTCACCTTCATCGTCAGGCGCGTCATGTGGACCGTGCTCGTGATGTTCGCGATCACGGTCCTGGTGTTCGTCATCTTCTTCAAGACCCCCGGCATCGACCCCGCCAGGCAGATCGCGGGCCGGAACCCGAGCCCGCAGGTCATGGCCGAGATCAGGCACCAGTTCGGGCTGGATCGCCCGTTCCCCGTTCAGTACGGGCTGATGATGAAGAAGATCTTCATCACCAGGGACCTGGTTTCCTACTCAAACCAGGGTCACGAAGGTCATTCCTGAGATCATCGCGGCCGCTCCTGCCACCCTGTCGCTTGTCTTCGGCGCTGCCCTCATCTGGGTGGTGATGGCGATCCTCATGGGCGTTGCGGCCGCGCTGATGCGCGGGACGCTCGCTCGACCCGCTGCTCATGATCATCGCGCTCATCGGGATATCCATGCCCGTTTTCTGGCTCGGCGAGGTCGTCAACCTCGTCACCCAGAGCAGGCTGCACCATACGTTCTTGTTCAGCTGGGTCCCGCCCGCTCGGGTACACGCCGATCACGCAGAATCCCGTGCTCTGGTTCCAGGGACTGTTCTTCCCGTGGATCACGCTGTCCATCCTGTACATCGGTTTCTACGCCAGGGTGCTGCGTGCGAACCTGCTCGAGATCCAGAACGAGGACTACATCAGGACCGCCAGGGCCAAGGGCCTGACCGAGCGGCGCGTGCTGTTCCGGCACACCCTGCGCACGTCGATGATCACATTTGTCAGCCTGTTCGGCCTGGACTTCGGTGTCCTGGTCGGCGGCGGCGCGCTGCTCACCGAGGTGGTGTTCGCGATCCACGGCGTCGGATTCCTGACCTACCAGTCGCTCACCAACCTCGACCTGCCAGTGATCATGGCAACCGTCATCTACGGCGCGTTCTTCATCGTGCTGGCCAACACGCTCGTCGACATCGCGTATGCCGGGCTCGACCCGAGAGTGCGGCCGGCCTGATGGCGCCGAGATCGGGTGGACGCGGCCCATTGGTGAGAACGTCATGAGCGATCCGCTGCTCGAGGTGAACGACCTCAAGGTCAGCTTCAGGACCGAGGACGGGCTCGTCCGCGCGGTTGACGGTGTCTCGTTCTCGGTGTCAGAAGGCGAGACGCTCGGCATCGTCGGCGAGTCGGGTTCCGGCAAGAGCGTCACGATGATGTCGGTGATGCGGCTGATCATCGACCCGAACGCGAAGTTCGAGGGCGAGGTCATCTATAAGGGCCGCAATCTGATGGCGCTGAGCCAGCCGGAGTTGCGCGGGATCAGGGGCTCGGAGATCGCGATGATCTTCCAGGACCCGATGACATCGCTGAACCCGGTCTACCGGGTCGGCTGGCAGATCGTCGAGCAGATCAGGGCCCACGAGCGCATCTCGAAGCAGGCGGCGAGGGCCCGGGCGATCGAGCTGCTCACCGCGGTCGGGATCCCGCACCCCGCGGAGCGGGTCGACGACTTCCCGCATCAGTTCTCCGGCGGCATGCGCCAGCGGGTGATGATCGCGATGGCGCTGTCCTGCAGTCCGAGCCTGCTGATCGCCGACGAGCCGACGACCGCCCTCGACGTGACCATCCAGGCCCAGATCCTCAAGCTGATCAAGACGCTGAAGGACGAGTTCGGCTCCGCGGTCGTGCTGATCACCCACGACATGGGCGTGGTGGCCGACGTGGCCGACCGGGTCGCGGTGATGTACGCGGGCCGGATCATCGAGCAGGGCACCAAGGACGACGTGTTCTATGACGCCCAGCACCCGTACACCTGGGGCCTGCTCGGCTCGATCGCCAGGATCGACCGGCCTAAGCCGAGGCGGCTGACGACCATCGCCGGGCTGCCACCCTCGCTCATCCACCTGCCCGCCGGCTGCGCGTTCGGCGAGCGATGCCCGCAGCGGTTCGAAGCCTGCGGCGAGGTGCCCGAGCTGGCGAACCGGGCCGCCTTCGACCACACGGACGCCTGTCACCTCGACCCCGTGCTCAAGCGCGCCCGCCGGGACACGACCATTCACCCCGAGCTGATCGAGGAAGCGCAGTGATCGAGGAGCGCAGTGATCGAGGCAGCACAGTGATCGAGGCAGCACGGAGCGAGCGCCGTGACGGCCAGCGTGAGCCAGGACGAAGCGAGCGTGAGCCGGGATGACCGCGTGCTGCTGCGGGTCGAGCACCTGAAGAAGTACTTCCCGATCAAGCGCGGCGTCTTCTTCAAGCGCGAGATCGGTCGCGTGCACGCCGTCGACGACGTCAGCATCGAGATCAAGGCCGGCGAGACGCTCGGCCTGGTCGGCGAGTCCGGCTGCGGCAAGTCCACGCTCGGCCGATGCATCATCAGGCTGCTGGACCTGACCAGCGGATCGGTCACGTTCGACGGCAAGGACATCTCCCGGCTGTCCAGGCGAGCGCTTCGCCCGATCCGTGGCGAACTCCAGATGGTCTTCCAGGACCCCTATGCGTCGCTGAACCCGCGCAAGCGAGTCGGGACGATCATCTCCGATCCGCTGCGTATCCACGGCCGCACCAGCCGCGGCCAGATCAGGGAACGGGTCAGGGAGCTGCTCAAGCTCGTCGGCCTGTCCCCGGAGCACGTCAACAGGTACCCGCACGAGTTCTCCGGCGGCCAGCGGCAGCGGATCGGCGTCGCCAGGGCCCTTGCCCTGCATCCGAAGCTGATCATCGCGGACGAGCCGGTCTCGGCCCTGGACGTCTCGATCCGGGCACAGGTGATCAACCTTCTCGACGACCTGCAGGACGAGCTGGGGCTCACCTACATCTTCATCGCCCACGATCTGGGCGTGGTCAGGCATGTGTCGGACCGGATCGCGGTGATGTACCTCGGCAAGATCGTCGAGATCTCCCCCGCCGAGGAGTTGTACAAGCGCCCCGTGCACCCGTACACCGAGGCGCTGCTGTCCGCTGTCCCGATCCCCGACCCGAGGGTCTCGGCCCAGCGCGAGCAGATCGTGCTGGAGGGCGACGTGCCGAGCCCGATCGCGCCGCCATCTGGCTGCCGGTTCCATCCGCGCTGCAAGTACGCCACGGACATCTGCTCGCAGATCGAGCCGCAGCTGACCGACCACGGCGGAGAGCATCAGGCCGCCTGCCACCATCCGCTCAACCTCGGCACGCTGAGCCCGGCTTGAGGAAACCGCACTCCGGCCGCACGACTTCCTCGGTCTAGCCGAGGAAGCCGCGCAGCAGGGAGCCGGTGCCCGCCAGGTGCTCGGCAACGGCGGTGCGGGCCCGCGTCGGCGTCGCCCGCGAGGATCGCGTCCGCGATCGCCTGCGTGCTGCGTGGCGGCGTGGGTGATGTTGAGCTTGAGCATCGGGAATCGCGTTGAGCAGGTCGTTCAGCTGCATCCTGGCTTCCGCGCACGCGGTCGACAGCAGGTTCGAGCCGGTCAGCTCGGCGATCGCCAGATGGAAGAGCGTGTCCATCCGCCGGTAGTCGGCCGGACCCGCGCTTGTTCACGTCGGCCAGCCTGGCCTGCAGCACCTCACGCCGCGATGTCGTCGAGCCATCGGCGGCGGCAAGGCTGGCCACGGGAGCCACTGGCTCATAGCCGGGGTCGGCGGCCGCGGCGACCTGCTGGGCCAGCATGTCAGCCGCTCCCGTCTCGACGGCGAACCGGAAGGTCAGCGCGTCGGCCAGCTTCTGGCCGCGTTCTTGTGCCAGCCTGCGCAGCTCTCTCACGTTCGGCGCGGGCCTTGTGTAGATGATGAACGTGCCGCCGAGCCTGCCGCGCCTGGACTCGACGTAGTCGGCCCGCTGCAGCTCCCTGATCGCCTCTCGCAGCGTCAGCCTGCTGATGCCCAGCTGCGCAGCGAGCTCTCGCTCCGGCGGGAACCGCTCGCCTGGTCCGATCAGGCCGAGCTTGATCACGGTCAGCAGGCGCTCGACAGTCTCTTCGAAGGCGTTGCCTTCACGCACCGGCCGCAGCACGTTGCCGAGGTCGACGCCGACGCTCACCATCACCGCCTTCCCTGATGCAACCGGCCGACGGCTGCCGCAACGGCGCTGGCGGCCGCGCCAAGTCCGGCGCGCGGGCCTCCCCTAACCCGCGCGCCGGAGTCTTCGGGCACATCCGGGCCTGTCCGGCCTGACTCCGTCAGCGTTCCGGCCTGACTCCGTCAGCGTTCTGGCCTGACTCCATCAGCGTTCCGGTCCGGACTTCGTCAGACGTTCTGGCCCTAGCTCTTGACATTGTGGCCGGCTACACCCTCAATTGGTCTGTTATTAGACCATTAAATTTCCGCCGCCGCCAGACCCCAACGCTGGCGGGTTCCCACTGACCCGAGCCGAACCCAGGCCGCACCCCCAAGGAGCTAGTCGTGTCGGTCAACAATCAAGCGCCCTCGGCGACGCTGAGCGACGAAGAAGAGCTGCACAAGCTCGGCTACGCCCAGGAACTCGTCCGGCGGATGTCGGGCTTCTCGAACTTCGCCGTCTCGTTCACCATCATCTCGATCCTGTCCGGCTGCCTGACCCTGTTCTACTTCGGCATGGATCTCGGCGGCCCGGCGGTCATCATCTGGGGCTGGCTCGGCGTCGGCGTGATGACGCTGCTGGTCGGCCTGGCCATGGCCGAGGTTTGCTCCAGCTACCCGACCGCGGGCGGCCTGTACTACTGGGCGGCCAAGCTCGCGCCGAAGAACGGCCCTGCCTGGTCCTGGTTCACCGGCTGGTTCAACTTCATCGGCCAGGTCGCGGTGACCGCCGGGATCGACTTCGGCGCCGCGTTCTTCATCAACGCGTTCCTGAACCTGCAGTTCGGCCTCGGCTTCGGGCACTGGGAAACGATCCTCATCTTCGCGATCGTCCTCGGGCTGCATGGCATGCTGAACCAGTTCGGCATCAAGCTGGTCGCCAGGCTGAACGACATCAGCGTGTGGTGGCACATAACCGGCGTGCTCATCATCGTCGCGGTGCTCGCCTTCGCGCCCGACCATCACCTGCCGACCAAGGACGTCTTCACCGGCCTGTTCAACAACAGCGGCCTGAACCTCGGCTGGTGGTACATCATCCCGGTCGGCCTGCTGATGGCGCAGTACACCTTCACCGGGTATGACGCGTCGGCGCACCTGACCGAGGAGACCCATTCCGCCGCCACCGTCGGGGCCGCGCGGCATCGTCATGTCAATCCTCGTCTCGCTCGGCGCGGGAATCGTCCTGCTGCTGGGCATGACCTACGCGCTCCAGGGACCCATCGGCGGCAAGCTGTACCTCAACGAGGCGGTGCAGGGGACGGCCGCCCCTGCCCAGATCTGGACGGACGCGATCGGGCTCACCGGTGCCAAGCTCCTGCTGCTGATCGCCATCGGCGCCCAGCTTTTCTGCGGGATGTCTTCGATCACCGCGAACTCCCGCATGATCTACGCCTTCTCCAGGGATGGCGCGCTGCCCGGCTCGCGGATCTGGCACCAGGTCAACAAGCGGACCAGGACGCCGACCAACGCGATCTGGCTCGGAGCCTCCGGCGCGCTGATCCTCGGCCTGCCATACCTGTGGAACGGTGTCGCCTACGCGGCCGTGACGTCCATCGCCGTCATCGGCCTGTACATCGCCTACGTGATGCCGACCTTCCTCCGGCTGCGCCGGGGCGAGTCGTTCGAGCGCGGCCCCTGGCACCTCGGCAGGTGGAGCTACGTCGTTGGCTGGACCGCGGTCATCTGGGTCGGCTGCATCACGATCCTGTTCATGCTCCCGCAGTTCGGGCCGGTGACCGACAACGGCACTCTCAACTTGAACACGTTCAACTATGCGGTCGTCGCGGTCATCGTCGTCATCGGGTTCGCCGGCATCTGGTGGGCGGTCTCGGCCAAGAACTGGTTCACCGGGCCTAAGGTTCAGGGCACGCCAGAGGAACTGGCCGCGATCGAGCACGAGCTCGAGGTGGTCTGACCAAGGCACGCGAACACCTGAGCGCACAGACAAGGACGGTTCATGACGGACAGTCACGGCAGCGGCGGCACGTTCGCGAAGCCGAGGCCAGGCATGCTCAGCCTGGAGCAGC
The DNA here is from genome assembly GCA_963809195.1 of uncultured Actinomycetota bacterium. Classification (GTDB taxonomy): domain Bacteria; phylum Actinomycetota; class Actinomycetes; order Streptosporangiales; family Streptosporangiaceae; genus Chersky-822. The sequence continues at coordinate 540,357 of CAWEIQ010000003.1, read as the reverse complement.
TGCGGACTGCGGTCGGTGCGGGCGAGATCGACACGGTGACGCTCGCCTTCACCGACATGCAGGGCCGGCTGGCGGGCAAGCGCCTGTCGGCGGAGTACTTCCTCGACGAGGTGGCCGAGCACTACGCGGAGGGCTGCAACTACCTGCTCGCGGTGGACGTGGACATGAACACCGTCGGCGGGTACGAGATGTCGTCCTGGGAGCGCGGCTACGGCGACTTCGTGCTGAAGCCCGACCTGACGACGCTGCGCCGCGTGCCGTGGCTTCCGTCGATCGCCCTGATCCTGGCGGACCTGACCTGGCTGGACGGGACGCCGGTCGTCGCCTCGCCGCGCCAGATGCTGCAGGCCCAGATCGCCAGGCTCGCCGAGCGCGGCTGGGTGGCGCTGGCCGGCACGGAGCTGGAGTTCATCGTCTACAAGGACAGCTTCGAGCAGGCGGCCGACAAGGGCTACGCGAACCTGGTGCCCGCCAACCAGTACAACGTCGACTACTCGATACTGGGCACCTCCAGGATCGACCCGCTGCTGCGCCGGATCACGCTCGGCATGGCCGGGGCCGGGATGTACGTCGAGTCGGCCAAGGGCGAGTGCAACTTCGGCCAGCACGAGATCGCGTTCCGCTACGCCGACGCGGTCACCACCTGCGACAACCACTCGATCTACAAGACCGGCGCCAAGGAGATCGCCGCGCAGGACGGCATGTCGCTGACCTTCATGGCCAAGCCGAACCAGCGCGAGGGCAACTCCTGCCACATCCACCTGTCGCTGCGCGAACGCGACGGCGGGCGGCCAGTCCTTGCGGGCGACGGGCCGCACGGGATGTCACCGATCGGTGAGCGCTTCCTGGCCGGTCAGCTCGCAGCCATGCGCGAGCTGACGCTGCTGTACGCGCCGAACATCAATTCCTACAAGAGGTACGTTCCCGGCAGCTTCGCCCCCACAGCGGTCCGTTGGGGCGTAGATAACCGGACGTGCGCGCTCCGTCTTGTCGGGCACGGCCTGTCCTTGCGGCCGGAAAACCGGACGCCAGGCGGCGACGTCAACCCTTATCTGGCGATCGCCGGAATGATCGCGGCCGGGCTCGCCGGAATCGACAACGAGCTTCCGCTCGAGGACGCGTTCGGCGGCAACGCCTATGCCGATGACGGGCCGAAGGTCCCGCATACGCTGCGAGACGCGCTCGAGCTGTGGGAGAACAGCGCCCTGGCCAAGCAGGCGTTCGGCGCAGAGGTCGTCAACCACTACGCCAACTATGCGCGCGTCGAGCTTGCGGCATTTGACGCCGCTGTCACCGATTGGGAACTACGACGCGGCTTCGAGCGGTTGTGAGCACTATGAGCTCGTACACCATTCTGAACCCGGCCAGCGAGCGGCCGGTCACGCACCGTGCCAGGCACCTCCGTCGAAGAGGCCGACGTCGCGATCGCGCGGGCGCACGCTGCGCAGCGCGACTGGCGGACCGTCGCACCCGGTGACCGAGCGCGACTGCTGCGCGCGTTCGCAGCCGAGATCGACGCCCACATCGAGGAGCTCGCCCAGCTCGAAGTCGCCAACTCCGGGCATCCGGTCGGGGCCGCCCGCTGGGAGGCCGGACAGATCCGCGACGTGGTGCAGTACTACGCCGCTGCGCCGGAACGGCTGACCGGCAAGCAGATACCGGTCGCCGGCGGCCTGAACGTGACGTTCGCCGAGCCGCTCGGTGTCGTGGGCCTCATCGTGCCGTGGAACTTCCCGATGCCGATCCTGTCCTGGGGAATGGCACCAGCCCTGGCGGCGGGCAACGCCGTCGTCGCCAAGCCGGCCGAGATGACGCCGCTGACCGCGATGCGGATCGGCGAGCTAGCGTTGCAGGCAGGCCTTCCCGAGCACGTCTTCCAGGTGCTTCCTGGCAAGGGCTCGGTGGTCGGCCAGCGGCTGGTGGACCATCCGGCCGTGAGGAAGATCGTCTTCACCGGGTCGACCGAGGTCGGCCAGCAGATCATGACGGGCTGCGCGAAGCAGGTGAAGCGGCTGACGCTCGAGCTCGGCGGCAAGTCGGCGAACATCGTCTTCGCCGACTCCGACATCGAGCGAGCGGCGGCGACAGCGCCGTACGCGGTATTCGACAACGCGGGCCAGGACTGCTGCGCGCGCTCGCGGATCCTGGTGCAACGCTCGGTGCTTGACAAGTTCATGGAATTGCTCGAGCCCGCGGTCAAGGGCGTCAGGGTCGGCGACCCGGCACTGACGGACACCGAGATGGGCCCGCTGATCTCGGCCAGCCACCGAGCTAGCGTTGCGAAATATGTACCAGACGACGCGCCTGTGGCATTCCGCGGCAGCGCGCCCGATGGGCCCGGGTACTGGTTCCCGCCCACCGTCCTGGCGCCGATCGGATCGGACGCGCCGGCCTATACCGAGGAGATATTCGGGCCGGTGGTGACCGTCACGCCGTTCGAGGACGAGGCGGAGGCCATCGAGATCGCCAACGACACGCCGTACGGGCTCTCGGGATCGATCTGGACAGGCAACATCGGCCGCGCGATCAGGGTGGCGCGGGCGGTGGAGACCGGCAACCTGTCGGTGAACTCGCACTCATCGGTGCGGTACTGGACCCCGTTCGGCGGATTCAAGCAGTCCGGACTGGGTCGCGAGCTCGGACCGGACGCGCTCGACGCGTTCACCGAGGTCAAGAACGTTTTCATCGCCACTGACTAACGGGAGTCGCGCAATGCAGCGCTTGCAGGACCGGGTCGCCGTCATCACTGGAGCTGGCAGCGGTATCGGATTGGCCAGTGCCCGCCGGATGGCGGCCGAGGGCGCCAAGGTGGTGGCCGTCGACATCGACAAGGCCGCCGGCCAGGCGGCGGCCGAGGAGACCGGCGGAGTGTTCATGGCCGCGGACGTGGCGGTCGAGGAGGAAGTCAGGCGGCTTTACGACGACGTCGCCGCCGAGTTCGGCAGGATCGACATCGCCTTCAACAACGCCGGCATCTCGCCGCCGGAAGACGACTCGATCCTGACTACCGGCATCGACGCCTGGCGCCATGTTCAGGAGGTCAACCTGACCTCGGTCTACCTGTGCTGCAAGTACGTGCTCCCGCACATGCAGCGGCAGGGCAAGGGCTCGATCATCAACACCGCCTCCTTCGTTGCCGTGCTCGGCTCGGCCACCTCGCAGATCTCCTACACCGCATCCAAGGGCGGCGTGCTGGCGCTGAGCAGGGAACTTGGCGTGCAATTCGCCAGGGAAGGGATCAGGGTCAACGCGCTCTGCCCTGGCCCGGTCAACACGCCGCTGCTGCGGGAGGTGTTCGCCGCCGATCCAGAGCGGGCGGCGCGCCGCCTCGTGCACGTGCCGGCCGGGCGCTTCGCAGAGCCCGAGGAGATCGCTGCCGCCGTCGCGTTCCTGGCCAGCGACGACGCGTCGTTCATCACCGCTTCGCAGTTCCTCGTCGACGGCGGGATCTCCGGCGCCTATGTGACACCGCTATGAGGGCTGCCGGGGCTCGGATGGCGCGGCCCGTGATCGGGATCAGCGCCTACAGCGAGCAAGCCCGCTGGGGGGCCTGGGACCTGCCTGCCACGTTGCTGCCGCAGAACTATGCCGACCAGGTGGCGGCGGCCGGGGGCGCTCCCGTGCTGCTGCCGCCGGTGCCTGGCATCGAGGCGCGCGCGTGGCCGGCCTCGATGGCCTGATCATCTCCGGCGGGCCTGACATCGAGCCGGCCAGGTACGGCGAGCAGGCGGGGCCGAGGACCACGGTGGTGCGCCCGGCCAGGGACGCGGCCGAGCTGGCGCTGTTCTGTGCGGCGCTCGACGCCGGCGTGCCTGTCCTGGGCATCTGCCGCGGCCTGCAGGTGATGAACGTGGCCCTGGGTGGCACGCTGATCCAGCACCTGCCCGGACGTTGTCGGCCACGAGGGCCACTCCCCGACCCCGGGGACGATGGGCGAGCACAAGGTGACGATCGGCGCCGGGCCGTCGCGGCTGGCCGGCGATACTCGGTGTCGGCACCATCGGTGGTGCCGACCCATCACCATCAGGGCATCGGCCGTCTGGCGGACGCGCCTGACCGCGACCGCGTGGGCCGAAGACGGCACCATCGAGGCGGTCGAGCTTGACGGGACCGGGTTCGTGGTAGGCGTGCAGTGGCATCCGGAGGCCGGAGAAGACCCGGCCTTGTTCGATGCGCTGATCGAGGCCGGCAGGGCGCCGCTAGCCGCGACCGGGGGTCAGCCTGGGCGGCCGGGATCGCGGACGTTAGCCTGTCTGCGCCCCCAACGACGAGGAGTCCACATGCCAGCCGAGAGCGACGCAGCCGGCAGAAGCGACGATCACGAGAGCGCGGCAAGCGACGTCCGAAGGCGACGGCGAACAAGCCGACGGCGCGGCCAAGGAGCCGGTCGACGATCTGGTCACGACGTCGCACTCGATCACCATCGACGGCGAGGAACTCAGTTACACGGCGACCGCAGGGCGCGTCGTGCTGCGGACAGAGGCGCACACCGACGACAAGTTCGACGGCCCGCAGCCCAAGGCCGAGGTGTTCATGGTCGCCTACACCGTCGACGGCGCGGACGCCGCCAGCCGGCCGGTCACGTTCGCGTTCAACGGCGGCCCTGGATCGTCGAGCATCTGGCTGCACCTCGGCGTGCTCGGGCCGCGCCGGGTGCTGATGGGCGACGCCGGCGACCTGCTGCCGCCGCCGTACGGGCTCGTGCGACAACGAGCAGACCCTGCTCAGGCACTCCGACCTTGTCTTCATCGACCCGGTCTCCACCGGCTTCTCGCGCGCGGTCAAGGGCGAGAAGAGCAAGGAGTTCCACGGCTTCGGCGGTGACATCGACTCGGTCGGCGAGGTGATCAGGCTCTGGACCACCCGCAACGGCCGCTGGATGTCGCCGAAGTACCTGTGCGGCGAGTCCTACGGCACGACCAGGGCGGCCGGCGCTCGCCAGGCACCTGCAGGAACGCTACGGGCTGTACCTGAATGGCCTGGTGCTGATCTCGTGCTTCCTCAACGGCGGATCGGTGATGTTCACGCCGGGTAACGACGATCCGTACGTGAACTACCTGCCGACGTACGCCGCGATAGCGAACTACCACGGCAAGCACGGCGACCGGCCGCTGCGCGAGGTGCTCGACGGAGGCCGAGGAGTACGCGGCAGCGGACTACCCGCGCGTGCTCGCGCTCGGCGTCACGGCTCGACGCCGAGGAGCGAGCCGCCGCAGTCACCAAGATCGCGTCGCTGACCGGGCTGTCCGAGGACTACGTGGACCGGGTTGACCTGCGCCCCGAGCACGTCAGATTCCTCACCGAGCTGCTGCGGGACCAGCGCAGGACGGTCGGCAGGATCGACGGCCGGTTCGCCGGCTGGGACAGCGACTACGGCAGGGAGCGGTGGACCACGGACCCGTCGATCGACGCCATCATCGGGCCGTACGCCGCCGCGCTGAACCACTACGTGCGGGCCGAGCTCGGCTACTCCAGCGACCTGCCTTACGAGGTGCTCACCGACCGGGTGCATCCCTGGTCGTACAAGGAGTTCGAGGCACAGCACCTGTTCGTGCTCGACAAGCTGGCCGAGGCGATGCGGGTCAACCCGCACATGCGGCTGCACGTCGCGTGCGGGTACTACGACGCCGCCACGCCGTACCTGGCCGCGGAGAACGACATCAGGCATCTGGCCATTCCCGATGAGCTGGCCGCCAACGTCGAGTTCGCCTACTACGAGGCCGGTCACATGATGTACATGCACGAGGCGAGCCGCCTGGATCAAGCCGAGCGGCTGGCGGCGTTCGTGACGAGCGCTAGCGAGCTAGCCGGTCACCGCCAGGCTGTGGCCGTAGCCGGCCGCGATAGCGGTGACGCCGGAGGGCATGGCAGGCACGTCGCACTCGCCGCAGTCGTTGCTGCCCCAGGCAACCACGGCGCCGGACGCGGTCATCGCGAGGCAGTGCGTGCCGTTGCCGGAGATGGCGACCACATCGGTGAGGTCGGACGGCACCGCGGTCTCTGAGTTGTCGCTGCGTCCCCACGCCACCACCCGGCCGTCCGAGGTGAGCGCCGCGCTGTGATTGACCCCTGCCGCGATGGCGGTGACCTGGTCGAGGTCGGCCGGCACCGTCGTCTCGCCGAAATCGGGCAGGCCCCAGGCGATGACCCGTCCGTCGGCGGTGAGCGCCAGGCTGTGCTCAGCACCCGCGGCCACCGCGGTGATCTCGGGCAGGCCGCGCGGCACGTCGGCCTGCCCGCAGCCGTTGCCTCCCCAGGCGATGACCCTGCCGTCTGCCACCGCGAGGCTGTGCTCGGCGCCAGCGGAGACCGAGGTCACTCCGCCGAGGCTGGCCGGCACGCGGGCCTGGCCGAACCCGTTGCTCCCCCAGGCGACAACCGTCCCGGCGACCGTCAGCGCGAGGCTGTGCAGCCGGCCGGCAGCGATCGCCGTCACTCCGCCGAGGCCCGCTGGCACGTTCGTGAGGCTGTCCGCGCTGCTGCCCCACGCGATCACCTGGCCGGCCGACGTAACCGCCAGGCTGTGGTACCAGCCGGCGGCGACGGCAACCACGTGGTGCAGGCCGGCAGGCACGTCGATCTCGCCTTCGTCGTTGTCGCCCCAGCCCACGACCGTACCCACGCTCGCGGTGGCCTCGAACAGATCCTCAGGACCCGCCGGGACGGTATCGGGCAGGGTCGTCCCGACCACGGCTGACGGATCGGCGCCGAGCGCGATCGCAAGCTCGCGGACGACACAGGCGCAGGCGTCATCGGTGAACGGCATCCGCTCGGCGAACCACCCGCGCGGCGAGCCGCGACGAGGTGCCGAGGTCGAGTCCCGGAGTCCAGATGCCCGCTGAGCACGCTGACCAGGTCGCACTGCGCGGCTGCGACCAGCAATGCCGACTCGCGCGGCAGATCGGGCAGCAGGTCCTTGAGCAGGTTGGCCATCACGTGCGGATCGGCCAGCACCGCCGTGCCGAGCTGCGGATCGCCGGCGATCGAGCGAAGCGCCCTGCGCACATCGCCGCTGACATCCCACACGGTTTGTGTCATCGCGCTCCTTGCCGCCCAGGACGCCGTCGTCAGCATTCTGCCCGATTATCGCCCAGTTCCCGGCCATGCCCTACGACGAGGTCGCAGAAGCTACAATGCCGTTATGACGGCGTCCGTGCGCAAGGAGATGATGCCCCGCTCGCGGGGCCAGTGACGCGTGCGGACGATCAGCTATCGAGGCCCTGTTCCGGGGCCTCGATTTTGTATGTGCGCTGTATCGGAGCCTCGGCGGCCAGCTTGGAGGATTCCGATGACAACAGCACCTGTGTATCTCACAACGACAATTCCCTACGTGAATGCCCGGCCGCATCTGGGCCACGCACTCGAGTACGTCCAGGCGGACGTGCTGGCCAGGCACTACCGTCGCCTCGGTCACCCGGTCAGGTTTCAGACCGGCACCGACGACAACTCGCTGAAGAACGTGCTCGCCGCCAGGCAGGCCGGCGTCGGCGTTCAGGCGTTCGTCGACGCCAACGCCGAGCGCCTTTGTCGCGCTCGCCGGCACGCTGTCGCTCAGCGTCGACGACGTGATCAGGACGAGCACCGATCCGCGGCACCGGGCCGGCGTCGAGCGCGCTGTGGCTGGCCTGCGTCACCGGCGACCTGTACCGCAGGCACTACGAGGGGCTGTACTGCGTGGGCTGCGAGGCGTTCTACACGCCGGCCGAGCTCGACAGCGGGCTTTGTCCCGAGCATCGGACGCGACCCGAGCTGGTAGCCGAGGAGAACTGGTTCTTCCGCCTGTCCAGGTACGCCGCGCGGCTGCGCGACGATATCGGCTCTGGCCGGCTGCGGATCGAGCCTGCCGGGCGCCGCAACGAGGTGCTCGCCTTCATCGACGGCGGGCTGGCCGACTTCTCGGTCTCGCGCTCCGTCGGGCGCGCGCACGGGTGGGGCATCCCTGTGCCCGGCGATGCCGAGCCAAGTGATCTACGTCTGGTGGGACGCGCTCGGCAACTACATCACCGCGCTCGGCTACGGCGGCGACGAAGCGGGACTGCGGCAGTGGTGGACCGGCTCCGGCTCGCCGCGTTCACCTGCTCGGCAAGGGCGTGCTCCGGTTCCACGCGGTCTACTGGCCCGCCATTCTCGCCTCGGCCGGCCTGCCGTTGCCGACGGACATCCTCGTGCACGACTACCTGACCGTCGAAGGCCGCAAGATCAGCAAGTCCGGCGGCGGCGCCGTCGACCCGGCCGAGATCGCTGCCGCATACGGCACCGACGCGCTCCGCTGGTGGCTGCTGCGAGACGTGCCGAGGAATCGGCGACGTCGACTTCACCAGGGAGCGGCTGATCGCGCGCGCGAACGACGAACTCGCGCACGGCATCGGCAACCTGGTCAACAGGGTCGTCTCGCTGGTCAGGAAGTACCGCGACGGCGTCGTGCCCGAGCTTGCCGAACTGCCCGCCAGGCTCACGGGAACTAGTGGACGCCAGCAGGCGTGCCCTCGCGAGACCGACGCGGCGCTGGCGGCCGGGCGACTTCCGCGCGGCCACCTCGGCGGTCTGGTCCATCGCGGTGACGGCGAACCGCTTCATCAGCCAGACCAGGCCCTGGCTGCTCGCCCGCGGCCGCGCGCCGCCGGCGACGAGCGGGCCGGCCGTCAGCTCAACGCGATCCTCGCGCTGCTGGTGCGCTCCTGCCGCGAACTGGCCAGTCCAGCTCGAACCGTTCCTGCCGGACGCGAGCCGCGCGGATCGCAGCCCAGGTCAGCCCCGGCCGAGGCTGCCCGCCCCTGAGCCGGTCTTCGCGCAGGATCGAGCCGGTCCGGTGCGCGGCCGCCGCGACATAGCCAACCGCACCGCCGTTCCTGCAACCTTTTCCGGCGGCCACATCGTGGATGTAGGTATGACCGGCCCGCAGGACGCTGCGGTCAGCATGCCAGGCGGCTCCGCCGCGGCGTGCGACATGCCGCTTCGAGGCATTCGTCGCCGCGTCCTCGTCCCGGCTGTTCACGCTGGCGCTGCTGGTGTGCGGTCACCATCGCGCCGAGGCCGAGGATCTGCTGCAGGGCGTGCTGGAGCGCGCGTACCGGCGGTGGGGCCGGATCTGCCGGGACGGCGACCCGGAGCGCTACGTCCGCCGGATGCTCGTGAACGCGTCGGTCGACCGCTGGCGGCGGCTCCGGCGCAGGCCGGAATTGCCGGTCACGGCACCGGACGCGGGCCAGGTCGATCGCCGACCAGTCGGCAGTCGTGGCTGACCGGGATCAGCTGCTGCGTGCCCTGGCGGCGCTGCCAGCCCGGCAGCGAGCGGTCATCGTGCTGCGCTACCTGGAGGACCTGTCAGAAGCGCAGACCTCGGCCGTGCTCGGGTGCTCCGAGGGCACGGTGAAGAGCCAGGCGTCTCGCGCACTCGCGAAGTTGCGCGAGGCGGCCTGCGCTGAGCAGCGGGATGTGGCGCCCGGACGGAACGGGCGCCCGGCGGGAAGGAGCCGAGATGACTGACCTCGAGCGCAGGCTGCGCGCCGCGCTTGCGCGAGGCGGCCGAGCCCGCCCCGCCTGGGCTGCTCGCGCGCGGTCATGCGGCGTCACCGGCGACACCAGATCCGGGTCGGCGCGAGCGTGCTGGCGGTGGCGGTGGCCGCGGCGCTCGCCGTTCCGCCGGTGTCGGCGCGCTCCGCGGGCACTGGCCGGCCGCGCCCGGACGTCCACCAGACCTCGCCGACGCCGACGCACGCCACGCGGCCGCACCCGGTGCCGCCGCCGGCACCGTGCTGAGCGGCTGCGAGGACGGTCCCGTACGGCGGCGTGATCGGCCGCCACTGGCGTGCTGGCGCCGTCCATGAGGCCGGTCCGCTGTGGCTCATGGACGGCGGACATTCCTCCGGGCGCCTCAGGCTGTACGTCGCGATCATGGTGCTGGACGGCCTGCGGCCAGGTTCGGCCGTGGTGCTCAAGGTGGCGCCCGGCAGGCGCGTCACGACCTGCGGTTCCTGTACGGGCCGCGGGACTCGCTCAATCCAGGCACCAAGTACACGATGCGAAGTGGTGAGTCCGGCGTGACGTTCATCGCCTGCGACGCCCGATGCGGGAAGGGGCCGGCGGTAACCGACTACTACGGTGCGCTACCTCGTCAGGGGTGCGCGCTGCGTACCTGTCCGGGTCTGGGTGCCTGCCCTGAAACAGCCCGTCACGATCCGGCTCGGCGCATGCCCCCGGCACTAGCGGGCCCGCTGCGCAAGGCACTAGCGCGAGCGCTGACTGCGCAGGCCCCTAGACTCGCGTGCGTGAGCGAAACCCCGGCCGTCGAGATCAGCGGGCTGGTCAAGAACTACGGACGAACCACGGCAGTGGCAGGCTTGTCCATCTCCGCCGCGCGCGGGGAAGCTCACGGCCGTACTCGGGCCGAACGGTGCGGGCAAGACCACGACCATCGAAGTGTGCGAGGGCTACCGGCGCGCCGACGCGGGCACCGTGCGCGTGCTCGGCCTGGACCCGGTCAAGGACGCCGGAAAGCTGCGACCGCGCGTCGGCGTCATGCTCCAGTCAGGCGGCATCCCTACGACCGCGCGGCCCGTCGACTACCTGCGTGTGATGGCGGCGTTCTACGCACATCCGCTCGAGCCGTCGATGCTGCTTGACCGGCTCGGCCTCACCGAATCGGCCAGGACGCCGTTCCGCCGCCTGTCCGGCGGCCAGCAGCAGCGGCTGGCGCTGGCCGCGGCGATCATCGGACGCCCCGAGCTGATCTTCCTCGACGAGCCGACCTCTGGCCTGGACCCGCAGGCCAGGCACGCGACCTGGGACCTGATCGCCGGGCTCAGGGCCGCTGGCGCGACGATCATCCTGACCACGCACTACCTGGAGGAGGCCGAGCGGCTGGCCGATCACGTCGTGATCGTCGACCACGGTGCGCTGGTCACCCAGGGGACGCCGGCCGAGCTGACCGGCAGTCAGGGCCAGCTGCGGTTCAGGGCGGAGCCGGGGCTCGACACCTCCGGGCTGCTCGTCGCGCTGCCTGCCGCCAGCGTCGTCAAGGAGTCCCCAGCCGGCGCCTACCTGGTCGAGCTGCCGTCCGGGGTCGACCCGCAGGTGGTCGCGACGGTCACCGCCTGGTGCGCCGAGCAGGGCGTGCTGGCCAAGAACCTGCGGATCGAGAGCCGGACGCTGGAGGACGTGTTCCTCGAGCTGACCGGGCGGGAGCTGCGATCGTGACCGAGCTGAGCTGGCCGCCGCCAGCGCCCGGCGCCGCGCCGCGGCCGAAGATGATCGCGGCGCAGGCCGGCCTGGAGCTGCGCACGCTTCTGCGCAACGGCGAGCAGCTGCTGCTGACGCTCATCATCCCCGTCCTGCTGCTCGTGGTGTTCAGCTCAGAGTCGCTGATCAGCGTGGGCCGTGGCAGCCGGATCGGCTTCATCGCTCCCGGCATCCTGGCGCTCGCGGTCATGTCCACGTCGTTCACGAGCCTGGCCATCGGCACCGCGTTCGAGCGGCGGTACGGGGTGCTCAAGCGCCTCGGCGCCACTCCCCTGTCCCGCAGCGGCCTGATCGGCGCGAAGGCCGTGACCGTGCTGGCCGTGCAGGCCGGCCAGATCGTGCTGATCGTGATCGTGAGCGCGCTGCTCGGCTGGCAGCCGGTCGTCACGGCGGTCAGCGTGCTGTCGGCCTTGCTGCTGATCGTGGCAGGGAGCGCCGCGTTCAGCGGCCTGGCCATGCTGATGGCGGGAACGTTGCGGGCCGAGGCGACGCTCGCCGCAGCGAACCTGATCTACCTGCTGCTGCTCGGCGTCGGCGGCGTGGTGTTCCCGCTGAGCAAGTTTCCCGCTGGCGCCCGTCCGGTGCTCAGGCTGCTGCCGTCGGGCGCGATGTCGGACGGCCTGCGGGCGGTATTGCGGTACGGTGCTGGCCTGCCAGTCGGGACCTGGTCGTGCTCGCCGTCTGGGCCGTCATCGGACATCGGCCTGGCCGCGCGCACCTTCCGCTGGGAGTAGCGGTGCCGCAGCCCCGAATCAGGCCGCGGCCAGGGCGGCCTCGGCGGCTCCTGGCCGCCCGAGGTGCCGGGACCCGCTCGGCCGGGTGCCGCCGCCGCTGCTGCATCGGCACCGGGATCGTGAGCGTGCAGGTCGGCGCCGGACTGGCCGCGCGGATGTTCGGCACCGTCACCGCGGCCGGGCTGACCGGTGTCCGGCTCTGGGCGGCGGCCCTGATGCTGGCCGCGCTCGGCGCGCGCCCGACAATCAGGGCGATCCGCGGCGTGATCGCCGAGCGTGCGTGGCGGGACGCCGTCGTCGTGCTCGCGTTCGGCGTGACGCTCGGTGTCATGAACTTCTCGATCTACCAGGCCTTCGACAGGATCCCGCTAGGCATCGCCGTCACGATCGAGTTCCTCGGCCCCCTGGGTGTGGCCATTGCGTCGTCCGCGCAGCTGATCGACGTGGTCTGGGTGCTGCTCGCGGGCACCGGCGTCACGCTGCTCGGAACGGCGGGCGTGAGCGTGGCCAAGCTCGGCGACGGTGCGGCCAGTCATGCCTCAGCAGTTCTCGACCGATGCTGACTGGCGTCCTGTTCGCGCTCGCCGCAGCGACGTCGTGGGCCTGCTACATCATGCTGGCGGCGGCCACGGGCCGGCGGTTCAGCGGTTCGTCTGGCCTTGTCATCGCGATGGTGCTGGGCGCGATAGTGATCACGCCGGCCGCGGTGATCAGCGCGGGCGGATCGCTGATCAAGCCCTCCGTGCTCGGCGCGGGTCTCGCGATCGCGCTGCTGTCCTCGGTGATCCCTTACCGGTTCGAGATCGAGGCGCTGCGGCGGGTCTCCGGCGCGGGTCTTCGGGATCTCGATGAGCCTCGAGCCGGCGGTTGCCGCGCTCGTCGGCGTCGTGCTGCTCAGCCAGGCCCTGTCCGTGCCGCAGTGGATCGCGATCGGCTGCGTGGTCGTCGCGAGCGCGGGGCGGCGCTCGGTGAGGACAAGGTCGGCGCGGCCCCGCAAGCATGACACTCCGGTCATGGTCTGCGGAGCTGCATGCGCTGCACAGCGACCAGGCGGCACCATACGATAGGGCCGTGTCCGCTCAGCCAGCCACCGCGCACCCGACATGGCGCGTCGACCGCGCTGGTCAGGCAGTGGGCGGGCGTGCTGCTGCGGCCGACGCCGCTGGCGATGCGCAGGATCGCATTCGCCGGCGTGCTGGCGTCGCTGGCCATCATCCCGACCGGCGCGGCCGTACGGCTCAGCCAGTCAGGCCTTGGCTGCACGGACTGGCCGAAGTGCACGGCGAACAGCCTGGTCGCCTCCGGCGAGCACGGCGACCCGCTGATCCACCAGTGGGTCGAGTTCGGCAACCGGCTGGTCACCGACCGTGATCTTCGTTGTCGCCATCGCGGTCTTCGTCGCGGCGTGGCGGTTCCGGCCAGGACCTGACGCCACGCGGCGGCGGGACCTGATCTGGCTCGCGTCGGTCCAGCCCGCCGGGATCGCGGCGCAGGCGCTGATCGGCGGGATCGTGGTGCTGACCAAGCTGTCGCCGTTCTGGGTGTCGCTGCACTACCTGGCGACGCTGCCGGTGCTGGCCGCCGCGGTCGCGCTGCACGTCCGGTGCACCGAGAGCACGCGAGCCGGCCCAGCCGCTCGTCGCGCCGCTGGTGCGGGTCGTCGCCCGCGCGCTCGTCGTCGTGGCGTCGCTGATGATGGTGGCGGGAACGCTCGTGACCGGCACCGGCCCGCTCGCCGGCGCCGGCGCCGTGCCGCGCTACCACTTCCTGTCGCTGACCGCCGTCACCCAGCTGCACGCCGACATCGGCTGGGTGCTCGGCACGCTGGCCGTGATGCTGACGCTGATCATGCACGTGACCGAGGCGCCGCGGCGCGCGATCAGGCTGTCCTGGATCGTGCTTGGCCTGATCGGCCTGCAAGGCGCGATCGGCTACGCGCAGTACTTCTCGGGCCTCCCGGCCGGGCTGGTCTGGGTGCACGTCGCCAACACGGCCCTGATCTGGATCGCCATCATCAGGCTGGCCTACGCGCTCCGCGACCGCGGCCAGGTCGAAGCGCCAGCACCCGCCGAGAACGCCGAGCCCGCGCTGTCTCCAGCTGACCGCCGTGCGAGTCGGCCGGTCGGAGCGCCGCGATGATCCACCCGATCGCCTGACGGCTGACAGTCGTTCGCGCCAGTGATGCACGACCTCGACCCACGCCGCGCCGGTCTCAGGACCGCGGCCTCCGTGAACACCCCGGATTTGGGTTGTTGGGGGCGGGTGGTTTGGGGCGTATCGGCCCATTCATGGGAACCGTAATCGGGGGAAGTGCGTGAGTAGGCTCCGCCGGACATTGGCGGGGCGGACGATAGGGTCGATTCTGAAAAGGACTTACTGAGGAGGTCCGCGCGTGAGCAGCCAGACCAGCCCGGATCTTGAGTGGACGGCGACTGACGCGCGGGCGGTTGATCTCATCCGCGTGCTTGCCATGGACGCCGTTCAGAAGGCTGGATCAGGCCATCCGGGCACGGCGATGAGCCTGGCGCCCGCCGCGTACCTGCTCTTCCAGCGCATACTCAAGCACGACCCGGCTGACCCGCAATGGCTTGGCAGGGACAGGTTCGTGCTATCTTGCGGGCATTCCAGCCTGACTTTGTATATCCAGCTCTATCTGTCCGGCTATGGGCTCACCATGGACGATCTTGAGGCGCTGCGCACCTGGGGCAGCCGCACGCCAGGTCACCCCGAGCACCACCTGACCCCTGGCGTCGAGACGACGACAGGCCCGCTCGGCCAGGGCATGGCGAACGCCGTCGGCATGGCCATGGCGGCCCGGCGCGAGCGCGGCCTGCTCGACCCCGACGCCACGGATGGCAGAGCCCGTTCGACCACCACATCTACGTGTTCGCGTCGGACGGCGACGTCGAGGAGGGCGTCAGCCACGAGGTCTCCTCGCTAGCGGCGCACCAGAAGCTCGGCAACCTCGTGATGCTCTACGACGACAACAACATCTCGATCGAAGACGACACGAATATCGCGAAGTCCGAGGACGTCCTTGCCAGGTACGCCGCGTACGGCTGGCACACCCAGCGGGTCAGATGGCGCACCCCTGAGGGCTACCACGAGGACGTCGAGGCGCTGTACCGCGCTCTGATCACCGCGCGCGACCACACCGACGCGCCGTCGATCATCGCGCTGTCGACGATCATCGGCTGGCCGGCGCCGAACAAGCAGAACACCGGCGAGGCGCACGGGTCGGCGCTCGGCGAGGCCGAGGTCGCGGCGACCAAGCAGATACTTGGATTCGACCCGGAAGTGAAGTTCCCTGTCGACGACGAGGTGCTCGCCCGCGCCCGCCAGGTCGGCGACCGCGGCAAGGCCGCGAGGGCGCAGTGGGAGGAGAGCTTCGCCCGGTGGGCAGAGGCTAGCCCCTCCCGGCGCGCGCTCCTTGACCGGCTCGCCGCCCGCGCGCTGCCGCCTGCCTGGTCCGATACGATGCCCGCGTTCTCCGCCGACGAGGGTCCGATGGCGACGCGGTCGGCGTCGGGCAAGGTGCTGACCGCGCTCGCGCCGGTGCTCCCCGAGCTCTGGGGCGGCTCAGCCGACCTGGCGGGCAGCAACGACACCACGATGATCGGCGAGCCGTCATTCATCCCGACCGAGCACCAGACCAAGCTGTTCCCTGGTAACCCGTTCGGCAGGACCCTGCACTTCGGGATCAGGGAGTTCGGCATGGGCGGGATCCTCAACGGGATCACCCTGCACGGCCTGACGAGGCCGTACGGTGGCACGTTCCTCGTCTTCAGCGATTACATGCGACCCGCGGTCAGGATGGCAGCGCTGATGGAGATCCCGGTCACCTTCGTCTGGACGCATGACTCGATCGGCCTCGGCGAGGATGGTCCCACTCACCAGCCGGTCGAGCATCTATGGGCGCTGCGCGCCATCCCGGGGCTCGATGTAGTGCGCCCAGGGGACGCCAATGAGACATCCGTCGCGTGGAAGACGATCATCGAACACACAGACCGGCCCGCTGGTCTGTGCCTGACCAGGCAGAAACTGCCCGTGTTTGACCGTACTGAGCTGGCTAGCGCCGATGGCGCCGCGCTAGGCGGGTACGTGCTGGCCGAGGCGCCCGGCGGCGAGCCCGACGTGATCCTGATCGGCACCGGCAGCGAGGTGCAGATCGCGCTCGCGGCCCGCGACCAGCTCTGGCAGGACAAGATAGCGGCCAGGGTGGTCTCGATGCCCTGCCTGGAGTGGTTCGCCGAGCAGGACCAGGCCTACCGCGATCAGGTGCTGCCGCCGCAGGTCAGGGCCAGGGTCAGCGTCGAGGCAGGCGTCGCGCTCGGCTGGCGGTCGATCGTGGGTGACGCTGGCGAGATGGTCAGCCTCGAGCACTACGGCGCATCGGCGGCGTACGAGACGCTCTACGCCGAATTTGGTATTACCGCCGAGCGGGTCGCGCAGGCCGCCCGGCTCAGCCTCGGCAGGGCTGGCGCGCCCGCCTGGGCCAGGAAGGAATAGTCATGACACCACAGCAGGACAAGCAGGACGTACTCGGCCAGCTCACCGCCGAAGACGTCTCGATCTGGCTCGACGACATCAGCCGCGAGCGGCTGTCCTCGGGCAACCTGGCCAAGCTGGTCAGGGACTTCCACGTGCGGGGCGTCACGTCCAACCCGACGATCTTCGCGAACGCGATGGAGCACGGCACCGCCTACGACGAGCAGCTCGGCGACCTGGCGTTGCGCGGTGTTGACGTCGGCGAGGCCTCGCGCTCGCTGACCACCTACGACATCAGGTGGGCCTGCGACGTGCTGCGGCCGGTCTTCGACGCATCCGACGGCGTGGACGGCAAGGTGTCGATCGAGGTCGATCCGCGGCTGGCCACCGACACGGCCAAGACCATCGCCGAGGCGCGCGCGCTCTGGCTGGCTCGTCGACCGGCCGAACGTGTACGTCAAGATCCCGGCGACCAGGGCGGGCGTGCCCGCGATCGCCGCGTGCCTGGCCGAGGGCATCAGCATCAACGTCACGCTGATCTTCTCGCTGCAGCGGTACGAGGAGGTCATCGACGCGTTCATGGCCGGGCTCGAGGCGGCCGACGACGCCCACGTCGCGACGCTGACCTCGGTGGCCTCGTTCTTCGTCAGCCGGGTGGACACCGAGGTCGACCGCAGGCTCGACGCGATCGGCACACCTGGAGGCGAAGGCGCTGCGCGGCAAGGCCGCGGTCGCCAACGCCAGGCTCGCCTACGAGATCTTCGAGCAGCACTTCGCCAGCCCGCGCTGGCAGGCGCTGGCGACCAGGGCGCCAGGCTGCAGCGGCCGCTGTGGGCCTCGACCAGCACCAAGGACCCGTGCCTACCGGGACACCATGTACGTCGAGGACCTGATCGCGCCGCACACGGTGAACACGATGCCTGAGGCGACGATGCGCGCGATGGCCGACCACGGCGTGGTGCGACGGCAACACGATCGCTGGCACCTACGACGAGGCGACGGCAGGTCTTCGCGGACCTCGAGAAGCTCGGGATCAGCTACGACGACGTGGTGGCCGTGCTGGAGGACGAGGGCGTCCGCAAGTTCTCCGACTCCTGGGACGGGGTGCTCAAGACCATCGGCGAGCAACTCGACCCGGCAAGGAGCAGCGCGATCCTGATGACCAACCCGCTGCGCGATCCGCGTGATCGCCGCATCCCGCGGGTCGCCGAGCCGAGCGTGCTCATCATGTTCGGCGTGACCGGCGACCTGGCGCGCAAGAAACTGCTGCCTGCCATCTACGACCTGGCCAACCGCGGGCTGCTGCCGCCCGGTTTCTCGCTGGTCGGCTTCGCCCGCCGGGACTGGAGCGACCAGGACTTCGTCACTCACGCTTACGACGCGGTCCGCGAGCACGCCAGGACACCGTTCAGGGACAGCGTGTGGCAGCAGGTCAGCGACGGCGTGCGGTTCGTCCCCGGGCGAGTTCTCCGACGACGAGGCGTTCGACCGGCTGGCCGGCGGTGGTGGCCGGGCTCGATGCTGAGCGCGGCACCGGCGGGAACCGAGCGTTCTACCTGTCGATCCCGCCCGGCCAGTTCCCCGTCGTGGTCCGCCAGCTTGAACGATCGGGCCTGTCCGACAACCAGGACGCCACGGCTGGAAGCGTGTCGTCATCGAGAAGCCGTTCGGGCACGACCTGAGCAGCGCGCGCGACCTCAACGACCTGCTCGCCTCGGTCTTCGAGCCGCACTCGGTGTTCCGCATCGACCACTACCTCGGCAAGGAGACCGTGCAGAACCTGCTCGCGCTCAGGTTCGCCAACACCCTGTTCGAGCCGATCTGGAACCGCAGGTACGTCGACCACGTTCAGATCACGATGGCGGAGGACATCGGGATCGGCGGCCGGGCCGGCTACTACGACGGCATCGGCGCGGCCAGGGACGTGATCCAGAACCACCTGCTCCAGTTGCTCGCGCTGACCGCGATGGAGGAGCCGGTCTCATTCTCCTCGGACGCGCTGCGTGCGGAGAAGCAGAAGGCGCTGTCGGCCGTACAGATTCCTGACGACCCGCTGACCGGGACCGCGCGCGGCCAGTACGCCGCCGGCTGGCAGGGCGGCATCCCGGTGCCGGGCTTCCTGGCCGAGGACGGCATCGCGCCGGACTCGGTGACGGAGACCTACGCGGCGATCAAGCTCGGCGTGGACACCAGGCGATGGGCGGGGGTGCCGTTCTACCTGCGCACCGGCAAGCGGCTGGCGACCAGGATGACCGAGATCGCGGTGATCTTCCAGCGTGCGCCGCACCTGCCGTTCAACGCCACCGACGCGAAGGAACTCGGCCAGAACGCCCTGGTGATCAGGGTGCAGCCAGACGAGGGCATCACGATGCGCTTCGGCTCGAAGGTACCGGGTTCGGCGATGGAGGTCAGGGACGTGAACATGGACTTCGCCTACGGCGAGTCCTTCACCGAGTCCAGCCCCGAGGCCTACGAGCGGCTGCTGCTCGACGTGCTGGTCGGCGACCCGCCGCTGTTCCCCGGGCACGAAGAGGTCGAGCTGTCGTGGAAGATTCTCGACCCGATCGAGGAGTTCTGGGCCGCCAACGGCAGGCCAGAGCCCTACCTCGCCGGAACGGCAGGACCGGCCTGCTCCGACGCCATGATGGCGCGGGACGGCCGGGCCTGGCGGCGGCTCTAGCGGGCGGGTGAGCGATGAAGGCGGAGCTGATCGACACCACCGCGAGCACGGTGCGCAACGAGCTCACCAGGATGTGCCAGCAGATGGGCGGGCTGACCACCGGCGTGGTGCTCAACCTGATCATCATGACCGACGAGGCCGACCAGTACGACGCGATGCGGGCGGCCACGCACGCTGGCCGTGAGCATCCGTGCCAGATACTCGGCGTGATCGCCAGGACCGGCCGGCGGCCGCGGCGGCTGGATGCCGAGGTCACAGTCGGCGAGAACATGCCAGGACAGACCGTGCTGCTGCGGATCCAGGGCGAGCTGAACGAGCACGTCGACTCCGTCGTCACGCCGCTGCTGGTGCCGGACACGCCGGTCGTGATCTGGTGGCCAGGCAAGGCTCCAGGGGCGCCCGCGGCGGACGCGCTCGGGATGCTCGGCCAGCGGCGGATCACCGATGCGGCCGCCGACGAGGCGCCGCGGGAGCGGCTTGCTGCACCTGGCTGCTGGCTACCGGCCCGGCGACACGGACCTGGCGTGGGCGCGGACCACGAACTGGCGGTCGCTTCTGGCGGCCACGCTGGACCGTCCGTTTGCCGAGATCTCCGAGGTCTCCGTCGGCGCGGAGGCCGACAACCCGAGCGCCGACCTGATGGCGGCCTGGCTGGCAGTGCGGCTGGGCGTTCCTGTGCGGCAGGAGGAGTCCGGGTCCAGGGGTGACCGAGGTGAGCTTCCTGACCGCGGACGGCAAGATCGTGATCAGCAGGGCGGACGGGCGGAACGCCACGCTGTCGCGGCCGGGCGAACCTGACCGCTATGTGGCGCTGCACCGCAGGGACACCGACGAGCTGCTGGCCGAGGAGCTGCGCAGGCTCGATCCTGACGAGGTATACGGGGAGACACTCGCCGAACTCTCGGTGTCGCAGCTCCCGCGACCGATGAGGAGTAGCGCCATTTCTGTCCCCCAGATCCTGATCCATCACGACGGCGAGTTGCTGGCGAAGGCGGTCGCCGCCAGGCTCGTTACCAGGCTCGTCGACGCCGTCGGCGCGAAGGGCCTGGCCTCTGTGGTGCTGACCGGCGGCGGCATCGGCACGAAGGTGCTCGAGGAACTCGCCGCCGCGCCGGCGCGAGACGCGGTCGACTGGCGCCGTGTGGAGATCTGGTGGGGCGACGAGCGGTTCAGGCCGACCGGCGATCCCGAGCGGAACGAGACCGGCGCCCGCGCCGCCCTGCTCGACCACGTCGACGTCGACCCAAGCCGGGTGCATCCGATGCCAGGGCCAGACGGGCCAGACGGACCGCATCCGGAGGCCGCCGCCGAGCGGTACGCGGAGTGGCTGCGTGCCGCCGCCGAGCCGCAGGACAGGACCGGCGTGCCGAGGTTCGACGTGCTGATGCTCGGCATCGGCCCTGACGCCCATGTGGCCTCGCTCTTTCCCGGGTTGCCGGCGATGTACGAGGAGGAGCGGACCGTGGTGGCCGTTCGCGGCGCACCCAAGCCGCCGCCGAACCGGCTGTCGCTCACGCTGCCTGCCATCCGCGCCGCGTCCGAGGTGTGGATTCTCGCGTCAGGAAGCGAGAAGGCCGGGGCGGTGCGCCTCGCGCTCTCCGGTGCTGGGCCAGTCCAGGTGCCGGCCGCGGGCGCCCGCGGCGTCCAGCAGACATTGTTCCTGCTCGATCGCGCCGCCGCGGCCGAGGTGCCGGTCCAGCTCAGCAGGTTCGCCTCGCCCTGATTGGCGCGCGCCGATCGCCTCTCCCCGCAGGCCGATCCTGATCGCTCGGCAATTCGGTGCGGCAAACTTGGCAATACTTCACGCTGTAGTGCTATGAGTAACGCAGCGTGCCTATTCCATCATTTCAACGGCTGTGCAATGACATATTCCGTGTAATCGGGAGTCTCGGTCTCGCCTAATCGCTGAGGCAGAGTTACGCTCAGTGCATAACTTCCATATGCGCCTGATGGACAACTCATGCAGGCGACATAGGAGGTAAGGAAGGCCCGGAATATGGATGACTGGCTACTTCAAACCCACAAAATAGGCGCTTCCCGTTTTCTCCATCTGCGCTGTCGTTGGGTAACTAGTCCGATATTGACCGGGATGCCGTACAGGTCTTTCGCGTCGTCGTTGTCGGCCGGCTTGGGCGACAAGATCACCTGTGTTCGGTGTAGTCCGATGATCCGTTCCGTGTCGTTCCACCTCATCGATCCGGCTCCCCTCGGATCGATGCCAACCTTCCCGAGGAGGATGCACGTGAGTATTTCCGACGAGACTGAGGTCGCGACGGCCCCCGTGCTTCCGGCTAATGCGGTCGCGGACCCAGCGCCGCTCGGGCTGGCGGCGTTCGCGCTGACCACGTTCCTGCTGTCGGCGAAGAACGCCGGCTGGCGACGACGCGCGGATGCCTGGCTGGGCTTTGCCTTCGCCTACGGCGGCTTCATCCAGTTGCTGGCCGGGATGTGGGAGTTCGGAACAGGAACGTCTTCGGTGCGACGGCGTTCTCCACGTACGGAGGCTTCTGGCTCGGCCTCGGCCTGTGGGTGCTGCTGGTCGCGCCGACGTCGACCGCTTCGGCCATGATCTCGGCTGGATACTCCTGTCGTTCGCGATCTTCAACACCTACATGCTGTTCTGGAGCACCCAGATCAACTGGCGGTATTCGGCGTCTTCCTGACGCTGGAGCTGACCGAGATCGTCCTGTTCATCGCCAACTTCACGACCATAGCTCGGCCGCCTAGCCGACAAGCTCGGCGGCTACCTGGGCATCATCACGGCGCTCGTGGCCTGGTACGCCTCGGCCGCTGGTGTCATCGCGGCCATGAAGGGCCGCCAGGTACTGCCGGTCGGCAAGCCGCTGCTCACCCTGTAGGCGCGTACGCGGATGGCGCGCTGGTCCCGCACGGGACCAGCGCGCTTCTCGGTACCGTTGGGCGGTGGCAACACCGAAATCACGTAATCGTCCGTGGCGGGCGATCATCACGCTCGTGCTGGCAGTGGCCGCCGCGGTCACCGCCGACGTGGTCGGCATTCCGCTCGCGGTGACCACGAAGCAGGCGGCGGCCAAGAGCAACACCTTGGTCAGCCTCGACGTCGGGCACCTGATCACGATCTGCGCCTCAATCGCCTTCCTCGTCTTCGCGGTGATCTCCACGTTCGCCTTCGCCAGCTGGGCACGGGACGTACTGCAGCACTTCATCGGCGCCGCCTACGGGGCGATCGTCAGGTACGTGATGATCCTGGTCGGGATCAGCTTCGTGGTTCTGGTCGCGCTGTCGATGCTCGGCTTCCGGATCGAGCAACTCGTCGTCGGCGGCGCGGTGACCGGCGTGCTGCTCACCATCGCCGCGCAGCAATCGCTGTCGAACCTGTTCGCGGGCGTGATGCTGCAGTTCGCGCAGCCCTTCCGGGTCGGCGATCAGGTGCGGATCAGGTCGGGAGCGCTGGCGGGCACCATCGAGGGCACGGTGACCGAGTTCAGCATCACCTACGTCAGGCTTGAGACCGCCGACGGGCTGATCTTCCTGCCGAACTCACAGGTGCTTGCCGCGGCGGTCAGCCCGGTGTCCGCGGCAGACGAGGCCGCAGGAGCGGGCGCCGGCGTGACGTAAACGGTGGCCGGCACCCGATAGGTGCCGGCCACCGCAACCACCGTCAGGCGGCCTTTCAGTGATTCGCCTCGTACTTCGTAATGACCTGCGCCGGAATCCGGCCGCGATCACTGACTTCCATGCCAGAGCGCTTTGCCCAGGCGCGAATCTCCGCGCTGCGCCGACGATGTGCCGTCGTCCGCCTCTTCGTCCGGCCGACCCTGGAAGAAACCTTGCGAGCCCGGTCGGCGAAGCGCCCCATCGTTTCGTCGAACTTCTGGCTGTGTTTCTCGCAGAGGTCTATCTCATAGTCCCGTCCGTCAAGACTGAACGCCCGGGTCATCTGCTCGCCGCTCGGAATCTCTTTAGCGTCGTAGTCACAGGCGAATGTGACTGAGACCTTCTGTGCCACGTCTTTCCCCCCTTCCCCTAACCGCGACAATATTCCCGGCTCTGCTCGGTTCATAACAGACGGTGATCAGACAATTTCGCAGAGTGCGCATTGAGCGCGGATCGGCCCTGCGCAGCCGCTAGCGGAGCGGATGATCAGCTCAGGTCGCGCTGAGCGAGGGATTGCCTATGCATGGCGAGGGCCACGGCGGGTTGCCTAAGCGGGAAGTCCTCATCGCGCCCGATAGGAAGCGGTGGGCTGACCCCAATCCGGGGCGGCTCATCCGTCTTTGCCGCCTGCGGATAACCGTCAGGCTCGGCTCCCCATGCGGCTCGGTACGATCGTCATGCCAGACCGCGGCTGTGCCTCTCCTGATAGCGGGCGGAGTCGCTGGCGGTGCGGCCAGGAATTGGGTCTCGCCGCGATAGGCGCCTGGGTCTCGCCGCTACTCATCGTGCTGGCCGGGGTCGGTTCGGCGTGCTGGCCGCGGCGTCGTCGTCGTGGAGGCTCGCCGTTGACGGGAGACCTGCGTAGCCGGCGGCTCCTGGTAGTCGGCTGGCCCGGAGTGGCCAGTGGGATCCGCATAGCCGGCGGGCTTCCGTGTAGCCCGGGTTCGTGCGTAGCCAGGCGGCCGCGGCGTAGCCGCCGGTGCGCTGGCGCAGGCCTGGCTGGCCACGCGGCCTCGAGTGCACGTAAACGAGGCGTTGCCTGCGAAGTGTCCATGCTGACCGGGCTCACCGGCAGGTAACCCGGCGGATCGCCGCGACCGTACTGCGGCGCGCCATAGCCGTCCGGCGGGCCATACCCGCCGCTCGCAGCCGGCCGCTCGTACTCGCGCCGTAGTCTTGATCGCCGCCGCGCTGACCGGCCGCCGGACCGTCGTATGGCCTGACCGTAATCGGAACCGTAGCCGTAACCAGGCCCGGTTCCGTAATGCGGTCCTGGGCCGTAACCAGGCGCTTGGCGCATAACGTGGTCCGGCTGGCCGTAGCCGGCCGGCGGGATAGCCATAGCCAGGATCGGGCTGCGCGTTTGCGTAGCGCGGGATCCGATCCGCATGATCGGCGCTCTCGCGACGGCGGCCCGCCTGCAGCGTTTCGACCATCCTGACGAGATCGCCAAACGGCAACCTGAAGGTGCCCGTGCACCTGTTGCCCTGCCAGATGCTGAAGACCGCAACCGAGCTGTCCGCGTACCAACTCAGCCGCATGGTCCGCGATTCGCCCCTGACGTCGAAGAAGACCTCGCCTTCGCGGGGCAGGGGAACGGCATCCGGCTCCGACATGCTGCCTATCGTCGCTCCGGCCGGCGGGGTTGTCTAGCCAATGAAACGCATTGGCAGGTCAGATCATCCAGAATCGGCGGTACGCTACATTACCGGATCTCGCGCCGACCGCGCCTGACGCCAGGCGCCCGACCTCAGCCGATTACACCCCGCTGTGGACCGAGCGAGTCTTGTAATCTTGGCTGTGCGGCAGTGCGCGTGATGACATGATTGTCGGGCGGTGCGCTGACGTTGCGGATTGATAGCCCAGCTGCCAGCCGGCGACGGTCACGAGCCGCCGCCGGCGTCGGGCGCGGGATCCCCTGTCGGGCGAAGGCCTCCGAACCGGGCGTCAGCATGGAACCTCGGCGTTAGCCAGGGAACAGTTCCGCGCTGCAAGGCGTTTGCATGATGCGACGGGGCGGATGCCGCATCGCGCGATTTTCGTTGTATTTGCGTCCTGTGAGCCGTGTGGCTCACCGGGCGGACGTTAACGATGAGCTGGTTGAGGAGAGCTTTTCATGTCTGAGGTACGCCGTCAGACCGTGCTCCTGCCACGGCCGAACTGGGGCTGGCAGGACCGGGCTGCCTGCAAGGGCGCCGATGTTGTGCTGTTTTTCGGACCGGACGGCGAGCGGCAGCCTGAGCGTGACATCCGTGAGCGCAAGGCCAAGGCGCTCTGCGGTTCCTGCCCGGTCAGGATGGAGTGCCTAGGTT
Organism: uncultured Actinomycetota bacterium; assembly: GCA_963809195.1. Lineage (GTDB taxonomy): Bacteria > Actinomycetota > Actinomycetes > Streptosporangiales > Streptosporangiaceae > Chersky-822. The sequence continues at coordinate 515,269 of CAWEIQ010000003.1, read as the reverse complement.
ACGCGGTCAGCAGGCCTGAAAAGTACGGCACGTGGGGCGGCTTGAACGAGGACGAGCGCTCGGCCGAGCGGCGTCGGCGGATGCGGCGGGCCAACACGAACGCTGCCTGACGGACCCCGTCCTGCCAGACGTGCCGCCGGACCCTGCCTGATCCTGCGCGTTGCCAGCCCCGGCGGTGGCTGGCAGCAAGTGAGCGAGAATGAGACCATGATCTGCCGATGCTGCCGTCGCCAGGAGCACGCTTCCTGCAGGGGCGGCACCTGGTGCGACTGCCAGCACAAGCCTCCGGCCGTGCTGCAGCCTGAACCCGTCGATGGGCTGGGTCAGGCAGGGTTAGGCCGGTAGCTGACGGGCAGTTCCCGGAGTAGCAGGCAGCGAAATACGAGCCGGCGCCGGAATACCGGCGCTGGCGCGGCGGTTGCCCCAGACGCCTGGCGCGTTCCGGCCAGGACACCCGACAGCACGACCTGCACAGTCAGCCGACAGCCCCTGCAGCCGGGAGGAAATGGGCCGTGACGCACCTGCGCTTCACCTGCTTCACGTGCATTCCGGGTCATTTGGCCATACTCTGTCCGTCAGGGATGCTCGATCTGTGTCCTGAGGGACGAGGCATGACTCCCCAGACCACGGCCAACACAGCCACGGCTGTCACGGCCTGGCAAGCCTGGGTCCGCGGGTTCAGAGGAGGCACGCAGCATGGAGACCCTGGCCGCTGAAGCGGCCGAAGCGCTCAAGGGCGCATCGGCCGACGAGGTCATCAAGTGGGCTGCCGAGACGTTCGGCAGCCGGCTGTGCATCACGTCGTCGATGACCGACGCCGTGATCGTCGACCTCGCATCGCGCCACGTCCCCGGCATCGACGTGCTCTTCCTGGACACCGGCTATCACTTCGCCGAGACGATCGGCACCCGCGACGCGGTCTCGGCCGTCTACCCGGTCAATGTGATCAATGTCACGCCGCCGACCACGGTCGCCGAGCAGGACGCCGAGCTCGGTCCGAAGCTCTACGCCCGCAACCCTGACCTGTGCTGCTACCTGCGCAAGGTCGTGCCGCTCGAGCAGTCGCTCGAGCCGTACGACGCCTGGATCACCGGCGTCCGCCGCGAGGAGACCGACGCCAGGACCGACACCAAGGTCGTCCAGTGGGACCCCAGGCGGCAGATGGTCAAGGTCAACCCCATCGTCGAGTGGACCCAGCAGGAAGTCGACGACTACATCGCCGAGCACGGCGTGCTGGTGAACCCGCTGGTCTACGACGGTTACCCGTCGATCGGCTGCGCGACCTGCACCGCGCGCGTCGAGGCCGGCGCCGACCCGCGCAGCGGCCGCTGGGCGGGCACCGCCAAGACCGAGTGCGGCATCCACACCTGACGAGCCCACGAGGTCACCAATCAGCTGCCGCCGCTGGCCGGCCATGATGTCGCGGCCGACCAGGCGCTGCTGACCGCGGTCGCAGAGCACGGCGCGAGCTGGGTCCTGCCTGAGCTGCACGAGCTCGGCGAGCTCGCGGGGTCGGCCGAGGTCATCGAGCTCGCCAGGCTCGCGAACGTCCATGAGCCCGTGCTGCGCACCCACGACAGGTACGGGCACCGGATCGACGAGGTCGAGTTCCACCCGTCCTGGCACCAGCTGATGACGACTGGCGGTCGGCCACGGCCTGCACGCGGCCCCGTGGGCCAGCACCGAGCCTGGCGCGCACGTCGCGCGGGCGGCCAAGTTCTACGTCTGGACGCAGGCCGAGGCCGGGCACGGCTGCCCGATCTCGATGACGTACTCGGTGATCCCCGGCGCTCCGGCACGCCCCGGACCTCGCGTCCCGCTACGAGCCGCTGCTGACCTCCGCGAGCTACGACCCTGGCCTGCGCGTGCCCGAGACCAAGGAGGGCCTGCTCGCCGGGCATGGCCATGACCGAGAAGCAGGGTGGCTCCGACGTCCGCGCGAACACCACCCGCGCGGTGCCGGCCGGCGACGGCAGCTACCTCCTGACCGGGCACAAGTGGTTCTGCTCGGCGCCGATGTGCGACCTGTTCCTGGTCCTCGCCCAGGCCGAGGCGGCCTGACCTGCTTCCTGCTGCCCCGCGTCCTGCCCGACGGCAGCAGGAACCGGATGCACATCCAGCGGCTCAAGGACAAGCTCGGCAACCGCTCGAACGCCTCCTCCGAGGTCGAGTACGACGAGGCCGTGGCGTGGCCCGTGGGCGAGCCAGGCCGCGGCGTCGCGACCATCATCGAGATGGTCAGCTCGACCCGGCTCGACTGCATCCTCGGCAGCGCTGCGGCCATCAGGCAGGCCTGCGTCGAGGCGACGCACCACGCCAGCCACCGCAGCGCGTTCGGCGCCCGCTGGCGAGCCAGCCCGCGATGACCGCCGTGCTGGCCGACCTGGCGCTCGAGTCCGAGGCCGCGACGACGCTGGCGATGCGGCTGGCCGCGGCCGCCGACCGGGCCGCCCGCGGCGACGCCAGCGAGGCGGCGCTGCTGAGGCTGCTGCTGCCTGCCGCCAAGCACTGGATCTGCAAGCGGACGCCGATGCGTCATCGGCGAGGCGCTGGAGTGCCTGGGCGGCAACGGCTACGTCGAGGAGTCCGTCATGCCGCGGCTGTACCGCGACGCGCCGCTGAACTCCATCTGGGAGGGCTCGGGCAACGTCACGGCGCTCGACCTGCTGCGCGCGCTCGCCCGCTCCCCTGGCGGCATCGAGGCGCTGCGCGCCGAGCTCAGCCAGGCCGCTGGCGCCGACCGCCAGGCTCGATGCGGCCGTGCAGCGGCTGTGGGGCGATGCTGGCCGAGATCTCCGCCGACCCGACCACCGGGCCTTACCAGGGCTCGCGCGCTGGCCGGCTTGCTGACGCTGGTCATGCAGGCGGCGCTGCTCGTCAGGTTCGCGCCCGCGCCGGTCAGCGATGCCTTCTGCGCGTCCCGGCTGGCCGGGCGAGGCGGCGCCGGCGGGCCAGGTGTGACGTTCGGCACACTGCCGCCCGGACTTGACCTGGCCGCGATCGCCGACAGGACGAGGCCCGAGGCCAGCAGCCGCCCGCAGGGCCCGAGGCCAGCAGCCGGCCCGCAGGGCCCGAGGCCAGCAGGCCAGCGAGGCCCGCAGGGCCCGAGGCCAGCGGCCGGCCCGCAGGGCCAGTCTTTGCCAGGTAAGGTCGCCTGATGCGCGTATGGCCTGGCACTGCTTATCCGCTTGGCGCCGTTTGGGATGGTTCGGGAACCAACTTCGCGATCTTCTCAGAAGTTGCTGAACTGGTTGAGCTGTGCCTGTTCGACGCGGATGGCGCCGAGACCAGGATCGCGCTGAGCGAGGTCGACGGCTTCGTCTGGCACTGCTACCTGCCCGACGTCGGCCCTGGCCAGAAGTACGGCTATCGCGTGCACGGCCCGTACGACCTGCGCCGCGGCCACCGGTGCAACCCGGCCAAGTTGCTGCTCGACCCGTACGGCAAGGCCATCGATGGCGAGGTCACAGCGAGCCCGGCCCTGTTCTCCTACGTGCGCGGCAGCTCAGATCTGGCCGCGTTGAACACTGACGACAGCGCTCCGTTTATGCCGAGGAATGTCGTCATCAACCCGTACTTTGACTGGGCCGGCGATCAGCAGCTGCGCACGCCGTATCACGAGACACTGATCTACGAGGCGCACGTCCGCGGGCTGACGCTGCGCCATCCTGGCGTTCCGCCGGAGCTGCGGGGCAGCTACGCGGGCCTCGCGTCGCCTGCGATCATCGAGCACCTGCAGCGGCTTGGCGTCACCGCGATCGAGCTGATGCCCGTGCACCAGTCCGTGCCCGAGCCGATCCTGGCCGAGCGCGGGCTGACGAACTACTGGGGCTACAACACCATCGGCTTCTTCGCGCCGCACCAGGGCTTACGGCTCGGCGGCGGCGGCGCACGGCCACGTCGCCGAGTTCAAGGCGATGGTCAAGGCGCTGCACCAGGCCGGCATCGAGGTCATTCTCGACGTTGTCTACAACCACACCGCGGAGGCCGCCGAGCTCGGGCCGACGCTCAGCTTCCGTGGCATCGACAACGCCGCGTACTACCGCCTCGCGGACGAGAACCCGGCCGTCTACCTCGACTACACCGGCTGCGGCAACAGCCTGAACGTTCGGCATCCGCACGCCCTCCAGCTGATCATGGACTCGCTGCGGTACTGGATCGACGAGATGCACGTCGACGGGTTCCGGTTCGACCTGGCTTCGGCGCTCGCCAGGGAGCTGCACGACGTTGACCGGCTATCGGCGTTCTTCGACCTCGTGCAGCAGGACCCGCTGGTGTCCCAGGTCAAGCTCATCGCCGAGCCGTGGGACGTCGGCGAGGGCGGGTACCAGGTGGGCAAGTTCCCGCCGCTGTGGACCGAGTGGAACGGGAAGTACCGCGACACCGTGCGCGACTACTGGCGCGGATCGCCTGGCCAGCTGCCTGAGCTGGCGTCGCGGCTGACCGGCTCGAGCGACCTGTACGAGACCAGCGCCCGGCGGCCGGTCGCCTCGGTTAACTTCGTGACCTGCCACGACGGTTTCACGCTCGCCGACCTGGTCAGCTACAACCGCAAGCACAACGAGGCGAACCGCGAGGACAACCACGACGGCACCGACGACAACAGGTCGTGGAACTGCGGTACCGAGGGGCCGACCGACGATCCCGAGATCAACGCGCTGCGCGGACAGGCAGGTGCGGAACTTCCTGGTGACCCTGTTCTTCTCGCAGGGCATTCCGATGCTGCTGGCCGGCGACGAACTCGGGCGGACCCAGCGCGGCAACAACAACAGCTACTGCCAGGACAACGAGGTCTCCTGGATCGACTGGGACGCCGCGGCCAAGCACTCCGACCTGATCGAGTTCGTCGCGACGCTGTCGGCGCTGCGCAAGGCACATCCGGTCTTCCGGCGGCGCAGGTTCTTCAGCGGACAGGCTGGCGATTCCGGCGACGGCCAGCGGGACATCATCTGGCTGTCCCCCGCCGGGCACGAGATGGGGCGTGCTGACTGGAATTCCTGGGACGCAAGAGCCCTGTGCGTGTGCGTCAACGGCGACGCGATCACCGAGCCTGGCCCGCGCGGCGAGCGGATCACCGACGCGGACTTCATTCTGCTGATCAACGCGAACGGCGATCCCGTGACGTTTACGGTGCCCGCGAGCTTTGGTTCGGCCGGCGTCGCCTGGGAGGTGCTGGTCGACACCGGCGCTGGCGGCCTCAGCTGATGCCGGTGCTGCGGAGGCCGACGGCTCGAAGCCGGCCGGTCGTCTGGGGAGCACGGTTGGCTGGGGCGGTTCGGTGCTGAACCTCGAGGTCGCGCGCTCGCGCGATCGTCGTGCTGCGAGGAACCAAGCCGAACGGTCGGCTGAAGTGCCTCCCCTCACCGGCGGACGGGTTCGCAGGCAAGAGGCAGAGATTGCGGCAGCATTTGCGCGCAGACCTTACGTCGCTAACGAGCTGACCCTGCCGACGAGCCGGACGTTCGCCTGGCCGGGCTAGTTGATCGTCGAGTGGACGACGACCGGATGGCCTTTGCCGAGGAAGAAGATGCCCGGATATCCCGCCGTCTGGAAGCCCACGTTCGGGTTGTCGTGCAGCGTGGAGTGCTCGATCGTGAGGGTGCCTGTGCGGTCGTTGCTGACGAAGAAGATCGCGCCGCCGCCCTCACGGGCGTGGTTGAACTTGATCACAGTGCCGGAGATCCGCAGATGGTACGTGTCGCCGTCGTTGTAGATCGCGCCGCCACTGCCGCCGCCCGGCGTGCCCGACCGGGGCGGGTTCGCGCCGTGCCCGATCGCCTTGTTGTGCATCATCAGGCTGTTCAGCACGACCCAGGAGACGCCGATGCTGCTCAGGGCGCCGCCATTGGAGCAGTAGCCGCCCTTGAACGTGCTGTGCACGATGTAGACCGGCCGATTCCGGTACTCGCTGAGCGCGCGGACGGCGGCGCCGCCGAGATCGGGGCCGGTGCGGTCGCAGCGGTTGCCGATGAAGGTGGAGTTCACGACCTTGAGCTGGCCGCCGCGAGCGAAGATCGCGCCGCCGCCTCCGCCGTCGAACTTGTCGCCCGTCGAATTGCCGTGCGCGAACGTGATGTTCTGCACGATCAGCTTGGGGTTGGCCTGGTTGTCGCAGTGCGACGTCGTCCAGACCTGGCGCTTGTCGCAGGTGTCCATGTACAGGATCCGGCGAACGCCTGCCGCCGCTGAGCGTTACCTTGCCGCCGCCGTCGATGACGACTCGTGAGCTGGTGTTCCTGACCTTGGCGGTGGCCCGCATGATGATCGTCACGTGCTTCGGGCCGCAGTTGAACGTGATCACGCCGCCCTTGGCCACCGCTCTGACCACCGCTGCCGAGGTGCAGCTGCCCGGCGTGCCCTTGCCGATGACCTGGGTAGGTTGCGACGTGTTCACCGCGCGCCCGGCGACCGGGACGAACGCGTGACCGGCCGGATTCCCCGGCGCGAACCCAGCGGCGTGCACCACAGCGGTCCCGCCTTGGTTGTGCGACGCGACCTGATGGCGCGGCATGAGACCGCGAGCTTGGCGGATGCCGGAGCCGCATGGCTTGTCGCTGGGGAGGGCGCGCCGCAACCCGCGATCACCACACTAGCGATGCATGCTGCCGCCGCGGACATGCCGCCAAGGAGTCGCATGGCGCATCATGCTAGCCCCGCCGTCACGGGCGGGCCGCGCATTTGCGAGCATCCATCCGCAGTACGCGGATCTGGCCTGGTTAGCGCGTTGCTGGCCGCAGTAACCTTGCGGATCGACTGCACAGCGATGTGGAAAACAGCGATGTTGAAAACAGTGTCGCGGAGATGGGCCGGACGGAAGGAGCGACGTGCGCCAGATCTTCCCTGAGCACGCGGCCCGCTTGGACCGGCGGAACCGCTCAACGTGTGGTGGCCGCCCAGGCCGGGTGACAGCGCGGCAGAGGAGCTCGTGGCAGCGCTCGCCGACATCTACGCGTACCCGGCACCGGCTGACCAGGTGTGGGTCAGAGCAAACTTCGTCGCGAGCATTGACGGCGCGATCACCGCTGGACGGCAGATCCGGCGGCCTGTCGGGACCGGCCGACCGGCTGGTGTTCTCGGTGCTGCGCAGTCTCGCCGACGTCGTCGTCGCGGGCGCAGGCACCGTCAGGGCCGAGCGGTACCGGCAGGCTCAGCCTGACGAGCTCTGGCAGCAGGTGCGGTCCGGGCGTCCGCCGGCGCCGCCGATCGCGGTCGTCACCAGGCGCCTCGACCTGGACCTCTCCGACCGGCTGTTCGGACACGGACAGGACCTCGCGCGCACGATCGTGCTGACCACGGAGCTCGCGGGCGAGGAGCGCCTCAAGGAGGCCGCACGCGTCGCCGAGGTTGTGGTCGCGGGAGCAGACACGGTAACCGGACAGGCCATCGTTGACGCGCTGGCCGCCCGCGGACACCGCAGGATCCTGGTCGAGGGCGGCCCCATGCTGCTTGGCCAGCTTGTCGCCGAGCACCTGCTCGACGAGCTTTGCCTCACGGTCAGCCCGGTGCTCGAAGGCGGCCACGCGGCCGGGCGGCTCACGTCACGCCGGGGGCCAGCCGGGCTTGCCGAGATGAGCCTGGCGAGCGTGCTCGAAGACGACGGGTTCCTGCTGACCCGCTACCTCCGAACTTAGTTCACGCCACCAGGCGTGGCTGCTCAGGCGTAGCCGCTCAGGCGTGGCTGCTCTGGCGCAGGCGCGCGAGCGCCTCGGCCAGGATGGCTGCGCCGTCGTTGGCCGACCGGCGCTCCTTCACGTAGGCCAGGTGCGTCTTGTAGGGCTCTGCGTGCGGGAGCGGCGGCGGGCTCATGGCGTCACGCCCGGCCGGGACGCCGCAGCGCGGGCAATCCCAGGTCTCGGGGACCGGAGCGTCGTTGGCGAAGCTGGGTATCGTCTCGTGGCCGTTGCAGCAATAGAACGACACTCGCACGCGCGGCGCCGCCTCTCCCCGCTCCGCCTCACCCATGGGTCCAGCGCCGACACGGCTCCCGCGAATGGCGTTACCACTACTCAATGCTTGCCTCTTTCCAGGTGAAGCGCCGGCCTCGGCGTCGCGGCGAGCGACGTCGTTCCCGCGAGCGTCATCGCTCGCGATGTCGACATCACTTCAGCAGCAGACCCAGCGCGACAATGCAGACGAACCACAAGATCCCACAAGAGACAGTGATCCGGTCGAGGTTTCGCTCGACAACCGACGAAGACCCGAGTGACGAGGACATCCCGCCGCCAAACAGGTCAGACAGCCCGCCGCCCTTGCCCTTGTGCAGCAGCACGAGCAGCACCATCAGCAGGCTCGTGATGATGAGGACGATAGAAAACGCGATAACCACTGCTAGGTCGTCCCTCCGGGCGCGAGTCAGACCGGTGTTAGCCAACTACGGTGTTAGCTCGTCATCGGGCCTGCTGATAACGACAGATTCTCACGAATCCTTCGTAATCGAGGCTGGCACCGCCGACGAGCGCGCCGTCGATGTCTGGCTGCGCCATGATGGCAGGCATGTTGTCGGGGTTCACTGATCCCCCGTAAAGGATACGCACTCTGGCTGCTACTTCGCGCCCATGGCGATCGGAAACTCGCGCCCTGATCGCCGCCGCATACCTCCTCGGCGTCCTCCGGAGTGGCCACCTGGCCGGTTCCGATCGCCCAGATCGGCTCATAGGCGATGACCATCCCGGCCACCTGTTCGCCGGTTAGGCCCGCCAGCCCGGCGTCGACCTGGTCGGAGCAGTGTGGCACGTGCTCGCCGGCCTCCCTGATCGTCAGCGACTCTCCGACGCACAGCACGGGCGTCATCTCGTTCGCGAAGGTGGCTCGCACCTTAGCGTTGATCAGCTCGTCACCCTCGTGGTGATACTGGCGCCGCTCGGAGTGGCCGGCCAGAACGTAGCGACAGCCGAGCTTGGCGAGCATCCTGCCGCTGATGTCGCCCGTGTAGGCGCCGTCGGCGTGCGGTGAGACGTCCTGGGCACCGTATTGCAGCTTGAGCTTGTCGCCCTGGACGAGCGTCTGAACGCTCCGCAGGGCAGTGAAGGGCGGCAGCACGACGATGTCGGCGGCCGCGAAGTCCTTGTCGTTCAGCCGGAAAGCCAGTTGCTGGGTCAGCGCGAGCGCCTCGAGGTGGTTGTTATGCATCTTCCAGTTGCCCGCCACCAGCGGCTTGCGGCCAGAAGACCCGCTCATCTGTCCGCCTCCAGCTCGCCGGGGGTTCCGGGGTCGTCCCCTCGCGCCAGCGCCGCGAGTCCGGGCAACGTCTTGCCCTCCAGGTACTCCAGGCTGGCGCCGCCGCCGGTCGAGATGTGGCTGAACGCTGTCTCGGGGAACTGGAGCTGCCGCACAGCCGCGGCTGAATCGCCGCCGCCGACGACCGTCAGACCCGGTACCCGGCTGATCGCCTCGGCTACAGCCTTGGTGCCGGCGGCGAACGCCGGGAACTCGAAGACGCCCATCGGCCCGTTCCAGAACACCGTTCCCGCGTCAGCCAGCTTGGCAGCGAACAGCTCGCAGGTCGCCGGCCCGATGTCGAGCCCCATCCGGTCGGCGGGAAAGTCGGTGACTGGCACGATCTCATGCTCGGCATCGGCGGCGAACTCGGTCGCCGCGACCATGTCAACAGGTAGCACGATCTCCGCTCCGCCCGGCTCGTCCAGCATGCGGCCCACCTCGCCGATCATCTCCTGTTCCAGCAGCGAGCGGCCGACGCCGTAGCCGCGAGCCGCGAGGAACGTGAACGCCATGCCGCCGCCGATCAGGATCCGGTCGGCGATCGTCCGCAGGTTGGCCACCACAGCCAGCTTGTCGGAGATCTTCGCGCCGCCGAGCACGACCACGTATGGCCGCTTCGGCGTCCTCGGTCAGCTGACGGAGCACGGCGACTTCGGCCAGCACCAGCTTGCCGGCTGCATGCGGCAGCAGCGCAGGTACGTCGTACACGCTCGCGTGCTTGCGATGCAGCGCGCCGAAGCCGTCGCCGACGTACAGCGAGGCAAGCGCGGCGAGGCGGCCGGCCAGCTCACCTCGCCGCACATCATCCTTGCTGGTCTCCGCGGGCTCGAACCTGACGTTCTCGAGCAGCCCGACATCGCCGTCGGACAGCTCGCTGGCTATCGCTGCGGCCGAGGGGCCTGCCACGTCCGCTGCGAACCTGACCGGCCGCCCTAGCAGCTCGCCGAGCCGGTCGGCCACGGGGCGCAGCGACGGCCCTCCCGCGGCGCGTGTGACGTAGTCCGCACCCTTGGGCCGGCCCAGGTGCGCGCAGACCAGCACGCGCGCTCCCCGGCTGGCCAGTTCGGTGATCGTGGGCATGCTGGCCCTGATCCGACCGTCATCGGTGATCGCAGCACCGTCGAGCGGCACGTTCAGGTCGGCTCTGAGCAGCACGACCCGCCCGCCGACGTCGAGGTCGGCGATGCCCCGCATCGGCTATCTCCAGCCTGGCTGGCGACCATTGCCGTCAGGTCGGCCAGCCGGTTCGAGTATCCCCACTCGTTGTCGTACCAGCCGATGACCTTGACCTGATCGCCGATGACCATGGTCAGCGGCGAGTCGAACGTGCACGACCACGGCGTTCCGACGATGTCGGACGACACGATCGGGTCGGTCGAGTAGTGCAGGTAGCTCTTCAGCGAACCCTCGCTGGCGGCGGTCTTGTAAGGCCTCGTTGACCTCCTCGACCGTGACCTCGCGTTCGAGCTTGCACGACGAGGTCGGTGACCGAGCCGTCCATCACGGGGACGCGCAACGACATCCCGTCGAGCTTGCCCTTCAGCTCAGGCAGCACGAGGCTCGTAGCCTTGGCCGCGCCCGTAGTGGTCGGGATGATGTTCTGCGCGGCGGCGCGCGCCCTGCGCAGGTCCTTGTGCGCGAAGTCCAGGATGACCTGGTCGTTGGTGTAGGCGTGCACGGTCGTCATGAGACCCCTGACGATCCCGAAGCTGTCGAGCAGCACCTTCGCGAGCGGCGCGACGCAGTTCGTCGTGCAGGAGGCATTCGAGATGATGTTGTGCGCGGACGGATCGTACTTGTCGTCGTTGACGCCGAGCACGATAGTGATGTCCTCGCCCTTGGCAGGAGCGGAAATGATGACCTTCTTCGCGCCGGCCTCGATGTGCTTGTGCGCACCGTCGTAGCTGGTGAAGATGCCAGTGGATTCGACCACCACGTCGACGCCCAGGTCGCCCCAGCGCAGTGCGGCAGGGTCACGCTCGGCCAGCCACTTGATCTTGGAGCCGCCGGCCACGATGCTGCCATCGGCCACCGACACGTCGACGTCCAGGGTGCCGAGAACTGTGTCGTACTTGAGGAGGTAGGCGAACGTATTGATGTCGCCGAGATCATTGGCCGCCACGATCTCGATCCCGGGGTTGTCCATCGCGTGCACGGCACGCCAGAAGTTCCGTCCGATCCGGCCGAACCCGTTGATTCCTACCCGGACAGTCACTTGCTGCTCCCCTTCGCATCGCTGATCACATGCCACGCGCACCCTAACATCGGGTTGTAACGAGGCCCAGGGGCGACATCCCAGCAGGCAGCCGACGGCCGTCTCGCGCTGACCTAGCCCAGTGCCCGTCGCCGGTGGCTATGCTTCGGGCGACGGATCAATGAATGAAGGCAAATAATGATCAATTTCGGTAGCCCATCGCAGCCTGAGCGGGGCAATGTCGGCGTGGCGGTGCTTGCTGGCCTCGTCGTCGCCATCGCCTGCGCAGTGGTCTGGGGCGTGATCGCGTACTCGACCAAGTATCAGTTCTCGATCATGGCGATCCTGGTCGGCCTCGCTGTCGGCACGTGTCATGGCCAGGATCGGCCGAGTCCGAACCCCCGCATTCGGGGTCGCCAGCGCCGTGCTCGCCGTATTCGGCTGCGCGCTCGGCAGCCTGGTCGCCGAGATCCTGATCCTGAACCGGCATGGCGTGCCGCTGAGCGTGATCCTGTCTCAGCTGAACGTCGTCTTCCACTTCTACCCGTCGGCAGTCGGCGGGCTCGGCTTCCTGTTCTGGGTCTTCGCGGCGCTGTACGGTTACCGGATCGGGATGGGCGGCTCGATGCGCTGGGGCTGGAGCCCCCGGAGGCGCGCTCGCCAGCCATACGGCACCATGAACCAGCCGTACGGCACGGCGCCACAGCCGTACGGCACAGCAGCAACAGCCGTACGCACCAGGCCAGCAGCCCTACGGCACACCGCCACAGCCGTATGGCGCGCCGCCGCGCCTATGGCGCACCGCAGCCATTCGACGGGGTGCAGCCCGCCCAGCCGGGGGACGCGACGCAGCAGACGCCGGAGTTCGGCTTCAAGCAGCCGCCACCAGGAACCGGCTCACCGCAGCCCTGACATCGCCCGTCAGGGCGCGAGGAACAGCCCGTCAGGGCGCGAGGAACAGCCCGTCAGGGCGCGAGCATCTCCGGGGTCAGGTGCGCCTCGGTGGCGGGAACGCCGAGCTCGGCAGCGCGCTTATCGGCCAGTGCGAGGAGCCGCCTGATCCGGCCAGCGATCGCGTCCTTGGTCAGCGGCGGGTCGGCGGCCTGACCGAGTTCCTCCAGGCTCGCCTGCCGGTGCTTGATTCGCAGCTGGCCGGCCTCGATCAGGTGCTGTGGCGCTTCGTCGCCGAGTATCTCAAGCGCACGCTCGACCCGGGCGCCCGCCGCGACCGCGGCCCTGGCGCTCCGGCGCAGGTTCGCGTCGTCGAAGTTGGCCAGCCGATTCGCCGTCCCGCGTACGGCCCGTCGGATCCTTCGCTCCTCCCAGGCCAGGACGCTGTCATGGGCGCCGAGCCTGGTCAGGATCGCGCTGATCGCGTCGCCGTCCCTGACCACAACCCTGTCGATGCCACGCACGTCACGCGCCTTCGCCTGGATCCGCAACCGCCGCGCAGCGCCGACCATCGCCAGAGCCACCTCGGGCCCTGGGCAGGTGAGCTCCAGCGACATCGACCGGCCAGGCTCGGTCAGCGACCCGTGGGCGAGAAACGCACCGCGCCAGGCGGCCTCGCAGTCGCAGGTGCTCCCAGCGACCACTTGCCGAGGCAGCCCGCGCACCGGTCGGCCGCGGCCGTCGATCAGACCGGTCTGCCTGGCCAGGCTGTCGCCTTCCTTGCTGACCCGCACCACGTACCTGTTGCCCTTGCGCAGCCCGCTGGGCGCCAGCACGATCAGCTCGGACGAATGACCGAAGATCTCCATGATGTCCTTGCGCAACCTGCGGGCCGCTGCGCCGGTGTCGAGCTCGGCCTCGACCATGATGCGACCGTTGGACAGGTGCAGACCGCCGGCGAACCTCAGCAGCGTCGATACCTCGGCCTTGCGGCAGCACGGCTTCAGCACGCTTACACGGCTGAGCTCGTCCTTGACCAGGCTGGTCAGTGCCACCACTCTCACTCCCCCTCGAATATCTGCGCGAGCGCTCCGGCGAGCAGCAGCGGGTCGTGCCGGTCAGGCCGGCCCGCCTCTGCCAGGTCGGCGAGCACCAGTCGTGCGCCGAGCAGATCCGCTGCCTCGGTCAGCTCGCCCTCGGCCTGGATCACCGCGTGCTTGTCGGCGAGCACGACGTCGATAGCCAGGTCCGGGGCATGGCTCGCGAGCACCTCCAGGTGAGCACGCGGAGAGAACCCTTCGGTCTCCCCCGGCTGCGGCGCCAAGTTCAGCGTGACCAGCCTCCTGGCCGGGGTGGTGATCAGCGCACTGGCCAGATCCGGCACCAGCAGATGCGGGAGCACGCTTGTGAACCACGAGCCGGGCCCGAGCACCACCCAGTCTGCCTCTGCGACCGCCTGCACAGCCTCGGGACAGGCGGGCGGGTCAGCAGGGACCAACGACATTGACCGTACCCGCCCCGTCGTCTTCGCGCATGCGACCTGGCCTCGAATCGTGCTGATCTGAAAGGGAAAGTTTGGGTCAATCCCCTCAACTTCGGCCGCCAATTCGAGCGGGACGGAGGCCATTGGCAGCACCCGGCCATGTGCGCCGAGCAATCTGGCCACCCAGTCGAGCCCGGTGACGGTGTCACCGAGCAGATCCCAGAGCGCGACGATCAGCAGGTTCCCGACCGCGTGGCCGCCGAGTTCACCAGGTCCTCCGAACCTGTGCTGAACGACCTTGCTCCACGTGGTGCCCCAGGAATCATCGCCGCAGAGTGCGGCGAGCGCCATCCGGAGGTCGCCGGGGGGCAGCACGCCGTACTCGCGACGCAGCCTGCCACTTGAGCCGCCGTCGTCGGCCACGGTCACGATCGCGGTCAGGTCCCTGGTCACCCGCCGCAGGGCGGACAGCGAGGCGTACAGACCGTGCCCGCCGCCGAGCGCGACCACCCGGCGCCGCGCGGGCCTACTCACGCCCGAGATCACGATGCGCGACCTGCACGCCGGGCCACGGCCCGGCCAGGCGGGAAGCGAGTTCCTCGGCGATCACGACGCTCCGGTGCTTGCCGCCTGTGCAGCCGACGGCCACGGTCATGAAGAGCTTGCCGCTGCGCTCGTAGCCGCTCAGCGTGAGCTGTAGTACGTCCAGGTACGCGCGGACGAACTCATCGGCGCTGGGCTGGCTCAGCACGTACTCCTTCACCTCGGCGTCCTGACCGTTCTTCGGGGCAAGCTCAGGAATCCAATGCGGGTTCGGCAGGAAACGGCAGTCGGCCACCATGTCGGCGTCGACGGGCAGACCGTATTTGTAGCCAAAGGACAGCACGATTACCTTGACCGCCGTGTCGCTTTCGTTGCCGAACGCCTCTCGCAGCCTCGACCGCAGTTCGTGGATATTCAGGCCCGAGGTGTCAAGTATCAGGTCTGCCTCTGCCCTGATGCTGCCAAGCTGGTAACGCTCGGCCTGAATCCCGTCGATAACCCTGCCGTTCTCCTGCAGCGGGTGCGGTCGGCGGACATTCTCGAACCTGCGGACCAGCGTCTCGTCGCTGGCCTCGAGGAAGATCACGTACGGGTGCGCGCCGATCGCATCGAGTTCCGCTATCGCGGATTTCAGGTCCGTGGAGAACGCGCGGCTACGAATGTCCACGACGGCGGCGACCCTGGGAACCTCGGCCCTGGCCCGCCTGGCCAGGTCGAGCATGGTCACCAGCATGGCAGGCGGCAAGTTGTCGGCAACGAACCAGTCAAGGTCCTCTAGGGCCTTGGCCGCCGTTGACCGGCCGGCCCCAGACATGCCGGTGATGATGACGATCTGCGGCTCCGCACCGTGACTGGTCATGACCCCCCATCCTCCCGTCCTTGCAGCGCCTGGGTGACCATCTCGGCGAGTCGCGGGCCGAAGCCATCCACCTCGGCGATCTGCTCCGCGCTGGCCTCCCGCAAGCGTTTCACCGAGCCGAACCGCTTGAGCAGAGCCGCCTTCCTGGTTGGGCCGAGGCCCGGCAGCGAGTCGAGCTCGCTAGCGCGCTGCGCGGCGGTGCGCTTGGCCCTGTGATAGGTGATCGCGAACCTGTGCGCCTCGTCCCGCACCCGCTGGAGCAGGTAGAGGCCCTCGCTGCTGCGCGGCATGATCACCGGCGTGTCCTCGCCCGGCAGCCAAACCTCTTCGAGGCGCTTGGCCAGGCCGCAGACGGCGATGTCGGTGATGCCGAGATCGGAGAGCGCCCGCACCGCCGCGTCGACCTGGCCAGGCCCGCCGTCGATGACGAGCAGGCTCGGCGGGTAGGCGAACTTGCGCCTGGCGGGGGCCTCCACGGGTTCCGCCCCCGTGGCCAGCATTACATCGGTCGCGTCCTCGGCGATCTCGACGTCGCGCTCGGCCAGGTACCGGCGGAATCGCCTGGTCACGACCTCATAGATCGCCGCCAGGTCGTCGGGCGCGCCCTTGATCGCGAACTTGCGGTACTCGGACTTCCTGGCCAGCCCGTCCTCGAACACGACCATCGAGGCGACGACGTGGGTGCCCTGCAGGTTAGACACGTCGAAGCACTCGATCCGCAGCGGCGGCTGGTCTAGGCCGAGTGCGTCCTGGATCTCCTGCATGGCCTGGCTGCGGGTGGACAGGTCGCTCGCACGCCTGGTCTTGTGCAGCGCGAGCGACTCGGTCGCGTTTTTGGTGACCGTCTCGAGCAGCGTGCGCTTATCGCCTCGCTGAGGTACCCGGAGCGTGACCCGACCGCCGCGGAGGGATGTCAGCCAGTCCTGGATCGCCTCGGTATCCGGCGGCAGGACAGGAATAAGGACCTCGCGCGGGACGGCCTGGCGTCGCGCCACGGCGCGCCAGTCGGCGCTTGCGCGCCCCGCCTTGGGAGCCGGCCCGGTCAGCTCGAGCTGGTCTTCGCTCTCTTGCTGGGCGCCGGGATCGTCGCGGTAGACCTGGCTGAGGAAATGCTCGACGAGTTCCCCGGTCGAGAGGTCCTCGACCTTGTCCACCACCCAGCCGCGCTGGCCGCGGACCCGGCCGTCACGCACGTAGAACACCTGGACGGCCGCCTCGAGCTGGTCTTCTACCAGCCCGATCACGTCGCAATCCGTGCCGTCGGGCAGCACCACGGCCTGCTTTTCCAGGGCGCGCTGCAGCGCCTGCAGGTCGTCACGCAACCTGGCGGCGCGCTCGAACTCCTCGGCCCCGCGCGGCCTCGTGCATCTCCGTTTCGAGCCGCCTGGTGAACTTGCCTGTCTGGCCCGCCATGAAGTCGCAGAACTCCTCGGCGAGCCGCCGGTGCTCGTCGGCGTCGATCCGGCCTACGCACGGCGCCGAGCACTTGCCGATATACCCGAGCAGGCAGGGCCGCCCGATCTGGCCAGCCCGCTTGAACACCCCGGCCGAGCACGTGCGGACAGGGAAGACGCGCAGCAGCGTGTCGACCGTGTCCCTGATCGCCCACGCGTGCGAGTAGGGGCCGAAGTACCTGACGCCGCGCCGTTTCGTCCCGCGCAGCACAGTGACACGCGGGTACTCCTCGTTCAGGGTGACCGCGAGGTACGGGTAGCTCTTGTCGTCGCGGTACCTGACGTTCCAGCGCGGATCGAACTGCTTGATCCAGGAGTATTCCAGCTGCAGCGCTTCGACCTCGGTGCCGACCACGGTCCACTCGACCCCGGCGGCGTCCTGGAGCATCCACTGAGTGCGCGGCAGCAGGCTGGCGAAGTCGGCGAAGTACGAGTTGAGCCTCGACGCGCAGGTTCTTGGCCTTGCCGACGTAGATAACCCGGCCGTGAGAGTCACGGAATCGGTAGACGCCTGGCGACTCGGGGATCGAGCCAGGCGCGGGCCGGTAGCTTGCCGGATCTGCCACGCAGCAACTCTATTCGCGCCAGGCGACAGCCTGCGCTGACGGCGCCTAGCCGAAGATGACGTGAGCGCCGATCAGCCGCGCTGAGGACGAAGTCGAGCACGCCTGCAGACTGATCGCGCGCCACGCGAACCGACGGTCACGTGCTCGCCCCTGGCGACCGGCTGCCGGTCAGGTCGATCTGGTCGTCAGGCGGGTTCTGCGCGTACGCGTCCGCGATGGCCTGTCGCCGGCGAACTCGAGCGGCGGCCTCGGGCGGACATTCTCGAACCTGAGCACCGCGTGATCGGTAAACCTGGCGAGCAGCGGGGCGTAGTCGCCAGAGCCAACGGCCGCATTGAACGCGGCGGCGTAGTCGGTGACGAACGCGGTCGGGGACGAGGACATCAGCCGGGCCTAGGGCCCCGGGAGCCCTCAGCGGGCCCGAAGATCACGACCGTGGCCAGATCCTCGGTGATGTCGGTGAACCTGTGCACCTCGTTTGCCGGGACGAAGATGACGGAACCAGGACCGACGGCAACCCGATCGCCGCCGGCCTCGAACATCGCCCGGCCGGCTGTGACCACGTAGATCTCGTCCTCGGTATGCGGCTCCTGGTCGTCGACGCTTCCCGCCGGGATCGAGTAGGTGCCGACGCTGAGATCCGGGACCCGTAGCTGCTCGACCCAGTGAACTGACTCCTCACCCCTGGTGAACGTCCCTGCACCGTCGATAACTCGCACGCGCGCCTCCCATCGCGGACAGTATCGCGCACCGACGCTGCTGGTGTCCGTGTGGCCGCCATGTGCCAGGCTGTGCTGGTGCCGATCCTGCTCGCCATCAGCCTGCTGGCGCTGGCTGCCTGGATGTACCTGCTTCGCCGGGCATGGCGGGTTCTGGCGGACCGACCAGCGGCTGCCCGCGGCCGGCGCCGGTGATCCGGCGGCCTGGCCGGACGTGGTCGCCGTCGTGCCGGCCAGGGACGAGGCGGAGATGCTTCCCCAGACGCTGCCGACGCTGCTGAATCAGTGCTACGAGGGCGAGCTGACCGTCGCTGCTCGTCGACGACGAGAGCAGCGACGGCACGGGCGAGGTCGCGGCCAAGCTCGCGCACTCGGGTCGGGCGCCCGGCTGCGCGTGCTGGCAGGCGAGTCCGACTCCGCCTGGCTGGGCAGGCAAGGTGTGGGCGATGGCACAGGGTGTGCGGGCCGCGGGCGAGGCTGACTACGTGCTGTTCACCGATGCCGACATCGGCTACGCGCCAGGAGCGGTGACCGCGCTCGTCCGGTCCGCGGTCGCCGACGACACGGGTGCTCGTGTCCCAGATGGCGCTGCTGCGCACCGACACGTTCGCCGAACGGCTGCTGATCCCCGCCTTCGTCTACTTCTTCGCTCAGCTTTACCCGTTCCGCCGGGTGAACAGGCGCGGCGGCGGGACGGCCGCCGCGGCCGGCGGCTGCATGCTGGTCAGCCGCAGCGCGCTTGAGGCGGCCGGCGGACTCGAGCCCGATCACGCGATGCCAGGATCGACGACGTGGCGCTCGGCGGCCTGCTGAAGCGGGCCGGCGGCGCTTGCTGGCTCGGATTCAGCACGGACGTGGTCAGCCGGCGGCGATACGACGGCGTCAGCGAGATCTGGGACATGGTCGCCAGGAGTGCCTACACCCAGCTCCGCTACTCACCGCTGCTGCTGGCTGGCACGGTGCTGGGAATGATCTGGCTGTACCTGCTTCCGGTCGTCGCGACGGTGGCCGGCCTCGTGATCCTCGCCGGTGGCGGTACGCAGTGGCTGGCTGTCGCCGGCCTGGCCTCGTGGGCGATCATGGCCGTGAGCTACCTGCCGGTGCTTGCGGCTCAGCCGGCTGTCCCCTGCGCTGGGCCATCTGCCTGCCGCTGATCGGGGCCTTGTACACGGCGATGACGGTCAGCTCGGCCTTGCGGCACCGGGCCGGGACGGGGCGGCGAGTGGAAGGGCCGTACTATCCAGCAGCTTGCCGCCAGGAAGTGACACGGGGAGGACCATGGACGGGACTCGCTGCGCGCTCTGCAGCAGCCACTGAAGGACGCTTACCGCGCGGACCCGGCGCAGGCTCTGGTCACGCTGCGAGCCGACGGTGAGCTCGGCGCCGAGAGCGTCAGCTGCTCGGTGGCGACCGGCCGCGCGCTCGCCGAGGCGGGCCTGCACCCAGCGTCCGGCGGTGACGGCACCCTGGCCTGCTCGGGCGACATGCTGCTGCAGGCGCTGGTGGCCTGCGCGGGAGTGACGCTGAGGGCGGTCGCCACCTCGCTCGGGATCGCGGTATCCGGCGGGACCGTACGCGCCGAGGGAGACCTGGACTTCCGCGGCACGCTCGCGGTGAGCAAGGACGCGCCGGTCGGTTTCGCCGCGATCCGGCTCTCCTTCGACCTTGACACCGACGCCACCGCCGAGCAGGTCGAAACCCTCAAGGAGCTGACGCTGCGGTACTGCGTGGTCTACCAGACCCTCGCGAAGCCCGCTCAGCTAAGCGCCTCCGCCATCACGCTCCTGACCGCTCAGCCCTCGAACGCCTCGGGCGGCGGGCAGGCACAGACCAGGTGCCGGTCGCCGTAGGCGCCCTCGATCCGCCTGACCGGCGGCCAGTACTTTGACCTGCGGTCCCCGCCAGCGGGATAGGCACCCTCTGTCCTGCCGTACGGGTGGTCCCACTCGTCGGCCAGCAGCATCGACGCCGTGTGCGGCGCGTTCTTCAGCGGGTTGTCCTTGGCGTCGAAGTCACCGCTGGCGACCTTGGCGATCTCAGCGGCGATCGCGATCATCGCGTCGCAGAACCGGTCGATCTCAGCCAGGTTCTCGCTCTCGGTCGGCTCGACCATCAAGGTGCCGGCCACCGGGAACGACATGGTCGGCGCGTGGAATCCGTAGTCGATCAGCCGCTTCGCTACATCCTCTGCCGTGATACCGGTCTGCGCGGTGATCTGCCGCAGGTCGAGTATGCACTCGTGCGCGACAAGGCCGCCCTGCCCCGCGTAAAGGACGGGAAAGAACCCGTCCAGCCGCCTGGCGATGTAGTTCGCGTTGAGGATCGCGACCTGGGTGGCCCTGCGGAGCCCGTCGGCGCCCATCATCGCCACGTAAGCCCAGGAAATCGGCAGGATGCCCGGCGGACCCGTACGGGGCAGCGGCGACCGGGCCCGTACGCATCTCGGCTGGCACGGCGTCAGCCTCCTGCTTGTGACCGCGTTGCCGGCGACGGCCAGACCGCCGGTGGCCGCCAGCATCGGGTGCCGTGGCAGGAACGGGGCCAGGTGCTCCCTGACGGCAACGGGGCCGACGCCTGGCCCGCCACCGCCGTGCGGGATGCAGAACGTCTTGTGCAGGTTCAGGTGCGATACGTCGGCGCCGAAGGCGCCTGGCTGCGCGAGCCCGACCAGGGCGTTGAGATTCGCGCCGTCCACGTATACCTGGCCGCCGGCCGCGTGCACGAGGTCACAGACCTCGGTGACGGTCGCCTCGAACACGCCGTTCGTGGACGGGTACGTGAGCATGATGGCCGCTACCGAGCCCTCGTGCTGAACTAGCTTGCCTCGCAGGTCCTGCAGGTCGATCGCGCCGTCCGAGCCGCACGTGACCACAACCACCTTGAGGCCGGCCAGTACCGCGGAGGCGGCGTTGGTGCCGTGCGCGGACTCAGGGATCAGGCAGACTGTACGCTCCGGCTCGTTGCGTGAAAGGTGGTAATGCCTGATCGCCAGCAGGCCAGCCAGCTCGCCCTGAGAGCCCGCGTTCGGCTGCAACGACACCGCGTGGTAGCCGGTGATCGCGATCAGCGCGTCCTCCAGGCCGGCGATCAGCTCCCGGTAGCCGGCGGCCTGCTCAGCAGGCGCGAAGGGATGCAGCCCGGCGAACTCCGGCCAGCTGATCGGCTCCATCTCGGCGGCCGCGTTGAGCTTCATCGTGCACGAGCCGAGCGGGATCATCGACCGGTCGAGCGCGACGTCGTAGTCGGACAGCTTGCGCAGATACCGCAGCATCGCGGTCTCGCTGCGGTAGGACGAGAACACCGGGTGGGTCAGGAAGTCGCTGGTCCTGCGCAGCGCGGCCGGGATCGTCGCGCGATCGTCTCCGCGCACGTGCGGCACCTCTTCTGACCCGGCTATGGCGGCCGCGACCGCCGCGATGTGCTCGTCGGTGGTCGTCTCATCGCATGCGACCTGGACCAGGTCGGGCCCGGCCAGATGCAGGTTGTAGCCCGCGGCGCGGGCACGCTCGACGGCTGCGGCCGCTCCGCCAGGCACGATCACGGTGACGGTGTCGAAATACGCCTGATGCCCGGTTGCGAATCCTGATGCCTGTAGCGCCGCAGCGAGACCAGCCGCCTTGCCGTGAACTCGCCGCGCGATCGCGCGCAGGCCGTCAGGGCCGTGGTAGGCCGCGTACATGGCCGCGATCACGGCCAGCAGGACCTGCGCGGTGCAGATGTTGCTGGTCGCCTTGTCCCGCCTGATGTGCTGCTCACGGGTCTGCAGGGCCAGCCGGTAGGCCGGGTGGCCGTCCGCGTCGACGGAGACGCCTACGAGGCGGCCAGGCAGCTGGCGCTTCAGCTCGTCGCGAACGCAGATGTAGCCCGCCTGCGGGCCGCCGTACCCCATCGGGACGCCGAACCGCTGGGTGCTGCCGACCGCGATGTCAGCGCCGAGCTCGCCGGGCGGCGTGAGCAGCGTGAGCGCGAGCGGGTCGGCGGCAACAGCGGCCAGCGCCCCGCGGGCGTGCGCGGCTGCGATGGCCGGGCGCAGGTCACGGATCTCGCCGCTTGCGCCCGGGTACTGCAGCAGGATTCCGAACAACTCGCCGTCCGGCTGTGCCTCGATGAGTTCGGGCGTGACGTCGCCGGTCACCAGCTCGATGCCGAGCGGCTCGGCCCTGGTGGCGAGGACCGCGAGGGTCTGCGGCAGGCAGTCGGCGTCAGCCAGGAAGATCCGGCCGCGGCCGGCCGCGCGGCGGGCGAGCGTCATGGCCTCGGCCGCCGCCGTCGCTTCGTCCAGCATGGACGCACCGGCTACAGGGAGCCCGGTCAGGTCCTCGATCATGGTCTGGAAGTTCAGCAGCGCTTCGAGGCGGCCCTGCGAGATCTCGGGCTGGTACGGCGTGTAGGCGGTGTACCAGGCCGGGCTCTCCAGGATGTTCCTGCGGATCACCGGCGGCGTGATCGTGCCGTAGTAGCCAAGGCCGATCATCGACGTCAGCACCGAGTTCTTGGCGGCGAGCTCGCGCAGCGCTGCGAGCGCCTGGTCCTCTGGCAGCGGGTCAGGCAGCAAGAGCGGCTTGGCGATCGCCAGCCCGGCGGGCAGCGCTGCCGAGGTCAGTTCGTCGAGCGAGGCATAGCCGAGTGCGGTCAGCATCTGCTGCTGGCTGAACTCGTCGGGGCCGATATGCCGTTGCGCGAAGTTCACCGGGAGCCTCCAGATGGGTAGCGAAGTACGCATCCCCCTCTGTCGCCTATCCCGACTCCAGAGCTGCCTATCCCGTCCGGTCCTGGTGCCTGAGAGGTTCCGGGGAGGTTGCCCCTTCGGCGCCGGGCGTTGGCTGCGCGCGGCTCTCCCGGACGGTGTCACTGGCGTATCTGAGCGTACTCCAGGCTAGCGTGTTGCGAGGGTGACGGGAGCGTGATGCACGGACAGTTGCCGACGCTATATATCGTCGCCGAGCGTTAGCTGGCCGCGCCCTCGATCAGGTCCGCGGCGGCCCGCAATCCGTCCGCGGCCTGGATCTGGGCGGCGGATCTCGCGAGCCGGGCCTTGAGTGCCTCGTCGCTCAGCAGCGTCGACGATCGCGGCGTGCAGCTGCTCGTCGGTGAAGCGGTAGGTGTCGAGCCTGACCCCGAGCCCGAGTTCGGCCACCCGCTGGGCGTTGTCGTGCTGGTCCCAGAACAGCGGCAGCACGATCATCGGCTTGCCGAAGTGCAGGCACTCGGTCGTTGTGTTGTTGCCGCCGTGGGTGATCACGAGGTCGGCCAGCGGGATGATCGAAGTCTGCGGCAAGAACTCCGCGCCCCACATGTTGCCTGGCAGCTCGATCTCTGCGTGCAGCGGTCCCTTGGACACGATGTACCTGTGCGGCGTCTGGGACAGGCAGTCGATCACGCGGCGCATCAGCGGAACGTCGGCGGAGCCGAGCGAGCCGAGCGAGAAGTAGATCAGCGCGCCATCGCCGTTGGCTAGCTGGTCGGGCAGCGCGAACGCTGCGTCGGTCTGCCGCACCGACGAGTCGATCCGGTGCCAGCCGGATCCGAGCGTGGCGGACCTGGCATAGTCCGCGATCTCGGGATAGACGTACAAGTTGACCGCGCCATCGCCGATGAACTCCAGGTCGGGCAGCGGCGGCGCGCCCTGGCCGGCGAACCAGTCGCTGAACTCCTTCCACAGCGCCGCGGTGCACCCGGTCGTATTCGGCGCGGAACTCCGGCCAGCCGCCGCGGTCGGCGGCCGGGTAGCCGGAGAAGGCCGGAGGCACGTCCGGACCCTTGAGCTCCAGCGGGTTGCACGAAACGATCCGCACGAACGGAACGCCCGCGGTCATCAGCGCGGGGAAGCCGACGACATTGTCCTCGACGATCACATCGGGCGCGGTACGTCGCGACGATCTCGGTGAGCTGGTCGTGGCTGTACTTCGCCCCCGCGATCAGCTCCTCCCAGACCGGCCTGATCCAGGTGTCGAGCTGCTCGATCGTCGGCTTGCGGAACTCGGCCGCCGTGCCGGCGATGAACTCCTTCCAGAACTGCCCGGCATCGGCGTCGCGCGTCCGTCGGCTCGGCGAGGTTGACCAGGTCTTCGGTGAACCCGAGCGGCTCAAGCTTGCCCTGCCAGGAGGCCTCGGCCGCGAACACGACGCGGTGGCCGCGGCGACGGAGCACGTCGCCGATCCCGATGCAGTTGTTCGTCGGACCGTAGGCGCTCTCCGGCATGAACAAGATGGTCAGCGGCCGCATTGGCTGCTCCAGTCAGGCAGGAAATCGGAGGAGTCGGAGCATACCGGCAAGACAGCCCAGATGTCGCCTGGGCCGCACATCGAGTCTAGATGTCGTCCCAGCGGAACATTCGGACCGCGACGAGCCCGACGATCAGGGTGAAGCCGAGCAGGATGCCGATAGCGGGCAGCGCGGCCGCGGGGCCCTCGCCCCTGGCCATGACGTCCTGCATGCCGGTGACCAGGTAGCGCAGCGGCATGACGTAAGAAGCCTGCCTGACCCAGTCAGGCGCGAAGTCCAGCGGCATGAACGCGCCGCCGAGGAACGCCATCGGCAAGATGATCAGGTTGGCGATCGCGGTCGCGGCCTGCTGGGTCTTCGCGATCGCCCCGACCAGCAGGCCGATCGACATGAACGCCAGGATGCCGCAGACGACCAGCGGGATCGTCATCCACCACGCGGCGGTCAGCTGCAGGCCGAAGTACGGCAGCCTCGCGATCGCGAGGAACACGGCCAGCTGGATCAGCCCGACGGCCACGGCGATCCCGATCCTGGCGGCGACGATCGAGCCGGTGCCGACCGGCGCGAGCCGAAGCCTGCGCAGCAGCTTGGTCTGACGCCAGCTGACCAGCGTGATCGCGGCACCGAAAGTGGCGCCGGATGCGAGCGCCCAGCCGAGCAGGCCTGGGCGTGAAGTACTGGATCGGCTTCAGCGACTTGTCCTCGACCTGGCTGGCCGACAGCGTGAACGCGGGCGCCTATGCCAGACGCGGCCTGGTTGGCGGCCTGCACGATCGAGCTGAGCACCGAGTTGACCAGGCCGGCCTTGGTCTGGTCGGCGATCGAGTAGCGGACGACGATGTGATCGCCGTGCTGCAGCACAGCCGCGTCGTCGTCGCCCTTGCGCACGTCGGCGAGCGCGGCGCGCTCGGAGCGTGCATGGCTGATTGTCAGCACCTTGGCGAGGCCGGGATCGGCCTGACGCGCCGGGTGAGCAGCTGGACCTGTCCGACCGTGACCACGTTGATCTTCGGCGCCGACGTGTTCTTGTAGATCGAGCCGAAGAAGAGCAGGAACAGCACGGGCAGCAGGATCGAGAAGATCAGCGCGGCGCGGTCCCTGACGAATCCGAGGAACATGGCGCGGGACAGGCTGGTGAAGCCGCTCATGCCCGGTACTCCCGTCCGGTCAGGCTCAGGAAGACGTCTTCCAGCGTCGCGCCGGTGACCCGCAGGCCGGCCAGTGCGTCGGCCCTGGCCAGGCCCGCCAGGACGTGCGCCGGGTCGCTGGTCGCGATCGACAGCGAGACGCCGTCGTCGGACACCGATCGCCGCTGGTCAGGCCGGCCGCCTGCTCGGCCGAGATCAGCCCGGACTCGACCGAGATCCGCAGCGGCTGGTCGAGCTCGCGCACCAGCGCCGCGGGCGGGCCTGCCTTGAGGATCTTGCCGTGGTCCATGATCGCGACCCGGTCGCAGAGCGACTCGGCCTCGTCCATGTGGTGGGTCGTCAGCACGACGGTCCGGCCCTGACTGTGCTGATCTTGCGCAGCAGGTCCCACAGGTTCCGCCTGGCCTGCGGGTCGAGCGCCCCGGTCGGCTCGTCGAGGAAGAGCAGCTCAGGGTCGTGCACAAGGGCACAAGCGATCGACAGCCGTTGCGCCTGACCGCCGGAGAGCTTCTCGGTGCGCAGGCCGGCCTGGTCGGTCAGGCCAACCGTCTCGAGCATGTCGTCGGCCTGCCTGGCGCGCACCCCGTACAGCGAGGCGAACGTGCGGATCTGCTCGCGGGCGGTCAGCCGCTCGAAGAACGACGACGCCTGCAGCTGGACGCCGATCCTGGGCAGCAGCTTGCCGTTCCGCGGCCACGCGGCCAGCCCGAGCACGCGTGACGTCGCCAGAGTCGGGCTTGCGGAGACCCTCGATGATCTCCAGCGTGGTGGTCTTGCCCGCGCCGTTCGGGCCGAGTATGCCGAAGAACTCGCCCTGCGCCGACCTCGAAGCTGACGCCATCGACGGCCGCGACATCGCCATAGGACTTGCGCAGGTCACGGACCGTGATGGTGGCTGGCACAAGGCGCAACCCTAACACGATGAATCAGGCGTAAGATCAGGGCAGGCTAGCCTATTCTCCGCGCTGCGCGGCGGCTGGCGAGCTCGTCGGTGCCGTCCGGCCGGCCGACCGCCTCGCCCGCGTCCGCAGGCAGGTCGGCCAGCGAGCCTTCGACCTCCTGCCACACCCGGCCGAGCGCGATGCCGAACACGCCCTGGCCGCCTTGCAGCAGGTCGACGACCTCGTCGGGCGATGTGCACGCGTACACGCTCGCGCCGTCGCTCATCAGCGTGATCTGAGCCAGGTCGGTGGCGCCGTGCTCGCGCAGGTACGTCACGGCTGAGCGGATCTGCTGCAGCGAGATCCCGGTGTCGAGCAGCCGCTTGACCACCCGCAGCACGAGGATGTCGCGGAAGCCGTACAGCCGCTGCGAGCCCGAGCCCGCGGCGGCCCTGACGCTCGGCTCGACCAGGCCGGTCCGCGCCCAGTAGTCGAGCTGGCGGTAGGTAATCCCGGCCGCGGCGCACGCGGTCGGTCCGCGGTAGCCGACGTCCTCGGGCAGCGGTGCAAGCTCATCGTCGAAGAGCAGGCCCTGCTCGCCAGCGCGCTGCGCTGCGTCGCTTCGAGCGTGCTCGTGCTCACCCTTGATTACCGCCACGCCCACCTCCAGTCGGGGTGCACGTTTCGCACGTTAGGCCCGCCGAGGGACCTCGTCAACGATCTCACCCGGCGCGTCGCGCCAGAGTCACGGGCGGTGCTCAGGTCGCAGACCCGAAGTCTTCCGGAGTGATGTTGTCGAGGAACTCGCGGAACTTCTCGACCTCGTCCTCCTGCTCGTCCGGGATCGAGACGCCAGCCTCGTCGAGTATTTCGTCCTGGGCGAAAATCGTCGTCCCGGTGCGCAGTGCGAGCGCGATCGAGTCCGACGGGCCGCGCGCTAACCGTCGTCCCGTTGGAGAACACCAGGTCAGCGAAGAAGATCCCGTCGCGCAGGGCGGTGATGTTCACCTGGCGCAGCTCTACTTTCAGCGCCTGCAGGATGTCACGCATCAGGTCGTGCGTGAGCGGACGGGCCGGGACCATGCCCTGCTGCGCGAAGGCGATGGCCGTTGCCTCCATCGGCCCGATCCAGATCGGCAGGTAGCGCTCACCACCGGTCTCCTTCAGCAGCACGATGGGCTGGTTCGTCGGCATCTCGACCCGGACGCCTACGACCTCCATCTCCTTCACCGCGTCTCCGTCCTCACCTGCGCCTCATACCCCTGCAGTGCGCGCGGCACTCCCTTGTCAACGTACACCCCTTGCCGTCGTGGCCAGACACCTGCTCGGGCGCGCGCACCCAATAGCGGCCGGCATTCGCGCGGCCGGCGCCGCATTCCGCCTCACGCGCTCGCGCCCTTGATTCCGGGTCCTCGCAGGCCTTCGCGGGACGTCACGGCGTGGTCCTGGCTCCTCGGTCGGGGCAGCTCCGATCCGGGCAGCGCTGCCGCGGGCAGACCAGCCTCGGCCAGGCCGGCCTCGATCATGGCGCGATGCAGCCGGATCAGCAGCTGCGGCGATCTGGCCGGCCGTTCTGGCGGCATCGTCCCTGGCCTGCGGGCTTCGCTGGCGCAGCGTGGGAGCCACCACCTGCTCGATCAGCGCGACGTCGCGCTCGGCCGCGGTCCTGGCCGCGCGCAGGTGCCTGGCCTGGACGCCGTAGGAGGCCAGCACGCGCGACGGTGCTGGCGACGTCGAGGGCGTCCTGGCCGTACAGCCGACCGGACCGCCTGACCAGGCCGTGCGCCTCAAGCTCGGCGAGCTGCTCCTCGTCGATTCCTGACGCCTCAAGCAACTCCCTGCGGCTGACCATTTCCGTCCTGGCTGGCCCGGCCTGCCTTAGCTGGCGCGATCATCGGCTCGTGCGATCGATCCGCGGCCGCGATCATCGAGGCGCTCCTTGATCACGCGCAGCGGCAGGTACTGGTCGCGCTGGGCGGTCAGAATGAACCTGAGCTGATCGACGTCGGCTGGGGCGAACCGCCGGTAGCCGGACGGCGACCTGGCAGGGCGAGATCAGCCCCTCGGCTTCCAGGAAGCGGATCTTCGAGACGCTGATGTCCGGGAACTCGCTTCTGAGCTCTACGAGCACCTCGCCGATGCCGAGATACGCGCGCGCGAACTGAGCGTTCATCCCGGCGGCCTAGTCGGTGTACGACAGGCGGCCCTGCAGGAAGACCAGCCGGAACTTACCGATCTGGACCTCATCGCCGCCGCTGAGCGCCGCTTCCTCGATCCGCTCCCTGTTCACGTACGTGCCGTTCAGGCTGCCGACGTCGCGGACCGCGAACCTGCCCGCGTGCCGGTAGAACTCGGCGTGCCGCCGGGACACGGTGACGTCGTCGAGGAAGATGTCGCTGTCCGGCCGACGGCCGACCTCGGTCAGGTCGCTGTCGAGCAGGAACCTGCTGCCCGCGTTCGGGCCGCGCTTGACCACCAGCAGTGCGGTGTTCGGCGGCAGCGCGTCGATGACCGAGGTGTCGGCCGCGGAGTCGTCGCCGGGCTCGGCGTCGGTCGCCTCGGCGCCGGTGAAGATCATGGATGTGGTCTCGCCGGCCGTCGCGCGCTCCGCGGCGGCCCTGGTCAGTGGCGTGCCGCACTGCGAGCAGAACCGTGCGCGTCTCGGGATTGGCCTCGCCGCACCCGGGACAATAGATGCTGGGCATCGACGCGCCGAGCCTCCCAATCGTCGGCCGAGCCGCGCTGGCGGAATGGTTCCCCGTCCGGGCATACTCCCTGGCCACATCCCCTTGTGCGGTCCACGCTACCTGCGGGTGCCGCGGCTGGTCCATTTGCCACGCCTCGCCGTAGCCGGCACCGCGGTTGCCCGCGTAATCGGCACCGCGGTCGCCCGCGTAATCGGCACCGCGGTTGCCCGCGTAATCCGTGCCGCCACGTACTCGTTGGCCCGCGCGCCAGCCTCAACCGGCGCGCTCGCCCAGCGATCTCCCCCAGCTGATCGTGCCGCAACCGAACGCGCCCGACCGCGACGCCTGCGCCAGATCACGCTGCACACCTCCGACGTCCCGCCGCCACCTGCTTGACATCTGGTAGCCGCTTAGTGACGGCAATTGTCTCACGTGCAGCTGTTGCGGCGTCGGTCCTTCGGACTGACCGGGCCTGCGGACCCGGCCTGGCGACTTCGGTCCTAACCCTTCCGATCTCTGCCTGCCTGCTCGACCACTGCGGCCCACTCATCGAGCAGCGCCTGGGCGCGCTCGGTGTCAGCGGCCTCGGCCCACAGGTGCGTGATCGCGTGCGCTGTATCGGGCAGCGCGAGCGCCCAGCCACCATCAGGTTCGATGACCCGGACGCCGTCGGTGGTATCGATCTCGCGCTCGCCCGCCGCCTCCACGATGGTCCGCATGACGCTGCCCTTGGCGGCCCACGGCGTCGGGACCGAGCGCTTGAGCAGGTGCGCCACCGGGATCCTGGCGTGGATCTGGCTGAGCGTCAGCCTGGTCCTTGCCACCAGGCCCGGTCAGCCGCGCGAACGCGGCGATCCCGTCGATGGACCTGGAGAATTCTGGGACCACGAATCCGCCCCGACCATCGGCCGCGAAGATCACGTCGTCTGCGGCGGTCGCCTCGTACAGCCCGTGCGGCGAGGTGGGAGTCCAGCCGACCTCGACACCGTGGAAGCTGCAGACTTCCTCGGCGACCCTGGTCGTGGTGACCGGGAGCGCGACCCTGCCCGAACGGCGCTCGGCGGCGACCAGGTCGAGCACGACGAGCAGCGCCCGGTCGTCGCTGACCAGCGCGCCCTTGTCGTCGATCAGCATGATCCGCTCACCGACCGGATCGAACCTGACCCCGAACGCGGCGCGGGATGAGTAGACGAGCTCGGCGAGGCGGTGCAGGTCGGCCCTCACCTGCGCGAGCGACTGGGTGGGCGTGGCCTCGTCGAGCCGGTTGTTCACCGTGAGCACGTCGACGCCCATACGGCCGAGCAGCCCGGGCAGTCACCAGCGATGCTGTGCCGCCCGCGCAGTCGACGACCACCTTCAGCTCGGCCTCCCGCACGCCGCTCATGTCGACGCAGCGGAGCAGGTCGGCGGTGTAGGCCTCGATCACCCGCGGCGGGTAGGTGAGCTCGGCGATCTCGCCGGGGAACGCCCGCCGGAACTCCTGCCTGGAGAACACCCGCTCGAGCTTGCGCGCCGTGGTCAGGGACAGGTCGGCGCCGTGTTCATCGAGGAAGATGATGTCGATCGACTGCGGGTCGCCGGGGGTCGTGCGCATCGCGATGCCGCCGCTGCACTCACTCCTGGCGGTCTCGAACCTCGCCACCGGCAACGGCTGGGCCTCCAAGTCCACGACATTAATCGCGCTCGCGTTGAGCGCACCGTGCACCGCTCGCTTGAGCGCCCTGGCGGCCCTGGATACGTCGCGCGAGGTGGTCACTACAGAGCCCTTTTTCAGCGTCGTCGCATAGGCGCTGGCCAGGCGCACGCACAGTTCCGGGGTGATTTCGACGTTGACCAGCCCAGAGACCCCGCGCGGGCCGAACAGGGTGCGCTGGCCGCGCGACTCCCATATGACGCTGGTGTTGACGACAGCGCCGGCCTCGATGGTCTTGAACGGGTAGACCCGGACGCCCGCGGAGACGTAGGCCTCTGGCTCGATCACGCACTCGTCCCCGACGACGGCCGCTTCCTCGATGCGCGCGGACGCCATTACATCGGTGTTCTTGCCGATCACGCAGCCGCGAAGGGTGGCCCCGATCCCGACGTAGACGTTGTTGTGCACGATGGCGCGATGCAGGAAGGCGCCTTCCTTGACGACCACGTTGTTGCCGATCACCGTGTACTCGCGCAACTGGGCGCCGCCCTCGATCTTGGCGTAGTCGCCGATGCAAAGCGGGCCGGTCAGGATCGCGTCAGGATCGACCTCTGCGCCCTCGGCGACCCAGACGCCTGGCGACATCTCGAACCCGTCAATGTGCGCCTTCACCTTGCCCGACAGCACGTCGGCCTGGACCCGGTGATAGGCCTCGTGCGTCCCGACGTCCTCCCAGTAACCATCGGCGACCCAGCCGTAGACGGGCGCGCCGCGGTCGAGCAGCATGGGAAAAACGTCGGCCGACCAGTCGACCGTCTCCGCGGACGGTACCTGAGCGAGTACTTCGGGTTCCATCACGTAGATGCCGGTGTTCACGGTGTCGGAGAAGACCTGGCCCCAGGTGGGCTTCTCCAGGAACCGCTCAATCCGGCCATCAGGGTTGGCGATAACGATGCCGAATTCGAGCGGATCGGGAACCCTTGCGAGGGCGACCGTCACCAGAGCCTGGTTGTCCTTGTGAAAGCGCACGAGATCGGATAGGTCGATGTCGGTCAGCGCGTCACCGGATATCACCAGGAACGGCCCGTCGCGCAGCGCCGACTCGGCGTTCTTGACGCTGCCGGCCGTCCCGAGCGGAATGTCCTCCGTGGCGTACTGCAGGCTCATTCCGAATTCTTCCCCGTCGCCGAAATAGTTGCGCACCATCGAGGCGAGGAACTGCACCGTGACGATCGTCTCGTCGAAGCTGTGCTTGCGGAGCAGTCGCAGGACATGGTCCATGATCGGCTTGTTGACGACGGGCAGCAGGGGCTTGGGCTGGTTGGCGGTCATCGGCCGCAGCCTGGTCCCCTCCCCGCCTGCCATGACTACAGCCCTCACGCTTGCCAGCGCTCCTTACCCGGGTCCGTTGCCCTCGCCGCGGCGCGCGGTTTTCCGGTCCATGGCGAGCAGGCGGCGAGCCTGCGTGATGTAGAGCACAGCGGCCCACCAGTACAGTGCAGTTCCCCACAGAGCGAATGCCCAACCGAACACGCGGGCTATGTCCGCGTATGACGTGGCGTGCGAGCCGAGAAAAAGCAGCGGAAAAGCATAGAGAAGGCTCAGGGTCGCGGCCTTGCCAACGAAGCTGACATGCAGCGGCCCGTACCCGTGCCGGCGCAAGACCAGCAGCACAACGCCGAGGACGAGTTCCCTGACCGCCAGGATGCCCACCAGCCACCAGCCGATGATCGACCGGATCGCCAGCGCGATCACGGTCGAGACGATGTAGAGGCGGTCGGCCGACGGATCAAGCAGCTCGCCGATCCGGCTCTGCTGGCCCAGAGCCCGTGCGACCTTGCCGTCTAGCCAGTCAGACGCGCCGGCGGCCAGGAGAAGGCCGACCGCCCACCAGTCGCCTGCCTGCGTGCGCACGCCGAGTACCAGCCACAGGAAGACGGGAACGCCGGCCAGCCGGGCGAGGCTGATCATGTTCGGGATCGTCATGACCCGCTCGTGCTGGCGTGGCTGAACGTCAGCCATGGTCACGTATCACCCGCTTCCGGTCCCCGTCGCAGACGTTACGCGGTCGGCATGGTCGCCCGCCACACCGGATCACGGCGGCCGCGGCGCTACAGGGCGATCGCAGGGCAGACTCCTCGTATGCGCATCAAAGTGTCATCGGGTTCGGTATCTATCGCGACAATCGCCGCCGCGGCTGGTGACCGTCAGCCCGGCGGCGGGCAAGCTCTCAGCGGGCCGTACGCCAGACGCCATCGAGGTCAGCGGCCACGGCGTTCGGTGGCGCCGCCATCGAGAACACGACCGTCATCGTGCGTTGCGAGGCCGGCGGGCCTGCCGCGGTGTCAACGCGTAACAGCCGGCTGCATGTGCTCTGGCGCGGGCCAGCGTCAGCTGACGGCTCTCCGGTGATCGGCGGCGGCGCAGTCTGGGTCACCAGCACCAGCGGGGGCTTGCTGTACGAGCTGAACGCAAGCACCGGAGGCGTCAGGCACCAGATCAGGCTGGGTTCGCAGCTCGCACACTTCGCATCGCCGGCGCTGGCAGGTCGGGTCGTGCTGGTCGGCACGCTTCATGGTGTCGTCGCGGTGACCGGAGCGGACGCTCGTCATGAACGCGCAGTAGCCGAGCGCGCCATCCGCGCTGAGCAACCGAGCGCGCCATCCGCGCTGAGCAACCGAGCGCGCGATCCGCGTTGAGTGGCGGACCCTCCGCCTGGGCATCCTCTCTCCGCACACGGAGAGTGACGAGAGGGCGCCGGATGGACACGAAGGGCCTGCAGGCCCTGCTGGCGGTCACCGTCGTGGCGGCCCTCGCGCCCGCGATCTCGGCGGCACTACCCAAGCCGAAGGTCCCCCAGATCGTCATCATGATCCTCAGCGGGGTCCTGATCGGGCCCTCGGTGCTCGGCCTGGCCAATACCGGCAGCCTCACGCTGCTGTCCAACGTCGGTCTGGGCTTCCTGTTCCTGCTCGCGGGCTACGAGCTCGATCCTGCGCTGCTCAGGGAGAAGGCAGGCCGGCTGGCCATCGTCGGCTGGTGTATCAGCGCCGTGATTGCGGTGGCCGCCGTCGGCGGCCTGACTGCCATCGGGTTCGTCAGGGACTACGTGCCGATCGGGCTGGCGCTGACCACCACGGCGCTTGGCACGTTGCTGCCGATCCTGAAGGACAACGAGATGCTGACCGGTCAGTTCGGCAGGTACGTGCTCGCCGCCGGTGCGGTCGGCGAGGTTTTCCCGATCCTGGCCATCGCCTTGGTGCTGACCAGGCGACGAGAGTTCATCACGACGGTCTCGATCCTGGCGATCTGCGCAGCGGCGCTGTTTCTCGCCGTCGCGCCGCGGTTCCTCGGCGAGGCCAGGCTCAAGGCGCTGATCAGGCAGGGCCAGCGGGCGACCGCGCAGACGACGCTGCGCTGGTCCATCGTGCTGCTGCTGGTGCTGCTCGTCCTGGCGGCCAACTTCGGGCTGGACGTCGTGCTGGGCGCGGTGGTCGCCGGGGTGGTCCTGCGCAGCTGGAGCAGGTGGATGGGCGTCGACATCACGCCGCTTGAGAACAAGCTGGACGCCGTCGGCTACGGGGTTTTCATTCCCATCTTCTTCGTGGTCTCCGGGATGAAACTGGCCGTCGCCACGATCATCGCCAACCCGCTGCGGCTGGTGGTCTTCCTTGCGCTGCTGCTGGTCGTCCGCGGCTTGCCCGCCCTGTTCGTGTATCGCAAGGTGCTGCCCGTTCGCCAGCGGATCGAAATGACGTTCATCACCGCGACCACCATGCCGCTGCTGATTGCGCTAGCAGAGATTGGCCTGAGCGATGGCGTGATGCTGAAGGCGAACGCGGCGGCGCTGGTCGGCGCTGGCGTGCTGTCCGTGCTGATCTACCCGCTGGTCGCTGTGACGCTCGCTCGCAGGCGCCGCAGGTCAGGTCCGGAACCGGCGGCAGATACCGCGCCTGATGCCGAGACGGGGCTACCCGGCCTCCCATAGGCTCGCGATCCCCTGGCCGACTCCGATGCACATCGTGGCTGCTCCCCTGCCGCCGCCGCGGCGACGCAGTTCGTGCAGCAACGTCGTGATGATCCGTGCGCCCGAGCAGCCGAGCGGGTGCCCGATCGCAATCGCGCCGCCATTGACGTTCACCAGGTCCTCGTCCAGCTTCAGCTGATCAACGACGGCCACAGCCTGGGCCGCGAACGCCTCGTTGACCTCGGCCAGCGCAAGCTCACTGCGCTGCCAGCCGATCCTGTGCAGCGCCTTGGTCATGGCAGGAACGGGGCCGATGCCCATGTAGTCGGGGTGGACCCCGGCTGACGCGGCGCCCGCGTATCTGGCGAGCGGATCGGCCCCGACCGCGGCCAGCGCCCGCTGCGACATCAGCAGCAGCCCTGCCGACCCGTCGTTCAGGGGCGAGGAGTTACCGCCCGTGACGGTGCCACCCTTGCGGAAGGCTGGCCGCTTGGCGGCGAGTTCCTCAGGCGTCAGGTCGGCCCTGATTCCCTCGTCGGCAGTCACCGGACCGGTCGGCGCCTGAACAGGAACAAGCTCGGCGCCGAAACGTCCGGCGTCCACGGCGGCCGCGGCTCGCCGGTGACTGCGCAGCGCGAACTCGTCCTGCCTGGCGCGGTCCACTCCGTACTTGTCCGCGACGTTTTCAGCCGTCTCTCCGAGGCTGATTGGCGGGTACATTTCGGCCATCTTCGGGCTCACCAGGCGCCAGCCGAGCCTGGTGTCCGCCAAACCTGCGTCCCTGGGGAAGACCTCGCTCGGCCGCGGCAGAACGAACGGGGCACGCGTCATCGACTCGGTGCCACCCGCGATGCAAATATCGGCGTCGCCGGAGGCGATGGCGCGTGCGGCTGAGCAGATCGCCTCCATGCCAGAGCCGCATAGCCGGTTCACCGTCGCGCCAGGCACCTCGACGGGCAGGCCCGCGAGCAGGACGCCCATCCTGGCGACGTTCCTGTTGTCCTCGCCGGCCTGGTTGGCTGCGCCCCAGTAGACGTCGTCAATGGCCTGCGGATCGAGCCACGGATTGCGTGTGAGCAATGCCGCGATCACGTCCGCGGTCAGGTGGTCGGGCCTGATCGCGGCCAGCGCGCCCTTGATCTTGCCGATCGGCGTCCTGCAGGCGTCGACGGCGAATACAGCGGACATCGGCCACCTCCGCGATCGTGCCCTTCGTTCGGCCGGCTTGCCGCCTCGGGCCCTTCGGGCCGGCTTACCGCCTCGGGCCCTTCTGGTCGGCTTGCCGCCTCGGGCTCTGGCCTCACCTTACCGGCCTGGCGGCGACCCGAGTATGCGCGAATTGCCCAGTGCTCACAGGCAGGAATAGACGGCGTCGATGAGCGCGCGGTTGCGCGGGTTTTGCCAGCGTGGGCCCATCTGCGATGTCACGTACGCAATGGCGAGCCCGGCGTCGGGATCGCAGAAGCCGAGCGAGCCGCCGGCGCCGAAGTGGCCGAATGCCGCTGGACCGCGCCCCATCGGCCGCTCGGCCTGGGTGAGCTGGAAGCCGAGACCGAACCTGGATTGACGGTGCAAGATGCGGTCCTCCCCGTAGACCTGTTCGGCGGTGGCTTCGGCGAGCGCTCTCGAGTCGACGATGCTTACCCCGTCCACCGCGCCGCCAGCAGCAAGTGCCGCATATACCCGTGCGATGCCCCTGGCAGTGCCGTGCCCGTTCGTGGCAGGCACCTCCGCAGCGCGCCAGCTCGCGGTGTTGACGACGCCTGCGCCGGACAGGCCGCCGGGGTTGAAGTACGCGTTGTGCTCCATCAGCTGGTCGTTGGCCAGATCGGCCCGGTCGGCCTCGTCGGCAACCGCGCCAGGCCAGTCGAAGTCGGCTACCCTGCCGTGCTCGCGGGCCGGCAAGCCGACATGTACGTCCGCTCCCAGTGGCCCGGCGATCTGTGCCTGCACCAGGGCACCAACAGGGCGGCCCGACACCCGTCGCAACAGCTCGCCGACAGCGAATCCGAACGTATTGACGTGATAACCGTGCGCCGTACCTGGCTCCCACCACGGAGCTTGTTCTGCAATGGCGGTGGTCATCAGGTCCCAGTCGAGCATGGCTCCTGGCGGCAGCCTGCGCCGTATCGCCGGGACGCCTGCCTGGTGGCTCAGCAGTTGCCTGACAGTGACTGCGTGCTTGCCCGCCGCGCCGAACTCGGGCCAGTACCTGGCGACCGGCCAGTCAGGGTCGAGCAGCCCGGCGCCAGCGGAGCGGGCTGCGAGCACGGCCAGCAGGCCCTTGCCGACCGAGAAGAAGTTGACCAGGGTGTCTGGCTGCCAGGGCGTTGTCCTGGCAGCCGTTGTCCAGCCGCCCCACAGGTCCACGATCGGCCGGCCGCCAGCCGTGACGCAGATCGCAGCTCCCGTCTCGCCGAGCACCTCGAAGTTCGCGGCGAAAGCGGCGCGGACGGGCTCGAACCCGGCATCGCAGGTCCCGCCGATCACCGCGGGCCCAGGCGAGCCGCGAGGTACGCGGCCAGCGCGCCGATGCTTGCTAGCGCGTCCAGGTTCAGGTCCTCTGCGGCGATGTCGACGCCATAACGCCGTTCGATCTGCGTCAGCAGCATGGTGCCGCCGAGCGAGTCGAGGCCGATGCCGTCCCTGAGCAGGGCCGTCTCAGGCGGTGCTTCGAGCGGCCGCGAGTCTCCCGTCAGTTCGGCTAGCAGCGCCCGCAACTCACTCGTCACACCTGCGAGGTCGGCCGTCACGAGGCCACCCAGCTGGGTAGCTCGGCCAGCGGCTGGCTGAGGCCCCTCACATAGTCAGCGACCTGGCCGGCTCCAGCCTGCGAGGTGGTGCGGAACCCTGCACCGGTCAGTGCGATCCGGAGCGGCACATTGCGGGAGTTGACCACGCACGGGCACCCTGACCCGGGCCGCGCCGGCCGCCAGCGCGCTGCGGCAGATCCAGGTCAGCACCGCGTCGATGACACCGCGTCCGAGCGCACGGCACGACATCATGAGCAGCGGGACCCGCCACGTCGCGGGTTCATTGACGGCCAGGACGAGGCCGCCGACCATCCCATCGTCGCCAAAGCGGTCGGCCAGCCGGACGGTGATGACCTGGTGTCCGGCCGAGCTGAGCAGCGCGGCGAACTCCTCGGCGGGCACGGGCATGCCTCGGGAGTTGAACTGGTGCGTGCGTACCGATAGCTCGTGCAGCCTGGCGAGGTCGCCTGTGGTGGCTGGTGCGATGGTCACCTGGGTCTGGCTCAACCGCAGGAACTCATCGCGTGAGCCGCCGAACGCCCTGGCCTCCTCCTGTCTGGCCCGGCGCTGCCCGTAGAGCTCGCCGCGCCTGCGCGCCTCGGCGGTTACCACGGCCGGCGAGAACTGAGGCCACCCGGCGGCCTCCGGCATATCCTGCGGCGCGAGCACCAGGACGTCGGGCAGGTTGAACGCGACCTCGGCCCTCTCCATCGCGTCATCATCGACGAACGCGACCGCGTCGGCGGCCAGCCCAAGCTCGGTCGTGATCGCCGCGATGGCCGCCGACTTGGCGCCCCACCCGCACTGGCTAGCGGCGAACGCATGGCCGGTTGCCAGCGCCGCGTGCCGGCAGGCCTCCGGCGGGTTCCTGCTCGCGATCGCGTGCAGGATGCCCCGGCCCGCCAGGTCGGCCAGCACTCTGCTCAGGACGGGGTTCGCAGCGGGAGGCTGGTCGGGGGACTCGAGGTACACCCCGTCGAGCAACGTGTTGTCCAGGTCCCAGATCACGCACTTGATCACTCGAACCGCTTCTCCATCGTCAGGTGCGTCGCGGTAAATCCGAACGCCCTGTACAGCGCGCGCATGCCGAGGTTGGCCGCATTCACCTTGCCGGACAGATGCCTGAGGCCCGCGTCATCGGCAGCGCGCAGGACCGCTGCCATCAGCAGATCGCCGATGACGCTGCGCTCGGCCACGTCAGCGACCGCCAGCGAGCGGAAGTTCCCGTACCGCTCGCCAGTCAGCGAGTTCGTGCGCGCCGATAGCCAGGCCCAGCCGAGAGGCACCTCGGTGGCGCCGCCTGCGGCGGCGATCAGCGCGATCTCGCCCGGCTTGCCCAACGCTGCTGCCACCCGGCGGCGGTGAAAAGCGGAGTCGGTGATCGCCTCATCGCCAAAGGACACCTTGGCGATGTCGACCTCGAACGCCGCGATCGCGTCCAGGTCGGCCTCGCCGGCCGGCCTAACCAGGTAGCCCGTGTCCTGCCTGTCCACGCCCAGCATTTTCCCAAACCCGGCCGGCTAGCGCGCGACCCTGGGCATCGGCCGGAACGTCGTCCCCCCGCATCCAGGACAGCCAGCCGCTTGCAAGTCCTTGATCTGCGTCCAGTCCGGCGCTTCGCTCCCCAGGTCCGGCGCCCGCCCCTCGCCCGACCACGTAGACCGACCCGCATGCCGTGCAGCGGTAGGGGCGGCTCTGCGCTGCCCTGGCGTCGGCCGTGTAGAGCGGGCCGAGGTATTCGCTCTCGATCAGCGGAGCTGTTAGCTCGCTGGTCCGCAGGTGGTACAGGTGGCTGGTGCCCGCGAGGATCCCGGCGCCGACGTAGCTGTTGAACCCTGGTGTCACCGACTTCACGACCAGGCCCATGTCCGCGATCAGCCGCTGGGTGGCGAGTGACTCGGCTGGCCGCCGCGCGCCGAAGCTGAAGAACACGTGCTCACCTGGCCGCCCCGCCAATGCGGACACGGCACGGGAGAGGAACAGCTCAGCTCCAGGCACCGTGTACGGGGGGTCGGTGCAGGCGACATCGAAGGTGCTTGCCAGCGAACCGGGCAGCGGCGATCGAAGGTCAAGCTCGACCAGTTCGACATCGATGCCGGTGTTCTCCACCCGCGCGCCGATCCAGGCGAGCACCGCGGGATCGGTGTCGATCACCGTCAGCCGGCCTGTCGCGATGCCAAGCATGCCGGCGAAGCGCGCGACGGCGATGGCGATCAGGTCGTCGTCGCCAAGCAGCACGATGCTCCTGCCCGCGAGCGCACCTGCCTGGTGCAGCTTTAGCACTCTGCGGATCTTCGTGGGCACGGTGCAG
Source organism: uncultured Actinomycetota bacterium (assembly GCA_963809195.1). Classification (GTDB taxonomy): domain Bacteria; phylum Actinomycetota; class Actinomycetes; order Streptosporangiales; family Streptosporangiaceae; genus Chersky-822. Next base: position 475,735 of record CAWEIQ010000003.1, on the reverse strand, counting down.
TGCGTCTGATCCAGTTCCATCCTGGCTTGCGGCGCTCCCGCGGCATCCGCTTCGAGCGCGTCACTCAGTGCGTGGAGCTCGTCGGGAATCCGCAGGCCCAGCCCGCCGCAGCAGGGGCACTGCGGATCGAGGTGCCTGCCGTCCGCCGCGAGCACGGCCCGTGCTGCTGCCGTCAGGCTGACCGGCCTGGTTTTGTCGATGACGCCGCGTTTGCGTAGCTCGTTGCAGACGGCGGTCACGATCGGTACGGGCAGCTCTGCCATCCGGCCGATCTGATTCGTCGCGACCGGCTCGCTGCGAGCCACGGCGAGCAGGATGTCGCGGACGCCCGATTCTCCCTCGGCGAGGCCGACGGCCGCGGCAACCTCCGCGGCGATCATCGCTATGTCCATCGGCCTGTCCACTGTGCTTGCCTGTCCGCCGTGCTTGCCTGTCCGCCGTGCTTGCCTGCTCGCTGTGCTTGCCTGTTCACTTGCCGCCGCGACCAGGTCGGCCTCGCGCGGTCCTGCGGTATCCTGCCACATCATGCCCGTCATCGAACCGGCCAGCAGGTACACCGAGCTGCGGCGGCAAGAAGCGACGTCGCCGAAGGTCCTGTTCGCCGTCGACGCTCTCTGCGCACCGGGTTCGCCCGTTCATGATCTGGCTGAGCTCACCGATGTGGCTGTGACCGCGGTGACGGCAGGTTCTGGCCACGTTCTGGACACTTCGCATGTGATCTTCCCGAACGGGGCGATCACGCTTGTGCTGATCCTCGCTGAATCGCACCTGAGCGTGCACACCTGGCCCGAGGAGAAGATGGTCGCGATCGACCTGTTCAGCTGCGGCGCCATCGACGGCGACCTCGTCATCGATCATCTCGTCCGCGACCTGCGGCTGGAATCCGTGACGCTCAGGCAGGTCCCGCGCGGAGTCGGCCCAGCCTGAACGGTCCAGGCTGAACGGCCCAACCTGAGCCGCCCAGCCTGAACGGCCCGCCTGAACCTCAGAGCGCCTATACCGGCGCCCTGCTGTCCAGCCATACCTCCCAGCGTTGCAGGGACTTCGTGGCAAGGATGCCCATAGGCCGCCAGGGATCAGCGGCCAGCCTGTCAGACACCTCCTGCTCGTCTGCGGCCTGCAGGATGAGGAGGACGTGCTTGCCGTCGTCCAGCGGTCCGCCCATGATGACGAAGCCGTCCGCGAGCAGCTTGTCCATGTAGGCCGCGTGTTCCGGCCAGGCCGCCTGGTCCCGCCGGTGCCTCGACTCGTCATAGTTCGGGCCGTTGACTTGGGTCAGAACGAAGACTCCCATGCCCGCAGGCTACGGATCGGTACCGACAGTCCCGACGAGCTCGACCTCGTAGCCGTCGCTGTTGGCCAGGTAGGCGGCATAGTGGGCGGGCCCGCCCGCATGCGGGTATGCGTCGGGGAACAGCGGCAACCAGCCGTGCTCAGGAGCCTGCCGGTATAGCGCGTCTACGCGAGCGGCATCGCCCGCGTGAAAGGCAAGGTGATTGAGTCCCGGGCGGCACCGCTCGTGACTCGCCGCGGTGAGGGCTGGTGACTGCTCCACGACCAGGTATGTGGCCCCGAGCCTCCAGCTCCTGCCGTCGGGCCAGTCCTGGAATTCGGCATAACCAAGCTCTCCGAGCAACCATCCCCACTCGGCGACCGCCCTGGCGAGGTCGGGCACCCAGAGCTCGACGTGATGGAGCGTGCCGACAGCCGGATCGGGCGTGTGGTCACTCATCGAGGAGGCTCAGGCGCCTGAGGCTGACAGGGTGTTTCGCGATCACCTTGGCCGCCATCTCGCGCACCCTTCATGCCTCGTCGGTCGTCGCGGCCGCGCGTTTCGCACTCGGCCTGGACGCTCTGCCGCGGGGTCTGCCCCAGTGACCTGGCATCACGCGGACTGATACGACGAGACCTCAAATCCCACGACCCGTGACGGCGCTGGCATCTGGCTGGTCGTTGGCGCTGTCGCTGCGGCGAAGGCCTGTGCATCCGTACCCGACCGCCATACCTCGACGATCCGTGCCCCCGAGTCGTCGACGCCAACGATCCTGGTCATCAGCCCCTCCGGAACCTGGGCATCGGCTCCCGCGGTGGCCATCATCCCTTCGAAGCCTGTCCGCCCGAAGTCAGCTGTCCACTCGAACTCAACGATGGTGCAAAACGGCATGACGTCTCCAAGGCACAGGCCAACTCGTCCGCTCGCTGAGCCTAGCGGCCCAAGCGCTGGCGCGAGCCTGGGAACCGAGCGCGCAGCGCGTTGTGCACCGCTTCAGGGCGCGGATCTGCCGCGGCGATCGCCTCATCCACCATTTGCAGGGCAGCGCCGGTGCCGGCGCCTAGTTCCGGCTGGGCGGGCCCCGCGGTGAGCACGTCATGAGCCAGCAACAGCTCGCAGGCCAGGATGTCCTCGAGCACGTCGAGCGAGCGATCGGTCAGCCGCACGCTCAGCGGCGCGCTGGTGCCGTGGTCCTCGACGCCAACGTCGAGCGGCGGGGTGTCGAGGGTCGCTGGCGCGGCCAGATGCCTGAGCTCGGTGTACCTGGCAGCGGCCGGGTAGCGCACCTGCAGGCCATATGCCGGACCGGACGGCGGCCCAGACGTCAGCTGCCGGAAGAAGGCGTCCCACAGATGCGTCATGCGGCGATCGCTCAGCTGCCCGACATGTGCCAGGGCGATCCGCAGCGCGTCGAACGCGATCGCCATGACCATGGGGTGGAAGTTGCCATTGCTGATCAGCATGCCCTCGGGCGCTGGCCGCCAGCGGGTTGTCGCCCGCGGCGTTCAGCTCGGCGGTCACCGCGGATGTGGCCGCCGAGACGTACTCGCGCAGCGCACCGTGCACCTGCGGCACGACGCGGAACGACAGCGCGTCCTGCACCGATCGCGCGCTCGCCGGGTCGAGCAGGTGACTACCTTCAAGCAGCTGGCGGAGGTGGTCAGCGGCTGCGATCTGGCCGGGAATGGCCTTGGCCCGGCCGACGGCGGGATGGAGTACCGAGACGTTGGCGCCTGTCGCTTCCATCGAGAGGCCAGCTGCGACGTCGGCGGCGTCGGCCGAACGCGCTGCCCTTGCCACGACCAGTGCGCCCAGCCCTACCGACACCCCGTTCGCCGACATGAGCGCCAGCCCGTCCTTGCCGCTGAGGACGAGCGGTGCGATCCCGGCCCTGCGCAAGGCTTCGCCGCCGTCCAGCACGTCACCGCGATACTCGGCGCGCCCCATTCCGACGACCACCTGGGCCATCCCGGCCATCTGCCCGATGTCGGCGGCGCCGACGGACGCGGTCTCCGGCACCAGCGGATGCACGCCCGCGTTCAGCATGGCGGCCAACGTCTTTGCCGCCGCTACGCTGGCTCCTGAGCCGCCTCTAGCTATGCCGTTGAGCCTGACCGCAAGTGCGGCCCTTACCACATCCGTGGGCAGCGGGCTGCCCAAGCCGCCGCTGTGCGACGTGATCAGGAACTGCTGCTCGCCGCGGATCTGCTCTTCATCGAGGCGAGTGTCCTTCCCGTGGCCGACCTGCGTTGTAAGACCGTAGACGACGGCCCCGGAACGCAAGGCCTCGTCGACGACGGCGCGGCTGGCGGCGATCTCGGTCAGCACCGCGTCGTCGAGCTCCACGCGGGCGCCGTCGACGATCGCTATCAGATCCTCGATCGCGAGCGGCGCAAGCGTGATCCGCACAGTTGTCATGCGCGTGTCCCGTCCTTCGTGACTAGCGAGGCAGCGTCTGTCCTGGTCACCTTAGATCGCCGTGATGGCAATCACTCCGAGGCGGAGAAACGCGGTTGCGCGCCGGCTCTCCTCGATGATCGGATCGGACGGTGGCCGCAAGCATCAGAACCGGCCGACTACTGCTCAGGCATATGACCATTGCCGATCTCGACTGGCTGGCCAGGCTGCACGGCGACCCCCTGGTCATGCGCTACATCGACGATGGCAAACCGGTTCCGCGTGCGGTTGTCGTGAGGCAGACGCTGCCGACCATTCTGCGCGAGTATGACGAACTTCGCGACGGGCTCGGCTATTTCGCGGCGGTCGAGCGGGCGACCGGGAGGCCGCTCGGCTGGATAGGGCTCCGCCCGCCAAACAGCGTCGGCCTCCGCCCGCCAAACAGCGCCTTGCTGGGAATGACCGGACGTGACTCGGCGGCAGACGCGGCTGAGCTGGGCTATCGGCTGCTCCCCGAGGCCTGGGGCTTGGGCTACGCGACCGAGGGTGCCACGGCGCTGGTCCGCCACGGCTTCACGGTCTTGGACCTCGGGCTCATCGCCGCCACGACAATGACGCTCAACATGGCGTCAAGGCGGGTCCTGGAGAAGACCGGGCTATCGCTGGTCCGCACGTTCCTGACTGCGTGGCCGAGCTACATCGAAGGCGCCGAGCACGGTGACGTGGTGTACGGCGTTGCCAGGGCAACATGGCTGGCCTGACGGCTACCAGCCAAGTTCGCGCAGTCGCTCATCGTCGATGCCGAAGTGGTGCGCGACCTCATGGATAACCGTCTTGCGCACCCGGTCCTCGACATCCCACTCCGACCACGCGTCCGCGCAGATCGCCCGGTGGTAGATCGTGATCCGGTCCGGCAGAACGCCTGCGTAGCTCGTGCTCCTCGCGGTCAGGGGGATGCCCTCATACAGGCCAAGCAGGCCGGGCGGCCCGTCGTCGTGTTCGACGAGCACGACGACGTTGCGCATCAGTTCGCCGAGTTCGGGCGGCAGGCTGTCGAGCGCCTCGCTGACCATCTGCTCGAACCTGGCTGGGTCGATTTCGATCACGACTCCATTGTCGGCCCGGGTAGCCGCAGGCCGACCGCCGCCGCGGTGCGCCTAACGTCTGTTGGCCGCGACCTGCAGGTAATCGGTGGAAATTACAGGGCCGCTGGCTAGTTCGGGCCGGTACACGTCCTCGAATCTCTGGCTCCGACCTAACAGGCAGAGCTCTAACGCGCCTGGCGGCTGACGGCCAGCCGATCGTCATAGCGCTGCGCGGTGCGCGCGGGCTTGCGCAGCTCAATCCGGTCCCGGGGCCGGTACCTCGGCGACCCGTCAGCCGCGCCCCAATAGGTCGCGGTGATCGAGGTGGTGCCGCCCAGCTCGGCGGGAGCGACGTCGAAGGAGGCGAAGCCGAACGCTGAGCCTGTGTCCTGGTATGCCGACCACAGGTTCGGCTCGGTCTGCAGCACCGACTTGCGCTGGACCAGCGGGCTGCCTGCCTGGACGCCGGCGACAACGATTCCCTCGTCCGCACCGTGCATGCGCCTGCCGGGGATCCGGTAGGGGTGGCCTCCGCCGCCGATCGTCATGTGCACGGTTCCGTACCTGGTGTCGATGTCGGCGGAGCCGGTACGCCGCGACGCCGCGGCCGGCGTGAGCAGGTCGCTGCCAGATACCACGCCGCGCACCGGATGCGAGCGCTCGAAGTGGTGCTCGTGCCCGGACAGCACCAGGTCGACCCCGTATCTATCGAACAGCGGCAGCCACTGCCGCCTGATCCCGAGGTCGGCGCCGTTGAAGTGCGCTGAGGACATCGCGACCTGATGCATGAACACCACGATCCAGTCGATGTCGTCGTCCTGCCGTGCCGCCGCCAGCTCGCGCTCCAGCCATCGGCGTTGCTGCCCGCCGCTGTAGCCACTGATATAGGGATCGAATCCCGCAGCGCGATATCCAGGCACGCTGTCCCTGCGCAGCCCGCTGAACCCGCCGTCTTGCAGGCAGACATCGTCATTGTTAAGCGCAACAAATCGCACGGGGCCGGCCGTGAACGCGTACCAGTTGCCGTGAAAGGCCGGTGTGCCATTGCCCGGCAGGTCGAATCTGGTCTGGTAGGACAGGTACCCCTGAGGTCCGTTGCCCGCCTCATTTTCGTGATTGCCGGGTGTCGGCATCCACGGGCGGTATCTGGCTGACCTGCTGATGTTCGCGAAGTATGACGTCCAGGTGTCGACCGGCTGATCGCTGGAGTTCGCGTAGCACAGGTCCCCGTTGACGAGGTGAAACAAGGGGTCAAGCCGGTCCACGGCCGCAACTACGTAGCCCGCGTTAGGCGAGTGCGGCCCTGATCCGTCGCCCACCGGCGCCGGGATGGCGTGGTCGCCGAAGCTCGTGAAGCGGAAGGGGCCCGACCGGCCTTCAGGCGCGGTCCTGAACGTCCCTGTCACCGGCGCGGCGCCGTCGTGCAGCACCTCGTAGCTGTACGCGGTGTCAGGCTCGAGCGAGCTCATCCTGGCGTGGTAGGTCCAGACGACCTGGCCGGTCAGCGCGTCGGTGCAGGAGCGTTCCTCGGCGTCGACCTGGCTGCCATGCCCGCCTCGTGCCGGGCCGAATCGCAGCCGGGGCCTGGCCACGGTCGAGGCCACCACCCAGGACACAGCGACCTGCCTGGAAGCGTCCGCGCCGAACTGAAGATGGACCTGCTCAGGCGCCGGAACTCCAGCTGCATCAGGCCGGCGGACGAGTCCGGTCAGCATGCAGCGAGCCCCCGTAGCGATCACTTTCGCGCGGAAATCTTGTTACTTCCATAATGCCGAGCCCGTATGCCCGGATGGTTCACGGGGGGTAAACGCCCCCGATCATGAAGGTGAAGGGTCACCCCGCCGGGCTTCATTCGTCGAGAGCCCGCAGCCCCAGGCAGGCGCGGAAGGCATTCTCGATGGCGGTCGCGCGGTCGTGGTTGCCCATCGCGGCCGTGACAAAGGCGAAGGCATAGCCGTCGGCCGCCCCGGCGTAGCTTCCGCCGGTGCCGCCCATGCCGAAGCCTTCGTCTTCCACCGCGAAGCCGAGTCCCCACGAGACCGGTTCTCCGAAGACGGCGTCAACTCCGGAGCAGTGCGTCGTTGTCGCCTCCGCGAGCAGGTCGGCGGAGAGCACATCGCCGGATATAAGCGCGGCGTACAGCCCTGCCGTGCCGCGGGCCGTGCCGTGACCGTTGACCGCTGGCACTTCTGCTGCCCGCCACGCAGCGCTGTTGACGACGGCCGGATCAAGTGCGCCCGGCGGATTGGACATCGCGCGCCTGTAGAGATCAGGGGTCCCGCGGTTCAGCCACGTCGCATCCTCCAGGCCGACCAGGTCGACGACCCGGGACTGCAGTGTCGGCGCCAGTCCGATGTGAAAATCCAGCTCAAGTGGACCGGACACTTCCTCGCGCAGGAAGCGGCCAGGCATACGGCCGTCAATCCTCCTGACGATCTCGCCGGTCAGATGCCCGTAGAACAGCGCGGACTCACCTGGCGCCGTGCCAGGCTCCCACTGCGGCGTCTGCGCGGCGAGCAAGTCGCACATGCGGGTCCAGTCGTAGAACGTCTCCGTCGGGCAAGGCTCATCCAGTGCCACCACTCCTGCCTGGTGCGACAGCACGTGCCTGACCGTCGCCGGCGCGGTGAACTCTGGCCAGTACCGCTGGACGGGCGCGTCCAGGTCGAGGTCGCCCCGGTCGGCGAGCACCAAAGCGCAGACGGCCGCGAAGGGCTTGGTGACCGAATACGGCTGGACCAGGCTGTCGCGCCCCCAGGGCCGGCCAGCCGCGTCGGCCTGGCCTCCCCAAAGGTCGATCACCCAGGAGCCGTCCGTCCACGCGGCCACGGCTGCGCCTGGGCCATCCTGCAGAGCCAGCACGTCAGCGAGCGCATCACGCACGGTTTCAAAACGAGGGTCAGCCTGTCCATCGATTCTCACTACACAAGTATGAGGGCCGTTAGCATCGGGGTTGCCCCGCGCGACGTGGAGATGCGATCGGAGGCCAGATGCCCGCGGACTGCCTGGATCCCCGGCCACTCGGTACGTCGGGACTCGAGGTCTCAGCGCTGTCGCTCGGGTCATGGCGCACCTACGAGCGGCTGCCGGCCGAGACGGGCATCGACATCATGCGCGCGGCGCGCGACGAGGGAATCACGTTCTTCGACGACGCCCGCTACAACGACGAGACCGGCCGCGCACCGATCCCGACCGGTTATTCCGAGGTGGTGTTCGGCAATCTCTTCCGCGACGCTGGCCTGCGCCGCGACGAGGTCGTCATCGCCAACAAGCTGTGGTGGGAATTCTGGCCAGATCAGAACGCAGCCGCTGAGCTCAGCGAATCGCTGGAGCGGATGGCGCTGGAGCACATCGACCTGATCTACGCCGGCCCGCCCGCTGAGGGCATGAGCATAACCGAGCTCGTGGGGGAGGTCGGCGCCCTGATCAGCGCGGGCACGGCTAGGGCCTGGGGGGTCTTGAACTGGTCAGCGGACCTGATCAGTGCGGCCGCGGCCGAGGCCGCCGGACTGGGCATTCAGGCGCCGTGCGCGGCCCAGCTCCCGTACAGCCTGGTCAGCCGCTCGGCGGTGGAGGACGAGGCAATGGCGCGAGCTCTCGCGGAGGCGGGCGCGGGCGTGGTGGCGTCTTTCTGCCTGGAGGGCGGGATTCTCAGCGGCAAGTACCGCGATGGGCAGGCGTCAGGCCGTGCGGCGGATGTGCTCGGGCAACCGAGATCCGCACCAGCGTTGGCGGCAGTTCCTGCGCTGACTGCACTGGCCGACCGACTGCAGGTCAGCCCTGCAGCGGCCGCGCTGGCGTTCCCACTTGCGAATAGGGCAGTTGCGAGCGTCTTGTTCGGGGCGACCAGCGTCGGTCAGCTCCGCGCCAACTGCGCGTCCGCCGACCTGCTGCAGCGGCTGAGCGAGGACGAAATGGCCGAGTTGCGGCTGATCGGAGCGCAGGTCCGCGCCGGTAGCGACGAGCGCCTCTTGCCCTGACTTACCAGAAGTCGCCGCCCGTGAGCACGTAGAGGAAGGGCACGAACGGGATCAGCCCGAAAAGGGCCCACGCGATCTTCGGGCCGGTGCCGATGTCGGAGCGCGTCGCCAGGTCGATCCACATCAGCACGACGGCCAGCGGGTGGATGAAACAGAGAAGTATCTCGATTAGCTTCTTCACCATTCGCAATCTACGCCGGCGGTGGTTCATGACAACGATCAGCACGCAACCAGATGCCGCGAGCGAGGCGGTCGTTCAGGCGCGCGGCCGCTATGCCGCCCGTCGCGCCCGCACGGCAGAACTACATGACCGGGCCAAGGCTTATCTGCCGGGCGGCAACACCAGGTCAGTGCTCTACCACCGGCCGTTCCCGCTGCGGATCGCCAGGGCCTGGGACGCGAACATGGCCGACGTCGACGGCAACGAGTACGTTGACTTGCTCGGCGAGTACTCGGCCGGCCTGTACGGGCACTCGAATCCGGTCGTCATCGATGCGATGATCTCGGCGCTCCGCGAGGGCGTCAGCCGCGGCGCGCACACCAGATACGAGGTAGACCTCGCCGAGGCTATCTGTACGCGGTTCGCCTCGATCGAGCGCGTGCGATTCACGAACTCCGGCACCGAGGCGAACCTGATGGCCTTGTCGGCAGCCCGCGCCTTCACCGGCCGCGACCGCGTACTGGTCTTCCGCGGTGGCTATCACGGCGGGCTGCTGAGCTATGCCTCGGGCCAGTCACCGGTGAACGCGCCCTATGACGTCCTGCTCGGCGAGTACAACGACGCAGCCGGAGCGCGGGCATTGATCAGTGAGCACGGTGACGCCCTCGCGTGCGTGCTCGTCGAGCCGATGCTGGGCTCGGGTGGCTGCCTGCCCGGCGACCGGGAGTTCCTCGCCGTTCTGCGCGCTGCCACGAGCGAAGTCGGCGCCCTGCTGATCTTCGACGAGGTGATGACGTCCCGTAACGGATCCGGCGGCATGCAGGCCCTGCTCGCGATCACGCCCGACCTGACCACGCTCGGCAAGTACATCGGCGGCGGCGCCTCGTTCGGCGCGTTCGGCGGGCGGTCCGATGTGATGGCCCAGTTTGACCCGTCGTTGCCTGACGCGCTGCCCCACGCCGGCACGTTTAACAACAACGTCGCCTCGATGGCCGCAGGGCATGCGGGCCTGACGAAGGTCTACCCCGCCGACGTGGCCGAAGGGCACACGGCCAGGGGCGACGAGCTGCGCAGGGAACTCTGCCGGGTGTTCCAGGCCGCTCGGGCACCATTCCAGGCGACTGGCGCGGGCAGCCTGCTCGCCGTCCACGCCACGGCCGCGCCGCTGCGCTCGCCGCGTGACCTGAAGCAGAGCGATCCGCGGCTACAGGAGTTGCTGTTCCTGGACCTGCTCGAGGCGGGCTACTACATAGCACCGCGCGGCTACATGGCACTCAGCCTGGCGCTGACCGAGGACCAGCTCGCGGGCTTCGTAGCCGCCGTCCAGGAGTTCCTGGGCGCCCGGGTGGGTCTCTGGCGGTATTAGACCGGGCTAGATCGGGTCCCAGGGTGTGGCGTCGTAGCTTTCCCGCAGCGTGCGCATCAGATCCTGATCGACAGGCAGACTCTGATCGTCGACCATGCCGACCGCGGCCACGCCGCGGGCGTTGGTGACGAACACGCTCGCGAACGAGCGGAGGTCGGCGACCCGGACATGGGCAAGGACCGACGGCACGCCGCGCCGGGCGAGGGCTGGTTCGACCACCTGCATCGTGATGCCGCGCAGTGCAGGCGCGGCCGGCCAGATGACCCGATGCCCGTCGAAGCACCCGATGTTGGTGATGCTGCCCTCTGAGATGATCCCGTCCTGTCCGGCCAGCAAGCGCCTCGTCGTAGCCAGCCGCGTGCGCCAGGCGCTGATAGTAACGCTGGCCGAAGTCGGCGGTGTGCTTGATGTGCGCGACCGGCCGCTGGTACGGCACGGACCTGAGCCGCCACGGCCCCGGTTGCATGCCGCCCGGTGGCCGGACGGTCACCATCAGCGCGGGCGCGTCTGCCGCCTCGTGCAGGTACACCCGCACCGAGGCATCGGTGAGGTCGTCGCCGAGCGCGTGCCTGATCCTCGCCCGCAGCACCTGCTCGTCGACCTTGGCGCCGAATAGCTCACGGTTCGCCGCGTCGAGCCTGACCAGGTGATGCCCGAAGCCGCGTACCTTGCGGTCCCTGACCTGCATTGCCGTGAAGTGGCCGAAGCCCGAGAGAGCGGCGGAGCGTAGCTGATCGACGCTCGCTGGCTCGCCGTCGATCTCGATCCTGAGCAGATCCGCTGCCGCGGTCATCACCCTCACCTCCACGAGTCGGCATCACTACGGTAGGCACGTGGACGACAAGCTAGTCGGCGACTACCTCAGGCCGAATCGGCTGCCCGCGCCCTGACCGCCCCGACGCCGAGGCGTTGCGCTCGCTGCACCGGGCGCACCAGATGAAAGTGCCATTCGAGAACCTGAGCATTCACCTTGGCGAGCCGATCAGCCTGGCCGATGCCGACCTGCTCGCCAAGATCGTCGGCGGTCGTCGCGGCGGGTTCTGCTACGAGCTCAATGGCGCATTCGCGCTGCTGCTCAGCGCGATCGGCTTCGATGTGGAGCGGGTGGCGGCACGCGTCTTCGGCGGCGGCAAGCTTCGGCCCGCCGTTCGATCACATGGCCCTCGTGGTGCGGCCCGCGGACGACAGCGGCCCGTGGCTGGCTGACGTCGGATTCGGCAGTCACAGCACTTTCCGCTGTGCTGCTCGAGGATAGCCGCGAGCAGCACGACCCGGCTGGCACGTTCCAGGTCGTGCCCGCTCCCGACGGAGATCTCGACGTGCGGAGGGGCGGAGAGCCTCAGTACCGGCTCGAGCGGCGAGCCAGGTCGCTGGAGGATTTCGTTCCCACCTGCTGGTGGCAGCAGACCGCGCCGCAGTCGCACTTCAGGGCGGGCCTGATCTGCTCGCTCCTGACCGGCAACGGCCGGATCTCGCTCAGCGGCCGCACGCTGATCACGACCAGCAACGGCACCAGGACAGAAGACGAGCTGACAGGCGACGGGGCCGTGCTTGCCGCTTACCGCGACCATTTCGGGATCGTGCTCGACCAGGTTCCCGAGCTCGTCACGGCGTAAGACGGACGCTGAGCGACAGCCCGGTTCTGGCACGCAAGCGACGGAGCATTCTGGCGTCCTGGAAGCCGACCGCCCTGGCAGCTGACTCGACGCTGGCGCCATGCCCGATCAGGTGCTCGGCCCGTTCCAGGCGAAGCGCCTGCTGGTACCGCAGGGGCGTGGTGCCAGTCGCCCTTTCGAAATGCCTGGTCAGGGAGCGTTCGCTGACCCCGCATATGGCGGCGAGCTCGGGCCAGCGACAGCCGGTCGGTGAACCCGGACTCGATCTGATCCTGTGCCCTGTGCGTGAGGTCACTGAGGTGAGCGCGGTGCCGCAGCATCGTGCTGGCCTGCAATTCGTCGCCGTTCCGCCGGGCGTAAACGACCATGGACCTAGCGATACGCGCGGCCGCGTACGGCCCGTGCCTGACGGCGATCAGGTGCAGGGCGAGGTCGATACCGCTCGCGATCCCGGCCGACGTGGCGACCCGCCCGGTCGATCACGTACAGCACATCCCTGACCACCTGCGCCTGCGGATAGCGGGCCGCGAGGTCGGCGGCAATCTCATGGTGCGTCGTGCAGCGTCGGCCGTCGAGCAGCCCGGCGGCGCCCAGCGCCTCGGCTCCCGCGCAGACGCTCGCGACCAGCCCGCCAGCCGCGTGATGCGCGGCCAGGCGGCGCAGGCTCGCTTCGCCGAGGGGCTGGCGGTGCCGGTGCGCGCTGGCCCGCCAGCCGGGCACCAGGATCACGTCCTGCGGACCAAGATCTGGCCAGCTGGTCTGTGCCGTCAGCGTGATGCCCTGTGCGGCAGGTACTTCGGGCTGCTCGGCGACGTATCTCAGCAGGTAGCCGTGGCCGTGATCGGCCGCAGTGGAGAACACCTGGGCCGGGCCTGCCAGGTCAAGCAGGTGTAGCTGCGGAACCAGCAAGAACGCGACGGTAGGCATGATCTGGTCAGGCTAGCCTGGAGCGGCTTCGTACCGCTCCAGCAGGTCGTCGATCGAGCACACGGCCGCGAACCTGCCCGCGAGCACGTAGCGCGTCCTGTCCATGATCGCGTCCGCGGTCAGCGTCCGCGGATCGGCGAGCATCTCGTCGATGCTCTGGCCCGCCGGAGCCGCCGGGTCAGGAATGGGGTTAGTGGCCGTGCCGTCAAGCACGAAGGTGACCCAATAGCCGAGGTCGGACGCGAGCCTGGCGGTGGTCTCGCAGCACTGCTCGGTGCGCAGCCCGGTAATCACCACCTCCGTGATGCCTCGGCTCGTCAGCAGCTGCTGCAGATTCGTAGTGGTGAAGGCGTTGTGCGAGGTCTTGGTCAGCACCGGCTCATGGTCCACCGGAGCGAGCGGCGCCATGATCGCGACGAATCCTGACTCTGGATCGAACGTGCTGCCGGTGCCAGGCTCGCTGTGCAGGACCCAGATGATCTCATCACCGGCCGCCCGGGCGGCTTGCACCACGGGGAGCAGATGATCGGCGATCTTGGGATCGGACACGGTGCGCCAGATCGGCCGCTGGCGGAATGACTCCTGGACGTCGATGATGAGAAGTGCGCGGCTCATGCCCAGAATCCTCGGGCACGAGCGAGCCAGAAGGAAGACAGCAACAGGTCCGGTTGCGGAACGATCCGGTCACCGCCGAGGAGGGTCATGCAAGTCTTCAACTCCCCGCCCACGCTCCCCTACTACAGCCAGCCGGGGCCGATGACCTCGCCAGGCCGGCACGCCGCTCTGCTGCACGATCTGCCCGGCGATGTCGCCGGACTCGCCGGAGTCCTGCATGGCCTGGTTATCCACGAGCACCTCGCCGAGCTCTACGGGGTGACGCTCGCCGAGGAGGATCGCGCCAGCGTCCATGTCAGACGGACCGAAGATCTGCTCGGGCTCATCGATGCACGCGACAGCCGTCCGCTCAGCGTGCCCAGGGAACCGGCCGCGAGGCTCCCGGGCAACTGCCGGCACTTCACGGTCCTCATGGTCGCGATGCTCAGGGCGCAGGGTGTTCCCGCGCGCGCCAGGTGCGGGTTCGGCGGCTACTTCGGCAACGGGCTGTTCGAGGATCACTGGGTATGCGAGTACTGGAATTCCTCCGAGCAGCGGTGGATACTCGTCGACGCTCAGATCGACGAGAAGCAGCGGGAGATCTTCGCGGTCGACTTCGACCTGAACGACGTGCCGCGCGACCGGTTCCTGATCGCCGGCGACGCCTGGGCGAAGTGCCGGGAGGGCACTGCTGACCCCTCCGACTTCGGGCTCAGTCAGATCAAGGAGTCCGGCATGTGGTGGATCGCCGGGAATCTGATGCGAGACGCCGCTGCGCTCGGCAACATCGAGCTGCTGCCGTGGGACGTCTGGGGCGTGATGCCAAAGCCTGACGCGGAGATCGGCGCAGATGAGCTGGTGCTCTTCGACCAGCTTGCTGGATACACCAGGATCGCAGACGGGGCGTTTGACCTGCTGCAGCAGCTTTATGCCGAGGATGAGCGGCTCACGGTGCCGCCCGCTGTCCTGAATGCACTGCGGAACCGTCAGGAGCAGCTCTCGCACCGCTAGCAGTCCGACTAGGTCGAGGAACGAAGTGACTTGTCACCGCCAGCGCCAGGTCGAATCCACGCCAGGGTGGTCCTCAACCGCTACTCCCGCGTCGGCAAGGTGGTCGCGGATCTGGTCTGATGTCGCGAAGTCCCTGGCCGCACGGGCTGCATTCCGCCTGGCTACCAAGTCAGCCACCTCCTCGTCGCTCAGCGCGGCATCGCTGCGCTTGCGATCCAGGTCAGCCGGTGTCAGGTCGGCAAGGCCGATGGCGAGCACCTGGTCGAACCGGTGCGCGAGGTCAGTGAGGTCGAAGCCGCTAAGCCGGTCATCCCGCGACGCGGCCGCGGCAACCGCCAGCGCCCTGGGCGTGTTCATGTCGTCTGACACAGCCCTGTCGAACGCCCTCAGGTGCTCGGCGCCCGCTGCGCTCAGCGGCTGCGCCGGCTTGTTCCCGCGCCGCGGTGTACCTGTCCAGCAGCCGCCTGAGCCCAGCCTGCGCGCCATCCATCGCCGACCAGCTGAACTCGGCCTGGCTGCGGTAGTGCGACTGCAGAAGCAGATACCGGTAGACGAGCGGATGGTATCCGCGGTCGATCAGGTCGCCGATGAGCACGCCTCCGCCCGTCGACTTGGAGATCTTCGCCCCCCTGAGGTTGATGAACTCGCCGTGCAGCCACCAGGGGACCCAGGGACTGCCGTCTGCGAGGTACGCCTCGCTTTGCGCGATCTCGTTCGTGTGATGGATCGGGATGTGGTCGACGCCGCCGGTGTGAATGTCGAAGTGGTCGCCTAGGTACCTGATCGACATGACCGAACATTCCAGGTGCCAGCCTGGTGCGCCCCGGCCCCACGGCGAGTCCCACTCCATCTGCCGGTTCTCGCCGGGAGCGGTCGATGCGCCATACGGCGAAGTCGGCAGGGTTCCGCTTGCCTTCGACGATATCCACGCGTGCCCCAGCCTGCTGGCCGGCCAGGTCAAGGCGGGCGAGCGTCCCGTACCCGGCCACCTCGGAGGTGTCGAAGTAGAGGCCGGATGGCAGCCGGTAGCACCAGCCGCCGGCGTCGAGCACCTCGGCGAACTTGATCATCTGCTGGATGTGATCGGTTGCCTTGCACCAGACCTCGGGCTCGATGATCCGCAGTCGTTCGAGGTCGGTTTTGAAGTCCCTGGTATACCGCTCGGCGATCTTCCAGGCGTCCTGGCGCTCGCGGCGAGCGGCGAGTTCGAGCTTGTCGTCGCCCTCGTCCGCGTCGGAGGTGAGGTGCCCGACGTCGGTGATGTTGATGACGTGCCGCACCCGGTAGCCCTTCCACGTCAGCACGCGCTTGAGCGTGTCCGCGAAAACGTAGGTACGCATGTTCCCGATGTGCTGGTCCGCGTACACGGTCGGGCCGCAGGTATACATGCCGACCTGGGGCGGGCTGGCAGCAGCGAAGTCCGCGACCTGCCGGGTCAGCGTATTGAACAGGCGCAATCGTAGGTCGTCGGCAGTCGCGGTCACGGGGCCACAGGATACCGTTGCCGGCAGTCTGGATTGCGGCGACGCGTTGCCTCGCGGTCTACCGTGGTTCCGTGCCAATGAAGCTTGCGCTTGTCGTCAGGACCGACCTCGACATGGGCCGCGGCAAGATCGCCGCTCAGGTCGCGCATGCGGCCGTGGCCGCAGTCCTGAATGGCCTCGGCGGGGCCGTCTTCCACCAGCTGGCTCGAGGACGGACAGCCGAAGGTCGTGCTTAAGGTGCCGGATGGGGAAGCGCTCGATGAGCTCATCAGGCAGGCGCGGGCAGACGACCTGCCGGTGGAGCAGGTGCACGACGCGGGCAGGACACAGGTCCCGTCCGGCATGCTGACCTGTTGCGCGATCGGACCGGCACAGGCCGAGAGGATCGATGCGGTGACTTCGCGACTCGGGCTGCTCTGACCAGATCGCCGCCTTATCGCGCCCCTGTCAGCGGTTGCCGCGTTCCTGTCAGGTTTGCCGCGTTCCTCTCAGGAGGAGCGCGCGCCCTGACCGGATATGGCGAAGCTGAGCGCCTCCCTGGCCAGTGGCAACCATGGCTGGTCGCTGGCCGGGTCCAGGCTGAGCCATTCCCGCATGGGTGTCCCCTTGTTCGCGTCGAACCTGATGCCGTGCCCCGTCGCGATCATCTCGTCGACGCGGTTCGCTGGCAGCTTCAGCACCAGCCGGCCCCGGACGAACATCACGAAGATCTTCCCGTTGAACCGGACAGCGGATCGGCCGAACCCGCGGCCCTGCGGAGGAGTCACGCCTGGCTCGCCCATGAGCTCGTCGATCAGGTCCTCGTAGCGGGGATCTGTCTGGTCATCGACTGTGGGCATGGGTTCAGGCTAGCCAGCCCTACCGACGGCCACGTCAGGCCCCGCTCGGAATCCAGGCGCCGGATGGCATCCCGGCGGCGACATAGTCGTCGTAGAGCTGCCGCCATGACTGGCCGTCGCCGTGCGGGCCGCTAACCATCTGCCCGGCCAGGTGCTTGCCGAGCTCGCCCAGGCACACCGTCCAGCCGGCCGCATTGCGGGCCGCTGTGTCCCGTGATTCCAGCACGTCGGTCAGCGTGAGCACGCACCCTCCGCCGCCGGTCGCCTCGATCGTGAAGTGCAGCTCGCTGGCGTGCCAGCTGAAGGCGAGCCGCGTCGGTGGCTCGAAGACGAGGATCGTTCCCGAGCTGCGTGCGTCGGGCAGATTCGGATCGCCGTAGAACTCGATGGTCCCGCCGACCCGTGGCTCCATCCTGACTTTGGACGGGAACCAAACCGCGAGGTCGTCAGGGATCGTGATCGCATCCCAGACTCGCTCGGCTGGTTGCGCGAACTCGCGCCGGAAACGCACGGCAGGGCGGCCGTCGTGATCTACAAGAGTCCCGCGTTCCATTTAGTTCTCCTCCTCGGAATCGAGATAGCCGGCCAGCGCGTCAAGCGAGTCGTTCCATAGCTTGCGGTACGGCGCGAGCCATGCCTCAAGCTCTGCAAGCCCGAGCGGGTTGACTGCATAGATGCGCCGCTGCGCCTGCTTACGCACCACGACAAGGCCGGCGTCCAGCAGCACCCGCAAATGCTTGGAGGTCATCGGCTGGGACAACCCGAGCCTGCTGGAGAGCTCGCCAACCGAGCACGGTCCGTCGCGCAGCACCTCAAGCAAGGCGCGGCGGTGCGTGTCGGCCAGAGCTGGCCACAGAGCATTCATCACCAGCTAAGACTGCCGTGCAGCGTATATACCTGTCAAGGAATATACGCTGGCGGGGCTACGGGAGCAGCGCGATCTTGCCCGAGGTGTGCCCGGTCATGATCGCGCGGTGCGCGTTGGCAGCATCGGCCAGAGGGAAAGTCGCTGCCACGATCACGCGGAGCCGTCCGTCACCGGCAAGCCTGGCAAGTTCTGACCTGGAGGCCATCCGGATCTCGGTGCCCGGGTCGGCACCTGGGCCGCCGCCGAGCGCCTTGATGCCAGCCTGCCCTGCACGCCCGAATGCCGCGATCGTCGCGATCCTGGAGCGCTCCGGCACGACCGCGAGCGAAACGTCGACTGCCTCGCCGGTTCCGACTAGGTCGAGCGCGGCCGTGACGCCGCCCGGGGCGGCGGCAGTGACCCGGTCGGCCAGCCCTGGTCCGTACGTGACAGGTACGGCGCCAAGCTCGCGAAGGACCTCATGGTGGGCCAGACTCGCTGTCGCGATGACCGCCGCGCCGCGGCCAATGGCCAGCTGGGTTGCCATCAGGCCTACTCCGCCTGCACCGCCGTGGATGAGCACTGTGTCGCTTGCACTCACGCCGGTCGCGACGAGGCAGTGCCACGCGGTGGCCCCGGTGAGCATCAGCCCTGCGGCTTGCGGCCACTCCAGCGCCGCGGGCTTGGGCACCAGAGCGCCCGCATCCGTGACCAGTTCAGCGGCATACCCGCCGGTGATGCGGTAGGCGATGACCTCATCGCCCACGCTGATCGGCCCAGCCGGCCCGGTCGCGCCCGCGCCGACCTGCGTCACGGTTCCTGCCGCCTCGAGCCCGAGCTTGACCGGAAGCGCCGCAGGGTCCCGGCCGAACGTGCCGGCGTAGGACTTGTAGTCGACGGGATTGACGCCGGCGGCGCGCACCGCGATCCTCACCTCGCCAGGTCCTGGCTCGGCCGTCGGCTGGTCCGCAACTGCCAGTACCTCGGGGCCGCCGTACGCGGCAGCTATCACGATTGGTGGCATATCAGCCCGCAACTAACTCAGGCGGCGGCACATTCCAGAACCGGCTCATCTCTGCATGGTCAGGCACATGGTCAGGCTCGGAGCACTGGTCGGCGGTGTCGGTACCTGGGCGTAGCGTGCCGCGTAGATATCGAACAGCCGAAGGAGAGGCCGAGACCGTGAGCACTACGCAGACCGTGACGGGCGAGCGCGCCGACCTGCTCGCCTCGCTGGCCAAGCAGCGGCATTTCCTGCGCTTCACGACCAGGGGGCTGAATGACGAGCAGGCGGCGCGCCGCACGACGGTCAGCGCGCTCTGCCTGGGCGGGCTGATCAAGCATGTCGCGCTGACCGAGAGGCAGTGGGCGCGGTTCATCGTCGAGGGCCCGAGCGTCATGGCGTTCGACCCCGCGACGGCCGCTGATACCTGGGCTGACGCGTTCCGGATGGTCGACGGCGAAACCCTGGCGGGGTTGCTCGAGCACTACGACCACGTCGCCGCCGAGACCGAGGAGCTGGTCAAGACCCTGCCCGACCTGGACGCTGCGCAGCCGCTGCCCGACGCGCCCTGGTTCGAGCGCGGTGCTTCATGGTCGGCGCGCCGCGTACTGCTGCACATCATCGCCGAGACGGCCCAGCACGCAGGCCACGCCGACATCCTTCGCGAGGCCATCGACGGCGCCAAGTCAATGGGCTAGGCCGACCTGGTACCAGGCCGCAGCGTCACCGGGAGCAGCACAAAAGTCGTAACGAACCCATCCGGGGGTCAGGGCGACAAGCGATATCGAGGTCGTTCCCCAGGTGCGTCCGCCGCCAAGGTCGCGACGGACGACCAGGGCGCGTTCGTCGTCCGGTCCGATGCCGTCGCCGTTGACCAGGGGGAACCATGCGCCCCATGCGTCGGCGACCGGCTTTGCCAGGAATCGGCTGCGGCCTGCTCACAGACCTGAACCTGCTGAGGAAGTAACCGGCCCGCGCAAGCTCGTGCTCCCTGCCATCGGGCGGCGCCGCTCCCCTGCCAGTCCGGTCCCGCCCAGTCCGTCGCCATGCCGGCCGAACCGGCCAGATCGCTCGCATAGCCGCTGTTCACGACGAAGTGCAAGCCATCGGGCAGGTCCCGTTCGATCAAGGCGCTACCGTCCCAGTTGTGCAGCATGGCCCGGCCGGGTTCGGCCACGATGAGCCTGAAGGGGTCGAAGTCAGCAAGGTCCGTTTCGGTCGGCATATCGCCGGCGGCCGCCAGCAGGGGAAGCTCCCCGCGAGATCGCCTCGTCTGGGGTGGCGCTGGCTTGCCGGTGCCGTTGAGAACGCAGGAAACCCTGCGGCGTGCGGGCGAGACGGCGAGCCACGTGCCCCCAGCCTGCAGGTCCCGGCCGCCGATGAGATCAGGGTCGCCGGGCCAGTGCCTGGCGGGCGGCTGCCACGGCCGGTCAGTGAGCTCGTCCCTGATTCCGGCAAGGAGCACGGGCAGGCCAGTCTCCATGCTGAGGACAGCGGTGCACATGCACTCATCTCACCAGATCCGGGGCGGGCGAGGCGTTGGCGCCCTCGCGCTGTCAGGATGCTGGCATGGACCCAGTCAATATCGGCGCCATGCTGGCGCGTTTCAGCGAGCACTGGGCGCCGATGAAGATCGCCAAGCTCAACGACTACGACGTCAAGATCGTGAAGGTTCAGGGAGACTTCACCTGGCATTCCCACGCTGACACCGACGAACTGTTCCTCGTCATTGACGGTGAGCTGACGCTGCAGATGCGCGACGGCGATGTCCACATCCGGCCGGGTGAGCTCTACGTCGTGCCGCGCGGTATCGAACACTGCCCGCGCTCCGACGTCGAGACCGCAATGCTCCTGATCGAGCCGCGTGGCGTCGTCAATACCGGTGACGCGGGCGGCGCCATGACTACCGAGGTCCAGACGCTGATCTGAGCGTCAGCCCGCTGCCGGGCAATGTCGCCGTTTTGTAAACAATGGCTGGGAGCGGCAAGCCGGCCAGGGAGAATGGTGGGATGCGACTGGCGGACGGCGCGGTGGTCCATCAGGTTCACCCTGCCAAGATCAGCGCCGATGTGGCCGCCGCGATCGTGTCGAACGCGCTGCTCTGGCGGGACCGGCCAGGCGCGGCCGTCGCCGTGCGGGTGATCCTGCCTGTGGCCGGTTCGGCCGCGGTGCTTGGGCTCGCGGATCTCGACTGCCTGGCCCAGACCAGGCGTGGCAGGTACGTGCTGGCGCACATGCCACCTTCCGCCCAGGCCGTCCGCCTGGCCGGAGATGCGCTGATGGGGCTGGGGGCCCATAGGCGCAGCCTGCCGCTCGTACTGGCGGGTGCCGCGGTCATCGGCCTCGGCTGGTCTCACGCGCTCTGGCCGCAGCCGGCTGGCCATTAGGCGAGCGCAGCTCGGCGGGCCGGGCAAGTCAGGTCAGCTCATCGGCGCTGTCAGCTCCAGCTGGACGTTGTCAGGGTCCCTAAACGGCAGCACGAAGATGCCGAACGAGCCGAGGCCGGTGATCGGGCCGTGCGGGACTCCCTTCTCGTCGAACAGGGCGATCGCGCGCTCGAGGTCATCACGGCTTGGCACGCCGAAGCTCAGATGGTCAAGGCCGACCCGGTTCTCGTCGAACGCGTCGCCAGCCTGAGCGACTGGCCTCAGTCCGAGCAGCAGGTTGCCCCGGATCATCACGACGCCGCCGAACAGCAACTCGTGCATCGCGGTGCTCTCCGCGTCGGTGGGCTCAGGCGATTCGACGGCGACGCTGAAGCCGAGCAGGGAGGTGTAGAAGGAGCGGCTGCGCTCCAGGTCG
Source organism: uncultured Actinomycetota bacterium (assembly GCA_963809195.1). Lineage (GTDB taxonomy): Bacteria > Actinomycetota > Actinomycetes > Streptosporangiales > Streptosporangiaceae > Chersky-822. The sequence goes on along the minus strand of CAWEIQ010000003.1, from coordinate 454,351 downwards.
GTGACGGTGAGTCGGAGATGGTGGATGTCGCCGGTGGCGATCTGCTCGGTCATGGCGCTCCCTGAGTCGGTCCCAGGGCCGCATCATCTCGCATTAGACCGCGCTGGCGGGACCGGTACGCCGGTCCCGCCAGCGCCCGCAGGTCACAGCGCTCGCTGGTAGCTGCGGAACGCCCAGGTTGCGGCCGCCGCAGTGATCGCGACGGCGATGGCCAGGAAGCCCGCGTATGAGCCGACCGTGGTCCAGGCCGGATGTGGCTCGACGGCGATCCGCCCCGCGCTGGCTGCCCAGTTGACCGGGTTGAATCTGGCCACATCGGCGATCCAGCCTGGCACCAGCTGCAGCGACAGGAAGGCACCAGATAGGAACGTCAGCGGCAGAACCAGCGTGGTCGACGCCCCGATCAGCGCCTCGCGCTGCCTGGTGAGCAGCGCGAACCAGTTGGAGATCCCTGCCATGGCGACGGCGATCAGGACGGACACCCCGATCAAGGCGGCGATTCCCGCGATACCGCCGGGGAACGTCGCGCCGGTCGCCCAGCCGATCGCGATGATGATCGCCGACTGGAGCACAGTCGTGAGCCCCTGGTAGGCGAGCATTGCGGCGGTCACGTGCGCCGCGGCCGACGGGCGCGGTCAGGAACCTGTCCATCACGCCGGTCTGCATGTCCTCGATGTATGCCATACCGCTCCAGCTTGCTGAGAACATGGCCGTCATGATCACGACACCGGGGGTCAGATAGGTGATGTAGTCACCGCCGCCGAAGCCCGGTATCTCGGCAACCTTCTTGAACAGGGCGCCGAAAAGCAGCAGCCATATGATCGGCTGGGTCAGCGTCATGAAAATGACCACGGGCATCCGGTAGAGCTGGCGGAGGTAACGCTGGGTCAGGATCACCCAGGCTTGCCGCAGCTGGCTTGGCCGGCGGACATGGTGGCCGGCTGCGGGCTGGTCGGGCTCGTTCGCGCCGGCCCGCGCTGGCGCGGGACTGACGATGGTGTGCTGGCTGCTCATGAGACCGTGATCCTTTCTGCCTGACCGAACGAGCGGCCGGCGTGGTGCAGATAGACGTCGTCCAGCGAGGGCCGGGCAACTGAAACCGAGAGGACTGGCACGCCGGCGGCCTCGACGCCGGCCAGGACGGCTGGCAATGTACGCGGCCCGTCAGTGACGCGCGCGCGCACGACGCGGCCTTCGGCTGAGGCCTTTCGCACCTGGGGGACGCCGGCCAGGGCATGCTCGACCTCGGTGGCTCGGTGCGCGTCGGCGACTTCGAGCAGTACCGAGTCGCCGTGCAGCTCAGCCTTCAGCTCGTCGGAGGTGCCCTGGGCGACGACGCGGCCCCGGTCGACGATCGCGATCCTGTTCGCGTACTGGTCGGCCTCTTCCAGGTAGTGCGTGGTGACCAGGATGGTCGTGCCTGCCTGTGCGGTGAGCTCGGTGAGGACGGCCCAGAGGTCCGCGCGGCCCTCGGGGTCAAGGCCGGTCGTCGGCTCGTCAAGGAATAGCACCGCCGGCCGGTGGACGAGCACGGTGGCAATGTCGAGCCTCCGCCGCATTCCGCCCGAATAGGTTCGTGCCTGGCGCTTAGCGGCCTCGGCAAGGCCGAACTGGTCGAGCAGTTCGGCTACCCGCCTGCGCAGCTGCCTGCCCCGCATTCCGTGCAGGCTTCCTTGTATGGTCAGGTTCTCCTGGCCGGTCAGCTGCGGTACCGCACCGGTGTGCTGGCTGACCGATCCGATCACCGACCTGACCAGGCCAGGGTGGCTGAGCACGTCGATGCCGGCGACGGTTGCCGAGCCGGCGTCCGGCCTGGCGAGTGTCGTCAGGATCCTGACCGTGGTGGTCTTGCCGGCCCCGTTGGGGCCGAGCAGGGCGAAAATGCTTCCCGCGGCGACGGAGAAGCTGAGCCCGTCGAGTGCGAGCACGTCGCCCTTGTAGGTCTTGCGGAGGCCACTAGCCTCCACCACTGCCGTGGTTGCGCCAGTCCTCATGACTGAATCCCCTAACAACGTTCTTCTGTGAAACAGCGTTCTTGACATGAACAGTGTTTACTACAGAACGCCGTTCTCGTCAAGTACACTGTTTGGCGTGACCAGGTCAGCCGGTGATGATCAGAAGAGCGGCTCGGCGGCGAGCTCGCCGCAGCCGCCGTGGCGCTCGGTTCCCAGGCGCGGACGCAGCGCGCCGCGGCCTCAGCTCAGCCGGGACGTGGTGGTGACGGCCGCGCTGAAGGTTGTCGAGACAGAGGGAGGCGACGCGCTCACGATGCGCCGCGTCGCGGACGAAATCGGCGTCTCGGCCTCCTCGTTGTACGGCTACATCGCCAACAAGGAGGAGCTGGTCCAGCTGGTGCTGGAGCAGATCATGACGGAGATCCCAGTTCCTCGACCTGGAACCGACTGGCAGGACATGCTTCGAGCGTGGGGGCGCGAGACCCTGGCGGTCTTCCAGCGCCACCCGGGCGTCGCAGGCCTCACGCTCGGCCGCGTTCCGTTCGGCCCGGCCATGCTGACCGTCGTGGAGCCGATGCTGGCCTCGCTGCGAGCGGCCGGGCTTCCTGACCAGGTCGCCGCGTTTATCGGGGACCTCGGCAGTCTCTACGTGGCGGCATACGCCTACGAGCTGGACGTCACGCCGGTCGCCGAACCGGGTGATTTCGCGGCGCAGGCCTCAGCCTGGCTGAAGTCGCTGCCCAGGGACCAGTTCCCCAACACGGTCGCAGTGGCTGACCTGATGGTGGCGGGCACCGGCACCGACCGGTTCGAGTGGGGCCTGGATGTGCTCATTCGCGGGGCGGCCTCGTACTTGACATCGCCGCCGACGGCGGAAGCGCGATGGCCGGGGACCGGCTGACCCGGCACCCGCAGAACGTGCCGCCGTTGGGGTGACGACCTGGCGACGTGGCGACGTGGCTCCGCGTCGCTACCAGAGCCCGTAAACGCGGCGCGCGGTTCCGCTGAAGATGGCGGATTGCTCGGCCGGGCTAAGCGCCTCGGTCAGCGCCCGTGCCGCGCCCACGACCTCGGCATAGGTCGCCGAGAGCGTGCAGGGCGGCCAGTCCGAACCGAACATGAGACGGCCGGGCCCGAAGGCGGCCAGCGCGGTCTCGTAGTACGGGACCAGGTGAGCGACCGGGCTTGAAGCGGACTGGCTTGGCGGCGGCTCGCCGAGGATCCCGGAGAGCTTGCAGACCGTGTTAGGCAGTGCGGCGAGCCTGCGAATATCGCCAATCCAGCCCGGGTCGGGCTGCCCACCAGCGCGGGCGCCCACCTGCGGGTTCCCGAGATGGTCGAGAACGAACGTGACGTCCGGACAGGCTGCCGCGGCGTCGGCAGCGACGTGCAGCAGATCCGCGGGTACGACGAAGTCATAACAAAGGCCTGCGGCGCCCACGGCCGCCAGGCCCGCTAGGACCGCTGGACGCGTGAGCCATCCTGGATCGGTCTCGATCAGCACCGGATGCCGGATGCCGCTCAGCGCCTCGCCGCCTGGCTGCTCGCGGAGAGCCGCGAGCGCGTCGGCCAGCGCTGACGATTCCAGGTCCGTCCAGCCGACTACGCCCGCGATCAGGTCGCTCGCAGCAGCGATCGCGAGCAACTCGGGCGTCTCGGAGGCCTCGGTGACCGTCTGCACGACCACGGTCGCGACTACACCGGCCGCCGCAGCCAGCGGGCGCAGCTCGGCGTCCGAGAAGTTCCTCAAAAGCGGTTCGTGACCAGGTAGCTCGAGCCACGGCTGTGCGTGCGCAGCCAGGTCCCAGACATGCTGGTGAGCGTCGACTGCGCCAGCTGCCGGGCCGGTCTCATGGTCTCGCGCGTTCATTCGACGCGAGTGGCAATCGGCGTGCCGAGCTCGATGGTGCGGCCGACGGTGCAGAGCCGGTCGTGCGACTTGCGCACCACGTCGGGCAGGACCGCCCTCGCCTCGTCGCCTTGCGAGGTCGCTGGGAACGCGACCCGGAACGTCACGACGATATCCGTGAGCCTGTTGCCCTCGGCGTCCCTGACCTTCTCGGCGTCGACCGCGACCTCGAACCGCTCGGGCTCTGCGCGGCGGGAGGTCAGGATGTCAATATCGATGGCCGTGCAGCCGCCGACCGCGGCGAGCAGCAGCTCGGTGGGGGTGAAGTCGGTCCCGTCGCCGGTGCCGAAAGTGATCTCGCCGCCGCGGTCGTTGGCGACGGCGAATCGCCCGGCCGATACCCGCCGGACGGTGACGATGCGGTGTGCGCTTGCCATGTTCTAAACCTGCCACAGGTCAGCGACATATGAGCCGGAGGGCGTCAGGGCGGGCTACTGCGCTGCCACCATCGCGCGGGTCGCACTGCCGCGGTCGCCGAGTACCAGCGCCGCTCCAGCCAGCGCGAAATAAGTCAGCGCGCTGATCCTGGCACGGCGGCGCCGGGCCCTGGCGGTGCGCGCCAGCCGGTCAGCGAGCCAGGAAGCGAGGAGCACGTAGCCGATGTCGACGCTCATCGCGATCGCGATGTAAATAGCTCCGAGCAGCACGACCTGAGGTGCGACCGGCTCGCCGGGACGGATGAACTGAGGGAAGTAGGCCAGAAAGAAGACGGCCACCTTCGGATTGAGGAGCTGGACGACCATGCCGCGCCCGTACGAGGCCCAGTTGCTCCCTCCGGCAGCCTCGCCGTCCGGCTCGTTCTGCGCTGCATCAGCGCCTACGTCACGCCAGGCGCGGATGCCGAGGACGACAAGATACGCGGCGCCACCGTAGCGCAGCACCGACAGCGCCACAGGCGACGCGGCGAGCAGGGCCGTGATCCCCAGAGCAGCGCCGGCGATGTAGACGGCCTCGCCGGTCTCGATGCCCAGCATCGAGGCCAGTCCTGACCGGCGCCCGCCGCCTACCGAGCGGCCGATGACATAAAGCACACCAGGTCCTGGCGTGACCGTCAGCACGAAGGTTGCGAGCGCGAACACGCCAAGCAAGCGGAGATCAGGCATGCAGGCAGCCTATTCAGGTCAATGCCGGCTCGGCGGCGTGGGGCTTGTCAGCGTCCACGACGATGTCCTGCTGACGGCCGAGCTGGCGACCGAGCCGCAAGCCGAGCAGGACGGTGCCGAAGCAGCCGGCGCAGAGCAGGCCGATCCACACCGCGGCCGCGCCGGCGGCGATCATGCCGGTGCAGATCGCGGGCGACGCGACGAACGCGATCGAATACGACATGGTCGCCAGCGCGTTGGCGCGGCCTCTGACGCGGTCGCTCGCCAGGCTGTTGACCAGGGGTGAGGTCGTCGGCGCCATGAAGGTCTCGCCCACCGCGAACAGGCCGCTGAAAACCATCACGGCGGCGACCCGCAAGCCCCAGGAGACCGGCAGTGCCGACAGGCCGAAGATGGCCCAGGACGCTGCCCAGATCAGACCGATCGCCGACAGCGCGCGGCTCCGCCGCAGACGCCTGACCAGGCGCAGCACGAACAACTGGGACGTCACGATGACGGCCGTGTTCAGCGTGATCGACAGAGCCACGACGTGGACGGACAGGTGCGACTCGACCGTCGCGTACGCCGGCAGCCCCGAGTCGAGCGCCGCATAGCCGGTAAAGGCGAGCGCGAGAATGGCGAGGATGACCATCCGCAGTGGCCGGTTCGCTAGTACCTCGCGGTAGCCGGCCTTCGGCTGGTCAGCGCGGGTGGGTCGCACGTTAGGCAACGCGACCAGCATCGCTGCGAAGATCACGCACGACACCGCGTTAGCCACGAAGAGCAGCTGAAACGAGGCGGGATGAGCGGTGTTGGCGACTGCTGCGCCGACAGCACCGCCGACGCCGATGCCCGCGTTAATGCCGGTGAAGTTAATGGCGAACGCACGCTGCTGACGGGCCGGATCTTTGTTGATCCCCGCCAGCATGGTCTGGAACGCCGGGAAGGAGGGTCCGAGCGACGTGCCGAGCACCAGCACGACCGGCAGCGCCGTCGCGAAATTGTGCACCCACGCCAGGCCTGCCTCGGCCAGCGCCTGCCCGCCCAGGACGGCGAACAGCACAGGGCGCGCGCCGAATCGGTCGAGCGCGATCCCGGCCAGCGGCACCGCGACGAGTCCCACCGCGCCGATGGTGGCCATCAGCGCGCCGACAGCGGGCAACGCGATGCCCCTCACCTGATGCAGGTAGATCAGGGTCAGCGGGAGCACGAGGCCGGTCCCCAGGGCCGACACGCCCTCGCCGGCGATCAGCAGCCAGGTCGGACGGGACAACGGCGCAGCGGACATGGTCACCACCCTGGCGGCCTGGTAAGGCTGTGGTCCAGCGAATATCAGGCGCCGACGGTCCCGTCGATCGCCTCGCGCAGGAAGTCAGCGTGACCGTTGTGCCTGGCGTACTCGAGCAGGACGTGGACCATCACCAGCCGAAGTGAGACGTCCTCTTCCCAGCGGGCGAAATGCCCGGTCACGTCGAGCGACGATGCGGCCGCCTCGATCTGGCGCGACCGCTCGACCTCGGCCTCCCAGGCCGCGAACGCCTCCGATCTGGTCGAGGTCCGCGCGTCGTAGGCGACCTGGTAGTCGCCCTGGTCGGACCAGACAAAGCCGATGTCCTCGCCCGCGATCACGCGCCGGAACCAGGTTCGCTCCACCTCGGCCATGTGCCGAACCAGCCCGAGCAGCGACAACGCGGACGGCGGCGACGACTGGCGACGGAGGTCGTCATCGCTGAGCCCGTGGCACTTCATGGTCAGCGTCGCGCGGTGGTAATCGAGAAAGGCACGCAGCGTCTCGCGCTCGCCGGCGGTCACCGGCGGGCCGATCCGCGGCGGGAATGGCTCAGCGCCCATGTCAGCGCACTCTACTGGGCTGCGTACTGCTCCCTGACTCGACCAGGGCAGCGACAACCGGATACGGCAAGTGCCTCGGGTGCACGAGAAGAGCCCTGGCCAGATGCCTGATCGCGGGCCGGAGCGGCACGAGCATGGCCTCGCTGTACCGCCAGGCGGCGGCTTCATCGGCCGGGAACGTGCTGGTGATGCCGCGGCGGAACCGCCTGGCATCGCCGCCGTCAGAGCGCCACGTCGGCAGCCAGCGCCTGAGCTCGTCGTCGCCCTCAAGCATTGACCACGCCATGAGACGCTCGGCGATCTGACCGGCCGCGTCGATCACGAATCCGTTGTCGCCGCCACCCCTGATGCGATGCACGCGGCCTTCGGAGTTCCTGCCGTGGTGAATGCTTGCCGAGCTGAACTGGGCGCCGGTCGCGAGTGCCGCGACTGCGTGGCCGGCCTCGTGCCACGCGGTGCGAACGGCGGCCTTCCTGGCCGGGTCGTACGTCGGGTAGCAGCCGCAGTCATAGCGCTGCCTGATCCACAGCTCATGCGCGAGCGACTCGTCGTCGTACCTGATCAGCCTGTCGAGCTCGGCGGCGATCCCGGACAGCGTGCGCTGCTGGGCAGGCGTCAGCATGAGCCGACGATAGGGCATGCCCCTCCGGGTTGTCGGTAGCCAGTGGTAGGACGTAGCAATGATGTCGAAGGAGATGCGATACGGCGCGGTGCTTCCTGGCGGCACGGCGACCGAGCAAGTGGAGCTTGGCGTGCTGGCAGAGACGGCCGGCTGGGACGGGGTGTTCACCTGGGAGGCGGCATACGGAGTGGACCCGTGGAGCGTGCTGGCCGCGATTGCCGTCGGGACGTCCAGGGTCAGGCTCGGCACGATGCTGACGCCGTTGCCGTGGCGGCGGCCGTGGAAGGTGGCCAGTCAGGTAGCCACCGTCGACCAGATATCCGCAGGGAGGGCGATCCTGGCGGTCGGGGTTGGCGCGACCGACACGAATCTGCCGGACACAGGCGAGGAGACCGGCCTGCGCGCGAGGGCCGAGATGCTCGATGAGGGCATCGACCTGATCCGCGCGCTCTGGGACGGCAAGGGCAGCTACAACGGACGCCATTACCGGTACGAGTCGGGGCGGATGGACCTTGTGGCGGCTGTCAGGCCAGTACAGGACCGGATCCCGCTTTGGGTGGTCGGAGTGTGGCCCGGGCGTAAGTCCATGGGCCGCGTGCTGCGCTGCGACGGGCTGATACCCCAGTTCAGAGAGTCGGGGGACGCCGCCGGACCGGACGGACGCGCGGGCAGCCAGGTTCTGGCTAGCGGAGAACGGCGCAAGGGCCGATCTGGACGTGATCGCTGACGGCGAGACGCCGGCGGACGATCCCGAAGCGGCGGCGGCCGCGGTCGTTGCCTGGGCCAAGGCCGGCTGCACCTGGTGGCTGGAGACACGATGGGGCGTGCAGGAAGACCTCGCCGAGCGGATGTCCGCGATGCGCGAACGGCTCGAGGCCGGGCCTCCGCGCGGCAATAACCAGGGAGCAAGCTCATGATCGGGCGCATGCATCACGTCATCATCGACTGTCCTGATCCAGCGGCACTGGCCTCCTTCTACTCCGAGTTGATCGGCCAGCCCGTGACGTACAGCAGTGCGGACTTCGTGGTGATAGCCGCGAACGACCGCACGTCCGGCCTCGCCTTTCAGCTCGCACCGGGCAACCGCGAGCCGACGTGGCCCGACGGCACGGTGCCGCAGCAATTTCACATCGATGTGATGGTCGACGACCTGGACGTGGCGACCGAACGCGTGCTGGCGATCGGCGCGCGCCGGCTCGAGCCCGAGCGGGCCTGACCAGCATGCCTATGTCTTCGCCGACCCGGCGGGCCATCCGTTCTGCCTGATCCCGCGACCGGTCTGGGCCCCGCCCGTCGGCACGTGACCAAGCGCGCTAGGTTGCGTCGAGCTCGGCGATCAGCTTGGCAGGAGCCTTGCGCCGCCAGGATTCCCGTAGCAGCTCGCTGAGCCGGTCTGGCGCGGCGGCGGCAAGGCTGACGCGCAGTCCCCTTGGCTTGCCGCCCCACAGCAGCGGCTCGTAGATCTCGGGGTCCTCTGCAACGCAGGCCTCGGTCTCCGCTTCGTCGACAAAGAGGTGCAGGTGCATGCTCGTCCGGCGGCACCGTCGCGAAGATCTTGCCGCGGACGCGGAAAGAGATCATGTCGAAATGCGGCTCCTCGGTCGCGCCCGGCAGGGCCAGCGCGAGACCACGGACCAGCGCGAGGCTGACCGGTTCACCTCTGGTCATGCGGTCAGCGTAGCCAGCAGGCGCGCACGGCGACCGGCTCGCCGCGTCAGGCCAGCGCGGCGTAAGCGGCCGCCTGAATGTCGGCGTGAGCGGCTGGCGTATCTGACGTCTCGAACTGGCGCTGGGTCAGCACGATGATCGTCAGGTCCTTCGCCGGATCGGCCATCCAGGTCGTTCCGAGCCCTCCTGCCCAGCCGAATGCGCCGCTGTCGAGCACGGCCTGGCCGAACGACCAGGACTGGCCTTTGAAGAAGTCGTACCCGAGACCGCCGCGGGCCTTCTGGGCGGACGTGAGCTGGTCGGTCGTCATCGCGCTCGCCGCGTCGGCGGAGAGCACGGGAGCACCGCCCCTGAGCAGCATCCTCGCGAAGGCCAGCAGGTCATCGACGGTCGAGACCAGTCCCGCCGCGCCGTCACTGAACGCCTGCGGCCTGCTCCACGCACCGTCGGGCTCGTCGGTGACCACAAGGCCGTCCTGCGTCTGCCTGTACGCGGTGGCGAGCCGGCCGGTGTGCGCCGTCCAGAACGCGGTGTCCTTCATGCCGAGTGGCGCGAAGATGCGCGTCCTGAGCACGTCGGCGAACGGCTGGCCGGCCGCGCGAGCCGCGAGCACGCCGAGCACCGAGGCGCCGGTGTTGTACATCCAGCGCTCGCCTGGCTGGGCGAGCAGCGGCAGGCTGCCGAGCGACGCGATCCAGGTGTCAGGGTCGGGCTGCAGCTCCGGCTGGGGCGCTCCGAAGGTGCCGAGCCGCAGCCGCTCGCCCTCCGCGACGACCGGCCACGGCCCTGGCGTCGTGAACATCTCCGTGACCATGCCGAACCCGAACGTGAAGGTCAGCAGGTCCCGGGCCGTGACTGGGCGGTGCGCTGGCGTGGTGTCCTCAAGCGGGCCGTCCATCCTGGTCAGGACACGGCGGTCGGCGAGCTCAGGGAGCAGCCGGTCGACCGGCTCGTCGAGGTCGAGCAGACCCTCGCCGGCCAGGGCCAGCGTGGCAGCCGCCGTGATGGGCTTGGAGGTGGAGGCGATGCGGAACAGCGAGTCCCTCGCCACCGGCGCGCCGCCGATGGACAACGTCCCGAGCGTCTCGACGTGCACCTGATCTCCCCTGGCGACCAGGGCGACCAGCCCGGGGATCCGGTCATCGCCCACGTGACCGGCTGCGACCTCGTGCAACCGCTCCAGGCCCTCGGCAGTTAGCTGGTCAGGCACGACAAGCTCCCTTCGCAGACCGGTCTGCTCCCCCTCGGAGGAATGGCCGGCCTTCTTCAGCGGATTCGAAGTCTTCGCCAACATCGGCCGGCCACATAGGTTAGTCCCATGACGGAGCAGCCGATGCCTGAGGAGATTCAGGCGAGCGCGTTCTTCCTGGCCGATCATGCGGTGGTGGAGAACGGCAAGCTGTATGTCAACGGCGGATTCTGGAACCAGGTCTACAGTGCCGAGTTCCCGGTCGTCAGGGCCTTCGCATTAGCAGCCGTGCTGCACATCCCGTGGCGCAAGCACCACCAGGGCCACCGATTCGCGGTGACCTTCGAGGACGCCGACGGACGGCCGCTGACCGCGCGGTTCGAGGGCGAGTTCACGGTGGGTACGTCACCCAGCATGCGGGTCGGCGATTTCACGGTCATACCGGTGGCGGCATTCGTCACGAACTTCGTGCTGGATCATCCGGGCGACTACGCCGCCCTGCTCGAAGTCAGCGGCATCGAGCTGGCGCGCTGGCGGTTCCGCGCGATCCAGGCTCGTGACCCGGCCGCCGGCACGCAGGCCGGCGCGGGGGCCGCACCCCCGCCGGAGGAGCTGTAGCGGATGGCCGGCGGCCCGCGGGAGCGGCTCGAGGCCGAGCGGGCAGCCGCGGCCAGGCCGGCTGGCTGGCCTGGAGCGCGAGTTCGGCTCCGTGGTCGAGTCGGCAAGCCAGGCGAACACCGACGACGAGCACGACCCCGAGGGCGCGACGCTCGCCTTCGAGCGTCAGCACATCGCCGCGCTGGTCAGTCAGGCGCAGGGAGCGTGCTCGCCGAGATCGACGCGGCCGTCGAGCGGCTCGAGGCGGGCAGCTACGGCCGCTGCGTGCGCTGCGGAGAGCCGATCGCGCCTGAGCGGCTCGCCGCCCGCCCGGCGGCCGCGACCTGCATCAACTGCGCCGGTCACAGCCGTCGCTAATCGCCGCGTTGTCCCTGCTCAGGCGGGAACGGACAGCGACAGCCCGAACCTGGCCTGCGCGTCCGTCCACCAGGACCGCAAGCTCGAGCCCTGCCGCGGCGAGCTCGGCGGCGACCCCTTCGCGCCGGAACTTGGCCGAGATCTCCGTGCGCATCTCTTCACCGGCGGCGAACTGGACGCTCAGATCCATCGCCCTCAGCAGCACGGTCTGATCGATGGCTGACCGCAACCGCATCTCGATCCACTCGTCCTGGGCGTTCCAGATCGCGACGTGGTCGAACTCGTCGAGATCGAAGTTGCCGTCGAGCTCGGCGTTGAGCACCCGCAGGATGTTCTTGTTGAATTCCGCCGTGACGCCCGCCGCGTCGTCGTAGGCGGCGACGAGCACCGCAGGGTCCTTGACCAGGTCGGTGCCGAGCAGCAGGGCGTCGCCTTCCCGCAGCTGCGCCCGCAGGCTGGCGAGGAACTCGGCGCGCTCGGCTGGCAGGAGGTTGCCGATGGTGCCGCCGAGGAAGACGATCAGCCGCGGTCCGGTCGGGTCAGGGAAACCGAGGTGCTCGGTGAAGTCGGACAGGACCGCGTGCACGCGCAGCCCCGGATACCTGGCCAGCATCCTGGACGCCGCCGTGACGAGCGCGGACTCGCTGACGTCGACCGGTACGTACTCGGCGAGCTGACCGGCGTCGGCGAGCGCGTCGAGCAGCAGCATGGTCTTGTCCGCGGTGCCCGATCCGAGCTCGACCAGCGTCGATGACCTGGTCGCCGCGGCGATCTCGGCGGCCGAGGCGGCGAGGATCTCACGCTCGGCCCTGGTCGGGTAGTACTCGTCCAGCAACGTGATCTTGTCGAACAGCTCGCTGCCGCGCTCGTCGTAGAACCACTTGGGCGGCAGCGACTTCGGCGTCGCGGTCGAGGCCAGCGAGCACGTCGGCGCGCAGCGATGCCTCGAAGAAGCGGTCGGGCAGTCGTCGGTCGATCGGGATGCTCGTCATGCCTGTCGCCTTCCGTTCGGATGACCGGCCGATGCGGCCGGCGCGAATCGCCGTGGTGATTCTGCGGGCGTCAAGCGGCCTGACCGCGACGCCGGCCATGGTCGCCTCGACCACGCTGCCGTCGGGCACCCGCTGCCAGTCGTCGTCGTCGTCGGACGGCTCGGAGGCAACGATGACCCCGTCGGCGCGATGCCGGTAGCACAGCGAGTCGCCGGCGGCGGTCGCGGCGATGACCTGCCCGTCGGTGAGCAGCAGGTTGAACCGGCCGGTCCCGCCCGCTGCCCAGATGTCGGCGACCGTTCCTGCCAGGGCCGCGGCGGCGGATTCACCGGCCCTGAGCCTGCGCAGGACCAGGCCCCACAGCAGCGCGGTGTCGCAGCGGGCCTGCAGCGCGAGCAGGTCGGCCGCGGGCAGTCGGCCGGCCAGCCGCAGAACCGCGGCGGCTGCCTCCGTCAGGCTGGGCGGCACGCCAGGCGCAGGCTCCGTGATCGACTCTCCCGCTGCTTCTGCGCTGGCGCTCGCTGTTCTGCGGCGCGGCGCGGTCGGGCCGCCAGCGGCGGCCGACCAGCCCACGAGGGCCCCGTTCAGACTGAAGAGCCAGCTGCCGTGGGTGTAAGGCGCTGCGGCAGAAGCACCGGTGTCGGTGCCGACCGACGCCGACCTGACCGCGCACAACATCGCGCGGCTCGTGGTGACCCGCGCGACGTCCGGCAGGCAGTCATCGGCCCAGATCGGCCCGCTGCGGCGGTACCTCGCCGGGATCGGGTCGTCGTCGGAGTACCAGCCCACGCCGAATCCGTCCACGTTCATCGTGCCGTGCCGCTGCCACCTCGGTGACCAGGCCTGGTGGACGAGGCCGTACGGCGGGTCGTACAGCAAGGACTTGATGCTGACCTGGTCGCCGAGATAGGCGAAGTGCCGGCACATCAGGCGAGGTCCGCGTCGCGGGCGGTGCGGAAGCCAGCGAAGATCTGCCGCCTGATCGGGTAGTCCCAGTTCCTGAACGTGCCGCGGCACGCGACCGCGTCGGCCGAGAAGGCACCGCCGCGGAGGACCTTGTAGTCGGGGCCGAAGAAGACCTCTGAGTACTCCTTGTACGGGTAGGCGCGGAAGCCGGGGTAGGGCAGGAAGTCGCTCGCCGTCCACTCCCAGACGTCGCCGATCAGCTGGCGCGCGCCCGACGGCGCGGCACCGCCGGGAATGAGCCAGCCGGAGCTGGCTGCAGATGGCGCTGGCCAAGGTTGGCGCGGTCCGCGACTCGGGTCGTCGTCGCCCCACGGGTAGCGGCGGGAACGGCGGGTCGCGGGGTCGAACCGCGCCGCCTTCTCCCATTCGGCCTCGGTCGGCAGCCGCCGGCCTGCCCAGCGCGCATAGGCGTCGGCCTCGTACCAGCACACGTGCATGACGGGCTCGGCTGGCGGCACCGGCTCGGTCGCGCCGAACCTGCGGCGCAGCCACTGGCCGGTCCCGCCCTGCTCCCAGAACAGCGGTGCGGTCAGGCCAGCCTTCTGCCGGTGTGCCCAGCCGGCCGGGCTCCACAGCCGCTCCCGCGCGTAGCCGCCGTCGGCGATGAACTCGGCGTAGCTCGGCGTTAGTGACGGGCGTCGTGTCCAGGTAGAAAGACGGCACGTTGAGCTCGTGTGCCGGACGCTCGTTGTCCAGCGCCCATGGCTCCGTGGACGTTCCCATCGTGAAGAGGCCGCCCGGCAACCAGGACCTCGGCCGGCAGGCGCAGCACATCGGCGGGGGCAGGCCCTGGCGGCGGCGCGGACAACACCGGGCCGCCGGCCCTCAGCTGGTGGGTGGCGAGCATCGTCTCGTCGTGCTGCTGCTCGTGCTGGGCGATCATGCCGAAGACGAAGCCACGGTCGACCAGCGGCCCTGTGCTGAAGCTCACTCGCTCGAGCAGGTCGAGGACGCGCCCGCGGACGTCGCCGGCGTACCTCCGCGCATCGGCTGGCTGCAGCAGCGGCAAGGGCTGGCCGCTTGGCCCTGGGGTGCTCGAAGGCGTCGTACAGCGGGTCGATCTCGGGATGCAGCGGCTCCCGGCCGCCGACGCCGCGGAGCAGCCACAACTCTTCCTGGTTGGCGACGTGGGCAAGGTCCCACACCAGTGGCGACATCAGCGGCGAATGCTGGCGGATCAGGTCGGCCTCACCGACGCAGTCGGTGAGACCGTGGGTCCGCTCTCTGGCGGTGATCAGCCGGGTCGCGATCTCGTCGCGCAGCGTGCTGGCGTCGGGGGCGATGGTCATGACTGTCCTTCCAGGTGGGCGATGCTGTCCAGGATGTCGTCAGCGGGGCATCGGCCCTGCTGCACGTACCGTTCTGCGAAGTCCTCGACCGCGGTCTTCGCGGCGGCGGGTGCGTCGATCCTGGCGAGAGCGGCCGACGCCGCGTCGAAGCACCGCTGGGCGGCTCTGGCCAAGACCGGGTCGGCCAGCCCGAGCCTGGCAGCCCGCAGCCATGGGCTGGTCTCCCGTACCTCGCCCGCTTGGCAGCTGCCGCGGGACAGGGGCCGCCTCGCCCCGGCCCGAGCCGCCGTTCTGCCACACCGGCTCGGTCGCCGCCATAGCCGCGTCGGCGGCCACCGGGTCGTCGGTCAGAGCTGCGACAACGGAGACCGGGACGATCCAGCCGTCGCCTGGCTGGGCGTCGATCATCCGCAGCTCAAGGTGACCGCGCGGGCGGACCGGCGGGAACAGCGTGGACAGGTGATAGTCGAGGTCGTTCACGGTGGGCGGCGCGGGCACGTCAGCGTCCTGACGCCCTGGTGCCCGCGTCTGGCCGGAACCGCGCAGCCAGTCTCTGAAGGTCAGCCCCGCTGGGACCGTCCATGGCTGCCCATCCGGCTTGCGGACGCAGAGCACATCGGCGTCCATCGCGTACCTGACCCAGTGCTCACGCGCCTCCTCGGAGCCTGTGACCGCGGGCAGAGACGCCGCAGGACCCTGGGGCTCGGCGCCAGCGGGCGACCTGGTTCGCCCTGGATCGAGCCTGGACCAGACCAGCTGGCGGGTGCACTTCCAGCCGGTGGGCTGGCCGCGCCGCAGCGGCGAGTTCGCGAAGGCGCCTACCAGTACGGGGCCAAGCGCATGCAGCAGCCGCCAGCGGAAGGCACAGCCGGATGTGCCGTCATCGTCGAGGCCGGCATCGACGCATACCTGGACAGATGCGGTACTGCACATCATCAGCCGGCCCCAGTGACCGTCGCGATCGAAGAACTCTTCCATCGCCGCGTAACGCGGGAGCTCGAGCACGCGGTTCGGGCGGCGGAGCGGGTCAATGCCGCGACCAGTGAGAACGAGGCCGGCGTCCCCGAACGCCTCGTGCAGGACCTCGAGGTCGCCGCTCGTGACGGCGATACAGTCGCTGAGGTCCTTCGCTGGAGCTGTGCTGAGTTCGACCTGGCCGCCTGGCTCCAGGGTCAGGAGGCCGGCACCGGGCAAAACACCGGGCCTATTGAGAGAGTCAAATACTTGCTGAATCCGGTCGAATGGCACCGCCAGGATGGGATCTGCGCTGTCGCGGACGAGCCACTCGAGCTCGGCGCCGATAGTGCCGGGTGGGCCTGTTTTAAAGCAGATTGCGCCGATATGTCGTTCAGCCGCGGTTTCCGAGAGCGGGGCGTCCATCTGCGCAGCAGCCGGCGGCGGGCCACGGCCTGCTAGAAACTTCATCCCCGGCCCTGGTCCGGGGTGTCGGGTGATCCGCCGCAGCGGCATCAGTCGTGTCGGCGGGCAGCTCAATCACCATCCCAGGCGAATCGGCGGGCGGCACCAGGCACTGGCCGTGCCAACTGCCGGCAAGGCAAGGTAATTCCCTGATGTGCTTGTCCTATCCATAACAAGTGGGTCTGACAGTCTGTGGAGGGCAATGTGAGCGAACCCGAGTTCGACGTGATCGTTGTCGGCATGGGCCCTGGTGGCGAGGACCTGGCCGGGCGCCTCGCCGAGGCCGGCCTCGCGGTCAGCCGGCGTGGAGTCCCGGCTGGTCGGCGGCGAATGCCCGTACTTCGGCTGCGTGCCGTCAAAGATGATGATCAGGGCCGGGAATCTGCTGGCTGAGGCCCGGCGAGTGCCGGGCATGGCCGGCCAGGTTGTGGTCGATCCGAGCTGGGAACCGGTTGCGGCGAGAATCAGGGACGAGGCGACCGACGACTGGGACGACACGGTCGCGGCCGATCGGTTCACCGGCAAGGGCGGTCACCTGTTCCGCGGCGTCGGCCGGATCACCGCTCCTGGGGAGGTCACGGTAGTGCGAGCGGGCGAAGCGGGCACCGACGTGCTGCGGGCCAGGCGAGGCATAGTGATCGCGACCGGCACCGCCCCTGCCGTGCCGCCCATTCCCGGGCTGGCCGCGACCCCGTTCTGGACGAACCGGGAGGCGATCAAGGCCACCGTCGTACCGTCATCGCTGATCGTGCTGGGCGGCGGCGCGATCGGCGTGGAGCTTGCTCAGGTGTTCGCGCGCTTCGGGTCGAGCGTCACCGTGGTGGAGGCACTCGGCCAGCTGGTACCGGTTGAAGAGCCCGAGGCAGGTGAGCTGCTCGCGGCGCTCTTCTGTGCGCAGGGAATCGGCGTTCGCGCGGGCGCGGCTGCCACGCACGTCGGCTACGTCGACGGACGATTCAGCGTCACGCTGGACGGCGGCGAGGTGCTCACGCGGCACCGAACTGCTTGTCGCGACGGGGCGGCGGGTGAACCTGGCCGAAGTCGGAGCGGGCGTGGTCGGCCTCGACGAGCATGCCAGGGCGATACCGGTCGACGACAGGATGCGGGCAGCACCAGGAGTGTGGGCTATCGGTGACATCGTCGGGCACGGCGCGTTCACTCACATGTCGATGTACCACGCCGGCATCGTGCTCGCCGACATCCTCGGCGTAGAGCACCATGCCGCCGAGTACCACGCCGTGCCGCGGGTCACCTTCACCGACCCAGAGATCGGCTCGGTCGGGCTGACCGAAGCGCAGGCTCGCGAACAGGGCATGGTCGTGCGGACCGGCTCGGCCCAGGTCCCCGCGTCCGCACGGGGATGGATCCACAAGGCGGGCAATGATGGCTTCATCAAATTGGTGCAGGATGCGGCCAGCGGCGTCCTGGTAGGTGCCACCTCTGTCGGGCCGATGGGCGGCGAAGTGCTGAGCATGCTCACGCTGGCCGTGCACGCCAGGGTGCCGGTGCAACGGCTGCGCGAGATGATCTACGCGTACCCCACTTTCCACCGGGGTGTCGAGGACGCGCTCACGGACCTGGGCTGAGGCGGCCGCTCAGCACGCGGCTAAGTTAGAGCCGGTATCCGCATGCGGCAGAAGGAATCTCGATGAGCGTCGGCAGCCTGGTCTCCTCGGGACCGCTGCTGCTAGCGATCCCTGTCGCTGCGGCTGCAGGCGCGGTTACCTTCCTGTCCCCGTGCGTGCTGCCGCTCGTACCCGGCTACCTGTCCTATATCACGGGGATGTCGGGTACGGCCGTCACAAGCGACCGTGCTGACGAGACCGCTGGCGAAGGCACGGCGTCCGCGGGCACCGCGAAGGACGGCGGTCTCGGGGCCGGCTCGCCGGGCGGCGGGGCTGCGACCGCGGTCGCGGCAGCACCCGGCCGCCGCACGGTGCGTGCCGCGAGCCGCGGACGCGCGCTGGCCGGGGCGTCGTTGTTCGTGCTCGGCTTCTCGGCGCTGTTCGCTGTCTACGGCGCCGCGTTCGGCAGCCTGGGCGCGGCCCTGCGGGACCATTCGCAGGGCCTCAGCCAGATCCTCGGCGTGGTGCTGATCCTGCTCGGCCTGCTTTTCGCGGGCGCCTTCGATCGCTTCAGCTTCACCGGCCGGATCATCAAGCCATCGCTGCGGCCGCGGGCCGGCCTGGCCACGGCTCCGGTGCTCGGCGTGCTGTTCGGGCTCGGCTGGTCACCATGCATAGGCCCGACGCTGAGCGCGGTGCTGGCGCTCGGCCTCACCACGGGCACGGCCGCCAGGGGCGCGTTCCTCGCGTTCATCTACGCGCTGGGCGTCGGGGTGCCTTTCCTGCTGGTTGCCTTCGCCGTCGACCGCGGCATGCGGGTGCTGGCCTTCGCCCGTCGGCACGCGCGGCTGATCACGAGAATCGGCGGCCTGCTGCTCATCGCCGTTGGCGTGCTCGAGGTCACCGGGGCCTGGTCGGGCGCGATGATCTGGCTCAGGGCGCACTGGCTAAGCGGCTACAACGCTCCGTTCTAGCCGCTCCCGGCCGTTCCGCTGCTCTGGCCGGGAGCGGCTGGAGATAGCCGTTACCCGGTCGTTCCCGGCCGCGCGGGCAGAGCCGGGCGCCGGCGGGACGGCCGGTGCGAGGTGTCGGGCGGTGCGGCTGCCGGCTCGGCCTGCAGCGTCTCCATGGCGAGGCCGACCGCCCTTTCGAGCTGGACGTCGGTGCCCGAGATCCAGTCATTCGGCGTCATCAGCAGCTCGACGTCCGGGTCGACGCCATAGTTCTCCACGCCCCAGCCGAACTGGCTGAACCAGAACGAGAACTTGGGCATCGTCATGGAGGTGCCGTCGACCAGCTGGTGCCAGCCTTCGATGCCGATCACGCCGCCCCACGTGCGTGCGCCGACCACGGTGCCGATCTTCAGGATCTGGATCGCGGCCGTGACGATGTCGCCATCGGAGCCAGCCCACTCATCGGTGACCGCGACCACCGGGCCGCGCGGGGCCTGCACAGGGTAGCTCTGCGGCCTTCCGTGCCGCACGGTGTCCCAGCCGATGACCCGCCTGGCCAGCTTCTCCACGACGAGCTGCGAGGTGTGGCCGCCGCGGTTCGCGCGGACGTCGACGATCAGCGCCTCCTTCTCCATCTCTCCGCGCAGGTCCCGGTGGAAGTCCGACCACCCTTCGCTGACCATGTCGGGCACATGCAGGTAACCGACCCGGCCGCCGGTACGCTCTCGGACCAGCTGGCGCCGCCCAGCCACCCAGTCTTGGTAGCGCAGCCGCAGATCGCTGCGAAGGGGCACCACGACGGAGCGGTGCGGCTTGCTGTCTGCGACCCGCCTGACCGTCAGCTCGACGGGCTTTCCCGCCGTGCCGACCAGCAGCGGGGCGGGACCGGTCGTGGTGTCCACGGCCCGGCCGTCGACGGCCACCAGCACGTCTCCGTCGGCGATCTGTGCGCCAGGCGCTGCCAGTGGCGACCTGGCCCGCGGGTCTGACGACTCCCCTGGCACGATCCTCGCGACCTGCCAGCCGTCCGAATCCGGCACGAGGTCTGCGCCGAGCTGCCCGGCCACCTGGCCGGTGCTGTCGGAGCCGCCGGCCGGCATGATGTAGGCGTGCGAGCTGCCCAGCTCCGCCACCGCTTCGTGCAGCAGGTCGGCGAAGTCGTCGGACGTTGCGATCCGGTCCAGCAGCGGCCGGTACTGGGCCAGAGCGCCATCCCAGTCGACGTCGGCCATGTCCGGCACCCAGAACTCGTGCCGCATGGCGCGGCCGGCTTCGTCGTAGGCGGCGCGCCACAGCGCGGCCGGGTCGGCCAGGAACCTTGCCCTGGCCAGGTCGACGCTGATCCGGTCCTCGCTGTTGTCCGGATCGGCCTTCCGGTTGGCGGGCACGACGGTGAGTTGCTGGCCGTCCCTGATGACCAGCCTGCTGCCGTCGCCGCTGGCATCGAACCAGTTCACCTGGTCGGCGAGTTCCGTGCACTTGGAGCGCTTGATCTCGAAATACTCAAGCGACGGGCGCGGATGGTCCTCATCCAGCTTGGCGCCACCCTCGCCCAGATTCCCGGATAGCGGCTCGCGGAGCCAGGCGAGCCCGCCCTGGGCCGCTCGCAGCGAGCTGTACCGCGACTCAGGGACAGGAACCTGCACGATTCTGGCGCTGAGCCCATCGAGGTCAACGGCAACCGGCTTGACCTTCGAATTGCCCTTGCCGCGATTCGGTTCCGACGAGTCCGCGTCAAGGGGCGTCTTCAGCGCTTTGCTTCGCCTTGCCGTCCTCGGCGTCCTTGTCCTCCTTCTCGTCCTTGTCATCCTTGCCGGATCCGACCGGCCTGCCGCCGACCAACGGGCCGAACGGCGACGGCGTGCTGGCAGCCAGGGTCAGCAGGTAGGGCCGGCTGCCGTAGGGGAAGCTCAGGTCGAAGAAGTGCGCGTCGTAGACCGGGTCGAAGTTTCGCTTGGACAAGAAGGCCAGGTAGAGCCCGTCGGAAGTGAAGGCCGGATCGGTGTCGACGAACCTGCCGTCGGTGATGTCCGAGACCTGGCGGTCGGCCAGCCTCGCGAGCCTGAGCCGCCGCAGGTCGCCTGGCTCGGGCTGGGACCAGGCAAGCCAGGCAGAGTCGGGCGCGAACGCCAGGTCGCTGATCGACCCGTCGCCCGACCGCGCGACTTCGGAGACCTCGCCCGATTCCACGGTGACGACCAGCAGCCTGCCGTCACGAGCGGCGATAGCGACCACGCCGCCGTCCGGTGCGGCCGCTAGCTCGCTGACCCAGCCGATCTCGCCGGCCGCGATCCGGCGCGGCTCCTCCCCGGGCGCGAGGCCCTCGGCTGGCCCGATCTCGAGCGCGTCGCTGCCGTCGACCTCGACGACCCAGATCACACTGCCGGTGTCGCCCAGCACGCGCGGCTGCCGTGCGACCGGGCCAGGAATCGGCGACAAGGCGCGCGCCGGGCCCTCCCGGTGGGTCAGCCAGTGCACCGTTCCTCGCACCTGAACGGCGCTCGCCTGGCCGGTCGCGTCACAACTGAGGCCGTCGAGGTGATCGGCGGCCGAGATCAGCTTCGTGGCACGGCCGGCCACTGGCGCGCCCAGGGTGACATCTAGCCTGACCGGCTCGCTGGCCGGGCCGAGGTCGGCGAGCATCCAGATCTCGCCGGCGTTCTGGTACACGATCCTGGTGCCGTCGGTGCTGGCATTGCGCGCGTACATGGCGTCGTGGTCGGTGTGGCGGCGCAGGTCGCTGCCGTCCAGTGCGCACGAGTAGATGTTGCCGACGCCCTCGAAGTCGCTGAGAAATGCCAGCCTGCCGTCGGCGAGCATTGGGTTGTAGAACTGGCCGGGCAGCGTCGGCGACCACTCGGCGGAAGGAGGGCTGCGATCCGTCCTCTGGCTGGTCGGCGACCCATAGCCGGCCCGATGTGCCGCCGCGGTACCGCTTCCAGAACGCCGGGTCCTGGTAGCTGGCAGTGAGCAGAGCGATGGACGCGGCGTCGATCGCGATGTCACCGACGGGTCCGTAAGGCAGCCTGCGGTGCTCGGCGAACCGGCCGGCGCCTTCGCTGACGGGAATCGCGTACGCCCAGGTGTAGTGCTGGAAAGGCTGGTTGGCGGCGGTCATGGCGAGGATGTCGCCGGCCGGATCCCAGCCGCGCAGCCTCGTGCCAGGGTTCGACCAGTAACTGACCCGAGCGGCATCACCGCCTGCGGTGCTCGCCAGATAGATCTCCGGCGGGCCGTCCCGCCAGCTGGTCCAGGCGACAAGGCTGCCGTCACCCGAGAACTTCGGGCCTGCGGCTGGCACGCGGTCGGCGGAGATCCGCCAAGCCCGGCCGCCGCCGGATGGGGCAAGCCAGACGTCGTCGTCGGCGACGAAAGTCAGCAGGTCTCCATGCAGGTTCGGATAGCGAAAGTATCGGGATTCAGTCACCGGAACATCGTAGATCAGCCGAGGATCCCCCATTTCTGCCGCGCTGGAGCTGGCGAAGCGCGATGTCACTCAGCGCACGCAAGAGGGGACGCTAGGTAATCAAATTCGTGCTGCGTTTGTCCTGACGCCTTATACCGAATCGGTGGTAGATACCGGATCTTGCTGCGAGACTTGCATCTCGTGGCGGGCATCTGGGACCGGGATCGGCCGACATCGGCCATTCCCGACGGTTTTGCCGCCTCGCCAATTCCGCAGCAATTCGCTCACAGCGGGAGTTCGGCGAGCCTCGACGATGTCAAGCCTGCGTACATGCATGGCACCGCATTCGACCGACGCCTGATCAAGGAATTGCTCACCGATCTTACGGCACATCCTGATGCCGCAATGGAATACCTTTACGCGCGTTTGTTCACAGCCCATCCGGACCTGCGCGGTTTCTTCCAACACGCGATGACGCAGACCCGTGCGGCCGTTTTCCGCGAGTTCACCAGGCTCCTCGAAGGGCTGGACGATCTGGAGCGGACCGAACATCGCCTTGCACAGCTTGCCAGAGATCACCGCAAGTTCGGCGTGAAAGACAAGCACTACCGGCCGTTCTTCGACGCTGTGGTCGCGATGGCAGAGCACATCTCCGGCCCGGTCGTGGACCAGTCAGTCGGCCGCTGCCTGGCGCGACGCCACAGACTGGTTCGCCGCCGTGATGGCAGCGGCTGCTGCAGAGGACGGCAATCGCCAGCCCGCGTGGTGGACCGGGGAGATCGTCCAGCATGACCGGCGGACCGAGACGGTCGCCGTGCTGACGATCAGGCCGGACCGGCCGCTCAGTTACGCACCAGGTCAGTACGTCCAGATTCAGACACCACGCTGGCCGCGGATCTGGCGTAGCTACTCGATCGCTAACGCCCCGAGAGACAACGGCCTGATCGACATTCATGTCCGTGCCGTGCCCGGCGGCATGGTGAGCACGGCGCTGGTCAGCCATTGCGCCACCGGCGACACCGTGCTGCTCGCGGCGGCGCGCGGAGAGATGCGGGTGCCTGAGGAGCCGAGCAGGGATCTGGTGTGCGTCGCCGGCGGTACCGGGCTGGCGCCGCTGAAGGCCATCATCGAAGCGGTGGTCAGCGCTTCAGGGCAGGGACGACGGCGCGAAATCACGCTGTACGTGGGCGTGCGCCGCAGCCGGGATCTGTACGATGGCCGGGATCTGGAGACTCTCAGGCTGGCCTATCCGCCGCTGACGGTCATTCCGGTTGCCGAGCACGAGCTTGACTTCGCGGGCAGAGTCGGACGGCTGCCCGATGTGGTAGCGACGCACCCCTCCTTCCGCGATTGCGACGTTTATGTCGCGGGGCCAGCTGGCCTGGTCAGGAAATCGGCGCACATACTGTCGAAGCGGGTGCCCGCCGGCCGGCTACAGCACGACCCGATCGAGGCGCTCGAACTGGCCAGACGGCCGCAACTTGACCAGCTGAGCCCGCCCGCCGGACGACGACTAGACCTTGCGCCAGCCAGGGATCCAGGCGCCGTCCTTGACCGTGTAATCACCGAACAACGCGGGCGCTTCAGCCTGCATGATCTCCCCGATCATGCCGAACAGCAGGCGGATCTCCTCCTCGGCACCTGGATCGGTGCGCATCTCGATGGTGTGCCGCAGGGTCCTGATATTGGCCGACCAGAGCAAGCCGGTGGCCACGCCGTCGGGCGCGAACCTGCGCATGAACGAGGTCTTGTGCTTCTTCTCGCTGAACGGCACGCCCTGTGTGTCCAGGCCGAAGTGGTCGGCCATCCAGAGCTGGAACTCCTCGAGCTGGCCGAGCAGGGCCGTTGCCCGTTCCATCAGCTCCGCATCGGCTGTGGCCCATTCGGGGAACCAGAAGCCAATGTCGGCCAGCCGCACAAACCGCAGCGACTCCTGTGAGATGGCCACCCCGGGACGGTGCCTGACTACCTCATGGGTCAGGACGCGGCTTACGTTGTGCAGCGCGAAGCTGAAGGTCACGTGCTCGAGCACGGACCCGTGGGCGCTGGACAGGATGTTCTTCAGATAGGCGTCCTGCTCGGAGCGGACCCTGGTGACGTTGGGATTCAAGCCGGGCTCCCAGGACCGGTAACACAGCCGCCCGGCGAACTCGGCGAGGTTCAGCGCATCGTTGTCCAGATGACCCGTGTCGAGTCGCTCGAGCCAGCTTGTCCCCCCGACCTCACGCAGGTATGCGGCGATGGCGTCATAGTCCAGCTGTGGCCTGGCGATCAGGAAGACCTCTGGTTGCACGCTCCTCATGACCTGGCACCCTACCGGCGTCTGCCGACAATGCTGCCAGGCCCGGGTACAGCGAACTGCCCGGCGGTCCAGGACCGCCGGGCAGAACCGGGTCGCGACGACGCCGAGACCTTGCGGTCGGAGGCGCCTAGCTGGAGCGGAGCCAGGTGTTGCTGAAGGCGCCGGTGCTGCCGATCGAACTCGTTGTGTCCTTATCTCTGCCGGAATTGTCGATCATGATGATCTCGACCGGGTTAAAGCTGGCAAGCGATGCGCCGTTGGCCGACGAGGTGGAATAGCTAACCGTGCTGAAGTCGGCGAGCGGAAGCACGCCAGAACTCGAAGATGGGGCCTCGGTTATGACTTCTGCCGATGATCTCGCGAGTCCTGACTGGTTCTTGACGACATTCTGAGTCCATCCCTGCGTTGCGTCATGCAGTACAAGCGTGTAAGTGTTCGTTCCGCTGAAGGTGACCGACGCGTTCATGTGATCGCCCGGCCGCACAGTGTTACTGAAATTCACGGGAAAGGCCGGGTACATCTCATACCAGCCGTAATAGACGGCGTCCGGCCTGAGCAGTCGGCGTCTGTGCCTGTCTGCTCGACCGAGTTGCTGCTGTAGCCGTCGAGGCCGACCCAGAAGCTCGCGTACTGAGCCCGGCGCGATGTGCAGGTCGCTGTCGGCTCGATCCAGCTGGCTGCGACGCTGGTGAAAGCGCCGTTTCCGCCCGTCGCGGCATAGCCCGACCAGTTCGTTGACTGGGCAGTGGTGTGACCAGCGCGGGTCGAAAGGTGACTTACCCCGCCTGGTCTGATCATGCGCCCGCCGGGTTTGAACCCGTGCGCGGCCGCGACCGGATGAGTCGCGTGATGAATAGCCGGTGCTGCCGATGCCGATGTCGCGGCGGCAAGCATAGAACCTGATAGTAAGGCGAACGATGCGAGTGAAATGTGCCAGCGACGTACCACGTTGGACTCCTCTGCCACGGCCGCAACCTAAAGCGTGCCGTGACCCGGCACACGAAATAGCAGCCGGTATAGGCGGCGAGCCATAGTCTGCAGCGATTGACGTGAATGAACCGCCTTAGACGCTATAACGATTCGTAGTTTTCTCAAATCACGAAACGATAACGATCATATTGCCGCAGGCAGCGTTGCCATTTGATGTGCGCGGCAGAGCCTCAGCACATTGGCGATGACCAAGCGACCTGCGTCGCCGTCGGCCGACAGGATCGACTCGGGGTGGAACTGCACGGCCCACCGCCCGGCGGCCTGGTTCTCGATCGCCATCACCAGCTCTCCAGCCCCGGCCGCGGCAGGATCGGAGGTGAGCGCTGTTACCGCGAACCCGCCTTTGACCTGGTCGGCGGTGGCATGCAGGGAGTGGTACCGGCCGGCCGCGAAATCGCCGGGCAGGCCATTGAACAGGTCGCCGCCGGTCACCCGCACCCGCCCTGGCTTGCCGTGCGCGGGCGTGGCGAGCAGGCTCAGCATCCCGCCGGCGTGCTCGACCATGCGCCTGCAGGCCGAGACAGACACCGAAAGCCGGAAGCTGACGCGCGTCAAGTTCGGACAGCAGCCTGGAGCAGCCGAAGTCGGATGGCCGGCCGGGCCCGGGCGACAGCACGACAAGGTCGGGCGCGTACTGGTCGAGCAGGCACGGATCGAACCCGGCCCTGCAGCGTGGTTACCGCCGCGCCTTGCTCGGCGAAGTACCCGGCCAGAGTGTGCACGAACGAGTCCTGGTGGTCAACGAGCAGGACCCGCATCCCGTTGCCTGGTAGGTCAGGCTCTCTGCGCGCGCTTCCGGCGGCGGCCGGTGCTGAGCCCGGCCGCTCGCGCGGATCTGACCTGGCGCGGCCCGCGGCGTCGCGTCTCCGCCAGGACCTCGAGCAGCGCTCTGGCCTTCAGCCTGGTCTCTAGCTCCTCAGCCGCCGGGTCCGAGTCGAACAGCAGCGTCGCTCCGGTGCGGACCGACGCGAGTCCGTCGCGAATGTGCGCGGTGCGCAGCGTCAGGCCGGTGTTCATAGACCCGTCGAATCCGAGCACGCCCAACAGCGCCGCCGTACCAGCGCCTCGGACTGGCCTCGTGATCCTCGATGAACTGCATCGCCCACGTCTTCGGCGCGCCGGTGACCGTCACAGCCCACATGTGGGTAAGGAACGCGTCCAGCGCATCGAACCCTGGGCGGAGGCGGCCTTCGACGTGATCGACCGTATGGATCACGCGGCTGTAGAGCTCGATCTGGCGCCGCCCGATGACCCTGACGCTGCCGGGTACGCAGATCCGCGACTTGTCGTTCCTGTCGACATCGGTGCACATCGTGAGCTCCGACTCGTCCTTGGCCGAGCGTGAGCAGGTCCCTGATGTTCGCGGCGTCGGCAAGCGGGTTCGCGCCGCGCGGCACGGTGCCGGCGATGGGGCAGGTCTCCACCCGGTCGCCGGTGACGCGGACGTACATTTCTGGTGACGCACCGACCAGGTACTCTCCGTCGCCCAGGTTCAGGAAGAACTCATAAGGAGCGGGGTTGCGCCGTCGCAGCTGCTTCATAGAACGCAGCTGGCGAGCCGCACCGCGCCCAGAACTCATGGCTCGGCACCACCTCGAACAGATCCCCAGCCGCGAACCGTTCCCTGGCCGCATCGACAACTCCGGCGTAGCTGCCAGGCTCAGGATCATCCGGCACGTCAACAGGACGTGCGCCGCTGGTCCCCGTCCGCCGGGCAGGTGCCGACACCGGCGTGGCGCGGTCCAGTCCCCGCGTCGACCGGCCGCCGGAAGCGAAGTCATAGCAGTACCGCAGCGCGGTCTCGCGCTTCCTGTCGATCACGTAAATCTCATCGGGCAGGTGCAGGACCAGGTCGCGCTGCGCCGGTCGTGCCTGCTGTCGCGGCCGCAGGGTGATCGGCTCGAACTGGAATGCCAGGTCATAGCCGAACGCGCCGTAGAGGCCCAGGTGCTCGTCGGGCCCCGCGAACAGGGCGATGACCTCGCGGATAGCGCTGAAGACGGTCGGGCGCCTGCTCCGTTCCTCCTCGGGAACGACCTCGGCAGGCTCGGGGATGAACACGCTGACCCTGGCAGGTGTACCAGTCTCGTCGGCGTCGCCGGTCGTGCCGGAGGCGTTCTGACCGGAGGCGGTCTTGCCGGGGGCGGCTGGCCGGAGCCCAGGATCTGCCCAGCGCGCTCCAGCGCCGATGCAATCGCGGGCAGGAGCACAGTCCCGCGTTCGTTGAGCGCCGTCGCCGTCAGCTCGCGGCCGTTGCGCCGCGAACTCGATGCACGGGTCGACGTAGCCGATGTGCCAGCGGCTGTACCTGCCCGGGTACTCCATCCCAGAACTGAACGTGCCGCCGCGCCGTGTATCGATCTGACTGGTGATCTCGGCGAGCGCGCCTGGTTCGAAGGGCGCGACCGTCCTGGTGACCTCGATGCCGCCGGCCGTGACAAACCGGGTCACTCCGCGCGGTGGCTGGGCACCGAAGTCCGCGCTGTAGTCAACGCTCGGATCTAGCATGACGCCGTCCTGCCTGTCCAGGCCCGGACCCGGCGCGGATGCGCGAAGGCGACCGCCGGATGCCGGGCGGTCGCCTTGAGTTGCTGAACGCGCGTAAGGCCCGCCTAACGGCGGCGCCACCAGTCGCGGTTCATCAATGACATGGCGCCAGCGTATCAGGGCTTGTCGGAGCGCGCGTCGGGCGAGCCGCGGCCGCCTTAGCCGATCGCGTAGATGACCGTGATCTGGACGCTGACCTGCTGCGAGCCAGGCGAGACCGGGACCGATGGGCTCGCAGCCTTGGCTCGCCGCCGCAGCGCTGAACTCGGGGTACGGGAACACCTGGCTCTGGTCGGACACGCTGAGCACCGGGCCAAGCGACCTGCCCAGGCCGCGCGCGAACTGGCTGGCCTTGGCCTGCGCGTCGCGGACAGCGGCGGCGCGCGCCCTGGCCAGCAGCCGGCTGGTGTCGGCGAGGTTCAGCGAGACGCCGCTCACGGTCGTGGCATTGCCGCCGGCGGTGGCAGCCGCCTGGATCTGGCTGCCTGCCTTGGCGAGGTCCCGCAGCGTGGCGGTGAGTTGCTCGCTCACGCCGTAGCCGACAGGGACCTGGCTGCCGTTGGAGTAGTTCGGCTCGAATTGACAGGCCCGATGTCTGGATGTCGGCCGCTCGAACGCCGCCCGCCTTCAGCGAGCGGATAACACGGCTGGCCGCCTCGTTCGCCTGCCTCAGCGCGATCGACACCGACGACGCACTGGTCTGCACGCCCATGGACAGGACAAGCTGGTCGGGCGTTCCGGTGACCGTTCCCGTGCCAGTCACCGTGATCTTTCCGCCCGCCGTGGATGCGGTCAGACGTGAAGCCGCCGGAGCCTCCGCGACCTGCGGCATTGCGCCCGTTGCCGCCGCAGGCTGCCCGCCCGAACCCAGCAAGAATGCGCCGATAAGCAGCGCGGCGGCGGCTATGCCGATCAAGATTGCCCGGTACAGGGGCTTAACAGCAACAGTCATGGCAGTCTCCAGTCTGCGTGTGCTCGCGACTGAGACGCGCGCTGCCGCCGGGCGGTTCCGGTTACCGTCGCTGTCCGCCGTTGCCTGGCCTAGTGGTGATGGTGCCTCGTCGCGACGATGTACAGAACGACGGCGAAGACCACGGCGAACAAAGCAAGCGTCGAGAAGTGGCGGTCCCGTCCACCGCGCAGCACGGGGATTTGCCGCAGGCGGGTGGCCAGTTCGGCGGCGTGGCCACGATATTGCGCATAGTGCCAGCCGATGAAGAGCGCAATTGTAGAGAATACGGCGACGTAGAGCGCCGCGTGCTTGCTCATGGCGTAAAGAATGGCATGCTGGCCATTTTGCGGCAACGGCAAATAACGGAATAGCAGTCGTAGACCGGCCGTTCCTAGTCGAATTCGATCCAGTCGCCGGCGCCGGTATCGCGCGCGGCCTGGTAGGCGGCCATGGCCGCAGACAGGTCCTCGATCGCCAGGCCAAGTGACTCGAAGATCGTGATCTCCGCTGGTGTTCATACGGCCCTGACCGGGTGCGGTCCCGGCGAGCAATTCGCCGATCTCGGCGCGGATGTGATCGGGCCCGACGGCGCCCTCGGCGGCCGCGAGCAGGTAGTCGCCTGACTCGGCGAGCACAGACTCCCGGCTGTCGGCGAACAAGGCAGCGCTCGGCGACCGTCGGGGTGTCGAGCTCCCTGGTATGCGGCAGGCAGGCCCCGACGGCGTTGATGTGAGTGCCAGGTGCCAGCCAGTCCCGCTCGAGCACGGGTGTCGCGGAGCTGGTGGCCGTCACGACGATCCGCGCGTCCAGTACGGCCGATCCGACCGAATCGCATGCCGTCACCCTGACGCCCGAGGCCCCGACCTCGGCCAGTGCCGCGGGAGCGACGTCGGCGGCGAACTTGGCCGCCCTGGCCGGCGCCGAGCCCGCGATCCTGACTTCAGCGAGCGGCCAGGTCGCGGCGATCGCCATCAGGTGCGATCTGGCCTGCACGCCGGTGCCCACGATCGCGAGCACGTCCGCTCCGGGCACGGCGAGCAGCTCGGTGGCGACGGCGGAAACCGCCGCGGTCCTGATCTCGGTCACGGCCGACGCGTTCAGCACGGCGAGCGGCTGTCCTGTCTCCGGCTGGACAGCAGCACGACGCCCTGGTGGCTGTCCAGCCCGATCGCCGGGATTGCCGGGCGTGACGTTGATCGCCTTGAGGCCGTACCCGACTCCAGGCTGGTAGGACGGCATCAGCGCCATCAGCCCCGCCGCCCCGGCCGGCTTCAGAATCGAGCGCAGCGGCTGGAAGACCTCGCCGCGTGCCCTGGCGGCCAGCGCCGAGCGCATGGCGTCCGCGCAGCGCGGATAGCTGAGCACCGAGCGGACCGCGCCCCCGGACAACACGAGCAACTCCACCGCCTGGCTCCTTTTGTTCCAGTTATCCCTGGCGCCTAGTTATTGTCGCGCGCAGCGGGCTGCTGTTGGCCGGTCTCCTTGCCGAACGTCAGCGCCTTGGCTCGCGGCGCGATGGCCACCTCTTCTGGCGCCCGGTGCTCAGGGACCGGCCGGCCGGCGATCCTGTAGACCTCCTTGCCGTCGACGGTTTCGCGCTCGAGCAGCAGCTCGACGAGCTCGGCAAGCATGTCGCGGTGCGCCCTGATCAGGCCCACCGCGGTGTTCTCGGCCTCTCGCAGCAGCCGGGAAACCTCGGCGTCGATGAGCGCCTGCGTCGATTCTGCGTACGGCCGGCTAGACAGCCCGTTGCCGCCGCCGCCAAGAAAGACCGAGCCGCCCTGCGGGTAGCCGACCGGGCCGAGCTTGTCCGACAGGCCGAACTCGCGGACCATCCTGATGGCCATGTCGGTCGCGGTGGACAGGTCGTTGGCGGCGCCGGTCGAGCCCTGGCCGAGTTCCACCAGCTCAGCGGCGCGGCCGCCGAGCCGGACCGCGAGCGAGTCGTGCAGGTAGTCCTCGCCGTACAGATGCCGCTCGATCAGCGGCAACTGCTGAGTCGCGCCCAGCGCCTGCCCTGCGGGCAGGATGGTGACCTTGGCGACAGGGTCGGCGTGGGCGGACAAGGCAGCGACGATCGCGTGACCGGCCTCGTGCACGGCGACCGCGTGCTTCTCCTCAGGCAACAGGACGTTGGAGCCCTCGCGCCTGCCGAGCAGGATCCGGTCCCGCGCGTCGTCGAAGTCGGTCGCCGTGATCACGTCGCGGTTGCCGCGAACAGCGAAGATCGCAGCCTCGTTGGCCAGGTTGGCCAGGTCCGCGCCGGAGAATCCTGGCGTTCCCCTCGCCACGACCTTCAGGTCCACGTCGGGCGCCAGCTTCTTGTCGCGGCAGTGCACGCGCGAGGATCGCGGCCCGCTCCTCCAGGTTCGGGCAGCGGGATCGTGATCTGCCGGTCGAACCGGCCGGGCCGCAGCAGCGCGGGGTCGAGGACTTCGGGCCGGTTCGTCGCCGCCAAGACGACGAGGCCCTGCGTCATGTCGAAGCCGTCCATCTCGGACAGCAACTGATTGAGCGTCTGCTCACGCTCGTCGTTCGCGACCACGGCGCCAGAGCCCGCCCGGCGCTGGCCGATCGCGTCGACCTCGTCGACGAAGATGATCGCGGGCGCCCGCTTGCGCGCCTCGCTGAACAGGTCACGTACCCGGGCGGCGCCGACGCCGACGAACATCTCGACGAAGCTTGACCCGCTGACCGAGAAGAAGGGCACCGATGCCTCTCCGGCGACCGCCCTGGCGAGCAGTGTCTTGCCGGTACCGGGCGGACCGACCATCAGGACGCCGCGCGGCGCCATCGCGCCGGCCCGCTGGTACCTGGCCGGGTTGCGGAGGAAGTCGATGATCTCGCTGATTTCCTCTTTCGCGCCCTCATAGCCGGCTACGTCGCCGAACTTCGTGCTTGGCCGCTCAGCGTCGAACACCTTGGCCCGCGATCTGCCAACGCCAAGAACCCCCTGGAAGGCGCCGCCGGCGCCCCGCGACATCCGCCGGAACAGCCAGAACACGAGGATCAGCGGGGCGAGCAGGATCAGCCAGTACAGGATCTCGGTGCCGAGCCCTGGTGAGCTGGCGCTCGCGTCGATATTCACGCCGTCCGAGCTCAGCTGATTCGCGAGCTGCGTGCTCGGCGAGCCTGGAATGACAGTGGTGTACGACTTGCCGTTGGTCAGCGTGCCGCTGGCCGGGGTGTTGGCGCCGTTGGACGAAGAATCGAACGTGACGTCCTTGACCTTGTGCTGGCTCGCCGTGCTGATGAACTTGCTGTAGGTCAGCGTGACCGTGTTGGAGTTGTTGATGCTGGGCAACAGGAAATACAGCGCCAGCGTCCCGATCAGGGCGATAGGCCAGAGCCAGTGCCTCCATGCGGGCGGCGGCGGCGGCGCCGTCGGTGTTGGCCGGTCACCCGGCGGCGGCGCACTCGGCTGCTTGCTCATAGGTCATTCTTACGCACTCGCGCGAGCATTTCGGCCGCGACCGGCGCTTGCCGCGGCCTGCCGCGCGCGATGATGGTGCCAGAACCGCAGAGTTGCGCGGGTGCCGAACCGGTCACGCGGCGGTCAGCTCAGACGGTTCAGCGATGACGTCGACGAGGGCGCCGTTGCGGAGCACGGTGACCTCCAGCGGCTTGCCGATTGCCTCAGCGAACATCAGGCGCTGCAGATCCTGCGCCGTGGTGACCGGCTTGCCTGCCGCGCTGACCAGGACGTCCCCGATCCGCAACCCGGCCCGCGCGGCCGGCCCGTCTGGCACAAGCTCGGCCACACGCAGCCCCTCCTTGCGGCCGACGCGGTCATGCAGCCAGGCCGGGAGCGGCGTCGGTGCGCTGACGATACCCAGGTACGCCCGCCGGACCCGGCCGTACTGCATCAGCGCGGAGATGATCTTCCTGGTGGTGGCGTTAATCGGCACGGCCAGGCCGAGCCCGACCCCGGCGACCGCCGTGTTGATGCCGACGACCTTGGCCCTGGCGTCGGCCAGGGCTCCTCCCGAGTTGCCTGGATTCAGTGCCGCGTCGGTCTGTATGACGTCCTCGATCAGCCGCCCGGCCGATCCGCTGCGAGTCGGCATTGACCTGCCGAGCGCGCTGACCACGCCCGCGGTTACCGAGCCGGCGAGGCCGAGCGGGCTCCCGACGGCGACGACGAGTTGCCCGACCACGAGATCCTCGGCTTCGCCGAGGACGGCAGGAGGTGGCGTTCCCGCTCCGGCTCTGACCACCGCCAGGTCGGACAGCGGATCGGCGCCTACCACGGTGAACGGCGAGTTCGTTCCGTCCGAGAACAGGGCCGTTCCGCCTGCTGCCCTGCCGACAACGTGAGCGTTGGTCAGCAGGAAGCCGTCGCCGGTATAGACGACGGCCGAGCCGAGGCTCTCCCCGGGCCTGCCTGAGCTGCGCGTGACCCGGAGGCTGGCGACCTTCGGCGTGAGCTCGGCGGCCGCTCCGGCAACGATTCGCGAGTACGCATCGAGCGGCGAGTCGGCTGCCATGACACCACCTCCTGTGATGATTACAAGATTACCTTGTAAACCTGGAGGTGGTCTGCTGCTGGGAGCTTGCTGCTAATCGCCCCCTGGCTCGAGCACGAAGACCGGGATGACGCGGGAGGTCTTGGCTTGATAGTCGGCGTACGGCGGGTAGGCCGCGACGGCTCGCTCCCACCACTGCGCCTTCTCGTCTCCGGTGATCTCGCGGGCGACCATGTCGAACCTCTTCGGCCCGTCCTGCACTTCAACCCTCGGGTTCGCCTTCAGGTTGTAGTACCAGACCGGATTCTTCGGCGCTCCGCCTAGCGAGGCGACCGCCGCGTAGCGCCCGCCGTGCTCGACCCGCATCAGCGGCGTCTTGCGGATCTTGCCGGTCTTGGCTCCTACGTTCGTGACGATCACGACTGGCATGTCCGTCTCGCGGAGGGTCGTGCCTTCGGTTCCGCCTGAGCCTTCGAACTGTTCGACCTGATCGCGGACCCAGCCGCGCGGACTCGGCACATACTCACCTTCAAGGGGCATGATGCCGAGTCTAAGCCGGCCCGCGACAGCACTTGGTCAGTGCGCAGGCCCGGTCAGCGCGAGCAGGTCAGCCAGACCTCCGACGCCTGGCAGGCAGTACGAGCGCTGGGTCAGGTAGGAGCGCTGGTACGGGCCGCACGGGTTATCGCTGAGATCACGTTGCAGCGCGGCTTCGAGCGCTTGCTGGCTGGCGTGCGAGAGCAGCCAGCCAAGGGGTGCGGCCACCCCGGGGAATTCCTTCGGTGTCACCATTATCAGCGGATTCGGGACGGCGGCCCGCGCGATGGCCTGCGCGGTCGAGCACACGACATCCGCGCTACCGCAGGTCAGCCATGCCGATGCGGATGTCGCGGCGCCGGCGTTCTGCAGCAATGCATCCGTGCCGGTTAGCTCGGTCGCCGCGCCTTTTGACTGGGCGCTGGTCGGAACCGTGATCTTCCGGCGTCCTGGCTGGGATGACCATCTGCCTCGCGGGCTGGACGCTGTTGCCCAAGTAGACGGTTACCGGCACCACGAGCGTGACCGGTTGGCCGGGCACGGCGCTCGCGATCGCGCTGCTGTTGAACTCGCGCACGCGCGCCATCAGGGTCGGTGCCAGGTTGATGAGCGTCGACAGTCCGGAGGCGTCCCCGTATCCGCCGTCGACTAGCTGATCAGAGAACGTGCCGCTTGCCTGGCCGCATCCGTTCATCGTTCCCGACGGCGTGATGTAGGTGAAGCGGGCGGACAGCATGGCCGCTGTGGCCGTCGAGATGTTCTGCATGCAGCGCAGCCTGGCGAAGAAGTCGTAGCTGCCGGTCGGACCTGAGGCTCCGACACCGCAGGAGAGGCCGTCATTCTGGACCGCAGTTGCCGGCGGATGCGGCAACGCGACGCTAGACAAAACGGCGCGGCAGCCGGTGGTGACCGAGGTGGAGTTGAACAGCAGCGTCCACGGCAACCAGCTATGCCGCAGCGGAAAGGGCGCCCGAAGCCGGGCGTCCTGGTTCTGCCAGACGGCCTGCATCAGGGCCGCGCGGTCAGGGAAGCGCGCGGTGCCTGGCATCTGGGCGGCCATGACGTCGATGTCCGGTGTAGCCCGCGATCGTGTCCCGCAGCATGAAACCGTCGATCCCTGCGGCGAGGGCGTCCGGATCCGCCATCGTCGCGATGCTGGCGTCGGCGGCCGCGATCGGGTGGCTCGTTCCGCTGGGTACCGCGGCGAGCACTGCCGTGCCGACCGAGCCTCCGCTGACGCTGCTTACCGCGAAGACGTCGTGCTTTCCGCACCGCGTGCCCGCGATGGTGCCGAGCACATGCACGGTCCACCAGGCCGCCCTGATGCCGCCGCCCGAGGCTGCGACCTGAACCAACGGCTCGATCCGCACCTGATGGCCGTCGGCGTTCGCCGCCCTTGGCGTCGCAATCGCGCAAGCTGTCGTCAGCGGGCTGCGCAGCCATGTCGCCAGCGTCGCTGAGAGCGACGGGCGCGGCGCTCCCGCGGCCGCCACCGGTCCGCTCACCTGATGCAGCGAGGAGTTCTTGTCGAGGACGCCGCCGACCACCGCGATGAGCACGATAATCGTCAGCACGGGCGTGACGTTGAGCCGCAGGAAGCGGAACAGCGACAGCGGCTTCCTGGTCTGGACGAGGAAAGCAAGCGTTCCGAGCAGCGTCGCCAGCGACCCGATCGCGATGACGGCCGTCGCCAGCACGCCGAATACGTGGGTCGCGTTGAGGGGCGCGACGATCAGCCAGATGTCGGTAAGCAGGAAGACTGCGCCAATCACCCACAGGAGGCGGACGGTGCCAGCCAGGTGCCGGTCCCGCTGCCGCCGCTGCGCCCTGGCGGTGTGCGGTTCTGGCGCTTCCGCAGCCGGCGAGTGAACCGGCGGATTGCCGATCGACGGCAGCAGCCCGCACAACAGCGGAACGGCGAACGCGCCGAACAGGCCGGCCGCAAGCGCAGCAACCGGTGCTCCGCCGATGACCAGGGCAGGCGCCATGAAGGACCGGACGGCGCCGAGCGGCGTGACCGCTACGACCAGGACGGCCAGAGCATCGCCGCCCAGCTTGGTGATCGACACCACGTTGCGATCCTGATCCGGAAGCGCGCGGCCAGGAAAAGGCGCCAGCAGCCCGGCACGGTGCCGGTCGCGCAGATCGATTCCCCAGGACACCAGCGCGAGGATCAAGAGAACACCGCTGCCGGCGGCCACGCGCGTCCACGACACCTTGGCCGCGCTAGTCAACGACAGGACACCCGCGAGGGCCGGCACGAACAAGGCGATTCCGAGCCATATCCGCAGCTGTGGGTCGGCCCTGCGGTCGTCCCCATGACCAGCGAACTTGGCCTGCGCCCTGACCGTCCGCATCCGGCCGAGGGAGGCGAGCATGAGCGCAAGAAGGAGTTGAGCGAACGCGGCGAGGAGGAGCTGGCGGAGGCCCGCGTAGGAGCCACTATTCAGCCACGCTCGCTGAACGTCAGGCATTTGTTCGAGCGTTCCGTTCAGCGGCGGACCGATCGCCATCAACCCGAGCAGCAGGACCACGACGACCGAAAAGCGCTGTACCTCCAGAGCCTGGAACAGCCGCCGCAGATCGGCGTAGATACCGGTGCGGGCATCCATCGGCAGCGGACTCACCCGGTAGTCGCGGTAGCTGGCGTGCACGCGGTACGCCAGCCAGCCGGCCAGGGTGACGACCGCGAGCCATTTGAGCTCGGTCGCCACGTGCAATGGCCAGGCCATCGCATCCTGCCCGCCGTTGCCGCTCGCGTCCGGCCGGGCGATGATGAGCGTGACCGCGCCCATGGCCGCCTCGAGGGTGTAGCCCGCCGCGACGGCGGCGAGCAGCCAGCGGGTGCTCCTGACCTGTGGCCTGCTCTTCAGGACCGTTGTTCCTAGCAGCGTAAAGCCAACGATGAACAGCAAGTTCATGCCGATATAGGTCCACAGCCAGGTTCGGAGCGCGGGGAAAGCCACCCCTGCTTCGGCCCATGCCAGCATCGGCGCGTGCGGAGCGGTCCCGATCGCGCCCAGCTGGCCAAGGCCGGTCAGCGCGGAGACTGGATACTGGCCAGTCGCGGTCACCTCTGCGACGATCGAGCTGATCTGTCCCATCGCGACCCAGGCCGCCAGGGCCAGGCCGAGCCACGCGAGCGCGGCCCAGACACCAGTTGTCAGCCAGTTCCATGCTGTGAACAGCGGGTTGCCTGGCCGTCGCGGTCCCGGCGGGACCGGCGCGGCGGCGGCTGAAAGATCACCCGCGTCGGCAGGGCGGGCGTCCGAGTCAGGATCCGGAGGCGCGATGGTGCTTTCGTCGGCTAGGACGGAGCCCGGCTCATTCTCGAGACCCTCAAGGTCGTCATTCTGGGCCATGAATGCTCCTGACCCGCGTCGCGCTATCCGGAGTTCACCGTCCGGTAACCGAGAACGGTGATACGCCATAGTGACAGGCTCCAAAGCCTGCGCCCAGCGCTACACGCTTGCGCATTGGATCTGCTCGCTAGTCGGCGACGGTGGCGGCGAGGCGCTCGGCAGCGTCGGCGTAATCCTGCGCCATCTCGTAGATGACGTCTCGCACGGTCGTTGCTTTGTTCATCAGCCCGACGCCCTGGCCGACCCAGTAGGTCGCGAGTTCTTGCGCGCCCTTGTTGCCCTGCTGAGCGAGGACATCGATGCGGCGCATGACCGGCTCGCTCAGCAGCGACTGCAGCGGCATCGGCAGGGCACCAGGGCTCTTGTCGCCCTCCCACGCGGCCGTCCAGCCGGACTTCAGCTGCCTGGACGGTTTGCCGGTGCGGCTGCGCGAGCGGATCGTGTCCCTGGAGGTGGCGGCGATCATCTTCTGCTTGGTGTACGGAGCGGTCTCGGCTTCCTCGGTGGTCAGCCATACCGACCCGGTCCACGCGCCCGCGGCGCCGAGCGCGATCGCAGCCGCGATCTGCCGGCCGGTCACGATGCCGCCCGCCGCGAGCACCGGTACCTCGCGGATCGGCCTGATGGCCTCGATCACCTCAGGGACGAGCACCATCGTGGTGACCTCGCCACAGTGCCCGCCGGCCTCGGTCCCGGCCGCGACCAGGATGTCCACGCCCGCGTTGACCTGCCTGATCGCGTGCTCGCGCGCGCCCACAAGCGCGGCGATCGGCACCCCAGCCTGCCTGGCCCGCTCGACCATGTACCAGGGCGGGGTTCCGAGCGCGCTGGCGATGAGCTTGATCGGGTGCCGGAACGCCACGTCGAGTAGCTGTTCCCCGGCTTCCTCGCTGATCGACGAGGTGGGCAGCACCGACGCGCCCGAGGGGCCTTCGGCCGGGATCCCGTGCTCCTCGAGCAGCGCGGCTACGAAGTCCCTTTGCTCCTGGCCGATCATGGCGTGAATCGCGACCGCGTCCAGGCCCTGGCCCTTGCCCTCGTACTTCTCGGGCACCAGGATGTCGGCCCCGTAAGGCTTGCCGTCGACGTGATCGTCGATCCACGCAAGCTCGTGCTCGAGTTCTGCTGGCGAATGCATCGAGGCGCCGAGCACGCCGAATCCGCCCGCATTCGTGACTGCGGCCACGACATCGCGGCAGTGACTGAAAGCCACCAGCGGCAGGTCGATGCCCAGCATGTCGCAGATCGGGGTCTTCATATCTGGCGCTCCTTTGCTCCCGTCCAGCTTCGCTGCGGCGATAGCGGACTGGCAAGCTCCGGCTCGGGTCGAGCCCGCAATCACCCGCTACAGGTGGCGCGCGTGAACGCGCCGCCGGGGAAATTAATGGGAGTTGACGCTGGGAAGGAGCTTCGGTAGTGCGGGAAGATCTTGCCCGGATTCAGTTTGGCTTCACGACGGTCAATCATTTCTTTTTCGTGCCGGTGACGATCGGCCTTGCGATCCTCACCGCACTCCTTCAGACCGCCTGGTACCGGCGCAAGAGCCCGGAGTACCTGCGACTGACCAGGTTTTTCGGCACCCTGCTCGTCATTAACGTGGCGATCGGCGTCGTGACCGGGCTGGTACAGGAGTTCGAGTTCGGGATGAACTGGTCCTCCTACTCGCGGCTGGTCGGCAACATCTTTGGCGCCCCGCTGGCCATGGAAGGGCTTGCCGCTTTCTTCCTTGAGTCGACATTCCTCGGCCTGTGGCTATTCGGCTGGGACAAGCTGTCCCGGCGGGTGCACCTGGCCACGATCTGGCTGGTAGCGCTCGGCAGCGTGCTGTCCGCGCTGTTCATCATGGCGGCCAACTCGTGGATGCAGCATCCGGTGGGCTACATCACCAATCCCAAGACCCATCTGCCGCAACTGAACGACATCTGGGCCCTGTTCACCAACCCCGTGTTCGTGTGGGGATACTCAAAGGTCGTTTTGGCATCGCTGGTCACCGGTGCGGCGGTAATGCTCGCGGTCTCCGCCTGGCAGCTGCGGCACGGAGGCGACAAGCCGGTGTTCACCCGGTCCGCCCGACTGTCGCTCATCGTGCTCTTGCCCGCGATCCTGCTCACCATGCTGGTCGGGGACGAGCTTGGCGTCATCGAGGCCCGCTACCAGCCGATGAAGATCGCCGCGGCCGAGGCTCAGTGGACGACCTGCCAGCCCTGCTCGTTCTCGCTGATTCCAGATCGGCGGCGGCAACAACGACCACACTCCAACGCAGATCCTGGAGATCCCGCACCTGTTGTCGCTGCTGGCCACCAATCACTGGAACGGCAAGGTGATCGGGCTTACCCCGCTGCAGCACCAGTACGCGGCCAAGTACGGGCCAGGCAACTACGTGCCGAACGTCTTCATCCAGTACTGGTCGATGCGGGTGATGGCCTACCTCGCGCTCGTGGTCACCCTCGTCGCCCTATACGGACTGTGGCTCAACCACCGCAAGAAACTCGCATCGTCAAGGCGCTTCCTGTGGCTGGCGACCTGGGCGGCCGTTCTGCCGTTCCTTATGAACACCGCAGGCTGGTTCCTGACAGAAAGCGGCCGCCAGCCCTGGATCGTGCAGGGCATCATGCTCACCAAGAACGGGCTATCCCCCTCGGTCAGCACGACCTATCTGGTCGTCAGCCTGACGATTTTCGTGCTTCTGTACGGCACGCTCGGCACCGTCGACCTCTGGCTCATGCTGCGGTACTCCCGCAAGGAACTACCCGCCGCGCCCGCGCAGACCACCGGGGACGAGCCTGTCCCGGCGATGGAGTACTGAGCCATGGCATTCGTCCCGCTCTGGTTCGTCCTCATCACGATCTTGTGGACGGGGTTCTTCGTGCTCGAGGGCTTCGACTTTGGTGTCGGCATGCTGAACCGCGTCGTCGGCAAGGACGAGGCCGGCACGCGGACCGTCATCAACACAATTGGCCCGTTGTGGGACGGGAATGAGGTCTGGCTGGTGGTCGCCGGCGCCGCCATCTTCGCTGCGTTTCCCGGTTGGTATGCCACCATGTTCTCCGGCCTTTACCTGGCAATCGTGCTTCTGCTCGTGGCGCTCATCCTGCGCGGCGTCTCGTTCGAATTCCGCGGCAAGAGCCCGTCGGAGCGCTGGCGACGCACCTGGAGCTGGCTGCTGGCCGGCGGCAGCCTGCTCGCGCCGCTCCTCATCGGCATTGCGCTCGGCGACCTGCTGTACGGCCTGCCGATAGCCGCCAACCACGAGTACACCGGCAGCTTCTGGGACCTGCTCACGCCGTACGGCGTCTTCGTGGGTGTCACGCTTGTGTTCATCTGCCTGCTGCACGGCGCGATCTTCATTGCGATGAAGACCAGCGGGGACGTCAGCGACAGGGCCGTCAGGTTCGCCCGGCGCGTCGCCCCGGCTACCGCACTGTTCGTATTCGCGTTCGTCGGCTGGACCCACGTTACGGCCGGCCTCGGCGGATTTCTCAACCCCGTCGAGCTCATCGCCGCTCTTGCCGTCGTGGCCGCCTGGGTACTGATCGGCGAGCGCCGGGAGGGATGGGCGTTCGCCGCCACCACTGTCACTATTGCGCTGTGCATCGTCACGTTGTTCGTTGACTTGTATCCCAACGTCATGGTGTCCAGCACTAATCGCGCCTTCAGCCTGACTGTGCGCAACAGTGCGTCGCCACCGTACTCGCTGAAGGTCATGACCGTCGTCGCGCTCATCTTCTTGCCGCTGGTGCTCGGCTATCAAGCGTGGACTTACTACGTGTTCCGGCGGCGGATCAGCGACGCGTCCGTCGGGCCGGCGGCGCCTGCCACGCCGCGGCCCGCGGTGACAGCCACCGTCGCGATGGCCGGCGAGGCGGCCCAGCCTGCGGGCAGGCACCGGATCGGCAGCGGGACGGCGGGCCTGGCACGGCCTCCGGCGGCGCAAGAGGCGTGGTCGCGACCATGGGCGCTAAATCACCCAGCCAGGATGACGCCAGGTGTAACGCGCTTGGTGAGCGTGGGTAGTAACTGCGTGAGCGTCTCGGGGAGGACATCGTGTCGGACGGCTTCGACGTCATTGTGATCGGGACAGGTGCAGGCGGAGGCACTGTCGCGCACACCCTGGCTCAGACAGGCAAGCGGATCCTGCTGCTGGAACGCGGCGACTATCTGACGAAGGAGCTTGAAAACTGGGAGGCGGAGCCGGT
Source organism: uncultured Actinomycetota bacterium (assembly GCA_963809195.1). Classification (GTDB taxonomy): domain Bacteria; phylum Actinomycetota; class Actinomycetes; order Streptosporangiales; family Streptosporangiaceae; genus Chersky-822. The sequence goes on along the minus strand of CAWEIQ010000003.1, from coordinate 413,158 downwards.
CTTCGTTGACGGGCGCTACATATCACCCGATACCTGGTATGACGGCGACGGGACACCGTTCCAGCCGCAGGTGCACTACTTCGTGGGCGGCGCAACCAAGATGTATGGCGCTGCCCTCTATCGGCTCCGCCCTGAAGACTTCGGCGAGATCAAGCACGTCGACGGAGTCTCACCGGCCTGGCCGCTCAGCTATGCCGACTTCGAGCCCTTTTACACCAAGGCAGAGTGGCTCTACCAGGTGCATGGCAGCCATGGCGAGGACCCGACGGAAGGGCCATGCTCACGTCAGTACCCGTGGCCCGCGGTCTCGCACGAACCGCGGATCCAGCAGATTTCCGATGCGCTTGCCTCGGGCGGCTATCACCCGTTCCACGCGCCCTGCGGGATCCTGCTGAACGAGGCGGAGCGGCCGTCCAGCACATGCATCCGGTGCGCATGGTGCGACGGCTTCCCGTGCATGGTGCACGCCAAGTCAGACGCCGAGGTCATCGCGGTCAGGCCGATCCTCGACCTCCCGAATGTGACGCTCGTTCGGAACGCCGAGGTCATCCGCCTGGAGACCGATCCTGCCGGCCGGGCGGTCACCGGCGTGGTCGTCGATCGCGGCGGCGATGGCAAGGAGGAGGTCTACCGCGCCGACATCGTCGTGCTCGCCGCGGGCGCGGCGAACACGGCCAAGATCCTGCTCAGGTCCGCGTCGGACGCTCATCCGGCGGGCCTGGCCAATGGATCAGACCAGGTGGGCCGGAACTACATGTTCCACAACAGCAAGGCCGTGTCGGGTTTCGGCGCCGAGCCCAATGACACTGTCTACCAGAAGACGCTCGGTGTAAATGACTTCTACCTGCCTGGCGATGGGCGGCCATGGCCGCTGGGGAACATTCAGATGCTTGGCAAATCCAGTGGCGGTGCGATGAAGGGCGAGGAGCCGCACCTGACCAAGCTGGTGCCGCACTGGAGCCTGGACGAGGCGGCCAGGCACGCGGTCGACTTCTGGCTGACGACCGAGGACCTGCCCCTGCCGGACAACCGGGTCACCGTGGACAGGGACGGGAACGTGCATCTCGATTACACCCACAGCAACGAATCCGAGGCCGCCGGTCTCTACGAGGAAATGAAAAAGATCCTCAACCACGTGGGGTTGGCGAAGCATCACGTACTCCACAAGAGCTTCTACATGAGCATGAACATCGCGCTCGCCGGCTGCGCCCACCAGGCCGGCACCTGCCGCTTCGGGGCAGATCCGGCAGCCTCGGCCCTGGACGTCAACTGCAAGGCGCATGAGATCGACAACTTGTACGTGGCCGACGCGAGCTTCATGCCGAGCATCGGCGCCGTCAACCCGGGACTGACCGTCATAGCCAACGCCATCCGGGTCGGCGAGCACATAGCCGAGCGCCTCGGCGCAAGCATTCCCACTGAGGTCCCCGCTCCCCGGATGGCAGGGCACCCGACATCGGCAATCACGCAGAAGTGACCAAAAACTTCGGAGGGGCGACTATGGCGACGAACGCAGGCACCCAGACCGACAAAGTGGACGCGCTGGTGATCTTCGGGGCCACCGGCGACCTGGCCAAACTTGAGACCTTCCCTGCGCTGGTCGGGCTCGTCGACCGCGGCGTGCTCGACGTACCCGTCATCGGAGTAGCCAAGAGCGGCTGGGGCCTGGACCAGTTCAGGGACTATGCCGTGCACTCGCTCGAGCTCAACAAGATGGACCCGAAGAGCACTGCGGCGATCAAGATGCTCGGCCTGCTGCGTTACGTGGACGGCGATCTAGATGACCCGGGCACCTACGAGGCGATGTCGAACGCCATCGGAAACGGCAAGAACATCCTGTACTACATGGAGGTCCCGCCCCTGTTGTTCGGGCGCATCGCCAAGGGCATATCCGACGCAAACCGAGCCGCGAACGCGCGCGTCATGGTGGAGAAGCCGTTCGGCCAGGACCTGAGGAGCTCCGAGCAGCTCAACCAGACGATGCATAAGTACTACCCAGAGGACGCGATCTACCGGGTCGATGACTGGCTCGGGTTCGAACCGGTGGAGAACCTGCTGTTCGCCCGGTTTGCCAACTCTGTCCTCGAGCCGCTACTTAATCGCAACCACGTGCACAGCATCCAGATCACGATGGCCGAGACCTTCGACGTGTCGGACCGGGGCAGGTTTTACGACCGGACCGGGGCGATCAGGGATGTACTGCAAAACCATATGCTGCAAGTGCTCGCCAGCGTGATGGCCGACCCGCCTGAGGGCAGCGGCCTGAGCTCCTGGCGAGACAAGAAGTCACAGCTGGTCAGCGCCGTGCGGCCGCTGACTCCAGAGGACGCCGTCCGCGGTCAGTACGAGGGCTATCTCGACGTCGACGGGGTCGCGCCCGGGTCGACGACGGAGACTTACGTCGCCGTGCGCCTGGCGGTGGACTCGTGGCGGTGGGCCGACGTTCCGATCGTCATCCGGGTCGGCAAAACCATGCCCGTGACCGCCACTGAGGTCTATATCCGGTTCCAGCGCCCGCCGCACGACGTGTTCGGCATCGAGCCATCAGCGGTCTCCAACGCGCTGCGGCTGCGGGTCTACCCGGAAGCCCAGGTCGCCATGAGGCTCGTCGGCAAGAAGCAAGGCGCGGGCTGGGCAATGCGGGAGGAGGACCTCGTCTTCGCCGAGCAGCCCGCCTCCGACATGCGCACCTATGACCGGTTGATCGGCGCCGCGCTCTCCGGCCAGCACTGGCTGTTCGCCCGGCAGGACACCATCGAAGCCGCCTGGCGCGTCGTCGACCCCGTCCTTGGCAATGTGGTTCCGCTGCACTCTTACGCCCGAGGCAGCTGGGGGCCGAAGGAAGCCGACGCCCTGCTGCCCGACGGCGTCCCTTGGCACGACCCGGCCTGACAGGTCCGGCGGCGCGCAAGACATCGTTCGAGGGGGCAGTCTTATGAACGATCAGCTCACATCAGGACGCGTGGCCATCATCGGCGGGGGTTTCGGCGGGCTGTTCGCGGCGAAGGCGTTGCGTGACGGGCCACACAAAGTGACGCTCATTGACCGCGACTCCGAGCATCTGTTCCAGCCGCTGCTCTACCAATGCGCGACCGGCATCCTGTCAGAAGGCCAGATCACCGCGCCATTGCGCCGCATTTTCCGATCGCATCGCAACCTCGACTGCATCGCCGCCGAGGCGACAGACGTGGATGCGGTTAAGCGTCGCGTGATCTGCCTCCGGCCCGGCGGCGAGCAGATCGAGATCCCCTACGATCACCTCATCGTCGCGGCGGGCGTCCGGCAGTCCTATTTCGGTCACGATGAATACGCTGCATTCGCGCCCGGCATGAAATCGATCTCGGACGCGCTGACGATCCGGCGACGGGTCTTTGGCGCGTTCGAGGTCGCCGAGACCGCCGCCGACCCGGCAGAGCGGCGACGCTGGCTGACCTTCGCGCTTGTCGGCGGCGGGCCCACCGGTGTCGAACTGGCCGGCCAGATCCGTGAACTCGCGACCAAGACACTGCGAGCGGAGTACCGCACCATCAAGCCAGAGGACGCCAGGGTCCTGCTCTTCGACGGCGGCTCCGCGCCGCTCGCCGTGTTCGGCGACGAGCTGTCCCGCCGGGCCGCTAAGGAGCTAAGTGCGCTCGGCGTCGAGCTGCACATGGGCTCGATCGTGACCAGCGTCGACATCGACGGGCTGGTTGCCCGCGACCACGACGGCAACGAGACGCGCTACAACGCCGGCACGGTGCTCTGGACGGCCGGAGTTGAGGCACCGCCGCTCGCCGCCGCGCTCGCCACGGCCACCGGCGCGCAGCGCGACCGGTCGGGCCGTGTCGCCGTCCAGGACGACCTGACGATCAAAGACCATCCGGAGATTTCGGTCATCGGCGACATGATGAGCCTGCGCAAGCTGCCAGGGGTCGCCGAGGTAGCCATGCAGGCCGGCCTGTACGCCGGCCGCCGAGTCAAGCGTGAGCTAGCAGGCGAGCGCACATCCCGCCCGTTCCGGTACCACGACCTCGGATCCGCCGCCTACATTTCGCGCGGCAGGGCCGTCGTCTCCGCCGGCCCGATCAAGCTCTCCGGCTTCGCGGGCTGGATCGGCTGGCTGTTCATCCACATCGCGTTCATGACGGGCTTCAGGAACCGGGTCGGGGCGATCCTCACCTGGTGGGTCGCCTTCACCCGTGACGTCCGCCGCGAACGCGCCTTCACCACCCGCGAGGTGGGTGTCGTGGACGACGTTTACCGGTCGACGCGAAGCCAGGCGCAAACTGCGACGCCCAGGCCGCCTGCCCAGCGGCCGACTCCACGGCGACCAGCCGACCGCAAGCCCGGCAGCTGAACCTATCGGACTGACCGCACTGCTTACGTGCTGGCTAGCTTCGCGAGGAGCGTGCTGACGCGGTCTCTGATCTCGTCGCGGATCGGCCGGATCTCTTCCAGGGTCTTGTCGTCTGGGTCATCGAGTTCCCAGTCCTCGTAGTGCTTGCCAGGCAGGAGCGGGCACGCGTCGCCGCAGCCCATGGTGATGACGACGTCGGCTGCCAGGATGAATTCCTCAGTCCATGGCTTGGAGAACTCGCGCGAGATGTCGATTCCCACTTCGGCCATTGCCGTGAGAACGCCAGGATTGATGCCGGACAGCGGTTCTGAGCCGCCCGACCAGGCGATTGCCCGGTCCCCCGCCAGGTGGGTGAACCAGCCGAGGGCCATCTGCGAGCGTCCTGCGTTGTGCACGCACAGGAAGAGAACCGCTGGCAGCTTGTCACTTGCCGTGCTCTCGGCGTGGGCGAGGGCCTGCAGGCGCTGGCGGGTAAATCCTTCTGCGCCAACGACCAGCCATCGGGTGACGGTCGAGGTCGAGGCCAGCTCGTCGTAGCTGTCGAACAAGAGCGGCTCGATCGTCTCCTGGCCGAAGATGCCGCGGAACTCGGTGTGCAGGTCTCGGGCGGCGCCGCGCAGGCACATTCGCTCGGCCTGCGTCATGACGTGGCTGGCCATAGGGGCACTCTCCTTATATGCGGTGCGGCTGAGCCTCCCGGTCCCAGGCCTGGGCGCCCATCTGGACTGCTTCCCAGGGGCTGCCCAGCGGCGGGGTGTAGGACAGGTCGAGGTCGCTCATGTTCTCGACACTCATGTTGTTGAAGATCGCGGCGGCGGCGATGTCGATCCGCTTGGCGATCTCGGCGTGCTTGTGGCCGAAGAGCTGCATGCCGAGCAACTGCCCGGTGCTGCGGTCGCCGGTGACCCGCATTGTGATGCGATGGCTTCCGGGGTAGTACGCCTTGTGGTCGTCCGCCTCGGACTGGACCGTGATCGGGTCGAACCCGGCAGCCGCGGCCTCGTCGTGGCGGAGTCCGGTGCGCGCTGCGGCCTGGTCGAAGATCTTGACGACCTGGGTGCCGAGGCTGCCGGCGAACTGACGGCTGGCGCCGAGAGCGTTCTCGCCGGCGACCCTTCCTTGCTTGTGGGCGGTGGTGCCGAGCGGCAGGTACGTCTCCCCGAGGAGCCGGTGGTGCGTGACTACGCAATCGCCGGCGGCCAGGATGTCTGGCAGGCCTGTCTGCATGGCCCGGTCGACCTTGATCGCCCCGCGGACGCCGAGGGTTGCCCCTGCCGCCGCGGCCAGCTCGGCGTCCGGGCGGACGCCGGTGACGACCAGGACCATGTCGGCTGAGCGCTCGATGGTGTCGCCGGATGCCGTCTGCGCTTCCACCCGCAGCTTGGCCTGACTGGTCGGTGAAGCCCTGCTGATCTGGCGGGCCGTTGTGTTTGTCAGTACCTCGACACCCTGAGCTAGCAGTTCGGCGTGGACCAGCGCGCCGAGCTGGGCGTCGACGGTGGCGAGTACTTCGGGTAGCTGCTCGATTTGTATCACTGCCAGGCCGCGGGCAATCAGCGCGTCGGCCATTTCCAGGCCGACATACCCAGCCCCGACGATGACCGCGCTAGCCGCTGAGGATTGCTCGAGCGTGCGCATGACGGCGAAAGTGTCGCCCATCGTGTGCAGGACGTGCACGCCGTCGCCCGGGCCGAGTGCGCCGGGTCCGGTTAGGCCAGCGATCGGGGGCCGCACTGGGACTGCGCCCGTTCCGATGATCAGTTTGTCGTAAGGAATCAGCTCGTCCTGGCCGGCCTGCCCGGTGACCTGGAGCTTGCGGCCCGAGACGTCAACGCGGCGTGCCGTGGTGTCCAGCCGCACGGCCATCCCGGTCGCTTCCAGGTCAGCGAGGGTCCGGTGGGCGAGGTTCCGCCAGTGCGTCACCTCGCCGGATACGTAATACGGGATGCCGCAGATCGAGAAGTTCGGGTAGGCGTCCGCGACGACCACGGTGACCTCTGCCGAGGCGTCAAGCTCCCGGGCGCGCAAGGCGGCGCTGATCCCCGCATCGCTGCCGCCGATCATGACCAGGTGCACTGGCTCCCTCGTCTCGTTACTCGCGGCCCGTGCCGCTCGGTCGGCTCACAGTCGGGGCTGCGCCGTCCCTTGCCGCAGTACTGCGTGGTCGATCGGCACCGCCAGAGTCATGGTGGGGCACGGCGACATCGGCAGCTTCGGCCGGAGTCATGCCCGGATAGAGCAGCCTGACGAGTCCGATAGCGAGGACGCCACCTGCGACCTGGGCGGCGATGAAGGCGGGGGCCGACGAAGGGGCGATCCCGGCGAAGGTGTTGGAGAACATCCTGCCGATAGTGATCGCCGGGTTGGCGAAGCTAGCCGAGGAGGTAAAGAAGTAAGCCGCGCCGATATACGCGCCAACGGCAGCAGGCGTGACGCGGCTTCTGCCCGACCGGGCAAGCGCGAAGATCACCAGCATCAGCCCCAGGGTCGCGATGATCTCCGACAGGAAATGGGCAGGCGTGGCCCGGTGCTTAACCGAGATGGTTATAGCTGGGAGGGCGAACATCAGGTTGGCTGCGATCGCGCCAACAATGCATCCGGACACCTGAGCGGGCAGGTACGCAGCGGCGTCTCGCCAGGACACGCCGCGGAAGGCTGCATCGACGAACGACACGACGGGGTTGAAATGACCGCCGGAGACTGGGCCGAACATCAGGATGATGGCGAACAGCCCGGCGGCGGTGGCGGCGGCGTTCTCCAGTAGCTCCAGGCCCGTATCACCGGGCGACAGGCGCTGGGCTGCGATGCCGGAGCCGATCACCAGCGCGGCCAGGAACGCGCTGCCAAGGAACTCGGCAGCCAGGCGCCGCCACAGCGCATCCTCGCTCACGCCAACACTCCGGTCCTTTATAGATAGTCATCGATACAGACGCCAGCTTGCCAGCCAGTATCGATGCTCGTCAACATAGAGGCATGTCAATCGAGCACGCGCCCGGGGATCTGGCGATCGTCGCCGTGACCGCCGCCGACACATGTGCCCAGCCAGCACTCGTCAGCGAGCCGATCGACGAGGCCTCGGCGGCCGGCCTGGCGCATGTTTTCAAGGCGCTTGGCGACCCTGTCCGGTTCAGGCTCATGTCACTGATTGGCGCCCGTCAGGGCGGCGAGGTCTGCGTGTGTGATCTCACGAGCGCGTTCGACCTGACGCAGCCCACCATCAGCCATCACTTGAAGGTGCTGCGCGAGGCCGGGCTCATCGACAGCGAACGACGCGGAACATGGGTCTACTATCGGCTGGTCCCTGCCGCGCTGGAGCGCATGGCCGCGGCACTACTGGCGCCGGTCGGTTAGCGGTCCTGCCGGGCCGCGAGCCCGACCATGGCCGGAGCATTCCGCACGTGGGCAGCGAGCGGCGCTATCACGTACTCGGCGTCGCGGTAAACGCCGCGCAGGGTGTTGGACGAGAACGACCGCTGGAACTCCAGCCCGACATAGACCAGGCCCGGATGCGTGGCCGAGACTCCTGCGATATGCAGTGGCCTGCTGCCCTGGAGCGCGCTGCCCAAGGGCTCGAGGTAGTCCAGTTTTGGCCGGTAGCCAGTGGCGAACAGCACGGTGTCGACATGCTCGCGTGTTCCGTCCGGCCAGACGACGCTGTCGCCCGCCAAGGCAGTGAACATGAGACGCCGGCGCAGCTGGCCGGATTCGACCGCATGCTGGTACTTGCCGGTGTCGTCGACAGTGCTGCCGCCGAAATAGTGGCGCAGCCATTCCGGCGGCAGCAAGTCAAAACCTGTTTCCCGGAGCCAATAGTGGACGTCCTTGCCGCCGAGGCACTGCGGCACGAAGATCACCGGCTGGCGGGTTGCCAAGGACACTGTCGCGACCTGGGATAGTTCATAGCCGACCTGGATGGCAGAGTTGCCTGCGCCGACCACTACGATGCGCTCGCCGACGTGCTCGTGAGGGTTGCGGTAGCTGGCCACGTGCAGCGTCCGCCCGGTGAACCCTTCCTCGCCCGGCAGATCCGGCACATACGGGTTGCCGAACGAGCCGGTTGCGGCAACGACGCCGCGGGCGTGCCATGTCTCCCCTGCGGCGGTACGCACGAGGAAGCCCCTCTCGGCGTGGGCGCCCACCGCCGTGACCGCCGTGACCGGCGTGCCGGTGCGGATGTCGGCGTCCAAGCCGGCGGCGTAGCGGCGTAGGTAACTGACCACATCGTCGCGATGCGGGTAATCATCGGGATGACCGGGGAAGTCCAGTCCCGGCATGCTGCTGTAGCCGACCGGGGAGAACGCCGTCAAGCTGTCGTAATAGTGCGGCCACGAACCTATTGGCTCTGGCCCGGCCTCGAGCACGACTGGTCTGATACCGCGGACCTGCAGCGCACGGGCGGCGGCCATGCCTGACTGGCCGCCGCCGATCACGACGACATCTGTTACTGAATTCATGGCACCGTTCCGTTGCGTGTAGCTGGATATGGCGCGCCCGCTAGCAGCACGCCGTGTCCTGCGAATCGGTCAAGTGCCCGCCCTCGCCGGCGCCGCCGCAGCATGCTCCGGTTTCCGCGGCATGCTCGCTGGCGTCTAGCGCAGCTTCGGCCGCGTCCCAGCTCCGGCTGCCGTCCTGGCCCCAGAAAGTCTGGCTGTCCTCCAAGACGGCGTAGATCTCCCATCGCTCCCCGTTCGGGGCGCCTTCCACCCAGAACTTGTCCTGCCGCGCGTAGCAGCAGGTGGTGTTGCGTTCGTCGATCGAGGCCAGGCCGACCCCGGCGAGCCGCCGCTGCTCGGCGTCGACCGCCTCGGTATCGGCGACCTCAACGCCCAGGTGGTTGAGGCTGCCGCCCTGGCCGGGATTCTCCATCAGGATGAGCTTGAGCGGCGGACTGGCGATGGCGAAGTTGGCGTAGCCGGGCCGGACCTTCGATGGCTCGGCGCCGAAGAGCTTGCCGTAGAACCCGATGGACTCCTCCAGGTTGTCGACGTTGATGGCGAGCTGTATGCGGCCGGCCATGGGAACCTCCATGATATTGATGATCGTCTATGTCTATCCGTTGCCGAGCTTGCCACATCACATAGGCGTCTGTCAATATAGACGTATGTCGAAGTCTCTGATCCTGCTGGACCCGGTCGGGACCGCCGCGTGCTGCCCGCCACTGTCGGCCCAGCCGCTGTCGCAGGCCCAGGCCGACCAGATCGCGCCGTTGCTTAAGGCGCTCGCCGACCCGGTTCGGCTGCGCCTGCTGTCCCTGGTCGCCTCGCACTCCGGCGGCGAGGCCTGCGTCTGCGACCTGAATGACGCCTTCGACCTGTCCCAGCCCACGATCAGCCATCACCTGAAGGTCCTGCACGACGCAGGGCTGCTTGACCGCGAGAAGCGGGGAGTCTGGGTCTACTACCGGGTCAGAGCAGAGGCGCTGACCAGCGTCGCTGCGCTGATTGCCTACACGCCTGTCATCAGCTGACTCCCGTCCTCCAGTCCTGGGTAAGCCTTGCAGGAACGCGGGTTCATCGTCTATCGTCGATTAACGATGAATACCGATGAGCAACCGCTAGACCGGGCGACAGCTGCTGAGTTCGCCAGCTGGTTCAAGGCGCTCGCTGACGCCAGCCGGATCCAGATCGTGTCCCTGCTTGCCCGCCGCGGCACGCCGATGAGCGTCGGCGACATCGTCGCCGCGGTTGACGTCGGCCAGTCCACAGTCTCGGCCCACCTGAAAGTCCTGGCCGAGGTGCGGTTCGTGCTTGCCGACCACCGCGGCACGGCCACCTACTACCGGATTAACGACGCGTGCGTCGACTGCTTCCCCACAGCCGCAGACATCGTCATGGGCAAGCCCGCTCCGGTCCCGCCTGACTCAGCCGCCGCGTCGACAATAGGGAGGACAACGTGACAGGCGAAGACCACGACGCGATCATCAGCAGGTACTCACAACTCGCCCGCGCAGCCATCGGCGGAGAAGCCATCCGCGACTGCGATCAGAATGCCTTCGAGGACGGTTGCTTCGGCGCCGCCGCATACGCCGATCGCAGCCTGGCACCGGAAGCGGCTTTCGAAGCCAGCCTCGGCTGCGGGAATCCCCTCATGGTCGCCGACCTCCAGCCAGGAGAGACCGTTCTGGACCTCGGCTCCGGCGGTGGCCTCGACGTACTTCTCTCAGCTCGCAGGGTCGCACCGGACGGCATCGCCTACGGTCTGGACGCGAGCAGTGACATGCTGACACTCGCTCGCGTCAACGCCGATAAGGCGCGGATCACCAATGCCCGTTTCCTGCAGGGCCGCATCGAGAGCATCCCCCTGCCGGAAGACCACGTCGATGTCATCATCTCGAACTGCGTGATCAACCTGTCCGGGAACAAGCCAGGCGTCTTGGCCGAGGCTTTTCGCGTGCTCAAGCCCGGCGGACGGCTGGGCATCAGCGATGTCACCGCAGACGAAGGCACCGATCCGGCACAGCGCGCCAGAGCCGAACAGCAGGTCGGCTGCGTGGCAGGCGCGTTGACCCAGCCTGAATACGGGCGCCTCTTGGTGACAGCGGGATTCGCCGACGTGACCATCACCAGCACCAGCACGGCAGCCGACGGTCTGCACGCGGCGATCATTAAAGGCACGAAGCCAGTGACTCCGCGATCCGGACCACCCGACTGACACAGCGTAAGCGTGCGATGACAGAGTGGAATCGGTGGTCCCGTCAGGGCGGATTACTTCGTCCAGCGAAGGAGTCAGCATGACGAGTTCGTTGTCGATCGATGTGTTCAACAGCGGGTACAAGCCGATCCCTGGCGGACCGGGATGGGATGACAGAATCCCTGCCACCTGGCCAGCCAGCACCTCGACGCTCATCTCTGGCGACCGCGACGCCGTCCTTGTGGACGCGCTGCTGACGACGAGCGAGGGCGAGCGGCTGGCATCGTGGGTGCACGACACCGGCAAGCGACCTCGCGCGATCTTCGTAACGCACGGTCACGCCGATCACTTCTTCGGGGCCGGACCAGTGCTGGAGACCTTCCCCGACGCCCAGCTGCTGGCCTGCGATCAGAAGGTCGTCGACGAGGCGCACGACCAGACATCCCCTGACGTCATGACGGTCTGGGATTCCTGGTTCGCCGGACAGTTCTCGGAGTCCCCGGCCATGCCCGAACTGACCAGCTCGCAGGAGTTCGACCTGGACGGCCATCCCCTCCTGTTCCGCAGCATCGGCGGAGCCGACGGTGCGCTCGGCACCATTGTGGACGTGCCCGACATGCAGGCCATCTGCTCAGGCGACATCGTCTACAACAACATCCACATGTGGCTCTGGAACTCCACGCCGGCCTCACGGGAGGCGTGGCTGGCATCCTTGGACGCGGTAGCCGCCCTCAAGCCGTCGACGATTGTCACCGGACATAAAGATCCCGCAGCTCCCGACGACAACGCGACCCGCGTGCTGGACCAGTCCCGCCGCTACATCGAGGATTTCGAGCAAACGTTGGCCACGTCCAGCACGCCCTCCGAAGTGATCAACACAATGCTCGCGAAGTATCCGGGCTACGGCAACCGGTACACCCTCTTCGCCGCCGCATCCACGCAGTTCCACCACTAGCTGCGATGCCTGACTAGCCGTGCCGCCTGTGGGCGAGTGGAGGAGCAATCATGGGCAACGGATATTCCGGCCTCAGGAACGATGAGGTCAAGGGGGCCAACGGCGTGACCTACGCCTGTCGCGACACTGGCCCCGGCGGAGGAGCCGTGCCGCTGGTCCTGCTGCAGCATTTCCGGGGCAATCTCGACAACTGGGATCCGGCGCTGATCGACGCGCTCGCCTCGTCGCGCCGGGTCGTGACATTCGACAACGCCGGAGTGGGCAGCTCGACCGGCACCACCGCCGACACCATCGAGCAGATGGCACGCGATGCCATCGTATTCATAGGCGCCCTGGAGCTCGATCAGGTCGATCTGCTCGGTTTCTCCATCGGCAGCTTCGTGGCCCAGCAGATCGCGCTAAGGCGGCCGGATATGGTTCGCAGGCTCATCCTCGCGTCTTCGGCTCCAGAAGGCGCCGCAGGCATGCACGGATGGGCGCCCGACGTCATCGGCGCAATCGGCACACCGCAAACCAAACCTGAGGAATACCTCAGCGTGTTCTTCGCCCGGTCACCCGGCAGTCAGCTAGCCGGGCAGGAGGCACTACAGCGCATGTACGCCAGGACCGAGGGCCGGGACGCGGCCACGACGTGGGAGACTCGCGAGGCGCAATATGACGCCGTCTGCGCCTGGGGAATCCCCGATCACGCCCTGCTTCAGCAGGTCAGCGCCCTGGAAATGCCGGTGTTCGTGGCCAACGGCGACAGCGACCCGATGATCCTCCCCCACTACTCGTACCTGCTCGCAGGATTGATCTCCCAAGCGCAGGTCAAGATTTACCCCGACTCGGCACATGGCTTCCTGTTCCAGCATCACGCGGAGTTTGCAGCCGACGTCGAGGTATTCCTTACCAGCGTCCTCTAGCTGGAGATCAATACCAACGCGGTGCTCGATCTAGGGAACGATGACGATAGGTACTGGCGAGTGGCGGGCCAGGCCGACTGCGACCGAACCGACGACGCGATGCGTCACGAGGGACGAACTCCCCACCACGATCACCACGGTTGCATCCGGATGGGCAGCGCCGGTGTCCTTGGCTGCCGCGAGCAGCTCCTCAACGATAGGACCCTGGCGCCGCTCCAATACCCAGCGCTCCTCCCGGCCACCGAGCTGTTCGCCGACCATGGCGCGTAGCTCCTGCTCTATTTCGTCGAAGTCGGTCTCCAGTTCGCCGACGGCACCGGCCGATAGCGCGGCCATGCTGGGCATGTGGGCCACATACATGACTTCGATGCCACCTGCCCGGCCACGCAACAAGTTGACTGCGGCGTCGAGCGCCCTGGTGGCCGGCGGCGATCCGTCATAGCCGACCAGGAGGCGCAAGTCCGTGGCGGGCGGCGTACCAGTGCTCACGGAGGGAGAATAGCTCTCGTGCCGGTGCGCGGCGTAGCCGGCGTCCGGCGAGCGGATGCGGCCTTAATCATGACGAAGACCCGCGGTCCCTACCGGCGCAGCTACCGATTTGCCAGCCGAGCTCACTACCGGCGAGCAGCTGCACAGGGCAACGGGGATCGCTTCGAACCCCGCCCTGGCGGCGGTCTGTGCCGGCGCCGACTGCGCGGAGACGAGGGCTGGCGCGGCCACGGCCGGGGCGACCGCGGCCGGGGCCGCGGCGGCCTTCCTGAGTTCGTCAAGCCGATGCTTCGAAGGCAGTAGGAGGACCGCCAGGATGAACCCGAGTCCGAGCAGTCCCGCCGAAACGGCAAATGCCAGGGTGTAGCCGTGGGTGGCCGCGATCGCTGGTGCGAGCGGGCTGGTGTGGTGGGCGACCAGGTAGCTGGCGGTCGCGGTGAGCGCGATGGTGCTGAGAGCAGACGTGCCGATGGAGCCGCCGACTTGCTGCATCGTATTGACCAGGGCCGAAGCCACGCCGGAGTCAGCCTGGCGGACCCCTGTGGTGGCGGTATTGATAGCCGGGGCGAAGATCAGGCCGAAGCCCAGGCCCAGGAGCAGCAGCGCAGGCAGCACCCCGCCGACGTAGCTGACGGTAACGCTGACTTGGGTCAGGTACACCATCCCGCCAGCACCCAGCAGCATGCCGGCCGCAATGAGGTCCCGCGGCCCTACCCGGGGCAGGAGCGCGATGCTTGACAGGTTGGAGGTGATCAGGATGCAGCCGATCATCGGCAGGAACAGCAATCCGGTGGTCAGCGGGCTCTCGCCCTTGATGAGCTGCAGGTAGTAGGTCAGGAACAAGAAGGTGCCGAAGATCGCGATCCCGGAGATGAAGACTGCGACATAGGAGCCGCCGCGGGTGCGGTCCACGATGACGCGCAGGGGCAGCAGCGGGTGGGTGGATCGCTGCTCGGCGACGACGAAGCCGGCGAGCAGCACCGGGCCTAGGATCAAACAGACAAGGGTCAGCGCGGAGGTCCAGCTCGCGGTCTCGGCGTGCGAGAAGCCGAAGACGATCAGGAACAGCCCGGTGCAGGCCAGGACGGTGCCGGGCCAGTCAAACCGGGGCCGGACGGCGGGGGCGCTGCCGCGGATGTAGGCCAGGGCGCCGGCCACCGCGATCGCGGCGAAGATCAGGTTGACGTACAGGCAGTACCGCCACGACAGGTACTGGGTGAGCAGCCCGCCCAGGATCAGCCCGATCCCGCCGCCGCCGGCGGCGACCGAGCCGAAAACGCCGAACGCCCGGCCCCGCTCCCGCGGATCGCGGAAGGTGCTGACCAGGGTGCCCAGGGCCGAGGGCGCGAGCAGCGCGCCGAACACGCCCTGCAGCGCCCGGGCCGTGACCAAGATGGCGAACGACCCGGCCGCGCCGCCGACGGCGGAGGCGAGCGCGAAGCCGATCAGGCCGGTGATGAAGACCCATTTGCGGTTGAACATGTCGCCGAGCCGGCCGCCCACCAGCAGCAGGCTGCCGAACGCCAGGGCATAGGCCGTCACGACCCACTGCCGGTCGCTGTTGGGGAATCCCAGCGCGCGCTGCGCGGACGGCAGCGCGATGTTCACGATGGTGGCATCCAGCACCACCATCAGCTGGGCGATGGCAACGACAACTAGTACCAGCCACCGCCGGTCATCAGGCTGCGTCTGGCGCTGTTGAGTGGCAGAAGACGTTGCAGATGACATTCAGCCCGTACCCCCTCTGCGGCCCGGCGCTTTGCGACGGCCACGGGCCCGCAGTCCAGTCAGCGTCCTGTCAGTGATCATCCCCCGAATTTCGATCCTCCCTTCAAAATCGTGAAGTTCGTCGACGTGGAACCAATTTCCGCAGGCAGGCGGCTTGCTAGCCCGTTTCAGCCGCGTGAAGCACCACTCACCGTGGTACCCGCCGCTTGGGCCGACCGAGCGCCTGTGTTTAGTTGCGGGTTGTGGCGAGGAGCGATGTTCGCGTGCAGGAAACACTGCCGACCGTCATCGGCGTGCGCGGCGCTCGGCAGAACAATCTCCAGAATGTCGACATAGATGTCCCGCTGTGGCGGACGGTCGCTATGGTCGGCGTGTCCGGTTCGGGCAAGACGTCGCTCGCCATCGGCACCCTGTACGCCGAGGGCATGCAGCGGTTCCTGGAAAGCCTGAGCACCTACAGCCGTCGGCGCCTGACCCAGGCCCAGCGGCCGGACGTGGATCAGATCGAGCACCTCCCTCCGGCTCTGGCCTTGCGGCAGCGCCCGCCAATACCTGGCCCTCGCAGCACCCTGGGCACCATGTCCGAGGTGCTCAACGTGCTGCGCCTTATGATGTCGCGACTGGGCTCGCACCTGTGCCCGAACGGCCACCTGGTCGGTCCGTCGGTCGCCACGCTCGCCGAGGAGATTGTCTGCCCGGTGTGCGGCGCGCGGTTCGAGCACCCGAGTGCCGAGTCCTTCGCCTTCAACTCCTTTGGCGCGTGCCCGGCATGCCACGGCCTGGGTGTGCGGTCGGAAGTGGACCTGAGCACCCTGGTCCCCGATCCGAGCAAGACAATCGAGGAAGGCGCGGTGCTGCCGTGGAATTCGGGCGGCCAGGCGGCTCTCGATGTATGCCGCAGGCCAGCTGGGAGTCCGGCTCGACGTGCCGTACATGTCGCTGACCGACCACGAACGCGACATCGTGCTGCATGGCGCCCCCGTCCGGCGGGATGTGACGCTCGCGGGCCGGAACGGACGGACTGTGCAGCTGTCGGTCAACTACGACAACGCCGTCGCCGCAGTGGAACGGTCGCTGCGCAGTGACAACGAGCACACGCGGCGCCTGGTGCAGCGTTTCGTCGTTACCCGCGTGTGCTCGGTGTGCCACGGTACCCGGCTGCGGCCCGAGGCGCTGACCTCCCAGCTCAGTGGCCGCAACATCGCCCAGATCAGCGCTCTCAGCCTGAGCGAGCTGCGCGATTTCGCGGCCAGCCTGCCCGCCGGGCTGCCCGCCGAGATCGGACGGCTGACGACCGGGTTGCTCGCCGAACTGGACGCCAGGCTGACGCCGCTGATCGACGTCGGGCTCAGCTACCTGACCCTGGACCGGGCCGGGGCGTCCTTGTCTACCGGAGAGCGCCAGCGGATCGAACTCACCTCGACGGTGCGCGCCAGTACCACCGGAATGCTGTATGTGCTCGATGAGCCGTCGGTCGGGCTGCACCCCAGCAATATCGAGGGACTGCGCAAGACGATCAGCGCTCTGGCTGGCAACGGGAACTCCGTCCTCGTCGTCGAGCACGAGCGGGAAATCATCCACGCGGCGGACTGGGTCATCGAACTCGGCCCCGGTGCGGGAGCCAGCGGAGGCAGGGTGATCGCCCAGGGCAGTCCTCGGGAGCTGGAAGCCGACCCGCAGTCGATCATGGGACCGTTCCTGGCCGGCGCTCCGGCCGTGTCCCGTGACCGCCCGGCGCGTCCCAGCCCGGCACGGCAGATCGTCATCGACGTCAGCGACCTGTACAACCTGCATGACGTCACCGCGGCCTTCCCGGTGAACCGGCTTACTGCTCTGGCCGGGCCGTCCGGAGCAGGGAAGACGGCTCTCGTTCTGGACAGCCTGATTCCGGCAGCGCGGGCGCAGCTGACCGGGTCAGCTCCGCCCGCGCACGTCCGGCGCTTGGAACTCGGCGGCGTCCGCCAGGTTGTCCAGATCGATGCCTCGCCGATCGGCCAGAACGCGCGGTCGACCCCCGCCACGTACTGCGGAGCCTTCGACCAGATCCGCCGGGTCTACGCCGACGCCCCGTACGCCCGGCGCCGGCGTTGGAAGCCCGGCCACTTCTCGTTCAACACTCGGGACGGTCAGTGCCCAACCTGCCAGGGCCTCGGTCACATTGCCCTGGACGTCCAGTATCTGCCCGACATCACCGTCCAGTGCCCGACGTGCCACGGCGCGCGCTTCAACGACGCCACGCTGGCTGTTCAGGTCAACGGCCTGACCGTCGCCGACGCGCTCAGTCTGAGCGTGCAGGACGCGCTGGAGCGGTTCGCCGACTGGACGCCAGTCGCCGCGGCCCTGCGGCCCGTCAACGAGGTCGGCCTTGGTTACCTGAAGCTCGGCGAGCCCACGCCTTCGCTATCGGGCGGCGAGTCGCAGCGGCTGCGGATCGCCTCCCGGCTGCGCAGCAGCCAAAAGGGAACGCTGTACGTCCTCGACGAACCGTCGACCGGCCTGCACCCGCTGGACGTGGCCACGCTGGTGGACGTGTTCGACCACCTGCTGGAGGCCGGCGCCACCATCATCGTCATCGACCACGACCTGGACTTGCTTGCCGCCGCTGACCACCTCATCGACATGGGACCAGGCGGCGGCCCGGAGGGCGGGCATATTGTCGCGGCGGGCCCGCCGGAGGACGTCGCGCGCGCGGCCGACAGCGTGACCGGGCCGTGGCTCGCCGAGTACCTCGGCATGGACTCCGTTCGTGAACCGCAATGAGCAGTCGAACCTGTCTAGCTCGGCTAGCCCCGGTCTACTGGCCGCTATGCCTGGCCGGGGCGCTCCAAGTAGACGAGGCGATCGTCGAGCTGATCGCCGGATGCTGCCGCGACCGCGGTGACGATCGCGCAGTAGCCGGCGGGCCGACGGGAAAACCGCGACGAGAGCGCGATCAGCACGCCGAGGTGATGCCGTCCTGCAGCGACGTGATCGCCGCAGAGGCTGGCGGAATCGCTGACGTTCTCCGTAAGCAGCACGTATCCCCCGTCGGCCGCCGCAGCGAGAACATCCGCGTCTGACCTGCCTGCCATCCCTAGCTCAGCCACCGTGGCAGCGTCGATGCCCTGATCCCGCAGCGCCTGGGCCAGCTTGTCCGCGTACATCTCGTCCAGGAGAAGCCTCACCGCGCATCCGCAGCGGCCGTGTCATGACGGTGCAGCGCAATCCGCGCCTCGACTTCGTCGGGATACGCCTCCCGGTAGCGCAGCTCGTCCGATGATCATTGCGCTGGATCTCCTACGTGCCCGCTGCAGCCAGTCACAAGGTGGTCAGCAGGCCGCCGTCGATGACGAAATCGGCGCCGGTCACGTTGCCGGCCCGGTCACTGGCGAGAAACAGCACGACGTCCGCGACCTCGGCGGGCTGTGTGAACCGGCCGGTGACCATCTGGCTGACGGCCTGGCTGGCAACGTCTGCGGCAAGTGCACCGGTCGCGTGACTGACGGTTTCCGCCACTCCTGCCGCGCCGAGCCACAGATCGGTGGCAACAGGCCCAGGGCTCACCGTGTTGACCCGGATGCCGGCCGGCCCCACCTCCTTCGACAGCGCCTTGCAGAAGCTGGCTAGGCCAGCCTTCGCGACGCTGTAGTCCAGCACAGCCGGATCGGGCAGCCTGGCGTTGACCGAGCAGATCGTGACGATCGAGCCGCAGCCGGCCGCAAGCATCCCTCCCAGAACGCTTCGCGTGGTCCGCACCGCCGCCATGAGGTCCAGATTGATCGTAGCCAGCCAGTCCTCGTCGCTGATGCTCAGGAATCCGCCAGTGCGGGCTGGCGCACCGCCGACGTTGTTGACCAGGATGTCCACTCGGTCACCGGCCATAGCGGCTAGCGTGGCGGGACCTGAAGGATCGGACAGGTCGATTTCCGCCGCCTGGACCTGCCCGTCGTGGGTGAGCTGCTCAAGCTCGGCGGACAAGGTGCGAGCGCCGGTGATCACGTGCACGCCGTTGTCTGCCAACCCGCGTACCACCGCCAGGCCGATGCCCTTGCTGCCGCCGGTCACGATGGCCGTTCGCCCGGCCAGGCCAAGGTCCATGCTTACCGCTCCCGGTCCTCGCTCGTTGCCTCAGGCGGCTCTAGACCTACCCGGCAGGCCGCCTGCTGGTAAACCTGCGCCACGAGCCCGACGGACCAGTTGAGTCGCCTCGGGCGCACCGCGCCCCTGAGAGCCGTGCATGCCGCTCAGTGAGATCATTCTCACCATGAGTAGTGACGTAGTCATCGGGAGCGACGGGAAGCCACGCTGCGCCTGGGCCGGCGCCGGGGATACCGCATTCGGCCGCTACCACGACGATGTCTGGGGTACCCGCACCTACGACGAGTCTGCGATGTTC
Organism: uncultured Actinomycetota bacterium; assembly: GCA_963809195.1. Lineage (GTDB taxonomy): Bacteria > Actinomycetota > Actinomycetes > Streptosporangiales > Streptosporangiaceae > Chersky-822. The sequence goes on along the minus strand of CAWEIQ010000003.1, from coordinate 393,740 downwards.
GAGGCGCTCACCCTGGGCGTGTTCGAGGTCGGGCTGAGCTGGTCGATCGTGTTCGGGAAGCGGGACGCGTTCCAGAAGGCCTTGCGGGGCTTCGTCGTCAGCAAGGTCGCGGCTATGACAGAGCGTGACGTGGACCGGCTGGTGCAGGACTCCTCCATCATCCGCAACCGCGGGAAGATCCAAGCCACTGTCGACAACGCCCGCGCGATGATGTCCGCGTCGCCGAGCCTGGCGGCGCTCGCGAAGTCCTACCAGGTCACCCGCCAGCGGGCACCGCGGTCTATCGCTGACCTGCCCAAGTCGACGCCGCAGGCGGAGGCGCTCGCGAAGCAATTGAAGTCGCAGGGCTACCGCTTCGTGGGGCCGACGAGCGTGTACGCGTTCATGCAGAACGTTGGCGTGGTCAACGACCACGTCCACGGATGCTTCCGCGCGACCGACTACCCCGCCACGGCCCGGAGCCGCTGAAGGTGACCGGTGCGGGAGCTGGCGCGTGGCTCATTTCCTGATCGTGGAGCTCGTGCGCCAGTTGCACCCGGGACTGGATGCCGAGTTTAGTGAAGACGGCACGCAGGTGCGTACCGATGGTATTGACGGACACGCCAAGTTCTGTGGCGGCTGACTTGTTGGCGTGTCCGGAGCCGATAAGAGTGGCCACCCGGCGTTCGGCGTGGGTCAGTGACAGCCAGCCTGTCGCGGGCCGTCCGGCGATATTGGACCATTTGGCGCGGCGGGCTCCGGCCTCCCGCATGGCGCGCTGGGTTTCCGCGCGGAAGGCCACCGCGCCGATCTGGTGGTATTCGTCCCAGGCGACATCGAGCTGAGTCAGCCCAGCCTGCCGCTCTCCTGCGGCGAGCAGTGCACGGCCGTGGGTGTCAGCTCCGTACGCGCGGAGTGTCGGGCGGGGGCTTTGGCCAAGAACTTCCGCGGACCGCGCGATGACGTCCAGGTCGTTGCTGATGCGGCCACGCAGGTTCAGGGCGAGGCCCTCGAAACTGGCGACGCCCGGATTGCGGGCCGCGGCGGTCTCGGCCACGTCAACGCAGGCGGAGGTGAAGGTCCGGTCGGCGGCCATGGTGGCGAATTCGAAAAACAGCCCGTTCCAGCACGGCCACACCGGCCAGAAGCTACCTGACCGGCTGGCCCCGTCGACCACGGGGCGAAGCGCGACGACAGCCTGCTGGACATCGCCGCCTGCCGCGGCGATCCATCCGCGCATGACCGCGAGACCGGGCTTACGGACCGTGTCGTCAGCCCCGCCGAGGTCTTCCGCGTGGCGCAACTGGATGGCTGCCGTGTCGATGTCACCGCGTAGGAGAGCGACACTCACGCGGACGATGACCGCGTCGAGGGTGTACAGGCCGCTGCCGAGATGGCTTCCGAGTTCGATGACAGCGCGGGCGCCGGAGTCGGCGTCATCCAGGCGGCCCAGGGTGAAGTCCTGCCACGCCTGTGCGTACGCGAGTGCCGGCAGCATCGATTCGCTGACGGCCCGACTATCCGCGCGTGCCTGATCGAGCAGCACCTGGGCATGGCCGTGTCTGTCCAGGAATTGCAGCGCCGTGATCTCTTCCGCCAGGCACGGCATACCGCGCAGCGAGCGCAGCTCACGGAAGTGGGCCAGAGCCGTCCGATGGTCGGCATCATTCGTAGCGGCCTCACCGGCGGCCTGCAGCGCGAGTTCCAGCGCTTCCCGGTCGCCGGCGGCCCGAGCGGACTCCAGCCGGCCGCAGCCTCCCCCGCCGCAGTTCCGCCGTCCGCGAGCCGCGTCTTCGCTAGCGCACGGACCGCGTGCAGCCGCGCGATGACGGCCGCGTCCAGTCCCGTGATCTTCAGTGCTATCTCGGTGCGGGCGAGCAGTTCGCCAATCCGCCCCCCGAGCCATAGCGCGCGAGCCGCCTCGGTCTCCACCTGCCCGATGGTGTCGGCGTCATCGGCGCGGGCCAGGATCGTGTCAGCGACGGTGATCGCCTCGGCCGCATGCTGGGCCCGGCAGAGCACGGACAGGCAGCGCAGGCTCAGCGCGAGCCATTCCGGCTGGGCAGGCTGGAGCGTGCGGAAGGCCAGCGCCGCTAGCCCGCTCGCGTCACCGGCACTGGCACCGGCCAGCATCTCGGCGGCCCGGACAAGGATCTCCGCGGTGCGGGCGTCGCCGGGAGTGGCCGCTTGGCGTGCGTGTGAGGCGGCCATGAGCGGGTCACCGGCCACCGTGAGGTAGTAGTTGGCGAAGGCCTGGTGAAGCTGAGACGCGAGCCCGCCAGGTATGGAAGCGCTGACAGCCTCGCGGACGAGGTCGTGGCGGAAGCTCACCATGCCACCTGAAACGGTGATCAGTCCGGCCCCGACGGCCTCCGCGACGGCTCGTTCCCCGCCCAGGTCGTCGGTGCCGGGCATCAGTGCGACCATTTCCCGCGCAGGCCAGGGACGCCCGGCAATCGCGGCCACCTTCAGCACCTTGCGTGCCGCGCCGGTCAGCTCCGCGACCCGCTGCGCTACCGCTGCGGTGAACTCGCCAGGGACCTCGCCGGGCTCTCCCCACTCAGCGGACCTGGCCAGGCAGTCGACGATCTGAATCGCGAGGAACGGGTTCCCGTCGGCCGTCGCGGCGAACCTGCCCGCCCGTTCGTCTGGCGGCCGCCCCAGCCTGTCCTCGACGATGGCCATGATGTCCGCGGCAGGCAGCGGTGCGAGGTGGACGGTTTCAGCGCGGATCTGGTCCAGGTCCAGGTCGAAGTCATCTGCCCGGCTGGCCAGCACCCAGACCACGGGAAGGCCGATCAGCCGGGGAATGACCGTGCGCACAGTGAAGCGCGTGACCCGGTCGCTCCACTGGAAATCGTCGATCGCGATCAGCAACGGCGCGGCCAGCGCAGCGCTTTCCAGGGCTGACGCGATCTGGTCGGCGAGCAGGAGCGGCTCGCTGACCAGGCGAGTGATCTTCTCGTAGTCTGCCGCGGAGACGAGCGGGGCGGGGCCGCCGCGCAGCATCGCGATCACCGGCGCGCCTGGCCAGACCTGCTCGATCTGGTCGCACTTGCTGGTGGCGGCCCGGAATCCCTTGGCGGTGGCCTGGGCGCGGATCTCCGACAACAGCGCTGTCTTGCCGATGCCCGCTGGCCCGGACACCAGGACCGCCGCGGTCGATCCATACTGGCGTGCTGACCGCAGTACCGCCAACGCCCGCTCCATGGGCTCGGCGCGGCCCCGCAACGGCCCTGACCGCAATCGCCACACCACCTCGCGTCCGGTGGCCCTGGGGCGGCGCTCGCGGCTCGTCCAGCAGGGCGAAATCCCTGCCAAGGATACGTCGGGCCGGGGCCGCGAGCACGGAACGCACCTCACGCAAATGTGTGAGAGAACGCGGGCGCGGGCGAGCACATCATGAAGTGGCAGTCATGCGCCGGATAGCCGCCGAAGGACCACTGCCATGCCCATGATCGACGTCTACGCCACTGCCGGGACCTTCGCTAACAAGCGCCAGCTCGCCACCGACCTGGCGGCTGCCGTCATGGCGGTCGAGCAGGTGCCGGACATCCCCATGTTCCGGCAGAACACCGCGGCATTCATCCACGAACTCCCGGCTGGGGACCTGTCCAACGTCGATGGCGACTTCGGCTATGTCCGGATTCAGGTCCTCACCAACGCCGGCGCCCTGGACCGGGACAAGCAGCTTGCCGTCGTGGAACGGCTGACCGCGATCGCCGCCCGCGCCGCCGGCCGCCCGTCGCAGGCAGAGCGGACCTGGGTAATGCTGACCGAGGCGCCGGATGGCGGCTGGGGCATCGCCGGACACGCGAACACCAACGCCGAACTCATCGGCGCCGCCCGAGCCCAGATCGCCAGCCTCCAGGCCGGTCGGCCCGCGACTGAAAGCTGACATCCGCCAACCCTTGCGGAAGGAACCACGGACATGAACGCGCGACCTAACATCGTCCTCGTCCACGGCGCCTGGGCCGACGGCTCCTCCTGGAGCGGCGTCATCGAGCGCCTGCAGGCCGACGGCTTTCACGTGACCGCCCCGCAGTTCCCGCTCACCTCGCTGGCCGACGACGTCGCCAGGCTTCGCCACGTCCTGACTCTCCAGGACGGCCCCACCATCGTCGCCGGGCATTCCTACGGCGGCCAAATCATCACCGCGCTCGGCACCGACGCGCCCAACGCGGCCGGCCTGGTCTACATCGCGGCATTCGGGCTCGATCAGGGCGAGGCGCTCGGTGCGCTGCTCTCCCAGGGACCAACGCCCAAGGCGCTAGAGCACCTCTTCACCGATCCTCAGGGCTTCAGCTGGCTGCCTGAAGACGACTACGTGCACCACTTCGCCGCCGATGTGGACCCGTTCAAGGCCAAAGTGATGCACGCCACCCAGCAAGCGCTCGCCGGCTCCACCTTCAACGACGTCATGGGGATCCCGGCGTGGAAGTCGCTGCCGTCGTGGTACCTGGTCGCCACCGAGGACCAGGCCATCCCACCCGACGGCGAGCGGCTCTTCGCCAGCCGCATGGGCGCGACCACCATTGAGGTCGCCGCCAGCCACGTCGCGATGGTCTCCCACCCGGACGAGGTCGCCCGGCTCATCACCACTGCCGCTGCAGCTGTCGCCGCGCCAGCCACCTGACCAGCGGGCCCGGCATTGACGGCATGACCTGCGGTTGTTACCGCACGTCAAGCCCGGTGACGGTCCTTCCAATGATCATTCGCTGGATGTTCGACGTCCCCTCAAAGATCGTGAAGCTCATGGAGGTATGAGAAGATTCCGCAGGTAGATGGCCTGTCGCCGGTCGTCTTGTCAGAACGACATCAGCACGCATGTCGCGGCTGCTCGGCGCGGTCTGGGGGCGCTCCCGAACCTGCGGACTGACAGCCGGTCCAGGCAGCTAGTGCCGCATCAGGCAACGTTTGCCCGGTGACGATCTGGCGTAGCCGTTCGTCGTCGGCGTGGTTGTTCGCCAGATGATGTACCGGCTGGCCTGTTCTTTGTGGCTGGGGTGGACCGGTGCCGTCGAGCGCGAGGTAGCGCAGCGCCGTGAACTGCGCTCCGGTGCGGTTTGACCAGGATGCAGTCCCGTGCGATAAGGAGTGGGCGTGATGGTGTCCGCTTGGTAGGAAGGCGGACATGGCCATCTATCCGATCCGCCCGGTCGCCGAAGACGAGCTCGCTGGCTTTCTCGCCGTGGACCAGCACGCGTCCCATGGCACGCCGTTGTCCGAGCGCGCCCACGCCAACTTGCTGGCCCGCCTCGAATTCGACCGGACCCTGGCGGCGCTCGACGGCGACACCATAATCGGCACGGCGGGCGTGTTCAGCTTCCAGATGCGCGTGCCTGGCGCGATGGCCGCGGTCGCCGGGGTGAGCCTGGTTGCGGTGCTTCCCTCGCACCGCCGCCAGGGCATCCTGTCCGCGCTGATGGGCCGCCAGCTCGCCGACGTGAACGAGCGGGACGAGGCGGTGGCCGTGCTGTTCTGCTCCGAATCAGGCATCTACGGGCGGTACGGCTACGGGCGCGCCTCCTGGCAGGCCGCCTACCGGCTGCAGCGCGGCGAGGGCGCGCTGGCGCCCGGGGCACCGGCCGACCCCGGCCTGCGGCTGCGGATCGCCGAACCGCGGTCGGCCCGGGCCGAACTGGCCAAGGTCTACGACCTAGCGCTGGCCGAACGGCCCGGCCTCTACGCCCGCACCGAGCCGTGGTGGGACCGCCTGCTCACCGACCTGCACTCCGACGGCGGGTCATCCCGGCCGATACGGTGCCTGCTGGCCGAGGACGACTCGGGGCCGCGGGGGTATGCGGTGTTCACCTCGACCGAGCGCTGGGATGAGGACGCGGGCTTGCCGGAGGGCGTCCTCGAGGTGAGCGAGGCGATCGCCGCCGACCCCGCGGCGACCGCAGCGCTCTGGGGCAACCTGCTCAGCCAGGACCTGCTCAGCGAATTCCACGCCAGGATGCGGCCGGTGGATGACCCGCTGCTGTACCTGCTGGCCGACCCGCGCCGGGTCCGGTCTGTGGTCAGCGATGGCCTGTGGATCCGGCTGGTAGACGTGGGCAGCGCCCTGACGCAGCGGCACTACGCCTGCCCGGTCGACGTGGTCATCGAGGTCGCCGACGAGCTGTGCCCGCAGAACGCGGGCCGCTGGAGGCTGGCCGCGGAGGCTGGTGCCGCTCCCGCAGGCTTCCGCGCCACCTGCGAACGGACCACCGTCCCGGCCGACGTGATGCTGCCCGTGCGAGCGCTGGGCGCCGCGTACCTCGGCGGCACGCGGCTAATGGCCATGGCCAAGGCGGGCCTGGTCACCGAGGCGACGCCAGGTTCCCTCGCGGCGCTTTCCACCGCGATGTCGTGGGAACCGGCACCCTGGTGCCCCATGACCTTCTGACCTGGGCGGGCTGACGGAAACGACACGCAAGGCAAGCATGATCTGCTACGTCGGCCGGATGACCGGCCACACCGGCAAAGCGCGTAGTGCTCGCGGGAGGCGCCTTCGGCGCGCGCCGTCAGGCTGCCGTCTGCTTCGGTGACCGGGATGCCGCCCGTGATCCGGTACGGCCCGTCCTTGGTCACCATGATCGCGGGCCCGGCCTGGGCTGGCCGGCAGGGCGGCAGACCGCTTATTTGACCTTGACCCTGGGGGAAGCCGCACAGTCTGGGGAGTCGGGTGTCGGCCCGGCACGAGGGAGCCGTTCGTGGACTTGATGAGCATCGGTGAGTTCGCCAGGCTGTCCCGCCTGTCGGCGAAGGCGCTGCGCCTGTATGACGAGCTGGGACTGCTGCCGCCCGCCCAGGTCGATCCGGACTCTGGTTACCGCTGGTATGCCGCCGGTCAGCTGGATAACGCCCGGCTGGTCGCGTCGCTGCGCCAGATCGGAGTGCCGCTGGCGCAGATCCAGCTGATCCTCAGCCTGGAGCCGGAGGTCGCTGCGGCGCACGTCGGCGCTTACTGGTCAGGGGCTGAAGCCGATCATTCTGCCCGCCGGGACCTGGCCGGCTACCTCGTTGACCGCCTGACTGGAAAGAGGAACGTCATGCACGAGGTCAAGGTCCGCGATATCCCCGCCCGCAGCTTGCTCTGCCTGCTGCGGCATGCCAGCAGTCAGCAGGAAGTCTGGGCTATGGGCAAGGAGGTCATCGGCATGCTCAAAGCCCAGCCGGTGCCGGTGCCCCGGATCGAAGGAGTCGCCGGGGCCGCGTTCCTGATCTACTACGGAGAGGTGAACCAGGACAGCGACGGCCCGGTGGAGTTCTGCTGGCCGGTACCGCAGGACCTGGCCGGCCAGCTCGCCGCCAGCTTCCCTGGACTCACGCTGCGCACTGAGCCTGCGCATCAGGAGGCGTGCGTTCACCTGGATCAGGACGCGACGGAGGCGCAGTGGCAAGCCGCCGGGGACTCGGCCTTGGCCTGGGCGGCCGGGCAGCAGCGGCAGCCCAGTGACCTGGGCCTGCGCGTTACGCTCCTGACGACCGCCGCGCCAGTGACCGAGGCCAGCAGGCGCGGCGGCAGCGACTTCGCCCTCCCGCTGCGCGACCGGGCCGGCGCCGCATGATACGCGGGGCAGCTCGCCGGGACGGCAATGACGGTCATCGGCGGTACGTGCGCGCTGCCGGCGATCCGGACACGGAGGGGTACTTCGATGCGAGTGGTTGACATCGTGATCGGCGTGGGCTGGGTCATCTTCTGGGTGGGCTGGTTCGCCGCATCCGCCAGGGCCAAGCGGGGACAGCGGGGACGGGGCAACTGGGCGCGCTTCGCGGGCGTCCGGGTGGTGCTCATCCTGGTCGTCGTGCTCCTGGTCCGGCTGCGGGTGCTGACGGGGCATGGCGTCGGATACGTCAAAGACCCAGTCCTGTGGGGGGTCGGCCTCACCATCTGGGTCCTCGGCCTGGGACTGGCCGTCTGGGCGCGGATCTACCTCGGCCGGAACTGGGGAATGCCGACGTCCACGAAGGAAGACCCCGAGCTGGTCACATCCGGCCCGTACCGGACGATCCGGCACCCGATTTACACCGGCATTCTGCTGGCGATGATCGGCTCGGCGATCGCCGTCAGCGTCTGGTGGCTGGTCGCCGTGGCACTGATCGGCGGGTACTTCATCTACAGCGCCTTCGTGGAGGAGCGCAATATGACCAGGCTCTTCCCCGGTGCCTATCCGGAGTACCAGCAGTCCACGAAAATGCTGATCCCCGTTATCTTCTGAGGACGCGCGGCGCGGGCTGGCGGGACGAGTTCACTGGCCCTTTAAGATCCGCACCAGCGCCATGACCAGCGGTTATTAGCGCACGTCAAGCCCGGTGACGGCCCTTCCGATGATCATGCGCTGGATCTCCGACGTGCCCTCGAAAATGGTGAAGATCTTGGCGTCCCTGTGCATGCGCTCGACCGGGTACTCCCTTGTGTAACCGTTGCCCGCCGAGGATCTGGATGGCCTGCTCGGTGACCCGCACCGCGGTCTCCCCCGCGACCAGCTTCGAGATCGAGCCCTCGGCCCGGCTGAACTTGCGGCCCTGCCTGGCCATCCACGCGGCCCGCCAGGTCAGCAACCGGGCCGCGTCGACCGATGCCTGCATGTCTGCCAACATGAACGCGATCGCCTGGTTCTGGCCGATCGGCTTGCCGAACTGGACCCGGCTGACCGAGTAGTCCCTGGCGTACTCGAAGGCTGCCCTGGCCACGCCGACTGCCATGGCGGCGACCGTGGGCCTTGAGGCCTCGAATGTCTTCATCGCGGCCTGCTCGCCGCCAGCCTGTCCTGCCGCCAGCCTCGCCAGCCTTGCGTCCAGTCGCTCCTTGCCGCCGACCAGGCATCGGCCAGGCACGCGGACGTCGTCGAGCACAACCTCCGCCGTGTGCGAGGCCCGCACCCCGTGCTTGCGGAACTTCTGCCCTTGCGACAGCCCTGGTGTGCCCGGCGGCACGATGAAGCTGGCCTGGCCGCGGCTGCCGAGCGCCGGGTCTACTGACGCGACGACCACATGCACGTCGGCGATACCGCCGTTGGTGGCCCACGCCTTGGTGCCGTTCAGCACCCACTCGTCGGTGGCCGCGAGTAGACAGCCCTGGTCCTGATCGCGCTGACGTCGCTGCCCGCGTCCGGCTCCGACGAGCAGAAGGCGCCGAGCTTGACGTCGCCTGGGCTGCCGAACATCTGCGGCAACCACTCGCCGATCTGCTCGGGCGTGCCGCTGCCGCTGACCGCGACCGCCGCCAGGCAGGTTCCGATCAGCGCCAGGCCGATACCGGCGTCACCCCAGAAGATCTCCTCAAAGGCTACCGGCGTGCCGAGGCCGGTCGGTTCGAACCACTGCCCGCCGAAGAAGTCGAGCGAATACAGGCCGATCTTCGACGCCTCTTCCAGGATCGGCCACGGCGTCTCCTCGCGCTCATCCCACTCCGCGGCCGCAGGGCGCATGACGTTCTTGGCGAACTCGTGCACCCAGTCCCGCATCTCGCGGACGTCGTCGGACAGGTCGAGCGTGAACGCCGCCGTCGCTGCCGCCTGCTCGGCATCGCTCATCTGGGGGAACTCCTTGGCGCGGGCTCGCCTTAAGTTACTCAACAGTAGTATGCCGCAGCCCGTGCCGATCCGGCCAGATGTCATCATTCCATCAGCAGACCCTCCCCGCCAGTCCCGAGCGCACCGAGGAGCCGCGCGGCATGGACTACAGCAGCTACAACCACCTGCTCTTCGAGCGGCGCGAGCACGGCGTGCTCCTGATCACGATGAACAGGCCCGAGGTCTACAACGCGGCCGACGAGGCCATGCACAGTCAGCTCGCGACGCTGTGGACCGACGTCGCCCGCGACGATGAGACCAGGGTCGCGGTGATCACCGGCGCGGGTAAGGCGTTCTCCGCGGGCGGCGACCTGGCGATGGTGCAGCGGATGGCCGGCGACTACGACCGGACCACGCGGATGCTCAGCGAGATGAGCGACCTTGTCTACAACATGATCAGCTGCGACAAGCCGATCGTGTCGGCGATCAACGGCGTCGCCGTCGGGGCTGGTCTTGTGGTGGCGCTGCTCGCGGACATCAGCATCTGCGCCGAAGATGCCAGGCTTGGTGACGGGCACGTCAAGCTCGGCGCGGCGGCTGGCGACCACGCCGCGATCATCTGGCCGCTGCTCTGCGGCATGGCCAAGGCCCGCTACTACCTGCTGACCGGCGAAATGGTCAACGGCGTAGAGGCCGAGCGGATCGGCCTGGTCAGCAAGGTGCTGCCGCGCGCCGAGGTGCTGGACGAAGCGCTCAGGATCGCCGACACGCTGGCGACCGGGTCGCAGCTCGCGATCAGGCTCACCAAGAAGGCGATGAACAGTTGGCTCCGCACCGCCGGGCCGATCTTCGACCAGTCCGCCGCCTACGAGATGCTCACGTTCATGGGCCCGGACCTGGCCGAGGGCGCCGCCGCCCTGCGCGAGAAGCGACCGCCAAGGTTCGCGTAACGGGCGCGATCTCATGTGCTGTTGATGAGGAGGGAGCGAATACGGCGTATGCTGCCGCATTCACTACCTCCTACCGCACTCGCTACCTGCTGACGTGAGCATCCTTCGTGGTCGTCGCGCAGCGCAGGATCATCACCTCGTCGTGGCGCAGCCCGCGGTAGGTCTGCGTGAGCTCCCAGCCGCAACTCTGGTAAAAGCCAGCGGCATCGTGGCCGGTCGCGACCCAGACCGGGTCGTAGCCCTGGTCAGCGGCCCAGCGGAGAGTATGCGCGAGTATTGCCCGGCCGCGCCTCGGCGGCGCGGCGCCGGATCGACGATCACGCCGATCACCCACGGTCCGCGGTCTTGCAATTCCGGCGGGTCAACCTTGCCGATGCCGACGGCGCCCGCGAGGGCGCCGTCGGGGCCGAGCCCGACGAACGTCACCGGCAGCTCGGTGCGACCAGATTCGCTACGAGTGACGTCGATCCACCAGGAGCGGTCTTCAGACTCCGGCGGGTCTCCCCAGCGGCCCCATTCCCGCCAGCGCAGCTCACCGACGGCCGGGATCAGTTCGGGGTGGTCGGCCAGCAACTCGACCTGCCACACCGGCTCAGAGCGCATGGTTGCGACAATAAGGACGGCGCCTTGGTGGGGCGAGCTATTTTCTCAGCGTCCGGACGGCTAGTCCTGCTCGTGCCTCTCCAGGAAGGTGTAGACGTCGGCCTCGTCTACACCGGGGAAGCTGCCCGACGGCAGCGCCAGCAGGATGTGCGAGTGCGCGCGGGCGGACGGCCAGGCCATCCCGTCCCACCGGGCGGCCAGCCGGGCTGGCGGGCGCTGGCAGCAGGACGGGTCAGGGCAGGCGGACTTGGTCCGCTTGGTCGTGTCCCGGCCGCGGAACCATCGCGCGTCATCAAACGGCACCCCGAGAGTGACTGCGAAGCCGCGCTCGCTGCCGGGATCGACGGAAGCGACGCAGAAGTAGGTGCCTGACGGCGTGTCCGAATACTGGTAGTGCGGGCTGAACCGATCGGCGGCCGCGAAGATCTGCCGTCCCGACCAGTGCCGGCACATCCGCTGGCCCTCGATCGCGCCGGTAGGGTCAGCCGGGAAAACGACGCCGTCGTTCTCGTAAGCCTTGTAGATGATGCCGCCCGCATCGTTCTTGACGAAGTGGCAGGTCAGGTCGAGGTGATGAGTGGCGAGGTTGGTGCAGCGGTGCGCCGCCATCTCATAGGACACCGAGAACACGTCCCGCATGTCCTCCACCGACAGATTCCTGTTCTCCTTGGCGTTGCGCAGGAACGTGACCGCCGCCTGCTCGGGCACCAGAACCGCGGCCGCGAAGTAGTTCGCCTCGACGCGCTGCCGCAGGAAGTCGGCGAAGTCCTGTGGGGCGCTGTGGCCGAGGACGAAATGACCCAGGGTCTGCAACAAGACCGCACGGGGAGTGTGCATGCCCAGGGATTCCTGCCGCAGGTAGATGCGGCGGTTGCGCAGATCAGTGACCGAACGGGCGGAACGCGGCAGGTCCTGCACGTAGCGGACGGAAAAGCCGTGGTGCGACACGACCGACAGCAACATGCCCTGGGACAACGCGCCGCCTGAGTAGGCGACCGGCTCGAGTGCGCGGGCCGCGGCCTGCTCGATCTCGGCGAAGTAGTTGCCACGGTCGCTCATCAGCGCGCGCAGGTCCGCGTTCGCCGCCCTGGCCTCCTCCGGCGTCGCGGTCGGCTTGACCTGCTCCCCGCGCAGCTCCGCGAACAGGGCGAGAATGTGCTCGATCACCTCGCTCGGGACGCGCGGGCCAGGGCGCAGGTAGGACAGGCCGAGCCTCGCGTAGACCGGATCGCGCTGGGCTTCAGCTAGTGCGATCTCGAGCTGCGCCCGACGGCTCGGTGCCTCGCGGCGCATCAGCTCGTCCGCCGACACGCCGAGCGCGCTCGCGAGAGCCTCGATCTGGGAGAGCTTGGGCTCGCGTCTGCCGTTTTCCAGAAGCGAGAGCACCGAGGGAGCTCGGCCGACCCGCTCGCCGAGCTCGGTCAAGCGTCAATCCCCTGCTGCGCCTGATGTGCCGGAGCCGCTGACCGAAGAGAACGAGATCCAGGCCGCTATCCGGCAAACGCGCGAAATCTTTCTCGGCGAAAGTCGTCATATCTTCAAGCTACAGGAAGATTCACTGATTTTCACCCGCTCCCTAGCTACCGCGCCGCCATCTGCGCGGCGAAGCTGTATGCATCACCCGGGGACGGCACGTGTCAGGAGGGCCCAGTGAACAATCGTCGCCTCGAGGCCAGCAAGGATTTTGACGACCAGGCCGCTGACCTGCAGCAGAGTTGGGCAGCCGACTCGCGATGGAACGGAACCGAGCGGACGTTCACGGCCGCGGACGTGATCCGGCTGCGCGGCTCTGTGCAGGAGGAGCACACGCTGGCGCGGCTGGGCGCGGATCGACTCTGGTCGCTGCTGAACAGCGAAGAGTACGTGCACGCACTCGGCGCGCTGACAGGGAACCAGGCCGTGCAGCAGGTCAAGGCCGGGCTGAAGGCCATCTACCTGTCAGGCTGGCAGGTCGCCGCGGATGCCAATCTGGCCGGCCAGACCTATCCCGACCAGAGCCTGTACCCCGTCAACTCCGTGCCTCAGGTTGTTCGCAGGATCAACAATGCGCTGATGCGCGCGGACCAGATCACCTGGGCCGAGTCGGGCGGCGAAGGCGCTCCACACTGGATGGCACCCATCGTGGCCGACGCTGAGGCCGGGTTCGGCGGGGTGCTGAACGCGTTCGAGCTGATGAAGTCCATGATCGCGGCGGGCGCGGCCGGCGTGCACTGGGAAGACCAGCTCGCCTCGGAGAAGAAGTGCGGCCACCTGGGCGGCAAGGTGCTGATCCCGACAGGCCAGCACATCAAGACGCTCAGCGCTGCGCGGCTGGCCGCCGACGTCTGCGGCGTGCCTTCGCTGATCATCGCGCGGACCGATGCCCAAGCCGCAACGCTGCTGACCAGCGACATCGATGAGCGGGACCAGCCGTTCGTGACCGGTGACCGGACCGCTGAGGGCTTCTACCGCGTGCGCAACGGCATCGGAGTCTGCATCGCGCGCGGGCTGTCTTACGCGCCCTACTCCGATCTGCTCTGGATGGAGACCTCGACTCCTGACCTGGCCGTGGCTGCCGAATTCGCTGACGCGATCCATTCGGTGTACCCGGACCAGATGCTTGCCTACAACTGTTCGCCGTCGTTCAACTGGCGGGCGAACCTGGACGACTCCACCATTGCCAAGTTCCAGAAGGAGCTCGCGGCGATGGGATACAAGTTCCAGTTCATCACCCTGGCCGGCTTCCACGCCTTGAACCACTCCATGTTCAGCCTTGCCCGCGGCTACGCCGAGGAAGGCATGTCGGCCTACGTGCGGCTGCAGGACGCGGAGTTCGGTTCCGAGCCGGAGGGTTACACCGCGACGAGGCACCAGCGAGAGGTCGGCACCGGCTACTTCGACCTGGTCACGTCGGCGATCAACCCCGACGCGTCGACCACGGCCCTAGCCGGGTCCACTGAGGCCGACCAGTTCGCCGGGGCGCACCACTGACGGCGGCGGTTGCGGTTAGCGCGATGATCGTCTGCACGGTCAGCGCTTGGTGATGTGCTGGAGCTTGTCGGGATTACGGATGAGACGAATAGCCTCGATCCGGCCTTCGGCATTCAGGTCCGCGACGACGACGTTGTCCAGGACTCCGGCCGCCGACACGAGCAGGCCCGGCTGACCGTTGACGAGCACGGAGCTAGTTCGAACTCCGGGAACCTGGCTAGCGAGCACGCCGAGTATCCAGCGGGCGACCTTGTCCGCGCCGTGCAGCGGCCGCAACGCGGCGCGGATCTTGCCTCCGCCGTCGGTCCACGCTGTGACGTCTGGTGCGAGCAGCGCCATGACCTGGTTGATGTCACCGCCAAGGCAGGCCGCAAGGAACTCGTCGGTCACCCGGCGGCGAGTTTCCGCCGGGGCGTCGTAGCGCGGCCGCCGCGCACGGACGTGGGAGCGGGCCCTCGCGGCGACCTGCCGGACTGCGCTCTCGCTGCGGTTGAGCATGTCGGCTATCTCCGCGAAGGTGAAGCCGAAGACCTCCTTCAGGACGAAAACGGCCCGTTCCAGCGGCGACAGCGTCTCTAGCACGACGAGCATCGCCAGCGACACGGCCTCGGTCTGCTCGACCTCGCGGTCCGCGTCCTGTTCCGTGCTCACCAAAGGCTCAGGCAGCCAGGGGCCGACGTAGGTCTCCCGTCGCGCCGTCGCAGACTTGAGCTTGTTGAGCAGAGGTTGGTGACCGTGCGCGCGAGGTAAGCCCTCGGCTGGTCCACGTCACTCGCGTCGACGGCGCTCCATTTCAGCCACGCGTCCTGAAGAATGTCTTCGGCGTCTGCGACGCTGCCGAGCATCCTGTAGGCGATACCGAACAACTCGCGACGGTGCTCGCGAAACGCTGCGAGAGCGAACTCTGTCACTGTCGGGACGGTATCGCAGGGACCGTGCACCGGTCTCTGAAGCCCTGGCTGCGCAGCCCGAGCGCCGAGTTGACCCGGCTGCGCAGGTTCTCCAGGCCGGCCATGAAGGTGAGCTCGACAAAGGCGGCCTCGCCGAGCAGGTTGAGCAAGTGAGCTGACATCTCGTCCGTGACGGCCGGTTCCGACTCACACATGGCCTCGGCGTACTCCATGACGGCGAGCTCGAGCCCGGTGTACAGGTCCCGGTTCTGGCGCCAGGCAGGAACCACGCGCAGCTTCTCCGCGGGGATGCCCAGCTGATGGGCCTCCCAGTAGCCGAAATCCATGCACCATGAGCAGCCGATGCGTGTTGCTGCCGCCATCACGGCGAGCTCCTTGAGCACGGGATCGAGCTTGTTGAACTTCGCGACTGCCCGCTCGAACCGCAGGTAAGAGTAGAGCAGGCGGGAGTTGTGTGCCAGCGCCCTGCCAGGCTCGAGAACCTCGCCGTATACGCGCCTTGAGTACCACTCGAGCACGCGGTAGAGCAGCGTCCTTGGCGGGTCGAGGGAGATGCGGGCCATGATGTGCCTCCTGGAACATGGACCTTCCGCAGGGAAGACAACATGGCTTCGCAGGACGTGACATCAGGTCACGGGCGGTCAAGACTGGCCGATGGCCGCGTGCATGGCGGCGATGTAACGACGGGTGGTCTGGCGCTGCAGCCGCCGGCTGACTGGCTTCCCGAGGCGCGCCAACGGGTGACGTGGCCGGGAGAAGGCGGTGATCTCGAAGTACATACGGTCGTCTCGGCGCACGACCGCGAAGGCTTCCTCACCTTGCTCGGGGTGGCCAGGCAGGGTCCCGTAGCCGAAGCCGCGGCGATGTGGTTCCTTGAACTCGAAGACCACTCGTCCGGCCGCCATCACATAGCCGGCCACGGGCAGCCGGATGACCAGGGCAAACGTGTCGCCGTCCTGCACAGGATCGGCAGGGAACACGGTCAGGCCCGCTCGGGTTTGAACCTGCCACGCGGTCAGTGCTGCCGCAGCGCGGTCAAACGCCGCCGGGTCGAACGGGCCGAGGTCAGCCGACTCCCTGTCGTGGGAGTAACCAGGCGGCAGATCCGAGCGCGTGGCGCCGACCTGGCGATACGACAGCTCCTTCGCAGCCTGGCCGGCCACGAAATCGCTGAGCAGCGCCTGTGAGGGCCGGCGCAACCGAATCAGGCGCAAGTTACGGGACGAGGCCAAGCGTGGAGGCGGTCGCGAACTCGTCGTCGTACTCTTCAACCTCGGTCTGGTAGCTGCGCCAGCGTGACGGCATGAAGAATGGGACGATCAGGACGGCCCCAACAAGCATGAGCGCACCGCTGGACAGCATGGCACCGAAGCCCCAGCCGTAGTGGCTGTCAGCTAGAGGGATGTAGCTCAGCGCAGTCTTGCCGCGCAGGATCACCAAGGCCGACCATCCGATGAGCGCGAGGCCGGGTAGGCCGGTGGCAAGGGCGGAGACCCGGCGCACCGAGAGAAGGATCCCGATGAACAGCCCGGTGGCGAACAGCCCGGCCAGCGGGAGCACGTTGTGCATGTCCGTCCACGCGGCGGCGTCGCGCAGTCCGTGCGCGGCGAGGATGTGGTGGAACCTTGCGAAGCCCCAGCCACCACCGAAAAACAACGCTGCCGCCGCCGCCAGGGCGAGAAAGAAACCTAGAACGTGCCGCATCCGCCACAACCCTCCGGTCAATATCTCTTCCGAGGACTTGGCTCCCCAGCACCTGCTGATCCAGCGGGTTAGGACTGGTCAGCTGGTGGCTGCCCTGCCTTCGGGCAGCTCCCACAGCCTGCGCCCGCACCGGAAGGACGCCCGCGGGCACGCGGCTGAGCCACTGGTCAGGTTACCTAGCGTGAGCCAGCCAAACCTTGAAACGGCGAAAGCGCCCAAAGATGACTCACTGGCCGGGCGGTCAGCGGCGCTGGCGCTAGGCCAGGTAGCGGCGGGCACCGACGCGAATCTTGTTGAGCGGTTCGAGCAGCAGGTAGGCGAGGTAGTAGTCGCGCTCGATAAGCCGGAACTTCGCGCCGCGGGCGCCGGCCGGCAGCCGGTAACCATCGGGCCTGAAGCGCAGGAAGTCTGCGTGCATGCGCTCGAAGAACTGGCGACGCTCACGGCGCGGGACAAGGCCAGTGCCTCGCAGCCGGCCGATCCCTGGCGCCGTCGCCTGGAGGAGCGTGCTGTAGTGCCAGATCGCCCGCTCGAACACAGCGCGCTCGACGCCGGGCGTCGCCACCCGGTCCCCTGACTCGGCGAGCTTGCGCACCTTCTCGAGCACCTCTTCATAGGCGCTGAACACGCCCCAGTGCGCACTGCTCGTCGTGGCCATGAACGAGCCTGACCGCGACCGCCGGTATGAATAGCACACCCGGTCGAGTGCGCTGATGCGCCCGGCCAGCAGCGCCGCGCAGCTCACAGGGATGTCCTCGTGAATGCCCGAGCGGAATGGCTCGTTCAGTGCGGCCAGGAATTCCCGCCGCAGCAGCTTGCTCCACGGCGTCATGGTCAAGTTGATCAATTGCGGTGCATCGGCGAGCGTGAACGTGCCCGCCGGTGCTGTCGCGAGTACCGGCTCGCCTTGGCTGGGGCCTCCGCTGCCGTCCGGGTAACGCTCATCGTGATCGATCAGCAGCACGTCGGGCCGGCTGACGAGCAGCCTGTCGGCAACCGCGCGCAGCGCGCCGTCAGGAACAAAGTCATCGCCATCGACGAACCAGACATACTCCCCGCTCGCCCTCGTCAGGCCGGTGTTCCTGGCGTTGCCCGGCCCGCCGTTGCTGGCCAGGTGGACGACGGTCAGCCGGGAGTCCAGCCTGGCCCGCTCGTCGAGCAGGTCGCCGCTGCCGTCAGGGGATGCGTCGTCGATGGCGATGACCTCGATAGCCGGGTCCTCTGGCTGCGCCGCTCCTTCGCTGCCAAGCAGCGAATCCAGGCAGGCGGTCAGGTAGTCCCTGACGCCGTACACCGGCACTACGACGCTGATCAGCACCACGGCCCCAGGTTTACCCGACCGGATCGGGCTGATGGGCGCGTGCCGGGGGCGGGCCAGCGGGGACGTCGGGCTCGTCGATCGTGAGCGTCGACGGCCACCAGTTCCAGCGACCGAGCAGTACCACGGTCGACGGCACCAGCAGAGTCCTGACGAGGAACGTGTCCATCAAGATGCCGAGGGCGAGTGCCAGGCCGATGTCGCGGATCTGCTCGCCCCCCGAGCCGCCCGCCACGAACGTCAGCACAAGGAACGAGCCGGCCAGCACCAGCCCGGCCGATGTGACGGTCGTGCCCGTGACGGCCACGGCGCGCGACACCGCGTCGCGCAGCGACATCTTGTGCGCCTCTTCCCTGATCCTGGTCATAACGAGAATGTTGTAGTCCTCGCCGAGTGCCAGCAGGAAGATGAACATCAGGAAAGGCAAGAAGAACACCAGGCCGCTCGAGCCGCCCAGGTTGATGAACAGCAGCGCCGCAAGGCCCAGCGCGGCGAGGTAGGAGATCCCCACGGAGATGATCAAGTATATCGGCGCGACCAGGCTGCGCAGCACGATGGCCAGCAGCAGGCCGATAACCAGGATCGCGATCGGGATGATCTTCTTCAGGTCGTTGTTGGAAACCGTGCTGATGTCATAAAGCGCCGGCGCCTCCCCCGCCACTCCTGAGGCTGCGGCGTGCATCGCACCCGCCACGCGCGTTGTCTCGGCCCTGATCGACGGCACGGCGTCCAGCGCCCTGGTGTGACCTGGGTCCCCTGCGGACAGGCCGACGGAGAACTGGACCGTCTTACCGTCCTGGCTGACATAGTTCGCCGTCGCTCGGTAGAACTGATATGCCTCGGGCGGGATTCGACCGCCGGTCGGAGCGGTCGGCGACAGCTTCTGCGCGGGTCCGAGTGCGGCGTGCAGTCCCGCGTACTGGGCGGGGGTGATCGCGAACCCTACTGGGTTCAGCGGACCCGTCACCTGAGTGAAGAGCGGACTGGATTTGAGCGCGGAGGTTCCGGTGCCTAGCACCTTCGGGTTGTCCCAGACGGGCGTCGTGAACCTGAAGATCAGGCTGGTGGGGTTCGACGACGCCTGCGGGAAGTACTTGGTCAGAAGCGCCTGCCCGGCGGCGGAGTCGGTTCCTGAGGGCGCGGCGGTGTTCCCGCCAAAGCCCGCGGCCTTGTAGCCGGTCACGCCGATGGCCAGGCCGCCGAAGAAGATGATCCCCGCGAGCAGCGTCGGGATGGGGTACTTGACGATCCGGCCGGCAATAGTGCCCCACATGCCGGCTTTGCCGCTGCCCTGGATGTCCCATGGCATCAGCTTCGGCCGCCCGAACATCAGCTTGAACACGGTTCGCTTGACCCCGAGCAGCGACAACCTGATCGAGAGCAGCGCCGGAAGCAGCGTCAGCGCCGCCAGCAGCGTGATTCCGATCGCGATCGCGAACGGGACGCCGAGGTCGGCGTAGAACGGGAAGCCAGCCAGCAACAGCGTGAGGACGGCCGCGATGACCGTCGCGGCCGAGAACGTGATCGACTCGCCGACCCTGGTGATCGACGTGATGATGGCCTGCCTTGCTGGCTCTCGGGGCCGGCGCAGGTCGGCCCAGATGGAGGAACCTGGGCCGCCATCGTGACCAGCGATCTTTAGCTGCTCGCGGACCCGGAACACGAGGAACAAGCCGTAGTCCGTGCCCGCGCCTAGCACAAGCACGATCATCAGGAACTGGGCGATCGGCGAGACCTTCAAGCCGTGCTGGGCCGCCTCGGCAACGAGCGGCCCTGAGATCACAACTGACAGGAACGCCGGCGCCAGCGTGATGAGGGCGAGAGTCAGCGACCGGAAGATCAGCACGAGCAGCAAGATGATCAGCAGCGACGAGTACCGCTCGATCTGGCCGCCCTGGTTGCCGTTCGCGTTCTGCTGGTCGACCTGAACGGCGATGCTGCCGGCCAGGTGGACCTGCAGTCCTTCCGGGCGCGGCGTCTGGCTGATCACACTGCGCAGCCCGTCGATCAGGTTTGGTCCTGCGTTCGGGTCGCCGCCTGGCTGGTGCACGAGCACCACGAACTCATTGCCCTGGCCGGCGCCCGCCTTGCCCGGTCACGGACTGGCCGAGATCAATGATCCGCACGACCGAGGGATCCGACTTCAGCTTGCCCTGCAGCGTCGTGAGCGCGGCTGTGTCGTCCGCGGTCAGCGAGCCGCTCTGCCTTGCCGCGATCAGCGGGACGGGGAGCAGATTGGATGTCCCGAATGGCTTGGCCAGCATGGTCGCTTTCTCAACTGGAGCGCTGGCCGGCAGGAATTTGGTGTTGTCACTCTGGGTGATGCTTGACAGGCTCGGCAGCAGGGACGCTGCCGCGATCGCGCCGACGATCCATGTCAGCAGCATCGTCCAGCGGAACCGCACGCTGAACCGCCCGAGCGCGCTGAAGATAGCGTCGACGTTCATGGCCGTGAGCGTAGTTGACCTGAGCGACGCCCCGGCCCCGGCCCGGCGGCCTTGACCTGGCTGTGACCAGCACCGCCGGCCGGAGTCGCCGACGATTATCGGCGTTCGGCTGACTGCATCTCGTCCGGGTCAAATACCCTGCGCATGAGTGCTGGCCTCGAGGGCTGCGCCGGCGCAGCCGGTCCATGCGGTGCCAGCGCCGGGATCGGGCGGCCATTTCCAGGACATGCCGGTGAAGGTGCTGGCCACCGGCGTCCTTGCCAGTCAGACTCGTCTCCTGGGGAGGACTCGCCCTCGAAGGCGGTAGCCAGGAAGGACAGCGCGAGCACGGCGCGAAGGGACAAGGATGCAAGAGCTGCGACTCGTCGCAGTGAGCGAGGACGGCAGCTATGCGGTCCTCGTGGTTCCCGGTCGTAGCGGGCGTTTCGCGCTGCCCATCGATGAACGGCTCAGAACCGTAGCGCGAGGCCAGTTCTCCCGGCTCGCTCAGTACGAGATCGAAGTGGAGAGTCCGTTGCGACCCAAGGAGATCCAGGACCGCATTCGTGCGGGCGAGACTGCCGAGGAGATCGCCGACGCGGCTGGACTGCCTGTCGACCGGATCCGCAGGTTCGAAGGCCCGGTACTGGCCGAGCGGGAGTTCCGGGCGAAGGAAGCCCAGCGGGCGACGGTGCGCAGTCAGGCCGGCCCTGGGCCGCGACTCGGCGAGATCGTGAATAAGCGACTGTCGGAAGCTGGCGCGAACCCGGACGAGGTCGACTGGGACTCGCGGAAGCGCCAGGACGGCAATTGGCAGGTCCAGCTCGCGTACACAGTGGCTGGCCGGATGTACGTGGCTGAGTGGGTGTACGACTCGAGGAGCAAGCACGTCATTCCCGCCGACGACGAGGCCATGAGGCTCTGCCTGAGTGAGGACGAGTGGCCAGAGCCACGCCAGCCGGCCAGGCAAGCTGCAACTGCGACCGTCACCCCCATCGGATCCAGGTCGGACCGGGTGGATCATCCCCACACCGATCGAGCCGCTGGCAACGCCATGATGCACCCGTCCAGGCAGGCGCCAGCCGGGGTAGCGGCGAGCGCAGGGCTGGCGCGTCCGGCGCGCCTTGCAGGGCAAATAGGCGAGCCGGTTCAGCCTGCGGCCACGAGGAACGGGCCGCCCGCGGCAGGGCCCGGGCGAGCCGAGCCTGGGTTCGCAGCGCGCGCGGAAGGGCCTCCAGGAGCCGATACGGCAGGAGCAGACGGCGGCGCGGACGACCTCGGCCGGCCAGTGGCTGGCGAGGATCAGGCTCAACAGGAGGCTGCAGAAGTTCGCCCATCCAAGCCAGCCCGTCGCAGCCCAGGCGGACGTTCGAGGCGATCATCCGTGCCATCCTGGGACGAGATCATGTTCGGCAACTCGCGCCAGCCGGACTAGCGAAAGGCTTCGGGCGAACCACGAAGCTGCCGGTTCGTCCGCATAAATCCGACGGCGATCCGTCGTTGTCGCACGGTGAGGACGAACCGCTTGGGCCCTAATATGCGGGCGCAGACCGTCCGGGTTCACAGCGCCCGGCCAGTCTCGCGCGGCTCCGCCAGTTCCGCGTCTTGGCGCGGCCTGGCGCGGCTGGCTGCTTTGGCGGTCATCGTTCCCGGGCTCAGCGGATGCGGTCTGCTGGGCGGCCTTAGCGGGTCCAGGACTGTTTCGCCGCAGTCGATGACGGTCACGAGCCCGGAATTCCGTGCTGATGTTCAACTTCCTTTGCAGTACACCTGCGCGGGGAAAGCGCTCAGCCCGCCGTTGTATTGGTCAGGGGCCCTGTCGCAGCAGCCTAAATCGTTCGCGGTTGTCGTCGACGACGGTCAGGCGCCAATTACGCCGTACGTGTACTGGATGGTCTTCGATATCAGCCCGAACACCACGGACATCGCGCAGAGCAGGCTGCCAACGGGGGCTAGGCAAGCTCAGAACAGTGCAGGAACGGCCAGGTACGACGCGCCTTGCCCGCAAGGCGACATACTGCACACGTACCGGTTCACCGTATACGCCCTCGACGCATTCTTGAAGCTGCCTAATGGCGCTGGCCTGCGGGCAACGTGGTCGGCTATAGCCAAGCATGTGATCGGCGTCGGCCGCCTCACGGTAAAGGCGATGCAGTAGTCATGCGATCACAGAGGGTACACGCAGATGGTTAAACTTCTCGAATCTCCTGACACAGACCATAGCGCTCCCCCACAATTGACATTTAAGGATTCGCCTGGCTGCTCAGTCCAGGATGCTCGCGGTTTCAAGGAGGCTCGCGTAATGGCCGCGCGGGGCCAGGCGAGCGTCTCCCAGGGCCAAACACCCCGATGGATGGTGCGATGCCGAAGACCGTGCTGATCATTCTCGCAGCTGTGGTCGCTCTGATTGTGATTGTCGTCCTGACGGGTATGCGGTACCTGCGCGCGGACGACGAGGACGACTTCGACGACGACGTTCCTGCCGAGCACGGCGGTTCCCGTAGCCGCGGCAGTCAGCCAAGGGCCGATCGGGCGCGGTCCCGCCACGCTGATGATCTGGCTGACGAGCGTCCGAGGGAGCGAGTTGGCGCCACCCGCGGCGCCAGGCCAGGACAGGGTCGCGACGAGCTAGGCACCGACCGGCGCGGTCTTGACCAGCGCGGTCTTGACCAGCGCGGAACGGATCAGCGCGGCTCCAGCCGGACAGGCCAGGATCGCTCCTGGCGCGAGGACAGCTCCATCACGAGCCGCGGACGTCGCACGGCACCGCCAGCGAAGGACCAGCGACCGGCGAGGACGCCGCGGCGCGAACACGACGACATCAGCGAGCCGGCGCCGGCCGCGAGGTCGACCCGGTCTTCGGCCCGTGGTCGCGGCGGTGATGACTACGACAATCTTCCAGGTCGGCGGGCCTCGTCACAGGATTACGACCGCGAGCCGCCCGACCGCCGAGCCAGCCGGGACGGCCTGGATAAGGCGACTGGCTACGAAGACGACCTCAGTGGCCGGCGGGATGGCCGCGATCCGCGCGACCGCCGGGATCGCGGCGATACCCGGCCCGGCAGGGACAGCCGGGATAGGACCGACCTGCGCGACAACCGTCCGGCCGCGAGCATCATGGACGATGCCGACGCCGATGAGCGGGACCGGCGGAGCAACACCAGGCCGAACGCGCGTGCCAATCCCAGCAAGAACGGGTCCAAGCCGGAAGAAGACCTGCTGCCCGCCGTCAAGCCCCGGCAGAGCAAGAACAAGCGGGAGAGCGAAGGCGACTGGCCCAGCAACGAGTGGGATGAGCTATCCGACGTTGATTATTGGGCTGAGCTCGCCTCAGACAAGCCGTTTACCGGACCGTCGTCGGACGAGGCTCCGCGCTCTGAGCGTCGCGAGGCCCGAGCCGATCGCGACGCCCGCGTGGATAGGGAAGCCAAGTCCGACCGGGCCCTGCGCGGTGACCGGGACGCTCGGATGGATCGCACATCACGCCAGGACCGGGAGGCCCGTAAGGACAGCCGGATCGCCTCTGAGGCGATCACCAAGCAGATCGGCCGGCCCGCACGTGAGCCTGACGCACCGATCCTGCCGGCCGCCCGCCATCGCGATCTCGCGCCAGACCGGCTCACAGCAGACCGGCTCGCGGCAGGGCGGACCCCGGACCGACGGCCGGCGATCGCCGACGACGACCCGCTGACGAGCCCGTCGTTCCCGCGGATCTCGTCCGACGACAGCCGGTCCTACCGCAGGTCAAGGCCGAATGGCGCGGACCCCGGCTACGACGGGGGCCGCGGATCGGAGTCGTCGCGCCCGGCGATTGCCAGCGGACGGCAGCCTGGCGACCGGTCCTCGTATCCGTCCATGCCGCCGGTAGAGCCGATACGCGGATTCGACGGCGCGAGCTCGACTCGCCGCCACGCGTTGCCGGCCGTCAGTGCCTCGGACCTGACCGCGGCATCTGATGAGTATCTGGCGCCGGCGCCGGGATATGCTGCCGACCCCGCATATCAGGTTCCCGCGGCCACCGCTGCATACCCGGCGCCGGCCTCGGGCTACCCGGACGCAGGTTACGGAGCACCAGACGCCGCGAACGGCAGCTATTCGGTTCCCGCCAGCTACGGCGAGTCCGGCGGTTACCAGCCGGCGGTCAGCTATCCGCCGGCGGCGACCGGCGGGTATCCGGTGGCGAACGGCTCTCCGACGGGAGGCTACCTGCCCCCCGTCGGCGGTACGGCCGGCTTTGCCGGAGATGCGAGTTCAGGCAGTTACCAGAGCCTGCCGCCTGTTCCCGACAGCTTCAGGTCCGATATAGGCTCCGGCGGCTACCAGGGCGGTGCCGGCTACGAAACCGCGGGCTACCAGTCCACCGGCAGCTACTCGCTGCCGCCCGGCCCGGGAAGCTATGGCAACGGCGTGGCCGACCGGGCGGCTGAATATCCAGGTACCGGCTACGAGGCCGCCGACTATCAGAGCTACGGCGGTCCAGCGCCAGCCTCAGGGTCTCACCGGCAACCAGAGCCCGGTTATGCGAATGGAAGCTATCCGGGTCCCGCGGAGCCCAGCATGCCCGCGCTGCCTGCAGCGCAGCCTGAACTCGGCTATCCCGCCTACCCGGCACCGGTCCCGAACGGCCAGAACGGCTACGGCGCTGCCTCTCCGGAGGCGCCAGGTTACGGCGCGGCGCCGTATCAGCATGGCGGCTACGACCAGGCCGGCTACCCGCTGCCCGAGCCTCCGGCGAACGGCTATGCGGGTGCCGACCCGTACGCTGTCGACCCTTACGGGCAGCACGGCTATTCCGGCCCCGGATACTGATCGCAGGCGCCATCGCCGGCGGCTGAACCGTGGCTAGCGATGTCGCCATCAAGGTCAACGGGACTCTGGCCGAACTCCCCGGGTCGATGCCGCTGCTTGCTGCGGTGCGGGAACGCCTTGGCCTGACCGGGGCGAAGCCGGGCTGCGGCGAGGGCGCGTGCGGCGCGTGCACCATGCTGCTCGACGGCGAGCCAGTCAGGTCCTGCCAGCGGACGGTCGAGTCGGCGGCCGGACAGGCGATCACGACGATCGAGGGCCTCGGAACCGGCGGCGAGCTGGATCCGGTCCAAAGGGCGTTCTGCGAGGAGTCGGCCGCGCAATGCGGCTACTGCACCCCCGGCATGGTCCTCGTAACCGCCGCCCTGCTGGATCGCGATCCGCGGCCTGGCGACGCCGCGATCGACGAGGCGCTGGCCAGCCAGATCTGCCGGTGCGGCAGCTACCAGCGAATCCGCGCGGCAGTGCACAGGGCATCCGATCTCGTGACGGGCGTGGGCTCGTCCCGGCCGGGCGGCGCTATCGGCGACAGCGAGGCGGCCGCTGACCTCGATCCGGCGGCCGGTAAGCCTGATGGTGACCGCTGGGGGCCGCCGTTGCCCGGCGATCCCCAGCACCGGCCCAGGCGGCCGTGGAACCTGACCGACGCAGCCGACCGCGACTGGTTCGAGATCCTTGGCGACGGGCTCGTCGTGCTGCTTGAGCCTGATCCGTCCGCTGCGGGAACGTGGACGACGGCGAATTCGGCCTGGCTGCATGTCCGCGCGGACGGGCCAGTCACCGCGTTCACCGGCAAGGTCGACGTCGGCCAGGACAACAGGACCGCGCTGCGGCTGCTCGTGGCCGAGGAACTCGGTGTACCGCTAGAGCGGGTTCGGCTGGCGATGGGCGACACAGATGTATGCCCTTATGACATGGGAACGTTCGGCAGCCGGTCGATGCCCGACGCGGGCGGCGTGCTGCGCAGGACAGCGGCATACGCAAGAACGGCACTGCCGGTCCGGCCAGGTGAGCGACGGGTCGAGCAAGTATCGGGTGAGCCCGCGCTCTCCGATCCGGCGAGCTGGAGGTTGGCTGGGCGTCCGCACCTGCCGCCTGGCGCGATCGCGGCTGTGACCGGCGCCCGGCGCTTTGTTTCTGACCTGTATCAGTCAGGAATGTGGCACGGCGCGCTGCTGCGGCCGCCTGTTCCCGGGGCGCGACTGCGCTCACTGGACAGCGCGGCGATCGCCAGCAGGGCCGGCGTGATCGTCGTCCAGACGCAGGACCTCGTCGGCGCGGTCGCGGCTGATCCCGCGGCGGCAGCCGGTGCTGTCACCGCCCTTGAGGCTGCGGCGAGCTGGGACGTGCCGTCCGCGGTAGCCGGGACCGAGCACTCAGATCAGGAACTGGATGAGTACTTGCGCGCGCACCCGTCGACTGGCGGGCCCGGTCGCTGGGGCGGGCCGCACGAGGAGCAGCAGGGATCGGCGGCAAGTGCTATGGAGAGCGCCGCCGTCCGGCGCGAGGCAACCTACACGGCCGCCTACATCGCCCCGGCCGCGCTCGAGACCAGGGTGGCGGTCGCGGTGTGGGACGTCGGCCGGCTGACGGTATGGACGGGCACGCAGACGCCGTTCCCCGTGCGGGCCCAGCTCGCGGCCGCGCTTGCTGTCCCGGAGCACGACGTCCGGGTGATCGTCCCGGCGACCGGTGGCGGTTTCGGCGGCAAGCACGCGGCCGGCATCGCGATCGAAGCGGCCGTTCTGGCAAGGGAGGCAGGTCGGCCGGTCAGGGTGGCCTGGAGCCGGCGCGAGGAGTTCACCGTCGGGACACTACGGCCAGCGGCAGTGATTGACATCGCGGCCGGCGTGGCCGGTGACGGCACGCTGTCCGGCTGGACGCATCTGAACATCAACTCCGGAGCGGCTGGGATCGGCACCCCTTACCAGGTCGCTGACCGGCGGCTGGAGTACCGGCCGGCCGAGAGTCCCTTCCCGCAGGCGTCCTACCGCGGGCTGGCGGCCACGGCGAACAACTTCGCCAGGGAGTCGATGATCGATGAGCTGGCGCACGAGATCGGCGTCGATCCGGTGGAGTTCAGGCTAGGCAACCTCGCCGATGACCGGCTGGCGGCGGTGCTCAGGGCGGTCGCCGAGCACATCGGCTGGGAGGCCGATCATCGGCACATCGGCCGGGAGGGCGGGCGCGAGCCGGCGCCGGGAGTGGGTGTCGGCATTGCCTGCGGGCTGGAAAAGGACGGCCGAGTGGTCACCGCCGCGCAGGTGGTCATCGAGCGCGGCCGCCAGGTTCGCGTCACCGGGCTGATCACCGGTTACGAGTGCGGCACGATCGTGAATCCGCACGCCGTACGCAGCCAGATCGAGGGCGCGACGGTGATGGCATTCGGCGGCGCGATGTTCGAGGCAATCAGGTTCGCGGGCGGCGTCATCACCAACGCCGCGTTCTCGGCCTACCGGGTGCCGCGACTGGCCGACATCCCGCCGATCGAGGTCGTCCTGCTCAACCGGCCCGACCTGCCGCCCGCTGGCGCGGGCGAGACCCCGATGATAGCCGTGGCTCCAGCGATCGCCTCGGCGATCTTCCAGGCGACCGGTCGGCGCCTGCGGTCGCTTCCCCTCACTCGCGACGGCGTGCTTCCCCGGCTGACCTGACCGCGCGGCCAGCCGGTCACTCAGTGGTGGAAGGCCGTCGTCCGCCGTCCTTCGTGCGGCAGCGGGCCGTCGAGGCCGTCCAGGTAGCGCACCGAATCGGTGATGTGGTCGAGCAGCGAGTCGGCCAGGTCCATCGACAGCCCGTTGCGCACCACGATGCGCTGCACGGTCAGGTCGGCCAGGTCGTCGGGCATCGGGTAAGCGGGCACCAGCCACCCGCGCTGCCGCAACTGGTTCCCGAGGTCGTACAGGTCCCACTTGTCGGTGTAGCCGCGCTTGAGCCGCCACGCGAACACGGGGATGTCGATGTCGTCGTCCCACAGCTCGAACGGCGCGAGCTTGACGATCTCGTCGGCCAGGTGCCTTGCCACGTCGTGGCACGCGCGCTGGACCGATCGGTACCCCTCCCGGCCCAGGCGCAGGAAGTTGTAGTACTGCAGCAGCACCTGGGCGCCCGGCCGGGAGAAGTTCAGCGCGAACGTCGGCATTGACCCGCCCAGGTAACTGACACGGAAGATCAGGTCGTCGGGCAGGTAGTCAGCTGACGGCCAGACCACCCAGCCGAGGCCCGGATAGACCAGGCCGTACTTGTGCGCGCTCGTGCTGATCGAGTGCACCCGGCCGATCCGGAAGTCCCACTCCAGCTCGGGCTGCAGGAACGGCGCGATGAACGCGCCGGACGCGCCGTCCACGTGGATCGGGATGTCCAGCCCGGTGTCCGTCTGGATCTTGTCGAGCGCGGCGGCGATCTCGCGAACGGGTTCGTACATGCCGGTGTAGGTGACCCCCATGATCGCGACGACCCCGATCGTGTTCTCGTCGACGTAGGAGGCCAGGTCGTGGCCATCGAGCGTGCGGTGCTCGTCGCTGATCGGTACGGACGCGGCTCCACGTCCCAGTAGTTGCGAACTTCTCCCAGCACACCTGGACCGCGGAGCTCATTACCAGGTTCGGCTTGCTCGGCTGTCTTGCCCGCGGCGCGCCGCGCCTGCTGCCAGCGGCGCTTGAGCGCGAGCCCGCCGAGCATGCAGGCCTCGGACGAGCCGATCGTCGAGGTGCCGATCGCCTGCGTGCGGGTCGGGCGCGTGCCACAGCCTGGCCAGGATCTTCCAGCAACGCGTCCTCGATCGCGGCCGTCGCCGGGTACTCGTCCTTGTCGATCATGTTCTTGTCGAACGCCTCGGCGTACAGCGCGGACCCGCGCCTGGTCCATCCAGGTGCCGACGAACGTGGCGAGGTTCAGTCCGGGCGTTGCCGTCGAGCATCGCCTCGTCATGCACGATCTGATACGCGGTCTCCGGCAGCATGGCATCGTCGGCGAGCGCGAAGCGCGGGCGTTCGGTGGCCTCGCCCGGCCGGGAGAACAGCGGGTTGATGTCGATGCTGCTGCGCCTCGGCGCCATGATGTGCTCCTAGGAAGTGAGTATCTGGAAGGGGTGTACCCAATGACGACCGCCGAACTGCTCGCGGACGCGCTCAGCCGGGTCCGCGAGGTCGTGCACGCGGTGACCGAGGGCCTGACGCCCGACCAGCTGACCTTCCGCCCGCAGCCCGCTGCCAACTCGATCGCGTGGCTGATCTGGCATCTGACCAGGGTCCAGGACGACCACGTGTCCGAGGTGGCCGGGCACCGATCAGGAGTGGACCGCGGGCGGCTGGGCGGACCGGTTCGGCCTGCCGTTCGACCACTCAGCCACTGGCTGGGCTCACAGCAGCGAGGAGGCCGGGCGGGTCAGGGTGGACTCCGTCGTCTTGCTCACCGAGTACTACGACGCGGTGCACGAGCGATCGCTGGAGTTCATCGCCGGGCTGGCCGACGCCGACCTTGACCGAATTGTGGACGAGCGCTGGGATCCGCCCGTCACGCTGGGCGTCAGGCTAGTCAGCGTGATCGACGACGACGCGCAGCACGCCGGCCAGGCCGCGTATCTGCGGGGGCTCGCTGACCGGGGCTTAATGGTTTCCAGGCCAGGCCTGTGAGGGCGATAGACTCCGGCCCATGTTTCCTGTCCTGTCTGACAAGCCAGATGCCGACGCGCTGGAACGCGCGATTCTGGACTTCTGGGATAGTCAGGACATTTTCGCCAAGCTGCGCGCTTGCAACGCAGGCGGTCCGAAGTTCAGCTTCATCGACGGGCCGGTTACCGCGAACAAGACGCTCGGCGTGCACACGGCGTGGGGCCGGACGCTGAAGGACGCCTTCCAGCGGTACAAGGCGATGCGCGGATTCGACCAGCGCTACCAGAACGGCTTCGACTGCCAGGGCCTGTGGATCGAGGTCGGGGTCGAGAAGCAACTGGGCCTGAACTCCAAGCGGGAGATCGAGGAGTACGGCCTTGAGGCGTTCGCCGCCAAGTGCCGCGAGGTCGTCGAGCAGTCGGCCGCCGAACTGATCGCTGGCTCGGTCCGGCTCGGCCAGTGGATGGACTGGGGCAAGGACTACTACACCTTCTCCGACACGAACATCGAGTACATCTGGAAGTTCCTGCGCGTGGTGCAGCGAGCGCGGCTGGCTGTACGTGGGTCACCGGCCGACCGAATGGTGCCCGCGGTGCGGCACCTCGATCTCCGCACACGAGCTGGTCGGCAGCTACGTGGACCGGTCGGACCCGTCGCTGTACGTCCGCTTCCCGCTGCGCGGACCGGCCAGGCGAGGCGCTGGTCATCTGGACCACCACGCCGTGGACGCTGCCCGCCAACGTGGCAGCAGCTGTCAGGCCAGACGCCGAGTACGGCAAGACGGCGCAGCCGGCGACTGGATGGCGGTGCGAGCGCGGCGGCGACGAGGAGTTCATCGAGGTCCTGCGCGGCTCCGAGCTCGTGGGCTGGCGGTACAACGGCCCGTTCGACTACCTGGCGCCCGGTGGCAGCGTTGAGCACCGTGTCGTCGGCTGGGACGAGGTATCGCTAGACGAGGGCACCGGCGTCGTGCACATCGCGCCAGGCTGCGGCTCCGAGGACTTCGACCTCGGCAAGACGTACGACCTGCCGGTACTGACGCCGGTCGACGAGTCAGGCCGGTTCTACCCCGAGTACGGCTGGCTCGCCGGCCTGTCCACCTCCGAGGTCGCCGACAAGGTGATCAATGACCTCAGGCAGCGCTCGCTGCTCGTCAAGGCCGGTCACATCACGCACCGCTATCCCGAGTGCTGGCGCTGCCACACGCCGCTGATCTTCCGGATCTCCGACGACTGGTTCATCTCGGTCACGCGAGATCAGGGAGCCGATGCGGGCCGCCAACAGGACAGTCGAGTGGACGCCCGCGTACATGGGCAGCCGGATGGACGACTGGCTCGTCAACATGTCCGACTGGAACATCTCCCGGCGCCGCTACTACGGCCTGCCGCTGCCGTTCTACCCGTGCCCGTGCGGGCACCTGAACGTGATCGGCTCGCGGGCCGAACTCGCCGAGCGGGCCGTCGATCCCGCCACGCTCGAGGGGCTGAAGGAACTACGCAGGCCGTGGATCGACGCTGTCCGGATCCGGTGCGAGGAGTGCGGCAAGGAGGTCCAGCGGATCACCGAGGTCGGCGACGTCTGGCTGGACGCCGGGATCGTGCCGTTCTCGACGCTGGGCTGGGAGAACGACAAGTACATCGAGGAGGGCTACGCGACCGGCGCGGCCAAGGGCCTGACCACGGCCGACCTGCCCTGACCAGGCCGTACTGGGAGCAGTGGTTCCCAGCCGACTGGGTCTCGGAGATGCGCGAGCAGATCAGGCTGTGGTTCTACTCGCAGCTCTTCATGTCGGTCACGCTGACCGGCCGCGCGCCGTACCGCAAGGTGCTCGGCTACGAGAAGATGCTGGACGAGCACGGCCGTGAGATGCACGGCTCGTGGGGCAACGCGATCAGCGCGGACGAGGCGTTCGCGAGGATGGGCGCCGACGTGATGCGCTGGCAGTACAGCGCACAGCCGCCGAACCAGAACCTGCTGTTCGGGTTCGGCCCTGGCAAGGAGATCCAGCGCAAGCTGCTGACGCTCTGGAACAGCGTCTCGTTCCTGGCCGGCTACGCGAACACGTCGGACTTCACGCCCAGCCTGACCGACCTGGAGGCGACGACCGCGACCGGTGACCCATGGCCTGGGATGCAGCCGCTCGACCGGTGGCTGCTGGCCAGGACCGCGCGCCTGATCGCCGACGCCACCAGCGGGTACGAGCAGTACCTCACCGTCAACGTGCTCCGGGCCTTCGAGTCCTACCTGGACGACCTGTCGAACTGGTACATCAGGCGGTCGAGGCGCCGGTTCTGGAACAGCGACGAGGCGGCGCTGCGCACGCTGTGGACCTGCCTGGTCCAGTCGATCAGGGTGCATCTCGCCGATCACGCCGTTCCTCGCCGAGCACCTGTGGCAGTCGCTCGTCGTGGCCGTCTGCCCGGACGCTGCCGAGTCGGTGTTCCTGGCCGGCTGGCCGGAGGCAGGAACGATCGACGACGAGCTGATCGCCAGCGTCGCCGCGGTGCGCAAGGTCGTCGACCTCGGCCGCCGGGCCAGGTCGCAACGTCCAGCTCAAGAACCGCCAGCCGCTGCGCACCCTGGTCGTCGAGGGCGCCGACGGGCTCGAGGGCCACCTCGACGAGATCGCCGACGAGCTGCGGGTCAAGGAGGTCAGCCTGGAGCGGATCGAGACGAGCGGGCCTGCGGGTCAAGCCGAACTTCCGGGTCCTCGCGCCGCGTCTGGGCAGCGCGATGCCGCTGGTCAAGAAGGCGCTCGACGCCGGCTGAGTTCCGCGAGCTCGACGGCGGCCGGTTCGAGGTGCTCGGCCACGTGCTCGAGCCAGGCGAGGTCATCGTGGAGCGGCTCGAGAAGGCAGGCTGGGCGGTCATCTCGGACGACGGCGTGACGGTCGCGCTGGACACCGACGCTGGACGACGAGCTGCGCCGCGAGGGCCGGGTGTACGAGCTGATCCACCAGGTCAACACCGAAGCGCAAGGAGGAGGGCCTGGGCCTGTCCGACCGGATCGCGCTGTCGCTGCCGTCATCGGACGCGGACCTGCTCGGCTACCGGGACTGGATCGCGGCCGAGGTGCTGGCCATCTCGATCGACCTGGCTCCGGTCGATCAGGTCACCTTCGAGCGCGCCTGAGCGTTATTGTTGGCTAAATGAGCCAACTACCAAGCTTTCGCGTGCAATTGTCCGCACCATCCTGGCTAGTCAAGCTCGTGATTGCCGCTGGCCGTCGCCGGACCGTCGCGATCGCCGTTCCGGCGGAGGCGTCGAGCGCCGGCATCTCCCGCATCAGGTCCGGAGCGCATCCCGCGCGGCCGGCCGCGGGACGTCCGGCGTTGATCGCGCCGCTGCTCGGCGATCGCCCCGAAGACCGCCGCCGCAGGCGGCGACGGCGTCGAGCACCTGCGTGCGGTACGCGACGCGGGTCGGCTGGGCGAACAACGGCTACTTCGCCGGCGACCTGGTGACCGCCGCCGCGATCTGCGTCGCGGAGAGCACGGGCGATCCGAAGCTGTACGTCTGCGACAACGCCGCCGGTCAGATCGTCGGGCATGGTGATGTCGGGCCCGGCAAGCC
Organism: uncultured Actinomycetota bacterium; assembly: GCA_963809195.1. Lineage (GTDB taxonomy): Bacteria > Actinomycetota > Actinomycetes > Streptosporangiales > Streptosporangiaceae > Chersky-822. Next base: position 360,384 of record CAWEIQ010000003.1, on the reverse strand, counting down.
GGTCACCTGCCCGGCAGGCACCGTCTCGTACGACCGCGGGCTCTGGCAGCTCAACACCGTGGTGCCGGGCGCCGTGAGCGACACCTGCGCGTTCGACCCGGTCTGCAACGCCAAGACGGCCTACCTGGCCTCCGGCGCGGCACCAGCTTCGCTCCCTGGTCGTCCTACGACCAAGACGTCTACACCCGTTCATCGACCCGGCGCAGTCCGCTGTCACCCATCTCACCGCGGGCACCGTGACGAGCGCGCTGCTCGGTGAATGCCTGCCGCGCGCCAAGCAGGCGACCGGCGGCAAGGTCGTCATCGCCAACTGCGGCAGCGGCGCCGCGAGCCAACAGTGGTCGATCAGCGGCGGCAAGCTGCGGTCGGGATCGCTCTGCGCGACGATCTCGTCGACGTCGGCGGCCAGCCCGGGCATCGTGCTGCGGCGATGTGCGCATGCAGAAGATCCAGCAGTGGTCGGTGACGGGCCGCAATGAACTGCGTAATAGGGCGGACGGCAAGTGCCTTACCGACCCGAACTGCAGCCTGACAGCGCAGGCACTCCAGGTGAACGCGACCCGGTGCGTCAACGCCAAGAACCAGACCTGGTGGCTGGCGTAAACAGCGGCCGTTCATGACCAAGATCGTGATGCCAATCCGTTATCCGGCACCAGGGTCAATTGACAGCGTCGGAACTATCTCGCTGACTAGTGTTCGTAGCCTGGCTCACCTGAGGAGACTGCGATGCGCACTGCCCGCAAGTTCCGCCGGTTCTCTGGTTTCGCGGTTCTGAGCTATCGGTGCAGTGCTATCACTAGGCGCGCAGGGCCTCGCGACGGCCGCGACCGGCCAGCCCGCTGCCGCGGCTCACCCAGCCCAGGACAGCCAGTCCAGCGATCGCCCATCCGGGGACCGTCAAGCCGCGCGCGGTCGGCGAGCTCGACTGCAACGGTCTCAGCCCGATCCAGCACCCGGTCAAGCCCGGCCGTCATGTGCAAGGACCCGCGCGGTTCGGACGGCGGCAGGCTCTTCGAGAACGGCCACTACATCGGGCACGACGAGCCGTCGGTGCGGTTCCTGTCCAGCAGGCCGGGCTCGGGCAACAACTTCACGATGACCGAGACGCTGCCGAAGGATCCTGGCAGGCGCGCCGACCGTCAAGACGCCAGGCAAGGACCGGACGCACTGGTTCGAGCTGTCCATCGCTCCGTGGATCTCCATGACGGTGTGCGACCCGAACTCGGCGCCGCTGCTGGCGTGCAAGCCGGTGTCAGACTCGAACGCGCCGCGCGGCTCTTACCCTGGCGGCGGCGCGGCGTTCGTGGAGCTGCAGTTCTACCCGCCCGGCTTCGCGCCGTTCGCGGACAGCATCAGCTGTGACAACACCCACTGGTGCTCGGCGCTCAACATCGACAGCCTTGAGTGCACCGGTAACGGATCAGGGCCTTGCAACAACAACTGCATCGAGCCGGTCAACTTCGCCTTCGTGCAGCGCGACGGCGTGCCGACCGGGCCGCCGAGCCCGCAGCTGTCCAACGACGCGACGTTCACGCCGAATAAGCGCCACGCTGCTGATGAACCCGGGTGACAAGATCACCGTGCACATGTTCAACGCGAAGATCCCCGGCGGCCATGCGCTGGAAGTGCGAGAAACCGACCTGACGACGGGCCAGAGCGGTTTCATGATCGCGTCGGCCGCCAACGGGTTCATGAACACCAGCCCGTTCAGCTGCAAGGGCCACAGGTTCAACTTCCAGCCCGAGTACTCCACCGCCAGGGCGCGGAACATCATCCCGTGGGGCATCGGGCCTTACATGATCAACGACCAGTACGAGATCGGCCACTTCGAGCCCTGCACCTCGGTGACCGGCAAGGCGCACCGTCACGATCAACAAGGTCAAGGACACCTTCTACAAGCACTGCATCGGCCCGTACGAGGCTGGAAAGGACAGCGGTCTCGAGCCTAACGACTCGCCGTGCTTCAAGGCGGGCGACACGCACGGCGGTCTCGCCCCGCCGAACCTGGTGACCGGCTGCGACGTGTTCTTCAACGCGATCGGCGACCTGGACTACGACGGCACCTCCTACCGGGCTAACTGGCCGAACTCGACCAAGGCAGGGCCGTTCCCGACGCCGTTCCTGCAGGAACAGCCCACAACGGCGGGCGGGCACCGGTACTCGCCAGATCCAGTTCATGACCGACGCCAGCGCGACCGAGTTCAACACCGCCTGCGACCTGACGACCGGCTCGGGATGCGTGCTGCCGCCGAAGGGGCCCGGTCACTTCTATCCGTTCTTCACCCAGGCGAACGTCAACGGAGACTGCGTGTGGGAGTACGGGAACATGCAGAACGGCAACGACTTCGGCGGTGACGCGCAGTACGGATCGGTCGGCCCGGGCACGATCGGCGCATTCGTCGGGCCCATCATGCAGAATCCGCGGTGTTAGCTGCCCGGCAGATTCGGACCTGCCGGGCGTCGATCGTCACCATCGACGGTCGATGCTGATACCTACGGTACTCGTTCCTGGAATGCAATTTAACCCATTTGACTGAATTCACGATCGCCTCCATTCTGTATCGGCCTGCAGTCGCCGCAGCTAGGAGGACCGGATGACCACGCATCACCGCTTTGACACAATCCGCACCGACCGATTGTTGATGCGCCGCTGGCTCGACTCCGACCGGGAGCCATTCGCCGCTCTCAACGCCGACCCTGAGACGATGCGGTACTTCCCCGCGATCATCGACCGCGCCGCCAGTGACGCCTTCGTCGAGGTCATCGAGGCGAGATTCGACTATCAGGGCTACGGGCTATGGGCGTTGGAGGTCACGGAGACCGGCCGGTTCATTGGCTTCACGGGACTCAACCCGATGCCCGACGACGTCCCTGGAGCCGGCGGCATCGAGGTTGGCTGGCGGTTGGCGAAATACGCCTGGCATCTTGGTTATGCGACCGAAGCCGCGAAAGCGGCCCTCGACGTGGCTTTTCGCGGCGTCGGCCTGCCGGAGATCTGGTCAATGACCGCCGTGCTGAACGAGCCGTCTCAGGCCGTGATGCGGCGGATTGGGCTCACCGAGGTGGGCAGGTTCGATCATCCGCGGATTCAGCTAGGTGACCCGCTGCGGCCGCATGTGACATATCACCTGCGGCGACCCGAAGGTTAGGATTCGGCGCGTGACGTACTGGTCAAACGCAGCCTCCCTCGCGACAGCCGGCGGCACCCTTGTCTTGGCGCTGGCGACGTTTGCCTCCATCAGGTCGGCGAACAAGTCGGCGCGGACGGCCGAGCGGGCTGCCAGGATCGCCGAGCGCTCGCTGATGGCCGGCCAGCGGCCGCTGCTGGTCAACTCCCGGCTCGAAGATCCTGAGCAGAAGATCCAGTTCGTGGAGGGTAACTGGCTTCGGGTGCCTGGTGGCGGCGCAAGCGTAGATGCCTCCGACAGTGCGATCTACCTGGCTGCCTCGGTGCGCAATGTGGGTACGGGACTCGCCGTGCTGCACGGCTGGCACGTGCTGCTGGAGCGTCCCAATGAACGGACGCACCCGCCGCTGGAGGACTTCACCGAGCAGATCAGAGACATCTATATCGGGCCAGGCGACAATGGGGCGTGGCAAGGCGCGTTCCGAGATCCTGACGCCGGCATCTTCAAGGCGCTCCGCGCCGCGGTGGAGGCTGGCGAGCTTGTAGTGCTGAGCCTGCTGTACGGAGACTTCGAGGGCGGCCAGCGGGTGATCACGCAGTTCTCGCTGCGATACCTGCCGGGTAAGGAGCCTGTCTCCCCCGCTCGCTGGCTGGCTTCCGCGGCCAGGCATTTCAACGTCGATCGCCCTGATCCGCGCTAGGGAGCCGGCTTGCCACACCGATCGTGCCTGTCATGTCGCTAGGAGGAAACGACTTCAAGGTCGGCATGGCGGAGAACTTCCGGATGTTCGCACGGGAGGCACACGGCCGCTCCGCGGCCTACGAGTCGCTGGCTGAGTCGGTCGCCGGTGACGAGGTCGTGCTGGGCTTTCTCTCGTCGCTACCGAAACGGAAGCGCCAGCCGAATCTGCTGTTCGCCGCGGCCAGGTATCTGCTGGCCGAGCCGCCGTCGATTCGCCATCTGCGGTCGTTGGTGCGGCAGGACCCGGCGGGCTTGGCACGCGTCATGCTCGAGCGCCGGACGCAGACCAACGAACCGGCCCGTTGTGCCACGATCTTGCCGGCGCTCGCCCGGCTAGCCGAGCCGCTGGCGTTGATCGAGGTCGGCGCCAGCGCAGGGCTCACGCTGCTGTTCGACCGCTACTCCTACGACTACGCCGGCGCACGGCTGAATGGCTCCGATCAAGATGCTCCTGTGCTGCGCTGTGAGCTCATCGGGCGCGTGCCTGTGCCGGTCCCCGAGCGGATGCCGGCGATCGCCTGGCGGGCCGGCCTGGACCTCAATCCGCTGGATGTAACCAGCGACGACGACGTCCGCTGGCTGTCCTGCCTTGTCTGGCCTGGAGAAGGCGACCGCAGCGAGCGCCTCGAAGCCGCGATCTCTACGGCCCGCCGCGACCCGCCGCTGGTCTACCGTGGTGATCTGCTCACTGACCTACCCGCGCTGGCGGCGGAGGCGCCGCGGGAGGCGACTCTGGTCATTTATCACTCGGCAGTCCTCGCCTACGTCGCGGCCAGGGACCGGCTGAGGTTCGCCGGCATTGTCAGGCGTCTGGGACCCGTCTGGTTGTCCAATGAGGCGCCGGGCGTCGTGGCCGACGTCCCGGCCCCGGCCGAGCACACCGGCGCGTTCGTGCTTGCTCAGGACGGCCAGACCCCGCTGGCGTTCACCGATGGCCACGGCACTTGGCTGCAATGGCTGGACGGCCAGTGCTGAGACGAGCCGTGCCGAAAGGGCGCGTGCCGAACCGGCCCGTGCCGAACGGGCCCGTGCCGCCCCCGCCGAACCATGCCGTGCCGAACCATGCCGTGCCGAAACCGCCGCCGGAGGTGCTCGCGGCGTTCGGCGCCGCCGGCCGCGACCCGGTCGCGCTGAGCGGCGGCCAGGGCACGTCGTGGCGCCTCGGCGATCTAGTCCTCAAGCCAGCAGATGGCGGCCCCGACGAGCTGGCCTGGCAGGCGCGAATCTACTCGCGGATCATCTGTGACGGATTCCGGATCGCTAGGCCGTCGGCTACCTGCGACGGCTCGCTGTGCGTCGACGGGTGGTGCGCAACCGACTACGTGGCCGGCCGCCATGAGCAGGGCCGATGGTCGGAGATCATCTGCGTCGGAGAGCGATTCCATAGCGCGCTGCGCGGGATCCCTAGGCCGAGCTTCCTGGACGAGAGATCCAGCCCGTGGGCGATCAGTGATCGCGTCGCGTGGGGCGAGATAACCTCCAGCGAGTTCTCGGAAGTGAGGCATGTACCTGCGCTGGCCGCCGTGCTTCGTCCGGTGGCAGCGCCTAGCCAGCTCATTCACGGAGACCTGACCGGCAATGTTCTGTTCCACGACGAGCTGGCGCCGGCCATCATCGACTTGTCGCCGTACTGGCGGCCCGCCGCCTACGCGTCAGCGATCGTAGTCGCCGACGCCCTGCTCTGGGAAGACGCGGATTGGCATGTCCTCGACGCGGACAGCCATATCGATGACTTTGGCCAGTACCTGGTTCGTGCCCTCATCTTCCGCCTTGTGACTGACTGGCTCCTTTTCCGGGATACGCCGCCCGAAGCCGCTCCAAACAATGACCGTTGGGCCACGGTAATCGATGTGGCGTGCCGGCTCGCTGCCAAGAACTGATGCTGATAACAATGCGGGTAATGGAGAATCGCCCCCCTTTCCTGGGCGGCAATGCCCACTTGTACTGGCATGTCGTGCCGCTCCTGACCTCGCTCTGTGCATGAGATGCTCCGCTAGATCGGCTGCGAGGTTGGGAGAGATAAATGACAGAAACTGCAGGCCCGCGGCCAATGGTGTTGCTCCCGGGGAATGGTGAGCCGCTGCCCTTCGTCGGATCGCTGCGCGCGTCAGGCGCCATAACTGGCGGCGCTATGGAGGTGATCGAATACACCGGCCCCGCGGCCCCGCCGCCTCATGTTCACAGAGAACATGACGAGGTTTTCATCATTCTGAACGGCACATTCCGTTTCATTCTCGGGGAAACGGTCACCGACGCACCGCAAGGAGCGGTTGTCCTGGTCCCCCGCGGTTGGAGTCATGGCTTCACCATCGAACCCGGTTCGACCGCCCTGCTTCTGGTCATTCCGGCCGGCCTCGAGGGGTACTTCACGGAGCTTGGCGCTGGCCTTGCCGAGGGAAGATCCAGCAAGGAAGTCCGCGAATCCCTGGCCGGCCGATACGACTCCTATCCGGACCCGACCGACTAGCTGGGTAAGCAGATGCTCCAGGTGGTGTCCCGGATTCGCGGAAGCAGATCGTCCTGGACCAGCGCTACGATCCCGGACTATGACAGCAACCAACGACCCGAATGACGCGGCTTCCGCACTTCCCGATGAACCGACGGAGGCCCAGTTCGGGCCGCATCGGTTCTATGCCGGCAAGGGCGGCGGCAGCGCCGAATACCGGGGCGCCCGGTTTGACGTCGCGGATCTGCGCGGTGCGCGGTTCACTGACTGTGACCTGACGGGCGTGACGATCCGGGACGGCTGGCTGGTGAACGTGAGCATCTCCGGCTACCTCAGCAATGTCACGGTCAACGGCGTTGACGTGAGCGATTTCGTCAGCGCTGAGCTGGACAGGCGGCACCCGGAGCGCGTGCAGTTCCGCGAGGGCCAGACGGCCGACGACTTCCGGGCGATGTGGGACACCATCGAGCGGCTTTGGGCGCAGGCAACCGAACGCGCCGGTCGGCTGCCGACGGCAGCGCTGACTCAGCAGGTCAACGAGGAGTGGTCGTTCGCGCAGACGCTGCGGCATCTCGTCTTCATCACGGACGCCTGGGCGAGCCGCACGGTGCTTGACAAGGAAATGCCGTACCACCCGATCGGGCTGCCGCAGAGCTGGTACCCGGCGGCGGACGCGGCCGGGCTTGGCATCGACCTGGCCGATCAGCCCAGCTACGACGACATTCTGGCCGCTCGCGCGGACCGGATGGCCGTGGTCCGGCGGATCGTGGCCGGGCTGACCGATGATGACCTGGGACGGCTGTGCCGGCGGTCGCCTGCGCCTGGATACCCGGACGAGGAGCGCGCAGTCGCCGAATGCATCGCCGTTGTGATGGACGAGGAGATCGAGCACTACCGGTTCGCGGTGCGCGACCTGGCGGTGCTAGAAGCCAGCTAGTCGGTTTGGGCGGAATAATTGTCAGAACATCTGCCTAGGCTCGGGCTTATGGCGGATGGCAGCTTGTCTGTATGCGATCGCGAAACCTTCTTGGCCCAGCCGCACGTCGCGGCATTGTCGGTGTCGGCCGGTCACGACCATGGTCCGTTTACCGTGCCGATCTGGTACCAGTACGCACCAGGCGGGGAGGCGTGGGTACTGACTGAGGCAGGGTCCCGGAAGGCCCGTCTCATCGAAACAGCCGGGCATTTCACCCTGATGGTCGAACGGGTCATGCCCACTATTCGGTACGTGTCGGTGGAGGGACCGGTCACTCGCACTGTTCCCGGGACCGATGAGCTGTTGCGGGAGATCGCTGAGCGATATTTGCCGCCGGACAAGGTCCCGGCCTACATCGAATTCGCTACGGCCGAACTGGGCGAGCAGGTCGCGATTTACCTGCGTCCGGAGCGATGGCTGACCGCAGATCTCGGGCCTGGAGCCGTACCACCGCGGGTGACGTGATCGCCATGTCACCTCTATGGCGACCTGGGTTCTGGCGTCGCACCTTCGCAGGTGAGAGCTAGGGCGGCGGGCGAGCTGGCCTGTAATCGCTGTGTGGTGGGAGTGCTGCGTGATCACCCGGATCTGCGGGTCTGGCTGGCACAGCACATAACCGTACGGCGCCACTTCAGATTCTGGCCGAGGTCGCCCATGATGACGACGCGCGGGTCCGTCACCGCGCGACGACGAAGCGCGGCTGCCCGACCGTCACCTTGGATCAGCTTCGCAAGGATCCCTACGAGGCCGTGCGCAGTGCGGCAACGCGCAACCGCGCACGAAAACCGCCGACCGCTGGCCAGCGCTCCGGCAGCAAGGCGTTCCCTCATCAGGCTGGCCTGCTCGTGGAGCTGACACGCACCGCTCGTTCGCTGATGGGATGCCAAGGTTTGGGGTCAGCCTCTGTGCCTGAAGGCAGGGCTCGGGTCGGGGGTCATCGAATCGATGTGACCACCTTGTGACAGGTTGCATGGGCTTAGCGGTCGCTCGTGTGCGTCCAAGATTCATGAATTCTGTGCGCCGTATAGCTTTCTTCGCTCTAGCGTGCGCATGTGCCGCGGCCGGGCTCGCTGGCTGTGGCGGCGGGGATCGATCCCCGTTTCCTGACGGTTGCGGCCAGCCGTCGGTCCGGCAGGCATGGGCGATCGAGGTGACAGCGGCGGGCCGGGTGCGATGGCGGACTCCGCTGGCCACACAAGGGAATGGTGCGCCCACGTCTCCGCTGGCCGTCGGCGCGATCGCCGTATTTACCCAAGATGACGTCGTATATGGATTGCGGCTCGCTGATGGCAATCGGTTGTGGTCTTGGGCCAGCCCACAGCTCGTCGATGGCATGTGGCGGTGGCAGGGCCTTGTCGTCGTGCTCGAGGTCCAGCGGCCTGGTTTGCATGACAAGTCGCGGCTCACCGGACTGGACTCGTCCACAGGACGGGTTCAGTGGACGCTGCGCATTCGCGACAATATGACGGGCGACGTGCGCATCACAGCCGATGCCGGGTTGGCGATGGTAGGTACCGACGGCCTGCTGCAGGTGGTGAACCTGGCCGACGGACGAGTCCGCTGGCGACGTCCGTTGGTCCTTCCGCCGGATCCGGCCACGACCGACTTGCAGCGGGCCATGGCCGTGGCCCCAGGAATGGTGCTGTTTGCCGTGAACGGCCGGCTGACCAGCTATGACGATCAGACCGGCCATGTGCGCTGGACCGAGGCGCTGATGCCCATTCACCTCGCCGAAGGTCCTGGTGAGCTGAACCTGCAGGTGCATGCCGGTCTGGTGTACCTGACGGCCGTGCAGCGGCGCACTCTCGAGCGATGGACAGCCGTCTTGCTCGGGATCAGCGCGCTGAACGGCCGCGTCAAGTGGCGGTTCGTGGCGAGCCCGCAGGACGCACTCGACGACTACGCCTACGCCCCCGGCCTGGTCTATGTCACTTCCAATTCCGGCGGCTCTCGGCTATACCATCTCGACCCGGCCACGGGCCGAGTGCGCTGGAGCGTGGCCTCGGGCCCCCCTGCCAGCGTGCCCCTAGCCACGTCGGCTGGATTTGTCACCGGATCCAGAAATAGCCTTGACGGCACCGACGAGATCAGCATGCGTTCTTCCCGCACCGGAGTGAGCCGCTGGGCGGTCAGGCTATTCGGGCAGACGGGTACCGGAGGCCTGCTGTCGGTCATCGCCGCCGGCCCGCTTGTCGTTGTCACGGCGAGCAGCGCGAACCGTGCCTACGCGTCGGGCGTGCTGATCGCCTTCCGAATCGCGGACGGCCATCGCGCGTGGGAGATCACGATGCCGACACAGGTACCGGTCCCATTGTCGGCAGTATCCGGCGGCATGCTTGTCCAGTCCGCCACTGTTGTGTACGGCTGTGCGTAGTCATTGACCTAGCGGCTACTCACCCGGACTACTTGTTCCAAGACACGGAGGACCTCGGCAACCTGGCGGTTGACGGCGCTCTGGCCGATGCCCTTGCGAAACACAGGCGGAACAGAGCCCCATCTAAGGCCTGCGATGCCTGAGAATCCCAGGTCAGAGCTAGGGCGGCGGGCGAGCTGGCCTGTAGGCCGGGTTCTGTGCACCCGCTTGCGCGGGCCGACGGCCATCCATCTAGGACTGCCGTTGCCGACAGCCTCGTGCGGTCTACCCGCGAGCATCGGGCGGGCCGCCCTCGATCGCTCGCGCAGGCGTGCCGCTTGCGCGGCACTGCCCTTCTGACCTTGCTCCAGGTGGGGTTTACCGAGCCGCCGCAGTCGCCTGCGGCGCTGGTGGTCTCTTACACCACCGTTTCACCCTTACCGCCTGGCCGAAGCCCGACGGCGGTCTGTTTTCTGTGGCACTATCCCGCGGGTCACCCCGGGTCGGCGTTACCGACCACCTTGCCCTGCGGAGCCCGGACCTTCCTCGTCGGCTCCGGCGAACCGGATCCGACGCGGCCGCCCGGCCAGCTCACCCGCCGCTTACCCCAGTCTAGGGCGCTAACGGCCACCGGATCGCGGTCCCGCCTGCTGATCAGGATGTATGGATGGTCCATCCATTTCGGAAAGTGGCGATGGATGGCCCTTTCAATCGCGTCGCCGGCCTTGATGGCCAGCTACCGGACGCCACGTTGCAGATGGAACAGGGCCGTGTTGCGCACGGATAAGGGCCGCGACCTCAGAACCAGCGGCGCCGGCGTTCTTGCAGATGCGAGGTGTCGTTGAGAGAGCGCAGCAGGGACGAGCCGTTATCGAAATTGTCGATCCTGGTCAGTGACGCCACGTCGAGGTTCATGCGGAACATGGCCTCGGGCGGCGCCAGGAGCGCCCGGCATATCAGGGTCTTGATCGGCGTGACGTGACTGACCACGACCGTCCGCTTGTGCTTGTGAGCATCGACCAGCCTGTCCATTGCGGCCAGGACGCGCAACGCGACCATCGCGAAGCTCTCGCCGCCCGGCGGCGCGGCGTCGGGCGTAGCCAGCCAGGCGGTGAGCTCATCAGGCCAGCGCTCGCGAGCCTCGGCGAAGGTGAGGCCCTGCCACTCGCCGAAGTCCGCCTCGATCAGGTCGTCGTCGACGATCAGGGGCGCGCCGGTCGCCTCTGCGACGGCCTCGGCCGTACGCCGGGTTCGCTGCAGCGGCGATGTGACGATGACGTCGACACCGGGCGCAGCGGCGAGCTTGCGCGCCGCCAGGCGCGCCTGCTTGATGCCTTCCTTGGTTAGCGCGATGTCACCCCGGCCGGCGAACCTGCGCTCGGCTGACAACTCCGTCGCACCGTGCCGTAGCAGCAGCGTGACGGTCGGCTTGCCCGTCGACGTGCCCCAGCCTGGTCCGCCTGCATCACCAGCAGCCGTACCGGCGCCGGCAGCTGTTCCCGCGCCGGCAGCCGTTCCCGCCCCGACGGCCGTTCCCGCGCTACGAGCCGCGGCGCCGCTAGGCGCGGCCGGACGGCCACGAGCCGCCGCCCCGCCAGGAGCCGCAGAGTCGCCAGCCTCGCTGCTGGTCACAAGCCCGAGTCAGCCGTCCTGACCAGGATGCGCCTGCATTCCTCGCAGCGCAGGACCTCGTCGTCGGGCGCGGCCCTCATCGCGTTCAGGTCCACGGTGTTGAGCGTCAGATTGCAGCCCTGGCAGCGGCGGTGCCGGAGCGCGGCTGCGCCTACCCCGCCGTGCTGCGCGCGGAGCTTGTCGTAAAGATCGAGCAGGTCGGCCGGGATGGAAGCGGCGACCTCGACGCGCCTGTCAATGGCCTTCACCGACTGCTCCCCCAGTTCGGCAAGCGCCGTGTCTCTGGCCGCCGTGACGTCGGCCAGAGACACGGCGAGTTGCTGGCGCTCGGCCGCGGCCTCCGTCAGCGCGCTCTGGGCCGTCTCGAGCCGTTCCATGACGTCGAGCACGACCTCTTCGAGGTCGGACTGCCTGCGGTGCAACGACTGCACCTCGGACTGCAGGTTCTCCAGCTCGCGCGGCGAGTTGACCATGCCGCCGTCGAGCCGCTGGCGGTCACGGTCGATCCGGGCCCGAACCTGCTCTACGTCCGCCTCGGCCTTGGCTTGCTCGCGTCTGAGGTCGCTGTTCTGCGCGGTCAGCGCGGCGATAGAGTCCTGCAGATCGGCGTCCTTGGTTTCGAGCCTGTCCAGCTCGGCGTGTTCGGGAAGCCCGCGCCGCCGGTGCTCGTTCCTGGTCAGCTCGGCATCGATGTCCGCTAGCTCGAGCAGCCGTCAGCTGCGCCTCAGGCGATGCTTTCACGAGGCCACGTTAGCCTGCCCAGGACCGCGCTCGCACAGCGCTGGCTGCGGCTGGGCTGCCTCAGGCTGGCCGTTCATCCCGGTGGCAGGAGCACCTTGTTCACGATGTAGACGGTCGCATTGCGAGTCTTGATGTTGCCGCAGAGCACCGTGGCGCCGTTCACCTTGTAGGCCGAGCCCGACTTCGACAACGTCAGCGGCTTGCCCTGCGAGCGTCAGCGGGCCGGGCGCCTGCGGCGAACTGCTGCGGACTGATCATCGACTTCAGCGCGTGATACCGGACGATCTTGAAAAGAAAGCCCGATTTGCGCAGGTGCGTAATCTGCGTTTTGGACAGCGAGGCGAAGGCGCTGTTGGCGGGGACGATCAGCGTGTAGGAATGCCGTGAGTTGAGCGCGTTATCCAGCCCGGCCGTCTTGACCGCTGCGATGAATACCGACAGCTGGGGGTTGCTTGATGCCGCTGTGACCGCCTGCTCCTTGGTCATAGAGCCAACGCTGCCTTTGCCCTTGGCGGGGATCATGGCGCAATCGGCGCCGACCCGCGCAGCGGTCGCAGCTGTCGGCAGGCTCGATGCCGACGGGTTCGGTGTAAGCGACACCGGCCCCGCACTCCCGGTGGGAGTGGCTGACGTGGTCGTCGTGCTGCCGCACGCGGCCACGGCCAGCGCCAGTCCCACCGCAAGCGCCGCACAGGCCGTGGGTGCCGTGCGCAAGGAATGCAGCCGCATGGGGAACGTTCTTACCCATGACTGGCATGCTCTAGCCCAACGCAGTGGCACCGTTCGCTAAGCCATCAAGGCTTGGCTTCCGGTTCCGCTAGGGATGGCTAATGTCGGCCAGGGCCGATCACTACCAGCGGCGCGGACGTCGGGTGCATGGACCCGCTCGCGGGCTCCACCGTGAGGCCGACCATGTCGCCCGAGGCCATCTTGGTGATCAGCGTGGGCCCGGCCATGTCCTTGCGATGAACGGTGAGCATTCCGGCTGGCCGCTCACCCCGCGGTCCCATCAGCCACAGTTCGTACGTCATGGCGTGCGGCAGCGCCCTCAGCCCGTGCGCGATGAACACGGCCATGTGGTCGTGCCGGGACGTCACGACGATGGCCATCCCGCCGCCGCTGACGGGCGCGGTACGCATCACGGCGTCGGGTGCGCTGAGCACGGCGTCGACCGTGCGCGCTCCCAGCGTCGGCTGCTGACCCGCCATATCCGCGTAGTGCGTGCCGATCCCGATCGCGGCGGCCACCACGGCGGCAGCTGCCGCCGCGAGCAAGACGGCGCGCCGCCGCACCGCGCCGCCGGCCTGCGATCGATGTTCATTTTCAGCGATAACAGGGGCGAGCTGGCCCGTGTTATAGGCAGCGCGGATCGTCAGGTCCCTGAGCTCAGGACGCGGTCGAACGGCATGTGCCGTGCCAAGCCTGCGCTGCGGCCTCGCGCAGTTCATCGACTTCGTCGCGGCATCCGGCGCAATCGGCCAAGTGCGCGGCGAACCGGGAGCGTTCCTCGTCGTTGATCGCGTCCAGCACGTACGCGCCGGCGAGGGTGTGCAGGTCGTGATCATCGAAGGTCGTCACGGCACCCCCAGGCAGTCGCGCAGCCTGATAAGGCCGTCCCGCATTCTGGTCTTCACTGTCCCCGCAGGCACGCCGAGCAGCTCCGCGACCTCCGCGTAGGTGTAGCCGCCGTAGTAGGCCAGGCTGACGCACTCTCGCTGGAGCCTGGTGAGCGATGACAAGCACCGCTGGACCCGCTCGGCCTCCAGGCTGGCCTCAACGGCCTCGGTCACGTCGTCGTAGTCGATGACGGCCGTCGCGGCGCGCAGCTCCCGGGTCGCGTGGCTCCGTTCAGATCGGACGCGGTCGACCGCACGGCGGTGGGCGAGCGTCATAACCCAGCTCATCCCGCTGCCCTTGGCTGGATCGAACCTGCTCGCCAGGCGCCAGACCTCCAGCATGACCTCCTGCATGACCTCCTCGGCCTGCGCCGGGTCACGAATCACCTTCCTGGCAACCCCGAGCACCCAGCCAGAGGTGAGGTCGTATACGGCGTCATACGCTCGCTCGTCGCCGCGGGCAACGGCAGTCAGCAGATCGTCCAGTCCTGGCGCGGCGCGGCGGCCAGGGCGCGGGAGCTGTTCGTCCCCGGCCGGCTGCTGCCATCGGCCCTGCGTCATGCCCACATTCCTTATTCGTTGCCAGGCCCTGGGCGGCTTGGCGGATGCCGCCGACCGAACCGCGGCCGACCCTGGTACGAATAACTAGTGTGACCCTTGCGAAGCACGTGCCGGTCCGCGGCGTCGTAGCTGGCCTGCTGTCCGGCGCCATCGGCGTGTGCGTCGGTTACCTGGTAAGCGGATTTACCGGCCCCGTCGGATCACCGGTGGTGGCGACGGCTGAGCTGTCAATCGACCTGAGCCCGCCACCGGTAAAGAACTTCGCCATCAGGGAGTTCGGCACCCACGACAAGCTCGTGCTCCAGATCGGCGTGCTTGTCGTCCTTGCGCTATTCGCCGCCGCAATCGGGGTCCTGGCGCAGCGGCGCGAGGCCAACGGCCTGACCGGGATTGCCATCTTCGGCGCGATCGGCTTGATTGCGGCCGGTACGAGGCCAACCGGGACTGCGGTCGACCTGTTGCCCTCCCTGATTGGCGCGGCGGCTGCGGCGGTCGCCCTGGTAAGGCTCACCCGGGCGGCAAGACCGGCGGTGACCAGTCCTCCACCCAGGGCCAGGGGGGCGGCCGGGCCGTCGGGTGACCATGTCCAGGACGAGGAAGATGCCGCCGGGTCGCAGCCGCAACCGGCCAGAACGACCAGCCTGCGAGTCTCGGAGCCGCCAAGGCGCCAGTTCATCACGGGAGGCGTAGTGGCGGCCGGGGCCGCGGCAGTGTCCTACTTCGGTGGCAGACTGCTGAGCGAGCGCGAAAGCGTGGCGGCGGCCGTGCGGTCTCTGCACCTGCCGCCCCCGACGACGCCCGCGCCGGCCCTGCCGGCCGGACGTTGACCTGCGGATTCCTGGCCTTAGCTCTTTCATCAGCCCGAATGCCACGTTCTATCGGGTCGATACCGCGATCGTGCTGCCGCAGATCCCGCCGAAGAGCTGGCACCTGCGAATTCACGGCATGGTCAGCCGGGAGCTCACACTGAGCTTCGATGACTTGCTTAAGCGCCCGCTGATCGAGAGCTACATCACCCTGACGTGCGTCTCAAATCCGGTAGGCGGTCCGTATATCGGCAATGCCCGCTGGCTGGGCGCCAGTCTCGGTGCCTTGCTGCGCCAGGCCGGGATCAAGGCAGGAGCTGACCAGTTGTACTGCACCTCCTTCGACGGCTTCACCTCAGGCACGCCAATACAGACCGCGATGGACGGCAGGGAGGCCCTTCTCGCCATTGGCATGAACGGCAAGCCGCTGCCGACCGCGCACGGTTTCCCCGTCCGCACGGTCGTGCCCGGGCTCTACGGCTACGTCTCGGCGTGCAAGTGGATCACAGACATCGAGGTGACGACCTACGCAGCCAATCACGCATACTGGGCGGACCGCGGCTGGTCACAGCAGGCGCCGATCAAGACAGAGTCGCGGATCGACGTGCCATCAGGCCAGGGCCCTGTGAAGGCAGGAAAGACCGCGATTGCTGGCGTCGCGTGGGCGCAGCACAAAGGCATCGACGCGGTCGAAGTGCGGGTCGACGGCGGGCCGTGGCGCCATGCCAGGCTGGCGGCGGTGCCGGGCATCGACACCTGGCGGCAGTGGTCGATCGAATGGAACGCCACGCCAGGCACGCACCGGATCGAGGCACGCGCCACAGACGCGACCGGCTATACCCAGACGTCCCTGACCGCGCCGCCCGAGCCGGACGGAGCGACCGGCTACCCGATCGTGACGGCGACTGTCACCAGTTAGGTCGGTGTTACGGTCGGCCCATGACCAATCCGGACATCAAAGCTGTCGTCTTCGATCTTGGCGGCGTGCTCCTGGACTGGGATCCGCGTCACCTGTACAAGAAGCTGATCGCCGATCCAGCCGAGATGGCCGACTTCCTTGGCCAGATCTGCACGCCGCGCTGGCACATGGCGCACGACCTAGGTGCTGACACCGAGCAGTCCTGCCGCGAGCTCGCAGCCACCCACCCGGATCGGGCCGACCTGATCATGGCATGGTCGGAGCGGAGCGAAGAGATGATGGCCGGGCAGACTCGACGAGGCGATCGCCGTGCTCGCCGACGTCAAGGCCGCCGGCCTGCGGTGTCTTGCCCTGAGCAATATGGAGCCAGACAAGTTCCTGCTGCGCCGGGCCAGGTTTCCGTTCTTCGGTCAGTTTGACGGCTGCGTGATTTCCGGCAACGAAGGCGTCGCCAAGCCGGACCGCAAGATCTTCGAGATCTTGCTGGCGCGCTACGATCTCGAGCCTGCGGCGACGGTTTTCGTTGACGACCTGGCCGCGAACGTGGCCGGCGCGCGCGAACTCGGCATCGTGGCGGTCCAATACGTCACCGCGGACCGTCTCAGGCGCGAACTGCGCGGACTCGGTCTGCCGATCCTGGGCTAGGGCACTGGCCGCAATTTCACAACAGCTGATCGCGGACCTGTCCGTACATGTAGGCGCCAAGCCAGCGGCCCATCTCGTCGAACAGCCGCTTGCGCCCGGCCACTGGGTCAGCGGCCGGGCTCTGGTCCAGGTAAAGACACGTCACGTGCTGCCCGAGGGTGATGCCGTCCGTGCCGCGCCGGTCCTTTCTGACGAGCCGGCTGATGCCCGCCTGGCTGCCGGGATCGGATGCGGTGATGACGAGCACCGGGGAGGCGATGGCCAGGGCACTGCGGAAGCCCTTACCGAAGTCAGGGTTCGACAGGATCAGTGCTTCGACAGGGCTGGCGTTGCGGCGGGCGTGGCACCACAGTGCGGCCGCCGTGGCGGCTTGATCCTGCGCGCTCAGGATGATCGCGTCGATACCGTCGGCCTTGCGCAGGTGATGGCAAGCCGAATCGAGCGCGGCGAAGCACGCACGCGCTGAAGACGGCGTCCTACGGCGGCCTGCTGAGTCGAGCGGCTCTCGGACATCGAGGTCGGTGACGTAGAAGTGGAATCCGCGCTCGTTGTACCACTGCGCGAGATCCGCGGGCGCGAAAGATCCTGTCAGATCGTCGAGGTGCAAGACGGCGCGTCGGCTTGGCCTGGCAGAGCGGCGCAGGAAGACCGCAGAGCCGAGAGAATTGGTGACTAGCCCTGGCCGCGGCGGCAGGGCGACAGCCTCGTACTCGTCGAAGGCCCCGCCCTGCTCAATCATGAGGCCCATTCACATTCCCGTCCCTGTCTGCATGCGCGACCGCAGTAATGCTGGCCAGGGAGGACGACCCTCACAACCCCCGCAGCGTCTCGGTTCGGGTGCTTGTCAGGCAGCCCTCGTGCGCGTCTCGCATAGCACGGTTTGCGCAACGATGCTGCTGGTTGCCTGTGCCGAGCCCGCGGGACCCCCTGCGCGCACTGTCACGGCCAGTGTCGCATCGTAGTCGGATGCGTGCCCGGCAAATAGGAACAGCGCAGGCGATCCGCAGGAACTAATTGGCTATCGGGGGGCTTATCGCCAGCGAAAGCGACTGGGCTGCAATTCGAATAAAGCTAAGCGGATGCCTTTAACCGGGAATCGCCGTTAGCGTGGCAATAACTCAAATAGCCCGCTCAGAAACTTGTCAATCACGAATGCCGGGCTTGTCATGACGAGTTCCTGCGCGTGCCGCCCAGAAACAGCCGAGGCCCCTCCATGTATGAGATGGAGGGGCCTCGCGCCCCGCACGGGCACGCTAGCGAACCGATGACTCGGCTGCCGGTGCGCTACCCGGCGGCCACCGGGTATCGGGCTCCGCTGGAAAGGGCCGGTCTCCCGGCTCTCCCGCGTTCCCCCGGTCTCCCAGAGGACTGGCCCGCCGTCGGTGGTGAGAGAATTTCTACTGCCACTGCGGCTTCTCGCACAAGGTGTTCGGCGAGTAAATACAAGATTCTTTTGGCTGTCCACAGGACTTGTCAGGCTTATCCACCGGAGCCGGCGGATGCGTGCATCTTATCCACAGCACAATGCACAGGACCTTCGGCCGTCCCGACCTCATGCGGGACCAGGCGAGGCCCGGTCGGCAAGTTCGGCCAGATCGCGCAGAATCTCACCGAACCTGGCGCTCACCAGCGTGAGATGGCCTTCGCCGGGCAGCAGATGTGCCCGTGCGTCCGGTATATGGCGTGCTAGCCACTCGCCGTGCGTAAACGGCACCATCGCGTCCTGGTCGCCATGCCAGACGGCCACCGGGATCTTGATCTGATCGAGGCCGAAACCCCAGTCGCGCACGAACGCCAGGTCGTCGTCACGCCAGCCGGCGATGCCTGACGTCAGTGCAGCACGCATCGACTCAGCCATGTAGTCGGCGAACCAGCCCGTCAGCGCGGCACGGTCTGCGTCGGTAACAAGCCCGCCGAGCGCTTCGGCGACCTGGTCGCCGGATATGTCCGGCCGCTCGTTCAGTTCGTTCTCAAGAAGGGCGGTCAGCGCGTCTGCGTCATGGGCGGCCGTGCCGAACTCGGAGACGTTCTCCTGTGCCATGCCGGTGAACCAGTCCAGGCCAGGTGCCTGGTACGGGGCAACCCCGGCGATGGTGGCGGCAGCGACGCAGCGCTCTGCGAGCAGGGCGGCCGTCGCCAGGGCGTGCGGCCCGCCGCCGGACCAGCCCGCCGTCACGAACCGGTCAGCCCCGAGAGCGTCAAGGACGGCCGCAACGTCCGCAGCGGCATCAGCGACAAGACGGCCAGGACGCGGACTAGAAGAGCCGTAACCGGGTCGCGCGTACAGCACGCACCGGAATCCGCTGGCGGCCGCGATGTCGAAGAGCGGCGCGATGTCGACAAGGCCGCTAGGCGTGCCGGTGTGGAACAACAACGTGCGGCCATCTGGCGGGCCGGTCACCAGCACTGGCAGCGTCCTACCATCGGCCAGCACAACCGTGCGACGCTCGGTTCCAGCGCTCATCGCTTCCCCTCTCCCTTTTGTCACCGGTACCCTATTGGCCCGCGTCATTGCGGTCTATTTCCGGATCGGAGATATCAGCAATAGTGGCATTGAGGACCGCGATAATGTTGCCCGCGTCGGCTGCGATTGCCGTTCCGTGCTCACCTGCGCCCAGGGTTATCTCACGGCCGACCACGCGGATGTCGGCGACGACGGGCCAGGCCTCCGACGAGCCGAACGGCGTGATCGTCCCGCGCTCGTAGCCGGTCGCTGCCTTGGCCGCCGCAGCGTCGGGCAGCGACAGTCGGCTGACGCCCAGTGTCGCCCGGAGCTTCGGCCAGGAGATGGTCCGGTCTCCCGGCACGAGTACGAAGACGAAGTCGTTGTCCGCCCGCCTGACAACCAGCGTCTTGACGACGTCGGCGGGGGTGACGCCCCTGGCATGCGCAGCCTCGGCGAGGCTTCGGACGGGTTCGTGCGTGATGACGCGGTAACGCAGCCCGGCCGCATCGGCGGCGCGGAGAGCTAGGGAGGACGGAGCTCGTGGGGACATGGAGGAAGTATCGCGTGTCGTATGCGAGGCTGCTTTCGGGACTCGACGATCAATTTTCTGCCCGGATTCGGGCAAGAACTTGGCGTTCAAGGCTCATGAACCGCAGGATGGGGTGGTGGATGCCGAGCTGATCAGCCTTGTGTCCGCCTCAACTGGGCTGTCTCCCGGCGAGGCATCGCGCGTCGTGGCCGACATCGTCGGCTGGTATCGGGAGTCCGTTGAGCAGTATGTCCGTCGTCGGCACGCGTACCTGCGGACGTACGGTAACCGGAACAGCGAGATCTTCGCGTTGATCGCCACCGAGCTGGGAGACCGGCTTGTCTCGGCGCCCGTCCTGTCTGAGCGGCAGCTGCGCAGGATTGTCTACGGATAAGGAGACCAGGCGGACTATGTGCGGAATCGTGGGCTACATCGGCGGGCAGAACGCAGTTCCGATCCTCATGGAGGGGCTGGCACGCCTGGAGTACCGTGGCTACGACTCTGCCGGGATCGCGATCGTGTCCGCCAAGGGCACGCAGGTCTTCCGCCGGGTGGGCCGGGTCCGCGACCTTGAGGCATCGCTGCCGCGGCGGCTGTCCGGCAAGAGCGGTATCGGCCATACCCGGTGGGCCACGCACGGCCCGGTGACCCAGGCCAACGCCCATCCGCACCTGAGCGAGGACGGCAGGGTCGCCGTCGTGCACAACGGCATCCTCGACAACGCCATGGAGCTGCGTGAGGAGCTCATCGGGAAGGGCGAGGCATTTACCTCGGAAACCGATACCGAAGTGGTGGCTCATCTGATCGCGAACTCGGGCGCTCCGACCCTCGAGGAGGCCGTCCTCGATGCGCTCGGACAGATCTCCGGCACGTACGCCTTTGCCGTGACCGACCAGCGGCACCCAGACCGGATCGTTGTCGCCAGGAACGGCTCACCGCTGATTCTTGGCGTAGGCGACCGGGAGATGTTCGTGGCCAGTGACTTGTCCGCGTTGGTCAGGCACACCACATCGGTCGTCCACCTGGACGACGGCGAGCTTGCGACGGTCACCTCGGCAGGTTTCCGCACCTTCAGCCGTGAACGCGAGAACACGGCCAAGAAGCCGGTCACGATCGAGATGGATGCACACGACGTCGAACTCGCCGGTCACCAGCACTTCATGCGCAAGGAGATCCTCGAGCAGCCGGGCATCGGTCGAGCGGATGCTCCGCGGCAGGCTGGACGAGCGATTCGGGACGGCCCGCCTGGACGGGCTGAACCTCGGCCCGCGGGATCTGCGGAGCTTCCGCCGTGTCAAGATCCTTGGCTGCGGCTCTGCCTACTACGTCGGCCAGATCGGCGCTCAGCTGATCGAGGAGCTGGCCAGGATGCCGGCCGATGCGGAGGCAGCATCGGAGTTCCGCTATCGCAACCCAGTGATCGAGCCGGACACGCTGTACGTGGCGGTCAGCCAGTCGGGCGAGACAGCCGACACGACCTTCGCGGTCCGGGAGGTCAAGCGCAAGGGCGGCCAAGTCGTGGGCCTCGTCAACGTCGTCGGGTCGACGATCGCGCGGGAATGCGATGGCGGGATCTACCTGCATGCCGGACCGGAGATCGCGGTTGCCTCGACGAAGGCGCTCACGCACATGGCGATCGGCTTCGCCATGCTCGCACTGGTGCTCGGCCGCGTCCGCGACCTGTCGATCACCGACGGCCAGCGGATCGTGGCCGGCCTGAAAGACCTGCCAGGTCAGATCGAGCAGGTGCTGGCCGGAGAAGCCGCGTATCGCCGACGATAGCAGCCGACCTAGCCGTGGCCAGAAGCCTGTTCTTCATCGGCCGGGTCCGCGGCTTCCCTGTTGCCAGGGAGGGAGCGCAGAAGTTCAAGGAGGTGACCTACCGGCACGCAGAGGCCTATCAGGCCAGCGAGCTCAAGCACGGCCCGCTCGCGCTGATCGACGAGGAGCTGCCGACGGTGGCGATCGTGCCCGACGACGAGCTGACCGACCGCAACCTCGGCGCGATCGAGCAGATCAAGGCCAGGAACGGGCGGCTCGTCATGATTACCCATCCCGGCGTGCCGGAATGCGAGAGCCTTCGGATCACGGTGCCGAAGAACGAGCGTGAGCTTGATCCCGTGCTGCTGATCATCCCCATCCAGCTGATGGCCTATCACGCCGCGCTAGCACTCGGTCGCGATATCGACAAGCCGCGCAACCTGGCCAAGTCCGTCACTGTCGAGTAGCAGTAGGCCAGTCTGCCGCTGAACCTGCCCTCAGGGCGTACCGTGAAGTTCTGCGAGAACTACTGCCGCTCAGTGCCGCAAGCACTCCGCGAAGGAGATGCCCGTGCCGCTCTCGACATCTGCCGAGCGCAACAGCTTTGCCCAGGATCTCTTCACCCCCCTGCCTGCCCGCTACGACCGCCTGGCCGAGATTCTGTCCTTCGGGCAAAACGGGCGCTGGCGGCGGGCCATGGTCGACCAGATCGGTCCGGCCCCCGGCGGTGTCGTGCTCGACGTCGCATCAGGGACCGCTGGCGTGGCCATTGCAGCTGGCCGAGCCCGCACCGGAGCCCGGGTGCTGGGCGTCGATCTGACCGAGCAGATGCTGCGGCAAGGCAAGGTGAACGTCGCGGCTGCGGGCCGGTCTGGCCGGATCTGCCTGGTTGCCGGGCGGGCCGAGCAGCTCCCGCTGCCCGACGCCAGCGTCGACGCTCTGACCTTCACCTACCTGCTGCGCTATGTCGAAGACCCGCAGGCCACGCTCGCCGAGCTGGCTCGGGTGGTCAAGCCAGGCGGCAAGGTCGCGAGCCTGGAGTTCTGCGTGCCGCCTTCTCCCTTCTGGCGCGCGGCCTGGTGGCTGTACACACGGCTGGTGCTGCCGCTAGGCGGCTTGCTGACCGGCGGCCGCGAGTGGTTCGTCGTCGGCCGTTTTCTCGGGCCGAACATCTCACGGCCACTACCGCAAGTACCCGGTCAGCTGGACGGAGCAGGCATGGCGCGACGCCGGCTTCACCGACGTGGGGACCAGGCTGATGAGCCTCGGCGGCGGGCTCGTTATGTGGGGAACCAGGTCAGGTGGCTGAACCGCAGGCCAGGCCGGCCTACTACGCCGCCGGTCCTGGGCCGTTGCGGGACTGGTGGACCCTGCTGCACCCTCCGTTTACAGCCTGGCACCTGTCGTACGTCGTGCTCGGCGCGATGCTGGCTCCCCAGGTCAGGCTTGACCGGCTGGTGGCGGCGCTGATCGCTTTCTTCCTGGCGGTCGGCCTCGCCGCGCACGCGCTTGACGAACTGCACGGCAGGCCGCTGCGGACGGCGATTCCGCGGAGCGCGCTGATCGTCGTGACGGCGGCCGGCCTGGCGGGCGCGGTGGCGCCTCGGGGCGATCGGGATCACGCAGGGTTGGCTGGGGCCTGCTGCCTTTCATGATCATCGGCCCGCTCCTTGTGGTCGGGCTACAACGCCGAGCTGTTCGGCGGGCTCATCCACACCGACCTGGGGTTCGCCGCGGCCTGGGGTGCCTTCCCTGCCCTGACCGGCTACGTGGCCGAGGCTGGCCGCCTCGCGGTCGCGCCCGTCGTCGCGGCGGGCGCCGCCATGGCGCTCTCGGCAGGCCAGCGGCATCTCAGCACGCCGGCAAGGATCCTGCGCCGCCGCACCGTCCACCGTGACCGGCAGCATCACGCTCTACTCCGGCGAGGTCACCAACCTGGACGCCGGCCAGGCTGCTTGAACCGCTGGAACGGGCGCTGCGTTCTCTGTCATGGGGCGTCGTACTGCTTGCGGCCGCGCATTGGCGACCGCGCGGCTGGGATAGCCGGATGACCTGGAGGTGGCGGTGCGAAGCGGCGTACTGACGGCGGTCGGCGTGATCGCGACCATTGCCGGCGTGATCTGGGCCCTGCAGGGATTCGGCGTCATCGGTGGCAGCTTCATGTCTGGCAACTCGGTCTGGGCGATCATCGGACCCATCGTTGCCGTGATCGGCCTGCTCATCACGGGCATCGGCATCCGGCGAGCGCGCTCGGCGTCCTGACTGACAGCGCTGCGTGCCCGGACGCCTGGACGCGGCTCACAATGGACGTGGATTCGAGGTATCCATACGCCTGAATTGGCGCGTCCCAGGCGCCAGATCGGCGTTTATCACCCGGACTCGGCCCGCCTGACCGAGAAAGGCGCCCAAGGTGATGGCTGCAATGGATTGCAGAGCTCGCCATTGGTTTTCATCCTGAGTAAAGTATTCGACCTGTATCTGGCCCGGACAAATTTTCGCAATCATTACTTAAGGGTTGATGAGTGCCCGTGCTGGCCGTAAACATCGGATATTCGCCGCGGCACGCCGGCCTAGCGGCCGGAGTCGAAGCCTGCCCGGCGCCGGCTACGGCGGACCGTCGTCACTTCGTGCGCGCTGGCGCTGCTCGGCGCGGGCGCGGCTACGGGGTGTTCCGCGTCAGCCGCCAGCCGATCCGGCCTCCGCCGCGGGGCGGGCGGTGGACGTCTACGCGGCGGCCAGCTTGGCCTGCGCGAACCCGCCGATCTGACCGGCGCAGGGCACCACATGTGGATCACGAACTCAGCGCGGCAACTCGGTCACAGAACTCGGCTGGGGACGAGGCGGCCGGCCGATCGTCCGCAAGGGTTCGACTCAGGATTTCTGGTGCCTGGCGCCATCACGGCCGGGCGCGGGCACCTGTGGGTAGCCGACCTCGTGGCCAACGCGATCACCGAGCTGCGTTCGGACGACGGAACTGTCGTCAGGACTATAAGGAACGTTGGCGCACCACATTCCTTGCTGCTTTTCGGAAACCGGCTGTGGGTAGCGAATCCAGTCGCTAACGCCGTCTATCTGATAAATGCACGCACCGGGTCAGAAGGTGCGGGCATTCCGGCATAATGGCCTGCGTTATCCGAGCGCGCTTGGCGGTGAGCCATCGACTGCTCTGGGTGGCCAATGAGGCGAAAGGCACCATCACAGTCATGGACGCCGTCACCGGAGCCTGGAAGGCCACGCTGGGCGGGCAAGCGTTTCGGCTTGAGGCAGCCGGTCGCTGAGGTCGCGAGCCGCAGGATGCTCTGGGTCGCTGACGCGGCGACGCACGCGATCACCCAGATCAATACCGTCACGAGGAAGCCGGTGCGGATCATCGCGGGGCCGAGGTACCGGCTCGGCTTCCCCGGCGCGATGGCACTGGCAGGCGGCAAGCTCTGGGTGCTGAACACGGCAGGCAATTCAGTGACCGAGATCGATGCCGCAACCGGCAGGCTGATCGCTGTGCTGGCCGGAGCGTCCTACGGCTTTAATCGTCCGACCGCGATCGCTGCCTACCAGCACGCCATCTGGGTGGCTAACGCGAACTCCGTGACCAGGATCGCCCTGCCGGCAAGCCGGGCCTGGAACCGGGCGGCGCTAAAGGACGTCCTGGCGCTGCAGGTAGTGCAAGCGAGATCCAGCCAGCCAGCACCGGCAGCCAGAACGTGACGGTCCTGAACAGCAGCACGGCCGTGATCGCCTGGGCTGGCTGCATGCCGGCGCCGGCCAGCGCGATGGACAAAGCCGTCTCCACCGCGCCGATGCCGCCCGGAGTCGGGATGAACGAGCCTGCCGCGTTGCCTGCCAGGTACACCACGGCAATGCTGGCCAGCGGCACGTTGGCGTCGCCGACCGCGCGGACCGACGCTGCCAGGCAGAGGATGTAGGCCAGCGTGATCAGTACCGTGCCGCCGACTCCCTGGACGAGCTTGACCGGGCGCTGCGCCACGTCGACGAGCCTCGGGAATGACCTGGCTCGCCACCGGGCCGACACGGGAGAACAGCAGCCGGCGTCCGGCCGGCAAAGCGCCAGCACAATCAGCGTGAGCCCGACCAGGACGCCGAGTGCGATGTAGGCCCAGTGCGGCGGCGTCAGCGCCTTTGCCGCCTTCGACGAGCCCGCGATCGCCGCCGAGACCAGCACCAGGACGCCGAAGACGGCGAACGACATGACCTGCGTGACGCCGACGCTCGCGGCCGCGTCGGCCGCGCTGAGCTTGGCCTTGCGCAGGTACCGCACATTGAGTGCCACGCCACCGACCGCGGCAGGCGTCACCAGGATGACGAACGACGCGGCGATCTGCACGAGGAGCGTCCGCAGCGGGTTCAGCCGCTCGAGGACGAAGCCGGAGATCGCCAGGGTCGCGCCCACGTAGGTGGCGGCCGAGCAGGCCAGTGCGACCAGGCTCCAGCCGATGTTGGCCTCACGCGAGCAGCTTGGACAACGAGACATTGGCCAGCTGGCTGGCCAGCACGTAGGCGGCGAAGACGCCGGCGATCAGCGTGATCAGCGTGCGCGGCCGGACCCGATCGAGCTGCGCTGGCATCACCTCGCCGTCCGGAGCGGCGGCCAGCAGCCGCTTGCGGACGTCGGCAAGCACCTGTCTTCTGGCCGCGCAGAGGCCGACCGGGTCGACCGGTACAGCGCGACCGGCTGCAGCAGCGAGACCAGCCCGAGCAGCCCGTCTCTGGGCACCTTCTCGGTGGCGATATCGACGGCCCGGTCCGCGCCGACCAGCAGCGCGGTCTGCGCGATCAACTGGACAAGATCGAGCCGGAACTGCAGGTCGGTGGCGGCGACGTCTCCGTTGCCCGGTTCGAGCAGCGCCACCTGCTCCGTGCCTGACCTGGTACACCAGCATGATCCGCTCGTCGGTCAGGGCTCGATGCGTCACCCGGTGCCTGTGCAGCAGCAACACGGTGTCCCAGACCCGCCTGAGCTGGTCATCACTCGTCTTCTCGCCGAGTTCGGCCAGCGTCGTGCCCTCGAGGTGATCGGTCGCGAGCACCGCCAGCGTCCGGGCCGACCCTGATCACCGCGCGCAGGCGCGGCGTCAGCACGCCGGAATCCTCGGTCGCGTAGATCAGCAGCGCCTGCCGCTCGATCGCGCCCTCGAGCGATAGCGGCGCGCTGCGCGAGACGTTCGCTTTCAGCCGCACCCGCCGCCACAGCCGGTAGAAGGCGTCAGCGGCCTGCTGGTCACGGTCGAAGACCGTCAGGTCGACCCGGTTCCCGCTGCGCAACGTCGCCGCAGTATCTGCGCACCTCGGGGCTGCCGTTGAGCGACGCGGCGGATCGCCACGATCGGGTCCTGGTCTCCGCTCAGGGCGACGGCGATCTCGGCAGCTGATGGCCGCCCAGTCGTGGTGCCGAGCGCGTACTTGAGCCCCGAGCCGATCGCCGAGCCGATGGCGATCGTGATCAGCAGCGACAGCACGGTCGCGTGCTTGTCCGCAAGGCTCGCGACGATGTAGAAGCCGATCGTGGTCAGGAACGCGGTGCGCCACTGGGTGCGGCCCCGCAGGCCGATGACGGTGACGTAGGCGACCAGGCCGGCCAGGTAACCGTCCAGGGTGGCCTCATGCCGGCCGGTCACGCCGCCTGTGGTGGTGTGCAGCGCGTTGTGCAGTTGTGTCAGGGCCGGCTGGTTGAGCAGCACGTTCGCTAGCGTGACGACGCCGACGGCGATCCCGCCGGTGATCACTGCCTCAGCCGAGCCTGCGGTACTGCTTGACAGTCAGCGCCCTGATCGCCAGGGCGATCGGCAGGATCAGCAGGGCTATGCCGCCAGCCCAGCCGATCAGGTGCAGCAGCGCACGCGGCAGGTGCTTGCTGGCGCCGACCACGTCGATCTCGACTCCCGTCGCGGTGGCGCTCGCGAGCAGCGCGATGCCGACGAGCAAGCGCGATCTCGACCAGCGCGATGACGAATCGGACAAGGTCAGCCGGTATCCGGACCCGCGACTGCAGCTGATCTTCAACCAGCAGACGGGGCCCGCTGACCGGAGCCTTGGTACCGCTAGCTAATGCGCGTCAACGCCGCTGTGACCGCTGGTCGCAGCGGCTTGTGACGCGAGCTCATATGACGATGGTTTCACCTGCGTCCAAACCTGGCACCGCCGCTCGGCCGGAATCGCAGGCCAAGCCTGCGGCGCGAGCGCCCGGCGGCGGAGGCGCCGGCTGCCGAGCATGTTATCGGTCAGGCTCCCGATCAGCCGGGAAAATCGGGCAGATAAGGCGTGTTGAAGGCCTCGATGTCCGTGCTGAGAGAGGTGCCTGGCGGTCACCGGGACGAGCAGTTCGCTGTAAACCGCCGAGGTGGCCGAGTCGGGCTGGCCGTCGGCAGCGACTTCCGAGGCGACGTTCATGCAGCGACCCCAGGCGCCTCGTACACCAGCGAGATTGCCCGCGGCATGCTCGGCGCGCATCACGATCCGCCAGAGCTGCTCGGCCGACGAGTCGGCGGCAAGCCCGATCCTCGCGGCCCTGACCGCTGCGGCCGGATCCCGGTCGGCCAGGCTGAGCGTGGCCAGGGCTTCGGCGGCCGCGACAACCCGCCCGTCACCGACTCGATAAGTTCCGGCTCGAGCCACCAGTAGTAGCAGCCCGTAAACGGCTGACCGCGGACGAGGCTGAGCGCATCGGCAAGCGTGCGGTGCCTGACCGTCGTCGATTCCGGCCGCCGTCAGCGTCTCGAAAACGCGCCAGTCCACCCACGCATCCGGATGCAAAGCGTAATGGCCGTGACCCAGGTGCTCGATCCACTCCCGGCTCCCGGGAGCCTGGCCGAGCGCGCGCCGGGTCCTGGCGATGAGCTGCCTGAGCGAGTCCGCTGGCTTCGGGTGACCCGCGTCGGCACCGAGCAATCTGCGCAAGCTGTCCGTTGCTGAGGCCGCCCCGGTTCAGCGCGAGCGCCAGGATCAGCTGGCTCTGGGCCGGCACAGAGCCCCGGCCTGGCCATTCACCGTGAGCGAGCCGAGCAACCCGATGCGCAGGCTTGGTGGCCTGGCACCTGCTCGCGGCAGGGTATCGGCCACCGCGTCGGCCCGCCGCCAGCAGTCCTGCAGCGAACATCGCGATCCCGGAGTCCGGCCGATCAGCGATGTCCTGGCTCACTGGCCGGCTCCGAGTGCGAGCGCGAGCCTGATAACGCCATGTGCTGCGGCGTTCCTGCTGTCGTTGCGATTCGGCGACCGTCTGCTCAGCATCGCCGAATCGATCAGCCCGCACAACCGATTCGCCAGTACAGCCGACATCGCGCCAGCGGCAATGCAGCCGATCGTCAGCACGCGTCGATCGGTCACGTCCGGCGCAGGTGCAGCACGGGCGATTCGCCAGGCGCCGACCTTAAGGAGTTATCGTCAGCTATGAGTTCTTCATCCGCCGGCGGATCCCGATCGCCAGCGCGTCCCGGAGTCTTCGCGGACCTGCGGGCGCTGCGGGAATGCTGGCATCCCGTCGCCTTCGCGTCCGACCTCGCCGACCGGCCGAGTCCCGGCGGACTTGCTCGGCGAGCCACTTGTGCTGTGGCGCTCGCCCGCCGGGATCAGAGCTATGTCCGACCTGTGCGTCCATCGCGGCACCGCGCTCTCGCTCGGCTGGGTCAGTGGCGAGGAACTGGTCTGCCCCTATCACGGCTGGCGGTACGCGGGCGACGGCCGGTGTGTCGCCATCCCGCAGCTCGCCGATCCGACGCAGGGTTCCTGCCAAGGCTAAGGTGCCTGCCTTCCAGGCGATGGAGCGGTACGGGCTGATCTGGGTCGCGCTGGGTGAGCCACGATGGGCGCTGCCCGACGTACCCGAGCTTGAGGACGGTTCGTGGGAGACCGTGCAGGCCGGACCGTACCGCTGGCAGTGCGATGCAGCGCGTCAGGTGGAGAACTTCACCGACTTCGGGCATTTCCCGTGGGTGCACCCCGGGCTGCTCGGCGATCCGGAGCGGCCCGTGGTCCCTCGGCACGACGTGCAGACCGATGGCAACGTGTTGCGGTATTCGATCGTCAGGCCCGAGGCGCCGAACACGGACGACTATCCGGTCTTCGGGAACAGCGCGTCCGGGCCGCCGCAGCGGCGGAGCAGCTACGAGCTGCACCTGCCGTACACGATCGTGCTGCGGCTCGGCTGGGGCGGCGAGCGCGGCATGGTGTACTTCTTCACCTCGCAGCCGACCGGGGCCGATCGTTGCGCTGGCTACGTGGTCATCGGTCGGAACTACAACTTTGACCAGCCCGAGCGCGTCCTGCGGGAGTTCGAGGACACCATCTTCGGCCAGGACCAGGTGGTGGTCGAGTCGCAGCGGCCCGACCGGGTGCCGTTCGACCTGGCCGATGAGCTGCACCTGAAGTTCGACGCGGTCGCCGTCGCCTACCGGAAGGCGATGCGGGCGGCGGGCCTTGCCGTTGCCAGCCCTGGCTAGGCCGGCGGTCCAGCGGCCGAGTCCGGCCGCCTGCCGGGAAGTCGCCGGCTCCACTGGTAGCGGCCGGCGCGGCACCGCGCGCCGCTCCTGGCGCGCGCGGCCGGCGACGGCCGGAGCCGAGCCGGTCCGTGGAGAACCTGCTGCGCTGCCGGCCAGTGCGGACGACCCGCCAGGCCCTGCGGCGGGAACCGCCGGATTGACGATCGCCGGATCGAGGACTTCGGGATCGGTGGACCGCCAGATCTCGCGCACGATCACCTGAAGCGCTCCGGCAAGCGGGATCGACAGCAGCGCGACAACGAAGCCACCGAAGATCCCATCGATCCAGCTGCCGATCGACGCGCCGACGAGGATGGAGATCAGCACAAGCAGCGGGTTGATCCTGACCGTCCTGCTCATGATCACCGGGTTGAGCACGTGGTTTTCGATCTGGGTGTAGAGCAGGAACACGATCAGGGTCACCAGGCCCGGCCGCGAGCCCCTGGGTGAGCGCGAAAAGTACAACCGGGATGCCCGCCAGGGCCCCGCCAATCATCGGCAGGAAGTCGACGAGCGCGACCCACAGTGCCCACAGGAACGGAAACGGGACACCCGAGGACGAGCAGCGTCACCAAAACGACCAGGCCGGCGATGATCGACGTGGCGAAGTTCCCCAGCATGTATCCGGTCACGGAGCCATTGACGGCTGATGCGATGCGGCGGTACCGCTCGGCCCTGGCGGGCACCATGAGGCCAAGCAGCCCGGTCCGCAACTTCGGGCCCTCCATGAGCAGCAGCACGACGAGCACGAAGATCGTGAGCAGGGTGATCATGAGAGTGAGCGCGCCCTTGCCCACGCTGATCACCGGATTGGCGATGTCCTTTCCGTAGCTCGCGAGCTTCGGTGCATTGGTCTTCACCCAGTTCTGGACGTGGTACCTCGTGACCAGGTGGCCGATCCAGCCCTTGCCGTGCTCGGCCTTGCTGACATACCGCGGCAGGTTGTCGGCGAGATGGGTGATGCCGTTGACGAGCGGGTAGCCGAACGCCACGGCAAGGCCAGCGAAGAAGATCAGCGCCAGCACGGTCACGATCGCGACCGCGACTCCGCGCCGGCCCACCCAGCGCTGGGCGAACACGACGAGCGGGTTCAGCAGCAGCGCGATGAAGCCGGCCACGATGATCAGCAAGATGACGTCGCGGAGGCGGTAGACGACCTTGCCGGCCAGGTAGAAGACGACGACGGCCGCGATCGTGGCCAGGATGGCGCGCAACGGCACGCCTCTAGCTTCGGCAGCCGACCACAGCACAGCCCGGCGGGTCGGCCGGGCGGATCCGCGTCCGGCGGCCTGGGCTCGTGCAGCGACATATTGTCCGGGGGTGAGCCGCTTCCGCCCGGCCTGTCGTCGCGCACAGATCCGGGACCGCCCCGCGAATCTGCCTCTGGCCCGTGCTCCGCGGCCGGGCCGTCATTTGTCATGTGCACAGCATGCCAGTCTGCTGGTAACCGATAAACGCCATGATGACGTAGCCGGGCAATGGATGCGGACAACTGCCCGTCAGGCGCGCATGCGAAACCACATCGGATCAACCGTGACTGGCGGCCGTGCCGCCGGCGGCTCAGCTGCCCGGGCCCACCGGCTGCCGGTGCCGCTGGAGGCCGGCCGATGAGTTCGATCAGGCCGAGCAGGACTGCCAGGATGATTGCGATCAGCAGCACTACAAGCCCGGTCGGGTTGGTCCAGAAGATAAAGATCAGGACAGCGAGCGCCACCGCGCCGACCCTCAGCGGCATCCGGTGCACGTAGACCCATGCTCCTGCCCGCCCGGTGCTGACGCCGGCCCGCTCGCCGGTGCCCCTGATCGCGCCGAACGCGGACCGGAAGGCGTGCCTGGTCTTCACGGCGGTCACCGATGGCCCGGTGATGAAGCGCCACGCGACCACAGGCCGAGCACCAGCAGACCCGCAGCCCTGCTGATGAACGCACGATCGTGTCGAAGACGACGGCGGCCGTCAGCGGCAGACGCTGCCGGACCTTGCCGGTAGATCGTCGGCGTGCCAGGCATGCCAGCACCAGCATCGAAGCGGCGAGCCCGAGCTGCGCCGATCAGGCCCGCCTGTGCCGCTCGCGACATAGACCCGCCGCCAGCAGCCGAGGGTCAGCACCGGGAGCACCCACTTCAGCGTGTCAGCGCCGGTACGCGGACTGCGCCTGACCAGGTACTTGCCGAGAACAGCGGGAAGGTCGGATTGATCGGCGGCAGGGATTTACCAGGTCAGCCCGCGCGCAGCCTGGCCTTGACCTTGCCGATCAGCGGACCGAGGCGACGACCTTGCCGTTCGACAGCTGAGCGCGCTCTTGCGACCCCAGCGCGTTCACCAGCTGCGTGTGCGCGGCCTGGCGACGATCTGGCGACCGTGCTGTGTACCGCCGTTCACCGCGCCGGCGATCAGCCCGAGGTGACAGCAGCGCGCCGAGCCGTGAGCCCGCGGTCGGAGCAGGCTGCCGCGGCCTGGCGACTCCTGCACGTCGATCTGCTTGCTGACCGCGGCTGATCTTGTCGGCAGGCGCCCGCACGGCTGGCTCGCTGATCAGCGGGGCCACGTTGGCGACGTACCGGTCGGTGTTGAAACCTGTTGGCCGTCCACGCCGAGCACAGAGATCGGCGCGAGCACGCAGCCGAGCACAATGAGGACGCGACCGGGCCGCGCCAACCTATCCGGCTGGCGGCCTGCTCCTGGCCCGCGCCAGCTCGCTCTGAGCTCGCTGACCTCGGCACGCAGTTGCTCGAGTTCGCCGCTGACCCCGCCGAACCCTGTCGGTAGCCAGGCCGACCCTCCTGACCCGGTCAGCACCGCCGCCGTCCACGCTGTCGTGCTCGGTGATCATGACCCTGCACTGACCACGACATCACCCGCCGAGGGTGACTGGCCGCGTCGCGCGGGAACGCTAGCCAACTGAGCACGACGACATCGGGGGAGACAATGACGAGCACAAGGTCGTCTATGACCGACATGCAACCGAGTTCGGCCAATTCCAAGGCCATGATCGTCGGCTTCGCCCTCGTGGCGACCGCGGCGTGATCGGCCTGTGCGGCATGGCATCAGCGGCACAGCCCTGTCAGGGCCGTCAGGCGCTGGGTGCGCGCCCAGCAGGAGCCGCCAAGTGCGGTCGTGAAGCGCAAGCTTGTCTCAGGCCAAGGCCGCCACGACGGCGGGCGCGAGCGCCTGGCAGGACGGCATGGCCACCTCAGAGCGACACTGACTCCGCACACTCGCCGGGTCCTCGTGGTATGAGCGAGGGCCCGGTCTTTTGTCGATTTATCGATAGCCGAGGTCGTCCTCTTGGCGGGTTCGCTGGCTGCACTGGCCCTCGTGCGCCGCGGTGACCAGCGCTCGCGGCGCTGGCAAGCTGTCCTGGTGCCATCTCCCGCACGCAATCCACAGGAGGCGCCGTGACGAAGGCCGAGATGCTCGCATACTGCCTGAACAAGCCGGGCGCCTGGCAGGACGAGCCGTGGGAAGAGGACGTCGTCGCGAAGGTCGGCAGCAAGATCTTCGCGTTCCTTGGCTCGGACCGGGTTGCCACGATCGGACTGAAGTGCGGACCGACCAGAGATGTCGCCAACGAGTGGCTGGCGCGCTACCCGGACGACGCCGCAGTGATGGCCTACATCGGCCGGTCAGGCTGGAACACGCTGCGGATCGGCGGCGCGATTCCAGATGACGAGATGCTGGAGGCAATCGACGCCTCCTATGACGCCGTCGTGTCCAAGCTGCCGAAGAGGGAGCGGCCGGCATGAAGACGACCACATTCCGGCTACGGACCGCAGGTAGCGAGTCGATCACTGACATCACCGGGCGGTGCGCCGAATTCGTCAGGGATGCTGCGGACGGCGGAGACGGCCTGCTGCATGTCTTTGTCCCGCACGCGACGGCGGGCCTGGCGGTCCTGGAACTCGGCGCCGGAAGCGATTCCGACTCTGCTCGCCGTGCTTGCCAGATTGCTTCCGGCCGATGACAGCTGGCGGCACGCGCACGGGTCGCGTGGTCACGGACGGTCACACATCCTGCCCGCCTTCCTGCCGCCGTATGCCACCCTTGCCGGTGGTCGACGGCGGTCTGGCGCTCGGCACCTGGCAGTCCATCGCGCTGGTCGACCTGAACGCCGACAACACGGAGCGGACCGTCCGGCTGTCGCTGCTGATCTGCGACCGCAACGCTCTGACATCGTTGTTTGGCGATTAGCCCGGCGCATGCCGGGTAATGTGGAGCTCCCGGCGTACTGAGTGAGAACCGATCTCAGCACACATTCCTTATGGCCAAACACAGAAGACCACGCGACCCGCGAATCGATAATCGGCCTCGCCGCCGCGCAGCAATCATCCGCGGCAGCACACTCGCCGTCACGATAGCGCTCTGCCTGGCTGGCAGCCTCAAGCTGTTTGCGTCGGCGTCGACCATCGACCGACGGCGCGCACGCCGCATCGCTGCGCGGCTCGCGGCACGCGAAACTGATCCCGCCGTCGGTGAGGCGGCATCTGCATCCGCTGTCGCATCCGCACGCGAGCAATTCCGCTGCGGCGGCAGCGCGAGTTCGAGCCCGGCCGTGACGCCATCGGCGGGCAGCCAGCCAGTGTCCGGTCAGTCGGTCACGGCGGTCGGGCGACTCGATAATGGTCGCCTCGACGCCGGCACTGCAGGCCGCGCTGCCAGGAATCTACATCGACGCGGTGGTGGGCCGTCAGTTCAGCACCGGCCTGCAGGTCATCGCCAACCTCAAGGCGCAGGGCCTGCTCCGCCCGATCGTGGTGGTCGGCCTCGGGACTAACGGGAGCGTGACCGCCGGATGAGATCAGCCAGCTGTTCGCCGAGATCGGACCTGACAGGAAGCTCGTGCTGGTCAACACGTTCGAGAACAGGCCGTGGGAGCAGGAGGTCAACTCGATCCTGGCTACCGCGGCGAGTGAGCGGCCGGGTGTCGTGCTGGCGAACTGGTACACGACAATCGAGCACCACACCAACCTGCTCTGGCCAGACGGCATACATCCGCAGCCCGCTGGCGGGGTCGTCTACGCGAAGATGCTCAAGACAGCGCTCGTCCGGCTGGTGAACCTACGCACCTGAGGTGATCGCGTAGCGCCGGGGGCGGCGCCTCAGCCAGTCCCAGAACGACCGGCGCGGCGGCCGGGCCACGATGTTCCCGCTGCCCACTCTGCCCGACAGGTTGATCTGCACGGTCACGGGTACCTGGCTCCCCCACGGCGCCTTCACCTTGACGTTGCCGCTGCGGATCACGACGTCGTCGGCGTCCACGGCGATGCCGGGCTTGGTGATGATGAGCAGGTTGCCGCTGCGCACGTCGGCCTCGATCTCGATCATGTCGTGTGCGATCGCCGCCTCGGTGAAGTCAAGCTTGATATTCCCGCTGGTAACCCTGCGCCTCGATGCGACGCGGCACGATCCACCGGCCGATCCTGGTCAGGTTGCCGCTCCTGGTCTCCAGGCGAACGACGTCCTTGGACGGCGACCGGCGCGGCGCGAGCCGCCGGCGCGATCGCCTGGCCGCTGGCAGGCAGGTCGGTGGTCAGCTCGGCAAGCTCGCCGTAGGTGCGCGCGGAGAACGCGATCTCGACGCGCTCGTCCAATTCCTCGGCCGTCAGCCGGCCATCGCCCGCGGCCACCCTGAGCATCTCGATGACCCGGTCCCGGTCCTCGTGCGACGCCCTGAGCCGGTCAGGCGAAGGCGCCATGTCACTCTGTCCCGCCGGTGAGATCTCGCCCATCATGGACAAACCCTAACCTGCGGCGCGGCTGCCGGCGGCGCTGAGGGAAATCGGCGGCAACGTCGCCACGATCAGCGCCTTAATCGTGTGCATCCTGTTCTCTGCCTGATCGAAGACGACCGAGGCCGGAGATTCGAATACCTCCTCGGTCACCTCGAGGGCGGTCAGCCCGCGCTTGTCGTAGATCAGCCTGCCGACCTCGGTCTCGGTGTTGTGCAGCGCAGGCAAGCAGTGCATGAACTTCACCGCCGGGTTTCCGGTCGCCACCATCACCTCCTCGGTGACCTGGTACGGAAGCAGCAAGTCGATCCTGGCGTCCCATGCCGCCGCAGGCTCGCCCATCGAAAGCCAGACGTCGGTGTACAGGAAATCCGCGCCAGCCACAGCCTGATCAACGGAACTGGTCACGGTCACCTTGGCGCCGGACTTCTGCGCCAGCCCTGTCGCCAACGAGCGGACCGCCGGGTCGGGCCACAGCTCTTCGGGGGCGCACACTCGCACGTCGAGGCCGAGCAGGGCACCGGTGACCAGTAGCGAGTTCGCCGTATTGTTGCGCCCGTCGCCCAGATAGCAATATGAAACGTGATCAAGTCCGGCGGCCGCGTAATCGCCCATGGTCATAATGTCGGCGAGCATCTGGGTCGGGTGCCACATGTCGGTCAGCCCGTTCCACACCGGCACTCCGGCGAAGGCGCCGAGCGTCTCGACCGCCTCCTGCGAGAACCCCCGGTACTCGATGCCGTCGAACATCCGCCCGAGCACGCGGGCGGTGTCTTTGATCGACTCCTTGTGCCCGATCTGGGATTCCTCCGGGCCCAGGTGGGTCACATGGGCACCCTCGTCGTACGCCGCCACCTCGAATGCCGACCTGGTCCTTGTTGAGGGCTTCTCGAAGATCAACGCCAGGTTCTGGCCGGCCAGGCGGCTGCCGTCGCAGGCCGCGGCGCTTATCCGCGCGCAGTCGTCCGGCCAGATCGACGAGGTACAAGAACTCCGCCCTGGTCAGATCAGTTTCCTTGAGCAGGCTGCGCCCGTAAAGGCGCGCTTCGAGCGGCTGCGGATCCATCAACCTCACTCCTTTGCGTCGCAGGCATCAACCTAGCCTGGGTTTGCCGTGCAGATCGCGGGCAGCGGAGCTAGCTGCCTGGGCCGACGGGAGCGGCCGGCTAGACCGCCTTACCTCGTGGCTTCTGGTCGCTGCTCTTCTCGTCGGTATACGACACAGCGATTTCCTGCTCGTCCCTGCGCTGCTCGGCCAGTGGCAGCAGCGAGAGCGCCAGCCTGTCGGCCGGCGTGAGCGGCGGCTGGACGATCGAGCGCGGCCAGAGCCGTCGCGCGAGCACGACGTTGACCTCGGCGGAGTAGATGGTGGTCTCGACGATCAGGTAAATCCACGCGAGCAGGCTCAGCACGATCGCGAAGATCCCGTAGACCGAGTCGCTATGCAGGTAGTGCTTGACCAGCAGCGTGCCGATGGCCTGCAAGGCCGTCCAGCCGACGCCGGCCAGCACAGCGCCAGGCAGCAGCCTCGCGATCGGCACGACCTTCGGCGTCAGCACGCGGAACCCGATCACGTACATCCCGACGTTGGCCGCGGCCGCGACCATGTCGGCCAGCATCGTCAGGCCGAGCGAACTGCTTCCCCACGTGCCGAAGCTCGTCAGCAGCGTGGTCACGATGACGCCGCCGGCGAGCACCAGCAGGAACATCCCGGCACGGCCGAGGCGCTGCCAGTAGCCTGGCCGCTCAGGTCCAGGCAGGTTCCACACCTGCGCCATGGCGAACATGCCGGTCTGGGCCAGGCTCGATGACCCCCACAGAGCCACAAGCAGGCCAACGATCAGCCCGATGAGGCTCGATCGGCGCAGCTGGTGCACGTTGAGCCGGAGAGGTCGGCTGATCACGGGGAACTGCCCGGCGACCGCCGCCACCACCTGATGGCGCAGCGCCGGATTACCCGCTGCGACGATCCCGAGAATCGTGGTCAGCACGAGCAGCAAAGGGAACAGCGAGATGAACGCCGAGTGCGACAAGCTCGCGACGAGCTGGCCCGCGTTGTCGTCGCCGTACTTCTTGATCACCCCGAAGGTGAAGGCCGTCGCCACGTGCCGCTGTTGCCAGCGGTCGATGCGGCGGATAAGCCGCTCCACCGGATTCACCGGACCTTTGCTACCACGCTGTCACCGGACCTAAACACTCCGCCTTCCATATCGCGCTGACCTGCGGGTTCTCCCCGTAGTTGTCACCCGATATTCGTCGTGTCGTCATGTCATCGCAGCCGGGACTGGTACCCGCGTGGGCGACCGTGAGTACGTGCGGATCGCATACGTCACAGAGTCATTCCCGCCCGATGTCAACGGCGTCGCCAGCACGGCGATGCGCGTCGCCGAGCAGCTGGCGGCGCGCGGTCACCAGCCGCTCGTGATCGCCCCCAAGCCGGCTCGGCGGCTGCCGAGCGTCAGGACCGACTTTCCCGTCGTCCGGGTGCCATCGGTCGGCCTTCCGCTCTACCCAGGCTTCCGTGTCGGCCTGCCTGGCCCGCCAATTCGGGCCGCGATCGCCGA
Organism: uncultured Actinomycetota bacterium; assembly: GCA_963809195.1. GTDB lineage: Bacteria > Actinomycetota > Actinomycetes > Streptosporangiales > Streptosporangiaceae > Chersky-822. The sequence continues at coordinate 322,301 of CAWEIQ010000003.1, read as the reverse complement.
CCACCATGCCGACCTGGTGCACCTCGCCGGACCTGTCGTCCTGGGTGCGGGAGCAGCCGCTGCGGCCAGCTCAGCTCGATATCCCCTACGTCGCTGTCTATGCCACCGACATGGCCGCCTATGCACGCGCCTACCACCTGGGCGGGGCGGGCGAGGCGTTCTGCTGGCGCCATCTGCGCGGCATCCACAACGCGGCGGCACGCACCCTGGCACCGTCCTCGGCCACGGCGGCGGCGCTGCGCGCACATGGCTTCGACCGCGTGCACGTCTGGGCCCGCGGCGTCGATACGGTCAGATTCGACCCGGCGCGGCGAAGTCAGCGTCTGCGCGCAGACCTCGCTCCCGCGGGTGAGGTGATTGTCGGCTACGTCGGCCGGCTAGCCGCGGAGAAGCGGCTCGACCTGCTGGGCGACGTCAGCAGGCTGCCGGGCGTCCGGCTGGTGATCGTGGGAGCGGGGCCGGCAGAAGCGGCCGCCCGCCGGGCGCTGCCAGGTGCGCTGTTCCTCGGCCAGCGGCAAGGTGACGAGCTTGCCAGGGTCTACGCGAGCCTCGATGTCTTCGTGCACAGCGGGCCACATGAAACCTTCGGCAACACGCTGCAAGAGGCGGCAGCGAGTGGCCTGCCGGTTGTTGCGCCTGCCGCCGGCGGACCACTCGACCTGGTAGAAGACGGCGTGACCGGCTTCCTGGTGCCGCCAGAAGACCAGGCGGCGCTCGCCAGCGCGGTTGCACACCTTGCGGCGAACCCCGAGCTGCGCTCCGCGCAAGGGGCGGCCGCGCGGCTTGCGGTGCTCGGCAGGACATGGCCACGCAGATGCGCCGAGCTGACCAGTCACTACCAGGCTGCGCTCGGCATGGTCGAGGTAGGAGCGGCAGCATGACCACGTTCGCGGCGCTCGGAGACTCGATCACGCTGGGCATCGGCGACCCGGTGCGGGACGGGCGCGTACGGCCCGACGTGCGCGTGGAGCGTGCCTGGCGCGGCTGGGCGGCGCTGCTCGCTGACGGGCTGATCGACCCTGAGCTACACATTCTGGCCAGCAGCGGGGCGTGTGCCAGTCAGATCGAGCGGGAGCAGCTGCCCAGGGCACTCGGCCTGCGCCCGGACATCGCGAGTGTGATCTTCGGAATCAACGACACGTTGCGGCCAGGCTTTGATCCCGAGCTGATTGAGCGCTCGGCGGCACACACCGTAGGTGCGCTGCGGGCTGCCGGAGCCGAGGTGCTGACGATGCGGCTGCCCGATGCCGGCCGGATGCTCGGCCTGCCCGTCGCCCTCGCACGACCGCTCGCCAGAAGGACGCAACTGGTCAACTCGGTGCTCGACGCGGTCGCGGCACGGTTTGGCACCCTGCATTTCGACGCGGCGGCCTCGGCGGAGACCTACGAGAGGCAGATGTGGGCTATCGACCGGTTGCATCCGAACGAGCGCGGTCATCGGATGATCGCCAGGTCGTTTCATGCGCTCCTGGCGGCCGCGGGCCATCAGCTCGAACCGGCACCCGACGCCGAGCCCGCCAACCCGGCGCCATCCCGGCTGGCCGAGTTCGGCTGGATGGCGACCAAGGGCACGGCATGGGTCCTGCGCAGGTCGACGGACCTGGTGCCGTACCTGCTGGCCATGGCGGTTGCTGAGCTGGTCGGCTCAGCTCGCGGGAACCACGTTGGCGGTCAGCCGTCCGAGCAGTTCGCGCAGGTCGGCGACCTCCTGGTCAGCGATACCGCTGCGCAGCCTCGCATCGAATCCGAGCGCGGCGGCGCGCAACGTGAGGAACATCTCATCGCCTGTGGCTGTGAGGTGCACGACGTGGACCCGACGGTTGAGCGGGTCCCGCTGACGGCTGATCAGCCCGGTGCGCTCCATCGCATTGAGGTGGTGCGACAGCGTCGCCTCCCTGATCCCGACCGCGTCGGCTAGCTCCCGCTGGCTCGCGAGCCTCCGCGTCTTCATGGCCAGGAGCACCAGCCAGACCGGCAGCGAGCCTCCGGCCTCGGCCAGAGCATCGTCGAACGTACGGCTGATCGTTCTCGCCGCCTGGGTCAGCAGCAGGCCTACTGGAGTCTGCGCTGGTCGCATGGGGCCAGCTTAACACGATCCGTTGATATCGAAGAGTTCGACGGCTAAGGCCGCGGCACCGCACCATCGGGTCAGCGCCTGCCGGAGCGCCTCGTGCCGGCGGGCACTGTCCACCGCATTCCGCTGTAGCCGACGTTGATTCCCGACACCGCCTCAGCAACCTGGTCGGCGACACAGCTGGCCTCCGACGCCGGTGCCGCAGCGGCGGTGGCAGCCTGGCGCGTCAATACGGGCCGGCCGAAGAGCGTCAGCCGGAGCAAGCTGTTCGGGAGCCGCAGCGAGGACTTGCCGGCTGTGTGCCGCTCGTCCTGATAGGTATCTAGCAACCTCGAGCCAGCCGCGTGACGGGCGAAGGCGGCAAGCTTCCAGCTGAGATTGGCGGCGTCCTGCAGCCCGGAGGTTCGCCAGCGGCCGGGCGGCCCTCAGCGGTCTCGGGCACGGTCGCTTACTCCCCCGGCGGTGGCGTGTCTACCGCATGCTCGATCGAGGGGTACTCGCTCGCGGCATCATCCAGCCAGTTCCTGAGAGCCCGGGTGGCTTGGGTGTCATCTTTGTTGTAGGAGAGCAGCCACGTCCTGGCGGCCTGGTCGCCGTCGGTGCCGGCGGCTTGGTCGTAGCGCAGCATGGCCTGGTCACCGCCGGGGTCAGCGACCTGCCAGGAGAAGCCGGCCAGCGGAGCGACGGTCTTCAGCGCGACTGATCCGCCGGTGATCAGCTGGCCCGCGAACACGCGGTATAGGTCAACCCACTGCGCCGAGCCGATGAACGCGGCTACCTCTCCGGAAAGGCCGCAAGCGACGGCCAGCCTCCGCAACTGGGAGTTTTCCGCTGAGGCGTTGTAACAGTAAGCGCGAAGGCTCAGGCCGTCGGCGCCTGCCGCTGCTCGCAGGTCCGTTAGCCAGCTCCAGAACTCGGTGAAGACCTCTGCCTCGGCCGCGGCGGTCATCGGCTCCCAGGTCAGGAACGCGCGGTATCCGGCGGGCCGTGCCGTCCAGTCCGTCCTGATCGTGACGAGGGTGCCCCAGAGGTAGACGCCATCGGCAGTGTTCTCCATGTCGATGTCGACTTCGATATCGCCGCGCGGCACGCTGACCTTCGCCACTTCCCGCCGCCGGTAAGCAGGACTGCTGCCTAGGGCCGCCCTGGCCTGGTCGATCTGCTCGGGCAGGTCCTGCATGGCCGCGTCGCTGTAAGAGGCCGTGCGCGGACAGAGCGTCGCTGCGTCGCCCAGCGTCCGCAGTCCGGCTTCGGCCAGGCGGGCGAGCTGAGCCTGCTTGCGCGAGCCGAGCACGTCTGCGAGTTCGGTGTCGGCGGGCAGCCGGCCGCGCGCGGAGAGTACCGGGCGGAGGTCGACGCCCGCTGCGATCAGGGTGGCCGTGCGGTAGTCCAGGGCTGCCAGATCCGCCCGGTCGGCAACGCCGTGGTCATGGTGGATGCGCCACTCGCGCCAGCCGATCCGCGGCAGCAGGCTGACGTCGCCTGATCCCGCCTCGAGCCGCGGCCCGCAGCAGGACCACCACGGGCACTGCGCGCACTCGCCGATCCTGACGGGGACCACAAGGGGCGTGACGGCCGGGTCGCGTGACGACGCCGCCGCGACGGAGATGATGTCGAGCCGGAAGTCGAACTCGAAGTCGTAAACCTCCATCGTCGACCTGAGCCGGGACCTGGCGCTCGACGACGGCGTCCGCCACACGGGCGCGTCCAAGTCGTACCAGACCACGACCCGCTCGACGCCGATGATCCCGCCGTACCTGCCGTCGCCGGCCGCCAGACCGGCGGCTTCGAGCATGCGCTGGTAGTGCGCCAGCTGCAGCAGGTCCGCGCGTCGCTTGCGTGCCGCCATCGCCGAGTCGGAGTCCGCGGCTTCCTTGGCGAGCCCGCCGAGCGCCGAGCAGAGCGCTGCCACGGTGTTCGACTCGCCCTGGCGCTCGACAGGCTGCGATGGTGCTTGATATCCACGGGCCGGTAGCCAGCCCCTGCCGCGGCGACGAGCAGGTCAGGCTCGCCTGTCCGCCGGCCGGCCGTCGTCGGTCGGCAGGCGCCCGCCGATGATCAGCCTGGTGCCTGCGGCCATGGCGGCGATTGTCGCTTCCTCGCGCTCGGCCCGCCTGTCCCGGTCCTCGGTGAGGAGAAGCCGCGCATGAGGATGGTGCCGGCGTAGCTGGCCACGATCTCAGCCTCGAACTCGCTTGCCGAGCGCTGAACCGGCGTTGCAGCACGGCAGACGGCGGCAGCGGGTCGCACGGGCGGATCGCGTCCCACTGAGCGCGGACCGGGCACTGTTTAGCCACGTAGCCGCCCTGCGGCGGCACAGCGGAGACGTCGTAGCGCGTAGCCACGACCCGAATCGTAGCCAGGAGGACGGTCAGTGCGGGGCAGATGAGTCGTCCGCAGAGGCCAGGAACGGATCGGCCAGCACGGGCGGAGTGAGCGGGTCAGAGACCGGGACGGTCGCTGCCGCTAGCTCGATCTCGGGCGAGGGCGGCAGGCCCGCGTGCAGCACGTCGCAGGATCAAGCAGCACAGACAGTTCAGGCAGTTCAGGCAGCTCTGGCAGCAGGGCTCCGGCAGCGCGCGGCTCGATCGGCTCGGCCTCGGCCGTCGACCTGGCCAGGCGCGATATTCCCCAGGTGGCGGCCAGTACGGCGGCAACTCTCGGCGGCGATCCGCACGGCGCCGCCGGCAAGGTGCTCGTGGTACAGCAGCAAGCCGAGCAGTGACCCGACCGCGGGGTCGAGGACCGAGAAGACGGGCAGGAACGCCGCCAGGCCCGCGGCCCGGTAGCCATTCTGCTGCATCGTGTAGGTCAGCAGGCCGATGACGATCAGCAAGTACGGCCGCACATCGGCGAACGCGCCAAGCTGATGCGCGCCGATCAGGGCAGCGACGGTCTTGGTCAGCGCGTCGGTGACGCCGGCCGCGATGCCGCCACCGACGCCGAGAGTGAGCGCACGACGCAGCGGGGACATCCGCGCGGCGAGCAGGCCGGAGATCACCGCGATCACGACGGCGAGCAGGGCCGCAAGGCCCAGCAGGCTCGGCTTGGCCGTCGGCTCGCCGCCTGACGGCCGGGCGACCGACAAGAAGACGACGAGGCCGGCGAAGGTCGCGAGCGCGGCGAGCCATTCGACCGGCCGCATCCTGCGGTGATCGGCCCATGCGGCGAGGGCGAGCGCGAACAGCAGGCTACTGGCCAGCACGGGCTCGATGACCACGAGGCGCCCGAGGTCAAGCGCGGTGGCCTGGAGCGAGAGGCTGACGACAACGGCGCCAAGGCCAGCCAGCCAGAGCGGGCGGCGGATCAGGCGGAGCAGGACGGCGGTATCAAACGCCGCGTCGGACCGGAGCCGTGCCGCTACCCGCTGCTGGACGACGTTGGCGACCGCGAAGGTGGCGGCTGCCGTCACGGCGAGTGCGACCGCGACCGGCTGCACGCCCGTGCCGCTCATGCGGCGGCGAAAATCGATGCCATGTCCGACATCATGACGTTCGGACGGGCCCTCGGCTACTGACTAGGTCGAGATATCCGGATACGGGACCGTCCAGTGACTGAGACGCGCGGCGAATTCGCGCTGGAACGCCAGCGGCTCGTCGTAGTCCCGCTCGAACAACGCGATGAACAGCGTCAGCAAGCAGGAAGTTGTGGCAGCCGAGCTCGAACAGCGTGACGTAGTCGTGCGTCGCGAGCGCCTCGCGCTCGGCATCGGTGAACGTCAGCCAGGTGCTGCGCTCCATCTCCGGAATGTTCAGTACGACGTTGGCGCGCTCGGCTTCCCACCAGGCCACGGTGCCGCGCGGGTCGGTCCGGTACCGCTCCACCAGGTCGGGATCGCGGTCGACGGTGTAGAGGAACTTGTTGAGCAGGTACTTGCTCACTGCGCTCTCCCCTTTCGGGTACCAGGTGAAGTAGGCCTCCATGGTGTGGAAGAGGTCGAGCGAATCGACGTAGTCCGCCTGCACGCGCCTGTCCTGCTACGCCCATCATCAGCATGAAGTCCATAAATCCGTGGGTAGCGTTGCCGGGCAGCCACAGGCTGTCGAGGCTGACCTCAGCGAGCGCGCCGTCGAGATCGGCTGAGGCGATCCACTCGACCGCCTTGCGGTCGAACTCAGGATCGGGGCCGTGCGGCCCGAACTGTCTGGGCCCGCCGAGCTCGAGCGAGAGATGTCCGGTGCCGATGATCGCCACTCGCTGATCGGACGGCCAGGCTTCGACCAGCCTTCTGATGGTCGTGCCGAGCTCGACGAACCGCCTGGGCTGCGGCAGCGGCGGAGCGAAGATGTTCGTGTAGATCGGCACGATCGGCAGGTCGGCCTGTGGCCGCAGCGTGATCAGCGGGCAGGTGATGCTGTGGTCGATGCGCAATTCGTTGCTGAAGGCCAGATCGAACCCGGCATCGATGCCGGCGCGCAGCAGGTATGCGGACAGTTCCTCGTGCCCGTGCAGGAACATCCTGCGGCAGGCCGAACTCACGCTCCTCGTTGTAGAAGTTTCCGTCGTAGAACGGCGCCTTGCCGATCAGGAACTGCGGCATATTGTCGAGCCAGAGCTGGTGGAAGTGGTCGCTGCCGACCATCACGAGAACGTCAGGCTCGGACCTGGTCAGGGTCTCGCGGAAGCTTTCGATCTTGGCCACCCACTCATCGGCGAATGGCGGCCGGTCCGCGCCTGCCGAAGTGCTCGCGCGGTAGTAGAACGGGTGATGGGTCGATGCGATGACGGCAGCAACGGTCGCCATGGGTGCTCCCTCACGTGCTGGCAGGGTCGGGGGGCTGGTACTGGGTGTGGTGCTCAACATTCAGGTACATGTCCATGCCCACGGGGCGGCGCTGCTCCTCGGCGATGTGGCCGAGCAGGCCAGCCGTTCTGGCGAGCAGCGCGAATCCGCGCAGGAGGTCGGCTGGCAGGCCAAGATCGGCGAGCGCGGCGCCGCAGGTTCCTGCGCCGTTGAGCGGCAGCGTGCGGCCGAGCACCCGCGAGTGCATCCGGCCGATCGCCTCGAATAGCCGCAGGTGCGGCCCGCGCAGACCTTCAGCCTCAGCGATCTGCAGGAGGACAGGAGTCCGCGGGTCAGTGACCTTGTGCACGGGGTGTCCGAGGCCAGGGACGAACCTGCCTTCCTCGCGCGCCCGTCGCACTGCGGCCAGCGCCAGCTCGTCAAATCCGGCGTCGTCGGCCGGCACGGGCTGGCCGGCAAGCGTCGCGGCGAGGAAGCGCGCCGCGTCCTCGGTGACCCCGAGGAACCGCGAGCCGCCGCCGAGCAAGCCGGCCGCGATCGCTCCCTGCACCGACTCCGGCGCGCTCAGGTACGTGAGCCTGGCAGCGATGGCGGTCGGCGTGAAGCCATGGTCAGCCAGCGCGACGAGCACCGCCTCGAAGACCCTGACCTGACTCGGGGTCGGCCGCCGCTGGGTGACAAGCCAGAGGGCGAGCTCGCCGAATCCGACCTTGCCCATCAGATCGTTGGCCAGATCCTGACCGAGCACCGTAATGGTGTCGGCGGTCGAACTGCCGATCGAGGTACGGAACGCAGGCTCGTGCGGCCCATGCTGCGTCACGGCATCTGCCCGTCTGCATGCTGCTCGCCGGCCGTCAAGCGCCTCTTCACTCAGCCAGGACCGGATGTCGTCGCCATGCTCGTCGAGCGCCGGGGGCGGCAGATCGTACCGTGGCGCGTCGCCGAGAACGTGAGCGGGTGCCGGATGGTCGGCCTCGCCGTCGCGCCGGAGCCCGCGGTCACGACCGGGTCAAGGCCGATCTCCGCGGCGAAGGCGATGCCCTGGTCTACGGTGTTGATGGGCCCGCACGGCACGCCGACGGCGATGAGCGCACCGAACCAGTCGGCGGCGGTGCGCTTGGCCAGCAACTCCGTCAGCAGCGGCCTGAGCTCGTCGCGGTTGGCGGTGCGATCGGCGTTACGGGCGAACCGCGGGTCGTCGGCCAGGTGCGGGGCGCCGAGGACGTCGCATAGCTTGCGGAACTGAGCGTCGTTGCCTGCGGTGATGATGAGATCGCCCGTCGGCGGTTGGCAGTGGCTCATAGGGATACAGGCTCGGGTGGGCGTTGCCCATGCGGAATGGGGTGACTCCGGCGGCGGCGTATGCGCTGGTCTGATTGACCATGCCCGACAGCGCCGAGGCCATCAGGCTGGCCTGGACGTGCTGGCCCGCTCCGGTGCTCGCGCGATAGTTCAGCGCGGCGAGGATCCCGATCGTCGTGTGCAGGCCGGCGATGACGTCGAACACGGAGATGCCGGACCTGTAGGGCGGCCCTTCTGGATCGCCGGTCAGGCTCATCAAGCCGGACATCGCCTGCACCATCAGGTCGTAGCCGGGCAGGTGGCTCCCGCCGCCCGAGCCGAAGCCGCTGATCGACGCGTAGATGATGCTCGCGTTGCCGGCTCGCACCGACTCGTAGTCGAGGCCGAACTTGGCCAGTCCGCCCGGCTTGAAGTTCTCCACCAGGATGTCGGCGCGTCTGGCGAGCTCCCTGGCCGCGGTCAGGTCAGCTTCTCTGGCGAAGTCGAGCGCGACCGACCGCTTGTTCCTGTTGATCGCCATGTAGTACGTGGATACCCCGTCGGCGGTTTCCGGAGGTGTCCAGCGCCTCGTGTCATCCCCTGCCGGGCTCTCCACCTTGATCACGTCCGCGCCGAGGTCGGCGAGGAGCATCGTGCAGTACGGGCCGGCCAGCACGCGGGAGAAGTCGGCCACGAGCAGGCCGGACAGCGGACGTGGTGCGGGTTGGCTCATGATGGCGTTGAGCCCTTCTGTCCGTCTAACGGACACTCGTCCGGATAGTTTGCCAGCATGGTTCTGCGCTTGCGGGCATGTCAAGACGCGGGCACCGCGAGCGGGACGGTCACGGCGGGGGCTGCCTGGTATGCGGCCCAGTCGGCGCTGATCGCGCCTGCTGCCGCCAGCAGCAGCGGCAGGTACTCCCCGGTTAGCACATCCACTGGCGTCTCCGCCGCGTGCACCGTGACGTTCATGGCGGCGATCACCCGGCCTTCTCCGTCGCGCAGTGGCGCGGCGACCGAGCGGATGCCGAGCGCGAGCTGCTCATCAGTCAGCGACCAGCCGCGGGCTCGCACCTCGCGGAGCGCCGCCTCGCGCTCCTGAGGGTCAGGCTGCCACCTGGCGGTGATTCCCGATCTGCTTGGCTGAGCCAGCACGGCGTCGACCTGCTCATAGGGCAGTCCGGCGAGGAGCACCTTGCCGAGCGAGGTCTGCATGGCAGGGAACTTGGTGCCGATCGTGACCGCGAGCGCGATGATCTTTGGCACGGCGACCCTGGCCACGTAGACGATGTCCGAACCGTCAAGCTGTGCGATCGACGAGGACTCATGCGTCTTAGCCACGAGCGCTTCCATGTGCGGCCGGGCGACTTCCCATAGATTGCGGGACAGCACGTAGGACATGCCGAGCTCGAGCACCCTGGGCGTGAGCTCGAAGCCGCCGTCGGCCGCGCGCACGTAACCAAGCTCGGCAAGGGTCAGCAGGATCCGGCGCGCGGTGGGCCTGGCAAGCCCGGTGGCTGCCGCGACGGCCGCCAGCGACATGACGGGCTGGCGCGGCCCGAATGCCCGGATCACATCGAGGCCGCGGGCGAGCGCCTCGATGAAGTCGGGCCCGGTCTCGCGGCGTGCCATCGTGTCTCCCGTTCCCGGCTACCTTGCGTTGTTGTCTGCTACCCAGGAACTATCACCCGGTTCCCAGGTAGGTTCGCACCTCTTGACAGGAACACGCAAACCGGCAACGCTTCCGGTCATGCCCATGCGGCCGTGATACGGACGGTTGTCCGCCTTGTCTGATACTGCCCGTCCGAGCAACGGAGGTTCGACATGACTGATCGGTTGCTGACCTGGCGCCGGGCCGGCCACTCGTATTCCGGAACGCGACCGTACTGACCATGGACGGCGCGCACCGGGTCGAGCACGGTGCCGATGTCCTGATCTCAGGCGAGCAGATCGCAGCGGTCGGCCCTGGCCTGCAGGTGCCTGCGGGAACGGTGGACATCGACGCGACCGGCGGCATCGTGATGCCGGGGATGGTCGATACGCACCGGCACATGTGGCAGACCGCGATGCGGGGCTATGGCGCCGACTGGACGCTCACGCAGTACTTCGTCTGGAACTACCTGCAGTGGGGCAAGTCCTTCCGGCCGCAGGACATCTATGCGGGCAACTTGCTGAGCGCGATCGAGGCCATCGACGCAGGGGTGACGACCACGGTGGACTGGTCGCACAACCTGCAGACGATCGACCACGCTGAGGCGGCCGCCGACGCGCTGGCGGAGGTGCCAGGCAGGTTCGTGCTCGCCTACGGCAACATCCAGGCTGCGCCATGGGAGTGGTCGGCAACGCCCGAGTTCCGTGACTTCGTCGCGAGGCGGTTCGCCGGCGGTGGCACCGACATGCTCGGCTTCCAGATGGCCTTCGACGTCCCGCCGGCCACCCCTGAGTTCCCCGAGAAGGCAGCATTCGAAGTGGCCCGCGACCTGGATGTGCCGGTCACCACGCATGCAGGCGTCTGGAAAGTGACCACCGACGATGGCATCAGGCTGATGCACGATCACGGATTCATGAACGAGCGCAGCATCTACGTGCACGCCGCAAGCCTGTCCGCGGACTCTTACCACCGGATCGCCGCGACGGGCGGCTGGGCGTCGATGTCGACCGAGAGCGAACAGAGCGCGGGCCAGGGGTACCCGCCAACCTGGAAGCTCCGCGAGCACGGTATCGGGGTCTCGCTGTCCATGGACACCAGCGTCTGGTGGAGCGCCGACCTGTTCTCCGCCATGAGGGCGACGCTCAGCGCCGACCGCGCCAGGGAGCACCTTGAGGCGCACAACAGAGACGAGACGGTGACCCATCACAAGCTCCGCGCGGAGCATGTCGTCGACTGGGCCACGATGGGCGGAGCGAGGGCGCTCGGCCTCGACTCGCTGACCGGCAGCCTGGAGCCCGGTAAGAAGGCCGACGTGGTGCTGATCAAGAATGACGCCTCGCCCGCCATGTTCCCGATACTCAATCCCTATGGCCACGTGGTATTTCAGGCCCAGCGGGCCGACGTGCACACCGTCGTGGTCAACGGGAATGTGGTCAAGTACGACCACCGGCTCGTCGGCTCTGACATCGGCAAGGCCAGGCGGGTCGTCGAGGAGACGGTCGATTACCTCAAGGGAGTCCTCGGCCCGGAGGCGTGGCATGAGGGCATGCATCCGGAGATCCCAGAGACCAGGGTCCTCGACAACCCGTACACCTACACCTACACGGAGGACTGAGGCACGATGTCGGGTGCCACTGTGCACGGTGACAGTGGGCCGGCGACAATGCGCGCGGCCGTGCTGCATGGCCATGGTCAGCCGCCGGAATACGGGCGTCACCCGGTGCCGCGCCGCGCTGCTGGGCAGGCTCTGATCCGTATCACGGCTGCGCCCGTGAACCCGCTCGACCTGCTCTGCGCGTCTGGCGTGTCTTATTTCGGCGCCCCCACGCTGCCGTATGTTCCTGGAACTCAGGGCGTGGGTGTCATCGAGCAGGGTGACAACCTCCCGGCCGGTCAGCGGGTCTGGTTCAGCGGCAGCGCAGGAATGGCGCCGGGCGATGGCACGATGGCCGAGTACGCCGTGGCAGACGAGACCGCGATCCTGGCGCTGCCCGATACGGTCAGCGATGATCTCGTCGCCGCGCTCGGGCTTTCGGCGATCGCCGCGTGGATGGCGCTGACGTGGCGCGGCCGTTTGCAGCCCGGGGAGCATGTGCTCGTGCTCGGGGCGAGCGGCACCGTCGGCCAGGTCGGGATTCAGGTCGCGCGACTGCACGGGGCAGGCAGGGTGATCGCTGCCTGCCGGGATGCCCAGGGCAGGCAACGAGCCATGGAACTAGGCGCGCACGCCGCTGTCGACCTTGCCTGCAACGACGTTGCCGATCTCGCGAGCAGGATTGCCGAGGCCAGCACGGGCCGCGTTGACCTGGTGCTAGATCCGGTCTGGGGGATCCCGGCGGAGGCCGCCACGAGGGTGCTGTCACCTGGCGGGCGGCTCGTCAATGTGGGCTCGTCGGCCGGTCAGCAGGCAAACCTGTCCTCGGCCATGCTGCGCAGCGGCTTGCTGTCCGTGCTGGGCTACACCAACAACGGGCTCAGCCCTGAGCAGAAATCCGCGGCCCTGGCCGATGTTCTCGGGCACGCGGCGCAGGGCCGTATCGACACCGACCGCGAGATGCTGCCGCTCACCGACATCGGCTCCGGTTGGTCACGGTGCGGCAAGGCTCCATATCGGCGGGCCATCATGATCCCGCCCTGACGGCGGCGGCTACGCGACGCCGCCTGAACCGGATACCGGTGAGCCGGGCTGCCACCCGGCCCACCGGCCTAACCACCAACCCACCATCGCAGTGAGTAAGCACAAAGGAGTCTAGCCGTGTCATCTGGACCGACGCGCGACGCGACAACCTGGCGGATAACCCGCCCCAACCCCCGCATTTTCCGTCCGGCGGCTGCAACCACCATCGCAGTCGTCGCCGGGCTTGTCCTCGCCGCGTGCAGCAGCGGCGGCGGGACATCGTCCTCATCATCGGCGCCCGCTTCTGGCGGCAAGCCGCTCAGCATCGCATACCTGTCATTCGCGGTCGAGAACAGCTACGACGCGCCGATGCTCGCCGCGGCGCAAGCAGTCGCCGCCGACAACCACGCGACGCTTAAGGTCTTCGACGCGAATAACAGCCCGCAGACTCAGTTTTCTCAGCTGCAGAATGTCATCGCCTCCGGCCAGTATCAGGGCATCATCCTGCAGCCAATCTTCGGAACTGGCCTGATCACGCTCGTCAAGCAGGCGATCAGCAGGGGCGTGAAGGTCGTGAACATGGATCAGATACTCGGACCAAATCTGGCGACCGATAAACCGCAGGTGCCCGGCCTATCGGCGAACGTGACGTTCGTGCCGACGGAGATCGGCACGAAGCTCGGCAATCTGGTCGTGCAGGCATGCAAGGCGCACAACCTCAATCCTTGCAACGTCGGCTATCTGTACGACATCAAAGCGTCCGCACTCGACGTCGCGATCCACGGCGCATTTGCGAAGGCGATCGGTTCTGACCCGGCCGTCAAGGTGTCCGCCGAGGGCCAGAGTTTCTTCAGTCCGACCGTCGGGCTCACTGCCGTGCAGAACATGCTGCACGCTAATCCGAACCTGAATCTGATCGTCGGCTCCGACCAGGGAATCGAGGGAGGCGCTCAGGCAATCACGGCAGCGCACAAGACCGGCAAGGTCATCCTCGTCGGTTACGGCGCCAGCGCGGCCGCGCTCCAGGGCGTCGCCGCGGGGACGTGGTACGGCGACGTCGCCCAGGCTCCCGCGAGCGAGGGCAGGCTCGCCGTGACGGCGATGATCAAGGCGCTGCGTGACGGCAAGAACAGCGGCGGCATAGATCCGGTCGCTGGCCTGCCAAACCAGGGCGTGGTCACCAAGGCGAACGCGAGCCAGTTCACGGCCGAGTGGCCGGGCTGATCGTGCCGGAGGGTCAGGGCCAGCGGGGCGCGCACGTCGAGCTGATGCAGGTCAGCAAGTCGTACGGCGGCGTGCGCGCTCTGACGGCGGTCAGTCTGGCCATCAAGCGTGGCTCGATCCATGCGCTCGTCGGCGAGAACGGGGCAGGCAAGTCGACGCTCGGCAAGATCATTTCCGGGGCTACGACGCCGGACGCAGGGCAGCTCTTGCACGATGGCCAGGCCGTCCATTTCCATTCACCGAGGGCAGCGATCGCGAGCGGCATCGCCGCGATCGCACAGGAGCTGTCCATCGTGCCGGCGCTCACAGTCGCCGAGAATGTCTTCCTCGGCGCTGAACCCCGCCGGGCGGGCTTCCTGCGCCGGCGTGAGCTTCGGGGCGAGTATGCCGAGCTCGCAGCGCGCGCGGGCTTCGAGCTCGACGGCTCCGCGGCCGCAGGCGCGCTGCGGACGGTCGACCAGCAGAAGGTCGAGATCCTCAGGGCGCTGGCCAGAGACGCTCAGCTGATCGTGATGGACGAGCCCACCGCTGCGCTGTCTCGTCCTGATGTCGCGACGCTGCACGCGATCATCCGCAGGCTCGCACGATCAGGGACGACGATCGTTCTCGTCTCGCACATCCTCGGCGAAGTGCTGGAGCTCGCGGACGTGGTGACCGTCTTGCGCGATGGGCGCATAGTGGCAACCGCTCCGGCCGCAGGGCAGGACGAGAACTCGCTGCTAGCTGGCATGCTAGGGCGACCGCTTGCCGCGACGTTCCCCGTTCGGCAGCCACCGGCGGAGGGCGCTAGCGTGTTGCTCGCCGTTTCCGGCCTCAGCGCCCCTGGCGTGCATGACGTCTCCTTCGCGGTACGCAGCGGAGAGGTAGTGGGCCTGGCGGGGCTGGTCGGTGCCGGCCGCACCGAGCTTGCTCGGGCCGTGTCCCAGGCCAGCCGCTCCACGGCAGGAACGGTGACGGTGGCAGGCGGAAAGCTGGCAGCAGGCCGTCGGCTGCGATCCGCCACGTCGCGTGATGCGTTGCGGGCCGGCCTCGCGATGATCCCGGAGTCGCGCAAGGAACAGGGCCTGATGCTCGGCCGTCCGGTCGTCGAGAACGTCAGCCTGGCCAGCCTCCGGCGGTTCAGCAGAGGCGGGCTGGTGCAAAGCCGGGCCGAACGGCGGGAGGTGGGCGATGTCCTGCGCCGGCTAGAGGTCAGGTCCGGCAGCCCGAGCGCCCCGGCAGGAACCCTCTCAGGCGGCAATCAGCAAAAACTGCTCTTCGCGAGGATCATGCTTGCTGCGCCGCGCGTGCTGATCGCCGACGAGCCGACCAGAGGCGTCGATGTCGGCGCCAAGCGGGCCATCTACGAACTGCTGGCGGGACTGGCTGCCGAGGGACTCGCGGTCCTGCTGATCTCGTCGGACATTGAGGAAATCCTCGGCCTCGCTCACCGGGTGCTCGTGATGCGGGCCGGCCGGATAGCGGCGGACCTCGCCGGCGATGACATCAGCGAAGCAGCGATTCTCGGAGCCGCATTCGGCTCCGCGGAGAGAGGTACGTCATGAGCCAGCCCGACGTCATCGGGTCGCCAGAATCTCCGTCGCGCAGAGCAGGCTGGCCGCCGGTCGCTGTGCTGCAGACCAGGTTGCGGCGCGGCGGTATCTTGCTCCCGTTCGTGGTGCTGTTCATCGTGCTGTCGGCCGCGAGCCCGCCGTTCTTCAGCAGCGTGAACCTGCTCGACATCCTGGATCAGCAGGCCGCCACGCTGATCATCGCCGCGGCGGGGACCCTGGTGCTGGTGGCCGGCGGCATCGACCTGTCTGTTGGCGCGACGTATGCGCTGGCCGGGGTCATCGCTGCCCATCTGGCGCTCACGGTGGCGCCGGCACTGGCGATCGGCGCCGCTCTTGCGGTCGGACTCGCCGTGGGGGCCGTCAACGGCGTGATCGCTACCTACTTCAGGATCAACTCCCTGATCGCCACGCTAGCCATGTCGTTCGTGGTCAGCGGCCTCGCGAGTCTGGCTACCGGCGGGAACCTCATCATCGACTACTCCAGGCCAGGATTTGGCGACCTGGCACGAATGGTGTTCCTGAGCGTGAACACATCCACCTGGACGATGATCGGCGTGGTGGTTGCCCTCGCCGTCGTGCTGTCCAGGACGACGGCGGGCCGCTATATGTACGCAGCGGGCAGCAACGCGGAGGCGGCACGGCTGTCCGGTGTGCGCGTTCACCAGATCCGGTTGCTGACGTTCGTGCTCAGCGGCGGTGCCGCTGCACTTGGCGGCGTGATCGACGCCTCGCGAGTGCTGAGCGCGCAAGCGTCGAACGGACAGACGACGCTCACGTTCACCGTATTGGCCGGGATCGTAGTGGGCGGCACCAGCATTCTCGGCGGGGATGGGGCGATCTGGCGGACAGTGGTCGGCGTCCTGTTTATTGCACTGATCGGCAATGGCTCCGACCTGCTCGGCGTCAATCCGCTCTACGACCAGATAGCTCTCGGCGTGATCCTGCTTATCGCGGTGGGCAGCGATGCGTGGGCCAGATTGCGCGGGGCCGCGACCTGAGCAACCGCGCACCTTACGCCGGGGTCGCACTAGTAGAACACGTTACAGTTTGCACAGCGCGATGATCGACCACCCAAGCAGGACGGAGGCGTCAATGCCGCAGGCATGGGACCTCGAAGCCGACGTGGTGGTGGTCGGATTTGGCGCTGCCGGGGCGTGCGCGGCGCTTGAGGCCGCCGCGACCGGCGCAGGCGTGATCCTGATCGACCGGTTCAGCGGCGGCGGAGCGACGGCGCTGTCCGGCGGGGTCGTCTATGCCGGCGGCGGTACCGCACAGCAGATTCAGGCCGGTGTGCGGGACACTCCCGAGGCGATGTTCAGGTATCTGGCCACGGAGGTAGGCGACGCGGTCTCGGCGGCAACGCTTCGTGACTACTGCGATGGCAGCGCTGCGATGCTGACCTGGCTGTCGGGCCACGGAGTGCCATTCGACGGCAGCCTGTGCCCGGACAAGACCTCCTATCCCACCAACCGGCACTACCTGTACTACTCGGGCAGCGAGCGATCGTTCGCACACCTCGCCGCACCGGCGCCGCGCGGGCACCGGGCTGTCGGCCGGGGCACCTCAGGACGGGTCCTGTTCGCCGCGATCGCCGCGGCCGTCAGGTCGGCGGGCATCACCGTCGTGCCGCAGACACGTGCCGGGCACCTGGTCACCGGCATGGCTGGCGAGGTGCTCGGCGTCGAGTGCATGAGCCTGCGGGGCGCGGCGGCATGGGTCAGGCTCGCCCACCGGATGCTGCACAAGCTCGGCAAGAAGCCATTCCTGTATGCGGGCAGCGTGGGCAGGACGCATGCACCTCCCGGTCGCCGCACTGGAACGCCGGCATGCGCGCGCGCTCAGGATCCGGGCGCGACGCGGGGTGGTGATCGCGGCTGGCGGCTTCGTTGCGAACCGTGCGATGCTCCGCCAGCATGCCCCTGCCTACCGTGGCGGTCTGCCCCTTGGCACGGCCGGCGACGACGGTAGCGGCATCGAGCTCGGTGTGGCGGCGGGGGGCGCAACGAAGTTCCTCGACCGGGTCTCATGCTGGCGGTTCATCACGCCGCCGCCGGCCTTCCTCGGAGGCTTGCTGGTTGACCGCAAAGGGCAGCGGGTCTGCGATGAGTCGCTGTACGGCGCCGCGATCGGCGAGGCAATGGTGCGGCATCACGAGCGCCGGGCTTGGCTGCTGCTTGACCGGGCCGCCGTCCTGCGATCATGGCGTCAGCTGCGCGGCGGCACGCAGTGGTTCCAGCTGCTTCAGGCGGTCTACCTCCTGACCAGGGCGCGGACCACGCGGAAACACGGTAGCCAGGGTCGCGGCCAAGGCAGGCGTCGATCCGGCTGGCCTGGCAGCGGCTCTGGCGGCCTACAACGCAGCGGCTGAGGCCGGTGAGCCCGACCCTGCTGGCAAGCCAGCTGACGTGGTAACCGTGCTCGATCATCGGCCCTTTGACCTGATCGACCTGTCTATCCGGCCGCGGGCGGCCTACCCGGCGCCGATGCTGACCCTTGGCGGTCTGGCAGTGGACGAAGACACGGGCCAGATGTGCTGCGTGCTGACGGATCACCGGTAGGTGGCCTGTACGCGGCAGGCCGCAGCGCCGTAGGGCTCTGCTCGAGGTCGTATGTCAGTGGCCTCTCACTCGCGGACTGCGTCTATTCGGGCCGGCGCGCCGGAAGCCACGCCGCCCGGCTGCCTACCAGAACTGCGTAGTCGCCCCGGAATTGCGCACCACGGATCCGGTGAGCTCAGGTTGCTCGAAGACCGACTTGATGGCGACCCGGCCGGGTCCCTGCAGCGTCAGCCAGATCGACTTGGCCTGCCACCTTGCCGAGCTGAACCAGTACTGCCCGCGCGGGTACTCAAAGTGCAAGAACATCTGCACCGACGGGTCTTTCCAGATCAGCCCGCCGGGCTGAATCAGGATCCGCTCTCCGTGCCCAAGGTCTCGGACGAACGCATTGCCTGGCGCGTGCAGCAGCAGCAAGCCCGGACTGCCTTGCGCGATGAACCGGTCGATGAACCTGCCGACGGGATAATGCCATTCCGTGTCATCGCCGTTGCGCGTCGTGTACCAGACGTTCGAGTTATGCCATTGATAGCCGACGTTCCCTGTGGCGAGGAGAAACTGGTGCTCCACCACATCGACGCCCTGGTTCGGCTCAAGCGGGATGGCCAGGACCTCGCCGGGATGATCAGCGCTGAACGCGACGAATCCAGGTCCCTGCGCTCGCATCATGATCAGTGGCATGCCGGCCATCATCCTGTTCCAGCCGCCCTGCATCTTCATCGAATCCAGCCTGACACGGGGCTCGGAGTGCAGCAGCACGTGATGGGAGAAATAGACCCAGTCGTCGTCATGGAGCTGCATCTCAGCGATGGGGACGTAAGAGCCGCTGATCTGGCAGGTGGACCGGCTGAACCTGATCCTTGCCATGTCCCGGATCGCCGGCTGCTTGGACCACCCGGAGTTCGAGACCTTGAGCCGGATGTCGATCGGCGCACCGCACCGCGGGCACGTCGTGCTGCCATCGTCGTTGTTGACCATGCGGCAGTACGGGCAGGTATACGTCGGGGGCGCGTAATTGGTCATGCTGGACCCCTACTCAGACCCGTGGTGAACGTACATGGACTGGATGCCGACCCGGCCGGGCCCAGTCATCTCTGCCAGGTACATGCCGCGGCGCATCACGCCGGTCTTGATGTCCATCTGCATCGTGTTCATCGCGACCGTGGAGTCCTTGTACAAGAAGCCGCCTGGCTCGATGAGCATCTTCTCGCCTGGTTGCAGCGTCTTCTGGAACACATTGCCGTACCCGTGCAGCAAGAGCAGGCCGGGATAGTTCTGCGTGATGAACCGGTCCATGTACATGCCGCTGCCGCCGTGCAGCAGGTTGGTCAGGCCCTTGATCCGTACAAACGAGTAGTTGAGCGAGTGCGTGCCGATCAGGAACGCGTGCTCGCGCACGTCAAGTTCCATGCCAGGGTGCAGCGGCAGCACGACGATCTCTCCGGTCGCGTCCCTGGAAAAGGCGATCCGGCCGGGGCCGTTGGCGATGCTCAGAATGTGCGGCATGCCGCCGAGCGTGCGCTTCATACCGCCGCCCGTATTCATCGCGGACATCGGCACCGCGGGCTCTTTCCACAGCATCACGTGGTGCTCGAAGAACACCGCGTCACCTGGAGCGAGCGCCAGCTCGGCGACCGGCACGATCTCGCCTTCAACCTGGCAGGTGGAGTTCGAGAAGCGGAACTCGGTCATGTCGCGCAGCCGGGGCGCCTCACTCCAGCCGGAGTCAGTGACGAGGTTCTTCTTGTCTAGCGGCGCGCCGCAGGTGTTACAGCTCGTGCGTTCCGGCTCGTTCTGAGCCTTGCACCACTGGCACTCAATCCGGTCCATTCGGGCAGGCCTTTCTCACACTGTGCCCTACGGCAGACACACCGGCTAATAAGCATCCAGACAACAGCAGACCGCTGCGTTTCACAGCGTTCCCCGCGTTTCGATCCGCATCGTAACAGAACTCAACCGCCCGGCGGCCCGCTGATCTCAGCTTTCGCGGGCCGCCTGACCTGCTGTTCCGTTGGCCGATCCGGTCGTTAGCCGGCGGGGGTCCCGCACTCGGCGCAGAACTTCGACGTCGCGCCCAAGGCCGCATTGCAATTCGAGCAGGTCTTGGACATGGGATTGCCGCAGGAGTCGCAGAACTTCGCGCCTTCGCGGACCTGGGTCTGGCAGTTGCCGCATGCGACCGTGGCGGGCGCTGGCGGTGGCGGTGCCTGCTGCGGCGCAGGCTGCGCCGGGGGCGCGTAACCCTGCCCGCCGCCGGCGAATCCGGGTGCGGGCGGCGGCGGGTAGCCGGGGGCGGCCTGGGGTACGCCCATGTTCTGCGCGAGGCCGAGGCCAGCGCCCAGGAAGACCGGGCTCACAGCGGCTCCGCCTTGCGCCATGCCCTCGCCAGCGCCCTGCATCATCTGGGCCTGCGCGGCCGCCTGGTAGCTGCCTGCCAGCCTGCTGTACGCGGTGTCGCCGGCCAGCTTCTTCAGCCGCGCGTTGTCATCATCGTCGAGGTTGATATCGAGGTTCCCGAGCCGGGTGACGGCGATGCCGTAACTGGCCAGCTCGGTGTTCGCCTCTTCCAGCGTGCCGTGCTCGATCTCCGCTCTGTGCATGGACAGGCCGAGTATCTGCCACGCCCCTGACATCAGCTGGGAAGTAACTCCGGACCTAGTGCACTTGAGGAGCTGCTGCGTGACCCAGTCAGTCACGGCGTCGTTGCTGGTCACGTCAACGGTGCCGACCAGGTTGAGTATCAGCCGCGCCGGGTCGACGACGCGCAATGCGTACTCGCCGAATGCCCGGAGGGTCACCACCAGGCCGGTCTGCGGGTCCTGCACCTCGTCAAGTCGGCCGCCGAACCTGATGTTCGGGAACTCACGAGCGCCAACGAAGAAGATTTCTGCCTTAAAGGCGTTGCTATTGCTGGCCCAGTCGACAAACATTCCCAGGAATGGCAGCTCAGCCGCATCCAGCTTGTGCTGGCCGGGTCCGAGGATGCCCATCACCCGGCCCTGGCTGATAAAGACCGCGACAGCATCGGGCTCTACGATCGCCCTGGAGAACTTGCGGATGTTGTGATCGGGCCACTTAAAGACGATCTGGCCCTTCGAGCTGTCGGGCGCCGCGATGAACTCGCGGCGGGTCTCGTTGAGAATGCCCATCCAGTCGCTCCCTTGCCCCTGATCCGGCCCTCGCCTGCGGCAATGGCCACTTCTAGGCGGATCATACGTTCGGCGGGGCGATCCTTGCGTTGCACGAAGAGGATGACATACGAATTCGGGTCGCAGCAACGTCGTTGGGGAGCTCTCCCCTGCTTAGTGCGACCGCATTACTACGGATGGCGCTGGCCGTCGCGGCTAGCATGCTGCACCATGGACGAGCCGTGGGATCCGGCCGCGACAGGAGTGCTCAGGCTGCCGTCAGGCAGGCTGATTCGCGGTCGCGGTCTCCGGCGCCCGCTGCCCGCCGGCCCCATCCCCGACTTCGGCATCTACCTGCTCGGCTCGGAGCCGCCTGGGGTCAGCTGGGAGTCGCGCTGGCTGCGCTGGCCGGACTTCGGGCTGCCGGCCGACCGACCGCTGACCGGCAGAACGCTGGCCGAGGGCTGGCAGCGATCGGCGGCCGAGCGGGTCGAGGTCGCGTGCGCTGGCGGTCACGGCAGGACAGGAACGGCGCTGGCGTGCGTCGCGATCCTCGATGGCGTCCCCGCCGCCGAGGCCGTCAGCTACGTCCGCGCGCACTACGATCCGCACGCTGTGGAGACGCCCTGGCAGCGCAGGTTCGTCGCCAGGTTCACGGCCCCGCGCTAGGCACCGGCCGCGCGCTGCATCGTTACCCTGGGATCTGGCAGCGATGGAGGCGATATGGCCATCCTGATCCGCACCAGTGACATCGCACCCGAGCAGCGCTATGACGCATGGCGGCGCATCGTCTGCGACACGCTGGGGCCGCTTGACTTCCGTGCCGACCCCTGCGTGCCGCTCTGGGGTGAGATCGGAGCTGGCACGCTCGGCCCCGTCAATGTCGGCAGCGTGCTCACGTCGACGCCGCATAGCGTGCATCGCACCCCTGGGCTGATTCGCCGCGGCAGCAGCGAGCTGTACCGGGTCGTGCTGGCGATGTCCGGCGGCCTCCGGCTGTCCCAGGACGGCAAGACCGCCCGGCTGCGGGCGGGCGAGTTCGCGATCTACGACTTCGCCAGGCCCTACGAGCTGGTCTACGACTCGGCGGTACGGCTGGCGGTTTTCGGCTTCCCGCGTGACCTGCTGGCACTCCCCGCGGATACCGCTGCCACGATGACG
Organism: uncultured Actinomycetota bacterium; assembly: GCA_963809195.1. Taxonomy (GTDB): domain Bacteria; phylum Actinomycetota; class Actinomycetes; order Streptosporangiales; family Streptosporangiaceae; genus Chersky-822. The sequence continues at coordinate 300,313 of CAWEIQ010000003.1, read as the reverse complement.
GCCGTGCCGATCACCGCCGACGTGACCGCGGCGGCGCTGGCCGCGCCGTTCCTGACGAGGGTGGCCGCGGACCTGGATAGCTATCAGCCGGCCAGCGCGGCCCGGCTGTGCACGGTGCTAATGGACCTAGTCGCGACCGCAGTCGCTGAGCGGGCCGGCGAGGACGGCGCGCTGCCACCGGAGTCGCGGGACCGGACGCTGCTGCTACGCGTTCACGCGTTCGTCGAGCAGCATCTCGGCGACGTCGACCTGGCACCCGCTGACATCGCCGCAGCGCACCACATGTCGCTGCGCCAGCTGCACCGCCTGTTCCAGGCGCAGGACACGACCGTCGCCGCCTGGGTGAGGCACCGCAGGCTGGAGCGTTGCCGGCGCGATCTGGCCGATCCTGGCCTGGCAGCGAGGCCCGTCAGCGCGGTGGCCGCCCGGTGGGGCCTGCCGGACTCGGCGCACTTCAGCAGGCTGTTCCGCGCCGCCTACGGAGTACCGCCCGCTGTGTATAGGCGGCACTGCGCGCGGCCCGCGGCACCGCCGCGTTCCGTCACGACCGGCCTGGCGCGCATCGTCAACTAGCCGTCGTCGTGGTCCAAGACCCTGGTCTGCACGCCGAGGCAGCCTGAATCCGTGCAGAAGCCGTTGACGGCGAATTCGGAAGGGATGCACGGCGATGGCCACAAAATTGTTTGTCAACCTGCCGGTCAAGGACCTCGAGCGATCCGGGCAGTTCTTCTCCGACCTGGGCTTTGAATTCTTCGGCATGACCGAGGACCTGGCCTCGGTGATCATCAGCGAGCACACCCAGGTGATGCTGGTGGCAGAGGCAACGTTCACGACGTTCGCCGCCAAGCCGGCAGCCGACGTGTCGGCGGGCACGGAGGCGATCCTGGTACTCGGGCTTGAACGCCCCGATCAGGTCGATGGCCTGCTCCGGAAGGCACTGGCGGCAGGCGGCGGCCCGGCCGGCGTGCCGCAGCAGGGCGCGGGCCGGTACCAGCGCGGCTTCACTGACCTGGATGGTCATCACTGGGAGGCGCTGTGCCTGGAGCAGCCGCCGGCTGACCCCGAGGGAAAGGAGCCATGGCCGAACCGGTGCCCGACCAGGTGACATCGGCGGACGGAACGGTGATCTGCCTGGACAGGTCGGGTGCCGGGCCGCCCGTCGTGCTCGTGCACGGCGCGCTGACAGACCGCACCCACCCCATCCTCGCGGGGGTCGCAGCACGGCTGGCGCCATGGTTCTCCGTGTTCAACTACGACCGCCGCGGCCGCGGCGGGAGCGGCGACACCGCGCCGTTCGCGGCTCAACGTGAGGTCGAGGACCTGGCCGCCGTCATCGCCGCTGCTGGCGGGTCAGCGATGGTCTTCGGCGGGTCATCGGGCGCCGGGCTAGCCCTGCGTGCGGCGGTGCAGCTAGCTGCGATCTCCAAGCTCGCAGTCTGGGAGCCGCCATACCACGTCGACGCGACCGCGCCGGCCCTCAGCCAGGACTTCGCCGGCCGGCTCCGCGCCCTGGTCGCGGTCGGCAGGCGGGGCGACGCCGTCGAGCTGTTCATGGTCGAGGCGGCTGAGATGCCCGTGGCTGCCGTGGCGGCGATGCGGGCCGGACCCGGCTGGGAGCAGGCGGAGGCTATCGCCCACACCCTGGCCTACGAGGCTGACGTGATGGGACACGGTAACGCTCTGCCGGCCGCCATCCTTGCCGGACTGACCCAGCCTGTGCTAGTCCTCACCGGCGAGTTCAGCCCGGCGTGGCTGACCAGCGCCGGGAGGGCGGTGACCGCCGTGATTCCTGGCGCTGCGCACCGGGTACTCGCAGGGCAGACGCATGGCGTATCCCCAGACGCGATCGCGCCTGAGCTGCTTGAGTTCTTCACCGCGTGACGCGCGCCGCGTCAGGGCAGGATGCCCTCGATCAGTGCCTGCTGCAGCCGGTCAGCTGTCGCGACGTCCGGCTTGCGGTTGGCCAGCACATCGGCGTACAGGAACGACTCCCCGAGCCGCACCAGTGCGTACGCGAGCGCGTCCGGTTCGATGATCGTCACCAGCCCGAACTCTGCCACGTCCCGGCGCAGCAGGGCCTCGACGAAGGCCACGGTGCCGGCCTGCACCTGGCCAGCCGGGTTGGTGAGCACCCGCAACGTGAGGGCAGGCTCGTCGTCGAGCAGCCGCCGCAAGCCAGGTGACTCGGAGACCAGCACGTTGATGTGCCTGCCCGTCCCCGGGGTGTGCAGCTCACCCTCTGGCCGTTCGGCCTCCCAGCTGGCCGACGCGGCCTCGAGCATCCGCTCGGTCAGGATCCACAGCGCCTTGCCGAGCAGTTCCTCGCGGCTGCCCACGTGCCGGAAGAGCGTGGCGCGAGACACGCCAAGCTCATCAGCGAGCGTCTGCATGTCCAGCCGCCTGCCGTCATAGACCCACTGGGCGGCGGTCAGCACGATCCTGTCGTGGCGGGTCCTCGAGCGGCGGGACGGGCTGGACGGGCTGGACTGGCTCTGCCGTGCCTGCACGCCGGCCTTGCCGCTAGCCATCACCAGGGGCCTGCGCTCCCGGATGGTCGTCATCGGCTGGTGCCGGGCCGCCGAAAACGCTGTCGACGATGGCCTGCGTCATGGGGCCGTACGGCGGCAGGAACGCGTCGGCGAGGTCACCGATGCCACGCACCACGACGCCACGCGGGTTGGAGAACTCACGGAAGCCCTCGATGCCGTGATGGCGGCCGGTGCCGCTCTGTCCGATACCGCCGAAACCGAGCGATGGCAGCGCGCCCTGCACTGCGCAGATGTTGATGCACGCCCCGCCCGAGGTGGTCTTGCGCAGCACGTCCTCACCGACCTCCGCGTCCTTGCTGTAGACATACAGCCCGAGCGGGCGCTCGCCCGCGTTGATCGCGGCCACAGCCTGGTCAAGGTCGTCGTAGGGCACGACCGGCAGGACCGGGCCGAAGACCTCTTCCTGCATGATGCGCAGGTGCGGAGGCGGGTCGACGACCAGCACGAGCGGCATCCGCCTGGTGTCCCGGTGGCCGTCGCCGCCGAGCGAGATAGTCCGCGCTCCCGCCTCCTTCGCTTCCTCGATTAGCCCCTCGATCCGCGCCATGTGGCGCTCGGTGATGATGCCGGTGCAATCAGCCGAGGACGCATAGCCACCCAGCTCTTTCGTGGCGTAGCTCTCGGCGTGCGAGACGAACTCGTCCAGCCGGGACCGCGGCACCAGCGCGTAGTCGACGGAGATGCACATCTGGCCGTTCTTCACGAGCTTCGTCCCGATCACGCCGCGCACGCTCTGGGCGTCGACGCTGTCGTCGGTCAGGATCGCCGGGCACTTGCCGCCCAGTTCCAGCGTCACGGGAACCAGGTTCTCGGCTGCGGCGCGGGCGATCTCCCTGCCGATTGCCGGGCTCCCCGTGTACAGCAGGTGGTCCCAGCGCAGCGTCGGGAACTCCTTGGCGAGAGTCAGCCCGCCGACCGCGACCGCAACGCGGTCCTCGAGGAAGGTCTCGGAGACCATGTGCCGCAGCAGTTCCCCGCACGCGGGCGTGTAGTCCGATGGCTTGATAATGACCCGGTTGCCGGCCGCGAGCATCTCGATCAGCGGCCCGACCGAGAGGTCAAACGGGAAGTTCCACGGGACGATATTGCCCACGACGCCCTTGGGCTGGTAGCGGACACCCGCTCGCGCTGTCCCATAGAACGCGGGGTCGGCGAAGCGCTCCTCCTCTGCCATCCACGCGTCGACCTGCTCGATCGCATACGCCGCGCGGCCCGCGACCCCGAGAACCTCGACAAGGTCGGTGAACAGATCGGGGTGCGCCCCGAAGTCCGCGCTCATCGCGGCCCTGATGTCGGCGCGGTGAGTGATGATCATCCCGGCGATCGCGGCAAGGTGTTCCTTGCGCTCACTCGCGTCCGGGTAAGGTTCGGCCGCGAACGCCGCGCGTTGCACGTCGAACAGCCTGTGCAGTTCGGCGATCGCCTTGCCGTCGTCGCTGCCGGTCATACCCTGCGGGGAAACGAGCGATGTCATGAGCTCTCCTGGTGCTGCCGGCGCAGTGACGGCTCGCGGGACGTCGCCGGCCATCTGTGATACATGTGTAGAAAGTGTTGCATAGCTTGTTGCGCCGATGCCATCCTGACGCCGTCGGCGCACGAGCAGGACAGGGAGCAGGATGAACGCGACGCCCGACGCACCCGCGAACCATGCCGCGCCGCCCGAGCACGTCGATGTCCTGATCGTCGGAGCTGGCCTGTCCGGCATCGGCGCCGCCTGCCGGCTGCAGATGCACGCGCCAGGAGCCTCCTACGCGATCGTCGAGGCGCGCGACGTCAGCGGCGGAACGTGGGAACTCTTCAAGTACCCGGGGGTCAGGTCCGACTCCGACATGTTCACGCTCGGATTCCCGTTCCGTCCGTGGGCCGGCAGCCAGGCGATCTCCGGCGGCGGCGCGATCCTGCGCTACCTGCGCGAGACCGCGGTTGCCTACGGCGTGGACAAGGAGATCGAGTATCGCCGGCGCGTGACAGGAGCCGAGTGGTCGAGCGACGAGGCCAGGTGGACGGTCAGGATCGAGAACTCCGACACCGGCGCGGTAAGCGAGCGCACCTGCAGCTTCCTGTACCTGTGCTCGGGCTACTACCGCTACGACGAGGGCTATACGCCGGACTGGCCAGGTCAGCAGGACTACGCGGGCCTGCTGGTGCACCCGCAGCACTGGCCGGCGGATCTTGACCTCACCGGCAAGAACGTCGTCGTGATCGGGAGCGGTGCTACGGCCGTCACCATGGTGCCAGCGCTCGCTGAGACGGCGGCCAAGGTGACGATGCTGCAGCGATCGCCGTCGTACGTGCTGTCGCTGCCAGCTACCGATCCGATCGACGAACTGATACGCAAGGTGCTGCCGCCGGACCTCGGGTACCGGGTGGTCCGCTGGAAGAACGCGCGGATCGGGACGTTCATCTATAACTTCTGCCAGAAGCACCCGGCGCGGGCGCGGGCCATGCTCAGGAAGTCCGCGATCAAGCAGTTGCCCGATGGCTACGACGTCGACACGCACCTCAAGCCCGCCTACGAGCCATGGGATCAGCGGATGTGCCTGGTGCCCGACGGCGACTTCTTCGCCGCGATCAAGTCGGGCAAGGCCGAGATCGTCACCGACTACATCGAGACATTCACAGCCAGCGGGCTCCGGCTGCGCTCGGGCGTCGAGCTGGAAGCCGACGTGATCATCGCCGCGACGGGGCTGAACCTGCTTCCGCTCGGCGGGATCCCCCTGACCGTCGACGGATCGGCAGGTACAGGTCGCCGAGCGAGTTGCCTATAAGGGCATGATGCTCGAAGGCGTCCCGAACATGGCATTCGCGATCGGCTACACCAACGCGTCATGGACGCTCAAGGTCGACCTGGTCTCTGCCTATGTCAGCCGGATCGTGCGGCACATGCGCGAGAACGGCTTCGCGAGCGTCACGCCGACGCTGTCAGGGCCGATCGAGACCTCGCCGTTCATCCAGATGACATCCGGCTACTTCGAGCGGTCCAGGCACCTGCTGCCGCTGCAGGGCAATAAGGCGCCGTGGCGGCTGCGGCAGCACTACTTCAAGGACGCCGCGCTGTGGCGCGCTCCGGTCGATGAGAAGGAACTGCGCTTCGAGGAGGCCGCCGCGCTGGCCGACGGCAGCCAGCTGAGCAGACCCGGCCGTTGAGTGCAGGCCAGCACGACGGCCGCACCAGTCTGACGGCGGTGGTAGCCTCCGTCCCTTGGGCTATTCAAGGCGAGGCAAGGGACGGGCGCTGATCGCAGGAGTCAGCGCCGTAGTCGCGTTGGCGATAAGTGGTGGTTGTGCCTATCTGCTGACCAGCCATGCAACGCCGCACCGGCACACGCGGTCGGCGGCCAGCCCGGCCCCGTCCCCGACACCCGCGCACACGAAGAAGGGGCCGCTGACCTCGCCGTTCACCGGCGAGCGGATCAAGTACCTGCGCCGCGAACTGATCTTCAAGATCGACAACGTCGTGCAGGCCAGGCCGCCGACAGGGCTCACCAAGGCCGACATCGTGTACCTGCTGCCCGTCGACGGCTGGCTCAGCCGGATCATGGCCGTCTTCTCATCGCACATCCCGCCTATCGTGGGCCCGGTCAGGAGCTCGCGCGAGGAAGACATCAAGCTGCTCAGGCAGTTCGGCAAGCCCGCGTTCGCGTTCTCAGGCGCGCAGCCAGCGTTGCTGCCAGTTGTCGAGCACGCCAGGATCGCAGACCTGTACGCAGGCAAGGTAGGCGGCTACTTCCGCGACAACAGCCGGGTCGAGCCGTACAACCTCTACGCCCGCACCAAGACGCTGCTGCATGAGGCACCGCACGCGAGCCTGGCGCACGACATCGGCTTCCGCTTCGGGCAGGCGCCCGACGGCGGCAAGCCGATTCACTCGTATCACGTGACCTACCGGGCGGCGCACTTCATCTTCTGGTGGTCGCCCAAACAGCACCGCTGGCTGGTGTCGATGGACGGCACGCTCGCCCGTGCCGCAAACGGCCACCTGCTGGGCGGGCGGACGGTCGTGGTGCAGTACACCAAGATCCGCACCTCGGTGTTCCGCGAGCTCGGGCGTCAGACCGCCGTATGCGGTCACCGTCGGCCATGGCCGCGCCGACGTGCTCAGGAACGGCCGGGTTTATCACGTGCGCTGGGTAAGGCACACCAAGAACGGCGGCACGAAGTTCTCCTTGCCAAACGGGCACCGGATGAGGTTCGCGCGCGGCCAGGTCTGGGTGATCTTCGCCCGGGGCCCCGGCTCTGCAGGCTGACGAGGCTGGGGTCCAGCCGAATTCAGCTGCGGGAGCGGCGGGGTTCGGACACGCCTAGCTCGTAGCTCAGCACGACCAGCTGAGCGCGGTCCCTCGCTCCGAGCTTGGCGAGTAGCCGGCTGACGTGCGTCTTCACAGTCGCGACGCTGACCTGCAGCGCCGCGCTGATCTCCGCGTTTGACCGGCCTACGGCGACCTGGGCCAGCACATCGCGTTCCCGCTCCGTCAGCTCGCCAAGCACAGCCTGGCCGTCAGCGGTCGCCGTCTGAGCTGGTGCCCGCGCGAACTCCGCGATCAGGCGACGCGTGATGCTCGGCGTGAGGAGCGCCTCCCCGGCCGCGACGATCCTGATCGCCTCGAGCAGCTGCTCGGGCGGGGTGTCCTTAAGCACGAACCCGCTTGCGCCGCTGCGCAGCGTCGCGAACACGTTCTCATCGTCATCAAAGGTGGTGACGACCAGGATGCGCGGCGCCGGGCTGCCCGGGCTCCCTTCAAGGAGCATCCGCGTCGCTTCGAGGCCGTCCATGACCGGCATCCTGATATCCATGAGCACGACGTCGGGCTTGAGTACGCGGGCCTGGCTGACCGCCTGGGCGCCGTTCTCCGCCTCGCCGACCACCGTCAGGTCGGCAGCGAACTCGACGAGCAGCCGGAACCCGGCGCGTACGAGTGCCTCGTCGTCGGCGATCAGCACGGTGATCGTGCTGGTCATGCCGCGCTGTCTTCGCTGGCAGCGCGGTCGGCGCCCGCCGAGGCGGCCGCCGCGTTCACGACAGTGGGCGGGCGCTCGGACGGCAGGACCGCGACGACCTCGAAGCCGCCACCGGACCGGGGCCCTGCTCGGAACGCGCCGCCGTGCAGCAGCGCGCGCTCGCGCATGCCCGCGATGCCGAGTCCGGGCTCGGTGGCCGCTGCGTCAGAATCGCTGCCTGGCACTCCGTCGCCGGGCTCCGGCTCCGCCGTCATCGGTGACCGCGATCGTCATCTCGTCCGCTTGGCGCTCTATTTCCAGGACGGCGTGCGCGGCCCGCGCATGCCGCATCACATTTGTCAGCGCCTCCCGGGCGATCCGGTAGGCCGACATCTCTACGGCAGCGCCATAGCTTCCCGGCTCTCCAGGGCCGGTGCAGCGGTAGGTCAGATTCAGGCCGCTACCGGCAAACCGTCGGACAAGCTCAGGGATGTCGCTGGTGACAGCACCTTCGCCCGCGGCGGCCTGGCCTGGCTCCCTGATCTGCCTGAGCAGCTGCCGAACCTCGTCCAGCGCCGACCGGCTGGCGGTCTCGATCGCGGTCAGCGCCTTGCGCGCTTCCCCCGGACGCTCGTCAAGCACGAGCCTGGCCACGCCCGACCGGACAGCGATCATGCTTAGGCTGTGCGAGACGACGTCATGCACGTCCCTGGACAATCGCAGTCGCTCCTCAGCTCGGATCCGCGCCCCCGTCTGCGCTGCCTGCCGCTGTGCCTGCCTGGCCAGCGCGCGCCGGTAGCTGCGTCGGGTGCGCAGCGCGTCGCCGATGAACCAGCCAGGAATCATCGCGCCGGCCTGCACCGCGTCCTGATCCAGGCCAGGATGCAGGTAGATGCCCAGGCCGAGCATCGCCCACGTTGCCAGTGCGGCGAGCCCGTACGCGAGGAGTGATACCCGGCGATCGTAGCGATCAGCGACTGTGAAGATCGCGATCGCCAGGTTCGGGCCGGCGCTGCTGACAAAGGGGGTGAACTGGACGCCCAGCAGAGTCGAGCTCGCAAAGACGGCCACCAGCGCGGCAAGGGTGGCGATCGGCCACCGGCGCCTGACGATCAGGGGCGCTGCCGCGAGCACGCTGAAGACCGCGATCGCCGGACGCGAGCCAGCCCCGGCGGCAAGACCGGTCAGCACAGGCCCGGAGAACGCTACGAAGCAACCGGCCGCGATCAGCACGTCGATGAGATCAGGAGCGCGGCGGTTGCTGAACCTGGCCGCAATGCCTGCCGACAACCTGGCGAACCAGGGCGCGCCTAGGCTGCCGCCTGACTCAGGCGATCCATACGCAGGCGGCTCCGCTGCCATGTATTGACGGTAACGCAGGCCCGATCGGTCGGCGTCCGTCTGCCGACGGAGATGATCATCCGTCCCGAGACTGACGGACAGTGCTGGTGGCGCCGCGCGACGGAGAACAGGCAGCGACGCCAGACCGACGCGGGCAGGGCACCTCGCGGGCCAGCGTAGAGGCATGAATACACCGAAGCCTCCTGCGCGGTCCGCGCCGTCCTCCCGTTCGCTCTCCAGGCGGCTCGCCGTTGCCGCTGGGCTGCTGTTCACCGGCGGTGTCAGCATCGGCTGGGCGCATTACCTGCACCGCTCCGCGACGCCGCTCCCCCATGTGCCGGGATCCAGTGCCTGGTGGCAGCACGCGGTCGTGGCCGCCGTGGCCGCCGGCATCCTTGGCATCATCTGGCTGGGACGCAGGAGCGGACGGGCTGGCACGCTCGTGCTCGTGGCTCCGCTCGGCCGCTCAGCGGCTCACCGCATCTCCTTGCTCTTCCGTCAGGCCTTGTGGCACCCGGTCGGCTTCGCTCGCGCGCTGCTGGCAACGCCGCTGCTGCTGCTTTTCATGTTCGGCTTCTTCCGCGCCGGATACCAGGTCACCAGCGGGCTGGACCCGAACAGCACGATCAATGCCTGGGGTGGCCCGACCTACATCGGCGCTATGGCCTGCCATTACCTCGACATCTTCGTGATCATGGCTGGCTGCGCATGGCTGCTCGACCGGCTGATGCCGCGCTCACGCCGCATGCCTGGCCAGGCCGCTGCTGCCAGCGAGACGACGGCGGCGGTCCCCACCAGGTGCGGATCATGAGCGCGGCCGCGGTCATCGACGCCACGTCGGCACACGCGCTGTCATCTGGCCTGCCTGTTGGCTATGCGGTGAGCGTTGGCGTGGCGTGCTGCGCCACACTGGCCGCGCTGACCTCGCGCAGCGCGGGCGGCCCGCTCGGACAGGTGCGTTACCTCACCTCGTTCGTGGTCAACGAGCAACCGGTCCTGGCTGGCTACTGGCTCGGCGCCGCCACAGTGCTCGCAGCCGCGCAAGGTGACTTGACCGGACCGGCTGCATGGACCGTTGCGGCGATAGCAGCGCTCACGGTTGCGGCCCTGATCGTGCTGGCCGTCCGAGCGCTGCCTGCAGCGTCGGTGATCGACAGCGCTCTTGACGACGGGCTCGGCACGGGCTGGCGCGAAGAGGGCGGCGATAGTTCATCGAGGACCCGGACGCCGCGGTACGAACGGACGAGGCTCCTGTGGCCGCTGCTCGTGCGCCGTCGCGACGTGCGGCGCAGAGCAAGAATCCGATACGGCGACACAGGACGGGCGAACCTGCTCGACCTCTACCAGAGCCGTCGCGGTGCGGCGTCGGGCGAGCTCCGCCCAGTGCTCGTCCACCTGCATGGCGGCGCACTCGTCAGGGGCCGGAAGAACCGCGAGGGCCTGCCCCTGATTTATCGGCTGGCGAGCCGCGGCTGGGTTTGCGTCAGCCCCAATTACCGGCTGCGCCCGAGCGCGCAGTGGCCAGACCACGTCATCGACGTGAAGAAGGTGATCGCCTGGATCCGAGCGCACGGCCCTGACCACGGCGCCGATCCGGACCGGATCTTCCTCGCTGGCGGGTCGTCCGGCGCTCAGCTGGCCGCCATTGCCGCGCTCACGCCGTCGGACCCACGCTTCCAGCCTGGTTTTGAGCAGGCTGACACGGCGGTCTGCGCGGCCATATCGCTCTACGGCCACTATGGCTCGGGCGACGCCGGACCTGGGACCCCGCCGTCGTCACCGCTGGCGTACGTCCGCCCCGACGCACCGCCGTTCTTCATCGCGCACGGCGACAGCGATACCTTGCTACCGGCCAGGGCCGCGCGCGAATTCGCCGCAGCCCTGCGTGCGCGATCGCGCGGTGCGGTCGTCTATGCCGAACTGCCAGGAGCCCAGCACCAGTTCGACCTGTTCCATTCGGTCCGCTGCACCGCGGTCACCAACGGCATTGAAGCCTTCGCGGCCTGGGTGCTGCGGGGTTAACCCGGGTCACGCGCCAGCGCAGGCGCTGCCCGCGCGCTAATCCCCTATATGAATGGTCCGTCCATTTCCACGATGCGCAATGAACGGACCATTCATGCGGAACTAGGCCTGCGGAGAGCCACGTCGGCTCGTACAGTGCCACCCCGAACCCTCGCCGCGGCGTGGCTAGCCCTGATGTGCGACGGTCGTCGCCTGGCTGTCGCTCAGAGCCCGGGGCCACGGGTGTCATTGACGACGTTTGGGCGCGTGTGGTGAGCTTGATGTCGCGTGCACCGCGTGGGGGCCACCGAACGTGCGCGGCCGCGGTAACGCTCTGACCAGCATCTACGGGGGGATCGTCGTGGACTTTGTCGCGCTCCTGAGCTTCCGTCCATCCGTGCCGGCTGCCGAGCGAGACGGGGCGCTGATGCGCCGCGCCACGTGGAAGTATCCGCCGGGCGTCCAGGTGATCGCCGAGTATTGGCCATCGTCCGCATCGGTCCAGGTGGTCAGCATCTTCTCGGCCGAAAGTTCCGAGGCGCTGCTGGAACTCGAGCTGGAGTGGAGCGACGTCTTCGACATTGCGATCTACCCGGCTGTCTCGGCGGAGGACGGCCTGCGCATGGGACCCGACGTGTTCAGCCGGCTCGCGCGCCTGCAACAGCAGTCGTAGCCCGCTCGGCACCGCTTCGTGTTCTGCCCGGGCGGACGGCTCGCGCCTGCAAGCAGGCTCTTACGCGTGTTTGGACCAGACCGACACGTGACTCGTGCTCTCGCTGGTGAACGGCTGGCGCCGCCAGTTGCTCCAGCGGTCTCGCACCGTCATTCCCGCGAGCCGAGCCATCAGGTCAAGTTCGGCAGGCCAGACGTAGCGGAACGGCCGAACTCATCGAAGCCAAGGTGCGTGGCGGTGACGCTGAACGGCCGTACGGTCTCGCTGGGTGGCAGCCGCTGGCGGAACGTCCGGTCCAAGGTGGTGGTCGCGAAGTCGCCGACGGCCACGTCGATGAAGTCGCCACCCGGCTTCGCGCGCAGCTGGTCGACCATGTCTTGTGACAGGTCGATCCCCTGCACCTGAACCCCGTGCTGGCGGAGCGGCAAGGCGATGCGGCCCGTGCCGATGCCGAGCTCCAGCGCGGTCCGCCCGGCGGCCGATGACTATCGCCGCGTGACAGCGTTTCACGTAGGTCAGCCCACATCACCAGGAGGAGGATCGTCCATGGGCCCCGCGGCTGCTAGCGGTTATGCGCCCGTCAACGGTGTCGAGGTCTACTGGGAAAGCCGCGGCAGCGGCGGTACCCCGCTGATCGTGACCCATGGCGGCTACGGCCTGGCAATCTATGTACGCAGGCCTGGTCGACAAGCTTGCCGAGGACCGCCAGGTCGTCGCTATTGAGCTGCAGGGGCACGGCCATACGCCGGACGTAGCCAGGCCGCTGCGATGGCAGCAGCTCGGCGACGACATCGCCGGCGTGATCGGGCACCTCGGGTTCAGTCAGGCCGACCTGCTCGGCCATTCGCTGGGTGGCGGCGCCAGCTTGCGCTGCGCAATCCAGCATCAGCCGATCGTGCGCAACCTGATCGTCTTGTCGGCGCCGCATTGCCGCGATGCCTGGTTCCCTGAGGTGCTGGGAGCTTTCGATCAGATGACAAGCGCGAGACTGTTCGATCAGTTGCGGCAGTCACCCCTGTACCGGGATTTTCTTGAGGTCGCCCCGGATGCCGGCTCCTTTCCTGCCCTGATCGACAAGACAGGCGAGCTATTGCGCCAGCCGTACGACTGGACCGACGAGATCAGACAGCTCGGCATGCCGGTCCAGCTAATCTACGGCGACGCGGACAGCATCTCCCCTGCGCGGGCAGCCGAGTTCTTCGCGTTGCTTGGAGGCGGAACGCGCGACGCGGGCCTGGACGGCTCCCTGCCCACCGAATCACGGCTGGTCATCCTGCCGGGAATCAGCCATTACAACATGCTCGCCAGCCCGCATCTGGCTGCCGTGGTCGCCGAATTTGCCTGCTGAACCACATCCGTGCGCCGAAATTCGGCGAGTTAGCGGCCAGAGCGGCAGAGACGGAGGCGGCGGTTTGCATACAATAGACGAACTATGGTTCCATCCACCCCCGCAGGTAGCGTCGGCAGCGCGCACCTGCCGCTGCGCGATCTCGTAGCGACCGAGTTGCGCCGGCTCATCCTGGACGGCAGCCTGCCGCCAGGTGAGCGGCTGATCGAGGATCGCCTCGCTGAGCTGCTCGGGGTGTCGAGGAACCCGATTCGCGAAGCCATACGGATGCTGGAGGCAGAGGGGTTCCTCGACGTCACGGCACGCCGCGGGTCCTTCGTTGCCACGCTGGACGCCAGCCAGGCAGCTGATCTCTTCGAGGTCAGGGTGGCACTCGAGCCGCTCGGCGCGCGACTTGCCGCAGGCAAGGTCAGCGAGGAGCACACCAGCAGGATGAAGCAGATCCTGGCGGACGTCCAGACCTCGCCCAACAGCTTTGGCCTGGACACACTGGCCGAGCTGCACACCGAGCTGCACTCCCTGATCTTCGAGATGACAGGCAACAACTACCTGATCGCGATGGCAATCCCGATGGTCAAGCGCGGTCAGTGGCTGCTGCGCCAGAATGCGCCGTTGCGTGAGCCAGACGCCTGGTCAGAACATCATTGGCTGATCGCCGCGATCGAGTCAGGCGATCCCGAGCTCGCTGAGGCGGCAGGACGCCACCACGTGCTGAGCGTGCGCGGCCGCATTCAGCCGAGGCTGGACGGCCAGCCCCGCTGACAGTCGCCTGTATACCGTGCTGCTGGCTCGGAGCGGGCTTCCCTTAACGTGACGCGCCGATTAGGCTTTCCATATAACGGTGCATTTGCGTACTGTTCAACGTACCTTGCTTGACTACGTATACAATATACAGCATAATCGGGCTTCGGCATGCTGCCTCGCCATATCTGGTATCTCAAGGAGCGCCGCTGATGACTGACCTGCCCCCACGTCCAGCCCACGACCAGGTACTCGGCCTCCGCGCTATGCAGGCCGACCTCTCGCGACGGCGCTTGCTTGGCGCCGGCGCCACTCTGGCGGCAGGCCTTGGACTGTCGCCGCTGCTGGCCGCTTGCGGCTCAAGTACCTCGCCGTCCGGAGCGGGAGGCAGCAGGTAAACCGGGCGGAACCCTAACGATGGGCATCCCCGCTCCTCCCGACACCCTGGATCCAGGCGCGACAGGACTCGCGCTCACGCTGCTCCTCAGCATGGCGATGTTCGACCCGCTGGTCTGGTGGCTGCCAGGTCCTGGCGGACAGGGCAGCCGGTTTGTCCCCGGCCTGGCTGAGAGCTACACCGTGTCTCCGGACGCCTCGCTGTACACGTTCAAGCTTCGCAAGGACGTGACCTTTCACGACGGCACCAAGTTCGACGCCAACGCTGTCAAGGCGACCTACGACCACGTCGTTGATCCGGCGACCAAATCCAAGAGCGGTCTGGGCGCTCTCGGGCCGTACAAGGAAACGAAGATCATCGACCAGTACACCTGCCAGATCGTGTTCAGCCAGCCGAATGCCTCGTTCCTGCACCAGCAGGCAGCAGGCAACTTCGGCATCGCATCGCCCACGGCCCTGAAGAAGTACGGGCCGACTGGTTTCGGCAACCACCCGATCGGCACCGGGCCATTCAAGTTCGTCAGCTACCAGACCGGCGATTCGCTGAACCTGGTCAAGAACCCGGACTACAAGTGGGGTCCATCGATCTTCGGCAGCGGTCCAGCCAAGCTGGACAAGCTGATATTCCGCATCGTGACCGACGACAGCGGCCGGTACAACGCGCTGCAGTCGGGACAACTGCAGATCGCCATGGGCCTGCCGCCGAACGACATCTCTGCGGCTTCGAAGGCGGGCACCTTTAACCAGCTGACCGTGCAGTCCATTGGCACGCCGGCCGGACTGCCGATCAACGTGACCAAGGCGCCGACCGACGACCTGCGGGTGCGCGAAGCCATTATGTACGCCGTCAACCAGGAGAAGCTGGTCAAGGACGTGCTCTTCGGCGTGGACACCGCCGCGCACAGCGTGCTCACGCCGATCACCCCTGGCTACAGTGCGGCGTCCGCCAAGCTGTACTCCTACGATCCCGGCAAAGCCAACGCGCTGCTCGACCAGGCCGGCTGGAAGATGGGCTCGGGCGGAGTCCGCAGCCAAGAATGGCAGCCAGCTCGCGCTGAACGTCATCTTGTTCAGCAACGCCGGTTTCGAACTCCCCACCCAGTTCGTCATCTCCGAGCTGAACAAGGTCGGGTTCACCGCCAAGACGTCCGTACAGCCCTTCGCGACGGCTCAGGCGTCCTTCAACTCCGGCGTGCACAACCTCGGTGCGTTCGGCTACTACGGCACCGATCCCTACCTGCTCAACATCTGGGTCAACTCCAATGCGATCAAGTCAGGATTCAACTGGTCGCACTACGACAACCCGAAGATCGATTCGATGATTGCCAAGGCGAACGCCACCGCCGATGACGCCCAGCGCGACGCGATCTACGAGCAGGTCTGCGTGACGCTGATGAAGGATGCGATGTACCTGCCGATGTGGAACGTCAACGAGCCGTTCACGATGGCGCCGACTGTCAAGGGATTGCATACGACCCTGAACGGATACATCACGTTCCATTCAGCTACCGTCTGACGTAATGGCATTCATCCTCCGTCGGCTGGCGACGGCGATCCCGGTCATCATCGGGATCACCATCGTGGCGTTCCTGCTGATCCACGTGGTGCCGGGTGACCCTGCCAAGGTCATCTTGTTCGGAACCGACGCGACGCCGGCGCAGCTTGCGAACCTGCGCCGGCAGCTCGGCCTCGAGCAGTCGCTGTGGCGCCAGTACCTCTCTTTCATCGACCAGCTGCTGCACGGCAACCTCGGCACGTCGTACCTGACCCAGAACTCGGTTGCACATGAACTCCTGTCCAGGGCACCGGACACGTTGCAGCTCACGGGCGCCGCGATACTGGTCGCGATCGTCGTCGGAGTGCCGCTTGGCATGCTCGGCGGCGTCTTCCCTGGATCGGTGGCCGACCGGATCGCCAGGGCGGTTTCGTTCCTTGGCGTCGCCATTCCCTACTTCTTCCTCGCGCTGCTGCTCGTGCTGATCTTCAGCGTGCGGCTGCACCTCTTGCCGGCGATCAGCAACGGGTCGGTCAGCGGCCTCGTCTTGCCCGCCGTGTCGCTGGGCTGGGGCTACGCAGCCATCTTGACCCGGCTCGTCCGCGGCCGCCTGATCGAGGAGTACCGCAGCGAGTACGTCAAGTCGGCGCGCGCCCGAGGCCTCACGGAATGGCGGGTGCTGCTGCGGCATGCCCTGCGCAACTCTTCGATTCCTGCCATCACGACGATCGGACTGCAGTTCGGCAACATCTTGACCGGGGCCGCGGTCACCGAGGTCATCTTCGGGCGGCCCGGCCTGGGGAGCTTCCTAGCGACCGCGATCAGCAACAAGAACATCCCGGTCGTCCAGGGCGCCATCGTGGTGATCGGCATCGGCTACGTGCTGATCAACCTGATCGTCGACCTGATCGTCGGCGCGGTTGACCCGCGCACCCGGGCTGCCGGACTCGCCTGACCGGGCGCGAACTACTAACAAGGAGGAGGAGGCATGGCAGCGGCGTCGACGACGGCGGCCAGCGCCATCATCCTCGGTGACCCCATGCCGCCGACACCCGTTCGGCGCCGGGTCGGCCAGGCGGCGATTGTCATCGGGGCCATCGCCGTCATCGTGCTGCTGGCCGCGCCTGGGCTCATCGCGCACGTACAGCCCACCGCTACGGGCGACAGCATCTTGCAGGCGCCGAGCGGCTCGCACTGGTTCGGCACAGACCAGCTTGGCAGGGATGTCTTCAGCCGCACGATTTACGGATCGCGCCCTGTGCTCATCGCCAGCTTGCTCGGTGTCGTGCTGGCGACTGTTGCGGGCGTCACGCTCGGCGTCGCCGCTGGCATAGCGCCGCGGTGGCTCAACTCGGTGCTCATGCGCGTCATCGACGTCCTGCTGGCGCTGCCGGTGCTGCTGATCGCCCTCATCCTGATCGCGACTGCCGGCTCCGGCATCGGCAGCATCGTGCTGGCCATCGGCGTGGCATTCACCCCCGGCTTCGCCCGGATCGTCGAGGCCTCGGTGCGCACGCTCCGGTCGGTGGAGTACGTGCAGGCGGCCCGCGTCTTCGGATCGACCGGAGTCCGGACGTCGGTCCGTCACCTGATTCCGAACCTGATGACCGAGGTCGTCGTGCTCGGCACCAGCGCGGTCGGCTGGGCCGTGCTGACCGCGACCACCCTCAGCTTCCTGGGCCTCGGCGTGCAGCTCCCGCAGCCGGACTGGGGCAGCGATCTCGCCGCTGGTGCCACTTACCTTGCCACAAGCTGGTGGCTGCCGACGTTCCCAGGGCTCGCGATCACCGTGACGATCCTGGCTGCCAACTTCATCGGTGACTACCTGATGACCGTCCTCGACCCGCGAGACGGCGTCCGGTTCACCCAGACATTCTCTGGCATGGTCCTCGGCAAGCGAGCCGGACGCACGCGTGCACTGACGGGAGCGGGCCAGTGAGCCTGCTTGAGGTCACCGACCTGCGCACCGAGATTTCCACCAGGGACGGCCGGGTGGTTCCGGTCGACGGTGTCACGTTCAGCCTTGAGCAAGGCGAGATCCTTGGCCTGGTCGGCGAGTCAGGATCAGGTAAGACGATGACCGGCATGTCGATCATCCGCCTGCTGCCACACGGCGCGTCCATCACCGCCGGGTCGATCAAGTTCGACGGTCGCGAGCTGACCGACCTCGGACGCCGCGTCCCTGCGACGGCTGCGCGGTGCTGACATCGCGCTGATCTCGCAGGACCCGATGACCTCGCTGAACCCGACCCGCACGATCGGCAGCCAGCTCCGCGAGGCCTACCGCATTCACACCGGCGCGTCGTTCCGGGCCGCGAACGAGCGCGCTGCCGAGGTCCTCGGCCTGGTAGGGATGCCGCGGCCGTCCGAGCGCCTGAACGACTTTCCGCACCAGCTATCCGGAGGCATGCGGCAGCGCGTGATGATCGCCATTGGCCTGCTCTGCGAGCCGAAGCTGCTGATCGCTGACGAGCCGACCACGGCGCTCGACGTGTCGATCCAGGCGCAGATCCTCAAGCTGATCGACAGCCTGCGGGCGCGGCTGTCGATGGCGGTCATGCTCATCACCCACGACATGGGCGTGATCGCCGGGCACGCCGACCGGGTCGCGGTGATGTACGCGGGCAGGATCGTCGAACAGGCCGACACGTTCACGTTGTTCACAGATCCCCGGCACCGGTATACGGAGGCTCTCTTCGAGTCCATGCCGACCCTCGAGCTCGACTCGGCCGCTCAGCTCGCGGTGATCCCTGGCGCGCCGCCCAAGCTCATCGGCGCAGGCAGCGCGTGCCGGTTCGCCCCGCGCTGCCGGTTCGCACAGGACGATTGCCGCACCCAGGATCCGCCGGTCACCGAGGCCACGCCCGGGCACCTGCACGCATGCCTTCATCCTCGCGAGGGAACGTCCGCGGCCGCGGTGAAGATCGCCCGGCACGAGGCGGCGGAGATCGCCGACGCCGACGTCCCGCTCTTGGAGCTGACCGACGTCTCCAAGCAGTTCCGCGTCAGGTCAAAGAGCCCGTTCCAGCGGGCCGGGGCTGTGCATGCGGTCTCCGGTGTGTCGCTGACCGTGTTTCCCGGCGAGACACTTGGCATCGTTGGCGAGTCCGGCTGCGGCAAGACCACCATGGGCAGGATGATGGTCGGCCTCGAACGGCCAACCGCTGGCTCGGTGATCTTCGACGGGCACGACGTCGGCGCCATGCGCGGTGCCGAATTCCGCATCCGGCGCCGTGACCTGCAGATGATGTTCCAGGACTCCTGGGCGGCGCTGGATCCGCGAATGCCGGTCTCCTCGCTGGTCGCTGAGCCGCTGGCCGCGCAGCATGTCGGCAGCCGCAGCGAACGGCGGGCTGCTGTTGCCGAACTGCTCGATGCCGTCGGGCTGCCAGCCAACGCAGGCCGACGGTATGCACATGAGTTTTCTGGTGGCCAGCGTCAGCGCATCGCCATGGCGAGGGCGCTGGCCCTGCATCCCAGGATCATCGTCGCGGACGAGCCTGTCTCAGCTCTTGACGTCTCTGTCCAGGCGCAAATTCTCAACCTGATGCGCGAACTCCAGGCCCGTTACGGGCTCACCTACGTCGTGATCGCGCATGATCTGTCGCTGCTGAAGTATCTCGCCGACCGGATCGGCGTTATGTATCTGGGCAGGCTGGTCGAACTTGGGCCGAGCGCCGAAGTCTATGGCGCGCCTCGGCATCCTTATACGGCCGGGCTGATCGACTCGATTCCGCTGCCAGATCCGGTCATCCAGCGCTCGAAGGCTTCAGGAGGACTGGGCGGTGAGCTGCCGTCGGCGCTCAATCCGCCGTCCGGCTGCCGGTTCCGTACCAGGTGCCCGCTCGCGACCGAGCGCTGCGCGGCAGAGACTCCGGTTCTCGCGGCGTCTGCGGACCGGCACGCGGTTGCGTGCCACTATCCGCTCGACCTCGCGGCCCCGGCCCGCCAGGGCGCGGCTCAGCGAGACGGAACCGAGCCTGCAGAGTCAAGGTGAGCGCGCGCTCGGCGTGCGCGGCGAGGGAGGCACGAGCGTGACAACACACCGGCTGGACCCCATCCCCGAAACCACGGCCGACGTGCTCTCGCGCGATCATCAGCCCGTCCTTGCGATCGATCAGGGCGACACGGTCATCGTCCGGTCGCTCGACGCCGCGGGATACCTCGCGCGGCAGACCTTCCCTGGTGAAGAACAGCCGATGATGTACCCGGCCTATCGCGGTCACTGCCTGACAGGGCCGATCATGATCCGCGGTGCTCAGCCGGGCGACGTCCTTGCGCTGCGGCTTGTGTCCTTGCGGCCGGATACCTGGGGCTGGACAGTCGCGGCCGCGCTGGACACCCCGGTGACCCGGCGACTGGGCCTGGCAGATGGGCCACCGTCCTGGTTGCTGTGGGAGCTGGACCCGGACGCTGGCAAGGCGACCTGCCATTCTGGCTTCGCCCGCAGCATCGCACCGTTCCTTGGCGTGATGGGCATGCCGCCTGATGAGCCTGGCGAGCACTCGACGATCCCGCCGCGATCATCGGGCGGAGGCAACATCGACTGCAAGGAACTGGTCGCGGGGTCCACGTTGTACCTCCCAGTGACCGTACCCGGAGCGCTGCTCTACCTTGGCGACGGTCATGCCGCGCAAGGAGACGGCGAGGTCGGTGGCACGGCCATCGAGTGCCCCATGACGACTGAAGCCATTGTCAGCCTGGCAACTGACCGTCCGGTCGGCTCCATTCATGCCGAGACGCCGGCCGGGCGGATTACGTTCGGCTTCAATGCGGATCTCAACGCGGCGATGGGCGATGCCCTGGACGCAATGACCTGCTGGCTGCAGCTATTGCTCGGTGTCGACAAGGCTGCGGCACTTGCGCACGCGAGCACGTGCGTTGACATGCGCATCACCCAGGTCGCCAACCAAACCTGGGGAGTTCATGCCATTCTGCCCACCGGGATCCTCGACGGAGTCCCCGACCCGAGCTGACCAAACGCACTGTTGAGCAGGCTGGCTCTGTCCTGAAAGGGCGGCACGCAGGCCGAGGAATTCTTCGTCCGGCTTAGACATCTATGTCCATGAAGTTGTGTATGGCCGAAAGGCCCGGACGGACGCAGAATTGGTGAGTGACTGATCTCCATACGGAAGTGTGCGGCTGCGGCGACCCAGTGCTTTTGATTCATGGCTCGGGTAGCTGGGGCCGGGACAGCTTCGGCAAGCAAAGTCCGCTGGCTGACGAATTTCGCCTGATCATGATGGACCGGCGCGGATACGGCCAGAGCCCCGCGACGACTCAGATGGGATGGCAGACCGACAAAGATGACGTCGCAGCACTGCTGACCGAACTCGGCAGCGCGCATCTGGTCGGGCACTCCACCGGCGGCACCGCGGCGTTGCTGGCCGCCGCGATGGTTCCGCACTGCGTGCGCTCGCTAGTCGTCGTTGAGCCGACCGTGTGGGGAATCGCCGATCCTGCGCTCTCTCCCCCCGAACGGCCTGCTGCCTATCAGGAGGCCTGGACACGCGGCCAGAGCCTCTCGGCCAGGGAATTCCTCGTCGCGACAACCGCTGTGACTGGCCTGCGGAACGCCGAAGCGTTGATCTCCGCCATGTGGGACTCGGCCACCGAAGCGGATCTGGCAGCCGCCGAAGCCATGCGCCAGGAGACATGGGCAGGCGGCGCACCGATCGACGTGGCGGCGTTGGCCGCTGCCGATTTCCCGAAGCTGGTCGTGGTCGGCGGGTGGGATAAGACACTTTATCCGGATCTCACGGACATGTGGGAGTCCGGGTGGCGTCAGGCCGTCGCGGCCGAGCACCGCGCCCTCGCGTGCGGCATCAGGGCGCGCCTGGTGACGATGAGCGATTCGGCTCATGGCCCGATGCTCGAGGAGTCAGAGGCGTTCAACACCCTGCTCCGCAACACCTGGCGCGGCGACACTTAAGCCAATATGGCTGGCGCCAGGCGACAGCCATTGCCGCCAACTATTCAGCATCACATCACTGAGCGGCCCAGGTACGCCGCAAGCCGGTCGCCCGGACTGGCGCCGGCGGCAACCGGGACGGGCGCCGCGAAGAGTTCGCCCCGATCCGCCGGGGAAATGAGTAGTGGTGCGGCACGGAGCAGTTCGATGGCGAGCGACTCCGGGATAGGCGGGTGTCTGCGGCACGTCTGAGCGATATCCCAGCCGTGCACGGCGACCTCCAGCGCGCCTGCGGTGGCCAGCAGGCTCGTATCCATGGGACAGCCGCCGATCGTCACGACGCCATCGGCCAGCTCCGCCCTGTCGAATGAGCCGAGCAAACGGCTTGCCAGCTCGCGGAACTCTTCAGCTGGCTCGGCAGCCAATCCCGGAGCCTGGTTGCGCTCGTTCGGGCCGATGCGGCCGCTATCGAAGCCTTCCGCTAGCGCCGACAGCGATTCGCAGGCGTGCAAGAGCAACATCCGCAGGTTCCAGCCGAGGCATGGCGTCGGCCTATTCATCATCTCGGGCGTCACTTCCCCGGCCGCGTCAAGCGCGTATCGAAGCGCTCGCCCGAGTACGTCCTGGCCCCGGAGCGGCTGCCTGTGCGGTCGGCCGGAGCAGGCGCCGCTCACGACCGCCGCGCCGCCGCCATGGCTGCGCGGCCTGTGAGATTTGCTGGCAAGCCGAACTTCCTGACCAGATGAGCGTCGTTGAACGACACGATCCCGACGAGGCTCGCGCCGTCTGTGGTAGGCACCTGGATACCGTGCGCGACATACGAGCCGTCGGCAGTGCGCTCGTATGCGGCGAACGCTGCAGTTCCGTTCGCCGACGTTGGCAGGAAAAGGAACCTGCCCGTGTCCGTCAGTACCCGCGACCGCAGGAACCGGGCGATCTGCTCGCGGCCCGAGAACCACAACGGCTGTGGCGGCATCTCGAAGGTCGCGTCCTCGCGCAACAACTCCGTCAGCGCCGCGATATCCGCGGTCTCGAACGCGGTGGCGTAGCGGTCCAGCAGTGCCCGGTCGCCAGGATCGGCGGGTTCGCGCAGGTCGTCCTCGGCCGGGCTGACCTGGGCCAGCTGTGCACGCGCTCGTTGCAGCACGCTGTTGGCAGCCATCGTCGAAATGTCTAGCAACGCTGCGACCTCTGCCGCGCGCCAGCCGAGGACGTCGCGCAGGATGAGCACCACGCGCTGACGGGGTGGCAGGTACTGCAAGGCGGCTATCAGGGCCAGCCGCAAGCTAGCACGGGCAGTGACGACGGCAGCGGGGTCTGCCGGTCCACCGGTCACGAGCGAGTCGGGCACTGGCTGCAGCCAGGGGATCTCCGTAGCTATCGGGGCCAGCGGTCCTTCCGGATCTTCTGCAGGCGCGCCGAGGCCTGACGGCAGCGGCCGCTTGCTGCGGGTTTCAAGCGCCCGCAGGCACGCGTTGGTAGCGATCCGGTAGAGCCAGGTCCGAAGCGACGAGCGGCCCTCGAAGTCTTCGTACGCGCGCCAGGCCCGCAGCAGTGTCTCCTGGACCTGATCTTCGGCGTCATCGATGGAGCCAAGCATCCGGTAGCAGTAGGCCAGCAGCTCGTGCCGGTACGGGTCAGCGAGCCGGTCGAAGTCGACGGTGCTTGCCATTTTTTTGTCCCCCTCCGGAGCCAGGAAGTTGCCCACATGGCCGGTCGACTAGTAGCCGCCCCGGCGGGGCCGCCCTGCCATAGGTTCAGATCCGGCCCGGAGCTGCAAATCACCGGTCGGCCGGAAGCTTTCTCGAAGCGCTCCGCCATGCAGCTGCGGTGAGTTTCGGCGGCGACCCGGATCAGTACCGGGTGAGCGCACGGCGCGCTCGTTCCGAAAAGCAGCCTGAGGAGATCAGCATGTCACCTGACCAGCTTCCAGGGACCACAGCACTCGTCACGGGCGCCAGCCGGGGACTGGGGCGCGGCGTAGCCATCGCCCTGGCACAGGCCGGTGCAACCGTCGTCGGCGTCGCCCGCGACCACAGTCGGCTCGCCGAACTGCATACCGAGCTGGGAGACCGCCTCATTCCGGTCGCGGCCGATGCGGCGGACCCGGTAACCGCCGGCAAGCTCCTGGATCAGTACGTGCCACGGCTGCTGGTGCTCGCAGCCGGCTCCGCGCCGCTCTCGCGGCCTTTGCACCACCAGACCTGGCAGACCTTCAGCCGGAACTGGGATGTCGACGTCCAGCAGGTCTTTCACTGGACGCGCGAGGCTCTGCTGCGCCCGCTTGAGCCCGGCAGCGTCGTGATCGCCTTCTCCAGCGGCGCTGTCCTCGCCGGATCGCCGCTGAGCGGCGGCTACGCAGGTGCCAAGGCCACGATCCGTTACATCACGTCGTACGCGTCAGATGAGTCCGATCGGAGCGGGCTGGGGATCAGGTTCGCCTCCGTCCTTCCGCAGCTCACGCACGCGACCGACCTGGGTGCCGCTGCGGTCGCGGCGTATGCGGCCAGGGCAGGCCAGGACGTGGCCGACTTCATCGCGTCACGCGGTCCGGCGCTCACCCCCGACATCGCGGGCAAGGCCGTGCTCGAGCTAGCCACGGCGGCGAGCTCCACAGCCGGCGCGTACCTGCTGTCGGCAGCGGGCCTGAAGGAGTTGCAGTGATCGGGGTGACCCGATCTGGGTAGGTGTATCCATTACCGGAGCTCAACCTTGGGTGATCCGGCACGAGAGGACATCTGACTTGGGGGTCTGCGCATGCAACCACGAGCCGGCGAGCGGCCTTTCGTGATCGTGGGCGGCGGCATGGCCGGGGGCAATGCCGCCTCCACCTTGCGGGATGAGGGATTCCGCGGCCAGGTGATGATCATTACCCAGGAGTCCGGCGTCCCCTTCGGCCGACCGCCGCTCTCGAAGACGTATCTGCGGTCCGAGGAGGATCTCGACGGCTGGTACGTCCGCCCTGCCAGGTGGTATCAGGAGCATGACGTTGAGCTCATCACCGGGGCGCGCGTGGCGGGCCTTGATGTGTCAGCTCGCGTCCTCGTCCTGGATTCTGGCCAGGAGTTCGACTACGAGAAGGTATTGCTGGCCACCGGTGGCCGGAACCGGCGGCTTGAGGCTCCAGGCTCCGACTTGCCAGGCATCCATTACCTGCGCACCGTTGCTGAGTGTGATGCGATTAAGGCCGAGGTCGCGGTGAACCGCCGCGCAGTGATCGTGGGCATGGGGTTCATAGGATGCGAGGTGGCCGCGTCGCTAACCCAGCTTGGGGTCAAGGTGACCGGTGTCCTGCCGGGCAGGATTCCTCTGGCGAGAGCTCTGGGTGACGAGATCGGCGGGCTTGTCGCCGGCTTTCACCAGGCGAACGGAGTCGAACTGCTGACTGGAGAGCAGGTCACCGCGTTCGAAGGAACCGACCGCGTACAGGCGGTCGTTACCGCCAGCGGCAAGCGCGTCCCGTGCGACTTCGTCGTCGTCGGGGTTGGGATAACCGCCGACGTGCCTCGCGTCACCGGAGCGTCACTCGAGGTGGATCACGGGATCCTTGCCGACGAGAGGTGCCGGACCAGCGCGGTCGATGTCTACGCAGCGGGAGATGTGGCTAACCAACTCCATCCGCTGTTCGGGCGGGTCAGGGTCGAGCACTACAACAACGCCGAGAAGCAAGGAGCCGCGGCGGCCAGGTCGATGCTCGGCTCCGATGCGCCTTACGACTATGTCCACACCTTCTGGTCTGATCAGTACGAGCACGATATCGAGTATGTCGGCCATGCCACGAAGTGGGACGAGTTCGTGGTGCGGGGCAGCATGGAGGAAGCAAAGCTGATCGGCTTCTACCTGCTAAACGGGACCGTGCTGGCAGCCGTCAGCGTCGACCGCGGCGGTGACCCTGAGTCCGACCTTGACGGTGAGATGGCTGCGTGCTCCCGGCTGGTGGCATCGCGCGCCCGGCCCGCCAACGGCTTGCTCGCCGACGAGAACACAGACTTGTGGTCGTTGGCGCCGACTGCGTGAGTCACCGCGATCAGCGCCGCTCGGTCACGCGTTAGAGAACAGGGGGATATTTGCCCCGCTTGCCGGCGCGAGCGGGTTATCGAGCAGCGCGACTATGAGTGCGGCAACATCACCTGGCGTCAGGCCGGGACGCAACGCAGGGTTGGCGCGCCTCAGCATCTCGGTGTCGACGGCGCCGGGGCTCACGCAAATGGCACTGATCCCGTGTCCCTTGCCCTCTACCGCGATCGCTTCGGTAAGGCCGATGACACCGTATTTCGAGACGTTGTATGCAGCCAAGCCCGGGAACTTCTCGGTCGCGTAGACGCCAGAGAGGGATGCGATCGTGACAATCCGGCCTCCTCCGGTTTCGAGCATGGGGCCGAAGGCCGCGCGGCAACACAGGAACGCGCCCGTCAAGTTGACCGCAAGCGTCTCTTCCCAGATGTCGGGTGTCGTTTCCGCGAATGGTGCGGACGTCAGCACTCCGGCCGCGCAGACCAAGGCGGTGACCGAGCCCTTCCGGCCAGCCGCTGTGAAGAGGCGCTCGACGTCGCCCGCCTTGCTCACGTCAGCAGGCACCGGCGTGGCCTGCCCGCCGGCCTGCCGGATTGTGCTGGCTCTGGCTTCGAGTGCGTCCCCGTCGCGGGCGGCAAGCATCACGTGAGCGCCGGCGGCCGCAATAGCCTCTGCAGTGGCGGCCCCGATCCCGCGGCTGGCGCCAGTGACTATTGCCACGCGCCCGGCGAGCCAGTGATCAACCATCAGTTGCCGCCCTGATACGCCTGACCTGAGCTATGCGCATTTTCCGGTAGAGCCGCTCGTGAGCGTCCAGGCTCTGATGCAGGTCGAGTTGACTTTCGGCGTGGCCTCGGCAGGCGCCCCTGGAGATCCCGGCCGATTTCCGTACGGCCTCGGCGCAGGCGCGAAGGTCGCCAGGCGGCACCAGGAAGCCCGTGACGCCGTCCGCAATCACCTCGCTGAGACCCCCGCGACGAAACGCGACTACCGGAGTACCGCACGCCTGCGCCTCGGCGGCAGCCATCCCGAAGGGCTCGTCCCATCTGGCTGGGTACAAGACGACGGCAGCGCGCGCCATGGTCTGCCACAGGGATGCCCGCGGCACAGCCTCATGAATCCTGACTCCCGGCCGCCCCGCGCGCAGTGAAATCTGCTCGCGCGCGTAATCAGCATCGTATGCGTCGCCATAGACGTCGATAGGTATCCCGGCCGCGCACGCGATGTCGATGGCTTCGGCCGCTCCCTTTTCCGGGCTCAGTCGGCCGGCGAAGACGGCGCCATAACCAGGCCTTCGCGACCACGGGATGCTACGCGTGGGCACGCAAGGTCGAAGGATCCCGTCTATCGACACGACCTGGCGCCAGGCCCTGGCCTGGAATGCCGACACGGTAGCTACGGCTGGCGGACTTCCAGACCGGCCTGCCTGCTGGAGGGCCGCTGCGACAGTGCCGTCGGGCGGTAGATGCAGCGTGTGCAGCACAGGTGCTGGCATGGCGGCCGCGAGCCGCACGGCGGGAGCGTCGAAGGCGTGATTGTGGATCACGTCATACCGGCTTTGCCGCATGCTCGCATATGCCGTACCGAATGCGACCTCGGCCGCCTCAAGCGCGGAGGCCGATGCGGCCCCGTTACGAGCGTGGACCCGGTACAGAGTCGCGGCAAGCGCAGCGGCATCGACGCCTGTGTCGATCACGGTGACCCCGGGAATCTGCGATCCAGAAGCGGCGTACACGTGAACCTCGTGCCCGCGGCTGGTCAGGCCACGGGCAAGGTCAGACACGAAGGCCTGCGAACCGCCGAGTTGTGGCTCGCGTATGGCGGTCACCAACGGGGCCATGAGTGCGATCTTCATCGTTCCAGCATCTTGAAGGCCAGGTCGCGCGGCGGATTGATGCCGACGGCCTCGAATGGCACCCGCCGCCAGCCGTGTCGGCGGATCTGCTCGAGCGCGCTCGGATAGAAGACCTGGGCCAGCTCAACCGCCTCTTCGTGGCTGGAGAACTCGACGGCCATCGCCCCGCGGAAGCTCACATACCGGTAGCCGCGCTCAGCGAGCCAATCGATATTGTTTGGCCAGATAATAGCCACGCATCCGCCCGGCACGCATACCCGCTCCATTTCCGCCAAGCCAGCGTCGCCGCCGTGTGCGGAGGACGGTGTGAAGGCCGAGCAAGCGACGACCACATCCGCGGAATCGTCCGGGAGCGGGAGGTTGTCGAAGAACCCGTGAACCACACGGGCGCGACTGCCGTAGCCCGCGTCCTCGAGCTTGCGCCGCAGGATCGCGCGCAACGGCATCGCAGGCTCGATGGCCACAACGTCTCGAGCGTGCTTGACCATCTGGAGCGTCAGCCGTCCCGTGCCTGCCCCGACTTCAACGATTCTGTCTGCGGCGCGCGGAAGCCAGTCAACCACGCCAGGATGGAGGCGCTCGGCGGTGACGAGCCGGTCATAGAGTTCGGGCTCCAGCCGGTACAGCAGTTCCCAGGCCAGGACCGGATCGGTTCCCGGATCACCCAGCCCGTCAGGGACGAACCTGCGCGCCTCTTCGGGAGTGAAGACGCTCAGGTCAGCAGGCGTGTAGCGGCTGCGCAGCTCACGCCCCGTCCGGGCCCCGTCATCAGGACTTCTCACCGACTTCAGCCCAGTTCTTGTCGGTCTCCCACAGGCGGACAGACCGCAGCAGGCCCTCCGGAAGCTCCGGGCGGAGCCGCTCCCAGAAGGTGAGGGCGAGATTCTCGGCCGTGGGGATTCGCCCGCACAGCCATGGCACATCGGTATTCAGGTTGCGGTGGTCAACATCGCTGATGACTTGCCTGCAGATGACATCCGAGAGCAGCTTGAGGTCCAGGACGTAGCCGCATGCTGGATCGATGTCCCCAGCCACGACGACTTCCAGGATGTAGTTGTGCCCGTGCAGATTGGCGCACTTGCCGAACATGCGCTGGTTCTGATCGTCCGAAAGGCCCGGGTCGTACAGCTGATGGGCGGCATTGAACGATTCACGGCGGCCGACCAGCACTGTCATAGCCGCAGCCACAGCCTTCCGCAGACGGCCGCGCTGCCGACGGTGCTGTCAGCATGCTGACGCAGTTGCATGTTCTCATCATGCCCATCCGTTCGTTGAACACCACCGTGCTGGCCGCAAGGCGCGTCTCAACCTGCACGGCGAGCCAGATCAGGTAGCCGTCCGGGTCGGACTCCTGAGGTGCGTGTGGCGTGTGTTACAAGTGGGGAGTCACGACGGCCTGCGCCCGCCGCAGTGCGGTTGCCTGCTCACGCCTTCATCCGTGTCCACATCTCGTGTGAGGAGCACTGTCATGACCGTCGCCAATCAGGTCGTCCTTGAGCCTGCCGCACAGCAGGTTGCCGACGCGTTCTCCAAGCCGCCGTTCTTGTACGACATGGCGCCAGCCGACGCCCGGAATGTCCTCAACGACGCACAATCTGCCCCGATCAGCAAGCCGGCGGTCGACGAGGAGTGGATGAGCGTCCCCTCCCCGGCGGGAGACGTGCAGGTGCGCATCATCAAGCCCCAGGGTGCTGCCGGCATGCTTCCCGTCATCGTCTACATGCATGGCGGCGGCTGGATCCTGGGCAACGCGGGCACCCACGACCGGCTCGTTCGCGAACTCGCTGTCGGCGCGGGCGCAGCTCTCGCTTTCGTGGATTACCCGAACTCGCCCGAGGCGCGTTACCCGACAGCGATCGAGCAGGGCTACGCGACCGCCCAGTGGATCACCAGCAACGGGGAATCCAAAGGACTCGATGCCAGCCGCATGGCAGCGGCCGGTGAATCGGTGGGCGGAAACATGACGGCGGCGCTTGCGCTGATGGCCAAGGAACGCGGCGACGTGACGTTCACGCAGCAGTCCATGTACTACCCGGTCACCGACGCGGCGATGAATACGGCCTCATACGAGCAGTTCGCCACCGGTTACTATCTCACCCGCACGGAAATGGAGTGGTTCTGGGACGCTTACACCACCGACCCCGCCGAGCGCGCGGAGATCACGGCGTCACCGAATCAGGCCAGCATTGAACAGGTCACCGGCCTGCCGCCGACTTATCTATGTGTCGACGAGGCCGACGTGCTTCGTGACGAAGGCGAAGCCTACGGCGCCAAGCTCCGGTCGGCTGGCGTCCCGGTGACAACGGTGCGCTACGACGGCACCATCCATGACTTCATGTTGCTCAATGTGCTGAGCCAGACGCGCGCCACGCGCGCGGCCATCGGCCAGGCGACCTCTTTCCTGCGCACCGGGCTCGGAACTGGCTAATGACCGATCGGCGAGCGGGCAGCCTGCTTTCGGTGAATGTGGGCTTGCCCCAAGATGTGGCCTGGCACGGCAAAACGGTGCACACGGCCGTGTGGAAGCGGCCGGTGCAGGGACCGGCTCTCGTACGGAGGCTGAACATTGACGGAGACGGCCAGGGCGACCTGGCCGGACACGGCGGCGAACACCGGGCGGTGTTCGTATACCAGATCGACTCTTACCGGTACTGGCAGCAACAACTAGACCGCGATGACTTCACCTACGGCCAGTTTGGCGAGAACTTCACTGTGGACGGCCTGCCAGATGATCAGGTGTGCGTCGGCAACCGGTACAGGATCGGTGAAGCGCTGTTCGAAGTGACGCAGCCGAGGGTCACCTGCTACCGGGTGGGCATCCGGATGAACGACCCGCGGATGCCCGCGCTGCTGATTTCTCACCGCCCGCCCCGGATTTTACTTCCGGGTGCTGCGTGAGGGCGCTGTGCAAGCTGGTGATGAGATCGTGCAGGTCGGAGTTGGGCCAGAAGCTATGACCGTGGCCGAGGTCGATGCCCTGCTCTACCTGCCCGGACATCCCCGTCAGCAGGTGCTGCGCGCAATGCGGATTACCGCCCTTCCCGACGGCTGGAAAGCGTCTTTCAAGGAGATACTCGAACAGCCAGGCGCCGGGGGCAACGCGGGCTTGTCCGCGGCGAGCCCGCCACCGGCGTGGCCCGGGTTCCGTCCGCTGGCCGTGACCGCGCTGTCCACGGAAAGCGAGTCGGTCATTTCGGTGCACCTAGCCGATCCAGGCGGACAAGCTGTCCCGCCCGCCGAGCCTGGCCAGTTCCTGACCCTGCGGCTACCCGCCACCGCCGGCGGCGGATCGCTGCTGCGCAGCTACTCGCTGTCCGGGCCCCCTGGCGCGTCGAGCTACCGCATCAGTGTTAAACGGGAGCCGCACGGTGCGGGCAGCCAGTACATCCACGCCCGCCTGCGGGCAGGAGATCTCCTGCAGACCGCTGCTCCTCGTGGCACGTTCCTCCTCCGCTCGGGAGCTTCGCCGGTCCTGCTGATCAGCGCAGGCGTAGGGGCGACTCCAGTGCTGGCGATGCTTCACTCCCTGGCTGCCGCCAAGTCCCAACGCGCCATCTGGTGGCTGCATGGTGCTCGGAGCCGGGATGAGGAACCATTTGCAGCCGAGTCACGCGCCCTCATTGACGCCTTGCCAGATGGACACCGGCACATCTGTTACAGCCACCCGGGCGCAGGCGATGTTCAGGGCCGCGATTATCAGACCGCGGGGCGGCTGTCGCCGGACGTGATCTCTGACCTCGGGCTCCCGACAGACGCCGATACCTACATCTGCGGCCCGGCGGCCTTCATGGCAGAGGCATCCGCGGCACTGGCCGGGCTGGGCGTCGACGGCACCCGGGTCCGTACCGAGGTTTTCGGCTCGGCACCCTCGATGACACCAGGAATCGCTCCCGCGGCCGCCCGCCCTACGCACCAGCCGCCCGGCACGGCGGGCAGTGGCTCAGAGGTGGCATTCGCCCGCAGTGGCCTGACAGTCCGCTGGGACCACAGCTACAGCAGCCTGCTCGAGCTGGCCGAATCCTGCGATGTGCCAGTTCGCTGGTCATGTCGAACAGGCGTATGCCACACGTGCGAGACAGCACTGATGTCGGGAACAGTTAGCTACTCCCCCGACCCGGTTGACGCCCCGGCTAATGGCAGCGTGCTGATCTGCTGCTCGCAGCCTGACACCGACCTGGCCCTCGACCTATGACCTATCGCGGGCGCTCCTAGCGATTGTTTCGGGGTGGTACGCGCATGCTGGCATCCTTGCCATGTTCATGGCCGAGATCTTGTACCCTTGCCGACCGGTGAAAGGAAAGACTTAGCACAAATCGGTGAAGATCCTGAGGTCAGCGGGAGGGCCGTAGCGGTGGATTTCGATTTCCAGGCCCGCGTCTGGGAGTGGCGAGGCCCGGCTCCGTATCACTTCGTGTCGATCCCCGCAGACCAAGCGGACATGCTCCACGATCTCGCGCCGGGAGTCACATACGGATGGGGTATGGTGCCGGTCGAAGCCCGTGTCGGACGCACCTGCTGGCGCACGTCGCTGTTCCCAAAGGACGGCGGGTACGTCCTGCCGCTGCGGCATTCTGTGAGAAGCCGCGAAGATATCGAGGTGGGCGACTTCGTGAGCATCGAGCTAACAGTTCGCCAGCCCTGAGTGCGGAATTAGCCTCGCCGCACCGTCTTGCTCATCACGCAGTGGTACTTAGGCAGTTCCTCTGGCGTGCCGAATTCGCACCACCCCACCGCGGCATCACCGTCGAACACCAGTGCCGCGTGTGCCCGGCCACATTGCGCCCTAGAGCAATCTATAAGTGGTCCATACTGCCTGTGTGACGTCAGGCGAGGCGGGGTCCTTTGAACTGGGAACCGACGGCCCGAGGGTGATCCTTGTCGGTGTCGACGGTTCCCCCACGTCGCTGCGAGCCGGGGCGTACGCCGCCGGGCTGGCCCGCCGCCAACGGGCCCGCCTCGTCGTTGTCTACGTCGGGCCGCTGGCCTCGCTGGCCACCGCGATGCCTGGTGCTGGCGCCGCAGTGGCCGTCTCCCAAGGCGAGGCCTTCGACGAGGCGTCTGACGACCTGCGCCACCAGATCGAAACGCAAGCCCAGGAGCGGGGCATCGCCGTCACCTTCGTGGCCAGGCGCGGCGATCCGTTCTCCGAGCTACGCCGTGTGGCAGGCGAGGTCTGCGCGGAGGCTGTCGTCGTTGGAGCTTCCGCAAAAGCTGGCCACCGGCTTGTTGGCTCGGTGGCTGTCCGGCTGGTACGAGCCGGCCAATGGCCGGTCACTGTCGTGCCATGAGTACCGGCCGTGGCCTGCGCGGCTTGCTAGGCCCGGTCATCCAGGGCCAGGCGCGCGGCGCTGATGTCCTGGCGGCCGTGCCCAGCGTCAACGGCCGCGCGCCACTGCCGGGCCAGCGGGATGAGTAGCGGCGCAGTATCAGGGCCAGCCGCCTGCAGCGCGAGCTCCACGTCCTTCAGTGCCCACTGCAACGGGAACTCTGGCGTGAAGTCACCGCGCGCCATCTTGTGTAGCTTGGCGTCTGCGATCGGCGCGTCCAGCGGGCCGTTCTCAATCACCTCATCGAGCTGGGCGGGATCGATCCCGAGCCGGGCGGCCAGCCCGAGCGCCTCGGCGACGCCTTCGATCAGGACGGACATGTAGGCGTTGACGACCAGTTTCATGCGGCTGCCCTGCCCGGCGGGACCCAGCCAGACGGTCTTGCGGCCGAGGGCCGAGAACACCGGGGCCACGACCGCCTCAGCAGCTGACGGACCGGCGGCCAAGATGAGCAGCTGGCCGCTCGCAGCGGGGCCCTTGCTCCCCGACACCGGAGCGTCCACGAACAGGACATCGGGCCGCTGCGCGCCGAGCCGGGCTGCGATCCCGGTCGTGGCCTCGACGCCGATCGTGGCCATCTGCGCCCATACGGCGCCCGTGGCGAACGCACCTGCCACGCCGCCGTCGAACATCACCGGGGTGACCACATCGGCCGTCGGAAGCATCGTGATCACCACCCCGGCGTTGGCAACCGCCTCCGCCGCCGTGCCCGCTACGTGCGCGCCCGCCTGACCCAGCGGCGCCGTCGCGGACGGGGACCGGTCCCACACCGTAGTCGGCAACCCAGCGGCTACCAGGCGGCGCGACATGGCCGAGCCCATGATGCCGGTCCCAAGCACCGCCACCCGCAGATCGCGGCCATCGGCATCCGCACCGGTCATCTCTCAGTCCCCTCCGGCAACCGCTTCGCAGCTGCCCTTTGCGACATGACCAGGTCAACTTGTTCCATACCCACGGACACCGCGCGGACGCCCACGCGGACGGCCCGCCGACGGCTGCCTCACTCTTCCGGCCCCTCGGCTTCCTCGTCCCAGTCGAGGTCGGCCTGTGCGGTCAACGCACCATCGGCCATGACGGTCACGGTGTCGTCGTCCCACGCAACTACCGTGTAACCCTTCCAGTCCTGCTGCGCGAACGGGCAGCGCGGGTCATCCCACGCCAGCACCGTGCCAGTGCCGCCGTCCGGCTTGTTGTCGCTGCGCACTCTGTCTCCGGCCTCGAACTCGCTCATCGCTCCATCCTGCCTGCTGCAGATCTTGTCCGTGACCGTGGCGCCCGACTATTCCGGGAGCCCTGACCCGATCGCCAGGCGCCGCGCGAGGGCAACGCCCCAAGGGATGCCAAGCAAGACAACGAGTGCTACGGCGAGTATGAGCGGTGCCGGATGCGCAGCGGCGAGGCCGAGACACGCCAGGGCTACGGCGGCACAGGTGCACGCGAGCGGTCGGTACAACCCGCGCTCGCGCTGCCAGTCCTGCAGGCTCGCGGATATCAGCATCGTCGCGCATAGCACGACCGCGGCGCCGCCGCACAATATCCATGCCGTGGCGGCGGGGGTGCGTCCGTCATGGGCGTGGGCGACCAGACTGACCATCGCGGCGCCCATCGCGGCGATGGCGCCCGTGATCGGCAGATGGCCGAGCATCCACTGGACTGTGGCCGTCTGTCCCGGTCTGGGGCTGCGGTGTCCGGCGAAGTCGAAATAGGTCCACCAGGCGCCGAAGCCGACGACCACGGCGGCTAGTCCGACGCTGAGAGTGAGCGCGCTGACATGCTCGCGGGCCATTCCGGCGACAACACCGGTCAGGGTCTCGCCGAGCACGATGATGACGAGAAGGCCGAATCGTTCGATGAGCGCGTCGGTGATGGTGAGCGCGGCAGCTTGTGCGGGGCCGGCGGTGAGGATCACTGCGGCGAACCCCGCGAGGTAGGCGGCGTCAATCAGGCCCCAGGCAGCAACGCGGGCGCTGGCGGGCAGCAAGGCAGTTCCGGCTAGCAGGAGCGAACAGGCGGCTGTCCCCGTGACGAATAGCCGGCTCGGCCGGCGGTATTCGGGGCGGTCACCGCGCGCGGCAAGCAGCCACAGAACGGCGAGCACTGCAAATAGGACGCTCGCGGCGACGGCGAACGCTGCTCCCCGAGCGCCGCCCGCCTCAGGGATGAAAGCGCCGATCGCGGCGAGCACCAGGATCTGCAGCAAGAAGGTGCTGCGGCTACGGGCGTCGTCGTGGCCGTGCAGCTCATGATGGAGGCTGCCATTGGCCCACGCGATCCAGATCAGCGCGAATATCGCAGTGAATTCGCCAAGTCCGCGCCAGGTCAGGTCCCCGGCAAAATGATGGGCGTCCTGGGCAACCAGCACGACGACGGCGAGGTCATAGAACAGCTCGAGGGGACTCACCACACGCTGGCGCGGCTGGTCGCCGTGGGCGCGGGGCGGCTGCCACAGCAAGCGGCGGAGGCGAGCCCAGCGTTCTCGGCTGCTGGTTGGGCCGGCGCCACCCGGCGGTGCACCAGATCCCGGTGCCGGGCCAGCGCCCTCGCCGCGCCGGTCTGATTCATCCTGCATCCAGTTCGGCTCCCCCCTGTGACGCCGCTCCCGCTAACGCGCGGCGCACGCGCTTGAAAGGATCACAGTAGAACGATTTCGGAGGCCTATGCCCGTGCTGGCGCTGCCAACTGCGAGTCCAGAAATCTTGAGAATCTGCGCCTAGATGTCGTTACCGTGGTACATCCAGGCTCATCAGGACGCGAGCGCGGCGTGTGCCTGGTCGGCGTCAAGGAGCTGGCCGCCGAGCCCGCCGCCTTGGTGGAGGTCACCACCTGGCGCCTCGATCCGCCATACATCCGCGACACCGCCGACCATCACCGGGTCGAACCCGCAGACGGTGATGAGGCGCTCGATCGCCGCGCCAGCTTGGTCGTCGTCGGTGGCAAAGAACAGGACCGCGCGGCGGGGCGACCGGTTCGCGCTATTGGCAAGCGAGTCCGCGCCGAGGGTTCCGAATGCCTTGACGTAGTGGGCGCCTGCGGGCAGCATCGCGGCGACCAGTGAGCCCTGGGACTGATCGGCTGGCAGGGTTCGGATGAGCGTGCCGTCAGCGGCGAAGCCGATCGGATTCGAGCGGGTCGGCTACGACCTTGCCGTCAAGCAGATCGGCGTAGTCGGCGATCAGCGTCTTCAGCACGTCGAACCACAGCGCCAGCACGACCACGTCCGCTGCCCCGACCGCTCCGCGGACGGAGGTAGCGCTGGCAAGAGGGCCTAGTTCGCCTGCGAGCGTGGCCGCATTCGACTCGTCCTTGGCTGCCAAGATGACCTCTTCACCGCCGCGCACCAGATGCCTCGCTAGTGCTCCGCCGATGTTCCCGATGCCGATGATTGCAGTAGTCACCGTGTGCTCCATTCGAAGGTGCGAATCTTTGCGACCTGCCCCAGGGTCGCGGCGATCCAGGTGAAATGCCGTCACCAGATCATGGTGATTTTCGCGTGTCCTTTGTGCGGGTATCCGTCACGCCTCGACCGGAGCGACCGGCGCCGCCGGAGGGGGCTCGAAGGCGGCCGAAAACAGGTAGCTGGTCGCCAGGCTGCGGTAGGGCCGCCATTTCTCGGCGATCGCAAGGACCTCCTGCTGGGCTGGCAGGTGGTCGAGTTGATAGGAGGACTGAACGGCCTTGCGCAGCGCTAGGTCGCCCGGCAGGACGACATCCTCGCGCTGGAGCGCGATGATCAGAGCCCCCTGCACTGTCCAGGGACCTATCCCCGGGATTGCCGTGAGGACCGCCATGAGCTCATCGTCTGCCATGTTTCGCAGAGCATCCTGGTTCAGCCGGCCGTCCGATAGCCGCCCGGCGAGGTCGCGGAGCGTGCCGATCTTCCGCCACGAAAGTCCGGCCTCGCGGAGCTTGCCGGGATCGGTTCCGAGCAGCTCGGCGGGCGACGGGAGATGGCCCCCGAAGAGGGTCTCGATCCTGGCCAGAGTGCTGCGGGTCGCGGCGACGGAAAGCTGCTGACCGGTGACCTGGAACAGCAGGGCGCCGTAGAGATCCATCGGCGGCAGCTCAGTCATCCACGCCCGAGGGTCGAACTCTGGCCGTTCGTCGATGAGGCGCGCCAGCACAGGATCGGCGTCCCGAAGGTGGGAACGCGCCTGCTGCAGCCATGCGGCGCGGTTGGCATCTTCAGTCATGGCGCCTGCCTCCGGTCGGGTACACGCGACATCATCGCCTGCTGGACGTGACAGTTGCCGGGCTGCGCCCGAGCTGGCGGACCTCAACGAGACCTCGAGGCCGACGCGCTTCAACCTGAGCCAGCACACCGTAGAGAGCCGAACGATCGAGCAGCCCGGTGAGCACCGTGTCCGTGCCGTGCAGCCTGGGCACCAACGCCGGGAACGCCGACAGAGTGGTCGCGCCGAGATGGCCGTTGACGCGGATGGCGTAGCGGGCTGGCACTGGGTCCATCAAGCCGTTCATGAGGCCATCGTTGACCACCAGCAAGTGAATCATCATCACCAGGATCTGGTGAACGCAGGATCTAGCGCGTGCGACCGGCCGACAGAAGCCGCAGCTCCCTGCGCCCGCTGCACCGCAGATGAGCGATCGCTGGCCTGGAGTTTCGCGTAGATGTTTCTGACGTGCGTGTTGACCGTGTTCACCGACACGGACAGCTCGCTTGCGATCTCGGGCCTGGAGAGGTTGGTCGGCAGATAACGCAGCACCCTGAGCTCGCTGGGACTGAGCGCGGCGGTTTGCGGCGATACGGGCTGGTCCTTGGCCCGTCAGGGACGAGCCGTGCAGCACATCCAGGATGTCCGCCAGCAGCGCGGCGTGAGCGGTCTCATGCCGCGGCAGAGCCTCGAGCAGACTGCCGCGAACCGGTCATCGCGAACGGCAGGACCAGCCTGTCCGGCTCGGCGAGGGCGAGCGCGCGTTCCGTGGCCTGGCTCGCCGCGCGCCGGTCACCCAGCTCATCGTGCGCCAGCGCCGCCACCAGCAACGATTCAATGAGGGTCACGTCGCCGATAGCCGGAACCTCGCCATCGAGAACACCTGCCAGCGCGCCGAGAGCCCCGGCCGGATCGCCTTCCGCGAGGCAAATCACCGCGCACGCAGTGCGAACTTCGCCGGAGCCAGCCTGCCCGGCGGGAAGCGCCTTGAGCGCCTCGCGGGCTTGGCCGGGCTCCCGAGGCGGGCTTGCGTGGCCAGCAACCAGCCACTGACCTGGGTCGCGAGCGCGTACGATCCCACTAGCTGCGACTCGGAGACGGTCAGCAGCGGTGAACTCCTCGAGCGCCTCGTCGCGGCGACCTCGTCCGGCGTGCAGCATCCCGGTCACGAGGTGCAGCAGCAACCCGATGCCCGGTCCGGCGTCGGTTTGCAGGACCCCGACTGCGCGCCGCAGCCATCGCTCGCCGTCATCGAACTCGCCCGTCCAGATCATCACGCTGGCAAGCGTTATCAGGGCAGGCGAGATCATCTGGTCCGCGCCCCAGCCGTGCCTCTCGGCGAGCGTTATCGCCTCCTCGCAACGCTGCCGGACCGTGGCAAACGAGCGGAACTTCGAGGCGAAACCCAGCTGCGCGAGGCAGCTGACTTCGAGATAGGGCCGTCCGATCTTCCTGGCAAGATCGGCGCCCTCCTGCAGGTGGCGTTCACCGTCGGGAGTCCCCAGTGACCACGCCTCCGCAACGCCGAGGTTCATCAGCGCCACAGCTCGCAGATCGTTGCCGAGCGCGATGTCCTCGTCAGACTCCCCGGTGACCGGGGACGTGAGGAATTCAGCCTGCTCCACAAGTCCGCCGAGGTCCCCGCGTCGCCTCGCCAGTGACAGTTTCACCGAAGCGATGCCAATCCGGAGCCGGCGCTGGCGATCCGTCGGTGCCGTCTGGACGTACGATTCGGCAACGGCCAGATGGGCGGCCGCCTCGTCCAGGCGTCCCTGTACGAGGTCGCCTCCCTGCGCGCACCAGCGCCAGCTCCGGGTATTCCGCACCGGGCGGGAAGACCCGCAAGAGCGCCTGGATCGTCTGCGCTTGCCCGTCGAGCGTCAGGCTGAACGAATGGTCAGCAATGAGCCGCGCCGCTGCGGGCCAGTCGCCTGCAGCCTGCGTGTGCCGGATGGCGTCGACAACGTGTCCGTGTTCTGACGAACCAGCCGGCGGCCAGCCGGTGCAGTGCCGGCACTTCTTCGGGCAGCGTCCGGCGCAGCTCCAGCCGGAGCAGGTCCCCGAACATGTGGTGGTAGCGAAACCACGTTCGCTCGGGATCAAGCGACACGACGAACGCATTCGCATCCTCGAGCTGGAGCAAGATGCGTTCCGACCCGGCCCGGCCGGTCAACAGGTCGGCGAGCTCACCGTTGACGCGATCGAGCAAACAGGTACGCAGCAAGCAACTGCTGGACGTCGGCCGGCTGGCGGTCCAGCATTTCCTCGATCAAGTACTCCGCGACCGCGCGGTTGCTTCCGGAAAATTGCTCAACAAAACGCTCGGGGTCGCGGTGGCCAGCAAGGGAAATCGCCGCTAGCCGCAGCCCGGCAGCCCACCCCTCGGTTCGCTGGCATAGCAGCGCTGCGCCGGCTTCGGAAAGCGCGATGCCCGAGGCGTCGAGCAGCTCGCGGGTTTCGCGCTCGGTAAAGCGCAGATCCGCCGCGCGGATCTCGGCTAGCTCGCCCGCGAGTCGAAGCTGGTGCAGGCCCAGCTGAAGATCGCGGCGCGTAGCCAGCACCGCGTGGGCATTCGGCGGCAGGTTCGTCAGCACCCGGGTGAGCTGATCGAGGGCCTCCGGCGACTTCAGCTCGTGCAGATCGTCGATGATCAGGATGACTCGGCCGCGATCGCGAGCGAGTTCGGCGAGCACCCGGTCGACCATAGCCCGCCCGTTGAAGGTCGGGAGTCGCAGCTGCCTGCTCCGCGTGACCGGCCGTGTCGGTGGCCTGCCGGACTGCGTCGAGCAGAGCAAGCCAGAAAGCCTGAGCATCGTGCTGGTCCCGTTGCACCTGGACGAAGGCGAGCCGGTGCTCCTGGCCAGCACGTTCCGCCCATGCGCGCAACAGAGACGTCTTGCCGCTGCCTGCCGGAGCCGAGATGATCGTGACTTTCCCCGCCGCCGCGCGGTCGAGGGCAGCCAGAATGTCGGCCCGGTCAATCAGCCGCGGGTTGCCTGACACAGTCCTCTCGCTATCAGGCCAGTGAGCGCGGTGTCAACGGCGCGGAATGCACCGGCCGCATCCGCATCGAGCAGGTGTGTCAGTCCCGAGCACGCCGATGCTCCCTGCCGCTGACGCCCGCCGTCCCAGGTGAGGTCGTGTCCGTCCCAGGCGATCAGGCCGCCCTGGATAACGAGCTCCACCTGCTGCAGGCACTCGATGTCCTGCAGCGGGTCGCCGGTGACGGCCACGATGTCGGCGGCCGCGCCCGGCTCGATGACCCCGGCCGTCCCGGCAAGCCCGAGCAGCTCCGCAGCCCACAGCGTGCCGGCCCGCAGCGCATCCGCCGCGGACATCCCCAGCCTGGTCATCAGGGTGAACTCCTCGGCCTGGGACACCCTGGTCCACTCGAATCCGCCGACATCGGTGCCGAGCACGATCCGGACGCCAGCCTCCAGGCAGTTGACGAAAGAGCGGTCATGGGCGGCCCGCACCGGCTCGGAGATGTGCGAGCCGTGCGCGGCATGCTCCCGGGTGACCAGGAGGGTCGGCACCAGGGCCGTACCCCGGGCGGCCATGTCCGCCGCCAGATCGGAAGAGATGGCGAAGCCGTGCTCGATCGAGTCAACTCCGGCGGCCACGGCCATCTTTGCCCCGCTGAGCGTCAGCGAGTGGGCGGCCACCGTGATGCCCTGCCGGTGCGCCTCGTCGACAAACGCCGCTACCTCATCCTCGGTCCACACCAGCGGGCCGTCTGGGTAGTCCTCCTCGCCGGTGGGCGCCTCAAAGCGCTCGCTGACGTAGATCTTCAGGCAGTCGATTCCATAGGCGATCTGGGTTCGCACGGTCTCACGGCAGGCCGCAGCGCCGGTGCAGCTGTCGATGCCGACCGGGAACGTCATGCTGTGCTGCTGACCAGTCACCGGATAGCGGCCGGTCGACCGGATGGCGGGCCCGGCGACCAGCATCCGCGGACCGGGCACGATGCCCTCCCGTGCGGCATCGCGCAGGCCGACATCGAAATAGCCGGCGCCTTCCGTGCCGAGATCACGGATCGTTGTGAATCCGTGCCTGATCGCGATTGACATCGCCTGGAGTGCGCTGGCGGCCCGGTGGCCGGGGTTCTCCTCGACCATCTGCCGCGCCAGTTCCAGCTCGTTCCAGCTGCTGCGCAGCAGCACGTGGGTGTGCGCGTCGATGAGCCCGGGCAGCAGGCTGGCGCCGGGCATCTCCAGCACCGGCCAGCCGTCCGGCGCGGACCGGGTTATGCCGGCGATCACCCGGTCCTCGACGAGCACCACCGTGCCCTCAGCCCAGGCACCCGCCCGCGCATCGAAGACCCGGTCGCCGGCAACGGCAAAACGTGAGCCGACCGGGGAAGCCGGTCCTGCCGAGTTTCCCACCATATCGACAACCATCAATACTACGAGGGGTATCTGCTGGTCCGGATCCTACGGCAGCGGCGCCGACGGAATGGGTCCCGGCAGGCTCCTCGTGCCACGCTTCTGACCGCGCCTGATGTAGAGCCAGTCGGGTCCTTCGGTCAGCGGCACGAAGTGGCTGTTGAAGTAGGCCTTGAGCTGCGGTGTCCACGGAATCCGGCGGTACGACACAGTAGTCAGCCAGGCGTATGTGGCGGCCCGGAAGACCGACATCCACGCCGCTTCCACGGCCGGCGAGCTGCCGGCGTCAGTCTGCGGGTTCCGGCCGTTGGACAGCGCGTAGTCGGTACCCAATCCATCGATCATGAGCGAGCACCCCGGCACCGTGGAAACGAACCGGTCGATGGCGATCGTGTACGAGGCTTGGTCGGTAGCGACACAGGCGCCGGGCGGGATCAGCCGCTGGGCAGCCGCAATCTCGTTAGTGGGGACGCTTGTGTGCTCGCTTGACTCGAGGATTACCTGGAACACCGTCAAGACCACGAGAGTGGCCGCGGCGGTCGTCATGGCGGAGTGCCGCAGCCACCCGGGCCGGGTGCGGGTTCCCCCGGCGGGTTGGGCGGCGAGCAGCCGTGCCGCCGGGAGCGCTATCGTCAGTGCCAGGAACGGCGCGAGGAAAGCCGCGTAATGGTAGTAGAAGTCGACCGGCCACAGGAACGCCGCCGCCACCAGTGCGCAGATTCCGGCCGCGAACCGGTCAAGTGCAGGTGGAGCGCTGCAGGCCAGCCGCGAGCCGAGCACGGTCACGGCGGCGATGACGAGGACGACCGCGATGCCGATGATCACTAGCGCAGGAGTGGTCAGCTGGGGGAAGTGGGCCAGCCCGAGCATCTGCTGGAGCCGGTACCCCTGCGGGATCCGCGCAATGTCGCTGCGCACGAGCTGAGCGACGATCACGCCGCGGTAGAAGGCCGCAGGCGCGCTGAGCGCGAACGGCAGGACGGGCACA
Source organism: uncultured Actinomycetota bacterium (assembly GCA_963809195.1). Classification (GTDB taxonomy): domain Bacteria; phylum Actinomycetota; class Actinomycetes; order Streptosporangiales; family Streptosporangiaceae; genus Chersky-822. Next base: position 258,182 of record CAWEIQ010000003.1, on the reverse strand, counting down.
CAGAAGCCGAGCGTGACCCCGGCCGCGTAGACAAATGCCTGGCGCGGGCGGCGTGCGGTCAGCACCAGGATCACCACGACCGGCAGGATGGCCCAGACCTTGACCGACCCGGCGAAGCCGAAGAGTACGCCGCCTGCGAGGAGCCGCCTGGTACTGCTCGCGACCTGGTCGCCGTCGAACAGCACCAGCGCGCCCAGCAGGCAGAACAACACCAGCCACGGCTCCAGGAGCACGGTCCTGGCTGCCAGGATGCTGTCCGGGAAGATCGCGAGCACCCCGCAGGTCACCAGCGTCGCGAACAGGCCGCGGTGCCGGGTGAGCAGGCCGGCCACCGGGACCGCCGCCGCGCTTGCGAGAGCGGTGATCACGCGGGCCACTGCCATCCCGATGTCGGTGCCCATGGCCTTGGTGGCCAGCGCGACCGGGAACATGAGTAGCGTGATTCCGGGCGGCTGAACCATGACAAAGTCGCGGTAGGGCAGCGCGCCGTGCACGAGGCGGATCGCGCTGCCGAAATCCGTCCCCTCGTCGTACTCGTTGATGCCCAGCAGGAAACCGGGCCGGCTGAGGTCATATAGGCGTAGCCCGACCGCGAGCAGGGTGGCAGCAAAGATCACCGCGGTGAGCGCCGGCGGCCGCGTGACAGCCGGGCGGCGCGCGCGTCAGCCTCCGCGGAGAACCTGGGAGCCGGGTACTGCCACGCGCGGTTCCGTTCACGAATGCCTCTTCCGTCCCGCTCCCTGCAGCTATGGGGTGCAGGACGCCGCATGCGGTATCCGAACCAGCCCCGTCAGTCACGTCTATGCAAGAGACGCATCACGGGTGCCTTCCGCTGCTCGCGGGCCATGCGCCGATTTCGGCCGACACGGCGATTTGCAGTAAGGATCAAGGTCAAGATGTGGCGAAGGTCTTCGCCGTCCGGACGGATAAGTACTAGAGGCAGACCAAAGCCATCGATCTTCCCGATCGCGGGGTGTACACCCGCGTCACCCGATGTCGGGTGACGCGCCGGTCAGCAGCCGCCACACGCCCGTGTCGCCGAGGAACTTGAAGCGCCGCCGCATGTCCGCGGCCGCCGCACCGCGCGTCTGGGAAGGATGCGAGATAGCGCCGGATGCTGCCGTATTCCTCGATGATGGCGAGGACTTCCCGCGCGTTTTCCACCGTCGCCCGGATCTTCGCCTTGTTGCGGATCACGCGGCTGTCGTTCTCTACCGCCGCGATCTCGGCTGGCGGCATTGCGGCAACCTGCGCCGGGTCGAAGCCGTAGAACGCCTGCTGGAGTCCGTCCCACTTGGCCTCGACGACGCGCCAGTTGATCCCGGCCTCGAAAACCGAGCGCGACAGGTGCTCGAGGAAGAAGGCGGGATCGTCCGGTGCGTGGTCGCGGAACTTCTCGAATGGCGCGGCCAGCTCGCGCACCCGCGTGCGCAGCGCCGACTGATCGGCTGCGGCCTTGTCCCCGGACTCTATCCGCGCGACGAGCTCCGTCGCCTCGTCGTGAGTGAGGATGTTGGTCCAAAGCGCGCTGCCGGAGTCCTGCCGCCGGCTGTCGTCGATGCCACCCAGGTCGACCGGGTCGAATCCGGCATCCCGGATCAACTCGGCCGCGACTGGCTTGGCTTCCTCATCGCCGGACAGGAACATGACCCAAGGCGGCTTGCGGTGGTTGTCGTCGGCCATGATGCTCGCCGACAGCGAGTTGAAGGCACGGACTGACGCCCAGCAGTTCTGGCTTGCCGTGCTCGACGCGGTCCGCCACGCATCGGCCACCGCAGACCGTGCGGAACCGCAAGCAGCGACGCCCGACTTCAATGCAACGGCGATGGTCGACCGGGTGCTATCGGAACTCGCCGATGCTCGTGGCGATGTCAAGTTGGTTATTGATGATCTGCATGAGCTGAATTCGCCAGAGGCGCTCTATCAGCTCACCCGGCTGCTGATGAACCTTCCCCCGCAGGTGCACGCGATGCTGACCACCCGTCGCGATGTGCGGTTGCGGCTGCAACGGCTGCGGCTGGAAGGCGAGCTAGCCGAAATCCGCGCTGCGGATCTGCGCTTTTCCGAGCGCGAAACCCGCGAACTGCTCCGTGCCTCGGGTATCGCGCTGTCTGCGGCCGGTGCAGCGCTGCTGCACCAGCGGACGGAGGGGTGGGTCGCGGGCCTGCGGCTCGCGGCGCTCTCACTGGCCGGTCACCCCGACCCGGAGCGTTTCGTCGCGGAGTTCTCCGGCAGCGACCGCACGGTCGCCGAGTACCTGATCGCGGAAATGCTGGAACGCCAGCCAGCCGACGTCCAGGATATGCTCCTGCGCACCTCCCTGCTCGATCGCGTCAACGGCGAGCTGGCTGACGTGCTGACCGGCCGCCCTGGCTCGGAACGGATCCTGCTGGAACTCGAGGACGCGAACGCGTTCGTCGAATCGCTCGACCCCGAGCGCACCTGGTTTCGCTACCACCACCTATTCGGGGATCTGCTTCGGCTGGAGCTGCGCCGGACGCTGCCCGACCAAGTGCCGGCGCTGCATCGCCGGGCCGCCGGATGGTTCATCGAGCATGGCCAGGTGGTCGACGCTATCCGGCACACGCAGGCGGCCGGCGACTGGCCTGATGCGGCCTTGCTGCTCGCCGACCATTCGTTCAGCCTGACGCTCGACGGGCAGGCGCAAACCATGCAGGCGCTGGTGCGGGCCTTCCCGCCAGGCGCGGACCAGCCCGAGCTGGCCCTGGTGCGCGCGATGGGTGACCTTGCTCAGGGGCGCCTGGACGAGGCAGCCGCCCACCTGGCGGTCGCCGAGGCGCATGCCTCGACGACGCCGCCGGATCGCCAGCGCCGGCTCCAGGTGGCGATCGCGTCGCTGAAGCTGTCGCTGGCCAGGCGGCGCGGTCACCTGGCGGGCGTTATCGAGCAGGCCAGATTCCTGGCCTCCCCGGTAACCGGGCCGTCCGATGAAGACATCGCCTTGGGCACCGACCTGCGAGCGGCGGCGCTGATGAATCTGGGCACCGTCGAGGCGTGGTCCCCGGGGCTGCCAGACGCTGAACGCCACCTCCGAGAGGCCGCCGTCCTGGCCCAGGAGATCGGCCGGCCGTACCTGGAAGTCGGCTGCCTCGCGCAGCTCGCTTTCGCGTATATCTTCCACGGTGCTGCCATGCCGAAGGTCCGTGCGTTCGCCACGACCCAGCGGCGCTGCCGCGAGGCGATCGCGCTCGCCGAACGGTACGGCTGGGGCACGGAACCGGTGATCGCACCCGCGCTGATGACGCTCGCCGGCACGATGGTGTGGCTGGGTGAGTTCGACGAGAGCGAGCGGTGGCTGCGGCGCGCCGAAAGCGCTCTGCAAACAGACACCGGGCCGGACATCAGGCTGCTGCTGCACCAGACAGCCGGGATACTGCACGCCGGTCGCGGCCGCACCCACGAGGCGCTCGAGGAGTTCGCCGCCGCCGAACACCTGGCATCGCAGCTGGAGGGATCGCAGGCGCTCGCGAGCCAGATGACCGGCTGGCTGCTCGCCACGCAAGCCCGCCTCGGGCGGGCCGTCGAAGCGCGCGCCTGCCTCGCGGCGCTCGATAGCGAGCGGGCAGGCTCGGGTGAGATACGTAATGCCCGCGCGGTGATCTGCCTCGCGGAAGGCGATCCTGCCGGAGCCCTGGGCGCGTTGCGCGATGTTATCCATGGCACGGCACCGGTCCTCGGCTACGTCACGGTCGTTGAGGCGCACCTGCTCACCGGGCTCGCCTATCGTGAGCTCAGTGACCAGCGCGCGGCGAATCAGGCGACTGAACGCGCTCTGGCCCTGGCGGAGTCTGACCGAGTGGTCCTGCCGTTCGCGATGACGGGCTCCTGCGAGTTGCTCGAGGCGCTGCCCCGGCATGAGACAGCGCACGCCGCGCTGCTCGCCGAGATCCTCGATGTCTTGCACGGCTCATCCCCGGCGACCAAAGTGCAGTCCTCGCCGCCGGCGGAGGAGCTCAGCCCGGGCGAGCTCAAGGTGCTGCGATATCTCCCGACGAACATGTCCCGGCCCGAGATCGCAGGCGAACTATCCGTCTCGGTGAACACCGTCAGCACGCACGTCCGGAGCATCTACGCCAAGCTCCAGGTTCGTGACCGCTCCTCGGCCGTGCAGCGCGCAAGGGAGCTCCGGCTGCTGGCCGCTGGCCGCACGCGCTAGCCCGACGGTCACCGGATCTCGGTGATGCAGGGTCACCTGCCCGCCCGTGACCATGGCGGCATGGACCCGGCACCCGCCCTGTACACGATCCGGATAAAGGGGCACCTCGGCGCCACCGTTCTGTCCGCGTTCCCGGGGATGGCGCCGCGGCGGCACGGCGCGCACACCGTGCTCACCGGCATCCTGGACCAGTCCGCGCTGTACGGCGTGCTCGCCGAGATCGAGGCGCTCGGCCTGGACCTGCTCGAGATCCGAAAGCTCGCACCTCACCGGCGATCACTAGGCTCAGGTGACAGCCGTTCACCGTGACGGCGCCAGGCCACTGTCGACGTCGCGCTAGATCCGCTCCGACATCTGGCTCGGCAGTCAGAAGCCGACCTGGTGGCGGATGAGAACGACATGGATGCGGCCGGGCAGTTCCTGGTGGATCTCGAGGATCTTCTTGTTCCGCGCCGACTCCCACCGGCCGCCGCCATCATTAATCGCGTCCGCGATCCCGGTTTCGGCGAGCGTCACCGAGGTGTTGGTCATCACCGGCGAGCCCTCCTTCCGGTGATTTCGCGGACCGTCGCAGGCCGGTTAATCACCTGGATCAGATGAGGATTGCTTACGGGCCTCGTCAGACGAATGCGGACTGGCCGTCAAGTACTCATTGCCCGGGAATCTCAATGCCATCGAATCGCAAGGCCTGCGCCTGTCCATGATCAGTTCTGTGGTGCTCAGGTCGCGCGGATCACCGTGTTCCGGTGACGCGTCCTCACCTGCCTGGCGGCAAGGCTGACACATGGCCCGCCACCCGGCAGACAAGTTCTGCAGTGGATTGACGTGGGCGAGCCCGCCCTGGGGTTACTGCCCAGCCAGCCCAACCGAAGGGAGATCCGCCATGAGCACCGAGCAGCGAGCGAACCTCGACGCGATCCTGCGGCAGTCCGCGTTCCCCGCCGGCAGCGACGTCAGCGAGCAGCGGCGGCTGCTGCGGGAGCTGTTGTCAGCCCAGCCGCTGCCCGCCGAGGTCACCGTGACCCGGGCCGCGCTGGACGGCGTCCCGGCCGCCGAGATCACCGTCGACGGCATCGCGGCCCGCCACGTCGTGCTGTACTTCCACGGCGGCGTCTACGTCATGGGGGACGCCTTCCAAGCCGCAGGCCTGGCCTCCCAGGTCGGCCGGCGGACCGAAGCCAAGGTCATCTCCGTCGACTACCGGCTCGCCCCCGAACACCCCTACCCGGCCGCAGCCGACGACGCCCTGGCCGCCTACCGGGCCCTCCTTCAGGCCGGCACCGCCCCCGCCGACATCGCCTTCGCCGGCGAATCCGCCGGCGGCGGCCTCGCCGTCGCCACCCTGGTCAACGCCCGCGAGCGCGGCCTGCCCCTGCCCGCCGCCGCCTACCTCATGTCCCCCTACGCCGACCTCACCCTGACCGGCACCACCATGGACACCAAACACGACGCCGACCCGCTGCTCAGCCGGGACGCCCTCCAAGCCCGGGTCAGCGACTACACGGCGGGGCACGACCCCGCCCTCGCCCTGATCAGCCCCATCTTCGCCGACCTGACCGGCCTGCCGCCCCTGATCATCCAGGCCGGAACCCACGAAGTCCTCCTCGACGACGCCATCCGCCTCGCACGCCAAGCCGCTGTCGCCGACGTCCAGGTCACCCTCGACATCACCCCAGCCGTGCCGCACGTCTTCCAGGCCTACCACCCCATCCTCGACGAAGCCACCGCCGCACTGGACCGAGCCGGACAGCTCCTGACAACCCACCTCGCCGCCGCAGAACGCGTCACCCCACAGCGACAGGCAGAACCCAACCGATGACAAACCCCAGAACAAACCGACGCCGGCTCCGAGGATCCGCCGGAGCCGGCCACCAAATAAGCCGATCGCCTCCGACGCTTTGAGTCGGCCTTGGGCCAGACCTTAATCAGACATACGTTGCCAAATCGGGAGTCCACATGGCACAGCCAATCGCCTCACCAGGTCCCCGCGAGATGCAGATGTCATCTGCTACGCAAGACCGCCGGGCCAGCGCCGGCTGACCGGCGCTGGCTGGTCCTGCTGGTGGTCGCCGTTGCGCAGCTGATGGTGGTGCTGGATGCCACCGTGGTCAATATCGCGCTGCCCTCAGCCCAGCATGCGCTGGGGTTTTCTAATAATGACCGGCAGTGGGTGGTGACGTGCTACGCGCTGGCCTTCGGTAGCCTGCTGCTGCTCGGCGGCCGGATCGGCGACATGTTCAGCCGCAAGCGGGTGCTCATCACCGGTCTGGCCGGGTTCGCCGTCGCCTCGGCCATCGGCGGCGCGGCAGTCTCGTTCCCGATGCTGGTCACTGCGCGGACGCTGCAAGGCGCGTTCGGCGCCCTCCTCGCGCCGGCCGCGCTGGGCACCCTGACCAGCACCTTCACCGACCAGCGCGAGCGGGGGCGGGCCTTCGCGGTCTATGGCGCGGTGTCCTCAGGCGGCGCCGGGGTGGGCCTGATCCTCGGCGGGGTGCTGACCCAGTACCTGTCCTGGCGCTACACCCTGTATGTCAACCTGATCTTCGCCGCGTTCGCCATCGCCGGCGCCCTGGCCTAGATCCGCGGCAGCCGGCCGGCCACCCGGCCACGGCTGGACTGGGCCGGCACCGGGCTGGCCTCGGCCGGGCTGTTCCTGATCGTGTTCGGCTTCTCCCGGGCCGAGACCGCCGGGTGGGCGGCCCCGCTGACCATCACCTGCCTGGTCGCCGGGCCGGCGCTGCTGGCCGCGTTCGTGGCGGCCGAACGGCGATCCAGTCACCCGCTGCTGCCGCTGCGGGTGATCCTCGATCGGACCCGGGGCGGCTCCTATGTCGTGCTCGGCCTGACCGGGATCGCGCTCTTCGGCGTCTTCTTGTTCCTGACCTACTACCTGCAGCAAATTAAGGGATACAGCCCGGTGACCTCCGGCCTGTTGTTCCTGCCGTTCGTGGGCGCCATCCTGGTCAGCTCTACCGTGTCCAGCACCGTGGCGCTGCCCCGAGTCGGCCCGCGGGTCCTGATCGCCTCCGGCATGCTGCTCGGCATCGGCGCCATGGCCTACCTGACCCAGCTCACCGTGACATCCAGCTACGCCGCCGTCATCCTGCCCGCCGTGATCGTCATGGGCCTGGGTTTCGGCGTGATCTTCGCCGTTACCATCAACACCGCCACCGCCGGCGTCCGCCGCCAGGACGCGGGCGTGGCCTCGGCGCTAGTCAACACGATGCAGCAGGTCGGCGGGTCGATCGGGCTGTCCGCGCTGAGCACCGTCGCGCTGACCGCCACGGCCAGCTACCTGGCCGCCCACCACACCGGTCCGCTGGCGCCAGCGATCGCGGCCACGCGCGGCTATACCACTGCCTTCGCCATCGCCGCCGCGATTCTGGGCCTGGGAGTGATCCTGGCCATCGTCTTGCTGCCGTCCCGGCGCCGGCTCGCCGAACTCAGGACCGGCGCCGCCGAACCCACCCCGGCCCCCGCGCCGCAACCGGAGCCGCAGTTGGCGCCGCAGGCGATTCCCGGCGCCCTCACCGGCTGCTCGCCGGTGATAAATCCCGGCTCCGGCGCACCGGTCGCGGCCGACCGCGGATCCCACCTGGTCAGGTCGTGACGAGCTAGTGAACACCCGTCGCCGAGAAATACAAGAACTGACCGGAGGGGATGTCGCGGTGCTTTGAGGTTGCTCCGCGCCCGTTGGCTCGGTCCGCGCCGTGCTGACTCCTGGCGTCACTTCCCGCCCAGATCAATGCTCACTCGCTACTATTTCCAGTTCGCTTCTCGGGTGACTCACCTCTCTGAGACGCGCTAGGGGCCAGGACTAGGGTGTCGCCCGGCTGGGGGGCCGGGGGATGCGAGGAGGTAGTTGCTGGGGTTAGGACGCCGCCGGCGGTGATCAGGAACATGACGTCGGTGCCGGGTGGCGTGGGGGCGCTGCCCGATTGGGTGGTGATGCGGGCGCCGGTGGTGTAGCGGGCGGTCAGGGCCGGGCCGGTGAGGCTGGGGTCGAAGAGGGTTTCGCCGGGGGTGTTAGGGTTCTCGCCGTTGCTGGAAGCTACCCGGTAGACGGGAGGCGCCGGAGGTGCCCGCGAGGGTGGTGGCGGCCAGGGCGTTGTAGTGGTCTTCGTCGGTGAGCAAGAGGATGGTGGTGACGCCTTCGAGTTCGGCGCCCTGACCGACGGCCGATGCGAGTTGCTCGCCGGGGACTAGTTCCAGGCCAGCGTGTTTGATCTGGGTGCGCTGATTGTCGGCGGGGGCCCACATGAGGACGTTCAAGCTGGCGGTGTTGAAGGCGCGAGCCAGGTCGATGACCCACGGGTCAGCGCCAACCAGCAGGGGGCGGCTGCGGGCGGGGCGCGTGACGCCGAGCCGCCCGGCCACCGGGACCGCGGTCAGGCCGTACAGGGCCACGGTGGCGACGATGACAAGGAACGCGACCGGCAGGATCTTGGAAGCGCCGCCCACGTGATGCGCGGCGAGTATGGCTCCGAACGTCGAGGCAGTGGCCGCAGCGACGATGCCGCGCGGCGCCATCCAGCCGATGAAGGCGCGTTCCCCCTTGGTCAGCTCTGTCTTGAGTGTGGCGAGGAAGGCCACCAGCGGGCGGGTCACCAGCACCAGGACGGCCACCAGGCCGATGGTGGGCAGTACGATGCCCCGAAGCGACGCGGGGGTGACAGTGGCCGAGATGCCCACGAACAGGACCCCGATGATCAACTGCACCAGCGTCTCGAAGAACGGCCGCCGGGCCGGGAGGTTGAAGACGCGCAGGTTCGCGATCGCGAGCCCCATCAAGATAGCGGCGATGAGCCCGGCGTCGTCACGGACGATGTCACAGACGGCCGCGACGCCGATAACGCACGCAAGCTGGCTCGTGGTGCTGAGCACATCGCCCAGATCAAGCTTGCACAAGCAGAGCCACAGCACGGCAACGCCGACAGCCGCGCCGGCCGCGCCGATGCCGACGGAGAGGAGGAACTGCCCGACCGGGTGGCTGATACCGCCACTGGTGCTCGCCAGCACGGCGTGGAATACCACCGCGCCCAAGATGCCGCCGACGGGGTCGATCAGCGAGCCCTCCCAGGACAGTATCCGCTGGAGGCGATCGGACGGATGGACGAAAGCCAGCAGCGGCCCCACCACCGTCGGCCCGGACACCACCAAGATCGCGCCGGTCATCAGCGCCGCCCCGCCCGAGATGCCCAGCAGCGGGCCGGCCAACACCGCAGCGAACCCCATAGTGATCGGTACCCCCCAGATCACCAGGCGGGGTACCACCCGGCGGGCACGCCCGTGCACATTCCCCCACTGCAGCGCCAGACCGGAGTCATACAGGATCACCGCCACCGCGAGCGAGACCAGCGGCTGGAACGCCGCCCCCAGCAGGCGCTCCGGACTAACGTCGGTAGTCAGCGCGCCGGCGGTGAAGCCCGCCGGGAGCAAGATGATCAACGCCGGGATGCGCAGCCGGCTCGCCAGCACCTGCGACCCCACCGCGAGCACCAGGATCAGGCCTACCCCGAACAGAACCTGGTCAGTGCTCATCGCTGCCCCATCCCGACGTCCATAGCATGCTTCATCAGAACGCCGAGCGCCGGCGCACCCTAACCAATCCCCGGCAGTAGGCCCGGCTTCGGTTGAGATGTTCCCCAAGCCTCCGGATCCTCTAACCACCGCCACGTCTTCAGCGCCCGAACGCCGGGGTCGTCGGTCACATTTGGCGAGCGCTCGGTCGGTTAGTGCCCATTCTCTTGCGCATCGGTGCCGGTCTGTTCCACGTCGGTGCCGGTGATTCCGGGTGGGACGATCTTGCCGTGCTCCATGTCCTGGGAGTGTTGGGCTTTGGCGGTACGGGCGCCTTCGTCCAGCACGCCGGAGCCCGCTGCCCGCGCGATCTCGTCGCCGCCGCGGCCGCGCAGCACCTGCGCGAAGCCGACGGCGATCAGCGCGCCGGTGATCGGCCCCGCGATATACACCCAGTAGCTCGTCCAGTCGCCGCTGACCAGGGCGGGCCCGAAGGAGCGGGCCGAGTTCATCGAAGTGCCGCTGACCGGTGCCCCCCACAGGCCGGCCAGGGCGATGTAGCCGCCGACGCCGAGCGCGGCGATCGCGCCGACGTTCTGCGCCGCCGATGCGGTGCCGAGGATCACGCTCACCAGCAGCGCGGTGAGGACGATCTCCATGAGCAGGGCCTGCCAGTTGTGGTACCCCGGGCCTGGCAGCGTCGCCCCGAGGTGCTCGGTGTTCCCGAACACCCAGCGAAGGAACAGGCTGGCCAGTGTCGCGCCGGCGAGCTGGATGATGATGTAGCCGGGGACGCGTTTCCACGGGAAGTCCCCGCGCAACGCGAAGGCCAATGACACGCCCGGATTCAGGTGCGCCCCGGAGACGGCGCCCATGAACAAGATGACCGCCATCACCATCAGGCCCGGAGCGACGACCGCCGCGGCCAGGCTGATCTGCCCCTTGGCATGCAGAATTCCGCCGCCAGCCGCCACCAGGACCAGTGCGAAGGTGCCCAGCAACTCCGAGAACAGCCGCCGCCATTCCCTGCGCGGGTCATCGAAATCCGCGCGGTTCCCGAACTCAAGCAAGAGCATGTGATGCGTGCGCGGGAACGCCGTCCCCAGCGACGCGGATCGATCTCCCGGGGCCGTTACACCGCTCCCCGCGGTCGCACCGGGCCCGGTGCCGTGCTTCCCCGGATCGTTCTTCCGCCTCTCGGGTGCGTCGTCGCTCATGCGCCGGTCCTTCCCGCCAGCCGCCTGCCAGCGTCGGCGACGCCAGCACCCATCTGGCCTAGCTCCGCCAAGGCCTTTACAAGCCGCGCTCGGCGGTGATCCGACCGGAGGTGATGGCAGCGATCAGGGATTTGTAATCTCGCTCGTTCTGGTCCGCATACGCCGCGCGATTTATCAAGACATTGCATTAGTTCAGAGACATCTGGTCTGACGTTTCTGAACGTTGCGTAACTTCCTCGATACCCAGAGCAGTCTGTTTATCAAACCGCTGTTGTTGATCCGCCGACATCGCCTTGGCTTTGACTGTCGCCATCGGACTTCAGCTCGACGAAGCGTTGAGGCCTTCCGCTGAATGCCGGGATCCGTGCCATTCACCTACGAGACCGCCGCTCGATTTCGGATGTGATTCGGATGCGGCCTGGGACGCGCCTCGGTGATCCGGCGGGTTACCGGACCCTCCCCTAGGCCTCGCCGCGGACAACGATCTCATTGGTGATGTGAAGGACCCCGCCGACGCCGGCCACGGCGTCCTGGGCGGCGGCTCGCTCGGCGCTGCTGTTCACTGTGCCGGCCAGGTACACGATGCCCTCACGGGCAGTCGCCTTGATGCCGGCCGGCACCGCGGCAGCGGCTGTCAATGACTCATTCGCGAACCCTGCAAGCGCCGCATCGTTCCCGTAATCGTCGGAAGGGAGAGCGACTTCCATCGTGTTGTGCACTGTGCTGACGCCAGCAACCCGCTGGGCCGCTATGGTCGCCTCGGAGAGTTGTTCCTGGCTCGGCACCGTGCCGTTGAGCAAGACATCGCGATTGAATACCTCGACGACGATGTCGGCTGTGTCGAGCATCGGGTCGTGATTCAGCTCCCGGTAAACCGCCGCGCGGATATCACTGGCCGTGGTCATATCGCTGCCCTTCCTCTCGTTCGACGTTCCGGGTACCGATGTCCCTGGCTATGAGGCGCCTGAGCACAGCTAGATATACGGCTAACAGTCACCGAACGTGCCGTAGTGCCTTAGGCATGTGCTACCCGCGCCGCCTGCGTTACTCAACGTTCCACAGCCCGGATGCAGGACGGAGTCGATGGCCATCCGGATCCGTACTCGGTGAGCGGAACCGCTGGTCACTCCCCTGCGTCATCGCGCCGCCTGCGGCTGCCCGGCGCGACCGGATCGCCCGTCAATCCCATCGCCATCTTCTGACCGACTGCCCGGTGCCTCGTGGCTGACAAGCCACGCTTGCGCGTCGAGGTATGCCGAGTATGTCGACTGGCCGATGATCGGCTCCGCCTCGAATATCTTGACCGGTCCGGTGATGCGTCCGGTCCGCTGGAGCTGGTGCCCGAGGTTGGCGTCCACGCCACTGAGGTACATACGGCCATCTGCGGCTTTGAGTCTCGCCGCGTAGTCCGCGACCACCTTGACGAAGGTAGCTCCGACGGATGTCCGTCCGCGCATCCTCAGCACGAGTACCGGCGAGTCCGTGCCAGGCTGCGGGAGTTGCCGCTCCAGGGTGCGTGATCCCGCGTAGAGCAGGCTGCCGTAGACATCGAGTATGGTCACGCTTCGGCTGGGTAGCGCGGCGGGCGGCTTGGCCTCAGCGAGCCGCCCGTCCTTCAGCGGGATCAGCTCGACGACGTGCAGGTCCAGTGCGTCTCTGTTGAGTTGCTGCAGCAGCGTGACAGCTACCCCGATGCCGACTGCCGCTGCTACCGGAAGCGTGAGAGTTGCGATGAAGGTGGTGATGACGGCGATCATCGAGGAAGGGCCCGTGCGCGCGATCGTGATGAGTTCACGGATCTGCAGCGACGATGCGGCCAGGAAGATCAGCGTGGCTGCCAGCGCCGGAAGAGCGATCAGGCCGACGACTCCGGAGAAGGCCGCAAGTATGGCCAGCATCCATGCACCCGACCAGACAGATGCCCAGCGAGTGCGCGCACCTGACCTCACGTTGAGCAATGTCTGGCCCAGCGAGCCGCCGACCGGCAGGCCCTTGAACAGTGCGGAAAGGACATTGCCGGCCCCTTGCGCCGCGATATCCCGGTTGCTGTCCGGGCTGCCCGAGGCCTCGCCGAGCATCGACTGGTTGACGCCGACTCCCTGGACGATGATGATCGCCGCGATAGCACCGGCCCCGGAGATCATGCCGTAGGACAGCAGGTTGAACTGGGGCAGGCTTGGTTCCGGTATGCCTGGCAGTATCTTGCCGAGACTGGTCACGCGGGCCACGCTGTTCGCTCCGGCCAGGGCCACAATCGCGGTCGGAATCACGAGCGCGACCAGCGGTGCCCAAGAGGCCAGTCGCGTCTTGGCCAGCGCCAGCAGAACGGCGAGGGCCAGCAGGCCGCTGGCCAGCGAGGCGATGTTGATCTCGCCGGGATGGGTGATGAAGTAGAGCGCCCTGGTGACCGCGGTCGGGCCGTGGGCAGTCTCTCCGCCGATCGTGGCCAGCTGGCCGCAGATGATGTTCACGATGATGCCGGTCAAGAACCCGATCATCACCGAGTGCGTGACGAAGCGGGTGAACCGACCAAACCGGAGAGCCGCAGCGGCTCCGAGCGCGGCGCTGGTGAGGAGCGTGAGCAAGGCGATGCCCGCTGGGCGCTGGCTCGCGTTCAGGTTGCGGAGCGCAGATTCTGCGGCGAGGGCCGCAGCGCTGGTGGTCGTGATGACCATGACTCGTGAGCGGGCTGTCAGGCCGCCCGCGATAGGCCCGGCGAAGCTTGCATACAGGCCCTGAATCGGATTGACGCCCGCGAGCAGCGCGGCGGTCATGCCGCCCGGGACGCTTGTTATCGCGCCAGGCAGTCCAGCAGCAATATCCGCGGCAACATCACCAGGACGGATCCGGATCGATGCCAGCCGCTGCCGCAATCTTCCCGGCCAGGAGGGCCAGCTCATCAGTCACCAGCTGCCCGGCAGTCAGCGCAGGATGTCATCGTGCCTGCGATGGGCGACGTCGGCGGCAGCGCGGCTCGCGATGATTGGCTGGCATTCAAGAGACGCTGCGCCAGTACCAGCTCACCGGCTAGCGAGCCGGAGGTAGCGCGCGGCCTGGTCAGAAACACAACGCCCCAGCCTGATCGGAGGCGGAGTCCTGCGCGCCACCCTAGGCGGGTGATTCAGCGCTTGCGGCTGCCAGCCCAGCGCGGCTGCAGGCACCACCTCCCGTGGCCGAAACCTTCCCGACAGATAGGAGCTGAGCCGGTCAAGCCGTGCCCGTGCGCCTCGCAGTGATGGCCTCGTGTAGTTCATTGTGAAGCTGTTCCCCGCCGCGGCAATGCCTGCTCCGACGCGGGCCAGCACTTCCGCGAGCATGTTCGGCTTCAGTTGGGTATGTAGGCCTTGAATCTGCAACTGGTCGAGTGCGTCATCATGACTGGCTGGAATCTTCACCCGCCTTGGGCGAAGCACGCGGGACGCGCGGAAGCGATCGTGGCGTTAGGCCGGTGTTGCCAGGCAGCCGAGATCGGTAAAGGCCATTACATCCTTGCTCCAAACTCGTGTCCGGCTTTCGGGGAGGCAGAACATGAACTATCCAGCGATCGAGGATCACGGACTTATCGGCGATCTGCAGACAGCGGCCCTGGTGGCTACGGATGGCACCGTGGACTGGATGTGCCTGCCGCGTTTTGATTCTCCGAGTGTGTTCGCGTCGCTGCTGGATCAGCGTCGGGGCGGGCGGTTTACCTTGGCGCCAACCGGGAGCAAGCACACGACCAGGCAGATGTACCTGCCAGGCACCGCCATCTTGGTGACGAGGTTCTTGTCGGAAGCCGGGGTTGTCGAGGTCGTGGACTTCATGCCGGTCGAGGCGCCGCAGGTAGCTACGGACCGGCACCGGCTGATCCGCATGATCACCGGCATCCGCGGCAAGATGAGCTTCGAGGCCCGGGTGGAGCCGCGGTTCGACTACGGCCGCGCAGGGCACAAGACGCACGTCACTGACACCGGCGTGGTATTCGACGGCGCATCGCCAGTGCTCAGCGTGTCCAGCACCTGGCCGGTTGAGGCCGACGGGGATGACGCGAGGGCCCGGTTCACCGTCAAGGCCGGAGAGAGCGGGGCGTTCATCCTGGAGTCCGGCAAGTCGGCGCGCCCGGCCAAGATCAGCGCGAGCCAGCTGGACCGGTGGTATGCGGAAACCACCGAGTTCTGGCGGAACTGGCTCGCGCGGGGCACCTACCGCGGCCGGTGGCGCGAGGACGTGGAGCGCTCGGCCATCACGCTCAAGCTGATGCAGTACGCTCCCACCGGCGGCTATGGTCGCGGCGCCGACCGCGGGCCTGCCCGAGCAGGTGGGCGGCGAGCGGAACTGGGACTACCGCTACACCTGGATCCGGGACGCGTCCTTCTCGGTGTTCGCGCTGCTCGGGCTCGGCTTCACCGACGAGGCGGCGGGCCTGGCGGCCTGGATCCGGCAACGCGTCGAGGAACGCACCGGCGGCAACGGCGCGGCTCCGCTGGCCATCATGTACCGGGTGGACGGGAGCTCGGACCTCGACGAGTTCACTCTCGACCACTTCGAGGGCTACAAGGGCTCGAGGCCGGTCCGGATCGGCAACGGCGCGGCCAACCAGCTGCAGCTCGACATCTACGGCGAGGCCATCAACTCCATCTACCGCTTCGATCAGATGACGCCCGTCGTCGCCGAACGCGGCTGGAACGACCTCGTGGCGATACTGGACTGGCTGTGCGAGCACTGGGACCAGCCCGACGCGGGAATCTGGGAGACCCGCGGCGGCAGCCGCCCGTTCATGTACAGCAGGCTCCAATCCTGGGTCGCGTTCGACCGGGCCATCAAGATGGCCACCGAACGGTCCCGCCCGGCCGACGTCGCCCGCTGGACCGCAGAGCGCGACCGGCTCTACCGCATCGTCCTGGACAAAGGCTGGAATCCCAAGCTGAAGGCGTTCGTGCAATACGAGGGCAGCGACGTGCTCGACTCGTCCACGCTGCTCATGCCCGCCGTCGGCATCATCGTGCCCAACGACGAGAAGTGGGCAACGACCATGACCGCGATGGACAAGACGCTGGTCACAGACAGTCTCGTCTACCGGTACGACCCCAAGGCGTCCCCAGACGGCCTGCGCGGATCAGAAGGCACCTTCTCGCTGTGCACCGGCTGGTACATCGACGCGCTGACCCGCTCAGGCCGCCTCGACGACGCCAGGCTCACCTACGAGAAGATGCTCACCTACGGTAACCACCTCGGCCTGTTCTCCGAAGAGATAGCGCTCACCGGCGAGCAGCTCGGCAACTTCCCGCAGGCATTCACCCACCTGGCCCTGATCAACGCCGCAGTCAACCTCGACCACCAGCTTGACCTGCGGCCGACCGTCGCCGCCTGACCGAACTGGGCCAAGAGCTGCCCGGGCCTAGCGCCGAGGACCCATGCGGTCCGACGCGCCCGGACCCGGGCAGCTCTAACCCCGGAGCCGAGCCTCTACTTCACTATGTTGATCGCGCGGGCGATCACGAGCGTTCCGATGCCGAGGGACACCGTCGACTCGGTCATCATCAGCAGCTTGGCCCACCGCTTGATCGCGGAGATGTCGGTGGGGCTGAACGCGGTGGAGGTCCAAAACGACAGCGCCAGGTAGTCGGCGAACTTCGGCACCCAGCCCGCAGGCGTGTAGTCGGGGTACTGCATCTCCGCGAACACGAACGCCGGGTTCGCGTACGGGTGGTGCGCGCGGGCGGCGGCACCACCCCGGTCGAGGTCCCAGTACCACAACCCGAACGCGATCACGTTGGTGGCCCAGATCACCGAGCCGACAGCCAGCAGCGCGGTGGCGTTGGCCGCGAACAGCTTGTTGTTGGTGATGATCGCGCGGCCGAGGCGGGCGGCGGCGGCGAACAGGATCGACCACGATGATCGCAATCGCCACCGGCCACCAGTTCTCACCAGCTTGAGCGGCGCGCGGCGGAGTCACCCGAGGCGGATCGGCCGGGTCCTTGTCGGATGTCACACGTTCATTGTGACCTCGCCGGACACCATTCAACCGAGCGAGCCCACCTGCTGCCCTGCAAGGCGATAGGAATACACCACCGAAGGCTGCGAGTGGTGTAACTCGGGCCGGGCGCCGACGTGAAGGAGCGGGTTGATGGGAGACGCTCTCGCTCCGCCTCCTCGCTCTTCGTTCGCTCGTTATTGGACGGCTGCAGCGATCAGTTCCTTTGGCTCGGCGGTGACCGCTGTTGCGATGCCCGTCCTGGTTATCCAGTTGCTCGGCGCGACACCGTTCGAAGTCGGTGTTGTGAACGCCGCTCAGTTCGTGCCGTATGCGCTGCTCGGGCTCATCGCCGGGGTGTACACCGATCGGTGGCGCCGGAAACCGGTACTTGTATGGGCGAGCGTCGGGCGCGCTTTCTCGCTGGGCGCAATCCCGATCCTGTGGCTGATCGGCCTACTGCAAATCTGGATGCTGGTCATCGCCCTGTTGTTGTTCGGCGCGTTTTCCGTTTTCGGGTTTGCCGCGACCCAATCGCTGCTTCCTCGCTTGGTGCCTCGCGCGAGATTGGTTCCGGCCAATGCGCGTCTCGATCAAACAGACGCCGCTGCTCAGACGCTCGGACCAGCGATCGGCGGCGGACTCGTCGGCCTGCTGGGAGCCCCTGTAGCGATTACCGTCGACGCGATCAGCTACCTCATTGACGCAGCACTCAATGCGAGCATCCGGGTGGACGAGCACCGACCTGACTCCCGCACCCGCAATCTGCGCGCCGAGATTCGCGACGGCCTGCGATGGACATATCGACAACGCACGCTGGGCCCATTGGCGGCGTCGACCCACGTTTGGTTCCTCGCCAATGGAGCCGCAATGACCGTGCTTTCCCTCATTGCCCTGCGATCGCTCGGGTTTACCGCGTACACATTCGGGTTGCTGTTGGCGGTCTTCGGTATCACCAGCCTGATCGGCGCGTCGATCGCACCATGGTCCGGTGCTCAGCTCGGATCGGGACGGGTGATCATCCTCGCGCGCGTGGCGTACCCGATCGTCTGGCTTCTCGTGGTCATCGCCCCTTCAACCGCGATCGGTGATGCCCTTCTGTTCGCTGCACTGTCCCTCCAGGGACTCGCCGCGGGCATAGAGAACTCAAACGAGATGGGCTGCTGGCAGGCACTTACGCCGGACGAACTTCTTGGCCGAGTGAACGCCACCAGACGCTCGGTCAATCGAACGATGGCCGCATTCGGAGCTCTCATTGCCGGCCTCGTCGTCGGGCTGATCGGTGATCGCCCCACGCTCATCGGCGTCATCATCGCTTTCGCGGCCGCCGCGCTCGCCGCAGCACTGTCGCCGCTGCACGAAGCACCAACCAAGACAGCATGAAGGCCATCGTTAAGCTCAACGAGATGCACGGAGGCAGCCAGTGACCGGCTCGTTGTGGTCAACTCTGGTGCTCAATACCCTCCGGGCGAGTATCTGCCGGAGAGTTTCCGCTGGTGGGCGCAGGTGGGTTCGAACCACCGGCCCCTCGCTTGTAAGGCGAGTGCTCTACCACTGAGCTATGCACCCGATGTCGCCACAGCGACCGGCCCAAGCGTACCGCCTCGTCTCGTGCTGAATCCCCGACAGCGAATCGCCAGACCCGCTGGCCGGCTCAGCGGATGGGGGCAGGCCTGGTGGTCCGCCGCAGCACTTTGGCGATGGCCTGCTCTACCTCCTCAGTCAGCCCGGGCGACGTCATCCCGTCACCGGCGGTCGCAGCGATCTCGGTCGCCGAGCTGACAGTCGCGGGTTCGCCGACGTTGCCGCACTCCCGGCATTCGACCTCACCGAGCCGCCGCACGAGCCGGATACTCGCGCAGACCTCGCATCGGTCAAGGTCCGCGACCCACTCCCCGGCTGACTGGCAGGCCGGGCAGATCAGAACCTGCCGGTCAGCCCTGACACCGCGCAGCCAGGGACTGCTCCCCCGGTCAGGATCAACCTGCCTGGTGCCGCAGCGATAACAGGGCATCGTCCGCCTACGTGGTATCTCGCTAGCTGAGCTCCGCGAGCGCCTTCTGATAGTCGGCAAGGTCGCGGGCCTGCGGGATGGCATTGATGACCTTCCACCGCACGACGCCGCTCTTGTCGATGATGAACGTGCCTCGCGTGGCCAGGCCGCGCTCGTCATCGAAGACACCGTACGACCTGGCGACCTCGCCGTGCGGCCAGAAGTCCGACAATAGGCCGAACTCGTAACCCTCCTTGTCGGCCCAGGCCCGATGCGCGTATACGGAATCGACAGAAACGGTAAGCACCTCAACGTCGTCTCGGTTGGCCTCCGGGAACGAGTCCCGCATCTCGCACAACTCGCCCGTGCACACGCCGCTGAATGCGAGCGGATAGAACACGAGCACCACGTTCCTCTTCCCTCGCAGCTCGGACAGCTTCACGGGACTGCCGTGCTGGTCCTTGAGCTCGAAATCCGGCGCCATGTCGCCGACTTCAACAGCCATTCAAGGGATCCTTTCTCCGGAGCGCGCAGCGATCGCTTCCTGACATCGCTAGGAGTGCGCGCCTGTGGGCTGACGAGCACCGCGCATCGCGGCCGCGCGAGGACGATACGAGTCTGCCACGCCCGCGCGACTGCTCGCCGCGCCGACCGTCCGGCGTGCCAGCGCCGCCGCGCTGCTCGTCAGCGCCGTGCTTTAGGTGCGACCAGGCGCGTGGCCGACCAGTTCTTGCCCGCGCTGACCGTCGAGGTCTGCGAGAGCCCCGCGGTCGGCGCGGCCTCGCCTATCTCGCTCGGCTCGACGTGGCCGTCGCGGCCAGCCTTCGGGGTAAGCAGCAAGACGTACCCGCCGTCGGCGAGCGGCGTCTTGGCGTCAACCAGCGCGTCAACGAGGTCTCCGTCGTCGTCCCGCCACCACAGCAGCACTCCGTCAACGACGTCGTCGTAGTCCTCGTCAACCAGCTCGACGTCCTCACCGGCCGCGACCGAATCCCGTAGCAGCTCGTCGCAGTCGTCGTCGTAGCCGATCTCCTGGACTACATGGCCCGGCTTGACGCCGAGCCGCTCGGCCAGGTCGTGCTGGTCGGCCGCCTGGCCAGCGGTCGCGCTCACGTACGTCCTCCCATCCTTTCCCGCGCCAGGCCGGTCCCGGCGAACACACCACAAGGTGTCTCACCGAAGGCCCATGGGCCCGCACGAGCGTCTGCACTTCTTGCTGGGACAGTCCACTATGGGGAACGGCCCTGCGCAAGTCACAATTCGTGCAGAGCTAGCTATCCAAGGTCATGATTCGATCTTCCCCGTAAGCCCATGGCTTACTCGGCCGGTGAAGCCTTCCGTTTCACCCGGTTACGTCCTAGTAACTGATGTCACCTACAAGAACTTCGGCCCGACATTGGCAGGGGCCGTGGATGCACTACTGCCCAGGGCAGGTGAGGATGGAAGTGTCAGCCGCTACCAGAGCGAGGATTCATCCCGTGCCCTCAGGACGCCAGCGCTACTCGATTATCAGCGACGGCCTGCCCACCCAGCTTCCCGACATCGACCCCGACGAGACGAGGGAGTGGCTGGAGTCATTCGACGACGTGGTGCGGACCCGCGGCCGGACCCGCGCCAGGTACGTGATGCTCAAGTTGCTAGAGCGGGCGCGCGAGCAGCAGGTGGGTGTCCCCGGCCTGCGCAGCACCGACTACATCAACACGATTCCGCCGGAACGCGAGCCGTGGTTTCCGGGCGACGAGTACACCGAGCGCCGGATCCGCGCGTATATCCGATGGAACGCGGCGGTCATGGTGTCCCGGGCTAACAGGCCCGGACTCGGCGTCGGCGGCCATATCGCCACGTACGCGTCCGCGGCCAGCTTGTACGAGGTCGGCTTCAACCACTTCTTCCGCGGTAAGGACCACGGCGAGTCCGGCGACCAGGTGTTCATACAGGGACACGCGGCGCCCGGCATCTACGCACGGGCGTTCCTCGAGGGGCGGCTTACCGAGCAGCAGCTGAACGGCTTCCGGCAGGAGCTGTCGGCGCCTGGCGGCGGCCTTCCTTCCTACCCGCACCCGCGGCTGATGCCGGACTTCTGGGAGTTTCCGACCGTGTCCATGGGCCTGGGCGCGATCGACGCCGTCTACCAGGCCAGGTTCAACAAGTACCTGCTGGCCAGGCAGCTCAAGGACACCAGCAGGTCGCGGGTATGGGCATTTGTCGGCGACGGCGAGACTGACGAGCCTGAGGTGCTCGGTTCGATCGGCCTGGCTGCCCGTGAGGAGCTTGACAACCTCATCTTCGTGATCAACTGCAACCTGCAGCGGCTTGACGGGCCGGTCCGCGGGAACGGCAAGATCATCCAGGAGCTTGAGGCCTTCTTCCGGGGTGCGGGCTGGAACGTCATCAAGGTGATCTGGGGCCGGGACTGGGATCCCGCTGCTCGCCAAGGATGTCGACGGCGTCCTGGTCAACAAGATGAACACGACGCCCGACGGGCAGTTCCAGACCTACGCGGTCGAGTCCGGCGCATACACACGCGAGCACTTCTTCGGCGGTGACCCGAGGCTGCGGGACGATGGTCTCGCACCTGTCCGACGACGAGATCCGCAACCTGTCGCGAGGCGGGCACGACTACCGCAAGGTCTATGCCGCGTTCAAGGCCGCCACCGAGCACGTCGGCCAGCCGACCGTGATCCTCGCGCACACCATCAAGGGCTGGACGCTCGGGCCCGACTTCGAGGCCAGGAACGCCACCCACCAGATGAAGAAGCTGACGGTGGCCGAGCTCAAGGAGTTCCGCGACCGGTTGTACCTGGAGATCCCGGACTCTGCGCTCGAGGCCGAGCTGCCCGCCGTACTATCACCCGGGCGAGAAATCCGACGAGATCGCCTACATGAAGGAGCGGCGCAAGGCGCTCGGCGGCTACCTGCCCAAGCGGGTCGTCAGGTCGCGGCCGCTGATCTTGCCAGGCGACGCCAGCTACAACGAGCTCCGCGGCGGCTCGGGCAAGCAGCCGATCGCCACGACGATGGCGTTCGTCCGCCTGCTCAAGGACCTGATGAAGGACCCGGAGATCGGCGGCAGGTTCGTGCCGATCATCCCGGACGAGGCCAGGACGTTCGGCATGGACTCGCTGTTCCCGACCGCGAAGATCTACTCGCCCGCACGGGCAGTCCTACGAGGCGGTGGATCGCGCGCTGCTGCTGTCCTACAAAGAGTCCGAGCGGGGCCAGATTCTGCACGAGGGCATCAGCGAAGCGGGTGCGATGGCATCGACGGTCGCTGCGGGCACGGCATACGCCACGCATGGCACGCCGATGATCCCGATCTACATCTTCTACTCGATGTTCGGGTTCCAGCGCACAGGCGATCAAATGTGGGCGATGGGCGATCAGCTCGGGCGGGGTTTCCTGCTCGGCGCGACGGCCGGCAGGACCACGCTGACGGGCGAAGGCCTGCAACACAATGACGGCCATTCGCCCCTTCTCGCCTCGACCAGCCCGGCCTGCGTGGCCTACGACGCCGCCTGGGCCTACGAGCTGGCAGCAATAGTGAAGGATGGCCTGCGCCGGATGTACGGCGGGACTCCCGCGCACCCGCACGGCGAGGACATCTTCTACTACCTCACCGTCTACAACGAGCCCTACGTCCAGCCGCCGCAGCCCGCCGACTACGCCGGCGGGCCGGAGGCGCTCGAGCGGGGCATCCTGCGCGGCCTCTACCGGTACTCGGCGGGTCCGGAGACGGGTGCCACGGAGAGCGGGAGCAACGGCAACGGTCCGCGAGCGCGGATCGCGGCCTCAGGGGTCGGGCTGCGGTGGGCACTCGAGGCTCAGCGGCTGCTGGCAGCCGACTGGGGCGTGCACGCTGAGGTCTGGTCCGCGACCTCGTGGTCGGAGCTGCGCAGGGACGGGCTGTCCTGCGAGGAATGGAACCTGCTGCACCCCGACGAGTCCGCGCGCGTGCCCTACGTGACCGAGCAGCTAGGCGGTGAGAACCCACTGCCGGTCGTCGCAGTCAGCGACTGGATCAGGGCCGTTCCCGACCAGATCGCCCGCTGGGTTCCTGCGCCGTTCAGCTCGCTCGGCACTGACGGATGGGGGTTCTCCGACACCCGGCCGGCCGCACGGCGGTTCTTCCACGTGGACGCCGAGTCAATCACCCTGGCGGTGCTGGCCCAGCTGGCCAAACAGGGCGAGCTAAAGCACGAGGTGCTCACAGAGGCGATCACAAAGTACCGGCTGGACCTCGACGTCAGCTCGGCGCTCGCCTGAGCTGACGCCGGGCTGACCCCGAGCGGCCGGGCTGACCCTGAGCTGACGCCGGGCTAAAGCCGGTCCAGCAGTAGTTACGGCTTCGCCAGCATTCCGTGGGTGCTGCCGTTCTGGCTAGTGAAGAATCCGACTAGGACACCGGCATTGTTGACGCCGTTGATTACGGTCGTCCCCTCGCCATGCGGGTCATTGACCTTGCGGAAATGGCCCTTGACCGTCCAGGTGAAGCCGAACGTCTGGCCGCCGGTCGTATACGCGCCGACGACCTCGCCATGGTCGTTGACGCCGAAGGCCTGCGTGAAGTCCGCACCGGGAAAGGCAAAGACGTGGACCCGACTCTGGGTGCCCTGGGTTATGTAGAACGCCTTGACCATTCCCGCCGACTGATTGAAGAAGCCCACGACCGCGTTCTTGTTGTTGATGCCCGTGCCTGTCACGCTCGCCGGGCCGGGCAACCGGATCGGCACGAACCTGCGCGTCCCGATGTTGTACAGGTAGCCGTGGCTGTTACCGCCGGCGTCGAGGTAGAAGCCGACCGCCTCGCCGGCATGGTTGACGCCGAGCAGCTGGTCGACCGCGGGGCTGGATTTGCCAGCGGACGCCTTCCGCGCGGGGAACGCCACCTTGTGGAAGTGCCCGTTACGCGACCAGAATCCGAAGTTCGCGTTGGCCGCCGGGTTCGCCTTGTTGGTCGTGCAGTAGAACCCGACGATGACGCCCGTGCTTCAGGCCCGAGACCTGAGTCTGCGGCGCATTCGGGACGTCTTCGGCCCGGTAGTTTGACGGCCCGTAAGGCGGCGCGAGCAGGTAGCCCTTGTTCGGATGTCCCTGGGCGCCTGAGCCGTAGCAGCCGGCGATCTTGCCGTGATCGTTGATGCCGAGCAGCTGATTGAAGCTCCGGCCCTTGGCGTTGTCGAGAGTGCGGAATGTGTAGGTGACCGCCGGCGACCTGGTGCCGGCTCTGGCTGCGAATGCTGCTCCAGATATGGGCGCACCGAACACTGTGGCGGCGATGAAAGCGGCGACGGTCACCTTGCGGGCGTGGGGGGCACGATCATCGCCGTGCGTCCTCTCTGCCAGCGGCTCTGCCAGGCGCGATCCACTCACTCTGCGCGAAAGTGGCCATAGATACAATCCCGTCCCGGACCGATCACGCTCCTCCTGGGCATGGCACCCTGATGACGTGAGCGCGAAGGCAACGCCAGCCAAGCCAGCCGGCGGTCCAGGTGCCAGGGTCAGGGCGGAGACCATCTCCCGGCTCGAGCAGTCGATGTCCGCGCTCGGTGCCGCGTCGATGACATCCATGGATGAGCGGCTGCCGTGGTTCCGTGCGCTCTCCGCCGAGAACCGGTCGTGGCTCGGTCTGGTCGCCCAGGCTGGCGTCGCCGCGTTCGTCGACTGGGTCAAGCACCCGGAGCGCGGTCGGCCGGCCGTGGCCGGTGAGGTCTTCGGCACGGCTCCGCGCGAGCTGGCCAGGGCCGTGAGCTTGCAGCAGGCCGTCGAGATGGTGCGGATCATCGTCGACGTCGTCGAGACCAGGGTCGACGAGCTCGCCGCTCCGGGCGGAGAAAGCGAGCTCAGGGAGGCCGTGCTCAGGTACACCAGGGAGGTGGCTTTCGCTGCCGCGCAGATCTACGCCAGGTCGGCCGAGGCACGCGGCGCCTGGGACGCCAGGCTCGAGGCGCTGGTGGTCGATTCGCTGGTCCGCGGCGAGATCGATGAGAGCCTGCCGTCGTGGGCATCGGCGCTCAACTGGTCATCGGCACCGGTCACCGTCGTCGCAGGCAACGCCAGCGGCAGCGAGCGGGAGGGCCTGATCGACGAGCTTCGGATGCTGGCCAGGCGGGCCAAGTTCGACCTGCTCGCCGGCGTCCACGGGCACCGGCTCGTGGTTATTCTCGGCGGCCCAGGCGACCCTATGCCGGTCGCCAGGCAGCTCGCGGCGCGGTTCGGCGCTGGCCCCGTCGTGGTGAGCGCCGCAGCCGAGAGCCTGCAATTGGCGGCCGAAGCGGCCAAGGCGGCGCTGGCCGGCCTGCGCGCCGCCCCCGCCTGGCCGGATGCGCCGCGCCCGGTTCCGGCCTCTGCCCTGCTCCCCGAGCGCGCTCTGGACGGCGACGACAGCGCCAGGGTCGAGCTAGTCGAGCGCGTGTACGAGCCGCTGCATCGTGGCGGCGCAGCCCTGCTGGACACCGTCACGACCTACCTGGAGCAGGGCAACTCGCTGGAGGCCACCGCGCGGATGCTCTTCGTGCACCCGAACACGGTCAGGTACCGGCTCCGCCGCGCCGCTGAGCTGACCGGATTCAACCCCGGCGATGGGCGCGCGGGGTTCGTGATCTGGCTCGCGATCGTCTACGGGCGCCTCACGCACCTGGGGAGCCACCCGCACAAGCAACCGTAGTTTGTAGAATACCTACATCCGATGGTCGTAAAAGTTCGTAGCCTCCTCTATTCGTATGGCGGACTCCTACAGTGCAAGGTAGAAAGATGCTCGTCATCGCCGCGCCTGGGCAAGGTGCTCAGACGCCTGGCTTCCTCTCACCGTGGCTGGAGATTCCCGGCGTCGCGGACTGGCTCGCTGCGTGGTCTGACCTGGCCGGCTGTGATCTGATCAAGTACGGGACGTTGGGTACGGCCGACGAGATCAGGGACACAGCTGTCGCCCAGCCCCTGCTCGTCGGCGCGGCACTGGCCGCGGCCCGGACAATGGGCATCGGCTCTCCGGCAGCCGATGGCCGCGTGATCGCCGCCGGGCACAGTGTGGGCGAGCTCGCGGCCGGCGCAATCGCCGGAGTGCTCTCCTCGCAGGACGCAGTCCGCCTCGTGGGCGTCCGCGGACGAGCAATGGCCGACGCCGCGGCCGCGACGCACACGTCCATGACGGCCGTGCTTGGCGGTGACGAGGGCGCGGTGCTGCGATCGATCGAGGCGAACGGGCTTACTCCCGCCAACATCAACGCCGCAGGCCAGATAGTGGCGGCAGGCACAGCAGAGCAACTAGCGGCGTTCGCGGCCGACCCGCCCGCAGGCGCCAGGCTCCGCCCGCTCCAGGTGGCCGGAGCATTTCACACGGTCCATATGGCGCCCGCCGTGGACGCGTTGCGGGCCGCGGCAGCGACCGTCGCCGTGGCCGACCCAACCCTGAAATTGCTGTCCAACAGGGACGGGGCCGCGGTGCAGGACCGGTTCCGACTGGCTCGAGCGGATCTGCGCTCAGGTCAGCGCGCCGGTGCGCTGGGACAGCTGCATGGCCACGATGACCAGCCTCGGCGCGTCGGCCTTCATAGAACTCCCTCCGGCGGGCACGCTGGTGGGTCTGGCAAGGAGAGCTATGTCCGGGATCAAGACACTCGCGGTGAAGACACCAGATGACCTCGACGCGGCGTTGGCGCTGCTTGCCGAGCTATGACGTGTACTCCGATGGGCACGCGCCCGAATGGCGGCTCTTGGTCGCGCCGCTGGCCGGGACGTTCCGCTCGCCGGCCGCACCCGACGGGCCCGGCTCCGCGGTTGGCAGCGGTACCGACTTTGGCCGGGTCGAGATGCGCGGCGACTTCCACGCGCTTACCGCGAGTTTCCCCGCCACGATCATCGAGTGGCTGGTCGAGGACGGCGATCCGGTCAGCACGGGTCAGCCAATCGTCAGGCTCGACCCTGCCGTGCACGGCGCCACCGAGGAAAGGCACTAACTGATGCGAATCCACGAAGGCTCCGCCGGCGCCAGGGTCCTGGCTTTCGGCGGGTACCAGCCTGCCAAGATCGTCACCAACGATGAGCTCGCGGCGACGGTCGAGACCAGCGATGAGTGGATTCGCAGCAGAGTCGGGATCGCCAGCAGACGGATCGCCGGGCCAGACGAGACCGTGGCCGACATGGCGGTGGCCGCGGCCGGCAAGGCGCTTGCGGGCAGCGGGCTATCCCCCGCCGACATCGACCTGGTGATCGTCGCCACGTGCACGCCCGAGGTGATGATCCCGAACACCGCTGCCGTGGTCGCGCGCAGGCTTGGCATCTCAGCGCCGGGTGCCTACGACCTCAATGCCGCGTGCGCCGGGTTCTGCTACGCGCTCGCGGCAGCCAGCGACGCCGTCAGGGCCGGCTCGGCCAGGCACGTTCTGGTCATCGGCGCGGAGAAGTTGTCCCAGTGGGTCGACTGGACCGACAGGTCCACCTGCATCATCTTCGCCGACGGCGCGGGCGCCGCCGTGGTCGGCCCGGCGGGGCAAGAGCTCCGAGGAGCCGGAACCCGGGATAGGCCCCGTCGTGTGGGGTAGCGACGGCGATATGGCGGACAAGATTTACATCAAGGACCGCGACTCGTTCATCATCCAGGAGGGCCAGGCTGTCTTCCGGTGGGCGACGACGGCCCTGCACCCGGTCGCGAGGCAGGCCTGCACCGAGGCCGGGGTCGACCCGGCCGAACTCGCCGTGTTCGTGCCGCATCAGGCGAACCTGAGGATCATCGAGGCGCTGGCGCGCCGGATCGGCGCACCGCAGGCCAAGCTGGCCAACGACATCATTACGGCAGGCAACACATCCTCGGCATCGATCCCGCTGGCGTTGTCCCGGATGATCGAACGCGGCGAGCTCGCCTCGGGCGACAAGGCGCTGCTGATCGGTTTCGGCGCGGGCGTCTGCTACGCCGCGCAGGTGATCAAGCTACCCTGAGCGGCGGCCTGCATACCGCAGCGATCAAGCCTCCGGCGGCAGGCCACCACCCACCAATCGCACCAGGTAGTCACGACAGAGAAGTAATCACAACAGAGGGAGAGAACTGGAATGGCCATGACCCAGGAGGAGATCCTCGCCGGGCTCAGCGAGATCATTGACGAGATTGCCGGAGTGCCCGCTGATGAGGTGACACCGGAGAAGACGTTCGTCGACGACCTGGATATCGACAGTCTCTCCATGGTCGAGATCGCGGTGGCCGCGCAGGACAAGTTCGGCGTGGAAATCCCTGACGACCAGCTCAAGGACCTCAAGACCGTACAGGACGTCATCGACTACGTCGGGCGCGCCTCCGTCTCAGCCTGACCGGGGATCGGAGCGCGCGGCGCTGCGCCGGCCGGAGCGGGTGTCCACTGCGGGCCGCCAGCTGGCCGGCGCGGCGTGATCCCGATCCAGGACGCATCGACCAAGGGAGATCGAGCAAGTGCGCAACGACGCGACCCGAGTCGTCATTACCGGGCTCGGCGCGACCACGCCGGTTGGCGGCGACGCCCCTAGCACCTGGCAGGCCATGCTGGCCGGCCGCAGCGGCGTCCAGGCGCTGACCGACGACTGGGCGATGCGATTGCCCTGCCAGATAGCGGCGAAGGCTGCCGTGGAACCGACCGAGGTGGTTGACCGGGTTCAGGCCAGGAAGCTGGACCGGTGCGAGATGTTCGCCATCGCCGCGGCCAGGGAGGCCTGGGCAGACGCGGGGTCACCCGAGGTGGATCCGCTCCGGCTCGGCGTCGTCGTGGCGAGCGGCATCGGCGGCATCGGGTCGGTCCTGGCTGCCTACGACACGCTCAAGGAGAAGGGCTGGCAGCGGCTGTCGCCGTTTACCGTGCCTCAGCTGATGCCCAACGGCTCAGCCGGCTGGATCAGCCTGGAGTTCGGCGCTCGCGCCGGGGTGCATACCCCGGTCAGCGCGTGTGCTTCGGGAGCCGAGGCGATCGGCTACGGCATCGACATGATCAAGTCAGGCCGCGCCGATGTCGTGCTCGCGGGCGGCACCGAGGCAGCGATCATGGAGCTGAACGTCGGTGCATTCGCGGCCATGCGGGCGCTGTCACTCCGCAACGACGAGCCAGAGCGCGCCTCGCGCCCGTTCGACAAGGGCAGGGACGGCTTCGTGCTAGGCGAGGGCGCCGGAATCCTGGTTCTGGAGTCCGAGAGCCACGCAGCGATCCGGGGAGCTCGCGTGTACGCGGTTGCCGCCGGGGCCGGCTACTCAGGCGACGCGCATCACATTGCCCAGCCCGACCCCGACGGCGCGGGTGCTGTGCTGGCGATCCGCAGGGCGCTGGAAAACGCGGAGGTTAACGCGGCCCAGGTCACGCACGTCAACGCGCACGCCACGTCCACCCCAGCTGGCGACGTGGTTGAGGCGCACGCGATCGCGGAGGCCCTCGGCGACGTGGCGGCTAGCGTGGTGGTCTCGGCCACCAAGTCGATGACCGGTCATCTGCTCGGCGGCGCCGGTGCAGTGGAGTCGGTCGCGGCCATCATGGCCCTGCATGACAAGACCGCGCCGCCGACCATCAACATCGACGACCTCGAGGAAGACCTCGGCGTCGAGATCGCAGTCAAACCTACGGACCTGCATCCACGCGGCAGCGACCCGATGGCCGTCCTCAACAACTCGTTCGGATTCGGCGGGCACAATGTCGCGGTCGTCTTCACAGCCGCCTGAGCGGCCGCGCGGCGGTCCTTCCGACGCGCGCGCTCCGATAAGCACCGAGCGGCCGCGCGGCGGCGACCGGGTCAGTTCCACCGGCAACAAGGAGCCTGACGTGACCATTCTGGACAGCCGACTCCCCCAGCTTGGCAAGGACGCCGCGGACAAGCAGGCGATGGACAAGCAGACGCAGAACCACCGGAGCGATAACCAGCAAGCACATGCGGGCGACAATGGCGCCCAGCTTGTTCGCGACCCGATGGCCAGGCTCGAAGCGCTGTTTGACGCCGGCTCGGTGCAGCTGCTGCTTCCTGCCGACACTGGCGGCATGCTCGCCGCGGAAGGCGTCGATCGAAGGCATGCCGGCCGTGGCGTTCGCCAGCGATCCGCGGGTACAGGGCGGAGCGCTGGGCAGCGCGGGATGCGCGGCGGTGGTCGCCGCGTATGACCGGGCGCTGGAGATCGGCGCTCCCGTCCTCGGACTGTGGCACTCCGGCGGAGCCCGGCTGCGCGAAGGGGTCGAGAGCCTGCACGCGGTCGGCACCATCTTCGCGGCCATGACTCGCGCCTCCGGAAAGGTCCCGCAGATCTCGGTCGTCCTCGGCGCGGCCGCAGGCGGTGCCGCCTACGGACCTGCGCTCACCGACCTGGTCATCCTTTCCGAGCAGGGCCGGATCTTCGTGACCGGCCCTGACGTGGTGCGCAGCGTCACCGGCGAGGACGTGGACATGGAAAGGCTGGGCGGGCCAGAGCCGCACAGCAGGCGCTCGGGCGTCGTCCACCTGGTGACCCCGACCGATGGCCACGCGTTGACCATGGCGCGCGACCTCGCGCTGCTGCTCGGCAGCCAGCACGACGAGGACGACGAGGTGAATCATCCGTCGCTCGCCGACGAGGACCTCGGCGCCCTGCTGCCTGACTCGCCGAGGCGGGCCTACGATGTACATCCGCTGATCAGCGGCGTGCTCGACGGGCCGGGCATTGAGTTGCACCCGCGCTGGGCGCCGAACGTCGTGACGACGCTCGGCAGGCTGGGCGGCCGGACCGTCGGCGTTATCGCGAACAATCCGCTGCGCCTCGGCGGCTGTCTCGACGCCACGTCGGCCGAGAAGGCCGCGAGGTTCGTTCGCATGTGCGACGCGTTCGGCGTGCCTCTCGTCGTCCTCGTCGACGTCCCTGGCTACCTGCCGGGCGTCGGCCAGGAGTGGGATGGCGTGGTGCGGCGCGGCGCGAAGCTGCTGCATGCCTTCGCCGAGGCGACGGTGCCTCGCGTAACGCTGATCCTCAGGAAGTCCTACGGCGGCGCCTACATCGCGATGAACTCACGGGCCTGGGCGCCACGCGAGTGTTCGCGTGGCCGGGAGCCGAGATCGCGGTGATGGGCGCCGTAGCGGCTGTACGAATCCTGCACCGCAGGACGCTGGCCGCTGCGCCGGCCGATCAGCGGCACGAACTCGAGGCCGAGCTTGCCGCCGAGCACGAGCGCGAGGCGGGCGGCCTGGTCCGGGCTCAGGAGCTCGGCGTCGTCGATGAGGTCATCGAGCCAGCCAAGACCAGGCAGGCGCTCGCCGAAGCCATCGCCGTGGCGGCGCACGTACGCGGCCAGCACGGCAACATTCCGCTCTGAAGACATGCTGCCGCCCGCGGGCGGGCTCGCTGCATCGTGTTCGGCTGACCGGCCTTTTATCCTGGCACCTGGAGGACGATCTTGCCGCCCGCGTGGCCCTGCTCCAGGATGCGATGGGCCTGCTCGGCCTCGGCGAGCGGCAGTTCGTGGCTGACAGCCGCGCGCAGGGAACCGTCGGCGAGCTGGGCCGCCAGCCTTTTAGTCCGATCGCCGTCGTCACCGATCAGGACGCCATGAAAGGTGATGTTCGCGTCGAGCAGCTGATCGATGTCGAGGTCTGGCGTCGCGATCGACGCGATCTGGCCACCGGGCCGCAAGGCGCCGAAGGCCGCAGCCAGGTGCGGGCCGCCGACTAGGCCGGCGATCGCGTCCACCGGACCGCCGGCGAGTGCGAGAGCCTGCCCGGCGACGTCGCCGGCGGTGTAGTCCAGGCAGGTGGCAGCGCCGAGCGCGCGCATCTGCTCGTGCATGGCCGTGCGGCCAACGCCGATCGCCTCGATCCCGCGCCGGGCCGCCATCTGCAGGAGGAACAGACCGACTCCGCCGCTCCCGCCCATCACCAGCAACCGGCTGTCTGGTCCGAGCGAGAGCCGGTCGAGCACCAGCTCGGCGGTGCCTGCGGCCAGCGGCGTCGCGGCCGCCTGCGTGAACGACGTCTCATCCGCGATCGGCGCCACCTGGTCCGCGTCCACGACCGTGAACTCGGCGTAACCGCCGGCGCCGTCCGGGAAGTGCGTCATCGCCATGACCCGGTCGCCAACGCGCAGCCCGCTGACGCCTGGACCGAGGCTCTCGACCTCGCCAGCCACGTCGTAGCCGAGTATGCACGGCACCCGCAGGCCGGCCCAGCTGCCGTCGGCCCGATTGCCCGCGTCGACAGGGTTGACGACCGGCGGCCCTTACCCGGATTCGGACCTGGCCGGGCCCCGGCACCGGCTCCGCGGCCTCCGTCAGCCGAAGCTGCTCGGGTCCGCCGAACTCGCTGACGACAACCGCCTTCATGATGTTCTCCTGTCGGTTGGGTCGGGCTCCGCCCGAAGCTCGGACTGCACGCCGCGATCACAATTCCGGCGGCTGGCATCATATGGCCATGACTAATGAGCGCATCGAGGTGCAGCGGAGTATTCCGGCCGATCCTGCGGCGATCTTCCGCGTGCTGTGCGACCCGCAGGGCCATGTGGCCATCGACAGCGCCGGGATGCTGATGGACGCGACCGGCAGCCCGGTCGTCGCGGCAGGCGACTCGTTCGTCGTGCACATGGACAGGGAGGCTCTCAACGACTACCCGCTCGGCGAATACGACGTCACGGTGACGATCACGACCTTCGAGCCGGATCGCGAGATCGCCTGGACGATACTCGGCGCCATTCGCCCCGCGATTGGCCACGTGTACGGCTACCGGCTGGAGCCGGCCGAGGGCGGCACCCTGGTCACGTCCTATTACGACTGGTCGGACATTGACAGCAAGTGGCGGGAAGCTGGGATCTTCCCCGTGATTTCGCGAGGGAGCGCTCCGCGCCACGCTGGGGATACTGGCCCGTACGGTCGCGCGCGGCTACGTCAACCCGCACGCGTCCTAGGCTTGCCGGACAGGGGGTTCCTGCGTGACAACCGCGTTCGTGCTCGGCGGTGGCGGGCTGCTCGGCGCGCACGAGGTCGGCATGCTCCGGGCGCTCTCGCGACGCAGGCATCCGCCCCGACCTTGTGGTGGGCACCTCGATCGGCGCGATCAACGGCGCGTTCGTGGCCGCCGACCCGCATGGCTCTGCGCGGCGGCTCGGCGAGCTTTGGCGTAGCGACGCCGTCAGGGACGCGTTCAGCGAGAACGTGTGGGCCAGAGCTGTCCGGCTGGCTCGTTCGGGCACGCACCTGCATTCGATCGAGCCGCTCAGGCAGATGCTCGTCCGCATGCTGCCGGCCGAAGAGTTCAGCGACCTGGAGTTGCCGTTCCAGTGCGTCGCGGCAAGCATCGAGAGCGCCAGCGCCCGCTGGTTCAGCAGCGGGCCCCTGGTGCCGGCGATCCTCGCATCGTGCGCCGTTCCCGGCCTGCTTCCGCCCGTGCAAATCGGCGACGAGCACTGCTTCGATGGCGGTCTGGTCGACTCGATTCCGGTCGGCCGTGCAATAGCGCTCGGCGCTACTACCGTGTACGTACTCCAGGTCGGCCGGATAGAGAACCCGCTCACGGTGCCCAAGAGGCCATGGCAGGTCGGCCTGGTGGCCTTTGAGATCGCCAGGCGGCACCGGTTCAACGAAGAGATGTCGGAATTGCCGGAGGGTGTCGCCGTCCATCTCCTGCCAACGGGCGGAAATCCTCGCGCGCCGGATCTGTCGCACCTGCGCTACCGGGACAAGACTATGGTCGTGGCGAGCATCGAGCGCGCCTACGCTGCCTCAGGGCGCTATCTCGCCGCGCTAGCCGAGCGCTGACCCGCCCGGTTGTCGCGGGAGCTTCAGCGAGGCGCGATGTGTGAGCGAAGGAGTTGCCCATGCTCCCGCCGAGGCTGATCCGGCGGCTGGTCCTGGCGCCGCTGGCGATGGTCATCGCGCTGGCCGTCGCCTTCCTGTTCCCGCTGCTCGCGGTCCTCACCTGGATCTTCGACCGCCTCGGCCGGTCGAAGCCAGGCCGGAACCGCCCTCTGCGGCTGGTCTTCTTCGTGCTCGTCTGGCTCTTCGCGGACACTTCTGCGGTGTTCATGTGCCTGGCTCTGTGGATTGCCAGCGGATTCGGCGGCCGGTTGCGGACGGAGCCGTTCCAGATCAGGCACTACGCGATCATGCGGTGGTTCCTGGACCTGGTCTACCGTGGCGCGGCCCGCGCGTTCGGGCTCCGTGTCGAGGTCGAAGAGCCGGATCTCACCGAGGCAGAGCTGGCGTCCCGGCTGACCCGCCCTGTGATCGTGCTCAGCAGGCACGCAGGTCCCGGCGACTCCTTCCTGCTGGTGCGCCAGCTGCTCAGCGTCTATGGGCGTCGCCCGCGCGTAGTCATGAAGGCGAGTTTGCAACTGGACCCAGGTCTCGATGTCGTTGCTAACCGGCTGCCGAACGTGTTCATCTCACGGGCCAAGACCGGCGAGCGAGTCTTCGTTGAGCAAATCGAGAGGCTGGCAAAGGGACTAGACGACGCCGGTGCGCTGGTGATCTTCCCTGAAGGCGGAAACTGGACGCCGGGTCGGTGGGACCGCGCCATTCAGCGGCTGGAGCGGCTCGGCAGGCGGGACCTGGCGGCCCGCGCACGGCAGATGCCGAACCTGCTCGCACCACGCAGCGGCGGTGCGTTTACCGCGATCGAGGCATGCCCGACGGCCGATGTGATCTTCGTGGCGCACGCGGGGCTCGATCGGCTCGTTACCGTCGCCGACGTCTGGAAGAATCTCCAGGTCAACCAGACGATCCGGGCAAAGTGGTGGCGTGTGCGCGTCGACCAGGTGCCGCGCGGCCTTGACCACGAGGCGCAGCTGCGCTGGCTCTACGACTGGTGGAAGGTCATCGACGAGTGGATCTCGCAGAACCGCCCGGC
This sequence comes from uncultured Actinomycetota bacterium, assembly GCA_963809195.1. GTDB lineage: Bacteria > Actinomycetota > Actinomycetes > Streptosporangiales > Streptosporangiaceae > Chersky-822. Next base: position 223,527 of record CAWEIQ010000003.1, on the reverse strand, counting down.
GGCGGCTCACATCGCCGCCGAGCCGGCCATTGCGGAGGCTGATGAGGCACCGGCGGCCGGAGGATGACTAGCCAGTGGCGTGTAGCCAGCGGACTGGCGCGCCCGCTGACGCGTGCCGGAACGGCTCGAGCTCAGCGTCCCAGGCATCACCGAGCAGCAGCGTAAGTTCAGCCTCCAGCGACCCCCCGAGTGCCGGGTGCCGCGGCCCGTGCAGCTCCCTGATGGCGCCAAGTCCCTCGCCGTCGGCATCCGAGGCGGCCAGAGTCAGGACAGCCCTGAGGCGGTTCTCGCTGACCATCACGTCGCCGTTCGCGCTCAGGCTGGCCGAGAACATCCCGAGCGAGGGCGTGCAGCTATACCGGACCGCGTCGCAGCCTGGACTGGCTTCTTCCGATAGCTCGAACCTGAGCAGGTTCCAGCTGGCGAGCGCCGAGGCGATCTCGGCTGATGTACCTGGACGACCCTGCCAGTCGAGCTCGGTGCGGACCGAGCCGGGAGCCGCCGGCTGCTCGATCCAGTGCAGCTTGACGGGCACACCAAAAATCCCGGCCACTGCCCATTCAATGTGCGGGCTCAGCGCCGGGGGCGCAGAGTGAATCTGCAGCACGCCGCGTACGGTCACCTGACCTCCTTGCCTGCCGACGAGGTGCGTCTTCCCCAACGAACCTCGGCCAGCTGGCGGACAGGAACGGCCCGCGGCTACGCGTTGCTGCTGATGCTCCAGAGACATTGTGCAGCATGGATTGGCGGCGCACCAGCACCGGCCCATTGTCAAGGCGCATTGTGTCGTGGCGCTGACGGCAGCCAGCGAGGCTGGTTGTGGCACTCGGCCCGTGGTGTGATGGTGCTGTGATCTCCGAGCCCGGCCCGCTCGTTCTCGTGGGCGAGATGTACGGGATCCAGGTCGATCAGCTCGCCGAAGTACTCGGTGCAACACCGCGGCGCACCGCGGCGCAGGTCGCCCGCTGGCGCGCGTCGGGAACTGCTGAGGCGGCGGTGCTCAGCGCAGGCGCGCGCTGGGTCTGGTTGACCCGAGCCGGCCTGGCGGCCTGCGGATTGCCGTACCGCGCGGGTCCGCCGGGATTATCGAGGCTGGCACATCTGCGGGCAGTCACAGCGGTCAGGCTGGCGTTTGCCGCGACGCCGCAGGTGAGTTCAGGCCGAGCGTACTGGCGCAGCGAGCGCAGGCTCAGGGCACGGATGGGCGGCACGGGTCGGTCTGCGCGAGCATGTACCCGACGCCGAGTTGCACTGGCCGGATAGCGCCACGTTCCCCTGGGCCGGGGAGTGCTGGGCGATCGAGGCTGAGCTGACGCCGAAGACAGCTGCCAGGACAGTTGCGATCATGCGCGAGCTGCTGACCCGCACAGGCGACTACGGGTGCCTGGCCGCTGACGTGCACGTACCCGGCCGGCCGTCGCGGCACGCCAGGGCGATCTACCTGGCCGCGCCCGCGGCTCTGCCCGTGGTCAACAGGGCCAGGGACGCCCTCGGCCCGCTCGGCGGCCGGGTCGAGATCAGGCTCTTGCCAGAGTCGGCTGCGCTCGGCACGGCTCAGAGGGCCCAGCGTTCGACGGTGCAGCGGTCGACGGTAGGGCGGTCGAGGGTACAGGGGCCGACGGTACAGCGGTCGGGGGCGCCGTGATCGGCCGCGTGCTGAGCCTGGCTAGCGGCCAGGGCACTGTCGCGCCTTGCGTTCAGGTTGCTGGTATGGCTTGTGCTCGCTGCCGCCGCGGTCACGATCGCGCCGGTTACCGCAGTGGCGGCTGGCGCGTTCGCGGCGGCTTACCGGCACGGCTGGCCAGCCCGCCGGCTGCTCGTGGCGGCGGCGTGGTGCGCGCCCATGGTCGCAGTATGGCTGGCCTGGATTGCGCTGACCGCGCCTGGCTGGGAGCAAATGCTGGCCGCTCCGTATCACGCTTGGCTGGACTGGTGGCGGCTTGCCGGGGCTGGCGAACTTGCTCGCGCGGTGGCGACCGCCGCGCCGCCAGCGATCCCGCTGGGCCTGGTCGCGGGTGCGCTGGCCTGGAAGTACCGCACAGGTTCGCTGGTCGCCGGCGTCGGCGGCCTATCCCCTGCCTCTGCTGTCGCGTTCGACTAGACGGCAATGGCGGCGTCAGGTCCGCTCTGCCAAAGCCAGGATCGCCGCTCCTGGTTCGGTGTCACTGACCACGCGCGGCGACCTGCTTGTCGCGGGCGCGGTGATCAGGACCGTCGGTCACCGGGCCGGCCAGCTCGCCGCGATCGGCTACGAGCGGATGCGGTCGCATCAGGTAGTCGTCGGCACAACGGGGACTGGCAAGACGACGTTGCTGTTGCGCCTGTGGGCCGCGTTCATGGCGACAGGGCTGCACAGGCATGCGGTCGGCCAGGGAGACTTGCCGCTGCTCGTCGTGCTCGACTGCAAGGGCGGCGCCGACGCACGCAAGATCGCCGACCGGTTCCGCCGCGTCCTGCGCGAGGCAGGAGCACGGTCGACGGCCGTGTGGCCGGACGAGGCGAGCCTGTCGCTATGGGAGCTGCCGCCGCGCGAGCTGACGACGACGCTGGTTGACCTGATAGAGCATGGAACCGGCGCGGCCGCCTACTACTCCGACGTCATGGAAGCGCTGATCGGCCTGGCCGTCGAGGCGCCATGCGGGCCGCCGCGCAGCGCCGCCGAATTGCTGGACAGGCTGGAACCTGGCTGGCTCGCGACCGCGTACGGCGCGTCAGGCACGGCAGCTGACCACATGCTGATCAGGTCATCATCCAGGCATCTGGGCGATGTCGCGCTGCGGTTCCGCACCTTGTTCCGGCGGCTCGGTCCCGGGCTGGACGGCCCTGGCGGTTTCGCCGACGCCGACGCCTGGTACTGCATCCTCGAGGGCACCGACCAGATCCGGGTGGCTGAGGGCCAGGCCAGAGCGCTGACCGATTTGCTCGCCAGCTTCGCGGTACGAGGGCCGCGGCGACGCGCGATCTTGCTGGCGGTCGATGAGTTCTCCGCGGTGTCGCGCCGGCTGCCGATCTGGCAGCTGTACGAGCGGGCCAGGTCCCTCGGACTAGCGGTGCAGGTCTCGGCCCAGTCCTGGCAAGGGCTTGCGGACACCGAGGACGAGCGCTACCGGATCGCGGCGTCCGCGGAGGGCGGCATCTGGCTGCTGCGCACGCCTCATCCTGAGCCGCTCACGGCGCTAGCCGGGACTCGCATGGCGATCGACACGACCAGGTCGCTTGGCAGGTATCCGCGCTGGCGGAAACAAGGCTCGTCCGGCTGCATGAGGTGCCGGTGGCCGACCCGGCCATTATCCGCCGCCTCGACGTCGGTCAGGTCGCGTACATCTACCGCGGCGGCGTCACCTACCTGCAGGTCAAGCGCCTTGTCCCGGCTCCCGCTGCGGTGCCAGGACGGGCCCGTGCCGCAGCCGGCGGGCCGAACGTGGGGGCCACGTCGCGCGTGCCAGTGCCTGCCAAGGCGGGAGCACGGGCTTCCCGATGTCAGCCCGGTCCTCGACGCCGCCTTCGGCCCTGAGTCCGCTGTCGGCGCGCTGCAGTGACCGGAACATCTGGTGACCCGTTTGCCGCGCTCGGGCTTGCTCCACGGCGCAGACCTGACCGACGACGACGTGAGGGTCGCCTGGCGCCGGATCGCGGCGGCCACCCATCCGGATCGGGCCAGACGGCGGTGACCCCGAGCGCTTCGCAATCGCCGCCGCGGCCTACAGCGACTTGCGCACCGCATATGGCAGGGGCGAGGCAAGGGCGAGCGTCGGCAGGCGGCGCAGGCCAGCATGGCCCGCCCGGCTGCCCTGTCGCGCGTGATCCTGAACATCGCAGACTTCGTGGCACATGTCGGCGGTAGCCGTCAGGCAAGGGCGTCCGGTCAGGCTGGCGATGCGCGTCACGGCCGCCGCCTCGGCGGCGACATTCGGAGCTCATCGCGTCCGGGCCAGGGCCAGCTGGGCCCGCGCTGGCGACCGGTGCTGCCACGTGGCTCGCTGCTCACGGCCCGGCACGACCTCGGGCGCCGCGAGGTACTCAGCGGTCAGCCGGGATCGGGGCCGACTGCGACCGGGCGGGCAGGGTCGGCAGACCACGCTGACCAGGAGCCGACGTAAAGGGCTGCCGGCTGGCCGGCAAGTTCGAGGGCCAGGACTTCCTGTGCCGCGGTAACGCCAGAGCCGCAATACGTGCCGACCACAGGTCCGGCCATCGCCGCTGCCGCCTACGTCCGAGGCCCCGGCAGGTGGCGGCAGGCCGAGGGCGGCGAATCGGGCACGCAGCTCGCCCGGCGGCAGGAACATGCCGTCGGCCGTGACATTGCCTGTGGCCGGGGCGCTGAGCGCGCCGGGAATGTGGCCGGCGGCCGGATCCACTGGCTCGACCTCGCCGCGGTACCGCTCGGCTGCCCTGGCGTCGAAGAGGAAGCCGGACCTGGCAACGCGGGCGGCGGCATCGTCATCGAGTACCGGCATGCCACCGCCTTGGCCGGCGGTGAAGTCGCCGGGCGCTGGCTCGCGGCACCCTGGCAGTCACCGGCTGGCCGGCGGCCGTCCAGGCGGCCAGGCCGCCGTCAAGGACCGCAACCTGGTCATGGCCGAAGTATCGCAGCAACCACCACAGCCTGGCCGCGATCGTCGACGCCCACGTCGTCGTAGACGACGGCCAGCTGGCCGTCGTGCAGTCCCGCCGAGCGCATCGCGGCTTCGAACACGCCGCCCTCTGGCAACGGATGGCGGCCGCCCGCGCCCGATCCCGCCGGCCCTGCCAGGCACGTGTCCAGGTCAACGAAGACCGCGTCCGGCAGGTGGCCCGCCTGGTACGCCTCGATGCCCGGCGGGCCGCCGAGCCGCCAGCGAACGTCGAGCAGAGCTGGCCGTCGATCCGATTCCAGCTGCCTCGGTCAGTTCCGCCACGCTGATCAACGGCCGGGCACTGGACTCCATCACTGTGGATAACCTCCCGCATCCTGTGCATAACCAGGCCCGACGCGGTGCGGTTCCCGCTCCGGCCTGTGGACAAACTTCCTGCATGCCCGCACAGCCAGGCGCATCTGGCCTGGTCAGGTGTCAGGCGCCAGCATGGAGCTCAGTTCGGAGCGATTGCCAGCAGCGGCACCAGCTGGTCGGCCTGCGTGAGCGAACCGTGCATCCCCACCAGCGCGCGACTCGCGCGGCTCGGCCCGCGTCGCCACGATCGCGCTCGGGCCGGACGGCGCGACGATCACGTCGCCGATCCGCGCCTCGAAGGCGCCGTTCACCGGTCCGAACCAGCCATCGGCGATGGCCTGCTCCCTGCTTGCCACCCAGGCGCGGTCCCCGAGCACCTCCCGCCCAGGTTCTGAGCACATCGCCGGCGGCACCTGGCCGGCAATACAAGTGCCTGGCCCGCGGCTCGCCGCCCAGCAGCGCCAGGCCGTCTCGCAGCTCGGGCTCGAGCATCGACGTCCACCCGGTCGGCGGGCGGGACATCAGTCATCCCGTGATCGGCGGTGACGTACAGCATCGTGCCGTGCGGCACCGCCGCCGCGAGCTGCTCGGCAAGCTTGTCGACATGGGCGAGCTGGTACTGCCAGGCGTCTGAACCGCAGCCGAGCACATGGCCGGTCGCGTCCAGGTCGCCGTAGTAGACCATCGCCAGGGCTGGCGACGCCCCGGCCAGCGCGGCCGAGCTCCTGGACACCAGTGCCCCTAGCGTGTCGGCTGGCGAGGTACTCGGGCCCCGCGCATCGCCGCCACCGACAGGCCCGACTTGCGGAACGCTCCCGGCGCGGCTCGGAACGCCGCGACGCCCGCCGCGGCAGCCCGCTCGAAGATCGTCGAGCCTGGCTGCCAGCTGACAGGATCGATGCTTGGCGTCCCAGCGCAGCGCGTTGAGCAGGCCGCCGGATACCGGGAATGGCCACCTGGTAGCCGAGCAGCCCATGCTGGCCCGGCGGCCTGCCCGTGCCGAGCGTGCCGAGACTGGTGGCCGTCGTCGCCGGGAAACCCGCGGTCAGCGGAGCGGAAGTCATCGCCAGCTCGGACAGGAATGGCGCCGCCGCCGGGTGCGCGCTGAGCAGCTCCCAGCCCAGGCCGTCGACGAGCAGCAGGCACACCCGCTCGGCCTCTGGCAGCTGCAACGGATTCGGCTCACCAGGAACTGCCAGCGAGGCGAGTATCGAGGTCGCGAGCGCATCCAGGCTGGACTCGGCGTACCTCGGCAGCGTCGGCTCGACGGTCTGGGTGGTCATGACCTGCTCGTCGCCCCCGACAAGGCCTGGGCGAACGCCAGCACCTGCTCGACGGCCTCCGCTCCGTCCGCCGCCTCGCTGATCCGCATCGTCACGTCGTCGGACGTCATCGCGCCCGTGTAGCCATGATCGGCCTCGCAGTTCTCGTCGCCGCAATGCGCGGGCTCGAGTTCCAGGTGCCGCAGCGAGTTCCAGCCGATCGTCAGCACGATCTCTGACGGCATCGTTACGCCGCGCTGGTAGTTGGCCGGGTCAGGGATCACCCTCGTCAGCGCGACCGTCGAGATTCGCGAGCAGCGGATTGCCTCGGTTGAGGTCTCCGCTTGCGGCCGGGAGTCAGGAACGTTCTCGTCCGCCGGATACTCATCCGTGTGGCTGTAGACGAGCCTGGTCGGCGTCAATGCCAGCACTGTCATGTGCCGCCGGACCTCCATGCCCGGGTCGAAGTGCGCGTCGTGGTGGACGAAATATGAGACGACCTGCTCGGAGCCGACCGCCGAGGAAACCGCGTCGGCGACGATTCCCGGGTAGTAGCCGCTTCGCTCGATGGCCGCCAGCATCCCGTCGGCCGAAGCTGTGGTACTCATCCTCACATCCTGCACCGCCGGCGGGGCCGACCGGTCAGGGTGGTCACAGATTGACGGCCGAGCGACCCGGTGCTTGCCCGAGCGCGCGCGTCGCGACGCCGCGCGGCCGCCTATTTCCGCGACGGTGAGGTCGATGACGCGCTCGTGCTACCGGCTCGGGCAGTTCGAGCGCTCCGGCGCCGGCCGACGGCTTCGGCCGCCGTGGCGCGCGGGCGCCGGCGCCACCGCCCCTGCCGCGGTAGACAAGCAGGCCGTTGACCGGGTCAGGCACGGCGTCGAGCGCGGCCTGCACGGCTGGCAAGTCGCGGAACGCCTGCCATCTGGCCTCGTCAGGGAAACACACCTCGAAGACGACGCCGTTCCGGTGCTCGGTCCAGGTCCACTCGACCGCTCCGCTCGTGATCGCCAATTCGACAAGCAGGTTCCGGTAGGAGTCCTTCCAGGACAGGGCTGCCTGGATGCTGCGAGTCGAAGACCTCGATCGACCACCACTCAGCCATACCTGCCAGGGTAAGCCCGGTCCGGCGGTTTGCTCTTTCGCTGTTGGCATAACCACGCTCGGTAGCCAGTCTCGTCCGTCAGGCCGGTGCTTGCCAGCTCGCACTCGTCAAGGCAGGCGCAGGCCAGCGCTGACGACCGCGCGGATCTTGCCCGCGTAGTCTGCCGCCTCTGCGTCGCTTGCGTACTTGTGCCGCGGCCAGAAGAATCCGCGCAGGCCGTCTCCCTTCGTCCTGGGCACCACGTGCACGTGCAGGTGCGGGACGCTCTGGCTGACGACGTTGTTCGCGGCCACGAACGTGCCCTGCGCTCCGAGAGCCACCGGCACGGCGGCGCTGATGAGGCGGACGGTCGTGAAGAACGGCTCGATCAGCCTGACGGGCAGATCTGCCAGCGTCTCGACGTGCTCACGCGGAACCACCAGCACGTGGCCCTTGAACACGGGCCTGGCATCCAGGAACGCCGCCGTGTTCTCATCAGTGAAAACCATCTGAGCCGGAACGGTGCCAGACGCGATCGAACAGAAAATGCAGTCGGTCACCCAGGCACGGTAGCGTTTGCGCGTGGCGAGGGACGGACATCGGCATGTACTAGCCATCGGCGGTTTGCGCGGGCCTGAGCGGAATGGCGCGAACGGCGAAGGTGCTCCCGTTGCTGCTCGCCTATGCCGCGCGGCTCTCCGGTGCGACGACGCCTAGGATCTGCATACTCAACACGGCCATGGGCGATGATCCGTCGTCCTACCTGCGCACCTATCAGCTGCTAGGCGCCCTGCCCGGCACGGTCTCCCACCTGCAGCTCTTCCCGATGCCGAACGTGAATGACCCCGAGGACATGCTGCTTTCGCAGGACGTGATCTTCGTAGGCGGCGGCAGCGTAGCCAACATGCTCGCCGTGTGGCGGGTACACGGCATCGACGCCGTCATGCGCAAGGCGTGGCAGGCCGGCATCGTGCTGTCCGGCGTGAGCGCCGGAGCGATCTGCTGGTTCAGCGGCGGAACTACCGACTCGTTCGGAGTCGACCTGCGGCCGTTCACCGACGGGCTTGGCATGTTCGCGCCGAGCTACTGCCCGCACTACGACTCCGAGTCCCGCCGCCGGCCGCTGTACCAGTCACTGGTGGCCGACGGCACGCTGCCCGGCGGAATCGCCTGCGACGACGGGGCGGCCGCTCATTTCGTGGACGACGACCTGCACGCCGTCGTGGCCGACAGCCCGCAGGCGCGCGGCGTACTTGGTCGATCGCTCAGCGGACGACACCGCCGTGGAGACTGTCGTCTCACCGAGCTGCTGAGCGGCCGATAATCCGGCTCATTACGCCCGTCCTTCGCGTTAATAGGTCACCCCGCTTCCTGCCCTCCGGATACCATCACGAGACACTTCATGGCGGGACATTCGCTAGTAGCCCGGAGCTTTCACACAATGCTTACTGTTCATAACTTTTCGTATGGCCTGCTCACGCCCGGCCTTGCCTACCTCATGTCGGTTGTCGGCTCGTTCCTCGGGCTCCGCTGCACGAGCCGGTCACAGGTGAGCTCAGGCGGCGGCCAGGATTCGCTGGCTGCTACTTGGCGGCGGCTCGATCGGGATCACCGGCATCTGGGTGATGCACTTCATCGCCATGCTCGGATTCACCATCCCCGGCGAGACGATCCACTACAACGTTCCTGTCACGCTGCTGAGCATGCTGATCTCCGTCGCGTTCGTGTCCATCGGGCTGCTGATCGTCGGGCTCAGCGAGACCATGCGGCTCCGGTCGCTGCTGCTCGGCGGCGTGGTGACCGGGCTCGGCGTCGCCGCGATGCACTACAGCGGGATGGCGGCCATGCGCATGCCAGGCAGGATGAGCTACAGCCCAGGGCTGTTCGCGCTCTCCATCGTGATCGCCATCGTGGCCGCGACCGCCGCGCTCTGGTTCGCGCTTCGGCTCGGCGGCTTCTGGTCCGGCTTCGGCGCCGCGCTGATCATGGGCGTCGCGGTCAGCGGCATGCACTACACCGGCATGGCGGCGATGCGCGTCTACCCGCCCAACGGCTCGCCGATGCCGATGGGCGGCGCCGACGCGGCGGCGTTCTTGTTGCCGCTCATCGTCGGCGTATCGGTCACTACGTTCGTGCTGACCGCGGCGATCGCCTTGTCCCCGACGGCTGCGGAGATCTCGGAAGAGGCCGAGCTGATGCGCAAGATCGAGGGTCTGCGGGTGCATCCGAATGGCTCCGGACCCACGGTCAGCCGGGCGCGGGACGACGACAACCCGAACTTCAGGCCGACGCTGCGACAATAGCCAGATGAGCGCGGGCGGCCCGGACGACCAACGGCTGGCTGCTGCTCGTGTACCGCGTGCCATCGGAGCCGACCAGGCTTCGTGCGGCCGTGTGGCGCAGGCTGAAGAGCCTTGGTGCGATCTACCTGCAGAACTCCGCCGCGGCGCTGCCGGCGAGCGTTGCCGCGGAGCGCGCGCTGCGCAAGCTTCGGCGCGAGATCCTGGACATGTCAGGAACAGCGGTGCTGCTGTCCTGCTCGGTGCTGGCCGGCGAGCCAGGAGTGCTTGAGGCGTTCCAGGCGGCCAGGGACGACGAGTACGCCGAGATCGTCGACAAATGTCAGGACTTCCTCGGCCAAGTGCAGAAGGAGTACGTGGCCGATCACTTCACCTACGCTGAGCTCGAGGAGAACGAGGTCGACCTGGTCAAGCTCCGGAATTGGTTCGCCAGGATCAGGGAGCGCGACGTCTTCGGAGCATCAGGGCGCGAGGCGGCTGAGCAGGGCCTGATCGCTTGCGAGCAGGCCCTGGAAGAGTACGCGGCAAGGGTCTACGCGGAAGAGGCGGAGAGCCGCTAGGGCGGCATCGATGATTGGTCGTTCAGGGCCGGCGGACAGCCCGCCACAGGCTCACCGGTAGCAGCGTGACGAGCAGGGCAGGAACCAGCCACCAGGCTGACACGCCCGCGTCGTGCGTGAGCAGGTAGGTGCCCGACCAGCCCGGCCGTGACGCCAACCGCAACCCGCCAGTCATCGCCGACAACGAAGTCGTAGACGAACGCGGCGAACGTTCTGCAGCCGCCCATATCAGGGCACCTCCATGTCAGGGCATCTCCATGTCACGGGCACCTTCATGTCAGGCACGTCCATGTCAGTGCACCTCCGCGACGCGGCTGCGCGGTCCGGCACCCGCCGCAGCAGCGCTACCAGGCCGAGCGCGAAGACGGCGATGCCGGGCGCGAGCACCAGCAGTGCCGCATCCGAGCCCGGCCAGCGCGCGCCCGCTCCCTCGGCACCCCAGAACGTGCCGAAGGCCGTCAGCATTACGCCGACCACGAACTTCATCGTGTTCTCCGGCACCCTGGCCAGCGGAGCCCGCAGTGCCAGCCCAGCCGTCGCGACCACAAGCACGGCGCAGACTGCCGCGAGCGGCGGCCAGCGGTATCTGGTGCGCGTTGCCGCCGAAGGTCAGCGCGATGAAAACAACCTCGAGCCCCTCGAGCAGGACGCCCTTGAAGGACAGCGTGAAGCCGTACATGTCGGGAACCAGTCCCGCCCGCCGGACCGGCGCGGCGTTGGCCGATGCTCACCTGCGTCCGGTAAATCTCCTGCTCGTCATGCAGCGCCTTGTGACCGCTGGCCCGCAAGATCGCCTTGCGCAGCCACTGCAAGCCGAAGATCAGCAGCAACGCGCCGACGAACAGCCGCAGCGCCTGCAGCGGCAGCGCGGTGACGGCGGGACCGAGCACGGCTGTGATGACGGCGAGCACCGCCAGTGCCGCTACGAGGCCCGTGGTCGCCGAGCGCCAGTCCCGCGCTGTGCCCGCTGCGAGCACGATCGTCGTTGCCTCGACGGCTTCGACGGCGCAGGCGAGGAAGACCGCGATAAACAGGGCGCCAGCTCCCACATCACCCTCCGTCCGGGCTCACGCTCGCCCGCGCTCCGGGCCGGGCCTCCGCGCGGTTACGCACTCGATTGTAACAACTGTCAGATCTGACTCTGACAGTTGTTAATATCTAGGCGCTGCGGATGGGCGTAAGTGTCATCGCACCATCGCGCATGTGGCGGACTTGGCCTGGTGCGCCTAGCATTCCGGTCGTGGCCATGCTTTTCGGACTGACGAAGCGGGTGCTGGTCGGCCGCCCGATGCAGAGTGAGCATCTGGGCCACACGCTACTGCCCAAGAAGATCGCCCTGCCAGTCTTCGCCAGTGACGCGCTGTCCTCGGTGGCCTATGCGACCGAGGAAATTCTGCTGGTGCTGTCGCTCGGCGGCATCGCACTGCTGCATTACACCCCGTACATCGGCGCCGCGGTGGGCCTGCTGATGCTGGTCGTGGTGGCGTCATACCGGCAGAACGTGCACGCCTACCCGTCCGGCGGCGGCGACTACGAGGTCGCCTCGACGAACCTGGGGCCCAAGGTGGGCCTGGCGGTCGCGAGCGCGCTGATGGTCGACTACACGCTGACAGTTGCCGTGTCGGTCTCGGCTGGCGTTGCGAACCTCGCGTCGGCATTCCCGATCCTCGATTCCCACGTCACGCTGATCGCCGTCATCGTCGTCGCGGTCCTGGCCGTGATGAACCTGCGCGGGGTGCGCGAGTCGGGGACTGCGTTCGCTATTCCGACCTACTTCTTCATCGGCACCGTCGGCCTGATGATCATCTGGGGCATCACGCGGATCGCCCTGGGCCACCATCTGCAGGCAGAGAGCGCGAATTACCACGTCCAGGCGACCAGCTCGTTCACCGGCCTGGCGTTGGTGTTCTTGCTGCTGAAGGCGTTCTCGTCCGGCTGCACGGCGCTGACCGGCGTCGAGGCCATCAGCAACGGCGTGCCCGCGTTCAAGCCACCCAAGAGCAAGAACGCCGCCAGCACGCTGGCCCTGCTTGGCATCATCGCGGTTGCGATGTTCGCTGGCGTGACGGTACTGGCGCTGGTCAGTCACGTGCACATTGCCGAGCAAGCGTCCCAGGTGCACGGCATGCCGCCCGGGCACCTACAGCGGACGGTGATCGCGCAGGTTGGCGGCGCTGTGTTCGGCGCCGGGTCGCCGCTGTTCTACATCCTGCAGTTCGTGACCGCCCTGATCCTGGTGCTGGCGGCGAACACCGCGTTCAACGGGTTCCCCGTGCTGGCGTCGATCTTGTCCAGGGACGGCTACCTGCCCAGGCAGCTGCACAACCGCGGCGACCGGCTGGCGTTCAGCAACGGCATCCTGATGCTGTCCGGGTTCGCGATCTTGCTGATCGTTGTCTTCCACGCCTCCCCGACCCGGCTGATCCAGCTGTACATCATCGGGGTGTTCGTCTCGTTCGTGTGCAGCCAGACCGGCATGATCAGGCACTGGAACCGCTATCTGAAGTTCACCGAGGATCCCAAGACCCGCCGGCACATGAAGCGGACGAGGGTGATCAACTCGGTCGGAGCCTGCTTCACGGGCGTGGTGCTCGTGATCGTGCTCTTCAGCAAGTTCGTCAGCGGCGCGTGGATCGTGGTCGTCGCGATGCCGGCCATCTGGCTGACCATGCGCGCCATCAGCAGGCACTATGCGAGCGTCGCGGTTGAGCTAGCGCCGCCGCCCGCGGATCAGCCGGTCACGTTGCCGTCCAGCAACCGCGCCATCGTCCTGGTCTCCAAGCTGCACCTGCCGACGCTTCGGGCGCTCGCCTACGCACGCGCCACCCAGCCCAGCCACATCGAGGCGGTCACGGTCAGCGTGGACGACGCCGAGACCGCGCGGTTCCGCGAAGAATGGGAGGCTGCGGACCTGCCGGTGCCGCTGACCGTCGTGGCCTCTCCTTACCGGGACATCACCAAGCCCGTCGTGTCGTATGTGAGCCGGCTTCGCAGGGAGAGCCCGCGCGACGTTGTCACCGTGTTCATCCCCGAATACGTGCTCGGGCACTGGTGGGAGCAATTGCTTCATAACCAGAGCGCGCTCCGGCTGAAGGCCAGGCTTCTCTTGCAGCCAGGGGTGATCGTCGCGAGCGTGCCCTATCAGCTCAGGTCGGCCAGAGCCGACGCGCTCGCGCAGGCGGCCGCATACGGTCACGGTGCGGCGCCTCCTGGCGGCCGGACGACCAAGGTCGAGGTCAAGCCTTCGGGCGGCGTCGCCTTCAACAGCCCCGCGGCGGCACCCGAGGACATCCACGAGGGCGGCTTGGCCAGGCTCAGGCACCACATCGCGGCCGCGCACGAGCAGATCCAGGCCGAAGAGCTGCAAGCCAGGGTGGCCGATGTCCATGCCACCCCGATCGCTGATCTCAGCGACCGCGAGCAGTGCGAGGTGGCGGGCACGTTGCGGACGGTTACCGTCCGGCCGCGCGGCAACAGCCCGACGCTTCAGGCCGAGCTGTGGGACGGGTCAGGCAGCCTCACGCTGGTCTGGCTGGGTCGGCGCAGCATCCCCGGAATCGAGCCGGGCAGGCACCTCAAGGTTCGTGGCAGGGTCTCCAGCCACCGCGGCGCCAGGACCATCTTCAACCCCGGCTACGAGCTGCGGCCCCCAGGCGGCGACACCTCAGAGCCCACAGCGGTAAACCGGTAGCCCATGCCAGGCTCCGTCCGCAGATAGCGCGGACGGGACGGGTCAGTCTCGAGCTTGCGGCGCAGATGAGCCATGTACACCCGCAGGTAGTTGCCTTCGGTACCGTATTCCGGCCCCCAGACCTCCTGCAGCAGCTGGCGCTGGGTCACTAGCCGCTCCCGGTGTCTGACCAGCACCTCGAGCAGCTGCCACTCGGTCGGCGTGAGCCTGACATCCTCGCCGCCCCTGCGCACCCGCTTGGCCGCGAGGTCTATGGTGATGTCGCCGGTCGTAACCACGGGTTCGTCCGGCGCAGGGGAGGCGCGCCGGACGGCAACCCGCAGCCTGGCGAGAAGCTCGCCCATCCCGAACGGCTTAGTCACGTAGTCGTCCGCGCCTGCGTCCAGCGCGGCGATCTTGGCCGACTCCTGGCCCCAGGCCGACAGGACGATGATCGGGACCGACGACCAGCCGCGGATACCGGTGATGACCTCGGTGCCTTCCATATCGGGCAGCCCGAGGTCGAGTATGAGGACGTCCGGGTGTTCCCTGGCTGTCGCGGCGAGCCCGGACTTGCCATCGGCCGCCGTGGTGACCTCGTACTTATGCGCGGCGAGATTGATCCGAAGAGCCCGCAGAATGGGCTCCTCGTCGTCGATCACCAATACCTTGGTCACTGATCAGCGGCCATCCGTGTGCTGGCGGGCGCGGCGACCGGCAGCGCGATCCGCATGGTCAGGCCGCCGCCCGCGGTGTCGATCGGCGTCACCGTGCCTCCCATCGCCGACAGGAATCCCTTCGCCACCGCGAGGCCCAGGCCCACCCCTGTGCCGCCGCCGCGTTCGCCCAGCCGTTCGAACGGCTCGAACATCAGCGGTTTGAGGTCATCAGCCACGCCCGCGCCGTAGTCGATGACGTCGAGCAGCACGCTGTCCCCGTCGCGTCTGGCGGTCATGACCGGCGGACGACCTGGCGGCGAGTGGGCGATGGCGTTAGCGAACAGGTTGGCCAGAACCCGCTCGAGGAGACCTGGGTCGGTCCGCACGAGCGGCAGGTCGTCAGGGACGACGAGGCGCACGTTGCCCGAGCTCTCCGCCTCGTGCCTGGCCAGCGGGGCTACCTCGTCGATTGACGCTGGCCGCAGGAACGGCTCAAGTGACCCGGCGGCGAGCCGGCTCATGTCCAGGAGGTTGCCGATCAGGTCGTTCAATCGGTCGGCAGATTCCTCTGTGGTAGCCAGCAGGGCTGCCTCGTCCTCGACCGAGAGCTGCACGCCGGTCTGGCGCAGCGTGCTGATGCTTGCCTTGATCGAGGCGAGCGGAGTGCGCAGGTCGTGGCTGACGGCGGCGAGAAGCGCAGTCCGCATCCGGTTGCCCTCTGCCAGCGCCTCTGCCTGCGCTGCCTGCGTGCGAAGCCGGTCGCGTTCCAGTGCCGCCGCCGCCTGGGCGGCGAAGCCGTCGAGTAGCTGGGCGTTGACCGGTACTGGCTGACCTGCCACTGCCAGCATGAGGTCGGCGCCGGCCCTGACCCTGGTTCGCGGAGCCCGTGCTGGCATGGCCCCGGATGTCGCGACCCGCACCCACCGGCCGCCAGCGCGTTCCGCCAGTTCGGCGCCGCCGCCCCAGGTGGCGGTGAGGTGGTCGAGGATCGCTGCTGGTGTGTCCTGGCCGCCGAGGACCGTCTGCGCCAGCTCAAGCAGCGCGGCGGCGTCCTCCCGGCTCCGCGCCGCCTGCACGGCTCGGCGCGCCGCCAGGTGCACGACGCTGCTCACCGTGACCGCGACGGTGATGAAGAGCAGCAGGGCCAGCATGTTCTGCGGGTCCTCGATCGTGAACGTGTGCACCGGCGGGGTGAAGAACCAGTTGAGCAGCAAGCTGGCTACGACGGCCGCCACGACGGCTGGCCAGAAACCGCCGACCACGGCGACGGCCACGACGCCGACCAGGTAGATCAGCAGGTCATCGGACAGGCTCAAAGACGACTGAGCAGGCACCAGCACTGCGGTCAGCAGCGGCAGGACAGCGACGAGCGCCAGCCCGGCAACCTGCCTCTTGCGGTCCAGGCCGCCGGCCGGGCCCAGCTCGCGCCACCAGGAAAACCTGGGACGGCGGCGGCCACCAGTCTCCACAACTCCCAGTGTGACCGACGACGCAAGCTTGCGCAGCACCGCACCGGCCATGGTTGCGATCAGGCCCGCCAGGCTCAGGACCAGGGCAGCTCGTGCGCCGGTCAGCCACGTCACCTGCAGCTGCGCGTAGGGCGGGCGAGAGAAGCCCGCGACGGTCAGCCAGGCCGCGCAGACAACGAAGAGCGTGGCGCCTGGCTCGGCCACCAGTCCAGCGGCGGCCACCACGATCGACGCGAGCACCAGCACCCAGCCCCCGGAGACAGCGCCGTGCGCGGCCGCGGTGATGGCGCCGATGAGCAGCAGGCTCGCACAGCCCACAGGCAGGGCGACGTGCGCGGCCACCCCGCGCCGTCTGACGGGCCGGGCGTCCGTGCGTTGCGGGCCCGTGCAGCGGGGCCTCAGCCTCGTCGGCATTGGTCTCAGCTGTGCCCGTCTCATCTGGGCCCGTGTCATCTGGGCCGGTGTCAGCTCTGCCGGTGTCAGCCGTGCCGGTGTCATCTGGGCCGGTGTCGTGCGGACCGGCGTTGTGCGGAGCAGTCATCGCACTTCCAGTGCACCCCGGCCACCCGCGGATGCCGCCGGTCTTGACGCCGTCTTAACGCCGGTCAGGGCCGAATTGACGCGCCGTTAACGCCACGCTTCTGGCGGCTCTCGCGCAGCGGCGACCGATCATCATGCCGGAAGCCGGCCGATGACGACGGTGGCTCCGAGATCCTCGTTCCTGGCAATCTCGGCGGCAAGCCCGGCGGCCGCGAACGCGTCGGCCGCTGCCGGCGCCTGGCCCCTGCTCGTCTCGATCAGCAGATGCCCGCCTCGCGCAAGCCACTCGCTCGCCCCGCGCGCAGCCCTGCGCAGCACCTCGAAGCCCGTCAGGTCCGCCGTCGAGCGCCAGCAGCGGCTCGTACATCCTGGCCTCGGCCGGCATCAGCACGACTGCCTCGGTCGGCACATACGGCACGTTGGCCGCGATGACGCCGACCCGTCCGCGCAACCAGGCGGGCAGCGGCGCATAGAGATCGCCCTCATAGACGTGGCCCCCGGCCGCGCCCAGGTTGCGCCTGGCGCACCGCACGGCGGCGGGGTCGATATCGCAGGCGTGTAGTTCTATCTGCCCGGCAGCCGAGGTCGCCTGGGCTGCGATGGCCGCGCCGATCGCACCTGATCCGCACGCCAGGTCGACCACGACCGACCCTGGCGCTGCGCGCGCCGCAGCCAGCCTGACGAGCAGCTCGCTCCTCGGCCGCGGCACGAAGACGCCCGGTTCGAGCGTGATCCGCAGCCCGCAGAACTCAGCCCAGCCGACGATGTGCTCCAGCGGCAGGCCGGCGACGCGCTGCTCGACCATGCTGCGAAGTGCCTCAGGAGTGCCAGCCGATGCCGCCAGGACCTTGGCCTCATCTTCGGCGTAGACGCAGCCCGCCGCCTCCAGCCGTTCAGTTATCGCGGCCATGCTGAGCGCGGGATCACAGGCCGAGCCGGACATACCGCAACCCTACGGTCACGCCGCTGGAAGGCACAGCAACCCCGCGCCCGCTCAGGCACTAGGCTCAGATTCGTGACAGCAACCCTTCGTACGACTAATTCAGCCGCGCGTGACGTCAGCGCTGACGCCATCGTGATCGCCGTGGGCCAGGGCGACGCCGGCCTGGTGCTCGCTCCTGGCGCAGAGGATGTCGATGCCGCGCTCGGCGGCGACCTGCTTCCGACTCTCACCGCGCTGGGCGCCACCGGCAAGGCAGAAGAGGTCACCAGAGCCGTGTCTGGCGGCAAGCTGCCGCGCCCCGCTGATCGCGGCAGTCGGGATCGGCACCGCAAGCGCGTCCAACCCGGCCAGCGCGGACGCCGAGGTGCTCCGCCGCGCCGCCGGTGCTGCGGTCCGCTCGCTGGCCTCGCCGAAGGTCAGAACGATCGCCCTCGCCCTGCCCGCTGCCGACCCCGCTAGCGCAGAGGCGACCTGTCTTGGCGCACTGCTTGGCAGTTACTCGTTCGGCCGTTACCGGAGCAACGGCCATCCGGCCGCCGAGCTGACGCTTATCGCCGGCGACGACGTCGCCGGCGCGATCGCTAAGGCAGACGTGCTCGCGTCCGCGGTCGCGCTGGTGCGCGATCTGGTCAACACCAGCCCGTCGCATCTGTTTCCTGAAAGCTTCGCCACCGAGGCTGGCCAGATCGCCGCGGCTGCCGGGCTGGCAATCGAAGTCCTTGACGACGTCGCGCTGGCTGACGGCGGCTACGGCGGCATCACCGGAGTCGGCCAGGGCTCGGTGCACCCGCCTCGGCTGGTCAGGCTTAGCTACCAGCATCCTGACGCGTCGCGGACCGTGGTCTTCGCCGGCAAGGGCATCACGTTCGATTCAGGCGGCCTCTCGCTGAAGCCGCCCAAGGCCATGGAGACGATGAAGTCCGACATGGGCGGCGCGGCTGCAGTGCTGGCGGCACTTCGGGCGATCGCGGCGCTCAAGCCGGCCGTTAACGTCGTCGGGTACCTGCCGCTTGCCGAGAACATGCCGGGCAGCGGCGCGCAGCGTCCCTCCGACGTGATCACGATCTACGGCGGCACGACCGTTGAAGTTCTCAACACCGACGCCGAGGGACGGTTGGTCCTCGCGGACGCGCTGGCCAGGTCGGCCGCCGACTCCCCCGACCTGCTTGTCGACATAGCGACTCTTACCGGGGCACAGGTGGTCGCGCTCGGGACCCGGGTCAGCGCCGTGATGTCCAACGACGACGCGGTCAGGGACGGCGTGGTGGACGCCGCGACCAGGGCCGGCGAGGCGATGTGGCCGATGCCGCTGCCCGAGGAGCTGCGCAAGGGACTCGACTCCAAGGTGGCCGACCTAGCGAACGTTGCCGCCGAGCGCGACGGCGGAATGCTTGTTGCCGGGCTGTTTCTGAGGGAATTCGTGCCGGACGGCGTGCGTTGGGCACACCTGGACATCGCGGGACCGTCGTTCCATGAAGGCGAGCCGTACGGCTACACAGCGAAGGGCGGAACCGGCGCCGCGGTCCGCACCCTGGTCCAGATCGCGCACGATGTCGCGGACGGGCGGCTCTAGCCGCGAGCGAATGACCAGGCAGATCATGTCAATGGCGACGAGGAGCGATCGGTGACGCAGACCGAGACCAGCGGATACGACCTTGTCATCCTGGGCGGAGGCAGTGGCGGGTACGCGTGCGCGCTGCGCGCCGCCGAGCTTGGCATGCGGGTGGTGCTGATCGAGAGGGACAAGGTCGGCGGTACGTGCCTGCACCGCGGCTGCATTCCCACCAAGGCGCTGCTGCACGCGGCCGAGATCGCCGACCATGCCAGGGATGCCGCCTCGGTCGGCGTGCGGACCACCTTCGACGGCATCGACATGCCCTCCGTCAACACCTACAAGGACAAGGTCGTTGACCGGCTGTGGAAGGGCCTGCAGGGCACGCTGGCCAGCCGCAAAGTCGAGATCGTCTACGGCGACGGGCGGCTGATCTCGCCGACGGCCGTGGCGGTCGGCGACGCCGTCTACGAGGGCGCGCACGTCGTGCTCGCCACCGGATCCGAAGCGCGCTCGCTGCCTGGCCTGCAGATCGACGGCGAGCGGGTTATCACCAGTGATCACGCGCTGACGCTCGACCGGGTCCCGGCCTCTGCGGTCATCCTGGGCGGCGGCGTCATTGGCGTCGAGTTCGCGAGCGTATGGCGCTCGTTCGGCGCGGACGTCACGATCGTCGAGATGATGGCGCACCTGCTCCCGACGGAGGAGGAGTCGAGCTCGAAGCTGCTCGAGCGGGCGTTCCGCCGGCGCGGCATCAAGTATCACCTCGGCATCCGCTTCAGCGAGGTCAAGGAGACCGCGACGGGGGTCAGCGTCAGCCTGGAGGACGGCACCACGATCGAGGCCGAGATGCTGCTCGTCGCCGTGGGCCGGGGCCCGGTCTCGGCTGGCCTCGGCTACGAGGAGGCCGGCGTCGCCATGGACCGCGGCTTCGTGCTCGTCGACGACTACTGGCGGACAAGCGTTCCGACGATCTCGGCAGTCGGCGACCTGACCCCGGGCCTACAGCTCGCGCACGTGGGGTTCGCCGAGGGTATCGCCGTCGCTGAGCGGCTTGCCGGGCTGCCGGTCACGCCGATCGATTACGACGGCGTGCCGCGGGTAACCTACAGCGACCCGGAGGTCGCCTCGGTCGGCATTACCTCGGCGACCGCGGCGAAGCGCGGGATCGAGACTACCGAGGTCACCTACAACCTCGGCGGAAACGGCAAGAGCGTGATCTTGCAGACACAAGGAGCAGCCAAGGTGATCGCGACCGCGGGCGGCGGCCCCGTACTCGGCGTGCATCTGGTCGGCGCCCGGGTCGGCGAGCTGATCGCTGAGGGCCAGCTGATCTACAACTGGGAGGCGCTACCTTCCGAGGTCGCGCAGCTCATCCACCCGCACCCGACCCAGTCGGAGGCGATCGGCGAGGCGCACCTGGCGCTCGCCGGCAAGCCATTGCATTTCCATTCCTGATGCTGCAATCGGGAACGGCGAATACCTGAACGAAGGAGTCAGCGCAAGCCATGTCGGTCTCCGTATCCATGCCGCAGCTTGGCGAGAGCGTCACCGAAGGCACCGTTACCCGCTGGCTCAAGCACGAGGGTGACCACGTCTCAGCGGATGAGCCACTGCTCGAGGTGTCGACAGACAAGGTAGACACCGAGATCCCCTCACCTGTCTCGGGGATCCTGCGCGGGATCACCGTGGCCGAGGACGAGACCGTCGCCGTAGGCGCTGAACTGGCCGTCATCGACGAGGACGGCGCGCAGGGAGGCACAGCCGGCGCGCAGGAGCCGGCGCAGGCGGCACCGCCGCCCGCGCCCCAGTACCAAGAGCAGCAGCACCAGGAGGCCTACCAGCAGGCCGAGTACCAGCAGACCCCTTACGAGCAAGCGCCCGCGCAGCAGTACCAGCAGGCCCAATACGAGCAGGCCCAATACGAGCAGGCACCGTACGAGCAGGCCCAACACGAGCAGGCACCGTACGAGCAGACACAGTATGAGCAGGCACCGTACCAGCAGGCCCAAGACGAGCAGGCCCAGTACGGGCAGGCACAGCACGGGCAGGCACAGTACGAACAGGCACCGTACGCTCAGCCCGCGACTGGCTATGAGGCTCCGCCGCCTTACTCCCGACCAGGGACAGCAGGCCGGCTATCAGGCGTACGCCGGAGAGCCCGGCAGCTACCAGGTAGCGCCTCAGACCCCGAGCCTGCGCCGCCGGCGGCCGCTCCAGCGCCGCCTTACCCGCCCGCCCACGCGGAATCGGCGCCGCCGTTGCCATACGCCGGCCCGCCCGCCCGCCGCGAGGCCCGAGACAACCCAGCAGGCGCCGGCGGAGAGCGAACCCGCGACCGCCGAGGGAGTTGATAGCCCGTACGTCACTCCGCTGGTCAGGAAGCTTGCCGCGGAGCACGACATCGATCTCGGCTCGATCGCCGGGACCGGCGTAGGCGGCCGGATCCGCAAGCAGGATGTACTCGACGCCGCCAGGCAGCTCCGAGGAGGAGAAGCCCCGCGGCCAGCGGCCGCCCCGGCGGGCCCAGCGCCCTCGCCGCAGCCGGCTGTCGCCCCGCCAGCGGCTCCCGCATCCCAGCCGACGGCGGCCCCATCACGTCAGGCCCCGCCGGCGCCGAAGACTATCCCGGCGCCCTCGAACCTGCGCGGCACCACCGAACGCCTCTCCCGTGCTCGCCAGGTCATCGCCCAGCGCATGGTGGAGTCCCTGCAGACGTCCGCCCAGCTCACTACTGTCGTCGAGGCGGACGTGACGGCGATAGCCAGGCTGCGCGAGCGGATCAAGTCAGCCTTCGAGGCCAGAGAAGGGGTCAAGCTTTCGTTCCTCCCCTTCTTCGCCCTGGCCGCCGTTGAGGCGCTCAAGGCGCATCCGAAGCTGAACGCGATCATCGACACCGCGAACGGAACGGTGACCTACCACGACGCCGAGCATCTCGGCATCGCCGTGGACACAGAGCGCGGCCTGATGGTCCCGGTGATAAGGAACGCCGGGGACCTGAACATCGGCGGGCTGGCACGCAAGATCGCCGACCTGGCGCAGCGCACCAGGGCAGGTCAGGTCAGCCCCGACGACCTGACCGGCGGGACGTTCACGCTGACGAACACAGGCAGCCGCGGCGCCCTGTTCGACACGCCGATCATCAACCAGCCGCAGGTCGGCATCCTCGGCACAGGGACGGTCAGCAAGCGGCCAGTCGTGGTCGACGATCCAGATCTCGGCGAGGTGATCACGGTCCGGTCGATCGTGTACCTCGCACTGACCTATGACCATCGCCTGGTCGACGGCGCCGATGCGGCACGATTCCTGGTCACGATCAAGAACCGGCTAGAGGAAGGCGCGTTCGAAGCCGAGTTCGGCAGGTAGCGCAGCCGTGCGCGTCGCGGTCTCCGCTGCCTCTGGCCTGATCGGCACTGCGCTCGTGCGTGATCTGGCGGGCAGCGGTGTAGACGTCGTGCGCCTGGTGCGGCGCGCGCCGCGATCGTCTGCGGAGATTCGCTGGGAGCCCGATGCGCCCTCGGGCGGTCTGGACCCAACCGCGCTTCGCGGTGTCGACGCGCGTCATTCACTTGTCGGGAGCGCCCATCGCAGCGCGTCGCTGGACGCAGGCCACCAAGGCTGTCCTCCGATCGAGCCGGATCCAGTCCACCGGCAACCTTTCGGCGGCGATGGCCGCCGCCGAGCCGCGCCCGGCGGTGCTGCTGTGCGCGTCAGCCATCGGCTACTACGGCGACACGGGCAGACCGAGCGGTGGACGAGACCGCGCCGTCGGGCGGTGGGTTCCTCGCCGAGCTCGTACGCGACTGGGAGGCCGCTGCCGATCCGGCAAGAGCGGCGGGCATTCGCGTCGTGAACTTCCGTTCCGGCCTCGTGCTCACGCCAGGCGGCGGCTTCCTGCGCCGCATGCTGCTGCCGTTCCGGTTCGGGTTCGGGGCCAGCGTTGGCGGAGGGCAGCAGTACATGAGCTGGATCAGCCTGGCCGATGAGGTGAGCGCGATCAGGTTCCTGCTCGAGGCCAGTGACGCTTCAGGGGCGTTTAACCTCACCGCACCGACGCCGGTCACGAACGCCGAATTCACTGCGGCGCTGGCCAGGGCGGTCCGCCGGCCAGCGATGCTCACACTGCCGGCCTTTGCCCTGCGGGCCGCGCTGGGCGAGGTGGCCGGGGAGCTGCTCGGCAGCGCCCGGGTGCTACCCGCCACGGCTGCAGGCGGACGGGTTCACGCTTCCGCCATCCCGACATCAGCTCCGCGCTCGGCGCCCTGCTGTCTGGATAGCGCGCTCCGGTCAGGTGCCGTCCTACCTGGCGCCTGTCCGCCGCTGCGCCCTCGCCCGGATAAGCCTGGCCAGCGGTGTGCCGACGGTCGGGCCGAGCAGCGGGATCTGCCACAGCGGCGGCACGGGACTCGTCAGGCCCTCGTAGCGCATGATCTGGCCCGATGGTCAGCCGAAGCAGCCGACGTGCCATCGCGATCGCCAGCAGCGCCAGCGGCAGCTCGACCAGCAGCGCCGACAGCAGGCTTGCCAGGAATCCAGGGGTCCTGACGTCGAGCACGACATCGAACCAGGCGTCGCAGAGCAGCAGCGTCGCCAGCACGACCAGGCAGATGATCAGCAGCTGGCGACGTCGCCAGGCTGTCCATCCGGTGGCGGCGAAGGTGGCGAGCAACGCGATGTCGAAGCCGACCCAGGCGCCCCGCCAGCTGCCCGTGTGGTAGAACTTCGGCAACGTCACGGCCAGGACGCCGATCCACGCGGCCAGCACGATGCAGGCTGCCACGATGACGACAAGGACCGCGTCCCATTTCCAGCTGCTGCCAGGGGCGGGCGTGTCTCCTTGCTCCAGCGCCACGAGCGTCCTCAGCAGCTTGCGCCGGTCTGTCGCGCTGAGCTTCGCGAGCGCTTCCGGATCGAGCATGTTGTCCATGACAGGAAAAAGGTTAGCGGACCGAAATATCAGCTCTCCGACCCGCTCCCGGCGCGCGCGCCTCGGCCGGTTACGCTGAGATCGTGGATCGCGAGCTTGTCTTCATCAGGACCGGTTTCGGCGACGCCGCGCTCGACTACGAGCGGGCCTGGGATCTGCAGCGCGAGCTGCACGCCCGCCGGGTAGCTGGTGAGATCCCTGACACCTGCCTGCTGCTCGAGCACCAGCCGGTGTACACCGCTGGCAAGCGCACCAGCCCGGCCGATCGTCCGTCGGCGACCCCGGTGCGCCTGTGATCGACGTCGACCGCGGCGGCAAGATCACCTGGCACGGCCCTGGTCAGCTGGTCGGTTATCCGATTGTGGCTCTTGACGAGCCGGTCGACGTGATCGGCTACGTGCGCGCCGTCGAAGAGGCACTGATCAGGACCTGCGCGGACGCTGGCCTGGCCACCGAGCGGGTGGACGGGCGGAGCGGCGTCTGGGTGAGGGCAGACCCCGCCACGGCAACGACCCGGGCAAGCACGGTCGACCGCAAGGTCGCAGCGATCGGCATCCGGGTGGCGCGCGGCGTGACGATGCACGGCTTCGCGCTGAACTGCGACAACGACCTGTCCTGGTTCGGCAAGATCGTGCCGTGCGGCATCTCCGACGCGTCGGTCACCTCGCTGTCCGCCGAACTGGGCCGGGCCGTTGCGGTCGGCGAGGTGATCGGCAAGCGCCGCAGCGTCATCTCGCCGAAGTTCTCGGCGCTAACCGGACCAGGGATCTGACGAGCGTGGACGAGCTGCTGGCCAGCCCGGTCGGCTGAGCGGCGCTGGCCCGGCGGCTCAGCCGACCTCGTGCGGCAGGAAGACCGACCGTGCCCGATGCACGCGCCCTGAGCGCTCCCCTGACCCTGGCCAGGCCGTAGGCGGGCAGGTAGCGGGGCAGATCAGCGGTCGCGACGAACTCGAAGCCGTCCAGCTCGGCCTCCTGGATCACGATGCCCGACCCGTCGCTCGAGCATGCCCGCCGTCGAAGACGAAGTGCATGATCGGCCTGGCGTCGGCGCCGTACGGCTGGGACCAGTCGGTGGCAAGCAGCCGTGCCGAGCCGGAATGTCGCAGGCCGAGCTCCTCGGCCAGTTCCCGCTCGCAGCCGACCTGCGGCGGCTCGCCGTGCTCGCAGATGCCGCCAGGAAGGGACCACAGGTCCCGGTAGTTCGGCTTGACCAGCAGAACCCGCCCGCCGGTGTCGGTGATCAGCCCGCCCGCCGCGATGACCACGCCAGGCAGGCTCGCGTACCAGGTGTCCGGGTCGAGCGACCTCAGTGTTACCCACATCGGCGTTGTCCACCTCAGTGTTGCCCACACCGGCGTTGTCCACCTCAGTGTTGTCCACCTCAGTGTTGTCGCTCATATCAGGCATCGGTCACCGCACGGGCGGCCAGGTACTCCGCCACCTCGCCGAACGGCACGGCCTCCTGCTCGGCGCTGACAAGATCGCGGACCGTGACGGTACCAGCCTCGCCGCTCGGCGTTCCCGTAGATCAGGCACCAGCGCGCGCCCAGGTCGGCGGCCCAGCGCAGCTGCTTGCCGAGCTTGCCCGACGAGCCCAGGTAGACGCTCGCGCGCAAACCCGCGCCCCTGGCCTGCGCGGCGAGCGCGAAGGAGGCTTCGGCGAGGTCGTCACCGAGGACGGTCACCGCGACGTCGACCGGTCCAGGTCGGCCAGACGGCCTCGTCTGGAAGCAGCATGAGGATCCGCTCGATGCCCAGCGATGTGCCCGTCGCGGGCACGTCCGGCCCGCCGAGTTGCTCGATCAGGTGGTCGTACCGGCCGCCGCCACCGATTGATCCCGGCACTCCAGCGGCCACGAGCTCCCAGATCGGCCCGGTGTAGTAGCTGAGCCCGCGCACCATCCGCGGCGAGAACACGATCCGCCCGGCAGGGATCTGCGAGCTGGCAAGTGCCAGCACGCGGTCGAGTTCCTCGAGGCCCGCCATCCCGGCGTCGCTCGGCTTCAGTGCCGTCCTGATCCGGTCGGCGGCGTCGTCCGCCGTCATCGTCGCCACGAGTTCTGCCGCGCTTTGCTCGGACAGGCTGCGACCGGTGAGCTCGTCGATGACCTCGCGCGGGCTCATCTTGTCCAGCTTGTCCAGCGAGGTCAGCACGCCAGATCCCAGCTCATCCGGCACGTCGAACACCTCGAGCAGGCCGGACAGCACCTTGCGCGAGTTCAGCAGGATCGTGAAGTTCGTCAGGCCGAGTGCTGCCAGCGCGTCGTGGTGCGTGCACAGGATCTCAGCGTCGGCAAGCGGCGAGGTCGAGCCCAGCGTGTCGACGTCGCACTGAGTGAACTCGCGGTACCTGCCGCGTCCGGGCCGGTCGGCGCGCCAGACCGGCCCGATCGCGTAGCGCTTGTAGGGCGTCGGCACCTGCCCGCCGTAGGCCGCCATGACCCGGGCGAGCGGCACGGTCATGTCGTAGCGCAACGCAAGGTCGGCCTCGCCAGACGCCTCATGCTCGCCGCGGCGCAGGATCTTGAACACCAGCTTGTCGGCCTCGTCGCCGTACTTGCCGAGCAGCACGTCCACCCGCTCGAACGCCGGGGTCTGCAGCGGCTCGAAGCCGTAGCGGTGGAAGACCGAGCGCAGCACGCCGAAGGCCCACTCTCGCTTGGCGTACTCGGCTGCGAGGAAGTCTCGCGTTCCGGACGGCGGATCGAACTGGCTAGGCATGAGACCTATGATCCCCGATACGGCGGCGTGCTTTCATCTCCATTACGCCGCTTGGCTCGTGCGCCGACCCGCTGCGACAGCTGTTCTCCGGATAAAAAGGGCAGATCAGGCGCCATGCCAGGCCACGGTCGCGGTGATCTGCCGGAGGTCGTGTATCAAAGGGACATTCATCGCGCTAGGAGGTGATGATCGGACCTTTCACGCACCGGTCACCGCACTCTGGCGCGGACCAGGTGCGGGCCGGGACGCACCGGTCACCGCGCTCGGACGCGGACCTAGGTGCGGGCCGGGACGCGCCGGGCCGCCGCCAACATAGGCTAGGGCCGTGGTACTGGCACCAGGTGAACGCCGGCTGCTGCGCATCGAAGCGCGGAACAGCCAGACTCCGATCGAACGCAAGCCCCCGTGGATCAAGACCAGATTGCGGACCGGACCGCAGTTCACCGAGCTGCAGCAACTGGTCAGGCGCGAGGGGCTGCACACCGTCTGCCAGGAGGCTGGCTGCCCCAACATCTTCGAATGCTGGGAGGACCGCGAAGCCACCTTCCTGATCGGCGGCGACCAGTGCACGAGGCGGTGCGACTTCTGCCAGATCGCCACCGGTAAGCCGGGCCCGCTTGACACCGACGAGCCCCGCAGGGTTGCCGAGTCTGTCGCCACCATGGGCCTGCGGTACGCGACCGTGACCGGCGTCGCCCGCGACGACCTGCCCGACGGCGGAGCCTGGCTGTACGGACAGCACCTGCGTGGAGATCCACCATGCTGTTCCCGGCTGCGGCGTCGAGCTGCTGATCCCTGACTTCAACGCCGAGCCAGCTCTGCTGGCCGAGGTGTTCGCCTCGCGGCCGGAGGTCCTGGCGCACAACATCGAGACGGTACCGCGCATCTTCAGGCAGATCCGGCCGGGATTCCGGTACGAGCAGGTCGCTCGCGGTGCTCGAGGCCGCCAAGGCCGACGGACTGATCACCAAGTCAAACCTGATCCTCGGCATGGGCGAGGAACGCGACGAGATCACCGCCGCGATGCGCGACCTCCGTTCGGTCGAATGCGACCTGCTGACGATCACCCAGTACCTGCGCCCGTCACCGCGGCATCATCCGGTTCGACCGCTGGGTGACCCCAGACGAATTCGTCGAACTGGGCGACGAGGCCCTCGCCCTCGGATTCGCGGGCGTGATGTCGGGCCCGCTGGTCCGGTCGTCGTACCGGGCAGGTCGGTTGTACCACGCCGCTCTTGACCGGCGCGGCAGTGCGCATTCCGGCGCGAGTCCGGTTACCCCTGTTGCTGAAGCGGCTGAAGCGATGCCGATGTGACTGCGGTTCGCGTCGGAAGCGCCATGCTCGTATCCTCACGTGCATGGTAAAAAAGCCCGGCGGCGCTGCGGCGCAGGCGCCAAGCAAAGCGGCGAAGAACGCGGCAGCTGACCCGTCGACGGCGGGCCGCCTGCAGCAGATCAAGATGGCCGCCGGCATCATCCGCAAGTCCGATCCCGCGCGCGATGCCGATCATCATCGGCAGCGGCGTCGCGGTCATCGTGGTGCTGGTCGTCGTGGGCCTGCTGACCGGGCATGGCGGGCGTACTGATCCCGTTTGGCGTCGTGCTGGGCGCGCTCGTGTCGATGATGCTGTTCGGGCGCTATGCGCAGTCCGCGCAGTACAAGGCGATCGCCGGGCAGCCTGGCGCGGCTGCCGCCGTCGTGCAGACGATGCGCGGCAACTGGACGGTGACCCCGGCCGTCGCCGGCAACAGGAACATGGACATCGTGCACCGCGTCGTCGGCCGTCCCGGCGTTGTCCTGATCGGCGAGGGTTCGCCTAACGGCCTCGCCAGCCTGATCAACGCGGAGAAGAAGAAGATCGCGCGGATCGCCTACGCGGTGCCGATCAGCGAGATCCAGGTCGGCGACCAGAAGGGCCAGATCCCGGTCAGGCAGCTGCAGCGGACGCTGATGAAGATGCCGCGCGAGCTCAAGCCAGCTGCCGTGAACGACCTGAACAACAGGCTCAAGGCGCTCCCCTCGTCGCTGCAGGCGCCGCGCGGGCCAATGCCGCGCACCGGCAGGATGCCCAGGCCGCCTCGCCCGAAGGTCCGCTAGCGGCGGCGTCCGCCTACGCCCGTACGACGACGGTGTTCGCCGCGCGGTCATGCATGCCGCGCAGGTCCCTGTCGGACAGCAGCGGCGGGATAACCGTGAGCAGCAGCAGCGTCCGCACCAGTCCCCACAGCGGCCCGACCATCGCGCCGTCCAGCCTGGCGACCCCGATCCGCATGAGCAGCTTGCCCACCGTGAAGCCGGTCAGCGAGGTGAACAGGTAGTCCTGCGCGGCGAAGAGCCCGCAGCGTCCAGTAGGCCACGTCGGCCTGATACGGCCTGATCGCCACGACCACGATCAGCCAGCACAGCAGCCAGTCGACGAACAGCGCGCCGACCCGGCGCGACATGCTGGCCACCGAGCCCGTGCCCGTCTCAGGTAGCCCGAGGTCACGGCCGGGGTAGCCTGGTTGATCTGCGGCGCCAGCCCTGGGCGCAGACGCGCGCGCGCAGCCCGGCCCGCTTCTGCTCCGTCACGCCTTCACAGTACTCAGCCGGCCAGGCCGAGATGGCTGAAGGGGCAGCGAGGGAAGGCATGAAACGTGCGGCGTAACGCGGCCGAAACATCGGGGACACGGACCGGAAATCGCCGGACGCTAGCCTCATGCAGACTCACCCGCCGGCCAGGTCATTCGTGAGCGAGCAAGGGAGTACGGATGTTCACAAGCGGTGACGAGGTTCTGCGGTACATCGCCGATGCCGACGTGCAGTTCGTCGACGTCAGGTTCTGCGACCTGCCGGGCACGATGCAGCACTTCACGGTGCCCGCCGCGGCGTTCGAGGAGCGGGTGTTCACCGACGGGCTCATGTTCGACGGCTCGTCGATCAGGGGCTTCCAGGAGATCCACGAGTCCGACATGCTGCTGCTGCCGGACCCGTCGACCGCGGTGGTCGACCCGTTCCGCACGCACAAGACGCTCAACCTGACGTTCTTCGTGCACGACCCGCTGACCGGCGAGCCGTACAGCAGGGACCCGCGGAACATCGCCAAGAAGGCCGAGGAGTACCTGCGCGGCAGCGGCATCGCTGACACCGCGTTCTTCGGGCCTGAGGCCGAGTTCTACATCTTCGACTCCGCGCGGTTCGCCACCAGCCCGAACGAGGGCTACTACCACCTCGACTCGATCGAGGGCGCCTGGAACACCGGCCGGGACGAGCCCGGCGGCAACCTCGCCTACAAGCCGCGCTACAAGGGCGGCTACTTCCCGGTCTCCCCCACCGACCACTACAGCGACCTGCGCTCGGAGATGGTCAGCAAGCTGATCGAGGTCGGCATCGACGTCGAGATGCAGCACCACGAGGTCGGCACCGCGGGCCAGGCCGAGATCGACATCAGGTTCGACAAGCTGCTGCACATGGCCGACAAGCTGATGCTCTACAAGTACGTGGTCAAGAGCGTCGCGCGGGCCGCCGGCAAGACCGTGACCTTCATGCCCAAGCCGCTGTTCGGCGACAACGGCTCCGGCATGCACTGCCACCAGAGCCTGTGGAAGGACGGCGAGCCGCTCTTCTACGACGAGGTCGGCTACGCGGGGCTGTCCGACATGGCCCGCTACTACATCGGCGGCCTGCTCAGGCACGCGCCGTCGCTGCTCGCGTTCACGAACCCCACGACGAACTCCTACCACCGCCTGGTGCCCGGCTTCGAGGCGCCGGTCAACCTCGTGTACTCGCAGCGGAACAGGTCGGCCTGCGTGCGCATCCCGATCACCGGTGCCAGCCCGAAGGCCAAGCGGATCGAGTTCCGCGTCCCCGACCCGTCCAGCAACCCGTACATCGCGTTCGCGGCCATGCTGATGGCCGGCGTCGACGGGATCAGGAACAAGATCGAGCCGCCGGAGCCCATCGACAAGGACCTGTACGAGCTCCCGCCGGACGAGGCCTTCGCGATCCCGAAGGTGCCTGGCTCGCTGGAGAAGGTGCTCGAGTGCCTCGAGGCCGACCACGAGTACCTGCTCGAGGGCGGCGTCTTCACCGGCGACCTGATCGAGACCTGGGTCGACTACAAGCAGACCCACGAGATCGACCCGATCAGGCTGCGCCCGCACCCGCACGAATTCGAGATGTACTTCGACTGCTGACGTCGGCGCTGGCTCCGCCCGCCGCATGATCACGGACGACTTTCTGCGCACGCCAAGGGCGTGATCACGGGGGCTCTAGCCCGTGGCCGTTATCGATGGCCGTTCATCGCCGATCGCAATGATGGACTCGATACAGGTGGACCGTCAGACGGTGTCGGCCGAGGGCCCTCGGTCTTCGGTGCTGACCAGGCGCCGACCGGGACGGAGCGCGGACTGGTCCGGACGATCTGCGCAGGCGCGAGTCCGAGCTCCAGCATACCGGCGCGGCAAGGGACCGCCATCGGTCCAGACCTACCCGGCGGCTTCGCCTCGTGGCGGAGCGACCGCCAAGCTGCCGGTAGGCCGCCAGCGGAGTCTCCCCCACTATCGCCGGCCTGTCAAGCGGCCGGGGCGGACATCAGAATGTGCCATCCATACCGGCGCACGGAGATGGATGGCACACCCATACGCAGCCGCTAGCAGGGGGGCACGGCAACTAGCGGCTAGCTGGGCGACGGGCAAGCTGCGGAGGGGCGAACTCGCCCGTCGCCCAGGCAACGACCAGCATCCGCCTGAGTGCCCATTCCGATTTTCGCGAATCTTCCAGGCGGGCGGACTGGCATGGTTAGGCCAGGGAGTCCAGCGGGACCGAGGATCGGTGAGCGCGTCCTTGCTGACCGGCTTGCCCGAGCGGACAAGTGCGCCGATGGCGTCGTTGACGTCCCAGATGTTGACGTTCATTCCGGCCAGCACCCGCCCGTCGTCGCCCAGCCAGAATGCGACGAACTCCCGCCCTGGCACGTCGCCGCGGAACACCACCTCGGCGTAGCCACCTGGCTCGACATAGCCGGCGTACTCCATGCCGAGGTCGTACTGGTCGGTGTAGAAGTACGGCACCCGGTCGTAGGCGACGTCCTGCCCGAGCATGGCCTTGGCGGCAGCGACCGGCTGGTGCCGCGCGTTCGCCCAGTGCTCCACCCTGATGTGCTTGCCGACCAGCGGGTGGAACGCGTTCGCGACATCCCCAGCGGCGAAGATGTCGGGTACCGAGGTCCGCAGCGCCGCGTCCGTGACGATGCCGTTGTCGACCTGCAGGCCCGCCGCGGAGGCGAGCGCGGTGTTCGGCGTGATGCCGACTCCGACGATCACGACATCGGCGTCGACGTGCGTGCCGTCCGCGAGACGGACACCGTTCGCCGGCGCCGCCGCTACCGGTGATCTCGGCGACCTGCACGCCCGTGCGCAGGTCGACCCCGTGGTCCGTGTGCAGCTTGGCGAAGACCTCGGCGACCTCGCGCCCGAGCACCCGCAAGCAGCGGCAGGTCGCCCATCTCAAGCACCGTCACCTCGTCGCCCGCGGTCCTCGCCGCCGCAGTGGTCTCGAGCCCGATCCAGCCGCCTCCGATCACCGCGACTCGTGATGATCGCTCGAACGCCGCCCTGATCCGGTCGCTGTCCTGCACCTCGCGCAGGTACAGCACGCCCTCGAGGTCGGCGCCGGGAATTGAAACCCGCCGCGGCGACGAGCCGGTCGTGAGCAGCAGCTTGGAGTAGCCGATCCGCGAATCATCATCCAGCACGACCTCGTGCGCCGCCGGGTCGACGGCGGTCACGATCGTGCCGAGCCGCAGGTCCACGTTGTTCTCGCCGTACCACTCGCGCGGCTGGACGTAGAGCTTGTCCCTGCCGTGCTTGCCCATCAGGTAGTCCTTGGACAGCGGGGGCCGCTCGTATGGAGTCTCGTCCTCCGCGCCGATCAGGGTGACCGGGCCGTCGAAGCCCTCATTCCGGAGCGTCTCGGCGGCGCGCGCGCCAGCCAGGCTCGCCCCGACGATCACCATCGCGTTGTCAGTGCTCATGAATGGGTTCCTTTCAGCGCTTGCCTATCAGCCTTTGTCAGCGCTTGCTTATCAGGGCTTACTTGTCAGTGCTTACTTCTCAGTGCTTAGTTCTCAGGCGTGCACGCCAGCCAGGGCGAAGAACTCTGAACGCGAACGCGGGTCCGTGCGCAACGTGCCGAGCAAGGCCGATGTCACGGTCGTGGAGCCGGTCGCCCGGACTCCGCGCAGGGTCATGCAGGTGTGCTCGGCCTCGAGCACCACGCCGACACCGCGCGGCTGCAGACGCTCCAGCAGGCAGTCGGCGACCTGCCTGGTCAGCCGCTCCTGTGTCTGCGGCCTGGCAGCGAAATGCTCAACGAGACGGGCCAGTTTGGACAAGCCGAGAATACGCTCGCCAGGCAGGTATCCGACGTGCGCGACGCCGGCGAACGGCAGCAGATGATGCTCGCAAACCGTGCGGAACGGGATCGCGCGCGCAATCACAAGCTCGTCATACCCCTCCGCGTTCTCGAACGTGGTCAGCCGCAGCGGCGCCGGTTCGAACAGCTCGGCGTAGGCGCGGGCCATCCTGCCCGGCGTGTCGCGGAGCCCGTCCTCGTCGAGATCGACCCCAAGCGCGGCCAGGAAGTCCAGCCGCGGCCTGTTCGGCGGCGACCATGTCCACGCGCGCCCCGGGCCAGCGGGCGACAACGTCCGCGGATGGCGCTGGGTCGGGCGGGCACGGCGGGGCAAGGGTCAGCTCGTGAGTCATGGCGCTCCATCGGTAGGCGGGTTGGGTTCCTGACCGGTGCGCAAAACGACGCAACACCGGCCAGGCACAGGCTCCAGCGCGGGCCGCACGTCTTGCGCGCCGATCCCCGCCGTGACGCCCTCGAGCAGCGCGAGGTTCATCGTGCAGACGACCTCGCGATGGCGCTCAGCGAGCTGATGGAACGGGCAGTTGCGCAGGGCAAGGCTGCCGTCCATCGTCCGCGAATGGTTCGAAGCCGTGCTCGGTCAGCACCGCGCGCATGGCCGCCTGGCCAGAGCGGCCATGGGTCTCGGGCCGCGCGCCTGCACCGCGAAGCTGTCGCTGGCTCGATGTGCTGCGAATGTGCGGCCCTGCGGCCCCGCCGCGGCCCATCTCGGCGCCTAGCCGCCGCGCGGCACGCTTGAGGCAGGCGAGTGAGAACCCGCTCGCATCCGATTCGACCGCCTCCGCCAGGAGCCTGGCGGCAAGCTCGTATTCCCGCGGCGGCGCGGTGACCGCGAACTCCTTTGGCGACCTCGCGTAGACCTTTGCCGGCCTGCCCGGCCCCAGGGCCGTTGCGACCCGGTGGCCGACGGTAGTCCGCGGTGAGGAGGCCCAGGCTGACGAGCCTGTCCAGGTGATAGGCCGCGAGCGGCCGGCCGATGCCAACCGCCGTGGCGGCCTCGTCCCGGCCGACCGGCTCCGCCGACCCGGACACGTAGTCATAGAGGCTGCGCCGAACCGGGTCGTCGAGGCCATAGACGAGCGCAAGGCGCTGCTCGTCCCGGTTCATCTCGACGTTCTGATGCATGCCGACACTCTAACACTAATTGCCGTTAGCAAAACAACCCGGGACCCTGCTGGTGGTCAGCTAGCTCGATCTCGCGGCGGCCGAGCGGCAGAGCATATCGACGATCTCCCCAGCGTGCAGGGTCGTCGCCGCACGGTAACCCTGGCCAGCCCACAGGCTCATCCGGTCGGGGTCGCCGGCCGCTGCGGCCGCGGACCGGATCGGCCGGGTCGCGTTGTTGATCTCCGGATAGGCGGCGGGGACGTCCTGATGCGCGCGCATGAAACCGTTCACCAGCCCGCGGGCCGGACGGCCGCTAAATGCCCTGGTCACGCTCGTCGTCTGATACCTGGCGTCGGCAAGGGCCGCCTTGTGCACCGGGTGTGCGCCGCTTTCCGGGCAGCGGAGGAAGGCTGTGCCGCATTGCACTGCGTCGGCGCCGGCGGCCAGGGCGGCCGCGACATCTTCGTCGGTCATGATGCCGCCAGCAGCTACGAGCGGGATGTCGGTAGCTGCCCGGATCGCTGCGACCAGCTCGAGCGCTCGCGCGGCCCTGCCGGACTCACTTGCGCCGGACAGATTTGCGAAGGAGCCCCGGTGAGCACCAGCTTCTGATCCCTGGGCGCACAGGCAGTCTGCGCCGGCCCGTACAGCGATCGAAGCCTCGTCAGAATCGGTCACGGTCACCCAGACGCTTGTGCCGGATGCTCGCAGAGCCGCGATGACGTCGGGCTCCGGGCAGCCGAAGGTAAAGCTCACAATCGGCACAGGGCGCGATGTCAGGTCGGCGATCTTGGCCTGCCAGTCGTCGTCATCCCATGTCGCCGGGCCGGGCGTGACACCGACAGCCGCGGCGTCGTCGGCGATGCTGTCCAGGTAGCGGACCAGTGCCTCATCGTCGTCGGTCGGTGCACCAGGAACGAACACGTTGACGCCGAACGGGGCGCCCGTCATGGCCTGGACGGCCGCTATGTCGGCGCGCATCGCCTGCGCGGTCTTGTAGCCGGCGGGGAGGAAGCCGGTCGCTCCAGCGGCGGCCGCGGCCGCGACTAGCTGAGCCGTGCCGACGCCGCCGGCCATCGGCGCGACGATCACGGGTCGCCTGCACGAGATCGCCGATCACCAGGCCAGTCTGCCAGCAATAGGGTGGCGTGACGGCCAACCCCCTCGCAGCGTCATCGTTGCGGGATCCGTATGGTCTTGATGGCCGGATACCGGGACAAAATCCCGAGTCACTGGGAGCATTTAGAGCAAGCTACAACCGGATGAACGGCCTGCCCGCGGGAGGCGCCATGTCCGAAACGCGGGTATCTGTCGCGCGGGGTGAGCTTCGCTGCTACCTGGCCAGGCCGTCCGGCGATGGTCCCTGGCCCGGCGTCCTCGTCATGCACGACGCACTCGGCATGACGCCAGA
Organism: uncultured Actinomycetota bacterium; assembly: GCA_963809195.1. Classification (GTDB taxonomy): domain Bacteria; phylum Actinomycetota; class Actinomycetes; order Streptosporangiales; family Streptosporangiaceae; genus Chersky-822. The sequence goes on along the minus strand of CAWEIQ010000003.1, from coordinate 187,974 downwards.
CCTGCGCGCCCAGGCTGACTGGCTGGCCAGCGCCGGGTACCTGGCGCTCGCCCCCGACCTGTATTCGATCGGCCGCAGGTCCCGATGCCTGGTCTCGGTGTTCCGTGACCTCGTCTCCGGCCAGGGCCAGGTCTTCGCCGATGCCGAGGCGTGCCGGTCCTGGCTGGCCGCCCAGGACGAATCCACCGGGCACATCGGCGTGATCGGCTTCTGCATGGGCGGAGGCTTCGCGTTGCTGCTCGCGCCCGGGCACGGCTTCGAGGCGGCCAGCGTCAACTACGGCATGCTGCCGAAGGACGTGCACACCTTGCTGCAGCAGATCGTGCCCCGTCGTAGCCAGTTACGGCGCGCGGGATCGCACGTTGCGCGGCGCGGCCGTCAAGCTGACGGCGGCGCTCGACGCGGCCGGCGTCGACCATGACGTCAAGGAGTACCCAGGCGTGGGGCACTCGTTCATCAACCATCACCCGAGCGCGCTGGAAACCCTCCGTGGCGCAGCCGGCCCGGACGCGGCGATGCCGCGATTCTTTGCCGTATTCAACGCGATAGCCGGGCCGTTCATGGGCGTCGGTTACGCCGAGCGCCAAGCGGGCGACGCCCGCCGCCGGATCATCGCCTTCTTCGACCGGCACCTGAAGCACTAAGACACGCCCGATCCGGCGCGGTAGCGCCGCAGAAGGAAGCATTGTGGCAACGGATATGACGGAGCGCGCGGTCGTTGACGGCCGCACCGCGCGCAAGGACAGGAACATGGTGGCCGTCCTGGATGCAGTGCTCGAACTGTTCATCAAGGGAGACCTGATCCCTTCGCCCGAGGCGATCGCGCAACGATCAGGGGTTTCGCTGCGCTCGGTGTACCGGTACCTCGCGGCGAGCAAGGATCTCGTGCACGCCGCGATCGAGCGCCACCTGGAGCGGGTAGGGCCGCTGTTCGCGCTCGATGCGGTCGGAGAGGGCCCGTTTGCAACCAGGGTCGAGGATTTCGTCGCCGCCAGGCTGCGGCTTTACCGGGCGATCGCGCCGATGGCGAGGGCTGCTCAGGCCAGGACCCGGATGCGCGCTACTCCGGCCAGCGAGATCATCAAGGCGAGCCTCAACGCCCGCCGCGGGATGCTGCGCGTCCAGCTGTCCAGGCACTTCGCGACCGAACTTGCCACGTTCGGCTCGCGCGCAGAAGCGATACTCGCGGCTGCCGACGCGCTGACGCAGATCGAGACAATCGACTGGTACCTGGTCGATGGCGGCTACACGCTGACGGAGACCAGGGATGCGCTGGCGACCGGCCTGGACCGGCTGCTCAGGCCTGACGGCCAGACCGCGGACATCAGCGGTAGCGATTCTTAAATCGATAAATCGATAATCCGGCTATCCCAGCGGGGCACAAACGGACATCGCCTCATCGGAATGCCGGGTACACCGGCAAGTCCGGCACCTGCCAGTGCTCCGTCCTGGCGAGCAACTGCGTGGCGAGCGCGGAAAGCGCAGGGAACTCTGCGTCGTCCGAATTGGCGCCGGCGACCGGATTTAGCTCCTCCTGCAGCCGCTGCCAGCGGTAGCGCAGCAGCTGGCGCTTGGTTGGCGCCACCCTGCCGTCCTCGATCATCGGCTTATCGGCTACCAGCGACCTGTCCAGCAGGTATGTCATCGCGTGCAAGGTCCATGCCGCGACGCCGCGCCGCACACCAGGCTGCCAGGCACTATCGCTGGCCAGATCTGGATGTATCTGGCTGACAAGACCTCGGTAGACAGCCTCGGCCGACCGCCGCAGGCCGTCGGGCAGCCGGAATACGCACCAGCAGGTGCTGAACGGCATCCGCAGGTAGGCCGCGTCCAGGAACGCCGAGTGGAATTCGGCGCTCTCGTAGTCGACGAACCGCACCCCGTCCGGCGATCAGCAGGTTGTTGTCCGGGCAGATGTCGCCTGGCGAGAACACCGGGTACTGCCAGGGCTCCAGGATCGAGGTGACCTCGGCCAGGTCAGCGGCCAGTCCGGCCGGGGAGGGAAGCGACAGGTCGGCAAGCAGCCGCGGGATCTCTCCTATCCGGCGCTCCAGCCAGTGCCGGGCAGGAACGGTCTCCGGCTCGAACCGGTGCGCCGTGAGCAAGGCGGCAAGCTCGGTTTCCCGGCCGGCCATGGCTACTGCAAGGTCACCGCACGCTCTGGCCCAGCTGAGCAGCGCCGCCTGCGCGGCATCGGCCGGCCCGCCGAGCAAGAGATCGGCCAGGCTCGGCCCGCTGCCAAGATCCGTCATCACGATCAGGCGATCCCGCTGGATGGCGGCGAGGAGCCTTGGTCCTGCTCCGGCGTCACCGGTCAGGGCCAGGCCGGCCGCCTCGGCCGCAAAACCCTCCCTGCCTGCCGCGCTGTCCGGGTAGGTCTTCACCACCACAGTGCCGTCGCCCGGCATCCTGCAGCGCCACACCGCGGAACGCTCGCTGCCGCCGAGGTCGTCGGGAGCGCTCAGCCTCACGCCCAGGGCCGCAGAAGCGGCAGCGAGCACGTCGTCCACGGATCGCAGCCAATCAGCCATAGAAGACGCGTTCCATCACGGCCCTGGCCCGGCGAGCCGCCCGGCGCCAGTCCTCCACCAGGTCCTGAGAACCATCAGGCCGGTAGCCGAGCAGCCGCGCGGTCCCCGCCAGGTCGGGCTGTGCGGAGGGAAGCACGTCAGAGGCCCGGCCCGGTCGCCAGCATGACCGCATTCCTGATCCTGCTGGCGAGCAGCCACGCGGCGCTGAGCGCTTCGGCGTCCGTGGCCCTGAGCAGCCCCTCCTCACGTCGCCGCCCGAAGCGCCGGCAGCGTGCCAGTCGTGCGGAGCGACGGCAGAGCGCAGGCATGCCGGAGCTGCAGCAGCTGGGCTGTCCACTCGACGTCTGACAGCCCTCCGGGTCCGAGCTTGACGTGCAGAGCCGGGTCTACACCACGAGGCATGCGTTCTGCTTCCATCCGGGCCTTAATTCTCCTGATTTCGCGAACAGGACCCTCGGCCATACCGCCGACCGGATAGCGGATCTCGTCCGCGAGGGCACGGAACGCCTGGCAGAGCTCGGCGTCGCCGGCCACCGGATCGGCACGCAGCAGCGCCTGAACCTCCCACGGGCTTGCCCATCGCCCGTAGTAGGCGCGATACGCGCCAAGCGTCCTAACCAGCGGACCCTGTTTGCCCTCCGGCCGCAGATCAGCGTCGACGTGCAGGGCCGGGTCGGGGCCCGGGCGGCGCGAGCATCGCTCTCAGCTCTTCAGCGACCGCATGCGCTGCTCTGGTGGCCGACTCTTCGCTGACACCTGCGGCCGGCTCGTAGACAAACAGCACGTCGGCGTCGCTTCCGTAGCTCATCTCATGACCGCCGAACCTGCCCATCGCGACGACGCTGACCGTGGCCGGGATCTCACCGTCTCGCCCCGCGACCTTCGCCGTGGCAAGGTCGAGCGCGGCGCAGATCGTCACGGCGGTGACCGTTCCGACGGCCGCCGCGACTGTCACTGGGTCGAGCAGGCCGAGCAGGTCGGCGGCCGCCGTGCGGAACAGCTCCCGGCGCCGGATCGCTAGCAGGCCGGCGATCGCGCCTTCCTGGGTCCTGCTTGGGTACCTGCCTGGGCATGCCGGCGAATCGTCGACTCGGCCTCGGTGCGCTGGGCCTCGCAGACTCCGCGGCGCCAGCCGCGCGTCGTCGGCCAGCATCGCGACGGCCTCCGGTGCACGCAGCAGCAGGTCGGTGGCATACCGGCCAGAGGCGAGCACTCTGGCCAACCGGGCCGCCACGTTCGCGTCGTCCCGCAGGAGCCGCAGGTACCAGGGCGATCCGCCGAGTGCCTCGCTGACCTGCCGGAACGCGAGGAGGCCCGCGTCCGGCCGCGGTGCGTCGGCAAACCAGCCGAGCATCGCGGGAAGCAGTGCCCGCTGGATCGCCGCCTTCCTCGATACGCCCGTGGTGAGCGCTGTGATGTGGCGGAGCGCACCGGCCGGGTCGTCGTAGCCGAGGGCCTCCAGCCGCTCGGCGGCTGCCCGCGAGGTCAGCCTGATCACGTCGCCCGGCAGCCTGGCGACCGCATCAAGCAGCGGACGGTAGAACAGTTTCTCGTGCAGCTGCCTGACCGTCGCGGCGTGCTGCCGCCACTGCGTCATGAGTTGCTCGGCCGGGTCGCCCGGCACCTCGGGCTGTCGTTCGCGATCCTGGTCCTGGTCCTGGGGCTCGGGCGCGGCGTAGCGCATCGTGCGCAGCGCGCGGCCAATCTGCCGCAGGATCGCCGGATCGGTGGGCAGCGAATGCGTCCGCCGGAGCTGGCGGAGCTGGAGCAGGTGCTCAACCACCCGCAGGAACCGGTAGGCCGCGGCCAGGCTGGCCGCGTCCTGCCTGCCCACATATCCGCCGTCCGCCAGCGCGGCGAGCGCGGGGAGCGTGGCGGCGTCCCTAAGCGTCTCGTCAGCCCTGCCATGGACGAGTTGCAGCAACTGGACGGCGAACTCGATGTCGCGAAGACCGCCTGGGCCCAGCTTGATCTCCCGCTCGGCGGCCCTTACCGGGAGGTTGTCCACGATCCGGCGCCGCATCGCCTGGACGTCTGCGACAAAGTCGTCGCGCTGGGCTGCCTGCCAGACCAGCGGCGTCACGGCGGCCATATAGCGGCGGCCGAGGTCGGCATCGCCCGCGACCGGCCTGGCCTTGAGCAGCGCCTGGAACTCCCACGTCTTCGCCCACCGCTCGTAGTAGGCGAGGTGACTGGCCAGGGTGCGGACCAGCGGCCCGTTGCGGCCCTCTGGACGCAGGTTCGGGTCCACGGGAAACAGCGCACCATGCGGCCCGGCGTCCGAGCACACCCTGATCGTCGCGCTGGCGAGCTGAGTTGCCGTGCGCAAAGCCGCGGTCTCCGCATCGGGTCCTGCTCCCGCCGCAGCTTCGGCCACGAAGATCACGTCGACGTCGCTGGCGTAGTTCAGCTCGCGCGCGCCGCACTTGCCCATGGCGATGATCGCGATGCGGCAAGGCGCTGCGCCTGGCGGCAGATGTGAGCGGGCGATGTCCAGGGCGGCCTGCGAGCGCCGCGGCCGCCAGATCGGCCAGTTCGGCCATCACGTCATCGATCGCCCGTGCGCCGGTGATGTCGCGTGCGGCAAGCCGCAGCAGAGCGCGCCTGTAGGCCAGCCGGAGCTCGCCAGGATCCGTTGCGCCGCGCACCTCGGCGTTGACGTCGGCCGATTGTTCCTGAACGCTGTCCCGGCCGCTGCTGAGCAGGTGCCAGTCGCCGGGATGCCGGCGCAGATGATCGGCCAGCGCGGAACTGGTACCGAGGACGGCGGTGAGGCCGGATCGCAGGGTCGGCGTCCGCGCGCAGTGCTGCGCGCAGCCGCTCGTCGGGAGCGAGCCTGGCCAGGCCCGTCAGCGCAAGGTCCGGGTCGGGAGCGGCCCCGAGCGCGCCGACAATCCCGGCGTCATCGCCCAGGACATCCCAGCCCAGTTCGTCGGCGAGCAGGCGCTCGGCGGCCGCCGTATCAGCGAAGCCAAGCGCGGCGAGCCGGCCGGCCTGGGTCACTGCGCGCGGCACGCTCACGGGTGACACCGTAGCCGCAGTGCCGGGCGCATCGGAGCCTTAGGTCAGGAGCAATACCGCGTACGCCGCGAGCCAGTGCTCGACCATGTAGTGGTCCCCGACCACGTGGGGCAGTGCCGCGTCGGCATGCACCTGGGCGGCGGCGAGGGCCGGCCCGAGACGGTCGTCACCTTCAGGAAGGCTTTCCGCGATGCGGCGCCAGCACCAAGCCCTGCTCGCGTTCAGGCCGTGCAGGTGAGCGATCTGCCCGTCGCTGGAATCTGTCACAACGGCCGGCTCGAACAATGCCGGTGGCTCACCATCTTCGATGCGTGGCAGGAAGGCGCTCAGCCACGCGCTGAACTCACGGGGCGTCAGGAGCAGTGCCATCAGCTCGGCCTCCGCCAGCGCGGGAGACAGGAAGTCCGAGCCGGACGGCTCCCAGTCCGCCGGATAATTCGCATCTGAGCGATACCAGCGCATTGCGGCGTCCGTAATCGCGTCCTCCAGCCGTCGATCGCCGCCAGCGGCCATCCTTCGAGCCCACGCGAGCGACCTGGACAGAGCGAACGCGGTGTTCGAGTGCACCCCGTACCGGATCGGATACGTCATCTTTGGCAGCCAGCCGGAGAACCGGTCCGTGATCTCGTCAGCGAGCGGGCGAAGCGACGCAGCCCACCGCCGTCCGTCAGGATCGTCGAATGCCGCCGCTTCCTCGGCCAGCGTGAGCGCCCAGCCCCAGGCGTACCAGCCCGGCGCGTTCGGGCCCTTGACGTAGGCGACCTCCCCGGCCAGCGCCTCGGGAGCGAACTGCCGGTGGAGGGTGGCCCTGACCTCATCGGCCGCCACCGAGCCTGCCGCGGCGCGCAGCAGCCTGACCAGCAGCCAGTGCATCTCCACGCAGGAATGCCAGTCGAAGCTGCCGTAAAACACTGGGTTGCGCTCCCGCGGCCGGCTCGGGAAGTCGCCGGGCTCGGACATGGCCTGGCGCAGGTCGTACGGGAACTCTTTGCTGATGTTGGTAATAGCGACGCGCGCATACTGGTCCGCGTTCGCTCGCAGGACCTGCTCCCAGTCGCTACCGTTCGCCATGCACGACAGCTTGGCTCACCGGTAACGCTGGCTCAAGCCGAGGAGCTTGCGGAGTGCATGGATCAGGCGATCCGGATCCCAGAGCGGAGGCTGCACCTTCCCGTTCACGGCCACGCTGTCTGTGCCGCACCCGCTCGCACCGACAGCGACTCGTGACTGACCGCCGTGACCGCTGAAGGTGACGTGGTACTCCGCGTCGACCATCGGGCAGAACCTGAGGCTGTTGTCGGTCGCCCGCATGCCGTTGAGCAATGCGGCGAGCCTGGCGATCGCGCGCCTGGACGTGATCACCTTGACGAAGTGGCGCGGCCTCGGATTCATAAAGCTCGCTGTGATCCGCGCCGACCGGATCGCGCCGGCCCTGAGATACTCGGCAGCGGTCCGCGGCGGGTACCACACAACCTCGGCATCGGCTCTGGCCACCGTGCTGCCGTGCGGGCCGTGGCCGAGCGTCACGAGCAGCATGGTCTCGCCGGCGATGCCGACCGGCGGTGCCGGCAGGTTGAAGCTCACCAGGTGATCGATGGCGCCGTTTCCTGAGCTGGTCGTGCCCGTCCCGTCCGCGCTGAAGCCGGCCGGCGGGTGCCGGCTCAGGAACGTCGCGGCGGCAAGCACCGGCATCGGAAGCGAGAAGAATCTATGCAGGTCAACAAGGCTTTCGGTGCCGATAACCTCGCCTCGAGGAGGCTGCTGGCGCGCTGCGATGCGCCTAGCGCCTGGCGGCAGTACCAGGTTGGCGAGCATGCGCATGCCGACGGCGCGGGCTATCCCCGGCGAGCCTCCCGGCGGCCAGGGTGCTCGCCGGTGCGCAGCAGGCTGGACCGATGGTCGCGGCTGGGCCGCGACATGCGATGGCGCGACGGCCGCGCCGCAGCTGGCGGTCAGCATTCCCAGTACCGCTATAGCCGTGATGCCCCGGCTCGAGCGCGACGACCCTGTGGACCCGCTTAGTGCACGCGTCACGGCCATCCCCTTGCTCGCGTCCTACTGCTAGGACGCAGCCGTGGGACGTCTGGTTCCGGCCGCGCTACAGGGATGACAGGTAGCGATCAAGCTCGAACTCGGTGACCTGACGGCGATACTCCCGCCATTCCTCGCGCTTGTTGCGGAGGAAGAAGTCGAACACGTGCTCACCGAGCGTCTCAGCGACTAGCTCGCTGTTCTGCATGACGTTGCAAGCGTCCGAGAGGCTCTGCGGCAGCGGCGCGATGCCTAGCGCCCTGCGCTCGGCCGGGGTCAGCGCCCAGACGTCGTCCTCGGCACCTGGCGGGAGCTCGTAGTCCTCCTCGATCCCCTTCAGCCCGGCCGCGAGTATCACCGCGAAGGCCAGGTACGGGTTACAGGCCGGATCGAGCGAGCGGAACTCGATCCTGGTCGCGTTCCCCTTCTTCGGCTTGTACATGGGCACGCGAATCAGCGCTGACCGGTTGTTGTGGCCCCAGCACACGTACGCTGGCGCCTCGCCGCCCGCCCCGGCGATCCGCTCGGCGCCGCCCCACAGGCGCTTATAAGAGTTGACCCACTGGTTGCAGACGGCCGTGATCTCCGCGGCGTGGGTGAGCAGGCCGGCGATGAACGACCGGCCGACCTTGGAGATCTGGAATTCACCGCCCGGATCGTGGAACACGTTCCTGTCGCCCTCAAACAGCGACATATGCGTGTGCATGCCAGAGCCCGGGTACTCGGTGAACGGCTTCGGCATGAACGTCGCGTAGACACCCTGGTCGAGCGCGACCTCCTTCATCGCGAGCCGGAACGACATGATGTTGTCGGCCGTGGTCAGCGCGTCGGCGTAGCGCAGGTCAATCTCCTGCTGGCCGGGAGCGCCCTCGTGATGGCTGAATTCGACCGAGATGCCCGTGCTCTCGAGCATCGCGATCGCCGACTTGCGGAAGTCGTGGGCGATGTTGTGGGGAGTGTGGTCGAAATAGCCGCCCTGGTCAATCGGCCGCGGTTTCGCACCGCCCTCCGGGCGCTCTCGCAGCAGAAAGAACTCAATCTCCGGGTGGGTGTAAAAGGTGAAGCCCAGTCCGGCCGCCTTGTTCAGCGCGCGCTTGAGTACGTATCTCGGGTCGGCATACGACGGTGAGCCGTCGGGCAGCAGGATGTCGCAGAACATCCGCCCGACGCCGACCGGGTCGCCGCGCAGCGGCATCAGCTGGAACGTTGACGGGTCCGGCTTGGCGATCATGTCGGCCTCGTAGACGCGCGAGAAACCCTCGATCGCGGATCCGTCAAAGCCGATTCCCTCGGCGAATGCGCCCTCGAGCTCGGCTGGTGCCACAGCGACCGACTTCAGGTAGCCGAGCACGTCGGTGAACCAGAGCCGGACGAACCGGATATTCCGCTCCTCGAGCGTGTGCAGAACGAACTCTTCCTGCCTGTCCACGTGGCCAGTCTGCCGCCTTCGTGTTTCCGCCGCGTAACGCGGTCCAAGATCACCGCGCGGTTAGAGCGAGGACCGGGCCCTAAGCTGAACTTGTGCCCCAGCTTCGAATCGCTCTTGCTCAGGTCAACTCCACCGTCGGGGATCTCGACGGCAACGCCGCCTCGATCGCCCGTTGGACCGCGAAAGCGGCCGCCGCAGGCGCCTCGGTGGTTGTGTTTCCAGAGATGATGCTTACCGGCTATCCGGTCGAGGACCTGGCGCTGCGGGCGTCATTCGTCGAGGCCTCGATCAGGGTGCTCAACCAGAGCGCCGCCAAGCTGGCAGAGGCCGGCCTTGGCCACATCGTGGTCGTGACCGGATACCTGGACAGGCAAGCCGGGATGCGTCCCAGGGTGGGCCTGCCCGCTGGAGCGCCGCTAGATGCCGCGGCGGTGCTGCACGGCGGAGCCGTGGTCGCCACCTCGGCCAAGCATCACCTGCCGAATTACGGCGTTTTCGACGAGTACCGCTACTTCGTGCCGGGCAACGTCGTGCCCGTTTTCCGGATCAACGCGGCATCCGGGGAGCCTGTCGACGTGGCGGTCGCGATCTGCGAGGACCTGTGGCAGGACGGCGGGCCGGTGGCAGTGGCCCGGCAGGCCGGAGCCGGCTTGCTGGTCGTGCCGAACGCGTCCCCGTACGAGCGAGGCAAGAGTGAGGCGCGCCTCGCGCTTTGCCAGCGGCGCGCCGCCGAAGCTGGCTGCCCCCTCGCATACGTCAATATGGTCGGCGGACAGGACGAGCTGGTGTTCGACGGCGACTCGATCATCGTCGCCGCCGAGGGTGACCTGCTTGCCCGCGGGCCGCAGTTCGAGCAGGCACTGGTCGTCGCCGACCTTGAGCTTGCCGCGGCTACCGCCGAGCAGCCAGGTGACGCGGCAGCGGACGCGCAGGACGGCACCACGATGACGATCTGCCGCCTCGAGCTGCCGGAGGGAACCGGCCGTCCCGACCGGCTGCCGGATGTCGAAGGGCCGGTTTGGCCGCGGCTCAGCGAGCTCGCTGAGGTCTATGCCGCGCTGGTCACCGGCGTGCGGGATTACGTCACCAAGAACGAGTTCAGCTCGGTCATCCTCGCCCTGTCCGGCGGTATCGACTCGGCCCTGACCGCCACGATCGCGGCGGACGCCATCGGTCCTGACAGGGTTCACGTCGTGCTGATGCCGAGCGACTACTCCTCCGCGCACTCGGTTTCTGACGCCGAGGAGCTAGTCAAGCGACAGGGAGTGCACGCGAGTACCGTGCCGATCGCGCCGATCGTCGCGGCCTTCGACGCGCCCCTGCACCTGGATGGCCTCGCCGAGGAGAACCTGCAGGCAAGGGTGCGGGGCATGATCTTGATGTCGCTCTCCAATGCCGAGGGCCACCTGGTGCTGACCACCGGCAACAAGAGTGAGCTAGCGACGGGCTACTCGACGTTGTACGGCGACTCGGCGGGCGGCTATGCGCCGATCAAAGACGTGCCGAAGACCTTGGTCTGGGCGCTGGCCAAGTGGCGGAACGAGCAGGCCGCCCAGGTCGGCCACGACGAGCCGATACCGGAGAACTCGATCACCAAGCCGCCGAGCGCCGAACTGCGGCCCGGTCAGCTAGACACCGACTCGCTCCCCGACTACTCCGTGCTCGACCCGCTGCTCGACGACTACGTGGAGAAGGACATGGGAGCCGCGGATCTGGTCAGCTCCGGGCACGACCCGGACCTGGTCGAAACGGTAATCATGCTCGTAGATCGGGCCGAGTACAAGCGGCGGCAATACCCGCCTGGCCCTAAGATCTCGGCCAAGAACTTCGGGAGGGACCGGCGGCTGCCGATCACCAACCGGTGGCGCGAGCCCCGCAGCCAGCTTCCGGGTTGAGCACACGGCCATAAGGCCGGATACTTGGACGGTCCTTGCGGACTGACCTGATAGGCCGACAATCCGGCGCAGGTCAGCATCGGCCGGGGGCAGCCAGAGCAGGGTCATGGAGGCGGGCAGTGGACGGCGAGAACAGGCCGGCGATCGGCGACTTTCCCGCCGGCTCGCGCATTGCCGGCTACCAGATCCAGGAACTGATCGGCCGTGGCGGCATGGCGGTCGTCTACCGCGCGGCTGACGTGCGACTGGACCGGCTCGTCGCGCTGAAGGTGCTTGCACCCGAACTGGCCAGGGACTCCGCATTCAGGCAGCGTTTCATCAGGGAATCACGCTCAGGTGCCGCCGTCGATCATCCCAACGTCATCCCGGTCTTCGAGGCTGGCGAGGCCGACGGCGTCCTGTTCATCGCAATGCGATATGTCGCTGGCAGGGATGTCCGGGGCCTGATCGAGCGGGAGGGCCCGCTCCGGCCGTCCAGGGTGGTCAGCATCGTCACGCAGATCGCCTCAGCGCTGGACACCGCGCACGCTCACGGGCTGGTGCACAGGGACGTTAAGCCGGCGAACATGCTGCTGGGCAGCGTCGCCAGCGGGTCAGCGCCTGACCATGTCTACCTTTCTGACTTCGGCCTCAGCAAGATGTCCGTGGCCGCGGTCAGCCTGACCGGCACCGGACAGTTCCTGGGCACGCTGGATTACATGGCGCCCGAGCAGGTCGAGGGCCGCCCGATCGACGGCAGGACGGACCTGTACGCGCTCGCGTGCGCGGCGTTCGAAATGCTCACCTGCAGGCCGCCGTTCCAGCGCGAGCAGGACCTCGCGGTCATGTGGGCTCAGGTCTCTGCGCCGCCGCCGCCGGTCCGCGATTTCCGGCCAGAGCTGCCGGCTGACGTCGACCAGGTGATGAGCAAGGCGCTGGCCAAGGCACCGGACAACCGTCATGCCAGCTGCATGGAGTTCGCGACTGACCTGCGTGCCGCGTGCATGGCCAGGCCTTCTGGCGGGGCAGGCGGTGCAGGCGCGCCAACAGAGCTGGCCGGAGCAATCGGGCCCGTCCCGCCCGCGACAGAGCTTGCGTTCGCCGCGCCTTCAGCGGGCCCTGGCGCTTCCCCGCCCGCCGGTCCGCCTGCGGCCGCACATCCGCCCGTCGGCACCGGGCAGGCACAGGCGGCGACGCCGGCTTACGAGGCCACGATCACTGAGGCCGCGGTCGGCGGCACCGGGGACCGCGCGGGCGATGGCGCTGGGAGCGGCGGTCGCGTGCCAGGCGCGACAAGGGCTGACCGTTACGGCGGCGGCAGCGCGTACAGCCCGCCAGGTGGTTACGAGCCCGGTGGATATGGGCAGGGCGGTTACGGCCAGGGAGGTTACGGCCAGGGAGACTACGGGCAGAGCGGCTATGGCGCGCCTGGTCCGACCGATCAGCTCTGGGCTGGCTCGGGATATCAGCAGCCGTCTTATCAGGGCCCGCCGCCGCGGCGGCGCGGCAAGGCACTCCCGATCGTGCTTGGCATCCTTGTGATCGCGATTCTGGGCGGAGCCGCCGCGCTCGTGCTGCACCTGCGGGGCAACGGCACTCCGCACGTCGGGCACGGCACGCGGGTGTCGGGGAGTGGGTCGCCCAGCGCAGGCGACTCACGGTCGGCCAGCACCAGCCCGTCCACCTCGCCGACCGCGCCGGCCAGCCCTGACACCGTGGTGACCGAGTACTACAACGCGATCAACAGCCACGACTACAGGACCGCGTACCGGCTCAACGGCCAAGAACAGTCCATCGAGTCGTTCACGACGTTCAAGCAGGGCTTCGCCGGCACCCAGCACGACAACCTGACGATTACCGGTGTCACCGGTGACACGGTCACCTTCAACCTGACCGCCGACCAGACCGACGGCTCGGTGAAGACCTACGAGGGCACGTACACGGTCCAGAACGGCAAGATCGTCGGCTCGCACGTCACGCAGACCGGCTAGCCCTTCTGATCCAGTGGCGACGCAGACCTAGATGTCGACGGTGGTGCCAGGCTCGAGCCGGGTGTAGCCGCCCTGCCCAGGACCGCCTAGCAGGGCGCGTGCGAGCTGGCCGATCAGGGCGATGCCGTTGCCGTTAAGCACCTCATCATGGATGGCGTAGCTCATCGACGGCCCGACCGTACGCGCGTAGTCGAACAGCTCTGAGGCCTTCAGCCACGGCGCGCTGATCGGCAGTAGCAGGTTCTCGACGTGTTCGCCCGGGACCGTGAACGAGTCGCCAGGGTGGAACAGCTTGCCGTCCACGGCGAAGCCGATGTTCGGGATGACGGGCAAGTCCGGGTGGACCACCGCGTGGTCGCGGCCGTAGACGCGGACATCGAAGCCGGCCACCGTGAAGGCGTCTCCGTCACCGACCGCGTGCACTCGGTCACCGAAGACCTCGAACTGCTCGGCTACCGCGGAGTTGGTCCACAGCTCCAGGTCCGGATCGCGCTCGAGCGCCGCACGGACCACGCCCGTGTCGAGGTGGTCGGGGTGCTCGTGCGTGATGAGTGCGGCGTTCGCCCCGGTTAGCGCGTCGGCTCCGCTCCAGACCCCAGGGTCGAGGACGATTTGCTGCCCGTCGCGCGCAAGCCGGACACAGGAATGCCCGAGCTTCGTCATCCGCATTGCCGCTCCCGTGATCGCCGCTGCATACCTGGTGCGGTGATCCGCACCCCGAGTCGAACCTATCGCGACGCGATTCCGGTCAGCAGTTCATCGACAAGGCGCCGGCCGTAGGCGCGGTCCGCCCGCTCGTTACTGAGCCTGGCAGTCTTCGCCAGTACGGCGCCGGTCAGCATGTCGACCGCCATCTCGATGTTCACGTTCTCGCGCAGTTCGCCGGTGGCCACGCCGCGGCGCAGTACGGCACGGAACACATCTCGGCGCGGCTCCACAACAGCCTCGACGTACCTCTCAATCAGCCGCGGATACCTGGCGCCCTCGCCTAGCAGCAGCGCGAACTGCCTGGCTTGTCGCGGGTCAACCGATTCGGTGCGCATCGCGTCGAGCAACGCCCCCAGGTCGTCCCTGACCGACTCCCCCTTGGGTTCCGGCAATGGTGCCCGCAACGACGCAAGTGCGTCAAGCAACAGGTCTTCCTTGCCCGGCCAGCGCCGGTAGATCGTCGCCTTGCCGACTCCGGCTCGGGCGGCGACCTTCTCGATGCACAGCCCGTCGGCGCCGGACTCGGCGAACAGGTCGAGCGCGGCATCGATGATCGCGCGGTCAGCGTGCTCGCTCCGCGGCCGACCACGGCGCGCCTGGTCCGGCGGCATCTGTACCTGTGTCATTACCGAACTAGTCCTCCATCAGAACGGCGACCGGTGAGCTGCCGCTGCCGTGGTGGTCGGCCTCGGCCTGCCGGGATGGCGCGCGCCGGCCCGGCATCCACATCGCAATGAGCACAGCACCACTCGCGGCGACGACGGCCGAAAACACGGTGGTCACGTGCATCGCGTGCACGAACGAGCGCCCGGCCAGGGAGAAGAGCGCGGCGCCACCGTGACCGAGCCGGACCGCGGCGGAATCGGTGGCGGCGATCGACTGCGTGGCTGCTGCGCGGCTGCCCGCCGGAAGCACACGGAGGCCGGGTGCGAGATCCGCGCGGTAGGACCTGGCCAGGATCGATCCGAGCACCGCGACGCCGAGCGCGACGGCCACCTGTCGTGAGGTGTTGGTGATCGCCGAGCCCGCGCCGCCTCGCTCGCGCGGCACCACCGACATGACCGACTCAGTCGCCGTCGGCATGACGATCCCCATGCCCGCGCCCTGAAGGAAGAAGATGCACTCAAGCCCGATGATCGGCGTGGTCGCGGTCTGGAAGTGATATCCGATCAGGGCGAACGTCACGATGACCAGCCCGCTTGCCGCCACGGCCTTCGCGCCGAACCTGCCGACCAGCTTGGCGCTGCGATTCGACGCGATCAGCTGGCCGACTGCCACCGGCGTCGTCAGCAGCCCCGCGTGCATCGGCGTATAGCCGCGCACGTCCTGCAGGTAGAAGCTCATGAAGAAGTACACGCCCGACATTGCGAAGAAGTTGAGCCCGATCGCCGCCGCAGCCGACGACAGCCGCGGATCACGAAAGAGCCGGACATCGAGCGACGGATGCTCGGTCCGCGATTCGTGCACGCAGAATACCGTCAGCACGGCCAGCCCTGCGGCAATCGGCCCTACGACACCCCGCTCCAGCCACGAGCCCGCGTCGCCGCCCCTGATGATCCCGTACACGAGCAGCACCAGGCCCACGATGGATAGCAGCACGCCCAGGTAGTCCACCCGCCCCGGTGAGGGACTCTTGGACTCTGGCACGAACATGCAGATCGCTGCGACACCGATGGAGGTAAGGGGCACGTTAATCAAGAAGACGGAGCCCCACCAGAAGTGGTTCAGCAGAACACCTCCGGTTACCGGGCCGAGCGCGATCGCGACTCCAACGGCCGATGCCCAGATGCCTATGGCCTTCGGCCGTTCCTCCGGATCGAAGACGTTCGTGATGATCGACAGGGTCTGCGGCATCACGGCCGCGCCGCCGAAGCCCATCGCTGCCCTGGCCCAGATCAGCTCGGCCGGGGTCTGGGCGTAGGAAGATATCAGTGATGCGAGGCCGAACAGCGCCATGCCAATGATCAGCATCCGCTTGCGGCCCACTCGGTCGCCGATCACCCCGAACGTGAACAGCAGCCCCGCGAACACGAGGGTGTAGGCATTGATTGCCCACTCGAGCTGGCTTTGTGTCGCGCCGAGCCCGACGGACGGCTCCGCGATCGTCTTCAGCGCGACGTTCAGGACCGTGTTGTCAAGGACGATGGAGAAGAGGCTGATGATCAAGGCGCCGAGCACGACCCACTTGCGGCGATCGGTGATCATCAGAACGCGCATGCCTTTCAGCCGCGTGGCGACCGGGTCAATAACGATACGGAACGTCATCGTATCGGAATGGTGATACTGACTGCCAGGCCGGCCACGCTCGTCGGGTTGAGCCATGAGGCGATCGCGTGCTCTACCGTTAGAAAGTCACCGCATGTCATCATCGAAGCGTCCGGGGACGCCATCGTGGCGCCACGAGACATGGAGGGCACGATGACCGCAGGTCCAGTGCAGCGCGCGCGAGTAAAAGCCGAACCCCAGACGCTATATGGCGCAGTGACCGGCCGCCGGGTCACCGTCCGCGACCTTGCCGCTGCCAAGGCGCGGAACGAGAGATGGCCGATGCTCACGGCCTATGACGCGCTCACGGCGCGGATCTTCGACCAGGCCGGCATCCCGGTGCTCCTGGTCGGCGACTCGGCCGCGATGGTGGTCTATGGCCACGACAGCACGATCCCGGTGACGGTCGATGACCTGATCCCGTTGACGGCCGCCGTCGTCCGCGGCACGAGCCGTGCGCTGGTCGTCGCCGACCTGCCGTTCGGCTCCTACCAGGTATCGGTCGAGACCGCCATGCGGAGCGCGATCAGGTTCCTGAAGGAGACCGGGGCGCACGCTGTCAAGCTCGAGGGTGGCCACCGGGTACTGCGATGCGTCGAGGAGCTCGTCGCGGCCGGAATCCCGGTCATGGCGCACCTTGGCCTGACGCCACAGTCGGTGAACGCGTTCGGCGGGTACCGGGTGCAAGGCAGGGGCGAGGAAGGCGAACGGCTGGTGCAGGATGCGAAGGCGCTGCAGGCGGCGGGCGCTTTCGCGGTCGTGCTTGAGTGTGTGCCAGCCGAGCTCGCCGGCCGCGTCACCCAGGCGCTATCGATCCCCACGATCGGCATCGGCGCGGGCCCGGACTGCGACGCGCAGGTGCTCGTCTGGCAAGACATGGCCGGACTGACGCCGAACGTGCCGAAGTTCGCCAAGCGGTACGCCGACGTAGCGAGCCTGCTTGGAATGGCCGCCCGCGACTTCGCCGACGAGGTGGCGGCGGGCGCCTACCCATCCCAGGACTACAGCTATCACTGAGGCGCCTGACCGCCTTAGCTGGTGAGCTTGGGCAGGACGTCACGGCCGAACGCTTCGATCCACTCGGTCTGGTTGCGGCCCACGTTGTGCAGATAGACGCGGTCGACGCCGAGGTCGAGGTAGCGCTGGATGTCTGCCCTGTGGCTGTCGAGGTCGGACGTGATCAGCATCCGGCCCTCGAAGTCCTCGGGGCGCACCAGCTTGGCCATCTGCTCGAAGTCATGCGGCGAGCGGATGTCCTGCTTGGGAAACTTCATCCCGCCGTTCGGCCACTCGCTGACCGCGTTCGCCAGGGCCTCCTCGTCGGTGCGCGCCCAGGACAGGTGCAGCTGCAGGATCTTCTCCTGTGAGCCAGCATCGCGGCCAGCCTCCTTCGCGCCCGCGTCGAACCTGTCCAGCAGTCCGGTGATCTTCTCGGCCGTCGCCCCTGGGGTGATGATTCCGTCGGCCAGCCTGCCAGCGCGCTTGGCGGTGAGCGGGCCAGCGGTGGCGATATAGATAGGCGGCGGCGTGTCCGGCATGGTCCACAGCCGCGCGGTTTCCATCCGGTAGTAGGTGCCGCGGTGCTTGACGTCCTTGCCGGTGAACAGCTTCTTGATCAGCTCGACGGCCTCCCACATCCGCTCGAGCCGCTCGGGCGCTTCTGGCCAGTACCCGCCGGTCACATGCTCGTTGAGCGCTTCACCCGACCCCAGGCCCAGCCAGTGCCGCCCGGGATACATGGCCGCGAGCGTCGCCGAGGCCTGCGCCACGATCGCCGGATGGAACCGGAACGACGGGCAGGTCACTCCCGGGCCGAGGTCTCCCCTGGTCCGCTCGCCCATCGCCGTCAGCACGTTCCACACAAACGGCGCCTGACCTTGCGCGGGCACCCACGGCTGGAAGTGATCGGCCGCCATCACACCGCGGAAGCCAGCCGCCTCGGCCGCGACCGTGTACTCCGTCACCTCGATCGGGCCGAACTGCTCCAGCATTGCCGCATAGCCAATATGCGCCTGGCTCATCCACAGCCTCCGAATCACCGAATCGCGTTACCCCGTAAGACTTGCACAGCCATCTCTGTGCGGGACATCCGGCTTTCAGGCAGCATGAACTCTGTGAACACCGAGCAGGTCGAGGCTCTGCGCACGCTGCTCGCCTCGTCGGGCTGGCTAGAGCGCACCAGATACTTCGCCCGCGCGTTGCGCAGAAGGTCCAGGACGCCCAACGGGCTGCTCATCGTCGGCACGCCAGCCTTCGAGCCGTGGCACATGGCCGCCCACCTCGACGACGAGAGCCGTTACGCAGGCCTGCCTGAGCTGGCTCCGACGCTGGTCCGGTGGGCGCCGCCGTCCGGCGGGCCAGCGCATCTGCGCGTCGGCATCGACCGGATCGCGAGGGCCAGCCGTTCGGAGACGCTGCTGGTCGTCGGCTCAGACTCGGTTCCCGACGCGCTGCTCGAACGCGTCGCCGACGCCAGGAAGGCCGGTGCGAGCATCCTCGCGCTGGATCGCGGCGACGAGGAGCTCGACAGCCTGGCACACGAGTGCCTCGCGGTGCGCCCGGTGGTTGACCCGGTGTCGTTCGACGGCGCCCAGCACCTGGTCAGCATGGCTGTCGGCGAGCCGGACCTCCGGAACTCCCGGTCCATGGCCGACATGTCTGGTTGGCCGCGCGGATCTGCCGACCCGGTCACGTCGCCGGCCGGGGGCTCGCGGCCGGCTCGGCTCGGCGACGTACGCGGCCGGCTGGCCCGTTTGCTCAACGCGCTCAGCGGTACACAGGACAGCTGACAGTGTCCGAAGCCTGGGGCATGCGGCTCTGACGTCATCAGGTGGACTGCACTGGTTCCAGGCGGCACACGTAATACGTATTGACGATGTCGTCCTCGACGTATGACGTATCGATCGAGCGGAAGCCTGCCTCGCGAAGCATCTCCTCTGCCTTATCCTCGCCCCACATGGTGCCGAGGCCCATTCCGCCATCGGCCAGGGAAACAGTCATGCAGTGCATGCAGGAGATCGTGTAAAAGAACGTTCCGAGTGGATGGTCGAAGTTCTCGGCCAGCGCGCTGGAAGCACGGAAGTCGACGCACAGGTAGGTGCCGCTCGGCCGCAGAGCCCGAGCGATTCCCGCGAGCATCAGATCCGGCCGTGCTTGATCATGCACGGCGTCGAAACTGGTGATGAAGTCGAACGCAGCCGTTTCACCCAGGCTCGCTGCGTCGCGGCTCACGAACCGTGCGTTCCGCAGTGATCTGCTTGCCGCCTCGGCCCGCGCTGTGGCGAGTCCGGAATCGGAAAAGTCGAATCCGGTGAACTGTGATCGCGGAAAGGCACCGGCCATCAAGTTGATGGCGTGGCCGGAACCACATCCGATGTCGGCGACGTCAATGCCCTCGTGGAGCCGCTCAACCAGCCCTGGAACGAGCGGCAGTGTCGCGTCGATCAAGGTCGCGTCGTGCACGGCGTTGCTGTCCTCGGCCATGACCGCTTGAAATCTCGGATAGGCCGAGTACGGGACCCCGCCACCATGGCGGAAGCACTCCACGATCTGGTCCTCCACCATTCCGAGGAGGCCGATGTACTGCGTTCCCGTCGCGAGATTGTTCAGTCCAGCGGATCTCGTGAGCCAGGCAGCGCGATCCGCGGGCAGCGAATAGGCCTGGCGATCGCGCTGATAGTCCACAATCCTGCCTGTGCTCATTGCGGCGAGCCATTCGCGCACGTACCGCTCGTTCAGTCCCGCGGACGCGGCGATTTCTGCGCTCGTCGACGGTGGCAGCATGGCCATCACGTCGAAAAGCCCTGTGCGATGCCCGACGCTGACCATCAGCGCTAGCCCTGCCTCGTTCCACATCCGGAGCATTCGTCTCGCGAATTCCTCAGAACCAGAATCGGGCATATCAGCCATGCGTACCTTCTAACCTCGATCAGCGGGACGAGTTCCAGACGTGTGACACGCAGGCGCGGGAAGCGGGCCCTGACTTGTGACACGTTAGTGCGCAGGGTCGGTCGCGTCCGCTGGCCAGCCGAGGCCGGCTTCGCTGTCATTGCGACCTGTGTGGCTGTACATAGTTGTGCATGTCCGGTCAGGGGGTAATCCTGGCGCAGTGACCGGGCGTCTTAGGGATGATAAGACTCTGGATCGGCAGGACAGATGAAGCCCGGCAGCAAGCGTCGGCGCCTCGCGGGCATCGTGGCGGTCGCCGCCGTGATGGCTGCGTGCAGCGCCTCGCCCCCAGCTGTGTTGCCGCCAGGCCTGCACGCGCACCCTCCGCCGCAAATCGCCTGCACAGCCTTGCCCACCGCCCGCACACCGGTCGTCGGGACGAGCGGCCGGCACTCGCCGCTGGACATGCCGCCGGTTCCCGGCGGTTTGCTCGACGTCGCGGCCTGGTCGTCCGGCGGCGCGCTGGCCATCGGTGCAACCGTGCCGAGGCCCCCGTATTCGAGGGTTCTGATCGTGCTGTGGAACGGCGCGGTTTGGAAGACGCTGAGCGACCGGGCGCTGCCGCCGCGGAGTGCCTTGGGCTCTGTGGCCGTTTTCCCGGGCGGCGGGTGGGCTGTTGGCGAGTACGGTCTGACGGACCATGGTGACGGAGGAGGCGTCGCCAGGCACCTCATCGTGCGGGTGACCGGCACGACGGTGCGGCGAGTGCCGGTCCCGGGACCGGCTTACGGCTCGCTGCTGGATGTGGCCGCCACATCGGCGGATAACGCGTGGGCGGTCGGCTCAATTTTCAAGGAGATCCCGCTGATCTTGCACTGGAACGGGACGGCGTGGACGCGCGCGCAACTGCCCGCCACGGTAGGACGCGGCGCTTTCTATAGCGTGGCCGCCACGTCCGCGACGAACGCTTGGGCCGTCCTGTTCCCCCAGAATTTGGGCAGGCCGCGGATCGTGCACTGGAACGGCAGGCGGTGGGGAGATGTCGTCGTCAGCCCGGCTGTCGAAAAGCGCTACGGCATCACTAGCCTGGCTGCAACCTCAGCCACGAATGTGTGGGCCATCGGAGACTCCGGGGCGATCCTGCACTGGAATGGCCGTAGGTGGACGTGCGCTCTCACCAAGGACAACCTCCGTTCCGTCAGCACGTCGTCGGCGGACAATGCCTGGGCAGTGGGCTTTTCCGGTTATGGCACCTGGGCCGTGGCGTGGCACTGGAACGGACATACCTGGAAGCAAGTCATGACCCCCCCGCTGGGCCCGGTGAACTCCCTGGAGGATGTCGCAGCCATTCCGCGGTCAGGCCGCGCCTGGGTGGTCGGCAACGCGGACACGAAAACGCTGATGTTGTACTGGAACGGCACCGCCTGGCACTGAGGGCCGTTCTGCCACACGGAATGGGCTGGGTTAGTGCGCAAAATTACTCAGCAAGAACGAGAAAAAGCAGGTCAACGAGCCGCCCGCCCTCCGCGCCGCCGATCGTGTCACAAGTCAGGTCGATCAGCGGGACGAGTTCCAGACGTGTGACGCGTAGGTGCGGGAAAACGGTGCGGCAGATCGGCCGCAGAGCGGGCTGCTCGCGACTCTACGCAGAAGACCCCCACCCAGGAGTGGGTGAGGGTCATGCCAACGGCGTTCGTCTGCGAAAGCCCTAGCCGGACGCTACGACATGTCCAGCTGTGACCTGGGGAGGGTTCGGAAACAGTGACTCGAGATTCGCGTGCACGAACTCCCCGGCTCTTTTCGTCGATTCTTCCTCCTCCGGTTCATCTTGAAAGACCGACGTTGAGAGCATTACCCCATCCCCCGCATCGACCCAGTAATAAGCTACGAATCCGGGAACCTCCTTGAGAATCTCGACAAACTGGTCCTCCACTCGGCGTCCCGCCTCTTCAGGATCGATCACCCCGTTGTATCGCCGTACCACGGCATACATATCCGGCCCCCTGTCTAAGCTCGCCCCAGAAGTCGCTTCATGCGACAAACCCAGGATGCCTCCCCCGCGTCCCCGAAGCGACGCCGGGGGGTGCCAGGCTGTCTAGCCTCGATGCTTCGTGATCTTGGGTTGGCTGGTCAGCCGGGCGCCAGAGCCTGTAGCCGGGTGACACTTTCCCGGGTCATGGAACGCGCGGCCCGGAATGCCGCATGCGTACATCGTGGCCACGTACCCCCGCGCGGCATCTGCCAGCCGGCCGCTCGCCGTGTCCCAGACGACTGTCTCCGGCCCCCGTCCGGGCAATTCAGGAACGCGTACAGCAGGCCAGGAGTCCATGACGGCAAGGTTATCGGTCGGCTCGCCTGCCACCAGCCGGGCATTGCCTCCGCCCTGCCGCCGCGCACGTTCCCCGGGACAGCTGATCGCCCAAAGCGCCCAAAGCCCCCAAAGCCTTGGGCGCGGCCAGCCTCCGCCGCAGCCGAGGCCAGCCTCCGCCGCGGCGGAGGTGTATGAAAGTGACATCCATCACCTGTTCGCGCCATGAATGTCCCATCCATACACGGGTACCCCCGCGCCAGGCACTGCCACGTGGCGAAAGTTGCTTCTGTGACTGATGGTGCATTCGCCGCCGGTTCAGTCCGGCCTGTGCCGCGGCTATTGCTGGGCGGCGGGAGCGACGAACGTGCCGCGGCCCTGGCGGGTGATGATCAGGCCGCGCTCGCGCAGTACTTGCATGGCGTGCCTGACAGTCTGGTAGGCGACGCCGTACTCCTCAGCCAGAGCGCGCTCGGCAGGCAGCTTGTGCTTGATCTCACCAATTTCGATCCTGGCCGCGATGTGGTCAGCGACCTGAATGTAGGCAAAGTCGGGACCCAGCGGGTCTATCACCGGCACGTTGATGAACGTAGGCGCTCTGCTAGCTGCGTAAACCTCAGCTAGCTCTGAGTGCTCTAGATGCTCTAGTATCTATCCATGACCAACCTGTCTCTGAGCGCAGCCGCATCCGGTGAGACCAAGACAGCCGACCAGAACCATAAGCGCGCGCCAGACGGGGCGGACAGCAGACGCAGGCGACAAGGACAGCAGGCCAGACAGCCACCAGAAGGGGCGTCGGATGTCGGTCTCGCCGTGACGGACGTCCCCGACGGCTGGCCCGCTATCCTCCAGCCCATCGCGGCAGGTGATGAGGGGCGCAAGCTGATGCGGGACTTGGTGCTCCGCGCGCTCGTCTGAGCGACGGACGGCTGACGTGCGTCGGCTGAGGCCCGCGACGGCCGACTTAGGCGTCCAGGCTCAGCACCATCGTCGGGCGCTCGATCACGTGGTCCGACCGCAGCGGGCGGACCGCTGTGCCGATGGCGAAGAACTCCGTGGTGTGGCCGCCCCACGTATGCGAGTGCTGCCGCAACTGCACACCGACGATGCCCTCCGCGTGCAACGCCTCGGCCTCGGCCTGCATCCGGCTCATTGCCAGCTCGCGCGCATCGTACAAGGCCTGAGTGAACTGCTCGATCTCGACGTTGCGCCCGATGTTGCCGATCACGCTGCCAAGCCGCTGGTGCGCGACGTGGTAGACGCATGAACCCATCACCATGCCGAGCGGCGCGTAACCGGCCCTGATCAGCGTCCAGAAGTCCTGGCCTGACAGATCCGAGGTGAACGGCAGGTCCTTGTTGTTGAGCCAGTTGGTCACGCCGCCGCCCGCAGCGTCCGGCTCGGCCTTCACGGCCGTGCCGATCGCGATGAACTCCGCGATGTCGGAGCCGAACTCCTTCATCTCTACGTCGAGCCTGACGCCTACGACGCCGTCAGCGCCGAGCGTCTTGGCCTCGACCTCCATCCGGGTCATCGCGAGCTCCCTGGCGTGGTACATCGCCTGGGAGAGGACGTCAAGTTCCTGGTTCTTGCTCCACCGGCCAATCTGCAACCCGACGTGATAGATCGAGCTGCCGAGCACCAGGCCGAGCGGCCGGAATCCGGCCTCCCTGACCAGGAGGAACTCGTTGACAGACAGGTCGGAGGTGAAGATGGCGCCGGCCTTGCCCGGCCTGAGTTCCGCGAGGCGCTTGATCGCGTCCTGCGGTACGCCCATCGCCCCGAAATCGGCGGCTTCCTTCTGATCCGTCATGCTGCTCCTCAGGCTGCGTATCCCTCGTGGATCTCTAGTTGTTGCCCGCGGTCAGACCTTGCCGAGCCTGATCCTGGCCGCCTGCCTGCGCTGCGGGTCGAGAGACAGGATCGCCAGGCTGGGCTGCTCGGCCGCCCGGCGCGACTTGGCGAAGTGGGTGATCGCCGTGCCGACGAACGTCACCTCGGCAACGTGGTCACGGGCGCCCTCTTGGCTTGGGCACTCGTGCTCGCCGATCTGCATGTCCATCGACTGGATCACGACGCCTTCGGCGCCCTGCGCCCGCACGTCCCTGGCGAGCTGGTCACGTGCATCGTGCCTGGTCTGGTTTATCAGGTCGGTATAGCCGGTGACCTCGGTGTTCCCGCTCACCCAGCGGCTGGCCTGATTCCTGGTGATCCAGTCGTCGTGCCGCGCGCCGATCGAGATCCCCAGCGCGAGGCCTACAGGCACCGCGCCGTCCCCGATCAGCTTGGCGAAATCCTGACCGGAGACATCGGAGGTGAACGGCCGCTGCAGCGGCGGCGCCCCCGGCGCCCTGACCGCCGTGCCGATGGCCTTGAACTCCAGGCCGCCCGCAGGGAAACGTCCGATCGTCAGGCGCACCCCGACCACGCCATGCCCGCCGAGTGCCGCGCACTCCGCCGCCATCCGGCCGATAGCCGAGCGCCTGGCCGCGTACAAGGTCTGCACCATCGGCGCGTAAGCAGATCCGGAGCCCGAACTGGACACCGAAGTTGCCGCACCCTGATAGTTCGACCAACCACTGGCGAAACGGCTATAGCTGCCGAAGTAGGCATAGCTCGGGCAGCCGTATCCGCCGCGATAGCCGATGTTGTAGACCGCTGCTCCGAGCACCTGTCCGACGGGATCGAAACCAACGCTCTTGATCGTGGCGAACTCATCGGTAGTGAGCGCAGAACTCCAGGTCCCGCTGGCCTTGATCTCTGCCATCCGGGCCTGGGCGACCGGGGGAAGGCCCTGGCCGGTCCATGGTGAAGTCACAGTGAACGCCCCTCGCGCCTTCTTGCGCCGCGTTCCCGACTCTACTGTGCCGGGGTGAGTGCTGCCATCTGGCGGCTAGCGGTCGTTGTCCTGCGCGTCCCACTCCTCGTTGCGGCGTCGCACAGTCTCCAGCGCCCGCGCGGCGTCTTCGCGCGTCGAGTATGGTCCCAGGCGATCCTTGCCCGGGCATCCCGCGTCTGGCTCGACCCGGTGATGCGTGAGGCAGAACCACCAGTGCTGCTCAGTGTCCATGCGAACTAGAATCTCAGATCATGGTCACCACGTTGCGGCCCGGCCGGGTCTCGCCGATGCGCCAGGTGCCCGCGCAAATCAAGCGGCCTGAGTACGTCGGCAAGAAGCATCCGAAAATTGGCGAGCCTAATGTCAAGGATGCCCAGACGATCGAGGCGATGCGGGTCGCCGGACGGATCGCGGCCCTCGCGCTCGCCGAGGTCGGCAAGCACGTAGAGCCTGGGGTGACGACGGATGAACTGGACAGGATCGGGCACGAATTCCTCTGTGACCACGGCGCCTACCCAAGCACGCTTGGATATCGCGGTTACCCGAAGTCGCTGTGCTCGTCGCTAAACGAGGTCATTTGCCACGGCATTCCTGATGACACCGTCGTGGCCGATGGCGACATTGTCAACATCGACATCACTGCGTTCATCGGCGGCGTTCACGGCGATACCAACGCGACCTTTCTCGCCGGTGACGTCGACGAGGAATCCAGGCTGCTGGTCGAGCGCACCCACGAGGCCACCCTGCGCGGCATCAAGGTGGTCGCTCCCGGCCGGGCGCTGAACGTGATCGGCCGCGTCATTGAGTCGTACGCGCGGCGGTTCGGATACGGGGTCGTGCGCGACTTCACGGGCCATGGCATCGGCAAGACGTTCCACTCGGGGCTGATCGTGCCGCACTACGACGACCCCGACGCCGAGACGATCATGGAGCCGGGGATGACGTTCACCATCGAGCCCATGCTCACGCTCGGCACAATCGACTACGACGTGTGGCCGGACGGCTGGACCGCCGTGACCAAGGACCATAGGCGCACCGCTCAGTTTGAGCACACCGTGCTCGTGACCGACAGCGGCCACGAGATTCTCACGCTGCCGTAAATCGCCGGCCAATCGCCGACCGCCAGCGGATGTGCGACCTCGGCGGTGCGGGCTATCAGGGCTCGCGGCGCGCTTAAAGACCTGCCACACGGGTGCTCGCATCTAGCGCGCGCGTCCATAGAAGCGCTCGGCGCACGCTAGGCGTTGCCGACGCCGAGCGGCCCGGCTTTGACCCTGGCCTGGATGCCTTCCCACCAGTCGGGCTCTGGCCGTGCCGTCTCGATCCACCAGGTCGCCCCGGCGTCCGCGTATGGTTGCGCCAGGTCAACAAGCGCGCCAGGCTCAGGCGCGACCTCCGCCCAGACAACCATGTCGTAGCCCGCGCCCGATCCCCGCTCGCCAAGGCCGCGCTGAACTGCGATCTGGCCGGTTACCTCTGCGATGTCGGCAGCCGACGGCCTGACCAGGCCCTCGGATCTGGACCACCTGATCGGCACGAAGCCGTCCCACCGAGCCGCGCGCGCGATGGGCCGCGGGGCCGGGAGCACGCCGGCAACCCAGACAGGAATCCTCGGCCGCTGCAGCGGCGCTGGGGTGAACCGCACCCGGTCGACGTTCAGGTGCTTGCCCGAGTACGAAAACGGCTCACCGCTCCAGAGACCCGCCAGGACATCAAGCCCTTCATCGAGCAACTCAGCCCGCTCCCGGTCGCCTGAGGGCTCATGAAAGATCCCGAAGTCACCGTAGGCGGGCGAGCCGATGCCGACGCCGAGCACGACCCGCCCGTTGCTGAGCAGGTCAAGCGTTGTGGTCTGGCGTGCCAGCTGCCACGGTCGCCGGCGCGGCAAAGGCGTCACCACCGTGCCGATCGTGATTCGGCTCGTCCTCGCGGCGACCACTGACAAGACCGACCAGGGATCCTGCACAGGAGGGCCGTCGCCCCTGTTGGAGAAGACGATGTGGTCCCACAGGAAGTAGCCGTCGAAGCCCGCCTCCTCGGCCGCGACCCCCAGCTCGATCAGCTCGTTCGGATCGGCGCGGAAGTTCGGCGCCGCGATGCCGTGCTTGAGACCAGCCAGCTGCCCTGTCGAGGAGGCGTCGCCGCCATGCCATGCGCTCACGCGACCCGGCTCCGGTCACAGTAACCGGCATCGCGGCTCAGCATCCGCTTTAGGGCCGCGGGGCCGCCCTCACGCACCTCGAGGTGAACGACGGCGAGATCACGCTGGACCGCCGCGTCACCGGCGAAGGCCCGGCAGCAACGCTCCGGCTCGACGTTGGCCAGCGCCAGGATCGCGCCGGCTCCGCCCATGGGACCGGCCAGCGCGAGCAACGCCGACGATCCGACGTACGTCGCGCCCTGGTAGTGCGCGAGCTCGTCCAGCAACCGGTCTGCGCTGCCCGATGAGTCCTTGATCCCTGCGATGGGCAGCCCGGCGAGGTCAGCGACCGGAACGCCGGGCGCCGAAATCCAGGGCACGTGGTAGGCGAAGACCGGGCGACCGCCCGCGGCCTCGCCCACTGCTCCGTAGTAGTCGGTCAGGCTGGCCGAGTATGAGGCCGTTTGACGCGCGGTCGCATCGACCGATGGGGCCGGGGGCGGGAACGCCAGGACGGCATCCGCACCCGCGAGCACAGCCGCCTTGGTCAGGCCGACTGCGTCCTCGGCCGTCGCCGCGCCGGTGCCCGCCAGCACAGGAACGTGGGCATCGACCGCGTCCCTGACGGCCCGGATCAGCACGATGCGCTCATCCGGGGTGAGTGTGCCCGCCTCGCCGGTAGTTCCTGCTACCAGGATGGCGCGCATGCCCCGGTTGGCGAGGTCGGCCGCGAGTGCGCCGGTGGCCACGGCGTCGACCGCACCGGCCGAATCGAAGATCGTGACCAGCGCGACGCCAACGCCGCTGAAGACCTGAGTCCTAATTGTCGTCTTGTCGACTTTCTCCGCATCGCTCGTGCTTGTCACGCCGCCGCCGCCGCTTTCCACCCGCACCTCCGTTGTGCACCTGCGTCCTGTCGCGCCTGCTCCTGTCCGCCTGCGCGGCGCCGGTATCCCCGTGCGTATGTGACGGGCCCAGGCTGCGCGCTCTGGTCAGGTAACAGACCTACTGCCATACTACTTTCAGTCGACAATCGACAATTTGGTACCCGACGGGAGGATGCGAGTGGGTGGTGACCGCTTTCGCGACCGTGTCGCGATAGTCACGGGCGGGTCCAACGGTATCGGCCGTGCCGTGACCGCCGCGCTCATCGCAGAGGGCGCCTCGGTGCTGGTCTGCGACCTGGTGGACTCCGGGTTCTTCGACGGCCAGCAGGGGTAGCCACTCTGATAGGAGACGTGGCCGAAAGCGGCTTCGCGCAGGGCGCGATCGCCACCGCGGCTGAGCGGTTCGGCCGAGCCGACATCCTGGTGAACGACGCGGCCTCGTATCCGGACGGCACGCTGCTCGAGATGAGCGCCGAGGACTGGGACAGCGTCTTCCGCGTCAACGTGACCGGCTCGTTCCTGATGTGCCAGGCATTCGCCCGTCATTGCGCGGCCAGCGGCACGGGCGGCGCGATCGTGAGCATCTCCAGCGGCTCGGCCCGGAGCCCGCGCCCCGGCGGAGCTGCGTACAGCGCGTCGAAGGCAGCCCTGGAGACGATGAGCAAGGTCTTCGCGATGGAGCTCGGCGGCCACGGCATCCGTGTCAATGTGGTCGCTCCCGGCTACATTGACGTGCGCGGCTGGAGCGACGCCTATCCTGACCGTGCCCCCGACGATCTGCGGGCCGCCCTGGTCGGCGGTATCCCGCTCGGCGCGGCAGGCGATCCGCGCGACATCGCCGCCGCGGTGCTGTTCCTGGCCTCTGACGAGGCCGCGCACATCACCGGCGCCGTGCTCGATGTCGACGGCGGGTCAGGAGCAGGCCGGTTCGGGCTGCGATCGCACATACAGGAGCATGCAGATGTCCGAGGCTGAGCTCGCCGGCACATGCCGACACCGGGGATGTGCCGATCATCGAGACCCGCGAGGTCACCAGGCACTTCAGCGTGGGGCACGGCGCGATAGGCCGGGGCCGTGCCACGCTGAAGGCGGTCGACGGCGTGTCGCTGTCGATCAGCCGAGGCGAGACGCTCGCGCTGGTCGGCGAGACCGGGTCAGGCAAGACGACGTTCGGCCGGCTGCTGCTCGGGCTGTACAAGCCAACAGGCGGCGACATCCTGTTCCGCGGGCTCGAGCATGCTCGACCCGCGCAGCGACACCGCCCAGAACGCACGCCGGCACATCCAGGGTGTGTTCCAGGACCCGTACTCGTCGCTGAACCCGACCATGACGGTCGGGCAGTCGCTGACCGAGGTGCTCAAGGTGCACAAGATCGTCGAGCGCCGGGAGCGTGAGCAGACGGTCACCGAGCTGATGCGCACCGTCGGCCTGTCCCCGGCGCAGGCCGCCCGGCGCCCGCAAGCGTTCAGCGGCGGAGAACGCCAGCGAATCGGGATCGCCAGGGCTCTCGCGGCCAGGCCCGAGGTGATCATCGCCGACGAGCCGCTGTCGGCGCTCGACGTCTCGATTCAGGCCCAGGTGCTCAACCTGCTGATCGAACTGCAGGTACAGCAGCGGCTGACCTACCTTTTCGTGACCCACGACCTGGACGTTGCCAAGCACATCAGCCAGCGGACCGCGGTCATGTACCTGGGCCGCGTCGTCGAGTACGCGCCGACCACCGAGATCTTCGCCGAGCCGCTGCACCCGTACACGCAGGCACTGGTCAAGGCGGCCCCCCGGGTCACGACCCAGCGCAAGACGATCAAGCCGGCGCTGACCGGGGACATCCCGAACGCGATCGAGCGGCCGAGCGGCTGTCACTTCCACCCGCGCTGCCCGTTCGCGATGCCAGTCTGCTCGGAGGTCGAGCCGATGCTGCTCACGGCGTCCGGCGGGCAGGTCGGTCGCCTGCCATCTGCACGATCCCCAGCTGAAGTCCGGCACGGCCGCCTGAAAGCGGAGTTCGGCGGTTCGACATCGCCCATTGACCGGGCATCAACCGGCTGTGAGCCTCCCTGTAGGCGTTCGCTGGACTCGCATGGTGCTAGGCATGAGCCCGGCGGAGGCGTTCGGCTGCTTGTGCGCGGAGCGCATCGCCGGACAACGGAGTATCGCCGTGCAGTGCCTCCCATACGTTGTACGCAGCCATCCACAAGCTGGCCGCCCAGGCGACCTCCTGCTCCACGGCAGTGAACAAGCGCCCCCGAATGTCCTGATAAGCCACGAGGAACGCTTCGGAGCTTTCGATCGGGGCCAGCATCGGCGGCCCGGCACCGGCGAACGCCCCACTCGCCGCTCCTGCCAGCGCCGCCTCCGGTTGCCATGCCAGGCTGTCCCAGTCGTGCACCGCCCACACCTCCCGACCGCGCCACCGGAGGTTCTGCGCCTCGAAGTCGGCGTGGCCCAGCACGCACGGCAGGCCGGCGGCCAGTAGCCTCCGCCGGGCCCGCACCGCCGTGTCAACGACGTACCCGGGCACGGCGCTCTGGTCCCGGTTGCCGAGGCAGTCGATCGCCGGCCACACCCCGGAATCCGTGTGGTCCCAGCGCACCCAAGGCGGATTCGGCAGCGGCGGCGCGACGGTCACGTCAGCCAGTTCGGTCATCAGCCGGGCGAATACCTCCGCGCAGCGCGCGGCCACGTTCGGCGAGTCGCCGTGCAACACCTCGCCGCCGGGCCGGAACTCCTCGGCGTGCACGGCCAGCGAACCGACAAGGACTACTGGCGTGAGCGGCCGGGCACACGGAAACCCGCGCTCGGCCAGCCGGGCCTGCACCGCGACACACGACACGACCCGGCCGTCATCGGCGCGCGCCTTGACGACCACGTCCCTACCGCCGGCCAACCGCAGACCGAACACCACTGAGACCTGTTGCAGCTGGAACAGCACATCGGCGGGTTCATCACCCAGATGATCCAGACACCAGGCCGGGCAACCACTCAGGCAGATCCTCCAACGGCACAATCAGGACTGTGCCATAAGCACCGAACCGCGTCGCGTAAGAGCACCAAGTCGCTCGGCGCAGGCGCGGCGGGGGGCGGCGCGGAACTCCTCGCCCGCTGCGGTCAAGGTGACTACGACATCGCGCCTTTCTGAGGGGTCAGGCTCGCGCGTGACGGCCGCCTCCGCTCTGACGGCCATGACGCGGGGTGCGCGCCGTAGGGCACGAGCGGTCGGGGGTCGGCAGGGTCAGGTTGGTGAACGTGAGCGGCGGTGCCAGCGAGCTCACGGCGCCGTACGCGGTGTCGATCGAGACCATCTCCGCCGGGTATGAGTCCGTCTCAGGCACCTCGCCCTGGGCGGCGACGTCCAGCAGGCCGAGTTCCTGGACCCACATTGCGCTGCGCGCCAGGGACAGTGTCACCTGGTATGAACCGCCTTCTATGGCCCGTCGGTGCAGCGCCGCCATCATCCCGGCGGCCGCGAAGTACCCCATGATGAGATCGCCGAGATAGAAGACCGGAGAGAATCTCGGCGGGCCGCCCTGGCCTTCGGTCATCGCGAACCCTGAAGCCACCTGCCCGTTCTGGTCGAATCCTGGCCGGTCCTTCCAGGGGCCGGAATGTCCGTATGCGTTGGCTGACATGTATACGATGCCGCGTTCGCTCGCGGCAGCGAGCTGTTCGGGCAGCAGGCCAAAGCGCTTGTTCACTGCCGGGCGGTAGGTGGAGGCGAACACGTCGGCGGTGGCGGCCAGTTCCCGCATGGTCGACATGTCCTGTTCGTCACGCAAGTCGAGGTAGGCGTCGTATTTGCCGACATCGACGCCAAGGTGCTGGGCGAGGCTGTCCGCGAACCACGGAGAACTGATGTGGAGCACCTCGGCGCCGTACTCGGCGAGCGTGCGGGCGCTGCGGGGGCCTGCGAGCACGTGCGTGAAGTCGAGCACGCGGACGCCGTCCAGCGGCGAGCCCCCGTTGTCCTGGAAGGGAACCGGGTCGCCGTCGGTTATCTTGACGATCTCGATCGGCGGTGTCCCCGCGAGTGCCTTGCCCTGGGGATGGGAGTGCCACTCCTCACGCGTGAACGCACGGCAGGCCGGGAGACCGGCGTTCGTCAGCGCCAGCTCGAGATCCTCAGCATTCCACTTGGCGACCTCGCGGGCGAAGGATTGCTTGTTGTTACCGCAGTCGAAGAAGTTGAGGTACCCGTTGAGCAGCTTCTGGTACGGCGGACCGGCCTCGAGCATGATGTAGCGGCCGTCGCGGGTCGGGAAGACACCATTAACCGCGACGAACTCGGCGCCGACGTTGCTCGGGTAGCCAGACTGCTCGATGTAGTGGGTCGGGTGCAGGTAGTGCAGCCCGTGGATGACGTCTATGGAGATGTCGGTGCGAGTGCCGCTGCGGGCTTCCCAGATCGCGGCGCCCGCTGCACCGATGAGCAGTTGCGCGGTGCAGGACGCCTCACCCAGACGGTGAGGTGAGCGTATGACGGGATCGCTCCCGTGCATGACGGCGTCCCCGGAGAAGTGCTCAGCGAGCCCAAGCTGCTCGATGAGTTCTGCGAGAGGTTGCAGATCGCCGCGACCCAGACTGCGCGCACCGTTTCCTGTCATGATCGAAACTCCCGCCCGACGCCGCGTACGCCCATCACCACCCCCGGTGCCAGAGACTGCCGGCGCGTCACCTGATAGCCCGGCGGCGAATCCCTGGAACCATGCCTATTTCCCGGCCGACCCACGCGCAATCGCCGCTGGGACGGTCCGTGGTGTTAGGCCCGCCGTAGCGGTCTGGGACCCGACAACCACCCGTCACGCCCACCGGAGCTGACTGCCCGGCGCCGGGCCTCTGCCGAGAAGTTCCGCCACTGCCCGTCGGAGTACCGCTCGCTCGGACGACGATGAGGATGTGACTCGCCCGCATGTGCGGCCCGACCCGGCGCTCGGGCTGCTGAAGCTGTACGACGATGCCCTGCCGCACGTCTACGGCTACCTGCTGGCCCGCTGTGGCGATACCAGCCTGGCCGAGGATCTCACGGCCGAGTCGTTCCTGGCCGCCGTGCACGCAGTTCGCAAGCCGGCCGCGCCAGAACCGTCGATCCCGTGGCTGATCGGCGTTGCCCGGCACAAGCTCGCCGACCACTGGCGTTGGGTCGAACGGGAGCAGCGCGGGTTGCGCGTCCTGGACGGTGAGCCGGCGCGCGTCGATGACCCATGGGAGACGGTCGTCGACCGGATACGTGCCCGCGAGGTGCTCGACCGGCTCGGCGCGCACCACCGGGCCGCGCTCACGCTGCGCTACCTCGACGGACTGCCGGTGCCCGAGGTGGCCAGGCATCTGGACCGTACCCTGCACGCCACCGAGGCGCTGCTGGTGCGGGCCCGCGCAGCGTTCCGCCGGATCTACGAAGCAGAGGAGGGCTCGCGATGACGGATCCGTTCGAGGCTCTGCGCGAGCCCGTCACACCTATCGATCCAGACCCCGAGTTCGCCGGGCGGCTGCGGTTGCGGCTGACCCGGGAGGTATTCGCAACCCAAGGAGGAACCATGTCCCTGCAGACCAGCGCGACCCGGGTCGAGCGCGAGCCCGCCTGGCCTCCGACGCTGACGCCTTACATTGTCGTGTCGGACGCCCGCCGCGCCATGGACTGGTACGTCGACGTGTTCGGCGCGGAGCGCCGCGGCGAACTCCATGTCAACGCGGACGGCACGATCGGCCACGCGGAGGCCGGCATCGGCGACGCGGTGCTGATGTTCGCCGAAGCTTCCGACCTCTGGCCCGACGTGCCCGTGCGCGCCCCCGACTCCCCAGCGACGTTCAGCCACACCCTCCACCTCGAGGTCGACGACGTCGACGCGAGTACCGAGCGGGCCCGGCGCAGCGGCGCCTCGGTGGAACGAGCGCCGACCGACGAGCCCTACGGTCGCGGCTCGGTGATCGTCGACCCGTTCGGGCACCGCTGGATACTGCTCAGGCGGCCGGCGCGCGCCACCCGGCTGCGCCAGGGCGACGTCGCGAACGTGACGATGGTGGCGCGGGACGCGCACCGGGCCAAGGAGTTTTACGAGGCCGTGCTGCGGGTGCCGTTCGCTTCCAGTCACCCCGGCGCGTGGCGCACCGAGGAGATCGGGCCGCCGCTGGGCATCAGGCCGTCGGAGGGGGCTGCGTCCGAAGTGCAGCTGTCCTATCGCGTCGACGACATCGCGGCCGCGGTCGAGCGGGTCCGGGCGGCGGGCGGCCGCGCCGATGAACCCGAGCGAAAGCCGTACGGCCTGATCTCCGAGTGCCTCGACGACCAGGGCGCGACATTCCGCCTCTGGCAGCCCGTCGACTGATTCGCCGCGAAGAGCACAGCCGCGGCCGGTTCTTCGCGGCGGCGGTGCCGGTGGAGTACTGGGCACCTCTGGCTGCACAGCTCAATCAGGAGGCGTTAGGGGCCGCCGCTTCTGCGATCAGTCAGTGGCTGGTCAGGTGGATGACCCCGACGGCGGCCAGCCCGTTGAGGGCGAGTTGCACAGCCAGCGCGGCGAGCAGGAAGCCGAAAACCTTCTCGGTCACCAGCATCCTGCTGGCGTCGAGGTGGTTGCTGACCTGGACGGCCCAGCGGAAGGTGGCGACGTCGAGCGCGAGGATCACGATGAGGATGCCGACGACGACGGCGAACACCGCGACAGAGGAAGATTCCGCCGAGGCCGTGACCAGGACGACGATCCCGGCCGGATTGAGCAGGTAGGGCACCGCGAGCGGAAATACTGCGACCTCATCGGGTCGGCGTCTTGTTCCTGGTGACGGTCGCCGTTGCTGTCCTGCCGGCCGAGCACCATGGTCACCGCGATGATCAGCAAGATGATGCCGCTGGCGACGGCGAGCGCGCCCGGGGAGAAGTGCAGCAGCCTGGTCAGCAGGCCGCCCAGGACGAGCAACAGCACGGCGACCGTGGCGGCGGTGACCAGCATCTTGCGCAGGACGCGCCGCTTGGTGGCTTCGGGCATCTGGCTGGTCGCCTCGAGGAACGGGACCAGCGCGATTTTCGGTCCGACGCCGATCAGCAGCAACAGGAACGTGTCGATGACAAACGTGGCGTCGAGCTTCTCGAGTTCCATCGGCCCGTGACCTCGGCTGCTCAGATCCGGTCGGCCCGGGAAGGCAGGCGCATCTCTCTGAGCACGTCGGGGTCCAGCCGGGCCAGGGTCTCGGCCGCGGCAAGCTTGTAGCCGTAGGTATACGTCGGGGTGTTGTAGGCCATCCGGACCACGTCCTCGATGGTCGCCTGGTTATGGATCATGGCCTGGCCGATGCCGGTGATCTCCGAGGCGATCTCGCCGATCGCGTGGACGCCGAGGAGAACTCCGGTGCCACCGTGGAAGACCAGCTTGAGCAGGCCGTCCTGGCCGGCGATGAGCCCGCGCGGGGTGGTGCCGAGCTCACAGCGGCCGATCTCATACGGGATGCCGTCGGCGGCGCAATCGTCCTCGCTCTTGCCAGCCCGCGCGACCTCCGGCAGCCCGTAGATGGCGGCTGCCGGGATCTGGTCGACGTGAACGGAGAAGTCAAGGCCGAGCGCTCCGCACGCCGCCTGCCGCCCCTGGTCGGTGGCGACCGAGGCGAGCGAGGGCCCGATGACATCACCTGCGGCGAACACCCACGGGCAGCTGGTCCGCCGCTCGGAGTCGACAATGATCCGGCCGCGGCTGTCGACGTCGACGCCCGCATTCTCCAGCCCCAGGCCCCAGTGCTGACGGTACGGCCAGCCGCGAACAACAGCGCTTCCGGCCGCAGCTGCCGCCCGTCATCCAGCTCGACCGTGAGCTTCTCGCCGTCCCTGCGCACCGAGGCCATGCCGGTGCCGAGGATCACCTGATTCCCGCGGGCGCGCACGACCTGCTCGAGCCGCCGGGAAATCTCGCCATCCATCATCGCGGCGAGCCGCGGCGCTGCGTCCAGAATCGTGACCGATGTGCCCAGCGCGGAGAAAATGGTGGCGTACTCGATCCCGATCGCGCCGCCACCGACGATCAGTAGCTCGCGTGGCCGCTCTGGCATGTCCGCGATGGTCTCGGAGTCAGCCACGCACGGATCGTCGAAGGGCACGCCCGGAGGCCGCAATGGCCTTGACCCGGTCGCGATGATGACCCGCCCGGCCCGAAGTCTCCGTTCCGCGCCGTCGCCCGACTTGACCACCACCGCGTGGTCGGCATCGAGCCGCCCTTCGCCGCTCACCAGGTGCACGCCACGCTCATCAAGTCGTTTCAGCGTGGCCTGCCGGAGCTGCTCGCTGACCTCGCGGGCCCGGGTCCTGATGGCCGGATACATCACCTCCGGAGGCGCGGACAGGCGCAATGCCGTAGACCTTCTCCTTCTCGAACGCGCTGAGGTAGGTCGCGGCCTCCCGGAACGTCTTGGTCGGCGCGCCGCCGCTGGTTACCACCGTGCCGCCGACCACGTCCCGCTCGGCCAGGGCCACCGAATAGCCCAGGATCCCTGCGAGTTCCGCCGCCGCCGCACCCGCAGGACCTGCACCGATCACCACTACGTCGTAGTCGCTCACGTCACCGCGAGAGGGCATTACCGAATCTCCGTCCAGCCCGAGATGCCTAAGGAGATCCTTCGCTCCGGCCAGCCGGTTAGCCTCACCCAAGGCGGATGATTCGCAGCGGGTCGCAGCCCCGGCGGAGGCTGTCACCCCTGCGGGGTGATGGCACCGGCGCCCGGCAGCCACAGACTTGACAACGGCAGGACCGAGGCCTGCCTGCAGCGCTGCCGGGTTCCCGGGAGGATGCATGAAAGCCGTGACCGTGACGCCCGGCACCGCCGGGTCAGTGCGGCTGGAAGACGTTCCTGAGCCAGACGCGGCCCTGGGACCGGTGCTCGTCGAGGCTCTGGCAGCCGGGATCTGCGGCACCGATGCCGAGATCGCCAGCGGCGCCTACGGGTGGCCGCCACCCGGGCGCGACCGGCTGATCCTCGGCCACGAGTCCCTCGGCCGCGTCATCGACCCCGGACCGAGCGGTTTCGCCGTCGGGGAGCACGTCGTGGGGATCGTCCGCCGGCCCGACCCGGCACCGTGCCCGAACTGCGCAGTCGGCGAATGGGACATGTGCTCCAACGGCCGCTACACCGAGCGGGGCATCAAGCAGGTTGACGGGTTCATGGCAGAGCGGTGGCGGATCGAACCCGACTACGCGGTGCGGGTGGACAAGGCCCTGGGCCACCTCGGCGTTCTGCTGGAACCCACCACTGTCGTCGCCAAGGCATGGGAACATATCGCCGCCATCGGCCGGCGCACCTTCTGGGATCCGCACACTGTGCTGGTCATTGGCGCCGGGCCGATCGGCCTGCTGGCCGCCCTGATCGGCGTGCAGCAGGGCGGCGACGTCCACGTCCTGGACCGGATGACCACCGGCCCGAAACCAGCCCTGGTCAAACACCTTGGCGCCACATACCACACCGGAGCCATCTCCAACCTCTGGGACTGGAGCCCGACATCGTCGTCGAATGCACCGGCGTCGTCGACCTGATCCAGCAGGCCATGCAGGCCATCTCGCCTGGCGGCATCATCTGCCTCACCGGAGTCGGCTCCCCCACCGCGCCCCGCACCGTGATCCGCGGCTGCGCTGGCGACCGACGTCGTACTCAAGAACATCGCCGTTTTCGGCTCCGTTAACGCCAACCGCAGGCATTACTACCGCGCCGCCAAGGTGCTCGCCGCGGCCGACCGGTCCTGGCTCGAGCAACTGGTGACCCGTCGCGTGCCCCCCGGCGAGGCCCAGCAGGCGCTGGAGCGCGAGCCTGATGACATCAAGGTGGTCATGGAGTTCGGCCAGTCATAATCGGCTCCACCTTCGTCGGCCCCCGGCAGGGAACGGGACGCTTGGCTTCTCCGACGCTGACCTCGGTGCGAACTGCGCTAGACAGCGCATTGCGATGAACGGCGCTGCTGCCTACGATGCTGTGCGTTCGGCCGTGCCCCCCGAGATTAAGCAGGAGATTCCGGTGCTCCGCTACCCGCGCCTGCTCGTCGCCATAACGCTTGGAATGAGCGTGACGGCGGCGGCGGCCATCGCTCCGGCAGCCGTTGCCGTGCCACGCAGCGCGTTCGTCAACTGGGGTGCCTATCTCAAGGGGCCGGCGCATTCATCGGAGAACGCAGCCGCGACCGCCATTTCGCCGACCACCGTCGGCGGCATGACCCGAGCTTGGACGTGGAATCCCGCGGGCCCGACCATGCCTGGCCAGCCATCGGGTCTGCTCGCCAGCCCGACCGTCTTCAACGGCCGGATCTACATCGGCGCCAATACCGGTGTCTTCTACGCGCTCGACGAGGCGACCGGCCACGTGATCTGGCATCGCTTCCTCGGTTTCGTGCCGACCCTGACGTGCGGTCGGCTCGGCATCGTGGCTACGGCCACCGTGGCCAAGGATCCGGTGACGCATGTCCTGACCGTCTACGTGGCGGGCGGCGATGGCTACCTGTACGCGCTGAATGCGGCGACAGGGCAAGGTTGCCTGGCGCTCCGTGATCGCCATTCCCTCGAAGACCGTCAGTGACTACTACGACTGGTCCTCGCCGACCCTCGCCGATCAGCGAATCTATGTCGGCGTGACCTCGAACTGCGACAAGCCACTGGTGGCGGGTGGCCTGAAGGAATACAACCAGGCCACCGGCTCCCTGGTGGCGTTCTACCAGACATATCCCGGGCACGACGTCGCGCCGAGCATCTGGAGCAGCGCGGCGCGTTAACGCGCGCCGCCGGCACGGTCTTCGTGACGACCGGAAACGGGCCCGGCGGCGACTCCGTATCGGTCGTCCGGCTCGACGCGAACGGCCTTGCCAGGCAAGACGCGTGGCAGGTTCCGGCGGGCCAGCACGGCTCAGACTCGGACTTCGGCGGCTCGCCGACTTTGTTCTCCGCAGTGCTGGGCGGCGTGTCCACGCCGATGGTCGGCGCCTGCAATAAGAACGGCACGTACTACGCGTGGCGTCAGGGCAACCTGCACGCGGGGCCGGTCTGGCAGCAGGACCGTGGGCGCCCCGTATACGTCGGGCCCGCAGTGCGATGCGGCGGCGGTCTGGAACGGCAAGCATCTGTTCGTGGCCGCCAACCAGACGACTATCAACGGCCAGACCTTCGCGGGATCGATCCGGATGGTCAACCCCGCTACCGGCGCCTATCTCTGGCAGCGCGGTCTCGCCGCGCCGCCTATCGGCACGCCCACTCTCGACGGAGCTGGCGTGCTGGCGGTCACCGAATATGCCAAGGCCGGCCAGCTAGTCCTCATCAATGCGGCCACAGGATCGGTGCTCAGGACCATTGCGACCGGGCCGGACTTCGGCCAGCCGGTATTCGCCGACAACGTGATGCTGGTGCCGACCCAGAACAACGGGCTGTGGGCGTACAAGGGCTAGCAGCGCGGTCCGACGGCAATCAGGCGGAGGCGTCCGCGCGGCGCTTGCCGAGCTCGGCTTCGTGCTCGGGGAAGCCCTCCAGGTAGTGATCCCTGATCGCCACCCTGAGCCGCTCGACGTCGCCGCTGTCTACCGCCTCGAGCAGCAGCCGTGCCGGTCCACGGCGTCCATCAGCCCGATGCCCTGGCGCTCGACGGCCGCCCGCATCAGCGCGCCCATCTGGCTGTCCAGCATCGACCACAGGTCCTTCAGCCGCTGCCGGCCTGAGACCTCGATCAGCTGTTCGTGGAACCTCGTGTCGCTGTCGACCAGCGCGTCGAGGTCGTCTGTCCTGGCCGCAGCCGACATGTGCTCGAGCGCGAGCCGCAGCGACCTCGACAGTTCCTTCCTGCGCTGGCCGAGACCGCCGGCCACGCTGGCGTCCTCGAGCACGTAGCGCGCGAAGCAGACGTCCTCAGCGTCCTGCATCGACATGCGGGTCACGATGCTGTAGCGCCGTGGGCACGATCTCGATCAGGCCCTCGGACTGCAGGTCGCGCATCGCGTCCCTGATCGTGCCGCGGCTGACGCCGAATTCGGCAGCGAGATTGGCCTCGACCAGCCGGGTCCCCGCCGGCAGCTCGTTGTTCAGTATCCGGTGGCGCAGTCTGCGGCCCACCGCCTCGGGCAGGGACACGTGCTCAAGAATGGCGGCCAACTCCCTTCTGCTCGCCCGTCCGCAGCTCGCCGGCGTCTCTCCGCAGGTCACTGTAGTTTCAGCAGCGCAGCCGTCAAGCCTGCGTGACCATCGGGGTCCGCGCGTCGCCACCAGCGCGGATCGTGGTCCTGTCAGGATCGGCGTCATGCCGGGCCCGTGGCCGGGCAGCGGACTTGCTCCGTGCACGACAATGCCAACGCTCACCCAGCCCGCTGCGGTATCCCATGTTGTACCGGGCATCGATGTCCTCGATCGCCACCAGGTCCCCGAGCCGCAGGTCGTGTCCGTCACCGGCGCCGACCTGCAGGTCGAGATCCCAGCTCGGCGGCCGGACGGCCGAGGCCGTTACCCGCCAGCCTGGCCGGCAGCACGGCCCTGACCCCGGCGCCGACGCGCGCCGTCTCCGCCAGGCCGATCGGCAAGCGCGGCGAGCAGGTCAGGATCGAGGTTCATCATCGCGACGTCGGCTGGCAGCCAGTCCGGGCCGGAAGCCCTGGCCGCGGGCGCGGACGCTGACCTGGTCGCCAGGGCG
The DNA here is from genome assembly GCA_963809195.1 of uncultured Actinomycetota bacterium. Taxonomy (GTDB): domain Bacteria; phylum Actinomycetota; class Actinomycetes; order Streptosporangiales; family Streptosporangiaceae; genus Chersky-822. The sequence goes on along the minus strand of CAWEIQ010000003.1, from coordinate 147,441 downwards.
CATCCTGGCCAGGTCCGCCGGCCGGAACCCGGTGATCACCCGGCCGGCTTCGCCGCGCTTTCCGATGCACCGCTCCCCTGGCCCCGGCAGCGGCGCCGCTGCGCACGACCGCCTCGTTGCCGATGCAGCGAGTACAGCAGCGAGCGCGTGCCTGGCCGCTTCGTTGGGATGGGTCAGGCAGGCGCCGGGCGCCGCGTGGTCGCCGTCGAGCGCGAAGACCGAGTCGCCGAGCGCCAGGCCGAGCACGATGCCGCCGTCGCCGACCGGAACGTACGGCGTTCCGTCGGCGTCCACCCGGTACGGGCTGTCTCCGAATTCGGGATGCTCGACCGACGCCGAGGAGGTTGACCGCCACTGCGTCCAGTTGAGCGCTCACGGCCGTTCCCCTCCACCCGCTGATCCGCCGGGCTGGCCCGACCCGTGGTACCAGCTGGCCAGGTTCGCCGCCGGGTCATCGACGAGCGTGGAACGCGTCGGCCGGGCCGCTCAGCAGCGAGCTTGGTCCCGGGCCGTGCCCGAACAGCATGCACTGACCGGTCGAGATCACGCCGATGGTCAGGTATCCGGGCCGGTAGCCGCGGCCGAACCTGTGGTCCTGGTCGGCGCATCGCGACGATGTCGCCGACCCGCAGCGACTCAAGGCCGAGCGACAGGTCATCGCCGAGGCCGGCGTAGGCGCCCATCAGGTCGGTGTTCGCGTACTCAGAGATCATGCCGACGCCCGCGCCCGATCGCCTCGGCCGGGATCCGCGCCGCGACGTGCACCTCGAGCCTGCCGTCCGCCGTCGGTACCGCCGGGCATCGCCGCGATCAGGCCAGGCGAGCAGTTCTTCACCACGATCGACGGGTGCTCGGTGAGCCGCAGGCCCTGCCCGACCGCCGTGATGCTCACCGCGTCGCCGGTCGTCAGCTCCGCCGCCTCGGCCTCGGTGAAGTCCACGAGCACGTAGGCGTGCTGGCCGATCACGTGCCCGGTCGCGCCCGCGGCCGGTCCTGCGGTGACCGTGACCTCGTTGCCCACGCACGACAGGAACTGCACCGCCATGTTCGCGGCCGGATCGGCGTGCCTGATCGAGGCGCCGGGCTCGAGGTGGTCGGACGCGTACCCGGTCGCCGGGTCGCCGCAGTGCACGCCGAGCGTGACGCCGCCCATGCCGGGCAGCACGAACGGCTGCCCGTCGGGCCCGACCCGGTAGCCGTGGCGGTCTGCGAGCGCGGGCCAGACCTCGCCGGTCAGCACCTGGCTGACCAGCCGGCTGGCGTTGGTGGCGGCCTTCATCCGCCCTCGAAGAGCGTGTCTGGGCCGCGGCCGCCGTCGCCTTCGAGCGGGAAGCTGACCCAGGCCCGCTGACGGTAGGAGGCCTCGAACGCGTTGATGGTCTCCTGCACGAGCGCCGCCTGCGCGAAGTCGCCCTGGCAGGCCGGGCTGTCGCCGCCGATCTCTGAAATGAAGTCCGAGATGAGGTTGGAGTAGAACAGGTACTCCCACGGCTCGCCTGAGTGGCCGCCCGCCGGGAAGAAGCGATGCGGGATGTCCCGCTCGACGAACTCGACGGCATCCTTGCGCGCCGTCTTGATCGTCTGGCAGATGCCGAACTCGTCGACGAGCCTGACGATGATCGCGCCCTCCGAGCCGTAGATCCGCGCCTCGATGCCCGGGTAGTTGCCGACCGTGACGTACGAGGACTGGATCGAGGCCAGCGCACCTGACCGCGAACTCGGCGATCCACATGTCCCCGTCGTCGATGTTGGCCCTGGTCATCTGGCCCGTGTCGCGGACCATGCTGACCGGAACGAAGTTGCGCATGGTGCCGACGACGGCCTGCAGCGGCGCGCCGAGCCACCAGTGCATGATGTCGATGATCGGGGCGCCGTAGCCCTCGATCGACGAGACCGCGAGCCGCTCCGGATCGGCGTTCGGGTCCACCTGGCGCAGCGGCGTGGCCGGATCGATCCACTGGCTGTTCTGCTCGTAGCCGTTGAACATGTAGGGCTCGCCGACGTAGCCCTCGTCGATCAGCCGCCTGGCGAACTGGACCGCTGGCGCGTACCGGAACGTGAATCCGACCTTGGTCTTCAGGCCCTTGGCCGCCGCGAGCTCGGCGGCCTCCCTCGTCTTGCGGTAGTCGGGATGCACCGGCTTCTCGCACAGCACGTGCTTGCCCGCCTGCAGCGCGTCCCAGGAGACCTGGTAGTGCGGCCGGTTTCCCGTCACCACGTCGATGACGTCGATGTCCGGGTCCTCGAGCAGCTCGCGGTAGTCCGGCCACGGCCCTTCGGCACCCCGAACGTCGGCCGCCGCCTGCGCCAGCGCCGCGGCATTGGTGTCGGCGACGGCGACCACCTCGGCCCTGCCGTCGCGCTGCCAGCCTGGCAGGTGCGCGCGCTGCGCCCAGCTTCCCGTGCCGACCACGGCGACCCGCAGCCTGCCAGTCGTCATCGGATCGTCCCGCCTTTCTTGGTCGTGCCGCATGTGTCCAACGCCGGGTCAGTAGCCCGCGTCCTTGTCGAAGACGTTGCGCAGCGGTTCGCCCGGCGAGCCAGCGCCCGATGTTGTCGATGAACAGATCCGTCAGCAAACGGTTCTCGTCGGCCACCGTCGACGCCGAGTGCGGCGAGATGATCACGTTGTCCATCGCCCACAGCGGCGAGCCTGCCGGCAGCGGCTCGGTCTCGAACACGTCCAGGCACGCCCCGCCGAGGTGTCCCGCCGCGAGCGCGTCGATCAGCGCGCTCTCGTCGATCACCGCGCCCCTGGCGACGTTCACGACCACCGCGCCCGGCCGCATCAGCGCCAGCTCGCGACCGCCGATCAGGTGCCGGGTTCGCGCGCGTCAGCGGGCAGGCCAGGATCAGCGCGTCCACCGAGGCGAGGACGTCGGCGATCTGTGTGTCGGCCACGTACTCCGTGACGCCCTGCGACGTCGTAGCTCTTGCCTGGCAGGCCAGCGCCCGACCACCTGCACGCCGACCGCGGCGAGCAGCCTGGCCACCTCGCGCCCGACGCCGCCGAGCCCGACCAGCAGCACCCGCGAGCCGCGCAGCAGCGTCGTCGCGTGCAGCTCCCAGTGCCGCTCGGCCTGATGGCCGGCGAGCCTCGGGCATGCCCTTCGCGAAATGCAGCAGCCCGAGCAGGGTGAACTCGGCGAGCGGGATGCCGTGCACCCCGGCCGCCGTGGTGAAGATGATCGGCGACTTCGCCAGGCCGGTGCGGTCGAGCAGCCCGCCGATGCCGGCGCTGGTGCCCTGGATCCAGCGCAGCCGCGGGCAGTTCGCCGCGATCTGGCCAGGCGCCTGCCAGTCGAAGTCGAAGCTGACGTCGGCAGCCGCCCGTAGCTGCGCCCACCTGGCCAGCGCCGCGGCGCCGAGATCCCTGCGCGGTGCCCGTGTGGTCGCACGGATAACGCGGCACCGGCAGCAGGTCAGGCTCGTACAGCAGATTGACCCGCGGATCGGCCGAGGCGATCCGGTCAGCGTGCTCGGCCTCCAGCGGCGAGGCGATGAGCACGTTCAAGGCGGCTGGTCATGCGTCGTGCCTCTCGGCTAATTGTCGACAGTCAACGAGTACCTTAGCCGGACGCAGCAGTCAAGACCGGTCACAGACCCGCATCTACCTGCGCGTATGCGCTTGTAACAGTTCGGGTTCGAGCGAACACAGAGCTATTGACGCTACCGGGGCACCGCTCTTACATTAGGGACACCCTGTCGACAATCGACGAAGTGGGGGGCACCATGCTCCGTGCTACCTGGCCCCGATTGCGCGCTCTCGACACTGCGCCTTCAACCCTGGGCCTCGCCGCGGTCGCGCTCGCCATGGCCGCGGCTGGCTGCTCGAGCGGCGGCAACTCCGGCACCATCGCCGGGCTCAGCCGCCGGGAGCAGCACCCTCGTCATCGCCAATGCCGTCCGGGTCGACACCCTCGACCCCGCGTCGAACTCGGTGAACGAGTCGATCTGGATGGACCAGAACCTGTACAGCAGGCTGCTCCAGCCGAACCCGACAGGCACCGGCCTGGTGCCGGACCTGGCCAAGTCCTGGAACGTCAGCAAGGACGGCCTGACCTACACCTTCCACGCTGCGCAACGCCCAGTTCTCCGACGGCACGCCGCTGACCGCGAGCGACGTCGCGTTCTCGCTCACGCGGTCGCGCAACTACAAGGGCGGCTGGGGCTTCCTGCTCACGCCGGTGAAGACGATCACGGCGCACCGACGCGCACACGGTCGTGATCACGCTGTCGCAGAAGCACGCGCCGCTGCTGGCCGACCTGGCCATGTACGCCTACTCGATCGTTCCCAAGAAGGAAGTCCTGGCCAAGGGCAAGGCCTTCTTCCAGCACCCGGTCGGCAGCGGGCCGTTCTACGTGACGTCCTACAAGCCGGACAGCGAGATCGACCTGGCCCGCAACCCGCACTTCTACGGCACCAAGCCGAAGATCAGCAAGGTCAAGTACCTGATCGTCCCCGACGACAACACCCGGGTGCTGATGCTGCAGAGCAAGAAGGCAGACATCATCGAGAACCCGCCAGGCAACCTCACCAAGCAGATCAACAGCACCGCCTGGCCTGCACGTCAACCTGTTCCCCTCCACCAGGGTGGACTTCATCCAGCTCGACGAGCACTTCCCGCCGTTCAAGAAGCTCGCCGTCCGGCAGGCGCTGAACTACGCCATCGACCGCAGCGCGCTGGTCAAGCTCGCCTACCAGGGCGACGCGATTCCTGGCTCGTCGTTCATGCCGTACAAGATGCAGTTCTGGAACGACTCGCTCAAGCCGTATCCGTACGACCCGGCCAAGGCCAAGAAGCTGCTCGCGTCGGCCGGCTACCCGCACGGTTTCAAGACCTTCCTGATCACCGTCAGCGGTGACGTGGCCGGGCAGGCCGAGGCCGTGGTCGTGAAGTCCGAGCTCGCGAAGGTCGGGATCACCGTCGCGATCCAGTCCTACGAGCTGCTGACGGCCTACTCGAAGGAGGACGGCGGCCACTCGCAGATGGGCGAGCGGTACTGGACCAACGACATCATCGACCCCGACGAGGTGGCGACGTTCGGCGCCAACTGCAAGGGCGGCGCGAACGCGTTCAACAGCTACTGGTGCGACGACACCGCGAACAAGCTGGTGGACCAGGCCAGGCTGGAGCTGGACTCCGCGAAGCGGCAGGCCTTGTACAGCCAGATCCAGCAGATCGTCTACGACCAGTCACCGTTCATCGTCACCGACTACAGCCCGTACCGCTACGGGGTCGGCAGCTGGGTGAAGGGCTTCCACGTCACCCCGCTCGGCAACTACGACCTCTCGCTGGAGACCCTGACGGTTGGCCAGCACTAGCAGTACTGCCCGTGACGCCGGCCGGCCTCCGGCCGGCCGGCCGGGCCGCACAGCATGGGAGGTCGGCACTGAGTCGCTTCGGCACGCTCCCCCGCAGGCTCGTGCACCTGGTGATCATCGGCTTCGGCATCACCCTGGTGACGTTCTTCCTGCTGCGGCTGATCCCTGGTGACCCGGCGCTGGCGATCCTCGGCAGCAGCTACACGCACCAGCGTGCCCAGGCCATCGACCTCGCGCTCGGGCTCAACAAGCCGATCTGGACGCAGTACGCCTTGTTCATGGGCCGGCTGTTCCGCGGCAACCTGGGCTACTCGTTCTTCTACAACCAGCCGGCCACGACCGTGATCGCGGACCACCTCGGGCCGACGATCTTCCTGGTGATCTACGCCGCCGTCATGGCCGCCGCGATCTCGCTGCCGCTCGGCTTCATCTCAGGCATCCGCCGCGGCGGCGTCGTGGACCAGTCAAGCCGGGTGTTCTTCACGGTCGCGTTCGCGATGCCGGCCTTCTGGCTCGGGATCATCTTGCTGATCGTGTTCAGCGTGCACCTCAACGTCTTCCCGATCAGCGGCTTCGGCGCCGGCTTCGCCGGGCACCTGTACTCACTGTTCCTGCCGGCGCTGACCATCGCGGTCGGCTTCTCCACCGTCCTGGTCCGCAGCCTGCGCGCGTCCACGATCGCGATCCTGCAGGCCGAGTTCGTGGACACGGCCAGGATGAAGGGCATCTCGACGGCTCAGGTGCTCCGCAGGCACGTGTTCCGCAACTCCGTGCTCGCGGTCGTCGCGGTGTTCGGCGTGAACCTCGCGTACCTGATCAGCGGCACCGTGCTGGTCGAGAACGTGTTCTCGCTGCCCGGCCTCGGCTCGCTTCTCGTCAACTCGGTGTCCAACAGGGACTACCCCGTCGTGCAGGGCGTCACGTTGCTCTTCGCCCTGCTGATCGTGCTGATCAACCTGTTCTCTGACATCACGCAGGCCGCACTCGACCCGCGGGTCGGCCAGGAGATCGGCGAATGAGCGTCGTGCCGGAGGTGCGCCAATGAGCGTCGTGCCGGAGGTGCGCCAGTGAGCGAAGCCTGGGCGACGAGCCCGTCGCACACCCTGCTCCGGGTCGCGGAGCGGGCGTCCAAGCGCACCAGGAGCACCGGCCGGCGGCGGATGACGCTGATCGTCGGCCTGTCCATGCTGGGCGTCGCGATCGTGGCGATCCTGCTGGCACCCGTGCTGGCCAGCAAGTCCCCGACGGCGCTTGACGTGCTGCACCCGCTCGCCCCGCCGCTGACGCCTGGTCATCTGCTCGGGACCGACCAGTTCGGCAGGGACACCTTCGCCCGCATCCTGTACGGCGGGCGGATCGACCTGGCCATCGCGTTCGGCGCGACCAGCGTCACGCTGGTGTTCGGCACCGTGGTCGGGCTGATCGCCGGCTACTTCGGCGGCTGGGTCGACAACCTGCTGATGCGGATCGTCGACCTGTTCTTCGCGTTCCCGTTCCTGGTGCTGATCATCGCGATCATCGCGATGCTCGGGCCGAGCATCTTCAACATGTTCGTGGCCATCTGGATCACCAGCTGGGTCAGCTACGCGAGGATCATGCGCGCGCAGACCGTGGTGGCCAAGAAACAGCAGTACGTGCTCGCGGCCACGAACGCTCGGCTACAGCAGGACCCGCGTGATGCTGCGGCACATCCTGCCGAACACCGCCTCGGCGGTGATCATCTTCTCGATGGTCGACGCCGTCGGCAACATCATCCTCGCCGCCTCGCTCGGCTTCCTCGGCCTCGGTGCCCAGCCGCCGACGCCGGAGTGGGGCACGATGATCTCCGACGGCCAGAACTACATCCTGTCCTCCTCCTGGTGGCTGGCGACCATGCCGGGTCTGGCGATCGTGTTCGTCGGCGTCGCCTTCAGCCTGATCGGCGACGGCCTGGCCGACGTCCTGCGGCCGGGCGAGCGGTGAGCTCGGTGACCGGATGTGTCCGCAACGCGCCGGGGGCGAGCCGCTGCTCACCGTCGACGACCTGCACACGTACCTGGCGACCGGGCAGGGCGTGGTGCGGGCGGTGGACGGGGTCTCGTTCACGGTCGGCGAGGCCGAGGTGCGTCGGCATCGTCGGCGAGAGCGGCTGCGGCAAGACCGTCACCTGCCGCACGATCATGGGCCTGATGCCGCAGCGGACCGCGTTCAGCACCGGCAAGGTCGTCTACCACCCGCTCGGCGGCGGCAGCATCCTCGACCTGCCGCAGAGCGACATGCAGCGACTGCGCGGCGCGCACCTGGCGATGATCTTCCAGGACCCGATGACGGCGCTGAACCCGGTCCGCAGCATCGGCGATCAGCTGATCGAGGCGGTCACCGCGCATGCCAGGCTGACCAGGCAGGCCGCCCGCGAGCGCGCGATCGAGCTGCTGACCAGGGTCGGCATCCCGGCGCCCGATGCGGCGGATGCGGGACTATCCGTTCCAGTTCAGCGGCGGCATGCTGCAGCGCGCGCTGATCGCGATCGCGCTGGCGTCCGCGCCCAGGCTGCTGCTGGCCGACGAGCCGACCACCTCGCTCGACGTGATCATCCAGGACCAGATCCTCAGCCTGCTGCTCGAACTGCAGCGCGACACCGGGATGAGCATGATCCTGGTCAGCCACGACCTCGCCGTGATCACCGAGGTCTGCGACCGCGTGATCGTCATGTACGGCGGGCAGGTCGTCGAGGAAGGCGACACCGCCACGATCATCACCGCGCCCTCGCACCCGTACACCAAGGCGCTGCTCGAGGCGCTGCCGCAGGCCGACCACCGCGGACCGCTGCGCAGCATTCCAGGCGCGCCGCCGAGCCTGATCGACACCCCGGCGGGATGCCGGTTCGCGCCCCGGTGCCCGCTGGCGATGGCCGAATGCACCAGCTGGGTCACCGAGCTAGTCGAGGCCGGCGGAGCCGGTCACCGGGCCCGCTGCTGGCGGCACAACGAGGTCGGAGAGGTCAGGGCATGGCAGGCGAGCGACTCGGTGTAGGCGTCATCGGCGCGGGCAGGTGGGCCAACTGGGCGCACCTGCCCGGCTGGAAGCGGGACGAGCGGTGCGAGATCGTCGCCGTCTGCGACCGGGAACTGGACCGCGCGAAAGCGGCCGCGGACAAGTTCGGCGCCAAGGTGGTGACCGCGGACTATGGCGACCTGCTCGCCCGCGACGACATCGCGATCATCGACGTGGTGACCAGGGACTCCGAGCACTTCGAGATCAACATGGCCGCCATCGAGGCGGGCAAGCACGTGCTCAGCGAGAAGCCGGTCGCGCACGACTTCCGCGACGTCCGCAAGGCCGCCGACCTCGCGGCCGCCAAGGGCCTGAAGACCAAGGTCGGCTTCACGTTCCGGTACAGTCCGGCGGTCCGGTATATCAAGCACATGATCGACAGCGGCAGCCTCGGCACGCCGTTCATCTACAACGCCTACGAGCAGAACTCGCAATGGCTGAACCCGCAGACCCCGCTGCGCGGCCGGGAGCGTGCGCGGCGAGCGGCCCGATCCAGGTCGCTTCGCTCGAAGGCTACGGCGCCCCCGTGATCGACATCGGGCACTGGTTCATGGGCTCAGACCTCACCGCCGTCGTCGGCGTCATGCGCAACTTCATCCCGGAGCGCGTGCTGGCCAGCACCGGCGCGCTGGCCAGGGTGAACATCGACGACGGCGACATCTTCATCGGCGAGTTCGCTAGCGGCGCGATCTGCTCGGTGCAGAGCAGCTTCGTCACGGTCGGCAACTATCCGGGCATCGAGGTCCGGGTCTACGGCTCCGAGGGCGCCGCGATCGCCCGGCTCATCGAGGAGTTCGGCATCTGCGAGACGCTGAAGGTTGCCAGGCCCGATGACGTGGAGTTCCGCGAGGTGGCTGTGCCGCAGAGCTTCTATCCGGCGGGCGGCAGCCCGCGCGAGTCCTGGCGCACGTTGTATTACGCAAACCTGACCGCTAACTTCGCCAGCGAGGTGCTCGGCGAGGTGGCTGGGAATGAAGGCAACTTCGCCGACGGGCTCTGGGTGCAGGAGGTGATCAACGCCGTGGAGATCTCCCACCACGAGCGCCGCTGGGTCAGCCTGCCGCTGGCGACGGCGGACTCATGACAGCGGGGTCCGGCATCCGGTGGGGCATCATCGGCACGGCGAACATCGCACGCGCGCGCATTCCTGCCCGCGCTGCGCGCGGCCGGCGGCCGTCCCTGCCGCGGTCGCCGGCCGCGACCTGGCCAGGGCGGAGCAGTACGCGCAGGCACACGGCGTCGAGCGCGCGGTGCAGGGCTATCAGGCCCTGATCGAGGACCCGGACGTCGACGCGCTGTACATCGCCCTGCCGAACTCGCTGCACGCGCAGTGGACGATCAGCGCGCTTGAGGCGGGCAAGCCCGTGCTCTGCGAGAAGCCGCTCTGCGGGATGCTCGCCGACACCGAGCGCGTGCTCGAGGTCGCGAAGCGGACAGGAACGCTGCTGTGGGAGGCGTTCGTCTTCCCCTTCAACGAGCACCTGCGTCACGTCAGGGCGCTGCTGGACGGCGGTGCGATCGGCGAGTTGCGCGAGATCCAGTCCGACTTCCACTTCCGGGTCACCCGCCCCGACAACATCAGGCTGTCGGCCGACCTGGAGGGCGGCGCGCTGCGCGATGTCGGATGTTATCCGGTCCGGCTAGCGCAGGAGTTCTTCGGCGAGCATCGACAGCGCCTGGGCTGCATGCGAGCCGGGTGGCATAGACCAGGGCGTCGACCTCGAGACCTGGGGCACGCTCGGATACCCCGACGGCCGGCGACTGCTGCTGTCATGCGGGATGCGCCGCAGCTTACGACACCTTCTCCAGGCTGATCGGCACGACGGGCCAGATCCACATGAGCAACCCGTTCCATCCAGGACCCGGCGATCACGTGACCGCCTATCGCGATGCCGCCGAGCCGTCCACCTGGACGTCCGAGACCAGTGAGCCAAGCTTCACTCCCGCGTTGCGGCACATCAACGCCGTGCTCGCCGGCACCGAGCAGCCCAGGCTGCTTGCCCTGCAGACGTCACTGACCACGGCTCGCGCGCTGCATGACCTCGCCGCTTGCTCGCAGGAGTTCTCGGGCTAGGCGTCGAGGCTGATTCCCTTGGGCAGCCAGCGGAGCCACGCAGGCAGGTACCAGCTCCGCTCGCCGAGCAGGGCGAGGGCAGCTGGCACGCAGATGCCGCGCACCACCGTCGCGTCGATAAACACGGCGAACGCCAGACCCACGCCGATCATCTTCAGGTCGATCGTGGACAGCGACGCGAAGATCGAGAACACGGCGACCATGATCACCGCGGCGCTGGTCACCACGCCGGCACCGCGGGAGATTCCGCCGGTCACCGCGTCGATGGTAGCCAGGCCGCGGGACTTGAGCTCGGCGATCCGGCTCAGCACGAAGACGTGGTAGTCCATGCTCAGGCCGAACAGGAAGACGAACATGAACAACGGGACCCAGGCGATGATCCCGCCGAATGACGTGAAGCCGAGCAGGCGCTCGAGATGTCCCTGCTGGAAGATGATCGTGATCAGGCCGTAGGCGGCGCCGACAGAGAGCAGGTTGAGCCCGATCGAGACCAGCGGTATCGCCAGCGACCTGAATGCCATCAGCAGCAACACGAATGCCAGCGCGGCCACGATGCCGAAGACCAGGGGCGAGGCCGACCGCAACGCGCTCCGGTAGTCCATCCGACCGGCCGTAGAGCCGGTTACCGCGTAGCTGACCCCGCGCGACCTTGCCGACCGTGGCTGGCAGGATGTGGCCGCGCAGCGCCCTGCAGCCCCGCGATCGCCGCAGGGCTCGAGTTGCCGCTGGCGGCCGTGCCGGCGAGCGGTACCGAGATCACCATGCCGCGACCGTGGCCGACCGGCTGGACCGTCACGGGCCCGTGAATCGGCCCGCCGGCGGCGGCCGCCCCTTCGATGCCTGTGATGGCGCGTTGCATGGCAGAGGTCTGCACGCCGGATCCCGCCACGACCACCTGCGCGGGCGCAGGACCGCCGGGGAAGTCTTGCTGAATGTGCATCGAGCGTCCGCACAACCGGCAGGCTGGACGGCAGGTTGATGGCCGGCTGACCGATCCGCATCCCGAGTGCAGGAGCCGCCAGCGCAGCGAGGGCGATCAGGGCGAGGCCGCCCCACGCGACCGGGTGCCTGACCACGCGCTCGACAACGGCGGTCCACAGCCTGGACCGCTCGGCGCGCGTCCTGCCCTTGCCGAGGAACGGGACCCGTGCCCGGTCCGCCCAGGGTCCGAGCAAGGCAAGAAGCGCGGGCAGCGCCGTCAGCGAGCCGACCACCGCGACCCCGACGACGAGCATCGTGCCGATCGCGAAGCCGGTGAACATGTCGATGCCCGTGAACAGCAGCCCCGCGAGCGAGATCATCACGGTCAGCCCTGAGACCACGATCGCCCGGCCCGACGTCGCGGCCGCGGTCCTGAGCGCGTCGTGGAAGCTGGCCCCTGCTGCCCTTTCCTCACGCTCGCGCCGCAAGTAGAACAGCGTGTAGTCGATGCCGACCGCCATCCCGATGATCAGCACGACCTCCGACGTGCCCTGGCCGATTGGCAGCCAGCGGCTCGGGATCGCCAGCAGCGAAACCGTGGTCGTGACGGCCGTGCCGGCCAGGATCACCGGGATGCTTGCCGCGATGAGAGCTCCGAAGACGAGCAGCAAGAGCACCAAGGTGAGCGGCACCGAGGTCAGTTCGGCCTGGTGGAAGTCCCGGCCGAGCATCGCCGTAGCGGCCCGGTCGACGCTGGCTCCGCCGGTCTCGGAGACGATCAGGTCGGGATACCTGGACTGGACGGCGGCGACCGCGTCGAGCGCCCTCACCACACGCGTGTCGGCCTGGCTATGCGGTCCGGCGACCTGGAAGGTGACGAGCGCGCTGCGGCCGCCGGGTCCGATCATGTGCCGTCCGGCCGGCCCGAACGGTGACTGGATGTCGGTGGCGGCTGCCGGGCAGCGCGCGCAGCGCGGCGACGACAGCAAGAGTCGCCTCCCGGACGTGCATGGTCATGACGGGCGCAGCTGCCAGCGTGCGGCCCGGCACGGGCCCTCTGGTCTGGATGAGCACCGTCTCTGATGGCGGGGAGACGACATGCAGCCTGTGCAGCATGCGCTCCGCGACACCGGATTGACCTGGGTCGTACTGCGGCTGACTCTGCGTGCCGTAGACGTGTCCGGCCAGCACTGCGCCGCCAACCATCACGAGCCATCCGACCAGGGCGATGATCCTGTGCCTGGCACTCCAGCAAGCGATACGCTCCGTGACAGGCCGCCCGGCCGGCCTCCTTCGCCTGCTTTCGGGTTCCGGCTTTGCTGATGGAAGGTTCGGCGGCGAGCCGCCCGCCAGCATCATGGTCGACGGCGGGTCGCTCAACTGCATGGGGGAACCTTCCGGGAGGCTGGGGGCTACCTTCTCAGCGAAGAGGCGTCTGGCAAAGTTCCCTGGAGGCTACCCGGACATGGCGGGTGTGAACTACGAAAGCGGCAAGAAGACCGAATCGGGATACGGTTCTTACCTTGGGCGACAGATCCGGCAGCTTCGGGCGGGATGATGGGCAGGCTGATCCTGATCAGGCACGGCGAGACGGTCTGGAGCCGCGCGTACAAGCACACGGGCCGCACCGACATCCCTCTGACCGCGGCGGGCGAGGCGGCTGCGGCCGCGCTTGCCGGAGATCTGGCCGGCAGGCACATTGTCGGCGGCATTCGCCAGCCCCGCACAGCGGGCAGTCAGGACCGCCGAGCTGGCCGGCCTCACTAGCATCCCTTCGGGCCTGGTCACCGACCCTGACCTCGCAGAATGGGACTACGGCGGCTATGAGGGCCGCACGACAGCCGATATCCGCCGCGAGTGGCCCGGCTGGTACCTCTGGCGGGACGGCGTGATCCCTGGCGACGCCGCGCACCCCGGAGAGACGGTTGCGCAGGTCGGGGTCCGTGCCGACGCTGTGCTGGCGAGGGTACAGCCCACTGCTGACCGACGGCGACGTCGCGCTCGTCGCCCACGGTCACCTGCTTCGCGTCCTGACCGCCCGGTGGCTTGGTCTCCGCCCGGCCGACGGACGACTCTTTCAGCTGGACACCGGGACGCTGTCGTTCCTCGGGACTGAGCACGAGGAGCCCGTCATCTCCGCCTGGAATGTCCCGCCCTGCGAGCACCTTGCCTAGCTAACCGGATTGGCAACCCATGCCAGCATCAGCGGCTCGCCGGTTCTCGAGTCGCGCAATATCAGCAGGTAGGGCCGGTCGAAGCTGAGCGTGACGTGCGCCGGCAGTGGGCTCCATGCCGACCGCAGTCGCCGCGCTGGCGACCGTGCCCTTTTCATCGACGGCGAGCGTCGCAGCGTGCTGGACGAATCCGATGCAGCATGCCTGCGGCGAGAGTCCCGTGAAGTCCGCGTCGTCGCCGAACGCGATGCCCATGCCGAGCTTCGCGAGCACGTTCTTCAGCGACTCGCTCGCTGCCAGCTTGACCTTAGGCAGTGCGATATCTGTCACGCGTCTTGCTCGCTTGCCAGGCCGGCGGCGAGGCTGCCGACCGTTGCGGCGTCTGGGCAGCTGGCAGCCTCTGCCGGCCGACCGGAGGCAACGCCGCGATCATGCTCAGCCTGCGGCCGCGATAGGGCAGCGCGACCGCAGTCCAGCCCTTGGCTCTGGCCTCGCTGAACGCGCCGCCGTTCATGAAGCTGGCCGTGCACGGATCCGACAGCCGCCTGGAAGGCGCTCTTCACTGTCATGGCGTGGTTGAACGGCTGCTGCCATCTGGCGTTCAGGTACAGCGCGTCGGTCAGCACCCAGCCGGCCGGCGGCTGAGCAAGTGCGCCTGGCGGCAGCAGGTGCGGGATGTGGCCGCGAGTGCCTGCCGCGACAGCCGCATTGATACGGCGCCTGGAACCCTCGGGCTGAGACAGCAGCGGCAGGTGAATGAGCCTGGCCCTGTCCGCGGCGCGAAGCGCGGTGACGAAACTCCCGCGCGTCGACGAGCGATGGATCGGCCCAGATCCTGTCGCTCGCAGTGAAGGTCACGCCAGGCCGGTCGAGCGAGCGCAGCAGCGCCGACCTGGCGGCGAACGCTTTCGTCTGGCGGTCGCGGGAGGCGGCTGGCAGGTGCAGGACCTTGGCGATCGCGGCGGCGGTCGCCCCCTTGGCACCCAGATAGGTCATGTCAAGGCCCGTCGCGAGACTGACCGGGGAGATCACCGCGTTGCTGGCGGGCTGACTGGCGCACAACGCGCCAAGCACATTGAGGCCGAACGTCGTGTCGGCGGTGCCGAAGCCGCGCAGGGCGGCGACCTGGCTCGCGGTCAAGACCACTGTCCGCCTGAGCGGAGGTGCTGTCCTGGCTGTCGCCCCGCAACCGGCTACGGTGGCAGCCGAGATGGCGATGTCGGTAATCGCGGCGATCTCGCGGATCTTCGTCATCGGATTGGACGACGAAATATCGGAACTGGTTCCGAGCCCGGCGCGGCGGCCGGCGCTCAGGTGGCCCGCGTAGCGTTTCGCCCTCAGGCCGCAGCGGACTCCTGAGGCATGCCAAGCAAGCTGGCGCGGGATGCGGGTGGTGGCGCGGTGCAGGGCACGGAGCGTCAGCGTCGTGCTGACGTCCGTCATCGGAACACCTGGCGCGCCGTAGAGTCGTCTGGCCCAGCGCGGCAAGCTCGCGAAGGCCAGCGTGTTCAGCGGCGGCACGACCAGCTTCAGGCCCGTGAATGGCCACGGGATATCAGGCAGGAACGACCTGACCAGCGCCTGCTTGGCCTCCGTGCAGGCATATAGTTGCGGCCGCATCCGCTCGTAGTAGGCGCCGAGTTCGGCCATGCTCGCCGGCACAAAGGCCGGATCCAAGCCGACCAGGGCCGCACTGCGCCGCTGCTCGGAGACGAACTGGTCAAGGTCGGTCGCCGTCAGCCCGATGCCAGCCCGCCTCGCGACGTCGGCGTAGGAGGCGATCTCGCCGCAGTGCACCCAGAGCAGCAGGTCGGGCTCGTCGAGCCTGATCACCGAGCCGTCCGCGTCGGTACCCGTCAGCGACGCGTGCACTTTCCTCACCCGCCGGCCTGCCCGCTCGACCTCCTCGGCGCTGCCATACGTCCTGGCCCTGACGAACTCGACCGTCCTCGCGAACCTCCCCCATGCTTCACCGGGCCGGGCGAAGGCCGTGTTCTGCCAGGTGGCGCGCATCGTACGCGGGTGCAGCGCCTGCAGGTACATCGCGCGGAGGCCGCCGATCCACAAGATCGGCTCGTACGAGATCCGCCAGGTTACCGACCCAGGTCCGAACAGGCCGTGATCCTCTGACATCGACGCACCTCCGCGGGCTAGTGCGGCCTCGTCTCCTCGTCTATCCAGTCCAGGTAGCCGGCCGATCCGGCGATGATCGGCGTCGCGATGATCTCAGGCTCGTCGTAGCTGTGCCGCTCGAGCAGGAACTCGGCGAGCTCGGAGTATTTGTCGGCGGGAAGCTTCAGCATGAGCAGCCACTCCTCGGCCCGCTCGATCCCGTCTTCCCACCAGAACGTGCTCGCCACTGGACCCGCCACCTGCGCACACGCGGCAAGCCTGGCCTGCACGGCGTCATGCGCGAGTTCCATCGCCTCTGCACGGGAATCGGTCGTGGTCTGGACGTGCAGGAATCGCGCCGGTCCGTCGGTCCTCGCCGGCTGCTTCCTCGCGCTCGGCCGCCATAGGTCAGATGGTACGCCGCCACGGCGGTAACCTTTGCATTCCCGAGCCAGCCAGGGACGGTCCACTGCGACCCCGACGTGACCTAGGAACGAACGTGGACAGTCCGCTCTGCCTGATTGTCAACCCCACTGCGGGCAATGGCCGCGCGCGCGCACTTCTCCCCGCCGCGAGCGGAGCACTTCGCGGCGCTGGCGCCGAGCACCGGATCACCGAGTCAGCCAGCCTCGCGCACGCCCGCGAGCTGGCGGCCGACGCCGCCCAGCGCGGCGAGGTCGTCGTCGCAGTCGGAGGCGACGGCATGGCAGGTGCGCTGTCGGGCGTAGCGGCCGCCAGCGGCGCGAAATTCGGCCTCATCCCGGCAGGCCGTGGCAACGACATGGCCAGGGTGCTCGGCATTCCAGCCGATCCTGCCGCGGCCGCGCGAGTACTGGCCGCGGGCCATGAGCGGCAGATCGACCTCATTGCCGTGAGCGCTCCTGGTCACTCCGCGGTGACGGTTGCTGGCAGCGTCTACGCGGGCATTCCCGCGGTGGCCGGCGAGATCGCGAACGCCACGAGGTGGCTGCGCGGCGGCATCGTCTACCCGGCAGCGGCGCTCAGGGCACTGGCTCGATGGCGGCCTGCCGCCTTCACGGTTGAGGTGGCCGATGACGGCGTGCACGAATTCGAAGGCTACGCCGTGGTGGTCGCCAACTCGGCGTTCTTCGGGGCCGGCATGCGGGTGGCACCTCCGGCGGAGATCGACGACGGCGTGCTCGATCTGGTGCTGATGCGGCACGCACCCAAGCTCACGTTCGTCAGGGCGCTGCAGAAGATCAAGGACGGCTCGCACGTCGAGCTGCCCGAGATCTCGCTCGAGCGAGGCGCCGACGTCACGCTCACGATGAGCCGCGACCTGCCCGCCGCCGCCGACGGCGAGCCGCTGGCCTGCGCCTGCCCGTTGCCGGCCGGCACGCCGCTGCGGATCCGCGTGCTGCCCGCCGCCCTGACCGTCCTCGTACCGGCGACCTAGCTTTGCGCCACCTTGCCGCTGCGGTATTCGCCGGGCCGGCCGCCGAGGAACGACTGCACGAAATCCGGCCGCGCTGTCAGATCGGCCGGGGTGCCCTGCATCCCCAGCTCCCCTCCGCCCATCACGTAGGTCCAGTCCGAGACCGCCAGGACCGCGCGAACACGCTGCTCGACGATCAGCACCGCGGAGCCCTGTGCGGCAAGCTGTCGCACATGCTCGCTCAAGAGGCCGCCCGCAAGAGCGGGAGCCAGGTTGGCCGTCGGCTCGTCAAGCAGGAAGACCGGCGGACGCAACATCAGCACGCGACCCATGGCAAGCATCTTCCGCTCGCCGCCGCTGAGCTTCCCGGCTGGCCGGCGCAGCATGGATCCGAGCCGCGGAAACACGCCGAGAACGTGCTCGATCCTTCCTGATAGCTCAGCACGGGCCACCAGATAGCCGCCGAGTTCCAGATTCTCCCTGACTGTCAGCGGCGCAAAGATGTCGTCGACCTGCGGCACGTACCCGATGCCTGCCCTGGCGATATCTTCTGGAGGCAGGCCCGTCACGTCGCGATCGTCGACCAGGACGCGACCGCCGGAGATCGGCAGCACCCCAGTCACCGCCTTGAGCAGCGTGCTCTTCCCGAGCCGTTCGGCCCTACCACCGAGACGACCCTGCCGTGGTCGGCACGCACGCTTACGTTCCTGAT
Source organism: uncultured Actinomycetota bacterium (assembly GCA_963809195.1). GTDB lineage: Bacteria > Actinomycetota > Actinomycetes > Streptosporangiales > Streptosporangiaceae > Chersky-822. Next base: position 129,693 of record CAWEIQ010000003.1, on the reverse strand, counting down.
CACCGGATCACCGCCATACCCGGCGGTGATGCTCCTCGGCGCGCAGCGCTGCCCGGATCTCAGCCGACAAGGTAGGCCTCCACGACTTCGGTCCGGTCTCGCAACTGCGCCATCGTGCCGCTCGCGAGTACGGCTCCTTCGGCCATAACGATCACCGGGTCACAGAACTCGTCCATGATCGCCAGTTCGTGTTCCACCATCAGGATCGTCATGCCACCGCGGCAGAGCGATACCAACGCCTCGCCGATGGTCCTGGCCAGCTCGGGGTGGACGCCAGCCATCGGCTCGTCGAGCAGGAGCATGTCAGGCTCGGTCATGAGGGCGCGCATGATCTCGACCAGCCTGCGCTGCCCTCCCGACAGGTTGCCTGCGAACTCATTCGCCAGCCCGGTCAGCCCGAAGTCGTTGAGCAGCGCCCGTGCCCGCGTGATAGCCCGCTCCTCGTCGGAGCGCCAGTGGCGCGGTCCGGCTACGGCGCCTGCGAACGAGTCACCGCGATGACCAGGCACGGCCGAGAGCAGGTTCTCCAGCACCGTCAGCCGCTTGTACTCGCTAGCGAGCTGGAACGTCCTCACCAGGCCGATGCGAGCCCGGCGGAAGGCCGGCATCGAGGTGATGTCCTTGCCCTTATAGATGACCTGCCCGGCGTTCGGGCGTTCGGTGCCGGCCAGCAGCGAGAGCAGCGTGGACTTGCCGGCACCGTTCGGCCCGATCAGGCCCGTCAGGGTCCCGCGTTCGACGCCGATGCTGACGTCAGCCACGGCACGGACGCCGCCGTAGTCCCGGATGAGACCTTCTGCCTTTATCAGGACGCGGTCGTCGGTCCGGCGGCGTCCGGCCGGTCCGGGCCGGGCTCCGGCGCGGGCGCTGACGCTGCCAGCGCCGCATCGGCACTGGCCACCCCCGCCGCAGGCAGCGCGATCGTGCGTTTTCGTTCAGGCAGGATGCCTTGCGGCCGAAGCCACAAGAACACCGTGATGAGCAGGCCAATTGCGACCCACTGGAGAGACGGCAGCAGGTTGGGCGGCAGGTTCGGATTGTTGTCGGTGATGAACCTGGTGATCTCCTCGAATCCGACGGGTACCAGCACCGCGCCGAGCACCGCGCCGATATGGTTGCCGGCTTCGCCGATAATCACGGCCGTGAACAGCACGATGGTCTCCGCATAGCTCCATGCGGCAGGAGACCAGACACCGATAAAGCTCACCAGGATCGCGCCAGAGAGACCAGCAATCGCTCCGCCGGTCACCAGCGCCCCCGTGCGGAGCGCGAGCAGGTTCTTGCCGAGAGAGTCGGCCACCCTGTCGTTGTCCCGCATTGCCCGCAAGACCGGCCGTAGGGCGATTCTGTGATCCGCCGCAAAAACCAGTAAGTGACGCCGACCAGCAGGATGCCTGCCGCGACAAAGCCATACTGGTACCCATTCGACGTCGCCACGAACATGCCGCTAGCGAGCGGCGCGGGAACAAGGGCCACCCCCGCGTCCCCGTTGAATAGCGGCCGGAAGTTCATGACAAGCACGTTCAGCAGAACGGCGGTCACCAGCAGGCCGACCGCCGCGAAATCACCGCGCAGGCGCCTGCCGACCAGGAACGTAAATGGCAGCGCGAGCACCCCTCCGGCCACGGCAGCGCCGATCCACGGGAACGGGAACGGCAGGCTGAATCCTCCGATGTAGGTCTGGAAGCCGCCATTGGCGTTGTCGGCAGGCAACGCGAGGACCGCGGCTACGTACGCACCTGCAGCCTGGAACAAGATGAAACCGAAGTTCGTCACGCCGGCCACGCCGAATTGCTGGCTGAGGCCCAGGCAGGCAATGGCGTCGACGGCTGCGTAGACCAGCAAGATGATCAGGTAATACACCGCCAGGCCCTCCGGGTTAGGTCGCCGCGCCGAGCAGGCCGGCCGGCCGGAGTGCGAGCATGACCAGCAGGATTACGAAAGCGATCACGTACTTGTAGTCAGCCGCGATGTAAGCCGCGCTGATCTCGGTCGACATGCCGATCACCAGCGCGCCCAGCATCGCGCCGTACGCCTTGCCAGGTCCGCCAAGAAACACCGCGGCGAGGATGAGTACCAGGAAGATGTCGGTGCTCGTCGGATCGAAGGTGCCGACGTCGATCGCGAAGACGGTCCCAGCAAGACCGCACAGGGCCCCGGTCAGCGTCCACGTGATGCCGATGACGCGGTCCGCCCTCACCCCGCAGCATCTGGCAAGCATCCGGTTCGCCGCCGTCGCCCGCATCGCCTTGCCCAGCTTTGTGTACCGCAGCATGGCAGCTACTGACGCCATCACGATCAGGCTGATCGCGATGATGATGAGTTGCACCGTGGTCAAAACCAGGCCGCCAGCCTTGAAGGTCCGTCCCTGGCTCAGCCGGTACGACACGCCGACGCCGCCGGCGATCGCGGCAATACCGAATTCGATGATCAGCGCCATGCCAAGCGAGACGATGACCAGTGTGATCGGAGCCGATCCGCGCCGCTGGAAAGGCGCATAGACAAAGTAGTTAAGCGCCACCGACACCAGCGCGCCCGCGATAAGCGCGGCCAAGAGGCCCAGCCAGATCGAGTAACCCGCCTGGTTGACCACATATGCGGTGAACGCTCCCGCGGTCATGACGGCGGCGAAGGCCAGGTTAAGGACGTCCGTGACGGCGAACTGCATCGTGAAGCCCACCGCCGCGATGGCCAGCACCGCCGACGTGATCAGGCCGAAGCCGATCGAGGCCACAAAAACGTTCACGGACGTACCGCCCCGGCGATCCGCCTTGCGGCCCCCGGAATCGTCACGGAGAGACCGCACGAAGCTGCGCGTCGGAGATCGAGCCAGCGACCTTGACCGCGCCTGACGGGCTGTACGTGTCGATCTGGAAGATGCCTGGCGAGTCGTGGAACGCATCGAAGCTGGTAGGACCGCCGGGCCCGATGTAACGGATCTTCTTGCCCGCCTTCAGCGCGGCTGCGCCCTCCGCGAACGAGTGGACGACGACCGCGCCAGGTACGCCGTCGCCGATCTTGGCGATCCACGGCTTCCACTTCGCGACGTCGGTGCTGCCGGCCGCGATCATGGCCAGCGCGGCTAGGTTCATGCCGTCATAGAGATGGACGGCGCCTGGTGCCGTGAAATACGTCGTGAAGTCGCCGGTCTGAGCCCCGCTGACCTTGCCCTTGACGGCGAGCAGAGACCTGCTGAAGGCCTGGTATGCCGGTCCGCTGGTGGCTGTCACGAGGTTGTCGGCGTGGAAGATCGCTGCGAACTGAGCCGGGCCTACGGCCTTGGCGCTGGCCGAGTAGAACGCTGGCGAGATGGCGGCCGACGTGCCGACGATCGGGATCATGTGGCCGCCGTTGAGCTGCTTGATCTCTGCAAACAGGGTCGGATCCGCGTTGCCCAGCGCTTCGGTCATAATCGCATCCGGGTGGGCGGCTACGATCTTGGCAGCCTCGCTCCGGAATGTCGTGGCATTCAGGTCGAGTGTCACGTTCGCGACCACGTGCAGGCCCGCCTTGGCGATGGCGGCGACGGCGGGCTGAACGAAGGTCTGCGACCCGATGTCGTTGCCGAATGCCAGCGCGATCTTGGTATAGCCGAGATTCTTGGCGATCACGGTCATCGCGTAGGACTCGGCCAGATCCGGCGGAACGAGGCGGTAGCTAGGCCGCGATCCGCTCGCACAGCCACGCGAGGGCGAGCGGGTAGCGGTAGTCGATGGACGAGTGCGTTCCGTCGAAGAGCTCGAATCTGATCACCTCATCGGGAACGCCCGCCTCGGCGAGCGCGGCGCGGAAAGCTTGGGCGCCAATGTCGAGGTAGTAGTCATCGGCCTTTCCCGCATCGATCCAGATACCGCGGAGCGATCGCAGCGCGGCCGCATGCCCGGGCACCATTCTCACCGGATCCCAGTCCAGCCAGCGCTGCCACACCCGCTCACGGATCACGCCGGTGCGCGGGTCGAACGGCAGCTCCGGTGTTCCGTCTGCGGCGACGGAAAAGCATGCGGCGACGCCATAAACGCCCAGCAGCATCTGATCGGCCTTTCTTGTGAACGCGATGCGCGAGCGAAAATCGTCCCACCACCGCCTCACGTCTCCGTCGTAGTCACGCAACGCCCTGACGCAGTCGCCGAAGTCCTGCATGTAGCACAACTCATACAGCGCGTCGCCCGCGTGCGTCGCCAGTGCGCCGAAGAGGTCGGGCCTCCGCATGGGGGTGATCATTGCGCCGAATCCGCCGCTCGACTTGCCGGAGATCGCGCGGTGCGCCGGTTCGGCTAGCGTCCGGTAGGTGCGGTCGACCCACGGGACAACCTCGTCGCACAGGTAGGAGTGATAGGGCCCGGTGCCCGGCGAGTCAACGAATTGGCTACCGCCGTAGCTGGTCCAGGCGTCTACGTACACGACCAGGGCAGGTGGCGCGGAGCCAGCGGCGAAGACCTGATCGGCGGTTTCTGTAAACGGCTGCCTGAAGCCTGTTCGGTTGCGCCACATCGTCACATGGCCGCCGTAGCCCATGATCACGTAGACGGCCGGGTATCTGCGACCTGGCTCGTCGTCGTAGCCGGGCGGCAAGTACACCAGCACAGGGCGCTCAAAGGGGTCGCCCAAAGGGTTGTCGCGCAGCAGCTCGCTCACGATCGTGCGCTCTTCGATCCGGCCAGCCAGATCTCCTGACCAGGGAAGCATCTTTCCTCCAATGGACGACTGCGAAGCTACAGCGCGAAGCAGGCACTCCGGCCGAAATGCCGGACAGCATGCCTATTTCCCGGCATAGTTTCCCCTGTGTCGAGAACAACGGCTCCTCGCAGGCTATCTGGCCGGATTGCGGAGATGTTGGCTGCGCGGCGGCGGACCCGCGCCCTCGCCGCGTCCGGGCTCCCCGCCGTACTGGCGGTCGGTGGCATCATTCCCATTCTGACGAACGGCGCCAGTCCAGGGCTTTCGCCCTCGTACCAGCCGTCGGCGATCGATATGCAGCGGCTGGAGGCACTGCGACGCCCGCGGCTTCAACAGCTACGGGTACGCGGCCCGCGCCTGGCGGTCGTACTGGCGGATGAGCCCTGGGGATCAGTGCACGAACTATGCCGCCTACGTCGAGTCGGCCGTCTACCACGTCCGCGAGCCCCGTTTCCTTCTGGGCAACGGCGGTCAGTGGGCAGCGACGGCCGCGGCGCACGGCGTTCTTGTCAACCACACGCCGTCGGTCGGCGCCGTGGCCGAGTGGAACGGCGGCACGTTCGGCATCGGCCCTGTCGGCCATGTCGGCGTCGTCGAGGCGGTCGGACCGCACGGCAGCTACATCATCGTCTCTCAGCAGCACATGGGCGGTGTCCGTGACGACTATGAGTGGACGCTGATCAAGGCGCAACGTCCCGCAAACGAATGGCAGCCGTGGCCGAGTCACTTCATCCACTTCCCTATCCCCCGGCGGACGGCGTTGGGCTATTTCAATCCGCGGTCGGCCAGATTCGGGCTGCGTTACTCGCTGACCGCTGGACCCGCTGGCCGCACGGGCCATCTCGGGTTCCAGCGGCGTAGTCCCGCTGGTCGGCAACTGGCGGGGCGGCCCCGCAGATGGCACCGGCTACTACGACGCCAGGTATGCCACCTTCCACTTGATGCGCGCCGGAGCCCATGGCAGGAACATCAAGGCCAGGTTCGGCCCGAAGCACATGATCCCGCTGGTCGGAGACTGGAAGGCTCGGGCAAAGACGGGATCGGCTATTACGATCCCGCGACCGGCGCCTTCTACCTGCGCCAGTCGAAGCGATTCGGGCCAGCCGACTACACGTTCAAGTTCGGGCCGCCGCACATGATCCCCCTGGTCGGAGACTGGAACGGCAACGGCAAGGATGGCGTGGGCTATTACAACCCGCGAACCGGCATCTTCAACGTGCGCAACGCGCTGCGGCACGGACCGCCAGCGGAGTCGTTCAGGTTCGGCCCGCCGCACATGATCCCGATCGCGGGGAACTGGAGCAGCATCGGCCGGCATGACGGCATCGGGTACTACAACCCGTGGGCAGGCACGTTCCACCTGCGCAACAGGGCCAGCAAGGGCCCGGCCAGCAGGGTTATCAGGTTCGGGCCCAGGCACATGATTCCGATTGCCGGGGACTGGCCGGGCGCCTAGCCACCTGTCTACCGTTGCTGGCATGACAGTTGCTGGCAGTACAGAGGTGCTGGCGTGACGGGAGAGGTTGTTGCCTGGCCGGTCCGTGCGGGCGGCAACCTGACGGCGGACTGCTGCCTGGCCATTCTCGACGCCCAGCTCGCTTCTCGGCACCTTGACGAGGCAGCCAGGTGGCTGCGCAGCCGCGACACCGGCTACTACACGATCGGCTCGGCCGGGCACGAGAGCAACGCAGCGGTGGCCGCCGCGCTGCGGCTCACCGATCCTGCCCTGTTGCACTACCGGTCGGGCGCGTTCTACCTGTTGCGGGCTGCCCAGGCCGGCCGTGCCGACGACGGGATCGCCGACGTGCTGCTCGGCATGGTGGCCGCGGCCGCCGAGCCCATCGCCGGAGGGCGGCATAAGGTCTTCGGGCACAGGGACCTGAACGTCATACCGCAAACCTCCACGATCGCATCGCACCTGCCGCGCGCGGTCGGTCTCGCGTTCGCGCTGCCGCGGGCTGCGCGGCTCGGCCGAGTCGCGCCATGGCCCGCGGACTCGGTCGTGGTAGCAAGCATGGGCGATGCGTCCGCCAACCACTCGACCGCCGTCGGGGCCATCAACACCGCTGCCTACTGCGCCCATCAGGGGCTGCCACTGCCGCTGCTCCTGGTTTGCGAGGACAACGGCATCGGGGTGAGCGTCCGTACGCCGCCAGGCTGGATCGCCGCCACGCTCGGTTCCCGGCCCGTCGATCAGGTATGCCTACGCCGACGGAATGGACCTGGCCGCCGTCTACGACACGACGCTAGAACTTGCAAGCTACGTGCGTGAGCGCCAGGCGCCCGCCATCTTGCACCTGGCCACGATCCGGCTGGGCGGTCACGCAGGGTCGGATGTGGAATCCGGCTATCGGTCGGCGGCCGAGATCGCCGCCGATGGGGAGCGCGACCCGCTGCGCGGCACGATCGACCTGATCGTCTCCTCTGGCCTGCTCACGGCGGCGCAGGTCGCCGAGCGTTCCGAGCAGTCCAGAGCCAAGGTTTTCGCGCTGGCCGCGCGCGTCGAGGGTGCGCCGAAGCTCACTTCGGCCGCGCAGGTGATGACGCCGCTCGCGCCGCGCAGACCCGCTGTCGTCGCGGCCGCGATCGGCGCGGCGCCTGGGCCGGTCAGGTACCGCGCGTTCGGCGGGCGGCTGCCAGAGCAGGCGGGCCTGCTCACGCTCGCGCAGGCGATTAACCGCACCCTTGCTGACGAGCTCGCGGCCAGGCCCGAACTGCTGGTCTTCGGCGAGGACGTGGCGCGCAAGGGCGGCGTCTACGGCGTGACCAGGGGCCTGCTCGGCGCATTCGGCGCGGCGCGCGTCTTCGACTCGCTTCTCGACGAGCAGTCGATACTCGGCCTGGCGCTTGGCGCCGGCCTCGCTGGCCTGCTGCCCGTGCCGGAGATCCAGTACCTGGCCTATCTGCACAACGCCGCCGACCAGATCCGCGGCGAGGCGGCCACCCTGTCCTTCTTTTCCCAGGCCAGCTACCGCAACCCGATGGTGGTGCGGATCGCTGGGCCTGGCCTATCAGCAGGGTTTCGGCGGCCACTTCCACAACGACAACGCCGTCGCCGCACTGCGCGACATCCCCGGCCTGATCGTGGCCTGCCCGGCACGGCCCGATGACGCGGCGGCGCTGCTGCGCACCTGCCTGGCCAGCGCCAGCGAAGACGGCAGCGTGTGCGTGTACCTCGAGCCGATCGCCCTGTATCACGAGCGCGATCTCTATGAGCCGGGCGACGGCGGCTGGCTGGCGCCCTATCCGCCACCAGAGACGTGGGCACACAGCCACGCTCCGGTCGGCAGCGGCAGGGTCCACGGCGACGGGGACGACCTGACGATCGTGACGTTTGGCAATGGGCTGCGCCTCAGCCTGCGCGCGGCCGCCAACCTAGCCAGCGCAGGCATCGGCTGCCGGATACTCGACCTCCGCTGGCTCGCCCCGCTGCCAACCGGAGACCTGATGAGGGAGGCGACCGCGACAGGCGCGGTCCTGGTAGCGGACGAGACGAGGAGGTCGGGCGGCGTCTCCGAGGGCGTGATCACGGCCCTGGCCGACGCCGGGTTCCGCGGTCCGGTCGCGCGCGTGACCAGCGAGGATAGCTTCATCCCGCTGGGCGCCGCTGCGCGGACTGTGCTGCTCTCCCAGCAGGCGATCGAGACGGCAGCCAAGCACCTGCTGGGCTAACCCCTGATACTCCCCGTATCCCCCGCTTACCCGCCCGTGCAGCCCCGTGGTTAGCTGGCCCCGTGGTCAGCTGGCCCCGTGGTTAGCTGGCACTGCCCTCCATCGCGCCGCCAGCGGTCACCGCGGTCAGTTCGTGGCTGGCGTGCAGCGCCACCCGCATCGGCGGGCGCTCGATCATGACCTCCGCGTACTCGTCGAGCTGGACTCCCCGCGCGGCGGCGACCGCGTGCAGGTAGGACCCGACCTCGGCGGCCCCGTTCCACCCGGACTCGGCGAGGCCTGGTGCGACGGGCGAACGGCCCTGCATGGCCCGGGTGAGCACCGCCCTGAGCACGGAGTAGCCCATCCGGCTGAGGTTCGACAGGTCCTGGTGCCTGTTCTTGCGCATCCCGGCGTCGACCTGCGCCATCGCGTGCAGGCCGCAGGCCTCGAGCACGTCGATCAGCATGCCGACCTCGACGGCGTAGCCGCTGAGGAACGGCACCGAATAGAACAGTTCCTTGGTCGCGGCGAACTCGCCGGCCAGCGGCTGGACGAACCCGGCAAGCTCGGGGAAGAGAAGGTTCAGCGCCGGCTTGGCGGTCAGCTCCGTGACCCGGCCGCCGCCGTCCGGCACCGAGACGGTCTCCTGGGTGTACGGCCGGCGGTAAGCCGCCTTGACGAACTGGATCTCCGGCTTCGTGATCAGGCAGCCGACCACGCCGGTGACCAGCTGGCGGCAGAAGTTACCTGTGTCGGTATCGGCGAAGGCGATGATGTCCCCCGTCGCCACGGACAGGCCGCGCCACATGGCGTCGCCCTTCCCGTGAGCGCGGCCGTACTCGGGCATCAGCGCGTTCTCCGAGTAGACCTCAACGTCGTGATACAAGGCGATCTCAGCGGTGCCGTCGGTGGAATCCGCGTCGACGACGATGACCTGATCTAGCAGGTTGATGTCGGGCCGGCGCAGGTAGTCGACCTCGTCGAGTACCGAGCCGATCGTCTCCGCTACGTTGCGCGTCGGGAGGATGAGCGTGACCGACAGGCCACGCTCGCGCTTGACCTTGCCTAGCTGGCGGGCGTTGCCGAACTCACGATAATTGAAGCTGTTGGTGCGAAACCATTCATGTGTTCGCATAAGGCTCTCCTCGCAAACGGGGCGGGCCATTCCGGCAACACATACCATTTTGCCGGTCCTTTAAACGCCGTAATCCGTACTAAAATGTCCGTACTTTACACGTATTAGGTCTATACTATTTAAGTACCTGACCTAGCCGTTCTGTCTCTGATGGTCGTAAAATCCGAAGTGCCCGATCGATACGGTCATCCAGATACTACAGACTGGAACGTCAGCCGGGAACATTATGCAAAGACCTCTGGCAAGAAGTCGATAAGTGCAGGTGAGACGCTTAAACGTGACCATGCGACCCGGACCAGCGCTGCACGGGACCCGGTCTCGTGCGACATCATCCTGCCGACCCCGCATCGTCGCCGGTGACCGGTCTATCCTCGCCCTATGAACCTGCACTCCACCGTCGGCGGTCCCTCCCTGGCCCAGCAGCGCCATCTGGTCACTGAGATACCCGGCCCGGTCTCCCGCGAACTGCTCGAGCGCCGGCAGCGCAGCGTGGCGCGCGGCCTGAGTCACGTGCTGCCCGTCTTCGTCACCGCCGCCGGCGGCGGGCGTCGTCATAGACGCCGACGGTAACTCGCTGATCGACTTCGGCTCCGGCATCGCGGTCACCTCGGTGGGCAACAGCGCCGAGCTGGTGGTGACCAGGGTCACCGAGCAGGTTGCACAGTTCACCCACACCTGCTTCATGGTGGTGCCCTACGAGGGCTACGTTGAGGTCTGCGAGGAACTGAACAAGATCACGCCCGGCAGCCACGACAAGCGCTCCGCCCTGTTCAACTCCGGCGCCGAAGCCGTCGAGAACGCCGTCAAGATCGCCAGGCACGCCACCGGGCGGCAGGCCGTCGTCGGTGTTCGACCACGGCTATCACGGCCGGACCAACCTGACGATGGCGATGACCGCTAAGAACATGCCCTACAAGGACGGGTTCGGGCCGTTCGCCGGCGAGGTCTACCGGATGCCGATGGCCTACCCCTTCCGCTGGCCCGGTGGCCCGGCCAAGTGCGCCGCCGAGGCGCTCGACGTGATCACCACGTTGATTCACACCGCAGGTGGGCGAAAACCGGACGTAGCCGCGTCGTGATCGAGCCGATCCAGGGCGAGGGCGGGTTCATCGTGCCGCCCGACGGTTTCCTGCCTGGTCTGGCCGAGTACTGCAAGGAGCACGGCATCGTCTTCATCGCCGACGAGATCCAGTCCGGCTTCTGCCGTACCGGTGACTGGTTCGCGTGCGATTACGAGGGCGTGGTGCCTGATCTGGTGACGACGGCGAAGGGCATCGCGGGCGGGCTGCCGTTGGCGGCGGTCACCGGCCGGTCAGAGATCATGGACTCGGTGCACGTCGGCGGGCTCGGCGGCACCTACGGCGGCAACCCCGTAGCCTGCGCGGCGGCACTCGGCGCCATCGAGACGATGAGCAAGGAAGACCTGCCGGCGATGGCGAGGCGGATCGGCGACATCATGCTGCCGCGGCTGCGCGCGCTCGCCGAGCGGTACCCCGCCATCGGGGATGTCAGGGGCAGAGGCGCGATGATCGCGATCGAGCTTGTCAAGCCGGGCACGCTCGAGCCTGACGCGTCAGCTGCTACCAAGGTCGTGAAGGCCTGCCACGCTGCCGGGGTCATCATGCTGACCTGCGGGACCTTCGGCAACGTGCTGCGCTTCCTGCCGCCCCTCGTGATCAGCGAGGAACTGCTGGCCGACGGCCTTTCGGTTCTGGAGGACGCCTTCTCCGCGCTCTGACAGAGCGCGGATGCTTTACATTGCGGCGAGCTGGCCGCCGTCGATAACTAGCGCCGCGCCGTGGATGAAAGAGGCGTCATCGGAGGCGAGGAAAGCGTAGGCGGCCGCCACCTCATCGGCCCGCCCGACCCGGCCAAGCGGAATGCGGTTGGCCACGTACGCGGCCTCGAACTCCGCGGCGCCGAGATGGGCAGAGATCGCGTCGTTGAGCGGCGTCCTGATGTAGCCGGGGCAGAGCGCATTGACCCTGATGCCGTGCCGGCCTAGTTCGACCGCCATCGTCCTGGTGAGTTGCAGTACGCCACCCTTCGACGCGTTGTAATGGGCGTAGTCCTCCTCGCCCGCCAGGCCGTTGGTCGAGGACATGTTCACGATGACGCCACGGCCACGCTCGGCCATCCGCTTGCTGACTGCCTGGGCCACCAGAAACATGCCACGTAGGTTCACCGCGATGATTCGGTCCCAGTCGGAGACGGCGACCTGCAGGAACGGGTCCCGCCTGGCGATGCCCGCATTGTTGATGAGCACGTCGACGCCGCCAAGCTCGGTCTCGGCGGCAGCGACCAGCCTGGCGACGTCGTCTTCGCGGCTGACGTCGCATGCCAGGCCGGCCGCCCCAGCCTCGGTGCGCGAGCACCGCGACCGCGGCGTCCACCTCGGCAGGCCCCAGCCCGGCCACGAAGACCCGGGCGCCCTCCTCAAGGAAGCGCTCGGCAGCGGCCAGCCCGATGCCGCTGGTGCCGCCGCTGATCAAGACTCCCTTGTCCCGAAGCCCGCGCATCCCTTTTTCCGGCCTCCGCCGATTTGCCCGCCTCCGCCGATTTGTCGGCGTCCGGCGATTTGCCCGCCTCCGCCGATTTGCCGGCGTCCGGCGATAGATCCCATCCGTGGTCTATCATTCCGCCTACCGGATGGCAGGAGAAACGCCATGGCGCAGCAAGCGACGCGAATCGCGACAGCAGCGGTACTGACGATGGGGATCGCCTGGGTGAGCGGCCCGGCGATAGCTACCACCGCAGCAGTCGCCAGTCCGCTGGGTCCCCGGATGACCGGAGCGCAAACGGCGCGGATCCAGGCGCCCGTGCCGAGCGGACGACTGCGCATCACAGGAGCCCTCCGGGACGGAGGCACCGTCGCCGCTCGCGGCCTGCGCTGGCGGGCTGCGCCGGCTGCCGGCTGGGGGACCGCCTGCTGAGCTTCGAGGTCGGCTACTCGTGGCGGGCGTGCGGCAGTGGGCGGTGCGCCGCAGGCGCTGACTCGACCGTCACGCCCTTCGCCGCGCAGCGTTATGTGGTCGGCCATACGGACACCGGACGCAGGATCCGTGTCACGGTGACGGCGACCGAGGTGGTGCAGACAGGCGCGAAGAACTTCACGTTCAAGGTGCTGAGGGCCTCCAGGAGCGCTACGTCAGCACGCAAGGCGACCGGCTACGCTCGCGGCCGCCGGCCAGTCAGTGAGTTCGTCAACGGGCTTCCTGAGGCGAGGACCGGGTCGGCGGAGGAGTACTTCCAGCTCGATCCGGTGCACTATGCCGCGGCCGACGGTCCCGTCGGCCGCAGGTTCCGCATCGACCACCGAGCCTGGCACACCGTGCCGCCCCGCGGCGTCTTCTACACGGGAAGGCTGCTCCCCGGCCTGCACCATGTCAGCGTGCTGACCTCCGACCACGCCGGCCAGAGCAGGATCGGCTTTAGCTGGCGGGTGCAGCCGCTGCCGGCCCCGCTGGCGTGCACGGGCACCTGCTGGTACCCGCCGCATCTGAACAAGAAAGGCCGGCCAATGCGGTGGGATTGGCAGATCGGGCGCACCTTCCCGCTCAAGCGAACGGGCCAGCGCGCAGTCGACATCTACGACATTGACGGCTTCCTCACCACCAAAGACCAGATCCACCGGATTCGCACCTCATGGCCCGCGAGCACGCTCGCGCACCCGCGGACCATCTGCTACCTGGACCTGGCATGGGAGGACTATCGCCCGGACGGCAGCACTGCTCCAGCTGGCGGGTTCCCAGCCGCGACGCTCGGCAGGATCTACTACGGGTACCCAGAGGAACGGTGGGTTGACTTCCGGCAGCTGGACGCGCTGAAGCCGATGCTCAAGGACAGGATCGCCATGTGCGCGCGCAAGGGATTCGACGCCGTCGAGCTTGACGATATCGATAGCTTCGACCCGCCAGCGACTACCGGCTTCTACCTCACCGCTGGCGACGCCCAGAATTATCTTGCGTTCGCGTTCAACCTGATTCACTCCTACGGCATGACGGCGCTGTGGAAGAACAACCCGGCCCTGGCGCGATGGGGCGCCAGGTATGCCGACGGCGCGGTCCTGGAGGAGTGCTTCGTCTATCACGAGTGCGGCAGCTGGCACGCGTTCACGGCCGACAAGACGCGGACGCAGCCGACGGGCAAGTGGGTCGGCGAGGCCGAGTACGGCTCCGATCACTACGTCTGCGACCCTGGCAAGCCGTGTAAGCCCGGCCGGTCCTTCGCCGCCTACTGCCGGCGGATCTACGGCGGGAAGAACGGGTTCGCGGCGGTCAAGTTCGATGTCAATCTAGATGGCCGCGTGTTCTATCCCTGCCCGCGCGGTCGCTGATCGGAGCGATGTCGACTACCAGCATGGTGGCTTCATGGAGAACCACGGCCTGGCCGCCTCGAGCTGGGCGCAGAGCGCGAGCAGCGGCGCGTCTCCGGCCGGCCTGCCGATCACGCTGACCCCGACAGGCAGGCCGTCGGCGGTCCAGTGCAGTGGCAGGTTTACAGCAGGCTGGCCTGTCATGTTGTAGGCCGCCGTGAACGGCGTGAACAGCAGCTGTTTGTGCAAGTTCTCTCGTGCTTGTTGCGGACTGGCGCCCTCGTCGAAGAACTCGATCGGCTGCGGCGGCAAGCCGAGTGTCGGCGTGAGCACGGCATCGAATCCGCCGGTTTCCATGACCGCACGGCGGGCCGCCCGCTGCATGCCCCGCAGGGCAGCCGCGTACTGCTCGCCTGTGATCTTCCTGCCATGCTCACGCCAGGACCGGGTGACCGGCCGCAGCAGGTGCTCGTCCTGCTCGGCCACCGCAGGTCCGAGCGACAGCACGGCCCAGGTTCTGGCGAAGTACTGGCCGATCTCGGGGCCGAACGGCACATCGATGTCCTGCACGTCGTGCCCGAGCGCGCCGAGCAGCCGTGACGCCTTGTCCCAGGCTGCGATGCAGATCGGATCGACCGGTGCGCCGCTCGCCGGGGCCGAGTACCGGCCAATCCGCAGGCGCCCTGGATCGCGCTCCGCCCAGCCGAGGAAGGACTCGCCATCGGGCAAGGACGGCGCCCAGTACGGATCGCCGGGAACCGCCCCGGCGATCACGTCAAGCATCGCTGCGGCGTCCGCGACAGTCCTGGCAAGCACGCCGTCCGTGCTCAACCCGTGCGGGCTGCCCTCAGGAGCGAAGCTGACCCTGCCGCGAGACGGCTTCAGCCCGACGAGGCCGCACGCGCTCGCCGGGATCCGCACTGAGCCGCCACCGTCGCTGCCGTGCGCCACGGCGATCAGGCCAGCGGCCACCGCAGCGCCCGCGCCACCGCTGGAGCCACCAGCCGAGCGAGCCAGGTCCCACGGTGTTCTGGCGGGGCCGACAAGGTCATTGTCGGTATAGGGCCCGAGGCCGAACTCTGGTGTGTTGGTCTTGCCTATGCTGATCGTGCCCGCGCCCCGAAGGGCCACGACCACATGCCCGTCGGTATCAGGCACGTGTGAGGCGAAAGCCTCCGAGCCGTACGTCGTCCGCACTCCGGCCGTGGCAGTCAAGTCCTTGATCGCGGTCGGCACGCCGATCAGGGGCGGCAGCGCGGCGGGATCGGCGCGGCTCGCTCTGACCAAGTCCTCGGCCGCCCTGGCCGCCTCCATCGCGGGGTCAGCGGTCACGGTTACGAACGCGCCGAGCTTGGCGTTTAGCCGGTCGACACGCTCCAGATAGTGCTGGGTCAGCTCGACCGGGCTGATCTCCCCGCACGGACGGCGGCGGCCTGCTGCAGCGCGGTCAGGTCGTGCAGATCCGTCATAACCGCAGCATATCGGGGCGCCACGTCGCCTGGCCCGTGCGCAGAAGCAGGAGCTAGCCCTGATAGAAGGCGTCCGCCTCGGTGAGCACCTCGTCGAGGATCGCCAGGCCCTCCTTGGCCTCGGCCTCGGTGACCGTGCACGGCGGCACGACGTGCAGCCGGTTGAAGTTGATGAACGGCAGCAGACCCGCGCTGCTTGCACTCCGCGCCAGCGTCGGTCATCGCCGTCTGACGCGCCGCCGTACGGCGCCAGCATGCTCGCGGGTCGCCCGGTCGGTGACCAGGTCGAGCGCCCAGAAGACGCCGAGCCCGCGCACCTCGCCGATCACCGGGTGCCGCTCGGCGAGCTCGCGCAGGCCGGGGCCGAGCACGTCTGCGCCGATCGCGCGCGGCGTTCTCGACGATGCCCTCCTCGTCCATCGCGTCGATGCGTCGCGACGATCGACGCGCAGGCGAGCGGGTGGCCCGAGTAGGTGAGCCCGCCGGGGAACACCCGGTCGTCGAAGGTCGCCGCGATCGGGTCGCGAGATGATCGACGCCGCCGACCGGCACGTAGCCCGGAGTTCGACGCCCTTGGCGAAGGTGATCAGGTCGGGCACCGACGCCGTAGCTGCTCGAACGCGAACCAGCTGCCGGTACGGCCGAAGCCGCACATCACCTCGTCGACGATCCAGACGATGCCGTACCTGTCGCACAGCGCGCGGACGCCGGCGAGGTAGCCGGGCGGCGGGACCAGCACGCCGGCGGTGCCGACGATGGTCTCGAGCAGGATCGCCGCGATCGTCGTCGGGCCCTCGAACTGGATGACCTGCTCGAGGTGCGCGCAGCGCGCGCTCGGCACTCCTGCTCCGGCGTCGTCGCCCAGAACGCCGAGCGGTACAGGTACGGGCCGAAGAAGTGCACGTGGCCGTCGGCGTACTCGTTCGGCCAGCGGCGCGGGTCGCCGGTCGACGTCGATCGCCGCGCCGGTGTTGCCGTGGTAGCGAGCGGTAGAAGCTGAGCACCTTGTCGCGGCCGGTGTGCAGCCGCGCCATCCGGATCGCGTTCTCGTTCGCGTCGGCGCCGCCGTTGGTGAAGAAGACCTTGTCGAAGCCCGTCGGGGCCAGCGTCGGCGATGCCGCTTCGGCAGCCTCGCCGCGCGCCTCGTTCGCGTGCTGCGGCGCGATCGTCGTCAGCGTGGCCGGCCTGCTCCTGGATCGCCGCGACACCTCGCGGGTGCTGGTGCCCGATGTTGATGTTGACGAGCTGGCTGGAGAAGTCGAGGTAGCGCGTTGCCGTCGTAGTCCCAGACGTAGCAGCCCTCGGCCGCCGGCGATCGACGAGCGGGTTCAGCGCGCCCTGCGCCGACCAGGAGTGGAAGACGTGCGCGCGGTCGACGGCGTAGACCTCGGCGCCGCGAGCAGGGTCCGGGGTGAGGTCGGGGTTCATCGCCGTGCTCCTAGCCTGCGAGTGCTCACTGATTGACGGGGAAGCCGAGGTTGACGCCGCCATGGCTTGGGTCGAGCCACCGCTGCGTGACCGCCTTGCCCCTGGTGTAGAAGTGGACGCCTTCGGTGCCGTGCACGTGGGTGTCGCCGAACAGCGACGACTTCCAGCCGCCGAAGCTAAAGAAGGCCATCGGCACCGGAATCGGCACATTGATCCCGACCATGCCGACCTGGACCTCGTAGGTGAACTTGCGCGCCGCCCCTCCGTCGTTGGTGAAGATCGCCGTGCCGTTGCCGTACGGGTTGCCGTTGACAACGTCCAGCGCGTCCGCGTAGGTCGCCGCGCGTACCACCGACAGAACGGGGCCGAAGATCTCATCGATGTAGCAGCTCATCGCCGGCCTGACGTTATCCAGCACGCTGGGGCCGAGCCAGAAGCCGTTCGCCGCTCCGCCGGTCACAGGGTGCGAGCGGCCGTCGACCGCCAGCGTCGCGCCGTCCGCGACGCCTGCCTCCAGATAGGAGGCGACCTTGTCCCTATGAGCCTTGGTCACCAGCGGGCCCATCTCCGAGTCGGGCTGATCGCCCGGGCCGACGGTGAGCTTGGCCACCCGATCGCGGATCTTCTCGACCAGCTCGTCCCCGACCGGATCGACCGCAACGAGGACGGAGACAGCCATACAGCGCTCGCCCGCCGAGCCGAACCCCGCGGACACGGCCGCGTCGGCCGCCTGGTCGACGTCAGCGTCCGGCAAAACCACCATGTGGTTCTTCGCTCCGCCGAGCGCCTGCACTCGCTTTCCAGCGGCGGTGCCTACCTCGGAAACGTAACCGGCAACAGGGGTTGACCCGACAAAACTCACCGCTTGACTTCCGGGTGCGTCAAAAGCGCGTCGACCGTCTCCTTGCCGCCCTGAACAACGTTGAAAACTCCGTCCGGCAACCCTGCCTCGGTGAGCAGTTGCGAGCCAACTCGACGCCGAAGGATCTTTCTCCGTTGGTTTCAAAACGAAGACGTTGCCTGCAGCGATGGCGATCGGGAACATCCACATTGGAACCATGGCCGGAAAATTGAACGGAGTGATTCCGACCACCACGCCGAGAGGTTGCCGAAACGAATAGGCGTCGACCCCGGTCGTGACGTTCTCGGAGAACGCCCCCCTTCAACAACTGGGGAATCCCGCAAGCGAACTCGACAACCTCAAGGCCACGCGCCACCTCGCCGGTGGCGTCGTAGCCGACCTTGCCGTGCTCGGCGCTGATCAGGCCGGCGAGGTCGGCAGCGTGCACGCGAACGAGCTCGCGGAACGCGAACATGACCGCCGAGCGCTTGACCAGCGAAGTGTCACGCCACAGCGGGAATGCGGCGGCCGCGGCACGCACCGCGGCGTCGACCTCCTCCTGGCCGGCGAAATCGACAGTGCCGCTCACCTGCCCGGTCGCCGGGTTGTAGATCTCGCCGCGCTGACCAGATCCCGACCCTGTTGACGCTGCTCCCGTCCACGGCTTACCGCCGATCCAATGAGTTACGTGCTTCACGTGTGTCACCCGCCACTTCTTCGGACTCCCCGGTTCAGTCTCCTCCGAGCCGATCCCGGGCCAAGTTACAGATCGTAAGCTTGACGCCATGATGATTGACGAACTGTCACACCGATGATCTGCCAGTCATGCTGCCGACCGTAGCCGACGTCCTGGCGCTCGAGCCGGTGAAGCGCGGTGTCCCCGCGCGTTCTGGTCGGCGCCGACCGGCTCGATGTTCCCGTGCGCTGGGTACACGTCATCGAGCTGGCCGAGGCAGGTCACCTGCTGCGCGGAAGCGAGCTCGTCCTCTCCACGGGAATCGCGCTGCCGCCGGATCCCGACGGCCTGGCCAGGTACGTCGCCGGCCTCGCAGCGGCCGGGGTCAGCGCACTGGCCGTCGAGCTCGGATCTCGCTACGTCGGGGCGCTGCCGCGCGCCCTGATAACGGCGGCCGCGGCGGCCGATCTGCCGTTGATCGCCTTCGAGCGGGAGACTCATTTCATCGCGATCACCGAGGCCGTGCACGGTCAGATTCTCGACGCGCAGTTTGCCGAGCTGCGAGCCGCGCAACGACTGCACGAGGTCTTCACCAATCTCGCACTGACAGGTGCCGGGCAGGACGAGATCGTCGCACGGGCCGCCGACGTGGCGGGCTGTCCGGTCATTCTGGCCGATCTCGCACACCGCGTCCTTGCCTGCGCGGCGGCCGGCCAGGACGTAGCGACCGTGTTGACCGGCTTTGCCGCGAGGTCCAGGGCGGTGACCGTCGCGGGCAGGATCGGGTATGACGCCGCGGCTGGCTGGCTGGTCGCCAGGGTCGGCGCGGCCGGCGGCGACTGGGGCAGGCTCGTGTTCGTGCTGCCAGACGCATCTGACGCTAGCGCGCCAGTGCTTGCCGAGCGGACGGCGACAACGCTCGCGCTCGCCAAGCTGGCGTGGGCCGGCCGAACGGGAAGCCCGCGGCGAGCAGCCCACCGGTCCGTTCTCGCCGCGCTGGCGGGCCGCGAATACGCCGACCCTGCTGATCTGGCAGCGCGGGTCATCGCGCTCGGCCTGCCGCTGGCAGGCCGTCAGCTGGTTCCGTTGGTCATCATCCCCGGCTGCCCTGCCGGCCCTGAGGAGGTCGCAGACGCCCTGGACGCGGCAGCTGCGGACCTGCGGATTCCCGCCATCGCAGGGATTCTCGATGACCGCGCTGCCGCAGCCCTGCTCGCCCTCCCGCCCGGCTCTGACGCCGACGCGGCGTTGGCCAGGCTGGCCGCCCGGCTTCGACGGTCCGGCGCGCCCGGGCCCGCGCCGTCCATCGGCGCCGCAGAAGCGTGCGCCAGCGTGGGCGATCTCAGGTCCGCGTTCGGTGATGCGGCGAACGCGGCCAGCGCCGCAGCCTGCGACTCCCGAGCCGCGGGCGGCGGAGAGCGGCCGTTCGTGCGCCTCGCCGACCTCGGGCTCGCTGGCCTGGCATACCAGCTGCGCCAGGACCCGCGCGTGCTGGCTTTCGCCGAGCACGAGCTCGGGCCGCTGCTGCAGTATGACCACCGGCACGGCACTGACCTGACGGCCGTTCTCGCGGCCTACCTAGAGACAGGAGGCAACAAGGCGCGGACCGCCTCTCGCTGCGGTATTGCCAGACCGACGGTGTATGAGCGGCTCAGCCAGATCACGCAGCTGCTCGGCGTCAGCCTCGACGACGCGGGCCACCGGACCAGCCTGCACGCGGCCCTGCTAGTCCACCGCGTGATCAGCGGCGGCCGGAGCGCGTGACGACATCATCCGCCCGACTGACCGGTTCCTGCGGCACCGACCCGGCGGTGCCAGCTGCGAACACTCGCCTGGCAGCGGCCTGACCGGCGAAGACCAGGGCGAGGACGATGCCGGCCACGACGCCGTCGAGCCAGAAGTGATTCGCCGTGACGACGACGGCGATGCTGGTCAGCACCGGGTACAGCAGCGCCAGCCACCGCCAGCGGGACCTGGCGACCGTGATCACCGCGACCGCGACGAGGATCGCCCAGCCGACATGGACCGACGGCATAGCCGACAGCTCATCGGCCTGGAATGCCGCGGTTGAGGAGTACACCGATTGCCCGTACAGGGCGGCCGTGTCCACCATGCCGATCCCCGAAAGCAACCTCGGCGGC
Source organism: uncultured Actinomycetota bacterium (assembly GCA_963809195.1). GTDB lineage: Bacteria > Actinomycetota > Actinomycetes > Streptosporangiales > Streptosporangiaceae > Chersky-822. The sequence continues at coordinate 109,357 of CAWEIQ010000003.1, read as the reverse complement.
GCCGACTGGCACGAACTGGATCAGCAGGCAGATACCGGTGAACGCGACCAGGGTAATCCTGAAGCTGCCGTAGCGTTCCCTGTGCCAGACGAACAGCCAGATCAGGCACGCGATCAGTACGGGGAAATGCAGAATGTCGTAGTACAGGTTGAACGCCTGCACGAGGTAGGGATACGGCAGCATCACATGCTGCAGCCAAGCCTCACTGGGCCAGTGCATCACGCGCTCGGCATGCCACAGCCAGCGCGCCCGGCCGAGCGCGCCGCCCGGGCCCATGAAGGAGTGCGACCCGGCGAATTGCCACAGCGCGAACAGCGCGAGCACCAGCGCAGTCTCGCGGGCGAACCGGCCAGCGCCGGCCAGTCGCCTGGCCCTCGGCGCGGAGTTCTCTCCTCCGGAGCGCGCGACAACGTTGCCGCGATACAGCAGGGCCCCTGACACAGCGCCGACACCGGCAGCCGCCACGACGGCCTGGCCCCAGGTCGGGTCGAAGATGATCACGCCGCAGCGCCTCGCCTAGCTGCGGTCGTCGCGACATCGCGGACCCGGCATTCGGTGACCGGACACTGCACGTTCACGTTCGGTAGCCTAACGGCCCTGACGATATCGGGCATGGGGGCACCGCTCCAGCCGGCCGGTGCGGCACCATGGAGACCGTGGCAGGCAACGCCGGACGTTCTGGGGGATCTTCCCACCAGGCCAGCGCCGATCAGGCCAGCGCCGAACTGGTCAGCGCCGAACTGGTGAGGGACGCGAGCGCCGAACTGTACGCCGGTGATCCCGATGTATTCGTCGAGCGGCGCCGCGAGCTGGCCGCGCGTGCGCGTACCGCCGGCGACCGCGAGGCCGCCAAGACGATCGCCGGCCTGGGCAAGCCGACTCGCTCGGCCTGGATCGTGAACAACCTCATCCACGCCGACCCTGAGGTGGCAGTCAGCCTCGCCGAGCTCGGCGGCAAGCTCAGGTCCGGTGAGGCGGCGCTGGACGGTGCGAGCATTCGCGAGCTGTCCCGCGAGCGCAGAGAACTGGTTGACAACCTGGTCAGGCGCGCCATGGACGAGGCCGGCCAAGAGTCGCCGAGCGTCGCGCTGCGCGACGAGGTCACCGACACGTTCAACGCCGCGCTCGCCGATCCAGACCTGGCCGAGCAGGTGGCGGCGGGGACGCTGCAGAAGGCAGTGCACTGGGCCGGTTTCGGTCCAGGCATCGGCAGCGCGATCAGTTCGGGCCCGGCACGCGCTCCCGCCGCGCCGATCCGCGAGAGCCACCGAGCGGGCTGGCGCGAAAGGCGCCGGACGGACCGGCGCGAAGCGGGCTGAGGCGAAGCGGCCGCTGGGGCGTCGCAGCACGAGGCGGACGCGGCCCAGCCGAGCGCGGAGCGCGGCGCAGCCGAGGCCAAGGCTGAGCGCGAGCTGCACGAGCGTCGCGAGATCATCGCGCATGCGGAGGAAGCCGCGGCCGAAGCCAGTCGAGCGGCCGATGCGGCGGCGGCCAGCGAGCGGGAGATCAGCGACTCTGTCACCTTCATGCAGGAGCGGCTCAACCGCGAGCAGCAACGCCTGGTGCAGGCAAGGCGCGACACCAGGCAGGCCGCGGCGGCAGCGACCCGCGCGAAGCAGACCCTCGAGCGGATCCGCCGCCAGTTCTCCTAGGCCAGCCGCGGACCCTGCCGGTCAGGAACCTCGCGGTCAGGATTGGGGCGGCTCGTCCGTCGCGGGCGGGACCTCGTCCGGGTCGTAGTCCTCAAGTCCTGCCTCGACGCGCTCCTCTTCGGTCAGCCTGGCCAGCTGGTCATCGTCCAGGTGAAAGGATGCGCCTCCGTGCTCGCGGCGGTCGCGATGAAACTCGGCGTCCGGCTCTTCCGGCTCGTCAGGAATCAGCTGCGCCATCGTCACCCTCCGGCCTCTTTCGGTATCGGACTTTGGCGCCTTACCCATGGCGGAACCCGCTCACACAGGCGCGGGCCGGTGCGGCCGCAGGCGATCATAGGGACGTGACCGATGGCGCCGACGGCTGGGAATGGGACGAGACGCTGTATGCCGGGGCAGCCCGCTACTACCCGGCTGGCCGGATGGCCTATCCCGGTAGCGTCGCTCGGGCCATAGACGGCGAGCTTGGACTGGCACGGAGCGGGCAGGCTGCTGGACGTTGGCTGCGGCCCAGGCTCGCTGACCCTTCTGCTCGCACCACTATTCGAGTCAGTTACCGGCATCGATGGCAGCAGCGAGATGATCGCGATGGCGAGAACCGGCGCCGAGCGCGCCGGCGTGCCGAACATCGAGTGGATCGTGCGGCGCGCCGAGAATATCGGTCCTGATCTGGGCCGTTTCCACGCCGTCACATTCGCGCAGTCGTTCCACTGGGTCAACCGGCCGAAGGTCGCTGGCCTCGTTCTGGAGGTACTAGAACCGGGCGGCGCGTGCGTCGTTGTCTACGCGACCACGCACGCGGGGGTCGACGACACAGGCCCGCTGCCTCTCGCCCAGGCCGCCGAGGGCGGAGATCGACGGCCTGATCGGTGCCTACCTGGGCAGCACTCGCCGCGCTGGGCGAGGCACCCGGCCGGTGGCGGACCGGCCGGGCGATGACACCGGCCTCAGCGACGAGGACATCCTCGCGGGTGCCGGCTTCTGCTCAGCCGCAGAGGTCACCATCGCGGCCAGCCCGCTGCGCTACAGGGACGAGGACGAGATCGTCGCCTCGGTGTTCTCGCTGTCTTACGCGGCGCCCGGCCACTTCGGATCGCGCCGGGCCGAGTTCGAACGGGACCTTCGGGCCCTGCTGAGGCGCGCCTCGCCGGACGGGCAGTTCTGCGAGCAGCCCACGAGACATCAGGGTCCTTGTGTGGCGCCCAGCGCCGTGACCGAAGTCGCGACGCCGGGCGCTCGATCGTGGCGGTCAACCCGGCTGGTTACCGCCTGCGGATCTCTCCGTTCTTCGGGCTGAGGAAGAGCGGACGCTGTGGGTCGCCGTTGAAGTTGAACATCAGGTTGATCGACCCTGCTGCGGCGTCGGAGGCGCCATTGCCCATGGCCGGAAGGTCCCAGTTGTCTTCGATGAACTTGACCACCGAGGCCTGATCGAGCAGCGTGCTGGACACGTAGTTGGCCCGGGCCCACGGCGAGACCAGCAGGAACGGCATCCGGGCGCCGAGACCGCAGCGGCCCTGCTCCGGCTGGCCCTGGCTGTTCTGCGGAACCTGGGCGGCAGCGGCGCCGCACTGGCCCGCACCGGTCAAGGTATCGAGCGGGGTCTGCGACTGGGTGATGACCGGTCCGAGCACGTGTTCGTACCAGCCGTCGGAGTCGTCATAGGTGATCACGATCGCCGTGGACTTCCACGTGCGCAGCGATTGGAGGTGGTTGACGGTGCTGACCAGCCAGTTCTGCTCGTCGATCGGGTCCGAGTAGCCGGCGTGACCGTCCTGGTAGTCAGGCGCCTTGAGGTAGGACACCTGCGGCAGGTTGTTGTTGTCGGCGGCCGCCCAGAAGTTGGCGATGTCGTACTGGTGGTTGGCCTGGTCGTTGCGACCGATCATGTGGACCGACGTCGGCGGCAGGTGCATCGGGTTGGCCGTCGACGCGTAGTACTGGAACGGCTCGTGGTGCGGGTTGTAGTCGACCACCGTGTTGCCGCCGACGTTCTGGTGCGTCTGCGAGCAGATCTGCGCAGTGCTTGGCGGGGTGCCCTGACCAGGGACGAACCCGTTGTCGAAGCCGCCCTGGAACCAGCCCCACCTGATGCCCGCGGTGGTCAGCTCCTGGCCGATGTTGTTGCCGCCCATCGTGATCGTTCTGGCAGGCGCGCGGCCGTCGCCGCCGTTGGCGGACGGCGCGTAGGTGCAGATGTCGTAGATCGGATCGGCGTCGCTGAAGGTGGTGCCTGGCCCTGCTGGCGGCTGGTCCGCCACCGACGTCGGCCCGCTCGCGCTCGTCGTGATGTTGGACGACAGCGGGTCAGCGGTGTTCAGCCCCGGAGGCGCCGAGCACGCGCGTAATTCCACAGCGCGGTCACCGTGTTGCCGTCGTAGTAGTCGAGCACGGCCTGGGTATTGCCGGCGCGGCCGGCGGGACCTCCGGCGAACCGTTGAAGTTGAAGCCAGACAGGCACTGAGTCAGGGTCAGGCTGTGCCCCACGCTGGCCGGGTACGCGTCCTGGGCGCCGTGGTCGGCAGCGCTCTGCTCGTGGGTGTATCCGTGGTCCTGGTCGCAGGTCATCGGGTCGTTCGGCGGAATCCGCAGCGGGTTCGAGCCGTGGGTCGGGTCAGCAGCGGCCGCCTCTGCCCCAGCGAGTCGCCGGTTCGCCGGATCCGAGTAATCAGTGCCGGTGTCGAAGACAAACGCGGAGTCCAGGCCAACCGTGGCGTGCAGGCCATCGCCCATGTCCTGGACGAACGAGATGCGGTACGTGCCGAAGTCACGTTGTCGAACGAGGCGGTGACCGAGTCGGCCTTGAAGAACATCGAGAGCTTCCGCTGTCAGCGCTCGGGTTGCGCTGCGTGAGCTTCGTGATTAGCCAGCCGCCTGCGGTGTTGTTCTCCGGCTGGCGGCGCTCGTGTCACCGTCTCGTCGAAGAACAACGCCGAAGCCAGTGCCTGGCTGGAACTGCCGTGCTCGGCGCTCGACGGCGTGCCTGTGCCGCCTTGCACCGACGTCGCGCCGAGGCGCGTGCCCGCCGCGTGCGTGAACTTGCTTTGCTCCTTCTCCTCTGCGCCGTGTCGGCAGCGCTCTCTCGTGGGTGTATCCGTGGTCTGGTCGCAGGTCATCGGGTCGATCGCGGAATCCGCGACGGGTTCGAGCCGTTCGGGTTCGAAGTGTTCACCTGATGGCCACGCAAAATGACCTGCATCGCCATTTGGCGTGAGTCGTGAGTCGCGAATCGCGACTCACGTTACGAGTCGAAGCCGAGACCGATGCTGTCGAGGGCGCGCAACCATCCGTTGCGGTGCCCATCGCGACGGTCGGCCCTGGCAAGTGACCAGCGCGTCAGCCCGATGCCCGCGGCGCGGACCGGTTCAGGGGGGAACGGCAGCGGCCTGGACCGCACCATCTCCAGGTCGGTAAGTTCGGTCCGCTCTCCAGACAGCAGGTCGAGCACGACGTTCGCGCCGAAGCGGGACGCGCCAACTCCGAGGCCGGTGTACCCGGCGACGTACGCCAGGCGGCCAGAGCGCGCGGTGCCGAAGAAGGCGCAGAACCGGGAGCAGGTGTCGATCACGCCGCCCCAGCGATGCGTGAACTCGATCCCGTCAAGCTGCGGGAACGTCGTGTTGAAGTGCTCGGCGAGCATCGCGAACGTGGCCGGGCGCTGATCTAGCCTCGCGGCGATCTTGCTGCCGAAATAGTAGACGGCGTCGTAGCCGCCCCACAGGATCCGGTTGTCGGCCGTCAGCCGGTAATAGTGGAACTGATTGCCGCTATCCCCGATCCCCTGGCGATTCCGCCAGCCGATGCTTGCGAGCTGGGCCGCGCTCAGCGGCCTGGTCATGAGCACATAGTCGTAGACGGGAACCACGTAGTAGCGCAGCCTGTGCAGCAGCGGCGCGAACGCCCCTGCGGCCAGCACCACCTGGTCGGCGATGACCCGCCCGCCCGGCGTGGCCAGTGCCAGCCTGCCCCGCTTGCCCGCCTCGTCTCCGATGGCCGTGACCGGCGTGTGCTCGTACATGCGTACGCCCGCGGCCAGGCACGCCCGGCGAAGCCCCCAGGCGAGCCTGGCCGGATCGACGATCGCACACCCGTCCCTGTCCCATACGGCACCTAGGTAGGTCGGCGAGTTCACCTCGGCCCTGACCTGGCTGGCGTCGAGCACCTCAAGCCGGATGCCGAACCGGGCAGCCTGCTTCGCAGCGTGCGGCCATCTCCTCGACTTGCCAGGGCTGTGTCGCGACCGACAGGTCGCCCGTCCTGGCGAAGTCGCAGTCGATCTCGTAACGGGCGACCGCGCGCTCGATCTCGTCGAGGTTCTCCCGGCCGAGCCGCTCCAGCGTGTCCATCTCGGCGGGGAATCGCTCCAAGCCATTGCCGAGGCCGTGCGTGATGCTGGCCGAGCAAAACCCGCCATTGCGGCCCGTACCGCCCCAGGCAATCCTGCGGCCCTCGAGGAGAACCACGTTCCTGCGCGGGTCGCGTTCCTTGGCTAGCAGTGCCGTCCAGAGCCCGCTGAAGCCACCGCCGATCACAGCGAGGTCGGCGTACTCGGTATCACCCAGCGGGGGTAGTGGCGTGGGCGCAGCAGGCTGGTCAAGCCAGTACGGCTTCTGAGTCGCTCCGGACAACGCCCGTGGCTGGGGTTTCAGGGCTTCCTTCTGGCGAGCACGATGCTCATCAGCGCGCACAGTATCCCGACGGCGAAAATCGCGGTACCGAACACGAAGACCTGCGGAGGGATACCGATCCTCGTCGCGCCGTATACCCAGACCGGGAACGGGACCGACGCACCGCTGACGAAGTTAGACGTCACGAAGTCGTCAATGGAGATCGCGAACGCCATGAGCGCCCCGGCCATGATTCCCGGCATGATGATCGGCAAGGTGATCTTCCTGAATGCCACCCACGCGTTCGCTCCGAGGTCCAGTGCCGCCTCCTCGAGAGACCGGTCGAATCCCGCCATCCGCGCCCTGACGGTCACCGTGACGTAAGCGATGCTGAACGCCACATGAGCGAGCACCAGTGTCAGAAAGCCCCTGGCGAGACTGATCGTCACGAACAGGCCGAGGAGGGACGCACCGAGTACGATCTCGGGCGCGGCGATGTTCAGGAACATCACCTGCTCCACAGCTGTCTTGCCGCGGAATCGGGGCGGCCGGTACCGGACAAGGGCCAGAGCGAGCAGGGTGCCGATGATCGTCGCGAGCGCGGTGGTGATCAGGGCAAGGCGCAACGACAGCCAGAACGATGATGACAGCTGAGGTACGCTGTTCCATTCCCGGTACCACTGCAGCGTGGCGCCGTTCCAGGTGAAACTGACCTGCGGCAGGCCGGTGGTCACCTTGTTGAAGCTGTACGCGACCATCACGGCGATCGGGAAGACCAGATAGGCGATGACCAGCCACGAGTACGTGGGCAGGATGAACCGCGTCCACCGTCGCCTTGGTGGCCGCCGGCTGACGGTGCCGCGCGGCTCCACCTGGGTCGCGAGCGTTGTCACAGGTACTCCTCGATCGTGCGCGAGCCGAGCAACCGCGCATAAGCGAAGATGCCGACCAGGGCTACGGCGAGCAGCACCGCCGACAGGGCCGAGCCGGCGGGGTAATCGAGGCTGGTCAGGAACGCGTTCTGGATGACCGTTCCGATCATCGTGTCGCTCGTTCCGCCGAGCAGCTGCTGGTTGATGTAGTCGCCGAGCGCAGGGATAAAGGTCAGCAGGAACGCAGCGAACAGGCCGGGGACGGTGAGCGGCAAGATGACCCTGGTGAACGCCTCGCGCTTTGTTGCGTAAAGGTCGTAGGCCGCGTCCAGCACCCGCCGGTCGATCCGTTCGATGGCCACATAGATCGGCAATGCCGTGAACGGCAGGTAGTTGTAAGCAAGCCCGGCGATCACAGCGTATCCCGTAGCGAGCACATGGAAATTCTGAGGCAGCAGGTGAGCGTTCTTCAAGCTGCCAAGAATCACTCCATTGTCGGACAGGATGAATTGCCACACAATGGTCCTGATCACGAACGAGACGAAGAACGGCACGAGCAGCATGAGCAGGAAGAAGTTCTTCTTGTTGCCGCCGTAGAACGCGATCCAGTACGCGATCGGGAACGAGATGAGCAGATCGATGATCGTGGCCGCGCCAGCGAAGTAGAAGCTGGTGAGGAACTGCGAGTGATAGAGGCTCACCTGGTGCGGGAACTCCGACCAGTTCCAGGTCATCACGCAGGCGCCTGTGGCCGGATTGCAGGTCTGCAGCGAGAGCGACAGCATGACGATCAGCGGGACCAGGAACAGGATCACCAGCCACAACCCTGCAGGCAGGCTCAGCAGGTACGGCGCGAGTACCTTGCCGAGCCGTGGCCGCCTGCGGCTTCGCGCCGACGCTGCAGACCGTCCAGGCCCCCCGCTCACGCTCCCTGAGTGATCGGCAAGAACAGGTTGTTCCACGTGGTCAGCTCTTCCTGGCTCTTGAAGCTGTAGTAGTTCTTCGCGTGCTGCAGGAACGCCTGGTCGGGGAAGACCGTCGGGGCGTTGGCGGTCACGGACGTCGCCAGGCCGATGCTCGGCTTCATGTCCGTGAGCGTCGTCTTCGCCCAGCCCGATGGATTCAGCAGCACATTCTTTGCGGCGGGCACCGGGCACACGTAATCGTTGTAGTACTCCACGACCGCCTGGACGTCCGGATTGTAATAGAAGTCCATGAGCACCATGGCATCCTTGGGATTCTGCGCATAAAGCGGGATGCACATGTTGTCGGTCCAGAACATCATGCCCTGGCCAGGAACCATCATCACGAGGTCGCGGTACTTGCTGTTCAGGTTGGCCTGGAAGATGTCACCCGACCATGCCTGGGTGACGACGGTGTCGCCGTTCTTGAAGTGGTTGATGTACTCCTGGCCGTAGTACGAGCGGACGAGGCCGTCGCTCTTTTGCTGATCCAGCCTCTTGGCGGCCTTCGCCCAGTCGGACTCCGTCGATGACGCTGGCTCGACGCCGATCGCGAGCAGGCCCACGCTGCCGAGTTCCTGCAGGTCAGACATCATCCCGATCTTGCCGGCGTACTTCTTGTCGAACAGGATGCCGACGCTGTCGCCCGGGTTCTTGACGACCGTCTTGTTGTAGCCGATGGTCGTGAATCCCGACTGCCAGGCCATCGTGAACTTGTTTCCAGGATCCCAGGACGGGTTCTTGATGAGCGGCCCGGCGTTCTTGTTGAAGTTGGTCATCATCGACTGGTCGAGCGGGACGAGCCAGTTATTCGCGAGCAGGTACCCGAGCGCGTTAGGCGTGTTGTTTGTCATCACGATGATGTCGAAGCCGGCGTACTGCTTGGCTTCGAGCGACGGGCGGATCTTCGCGTAGAAGGCCACGTTGTCGTTGATCGGCTCGGTGTAGTTCACCTGGATACCGGTCTGGCTGGTGAAGTGATCAAGCGACGGGTGCTTGCCCTTCAGCACGTCCAGGTAGTACGGCCAGTTGGCGAAGTTCACCTTGTGATGCAACTTCTGCTTCGCCCACCAGGACGCGGTGCCGACGTTCGTGGCTGCTGACGTCGAACCTCCGCCAGCGGAGGTTCCCTGCACGCCACACGCCGCGAGGATCGCGCCGATCCCGAACGCGCCGGCGCCCGCGCCTGCACCCGTGAGCAACTGGCGCCGGGAGAGCCGGGACTGGGTCATACCGCGCACGAGCGACGGGTCGAGCACCGGCCCCTCGGATGATGAATCATGGGAACTGGTCATGGGTATTCCTCCTTGCGGGGTGGCGCTAGCCGATCAAATATGAGTGCTGGGGCTGCCACGACAGCCAGACGCTGTCGCCTCGTACAGCCACGTCGCCGGCTGACGCCGAGTTCTGCTGGAAGACGACGATCTCCGCGCCCGTCGTCGTCGCGACGGTGAAGTTCGTCGAGGTACCGAGATATACCACCTCGGTCACCGTGCCGCGCACTGCGCACGAGCCGATGGGCGGCCGCTCGGTGCTGAGTTCGATTTTTTCCGGTCGGACCGTGACCTCCAGTTTCGCGCCCTGCGTCACCCGCGCATCACGGATCGGGACGATGATCCGCTCGTCGGCGCTGACGTCGATCACGGCCTGGGAGGCGCTGACGCTCGCCGCGACGCCGGTGAGGAGGTTGGAGGTGCCGATGAAGCCAGCCACGAACCTGCTGGCCGGGTGCTCATAGATCTCTCTCGGCGTGGCAAGCTGCTCGATCAAGCCGTCGTTCATAACCGCGATCCGGTCCGACATCGTCAGCGCCTCGCCCTGGTCGTGGGTGACGTAGACGAACGTAATGCCTACCTCGCGCTGGATCCGCTTGAGCTCAACCTGCATTGCCTGCCGCAGCTTGAGGTCGAGCGCACCGAGCGGCTCGTCAAGCAGCAGCGCCTTGGGATGGTTGACGAGGGCGCGGGCAAGCGCGACGCGCTGTTGCTGACCGCCTGATAGCTCCCGCGGGCGCCGGTTCTCCCGGCCGCTGAGGTCGACGATCTCGAGCATCTCGCCGACCTTGGTGGTGATCTCACCCTTCGGGACCTGGCGGCGGCGCAATCCGAACGCCACGTTCTCGAAGACGTCCATGTGGGGGAAGAGAGCGTAGGACTGGAAGACCATGTTGACGTCGCGCTTGTTCGGCGGGGCCGAGGTCACGTCCGTGCCCTGCAGCCACACAGTCCCCGTCGTGGGCTCCTCGAAGCCGGCGACCATGCGCATTGTCGTGGTCTTGCCGCAGCCGGACGGGCCGAGCAGCGAGAAGAACTCGCCCTCCCTGATCTGCAGGTCCATCTCGCGGACGGCCGAGATAACCTCGCCGCCTGCGTGGAAGTCCTTCGTGACGCCAGACAGCTCGATGGCCGGGAGGCGACCGGTCCCCGTTGCTGTCGCAACCGGGTCGGGCGCGGAGGCGTGTGCCGGGTCGCTGCCTGCCGCCGCAGGCGCCTGCATGTCAGTCATGTCCGCAACCCTTCGGGCTGAAAACAACGCTGAGCATCATGTGACTGCTGAGCATCCTGTGACTATCACCTAATTCAGATGAGTGTATGGGTATTCTCGCGTGCGACGTGGCAGCGGGTCTCCCCCCTGGCGTCACAGGCTAGGACATTACTTGGACATTATTGGCCGATGTAACTCATGACGTGCTTGATCCGCGTGTAATCCTCAAAGCCGTAGACCGACAGGTCCTTGCCGTAGCCCGAGTGCTTGAAGCCGCCGTGCGGCATCTCGGAGACGAACGGGATGTGCGTGTTGATCCATACCGCCCCGAAGTCTAGCCGCCGGGCGACGCGCATCGCCCGGCCATGATCGCGTGTCCAGACGCTGGAGGCCAGGCCGTACTCGACGCCGTTTGCCCAGGCGACTGCCTCGTCCTCGGAGCTGAACCGCTGAACCGTCACGACCGGGCCGAAGATCTCGTTCTGGATCATCTCGTCGTCCTGCTGCAGTCCGGCGATCACAGTCGGGGCGTAGAAGTAGCCACGATCGCCCACCCGGTGACCGCCGGCCCGCACCTGCGCGTGCGCTGGCGCCCGGTCCACGAACCCCGCAACCCTGGCCAGCTGCGCCGGGTTGTTCAGCGGGCCGTAGTAGGCATCGTCCTGGTCGCGGCCGGCGGTCTTCACCTTCGCCGCCAGGCCAGCCACCGCGTCCGTCAGATCCGTTGCGATACCGGGCCCGGCCAGCACTCGTGTCGCGGCCGTGCAATCTTGACCCGCGTTGTAGTAGCCCGCGTCGATGATGGTCTGGGCCGCGCGCTCGACGTCGGCGTCGTCGAAGATCACCACCGGCGCCTTGCCGCCCAGCTCGAGGTGCACCCGCTTCAGCCCAGCGGCGGCGGCCAGCGCGACCTCCTTGCCCGCGCGGACCGATCCGGTGATGGAGACCATCTGCGGGATGTCGTGCGCGACCAGCGCGCGGCCGGTGTCACGGTCGCCGCAGATCACGTTGAAGACGCCGGGCGGGAAGATCTCGGCCGCGATCTCCGCCATCAGGAGGGTCGAGACCGGCGTGGTGTCCGATGGCTTGAGCACGACGGTGTTTCCCGCCGCCAGCGCCGGCGCGAACTTCCAGACCGCCATCATCATCGGGTAGTTCCACGGCGTCACCTGCGCGCACACCCCGACCGGCTCGCGCCTGATCATCGACGTGTGATCAGCCATGTACTCACCGGCCGACCGGCCCTCGAGCACGCGTGCCGCGCCGGCGAAGAAGCGCAGCTCGTCAGCGCACGGCGGGACCTCGTCGGTGCGGGTCATGCCGATCGGCTTGCCGGTGTTGCGGCTCTCGGCCTCGACCAGATCCTCGGTCCTGGCCTCGATGGCGTCGGCGAACTTCAGCAGCGCCAGGCTCCGGTCGGCCGGCGTACTGTCGCGCCAGCCTTCGAACGCGGCCGCGGCCGCCCGCAGGGCGGCGTCCACGTCCTCGGCGCCCGACACCGGAGCGGTCGCGTAGGCCTCGCCCGTACTCGGGTCCACCACCTCGCTGACCGCACCGCTCACGGCGTCGCTGAACTGGCCGTTCACGAAGTTGCGCAGCGTTGGCACGGTCCAGCCTCCTCAACGTAAGAGCTACGACTTTGGCACGCATTGACTCGCCGCACAAGTGATTCAGCGGCGAACCGGGACAATCACAACGGAATCAGTTGACACAAGGCGCTTCCGTGGCAGCATGGGTAGCGCGAGGAGGCAACACCGATGGCACACCTGCAGGCCGCTGGGGAGCCAGCAGCCGAGCGCGCCGCCGGGCGAGACAGGCAGCAAGCGCCGATCGTCCTCGACGCTGTCTCCCGCCACATCATCGACCAGCTTCAGCAGGACGGCCGGCGCTCGTACGCATCCATCGGGAAGGCGGTCGGACTGAGCGAGGCGGCAGTTCGCCAGCGCGTCCAGCGGCTGATTGACGTCGGCGCGATGCAGATCGTCGCGGTGACCGACCCGATGTCGCTCGGGTTCCGCAGGCAGACGATGATCGGGATCCGCTGCAACGGCGACCTGCAGCGGGTAGCCGACCTGCTCGCGGGTATGGAAGCCATCGACTATGTGGTCATAACGGCCGGATCGTTTGACCTGTTGATCGAGGTCGTGTGCGAGGACGATGACCAGCTGCTCGAGATACTCGGCTCAGTGCGCGCGCTGCCGGGTGTGACGACGACGGAGACATTCGTGTACCTGAAGCTGCGCAAGCAGACCTACCACTGGGGGACCAGATGAACGCCACGCCCGCACTCGACCCCGCAGCGCTGCAGGAGGCCGCGAAGCGTAACCTCTGGCTGCACTTCACCCGTCATGTCGTCGTATGCCGGCGGCGGACATCCCGATGATCGTGCGCGGCGAGGGACAGTACGTCTACGACCAGAACGGCAAGCGCTACCTCGACGGACTCGCCGGGCTGTTCGTCAGCCAGATCGGGCACGGCAGGGCCGACGTCGCGGAGGCCGGGCGCGCGCCAGGGCAGTGAGCTGGCCTACTTTCCGCTCTGGTCCTACGCGCACCCTCGCGCCGTCGAGCTCGCCGAGCGGCTCGCGAGCTATGCGCCGGGCGACCTGAACCGGGTCTTCTTCACCACGAGCGGCTCGGAAGCGGTCGAGTCCGCGTGGAAGCTCGCCAAACAGTACTTCCGGCTGACCGGCCAGCCCACCAGGTACAAGGTGCTGAGCCGCTACATCGCCTACCACGGCACCAGTCACGGCGCGCTGGCGATCACCGGCTTGCCTGACATCAAGATTCCGTTCGAGCCGTTGCCCGCAGGCGGCGTACGGGTTCCGAACACGAACTTCTACCGCGCGCCCGCGTTCGTGGCCGATGACGTGACCGCGTTCGGCATCTGGGCGGCCGACGAAATCGAGCGAGCGATCCTGCGCGAGGGTCCTGAATCCGTCGCCGCGGTCTACCTCGAGCCGGTGCAGAACTCTGGCGGCTGCTTCCCGCCGCCGCCCGGATACTTCCAGCGGGTGCGCGAGATCTGCGACAAGTACGGCGTCCTCATGGTGTCCGACGAGGTCATCTGCGCGTTCGGCAGGCTCGGCTACATCTTCGGAAGCGAGCGGTACGGCTACACCCCCGACATCATCACCTTCGCCAAGGGCGTCACCTCGGGGTACTCACCGCTCGGCGGCATGATGGTGAGCGACCGGCTGATGGAGCCGTATACCCGCGACGAGAACACCTTCCTGCACGGCATCACCTTCGCCGGGCACCCGGTCTCCTGCGCTGTCGCCCTCGCCAACCTCGACGTCTTCGAGAAAGAGGACCTGCTCGGGAACGTCAGAGCGCATGAGGCGGCGTTCAGGGCGACCCTTGAGAAGCTGTATGACTTGCCGATCGTCGGTGACGTCCGCGGCGATGGCTACTTCTACGGCATCGAGATGGTCAAGGACAAGGCCACCCGCGAGACGTTCAACGACGACGAGTCTGAGCGGCTGCTCCGCGGCTTCCTGTCGCACGCGCTGTTCGACGCCGGGCTGATCTGCCGTGCAGATGACCGCGGCGATCCCGTGATCCAGCTCTCACCGCCGCTGACGTGCACGCAGGAGCATTTCGACGAGATTGAGCAGATCCTGCGCAGCGTGCTCACGGAGGCGTGGACGCATATCTAGCGCGTCTGCGCATCGAGTCCTGACTCATTGCGAAGAGTTGCCATCTCGTTACACGCCTTTTAAGGCCGCGGACACCTCCACGGCGTCTGTATTAGTAGGGCGTCGAATCGGCACCGCGCCAGTGCCGGGCTAAGCCCTGACGCGGTCGGTTTGTTGCGGGAGGCACCATGTCAGGCGGCATCATGACAAGCACGGCGAGCACGGATGACGGCGGCCAGAAGTGGGCTGCGCTTGCCAAGCACAATGAGCGGCTCGTCGATGCCTCACACCCGCTGCTGGCCGAACTGCGGCGCGACCACCCGGAGATCGACCGGAGCCTGCCAGCCGCCAGCTAGCGAACGCGCTGCCATTCAGCCCAGGCTCGCCCATCCAGCCCAGCTGCTCGCCACGTCCAGCACTCAAGACCAGCGCAGCCGTGATCGCCTGGCGCACCCAGCCGACCGCCTCGCCCACCGGCACCCGTTCCTTCTCGCCATTCGCCCGCATGGTGATCTCGACGACACCCTCGGCCAGGTCCCTGCTGCCGACGCTGATCCGGTAGGGAATGCCGGTCAGCTCCGCGTCGGCGTACTTCACGCCTGGCCGCACGTCCCTGTCGTCGATGAGCGCGTCCACGCCGGCGTCCAGCAGGCCGGAGTACAGCACCTCGGCGGCCGCCCTCGCCTCGGCGTCGCGCACGCTCAGCAGCAGAACGGTGACCTCGGCTGGCGCCACCTGCACGGGCCAGGCCAGGCCGGCGTCGTCGTGGTGAACCTCAGCGATGGCCGCTATGGCCCGCTCCACTCCGATGCCGTAGCTGCCCATGATCGGGACGGCCGTGCTGCCGTCCGGCATGCTGACACGTGACTCCCAGCGTCGTCGTGTACTTGCGGCCGAGCTTGAAGATGTGGCCGATCTCAATCGCCTTGACGAATTGGAGGCTGTGCGCCGCACCTGGGGCACGGATCGCCCTCGGTCACCTCGCGCAGGTCGGCCCACTGCGTGACCGTGATGTCGCGGTCGACGTCCACGCCGGTCACGTGCACGTCGTCGATGTTGGCGCCGGTGGTCAGCCCGCGCCTGCCGCGCAAGGCCAGATCGGCGATCACCGGCAGTTCGGTAATGCCGACCGCGCCCAGGCTGCCAGGCAGCGCGCCGAGCGCGGCCTTGATCTCCTCCGGCCCCGCCGGACGGACCGTGACGGCACCGGTAGCGTCAATCAGCTTCTGGTCCGACAGCGGGTGATCGCCGCGAAGCAGGACGAGCGTCAGCTTGCCGTCGATGATCTCGACCAGCGTCTTGATCTGCCGGTCGGCCGGCAGGCCGTATCCGGCGGCCAGATCCTCGATGGTCCGCACGCCCGGCGTGTCGAGCCGCTCGGGCGAGGCGGGCGCCTCGCTAGCTGACGGGTCCTCAATCGGCGGCAATGCCGACGTCGCCTTCTCGAGGTTCGCCGCGTAACCGCAGTCCGGGCACGTCGCGACGATGTCCTCGCCAGCCGCCGACGGGCACATGAACTCAACCGAGTCGCTGCCGCCCATGTTGCCGCTCGAGGCCTCCACGGCGATGGCCGGAATCCCAAGCCTGGCGAAGATCCGCTCATACGCCCCGCGATGGGCCTCGAACGAGGCATCGAGCCCGGCCTCGTCCACGTCGAAGCTGTAGGAGTCCTTCATCGTGAACTCGCGCACCCGCAGCAGTCCGCTCTTCGGGCGCGGCTCGTCCCTGAACTTGGTCTGGAACTGGTACCAGTACTGTGGCAGCTCCCGGTAAGAGGCGAACTCGAGCGCGAGGTAGGCGAAGATCTCCTCGTGTGTCATGCCGAGCACGACCTCGGCGCCCTTGCGGTCCTTGAGCCTGAACATCTCGTCGCCCATGATCGCGAGCCGGCCGGTCTTCTCCCAGATCCACGCCGGCTGCATGCTTGGCAGCAGAAACTCCTGCGCTGCCGATCCCGTTCATCTCCTCGCGGATGATCCGCATGATCTTCGCTCGCACCCGGACGCCAAACGGCAGCAGGCTGTAGTGGCCGGCCATCAGCTGGCGGATGAAGCCGGCCCTGAGCAGCAGCCGGTGGCTGGGTGCGTCGGCGTCTGCCGGATCGTCGCGGAGAGTCGGGATGTGCAGCTGTGACCAGCGCATGTCGGTGCCTTGCCTCGATGAAGGGATCAGATGGTGGTGCGGCCCAGTGTAGATTCTCCGGAGTTACCTGGCCGAAAGGAGCGCCATCGCAATGGCCACGGCGCAAGCGCTCCCTCGCCGCAGGGAAATCGGGCCGTCGAGCGCCCGCTCGCTGCTGCTGACCGTGCTCGGCGAGTACGTGCTGCCTGCGGGCGAGCCGGTCTGGACCGGCACGCTCGTAGCCGCGCTCGGCTTGTTCGCCATCGCGGAGAAGACAGCCAGGCAGGCGCTGGCCCGCACAGCCGCCGAGGGCTGGATCGCATCGAGCAGACACGGCCGGCTCGCGCGGTGGCTGCTGACGCCGGCCGGGCGTCGGCTGCTCAGCGAGGGCGCGCAGCGGATCTACTCCTTCGGCCAGGATGGCGCGGGGTGGGACGGCCGCTGGCTGATCGTGCTGGTGCCTGCCCCCGACCTGAACAGCCAGCGGAGGCACAGGATCAGGACAAGGCTCAACTGGGCCGGGTTCGGCGCACTGCCCGGCGGCGTGTGGGTCACGCCCGATCCCGCACGCGAAGCCGAGGCAAGCCGGATCCTGGCGGAACTCGGCCTGGCGGACGCGGCCATGTCGTTCACCGCGAGGTACGGCAGCATCGGCGCGCAACGTGACATCGTTGCGCGCGCCTGGGACCTCAGCGCTGTCGAAGCCAGATACGACGAGTTCATCGCCGAGTTCTCGGGACTGAGGCCGGTGACCGACGCCGAGACGCTGACTGCGCAGACGCTGCTGGTCCACGAGTGGCGGCGTTTCCCCTTCCTTGACCCTCAGCTGCCGCGCGACCTGCTCCCCGCAGCCTGGCCCGGTAGCGACGCCGCGGCGCTCTTCAGCGCCAGGCATGCGCAGTGGCATGCGGTGGCACGCCGCTGCTGGAGCAGGCTCGCGGCGAACGAGCCACCGACGAACTAACCGGCGCGCCCATCCAAGTGGGCGGTGTCGTTGAAGGTCCTGATGTACCACTTCTCCTGCGTCACTATGACGCGAGAGATCGACGCGTTATCGGCCGCGTTGAAGGCGAATGGCCGGGATCCGGTCGCGAGCGCCAGCGCCTGACCGATCACACCGCCGTGCGTGAACACCGCTACCCGCTGCCCCGCACGCTCAGTCGCGATCCGTCCGATCGCCGCTCTGACCCTTCCGTCGAAGGAGACCAGGGACTCGGCCCCCGGGATAACGTCCCATCGCTCCTCCGCGAACATCCGCTGCGCGATCGGGTGGAAGTCGGCGACCATCTTGCGGTACAGACCGCCCTCCCACTCGCCCAGGTAAACCTCTCGCAGCCCGGGCTCGACATGCGGCGTCACGCCAAGACGTTCCGCGAGCGGCGCCGCGGTCTGCACGGTCCGGCGCAACGTCGTCACGTAGATCGCGTCGATGCCGGCATCGGCCAGGCGGTCGCAAACCCGCATGGCCTGCTCACGACCGAGGTCGGACAGCGGCGGATCGCCATGCCCGTCGACCAGCGCAAAGGTCCGGCCCTCGACGTACGCCTCGGACTGGCCGTGCCTGACCAGCAGCAGATCCAAGGCACCGTCAGGGACCGGGAAGGACCGCTGCCGGTACGCGCCAGACTGCTCGCCCTGTTGTGTCGTCACAAGCACCGAAGCGTACTTGCACGGGCGCAGCGCCGAACTGTCTACACTTCGACTGCTCCTTGCGTAAGTTCCTGTAGCACGTCAGGATGGAACGGTGCCCACCGAGCTAAGCTTCGCGACCGATCCTGACTCCTACCGGCACTGGCTGCTTGACGTGGACGGTGCCCTGGCGACGCTGACGCTGGACGTTGATCCGGCCGGCGGCCTTCATCCTGGATACGAGCTGAAGAAGAACAGCTACGACCTCGGCGTCTACATCGAGCTTGCCGACGCGGTCCAGCGGCTGCGATTCACGTATCCGCAGGTCCGCGCCGTCATCATGACCAGTGCGCTGGACAGGATGTTCTCCGCGGGCGCCAACATCGGGATGCTTGCGCAGGCCGAGCATGGCTTCAAGGTCAACTTCTGCAAATTCTGCAACGAAACCCTCGCGGCGATCGAGGACGCAGCCGAATCTGGCCAGACGTACATCGCGGCGCTGAACGGGACGGCGGCCGGCGGCGGTTACGAACTCGCTCTCGCGTGCGAGAAGATCCTGCTTGCCGACGACGGGTCGGCGACGGTCGCGTTGCCCGAGGTGCCACTGCTTGGCGTGCTGCCCGGCACCGGCGGCCTGACCAGGCTCACCGACAAGCGGGGCGTCAGGCGCGACCTCGCCGACGTCTTCGCGACCACCGCCGAGGGGGTCAGGGGCCAGCGCGCGGTGGACTGGCGGCTGGTCGACGAGACCGCCAAGCCAACGGAGTTCGACGCCGCTGCCCGCTCGCTGGCCGAGCGCGCGATCGCGGACGCGACACCAGCCCGAGACCGGGCCAGCGAGCGGCGGGGTCGAGCTGCCAACCGTGTCCTGTGAAACAACCGAAGACCGCTGGCGGTACGAGCATGTGCTCGTCGAGCTTGACCACGGTGCCGCCACTGTCACGCTGACCATCACCGGGCCTGCGGCCCTGCCGTCTGCCATGGCTGAGCTACACGAGGCCGGGGCCGCCGCGTGGCCGCTCGCAGCAGCGCGCGAGCTCGACGACGCGATCAGCAGGCTCAGGTTCGGCGAGCCCGAACTCGGCACGTGGCTGCTGAAGACGACCGGCGATCCGGCGGTCGTCCTGGCAACCGACGCGATCCTCGCTGATGCCGACGACTGGCTGGCACGAGAGATCATCGGACTATGGCGGCGGACGCTGCGCAGGCTCGAGGCGACCAGCCGCTCGCTGATCGCGCTCATCGAACCTGGCAGCTGCTTTGCCGGGACCTTGCTCGAGGTCGCGCTAGCCGCCGACCGGCAGTACATGCTGGACGGCATTTTTGAGGGCAGCGATGCCGGTCAGGAACCCGCAACGATTGTGCTCGGGCCCATGAACGCCGGGGCCCTGCCTACCGCGAGCGGGGCGACCAGGCTAGCGACCAGGTTCGGCTCAGATGCGCTAACCGATGCCGCGCTGGCCGCGGCAGGCAAGGAGCTCGATGCGGCTGAAGCTGTCGAACTCGGCCTGGTCACGGCGGCGCCGGACGACCTGGACTGGGACGACGAGCTCAGGCTCGTAATCTCCGAGCGGGCGGGCTTCTCCCCCGACGCGCTCTCCGGAATGGAGGCCAGCCTGCGGTTCGGTGGCCCCGAGTCGATGGCGACCAAGATCTTCGGCCGGCTGTCGGCCTGGCAGAACTGGATCTTCCTGCGGCCCAACGCATCAGGACCAGAGGGCGCGTTGCGCAGGTACGGCACCGGCCAGCGCGCCAACTTCGACCGGAAGCGAGTCTGATCATGGCCAGCGCAGATACAGGTAGCAGCGACATTGTTGGCCCCGACATCGTTGGCCCCGACATCGTTGGCACCGCGCCGCAACCGGACGGCCCGGTCAGTGTCATCGACTATTCCGAGCGGATCCCCAATAACGTGGGCCTGGCCACGGACCGCAAGCTGCAACGGGCTCTGGAGTCCTGGCAGCCGCGGTTTCTCGACTGGTGGGCGGCGCTGGGCCCATCGCTGCCGACCAGAGACGTATACCTGCGCACCGCGGTCGCGATCGGCAGGGACGGCTGGGCCACGTGGGCCAGGGTCCCGATGAAGCAGTACCGGTGGGGCATCTTCCTGTCAGAGCGGGGCGGCGAGCCGCGCCAGATCGCGTTCGGCCAGCACAAGGGCGAGCCCGCATGGACCGAGGTACCCGGGGAGTACCGCAGCGAATTGCGCCGGCTGATCGTCGTGCAGGGCGATACCGAGCCCGCCTCCGTGGAGCAGCAGCGGCACCTCGGCGCGACCGCCCCGAGCCTGTACGACCTGCGCAACCTGTTCCAGGTCAACGTCGAAGAGGGCAGGCATCTGTGGGCAATGGTGTACCTGCTGCACGCCTACTTCGGCAGGGACGGCCGCGAGGAGGCCGAACAGTTGCTGCGGCGGCACTCCGGGCACCCGGACAGCCCGCGCATCCTCGGCGCGTTCAACGAGGAGACCACCGACTGGCTGGCGTTCTTCATGTTCACCTACTTCACCGACAGGGACGGCAAGTACCAGCTCGGCACGCTGAAGGAGTCGGGCTTCGATCCGCTGTCCCGCACGTGCGAGTTCATGTTGCGCGAGGAAGCGCACCACATGTTCGTCGGCACGACCGGCGTGCAGCGGGTGGTGCAGCGGACCGCCGCGGCCATGGCCGCCAGCGGTGGATCCGACGACGTCTGGCAGGACGGCGCCATTCCGCTGTCGGTGATTCAGAAGTACCTGAACCAGCACTACTCGCTATCCCTTGACCTGTTCGGCTCGGAGACCTCGTCCAACGCGGCCGCGTACTTCACCGCCGGGCTCAAGGGCAGGTGGATGGAGACCAGGCGCCAGGATGACCACGTGCTGACCGACGCCAGCGTGGAGGTGCCAGTCATCGCCGACGGCGCGATCGGCACGCGCACGGTGCCCGCCCTCACCGCGCTGAACCTGGACTTGCGAGATGAGTATGTGGCCGACTGCGAGCGCGGCCTGCGCAAGTGGAATGCCGAGCTGGAGAAGGCCGGTCTCGATCAGCGGCTGATGCTGCCGCACGCCGGGTTCAACCGCGGTGTCGGCGCGTTCGCCGGCTGCTTCATCAGCCCGGCCGGAGACATCCTCACTGAGGAGCAATGGCGGTCGTCGGCAGACGACTGGCTGCCGACGGCGGACGTCCGGGCCAGGGTCGCCGCGCTGATGGTGCCGCACCACGAACCTGGCGAGTTCGCCGCCTGGCTGGCGCCGCCGCCGGTCGGGATCAACGACCTGCCGGTCGAATACGACTACGTCCGGTTCTGACTCGTCCGCGCGCCGCCTCCGCGGCGCCTCCGGGTCAGGAAAACCTGGCGATCTCGCGCATCTTGTTCGTCGCGTCAAGCGCGGCCACCTTGTAGGACTCGGCCAGCGTCGGGTAGTTGAAGACCGCGTCGACCAGATAGTCGACGGTGCCGCCGCAACCCATCACCGCCTGGCCGATGTGGACAAGCTCCGTGGCGTTGGTGCCGAAGACATGGACGCCGAGCAGCGTGCGGTCCTCCAAACAGACAAGCAGTTTCAGGACGCCGTAGGAGTCGCCGATGATCTGGCCGCGGGCCAGTTCGCGGTACCGGGAGACGCCAACCTCGAAAGGAACGCTGTCGGCCGTCAGCTGGTCTTCGGTCCGGCCGATGAAGCTGATCTCCGGAAGGCTGTAGATGCCGATCGGCGGGGCGAGGCCGAGCGCCGAGTGCGGCTCGCCGCAGGCATGATGCGCCGCGAGCCTGCCTTGTTCCATCGACGTCGCCGCGAGGGCCGGGAAGCCGATTACGTCGCCCACCGCATAGATGTGCGGCACGGCCGTCCGGAAGTACTCGTCCACCTGAATCCGGCCGCGCTGGTCGGCCGTCAGGCCTGCGGCGGGCAGGTTGAGTTCATCGCTCGTCCCCTGCCGGCCGGCGGAGTACATGACCACGTCCGCCGGGATCTTCTTTCCGCTCTTCAAGCTCGCGATCGCGCCCTCCGGCCTGGCTTCGACCGAAGCGACCGTCTCGCCGAACCTGAACGTCACCGCGAGGTCGCGCAGGTGGTATTTCAGCGCCTCGACCACCTCGATGTCGCAGAACTCCAGCATCCGGTCCCGTTGCTCGACAACGGTCACCTTGGTGCCGAGGGCGGCGAACATCGAGGCATATTCGATTCCGATCACCCCGGCGCCCGCGACGACCATGGACCGCGGTACCCGCTCCAGGTTCACGATCCCGTCCGAGTCGATGATCGTGCGGTCGTCGAATTCGACACTGGCGGGCCTGGCCGGCCGCGTGCCGGTCGCGATCACGATCGCCTCGGCGCTGGCCCGCTCGCGCCTTCCGGCGTCATCGACCTCCACTACGTGCGAGTCCACGAAACGTCCGGTGCCGTTGAGGATGGAGACCCTGTTCCTTGCTAGCTGGCTGCGGACGACATCGATCTCGCGGCCGACCACATGCTGGGTCCTGGCTGCGAGGTCCGCGATGGTGATCTCTTCCTTGACGCGGTAGCTCTGCCCGTACATCTCGTGCTGATTGGCGCCGGTGAGATAGAGCACGGCTTCCCGAAGCGTCTTCGACGGGATCGTTCCCGTGTTCAGGCAGACGCCGCCGATCATGTTCCTGCGCTCGATGATCCCCACATTCCTGCCGAGCTTGGCCGCCGCGATGGCGGCCTTCTGGCCACCAGGACCAGAGCCGATTACCAGCAGGTCGAAGTCGTACACCTTCGCAGTGTGACACCGGAATGGGCACTTTTGAACCCCCGGCCAAGCCGGCACGGGCACGGGCGTTAGCTCCGGACCGCGCCGGGTAGGGCCGCCGGACTAGTGGCGGTCAGGATGGAGGTCAGGGCCATGAGCCAGCGCAGCCGCAAGCGCGCCCGTGCAGGCGAGGCGAGCGCGATCCCGCCGCGAACTGCGGACGCTCCGGGTCCAGGCAGTCCGCTCGAACTCAGCAGCTCGGGCTGGCGGGCGACGATGCGCCGAACCCTGAAGAAGTTCAAGGCCGATCGCGGCACCATGGCGGCGGGCAGCTTGGCCTACAGCTGGTTCCTGGCCTTGTTCCCTGCCCTGATCGCGCTGCTCGGGGTGGCATCGCTGATCCAGGTCGGAAGCGGCACCGTGCACCGGCTGGTCGGCGGCCTGAACAAGGCGCTGCCTCCTGGCGCGTCCGACGTCTTCACCCACGCGGTGAACTCCGCAACCAGCCGGACCTCGCACGGGTCCCTGGTGGTCGTCATCATCGCCATCGTCCTGGCGGTGTGGAGTGCGTCCAGCGGCATTGTGGCATTGCAGAGCGCTCTCAACATCGCTTATGACGTCCCCAGGGACCGCACGTTCTTTGCCGCGCGAGTGCGTGCCGCCGAGCTGATGCTCGCGACCGTGGTGCTCGGCGGGATCGCGGCCATTCTCATCGTGTTCGGCGCACCGCTGGGCAGCTCGATCGAGCGCCAGCTGCCGTTCGCTGGTAGCGCCTTCAGCATTTCCTGGAACGTGGTGCGCTGGCTAGTCACGATCATCCTCGTCACGGCGCTGTTCTCTGCCTATTACTTCCGCGCACCGAACCGTGAGACGCCGCGCTGGCAGTGGGTCAGCCCGGGCGGCCTGCTCGGCACCGCGATCTTCCTCGCCGCTTCGGTCGGGTTCTCGTTCTACGTGGCGAATTTCGGCTCATACGGCAGGACCTACGGCGCGCTGGCGGGCGTCGTGATCCTGATGCTGTGGCTTTACCTCACCGGACTTGCCGTGCTTCTCGGCGGGGAGCTGAACGCGGAGACCGAGCGCCAGGCGGCCGTCCAAGCCGGTCATCCGCTGGCCACCGAGAGCGCAGAGCGGATCGAGGCGGGACCCTAAGCTCTCACGCCCGCGGCCAGCTCGGCCGGCGCCCTTGCCGAGACGGCGGCAAGCTACGTGCCGGCCGCCGGCTCGCCTGGCCGGACTATGCCGGTCTCGTAGGCAAGGATGACGGCCTGCACCCGGTCCCGCAGGCCGAGCTTGGCGAGCAGGTTGCCGACGTGCGTCTTGACGGTGGCCTCGCTGACGAACAGCGCGGCGGCGATCTCGGCGTTGCTGCGGCCCCGCGCGAGCAACAGCAAGACGTCGCGTTCCCGCGCGGTCAGGGTAGCGAGCCGCGACGGCGCCGGTGCCAGCTCGGCCGGCCGGCTCGCGAACGCTTCGATGAGCCTGCGAGTCACCGACGGTGCGAGCAGGGCGTCGCCAGCCGCGGCCGCCCGGACTGCCGCGATGAGGTCAGCGCGCGGCGAGTCCTTCAGCAGGAACCCGCTTGCGCCTGACCGCAGGGCCTCGTAGACGTAGTCGTCGAGGTCGAAGGTCGTGAGGATGACGACTTTCGGCGTGGTAGCCCCGCCAGGACCGCCGCCGGCCGTCAGCTTCCTGGTGGCCTCGAGGCCGTCCATGCCCGGCATCCGTACGTCCATCAGGACCACGTCGGGCTCCAGCGCTGCCGCCTGCGCCACTCTCGCGTCGCTGTTGTCATCACGGCACCTCCTTCAGTTAGGTAAGGGGTATGGCTACCGAAGTCGTGAACCTCAAGGGACACCGCGACGACCCGAGGTTCGCCGACGTCGTTTACGTGGGCCGGCCGATGTATCGCGGCGGCTGGCAGCTGCCAGGCTCGCCGCTGGCGAACCCGTTCCGCCCCGGGCGGGATGGCAGCAGGGAAGAGGTCGTCGCGCGGTACCGGCTGTACATCCTCGGCCGCCCTGACCTGCTCAAGCTCCTCCCGGACCTGCGCGAACGCCGGCTGGGTTGCTGGTGCGCCCCGGAGCCGTGCCACGCGCAGGTAATCGCGGAGCTCGCGGATTCACTGAACTCGCGGATTCACTGAACTCGCGGATTCACTGAGCTAGCGGATTCACTGAGCTAGCGGATTCACTGAGCTAGCGCAGGGGTGCCAGTGCCTCGGCCAGAGGGGTCAGCACGGCGGGAGTATGCGGCGGCGGGAGGTACACGATCGCCAGGTCCATGCCCTCGGCGCCGAGCGCGTTCACCTGATCGACCACTGCCGACACGTCGTTGTCGGTCCCGAGCCTGACATGACTGGACAGGGTGATCTCAGCGGGGTCGCGGCCGATGTCCCGGCAATGCTCGTACAGCACGTCCCGCTTGCGGGCGAAAACGTCCGGCGGCCCGCCAACAAAATTCCAGTGCTGCGCGTAGCGCGCGGTCGTGCGTAGTGTCCTGCGCTCCCCGCTGCCGCCGATGCAGATCGGCGGATGCGGACGCTGCGGTCCCTTCGGCTCGCACATCGCGTCCTTCAGCTGGTAGTGCGTGCCGTCGAAATCTGTCCTGTCCTGCGACAGCAGGCCGATGAGCACCTGGCACGCCTCCTCGAACCGATCGCTGCGCTCGCGGAGCGTGCCGAGTTCGATCCCGTACGCACCCGACTCCTCCTCGTTCCACCCGGCGCCGATTCCGAGTTCCAGCCGACCGCCGGAGATGATGTCGATGGTGGCCGCCATATTGGCCAGCACCGCAGGATGGCGGTAGTGGATGCCGGTCACCAGGGCGCCGATACGCAACCTGGTGGTCGCCTGCGCGAGGGCGGTCAGCGCCGTCCAGCCCTCCAGGCACGGCCCTGTGGAGTCGCTGAAGATCGGGTAAAAGTGATCGAAGACCCAGCCAGACTCGAACACCTCGATATCGTCGGCCTCACGCCAGACAGCCAGTATGTCGGCCCAGGTCGTGTTCTGCTGCGCGGTCTTGAACGCAAAACGCAAGGGAACCCTCCAGTCTCGTTACTAGCATTCTGGCGCGCCGGCCTCTGCCCTGCGGCACCCGCGGGCAGTCGCGAGCCTGCGCATCGCCTGCATCATCTGGTCTGTCGTCGGCCCGGGTGGCAGCGCGGGCGCGTCCCGCCGCTCAAATGCGTCGAGCACAAGCGCCACGAAACGCCGCCAGGTATCAGGAGCGTCGGCCTGGGTCGCCTGGCCGACGGCCGCGCTCGCGATCAGCAGCAAGAGCAGGTCCTCGCCAATGAAGTCCTCGCGCAGCCTCCCTGCCTCCTTCGCGCGCTCGATCAACCGGACGACCTGGGCGTTGGCAATAGCTCTGAGCTGCTCGATCCGCTCGTCCGCCGCCAGGGTCATCGACAGCAGGTCCGACAGGCCGCGGTCACCGGCCTGCAGTTCGCATATCCGCTGGACATAAGCCGCGAAGCCCGCCCACGGGTCACTCGCCGCGCCAGCCTCCGCCGCCGCCTCCGCGTACAGCGTCACCTTCTCGATGAGCGCGGCTGCGACGAGTTGCTCGCGGGCTGGGAACCTGCGGTACAGCGTCGCGATGCCGACACCTGCGCGCTGAGCGATCTCCTCGAGCGGAGCCTCCAGCCCGTGCTCAGCGAACACCAGGCGGGCCGCCGCGACGATGGCGTCCCTGTTGCGCTCCGCGTCGGCCCGCAGCCGGCGTCCCTCAGGCAACCCGCCGCAACCACCGTCCTGTTCGGTGGGGTGCGCCGTCATCGGTCTATCGTAGGTCATGTGGAGGGTCTCCTCCGGAAGCGAAACGGAGCAGCAGCGTGGAACCTAGCCCCCAGCAATGGATCGGTGCCTTGCGCCACTCGCACGACGCATTGCGCGCCAACGTCGAACCGCTAGAGGAGGACAGGCTGCGGCAGCGGTCCTACTGCAGCGAATGGTCGATCGCGCAGGTGCTGAGCCATCTCGGTTCAGGCGCCGAGATCTTCGGGCTCTTCCTGGACGCCGGGTTGAGAGGGGAGCAGCCGCCTGGTCCCGAGACGTTCCCGCCGATCTGGCAGGCATGGAACGAGCGGAGCCCGCAGGCGCAGGCAACCGACGCGCTCGCCGTAGACGAGGCGCTGGTCAAGCGGCTCGAATCGCTTACCCCCGATGAACAGGCAAAGATCAGGCTGCAGCTCTTCGGGATGGACCTGGACGCGGTCGGCCTGACCAAGCTCCGGCTGGGCGAGCACGCCGTCCACAGCTGGGACGTCGCCGTGGCACTCGACCCCGCTTCCACTGTCGAGGCAGATGCGGTCACCCTGCTGATCGACGGCCTCGGGTCGCTGATCGCTCGAGCGGGCCGGCCAGCCGCCAGCCCGCAAACAGTGCATGTGACGACCACAGAACCTGACAGGGAACTTTCGCTGGAGACGGGCGAGCCCGTACGCCTTGAGGCGGCGCAGGCAGGAAGCGACGGACCGCGGCTGAAGCTGCCGGCCGAGGCTCTGATCAGGCTCGCGTACGGCAGGCTTGACCCTGACCACACCCCGCCGGTCGAGGCTGACGGCGTCGACCTGGACGATCTGCGCCAGGTCTTCCCCGGCTTCTGACCAGCCACTGACCAGCCCAGCAGCCCGCCGCAGCGCGGCCAGAAAGGACGCACAGTGCATCTCCCCTTAAGGCGCGCGACCTGCCGGGCCGCATCGCCGCCGGCGGCTACATCCTGCATGCGGGGCTGGAGAAGTGGCACGGCGACGGCGCCCGCGCCGAGGCGCTGCACCGCACGGCAGCCAGTGCCTTTCCTGTGCTCAAGAACATCCCTCCTGAGAGATTCCTGCGCATGCTGGCCGCCAGCGAGATCGCCGTCGGATCCGCTCTGCTCGTACCGGTCATCCCCGGCGCCCTGGCCGGCGCAGGGCTGACCGGCTTCTCTGGAGCGCTGCTGGCCATGTACGCGCGTACGCCGGCGCTGCGCAAGCCCGGCAGCGTCTGGCCAAGCCAGGCGGGCACCGCAGTGAGCAAGGACGTCTGGATGCTGGGCATCGGGCTCGGGCTCGTCACAGGCAGCCTGGCCGATCGCAGGAACGGCGGCTAGCCGTGCCGGACTCGCGGGGCCCGCAGCATTTCCTTCGCCCGGACGGAATGCCCCCGGCCAATGGCTACAGTCACGCGGTCGCATTCAGCGGGCAGATGGTCGTCGTCTCCGGCCAGGTGCCGCTCGACGCGCAGGGCCGCCTCGTCGGCCAGGACGATCCCGCGGCGCAAGTCAGGCAGGTCTTTGAGAACCTGGCCACCGCGCTCGCAGCGGCGGGCACCACGATGGATCGGGTCGTGAAGTTGACGGTGTTCCTGACCGATCTCGGGGACCTCGCCGAGTTCCGCCGAGTCCGTGACCAGTTCGTTAGCGCCGAGCATCCGCCAGCTAGTTCGCTCGTTCAGGTCAGCGCGCTGGTCAACCCGGCCTTCCGGGTCGAGGTCGAAGCCCTCGCGGCTACCTGAACCCTGAGCCCGCACGGCACGCCGTTACGGTAGACGGCGTGAGCATGGACGGACGGTTGCTCGTTGACGCGCACGTCCACGTCGCGAAGTTGCGCACGCTCTCGGCGGACTGGCAGTCCTGGGCGCGCACGTTCGGTGCCCAGACGCCGCTCGATGCCTTGTTCGACGCCGACGGAGTTCCGGTCCCGGCCGCGATCGATGAGCATTTCGCGAGCCAAGGCGCCGACCATGTGCTGCTGTTCACGGAGCACAGCCCCAAGGTCACCGGCATCCAGCCGATCGAGGACGTGCTGCCGGTGGTGCGGCAGAACCCGCAGCGATTTCACGCCATCGCCAATCTGAACCCCCACCTGCACTACCCCGTCGCAGCGGAACTTGCCAGGCAGGTAGACCTGGGTGCGATCGCGGTCAAGGTTCATCCCGTCCACGGCGGCTTTGAGGCCCGCGACAGGATGCTCTATCCCGCCTACGCGCGGGCCGAGGAGCGCGGCCTGCCGGTGATCGTGCACTGCGGCACGTCGACCTTCGCGGGCTCGGTCAACTCATACGCCGATCCGATCCTGCTCGACGAGGTGTTCAGGGACTTCCCCGACCTCATCGTCGTGCTGGCGCACGGCGGGCGCGGCTGGTGGTATGACCAGGCCGCGTTCCTCGCGCTCATGAAGCCGAACGTATGGATCGAGGTGTCCGGGCTGCCGCCGCAGCGGCTGGCGAGCTACTACGGCAGCGCACTCCGGCGCCTTGCCGACAAGATGATCTTCGGCACCGACTGGCCCGGCGTGCCGAGCGTGCAGCAGAACGCTCGGGTTCTGGAGAAAACGCTGCTCGAGGCCGGATGCACCGACGATCAGGTCACCGCCGCCCTCGGCGAAAACGCGGCGAGGGTGTTCCGGCTCGGTTCCTGACCAGCGGCTTGCGCCACACTGTGTTCATGCAAGCCGACGTCGTCATCGTAGGTGCCGGTGCGCTGGGCCTGAGCACGGCGCTGCACTGCGCGATCGCTGGACGCTCGGTCATCGTGGTGGAGCGTGAGACCGCTGGCTCGCAGGCCTCGGGCCGCGCCGCCGGGCTGTTCAAGTCCGTGCAGGCCGACGAGCTAAGGACCAGGCTGGCCAGGCGAAGCATCGATCTGGCTGTCAGCTTCGGCGACTGGGCCGGTGTCCCGCTTGAGGTGACGAGATCGGGCAGCTACCTAGTCGCGAGAACCGGCGCGCACGGCGATTACCTGCGGACCGAGGCGAGCCAGTCCGCCGGCTGGGGCGTCGGCCTCCGTGCGGCGGACGCCAGCGAGATCGCTGACAACGTCTCCTACTACGAGCGATCCGCGAGCACGACGTTCGCGCTCTGGTGCCCGGAGGACGTCTACATAGCCGAGCCGATCGAGCTGATCAACGCCTACCAGGAGGCTGCCAGGCTCCGCGGCGTCGAGCTGCTCGAGCACGAGTCCGTCACGGCCATCACGCTGTCCGGTGGCAAGGTCGCAGGCGTAGAGACGTCGCAGCGGTCAATCACTAGCCCTGCGGTGGTTGACGCGGCCGGCGCCTGGACCAGGCAGGTCGCCGAGTTCGCCGGCGCCGCGGTTGCGCTGGCACCGGTCCGGCACCAGCTGCTCATCACCGAGCCGGCGACCATCAGCCAGGCCGATCCGATCGTGCGCGTCGTCGACGCGGCTGTCTATCTGCGCCCGGCCCGCGGCGGACTGATGGTCGGCGGCTTCGAAACAGGTCCGCTCGCGTTCGACGTCAGCGCGCCGCCTGCCGAGATGCCGCTCGACCGTGCCGTGCTCGATGGCCTCGCCGAGCACGTCGGCCGCGAGGTGCCGACGGCGCTTCGCCCGGTGGCCGAGCACCGCGGCGGCATGTTCACGATGAGTCCTGACGGGCGCTTCGTGCTCGGACCCGTGCCAGATGTGCCCGGCCTGTGGGTGGCAAGTGGCTGCAACGGCTCGGGATTCTCCTCTTCGCCCGCGCTCGGCGAAGAGCTTGCCGGCCAGATCACCGGCGCGTCAGCCGAACTCGCCGCGCTATCCCCGGGCAGATTCGGACCATATAGTGACAACGCCTTGATCTCCGAAGGCGTCTGGCAATACGAGCACTATTACGACCCACAGTCTTAACAACCACAGTGTTACTAACCCCAGTGCTACCAACCCAGTGTTACCAACCCAGTGCTACCAACCCCGAAGTGCGCAGGAGGCTACGTGATGCCCGCTCGTCTCGGCCTGGCCAGGATCGTCGCAGCGGCCAGCCTGATGGCCGTGCTCGGAGCGGCATCGGCCGGATGCTCAGTCGTGCAGAAGTTCGACAAGATCCGGCACACCGTGCAGGGCAACCGGGCCACTATCAAGGCGTTCACCGACGGCCTGAAGAACACCAAGGCTCTGCCCTTTCAGGTCACCTATGTGACGACCGGCGACACGCCGACGACCGTGACCTACGCCGTACAGCCGCCGAAGAACATTTCCTTCGCAGAGACCGGGACCGGCACCGGCACCAGCGCGACGAGGCTGATCAGCAACTCCTCTGGCCAGTACTCCTGCTCCCAGACCTCGCAAGGCGCGCAGTGGTCGTGCGAGAAACTCGGCAAGGCCAGCGCGGTCGCGCAGAAGGAGCTCTTCGCGATCTACACCCCGGACCACTGGGTCACGTTCCTGCACGTCATCGCCTTTGGTGCTGGCCTGGCCGGCGACAAGGTGACGACGTCGTCGAAGACCGTCAACGGCTTCGCCATGAACTGCGTGGACCTGTTCGTCAAGAAAGAGGGCACGAGCACGATCTGCACCACCAAGCAGAACATTCTCGGCTACGTCAAGGTCGCCTCGCAGCCGACCAGCTTCCAGATCAAGAGCTACACGTCCGCGCCGCCCGCATCGGCGTTCCACCTGCCGCCGGGCGCGACAATCACGAAGCAGTAGACCGGGCGGGTCGGGCGGAACGCGCGTCGAGCTGCCGCTGCGCCTCGGCGAGAACGGCCCCGACCGCGCGGCCGAAGTGCACGTCGCAGTCATGTTGATTGCGGCCGGCTCTGGCATTGGCGGCGAGCTCGGTCAGCGCCAGCCGGAGCGCGGCGACCGGGTCTGGCGTCGGGCCGGGAGCCCGCGACCGGCCGGTCTCGCCCCACAGCCACACCTCGACGCCATCGTTCACCTCCGGCGCGCCCACGGTCACCGTGATCACGCTCGAGGCGCCGCCGCCATGATGCAAGATCAGGTGCGTGACATCGCCAGGGCCTGCATCGGCGGTGACAGCCTCCACCGGCCCGAGGCTGGCCCACAGCAACGACACCAAGTGTGGCGCGAGATCCCAGAGCCCGCCCTTCTCGCGGCGCCACGGGGTATTGAACGGGCTGTCGTCGGCCAGCGCGGAACCCAGCCAGACCGCCTGCCCGCCGCTCCAGCGCCCGCCAGCGACGGACGCCAGCCACGCCCGCACGTCCGGCTGGAACCGCCCAGTGAAAAAGACGATCGACGCCACGCCGGCCGCTCGCACCGCGTCAGCCAGCGCGTCGGCGCGCTCCTGCGTCGTCGCGATCGGCTTCTCCAGCAGCAGATGCCTCCCGGCCGCCGCGGCCCGGACGGCAAGATCGGCTTGCACGTCAGGCGGCATAGCGAACGCGACGGCGTCGACCTCGGCAAGCAGATCATCAAAGCTGCGATACGGGACGCAGTCGTGACTGTCAGCCAGCGCCGCGGCAGCCTGCTCGTTCCTGCCCCAGACGCCAGCCAGCCTGATCCCTGCGGTTGACGCGAGCGCCGGGGCGTGCACGATCTTGGCCCAGTGACCGGTGCCGGCCAGTCCGACCCTCATCCCTGGCACTCCGTTCTCGTCACGGGCACACCGATCTCGTCATGGGCACACCACTATGGCCCGCACCGGGAACGAGGCCATTCCCCTGACCGGTGCTGGCAGCGCGGTCAGCCGCGCGCCCTCGGGCACCGACGCCAGGTTGGTCAGATGCTCGATGACAGGGATGCCCGCCCCTAGCAAGCCCTGGTGCGCCGGCCGCTGCTGGTCGCTCGGATTGTCGATATTCAGTGAGTCAATGCCAACAACCGCGACGCCAGCGTCGATCAGGGCGCCCACCGCATCGCCGGCCAGGTGCGGGCAGTCCAGATCCGTGTACCGGGGCGTACCCCAGTGCTGGGACCAGCCGGTATACAAGAGCACGGCCTTGCCGCGAAGCCGACCAACGTCGCCGAGTCTCTCGCGGCCGACCGACGTCGCGCCCTCCGCGTACACCACGACGACAGGGACGTCGACGATCCGGTCGAGCGGAAGGTCGGCGATGTCGGCCTTATCGGCGTGGTAATGAAATGGCGAATCGATGTAAGTACCCGTGTTGCCGACCAGGCTCAGCGACTCGATCTCGAACGACACGCCTGGCGCGAGCCTGGCCGCTGACTCAGCGCGCGTGACCACGGTTCGCAATTCGGGCGGCGGCAGGCCCGGATAGGTGAAACGTCCAATCGGATGCGAGAGGTCAATGATCAACGATTACCTCGTCGAAGGCGCCGGCAAAGGCCTCAGCTATCCGGCCGAGCTCAGCTTCGGTGATGACGAATGGCGGGGAGATCTGCAGGGCGACGCCGCGCAGCAACCTCGTGATGACCCCGCGGTCCCGCACGGCGCTGACCAGTCGCTGCCCGATCGCCGGGTCTGCGCTGCGATAGTCGTCAGCGATCTCGACGGCTGCCAGCAGGCCGGTACCCGACCTCACCGCGCTGACACCTGGATGCCCGCCGAGCGGCGCGACGGCCGCCGCCAGCACCGGCTCAAGCGCGGCAACGCGCTGCACCAGCTGCTCTCGCTCGATCAGGTCGAGGTTGGCCAGCGCGACGGCCGCGGCAGCCGGATGCCCTGAGTAGGTGTAGCCGTGCCTGAACACCTCTTTCGAGCCCGGCTTCCAGAACGGCTCGACCACCTTTGGCCCGGCAATGACCGCGCCGATCGGCAGATAGCCGGAACTGAGACCCTTGGCGCTGGTGATCAGATCGGGATCGAGATCGAACCGCTCGCTGGCGAACCAGGTCCCCACTCTGCCGTAGCCGGTGACCACCTCGTCGGCGACAAACAGCACGTTGTGGCGCCGGCAGATCTCGCGCACGGCCGGCAGGTATCCCTCCGGCGGCGGATAGACGCCGCCTGCACCGATGACCGGCTCGCAGAAGAACGCCGCCACCCGGTCGTCCCCGACCATCTCGATGGTCTTCTCCAGCGCCGCCGGGTCGTCCCACGGCACCTGCTCGACCTGGCCAACGAGCGGAGCGAACGCCTCGGTGAGCAGCGGAATGCCGCCGAGTGACGTGCCGTAGGCGTTCATGCCGTGGTAGGCATGCGAGCGGGAGATGATGACCTGGCGTTTTGGCTCGCCGACTGCCCGCCAGTACGCCCTGGCCAGCTTGCCGGCAGTGTCGACCGCGTCCGAGCCGCCGCCTGGAGTCAGGAAGACCTTGGCGCCGGGCATCGGCGCAAGGTCCGCGACGCGACGGCAGAGAGCTTCGGCCGGCGGGTTAGTGAAGTACTCGAAGGTCTGGAAGCCCGCGATATCGCGCATCTGCGCGGCAGCCGCCTCGGCCAGTTCGGTCCGGCCGTAGCCGACGTTGCAATACCAGAGGCTGGCCAGCGCGTCCAGGTAAGCGCGGCCGTCCGCGTCATAGACCGTCGAACCCTCGCCCCTGACGATAGTGATTGCGTTGCCCGCCAGCGTCGCCATATTCGCGAACGGGTTCCAGAAGGCGCTCTTGTGCGCCGGATCGATCTGCCCCATGGTTCGATCATGGCAGATAACGGACCACTGCACGGCGTGCGGGTGCTTGACCTGACATCGGTGGTGATGGGCCCGCTGGCCACGCAGATACTCGGCGATCTTGGTGCCGACGTCATCACGGTGGAGAGCCGGGACGGCGACATCAACAGGACGATGAGCAGCGGCCCCGTCCGCGGCCTTTCCGGCGTGTCGCTGAACCTGCTGCGGAACAAGCGCAACGTGCAGATCGATCTGTCCCGTCATGAGGGGCGGGCCGCCGTGCTGCGCATCGCCGCCGGCTGCGACGTGCTCGTGACCAACTTGCGCCCTGCCTCGGTCCGCAGAGCTGGGCTGGACTACGCCGCGGTCGCGGAGGTCAGGCCGGACATCGTCTACTGCCAGGCGACCGGGTTCGCATCTGACTCACCGGAGTCGGACAAGCCGGCGTTCGACGACATCATCCAGGCCGCCAGCGGCGTGCCGGACCTGATGCGGCTCGCCGGGCTCCCGCCAGCGCTGGTGCCGATGTTGCTCGCCGACAAGGTCTGCGGGCTGGTCATCGCCTACGCGATCATCGCGGCCCTCTTCCACAGGGAGCGGACCGGACAGGGCCAGCGAGTCGAGATTCCGATGGTCGACACGATGCGGGCCTTCACCCTGGTCGAGCACGGCGGCTCGGCGATTCCGCAGCCGCCGCTCGGACCGTCGGGCTACCCGCGCATCCTGACCCCGCTGCGGGCGGCGGCGGCCACCGCCGACGGCTGGATCGCGCTGCAGCCGCACCGCGATGAGCAATGGAAGGCGCTGGTACTCGCGGCTGGACTCGATGACCTGGCCGACGACCCGAGGCTGTCGGTCAGGAGCCTCTGGCGCGATCCAGGTTTCGGCTACACCACGCTCAGCCGCGTACTGGCGACCAGGACGACGGCGCAGTGGCTGGAGTTCTGCGCGGAGCACGGCATCCCCGCGGCTCCGGCCGCCGGGATCGATGACATCATCGCCCTGCTGCCGGACGCCGAGCACCCGGACGCCGGGAGCTACAAGATGATCCCTCCGCCCGTCAGGTACTCGGCCTCGCCATCTTCGGTGCGGCGTCCCGCGCCCGCTGCCCGGCCAGCACACTCAGGAGGTTCTCGCGGAGGTCGGTTTCACCGACGCCGAAATTGAGGCCCTCCTTGACGCTGGAGTAGTTCGTTCGCGGTGCTAGCCGGAGGGACGCCCCCCGCAGTGCCAGCCCGGAGGGACGACCCCCCGGAGCCCCCCGCAGATAGCGTTCTGGCTATGGCCAACAAGACAGAGCGGGCGATGTCCTTTGGCGCGATCGCGACCGACTATGACAGGCTCAGGCCGAGTCCCGCGCCAGAAGCTGTCCGCTGGCTGCTGCCAGCTTCATGCGAGATTGCCGTCGACCTGGCCGCCGGGACCGGGCTGTTCACCCGCGCGGTGGCTAGCGAGGCGCGCAACGTGGTCGCGGTCGAGCCGGACGTCCGCATGGCGTCGGTGCTGAAGGCTCGCTCCCCCGGTGTGCACGTCGTCTCGGGCCGCGGCGAGGCGCTTCCACTGCGATCAAGCGCAGCCGACGCCGTCCTGATCTCGTCCGCGTGGCATTGGATGGATCCCCAGCTCGCGGTTCCCGAGATCGCGAGGGTGCTGCGCCACGGCGGCAGGTTCGGAGTGATCTGGACCAGCCGGGATCGTTCCGTCGACTGGGTCGCCGAACTCGACAGGTTGCGCGAACCGCTGACGACCAGTGAATACCGGCGACGGCGGCGAGAGGTCACCCTGCCCGACACCGGGCTCTTCGCGGATGTGCGGGACGCATCGTTCGCCTTCACCAGATCGATGACCACGGACGATCTGGTAGCCATGCTCGGTACGTACAGCGGGCTGATCACGGCGAGCCCGGCCGAGCGCGCCGAGCGCGCTCGGACCGGGCCAGGGCGGCGCTGACTGCCAGGTTCGGCGACGTCAGCGAAATCGACGTCCCGATGCGCTCACTGTGCTGGCGCGCTGACCGCAGTTAGGGCATCCGGGACAGGAACTCAGCCACCTGGGCGTTGAACAGCTCGGGCTGGTCGAGATTGCACGTGTGGCCCGCATCGGGAATCACGACCTGCTCTGCTTTCGGCACCTTCGCGGTCACGTAGTCAGCGGCGCCGAGGAACGGCTTGTCGTCGGCGCCCACGACCACGAGCACGGGAACGTCGATCGACGGCAGCGCGTCGATGACGCGCCCGTCCTGCTGGGTCAGCATGCCGCGGGCGGCGCGCGCAAGCCCCTCGGCCGACCAGTGCGCTGAGTCCGGCAGTCGTCCCGCGTCGCCGAGCACGGAGACGCCGTCGCGTTCGAGGCGCGCGGCGGTCGCGTGCGCGCGGTCATTCCACTTCTGCCTGGCCTCGTCGTTACGGAACCCGGGACCTGTGTCGCAGAGCACGAGCGCCGCTACCCGCTCGCGATGCTCCAGCCAGAACGCGAGCGACAGGTATCCGCCGAGCGACAGGCCACCGACGACGGCGCGATCGGCCCCGCACGCGTCAAGCAGTGCATTCATGTCATCCAGACACGCCGCCTGGGTGTACTCAGCTTGATCATCCGGACGAGTCGCTGCGGCCGTGGCCGCGCAGGTCCAATGTGATCACACGGCGATCGGCCGACAGCGCGGCCGTGTTGGGCGCCCACATCTGGGCCGATGACCCGAAGCCGTGGGTGAGCAGCAGCGGCAGCTTGTGCCCGCCATGCGCCGCGTCGCCGTGCACCTCGTAGTTGATGCGGACGCCGCCGCGGTCCAGATAGGTCATTGTGTCTCCCTCAGCCGGTACGGACGTCGCGGAACGGTATGCCGACACTGAGGTCGGGCTCGCGCGGGAGGCCGAGTATCCGTTCGGCAATGATCGAGCGCTGGATCTCGTCGGTGCCTCCGGCGATGGAGATCGCGGGCACTGAGATCGCGATCTCGGTGATCGTTCCGCCGAGCAGCGACTCTGGCCCTGCGAGCAACCCAGCCGTTCCCGCGATCATCGAATGCACCCGCGCGGCTTGCTTGGCGATCTTGCTGCTCGCCAGCTTGCCGAGCGAGCCCACCGATGGCTGGCCGGCAGCCCGGCCGCGGCAAGACGCTCCTCCATCCACCGCGCCGACCAGCTGAGCTCGATCAGCTTCGCGATCTCCTGGCGCACCAGCGGGTCGGCTGACCGGCCGAGGGCCTGCGCCTGCGGGATGACCAGATCGGGCCTGCCGGCCCGCTGCGGATACCACTTGTGCGGCTCGGCCATCGCCGTGCGCTCTGCGATGGCTTCCCGCCACGCCCGGCCACTGACATCACTCGGCAACGGCGGGAAAGCCGCCAGCCTGCGCTCATGCGCCAGCGTGGCCCTGGCGACCGCCCAGCCACCACCCGGTTCGCCGATCACCTCGTCGAGCGTGCGCGTCGTCGAAGAAGACCTCATTGAAAGAGCTGTGCCCGTTCATCTGGCGCAGCGGCCTGACGGTTACGCCGGGCTGATGCATGGCCAGCACGAACGCGGTGATGCCCTGATGCTTGGGCACGTCCCAGTCGGTCCTGGCGAGCAGCAGTCCGAAGTCTGCCGTCGCCGCGCCCGTCGACCACACCTTCTGGCCGCCGAGCCGCCAGCCGTCTGCACTGACAGAAGCGCGGGACTGCAGGCCCGCCAGATCCGACCCTGCGCCAGGCTCGCTAAACAGCTGGCACCACGTGATCTCGCCTGTGACCGTCGGCCGGATGTAGCGCTCTTTGAGTTCCTCGCTGCCGTGCTCGAGGAGGACGGGCGCGACCAGCATCATTCCCACGCCCCCTGGCGGACCTGGCACGACGGCGCGCCTCATCTCCTCGGCCACAACCCTGCCGAGCGCGCCTGACAGCCCGCGCCCGCACCACCGCTCCGGCCACGTCGGACACGCCCACCCACTGTCTGCGAGGAGCTCGCGCCATTGGCTGAGGGAAAGGTCAGGCTCCCACCGATCTGCGATCCACTTACTCACTTCCGCGCGGACAGCGCGCGGAAGTCTGAGGCTCGCTCATCGGCCTTCGAAGTTGGGTAGCCGCCGCTCGGCGGCGGCCTTGACGCCTTCCGCGAAGTCCGCAGTCGGCCAGAGCTTCTGCTGCTCGGCTAGTTCGCGGTCCGTCGCGGCTTTGACCCGGTCCGCGAGTCCGTCCCGCATCGTGGTCCTGATCGCCCGCACCGCGAGCGGCGCCGCCGTGGCGATCTCCGCGGCCAGCTCGTGCGCGGCGCCGCGCAGTTGCTCAGCGTCAACCAGCCGGTCGGCCAGACCGATGCGCGCGGCATCCTCGCCATTGATTCGCTTGCCGGTGTAGAGAAGCTCGGTCGCCCGCTGCTGACCGACGATGGCCGGCAGCGTCACGGTCAGCCCGAACCCCTGGTGCAGCCCGATCATGGCGAAGTTGGCGCTGAACCTCGACTGAGGGCTGGCGACGCGGAAGTCGGCCGCGCAGGCGAGGCCGAGGCCGCCGCCAACCGCCGCCCCCTGCACGGCCGCGACCACAGGGAGCGGCGCACGGAAGAGGCGGAGCGCCTGCGCGTACAGCTCGCCAGCGCCGCCACCACTGTTAATCCTGCCCGCGGCCGACCGGCCGGTGAAGTCCGCACCCGCGCAGAAGTTCTTGCCATCCGATGCCAGCACGATCGCGCGGGCACCTTGGTCGTCGAGCCATTGATAGGAGTCGGCCAGCGAGCCGATCAGCTCGGCGTCGAAGAAGTTGTTGGGCGGGCGGCTGATCTCGGCGGTGCCGACGTAAGCGTCATCGAGCGTGGCAGTGACGTCACCAAATGTCTTGCTCGTCAGTCTGACCACCTCCGGGAACATCGTGTCACCTGCTGGTCGCCGCGCACTAGCGAGGCACCGGTCCGCACGGCCCAAGTGCACCTCTCGACAGGCCATTAGGTCGGGTCTACCGTGTGCGTTCTCACCTGGTTAGCCGGCGCGGCCGTCCGGCCGCGCCGGGACAGTCCGTCACCTGAAGTCGCGGCTGCGGGCGGCGGCCACCACGCGGAGCTTGCGCAGGCTGGTCGCCAGCAGGCTGACCGACCCGTCGAGCCGTTCCACCCTGCCCGACACCAGCATCGCGCTGGCATCGACGCCGATCTTGCGGTGCCGCTGCCACACGTCAGGCGGGCAGATCACGTTCGCCATCCCGGTCTCGTCCTCCAGGGACAAGAAGACCACGCCCGCGGGCGGTTCCCGGCTGCTGCCGGTGCGTCACCAGGCCACCCACGGTCACGGCTGCGCCATTCCTTGCCTCGCGCAGGTCGGCGGCCGGGGTGACGCCGCGCTCGGCGAGTCCCTCGCGGATGTGCTCGATCGGGTGCGTCGCTCCGTAGGTCCCGGTCGCCCACATGTCGGCGAACGTCACCTCGGCCGGCGTCATCGGCGTCAGCCGCGGCGCCGTCATGCCAATGGTTGTCCCTGGCAGCTGACCGCCGCGGATCGAAGCGGCCGCGCCCGCGGCCCACAGCGCCTCGCGCCGCTCCAGCCCGAAGCACCCGAACGCGCCCGCGGTCGCTAGCGCCTCGAACGCGGGCAACGACACCTTGGTGCGCCTGGCGAAGTCTTCGAGATCCGCGTACGGCTGACCGGCCACGATGGCGGCGGCAGCGTCCTTGCCGAGGTTGCGCACCTCGGACAGCCCGACCCTGATGGCTGGCTGACGCGGGACGGGTTTCCCCCCGGACGGGACCCGCTTCGCGGACCGCACGGACGGGCGCGTCTTGTTATGCGAAGGAATTGATTCAAGCGCTGTTGATTCAAGCACTGTTGATTCGAGCACTGCGAGGACGCCGCTTGCGTTGACGTCGACACCGCGGATTTCGACATCGTGCCTGCGCACGTCGCTGATCAGGCTGGCCGGCGAGTAGAACCCCATCGGCTGGGCGCGTAGCAGCGCGGCCGTGAACGCCGCCGGGTAGTAGCACTTCAGCCAGGCGCTGGCGTAGACCAGGTACGCGAAGCTGATCGCGTGCGACTCGGGGAAGCCGTAGCTGGAGAACGCGAGGATCTTCTCGTAGATGTCCTCGGCCACGTCGATGGTTA
The DNA here is from genome assembly GCA_963809195.1 of uncultured Actinomycetota bacterium. Taxonomy (GTDB): domain Bacteria; phylum Actinomycetota; class Actinomycetes; order Streptosporangiales; family Streptosporangiaceae; genus Chersky-822. The sequence goes on along the minus strand of CAWEIQ010000003.1, from coordinate 69,387 downwards.
TCCCGCGTTCCGCCATGCCGCTGAGCAGCCGGGCGCGGAGCTCCTCGATCCGCTCGGGCGCGCGCTTGGAGCTCATCGCCTGGCGCAGCCGGTCCGCCTCGGCCGGGCTGAAGCCGGCGCAGTCGATCGCGATCTGCATCATCTGTTCCTGGAACAGCGGCACCCCGAGCGTCTTGCCGAGCGCCTGGTGCATCGACGGGTGCGGCAGGTACGGCGGCTCGTCGCCGCGGCGGCGGCGCATGTACGGGTGCACCGAGCCGCCCTGGATCGGGCCAGGCCTGATCAGCGCGACCTCCACCACGAGGTCGTAGAACTCCCTCGGCCGCAACCGCGGCAGCGTCGCCATCTGGGCCCGCGACTCGACCTGGAACACCCCGACGGTGTCGGCCTCGCACAGCATGTCGTAGACCCCGGCGTCCTCCTGCGGGATCGAGTGCAGGTCCCAGCGGACGCCATGATGCTCGGCCACGAGCTCGAAGCAGTCCCGCAGCGCGGTCAGCATGCCGAGCCCGAGCAGGTCGAACTTCACCAGCCCCGCGTAGGCGCAGTCGTCCTTGTCCCACTGCAGCACCGAGCGGTTCGGCATCCGCGCCCATTCGACCGGGCACACCTCGCCGACCGGCCGGTCGCAGATCACCATCCCGCCTGAGTGAATGCCCAGGTGCCTGGGGAGCTTCTGCATGCGTTCGGCCAGCGCGACGACCGGCTCCGGGACGCCGGCATCGGGCGGAACCGGTTGTCCGGCCGCATAGGACCGCGGGCCAACCTGCTTGGACCACTGGTTCTGCTGCTCCGGCGAGTAGCCGAGTGCCCGGCCAGCGTCCCTGATCGCCATCCGCGGCCGGTACGCGATCACGTTGGCGACCTGCGCGGCCTTGCCACGGCCGTAGGCGCCGTAGACGTACTGAATGACATCCTCGCGGCGCTGGTGCTCGATATCCAGGTCAATGTCGGGCGGACCGTCCCGGCCGGTTGACAGGAACCGTTCAAACAACAATCCATGCTGAACGGGATCAACGCTCGTAATGCCGAGCGCATAGCAGACCGCCGAATTGGCCGCCGAACCCCGCCCCTGGCAGAGAATGCGCTTCTCTTCGCAGAACTCCACGATGTCGTGCACGATCAGGAAGTAGCCGGCGAACCCCAGCTGCTCGATGACATCGAGCTCGTGCTTGATCTGCAGGTACGCGCCCGGGATCCGTTCGGCGTCGGGCGGGCCGTAGCGATCGGGGGCCTTGCGTTCGACCAGCGTCCGCAGCCAGCCCATCTCGGTCTCGCCGGGCGGCACAGGGAAGTCAGGCAGCTTCGGCGCGATCACCTTGAAGTCGAACGCGCACTCCTTAGCGAGTTCGACGGTCCGCTCCAGCACCCCCGGGTAGCGGCGCAACCGGTGCGCCATCTCCGCCCCCGTCCTGATGTACGCGGTGCCCGACGCGGCCAGCCAGCCGTCCATGTCGTCCAGGCTGCCGCGCGCCCTGATCGCGGCGAGCACCTGCGCCAGCTTCGCGTCGGCGGGCGAGGCGTGATGGACGTTGTTCGAGGCGACCACGCCAAGGCGTTCCTGTCTGGCCAGCTCGAACAGCGCGTCATTCCGCTCGTCATCGCCCGGCTGGTCATTGTTGATCAGCTCGACCATGACGTTGTCGCGGCCGAACATCTCGGTCAGCGCCCGCAGTTCCGCCCTCGCCGCGTCCATTGGATCGCCCGTGCCGAGCGCGCCGGTGCCGAGCGCGCCGGTGCCGAGCGCGGTCCGAGCTGCCGAGCGCGCCCGCCGTGCCCGCCTCGCGCGCAAGGGCCGACGGCACTGTGCCCTTGCGGCAGCCGGTGAGGATCACCCAGTGCCCGTCGTGCGCCTCGGCCAGTTCCGCCAGGTCATACACCGGCCGGCCCTTTTCGCCGCCCGCCAGGTGCGCCGCGCTGATCACCCGGCAGAGCCGTCCGTAGCCTTCGGGATCGCGAGCCAGCACGAGTAGGTGCCGCCCGACCGGGTCAGGAATCCCAGCCCGCGGCGTGCCAATGGGCAGTCCCCTGGCAAGCCCTCCTCCCGCGCGTCCCTTCGCCGCCAGCTCCCCTGCCGGCTGCCCCGCCGGCTCCGGCACCGTCGGCCTCCTCCGCCGGCTCCCCCTCCTCCGGTGGCTGCTCATCGCCGTGCGCACCTGCTCGCCAGCCGCTCGCTGGTCCCGCTCCTGGCTCTTGCGCGGCGGCGATGGCTGAGGTAACCACCGGCGGGATGTCCAGGCTGAGCTCGGCGCCGAACACGGTCGCGACGTTGCTGCCGAGCCCCTCCTCGCTCTCTCGGAAGCGAGCGGCGCTCTGCGCGAACTGCGGCACCCCGTACATGCCGTCGTGATCGGTAATCGCGATCGCGGTCAGCCCGCATTCAGCCGCTTCGGCGATCAGCTCACCGGGAGTGGACGCGCCGTCCAGGAAGCTGTACGCCGAATGACAGTGCAGTTCCGCCCACGGAACCGGCTTCCCCGTCGCCACCCGCCGCCGCGGACTCGATCCGCCAGAGTCCGAGTCGGCGGAATCCCGGCCAGCGGAGGAGGCCCGGCCCGGCGGGGTCCTGGCCCGCCACCGGTAGCCGGGTGACCGGCCGCACCGCCAGGTCATCCCGGCCCTCGCCCTCGTTCTCGTTCTCGTTCTCACCTTCGCCGCCGCCAGGTCCGTCGGCTCCCTCACCGTCGCCGGGTCCCCTGGCTCCCTGAGATGGCTTGCCGCGCTTGTCACCCTGCCGCCACGACAGGCGCCGTTCGAACTCCCGCCACGGAACCGGCGGGTTATCCCAGCCCATTGAGTCTCCTATGCAGCATGACTGTCGGGCTCGATGTAATAGGTGCGGCCAGACGGGGTCACCCAGGCGAAGGTGCCAGGCGCTGGCTGGACGAGTTGCCACCCGAAGTGCTGCTTGACCTGGTGGTGGAACCTGCACAGCCCGCCAAGGTTGCACGAACAGGTCTTGCCGCCCTTGTCGAAGGGCACCGAGTGATCCAGGTCGCAGCGCCAGACCGGCTGCCGGCAGGTCACGAACCGGCAAGTCACATCCCGCGCGGTCACGAACTCCCGCAGCCGAGGCGGTGGCTGGTAACTCGGACTGGCCTGCCCGTGCGCACACCCGCCCGCTTCCGCATCGACGACAGCCTGCAACCTGGCCTTCTCAGCCGCCTTGGCGGCTGCGCGGAGGGTCCGTTGCAGGATCGCCGGCAGATCCGCGCTGACGTGAGAGCTCACGTGCTCCGGAGAGATCGTCACGGTGACCCGCTTCACCAGGCTGGCCTGACCGCCCGCACCGGCACGATCACTGACCTCGTGCAGAACCCGCGATACCGCCACGGCCCGCCCGCTCGGATCGGTCACGATGACCCGCCACTGCACGGTCACATCACTGGCGGCCACGTCCGCGAGGTAACGGGCCTGCTCCGCAGTGATCGGACCAATCCGGCTCAGCTGCCCGGGCTCGCCCGACTCCCCGACCAGCGTGGACCACGGCACCCGCAAGTCCAGCAGCCCGCCTCCTGCCGGACGGAGGTTCCCCATAGCGACCGGCCCAGGTGGGACCGACGCAGGCACCTCCGGCCACGCCGGCGCGGGCCTCGACCCGATCCCGAGGTCATCGAACCCGAGGTCGCCGACTCGAGGTCACCGAACCCTTGGGTCCACCGAACCCTGGGTCCTCACCGATCCGTAGGTCTTCACCGTCCTCGCCAGGTGGATCATCGATCAGCCAGTCATTGGGCGGCGGATCGGGGTCGGAGCTTCTCCGTTCTGGCGGGTCGGGCGGCCTTCCCATTCCGGCCAGGTCACCACCTGGGGGATCCGGGTGGTCAGGCGGTCGTCCGGCTCCAGGTTGGCCAGGGCGGTCCCTTCCTCGGCGATCACCTCCTTGGCGGTCGGCGGATCCGTGGCCGGCGGATCCTTGGCGGCCTTCGGATCCTTCGCGGTCGGCAGGTCCCTGGTCGGTCGCAGGGTCTTGCTGCTGGTCAGAGTCCTGGTCGGCAGCTGGCCGCGGTGACCGGCCACTGCCGGACGGTCGCGGGTCGCGCCGGCCGTTGGAGGCGGGCGGACCGTCCGCGGGTAGGTCGCCGGGCTGGGGGCGAGCCGGTTGTCCCGCAGACGTACCACCCGCTGGCTCATCGGGCCGGTCGTCGGGAGGTTCGTCAGGAGGTTCATCGGGTGGAGAATCGGGCGGCCCGTCGGCGGCGGGCGGGATGTAGGGCAGAGTGCCGAGCAACAACCCGAGGAAGACGTGGGCCCGGAGCACGTCGATGCCGCCGCCCGCGCCAGACGCCTTCATCGCCTTGGCCAGCGCGGTAATCCTGGCCATCGCTGCCGCCGCACGAATGCTCGACAAGTTGTAACCAGACAGCGACGCAGTCCCGTCTTCATCTGGGTACAGGTTGACCCGCGCTCGCCGCTCGGCTTCCTCGCGGCGCCGTTCTGCTCCCTTCGGGTCAGCCGCGATAACCGCGCGGCGCAGGGCGGCTCGCAGTTGCGCGGTGGTCTTTTCTCCCGCTGTCGGGAGCACCTTTGCCTCGACGGCCCGGGCGGTCTCCTCGTCCAGCGCCGCAGTCGCATCCGCGATCAGCCGCGCTCGCCCGAGATCGATCTGTCCAGCTCGGAGCGCGGCACCGGTCGCGGGCAGCCGCCACGTCAGCGTCACGGCCAGGTCGCTCCACCAGGACGCTGACGTCTGCGACATCGTCAGGGCTAGCGACACCTGCGCACACGCCTCTTCGGGAAGTCGCGCTGGACGGCCTTGCTCATCGACGCCGACCTTGCTGTCGGCAGCGGCGGACCTCGAGGCGAGCTGGGCGACGACCGCGAGCTCTCCTGCCTGGGCCCAGGAAGCTAGTCGCCGGTACGACGCGGCCATCCCGGCGAGCGCCCCGTCCTCCAGGTCATCAACCGGGCTAGTGGCCAGCCACCCCGCCAGGTCGGGCCCGGTCGGCAGCGACTCAGCGACTCGTCCGGCCACCATCGGGAGCGGGACGATCCGGGAGCGGCCTTCGTCGATGGCCTCCAGAATCTCGGCGAACTCGGCCTCGACCGGATCGACGTCGGCTGGCTCAGTCGTCGCCGGAGTGGTGGCGTCGGAAATGGCGGGCACGGGGATGGCGGGCGCGGGGATGGCGGGGGCGGGGATGACAGGGGTCGGGATGGCAGGGGTCGGGATGACCGGGGCTGAAGGTGAGTCGGAGGGCGAGTCCGGGCCAGAAGCAGAGGTGGTTGCGGAGGGGCGACGCGGGGTCAGAGGCCGGGGCGGGCGAGTTGGCGGAAGCTGGTGGACCGCGGATGGCACGCGGGGTCAGAGGCCGGGTCGGGCCGGATGGCGAGGCTGGCTCGGAGCGACGCGGGCTGAGGCCGGGCGGACGGACTGGCGGGGCTGGCTGGCCGGAGATGGGCTGGCCGGACTGGGCTGGCCGGGTCGACTGGGCTGGCCGGGTCGACTGGGCTGGCCGAGGTGGCTGGGCTGGCCGAGGTGGCTGGGCGGAGTGGGCGGTTCCAGGGGGCGGGCTGGGTCAGCGCGGTCATGAGCGCTTCGAAGTCGAGCTCCCACGACCAGGACAGGCCTTCTCGCGGCAGTACTTCGGCCTGCGGTTGCTCGGCCGGACCAGCGGGACCGAGGGCTGAGTCCGGCGCTGCGCCTGTGTCGTACGGCGGCAGCGGGCGGGCTGGCGTGTTGTCATCCGCTTCCGGCATCATCTCCTCCTCTCACCGCTTCTTGGTCGCTCGGCGCCTGGGTTGGTTCTCCCTCCTGATCCCTTATCCGTCTTCGACTATCGTAGCGAGTGCCACTGACAATTAAGCCGTACTATCGAACTTCTTTTCGAGCGCGAAGCGCGCAGTCCGAGCGACAGGTCGAGCCGGAGACGGCACTCCTGCCCGCGGATCGCGGGTAGTTCGGAGGGCCCAGAGGCCGGAGGACTACGAGCCGGGAGGGCGAGGAGCCAGGTAGGCCGGGAGCCGGGACGGCCAGGAGCCGGACGGCCGGAAGGTCGGCGAGCCAGCCGGTCGGGCGGACGAGCAGTGCGTTGCAGAGCAGCGGAGGCCAGTCTTACGGCAGGGGCATGGCAGAAGCGGGGCGGCACACCTCGCGGCATGCGAGGCGAGCAGCTCACGGGCGAGGTTCTGCTCGCCACCGCGGAATGGCAGGGCGATGGCGGGTGACGCGCAGGCCCGGTTTGGGCCGATTCCGGCCCAGCCAGGCGTGCCAACGGTGGAATGCGGCGCCTCGCCCGCGAGGACCAGAACCGGCCGGGAAGCCATAATTGACCCAGGCTTGCGCGGAATTGCCGTCAATCCCAGAGGTCGCCGCCACCGGAGCATGACCAACATCGCTCACCGGTACGCCGTGCGCCAGCAGCACGGAACAGCCGGCATGACCAAGGGCGGTCCGACCACAGGGACAACGGCGAGCCCTCGCGAACCGGCGATCGGTTGCTATCAGCTGCGGCGGCGCGAGGAGGGCGACTGTGCGGAGATCCAAGCAGGCGGACGAGAGCCAGGCGAGCAACAGCCCGGGGAGCAGCAGCCCGGCAAGCAACAGCCCTGCGAGCAACAGCCCGGGAGCAGCAGCCCGGCGAACGCGAGCAAGACCAGCGAGACCACAGACCCTTGGCAAGCGCCTGACCCGGCGCTCGCACTGGCGTTGTCGCAGATGAACTGGTTCGCCAGGCACCGCAACATGGCCCGGCTGACGTACCAGGTCAACGAGATACTGATATTGCTGACCACAGCGACCACAACGGTGACGGCCGCTCTGAAGGTCAGCGCGCCGGCGACCGCCATCCTCGCGGCCAGCACCGTCGTACTAGCTGGCCTGTACAAGGTGCTCGACTCACACGAGAACTGGCTGGCGTTCGCGAGCGCCTGGACCGAACTGCAGGCCGTCGTCAATGAGTACCGGCTGCTGCCGTCGGACCAGCGTGACGAGGACGCGCAGCGCAGACTCATGGGAAGGGTCAACGACATCCAGACAGCCGAAACCGGCAGGTGGGTGTCCCGCCGACACAGCCTGGCCGCGGGCGGCTAACGTCCCGATGGGAATGCTCCGCGCCTTCGAACCCATCTGGCTGCTTGCCGCCATTGGCTATGCGGCACGCCGGTGGCGGCTGCTGGGCGACACGGCACTGAACGCGCTCGGCTGGTTCGTCTTTCACCTGGCGATGCCCGCCGCGCTCTACGTGAGGCTCGCACAGACGTCGCTGCCAGGCTTCGACGGCCGGGAGCTGGCGGCCTTTGCCGCAAGCCTGGTCGTGACGATCGGCGCTGGCTGGTACTGCGCCGCGCGATTCTTCGACCGCAAACACGGCGAGCGCGCGATCTGGGGCATGGCTAGCGGGTACGGCAACGCGGCCAATCTCGGCATCCCGCTCGCGATGCAAGTGCTCGGCAACATCTCGTTCCTCGGTCGAGGTGTTGCTTCTGCAGACGCTGGTCGTCTCGCCGATCATCCTCGCGACACTCGACCGGCATTCCGCTGGCGGGGGCGAACTGCGACTCAGGCGGATCGCGACCCTGCCGCTGCGGAACCCGGTCATCTTCGGCTCCGCGCTGGGGATCGCTGCCTCGGCCACCGGGTTTCAGGCGACGACGGTCGTTCAGGCGCCGCTGAAGCTGCTGTCGGTCACCGCCGTTCCTGCCGCGCTCATCGCGCTCGGCGCCTCGCTCTGCCGGGCTCAGACGACGGCAGACGTCGGGCGCGCGGAGATCTCGGTGATCACCGTTCTGAAGCTCATCGCGCAACCGGCCCTGGCCTGCGCCGCCGGCCTCGCCCTGCAGCTGTCACAACCTGCACTCCTGGCGGTTGTCGTGTGTGCGGCACTGCCAACCGCCCAGAACACGTTCGTCTTCGCGCAGCAGTACGACGTCGCCGAGGGACTGGCCAGCCGCGCGGTGATGGTCACCACCACGTTGTCGCTCGCGACCATCGCAGGCGCCGCAGCCTTGCTCGGCCACTGAACGCCACGCGCGAGATCCTCGTCCTAGGCCCTGGTCAGCAGCTGATCCAGCCCGGGCGTCGCGAGGTCACTGTCCGATCGCGGCCTCAAACTTGACCGGACCCGCACCGCAGGGCCGCGCCCAGCTCCAAGAACTGATTTTGCCGCTGCAACAGGACGCCCGGGCGACCCGACCTCACGAGCCCGGCGTGACCAGGCCCGACTCGTAAGCCAGTACGACGGCCTGGGCGCGATCGCGAAGATCCAGCTTGCCGAGGATCCTGCCGACGTGCGTCTTCGTGGTCTGCTCCGCGATCACGAGCGTCTCGCTGATCTCGGCGTTCGACAGACCGCGGGCGATCAGGCGAAGCACCTCAGTCTCGCGCGGCGTCAGCACCGCCAGGCTCACGGGAACTCGCGTGGCAGCGCGGCCCTGGCTGGCGAACTCGGCGATCAGGCGCCGGGTGACGGACGGAGCGAGCAGCGCATCGCCGGCGGCGACAACCCTGACCGCGTGCACAAGCTCAGCCGCGGGCGCATCCTTCAGCAGGAAACCGCTCGCGCCGGCGCCGAGAGCATCGTAGACGTAGTCGTCGAGGTCGAAGGTGGTCAGCATGAGCACGCGCGGCCGCTCGTCGTGGCCCAGAGCTGCTGGACCGAGAATTTCTCTGGTTGCCTCCAGGCCGTCCATGACCGGCATCCGCACGTCCATCAGCACCACGTCGGGCAGCAACTCCCTGGCCTGCCGGACAGCCTCGGCTCCGTCCGCTGCCTGGCCGACGACCTGCAGGCCCTCCTGAGCGTTGAGCACGGCTGCGAAGCCTTCCCTGACCATCGCCTGATCGTCAGCGATCAGGCACCTCGTTGTCATGCCAGTAGCCTCGGCTCGGCCGCGACCGCGATGGGCAGGCTCATGGGCGGACCCAGCGGTAGCTGCGCCGCGACAACGAACCCGCCGCCGGGTTCTGGCCCAGCGGACAGTCGCCCGCCGAGCAGCGTCACCCTTTCGTGCATGCCAACGAGTCCCTGACCAGGGCCGTGACCGTCGTCGGCCCGGCGCCGTGTCTGCGCAGGACCGTTGGCCACCCGCAACCAGATAGCCGCCTCGTCGCGATCGACCTCGACCGTGACGGCCGCCCCGGGTGCGTGCCTGCTGGCGTTCGACAGCGACTCCTGCACGATCCGGTAGGCGCACACGCCGACCGATGCGGGTACCCCGCGGAGGTCAGCCGGCAAGGACAGGTCGACGGCCAGACCGGCGAGCCGGGCGGAGGCGACCAGAGCCCGCAGGTCGGGCAGCTGCGGCTGCGGCGCACGGCCCGCTGGCCCGTCGTCGCGAAGCACCCCGAGGAGCCGCCGCATGTCGGTCAGCGCCTCCCGCGCCGCTCCGCTCAGCGCGTGAAACTCGGCCCGCACCGGCTCCTCGATCTCACTAAGCCGGTAGGGCGCTGTCTCGGCGCGCACCGCGATCAGCGACATGTGGTGAGCCACCACGTCATGCAGCTCGCGGGCGATCCTGGTGCGCTCGGTGAGAACGGCCCGGCGCGCCTGCTCGAGCTCGGTCAGCTCGGCCTGTTCGGCCAGGTCGCGTTGCGCGTGGCGGCGAGACCTCAGGCTGTCGACCGCGATCGCGGCCGCCGTAAAGGCGACCGTGGCGGCGGCGCGGCCCGTGTCTGCGCCATGGCCGCCGAACCATAGCCATAGCGGCGGGAGGCTGAATGCCCAGGTCCACCAGATCAGCGGCCGCCCGTGCCGGATCCCGGCGACCCAGAACACCGCCAGCAGAACAGGCAGCTGAAGCTGGCTCCACGGCTTGTGCGGCAGCAGCTGATCGCCGAGCAAGACGGTGAGCGTCAGTGCCAGCCACGCCAGCCGCCAGCTCAGCAACGGATAGCGGATCACGACGGCTACGGCGGCGACAATGAGCGCCCCCTGCACGTCAGTGACGACACTCCGGCCCCCGGACAGCCCGGCGAGCGCCGCCGAGCCAAGCACAACGGTCAGCGCTCCGACCGCCGCATAAGCGAACCGGCGGCGCCATCTACCGCGCCATGTCGGCGGCGGATCGGGAGTGGTGATCACCATCACGAGCCCGCCGCGCACCGCTCGTCCGCCGGCCAGGACGCGTGGGTTCGCCCAGTCCGCCGCGCGCTGCAGCGCCTCGGTAGCGATCCGCCTCATGGCTTCAGCGTAGGCGGAACGCCGTTCGCGATCGTCACTCTGCGGTCGTCATACCGAAGTATGACCAGCCATTAGCTGCCGCGCAGGCCGCGCGGGATGGGCCGGTCGCCCGGGTCGGCGACCCGGCTGAACGCGAGGTGATGAGCGCCAGGAACGCTGATCAGCAGGCCTGCGCCAGCTGCGGCGAGGCGGACGGTCAGCGCGCCGCCCGTGGCGGCGCGCCACACGCCATCTCCAGCCGGCACCAGCTTCCGCGGCGCCGCGAGGCCGATCGTGATCGCAGCCGCGGTTTCGTCATCCAAAGAATCATCAGCATTCGTGCTCGCATAAGCGGCGAGTTCTTCGTTAAAGAAATGGCCAGATGGCAATCTGGGCGGCGATGCCCCGGCAGAATTCGCGTCTGCCCGGACGAACCTGTCCTCCAGGCCAGCCGACAGCCCCCATCCGGCCGCGAGCGCATCGTCGCTCCCGGTGAAGGTGGCGCCTGACGCGATGCCGATGCCGTGCCAGCGCCCGTCCGTGCCCAGCCGGAAGGTCGGCTCCTCGTCCTGGCCGGGTGCCGTGATCTCGCCGTCGCGCGCCTCGAACTCCAGGTACAGGTCGAGCGCAGGTGCGTACCACAGGCCCGCGACCTCGGCCGCCGCGCTCCTGGCCTGCTCGCGCGGCGCTGGAATCCCGGTCGCCGTTGCGTACCAGGCGCGGACGTCGGTGCCGGTTACCACGGCATTCGCGGCCGCGGCGGCGATGTGCGAGGCGTACTTGTCGTTCCTATTCGCCAGCACGCTGACGCCGACGCCGCGATCTGGCAGGTAGATCACCGCGGTCCGGTAACCTGCCCAGCTTCCCGAATGCCACCAGGCCGCCTCGTTTGCGATGTCGATAGCCGCGAGACCGAGCCCGTACCCGGCAGGCTTGCCGTCGCTCAGCACCTGCCCGGCGAACAGGCCGTCCCTGATCTGGGTGCCCAGCACTGCCCCTGACGCCATGAAGCCATGCCAGGCAGCGAGGTCCGCCAGGCTTGTCACGCAGCCGCCATCGCCTACCACGTTCTCTGTGACGTCGTGGCGGCGGAACTTGATCTCCTTCGCCGGGGTGGCCAGGTAGCCGCCCGCGAGCCGCGGGACTGGCAGGCCGACGTCGTCGCGGAACCCCGTCGCGGTCATGCCGAGCGGCCCGAACACGCGCTCGCCTGCGAACTGGGCCAGGCTCATGCCCGTGATGCGGCGCACGAGCGCGGCCGCCAGCACGTAGCCGGTGTTCGAGTAGGAGAACGCCGAGCCTGGCGGGAAATCGGTCGCGCGCAGGCCCGTGATCAGGTTCATCGCCCGGTCCTCGCCGATGCCGAGAACCGGAACGCCGATCACCTCGCACAGCGACAAGTAGTCACGCAGGCCGGCCGTATGGGTCAGGCACTGCCGGAGCGTGACGGGCTGCCGCAGCTCGAGCTCGGGCAATCCGGCGCGGATGTCTTTGTCCAGGCTGATCAAGCCGTCGCTGGCCAGGAGCAGCAGGCACGCCGACGTGATGTGTTTGCTGACCGAGGCGATCTCGAAAACCGTGTGCTCGGTCACCGGCACCTCGTGCTCAACGATGGCGCAGCCTGCCGCCGCAGCGGTGACAAGCTCGCCCGCCGAGTAGATGCCGACGGCGAAGCCGGGCTCGTCGGGACCCGCGAGCGAGCTGACGAGGTCTTGGAGTTCGACGGGCAGAGCGCTGCTTCCGATCGCGATTCCGGCAGTCATGGCCGCCAACGTATCGTGAAGAGGACATACCGGAGTGCGGTTGGCAGGTAGGCCATCGACGACATCATTAGCCACGGCACTGACCCTGGGCCGCGCGGCTCGTGGCCGCGGCGCCTCGTGATCGCCGTGATCGCGGTCGCGGTGCTCGCAGTGCTGATCGTCCAGCATCTGCCCTCGTCCAGCGAGCGTTCACAGCACCGGCATCAGCGCGGCGAACCATGTCGCGGCCCCGCTCCGGATCCGGCCGGCTCGGCCGGACGGCATTCCCGGGCCGACGGCGCGTTGGGCCGCTAGCCTGCGGCTGCCGGTCGGCGGTTCGCGGCCCGCCTGGCTGTATCCGGCGAATGGACGGATGACCCCGATCGGCGGGCTTCCGCCCCTCCGGTCGGGCTACGTCTTCACCAGGATCACGGGCGGCTGGGCGGTGCAGGCCGGAGCCGGTGCGGGACCGTGGTGCCCGGGTTGCGCAGCAGGGCCGCTGCCCGTCTACTTCCTCGCCGACAGTGCACGGTCCGCACGGATCGTCGGGCTAGCGAACCGGGTCGCGCCAGCCGCCGAACCCGATGCGGTCTGGCTGACGACGTACCCGGCGAGCCTCCAGCGCGCTGGCGAGCGCGGCGGGGCCGGATTCGCGCAGGAGTTCTCAGCGTCGGGCGAGCCGCTCGGACCGCGGATCAGTCTGCCGACCGGATACGTGATCGACACTGCGACCGGCCGCGGCTTGCTGCTGTCCCGGATCATCCCTCGTGGCCCGGAACCGACCTATGAACTGTGGGACCCGGCGACCAGGCACATGACCAGGAAGTTCAGCTCGGTGATCGCGGCAAGCACGAGCCAGATCGCGTGGACGCCGGAGTGCGCGGCGCGGTGCGTGGTGCGCGTGTTCGACGTGCGGACAGGCAGCACGACGCAGATCGCGCTGCCCATCGGCTCGGCGGCAAGGGGCGCGTTCAGCCCCGACGGGAGCCTCCTCGCGCTCGCGGTGAGCATCGGGAACGGCGGCGACGGTGGCGCGACGGCGATGCAGCTCGAGGTGGCGTCGGTACCCGGCGGGCGGCTTGCGGTCGTGCCCGGCACGTGGGCAAGCAGTGATGCGCTGAGCGGCTTCGGCTGGCCCGCAGGCGACGACAGCCTGGTCGCAGAGCTGAGCTTCATGACCAAGGTGCAGGTGGCGGCGTGGCATCCAGGATCATCCCGCCTGGCCGTCGCCGTCGTCGCACCGCGGCAGAAGCCGAACGATCTGGTGGTCGGCTAGCCCCCGCTCAATGATCAGTCGGAGCTCAATGATCAGACAGAGCTCGATGATCAGTCGTAGCTGGCCTCGATCAGCCAGCTGCCGTCCTGCACGATCGCGAGCCAGGCGCCGCCGTCGGCGGTGACCAGCTGGAACCTGGCCTTCCTGCAGGCGTGCTCGGGATCCCACCAGCGCTCGGTGACCGGCCACGGCCCTGTCCAGGCGGTGACGGTGAGCGGCGGGCCACCGGCGACCGACAGCCTGGCAGGCTCACCGGACACCTGTCCCCGCCCCGTGACGCCCACCAACGAGCCCGAGCCGTCAGTGACCTTCGCCTGCCGGGGGACCGGATAGACGGTTGCCGGGGCCGGCGGCGGGATCTGCCCTGGCCAGGGCCGGTCAGCAGGCCTGATTGGCTCAGCGGGCTCGTCTCCGAACGGGATAAGCACTGCCTGGTCGCCCGGGCTGCGGCCGCCGGCCAGGACCGGCTGGCTGACCGCGTGATGGCCGAGCATCGCCTGGACCCTGATCGCAGCCCGCGCCACCCGGTCGGTGACCACCGCGTCGCCCCACAGGCCAAGCTGCCTGCCCTGGCTGACGACCAGCTGATCGGGCACCAGCCGGAGCAGGCTGATCCCGCCAGCCTGAATCCCTTCATCACCGGGCCGCGCGGAGTCGGCACCGTCCTCACCGGCCGGGCTGCCAGCCCGCCAGCCGTCGAGCTGCCAGCGCACCCGCTCGGCCACCGCCAGCTCGGACAGCAACCCGTCGTGCCGCCACAGCCTGCTGATCTCCTCACCGTTGTCGCAGCGCACCTGGATCTGAACCCGGACGCAGGCCAGCCCGCTCGCGGCTAGCTGCGCGTGCATCTGACTGGCCAGGGCCTTGGCGGCGAACACGACCCGCTCGGACTGCTCGGCTGGCGGGTCGAACTCGATCTGGACGGCCATGTCCGCCGCTGGCGGACGCGCGGCCAGCGGCCGCGGATCGAGCCCGCGGGCGAGCCGGTGGGCGAGCAGGCCTTGCGCCCCGAACCTGTTGCCCGCCTCGGCGGCAGGAACGGCCGCGAACTCCCCCAGCGTCCTGATCCCGAGCCTGACCAGCAGGTCGGCCAGATCCGGCTCGCCAAGCACGGTCACCGCGCGCGGCGCGAGAAAGGTGGGCGTTCCGCCTGGCGGCACGATCGTGACCGGTGGCTGTTCTCGCTGGCTGTCCCTGGAAGCCAGCAACGCCGCGAACAGGCCGTCGGCGATGCCCACCCCGCAGTCGTAGCCGAGCAGGCTGACCGCATCGGCGGCCTTCCTGGCGAGTTCCGCCTCGCCTCCGAAGTACCTGGCAGGACTGCGGGACCCGAACGCGCACAGCCCAGGCCGCAACACCTCAATCCGCGGGCAGAACTCCTGCACCGCGCCGACCACCCGCTCGAACGCCCGCGCGGCCGGGCCCGGTGCCTGACCCGTCTGGCGGGATACCAGGCTGGGCGGGTGCCAGGCTGGGCAGCGCACGGCGAGGACGCGCCGGTCGCGATCCGTGCCTTCGGTGGCATGGCCGCTGCTCGTCGTGCCGACGTCGGTCATCCGGTGCTTGCCTGCTGTTGCGGCGTGCTGGTCAGGGTCGAATCGGTGCGGGGCTCGGCGGCCGTGACCGTGCCGTCCGGGCCTGGCAGCCAGAGCCAGCGTGCCTGCGGCCGGGACCAGCCGCCGCGTCCGTCCGCGATCACCTGAGCGCGCCGACCGCGCAGCCTGCCGTGCCCTGGCCCGATCCCGGCCCACTCCTTGTCGGCTATCCGCAGCCTGATCTGCGCACCGTCCCAGTCCCCCGCGACCAACAGCACCGAGCCGTGCCGCCGGACGGCTGCCTCAAGCTTGCGCCTCGCCTGGGCGGGCGGCCGGTGCGGCGGGCGCAGCACCACCAGGTCACAGCCGTCGAGGAGAGAGATGACCGTCTGCGGCCAGTTCGGGCCGAGGTCGGGAACCAGCAAGAGCTTGGCGGGATCAAGTCCGGCATTGGCCGCGGCCGCGACGCCGAACTCGGGTATCCCGGCCGCCGCGCACCACGCGCCCGACGCCACGGGTCCTGCGGCCAGGGCCAGGCAGAGCAGATTCCAGCCGCTCGCGGCCACCACCGAGCCGCGTCGCAGGGCTCCGTGCGGCAGCAGGTCGCGCAGCGCGGGGAGCACGGGGAGCAGATCGGCGTCGGACAGCGCGCCGGTGCCCGCGCCGACCTCGCTGCCCGAGGCCATCTCAATGACCGCGCCCATCCCCGCTCCCATGGATCCAGTATCGAACAAATATTCGATCTGATCAAGCGCGACGTGGACCGTTCAGACACCTTGTCGGCACCCCGTCACCGGGAGCGTATCGGCCGCCACCGACACCCCGAGGCGCTCGCCACTGCTAGAAGCCGCAGGCACTCGCAACCGCGGCTGCAGCCGCCTCGCGGTTGTAAGCAGCGGGGATGCCAGGTCGCTCGAAGTAGTTCATGTAGATGTCCGCGGCCTGCGTCGCGCTGGTGGCCCCGTTCAGGGCCGGGATGTACTGCGACCACTGATGGTTGTAGGTCAGGATCTGCGCTAGCTGCGTCCGCAGGTCAGCTGCGGCGTTGCCGGTGACGAATCCAGGCGGCAACGGCGTCCAGCCGATCAGGCCACCTCCGCCGGTGCCGACGGACTCGGGGTTTCCCTTGGATTCCTGGTAGATATTGCCAGCAATGCCGGCCGCCGCCAGGCGCGTGTAACCGTGTCCGGTCAGGTATCTGACGATCGTCTCGTAATTCGCTGGCAGCATCACCGACGAGCCCGAGCACTTGAGAGTCGGGCGCCCGTGTCGTTTGCCCGGCTTCGCCGACGCATTGGGCCGCGAACTGTGCGAGGGTCCAGGCGCACTGCGGTGCGGTTTCGTTGCGCCGCCGTGCGCTTTTGCGGTCCGACGCCCGCCGGAAGTCTTCGATGCAGCCGCACGATCCGCCCGGCCGTTGGCTGACTTCGCCGAGCTAGCCGACGTTCCCGCGTGCGCCGATGCCGCGACATGCCCAGCCGCGTCACTCAGCGCGTCCGTAGCCATTCCGTGTGAAGTCGCGGTGGCCACGACCACGCCGGCGACAGCTGCTGCGGGCGCCACGAGTGCAGCCCGTTTGACCAGCTTGTTGAGTTGTCCCGGGGCTCTCTGCCGACCCCGCCTGGGGGCGGCATGGCGTCCGCCCTTCTTGATCCTCGCCTTGCCGTATGTGCTGCCGTGCCTCAACGGCTCCCTAACGCCGGAAACTCGCCCTGCTACTCGGCAAACCCACCGCCTCTCGCCGGGCCTGACTATGCGTGATCAGATGGCAGCATAGTGGAGTATCGGCACTAAGACGGCCATGTTGGCTAAAAACCGGCAATGACTCAGAACACAGAGATGAAGGCAGATGGCGTTACGGATCGTACGGATCGCTTGGATCGCCATGGATCCGGCCATTCGGGCAGATCCAGGAAATCCAGGGAATCCGGGTACCCGGGAGATCCGGACTAGTTGATCAGTGCGATATCCCGAACGATGAGGGGCTGTGAAGACGGATAGGGCACGCTGGCGCCGCTCAGCTGCCTGATCACGCCATCGAGCACGTCGAACGCTTCTGAATAGCCGGGAAGGGTCGGCGCCTGATGCCAGTCGACCAGCGCCGTGCGCTTAGTATCGCCAATCTGCACAGTCAGCGCGCGGAGCGTCGCGTCCGGTACCGGCCGAAACTCCGGTACACCGGGGAAGCCAGCCCGGTCGAGAGCGCTCCACAGCGTGGCCAGCGCGGCCGCGTCGACCTGGCCGGTCCATGCCCCAATCCCGGGCTGACGGGAGAAGTAGTGATCGAGCCTTGCGCACCCGTCCGGCCCGATGACGAGTTCGCTGCGGCCCCACGGATTAGCGGGGTTGTGCTCGTTGCCGACGCTGTACCTGAGCGTTCTGGCGGGCATGCGCGCATGCTACTGCCGCGGGCCGGCGGGCGCGGGACTTAACTTGCGGTCTGGTCGTCAAGTAGCGCGACGGGCGCGTTCCTCTGCACTGACTCGATGCCGTTGAGGGCCGCCGCCTTGCTCTCGTACGCCTCGGAGGTGGCGATGACCTGGCCATTGCCTGCCAGGAGGTTGAAGTGGAACTTGCCGGTCGAGCCCTTCTTCAGCACGAACTTGGCTGCCATTGACAATCCCTTCTGTGTAGACACATTTCTTGGCGCTCGGCGGGCCGACATCTTGCCGGCCGCCGTCCGCGCGTGCCCTCTGCCCGCGCCGCTGCCTGATATTCACGGCCTCGCCATCGGCCGACGGATCGGATTCGCCCGAACGGCACGGCCAGGCGGGCTGGGTGGCGCGCGCTAGGGTGACACGATGTCCTACGCCGCTGATCCGCGCGTCGATGCTTATATCGACGCCCTGCCCGGGTGGCAGCAGGCGATCTGCAGGGAAGTCAGGGACCTCGTTCATGCCGCCGACCCCGATGTCACTGAGACCATCAAGCGAACCAGGCAGCCGTACTTCGTTCTTGAGGGAAACATCTGCGCCCTGCTCGCCGCCAAAGACCATGTCAATGTGTTCATGTACGACGGCGGCATCGTTCCCGATCCCGACGGGATCATCACCGCAGGCCACGACAACAAGACGGCCCGCACGGTCGGCATTCGCGAGGGCGAGCAGATCAACGCGCCGGCCCTGACCGCCATGTTCAGGCAGGTCATCGCCAACAACCGGGCAGGCGGCTGGCGCAGGCTCAAGCACGACAGCTAGCTGCCAGCTGGCCGTCACGCAAGAGGCCGTCAGGCCGGGACGCAAACGGCCGTCAGGCCGGGACGCAAAAGGCCCGTCAGGCCGGGACGCAAGAGGCCCTCAGGCCGGGCACATCCACTCGTCGCGCCCGCTCAACGGCGAGGCGTCTGGCGCGCCTGGCGGCGGAAAATGCACCTTGAGCGTGAAAGCTTCCGGCGTGGGGCCATGCCTGCGCAGGTAGCGGACTTTGTCTTCGGCGTCGGCGACGGTCGGGATCGTGCCGCGCGGAATCCACCACAGCGCCGTGTACGCCTCGCGCATGGGCTCGAACCATTCGCGGCGGCGTCGCAGCACGCTGCGGTGCTCGCTCGAGTAGACGAACGTGGCCAGCGCCTCGACCGACTCCCACACGGACATGTTGATGATCACTCCGGCGCTGTCCGCCGCGTCCCACTCGAACGAGTGGATCGCGGTGGCGTTGCCATCTTCGGTTTGCAGGCGCCAGAGGAATCCGGGAGCGGCATCCGCGACGGCGTTGACCGGCTCGAGCGCGGCCATGAAGCCAGCAAGGACAGGGCTGTCGACCGCGGCACGCAACCGCCCGATGTTCACCTGGGCAAGGACATAGCTCATGGGTTCATCATCCCTGATCCGCAACCGCCGCCGCGGCCGTCAGTGGATCAGGAAGACCGGGTGGCCTGGTGCGATCTCCAATAGCTTCGCATCCGTGGCGTTCGCGTCGACCCCGTCGAAGAACACACCCACCTCGAACTTCCATCGTCGCAGGTACGCGCGCAGCACGGCTGGCTTGTCAGGGTCAGCGACCTCCGTCGCTGTGAACTTCTCCACCCTTCTGCCGACCCGCAGCTCGCCGCTGCCGGCGGCACGCAGGTTGCGCACCCACTGCGTCCGGCCCCGCGGCGCGACAAGATAACGACGGCCGTCGAGCGTCAGAACATTGACCGGATTTGATCGCCATTGCCCGCTCGTCCTGCCGCGCACGTAGAGCACGCGGCTGCCCCACACGCTGAGGCCGCGCCTGGTGAGCCAGACCACGGTCGAGTTGAACGTCCGCAAGGTCAGACGGCCAAGTGGCGTAGTGGGCATGACATACCTGGCCGCCGGGTCGCGGTTGGCCAGGTTGGGGTTGGCCGGGTCGGGATGAGCTGACATGACGACTCCTAATAAGAGCACTGCTCTCGATTTAGATCAGTGTGCACCCCATTCTCGATCGTGTCAAGAGCAGTGCTCTCGTTTGGCGGCCCGACCCTAGTCCCGCGGTCACCCGGTCCCCTAGAGCGCCCGGCATCAGGGTGGCACCCGGATGCCGAATTTGCCGTGCCGACGGCCACGCAGCACGTCACGCCACAGCATCTCAGGGCGAGCCACTGCGCTCCCGTCACCACCGGAGGCGCTAAGTTGTAATGAAAACCGTTTTCATGTACGTTCGCCGTGAGTTGTGCGGGGCTCGAGAGGCGAAATGGCGCGCAGGAGAAGTCGGCATCCGATGGCAGTCAAGGACATGCGAGCAAACGGACCGCGCAAGGCCATGTTCTTCACAGCCGCGTCCCTGCTCACCGGGGGCTCCCTGCTTGTCAGTGCATGCAGCACGGCCGGGGCGGAGGCGGCGGGTAACGAGCGCGTCGTCCAGGTGGCGGCCGCCGAGAATTTCTGGGGCAGCATCGCCAGGCAACTCGGGGGCGCCCACGCGCATGTGATCAGCATCATCGCGAACCCGAACACCGACCCGCACAGCTACGAGCCGACCGCGGCGGACGCTCGCGCGGTCGCGTCGGCGCGGCTGGTGATAGAGAACGGCATCGGCTACGACCCGTGGATGGCCAGGCTCCTCACCGCCGACCAGGGCGAGCACATCTCGGTTCTCGAGGTGGGCACCGCGCTGCGCGTGCCAGCGGACGGAAACCCTCACCGCTGGTACAACCCGGCTGACGTGCGCACGGTTATCGGCAGGCTGACGGCCGATCTAGCCAGGGCCGACCCTGCGGACCGCGGCTACTTCGCCAAACGCCAGGCCAGGCTGCTGAAGGTTGGGCTGCGCGGCTACGACTCCCTCATCGCCGCGATCAAGCACAAGTACGCCGGGACTCCGGTGGGCGCGTCGGAGTCCATCTTCGCGATGCTGGCACCCGCGCTCGGCTTGCGCCTGATCACGCCTGCGTCGTTCCTCAAGGCGATCACCGAGGGCAGCGAGGTCTCGGCGGCTGACAAGCAGACCATCGACACCCAGATCAGCAAGCACCTCATCAGGATCTACGTCTACAACAGCCAGAACGTCACGCCGGATGTGCGGGCGCAGCTTTCGGCGGCCAAAGCCGCGCACATCCCCATTGCGAGCATCACCGAGACCATGACGCCGACGACGTCCAGCTACCAGACCTGGCAGATCAGGCAGCTCAAGGGGATCGAGACCGCGCTCGCCATGGCGGCGGGCCGCTAGCCGCGAGCGAGAGGGGAGATTCAATGGTTCAGCAGGGCCAGGCCGTTCGTTTCGAGCATGCGGCAGTCCAGGTCGCTGGCCGGACCATCTGGTCCGACGTCAACCTCACTGTCGACACCGGTGAGTTCATGGCCGTGCTCGGCCCGAATGGCGTGGGCAAGTCCACGCTGATCAAGTCTGCGCTCGGGCTCATCGGCCTGTCGGCCGGCTCGGTCACGGTGCTAGGCCGCCCCGCAGGCCAGTCCGGCAGGGAGGTCGGCTACCTGCCGCAACGACATAACTTTGACGCCGGCCTCCGTGTGCGTGGCATCGACATCGTCAGCCTTGGCGCCGACGGCGAACGCTGGGGCATCCCCGTGCCGTGGGGCGACCGGGTTTCTCGCGCCCGCAGGGCTGCCAAGGACAGGGTGCACGAGGTCATCGAGTTGGTTGGCGCCACGGCATTCGCCGGCCGGCCGATCGGCAAGATGTCAGGCGGCGAGCAGCAGCGCCTGCTGATCGCCCAGGCACTGGTGCGGCGCCCTCGCCTGCTCATGCTCGACGAGCCGCTGGACAGCCTTGACCTGCCCAGCCAGGCCTCGGTCGCCGCGCTGATCTCGCGGATCTGCCGTGACCAGCACGTGACGGTCATGCTCGTCGCCCACGACGTGAACCCGATCCTCCCGTACCTCGACTGCGTCAGCTACATCGCCGCTGGCAGCGCAGTGTGCGGTCCGCCGGAGTCCGTCATTACCTCGCAGACCCTGACCGCGCTATACCGGACTCCGATCGAGGTTCTGCATGCCTCGGACGGCAGGCTGGTGGTCGTCGGCGAGCCCGAGCCGCCGGCGAGGCACGCTGACCGCCATGCCGGTGCGGCCATTCAGTCATGACCGGTGCTTCGGCGGTCAATCCGCACTTCGGTTGGAACATCATCGCCGACGTGCGGCAGCTGCTCGAGTTCCAGTTCATGGTCAACGCGTACCGGGCAGGCACGATCGTCGCCGTCGCCGCTGGAGCGCTTGGCTGGTTCATGGTCCTGCGACGCCAGGCGTTCGCCGGGCACACGCTCGCGATCGTGTCGTTTCCCGGCGCTGCGGCGGCGATCCTGGTCGGCGTCAGCGCCATCGCGGGCTACTTCGCAGCCGCCATCGGCGCTGCCCTCGTGATAGCCGCGGTGCCGCGCTCGATCGGCGGGCAGCCCAGGAGCAGCGAGTCGGCGATCATCGGCACCGTGCAGGCGTTCGCGCTGGCGTCCGGCGCGTTGTTCGTGAACCTGTACGGCGGCTTCCTGAACGGGCTCACGTCCTTGCTGTTCGGCTCTTTCCTCGGCATCTCCGCGGGGCAGGTGCTGGTGCTGCTGATCGTGGCAGCTATCGCGCTCGCCGCGCTCGCGTTGATCGGCAGGCCCTTGTTCTTCGCGACCGTCGACCCTGATGTGGCCGCGGCGCGTGGCGTACCGGTAAGGCTGCTCGGGGCGCTCTTCCTCGTGCTGCTCGGCTGCGCGGCCGCGGAGGTCAGCCAGATCACCGGCGCGCTGCTGGTGTTCGCCCTGCTGGTGATGCCCGCGGCGACTGCGCAGCAGCTCACGGCGAGGCCGATGGCGAGCTTCTGGCTCACGATCCTGATCGGCCTGCTGACCGCGTGGCTCGGCCTGGCGGCTGCCTACTACTCGGTCTATCCGGTCGGGTTCTTCATCACGACCTTTGGCTTCGCTGGCTACGTCGTCGCCGGCGCCACCCGCCATGGGTTGCGCCTCGCGAGCCGTCGCAACGTTGCAGTGGTGCACGCGTGAGCGGCCTGGCCGCGCTGCTCGGGCAGCCCTTCCTGCGTTACGCGTTTATCGCGGGCGCCGCCATCGCGGCGGCCTCCGGTCTGACCGGCTACTTCGTCGTGCTCCGCTCACAAGTGTTCACCGGCGACGCGCTCAGCCACGTCGCGTTCACCGGCGCCCTCGCCGCGCTCGCCGCAGGTGCTGACCTGCTGATCGGCCTCTACGGTGCGTGCGTGCTCGTCGCTGTGGCGATGGCCGTACTCGGCTACCGCGGCCGGGCCGACGACACGGTCATCGGCAGCGTGTTCGCCTGGATCCTCGGTCTCGGCGCGCTGTTCCTGTCCATCTACACGACTTCGCCAGCGGGCGCGGACGGCACGTCAGGGGTCAACGTGCTATTTGGCACGATCTTCGGGTTGTCAGCCTCGCAGGCGGTGACCGACTCGGTGGTCGCGGTCTGTGTCTGCGCGGCGCTGATACTCATCGCCAGGCCGCTGCTGTTCGCCAGTCTCGACGAGGCGGTCGCAAGCGCCAGGCGGGTCCCGGTCAGGGCGCTCAGCACAGTATTCCTCGGCCTGGTCGGCGTTACCGCGGCCGCCGCCACCCAGGCCGTGGGCGCGCTGTTGCTGCTCGGCCTGCTCGCCGCGCCAGCCGGAGCGGCACAGCGGCTCACCGCGCGGCCTTATCGCGGCATGTGGCTGTCCGCGGCGATCGCGATCTGTTCAGTCTGGGCGGGCTTGCTGATCGCCTATGCCGCACCGCAGATCCCGCCGAGCTTCGGCATTCTCGCGGTCGCTACGGTCAGCTACCTGATAGCGATCGTTTTCACCGCCAACGGAAGGCGAGCCTGACCAGGCGCTATCCCAACGAGAGGCCCTGCTGCTCGAGCGCCTCCTGGAGCAGCCGCAGCGCCTTAGGGCCCATGCCATGCAGGCGCTTGAGCTCGGCGGCTGGCACGCCGGCCAGCTCCCTCAGATCCGTATAGCCGGCCCCGGTCAGCGCCCTCGTGGCAGGAGCTCCGATGCCCTTAGGGAACCCTGTCTCAGCCGTCACCTTGGTCATGCTAACGAGCGCCTGTGACAGACGCGCAGAGACAGACGCGCAGAGACAGACGCGCAGAGACAGAACCGCAGACGGAACCGCCTACAACAGAGCCGCCCACAACAGAACGGCCAACAACAGAGCCGGGACAGACTGTCCGACTTGTTTGCAATGCTGGGCGCATGGGGCTCACGATCGTCGCGCGCGGCAAGGACCTTCGCCTTGGCGTATTCGGGCACGGGCCAGGCGAGCCTGTTGCGGCGCTTGACTGGTGGGCCCGCACCTGCCTCGTCCTCACCGAGTACGGCTCCTGGACCTTGCGATCAAGACAAGGCGGCGGCACCGCGTCGGCGGCCATCATGGTCGCGGGCAGCGGAGGCGCCGAGTACGAGTGCGGGCATCCTTTTGGCGTCAACGACCGCAATCTCTGCCTGATCTTTCCGCAGGGAGTTGCGGCCCCTGGAGCCGCGCTCGTACCGGTGGCCGGGCGCATCGCTGCGCTACGGAGGGACCTGCGCAGGCACCTGGCCGTGCGCCGCGATGCTGGCAACACCGGCGGCGCCATCGCCAGGGGCGTCCCAGCCGACGAACTTCATGCGGCCGACGAACTCGACGCCATTGGCTGGTCGTTGATGGCCGCGGCGGGCTCTCCCGACGCACCGGCAGCGCCGGGAGCTCGCGACCGCCAGCTCGCCAGGCAACTGCGTGAGCTGATCGATCGCGAATACTCCGACCCCCAGCTCGACGCTGTCGCGGCTGGCGCCGCCATGGGATTGGGCCGGACCAGGATGATTCACGTGTTCCGCGCGGTCACCGGCACCACGCCGCACCGGTACCTGGTGGAACGGCGGGTCGCGCATGCCGCCGAGCTGCTTGCCACCTGCGAAGCTCCTGTCACCGACGTGTGCTTTGCCAGTGGCTTCGGATCGGTGGCCAGGTTCCAGACCGCGTTCAAGCGAGCGTGGGGAATGCCGCCATCGCGCTATCGCGCAACGACGAGGACCACCGCAACCGCGGCGGCCGGGCCCGGCAGATAGGCCCGGCAAATAGGCCCGGCAACAGGAGGCCGTAGCAAAGCCGCGCACTTTCCGCGCAGCCCAGACGGTGCCAACCTGCCTAACATCTCGCTGGTGACCAGCAGCTTCTCTGGCATTCCGCCGCGTGTGGATCGGCGCTACCGTCTCGGCGGCCGGCGACGCGGCGAGCTGGATAGCCCTCGTGGCGCTCGCGCTCGGCACGCCTCACGCGAGCATCGCAGTCCTGGCCATCTGCTATACCGCGCCAGTCGCGGTCGGCGGCCTTGCGGCCGGATGGGCGCTTGACCGTTTCGACCGCAGGCGGCTCGTTATCGCCGATGCGATGGCGCGAGCGGCGGTATTCGCGCTGATCCCTCTCGCCTTCGCTCTCAACCAGGGGCACGGCGGGGTCCCGCTGCCGCTCATCGACGCGGTCGCCGCCGTGTACGGCCTGCTCAAGATGATCAGCCTGGCCGGCTTTCCCGCGCTCATCCCGCAACTCGTCGACGACGGCCAGCTGTCGCGCGCGAACGCGCTCGAAGGCGCGAGCTACGGACTCGCGAGCCTGGCGGGCGCCGGCCTTGCCGGCCTCGTCATCGGAGCGTTCGGCCACGAAGGCGCGATCGGCCTCGTGCTCGCCGACGCGATCAGCTACCTGGTCTTCGCGGCGCTGCTGCGCACGGTCAGGCCACGCCCCATTCCTACCGCGGCGGAAGCAGCGCGCAGGCCTCCAGCCTGGCCGACGTGATCCGGCTCGTGCTGCGCCGGCCCGTGCTGCGCACGATCACCGCGATGTTCGCGCTGTTCAATATCGGCGAGGGCATGCTCCTGGTGTTCCTGCCGCACCGGTCTGCCGCGATCGGGCTCGGCACCGGCGGCTACGGCTACCTCGTCGCAGCGCTCACCGGTGGCGAACTCGTCGCGGCCGCGCTGCTGGCCCGCTGGGACTGGAGGCGGCCGCTGGTGCCGTCCATCCTGGTCGGCCAGCTCGCCGCCGCTGTGATCGTCCTGGCGCTGATCGTTCCCGCCGCGGCCAGCACAATCGTCGCGATGGTCCGCGCTCGGTTTCGTGTCTGCACCGATGACAGCCTGGGCGCAGACGCTGCGGATGCGCGAGGCGCCGTCGGCCATGCACGGCAGGCTCTTCGCAATGCTCAGAACGGCCATGCAGGCGACACCACCGATCGGCGCGGCGGCCGCGGCCGGACTCAGCCATTTCGGCCCCGGCATGCTGATCGGCTGCGTCGCGGCGGTCATGGGCCTGCCGGTGCTCGATCGGCGCAGCCGACGTGCTCCGGGTGTCGCCACCCATGCCGCAGGCGCAGGAGTAACCTCAGCCGCTCCCCACGGCCGGAACACAGATCCTGACCGAGGCCGGATGCACGTTGATGCGCAGCTTCCTTGCCTTCTTGCGCTCCCCGCCGTCCAGCTCGTACGGCACTTTCCTGTTGAGCCTGACCCGGATCCTGCGGCCGCGCGTGACCTCGCACGAACGGCGACTTCTCCGGGCTTCCGGTCGCCAGGCGCCCGAACGTGCGTGCCCACTGCGCCGGGCTGTCCGCCGTGACGAGCCCTACCTCCACGACGCCGTCGTCGGGCCTCGCATCGCCGAACACCTCGACGCCGCCGAACAGCCTGCCCACGTTCCCGACCAGCACGCAAGAGAGCCGCCCCTTGTAGTACCGCCTGCCCGTCGACCTCGACCTCGGCCTTCATGCCGCGCGCAGACAGGCTCTTCGTGCCGGTGTAGACATACGCCAGCGCGCCCGAGCCTGCGTTTCATACGGCGGCTGGCGCCTTTGATCATCAGCGCGTCAAAACCTGTGCCCGCCATCACAGCGAAGTGCTCGCCGTTCACGGTGCCAGTGTCGAACTCGCGCGGCTCGCCGTGCAGGCCAACCCGCACCGCGCCGCTCAGGTCATCGGGGATGTTCAGGTTAGTGGCCAGTAGATTCGCGGTCCCGGCCGGGAGGATCGCGAGCACAGCATGCCGTCCCTGCGACCGCGTCGACGCAGCGCTGCACCATGCCGTCGCCGCCCCAGACGAAAATGAGCTCGGCGCCCTCTGCCATCGCCCGGCGCGCATACGCCGGTGCCTTCTTGCTCTTGTCGACCTCGTACCACAGCGGCTCAGCAAAGCCCTCGCCTGGCCAGAACCTCGCGCAGTTCGGGCAGGCCGCCGCCCATGTTCTTGCGCGCGTGCGCCACCACGGCGACCGTTGACATCGCATCGTCTCCTTGCTTGCCGGCCGCCCCATGCTGGACGCAGCAGCCTTTCCAGGCCGGGCAGGTTCCCGCAATGGCCCGGCCTAATCACGACAGGCCCAATCACGACTGGGCCAATCACGACAGGGCCCCATCACGACAGGGCCCCATCACGACAGGGCCCCATCACGACAGCGCCCCATCACGACAGCGCCCCATCACTACGGGGCCCCAATCACGACACCGTGTTGTGTGAATCGCTATCGCCGGGGGAGCTTGCGCCTATGTCAGTCCGTTCCCACCTCCCCCGACACGGCAGCCACCGACGTCATCCGCGCGATGGTCATACGCATAGCGGTCATACGCACAACCCGCGGTTGGGCGGAAGCCTGACGCCGCTAGCGCTGCTGACCAGTGCAGCGATCGTTTTCACGGTCCTGCTCGTCCTCGTCAGGCTGCGCTGGCAGCCGCTCGAGGCCGTCGATCACGGCGCGGCTGACCGGCTGAACAACCTGATCTCGGGTCACCCGACCGCCCTGACCGTGATCAGCGATGTCACGCTGCTCGGCAGCACGCTGGTCTTGTCGATCCTCATCGCGGCAGCCTCGCTGCTGCTCGCCCTCCGCCGCCGCTGGCGGCTGGCCGCGTACCTGGTGGCCACCGGAGCCGGTGCGCTCGTGCTTGACCCCGTGCTGAAGGTCCTGGTCGGCAGGCTGCGCCCGGTCGTTGCCCACCCGGTCGCGCACGCGCCTGGCAACAGCTTCCCCAGCGGGCATTCGCTTGGCTCGATCGTCTGCTACGGCGCCCTGTTCCTGGTATTCCTGCCCGCCGCCAAGCGGGCGGTGGCGCACCTGGTTCGCGATCGTGACCGCGGCGCTGGTCGCGATGATCGGGATCAGCCGGATCCTGCTCGGCGTGCACTACATCTCCGACGTCATTGGCGGCTGGGCGATCGGGATCGCCTGGCTAGGCCTCACGACGTTCGCGTTCGAGCTGACCAGGCGCGCGGCGGGCCGTCCGGCCAGCCATCCGGTCGCCGAGGGCCTCGAACCCGAGGCGGAGCGCGGACCTGCAGCCAGCGCAGCAAGAGCCACGACGTGCCGGGCTGGGCAGGATCGCGGCAGGGCTTCTGGTCGCCTGGGTCCTCATCCTCGGCGCCATCATCGGCATCGGCGAACTGATCACCAGGGCAGGCAACGGCAACATACTCGGCGACCGCGCAGTGCCGCGCTGGCTCGAGGCGCACCGGACACCGGACCTGACCCGGTGGAGCCTGGTGTTCACCACGCTGGGCGGCACGGTGGCGATCCTGGCCGTGGCTGCTATCACCGCGCTTGTTTTCCTTGGCATGACAAGGCGCTGGCGGCCTGTCGCCTATCTGGCGACGCTCATGCTCGGCGAACTTGCCACGTTCCTCATTGCCGCTGACGTCGTGAAGCGACCGCGACCGCGCGGTGCCACATCTGGACCAGCACCTGCCGACCTCCGCCTACCCCTCAGGCCACGAGGCGGCAACGTGCTGCCTGTACATCGGGCTGGCGATCCTGGTCATCGGGCATGCGCGTGGCTGGTGGCGGTGGCTGTTCCTGCTCCCGGCGGTTGCGTTCCCCATCCTCGTCGCTGCGTCGCGCATGTACCGGGGCGAGCACCACCCGACCGATGTGCTGGCCAGTCTGCTCTTTGCCGCGCTCTGGGTGCCAGCGGCGACCCTGCTCCTCAGGCCGAACTCACCGGCAAACGGCGGTGACCAGGGTCAGAGCACGTCCTCGGACAGCGCGTCGATGCTCGCAGCCAGATCGGCGGCCGTGGCGGGCCGTGCCGCCTGATTCGGGTCGATCGCCGAGGCGATTACCGCGCGCACGCCCGGCGGCAGGTTCGGCGAGATCTCAGGCGCGTGCGAGAGGACCCGCCGCATCGCCAGCATGGTGTTGTCCGTCGGCAAGTCGCCGTAGAGCCCGGTGCCGGTCAGTGCTCTGTGCAACGTCGCGCCCAGGGCGAAGATATCCGTCGCCCTGCCAGGAAGCTGGCCGCGGATCACGGCCGGGTCCAAGTACTCGACCGAGCCGGTCGAGCCCAGACCGGTGATCGTCAGGCCGGGTGCCAGAAGCTGGCTAAGGCCGAGGTCGCTGAGCTTCGCGTGACCGTCGTGCAGCATCACGTTGCCAGGCTTGATGTCGTTGTGCGCGATCCCTGCCTCGTGCAGCGCGTGCGCGGCCCTGGCCGCGTCCGCCGACCGCTGCCAGCACCTGGGTGGGCGGGATCGATCCGATCGCGTCAGCGAGCGACCCGGCTGGCAGGTACTCCATCGAGTAGTACAGGTCATCGCCCTGCTGGCCAGCATCGTAAAGAGTCACCAGGTACGGCGACCTGACCGCCGCGAAGGCAGCGAGCTCGCGGGTCGCGCGACGGAAGGTGTCCTGGCTGCTGGTCCCGGTCAGCACCTTGACGGCTACGAACTCGGCGTCGATGTGCAGCCGTTCTGGCCGGTACGCCAGGTAAAAGACCCCGTGGTTACCCGCGCCGAGATGCCTGACGAAGCGATAGTCGGCGATGCCGGCCCGATCGCCGGCAAGGCGTGCATCAGTTGTGTTCACGGCTGTCTGCTCTCCTGCTGGCTGTAGTCCTGCTCACTGGGGTCCTGCTGGCTGCTGTCCTGGCCGGAGGCCTGCTCGGCGGGCAGGTCCAGGGCCTGAACCCAGTTATCCATGTCATCGCTTGCTTCGCTGGTGCCCGCGACAACCGCGAGATGTACGTCGCTGACACGGCCATCGGCGGCCGCCGGTTCACGGCTCTCGGCGGGAGTGCCAGCGATCGGTGCGACGAGGATGCCGCCCGATCGGCTCGCTTCCAGTCCGCACCCGCAGGCCGCGTTTACGCAGGCTTGCCGCGACCGAGGTGGCGCCCCTGCCCGATGGCGTCAGCACCAGGTCTAGTCCGCTGCCCACCGACAGCTGGGCGGCGACCTGGACGGTTGCGTCGCCATCGGCGCCCTTGACGAGCCTGGCTACGACGGCCGGCAGGCTCAGCCGGCAGCGGACGCAGAAGAAATACCAGCTGCGTAGCGCCGTCCGCGCTCAGCGCCTCCGACCGGCCGCTGCCCTGGCCTGAGAACCACCGTCCCTGGCTCGGCCGCGGCCACATAGCCTGGCAGTTCGGCGCGAACGTCGTCGCTGAACCTGGACTGCACCATCGCCGGCACGTCACCGGCCTGCGCGGCCAGGCCCTGCAACTTGTTCATGGTCTGGGTCATCTGCAGCAGCTCACCGCCAAGACCCGCGCCAACCTCGAGCCTCCCGGCTGGCTTGTGCGGCACCAGGTGCGACAGCACCAGCTGGCTGTGCGGCCTGCTGGCGGCCAGCCGCGATCCGACCTCGATCAGCGGGCCCGCGGTCTCCGGCTCATCGATCAGCACGACGATCCGGTGCGCCGCCGCCTCACCGAGTGCCGCCCGGTCGGCCTCGGCGATGTCCCGCTCCATGATCCGGTTCGGATAGATCAGCCTTGAGCAGCGGCCCGGCCATCCCGGTGGTCACGATCGCCATCACGACCATGAGCGTGTACAGCGCCTTGTTCAGGATGCCCAGCTGCAGGCCCACGGTCAGGATGACGAGCTCGGTGAGGCCCCTGGTGTTCATCAGCGCGGCCAGTGCTCCTGACTGGCGGCGCTGGACGCCCGTCAGGCGCGCGCCGAAGTAAGCGCCGCCGAACTTGCCGGCCACCGCGACCACCATGATCAGGATCAGGTCGACCAGGCCGGACAGGCCGATGCCGCGCAAGTTCACGTTGAGCCCGGCGACCACGAAGAACACCGGCAGCAGGACGAGCACGCTGACCTGCTCGAGTCGCTCCAGTATCGCCTCGCGGAGCGCGGGCACGTCCCTGGGCATCACGATGCCGAAGATGAAGGCGCCGAAGATGAACTTCACGCCCATCCAGTCGGTCGCGTAGCTGGACAGCAACAGCAGGGCGAGTACCGCTGCGAGCACGTTGGCGGTGAGCCTGCCCTGGCGCTCGTACAACTCGGCCAGCTTTCGCAGCGCCGGCCTGACGAGCCAGATCATGACGGCCGCGTACACAGGTGCGAGCGCGAGCCTGAGCTGGCTGTGTCCGCTGCCCGCTCCAGCGACGGCGATAACGACGGCAAGCAGGCCCCAGGCCAGCACGTCGTCGACGCGACGCGGCCGCTAGCGCGAGTCCGCCGACCCTGGTCCTGTGCAGGCCGCGGTCGGACAGGATGCGCGCGAGCACCGGGAACGCGGTGATCGCCATCGCGGTTCCGAGGAACAAGATGAACGACGTCGGGTCGTGGGGGTGGTAGCGGTGCACGAACCAGGCGGCCAGCCCGATGCCGAGCCCAAGCGGGGCAATGATCGACCCGAGTGCCACCCCGGCGGCGACCCTGCCGCGGCCCTTCACCAGGCCGAGGTCGACCTCGTAGCCGACCACGAACATGAAGAAGACCAGCCCGAGGTCTGCAAGCGCTGTCAACGGCGGGATCAGGGTGGGAGGGAACAGCGTGCCCGTGATCGTTGGTGCCCCAGATCGTCGGGCCGAGCAGGATGCCGGCCACGATCTCGCCGAGCACGGGCGGCTGGCCGATCCGCTTGGCCAGCACGCCGAGCAATCGCGCAAGCACGATGATCAGCGCAAGGTCGAACAGCAGCAACTGGACGTCGGCGTCAGTCATCGCTCGGACCCGATCCGCTCCCCCGCCATCGCTGACCCCGGCGTGCTCTCGGTCACCGGCCGCGATGCGATTCGTAGCGGAACCCGCGTCCGCCGAGATCGACCTGACTGCCGGTCGCCAGCACGATCGGGACCTGCGGAACCAGCGGCTGATCGGCCGGCTGCCCTGGTAGCAACACCCGGGTCCCATTCGCCGAGCCCAAGTCGATGACGAGCACGCGCCAGCCGTCGAGCAAAACCCTGGCATGCACCCTGGAGACGATGCCGGTCTCGTCGGTGATCCGCAGCGGCCTGGCCTTGCCCTCCGCGACAGAGCCGTCTAGGCCCGGCTCTCGTCCGACGACATAATCGCTGTCCAGCTGGAACACCGCACCGTCGTCGAGCAGCAGCACGCCGAGCGGTGGCCGCTCACCGGGCCGTGGCACGAGCGTCTGCTGGTTCATCGAGATCCCGCAGATCGCGCAGAACAGCGCCTCTGGGTCGTCGAAGTGACCGTTCTTGCAGTACACGCCCTGGATGATCGGGCCGGCAGAGACGTAGCTGCTCGTCCCCGGCGGCATGTCCTTGACCTTGGACAGCGGCTCGCGGGCCGGAATGTCCAGGCCACTGCCCGGGCTGGCGTCCAGCAGCACTACCGCCTCGAACGGCTGGCCGTGCATGGGATCGAAGCCGGACAACGGTTCGTATGGCTCGGGCGCGGCGGTGACGTCTGGCTCCACGCCCGCGGCTGCGCCCAGGCCAGCTCCCCCAGGCGGCACGCCGCCCGAATAGGCCAGCCCGGCCTGTGCGGCGTCGGCTTGTGCAGGGTCGGCTTGTGCTGGGTCGGCTTGTGCTGGGTCGGCTAGTGCTGGGCCGGCCTCAGCAGGCTCCGAAGGTGGCCCCGACCAGAGCTCGGTGGCCTGCCGCTCCTGTTCCGTCGATGGCGGAGGGGCGACCCAGGCCGCCGTGGGCTCAAACGGCTCGCCCTGCACCTGCCCCGACCCGGCGGACTCTGCAGGCATGCGGGCACCGCCTGCACCAGCTCCCGCGTCGGAGCCAAGCACGGCAGCAGCGCCGGCCTGCTGTTGTTCGGCCGCCTGTTCCGCCGGCTGCCCGCCAGGATCTCCTGTCCCGCCGCTGTCCGCCCTGACCGCTTCCGCAGCGGCCGCCGCTGCCTCTTGCGCGGCGGCAGCCGCGGCAGCCTTCGCGGCTGACGCGCCCGCACCCCGGCCCCTGGCCCTCGGGATCTCCATGGCAGAGGTCTGAGCGCCTGAGATATCAGACGGCGTCATCTGGTCGGCAGAGACCGCGCCGCCCGGCGGCTGCCGTCCGGAAGGCCGCCCGGCTGGGGCGCCGCGCCCAGAGGTCATCCCGTCGGAGTAGTAGCTAAGCCCGCCGGCCCTGACGGTGCCCGCATCCAGCCTGGAGAACCGGTCGGTGCTCGCCTCGCCGTTGTCGCTCGGGCTGAGCCCGCCGCGGACACTGCTGACGGCCGACCGCACGGCACCGCGTAGGAGCATCCGCGGATGCCCCGCCTCGATCCGCGCGGTTCCATCGGCGGTCATCATGTCCGCCCAGGCGCCGCCGCTGACGGTGATCGCGATTCCGGACCCTGAAGGCCCGAACGCGAGAACCGACGGGCCGCGGTCGACCGCCTCGAGCACGTCCGCGATCGCGTCGGCGAATTGCCGCCCGTCGCCGCCCGCGGCAGCGATCTGCTCAAGGAGGTCGAGCAGGTCGTCGGCTGCCTGACTGTCCTCCAGGCTGCAGAGCAGGATCAGGTCACCGTGCCTGGCAAGTACGCCATCTCCTGGCACGGGAAACAGCCCGGCGGCGTGTCCGCCGGCACCGTGACCGTTAGCCGCGTGCTCGCTCATACCAGTCTCCCGCCGTGAAAGCGCCACCGGATGAACGGAACGCGCATCGGGCCGTTGGCCACGAGCCAGACTGCCAGCCAAACCAGGCCGAAATCAATGACAAACGCCGCTATCGGAACGGTTCCGCTGATCCCGGGTATCAAGCCCGCGTGCAACAGCAGCCACACCAGCACGCCCTCCGGGATCGCGGTCACCAAGCCGAACAGCGTCGGCCAGTCCTTCTCCCATCGCCACTGCATGAGGAGGTGATAGATGCACTCCCAGCCAATACCCAAGATGGCGACCGCCGCGAGGATAATAAAGGTATTCCTGTACACCAAGGAGAGCGGCGCGGAGATCGGCAGCAGCGGGCCGATGATGAGCGTGACGATGCCGCCCACCACGGCGAGCAGAACGAGCCGGGTCTGGATCCGGCCACCCAGCGTCGGTAGCACTGATATGTCTCCTCTGTGTTGGCCCACGGGGCGACCCCTGGAACCCCCGCGAGGTCCACCCAGGGGGTGACCCCTGGAACCCCGCAAGTCTTAGGGCTGTTTGTTCCGTGCCCAGCGCAACCATTGCCGAATCGAGCGGAATGTGCCGATCCTGCGGCAGAAGCCGCGCCCGGCCAGATCGTCGGCGATCTCCTGGGCCGCGACCTGCAAACCGAGGAAGGTGTCGACACCGGGGAAGTAGCCGCCAAGCGTGGTCGCGCCTGAGGCGTACATGACGCCGGGGCCGCTGGCCGAGCCTCGCAGCTCGAAGGTCCGCTCAACGTCGAGCCGGCCGAGGGGGTTCCGGCCTGCGCCCGAGTGCGCCAGCAAATCGGCGAGCACGCGATGCTCGGCGATATCGGCCTCGAGCCCCGTGCAGTCGATCACGAAGTCGGCGGCGACCTCGACCATGCCGTTCTGCGTCTTGACGCAACTGACGATCTTGCCATCCTCCAGCCGCATCTCCCCGACGGTGCCGGCCATCGTGCGGTACCAGCCCGCCTCGCGGCCCTCCTTCATCTGAGCCTGCCAGCGCCTGCGGTACGGCGTGTTGGTACCGCCCATGAGCTTGTACTTCGCGGCACGGTCAGCACCCTCGAGCCTGCGCATCTCCGACTTCAGCTGGCCGCCCCATACCGACTTGGGGTAGTTGAACCCCTGGTAGGCGAAACCGTGCGCACCTTTGCGCCGGTTCCACGCGTTCGGCCCATGCGCACTGTCGATGTAGGTGCGGAAGAGGTGCACGATCTCGGTGGACAGGCCGTGCCTGGTCCGGTCGTCCATCAGCCGCGCCAGCACGCGGGACGCGACGATCCCGCCGCCGCGGAGCATCACGACCAGGTGCTTGGTCCGCGCGGCCTCGTACACGTGCTCGTGCTCCTCGTAGGCGCTCACCACGTGGTGGAAGTCCTGGTGCGCCGTCCTGAACTCCTGCAGCTCTGGCAGGTACCGCAAGCCCGGGTAACCGACCGCCAGGTGCACGAACTCCGCGCGGTACGCAAGCCGCTTGGTCGGGCGTAGAGCCGACCATGGGGGTCAAGATGACGAAGTAGCCGCCACCCTGGCGCTTGCGCACCATCCTGACCTGGCCCTTGACCAGCATCTTGGCGTAGTCGATGCGCTTGGCCTCGCGCTCGAGCCCCGCGAAGACGCGGCCAGCCTTCGGCGTGTAGTAGTCCGCCCAGATCGGCTCGATCAGCACCTGCCAGAGCGGCGCGAGCTTCCGCTCACCGATGGACTCGGCCAGCGCGTACGACGGGAAGCCCCAGATGTTGTCGGGCCTGGACGCCGAGTCCGACCTGATCCGCTCCGGCCGCGGGATCTGCGAGACCCTGGTCAGGTACTCATAGGTCTGCCAGGCGAAGTCCAGGTTGGACAAGATGGCGATCCTGTCGGTCATCACTCCGGCGATGCGCAGATAGTCGACCGTCACGAACGAGCCGATCCCCCCGCCGATGCTGACCAACGGCACGTCGGTGACCGGAATGCCGGCGGCCCCGACCATCGCATCAGTCCACTGGTCTGACCTGAGCAGTTCGTCGGTCAGGTCGCCCGAGCCATCTGGTGCGCCCTCACCCGCAGCTTTAGCCGCCTCGTTCACCGTCGGAGTGCGGCGTTGCACCGTTTCCTGCTGCGTCTGGGAAGCGCCGACTGGCTGATCGACCACTGTGCTGCTCCGATTCGCGTGAGTCCGCAGGACTGAATCCGGGTTCGTCGCCACTTATGACTGCGGACTTCAACAGGTGGTTGCAGCCCGTCATCGGCCAAACACCT
Organism: uncultured Actinomycetota bacterium; assembly: GCA_963809195.1. Classification (GTDB taxonomy): domain Bacteria; phylum Actinomycetota; class Actinomycetes; order Streptosporangiales; family Streptosporangiaceae; genus Chersky-822. The sequence goes on along the minus strand of CAWEIQ010000003.1, from coordinate 34,297 downwards.
GAGAGTGTGGCATGCGGCGCAGGAGCCGACAAGACGCACCGCCATTGCCGGATAAACGCCAACGACTAATTGGTGTATATGCCGAAAAGGGGTTGGACCTTACTGCTGCCGCGACGAGCCCGGCCCGAATCCGTAGATCACCCAGACCTGCCCCCTGGCGAAGGGCATCCGGCTGCCGTCGGGCAGCGTGAAGGTGGTTCCGCCGTCGGCAACCGGGCGGGACCAGTGCACGTGATAGGCGCGGCCGTCGCGGAGCACCACCGCGCTGCCGCTGCCGACCGTGTGCGCGTACGGCGGCCTGATCCCGAGCTCGAGAAAACCGGACGTGCCGACCTTCGTATATTGCACCACCACGGTCCGCGCGCCGAGCCTCTTGCCATCTGCGGCCGTGGCCGGCCTGCCATCCATCGAGATCAGCCAGCGGTGCTGGCCCGCCGACCAGCGGGCACCAAACGCGAACGAGCGGTATCGGACGTCGTAGGCCTTCGTCGGCTTGCCGCCCGCAGGCGCCGCACCGAACCTGAAACCGATGTCCCGCGCCTTGCTCGCGCCTTTGGCCTCGGACAGCAGCGTCTTCGTCTTTGCGTACAAGTTGTATGGCGCGATCCGGTTCGAGCCGCGGAAATAACCGCCGACGATGCCGGCGTACAGGTCAACGATCCTCGCGTGCTCGACCACGGGCAGCAGTCGGGGCTGAGCGCCAGAGAAGGCGAACGCTGGTTTGCCGAACTGCCTCAGCAGCTGGATGTCCTCTTCGCGGGAGCTGCGCACCGGCCCGACGACGGGCGGAATGTGCGAGGAGAACACCGCGAAGATCCGGCTCAGACCGCCCTCGACCGGCAGCAGGTAAACGATGTCCGCATTGGTCAGGCCCGTCGGTGGCCTGGCCTGAGGGACATTGTCGATCTTGAAGATAAGCTCGCGGCCCAGCGCTGAGATCGGCTCGCCGGTGAACGGCGACGTGACCTGCGCTCCGCTGCCATCGTCGCTGTGGTGCGCGGCGTCATTGGGCTTGTCGGACCCGGTCAGGAAGAAGAAACCACCGATGAGCAATGCCAGCGCGACCACCGAGCTGACTGCCGTGAGCAACGCACCTCGACTGATCCGCACTGGCTACCCCTTCCTGCGACGGAGGCTATCACCGCAGGCAGAGGGCACGTCGCAGGCATGCAGCGGCCTACTGACCCGCGATAACTACCCGATGGAGTGCTATCCTGCGGACATGTTCGCCGCTACTTGCCTCCTTACCAACGAGCCGCACTGACCCTTTTCCGTGCGGCTCACCCCTCCTGCGCGAGGGGTTTTTGCTTTTCCGAGACAATTCCCGAGACTTTTGCGAGACCCGGTTATGAATGGCGACGAAGCCATGAACGGCACAAGCGAATCGGCTGCGGGCAGCGGCGTTCGATTCCGGTATGACGCGGCGCTCGCGGGCGAGATCGAGGCACGCTGGCAGCACCGCTGGGCGGAGGACGGCACCTTCTGGTCGCCAAACCCCGCGGGGCCGCTGGCGCAGGGCTTCGAGCAGGTGGCCGGCAGGGCGCCGATGTACATCCTCGACATGTTCGCCTACCCAAGCGGCAGCGGCCTGCACGTCGGCCATCCGCTCGGCTACCTCGCGACTGATGTCTTCGCCAGATTTCAGCGCATGACCGGCAGGCATGTCCTGCACACCTATGGCTACGACGCCTTCGGGCTACCTGCCGAGCAATTCGCCATCGATACGGGCCAGCATCCCAGGGTCACCACCGAGGCGAACATCGCGATCATGCGCGACCAGCTGCGCAGGCTCGGCCTTGGCCACGACACACGCAGGGAGTTCGCCACCAGCGACCCGCGGTACTACCGGTGGACACAGTGGATCTTCGGCCAGATCTTTGGCAGCTGGTGCGACGAGCGAACCGGGCGTGCCAGGCCCGTCGCCGACCTGATCGCCGAGTTCGAAGCCGGCGTGCGTGCCGACGCCTGACGGCCGGCCGTGGGCGGCGCTGACCGACGCCGAGCGGCGCTGCATCATCGACGGCAAGAGGCTTGCCTATCTGTCCGACGAACCCGTGAACTGGTGTCCGGCACTTGGCACCGTCCTGGCCAACGAGGAGGTCACCTCGGATGGCCGCAGCGACGTCGGCAACCATCCCGTCTACCGCAGGCAGATGCGGCAGTGGATGCTACGGATCACGGCATTCGCCGGACGGCTGGCCGATGACCTCGACCTCGTCGACTGGCCAGATTCGATCAAGCGGATGCAGCGGCACTGGATCGGCCCGCCAGGAACGCCGCGGATGCGGGACTGGCTGTTCTCGCGGCAGCGGTACTGGGGCGAACCGTTCCCGATCGTCTACGACACCGCCGGGCTGCCCGTCCTGCTGCCCGACGAGATGCTCCCCGTCGAGCTGCCGGACATGGCCGACTTCCGTCCGGTGCCGACCCTGGACGCTGACAGCGAACCGGTACCGCCGCTTGGCCGCGTGCCAGGCTGGTCCGCCGTCGAACTCGATCTCGGCGAGCGGACCTCAGGTCTACCGGCGTGAGCTGAACACGATGCCGCAGTGGGCAGGTTCCTGTTGGTACTACCTGCGCTATCTGGATCCGGCCAACGACAAGGCCCTAGTTGACCCGGTGAACGAGAGGTACTGGATGGCCGGGCGCGGGGTGCATCTGTATGTCGGCGGCGCCGAGCACGCGGTGCTGCACCTGCTCTACGCGAGGTTCTGGCACAAGGTGCTCTATGACCTCGGCCACGTCTCGACCTGCGAGCCATTCGCGCGCCTGCTGAACCAGGGCTACGTGCTGGCCGACGCGTTCACCGACGAGCGCGGCATGTACGTGCCGGCCGCAGCGGTGGTCACGGCAGCCGATGGCTCGGCGTCCTACCGGGGCAAGCCGGTGACGAGACGGGCAGGAAAGATGGGAAAGTCGCTGAAGAACGGCGTGAGCCCGGACGAGATCTACCACAAGTACGGCGCCGACACGCTGCGGGTCTACGAGATGGGCATGGGCCCGATCGATGCCGACCGGCCATGGCGGCCTGATGACATCGCAGGCGCGCACAAGTTCCTGCAGCGGCTCTGGCGCGCCATTATCAGCGAGCAGACCGGCATGCCCGTGCTCAGCGATCAGGAGCCTGACCGGGCCACGAAGCGAGCGGCTGCACGTCACGATCGCAGCCGTCAGGGCGGACTACGGTGAGCTCAAGTTCAATACCGCGATAGCCAGGCTCACGGAGCTGATGACGGCCGCGGCCAGGATAGCCGCCCGCGATGGCGCGCTGCCGCGCACCATCGCCGAGCCGCTTGTGCTGATGGTTGCGCCGCTGGCGCCGCACATCGCCGAGGAATTGTGGCACCGGCTAGGGCACGCCAGCACGCTCGCCTACGAGAAGTTTCCCCATGCGGACCCGCGCGGCTGACAGCCGTTCGGTCTGTCCAGCTTCCTGTCCAGGTCAACGGCAAGACGAGGTTCGTGCTCACGGTCCAGCCAGGAGCGGACAGCGCGGACATCGAGCGGGCGCTACGCGCCAGGCCCAGAGTTCGCCACAGAGACCAGGCGGGCGGTCAGTCGAACGGATCGTGATCGTCCCCGATCGCATCATTAACCTCGTGCTCCGCTAGATTGCTCAAGATCTACGCATTCGCTGCATTCTCCGCTTCTACGCTGCGTATTCGCCGGACTCGCCGGATATAGTACAGCATGCCCGTTGTGCCGAGTGTGCTGCGTGTATCAGAAGTGGCGCATCTTCTCCGCTTTCTGGCGACGAGCGTTTCGCGGCACCGCAGCGGTTCCGGCGCCCTGTCGCGATCGCGGCGAGCGTCGCCGTCGCCGCCGCGGCGCTCGCCGGCGGGTCGGCAGCGTTCAGCAGGAACCAGGGCTTCAGCTGGCGTGTCAGGTCAGCCTCGGGCGACTACGCCACCCGCGCGGCCACCTCGGCCCGCCTGCTCGAGCACACCTTCTACAACGGGACCGGGCTGTGGCACATGTGCGCGGGCCTGCACCTGCAGCACCAAGAACCGGGACTGGGGCTCGGACTCGCTCACCTATGCGCTCTGGTTTCGCTGGAGCCTCAGCCGCGACCCGGCCATCCCGCCGCTGATGCGCACGCTCGCGCAGACCGCGCACGCGTGGGTACCCGGGGACAAGGGCAGCAGCGACACCGTGATGTGGGACTCCATCGCGAACTCGCGCGAATATCAGGTCACCGGGCTCGCCGGCGGCCCTGGCCAAGGCCAAGGCCGCGTTCGCGTGGGTCGATTCTGTGATGGCCGACGGTTTCGGGTCGGGAGCCTGCCCGGACATCGACTACCAGTGGCCACACGGCCAGGGCGGCTACCTGAAGACGCTCGAAACGGCCACCAACTACATCAAGGCCGCGCTGCTGCTGCACCAGATCACGGGCTCGGCCAGCTACCTGGCGAAGGCACAGGCACAATACGAGCAGGTCAGGCGGTACTTCCTGATCGGGAGCGTCCCGCTGTACACGGTCTATGTCTTCGACAACGGGACAACATGCCGGGCGCTGCCGGGGCGCTATTTCGCCTCGGTCAACGGCAACATGATCTGGGCAGGCGCGGCGCTGGCCGCCAGCACCGGCGACCGCGGCTACCTGCGAGAAGCCATCGCGACCGCGCAAGCGGTCAGGTCGCGGCTGAGCGATGCCGCCGGCGTCTACGCCGACCTGCAGGCGGACAACGACGTGGTCGAGCCGCTGATCGAGGCGATGTACACCCTCGCCACCAGCCGAGCATCGGGCGTTCGCCGCGCAGCTGGCTCCTGTCGGCCGCGTCGGCGGCAGGTGCGGACCAGAACGCCGCGGGCGAGTTCGGCCGGTTCTTCGACGGCCCGCCGCCGACGTCGGTCGCGACCGCCTGGCAGATCAACGGCGGGATCGCGCTGATGCAGGCGGCGGCCGCCCTCGACCCGCACGGCAGGCCGGCCGATCCAGGATTCTGGCGGCGCGCCAGGTACGTGACAGACGATCGCGACCTGGTCGACTCACCGCTGCGGATCAGCTTCACCGGCCGTGCGATCGCGATCATGGGATCGGTCGGCGCACGTGCTGCATCGCAGGACACGCCAGGGTCTTCGTCGACGGCACCGAGACCTTCGACCGCACCGGCATCTGGCAGAACATGACGAGCCCGTCGGTCGCAGCAGCCGCGACCAGGTGCTGTTCGCCTGGCGCTGGCAGCGGCCAGGACGGCACACGATCACGATCAAGCCAGGTATCCGCGACACCATGGAGGGCGGGTCGTTCTTCGCGATGAACGGCTACCTGCTCGTCCGGTAGACGGTGCTGCTCGACGGCAATCAGCTATTCGACGAACACTGGCGTGGCCGATACCGCCAGCGCGAGCTGGTCGCTCATCACGGCGGATGGTGCTCACGACGCCGAACGTATCGGTGACCGTCGCCGTCTCCGCTTGCCAGGGAAGGAAGACCGGCACCGCGCGGTTCATCTCTCGCCAGCGAAGGCGTCGCGGTCATCCCAGAGCACGATCGACGGCCCGCGTCCGCTGCCGCTCCACCTGGAACGCCAACACAGTCCCATGACAATCCGGGCAATTCGCCATCCTCGACACCGAGCTCGCGCCAGCGAGTTGCGCCGCGAGCACCGCGAAGGTGCCGGCAGCCGGGTGGCGGACGCTGAGCTCGCCGTCGGCGTAGCCAAGCAGCGGGAGCTTGCCGATCATCAGGTGCATCATCTGCAGGTGATCCACCGGGCCCGGGTACTCGGGCGCCAGGTTCCAGTACGCGGTCCTGCGCACGCCCTCGGCCATCGCGATGAGAGTGCGCATGACGATCTGACGGCAGTTGATGCGCTGCCGCCTGGCCTCGAGCTCGGGCGGGCATCCGGCCATGAACATCGCCAGCTCGGGCGGCAGTTCCCCCATCCGGTCGTACAGCGCCGTCATCGCGCGTCGCTCGGGGGTGTCCTGCACCGCCCTGGCGGCCAGTTCCTCCGTGCTGCTCATCGGCGGAGGCTTGGCGAATGCCGCGGCGAATACCTGCTGCATGACCGTCATGGCGGCCGGGATATTCGAACGGCTGCGGGCCGGCGTGCTCCCCGGCGACAACCGGTTTGCAGTACCCGTGCGCGCGCATGAACTGACGGGCCGTCGCGAGGTAGCCGGGCAGGCTGGCCACGTCGCCATAAAGGTGGACGCTGAAGAGGTCGAAGCTGTCCTTGCCCTCGCCGGTCGACATGAGTCGAAGAACCGGCGCTGCGGGCTATCCGGCTCGCTGCTGAAGACGTCATAGCCACAGCCGCCGAGGACGACCGCAGCAGTGCGAATCAGCGTCCTTGACGGCCCGGTACATGGTTTTCAGCTGCTCGACGTACTCCTGCGCGGTCCCTGCCCAGAGCAAGTCGGTGTTGCTGGGCTCGTTGTCACACTGCCAGTAGGTAACCCGGCCAGCGCACCTGCGGACCACCCGGCGTACAAACTCCGCGTAGGCAGCCTGATCGCGAGCCGGCGACGGGGGCAGGAAGTCCGTCGGCTGCCTGGTGCCCCACGGCGAGCTCGAGCAGAGTGTTATCCAGACCTCGATGTCCGGGTCGCCGAGTTCATCCAGTTGCGCGCAGCAGCGCGTCGACCACATGCCACTGGTATTGACCTGGCGCCGGCTCGACCTGACTCCAGAACAGGTGGGCCCGCACCAGGCCCGCGCCGAGTGCCCGGGCCGCCGGGATGAACTCGCCGGGAGGGCCGAACAGCCCGTAGCTGATACCTCGGACGACGCCGACGCGGATGCCGGCCGGTTCGTAGGTGGTCGCAGCTGTGGTCTCCATGGATGCGGTGCCTCCTATCTGAGGGCGGCTAACGTTTACGATGTATATCTTTCGTTTATAACCTAAACTAGTGCTGTGAGCAAACCAGATGGCAGCCCGGTCCCGCTGATCTGGACTCTGCCCGCAGCCTCCTGCGCGGCAGCGCTCGCTCGGCAGGGAAGACATCGTCACCGCGGCAATCGCCGTCGCCGACGAGGCTGGCCCTGGCGCGGTAACCATGCATGCGGTGGCCGCCAGGCTCGGCTCGTACTCGGCCATGGCGCTGTACCGATACGTGCACAGCAAGGACGGGCTGATCGACCTCATGCTCGATAAGGCGACCGCCGAGATTCCGTTGCCCAAAGCACCTGGCCAGGACTGGCGCGCGGACCTGCACGTCCTAGCGGTCCTGACCAGGCAGATGACCAAACGGCACGCCTGGTACCCGCAGATTTTCCACACCCGCCCGCCAGCCGGGCCGCACATGATGAGCAGGCTCGAGTTCATGCTGGCCGTGCTCACCGGCCGCGGCGCCAGCCTCTCATCGGCGATGACCTATGCCGCGCTCATCGACAGGCATATCTACGGCAGCGGCCTGCAGGAGGCCGAAGAGGCCAGGATGAGCCGCAGGCACGGGCTCGAGGACCCAGCGGCGATGGCCAGCGCGTTCGCTGCGGTCCGCGATCTGGCGGCCGCGAGCGGTCAGTTGCCGAACCTGTCAAGGTGGCTCGCCAGCCCGGCCGGCCCGTCAGCCGACGAGCAGTTCGAGCTTGGGCTCAGCTTCCTGCTCGATGGCATCGCGTCGCTGCTGCCGGACGCATCGCCAGGCTGACCGCCGTAGCTGCGCCCTAGCTGCGCTCCTGCTCAGCGGCCGGCTGTCCGGCCTCATGCTGTTCGACGGCGGCCTGCGGAGCCGGTTTGGAGGGTGGCACCTGCTGGTGGCCGAGCGCGACCGCGCTGAGCACCAGGCACGCGATGGCGAGGATCTGAAGCGCGGCCAGGCCGCCGCTGGGCAACCGTTCTCCGAACAGGACAAACCCAGCGACGATCGGGATGGCGTTGGTCACCATCGTGGCCATCCCGGCCGCGGTGAGCGCGTCCCCCCGCTGATAGGCGGTCTGGAGCACGCTGGTCCCCACGCCGTAGGCCAGGATCAGCGGGAACAGCGCCAGCAGCCACAGCCCGCCGTAGCCGATCAGCTTGGCCGAGACGTCTCCGTCCGCGAACAGCAGGCCGGCGGCCAGGCCAAGGGTCGCGGCCCGGCCGAACCTGCTGGGCTGGACGATCACGAGCGCCGCTAGGCCCGCGCATGCCGCGAGCCAGATGATGATGCCGGCGACCGGTGGATGCTTGTCGACCGACTCCCTGCCGATCAGCGAAAGTCCGAGCAGCAGCAATCCAGCCAGCGCGAGGACGACGGCGAACTGTTCGCGGCGCGCCAGCCTGGACGGGTGTCCGCGGGCTGTCGCGAACGCCAGCACGGCAACCCCTGACGCGGTCACGGACTGAACCAGGGCCAGCGGGGCGAGCCGAAGCGCGGCCACGTACATAAGCCAGCCCGTTGTTTCGGCGGCGAACGCCTTCATCCAGCGCTTGTCATGGATCAGGAAGTCAACGACGCGGAGCGGGCGGCGAGGCGACAGCCTGGGCAACGCAGCGGCCGCGTCATGCTCAAGAGAGTAGGCCGTGTTCGTGACGATGGCCGCCACGAAGGCCAGTCCAAGGCCGATCCACTCCAGTGGCATCCTGCGGACGTTAGCATCCGGCCACGCTCGGTATATCGGCCGGGCGGTGACGGTCAACGCAGGACGGTTGACAGGCGCGGAAGCTATGTTATTCTCAGATTGAGACTTTCTCAACAAGAGATATTCTCGGATGGAGATGCTCTCCGACGAATTGGCGGACGGAGCGAGCCCCGATGGCCGGACCTGTGCAGCGAGCAAGAGTTCCTCGCCAGCTATGACCCGCATGCCTACGACCCGATCGCGGTGACCGTCGACGTCGTCACGCTGACGATCAGGGACGGCGGTCTGCATGTGCTGCTCGTGCAGCGGGGCGTTCCCCCGCATGAGGGCCAGTGGGCTCTGCCTGGCGGTTTCGTGCGTGCCAACTCGGAAGACCTGCCAGAGGCAGCAGTCAGGGAACTGGCGGACGAGACGGGCGAGCATCTCGGGAAAGCGCATCTCGAACAGCTAGGCACCTACGGCGCGCCCGGTCGCGACCCGCGGATGCGGGTGATCTCGGTGGCGTACCTGATATTCGCCCCTGAGCTGCCTCCACCGCGGGCCGGCAGTGATGCAGCCGCAGCCGCCTGGGTGGACGTCGGCTCGCTCGGCCTGACGGACGGAGGCAGCGGCCAGCGCTCGGGCACCACCAGGAAGCTCGCCTTTGATCACGCCAGGATCCTGGCCGACGGCCTCGAACGGGCGCGATCCAAGCTTGAGTACACCCCGCTGGCCACATCGTTCGTGACAGAGCCGTTCACGATCTCCGAGCTGCGCATGGTCTACGAGACCGTGTGGGGAGAGCCGCTACACGCCGGTAACTTCCATCGCAAGGTGCTATCGGTGCCCGGATTCGTCGAGGGTACCGGCGCAACGACCGAGACAGGCGGCCCGCGGGGCGGGCCCGCGGGCCCGGCTGTACCGGCCAGGTGATGCCGGGCTGCTGCATCCGGCGCTGCTGCGGCCCGGCAGGGAAGACACGGTGCGCTGAGATGGCCGCACCAGCCAGCGGGCCGCTCATCACGGGGCTTCTCACCACAGCAGGAGCTATCGAGTTGATCGAGGCGGCCGGTGCGGCGCCCGGCTGACCTGTTCGGCTGCGATGCCGCGCGCCGCTACCGGCGGCTGGCCAGGCTTACGCATCCAGACGCACGCCCAGGCGACGCTCGCTCCGCTGCGGCCTTCGCGAAGCTGGCCGGCCTCTGGCAGCGGCATTCGCAGGTCGGCGCTCCCGCTGCCCGCCCCGGGGCTCTGTTCGCGCGCGGTGACCTCGCGAACCTGTTCAAGGTAAGCAACGGCCTGCTGAAGCTCGCGAGGAACCCAGCGGACAACGACCTGATGGATCGCGAGTCGGTCGCGATGCGTACGCTCGCGCGGCGCGTCCCTGCCCGTCTCGCGGCCTACTTCCCGCGGTTCCTCGAAGCGCAACGCGTGCGACGACCCGAGGACCGGAGCGGAGCGGCGCGGGAACCTGGTCGGTGCGCTCGACGGTTTCGTCAGCCTGGCCGAGGTGCGGCGCCGGTTGCCAGGTGGCGTCGATCCGCGCGATGCCGCGTGGATGTGGCGGCGGTTGCTCGTAGCGCTCGGAGCCGCGCACCGCGCTGGCGTCGATCCACGGCGCCGTGCTTCCCGACCACGTGCTGATCCATCCGGCAGAGCACGGGCTCGTGCTCGTCGACTGGTGCTACTCGAGTCGGCCAGGGGCGCCGCTCCCCGCGATCGTCGGGCGCTATCGCGACTGGTATCCGCCCGACGTGCTGAGCCAGGCACACGTCCGGACCCGCACCGACATCTGGCTAGCCACACATTGCATGACCGAGCTGATCGGCGGCCGACTGCCAGCACCGCTCGGCGCCTTCGCCCGCGGCTGCCAGCTCGCCACGCTCGGCCGCCGCCCAGCAGGACGCCTGGCAGCTGCTTGCCGAGCTCGACGACCTGCTGGAGCGGCTGTACGGGCCGCGCAGAGTACCGCCCCTTCGTCATCCCGGCGTAGGGCGTATCTGGGAGGAGAACCGCCATGGGAAGCGGAAGATGGTCAACCGACGTCTACGACGCCGCCGCGCGTTACCGCGCGGCCACCGGGACGAGCGCGTTCGCGCACAGCGACAGCGGCGCGACGAGCGTTCACCCGAGCCTGGACCCGGACGGCGTGACGGCTCAGGGAGAGCCGCGACTCCGACGAGCATCCGCGGTCGCTGGCCATCGCCGTCCTGTTCGACGTCACCGGGTCGATGCGCGACGTGCCGCGCCAGCTCCAGCAGAAGCTGCCGCAGCTGCTCGGCCTGCTGCTGCGCAAGGGCTACGCCGACGATCCGCAGATCCTGTTCGGCGCGATCGGCGACGCCACCTGCGACCGCGCGCCGCTGCAGGTCGGCCAGTTCGAGTCCGACAACAGGATGGACGACGACCTCAGCAGGATCCTGCTGGAAGGCGGAGGCGGCGGCCAGAAGACCGAGTCCTACGAGCTGGCCATGTACTTCATGGCCAGGCACACCGTCACCGACTGCTACGCCAAGCGCGGCAAGCGCGGCTACCTGTTCCTGATCGGCGACGAGATGGCCTACCCGAGGGTCAAGCGCGCCGAGGTGGCCGCGGTCATCGGAGACGGCCCGCAGGCCGACATCCCGCTGGCCGCACATCGTCGCCGAGCTGACCAGGGCCTGGGACACCTACTACATCCTGCCGGAGGGCGCCAGCTACGTCGGCGACCGAGAGGTGCTGAGCTTCTGGCGCGGACTGCTCGGACAGAACGTGATCGAACTGGCCGACCTCGGCTGCGGTCAGCGAGACGATCGCGCTGACCGTCGGCCTCGGCGAGGACGCGATCAGCCTGAACGACGGGCTCGGCGACCTGGACGACGTCGGCTCTGACGCCGCGCCGCCGTGTCGAAGGCACTCGCCGCGATCGGCTCGTGCCGCTCCGAGCTGATCTCGGTCGCGCTCGACGACCTCGATGGCCCCGACGGGAACATCCGGCTGTGACCGGGGCTCGAGCGCTGCAGCGGAACTGGCTGGCGAGCACGTCATCGTCGTCGATCTCGGCTACGGCGACGCCGGCAAGGGCACCATCGTCGACTGGCTTGCGGCGCGAGCGCACGGCGCAGAGCGGCGCGCGAGGCCGCCCGCAGTGGTCGCGGTTCAACGGCGGCGCGCAGGCGGCGCACAACGTGGTGACGCCTGACGGCCGGCACCACACGTTCGCCCAGTTCGGAGCCGGGATGTTCACGCCTGGCGTGCGGACCCACCTGTCGCGGTTCGTCCTTGTCGATCCGCTGGCGCTGGCCGCCGAGGCCGATCACCTCGCCTCGGCCGGCGTCGCCTGACCCGCTCAGCCGTCTGACCGTCGATCGTGACGCGCTGCTGACCACGCCGTATCACCGGGCCGCTAACCGGGCCAGGGAACGGGCCCGCGGCGCAGGCAGGCACGGGTCCTGCGGCATGGGCATCGGCGAGACTGCCAGGTACGCGCTCGACGTTCCCTGCCGACGCGCCGCGCGCGGGCGACTGCGCGATCCCGTGCGACTGGCACGCAAGCTCGGCTCCTTCGCGACTGGCTGCGTGCCGAGTTCGGCGCGGAGATCGACGAACGCCGGTTCCCGCCGGTCGAGGACGTCTGCCGGCGTTCAGCGCCTGTGCGCGAGTGCGTTCGCCTCGTCGGCGATGACTATCTGACCGGCCTGCTGCGGTCGGGACCTGTCGTGTTCGAGGGCGCGCAGGGCGTGCTGCTGGACGAATGGCACGGCTTCCACCCCTACACGACCTGGTCAACGACCACGTTCGGCAACGCGCGAGACGCTGCTGGCCGAGGCAGGTCAGACGGCCGTCCGGCTCGGCGTCCTGCGCTGCTATCTCACCAGGCACGGGCCAGGACCGCTGGTCACCGAGGATCCGACGCTTGAGCTGCCTGACCGGCATCAACAGGCGGAACGAATGGCAGGGCCCGTTCAGGACCGGTCATTTCGACGCCGTGGCGCTGCGTTACGCGCTTGAGGTCGCAGGCGGCGTCGACGGCCTCGCGCTCACTCACCTGGACGTCGCCGCGCACGGACGGCTGCTGCTCTGCGACAGGTACCGCGCGGACGGGCAGCTCATCAATCGCCTGCCGGTCCGCAGGGACCGCGACCTGACCAGGCAGGAGCGATTGACAGAGCTGCTGCTACGCGCCCGTCCGGTGTACGCGTCAGCACCTGACGCAACGCTGGCCGCCGGCTGGCCGGAACTCGTCGCCGAGGCGCTCGCCAGCCCGGTGAGCGTGCTGTCCTACGGGCCGACCGCGCGGGACAAGTTGACGGCGCGGAGCCGGGCCGCTGGCCCGAGCTACAAGCTCAGGTCCACGATGACGGGAGCGTGATCGCTTGGTCCTTTTCCCTTGCGAGCCTCGCGGTCGATCCACGCGTCCTTCACCAGGCCGGCCATGGCGGCATTGGCCAGGACGAGATCGATCCGCATGCCCATGCCCTTGTGAAACGCGCCAGCCCGATAATCCCAGTACGTGAACGGCTCTCCCTTGGCGATCCGCGGCATCACGTCGGTCAGCCCCCGCGCGATCAGTCCATTCAGGGCAGCCCGTTCCTGCGGGGTGACGTGGGTCGAATCCATGAACGCCGCCGGGTCCCACACATCGCCATCGGCGGGTGCGATGTTGAAGTCACCCATCACGGCGAACGGCAATCCGCTCGCCGCATCCGCGTCGACCTGGTCGGCCATCGCTCCCAGCCAGGCCAGCTTGTATGCGTAGTGCGGGTCGGTCGGCGTCCTGCCGTTCGGGACGTACACCGACCGCACCCGCACCGGCCCGCATGTCGCGGCGAGCGTACGCGCCTCGGTCGTGCCAGCGTCAGGAAAGCCAGGGTCTCCAGCGAAGCCTCTGACCACTTCCTGCAATCCCGACCCTGGACAACACCGCGACGCCGTTCCAGCGGCCCTCGCCATGGTGAGCGACCTCGTACCCGAGCGCCGTCACGGCCTCGGCGGGAAAGCCGTCGGCTGGAACCTTGGTCTCCTGCAGGCAGACCACATCCGGGCCTGCCTGCTCGAGCCACTCGACGAGCCTCGGCACCCTGGCCAGGACCGAGTTCACATTCCATGTCGCTATCCGCACGCGCGCTATCCAACCAGGCGCCGCCGACAGCGGCTCGTCTCGGCGTTAACCGCAGGCTTCCGCTGCTCCTCCCCTGGGAGGCAGGTCAGGTCACGATCACCTTCGGGCCCCGGGGCGAAGGATCAGCCGATTGCTGCTACAGCAGCGAGTGCGTCCGGTTATCGAGGAAGCAGCCGGTCCACCCTGGCCAGCAGCTCGCGGAGGTTGGCCTCAGACGTCAGCTCTTTCGCCTCGTCCAGGGTCAGCCAGCGCAACGGCGCGTCGGGATTCTCGGCCTTGACCGCGGCGGGGTTGGCGGTGGACAGCACGAACCGGATGTCCGCGTGTTCATGCGCAGGTTCATGCGGCGCCGCCGGCACGGGGACGATGACCACCTGCCTGATCGACGTATCCGGCCATGGCACGAGATCAGCCAGGCCGGTCTCCTCCCCCGCCTCCCGCAGCGCGATCGCGAGCGCGATCTCCTCGCCGGGGTCACCGTGACCACCGACCTGCAACCAGGCCTGCTGTCTGCTGGTGCCAGCGCAGCAGCACCCTGCGGCTGTCCTGATGAACGATCAGGGCCGACGCGGTCAGGTGCAGAGGCAGGGAACGCGACCACGGGTCGTCGACGCGCCCGGCCAGCGCGCGCACCTGGCTGACGTCAGCCTCCTCCGCCTCGTCCAGCGGACGGTAGCCATCGAGCAGGCCAAGTGCCGCGCCCGCCGGTGCTTCACCCGCTAGCAGCGTAGCTATCCTGGCCTGGTCGTACTCGCTCGCGGCGAACGTCACGAGCTTTTGCTCCGGGTCGTCGGCCAGGGTCAGTACCACATGCGTGAACGTCATCTCGCCGAGGACCGTGGTGACGCAGCCGCTTGGTTCCCGACGCCAGCGGAGCGACCTCGTGCCGCGGCCAAGACGCACGGAACTCGGGGCTGGCGTTGCGCAGCCGCTCGATAAGGGCGGTGAACGACGGATCGTCAGGACGCCTGTCGGCCGCGGCTCTGAACCGTGGCGAGCTGAGCGAGCGCCTCGGACTCCCACTCAACCAGGACGCTGCGCGCAGCAGGGTCGGTGAACGTCCACCACAGCATGTTGCGGTCTTGCTGCGGCAACGCCGGCCAGTCGGTCCACAGCAGCCTTGCGGCCCTGTTCGATGCGAGCACGTCCCAGTACCGGCCCGTGACATATGTCGGGTAGGGGTCCATCCGGTCGACGAGCTCCGACACGGCCTCGGGCAGTATCTCCGCGGCCTGACGTGGCGGCGACTTCCGCGTGCTGCTGCCCAGGGTGTGCACGTGGGCCCGCTCGGCCGGGCCGAGTCGGAGGGCCCTGGCGATGGCCTCGAGCACCTCCCAGGAGGGCCGCAGATCCCTGCCTTGTTCCAGGAAGGTGTAGTAGGTCGTGGAGACGCCTGCTAGCTGTGCGACCTCCTCGCGCCGCAGGCCCTTCGTGCGGCGTCGCTGCCCCGCGGGCAGCCCGACATCGGCGGGCTGGAGCCGGTCCCGGCGCGAACGCAGCAGGTCAGCGAGTTCGCGCGCGCGTGCGCCGCGCCCAGTGGCGGCCCTGGTCGGATGGCGCTCGCCGCCATGATGCTGGGTGCTTGTCGTCACTGCTCTCCCGATCCTGGCACCGCTGTTACCAGTATCAATAGGCTGATGTTACCAGTGTGGATCTCCGGTAGCCTGCGACACATGGACAGCCTTACTCACGTGAGGACACGTGCACTTGGTTCAGCCGACCTTCTGGTACCTGCCGTTGGCCTAGGCTGCATGGGCTTCTCGCAGGCGTACGGCGCGGCGGATGAGCAGGAATCGGTCGCGACAATCCGCAGGGCCATCGACCTTGGCGCGGGCCTGCTCGATACGGCAATGAGTTACGGCGCAGGGCACAACGAGGAGCTTGTCGGCCGCGCGATCAACGGTCGCAGGGACCGGGTAACGCTGGCGACGAAGTTCGGGATCATCCGCGGCAGGGATCACAGCGTCACGATCGACGGGCGGCCTGAGAACGTGCCCGGCTACTGCGATGCCTCGCTGCGCAGGCTCGGCGTCGACCACATCGACCTGTACTACCAGCATAGGATCGACCCCGAGGTTCCGGTGGAGGAAACCGTCGGCGCGATGGCGGCACTGGTCGGCGAGGGCAAGGTGCGCTATCTCGGCTTGTCAGAGGCGACCCCTGACGAGCTTGCGCGCGCTACGGCGGTGCATCCGATCACCGCGCTGCAGTGCGAGTGGTCGCTGTGGTGGCGCGAGGTTGAGGACGACGTCGTTCCGGCGGCCCGGCGTCTAGGGGTTGGCATCGTCGCGTACAGCCCGCTCGGACGCGGGTTCCTGGCCGGTTCTGTCACCACCGCCGGGTTCGGCCCTGAGGACTTCCGCCGCCAGGATCCCCGTTTCGCTGGCGAGGACCTGACGCGCAACCAAAGCGTGCTCGATGCCGTCGCCGAGCTGGCGGCCGAGCGTGGCGTCAGCCCGGCCCAGCTCACGCTCGCATGGCTGCTGGCGCAGGGCGGCGACGTCGTCGCGATCCCTGGCACAAGGCACCGGCGCAGGGTGAAGGAGAACGTCGAGGCCGCGGCACTCGAATTGTCGCCAGCGGACCTGGACAGGATCGAGCAGACCGCGCCTCGGCACGCCTGGGCTGGCAACCGGCAGTCCTTCGCCGCGCGCCACACGGTGCGAACCACAACGTGATGCTGAAATCCCTTGTCCCCGCCCATTGCTGCCTGGCCGCCATGCTGGCTTGCTGCCTGGCGGGCTGCGCTGATTGACTGGCTGACATCAGTGAATGGGTGCTCGAGCCACGCTGCGACGCGGTCCCGGTCGTGGCGTGCCTGCCGCATGGGGGCCTTCACTACCCGCCAGAACTTGCCGCTGAGCTGGCAGTGCATCCCGACGTCTTGTGGTCTGACTGGCTGACCCGGGACCTGTACGCGTTCCTGCCCGACATCGGCATTGCCACGGTCACGACCAGGTTCAGCAGATTCGTCGCCGACGTGAACCGCGACCCTGACGGCGAACTGCACGGCGGCTTCTGGACAAGCGTCGTGGCCGCCAGAATGCCTAACGGCCGCGCTGTGTACCGCAGGCCGCTGACCGAGTATGAGATCGGGCACAGGATCGAGGTCGCGCACGCGCCGTTTCACCGGGCCCTCGATGACGTCGTCGGGCGGCTGCTCGCCCGGTTTCACCGGCTGCTCTTGCTCGACCTGCACAGCTTCGGCGTCGGCCTCGACGGCGACGTGATCCTCGGCGATCGCCACGGCGTGACGGCGTCGCCCGCGGCGGTCGGGCTGGTTTCCGCGGCGCTGGGTGCTGCAGGGCTCGACGTCCGGATGAATCAGCGTTTCGCCGGCGGCTGGACGGTCCGGCGGTTCGCCGGTCACAGCCTCGTCGACGCCATCCAGGTGGAACTCAACCAGCGGCGCTACCTGGACCTGGAGAACCGCCGCTACCCCGCGCCTCCGCCGCTCGGCGAGTTCTCCGCGACGCAGCGACTTCTCCGCGGCACGCTGCTGCGAATCGCCGATGAAACGGGCCAGCTATTCGAGAAAGCCCATCGCAAACGCCCATGACCACAATGAGCGCACTGTTCGCGTGTTCCAGCACGACGCGAATCACGCATCTGAGCCAAAACTGAAGCGGATGGATTCGCATGTTCATTTATCCGCTTCTATACTGGATCAAACGGCTGGCGAGGCACGAGCGCCGTTATCGTCAGCCTGCTTGCCAGGGGCGTGGCGTTGCGGTCAGCGGGCCGACCCACATTCTGCCCTGGTCTCGCGTCAGCATGTGTTCGTGCGGCCCGTGACTTACGGTGATCCCGCCGCGGAGCGCGTTCACAGCCATGTAACAGGCCGGAATCACGGCGGCAACCGAGGCCGGTCACTGTCTGTACGTCGGTGAGATGACGCAGGAGGTCAGATGACGCAGTGGAGAATCCGGGTCGTCGTGCCAGAGGCACCTGCCGGAAGGCGCGCGCTGCGTCGTGCGCTCGCGCAGGCCCCAGGCACCGTCGTGCACCTCGATCCGCTCGGTGTGGACGTCGCTGAGACCTCTGGCGACGTCATCGTCGAGCTGGGCGAAGACGAGGCACTGGAGGATCTGCTGCGCACGCTGCACGAGGTAAGCCCGCATGTGTACATCAGCCGCGTCGGCTCGCCTGAAACCGAAGCTGGCCAGCCGATCAGGGTCCGCAGGCTCTCCCGCATGCGCGGTGTGCCGGGTTAGCCTGCATCGCGAGGAGGTCCTATGACCGGGCTAGCCGAAGCGTATGAAGCCGTCATCCATCAGGCTCTCGAACGCCTGAGCCTGGAGGCTAAGGTCCGCTTGCTCTCCGGGCAGGACATGTGGTCACTGCCGGCCATCGATGAGATCGGGCTGGCCTCGATCGTGATGTCGGACGGGCCTGTCGGTGTCCGCGGCACCAGGTGGAGCGCCGACGATCCATCTGTGGCCCTGCCGAGCCCGACGGCCCTCGCAGCGACCTGGGACCCGGCCTTGGCGCGCGCGGCCGGCCGCCTCCTCGGCCAGGAAGCCAGGCGCAAGGGCGTGCATGTCTTGCTGGCGCCGACCGTCAACCTGCATCGTAGCCCGCTCGGCGGGCGGCACTTCGAGGCCTATTCAGAGGATCCGCTGCTGACGGCCGCGATCGGTACCGGCTACGTGCGCGGCGTGCAAGATCAGGGCGTCGCCGCGACCGTGAAGCACTACGTGGCCAACGACTTCGAGACCGAGCGGTTCACCGCGAGCGCAGACGTCAGCCAGCGCGCTCTGCGCGAGCTGTATCTTTCTCCGTTCGAGGTCCTCGTGCGTGATGCGGGCGCCTGGGCCGTCATGTCCGCGTACAACGCGGTCAACGGGGTTCCGATGTCCACCAACGGTGATTTGCAGCTCGGGGTACTCGGGGCGGAGTGGGGCTTCGACGGCGCCGTCATCTCCGACTGGATGGCCGCCCATGACACGGTCGGCACCGCCAACGGGGGCCTGGACATCGTCATGCCGGCGAGGGGCAGTCCATGGGGAGACAAGCTCGTCGCGGCTGTGCGCGACGGATCTGTCCAGCCAGAAGTCATCGACGAGCACGTACGGCGGGTGCTGCGGCTCGCCGCCAGGGTCGGAGCGCTGACCGGTGTCGCCGAGGCCGTACCGCCTGATGACAGGCCGGATCCGGCAGACGGAGCGGTGCTGGCCCGTGACGTCGCCGTCCGGTCGTTCGTCCTGGCCAGCAACCGCGACGGAGCGTTGCCGCTCGCACCGGCGAAACTCGGCAGCGTCGCGATCATCGGCGCCCTGGCCAAGCACGCCAGAGTTCTCGGCGGCGGCAGCGCGACTGTCTTCCCCGCTCATGTCACCTCGCCGCTCGAGGGGCTGTCCGCGGCGCTGCCGGGCGACGTGATCCTCAGCTACGCGGTCGGCGCGGACCCACGGGCGCATCTCGGTCCCGCCGCGGAGCCTGCGTGGACCGGTCTGCGGGCAGTATTCAGGGATGCTGAAGGCGCCTCGCTACATGCAACCTCGCTGGCTAGCGGCGCTGGCCGGTGGATGGAACTGCCTGCCGGCGTGGCACCCGCTGACCTGGCGACCGTCGAGATCTCCGGCCATCTGACCGCCGCGGTCAGTGGCGTGCATCGCCTGGGTATCCGCGGCACCGGAGCGTTCACGCTGACGGCCGACGGCTCGGTGCTGTTCGACGGCGAGGTCAGGCCGGACACCGCGGATTTCTCCAGGCTGTTCCTCGCGCCGCCCGAGCACAGACTGGCCTTGCCGCTCGATGCGGGAGCCGCGTCCGACGTCACGCTTGTCCGGCACCTCGAGACTGCCGACGGCGGCGCTCTGGTGTCGATGTCGCTTGGCTACGGCGAGCCTGTAGGCACCGACGCCGAGTTGCTTGCGGAGGCCGAGCAGGTGGCAGCGGCGAGTGACGTCGCGATTGTCGTGGTGGGAACCACCGACGAGGTCGAGTCCGAGGGGTTCGACCGGACCGACCTCGCGCTACCGGGCCGGCAAGATGAACTCGTCCGGCGGGTTGCCGCCGTCGCAAGCAGAACGATCGTCGTAGTCAGCGCGGGCTCTCCGGTCGAGCTCCCATGGGCCGACGAGGTCGACGCTGTCCTGCTGACCTGGTTCGGCGGACAGGAAGCGGGGCGCGCGCTCGCCGACGTGCTGCTCGGAATCAGCGAGCCGGGCGGGCGGCTCCCGACGACGTGGCCCGTGGTGGCAGCGGACTGCCCGGTACTGGATACGTCACCGGAGGACGGCGTGCTGCGCTATGCCGAGGGCATCTTCATCGGATACCGGGCGTGGGAGCGCTCTGCCGCCGAGCCGCGTTATCCGTTCGGCCACGGCTCTGGTTACACCTCGTGGCAGTACGAGCGGATCGCCGTCGAAGGCACCAGAGTCAGTGTGACCGCACGCAATACCGGCGCCCGACAGGGCAGGGAGGTCGTGCAGATCTACGTGGCGCCGGCTGGCGACGATACGGGAGACCGCCCTGCCCGCTGGCTAGCAGGTTTTGCGACCGCCGAGGCGGCGCCAGGAGAGACCGCGACGATCGAGGTCGAGCTGCCCGCGAGGACGTTCCAAGTCTGGGACGACGGCTGGCGCACGATCGGCGGCGAGTACGTGGTCGAGGCCGGGCACAGTATCGCGGATCGCAGGCTGGCAGCTACGATCACGATCCCCTGACACGCCCCCATGCGTCCGCGCGCGGAAGCCCGCGCGGGTAGCGGGGAACAGTACCTCCGGAGCGCGCGCCATGCTGCAACATGGGGACGACGTCGCGGCGGGCGCGCCCGTCACCGGCGCTAGCGGGCGCGGCGGCCTGCGCCGGCTGCTGGTCAGTATCGGCATTGCGAACGCCGCGCTCTACGCGCTGTATATCGGCGTCCTGCAAGTCCTGCTGCCGCTGCAGGTCGAGGCCATCGACCGGGCACACAAAGTTGCCACGCTGGGGGTTGTGTCCGGAGTCAGCGCCGGCGTTGCAGCCGTGTTCAACCCGCTTGGCGGCGCGCTGTCCGACCGGACCAGGTCGCGATTCGGCCGGCGCGCTCCGTGGCTACTCGGTGGCGCGGCAGCCGTCCTCATCGCGCTGGCAGTCCTTGGCCGGGCCGGAGATGTGCTCATGGTGGCCATCGGCTGGAGCCTGGTCCAGGCGGCCGCGAACCTGTATCAGGCGGCACTGACCGCTGTCGTGCCTGACCGCGTGCCTGCCCGCCGCAGAGGTAGCGCGTCGGCCGTAGTCGGCGTCGCCATGTCAGCAGGAGCGGTGGCCGGCGTGGGCCTCGCCGGACGTTTCGCCAGCCACCTGGCCTTGGGCTACTTCGCGCTCGGGGTGCTGCTAGCTATAACGGCGATCCAGTTCGTCACCCTCACGACCGATCCGCCGAGCTACCCTGTTGCGCCCGGTGAGGTCCCGGCGGGAACGTCGGGACCCTCCCGAAGTGTCTCCGGCGGTCTCGGCAGTGTCTCGGGCATCGGCATCGTGTCCGGGTTCGCAGCGTTCACCTCAGCCCTGCGGCACCGCGACTTCGCCTGGGTCTTCTGCGGCCGTGCGGCGATGATCCTCGGCTACTTCCTCGTCGCCGGCTTCGAGCTGTACATCCTGACGGACTACATCAGGCTCCCGAGTGGTATCAGTCCGACCACAGGAGTCACCATTCTCGCCGTGATCAGCACCTTCTGCTCGGTGCTGGCCGCGGCCGTCGCAGGGCCAATGTCCGACCGACTCGACCGGCGCAAGCTGTTCGTCATCGGCTCGGCCGCGACCTCAGGCGTGGGGATGATCCTGCCGATCGTGTCCCCGACGTTCGGCATCATGACGATCTTCGCGGCGGTATCCGGACTCGCGTTCGGCTGCTACCTCGCCGTGGACACCGCGCTCGTCACGCTGGTGCTACCCAGGCGCGAGAACACGGCGCGCGATATGGGCATGCTCAATGTCGCTAATGCCGGCCCTCAGATCGTCGCGCCGTTCCTCGCAGCCCTCATCATCGGGCATCTCGGGGGTTACCCAGCGCTCTTCGCCGGCGGCGGCGCCGTCGCGATTGCCGGAGCGATCGCGATCGGCCCGGTCCGGTCGGTGCGCTAGCGACTCAGGCCGCCGCCGCTGCCTGGGTGTCGGCCGTCTCGATGTCCTTGAAGAAGCGCCTGTGCACGCGCAGCGTCTCGCCGCCGGCGGGAATCACGTGCCACAACCCGGTGCCAGGGCCCAGTTTGGTGGCCCTGGGCAGTTCTGTGACAACACCCTTGGCCTTGGCCATGCTGGTCTTGCCCGCGTCAAGGATCAGGATGCGGGCCGGAGTGACTACGAAGATGCGGTACCTGTTCAGTCCAAGGAAGACAAAAACTCCGGTCAGCGCGGCCAGCCACTGACTCGCGGTCTGCGCGCCGAAAACGGCCTGGATGGGTTCGCCCTGCTGCAGGTATGGCGCAGCTGAGGCTTGCATGGAATCGCGAATTGCCAATGTGTCCCTCCCACGGGCGACTATGCGTCATATGACCAGAGCAGAACAGTACTTGGCTTGTCGCGGTCTTAGTCATGAAATTGATCACTTTGGCAAGAACGGCCGGACAGGGCCGACGCTAAACCAGGCTGAATCGCCCGTACTGTTGATCTGCCGCTCGGACGGGTCGCGATCACACCCGCAGCCTTGGCCGCGCCTCGTGCGTCGTTTGCGGGGTTTCGATGACCAAACGACTGCCGGGTGCATGCAGAATTGGGTCATGGGATTCGACTTGCCTGGCCTGCTCGCCGAGCGGAGTGGCCAGGGCTATGAGCTACATGCCCGCTACCTCAACCCCCAGCGCCCCCGCATGCTGCACGCGATCGGGTTCGACAAGGTGTATGAGCGGGCCGAGGGCGGCTACCTCTACGACGGGTCAGGCGCGCGCTACGCGGATTTCCTATCCGGGTTCGGGGTGTTCGGCGTAGGCCACAACCATCCCGTCGTCAGGAAGGCGCTGCACGACGTCGTCGACGCCGAGCTCGCGAGCATGGTCCAGTTCGACTGCGCGCTGCTGCCCGGTTTGCTCGCAGAGCGCCTGCTCGCCAAGGCGCCAGGGCTTGACCGGGTCTATTTCTGCAACAGCGGCACTGAGGCGGTCGAGGCCGCGCTGAAGTTCGCCAGGTACGCGACAAGCCGGCCAAGGATCCTGTACTGCGACCACGCCTTCCACGGACTGACTACAGGCTCGCTTTCGGTCAATGGCGCTGAGGAGTTCAGGCGAGGCTTCGACCCGCTGCTCACGGACACCCGCATCCCCTTCGGTGACCTGGATGCTCTCGAAACCGAGTTGCGCAAGGGGGACGTCGCAGCGCTCATCGTCGAGCCGATCCAGGGCAAGGGAGTGGCCATTGCCCCGCCCGGCTACCTGGCCGGAGCTAGCAAGTTGCTGCGCGAGAAGGGCGCCCTGCTCATCTGCGACGAAGTGCAGACCGGCATGGGCAGGACCGGCAAGTTCTTCGCCTACCAGCACGATGGCGTCGACCCTGACATTGTCACGGTGGCAAAGACGCTCTCTGGCGGATTCGTCCCGGTCGGCGCGGCCATGGCCAAGGGATGGATTTTCGACAAGGTCTACTCCTCGATGGACCGGGTTCTCGTGCACGACTGCACCTTCGGATCGAACGCGGCTGCCATGGCGGCCGGGCTCGCCACCCTGGCCGTGATCGAGGACGAGCAGCTCGTGACCAACGCCGAGCGAATCGGCGCGGCGATGATGCAAGAACTCACCGAGCTCGCTGGACAGTACGAGATGCTCGCCGACGTACGCGGACGCGGGCTGATGATCGCGATGGAGTTCGGCAGGCCGAGCTCGCTGAAGCTGCGGACCAGCTGGAACATGTTGCAGAGGGCACGCCGAGGGCTGTTCGCCCAGATGGTCGTCGTCGCGCTGTTCCAGCGGCATCGGATCCTTACTCAGGTAGCCGGCGACCACATGGAGGTCATCAAGCTGCTGCCCGTGCTCGGCATCGGCAGCGACGAGGTGAGCCTGTTCTGCGAGGCGCTCGCCGAGGTCATGCGGGACGCGCATCGCGGCAGCGGGCTGATGTGGGACTTCGGCCGCTCGCTCGTCAAGCAGGCCGTCACGCGATAAGCGGGGGGTGCCCAAGCCCTGGTTACTGCTCCCGCTGGTGATATCCGGCCGTCATGCCACCGTCGACCGCCAGCGTGGTGCCGGTGATGAACTCGGTCTCGGCGCTGGCGTAGAAGACCGCGGCGGCCGCTACATCGCTGGCGTTGCCGATCCTTCCGATCGGCGGGACCGGCCAGTCGCCGCCCTCCGGCCGGTCCTGCTCCCCGGGCGGCGCCATGTGCCGCATGCCTGGCCAGGTATCGCCAGGGCAGATCACGTTCGACCGTACGCCGTCGGGACCTCCCTCCAGCGCGAGCATCTTGCCGAGCATGACAACCGCTGCCTTGGAGACCGAATACAGGCCGATCGACTGCTCTCCCCAGATCCCGGCGTCAGAGGCGATGTGCACCATGCTCCCGCGCCTCGCCGCTAGGTGCGGGTACGCGGCGCGTGCATACAGGAAATAGCCTCGCACGTTCACGTCCATCAAGCGGTCATAGTCCTCGACGGGAGTCGCGAGCAGGCCCGACAGGACGCCGACTGCCGCGTTGTTGACCAGCACATCCAGGCCGCCGAGCAGCTCAGCGGCCGTGGCTGTCGACGCGGCTACCGCCGCTGGGTGGCCAGCGTCGGCGGCGATGAACCAGGCCTCACCCGACCGGCGCAGCGACGCCTCCGCTCGCAGGCCGAGCTCACGATCGCGCCCGGTTATCACCACCTCGGCGCCCTCGGCGAGGAACCGCTCGGCGATCGCATAGCCGATGCCGCTGGTACCGCCGGTGATCAGCGCGCCCTTGCCGGCCAGTCGGCCGCTACCCGTCTGCGTCATCTGGCCGCCCCGCTCCCTCGGGCGATACGTCCGCTCGCACCGCACCCGACGAGCTGGACGCTATCAGCGCGCGAACGAGCGGCAGCAGCGACAAAACTGAAACGTGTTCTTGTTTTGGAGGTGCCACGGCAATAGAGTCCGAGCCATCCGATCCTGGCCGCGCCGCTAAGTGCCGGTTCCGCCCCGTTGCGAGGTGCGATGGAACAGACCGCCGACTACGTCATCGTCGGAGCCGGGAGCGCCGGGTGCGTGCTGGCAAGGCGCCTTGCCGACTCTGGTGCGAGCGTCATCCTGCTCGAGGCCGGCGGCCCAGATCGTTCGTACATCGTGCGCAAGCCGGGCATGATCGCGATCTTCCACAATGTGCCAGCGCTGAAGAAGCGACTCGATTGGGGCTATTACAGCGCTCCGCAGGCCAGTGCCCTCGGCCGGGCGATCCCGCAGGTGCGTGGGCGCGTCGTCGGCGGATCGGGCTCCATCAACGGGATGCTCTTCGTCCGCGGCAACTCCCAAAACTACGACGACTGGGCCGCTGCAGGCTGCGTCGGCTGGAGCTTTTCCGACGTGCTGGCCAGCTTTAAGCGGATGGAGAACTGGGAGGACGGCGAGAGCGACTTGCGCGGCGCTAGCGGGCCCATCGCGGTCACCAGGCAAGTCGACCTCACGCCAGCGTCGCAGGCGTTCATGGCGGCGCTGGCTGACACCGCCGGCGTGCCCGCGATCGATGACTACAACGGCGAGTCCCAGGAGGGAGTCGCCGTGTTCCAGCAGAGCGTGCGCGGCGGATTGAGGTATAGCTCGTCTGTCGGCTTCCTGGACGACCACCAGCTGCCGAACCTGACCGTCGCAACCAAGGTGACGGTGACCAGGATCGTGCTCGCGAGCAGCCGCGCCACCGGCGTTGAGGTGATCACGGCGGAGGGTCGCCAGACGATCACGGCCAGCCGCGAGGTCATCATCTCCGCCGGGGTCTACGGATCGCCGCAGATTCTGATGTTGTCTGGCATCGGCCCGGCCTCGCATCTGCGCGAGCACGGCATTGACGTGACCGCCGACCTGCCGGTCGGCGACAACCTGCACGATCACATGTTCGTGCCTATGACGTACGTCATGAAGTCGGCACGCAACCGCGGCACGACTCCGTACTTCGCCAGCGGCCTGATCAAGGAGACGCTGCGCGGTGGTACTTGGATGGGGCGCAGCGTCTTCGAGGCCGTCGGATTTGTCAGAAGCAGGAGAGCTGGCCAGATCCCCGACATCCAGGTGCACGCGCTGCCCTGGTCCTACCCATTCCCGAATCAGGACGCGCCGACCAGGCACAAGGTGGACAAGCGATCCGCCCTGACGATCATGCCTACGCTGATCTACCCCAAGAGCCGTGGCACCGTCCGGCTTGCCTCGGCCGACCCGTTGGCGGCGCCGGTGATCGACCCTGCCTATCTGTCCGACCCAGACGACGCCGAGTTGCTGCTCGACGGGATGGAGCTGATCCGCGAGGTGATGGCCAGCAAGGTCATCGCCGGCGAGATCAGCCTTGAGCTGTCTCCCGGCGCTGAGTACCCGGATCGCCCTGCGCTGGCCAAGGAGCTCCCCAATCGCGCCACGACCGTGTACCACCCAGTCGGCAGCTGCCGCATGGGCGCCGACGAGCGAGCCGTCGTTGACCCGTGGCTTCGGGTCCGCGGCGTCGAAGGGCTGCGCGTCGCTGACTCGTCGGTCATGCCGAGCATCACAGGCGGCAATACCAACGCGCCCGCGATGATGATCGGCGAGCACGCTGCCGCGCTCATGCTCGGCAGCTGACCGGCCCGCAGGCTCCGGCCACAGACCGCCGGCCGCGAACCACCGGCGTCAGGCGACGCTGCGGCGTGAGCTTTCCGAGCCGTCGGACCCCATTCCCCAGCTGATGATGCGCCTGGGATGAATCCTGATCACCTCTGGGCTCATGTAGGGGCTGGACGGCGTCTGGCCAGTCAGCGCCTCAGCTGTGCCGCGCACCTCGAAACAGCGGACGATCCACGGGCTGACCGACGCGATGTCGTCAACCACGAAGGCCACCTGGCCGTTCCCAGCGACGTTGCCGAACTTCCTCGTCGCACCCAGATTGCGGCCGCCAATGTCGATGACGCCGGCGTCCTCGTCGACCGAGAATCCGACGGGGTTGTTCTGCAAGGTGCCATCGGGCGCGACCGTTGCCAGCCGGCCGAGCCGCTGCGAGCGCAGATACGCCAGCTCGCCGTCCGTGAACACCATTGGTCCGTCCTTCCTATACGGCATATACGGCATAGCCGGCATGTTCGGCATGTTCACCATGCCGACTGGAACCACGCCGGATTCCTCGTCACTCCCGGTGGCACACTAGCTGGATGGCCAAGCGGGCGGCGACGGTCGATGAGTACATCAATTCCTGCCCTGATGAGGTGCAAGCAGTTCTGCGTGAGGTCAGGCGGCGGGTGCGCGCCGCTGTGCCGGGTACCGGCGAGACGATCAGCTACGGCATCCCGACGATAACCCGGGCCGACAAGCACCTGATCTACATCGGCGCCTGGAAAACGCATATCTCGGTCTACCCAGTGCCATCCGGTGACCCCGAGCTCGACGAGGAACTGGCGCCGTACCGCTCTGGCAAGGGCACGCTTAAATTCGGGCTCCGCAAGCCCATCCCTTATGAGCTGATCGCGCGGGTGGCCGTCGCGCTCGCCAAACAGCGCTGATGATGGCTGACCGCGGCCATGCGGCGAGCCAGCGGCTTGGCTGCGGATCGGTCAATACCCGCAGCCAGCTCCGCTGGCTCGCACGCTCAGGCAACCTGATGTACTCGGCCTGCCGGGCGCCGTCAGCTCGCTAGCACGCCAGATCCCCCGCCGCCGCTACGAGGGCTAGCCGGTGGCCCGGACGGCATCAGTAGCCGTAACCCCCGCCGCCAGAACTGCTCGACGGGTTGGAGGCTGGAGCTGCGCTGCCGCTGGCCGTCACCTCGTGCCACAGGCCTCCGTTGATGTTCAGCCCGTTGCCCGCGGCCTGACCTGGCTGCGTGTCGCCCTTGTAGGTGTACAGCGGGTGGCCGTCGAACGTTGCCTGCGTGGAGCCGTCCGACCTGGTGATCGTGGCGAACGTTCCCTTGATGCCAGACCCGCTGACCGGGCCTTTCAAGGGCGGCCAGAAGGTGGTGCAGCTTCCGTTGCAGTTCGACTTTGTGCTGGTGTCAGGTGCGAACCAGTAGAGCACGAAGCCCTGCGAGTTCGTCAGGACCGTGGCCCCGCCGACCTTCGCAGTCTTGACGGTGCTTCCGGAGGCGCGGACGTGTTGCCGCCAGAGCCACCTGTCGAGCCTGATCCGCTTGAACCGCCTGAACTGCCGCATCCGGCTGCTATCAGCGCCGCGGCGGCAAGCGCAGTTGGCACCAGCCATCTCTTATTCATCCTGTCCTCCGTTCACTGGCAGGTTGCGCCGATACCCTGAATCACGTAGCCCGCGCCGAGATCGTTCAGTTGCCACGACTTGAGCGGTGACCCCCGCCGACGTGGACCTGCCGACGTGGAATGCTGAACCCCGCCGCCCGACGATCCGTATGTGTCATCAAAGGTGGGACAGGAAAGGCTGCGTGATGTCACCGGCCAGATCAGCTGCCGCTCCGGCCGTCGCTGAGCACCGTGCTCGCGCTGACCTGCTGCCTCATGCTCGCCATCACCGGCTGTGCCGGCGGCCAGACGGCATCTGGCGGTGCCCATGACGCAAAGCATGCGCAGCATGGGACCGCTCGAAACCTCAAGGCTGCTGGCCAAGGCCTACCTGGCCATCGCCGAACCCGCCAATCACCGGCTGGACGTCGAAGTCGACAAGTACGAGGACGAAAGGCATCACGACCTGGCGGCCGCCGAGTCCGCGCTGCGGGCGCAGGCGGCGACCGAACGCCAATTTGACCGTGACTTGGCCAAGATCGGGTTCCCGCCGCAGATCGCTGCCACCGCCCGCGCACTTATCGGGGTCAACGAGATCCGTGCCGAGCTGGCACGACGTGAGGCGAAGGCCAGCTCGATTTCCGAGCTTTTGTCGTTCGACAGCGCGCACAAGCTGGCCGACGCGCAGGTCGAGGCGCAGGTCAGGGTCATCCGCGCCCAGCTCGGACTTCCCCCGCCGGAGACCAGCTAGCCCGCGACAGTCCCGGCGCGCTTTGTTGCGCGAGAATGGTGAGCAGTTCCCCAAGCCAGTAGAGAGGATCGCTATGGAGCTCGGCCTGCATCTGGCGGATTTCACCTGGCCAGCAGGGCCGCAGGGTTTGGGCAAGGACCTAGCCACCGTCGCGAAGGCGGCAGAGGATTGCGGGTTCACCAAGCTCAGCGTGATGGATCACGTCTGGCAGATCGGCGTCGTCGGTCCGCCCGAGCACGAGATGCTCGAGGCCTACACGGCACTCGGCTACCTGGCCGCGTGCACGTCGAGGATCGAGTTGCTCGCCTGGGTGACTGCGGTGGTCTACCGCGAACCTGGCTTGCTCGCCAAGTGCGTCACCACGCTCGATGTGATGTCGGGCGGCCGGGCATGGCTCGGCATCGGCGCTGCCTGGAATGCCGACGAAAGCCACGGCCTCGGGCTGCCGTTCCCGTCCACTGCCGAGCGGTTCGAGCGGCTCGAGGAGGCGCTGCAGATCTGCTTGCAGATGTGGAGCGACAACGACGGCCCGTACGCAGGCAAGCACTACCGGCTCGAGCGCACGCTGAACTCACCGCAGCCGCTGTCCACGCCGCATCCCCCGATCCTGATCGGCGGCGGCGGCGAGCGTAAGACGCTGCGGATGGTGGCGCAGTATGCCCAGGCATGCAACCTTTTCGCCGGCCCGGATCTTGAGCACAAGCTCGACGTACTGCGCGAGCACTGCGCGGCGGTCGGCCGTGACTACGACGACATCACCAAGACCGTCATGATGCCGCTCGATCCCGGCGAAAACGGCGAGCACGTGGACGAGATTCTCGAGCGATTGCGCTGGGCCGCCGGGCTCGGAGTCAGCCACGCGCACGGCCGTGTTCCGAACGTCACCGCGATCACGGCCACTCGAGCTGTTCGGCGAGCGCATCATCCCGGTTGCTGCGGCCTTCTGACAGTTCCGCGACGGCGCGGCGGAGTGCAAGCTCGCCGAGCGGCTACCACACGCCGGGAAGCAGCCGCCACCTGACTCGCGCCGCGTACTTCGGCGTAGCCAGGCGAGCGCGCGAGCAAACGCTCCTCGGCGCAGATCCGGCCGATGTTGCAGCAGGTCGCGAACGCGAGGACCGCGGCGTTCCTGAGCCGAGACGCTCTGCATGAGGTAGCCGGACTGGATGAGGATGTACGCGGCGTAGACCGGGTGCCTGACGACCGCGTACGGGCCGCGCGTGACGAGGCCACGGTCAGCCGCGACGAAGCCGAACGACCGGCCGAGGAAGAACAGTGCCGTGA
This sequence comes from uncultured Actinomycetota bacterium, assembly GCA_963809195.1. Lineage (GTDB taxonomy): Bacteria > Actinomycetota > Actinomycetes > Streptosporangiales > Streptosporangiaceae > Chersky-822. The sequence goes on along the minus strand of CAWEIQ010000003.1, from coordinate 4,380 downwards.
CCGCGAGCGCCAGGCCGACTAGCTGGCTCACCAGCCCGGCGACGACGCCCCAAGGCGGATGGATACCGGACGGTCGCAGCAGGAGCCCGCCGAAGGTTCCGCCGGCCGCGAGCAACCACGGCCAGCCCGAGGCGGCGACCGAGCGAGGCGACCGCCTGATCAGGAACGCTGTGAAGAACCAGGCCTGCTCGACGAAGAAGGCGGCGCCGATCAGCCTGTGCGTCTGCAGATAGAACTGCAGACTGGCGCGCGCGAAGAACGCCGCGCTGGCGGCACCCGCCAGGTTGACGGCGACCCGGCCGACCCGGCCGAGCTGAGGAGTCCTGCCAGCGCGGCCTGGCCCGAGCCAGCCGAGCTGGCCCGCGCCGAGCCACGCCAGCGCCCTGATCTGCATCGGAAGTATCCGTCCGGCGCACACGCGCCCTGCCTATATAACGACGTGCGGTGCCAGCTAGGTTCATGCACACTGGCGGGATGTCCGTCAGCGAAGAACTTGCTGCGGCCGAGCGAGCGTGGCGCGCGCAGTTGCCCCTGCTCATCGAAGAATTCGGTGCCCGCTGGTCGCTGACGATCGAACCGCCGTTCACGGTCGGCGGCAGCGCGTCATGGGTAGCGCCCGCGCGGACCAGCGCGGGCGAGCGCGTCGTCCTCAAGCTCGGCTGGACGCACGAGGAGGCCCTGCACGAGGCCGAAGGCCTGCGGCACTGGGATGGCAGGGGAACTGTCAGGCTGATCGAGTCCCACGTCGCCGGGCCGACCACCGCCCTGCTGCTCGAGATCTGCGAGCCCGGCACCCAGCTGTCCGCAGCGCTGCCCGAGCCCGAGCAGGACGTGGTTATCGCCGGGCTGCTGCAGCGGCTGTGGACGGAACCGCCGCCCGGGCAGCCGTTCCGGCCGCTGGCACTGATGTGCGACCAGTGGGCGACCAGAGTTCGAACTGGACAACGCCGAGGCCATCGCGCGCGGCAAAGACCAGATCGACCCCGGCCTGGGCCGCGCAGGCATCGAGTTGTTCAGGGAGCTGCCGGCGACATCGGACCGCTCCGTGCTTCTCCTCACCGACCTGCATCACGACAACGTGCTGGCCGCCCGAGCGCGAGCCGTGGCTGGTCATCGATCCCAAGCCGTACGTCGGCGATCCGGCCTACGACACGCTGCAGCACATGCTGAACTTCCCGGGCCGGCTCGCCAGCGATCCAGGCGGGCTGGCCGACAGGATGGCCGACCTGCTCGACCTCGATCCGCAGCGGGTCAGGCTCTGGCTCTTCGCGCGCTGCGTGCAGGAATCCGTCGAGGAGCCTGACCTGCGCGAGGTCGCCGCCACGCTCGCGCCCTGAGCCGGTCATCCTGACGCCGTTCTGGTCAGCTGCCGTATCTGGCTGGGACGCAGCCTTCACGCCAGCGTCCGTGCCCGTTTACCCGCCGGGAACCGGGCGTGCAGCCGCAACCGTCACGATCGGCTCCGCTCCCTATTCGCGGCGATCTGGAGGAGACGTCAGATGGACGCCGAGCACGGCGAGCACGAGTACTCCGGCGGCAGGTTCTCGGGGCGGCAGGTTCTCACGCCGCCTGGCGGCGGTGGCTGTGCCGCTCGCGACGGGCACCGACCGACCTGGCAGGCGGGCAGCGGCGCTCGTCCGCCGTCCTGACGCGAGCGGCGCGCCTGCGCCCGAGCAGGTGCACGTGCAGTTCGGCGCTGACGCCGCGTCGCAAGCCGCCGTATCCTGGGCGGCTCCCGCCCAGGTAGCCAGGGCGCGGCTGCGCCTCGGCAGGCCGGCCCACGGGCACGGCTTCGAGGTGCCTGCCGAGGAGCGGGTCTACACCGAGGCGCTGACCGGCGAGACAGTCTGGACCTATCACGCCAGGCTGGACCGGCTGCAGCCGGACACCCAGTACATCTTCGAGGTACTGCACGACGGCGCGACACCGGTCCCGGGGATGTTCCGCACCGGGCCGCGCGGGCGCTCCGGCGGCTTCCGATTCACCAGCTTCGGCGACCAGGCCATTCCCGCTCCGGTCGGCACGGGCCTCGGCCCGAACACGCCGAACGCCGGCTTCATCGTCCCCGCCGTCGAGAGTCCTGGACCCACTGTTCCACCTGTTCAACGGCGACCTGTGCTATGCCAACGTCAGCGACGCGCCGGTCGCGACCTGGGCGTCGTTCTTCAACAACAACACCCGCTCGGCCGCCAACAGACCGTGGATGCCGTCCGCCGGCAATCATGAGAATGAAGTGGGTAACGGCCCGCAGGGCTATCTGTCGTACCAGACCAGATTCGAGCTGCCGGACAACGGCTCCGCGGAGTTTCCGCGGCAACTGGTACGCGTTCACGGTCGGGCTCGATCAGCGTCATCTCGCTGAACAACGACGACGTCTGCCTGCAGGACGGCGCGTTCAGCGCGTTCCGGCGCGACCATGTTCCGACGTACGTGGCCAATGGCGACAACCCCTACATCAACGGGTACAGCGCAGGAGCGCAGCGGGCATGGCTCGAGCGCGAGCTGGCCAGGCGCGCAGCACCGGATGACATCGACTGGATCGTGGTGTGCATGCACCAGGTGGCGATGTCCTCGGCCCACTTCAACGGCGCCGACCTCGGGATCAGGCAGGAGTGGCTGCCGCTGTTCGACAGGTACGGCGTCGACCTGGTGGTGGCCGGTCACGAGCATCACTTCGAGCGGTCCTTCCCGGTCCGCGGCGTCCTGTCCGGCAGCAACCTGCTGACCCCGGCGCCGCAGAGCAGCGACACCGCGCGGATGGACACCTCGCTGGGCACCGTGCACATGATCATCGGAGGCGGCGGGCACTCGTCGCCGACGCCTGTCGCCGACTTCGACATGCCGCACGACGGCGTCCTGATCACCAGCATTGGCCCCGGCAGCCCGCAGGTCCAGCACCCTTCGATCGACGACAACCGAACCGGCGCCGTGGTCGGCCTACCGCGACCTGCAGACGCCGTACGGGTTCGCGTCGTTCGACTTCGTCCCGCACGAGCCGGGCGGAACGACCTCGATCACGGTCACCCACTACGGCGCGGCGCTCGGGTCGCCCGTCTACTCGCCGCTCGACACGTTCGTCATGCGCAAGCGGCTCGGCGGCATCTGAAGCGGTCGCTCGCCAGGTATTGCCGTCACAGCCACAGCGCGTTGCGTAACCAGTTGGCGTCGCGAACCGCTGCGGATGAGGGCGATCCTGCCGCGGGACCAGCGCCAGATCTGGTGCTGGCGGATGCCGCCTTCGATGAGGAAGGCGGTGCCGGCTCCGTCGGCGGCAATGCTGGCAGTTCTCGCTGCGCTTTGGTCGCGGCTGAGCCGGAAGAGCCGGCTGGAACGGCCCTGGTGCCATCGGGCAACCTGTTCCGGATGGTGGCCTGCCCGATTTCGCCATTCCAGGAATGTCAACCTGCCCCTCTGGTCAAAGCTCGGGTCGAGGCACTCGTCGTCTCGCCCGCGGCAAGGCGCGATCTCCGCGGCTGGCAGCCTCGCCGCGCTGCGGGCGTGGACGACGTAGAGGGCGTTGATGGCGGCAGCCGGGCGCCACCGCGACGGCCAGCTCGCTGTCCGTCAGGCGCCCAGCTGAGCTGCGCGGTGACGATCGGGTTGGTCGAGGTCGGAGCGTTGCGGGCGAGCAGAATACGGCGGGTCGTCCCAGCCTTCCTATCGCGGACTACGATCCAGATCGTGCGCCCGCAGTGCCGGGCGGAGGTGTAGGCCACCATCCGGCCGTCCGGGCTGAACGCCAGGCTGGTGGTCCTGAGGCCCACGCGTCGCAGCCGACCGCCACGCGTGGGCACCCGCCACAGGGCAGGCTCCGTGATCCCGTTGCCTTGGCACCGGCCATGGGCCTGGGCAGACTGCCGGAAGAAATACACCCACCGGCCATCTGGGCTGACGGCGGCAGGAGCCGGGAAATGCGCGTCGCGGGTCAGCGTCCGGATGAAATGACCGTCCGCAGACGAGAAGATCGCCAGGCCGCGGCTCACCTGCCCGCCGGTCCCGAATACCGACGCGACGAAGGTGGCTGGATAGCCGCGTCCGGCTCCTGGCCGCCATGACGTGGCCTGGTGGGCATCGGCATGTACCGAGACCAGCGCCGACGAGGAACGACCGGCTGGGCGGTCGGCCGCAGCGCAACCAGCGACCGTCGCAGGCAGCGCCAGGATGATGATGATGCGCCGGACGAACGAGCGGTCGCTCCGCCGGACCAGTCCATGCCGCCGGTAACACGTCCTGGTCATCGGGAGCTCCGAGGTCCGCTAAGGCCGCTTCACCATAAAGACACGGCCAGCGCCAGAACCGTTGCTGGCCTGCCAGCTGTATTATCCCCCGACCACGGCGGACCGGCGACTCAGGAAAGTGACATCCGCGGCCTGGCCGGCC
>CAWEIQ010000002.1:0-305359 GCA_963809195.1 uncultured Actinomycetota bacterium | reverse complement strand
GGCGAGATCGCGAGCGAGACCAAGGCGGCCGCCAGCTCTGACGAGCGCCTGGCCAAGGGCGGGTAGCCTCCCGCAGGCAGAGCGGTCAGGCAACCGCTCCCGGCGGCGTTCCGCGGTCGCTGACACCCCTCCGGCGTGGGGCTCGTCCGCTCGCAGATCGCCCGATCTGTTTCGAAGAAGCCATCAGCCGATCGCCGCTCATGCGAACCCAGATCGAGTCGTCGTTGCCCAGGCGGCGCGGCGAGCTCCTGAGCGAGGCCGCAGTAGCCCGGGCCTTCGGATAATGGGTTGCGAAGGGGCGCACGTCGGAGACGATGGCCGGGTGGAGTTGCCGAAGGCGAGTTACCTCGTGTGCGCTAACCCGCGCAGCGGCACCGAGCTGCTGTCCCGCTGCCTGGCAGCCACGGGCGTCGCCGGCCGCCCCCAGGAATACTTCCTCGCCGAGGATCCGGCCAAGCTCCCGGACTGGCGGTTTTGGGAAGAGGGCCCCTACGCTGCCGGTCATGACGTGAGCGACAAAGAGAGCTACCTGACCCTTGTCTACCGGCTGGGCGGTACTCCCAACGGCGTGTTCGGCGCCAAGATCCACTGGAACACCCTGCGATGGGCGCTGGCGAAGTTCTCGGAGATCCCCCGCTTCGCCGGCCTGGACCGCGTCGCGGTCCTCCGTACCGCGTTTCCTGACTTGCGGGTCGTAGATGTCACGCGACGTGACCGGGTCCGCCAAGCGGTCTCCTGGGCGCGGATGGCCCAGGACGGGATGTGGGTCGACCCCGTCGGCCAGCCGCAGCCCGCGTGGCCGCGCCCTACGGGCCCGCCGCGCTATGACTACGAGCTCATCGCCGCCCTGGAGGCCCTGATCGCCGAGAGCGAGACCGGCTGGCGCCAGCTGTACAACGAGCTCGGGGTGACGCCCTACCGAGTCGTCTACGAGGAGCTGAGCAGCCCAGATGGTTACGAGCAAACGATCCGTGGCGTGCTGGCTCATCTCGGACTCGCGGATTACCAGGGCCCGATCCCGGCCCCCCAGACGCGCCGCCAGTCCGACGACCTGAACGAGGCCTGGGTAGCCGCCTACCTCGCGGACAGGACGTCCCGTCAGGAGCACTAACTCGGGGGCAACCGGTCCCGGCCACGGCCTGTCACCTTCTGCACCTCCAGCGCCTCCAGGCATGCCCCGACTCACAGCCCTGCAGCCCAGACCGGGTCATCAGTGGGCGCGCCGCACACGACCTGGGCGAGGCGCCGCGGAAACGGCGGCGGGCCACCTCCTCCGCCGCATCGTCAAATGGGCAAACGCAGCCTGACACGGCATTAGTCAAGCAACCCGTGAATGGACACGTTACTTATTGGCTCGGGCATGTGTGTCATCCATTTTCGGTCGGCCTTCAGGTAACTCACGGGCTGAGTGTGTGGGCGCCGCTGCCATCGGCGTGCATGACCTCGACGGCGGTGGAAGCGGTGACCGATGCGAGGAGGCGGCCGGACGGTGACCAGCTCGGGGCGCTGAATCCGGTGCCGTGGTGATCTGAGTAAGGCCGCTGCCGTCAGGCTTTACTGTGTAGATTTGCCCTGGCCGCGAACCGCGGGCCCGCACGAACGCGATCACGTTGCGCGCCGACCATGAGGGCGAGGAGTCAGATCCTGGGTGCGTGCCTGGGATCAGCTGGCGCAGGTTCGTGCCGTCTGCGTTGATGATCTCGACTCCGGCCTGCCCGGCCTTTACGAAGGCGATCTGGCGTCTGGTCGGGGACCAGCTTGGTTCAAAGCCTTGCAGGGTATTCGGTACGCGCCTCACCTGGCAGCCATTGGCCCGGACGGTGTAGATGGCGTAGTCGCCTTCGGCGAAGCCGAAGTAGCCGCGGAACGCCAGCAGGCGCCCATCTGGCGACGGCGACGGGCTCACCCGACAGCGCGGCGAGCGCGGCACCGGGCGACATCTCTGACAGCAACTGGCGACAGGTTCGCCGGATGGCCCGCTAGGACTCAAGTTGACAAGGACCTATCGATTATCGTTATTATCGACTATCGTTGTTATCGATTAACGATAGCGCCATGCGGGGTGACCCGTCCGGCCGATCGAGAGGACCTGGAATGACGATCAACGACCAACGGCGCAGGTTGACCGAGCCGCTTGAGTCTGTGACTACCTTCTTCGGCGCGCTCATGCTCATCGGGGCGGTGCTCGGCGCGGCATTGCTCATATTCGGCTCTGGCGGCTTCGGCGGCTTCTCGAGCTCGGTGTGCGTGACGCAGCCGGGAGCGAACTACAGCAGCAGCAACTGGAACACCCCGTTTGTTCACGCCAAGCCTGGTAACTCGGTCAGCATCGACGGCAGCCTCCAGGCGTGCGCCAATCACGCCACGGCAGGCGAGCAGGCACTTAACATCGTGGCCGACCTGCCCGCCGCCTTGTTCTGGGGCGGCATCTTGTTCCTGCTCTGGCGGATGATCGTCACCGCGCGGAGGAACGGGCCGTTCACCCCGCGCATCGCGGCCTCCATGCGACGCCTTGGCTGGTTCGTCATCATCGGCAGCACGACCGCCGCTATCTTGCACCTGATCGCGATCGACGCGCTGCTGCAGATCATGACCAGTCTCGCCAGCCCGTTCCCGAACCTGATCCTGGTGCCGCTGCGAGCGCCGGTCCCCGTGCTGACCGGAGCCGCGCTGCTGACCTTCGCCCGGATCGTCAAGGCCGGCGCCGCGCTGGACGCCGAAATCCAGGCCACCATATGAAGGATCAGCCCGACCACGGCGCCGCGGCCGATCGTCAGGACGAGACGGCGGCGATCGCGATACGCCTCGACGCGCTGCTCAGCAAGCGGCAGATGACGCTCACCGAGCTATCTGACCGGGTCGGGGTGACCATCGTTAACCTGTCCGTACTCAAGAATGGCCGCGCCAGGGCCATCCGGTTCAGCACGCTAGCCAGGCTCTGCCGCGCACTCGACTGCCAGCCAGGCGACTTGCTGCGTTACCAGACCGGCGATCCGGCCACTGAGCACCCAGCCGCCGTTCACCCAGCCAGGACCATCAGGGCAGAGATCAATCACCCTGACGCTCGTCACCCGTAGTCGCCGAAGGCCGCCCGGGCATTGCTGGCTGAGATGGCTTTCAGGCCGTAGATGCTCGTGCCTGCCGGTGGCGCGGGACAGGGAACGCGGGTCCATGCCTGGCCGGCCCAGCGCAGTATCAGCGGCCTGGCATGGAACAGAACGCCGGTGCCGGCTATGCCGGCCGGTCAGGCCGTGCCGCCAGCGCATTCCCCCGGGACGCTTCCGCCGCGGGCGGGATCAGAGCGCTGGTGGACGAGCCCTTGTTGGGCGGCCCGCGGTGATCGACGAGGTCGACGTGGTGGTGGCGAGGCCTGCGGATGACGCCCAGCCGCCGTATCGGCTGGTCGTAACGCTCTAGTCGGCCCGGCTGCGCTCGCCGTTGTTCGAGCTAGAGCAGTTCGGCTCGGCGCCAGCTGCTCGCGGGATGGATGAACGCGGCTGCCGGTCTGCGCAGCCACTGGGTCACGCGCATCGTGAGGGTCATATCGGCCATGCGCGCCGTGCGCAGATTGGTCAGCCGACTCGGAGTGCATCCGATCTGCTCGGCCAGTCCCGCCCAGGTCAGCCCTTGCCGCCGGCGCTCGTCGTTGAGCGCGGCATGGAGCTGGGCGAGGTCCCATCGGAGCCGACTGTCTGGGCCTGGGTCCGGGAGCCGCACGTCTCCGACGTCCAGAGCCGGACCGGTGAGGAACTCCTCGGGTGCCTGACCGAGCCAGCGCAGCAGGTAGAGCGCGTACTGACACGATGTTTCGCCTCGCGCACCCAGCCGGGAGACCGCGCCGCCGCATAGCGGGTGATCGTCGCGCTCGGCGTTGAGCTGCGCGGACTGATCCCACAGCTCGTCGGCCAAGTCGTACCAGCCCATATCCCGGTCGCGGCGCGCGTCGTCGACCGCAACGAAGAAAGCCGCGAAGTCGAACGTGGCTAGAGCATCCACGTCAGTCACGTTCGCCTGCCTTCCCGTCGTCTCGACGTGTTATGTGAGTGCGTCTTTGATCCTGCCAGTTCTCGCTGACGGCCTATCCCCAGATGGCCAAGTCCACCTCGGTGCCCTGGGTCGATCCGCCGCCGACGTCGACAAGCGTGCACGGATCGGCATGACGAGCGAGAAAAACGGCGTCTGGGGCAAGGAGACCACGCCCGTGACCACCACCACATTTCTATTGCCACTGACCTGCGGAAACGCGCATCAGTGACATTCTGAGCCGGTAGCCGTGAGTGACCGGCATGGTCCACTCCTGACCGCTGGACGCCGCACGTTATCGCACGCGGATCGCACGTCTGCATGATCGAAGTGGCCGCCATACCCTGCCGCGCTGGCCAGCACGAACGTCATCAGGACGGCCCTAGACAGGACGGTCAGGTTTAGCTGTCGGTGCATGAGGGCCAGTGGTCTACTGCCCATTCCGGCCAGCCCGGCCATCCCGCTGGCGGACTGGGGATTTCGCCGCCGTCGAGTTCGGCGGCGTCAGGTACCTGGAACTGTTTCCGCCATTGGTCTACGTCGGCCTCGTTCATCGGGAACGTCTGATGCGGTGCCGTTGCCTGGCGGTGCGCGATCCGGGCGAGCTGGACGTCCTTGTCCACGGGCAGGTAGATCACCTGGCAGGCTGCCCCGGCTGATCGCGCCAGCCAGCGCAGTGCCGACCGTTCATCGCGGCCCCAGAGCCCGAAGTCGAGCACGACGCTGGTCCCCAGCCGCAGCGCCTGCAGGGCCACTGAGATGAGCCGCCCTTCGAGCACGAAGCGCTTATCGTCGGCCATCGGCTCGCCGAACAGCGGGATCATCCAGTGATCCGGGGTCAGCCGCAGCGCCCGGTTCGCCGCGGCGAGCTCTTTGGCCCGGGTGGTTTTCCCGGCGCCGGGGAGCCCGACCATCAGGAGCATCGTGGCGGCGCATGAGTCCGGCGCCAATTCTTTGTATTGGGAATCGGATCGCTGCGGCTGAGACATGGCTCCCCTGATCAGGCAGGACGGCCCGGCAGCATAGGAACGAGCAAGTGGCTGCCGGCAGGACACTGATCCGGCGGTACGCCCTCGGCACTGACCCCAGCAGGGGTAGGCAATGAGGCCGCAGTTACGGCAACCGCGGTACCGCCGCTAAGCGGCGGTCCGGGTGGGCATGGCAGCGAAGCAACCCATGCCCCCCACGATAGCCAACAGCGGCGGAGTCGGCAGTCGGCTCGCTGAAGGCTGGGTATCGGCCAATCTGCCCTCGTTCTCTCAGCGTGCTGGTAGAGGCGTGACCGCTGTGCCGTCGCGCTAGGAGCGCAGGTTGGTGACGTTGCCCTTCAACCGGCCAACGCGCGGACCGTGGCCTCGAGATCGTGGTTCACCGACCAGGAGCCGCCGGCGGTTCGGCCGACCGGAGCTGAACCTTGGACGCCGGCGTAGCGTTCAGCACGTCGGCGCCGGGCTGCAGCTGCTTTGGGAACGGCCAGAATTCCGGACGCAGAACGTCCTCAATGTTGCCTACGGTGGCGCCATGACTAACGCCGACTGCCAGTGGGAACCGCCCATGGCCGGCAGCGAGGTGGCGCATCTGACCGGGGCGCTCGACCGGCTCCGCACGACGTTCCGGTTCAAGCCCGATGATCTCGACGCGGCCGGATTGCAGGTCAGGATCGGCGCTTCCTCGCTGACCCTTGGCGGGCTGCTCAAGCATCTCGCCGTGTGCGAGGACAACATGTTCACCGTCAGGCTCAGCGGACCGCCGATCGGCGCGCCGTGGGAGGGCACCGACTGGGACGGCGACAGCGACTGGGAGTTCACTTCTGCCGCCGCCGAGACTCCGGCGCAGCTATACGCCCTGTGGGACGGCGCCGTTGAACGGTCACGCGCGAGGCTCAAGCGGCACTGGCGAACGGCGGACTGGACCAGCCCCTGCACTTCACCAGCTCCGATGGCCGCCGCGCCAGCCTGCGCAGGCTGGTCTGCGACCTTATCGAGGAGTATGGCAGGCACACAGGTCACGCCGACCTGATACGCGAGGCGGCCGACGGGCGAGTCGGTGAGGACCCGCCCGCCGGATGGCGTCCGGTTGGCGATCCACCCCGGCGCGCTTAAGCCCGCCTCGGCCGCCTGCGACGTGCGCCGCACGCCAAGGTCCTCCTGTCGGGACGCACTCACTGGACTAGTACTCCTTGCGGGGGACAGGCTCACCAGCCAGGGCCTCATAAGCCGGTGTTTACGTACCATGGCTGGTTGTGGGACACGAGGTGCGGACTTCGAACGCCGCTGGAGTGCTCAGTCCTGTCATGGTCGGGCGCGACCGCGAGTTTGCCCAGCTTCAGGGCGCGTGGCGGACGGGCGGCCAGATGCTCGTGGTCCGCGGACGAGCCGGAATCGGCAAGAGCCGCCTGGTCAGGGAGTTCGCGAACTGGGTCCGGGACGCGGGCGGAACTGTCATGGCTGGCCGATGCAGCCCGACCGCCGGGGACGTGCCGTTTCGTCCGCTGCGGCAGGCCCTGCTCGATGCCGCCCGACCACCGCCTCGCGCCCCATGCCATCAGGATGCGCGGAGGGCCAACTGCGGCGAGCGAACCAGCAGACGTCAACAGGCGACTCAGATGAGGCTGTCCGCGCTCGCCGTAATGCTGCTTCGGCGAGCGCGGACAACCGGGCGTGCTAGCTCGTGCGCGCCACGAGCAGCGGCAGGAGCGCTGCCGCGATCGGGGTGCCGAGTCCGGTCACCGGATCCCAACGGGTGCCGGCGTTGAAGCCGCCGCCGATCTCGGCGACGTCGTTGTTGCCGGTGGTGATGTCGTGCAGGGCCGCGGCGTAGTGCTGCTTTGCCTGCGCGATCGAGTACAGCGCGGGGTTGATGTTGCCCATCCGGTGCCCGCCGAGCTGGTCGGCGTCCGCGGCCAGACCGGCCCACTGCGGCGAGCCTGCGCTCGTGCCGCCGATGATGAAGAACACCGGCGCGTTCGCCGGGAGCCCGAAGGCCACGTTGATCGTCGCGCTGAAGATCAGCACGCCGCCGGAGACGCCCGCGTTGTAGGCGACATCCGGGACGCCTCGGGCACGGTTCTTCTGCAGCGCGGACTGGTAGTCCGGCCGCGCGTAGACGCTGCTGAACCCGCCGCCGCTGCAGTTCACGTCGCTCGCCGCCACCGCCGGCGGGTTGCAGCCGAAGGGCTCGGTCCACGCGGTCTCGCTCTGGTAGGCACCCGTGCTGGGGTCGGCCGTGAGCGTGGTGCCGCCGACGGCGGTCACGTTCGGGTCCGAGGCCGGAGTGCTCGCGGCGAACAGCGCGGCGGTGCTGTTCGGGTCGCAACTCGGCTGCGAGGCGCCGCTGTCACCCGACGAGGCGAAGAGGGTGATTCCCTTGCTGACCGCCTCCGCGAACAGCGCGTGCTGCTCGTTGAGCAAGATCGGGTCCATGCACGCCTCGGCCTCGCCGAAGCTCTGCGAGATGACGTCACCGACGTTGTGATCGACCACGTACTTGGTCGTGTTGAGGATGTCGGAGTCGTTGTTGCTCGGCGCTACGGCAAGCACGATGTTCGCACCGGGTGCGGTCGCGTGCGCCCACTCGACGTCGAGCGTCGTCTCGACCGCCCAGCCGAACTGGTTGGGATCGTTGACGTCGAACGGTGGCGGCGAACCCGCCGGCGTGATCTGCGTGAATGACGGGTCGGGCAACCCCATCGTCGCGTCGAAGGTCTGCAGGTCGGAGGCGATCGTCGGGCTGCCGAAGGCGTCGACGATGACGATCGTGCGCCCGGCGCCGTTGATTCCGCGGTTGAGCAGCGGAGTGATGTTGTACGCGTTCTGGATCTGGGCTGCCTGGTAGCAGCGCGGCCCCTGCGAGCCGTCCATCGGACGGTTCTGGCAACCGAAAGTAGCGTTCGGCGCCGGTCGGCCGGCCTGGAAGATCTCCGGCTGGACGATGATCCGGTGGGCCTTTGGCCCCGCGGTGGCCGACGCCGGTACCGCCCCGATCACGCCACTGACGACCAACCCCGCGGTGGCGAGCAAGACCGCGCCGATCGAGGCTCGGCCCGCTCGAAACCTGCTGATTGCGCGCACGCTTCACTCCCTTGTGAAAGGCAAAAAGTATGACCGGTCGAGGGCGCTGGGGGTGACCGGTCGAGGGGCACCGGAAGCTTCTCATTCAGCAAGCCCGTCGGTCAATGCGCGACGTTAGGCAGATCGGCATGCCAAAAGCGCCACACAGGCGGTCGAGATAGCGGCCCGCAATCTCAACCTGCCGGAAGGATTCAGTGGGCTCTGCGACGGCCTGAGACACCAGCCGTGCTCATGCTCTGCCGGTGTCGGGATGAGCCTGACCCAGATGGTGCAGGATGGTCGCGGCAGCCCTGGACCCGGTTTCGATGGCTGTTTCGGTGTAGAAGGTGCCGAGGTAATCACCGGCGAGATGAATGCGTGCTGCCGGGCGGGTGAGGGCTGCCTGGATGCGGCCCCGGCCAGGGAAGCAGTAGGCGAGGCCGAGCGGCCACCGGCGTACCTGTGCCTCGACCACGAGCCCGGAAATTCCGGGAAAGATCTCCTCGAGGTCGTTGAGATAACGGTCGATGATCTGGCGGTCGTCGAGATCGAGCAGCGCCGCGGCGAGCGATGCGGGCGAGAAGACCATGAGGCTGCTGCCCGGCTGGCGTACCTGCTCACGCGCGCGGATGACGCTGGTGGTGTTCAAGAAGATGTTGAATGCCCTTTTCGGAGTCGCGATCGCGTAGCAGCGGTCCCACGGCTGCGGTCCGCTCTCATTGGTTAGGAATGCGGCGCTGACAAGTGGGCCGTAAACCACCTTCCCGAGCGCATCGTGGGTTTCCGGTGCCAGGCCACTGACCAGCCGGCGTGCAATGGGCGCGGGTGTCGCCAGCACGCAGTGGCTGGCGAGCAGCTCATCTTCGGCTCCGCCGCGGCGATAGCGCACGCGGACGCCGTCGTCGCCCTGGACCACCTCGAGGACCTCGGCACCGAGCACGACACGGGTACCCAGACCGGCGGCGATGGTGTCGGTCAGCGTCGACGATCCGCCGGGGATGTTGCGGGATAGCCCGGATGTGCGATCCCAGACGAGCCGGAAGTAGCCCACGCCGGCCCCGGCGGACACCTGGTCCGGGGCGCCCGCCGAGCGCGTCACGGTCGGCCGGAACATGGCGTCGGCATCTGCCGGGAGCCGCCCGGTGAATTGTTCGAAGGTCTGGTCCCCGAGGAAGTCGTAGACACGCTGCTGCAGTTCACCGGGCCCATCCTCAGGGCGAGCCTGCGCGATCAGTCCATATCTGCGGACGGCTCGCCGCACCTTGAGACCGGCTCGCAGCACCGCGGCACGGTCATGCCAGGCCATGGGCACCCTGAACGGATAGGTCTCCACCCTTCCGTCAGTGAGCAAGCGCCCGTTCATCGCCAAGCCAGCAAGCTCCCCTGGTACCGGCTCGGCATGGACGCCCAGTTCCTGCATGAGTCGGCCCGTCGCTGATTCCGGTCCGGCGAAGACGTGTGCACCCCAGTTCAGCCAGTAGTTCCCCCTCGGCTCGGAGCAGATCCGGCCGCCTACCCGGGTATCGGACTCCAGCAGCAAGACGTCGCGATGACGAAGCACCCAGGCGCTGGCGAGTCCAGCGATCCCACCGCCGACAACAATGGCCTCCACCCGCCTTGGACTCATAGCGTCCTCACGTTGAGTTGTGCCGCCACGGCCCGCCGCCGTATAACTGCCCCGGCTTGAGATGCCGTGCCTTCTAGGCCAGCAGTTCGCGTGCGTCAGCGTCGAGTTCGATGTTCGCGACGGCCATGTTCTCCTCGAGGTGGCGTACCGAGGACGTGCCGGGAATCAGCAGCACGTTCGGCCGCAGGCTAAGCAGCCACGCCAGCGCAATCTGGGCCGGTGTATGCCCAAGGCGAGCCGCGGTAGCAGCGACCCGCGGATCGCCGAGGACTGGATTGCCCTGGGCGAACGCCGAGCCGAGCGGGAAGAACGGCACGAACGCTATGCCGCGGGCATGGCACTCCTCGAGCACGGGCATCGAGGTCTGGTCCGCCAGGTTCATCGGATTCTGGACGCACGCGATGTCGGTGACGGCGAGCGCGTGCAGCAGGTGGCCGCGGGTGATGTTGCTGAGGCCGACGCCGCCGATCAGGCCGTCGTCGCGCGCTTGCACCATCGCGGCGAGCTGGTCGTCGAACCGCTGGTCCGGCTCCGCGTCATCGATCAGCCGCAAGTTGACCGCGGCAAGCTGGCCGACTGCCAGCGCGCGCAGGTTGTCCTCGATGCCCTGCCTGAGCTCGGCCGGCCGGTCGTACCGCAGCCATCCGCCCGACTCGTCCCGCCGCGCGCCCACCTTGCTGACCAGGGCCAGACCCTCGCGGTAGGGGAACAGCGCCGCCCGGATCAGCTCATTGGCGACACCGGGACCGTAGTACTGGGCCGTATCGATGTGATCAACGCCCAGGTCGGCCGCCCGGCGCAGGACCGCGATCGCCGCATCGCGGTCTCGCGGCGGCCCGAACACCCCCGGACCCGGCAGCTGCATCGCGCCGAAACCGATACGCGACACCGTCGCCGCCCCCAGAACATAATGCTGCGCACCGGAACTGGTCACCACACCACGATCCTTCCAGGGGAGTTCGCCACCAGGACCTATCATCGCGCGATCCCCCAGGCTCCACGCCCGCGATTTCAGCGCACCAGCCTGAACCAGGCAGCCGGTCACCGGGCCCACGGCGGCGAACATGCAGATGCCGCTGGCTCGGTCACCAGCCCGCGTCAAGGACCTCTCGCTGTAGAGTTTCAACCGTGGCGCACTCGATGACGGTGTCTTCGTGGGGGTGCGGTGTCAGGACCGGAGAAGATGAGAGATGGCGGTGACCCAGCGCACTGAGGGAGCGACCATTAGCTTCGACGCCAGGCTGTCCACGATCGACACATCGACTGTGTTGCGGTTGCCTGAGACAGCGACCAAGAACCTGCCCTCGCGCGGGCAGGTGGCCGTCCACGGAACGATCAACGGCGTCGAGTTCCAGACCGTGCTCGAACCAGACGGGAATTCTGGCCACTGGATGAGGGTCGATGACACACTGCAACACGACGCTGGCATCAGCCCGGGCGACACTGCAACGCTCGACATCGAGGTGACCAAGGATTGGCCAGAACCGGGCGTGCCCCAGGATCTGGCGGCAGCGCTGGCATCTGCCCCGGAGAAGATCCAGAATATGTGGAACGAGATCACCCCGATGGCGCGCTGGGAATGGGTGCGCTGGGTCAACGCCACGAAGAATGCTGACACGCGCAGACGGCGCGTCGACGTGAGCATCTCGAAGATGAACAGCGGGAAGAGACGGCCCTGCTGTTTCGACCTGTCCGCGTGCACCGATCCGGAGGTGTCGAAGAACGGCAGGCTCCTCGAGCCAGGCGACGACTACCCCTGATCGAGGATCCGGCGAGACGGTGACTCAGCTCGGCACGTTCCGCTGCTGGTTCGCACCGCCGGTGCAGTCCCAGATCTGATTCCTGATCGCTTCCCGGCATGGGCAGTCAAGCCGTCGCCTGCGCACCATCTCGCACGCGGAGGGCGCAATCTACCGGCATAAGGTAAGCAACATGAGCGAGCTATCGATCTCGCCCGTGATCGAAGGCGAAGAGACCAAAGCGCTGGCCACCCTCACCCTCGCCTTCGCGGCCGACCCGGTCGAGCGCTGGCTCTATCCGGAATCGGATCAGTATCTCGCTGGCTTCCCCAAGTTCCTTGCCGCCTTCGGCGGTGGGGCTTTCCTGGAACGGACCGTCTGGAAACTGGGTGAGTTCGCCGCCGTCGCTCTCTGGCTGCCTCCGGGCATCGAGCCGAACGGCGACGCCATCGCTACCGTGCTCGCCAGCAGCGTTGCACCTGGCCAGCATGACGACATGTTTGCCGTCCTGGGCCAGATGGACGCAGCACATCCGACGCATCCGCACTGGTATCTGCCATGGTTTGGCGTCGACGTCGCCGTGCAGGGCAGAGGGCTCGGCAGTCAGCTATTGAAATCCTGCCTCGGGGTCGTTGACGAGAGTCACCTGCCCGCTTACCTCGAAACCCCCAATCCGCGAACCACCTCCTTCTACGAGCGCCTTGGCTTCGAGGTCACCGGCGACGCGCAGTCCGGAGCATGCCCGCCGGTCACGTTCATGCTGAGGGCCGCGCGGTAATTCCTGAATCGGATCAGCGACTCACGGCGCCGAGGACACCGACCTCGAATGTGGATCACGCCTCCCGCCCGGCACTGTCTGACCTGGTAGAACGCGCTGCGGAAGCGGAGGGTCGGCGCGCATCAGCGTGAACGATCCGGCATCGGCTCTGCCAGCGCTGCCCGCCACGGGGGCGGATCGAAGGAGTCGGCAAAGTACTGGGTCTCATGGGCGACGAAGCCGCCGGCGAACTCCATGATGCTCACCGAGTGGGAGGGCACGGTCGGGCCGGAATTAGAACCTGTTCTAGCGACGAGCTCTGGCGTAACCTGCGCAATAGACAGCTCGCAAACCGCAGCACCGGACCAGGCCCGCTGTGACCGCGTTTGCGTAGACGCCGCCGTTTGCCGTTAGGGGATCACAATGCGCGATCATGACCGGCTGTACATCGGCGGCCAGTGGGTCGAGCCGGCTGGCACGGCCACGCTGGAGGTGATCTCTCCTCATACGGAGGAGGTCATCGGCCGGGTACCCGACGGCACCCCTGCCGACATGGACCGGGCCGTGGCGGCCGCTCGTGAGGCATTCGACAATGGCCCGTGGCCGAGGATGGCGCCCGCGCATCGCGCAGAAGCGGTCGGCAGGCTCGCTGGCCTGTACGCCGAGCGGATGGGCGAGTTCGCCGACCTGATCACCGAGGAGATGGGATCGCCGATCACCTTCTCCCAGCTGGCGCAGGCGCCTCAGCCGCAGATGATGCTCACCTACTTCGCGGAGCTAGGCAAGACCTTTACCTGGGAAGATGAGCGCCCCGGGCTGTTCGGCCCGGTGACCGTCCGACGCGAGCCCGTCGGCGTGGTGGCCGCGATCGTCCCGTGGAACGTTCCGCAGTTCACGACGATGACCAAGCTTCCCGCCGCGCTCGTGGCCGGCTGCACGGTCGTGCTCAAGCCGGCACCAGAGACGCCGTTGGATGCCTACCTGCTGGCCGACCTGATCGACCAGGCGGACTTGCCTCCGGGGGTGGTGAACATCGTGCCCGCGGGGCGGGAGACGGGCGAGCACCTGGTGTCGCATCCGGGGGTAGACAAGGTCGCGTTCACAGGATCGACCGCCGCTGGGCGCCGGATCGGGTCGATCTGCGGGCAGCAGCTCAAGCGTTGCAGCCTTGAGCTGGGCGGCAAGTCCGCCGCGATCATCCTGGACGATGCCGACCTGGCGGCAACGGTCAGCTGGCTGGAGATGGCGTCTTTGATGAACAACGGCCAGGCGTGCGTGGCGCAAACGCGGATCCTCGCGCCGCGCAGTAGATACGACGAGACTGTGGACGCACTTGCGGCGATGGTGGGCGGTCTGACGGTGGGTGATCCGGCCGACCCAGCCACGCAGATTGGCCCGCTGGTCGCCAGGCGGCAGCAGGAGCGGGTAGAGGAGTACATCGCGATCGGCCAGGACGAGGGGGCCAAGGTGGTCACCGGCGGCTCACGCGCCTCGGGCCGCGAGCGTGGCTGGTATGTCGCCCCCACCGTGTTCGCAGATGTGGATCCCGCGATGCGCGTGGCTCGGGAAGAGATCTTCGGGCCAGTGCTCAGCGTGATCTCTTATGACGACGAGGATCAAGCGATCCGCATCGCCAATGACAGCGACTACGGCCTCGCCGGGACGGTGTGGACCGCCGACGTGGAGCGCGGAATGCAGGTCGCCCGGCAGGTCAGGACCGGCACGTACGGGGTCAACCTTTACATGATCGAGACGTGCGCTCCTTTCGGCGGCTACAAGGCCAGCGGCATCGGCCGTGAGCTGGGCCCGGAGGGTCTGATGAGCTACCTGGAGTACAAGTCGATCGCCCGTCCGGGAGCCTGATGCCGGGTCTCGCCGGCGGACCGTATGGCCGTGCCGGGCGGCGTGTCGCGAAGATGCCGATCGCGCGCCGATGGCGGCAGAGCGCGCGCGTACGTACCTTGACGGTTACGTAACTGTCTCGGTACATTCGTGCCTCGGAAGCTGCTCTCCGGGCGCTGATGCCGGAGAGGAACGAAGGAGCGCCAGATGAACGGCAACGCACGTACGGGTAGCCGCATCTTGGGCAGCCTGCGATCGGCAGACGGCAAGGGCGTCGTGCGCATGGAGGACCGCTTCGAGACCGATATCGACGACCTGTGGTCGGCACTGACCGATCCCGGCCGCCTCGCGCGCTGGCTCGGCGAGGTCGAGGGCGACCTGCGGCTCGGCGGTGACTTCCGCGCACGCTTCTTTGCCAGTGGCTGGGAAGGCACCGGGCGCGTGGAGGCCTGCGAGCCTCCGCGGCGGCTGCTGGTGCTGACCAAAGAAGCGGGCGAACCGGACGGGAAGCGGGCGAACCGGCCCGGGTAGCCGACGAGTCGGATGAGCATGCCATTGAGGCCACGCTGACCGCCGACGGCGACCAGACCATCCTGATCATCGAGGAACGAGGCATGCCCCTGGACCTGCTCGCCGCCTACGGGGCCGGGGTGCAGGTGCACGTCGAAGATCTCGCCGCCCACATCGCCGGGCGTGAGCGCGGCGACGCCGAGGTGCGCTGGAACGAACTGATCCCTGCCTATCAGGACCTGGCGGCCAACATCGGCTAGCCTGCGCCGTACGCCCCGAGCTTGGGTAGACGCAGCGCCCGGCTGACTACTGTCCTGCCGCTGGTGAGGCCTGCTCCCTGCCGCTTTCTTCGGTTCGCTGAGACCCAAGCGAAAGACGGCGCCGCGCTGACGGCCGGGGGATCAGGGCGGGCACGCGGGACCGGTAGGCGGCATAGCTGCCGCCCAGGCTCCGGATCAGGTCATGTTCTTCGAAAGCGATGCCGACCAGGATGTAGCCGGTGGCGGCGACCGCGAAGAGCAGGTGCCCGGCCGTCATCGTAGGCGCCGACCAGAAGATGACCACGAACCCGGCCATGAGGGGATGGCGGATGCGCCCGTAGACGCCACCCTGCGTGAATGGCGGCGGGCTGTACTTGACGCGTCGCGCATGCAGCCAGGCCTGCCGCAGCCCGAACAGGTCGGAATGGCTGATCAGGAAGGTAGAGCTGAAGGCCGCCACCCACCCGCCCGCGTACACGGCCCAGAGCGCGTCGGCTGGTGGTCCCGACAGGCTCCAGACGGTCCCCCCGACGGGCCGCCACAGCCAGAACAGCAGCGCCAGCGCAAGGGTCGCGGCCAAGACGAAACTCGTCCGTTCGGCGGGCTGTGGCACTATGCGTGTCCAGTGGCGCTTGAACCACGGGCGCGCCATCACGGTGTGCTGAACCGCGAAGAGCAACAGCAAGAGCAGGTCGATGGTCACCGCGACCGGCACGGCGGCGCGCGGGCCCTGATCGATGCCTTTGGGCACGCCAAAACCAGCGAAGAAGCCCGCCGCGTAGCCGAGCACGGCCAGGAAGAGCAAGTACGACCACTGCCGCGTACACGAGGATGGTCAGCGCGGGCATACTTGGCAGCCGTGGGTGCTCGCCGCCCGCCAGCGGGCGGGCCGACTTGGTGGCGTGTGACATACCTTGACGCTACGAGCGCTGGCGCAGCGCGGCACTCGGGTGAACTACCGGCGAAATCCCTCCTTGCGCCTGCTCCGTTGCTCGGCCGTAGTGCGATCGTCGGGCGAACTACCGAGGCGCGCCAGGGTGCATCCGGTGCTCGGTCACACAAGGCGGCAAGGTCGGCACCTCGGCTGCGCCACACGGGCCAGACGATTGCGGCGGCGTGTCTACGTAGCTGATCGGGAGATGATCGGGCGCATACTGTGGCCATGGCAGCGTGGAAGGACATGGAGCAGGCGGAGCCCGAGTTCGCAACCCGGGTGCGGCGGCTTTTCGACGCGGGCAGGCACAAGACGATCGCGACGTTGAGGGCTGACGGCTCGCCCCGGATCTCCGGCATCGAATGCGAGTTCGCTGATGGTGAGCTCAAGTTCGGCTCGATGCCTGGGGCGCGCAAGGGCGCGGATCTGAGGCGGGATCCAAGGTTCGCCTTGCACGGTCCGACGTTCCACCCCGTGGAGGGCAAGGAGGCCGAGTGGCCCGGCGAGGCGAAGATCGCCGGGCGGGCGGTTGTCGCCGGACCGATCGGCGAAGGCTCTGCTGGAGATCTGTTTCTTGCCGACATCTCCGAGGTCGTCGTCACCCGGCTGAACCCGGAGGCGACGTTGCTGGTCGTCGAGTCGTGGACGCCGCAACGGGGGCTTCGGGTGGTGGAGCGCGAATGACCAGCCACGTTGACAGGATCAGCTCGAGGTCATAACCGGCTCTCGCCGCGTGTAATGCCGTTGTAATGGATCGCTCACAGCGGTCTGAGTAGGCAGACGCGGAAAGGAAGATGCCATGGGCGCGACCGGGAGTGTGCCGCTGCGAATAGGGATGATAGGCACCGGTTTCATGGCGCGGTTCCATTTGCAGGCCATGGTAGGCGTTCGCGACGCGGTGATCGGCGGCGTCTTCAGCCCTGTTCAGGAGCGCCGCGAAGATTTCCGCCGTCGGGTTGATGCGGCCGGCCTCGGCCCGTGCCGGAGCTTTGCGTCGGTCGAGGAACTCGCAGGTGTCTGACGACATCGATGCGATCTGGGTTGTGGGCCCGAACGACCAGCGCCTTAACCACATGCGCGCGATAGCTGGTGCCGCGGGCGCGCGGCTCAGGCCGCTGCTCGGAGTCGCGTGCGAGAAGCCGCTTGGGCGCACCCTCGGCGAGGCACGCGAGCTGGTGCGGCTGGCCGAGCAGGCCGGCCTCAACCACGGCTATCTGGAGAACCAGGTGTTCGCTCCGAGCGTGCGCCGCGGCAAGGAGATCATCTGGCGGCGGGCAGCCGCGGCCAGCGGTCGTCCGTACCTCGCGCGTGCCTCCGAGGAGCACAGCGGCCCGCACGCGCCGTGGTTCTGGCAGGCAGAACGCCAGGGCGGCGGAGTGTTGCTCGACATGCTCTGTCACAGCTTTGAGGTCGCCCGCTTCCTGCTCACCGAGCCGGGCCAGCCGCGCACCTCGCTGCGACTCGAATCAGCCAGCGGCACCGTAGCGTCGCTGAAATGGACCCAGCCGCGCTACGTCAGCCAGCTGCGCAAGACGATGGGCGACGCAGTCGATTACGCCACCAGGCCCGCCGAAGACTTCGCCAGGGGGACACTGACACTGCGGGACCAGCAAGGCGCTGTGCTGCTGGTCGAAGCCAGCACATCCTGGGTCTATGTCGGCCCCGGGCTGCGGATCCAGATCGAGCTGCTCGGACCTGAGTATGCGCTCGAGATCAGCACCCTCAGCACAGGACTGAGGGTCTTCCTGTCCCGCGAGGTAACGGGCCACGCCGGCGAGGACTTGGTAGAGAAGCAGAATGCCGAGCAGGGACTCATGCCGGTCGTCGAGGACGAGGCAACGCTCTACGGCTATGTGGCCGAGAACCGCCATATGGTGCAGGCATTCCTGAACGGCCGGGAACCAGAGGAAACCTTCCACGACGGCGTGGCGGTCCTCGAAGCCCTGATGGCGCTCTACCGATCCGCTGAAACCGGCCGCACGGTCACGCTGCCCGACGAAACCCTTACTAGCTTCGTGCCGGCCGTAGCTCGGCCGCGGTAACTCAGCTGCGTATCGCGAGCACGATCTCAGCGGTTCTTGGTCGACAGCGCGGGGGCGAAAAAGTCGGTGAGCAACTGGGTGACGCGTTCAGGCTCGTCATGATGCACCCAATGCGACGCGTTGGGCAGGCGCTCGACGCGGTCCAGGTTGGGTACGTCATCGCGATCAGGCTGGGCTAGTTCTGGGCCGAGGTAACGATCGCGTTGCCCCCAGACGACCAGCGTCGGCGTCCGGATTGGGCGCAGCTGAGATTGAGCGCGCCTCGGCGACTGCCGCACCGAGGCCCGGTAGTAGTTGATCATCCCGGTAGCGGCGCCTGGCTGCGACCACGCCTCGACGTAACGTGCCATGTCCTGCGGCGTAAACGAGCCCGGGCGGGCGTCGTGCAGAAAGTTCCGGAGGAACCGCCAGTGTCTGGCGCGCACGGAGGACTCAGCCAGCAGAGGTGGCTGAAAGAAGAAGAAGTACCAGGACTTCCTGAGCTGGCGAGGGGTGCGAAGGCCCTGCAATAGCTTCCGCGGATGAGCGGCGTTGAGGATGGCCAGCCGGTCAACGACCTCTGGATGGTTCATCGCGATGGTCCAGGCTACGGTTCCGCCCCAGTCGTGACCGACCAGCAGCGCGGACTCGGCGCCGCGTTCGTGGATCAGACCCCGGATGTCGGCTGCCAGCCGGTCACTGTCGTAGGCCGCGACACCGACCGGCCGCGACGACAGGTTGTAGCCGCGCATGTCAGGGGCGACGACGCGGAACCCCGCCGCTGCGAGCGGTTTGATCTGTTGCCGCCAGCCGAACCAGAACTCGGGGAAGCCGTGCAACAGTACGATCAGCGGACCGTCGCCGGTCTCGACGTAATGCAATCGTTGGTCGTCGATCTCGGCGTAGCCCTCACGAAGTTCGCTTCCCTCGTCCAGCATGATCGCCCCCGCGGAACTGGCTAGTTGTAAGTCCCAGGTCCTGCCCGCGAACGGCCGCTTCAACCCGCCGGCCTGCGGCGCGGTGAGCCTAGCTTCCTGCTGGGGATGGCTGAGGTAAGACGCCATCATGCTGGGGCAATTCCAGGTGCTTGTCGAAGCCGATGTAGATCCGGGCGGGCGGGTTGGCGCTCAGCCGCGACAGCGTTTCCAGCTCGCGGACCCGCAGCAGGGCCGGGTTGCCTGCGTAGACGGCGGCGGCCTCGGCCTGGACCCGCAGCGCCCCCCCGGCGTCCGCCTCAGCCCTGATACCCTGCACGGTCGCCTGGTTCTGCGCGGCCATCTGCTCTACCTCGGCCCGCGACTTCGCCTCGATCGCCTCGCGCTCTGCCTTGGTCCTTGCCTCAACGAGCTGAGCCTGGCTGAGCCGCTCCGCCGTCAGCACCCGGTTCATGATCTCCTGCAGGTTGCCCGGGAAGATCAGGTCCTTGACATCGGCGCGCAGGACCTTAACGCCGTAACCGGCGGCCGCATCGGTGACGTCGCTCAGGATGTCCTCGCTGAGCTGGTTGCGGCTGGTCAGGATCTGCTCCAGTGTCATCGACGCCAGTGCCCGCCGGGCAGCGAGCTGGACGTCGCTGTACATCCGGTCCTCGTATGACACGACCTTCTCCACCGCGGCGACTGGGTCGGTCACGCTGGAACTGGGTCAAGATGCTGACCCGAATCGCGACCTTGTCCGCCGTCAGGATCTCCTGGCCCTTGATGGTCAGCTCGCGCTCTCGCATCTCCACCACCACGATCTCCACCACCGGCCGGCGCCCGCCAAACCGGCCCTGACGGGACTCAGGCAGCTCATGCCGGCCAGCCTCAAGCACTCCGGTCAGCCTGCCGTCGTCATACCGCAGCCCGCGGTGGGTCGACTTGATGATGACGTCCTTCGCCGCGGTGAATCCTCCTCAAGGGAGCCGCCCCGGAGCAAGCCCGATGTGGAGGACGAGTGGCCGGATGGAGGTACCCGCGAGCAGTGGCTGTTGCCTCTCTATCGCGTCCATGCTGCCGCGCGACGAAGACAAGATCGATGAGAAACTAAACTCTCAACGCGGCGTAAAAGGCGAAGCGCCGGACATAAGGGCGGAAGTTCGAGAGCCTTTGCCGGATGGCACTGGTTCGCTCTGCCGTCCTTGACGCCGGCGCTGGCGGCCTTTTGTTTGTCAACCGCCTACGAATGCCGTCACTGCTATATCTTTCCAGCGGTCCCGGATTGCGGTAACTTTCCCTTCATCGTGGCGTGATGAGGCCGGGTGAGCACTAATGAAAGATCCGTATCCTTCCGGCCACTGGGAGCAGCGTCAGGAGCGATGGCCACCCGGCCGTGCTGATGGTGGACGGGAACAATCCTGGGTACAGCTTCCCTACTCCGCCGACCCTGCTGGGCTGTCGCCGTCTTTTCCCGGCTGGCAGAACTTCGCGCCACGGCGTCCCCGGTCAATCGAGATTGCCTTCGCGCTCATGTGCGTGGGCGGCGCGCTGGACGGGCTTGGCTTCATCCTCAGCATGTTGAACGCTAGTCTCGGCCTCAACGGCGGGTACGTCGGCTCAGCGGTCGGCGCGGCCTTGTGGTGGTGGATGGCCTTGGCCAACAGGGCGGGCAGGAAGCCGGCCAGGATCATTGCGACCGTGTTCTTCGGAATCGACACCCTTTCCCTCCTGATGCTCTTCCTTGTGGTTCACGTTCTCTTGCACATGGCTGCCAGGGTCGGGGCTTCTGTGTCCGCGATTACGGCGACTACGGGTTCCGCTTTGTTGTTCGGAGTCGGAGTCTGGCTTCTCGGCCTGACGACAATCGTGCTGCTGTGGAGGAAGGAGTCCACCGACTACTACGCGGCCATGGGCGCGTTCAGATAGCCGCTGGCGCCAGCCAATCATCACCGGCTCGGCTGTCGGCGGAGAACGCAGCCGTGGCGACTCCGCTCGCCCTTAAGGCACGAGGGCGACCTGCGGCACCTGGTTCCCTGGTCCATCGCCAATGCAATGGCCGGTGGCAAGCGTGTTTCCCGTGCGGTACGCGTTGCGAACGACGCTGTTAATTGCTGAGATGAGGCGATTGGCGCGCGATTTTGCGAGGATGATCTTCGCTGTTATCTGCTCTATGGCCCTCTTAGCGCCGGCTGGCCTGGCCACCCCATCGTTGAGGAAGTCAAACATGTCCTGTTTGAACGTGGCCCTATCGTGTCTTATATGATTTATATCGATTTGCACGTTTTTGCGATCAGCTGTCACTGTGCCTAGGACGAAGTTACGTATCGTCTTCAACACGACAAAATTGACATTGTTCTTGAGGTTGTAACATCGTGGCTCCCCGTGGCGGCCGTCGGCACCAAGGCGCGCGTCATGTTTCTCCCGTCTAAAATCGCGAGCGGCCTTCGTCAGATCGGTCCTTAGAGCGTGCACAGCAGTCCGGAACTTGGCCGGGTCGGACAGGCTACTGGGCGCAGGCTGACAACCCGCGGCGGCCATCAGGCCAAGTAGCACCATGAGGATGACAGCGTTTGTCTTTATGGCAGCCTGACATCTGGGCCATCCGCGCATGTTGTCGTCCTTTCCTCCCCTGCATCCATTGTGCTCGCTTATGTCAAGCAGCCTCAAGAGCCTGATCATGCGCAGAAAGGAATTCCACAACCAATGGCCGGGATGGGGCGGAATGAACGGTAGCCAGACCAAGCTGCCGCAGACCTGTACATCGGGATTCGAGCAGCCGCCAAAGAGTCCCGCCGCCAGGGCCTCTAACGAATTCGGCGCGCCTGGTATATCCGCGAGGACCGTTGCAGCCGCCAGACGAAGGTCCAGAGAATGACGATCACGGCCACGCCGCCGGGGAGCAGAAGTAACAGCGCCATAGTGCCGACGGTACGCCGCCCGGACCGACAAGATCGACGCAATCGCTTAGTGCGCCGCCGTCAGTTCTCGAGGCCACGACCCGCAGGCGAGCCCTGTTCTTCTCAAGCTTCTCCAGCGGGGTCGCCCAGTGCATCAACCGGGCGGACTTCGGCCTCACCTGGTGGCCGTTGAGGCGCCGCGCACGGACGCGGCCAGTGCTAGCGCGACATAAGCGCTGGTCAGAGGCCTAGCGGGAGACTGGCGTGCGTCCGCGCTGGCGCCTGAAAAGAGGAAGGACCGGCGGTTTGGCCCGGCCCCTCACGACCTTCCTGAATTGTGTGCGTTCCGCAGTCGGTCGATAGCAAACTGTGACGCTTCCTGCCTCAGTCCTCAACATTGTGACACCTAGCGTGGCTGGAGATCGGTACCTCCGCGGGTACGGCATCATCGCGCTGGCTCACCGAGCGTGACGACGCAAATGGGGGCATGTATGGATGTAAAGGGCGATCCTACAAGGGGCGCTACGAGTGATAAGGGAGTTAAGGGAGCTAAGAGATTTATGTCCATAAAACAGCAGTGGCGGCAAGGACGTCAAGGGCGGCATCTGGCCTTGGCTGCCGTAGCTGTCGTCGCGGCCTTGGTGGCCGCGGCCTGCAGTTCCAGCGGAACGCCTCCGGGCAGCAGCAGCTCGGGTGGCAAGCCCGTCAAGGGCGGCACGGCATCGGTAGCGCTGCCCGCTGGCGTGACGTACAACTGGATCTTCCCGTTCTACGCGATCACCAATGCGAGCGTGTACAACGGCCAGCAGTTCCAGTGGCTGATGTTCCGGCCGCTCTACATGTTCGGTAACAACACCAACACCTCGGTGTTGATCAACTATCCGCTCTCACCAGCCAACGCGCCGACGTACAGCAACGGCGGCAAGACGGTGACCGTCAAGATGAAGGGCTGGAAGTGGTCGAACGGTGAGTCCGTCGACGCCAAGAGCGTGATGTTCTACCTGAACATGGTCGAGTCGGAGAAGGCGAACTGGTACGCATACTCCAAGGGGCTGCTGCCGGACAACATCGTGTCCTACAAGGCCACAAATCCAAACACGCTGGTGATCCAGCTGAAGCAGCCATATTCCAGCCTGTGGTTCACCTACAACCAGCTGGCTGAGCTGACGCCGATGCCGTTGGCATGGGATGTCACCAAGCTGGGCGCCAAGCCGGGCAGCGGCGGCTGCACCACCGACAGCGCGGCCGACAACTGGGCCAAGTGCAAGGCGGTGTACACATTCCTGACCGCGCAATCCAAGCAGGCCGGCAGCTACGCTTCCAGCCCGCTGTGGAAGGTCGTCAACGGGCCGTGGAAGCTGTCGAGCTTCAGCACTGATGGCCACGTCACGATGGTGCCGAACAAGGCATACTCCGGCCCCGTGAAGCCGAAGCTTTCGGCGCTCAAGTTCGTGCCGTTCACTAGCGACTCGGCTGAGTACACGGCGCTGAAGACCGGGCAGGTCGACGTGGGCAACATCCCCACTCAGGATCTGCCGCAGAAGTCGCCCAACTCGGCGCTGCCGCCAACCAACCCGCTGGGCAGCAGCTGGACGCTGCAGCCGTTCTACAACTACGGCATCCAGTACGCCCAGCCGAACTTCAACAACCCGCAGGTAGGGTTCATGGTCCGGCAGCTGTACCTCCGGCAGGCGCTCCAGTCTGTCATTGACCAGCCAGGGATCTCCAAGGCGATATGGCGTGGTTATGCCACCCCGACATCGGGACCGGCTCCGACCACGCTGCCGAACCCGTACGCCCCGTCCATCCAGAAGAACAACTCTGGGCAGGGGCCGTACCCGTTCAGCATCTCCAAGGCGAAGTCCCTGCTGACTAGCCATGGCTGGGCTATGTCGGGCGGTGTCATGACGTGCCAGGACCCCGCCAAGTGCGGTGCTGGCATCAAGAAGGGCCAGCAGCTGAAGCTCACGTTCAACTACTCGACGGGCGTGGCCGCGGCCACTTCGATGTGGCAGGCGATCAAGTCTGACGCTTCGAAGGCCGGCATCGACATCAACCTGGTCGGCCAGTCCTTCAACACGATCATCGGCGAGAGCGCTCCGTGCGCACCGATGGGTCCGAAGTGCAACATTCAAGTGTTCGCGTACGGCGGATGGGCCTACGACGGACCTGGCTTCGAGCCCACCGGCGAGCCGCTGTTCGCGACGGGCGCGGGTTCCAACTCGGGTAACTACACCAACCCGCAGATGGACAAGCTGATCACTCAGACGCACACCAACAGCAGCATTTCGGTGTTCCACAATTTCGCCACGTTCACCGCGCAGCAGCTGCCGTACATCTGGGTGCCTAGCCCGAACCCGTACGAGATCATCGCGTCCACCAACAAGTTGCAGCACGTCAGGTACAACGCGCTGTTCACCCTGCTGCCGGAGTACTGGCAGTTCACCAAGTAACTAAGCACTAGCCAGTCGGCCGCCGTCCCACGGTTTCGTGGGACGGCAGCCGACGTGTAACTGCTTGCAGGCCCCTGGTGAGCCGCTGGCGAGCATGCGACTTAGCATGATCGTGATGACCGCTGCCAGGGCTGCCAGGCTGGGCGAGAGGTAGTGGCTCGATGACCGGATACCTGATCAGGCGCGTCGCACAGGCGATCCTTGTCCTGTTCATAGTGACCGTGATCACCCTCGCGCTGGTCCAACTGTTCCCAGGCGGGCCGATCCGCGCCATCCTCGGCCCTCGGGCGACTGTTGCCCAGGTCGCCTACTACAACCACCTCTACGGCTTCGATCAGCCGTTCTATCTCCAGTACGTGAAGTGGGTTGGCCAGTTCTTTCACGGTAACTTCGGCTTTTCCGTCAAGCTCAACCAGTCGGTTGCCAGCCTGATCGGCCAGGACCTGCCCAAGACCATCGTGCTCGTGGGGCTGGGCACGATCGTCTCCCTCCTGTTCGGGATACCGCTCGGGATGTACCAGGCGGTCAAGCGCTACACCGTCGGCGACTACGTGCTGACCGGCGTGTCGTTCCTGGGGTACGCGACGCCGACGTTCTTCGTCGGCCTGCTCCTCGTCGAGTGGTTCGCGGTCGACACCCACGTCTTCCCGCCATTCGCGCCGCAGTCGTCGACATGGACCGGCGTGCTCTCACAGCCGCGCGCTCTGGTGCTGCCGGTCACCGCATACGCATTCGTGCTGTATGCGCTGTGGAGCCGGTACATGCGCTCCTCGGTCATGGACAACCTGGTGCAGGACTACGTCAGGACGGCACGGGCCAAGGGCGCGGGCGAGCGCCGGATTCTGTGGGTTCACATCTTCAGGAACTCGCTGATCTCGATCGTTACCCTGCTCGGGCTGTCACTTCCGACCCTGGTCGCCGGGGCGATCTTCATCGAAGTGATCTTCAACTTCCCGGGCATGGGCTTGGCCTTCTACAACGCCGCGCTCAACGTGGACTACGAGGTGCTGCTCGGGTTCACGGTGCTCGCAACCGTGGCGACGATCCTCGGGAATCTGCTGGCCGATATCGGCTACGCCATGCTCGACCCGAGAGTGAGGTACAGCTGATGTCGACATACATTCCGCCGCCACAGGGCGCTGGCTCCGAGCTCGCGGACCCGGTATTCGCAGAACCCCTCGGCGGTGGCACGCTCACCGACCCCGAGGGGGGCGAGCTGGGCCTGCATGTGCCGCAGAAGTCACGCAGCCTGTTGCGCCGCGGCTGGGAGGTATTCGCGGAGAACAAGCTCGCGCTCATCAGCCTGATCGTCGTGGTGCTGATCATCTTGTTCTGCTTCATCGGCCCGCTGATCTACCACACGGACCAGTCGCACACGAACCTCACCGACGTGCTGTGCCAGCCATCGGGGAAGCACCTGCTCGGCTGCGACAACGTCGGCTACGACGTGCTCGGGCGGCTCATGGTAGGCGGACAGACCTCGATCGAGGTGGGCGTCGCGGCCGCGATTGTCGCGGTCTTGTTCGGCACGCTGTACGGCGCGCTGTCGGGATTCATCGGCGGTTTCACCGATTCAGTCATGATGCGGCTGGTCGACGCGGGCCTGTCGATCCCGTACATCACGGTCCTGATCATCCTGTCGGTGATCTTCCACCCGAACAAGACGATCATGGTGTTCGTCATCGCCGTTTTCTACTGGCTGGGCGTGGCCCGGCTGGTTCGCGGTGAGACACTGACCCTGCGGACGAGAGAGTACGTGCAGGCCGTCAAGGTACTCGGGGGCGGTAACCGCCGGGCGATCGTCAGGCACATCGTGCCGAATGCGATCGGCACGATCATCGTCCAGGCCACGTTCGCGGTCGCCGACTCCATCATCATCCTGGCTGGCCTCGGCTTCCTCGGCCTCGGCGTCCAGCCGCCCGCGACCGACTGGGGATCGATGCTCTCCGGTGGCCTGCAGTACCTGCAGAGCAGCCAGAGTTACTGGTGGCTGATCTATCCGGCCGGGGTCGCGATCATCATCACGTGCATCGCGATCAACTTCATCGGTGACGCGCTTCGCGACGCGTTCGAGACCCGGCTGCAGCGCCGGTAGAGACTGGGGGATTCGTGGCTCCGGTACTGGAGATCGAAAACCTGCACACCATCATCAAGCTCCGCCAGGGCACCGTGCGCCCGGTGGACGGCGTGAATCTCTACGTCGATCCAGGCGAGACGCTAGGTATCGTCGGCGAGTCCGGCTGCGGCAAGACAATGACAGCGCTGTCGATCATGAGCTTGCTTCCGGGCGGCGGCTCGATCGCCGAGGGCCGGATCTTCCTGGACGGGCGGCAGATCAGCGGCCTGTCTGAGGACCAGATGCGCAGCGTCCGCGGCAACGAGATCGGGATGATCTTCCAGGATCCGCTCACGTCGCTGAACCCGACGATGACGGTCGGCAAGCAGATCGCCGAGGCGGTCATGCTGCACCGCGACGTCTCGAAAGTGCAGGCGATGGACCGGGCGGCTGAGGTGCTGGACCTCGTTGGCCTGCCCAAGCCGAAAGAGCGGCTCAACGAGTACCCGCACCAGTTCTCTGGCGGCATGCGGCAGCGGGTGATGATCGCGATGGCGCTCGCGTGCGAGCCGAAGCTGCTGATCGCTGACGAGCCGACGACCGCCTTGGACGTGACGATCCAGAAGCAGATCCTGGAGCTGATCGATGACCTGCGGCAGCGGCTGCAGATGTCGGTGGTCCTGGTGACCCATGACCTGGGCGTCATCGCCGGCCGGGCGAACCGCGTCGCGGTGATGTATGCGGGCAAGATCGTTGAGACCACCGACACCAAGACGCTGTTCGCCAATCCGCGGCACCCTTACACCGAGGCGCTGTTCCATGCGCTGCCGGACAAGGCCGCAGAGACCGGGGAACGGCTCTACTCGATCCCCGGCGCGCCCCCGGACCTGATTCACCCGCCGACGGGCTGCCGGTTCGCGCCACGCTGCCGGTATGCGGCCGACCGCTGCCGGGCCGAGGAGCCGAGCCTTCTGGGAGAAACCCCGGATCATCGCTATGCGTGCTTCTTCCCAGTTGGCCAGTCCGAGCGGGGTGCGAGCACGACGGAGTTCGCCGATGAGGCGCCGCCTACCGTGCCAGACGAGGCATTTGCGCCGGTAGCGGACGAAGTGGTGCTGTCAGCTAAGAACCTGGTCAAGGACTTTCCAGTGACCGCGGGCATCATGCAGCGCCGGGTCGGTTCGGTCAGCGCCGTCGCCGACGTGACATTTGACATCCGGCGCGGGGAAACGTTCGGGCTGGTAGGCGAGTCTGGTTGCGGCAAAACCACCATCGGCCGCCTCATCGTCGGCCTGGAAAGGCCGACCTCCGGCGCGATCAGCTTCGAAGGTGCCGATCTGGCCGGTGTGTCCGGCCATGCGTACCGGCGGATGCGCCGCAAGATCCAGTACATGTTCCAGGATTCATACGCCGAGCCTGGACCCTCGGATGCGGGCGGGGTCTATCCTGCGCGAGCCGCTGGTAGTGCAAGGCATCGGTACCCGGCGCGACCAGCAGCAGAAGGTCGGGGAGATGCTCGAGAACGTCGGGCTGCCCCAGGCGGCGGTGGATAAGTATCCGCACGAATTCTCCGGCGGGCAGCGGCAGCGGCTCGGATTCGCCCGAGCGCTCATGCTGCAGCCGGAGGTGATCGTCGCGGACGAGCCGGTGAGCGCGTTGGATGTGTCCATACAGGCCCAGGTGCTCAACATGATGCGCGACCTGCAGCGCAAGATGGGGCTGACGTACCTGTTTATCTCCCACGACCTTGCGGTGGTCCGTTATCTGTCCAGCCACATCGGCGTCATGTACCTCGGCAAGCTGGTCGAGGTCGGGCCGGCAGACGAGGTGTACCTGACGCCAGCGCATCCATATACGCAAGGCCTGATCGACTCGGCGCCGGTCGCCGATCCGGTCACCGAGCATGCAAAGGCGAGATCGGGTGTCCACGGGGAACTCCCCAGCGCGCTCACGCCACCGTCGGGCTGCCGGTTCCGCACTCGCTGCCCGCTCGCGCAGGACATCTGCGCGGAGGTTGAGCCCCCGCTGCGACCGTTCAGCCCGAACCAGCACCTCGCCGCCTGCCACTTCCCGTTGCAGACGCCGATGTCAGCCGAAGCAGGCCCGGCCCTCGAGGCCCCTGCTCGCTAGCACGCCCGGGCCTTGCCGCAGCGGGTGCTGCGTAAGCTCACGTCATGAGCAAGCTCGGCGGTGACGTCGTGGACACGATCTGATGCGCATCGAAGAACTCCGCTCGCTGAGCCTGTTTGACGGCCTGACCGATGAGCAGCTGCGAGAACTCATCGAGGGCAGCGAAGAGGTCAGCGCTCCGCCAGGCGCTGAGCTCTTCGGCGAGGGTGAGCACGCCGACTTCTGGTGGGTGCTCCTCGACGGCGTCATCGACCTGGAGCGGCACGTCGGCCGCGAGACGACCGTCGTCGCGAAGATGGACGTGCCGGGGCGCTGGGCCGGCGGATTCCGCGCCTGGGACGAGCAGGGCGTTTACCTGGCGACCGGCAGGGTTGCGACTCCCGTACGGGTGCTCAGGGTGCCGGCAGAAGTGCTGCGCGAACGGATGGACCGCTGGTTCCCGTTCGGGGGCCACTTCATCCAGGGGCTGTACCGGACAGCGCGGTCCATCGAGGCGACAGCACGCCAGCGCGAGTCCCTGATCACCTTGGGCACGCTGGCAGCTGGCCTCGCTCACGAGATAAACAATCCAGCAGCCGCTACGTCCCGGGCCGTCGACGCTCTTGAAAGTAGCTGCCAGATGCTGGTCTCATCGCTGCGCCGGCTCGCCGCACATGAGATCTCAGCCGGGCAATTGACCGCACTAGACCTGCTGCGGCAGGAAATCACGCCCACGACAGTGGCCCAGGGAGCGCTTGAGCTGTCAGACCTCGAAGAAGACCTGGCTTCCTGGCTGTCCGGCCGAGGCGTTAGCCGCGAGTGGGAGATCGCGCCGCTTCTAGCCGCGGCCGGGGTGGACCTCGCCTGGTGCGACCGGGCGGCCAGCGTCCTCGAAGGACCTGTACTCGAGCCCGGCCTGGAATTGGTGGCGAGCACCGTTGCTGCCACAGCCCTGCTGGCAGAGATCAAGGAATCGAGCCGCCGCATTTCAGCGCTGGTCGCCGCCGTCAAGTCCTATTCGCAGATGGACCGCGCATCGATGCAGCACGTCGACGTCACAGAGGGCCTGGAGAGCACCCTCGTGATGCTCGGCCATAAGCTGCGCGACGGCGTGACCGTCATGCGCGACTACGGCGCCGACGTGCCCAGCATTGACGCTCATGCGGGCGAGCTCAACCAGGTATGGACCAACCTGATTGACAATGCCATTGACGCCATGAGCGGCGATGGAACGCTCCGGGTGTGCACGCGGGTCGAACAGGGTCAGGTCGTGGTCGAAATCGGTGACACCGGCCATGGAATGCCCCCGCAGGTGGCCGCACGAGCGTTCGAACCTTTTTATACAACGAAAGACGCGGGCCAGGGGACCGGCCTAGGGCTGGACATTGCCCGGCGCATTGTCACTGAGCGTCACGGCGGCATCATCACGATCGACTCGCAGCCAGGCAACACGGTGCTGACCGTTCGGCTCCCGGTCAGAGCGGCTCAACCGTCACGATGAAGAACGAGTCTCGCCGGCCTGAAGGCGGCTGCGGGCGGCGAGCAGCCCGACTGCCAAGGTCTGGACGGGGACGTCGCGCCCCACCGACGCGCATGGCGGCTAAATGGTTGTCATTAACCGCAAAATTTTCGGAGCGCCGACAATTGTTCAGACATTTACGGTGCGATGGGTCGGTGTGCCGGAATTGGACCTGCGTTTCGCTGGGATTGAGCCGCGTGCGGCCTGGAAGTGGTCGTCGTATTCGTGTCAAGAGGCGGGCCTGCAGCGTTCCGGCGACGTACGGTGGACGTGCGGCAGGAACCGGCGTGCCGTTGGCGGCGCCCCGCGTCACTAGGGGCATAGCCCACGCGAATCGCCTTATATGCCGCGCGGTCTCCGGGCGGCGGGTGAGACGCGGCGCTCGATGCGCCTCCGAGCCAGCGGGCTGGCTGCTCGGCCGGCTCGCCGGGGTGGGCCCGAACGCGATGGGCGGAAGTAGAGCGAGAAGCGGCGTTCGCATGCCGCTATAAGAGGTTACAGCTTAATAAATTGCATCTAACAGTAGATATGTGAATCCTGATTGATGGTACAAAGATCATCCAGTATCACCCCCGGCGTATGACGCGCCGGGGGCCTCAGGCGGGGGCGACGAGGCATGTGGGAGGCAGTACCGGATGACGCAGGCTGCGTCGGCTCGGCAACGCCGCCGCTCTGACCTCGGTGGCCCCCCGAGGTTGGGCCACTATACGGACAGGCAGAACGCGGGGCTACGCGTGCTGTCGGCCCTCGGCGCTGACGAGCGGGTGGGAGGACGCTATGCACCAGCCGTTCACCCATTTCCTTTCGATCCTGATAGCCATCATCGCGGGCACGACCGTCGTCATAGCGCGTCGCCGTTCGCCTGTTTTTCAGGCGCGGCAGGAGCCCGCTGGATCTCTAGCCCGCGACTACGCGATACCCGAGATCACCTTCCGGTCGAGACGTTGGCTTGCGCTGTTGCCCGTCGTGATGATCACGGCTGGATCGATCTACCTGCACAACGCCGGTGCTCTCGACCGCATGATCGCGGACCCGGCATTGCTGGCTACGTGGGCGACCACGCTGGCGTTCGTCGTGATCCAGCTCGTGCTCGCGTGGTCGCAGAAGCCAGCGAAGGTGAACCCGCGCGAGCAGGCTGAACTCGACCGGCTCCGGGTAACGGTCGTAATCCCGTGCTACAACGAGGACCCGCAGATCCTGGACAGGACGATCGTCTCGCTGGTCCGCCAGACCAGGCTGCCAGACCATATCGAGGTCGTCGACGACGGTTCGACTGTCGACTATTCGGCCGTCCGCGACCACTGGCTCGCTCAGCCAGTGCCCGCAGTGCGATTCACCTGGGTCAGGCAGCGCAATGCCGGCAAGAAGCATGCTCAGGCCGTCACGTTCACGTCCGACCGCGACGCCGACATCTTCGTGACCATCGACTCTGACTCGGCGCTCGACCGGCACGCGATCAACGAGGGCCTCAAGCCATTCGCTGATCAGCGCGTCGCGTCTGTCGCGGGTCTTGAAACCGCCATCAACATCGACCGGAACCTGCTGACCCGGGCGATCGGACATCGCTCACTGGTCTTCCAGCTGTTCGCGATGAGCGCGCAGTCCGTCGCGCGAGGCAGCGTGCTGATCAATCCCGGCGCGTTCTCCTTGTACCGTGCCCCGCTGATCCGCAAGATCGTGCCCTCCTATCTCGGCGAGACGTTCTTCGGCGTCCCGGTGACCCTTGGTGACGACACCGCGCTTACCTTGTACGCGCTGCTGCACGGCCGCGCCGTCCACCAGCCCACTGCCGTCTCGCTGCCCGTCTACCCCGAGACAATCGCCCACCACCTGCGTCAGTGGACCCGGTGGATGCGGGCATCAACGATCCGGATGCTGTGGCGGTTGCGCTACCTGCCAGTCCTTTCCTACGGCTGGATCTTCACGGTCTACACCATCGGCTCCTTCCTGTTTTCCGCGGCGATAACGATCGCCATTCCGCTGGTGTGGCCCGCGAGCGAAAAGCTGCTACTGGCCTCGATCGCCGCCATGGTGATCTGGCCGCTGTCAATCTCGCTCAGGCTCGCCACCGTGCGGCGCAGCGACCAGGGCATCTTCAGCAAGCTGTTCGGCATCGCGCTGCTGCCTGTGGCGGCGCTGTGGTACGTGCTCGTCCTCCGCCAGATCCGGTTCTATGGCATGGCCACGTGCTGGCGCCAGGGCTGGGTCACCAGGCAGCACGTTGAGGTCCGGCTGGATGGCAGCCACGAACCGGTACCTGCGAATGGACCGTTGGCTGATGCGGCGGCCGAGCGCGGCTACCGCCTGCAGCCGGTGGCGTCTTACGAACAGCGTTCAGCCGATCCGCGCAGCGTGCGCGATCCCCGTGGAGTCCGTGACCCGCGCGATGCTCGCGATCCGCGCTTGCGTGGCGCGGAGGTCTCTCGCGATCCGCGCTTGCGTGGCGCGGAGGTCGCTCGCGATCTGCGGGCTGTGCGGGACGGCGACGGTGCTGGCTACTCGCTGGCCTCACGCCAGGCGCGCAATGCGCCAGCAGCACGCGAGCAGGTCGCCCGTCAGCAGGTGCCATGGTCAGACCCTTACGCGAACGGCCCCCGGAACGGCTGGCAGCCGCGGCCGGCCGCGCCTGATCGAGGCCGTGGCGCGCAGCACAGCCTGGATCAGGGCGCAGATCAGATGGCCCCTCGGTATCGGCCGGCTCCCTCGGAGCCCCTGCCTGACCATGGCTTCGATCCGGGCGGCTACCAGGGTCGTTGCTGGGCCGGCCAGGATCGGATGTCGCGCGGTTATCGCGAGGATGTCGATCGGCGGCCGCGCGGTCCGCAACCGCCCCGTGATCCCCGTGATCGCCGTGATCGCCGTGATCCCCGAGGCTCGATGCCTGGGCCGGACCGGTTGGACGGGAGCACGCCGCCCGCTTATGACCCGCGGGTAGCGTCCGGCGCCGATGTCGGCCGTGGCCGCTACGCTCCGAACGGCCGCGATGACCAGTGGGTGCGGGATGGATATCGGGCGCCACGTGAACTGGCTGCGCAGGACCCGCGCCTCGGTCCCTACGGCTGGCCGCCTGCGGAATCCCGGCACGGCTGGGCGGAACTGGAACAGCGGGCGCGGCGGGACGCACACGATCAAGACGGCGGCTACGCGAAGGAGTATCGCCAATGAACCGCGCAGCGATGGCGTCGCGCATGTTCCTGGCCATCACGATCCTGCCGGCCATGGGCGCGGCGGGATACGTGGCCTACCAGTACCGTCACCAGCCGCCAGCGACTCCCGCCTACCGCGTGGGTACAGAAAACCCGCTCGTCGTCAGCAAATTTCCGACCGGGGGCACGATCCTGGGCGTCTTCGCTCCGAGCCTGCCCCGCAAAGGCACGCGCGTATCGGACACCGCCGCGCTCGCGTCCTTTGATCATGCGGTCCGCCACAGTGCGACGCTGTCGGTCGCCTACCTCAACTGGGGAAGTCCGTTCCCCGTCAGGTATGTGAACGACGCCGCCCGGCTCGGCGCCAGGACCGTGCTGGAACTCGAACCGCGAGGGAAGCGCGCTCCGACGCTTGCGCAGATCGCCGGCGGCCGGGGGGATCACTGGCTGAACAGCTTCGCGGCGGCGATCGCGTCGACCGGGCAGCCTTTCGGGTTGTCATTCGGGCCGGAAATGAACGGCGCGTGGTATGCGTACGGCGGGAACACCGCCCGCGATTACATCCGCGCGTACAGGCACGTTCACAAGGTGCTGCTCAGGGACGTTGGCAGCAGGCTCACGCCGGCAACGGCTTCGCGGCTGATTACGTTTATGTGGCAACCCTCGGCAATGCACGGATCGACTCCGTCGCCGAAGCGCTACTGGCCCGGGACCGGGTACGTCGAGCTCGTCGGACTGGACGGGTATTACTACCACGCGACGGATACGTTCCATGTCATCTTCGACCGCACCATCACCATGCTGCGGAAACTGAGCCCGCGCACCAGAATCATGATCGGCGAGACGGCCGTTGGTCCCATGACGGGCCGTCAGGTCGCTGGCATCAAGGACTTGTTCACGGGCATCAAGCATCGCAAGCTGGCGGGCCTCATCTGGTTCAACAGGAACCAGATGGGCATCCACTTTGCCCCGGAAAAGCGGGTCTACCACCAGGACTGGCGCCTTCAGGATCATCCTGCGGCACTCCGCGCGTTCATCGCGGGCCTGAAGGCCGACAGCCCGCTCGCTTCGTGACCGGGTCAGGATGAAACGCCACTAGGCGAAGATCTTCCTGCCTAGCAGGCCGCGACGAGATGGCTCCCACGCCATCGATGCCGCGTCAAGCACGGCGAAGTTCGCCAGCGTGCCGTCGGCAGCGAGCCCGGTGATCTGCACCGGGCCGAATCCGAAGTTGCAGTCCCGCTGATATGCGCGATGCAGGTGGCCGTGCAACAGATAGCGCGGCCGGACGGCATCGGTGATGCGCTGCAGCCTGCCCCGGTGCGCGTCATTGCGGCGAAGATCGGCCGGGCTCCACTCGGCGGGTGGCCGCGGAAAGCTGTGAACCACCGCGGCCGGGCAGTCATGACACACCATGACGTCGGCGACTCCGGCGCCGATCAGCGCGCGTTCCTGCTCATCGGTGATCTCTTCCTGCGGCCACCAGTCGCTGCCTTCGCGCCGGCAGGCTCTGTCCAGGCTGACTCCGCCGCCGCAGGCAAGCCACCGTCGCCCGTGCCACGCCCACCGGTGACCGCGGGGCAGGTGATAAATCCTCGGCAGCACGGGAACGCGACCATCGGGGAGCACGCCGCAGCCGAGCGACTCGAGCTGGGAGAAGTCCTCGTGATTGCCGTCCACGAACCAGAGTTCGGCGTCCTGCTCGGCCAGGGCCGAGCTGACTGTGCCGAGGTAACGCCGTCCGTCGTCGCCCGGCCAGATGCCGAAGTCGCCGAGGTGCAGGATGATCCGCTTCTGCTCGCTCGCCAGAAGCTGCGGCAGGCGCCTTATCACGTTCACCGCCCACCAGCGGTTTCCGTGCCAGTCCCCAGCGACCACGATGCGGTGAGGCATGGCGGTGCCCCACGCGCCGGAGCCGGTCATAGAAGAGGTATAGCCCAAATGCCAGGCGACGGCCAGGCGTTAGGTTGACCTCCAGAAGCTGGCCGGCCAGTCTGTGGCGTAGCGTTAACCACTAGGGCCGAGGTCTTCGGGCCTACACAGCGTCGAGTCCGGTTGATGGCGTTTTCATTCTCCAGTCAAGGAGCGCGTTGATCGGCTACCGAGTCGCTCCAGGCAGCGTCCAGAAGTCCCGGCCAGGTTGGTGGCGCTGAATGGCCGAGGACAGGCTGCACCGGATCCTGAAGGTGATGACCAGCGATGGGAACGGCTGGTCGTCCGCACGCCTGTGTTCAGCGTGCCCCGCGATGGTGGGAGTGAGCGGCGCCGGAGTCATGCTGATGTCGGGCGATGTACCGCGCGGCTCCCTATGCAGCACCGACCGGGTGAGTCATCTGATCGAGGATCTCCAGTACACCCTCGGTGAAGGCCCGTGCGTGGACGCCTACCGGCGGGACGAGGTCGTGATCGAGCCTGACCTGGTCGGCACGGTGGTACGCAGGTGGCCGGCCTTCAGTCCGCCGGCGTTGCAGGCGGGAGTTCGTGCGGTCTTCGGGTTCCCGCTCCGGGTCGGAACAGTCCGGCTGGGAGCACTGAACTTGTACCGGAATGAGCCAGGCCCGCTCACCAGCGACCAGCATGCGGACGCACTGGTAGTCGCGCAGGTGGCCGCCCGTTGGGTGCTTGAAGCTCAGGCGGGGGCGCCACCTGACCAGGTGGCAGCGGAACTCGAGGTCGGCGCCGATTTCCACTTCGCTGTGCACAACGCCGCGGGTATCCTGTCGGTTCAGGCAGGTATCAGCGTGGCGGAGGCGCTCATCCGCCTGCGGGCATACGCGTTCAGCGCCAACCGCATGCTCGCCGACGTGGCCCGCGACGTCATCGCTCGCAGTCTCCGGCTGGAATGACTACGGCTGCGGCACCCGCGACTGCACGAGCGGCCGTTACGATGGATGAGGTGGGGCGACCAGGCGCGGTCGGGAATACGGCCGCCTCCCGGCCCCCGGCGCCCTGGAGGTGAGTGGGAATGACCAGGGAAGCAGACGTAGTTCATTCGCTGTTCGAAATCGCTGACACCCTGGTCGACGACTATGACGTCGTCGACATGCTCACGGGGGTTGCGGATCGGTGCGTTAGCCTGCTCGGTGTCTCGGCCGCTGGCGTCATGCTAGCTTCCCCGGCAGGTGGCTTGGGCCTTGTCGCCTCCTCGAGCGAGGAGATGCGGATGCTTGAGCTTTTCGAGCTGCAGACCCAGGAGGGTCCATGCCTAGACGCATTCCGAACAGGTGAAGCGGTCGAGGAGCAGGACCTGCAGGCTGGGGCGGGGTCATGGCCGACGTTCTCCGAAGCGGCATTGCAAGCCGGCTTCCGATCGGCGCTCGCCCTGCCACTACGGTTGCGGGAGATAACTCTCGGCGCTCTGAACCTGCTGAGAACGACCAGCGAACCCATGAGCGATTCAGATCTGATCATTGCCCGTGCGTTCGCCGATCTAGCTGCGCTCAGCATCAGTCAGCATCGTGGCAGTAGCGAGGCTCAGATCCGCAACGAGCAGCTATCAGCTGCGCTTTCCAGCCGGGTGGTCATCGAGCAGGCGAAGGGCGTGATTTCCGAGCGGGCCAACGTCGATTTGAATGAGGCCTTCGCCAGGCTGCGGGGCTACGCTCGATCCGCCAACCTCCGCCTCACCGCGGTCGCCCAGGCGGCCGTCGATGGCAACCTGGACCCAGCTGCCTGGTCACCCAGGAAATCCAGCCAACCCCCACGCGGCGAGCGCTGAGTCAACCTGATCGTCCAGCCGCCAGCCACGCGGCCCGCCGGCTTTCCCTTGCGTTCCAGTTAACGACCCTCTTGGGTCCGGCCATCCAGGCCACGCCCGGCATGCACTGTTTCATGGGGCATCTCCGCCCCATTACGACCGTGTCGCCTGTCTACCGAAATGTGCAATATGCAGTGCACATCGCGAGTTCCCCGGCGTGGCAAACTTCCCTGGATCTCATGGCGGCCGTTACGCTGCTCACGATTGGCCTGGTAACCCATGTGGTCACAGAGGAGAAAGGCCAAATGGGATGCCTGAACTTGGCAGTCCGTCGGTCCGTCGGCGTCGGCTCGCCGCCGAGTTGCGTCGGCTCCGCGAAGAACGCAACCTGACCGGCGAAGACGTCGCCGAGTCTCTTGGCTGGTCGGCCTCGAAACTCAGCCGGATCGAGCTGGCCAGGACGGGCATCAAGGCCGCCGACCTGTCAAGGCTGCTAGGTGCCTATGGAGTTCCGGCCGACCATCGGACAGAACTACTCGGGCTCGTAGAGAGATCACGGACCCGAGATTGGTGGCGGACGTACTCCGACGCGTTGCCTGAGAAGTTCGTAACGCTCATCGGCCTGGAGTCCGACGCTACGTCCATCTCGACGTGGAGTCCCGAGCTCGTGCCCGGGTTGCTGCAGACCCAGGCCTACGCGAGGGCAGCGATCAGCGCGCACACCGCGGCAACCGGTTCCATCTCGCCGAGTGAAATCGAGCGGCGAGTCCAGACACGAATGCGGCGGCAACATCTCTTGACGGCGCCGGAGCCGACGCCGTTCGTGTCTGTGCTTGACGAGTCGGTATTGCTGCGTCATCTGCAGAGCCCGCACGTGATGCGCGATCAGCTGGCGCACCTGATCGAGATGTCCCGGCTGCCGCATATCAGCGTGCATGTTCTGCCGCTGGCCGGCGCGCATCCGATCGGATCGGGAGCGTTCATCCGACTCCAGTTCGCGGCTATACCGGAGATCGGCGCGGTTTCGGACATCGTGTACCTCGAGCAACTCAGCGGCGGCGCGCTCTATATAGATGACGACACCGAGACCCATCACTACGCTCTTGGCTTCGGTCACTTGGTTGCTGAATCGCTCGATCCTGACGCGTCCCGCGAGCTCATCGGCCAGGTGATGCGAGACCACTGGACGGACTGAGCGGGCCGCGGAACCCGGTGAAGGAGTGCGCCGCTCGCAGTGCCAGGTAAAGATGAGGCACATGATCGAGCTGCAGATCCTGCACACTGCCGACCTCGACATCACCACGCTGGCCGCGATCCGCGCCCTCATGGACGCCGCCTTTGACGGCGTCTCCGACGACACCTACGAGAACGTGCTCGGCGGCATCCACGCACTTGCGATCGAGGACGGTGATCTTGTCGGTCACGCCAGCGTGGTCCAGCGTCGGATGCTCCACCGAGGCGTAGCGCTGCGCACCGGCTACATCGAGGGTGTTGCGGTTCGCGCTGACCGTCGCAGGCGCGGCCACGGCGACGCGATGATGGCCGCGCTCGAGCGCATCGTGCGATCCGGCTACCAGCTTGGCGCCCTCGGCGCGAGCACCGACGGCAGCCACCTGTACACCTCGCGCGGCTGGCAGCCCTGGCGCGGGCCGATCTCGGCCATGACGCCCGATGGGATCCGCCTGACTCCAGACAAGGACGGCGCGATCTACGTGCTGCCCGTTTCTGTGCAGGTCGATGTGGCCGGCGAGCTCACCTGCGATTGGCGGCCAGCTTCGCTCTGGTGATGCTGTGGTTACGCGCAATGAGCCGCGCTGCAACATCAAGATTCAGCGCCTGAGACCCTGCCTGAAGAGATATTGGATCCTTCTTCTAGTGATAAGGTGCATGTGACGCTCATCAGGACGCATGCCCCACGAGAGTGGGCCGCGGTTTGGTGAGTTTCTCCGCTCCGGACCCCGGCGGCTGGCCACATCCGCGTGTTAAACAGCCGCTGCGCACCGGCTGGGCTCAGGAGCGAGCCCGAGCCCGTGCCACGCGGCGAGGGGACTGGGCATGGGAATCATGTTCGCCGGGGACCAGGAACCACCCAGGCTTGGCGGCGAATGGCTCAGGCGAACCTACCGGCCAAAGCATGCTTTAGTAGGCCGCTGGTTCCCGCGTCGCGTCACTGCGGTACTGGGCACGATGCAGGCGTCCGCGACTAAAAACGGCAGCGATAGACCGCAAGCGACCCCGTGGTCATCCTCGCCACGCGAGCCTGGATAAGGATGCGGCTAGTCGAACTCGCCCGCGCGGATGCCGGCGACAAATGCCTGCCACTCGCTGGTGTCGAATCGCAGCTGCGGGCCATCCGGGTCCTTCGTATCCTTCACGAGCACGTGCCCGGTTGGCAACCGCCCCACGGCGACACAGTCGCCGGCAGCGCACCACGAACTGACCCGCCAATCAATGTCTGCGGCAGCCATTCCTCCGTCGGCGCCGCCCTGCGCCTCGTTCATCGCTCGCCCTTTCGGCCCCGGCGGCAGCAGCCAACCGTGGGATCCGCTTGGTGAAAGCACTCTGCTTCCTGACACTGCGTGAGTAAATCCGGATATCCGGATATCCGCGATATCCGGCATTACACATATATATTGCATGTAGTACGCGTATGGGATCATGCAAGAATTAGCCTGCCGAGCTAGCTGAAAGGTTAGCGTGAACGGCGGTCACTGAGGTCTCAAAACGCGCGATCCCTGGAAAGCTTGCCATAATTTGGCCTGCTTAGTTGCTCACTGTGACTTGGTCGCCGGGCTAACTCACTCCCGACCACAGGTACCGGGCAGCGATGGCGATCACCAGGACGCCGACGAGACGGCGGATCGCGAGCTCGGGGAGCCGGGACTGGATGCGGGCGCCGGTATATGCGCCCGCGAGGCCGCCAAGGCCCAGGGCTATCCCAGTCGGCCAGTCTGGAGCGATCGATCCGTGGTGTCCGACTGACAAGATCGTGAACGTAATCACGCCAGCGACTGACGTGATGAACGTGGATGCGAGGGCTGCGGGAGCCACTTGCGCGGGCGACCGTCCAGATCCGATGAGGATCGGGGCCAGGATCGAGCCGCCGCCGATGCCGTAGATCCCGCCGACGCAGCCGACGGCGGCGGCGAGCACGACCAGCGCCAGATCGGGAATGAAACGCGCTGAGCGCACCGGGTCGTGATCGCCGTCCACGGCGTCGGCTTGGTCGGGCCTGCTGAGGGCGAGCCAAGCCCCCAGTGGCAGCAGGACCACGCCCACGATCAGGTCGAACACCCGCGGACCTGGGAGCAGCTCGACGCGGATGACCGACCCGGCCACCACGCCGGGTAGCGTGCCGCAGACCAGCAACGGCACGAGCCGACCGCCGGCCTGACCCTGCCGCCGGTACCTGTACAGCCCGCCTGGCGTCGCGACCACGTTGTAGAGCAGGTTCGTCGGAGTGACCGCCGGACTCGGCGTTCCCAGGACACTGACCTGGAACGGCAGCAGCAGGACGGCGCCGGAGACACCTGCGGGCGTCGCAAGAGTCGC
This sequence comes from uncultured Actinomycetota bacterium, assembly GCA_963809195.1. Classification (GTDB taxonomy): domain Bacteria; phylum Actinomycetota; class Actinomycetes; order Streptosporangiales; family Streptosporangiaceae; genus Chersky-822. Next base: position 265,251 of record CAWEIQ010000002.1, on the reverse strand, counting down.
GATCGCGTACGCGGCCACCAGCGCGACGACCTGCGTCCACACCGGTCCGAGCATCCGGTCACCCTAGCCGACCCCCAGAGCGTGAACGCCCGGGTGTGACTGTCAGAGGCTGGTGGAACTATCGGATCGTGGTAGGTCAGCAGCGTTATGCCGAGTGGCCCCCGCGCCGCAGCCCGCGCGGCAGCGTCGCGTGCCTATGGGCGTCGCGGCCGAGCGAGACGGCGGCTGGCCTGGTGCTACCCGACGCGTGCATCGACGTCATCTGGGACGGCTCGTCGATCTTCGTCGCCGGGCCCGACACCGGCCCGGTCCCTGTGCCGCCGCATCCAGGTCAGTGCTTCGCTGGACTGCGGTTCCTGCCGGGCAAGGCGCCTGCCTTCCTCGGCGTGCCCGCCAGCGAATTGCTGGACAGCCGGGTGCCGCTCGGTGACCTCTGGGGTGAGGCCGCCGCGGCGAGGCTCGCTGACCGGCTCTCGGCTGCGCCGAGCCCGGAAGACGCCGCCGGTTTCCTCGACCAGGTGATGGCCGACCGTGCCGGTGCGGCACCGGCGGCTGATCCGATCGTCGACCACCTGGTCGGCATCTTCAGCGAGCAGCCGGACGCCAGCGGGGTAGTCCAGCTCGCCAGCCAGGTCCTGTCCGTGGGTGAACGCCGTCTGCACCGGCACTGCCGTGCCGCCGTCGGCTACGGTCCGAAGATGCTGGAGCGGGTGCTGCGGTTCCAGCGGGCCCGGCGGCTCGCTCGTGACACGCATTGCCTGGCCACGGTTGCCGCCCTGGCCGGGTATGCCGACCAGGCGCACATGACCAGGGAATCGCGCCGCCTCGCCGGGCGGACGCCGTCCGATCTGTTCAAGACGGCGCCGCTCGCGGCTTCTTAACCTGACCGCATGGACACACAATTCACTGCAGGACGAGACTTCATCCTCCGCGAGGGCCGGCTGCTTGAGCGCCGGTTGTTCGCGACCTGCTTCGAGGGCGCCCCGGCCACCGGCGTCGTCGACGTGCTGCGCGGTTACCGCAATGATGACGGCGGCTTCGGGCACGGCCTCGAGCCAGACAAGCGGTGCCCGGCCAGCCTGCCCGATCGACGTCGAGGTCAGCGCTGCAGGCGCTGGTGACGGCAGGCACGACTGACGAGCACGCTGGTCCTCGGCGCCTGCGACTACCTGGCCAAAGTCGCCGCCGACGCTCACTCCGGCGGCGCCGTTCCGCCTGCCTTTCCTGTTATCGAGGGCTACCCGCGGGCCGAGCACTGGACCGACTGGACCTACGAGCCCTCGGTGAACCCGACGGCCGGGCTCGTCGGCCTGCTTCGCCGGCTCGGCGCCGGGCACGCGTGGGTCGACGAGGCGGCCGCCTGGTGCTGGAGCCAGATCGAGAACGCCGAGCTTCCCGATGAGGTCGCACGCCCTGAGCGAGGTGCTCGCATTCCTCGCGCACGAGCCAGAACGCGAGCGGGCCGAGAAGGCCGCAAGCCGAGTTCGTGACCAGCTGATCAGCACCTCCCTGTTCCAGCTCGACCCGCATGCCGAGGGTTACGGGCTGTCGCCGCTCAACATCGCGCCTGCGGCCGACAGCCGATGGCGCGTGTTGTTTAGCGACGAGGTCATTGGCGCGCACCTAGACAGCCTGCAGCGCAAGCAGGAGCCCGACGGCGGCTGGCCGATCAGCTGGGAACCGCCCAGCGAGGCATCCCGGCTCGAGTGGCGCGGCATCGTGACCCTGGGTGCGCTGCGCACGCTGACCTCGTACGGACGGCTCGGCTGACGCTCGGCTCGGCGACCGCTTGGCTCAGGGCAGGGTCTCGATGATCTGGATGATCTCCTCGCGCCCGAAGCCATGGTGGCGGGCGAAGTCAACCAGCTCCTGAGCCTTGGCCAGGACGGCGCCGCGCTGCGGGGTGCCGACGACGGTGATCCCGCGGCCACGCCGGAACTCCAGCAGCCCCTCGTCCCTGAGCAGGTGCAGCGCGCGCAGCACGGTGTTCTTGTTGACGCCGAGCACGGCCGCGAGGTCCCTGGCCAGCGGCAGCCGCTCTCCCGGGTCGGCTTCGCCGTCGGCGATGGCGCGCCTGATCTGCGCGGCGACCTGGTCATGCAGCGGCACGGGCCCCGAGCGATCGACGTTGACATCCAGCATGGTACTAGTGATAGTAGAACCATGCTGGACACGAGGCAAGGGCGGGCCAGGGGCTCGAACGCCCGCGAGGCGGCACCGTCCGGCGTGTCGCCTGCGATCGTGGCGGCGCTGGCACGCGAGGTCCGGGCGCTGTTCCGGGAGGCGCGCAGCGCGACGGCGTCGGAGGCGGCTGACCGGTCTGGCCGCGGTCGCTGCTAGCAGGCATCCTCGCAGCCTCAGCGGCGTTGACCTGGCTGCACCGCGGGCCTAGCCAGCACGAGGCCGGTGGCGAGCGGGCGCTGGCCGGAACGGCGGGCCAGCCGTCCGCCGCGGCTGTCTGGGTGGACGACGCGAGCCGCCTGCACCTTGGCACGATCGGCGCGGATGGCCAGCTCAGCCAGCGCGTGGTTGGCGAGGCCAACGCGGCGAGCGAGCCTCTCGTCGCGGTCGGGCGGCGGGTGTACTGGGTTGATCCGGCCGGCGCCTTCGTGCCGTCGCTCGGGCACTGGTCGCAGGTCGTCATGGTGCTGAACCTGGGCACGCGCCAGGTAGCGGTGGCTGGCGCCGGGCAGACCGTCTTCCTCTCGGCCGACCGTCGTTACCTGCTGATGTCGCAGACGCCCACCAGCCTGGCCGAGATGCCGGTGGCGGGCGGCCGGCCGCGCGTGTTCACCTTGCCGAGCGGCTGGTACCTCCCTGGCGGCGATGGCCTCGCGGATCCGGTGGCCGGTCAGGGCCTAGATACGGCGAACGGCATCCTCGTCCAGTCCAAGGAGTCGCCAGGCGTGGAGTGCGACGGATCGCGGTCTGGAACCCGCGGACCGGGATGGTCGAAGTCATCGGCCGGGCGCGCGCGGTGATCGATGCCTACACTCCGCGCGGCGCGCGGTTCAGCCTGCTCGCGTGGCTGCCCGCCGGCTGCCCGCCGCCGGGCAGCTGCCTGGTGAAGATCACCGACACCGCGAGCGGTGCGGTCACGACGGTGCGCAGCCCGTCCGCGGGCGGCTTCGCGGTCGGCGGCGCGTTCTCGCCGGACGGCAGCCGCCTCGCTGTCTTCGTCAACGCACCATCGGGGCGCTCGGCGAGGCTCGCCCTCATCGATCCGGCGACCGGCGGGCTTCGCGTCGCCCGCACGCCCTCGTTGCCGCTCGGCCTCGACTACGGCTGGGCTCGCTGGCTCTCGGGCGGCGGCCGCCTGATCGCAGGCACGGCCACGGGAGGCTACCTCGTTGACCCCGCAACGCTCCGGTCCGTGATTCTGCGTTCGCGCAAGGGTTCAGTCGCGAGCGGCATCAATTACACCGCGGTCGTGATCTCGCGCGCCCGCTGACGCACGCTGGTCTCCGCTCGCCGAGCGTCCGGTTAGCTCGCAGGGAAAGTGCCGCGGCCGAGTCGGCGCAGCGCGGACAGCATTGCGTCGTACGCCGCCGGGCCGATCTCCTGTCGCCATTGGTGCTCGACCTCCGCGATGGCCTGGCCGGTCGCGCTGACGACCGCATCCCCGCGCTCGGTCCTGGATACCAGCCGGACCCGGCCGTCGGACGGGTCTCTGCCGCTGCGAACCAGGTCGGCATCCTCAAGCCGGTCAACGAACTCGCCGAGCGCCTGCTTTGTCATCCCTGCCAGGGCGGCAAGGTCCGTGATCCTGATCGGGCCGCCGGGAATCATCTGCAGGATCCGCCGTTCGCTGCCCCGCACGTCAAGGAACTCGCCGGCGCTCGTGACCTGCCTTCCGAGATCGGCGGACATGCGGCGACTCACGGTCTCGAGCCACCTCGGCAGGTGATCGGGCAAGCTGCCTTCGGAGAGCGTGGCTGCGGCGGGACCTGCGTCAGCCGCTCCAGCCGGGGACCGGGTCTTGCGCGGAGTCATAAGGTTACCTTACTATCTTCAAGTAGAGAAGGCTACCTTACTAGTTGCTCGCTGTGCGAGCATGGCTCGAGGGGGCGCGATGTCGCAGCCACGCATCGGTGATGACCAGTTCGGCCTCGCCGCGCTTGACGCCGGAAGAGCTGGCCAGACTGGCGAGCGCCGAAGCAGGTCGGATCGTGCCGGTGGCCGGTGATGTCGGTGACCCCGATCGACTACGACTGGGGATCGCCCGCAACGGCTGGCCTGTGGCGGGTCGACGTCCGGCAACTGCGCGACGACACGGTTTCCTTCGCATCGTATTTCGTGAAGCTGCTGCGGCATCCCAGGTTGTGGCCAGCGCTGAGCATGCTGCCTGACGATGCGAGCCGCGAGAGCTTCGTCGAGTACTTCCCATGGCGATTCGAGCTTGACATGTACGAGAGTGGTATCGCCGACGCGCTACCGCCAGGTTTCCGGACGCCGGTCCTGCACACGGTCAAGCACATCGACGCGGACCACATCGCGCTGTGGCTCGAATACATCGAGCTGCAGCCCGGCCGCTGGAACCTTGCCGACTACCAGCAGGCGGCCTACCTGCTCGGCCGCCTTGCCGCGCGCCGCAGGCACGGCGCGGTGATCAACGCACGCCTTCCCGCCATCTGCCGGACAGGCTTGCCCGGAGAGTCGCTGTGTTTCTATGTCCGCAGCCGCCTCATGCAAGGGACCGTGCCAGCGCTCAGGGACCCTGTCCTCTGGCGGCACCCGCTGATAACGGCTGCCTTGCGTCAGGTTGGCGATCCGACGCTGCCCGAGGACATGCACGCGCTAGCCGATCGGCTGCCCGAGATCCTTGACCTGCTCGCTGACCTCCCGCAGACGCACGCGCACGGTGACGCGAGCCCGCAGAACCTGCTGCGCCCTGCCCACGAGCCTGGCACGCTCGTCGTCATCGACTGGGGGTTCGGCGACCTGCTGCCAATCGGCTTCGACCTCGGCCAGCTCCTGGTCGGGCTCGCACACGCGGGCGAAACCGACCCCGATGAGCTCGCTGCGATCGACGCGGCGATTCTGCCCTGTTATCTGGACGGGCTGGCCCAACGAGAGCTACGACGTCGACCCCGGGCTGGTGCGGACGGGCTATCTCGGCGGGCTGGCGGTGCGCTCAGCTCTGTGCGCGCTCCCCTTCGAGCAGCTGAGCGAGCCTGCCCCGAGCGGTGACGTGCTCGCGCTCTTCGCGACCCGGCTGCGTCTGACCCGCGTGATGGTCGATCTCGCGAAGGAGGTAGCGCCCGGTGTGCTAGCCCACGTAAGAAGTAGCGTCTGCGTCATATAGAACCTCAAACGCTACCTCTTACCGATTCTGCCGCCTGCCGGCGCTTGGCCCGCGGCTCAGCAGAGCCGATCGCGTCAGCCAGATGAAGGCGAGGCCGACGCTGACGGATGCGGGCTGCTGCTCGGGACGACGCCGGGTAGCGGTATGCCGGGCGCGGTTGACGTCGACCTCGCGGGCGACGGTGAAGGCGACGGGGTGTCGCATGGCCGACCCGGACGACGGCTTGACCAGGATGTAGAGCGCTAGCGCCCCCACGAAGACGGCCGTCAGCACCCACGTCGAGATCCGGATCCTGCGCATCAGTTGCTCCCCGACGGGCCGGTCGTTTCCAGGTCGGGCGGCATATGAATACCCTCGCTCCGGAATACGGCGGCGACCCTGGCCCGCAGGATCCGGCCCACGTCGAACTGCTTGCCTGGCAGGGTCCTCGCGACGAGCCTGACCTGGAACTCGTCCACATCGATGCTCTGCACGCCCATCACGGCCGGCGGGTCGAGCAAGCAGCCGCCGCAGCTCGGGCTCCCGGTACGCCTGATCGCCGATCTTCTTGAGTGCGTCGCTGACCTGGTCGACGTCCATCGCAGCCGGCACGGGCACGTCCACGACCGCGCGAGCCCAGTCCCTAGAGAGGTTGGTTACCTGGGTGATCTGACCATTGGGCGTGATCACAAGCTCGCCGTCCGCCGTGCGGACGGCGGTCACACGCAGCGTCACGTCCTCCACAGTTCCGGTCGCAGGCTGCGAGACATTCGGGGCCGTCAGCTTGATCAGGTCGCCGAACCCGTACTGGCGCTCGGCGATGATGAAGAACCCGGCCAGGATGTCCTGGACGATGCGCTGGGCGCCGAAGCCGAGTGCCACCGCGGCCACGGCGGCGGGCGCGACCAGGCTGGTGACCGGGATGCCGACCCTGGCCGCCACGGCGATTGCCGTGGCGCAGTAGATGATCACCAGCGCGGCCCACGTGAAGACCTGGGCCAGCGCGTGCCTGTGCTTGGATGCCTCCGAGCGGACTAGCGAGTCCGTCCCGTGCGCCGTCGCGTCGATCCGGTTCGTGATCTTGCCACGCATCCAGGTCGCGAAGCGGGTGAGCAGCATCGCGCCGGTGACGAGGAGGACGATCTCCAGACCGTTTCCTCGTGCCCAGTGCGAAAGCTCGGCCAGGGGTTTCAGGCTCTGCATGAAAGGGATTTCCCGTTGTCGCGGTTGTAGCGGGGCGGCGAGCGGCCGACCCTCGGTCAGCGGCAGTGGAACGGGGCAACCAGATACCCAAACCGAACATACCTAATGCCCGGGCGTGCCCAGGCACACCCGCGGGGCTTCGGCGGGCACGCCCGCAGGTCTTAGCCGGGCACGCCCGCAGGGCTTAGGCGAGCACTCCCTTGGCTGTAGCGTCGCGTACCCAGGTGTCGATCTCGTCGGCCATGGCGTCGGCGAACTGCAGGTCGGTGATCTGGCTCAGCTCGGGGCAGTCGGTGCCGTCAAAGAACTTGGCGTCCACGTTGTCGAGCAGGCGCGCGCCGGGGTGGCGGTCCTCAAGATCGTCGAGTTCTTGGAGGTAGTCGACCTGGCGGATGGCAAGGAACTTGATCTGCACCGGGTACTTGGCGAGCTCGATGACGAGCATCGTCGCCTCTACGGGGTCGCTCGGCGAGCCATCGGTCACGATGATCGCGAAGATCGGCTCGGTGGTTGTCTTGGCCTCATCGAGCAGGTCCTCGAGGACCGGGCTGAACTTGGTGCCGCCCATCTGGTCCGCGTGCCAGATGCTGGCCTCGACGATGCCCTCGTAGTTGGACTGGTCCACGACCACCTCGGGCCAGAGCCGGTGGTCGAACGCGATCACCGGGATCTTGCCGTCGGAGTCCAGCTGGAACGCGTACCCGAGGGCCCGCTCGACGAGGCGCTGAACGTTGCCGTTGGAGTAGTCGCGTGCGTTAGGGAACTCCATCGAGCCGGAGTGGTCGACATACAGCCGCACGGCGCCGCGCAGACCTGACATGTTGCGCTTGGACAGGCTAATGCCAGCCTTCTCCGCGCGCTTGACCAGGTCAACGTGGCCGGCCTCGCGGACCTTGCTGAGATTGACCGCTGGAGCGCCGGTCGGGTCCTTGACCAGGCTAATCGTGCGGGCGGCTACCGGTGAATCGCCAGGCATTGCTGACTGCCTTTCTGAGGTTGCGGGCTCGGCGCGGTCATATCGAGAGCACGCCCTCGGCGGTGACATCCCGAAGCCATGGCGTGCTCAGTCGCGCCTGCGGCCAGGGGATGGATATTAGGCGATAACTGGCCCGCGCGCGCCAATGTGGCTCCGAACCTTACGAAACGGGCTGCGCACCGGAGGGCGTCGCCGTGCGCCCCCCGGCCGGAGCAGGGAACCCTCCGACGGCGGACTCGTACGCGTGCGCCACGCGCAGGCAGGTCGCGTCGCCGAACTGCCTGCCGACGATCATGAGGCCAGCGGGAAGACCATCTACCAGGCCAGCCGGCACCGTCGTCGCCGGATGACCGGTGACGTCGAACGGCGCGGTGTTGACGATCATCTCGGTGGAGCGGGCGATGCTCTCCTCGCGCGGCACGCTCGGCGCGGGGATAGGCGTGGCCGTGATCGGCAGCGTGGGCAGGACCAGCACGTCGAACGACTCGAGCGCCTCGTCGTACGCGGCCGCGAGCTCGAGTGCCAGGTTGCGGGCCATTGCGTAGTAGCGCCCGCCATGGTTGTCGATCACGTGCCGTCCCGCGAAGATCGTCGCCTTGACGGTCTCCGGCAGCAGGTCGGCGTGCTCGCGCCGGCCCTGCCCGTACCGGTCCATGAGCTCGGGGTCGTACCTGCCAGGCCAGTTCATGCCGAATCCGTCTCCGTCGATCATCTGCGTGACGACCCCGTCGGTGGCGATCACCGTCCACACGTGCATAGCGTCACTGTGCCAGGGCACGCTGACCTCGCTCACCATGGCGCCGGCGGTGGCCAGGGTCGCCGCCGCCGCCGTGACGGCCGCGTCGACGCCCGGCTGCGATAGCCCGGGCAAGCCCATTCCTTCCTTGAGCACGCCGATCCGCAGCCCGGCGACGCCCGCGTCGACGCCGGTGAGGTAGTCATGGCCCTGCTGGCCCGCGTGGACGTGGCGCTGGCGCGGGTCGAGCCCGTCCGGTCCAGCCAGCACGCCCAGCATCAAAGCCGCGTCCCGCACCGTTCTGGTGATCGGGCCGAGGTGGTCCAGTGTGTTCTCGATCGGGAACGCGCCTGTGTAAGGGACCAGGCCGTGCGTCGGCTTGTGCCCGACCACGCCGCAGAACGCGGCAGGGATCCTGATCGATCCGCCCTGATCGCCGCCAAGCGCCAGGTCCGCGTCGCCGGCCGCCACGAGGGCGGCGCTGCCGCTGGACGATCCGCCCGCGGATCGCGTGTGATCCCAGGGATTGCGTACCGGCCCGGTGGCAGAGGTGTGGCTGCCGCCGGAGAAGCACAGGTTCTCGCACACGGCCTTGCCGGTGACGACCGCGCCCGCGTCGAGCAGCCGGGTGACCACGGTGGCGTCCCGCCGCGGAACGAACCCCTCAAGGACCGCCGAGCCGTTCATCATCGGCACGCCGGCGACAGCGATGTTGTCCTTGACCGCGACCCGCGGCCGGCCAGCGGACCGTCGTCGCGTGGTCTGGATCTGCGTGGTGACATACCACGCGCCAAGCGGATTGTCCGGCGTCGGAGGGACGCTGCCATGGCGGACAGGAGGCTCAGGCATACCCGCCTGGTACCGGCGTTCGACCTCGTCATACGAGGTCAGCAGCGCGCCGGCGAGCGTACGAAACGAGGTGATGTCGTGCCCGGTGACCGCCAGGCCGTAGGAGGCGGCGATCCTGGTGACGTCATCGTCTGAAAGCGGGGCGATAGGCATGAATTCATCTTGGACGCCACGCAACTAAGAGAACAAGGCCTCGTGCGGACGCGCCCGCACTGGTGTCCGGCGGTCCGGCGTTAGGTCCGCAAGCCCGCGAGCGCGGTGTCTGCGGCGTCGGCCGCTTCGACGTCCTCACGGGAAATGCCGAGCAAGTACAAGATCACGTCCAGGTGCGGGAACGCTCACCGAGGCGTCCGCCGCGTTGCGCACCGCGGGTTTGGCGTTGAAGGCGATCCCGAGTCCGGCAGCCGCGATCATGTCCAGGTCGTTGGCGCCGTCACCAATGGCGACTGTCTGGCTCAACGGCACCCCCGCCTCGGCCGCGAACTGACGTAGCACACGCTCCTTGCCCGGCCGGTCGATCAGGTCACCTGTGATCCGGCCGGTGATCCTGCCGCTTTTGATCTCCAGGGTGTTCGCCGCCGCGTAGTCGAGTCCGAGTTCAGCCGACAGCCAGTCGGTGATCTGCGTGAAACCGCCGCTAACCACGCCGCACCGGTAGCCGAGCCGCTTCAGAGTCCGCACCAGCGTGCGGGCGCCGGGGGTCAGCCGCAGCTTGCCCGTGAGCTCGCCGAGCACCGCCGCGTCGAGTCCGGCCAGCCGTTCGACCCGCTGCCGGAGCGCGGCCGCGTAGTCGATCTTGCCGCGCATGGCGGCCGCTGTCAGCGCGGACACCTCGGCGGCACAGCCCGCCCGGTCGGCGAGCAGATCGATGGCCTCGTCCTGTAGCAGCGTCGAGTCGACGTCCATCACGACCAGCCGCATCGCCCTGCGGTGCAGCCCGCCGCGCTGGACCGCGATGTCGGCGCCGAAGTTCACGGACTCACGGGCCAGGTCGGTGCGGAGTGCTTCAGGATCGGCGCCGGAGACCTCGAACTCGATGCAGGTGACGGGCTGGCGCGCGAGCCGGCCGATCTTGTCGATATTCGCGCCGCTGGCTGCGATCCGGCCAGCGATGGCGGCGATCACGCTTGGTGTGAGCGGGTTGCCGAGGACGGTGACGTGCAGCCGGCCGCGATGCCGGACGCGCTCGCCTGAGCCGAGTGTGATCTCGGCGTTCATGCCGAGGTCGTCGGCGAGCGAGCTCACCTGGCGGTGGATCGCCGTCAGGTCGGGCGCCTGCGCACTGCCGAGCAGCGCTCCGAGCACGAGGTGGCCGCGGATGACCACCTGCTCGACGTCGAGCACGGTCAGGTCGTGCGCAGACAGACCGGAAAAGAGCCGCGAGGAGACGCCCGGCCTGTCGCGGCCGGTCAGCGTCACGAGCAGTGTCGTTTGCTGTCGGGACATGGCGCTGCCCACGCTACCGAGTGCAACCTAGTCGTTCGCTGACTGGTCCTGCGACTCCCCGGTGCTGCGAAGATCAGGCGCCCGGAGTGCGCCGGCGGGCCACGTGCAGGACCGCGCCCCAGTGCCGGCGCAGCCGTCCGTCAGGGCGGTCCGCCAGCCGCCGCCGGATCTCGCCGTACAGGCGGTCACGCTGCCACCGTTCCATTGCGATATGCCCCGAGAAGGTTTCGAGCAGGCCGATATAGCCATCTGCGTCGTAACTGATCTCCCAATCGAAATGCCGCACCTGCACGTCCTCGAACAGCCCTGTGCCCTCTATCTCGGCGCGTTCGTCGGGCAGCTCGCCGGGCCGCAGCAAGACAGAGTCGCCGGGCAGGCCCTCGCCGATCTCGTCGTAGATCACCTGGATCTCGGCGAAGAACGGGTCGCCGCCGTCAGGACCCACGTGCGACGCGCTCCAGAACGCGAAGTGACCGCCTGATCGCAACAGTTCCCAAGCCCTGCGGTAGCGCACCGCCGGATCGATCCAGTGCCATGCCGTGGCGGCGAACACCAGGTCATAGGACATGCCGGCCGGTGGCTGCCAGAACTCGAACGCGCCTTGCACGACCTGCACGCCGTCGAAGCCGGCCAGGTTCCGGCGCGCCTGCTCGACAAGTTGTGGGCCGAGTTCCACGCAGGTGATGGTGAATCCGCGCCTGGCGAGAGCGACCGTCGCCTTGCCAGTGCCGCAGCCGACCTCCAGCAGCCGGGCTCCGGCCCGCAGGCCGGCCAGCCGCACCAGTTCGTCGAGCAGCGCGCCCGGATAATCTGGGCGTCCATGATCGTAGCGCTCAGCGGCCGAGTCAAAGGTCACCCTGAGCCGTTCCCTGTCGCCGTCCACCCGCCCATCTTCGCGGCCGAACCGCCCGCGCGGCGACCGTATATCTGGCCGCGGAAGTTCAGCCGGGCCGGACCGAGCGGAGGCCGCGCTCGAGCAGGTCGCGTTCTGCGCTGTTCGCGGTCCTGGCGATCGCGGCGTCGTATGCCAGCGCCGCCTTGTTGTCCTGGCCCAGCCGGCGGAGCAGGTCGGCGCGGATGGCGTGCATCAAGTAGTAGCCGTCCAGAGCCGGAGCCAGTCCGTCGACCAGGGTGAGCGCGGCCTGCGGGCCCGCGACCTCGGCCACGGCGACGGCTCTGTTGAGCGCCACAACCGGCCCGGGCGCGATCGCCAGCAGCTGGTCGTAAAGCTGCAGAATCTGATTCCAGTCGGTGACGCTGACCGCGGCGGCGTCGGCATGCACAGCGTTGATGGCCGCCTGGATCTGGTATGGCCCTGGCTGACCTCTGCGCAGGCACTGCCGGACGATGCCCTGGCCCTCGGCGATGAGGTCGCGATCCCAGAGCACGCGATCTTGATCGGCGAGCCGCACGAGCTCCCCTTTCGCGCCGACCCTGGCCGGACGGCGTGACTCGATCAGCAGCATGAGCGCGAGCAGGCCCAAGACCTCTGGCTCGTCCGGCATCAGCTCGCTAAGGAGCCTGCCGAGCCTGATCGCCTCGACGGCAAGGTCTTCGCGGGTCAGCTGTTCACCTGATGTGGCGGTGTACCCCTCGTTGTAGATCAGGTAGACAACCGCGAGCACCGCCGTGAGCCGGCCGGGCAGATCGGCCTCCAGCGGCACGCGGTAGGGGATCCGCGCGTCCCTGATCTTGCCCTTCGCCCTGACGAGCCGCTGGGCCATGGTCGGCTCGGGCACCAGGAAGGCGCGCGCGATCTCGGCGGTGCTCAGCCCGCCCAGCAGGCGCAGCGTCAGCGCGACCTGTGACTGCGTCGCGAGCGCAGGATGGCAGCAGGTGAAGATGAGCCTGAGCCTGTCGTCGTCCACCGAGCTCCCCTCGCCCCTGTCCTGCCCGGCTGAATCACGGCCCGCGAGCAGCGCCGCCTGGGCCTGCCGATCCGCCCTGGAAGCTTCACGGCGATGGCGGTCGATGGCGCGGTTCCTCGCCGTGGTGATAAGCCAGCCCGCCGGGCTTGGCGGCAGGCCGGCTTCAGGCCAGCTCCGCACGGCGGCAGTGAACGCGTCCTGAACTGCATCTTCTGCGGCATCGATGTCGCCGAGGAGGCGGACCAGCACGGCGACGGCACGTCCGTATTCCCGGCGGAAAACGCGCTCGATCTCCGGCCCGCTTGCGCCAGGGCGTTCGGGCATCAGGCTTGGACGTGCCCCGAAGCGGGCGCACCTCGATGGGCAGGCCAGTCACGTCGGCCAGCTTGCGGGCGGACTCGAGCGCGGCATCGAGGTCGGGCTGCTGCAGGATCGTGAAGCCGCCGATGTGCTCCTTCCCCTCTGTGAACGGGCCGTCGGTGGTCAGCGTCTCGCCGCCCGTGACCCTGACGACCGTCGCGGTACTCGCCGGGTGCAGGCCGGCCGTGAAGACCCAGGCTCCGGCAGCCGTGAGTTCGTCGCGCCAGGCTTGCAGGCCCGCCATGACCGGGCCGAGCACCTCGGGTGGCGGCGGATCCCCGTCAGGCTGGTACAGGCTGAGCAGATACTGCTGCATGGCATGTCCTCCTCGTTGTGCGCAGGCCCGCTCACAAGGCCTGCTGCCACCTACACGAACGGGCTCGGGCCAGATCGACATCGGGCATTCTTGCCTCCTGACTCTGCATTACGCCGCAGCTACGCTATTGCCGCGGCAGCTACGCCGGTGCCGTCGTGGCGGGCTGAACGGCCTGGTCGGGCTGATTGTCGCGCGGCTCTTCTCGGCGCCGGTAGCTGGCGAAGGCCGGGAGAACCATGGCGATCACCGCCGATCCTGCGATCGTGGCCAGGCCGCCGCTGAGCGCTCCGATGACCGGTGAGGTCAGCGATCCGACCGTCCCGGCCTCCAGGTTGCCGAGTTCGCCGCCGCCCGCTCCGACCACGTAGTCCGCCGCCAGCACCCGGCCCCGGAACGCATGGGGCGTGACCGACTGGACGATGGAGGACCTGAACACCACGGTAAAGGTATCGGCGGCGCCTGCCACGGCCAGGAGGCTGAGCGTCAGCCAGAGGCTAGGCGCGACCGCGAATCCGGCGAACGCCGCGCCCCAGATGGCGGTGGAGATCAGCATCGCGAGTCCCTGCCTGCGAACGTGGCCGACGGGACCGGAGAAGACCGAGCTGACCAAACCGCCGACCCCGATGGCCGCGGTAAAGAGGCCGAGTGTGGAGGCGCGGCCGCCGAACCGCTCGGCGTTGATAGCCGGGAATAGTGCCAGCGGAAGTCCGAAGACGGTCGCGTTCAGGTCGGTCAGGAACGCTCCGGCGAGGACCCGGCTGCGGGCGATGAAGCCGATACCCGCGGCCACTGCGCGAGGACCCGGCCTTGATGTCGCTTGCTGCGGCTGCCTGCCCTTCGGGAGCCCGGCCACGCCGTAGAGCGCGCCCGCGAAACTCACTGTGTCGATGAGGTAGCACGTTCGCAGTCCGCCGGCCGCGGCCGTGATCAGGCCGGCCAGCGCCGGGCCGGCGATGAGCATGACCTGGAACGTGAGCCGGTTCAAGGCAAGCCCGGCGGGCAGCAGGCCCGCCGGCAGCAGCTGCGGCAGGAAGGTCTGCCTGGCCGGGATGTTGACGGCGCCAAGCGCGGACTGCACTGCCACGAGACCGTAGATCAGCCAGAGAAGGCCCAGCCCTGCGAACGCCTGTGCGGCGAGCCCGGCTGACACGAGGGCGAGGCAGCTCGTGGTGATCAGGACGAGCTTGCGCCGGTCGACGGCGTCCGCCAGCGAGCCGCCAAGCAGCCCGATGGTCAGCATCGGCACCATCCGGGCGATGCCCAGCGCGCCGACCGCGAACGGCGAGCGCGTGATCTCGTAGACCTGAAGCGTGACCGCAAACATCGTCATCGAGCCACCGACCGCCGACAGCGTCGATCCAGCGAGCAGCCGCCGGAACTGCGGCGACTGACGCGCGGGCGTGAGATCGATAAGCAATCGTCTCTTCCCGGCCAAGATGGGCTCCTTCTCGTGAGCGATTGAGCGCGTTCGGCACGGACGTCTCGCGTCAGGCAGGTGCGGCCAGCGATGCCGTGAATTCCGGATGGCCGGCCGCCCAGGCGGACTCGGTCATTCGCTGCCTGAACGGCTTGCGCTCGAGAGCCGCCGCTATAGCAGGGACCAGGTCGCTCAGCGGGAAAGGAAGCTCCGCATCCAGTTGCTCGGCTGCGGATTCGGTCGCGTCCCACTCGTCCTGAATCGATGGCAGCGCCTGCATCGCCCGCTCCGTCAGGTGCACCATGCGCTGCCGGGCATCACCGCCAGGTACCAGGGTCACGAAGCCACGCCTGTTCATTTCAGCCACGGTCTGGCTCGCGGCCGAGTGAGTAACGGAGACGGCGCGGGCGAGCTCGCGGATCGACAATGGTCCGAGCGTCACCAGCGCCCTGACGATCGGACTGAACCGGGGGCGATAATCCGGAAGGCCGAGGTCGGCAAGGACGCCGGAGATGTCGGCCTCCATCAGATCCAGTACATGCCGCAGCTGGGTGCCGAGACCGGTAAACGCGCCTGGGTCCTGTGGAGACGTCACCGCAGCAATATAACAGTGCTGTTGTAATCCGTCCCACCGTAGGCCATTTCGAGAGCCATTGAAACGTCCTCTGTCAACCACGAAGTGTAGTAGCGTGACTACCGAACGCTCACAAAGGGGGAGGATCATGACTGACCCGGAGACCTTCATCGTGAAGGTGACGGATATACAGGGGCGCGACTTGTTCACCGGGAGCATCCAGGCGGCGACATACCACAGAGCGCTGCGCATCGCCTGGTGGGAGACCACCGATGACCGCCCGGTGTGGTCAGCCGTCGCGCCCGAGCCGGCGCACGCCGGTGGTGTGGTCGGCCGCACCCCGCACGCAAGTCGCGATTGAGTCCCCGACCCCGAAGCAGTGCCGTCATGGCCGGGTAAGCCTGGCGCTGAGCTGCAGGAACTTGCCGTATCGCGTGGCGGCGTGGTCGACGGCCTCGATCTGCGAGGCTGTCAAGGGCCGGTATGGCCGCAGGTCGAATCGCACCTGATCGTGGGCGATGGTGCGCCGCATGGCCGCGACGATTTGCGCGTCGACCAGAGCCATCCCGGCCGCGGCTTCCCGTGTGCGCGGCACGTGGCCGCCGGCATCGAGCACCCAGCGGGAGTCCTGGTAGCCGCGGTAGGTCTCGTCAAGGATCTGGAGCAGGTGGCCCGCGGGCTGCTGCGGTCCCCCAGGCGGATGGCCGGGAGCGTGCCAGAAGATCCGGCCGTCGTGCTGGAACGAGTCGAGTCGGTCGCGCACCTGTGCCAGCCCGGCGCGCACGTCGGTGAGGGTGAGGCTGGCCCAGTAGGCCAGGTCTCGCTCGGTCGCCGGGCCGTGCCCGGAGAAATAGCGCAGGGCCAGCTCGGCGAGGGCCTCGGGGCGGTCGAGGCGGCGCGGGGCGGGCACGCGCTCACTCAGGAGCGCGTAGCTGTGCTCGCTGTCCACGGTTCGCCCGCTGCAGATCAGCCCGTGTAGCTCCGCGTGCGCCAGCAAGATCATCAAGCGCTGCCCGCTGGCTTGGATGCCGCGCTCGTGCAGCTCGGCGGGCAGCTGAGCGCGAGTGAGCTGTCCCCTGGTCGCCAGTGCATTCGTGAGGGCGGCGAGCGCCTGGCCAACGGAATGCTCGTCGAGCCCGTGGGCGGTGCGCAGCTGCTGGCCGGTGACCCGCCGGATGCGGGGGCCTGTCAGGTCCAGCAACCAGCCGATGTCCTCGGCCCGCACGAAGTGCCACGTGGGCCGCAGCACGTGGGTCCGCAAGACGGCGCCATCATCCAGCAGCCCCGCCAGATCGGCTTGATCCGGATACTGCGTGCGCGACGCCACCGCCCACGCCGCCTGACTGGGGTTCTCCGCCTGCACGGCCAGCAGCGATCCCACCGCCTCCGCGGCTGACCCGGCATGCGGCGGAACTAGGCGCTGGCTGCGCAACCGCCAGCGAGCGATGTCAAGGTCACGCACCATGCCGCCACCCTCCCACGGACCGGAGCAGCGACAGATTAGCTAGCAGCAGGTTCAATCTCGACACGAAAGCCTCGTTCCGTTACGGCCCGGTCCGAATACTCCCATTAGGATTTGGCGCGTGAACGAGGCGGAACGTCCAGTGTCCCGCATGCTGAAGCACGCTATCGATGTGCCGCCATTTGGCGAGCTTGCCGATCCGCGGGTGCTGGCCGTGCTCGGCGCTTGTGATTGCCAGTACCGTCACCCCTGACGTAGCGAACCACGTTCTTGCGATGGTTCTGAGCGCCGTGGCGCACCTATTCGGAAACCTGCCGCCGATGCTGCCTAGCTGAGCTTCAGGAGGCGTTGAGGCGCACCTACCGCGAGCAGTAGAGGCGACGGCACGAGTGGCTATTCTCACCGCGTGGAGTGGACCAGGGCGCAGCGGAACGCGCGGTATGAGGCCGTGGAGGACATGGGCCTCCCTCCTGACGAGTGCGAGATGAGAGGTCGAAGAGGACGACGGCAACAGCAGGCTGCTGATTACTCATCTCGCCGGCACGACTCCGAGACCTCGATGTCCGATGGAGTCAGGAGCACGAGGGCTACTGGGTTCGGCACCGAGTCGGATCTGAGCGTTACCCGTTCAGCGGCAATGCCGGCGCGTGGGATCGTGGTGTCGATCAGGTCCGTGAGGCAAGCGCGACTCAATGGCATGCCTGACCGCTGGGTTGAGAGTCGGCTACGCCGACAAATCCTCAGCGTCACTGACGGCACCGATGACAACACAAGCTTCACCGAGGGTGAGCTTACTCAGATCGCGGGCCAGATTCAGAGCGTCAAGGATGACCTGAGGGCGCAGGGTGCGCTGTCGGCCTACCAGTGCGCGCAGATCACCGCCACGCTCGATGAGGTCGTGGAAGCCAGCAGGCTAGCCGACTTGGGCGCGACCATCACGGTCGTCATGTACGAGGAAGGACTGGAGCACTATGCGGTCGGATGAAGGATCCGGAGGGCAACGAGTTCGATATCAACTGACGATGCCCGACGGCGTCGTCTAGCCGTGGTGGTTCGCGATGGCGATTATCGTGATGATGGCGGCGACCAGGATCAGGCCGGTGAGGATCGCCAGCGCGATCTTCACCGTGCTGTACGGGCGGTTGCCGAGGACCTCGCCGGTCTGCGCGTTGACGATGACCTGGTAGGTCTGTGCCCGGTAGGAATAGGCCGCGATCCAGATCGGCAGGAGCAGCAGCTTGAACATCAGGTCGGCGTAACGGGTGTCCATGCTCGTGACCCGCTGGTGGTCGCCGCCGATGTCAGCACGGCAGTCCTCCTCGATAACCTTCGCCATCCCGGCCTTCGCCTCGCCGAGCGCCTGCGGCGGGTCGACGTCGTATCTGAGTGCGGAGTAGCCGACGAGATACTCCGGCTGATAGGGCACCGACGATTCCAGAGCCCATGGCCCCGCCTTGGCGAGCTTGTCAGGTACCACCTTGGTAGTAGCCGGGATGAGGACGTCGTTGAAGAACCGCTCAACGTTGCCAGATGCGGGATACCAGTCAGTGACCGTGCGCGTTTGCGTCTGGGAGTTCCCCTGCGCGTCGGTCGTGGTGTACGTCTCGATACGGTCGACGCCACGTCGGCCGTCATAGGCGGTGTAGGTGTTCGCGTCGTAGGTGAAATGCGGGGTGTAGACCCCCTGCAGGCCGCTTTGCAGTACGGTCAGCTTCTTCAGCGCGTTCGGCGCAAACCAGCGCGACTTGATCCACGTTCCGAATGAAGTGATCGCCGCAGACTTGTCCATCCTGAAGGGCACGATCGCTTCGGGCGGGATCAGCCCGCGCGGAGTGGTCGTCTCGACCAATGCTCCCCTGCAGAACAGGCATGCGTCCGCGATATGGTCCGACTCGGTCGTAGCGCCGCAGGACTGGCACTCGAAGTGATGCTTATCGATCTCGGCAACCGGCCGGGGCGAGGTCGCCAGCCATGAGCTGTAGTTATGCTCGTCTATCTGCCCGCCTGGCGCGCTGATGTGCGCCTTGCTCCCGCACCATTGGCAGACTAGATCAGTCGTGCCGGCCGCGTACGTGATCGGCGCGCCGCAGCTATGGCACCGGTACGCCGTGGTGCCGCCTGAGCCGGCCGACGGGGTGGAGGCGACCGGCTCCGTGGGGCCAGGAGACGGCGGTGTGGTCGTCACCGCGCCGGCAATGGAGTCGGGACGGTCCCAAGCACCGCCACTTGGCCTTCGCGCACTACCAGCTGGGCGCCGTTCTTGATCTCGTTCTCGCTGCAGGCAAACTTGCAGACGATCGTGTCGCGGGTCGTGTCGACCCATTCGACGATGTCGAAGGACTGCCCGTGGAAGAGGTCGCCGATCCCCATAGCGCAGACTGTACATTGAATTGGTGGCGATTTTACCGCGCATACGGCGCATTTGGGTAGCCATGGGTGGGCACATCAGGCGCCGCTGCAGATTCACAGCGCTCGGCCACCCCACCGTCGGCGGGCCCCGGGCTAGCGGCCGGGGCGCGTCCGCGGCTACCCGGCAGGGGCAGAGCCGACGGCACGCCGCAGCGCAGCCGTCAGGCTCGCCGGATCGTACTCGGGCAGCACAGCGGCCAGATGACCGTCAGGCCTGACGAGTGCACGCTCTGGTCGCTGGCATCGAGCGCGGCCCGCAGCCAGGCCGAGTCCGCCCGCGTAGGCGGCGGCGTAGTTCTGCGCGGTATCGCTGCTGCGGTCGGTCGTCAGCCCGCCCCACATCACCGCATCGGGCACCTGGGCCTTGGCCTGGCTGAGCAGCGAGTTGAAGGTGGCTAGCTGGGCCTGTAGCGACTGGCTCTCGCACAGGAACACGTCGGCGTTGTCACACGCGCCGGGAATGCCAGTCCGCAGGTACGCCTGCCAGCCCGGCTCGCCGGGATTGGCGTGGACGTTGGACCCCGATACGTTCACCAGGTCGATGCCGGGCACGATGATGCTGTGCAGCCCGTGGTCATGCGCGGTGCGCGAGAACTGGCTGAGGTATGTCTTGGGGTCTTGCTTCTCGGCCAATGGTGAATTGGTCGTTGACTCCAGCCCGTACATGACCCAGCTACCCACGGGCAGCGAGGCTGCAGCGGCCTCGAACTGCGCCTCGCTCGTGTAGCTGACCCCGGTCTGGGTGGCGGCAGAGTGGCCGCACCGGCGGCCGCTGCGGCGGGCGATGCAGTGGGATGGCTTGTTTCCCACCGGGCTGCCAGGTCCAGCCGCACTTGCCGAGCTGACCGGCGAGATCCAGAGGGCACGTCCGGACGGCGAGCCATTCGACGTGATCGTGGCCATCCCTCCTGGCGAGGATCCCGTACCGTGGGCGCAGGCCGGGGCGACGTGGGTGGTCACCGATCTTGGCATGCAGCCGACCCAGGCTCAGGTCCGCCAGGTCATCGACGCGGGACCTCGCAGGGGCGCGTGACCGCTGCCATACCCAGCGACTCGGGCTGAACGCTGACTCAGCCGGCTACTCTTATCCGGGTTTGCGTGGACATGCCGATCCTGCGAGGTCGCACAGGTAGTGAGCTTTGTTCTGTTCTTGATTCGAAGACTGCTCGGGATCGTCATCCTGGCATGCGCAGTCACGCTGGCGGCTTTCACGTTGTTCAGGGTCGCAGGGCTGAGACCAGCCACGATCGCGCAGATCAACGCGCAGCTCGGCGCGGGCGAACCCGCAGCGGTGCAGTACCTTCATTATCTTCAGAAGCTGCTGCATGGCGACCTCGGCCAGACAATGGTTAGCGGTTTGTCCGTCAACACTGCGTTGCGGCAAGCTCTCCCTGCAACGTTGTCGCTGATTATCGGCGGGATGATCCTGTGGCTGATCACGGGGATCTCGCTGGGCATTGTCGGCGCCCTACGTCCCGGTTCGCTGGCCGACAGGACCGTCATCGTCGCGGCGCTTACCGCCCTCGTTCTCCCGACATTCCTGACCGCGCTATTTCTGCTTTTTGTGTTCTCGTACTTGGCTCGGTTCCACTATTTCTGGGTGCAGCCGGGTTATGTGCCGCTCACCCAGAGCCCCGGGCAGTGGCTCGGCCGGATGATCCTGCCATGGATCGCGGTCGCCGCCACGCAGGTTGGGGCAACGGCGAGGCTCACACGGTCATCGGTCCTGGATGTATTGGGCGAGGATTACGTCCGTGCCGCCTACGCAAAGGGACTGACGAGCAGGAGGGTGATCTGGCTCCATGCACTACGGCCGGCAATCATTCCCGTGATCGCGAGCTTCAGCATCGGGTTTGGCACACTCCTCGGATCAGCAGCCATCGTGGATTATGTCTTCGCACTCGGCGGGATCGGCCAGGAGCTACTGACGGCGGTCGGTGAGGGGGACCTGATGCTTGTCCTGGGAACGACCGTCATCACGGTCGTCTTGCTCTCGCTGCTCAACCTCATCATCGATATCTGCCAGATGCTGCTCGACCCGCGAGTACATGTCATCTGACAGTGGGTGCGGTACTCGCATATCTCACCAAGCCGAGGAACTACGACTAGGCGCGAGGTCCTCGGGGTGTGGCGCCTCAGGGCGAAAGCAAGTCGGCTAGCCAGCGACGGGCGATCTCGCCCTGGGCGGCCTGGAATGCCCGGACAGTGGGCAGTCCGGGCGGCGGCGGGCGGAGCGCCCGCTCGGTGAAGTAGCCGGCCATCGCGCATACCGCACGCTGCGACGGTCTCGCGGCTAGCCGCACGCCCTGAGCGCGTCATTGCCAGAAGCTCATCAGGCGCCGGCCCGCCTTGCATGGTCACGCTCGGGGCCAGGAACGCCACGTCGACGACGGCCGCCCCTACGCATGCGTGCGGCCAGTCGACGAAGACGACCCTGTCGCCGGCCAGCAGCACATTGTCGGCCCGGAGATCGGCGTGCAGCAGCGTCTCCCCGGCCAGTACCTCGGGCCAGGACCCTTCAAGATCGGCGAGCTCAGGCAGATGCGCGCGTGACCAGGAGTCGAGGTGGTTCAGGTCGGACGCCTCGGCCAGCATCCGCCAGCCGGTGAAGTCGCCGCCGAATTGGTCGGCCAGACTTCCGACGGCGCCGGGCGACGGAGTCAGCGCCTCTGCTAGCTGGTCGATGGCGGCGAGTACACGCGCGAGCTCGGTCCGGTCCCACGGCACGGCAGGCTGCCGTCCGTCAACGTCGTCGAGCACCAGTGCAAACCAGGGATAGGCCTCGAATACGCCGTGGAGCCTGGGCACCGGCAGGGCTCCCGTGGCGATCAGCGGGTCGAGGCCGCGCAGCACCTCGGCCTCGCGGCGATGCATAGCGGGGGAGTGCGGGTTCGCCTCGGCGGATACCGCCTTCACGAAGCGGCGCGAGCCGTCTGAGCACTCCAGGCGCGCCGCCACGCCCGGGCTAAATCCGCCGGGCTGCGATGTTGCGCGAACGACCGGCGAACCGCAGATCGTTTCGATGCCGGCCCGCACCGGGAGCGGAACCGATCCCCAGTCGACCCGGACTCCTTCGGCTGGCGGCGCTGTCATACCGCGCCAGCCTGCCGCCTTGGCCGCCGGCTAGCAACACAATTGCTGCCGCAGACCCGTGGGGGTGCGCCTCAGAGTGCTGCTAGGCGGATCTGGCCCGCCAGATGATCGGCGCGCGCCAGTGCCGACGCTGCGCCGTTGCGGTCTCCCGCGGCGTCGCGCAGCCAGGCCCGCTTCGACCACGCATAGGTGTTGCACTCGCGAACCGACAGCCGCTCGCTGACCAGCGCCGAGGCAAGCTCAAACCGCCCGGCCCTTATCGCGGCCTCCAGCAGCGTGCGCTCGACAGCGTCGCGCTGAGCGTGGCTGCCGCCGAACGTATGCACCCGGGTTCTGATCGGCAAGAGATCGGCGATCACGCTGTCGTAATCGCCCCGGCCGAAGTGGACCATGCTCCGGCATACCGGCAGCCCGATCAGCTTGGTCATCGCCCAGCCGGTGTTGCCTGGCGATGGCTGACTCACCACGCCATCCAGTTCGCGGACGAGGTCTTCAGCCCGCTCGAGCTCACCGTTGCCGATGAACGACATCACCGCGTGCATGTCGTTGAACGGGTAGAAGCCTGGCTTGAGCACGCTCGCCCACGCCGTGGTCAGCGGCCGCCACCGATCGCCGACTGGCGTGCCTTCCAGGTGCATCCGCCAGAGCAGCGCAGAGGCGTCGACCAGTTCGAGCGCCGCGTCCTGGGAGCCGGCGTGCCTGATCATCCGGTCGTAGATGGCCAGCGCGCTATCCGGGTCGCCGCCTTGGAGCAGGTACAGCGCGAAGTGCCAGGAGTTGTGCACATTGAGGAAGTTGCCGGCCTGCCAGTCGGACTCGCGGCTGCGCATGAAGCGGACGCCGTCGGGGATCCGGCCGGCCATTTCGTAGGTGTGCACCACCGCGTGGATGCCCCAGACATCGTCGGGGTTGGCATCCACGGCCGCCTGTCCGACCTCTTCTGACTGCTGGTAGAGGTTGCTTTCCTCGAGGCCGAAGGCGTACATGCCCTGCACGAACCCACGCTGGGTGTCGTCGGATCGCCAGCCGCCAAGGGCCCTGCCGATCCTGTCGCGCAGGTTCACCGCGTCGCCGGTGAAGAAGTCGATCTGGTGGCCGACAGACAGGGCCAGCAGGTCACGCGGATACTCGACCGAGATGTCGCCGAGCATGTTGCCGGCGCCGGTCATGTCCCCGTCGATCCAGCGCTCGGCGGCGGCGACGTGCGCACGCTCGCGCGGCAGCATCGTGGCGTGCACATCGTCGGCGCGCAGGCCGCCGAGGGCTTCACCTGCCTCAGCGACGGCGCCCTCCTCGGTCGACATCAGCGCGAGGTAGGCGCAGAACACCTTCGCCATCACGCAGTTCGGATCGGCAGCCATTGCCGCGGTGCCGGCGTCGGTCACCTCCGGATGGAACCGGATCAGGTGATCGATCGCCTCGTCATAGCGTGTCGCGGCCTCGGCCGAGCCGGTCATGCTCAGCCCTCGCGCATCGACGGTCATGTCAGGTCCTCCCCGCACCGCTGCGAATTCTCATGCTAATCCGCCTGGATGCTCGTGATCGGGGACGCTTCCGGGTACGGACGCCGGTCGCCGAGGCGATCGGTCGCGGCCTCGAACGCGCTCGGGTCGTCGGGCATCGCCTCTGCGGCGAGGTCGGCCGCGATCATGTCGTGGTACCTGCTGATCTCGGCGGCCGTCCTGGCCGGGTCCCAGCCAAGTTCACCTGCCATGAGCCCGGCTGCGTGCGACGCGGCTGCTGCCCCCCGGTCCCGGACTTCGATCCTGATCCTGGTACGCCTGGACAGTACGTCGTCCAGGTGCACGGCGCCCTCGTGGCTGCAGGCATACACAAGCTCCGCCCCCAGGTAGGGTCCGGCCAGAGGCACCGGCTCGCGCAGCTCCGGCCTTCTGGCCATCAGGGCAAGCAGGTCCGTCAGTTCAGAGCCGTACCGGCCGAGCAGCCGCTCGACCTGCACAACGGGCAGCCCGGCCGAATCGGCGATCCGCTCCCGGTTCTCCCACATGTCCTGGTAGCCGTCGGCGCCGGCGAGCGGAACCTCGTGGGTACGTGACTCGGAAATCGCCTGACCTGGCCCGGGGGACAGATCTCGTACCGCGACGTCGATCAGGTCACGGGCCATCACCCGGTACGTCGTGTATTTGCCTCCCGCGATCACGCTCAGGCCCGGCGCGGGCGAACGGACGGCGTGCTCCCTGCTGAGCTTCGTGGTGTCCGCGCCGGCCTCGGCTGCGACGAGCGGCCGCAGGCCGGCGAAGACACCCTCGATATCGGCGACCGTCAGCGGCTCGCGCAGCATGTGGTTCACCTTGGCGAGGAGGTAGTCGATGTCTGCGCGGCTCGCCACCGGGCGCGACGGGTCGAACGGCCACTCGGTGTCGGTGTCGCCGATCAGCCAGTGCTCCCCCCACGGGATCACGAACAAGACGCTCTTCTCGGTCCTGGTCAGCAACCCTGTATCCATCGCGATCCGGTCTCGCGGCACCACAATGTGCACGCCCTTGGACGGCCTGACGACCAGATCGCCATCGGGGCCAGCCCTCCGGCCCGTCCAGGCTCCGGTGGCGAGCACGACGTGCCTGGCGCCGATCTCCAGCCCCGTCCCGGTCAGGAGATCGCTGGCCCTGATCCCGGTAACCCGCCCTGACGCCGTGACCAGCTCGTCCATCCGCATGTTGGTCGCCAGCGCGCCGCCGTGCGCGGCGGCGGTCCTCGCGAGGACGGCGACCATTCTGGCGTCGTCTTCCTGCGCGTCGTAGAACTGGACGCCGCCCACCAGCGCGTCCGGCCGCAGCGCCGGGGCCAGCGTGAGCGCTCCCGTTTTGCTGAGATGTCGGGCTCGCGGAACCGCGCGCCGGCCGCCCATGGTGTCGTAGAGCAGCAGCCCGGTGCCCACATACGGCCGCTCCCAGCCGCGATGAGTGAGCGGCCACAGGAACGGCACCGGCTTGACCAGGTGCGGCGCGAGCTGCGTGAGCAGCAGGCCGCGTTCGGTCGAGAGCCTCACGCACGAGGGCGAAGTCCAGCATTTCCAGATAACGCAGCCCGCCGTGGATGAGCTTGCTCGACTTGCTTGATGCCCCGGCGGCGAAGTCAGTGGCCTCGACCAGGGCCACGCTGAGCCCACGAGTGGCGGCGTCCAGCGCGGCGCCGGCGCCGGTAACGCCGCCGCCGACCACGAGGATGTCGAACCGCTCGCTCGCCATCCGGGCAACGGACGCGGCGCGGTGCTGTGGGCTGAGCGCCGTGGTCACGGGCTCGACCCGGTCGCGGCCCGGCCAACGACCCGGGTGAGCCGCTCGTACCAGGCCTTCCTGGCCATGTCGCGGTCGTGACCGGCGAGCGCGGACTCGACAGTGGCGCTGATCTGGACCGGCTCGTCAGCCTGCGTCGCCTCATCCCAGAGCCCGGTTCCTTGACCAGCGAGGCCGGCTGCGCCGCGCGCGGTCACCTCGGTGGACGCGGTGCGTTCCAGCCGCACGCAGGAAAGGTCGGCGATGGCCTGCAGCACCGAATCATTGCGGCCGAGCCCGCCGTCGATTCGCAGCACTTCGAGCGGGCTCGAGAGGCCAGCACGGACCGCGTCGATGGCGTCCGCGATCTGGTGGACAACGCCGATCATGGCGGCCTCGGCGAGGTCGGATCCCGAACTGTCAGCGGTGAGGCCGCCGAACTCTGCCGTCGCGAGCGGCGCCCAGCTCGGCGTGCCAAGGCCGAACAGGGCGGGCACGCACCACGGGCCTGCGTCATCGGCCAGCGCGCCCGGCCTGATCGCTGGCCAGTCCTGCGGACCGAGCACGCCGAGCTGGCGGAGCCAGGTGGTCACGGCGCCCGCGTTGGGCACGAAGCCCTCAAGCGCGTAGCTAGTCTGCTCGCCGAGCCGCCACGCGCAGGTCGAGACGACACCGTCGGGAGCGGAGGCCGACGGAGAGGTGCCGCTGTTGCACCACAAGAACGCTCCCGTCCCCATCGTCAGTTTCGCCTGGCCGGCCCGCAGGCATCCGTGACCGAACAGGGATGCCTGCTGGTCGCCGAGGCTTGCCGCGATCGCTGCCCGGCCGCCGCAGACCGTCGTGTTCGTTACCGCGATCTGCCCAGTGGTCGGCACCACGGCGGGCAGCATCGGCTCGGGGACGCCGAAGAGCGCGAGCATCGCGTCGTCCCATACTCCAGCCGCGAGGTTGAACAGCATCGTGCGCGATGCCATCGAGGGGTCAGTGACGTGCACGGCGCCGCCCGTCAGGCGCCAGATCAGCCAGCAGCAGACGTCCCCGAACAGCAGCCCGCCGCTCGCGGCGGCCTGCCTGGCGCCCGGCACCTCGTCGAGCAGCCAGCGCAGCTTGGGTGCCGTGAACGCGGCCTCCAGCGGCAGCCCGGTTCTGGACCGGACCTCGCCCTCGTGCCCGGCTGCTCGCAGCTCGTCGCACCACCGGGCGGTCCTCGTGTCCCGCCAGCTGATCGCCGGGAAGACCGGCTGGCCGGTGCTGGCGTCCCAGACGACGAAGGTCTCGGTCTGTGCCGCCAGGCCGATTCCTGCGACGTCCGGCCAGTCAGCGTCTGCTTGTGCCAGCGCATCGTGCACGCAGCCGAGCACGCCGTCGGCGATGTCGTTGGCGTCGTGCTCTACGCGCCCTGGAGCAGGAAACGAGGTCGCGAGCGGCCTGCTGGCCACCGCGAGCGGCTCCAGCCTGGCGTCGAACGCCACGCACCGGCTCGACGAGCTGCCCTGATCGATTGCCAGGACGACTGTGCTCATGCGTGCTGTGCTCATCTGCTGTGCTCATCATGCTGGCTCATCGTGCTGGGCTCATCGTGCAGGATCGCCAGCCGCCAGCAGGACCTGCCTGATCTGCTCGTTGATGGACGGGCCGCCGGGCAGCTTGCCCTCGAAGATGGCGCCGCCGATGGTGAAACCCCAGGCTCCCGCGGCGTCCAGCGTCGCGATCTGCTCGACCGACGCGACCGAGCCTGCCGCGATCACCGGTCCGGACGCGGCCTCGACGACTGCCCGGGTGAGCGCGGCGACGTCGGCCGTCGGGTGCCGGTAGGCCAGCAGGTCAAGGCCGTGCACGCCGTCCATGGCCGTGATTTCCCGCGCGCTGTCGGCGATGTCGCCGATCTCGCCGAGCAGGACGCTCGGATGCCCGACGACCGTTCCGGGGAACGGGCAGTAGCGCGCCTTCGATCCCGCGAGCACGGCGAGTCCGTCGCGTGGATGCGTGCCGCCGAGCACCCAGTCGACGCCGATCTCGCCCGCGACCGCGATCGACTTCAGCTCGTCTTCCTTGCTCACCGAGACGACCTCGAGCATGACCTCCAGGCCGTCCGCTTGCGCCTGCTGGCAGACCTCGCGAAGCTCGGCGGGGCTCGCGCCGATGTCCTTGAATCCGACGTAGCGCAGCCCGCAGTCGCGGATCGACTCGTAGACCTCGAGCGGCCGGTCGACCGTGCGGTCGTGGTGGGTCAGCATGAACACGAACTCGATCACTGCGGCTCCCGTGGGCTTTCTGGAGGGACGGGCCTGTCGCCTGGCAGCAGGCCGGCGAGGTTGTCGATGACGTAGTCGGGCTGCACGGACGACCCGGCCACGTCGCCGGCGCGCCGTGGCACCGGACAGCACCAGGACGCTGGTCATCCCCAGCGCCCGGCTCATCGCGACGTCGGTCAGCATCCGGTCGCCCACCATCGCCGCGTCCGACGCGGGGACGGCCAGCCTCGAGCGCACCTCGGCGGCCATCTGCGGGCCCGGCTTGCCGAGCACGGCCTCGGCCTTCGCTCCGGTGCAGGCCTCCACGGCCGCGAGCATGGCGGCGCAGTCCGGCAGGCCACCGTCGGGTGACGGGCAGAACGGGTCCGGGTTCGTGGCCACGATCACCGCGTTGTGCAGGCGGACAGCGCGGAACGCCGGAGCAGCTTGGCGTAGTCGAAGGTCCGGTCGAATGACACGACGACCACTCCGGCCTCCGACGGCTCGGTCGTGACGGCGATCCCGGTCGCCCTGCAGAGTCTGGTCGACCAGCGGTTCGGCGACGGTCAGCACGGCGGCGCCGGCATGATGCTCACGCAGGTAACTCGGTCAGCACCGCCAGCGGCGTCACGACCTCCCGCTCGTCAGCCTGAATGCCGAGGTCGCGCAGCCGCTCCGCGTAGCTCGCCGCCGACCGGAGTGGATTGTTGGTCAGGAAGACCACCCGGGAGCCGGCCGCCCGGATCCCGGCGAGTGCGTCGACCGCGCCGGGCAAGGGCTCATCGCCCAGGTAGACCGTGCCGTCCAGGTCGACGACATAGCCTGCGAAGAACCGTGGCGGGCCGCCGGTGCCCGGTGACCCTGTGGCCGCTGGCCACGCCTGCGGACTGCAGTGTCACGGTGTGCCCCCGGCCGATACGGCCGCGTTCTCGGCCGCCGCCAGCACGGCGTCCACGTCTTCGTCCTCCCAGGCGCCGAGCAGCATGGCCAGGTCGGCCACGCCGAAACGGCGCCGCTGCAGCGCGCAGTTGGCGACCGCCCAGCGAGCTTGGTCGTCGTCGACCGGCGTCGGCAGGTCGGCGAATCGCACCGGCAGTCCAGCCGCGTGCAGCCCGGCGGCGAGTTCCGCTGGCCCGATCAGCAGGCGTCCGAACACGGCGTCGCTGTCCTCCCAGGTATCGCGCAGGACGGCGAGCGGGTCACCGGACGTCGCCAGCAGCTTGATCTTCGCGGCGTAGTCGGCCAGGCACTCGGCAGCCATCGCTCCGCTCGGATCCAGGGTCGCGAACGCCGCCGTGATGCGGGTGGCGGTCACGTCAGGATCGGGGAGCCGCGCGTGCCGGCCAATCCCGTCCCGCGCGATCTGGTCGCGCACGCGCTCCCAGGTGGCTGCCGCGACAATGCTGGCGACGCCGACCTGCTCGCCGTGCAGGCTGGCGGCCGCCCCGGTTGCCGTGGCCGCCATCTCGAGCAGATGGCTGACCGCGTGTTCCATCCCGGAGGCGGGCGCCGTCCCGCCCGTCACGCCCATTGCGATCCCGCTGAGCGTCAGCAGCCTGGCAAGGCCCGCCAGCTGAGCGGGATCGCCGGCCAGGGTGGCACCGGCGCCAAGCATGGGCTCGCCGTACGGGCGTACCAGACCGGCGACGGCATCGTGGTACGGCGGGCCATCGGCACCCAGCAGGGCCGCCAGGTACCAGTCGGCCGTCGCAGTGAACATCGCGGCCATATCGCCAAGGCCGGCCAGGTTCAGCCGGACAGGAGCGTCCGCCAGGACGTCGGTATCGGCGATCAGCGCGTCCGGCCAGCGGGTCGGCGTTGTCCGCTTCACCCCGGACCGCAGCAGAACCGAGAACGGGTCCGCGTAGCCGTTGACGCTCGTCGCTGTCTGCACCACCACGAGCGGCACCCCGTCGGGCGCAGCGGCCTTCGCTATATCGCAGATCGTTCCCGACCCGACCCCGATGACGCAGCCGGCGCCCGCGGCGGCCCGCCGCGCTTCGGCCACCGTGTGCTCATCGGCGTGCACCGATCCGTCGGCTGGCCCGAGTACAACCCATCTGACAGCGCAACCAGGCTCCAGTGCTGACCCGACCACGTCGCGCAGATCTGATCCGCGGGCCGTGATGGGAGTGGCCGCGGCCAGGACGACCACTTCGGCAGAATCCTTCCGCAGGCCGGCGACCAGATCGCCGAGCCCGGCGAGCGCCCCGGCGCCGACGTGCAGCTCACCAAGGTCCAACCGATGCAGCGCTCCGCCCGCCAGCGTGCTGCGAAGCGCGCCGAGATCCAGCGGGACACTGAGCGGCCGCGCGGCGAGTTTCTCGACGCGCGCGCTCCCGGTACCAGGGCGATTCGTCATGCCGTCGCACTTTCAGTGCCGTCATAGAGCGCGCGGTACTGCGCGTACCGCTCGGCATAGACATCACTGGTCCGCGAATCGGGCTCATACGAACGCGGTGCAAGCTTGACCATCCGGCTGACGGCATCGGCCGCGTCCGCGAACGCTCCCGCGGCCAGGCCTGCCAGGATCGCCGCTCCGGCGGCCGTTGGCTCCGCGGACAGCACCGGCTGCACCATGCGGCCGGTCACGTCGGCCTTGATCTGCAGCCACAGTTCACTGCGGGCGCCCCCGCCGACCACCCTGATCTCCTCCCCCGACAGGCCGAGCGCGTCCATCCTGCCGAGCACGTCGCGCAGGGCGAAACAGCAGCCCTCGATCACGGCCCTGGCGAGCTCGGCGCGGCCGTGGTTCATCGATAGCCCGGCGAAGACGCCGCGCATCCTGTCGTTCCAGCGGGGCACCGTCGCGCCGGACAGCGCGGGGATGAACAGCACGCCGTCCGAGCCGGGCACGGCCTGTGCCGCATACGCGAACAGTCCTGCCTGATCGGTACCCAGGATGTTCTCGCCGCACCAGAGCGTGCAGCCGCCAGAGACGAAGCCTGGGTTCTCGACGAGCAGCAGCCCGCTGATCGCGTGGGCATGGGTCTCGACGACACGCTCGGCGTCAAACACGGGTCCTGGAGCGGTCACCGCGACCGGCTCCGCCGTTCCCGTGACGTCCGCGACCAGCCCGGGCACGATCGCGCCTGCGCCGACGCACGCGCCGTGCTCGTCGCCGGTGCCGACGACGACGGCGCACCGTTGGGTGAGGCCGAGCGCCTCGGCCGCCTCGGCGGTCAGGGGTCCGGCGACCTGGTCCGCCGGCCTGATCGGGGCGAGCACCCGCGGATCGATCCCGGTCGCGTCGAGCATGGCCGGGTCCCAGGTTCCCGAGCTGACGTCGTAGATCAGCGTGGACGATGCGTTGGCCGGGTCCTGGGCGATCGTTCCAGTGAGCCAGCCGAGGAGGTAGCCGCCGGCCGGCGGGAACGAGGTGGCCGCGCTGTAGGTATCGGGCTCGTGCTCGCGCAACCACATGATCTTGGGCGCGATGTGCGAGGAGTCGGCGTTGAGCCCCGTCGTGGCGAAGATGGCGTCGGTGCCCAGCTTGGCCGCCAGCGCCGCGGCTTGGTCAGCCGCCCGCCGGTCCAGCCAGATGATCGCCGACCGGAGCGGCTGGCCAGACCGGTTCACCGGCACGACGCCGTCTACCTGCGACGCCAGGCCCAGATGGGTGACCTCGCCTGGCGCGATGCCCGCTGTCGCGATCACCTGCCGGACCGCGGCCGCCAGGCCGTCGCGCCACTGGGCCGGATCCTGCTCGGCCCAGCCGCTGGCCGGATGGCTCATCGTGCAGCCATGACCGGCGGATGCGACCTCGCGACCTTCGGGATCGACCAGCAGGGCCTTGACACTCTGCGAGCCGATGTCGGCGCCAATCAAGTAGCCCATGTGCGAGTCCCCCGATGATTGCTCGTCCGGGTGGCTCCGGCCGGCCTGACGGCCGGCCGGAGCCCAGGACATGCCAGGAGCTACAGCCCTTCGTTGATGAGCCGCCCGGCGGACTCGTATTTCTCGCGGTTGCTGCGACTTGAGGTAGAACGCGTAGATGATGCCGCCCCGCAACGACGGCAGGTCGATCGGCCCCAGCCAGTTCGCGTAGCCGTAGCCGCTGCCGAGGAACTTGATGTTGCCGAACAGCAGGTACACGACATAGACCTGGCTGAGGAAGGCGATGGCCGGAGCGAGCCTGGTCTTCCACCAGTGCCCGTTCAGCTCATGGTGCCGCTCGAAGTACATGAAGATGCTGAGCGAGACCAGCGCCTGCACCGACAGGATGACGATCACGCCCATGAGCGCCATCAGGCCGTAGACCTGATAGTAGGCCTGGCTGGTGGGGTCGTTGGACCCGGTGAAGATCCGAATCCGATCACGATCAGGGCCGCGACAACCGTCTGGGCGATCGATGCGACGAACGGGCTCTTGTACCTGGGGTGCGTCCTGCCGAGCGCGCGAGGGAGCAGGCCCTCGCGGCCCATGGAGTACCCGTACCTGGCGGTCGTGTTGTGGAACGCCATACCGCAGGCGAACGAGCCGGTGATGATGAGGTAACTGAGGATGGAGCCGACCCAATGTCCGGCGACGCTGTTCGCCGGGAGGAAGTAGTACTGCAGCGGGTCCTTCTGCGCCTGATGCGCCGCCGCGTTCACCGTTGAGTAGCCGGCGAACGGCGCCCAGGACGTCAGGATGTAGAAGATGCCCAGGCCGATCACCGAGATGTAGAGCGACCGCGGGACGTTCCGCTTCGGGTCCCTGGACTCCTCGCCGTAGTTCGGTGCCATCTCGAACCCGACCCAGGACCAGAAGGCATAGAAGAGCCCGAGGCCCACGCCCCTGCGGCGATCGCGTTGCTTCCTGTGCCGCTCGCCTCCAGCGCCTTGAAAGCGTTCGCCGGGTTGATCGCGGCCACCGGGAGGTGACCGTGGGCGAACATGAAGCCGTCGAAGACGAGCAGCATGACGACTTCGGTGATCAGGCCGGCGGCGAGCACGACCGTCGACAGCCTGACGTCGAAGTAGGTCAGGATCGAGATCAGCAGCACCATGCAAGAGCGCGAGCCACGGCCAGCCTATGTTGAAGCCGAACTCGGCCAGCTTGGCGTTGAGGAAGAACGCGAATCCTCCCGCCAGCGAGGCTTCGAAGACCGAGTAGGCCAGCACCGAGCCGTAGCCCGCGCCGATGCCAACCTCACGGCCCAGGCCGTAGCTGATGTAGGAGTAAAAGCCGCCGGCCGTGGTCTTCACGCGGGCCATCGCGACATAGCCAACCGAGAAAATGGTGAGCACGACCGTGGCGAACAGGAAGGCCGCGGGCGCGCCGACCCCCTCGCCGAAGCCGACGACGATCGGCGTGTTGAACAGCATCGCCGAGATCGGCGCCGCACCCGTGACGGTCAGGAACAGCACGCCAGGCAGGCCGACGGCGTGCTTCTTGAGCTTATGGACGTCTTCGCGGCCGGAAATGTCGACGCTGTCGGCCGGGCCTGTCGTCGTCTTGGCGAGACCTGGACCGGCGGAATCGCCGCCCGTGGGTCGTGCCTGGGTATCTGACATGCAGCCAGCCTCCCTGTCAGGGATTGGCCCCGTGCCGAATGCGCGTTAGCGGGCACGGGGTACCGTCGCCGGGCCGCCGCTGGCCCGGGGATCGGCGGGATGAAATGGCGAGGGTGTGCAGGGAGAAGGCGATGCGGGGTCGGTGCCCCGTGCAGATGGGCGATGCTTCTGGTCGGACCATGACGACCGCCGTTACCCCTCCTAGACACACCAAAAAGCGGTGGCATGTCCCGGCTTGGCGATCGTGCGAACGGCTGCGAGCCGAGCACGGGAGCGGCAGCGTTGGCGCTCACCTCGCGTCTACCGGACCCCGACCGTAACATGATCAAATCGGCCATGACAATAGGTCTGTCGCGGTTCGCCCGACACTCTTGACTAATAGGTCAGACCGATACATGATTCGGTCTGGTATGGGTTCGACACATTGACCGGACCGCTGCCTGCGTGGCGGCGCAGGCGAGGGGCAGGCTAGGACGGGCGAATGCACGACTACGACGTGTTCAGCGTGGAGTCCAAGGCCGAGGTCCTGGAGAAATCCAGGGAGTTCTGGAACCCGGGGAAGACCGACTTCTGGGGCGAGAGCGGCGTCGACCTGGTCATCGACCGGCGCGATGGCTACTTCATCTGGGACATGTCCGGCCTGCGCCTGATCGACGTGCACCTGAACGGCGGCACGTTCAACCTCGGCCACCGCAACGCCGAACTCGTCGAGGCGATCACCACCGGCATGCGCACATTCGACATCGGCAACCACCACTTCCCGTCAAGCGCGAGGGCGGCTCTCGCCGAGGCGCTGATCAGGACCGCGCCGCCGAACCTGACCAAGGTCGTCTACGGCAGCGGCGGCGGCGAGGCC
Source organism: uncultured Actinomycetota bacterium (assembly GCA_963809195.1). GTDB lineage: Bacteria > Actinomycetota > Actinomycetes > Streptosporangiales > Streptosporangiaceae > Chersky-822. Next base: position 231,434 of record CAWEIQ010000002.1, on the reverse strand, counting down.
ATCGACATCGCGCTGAAGACCGCCAGGCACGCGACACAGCGCCGCAAGATCGTTTCGATCATCAAGGCCTACCACGGCCATACCGGGCTGGCCGTGGCAACCGGGGACGATCGCTTCGCGAGGATCTTCCTCGCCGATCGCCCCGAGGAGTTCAGTCAGGTCCCCTTCAATGACCTGGCGGCGATGGAGGCTGCGCTGGCCGACGGCGACGTCGCCGCCGTGATCATGGAGACGATCCCGGCAACCTACGGCTTCCCGCTGCCCGCCCCCGGTTACCTGGAGGCGGTCAAGGCGCTGTGCGAGCGGCACGGCACGTTGTACATCGCCGACGAGGTGCAGACCGGGCTGATGCGCACCGGCGAGATGTGGGCCGTGACCAAGCACGGGATCGAGCCAGACATTCTCGTCACCGGCAAGGGCCTGTCCGGCGGCATGTACCCGATCGCCGCAGTGCTGGTCAGCGAGCAGAACGCCGGCTGGCTGACCGAGGACGGGTTCGCGCACATCTCGAGCTTCGGCGGCGCGGAGCTTGGCTGTGTCGCCGCGCTGAAGACGCTGGAGATCTGCGGGCGGCCGGAGACCAGGTCGATGGTCCATTACATCGCGGATCTGATCGGCGCGGGGCTGCGCGACATTCAGGCCAGCTATCCGGATTGGTTCGTCGGGATCCGGCAGAACGGCGTCGTGATGGGCCTGGAGTTCGACCATCCGGAAGGGGCCAAGTACGTGATGCGTCACCTGTACAGGGCCGGAGTCTGGGCGATCTTCTCGACCCTTGATCCCCGTGTGCTGCAGTACAAGCCGGGCCTGCTGATGACGCCAGAACTGTGCGAGGAACTGCTCGACCGGACCGAGGCTGGCATCGGCCGGGCCTACGCCGAAGTCAAGGGCCGGTCCCCCCGGGCCAGCACCGCGGGAGGTTACGGGGGGTCGTCCCCCCGGGCCAGCACCGCGGGGGGTTACGAGGGGTCGTCCCCCCGGGCCAGCACCGCGGGGACGCGCCGATGAGCGCCCAGGCGTCGAAGGCGGGCGCGAGCACCGTCAAGGCAGGCAGGACCGAGGGCGAGATCACCAGCGCGACCAACCAGGCGCGGCAGATGCTCGCCAGGGCGCACTGGGCGGCTGGCGCGTTCGCGACCTATGACCGCGACACGGTGCTGGCGATCGCCGAGGCCGTCGCGCGGGCCGCTCACGCCGAGGCGGCGCGGTACGCGGACTGGGCGGTCAAGGAGACAGGCTTCGGCGTCGTCGAGCACAAGACGATCAAGAACCAGGCCTGCTCGCTCGACCTGTTCGATCGGTACGCCGGTGAGGACCTGGTCAGCCCGCGGATCGACACGGCGGCCAAGATCGTCTCAATCCCCAGGCCGGCCGGCGTCATCCTGGCGCTGACCCCGTCCACCAACCCTGTGTGCAGCGTCTTCTTCAAGGTGATCCTGGCGCTGCTGACCAGGAACGCTGTCGTAGTCAGCCCGCATCCGATGGCGCGGGCCTGCTGCGCGGACGCGACGAGGCTGCTCGCCGACGTCGCCGAGTCGGCCGGAGCGCCGGACGGCGTGGTTCAGGTCGTCGAGCACCCGACCGTCGCGCTGGTCGAGACCCTCATGGCGGACCCGGTCACCGACGTGATCGTGGCGACCGGCGGCACGGCGATGGTGCGTGCCGCGTACCGGTCAGGCAACCCGGCCCTCGGCGTCGGTCCAGGCAACGTTCCCGTACTGGTTGACGCGACCGCGGATGTCCCGGCCGCCGCCCGGATGATCGTGGACAGCAAGGCATTCGACAACTCGGTGCTCTGCACGAACGAGTCCGTGCTGCTCGTCGTCGACAGCGTGCGCGAGCAGCTGCTTCGTGAGATGCAGCGGCACGGCGGCGTCGTGCTCGACGAGGCGAGCAGGGACAGGCTGCGCGCCTACCTGTTCCCCGACGGCATGCTGAACGGCGAGGCCATCGGAAAGGACGCCGCCTGGATCGCCGACCAGGCCGGTATCAGGGTGCCGCCGCGCACCAGGCTGCTGCTGGCGCCGGCCGATCTGGTGGTTCCCGAGGAACCGTTCTGCCGGGAGAAGCTCTCGCCGGTGCTCGGCGTGGTCACGGTGCCGACCGCTGAGCGCGGCATCGAGGCGGCCCGCGCCGTGGTCAGGCTCGGCGGCGCCGGGCACTCGGCCGCCATTCACAGCCGGGACGCTCAGGTCATCACCGGGTACGGGGTGCGGGTCCCCGTGCTGCGGGTCGCGGTCAACGCGGGCAACAGCACCGGCAGCGCGGGACTGGATACGAACCTTGCGCCGTCGATGACGCTAGGAACCGGTTTCGCCGGGCGCAGTTCGATCGGGGAGAATCTGGAACCGCGGCATCTCGTCAACTGGACGAGAGTGGCGTACAACTCCGACCCTGGCGTGCCGTTCGGCGACTTCACCGGCATCGCGCCGTGGCGTCGGCCGTCGGGCCAGGTGCCGGCCTACCCGCGTGCGTCCAACCTGCCGCCCGATGGCTCGGGTGAGCAGGCGGACGCCCCGACGGAGAGCCCGAATGGGCCGCGGGAGTCAGGCTCCGGGCGGCCCTCCGCGAGCACTCAGGCTGGCCTGCCCGATTCGGTCCGCGAGCAGCTTAAGGCGCTGATCATCGAAGAGCTCTCGCAGCTGATGGGCGGCTAGCCGATGGCCGAGCTGCGCTCCTTTATCTTCCTCGATCAGCTTCAGCCGCAGACCATGTGCTACCTGGGCACCTGGATACGCGGCAGGCTGCCGAGGCTGAACGTCGCCGCGCAGGTGATTGAGATCGCGCCGGGGCTGGACATCGAGCCGCTGACCGATGTGGCGCTCAAGGAGGCCGACGTCCAGGCGGGCATCCTGGTCGTCGAGCGGCAATTCGGGTACCTGCTCCTGCACGGCGGAACCGCGGCGGTCAACGCTGCTAGCAGCGCCGTGCTCGGAGCGCTGGGCGTCGATGCCACGTCGGCCACTACACCGCAGGTTCTGGCCTCTCGGACGATCACCAGCATCGATGCCCAGCACGCGTTCTTGGTCAACAGGAACAAGCTCGGCTCGATGGTGCTGCCTGGGGAGTCGCTGTTCGTGCTCGAAGTGCAGCCGGCGTCGTACGCGATCCTGGCCACGAACGAGGCGGAGAAGGCTGCGCAGATCAAGCTCGTCGACTACCGGATGATCGGCGCGACAGGTCGTGTCTACCTGTCCGGGCGTGAGGACGACGTGCACCAGGCCGCAGAGGCCGTCACGGCGCTGCTCGGTGAGCCCGCATGACCGGCACCTACGGCGGGCAGCCAGCCTTCCCCAGCGGTGGGCAGAGGAGTCCTAGCCCCGCGCACGTGCCTCCTGACCAGCTACGTCAGCTGGTCAGGGAGGTGCTGGCCGACGTGATCGGGAAAATGCCAGCGCGGACCGCGTCGCTGGCAGTGCCTGCAGTGCAGCCGAGTTCGGTGCCACCGAGTTCGGTGCCGCACGCCGATCCTCCGGGCGCCGGGCCGTCGGTGCCATCCGGACTCGCCAGCCAGCCATCGGCTGGCGGCCAGGCGCAATCCAGGCAGGGCCGCGACGGCGATCGCGACGAGGCCCGCATGTGGACCGTGCGCCTCAGCACCGACGAGGACCTGCACGCGTTCGTGCTGCGGGTGCTCAAGCTGGCAGGCAACCCCAAGCTGCGCGGGGACCTGATCAGCGGGCGAGCCCGGTTCCGGCTGGCGGGCATGTCCACCACTGCAGCGTCCTCAACTGCAGCGGCCGCCACTCATCAGGTGGAGAAGGGCGCCGTCACCGAGCGGGCAGTCATAGCCGCAGCCGCGGCCGGCGCGCGGCTGGTGCTCGGGCCTCGCGCCGTGATGACCCCGCTCGCAAAGGACAAGGCCAGGGCGCTCGGCGTCCCGATCGAGCGGCCGCGCGGCGGCTTGTCCGACGGGCGCGCTCCATTCAACACCGAGCGGCCGCGCGGCGGCTTGTCCGACGGGCGCGCTCCATTGAACACCGAGCGGCCGCGCGGCGGCTTGTCCGACGGGCGCGCTCCGACCAACACAGACAGGGGGCGGTGATGCTGCAAGGAACCGTTGTCGGCAATGTCTGGTCGACGAAACGGATCGATGGCCTGCCCAATGGTGCCTTCCTCGAGGTCGAGGTCTCGGGCTCAGGAGATCGCCTGGTCGCCTTCGACGTGCTCGGCAGCGGTCAGGGTGAGCGGGTGCTTATCGCCCAGGGTTCGGTTGCATCGGGCTGGCTGCCCGACAGACCGCCCGTCGACGCGCTGATCATCGGCTCGATCGACGAGCCGTCCGGTGCGGCTGGCCCGGCCCAAGCCGCTCATGGGAAGCGCCAGGGCGGCAAATCCAAGAAGGCGCAGTGATCAGCTCGTGAGTCCCGTTAAGCGAATGAAATAGAGAGGAATCACCGATGGCACAGAACGCGCTCGGCATGATCGAGACCAAGGGGTATGTCGCTGCGCTCGCGGCGGCCGATGCCATGGTCAAGGCGGCGAACGTGGTGATCGTCGGGCGGCAGGAGGTCGGCGACGGACTCGTGGCCGTGATCATCAATGGCGACGTCGGCGCGGTCAAGGCCGCGACCGAAGCAGGGGCTGAGACCGCCGCCAGCGTCGGCGAACTGGTGTCGGTGCACGTGATCCCGCGGCCGCACGGCGAGCTTGGCAAGCACTTCGTGGTCTCAGAAGAATGACGGTCCCGGCTCTTGCGGTTGGCAAACGCACGGAGCTTCGTGTCTACCTGCCGATCGCGGGGCTGCGGCGGCAGTTCGCCGCGTACCTCGGCACGCCGACCAGGGCGCGCGGGTACCCGCCCGCCGAGGGCGATCACGCGCTGATCGTCGAGGTCGCTCCTGGCCTGGCGATCGAGCGGGTCACGGACCTGGCGCTGCGGGCCGAGCCGACCATCGAGCCCGGGATCTTGTTCGTCGAACGGCAGTTCGGCGTTCTCGAGCTGCACTCGCCAGACGCGACGGCCGTGGAGCGGGCGGGCCAGGCAATCCTCTCCGGGCTCGGCCTCCGGGCGGAGCGACCAGCTCAAGCCGTCGCTGCGGTACCTCGACATCATCGCCGACGTCACCGACCAGCAGGCGGTGATCATCAACAGATCGCGGCAGGCGTCGATGCTGCTGCCCGGGCAGTCGCTGCTGGTCTGCGAGATGATTCCTGCGCTGTTCGCCGCCGTGGCCGCGAATCAGGCGGAGCAGGCCGCGCCGGAGAACACGCTTGTGGACGTCGCCATGATCGGTGCCTCCGGGCGGCTCTACATCGCAGGAACCACTGCCGGAGTCACGACCGCCGCGGCCGAGATCGAGCGCCTGCTCGCCAGCATCGAAGGACGCGGTCAGTGAGCAGCATCGACACCTCCCAGGAGGCCGTGCTCCGCGGGTACGACCCGTTCGCACGGGCGGCGCTCGAGCCCTTCGGGCTCCCGGCCGACGCGCACATCGCCCTGCTCAGCCTGTCCGAGAACGCGACGTACCGGATCGATGACCCGCCGCCAGCAGGACCGCCGTGCTGCGGGTGCACCGTACCGGCTACCACCCGCCGGGGGCGGTCGCCTCCGAGCTCGCCTGGCTGCAGGCGCTCCGCAGGGACGAGGGCTTGCTGACGCCGGCCGTCTACAAGGCAGCCGATGGACGAGAGGTCGTGGACATCACCGTCGGCGACCTGACCAGGCAGACCGTGCTGTTCGAGTGGCTGCCGGGGACCGAGCCGCCAGACGACAAGCTGACGGAGAAGTTCGAGCTGCTCGGCGAGATCTGCGCGAGGATGCACCGGCACTCCCGCGGCGTGGCGGCGTCCGCCGGGCTTCGTCCGGTTCGACTGGGACTTTGACTGCTGCGTCGGCGACACGCCGCGTTGGGGCCGCTGGCAGGACGGCATCGGCGTCGGCCCGGCAGAACTGGACACGCTGTCGCGGGCAGCCGCGCTGATGGCCGACCGGCTCGGCGGGTACGGCCAGGGCCAGGACCGGTTCGGGCTGATTCACGCCGACGTCCGGCTCGCCAACCTGCTCGCGGACGGCGATGACATCCAGGTGATCGACTTCGACGACTGCGGGTTCGGCTGGTTCATGTTCGATCTGGCGACGGCGGTCAGCTTCATCGAGCACGACCCGCGAGTCCCTGAGCTGTGCGACGCCTGGGTTCGCGGATACCGCCGGGTGCTGCCGCTGCCGGATGCCGACGTGGCCGAGATTCCCACGTTCGTGCTGCTGCGCAGGCTTCAGCTGGTCGCCTGGGTCGGTTCGCACCGGTTCGCCGACGCCGCCCTCGAGCTCGGGGCCGACTTCACGCAGGGAGCCTGCGAGATCGCCGAGCGATATTTGTCGGCGCATCGGTAGCGTCCTTTCCTTCACCCCCAAGGGAGCGCGAGATGTTCGATTCGATCAGGGGCCGGTCGGTGCTAGTGACCGGCGGCACCAAGGGCATCGGCAAGGGAATCGCGGCGGGGTTCGCGAACGCCGGAGCCAACGTCGTGATCACCGGCAGGGACGCCGCGGCCGGCGAGCGTGCGGCGGAGGAGCTGACGCCGCGGCGGCCGGTGCCGGCCCGGGCGGCGGTACCGTCACCTACGTCAGCGGCGACGTGAGCGATCAGGCCAGCTGCGCGGCGGTCGTGGCGGCCACGATCGCGGCGCACGGCGGGCTCGACGTGGTGTGCTGCAACGCCGGCATCTTCCCCGCGTCCCCGCTCGCTGAGATGACGCCTGCGGAGCTTGACGAGGTGCTCGGGACCAACCTCAAGGGCACCTTCTTCACCGTGCAGGCCGCGCTGCCGTCGCTGCGCGAGTCGGGGCACGGCCGGGTCATCCTCACCTCCTCGATCACCGGGCCGATCACCGGTTTTGCCGGCTGGTCGCACTACGGCGCGAGCAAGGCTGGCCAGCTCGGCTTCATGCGGTCAGCCGCCCTGGAGTTCGCCAAGTCCGGCATCACCGTGAACGCGGTCATGCCGGGGAACATCATCACCGAGGGACTCGACGACCTCGGCGCCGATTACCTGGCCAGCATGGAGGCATCAATCCCGCTCGGCAGGCTCGGCAGCGTTGCGGACATCGCGAACGCAGCCCTGTTCCTTGCCTCCGACGAGGCCGGCTACATCACCGCGCAGACCATCGTCGTCGACGGTGGCCAGACCGTGCCCGAGTCGCTGGAGGCCATGGTGTGAGCCACGTCGCTGACAGTAGCCCGGACCGATCCGATCGGCTTGATCGCCCCGACCGCGTTGATGTGCGGCTGGTCGACGAGGCACGGCACCGCCTGCTCGACAGGATCTCTTCGGGGACGCTGCGGCCAGGCGACAAGCTAGGCACGGAGCGCGAGCTGGCGACCGAGCTATCGGTCAGCCGGTCCACGCTCCGCCAGGTTCTGGCCGTGCTCGCCCAGTCGGGCGTGGTACGCCGGGTACCAGGCAGGTCTGGCGGCACGTTCGTGGCTCATTCCAAGGTCGACCGCGACCTGTCGGTGATCGTCGGGCTACCCGAGTACCTGCGCCGTCAGGGCTTCGTGGCAGGTACCCAGGTACTGTCCGCGACCATGACGGGTGCCGACGACCTGACCGCGACGCACCTCGACCTAGCCGCGGGCAGCCTGGTCGTCGACATCGTCAGGATCAGGCTGGCCGATGCCGTGCCGATCTCGCTCGAGCGAGTCAGGCTGCCCGCCGATCTGGTGCCAGGGCTGCTCGAGCTGCCGCTCGGCGGATCCATCTACGACCTGCTCGACCGGCAGTACGGGATGACTCCGCAGGACGTCGTCGAGCATCTCGAGGTGGTCGAGGCGAGCGCCGACGAGGCAGCGCTGCTCGGCATCACAGGAGGCGCTCCGCTGCTTGCGATAACCAGAACCTCGCGGACTGCCGACGGCGTGGCGTTCGAGTTCTCCAACGACCTGTTCCGCGCCGACCGCACCTGCGTCACGTTCCGCACGAAGGCGGAGCGGGCGGAGATCGTCGGGCGGTCACCTGGCGAGCGGGCGGTCGACCTGCCGCCAGGCGACCTCCGGGCAGGCGATCTGCGGGCCGGCGACCTGCGGGCCGGCGACCTGCGGGCCGACGACCTGCGGGCCGGCGACCTCCGGGCCGTCGACCTGCGGGCAGGCGACCTGCGGGCCGGCGACCTGCGGCCGGGTAATTGACCCGGACAATTGTGCGCCCCGGCAGTCGAGGCCGAGGAGGCTCGGAGACCAGAGCTCTCAGCGTGACTACCGGGGCGCACGACGCCGGCGATCTGACCGGTCAGCCCGGGCTGGCCCAGGAACCCGGGTCTGGCGCGGTTAGCTCGCCGGCGCGCCCCCGTGTCAACCCATGTGCTCGGGGTCGATCCCGTGCAGGGCGGGCACCTTCACGGTCCTGTGACCTGGCGTGCCGCCGAGGATGATCTTCCTCAGCGACACGTCGTTGTGGTAGTTCGTCTCGTGCAGCACCTTCTCGGGGTTAGCGATGATCTCGATGTAGTACGTGCCGTTCGGCACGTGCGTGATCGTGAACGCCTGCCCGGGCAGGAACTGCTCGTAGGTGTCACCCCAGCCGATCGGCATTTCTTCCTGGACCGACAGTGCACTCTGCGAACCGCATGCCCCGTTGAAGAAGCCGAGGAAGCTGGGCTGCCACAGCGCGTGCGGCAGGAGCAGGTTGACCGGGTCGGTCGGGGCGATGCAGAAGCCGACCTTCTGGCTCTTGACCACAGTCGTCTTGTTCTTAGCGAGCAACCGGTACTGGGCGAACTGCTCGAAGTGCCAGTGCGTGTGTCCTGGCTTGTCATCGAAGCCCATCGTCCCGGCCCTCATCCGGCCGATAACCCGGCCGTTCTTCCAGAAATACTGGAAGGCCTTCATCACCGGCGCGCCGTGCGACCTGAAGCCCTCCACGTCCAGCCTGGAACTGCCGCCGCTCCAGACCGTGGCGCCGAAGGTCACCTGGTCCGATGGGTTAGTGCCGCGGAAGTGCTCGACCCTGATGCCCCATGAGGGCAGCGGAGACAGGTCGGGAAGGGACGAGGATGGCGGGTTCGCCAGGGTCGGCACGTTCGCCGGCAGTCGCGGCCAGGTGCCGTGCTGGGCGTGGGGTGCCTGGTCGCTGGCCGGACGCACGGGAAGCCGCACCTTGAGGGCTTGACGACCTTGACCGTCAGGGTCGCGGTCGAGGTACGCGGGGTGAGGTGCAGGAACCGCTGCCACAGCCGGATGATGTTGACAGTGACCTTGTACTTGCCGAGCGGGACCTTCGCGCCAATGAAAGCGGAGTCAACGCCCCAGCCTCGCTGAATGCCCCACGCATTGGCGAGCTGGAATGGATCGGACTGGCACTGCATGCGGGAAGCGTGACCTGGCCGGCGCATTGGGGTTCGAGCGCAGGGGCGAGAAGCCGTCCGGGCAGAACGGGCCCACGTGCGATGCCACGATCTTGCCGGCCGAGTTGCGCATCGTGATGCGGATGAAGCGGTGCAGTCCGTTCCAGTTCTTCACGGTCCAGTCGGGCAACGGCCGGCTGATCGTCCCGCCGCCGGGAACGTGGATGATCTGGGTGTTGGTGATCGGCTTCGCGTAGTTGGCGCGCTGCACGTTGAACCGCAGCGCAGAGCCGACGGCCACGACGTACACGCCAGGGTCGATGAAGACCCTCTTGCCGAACCGCGGCACATTGATGGTCTTCTGGGCGACGATCAGCTTCACCATGGGGCCGCTGGCGGCGCTGGCGCTGGTCTGCGCCGATGCGAGTCCCGCGGGCAAGCCGGTGGCCGCCGCCAGCCCCACCGCCGTGACCACGGCGGATCGAAGGGCCCATCGCGAATTCTTCATCCAGTCTCCTCGCTCCATACAAGGCCAGAGACGGCGCAAGCAGCAGCCGCCGCGGCTCGGTAATGGGTAAACCGGGATCATTAAGATCTGACGCCTTGAAGGCCTGATGCGTTGCTTTATATATGGAAAAACTTCGTTACGTTACCGAGCTGATATCAGGGACCCGGCGGGTGCGCGCTGAAGCCGGACGATCGGCGCTTGGCATGCTGAACAGATGCGAACTGATCTTCCTATCTGCCTGACCTGCGGTGTGCAGTACGGCGCCGAGCGCTCCGACTGCCCGATCTGCCTCGACGAGCGTCAGTACGTCGGCTGGGACGGGCAGCAGTGGACGAGCCTGGCCGAACTCAAGTCCGCAGGTCACAAGGGCGTGCTTGAGGACGAGGGCGATCGGATCACGGGTATCGGAGCGGACCCGGCCACCGCCATCGGGCAGCGAGCCTGCTGGTCCGCACCCCGGCGGGGAATGTGGTCTGGGACATGATCACGTATCTGGACGAGGAACTGATCGCAGCGGTCAATGCCCTCGGCGGGGTGAGCGCGATCGCGATCAGTCATCCCCATTTCTACGGGAGCATGGTCGAATGGGCACACGCGTTCGGAGCGCCCGTCTACATTCACGCGGCCGACCGCCAGTGGGTCGCGAGACCGGATGATTCCGTAGTGTTCTGGGACGGCGAAACGCGCCAGATCGGTGACGGTCTCACGCTGATCAACGCCGGGGTGCATTTCGCCGGCGGTCAGGTGCTGCACTGGGCCGGCGGCGAGAACGGCAGGGGAGCGCTGTTCTCCGGTGACATTCTCACCGTGGTGCCCGACCGGCGCTGGGTGAGCTTCATGTACAGCTACCCGAACCTCATCCCCGAGCGGCCGCGAACGATCCGGCGCGCGCTCACGCTGCTCGAGCCGTTCGGGTTCGACGCTGTCTACGGCGCCTGGTGGAAGCGCATCGTCCGGTCGGACGGGACTGCCGCTGTCCGGCGCTCTGCCGAGCGCTACTTCAAGTTCGCGCTTGACGACTCATGAGCGCTGGCCGCGCCCGCCGGACGGCGACTCTGGTGCCGTCTCGGTGCTGGCCTTGCGCTTGGTGGATGAGTGCCGCTTCGCCAGCTGGTCCTTGGGCGGCTTGCCGGCGGCTGGCCTGATCGGCGGGATCGGCGTGAACGGCCAGCGTCTCGGCCCCGACCAGAGCGCGGGCACCGCGTCGATCGAATCCGCTATCGCGTAGGCGGCCTGCTCATAGTTGACCCGCCAGCCCACGAACTCAGGCCAGGCCTGCTCGGGCTCGCGCTCGATCGGGAAGTCCACCTTGCGCATCCTGGCGACGGCGTCCAGGAAGTCCTCGTAGCTGAGCGAGATGCCCGCATCGGGATCGGGCTCCTCCGGCACCTTCAGGCCCATCGCCCTCGCGATCTCCGTCACGCAGACGAACCCGCTGCGCAGGCACAGCCTGGCCGGAACCTCCGGTGCGGCGCTCGGCGAAAGCGCCAGATACAGGGCCGCCGAGTCGAGCACAGCGAGGAGCGCCGTGATCCAGGACGACAACGGCCGCGGCGAGCGGAACCGCACGAGCGGCAGGTACGTAGTGTGGCTCTCGGTGATGTCGGCGGCGAACCGCTCCCACTGGCCATACAGGTCGGGAAGCGTGTCGACCGTCGAGGACCCCGATCCCAGCGCGTAGTGCGTGCGCGCCAGCAGTTCAGGCCCCCAGGACGGCACCCCGGCACGGGCGTTGAGCAGCGCGATTTCGGTTTCCCTGCGATTGAACGCCGAGTAGAGAGTCGGCAGGTACGCGATCTGGAGCGTGATCGTGACCAGGCCAGCAACCCCGGCGCAGTCCTGGATGAGGCGCTCCCATGCCCCGCTCACGTGCGAGTCGCCGATGAACCACAGCGCCGGGCCCGCCGTGTTGAATGCCTCGGTGATTCCCCCTTCGATGAACGGCCACAGCAGCAGCGAGAATCCGATGTAGAAGATCGCGAGCCAGGCGATGAGCTGCACGATCAGGATGACGGCGGCCTGAGTGGCCAGCACGCGGTCCCTGGTGCGATAGTCCCTGAGCGGCTTGACCGAGAGCTCGTAGACGGCATCCATCGCCTTGTCCACGGACCGGATCAGCCAGCTGCCCGTCGGCCTCGGAACGATGATCGTCCCGATAACGCTCTTGGCCGCCGTGATCACCAGCAGCCCGCCGATGACGGCCGCGATCGCGCGGCCTGCCAGTGGCACGATCATGGCCCTCCCTCGACGTGCCTGCGGACTCCGCCTGGGTTACGAATAGTAACGACTTCCCCGAAGGCGCTGGCGGGTCGTCCCCGGCCTGCGGCCGCATTCGTCGGCCTCCCTACGCGATCGGCGGCAGGCCGAAGTACGGGAACCGCGAGTAGCCGAACGTAGTAATCTCCGCGATCTGACCATCTCGGATCCGCAGTACGTCGAGCTTGAACGCGCGGAACTCGGTATCGCCTGGCCGTCGCAGGTAGCTGCCGGCGGCGGGCATCCGGTTGGCGGCGGTGGGCACGAGCCGCCAGTCGCCGTCTCGCTCGGATCCGAACGCACGGCGCAGCAGAGCGTGCAGCTCGTCGATCCCCGAGATGCGCATCGGGTACGGCGGCATCGTCACCTTGATATCCGTGGCCGCGATGGCTGCGGCAGCCTCGGCGTCGCCGCGCTCGTGCGCGTCGATGAACTGGTCAAGCAGCGCACGTTCGGTTGAGTCTGGCTGCTCAGCTGGCCAGTCCGCCCGGCTGGCAGGCAAGTGACCGGCCATGGTCGACCTGGCCCGCTGCAGCGCGCTGTTCGCTGCCGCGACGCTAGTTTGCAGCAGGTCAGCGGTCTGCGCTGCGGTCCAGCCGAGCACGTCGCGGCTGATCAGCGCAGCGCGCTGCCTCGTCGGCAGCACTTGCAGGGCCGCGATGAACGCCAGCGACACCGTTTCACGTTCGACGACGACCTCCTCGGGGCGCTCGGCGACCGGCGCGATCTCATCGAGCAGTCGGTCAGGATACGGCTGCAGCCAGGGCACGTCGGCGACCGACTGGATCGCGGTCGGATGCCGTGCCCGCCGCCGCAGCAGATCCACGCATACGTTCGTGGCGATCCTGTAGAGCCAGGCGCGGAACAGGGCGCTGCCGTCGAAGCTGTCACGGGCGCGCCAGGCCCGCAGCAGCGTCTCCTGCACCGCGTCCTCGGCGTCGTCGAATGAGGCCAGCATCCGGTAGCAGTGCAGATGCAGTTCACGCCGGTGGCCCTCGGCAAGCCGGGCGAAATCCGTCTCAATGCCACCCTGCGCTACCGAGCGCGATGCCTGATCGCGCACGCTGCCCGCTGTCAATCGCCCGGCTCCCGCCTGCCGACCTCCTGGACCAGCCAGCCGTTGCCTTCCGGGTCGCTGAAGGACAGAAAGGAGTTGTAGTTGCCGCGTTCGGGGTCGGGTCCTGGCTTCTGGCCGCCCGCCTCGAAGTGGAAGACCTCGCTGACGTCAAGGCCGCGCCCGGCGAGTTCGGCTCTGGCCGCGTCGATGTCGTTGACGACCAGGTGCAGGCCCTGGATCGGCCCTGCCTCCTTATCCTTCGGCATCAGGGTGATCGAGCAGGCTGACCCGGGCGGGGTCAGCTGCACCACCCGGAAGTTCTCTGCCTGGTGGTCGACATCGAGCTGGAAGCCCGCGTTATCGATGTAGAAGGCCTTGACCTTGTCGACATCGGCGACGGGCAGCACGATGAGTTCGAGCTTGAAGTCCATCGGTTCATTCTCCTCCGTCAGGCCCTGCCCTGTGCAGTGGCTCTGAGGTGTAACGGCCGGCGGCGCGAGAACTCATCGGTGCGTCGATGACTCCGGTGCCGCGCCGGTGACTCCCGCGCCGATGACTCCGGTGCCGCGCCGGTGACTCCCGCGCCGATGACTCCGGTGCCGGTATCGGTTGTGTCTTAGATGCGGCGCTTAGCGGGGTGCGACCACGCAAGGAATTCGTGGCTAAAGAATGAGCCATGAATTTGGCAATGAAATGTAAAAGAATTGCTGATCTAAGCGCCCTATTATGCTGGCGGGGTGGTTGATAAACCGCTGCGGTATCAGTCAGACGACGAGGACAGCGCCAGGTGGGGCGGTTTTGAGTTCAGGCCTGGAGACATTGTTATCAGCACGAGGTCGAAAAGCGGCACGACCTGGATGCAGATGATCTGCGCGCTGCTCATCTTCGGCAAGCCCGAGTTGCCGGCCCCGCTGTGCAAGCTCTCGCCGTGGCTCGACTGGCTGATAACCCCGCGCGAGCAGGTCCTGGCCAGGCTCGATGCCCAGCAGCACCGCAGGTTCATCAAGACGCACACCCCGCTGAACGGCCTGCCGCTCGACCGGCGCGTGACCTACATCGTGGTCGGCAGGCACCCGCTCGACATGGCCGTCTCGCTGTATCACCAGAGCAACAACATCAACAGGGATCGGGTCAGGGAGCTGACCGGGCTATGCGGGCCAGAGGACGTCCGCAAACCGCGGCCAGGCCTGCATGACTGGCTGGTCTCCTGGATCGAGTCACAGGACCGGCCGGAGGAGCAGCTTGACTCGCTGCCCGGCGTCATGTGGCATCTGTCGGATGCCTGGGCAAGGCGCACGAATCCGACTCCAGAAGAACGCGACGGAGCCGAACGCAGTCGGACCGATGTACGGCCGCCGGTGCTGCTCGTCCACTACGACGACCTCTCCGCGGATCTGGATGCGGAGATGCGCCGTCTGGCTGGCCTGCTCGGCATCACCGTGTCCCAGCAGGTCTGGCCGGAGCTGGTGCGGGCCGCGACCTTCGAGCAGATGCGTGCCAGGGCGGCAACGGAGGCGCCGGACCCGGGCGGGATCCTCAAGGACCCGGCCGCGTTCTTCCGGCGAGGTTGCTCTGGTGCGGGCCACGAGGAACTGCTGCCGCTGGAACTCGCCAGGTACTACAAACGGGCCGCTCAGCTCGCGCCACCGGGTCTGTTCGACTGGCTGCACAGGGAACGTTTGCCTGGTCAGGAGCGTGATAGCCGGGGCGGTCGCGACCGAGACAATACAGTCAGTGCCGGCCGGGTGGAATCGGCCGTGACAGGGTAAAGACACCTGATCTGTGTAACTGCATCGCGGCGGTAAATGCCAGCCTGGTCGGACGGAACCAGCCGTCGTGAAGGTGATGGGAAGGTAAACTGTCGGCGCACCGGGACGCCATGACCTGATTTGACATAGTCTGGCTCCCCGCCGAGCGGCACGAGCCGCTGGCATCTTTCACCGGCGCAACTGTGACGGGAGTGGGAATGCGCGTTCTGGTTCTTGGCGGCGACGGGTTCTGTGGGTGGCCCACCTCGCTGTACCTGTCGGACCGCGGTCATGACGTGACGATCCTGGACAACCTCAGCCGCAGGAACATCGACAACGAGCTCGAGGTGGAGTCGCTGACCCCGATCGCACCGATGGGCGTTCGGCGGCGGGCCTGGAAGGAGGCGTCGGGCCGCGAGCTCGGGTTCATCAACCTGAACCTCGCGACCGAGTACGACCGGCTTGTCCGGGTGCTCGAGGAGCTCCAGCCGGACGCGATCGTGCACTTCGCCGAGCAGCGCGCCGCGCCGTACTCGATGCGCTCGGTGAACGCCAAGCGGTACACGGTCGACAACAACGTGCGCGCCACCCACAACCTGCTTGTGGCACTGGTCGCCGCCGGAAGCCACGCCACGCTCGCTCACCTAGGCACCATGGGCGTCTACGGGTACGGCTGGACCGGCAGCGCGCCGATTCCCGAGGGCTATCTGACCGTCAAGATCGAGACTCCTGACGGCGAGATCGCGCGGGAGATCCTGCACCCGGCGAACCCGGGGTCGGTCTACCACATGACCAAGACCCTGGACCAGCTGATGTTCGCGTTCTACGCCAAGAACGACGGGCTGCGGATCACCGACCTGCACCAGGGCATCGTCTGGGGCACCCAGACCGACCAGACGATCAAGGACGAGCGGCTGATCAACCGGTTCGACTACGACGGTGACTACGGCACCGTGCTGAACCGGTTCCTGATGCAGTCCGCGGTCGGGCACCCGCTGACCGTGCACGGCTCAGGCGGCCAGACCCGCGCGTTCATTCACATCAGGGACACGGTGCGGTGCATCGAGATCGCGATCACGAACCCGCCGCAGATCGGTTCGCAGCCGATGGTGCTGAACCAGATCACCGAGACGCACCGGGTCGCCGACCTCGCCAAGATCGTGAGCGAGATCACGGGTGCGGAGATCGCGAACCTGCCGAACCCGCGCCGGGAGGCCGACGAGAACGACCTGGTCGTGCTCAACGAGCAGTTCCTGGCGCTCGGCCTGAACCCGACCACGCTGAGCAACGGCCTGCTCGAAGAGGTCACCGAGGTCGCGAACAAGTACAAGCACCGCGTCGACCCGACCAAGATCATCGCCAGGTCGGTCTGGCGCGAGGGCATGGCGACCTCCGAGGACCTCCTCACCGAGATCCCCGACGGCAACTAACACTCCACGCAACGGCCGGGCCGCGCGGGGCTGATCAGCCCGCCGCGCCCCGGCCGTTCGCTGTGCCCGCTCCGCGCCTTCGTCTGCTGTGCCCGCTCCGCGCCTTCGTCGGATCCGATCCAGCCACGCAAAGCTCATAATTCGGGCACCTAGCGCCCATTCCCGATCGCGGGCGTGTCCCACCGGATCGCGGGTGCCGCGAATTGTCCCCGCCCGCCGACATACGCACGGGTTGCAGTCACTGGCCGGGCGATTTGGGTGCGGTTCGCATGGCTGGGAGCCGTGGGGAGTCGCGCTGGGCGGGACGGGAGGCCGCGCCGGGCGGCGCGGTGGAGCGGGACGGGGGGCGGTGGCGGTCCGGGGCGGCGCGGTCGGGTCGGGACGGGAGGCTGGACGGGTGTCGCGGGGGTGGGGCCGCGATTACGATGGGGACATGCGATGTTGATCTGTCACTGACCCCGCATCTGGCCCGCGTCGGCTTCTGAGCCGCCTGGGCTCGCTTCGTAGTGGCCCTCAGCGCGGCTATCGCAGACATCGCCGCTTCCTGGGCGTCGCAGCCGTTGCCGTTGCGCTGGCGATCGAGTTCGTCGATGAGCTGGCCGACGGGACGAAGGGCGCCGCGCTCCCGCTGATCCGCGCCGATCTCGGGCTGAGCTACGCCCAGATCGGCCTGCTGATCTCGGTTCCCGTGCTGGTCGGAAGCCTGATCGAGCTGCCGCTCGGCCTGGTCGCCGGGCAGGGGAGAGCCAGGCACCGCCTTGTGATCGCCGGTGGCGTGGTCGTCGCGGGCTCGCTGGCGGCCGTCGCCGCGGCCCACTCGGTCGCGGTCCTGATGGTCGCGTTCATCGCCTTCTTCCCTGCGTCTGGCGCTTTCGTCAGCCTGACGCAGGCGGCCCTGATGGACGCGGCACCATCGCGGCACCAGCAGCGGATGGCGGCCTGGAACCTGGCAGGCTCTATCGGGGCGGTCGGCGGGACCGCTGCTGCTCGCCGGGGTGCTCGCGGTCGGCGGCGGCTGGCGGATGGCCTACCTCCTGCTCGCGGCGGCGGCGGGTGCGGCGCTGGCGGTAGCGTTCTTCGCCTCGCCGTCGCGCCAGGACCTCGCGGCAGCCAGGGCACCTGGCGACCCCCGCGCCGACGCCGAAGCCGACACCGACGCCGACACCGACGCCCACGCCGACACCGACACCGACAGCGAGAAAGAGAACGCCCAGCGCCCCTCGGTTCGCGAGGCGCTAAGCGCGCTGCGGCAGGCCGGCGTGGCCCGCTGGGTGGTGCTCCTCGAGATCAGCGACCTGCTGCTGGACGTGCTCACCGGATACCTAGCGCATCTACCTTGTCGACGTGGTCGGTGTCAGCCCGGCCGAGGCGGCCGTCGGGGTCGCGGTCAGGCTGGGCGCCAGCCTGGCAGGCGACGCCCTGTTCGTAGTCGTCTCCAGGAGGGTCAGCGGGCCCGTTGCGCTGCGGGTCAGCGCCACGGCGGCCATCGTGCTGTACCCGGCCTTCCTGCTCGTGCCCTGGCTGCCGGCCAAGCTGGCCATCCTGGCCGTGCTCAGCCTGACGACGGCCTGCTGGTACCCGGTCATCCAGGCGGGGCTGTACACCGCGCTGCCCGGCAGGAGCGGCATCGCGGTCTTCCTGTCCAGCGCGGCCGCCCTGGTCGGCGCCGTCGGCCCGATCGCGGTCGGCTTCATCGCCCAGCAGGCGGGGCTGACCTGGGCACTGGCGGCGCTCGCGGCGGCCCCGGCAGCGGTGATCGCGATCCTGCCGTCTGGGGTCAGACCGCCGTTTCCGTAGGGTGAAGCGATGACCGAGCCCCCCGCGCCGGCGCAGGCGAGCCGTCGCCGCGGCACGATCCCTTCTCGCCGAGCACCGGAGTATTCGACGGTCACAACGACCTGCCCTGGGCACTGCGACAGGCGGGCCAGGGTGATCCGGCGCTGATCGACATCGCCGCGCACGTCCCGTTTACCCAGACGGACCTGCCGCGGCTCGCGGCCGGCGGAGTGGCTGCGCAGTTCTGGTCCGTCTACGTTCCTGCCGAACTGGCCGGCGACGCGGCCGTCGCGACGACGCTCGAGCAGATCGACCTCGTGCACAGGCTGGTGGCGCGGCACCCTGATGCGCTCGAACTGGCGCTGACCGGTGCCGACGCGCGGCGGATCATGGCGGCGGGCAGGGTCGCCTCCCTCATTGGCGCCGAGGGCGGCCATTCGATCGGCTGCTCGCTCGGCGTGCTCAGGGCGCTGCACGCGCTCGGCGTTCGCTACATCACGCTGACGCACAACAGGAACACGCCCTGGGCCGACTCCGCGACCGACGAGCCGGCCTGGGGCGGGCTGACCGACTTCGGCCGCGAGGTCGTCGCCGAGATGCAGCGGATCGGCGTGCTGGTCGACCTCTCCCACGTCGCGCCAGCGACGATGAGCGACGCGCTCGACGTCGCAACCGCGCCGGTGATCTTCTCGCACTCCTCGGCGCTGGCGCTGACCGACCATCCGCGGAACGTACCCGACGCCATCCTCGAGCGGCTCACGGGTAACGGCGGCGTCGCGATGGCGACGTTCGTGCCGCAGTTTGTCTCGGCGGCCTGCCGGGACTGGGATCTGGCCGCTGCCGCGGAGGCCGAGCGCCGCGGCATCGACTACCGGACAATCGAGTCGAGAGCCGAACTAGACGACTGGGTGAGCGCCAACCCGATGCCGGCCGCGACCGTCGCGGATGTCGCCGATCACGTCGAGCACATCAGGGATGTGGCCGGCATTGACCATGTCGGCATCGGCGGCGACTTCGACGGGACGAGCGAGCTGCCAGATGGCCTCGGCGACGTGTCGTGCTATCCGGCGCTGTTCGCCGAGCTCATCGACAGAGGCTGGAGCGCGGCCGGATAGCGCCAAGCTCGCGAGCGGCAACATCTTGCGCGTGCTTGACGACGCGCTGGGCGACTAGCTCAGCTGAACGGCGTCTTCGGCCTGGGAACCAGCTCGTCGTCCACGTAAAGGTCGACGCGCTCGTTGTAGAAGCAGGCCAGGCCCGCGATCTTCTGGCTCTCGGGCAGCGGGCTCCGGTACATCCAGACGACGTCGGCGTGCAGCCTGCCCGCCTCCGCCACGGCACTGGTGTCGACCGACCAGTAGCCCGCGCTGCCCTTGTACGGGCACCTGGTGATGCTGTCGGACGGGCGCAGCAGATCCATCCGCAGGTCGGCGAGCGGCAGGTAATAGCGGGGAGGCAGCCCGGTTTCGAACAGGACTCTCGGCTGACTCGACTCCGCCACCGTGACGCCGTCGAGTTCGACCCTGACCCGCCTCGAGCTGGCCAGGATGTCGACCCGCTTGTAGGGGTCTCGCGGGTGCACGTAGACCGGTTCGTCCTCCTCGAGCCACTCTGACATGGCGGCCCAGTCCAGCCGGATCGCGTCGCGCAGGACCGGCAACGGGCGCGTCAGGGAATCGGCGCGCTGCCGCGTCGACCGTTGTCGTAGGCGTCTTGACGTGCAGCAACTCGGCCTCGCCGAGACGCGGCAGCCGATCGGTCTGCCCGGCAGGGATCAGGTCGGCCGTCACGTCAGCCGCCGGGATGTAGTAGGCGGGGTAGTTGTCGTGCTCCCAGACCAGCAGGGGCGCTCTGGTGTCGGCAACCAGGTCACCACCCAGGTACGCTCGCACCCGCTTCTGGCTGCGTTCCACCCGTACGGCTGCCGTCGGCTGCTCGGACATCGGTCTCCTTGTGCATGGAGCTTGCGCTAGCTGGCTGTAGCGTCATGGTATGCGTCTAGGCGTGCTCGACGTGGGTTCCAATACCGTGCATCTGCTCGTAGTGGACGCTCACCAGGGAGCACGGCCGCTCCCAGCGTTCTCGCATAAGGAAGAACTCCACCTCACGGACTGCCTCGACAGCCAGAACAGGCTCACCTCAGACTGTGCCGCGCGACTGCTGAAGTTCGTGAACGAGGCGCTTGAGATCGCCGAGGACAAGGGCGTCCAGGAAATCCTGGCGTTCGCAACCTCGGCGGTCAGGGACGCGGCGAACGGTGACGAGATCCTGGCCTGGATCGAGGCCGAGAGCAACGTGCGCATCCAGGTGCTGCCGGGGACCGACGAGTCCAGGCTGACCTTCCTGGCAGCGCAGGCGCTGGTTCGGCTGGTCAGCCGGCCGGTTGCTGCTGCTCGACATCGGCGGCGGATCGCTCGAGATCGCCTCTGGCCAGGACGAGGATCCTTCGGTCGCCGTCTCGCTGCCGCTCGGCGCGAACAGGCTGACCAGGGACTGGCTTACCAGTGACCCGCCGGAGCGGGACCAGGTCCGCAAGCTGCGCAAGCACGTCCGTGTGGAGATCGCCGCCGCGGCAAGCGCGATCAGGTCGGCCGGGCAAACCCGATCACTGCGTCGCGACGTCCAAGACGTTCAGGCAGCTGGCCAGGATCGCAGGGGCCGCGCCGTCGAGCGAGGGCATGTACGTCAAGCGGGTGCTCAGGCACGCGCGACGTCACCGAACTCGCAGACCGGCTCGCGCGGATGACGGTCGAGGCCAGAGCCCAGCTGCCTGGCGTCTCGCTGTTGCGTGCACCGCAGCTAGCGGCCGGCGCTATCGTGGCCGACGCGGCGATGGACCTGTTCGGCGTACCAGAACTCGAGATCTGCCCGTGGGCCCTGCGCGAGGGCGTGATCCTGCGGCGGATGGACAGCCTGAGCGCGTAGGTCAGCGGGCCAGATGAGCTGCGGGGGTCAGCTGTCCGTGCGGTTCCCGTTGACTGCCGTGGTCTCGTCGAGCACGCGGTCGGTCTTCCTGCCCTGCCTGATCTCCTCTGCGGCTCGCATGGCCGCTTCGGTGATGTGCTTGCTGGCCGGCGAGGCCTCGCCCTGGTACGGGCCCGCCGTGCCCTGGTCCGGCGTGGCCAGCGGGTCGTCGTGTTCGTGCTCATGAGCAGCCGGAGCGGGCGCATGCACGGTCCTGGCGGCGGCCGCCGGCTGAAGGCTCGCTGGCGCATGAGCCGCTGGCGGCTCTGCGGCGTCCTCGCGCGGCGCTGCGGCGGTGCGCCTGCCGTCGGCAGGCGCGGCCTGACGCGGGTTGCGCGTCGGAGCGGCATGGACCTGCTCGGGCTGGGCGTTCGGCGGGCCATCGGAGGCCACGGCGCCGTTGCCCGCCTGCTGCGTGCCGAGCGCCCGGTTGACCTCGTCCTCAAGCGAGCCGCGCGACACCTCGCCGGACACCAGGCCGGTGACCACGTCGCGGATCTCGGTGAGCCGCCTGACCGTCTCTGTGTGCCGCGAGATCAGCAGGTTCAGCCGGCGCTCGGCACCGTCGTGAATGGCGGTTGCGCGGGACGTCGCGTCATCGAGCTGCTGCTTGGCCTGTGCCATAGCGGCGTTCACGGTGCTCTCGGCGTGCTGGTTTGCCTCGGAGACGGTCAGCTCGGCCGCGGCGTGGGCGGTCGACACCATCTCTTCGGATTCTGTCCTGGCCGCGGCGACCGCACGATCAGCCTGCTCCTGGGCGGCGGTCAGCATCCGCTCGGCCCGTTCTTGCGCCTCGGTCTTCAGCCGGTCGACCTCGTGCTTGACGTCGGAGCGAAGCTTCTCGGTCTCGGCCTTGGCCGCCTCGCGCAGATCGTTCGCATCGGCCATGCCGTGCTCGCGGTCGGATTTGGCCTCCTCGGCCGCCAGCTTCAGGATCTGGCCGACGCGCTCGCTGATCTCCTCGTGGGGCGGTCGGCGTGCGGACTGCCGGGCATCGGCCACCTCATGGCGAAGACGCTCGATCTCGGCGAGGCTCTGCGATAGCCGGCTCTCCAGCTCACGTACCTGGCCGGTTCGCCAGGCTACGTAGTTGTCGACCTGCTGGCGGTTGTAGCCGCGGACTTCGCGCTCCCACTCCATCCCGCCCTCGGAGAGTAGCTCGCTGTGCTCGCTCATAAATCACCCGTCAGGTACTTCAGGCAGATCCCGGATGGCCCAGAACTAGCTGAGCCGACAGCAGGGCCGGGTCCTGCGAGGTGGACTAAACGGCTGACGGTCTGCAGGCGGCGCTGCCCACGTGCAGACGTCGTATGGCCGATAGATGTCACGACTCTTGTCCGCAGGCACACCCCAGCGCAACCGAAACAGCGGATTATCCGCATTTGTGGTTTTTCCGGGACCCAAGGTCTGCCATCATGCCAGATGGTGACACAGCTGCTGCCTTGCCGCGGAAGCCACGACAAGCTCCCAGGCCCGCATCTGCAATGATCACCAGCGGGCAGACTGGCTTTGCGAATGGGAAGGGCACGCGAATGGGGCTGTGTCCATGATCGGCTCAATAGGGGATGCCATTCCGTCGATCGACCCGGAGGCATGGATCGCTCCAGGCGCGGTCGTGATCGGGGCCGTGACGATCGGAGCCCGGGCGAGCGTGTGGTACGGGTCCGTGCTCCGCGCCGACGAGGAGGAAATCCGAGTCGGCCCCGACTGCAATATCCAGGACCTGTGTTGCTTTCACGCCGATCCCGGCCAGCCTGCCGTACTTGAGTCGCGCGTCACTGTCGGCCATCACGCCACTGTGCACAGCGCGTATGTAGAGTCAGGCGCCCTGATCGGAATGGGCGCTATCCTCCTCAGCGGCTCGCGAATCGGCTCCAGGGCGCTCATCGCGGCAGGCACCGTCGTACTGTCTAGCGATGCGGTGCCGCCTGGAGTCCTGTTTGCCGGCGTCCCTGGCCGTGTGATCCGGGATCTGACGGGGGAAGACCTTAAGAGGTTCGCCGGCACGCCGGAGCGGTACGCACACCGCGCGGCACGGCACCGGACGGCTCGCTGGGACACTCACCAGTCGAACTGACCGGGGCCGTTGACGCCGGGCATGACCGGCGTGGGGGTGAGCATGGTCACGGTAGCGGTCAGAAATGATCCTGATGGGTCATGCGGGGCCATGGTGTCAGCCCGTAGCCTGGCAGGCATCTTGACGGCCCTGGGGCAGCGACGGAGGTGAAAGCGATGCGAGACGACCTCGACGATCGCCTTCATGATGCCGTCGCGCTCGACGAGATAGACCTCTATGCCGACGTGCTAAGCGCGGTGGCCGCGGTCGACAGGCCGCTGACCGACGACGAGCTCGACGCGGTTCTCGGGCTCGATCACGTGGCTGGTCCCGTTTCCTCTTCCTGAGGTTCTTCACCGCCTGTGCTGGCCCGGGGGGACGACCCCCCGGAACCCCCCGCGGCTCTGCTGGCTCGGGGGGACGACCCCGCAGAACCCCCTGCTTTTCCGAACATCACGTCGGTGTCCCAGTGCGTGAATCCGAGTGATTCGTACAGCCGGATCGCGGGCGTATTGCTCTCGTCGACGTAGAGCATGACCTGGAACAGGCCGCGTGAGCGCAGGTAGCGCAGGCCGACCAGGGTCAGCGCGCGGCCGAGGCCCGAGCCACGCTCATCCGGGTCGACGCCGACCACGTAGACCTCGCCGATGGCCTGGTGCTCGTGATCGCCCTCTTGGCCGTCCTGCCCGTGAATCTTCGTCCAGTGGAAGCCGACCAGCCTGCCGTCGCGCTCCGCCAGGAAGAAGCCCTCAGGGTTGAACCACGGCTCCTGCTCGCGCAGGTCGAGATCGGTGCGCGTCCACGCACCCTGCTCTGGGTGGCTGGCGAACGCGCGCCGGTTCAGCGCCGTCCACGCATCCTCGTCCTCGCCGATCCGGAACGTGCGGACGGTGATGCCGTCGGCCAGCTGCGGTCGGTCGAGCTGGGTCTGCAGCGAACGGCGCATCTGCCAGAGCGCCCTGACCCGCTCGAACCCAGCCGCCGCGGCAAGCCGCCCGGCCGCCGGCAGGTCGCCGTGTGCCCACAGCCTCAGCTGCTGCGACCCTGCCTCATCTGCCAGTGCCTGCACGAGGGCAAGCCCGAGATGCTTGCGGCGGTAGGCAGGGTGGATGACCAGCTCGCCGCTCGGACCCTCGACGGGGTCGGTCGGATCGAGGTGGGCGTAGCCGGCGATCTGGCTGTTCTCGATCAGCATGACGTTCCGCGCCTGACGGTCGCCGCCGTAGCGCAAGTGGAGCATCACGTGCTCGGATAGCGGAGCGACCCCGTCCTCCTCGGTGGCCAGCTTGACCAGCTCAAGCACCGCAGCGACGTCCTCGCTGGACAGCCCCTGCCGCTATCCGGATCTCGGTCATATGCTCGCTCCGTTCGCGCTGCCAGCCCGCTGATCCGCGCTCCGCGGCCGCTGATCCGCGCTGCCGCCCGCTGATCCGCGCTGCCCGCCCGCTGATCCGCGCTGCGCGCCCGCTGATCTGCGCTGCGCGCCCGGACGCCGCCGCCGGGTCCGGCTGGACCTGGCTCGGAACGACGGCCCTCATGCTTAGCCGGCACGAACTTATAACCGACGTTGCGGACGGTGCCGATCAGGGCCTCGTTCTCCGGGCCGAGCTTGGCGCGCAGCCGGCGGACGTGAACGTCGACGGTCCTGGTGCCGCCGAAGTAGTCGTATCCCCATACTTCCTGCAGGAGCTGTGACCTGCTGAACACGCGCCGCGGATGCTGGGCGAGAAATTTGAGCAGCTCGAACTCCTTGAAGGTAAGGTCCAGCGCCACGCCGCGGATCCTGGCCGAGTACGTCGCCTCGTCGATGACGAGCTCGCCGGACCGCACTTCCTCGGCGGCAGGTCCTGTCTCGGTGACGGCACGGCCGATGGCAATCCTGATCCTGGCCTCGACCTCGCCGGGGCCTGCTGTATTCAGGATCACGTCATCCGCTGCCCCAGTCCGCCGACACCGCGGCCCAGCCGCCTTCGCTGATGACCGCCAGCACGGGCGTGCCGGTGCCGGTCACCTGGCGCAGCAGTTCCTTGACGCGAACCAGGTCGCGTCTCGCATCGACAAGCACGGCGTCGGGGCGAGCGCCCTCGGCGCCCGTCGAATGTCGCCCGGAGCACCGCATCTGCCGATGGCGGTCCTAGCCTGATGGCATGATCGAGCAGGGTCAGGGAGGGCAGGATCTCGGCGGCCGATTCGCGCGCGGCGGTGAGCAAGAGGACATTGCTCAACAGCCGCCACCTCCGGTATGCGGCAGCTCCCGCAGGGAACCCGTGCCGTGCGTCCGGACTGATTCAGGCCCGGTCAGCGTGCCGGGCCTGGTCACCTATGAGCGAGGATAGCGGACATGGCGATCGTGACCTTGCGCTACTGGGCCGCCGCGAAGGACGCGGCGGGCATTGCCGAGGACAAGGTCGAGGCGCAGACGCTCGCGGAGGCGGTGGCGGGCGGCCTCGCCGCCGCCGCCGAACGGCCTGGTGATCACGCTGAGCGGCTGCGGCAGGTCATGGCGCGGTCGTCGTACCTCGTCGACGGCCATCCCGCTGGCACCAGGCCGCTGGACTCGATCGTGCTGTCGGCAGACTCGGTCATCGAGGTGCTGCCGCCGTTCGCGGGTGGCTAGGCGGCAGGCCCGCGCTTCTCGGCCGGCCCGTCGGCGAGAGCTGAAGCCGGTCTCGACCGGAACGTGGCCTGGTCACTGAACCAGACCTGCGTCGTGTCCGTTTACCCTAGTGTGGTGGTTCGCGATGGCGCCGAGAGCCAGGAGCATCCCAGATCGGTTGGCGACGAGGATCTAGTCCGGGCCCTCTACCATCGAGCACGCTGGGCCGTTGCTCCGGTATGCGCTGCACCTGACCAGTGGTGACCGGCAGCGAGCCGAAGACATTGTGCAGGAGACGCTGCTCCGCGCCTGGCTGCACCCCGATGCCATCGTTAGCCGCCCGGCACGGCCCTGGCTGTTCGCCGTCGCGAGGAACCTGGCCGTCGACGCGCATCGCGCCAGGCAGGCGCGCCCGCACGAGGTGGGCGAGGCTGCCCTGGCGCTGACGGCCGTTCCTGACACGGCGGACCGGGCGCTGGAGTCCTGGGCGGTCGCCGACGCGCTGCGCTCGCTGCGGCCGGACCACCGCGCTGTGTCTGCTCGAGACCTACTACCGCGGCCGCTCAGTTGCGGAGGCCGCATCAGTGCTCGGCGTTCCCGCGGGCACAGTCAAGTCACGCACCTTCTACGCCCTCAAGGCGCTGAAGCTGGAACTAGAGGAACGGGGGCTTGCACCATGAGCGACCCGTCCTGCAGGACGTTCCGCGAACTGCTAGGTGTCTATGTTGTAGGCGCCATCGAGCCAGGTGAGCGCGCCGCCATCGACGCGCATCTGAGTCAGTGCTACGAGTGCCGGGAGGAACTCGCCGGCTTGGCGCCGCTGCCCGCCCTGCTGCACCGCGTGCCGCTTGCGGACGCCGAGCGGATCATGCTGGCGAGCCAGCCGCCCGCCGACGTGACCGAGCCGTCGCCTGGCATGCTCGACTCGCTGCTTGATCAGGTCCGGGCCAAACGGCGGACCAGGCGGTTCCGCGGGCTGTTTACGGCGGCGGCCGCAGTGCTGGTGGCCGTCGGCGGAGCCGCAGCGGTCGCCGAGGCCATCGCCCCGCATCACCACGAGAGGGTCGTCGAGACGGCGACGGCTACCAAGGGACCGCTCAGCGCGACCGTCCGCTACGGCGAGAGCAGCTGGGGCACGCACATGTCGGTGCAGGTCAGCGGCTTCAAGAAGTGGACGGCGTGTGAGTTCTACGTGCTGACGAAGGACGGTCGCAGGGTACTGGCAGGCGGCTGGCTCGTGGGCCCTGACGCACAGGAGATCTGGTATCCGGTGCACAGCCGCATCCAGGAGCCCAAGGTGATCGGCTTCGAGATCACGACGGCGAGCGGGAAAGCGCTTCAGATACCCGCGGCCTGAGGCCAGCACGGCACGCGATCGCAAGCTGGCTCATGCTGGGAATGTCCCGCACCGGCCGCATGTTAACGCGGCGTGGCTCCCGGACTGATCGTGAGCGCCTGCGCGCTGGTCGTGGCTACCGGCCTCGGCTTGGTGTGGCAGCGGCGCAACGGTCGAGTATCGCGGGTGTCGCAGGTGCAGCGGCATCGGGGAGGTGGCGGCTGTGTCGGCTGGGCCGACGGCCAGTGCGCTGACCCGCGATGACATCGGCGCCGCGCTCGGCAACCGGGCCACTCTCGTGCAGTTCTCCTCGGCGTTCTGCGCGCCGTGCCGCGCTACCAGGCGGATCCTGACCGACGTTGCCGGGATGGTCGACGGCGTCGCGCACGTGGAGATCGATGCAGAATCCCGTCTCGACCTGGTCCGCAGGCTGGACGTCCGGCGGACGCCGACCACGATCGTGCTTGGTCCTGATGGGCAGGTCACCCATCGCGCCAGCGGACAGCCCCGCAAGGCGGACGTCATCGCCGCGCTAGGGGCGGTGCTATGATTTCCTATATAAGTGATGGGAAAACAGTGCCCGCAGGCGCTACGCGCTCGACAGGCCGTGCATATGCGCCTCACCAGGCGACGGGTCGTCGACTACTGCCGGGTGACCGCCGCGCTCTGACCGTGTGAAGCCAGCCTTCGGTCGCTCAATCACGGCTGCTGGCCAGCCCGCGCCACGTTCCCGCTGGCCGGCACCACGGAAGGAACCCACATGCAGATCGACCCCCGCGGACCGCGGTTTGGCGCCGTGATCACGACAGTCGTGTTCATCGCGGTCCTGATCACCAGCAACACCTGGCTGCTCGCGGCGCAGGCCGTCGTGTTCGGCATCGGGACGGTGTTCGGGATGCGCTACGCCCCGTACGGGCTGGTGTTCCGCTGGCTTGTCAGGCCGCGGCTGCGGCCCTCCCGAAGAGCTTGAAGACGAGGCGCCACCTCGATTCTCTCAAGGTCTTGGACTGGTGTTCGCCGTGGTCGGCGTGATCGGCTACGCGACCGGTGCTGCCTGGCTCGGCATCGTCGCCGTGGCCCTCGGCCTGATCGCCGCGTTCCTCAATGGAGCCTTCGGCCTCTGCCTGGGCTGCGAACTGTACCTGCTCATCCGACGGATCGGACCCGCGCGACAGGCATCCTGACGCGGGCAGAAATCAGACAAGGAGATTTACGCATGAGCCGTTCAGATGTTCTAGTGGACGCCGACTGGGTCCAGGGTCATCTGGAAGATCCTGGCCTGGTGCTCGTCGAGGTCGACGAGGACACGGCCGCATACGACAAGGGCCACATCAAGGGCGCCGTGAAGATCGACTGGAAGAAGGACCTGCAGGACCCGGTCCGCAGGGACTTCGTGGACAGGGCCGGCTTCGAGCGGCTGCTCTCCGAGCGCGGCATCGCAAACGACGACACCGTCATCCTGTATGGCGGCAACAACAACTGGTTCGCCGCGTACGCGTACTGGTACTTCAAGCTGTACGGGCACCAGAACGTCAAGCTGCTCGACGGCGGCCGCAAGAAGTGGGAGCTCGACTCGCGCGAGATGGTGACCGAGGTGCCCAGCCGGCCCGCCACCTCCTACCACGCCCAGGAGCAGGACCGCTCGATCCGCGCCTTCCGCGACGACGTCGTCGCAGCGATCGGCAACCTGAACCTGGTCGACGTGCGGTCGCCCGATGAGTTCGCCGGGCGCCTGCTCGCGCCGGCTCACCTGCCGCAGGAGCAGGCGCAGCGTGGCGGCCACGTGCCGACCGCGAAGAACGTGCCATGGTCGAAGGCGGCAGAGGAGGACGGCACGTTCAAGTCCGACGACGCGCTGCGCGCGCTGTACGCGGACGAGGCCGGGCTGGACTTCGGCAAGGACACGATCGCCTACTGCCGGATCGGTGAGCGGTCCGCGCACACGTGGTTCGTGCTACATGAACTGCTCGGCCAGCCGAACGTGAAGAACTACGACGGTTCCTGGACCGAGTACGGCTCGCTCGTGGGCGTACCGATCGAGCTGGGAGACGGCAAGTGAGCGTGGCCGGGGGCGGATCGGACAACTCGGGCTGCGGCGCACCGGCCGGAGGCATCAAGGTGACGGCCGGGGCCGGCAACCAGGCCGTGGTGCAGGGCCACGTGACAAGCTCGGGAACGCCGGTGCCGTCGGGCTATGCGCGGCTGCTCAACGCCGGTGGAGAGTTTGTCGCCGAGGTCCCGCTCGGTGAAGACGGCGGCTTCGTCTTCTACGCGGCGCCCGGCGACTGGACCCTGCGCGTCCTGGCTCCAGGCGGCGTGCGCGTCGAGCGGCCGGTGTCGGCGAGCACCGGCATGATCACGGAGCTGGAGGTCGCCGTCTGAGACCGCGTTCTTGCTGGTCAATGGCAATTGCGCCAGCCCGCGATTTGCGCGGGCTGGCGCTGTCATATCCGGATGTCGGCGGAAAGTCCACTGCCGCTGTTCGTCGTTAGTTTCTGTCTACACATCTTGTGTTCAACTTCTCGTTACCTTGACCGCCTAGAACTGTGCTTGGGCGCTGAAGCCGCAACGGGGCAATGACAACCAAGACAGATGCGAGGTCGCAGAATGTCGGTAGAGGCCGGCCGGGATGGCCCGTCGGTCGGGGCCGGGGGTGAGGTCGCGACTAGCCAGGCAGTTCAGGGCAACGGGGCCATCGCCAGCGATGCGGTTTCCTTGCATGCGATCAACCTGACTCTGGGCTTCGGCCAGAAATCGATCCTGAGTGACGTCAACGTTGAGGTCAGGCGAGGCGCTGTCACCGCCCTGATCGGCCCCACCGGATCGGGCAAGACCACCCTGCTGCGCACATTCAACCGGATGAACGACAAGGTCACCGGCTACCGGCACGCAGGCGACGTGCTGCTCGACGGACGGAGCATCTGGCATCCGGGCCTTGAGCTGATGGCGCTGCGCAGGAAGGTCGGCATGCTGTTCCAGCGGCCGAACCCATTCCCCATGTCGATCGTGGACAACGTGGTCGCGGGCGTAAAGGCGCACCGGATGGCCAGCAAGAACGGCCTGAAGTCGATCGCACAGCAGCGGCTGAACGAGGTCGGTCTCTGGGATGCCGTCCACGACCGGCTCAAGGACTCACCGTTCCGGCTGTCCGGCGGCCAGCAGCAGCTACTGTGCCTGGCCAGGGCCCTGGCGATCGACCCCGAGGTCCTGCTGCTCGACGAGCCGACATCGTCTCTCGACCCGGTGTCCACCGAGTCGATCGAAGCGCTGATCAGGGACTTGACCCCGAAAATCACGGTCGTGATCGTGACGCACAACCTGGCGCAGGCAAGCCGTGTCTCCGACCGGACCATCTTCTTGAACCGAGGCCGCCTTGTAGAGCACGGCGACACCAGGCAGGTCTTCGAGAACCCAGCCGAAGAGGAAACCGCTCACTATGTCAGCGGGCGATTCGGCTGATACCCAGACCACCCGTGCGGGAGAGCCACTTCTCCCACACGGGCGTGAGAACCGCGCGGCAAGCGCGGACCCATCGCACGCAGCCGCGTGCGAGTCGTCTGGCGCATGCGTAAGCATGCACAAGTAAAGGAGTATTCCCCGGTGGCCAACCGAAACCGCTTGGCTTGGACAGCGGCTGCCCTGGTCCCACTGGCCGTGCTCGCGGCAGCCTGCAGCTCAGGCTCAAACTCAACCGGAGGCTCGGGCTCCTCGCCGAAGTCGGCGCCCATGAAGGGACCGGCTCTACCTACAAAGCCCGACAAGACGCCCACGTCGCTCACCGAGACCGGCAGCACGCTGCTGTTCCCGCTGTTCGGCACCTGGGCGACCGCCTACCAGAAGCAGTTCGTTGACTCTTCAGGCGCCCCGATCGTGACGATCACGACCGGCGGGACCGGTTCTGGCACCGGAATTACCGACGCCGCCACCGGCACCGTGAACATCGGTGCATCAGATGCGTACCTGTCGAGCGCGAACCTGCAGCAATATCCCGGCCTGCTGAACATCGCGCTGGCGATCTCGGCGCAGCAGGTCAACTACAACGTGCCGGGCGTGAAGAACCTCAACCTGAACGGGTCCGTGCTTGCCCAGATTTACACCGGCAAGATCACGAACTGGAACGATCCTGCGATCAAGAAGCTGAACCCGGGCGTCAGCCTGCCGAACCTGAAGATCATCCCGCTGCACCGCGCGGAGAGCTCAGGCGACACCTTCCTGTTCACCAGCTACATGAACGCTCAGGACCCGTCAGCCTGGCACGGCCTCGAACGTGAACACCACGGTCAACTGGCCGAGCGTCTCGGGCGCCCTGGCCGAGACCGGCAACAGCGGCATGGTCGAAGGCTGCCAGGCCAACAAGGGCTGCATCGCCTACATCGGCATCAGCTACCTGCAGAAGACGCAGGCCGCCGGCCTCGGCACGGCGTCGCTGGCCAACAAGGCGGGCAAGTTCCTGCAGCCGACGGCGGCGGCGATCAAGGCGGCCGCGGCCGCGCTGACCGCGAAGACCCCGGCGAACGAGTCGCTATCGATGATCAACGGCCCGGCTCCTGACGGGTACCCGATCGTCAACTACGAGTACGCGATCGTGAAGTCCAGTCAGTCCGACGCCGTCAAGGCCGAGGACATCAGGGCCTTCCTGCACTGGATCGTGCACACGGGGCAAGATCCCACGACGTACCTGGACCCGGTGGACTTCCAGCAGCTGCCGGCCAGCGTCGTGACACTGTCGGATAACCAGATCGCCAAGATCGGCGCCTAGTACTGATGGCTCCGCCTGCATCAGTGCTGAACCCGGAAGGGGAAGCGGGCAACCGCCCGCTTCCCCGCCGGGTCGCCTCGGCCGTCGCCAGCGCACTGCGCGGCGACAAAACACTGCGCTGGACCGGCAGGATCGCGGCGCTGCTGCCTGCACTGGCGCTCGTGTTCATCCTGATCACGCTCATCGTCGAGGCGATTCCGGCCATCAAGTTCAACGGCTGGGGGTTCTTCACCAAGAGCGTCTGGTCGGAAGGCTCCTTCTACACGCCGACGGTGACCACCAACGGCGTCACTCACCCGCAGGGCGCTGAGTACGGCGCGGTACCCGAGATCGTCGGGACGATCTTGACCTCGGTCATCGCGTTGATCATCGCGGTGCCGTCGGCGATCGGCGCGGCATTGGTGATCGTCGAGCGGCTGCCGCGGCAGGATCTCGAATATCGTGGGCATCTTCCTCGAGCTGCTCGCCGGCATCCCGAGCGTCGTGATCGGCCTGTGGGGTGCGCTCACGTTCGGCCCCTTCATCGCGCATCACATCGCGCCGTTCATCGCGAGGAACATGCCCGACGTGCCTGTCCTGCGGTACTTCCGGGGCGACACGGGGAACGGCCAGGGGCTGCTGGTCTCGGGGATGGTCCTTGCCGTCATGGTCATTCCGATCGTGGCTGCGACCACGCGCGACCTGATCCGCCAGGTCCCGATCCTGCCGCGGGAAGGCGCTATCGCGCTCGGGATGTCGGACTTCGAGACCGCCAGACGAGTCACGCTGCCCTGGGTGGGCGGCGGAATCGTCGGCGCCGTCGTGCTCGGCCTCGCTCGTGCGCTTGGCGAGACCATCGCAGTGGCCATGACCTGCGGCCTCGCTCTCGGCGCCATTCCCTCCAACATCTACGCGGCGACGACGACGATCGCCGCCACCATCGTGCAGACCCTGGAGACCGCGCTGCAGGATTCCACCGGCCTGGCCATCAAGACGCTCGCCGAGCTGGGCCTGATGCTGATGATCATCACGCTGATCACCAACGTCCTCGCCAGGCTGCTCGTCCGCCGGGTGTCAGGAACCGCGCTGCCGGTCGGCCGGGGATTGTGAGGCCAGGATGACTAGCTCAGCGTCGGCCAATCAGGTGCCCGGCAGCCAGACCGGCGAGTTCAGGTGGCCAGAGGTACCGGTCCGCCGCAAGGTCGCCAACTGGGTCTTCTGGGTACTGTGCTTCGTCGCCCTGGCGGTCGTGATCGCGCCAACAATCTGGCTGGCCGGCGGCATCATCTACCGTGCGGTTCCGCACTTCAGCTTCAGCGTCCTCACCACCCGGACCAGCGGAACCACCGGCGGCCTGCAGAACGCCGTCCTCGGGACGCTGGCGATCACATTCGGCGTGCTGATCATAGGTGGCGTTATCAGCGTGCTGACCGGCCTGTACCTGGCCGAATTCGCCGAGGGACGGCACAAGGGCATCCTGCGCGGCGGGTACGAGGTGCTTGCCGGGATCCCCTCGATCGTGCTTGGTTATGTCGCGTACGTGACGATCGTGGTCGGATTCCTGCACTGGGGATTCGGCCTGCTGCCCGCCGTGATCGTGCTGTCGGTGATCTCGATTCCGTACATCGCCAAGGCAACGGAGACCGCGCTGGCCCAGGTGCCGAGCTCGTATCGCGAGGGGGCCGAGGCGCTCGGCATTTCCGCGGGCTGGACGCTGCGCAAGATCGTGCTCAAGACGGCGCTGCCCGGCATTGTCACAGGTCTTCTCGTAGCGATCGCCATCACCATCGGCGAGACCGCGCCGCTGCTGTTCACGGCCGGGTGGTCCGATCAGAATCCGACCGGGCAGCTGACGAACTCACCTGTCGGATACCTGACCTATCCCATCTGGTCGTTTTATCAGTACGGGCCGAAATCGCGTGATCTGTCCTATGACTCTGCCTTCCTGCTGCTGATACTGGTGCTGATTCTCATCATCGCCGGGAGGATCATCATCTGGCGGTCACGGCGCAACGCGGAGTGACCGGCATCTCGAGTCGCAGGCCGGCTGGCAGCGAGCGCGCCGGCGAAGGGCCGGTGCCCGCATGACCCGAAATTGTCGCCAGTTCGCAGAGCCGCGTTGCGAGACAGATAACCCGCAGTTCAGATTCCGGTTACCTGGGCTACTTAGAACAGATGAAACGCCGCAGCGGTTCACGCGGTCAGGATCAAGGCGAGGGGCAGCAGCGTGGAATACTCCAGCGGCGAGCAGCCAGACGTCGCCGGAGTCCTGGCTGACCGGCTCGCGGCTACCCTGGTTCACCACGAGCCGGGTTGGCGGTTGCCCAGGCCAAGCGCGCTTGCCCGCAGGTACAACGTCAGGCCCGCGCAGGTCGAGCAAGCGGTCAGGGAACTGGCCGCCAGGCATCTGATCAGGCAGCTGCCGGACGGGCAGCTGTACAGAGCGAGTCCCGCCGAGTACCTGATCCCTGTCCAGGGCGTGCCGCGCCTCGGTGCGCACCTGGACCCGATGGGCGGCGAGGTGAGTTGCCGCAAGCGCAAGGTCTCCTGGCGGCGCGTGCCGGAGGACATTGGCTGGGCGCTCGGCATACCGCCAGCGGACTCGGTCTGCGCGATCAAGAGCCACTGGTCGATCAACGGGGAACCCGCCGCGATCTCAACCACCTACCTCACAGCCGAGGCGGCGGGCCAGGTCGGCGAGCTTGCCGAGGACCGGGATCGTGTGACGTCCGACTATGAGCTCTGCGGATTCACCGACGCCGACGACCAGGGCCTCACGCGGCCAGCTGCTCGGCGTGCCGGCGGCGTTGCACATGGAGATGCAGCCGCCGCCGTCGTCGATCGCGCGCGGGCTGCGGCTCGGCGCCGGCCAGCCGGCCGCGATGATCACGGTGCGGTTTGACGATCGGGCATCGGGACGTCCGGTGGCGCTGACGGTCGCGGCACTCAGGGCCGACATGTTCAGGATCGTGGTCGACTCCCCGGCGGACACCGCGCCGGTCAGGAACATCACGGCTGGCCATGCGCTCCCAGACGAGCTCGCCGTCGCGGCAGCGGGCGAAGAGGACGGCTTCGCAGCCGGCGACCAGGCGGCAGTCCGCTAGCGCCCAGCGTCCACGCCGCCGCTGGTGGGCAGACCAGCGCCCATGCACCGGCTTCGGCGATCTGGCGGGCGGGCGGCGGACAAAGGGACTATCTTCTGCCATTGTGCCGCCCTATCCGATCGGCTCCGCGACGCCTCATGCCTCCGGGCGGGATCCCGCCAGAACGGCGCGCACGCACCGGCTCGCCGGCGCCAGAAACTTAGCCGCCGGGACCGCTGTCGCGGCCGTTGTCGTCCAGTTAGCCGTCGCCCAGGTCACGCTGGCGCTCGCGATCGTATTTCGTTGTCATCGCCGCGCTGAGCCGCTGGCGTCCGGCCTGGATGCTCGGCCCCGTTCTCGTCGGTCTCGGCTGGTCGTCGGTTATCGGTACCGGCAGGGCGTGGGCCGGGTATCTAGGCGCGGCTTGCCACCTGGTCGCCTTCCTGACCGCGCAAGGCCCGATGGCCAGGCACCTGCGGCGGTCTTGGCGCTGTCGCCGCTGGCTGGCAGCGCTGGCTGCCCGCGCAGATGCCGTTCGCGCTGATCGCCGCCGCCGCCGAGGCCGGCGCCATCGGCCGGTTAACAGGTCCGCGGGAGATGCCGGCCTGGATTGGTGGTCGCTGCCCGTCGCAGCTACGTCCGGGCCTCGCTGCGCCGCGGCGAGCTCGCGACCGCCGATGGCGCCTGCCTTGGCGTGGTCACCGGCACCGGCAGGCGAGCGGCGATCTCGTGGCGGGAGTCGCGCGGCGGCGTCCTCGTGACCGGCCAGGATGCTGCCGCGGTCACCCGCACCGGCCTGGACCTCGCAATCGCCGCGATCCTGCACCGCAAGAGCCGTGCTCATCGTCGACCTGACCGGCGGGCTGATCGGGGACGGACGTGACGGCTGCGGCATAGCGGCAGCGACCAGCGCAGCCGTGCTCCGTCGTGTCGACGGCAGCGAGCGCAGACGTGGCGGCGCCGCTCGCGGTGTTCGGATCTGGCGGCGACTGTTACGAGCCGTTCTCCGGCGCTGGCCCGGCCATGGCCACCAGCCTCCTGCTGTCCATGATCGACTGGGGGGAAGGGGGTCAAGCACGGCGAGCGTTCTGCGCGGACTACGTCTGGGCCGCGTTGGAGGTCATCGCGTCACGCGCGGCGGGCGCACGAGCGACGGCCGCAGCCAGTGCGGTGGCGGGCCGTCCGCGCAACACTCTCGATGAGCTGGCCGCGCTGCTCCGGCCAGGCGCGCTCCAGGCCCGGGTGGGCCGCCAGGACAGGGCACCAGGCGATCCGCCGCTACGCCGGGAGCGTGGCCGCGCTGGCCAGCCAGCTGCACGCCGACCCATCGGCGACAACCGCCTTGGCCGAGCAACTGGCGTGGCTGCGCCGCTCCGCCTCGGGAGCTGCGCTCTGCGGGCCGTCGAGCGGCGCCCAGTCCATCGACATCGGCCTGGCTCTCGCCCGGCGGCAGGTCGTCCTGTTCCCGCTCGACCTGCGTGTGCACGGCCCGGCCGGCCTGATGATCGCGCGACTCGTCCTCGCCGATCTATCTCGCACCCTGTCCGAGCGCGCTGGCGCGCCCGCCGACTACCTCGTCTGGATCAACGGCTGCGACGCACTGGACGAGAGCACTGTCCGCCGATGCGATCGGCCGCGGCTCGGAAGCAGGGGCAACGACGATCGTCAGCACCGCGTCAGGGACGATCGCTGGCGCGCTCGCGTGGCTCAGGGTCAACTGTCGCCGGCTGGTGGCGTGGCGAGCGAGCCGGGACAGCCGGGGTGAGGTCTTGTTATGCCACCACGACAGTCAGGTGCTGCCTGCCGCGCTGCTCGCTGCCGACCGCGCCGACGCGCTCGCGGTGCGGGTCTGCGGCCCGGTCCCGCGGCTGATGACCGGCTGCCGGGTGGTGCGGTGAGCGCGGGCCAGGACCCCTGCGGTCGAGCGGGCAGTACGAGCAGCGAAGCGGGACCGGTTTGCCTTGGCTGGCAGTTCGCTCCCGGGCTGGCCGAGCCTACGGCGCCGCCAGCGCAGGGCGGCGCCCGTCCCTGTAGACCGCTTCGATCCCGGCTGGCTCGCGGCGCAGACCCGGATCTCGGCCGCGGCCAGCAGGCCTGCGACGGGCTGGTGCCGCCGTGAGCGCGGCAGCTGGCTGCCCTGCTGTGCGGAGCGTCGCTGGCCGCGGCATCCGCGCGGCTGCCGGCGCGCTCGGCGGCCTGATCTGCGCTGCCGGGTCTCGCTGCCTGCGCCAGGTCAATCTTGCGGGCGCGGCGCAGGCTCGCATCGGTCATCGCGGGTGAGCGGCAGCGGGTGGCGGCCGCGCGTGAGGTTCAGGCCCGCCTGCTCGAGCAGCGGCAGCGCGAGTACACGAGCCAGTACCGCGCCTGGCAGCGGCGCAGGGGCGTGGCGGCCAGGCAGCAGGCCTGGCTACCGGTCGCGCTGCCGCCAGGAATCGACAGGGTTGACGTGGCCGGGGGTTCGCTGGCGGGCTGGGCCGCGCTGATCACGACGGTCGCCGCGCCGCGTCTGAGCGCGGGCGGCGAGATCACCATCATCGACCTGACCGAGGGCGCGGTCGCAACCGAGCTGATCCGACCTCGCGCAGGGCGCCGGGCTGCGGCCGCTTGTCTGGGTGCTGCCAGATGACCTGCCGCGGCTTGATCTGGGCAGACGGGCTCGACTCCCAGGCGTTCGCAGACGTACTGGCGCTGGCCGCGGCGGCGGCAACCACCGGCCGCGCGGGCGCCGGGCCAGCGGACACCGCGGACGGCGACGCGGCGGCCAGCTGTGCGCTGCTCGAGCGGGTACTCGGCGTGCTCGGGCCCGATCCGCGGCTGGCGAGCGTGAACGCCGCGCTCCGCGCGCTTGCTGACATCGGTGATCCGCTGGCCGACGTGCGAGCCGGGCTGCTCACTAACGCTCAGCTGGCTCAGATCGGCACGATGTTCAGGCGCGGCGCGGCCGAACGGCTCGTGCTGGAGCGGGCGTTCGCGCTCGAGTCCAGGCTGCGCCGGCTGGACTCGCTCGGCTCACGGCCGCCGCCGGCAGCAGCAGGCACCGACGCGGCTCCGCGTGGCGGCGCTCGACCGGCGAGCCGGAGTAATCGGCAATCAGATGCTGGCCACCTACCTGGTCGCGGCGACGACCCACATGCTGCGCCAGGCGGGACCCGGCGAGCCGTGGGCGCACGTGATCTGCGTGCTCGGCGCCGAGCGGCTCGGCGGCGACATGCTCGACCGGCTCGCCAGCGCCTGCGAGATCGCACGAACCGGCTTGCTGCTCGCCTTCGGCTCGGTCCCCGCAGGCGTGCGCGAGCGTCTCGGCAGGGGCAACGCCGTGATCGCGTTCATGCGGCTCGGTAACGGCGACGACGCGCGGGCGGCCAGCGAGCTGATCGGAACCGAGCATCGGTTCATCATCGGCCAGCTCACCGACACTGTCGGGACGTCGATCACCGACACCTGGGGCGAGTCCTACACGAGTACGGCCGGCACCTCCGACTCGCGTCGCTGACTCGTTCACCGCGAGCGCCAGCAGCGGCGGCAGCAGGAGCCGTGGGCGGGGCCGCCAGGGCTTCGGGCCGTTCGGCGCCTTCAACTCCTCCTCGAGCCGGGACATGAACTACTCGGTCAGCGAGTCGGACTCCGTATCGCTGACTGCCGGGATCAACTCGGGCACGTCGTGGGGCATCAGCCTGTCGCGCGCGCTCGGCGAGAACGCGTCGCTGGGCAGGACGGCGCAGCGGTCACGTGAGTTCCTGGTCGAAGCCGACGAACTGCAGCGGCTGCCGCCGAGCGCCATGATCGTCAGCTATCCGTCGCCGGCGGGCCGCACGGTGCTGCTCGCCGACGCTAACCCGGCCCTGGCCGCGCTCGCAGATCCCGGCACGTGACGTCCGGGTGCGCCTGGCAATCCCAGCGGCAACAGACCGCGGCTGCCGTGGCAGACTCTGACGAATGCAGCGGCCATTCAGCCAGGTCGACGTCTTCAGCCCTGAGCCGTTCCTCGGCAATCCGGTCGCCGTCGTGCTCGACGGCTCCGCCATGTCCACCGAGCAGATGCAGCTCGTCGCGAACTGGACCAATCTGTCGGAGACCACGTTCGTGCTCCCGGCCGGACGATCCAGGCGCCGACTACCAGGTCAGGATCTTCACGCCGTCGACCGAGCTGCCGTTCGCCGGCCACCCGACGCTTGGCACCTGCCACGCGTGGCTGGAGTCCGGCAACCAGCCCCGGCAGGCGGACCTGATTGTTCAGCAGTGCGGCGCCGGCCTGGTCAGGATCCGGCGCAGCGGCGGCCTGCTCGGCTTCGCCGCACCGCCGCTGATCCGTTCCGGCCCGGTCGATGAGCCGCTGATCGAGCAGGTCGCCGGGCAGCTCCAGATCGACAGGGCCGACATCGTGGCTGCCCAGTGGGCGGACAACGGGCCCGGCTGGATCGCGATCTTGCTGGAGAGTGCCCAGGTCGGTGCTCGACGTGCGCCCAGGCGACGGCGACCTCGACGTCGGCCTGGCCGGGCCCTACCCGCTCGGCTCGGAGTGCGCGTTCGAGGTGCGGGCCTTCTTCCCTGCAGGCGGCCGCTCGGTCGAGGATCCCGTAACCGGCAGCTTCAACGCGTCGCTGGCCCAGTGGCTGCTGTCGTCGGGCCGGGCGACCGCGCCGTACGTGGCAAGCCAGGGCACCGTCCTCGGGCGGCGCGGCCGGGTGCACATCGACGCCGACGCCGACGGCACGATCTGGGTCTCCGGCGCCACCGTCACCAGGATCAACGGGCAGATAGATCTCTAGAGCTCTCCCTCGGCTAGCCGGGACGGTGCCGGCATCAGCCAGTCCGTGCCGGGCAAACCGGCAGCAGCGCTCGCCGCATATAGCTACTGTCCTGACGTAGGACGTTACGACGCGGTTCGAGCAGGGATGTAGGCATACGCATTATGAACAGTGACCCGGGCATCGGAGCCGGGGCAAGCGCGCCCTGGTACCGGGTCGTCGCGATCCCTGACGTCAGCTATGGCGGCAGCGCCGAACGGGACTACGCGTCGGTGCTGCCCGCCTTGCTTGACGCGGCCCAGAACCGCAGGACCTTCGTCACCGGCTGGCTGTCACGCGGCGCTGGCGCGCCGCTTGAGCTGGTCACCAACGCCGGGCCGCTCCCGTCGATCGGCGCCAGCCAGGAGCAGCCTGCGAGCGCCGCCGGCCGAAGCCGGGGACCTTCGGACACGACCGGCTCGGAGCGGCCGAGCAGACAGAGCGATCCGGTGGCCGGCAGAAGCGACGGCGAGCACCCGTATGGCCCGCCAGGAGAGTTCCTGACCAAGCTGGCCGAGCAGCCTCGCCCGGCCAGAACGCAGCGAGCTGCTGTTTCCCTGGGGAGCGCGGGGGGTGCTCTGCGAGGACACCCTGATGGCCGACCTCGACGCGATGGTGTGGGCGCCGTGCCCGGGGCGGCAGGCACCGCGGTATGCCGATCCGGCTGGCCGGGGCGGGTCGTGGACGGCAGGCGGGTCAGGCCAGTCCGGCGGCGGCGTTCTCAGTGCCCCCTGGCTCGGCGGCGGCGCCGGGCTGGCCGCGCCCACGCTGTTCGAGAGCGCGCTGACGACGCTGATGGCCAGGCCGTTCGGCTGGCTGGTGATCGCCGAGCCGACCGATCTCATCGATGCCGAGATCGCCGAACTGCGGGCCCACCTGACCGTGCTGCGCCGGTTCGACGAGGAGCAATCCAGGTTCGACGCCGATCGAGCCGCGAGCCGCCTCGCTGAGCTCGACGCCTTCCACGAAGCGGGCCTGTGGCAGGTCAGGGTGCTCGTCGGGGCCGCCGACGCGGAGCAGCTGAGCGTGCTCGCGCCGATGCTGGTGGGGTCGGTGGACCTGACCGCGCATCCGTACCGGCTGCGCGGTCCCGAGCGCGCGCTCGATCTGGCTGACGCGCTGGCGGCGACAAGCGCGGCGGACGCGGATGGCTCGGGGGTCCCGTTCGCCGCGACCGCCGGAGTTCTCGCCGCGCTCGCCGGACTGCCCAGGCGCGAGGTTCCCGGCGTGCGGCTGCTCGATGTCGGCTACTTCGACGTGACCGTCGAGCCGTCTGGCGACAACGAGGTCAGCGTCGGGACGATCCTGGACGGCCAGGACCGGCCCGTCGGAACGCTCGGGGTGCCGCTCGCCACCCTGAACCGGCACGCGCTTGTCACGGGCGCGACCGGCTCAGGCAAGTCCCAGACTGTCAGGCACCTGCTCGAGCAGCTCACGGGGTCGAGCATCCCCTGGCTTGTCGTTGAACCTGTCAAATCGGAGTATGCGGCGATGGCAGGCCGCATCGCGCCCATGGGCGCCGAGCTGACGCTGATCAGTCCGGCCGATCCTGATGCCGTTCCGCTCGCCATTAACCCGCTCGCGCCAGAACCTGGCTACCCGGTGCAGGCGCACATCGACATGGTGCGGGCGCTGTTCCTGGCGGCGTTCGACGCGCACGAGCCGTTCCCGCAGATCATGTCGCAGGCGCTGCAGAGGGTCTACGAGTCATGCGGGTGGGACCCTGTTTCCGGCTCGGCCCGGCCTGGCGCCGTCGTGCCGCCGGCGGTTCCGACGCTCGCGCAGCTCCAGGCCGCCGCGCTGGAAGTGATCACCGAGGTCGGTTACGGGCCTGAGCTGCAGGCAGACGTTCGCGGCTTCGTGGATGTCAGGCTCAGGTCGCTGCGGACCGGGTCGGCAGGGCGGTTCTTCGAGGGCGGTCATCCGGCCGACATCGCCGAACTGCTCAGGCGCAACGCGGTGCTCGCGATCGAAGACGTCGCCAACGACGAGGACAAGGCCTTCCTGATCGGCACGCTGATTATCAAGATCACCGAGCACCTGCGGCTGCGGCAGCGTTCAGCCGGCGCCAACGGCGCTGGGGGCAGCGGCGGCGACCCACCTGGCGGCGGACCCGCGCGGCGGCGAGGACAGGCTGCGGCACGTCATCGTGATTGAGGAGGCGCACCGGCTGCTGCGGGCCGGCCGCGACGGCGCGAGCGGCCACGCTGTCGAGCTGTTCGCCAGCCTGCTCGCCGAGATCCGCGCCTACGGCGAGGGCCTGGTGATCGCCGAGCAGATCCCGGCCAAGCTCGTGCCCGACGTGGTCAAGAACACCGCACTCAAGATCGTGCACCGGCTTCCCGCCAGCGACGACCGCGAGCTGGTCGGCGCGACCATGAACCTGGACGCCGAGCAGTCCAGGCAGGTGGTCTCGTTCCCGCCCGGCGTCGCCGCGGTCTTCGCCGACGGGATGGACCGGCCGCTGCGCGTCAAAGTTCCGTTCGGCGGGTACGCCGAGCGCCCGCCTCCGCCGGCCAAGCTCGCGCCGCCGCCGCTGGCAGCCCGACGGTCGGCTGCGTGCGGTCCTGAGTGCACCGGCGGCCGCGCCTGCTCGCTGCTCGAGCTGCGCTCGGCCGACCTGCTCGCCGCATCCGGCGAGTTCGCCTGGCTACGGGTCTGGACCGAGGCGATGGTGCTGGCATTCTTGACCAACTCCCCGCTGCCCGTCGTCCCTGCCGCGCTGCGGTCCCGATGGTCGTCGCTGGATGCGAGGCTGCGCGAGTGCGTGCTGGCCAGCGTGGTCGAGCGGGCGGTCGCGGGGCGGTCCCGCGCGATCAGGGATCACTACCCGCCGGAGAAACTGACCGCGGCGGTCAGTGAGGTTGCGCTGCGGATCCTGGCCGGCGGTAAGGGAGCCCTGACCCAGGTAGGTCGCGAGTGGGTCATCCCTCAGCTGCAGTGGCTGCACGAGATCGAGCGCGCGCTACCGCTCACCGGTCCGACCACCGATCCGTTCGAGCTCGCGCTCCCGCTGGAGTTCGAGCTGCCTGGCCTGGTCGACCGGCCAGACATCAAGATCGGTCAGCGGGTGAGCGCGCTGCGCAGGCATCCGCTGTCGATGGAACTGGACGCCAACCGGATGCCGGCCTGGACCGCGCTGCTCGGCGAGGACGATCAGCGCGGCTTCGCCGCCGACCTGGCCATGCTGGCCGTCGGCTCCAGCCACCGAGGGCAGTTGCTGCAGGCCGCTGGTGAGATGGGCGTGGCCGGCTGGCTAGAACCTGTGCTCTCCTGGCCGCGCCGGTTCATCGTTGGTCCTTTCGAACTTGAGTCAGGACACCAGGGCCCGAACTAGCGTCGCTCGCTGATCAGGCCACGAGTTCGTGGCCAATCAGATGCGGCCAATCGGAATATGGCGGGCGAATTTGGCTCGTCCTCGGGCGTAACGGATGGCGAGCGCATACCTTTCAGCCCAAGGGCCGAAGTGGCTCACTGAAGGAGGACACGTCAATGGTCTTGCCCCCGGTCAAGATGTTCGACGCCAGCACGCCGCCGGCGTCGGCACCGCCCGGCTACCGGGCGGTGGCCGGCTACATCGGCGGCGACACTCCGCACGTCTGGACGGATGCGGAATGGCGGCGCTTCGGCAAGCTCCGCAAGCTGCCCATCTGGGTCAGGTCGAACCCCACGCAGGTGGACGCCGAGGCCGACGCCTTCGCGGCCCTGGAAAGGCTCTTCGAGCTGAACATTCCCGCGCGGCACGACCGTCGCGGTTGACCTGGAAACGGCGGTTGATGCGAGCTATGTGCGCACGTTCCACCGGGTGATGCGATGGGCTGGCTTCTATGTGTGGGTCTACGGATCGGCCTCGACGGTGTTCCGCAATCCGGAGGCCGACGGTTATTGGGTGGCCGACTACGCGGGAAAGGGGCCATTCATGTACCCGCACAAGATGGTCAAGGCCACGCAGTACGACAACGGGCCGAACTACGACTCATCCCTGGTGAAATACTGGCAGTACTACTGGCGGCTCTGGAAGTAGCGCCGGTGGGCGTACGTTGCCGATCAGCTCGCAGGCCGTGAGCACGGGCTCTCGGGCGCTGCGCGCCGCGCGCCGACCACCTTCGTGATCACGGATGATTCTCCGCAGATCTGCTGAAAATGCTCCGTGGTCATGACCGAGCCGCCTCGCAGACCGGTCCGCAGCTACCGACTGTGCCGGTCCAGTCACGTTGACGGCGCCTGGCGCGCCCGGTACTCGACGGCCGCGAACCTCGATCAGCCAAAGTGCGGAAAATACATCCGGTTAGGGACTAGTTTGTTCTTTATCCGAAGTCACATATCCTTGACCCCAACTGCCGCGGCGCTGCCTGCGCTCGCGGCTCGGATAGCATTTGCGCAGATGAGCAAGCTTCCGATCAGGGCTCGGGTCGCAACGACACTCGGAGAAGCCGCAGGCAGGGTCTCGCGGCTGACCGGTCGCGGCGACGGATCGGTCATTGGCGGAGTAGTGGGTCTGCGTGTGGCCCCCGACCTGCTGAGGCAACTGGCGGCCGGCCGCCAGATCGTGCTGGTAACAGGCACCAATGGCAAGACGACCACAACCCGCCTGGTGACGGCTGCGATCGCCTCGCTCGGGCAGGAAGTCGCGTCGAACGCGTTCGGCGCCAACATGGAGAGCGGGCTGGTGTCCGCGCTCAGTGGCGCGCCCGACGCGCCCTACGCGGTGCTCGAGGTCGACGAGCGTTACCTGCCGTCGATGATGAAGGCGACCAACCCGCGGGTCGTCGTGCTGTTGAACCTGAGCCGCGATCAGATGGACAGGGCCGCGGAGATCTGGCTTGTAGCGAGACGGTGGCGGGAGGCCTTCGCGGCCATGCCGGACTGCCGGGTGGTCGCCAACGCCGACGATCCGCTCGTGGCCTGGGCCGCAGGGTCGGCCGGTCAGGTCGTCTGGGTCGCGGCAGGGCAGCGCTGGCACGAGGACTCATGGTGCTGCCCGCACTGCGGCTCGCACCTGCGCAGAGACGAGCTCGGCTGGCGTTGCGGCGAGTGCGGCCTGTCCAGGCCGTCGGCTCGCTGGGTGCTGGAAGGCGACGCCGTCA
Organism: uncultured Actinomycetota bacterium; assembly: GCA_963809195.1. GTDB lineage: Bacteria > Actinomycetota > Actinomycetes > Streptosporangiales > Streptosporangiaceae > Chersky-822. Next base: position 186,730 of record CAWEIQ010000002.1, on the reverse strand, counting down.
TCGACTCGATGGGTGTCGTGCGGGAACTAGACCTGTCACTGCCCGGCCGGGCCAACAAGTCCAACGCCGTGATGGCACTGGCGGTGGCCGGGCTATTCGGCGCCGACGTCGACCAGGCGCTGCCGAACCTGCGCTCGGTCAGCTCGGTTGCTGGCCGTTACACGACAGTCGAGAGGCGCGGGCGGACGCTGCACCTGCTCCTGGCCAAGAACCCGGCCGGCTGGCTCGAAGCCTTCGATGTGCTCGATCCCGACCGCCGGCCGGTGCTGCTCGCGGTGAATGCGCAGGTGCCCGACGGCAAGGACACCTCCTGGCTGTGGGACGTCGACTACCGGGTGCTACGCGGCCGCCCGGTGCTCGTGTCAGGGGAGCGCAGGATCGACCTGGCGGTGCGGCTCGAGGCCGACGAGATCCCGTTCGAGCTGGTCGACGGCATCGACGCGGCCGTGGACAAGGTGCCGCCTGGCGGGCTGGACGTGATCGCCAATTACACGGCGTTCCAGCAGATCAGGGCGACGCTCGGACGGGCCGCGTGAGCCGATGACAGCGCCACAACGGGACGGTTCACCGCACTACTCGAACGGCTCTGGTGACCCGTCGTCCGGCTCGCTGTGGACGGCACGCGAGCCAGGCATGAACGGAGCGCACCACCCTGGCGAACGCGAGCACATGGGCGGCGGTCGGATGAACGGGCAGAGCACCCTGCGGCTGGTCTGGATCTATCCCGACCTGCTCAGCACCTACGGCGACCGGGGCAACCTGATCATGCTCACCCGCCGGGCCAGGCTGCGCGGCCTGAACGTCGAGCCCGTCGAGGTGACCTCCGACCAGCCGGTGCCCAGCCAGGGCGACATCTACCTGCTCGGCGGCGGTGAGGACCTTCCGCAGGTGCTGGCAGCGCAGCGACTGCGAGCCGGAGGCGGCCTGAACGCTGCCGCGGCCAACGGCGCGGTGATCTTCGCGGTATGCGCTGGCTACCAGCTCATCGGCAACGTCTTCGGTGGCGCCCAGGGCGAGCCGGTCGACGGCCTCGGCATCCTGGATATCAGCAGCAGCCGCGGCGAGAAGCGCGGCGTCGGCGAGATCCTGGCCGACGTCGACCCGACGCTCGGAGTCGAACAGCTCACCGGGTTCGAGAACCACCAGGGCGTCACCAGGCTCGGGCCAGGTGCCCGCCCGCTCGCGCGAACGATCATCGGCGTTGGCAACGGCGACGGCACAGAAGGTGCCCACGCGGGCCGGGTCCTCGGAACCTACCTGCATGGCCCGGCGCTGGTTCGCAATCCTGGGCTGGCCGACCTGCTGCTCAGCTGGGCCGCCGGCCCGCTGCCGCCGCTTCCCGAGATCACCGAGACCTGGACGCGGCGGCTGCGCGCCGAGCGCCTCGGCGCGGTCGACCATGGCCAGCTGACCGACTCAGTACGCTGGCCGACTCAGTACACCGGCCGACTCAATCCACCAGCCGACTCGGCACACCGGCCGACTCAGTACACGAGCGCCTTGGCGCCGTCCGCCAGCACCTCGGCAACGAAGGTCGTCGCCCCCGCAATGCGTACGCCGTCGATGAGGTCTTCCTCGGCTGATCTCGCGCCTGGCCGCGCACTGGGTGCAAACCGTGACCGACCCGGCCCGCAGGATCGTCTCGAGCAGATCGCCGAGCGGGGTGGCATAGGCCAGCCTGAAGTCGTCGGCCTGGCCAGGGAGCGCGAGCAGCGTTGCCTCACCGGTCAGCCACAGCGAGACCGGCACGCCGCTCGCGACAGCCGTCGCGGCGACGGTGAACGCCTGGTTGCACCGTTCAGGATCGTTCTTGCCCGCCGTTGCCTTCACTATCAGTGCGCCAGAAGCCATGCGACACACCCTAATTCCCGCCAGTCTCCCGCCGTCGGCAAGCCGCGCTAGGCAAGCCGCGAACGGCAACGCTGCTTACGCCACCGGCGTGTGAGGCTCTGCGGGAGGCGCGGGCGCCGCTTAGGGTGACGGCGTGGCTGCTGACGTGACGGCGATCATCCTGACCGTTGCGTGCGCCGCGGTCGCTGCGTGCTGCGCCCTGCTGCTGCGCAGGCTCTGGCGCGCCGGCCGAATCGCCCAGCCAACGCCGCCGGCCGACCAGAACACGGGGCGATCAGGCGCGCTCGGCCGTAGGCTGTCCGAATGGACTCCGCGCAGACCAGCCCATTGTCCGAGACGCCCGAACCGGATCCCGCGATCGCGCCGCTGAGCTTCCTGCTGGGCCGCTGGGAGGGCGCGGGAGTGATGGGCTACCCGACGATCCAGAGCCGCAACTACGGCGAGGAAATCACCTTCAGCCACAACGGCAAGCCGTTCCTGATCTATTCGAGCCGCACCTGGCTGCTGGAGCCCGACGGCTCGATTGGCCGCCTCTCGCACATGGAGCTCGGCTTCTGGCGACCGCAGGCCGACAACGGCCTCGAGGCGCTGATCGTCCACCCGACCGGGTGTCAGTGAGGTCTATATCGGCACCATCAGCGGGACCAAGATCGAGATGGCGACCGACGCCGTGGTCCGAACCGCAACCGCGAAGGAAGTCACGGCCGGCAAGCGGCTCTATGGCTTGGTCGGCGGGGACCTGGCGTATGCCTACGACATGGCCGCGGTCGGGCAGCCGCTCCAGCCGCACTTGTCTGCCCAGCTCAAGCGCGTCAGCGGGCCGGTATCGGAGGACTAAGCGAAGCGCCAGAGAATCTGGCGCCGAGAAAGAGAAATCCCCCGGGCTGCTCCCGCATCGGCCTGCACTTTGGCAAGCCATCGCGGGGACCGACTGGACGAAGGCCGATCACCCGGGGGTCCGGTGTCTGCCGTGTATTCGCCGACCGCCGCCTGGGCGGCACGCGACACAGCCTAGGAAGGACTGGATCGCAGGCCGGTGACGCGCGCGTCCGGCTTGCGCCGGTTGCGCTCCACGGGACGGCGGCTAGCTGACAGCCACCTCGCGAGTCCGACATCTATGCATACTGTTGGACCACCTCCTTTCCCGCGTTAGCCAGAACGCTACGACACGGTCGCGCTAGCAGGCAAGTAGGTTATTCGCGCGTCACTAGAATCGGGTCATGTCGCAGACGTGGGATGACACGCTGCGGGCCAGCGGGTACCGGGTCACACCGCAGCGCCAGCTGATCCTCGAGGCGGTGACAAGGCTCGAGCACGCCACCCCTGAGGAGATATACGCCGAGGTCAAGCAGACGGCAGTAGGACTCAACCTTTCCACCGTTTACAGGACTCTCGAGCTGCTCGAGCAGATCGGGCTGGTCACCCACACCCATCTCGGGCACGGCGCGCACCGCTATCACCTGGCCGCTGACGCCCAGCACGTACATCTGGTCTGCCGCGCCTGCGGCGCCATCATCCAGCTGGATCCGGCGGCTGTCGGCTCGCTGGTTCGCACCCTGGATGCCGAGTACGGCTTCGAGACCGACGTCGGTCACTTGACCGTGTTCGGCACCTGCGCGGACTGCCGCGTTGCTGGGGCGCCAGCCGCGGAGTAACGGTCGCGAGGTCAGAACAGGAGCGACGGCCCGGGTGTGCGGCAGCTGCAGGCCGGGACGTAATTGAGAGGCGGGTACCAGAACGACCCGCTTAAGGTGGCTGAATGTCCCTGCTGACCGCCCGAGGCGTCAGCGTCTCGTACGGGGCGCTCGCCGTGCTGCACGACGCAAGCCTGGCGGTCGCCGCCGGTGACCGCGATCGCCGTCGTCGGGCCGAACGGCGTCGGCAAGTCAACCCTGCTCAAGGTGCTGGCCGGGCTGGTACAGCCCGACGCGGGAACGGTGAGCGCGGCTGGCACGGTCGGCTACCTCCCGCAAGAACGCGACCGGCGCGATGGCGAGACCGCGATGGGCTACCTTGCGCGGCGGACCGGAGTCGCGGCCGCCGAGTCAGCGATGCTCGCCGCGTCCCAGCGGCTAGCTGCAGCAAGCGGCGGCGATGCCGGGACCGTTAGCGAGGGGCAGGCTGGCCGGGACTACGCCGCCGCGCTCGACACCTACCTGGCCCTCGGCGGCCCTGACCTCGAAGTCCGGGCCACGGAGCTGGCCGCGGAACTTGGCTTGCCCGCGGACCTGGACCGGCCGGCGGCCGGCTACTCAGGCGGCCAGGCAGCCAGGCTCGCCCTGGCCGCCGTGTTGCTGGCGAGGTTCGACGTGCTGCTGCTCGACGAGCCGACCAACGACCTGGACCTGACCGGCCTCGAGCTGCTCGAAAGCCACCTCGAGCGGGTTCCGTGGCGGGCTCGTCGTGGTCTCGCACGACCGGGCGTTCCTGGAGCGCACGGCCCTGGACGTGCTCCAGATCGACCCGCACACCCGCGAGGTCAAGCTGTACGGCGGCGGATACCAGGCCTACAGGGAAGAGCTCGAGCGAGACAAGGCGAGGGCCGCAGAGGCCTACGAGACCTACGCGGCCACCAGGGACGAGCTGATGGAACGGGCCAGGCGGCAGAAGGAGTGGGCACGCGGAGGCGAGCGCACGGCAAAGAGCGCAGCGACGCGGCGCAAGGAGCCCGACAAGACCATCAGGCGCGGGATGGTCGAGGGCGCGCAGCGCCAGGCGGCCAGGGGAGCCGCCACGCTGCGCGCGATCGAGCGGCTTGAACCCGTTGCCGAGCCGCGCAAGGAGTGGGAGCTGCGGCTGCGTTTCGGCGCGGCGACGCGCAGCGGAGAGATCGTCGCGGTGCTCTCCGACGCCGTGATCAGGCGCGGCAGCTTCCAGCTCGGGCCGGTAACCCTGCAGCTGAACTGGGGCGACCGGATGCTGGTTCTTGGCGACAACGGCTCGGGCAAGACCACGCTGCTGCAGGCGTTGCTCGGCCGCCTGCCGCTGGCCCAGGGGCGGCAGTCGCTCGGCGCGTCCGTCAGGATCGGCGAGATAGACCAGCGCCGGCTGACCTTCGAGCCGCATCAGCGGCTGCTCGATGCGTTCCGCGCAGCGTCCGGGCTGGCCGAGGCCGAGGCGCGGACGCTGCTGGCGAAGTTCGGGCTCGGCGCCGATGACATCGGCCGCCCGGTCGCCATGCTGTCGCCCGGCGAACGGACCCGCGCCGACCTCGCGCTGCTCATGCACGCAGGGGCGAACCTGCTCGTGCTCGACGAGCCGACCAACCATCTCGACCTGCCGGCGATCGAGCAGCTCGAGCAAGCGCTCGATCGCTACGACGGAACGTTGCTGGTCGTCACGCACGACAGGGCGCTCGCCGCGGCGACTGCGGGTCACGCGGCGACTGCTGGTGCGCGATGGCGTCGTCACCGAAAGCTGAGCTGCGCTCGGCCGGCCTGGCGTTGTCCTGCTCACCACATAGCCTTGCGGTATGGACAGTCCGTTGCTTGCCGTTACCGACGCCGTCGCGGCCGAATTCCCCGACGTGGGCGTGGCCGCCCATTACGGCGATCCGTTCGCGGAACAGCGGGCCCTGGTCGAGACAGCCGGCCTCGTCGACCGGTCGAACCGGGACGTGCTCAGGATCGCCGGCCAGGACCGGCTCAGCTGGCTGAATAGCATCAGCACCCAGAAGCTCGACGACCTGCAGGCCGGCAGCGCGCAGGAGACGCTGATCCTCAGCCCGCACGGCCATGTCGAGCATCATCTGTCGCTCGTCGACGACGGCAGCGCCACGTGGATGCACGTCGAGCCCGGCGAAGCGGCCTCGCGCTTGAGTTCCTTGAGTCGATGCGGTTCATGCTGCGGGTCGAGGCCGAAGACGTGAGCGCCGGCTACGCGGTGCTTACCGTCATGGGACCCGAGGTGAAGCCGGACGTGGCCGATGCCGCGGCGGCGGCCATGGACTTCGGCTTCGGGACGGACCTGATCGTTCCGCGCGATCAGATCGACGAGGTCGGCGTCCGGCTTGCGGGCGCAGGGGTACCTGCTGGCGGGGATGCTGGCGCACGACGGCGCTGCGTATCGCCGGGCACCGGCCTCGGTTCGGGACCGACACCGATCATCGGACCATCCCGCACGAGGTGGGCTGGATCGGGTCGGCCGTGCACCTGAACAAGGGCTGCTACCGGGGGCAGGAGACCGTCGCCAGGGTGCACAACCTCGGCCATCCTCCGCGCAGGCTGGTGATGTTGCATCTGGACGGGAGCGAGAACAGGCTCCCTGCGCACGGCGAGCAGGTGCAGGCAGGGGACTCGGTTGTCGGCTTCGTGGGATCGAGCGCCCGGCACTACGAGCTAGGGCCGATCGCGCTCGCGCTGGTCAAGCGAACCGTGCCGGTGACGGACACGCTGATCGCCGCAGGAATCAGCGCCGCGCAGGAAGTGATCGTGCCGCCGGACGCCGGCGCGAACGTCAAGATCACCATGAACCGCAGGCGGACCCTGTAAGGCGCGCGCGCAGGTTTAACCCTGGCCAGACGGGGTCCTTAGGCGAACACTGAGAGCAAGAGGACCGGCCGGCCTGCGACGCCGGGCAAGAGTAACCTGTGCCGGCAGGAACTTCTGGCTCTTCGGCTCGTGCTTCGTGGAGGTGCACTGCGGTGCTGCGCCGAGTACTGCTGGCCGCTTCGGCCAGCCAGCGGGTTCACCAGCTGATCACGACCGCGCCGCTGACCAGGGACGTGGTCAAGAGGTTCGTAGCGGGCGACGCCGCCGCCGATGCGCTGGCGGTGACTCGAGCGCCTGCTCGGGCAGGGTCTGTCGGTCACGATCGACTACCTCGGCGAGGACACGGTCGATCCCGAGCAGGCCACCGCTGTGGCAAGCGAGTACGTCGCGCTGCTCGAGTTGCTCGCCAGCGGCCGGCCTTACCGTTGGCGGGCGCGCCGAGGTATCGGTCAAGCCGACCGCAGTCGGGCTCGGGCTGGCCGAGCACGGCGAGAAGACAGCCGCTGAGAACATCGGCAGGATCTGCGCCGCCGCCGCAGGTGGCCGGCACCACCGTGACCGTCGACATGGAGGACCACACCAGGGTCGACGCCACGCTTCGCCTGGTCAGCGAACTGCGCGCGGACTTCCCCGACCTCGGCTGCGTGATCCAGTCGTACCTGCGCCGCAGCCCAGGAGACTGCGAGGCGCTGGCGGCTGCCGGGTCCAGGGTACGGCTGTGCAAGGGCGCCTACCGGGCGCCCGACGGATTCGCGTTCGCCGCCAGGTCGGAGATCGACCGCAGCTACGCGCGGTGCCTGCGGATCCTGCTGGATGGCGACGGTTACCCGATGCTGGCCACGCACGATCCGCGGCTCGTCGCGATCGCGAAGTCGAGGGTTACCACGATCGGCCGCGATCCCGGCAGCTTCGAGTACCAGATGCTGTACGGCATCAGGACCGACGAGCAGGCCAGGCTCGCCGCGGAGGGCGCGCAGGTCAGGGTCTACGTTCCGTACGGGAACGACTGGTACGGCTACTTCATGCGCCGCCTGGCGGAACGGCCGGCCAACCTCGCATTCTTCCTCCGCGCGCTCGCCTCGCGGCGCTAGCTCGCCCGCCGATCCGCCCGTCGGCTGCGACTGGCCAGCTTCACGCTGCGGCTACGCTCGAAGAATGATCGCGATCCTTGGCGCTGGCAAGATGGGCGAGGCGTTGCTCTCCGGCATGCTCAGGGCCGGAGTGGCGCCGTCCGGTGTCATCGCGGCCGTACGCAGGCCCGACCGGGCCGAGGCGCTGCGCGACTCCTACGGCATCGAGGTGACGGCGGCTAGCGAAGCCGCCGACAAGGCCGAGACGCTGGTCATCACCGTCAAGCCGCAGGACATGGCCGGCCTGCTTGAGGAGATCGCGCCGCACGTCAGGGCCGACCAGCTGGTCATCTCCGTCGCGGCCGGCATTCCGACCAGGTTCATCGAGTCCAGGCTCGGCGCCGAGGTGGCGGTCGTGCGCGTGATGTCCAATACGCCCGTGCTGGTGGACGAGGCGATGAGCGTGATCTCGCCAGGGCGGTACGCGACCGAGCAGCACCTGCGCAGGACCGAAGAGCTGCTCAGGCCGGTCGGCAAGGTGCTGCGGATTCCCGAGTCACAGCAGGACGCGGCAACGGCGCTGTCCGGCAGCGGCCCCGCCTACGTCTATTTCCTGGTCGAGTCGATGGTCGATGCCGGCATCCTGCTGGGGATGTCGCGGGCGTCGGCGCTCGAAATGGTCAAGCAGGCGGTGTTCGGCGCCGCGACCATGCTGCGCGAGTCGGGCGAGCACCCGGTGATTCTGCGCGAGGCGGTCACCTCTCCTGGCGGAACGACAATCAGCGCCATCAGGGAACTTGAACGGCACGGCGTTCGCGCGGCATTCCTGGCGGCAATCGAGGCCGCCAGGGACCGCGGCAGGGAACTCGGCGCTGGCTAAGGGCGGCGCTGATGGCCCGAACGGGCCGACGCTGATGGCCGACCGAAGGCGGCGATAAATCACACACTGATCTCGGGGGTTGCCCTTTCTGATCTACGAATTACGCTGGATACGGGCGTGACTGGTGCGCTGGATATGGCTTGGCGCAACAGAAAGCGCCGGAGAGGGCTATCGATGGCAGCAGAAGCTACTCCGCTCAGTGCCGTCCGATTCCTGACGGTGGCTGAGGTAGCGGCGATCATGCGTGTGTCGAAGATGACCGTCTACCGTCTGGTTCATTCGGGGGATCTGGAAGCGATCAGGGTCGGCCGATCGTTCCGGGTGCCCGAGCGAGCGGTCGACCAGTACCTCAGGGACGCCTTCGTCGAGGCGGGCTGAGCGCCGGCCACCCCGGAGTCCGCGGTGGGCTAACGGCCAGAAACCTGGCCGAAGACGACCGCGGTGCCGCGGCGGGGGTACGCTTTGGCACTGGCGTGCGCCCCGACAGCCGGGGGTACGGGGATCGCCCCCGGCCAGCGCCGCGTGGCCACGGCTGCGGCGGTGAAGGTTAGGCATGCTGCCCCGCGTGGGTATCGATCGAGGGTGGTTTTGTGGGTTCAGTAATCAAGAAGCGGCGCAAGCGGATGGCGAAGAAGAAGCACCGCAAGCTGCTGCGCAAGACGCGCGTTCAGCGCAGGAACAAGAAGTAGCGGCTCGCCGGCGGGCACCGCGGGAGCTTCCGGGGGTCGTCCCCCGGGCCAGCACGGCTGACTCGCCGGCATGGCTGCCCCGATGTCCTGGCTGGGTTGGCGATGCGGATGATCCGAATATGAGCGACCCAGAGCCGACGGTGCCCAGGCCCATGGATGCGGCGCCTGGCCGGTGCCGCCGAATTCATCCGGCGGCGGGCCGCCGGCGAGTATGAGGTAGATCCGGAATCTGGATTCGATCCTGAACTCAACCAGCGCCGTGCTGATGCCTGCGGCGACGGGCGCTGTACCGGGGCTGGTTCCGCGTCCAGATGCGCGGGCTTGAGCACGTGCCGTCGGCAGGCCCGGCTCTCATGGTGGCCAACCACTCGGGCGTGGTTCCGATCGATGCCGTCATGCTTCAGGTCGGCGTGCTCGACGAGCACCCGGCCGCGCGGCAACTTGCGGCTGCTCGAGCGCCGACCTGGTGTACTCGGTGCCGTTGCTCGGCCGGGTCGGCGCGAGCCAGCGGGCACGTGCCGGCGAATCCGGCACGAGGCGGAACGGCTGCTGCACGCCGGCGAGCTAGTCGGCGTGTTTCCCGAGGGCTTCAAGGGCATCGGCAAGCCATTCAGCGACCGCTACCACCTGCAGCGATTCGGTCGGGGCGGCTTCGCGAGGACCGCGCTGCGGACCGGCGTCGCCGCTGATCCCTGTCGCGATCGTCGGCGCCGAAGAGATCTACCCGATGGTCGCGGACTGGTCCGAGCTTGCCGCCAGGCTGAAGCTGCCGTACTTCCCGATCACGCCGCTGTTCCCGTGGTTCGGCCCGCTCGGCGCGGTCCCGCTGCCGTCGAAGTGGCTGATCGAGTTCTGCGATCCGGTGCCGACCGAACGGCTTCACCCCCGATCAGTGCGAGGACGCCGAGGTCATCGCCGAACTGGCGGACAAGGTGAAGGACACGATCGCCACCAAGATCGACGAGCTGCTCGCCGAGCGCGGGCCCGGCGTTCGGCGACTGACCAGGCCAGTCTCGCCGGGCACGCTTCAGCTCGCCGCGCGATGCCTGCGCACGGCGATGCCTGCGGCCAGGCCGCCGGCGACCACGCCGGCGCCAGCCGCGACGGGGATCGCGATGATCGTGGCCTTGCGGCCCTTCCTGAAGTCGTGGATCGGCCAGTTGCGCTCCTTGGCCAGCGCCCTCAGCTGCGCGTCAGGGTTCACCACGTTCGGATGCCCGACCAGGTTGAGCATCGGCAGGTCATTGACCGAGTCGCTGTAGGCGCTGCACCTGGCCAGGTCCAGGTTCTCCCGCTCGGCCAGCGCCCGCACCGCCGCCGCCTTGGCCTCGCCGTGCAGCAGGCCGCCGGCCAGCCTGCCCGTGTAAACGCCGTCGGAGACCTCGGCGACCGTGCCGAGCGCCCCGGTCAGGCCGAGCCTGCGGGCCAGGATCTCGGCGAGCTCGACCGGGGTCGCGGTCACCAGCCAGACCCGCTGGCCCGCGTCCAGATGCGCCTTGGTGAGCTCGCGCGAGCCTTCCCAGATCCGGTCGGCCATGGTGTCGTCGTAGATCTCCTCGCCCAGCGACGCGATGTCTGCGACCTTGTGCCCGGCGACGAACGCCAGCGCGGCCTGCCTGGCCGCGTCGATGCGATCGGCGTCCTCCGCCCCGCGCGCCCGGAACATCACCTGGCCGATCGCCATCTTGACCAGGTCGCGCGGGCCCGAACATCTTGCGGGCCGCAAGACCCCTGGCGAAGTGGTAGATCGATGCGCCGCGCATGAGCGTGTTGTCGACATCGAAGAAGGCGCCCGCCTGCGGGTCAGGGATGATCGGAGGCTGGCTGACCTCGGCGGCGGCCGCGGCCGCTTCCCCTGCGGCCACCGCGGTGCTGCTACGGGGGGACGACTCCCTGAACCCTTGCGGTGCTGATCCCGGGGGACGAGCCCCCCGAGGAGCCATGGCGTCTTGGAAGCGCCGTCACGGTAATCGAGCCTAATGGGTACTCTTGTGAAATCTGAGCGGGCCTCGCCAGGAAGGGCCGCTACTTAGCTGGTCAGCGGGCTCGCATCGGGATGGCGGCCCGCGCCATAGGCAGGGATGACAGCCTCGCTGATCGTGGTTGCGCTCGGCGCCGTGGTCGCCGCGGTGGGAACCGGCGTTCTCGCGGCGCGCTGCGCCAGGACCCCGAGGATCTTCCTCGTCGCGTGGACGCTCGCGGTCTTCGGGCTCGCCGTCTCGCTCGCCGCCCAGGCGCTCGGCGATCTGGCCGGCTACAGCGATCCCTGATGTTCAGGGCCATGGAACTCGGCGCTCCAGGCGATCGCACCGCTCGCGCTCTGCCTTGGCCTGGTCGAGCTGATCGCCTGGAGCCTGCCAGGCCGCTTCGCCATGCGCCTCGCCGTGTCGGCGATCGGCGTCATCGTCCTGGTCATCCTCGGTACCGATCCGCTCAGCGCCAGCAGCACGCTGAGCACCTCATGGCCGGACCCATCCGGTTTCTACCAGCTCATCCCGCTCGGACTGATCGACTTCGTGGCCGCCTTCACCGTCGCCACCGCGCGTGATCAGCGCGCTTGTCGTGCTCGCGAGGTCCAGCCGCGGCCGCTGCCTACGAAGAAGTGACGAGGCCCGCTCTGATCGCCAGCGCGGCGGCGATCGTCATCTCTGTGCCCGGCCTGATGATGATCGCGCACGTGAAGTTCGGCAGCAGCGTTTTCGCGCTCGCCGCTGTGCTCGCCGCGGTGCTGACCTGGCTCGCTGCCGCTCGCGCCGCCCGCCGCGGGACTGGCCGACGAGCGCCGGCCGGCTGACCGGGACCGCCGCCCGCCCGCCGGTCCCAGGCTGGTATGACTCGACGATCGGCATGACGGTCGGTACGACGACGATCGCCGATGACTACCTGACCTCGGCCTACCGGGACGAGGCTGCCCATCGCAGCCGCGGCCGCGGGATCCGGGCAGCGGTTCGGCGACGCGGATTCGATGACCTCGCCTACCCAGCGCTCGCCGCGCTCGCCGCTGAGCGGTCCGATCCGAGGCGGCCAGGACTCCGACCGGTACGACTCAGCGCAGTTCGACTCGGCCCAGTTTGATTCGGCCCAGTTTGATTCGGCCCAGTTCGATTCGGCCCAGTTCGACTCGGCCCAGTTCGACTCCGCCCAGTTCGACTCGGACGGTTCGACTCTGGCCTGCCAGCCGAGCCTGGACTCGGGGGTCCTTGAGCCTTACGACCGACGTGGCGGACAGGCACGCCGCGGGGCTGCAGGTGACGCGACAGGCCGGGCAGATGTTCGGCCAGATCACGATCTACACCTTGCTTGATGACCGGCTCGAGGACTTCGACCGCATGACCGAGCGGGTCGTGGAGCAGGTCACGTCGCTGGAGCCAGGCACGCTTGTCTACATCGTGCACGCCGTGCCGACGGCGCCGATGCAGCGCATCCTGTACGAGGTCTACCGCGACCGCGCGGCCTACGACGAGCACATGGCCCAGCCCTATGTCGCCAGGTATGTCGCCGAGCGCCGTTCGATGGTCCTGGCCACCAACGCGATCGAGCTTGGCCTGCAGCAGGCCAAGGTCTCGCCGCTGCCCTCGTACTCGGCCATCTCCGACATCCTCAGCGAGTCGGGGATCGACCTCACCGGCGTCACGAAGTCCTCGCGCACGCAAGGCTCGCATCACGGCCAGACCGGGCACTACGTCAGGGGCGCCACGGCCAGGTCGGGCAGCACGGGCGGACCGAGCCACGCGAGCAGCCGGGTCAGGGGTCTGGCAGCTACGACCCGCGCGGACCCGACCTGGATGAGCCAGGCTACGAAGACTGGTCGCTGCGTGACGAGGATCCCTGGTACCGGTGACCACGCCGCACACGATCACGCTGCTCTCGCGGCCGGGCTGTCACCTCTGCGATGACGCGCGTGCGGTCATTTCCAGGGTCGCCGCGGACCTCGGCGTTCCCTGGAGCGAGCGGGACATCACCGCCTCGGTCCAGGACCTCGCGGAGTACGGCGAGATGATCCCTGTCACCCTCATCGACGGCGTCCAGCACGACTTCTGGCGGGTCGACGAGCGCCGGCTGCGGCAGGCGCTCGGGTCCTAGGCACGGCCAGTGCCGCCGCAAGCCCGCCGCCAGGGAACGCCTGACTTTGTGCAAACGTTCACAAGGGCGTACCGTATAAAACGAGAGCATGAGGCGGACGGTTCGTCAGGCCGAGGGTCTGAGCAGGTCCCGCCCGCGTGCCGATCCCCCGGGAGTTGCCGGCGTATGTCCCGCCGAACGAGGTCAGACAGCAGCTTGCAGGGCATCCCGGAGGCGACTATCGCTCGCCTCCCGCTCTACTTGCGCGCCCTGTACGCGCTCGCCGACCGTGACATCGCGTCCGTGTCGAGCGAGGAACTGGCCGCAGCGGCCGGAGTGAACTCAGCCAAGCTCCGCAAGGATCTCTCGCACCTGGGCTCCTACGGCACCCGCGGCGTCGGCTACGACGTTGACTACCTGATCTACCAGGTGTCTCGCGAACTGGGGCTGACCCAGGACTGGCCAGTCATCATTGTCGGCGCGGGAAACCTCGGCCGGGCGCTGGCGAACTACGGCGGCTTCGCCTCGCGCGGGTTCAGGGTCGCCGCACTGCTCGACTCCGATCCTGGCGTGATCGGCAGCGTGATAGCCGGGCACGGGGTACGGGCGGCGGATGAGATGGAAAGCGTCGTCGCCGAGTCAGGCGCAATGATTGGCGCCATTACGGTCCCCGCCGTTGCCGCTCAGGGAATCTGCGACCGGCTGGTCGCCGCGGGCGTCACGAGCATCCTGAATTTCGCGCCAGTCGTGCTGAGCGTGCCTGACGGCGTCGATGTGCGTAAAGTCGACCTGTCGATCGAGTTGCAGATTCTCGCCTTTCACGCTCAGCGCCGATCGGTGGTCAGGGTCCTGCATCGAGGCGAGCCCGACGTCGGGATGCCTTCCAGCAACGGCAGTTCAGGCGGCGCGGGGCGAACTTTTACATTGGACGGTGACGGTCAGGTGACGGCCGAGGCGGTTGGGACATGAGCGTCCTGGTAGTCGGTCTTAGTCACGCCAGCGCGCCGGTCAGCACGCTGGAGCGGGCGGTCGTGGCTGGTGACGCACAGACCAAGCTGCTGCAGGACGTGTTCGGCTCGGAGAACGTCGCCGGATCCCTGGTGCTCAGCACCTGCAACAGGATCGAGGTCTATGCCGAGGTTGACCGGTTCCACGGCGGCGTCGCGGCCATTTGCGAGCTGATGGCCCGCCATTCCGGGCTGCCGCTCAGCAAGCTGACCCGATCGGCGTACCTGCACTACGAGGACCGGGCCGTACAGCACCTGCTGACCGTAGCCTGCGGGCTCGAGTCGATGGTGGTCGGCGAGAGCCAGATACTCGGCCAGGTCAGGCAGGCCGTTAAGAACGCCAGGCAGCACGGGACGCTGAGCCATGAGCTGTCCGATGTCAGCAGGCTCGCGTTGCGCGCCGGGCGGCGCGCGCACGCTGAAACGGGCATTGACGCCGCGGGGCAGAGCCTGGTGACCCTCGGTCTGGGGCTGGCAGCAGCGGCGCATGGCACGGCTGGTGCGCTCGGCGGGCTCAAGGTGCTGGTGATCGGCGCCGGATCGATGAGCTCGCTGGTGGTCGCGACCGCGCTGCGGCAAGGCGCCAGCGACGTCGTCATCGCCAACCGGACGACGAGCCGCGCCGAACGCCTGGCCGCCAAGTACGGCGCGAGCGCGACGGGTCTCACCAGCTTGCCTGCCGCCATCGCCGCAGCCGACCTGGTGGTCACCTGCACGGGCGCGGCCGGGCACGTGCTCAGCAGGGCCACCGTGAGCGAGGCGCTGCGGCTACGCGCGCAGCCGACGGACGGCGCCAGCGCACAACGGCCAGGGCCACTCGTGCTGCTCGACCTGGCGCTGCCGCGCGACGTCGAGACGGCCGTGGGACGGCTGCCTGGCGTACGGCTGATCGACCTGGAGGCAATCGGCGCAGCGAGCGGTCGCCAGCCATCCGGCGGCAGCGGTTTGGCGGCCCTGGCAACCGACGCCGACGTCACAGCCGTCCGGCGGATCGTGGCGCAGGAGCTGGCTGGCTACCTGAAGGCTCAGCGCGCCGAGAGCGTCGCGCCGACGGTCGTGGCACTGCGCGCGAAGGCCGCCACAGTGGTGGAGTCGGAACTGGCCAGGCTGGACCGCCGGCTTGGTGACCTGGATGACAGGACCCGCAGGGAGATCGCGCAGACGATGGGCAGGATCGCCGACAAACTGTTGCACGGCCCGACGGTGCGGGTGAAGGAACTCGCCGGATCGCCGGGCGGTGACGCTTACGAGACCGCGCTCAAGGTGCTGTTCGAGCTTGACCCTGAGACCGTTCAGGCGGTGCAGCAGCCCGACGATGACATGCTGGCCTGGTCGCTGCGGGAGGCAACCGAGTGAGCGGCATGTCGTCTCGGCGGGCACCCAGCGGGGGGTTCGGGGGGTCGTCCTCCCGGCGAGCACTGCGCCTCGGCACCAGGCGCAGCCCGATGGCGATGGCCCAGTCGGCCCACGTCGCGAGGATGCTGTCGGCCAGGACCGGATGCCTGGTTGACCTCGTCGGCTACACCACCTTCGGCGACGTGAGCAAGGCCGAGCTGGCGCAGATCGGCGGCACCGGCGTGTTCGTCAGCGAGCTGCGCAAACGGCTGGTCAATGGCGACATTGACTTCGCCGTCCACTCGCTCAAAGACCTGCCGACCCTGCAGGACGCCGCCCTGCTGCTCGCGGCGATCCCGCCAAGGGAAGATCCGCGGGACGCGCTGGTCGGCCGCAGCGGCGCCAAGCTCGCTGACCTGCCAGCCGGCGCGCGGATCGGCACAGGTTCGCCGCGCCGCGCGGCTCAGCTACTGCTGCTGCGCCCCGACCTGCAACCGGTGCCGATCCGCGGCAACGCGGGAACCCGCCTGGGCAAGGTCGACGGAGGCGAGGTCGACGCAGTCGTCCTCGCCTATGCCGGGTTGGCGAGGATCGGCCGGCTCGACGCGGTCAGCCAGGTCTTCGAGCCTGACGAGCTGATGCCGGCGCCCGGCCAGGGCGCGCTGGCAGCGGAATGCCTGGCGACCCGGCCGGAACTCGCCGACCTGCTGAGCCAGATCGATGACCAGGCGAGCCGCGCGGCAACCGACGCGGAACGCAGCCTGCTCGCCGCGTTGCAGGCGGGGTGCTCCGCGCCGATCGGCGCGTATGCTGCCGGAACGAGCGTGCTGCGGCTTGACGCGGTGGTTGCGGCACCCGACGGGGGGAAGACCTTGCGGGCAAGCGCAAGCGGGCCGGCCAGCCAGGCTGCTCAGATCGGCCGCGAGGTCGCCGCTGAGCTGCTGGAGCGCGGCGCCGGCAGGTATACAGATGTGTCCGATGGACACCGCACTAACGGGGACGATGCGAAGTGAACCCCACGCCGGAGAAGAAGGCGCCGGATAAGAAGGAAGCAGCGAAGACCGGCCAGGCAGCGCCGGACGGATCGCAGAAGCAGCGGCGGCCTGGTCGCCCTGGTCGGCATCGGGCCGGGTGACGAGGGCCTGCTGACGCTGCGGGCCGCGACCTTGCTGGCCGAGGCCGACCTGGTCGTCGCGGCGCCATGGGTCAGCGAGCAGATCGCGCACCGGCTGCGCGGTGACGCGACCGTGGTCGACTCGGCGGCCCTTGAGCAGGACCCCAAGCTGATGATCAAGGCCGCCAAGGCCGGCCAGGTTGCGCTCCGGCTGTTCGGCGGCGACCCGTTCCTCTTCTGCGCGGCCGCGACCGACGCCGACGGCATGCGCGAAGGCGAAGGTCGCGTTTGAGGTCGTTCCCGGCGTCTCGGCCGCCACCGCCGTTCCCGCCTACGCCGGGATACCGCTGACGCAGGATGTCACCGGCGACGTCAGGATCATTCACGCTGCCGAGGTCAGCCGGATGACCGCTGGGCCAGGCACGCTGGTGATCCTCGGCGCGGAGACCGGAATCGCGGACATCGCCAAGATGCTCATCGCGGCCGGCTGGCCAGACGGCACGCCGTTCGCGATCACATGGAACGGCACCACGACGGAACAGCACACCGTGGTCAGCACGCTCGGGACCGTGACCGCCGATCTCAAGGCGGCAGGTGTGAGCCTGCTGACCGCGCACGGCCGCGCGATCGCCGTCGTCGGCGACGTCGTCAAGGCGCAGCCGCAGCTGTCCTGGTTCGAGACCAGGCCGCTGTTCGGCTGGCGCGTGCTGGTGCCGCGGACGAAGGAGCAGGCGGCCAGCGTCTGCGACCAGCTACGCGGTTACGGCGCGGTGCCTGAGCAGGTGCCGACCATCGCGGTCGAGCCACCGCGCACGCCGCAGCAGATGGAGCGCGCCGTCCGCGGCCTCGTGACCGGCCGGTACCAGTGGGTCGGCTTCACCTCGGCCAACGCGGTCAGGGCCATCAGGGAGAAGTTCGAGGAGTACGGCCTGGACGCCAGGGCGTTCGCCGGCGTCAAGATCGCCGCTGTGGGCGAGCAGACAGCCTCGGCGCTTCGGGCCTTCGGGATAGCACCTGACCTCATGCCGGAGGGCGAGCAGTCCGCCGAGGGCCTGGCGAAGAGCTGGCCGGCGTACGACGATCTGCTCGACCCGATCAACAGGGTGCTGCTGCCGCGAGCCGACATCGCAACCGAAGGCCTGGTGGCCAGGCTGACCGAACTCGGCTGGGAGGCCGAGGACGTGACCGCGTACCGGACCGTGCAGGGCGGCTCCGCCGCCCGCCCCGATCAGGGAGGCGATCAAGGGCGGCGGCTTCGACGCGGTGCTGTTCACCTCGTCATCGACGGTCAGGAACCTGATCGGGATCGCGGGCAAGCCGCACGCGGTGACGGTGATCGCCGTCATCGGGCCGGAGACCGCGAAGACCGCCGCCGAGTTCGGGCTGCGCGTCGACGTGGTCGCCGACAAGCCGTCGACGGCGCTGCTCGTCGAGGCGCTCGCCGCGCACGGAGCGTCGATCAGGGATGCGGCCGTGCAGGCCGGAGAGCCGGTACGGCGCCCGAGCGAGCGTCGCCGCGGCGCCCGGCGCAGGCTCAGGTAACCAGCAAGGAGTCGTTTCATGGCAGCCGCGATTCCCGCAGGCCAGGCCCCGCAGGCTGCGCAGGACGCAGGCGATGAGGCGGCTCGTCGCGCGCACCAGCGTGCGGCCGGCTGACCTGGTCCAGCCGTTGTTCGTCAAGGAGGGGATCAGCGAGCCGCAGCCGGTCGGTTCGATGCCAGGCGTGCTGCAGCACACCAGGGACAGCCTGCGTAAGGCGGCCGCCGAGGCGGTCGAGGCCGGCGTCGGCGGCCTGATCCTGTTCGGCATCCCGGCCGAGAAGGACGCGCGCGGCTCGGCTGCCGACGACCCGGCCGGGATCGTCCAGCTCGCGATCGCCGACCTGGCCGCCGACCTCGGCACAGACACGGTGCTGATGGCCGACCTCTGCCTGGACGAGTACACCGATCACGGGCACTGCGGGATCCTGACCCCGGCCGGCGAGGTCGACAACGACGCCACGCTGGAGCGGTATGCGGCGATCGCCCTGGCGCAGGCTACGGCCGGCGCGCACGTGGTGGCGCCCAGCGGGATGATGGACGGCCAGGTCGCGGCGATCCGCTCCGCGCTGGACGCGGGCGGCTTCGGCGAGGTGGCGATCTGCGCCTACGCCGCGAAGTACGCCTCGGCGTTCTACGGCCCGTTCAGGGACGCCGCCGAGTGCGCGCCCCAGTTCGGTGACCGGGCCTCCTATCAGCAGGACCACGGCAGCCCCGAGGAGGCACTGCGCGAAGTGCTGCTCGATGTCGCCGAGGGCGCCGACATCGTCATGATCAAGCCTGCGCTGGCCTACCTGGACATCATCAGCCTCGTGGCCCGGTCGGTGCAGCTCCCCGTCGCGGCCTATCAGGTCAGTGGCGAGTACGCGATGATCGAGGCCGCCGCGGCCAACGGCTGGCTGGACAGGGACCAGGGTGATCACCGAGTCGCTCACCGCGATCAAGCGGGCGGGCGCCGGGATCATCCTGACCTACTGGGCCACGGAGTGGGCTGGGCGGCTTCGCCCTTAGGCTTGGTGTGTCCCGCGGGGACGCCGTGAGTTGATGCGGACTGCAATCCCCGCGGGGAGGTTGGCAGATGGTCGAAGCGGTGTTGCGGCCGAGGCGCCGCAAGGCCAGCGAGAAGATTGCCATCGCAGCCCGTGGCTATGCCGAGCTCGGCTGGCCGGTCTGCCAGGGAGCGCGAATCCGTGGCCGCGGAGGGCTGCGCGGAGGCGGCTCTCCAGGCCATCACTCGCGGTCTCGGGTGGGACGGGCATGCTCGTGCGACCGGGTCGGCTGCCCGGCCCCAGGCGCCCATCCGCTGTCGCCGGCGTGGAAACTCGAGGCCAGCTCCGATCCCGGCGTCGTCGCGCGGTGGTGGAGCGCGGCACCCCAGTCGAGCATCTTGCTGGTCACCGGGCGTATCTTCGACGTGCTCGACGTTCCGGCCAGCGCCGGATCGGCCGCGCTCGCCATGCTCGGCGAGGCCGGAATCCGGCCTGGCCCGGTCGCGGCAGGGGCAGGCGGCCGGGCGCTCTTCTTTGTCGCCAGCCGGGCAGCCAGCGCCGAGGAAGACGAGTGGTGGAGCTGCCACCTGGACTGTGAGCCGGAGACGGTACCCGCCATCGCCGGGCTGCGCTGGCACTGCCGGGACAGCTACGTGCTGGCGCCGCCTTCGGCACTGGGCGGCGGAACGGCGGCCCGGTGGCTGGTCAGGCCCGACGCGACGGCACTGCCCGACGCGCTGCGGCTGCTCGAATTCCTAGCCGATGCATGCGAGGAGATCGGTCAATGACAGCGGGAACGGACGGCAAGACGCACGTGGATACCGCAGCGGCTGCCGGCCTGTACGAGAGGGCCTGCGCCGTGCTGCCCGGCGGCGTCAATTCGCCGGTCAGGGCGTTCGGCGCGGTCGGCGGCACGCCGGTCTTCATGGCGTCAGGGAACGGGCCATACCTGACCGACACCAGCGGGAAGAGCTATGTCGACCTGGTCTGTTCCTGGGGGCCGATGATTCTCGGGCACGCGCATCCCGACGTGACCAGCGCGCTCGCTGCCGCGATCGGGCGCGGTACGTCGTTCGGAACTGTCACGCCCGGCGAGGTCGAGCTGGCCGAGGAGATCATCTCCCGAGCCCCCGTTGAGAAAATCAGGCTTGTCAACTCCGGCACCGAGGCGACCATGACGGCGCTGCGGCTCGCCCGCGGCTACACGGGGCGGAGGCTCGTGGTCAAGTTCGCCGGCTGCTATCACGGGCACGTGGACGCGCTGCTGGCTGCGGCCGGGTCCGGAGTAGCCACCTTCGCGCTCCCTGACTCACCGGGCGTCACCGGCACCGTCACGTCGGACACGATCGTGCTGCCGTACAACGACCCGGAAGCCGTGCGGCAGGCGTTCGCAGAGCACGGCGGCGAGATCGCCTGCGTGATCACAGAGGCGTGCCCCGCGAACATGGGCATCGTGCCGCCGTCAGCCGGATTCAACGAACTGCTCGCCGCGCTCTGCGGCGAGTACGGCGCGCTGCTGATCATGGACGAGGTGCTGACCGGCTTCCGTGTCACCCGCTCCGGCTGGTACGGCCGGGAGGCGGTGGCTGGTGACCTGATGACCTTCGGCAAGGTCATGGGCGGCGGGCTGCCTGCCGCAGCGTTTGGCGGGCGGGCGGAGATCATGGACCTGCTCGCGCCCGCGGGGCCCGTCTACCAGGCGGGGACGCTGTCAGGAAACCCGCTGGCCACCGCGGCGGGCCTGGCGACGCTGCGGGCGTGCACGCCCGAGGTGTACCAGAAGGTCGACGCCGCGGCGGCCGAGATCGCCAGGCTCGCCGCGACGGCGCTCACCGAGGCTGGTGTGCCGTTCCGGCTCCAGGAAGCCGGCAACCTGTTCTCGTTCTTCCTCGGCGTAACCGGTCCTGTGCGGGACTTCAGGCAGGCAAAGTCACAGTCGGGCCAGGCCTACGCGGCCTTCTTCCACGCGATGCTGGACGGCGGGGTGTACCTGCCTCCTTCGCCGTTCGAAGCGTGGTTCGTGTCGGCTGCGCACGACGCCGTTGCCATCGCCACGGTCGCCGATGCGCTGCCCGCGGCGGCCAGGGCCGCTGCTGCCGCACTGGATTGGCCGCGCCGAGTCTCGCCTGCACGACCTCCTGAGGCACCGGTAGGCGTGGGCGCCCTGCCGTCGCGTGACTGGCGGCAAGGCGCCCACGTTGGGGTTACCTATCGTGCAGGCGCGTACGGTCACCTGTGGCGCAGGTGCACCGAGATGTGCGACGAAGTGCTTATGCTGTCCGGCCGGGTTCGGGATGATCCTGATGGAAGCTGCACTCGAGGAACGCGTCTTCGCCGACCCGGTTCGGCTTGCCGCGCGAGTCGCCGAACTGGACCTTCGGGTTATTGGCAAAGCAGGTCAGGTTCCCCTGGATCCGGTTGGTGACGACCTCCATCGCGTCCGGGTCGGCCATCTTGTTGTGGACGACCCTCGCGTTGTGCCCGATCAGTGTTCCTGATCACGCCGAGCCAGCACGAGTGCAGGTGCTTCACCCGCAGGCTGCCGCCGACCCAGTTGTCCTCGTACGTGCTGTACACCGGGCTGTGGAACTGCTTGAACGGCCCCTTGGGCGTGCAGGTTACGCCGCCGCCGCCACCGGTCTGCCTGATCGTGTGGCCGATCCAGTCGTTGTGGACGACCATGCCGAGCGCGGCGGTCCCGAAGATGCCGCCCTTGATGACGTCGCGGCTTGTCAGAGACGGCCGCTTCGGGTGCGGATCATCAAGGCATGGAAAGGATTCCGGGTTGCAGCCAAGGATGAGAGTGCCGCCCTTACGGACGAAGATGCTCCCGGCGACGGTGATGTGCGTGTGGTGGCGGCCGAATGCGGCAATCAGCACCGAGTGCCGGGTAATGATAATGTTCCGGGAAACCGCGACCGGGCCGTGCCGGGCGAGGCAAATGCCGCGCACGATCACGTTCAGGTTCAGGCCGGTAAGCTCACCCGGATGCCGCTGGGTCCCGTGGCAGACGTGCGTGCGCCAGGCCGGTGCGGCAGCTTCTGATGTCGCTGGCAGCGCCGCCATTCCGAGCATCAGTCCAGCTCCGGCGATCGCAACTGGCACGCCTGCATAACGACGTAGCATGAGGCATCCCCTCTTGTTCGCCCCCGCGGGGGAGTGCATTCCGGCGCAGGTTAACAGCGATGGACACCGCAGGACGTGAGAAAGCGCCGCGCGATGGATTGTTTTTAACCTAAGCAGACCTTTGGCCAAGGCACGATTTCTCTAGGCGAGGGCGATGGCGATAATGCCAGCCACGATGGCCGCGGCTGCGGCGAGACGGCGGGCCAGGCTGCCCTCGCCGAGCAAGCGGCCGCCGAGCAGTACCCCGAACAGCACGCTGACCTCTCGCGCCGGGGCGATCGCGCTGACCGCGGTGAAGCTGAGTGCGATCAGCACGAGCATGTAGGCCAGCGGCGACAACACGGCCGCTCCGAGTACCTGCGGCCTGAAGGCGTGCCAGACCTGTGTCAGCCTGGCCCGGTCGCGCAGCACGAACGGCGTGAACACCGCGGTCATGACGGGAAAGCCTGCGTAGCCCTGCAGGACTGGCCCGGTGTGCAGGGTCGACACCGCGTACTTGTCCCAGAGCGTGTAGCACCCGATGAACAGGCCGGTCACGAGCGCGAAGCCGATGGCGGCCGCGGCCGGGGATCCGCCAGTAGCGGCCATGGCGCGCACGGGCTGGTGGGTACCGCGCGCCGGCAGGCCGATTGCCACGACGCCGGCCACGATCGCGAAGATACCCGCGTAACCGAGCAACGTGGGTCGCTCGCCGAGCAAGACAATCCCTGCCAGGGCGGCGAGCAGCGCGCCCGTGCCGCGGCCGATCGGGTAGGCCAGGGACAAGTCGCCTATCCGGTAGCCCAGCTGCAAGAACAGGAAATAGGCGCCATGCAGCAGCCCGGTGCCCGCGAGGAAGAGCCAGTTCAGGCCCGTCAGGTGCGGGCGGGTCACGAGCGCCGTGACGATCACGACCGGTAGGTAGATCGTGCCCGCACAAGCGGCGAGCAGCCAGACGAAGAACGCCGCGCCGGTCTCGGCGGCCTGCTTGCCGAAGAGGTTCCAGCTCGCGTGGGCGATCGCCGCGGCAAGGACAAGGGCGATGGCGGCGGGACTCATGCGGGCAACCTGCAGATCGGGGGATCGTTAGCGTTGCGTAACTTTATCGGGTGCGTGGCGGACGACCGGCCGGCGACGCGGATCAGCGGGAGAGGGCAGTTAAGCAGGTAGGCTGAGCGCGCCATGAGTGAGAATCCGGAGCTCGCAGAATCACGCGAGTCCGGCGGGACCGCGCCGGTGGCGAAGACCATCGTGCATCTCGTGCGGCATGGCGAGGTCGCCAACCCCCACGGCGTCTTGTACGGCCGGCTGCCGGGCTACCGGCTGTCCGAGGACGGCCAGATGATGGCCAAGGCGGCCGCTGATTTCCTGGCGGGCCGCGACATCACGGTCCTGCGCTCGTCGCCGCTGGAGCGGGCGATCCAGACAGCCGAGCCGATCGCCGAGCAGCTGGGGCTGACGATCGAGATCGACGAGCGGCTGATCGAGCCATGGAACCACTTCGAGGGACTCAACGTCGGAGTCGGTGACGGCTCGCTGCGCGCGCCGCGGCACTGGATCTACCTGCGGAACCCGTTCCGGCCCTCGTGGGGCGAGCCGTATCGCGAGGTAGCCGCGCGGATGCTCGCCGCCGCGACCGACGCCGCGAGGGCGGCTCGCGGGCACGAGGCGGTGTGCGTCAGCCATCAGCTGCCGATCTGGGTGACGCGGCGCGCGGTCGAGGGGCGCAAGCTCTGGCACGATCCCCGGCGCCGGCAATGTTCGCTCGGCAGCGTCACGAGCCTGGAATTCACAGGCGATCACCCGACGCTGATCAGTTACTCCGAGCCGTCGGGATCGTCAGGATCGAGGGTGGCCGGCGCGTAAGGTGTGTCCCGTAGGTCTGGGTGGATGGCTTGACGTGCCGCCGGAGATCTGCGGGGAGTCGCCCGCACCTGATCCGCTTCTGGCAGGCCGGAGCAAGCGCGAAGCAGCGGGTCCTGCACAATGGGTGCCGTACTACTTTCTGTAGGAGACCTCTTTGTGATCCGCCCGCACCGTTACGCGCGTCGCTCCGCGATGGCCCTGGCCATCCGCGGGCTGCTGGCAGGCGCGGCGGTAGCTGGTGTGGCAGCCTGCTCGGGCGGCGCGATCGCGCAGAACACGCCGGTGAGTAACGGCCAGAGCTTCGTGGGCGGCAGCTACAGCAGCACCTACTACGCGCCCGCTGACCGGCCAGCCGCGCCGCAGGTCAGCGGTACCACGCTGACTGGCGCGAAGTTCAGCCTGGCCGCGCAGCGGGGCAACGTCGTCGTGCTCAACTTCTGGGGTTCCTGGTGCGCACCTTGCCGGCGCGAAGCGCCGACCCTGGCCGCGCTGGCCCAGCACTTCAAGGCTGCGCCAGTTCGGTTCATCGGCGACGATGTGCAAGATGCGCCCGCCAATGCCGCGGCCTTCGAGCGAACCTTCGATGTCGGCTATCCGAGCCTCAATGACCCGGGTGAACAGGTAGCGCTGGCCTTCCACGGGGCGGTGCCGCCGGTCGGCATTCCCACGACGTTGCTGATCGACGAGAAGGGGCACATCGCGGGCCGCGTCGTCGGAGAAGTGACGTACAAGGGCCTGCAGGCGCTCATTTCCAAGATCCTGGCTGGGCAGTCGTGACGCAGGAGCTCACAGGGCGCAAGGCGAGCGGCCGCCGGGCCGGCGATGACGCTGCGGCCATGACGGAAGGACCAGCCGGGAACGCGGGGACTGCCGAGAGCGCCGGGACTCCGCCGCCGGCTCGTCCGCGGTTCGGCGTCGTGGCCTGGCTGCGCTGGGGCTGGCGTCAGCTCACGTCCATGCGTACCGCCCTCGTGCTGCTCTTCTTGCTCGCACTTGCCAGCATCCCTGGTTCAGTACTGCCACAGCAGGGCATCGACCCGTCGGCGGTGAGCCAGTACTACGCAGCGCACCCGGCACTTGCGCCGTTCCTGGCGAAGCTGTCCGGCTTCGATGTATTCGGCGCGCCTTGGTTCGCCGCGATCTACCTGCTGCTCTTCGCCTCGCTCGCGGGCTGCGTGTTGCCGCGCAGCTACCGGCTTGCCCGGTCGGCACGCCAGCCACCGCCGAAAGCGCCGCGCCATCTCGGCAGGCTGCCGCAGGCGGCCGGCTTCGCCGTCGACTCGGCGCCCGATCGCGCACTCGACTCTGCCGCCGCGCTGCTACGCCGCCGCCGTTTCAGGATCAGGACGGGCGACGGCTGGGTGTCTGCCGAGAAGGGCTATCTGCACGAGGTCGGCAACCTGCTGTTCCACGTTGCTCTGCTCGGCCTCCTCGTCTCCGTCGCGCTCGGCGGCCTCTTCGGGTACAAGGCCAACAAGCTCCTCGTCGACGGCGCTACCTTCGCGAACACACCCGTGGGGCTGGACGTGTTCCACCCCGGTCGGCTGGTCAGCGCCGGTGACTTGCAGCCGTTCAGCATCACGCTGCGCAAGTTCACAGCCAGCTATATCACCTCTGGCGTGCAGCGCGGCCAGCCGGCGAAATTCGCGGCGTCGGTGCGGTACAACTCCGAGTACGGCGGTCCGCGGCGCAGCTATGACCTGCGGGTCAACCATCCGCTGATCGTGGACGGCGTGCAGGTTTTCCTGATCGGGCATGGCTACGCGCCGGAGTTCAAGGTCACCGACGGGAGCGGCGCCGTCCGGTTCGACCAGGCCGTGCCGTTCATACCTGTCGAGCAGTCCGGTCTTACGTCAGCCGGAGTCATCAAGGTTCCCGACGCGCAGCCGCGCCAGCTCGGGTTCGCCGGGGTTTTCCTGCCCACCCAGATCGACGTCGGCGGCAGGCTCGCGTCGGCGTTCCCCGCACCGGACTACCCGCGGGTCAGCCTGGTGTCCTACGCCGGCAACCTGGGCCTGAACTCGGGCACGCCGCAGTCCGTCTACAGCCTCGACACGAGCCAGATGCGCCGGCTCGCGGTCAGCCCGCGGCCGCTGGCGCCTGGCCAGTCCATCGCCTTGCCCGACGGGCTCGGGAAGCTGACGTTCACGGGCTACCGGCAGTGGGTGAGCCTGGCGATCACCTACGATCCAGGGCAGGTGCCAGCGCTCATATCCGCGCTGACGGCGCTGGCTGGCCTGATTCTTTCGTTCCTCGTGCGGCGCCGACGGATCTTCGTGCGCGCGGCTCCGGTGGAGCCGCCTGCAGCCGCGGCAGCCGCCCCGCCCGACGGCGCCGGACAGAGCGTACCCAGTGCCGTCGAAATCGGCGGGCTGACAAGGTCGGACGCGGCGGGCGGTTTCGAAACCGAGTTCGCTGAGCTATCGAGCGAGATCATGCAGGAGGTCCGCGGCAACGCCGCGACCGTCGGCCAGCCCGGCGGCGAGGTGGCGGCAGCCGGGGCAAAGGGAGAGTGATCGGCTGTGCCGAATATCGAATTGGCGGACGTCAGCAACGCCACGCTGGTGCTCGCGATCGGGCTCTATGCCATCGCGATGCTGGCCTACGCCTGCGACTTCGCCTTCGGCAAGCGGCAGTCAGTCGCGGCCGCACCGGCCAGGCAGCAGGAAAGAGCGGAAGCCGTCGCGCTCGTGGGCGCCGGGAACGGTGCGGAGTTCGCGGGCCACGCGTTCCCCGCCGATCCAGGTGACCCCAGCGAGCTCGCCGACCTCAGCTCGGGCGAGGCGCGCCGCGGCGGCCGTCCGGGACCCGGCGGTGCCGGCGGCGCCGCCGGCGTCACCTCGGCCCTGCTCGCGGACGGTTCCGAGGCGGCGGCAGGCGCCGGCGGTGGCGGCGATGTGGCGGCCGGCCGCGGTGCAGGCGGCAACGGCCATGCTGCGACGGGGACCGGCGGGCTGCCAGAGCCCGCCGCGGTTATCCGGCAGTCGCCGTGGCCTGAGGGCCGGTGGGTGCGGGCCGCGTTCCTGCTGACGTGCGCTGGCCTGGTCTTGCACGTGGCTTCCGTCGCCACTAGGGGCGTGTCGGAGCACCGGGTCCCCTGGGGCAACATGTACGAGTTCATCGCGGCCATCACCTGCGCAGCCGTGCTCGTCCTCGTGCTGGGCGCCGTCCGGTTCCGTGCGTACTACCTCGGCCTCTTCGTGCTGCTGCCGGTCGTCCTGGCGCTTGCCGTTGACGTGGTGTGGATCTACACGCCCGCTGGCCAGCTGGTTCCCGCACTTCAGTCGTACTGGATCGCCATCCACGTGACCGCCATGATCATCGCGATCGGGATGTACATTTTCGGCGCCGTCGTCACGGTGCTCTACCTGCTGTCCGCCCGGCATGACCGGCGGGTCGCAGCAGGCCTGGAGGCGGCGTCGGCAGGCATCATGGGCAGGTTGCCCGGCGCGGGCACCCTGGACCGGCTGGCCTACCGCGCCATCTTGTTCGCGTTCCCTGCCTGGACGTTCGCGGTGATCGCCGGCGCGATCTGGGCGGATCACGCCTGGGGCAGGTACTGGGGCTGGGACCCGAAGGAGACCTGGTCGTTCATTACCTGGCTGGTCTACGCATCGTTCCTGCACGCGCGGGCCACGGCCGGCTGGCGGGGACGCAGGGCCGCCTTCATCCAGCTGTTCGGCTTCGCGTGCCTGATGTTCAACCTGGTAGGCGTCAACCTGTGGATCACCGGCCTGCACTCGTACGCGGGCATCAGCTAGGCCGGCAGGGTCGTGTCGCGGCCTAGATCAGAAGCCGTCTTCCTCGCGCCACATCCGGATCCTGCGGTCAAGCTCGAGCAGGAACTCCATGTTGTCGTCAGGGGCGACAAAGCGCACCCGAGCCATCTCGGCCTGCCTGCCGCGCCGTGAGTGGCCGAACGGGTAGTCGGCCCTATCCGACCTGGAAGGATGTTGATGATCGGCCTCATGGGCTGGGACCCAGCTACCGGTGACGTCGTCCCAGAGGCGGTGCATCCGCACTTCCCTGCGTCCGAGCAGCAACCAGACGGCCGCGCCGAACACCCAGAAGGCGATGACGACGATCAGCCAATTCTGCTTGGTGGGGAGGTCGAAGTGATGTCTCGGCGTCGTCGCGATGTCGATCACACACGGAACGACCAGACCAACTGTTAGTAGGGCAAAGGCGACGCCGAGTAGCAACATGGACGCAGCCTAGCGTGTCAGGCAGGCTCTCGTTGGCGATTCTGCTCGTTCGCCAGCTCATCCGCGGTCCTGACGGGCAGGTCTGGTCCGAGCCGGGTGCTGACGGCGAGCGGGATTCCGGCTAACCTGGCGCCAGACTTCGTACAGGAGCGACAGCATGCGGCGGTTACTGGATCTGTGGCGCTGGCGCCAGCGCCGGCCAGGCATCCGCAGACCTCGTTCGCTTGTCAGGCCGGCCGCACCTGCCGTGCCGCGCTCGCCTGCCGACACCACGTCACAGGCCGCGAGGACACCGGGGCCGGGCAGCCACCGCCGTGTCAGCAAGTACCGGCTGCGGCGCAAGGCCGGCGTCCGGGCGGCCGATCCGCGCCTAGCGCCCGCGCGCCCCGCGCCCAGGACCAGCGGCGCCCGCGCCCGCGGCCGATCCGCGCCTGGCGGCCGATCCGCGCCCGGCGGCCGATCCGCGCCTGGCGGCCGATCCGCGCCCGGACGCCGATCCGCGCCCGGCGGCCGCTCGGCAGCCGGCCGCCTGGTCGTGGCCGGGGAACAGCACTGAACCGCGGGGGCATAGTCGCTGGCCCGGTGCTGCTGCCATGCCAGGCGAGACAGCGCGGCCCCGAGCCGCGTCCGCTCGTGGCCTGCAGGCGCCCGCGCCGGCCAGGGCCGCGATCAGGACCCAGCCGCGTATGGGCGGCAGCGGGACGACGACCGGGGAGGCCGCGGCCAGGGCCAGGATCAAGACCCAGTCGTCGGCCCGGGAGAAGCAGGCAGCAGGGCAGAAGGCTGCGGCGCGGGAGAAGCCAGCAGCTCCCTGGTACGAGCGCGCCAGGCGCAGCCACTCCGCGCCTGGCCAGCGGCATTGCGGGCTGCTCGAGAAGATCCTGCACCGGCAATGGCAGGCAGACGAGCTGCCGCCTGCGCAGATCGTGGTCGCCGTGGACCGGCTCGCCGAGTTCCCGCAGCTGATCAAGGAGCGGCTGGTCGCCGGGCTAGACGCCATTTACGTTGGCCCTGGCGGCGTTCCCGACCTCGACGACATGAGCAGCCTCAGCGGGATGCCGCTGCCCTCTGGCCGCGCGACGTGGGACGCCTGCGCAGGCGCATACGGCGACCGCAAAGTTATCGTCGGCTCACGGCCATCGCCGACGCCAGACGTCATGTGCCACGAGATAGGCCACGCCCTCGACGACATTGATGGCATGGAGGGCGCCTGGCAGTCAGACTCCCATGAGTTCAGCACGCTGTACGGCCAGTGCATGCCATGGATGACCAGCGACTTCCACCGGCAGTCTGGCCCGCTGGGCCGGCGGGAGTTCTTCGCCGACGCGTTCGCCGCGATCGCGTCGAGCCAGCGACCTGCGCTCGTGGAAATGCTCGGCGGCAATACTCGGGTGGCACTGGGTGTCATGCTCTATTTCAATGTGCGCTACGGCATTTAGAGGCGGTGCGACCATGTATGTGATCCGGTTGCCGAACGGCAACCTGCTCGTCCCCGAGTCGGCGACAGCGCACGATGGCCGCTTGGTCAGCGACGCGTACGTGGAGATCGGCCCGGACGACGAGGACTATGAGAAATTCGCGGCCGGTGCGCTGACCCAGGAAGAAATGGATGAGCGCGCGCAACACTGGCGCGAAGGCGACGAGCCGTTGCGCCGCCAGTTCCTCGACTTCCTCGCAAAGGGCGGCCAGTTATCACGGCGCTGCTGACACCGTCGCCGAGCCAGGGCGCCGGTAAAGCATCGGATCGCGTTGTCGATTAGCGCGTTGGTCATCCGTCGGTTATTACAGCGGGCCACGCACGTCCGCGAACGGGCTGGCGAGCTGCCAAGCCGCCAGCCGGACTGTCGCTCACGACACCACAGGAGACTGACATGAGCAAATACATCTTCCTCTACCGCGGCCCCGCGACTCCGATGTCGGACTTCACGCCGGAACAGCAAGCTGAGCAGATGGAGGCCTGGGGACAGTGGATCGGCAAGCTCGGTACATCGCTGGCCGACGTCGGGAACCCGTTCGGGGCGCGGACGGCACTGGCCGACGACGGCACCACGCCCTGCTCCTGGTGACCTCAACGGGTACTCGATCGTGGAAGCTGACAACCTGGACGGGGCTAAGGCTCTCGCGGACAAGCACCCCTTCCTCACTGAGGGAAAGGGCCGCTTTAGCGTGGAAGTATTCGAGCTAGTCCCCATGTAGGCAATCGCGCCTGCGAGACCTGAATAGCTCGGCTTCGGAGTCGGCCGACCTTGCCTGGCCGGCTCCGAAGCCTGCTAGCTTCGTGGTCCGGCTCTGGGCATGTCGCCGACCTGTAACACTAGGAAGTGCATCGGCGCGGGCGCCCTCCGATGGTCAGGATTCGATCGAACCGCAACCAACATTGCCCTCAGCTGACCTGGTCAGCGTTCGGTGCGGGGTCAGCGTCGATGCCGAGCAGTGCCCGGATCTCGACCTCGCGGTAACGCCGGTGGCCGCCCGGAGTCCTGATGCTGCTGATCCGGCCTGATGCTGCCCAGCGCGTGACGGTCTTGGGATCAACACGGAAGAGGGCTGCGACCTCTCCGGGAGTAAGCAGGCGATCACTTTGCCCGTCCATTTTGGTGCTCCTTGCTCGCCTAGGCCCCCCTCGCTCAATCTTTATCTTAATAACTAAAGATCACAATTCTCCTCAGATTCCGTAAAAATTTTGTTCACAACCCTGTCGTATTGCTTTGACCGACACCTGTCGATCACTGCGCGAACACGTAGGGTAGATGTGTGTCTCACCTTGTGTCGGTAAATGAAATCCAGATAGCTGCCGATCGGTTGCGCGGCGTAGCCGTTCATACGCCACTCGTCCCGTTCGCGGGGGTCGACCCGCCACTGTTGATCAAGCCTGAGTCGCTGCAGCCCACTGGCGCGTTCAAGCTGCGGGGCGCCTACACAGCGATTAGCGCACTGCCACCCGAACAGCGCAGCAGGGGAGTGGTTGCCCACTCTAGCGGCAATCATGCGTATGCCGTGGCATATGCCGCGGCGCTACTCGGTGTGTCGGCAACCGTCGTCGTTCCGTCTAACGCACCTGAAGTAAAAGTCAGAGCGACGCGTTCGCAGGGCGCGAGCATTGTGATCTGCGAGCCGGGCCTTGCGAACAGAATGGCAGTCGTCGCGGAACTCGTCTCCAGGTATGGTTACGCAGAGATACCACCTTTTGAACACAGAGAAGTCATTGCAGGTCAGGGAACGGTTGGCCGAGAGATTGCTGCCGATTGCCCGGACGTCGACTTGGTTGTATGCCCGGTCGGCGGTGGCGGTCTCATCGCCGGGGTGGCGGCTGCCATTACGGCAGCATGCCCGAATGCCCGGATAGTGGGCGTCGAACCTGAACTCGCCGCCGATGCCAGGGACTCGTTGCGTCAGGGCCACAGGGTTGCCTGGAGCCCCGAGCAGACGCAGCGCACAATCGCGGACGCACTGCGCGTGGACCAGGTCGGCGAGCTGCCGATGCAGCACATTCAGGCTCAGGTGCACGACATCATCACGGTGAGCGACGACGAGATCCGCGCCGCCATGCGGCTGCTCGCCACCGGTGCCAGACTGGTCGCCGAGCCGGGCGGAGCGGTGGCCGTCGCGGCCTGCCTGTTCCGGGCCGCCGAGCTGCCTTCCGCGCGCAGGCGGGTTGCCATCTTGTCGGGCGGCAACGTAGATCCCGTGCTGCTGGCCAGCCTTCTTGGCGCTGCGGGCGAGGCGCGCCCGCAGCCGGCCGGCGTGGGTCAGCGTGCGGAGGGCAGCGGCTAGGCTGAGAGCTGTTATGCGTGCGACGTTGTCCTACACGGTGCTGCGGCTCGGCCTGTTCGTGGTCGTGTTCTTGCTGCTATACCTCGCTGGTGCCCGCAGCGTGCTGCTGCTGGCCGGAGCGATCCTCATCAGCGGCCTGATCAGTTACTTCGCGCTCAATGCCCAGCGCTCAGTTATGTCGGGCATCATCAGCAAGCGGCTGACCAATTTCCGCGAGCGGCTCGACGCGGGTACCCGCTCGGAAGATCAGGACTGACGCCCAAGAACAACAGGACTGAGCCCAGGAAGAACAGGACTCAGGGGCAGACGATTACGACAGGGCGCCGTCGCCCGAGAGCCAGCCGCCGCTGATCAGCATCGTCATGATCTTCTCCGTCGCCTGCTCGCGGCTGATCACTGATGTGTCGAGCACCAGCATCGCGTCGGTCGGTTCTTCGTACGGGTCGTTTATCCCCGTGAACTGCTTGATGAGCCCTGCCCTCGCCTTGGCGTACAGGCCCTTGCGGTCGCGCTGTTCGCATACCTCGACGGGTGTGGCGACGTGGATGAGCAGGAAGTCGCCCACCTCGGAGACCATCTGCCTGGCCCGTTCCCTGGCGGCAGCGAAGGGCGCGATCGGCGCGCAGATCGCTATGCCA
The DNA here is from genome assembly GCA_963809195.1 of uncultured Actinomycetota bacterium. Classification (GTDB taxonomy): domain Bacteria; phylum Actinomycetota; class Actinomycetes; order Streptosporangiales; family Streptosporangiaceae; genus Chersky-822. The sequence continues at coordinate 154,117 of CAWEIQ010000002.1, read as the reverse complement.
CCGTGCTTGGCGATCTCGGCGGCCACGTAGCCGATGCGCGCGATATTGAGGTCGCGGTCCTCGCGTGAGAACGTCAGGCCGGCCGACAGGAGCGAGCGGACCAGGTCGCCGTCGAGCAGCGAGACCCGCCGGTCGCCACGCTCGGCGAGCATGTCGCGCAGGTCCCTTGCGATCGTGGACTTGCCTGAGCCGGACAGGCCGGTCAGGAACAGCACGAAACCACGTTCTGAGCGTGGCGGCCTTGCGTGCCTGAGCTCGGCGGCGACCGACTCGGACGCGAACCAGGACGGGATCTGCGTGCCACCGTCGAGCATGTCCGCGAGCTGATCGGGAGTCAGGTCCTCGACCTCGGTTCCCGGCTCGATGAAGGACAGCGGCCGCCACACCTCAGCCTCAGGGTCGTAGGCCCAGTCGCCGGTCGGCAGCACGGGGATCGGAGCGGCAGGCAGCGTGCCGAGCGCGGCGGGGTCGTGGCCGAAGGCGACGGGCGCTGCGGACGACGGCTCGCGCCAGCCATCGGCCATCAGGTGGGTTGCACCGTAGGCGGCGGCGATGATCGCTATCGCGGCGAGGTCCCGCGCGCGGTCGCGCCCGGCCCGCTCGGCGTACGGCACGGGAACTACCAGCGTTCCTGGCGGCATGCTCCTGGCGGCGGCGAGCAACGCGCGGATGAGCGCCTCGGGCTGCCTGACCACCTCTGCAGGCCCTGCCACCAAGGGCAGCACGAGCAGACGCGCTTTGAGCTGCCCAGCCAGGTGCTTGAGCAGGCCGATCTGGCGCATGCTGACCGGCGCCCTGGTCGCGAACGCGAGCACAGGCTGGCCGCCGACCTCGGTCCTGGCCTGCTCTGGCGAGATCATGAGGCGCCGGAACGACCCGTGCTCGGGTGCCCGGTTGGCGCGCACCGGTCCCGCGAGCCTGACCTGACCGCGCCGCGACCCCGGGTCGCCCTCATCTGGGGCGCCAATGCGCTCGGTGATCGTCAGGACCGCCAGCGGCGTGCCCTCAGGGTCGGCGAGCAGAACTTGCTCCGCGTCGGCGGGCACGCTGTCGGCGGGAACCTCGAGCGTGACGGAAACGGGCCACGGCGTTCCGTCGGCCAGTGTTGCTGACTCCGCGACAGACGCTTCGTCCGCCGCGCTCATGAATCCCGTCAGCGGAGCGAACGCGCCGGACAGGATCAGCTCGAGGTCGCCAAGCTGACGGGCGTCGAGTGTCAGCGAGGCGAGCGAGGCAGGGTCGACGTCCTGCTCAGCCCGCGCCTGTGCGGTCACTGCGTTCTCCGTCCGCGCTCGTCGCGTCCTCCGTTCGCCGCCGGGAGGCAGCACGCCTGAGGTTACCCGCGCCAGCTCGCAGCGGTCATCACGGCCCGGTTGTCCGCCACGGCACGTGCCGGCTGCTCAGGCGTCCGGGCCAGCCGGTGCCGCCCCTTCCGCCCTTTATTGCCAGGCACGCCGGTGAACCCAGCCGCCGGGCGAAGGCATGGGCGGCCAAGTAGACTAGATGCGTAACCCGCGTTCACCGCTGAACGCGGGCTAGTCGTGCTGCCCGTACGCCCCGGGAGTCCGCGCTCCAGGCAGCTCATCAAGGTCTAGGGAGCCCTGTCAGGAACCGACAACAGGAACCGACAAGCCCCAGAGAGCAGCAAGCCCCAGAGAGCAACAAGCGCAGTAACAACCGTCAAGCGCAGAGGAAGAAATGAGTCTGTCTGGCCTTCTCGGCACCGTTGCCGAGGATCCGCAGCTTCGTCACGCACTCGACTACGTAGGCCAGCCGGGCGCTGGTGACGCCGACCTGATCGCGCCGCCCGCCCTTCGTCCCGTTCTCGTCGCCGCGCTGGCCGGCATGAGCGAAACGGGCCAGGCCAGCAAGGACCAGGCCGGTAATGATCAGGGCAACCCTGGCGAGCCGCGGTTCGTGCTAGCCATCACCGCGACCGCGCGCGAGGCGGAGGACCTGACGAGCGCCCTCACCTCACTGCTTCCTGACCCGCACGCCGCTGAGTACTTCCCGGCCTGGGAGACGCTGCCGCACGAGCGGCTGTCTCCGCGTTCCGACACATCGGGCAGGCGGCTCGCAGTGCTTCGCCGGCTGGCTAGGCCAGAGCACGGCGACCCGCGGTCGGGGCCGCTGCAGGTGGTTGCCACGCCGATTCGCAGCGTGCTGCAGCCGCTCGTCGGCGGCCTGGGGCAGCTTGAGCCTGTCCGGCTCGACCAGGGCAAGCAGGCCGAACTCGAGGGCGTGGTGACGCGGCTCGTCGAGATCGGCTACGCCAGGGTCGACCTGGTCACGAACCGCGGCGAGATCGCGGTCCGCGGCGGGATACTCGACATCTTCCCGCCGACCGAAGAGCACCCGCTGCGGGTCGAGTTCTTCGGCTCGGAGATCGAGGAGATCAGGCCGTTCCGCGCGGCGGACCAGCGTTCGCTCGGCACGTCGGCCGAATCGCTGTGGGCTCCGCCATGCCGCGAGCTTTTGCTGACCCCTGGCGTCCGGCATCGCGCGAAGCAGCTTGCCAGCGAGTACCCGGGCCTTGGCGAGGTGCTCGGCAAGCTCGCCGACGGGATCACGGTCGAGGGCATGGAGGCCTTCGCGCCGCTGCTCGCCGACCGGATGGAGCTGCTACTCGACTCGCTCCCGCACGGCGCCATCGTGGTGGCCTGCGACCCTGAGCGGATCAGGGCCCGCGCCGCCGACCTGGTCAGGACGAGCCAGGAATTCCTCGAGGCATCGTGGATCAACGCTGCGGCCGGCGCCGAGGTCCCGATCGACCTCGGCGGGGCGGCGTTCAGGCCCATCACGGAGGTCAGGGCTGCAGCGAGCGATCTTGGCATCCGGTGGTGGACGATCACGCCGTTCGGCACGGAAGATCCTGCAGCGGTAACTGGACTCACGGCCGGATCGCCCGGGCTGGGCGCCGTTACCCGAGCGGAGACCGCATGGAACGACGCTGGCCGGGCAACCGCGAGGTCGGCCGCCGGTGACGAAGGGGCCGAGAACTACGCCGACCTGGACGAGTCCGACGGCCGGGAGTCGTTCCGGATCCTGGCCAGCCCTGCTACCGCCTATCACGGCGACACATCGCGGGTCATCAGCGACGTGCGGGACTGGCTGACCTCGGGATGGCGGGTTGCCCTGGTGACCGAGGGGCACGGGCCCGCCCAGCGGCTCGCGGAGATCCTTCGCGGCGAGAACCTCGGCGCGCGTGCAGGCGATCTGGCCGGCCCGCCCGAGGCCGGTGTGGCGATCGTCGCGACCGGGCTGCTCGACTCGGGCTTCGTCTGGCCGCAGATCAAGCTCGCGGTCCTCGGCGAGGACGACATCTCGGGCCAGCGGGCGGGCGGCAGAGACCGGAGCCGGATGCCCAGCCGGCGGCGCGGCGGCATCGACCCGCTCCAGCTCACGCCGGGCGACTACGTGGTGCACAGTCAGCACGGCGTCGGCAGGTACCTGGAGATGACGAGCCGGACCATCCAGGGCGCCACTCGCGAGTACCTGGTAATCGAGTACGCGCCGAGCAAGCGCGGCCAGCCGCCGGACCGGCTCTACCTGCCGACCGACCAGCTCGACGAGGTGACCAGGTACTCAGGCGGTGAGGCGCCGAGCCTGCACCGGCTCGGCGGCGCGGACTGGGCCAAGACGAAGGGCCGGGCCCGCAAGGCGGTCCGCGAGATCGCGGCCCAGCTCATCAGGCTGTACTCGGCCAGGGTCGCCTCGCCAGGGTACGCGTTCGGCCAGGACTCGCCGTGGCAGCGCGAGCTCGAGGACGCATTCCCCTATATCGAGACGCCCGACCAGCTCGGCGCCATCGACGAGATCAAGCGCGACATGGAGAAGGCGGTCCCGATGGACCGGCTGATCTGCGGCGACGTCGGCTACGGCAAGACCGAGCTGGCGGTCAGGGCTGCGTTCAAGGCCGTGCAGGACGGCAAGCAAGTCGCTGTTCTCGTTCCGACCACGCTGCTTGTGCAGCAGCACATACAGACCTTCGGCGAGCGGTACGGGCCGTTCCCCGTGGAGCTGCGGGCGATGTCGCGGTTCCAGTCCGACGCCGAGGTTGCCGAGACGCAGGCCGGCCTCGCGGACGGAACCGTCGACGTCGTGATCGGCACACACCGGCTGCTGTCGCCAGAGACCAGGTTCAAGAACCTGGGGCTGATCATCATCGACGAGGAGCAGCGTTTCGGGGTTGAGCACAAGGAGTACCTGAAGGCGATGCGCACTCAGGTCGACGTGCTCTCGATGTCTGCGACGCCGATCCCGAGGACGCTCGAGATGGGCGTGGCCGGAATCAGGGAGATGTCCACGATCCTGACACCTCCTGAGGAGCGGCACCCGGTGCTGACCTTCGTCGGCCCCTATGACGAGAAGCAGATCGCTGCGGCGATCAGGCGCGAGCTGCTGCGAGACGGGCAGACCTTCTTCGTGCACAACCGGGTCGCCTCGATCGGCAGGGTCGCCGCTCGGGTCTCTGAGCTCGTTCCCGAAGCCAGGGTCGCCGTCGCTCACGGCCAGATGAACGAGCACACGCTCGAGAGGATCATGATCGACTTCTGGGACAAGAAGTACGACGTGCTGGTGTGCACGACGATCGTGGAGTCGGGCCTTGACATTCCCAACGCCAACACGCTGGTCGTGGACAGGGCCGACGCCTACGGACTGTCCCAGCTCCATCAGCTGCGCGGCCGGGTCGGCCGTAGCAGGGAGCGGGGATACGCGTACTTCCTGTTCCCGCCCGAGAAGCCGCTGACCGAAACCGCGCATGAGCGGCTTGCGACGGTCGCGCAGCATACCGAGATAGGCGCCGGGATGTTCGTTGCCATGAAAGACCTCGAAATCCGCGGGGCCGGGCAACCTGCTGGGTGGCGAGCAGTCAGGTCACATCGCCGGCGTGGGCTTCGACCTCTACGTGCGGATGATCGGCGAGGCGGTGTCCGAGATGAAGGGCGACGGTCCGGCCGAGCGCGCGGAGGTGAGGGTCGAGCTTCCGGTCGACGCGCACATCCCGCACGACTACGTGGCTGGCGAGCGGCTCAGGCTCGAGGCCTACACCTCGATCGCGGCAATCGACTCCGACCCGGACATCGCTGCCGTGACCGACGAGCTGACCGACCGGTACGGCCCGCCACCTCGGGCCGTGCAGAATCTGCTGCAGGTGGCGAGGCTGCGCGCGAAGGCGCGACGCGCCGGGCTGACCGATATCACCCAGCAGGGCAATCACATCAGGTTCGCACCGGTCGAGCTGCCAGAGTCGCGGGAGGTCAGGGTGCACCGGCTGTACCCGCGAACCCTGATCAAGCCCGCGGTGCGTACCATGCTCGTGCCGGTTCCGAAGGCTGGCCCCGGGCCAGGCTCGCGCGGCGGTCCAGGCTCTGGCCGGTCAGGCGCCAGCTCGGGATCGGTGACCCCGCTCGGTGCCCCGTCGCTGCGCGACACCGAGCTGCTGACCTGGTGCGAGCAGTTCCTCGACGCGATCTTCGGCGAGGAACTTGCCAGTCAGCAGGCCGGAGCGCCGCAGGCAGCGAGCCGCCAGGCGGCCAGCGTGCCGGACAGCGTCAGGCCGACGGCTAGAGTAGCGGCGACGCGATGGCCCCATCGGGCCTGAGGCCAGGCCCCGGCGGTCCGCGAGGTCAGGTCCGCGCGGGTCGGTGTTCATGCGCGTGAAGGAGACATGAGGTGCGGCGGATGATCGGGCAGCGCGGCGCCCCCAAGTGGATGGCAGCGGCGGCGGCTGCCGTGGCCGGAACGGTGGCCGTGACGGGCTGCGGGCAGACCCAGCTCGGCGCCGCCGCGCTGTACAGCAATCACCGGATCTCTACCGCGACCCTGGCCGCAGAGGTCGCTAACCTCAACGCCGGGTACCAGGCCGACAAGCACAAGCTGCAGATTCAGTACACGCAGGCCGACATGCCGCGGCAGGTGCTCAGCTGGATGCTGCGGTTCGCGACCACCGAGCAGGTCGCAAAGCGCACCGGGACTTACGGTGACGCCTGCGCAGGCGCAAAAGCAGCTCAACGACGAACAAGCCAGGGCGGCGCAGGCGCGCGACACGCTCAAAGAGGCCGCTGTGATCAACGGGCTCCCGCCCGACCTGCTCCCTGAGCTCGGCCGCTGGATCGCGATCCAGCTCAAGCTGCAGGACAGGCTCGACAACGGCGTCGCTCCGACCACCGCGGCCGCGCCAGCGAGTGCTGCAGCTCAAGGTCAACCACATACAGTGCCTGGCCGCCAAGAGCTTGGACATCAAGGTCAACCCGCAGTACGGCGTTTACGATTACCGCCAGTTCATCGTCGTGCCTGCGACCAGTAAGCTGGCGGCGGCTCCCGGCAAGAAGCCAGCCACCCAGGCGCCGCAGCTGACGCCGAAGTGCTGACCTGGCGATGAGCCAGGGCGAGCACGTGCGGCCAGCCAGCCCACGTCATCCAGCCGTGCCAGTCCGGGGGGACGACCCCCCGGAGCCCCCCGCGGTGCCAGGCGGGGAACACCCCCCTCGAGCCTCCCGCGGTGCCCGTGCGGGGGGACGACCCCGTGGTGCCAGGAGCTGCGCTGCTCGACCTCGTCGCGGTCATGGACAGGCTGCGGTCCGAGTGCCCGTGGGACGCCAGGCAGACACACGAGTCGCTGGTGCCGTACCTGCTCGAGGAAACCTACGAGACGCTCGAGGCGATAGAGCGGCACGACCTGACCGAACTCCGCGGCGAACTAGGCGACGTGCTGCTGCAGGTGCTGTTTCACGCCAGGATTGCCGCCGAACGGACCGACGGTACTGGCTTCAATATCGACGATGTCGCCAGAGGCATCGCGGACAAGCTCGTGCGGCGCCATCCGCACGTGTTCGGCGACGTGAGCGTCTCCGGCGCCGACGAGGTGAAGCGCAACTGGGAGACGATCAAGGCCGAAGAGCGGGCCGCCGCGGGCAACGGCCCGTCGTCGGCGCTCGACGGCGTCCCGATGGCGCAGCCGGCGTTGTCGCTGGCGGCCCAGTTGCAGCGCAGGGCGCATTCCGCGGGTGCGCCGGACGACCTAGCGGAGCTGGCCGCGAACGACGGCGACGAGCCCGACCCTGCGAAGGAGCAGGGAACCACGCGGCAGCCGGGCTCCTGGCGCAGTCAGCGGGGCAGGTGAGCGAGATCGGGGCGGAGCTCTTCGCGCTCGTGACCAAGGCGCGCGCGGCAGGAATCGACCCCGAGCTCGAGCTGCGCCGCGCCGCCGGAGCGTTCCGCGACCGGTTTCAGGCATGGGAGCAGTCTTCGTCCGGTTCATGAGCGATCGGCGACAGAACACCAACGGTCCATCGGTGTTCTAACAAGACACCCGATGGACCCTTGGTGTTCTACTTGCGCAGGGGCGTGCGCGCCGGAGCGCCGCTGGTTGGCGACCGGCGTGCCGAGCACAGGCGGATTCGTGCGCTCGGTTAGGCTCCGACGGAGAAACTGTGATCCCGTCCGGGAGTTCTCCTTTGTCGTCCATTGAGGCCATCCACGCCAGACAGATTCTGGACTCGCGAGGCAACCCGACCGTGGAGGTCGAGGTCGTGCTTGACGACGGCACGCACAGCAGGGCCGCAGTGCCGAGCGGAGCATCGACCGGGGCGTTTGAGGCTGTCGAGCTAAGGGATGGCGGCCAGGAGTACGCCGGCAAGGGCGTCGAGCAGGCCGTGAACGCCGTCATCGACGAGATTCAGCCCGAACTGCTCGGACAGGACGTCGACGAGCAGCGGCTGATCGACTTCGCCATGATCGACCTCGACGGCACCCCCGACAAGTCCAGGCTGGGCGCCAACGCGATCCTCGGCGTGAGCCTCGCGGTCGCGCGCGCGGCTGCCGAGTCGACACAGCTGCCGCTGTTCCGCTATCTGGGCGGGCCGAACGCCCATGTGCTGCCCGTGCCGATGATGAACATCCTGAACGGCGGGGCGCACGCCGACACTAACGTCGACATCCAGGAGTTTATGATCGCGCCGATCGGCGCGAGTACGTTCTCCGAGGCGCTGCGCTGGGGGGCCGAGACCTACCACAGCCTCAAGTCGGTGCTGAAGAAGCACGGCCTGAACACCGGCGTCGGCGATGAGGGCGGATTCGCCCCCGATCTCGAGCACAACCAGGCCGCGCTCGACCTGCTGATGGAGGCGATCGGCCGGGCCGGGTTCGCGGCCGGGCGTGACGTGGCGATCGCGATCGACGCGGCAGCGACTGAGTTCCATGGCGAGGGCGGCTATACCTTCGAGGGCCAGGTCAAGACCCGCGGCCGAGATGGCGGCGATCTACGGGCGCTGGCTCGACGCGTATCCGATCGTGTCGCTTGAGGACCCGCTTGCCGAGGAGGACTGGTCTGGCTGGCGGGAGCTGACCGGCGAGATCGGGGACCGGGTGCAGATCGTCGGCGACGATCTCTTCGTCACCAACCCTGAGCGGATCAGGCGAGGGATCGAGGAGCGGTCAGCCAACGCACTGCTGGTCAAAGTCAACCAGATCGGGACGCTGACGGAGACGTTCAGCGCGGTGGAACTCGCCCATCGAGGCGGCTTCGCCTGCATGCTCAGCCATCGCTCCGGCGAGACCGAAGACACCACTATCGCCGACATAGCAGTGGCCGTGAACTGCGGCCAGATGAAGACGGGCGCACCTGCCAGGTCCGAGCGGGTGGCGAAGTACAACCAGTTGTTGCGGATCGAGGAGCGGCTCGACGACGCGGCAGCCTACGCGGGCCAGGCCGCGTTTCCCCGGTTCGCCGAAGCGGGCCGGTGACCGAGCCGGCCAGCCGTACCACGCGGCCAGCTAGCTCCCGGCCGCACTTCACTGGCCGGGCGGCGATACTCGCCGTTGTGCTCTGCGCGATCGCGCTGAGCTTGGCCTATCCGATCCGCGAGTACATCGCTCAGCGCAGGCAGATCGACCAGCTGCAGGCCCAGCGTCAGCAGCTCGCACTGCACCTGAAGCAGCTGCGACAGGAGCAAAAGCGGCTGCACGACCCTTCCTACATCGAGCGCGAAGCCCGCGACCGCCTGCACATGTGCTTCCCGAACCAGAAGTGCTACGTGATCATCGAGCCCGCGCCGAAGAACGCGCGGAGCGCGACGGGCCGGGCTGACGGGGAGCCGTGGTACGCCCGGCTGTGGAAGTCGGTCCAGCAGGCGAATCAGCAGACGAAACCCAAGCCGGGCCGGACCCAGTCCGAGAGCGCCAGCGAGCTCGACGTGACTGTCCGCGCGTGCATGAATGTGACAACCATCGGACGAGGTGATGGATGTGACATTCATACAGGCGCGAGGCTGCCTCGAGTGGCTGGGACGCTGCGCGGGTGAGCTTGAAAGCAGCAGATCTGGCCGCCGTAACCTTGCAGCTCGGCAGGGTTCCGCGCGGCGCTCGCGCCGTGGCGCACCGGTGTGGGTGCGGCCTGCCCGACGTCATCGAGACCGCGCCGAGACTGCCTGACGGTACGCCGTTTCCGACCTTGTACTACCTGACTTGCCCACGCGCGTGCGGTGCTGCTAGTCGGCTGGAGGCCAGCGGAGTCATGCAGGAGATGACCGAACGCTTGCGGTCCGACCCGCAGCTGCGTACGGCGTACCTGGCCGCACACCGTGACTATGCGGCCAGGCGCGAGGCTGCCGCTGCGGCCGCCGGAGTCGAGCCGCTCCCAGCGGATGCGCAGACAGCAGGCGGCATGCCGGACCGGGTCAAGTGCCTGCATGCGGTGGTGGCGCACGAGCTCGCGGTGCCCGGCGGGAACCCGCTCGGACGCGAGGCATTGACCGCTATGGGAGAGTGGTGGGCGGCCGGGCCGTGCGTCGACGTCCCGCATGAAGCCGTCGCGGAGGACTAAATATGGCACCATCTGGCGAGCGGCGGGTCGCCGCGATCGACTGCGGCACGAATTCACTGCGGCTGCTGATCGCTGATATCGACGCCAAGCGGCGTCAGCTGGCTGATGTCCAGCGGAGGATGGAAATCGTCCGGCTTGGCCAGGGCGTAGACGCGACAGGCAAGCTCGCGCCCGATGCACTGGCCAGGACATTCGCCATGCTCGAGCAGTACGCCAAGGCGATCAGCGACTCCGGTGCCGAGGCGGTCAGGCTCGTCGCCACCAGCGCGACCCGTGACGCGTCCAACTCCGAGGTGTTCACGACTGGCGTCCGGCACATACTGGGCATCGACCCCGAGGTGATCAGCGGGGCCGAGGAGGCCTACCTGTCCTTCTCTGGCGCTACCGCCGAGCTCGGGCCGGCCGGCGAGCCGGGCTCGGACGGGCCAGCCGGACGGCCGGAGCCGCCATTCCTCGTCGTGGACATCGGCGGCGGGTCGACCGAGTTCGTGTTCGGCGCCGCGGGAGCTGGCCGCGACGAACTTGCCGCGCTTTCGGTCAACATCGGCTGTGTCCGGCTCACCGAACGGCACCTGCGTGGCGACCCGCCTACCTTCGAGCAGATTGCCGCTGCGACCGCGGACATCGACGCGGCGCTGACGACCGTGGCGCAGTTCGTTCCCGCCGACAAGGCCCGCACGCTGGTCGGGCTCGCCGGCTCGGTCACGACCGTGACGGCGCTCGCCTTGCGCCTGACCGAGTACGACCCGGCAAGGATCCACCACGCGCGCATCAGCGCGACTCGCGTCCACGAGGTCACCACGGACCTCCTAGGGATGAACCACGCGCAGCGCGCCGCTAACCCGGTCGTGCACCCAGGTCGTGTCGACGTGATCGGCGCCGGCTCGCTGATTCTGGACAGGGCAACCACCAGGTTCGGCTTCGTCGAGGTTGTCGCGAGCGAGCACGACATCCTCGACGGCATCGCATGGTCGCTTGCCGCCGAGGCAGCCCGCGACTCTGCCGTGTCGTGACGGTGGCCGAGAACGCCGGCCCTGTCCCCGTCGAGCCAGGAACCGGCTGGCCCGACGACCCCGCAACGGCGGCGACGCCGGTCGCGTCGGACCCGCAGAGCGTCCGCACACTGGCCGCCAATGCCGACTCGCTCGCAGAGCTGACTGCCCGGCAGTCGGTCTGCCGGGCCTGCCCACGACTGGTCGAGTGGCGGGAGCAGGTTGCCGCCACCAGGCGCCGCGCCTTTGCCGCGGAAAGGTACTGGGGACGCCCCATTCCCGGCTGGGGCGACGAGAGCCCCGGCATCGTGATCATCGGCCTGGCGCCTGCCGCCCACGGTGGCAATAGGACCGGCCGCATCTTCACCGGCGATCGCAGCGGCGACGTGCTCTTCGAGTCGCTGTGGCGGTGCGGCCTCGCCGCCCAGCCCACGAGCGTGACGGCCGGCGACGGGCAGCGGCTGATTGGCGTCAGGATGGTGGCCGCGGTGCGATGCGCACCTCCGGAGAACAAGCCGACAATTGCCGAGCGGGACACCTGCGAGCCGTGGCTCGCCGCCGAACTCGGCCAGGTCGCTGCCAGCCTGAGGGTTATCCTCTGTCTCGGTCACTTCGCCTGGCAAGCGGCGTGGCGGGAGGTCGCGAGAATGGGACATACTGTCCCCGTGCCGCGGCCAGCATTCGGCCATGGCGCCGAAGTGGACCTGTCAGGGCTGCTGGTGCTCGGTTGCTACCACCCCAGTCAGCAGAACACGTTCACCGGCCGCGTCACGGGCCAGATGCTTGATGAGGTCTTCGAGCGTGCCCGCAGATTCGCGGGTCTGGCCTGATCAGAGCGGTGTGCGGCGCAGTGCGGCCCGGGTTTGAGCAGCCCGCGCGCGTCCGATAGTTGCACGCGCAGTGAACGAAGAATGCCTAATTGCACGTGCAACTGCACAGATGTTCGCACGGCTAATGGCGGATTTGGTCGCTTATAAGTGTGCGCTGCCCGATTCCAGGGAATGTTTGAATAAACGGTACAGCTTGAGGTACGATTTCCGAGCCCCCGTAGCCCAAGGGAAGAGGCGAGCCCCCTAAAAGGGCCGTAGTGTCGGTTCGAGCCCGACCGGGGGTACTGATTCAGAAGGATCCTCCTGACGGAGGGTCGCTTGCAGATCGTTGCAGGTCAGAGGGGCATTCTTAGCCCGATCGCTTGATGTTGCAAGCATCGATCCCGGTCCGGCGTTCTCGTTTTGCGACCCAGAATTTGCGATTCACTACTCGTGAGTCATGTAGGTTTCGCGCCATTCCGAATATATGAATCACATCCCTATGGAGTGTGCGCGATCGACGTCCCGGTGTCGGCACGTTTAATTCTGGGATGCCGGGATACCCGGCCGCGTTAACGGCTTGCCCGCGAACAATGCTCGGTTGCATGCACCTGCCGGCGTTGGCGCACTCCTCACGCTCGGATCAGAGGGCAAGCCCCAAGTGGCCGCGACGCCCGAGCCGGGTGCAGGTTCCTGGAGGACGCCGCGCTCGAGCCGGGTGCAAGGTTCCTGGAGGACGCGTTCCAGCCGGCCGGGTCAACCGCCGCGGTCCCGTCGGCCTTCGCCGTGGTCTCAGCCGCTGCGGTCAGGGCCGGCCCGGCTGAGCGTGATCGCGACGATGACCCGCCGGTCGCGGCGCATGGCCTGCCGGTAGTCGTCCCAGTCTGGGTGCTCACCGGAGACGCGGCGGTAGTAGTCGACGAGCAGGTCCATAGCCTCGGGCAGCCGGATGATCTCGGCAGTGCCCTCGGCTTGGATCCAGTCACCGAAGAACCCGTCGTTCATCACGCACAACGATGCGTGCGGATCCCGTTCCAGGTTCTTGGTCTTCACCGCCGTCTCGCGAGTGCTGATGAGCACCCGGCCGTCGCCATCCACCCCGACGGTCACCGGCGAGAGCTGAGGAAGGCCATCGGACCGGCGGGTGGCCAGCACGGCCCGGTGGTTGACACGCATGAACTCCTGGGCGCGCTCCAGTTGCATGGGTATCGATCAGGCGCTGTTCAGCCGGATACGCCGCTGCACCTCGTACTCGTGCACGATGGCGGCGGCATAGGCGTGAGTCAGCCCGTGCTCGTCCGCTAGCCACGTCGCCCGCTCGGTGTGCCGCATAAAAGATGGCCCAGATTCCAGGCGGTGGAACCACTCTCGGAGATCACTGCCGGTTACCCGCGGGATGCGGGCGATCAGATTCTTGTGCATCTCTGGAGAGTGGATCAGGGACAAGGGGCACCTCCATGCCGAGATGAGTCTCCTGAGTCGAGACTGCACTACGGGAGGCGTCCTGGCAAGACCTGAACGTGACACATCCGTTATGCAACCTGGTACTTAACGAGGCCGCTCGGGGCAATCGGCATCGAGGCTAACTGGCGCCCCACGCGACGCAGAGGATCAAGACCGCGAGAGCAAGACAGCGTCATCTGCAGCGCGTTATCAGGATAGGCGCTCGAAGATCATCGCCATGCCCTGGCCGCCGCCGACGCACATCGTCTCCAGGCCGAACGTCTTGTCGTGGAACTGCAGGCTGTTCAGCAGTGTGGAGGTGATCCTCGCCCCGGTCATCCCGAAGGGGTGCCCCACGGCGATCGCGCCTCCGTTGACGTTGAGCTTGGCGATGTCGATGCCGAGATCGCGGTAGGACGGGATGACTTGCGCCGCGAACGCCTCGTTGATCTCGACCAGGTCGATGTCCTCGATCGTCATGCCCGCCCTGGCCAGAGCCTGCCTGGACGCCTCGACCGGACCGAGGCCCATGATCTCTGGCGACAGCGCGGTGACGCCGCTCGCCACGATCCTGGCCAGCGGCGTGATGCCGAGTTCGGCGGCCCTGCGGTCGCTCATCACCACGACCGCTGCTGCTCCGTCGTTGAGCGGGCAGCAGTTGCCAGCGGTCACGGTGCCGTCCGGCCGGAACACCGGCTGCAGCGTGGCCACCTTCTCCAGCGTCGTTCCCGCCCTCGGGCCGTCGTCGGCAGAGACGACGGTTCCGTCCGGCAGGGTTGCCGGGGTGATGTCACGTTGCCAGAACCCGTCGGCGATGGCCTTCTCGGCCATGTTCTGCGACCTGACGCCGAACTCATCCTGCTCGGCCCTGGTGACCCCGCGGATCTGGGCGACGTTCTCCGCGGTCTGGCCCATGGCGATGTAGATGTCGGGGATCTGGCCGTCCTCGCGGGGGTTGTGCCAGACGTCTGCGCCGCCGGTCGCGCGGGCGGCGGCCCGCTCCTCGGCCTCGCCGTACACCGGGTTCTTGGTGTCGGGGGCACCGTCGCTGCTGCCCTTCGCGAGCCTGCTGACGCACTCGACCCCGGCGCTGAGGAACACGTCGCCCTCGCCGGACTTGATCGCGTGGTAGGCCATCCTGGTGCTCTGCAGCGAGGACGAGCAGTACCTGGTGATTGTCGTGCCGGGTACCGTGTCCAGGCCGAGCATCACGGCCACCACGCGGGCCATGTTGTAGCCCTGCTCACCGCCCGGGAGCCCGCAGCCGAGGATCACGTCCTCGATGTCGGCAGGATCGAGCTGCGGTACCTTGGCCAGCGCCGCCTTGACCATCTGCACGGTCAAGTCATCGGGACGGATGCTGGTCATGCTGCCCTTGAAGGCACGCCCGATCGGCGAGCGAGCGGTCGCGACGATGACTGCCTCTGGCATTGCTGGCTCCCTGGCGGAACTGGTTGTTTACCGCACAGTAGCTCACAGCCGGGACCGACGTCAGCCTGCGGAGCGGCGCCCTTCCTGACCGGCAGCAAGTGTCAGCAGCTCCGGTGGTTAGCGAGCGCTCCGGCCACCTGCCAGCCCCGCCATCCGCGACGCCGCGTTCCACTTCGCCGCGCCCGCAAGGTCCCGCGCGTGCTCCCTGGCGCTGTAATCCAGCCCTGCGGTTGCCTGCGAGATCGCCAGGTCCAAGTTGTTGCCGCACTGGCTGAGCAGGACAGAGAAGTCCCTGCGGACCGGCTCGTGCAGTCGGTAGCCGAACGAGCGGTGGATGCGCGCGAAGGCCGGCTTGTAGAGCCTGGCCCGCTCGTGCAGGCCAGAGGCGTGCGACATCGGGTTCTTGGGCCGGCGCCTGATGTAGTCGGGCAGCAGGCCGGCGAACGCCTGCCTGAGAATCCACTTCTCTGTGCCGTCGCGCACCTTCAGGGTCATCGGCAGCCGCATAGCCACGTCGACGACGACAGGATCGAGGAACGGGACCCTGACCTCAACGCCGCTCGCCATGCTGGTCCTGTCAACCCGCTGCAGCTCGGTCCGCCCGAGGTTCGCGAGCTTGTGCAGGAACAGACGGCGTACCTGAGCGGGCTCTATCTGGTCGTACATGGCATAGCCGCCGAACAGCTCGTCCGAGCCGTCGCCGGTCAGCACGACCTTGATCCCCATGCTGGCGATCCGGCGGAACAGCGGCACCGACACGACAGCGTTGATGATGTCGCCGTACTCGGTCAGCTCGGAGATCCTGATGGCCTCCCTGACCTCATCGAGCCTGATCGAGCGGGGCGGGATCTCGATGATCTCGTGCCTGACGCCCAGGTCGGCCGCGAGCTTGCTGGCGTATGCGATGTCGGCGCTGCCGGGCGCACCGACGGTGAACGCCACGCAATCAGGGTGACGCTCGCGGACGTGGGCTAGCGTCAGCGAGCTGTCCAGGCCCCCGGAGAGGATCACCCCGACCCGCAGCCGGGTATCGGTGCGGACCGCGATCGCGTCGGCGAGGGCCGTTCGCACCAGCGCAGCTGCCTCGGCAGCGTCGGTGATCGCCGAGGCCATGCCGTCCAGACGCTCGCCGCGCAGCAAGTCGCTATACGGCGTCAGGGCGGGTGCGCGCCGCGGAGCCGCCCAGCCATGGCTGCCCGGCGGCACCTCGTGGACCTCGGCCGCGGCCGGTACAAGCGCCTTGATCTCTGACGCGATGTGCAGGCAGCCATTCGCGGTCGACCAGTACAGCGGCTTGACGCCGAGCGGATCGCGGGCCAGGTAGGTCTGGCCTGTCGACCGCTCGCTGATAGCGAAGGCGAACTCGCCGCGCAGCCGCCGCACGGCGTTCTCGCCCCACTGCGCGAACGCCTCCATGATGACTTCCGTGTCGCTCTCCGTGCGGAAGCTGCAGCCAAGCGCACGCAGGTCAGACCGCAGCGCGCGGTAGTTGTAGATCTCGCCGTTGTAGCAAAGCAGCCAGCGCCGGTCAGCGGAGATCCACGGCTGGGTCGCGCGCACCGGGTCGACGATCCGTAGCCGCTGCGTTCCCGCCAGTAAGCCGTGGGCCAGGTGAACTTCCTCCACGTCGCCGCGCGGTCTGAGCGTGGCGAGCATCTGGCAGAACAGGGCCTCGCTCGCTCCTGGTCCCGCGATCAGGACAATGCCGCACACCGTCAGCTACTGTCACGGGCGGATGTGTGCAGTGCTAGCTCGCGCGTCCCCGAGACAAGGTCAGGGCGCAGGCAGACATGCCAGGCCTGACCCTCGTCGATGACGTTGATCTCATGCGCGCGCTGCCGGTCGAGTAGCAGTCCGCGAAGCAACCGGTGCGCGCGGAACCTGCGGTACCACTGCATCTCGATGTCGGCGGCGTAGCCGACACAGTGCGCACTAGGAAGCAGCGCGATGTAGCCGAGCGACTTCAGGTGCCGCTGGTGGTCCACGCTCCTGGCCACGCTCGTCACCCACAGCGGCGGCGTCCCGTCGGGCGCGATCTCGGCGAACTCCTCGGCGACGTCGTTCAGCCAGGCCACCGCCTGCGGCCGCGCCCTGGCCAGCAAGATGCCGGCTGTCTTCGGCGCGAGCCCGGGCAGAGCGCGCCGCTGAGCCGACCGTGCCGCACGCGCGACCAGCGTGACCGCCTGGTGCCGGTACCTGAAGGCGAGCTGCCCATCGGCGTCGAGGTCGTCGAGGTCGACGAGGTCGGTGGCGGCGGACAGATCAGAGTCCGTCTGGTAGCCGGGCAGGCGGCCCCACCACACCGCCTCGATCTGAGCCAGCAGCGAGATCCTGACGAGCGCGGAGAGCGTGCCTGTCGCGTTGCGCGGACTTGGCTCGTAGTTCCTGACCTCGAACAGCAGCTTGGCGGCGGTGGCGTCCCAGCCGTCAGGAGTTTCCTCCAGCACGACCGAAAATTCATCCTCACCGAGGCGCTTGGCCAGGATGTGCTCTGCTGCCCTGGCGTCGGCCTGGGCGCCCTGTCCGATCTCCGCGACGAGGTCGCTGACCGCTTCCCGAAACGAGCCCAACGTGGGCAGGCAGGGAGAAAAATGCTCAGGCGGAGGGCTGCTGTGCAACCCGCCCTCATCAGCCTGATCGACTGCCAACATTGCCACGAGTCCCCCTCGGCTCGAATGCCGCGCGTGGTCCTTGCGGCACAGAGTGTAACAACGCGAATGCGAACGGTAACGGCCTTTAGACCTTCGTCCCCTGTGGCCTATTAGTAGCCCTGGTATCCCCCAGTGACCTTGCTGGTCACTGGCAGATGGGAAGCAGCCCCTCCAGCGCCAGCCGGGCCCGCGTGATCTTTCCCGGCTAGGCTTGGCAGCCATGCAGGTGCACGAGTCCCTCATTGGTCTCATCGGAAACACGCCGCTTGTCAGGTTGCGGAAGGTGACCCGGCACCTCGTCAGCGGGCACGCCCGAGGGACCGGGACGGGACAGGACGCGCCGCTCGTGCTGGCCAAGGTCGAGTACATGAGCCCTGGCGGCTCGGTGAAGGACCGGATCGCGTTGCGCATGGTGGAGGCGGCAGAAGCCTCTGGGCAGCTCCGTCCCGGCGGCACGATCGTGGAGCCCACATCGGGCAACACGGGCGTCGGGCTGGCCATCGTGGCGGCAGAAAAGGGCTACAAGTGCGTGTTCGTCTGCCCTGACAAGGTCGCGTCGGACAAGATCAGCGTGCTGCGGGCGTACGGCGCC
Organism: uncultured Actinomycetota bacterium; assembly: GCA_963809195.1. Classification (GTDB taxonomy): domain Bacteria; phylum Actinomycetota; class Actinomycetes; order Streptosporangiales; family Streptosporangiaceae; genus Chersky-822. The sequence goes on along the minus strand of CAWEIQ010000002.1, from coordinate 136,373 downwards.
GAGGTGGTGGTATGCCCGACAACGGTGTCGCCAGAGTCACCGGACTCCTACTACAGCGTCTCCGATCGGCTCGCTCAGGAGATCCCGGGAGCCTGGAAGCCGAACCAGTACGCGAACCCGGCCAACCCGGATTCTCACTATCGGACCACGGGTCCGGAGATCTGGGAGCAGACAGAGGGCAAGGTCACCCACTTCGTGGCGGGCATCGGCACGGGCGGAACCATCTCGGGGACGGGCCGCTACCTCAAGGAGGTCTCGGCCGGCCGCGTCTTCGTCATCGGCGCCGACCCAGAGGGATCGGTGTACTCGGGCGGCACCGGCAGGCCTTACCTGGTCGAGGGCGTCGGCGAGGACTTCTGGCCGCAGACCTACGACAAGACGATCTGCGATCAGATCATCGGCGTGAGCGACGCCGACTCGTTCCAGATGACCAGGCGGCTCGCGGCCGAGGAGGCGCTGCTTGTCGGCGGCTCTGGCGGGATGGCGGTCGTAGCCGCGCTGAAGATCGCCGAGCAGGCCGAACCCGATGCCGTCATCGTCGTGCTGCTGCCCGACGGAGGACGCGGCTACCTGTCGAAGGTGTTCAACGACGACTGGATGGCCGACTACGGATTCCTCGCCTCAGAGACCGCGGAGCCGCGGATCGCTGACGTGCTCGATCGCAAGAGAGGCCAGTTGCCGCTGTTCGTGCACGCGCATCCCGGCGAGACGGTGAGGGCCGTGATCGAGACGCTGCGCGAGTACGACGTCTCTCAGCTGCCGGTCCTGAAGGAGGAGCCGCCGGTGATGGCGGCAGAAGTCATCGGATCGATCACCGAGCGGGATCTGCTCGAGGCGCTGGTCAGCGGGCGCGCCGAGCCGGGCGAGCCGGTTTCAGCTCACATGTCGGCGCCGCTGCCGATGATCGGGTCGGGCGAGCCGATCAGCTCCGCCATCTCCGCTCTCGAGAAGGCCGGAGCCGCTGTGGTTCTCGTCGACGGCAAACCCGCGGGAATGGTTACCAGGCAGGATGTGCTCATGTACCTGGCCGGGTGACGGCCAGGCAGCGCAGGCGGAGGCGACAGTGGCTCAGATCGAGCGCGGCGACGGATTCGAAACCCTTGCGATTCACGCAGGGCAGGAACCTGACCCGCTGACCGGCGCCGTGGTCCCGCCGATCTACCAGGTGTCCACGTATAAGCAGGACGGGGTCGGCGGCGTGCGCGGCGGTGCGCGCAGTGCCGCTCAGCACGGGGGCGTCGCGACCGGCCCTGGCCGCTGGGTCGAGGGCTATGAGTACTCGCGCACCGCGAACCCGACCAGGGGCGCGCTCGAGGAGTGCCTTGCCGCGCTGGAAGGCGGCGTGCGGGGGCTGTCGTTCGCGTCAGGCATGGCGGCCGAGGACTGCCTTGTCCGCACGGTCTGCCGGCCAGGCGACCACGTGCTGATCCCGCATGACGCGTACGGCGGCACGTTCCGGCTTTTCGACAAGGTGCATGCGCACTGGGGCATCACCTATCACCCGGTGCCGGTGTCTGACGCCGAGGCGGTCCGCGACGCGGTGGCCGAGTTCGGCCCAGCGCTGATCTGGGTGGAGACGCCGACGAACCCGTTGCTGTCGATCGCGGACATCGCCGCGCTCGCGCAGATCGCGCACGCCGCTGGCGCGCTGCTCGCGATCGACAACACCTTTGCCTCGCCGTATCTGCAGCAGCCGCTCGCGCTCGGCGCCGATGCCGTCATCCACTCCACGACCAAGTACCTGGGCGGGCATTCCGACGTGGTCGGCGGCGCGCTCGTGGTCGCCGACGCCGGCGCTGGCCGAGCGCCTCGCCTTCCTGCAGAACGCCGCCGGATCGGCCAGCGGGCCGTTTGACGCCTGGCTCACGTTGCGCGGCGTGAAGTCCCTCGCGGTGAGGATGGACCGGCATTGCGATAACGGAGCGCAGGTGGCGATGTGGCTCGCCAACCACTCCCGCGTCGCGCAGGTGTACTACCCGGGCCTCGCCGATCATCCCGGCCACGAGGTGGCGGCCAAGCAGATGCGCGGCTTCGGCGGGATGGTCTCGTTCCGGCACGCGGGGGGAGAGGCAGCGGCCGTCGAGATGTGCGGGCGAACCAGGTTGTTCACGCTCGGCGAGTCGCTCGGCGGGGTGGAGTCGCTGATCGAGCACCCGGCGAGGATGACGCACGCCTCGGTGGCGGGCTCGCCGCTCGAGGTCCCCGCCGACCTGGTCAGGCTCTCGGTCGGGATCGAGAACTGCGATGACCTGATCGAGGACCTGCGCACAGCGCTCGCCTAGCGCCAGGAGCACAGCGCTGCCTAGCGCCGGAGTACAGCGCCGCCTAGCGCCCTGCCGCTATACGGCGTCCTCCGTCGCGTGCGGCTGCTCTGTTCCGCCTGGTCACGGGCGTGGTGAGATGGTGGCGTCGTCGCCGAGCGCGCGCCTCGCCGCCTGCTGCTCGTGCCTGACCACGTGCATGACCGCGTTGATCAGCGCGAGGTGGGTGAATGCCTGCGGGAAGTTGCCCAGGTGCCGGCCGGAACGCGGGTCGATCTGCTCGCCGTAGAGCAGCAGCGGGCTAGCGTAGGAGAGCACCTTCTCGCACAGGTCGCGGGCGCGCTGGTGCTCGCCGATCTCGGCCAGCGCCGAGACCATCCAGAACGAGCAGATCGTGAACGTGCCCTCTACACCGGTGAGGCCGTCGTCTGTCTCGTCCACCCGGTACCTGGTGATCAGCCCGTCCATCGACAGTTCTTCCGCGATCGCGAGCACGGTGTCGTGGATCCGCTTGTCGTCCGGCGGCAGGAACCTGAGCAGCGGCATCAGCAGCAGCGAGGCGTCTAGCGCTGTCGTGTCGTAGTGCTGGCAGAACACGCCGCGCTCGTCGAGCGCGTTCGTGCAGATGTCGTTGTGGATCTCATCGGCCGTCTGCTGCCAGCGCGCGGCGGCATCCTGGTCGTCCCTGATCCTGGCCAGCCGCGCCCCGCGGTCCAGTGCTACCCAGCACATCAGCTTGGACGAGGTGAAGTGCTTCGGCTCGCCGCGGATCTCCCAGATCCCGCGGTCCGTCTCCCGCCAGTGCAGCATCGCCTGCTCGACCTGCTGCTTGGCCATCCGCCAGACCCGGTCGTCCAGCCAGTCCCGCGACTTGGTGTGCAGGTACAGCGAGTCGAGGACGGTGCCCCAGACGTCGTTCTGGCGCTGGGAGTACGCGTTGTTGCCGATCCTGACCGGCTTTGCGCCCTGATACCCGTGCAGGTGGTCGAGCACGTGTTCCTCGAGGTCCCGCTCGCCGTCGATCCGGTAGACGATCTGCAGGTCCTCGTGGTCGCGTTCGATGATGTCCGCGATGAACGCGAAGTAGTCGTTCGCCTCCCACTCAAAGCCCAGCGTGAACAGGCCCCAGAGCGCGAATGTCGAGTCGCGGATCCAGCTGTACCGGTAGTCCCAGTTCCGCTCGCCGCACGGCGTTTCCGGCAGTGAGGTGGTGGCGGCCGCGGCGATGGCGCCGGTCGGGGCGTGGGCGAGGCCCTTGAGCGTCAGCGCGCTGCGGGTGAGGTGTGAGCGCCAGCGATGGTCGGGCAGCCTGCCGCGGGCCAGCCAGTGCCGCCAGTGGTGCGCGGTCCACAGCAGCCTGGCGTTGGCGTCGGCGTAAGTCCGTGGCGGAGCGCAGCTACCCCAGGACAGCGCGCAATAGCGGGTCTCGCCCTCCTTGACCAGGGTCCGTGCCTGGGCGCTTGGCCCTTCGATCCCGATCCTGATATCGGAGGTCAGGGTCAGCGTCAGGTTCGCCCCTGGCGGCTGGACCGACACCTGGTTGAACCCGTTATCGGTGTGCGTCCAGAGCTCGCGGTGCCTGCCGTAGTCGAACGCCGGATGGCAGTCCATGACCAGCTGAACAGCGCCGTTGGTGCACCGCACCGTGCGGAGCAGGATGTTCTCTGCCTCGTAGTCGGTCGGCGGCCTGCGGTGCGAGTGCTGCTCGGGATGATCGTGCCGCCACGGCCCCATCACCAGGCAGTCCCTGACGATCAGCCAGCCCTCGCCGCAGTCCCACACCGTCTCGAGCACCATCGTGCCGGCCAGGTAGCGGCGGTCGGCTGGGACGGCCATATCGGCGGGGCCGAACCGGAACCAGCCGGCGTCGCGGTCGAGCATCGAGCCGAAGACGCTGGCGTCGTCGAGTCGCGGCAGGCACATCCACTCCACGGAGCCGCTGGGAGCGATGAGGGCGGTGACCTCGCAGTCGGACAGGAATCCGTAGTCCGCGATCGGGGGATACGGCGAGAACTCGTCGAACTCCGCTGAGCCGAACTGCGTCATCTGCACCTGCCCTGGCGAAGTTAGCCCGCCCGCGCGGAAACTGCGGCGTGCTTCCTGCTTAGTCGGGTCTACCCCATGGGATGCGGTATTCACCGGATCAGCCGTTCCAGACCATCAGCACGAGCACGACCAGCCAGATGACGGTGACGACGCCGCCGATCATGGCAATCCGGCCGCGCTCCACGTTCGCCATGTGAGCGGGGATGGCGGCGGCGTCAGCCGTCTGGCCAGGGGCGGCGGCTGGCTGCTGCCCGCTCGCGCTGGCTGGCCGCTCGGCTGCTGGCCGCTCGGCTGTAGCCTCCGCACCGGACGCCTCGCGGAGCCCTGTGCCCCCTGGGGACGTGGCATCCGCCTGCTGAGCCTGGGTCGCCTGGACAGCTTGAGCCTGGGTCGCGGCTGGGCAGCCTGAGCCTGGGCTGGCTGGGCCTGGGCTGGCTGGGCCTGGGCTGGCTGGGCCTGGGCCGGCCGGCTCGCCCTGGCAGGTGACCAGCGGCGCCGCTTCCGGCCAGATCGGCGACCGGGCCGGCCGCAGCGGTCACGCTCGCCGCGGTGGCCACAGCGGTCTCGAGCGCCTTGATAGCGTGCCGCTGGTCACGGTGGATCAGGCCGAGCAGGAGAACCGAGACCACGAACAAGGTCTCGGACACGATGATCCAGGGCTTTGCGGACTTCCCGATCATCGATGACAGCACGACGCCGACGATCAGTACGCCGATCGTGCCGATTCCAAAGACAAGGGTCATCCTGGTCAGGTAGCGGACGATACGGATATCCCGCTTCCTGATGTAACGAGGCGTCGACATGATCGCCAGGGTGACCGGGCCGATCGTGAAGATAACGAAGGCGACGTGCAGCCATAGGACCAGGTGCTGCGAGAAAGACATGGGCAGAGTCTAGATCCAGGCCATTCCCATTCGCCGCAGACGCACTCCGATGAACCCCTGGTGGCGCTATTTGCCCACCAGGGGTTCATCGGTGGGCTTGGGATACGGCTCAGCGGGCCTTCCTGTTGGCGAACCACGCGCCGGCGAGGGCGACCACGCCGATCACGGCGCTGACGCTGCCACGGATACCGTGGCTGCCGTGGTTGACCTTGCCGGAGTGGCCGATCGAGTTCAGCGGGCCCAAACCGACCCCGGCGAAGAAGAGAATAGCCAGGACGATGAAGACGACGCCGATGATCGCCAGCACGATGACCAGCGACCGCTTCGAGCCAGCGCCGCCCGAGACAGTTTCCGAACTCACAACTTCCTCCTTAGGAGGCGACTTTCTCGCGGGCCTGACGCGGCGCCGGGAGAGCTGGATATTCCCCGAGTGCCCCCGGCGGGCGGCCCGCCAGGTGGGGAGTTGATTACGTCCCGAAACGTACTACCAGGACATGCCGAGAATAGGCTACTTTCGGAAAGCGCCAGAGAGCTGCCTGTATACGTCTATTGACCGTTATCTACCTCTGATGCCGAGAACGCAGGAAGTCGCTGACCACATACTCGCCCAGGCTGTCCGGCATCGCCCTCAGCACCCGGCCGCCGTTGCGCCTGGCCACCTCGTCAACGAACGAGGTCAGCCGCTCGTCGTCGGCGAGCATGAAAATGTTCAGCGTTGCCCGCCGCCTGGTCATCTTGTCGACCTCTGCCATCGTGAGCTCGAGTGTCTCTGGTGAAGGCGGCCAGTCGAACCAGGAACTGCCGTCCCTGCGCAGGTGCGCGGTCGGCTCGCCATCGGTAATGATCAGGACGATCGGATTGTCCTCTGGCCGCCGTTCGAGGAACCGTCCGGCGAGCACGAGGGCGTGATGCAAGTTGGTGCCCTGCACCATGTCCCATCCGAGGCCGGCGAGATCGGTCTCACGCAGTTCTCTCGCGTAGTTTGAGAATCCGATCACCTGCAGCGAGTCCTGCGGGAATCTCGTTCTGACCAGCGAATACAGCGCAAGCGCGGTCTGCTTCGCCGCGGCCCAGGTGCCACGCAGAGCCATCGAGTAAGACAGGTCGACCAGCAGGCATACCGCGGCGGACGCACGCCGCTCGGTCTCGCCGATCTCGAAGTCGCTGACCGAGAGTTTCACCGCGGTCCGCCCGCCGCCCTGGCCGGCGTCGGCTGCCAGGCCAGGCACCCCGCCGCGTAGCAGGGCGTTGCGTACCGTCGCCGATGTGTCGATCGCCTGCTCGTCGCCGAACCGCCACGGCCTTGTCGAACCTGTGAGCTCGCCGGCCTGGCCGACGTCGTGCTGATCGTGATCTCCGTAGGCGCCCTCGGCGAGCTTGGCGAAGACCTGGCGCAGCGCAGTGTCGCCGAGCCGCCGAACGGCCTTCGGCGTCAGCTCGAGCTTGCCCTCGTTGTTCACCAGGTAGCCCTGCCGCTGCAATTCGCGCTCGATCTGCTTGAGCGCCTCCATGTCGTCGACGGCCTGGCGGCCGAGCGCACGCCGGACCGCCTCCTCGTCGATGTCGTCGAGCCGCGCGCCCGGGTAGTCCTGCCGCAGCACGTCTTCAAGCTCGGACAGGTCGGCGAGTTCGGCAAGCGCGGTCGTGGCGTCACCGAGCCCCAGCGGATCGCGGCCGGTCATCCGCTCGCCGCGCTGGCCATCCCAGTCGATGTCGGGCCGGCGGGCCCTGAGCGCGTCGGCCAGCCTGGCCATCTCCTGGGCCAGCCCGGCGTCCTGCATGGCCTGCGCCATCAGCCCGGCCAGTTCTTCGCGCTGCTCGTCAGTCAGCGAGTTCAGCAGCCGCTGCGCGGCGGCCATCCGGCGCACGAGCGAGTCAACAAGCTGCTCGAGGTTCTCCGGCGAGTCGGGGAAGAAGTCGCCGTAGCTGGCCATGAAGGCGTCGAAATCCTCCTGGGTGTGCTCACCGCGGGCGTCCGCCTCGATCATGTCGGTGAGCGCAGCCATCATCTCCCTGATCCGCTGCATGCCCTCGGCGTCGGATTGCGACATCTGCTCCTTGATGCCGCGGAACTGGCTGTCGAGGACCTCGCGCTTGAGCAGCTCCTTGAGCTGCTCAAAGGTCTGCGCAGCGTCCTGGCTGCGCCACTGGTAGTCAGAGAGCTCCCTGATCGCGCCGGCGGTGTCGGACGGCAGCGAGTCGAGTTCGGCCTCGCGCATCCTGGCGTCGTCGCTCGGGTCGGGAAAGAGCTCAGCGCGCTCCTGGCCGATGGCGGTGTCGAGCAGCGCTCTGGCCTGCTCGAGAATGCCATCGAGCCGTCCGCTCCTGCGCAGCTCGCGCTGCCGTTCGCGCACCCGCCTGAGCACGTCGTCCAGGCCGCGGTGGTCCGACAGGCCTCGCCTGAGAAGGTCGCGCAGCGCGCTCGCCGGGTCGTCACCGCTGAGCACCGACTCCCCGAGCGCGTCGACCGCGCCCCGCACGTCGTACGGCGGCTCGAGCGGGTCAGGCCCGCCGAGGTACTCGCCGTACCGGTAGCCACCGCCCTTGCGGTCCGCGCGCTCAGCCACGGTAGATGGCGCCGCCGTCCACCACATCCTTCGACAGCCTGCGCATCAGGTACAGCCCCTCGAGTGCGAACTCCAGCGCCGCCGCCGCCTGGCCGAACGACTCGCCGCCATCGCCATCCAGCCGCTCCATGATCTTCGCAAGCCCCGGCACCTCGCCGATCCGGCGCAGCAGCTCGGCGGCCGGCAGCAGGTCGGATGCCTCGACACTGCCACCGTCGGCGAACCTGGTCACCAGCCCGGACAGGTCCGCGCTGCCCAGATGGGCGCGGAACGTGTCGGCAGTGGCCCGGCGGAGCAGGTGCTCGAGCACCTCGGCCTCCCTGCCCTCCTCGCTGACCTCGAACTCCACCTTGCCCCGCAGCGTGCTGACGACGGTGGGGAGGTCGCAGATCCTGGCAACGGGCTGCTCTTCGCCGCTGATCGCCGCACGCCTGACCGCGGCCGCGACCACGGCCTCTGCGGCGGCGATCCCGAACCTGGCGCTGACGCCCGAGCGCGCATCCACCGCTGGCGAAGACCGCACCAGCCTCGTGAACCTGGCGATCACCTCGATCAGATGCCTGGGCAGGACCGCGTCTGGGTTGTCGCCGCCCCATGCGATCTCGGCCTCCTGCTCGACCACGGCGAGCTCGTCGTCGAGCGAGAGCGGGTAATGGGTCCGGATCTCGGCGCCGAACCTGTCCTTGAGCGGCGTGATGATCCGTCCCCTGTTGGTGTAGTCCTCGGGGTTCGCACTGGCTACGAGCACCAGGTCCAGCGGAAGCCGGAGCGCGTAGCCGCGGACCGCGATGTCGCGCTCCTCGAGCACGTTCAGCAGCGACACCTGGATCCGCTCGGCCAGGTCGGGTAGCTCGTTGAGGCAGAAGACACCCCTGTTGGTGCGCGGAACCAGCCCGTAGTGGATGGTCTCCGGGTCGCCAAGGGTGCGTCCCTCGGCGACCTTCACGGGATCGATGTCGCCGATGAGGTCACCGACGCTGGTGTCTGGCGTGGCCAGCTTCTCGCCATAACGGTCGTCGCGGCCATGCCAGCTCACCGGCAGGTCATCGCCGAGCTCGGCGGCCAGCCTGCGGCACCTGACACAGACCGGCGCGAACGGGTGGTCGTTGATCTCGCACCCCGTTACGACGGGGGACCACTCGTCCAGAAGCCCGGTCAGCGTGCGGATCAGCCTGGTCTTGCCCTGTCCGCGCTCGCCGAGCAAGATCACATCGTGGCCCGCGATCAGGGCCCGCTCCAGATGGGGGCGCACCGTCTCGTCGAAACCGAGAATCCCGGGGAATGGATCTTTGCCGTCCCGCAACCTGGCTAGCAGGTTCTGCCTGACCTCGTCCTTGACGCTCCGGAACTCATGGCCGCTTGCGCGGAGTTCACCGAGGGTCTTGACTTCAGGGGCGGTACTTTGCGCGTCCGCTGATGTCGACTGGCCCAATGATGTCTGATGGTGTGGCTGCACCATTCGACACTATGTCGCGCGTGAAGTGGTCCGCACCTTGGGAGGGGACGGTGACCGCAAAATGGGCGAAAGCGCGAGCCTCGGGCCTGTGCTGGCCGTCGACATCGGTGGCACGAAGATGGCCGCCGGCGTCACCGAACCTGGCGGCCGCCTGATCACCTGGGCGCAGATCCCCACCCTGCGTGACATCGACGGTGAACAGCTATGGCGCAACCTGGAGGACCTGCTGCTCGGTGTACTCGAGGACGCTAAGGTCGCCGACCCGGCCGAACTATCTGGCATTGGCTGCGGCTGCGGCGGCCCGATGGAGTGGCCGTCCGGACGCGTCTCGCCGCTCAATATCCCCGCCTGGCGGCTGTTCCCCCTGCGCGAGCGCCTGGCCGCCAGATTCGGCGTCGGCGGCGGGCCAGTTCGGGTGAACAATGACGCGATTTGCATGGCGGCTGGCGAGCACTGGCGCGGCGCTGGCCGCGGCTGGAAGAACGTCCTCGGCGTGGTCGTCTCGACGGGCGTGGGCGGCGGCCTCATCCTTGACGACCGCCTGATCGCCGGATCCTCCGGCAACGCAGGGCACATCGGCCATGTGGTCGTGTACCCGGACGGGCCGGGATGCGTCTGCGGCGGGCGCGGCTGCCTGGAGGCGATCGCCAGGGGCCCGGCGCTCACGGAGTGGGCGCAGTCGCATGGCTGGCGGCCCGATCAGCCGGGGATGACGGCGAAGGACCTGTCGGCCGACGCGACCCAGGGTCACGCCGTGGCCAGGGACGCGCTGCGCCATGCGGGCCGCGCGCTCGGCATAGCGATCGCGTCGGCGACCAGCATGTGCGACCTGGAGGTGGTGGCCATCGGCGGCGGCCTGTCCCAGGCAGGCTCGTTGCTCTTCGAACCGCTCCAGGAGGCACTCGCGGTGCACGCCAGGCTCGAGTTCACCAGGCAGGTGCGAGTCGTGCCGGCGTGCCCTCGGCCAGAGCGCTGGCCTCGTCGGCGCCGCGGCGCTCATCGCCGCTGGCGAGCGGTACTGGACGGGGGACTAGACGATCGGTCCGCCGTCTCTTGGCAGGACCAGGGCCGTTGCCTGACCACCAGGGTCTTGGCGACCTTGTCGTGCAGCGTCTGGCGCTGCCGGTCGCCGAGCAGCCAGCCGTTGTCGATCAGGAAAAGCAGCGGCAGCACCTCACCGCCAAGCACAAAGACCAGCGCGCGCACGGCTGACCTGTGCAGGCTGATCCTGGACAGGTCATCGGCGCTTACTACCCACAGGCCCACCCAGCGCTTACCGATGGTTGTGCCCCAATAGCCGGTCAGCAGCCAGTAGTACAGGACCGCCAGGATGATCGTCAGTGTCAGCACGAGCAGGTACGGCCCTATCGTGTGGCTGAAGACCCGGCCAACGGCGCCGCGTGCTCCTGGCTGGTCGGGATCAACGCTCATCGCATTGCCCAGCCTGTCGGCAAACGAGGCGAGCAGCCGACCCCACAGCGCGCCGGTTACCAGCGTGAGGATGACGGCATCGATGACGAAGGCAATCAGTCGCCGCCAGCGGGAGGCCAGCACGGTGCTAACCGGCGCTGCTGGAGCGGTTACCCGTGGCTGGGCGAGCGTTGTCACAGGCAGATCATGCCCATGGCACCACGATTACGATCAGTAGTAGATCAAGTGCTTACCGTGCTCGCTTGCGACGACGCGGCCGCGCTAGTTATGGGCGGCTGGGCTGGTTACAGGTTGCCGCGGCGCTCCTGTTCCCTCTCGATCGCCTCGAACAAAGCCCTGAAGTTGCCCTTGCCGAAGCCCTCGGATCCGTGCCGCTCGATCAGCTCGAAGAACACCGTCGGCCGGTCCTGGACGGGCTTGGTGAAGATCTGGAGCAGGTAGCCGTCCTCGTCCCTGTCCGCCAGGATCCGCAGTGCCCTGAGCTCGTCGATATGGACCCTGGTATCTCCGACCCACTCGCCGAGCATTTCGTAGTAACTGTCGGGAGTTGCCAGGAAGCTCACGCCTGCTGCCTGCATATGCCTGACGGCCGCCACGATGTCGTCGGTCGTCAGAGCGATATGCTGAACCCCCGGGCCGCCGTAAAACTCCAGGTACTCATCGATCTGCGACTTCTTCTTGCCGGCCGCTGGCTCGTTGATGGGAAACTTGACCTTCCGCGAGCCGTCCGCAACCACCTTGCTCATCAGCGCCGAATACTCGGTGGCTATGTCGTCGCCGACGAACTCCTTCATGTTGGAAAATCCCATGACCTGGTGGTAAAAGCGGACCCAGTCATCCATCCTGCCGAGCTCAACGTTGCCCACGCAGTGGTCGACACCGGTGAAGAACCGTGTGCCCCCATGTGCCACGAGCGGCTCGGCTGCCATGTAACCCGGCAAGTAAGGGCCCGAGTAGTTGGTCCGCTCGACGAGCGTGTGCCTGGTGTCACCGTAGGTGGCGATAGCCGCGAGTACCACCTTGCCGTGCTCGTCCTCCTCGATACGCGGTTCCAGCAGCGGCGTGGCGCCGCGGGCGACCGCATAGCTGAACGCCTCGGCTGCCGAAGGGACGCCGATGGCCAAGTCGATGACGCCATCGCCGTGCGCGGCAACGTGCAGGGCCAGCTCGGTTCCCTGGCGTACAGGACCACGCAGTACAAACCTCGCCGAGCCGGACTCGAGCACATAGTCCGCCTCGTCGCGGCACCCGGTCTCAGGACCGCGATATGCCACGACCGTCATGCCGAAGGCGGTGGAGTAGTAATGGGCCGCTTGCCTTGCGTTGCCGACCGCGAAGACGACAGCATCCATGCCAGTCACGGGGAACTCGTCGGCGCGCTGTACTGATGGGTACTGGGCCGACGGATGCTGGGGCCCGGTCTGCGTCGTCATCGTCTGGCTCCTTGCTGGCGGGAGTCGGCTGGCTGGAGTCTCTCCCGGCAGCATTGACCTGGCGGACAACATGTGCAACTGCGCCCTGTTGTGCTAGACAAGTTGCCTAGCTAATAGCGGACTCAGTCCTCGTTGCCAAGCAGGATGCTGGGAAAGGCTGAAGACTTGTGATCGACGAGCTTGACGCCAGCCTGGTCGAGCTGCTCACCGCCGAACCCAGGATCGGCGTCCTTGAGGCATCGAGGCGCCTCGGCGTCGCGCGCGGCACCGTGCAGGCCAGGCTCGACCGGATGCAGGCTCGCGGCGTGATCACCGGCTTCGGGCCCGATATCGATCCGGTGGCGCTCGGTCACGCGGTGACCGCATTCGTCACGGTCGAGCTCAGGCAGTCCGGCGGCCGTGATGAGGTCGCCGAGCGGCTCGCCGGCATCGGCGAGATCCTGGAGGCTCACACGACCACGGGCCCAGGCGACATGCTGTGCAGGGTGGTCGCGCGGACCAACGCCGACCTGCAGCGGGTTATCGACGCGATCGTCGAGGTACCCGGGGTGCTGCGGACGGCAACGGTGATAGCGCTCGCGACCGCGGTGCCCTATCGCACGACGCCGCTGGTCCGCGTCACCGCACGGGGCGGCGGACTCTAGCTGCTGTACTCAGGGAGCGGGTCGACGAGTTCGGCGGCGAGGAACATCCAGCCAGGCCGGTGCGCGCCGCTACCGAGGCCGAGCTCGCGCCTGGGCGCTTAGGAGTTAACCCGGCGCCTGCAGAAGCAGAACGGCCAGGGCCTTCGCGGCCCTGGCCGTTCGCTTGCTCTGTGGGCCGCTACATGCCGCCGTACGGCACCGCGTCGATGATCTCGACAGACAGCGGTTTGCCGTTCGGCAAGTTGTAGCTGGCGGTCTCGCCTACCTTCTTGCCTGAGATCGCCGAACCGAGCGGCGATCGCGGCGAATACACGTCGATCGGCGCCCCGCTCTCCTCGCGCGACGCGAGCAGGAAGGTCGTTTCCGTGTCGTCGCCCTCGAATCGGACGGTGACCGTCATGCCAGGGCCGACGACACCGTCGGTCCGCGGCGGCTCGCCAACCTTGGAGTGCGTCAGGATGTGGGTGAGCTGGTGGATCCGTGCCTCCTGCTTGCCCTGCTCCTCCTTGGCCGCGTGGTATCCGCCGTTCTCCCGCAGGTCGCCCTCTTCCCGAGCCGCCTCGATCTTCTTGGCGATGTCGATCCTGCCCTGGCCAGACAGGTAGTCCAGCTCAGCCTTGAGCCGGTCAAACGCCTCCTGCGTCAGCCACGTGACAGTGTCGTCGCGGGTCTCGGTCACAAGTACTCCTCATATCCGCTGTGCGGAATTCAACTAATCCGCCGGGCCCAGAAGCGGGCCCCTCGTGAGGGGGTAATCCATCGAGACTACTTTGTCCTTCCGACTCAATTCAACCATCGACAGGTCAGATAATTTTTTCGAACATACACGCGATGTTCGACCGTCTCCTGGCCGGGCATATCGGCTCATCTTGGACGGCTACTAGAAGATGACAAGAACTGACGAACTGAAGAACTGCGCGGCGTCGCCGTGTTGCCGGGCCGACTCGGCGGATGAGTCCCCGGCTGTCGTCGTGCGCGGCGATCCAATCTCGGTGGCCTTCTCCCGCCGTTCCAGCTGATCGGCACCCAACAGGGCCTGCGCGGGCCAGTACCGGCCGGGGACATTGCCGGGCGCGCTTCCGCAGCGCGCCGCGAGGAATGCGGGCACGGGTCGCGGGTGTTTTGACTCGGGGCAATCACGCGCATTGCCGCGGTGCCTGGCTGGGTTGGGCTCGGACGGCCGGCCCAGCCGCGTGATCGGCCCGCCAGTCAAGCCTGCCATCGAGAGGGATCCTCCGGATGTCATCAGCACGTACCTGCGATCTTCCTGCGCCAGCCGAGTCGGATGGGACGCCGCCGGCCTCGCTGGGCTGCGGCGGTGACGGCCCGCTGCGGCTGATGGCCGTGCACGCTCACCCCGACGATGAGTCGAGCAAGGGCGCCGCCACGATGGCGAAGTACGTGCGTGAGGGCGTCGAGGTGCTCGTGTGCACGCTGACCGGCGGCGAGCGCGGCGACATCCTCAACAAGGCGATGGACCGGCCCGAGGTCAGGGCCAACCTGCCAGGGATCAGGCGGGCCGAGATGGCGGCGGCGCGCGACATCCTGGGCGTGCGCCAGCAGTTCCTCGGCTTCGTTGACTCTGGCCTGCCCGAGGGTGACCCGCTCCCGCCCCTGCCTGAGGGTTGCTTCGCGCTGCAGCCGCTCGAGGTCGCGGCCAGGCCGCTCGTCCGGGCGGTGCGCGAGTTCCGACCGCACGTGATCCTCACCTACGACGAGAACGGCGGCTACCCGCACCCTGACCACATCATGACGCACCGGGTGTCGGTCGAGGCCTTCGAGGCGGCCGCGGATCCCGATCGCTACACGGACTGCGGCGAGCCGTGGCAGCCGTTGAAGCTGTATTACTTCGCCACCTTCCATCGCGCGAGGTTCACGGCGCTGCACGAGAAGATGATCGAGCACGGGCTTGAGTCCGTGTACGAGGAGCGGCTGAAGGCGTGGGCCGACGACGATGACGAGCCTGCCAGGCCCGAGCACGAGATCACCACGTACGTTCCGTGCGCCGACTTCTTCGCGATCAGGGACCAGGCGCTGATCGCGCACGCGACGCAGGTCGATCCGGAAGGTGGCTGGTTCGCGTGCCCGGTCGAGGTCCAGCGTGAGGCGTGGCCGACCGAGGATTATCATCTGGCCAGGTCGGTGGTAGATACTGACAAGCCAGAGGACGATCTCTTCGCGGGCATCCGAGAGAAGGTGCGGCTGTGACGGATCTTGCCGTCTCGCACGGGATCCTGGATCAGCCTGGCACGGTCGCGTTCCTCGTCATCTTCGGTATGGCCGTCATCTTGTTCTTCGTCTTCAGGTCGATGGCCAAGCACCTGAGGAAGATCCAGATGGCGGCGCGAGCCGAGGCCGAGGCGGCCGCTCAGGCGAACGCAGCGTCGGGTGACGGGCCTGGCGCCGATGCGGTATTCGGCGCGGACGGCGACGCAGGCAGTGCGGTGAGCGATGCCCGCCGCGGTAAGCACGGCGCGCCCTAAGCTCGCGGGGCTGCAGCGGCCGCGCCGTTGAGGCGCAAGCCGTAGACGAGCAGCGTGGTGCCAGGGGCCGGCGACCAGTCGCGCTCCGGCAGCCGGACGAAGCCCTCCTGCTCATACAGGCGATGGGCGACGCGCATGGCGGGCTCGGTGCACAAGACCAGGTGGCGTATCCCGAGTTCGCGACGCCCGCTCCAGCAGGTGGCGCAGCAACGTCCTGCCGACGCCCTGACCCTGGACCTCCGGCCGGACCGCCAGCGCGCGGATCTCGGCCTCATCGGGCCCGGTGACGACCTCGCCGGCGTGCGGCCAGAGCTGCAGCATGATCGTGCCGATGATCCGCTCAGCCGCTCGCTGGCTCACCTGGCGGGTCGCTCGTCGGCCCGCAGCGAATCGGCGGCGGCACGGTCGCGACCAGCACCTCGCCGTTGCCGTCGGCGCCGAGGCCGCGCAGCGTCGGCGCGTAGCCGGAGTCCGCAGAGATGAACCCGCCGCTCCTGTAGGCCGCGATCCTGATGTCACCGACCTCGGCCATCTCCGCTGGCCGAGGCCTCCCGAATCTTCACCAAACCCATGCTAACCGGGCCTCTCATGACGCAGCCAGGCCACGTGCCATCTATGACCGCGACAGGCCACCGCGCGCCAGCGCGTGCCGACTGTGACAGCGCCATGCCGGGCCCGCACG
Organism: uncultured Actinomycetota bacterium; assembly: GCA_963809195.1. Classification (GTDB taxonomy): domain Bacteria; phylum Actinomycetota; class Actinomycetes; order Streptosporangiales; family Streptosporangiaceae; genus Chersky-822. Next base: position 120,486 of record CAWEIQ010000002.1, on the reverse strand, counting down.
GCGCACAGCGGGCTGACACGGCACCGAGGTGCGGCCGGCGCGCTGCCCGGCCTTGACACGACGAGTGGCCTAGCATGAAGTTATGCGCGTGCGCGCGACGACACATGGCTGCGAGGGAGTGACGATGACGACGGCCCAGTCGGTTCCCGAAGTGCCAGCGTCCGCTGTGCCGGAGGCTGGCTGGCTGCTTGACGTGCGGGAGCCCTACGAGTGGGCCGCGGGACACGTGCCGACCGCCACCCACATCCCGCTGGCACAGCTGAATCACCGCAGTTCAGAGATTCCCGCGCGACGACACCATCTACGTGATCTGCCGGTCAGGAGCGCGGTCGGCGCGGGTCACCCTGGCCCTGGTCGAGGCGGGCTGGCAGGCGCTGAACGTGGAAGGCGGCATGCAGGACTGGGCTGCAGCGGGCCGTCCGATGGTCAGCGACACAGGCGCGGCGCCTACGGTCGCCTAGCGCGCCTCATCGCATTCAGGCAGCGCCCAGCCCGAGCAGCAGGCCGTCCGCCTCCACGGCCGGCGAGCTGGTGATGAACATCGGCACACCCGCCGACGGGGCATGGATGGACTGCACAACCTCGCCGCCGTCCAGAGTGCTGACCGTGCCGAGAAGCTGGCCCTCCGCGACCGAGTCGCCAGGGCTGACAGCGGGCTGCCACCATCCATCGACCTTCGAGCGCAGCCAGAGGAACTGGTTCAGCACGGTCGGCGGCGCGGGCGCGCCGCTGGTCCCAGACGCGTCGCCGTTCGCAGCGGAGGCGTCCATGCCGAGCGTTGCCAGTACCCGGTCAAGTCCCCGCAGGTGCAGGTCGACCGCGGTCTGCTCGATGAGCCCGCAGCCGCCAGCCTCGGCCGTGATCGCGGGAATGCCTATCTGCGCTGCGGCAGCGCTCGTCGTTCCGCCGACCGCCCGGCCTGGTCCAGGCTCCTGCCTGATGACGTAGCCGAGGCCGTAGGCGACCGCGAGCTCCCGCGCCTCGTCCTCACGTGGCCCGGCCTCGTAAAGCGTGAACGGCTCGAGCGCCTCGGGCAGGTCACCGCAGTGCGCGTCGATCAGCGCGTCGCTTCCCGTGATGAGCTTGGTGAACGTCGCGTGGGCCAGCCGCTCGGCGAGGGTGCCTTCAGGATCGCCTGGAAAGCAGCGGTTAAGGTTCTTGCCGTCCTCGGGCACCACGAACGGGCTGCGGGCCTGGAAGGCGGGAAGGTTCAGAACCGGTACGACGGTGACCCGGCCGTGCAGGTCCCTGCCGGCGAGGCTGGCCGACCACTGTCTGACCGCTGCCATCGACGCGTACTCGCAGCCGTGTACTCCGGCGATCACCGTGAGCCTCGCGCCATCGCTCGCTCCCGTCGCCTCGACGACGGGTATGTCCAGCCCGGCCAGGTCGATGGTGCGGCGGTTCAGCGTGGTGGGCATGGATGGGTCCTTCCTGGCTCACGCCACAGCGAGTCGTTCGGCCGCCAGCAGGCGCTCGGCCGCGGCGGCCACTTTGAGCAGCGCGGCGTCGGCGCCGCGACCTCCGGCGAACTGCATGCCTGCCGGCAGGCTTCCTGCGGGCACCGGTACCGGCAGCGACAGCGCCGGATGACCGGTCAGGTTGTAAGGCCCGGTAAACCGGCCCTCGGCGTTGTCGTCGCCGAGGCCGAACGGCGGATCCTGTTCCGGCGCCTGGTAGCCGACCGTGGGACCGATCAGCGCGTCGACTCCTTCGAGGCTCTGCTCCACCGCGGCGGTCAGCTCCGCTTGCTCGGCGAGTGCGCGCTCGAACTGCTCGTCGGTCACAGACGCCCCGTACTCGAGCAGCGCGCGGGTGCCCTCGGCGTACCCGCTCGTATTCCGGCTCGCGTGCACGACCGACGCCTCGCGCGCCACGATCACCGCCAGCGTCTGCTCCCACCTCGCCAGTTGATCGAGCCAGGGCGCGTGTACCTGCCTGATCTCCCAGCCGGCCCCCTCGAGCACGGCGATGGCGGCCGACAGCGCGCCGGCGACCTCGGGGGTCACCGACGGATCGGCGAGCTGGCTCGCGAGCACGCCCACGGTATAGGCCGACCGGTCGGCCCTGCCGCCCTCGGCGATGTCCTGGCGGTCGGCAAGCACGGCGAGCAAGTCGGCCGTGCCGCCGACGGTTGATGTGAGCGTCCCTGCGTGATCGCACCGGGGCGACAGCGGGAAGACACCCTCTTCAGGGACCAGCCCGTAGCTGGGCTTGAGGCCCACGATCCCGCAGTATGCGGCGGGGATCCTGATCGATCCGCCGGTGTCGGTCCCGATCGCGAGGTCGCATACGCCAGCGGCGACCAGCGCGGCGGAGCCGCCCGATGAACCGCCCGAGGTCCTCGACGGATCCACGGGATTGCGGGTGTCGCCGATCGCTGGGTGCGCGAAGCCGGCCGCGTACTCCAGGCACTGGGACGCCACGAACACCTCGGCACCGGCCGACCGCAGACGGCTGACCAGCACAGCGTCCGCCGCAGCAGGAGCAGGGTCGTGCACGGGACTCCCGCACCTCGTCGGCACGCCCGCGATGGCGATGATGTCCTTCACAGCGACGGGCCGTCCGGCGAGCGGCCCTCCAGCCGCCCTGCCGGGCGCGCCGATCACCGCGGCGACAGCGTTCAGCGGCTCGCCGAGCCTGGTCATCCGCTCGTAAGCGGCCAGCAGGTCGAGATTGGCCCGGCTGCACGTCCGCTTGCCCTGCTCGATGGCCGCGATCAGCTCGATGACCCGCTGTATCAGCGGCGCGTCATCGCCCGCCAGGCCGCCCAGGATGGCCGGTACCTCCGTCGGCCTGTGCAGCACTGCCAGGTCGCGATAGATCCCCGAGTGGGTCTTCGCCGAGCCCCTGTTGAACTCGACGAGGCGCTCCAGCGAGCCGTCCAGGTCATCAGGGTCGAAGCCGTCGAGCGGTACGGGCTGCACGGGCGCCTGCCTGAGCACCTGCCTGGCGATCTCCTTGAGCAGCGGCGCGTAGGCGGGATCGGCGAGCGCGTCGGCGATCGACAGGTCACTGACGGCGGTCGCCGCCAGCATCGCGCCGTAGGCTTCCTTCGCCCACAGGTAACCCAGGACGGTGTCGGTGACCTGGGCGTCGGCGATGTCGGCCGCGAGCGCCCTGACCCGGTCGGAGATCGACCCGTCGGTCTCGCCGACCATGAGCGTCGCCCGGTTGCCGCGCAGGATCACCCCGGGCGCGATCGCGTCAGCGCCGAAGTTCACGCAGGCCTCGACGACCCGGTCGGCACCGACCGCGTCGGCCAGGACGGCCGTGTTGAGTCCGTTCTGCATCGAGACCACGAAGCCGTCACCCGTCAGGCGCCCGGCCACCAGTGCCGCAGCCGCGGCGGTGTGATGGGCCTTGACCGCGATCAGGACCGGCCCGTCGAGCCGTTCAGGCAGGTCAGACGGATCAACGGCGGTCACTCTGGCGGTGAAGTTCTCGACCGGGCCCTCGATCTTGATGCCGTTCGCGCGAACCGCGCTGACCACGTCGGGGTTGGCGTCGCAGACCAGCACGTCGTGGCCGTCGCGGGCGAGACCAGCAGCGATCGTGCCCCCGATCGCACCGCAGCCAAGCACCACGTAATGCACGGCTCGGAACGTTACAACACGATAACTCCGTCGGTCTAGGTATCGCCTGCTATTGCCAACTCGCCAGATGATAGCCAGATTAAGCGGGACAAAGGTTTGTCCATAGCGGCAGCGTGCGGCCTGTCTGACGCGCGCGCTCAACAGCACAAGCGGCCGCGTGGCGGTCGTCCGACACGCGCGCTCAACAGCACAAGCGGCCGCGTGGCGGCTACGTCCGACACGCGCGCTCACAGCACAGCACTGTCCGGGCGAGCGGCGTGGCTTGCCGTTGGATCGGCCGGCATCCGGCCGTCGGCATCTAGGGAGCTTTCCGTGACACACCGATTCACTAAGCGGCCGCGCGGCGGCTTGTCCGACGCGCGCGCTCGGGCAAGCACCGTGAGGAAGGCACTGATCGCGGTCAGCGCCGTCCTCGTTCTCGCCGCTTGCGGCTCGGGCGGCTCGTCCGGCGGGACGACGGCAACCAAGACCGGGCCCGTCCACGGCGGCGACGCTCGTCTTCGCGGCCGTGCAGGACGCGCAGTCGATGAACGCCACGACCGTCTTTGACAACAACTCGATCTGGATCTTCGAGCAGATCTACCAGACTTTGTACACAGTGACCAATAACGGCAAGAGCGTCCGGCCGCAGCTGGCGACCAGCTACACCGTCTCGAAAGACAAGAAGACCTACACGTTCAAGCTCAGGCACGGCGTGAAGTTCTCCAACGGCAAGCCGATGACCTCGGCCGACGTGAAGTTCTCCATCGACCAGAACCGCAAGGCCACGCAGGGCTGGGCCTACATCGACTCGGCGATCAAGTCGGTCGACGCCCCGTCACCTGACACCGTCGTGATCCACCTGAAGTTCACGTGGGCGCCGCTGCTGGCGGACCTGTCGTTCTTCGCGAACGGGGTCGTGCCGAACAACTACGGCGGCGAGACCGAGACGCAGTTCTATAACCACCCGATCGGCACCGGCCCGTTCAAGTGGGACTTCTGGCACAAGGGCGCGGCCCTCAAGCTGGTGAAGAACCCGCTCTACTGGGAGAAGGGCAAGCCGTACCTGAACAGCGTCACCTGGACCGACGTCGCGAACGACAACACCAGGCAGCTGCAGCTCAAGGCCGGCCAGGCGCAGATCGACCAGTTCCCCGCCTGGTCCACGGTCTCGTCACTGAAGTCCACCAATGGCGTGATCATGAACCTGTTCAACTCGACGCAGACCAACTACCTGGCCTTCAACGAGACGCACAAGCCGTTCCAGGACGTCCACGTCCGCCGCGCGATCTCGTTCGCGATCGACAGGAACGCGCTGGTCAAGGCCGTCCTGTTCGGCAACGGCAAACCGGCCAACTCGCTGTTCCCGCCGCAGGTGCCGTTCTATGACCCGAACACCCCCGGCCTGCAGTTCAACCTCGCGCAGGCCAAGGCCGAGATGGCCAAGTCGAGCGTCCCGCACGGGTTCACGACAACGACCACCATTTCGGCAGGAAATTCGGACTCCAAGACCATCGCCACCATCCTGCAGTCCGAGCTGAAGCCGCTCGGGATCAAGCTGAAGATCGTCCAGCTCGACCCGAACGTCGCCAACAACGACTTCCAGCAGCTCAAGTACGACACGTCGCTCACGCTATGGACGATGGACATCCCCGACCCCGACGAGCTCGCGACGTTCGCCGTCGACCCCAAGTCGGGCGCCAAGTCGTTCTTCACCGCCTACAACAACCCGACCGTCGTCAAGGACACCCACTCGGCCGAGACGACGACCGACGTCGCCAAGCGGCAGCAGTACTACAACGCCATCCAGACCGGCGCCGCCAACGACGCGTTCATGGCCTACCTGTACTACTCGCCCTATCCGTACGCCACCACGAGCAACGTGCACGGCTTCTTCGTGACACCGCTCGGCAACATGCACATGGAAAACGTCTGGCTGAGCAAGTGATCATTTCTGCTCAACGGACCGCACGTGGCCCGGCGGCGCGCGAGCGCGCCGCCGGGTTCCGGCGGGGCGCTTCGGGGGGTCGTCCCCCGGGCAGACACGGCCCGGAAGGCGGTAGTCCGTGGGACGGATGACCTTCGTCGTCCGGCGGCTGCTGATGCTGATCCCGGTCGCCATCGGCGTCACCATCGTCGCGTTCTTCATGATCCACCTGATCCCTGGCGATCCAGCCAGGACGATCCTGGGGCTTCATGCGACCCCGCAGCGCATCGCGATCTTGCACAAGCAGTGGGGGCTTGACCGGCCGCTGGTCAGTCAGTACTGGCTGTTCATGGACCGGCTGCTGCACGGCAATCTGGGCCAGAGCCTGTACTACGGCGGATCCGCCGGCCACCATCATCATCCAGCGGCTGCCGCCAACGCTGTGGCTGATCGTCTACTCAGCCGTGATCGCCGTGGTCATCAGCGTTCCGCTGGCCACCATCGCAGCGACACGCAAGGACGCGGTCCGCGACCACGTGGTCCGCGCGGTGCCGCTGCTCGGGCTCGGCATGCCGCCGTTCTGGGTCGGCATCCTGCTGGTCTACGCGCTGGCCATCAAGGTACGGGCGTTCCCCGTCAGCGGCTACGGCAACGGCTTCTTCGGCCACCTGCACTACATGTTCCTGCCCGCGCTGACGGTGGCCATCGCGCTCGCGCCCGTGGTCATCCGTGCGCTGCGGGCCAGCATGCTCAATGTGCTGGGTGCCGAATACATCACGACGGCCAAGTCCAAGGGCGTGCCCGCCAGCCGGCTGTTCCTGCGGCACGTGCTGCGCAACGCGGTGATCCCCGCGGTCACGGTGCTCGGCATCAACATCGGCTTCCTGGTGGGCGGCACCGTGATCATCGAGAACATCTTCGCGATCCCCGGCATCGGCCAGCTGATGATCAACTCGGTCTTCCAGCGCGACTTCCCCGTCGTGCAAGGAGTCGCCCTCGTGTTTGCGATCCTCGTCGTGCTGGTGAACCTGCTCGCCGACCTGTCCTACGCGGCGCTCGACCCGAGAGTCAGGTTCGACCGGTGAGCGCGATCTCGTTCCCAGAACCGACGCTCGCCGCCGAGCCGACAGAGCAAGCTCAGCCGCGCCGGGCGAGGCGCTGGTACCGCCAGCCCGCGCTCGCCTCCGGGGTGATCCTGCTCGCGATCATCCTCTTCGCCGCGATCGCCGCTCCGCTGCTGACGTCGTACGACCCGCTGAAGGAGAACCTCGGCGCGAGCCTGCTCGGCCCGAGCTCGCATCACTGGCTCGGCACCGACCAGACCGGCAGGGATACGTTCAGCAGGCTGCTCTACGGCCTGCGGACTGACCTGCGGATCGCGTTCATCGCCGTGCTATTCCCGTTCTGCATCGGGACGATCATCGGCAGCATCGCCGGATATTTCGGCGGCTGGGTGGACACCGTGCTGATGCGCCTGGTCGACATCGTCGTGGCGTTCCCGTTCTACGTGCTGCTGATCGCGCTGGTCTTCGTGCTCGGCCCAGGCGAGAGCAGCATCTACATCGCGATCACGCTGGTTGGCTGGGTCTCCTATGCCCGCATCATCAGGGGCGAGATCCTCGTGGCCAAACGCCAGGACTACGTGGTCGCCGCCCGGTCGGGCGGCCTGTCCCCGATCAGGATCATCGGCAGGCACCTGCTGCCGAACGTGATCACTCAGGCGATCATCTACGCGATGTCCGACATCGTGCAGGACATCCTCGCCATCGTGACGCTCGGCTACTTCGGGCTGGGCGTCCCGCCACCGACTCCGGACCTGGGATCGATGATCAACGACGGCCAGAACTTCCTCACCACGCACTGGCAGCTGACCACGTTCCCCGGGCTCGCGGTCGTGGTGGTCGGCCTCGCGCTCTCGCTGATCGGTGACGGACTCGCCGACCTGATCAGGCCTGGTCACTCATGACCGGGAACTCAGCTACCCAGCCGCCGGGAATCGGCCCGGCCAGCGCCGGGGGCGGCGGCGCGATGCTCGACGTTCGCGATCTGCACGTCCAGATCGCGGCAAAGCACGGCACGGTCAAGGCAGTGGACGGCGTCTCACTCGAGGTCGCCAGCGGCGAAGCCCTGGGCCTCGTCGGCGAGTCGGGGTCAGGCAAGAGCATGACGCTGCGAGCGATCCTCGGCGTGCTGCCGGCCGAGGCGAAGGTGACCTCTGGCCAGATCGTGCTCGACGGCGTCGACCTCGTGCCGCTGTCCAACTCCGACCTGAACCAGATCCGCGGGCCGAAGATGGCCATGATCTTCCAGGAGCCGATGAGCGCGCTCAACCCGGTGATGCGCGTCGGGCAATCAGATCGCCGAGGGCCCGCGCGTTCACCTGGGATACAGCAAGGCCAGGGCGGCAGAACGGGCGCTCGAGCTGATGCGCCGGGTCGGCATCCCCGACCCCGAGCGGCGGTTCCGCGCCTTCCCGCACGAGTTCTCCGGCGGCATGCGGCAGCGGGTCATGATCGCGATCGCGCTGTCCTGCGATCCAGAGATCATCCTGTGCGACGAGCCCACGACCGCGCTGGACGTCACGATCCAGGACCAGATCCTGCGCCTGCTCGCGGCGTTGTGCGCGGAGTCAGGCGTCAGCCTGATCTTCGTGACGCACGACCTGCCTGTCGTGGCTCAGCTGTGCCAGCGGGTCGCTGTCATGTACGGCGGGCAGCTCGTGGAGACCGGCGACGTCCGCGAGGTGCTGCTCGATCCCCGGCACCCGTACACGCTGGGGCTGGTGAGGTCGGCGCCCGACGTGGAATTGGTGCGCGAGTCGCTGGTTCCGATACCCGGGTCACCGCCGAGCCTGGTCACGCCGCCGTCCGGGTGCCGGTTCCACCCGCGCTGCTCGTTCGTCGAGGAGGACTGCAAGGTGCTGCCCACCCCGCTCCGCGAGCTGCCAGGCGGCAGGTCGACTGCCTGCCTGCACTATGAACGCTGCGAGGAAGCTCTGGCGGTCGATCGGGCTGGGTCATGACGGGCCTCGGACACGACACGCATGACTCTGCAGCAATCCAGGACGGGGCTCCGCTGCTGTCCGCCAAGGACGTGGCCGTGTACTTCGCTGTCGGCTCCGCGCTGACCGCCAGGATCAGGCACGAACAGCGGTTCCTGCATGCTGTCGACGGCGTCGATCTGGAACTCGCAGGCGGCGAAGCGATGGCGCTGGTCGGCGAGTCAGGCTCGGGCAAGTCGACGTTCGCGCTTGCACTGGCGGGCATGCGCGCGGTCGATCGCGGCGAGATCGCGTACAAGGGAAGGAAACTCCCCGCCCGCAGGTCGCGGGCCGACCAGCGGCGGATCCAGATGGTCTTCCAGGATCCGTATTCGTCGCTGAACCCCCGGCTGACCGTCGGCGGCATGCTGCGCGAGCTGGTCAAGGTGCACCACGTGGTGCCGTCCGAGCAGGCCGAGGCCTACTGCAGGGAGCTGCTCAACCTGGTCGGGCTCGACGATGACGCGATGGGGGCGTACCCCAGGCAGTTCTCCGGCGGCCAGCGCCAGCGGGTCGCAATCGCCAGGGCGCTGGCGCTGCAGCCCGACATCCTGGTGGCCGACGAGCCCGTGTCCGCCCTCGACGTCAGCGTCCAGGCGACGATCCTGAACCTGCTGCGTGACCTGCGCAACGAGCTCGGTCTGACGTTGCTGCTCATCTCCCACAACCTCGCCGTAGTCAGGCACCTCTGCGACCGGGTCGCCGTCATGTACATGGGCAGGATCGTCGAGGTAGCGCCCACTGCCCAGCTATTCGCCAACCCGCGGCACCCGTACACAAGAGGCCTGCTCGCCGCGATCCCGCGGCTGACCGACACCCCTGAGGCGCGCGGCGAAGCGGTCAGCGGTCCGGCGATCGTCGGCGACCCGCCCAGCGCGCTGCGAATCCCGGCCGGCTGCCGATTCAGGACGAGGTGCCCGATCGCGCAGCCCATCTGCGAAACGCAGGACCCGGCGCTGACCTTTGCCGCCGGCGAGCCGGGCCACGAGGCGGCATGCCACTTCGCGTTCGGCGGCGCGCCGCCCAGCAACCGCAGCTGCGTTCGCGACTGAAGGGCCGACGTCGCATGAGGCGGAACCTGCCGTTCCGCGGCCGCGTCTAGGGAAGGAGTAACCCTGCCCGCCACTCCCGCCACTCCCGTCATCATTGCCAGCGAGCGCGGTGAGGTAGGTCTCGTCGCGGCCATGGAGCTGCTGAGGGCCGGCGCGAGCGCGATGGACGCGGTCGAGGTCGCGGTCCGCGCCGCCGAGGCGAACGAGGCCGACCATTACGTCGGCGTCGGCGGCCTGCCAAACCTGCTCGGCGAGGTCGAGCTCGACGCGTCGATCATGGACGGGGCGACCCGGAGGGCGGGCGCGGTGGCGGCGGTCACCGGGTTCCCGCACCCGATATCGATCGCGCGTGCCGTCTGCGACCGGCTGCCGCAGCACCTGCTGCTGGTCGGGGCCGGTGCCGAGCGGTTCGCCGACGAGATCGGGATCGAGCGCGGCCAGACGCTCACCGACGAGGCCAGGAAGCTATGGCAGGAAGGTCTGGAACCAGACGCCCTCGAGGCCGTGGCCGAGCGGCAGGGGGACGGCGAGCTGGCCTACCGGCGCCAGGTGATCGACCGGCTGGCTGCCATCTCGCATCCTGACGGACCGTGGGGAACGGTCAACGTCATGGCGCTTGACGCCGCTGGCAGTCTCGCCGTCGGCGTCAGCACCAGCGGCTACCCGTGGAAGTACCCGGGCCGGGTCGGCGACTCCGCGCTAATCGGCGCGGGGAACTACTGCGACAACCGGGTTGGAGCGGCCGCCTGCACCGGCCGCGGCGAGCTGGCCATCCGCGCCAACACCGCACGCGAGGTGCTGCTGGCGCTGCAGGCCGGCCGCGAGCCTGCTGAGGCGTGCGTTGCCGCGTTGGCCGAGACGCTGGAGCTGCCCGACGAGTACCGCTCGCCGCTGCAGGCGCTGTGCCTGACCCCGGACGGCAGCCACGGCGGCGCGTCGACCAAGCCGGGCGCCACCTACAGCGTGATGACCGCCCACGACGACAGCTACCGGATCCAGGAGAGGGCGCACCTATGAAGGTCTTCGTGTCCAGCGACATGGAGGGTACGGCGGGCGTCGTCGACTGGGACCAGTGCGTTGGCGACGGGCCAGAGGCGGCGGCCGGCCGCAAGCTGCTGCTCGCCGAGGTGAACGCCGCGATAGAGGGAGCCCTGGCTGGCGGCGCCACCGAGATCGTGGTCAACGACTCGCACGCGAACATGCGCAACCTGCCGCCCGCCGAACTGGCGGGCGGCGCGTCCTACATCTCGGGCAGCCACAAGCCGCTGTACATGATGCAGGGGCTGGACGACAGTTTCGACGCGGTCTTGTTCATCTCCTATCACGGCTCGGTGGGCGCACCCGCCGGCCTGTCGCATACCTATAATCCGCGCGCGGTGGTGGAGGCCAGGCTGGACGGCACGGTGACCGGCGAGGCCGGCATCAACGCGCTGGTTGCGGCGCACTACGCAGTGCCCGTGGTGCTCGTGACGGGGGACAGGTGCGCCTGCGAGGAGACCGAGGCGCTGATCCCCGGGGTGCACGGTGTCATCGTCAAGGAGCACGTCAGCAGGCTCGCCGCGCACAGCCTGCACCCTGACAAGGCCACCGCGCTGATCAAACAGACCGCTCAGCGTGCTGTGTCGGGTGCGGGCAGTGCCGCGCCTCCGCCGCTCGGCTCGGCCACGCTGGAGATCTCGGTGCGCAATACCGACATCGCCGAGGCGGCGAGCTGGGTGCGCGGCGTCGAGCAGACCGGACCCCGCGAGCTGCGGTTCGCCGGGCCCGATCCGCTGGCCGTGTACCGCTCGTTCTGCGCCGCGATCCTGCTCACCAGGACCGTCGCGGAGGTCATGTGAGAGTCGCCGTCGTCACCGGGGCTGCCGGCGGCATTGGCGCTGCGATCAGCCGCAGGCTGGCTGCGGACGGATTCTCGGTCGCGTGCGTCGACCTGCAGGAGCCCGAGGTCGCAGGGCCTCTTCGCGCCTACGCCGCCGACGTGCGTGACGCCGGCTCGGTAGCCGGTGCGGCGGCACAAATCAGGGCCGAGCTTGGCGAGCCGTGGCTGCTGGTCAACGCTGCAGGGGTGTTCAGCATCCAATTGCTTCCTGACCTGGAGGAGCAGGAGTGGGACCGGATACTCGACACCAACCTGAAGGGCCCGTTCCTGACGTGCCGCGAGTTCCTGCCGGCGATGATCGCCGCCAGGAGCGGCTGCGTCGTGAACATCGCTTCGACCGCCGGCGTGCGGGGCGGCCGGCGGCGCGCGGCGTACTGTGCCTCCAAGGGCGGGCTTGTGCTGCTGACCAGGAGCCTGGCCATCGACCACGGGCCTGACGGGGTCCGCGTCAATTGTGTTTGCCCCGGCCTGATCGACACCGAGATGGCCGACTGGATCAGGCACGACGCGGACGCGATGGCCAGCTTCAACGCCGGGACTCCGGCCGGGCACATCGGCTCGCCTGATGAGATCGCCGCCACCGTCGCGTTCCTTGCCTCGGACGACGCGAGCTACCTGCAAGGTTCGGTGGTGATGGTCGATGGCGGCGTTACGGCATGAATTAGCGCCAGGTGAGCAAACAGGTGTCTGACGATCAGGCGAACAGCGGCGGCCAGCGACCCGCTGGCCGGGGGGCGGTTCCGCCGCAAGGCGGTCAAGGATTCGCGCAGCCGGGCGGCGAGACGCTGCCGAGGCCGCGCAGGATCCCTCAGGCGCGCCGGGCAGCGGGCGCGTCGCGCGCCGGGAAGCGCCGGGCATCGCGGCTGGTCGACATCGCCGAGGCGGTCGGTGTCCATACGTCGACCGTGTCGCGGGTGCTCAACGGCGATCCCGCCCAGTCCGTCCGGCCGGAGATCTACGAACAGATCCTTATCACGGCCAGGCAGCAGGGTTACCGGCCCAACGCCCTTGCGCGGGCTCTCAAGCGTCAGCGGACCGGAGCTTTCGCGTTCGTGATCCCGTTGCTGCGCAACCCGATCTGGTCCACGCTGCAACGCGGTGCGCTGCAGCGCGCCGCCGAGCGCGGATACGTCGTCATGATCATGGAGGAGCCGACCGACGACCCGAAGCCGCCCGGCAGCTACCGGTACCTGGTCGACGAGAGCCGTGCTGACGGCCTGCTGATCGCGACCTCGCTGCGGATCGCCGAGCACTCGGCCGGGGTGCCGGCCATACCGCACGTATACGTGAACAGGCGTGGCCCGCACCGCGGTAACAACGTGGTGATGGACGAGCCGCGCGCGATGCGGCTGTTCATCGACCACGTCGCCGGACTGGGGCACCGCAGCATCTGCATCATCGACGGCTCGGCCGATGTGGACACCGTGCACCGCAGGGCCACATCGGCCAGGCGGATCTGCTCGGCCAGGGGGATCAAGCTGACCGTGCTGCACGAGGCGGCCACCGAGGAGGGCGGCTGGTATGCCGCCAGGAAGATGCTCAGCAGCCCCAATCGGCCCACCGCCTGCGGGGTCGGCAGCCTCAACCAGCTGTTCGGCGCCATGGCGGCGCTGCGCGCGGCCGACGTGCCTGTTCCGCAGGAGATGTCCCTGGTGAGTTTCGACGAAGACGAGTGCCTGGCCTTCCTCGACGTGCCGGTCACCAGCGTCGCGATGCCGCTCGCCGAACTCGGCAGCGCGGCCGTGGACGCGCTCATCACGCGGGTCGAGGGCGGCACCGAGCGGGACACGCTGATCCGCGAGCCCATGAACTTGGTGCACCGCGACTCCGTCGCCCCGGCTCCCGTCCAGATTTCCATGATCTCGGAGACTTCTCGGCAATCGCGCTGAGAATCCTCCGTGATCATGAAAGTCGCGCTGGTGGGGGCGTGGCGCTGCGGTTGGAACCTGGTGGCTGCGGGAGTGGCGTGTCCCCCCGCAGCCACCAGGAGTCGGTTAGGTGATCGGCAGCGGGTCGGTGGCCAGGCTGTCCTCGCCTTCGAGCAGTGCCGGTGCCCGCTCGAGGGCCTGCGGGCGCACGGCGCCGAGGAGCAGCGCGTAGAGAATGCCGACCGCGATCAGGCCGATCGTCAGCCACGGCAGGGTGTTGAGCGGGCTCGGCTGGCCGGGCCGCAAGTCGCCCCAGATTGGCAGCGCCAGGATCGCCGCGCCGATCACCGGAGTGACCACCCACAGCCATACGTTCTTGCGGATGCCGCGGCGGCGGAACTTCGCCCACTCGACCACCAGGGCGACGTTGGCCACCAGGTACATGAGGATCAGCCCGAGGATGCCCCAGGTGCTGAGCAGCCCCACCGCCGTGCCCGGATCGGTGAACGCGGTCGAGACGACGCCGATCAGGATGCTTGGCGCGACGAACGCCACCGCCGCGGCGGCCGGCGTCCTGAACCGCGGGCTCACCGCGGCCAGCGCCTTGGGCAGCAGCCCGCCGCGGGCGCCGGCGAAGACGACACGCGAGGTCTGTGTGTTGGCCGCCACGTACGAGCTGGTCACGCTGGACAGGAATACCCACGTGATCAGCGGCGCGACGAACGGCAGGAACGCCTTGGCCGCGGTGTGGAACGGGTTCCCGTCGACCGACAGCACGCTCGTATGGCCGACGCCGAAGGCGGTCACCAGAGCGTAGGAGCCGACGACGTAGATGATCCCGCTGACCAGGACGCAGCCGAGCACGGCGATCGGCACGGTGCGGCGCGGATCGCGGGTCTCCTCGGCCAGCGGCGCGGCCGCCTCGAAGCCGCCGAAGGCCAGCACGGCGAAGCTGAACGCCAGCAGCACGTCGCTCGCCTTGCCGCCCGGCCAGGTGAACGGGGTGCCGGACAGGCCGCTCGCGCCGCCCTTGGCCAGGATGGTCAGGCTCAGCGCGAGCAGCAGCACGACCTCGAACACGTAGAGCACGACCGTGACCCTGACGCCGAACTTCAGCCCGACGACGACCGGCGCGACCACCAGAACGCCGTACAGGATCGTGACGAGCTGCGTGACGCCCCAGAAGTGCACGTTATTGAATACGTTCTCGACGATGTAGCTACCGACGAAGATGTAGATGCCGCCAAAGGCGATGATGTAGCCGAGCACGCAGATCACGCCGGTCGCGACGGCCACCTTCGTGCCGATGGCCCTCGTGATGTACGTGATGAACGACCCGGCGCTCGGGTAGACGCCAGAGAACTGGGCCAGGCTGCTCGCGGTGGCGCCCATGGCCACCATGCTGATCAGGAAGATCAGCGGGGCCGATGCGCCAGCCAACCCGACCATGACCCCAGTTGTGAAGAACAGGTTGAATGCGGGGGCGACCTGGGCCAGGCCAGGCATGATGACGCCGAACAGGCTGAGCTGGTTGCGTTGCAGGCGCTCGGGGCGCGGAGTGGTTGAGGTGACGGTCATAGCTAACTCCTTCCATGCCGTCGTACAAAGTCGAGGAACGTCTTGTTGAACTCGTCCGGGTGCTCCCAGAGGCAAGCGTGACCGCCCTTGGTCGTCGCCCACTCGGCGCCGGGGATCCCTTCTTGGATTCGCCGCGACAGCGCGACGGGTATGAGGATGTCCTCCTCACCGGCGAGAACAAGGGAAGGCACCCTGATCTGGTCCAGCCGGTCTGTCGTGTCGTGATTCTGGATGACGGCGAGTTGCGCGAGGTAGGCATGGACGGGCTGGTCCATGTATCGCATCGCGGTTTCAAATTCCTCGAGATCGCCAGGCCGCCCCTCGAAGAAGGGCAGCGTGAACGCCCAGAGCGTGACGTCACGCATCACGAACGGAACGCCCAGCACGGGCGCCATGTCGGCCCACATGGCGAACATGCGCGAGCAGAATGGCCCCGGTGCCGCGTACGTGCACCCGTACGTGGCAGAACGCAGGTCGCCGGGGTAGGCGAGCGCGTACTCCTGGGCGATCATGCCGCCCATCGACACGCCCATCAGATGGAAATCGGTCACGCCGAGCAGGTCGACGAGCGCCTTGGCGTCGTCAGCCAGCATCCGGCTTGAGTACGGCCCGGCCGGCTTGGAGCTCGCACCGATGCCCCTGTTATCGATGCGAAGCACCCGGTAGCCGGCCGAGAAGAATGTGTCGGTCTGCGCGAACCAGGACTCAATGTCGTCGGCGAGGCCGTTGATCAGGACGATCGTCTCCTCGCCGTCGCCGTCCAGCTTGTAGTGCAGATCGATGTCGTTGACCTTGGCAAACGGCATGGCAATCAGCCTCCGGTTCGAACGCGGATGCGGGCGTGAAGCTCCCTGAGCATGTCCTCGGTCAGGGAGAAGTGCTCGGCCGCCAGCGCGGCGGCCCGGTCGGCGTCCCCCGCGATGACGGCTTCGGCGAGCGCCGGGTGCTGCCTGACGGCCAGCTGCCTGACCTGCGGTGAGTAGGGCTCGGCGTCGAACCCGAGACTGACCTCGCGCCTGATGCTGGCGCTCAGCTCGACCAGCCTGTCGTTGTGCGCGGCATTGGCGATCGCCTTGTGCAGCGCGTGATCCGCCAGGTGAGAGGCATCGCGGTCGCGCGCGCCGGCGTACTCGGCGACCGCTTGCCGGATCGCGGCGATGTCGGCGTCGTTGCGGCGCTGGGCGGCGGTGCGGGCGATGGTCTGCTCGATCACGCTGCGGAAGTCCAGGATCGTGGTCAATTCCTGCCACGCGGGAACCAGCGTTCGGCGGATCATGGCATCGGCCTCCGGCCCAGCTGCCCGTAGCCACGAACGTTCCGCCGGCCCGCCCGCGCCTGGTGGTGACGTATCCGGAGGCCTGCAGCCGCTGCAGCGCCTCGCGCACCGTGGTGCGGCTGACCTCGAGCATGGCCGCGAGGTCCCGCTCGGTGGGCAGCCGCTGATCCGGCACGAACTCACCGAGCGCGATCGCCGTCACGATCCGCTCGGCGATCTTCTCGCCGGCGGTCTGCAGCGTGATCGGTGCCAGGTACTCGTTCACGCCGGAATCACCGCAGTGTCTCCCGGAGCGCGCGCGTCGGACGAGCCGCCGCGCGGCGGCCGGCTGGCGTAGAACCCGGCGATGAACCTGGCCAGCGCCTTGGCGCCGGTCACGATGCTGGCGAGTTCGACGGCCTCGCCGATGGCGTGGATGTTCCGCGCCCGCGGCCCGTAACACAGGGCAGGGATGCCGAACTGGTTCAGGTAGTACCTGGCGTCCGTGGTGGCGCCGATCGCGCGCGCGCTGCGGATGCGTCCCCGTCGCGGCCAGGTGCGCCCGCGCCATCGCCTCGGCAAGCCAGTGCTCGGCAGGCAGCAGATGTCCCTCGGCGCGGAACCCGGTCTGCCTGATCGTAGGCGGGTGGCTGGCCAGCCACGGGTCCTCCGCGCTGGCCTCACCGATCGCGGCGCTGACGCGCTTGAAGGCCTCGTCCGGGCTCCATGCCCGCGGAAACCCGACGCGGACGCCGAGCCTGGCCCGCCCTGGCACGCTCGACGCCCAGTCGCCCGCGCGCACCGTTCCCGCGTTGACGTTGTACGGCCGCTCGATCGTCGCGAACGCCGGATCGCGCTCGGATTCGCTGTTGAGGAGTTCCTCGAACCTGGCCAGCGCGCGCAGGATGGCAGGGAGGCTGCGGATCGGGTTCTGCGCTCGATCGGCCGACTCCGCGTGGGCCGGAATCCCGGCGATCTCGATCTCGATCCACAGCACGCCGATGCCGCCAAGCAGCACGTCCAGGTCGGTCGGCTCGAGCACGACCACGGCGTCCGCGAGCACGCCGGCCTGGCACGCGGCGAACGTGCCGTTGCCCGTGCACTCCTCCTCGATAACGGACAGGAAGCTGAGTTCGCCGGCGAGCGCGTCCGGCATCGCCTGCCCCAGGCCCGCGATAGCGAGCAGGCCCAGCGCGTAGCCGCCCTTCATGTCACCGGCGCCGCGCCCGGTCAGCCAGCCGTCGGACCGCGCTGGCATGAACGGATCGGACGGCCACAACGCGGCCTCCGCGGGAACGACGTCGACGTGTCCGTTCAGCAAAAGCGCAGGTGAGCGACCAGGATTGAGTCGCCCGAGCACGTTAGGGCGGTCCGCGTACGAGCACTGCGCGACCCCGGCCGGAGCCCGGTCGGCGATCTCGCCGGGGATCGCCATTTCGGTGACAGCAAAGCCCAGCCTGGCCAGCTCGGCGGCGACCACGTCTTGGGCGCCGCGCTCAGCCCCAACCGTGCTGGGCTCCGCGACGAGGCGCTCGAGGAAGGCGAATGCGGACTCCGCCGCCGCGTCGATTGCCGCGTCAACGTCTTCCCAGCGTGCTGCGCCGTGCTCGGTCATGTCTCCGTGATCCGGCATCCATGGTCTAGTGGACTGATGTTTAGACCATTTTCGCTGAACTGGACGCACGCCGTCAATGCCCTCACAACGGTCAATCGCTCCGCCCGCCGACCAGCGCCTGCCGCGCCCGCCCGGCTGGGCCGGAACTGGCTGGGCCGAACTGGCTGGGCCGGAACTGGCTGGGCCGGAACTGGCTGGGCCGAAGACACCCCATGTGCCATCGAGTGTTTTCTTTGCACCCCGATGGCACATGGGTGTTCAAAGGGGAGCGCCGGGCGGCCGGCAATGATGGCAAGGAGACGGCGGATTTAGGAGGTTAGTTTGGAAAGCGGACGGGAACCTGGGGGAGTGCTAATCCGTTCACCCGGTTAACAACTATGGACTTCCTGCGTCGATCGTCCGCGGGGTTCGTGGGTCATCCCGCGACCAGCGCTGCGGAAGCCGGAAATCAGAACGTTGCGGCCGGTTAATCGGCTGTGTCGTGGCGTCGTACATCGGCTAGCCTGCCGCTTGGCGCATGATCGGCTGATCGAACGCCACTGCTCCGGAAGGGCCTGTCATGCGCATGCGGTCGTCGCGGGCGAGAATACTTCGCCTGGACGTCCGTGGCCCTCGTCGCAATCCTCGTGGTCCTCACGGCAGGCGTCTACGCTGCCGTCAAGCTGGAGCTCTCCGGAATCACGCATGTGCCGCGGATCGACTCCACAGCGCGACCGCCGAAGTACACCAACGCCCTGAACCTCCTGCTTCTCGGTTCGGACACCAGGACCGGGCGCAACGGCGCTATCGGCGGCCGCACTGGCTGCGCATGCTCGGACACGATCATGCTCGCGCACATCTCGCCGGGCCGCGGCAACGTCACCGTCGTCAGTATCCCGCGGGACACGGTCGTTCCGCTGTACGCGTGCTCGCCGTGGCAGCGGGCTGCCCGGCCAGCCGGCCGACCCGTACGCGGTCGAGCGGATCAATGCCACGCTGGCCGCCGGCGGTCCCGAATGCGTGCGCGAGACGGTGGAGCAACAAACCGGCGTCTACGTCAACGATGTCGTCATGCTGAACTTCTCCGGCTTCGAGAAGGTGATCAACGACATCGGCGGTGTCAATGTCTGCCTGCCGTTCGCGATCCACAACGTCATCACGGCCAGCGAGGGCTCCGGCCTGGACCTGAAGGCCGGGCGGCACCACATCAACGGCAGGGTCGCGCTGCAGTTCTGGCGCACCCGCTACAACGTCGCCGACGGGTCGGACATCGCCAGGATCGCGCGGGACCAGTACCTGATGGCGCAGATCGTCAAGGGCGTGCTGCACAGCGGCCTGCTGCGCAGCCCGACCAAGATCTTCACGGTGATCGCCGACGTCGCCAACGCGATGACCACGGACGCGAGCGACACCGAGTTGCTGCACATCGCGACCAGCCTGCGCGGCGTCTCGGCGCGGAACGTGCAGTTCATCACCGCGCCATGGGTGTCCTACCCGTACAACCCCAACGAGGTCGAGTTCGCCGAACCGGAGGCCGACGCCGTCTTCTGGGCTACTCGCGCACGACACAGCGCTTCCGCCGCCGAGCAAGGGCAGGCATCACCGCCAGCACGCGGAGACCGTCAAGGGGCCGATGAACGGCCCGATCGACCTAGGGTCCGGCGGGCAACCTGGTCACGCTCGTCCCTCCCAGGTCAAGGTCATGGTGCTGAACGGGTCGAGCAAGGTAGATCGCACCGACTGCCGCCGCGGCCGGGCTGACCAGCCGCGGATTCAGCGTCGTGGGCACCGGATACGCTCCCGCGACCACCTACCGCTCCACGGTGATCGAATACGGGAGACGCGCCGACCTGCCCGCCGCCAGGACGCTGCGCGGCGCGTTCTCCGCCGTCAAGCTGCGGCTGGTACGCGGGCTGACCGGCCGACGGCAGGGACGGTCGACGTCATCCTCGGCTCGAGCTTCACCAAGCTCGCGCCGCCGAAGCCCACGTCGCGCGCGTCGATCAGATCGCTATCCGACGACTACGGCGGCATCACCGCGAGCGTCTCGTGCCGCAACAGCGCGTTCTACCGCGCTGACGGGACGCCGCAGGGTCAGGGAGCGTACTGTCCGTGCGGATGACAGGAGTGCTGAGATGACGGCGCGAGGTTCCAGCCGGCGGAATCGTCGACGACTCCGCCAGGTCAGCCCGGGCCGCGGCCGGTCCAGGCGCTCACGGCTATTCGGCTGGACGTCGATCGTGATGACCGTGGTGGTGACCGTCGCCGTACTCGGGCTGTACTTCACGGTGCGGGCGAAGCTGGACAGCATCGGCCACATCGTGATGGCCGACAAGACGCACCGCCCGCCTAGCTATAACAATGCTCTGAACATCCTGTTGCTCGGATCGGACTCCAGGTCAGGGCACAACGCAGCGATCGGCGGCAAGGTCGGCTGCAATTGCTCAGACACGATCATGGTCGCGCACATCTCACCAGGGCGCCATGAGGTGACGGTGCTGAGCATTCCGCGCGACACCGTCGTTCCGCTCTACAAATGCGACGCGGTCCAGGGAACGCCAGGCCAGGCGGCCGATCCGAGCGCCCTTGAACGGATCAATGCCACTCTGGAAGCCGGCGGCCCGGAATGCGTCCGAACTACCGTCGAGCAGCAGACCGGCATCAGGATCAATGACGTCATCCAGCTCGACTTCACCGGATTCCAGCGCGTCATCAATGACGTCGGCGGCGTGAACGTCTGCGTTCCTGTCGCGATCGACGATCCGCACCGCACGCTGGCTAACGGCGACGTGGTGGGCTCTGGGCTGCGCCTGTCCGCCGGCAGGCACCACATCACCGGCAAGGTAGCGCTGAAGTTCTGGCGCGCCAGATACGCGCTCGCCGACGGCGGCGACGTCGCCAGGATCGCACGGGATCAGTACCTGATGGCCCAGATAGCCAAGGGCGTGCTGCACAGCGGGCTGCTCACCAGCCCGACCAAGCTCTACTCGGTGATCACCGACATCGCGAGCTCGATGTCCACCGACGCGACCCCTGCGGACCTCGTGCGGATCGCCACCAGCCTCCGCGGGCTGTCCACCAAGGACGTCCAGTTCGTCACGACGCCGACAATCCCTTACTCGCCGAACCCGAACGAGCTGGAGCTCGCGCCGCATGCGCGCGCGGTCTTCGCTGCCATCGCCCAGGACCAGAAGCTGCCCCCGTCGCCGAAGCACAAGCACAAGGGCAAGGCCACGCTGCTGACCACCAGCCCGGCGAACGTGAAGGTGACAGTGCTCAACGGCACCTCGATCTCACAGCTCGCGTCCAAGGTCGCGGCGGGCCTGGCCGGCCGGGGCTTCACGATCGTCGGCCAGCCGGGCAATGCGGCCTCGTCGAACTACGTGCAGTCTGTGATCGAGTACGGCTCGGCGGCATTGCACCCCGCGGTCGACACGCTGCACCAGCAGTTCCCGAACGCGACGGTCAAGCTGGTGCCTGGCCTGACCCCAGGACGGCTGCAGCTCATCCTCGGGAGCAGCTTCCACGCGCTCGCGCCGCAGAATAAGCCGCTCGGCTCGATCGCCGGCAGCTTCAAGGCGAGCAGTCACTGCAGGAATGGCGCTTTCTTCGGCCCGAACCTGGCGAAGCCCTCCGCCAAGACCAGTTGCGCGTGCTGATACGGTGCAAATCGCGCCGGAGGTGACAAGTGAAGTACGTAAACCTGGGCAAGACTGGCCTGCGAGTATCCCGGGTGTGCCTCGGGATGATGAGCTATGGCAATGACAGCGACCGGCCGTGGGTGCTCGACGAGGACGCTGCCGAGCCGATCGTCAAGGCCGCCGTCGACGGGGGCATCACGTTCTTCGACACCGCTGACGTGTATTCCGCCGGAGCCAGCGAGGTAGCGACAGGGCGCCTGCTCAGCAAGTACTTCAGCCGCGACCAGGTCGTCGTCGCCACCAAGGTGCACGGCGCGATGGGGTCAGGCGAGAACGACCGCGGCCTATCCCGCAAGCACATCCTGTCCGGGATCGACGCTTCGCTGCGCCGCCTGAACATGGACTACGTGGACCTGTACCAGATCCACCGGTGGGACAGCCGTACGCCCATCGAGGAGACCATGGAGGCGCTCAACGACGTCGTGCGGGCGGGCAAGGCCAGGTATATCGGCGCGAGCTCCATGTACGCCTGGCAGTTCGCCAAAGCCCAGTACTGCGCCGACGCGCACGGCTGGACCAGGTTCAGCTCCATGCAGAACCACTACAACCTGCTCTACCGGGAAGAAGAGCGGGAGATGATCCCGCAGTGCATCGACCAGGGCGTCGGCGTGATCCCATGGAGCCCCCTTGCCAGGGGCGTTCTGGCAGGCAACCGCACCAGGACCGGTGAGCGGCACACCACCAGGGCGGGCACCGACCCGTTCAGCGACTCGATGTACGCGGCGCCGTCGGACTTCGACGTCGTGGACCGGGTCGGCGCGGTGGCGTCGGCGCGCGGCGTGCCGCGCGCTCAGGTTGCGCTCGCCTGGCTGCTGCAGCGCCCGGGGGTCACGGCGCCCATCATCGGCGCGACGAGGCTCGGCCATCTCGACGACGCCCTGGCCGCCGAGCAACTCGAGCTCACCGAGGACGAAGTTAGGCAGCTTGAGGAGCTGTACATCCCGCATCCGGTGCTCGGGCACTAGGGTGACGGCACCGGGCGACTAGGTACGTCCGGCGCCGCAGTCCGGGCACAGCCCGAACAGCTCGACCGTGTGGCCGACCTGCGAGAACCCCGCCTGCCTGGCAACCTCGTCCGCCCAGTGCTCGACAGCCTTGCCTTCGACCTCGACGCTGCGGCCGCAGTTGCGGCAGGTCAGATGGTGATGGTGGGTGTCCGTCTGGCATCGCCGGTACAGGATCTCCCCGCTCGCGTCCCTGATCGCGTCCACCCGGCCCGACTCGCTGAGCACCTGCAGGTGCCGGTAGACGGTCGTCAGGCCGACCTGCTCGCCACGCTCCCGCAGCTCGGCGTGGATCTGCTGAGCGCTGCTGAACCCGGGCAGCCGGTCAAGCACCGCAGCCACCGCCTCGGCCTGCCGGGTGCCGCGGACCCTGGTGCCGTGCGGCCGTTCGGTGGTCGCGCGCTCGGGGAGACTCACAACTCGCACGGTACCAGCAGGGACGGCAGGCTCTGGCCTGCTAGCTGTGCCGGTGCGACTGGGCCGGTGCGACTGCGCCGGTGCGATTGGGCCGCGGCGCCTGCGCGAGGATAGGGACATGGCTGACCGGCTGCGGAATGCGACGAGCCCGTACCTACTTCAGCACGCCGGCAACCCGGTGGACTGGTGGCAGTGGGGCGACGATGCCTTCGCCGAGGCACGGCAGCCGGGATGTGCCCGTGCTGCTGTCCGTCGGCTACTCCGCCTGCCATTGGTGCCACGTGATGGCACACGAGTCGTTCGAGGATGAGGCGACCGCCCGGCTGATGAACGACCTGGTGGTGTCCATCAAGGTGGACCGTGAGGAGCGTCCTGACGTCGATGCCGTCTACATGACGGCGACGCAGGCGATGACCGGCCAGGGCGGCTGGCCGATGACTGTCTTCCTGACCCCGGGACGGGAGCCGTTCTACTGCGGCACCTACTACCCGCGCGAGCACTTCAAGCAGCTGGTCACCGCCGTGGCGAAGGCCTGGCGAGAGAACCGCGACGCCGTCGCCGACCAGGCCGGCAAGGTCGCGGCTGCGCTGGCAGAAACAGCGGGCCAGAGCCCAGGAGGCGCCGTCGGCGCTGCTTCGGATGCCGCTACCGCTGAACTCGCCGACGCAGCGGTCGACACGCTCGCCAAGCGCTATGACGCCAGGCGCGGAGGATTCGGCGGAGCGCCGAAGTTCCCGCCGTCCACGGTGCTGGAGTTCCTGCTGAGGACGTCAGAACGGATTGCAGCTGCGAAGCCGCAGGCCGCCGAGCCCCAGGCCAGGCCGCAGGCCGAGATGGCGCTGGAGATGGCTGCCGGGACCATCGAGGCCATGGCCAGGGGCGGCATGTATGACCAGCTCGGCGGCGGGTTCGCCAGGTACAGCGTCGACGCTGACTGGGTTGTGCCGCACTTCGAGAAGATGCTGTACGACAACGCCCAGCTGGCCAGGGTGTACGCGCACTGGTGGCGGCGATCGGGCAGCGAACTGGCCAGGCGCGTCGCCGAGCAGACCTGCGACTGGATGATCGCCGACCTGCGAACAGCCGAGGGCGGCTTCGCGAGCGCGCTGGATGCCGACAGCGAAGGTCAGGAAGGCGTCTTCTACGTCTGGACGCCCGGCGAACTGGCCGACGTGCTCGGGGAAGCGGACGGTTCGTACGCGGCCGAGCTCTTCGCCGTCACGCGGGCAGGCACGCTTCGAGCACGGCACCTCGGTCCTGCAGCTACTGGTCGATCCTGCCGATTATGCGCACTACGAGCGGATCAGGTCGGCGCTGCTGGCCGCCCGCTCGGACCGGGTCTGGCCAGGAAGGGACGACAAGGTCGTCGCGGCGTGGAACGGGCTGACAATCGCTGCTCTCGCCGAGGCTGGGCTCCTCTTCGACCGGCCAGGCTACGTCGATGCGGCCAGCGCCGCCGCCGACTTGCTCGCCAGCGGTGCATCTGGACAGCGGCAGGCTGGCCAGGACGTCGATGAACGGCGTCGCCGGGCACAGCGCCGGAGTCCTTGAGGACTACGCGAACGTCGCGGCCGGGTTCCTCGCCCTGGCCGGTGTCACCGGCAGCGACCGCTGGGTCGGCCTGGCCGGAGACCTGCTGGAGACCGCACTTGACCGGTTCCGAGGGCCTGACGGGGGCTTCTATGACACCGCCGACGACGCCGAGCGGCTGATCTACCGCCCTGCCGACCCCGGTGACGGTCCGACCCCGTCAGGAACCTTCGCGGTCGCCGGCGCCCTGCTCAGCTACGCGGCGCTGACCGGATCTGCCCGCCATCGCGAGGCGGCGGCCGGCAGCGCTCGGCACGCTCTCCGACGTTGCCGCGAGGTTCCCGCAGGCGGCAGGCTGGGGCCTGGCCGTTGCCGAGGCGTTCCTGGCCGGCCCCGATGAGATCGCGATCGTGGGCCCGCCTGCCGACGACAGCACCAGGGCGCTGCACCGCGCTGCCGCGCTGGCGCCACGCCAGGCGCCGTCCTGGCCCTCGGTGAGGGGAGGGACGGCGCAGGCGTGACAGGCGACGGTCACGGGATTCCGCTGCTGGCCGGCCGCGGGATGGTGCAGGGCAAGCCGGCCGCCTATGTCTGCCGCAATTTCACCTGCCGATTGCCGGTGACCAGCGCGGACGAGCTTCTCGCCACCCTGGGCCGGTAGCGTGCGCAGGCTTCCGGCTTGTCATCGCACGGACATCTGTTCGTCACGTTTCGCACATAGCATGGACCGCGCGGAATGCCGCTGCTAGACGGTCCGGCCCTTTTGCGTGTCGGCTCGGAGGCGCATAATTCCGGTTAGCGCACGAGATTGCCTCCGAGCGGAAGGAAACCGAGGTTGCGCTCTTTGGCGCGTCGGCTACTCCCGGTCATCACGTTGACGACGGGCCTTGGCCTGTGCCTGGCGGCCATGCCGGGACAGCCGGGCCTGGCGGTGACGGGTGTCCTGCCCGTCCAGTTATGCGCCGATCGCCGGCAGCCGAGGCGATCAGCGCGACGAACGTCAGCGGACAAGTCGGTGCCATTCCCGGCGCTGGGAACCCGGGGATCGATCGCCGGTCGTTCGCATCCGGGCCGGTGCCCGGCCGCAGCCGTTGTCACGAATCCGCGCGCAAACCACGGCGAGCCAGCGGCCAGGCCGCCTGTCCCATCTGCTCCAGGCCGACGTGCTCCTGGTCGCTCAGACGTCATTGCCCGCGGGCCTGGTGAGCAGGCTGCGGCACGTCAGCGGCGTGGTCGCGGCCGTCCCGGTCGACGCCGGCCGGATCAAGGTCAACGGCGTCTTCGTCAACGTGCTCGGCGTGAACCCGGCCGCCTTCCGGCCGTTCGCCGCCGGGCCGACTGCCCGCTCTGCCGCGCTATGGCAGAACGTCGCCGCCGGCGGCATCGCCGTCTCCTACACGATGGGCCACCAGGACCGGGTGGCTCTTAATAAGCCGGTGCAAGTCGACGGCGCCCGCTCGATGAAGCTGCCAGTGGCGGGATTCGGCACCGTCGGCATCGGCGGGGTCGACGCCGTGGTTTCCGGTGCCGTCGGGCGCCGCCTCGGGTTGCCGGCCGCCAACGCTATCGTCCTCAGCGCCCCCCAAGCCAGGCTCGACCGGCTGATGGCCAAGCTCAAGAAGCTGGCGCCGCGAGGGACCGCTGTCGCGCCGCTGGTGACCCAGGTGATCATGGGCAGCATCGCGGTGACCTCGGGCGCTGCTGGCGCTGTTGGCGACACGACGGGGCAGGGACCAGGCCTGACGGCCGCGCAGACTCGCGACATTCCTGGCCGCGGCCGAGAGCCGGCTCGGGATGCCCTACGTGTGGGGCGGCGCAGGCCCGCGAACGTTCGACTGCTCCGGCCTGGTGCAGTGGTCGATGAGGCAGGCCGGCATCCTGATGCCACGGGTGGCGGCCGACCAGGCAAGGACCGGACCGCTGATCAAGCTCAGTGATCTGCGCCCTGGTGACCTGCTCTTCTACCATACAGATCCGACGGCGCCCAGTTACATCTCGCACGTGGCCATCTACATCGGCAACGGCGAGATGCTGCAAGCACCTGAGCCCGGCCTGAACGTCGAGGTCGTACGCGCCGACTTCGGGACCGGGTTCGCCGGTGCCGTCCGGGTATACGCGCGAGTCGCCGCCGCCGTCGCCGGCAATCCGGCAGGCTGACCGTCGGCCGCTCGTACTGGCCCCGCTCGCTGTCCCCGCCTCATCAGCGGCGGCTTGTCGCTGCCACGCCATCTGGATTGCGTAACCGATCTGCTCGTGTAATCATGATTACATGAGTACAGATAAGAGCGAGCAGCAGGCATCGGCCGCTGAGCGGCTTCGCGGCTGGTTCTCCGGCAGGCTGCCAGAAGAGTGGGTGGACGGCGGGCTCGACGTCAAGGTCGACCGTGAGGAGATCACGGTGATCGTGCCGATCGGCGAAGCGCACGTCGCCGAGGGGGCGTCGGACGCCGAGCAGGCCGCGGCATGGGAAGGGCGCAGCCGTCGCTTCCGCGAAGAGACCAGGCAGCACCGGATCGAGATCGCTCAGGAGGCCGAGCACACGTACGGCCGCAAGGTGTCCTGGGGCGTACGATCCGGCGACAGGACCGTCATGTTCACCACGTTCTCCGTGCCGGTCATGACCAGGCTGAGGCAGAACGAGCGCCTGGTGCTCGACACGCTGGTCGACGCCGGCGTCGCCCGCAGCCGCAGCGACGCCCTGGCGTGGTGCGTCCGGCTGGTTGGCGAGCACGAGGACGCGTGGCTCGACGACCTGCGCGGGGCGCTGCAGCGCGTCGAGCAGATCAGGGCTGAGGGCCCGAGATCCGCCTGACCGAGGCCAGGTAGGCCCGAGCGGGCCAGGCAATCTGAATAGCAGGCCCGGTGGCTGGGACACGATGTCCAGCCACCGGGCTTTGTTGTGCATGCGGACGCGCGACCAGGGAAGCTGACGCTGATGCAATGGCCTAAGGCCGCGCACCCAGAGGAAACGCGGCTTGCAACGGGCAACAATTCACACGCAGGGGGATATTTTGAGCCCGCGTGGGCCGGGGTACACTCCCCAAATCGATCCCGCGAGTCCGGGCGTATTTTCGGCTGCCCGAACTGGCATGTACCCCGCAAGCGGAATGCGACGTTTGCTTCCGCCAACGAGGAGGAGCAGTCGTGGTGTATGAGGTGAGGGCCGCCCAGGCGGAATTTAATCCGACCGCCGAGCGGCTCCGCGAGCTGACCGAGAAGATGCCCAACAGCCAGCTGACCGAATTCGACAACGTGGTGGTCAAGGCGAGGGTGGATTCGCGGAGCACCAGGTCAACTTTCGTCGTCGACGATTCAACGAACGCCACCAGCCAGACGATCACCCGCGAAGAGTACGACCGCATCTCCGCTGAGCAGGACCGCTACATCGCCGGCGAGCACATGGTCGTCGTTGACGGCTTCATCGGTTCCGATCCCCAGTTCCGAACCCGTGCCAGGCTCATCATGGAGGCGGCGAACTCCAACGTCGCCGGCATGCAGAAGCAGCTGTACTACCCGGTCGAGGCGGACTACGACCCGGCAGACGTGGGAGCCGGACACCACGGTCATCTACACGCCTAACCTTCCAGCTCCCGGTTACCCCGACGACCGCGTGATCGCTGTCGACCTGAATTCCAACATCACCCGCGTCCTGAACTCGGACTACTTCGGTGAGTCCAAGAAGGGCGGGCTGCGGATGTGGAACAACATCGTCTACGGCCGGGGTGGGCTCGCCCTGCACGCGGGATGCAAGGTGATGCCGAGGGACGGCACCCCGACCTCGATCCTGATCGTCGGCCTGTCCGGCACGGGCAAGACCACCACCACGTTCACGACCCAGCTCGACAGCAAGCCGGCGCAGGACGACTTTGTCGCCCTGATGCCGGGCGGCAAGGTGTACACCACGGAGAACGGCTGCTTCGCCAAGACGTTCGGCCTGGACCCGAGGTACGAGCCAGCCATCTACAACGCGACCACCAAGCCCGACGCCTACCTGGAGAACGTCTCCGTCGACGCCGAAGGCAAGGTCGACTTCTTCGACACTTCCTACACCAAGAACGGCCGCACCACCTGGCCGTTCTCCTACGTCCACCCGTGGCCGGGCAACGAGGTCCCGCCCGCTGAGTTCCTGCTGATCCTGAACAGGAACGAGAACATCGTGCCAGGGGTCGCCCGCCTCGACCGGACGCAGGCGGCCGCGTACTTCATGCTCGGCGAGACGACCGGCACCTCGGCTGGCGGCAAGGACGAGGAAGGCAAGTTCCTCCGCGTTCCTGGCACGAACCCGTTCTTCCCCAGGCACATGGCCGACATGGGCAACCGGATGCTGGAGCTACTCGACAGCCACGAGCTGAAGGTCTACGTGCTGAACACCGGCCGGGTCGGTGGCACAGACGACGCGACGTCGAAGAAGGTGACGATTCCGTACTCCTCAGCGATTGTCCAGGGCATCGTCGAGGAGACCATCGAGTGGGAGAGCGATCCTGACTTCGGCTACGAGATCGCCACGTCACTGCCCGGGGGTCGACGACATCGAGATCCTGCAGCCCCGCAGGCTCTACGAGCGCCAGGGCCGGCTCGAGGAATACAACGCCATGGTCGCGCGGATCAAGAAGGAGCGCAGGGAGTACCTCGCCTCCTTCGCGGGCCTCGACGACGCGATCGTCAAGTCCATCGGCTGATCTCGATCGGCGGGCCGACATGCCAGGCCGAGTGCCCCGTGCCAGGGAGGCGCGGGGCACTCTCGCGTCCGCCGCCTCGTTGACTAAGCAGTGGCGCGGTGAGACGGACCTTGTCGTGGGCGAGTCGGCGTGCGGTTGATGTTGCACGAGAGAAGAATTTAAACAGGTGTGCAGACATCTGCCGCATCGCGCGCATTCTTGGATACCGTTTCAGGTGAGCCGGACGGCACCGCCCTGGCAGTCGGCTATCGGGCCGCCAGGACGGCCGGTGACCAGCCAGGTTGACTCAGCTAGCCTCGATGGCGGCAACGAGGAAGGGTGCCGGATGGGTCTGCGCGATCTCATCTACCTGCTCTACGAGCGACGGCTGGAAGCCTCGCTTTCGCCGTCGGCGGCTCCCCGGCACGTGGGTGTGATGTGCGACGGCAACCGTCGCTGGGCGCGGTCCGCTGGCATGCTCGACGTCAGTACCGGGTCATCGAAAAGGCGCCGACAAGATCTTCGAGCTGCTCGAGTGGTGCAAGCAGGCAGGCGTCGAGGTCGTCACCTTGTGGCTGCTGTCGACCGACAACCTGATAGCCAGGCCCGAAGAGGAACTCGAGCCGCTGTTCGAGATCATCGAGAACACGGTCAGGCAGCTTGTCGCCCAGCAGTGGCGGGTCAAGCCGGTTGGTGCGCTCGACCTGCTGCCCGCCGAGATGGCTCAGGTGCTCAAGGACGCTGGCGAGGCCACTGCCGACTACCCGGGCCTGCAGGTCAACGTGGCCGTCGGCTACGGCGGGCGCCGCGAGATCGCCGACGCCGTCCGCTCGCTGCTTCACGATCACGCCACGAGAGGGACGACGATCGAGGAGCTGGCGGAGATCCTGGACGTCGAGCACATCGCCGAGCACCTCTACACCGCCGGCCAGCCCGACCCCGACCTTGTCATCAGGACCTCGGGCGAGCAGCGCCTCGGCGGCTTCCTGCTCTGGCAGAGCGCGCACTCGGAGTTCTACTTCTGCGACGCGTACTGGCCGGCCTTCAGGAAGGTGGACTTCCTGCGGGCGCTGCGTTCGTACGCGGGGCGGCATCGCCGGTTCGGCAACTGACTACTGGTGACCAGGCTGGTGCTGATCAGCTAGGTTGCGGCCTCCGCCCGGCGGATTAGCCGCTCAGCGTTGCCGCTGTCAGGTCGGCTGATTGCCTGGAGAGCCGGCCGCGATTGTCGAGGTAGACGCCGCAGTAGCTGATCAGCACCAGGCTGCCCGAGGCATTGGAGTTCAGGGTTGGCCCGGCGCATCCGATCCTGTGCGCCACCACGAGCGGCTGGCCCACGGCCACGCCGGTGCTCGCGTCGGACCTCTGAAGCACGACTTCCCCGGTGGTCATGCATTCAGACAGCACCGCGAACCGCCCGCTCGCGCCGAGCCAGGCAGCAGCCTGCGGAACGCAGGCTCATGCCCGTCGTCATGGCGCGTGGCCAGCGGGCGACCGCAGGCACCTCGGCCACCTTGGACGCGGTATCGAGAATGACCGGTCCGCGCTGTGAACCAGGTACGCCCGACTCGTTGGTCAGGTAGGTCAGATGCCGCCCGTCGGGCGACCAGGACAGCGCCGGTCACCAGATCGGCCTGCGCCGGCGGTACGCTCCAGGACCGCCTCGTCGCCTGATGACCGGGCAGCGGCAGCACTTCGATCCGCGCGCCGCCTGATCTGCTCGGCAACCGCGACGGCTACCCGGCTCCCATCCTGGCTCACGGCTGCCGACGTGACGGCGGCTTCCTCAAACAAGGGGCCAAACGGGACGCTGTGGCCACTCGCCACCACGAGGGCCAGTCGATCTCGCACGGCTTCCCGCGCCGGCCTCCGGCTGGCGAACGCGACCACCCACCCGCCGGCCGGGTTTGTCGCCAGGACGGGCGGACGCGCCCGCGACGGACGTCAGGCCTGTCACAGGAACCGGCGCGCCTCACCGATCCGATCCTGGTCATGACGTATGTGTGCGCGCTATCCAGCGCCGAGAATCAGCTGGCCGTTACCGGGCGGCGGCAACGCAGCGGCCCGGGTCGATGCTCGTGGAGCCGGATCGCGAGGGCCTCGGCGACGGTCTGGCCGGGTCCGCCTGGGGCTGTCGGAGTCGGGCTGGGCGGTGCGCTGGCTGTTCCATAGCTTGCGGCATGCGCGCTCGGATAGGACGCCTGGGGAGCTCCGGTCGACGGACACGATCCGCGGGCTGTGCGGGGACTTCGTGGCCAGGCTTGCCGGGACCTGCGGCGCGCCGAAGCCCGCCGCGAGCATGATCGTCCACGCGATCGTCGATGCCTGCAGCCTGGCGCGGCGGCGTCGCTGCTGGCCGCTGGCCAGCACGCGCTCGACCGGGGGAACGTCTACGGGCTCCTCGGCGGCATGGTCGAAGAGCTCGCGCAACCGGTCGTCAGGCATGGCTGGCCTCCGGCTTGGCTTGTGCAGGGAGAGGCGCGCGGGCCCTGCGCGCGCTCGCCTGGCGGGTCAGGTTCGACGATCCGGACTGCCGCGGCCAGCGCCGTCCTGCCGCGTGACAGCCAGCTCTTCACGCTGCCTGCCGGGCAGCCGAGTTCCGCCGCGATCTGGTCGATGGTCATGTCGCACATGTAGTGCAGCACGAGCACGGTCCGCTGTCGCTCCGGCAGCGTCCGCAGTCCGCTCACGAGGGCGACGGTGTCGGTGCTGACCTCCGGGCGCATGCGTGCTCGGCCGCGTGGCCGCCGGCGGCCCGAGCGACCCGGATGCGCCGCCAGCGGCTCGCCGCCAGGTTCGTCGCCACGCGGCGGACCCAGGCCTCGGGCGAGTCGCAGTCCCTGACCATGGCCCAGCGCTGCCAGGCTCTGGCGAACGCCTCCTGGGCGATGTCCTGGGCCTCGGCCATGTCGCCGGTGAGCGCGTAACCGTGGCGGACGAGACGGGCCGCGGAGCCGGAGTAGAACTCATCAAAGTCCAGTCGGCTGGCTGCCTCCGCCATCGGCTAGGCGGGGTCTCGTAGAAGATCGCGGCTTGGCCCGGGTTCGGATTCCGGCCACATAGCTGTCACGTGCTTCAAGACGCATGAGCGGGCTATTTGGTTACAGCACGGCGAAATTGCCGTGCCGCCCCAGGTAATCCGACCGGCATCGGTCAGTTCGTGTGTGCGCCGCTACTTTCGCGCGGTCCCCGTCGCAGGTACCGTCTGGACTGACGGGCGGTGCGTAGCCGCCCGGCGGGAAGGCCCTCGGATTCTCGAGCTTCGCGTCCTGGCACGCAGGCGAGATGAGCGAAAGGGCCGGCGCCGGTCCTTCGCTGGCCGGTCCCGGTCCCTCCGACACGTTTGTGTCCAACGCGGCGCCTTCATGGCGCTCAGGGGAGAGTGAGTGGCCATTTCCGCATCAGCCCGCGCATCGCGCCCGAACCGTATCAGCCTTCAAGAGTCAGCAGCGAGCTCAGCCGCAACGAACGGCGGCAGGGAAGCGATCCAGGCCAGACCGGACCTGCCGACGGACCCGGCCCGGCACAGAGTCCGGGACGACCGCCGTACCTACGTGCTCGACACCAGCGTCCTGCTCGCCGACCCCGGCGCGATCGGCAGGTTCGCTGAGCACCGGGTCGTTCTTGCCGCTGGTCGTGATCACCGAGCTCGAGGCCAAGCGGAATCATCCCGAGCTTGGGTTCTTCGCTCGCGCAGCGCTGCGCCATCTTGACGACCTGAGGGTGAGCTACGGCCGGCTGGACGCCGACATCGCGATCGGCGACCTGGGCGGGACGGTGCGGGTCGAGCTGAACCACTCCGATCCCTCCGTGCTTCCCGCTGGCTTCAGGCTCGGCGACAACGACACGAGAATCCTGTCTGTCGCGCTGCAGTCTGGCCGCTGAGGGCGAAAGCGTCGTCCTGGTCAGCAAGGACCTGCCGCTGCGGATCAAGGCTGCCGCTATCGGCCTGCAGGCGCAGGAGTACCGCGCCGAGCTGCCGCCGGACTCGGGCTGGACCGGAATGGCCGAACTCGAGATCAGCCCGGACGACATCGATCAGCTGTACCACGACGGGCACGCTCGAGTCCGCCGCGGTCAGGGACCTGCCGTGCCACACCGGCCTGGTGCTGTACTCGGGCGCCAGTCGGGACCGGCAGCGCGCTCGGCCGGGTGCAGCCGGACAAGTCGGTCCGACTGGTCCGCTGCGACCGCGACGTGTTCGGGCTGCGTGGCCGCAGCGCCGAGCAGCGCGTCGCGCTCGACCTGCTGCTCGACCCCGAGATCGGCATCGTCTCGCTCGGCGGCCGGGCCGGCACCGGCAAGTCGGCGCTCGCGCTCTGCGCCGGCCTCGAGGCCGTCATGGAACGCCGCCAGCACCGCAAGGTCGTGGTCTTCCGCCCGCTGTACCCGGTCGGCGGCCAGGAGCTCGGCTACCTGCCTGGCTCAGAGGCCGACAAGATGAACCCGTGGGCCCAGGCCGTCTACGACACCTTGTCGGCGATCACCACGCCCTGACGTGATCGACGAGGTGGTGGCCAGGGACATGCTCGAGGTCCTGCCGCTGACCCACATCAGGGGCCGGTCGCTGCACGACTCGTTCGTGATCGTCGACGAGGCGCAATCGCTGGAGCGCGGCGTACTGCTCACGGTCCTGTCCAGGATCGGGGCGGGCTCCCGCGTCGTGCTCACCCACGACATCGCCCAGCGGGACAACCTGCGGGTCGGCCGGCATGACGGCGTCGTCGCGGTGATCGAGAAGCTCAAGGGTCATCCGCTCTTCGCGCACGTCACGCTCGTGCGCTCCGAGCGCTCGCCGATCGCCGCGCTGGTCACCGAGATGCTGGAGGACGTCGCGCCCTAACGGACGCGTGGCTCGGCTCTGGCACGTTCCGCGCCGTGGGCTCGGAACGTGCCAGAGGCGGTACCGTCGACAGCGTCATGAACGACACCGACGACGCGCAGGCGCGGGCTGCCGCCAGCCCCGGAGCCCGCCGGCCTGCGGGACGGACCGGCGGCGCTGGTCCAGTTTCCGTGATCATGCCGGTCCGCGACGCGGAACGGAACCTCGCCGGAATCGGTCAGCCATGTGCTGAGCCAGGTCTACCCCGGTGAGCTTGAGCTGGTGCTCGCGGTCGGCCCTTCGAAGGACCGCACCGAGCAGATCGCCAGGGACCTCGCGGCTGCACGACCCGAGGATCACGGTGGTGGCCAATCCGTCTGGCCAGATTCCCAGCGCGCTCAACGCCGCCGTGCGCGCCTCGCGGCATCCGGTGATCGTCCGGGTCGACGTCGAGGTCACGGCTGCCGGCCGGCTACATCGCCGCCGCCGTACGCGCGCTGCGCGAGACCGGGGCTGTCAACGTCGGCGGCATCATGGCCGCCGGAGGGTGTCACGCCCTTCCAGCAGGCCGTCGCGTGGGCCATGACGTCTCCGGCCGGGGTCGGCTCTGCGCGGTTCCACACCGGCGGCAGCGCTGGCCCATCCGACTCGGTGTACCTCGGGACGTTCAGGCGGGAGGCGATCGAGGGCGTCGGCGGGTACGACGAGCAGTACCTGCGCGGCGAGGACTGGGAGATGAACCACCGGATCCGCGAAGCCGGCGGGCTGATCTGGTTCCAGCCCGAGCTGCGGGTGACCTACCGGCCGCGTACGACCGTCAGGGAGCTCGCCTCGCCAGTACTTCCTGTACGGCCGGTGGCGGCGCGCTGTCGCGCGGCACCATGCGGGCACGATCAACCTGCGCTACCTGGCGCCGCCGGCTGCGCTGATCGTGCTGCTGATCGGGACGCTCGCCGGGCTCGCCGGAGTGGCGAGCCTGGCCGATCGCACCGGCACCTGGTGGCAGTGGCTGCTCACCGCCGGCCTGGTGGTTCCGCTTGCCTACGTGATCGGCGCTGCTGGTCGTCACCGCGAGAGCGGGCACCGACGGCCGGCTGAGCGGCCGCGCGCTCGCCTGGCTGCCGGCCGTGCTCGCGACCATGCACCTGTGCTGGGGCGCGGGGTTCCTGACCAGCTCTCGTCGCCTGGTGAGCGGGTCCGCCGCCCGAGGCGGGCTGGCAGCCGACGGGC
This sequence comes from uncultured Actinomycetota bacterium, assembly GCA_963809195.1. GTDB lineage: Bacteria > Actinomycetota > Actinomycetes > Streptosporangiales > Streptosporangiaceae > Chersky-822. The sequence continues at coordinate 85,356 of CAWEIQ010000002.1, read as the reverse complement.
AGCAGCCGGACAGCGCCGCCCGACGGCCGCGCGGACGCCCGACGTGACGTGACCGTGACGGGACCTCAGCGGCCATCGGGCTTGGCTGCGTCCGATCTCGGCGAGCAGCAGCTCGGCGATCCGCAGGTCGCCCGGGTAGGTGATCTTCAGGTTGCGCTCGCTGCCGGGGACGACCGCGACCGGCACGTCGGGCAGGTAGCGCAGCACGATGCCGCAATCGTCGGTGGGCGTGAACGTGGCCGCGCGCGGATCCGCCAGCCGCCAGCTCGTGCGCCCGCCGGATCACCGAGAGGCGGAAGCCCTGCGGGGTCTGGCAGCGGCCGAGCGACTCGCGCGGCGGGATCGACGTCATCACGCCGCCGGCCACCTCGACGATCGTGTCGGCCGTCGGCACGACGACGCCGAGCGCCTGCGCATCGGCGAGCGCCGCCACGCAGTCGGCGATGATCCGCTGGTCGACCAGCGGCCGGGCCGCGTCGTGAAAGAGCACGTTGCAGTCGCCTGATGCGCCGTCGGTGTCCGTCAGGTGAGGTGCTCGATCGCTCGTCTGGTCGATCCTGGCCGATCGACGCCGCCGGCGATGACGTCGCTGAGCTTGCGGTACCTGCCGTCCAGGACGCGCTTCGCCGCGCCGATCAGATCGGCCGGCATCACGACCAGGACCTCATCGACGCCAGGAGCTGCGTCGAACGCCGCGACGCAGTGCTCAAGCAGGGTCCGCCCGGCAAGCAGCTGCAGTTGCTTCGGGGTCTTCCCGCCAAGCCGGACGCCTGAGCCGCCGGCCAGCACCACGGCGACTGTCCGCATGATCGGACCTTACCCAGCCGCCGGCCGTCCCGCGCGCTCAACGTGGCCCGTGGAGACGCTCCCGTTTCGGGTGGAGCATCGGACGCTGAAGTCGTCTGGGTACGCTGAGTAATTGATCAATTGCAATTGGTCACAATGGCGTCAAGGAGGTCTGATCCTCTCCGGATGAAGCGCCCGGCAAGCGGTGAACTCGTCGCCCATTCCGGCACCGGGAAGCAAAACGATGACAGCAGCGCGACGACGCGGATCGCTCGCGCTGCTGATATCCGCGGCTGTGCGGTGCGGCGGGCGCTCGGCTGGCTGGCGGCGCGCGCGATTGACCGCTCGATCTCGCCGGGTTCGCTGGCCGGCATCTCGGTGCTGCTGGCGGTGTGCGCCGCCGCGTGGTTCAGCGGGGGAGGCAGGCGAGCACGGCGCGCGGGGCCTGCTGGCCATGACCGGCTGGCTGGTCTTCTTGACTGGCGGCGCGCGGGCTGGCCGCGATTCAGGCGTGCGCGGGCCAGGCGACCTGCCGCGGCCGAGGCAGCGGGCGGACTCTGGCCGCCGACGCGGCGCCGCCACGACGGCGGCACCGACTGGCTCGTGCTGCCCGCCGTCACTGTGCGCCGCCACCACTGTGCTGCCCGGCGCCACCGGGCCGGCCAAAGGACGGCCGGATGGGGAGCGGGAAACGCCAGCGAAGAGGACTGGCTGGACGACCCAGCGGACGCCAGTCCTTGCTCGGGTTCGGCTGGCTCGCCGCGGTCTGCGCCGTGGCCGCCGAATGCGCGATCTACGGCGGCATGGCCGCGGGCGACGCGTGCACGCGACGTTCCTTGGCGCCTGGTCGCTGGCGGTGCTCACGGTCTCCGCGGTGGCGATCACCGACATGCTCGGCGCCTGCCGCGCGGCGGCACTGACCGCCGGAGCGCAGCAGGGAGTTCGGCCGCAACCCGGTCTTGCGCGGGGCTCGGTGCGCTGCTCCGGGTTCCGCCCGCGCCTGCGGGGGCTGCTCGCCTTCGCCGGCGTACGCCGTCAGCGGCCCGCAGGTCGCGCTGCTCGCGGTGCTCGGCATCGAAGCCGTCGCGATCGTCGCCACGATCGCGACGCTCACCAGGATCAGCCCTGCCGCAGGTACGGCTCAACCTGCGACAGCCGCGCCCGCGCCAGCCGCGCCTGCGCCAGCCCGCGGCCGCGCCAGCCGCGCCTGCGCCATCCGCACCCGCGCCAGCCAAGCGCCACTATCACGGCCGTCGTCGGCGTCTCCGGATCGCCGGGCGAGACGACGACGGTCCGGTTCACGACCACGCCATCGCCGGCCTGGGTGGCCGGCGGGCGCGCTCAGCGGGTCGCCCGGCGTGCAAGCACGGGCGGCCTGATAGAGACCGCAGCGAAAAGGGAAGCGCCCGAGGCAAGCCCCTCGGCCCGTGCGACTACTGCGAACCGTGCTCCGAGCGGCGCTGGCGAAGCCGGCAACCAGGGCAGCGCTGCCGGAGCAGCAGCGACGCTCGAAGGCCCCGGGACCGGCCTGACCGCACGCGGTCGGGCGATGATCCTCGCCCTGCGCGACGACGGCGCCGCGGCACGTTGGGCCGGCCGCCTGGTCCAGGGCAACCTGATCCCGCTGCCGCCCGCGCTGGCCGGCCTGGTCGCGACCGCGATGCTCGCCGCTCTCGGCCTGCGCCATCTGCCCGCCTTCATCGCGCTGACGCCGCCGGTCGTCATGATGCTCGCCGCGCCAGGTTCGAGTCACCCGCACGACAGCAGGTTCGACTGGCTGGTTCCGGTCCTGCTCGCAGCCGCCCAGTACGTCTACATGGGCTCGCTCGGATTCTCCCTGGCCCTGCCTGGCCCGATCGTCTTCTCCCTCTGCGCCATCCTGGCCATCTGGTATACGAGCAACACCGCGATCGTGACGGGCTCTGCGGTGGCGACAAATGCGGCGGCGACAGCTACTGCGGCGACATCTCCGGCCGCGACAGCTGCTGCCGGCCGGTTCCCCACGCGCCCTGCCGCCTCAGGACACAGACCCAGAGGAGGACTCGGCACCGGATTCCGGACCTAGCTCCTGGGTCGGCTGGGGCACTGGCCTCGGCTGGGAGGCGAGGATGTTCGTCGTCGGCCTCACTGCCACGTTCGGCCTGGCGACGTTCGGGTACGTTGGGCTGGCAGCGTATCTTGGTGTGCTTATCTGCCGGGAGGTCCTGACCGGCTACCTCGTACTCAGGGAGGAAGACCGGCAGTGATCGGCATGGTTCTCGCCGCGGGGACGGGCCGCAGGCTCCGGCCCCGACACCGACGGGCGGCCGAAGGCGCTGCTGCCGGTGGCCGGCGAGACCACCATCCTCGACATCGCGCTCCGCAACCTGGCCGCTGCTGGGCTGACCGAGGTCGTGATCGTGGTCGGCTACGCGGCAGGGATGGTGGCCGATCGCGTTCCGGCCTTTGAGAAGGCCTACGGCATCTCGATCGACCTCGTCCACAACGAGCGTGCCGAGGAGTGGAACAACGCCTACTCGCTGTGGCTCGCCCGCGAGTACTTCGGGCGCGGCGTCATGCTCGTGAACGGCGACACCGTGCACCCGGTCAGCGTCGAGAAGACGCTCCTGGCCGCCAGCGCAGGGGGCCGACAGCCGTGCCAGCCGTGCCAGCCGTGCCGGCGGTGCTGGCGCTGGTGCTGCTGGCTGCTGGCTGCGCTGGTGGTGCCGGCGGCCCGGGCGATGGGATCCGTCGCGAGCCCCTGCTGGGCCGCCTCATCATCGCCATCGATGACATCAAGGCGCTGGCCGATGAAGAGATGAAGGTCGTACTCGACGGCGAAGGGATGCTGGTGCAGATCACCAAGGTGATGGACCCAGCATGCGCGCACGGCGAGTACATGGGCGTCACGCTGATCGAGCCTGCCGCCGCTGTCGCCCTTGCCGACTGCCTGGAGACAACCTGGCGTCGCAACCCGCACCTGTACTACGAGGACGGCTTCGCCGAGTTCTCCGAGCGCGGCGGCGCGGTCCTCGCGGCGCCCATCGGCGCCGTCGAGTGGGTCGAGGTCGATGACCACGCCGATCTGATGCGGGCCAGGGAGATCGCCGCTCGCTGCTAATCTCGCGTGGTAACCGCGGCCCGGAAGTGGCCGGGTGCATGGCGGAGGAGGATCATGCCGCTGCTGGCGCGAATGCTCGCCGCCCCGCTTGTCATCGACGTCCGGCCCGGAGCGATCGCAGGGCTCGCCGCGCTGCTGACCGACCGGAAGATCGCGAGCCAGGGAAGAGTGGCGGTCGTCGTCGGACCCGGTCAGGGGGATGCCATCACGGCGCAGCTGCCGCCAGGTATCGCCGACGTGATCAGGATTCCCGATGGCTGCTACGACAGCGCGGTTACGCTCGGCAGGGATCTGCGGGCCGGCCGGTACGAGGCCGTGGCAGGGATCGGCGGCGGAAAGACCATCGACGTCACGAAGCTTGCGGCGCACGTGGCTGGCATTCCGATGGTCGCGGTCGCGACCAGCCTCGCGCACGACGGGATCGCATCGCCGGTGAGCACGCTCGCGCACGAGTCGGGCAGCGGCTCCTACGGCGTGGTTCCGCCGGTTGCCGTCGTGGTGGACCTGGACCGGGTGCGGCAGGCGCCAGGGCCGCTGTCTACCGCAGGGATTGGCGACGCCATCAGCAACCTGTCCGCGGTAGCCGACTGGGAACTGGCGGCGGCCGATACCGGCGAGGCGGTCGACGGCCTCGCAGCGGCCATGGCCCGCTACCGCTGCGCACGCGGTGCTGCACGAGCCGGGCCCGAGCAGCACCGATGAGTTCCTGACCGTCCTGGCCGAGGCGCTGATCATGTCGGGGATGGCGATGGCAGTGGCCGGGTCCAGCCGCCCCGCGAGCGGTGGCGACCACGAGATCATGCACGCGATCAACCAGCTCTACCCGGGCACCGCCAGCCACGGCGAGCTGGCCGGGATCGGGGCGCTGTTCTGCACCCACCTGCGCGGTAACGCTGGCCAGGCCGCAGCGATATCGTCCTGCTTGCGGCGGCACGGCCTGCCGCGGCTGCCCGCCGATGTCGGGCTGTCCGCTGAGCAGTTCACCGCCGCGGTCTGCGCCGCCCCAGAGACAAGGCCAGGCCGGTACACGATCCTTGAGCGCCTCGCGATGTCGCCAGGCGAGGTCGCCAAGCGAGTGGAGGAGTATGTCAGGGCCATCGCTGGCTGAGCTCAGGGAGAAGGGCCAGCCGCAGGCGGTGCTCGACCGGCTCAACGACGAGCACTGGCTCGGCCGCCTCTACGGACGCAAGCTGTCGCCGTACTTCACCTGGGCCTTCGCCAGGCTGGGCTGGTCGCCCAACGCCGTGACAGTCGCCTTCATCGTGTGCGGGATCGCGGCTGGAGTCGTGATCGCGTTCGGCGGACTGGCGACGGCGATCATAGGAGCTCTGCTGATCCAGCTGTACCTGATCTTCGACTGCTCGGACGGCGAGCTCGCCAGGTGGAGCAACAGGAAATCGGCCGCCGGTGTCTACCTCGACGGAGTGGGCCACTACCTAGGCGAGAGTGCCCTTCTCGTGGGCCTCGGCTTCCGGGCGCAGGGCCACCTGACCGTGGCAGGCGGTTACGTCACCGCTGGCGTGGCGGCCGCTCTGCTCGCGATGCTCGTGAAGGCCGAGACCGACAACGTAGTGGTTGCGCGGGCCAAGGCCGGACTGCCGGCCGGGCATGACGACGAGGCGCTCACGCCGGCCAGCTCCGGGCTGGCCAGGGCCAGGCGGGCGGCCAGCGTGCTGAAGGTGCACAGGATCACCCAGGCTGTCGAGCTGTCGCTGCTGATCCTGATCGCGGCGATCGCCGACGCGATCAGCGGTGACCTGACCGCCACCCATGTACTCGTTGTCGCATGCCTGATCGTGGCGGCCTTCATGGTGGTCGCGCACCTCGTCGCGATCATGGCCTCGAGGCGGTTGCGGTGAAGATATCGATAGTGATCCTGACCATGGGGAATCGCCCTGACGAGCTGACCCGTGCCGTCGAGAGCACGGCGCCGCTCAGGACGTCGGGCGGTGAACTGGTGATCGTCGGCAACGGCGCCGATCCCGGGCCGCTACCTGAGGGCGTCCTTTCGGTCCGGCTTGCCGAGAACGCCGGGGTCGCCGGCGGCAGGAACGCGGGCGTGCGGGCATGCGCGGGCGATGTGGTGCTGTTCCTCGACGACGACGCCTGGTACACCGACGCGGCCGCGCTCGGTGAGCACGTCGCCGCTCGCTTTGCCGCAGACCCGATGCTCGCCGTGCTGTCGTTCCGTGTAGTGGATCCGGATGGCGGGTCGGGCGGTCGCTGGCACGTGCCGCGGCTGCGGGCATCAGATCCCGAGCGCTCTTCAGTGGTGACGACCTTCGCCGGCGGGGTGTGCGCGATCCGGCGGTCGGCATACCTCGAAGCGGGCGGCCAGCCGGAAGCGTTCTTTTTCGGCCACGAGGAAACCGACATGTCGTGGCGGCTGCTGGACCTCGGGTACCGGATCGAGTACGACGCGGCTGCGACCGTATGTCATCCGGCAGTGCACAACGCGAGGCACGAGAGCTGGTACCGGCTCGAGGCGCGGAACCGGGTATGGCTGGCGCGGCGGAACCTGCCATGGCCGCTGGCGGTGGTCTACCTGGCCGACTGGATGGCGCTCACCGTCGTCAGGGAGCGGTCGGCGGCGGCGCTGCGGGCCTGGTTTGCCGGGTTCTCCGATGGGTGGAAGCTTGATGCCGGCCGCCGCCAGCCGATCTCGCTCCGGACGGCCTGGCGGATGACGAGAGCCGGCCGCCCGCCGATTATCTAGCTGACCGCGTCGCCAAGGTCGGCGTGCGCGGCCTGCCAGTCCCGGTACCAGTCCGCGAAGAAGGGATCGGCGTCCGCGAGCGGCACGATGTAGCGGACAGTCTGGGCGTAGTAGGCGCGTTGCCGATCTTCGCCGAGGTTGCGCAGGGTCTGCACGTTGCTGAGCCGGTCCGCGAGCTTGACCAGGACCGCGTCCTTCGGCGCGCCGGCCAGCCGGCGCAAGCTGGCTTGCTTGACCTCGGCGCGGTCCTCACCACTTCCTGGCTCTGGGATGGTCACCCATCCGACCAGCTCGGCGACCCGCGGCCCGAACCGCTCCGCGAGCTCCTCGTTGCTGACCGGCGTGTCCTCGACGACGTCATGCAGCACAGCCGCAGCCAGGACATCGGTGTCCGTGACGCCGGCACCGACGACGAGTGCCTCGAGCGCCTCGAGCAGGTGCTCGGTGTAAGCAGCGCCGGTCGGGCGTTGCTGATCGCCATGCTCGGCCACGGCGAAATCGATGGCCTCGGTCACTCGGGCGATGGTCTGGGCTGGCAGCCGCTCCCGCATCCCTGCCACGGCGGCTTCCGGTGTATGCCAGTCGGTGAAGCTCCTCACAGTCCCATTCTGACTGCCGCATAGTCCCGCGTATCAGCAAACAGGGTGGTTTCGCCTGTCACGAAGCTCCGGATCGGGGAGGTCGCGGGACGACCTCAGTGGCCGCCCAGCGGGCCGGCGAACGCGCCGGCGTCGCGGCACACGTTCGCGCCGGCCGTGATGCCGCCGTACCGCTTGGTCACGCGCGACAGCGGCGAGTGCGATCTGCGCTTGCCGCCAGACGCCGCTGACGAGCTGGGTTTGCCCTGACTGGCGCCGGATGCGCTCGTCCGCGGACTGCTCGAACGACTGCTTTGCGACTTGCTGGCAGCCTGGCCGCCCCCCGTCCGCTCATGCCGATGGCCGTGGTTCCGGCTGGATCGCGGCAGTTTCTTGTCATGCGCGATCGCATGGAAGAGCTTGCTCGCCTCGCTCGACCACTGCACCCAGTTCGGGTTCGGCGCGTACGGCACGACCGGCACCTGCACGAAGTGCACAGCCCGCAGCGGCAGTGCCCGAAGCCGCTCAACAAGCGCGATCATCTCGCTCTGCTTCAGGCCGCTATCGGTGGTCAATGACGAAGCAACGTCCCTGACGATCCGGAAGATCTTGGCGGGGTTGCTGAGCAGGCCCGTGTGCTTGACCTTCTGGGCGACCGACGCCATCAGGAACTGGTCGCGCTGGATCCGCTCGAGGTCCGATCCGACGCCGATGTACCTTACCCGCCAGTAGGCGAGGGCTTTGGCGCCGCCTACGTGGTGGATGCCCGCGGTCAGGTGCAGCTTGGACCGCTTGTCGTTGATCGGGAACGGCAGGCAGATCCGTACCCCGCCCATGTCGTTGATGACGTGCTCGAACCCGGTGAAGTTCAGCTCGGCGAAGTGGTTCAGCCTGATGTGCGTCATATGCTCGATCGTCTTCCACAGGCAGCCAGGGCCGCCGTTGGAGTAGGTCTCGTTGACCTGTTCGATCTGCCCCCGCTGTGCGACCTGTCCCGGCGAGCCACTCTCCTTGTGACATGCCAGCACCGGCACAACGGAGTCTCGCGGGATGCTCATCACGACCGCCCGCTTGAGGCCGGGGGACAGGTGCAGAACCAGGATTGTGTCGGAGCGCTGGCCGGCAACGTGCTTGCCGAACCTGGCGTTTTTACCTCGGCGCGTGTCCGAGCCGATCACCAGGATGTTCAGTGCGTTGTCGTAGCTGCGCGGCCGGTGGCCCAGGCCGGTCACGTCGACCTGATGGATCTTCCCGAATACGTCGCGATACACGGCGTACGCAGTCAGCACGCCGCCGACGAGCACGACCGCGATGGCCACGGCAACCCAGGCGAGCACCCGAGAACCACGCCGCCCCGCCGGCGCGTTTCCCCTGGTAGCTGGCTGATCGTCCCCGTGCCCCATGGCTCTTGCTGGGTTCTTGCCCGCGCGGACGCAATTAACCACGCCGGTAACGAGAGGGATTTAACAGGGCTCTGGACGACTCCAGCACGCAGCGGACTCTGCCAAAGGCGCGGCCGGCTGGCTCAGCCTGACGTGAACGCCGTCCCGTAACCCTTGCACTGGTTCGTGCTGCCCTTGTAGCCGCCGAACTTTCCGGTCAGGTTGCCCACAGGCTGGGAAGGCGGCGGGCCGAGATGCTTGAACTGCGAGCCCAGGATCAGCGTCACGTCTCCTGGGCTGAGAGACCCGACCTCGCGTAGCTTCACGTTCTTCATCTGAGCGGCGACGGTCTCGGCTGCCGGCAGGTCGGCGGGCCCGTGGTACTCCACGACAGAGGTGATGTAGCTGTAGTCGAACGCGCCGCCCGGCTTGGTCGCACTGGTCGTGGTCAGGATGTGGAACCCGCGCCCGGTGAGCGCCGTCGCGGTCGTGCCGGCGATGCCCTGAACCCCAGAGCCGTTGAGTACGTTGACGTTGACCTTGTCGGTGCTGATCAGCTTGGGTGCCGGGCCAGTCTTCGGCGACTTGCTGGCTTTGCTGCCTGTGCCTCCCTTACCGGCCTTGCCCTTGCCGCCGGTGTCCGTCTTGTGCACGGCACGGTCCCGTTCGATGTCATCGAACAGCTTCGTGGTCTGCAACTGGTCGAATTCCACCCAGTTCGGGTTGGCCGGATACGTGACCGTAGGTACCTCGATGAACTGGATCGACTTCTTCGAGATCCCGCTGAGGCTCCTGCCGATGTGCACGATGCGGCTCGGGGTGAGGCCCGCGTCCGTGGTGAGGGCGTGGGCGTTGGAGATGGCGTTGATGATCGCCCAGGTCTTGGAGAGACTATGCAGGACACCGGTTTTGAGGATTTTCTGCACCAGGCCGACCATGAGCAGCTGATCGCGCTGGATCCGCTGCAGGTCCGAGCCCAGACCGAAGCCGTCGCGCAGCCGCCAGAACTGCAGTGCCTTGTATCCCTTGAGCATGTGATGACCGGCCGTCAGCTTGAGCCGGTCGTATTGGCTCTTGTGGATGGCGGTCGGCAGGCAGACGGGGACGCCGCCGATCGCGTTGATCACGCTGATGAACCCGGTGAAGTTCAGCTGGACGAAGTTGTCCAGGTGAATGCCCGTCGTGTGCTCGATCGTCTTCCACAGGCAGTTGGCGCCGCCATTGGAGAAACTGGCATTGAGCTGCTCGGAGGAGCCGGACGCGTTCTGGCCCGGGAACCCGCCGGGCTCGGAGGGGCAGGAGTAGACCGGCACGACTGAGTCGCGCGGGAAGCTGAGCACCGTGGCCCGGCCGCCCCCCGGCGAAAAGTGCGCGATCATCACCGTGTCCGACCGCTGCCCGGGGTCATACCCGCCGATCTTCCCGTTGCGTCCTGATCGGTTGTCCGAGCCGATCACGAGAATGTTCAACGCGTTGTTCAGCTTCGGCGGTCTCTTGCCCAGATGGCTGATTGCCTCGGTGTTGATCCCGTCCAGGACGTTGCGGTACTTGACGTACCCGTACAGAGTGCCGCCGACAAGGATCACCGCTAGCCCTATCGCCGCCCAGCCCATCAGCATCATGCCGAAGGAGTATCCGCGGGAGCCAGGATGGCGGCGCATCCCGTTGCGCGTCATCGTGGGTCCTCCGGGCGGGGGTTTCTTCGGGCCGTCGCTATGGCGAGCCGTCGGGTTTCCGGCCCATGGTACGCCGTCGACAGCGGAAAAAACGCCACTAAGCGTCATCTGGGAGCTCGGCCGGCCCTCATGCGGTGGCGATCTCGGCGCGTTGCGGCGAGACCCATACAGTGGTGTCGTGGGTCCCCCGAATCCGCGGCCTGGACAGACCGACGCCAGTTCGGAGACGTCTGCACCCTCCGCAACGCCGTCAAGCAAGCGGCGTTGCCACGGCAGCCGGCAACACTGCCACGGCGAACACTGACGGTACGGCTGCCTCGGCTGCCGCGGATCACGAAGGTATCCCTTCCGTTCACCCTCGTCCAGACCGAGCCGGACCCTGCGGCCGAGCGCGCCGCCCGCGAACGCCGCGCCGCCAGGTTTGCTCAGCAGGCAGGGCGCGGTTTCGCCCGGCTGACCGTTCTGCCGGTAATCATCGTGGTCGCCTGGCTGGTGCCTGGCCTGCCGCTGCTGCTCGGCGGGGTGTTCGAGCCGGTCCCTGAGCTGCTGATCGCCGCACCGCTGGCGACCGCACTCGCGGTCAACTTGCTGCACAGGATTCCCGGCCGGTGGCCCGCGGACTATCAGGCCAGCGCCGGCGAGCGAGGCTGGCCTGCGGCGTTCGGAATTGCCGGCACGGCCGTCATCGCTGCCGGGTTCATCGCCTGGCAGCTCGCCCTGAACTCGCCGTCGGTGATCGCTGCGCGCATGCCAGGCGCCTACTTCCAGACCGGCTACTGGATCGCCCAGCACGGGTCGCTGCCGATCCCTGGCTCGCTGTCCGCGTTTGGCGGCCCCCGGGCCGGGTTGCACGTGGCGAGCATTGGCTTCGCCGAGCATGGCCATTCCATCGTCCCGACGGTGACGGCCGGCCTGCCGATGCTGCTGTCGGGCGGGTTCTGGACGAGCGGAACGGGCGGCGGAGCGGTGATCGCCCCGGTCCTCGGCGGCCTGGCGATTGTGACGTTCGGCGGTCTGGTCGGCCGGCTGGCCGGCCGCCAATGGGCTCCTGCGGGGGCGCTGGTCCTGGCGCTGACCTTGCCGGAGCTGTACACCAGCCGCGACGCGTTCAGCGAGACAGCCGTTCAAGTGCTGTTGTTCGGCGGGATCAGCCTGGTTATCGACGCGCTGACCGTCAGCAGCACAGCGCGGGTCCCTGCACGAGCGGCGGTCGCCGGTCGACCCAGGCAAAGCTCGCGCCTGTCTCGGCGGCCCGGCTCGGTGAGACCATGTCGTTTGCGACCCTCGGCGATGCGGCCGAGAGCACGGCAGACGCAGGCGCCGCAAACGACGATTCGGCTGAGTCCGACCGTACGGCGCCGCTTCCCGTGATTGCCGCGGCGCCGGGCGGGCCGGACGCCGCGCGGCCGGGCCGCCAGACACCCGGGCGGCTGCCCGCCCTGCTCTCGCGACTGCGCAGGGTGAGGTGGCGTGACCTGCCGTCCCTGGCAGGAACCGCGATGACGGCAGAGACCATGTTTGGTGGACTCGGCGGTCTCGCGCTCGGCCTGACCAGCTTGCTCAGCCTCGCCTCGCTTCCTTACCTGGTCCCGGCGATTTTCGTCGCAGGCGTGCTGCTGAGAGCTCGACGGACGGTCGGGTTTGCGTTTGCCGTAGGAATGGTTGTGGGCTGCGGGTACGGCATTGCCGCGGCGTATCTGCTCGCTCGGCCGCCGGCCGGGCCGCAGACGGTGCCTCTCAAGGTGATCGGCCTGGATGCCGGCGGGCTGGCGTTGCTGACAATCGCGGCCCTGCTGCTGTCGCGCATGCCGTGGGTGCGCAAGCTAGCCCGCGACATCGTGGCCGTGCGCCCGGTGCGCTGGCTGCCGGGGATCGGCAGCGCCGCGGTCATCGTGGGGCTCGCCTGGCTCGCCGTACGGCCTTACCTGCAGAAGGTGCGGGGGGTGCTCGGGCCAGCGGCCGCCGATTACGTCGCGCACCTGCAGCGAATCGCCGGGCTGCCGGTCGACTCGACGCGGCTGTACTCCGAGGACACGCTGTACTGGGTGATCTGGTATGCGGGCATCGCCACCGTGCTGCTTGGCGGCTTCGGCGCCGCGATCCTGATCCGCCGGTGCCTGCGGGACCTGCTGAGCTGGCGCGACGCATCCGGCACGGGTCTCAACTGGGCGCTGCCGCTGGCTGTCGTCCTGGTGGGCTCGGCGGCCGTACTGTGGCAGCCGTTCACCGTGCCCGACCAGCCCTGGGCGAGCCGGAGACTGGTCCCCGTCGTGATTCCCGGGCTGATCCTGATGGCCATCTGGGCCGCCGCTTGGCTCACCAGACGCGCTCGCGACCGCGGCGCCGGGGCGACGACGGCCGCGGTCGTGGGGGCGTTCTGCGTGGGGGCGATGCTGCTGCCGTCGGTGAGCACGTCGTTCGGCTTCGGCCTCACCCACGCCGGAACCCGCGGCGGCCTGCAGCCGACGGCTGGCGGCCTAGCCCAGCACAGCGTCGGGGCGCACCAAACCGACGCCGTGCGCAGCCTGTGCTCATCGATCGGCCGCTCGTCGTCTGTACTCATCGTCGACCGCCGGATCGCGGCGAGCTTCAGCCAGGTGATCAGGGGGATGTGCGGCGTGCCCGTCGCCTGGGTCTCACCGAAGGCTCCTGCATCCACGATCCCCGCGGTGCTTGCCGGGATCTCCAGGTCCGGCCGGCATGCCGTTGTGCTCGGATCCAGCCCGCCGCAGGTCGGCGTGTTCGGCGGATCGCCGACGCTGATCATGAAGCTGGTCACCACGCAGTACCCGCACGAGCTGACCCAGCCGCCAGGAGCACCGTGGCTGGCCAGCTACCGGATCTGGATGGCATCGGTCGGCGTGCCGAACTCCGGCGTGTGACTCCTGGCTCGCCTACGCTGGTCAGGTGCCTTGCCGGGCTAGACGGCTGTGGGTGGCCGCCGCGGTTGTGATTGCCGTGGCCGCTGCGGGCTGCGCGAGCGCGGGCAACCAGCCGAGCGGCGGAGCGACCGGAAACGGTGGTGCTTCTCGTCACGCGAGCCCCGCCGTGCCATCGCCGCGTACGAGCCGTGCGGCGGGCAACGTCACGCTGGCGTTCGCCGGAGACGTGCATTTCACGGGCCGGACCGCCAAGCTCTTGCGGCACCCAGCGACCGCTTTCGGCCCGATCGCCTCTCTGCTGCGGTCAGCCGACCTGACGGTGGTCAACCTTGAAACGGCGGTCACCTCGCGCGGCAAGCCGCAGCCGAAGTACTACCACTTCAGGGCCACGCCGGTGGCCTTCACCGCGCTCCGCGACGCCGGCGTAGACATCGCCAACATGGCCAACAACCACGTGCTCGACTACGGGCGGACCGGCCTGGCCGACACCATGGCGGCGGCCAGGTCCGCGCACTTCCCTGTCCTCGGCCTCGGCGCCAATGCCGCTGCCGCGTGGTCGCCGTACATCGTGACCGTCAAGGGCGTGAAGATCGCTTTCCTCGGGGTCTCGCAGGTTTCCGAGCTGGCTTCGTCCTGGGTCGCGACGAATACTCGGTCGGGCGAGGCGCATGCGATCAACCTGCGTCGGACCCTGGCGGCTGTCCGCGCGGCGAAGAAGGTAGCCGACGTGGTGATCGTGATCATGCACTGGGGCACAGAGGGTCAGGCCTGCCCTGACCCGAACCAGCTCGCGCTCGCCCCCAAGCTCGCCAGGGCAGGCGCGAACATCATCGTCGGCTCGCACGCGCACATACTTCAGGGCTCGGGCTGGCTGGGCCGGACATTCGTTGCTTACGGGATGGCGAACTTCTTGTGGTGGGAGGCGTCCTATAGCACCAGCACCGGTGTACTGCTCCTGACCCTGCACGGGCATGGACCCCTCAGCGCCCGTTTCGTGCCTGCCACGGTTTCCGCGACCGGACAGCCCATCGTCGACACAGGCAGGGCAGCCAGGCAGGCTCGAGCGCATTACCGCAGCTTGCGAGCCTGCACCGACCTGTCGGCTCATCCAGGGCGGTAGCGCGAGTGTGACCAGCAGATTTGCCTGCCGAGAGTGATGCTCGTACAGTAGAGGAACCGACGCGGGGTGGAGCAGCTCGGTAGCTCGCTGGGCTCATAACCCAGAGGTCGCAGGTTCAAATCCTGCCCCCGCTACCAGGTCACAGGCCCCTTCCGGGAACGGGAGGGGCCTTCTGCATGCCGGGATATGGCGTAACTGTGGCGAACGTCGTGCAGGTTGAGCTTGTGCAGGTTGAGCTACGTCGTGTGGCCAATCCGCCGGCTGAATAGCATCCTCGAAGAGCTACAGCGACGAGGAGAGCAGCAGTGACATCTAATAGGCGCAGGTCGGCACACATCGAGTTCCCGAACGAGCTCGAGGTTCTCATCTCACGAGAGTTCGATGCTCCGATCGCTCTGGTCTTCGAGGTATTGACGAAGCCCGAGCATGTGAGCAAATGGGGCGCTTACCCCTCAGACCCGATGACGGAGTGCTCGATCGACCTGCGCGTCGGGGGGAAATACCACCACGTCTTCGTGACCGACGACGGAACCGAGTGCTCGTTCCGCGGCACCTTCCTGGAGGTCGAGCCGCCGATCCGGACCGTGGAGACGTGGCTGTTCGAGGGCTGGCCGGATGCGGAGGCGGTGGAGACCTGGCAGCTGCACGAAGCTGACGGAGTGACGACGCTGACGATGCGGCTAGCGTTCCGCGACAAGGCTGGCCGTGACCACTATCCCGCCGGCGCTGAGGAAGCGGGCGAAATGACCAGCTCCGACGGCCCGCCAGCCAGCTTCGACGCGATGGAAGATATCCTCAGGTCACTGCTCGACCTGGAGGGAACGTCGCCGTCTTAAGCCCGGTAATCCAAGGCCAGCACTCCCAGGGACTTCCAACCTAATTCGCGCATGGGGATCGTGGCTCGTCCGGTGATGAACCGCCATGCCGAGCCAGGACCGCCCATGGGGTGCGTCAGGTACCAGAGACAGTTCGACTTGGATCCACGAGTGACCTCAAGTAATCCTCCATCTTGTCCCAGCTGTCTTCCTGGCCGTCGGTCTTGGTCATGTGGTCACGGCCAGCTTGGTCACGGAACGCAAGGTTCATCTTCACCTGCGTCACTCCGTCGGTCTCGTGCAGATCTACCGTCTCGACCGCCTCCGCGTCCGGCCAGCCTTCGAACAGCCACGTGTCGACGATCCGGGTCGGCCGCTCGATCTCCAAGTAGGTTCCACGGAACGAGCACTCGGTTCCGTCCTTGGTCACGAAGACCATGTGGTACTTCCCCCCGACGCGCAGGTCGATCGAGCACACCGTCATCTTGTCCTCAAATGGAGCGAACCAGTTGCGCACATGCTCCGGCTTCGTCAACACGTCGAAGACGAGTGCGATCGGAGCGTCGAACTCACGAGTAGTGACAATCTCGAGATCACTCGGATATTCGATGACTGCCGACCCATGCCGATTGGTTGTCACTGCCGCTCTCCTTCTTGTTGTTGAAGCTCTTTGAGGTAGCTATCCACCCGATCCATCCGGTCGTTCCACGCCCGCTCGTACTTGACCAGCCAGTCGTGAAACGGACCAAGGCGCTCTGGTTCCAGGCGGTACAGCCGGCGACGCCCCTCCGCCCGGCACCTGACGAGTCCGACCTCACTGAGCACCCGTAGGTGCTTCGAAACCTGAGGCTGGGACATCGACAGGTCGTCCACGATCGCCCCGACCGCCTTCTCGCCTGCGATCAGCACGTCCAGGATCTCGCGACGGTGCACATCGCCAATGGCGTTGAAGACATCCGATGTCGTGCAGGAGCGGGCCACCGTTCAAACATATTCCGATATCAGCATGTGTCAAGTCGTTCGCGATAACAGAAGTGACTGGTTGCCCATGGCCATGCTCCACGGGTTCGGCGATGCACCTCGGGATCGTGGCCTCCCGGCTGTTCCACGGTGACCCCGATCGCCGCACGGCGGGTTTGGCGTCGGCGAGTAAGACAGGGAAGAGTAGTGGCACCATCCAGACTGGCCCGGGACACTGCTGAGCCGATGGGAGCGCGATGCCTACCCGATACCAGCTCGTCATCGACTGCAAGGACCCCGAGCTGCTTGCCCGCTTCTGGGCGGCCGCCCTGGGATACGTGCTTGAACCGCCTCCCGAAGGGTTCGCTACCTGGGACGACTGGCGGCGCGACATCGGGCTTCCCGACAGTGAGCTGGGAATCGGAGCGGACAGCATCATCGATCCTCGCGGTGACGGCCCCCGCATCTGGTTCCATGTGATGCCGGACGCCAAGGTGGTCAAGAACCGCCTCCACCTCGACATCCGTGTCAGCGGCAGCCGTGCGGAACCGCTCTCCACCCGCATGCAGCAAGTCGACGCCGAGGCCAGGAGGCTGACGGATCTCGGGGCTACTTTCACCGGAGCCCTGAGCGAGGAAGGCCTCGACCACTACGCGGTAGGTATGAAGGACCCCGAGGGCAACGAGTTCGACATAAATTGACGCCTTCGCCCGCCGCGGCTCCTCGTTCTGGGACCGTCGCGTGCCCCGATGGTGCGGTGAAGCGACGTGATTCACCGGCAGGGACTAATGGTCAGTCGACCCGGCAGCCGGCAAGGACTCCCTCTGCGGACCCAGGAGTGGGAGGGGGATCGGGATGCAAGATTTTAGTGCCGTTGCCCCTCGAGCCGTAGCGGCTTTGCAAGAATGGTATGCGGCAGATTCTTATGCCCGCAAGACGGGCCTCTACAGTTATCGTGACGCGTCGCTGGCAGTTGACTGGAAGGATTGGAGCGGCCTCTCGCAAGTCCGCAGCAATTTTCTGAACAGCCTGATCGCGCTTTCGGGCAGGCGCTACCCGCGAGAGGTCATGGCTCGCTGGTGGAACAGCGCGAACGCCCTTACGGCGGTGATCGGATACATGGCGGTCACCGGAGACCGCTCGTATCTGCCGGCTGTGGAGAACACATTTGCCAGGGCCGCCGGTGCATACAGGCCGATCAATACTCAGCTGTCTCTGGCCCGGCCCTTTGCACTCAACCTCGCCTCTTATCAGGGATTCATCAACGGGTTCTACGACGATGAGGGCTGGTGGGCGCTCGCCTGGCTCGATGCTTATGACCTGACTGGCGACGAGAAGTATCTCGCCTGCGCTCAAGAGATTTTCACCGACATGGCCGGCGCGTGGGATGACACCTGGGGCGGCGGAATCCACTGGGGCAAGCACGCCGGCGCAGCCGGACCGTGCCGGCGTGAGTGCGGTCCCGCGCGGCTGGAAGGGACCGTACAAGAACGCCATCGCCAATGAACTGTTCATCGCCGTCGCCAGCGCTCTGGGCTTGAGATTCCGGGGCCGCAAACAATCCGGCAAGGACCATGACGACTATGTACAGTGGGCGCTGCGAGGCTGGGAATGGTTTAGCACACCTTCTCCACGAGGCGTGGCCCTCATCAACGGCGCTAATCTGGTCAATGATTCACCGAACAGCCATGGTGTAAATGACAACACTAAAGTCGTATGGTCTTATAACCAAGGGGTAATACTCGGCGGTCTATCCGACCTGACCGAGCTGACCGGCGATCAGAAGTACCTTGACTGG
The DNA here is from genome assembly GCA_963809195.1 of uncultured Actinomycetota bacterium. Classification (GTDB taxonomy): domain Bacteria; phylum Actinomycetota; class Actinomycetes; order Streptosporangiales; family Streptosporangiaceae; genus Chersky-822. The sequence goes on along the minus strand of CAWEIQ010000002.1, from coordinate 67,543 downwards.
GCCGAAAGAATTGCGACTGCATTTGTCACTAACTCGTGGCACGTGGCACGTCAGTCAGGCAAGCAAGCCGACCGGGTTCTCCCCGCTGTTCAATCAGGGATCATCGACGGCATTTTGCATGAACACAACGACTGTAATCCTGACGGCAGCGCATTGCCGCCGCGCGGCGCTACGCCAGGCGCAGGCAGTGCACAATTCAAGGGGATCTTCGTTCGCAATCTCGCCCGCCTGTACCTGAAGACCGGAAACCCGATATTCGCGGAATTCATTCACGCAAACGCCAGCTCCGCTGTCAGCAACATGAACGAGCATTACCAGTTCGGCTGCAACTGGGCCGCCGCGGCGGACGAGCCGGACTTCCTGCGGCAGACCGCCGGGCTCGACCTGCTCAACGCCGCGCTGGTAGTGAGCGCCAGCGGGCGCTGAAGTCGCTCCAGGAAGTCAGGCCGCTGCGGGCCCGCCGCTGTCCCTGCCTGCGCTGCGGGTGCCCGGCGGCGGGGGCATGGCCTGGCTGTTAGACACTGTCGCAATGGGTATCGCAGAGCCGGACCGCGCGATCTGGCCGGAGCATCTTCCCGTGCGTGCGCTGCGTGTCGTGCGCTGGAGCGCACATTACGAACAGACGGTCAGCTTCTACAGGGACGCCATCGGGTTGCAGGTGCTCGAGACCTTCCAGGACAGCTACGGCCTCGACGGGACGATCCTCGGCCTGCCCAGCGGTCTGGTTCACCTTGAGATTGTCCGGCTGACCAGCGCCCGGCAGCCCGGAACCGGGCTTGATCAGCTGGTGTTCTACCTGCCCGATGTCGCGGCCCAGGAACAGATCACGGCCCGGCTGGCCGCGGCGGGTGTCCACCCGGTTGAGCAGATTGACTATTGGGCGACCAACGGCGGCGTCACCTACCAGGACCCAGACGGGAGAGAGGTCGTCTTCGCGTCCTGGACATACCGCCCGCCCACCTGATTCGCGGTGACCGGCGGAGTTGTCACGCCGGGCCTGATCACGCAGCCAACTTTGGACACGACCCGCCAGGGACGAGCCGCAGCCTTCGCCAGTCGCCAGCGGTTACCGCGGCCGTAGTATCTGCGTGATCTCAGTTTCAAAGGCGTCTGATGGGAGCAACGGATGAGGTCGGGCCCGGACGGTGCGCTCCTGGTGGCGTCCTTGGCATTCGCCGGGGCTGCAGGATTGGGCAGCGCGGTGGCTATCCGTGATCAGATTCCCGGCCGGCCCTTCGGCATCAGCGTCCCGCTGTCCGTGCCGGCCGGACTGCTGGCAGGTTGGGGTGCGCAGGGATCGGCATGGGCTGCATCATCGGCACTGTCATCGAGCCCGTCTCTTGGCAACCCCGAACATGCACCCCATTGACCAGGTTGGCGATCGTCTGCAATATGGCGGCAGCAACGGTCCTTACCGCGGCCGGGTGGCGCCATTTCACAATCGCGCGGACCAGTTGACCCGACCCGCAAAGTCGCCGCTGTCACCTATCTGCCGGATCGTGAGCACGTCCGGCACCGGTAGCACTAGCTCGCGGCCGGTTGTGCCGTGGTCAGGGGAACGCCGGGCGCTTGATCCTCGTCCCTGCGCCGCGGCTCCGGTCCGAGATCGCTGGGGGAGTGCTGCCGTACTTTCCGTCCGGCTGCGTAGACGGCACGGATGTTCGCTTTGAGGTTGCGCGAGGTCGTAGGGGTCGCCGGCCAGCACGATCAGGTCTGCGCGCTTGCCGGGCATGATCGTGCCGGTCTCGTCGCCGATACCCAGGAGCTCGGCTGCCGACCTCGTGGTCGCTGTCAGCACTTGCGCCGGGGTCATGCCGCCGGCGGCCATGAGCGGCAGCTCGTCGAGGTTGTTGCCGTGCGGCCCGACCCCGCTGTCCGTGCCCATGGCGATCTTGACTCCGGCTGCTGCCGCGCGCGCGAACGCGTCGGCATGCGCTGCGATCACGTCCTGCGCCTTCGACAGCACGCCATCAGGCAACTGGCTGCCCGCCCTAGCGGCGTTCACCACGGCGTGCGGTGCTACTAGCGTCGGCACTAGCCAGGCCCCGTTGCGAAGCATGATGTCGATGGCCTCGTCATCGAGGTAGATCCCGTGCTCGATGGACCTGACCCCGGCCCGCAGGGCGTTCTTGATTCCGTCGGTCGCCTGCGCGTGCGCCATAACCGGCAGCCCGGCGGCGGTCGCTTCGGCCATCAGCGCTGCGAGTTCGTCCGGCCGGAACTGGGCGTGCTTCGGGCTGTCGCGTGGCGATAGCACACCGCCCGAGGTGTGCACCTTGATGACGTTGGCGCCGGCGCGGATGATCTCGCGCACTCGCTTGCGTACCTCCTCGGGCCCGTCTGCCAAGCCCGGCGGGCGCCCCGGGTGCGGCGACATGAGAAACGTCGTTATCCCTGAGGGCAGCCAGCCGTCGCCATGACCACCGGTCTGGCTCAGCGCGCTGATCGCGATCTGCATCCGCGGCCCGTCGATCAGGCCGTCGTCGACGGCGCGCTGCACACCGAGGTCCGCACCACCCGCGTCGCGCACCGTCGTGATGCCGCAATCGAGCGTTGCGCCGAGGTTCCGTGCTGCCTGGAAGAACTGGTACGAGAACGGGCGGTTCAGCCGGCGCACCAGGTCTATCCCTGACACCATCACGTGGACGTGGCAGTCGAAGAAGCCCGGCAGCACCGTCAGGCCGCGGACATCGACCTGCTCGTCCCCATCAAGTCCGATGCCTACATCGATGATCGTCCCATCCGAGATCACGACGTCCGCGTCAGCGCTGGCGCTGCCTGTCCCGTCAAAGACTCGGCCGCCGCTCAGGACTGTTCGCGCCATTAGCTGCCTCCATGCCGTGCCGGTAACCGTGAGGTTTGTTCGCGCTGGCCTGCTCCGTGTGCAATGCCATCATTGTGCATTTTGCGCCCTTGAGTGTCGGCGTCGGGTGGCGTCAGGATCCGGGAACGGTCGATGGCGCGCCAGCACCTTGATGCTTGATCCGGTGGGACATCACCTAGATGGTGGCCGGACCGGGGCGGTGCGCCGTGCCTCGATGGCGGCGATCACCGCCACGATCAGCGCGGCAATCCGGTCGGCCCACCACCATCCAAGTGCGTGATATAGCGCCAGCGCGGTCAGAGCCAACAGGCTGGTGGCGGCGCCAATGCCGCTGAGGGTGCCATCTCCTTGCAGAGCCCGGCTGGCCATCTGCGTGCCGAGACTGCCACTTGGCATATGCCAAAGGCGTCAGGACGACAAGCGAGATCGATGCCGCGATCAAGGTCACGCCTGACGTTCCCGGACGGGAGCCGGTTGCGAGCGCGACGGCAGCCTCGACGACGATCAAGCAGCTGACGACAGCCAGAGCACTGGCCACCACGATGGCTGCGCGGACTTCCGCGGCCTGCGATTGCCCAGGCTGGCGTCGCTCGGTCTGGAACCGCCAGACCAGCGTCGCCGATCCGGTCACGTCGGCGAGCACCCCTAGCCCAACCGCCAGCACGCTCAGGCTATGGTTCGCAAGCCCCGCTGCCACCGAGGCCGCGCCCGACAGGACCCCGAAGATCACGGAGCTCCCGACCAGCCGCAGCGCTATCGTGACCTGACGCATGCGGTCCGGGTCGCTGACAGACGGCTGAAGTCCGGGCATGAATCTTCGGCCTCCCGGAATTGGCGAGTGCGTGGGCAGAGGCTAGGTGCCCGCTGTCGGCGGTGGCCGCTGGCAGACTGCTGCTGTGGCCATGGTGAATGACCAGGTGCGGCGTGCGCTGCTGCGCCGCGGCTTCGCGCTGGAGTATGCCACGCTGGCGTGGAACGTGGCCGGGATCGTGGTGCTGGCCATCTCGGCGATCTCCGCGCGGTCGGTTGCACTGGCCGGGTTCGCCCTCGATTCGCTGATCGAGATCGGTGCCTCCACAGTGGTGATCTGGGAACTGTCGGGCAGCGGTGAGAACCGCCAGCGCCGTGGGCTGCGGTTGATCGGCTATGCGTTCGGCGCCTTGGCGGTCTACCTGCTGGTGCAATCGACCGTGGTGCTGGCCACTGGCCACCAGCCCCGCCACTCGGTACCCGGGATCATCTGGACCGCGCTCACTGCTGCGGTGATGTTCACGCTGGCAGCCGGAAAGGCCCGCACCGGCCGGGCACTGGCCAACCCGGTCTTGCGGACCGAGGGCCGAGTCACGCTGATCGACGGCATCTTGGCCACCGCTGTGCTGCTGGGCCTGGTCCTGAACGCCGCCCTGGGATGGTGGTGGGCCGATCCCGGCGCGGGCTATGTGCTGGTCTTCTACGCCGGCCGCGAGGTGCGGGGGATCTTCCGCGCGCCGGACTGACCGTCTGGGCATCCCTTAACGGGATGACCCGCGCAGACGGGCATGGGCCAAGTTTCCAGTCGCGGAACTATCGGAGCAATTACGGTATCCAACATGGAGCGGCACGGGCATCCGGTGCTTGGCAGGGACAGGCGAGCTGACCAGCATCGACGCATGGCTGGCTCGAGTCCCCGGCGCGGCAGCGGCCAGGCTGCTGGTCATCGCCGGTGAGCCTGGCATTGGCAAGACCACGCTGTGGGGTGAGGCTACTCGGCGCGCGAGCGCGATCGGGTGCAGGGTCCTGTCGTCTCGCCCGGTGCCATCGGATGCCGGACTGCCGCACGTCGTGCTGGCCGACCTGCTGCGCCCCGTGGGCGATGACGCACTCAGATCGCTGCCGGTCCCCCAGCGCAGGGCGCTGGAGGTGGCGCTGCTGCGGGCGGATCCCGGCGAGGGCGACCTCGACCCGCGTGCCGTCGGCAGCGGGCTGACCTCGCTGCTCGACAAGATGGTCGCCGACGGGCCGCTCGTGCTGGCGGTGGACGACGCCCAGTGGATGGACCCTGCCTCGGCCGGATCCATCGCATTCGCGCTCAGGCGGCTGGAGGACCGGCCGGTCGCCGTGATCGCGGCGGTCAGAATCTCCGAGAGCGGTGCGCGCGACGGCGAGTTCGCGGCGATCGAATCGTCGCTACCCGGCACCCGCCTGGATGTCGGCCCGCTGAGCGTGGCCGCGATTCATCAGATATTCCGGCAGGAGCTCGGTGGCTCGTTTGCCCGCCCTCTGCTCGTGGGCATCCACCGGGCCGCCGGCGGCAACCCGTTCTACGCGCTTGAGATCGCCAGGGAAATCCAGCGGGTCGGCGTCCCGCCACCTGGCCAGCCGCTGCCGGTGCCTGCTGACCACCGGGAACTGGTGCTGCTCCGCCTGCGCAGGCTCCCTCGGGTCACCCGTGACGTGCTCGCACAGGTGGCCGCCATGCCCAGTGTTGCCATCGGCCAGGTCGACCTAGAAGCGCTCGCGCCCGCCGAGCGGGCGGGGATCGCCGTGGTCCGGCCTGGCGGGCGGGTGGAGTTCGCCCATCCGCTGTTCGGGTCAGCGCTTTACGCGTCGCTGCCGATGGCGGAACGCAGAAAGCTGCACAGGCGGCTGGCCGGCCAGGCGGGAGACCCGGTTGAGCGAGCTCGGCATCTGGCGCTGGCGGCCAGCGGCCCGGACGAACTGACAGCGGTCGAACTCGAGCGCGCCGCGGCGACGTCCGCCGCGCGCGGCGCGGCGGACGTTGCTGTCGAGTTGCAGGAACTCGCCTGCCGGCTGACACCGGGCACGGATCAGCAGGCGAGGGTACAGCGCGAGTATCGACCTGTCGGACCGCCGCTACTTCGCGGGCGACCCGAATGGGGCGAGGCGCGAGCTTGAGCTCTTGCTGGCGTCTCTGCCGCCTGGCGATGACCGGGCGCAAGTCCTGCTTGGGCTCGGCAGCATGCGCTGGGTGCAGGGCGAGGCCGACGTCGGCCTGGAACTCATGGAACAAGCGCTGGCCGACACGGAGAATCCGGCGCTGCGTGCACACATCCACACGCGGATCGCATCGGCGTCCGACGACGCCGACGTCGCGGTCGAGCACGGCGGGCGCGGCGCTCGCCCTGATGGACGAGAACGCGGACCCGCAGCTGTACTCCTACGCACTGCTGATCGTCGCCTTGTTCAAGCTGCACTCCGGGCGCGGCGCCGATCACGCCGCGGTCGAGAAGGGCATGCGGCTGCAACGGGAGGCGGCCGGATGGGTGATGAGCCCGGTTCCCGCGTTCTGGGCGCGGAACTTCGACGACTTCGGTGCCGCCAGGCAACGCCTCGAGGACCTCATCGAGGCGCTCCGCGAGCAAGGTGACCAAGCGCAGGTCGCGCCGGCGCTCACGCACCTGGCGAGGATCGAGGCCATGACCGGTCACATGGACTCCGCCCGCGCGCTCGCCGGTGAGGCACTGGACCTGGCCGCGCAGACGGAGCAGGAGACCTACCTCGATGTGGCGCTGTGCGCGGAGGCGCACGTCCGCGCCTACGCTGGCGACCTGGATGAGGCCAGGGTCAGCGCCTCGGACGTGCTGGGCCGTCTTGGTGATCCTCCGGATATCGTACTTGAGGGAATGGCCAGGGAGGCGCTCGGCCTGGCGGCCCTGCAGGCCCAGGACCTAGCTGAGGCGGACCGCCAGTTCACGAGAGCGGACGAGATCAACGACCTCGTGCACAACCGGGAGCCGGCCAACCAGCGCTTCCAGGCCGATCACGCGGAGGCGGTGATCGGACTCGGCGACCTGGACCGTGCCGAGCGGCTGGTGGCCAGGCTCGAGGCCCGCGCCGCTGCCCTGCCGCGACCCTGGATCATGGCCGTCTCCTGCCGCTGCCGCGGGATGATCCACGCGGCTCGCGGAGACCTGGATGCAGCCGCGATCGACTGCGAGCGAGCACTGGATGCGCACCAGGACCTGGATATGCCAGCCGAGCTCGGACGGACGTTGCTCACCCTGGGACGGCTGCACCGGCGCCGCAACGAGCGCAGACGCGCGCAAGAGCATCTGGAGCGGGCGGTTTCGGTGCTCGACGCCGCCGGAGCGCTCGGCTGGGCAGCCGTCGCGCGAGACGAACTCACCCGGGCCAGAGGTCGGCGCGGCCACGCAGCGCGGCTGACTGCGACCGAGCGGACGATCTGTGAGCTCGCCGGTTCTGGCATGCGCAACCATGAGATCGCGGCACAGCTGTTCCTGTCGGACAAGACAGTGGAGGCCAACCTCTCCCGCTCTTACCGCAAGCTCGGCGTCCGGTCGCGCACCGAGCTCGCTGCCGCCATGGCCAGGGCCGACGAGGGTTCGAAGGCCGAAGCGTAGGGATTCTCCCGACGCGAGAGCGGGCTCAGCAGACTTAGCGTCCGGTCATGAGCATCGGATCGGGTCCGTCGTCCTGGCAGGCAGTGTCGCGGCCGGACAGGCTCAGGCCTGGGGAGTGCGAATCGACCTGGCAGATAGCCGAGTGCCTGGTGCCCGGAATCACCCCGGCGAGCGCCGAGGCACTGGGCGACCGGGTCATGTCGGAGCTCGCCCGCTCTCGGAGTCCGCGTGTCCTTCATCGGCTCCTTGCTGATGCCCGAGGACGAGGTACTCCTGTGCCTGTTCGCAGGCCCGTTCACCGAGGTCCGCACAGGTCAGCGAACGGGCCGGACTGCCCTTCGAGCGGATTCTCGGCTGCCTGCGACTCGGCTGGACCCACCCCGAACCAGAGAAAGGACAACGCAAATGAAAAGAAATCTGACCGGACGTGGCCTGCTGGCCGGAGTCCTGACCGCCGCAGTGGCGCTAGCGCTGGCGTCCTGCTCGAGCCCGAGCAGCGCCGGCTCGGGCGGCACCCGCACGACCGCCCCCTCGTCCGCGCCGGCGACCAAGGTCGCGGCCACCACTCCGAAGGCCGACAGCGCGCTGTCGGGCACATGGTCCGGGCAGTACACCGGCTCTTACAACGGGACGTTCACCGTCAGGTGGCACCAGTCCGGATCGCGCCTGCACGGCACGATCCACATATCAAACCCCTCCAACACCCTGCCTATCAACGGGATCGTTGACGGCAGTGCGATCCGCTTCGGCACCCTGGGCTCGACAGTAATCACCTATTCGGGGACCGTCTCTGGCCGCTCAATGTCGGGCACCTACAAGGTGAACGGCGGCTCGGGCGGTCCGTGGAACGCTTCCAAGGCCTGACCAGCAGAAAGTAACTCGAGCGGACCCGCACGTCGCAGGCCCTTCCCGGATCGGGGAAGGGCCTTCGACGTCTTGTATTCGGGATCACGATCGCCGGTCGTGCAGCTCAGCGACCGGTGGTGCCGTCGAGTTGCTCGCGGAGGATGTCCGCATGTCCGGCGTGCCGAGCGGTCTCGCTCGTCATGTGAGCGATGACCCAGCGCAGGGTGTGCCGGGTGCCTTCGACCGGGACGACGAAGCGCCCGTCCGGGTCGCCCACGGCACGGATCGCGCGGTCGCTGTCCTCGATGGCTGCCCGGTAGTCACGCAGGACGTCGTCCGCGGCGCGGTCGGCGGCAACGGCCATGCCAGAGTCCTGATTCGCGTCCCAGGCGGCTCCGGCGAGGTGGTGGCCGAACCAGTACCGCTCGGCCTCCGCGAGGTGCTGGACCAGACCCAGGATGGAGGTACCGCTGCCGACCAGAGCACAGCGCAGCTGGTCGCCGGACAGCCCGTCTGTCTTCTTCAGCACGCAGTGCCGGGCGAACGACAAGAATGCCATGGCCGTGTCGAGCTCGCCCGAGTCCGCGCGTGGCACGGGTTCTCGCTGGGTCTCTGCCACGCCGCCAGGGTAGCGGGACGCCCCATCGTTGATCCTGCTCGGTCAGCAAGATCAGCGTGTCGGAAAGCTGCCATGTATCGGTTCGTAGCCACCGAAGGTGGCGTCAAGCACACCTTCACCGCCGGTCAGTCCGGGTAGCTGCTCCTGAAGGCTGTGAACCTGTGCCGAAGGCAGCATGGCCGCGACGACAGAGAGCTCATCGTCAAGCAGCGGCATCTCCGTGGCCGCACCGAGCCTGGCCAGAGCAGAAAGTACGGCGCCGATCCTCGCCAGGGGCATCTCGAGGCGGACGCGGGTCATCGGCTGGCAGACGACCGTGCCGGCCTGTCGCACCGCCTCCGCAAGGACGAGCGGTGTCAGTTTGCGGAAGTCGGCGGCCGTCGTTCTCGGCGTAGGCAGCACCCGCTTCGTTGGCCCGTCACCGATGTAGTAGTTGCATTCGTTCATCGTGACGATGCAGTCGGTGACCTGCCACCCATAGAGGCCCTTTTCAAACGCGCGCAGAATGTACTGCGTCATGGCATCAATGAAGTGGCCAGCGGTCTTGTAGATATACAGCGGAACAAGACGCGGATCGAAATCGAGCCGGAATCTGACGCCAGAATCGATCGGCCCAGGTTCGATGCGCAGCCCGACCGTCGCCGAATACGGATGGCTGTCGGACTGCAGGATCTCAAGGGCGCTCGCGGCGCGGAGTGGGCGCTCGATGCAGATCATCGTCGTCTCGCGGAACGTGGCGGCGACGTTGAAATCGTCAGCGAGCGTGGACTCGATTACTTCCTTCTGGACGGCGCCGTAAAGCGATACGTAGATCTCCTGCCGCTCGTCGTCTTGTCGCAGATTGATCAGCGGATCCTGCTCTGCTAGCTGGCCAAGCGCTACACGCAGCCGGTTCCTGTCGCTGGGATCACACGGGACGACTGCCGACTCGAGCGTCGGCGGAGCGAACTGCAGGCGAGCTTGGTTGTCCGCCTGATTCCCGATTCGATCCCCGATCTGTGCATCGGCAAGGCCCCAGAGCTTCCCGATCTGGCCGGCGCTGACAGCCTGCCGCTGAACCGCTGGTCCTCGGTCGAAGACGGCGACCGCAGTCACCTTGTCGTCGAGACCGGATCCGAACTGGAGCCGATCGCGCACACGCACAGTGCCCGAGAACATGCGGACGTAGGCGATCTTCTCTCCGCTGCTGCCGCGCTCGATCTTGAAGATGCTGCCGGACATGAGTCCATGAGGGTCGCCCTGGGACGTCGGCAGTAGTTGGGCAATGCCGGCCATCAGCTGCGCGATCCCCGCGCCAGTGATCGCCGAGCCGAAGAAGACGGGATACACCTGCCCGCGCTTCGCCTGCTCCGCGAGTCCCCCGCGGAGCAGGTCATACGGAACTCCAGCGTCGTTTTGCACATACGTGGCCAACAGGCTGTCGTCATGCTCGACTAGCAGCTCCGTCAGGCGCGCCGTGAACTCAGTATCGTCCGCTCCTGACGCGGTGAAGGTGGCACCGTGCGTCCCGGCGCTCGCCACGGAGCCCACGGCGAAAGCCGCGACCTTGAGACGGCTGGAGATATCCCGCAGCACACGCTCAGGATCTGCCCCGACGCGGTCAATCTTGTTCACGAACAGCAGGGCCGGTATCTCCATCCGCTGCAACGAGCGCATCAGGATCCTGGTCTGAGGCTGCACGCCCTCAACTGCCGAGATGACGAGCACAACTCCGTCGAGAACGTTCAGCACGCGGTCCACCTCGGCGATGAAATCCGGGTGGCCGGGCGTGTCGATCAAGCTGACCACGACGTCGCCGACGGGAAAGGACGTCACGGCGGACTTGATCGTGATGCCACGCCGCCGTTCCAACGGCAGCGAATCGGTCTGGGTCGTACCAGCATCGACAGCGCCGAGCTGGTCGATGACGCCCGAGTCGAACAGCAGTCGCTCGGTAAGAGTCGTCTTACCTGCGTCTACATGCGCCAGGATCCCCAAGTTGAGCGTCTTCCGCGACACGCGCCACATCCCGTGAATAGGTCCCAAAGGCCATCTCGATGGACGTGAACGCCTGGCGCATCTACCCTCCTTGGACTTCCGGCCCCGTGCTTGCAAGCTAAATCGCAGTGCTCGCCAGCTAAATCGCAGAGCTTGCGAGCTAAATCATAGAGCCATGGTTGGCCCGCCGGGCAGAATAACTGGTCGCCTCACCTGCTGTCGGGCAGGTCGGCGACGGTGCTCACCGTCAGCGCGTCGAGGTCCGTCAGGACAAGTTCGGCGAGACCCAGTGCGGAGGGCTCAGGCGGATAGCGCGGATGCGGCACAGCGATCACATGGAGCCCGGCGGCCGCGGCAGAACGCAATCCGTTCGTAGAGTCCTCCACGGCCGCGCTGCGGGCCGGAGTGCCGCCCAGTCTTTCGGTGACAGCGACGTAGATGTCGGGCGCTGGCTTGCCGCGCCGGACCTCCTCCGTGGACATAGCTGCCTTGAAACAGTCCCGCAGCCCCGCTCCGGCCAGAACCGCGTCGATCAACGCTGGAGGCGACGAACTTGCCAAGCCAAGCGGCCAGCGCGCGGATAGGCGCCGGACCGCCGCCTGCGCACCTGGCATGAGCGGGGCGTCGTCGCGGTAGCGATCCAGCATCCGCCCAATGACGAGTTCCGCGATATCTTCCGGCGGGAGGGCGACGCCCAAATCCTGCCTGAGGTACTCCGCCCACTCCTGGGTGCTCATTCCCATCAGGCGCTGCTGGGCGTCGGGCGCCCAGCAGCCACCGTGCTCGGCGACCACCTGCCGGCGAACCTGCTCCCAGACCGGCTCGGAGTCGATGATCACCCCGTCCAGGTCGAACACGACAGCGTCGATCATGTCTTCAGTCTGCGCTACGACGATGGCGGCCCCGGGCACTGCCCGGGGCCGCCATCGCCGCTATACGGCTCTTATCAGAAAGTGATCAAGGCGTGGCCGTCGTTACTCGAACGGCAGGCATCCAAGGGCCGTCTTGGCGAAGTCGTTGTTGCTGAACTCCTCCTGGGTGAGGTAGTGATGGTGGTTTATCACCTGGTTATAGAGTTGCCCGGTCGTGCCCTGGGTCGCGCCGAAGACGTAGGCGCATTCGTCACCATTCTCGAAGCCACTGGAGTCATACCAGCCGGTGCTGGTATCCGGGTCAGTAATAGCCTCCATGATCTCGTGACTGGTTGGGCTGATCTCGGTGTCGGCGTCGGCGTTCCCGTTCGGCGTCTGGACAGTCGGGGAACCGGGCGTCGCTACTGCACGTGAATCCCACCGGCGAGGCGTAGATCGGGTAAGGCATATTCGCGTACACAGTGCCGTTCGGAGCCTGGCTGTGGTATGCGCAGTAGGCCGCGCTCGGCTGGTAGTTGATAGTGCAGGCGTTGCTCGCTGTGGTCGTCGAACCGGCGAAGAAGCAGGACTCGACGTGCTTGGGAAGGAACAGAACGTAAATGTGACCGAGGTTCACGGGCAGGCCATGCGCATTGACGACGCTGTTGGTTTCGGCGATGACCTGATCATCATCTAGGCAGGCGTTGTAGCCGGAGTTATCTGCATAAATTCTCTTGGTGTCCTTGCCGTTAACCTTGCAGCCGTTCGCGGGCAACGGGTTGGTGTCGTTGATGGGCTTGCCCAGCTTGACCTGGTAGCTGATGGCGCCGTTGGAGCCGAAGTACTCGTTCAACGTCGAGTACACGTTGGTGTGGAGGCCGCTGTCCTTGGCGACGCCAGCCAAGTAGGTCGTGATGATGCTCTTGTAAGCGGAATCCATGGGGTGCCCCGCCGGGTTCCAGAAGATCGGCGTGACGACCACGGGGCCAGTCGACTGAGTCCCCATCACCGGGCCGCCATGGAAGATCAGTGGCGGAGTGCCGTTGGCAGCGTCGCTGGTGTTATGGACCCGCAGCCCGCCCTGACCGGCACCGCACGCACGATGCCGCCGAAGTGGCCAAGGCGAGTCCGGCCATGGACTTTCGTAGCGCAGGCGCTGGATGCGTGCGCTGAGGGGTGGGTGGCCGCCGCGGCCGCCGATGCGCCAGCAGCCGTGAGGGTCGCTGAACCCGCAGCTACGAGAGTCAGCATCGCGTACAGGCCGCGTTGCCTGAATGCTCTCTTCATTCGTGCCCTCCGTCATATCCGCCGGACGCCCGGGCTGTCGCCACGCAGCCCTGACCAAGGCGATCGGCATGACACACCGTTTCGTGATTGGGACTGCTGTGTCAAGAATGCCTGGTAATCCCGATAGTCGTTTACTTCCAGGCACGTGAGAAATGCTCAGGATTCATTCAAGTTCGACTGTGTCGCCCACTGCGACGCGGCCAGGCTCCACGGTTGACCCGTAAACCCCGAACTGGTTATGACGCTGCCGCGCAATGGCACGCAGGATCGCCGGGTTCTGGTGCAGTGTCTCCGGATCGATGGTGACCATCACACATCGCTGGTCGCGCTGGTCTACTCGCATAAGCAACCCGCCGATCCTGCAGCACGCGGCCGACCCAGCTGTCCTCGGGAAAATCACCGTCCGCAGTCGCGACGAGCAGGTTGGGCCTGAACCGTACTGCCGTGAGTTCAGCGCCGACCAGCTTGCCGAGTCCGGTCAGAGCCTGTGTGGTCAGCAGCGACAACGGCATTGTGTCGAAGACTCCGCGGTTCTGCTTGATGACTCGTACGCCCGGCCCGAGCTCGGCCGCGAGCGCGGGGTCGGCCACATCGAGTTCCTGGCCCGCAGGAGTAGTTACCAGCGTGGTGGAGGCGTCGGGCCGGTCCGGTTCGGCGAACCGGGCACGGTAGTGAGCCATCTCGGGCCGCTCACGGATCGTCAGCCACGGAAAGCCGCTGCTCACATTCCTGTCGCCGATGAACGCCCACCGGCGATCGCCGGTAATGCCCTGCCAGGAAACCTCGACGCTGTCCAGCTTCTCGGCGCACATGGACTTCACCGGGTACCGGAAAATCCCGGCCAGGTGACCCACCACGGCCATGACCGCCTCCGCTAAATCGAAGGCGCCCTTCCTGCGGATGTCGAGCGTGGCGGACTTTGTCCGTCGCAGCGCCTCTCGACCCCATAAGCATCGCATACCGGTACATCACCGGTCCGGTCTGCTGTCGGTGGCAGCCCTGGTTGGTTGTTCCAGGCCGCGTGCGAGCCGGTCCGCCAGGCGGAGCGCATCGGGGATCCGGTACTGGCCGGTCATCTGCCCGACCAGCCCGGCGGCGTCAAGAAGGTCAATGCCGGCGGCGGTCACGAACAGCGGCTTGGCCGACCGGCCGCGGCGGACTGGCGCGGCATGCACGGCACTACGGAAGAAGTTTTTGCGACCCCGATCACCGGCACGCCGAACTCGGCATGGACGTGCGCGCCAAGGCCAGGCAGCCCGCTCGGATCCAGATCGACATACCCGTCGACAACGATCAGCGCCAGTTCGGTCACCCCCCCGCATACTGCGCGGACCGGCGGCAGTTCTCGGCGCCAGAACTCTCCCGGCCGATATGGCGCCACTGCGTTCGTCATTGCTGTCGTCGACCACATCACGGTGTTGAACCGTCGCTCGGCCGCCGCGACCAGCGCTGCGCGGGCACCGCCGGCGTCCAGGTAGTGCACGTCCACCGCGGCGAACACACCAGCTCCGGGGGTCTTAGCTGCGGGTGTCTCCCGGCTTGTTGAACCTGCTCCGTATCTGGTCTTGCTGTTGCACCGAGAGGTCGGAGCGGATGAGTTCCATGTCAAAACCCTGAAAGGCCTCTGCGACCTTGTCGACTGCGGCGCCGGCGCTCTGGATCACCAGCGCGGACGTTCCTGGCGTCATGTCGCCTTTGACGGACTCGATAACCGAGCGATCGACTGCGCCATGCTTCATTTTGCTCATCTGGGCCGCCAGCATGCCGCCTTGCTTAGTCACGTGTTCCATCGCGATGGGTTCGTTGGCGTACCGCGGCCAGCGAAGGACTGCCGCGTCTTGGACGTCAATGAGGTTCTGAGAGTCGAGTCGCTGGAGCGTGAGGACCGCCTCGTCGGCGCCCTCGGTGCCGCTGAACCGCCATGCTGTCGTTGGCATCGTGTATCCACCTCTCTGCCTGCCGGAGCTTAGATCTCACCGTCTCGGATCGCGCCCACCGCCTCATCGGATCGCGCCCACCGCCTAAGAGGAGGTGTCATCGGGGGCGGAGGCGATCAACTCGCGAGCGGACGTCTCATCGGAGGCAGTGACGAGCACGCGAACACCTTGAAACTGCAGCTGCGGCTCCAGGCCTCCGGCATCATCCGCCGATACGACCGCTCGCACGCCGTTGCTGCGGAGCATGCCGGCGATCAGTTCTGCCTCAATGCGGCTGCTGGCGATTGCCACGGGAACATTCGCGATCTCGCCGGCAGGCTCCCGCGAGTTCCCCGCCACCGTGACCATCTCCTCGCATTCAGATGCGGACCTGGTCGAGCCCACGTACTGGCGTGCCCTCGGCAGCAGCTCGCTACACCGCGGTTGCCGCTGCGGTCTGGGGGAACAGTTCCTGGAAGGGCGGCCTTCATCTCAGATTTCGCGAATCTGCAGCCGGGCATGCCGCTGTCGCGGCCGGAGCCAGATGACCACATTCGCACCTCACCACTTGCCTTCGCTCGGCGGGGCGACCGAGTGGCTCAACACCGAGCCGCTGGACCCGCCAGCGCTGCGCGGCCATGTCGTCCTCGTCGACTTCTGGACGCTGACCTGTATCAACTGGCTGCGAACAGAGCCGTACATCCGTGCGTGGTCCCGCGCCTACCGTGAGCACGGGCTGGTGGTGATCGGCGTCCATACGCCCGAGTTCTCGTTCGAGCACGACGTCGACCGGGTGCGGCAGGCGACACGGGATCGCGGGATCGACTATCCGGTTGCGGTCGACAATGACTACGCGGTCTGGACCGCCTTCGACAACCATTACTGGCCAGCTCTGTACTTCACTGACGCCGATGGCGTCATCCGCGACCACCATTTCGGGGAGGGCCGCTACGAGCAGTCTGAGCGCGCCATCCAGCGGTTGCTCGGCGTAGAACGTGACCTTGTATCAGCTGTGGGCGTTGGCGTCGAGGCGGCAGCCGACTGGGACCATCTGCGGACGCCAGAAACGTACCTTGGCTACGAGCGGAGCCAGCACTTCGCCTCACCGGACGGCTCCGCTTTCGACGAACGCCGCGCATTCGAGATCCCCGAGGCCCTCGCCCTCAATCACTGGGCGCTCGGCGGCGAGTGGACGATCGGGCGCGAGAAGGTCGTGCTCGAGCGGGCTGGCGGAAGCATTGCCTACCGGTTCAACGCGCGGGATGCCCACCTGGTGCTGTCGCGCGGAACGCGCGAGCCGACGGCGTTTCGGCTGCTGCTGGACGGCGACGCTCCCGGCCCCTCGCACGGGACCGACGTCGACGAGGAAGGGAACGGGCTGCTTCAGGAGGGGCGGCTTTACCAGCTCGCGCGGCAAGACGGCGACGTGCGAGAGCGCACATTGGAAGTCACGTTCCTCGAGCCCGGGGCAGAGGCGTACGTATTCACGTTCGGGTGAGGAATACCGAGCAACGCGGGTGACGTGGGCTGAGTCACATTGTGACGTCGCGACGTCACGCCTTCCTGGTGACGGCAGCTACGACACAGGAGGTCACCATGCCGCGCACCCGCAAAGATGAGGCGCCAGTCCTTGTCGACTCACCGCTTATCCAGGGCCGTTACGTCGAGCTTGATGACTACACGGTCTCGTTCGAGACATTCCCCCAGGAGGCCGACGGGGCGCCTATGTTCCGCGGCCTGCCTGACGACAGGTGTCAGTGCCCGCACTGGGGCATCGTGCTGTCCGGGCGGCTGACACTGCGCTACGCCCACCGGGAAGAGTCCTACAACGCCGGCGATGCGTACTACGCGCTACCCGGACACACGCCGTCCGTGTCGGCGGGCACCGAGACGGTCGACTTCAGCCCGACCAAAGTCGTCCAGGAGACGATGGCGGTCATCGCTGCGAACATGGCGGCTCTGGACGGCCTCCGGTGAGCGCGGCAAAGGTAGTAGGACACGACCTGGCCGGCAAGCTCATCACGTTCATGGAGACCGGGATCCCGCCGGAAGGTATCTTCACGGCGGATGTCTTCTGTGACTTCACCATGCCGCAGTGGCGCCTCCAGGCTCAGGGCATCGAGGACGTCACGGCGATGCGCAAGGCCGGGCACCCGGGACCCTCGAGCGTTCCCCGCTCCCGGTTCGACGCGACCCCTACGGGCTTCGTTCTAGAAGTAGAAGAACAGTGGGAAGACGGCGATGAGTCCTGGTACTGCCGCGAGATGATCCGAGCGGACATCTCGGACGGGTCCATCTCGCAGATCTCGGTGTACTGCACGGGCGACTGGGACCGGGAGCGTGTCCGCAGGCACGCGGAGACGGTGCGGCTGCTCAGGCGCTGAGCATGAGGGACGTCCTATCATGCGCTCATGGAACCTGCGGCCGACAAGGCCGCCGATGCTCGGGCGGCCGCGATCCGCGCTTTCGGAGAAGCGCGGGATGCAGGCGACACCGAGCGGGCAGCACAGGCCGCTCTCAACCTGCCCCTCGTTCAGCAGTTCGGGGAGCATCCCGGGCAGATCCCGGCACTGATCCACGAGGCCTACGTCGCCGCCGCAGAACCATCGATGCAAGCCCGCTTGGCAGCCGCCCTCGCGCGGGCATGGGTCTACGGCGGCGACCCGCTTCGGGGTGTCCCGTTCGCCAACCAGGCCATCTCGCTCGCTGACCGCCTCGGCGTCCCGGTGATCCTGGCCGATGCGCTGGATGCCGCGCTGCTGTCTCGGTGGGGGCCAGATGACTTTCCCGAACGGTTGCGGCTTTCTGTCCGCCTGGCCGATACCGCAGCGCATCTCAGCGGGATCGAGCCGAGGCTGTCAGCGCACCTGTGGCGGCTGACCACCGCGTGGGAGTGCCTCGACGTGATGGCGGTCCAGCGACAACTTCGTGCCCTTGACGTACTCGCCGACGAAACGGGCTCGGCTCGTGCGGCGTTCTTCGCAGGCGCACGACGTGCAATGTATGCGCTCGTCGCCGACGATCTCGGCGAGGCGGACCGGCTCATCGAAAGAACCGGCCGGCTGGCGGTCAACTCGGTCGAGCCCGATGTGCAGGCCGTGGCACACGGCCTCGCTGCCATGCGCGCTCATAGAGCGGGCGATATGGAAGCAATGCGCAGCGAAGCGGTCGCTTATGAGGTCTACGGCACCGAGCAGGGGATTCCCAGCGTGGTGGCCCAGGGCGCGCAGCTTTGGCTGCATGCCGGCGAAGCTGACCGTGCGCTGGCTCTCCTGAGTCAGATTGCCGGCTCGGGGTTCGACGCTATCCCCCGGGATGTGTATTTCCTGCTGACCGTTAGCTTGCTCGTCGAGGTCGCCGCCGCGCTGAAAGTCGAGCAGATCGCCGCAGACGGCGCCCGGCTCCTTGAACCGTACGCCGGACGCGCAGTGCTCAACGCCGGCGCGGTGGCGTTCTGCGGCGTGGTCGACGAGTACCTCTTCCGTGCATATCTGTTGCTCGGTCGCCCGGATGCGACGGGCTGGAGACATAGTGCCGTGTCCTGTTATCAGCGCATCGGTGCAAGCTGGTGGCATGATCGCGTCGCGGGAGAGCACGACGCCCCTGCACGCGAGCGGGCGGTGACTGTCCATTTTCGGCAAGGCGGTGCGGGGTGGATCGTAGGCCGCCATGGCGCGACGGATGTAGTTCCCGACCTCAAGGGCATGCACTATCTCCGCTATTTGCTTCAGCGGCCGGGCCTTGACATCCCAGCTGCCGACCTCGCGGCCGCTGTCTCCGGCCATCCGGGAGTCACGATCTCGCAAAGCGACGCCGACGTGATCGACGTGCAAGCGCTGACCGCGTATCGCGCGCGGCTCGCCGACATCGATGCCGAGCTCACCGAATCCGAATCATGGGCAGATCAGCAGCGAACCACTCGGCTTCAGCTTGAGCGCGAAGCTCTGCTCGACGAGATCGGTGCCGCGACGGGGCTGGGCGGCCGTCGTCGCCAGTTCTCATCGGCGCAGGAGCGGGCCCGCGTTGCTGTCCGCAAGGCCATCGTTGCGGCTCTGAACCGCATCGCACAGGACGACGTAGCCCTAGCCAGACAACTCCGCGACTCGGTAAGGACGGGCAGCGCTTGCCGCTACGACCCCGATCCCGGCCGACCGGTGCAGTGGATTCTGGACGACTGAGGCCGACGGAGATAGACACCATGGTGCAATCGGCGGATGTCCTGGTGGTTGGTGCTGGTCTGGCCGGGCTGACCGCTGCCCGCGACCTCGCCGCCGTGGGCAGGTCTGTCCTGGTGCTCGAAGCCAGAGACCGCGTTGGCGGCCGCGTCGTCAACTGGGATATCGGCGACGGCAAGATCGTCGAAATGGGCGGCGAGTTTGCCGGGCCAACTCAGGACCGGCTGCTGGCCTTGGCCGCGGAACTGGACGTCGCGACGTTCCCGACCTACGACACCGGCATGAACGTGATGCACTTCAACGGCAAGCGGGGAACGTACGCGGGAGGGATCCCGCGGATCAACCCCCTGGTGCTCGCTGACATTGGCGTGGCGCAGGCTCGGCTGGAGTCGCTGGCCAAGAAGGTGCCGACGGACGCTCCGTGGAAGGCAGTCAGGGCCAATCAGTGGGACGGGCAGACGTTCGCGACGTGGGCCCGTCGGAACACCGTCAGCCGCAACGCGTATAAATTGCTCGCACTGGCTGCTGAGGCTGTTTTCGCTGCGGAGCCCGGCGACCTGTCGCTGCTGCATGTGCTGTTCTACTCGCACTCCGGCGGCGCATTCCAGAACCTCATCGCCACCACGGGAGGCGCGCAGCAGGATCGGTTCACCGGTGGCTCGGGACTGATCGCAGAGCGACTGGCCGACCGGCTCGGCACTGAGACGATCAAGCTTGGCGCGGCAGTCAGCAAGATCTCCGTGACAGGTGACAAGGTCACCGCCATCACCGCCGCGGGCCAGTTCAACGGCAAGCGGATGATCGTGACCGCACCACCGCTGCTAGCAGGCCGGATTGAGTACGAGCCCGCCCTGCCGTACTGGCGCGAGCAACTCACGCAGCGCGCCCCGATGGGCTCGGTCATCAAATGCCAGGTCATCTATGACGAGCCGTTCTGGCGGGCTAAGGGCCTGTCCGGACAGGCCACCGGCGACGGCGAGGGGTCGCGGGTGGTGTTCGACAACTCACCGCCGGATGGTTCGCCGGGAATCCTGCTGGCATTCGTCGAAGGTGACGAGGCGCGCCGACTCGGCCGCGAGAGTCCGCAGCTTCGCCGCGCAGCCGTGGTGAGCTCGCTGACCAGGTACTTCGGCGCAGAGGCCGCCTCGCCCTCCGGCTACCTCGAGCTTGACTGGCAACAGGAGCGCTGGAGTGGCGGTTGTTACGGCACGCTTTTCGGCCCGAACGTGTGGACCAGGTACGGGCACGCGCTGACCACTCCCGTCGGTCCGATTCACTGGGCAGGCACGGAGACCTCGTCAATCTGGTGCGGGTATATGGACGGCGCGGTCCGATCCGGAGAGCGGGCCGCCGCGGCAGTGCTAGCCGAACTCGGCTGAGCATTGCGAGTCCAGCCCTGGCCCTACTGGTCCCTGAGCTCAGTTAGCAGACGTACGAGAGAGTCGCGTAGCGCCTCGAACTCCGCAGGACTCGTGAGCTGGGCCCAGCGCTCTTCGACGCGAGCGGCTGCCGCATGCGTGACGGGGGGAACCGAAGCGCCACGGCCGGTCAGGTACACCAGCCGTGACCGATGGTCGCGCGGGTTCGGGCGACGCTCGACATAGCCCGTGCGCTCGAGCTGGTCGACTGCCTGAGCCATCGACTGCTTGCGCACCCGCGCCAGCTCGGCGAGCCGCGAGACCGTGATGCCTTCCGGCGGCACGAACGGGAACACGTTCGCGGCGCCGGGACGGATGTCGTCGAAGCCTGCCTCGCGCAGCGCAGCGTCAATACTCTGCGCGTAGTGCTGGTAGACCAGCCGCAGCAGAAGCCCGATCACCGGGCGGTCGGGGAAGCCCGCTTCCATAGATAGACAGCCACCTGTCTATTGCGTATGGTGGACAGGTACCTGTCGATATTAGCGGAACGGAGCCCGTCATGACCACAACACCACCCGCTGTCTTCGGCCAGTTCGGCCAGGCCCTGGCCTTCGCCGAGCAGACGCTGTCGGCAACGCTGCGTGAGCACCTGGCCGAGCGCGACACCAAGCCAGAGACCTGGTACGCCCTGCAGCTGGTGGCGGCACGCGGGCCAGGGGTGAACCGCGAGGAACTCAGCCACAGACTGGAACGCTCGCGGACTCTGAACGCCGACTCCACGCGCGAGCTTCTCGCGCGCCTCGAAAGTGAGGGACTGATTCAGGGGGACACGCACATCGAGCTGACGTCCCAGGGGGCGGCAATGCACAGGTGCTTGCGCGAGTACATCGCAGGCCCGACCGTCCGGCTGCTGAGCCAGTTCGACATCCACGACATCGAGACGACCGTTCGTACGCTGCAGGCCATCACCGAGCGCGCCGGGGCGGAGTCGCCGGGCTCTGCCGCGCTAGCGAATGCGCTTCTGGCCATGCCTGCGATCGGGCTTGCTCGCTGCTGTGGCTGCGGTGCGCTGAGGCTCACGCAGTCCAGCGGACCGGCAGCCGTTTGACGCCCCGCTGGAAGTTCGATCGCAGGTAGGACGGCTTGCCCGCGTAGGTGAGTGAGGATGTGCGGGCCAGGACCTCGTCGAAAAGGGCGCGTGTCTGGATGCGGGCGAGGTGGGCTCCGAGGCAGAAGTGCGGACCATGGCCGAAGACCAGGTGCGGATTCGGGTGACGGTGGATGTCGAAGCGGTCGGGGTCCGCGAAGACCGTTTCATCGCGATTGGCCGAGGTGAAGGAGACGACCACCTTGTCGCCCTTGCCGATGTGCTGACCGCCGAGTTCGCAGTCTGACGTAGCCGTCCGCCGGAAGGTCATGACGGGCGTCCACCAGCGCAGCATTTCCTCGGCCGCCGCGGGCATCAACGCGGGATCGGCCCGCAGTTCGTCCTGTGCCGCTGCATGCTCGAGCAGTGCGATGCACGCTCCAGGCAGGCCGTTTCGCAAAGTCTCGTTGCCGGCCACCGCGAACAGCCAGAACATGTTCTCGAACTCAGCGACCGACACGCGGCCGCCGTCGTCGTCCACCTGTGCCAGCAAGATCGACATCACGTCATCCCCAGGATGGCGTCGTTTGTGCTCCGCCAGCAGGTGGGCGTAGGCGTAGAGATCCGGCATTCCTTCCCTGGTCCGCGGATCGGGCATCCGCCCATCGCTGTCCGGGACGGGTCGCAGGGCCAGCGCCTGCCTGGCCATGGCCGTGCCCTCGGCCGGGTCGAATTCAGCCGACGAGGCATAGTCGGGGTCCTGGTAGCCGATCACCCGGTTGGACCAGTCGAAGAGCAGCCAGCGGTCCTCGTGCGGCATGCCTAGTACGTCGGCCAGTGTGAGCAGCGGCAAATCGGCGGCCACATCCTTGGCGAAGTCGCATTCACCACGCGGGCCCGTGAATATCCGGTCGCAGATGGCCCGAGCATGACCGCGGATGCGGTCCTCTAGCTGGGACACGGTTCGCCGCGTGAACGACCGGCCCAGCAGCCGCCGCAGCCGAGAGTGATCTGGCGGATCCATGTTGAGCATCATCTGCCGCACGTAGCCGAGTGCCTGCGGTGTCGCTGGATCCCGGATCTGTGTGGCCCCGAGCGAAGATGAGAACTGTTGTGGTCTGGCGAGTACCGATTCGACGTCCGCGTGCCGCAGCACCAGCCAGAACCCGGGGCCTTCCGGCCAGCCCAGGACGGGAGTCTCGGCTACCCATACGACAGGGGCCTCACGTCGCAGCCTTGCCAGCGCCTCGAAGGGCACTCCATCGACGTAGGTCGAGGGATCAAATACGACCTCGGTCTCGGGTCGTGCGGACCGGGCCAGTGTCATTGCGGCCAGAGACTCCTCGATGGATGCGGTTGCTGGCTGTTGCCGACTCTAACCACCTGACAGTGGCACACTGCGACCATGGATGCGCGCTTGCGGGTTCACGAGGGCGGCAGCGGCGAGCCGCTTTTGGTGTTGTTGCACGGCCTCGGCGCGACCGGCGACGTCTGGGATCGGTGGCGGCCCTTGCTGGCGCGGCGGTGGCCAGGACGCTGGCTAGCGCCAGACCTGCCTGGTCATGGCGGCTCGCCGCCGCTCACCACATATACCTTCGACGATCTTGCCGCCGCGGTCGCCAGCGTCGTCCAGCCGGATGCCCGCACCGTCGTACTGGGACACTCGCTGGGCGGCGTCGTCGGCCTGGCCCTGGCCGGCCGGCAGGTTTCCCGTTGCAGGTGCAGGCCGTCATCGGCCTGGGAATCAAGGTCGTCTGGACCGATGAGGATCTTGAGAGGGCGGAGGCGGTGGCCCGGCGGCCTCTGGCCTGGTTCGCCTCACGTGACGATGCCGCCGAACGCTACCTGCGGGTGTCCGGTCTGGCTGGTTTGCTGCCCGCCGATGACCCAGCCGTGGATGCCGGGCTGCGCAAGCAGGAAGGGCGATGGCGGCTAGCCATGGACCCGGCGAACCTTCGCGATCGGGGCGCCCGATATGGCGCGGCTGCTAGCGCATTCGCGGGCGCCGGTGACTCTGGCGCGCGGCGAGCACGACCCGATGAACACAGATGAGCAGCTAGCTAGCCTGGGCGTCCCGACGACCACGCTTCCCGGCACTCGGCCACAATGCCCATGTCGAGAACCCGGAAATGTCGATCACCCTGCTCGACGCTCACCAATAAGGCCAAGCCCGACAGAAATGCGTTGCGTGTCCCGGTTAATAGCTCGTAGCGTCGGCATCCGTTTGTGGAAATCGAAAGGTGCGCTGCTGTGAGCGGTCCTCGCGAGGCGCTGTCGTGTGGGGCTCTGTCGTGGCGGGCACTGTCGTGGCGGGCGCTCAAACAGTCCGACATGCCGGCCGTCACGGACTTGGCCCGCCAGTGCCTGTCAGCCGATGGCGGCCAGCCCTTCGCCGCAGATCCGGGCTTTCTGGCCCGGTGGTATCAGGCCGGGGCCGAAACGTACGCCGGATGGGATGGCCCCAGGCTCATCTGCGTCTCGTCGGTGCGCCGGTCGCCGACGAGCGGGTGCGGCCAAAGCGAAGCCGCGACCGTCGTGACAACCGGGCTGGTTCACCCGGCCTGGCGGCGCCGTGGCATCGGCGCTGCATGCGTTTGACTGGGCCGCACGCGAGGCGGGCAACGCGCGCTGTGCGCGCCGAGACTGAAATGCTCAGCGACGGCGCTGACGCGTTGTACGTCAGCAAGGGGCTGTCCCAGGTGTTCGCCGAAGACGTGATGCAGCTACGGGAAGCGACGCATCTGCCGCTCATCCAGGTGCCAGCCGACGCTGAGCCTGTCGCAGTGGGATCAAGCAGATCCTGCCCGCTTCTTTGCGGTCTACCAGGCGGCCTTCCGCGAACGACCAGGATTCCCAGGATGGCCGCAAGAGCGCTGGATCGAGTGGATCAGTGATGACGAGGATTTCCGCCCCGGGCAGACGCTGCTCGCCAGCTTCGGCGACGACGACGTGGGCTATGTCGTCAGCGATGCGGCTGGCTGGATCGTCCAGATGGGTGTCGTGCCCTCGGCTCGCGGAAGGAACATCGGCGCCATGCTGATCACCGAGGCCGTGCAGCGCATGCGATTCGCGAGCCAGACCGCCATCACGCTCAACGTCAACGTAAACAACCCGCACGCCATCGCGCTTTACCGCAGGCTCGGCTTCACACGGACTGGTCGCCGTGGCCGATACGAGGCTCAGTACGATTCCCAGGAAGATGCTGGAGTCGAGTGATGAATCACATGCTGGTCCTGCGCGCAGGGCACGTGTTCGACGGAGAACGCTCACTCGGCCAGGCGGCGGTCCTGATCGAAGACGGGAACATCAGCGGCGTCGACACGAGCGGCGCGCAACCTCCCGACGGCGCAGAAGTCATCGACTTCGGCTCGGACGCTTGCCTTCTGCCTGGGCTGATCGATGCGCACGTGCATCTGGCATTCGATGCGTCCGCCGACGTCGTCACGTCGCTGGCAGCGTGCGACGACGATGCCCTGCTTCAGCACATGGAAGCAGCCGCCGCCCAGATGCTGCGGGCAGGGATCACGACCGTCCGCGACCTGGGGGACAGGAACTACCTGTCCCTGGCGCTGGCCGGGCGTTCTCCCGCGACGGCCCTTCCTCACATCGTCGCGGCCGGCCCGCCCATTACGACGACCGGCGGGCATTGCCATTTCCTTGGCGGCGAGGCTGAGGGTGATGCCGCCCTGCGAGCGGCGGTGCAAGAACGCGCCGAGCGGGGCTGCCACGTCGTCAAGGTCATGGTGAGCGGCGGTAACCTCACCCCGGGAAGCCGCCCGCACGAGTCGCAGTATGACCTGGCCGCCCTCCGCATTGTGGTGGACGAAGCCCATCGCCTCGGCTTGCAGGCCGCCGCGCATGCCCACGGTGCCGGGGCCGTCGCCGACGCCGTCGAGTCGGGCTTCGACACGCTCGAACACGTCACGTTCTTCACTGCTGACGGGGTAGACGCCGACCCTGGCATGCTCGACCGGATCGCAGCCAGCGACATCGTGGTCAGCGTCACCGTAGGAACGCTGCCCAGCGGGCCAGCGCTGCCTCCTGCCATGGCCCAGCGCATGGCGGCCATCATCGCTAACCACGGCCGTATGTTCAGGGCTGGCGCCACGATGATCCCGGGGACCGACGCCGGGGTATCGCCGGGTAAGCCGCATGACGTTCTGCCTTATGCGCTGCGGGCGCTCGTCGATCAGCTCGGCATGACTCCTCAGCAAGCGCTGCGGGCTGCAACCAGCATCGCAGCGAGGGCCATCGGGCGAGGCTCGAAGGGCCAGATAGCCGTCGGCGCCGATGCCGACGTTCTCGTCGTGCGGGGTGACCCTGTCGAAGACATCGGGGCAGTGACGAACGTGGCCGCTGTCTTCAGACGCGGGATCAGGATTCGTTAACAACCTCGAACCGCGGCGAGCTGCCCCACATTGTCCAGATCGACGCCAAATGCGGGATGCGCCCTCTTCACCTATATCCGTCCGATGGCTTACGGTTGCCTGGACCTCGGTCAGGAGGGATAGATCGTGAGCGAACTCTGGCGCCAGAGCGCTGTCGAATTGGCAACTATGATCCGCAACCGCGACGTCAGCAGCCGGGAGGTCGTTCAGGCACACCTCGACCGGGTTGAAGCCGTCAACCCTCACGTGAACGCCATTGTGCGCCTCTTGCCTGACCAGGCCCTTGCGGCCGCCGACGCCGCCGACAATATGGTCGCGGACGGATCGCCGCTCGGCCCGCTGCATGGAGTCCCCTGCACGGTCAAGGAGAACATCGACCTCGCGGGCACGCCGACCACTCAGGCGGTCCCGGCGCTCGCAGAAGCGGTCGCCCCGGTCGACGCCCCGCAGGTCGAGCGGCTGCGCGCGGCTGGCGCGATCCCCTTCGGCCGCACGAATCTCCCTGACTTCGGCCTGCGCGTCCATACGGACTCGGCTCTGCACGGCCTGACCCGGAACCCGTGGGACCCGCAGCGCTCGCCCGGCGGGTCGAGCGGCGGCGAAGCCGCAGCCCTGGCGACCGGTATGACGCCGCTGGGCCTCGGTAACGATCTCGGCGGGTCACTGCGCAACCCGGCGCACTGCTGCGGTATCGCATCGATCAAGCCATCAACGGGAGCGGTGCCCGCCGGGACGGTCATTCCTCCCGAGGACATGCCCATCTCGTTCCAGTTGATGGCCGTCGAGGGCGTCATGGCCCGCAGGGTCGCCGACCTACGGGCCGGCTTCATCGCGGTTGCGGGCCAGCACCCACGGGACCCGCTCAGCGTTCCGGCGGTCTTCGCCGACATGACGCCAGGCGAACGACCGAGAGTCGCCGTGCTCGCGGAGCCGCCAGGAGGCAGCACCCACCCTGAGGTGGCCGCGGCAGTGCGACGCGCCGCCGACGCGCTCGCGGACGACGGCTTCGAGGTTACCGAGGCCGTGCCGCCCGACTATGAGCAGGCGATCGAACTCTGGAGCGCGATCCTCGCCGCTGACCTGCGGGTCATGCAGCCTGCCCTGGACCAGGTGATGGGCCCGGCAGGCCGCAAATTCCTCGGTTACGCGCTCGATCACCTGCCAGCACCGGACCTGACCGGCTGGGCGGTCGCGCATACCGCGCGGCACGGGCTGGCCCGCCGCTGGAGCCTGTGGTACCAGGAGTATCCGGTGCTGCTCAGCCCCGTCTGGTCGCAGCCCGCCTTCCCGCTGGACTTCGACATCGCCGACGCCGATGGAGCGATCGCGACACTGGAACTGATGCGCCCGGTTCTTCCTGCCAACCTGCTCGGCACTCCGGCCGTTGTCGTACCTGCCGGGATGGCCGATGGCCTGCCTGTCGGCGTCCAGGTCATGGGCGGCAAGTACACCGAACTTCGCTGCCTGGCCGTCGCCGGGGCGATCGAGAGCCGACTCGGTCCGCTCACCCCGATCGACCCGGTCACCGGCTGACCCCAGGAGACAACCGTGTTCAAGAGCGCTGAAGAACGTGAAGCCGAGCGACGAGCGCGCCAGGAAGAACAAGCGCATGAGGAGGCTGCCCGCGCCGAGCAGGCCAGGGCCGCGGAGGAGCAGCGGAAACGCGCGGCATTGCTGGCGACGCCCGTCGGTGCGGCCACTGCCGCCAAGGAGGAGGGACAGCCGTTCTTCGAGATCCAGCTCGAGGTAGGCGGTCACGCCGGCCGCGCCGGGTTCGGAGGTATTGACGGGCGCCGGAGCACGTCGAGTTCCGCCGCCGTTCTCGGTGAGATTGAGAGGCTCGGCTGGCGGCTCGAGCACGCGGGCTACTTCTTCATGATCACGGGCGAGACCAGCACAGATCGCGTGTTCCTGAGCGGAGAGGCGACAGCTGTCAGCGGCGTGACAATCGGCGTCTACCTGTTCCGCAACACCGCGCTGGGCTAGTCCGTGAAGTCACGGATGACTGGGCTAGTCCGTGAACTCACGGATGAGCTGAGCGAGCGCCGCGGGCTGATCCAGCGGGATGAGTGTGTAGCTGTCTCCCACCTCCTCCAGCCTTCCGTTCGGGAACAGTTCAGCGAGCCGGCGGCCGTGCTCAGGGGGCATCACCCGGTCGCCGCTGGCCCAGACCACGAGAACGGGGCGGTTGAAACTGGGCAGGCGTTCCGCCGCCTTGAGCAGCAGGCGCCTGTCCGCGAAGGCCGCTCTGAGGATCCGGACGGCGTCGCGGCTGATCGCTGGCTGCTCGAGGACGGGCCTCATCCACCGCGCGGTTGCCGCGTCTCCTCGCATGGTCAGCCAGCCGAAGGCGAACGGCATCCGCCTGAGAGCTGGCAGTCGCATCTGCTGCATGAACATCCGGAACGCCCGAGGCGGGAGCTTCCCTGTGAGCGCGAGCACCTTGCCGGTGAGCCCGGGCGGGAGGTTGTCGAACGCCTCGCATGAAACGAGCACGGCGCGCTTCACCCGGGCAGCGCCCTCGCTGATGACCAGCTGGACGATGGCCCCGCCGGTGTCATTGCCCACCAGGGTCACATCGCGCAGGTCTAGGCGGTCGAGGAACTCAGATACCAGCCGCGCGATCGCGGGCAGCGACAAGTCGGCGCCGGTCTTCATGGGATGACGATGCGCGCCAAGCGGCAGCGTGGGCGCCACGCACCTGTAGCCGGGTGACAGGTCGGCGATGAGCCCGTCCCACAGCGTGGCGTCCATCATCAGCCCGTGCAACATGACGATGACCGGACCATCACCGCCGGTGTCTTCATAGTCGATCGTCCCGGCGGTCAGCTCGATCTCCCCAGCTCGCGTCGTCACCGGCGACATCGGCATATTCATAGGTGACCTCCCTTGAATGTGTGCGCTCTTAGTTGGCGATGGCCACATGCCTAAGTTGGCGATGGCCACATGCCTGCGCACGCTCGCCGGGTCATCCAGCAGCCCGAGTATGCATGCGGCCAGATCGGCACGGGAGATGCTGAACCCGTGCGGCAGGTTGCGGTCGATCGCGGTGCGGTAGTCGCCGGTGGCTGCCTTGTCATTCAGCGCTGGCGGGCGCACGATCGTCCAGTCCAGGTTGCTCTGCCGTATCTCATCTTCGCCGGCCCGCATGTCGGCGCAGACGTGGCGTAGGAATGTGCGCCGCGCCAGCGGCTTGACCAGGTAGCGCATGTACAGGCTTTCGCCCTCGTCCGCGACGACGGAGCCGCTTACCTCGACAAAACGCCGGGTGCCGGTCTTGTCCATCGCCTGGATGATGCTGTGCACGCTGTCCTGGATCACCGTGGTCGGACCGGTACCGCGCGGGCCGACCGTCGAGATGACGGCATCGGCGCCCTCCACGGCCTGCGCGATCGAGACCGGGTCCATCACATCAGCCGTGACGACATGCAGCCGCTGATGAGCCGGGACTGTCATCCGCGAGGCATCGCGGACGACGGCCACGACGTCATGACCAGCGGCAAGCGCCTCCGCTGTGAGCGTGGTTCCCGTGGTGCCTGTCGCGCCGAAGATCGTGAGCTTCATCGCGCTCGCCTTCCTGTTCCGATACTCTGAGATCCATATGTTACGGCTAACGTAACATATGGAATCGATATTCCGGCCGCAGCTGGGGGCGGTGCAAAACAGGCTGGTTCCGCGCCTGGTCTTGCGGGAAAGCCCAAACTGACTAAACATTCAGTTCACAGGACCGGTCGGCGCGAACCTGCGCGACAGGCCGCGCTATGTCTTCGAACCAGGAACGAGGAGGCAGGTATGAGCGTGGATGCCGGGACGACGCCAGACGCGCCGTCGACGACGCTGTACTTCGGCCCGTGGTATCGCAAGTCGCCGTTCTTCGAGGCGACGTTGCGGTGGGGCTGCAAGGCCTACGACATCTACAACCACATGTACCTGCCCGCCTACTACGACGAACTGGCCGCCGAGTACTGGGCGCTGGTGAACGACGTCACGCTGTGGGATGTCGGCGTCGAGCGGGTCGTGGAAATCAGCGGGCCCGACGGGTTCGCGCTCGCGAACGCTCTGACCTGCCGTGATCTTACAAAGTGCGCGGTCGGACAGGGCAAGTACGCCCCGATCATCGCCCCCGATGGCGGCATCGTGAACGACCCCGTGCTGCTGCGGCGCGACGAGAACACCTTCTGGCTGTGTCTGGCGGACGGAGATGCTCACCTGTACGCGATGGGCCTGGCGCACGGGATGGGGCTCGACGCGACAGTGTCGCTGCCCGAGGTCTACCCGGTGCAGGTCCAGGGACCGAAGGCCAAGGACCTCATGCGCGATCTGGCGGGTGAAGCGGTTCTCGGCGTGAAGTACTACTGGAGCGTCGATGCGGCGATCGGGGACATCCCGGTCGTCATCAGCCGCACCGGCTGGAC
Organism: uncultured Actinomycetota bacterium; assembly: GCA_963809195.1. GTDB lineage: Bacteria > Actinomycetota > Actinomycetes > Streptosporangiales > Streptosporangiaceae > Chersky-822. Next base: position 37,439 of record CAWEIQ010000002.1, on the reverse strand, counting down.
CGGCGAAATCGGTTACGAGGTGTTCCTGTCCGATCCCAGCCGCGGTGACGAGTTGTGGGAAGCGATCATGGAAGCAGGGGCTAGCTACGGCATCAGGCCGATCGCGCCCTGCGAGGCGCGCCGCATCGAAGCGGGCATCTTCAACTGCAATTCTGACTTCACTTCGCAGAACAACCCGTTCGAGATCATGGGGATGGAAAGGCTGGTGGAGACCCAGGACGCCGACTACGTCGGCAAGACAGCGCTCGAGGGAATCCGTGCGCAAGGCGTGAGCCGCAAGCTCGTGGGCATCGAAACGCCCGGCGACCCGTCCTATTTCGAGATCACCGAGCCGCGGCCCGCTCTCGCCGGCGGCGAGCGCATCGGCCAGGTCACAGACCTTGTCTGGTCACCGCGCCTGGAGCGAAACATCGGGTACGTCTGGGTGCCGATCGACCTCGCAGGCCCTGGCAACGACCTCGAGATCGAGTGGAAGAACGGCACCAGGACCTCGGCGAGAACCGCGTCCATCCCGTTCATCGACCCGAGGAAGAGCACGCCTGCCGCCTAGTCAGGCAGCAGCGACATCGCGGCGCGAGCCGCGTCTTTCTCGATCCGGCGCCACGGTCGGCCCGCCGCGCGGGCGATCGCATCGAGCTGGTGGTCCGCTGCGCGCAAGCTCGTCGCGTCGACAGCGTGAGCTGGCTACCCGCATCGTCGTGCCGCTGCGAGTACCGCCTGCCGGTACAGAATTCCCTCAGCCGCATGCATCCAGGCGTGCGAGCGCATGACGTCGGCCAGGCGTTCCGGCACCGAGATGGCCTTCACGACGACCGCGACGCCTAGCACGGTGGCGTCCGCCGGCAACTGCAGGGCAATCGCGCGCAGACCCGCCGCGGCGGCCTCCTCGGCCCCCCGCTCGACCTTGCTGATCAGCTCTTCGCCGTCTGCAAGTTCCAGGTCGGCGGCTAGGTGATAAGGCTGGGATGGCAGGTCGCCAGGAAGCAGTCTGAGTTCGCAGCGCGTGCTGAAGCCCGGCGCGCTAGCGACTCCATCCAGCGCTACCAGGACAACCGAACCTGTCCTGGTCACCGCGCCCACGGCGACGCGCGCGCCTACCACGACGCTGACCATAACCATCCTGCGCGTTCGGGGGCAACCGCGACCGATTCGAAGCCGCGACCGCCCAAGCGGCAACAGCGCCACCGGAGTTCGTCACGAGATGCAGCGCCATGGGCGCGGCCAGGCCGCCCGAACGCTCCCGCAGCCATGACAGGAGCGCGCCGCCCGCGGCTGTCGCCGCGACACCGGCGCAGACGCCAGCGATGGTGTGCACGCGGCTGTCGCCAAGGTCGTTGGCGCGCAGGGCCTGCAGGGAAGGGCGGATGTGCCAGATGCCGAACACCCCGCTCGTCACGGCGATGGCGGCGTTCTCGTGCATGATCCGTCGCAACGCGGCCTGAAGCACGCCGCGGAACGCGGTTTCCTCCCACAACACCGTGCCGAGGGGTATGCGCACCGCGGCCTGGTAGGCGACGGCGCGCCCGTCGAGATCCGCGATCCGTTTGTCTCCGAGCACGGGGCGGGTCGCTGGCAGCGCGGCGACGAGCAGCCAGCCCGCCGCTGCGGCGATGGCCCACCGCGATCCTGGTCCTCTGAGGCTCCACGTGCCGCGCGCGAGGCCGAGATCGGCGGCCGTCAGGCCGCTCGCTACTGCTACCGACAGCGCTGTGCCGGTGGCGCAGGCATTAAGCGGCACGTACCACCGGTCGTGCCACGGTTGCCTGCCGAGCACGTTGTTATATGCCGCGAGCACCGCGCACGTCGTGATGGCGACGCCCGCGTCGCGACGCCCGGCGGTTATGGCCATCGCTCAGCCACCTGGGTGCACAAGGCCGGTCTCGTAGGCCAGAACCACGGCCTGAGTCCGATCACGAAGCCCGAGTTTCATCAGGATCCGGCTCACGTGGGTCTTCACGGTCTGCTCGGCGACGACTAGGCGCTCGGCGATCTCGGCGTTCGACAGGCCGCGGGCGACGAGCGCCAGCACTTCTGACTCCCGCTCCGTGAGGCCATCAAGTTGTGCGCGGCCAGGCGTGCGCGGCGCGCCCATCCTGGCGAACTCGGCGATGAGCCGCCTGGTCACACCGGGGGCGAGAAGCGCATCGCCGGCCGCCACCAGCCGTACCGCGTCAGCGAGCTCGCGGGCGGAGGCGTCCTTCAGGAGGAAGCCGCTGGCACCCGAGCGCAGCGCTTCGTAGACGTAGTCGTCCAGATCGAAGGTGGTCAGCACGAGCACCTTCGGTGCGTCGGGCATCCTGGTGATCTCCCTCGTCGCCTGAAGACCGTCGAGCACCGGCATGCGGACGTCCATGAGGATGACGTCGGGACGCAGGTCCGCGGCGTGCGCGATCGCCTCGCGGCCGTTTACGGCCTCGCCGACTACGTCAATGTCGGGCTGGGCGTTCAGTAGTACCGAGAAACCCGACCGCACCATCCCCTGGTCATCGGCGACCACGACGCGGATTGTCACTGTGGCTCCTTGACGGCGTTATCCAGCGGCAGCGCGGCCGTGACCAGCCACTCGTCATGGATGGTCAGTGCCGCTGAGAGGTGTCCTCCCAGCATGGTGGCGCGCTCGCGCATGCCGATAATTCCGTGCCCGCCGCCACGCGAAAGCGCATCGCCGTCGTGGTGCCGCACCGCCTGAGCGCCCCCATTGCGGACCTCGATGACCAGGGCGGCCTCGCCGTAGTGCAGGCGCACCTGGACCGATGCTCCTGGGGCGTGGCGCATCGCGTTGCTCAGCGCTTCCTGCACGATCCGGTAGGCGGAAAGATCGACTCCCTCGGGAAGCGGCCGGGGAGTGCCGGATATCTCACAGGTGACCGTGACACCGCCGTTGCGGGCCGATTCGAGTAGGCCATCCAGATCGTCCAGGCCGGGTGTCGGCGTCGTGCCGGCCGTTTCGCTTCGCAGCACACCGAGGACCCGGCGCAGCTCACCAAGGCCGCTGAGGGCACTTGCACGGATGTCGGCGAAGCTCTCGACCAGTTCCGCCGGCGGATCCGCGGTCCTGTACGGCGCTGCCTCCGCCTGGATCGCGATTACGGACATGTGGTGCGCGACGACGTCATGCAGTTCCCGCGCGATTCGCTGCCGCTCTTCAAGCAGTGTGCGCTCGCCCTCGTGGCGCCGTTCCGCGACCCTCAGCTGCTCGCGGTTGCTGTTCCGCGAGCGGACAATGATCCCTGCGAAAACCGGAATCGCCGTCAGGAAGACCGCCGCTAGCGCGGTGTGGACGTCAATGAGTAGTGCGCCGATCGATGTGACGAGTCCCGCGGTGACCACCACCCACGCCTTACAGCGGACGGCGACCGCATACACGCACAGGCCGTAGACGATTACCGCGGTTGGCACGTAAACGGCCGTCGAGAGCGTGCGCGGCTGAAGGGCAAGGCCCGTCCACAAGATGGCCGCGGCGGACGCGGCCCAGGCCGTGAGCGGGAGACGGGTGCGCAGGACAAGCGGGGCGCATAGCACGAAAGCGATGAGCAACTGCACAAGCGGGCCGTAATGGTGACCGCGCGCGGCACTCTGGTTCGCGATCACGTTGTTGGTGATCGCGAAGCAGATCAAGGCGGTGGCGACGTCAGCGAGGAAGACGAAGTCGATTCGCCCGCGCCGCAGCCACCGCGGTCGCGGGGCGGCTGGCGCCGTGACGCCAGTCGCAATCGTGGATGCGATCTGGCTCCTCAGAGCGGGGGCCATGCATTCAGCGTAGGGCGGCGTCGCAGCCGTTTCGTGCCGCTGGAGATGGATCTTCCTGGTGGTACCTGAGTACGGGGCGGGTGGGACGCGCATACCGCGCGGCCGACCCGCCGCTCTCTTGCGGCAACCGCCGGCTACCTCGCGAGGCAGGCGCGCAGTGGGCTCCGCAGCGTGACGCCGACTAGTCGATGGGCGTCCGTAACTTCGCTGGCCAGCAGCATCGCTGGACAGGAAGGACGCTGTCATGAGATTCCGTCGCGTGGCCGCCGTCGCGGCCATCGTCGCCGTCGTGGGCGCCACCACCGCAGCCCTGGTTCCACGAGCTGCAGCCGACCGGCTGCGGCCCATGCCGGCCCTCACAAGTGGTGCGCTAGAGGCACGTTACGCGGCCGACGCAGTTCGGATCGCGCAAGCCGCGGGCGCCGCCAGGCGAACCGGCAACACCGACCTCGTTACGGCGCTGCAGAAGATGCGCGGCCATCACATCATCGATTTCAACCCCCGCGGCAACGGGCTAGCAGTCCAGGTCGTCGGTGACCTCGCTCGTGCCACGCGGATAGCCATCCTCGTCCCGGGTTCCGACACGTCCCTGACGACATTCGGCTCGCGTGGCTCGGCCTCACCCGCGGGCGCGGCCGCCGCCCTGGCCTCGCAGGCGCGCCGCCTCGATCCTGGGGCTCGTCTCGCGGTTATCGCATGGCTTGGCTATGCCGCACCAAGCACGTTCAGCGCCGCCGTCCTGACCTCGGGCGACGCCATGCAGGGCGCAGGAGCGCTACGGCCCTTCGTGAAAGCGCTGGCCCGCGATGGCCGGCACGTCGCGCTGCTGTGCCACAGTTACGGATCGGTTGTCTGCGGCCTGGCCGCACGCCAGCTTCCCGTCACCGACATCGCCGTGTTCGGCAGCCCTGGGATGGACGCCTCGTCGGTGCGCGCGCTACACAGCCAGGCGCGCATCTGGGCAGGCAGGGGAACCGGCGACTGGACGCGATATGTGCCGCACGTCCATCTGCTTGGCCTTGGATTCGGTCAGGACCCGACCGCAGGCGCCTTCGGGGCTCGGCATTTCGACTGCGGCGCCGCAGGTCACAGCGGCTACTTCCGCCGCGGCAGCGTCGCGCTGCGCAACTTGGCTTACATAGCCCTTGGCGATCCTGCCTCGGTGACTCGATGAGGCGCATCGCTCGTCTCAGCCGGCTCGCCGAGCGGATCGACGCCGCTACACCTGCAAGCCGGGACCGCACGGTTGACGCGCTCCGTGCGCTGGCCATCGGCGGCGTCATACTCGGCCACTGGCTGGTAACGGCGCTGGTGCTGACCCATGGCAGCAACGGTCAGACGCTCCACGACGCGAGTCCGCTCGCCACGCTGCCTGCCCTCACGCCCATGTCGTGGATCTTCCAGACGCTGGCGCTCTTCTTCCTCGTCGGTGGCTATGCGGCCGCGCGCAGCTTCCGTGGCAACTACCGAGCGTGGCTGTGCACGCGCCTGACGCGGCTGTCGCGCCCAGTTGCTGTGCTGGCCGGGCTGTGGGTGATTGTCGCCTCCGGCATGTATGCGGGAGGCGTCTCGCCGGCGACATTGCACGTTCTGCTCACCCTGGTCCTCGACCCACTGTGGTTCCTCGGTGTCTTCGCCGTCCTGACCGCGGCCAGCCCGCTGGCAGTGGCTCTGGTGCGCCGCCTTGGAGTCGCGGCGGCGCTGCTTCCGCTGACGGTCGTCGCCGCTGCCGACCTGATGCGCTTCGGCATCGGCGGGTTCGGATGGCTGGGCTGGATCAACGTCGTCGCCGGCTGGCTAGTCCCCTACATCCTCGGCGTAGCGTGGGCGCTGGGTGCGTTCCGCGGGTGGAAAGGCCCTGCCTTGATGCTTGCGGGTGGCGTCGCGGCCACCGTGGCGCTGGTCCGCTGGGCGGGGTACCCGGCCAGCATGGTCGGCGTTAATGGAGCCGCAGTCTCGAACCTCAACCCGCCCACCCTCGCCGCAGTGACCTTCGGCATCGCGCAGGCCGGCCTGGCTCTGCTGCTGCGGCCGCTGCTGGCCAGGTTGATGCGCCGGCCCGGCGCCTGGGCCGCGGTCGCCACGGCCAACCTGTCCGCGATGACGCTGTTCCTCTGGCATCAGACCGCGTTCATCGCCGTCACGATGGCCGGACTTGTCATCGGCCGCACGCCTGGCCTCCTGACGGCCCCGGATAGCTTCGCCTGGGTGGTCGAGCGACTCGCGTGGCTGCCAGCCTTCGCCGTCGTCCTAGCCATCCTGTGGGCCGCGTTCCGGCGGGCAGAGCGGGTGCTACCTGCGGTGCACAACGCGATCGAGGCGAACAGCGGCGTACCCAAGGGTCGAGAACGCGGCGACGATCAGCAAGTCAGTGACCGTCAGCGGCTGGGTGTGGAGCAGGTCGCGCAGGAACGGTACGTACAGGCCGGCGAACTGAAGGGCGAGCGCCCCTGCTATCGCGACGAGCAGGGACGGGTTGGCCAGCGTGCCGGGACGGGACCGCGACCCTGCTGCCACCGCGAGTTGCGTCACGCCGAGCGCGAAGAACGCCATGCTCTGCCAGGGCCGGCCGGTCGCGTGGGCCCACACGGCCACGCCGAGAGTCACCGCCGTGATCACCACGCTGACCCGGACGATGCGCTGCCAGAGGCCGCCGCCGAGCACACTTTCCGCTGGCGGCCTGGGCGGGCGGTCCATAGCGGCTGGGTCGGCTGGCTCGCTGCCAAGGGCGACGCCAGGCAGGCCATGGGTGAGCAGGTTGATCCAGAGGATCTGAGCCGGCAGCAGGGGGAGGGCAAGGCCCAGGAATGGCCCGGTCAGCATGACCACGATCTCGGCGAGTCCGCCGGACAGCCCGTAGAGCAGGAAGCGCCTGATGTTGCCGTAGACGCGGCGGCCCTCTGCAGCGGCCTTGACGACCGTGCTTAGTTCGTCATCGGCCAGGACCAGGTCGGCAGCCTGACGGGCAACTTCGGTGCCTCGCTTGCCCATCGCGACCCCGATGTCGGCGCAGCGCAGAGCCGGGCCATCGTTCACGCCGTCGCCGGTCATGGCCACCACGTCACCGGCCGCCTGGCGGGCGCGGATGATGTCGAGCTTCTGCTCAGGCGTCGCCCGCGCGAAGACCTGGGCCTGCAGACGGCAGTCAGCGAGCTGAGTCGTGCGGCAATCGACCACATCTCCCTCGGACCCGATAATGCCGACGTCGGCGGCAACGGCCCTGGCCGTAGCAGGGTGATCGCCCGTGATGAGGACGGGACTTATGCCTGCCGCACGACACGACGCGATGGTCGCGGCCGCCGTCGGCCTAGGCGGATCAAGGATGCCGATGAGACCAAGCATGCGAAGACCGGACTCCAGCTCGGCCGCCGGCGGCACGTCGGGTAGGTCGGCTGAAGCGACGGCGAGAACGCGGAGTCCGTCCGCGGCAAGCTTGTCGGCCCGGACCTGAGCGCGGTGAATGGCGTCATCGTCGTCGGCAATCACTGCGTCTGATAGCACGGTTTCTGGAGCGCCCTTGCAGAAGACCCTGACGCCTCCGGTCGGCAGCCTGTGCACCGTGGTCATCCGCTTGCGGCCGCTGTCGAAGGGCAATTCCGAGACCCGGGGAAGTTGCTCCCTTAGCTCCGCAGCATCGAGTCCGAGCTTGGCGGCCGCCGCTAGCAGCGCCGCCTCGGTCGGGTCGCCCACAGCCATCCACTCGTCTCGATCCTGCGACGGAGGACGCAGAGCAGCGTCGTTGCATAGCGCACCAGCGGTCAGAAGGCTGGCGACCTCCGGCGCGTCAGCTGCGTACAAGCGCCTGCCTTCGCTGGTCACGACGCCGTCCGGGCCATAGCCTCCGCCGCTGACTTCGGCGTCGCCTGCGCTGGTCCACAGCGCGTCGGGTGACCATGTTGCCTTCGGTCAGAGTGCCGGTCTTGTCAGTGGCCAGGACCGTCACAGAGCCCAGAGTCTCTACTGCGGGCAGCCGCCTGATCAGTGCGTTTCTTGCCGACATCCGGCGCGCACCCAGAGCCAGCGCAAGAGTGACGACGGCCGGCAAAGACTCAGGAACCGCGGCGACGACCAGACTGATTGCGGTGATCACCATCAGCTCGACCGGCTGGCCTTTGACCAGCCCGATCGCCAGCACGATCGCGCACAACGCAACCGCGGCGACGGCCAAGACCCGCCCGATGCCGACCAGCCGCCGTTGCAGCGGGGTGAGTCCCTGGCGCTCCCCGACCAGCGTGGCTATCCGTCCCATGGCGCTGGCTGCCCCGGTCGCCGTCACGACCGCGCGGCCGCGTCCTCGGGTGACCACGGTTCCCGCGGACACGACGTCGTCTTCGCTCTCTGGCGTCTTCTCCACAGGCACCGACTCGCCCGTCAAGGCTGACTCGTCCACGAGGAGCGCGGCAGCCTCCACCAGGCGGGCATCGGCGGGCACGATGTCACCCTCGGCCAGCACCAGCACGTCCCCGACAACGACAGCGGCAGCCGGGATCTCGCGCTGCTCGCCGTCGCGCAGCACCCTGGCATCCGGCGCGGTGAGCTCGGACAAGGCGGCGATCGCCCGCTCCGCCTTCACCTCCTGGACCACTCCCACCGTGGTATTGACGACGATCACGAACAGGATGACCGACGCGTCCGTCCAGTCACCGGTCGCAAGCGTGAGCACGGCGGCGACGAGCAGCACGAGGATCAACGGGTCGCGCAGCTGTGCCGCAATCAGGCTCCATAGCGGAATGCGCCGCGCCTGCGGCAACTCGTTGGGCCCGTTCCGGCGCAGCCGCAACTCCGCCTCCGCTGAGGACAGGCCCCGTTCGACGGGGGCGACATCTAGCCCGTCCAGACTCGCGAAGTCCAGATCGCCTGCCGGCCCCCATTGCGGCGTCATGCGGGCAGCCTTTCCACGCGTCGCTTGAGGCCTCGCAGCATGCCGGTCGCCATTATCGAGTCGGCCGGGACGATGACGGCTACGTATGCCGCGGCAAGCCAGAACGGTGCTGCACGGCCGCGTACCCGAAGGTGCAGCCGGGTCGCCCCGCATGGAAGGCCTGTTAGCCGGAACGTCCACGTCCAGTCCACGCTGGCGCCGAATCTCAGCCAACGCTGCGGTACATGCGTTGTGGAGTGCAGGACGAGCACGTCGGGCGCGTGCACCATGTTGACGACATACCACGCCGTACCGGGCGGCCCGTCAGGGATGGTGTCACCGGGTACCAGCTCACGGGTCAGGCTGGGAGCAAGCACGTCCGAGCTCGGCCAGTTCGCCGGGAAGAACACTCGGTCGACCCAGCGTGGCGTGTACCAGCCGCCTCGGTGCCACCCCATTTGCGTCAGCCAGGGCCAGATCGCTTCTGGTGGCGCGCCAATCGTGATGGCGTGGTTGGTGACGGCGTTCGGATGCCTTACCACCTTGTCCCCTGGCAGTTCCGTTCGCCGTTCCGCCCGCGTCGAGCCGGCCGTCCGCCCCAGGATCTGCAGGGCCGCGAAGCCGGCCATGGCCAGCCCGGCTGCGTACCTGAGTGAGCGGCTCATCGCTATGGCCTCAGGACCGTGCCGCCGCTCAGCCCGACACGTCGGTCAGCAGCCGGCTCGCCCGGAGCGGGTGGCGCGATGTTGTAGCAGACGTCCCCGTGCCGCCACGTGAACCGGGCGTAGGTCAGCGGGCCGTCAGGTAGTTCCCAGACCGCGGACGCGGCCGATGGCTGCCACCGCCGGCCGACATCGTGCCAGCCTTCAACAGGGGTGCGCCAGCGAGTGCGCACGGGACCGTCAGCCGCGTCGAAGTAGCGATCCTCGGTGCTGAAGTCGCACCGGCAGGCCGCGGTCATCAAGGAACACCCGCGCCGTCACCTGCTGACCGCCATCGGCGAGGGTTACGTCGAACGCCCGGTCACTGATAGCTGCCCACGACACCGGCAACCTCAGCAGCATCGACGGTGCGAACAGCACCGCGTCATTAAGGAAGGTCACCAGCTCGCCGACATCGTACTCATGGCCCGTGCCGTGTGCCACCGTCAGCAGGCCAGCCAGCCTGCCATGCAACTCCCCGCGGCCGCGCACGTAGGAGTCCCTTCCGACCATTGGCAACCCGCACGCATTGATCCGCATCCAGAAGACACGCGCCACCTCCCGGCTGAGTTGTACTGCCAGGCCTCGCAGGGCATCCAGGGCCAGCCTCGCTTCAGCCGGAACGTGCCACGGGAATGCAGCTGAAGCGACCAATCCGCCGGGTGGCCGATCGCCCCTGCCTTCGCCAGGTAAAGTCGCGCCGGATCGGGGAGCGAGGCAAGGTCGTGATCGCTCACGACGTCAGCGGACTCAGGCGTCGCTGGCAGGCCCGCGACGTCCACGTCCGCCGCCAGCCGCCGGAACAGCCGGCCGCCCGTCGCTTCTGCGATTCGGCTAGGGCGTTGTCGTACGCGTCGCCGGCCGAGCCGACGGAGGGGTCGATGCCGGTCTCGGCGAGCCGGTTGGTGAACGCGATCGAGGTGTACTGGCTGCCGGCGTCGGTGTGGTGCACCAGGCCGGACAGGTCGCGGGTGCCTTCCCTGGCGCGGGTCCAGATGGCCTGCTCCAGGCAGTCCAGGACCAGCGGGGTGGTCATCGCGGTGGCGGCGCGCCAGCCGAGGATCCGGCGGGAGAACACGTCGAACACGAAGGCCACGTAGACCATCCCGGCCCAGGTCGGGCAGTAAGTGAAGTCGGCGACCCACAGCTGGTTCGGCCGGGCGGCGGCGAACCGCCGGTCCACCAGGTCAGCGGGCCGTGCGGCGGCCGGGTCCGCCGTCGTGGTCCGCGGCCGGCGGCCGCCCGCGGGTCAGCCCGGCGACGCCCATCTGCGCCATCAGCCGCTCGACGGTGCAGCGGGCCACGTCATGACCTTGCGACCGCAGCCGCAGCCACATCTTGCGGGCACCCAGCCCGGCGGTGAACCGGCTGGCCGCGCGCTCGGCGGCGATCAGCGCCATCAGCCGCTCGTCGCGCAGCTGCCGGCGCTGACGGGCGCGCGGGCAGCCGCAGCATAGTAAGTGGACGGGGCGATCGGGCAGCCGTGCTCGGTCAGCACCCTGCAGATCGGCTCGACCCCGAACTGGCCGCGATGCGCGGCGATGTAGTCCACTAGAACCGGTGCGGGCGGTCGAGCTCCGCCGCGAAGAAAGCCGACGCCGACTTCAGGATCTCATTAGCCCGCCGCAGCTCGGCGTTCTCCCGTTTCAGTGCCTTGACCTGCTCCGATTCCGCGGTCGTCACTCCCGGCCGCTGCCCGGCGTCGACCTCGGCCCGGCGGATCCACTTGCGCAAGGTCTCGGCCGAACCGATCCCTAGCTTGCGGGCCACCGACTCGATCGCAGCGAACTCAGACGGGTAGCCGCCCTTGGTCTCGGCGACCATCCGGATCGCCCGCTCACGAAGCTCACGGGGGTAAGTAGACGGACGTGCCATGGAACCTCATCCTTCCAACGAATGAAGTCTCCAGACATCCCGGTACGGCTCACTTGCCCGGCGGCGTGCAATCTGGTGGCCAAAGCTCCTGCGGTGATGCGGTGTTCGTGTGTTCCAGGAGGTCCTTCATGTTCTCCCAGATCCGCTGCTCCTGCCGGGTGCCCATACGAGTGATCAACGGGCCTAGCAAACGGAAGGCGCCCTTCAGCTGAACTTCCCCTGACCAGCGCATCCGCGTGCCGCCAGCGGCCGGTTCGAATGTCAGCGTGTAGTCGAAGTCAGCCTGCTTCATGGTTGTCGTGGTGCCGAGCAGGCTCGGTCTGTCATAGCCGGTGCACACGCTGAGCATTTCAGCGCCGCGGCCCATTCGCGCGACTGCGGAACGAAACTGAGTTCCAGCCCTGACTGGTCCAGGCGTGACCTTCTCGGCGCGCACCATGTGCGGGTTGTACCGCGGCTCGTTGCTCTGATCGGCGACGTAGTCGAACACGTCAGCGGGCGGCCGCCCGATGACGATCTCTCCCTTAATCCTGCCCATGCCGCTCACTTCTCCTAGTTCCGCTCCCATCAGATGACGGTGTGAGGAGGGTCAGTAGAGGCGTAGGTCCCAGACCGGGTCCCGCTCGGCTGACGCATCCGGCGGTTGGGCAGGATCGAACCTGACCGTCTCGCCTTGCGCTCATGGCCTTCGCTGCCGGTCATCGGGACGAGCAAATGGCCAGATACAAGGTGCATGCGGTTCTACTGGAAGACTCGCCGGGGATCTTCTACACCCCATATGGGCCCGTGAGCATGGCCGTCCCGGCGCGGTGAACAGCACCAGACGGAGCGGAGCGGTCGGGCCTGGTCAAGCCCGACAAGGGCGGCCGCGCTGGCACGACAGTCACGATCTGGACCACCAAGTCTGGGCGGGTGGTCGGACCTCCGTCGAACTTGGACAGCGTGACAGGGCAGGCGGTGCTTGCCGCGTCGTGCGCAACAATCGTTCTGAACGGGATCTTGCTCGCCTCTGGTGTGATGCCCTAGCCGCAATTAATAAGCGAAGATTCGCCGGGTGGGACACTGCCTGGGAGGCGGTGGGACCACGATGGACGAGCCGGAAATAGTGCGGCACCATCGGGGCACCGCCATGAGCAGTCTCACCGGCCATCCGCGACAGAGCGAAGCGCTGACCATGGCGCGTGAGCCTGGCCGCGTCAAGTGCGCAGCAGTGTGGTGATCAGGGCAGCGGTTTGCCAGCTTCGCACAGCGCCGGGACCGGTGGAACGATTGCTCGCATTGCGAACAGCTCCGCCCTGCGGCGAGTTTTGACCGTGCAGGCGAGGAACTCATCGTCGACCTGGCACTCCAGTACCGCGGGGCCCGCCCGGCTACGGACCTCCCGCGGCACGGGTGATGCACGGGTGCACGTTCCGTCCCTATGCTGGGGCTCCTCCAATGTGGAGTTGAGACAACCGACATGACTTCGGGAGCGACGGATACGCCGAGATCGGACCGGTGGCCAGCGGTCGACGGGCTCGGGTGGCACACGCTCGGTGCCGACCAGGTCCTCCGCTCCGAAGGGGTAGAAGGGCAGCGCGGACTCAGCTCGGCCGAGGCGGCCGCGCGGGCCCAGCGGTTCGGCCCTAACACATTCGATACCGGGAACGCCGAGCCGCGCTGGCACTCGTTCCTCCGCCAGTACCGTGACCCGATGCAGATCGTGCTGCTCGCCGCGGGCATCGCCAGCCTGTACCCGCTCAAGCAGCTCGGCACGGGCCTCCTGCTGGTCCTGCTTACGCTGGCCAACGCGGTGATGGGCCTGCGCCAGGAGGGGAAGGCCGCCGCGGCCGTCGCCGCCCTGCAGAAGACGGTGATCATCAAGGCCAGGGTGAGGCGGGACGGCCAGCTGGCGGAGATCCCCGCCGAGCAGCTGGTGCCCGGCGATATCGTCACGATCGAGGCGGGCGATATCGTCCCGGCCGACGGGCGGCTGTTCAATGCGGCCACGCTGGAGGTCGCGGAGTCCGCGCTGACCGGGGAGAGCCTGCCGGTCACCAAGTCCACCGACGCCGTCGCGGGCGCCGACACGCCCCTCGGCGACCGGACCGACATGGTGTACATGCGCACCGACGTCAGTCGCGGCGCGGGCGAGTTCGTGGTCACCGCGACCGGGATGGCCACCGAGGTCGGCCACATCTCGGGGATGCTGCAGGAAGAGCCGGACGTCAAGACCCCGCTCACCCGCCAGATGGACCGGCTGACGAGGCAGATCCTGGTGATCGCGGGCATCGCTCTGGTCGCGTCGATGGGGCTGAACTTGGCACATGGCGACGCGTTCATCGCCGGTCTTCAACGCCGCCGTCGCCTTCGCCATCGCCGCGATCCCGGTGCAGCTGCCCGCGGTGGTCACGGCCATCCTCGCCTACGGGACGCAGATGCTCGCCAAGGCCGGCGCGATCATGAAACGGCTGCCGTCGACCGAGACGCTCGGCTCCACCTCGGCGATCAACTCGGACAAGACCGGCACGCTCACGCTGAACCAGATGACCGCGGTCCAGATGGTGGCCGCTGGCCGCCGGTATTCGGTCGACGGGAAGGGCTATTCGACCGCCGGCCGCATCACCCGGGTCGCGGGGGATCCGGACATCCCGCGGGATGAGTTCCTGATGCCGATGGTGCTGGCCTCGGACGCAGTGGTCAGGGACGGCGAGCTGATCGGGGACCCGACCGAGGGCGCGCTGGTCGTGCTGGCCGCCAAGGGCGGCATCGACGCGGTCTCCACCAGGGAACGGTACCCGCGGATCGCCGAGCTGCCGTTCGACGCGGCCTACAAGCTGATGGCCACGTTTCACAACATGACCGACGCGTCGGGCTACGAGGTGATCCGCTGCTTCGTCAAGGGCGCGCCCGATCAGCTGCTGGCCCGGGCCGCGACGGTGTGCGACGCCGACGCCGGGCCGGTGCCAGCCGGCGGCGAATTCCGGCAACGGTACCTGGCCGAGAACCGGCGGCTGGGCGAGCAGGGCCTGCGGGTGATCGCCACCGCGCGCAAAGACCTCGACCCGGCGGACTTCGACCCGGGTGCCGACCTGCTCCCGCTTGTGACCGGGCTGGAGCTGCTCGCCCTGGTCGGGATCGTCGACCCGCCCCGCCCACCGCCAAGGCGTCGATCGCGACGGCGACAAAGGCCGGCATCCGGGTCCGGATGATCACCGGCGATTACGCGGTGACCGCCGCCGCGATCGCCCGCCAGCTGGGCATCGACGGCACGGTGCTCACCGGCGCCGAGTTCGCCGCGATGCCCGATCAGGAGGCCATGGCCAGGATCGACGACGTCGGCGTGATTGCCCGCGTCGGCCCCGAGCACAAGGTCCGCCTGGTCGACATCCTCCGGAGGCAGGGCCAGATCGTGGCCATGACCGGGGACGGCGTCAACGACGCGCCGGCGGTGAAGAAGGCCGACATCGGAATCGCGATGGGCACCGGGACCGAGGTGACCCAGGAAGCCGCGGTGATGATCCTGACTGACGACAACTTCTCCACCATCGTTAGGGCCGTGGAGCTGGGCCGCGGGCTGTACGACAACCTCGCCCGGTACGTCCGGTTCCAGATCGCCGGCCTGTTCGGCTACATCAGCACGTTCCTCGGCGCCAGCATCCTCAACATCGCAGGCGGGGAACCGCTCCTTCCGCTGCAAACCCTGTGGGTGAGCTTCACCACCCTGTTTATCCAGTCCGTCGGGCTCGGGTATAGCAAACCCGCCGCCGGGCTGATGGAACGCCCGCCCCGGCCGCCGAGCCGGCCGGTGCTGACCCGCGGGCTCATCATCTGGCTCGCCTTCGTGGGCGTGCTGATGGCCATCGGCACCCTCAGCGTGATCCGATGGGCAGACCACGCTCACGGGCTCGCCACCGCCCGGACCATGGGCATGGTCACCTTCGGGTTGTTCAGCCTGTTCTTCTCGATCGAGTTGAAAGACGAGCGCGAGTCGGCGTTCTCCCTCGACACGTTCGCCGACAAGACGCTCGCCATCACCACCAGCGCGTCCCTCGTCCTGCTGGTCCTGTCCACCGTCCTGGGCATATTCCACACCGTGATGCAGACGACCAGGCTCGACGTCCGGCAATGGTTGATCTGCACCGCCGTGGCAATGTCGATCCTCGTGGCCGCCGAGATACGCAAAGCCGTGCGGCGGCGGAACCGCCGTCGGGCCGTGCGCGCCTGCGGACCGTCTTGACCCAGCCCGGCGGCCGCTCGCTGCCCATTCCGCCTCCCCGACCCGGTCCATGCTGGTCACTTCTCCGGAGCAGGCATTCCATGACACATGGCGGGAGGACGAGTAGAGGCTTAGGTCCTGGACGGGTCCCGCTGCATGATCAATTCGAGCTCTGCACTCAGGGCATTCGTAAGGGAGTCGATGCTCCGGGAAATGCTCTGGGTCGATGATCGCCGTGATGGCGAGGGTGCCTGCGTAGGAGAGCACCTCGAAGTACACAGTGAGGTTCCCGCCCCCGGCGACGCCGATGGGGATGGCCTCGGTGATCGGCGATCCGCCGAAATTCAGCCTGTTCCGCTGGGCCGCGCACGTGGCTGACGAGTGTATGGAACCGGTGCTGGTGATTCATGTACCAGCGATAGCCACCAAACCTGGCCAGCGGCCTGAACAGCCAGCCGAGCACGGCGATCGGGGCTGGCCCGACGGCAGCCGCCTTGCCCGCGCGGATTCGCGCGGCAACCTGTTCCATGCGCTCGCTGGCACCGCCCGCCGCGGCGACGGGCACAAGCAGCGGGCTGACCATGTTGCCCAGGTCACCCTGGTCCGCCGGATTGCGGCCCGATACCGGCACGGTTACCACGATGATGTCGAGCGACTCGCCGTTGGCGGCCAGCACCCGGCGCAAAGCGCCGGCCACGGCGACGAGGACCGCATCGTTGACTGTTGCGCCAAGCGCGTGCGAGGCCGCGCGCACCTCCGCGATATTGACGCTAACCACTGCCAGCCGCCGCCGGGATCCGGTCTTCTGGACCAGCGAACAGGCGGCCGCCCGTGGCGGATGGAGCCCGCCGCCCGCGCCGGTTGCGCTGCGCAGCAGGCGCCATGATTGCCTGCCGTTGATTAGCGCACGCCACTTGGCTGCAAGCGCTTGCCTGGCAAGCGCGGCGGCCGCGGGGGGCCGACGGGGGAATCCCGTGTCGCGCGAGGATGGTCGCCCGTCCACCAGGTTCGCGAGCACCGCGAGACCGCCCACGCCGTCCGCAAGGGCGTGGTGCAAGACAAGCACCAGCGCGGTACGGCCGTCGGCGAGCCCGGTGACGAGGACAGCGGCCCACAGCGGGGCGTTCTTGTTCAGCGGCGTCGCCACAATCGAAAAGGCGATATCTAGCAATGCCCGTCGGTCGGACGGCTCGGGACATGGCTCCGACCGGACATGGTTGCTGACGTCAAACCCGGGTCATCCACCCAGATTGGTCCACCGCAGCCGAGCGGCACCCTGACCAGTTTCTGACGGAGCCGCGGAACAGCAGCGATCCGCTCGGCGATCACATTGCAGACCACATCAAAGCCAGGCGCTGGATCCAGCATCAGCAGCACGCCGAACTGCTCACGGAACTTTCCGGTGTCCATGGCCAGGAATGCCCGATCGGCGGGGCTGGCCCGCTCGATTCCTGAGCCGCGCCATGAGTGGTCGCTCGGCGGTCGCTGCCACTCGTCCAGTCAAAGCGGCCTGGGCTCATCGAGCCAAGGGCGTCAGTCACCGCCGGAGGTGACCAACGACCCTGTCAGACAACGGGGGTGGCGCGGTGACATGGACGTGGCGAGAGGGATTCGCAAAGTTGGCGCGGAGCTACAGGCTCGGGCCAGGCGGTACAGCCGGACCCGGACTGCACACCACGCAATCGGGATCCGCGAGAAGCCGGATGAATCCCTCTCGCCGCATAACGGCGCAGCCAGGAGGAGGTCGCGATGAAGGCCCTGGTGTATCAACGGTCCAGGCAAGCGGTCGTGGGAGGAGGTCCCGCGTCCGGAGCTGCAAGCTGCTACCGATGCGATTGTGCGTGTCGACGAGGTCACGATCTGCGGCACCGACCTGCACATCCTCAAGGGTGACGTGCCCGAAGTCGAGTCCGGCCGGATCCTCGGTCACGAGGCGGTCGGCACCGTCATAGCAGTCGGCGACGCCGTCACGACGGTCGAGCCAGGTGACCGCGTGCTGGTGTCGTGCATCTCCGCGTGCGGCCGGTGCCGTTACTGCCGTGCTGGCGCGTTCGGACAGTGCCTTGGCGGTGGCGGGTGGATCCTCGGCCACCTGATCGACGGCACGCAGGCCGAGCAGGTGCGGGTGCCGTTCGCCGATACATCGGTGTACAAGCTCCCCGACGAAGTCAGCGCCGAGGCCGCCTTGATGCTCGCCGACATCCTTCCCACCGCCTACGAGGTCGGCGTGCTCAACGGCAACGTCCGGCCCGGCGACACGGTCGCGGTGGTCGGTTCCGGGCCGATCGGGCTTGCCGCGATCACCACCGCACAGTTCTACAGCCCTGGCCACATCATCGCGATCGACAAGGCGGCCTCGAGGCTGGAGGCCGCCAAGGCCTTCGGCGCGGACGTCGTGGTGAACAACACCGACCGAGGATCCGGCCCCGCTGATCGCCGAACTGACCGGCGGGCTCGGCGCCGACGTGGCGATCGAGGCGGTCGGGGTACCCGAATCCTTCGAGCTGTGCACCCGCCTGGTCAGGCCAGGCGGCCACGTCGCCAACGTCGGGGTGCACGGCAAGCCGGCCACGCTGCACCTGGAGAGCCTCTGGATCCGCAACGTGACCATCACCACCGGGCTGGTCGACACGTACTCCACGCCGGACCTGCTGACCATGCTGGCGGCCGGCCGACTCGACGCCGAGCGCTTCATCACTCACCGGTTCGGCCTGGACGAGATGGCGATCGCCTACGACGTCTTCGCCCGCTCGCAGGACACTGGCGCGCTCAAGGTCGCGCTGTCCAGGACCTGAGGAGGATTTCCATGAGGCGACTGGTAGTGCTGGGCGGCGGCACGGCCGGCACGATGGTAGCGAACAAGCTGCGCCGCAAGCTCGATCGCGGGCGCTGGGAGATCACCATCGTCGATCACGACGACCGGCATGCTGTACCAGCCGGGATTCCTGTTCCTGCCGTTCGGCACCTACCGGTCGTCCGACGTGGTCAAACAGCGACGCCAGTTCCTCCCCGACGGGGTCGAGTTCGTGCTTGGCGACATCGAAAGCGTTGATGCTGACGCTGACGTCGTGCTCCTGGCAGACGGTCGGCGGCTTCGGTACGACTACCTGGTCATCGCGACCGGGACGACGCCGCGGCCTGATCAGACGCCGGGAATGCTTGGCAAGCAGTGGCGGAAGTCAGTCTTCGACTTCTACACCTTGGACGGAGCGACCGCGCTCGCCAGTGCCCTCACGCGATTCGACACGGGCCGGCTGGTGGTGCACGTCACCGATATGCCGATCAAATGTCCGGTCGCTCCGCTCGAATTCACCTTCCTTGCGGAGGCCTACTTCCGCCACCGCGGCATGCGCGACCGGGTCGAGCTGACCTATGCCACGCCGTTGCCAGGCGCATTCACCAAGCCCATCGCGTCAGCCCAGCTCGGCTCGATGCTGGACGAGCGGAAGATCGCCGTCGAGCCCGACTTCATGGTCGAGCGCATCGACGACGAGACGAAGACGCTGATCTCCTACGACGAGCGGGAAATACCGTTCGATCTGCTCGTCACCGTCCCGCTGAACATGGGCGCAGAATATGTCGCGCGATCCGGGCTAGGCGATGAGCTGAATTACGTCCCCGTGGACAAGCACACGTTCCTGTCCAAGGCGCACGACAACATCTTCGCCATCGGCGACGCGAACAACATACCCACGTCCAAGGCCGGGTCGGTTGCTCATTTCTCCGTCGATGTCTTTACCGGCAACTTCCGCCAGCACGTGGCGGGACAACCCATGACGGGTCGTTTCGACGGGCACGCCAACTGTTTTGTTGAGGCAGGCGACGGCAAGGGCCTGCTGATCGACTTCAACTACGACACAGAGCCGCTCACGGGCAGTTACCCGGTCCCGGTCGTTGGGCCGTTCGCGCTGCTGAAGGAGAGCACGGCGAACCACTGGGGCAAGCTCGCCTTCCGCTGGATGTACTGGCACCTTCTGCTTCCCGGCCGTCCGATCCCGCTTCCGGCTCACATGTCGATGGCCGGCAAGCACAAGCCCGATATGAAGGAGGAGCGGTCATGACTATCACCACGATCGGGACCACGCAGGTTCACGTGGATGCCGAGGGCTTCCTGACCGACTACGACGAATGGAACGAGGACCTCGCCAGGCAGCTCGCCGCCCAGATCGGCATCGAGTTGACCGACGCGCATTTCCCGGTGCTCAGGTTCCTGCGTGCGGACTACGCCGAGCAGGGCGAGACAGCGACGTTGCGGCGCGTGTCGACCCGAACCGGAGTCCCGGTCAAGCAATTGTTCACCCTGTTCCCTGGCAAGCCCGCCAAGAAGATGGCCTACATTGCCGGGCTGCCCAAGCCGGTCGGCTGCGTGTAGGCGCGGCCAGTAGGAGAGGTATGCCATGACTATCGACCAGACCGCACCGGTTATTGTCCCAGACTTCGGCGATGATGCCCCATCCGGGCGCAAGCTCGCGATCATCTGCTCCAAGGGCAACCTCGACATGGCCTACCCGGGCCTGATCCTGGCGAACGCCGCGCTCGGCGAAGGGGTCGAAGTCGACCTGTTCTTTACCTTCTGGGGCTTCGACATGATCACTAAATCCCGGATGGGCGAGCTGAAGTTCACCATGCTCGGCAACACCGCCACGCACATGCCCCAGGGCATAGGCGGCCTGCCAGGCATGACTGCGATGGCCACCCATCAGATGCGCAAGCAGATTCACGATGTGGGCGTTCCCGACGTGCCCGAGTTCCTGGGCCAGATCGTCGAGTCCGGTGGCCATTTGTGGGCGTGCAGGCTATCCGCCGAAATGATGCACCTGGACGAGAGCGATCTTTACGACCAGGTCGAAGGCATCATCAGCGCCGCTGACTTCATCGAGAAGACCGCTGGCGCTCAATTGCTCTTCATCTGACCTTGAAAGGAGGCGGAACGATGAAGCATCTCTTGTGGGCAATTCCCGTGGCACTTGTCTGCTTTGCTCTGTTCGAGGGTCGTGACGATTTCCGTCGTCTGCGCGCGATGGCCAGCATGTCGCGCGACTGACATGCGGCACCGATGGCTGCCCGGCGCAGGCCGCGGCGGCCATCTTGTTTGGTGGCATCCTGATTGCTGGTACCGCTGAGTTGTGACCTTCAGTCGCAGCCAGGCTGTCTATCAGGCGCTGGTCCTGGTGCTTGCCGGGATCTTGGTCTGCGCCTTCGTAGCCGCACGTCGCCGGGTTCCCGGTGCGGCGTAAAGCGGCGGTTAACTGGAGGAATCGTCATGACTTTCGCAGTCCAGTCAGAGACAGGAAGGCTCCGTCAGGTCATCGTGCACCGGCCCGGGCTCGAGCTATCCAGGCTCACTCCGCAGAACATCGCCGACTTGCTATTCGATGACGTGATGTGGGCGAAGAGGGCCAAGGAGGAACACGACGCTTTTGCCCAGGCGCTGCGGGACAAGGGCGTGACCGTGCACTATTTCGGGCAGCTGCTCGGCGAGACGCTCGCCTTGCCCGAGGGACGCGCGTTCGTTCTGGACAGGATCTGCACTCCTGAAGTCCTCGGCCCGAACCTCGTCCCCCCGGTTCGCAGACTCTTCGACGACCTTGAGGGCGAGGAACTCGCGGAGTACCTCATCGGGGGCGTACTTAAGGCGGACCTAAACCCCGGCCGCCTGCGCAGCCTGCGGTGGGACATGCTGCGTTCGGACGACTTCATCTTGCCGCCGCTGCCCAATCACCTGTTCCAGCGGGACAACTCATGCTGGATTTACGGCGGTGTCTCAATCAACCCCATGGCCAAGCCTGCCAGGCAGCGCGAGACCCTGCACAGCAGGGCCATTTACCGGTACCACCCGCTCTTCGCCAGCCAGCCTTTCGCGAGGTACTACGGCGACGATGACCAGGTCCATCTGCCCGCCACGATCGAGGGCGGAGACGTGCACGTCATCGGCCACGGTGCAGTGATGATCGGGATGGGTGAACGCACCACGCCCATGGCGGTCGAGCTGCTCACTAGCGCGCTCTGCGAACCGGGCAAGCGCAGGCGGTGATCGCCGTTGAGCTGCCGGCAACGCGCGCGATGATGCACCTCGACACCGTGATGACCATGATCGACGGAGCGACCTTCGTCCGCTATCCATACCTCGACAAGCGCCTGCGCTCATGGACCCTGACCGCGGGCGACGGCAAGAGCGGCCTCACCGTCACGCGCAATCACGACCTCTGGCAAAGCCTGGCTGAAGCGCTGGACGTGGACAAAGTGACCGTGCTGACCACGGACGAGGACATGCGCGCCGCCGAACGGGAGCAGTGGGACGACGGAACTAATTACCTGGCCGTCGCTCCGGGCGTCGTACTCGGCTACGAGCGCAACGTTCCGACCAACACCATGCTGCGCAAGCACGGCATCGAGGTCATCACCATCGCAGGCAGCGAACTCGGCCGCGGACGGGGCGGGCCTCGCTGCATGACGTGCCCGATCGAACGCGACCCTGCCTAGTTCCACCGCCCGGAGTGCGGAACGACCTCACGACGAAGGACGTTCGGCCCTCCCTCAGCGGAACAAGGTTGCGGTGTGATCGCAGTGAGGACAAGCGGTCGCCGCGCACGATACCGGTCGGCCACCGCCCGCCTTGTCGCTCGTCCGGTTGGAGGGGGAGTCATGGCGCCATTCGCTGAGCAGGGGAAACGGATTGTCGTTGGTGTCGACGGCTCCAGCGCCGCTAGGGCGGCGCTGGAATGGGCCATCAGGCAGGGCGCCTGCACCGGCGCGGTAGTCGAGCCCGTGACCGTCTACCACTGGTTTCCCATGCCCATTGAAGACATCGACTTCAAGGGCCTGGCGACGCACATGCTCGAGGATTCCCTTCTCGACGCCGCCGATCCGGGAGCACCGGTCAAGATCATCTCCAAGGTGGTGCAGGGCAGCCCCGCAAAGGTGCTGCTGCAGGAGGCAGCGGGAGCTGAGTTGCTGGTTGTCGGCAGCCGCGGACGTGGCGGCATAACCGAGGCCTTGCTCGGATCTGTGGCGCACTATTGCCTGCACCACGCCCCGTGCCCCGTCGTCGTTGTCCGCGATCCGGGTAGGCGCAAGGCACAGGAGTCCGGCGGTGGATTGTCATCACTTGGCCAGCGCCGCGCAAGAGGCATGGGCACAGCGGAGAATCCGGGATCGGAGTGATCCTGCTGGAATGCTAGCTCGCGCGACCGGACTCCGGCTCGCGGTACAGCCGCCGCGGTCTGATGTGGCGTCGGGACTTTGCTGCGGGAAGTTCGGCGGACCCGAGTCCTATAGTGACCGCGCCCCCTCCATGCGGCGACCGGCCAACCGTCAGCGTGCCGCCCGAGGTTTCCGCGATGCGGCGGGCGATGTCCAGGCCGAGCCCGGTCGATCCGGCACTCGACGTGCCGCGCCTGGCCGGGTCCGGGTCCGAGAATCCCGGCCCGTTGTCTGCGACCACGACCCAGGCGCCTCCAGCCGCGCGCGGCGACACGCGCACAGAAAGCGCGGTTCCGTCCGGAGTGTGCGCGAATACGTTCTCGAGCAGGATGTCCACGCATGCGGCCAGATCCGGCGCGGCGACTCCGACGTGCAGGCTGGTAGGCGGTACTTCCACCGTCATCCAGCGCTCCTGGTCCTCGGCTAGCGCCGCCCAGTACTCGGCTCGGGCACGCACCACCGCGATGGCGTCGCAGCCAACGGCAGCACCATTGACGGCCGGTCGTCTTGCCTCCGCGATGATCTCGTTGACCGTCCTGGTCAACGCGTCGACGTCGCCGATGACCCTCGTCGCAACTTCCTGGTCAGCACTGAGCGCCTCGGCATCGATCCGCAGCGCCGTCAGCGGCGTGCGCAGCCGGTGCGAAAGGTCAGCGAGTGTTTCCCGCTCATGCGCCAGCAGCTCGCCGATTCGCGTCGCAAGCAGGTTGAGCCCGTTGCTGACCTGGCGGATCTCCGGAGGACCGTCGGCAGGTGCGCGAGCGGTAAGGTCGCCGGCCGCGAGTTGGTTCGCGGCCATGGCGACGTTGCCGAGCGGCCTGACCAGCGACTTCGTCAGCTGCGCAGCCACGACGACGGCGAGCGCCAAGAGTCCGACGGCCAGCAGGCCGAGCAGCAGCCAGGCATGTGCGACGCCATGGCGCAGCTGGGAGTCGGGAACGAACGTCCTGATCACGGCCGTCCCTTGCGGCAATCCCTGGACGGCTACGAAGATCGCGACCCCGCCGGGAGCTGGCTCGCTGAAACTCCTGCCACGCGCGGCCAGCGTGACGCCTGACGTGCGGGGAGCGCGCACGCCGAGTCGCCGCCCGTCGGGCAGGAAGATCGTGACCGGCTCAGTCGGGTTCTGCTGGTTCACCCGCTGGACCGAGGCCTGCAGCTCCTGCCGGCTGACAGTCGCGACCAACGGCGCCAGGAACTGGGCGCGGATTGTCCCGCCCGATACTGCACTGTCCGCTGCGAAGGTGCGCAGCAGCAATGCGAGCGGCAGCATGAACGACACCACGATCAGCGAGCCGATCGCGAACACCAGCAAGATGACTCGGAGTCTCATGGGAGCACGGCGGAGGGTTAGGTGGGAGCGGACAGCTTCATTCCGACACCGCGGATGGTGTGCAGGTACCTGGGCTGCTGGGCGTTCTCTCCCAGCTTGCGGCGCAACCAGGAGACGTGCACGTCAACCGTCTTGTCGGCACCGCCGTATGGCATCCGCCAGACGTGCGTGAGCAACTCGCGCTTGGTGACGACCTGACCGGCGCGCGCCGCCAGGTAGTAGAGCAGGTCGAACTCGCGCTTGGACAGGTCGAGCGCATGACTGTCGAGCGTCGCTTCGTGCGCGTCGCCGTCCAGGCAGAGCCCGCCGACGACGATTGGCTCCATCCTTCGCTCGTCCATGGCCTCGGCCCGCCGGAGCACCGCTCTGACCCTGGCCTCGATCTGGCCGACGCCGAAGGGCTTGACCAGGTAGTCGTCGGCTCCCGCGTCGAGCACCCTGACGATGTCCTGCTCATCGTCCCTGGCGGTCGCCACGACGACCGGCACCTTGCTGATCGCCCTGATCATGCGCAGGGCCTCGTAACCGTCGAGGTCAGGCAGGCCGAGATCCAGGATCACGAGATCGGGCGGCGTATCGAGGACCAACTGGAGCGCTTCCATAGCCGTTGGCGTGCTCGATACCGCATGCCCGCGGTCCGATAGCGCGCGGATCAATCCACCACGAATCGCCGCATCGTCCTCGACAAGCAACAGCTGTGCCATGGGTATGAACGTAGCGGCTGCGGCCGGCTGCTCGGGCGACATCGCCTCTAGTTGGTGCCTGGTCGCGAAGGCTTCTCCCTGTCCTTGGACGTACCTGTCATAGCTTTTCATGGCAGAGATGATCCCTCGCTTTGAGAAAGTCTTTACTATCTCTTAGCCACTTCTGCGTCAGTCTCTGCGCGTGCACTCCAGATTCCTCCTCGGCCTCAGTGCGTGGCTGCTCGGCGCTGCCTCGGCAACTGCGGGAAGCCTGTACGCCGTGGATCAGCTCGGTGACGGCTTGCTGGCGCAACACAGCAAGGAGATATCGGTCTCCACCGTCAATGCCGAGCTCGCGCTTGAGAATTCCGGCACAGCCGCGCCGGTCACGCCGAGTGCCTCGCCATCGGCCACGCATTCCAAGCCCCGGGTGCGGCACCGGACGGGGAGTCCTCGTTCTGGTCAGTCGGCCCGGCACGTGCAACGGCAAGCGAGCAGGTTGCTGACCTCGCCCGGCGGCACGGCCGCAGCCAGCTGCGACAACGGACTCGCGCACCTGCTGTACTGGAGCCCGGGGCAAGGCTTCGAGGTGGAGCATGTCCACCCGGGACCAAGCCGACTTGTGAGCGTCACCTTCACTAACTCCTCAGGTGGAGTGGCGATGCGGGTCGCCTGCAGCGTCGCGGGCGTCCCGCACGCGCACGTGTCGCCGTGGGGCTGGGGCGGCGGCTCGCACCACGACGAGTGAGGCAGCGCTCCTCCACCGCGCTGTTAGGTGAGGGTCTTGTCAGCGAGCAGTGCAAGGGTCGGGCAGGCGGCGACGGCCTTCCTGGCGAGGCCCTTCAGGTCTTCTGGCACGGGTTCGTCGGGGATGATCGGATAACCCCACGGGTCCAGAGTGACGAACTCTGGCAGGAGTTCGGCGCACATGCCATGCGCCTGGCACATGATCGGATTGACCCGCAGCCGGTAGCTCACCATGACCCCGCATTGCCGGGGATCGGCAGCAACGGCGGCTCGGCCACGCCAAAGCAAGGACCATCGACGTCGTGCCAGTGAACATCGTGCCTGAACGCAAGGCAGGCGCTCGCAGCCAGTTGTGTTGCTCCGTCGGGATGGCGGCATGCTCCGCGCCCCTCGATGAGCGGAATCAGGCCTGCGACCCGCTCAGCCGCGTTGCCGCGCCCGCCCTGATACGCCAGGTCCTCGAGGGCGTCGGCGAGCGCCTGGCAGGCCGAAGATGCAGGGCCCGCACTGGCCTGCTCCGGAATTGGCGAGATACCTGACGACACGCGCGGTTTCGGCGATCCCGCAGCAGGATTGCGGCAGTACGACGAGAATCCCTGCGCCCATCGCGGCTCCGGCCGCGCGCAGCCCGGAACGGGCCAGAGGCACGTGCCAAGCCGCCTCAGCCGGCAGCCACGTGCCGAAATACCCACCGGTCAGGACGGCCTGGGGGCGTTCGGCGGGGCCGCCCGCCCGCAACAGCACCTCGCCGATCGGCGTGCCAAGTTCGACCTCATACACGCCGGGCCGCCTGATCGCGCCGCTGACGGTGACGAGCGTGGTTCCTGGGTCTTCTGGCAGCCCCGTCTCCCTGAACCAGGCGTCGCCGTACCTGCCGATCATTGCCAGGTGAGCGAGCGTCTCAGCGTTACTGACTGCTGTCGGGCGGCCACTCACTCCGCGCTCGTGGGTGCGTGGCGGCGAGTAAGTCGGCAAGCCAGGCCCTCCGTTGATGTGCTGCACGATGGCCGTCTGCTCGCTGGCGACATAGCGATTGTCTATGCCGATGAGCTGGATCCGGACAGGGTCGATTCCGGCCACGGCCCTGCTGTGGATCGCTCCCTCGAGATTCGCCATCAGCCTGGCGTTCCCGTCGTGCACGGCGAGGTATGCCTCGGTCGCTCCGACCGCGAACGCCGCCAGCGTGAGCCCGTCCAGTACCAGGTGCGGGAGGCGGCTGAGAAGCAGCTTGTCCTTCTTGCTGGCCGGCTCGCCTTCCGCGCCGTTGGCAACGACGACGGCGGGCCGACCACCCTCGGCGACCGATCGCAGCTTGCGTCCGGTCGGAAAGCCGGCACCGCCGCGGCCGGTCAGGCCAGACCGATCGATGGTGTCGATCAGCCTCGCCGCGGCGCGGCGCGCCGCGGCCCGATCACCGTTCCATGCCACCCCCGGCATATCCAAGGGCCCGTATGTCCGCTCGTGGTGCCGCAGGTCGGCCGGCTGCCCGGCCGCGATGCCTGTCAGCAGGCGCGGCAGCCGGTCCTCCTGGCGCCGTCCATATGCCCGCCTGGGCTGTTCTGCGAGCGCGGTCACCGGGCGACTCTGCGAGACGGGATCAAACCGACGGTGCGGTAACCGATGGCGGCCAGGACCATGGCGATGCAGGCCAACGTGATGGCCAGAACCCATCGGGTGCCGCGGTCGGTTCCTGATCCGAGGCCGTGCGCGATCGCGACTGGCCAGCACATATAGCCCGCCCAATGCACGCCGCGCCATAGCCGGTGTCCGATTCGCTGCCTGACCAAGCTGGTGACCATCAGCGCCAGCAGCAAGTCGCAGGCTATAGCTCCCAGGCCGAGCCAGAACCGCTTGTAAGACGACACGAACGGGACGAACGCTGTCGGCAAGCCGATCGACGTATAGGTGTCGATCACGGTCGTGCCCACATGCAGCGTCAGGAATGCCAGGGCAATCAGGGACAGGTTCCTGTGCAGCCCCTGGACCAGGAACCGCGGCCAGCGGCCGCTGGCGAACCGGCCCGCGTTCAGGATGCCGAGGATGACGCTGGCGGTGAGCGCGATCAGGGTGATCAGGCCGGCTGCTCTCGTCGCGTACCAGAGGAAGGGCCCGTGCAAGAAGGCCCCGGACAGGATGCCGCTCACTCGGGCCAGCCTCCCGTGGTGACGACTGTGCCGCCCTGCCTGGTGAGCCTTGCAGGAAGGTTCAGTGCGTGCAGCCAACGCAGTGCCCTATGACCGCGGATGATCGACGCCGTGCTCGCCGTGTTCGCGTCGACGCAGGTCGCAGCCGCGACCGAAACGCTGGTCCAGTAGATCTCGGCTGGTCGCCCTGTCGCAGGCACCACAATGTGATGCAGATCCTGAGCCCCCCGGCGCCAGGTGCGGACCCCGGGACACGAGGTGGCGATGCCACCTGCGTCGACGGCAACACACTGGTGCTCCCCGGAGCCGCTGAACCCGTGGCCGACGCCCAATCCGCCAGTGCCGGCGTCCGTCTTCGACGCCGATCCGCCAGCCGCCGTCCGGCGCAGGGCCAGCCACGGCGATGTCGCCACCGAGATTGACTAGCACCCCGCAGCCGATCTGCTCGAAGATCGCGTTCGCGGCCACATCGGCCGCGAACGCTTTCGCTGTAGCACCGAGATCGAGCACGACGCTCGAGGGCACTCTGACGCTGAGCAGTGCGGCGTCGAATTCCACACATTGCCATCCTGGCGCGGGGACCGGCGGCCTGATCAGCGCTGACGTGTCCGCCGCGAGCTCTGCGAAGTCCTTGTCATATCCGAGACTTTGAAGTGATCCGCCGCAGGTCGGATCGACATCGCCGTCAGTGATCTCGGCAGCCCGGAGCGCGGCGGCGAGCGCGCCGGCGAAGAGCGGGCTAACCGTGCAGCGCGTACCGCTAGACCTATTAAGCGCGGACAGTTCGGAGTCCGGCCGGAACCTTGAGCACGCAAGGTCGATCGCCGCGATCTGGCCAGACAGCATCTGCTGGGCCGCGCCGAGCGCACCGGGCGCGGCCACCAGCACCGAACAGAAAGTGCCGAGCGCCCGGGTCGTTCGGCCTGCGACCGACGGCACTGCGGGGCGAGCGAGCGTGATGGCGGACATGGATGACGTGGTCGGAGCCATGGGGTTCATATCACCAGGAGGTAGCGGGCGGGCGGTCCGGGCGTGGTGCGCTACTTGGTGCGCGTCAGCCTCCGGATTTTGAGCCGCTGGTGGTCGTCTGGGAGGGCGTGGGGCTCGGGGCCGGCGGCGTCGGCGGAGGCTTCACCGTCGGCTTTGGGGTCGCCTTGCGGGTCGTCGGAGCCGGTGTGCCGGGTGCGCTAGACGTGGTCCTTTTCGGAGCTGTGCGGTGATTCAGCGCATGCCGCTTGGAGTTCCGGCTAGGCGATGGCTTCGGGCTGGCCTTGCCTGCGCCGCCAGCGGCCGTCGGTGACGGACTCGTTGTCGGTGTGCCCGCTTGCGAGGTCGTCGTGACTGCCGGAGCGGAATGGCTGAACAAATTCATGAATCCCACCGCGCCGACGGTGCTGAGCAGAGTAGCGCGCCAGGTCAGGGTCGAGAGCCTGCGCAGGCCGTGGTCACGTCGAAAGGCGAGTCGATCTCTGTGTCGCATGGGAGTTAACGAAATCGGAAATTGTGTTAAGAGACCACCAAGAGCGGTTCAAGGGGAGCACTTGCGATCGAAGGTTCCCCAGACAAGCCCCGCCGGTGCCCCGGCGAACGTGGCGATCGCGGCGATCGCGGCGATCTGGCCCATCTGCCAGAACCCGTAGGCAGGGCCAAGGGTCGCAAGGCGAAGGGACTTCAGTCTTATTCCGCAGATGACCATTAGCCCGCGAGGAGAAATTGCCGGAACGATACGGCAGAGGCAGCTCGCAGCTAGCGCTGAGATTAAGAGCTACTTGCGCGGAAATGCTGCGGGCTGTTGCGCTCGGTAGCCGGGTGCTCGTGGTCCTCGAAGATCCTGGCCGCATACGCGGCGGCCTGCGTGCGCCGCTCCATGCCGAGCTTGGCGAACAGGGCTGACACGTAGTTCTTGACGGTCTTCTCCGCAAGGAAAAGGCGCTCGCCGATCTGCCTATTCGTCAGACCCTCGCCGATCAACTCCAGGATTTTGCGCTCTTGCCCCGTGAGCGCGGCGAGCGGATCGGAACGCCGGGATTGATCACGCATCCGGGCCATGACCTTGGTGGCCGCCTCAGGGTCGAGCAGCGACCGGCCGGACGCAACCGTCCGCACCGCGCCGACCAAGTCGGTACCCCTGATCTGCTTGAGAACGTAACCGGCCGCGCCCGCCATGATCGCGTCAAACAAGGCCTCGTCATCGCCGAACGAGGTGAGCATCAGGCAGGCCACCTCGGGCATCTGCGAACGGATATCGCGGCACACGCTGACGCCATCGCCGTCTGGCAGACGCACGTCGAGCACGGCGACGTCCGGCTTCAGCGCAGGGATCCGCGCCAGTGCCGACGCGGCGGTGCCCGCCTCGCCGATGACGGTGATATCGGGTTCGGCCTCGAGCAGGTCTTTCACCCCACGCCTGACGATTTCATGATCGTCAAGCAGGAACACCTTGATCGAGGTGGTGTCTGCAGCGTTCTCGTTCATCTCAGCACGGCGCCTTCCGGCCGGCATGTGCCGGCCACTTGCGAACTAGAGCAGCACCTCGTCGACGCTGCGCCGCACGCTGACCGATATCTCATCCGTGCAGCCGAGCCTCATGACCATCTGCGGATACCAGCCGTCGCAAAGGACCGTCCCGATAAAGTCGCGCAGTTCGCCCACCTCGAGAGGCTGGCTGTGGAGTGCCGCCGCAACGCCGCGGCTGCTGGCGGCCAGCAGCACCCGCTGCAAGGCCTGACCTGCGTAAACCCAGTCTTCTGGCCGGTCCCCCTTAGTCGTGAGAACGCACACGAGGCCAGCCGATTTCGGCACCGCACTTGTGCCGGTCGGGGGCAAGCCCCAGCCGTGCCCGTGGGCGAAGTCCCTAGCGGGGAATGGCGGCTCGGTCCGCTCTGGCATGGCCGGATATGCACTTGCTGGCACACCGCTACGCCGGTGGCTGCCTGGCGGTGGGGTCCACTTCGCCTGCTCGTTTGCGCGGCTTGCGTCGTGCCTCAGCGCGTATTCGCCCGCTTGGACTGCGCTGGCGAGTGCGCCGCGGCTCGTTTCGTCTGTCATGACCGCGAGCGTGGCTCCCTCCCTGGACGCCTCCTCACGCATGAGGGCGATCAGGCTATCTGGAAGCGGCGTCGGGTCGAAGCCACCCCGGTGAGTGCGTCGGCGCGGAATCTCGGCGAACAAGTCGCGTTCATACTCGGCCGCGGCTACCTGTTGGGAGCCGTATCCGATCCTGGCTACCAGATTTGGCAAGTCCGGATCGGGGAGCACCCTCACTTTGGGCACGAGGCCCAGGTAACGCAGCGCGACCCGCGCGGTGAACAACGCGGCGGCGCAACTGATCATCATCTCCCTGCCGGGCGGATCGGCAACCTTGAGCCGCCGGTCCACGTCGGCATGCACGCTGATCTCCCGGTCGCCGGTGCTGAACCACCAAGGTTGGGTGTTGAGCACCGAGGGCGCATGCATGGCCGCCTCCACCACGAAGCTGGAGATCTCAGCCGGCTCGCTTGCCAGCGTCGGCAGCTCGTTGTCCCGTGCCCGGTGCATGCTCATGACCATCTCCTGCCTGGCCGGACCTAAGAGGAGGTCCGGGCCGTCCGGCACTCGCTGAAAGGGTCGCTACCCCCTATACGGAGTAGACAGCCGCAGGCGGCGACATGGCAGGTACGAACGTCGCTATGCGTTCAGGACCTTGGTCACATCCGCAGGTGCGCTGTCGCGGACTAGCGTCCGTGATAACAACAGATTCCGGAGACCAGTTTGAACGCGAACAAAGCAGAGAGCGGTCCGACGGGGTCGGTCGGCTCGTCACTTGACCTCACGCCGCTGGCGGATCTGCTGCACGGCAGCGCCCTCGCCGGGCCAGTCAGGGAACGAGAGGGGGTAGTGCATGGATCTCGCCACCCGGTACCTGGGTCTTCAGCTGCGGAACCCGCTCATCGCCGCCGCGTCGCCGCTGTCGAACACGATCGCAGGCGTCCGGCAGCTCGCAGACGCGGGCGTGGGCGCGATTGTTCTGTACTCCTTGTTCGAAGAGCAGGTCAGGCAGGAAGCTGCGCAGAACGCGGACTGGGCAGAGGCCGGGACCGAGAGTTTTGCCGAGTCCCTGTCATACTTTCCGGCCGCAGCGGGCGCGGACCCCGGCCCGCGTCGCTACCTTAGCCTGATCGAGCGCGCTGTCGCCGCTGTGGACATCCCGGTCATCGCCAGCCTCAACGCCGTCACCGCCGGGGGATGGACCAGGTATGCCGCGGCGCTCGAGCAAGCCGGAGCGACGGCAATCGAGCTGAACATCTACCATCCGCTCGGAGATCCCACACTCTCGGGGAGAGAGGTCGAGCAGAGGCATCTCGACATAGTTATGAGCGTCAAGGCAGCCGTGAGCGTACCGGTCGCCGTGAAACTTCATCCTTACTTCAGCTCCATCGCGGAGATGGCG
Source organism: uncultured Actinomycetota bacterium (assembly GCA_963809195.1). Taxonomy (GTDB): domain Bacteria; phylum Actinomycetota; class Actinomycetes; order Streptosporangiales; family Streptosporangiaceae; genus Chersky-822. The sequence goes on along the minus strand of CAWEIQ010000002.1, from coordinate 5,515 downwards.
GAGCGTCTGGACAGCGTTGGCGCGGACGGCCTGGTTCTGTTCAACCGGTTCCTGCAGCCCGACATCGACCACGAGACGCTGACGGTCTCGGCCGGATTCGGGCTGTCTCATCCGGCCGAGGGCCGCTTGCCGCGCGCCTGGATCGCCTTGCTGGCAGGGCGGACGCGAGCATCGCTCGCGGCAACGACCGGCGTCTATGACGCCGCAGACGTCGCCCGGTATCTGCTCGCCGGGGCCGACGTGGTGATGACGGCATCGGCGCTCCTGCGGCACGGCCCGATGTACGCGGCCGAATTGCTCGACGGGCTTGTCAGCTGGATGTCGCGCATGGGATTCGGCGCGCTGCCAGAGATGCGCGGGCTCCTGTCGGTGCCGGCCTGCGCCGACGGATCGGCCAGAGTGCGCGCCGGCGACGTCACAGCCTTGCGGACAGCCAATATTGGTAACGGACAATGGTGACAAGCCGCCGTTCGCCTCAGCGGACGACCAGCACTGGACGATCGGCCAGGTGAATGACCTTGTGGGCGGTGCTGCCGAGCATGAGCCCGGCCAGGTCGCCCCGGCCCCGGGAACCCATCACGATCACATTCACGTCGTGCAGCTTGGCATCCGCAATGATCTCGCGTGCCGCATGGCCGTAGACCGTGTCTCGCACCTCTGCGCTAACGTCGATGCCCGCATCGGCCAAGTCCTTGACGGCGCCGTCTACCGCGGTCGCCGCTTCGGTGTCCGACTCGGTTGGCACCAGACCTAGGCGGCCGATGACCTCGCGCTCCCTCAGGTGGAGCACCCAGACCTTGGCGGTGGAAGCCTCAGCCAGGGCCTTCGTCGCGGTGATCACCCGGTCCGCTACACCCGAGTGATCCACGGCTACCAGAATTCTTTCGTACATCGTTCGACCCTCGGTTCTCCCGCGAATGGCCTTTCCTCCGGACCATTCCTCGGCTCCACGGTGAACGCCGAATGCTCGGCGCGCCAGGGACGAAAGTCCATCACCATCATGACCATCAGCCTTAGTTGCCTGCTCGACTCGCAGGACAACATCGCAAGGAGAAGGTCCCGATACCGATCCATGCGAGGAGGACGCCAGGACGGTGCGAGGCTTCGATTCGTTGCTCACCCAGCTATCCGGGACACTGACGAAGACTTTCGGCTGGTACGACACGAATGGGGCTATACGTGCCGGCTGGCTGAGCTTGCCTTCGCCATCGGAAACCATCTCTAGCTAGCAACGAGGCCTTAGGTCCTGTCGATCCGAGGCCTTTTGCTCTCCCTCGCCATCGACTCGCCGCGGTGAGATGAAGCTGATGGCCAGATATTGGCCGAATAGAAGGAGGCTTGGCCGTTATGGGAACCATTCTGCTTGGCGTAGATGCTCAGCACTACGCCCCGGAAGCCACTGGCTTGGCGCGTGACCTGTGCCAAGCGACTGGCGACAAGATCATGCTCGTGCACGTACATGAATTCGCCGTCGGACGTTTCGGAAAACTGCAAGTCGATTGCGCTGCGGACGAGACCGAACGGCTGGTAAGCGATATTCAAGCCAGCTTGTCGGAAGCGGGAATCGACGTCGAGACCGAGTTCTGGGAGGTCCCCGTCGGGCGGATCGCCAAGGCGATCCTCGAGGCGGCTGACCAGCATGACGCGCGGTACATAGTGCTTGGCTCCTCGCACAGCACAGACCTGCCGCACCTCCCGATCGGCAGCGTGGCGCTCAGGGTGTTGCACCACGCTCGGCGGCCGGTCATGGTAGTCCCCAGGCACGCGGGCAGCCAGGCCGCGCCACAGCCGGCAACCGCGGCGGCAACCACGGGCTGACGGCTGTCCTGCCTGACCGATCAGGCCGTGCTAGGCGCGAAGGTGATGTCGGCGGCACGGCCTGAATCGTCCGCGGCCGAAGCAGGAAGGGACTGACATGGTGAAGCAACCAGCGGGTGCCTACGCCCTGCTTACCGATGGCAGCAGCGTGCAGATTCGCCAGGCACGGCCTGACGACGCCGATGCCGTGCGCGCGATGCACGCCGCCATGTCAGAAGACAACATGTACCTCCGGTTCTTCAGCCTGAGCCCGGGAAACGCTGACCGGGAGGCGGAGCGGGTCTGCCGGGCAGCCGAGCCCAGCCATGTCGCGCTGTTGGCATGTCGTGGATCTGAGGTCGTCGGAGTCGCCACATATGAGATGAACGACAATGCCCCGACTGCCGAGGTCGCGCTCGCGGTAGCTGACCGATTTCATCGCCACGGGATCGCGACACTGCTGCTCGAGCACCTCGTTTCGATCGCGCGGCAGCGGCATGTCCGCGCCTTCACCGCCACAACCCTGGCCGAGAACTTCGCAATGCTCCGCATATTCGCCGACGCGGGATTGCCCGCACACAAGGAGTCCTACGCAGGGGCCGTCGACGTGACGATCCCGCTGCCCACAAGCGACGGCGACACGACCCTGGCCGATTACCTGGAGGCGGTCCAGCGCCGCGAGAGCCGCGCGGACGTGGCGAGCCTGAAGCACCTGTTCATGCCCGAATCTGTCGCGGTCGTTGGAGCCAGCCGCCGCCCGGACTCGGTCGGTGCCCGGCTACTCAGCAATATCGTGTCTGGCCGATTCCATGGCCGTGTGATCCCGGTCAACCCGAATGCCACCTCGCTGGCGGGACTGCCCTGCGTCGCTAGCGTCGATGACTTGCCGGACGGGGTGGATCTGGCCATCGTCGTCGTGCCCGCCGCTGCCGTCGCTGAGGTCGCGGAACAATGCGGCCGCCGCGGCGTTCGTTCTCTTGTCGTCATCACGTCCGGTCTCGCGGACGCCAGACCTGCCTTGCTGGAGACGTGCCGCAGACACGGCATGCGCCTGGTCGGCCCGAACTGCTTCGGCATCGCCGTTCCCCGCATCGGTCTGGACGCGACCTTCGGGCGCAGCCGCTCGAGTGCGGGCATCGCAGGCGTAGCCGTCCAGTCTGGCGGCATCGGCGTCTCCCTGACCGAGCACCTTTCACGGCTGGGCATCGGCGTCTCTTCCTTCATCTCTACAGGAGACAAGTACGACGTATCAAGCAACGACCTCCTCGCTTGGTGGGAGCAGGATCAGCAGACCAAGCTGGCCATCTTGTACCTCGAATCGTTCGGCAACCCGCGCAAGTTCGCTAGGACGGCCCGCCGGGTGGGCCAGCGGATGCCTGTCCTCACGGTCGTGGGCGGCCGGTCACTGGCTGGGCAGCGGGCAGCCACGTCACATACAGCCGCAGCCGCGACGCCGCTCGTTGCTCGCGAAGCGCTCTTCGCGCAAGCCGGTATCGTCGCTGCCGACAACCTGGGGGAGCTCATCGATGCCGCGGCCTTCCTGGCTTGCCAGCCTTCGCCGGGCGGCCGCCGCGTGGCGATCGTGACAAACGCTGGCGGGGCAGGCGTGCTTGCCGCTGATGCGTGCGGCGACAGCGGGCTGAGCCTCGCACCGCTCGCGAAGCCGACGCTGCAACGGCTCGCGGAGCTACTTCCCGCCGGTGCGACGATCGGCAACCCACTGGACACCACCGCAGCGATCAGCACGGACGTCTTCCGTACCTGCCTCGAAGTCGTCTCCGCGGACCCATCTGTCGATGCCGTCCTCAGCGTCACCGTTCCCACCGCGGTGGCGGATCCGAGCCAGGCGGTGGCCACGGCTGCGATAACCAAACCGCTCGGCGCCGTCATGCTGGCTCAGGCGGAAGACGTCCGCCTCCTACCGCGCGCCGACGGCGCGAACGCGGTGCCGTGCTATGCCTACCCCGAAGGGGCGGCTCGCGCGCTGGGGCATGCGACGCGGTATGGCGAGTGGCTGATCCGGCCGCAGGGTTGCGTGCCTGCACTGCCTGGGTCCGCAGCGAGGATGCCCGAGGGGTCGTCTCCGAGTACCTGCGCTGCAATCCGACGGGAGGCTGGCTCCCTGCCGCGGCCGTTGGCGACATCCTGCGCTGCTACCAGATTCCGCAGGTCAGCACAGTTTTCGCCACCAGTGAGCCTGAGGCGCTGGCGGCAGCGGGCGACCTGACTGGAACCATCGTGCTGAAAGCGGCGGCGGCCGGGCTGGTGCACAAGACCGAGGCCGGGGCGGTGAAGCTGGATCTGCGCAGCGCCTCCGATGTCAAGGCCGCCTATCGCGAGCTCTCGAAGGGCCTTTGGCGATTGCTGGCTGTCGTCCGGCGTGGTGGTTGAGCTGATGGCCGTATCGGCGGCGTGGAAGTGCTGGTCGGCGTCGCGAAGAGCCGGTGTTCGGGCCGCTGGTTGTCTTCGGCCTCGGTGGCGTCGCGACGGACATACTCGGCGACCACGCGGCCCGGCTGAGCCCACTGACAGACGCGGATGCGCACGAGCTCGTTCGCGGTGTTCGGGCTCGCGGCCCTTCTCGAGGGATACCGGGGTGGACCGGCGGTCAACATCGCCGCGCTGGAAGACGTGCTGCTGCGCGTGTCGCGGCTCGCCGATGACCTGCCTGAAGTCGCTGAGCTTGACCTGAATCCGGTAATCGCCAAGGCCGAGGGCTGCCTGGCCGCCGACGCCAGGATCCGAATCCTGCCGGCCGAGCCGCGGGATCCGCTCCTGAGGCAGCTGCGCTGAACCGCCAATTCCATATGCCAGGAAGAAGGATGAGAACAATGTCCGAGAACTCCCGTGAAAAGAACCGCCGGATCGTCGTCGGCGTCGACGGCTCGCCAGCTGCGAACGCCGCCCTGCGCTGGGCAGTCAGGCATGCGGAGCTCACGGGCGATGCCGTCGAGGCGGTCATTGTCGGCAGTTCCCGATCATCGGCGCCAGTTACGGCTGGGCGGGCGTGGCCGTCACAGAAGGTATGGACCTGCGGGCGCTCGCCGAGAAGACCCTTACTCAGGCCATCGACGAGGCCACCAGCCATGGCTCCGCCGTTGCAATCACTCCGCAGATCATTGAGGGATACCCGGCAAGTGTGCTGGTCGACGAGTCAGCCGACGCCGATCTCCTGGTCGTTGGAAGCCGCGGACACGGCACGTTCGCCGAGGCACTTCTCGGCTCGGTCAGTCAGCACTGCTCACATCACGCCCGCTGCCCGGTGGTCATCGTGCGCCGGACTGCACAGCTGATCAGTCACAGGCAAGCAACAGGACCAAAGACCGGGGGATTCGGGGCCCGCCGTACCCTACTCGGTGCGGCGGCCCAAAAGCCATATTGGCGATATGCGAGAAAGATTGCTCGCCAGCTTGTGGAGGAGGAGAAATGCCTGGAATTGTCGTCGGCATCGATGACTCGGCCAATGCGCAGCACGTCCTTGACTGGGCGACGCGCGAAGCCGGCATCCAGCACGCCGACCTGACCGTCGTGACGGTGGTCCCGACCATCGTCAGCCAGTGGGGGACGGTCAGCCACTGCACTACCCGGGCGGCGAAGAGGCTGTAGAAAAGGCGCGGCAGGCCGCGCAGGACATGGTTGCGAAGTCGACAAGCGACGCCAGCATGCCACGGCCGTCTTCGATCACCGTGAAGGCTTTTGAAGGGTATCCGGCACGCGC
>CAWEIQ010000001.1:0-1675664 GCA_963809195.1 uncultured Actinomycetota bacterium | reverse complement strand
TCGCCGCTCTTTCAGGTAGACCTCCAGCAGGTGCTCCGCCCGCGGGACCGCCTCCCGGTACCACTGCTCCCAGTTACCCGACTTGTCCCCTGCCACCAGTAAGATCGCCGACCTCCACGGATCGAACACGAACAAGACCCGAAGCTCGCTCCACCCGGCCGATCCCGGCCGCAACTCCTTGAGGTTCTGACCCGAGGAATGCTCGACCCGGTCCACTAACGGACGGCCTAACGCAGGACCCCGGTCAGCAAGGATGTCGATCGCCTGCACAACGAGACGGTGCGAAACATCGTCCAGCGACCCGATCGACTCCCTGACCTCGTCTGTGACGAAGATCTCCCACTCATCCACGAACCACCTGCCCTCACGACGGTAGTTTAGCATCTTGTAAACAAATGAAAGCGAAGACGTCCACAAGCGACAGCCTGGCGACGCGTTGATTGGGGAAGACGCCGGTCCGCAACGTGGTCGGAAATCCAGCCCTGCTTCCGTCCTAGCGAGCGGAAGATTGGAATACGTGCCAGCAAGGTCGGCCACCCGGGCGTAAATCTTTGCCGGGTCAGATCGACCAGCACGAATTCGCCTCAGGCAGCAATCGAAAGACACAGCGCCTCCACGCCTGACCCGGTTCGACCGGGCCGCCAGATAGCCAACCTCCGCGACGACTGGTGCCAGGACCAGCGTGTGTCTTTGAGCCGCATGCGAGGCGGCTGAAGAAGTCAACGCCCGCCCAGTCATCGGAGTCAGTGGACAGCGCCGCATCCACCAGCGGGCCAGTGTCGAAGATGATCACGCCAAGAGGCCGAATCCTTCTCGCAGCTGGACTGAACGCGCAGCCACATCAGAGGTGCGCCTCCGACCAGCACCGAACCAGGCTGGCGGCCATCCCCGCTCTCGGACAGCGCCCAGATGCCGGCGCAGATCATCAAGGACCACCGGCACTTCATCCTCCGGCAGCTCTTCAACCAGCTTGAGCAACTCCTCGCGCTGCACGCTCATAGTTGAAGTCTACGCAGACACGGTTCCGCAGCCGATGGATCTGCATTGCAAGCCTGCGGCATGGCCGGCCGGGCCCACAGGGCTCGCGGCGAGGTCCGGTTGCGCCTAATCCTCAGCCGGGGCGCCTCGCAGCAGAGCCGCGAGCGCTTGGGGTGAGCCGAAGCCGACGAGGATCGGGGAAGCCGAGGCTGGTGTAGCCGGGCGCTCGTTTAGCGAGCGATGCGGCAAGCACCGGAGTGTCAACTGGTCGTGGTAGTCGTGGATCTCGGCGGTGGCCTTGCCGGGATAGGAACGCAGGATCCGGCCGGCGTACTGGACAAGGCGGCCCTTGAAGGCCAGCGGCGCGGCGAGGAACAGGGTATCCAGGGCGGGGCAGTCGAAGCCTTCGCCGATATAAGAGCCGCTCGCGACGACGAGCAGCGGCTTTCCTGCAGGGTCGGGCTCAAGTCGGGCCATTGCGGCAGCGCGGGCCCTGGCGCCCATGCCGCCGCGGAGCACAACCGGATCGTGGCCCATGTTCTCGAGCGCGCTGGCCAGACGATCAAGGTGACCTAGCCACTGGGTCAGCACGAGGCAGTGCCGGCCCCTGGCGAGCGCCTCCGCGACGTCACCAACGACCTGAGCCACCCGCACTGGATCGGCTGCGAGGTCTTGGTAGACCGCGGCGATCCCGCCGGGGGAGGACGGGTCGGCCTCTCCGGAGTAGCAGAATTGTGTGGGATGGATCCGCAGGTCCGGTCGCGGATGCCGCGTCAGCTCTCGCAACTCGATGCCGAGGGGAGACTTGGCCTGAGTCAGCAAGCTCCGCTGTCGGATCTGGCCCGCGGCAGCGGGAAAGGTGATGGTGTGCCGGACTGGCCCGACCTGCAGGGCGATCAGGTCGTCGAGCTTGTCGCGTCGGTACGGAGTTGCGGTCAAGCCGAGCCAGCTCCGCGCCGGGATCTGCTTGACGACATGCTCGAACGCTGCGGCAGGAACGTGGTGGCACTCGTCGGCAACAACAAGCCCGTATCCGGCGGTGAGTGTTGCGACGTCGTCGCGGCGGGCCAAGGTCTGCAAGGTAAGTATGTCGATCTTGCCCTTGATCTTCGCCCGCCCGCCGCCGAGCTGCCCGGCCTTCACGCCCAGCAGGCCGGAGATCCGCTCGCGCCATTGGTCGGCCAGCGCCTTGCGGTCCACCAGCACAAGGGTCGAGGCTCGGCGGGCTGCGATCACGGCACACGCGATCACGGTCTTGCCAGCGCCCGGCGGCGCGACCAGCACCCCGACATCATGTGCTACCAGTGCAGCGACTGCCTGCCGCTGTACGTCGGTGAGCGTGGCGCTGAAAGTGAACTCCTGGATCGTTCCCTCAGCCCGCTCGTCGGCCAGGATCAAGGCCGCTGCCTGCCTGCTCGACCAGAGTCGCGATTTTGTCCGCCAGGCCGCGGGGCAAGATCAGCCCGCCATCGAGCGTCTCGTCGAAGCTCTGCAGGAAACGTGGTATTCCCCAGGTGGCGATCCGCAGGCGCTGCCGCTCGTAGAACAGCGGATTCGGCATCGACGCTGCGTGCTTGAGCGTCGCCAGGACCGCCGGCGTCAATTCCGACTGCTCAAGTCTGACCCCGGCGCCGAGCCGCCCATGGATTACAGGCGGGACTTCTGGCCGTGTCTTAGTCGAGCCCGGCGCCAAGATCCGCTCTACCGCCGACCCCACCGTGACTCCCGCGACCCGGCTAGCGACGGCCATCACCTCCCGAGGTGTCAGCCTGCCGAGCGTGGACAGGAACCCCCACTGATCCTCATGGGGCTCCATCGTCGCGGTATCGAGGAATACCGTCGCTCCGTCGCGGCGCGACTTGCCATACAGCGGCGCGGCGATCAGGTTCCCGACCCCGGAGGCGGGAAGCGTGTCCTGCGACGGGAACAGCCGGTCGTAGCTGGCCAGGCTCATCTTGCCCCGCAGCGATATGGCCTCTCGCAGCAGCCCGGTCCCCAGCCGACGGGCCGCCTCCGCCGGAACTGGCGCGGTGAAGAAGATCCACGTGTGCGCGCCCGTTCCCGACCGCGACACCTCCAAGCCGACCGGCACGCCTGCCGCGCGGGCAGCCTTGACGTAGTTCAGCGCGTCGAGCATCGCGGCGTCGCCGTCGAAGTCAGCTGCCAGCCACCAGCATCGATCTCCGTCGACCAGCGGGTACAAACCGATGTGCACCTGCCCGGACAGGTGAGCGGACAGGACTTCGGAAGTAAGAGGCAAATAGTCGCGCTCCGCGTGGCGGACACCCTTGCGCCACCCGCCGCGGACTGCCGGAAGCCAGCCCTTCTGCCCGGTCCGGGCATTATCCCAACGAACCGCGTAGATGTCGGTCCGGGCCGAGAACAACGCGCCGAAGAATGCCACCTTCGCTTCCAGTGGCGACCCAGCATGTACTGGCCCCGGCGGCGCCTCGAAGAAACCAGCCTGCGCCGGACCAGGGGGCGCGGCTTCCCTCCGGGTCAGGCCCAGCAGCCGAAGCAGCCGCGCGTTCTCCGCATGCAACCTCGCCAGTTCACCGGCCATCTCCGCGGGAGTCTCACTCCGGACGTCACCTCGGCCCACATCGACCACCGTAAGGCAACTGCAGGCCAGGCACCGACCCATCTCGCGCTAGCGTTACTGTGCGTACTTCGCGACGCCGCCCGCTTCCGTGTTCTTCGAGATAGTCCAGGCTGGCCAAATTAGCGAAAACGGCTCCCGTGCCTGCAAAACAGGCTGTCACGTTCTCACAATACGAGCCGTGGGCTCTTCGTATGGAAGTCCGTCGCGGACTGGAAAGCCTGGCCAGCACCGAGCAAGGCAGATTCCCCGAAGGGCCGGCCAATAATCTGCATACCAGTAGGAAGGCCGCTCTCGTCAAAACCGCACGGGACGTTGAGGGATGGCAGCCCAGTGAGTGACGGCACTCCAGTGAACTGCATGATCGCCGATAGCATATCTTCTTCTCGACCATCTTCAATAACCACCGTAGTCGCCCCAACTTCGGTCGCAGTGAACGGCAGAGTAGGACAGATGAAGATGTCCACAAAGCGGTTGAACGCGCTCAGGAATTCCTCCCGCAGCAACGCCCTGTAACGCTGTGCCTGTATATAGTCCCTTGCGAAGAGCAGTTCACCCATCTCGAGAAGCTGGCGCACGTCCTCGCCGTAGTCCTCTGGCCGCTCCCGAAGCCATCCTTGATGATATGCGCTTGGCTCGCACGCTTCGACGGTAAGCTGCGCGGAGATGTTTCCGTGGATGTGCTCCATCTCTACTTCCACGACCCTGGCGCCAAGGTCCTGATAAACCTGCAGCGCAGCACGGACATTTCGTTCCACTGCGGGCTGCAGATGACTGAAGAAGTAGTCCGGTATGACGCCGATGCGCAGTCCCTCGACGTTGGCGTTCAGCTCTTTCGGATATACGGCCGGAACGAAGGCCGTACCCTGGTCCGCCGGATCGTGCCCGGCAATGCATCCAAGCATCAGAGCGCAGTCCTGCACGGTGCGCGTCATAGGGCCGACCGTATCCATGCTCCAGGCCAGAGGAATCACACCGGCATTGCTGACTCGCCCGATCGTCGGCCGCAACCCAACGATTCCATTGACGGCGGACGGCAGGCGAATGGAACCGCCCGTATCGGTGCCCAGGGCGCCGTAGCAGGTGCGGGCCGCCACTGCCGCGCCGGATCCGCCGCTTGACCCAGCGGGGAACCGGCTTGGGTCCCACGGATTGCGGACGAATCCGAAGTGCGGATTCGCTGATGTGCCGCCCCATGCGAACTCGTGCATATTCGTCTTGCCGATCAGGATGGCGCCGGACGATCGTAGCCGCTTGACAACAGTGGCATCTTCGGCAGGAATCCAGTCAGCCAATATTTTGCTGCCAGCGGTGGTGCGGCTGCCAGCCATCGCGATGTTGTCTTTCAGCGCGATCGGGACACCATGAAGCGGACCTATCTGATGACCTGCCATAATCAGGGCTTCAGAAGCCTTCGCCACTTCAAGGGCCTCTTTGAAGACAGTGATATAGGCGTGAAGAGTGTCGTCTGTCGCTTCGATTTGTTGCAAACAAGCTTCAACAAGCTCGACCGGCGAAAGCTGCTTGCCCCGCACCAACGCAGCTGCGTCAGTCAGGGAAAGTTCAAGAACGTTGCTCGCCTCCATGGAATTATCCTTCGCTCTCTACATCATGCTTGAAAGAGACGACTGGCGAAATGTCTCGGAGATTGGACATTTTCAGGCTCAAAGCCTTCGCGTCGCGAAGCCACGCGTCCAGGCCAGGACGGAGGCGTGCTGCCCGGTCCTCTGTCAACGGCAGTCCGGCCGAACGAGCCAGTGACATGATGTCGGCAGCTCCGATTTGCTCTGCCATATTTCCCTCCTCGTCATCGGCGGTCTAAACTCCCAGGTATTCGTGCTGGAGATCCCAGTCAGCTAGGAGCTCCGTAGCAGGAAGCCGGCGAGCTATAGTCCCTGAGCTGGATATGGTCGCGTGCCCCATCATCTCCGACCGCGATCCCGCACGGAAGATGTCGTAGATGCGCGCTGATCGTTGCGCCGAGGTAACCGTTGAGGCTCGCCGATAGCCGTTCAGCCTCAGTCGCGGGCGCCCTGGGACCGGGTCTGGCGTCCGAAGCGGATGGCCGCGGCCTGGTCCGCCAGGACGGAAAGGTCGCCGAACGGTTCGGTGAGCAGCGCCGTCTGACTGCGCTCGATGCCACAAGTGAAGCCGCTTTGGCGACGCGCGCAGGCGAGCAGGGTCTCTGTAAGCTTCGTCAACTTATTGAGACTCCATGCTGATGGTGCCAGCCAGATCGACGGTAAAGGTGCCCGTGTTGAAGTCCAAGGATCCGTTGAGCGATCCAAAGCCCGTTGTGTCGCTGAACCGGCCAGTTCCTCCGGTCACCTGCCATTGGCCAGCGCCGTGGTATTGCCCCGGACCTGTCGGGCATGCGACGTCGTCACTGGTAACGGTCAGGGTGTCGCCTCACGAAGACTGGAGCCGCGAGGTCAGCACAGTCGATCAGGCGACGCTACATCCTGCGATCCGGCGAGGTCCGCACAGCGCCAAGGAGGTCATATATCGGCGGCGGCAGCACCGACAAATCGAGCGGCCGCGGCCGAACCGAGGCCGCCGGGCACCTTGCCCCACCCCAGTCCAAGTCGAGCGCGCCATTGATCTCGCCCGGACTGTAATCCGTGCCGACCAAGGCCTCGATGTCAATGTCATCGCCGAAGATCTCGGCCAGTTCATCGGCTGCGTCAGCAGCCCGAGCGTTGCCGCGGCCGGTAGCCGCCTCAACAAGCTCGTAGATGTGCGCGCCGCCACAGTCCTCGGCCGGGCCGCGCCCGCGCCCGTCGGTGCAGACCGCCAGGCCAGATCCCTGCGCTTTGGGCGGCAGCACGGCCTCGAGGACGATGACGTGCTGCCAGTCATCTCCGTAGTCGTAGCTGTAGAACAAGTGATCTCCGGGCTCGGCGACGACCTCGTCCAGGCGGACATGGCCCTCCGGAATCCCGGTATCACCTTCGTCCACGTCGAACGGGCACAGGAAATGCTCTGCCTGCGCGCCGAACAGATCGGAGCCCGAAGCGAACCGATGCAGGTGGCTGTCGGTCCAGCCGAACGCCACCTGGATAATGTCGTGGACCTGATCAAGGAACAGATCGGACGCCAGCTCCAGGCGACGCCACAGCGCAGGATCAGTGCCCACAAGATCGATCCGCAACCGGTAGGTCACCACATCGCCGCGACGCGGCCGTCTCGGCGAAGGGGCCAGGCTCTCAGCCAGGTCTACAGCCGTCAACCGCCGTGCGCCTGCGGTCAAATGCTGTTCTACGGCCACCACGTCAGGCTACCGACCGCTGATCCGCGCCGCAGACAACCAGCAGAAGCTTCGATTCGATCCCTTGAGGGGGCGTTATGGGCGCCATCCAGCGGCGGCTCCACCTCACCGAACGCATCCCAGAAGTGGCTGTTGGCTGGCTCGAAAACAGCCGACACCGCATGGTGGCCGCTGGAGGCATCGATCGGGGCGGTGCCGTTCCAGGACGCGAGGCTGCGGCTGGGGAACGGGGCGATATCTCCGGCGTCGGCGAGGATCCTGGCGGCGGCCGGGCCGAGGCCGTGCACCTCCATCAGGCTCGAGCCGGTGGCCAGGACCGCGGGAGTCAGCTCGGCCTTCATAGCCTTGAGCTTTGTGTCCGGCGCTCGATCTGCTTACGGACCCGGACCAGGGCGATGAGGATGCGCAACAATGATGCAGCGCCGCTGTCGCGGTCGCGCAGGTCGAGAGGAGGCGACCATGAGTGCACTCGTTGCACGCAGCCGTTACGAGGCGCTGCGCGACTGCGTCTATCTCAACCAGGCGTCCCTGGGCCTGATCCCGCGCGAGTCCGTCGACGCCATGGCACGTTTTGTGCGGGATGTCGCGCAGTATGGCAACGTGCGGATGTCAGACGCCACCGAGGCCCGGGTGCTGGACGATCTCCGCGATGCCGCTGCGGCTCTGCTGGACGCGCCGCAGCGATCGATCGCCGTCATCGCGAGGAGCCAGCGAAGGTCTGGGCCAGGTCGCAGCGGCGCTCGCCACGGGATCCGCCGAGGTGCTCCTCGTGCCCACCGATTTCCCTAGCGTCACCTACCCGTGGCTAGGTGCCCGCGCTCGGCTCGGCACCACCATCCGCTGGGTCGATGACGAGCCGCAAACCGACCTCAGTACCGCGTTGATCGAGGCCATCAGCGACTCCACGTCGGTGGTGTGCATCAGCGCGGTGCAATATGCGACTGGCACCGCCATCGACGTCAGGGCCGTTGCCAAACGCGCCCACGACGTCGGCGCGAAGATCGTAGTCGACGCCACCCAACTCGCTGGCGCGGGCCCGGTCAGCATGCGGGAGTGGTCGGCGGACGCGTTGGTCTGCAGCGGATACAAGTGGCTCTCCGCTCACGGCGGCGTCGCGATCCTCGCGATCAGCGACGACCTCATCGCCGAGACGCCCAGCATCATCGGATGGAAAGGCGCCGACGACCCGTTCGACTTCGACGCGACAACCCTGGCCTTGGCGCACGACGCGCGCCGCTTCGAGCTGTCCACCATGGCCTACAGCTCGGCGGTCGGGCTCAGCTCCTCGATCGCACTGCTCACCGACGCGGGATTGCCAGCCCTCGCGCAGCACGCACGCGGCCTCGCGACCGAGCTCACCGAGCGGGTGCGCCCACTCGGCTGGATGCCGTTTCGTCGGCCCGGTACCGCTGGAGCAAGCGGCCACATCATCTCGCTGCGCCACGGCTCCCTGTCTGCGGCCGCAGTGCAGGCCGCGCTGGCCGACGACCATCGCGTGATCGTGAGCTCCCGCGGCGGCGGAATCCGGATCTCACTCCACGGCTACAACGACGGCAACGACATCGCGGCGCTCGTCGATGCACTGGCCCAGGTCGGCCCCGCGCTGCGTTCAGCCGTACGGACCGGGACACCGACGGGCCCGTGATCGGGAACCGGGAGGCGCTGAGTCGACACACGACGGCCGGTCAGCATCCGGTTGCAAGGTTGTCACCGGGCCAGCGGAGTCATATGCCGATATCGCTAATGCTGGCGGGGCCGGTAGACATCGGCCCGGTGCTCGATGGCGACGACGTCGATGCGCCGACGCTGCTCGTCGATGCGGTAGATCACGCGGTAGTCCCCGCGCCCGGCGCTATGCAGGCCTTCCAGCCCGAGCTTGAGCGGCTTCCCGACCCGGTGCGGGTTATCGGCCAGCGACCCGTAGCAGAATTCCACCACTGCGGTGCCGACCTTTTCGGCAGCCGCGACATCGAGCGCCGGGCAGATGCCGTCCACGCCACCGAGTACCCGGCCATCGGTCACTGACCCTGAATAAGCCGCAGCGCCTCATCCTTGCTGAGCACCTGTCCGCCACCAGCACCCAGCTCCGCCAGTCCCGCACGGATGCCGGCCGAGCAGATCGTCGCTGTCCATGATGTCGAGCGTCTCCTCTAGCGACTCCAGATCGGCCACGCTGATCACCACTGCCGCAGGATGTCCATGCTTAGTGATCACCACTCGGCCATGCTCCCGCTCCAGCTGATCCACTACCTCCGACAGCCGGTTCTTCACATCCGCCAGGGACATCTGCTCACTGATCGTCATAGCCACAAGTATAGCCAGATTACCTTTCCTGGCTCGCGCTGGGCAACTCGCCGTTCATCTGGCCGGGCGTGCGAGCCAGCTCGGCCGGGCGGACTATTCAGCTTGGGCGGGCTGCGATCTGCCTGGCCAGCTTGACGGCATGCTGCGGGCATCCCTCCCATGGAAGACCGTGGCCGGGCAGCACCCAGCGAGCCTTGACCAGCTCGATCTTCTGCAGCGACGCCAGCGCCCAGTCGTTACCATAATTGACGAAACGCGGCCACAGCCGGGGCGCCGATGCGCCCGAGGCCAGATCGATCGTTGCCAGCGTGTCTCCCACGATGAGGGCTTCCCGGCCCTCCACGCTAATGGCCACGTTCCCGGCGGTATGGCCAGGCGCGTGGATCACGCGCGGATCGCCCGGCGCGTCGAAAAACGATACCTTCCCCGCCCCGGCTCGATCTGCCCGGCAGCCATGCGAATAGACGAATCCGACTACGAAGCCAAGCGGCTCGAAAGCTGGCGTCGGATCTGTTCCTTGATCAGGTCCAGGGAACGTCCCTGTATGTGGCCTGTGGCCCCATTGGCCCGCAGCCGGTGCGGCGCCCCAGGAGCGCCTGGCACGCTGTAGGTGATAAAATCGCAAGCACATCGTCCAGAACGCCCTAGGGCGCTGGTGCGCGCTCATTGCGCACCTTCATGACCCCCGATCCTCGATGAACTCTGCTCATCAGACCCGCTCTCAAAGCCGCCGCCGACCCCACCGGCCAGCAGCGGGAAAATGAACACCTGCCGTGAACAGGTCCGCGCGCAACAGCATCACGACTGGTGGCGGCAACGTGGGCCCGCCCGGGCCGTCGGTGCAAGCACGTAGTTCCGCGATGCGACGAGGTCCACACGGGTTTGATGATGGCATCGGGCATTTCTCAGTCACGGTCCAGCGTGGCGAGCACTTCGCCGAGCATCTCTATAGACTCCATTGTGATCGGGTCCACCACAAGCTGAAGGTGCGTGGCGCCGGCGCTCGCCATCGCCTCGAGGTGACCGCTGATGTCAGCGGGCGATCCCCTGGACCGGCCTGACAGGACCGTTATATACATCGCCCATGAGCCGCCCGGTTCCACCGGGCAGGCTGACCAGCACCGCCGCGGTGGCGGTGACCTCACCCGGCATCCGCCCGGCCTGCACGGCCGCCTCATCGACGCGGTCGCGGACGGCGGCGAATCCGTCGGGGGTGTTGCCGTAGTCGCTCCACCAGACATTCCACGCGTCGACATGGGGCAGCCCGATGCGCATCATGCGCGGGCTGGTTGAGCCGAGCATCAGAGGTGGGCCGCCCGGCCGCGTCGGCCCCGGGTCGAGCACGCAGTCCTCGACCCGGTAGTAGGCGCCGTCGAAGTCGACACGCCCGTCCCGCAGCAAGCTGCGGATGATGGTGAACGCCTCCTCGAACCGGGAGACCCGATGGTCGTACGGGAACCCGAACGCCCGGTACTCCCGTTCGTTCCAGCCCGCGCCGAGGCCGAGGATCAGCCGCCCGCCCGAGATGGCGTCGACGGTCGCCGCCTGTTTGGCAAGCATCGCCGGCGCATGAAAGCTCGTCGACGCGACGAGTGGTCCAAGCTCGACACGCTCGGTGGCGGCGGCAAGCGCGGCAAGCGCGGTCCACGCCTCCCACGGTCCCCGCGTGACGCCGCCGGGCAGGTCGTAGAGCAAGTGGTCACCAAGCCAGAGCGAGTCGAACCCGACGCCCTCCGCGGTGCGGGCCATCGAGAACAACTCCGGCCACTCGACGCGCCGCTCGACCTCGGGCAGCTGGATACCGACGCGGCACGGACGAGGCATTCGCGAACTCTACCGACCCACACACCGACACGATCGCTCAGGCCGTGGCAGGCCATCGAGAACCATCCGCTTCTGCCCCAACCGGGTTGATCCTGAAGACGCGAATCAGTGCCCAACATAGGCAAGCGACTAGGCGCAAGGCCTGGCTCAGCGCGATATCAGCACCCTGCTTGGCCTCTCACATCAAGCCGTGAGCCAGCTTCTCGCCAGCTGAAGTGCCTGGCCGCGTCATCCGCTCATCTGCCTTGGCGTGTGGAGCCGCTGGTCGGGCTTTGTTGCAAGTTCCACTGCTGGCTGTGACCTCTCTGCCGAGCGCCGACCCGAACCCGGGTCAGCTCGGCGACGCCCGGATCGTACTGACCGCCGACACCTACCACCATCCGGGCCGGCCTCGCCCGCGCCGTGCTGGCAGCGCCAGCGGCCCTGGTCGCGCGTACCCCCACCCCACGGAAACTTGCCGCCGTCACCTTTACCGATAACTGCGCCGCACGGCCGATGATGGACCCAGGCACCACGATCAGACCCGGCAGCGAACATCAGACAAGACAGGTGAGGTCACCGAAGATATAGCAAAACGGCCTGCACGCTCATTGGCACGCCCGACGGCACAGCAGCCACACACGTCACCGCCCGGCCTGCAGGGCGATGAGAAAACATCGCAGGTCACCAGCACAAATCCGAACAGTGGGGCGGGTGGGGATCGAACCCACGACCGGCGGATTATGAGTCCGCTGCTCTGACCGGCTGAGCTACCGCCCCAAGCGTCGGGTGCACCTTATCGCATGCCCGCGATCGGAGTCGCAGGCCATTGAGCGGCACAAGCGCGCGCCCAAGGGGCACGGCCGCGCGCCGCAGATCGAGTGCGCTAGCGAATGCTCAGCTGCATCGCCATGGCGTGCTCGACCAGGGAGATCAGCACATCCTTGGTGGAGGGCTTGCCCCGGGCGTCGCACTGGACGATCGGCACCTCGGGGCCGAGCGACATGGCTTCCCTGACATCCTCCATGTGGTGCGGGAAGTCGCCGTAGAAGCCGTTGATGGCGACGATGAACGGAAGGCTCGCGGACTCGAAGTAGTCCACGGCAGGGAACGAGTCGGCGAGGCGGCGGGTATCGACGAGTACCACCGCGCCGATCGCGCCCTGGATCAGGTCGTCCCACATGAACCAGAACCGGTGCTGACCGGGGGTGCCGAACAGGTACAGCACGAGGCCGGCGTCCAGGGTGACCCGGCCGAAGTCCATGGCAACCGTCGTCGTGGTCTTGTCCGGGGTGTGGGACAGATCGTCGACGCCGTCGCTGACCGATGTCATGACCGCTTCGGTGGTCAGCGGCGTGATCTCGGAGACCGAGCCGACGAACGTTGTTTTGCCCGCACCGAAGCCGCCGGCCACGACGATCTTGACAGACGTCACGGCGACGTCGGCATCGACGCCGCTGACGGCCCTAGAGCTTCCGAAGTCCACTAAGCACCCTTTCAAGGAGGTTGAGATCTGGCCGGCCCTGCGCATGGTCCGCCTGATGGACCCGGACCAGGCCCTCCATCGCCATGTCCCCGATGAGGACACGGGCGACGCCGAGCGGCATTCGCAGGACCGCGGAGATCTCGGCGACCGATCGCCAGTCACGGCAGTATCCAAGAATGGACTGGCATTCCGGGCTCAATACCGAAAGATCGCGGGCTTCATAGTGCGATGCCGACACCATAGCCTCGATCTGCAACTGATAACTGGGTTTTGTCCGGCCCCCAGTTACCGCATACGGACGGACCAGCGAACTGGACTGATCTGGGAGGCCAAACGCAATGTCGTGCACGCCGAAATCGTCCGGAGACTGGACGCCGTTGTCGCGCCCGTCTGCCGGCCCTGGCCGGTGGCTGTCCATTACTGGCCTGCCACCGTCCGCCAACCAATCATCGTGGCGGGGAACCGACACCGATCGCTCCTGTCACTAACCGCCAGCACCGGGCCAGCTAGGAGGGGCCGAACCACGCATATCCGGAGTGAGCGCGCTGCCCACTCTTTCCACCATGAGAGCCATCTCATAAGCAACAAGGCCCATGTCGCAATCTGCCGCGGCGAGGACAGCCAGGCTCGATCCATCGCTGATGGCCATCACGATCAGCAAGCCACGCTGCATCTCGACCACGGTCTGCGAGACAGCGCCGCCCTCGAACACCCGTGACGCGCCCTGGGTCAGGCTGGTCAGTCCGGATGTGACCGCCGCGAGCTGGTCGACCCGCTCAGCAGGGAACCCCTGCGAGAACGCCATCGGCAGGCCATCGGCGGAGACGACGATGGCATGCGCGACCGAGGGCACACGCTCAACAAAATTAGTAACGAGCCAGTTGAGATCCTGTGCCGGACGGGTAAGCGGACTCACCGGCGCTCCTTCCTGTCATGACGGGTGGGCCCGGTGCCATCCGAACCTGGCAGCCACGGCACCTCTGACCATACCTGGGGCGTTCGCACAACTAGCATGACTGTGTCAGCGCTCTCATGTCACCCATCACCTGGAACGTCCGTCGTTCCATCATCCTGTGTCGGTGCCGCTCGCGGCACGCGCCTCTCGCACTCCTCGCTGCAGACTAGCGAACCTTTCCCTCGTCGCCGCCGCAGAACGAACGGGCGCAGGAGTCGTGGCCTCAGTCGCGGTTCCCGGAATGAGGTTCGCCTTCGGCACCCGCCGCGGCAGCCCGGCCACGGTCGTGCCGCCCGAACTCGGAGCCACTGCCGCCTCGGCCACCTTCCAGCCCTCGTCGGCCGGCGAGCGTCCAGCTCTTCGAAGGCGCGGAGTCACTTCCGCTGCTCACGTCGACTGACGGGCGGCCGCGGCGGAACCAGTCGGACTCGACCGCCTCGAAGATCGGCAGCCTGTTCTCTTCGGCCAGTGAAGCTGCGGGAGGAATAATGACCCCGCCGTTGGTCGACCCGTTGCTGTGCATCCTCGCTACGGAAGGAAGTGCCTGAACCACGCAGCCCAGAGATCGGCGCGCCGAGAACGGGCTGATCGGTCTTATCGGCCGACCACGCAGGCAGAGGCTGCGTACCCGGGTCGCCCCAGGCAGCGGGCTGGGCGGGCTGCCCGCTGCCCCAAGCGGGGTGCTCACCGGTCGAGCCCGGTGCCGGTTCAGCGACCTGCTCGATGCCCCACGCAGCCGGCTGCTCCCCGGTGCCCGCCGTGCCTGGTACGGACCACTCGTTCGATGCGGCCGCAGCGGGAATCGACGGGTGCTCTGCGCCGAACACCGGGCCCGAGCCGGTCCCGAACATCTCGCCGGATGCCGCGGCTGCGGCGGGGTCGGATACCCGAGGAGTCGGATCGTCTGGGGCAGCGAACCTGCCAGGGTGCGGGCCGACGCCTGGTACGCGCGGCGGGCCGAGCTCGGGGCCCGGGTCCTGGTCTGGCGGTGAGAACCTCGGTGCGCGGGCGGCCGCTACCTCCTGCTCGGCGGTCGACGCCGCGGTCGGCCACTCGCCTGAGCTGCCCGCGGCAGTGAGCTCGCCGTGCGAACCCGGACCAGCGATTCCCGGCGGGCCATTCCCGATGGCGAACCTGGCGGCAAGCGGCTCGGGGAAGCGCCCGGCGCCTCCTGGCCGTCGCAGCCGACTCGCGCACGACGACCTCGTCCGGCAGCCAGACGAGCGCGGTCAGGCCTGCGCCGGTCGCTTGCCGCAGCCGGACCCTGATCCCGTGCCGGGCGGCCAGCCGGGCGACCACGAACAGGCCCATCCTGCGGGACACGGCGACATCGACGACGGGCGGGTTGTCGAGCCGCCAGTTCGCGTGGGCCATCTCCTCAGTGCCCATGCCGACACCGAGGTCAGTGATGTCGAGAAGCACTCCCCCGCTGTTGAGCAGGTGCCCAGCGACATTGACCGGAGTGTCGGCCGAAGAGTACGACGTGGCGTTCTCGGCCAGCTCGGCAATCAGGTGGACGACGTCATTGACGGCCGGGCCGCGGATGGCAATGCCGGGCTGCACGTTCAGCGTGACCCGTTCGTACTGCTCGATCTCGGAGACCGCGGCCCTCAGCACGTCCACGAGCGATACCGGCTGGTTCCAGCGCCTCGTGGATTCGTGGCCGGCGAGAACAAGCAGGTTCTCCGAGTTGCGGCGCATGCGGGTGGCCAGGTGGTCCATCTGGAACAGGCTGCCGAGCCGGTCCGAGTCCTGCTCACCCTGCTCGAGCTCGTCGATCAGCTTGATCTGCCGTTCGACCAGCGACTGGCTGCGGCGGGACAGGTTCACGAACATCGCGTTGACGTTGCCGCGGAGGGCAGCCTCGTTCGCCGCAAGGCGGAGCGCTTCGCGGTGAACCTGGTCGAATGCGCGCGCTACTTCACCGATCTCGTCGAACGAATCGACATCGATCGGCTGGAGGTCGATCGAGATGTTGTCGCTGTCCGCCTCGCTCATCCTGCGGACCGTCTCTGGCAAGCCGACCCCGGCCACCTCGAGCGCCCCTGCTCGCAGCCGCCGCAGCGGCCGGACCATCGACCGCCCGACGATGACGGTGAACAGCAGCGCTATCACCAGCACGATCAGCACGGCGCCGCCGATCACGATCGCCGAGATGATCGCCTTCTTGCGCAGGTCCTGGGCCCGATGGATGGCCTCCGAGACCAGGGTCTCCTCAACCAACCGGACCTTGCCGATCGTCTGAGTTATGTTGCCGAACCACTCCTCAGAGG
Organism: uncultured Actinomycetota bacterium; assembly: GCA_963809195.1. GTDB lineage: Bacteria > Actinomycetota > Actinomycetes > Streptosporangiales > Streptosporangiaceae > Chersky-822. The sequence goes on along the minus strand of CAWEIQ010000001.1, from coordinate 1,659,998 downwards.
GGATCCCGATCCCCTTCAGCGACCCGTTGTGCGTGGGCTGGTACCTGATCACCGTCGACTCAGACGCGCTGACCCGGTCCTGTCAGCGATCCGTTGGTTATGGCCACGTGGTACAGGTTGAACTGCTGGGCCGACGCGAAGTTCTGGAACTGCGCGCTATCCGAGGCCTGATTGGCCACAGAGGCGTTCAGCATCTGGAACATGTTCGGCGCGAACTTGGCGGCGGTCAGGGAGTACACGATCAGGCCGCGCTGGATCGAGAATTCATCCTGGATCCGCGAGATCTGGCTCAACGCGCTCACGGTCGAGGTGAGCTGCGGATCATTGCTTGTCAAGGCGATCTGGCCCTCAAAGGCCAGCAGAACGTCGATGACCCTCTCGTACCGATTGATCACGTCGGTTGCTGAGGCGTCGGCCGACAGCGCCGCACTGCGCACGCTCTGGATGAAGCCGATCTCGGCCAGCACCGATTGAGCGTCGAGTACCACGCCTGCGCGGAAAGTCCGACCCGATGGCCCTCGCAGCCTGCCGAACCGGGCGAACCGTCTGGTCGGTGTATACGTACTGCTGGCGGACGACCTGCAACTGGCTCTTGGCCGCGGCCGACAGGTGCTGATCCGAAAGCCCGTTTGGCCCGGTCTTCATCGCGATGAACCAGACCGTGTTGTCACGCTCGTACTCAAGCTCGTACGCCAGCTTGGTGACCTGCGAGCTGAGGTTCGCGAGCTGCGCGACTCGCTGGTAGCCGACCGCCGTCTGCCAGGACGAGACAATGCTCGATGCGCCGAGCGCGACCGCCGTCGCGGTCGGAATCGCGATCAGCAGCACCAGCCTGGACCGCACCCGCCAGTTCCTGAGCAAGCGCCGTCGTGCCTTGCTCGGCCGAACGCTCGGAGCCGCGACCTGACGCACCTCAGCCGCCTGGTTCTGGGCAGTTGGAACGGGCATATCGGTCATGGGAGGGCCACCAGGCCGCCCGTAGGCCGCCTGAGCGTCGGCGCCGGACGGCCTCGCTGATCCGGCCACGGCATCGCGCGACATGTTGCTTCGGGACGGCACGATTGGTGTACCTCTTCACCTGGTTAGCAGAAGGCGTCCTAGGTCCCGGGGCTCCGGAACACCCATCTCTAGGATCCCTCCAGGAAACGGACCGTTACGGCCACGCAACTTACATAGCCATGGCGACTCTATCCCTGAACAGGCCGACATGCAGCGATAAGAGCGTGAACCGGATATTCGCGGAAGCAAGCTGCTGGCCAGCAGGGCCTTGTTCCGCGGTCACCAATGTCCGCCTGTGCGGTGACTTCGTTTAGGGTACTCTCTCCCGAGTCGTCCGTGATCAGAGAACTGTCCGTATCATTATCAAACTTGGCACCAGCATGCGCTGGCGCCACACCAGTCCCGGGGTGAGGACCGTGATGAGGCTGTCGTCAGCCAGGATCGCCCTGTCAGCCCTCAGTTCATGGCCAAGGCGCGGACGTCCGATCGCCGTGCTGCTGGCAAGCCTCGGGGCGGCGGCAGGGATCTCCGGATGTAATCCGCTCAGCCAACAGGCCACGTCGACCGACATACCGGTGGTCAAAGTCGGCGTCGTGCCGGGCGTCGACAACGCCACGTTGTATCTCGCCAAGAAGCGAGGCTTCTTCTCCGGAGCGGGCATCGACGTGCAGATCGTCGACTTCAGGACAGTTGATGCTGAGCTACGTGCTCTGAGCCTCGGCCGGGTCGACGTTGCGGCAGGCGACTACGGCGACCTTTTCGCCAAGCAGTCGAACTTGGCGAAGAACGCTTTCAAGATCCTCGCCGATGGCTACGACGCGGCACCCGGTGTCGTCGAGATCATGACGATGCCCAATTCCCCCGTCCAGGACCCCAGTCAGCTGAGTCTCATCGGAGCGCCGAACGTTGACCAGGTCGACGCACCCAGGGGCGGCCCGAACAGCCTGGTGATCGCCAGCGCCACGTCCGTGCTGCAGAGCTATGGAGTGAACCTGTCGAACTTGAGCTGGCGGAGCATGAGCGAGACCCAGGAGATCAGTCAGCTGGTCTCCGGCAACCTCAAGGCTGTGCTGCTTACTCAGCCCTACATCTTTCTGGCCCAGCAAAAAGGCGCCGTCGAACTGGTCGACGCGTGCAGCGGCGCGACCGCGGGAATCCCGCTGTCCGGGTATTTCACCAGCACGGGCTGGGCGCGGGATAAGACCAAGGAGGTGGCGGCATTCCGGACCGGGCTCGATCAGGCGGATGAGCAGGCGTCAATGCCGGGACCCGTTCAGTCAATCCTGCCGGAGTACGCCAAGCTGACGAAGGACGAGGCTGCTCAGATCACAACGGGGGTGTACCCGCTGTCGACCGTCACCGCCAACCTTCAGCGCAGTGCCGACCTGATGAATGTGGTCGGAATGATCAGCAAGCAGCTGAATGTGGCGAAGATGATCGCCAAGTAACACCCGGAAGCAACACCAGCGGCAGCGGTTGCGTTATGCCTGCGAAGTCAGTCCCAGCTCGCGCGCGATAATCATGCGCTGAACCTCAGAGGTTCCCTCTCCGATCTCGAGGACCTTCGCGTCGCGGTAGAACCTGGCAACCGGAAACTCGTTCATGTAGCCGTAACCGCCGAAGATCTGGGTAGCGTCCCGCGCGTTATCCATTGCCGCGTTTGACGCTGTCAGTTTCGCGATCGCGGCCGCCTTCTTCACAGGCTCCCCTGCCACCAGCCGCGACGCCGCGTCATACCAGGCAAGCCTCGCGGTGGCTGCCCTAGCCTGCATATCGGCGATCTTGAATTGGATCGACTGGTACTGGCCGAGCCGGTGGCCGAACGCCGACCGCTCCCGCACGTAACGCAGGCACTCATCAACGCAGCCCTCGGCCAGGCCGGCCGAGAGCGCGGCAATCGCGATCCTGCCCTCGTCCAGAATCCGCAGGAACTGTGCGTAACCGCGGCCCTGGTCGCCGAGCAGGTTGGCGGCCGGCACGCGACAGTCGCTGAAGGACAATTCCCTGGTGTCCGAGGCGCACCAGCCGACCTTCGAGTACTTGGCGCCCACCGTCAGCCCGTGGGTCCCGGCCGGGACAATGACCGAGGAAATCTGGGGCCTGTCCTCTGAATGTCCAGTGATCGCCAACACCGTAATCACCGACGTGATAGAGGTGCCCGAGTTCGTGATGAAGGCCTTACTGCCGTTGATCACCCACTCGTCGCCATCCCTCACAGCCGTAGTGCGCATGCCGCCGCGAATGTCCGAGCCGCCCCCCGGCTCGGTCAGCCCGAAGGCTGCAAGCCGCTCGCCACTGCAGAGGTCGGGCAGCCACCGGGCGCGCTGTTCCTCATGCCGTAGCGGTAGATCGGCATAGCTCCAAGCGCCACTGCGGCCTCGAGAGTGATGGCCACCGAGGAGTCAACCCTGGCAAGTTCGTGGAGGGCAAGGCAGAGCGCGAAGTAGTCGCCGCCCATGCCGTTGTACTCCTCGGGGAAAGGCAACCCGAAAAGACCGAGTTTTCCCATGCCGGCGACGATTTCGTACGGGAACTCGTTACGCTCGTAGAAGCCGCCGATAACCGGAGCGACGGCCTCGCGTGCGAAGTCCATCACGGTGCTGCGCAGCGCCTCATGCTCATCGTCGAGTCTGAAGCTGATCACGCAGGCGATGCTACCTGGCGGCATCTGAACCAGCGCTAGGCTGTGAACATGACGCCGGTTGGGTCATTCTTACCCAATTGGCGGGCGGCGTGAGGCGACGATGACTGGATAGCCGGCATCATGGAAGGAGCGCGCTGTGAAGGCGACGCGGACCTGCCCGGACTGCGCGACAGAAGTCGGCGCGGCCGACCTCATCTGCTTCACCTGTGGCGCGAATCTGCCCAGGATCGTGTCAGCTGACGACCCCCCGCTGCCCATCACTGTCGCTCAGAAGGCCGTTTCCGCCGACAAAGCCGGCCGCCTCATCTCTTCAGCGGTACTGCGCATCACGTTCCCGGCCGGCAATGTAGAGGTCCCGGCGGGCACGTCAGTGCTGCTCGGCCGTGACCCGGCCGAGTCCCTGGTGGCAGCGGCCTTTGACCAGTGCGAGAACGTGTCGAGGCGGCACGCATCGATCACGGTCGACGACGCCGGTCATGCCACGATCAGGGACGAGCACTCGACCAACGGCACATTCGTTAACAACGACCGCCTGCTGCCAGGAACCGAGGTGCGTCTTGTGGACGGCGACACGGTCCGCCTAGCCGCCGACGTCACGGGGCTTGTGACGGTCCTCCCGTAGCGAACCAGGGCGTGCCGACCTCGCCCGCCATGAACCACGGGCGATACGCCTCAGACTGGCTGCCGCCGAACAACACGTCGACGTCTGCAAGTGCGCCCGCCGTCGGCGGTTTCGGCGAGCGCATCGCCCGCCTCCCTAACCGCCCTGAAGAGGTCTCCTAGCGACCCACCGCCACGCGCCTGGCTGTCGTCTTGCCCGGCCGCATCCTCGCGCGACCCGCGGAGGTCCTCTGAGGACTCAGACGGGGAGAACCGATCCCGAGGCGCAACCGGGTCCCGCGTACCCCGGTCATCAGGGGCGCCGCCGTGCTCGCTCGTGCCGGGCGGGTCGTGGCTCGTGTCGCGGATCGCGGAGGGATGGTTCTCAGCCAGCTGGCTGAGCCGCAAGCGCAGGTTGTCGAGTAATTCGGCAGGCGGGCGGGCTCGGCCTTCGGGAGGGCCAGCCCGATCATGGCTGCCGTCTAACGAGCGATTCGGCCATATCCCGTGGACGCATGCCCACGATTGTGCTCCGGTCCGCGGACCAACTCCGCCCGAACCGGGCTATTCACCGGTCCAGGTCTGCGGCCAGGGCGGCCGCATTCCACGGCATGGCCGGTTAGCTGGGGATTTGTGAACGTCGTTGCCAATGGCGCATGAGTTGCACGAGTTAGCCCATGATTAGTCTGTTGTCAGGCCACATGTCCGTGGCATGATCGGCGCAAGGTCTCCCCCTGAGTCACGGAGGCAACGGTGGCCGATTCTCACACCTCCACAGCGGCGGGCGGAACGGAGCTCAGGCGCGACGCGATCGGGCTGCGCGAGGTCCTGTTCCAGAGCATCACCGACATGGCCCCCGGAGCGGCTATCGCCGCGTCCATCCCGGCGGGCGTGGCGTTCGCGGGCGGAGCGCTTCCGCTGGCCGTCGTATTCGCGCTGGTCGCGTCGCTGTTCACGGCCTGGACGATCAGCCAGCTCGCCAAGGAGATACCGGCGGCGGGATCGCTGGCGACCTATGCGGCGCGCGGCATCCACCCGAGCGCAGGGTTCCTGGTCGCGTGGGCATACGTCATGGTCGGCTGGCTGGTCGCGCCGCTGGTGCTGCTGCAGCTCGGCTTCACGACGGCGTCCACGATGAACACCGAGTTCGGCTGGCCGGCCAACCTCTGGTGGCCGTGGTCGATCCTCGGCATGCTCATCGTCTTCGCTCGTCGGCATCTTCGGCATTCGCGCGTCCGCGCGGCTCGGCACGATCCTCGGCATCTTCGAGATCGCCGTGTTCCTGATCATGGGTGTGCTGCTGGTGATCCACGCGGGCAGCCACAACACGCTGTCGGTGTTCACGACCTCGCACACGCCCGCCGGCCAGTACCACGGCCTGTCCGGCGTCATCGCGGGCTCGGTCTTCACGACGCTGGCTTTCCTCGGGTTCGAGAGCGCAGCGCCGCTCGCCGAAGAGGCGCGCAACCCGCGCCGCACCGTGCAGCTCGCCGTGCTCCTGTCGACGCTGCTCATCGGCGCCCTGTACGTGTTCACGACCTATGCGATCGACGTCGGGTTCGGGCCAGGCAAGTTCGCGAGCTTCACGACGGGCACCGGCGCCGCCTCCTGGGAAGGCGTGGCAAGGTCCCTGTACGGCCTGTTCTGGGTGCTGGTCTTCTTCGCGATCATCAACTCGACGCTCGCCAACTCCAACGCCGGCGTGAACGTGGCCAGCCGCACCGCGTTCGCGATGGGCAGGGTCCGCGCGTTCCCGGCGAGCGTTCGCGCAGGTCAGCGAGCGGCACCGGGCACCCGTGCCAGCGATCGTGGCGGGTACCGTCATCGGCATTGCCGTGATGCTCGGGCTCGGCTTCGGCTACGACCCGGTCACGGCGTTCGCCATGATCGGAACCGCGCTCGTCATCACCGCTGGTCGGCATCTACCTGGTCATGAACGTGGCCTGCATCGGCTACTTCGCCCGCAAGTCCGGCGGGTTCAATCTGCTCTCACACCTGATCATCCCGGTGCTCGGGATCCTCGCCTTCATCCCGGCCTGGCTGGCCGGCGCGGGCATCAAGGCGCCGGGCCTGAGCTTCATCACGCCGCTCAGCGCGCCGTTCTCCTACATGGGACCGGCCGTCGCCATCTGGATGGTCATCGGCGTCATTTACCTGGTGTTCCTGTACGTCCGTGATCGTCAGCGGGTCACGGACGTCGCGATGATCCACCTGGACGAGGAGCCGGTCGTCGCGCCGGATCCTAGAGTTGCTTCATGAGCGATCTTCAGGTCGTCACGTTCAAGCCTGAGGCAGATCAGTACGCCTGGACGTTCGGCGGCGTGCCTCCGGTCGCCAGGATCAAGCCGCCTGTCGTGCTCGAGGTCTTTACGGAGGACGCGTTCTTCGGCCGGGTACGCAGCGAGAACGACCTGGTCTCGCAGGTCTGCGAGTTCCCGTTCGTGAACCCGCAGACCGGCCCCTTCTACATCGAGGGCGCCGAGCCAGGTGACACGCTCGCGGTGCACTTCGTCTCGATCACGCCGGCCAGGGACTGGGGCGCGTCGACCACGATCCCGCTGTTCGGCTCGCTCACCGAACACGCACCTGACCGCGCTGCTCAACGAGCCGCTGCCGGAGATCGTCTGGATGTGGCAGCTCGACCAGAGCGGCCGGGACCTGCCGGTTCACGGCCCGGCACGGTGACTTCACCACCGACATGCCGATGAACCCGATGCACGGCACGGTCGGGGTCGCGCCGGCCAACCTGGAGGCGCGGAGCTCGCTGGTACCTGACGCCTTCGGCGGCAACATGGACACACCGGAGATGTGCGCAGGGACGACCTGCTACCTGGGCGTGAACGTGGAGGGCGCGCTGTTCTCGCTCGGGGACGGCCACGCCCGTCAGGGCGAAGGCGAGACCTGCGGCGTGGCCGTCGAGACCGCGATGAACACGGTGATGATCATCGACCTGCTCAAGGGCGTGCCATGCCCGTGGCCGCGGCTGGAGAACGACGGCTACATCATGACGGCGGGGTCGGCGCGGCCGCTCGAGGACGCCTTCCGGATCGCCCAGACCGAGCTGATCTCCTGGATGGCCGGGCAGTACGGCATGGACGTCATGGACGCCTACCAGCTCGTCAGCCAGGGCGTCGAGGCGCCGCTGGCGAACGTCGTTGACGTGAACTACACCTCGATCGCGAAGATGCCCAAGCGGTACCTGCCAGGCGCCGCGGTCATGGGCGCCACGCACGCCAGGCTCAGCGAGCTGGCGGCTCAGTACCGAAGCTGACGTTCCTCTGTCAGGAGACCGGTGTCTCCGCCACGTGGCGTTACCAGGCCACCTGGAGCGGTGGCGGCGGGGCGGCCGTACTGCACTGGATCGGGAATGGCAGCTGACTGAGGTTGCCGGTGGCAAGGTTCAGCGCCGTGAGCTGACCACACACGTACAGCGCGCCTGGCTTCGGCGGCGGCTACTGGCCCGAGCGCCACGAGCAGGTAGCGGCCGTCGATCGCCAGCGGGCTTGCCCGCGTTGGCTGCGCCGGCCTGGTGAGCAAGACCCGCAGGACCTTGCCGGTCGCGACGTCCACCTGTGCGAGCTTGGCAGCGCCGTGCGCGACGCCGATCTGCAGGTAGGCACTGGTGCCGTCCGGGCTGATCACGCCACCAGTCGGCCCGGTCGTGACCGACGTGACTAGCCCGTGGTGCACGACGTGATAGGAGCTGAAGGCCACGACCGTGCTGTCAGCCGCCAGGCTGGAGCCGCCGGCCGTCTGTGTTCAGCATGAGGAAGACGTGTGCGTCGGTGCCGGGGGTCCGGTGCAGCCTCCCGTGTACAACCGCGGCATCGCCCACGGTGGCAACGATGCCGAGGCGGCCGCCAGAAGCCCAGGACACACCGCTGATCTGCGTGTCGGCCGCGGGCCAGATGGTCCAGGTGCGCCGAGAGCCAGTACTCACATCCTGGACGGTGATCGTCGCTGGATGCCTGGCCGCATAGTCGTCCGGGTAGAACTGGTTGTCCGAGGGATATGCCAGCTCCGTGCCGTCCGGCGAGATCGCGAGCGGCAGTTGCATGAGAGCGTCGCTGGTCATCGGGAGCGGCACGTTGAGCCGTTCGCCAGGCAGCAGCTGCGCTGGCCCAGGGTGACCGTCAGGGCCGAGCGGCACCCGGTAGAAGTCGATCCACGCCCGGCCGGCCGAGGCGATCGGAACCTCACCAGCGAGGTAGAACGTCCGATCGCCTGGGGCCGTGGTGACACCATCGATCAGGAAATTGCGCTCGGGTGACGTTATCCGTGCGACCAGCTTGCCGGTCGCGGTGGACCTGATCGCGCCGTGGGCCTGAACGGAGGTCACAAGGTACCGGGGCTGGCCATGGAGGGCATGCCCGGGAACAGTGCTGAGGCTCGGGCTGGGCGTCGGGGCGGGCCGACCGGTCGGTGACGGTGCCGGGAGGGAGCGGCTGTGATGAGCCGGGGCCGGTGAATGTCCCGTCGAACGCAGCAGCCGCCCGCCGACGATCAGGCCGGCCAGCAGCGCGAGCACGGTCCCAGCGGCTGCGAGCGGAACGACAAACCGGATCGCGGCAGGCCACCGCCCGAGATCAGGCCGGGCAGCCGCCAGCGACGCCCTTGCGGCCACGCCGGGCAGCCGCAGTTCAGGGAGGTCTCCGGGTTGCACGGACTGGCCGAGCGCGGTGGTCGCGTCGCGCAGCCTGGCCTCGGTTCGGCTGGTCATGACGATTCTCCCAGCAGGTGCCTGAGCGCGGCGAGGCCGCGCGCGACGGTGGACTTCGCTGTTCCACGGCTGATCCGCATAGCGGCGGCGGTGTCCGCCTCCGACAGGTCGAGGAAGTAGCGCAACAGCAGCGCTTCGCGCTGCCTGGCAGGCAGGCGCTTCAGCGCGGCTATGACCTCCCGCCGCTCCTCGGTCGCCATGACGACGGACTCCGCCGACCATGCGGGCGCCAGGTAGGCGCCGTCGCCGCGGCCACGCGCGAGCGAGGTTCTGATCCGCCGTGCTTCTGACCTGCAGCCATTCAGGACTGCCGACCTGACGTATGGGAGTGCCTTGCCGGAGTCCCGCAGCGCGTCCCAGCGACGATGCAGGCCGCAGAAGGCGTCCTGGACGATGTCCTCGGCTGCTTCCCGGTCCCCGACGATGATCAATGCCAGCCTGGTCAGACCCAGTGCGTGCTCGGCGTAGAGCGCGGTTACCGCCGCCGCGGCCGCCTCATCCCGGTCCGCCGTATTGAGGGCGACGTCGAGACCGCGTCTGCCCCGTGGGCTGCCAAAGCTCACGCTCGCCGTCACCTCATTGCCTCCGGCCGTGCAGCTCGTTGGCTCGAGTGGGGAGCCGATCCGCATCCATAACACCGAGACTCAGCCGGAGCCTTCAGGTTGCCTCCGTGGCGCCATTTCTTTGGCTACGAGCCTTGCCAGCGGGAGGTCGCTAGGCGCCGAGGAACCGGACCACGTCCGCTGCCTCTGCCCGCAGCGCGGCGGTCGCGTGGTCGGTCAGCGGCGCGAAAGGGGCCAGCTCTACCTCGCCCGCCGCGAGCGACCAGGTCGCCGCCGCCCGGCCGTCGACCAGCGCGAACGGCCGGAACAGCCCGTTCACGGTCACGATCCCTGTCGCCGCGCCGAGAACCGGCTTCCTGTCGGCCCAGCCGTGCAGCAGCGGGTCAAAGGAACCGAGCAGAAGCGGCGGCGGCGGCCCGGGAGGCACGGAACGCCCGGGGCGCCGGCGGAACTCGCTGACTTCAATTCGGCCTGGCCATCCTCACGCTCTCGCAGTTCGCCGGCGATCGCGCTCAGGCCGCGCCGCGCGTCGCGCAACGGCAGGCCAGCCCATTTGGCGAGGTCACGCTCGCTGGCGGGAGCATGTCCCGCGAGAAAGCGGCGCGCCAGCTCGGCCAGCGCGACGTCACGATCGAACGTAGCCGCCTCGAAACGGGCAGGTGGCGGGCCAAGCCAGTCACCGACACGCACGAACGCATGCTGACGTCCGACCATCGGCCCCCGGATAATCAGCCCGCGTATCGATGCCCTGGCCAGTATGTGCACAATTGCCTGGCCCTCGGTCCGGATACCGGCCGCAGCTATCACCTCGCCGAGCTCGGCACGGGTGAGCTGGCCTTCGGCGGCCAGCGCGGCGTCGATCAGCCCGACCGCCTTGTCCGCCTCGTCGGCCGACACTCCCTCCTGCGCAAGCCGCCGTGCGGTGCCCGCTTCCATCGGCGGGGTAGTCAGCATCTGCAGCCACCAGTAGTCATCTGCGGCGACGAGATGCAAAGTGCCCCTGTTCAGCCACGTGATGAGCAGTGATCGATCCTTGGTCAGTGCCCTGTCAACGTCGGCGGCAGTGAGCCCAGACGTCCGCGCCCGGACCGCGAGCCGGGCGCCGCGCGGATCCTGACCCTGCACCGCGAGCAGTCTGCTGACCACGTCGACCGGAGTTGCCGCTGGCGATCCCGATAGCAGCTGGGCAGCGCACCGCTCGGCGACCAGTTCCGCATCGGCATCGGACATGGCTCCATGGTGTCACCAGCCGCCGACATCTCCACCGGCCTGAACTCGATCCCGAGAAGCCAACCATTCGCGACCGGAACTGTCAGCCAAAGGCCGGCGCGGTGTAGACGGGCTCGCCCTGCACATAGGTCGCGAGCACATTCGTGTACGCGATCTCGTTCGCGGGCCCGGCGAAGGGATCGCGGTCGAGCACGATCAGGTCCGCTAGCTTGCCGGGTTCGACCGAGCCCGTGACGTCGTCGAGATGGTTCACGAACGCCGAACCAATCGTGTACGCGCCCATCGCCTGCGCCAGCTCGAGCGCCTGCGCCGGCAGGAACGGCTCAGCCTCAGGCCCGGTCGCGCCTGCCAGCGCCCTGTTCACGGCGACGTGGATGGCGCGCATAGGGTTCGCGCTGCTCACAGCCCAGTCGCTGCCGGCTGCCAGGCGGGCGCCCGCCCGCACCAGGTCGCCGAACACATACTGTCGCGCTGACCGCTGCGGGCCGAGGAACGGAATGGTCAGCTCGTCCATCTGCGGCTCGTGCGCTGCCCACAGCGCCTGCATGTTCGCCACCACTGCAAGCTCGGCGAACCTTGGCACGTCGTCGGGATGAACGACCTGCACGTGCGCGATGTGGTGCCGGTGGTCGTTGGCTCCGTTGACAGATCGTGCCGCCGCGACGGCATCAAGGCACTCTCGCACCGCGCGGTCGCCTATCGCGTGGAAGTGCACCTGGAAACCGTGGGCATCGAGCGACGTCACATGCTCGCGCAGCTCCTGCGGATCGACATGGGACAGCCCGCGAGCTGAAGTACGGCAACCGCAGGAGTCCAGGTACGGCTCGAGCAGCCCGGCAGTGCCGTTCTCCGCGACGCCGTCCTGCATGATCTTCACGGTATTCGCGCGAAACCGGCCCGCCCGGCCGGCCTCCCGCCGTCCGCGGATCTCGTCGATCTGATCAATGCCCCTGCTCCGGTCCCACCACAAGGCGCCCTGCACGCGAGCGGTGAGCTGGCCTGACCTGGCGGCCGCGAGGTAGACAGGCAGCGGATCCTCTGACCCAAGGTAGGAGCCGATAATCGCGTCCTGCCAGCCGGTGATGCCTCGCTCGTGCAGGTGTCGCTGAGCGAGCAGCAAACCGGCCAACCGCTCCTCGAAGGTCGGCTTCGGCACGAACGCGCCGATGAGATCGGCCGCCCCCTCATGTGCGGTGCCTTGCAGCTCGCCATCCGGCTCGCGCTCGAAGCGGCCATCGGACGGGTCGGAGGTGCGGGCGTCGAATCCTGCGAGCTCAAGTGCCCGGGTGCTGGCCCAGCCGCCGTGCCCGTCCCTGTTAAGCAAGAACGCGGGCCTGCTGCCCGTCAGCGTGTCCAGCAGGTGCCGGCTCGGCGTCCCGCGCTCAAACCATTCCATCCGCCAGCCGCTGCCCGAGATCCACTCCTTGTCAGGATGCGCCGCGACGTAGGCCTCGATCCGGCCGACGGCCTCGTCCAGCGTCGCCGCCCCGATCAGGTTGCAGCCGACCATCGTCACGCCCGCGAAGGCGGGGTGCACGTGCGCATCCTGAAAGCCGGGAAGGAGCGCACCGCCGCGCAATTCGACGCGCTCGGTGGACGGCCCCGCCAGCTCGGCGACCGATTCGCAGGACTGCGAGCCGACGGCGACGATCGCCCCATGCGCGACGGCGACGGCACTCGCCGGACTTCCATCCGCCGCGGTGGCCCTGACAAGGCGTCGGCCTTCAGGATCGGCCGTGTAGATCGCGCCGCCATCGAAGATCACGTCCGCGTGCCCCGCCATGTGCCCTCCTGCCGCGCCTTCGCCGATCCCACCATCATCGCCCGTTGCCACATATAACGATGACGCTGCGCAGACTCTGGTCAGGAGACCGGGCGCCAGATCGAGGTGATCGGGTAGTGCGTCCTGGCCCGGCCGCGGAACGGCAGCCCATAGGCCTGCTCGATCGTCCGCAGCACGTTGTAGTGGTCAATCGGCGTGCGGTACCGGCCCGGCTGCACCTGCTGTCCGTAGAAGATCGTGGCGATGTGATTGGAGTTGCTGCCGTCGTCCTCGTCAAAGGTCACGATCAGCAGGCTGTCATGCGTCTGCGCCCACCCGGCGTACCCGCCCAGATGGGCGTGCAGCCACGCGTCGCCGGTGCCGACCGAGCAGTCGTGCATGTCATGGCAGAGATCAGGAATGACGAAAGAGACGGCCGGCAGCTTGGCGAATCCGGCTGTCGCAAAGTCGGTCAAGGGCTGGTTGACCGTCCTCGGCAGGTCGGTGAAGTCCGTCCATGGAACGTGTTTGCGCGCGTAACCGCCCTGCTGGCAAACCTGCGAGCCAACGCCCGGCAAACCTTCTGCGTAACCGGCGAACGTGATGCCCTTGGCGATCAGGTCGCCGGCCAAGTTCGGCGCACGTAGCCTGGTCGGGCACTGATCGCTGCTGACACCGTGGGTGCCGCCGGAGAACAGGGCGAGGTAGTTCGGCTCGCTCGGATGGCTGACGGCGTACGACGCGGTGAAGAGCGCGCCGGATCGGGCGAGTGCATTGAGGTACGGGGCCTGCGGGCTGCCGATGACCGCGCCGTAAGAATGGTTCTCGAAAATCACGACCACCGTGTGCGCCGGCCTTGGCACAGCGAGTACCGACGGCCGGGCCGACGGGCTTGCCGGTGGTGCACTTGAGCGCTGCACTCCGATGCCCGTCGGCGCGCTCGAAGCACCGCAGCCCGCCAGCAGCAGGCCCGCTGCGGCCAGCGCTGCCGTCCTGGCGGGCCTCCGCATCGCGCGGGGCATCACGCGGCCGCCGGTGAAGCTACGTCGTTAGCTTGCTTCCGCATGCGCCCATCCTGGCCGGTTACGTGAAAGGTAAACGCCCGGCGAACCAGTCGGGTGCCAGGATGGCACGGGCGCGGTAGTCAGCCTGTGGCAGAGTGCGGTACATGGCCCCCACAGTCTCGATCCCCTGCGGAACGCTGCGCGGACAGGTCCGCGATGGCGTCGCCAGCTTTCTCGGCATCCCTTACGCCGCAAGTCCGTCCGGCAGCCTGCGGTTTCAGGCACCGGCACCGCCGAAGCCGTGGACCGGGACCAGGGACGCGCTCGCTTATGGAGCCACACCGCCGAAGCCGGACTATCCGCCTCCGTTCGACACGCTGTTCGCCGAGCCGAATATCGCTGGCGACGACTGGCTGAACCTCAATGTATGGACCCCCGATCCGGCAGGCTCCGGCCTGCCGGTCATGGTCTGGATTCATGGTGGCGCGTTCGCTAACGGCAACTCGGCGATCCCGCTTTATGACGGGCACGCGTTCGCCAGGGACGGTGTTGTACTGGTCAGCATCAACTACCGGCTTGGCGTCGACGGATTCGCCCTGCTCCCCGACGCCCCGGCGAACCGCGGGCTGCTCGATCAGATCGCGGCACTGGAGTGGGTGCGGGACAACATCAGCGCGTTCGGCGGGGATCCCCGAACGTCACGATCTTCGGTGAATCGGCCGGCGGCATGAGCGTGACGACGCTGCTGGCCATGCCCGGCGCGGCCGGCCTGTTCAGCAAGGCGATCGCACAGAGCGGCGCAGCCCAGGCTGCCGCTGCCCCGGCCGATGCTGCCTTGGTCACGGCCGAGCTCGGCAAGGCACTCGGCGCAGAGCCGACGACGCAGGCACTGGCGCGCGTCGATCTCGGCGAGCTCAACGCCGCGCAGGCTGCTGTTCGTGACGCGCTTGCGGCCAGCCCGGATCCTGCGAGATTCGGTCCAAGCATCGTCGCCAGCACGATGGCTTTCATCCCGGTCGTCGACGGCGATTCGCTCCCAGAGCATCCGCTCGCCAGCATCGCGGCAGGCAGCGGATCCGCGGTGACCCTGCTGATCGGCACCAATTCCGACGAGTTCCGTACGTTCCTCGTGCCGTCGGGGATGGCCGACATGGTCACTGAGGAGGTACTGGCGGCCATGGCAGGCGCGGTCGGCGCGGACAAGGACGTGATCGATACATACCGGGCAAGCCGCGATGGCGCATCACCAGGAGATCTGCTGGCAGCGCTGCTGACCGACCGCTACTTCCTCTTGCCCGCGCTCGCGATCGCCGAGGCTCGGGTGGACGGCCCTGCGGCTACGTTCTGCTATGAGTTTGCCTGGCAGCATGCACAGGTCGGAGCCGGGCACGGACTGGATGTTCCGTTTGTCTTCGACAACTTGTCAGCGGAGGGCGCAGAGCTCGTCGCCGGCCGGGACGCGCCGCGCGAGGTTGCGGAGGAGATGCATGCGGCCTGGATCAGGTTCGCCGTCTGCGGCGATCCGGGCTGGCCGGCCTACGACGCGAGCCGCCCGGTCATGGTCTTCAACGCGGGCGGCGGCGCCGTGCAGCACGATCCGCGCAAGGACGAGCGCGAGATCTGGCCGCGGAGCTGACGCCGCAGCCCAGCTGACTTGGACACAGCTGGCAGCAGCCAGCTAGGCGGCGCACTCCCGGCAAATGGGCTCACCCTTGCGGGTCTCAGCGAGCTGACTCCTGTGGTGCACAAGGAAGCAGCTTGAGCAAGTGAACTCGTCCGCCTGGCGCGGGATCACCCTGAACGACAATTCCTCATTCGAGAGATCCGCCCCCGGCAGCTCAAGTGACTCAGCAACGTCATCGGGATCGAGATCGATCGATGTCGACGACTTATCCATCCGGCGCGCCTGAAGTTCCTGCAAGCTGTCCTCGGTCAGCTCTTCGTCAGTCTTGCGCGGGCTGTCGTAGTCAGTAGCCATCGTGGCCTTACTCCTCCATCGTTAAATTCCTCGCGCGAGTGCAACGCTTTCGAGGCCGTAGTTGTGCCCGAATCCGGCGGGGAATTCTGTCACGTCCATGCCCCGTGGTACACACTGCTGTCCTCAGCGGCGGTTCGTGTCGCACCGATTTACTGGTGAGATCACTGTTAACTACCGCATCGGCCCCTCGCGCTGGGCGGAATTCGGCCAGCGGTCAGGCATCCCGCTCGGCGTCCAGGCCGAGCAGGAGGTCATGCAACTCGGCAAAGAGTCCTTGCCCCGCCCCGATAGTCATCGATGGACCGGCTGGTTTCCCCGCCAGCCCGCCGACGACTGCCCCTGCCTCGCGGGCGATCAGGGTACCCGCTGCGATGTCCCAGTACTGCACGCCGCGCTCGAAGTAGCCGTCCACGTTTCCGGCGGCGACCGAGCACAGGTCAACCGAGCAGGCCCCGTTGCGCCGGATGTCCCTTACCCGCGGCAAGACGGCGCTAAGCACCTGACCCTGCACGACGCGACGGCCACGCTCATAGCCGAATCCGGTGGCGATGAGCGCCCGGGACAAGGGAATGTCAGCGGTGCAGGCAAGCGGCCGCCGATCGGCGGGTACGTCGTGAGACTCGTCAGATTTGTTGCTAAATGACGCTCTGTGAACCGGACAATGACCGCTAGCCAGGCGCCGCCGCCCGCGACCGCGCCGTACAGGGCGTCGCGGCGCGGCACGCACACGGTCCCGGCGACCACCTGCCCGCCGACCTCGGCGGCGATGCTGACCGCCCAGTCGGGCAGGCCGTACAAATAGTTGACCGTGCCGTCCAGCGGGTCCACGATCCACCGGACCGGAGTGTCGCCGCCGGTCTGGCCGCCCTCCTCGCCGAGGATCGCGTCGTCAGGCCGCTCGGCCGAGATCCTGGTCCTGATGAGTCGCTCCGCAGCCTGATCCATCTCGGTGACGACATCCGTCGGGCTGGTCTTGGTGCCCACGATCTCAGGCCGGCCATGCCGATCGGCCAGCAGTTCACCTGCCTCGCGCGCGACTGCGACGGCCAGCGCCAGCAACTCTGCCGGGTCTGGCCGGTCACGAGACGGTCCGGCAGCAGCGCCCGCCGCACATGGCGCGCGACCGAAGGACCGAGCGACCGCCGCCAGGAGTCGACGACCGCCGCGCCGCGGGCGCCGGCGGCGAAGTCCGTCGACCAGGCTGGAGATCAGTCGCGACGAACCGCGGGTCGGTGCCGGGAGTCGCCGCCCTGGCCATCGGCAGGCCCAGGTCGCGTGCCGTCCGCGCGGCCTCCACGTCCAGGTCGAATATGACCTCCATGTGGTCACTGACGAATCCGATCGGCACGACGACCACCGCGGGCGCGCCTGCCTTGGCCAGGCTCGTCAGGCAGTCGTTGATGTCCGGCCCTAGCCAGGGCACCGACGGCGGCCCGCTGCGGCTCTGATAGGCAAGCTGCCAGCTTGTCCTGCCGACGCCGGCGGCCACCTGGCCAGCCACCTCTGCCAGCTGTGCCTGGTATGCGCCCGCCGCCGGGACCGCTCGCGGCGGCCATCGACTCGGGGATGCTGTGCGCGGTGAAGACCAGTTCTGCCTCGTCCCTGGTGTCGCGCGGGCAGCGAAGCTAGCGCGCGGGACGTGGCGTCTGTGAACGCAGCGGCGAACCCCGGGTGCGCGTAGTACGGCGGGATCTTGATCACCGCGGGAGCGTTCGCGCCCACGGCTGACGCGGGCCCGATCGATGTCCTCGAGGTACTGCCGGCAGCTGGAGTACGAGCTGTAGGCCGCCGTGGCGAACGCGATCACGGTGCCGACGCCATCGTCGGCCATAGCTCGCATCGTGTCGGTCAGGAACGGCCGCCAGTTCCGGTTGCCCCAGTACACGGGCAGGTCGATGCCCCTGGCCGTGAAGTCACGCTCGATCGCGCCTAGCCAGCTCGCGGCATTGAGCGTTGATCGGGCTCACGCCGCCGAAGAGGTAGATAGTGCTCGGCCACCTGCGCGAGCCGCTCGTCGGGCACATTCCGGCCGGCGGTGACGTTGCGCAGGAACGGCATCACGTCGTCGGGTCCTTCTGGCCCGCCGAACGAAACCAGCAGAAACGCAGCGTCTGTGGCCATGGCGTCATCCAATCAGGGCCGGCGCTGGCCATCGCCGGCTGGGCATCGCAGGGTGCTCGGTCAGTGATACTCGGCCGCGTACCTGCCGGCGAGCGCGAGCACCTCGTTCACGTACCAGTCAGCGTGGTTGTAGGCGAAGATCGCCTGGCGCAACCCGGCCTCGGTGCCGGACGACGCACCGTCCGCGCAGAGCATCCTGGCCGCCGATGGCACGGCGTCGAACGGGTTCATGATGTCCGGCGGTCCTGGCGGTCCGAAGCCATTGATCCCCCATTCCGCCCACGTGCTCGGCAGGAACTGCATCGGGCCGAGCGCGCCTGCGCTCGAGGGACCCATGTTCTGCCCGTCAGCGCTCTCGATCTGGCCGATCGCCGCCAGCACCGTCCATGACATCTGGGGGCAGTACTTCGCGGCCGAGGCCTGGAAGAGCTGCAGATAGCTGCTGATCTGGCCGGGACGCGGCGGGGCGCCACTGGTGACCGGCCGCTGGCCGCGCAGATCGACCACCTTGGCCTGCGCGCCGAGCACGCGCCGCACCTGCGCGGTCAGCGAGGCGATGCTCGGCCCTGGAGCGCTGATCAGGGCCGCGACCCTGTGCACCAGGCCCAGCTTGCGCGAGATGGCCTGTTCACGAGCAGGTCAACGCCAGCGATGTTGAGCCGCGCCGAGCCCGCGTAGCTCGAGATCGACGTGCGTGCGCGCGGTCAGCCGGTGGCTGCCGCGGGACAAGCCGAGCCGCGTGGCGGCAGGAGCCGACGCGACGAAGTCCCCGGCCGCCAGCTGAGTCCACAGGGCGTGGTCCGACGCGCCCGCAACGGGACCCACGACCTGAACTGGCGAGGGTTCGACGCCGATCACGCTGGCCCGCTTGTCATCCACCGCGATCTGAGCGCCGTCGAAGGTGATCATCTTCCGGACGCCGCTGATCGAGCGCAGCCCTGCCACGTCGCTCGGCTGCAGTCCGCTCGGCAGCACGATCAGCAGGTCGGGCAGGATGATCCCGCTGAAAGCGCCGGTGGTCACCGTGGGCACGCGGAGTCTGGCCCGGGTGAGCTGGCCCCGGGCCAGCCGACGCAGGCGCGGCCGCCGGCCCTGCCGGAAAGACACCGAACTGATTTCCTGGCCTGCCTGAGCCGTCACCCCGCCGATCGTGAGCGCGATGATGACGGCCATTCCCGTGACGACGGCGCCGCAGCCGATGAGCAGCGGCTTGGGCAGACCCCGAGCGGCTTTGAACGCGGTCGCGGCCGACCTGGCGACTAGGTCGGCTGACCGGGAGAATGACGGGGCGACGCTCACTGCCGACACGCTTCAGCCTTGGTCCCATGTCCATTCCCATGTTAGCCGCGCACCCGTGAGCACGACCAATACCGGCCAGCGGCCGATACCCGGCCCGGATGGACAAACTACCTCGTCGTACGCTATACGGGCAGTGCGGGGAGGTCAGTCGACGATGACGCAGGTGCGGGACCGGCGCGGCCGGGAGCGCGATACCCGCACCTCGCAGCGGCGGAACACGTACCTCGATCTGCTGCGCACCCCAGGTGCGCTCGCCTTCTCCGCTGCCGGCTTCGTCGGCCGGATGTCCATGTCCATGTACGGGCTTGGCACCGTGCTGCTGATTGCGCTGCTGACCGGACGCTATGGCGAGGCCGGAACCGTCGCAGCCGTCGGTTCGATCGGATATGCGGTGTTCGGGCCCGTGATCGCCACCAGGGCCGACCGGCTAGGCCAGCGCAGGGTGCTCGTTGCGCAGACCGTGGTCTTCACGTTCAGCAGCGCGGTGTTCATCACCTGCGCCGAGCTGCAGGGCTCCGTTCTGGACACTGCTGGTGACAGGGATCGCCGCCGGCGGCTCGATGCCATCTGTCGGCAGCATGGTCAGGACCAGATGGAGCAGCCTGGTCGGCGGTGACCCGCGCCGGCTGCACACCGCGTTCGCCCTGGAGTCGGTGAACGACGAGTTCATCTTCGTGATCGGGCCTGCCCTGGTTACGGTGCTGGCAACCCAGCTGACGCCCGGCATCTGGCATCGTGACGGCGAGCCTTCTGTGCGTCCTCGGCACGCTGCTCTTCGCCGCACAGCGCAGGACCGAGCCGGCGCTGAGGCCCAAGCCCCAGCCTGTCCCGTCCGAGCCGGCGCGCCTTGCGCGCCCGGGCTGGCGGCCGTAGGGCCTTCCAGGCCCAGCCTTCCCGCTCGGGCCTGAGCACGCTGGCGCCGGCCTTCCTGCTGATCGGTGCCATGTTCTCGGGGATCGACCTGAGCACGGTGGCGTTCGCAACCGAACTCGGTCATCGTCCGCTAGCCGGACTGATCCTCGGCACCTTCGCGCTCGGGAGCGCCGTCGGCGGCCTGTGGTACGGCTCGAGGAATTGGCAGGCACCGATCGGGCGGCGTTTCACGATCACCGCGGCGCTCACCGTCCTCGGCGTCTCGACGTTCTGGGCGATGCCCGGCCTGCTGGCTCTGGACGCGGTGGGCTTCCTTGCCGGGCTCGCGATCTCTCCGACGCTGATGACCGGCTACGCGATCTTGGAGCGCCAGTCGCCTCAGCACCGCACCACAGAGGCGATGGCGTGGCTGAGCTCGACGATCTCGGTCGGCGTGGCACTGGGCTCCGCGTGTCGCCGGCCACATCATCGACGCCTACGGAGCGAGGTGGAGCTTTGCCTGCTCGGCGTGCTGCGGCGCGGCGGGCGTGCTGATCTGCGTCGCCGGGCTACGCAGGCTGCGGACCGAGCAGGATGATCTACCGGCAGAATTGGGTGCTACCAGCTGATCCCGACGTACCAGAGGACATGCCACGATGACCGGCCACAGCGCGAACTCTTGGCGGAACTGGGCAAGGACCGTGACAGCGAGGCCGGCCAGGATGCGGATGCCGGGATCCGCGGCCGAAGTGGCTGCCGAGGTGACGAGGGCGGCCGCGGACGGGCTGCCGATCAGGATGACCGGCAGCGGGCACTCGTTCACTCCTACGGCCAGCACTGAAGGAGTGCTGCTGCTCCCGGGCGCCCTGACCGCCGTGCGGTCAGTCGACGCGGCTGCCGGACTTGTCACGGTCGAGGCCGGCTGCCCGCTGTCCGCTATGAACCGAGCACTGCACGCCAACGGCCTCTCTCTCACCAACATGGGCGATATCCAGGTCCAGACCGCGGCCGGTGCGACCCAGACAGGGACGCACGGGACCGGCAGGGATAGCGGCAGCATGGCGGCACAGGTCGCCGCCCTCGAACTCGTGCTGGCCGACGGCAGCATCGTGACCTGCTCGGCCGACGACCCGCAGCCCGACATGTTCAACGCGGCCAGGGTGGGCCTTGGCGCGCTCGGGATCGTGACCGCGGTCACGTTCCGCGCCGAGCCGCTGTTCTTGCTGACGGCGCGTGAGGAACCTATGCCCTGGTCTGAGGTGATTTCCAGGCTGTCCGAGCTGACCAGCGTGAACGAGCATTTCGAGTTCTACTGGTTCCCGCACAGTGAAGGCTGCCTGACCAAGCGAAACAACCGCACGGCTGGGCCCGCTCAGCCGCTCCCCGGCTGGCGGCACTGGCTGGACGATGAGTTCCTGTCCAATGCGGTCTTCGGCGCGACGTGCCGCCTCGGTCATCTGGCCCCCCGCGTGATCCCGACGGTGAACTCGCTGGCCAGCAGGGCGCTGAGCGCCCGCACCTACGCCGACATCCCGTTCAGGGTCTTCACAAGCCCGCGGCGGGTCAGGTTCAAAGAACAGGAGTACGAGATTCCCAGGGAGCACCTCACCGATGTGCTCGGCGAGATCCGCGCTCTTTTCGGTCGCAAGGACTGGCGGATCAGTTTCCCGATCGAGGTGCGGGTCACGCCCGCAGACGATCTCTGGCTCTCCACGGCAAGCGGCCGGGACAGCGCGTACATCGCCTTCCACGTCTTTCACCCGTCGCCGCACGAGGACTACTTCCGCGAGACGGAAGCGATCATGACTGCTGCTCAGCGGCCGGCCGCACTGGGGCAAGATGCACACCAGGGACGCCGACTACCTCCGCGGTGCATACCCGAGATTCGGCGACTTCGTCGCACTACGGGACAAGCTTGACCCCGACCGCAGGTTCGGCAACTCCTACCTGCGCCAGGTACTGGGCTCCTGACCTGCGCTGACCCGGGGGACGACCCCGACGAGCCGCGGCGCTGGCAGAATCGCTAGGTGCGCTATCTCAATCAGCCCGCCCACGAGCTCACCTACAGCGACGTTTTCCTGGTGCCGAACCGCTCGACCGTGAGTTCAAGGCACGACGTGGACCTCGCATCCGCGGACGGGAGCGGCACCACGATCCCGATCGTTGTAGCAAATATGACGGCGGTCGCAGGGCGCCGCATGGCTGAGACGGTCGCCAGACGCGGCGGTGTCACCGTGTTGCCGCAGGACATACCCGTCGACGTGGTCGCTGAGGTCATCGCCTGGATCAAGAGCCGTGACCTGGTCTACGACACCCCCCTGACGCTGAGCCCCGAGGCCACTACCGGCCACGCCCTGAGCCTGCTGCCCAAACGCGCGCATGGCGGCATCGTGGTGATCGAGGACGGCCGCCCTGTGGGCGTCGTTACCGAGGCCGACTGCACAGGGGTCGACAGGTTCACCCAGCTCCGGCAGGTGATGTCGCGCGAACTGCTCACGCTTCCTGCCGGGGCTGACCCGGAGCGGGCCTTTGGCCTCCTGCATGCGGGGCGGCACAGGCTCGCTCCGGTCGTAGGCGAGGACGGGCGCTGCGTGGGCATCCTGACCAGGACCGGTGCACTGCGAGCGACCATTTACGCCCCCGCAACGGACGGGAGCGGCAAGCTGCGGGTCGGAACCGCGCTCGGGATCAATGGCGACGTCGCCGGCCGCGCCAAGCAATTGCTCGACGCAGGCTCTGACCTGCTGGTGGTCGATACCGCGCACGGGCACCAGGAAAAGATGATCTGTGCGCTGCAGGCTGTGCGCTCCGTGTCACCGGCCGTTCCCGTGGTGGCGGGCAACGTGGTTACCGCGGCCGGCACGGCCGACCTTATCGAGGCGGGTGCCGACATCGTCAAGGTTGGCGTGGGCCCTGGCGCGATGTGCACTACGAGGATGCGGACGGGCGTTGGCAGGCCGCAGTTCAGCGCTGTGCTCGAGTGCGCTGCGGTAGCCCGCAGGCTCGGCAGGCACGTCTGGGCGGACGGCGGAATCAGGTATCCCCGCGACGTGGCACTCGCGCTGGCGGCGGGGGCGTCCAGTGCGATGATTGGTTCCTGGTTCGCCGGCACCTGCGAGTCTCCAGGCGATGTCTATCGTGATCCGCAGGGCAGGCTTTATAAGGAGAGCTTCGGCATGGCTTCGGCCAGGGCTGTTCGGCTGCGCAGCGCGGCCGACTCACCCTTTGACCGCGCTCGCAAGGAGCTCTTCGAGGAAGGGATCTCCAGCTCGCGGATGTACCTGGACCCGCAGCGCCCGGGGGTCGAAGACCTGATCGACGCCATCATCGCCGGTCTGCGCAGCGCCTGCACCTACGCCGGGGCGAGCAGCCTGACCGAACTGCACGAGTTCGCGGTAGTCGGGACCCAGAGTGCGGCCGGCTACACAGAGGGAATGCCGTTGCCAGAAGGCTGGTAGCGCCCCCAAAACTCCCCACCTCCAGGAGCGACATGCGCCCGCTACAACCCTTCCGGCGTCGCCTGCCGGGCCCGGCGAGCATTGCAACTGTTGCCGTAGCGAGCGGGGTAGCCCTAGCAGTGGTCTTTGCTGGCCAAGCCGCCGCGGGCACTGCAGCGCAGAATCCGCCGCGAAAGATCGCCGCGCGTGCCGCAGAGCTGGCGGACGCTGCGACGGGCAGGCAGCTATGGGGACGCCGGCAGTACACCGCGCGCCCGATCGCCAGCATCACCAAGGTGATGACCGCGCTCGTGGTGGTAGAGGCCCATCATCTGGACAGGCGGATCAAGATCACCGCCGCTGATGTCGAATACGCGCACGAGCACAACGCCACCAACGCCGGGCTGCATGTCGGCGACGTGCTCACCGCCCGGCAGCTGCTCTACGCGATGCTGCTGCCATCAGGCGCAGATGCGGCGATCGCACTGGCTGACAGCTTCGGACCTGGCTGGCGGGCGTTCGTCCGCAAGATGAACGCGACTGCGCGCCGCCTCCACCTGGTCAAGACGCACTTCACCAACTTCGACGGCCTGTTGTCGACAGACGTGTCTACCCCGCGAAACTTGCTGCTGCTCGGGGAGGCAGCGATGGGTCAACCGGCCATCAGCGCCGTGGTCAAGCGTCGACGCTTCCTGCTGCGCGCCGCACCACATCACCACCGCTACCTTTGGACGAACACCAACCTGCTGCTCGGCACGTATCCAGGCGTGATCGGGATCAAGACCGGCTGGACCAGAGCGGCAGGCGAGTGCCTGCTGTTCGAGGCCACGCACGGCAAGCGGACACTGATCGGCGTCGTGCTCGACAGCGCGCCGACGAAAACAGGCGCGACCTTCACCGACGCCGCCAAGATGCTCAACTGGGGCTTCGGTGTGCAGCAGACTGTCACCGTACCGAAGCCACCGGCCGGCGTCCCCGCAGAGTAAGTGACCGCGATCAGCGCCGGCTGACCTAACCTCTGTGCCATGACAGCAGCTACCGGCGTACACGAGCCAGTCCCGGCAGGCCCGGGACCGAGCGTGCTCGTGGTCGAGGACGACGAGGGAATCGCGACCCAGCTTGTTCGCGGCCTCACACGCGGCGGCTACCAGGTCGATCACGTCACGACCGGCGCCGAGGCGCTTGCGCACAGCCTGCCCGACGTCGTCCTGCTCGACCTGGAGTTGCCCGACGGCGACGGTGTCAGCGTCTGCCGGACGCTACGAGACCGTTCAGCCGTCGCGATCATCGTCGTGACGGCGTACGGCGAGGAGGCCGACCGCGTCAACGCCCTCGACGCAGGCGCCGATGACTATCTGGTCAAGCCGTTCGGCCTGGCTGAACTCCAGGCCCGGATACGCGCCGTGCTACGGCGCGTCAGGCCGGGCGGTGAAATGATCAGGCACGGGCCGCTGACCATCGACCTGCGCACCAGGAAGGTCAGCGTGCACGGCGAGGTGGTGGCGCTGACACCGAAAGAGTTCGACATCCTCGAGTGCCTAGCGCTCGACCCAGGCAGGGTCGTCGCGCGGCAGGAGGTACTCGAAACCGCCTGGGACTCGCACTGGTACGGGCCGACCAAGGTGCTCGACGTGCACGTCGCCGCCTTGCGCCGCAAGCTCGGCGTGCCTGGCTTGATCGAGACCGTCTACGGCCACGGATTCCGGCTCGGCGAGGTCTAGCATGGCGCGCCGGATCGCGCTTGCTGTCATCGCGCTCGTCACGGTTCTGCTCGGCGTCGCGGCCATCCCGCTCGGAGTGCTTACTGCGAACCAGGACCGGCGCGACTTCCGAACCGACACGCTCGCCGCGGCAACGACGGTATCCAGCGTCGCCGAGGAGTTTCTGGGTGACCGCACGACTAGCGTGCAGATGGCCAAGTCGATCGCAGGTCTCAAGCGCCGTGGCGACGTGGTCGCGGTCTACGCCGCCGACGGCCACCAGGTGGCCGGCGCAAGGCCGGTGCCGGGCGTCACGCCGGCGAATGTTGCTTACCACGGCTCCGTCCAGCGACCACGCATGTATTCGGCCTCTGAGCGGCTGACGGTCGTGGTCCCAGTAACGAACGATGCTCGCCGCATCCGGCTGGGCAGCGTGGCACTGGCCAGATCCACCGAGCCACTTGAACACAGGCTGACTGTGCTGCGCGGATGGCTTGCCGCAGTGTCCGCGGCAGCGCTTGTGGCGGCTGCCCTGATCGCCACCGCATTGGCGCGCTGGGTGAGCCGGCCGCTTGGCGCGCTCGAAGGGGCAGCGCAGCATCTTGGCGACGGCGACTTCACCGCCCGTGCGCCGGTAGCGGCGGGACCGCCGGAGGTGCGCAAGCTAGCGGGGATCTTCAACCGGATGGCCGACCGGCTGGAGACGCTGGTCAGCGGCCACCAGGCGATGATGGCAGATGTCTCACATCAACTGCGGACGCCGCTGGCGGCCCTTCGGCTCAGGCTGGATGTACTGGCGATGCAGGCTCCCGACCACCTCGTCGAGGAACTCGCAGGCGCCCACGACGAGATCGGCAGGCTGTCACGAATGGTTGACGGCCTGCTGGCTGTGGCGCGCGCCGAGAATGTCACTGCAGCACCTGTCCCCGTTCAGGTGGAGGCCGTGATCAGGGATCGCTGCGCCGCATGGAAACCTGCCGCCGACGAGAAGCCGGTAGAGCTCAGTGCACCAACGATCGAGCCTCTGACCGCGAGGATGCGCGAAGGCCACCTGGAGCAGATACTGGATAATCTCCTGGCCAATGCCATCGAGGCGGTCCCCGCTGGCGGGAACATCAGGCTCGCAGCCTTGCAGGCCGATTCCCGTATCAGGGTCGTGGTCGCCGATGACGGTCCTGGGATGAGCGCGCAGCAGAGGCGGGCCGCCTTTCGAAGGTTCGCCTCGGCGAGGCCGGGCGGCACCGGGCTTGGCCTGGCCATCGTGCATCGCCTGGTCACAGCCGACGGCGGGACGGCGGAGCTTTCCGACACCCCAGGCGGCGGATTGACCGTCATGCTGGATGTACCTGCTATGTCTCGCGATCGGCCCATACGGCGGCTGGGCTCGCCTCCGGCCGGAGATCGTGATCTTTAAGCAACATGGCGATCTTTAGCAACTCTGAAGACTAGCTGAACCAGATCTCGGGTCCTGGTCGTACAGGCTGTGTGTACTCCGCACGCACACGAGGAGGCCAAGGTCCGATGCCCTGGGCGCAACATAGTGCGATCACCCGTCGCGACGAGCAACTGGCGCGCACACGCCGGCTGACAATCTGGATCGCGAGTGGCGCGACTGCCGCAAGCTTCGGCCTCGCTGCCGGGCTCGGACTGGCCCTGCCTGGTCACACCGCGAGTTCAGGAGCAGGATCGCCGACCCACGTGGGCTCGGGCTCGTCCCACCGTCAAGGTGCGGCGCGCCAGCACCGTAAGCTCGCCCCGCCGCACCACGCCCCCAAGAGTTCTGGAGGCGCGCCAGTCGTGTCATCGGGTGGTTCGTGACCGGGTCGACACTCCTCTGGTACAGCACTCGCGCCACGGGAATTGTGTCGCTCGTGCTGCTGACCGGCACGGTGATGCTGGGCGTCATTGGCACCGCACGCGCCGCGTCGATTCGCTGGCCCCGTCTGGTCACAGCGGGCCTGCATCGCAATCTCGCGCTGACCGCGCTAGCGCTCGTCCTGGTTCACATCGTCACGACCGTTCTCGATCCGTTTGTATCGATTAGCCTCGCCGCCGCCATCATCCCGGACAGCTCGGCCTACCGGCCGCTATGGCTCAGCCTCGGAGCGGTGTCCTTCGATCTCATGCTCGCGGTCATCTTGACGAGTCTGCTCAGGGATCGCCTGAGCCGCCGCGTCTGGCGAGCCGTGCATCTGCTGGTGTACGTGTGCTGGCCGATCGCGCTCTGGCACGGGCTGGGAACCGGCACGGACACGCGCCTGATCTGGGTTCTCGCGATCAACGTCGGCTGCGTCGCGGCGGTCGGCTGGGCGGTATGGTGGCGTCTCTCCTTGACCGGCAGCCAGCCGGCCAGAGCCGCTGGGATGGTGGCGCTGGCAGTTGTGCCCGTGCTGACGGCCGTTTTCGTGCTGGCCGGGCCCCTGCAAGCCGGCTGGGCGCGGCGCGCAGGCACGCCTATCAAGCTACTAGGGAACCCAGGTCAAGCCGCACCGGCGCGGTCGGGGAACAGTGCCCCGCGACTCGTCAACGCCCCATTCAGAGGCCGGCTGTCGGTGACCAACGGCCCGCGATCTGATGAGCGGACGATCACGATTACCGGGCGCACTCGCGCGGCGCCTCGCGTCAGCTTCGTGATCGTGCTGCGCGGGACTCGATCTGGTAGCGGCGTGAGCCTGACCAGTGGCACCGTCCGGATCGGCCGACAGGCAACGGCGTCTGGCTTTTCGGGCTCCGTAGTCAACCTCGAAGGAAACTCCCTCGTGGCGGCCGTGTCGGGCCGTGCCGGGCAGCGACGGGCCGATTTCACGCTGACGATCGATGGCACCACGGTGACCGGGACGGTCAGCCTGCGGGCTGGCGCAGGATGACGATGCCAGGACAAGGCGGCACGCCGACCGTGCCAAGGAAGGTCGGTCGGGCGTCACACCCTGCGGACCGGCTCGGCCCGTCGGGCAGGCTGACAGCAGGATGGCGCAGTTCGGACGGACCCGCCTCATTGGACGCGCACCTTGGCACCTATGGGCCGATGCCGCAGCACGGCTCCGGGAGGCACGGCGTGCTGATCGCAGCTGTCACGCAGTCAGGGCTGACCGGGCGCGGAGGGGCCGGCTTTCCGACTGGGATCAAGATGCGGACCGTGGCATCGGGACGCGGGCGGGCCGTCGTCGTCGCCAATGGGATGGAAAGCGAGCCAGCCAGCCAGAAAGACAAGGCGCTGTTGGCACGTGCGCCGCACCTCGTGCTGGACGGCGCCAGGCTGGCAGCGACCGCCATCCGAGCCGGGACGGTCAAGGTGTGCCTCCCGCAGGAGCAGGGCTGGCTGTGGTCCATCGTCGAGAACGCCGTCGCCGAACGCATCCAGGCCGGCCTCGACGAGGTCGCCATCGAGATGCACGCTTTGCCGCAGCACTATGTCTCGAGCGAGGAGACCTCGGTTGTGCACTGGCTCAACGGGGGCGATGCCCGGCCCACCGCCGTTCCCCCGAGACCATACGAGAAGGGCGTCGGCGGCAGAGCGACGCTGCTCGACAATGTCGAGACGCTCGCCCATGTTGCGCTGATCGCACGGTTCGGCCCGGCATGGTTCCGCCAGTCCGGGCTTCCTGACGCGCCCGGGACGATGCTGACTACCGTCTCCGGAGCGGTAGAAGCACCAGGCGTCTACGAAGTCGAGGTCGGAACTCGGGTCGGTGACGTCCTCGCGATGGGCGGTGCAGGACCTGACGCAGGTCCGGTGCTGATCGGTGGCTACTTCGGCACCTGGCACGATGCCCAGGACGTTGCCGACCTGCCGCTGGCGGGGCCGGCGCTGGGCCGCATGGGAGCATCACCGGGCGCCGGAGTGCTGGCAGTCCTGCCCGCCGGAGCATGCGGCCTGACGGAGACGGCAAGGGTGCTGGCCTGGCTGGCGAGCCAAAGTGCTGGCCAGTGCGGGCCATGCGTTTTCGGGCTGCCGGCCATAGCAGACGACTTTGCCCAGCTTGCGAGCGGCCGGCCGGCCGGACCGTCCTCGACAGGCTCGACCGGCGCCTGGCGACCGTGATCGGCCGCGGGGGATGCCGGCACCCAGATGGTGCGGTACGCCTGGCCAGATCTGCCCTCTCCGCTTTCGCAGCCGACGTCAAGTCACACGTCTCGAGGCGGGTCTGCCTGGCATCAAGGCACGGCCGCCAAACCAGGGCAGTGCTCCCGATACCTCACCCTGCGGACATGGAGGCATGGCGGTGACGCGCAGGCTGGCGGTTAGTCCGATCGCGTGCACGGGGCACGGAATCTGCGCGGCAATGCTGCCCGAGCTGATCGGCACGGACGAGTGGGGGTACCCGATCCTGGCAGATCGGGATGTCCCGCGCGAGTTGTGGCCGCTGGCACGCCGCGCTGTGCGGCTATGCCCCACGCTTGCCCTGCGGCTGGAGAGCCGATGAGCGCCAAGATCGCGCCGAGGCATCGGCGTCGCAACCAGCTCGACACGGCCGGCGGCGCGAGCGGCAACGAACGGCTCACGGCGATGACCGGAGCGGTCTTGCTGCTGCTGCTGGCGGTCGAAGGCGTCACGATCGTGTTCAAGCGCGAGCTGCTGACCCTGCATTTCTTCTTCGGCATGCTGCTGGTCGGGCCCCTGGTGCTGAAGATCGGCTCGACCGGGTACCGGTTCGTCCGCTACTACGCGGGATCTGCGCCTTACGTGCGAAGGGGCCCACCTGCGCTGCTGCTCCGACTGCTCGGACCGATCGTGATCGCAACATCGGCAGGAGTCATTGGCGTCAGGCATCGCGCTGGCGATGACCGGCCCGCAGGCGCCGCAATGGATCCTGATACACAAGGCGACGTTCATCCTTTGGTTCGGAGCCATGTCGGTGCACGTGCTCTGGTACGCGCCGCAGCTGCCGAAACTGCTGCGGGCGGGTTCACCCGCGCGCGACCAGTGTCGACGATCCTGGCCGGCGCGGGGCGGCGATGGCTGCTCCTGGCCAGCGCCCTGGCGGTCGGCCTGGTCCTCGCCATGGCGACGTATCACCTGGCCGGAAGCTGGACCGGTCAGCTAGCGCAGCACGGATGAGGCCGCGATGTGAGCGCGTCAATCGTCGACCGGCACGACGAACATGCGCGATCCGGGTGGCGCGATCTTCTGGTAGTCCGCGGCAGTGGCCTTGCCCTCGTCAGAACCGAACCCGGCCTGCAGCGCCTCCGGGCCGGCGAAATACAGCTCGGTGATCCGGTAGAACGACTTCTCGCCGCCATCGGCTGCGGCGCCCACCAAGCCGGTCTCGGCGCGCTGCAATCCGGGGATCTGGTCGACCAGCGGCATGTGCGTACC
The DNA here is from genome assembly GCA_963809195.1 of uncultured Actinomycetota bacterium. Classification (GTDB taxonomy): domain Bacteria; phylum Actinomycetota; class Actinomycetes; order Streptosporangiales; family Streptosporangiaceae; genus Chersky-822. The sequence continues at coordinate 1,629,772 of CAWEIQ010000001.1, read as the reverse complement.
CGCGTAGTGCTTCTCGAATGCGTCCGCGTCGTCGGGATGGGTGTAGAGAACTACCAGCTTCACGGTCATGGCACTGACGCTACGCGTCACGGCAGGCCGATGTCATCACAACCTGGCTGTCTCGGCGGCTCGCAGCAAGTCAGGCAGAGACGCTGGCCGGCGCCATCTCCCTGACCTGTCGCAGGTCGGCCGCGATCAGGTCAATCGCGTGATCACCCGCGGACATGATGCCGCAGAAGTTCAGGAAGCCGTGCGTGGTTCCCGCGTACTCGACATGCGACACAGGGACGCCATCATCGGCGAGCCTGCGCGCATAGATCCTGGCGTCATCGCGCAGCGGGTCCCGGCCGGCGCCGATCACAAGCGCCGGAGGCAGGCCGGCGAGCGTATACGCGCGCAGCGGCGCCGCGTAGGGCGTCACCTCCTGCTCCGCCAGGTACTGCGTTTCCGGCCAGTTCCGCGGCTTGATACTCAGGAAAACGCCGTCATAGAGCCGGACAGACTCAGTGTCCTGACCGAAGTCCAGGGCCGGATAACACAGCACCTGGCGAGCCAGCGCCGGCCCGCCCTCGTCGCGTGCCATCAGGCACGCCCCGGCCACCAAGGCGCCGCCCGCGCTCTGACCTCCGGCCGCGAGCCGGCCGTCACCGCCGATCAGGTGCCCGCTGGCGGCAAGCCAGCACATCGCGTCATAGGTGTCGTGCAGGGCTGCTGGGAATGGGTGTTCAGGTGCCAGCCGGTACTCCAGCGAGACCACAAGGACGTCGCCAAGATGGGCCAGCCGGGAGCAGACGTGGTCGATGTCGTTCACCGATCCGCCTACGAATCCGCCTCCGTGCAGCCACAGCAGCACCGGCCGCGGCCCTGCTGCGCCTCGCCGCGCGTACAGCCTGGCCAGGACCGGGCCGCCCCGCGCTGGCAGGTACAGGTCAGCCGATGCGACGGCCGGGTCCGGCCGGCCGGATACGGCGGGATTCGCTGTCCTGGTCCGCGCGGCAAGGAGGGACTCGTAGTCGGTCAGGCCCGGTAGCTGGCCTACTCGCTCCAGGAACGCCGATGCCTCGGCCGCGAAGCCTGGCTCATCGATCTGGCGCGTCTGCAGTGGCGCGTAGCCCCCTTCGGTCTGCCAGGTCCTCAGGAAAGCACAGTTGACTTAACCACGCACCGGTCTGAGCATGCGAGATAACGAGGGATTCCCGTCATGATGCCAGCCGATGAAATCGTCAGGGCCAGCCTGGCAGGGCAACTGCCTGCGCGGCTGCCTCGTTGCGACCGCCGGCCACGCGATCAGCCGCGACGGAGGCCGCGGCCTGGGAGTGGCCGCACTGGTCAGCTGGCTGCTCGCAGAGAGCCTTGGGGCGTACATGTTTCGCAGCTGGCTCGCCAGCGCAGGCGCCGCGACGGCAACCGGCCGGGGCGCGGGTCAGAACACGATGTCGCCGGTGCTCATCATGGGCCACGCCGGCCTGGCCCTCGCCGGCCTGGTCAGCTGGGTGAGCTTTCTGGCGTCCGGACTGCCCGCGCTGGCATGGCTAGCCGTTGGGCTGCTCGCACCCGCGATCGGTCTCGGAATCTCGACTGTCACCGTCTGGACGCCTTATCCCGTCCGCCGGCCGGGACGGACATGTCCTCACCAACCGATACCGGCGATGACCCCGCGAGTCCCGCAGCGGTCCTGGTTACCAACGAGATGCTCGACCGCGTTCTCGCCGACGAGGCATTGACCAGCCAACTCGTGGACGAACTGGTGCGACGGATGCTGGCCGAGCCGCCTCCGGCGCCGCAGAAGGCCAGTCACAGGTGGCAGCTGGCGCCCGTGATTCCGATCCTGCACGGGTTTCTCGCGCTGGCGACGTTCCTGCTCGTCATGCTCGCTGCCATTGCCGCTGGAGGTCCTGGGTAAGGTCCTTCTATGCCTCCGCCCCACCGCAAGGTCCTGCTCCTCGCCGCCGACATGTTCGAGGACATGGAGTTGCTGTATCCGCTCTACCGCCTGGCCGAGGAGAACATCGCGGTCACTGTGGCCGGGCTCGACGCCCAGCCGGTGACCGGCAAGAAAGGACACGGCCCCGTACCCGTCGACACGACCGTGAGTCAGGTGTCCGAGGCCGATTACGACGCTCTTGTGATACCTGGCGGCTACGCGCCTGACAAGCTGCGCCGCGCCGAGGAGGTGCTGGACCTGGTGCGTGCGTTCGACGAGCGCGCCAAGCCGATCGCCTTCATCTGCCACGCGGGCTGGGTGCCGATCTCGGCGAAGATCCTCAAAGGCCGCCGGGCCACGAGCGTAGCCGCCATCAAGGACGACATGATCAATGCCGGGGTCGATTGGGTCGACGAGGCGACCGTCGTCGACGGCAATCTCATCTCGGCCAGGACCCCGGCCGACCTTGGTCCGTGGATGAAGGCGCTGCTCGCGGCGCTCGGCTGATGGCCGACGTCGATGCGGTCAGCCGCGAGGTGCGTTCAGAAAGCGGTAGTAGTCGTCCTCAGCCATCTCCGGGTCACCCGGCAACGGCCTGCGCGGGCCACTGTTAGCCCGAATCGCGCGGATTCTGGATGCGGCACCGTTGGCGTCGTCGCCGATCTCGTCCCGCTTTGGGAACAATATCGCGCCCACGAACATGGCAAGCGCGCCGTGCGTCATTGTCTTTCTCCTGCCCCGTCATTTCTGCCCCGTTGGAACGGCCCTCTGCGCCCGTGACTCTGAGCCTGTGACACTGCGCCTGTGACACTGCGCCTGTGACACTGAGCCCGTGATACTGAGCCCGTGACTCTGCGCGCTGACGCCGTCCCCTGCACTGTCAGACTCCACGTAAGGCAGCACCGCCGGCATCGGGAGAATGACCTATCTTGCGTCGGGCACATACCTAAGGCTCGGTTCATGGCGTTATAAGCGATGGCCGAGTCAGGCCCGCGTCAGCCGCCAGGCAGCTGGCCGAGGGTCACCTGCACGGTGGCTTTGCCCCCGCCCTTCTTGAGCACGGTGACCGGTACCCGCTGGCCAGGGCGCAGACCCGCCAGGATCGCCGCCAGGGTCTCGGTGTCCGGGGTGGCCGACCGGCCGACCGCGATGATCACGTCGCCCGGTCGCAGGCCAGCCTTCGCGGCTCCGCTGCCAGCAAGTACCGACACGATTCCCGCTCCGGCTGGCTGGCCGTTCGCAGCCACCACGGTCCGCACGCGCACGCCGAGTGCGGCCCGGTGCGAGTTGTTGACGTGCCCGAACTTGATGATCTGGCTCGCGATGCTTGTCACGATGTTCGAAGGAATCGCGAACCCGATGCCGGCTGCCGCTCCGCCGAGCTGCGGGTCGGACGCCGCCAGTGTCGGAATGCCCACGACCTGCTCGGACAGGTTCACCAGCGCACCACCGCTGTTGCCCGGATTGATGGCCGCAGAGGTCTGAATGGCGTCTGGCAGCGTGGCGCCTGGCGAGTCAGATCCCTGCGGCTCGGAGACGGTACGGCCGGTCGCGGAAATGATCCCGTCCGTCACGCTGCTGGCGAAGCCGAGAGGATTGCCCATGGCGAGGACCACGTCGCCAACCTGCAGCTTCGAGGAATCGGCAAACGTGGCGGGAACCAGATGGTGGGAACCGGTCAGCTTGATCACCGCGAGGTCGTCGGGCGGATAGCTGTCGACGAGCTTGGCGTGCAGCGGCGTCACCGAGCCCGACAGCATCACCTCGAATGTCTTGGAGGTGCCGACTACGTGGGCGTTGGTCACGATGTGACCTGCGTTGTCAAAGATGACGCCTGAGCCGAGCCCGGCAGAGGTCCTGATTTCAACGACGGAGGGCAAGACGCCGCGGACCACCCTGACGTACGCGCGCTGTAGTGTCGCGGCGCTTGCCTGGCCCTGCCCCTGGCCGCTCGCAGCAGCCGCGCCAGACCCTTGCGTTCCGGCCGCGTGCGCGCTGCCGGTAGCGGACGACGATGATGAGGTACCAGACGGATGGGCGGGGCCCGGCGAGCCGGACGGGCCGCTGCTGCTGCAGGCAGCGGCGGCAAGCACCAGTGTCAGCGCTCCCGTCGCGAGCGCGCCGGTCGGTCGGATCACACGGCGAAAGCCAGCCATCCAGAGTGGCCCGAGTGGTGCCCAGGGAACGCGCGGACCAGTCCCCCGCGCTGCAATCCGGCCGGGCTAGTTTTCCGCCTCGGCCCGATATGGGCTGATCACATCGGCGCCGAACCTGGCCATCTCCTCGCGCTGCGGCGAGAACTGGAGCAGCAGCAAGTCAATACCGGCGTCCGCGTAGGCCTGGATCCGGCCCATGATCTGCGCCGGCGTCCCGATCAGGCCGCTACGCAGCCCGCGGTTGGAGACGCTGTACTCCTCGAGCGAGACCTGCGACTCAAGCTGTGAGCCCTCGATGAAGTCCTGGTAAGACGCGTACGCCTCGGGCGACGAACGGACGTTAAGTATCCGGTCGAGTTCGGCCTTGACCTCCGCTTCGGTGTCGCGGCAGATCACGTAGCCCGACACGCCGAACTGCAATGGCGGTCGGCCGGCCTGCTCGCGGAGCGCGGACAAGTCGGCCACCTTCGCGGCGATCACCTCAGGGGCATCGCCGTGCATGACGTACGCGTCGGCCTGCGCGGCTATTACCTGCTTGGCCTTCGGCGACTCACCGCCCATGTACACAACAGGCGGCCTGCTGGGCTTCGGCTCGAGTACCGTCCCGTCGAGCTGGTACAGCGCACCTGAGTGACTCACCGTCTCCTCGGTCAGCAACTTGCCGATGACCTCGAGCCACTCCTGCGTTCTCGCGTACCTGGCGTCATGCACGTCGAACGGGGCGCCGTACTGGCTTGCCTCGTCCTTCCACCAGGAAGAGACGACGTTCAGCGAGATCCTGCCGGGCGCGATCACGTCGAGCGTGGACAGGGCCTTCGCGGTCAGCGCCGGCGAGTGGTAATTCGGCCGCACCGCGAGCATCAGCTCGAGCGTCCTTGTCACTGCCGCGACGGCCGGCGCGAGCGTCCAGCAGTCCAGCGACGGTGCCCTGTGCCCCTTGATGTCGTTCAGGTTGAGCTCGGCGATCAGCGACAAGTCAAAGCCGTGCTGCTCGCTCTCAGCCGCCAGATCCCTGACGTACGCCCAGGCGACCGGCATCCCTTCGTCGCTGACATTGCGTAGCCAGCCACCGAAGATCGGCATCCAGTAGCCAAACCGCATCGCCTAGGCCGCCTTTCTCGCTTCGTCCTCAAGCAGCCGCCCCAGGTAGGCGGCCACGGCACGCTGCGCCGGCCGAGGCGCGATCGCCTCGATGGCGGCGTTGTAGTTCGTCGTCGTGTTGATGTCATAGGTCACGAGACGGCCGTCTGCGGTCTCGATGAACTCAAAGCCCGCGATCTCGATCCCGTGCCGCCTGGCGAACTCGACGTACCGGCCAGTGATCGGATGGTCAAAGTCGTCGCGGAGCGTGAACAAGGACGCGGGGGGACCATCGCCCACCTCGCAGGCATCAGCCGGGCAGAGCTGGAAACCGCCGCGCGCGGTATCGGCAGCGATCGCGTAGATGAACTCGCCGCCGACAACCTCGGCTCTTGTGATCCTCGGCTTGTGCCGCCCTCAGGTACTCCTGCAGCAAGGTGATGCCGTCCACCGGAGGCTCGTAGCCCGGTCCGGCCAGGTACTCGTCAAACTCGTCGTGGCTGCCGAAAAGCTGGACCCCGAGGCCCTTGCCACCCTGGTTGTGCTTGCTGATAAAAGGCGCCGGCAGCTTTCTCGAGGCGGCTGCGAGCTCGGCGGTCCCTGCTACCGCGACGGTCCGCGGCACGTCAAAACCGGCGGCGCGGAGCGCAACCAGCTGCTCGACCTTGCTCATCTCCAGATCGATCACCCGGCGGCCGTTCACCACCCGGCGGCCATGCGCCTCCAGCCAGCTCAGCACGCCACGTGTCTGGTCCTTGGCGTGCGGATGCCCGCGGGTGTGCGAGGACGCGCTCATCCGTGACCAGAACACGCCCGGCGGCGGGTCCTCAGCCAGATCCAGCGCCGCCTCGCCGAGCAGCCACTCTCCGAACGGGACGCCTTCCTGCGCTAGCGCAGCCCCGATCGGGCCGAACCACTCCGGGTTCTCGTGCAGCACATGAACCTTCAGCGCTCCCTGGAGCGCGCGCGTCGGACCAGCGGCCGCGCGCTCCAGTGCTGTGCGCTGGCCTACCCACGGTTGTGCCACAGATGTCAGCGTATGTCAGCCAGCGCTTGATTCACGGGCGGCCCTCCGCCGCACGAGATGGCAACTAACCCACGAGCAATCCGCGACGTTCTGAATGGATCGCGTTGAGCCGTGCGTGCACCTGACCAGCCCGCGCCGTGAGGCTGCCTCGCAGCCGCCGGACCGTCTCCTCCGAGTCGGCAGCCTGCTGCTGCGCCTGCCTGATCCGGTCGGCGACTGCTGGGTCGGTGAAGAAGTTATCGAGCCACACATCGGCGAACCTGGTTCCGCCAGCCAGCGCTAGCTCCGCCCCGGTGCCTAGCCCTGGGCCCGTGATGTCGGCGAGCTCACGCCTCAGCACGGCCAGCCGCTGATCGGCGGAGGCCGCTGCCTGCGCTGCCTCGTCCATCCGGTCGTGCTTGATCGAGCTGGCGATCATCCCGCCGCCGAACCACGTGTCGTACGTTGACCAGTCCGATGCGCTCCGCAACAGGTCCTGCACCTCCATCAGGGCGGCTGTCGCGGCGTCTGCCCCCCGGATGGCCTCGTAGGTCTCGTTCAGTTCGGCCGTCAGCCAGCCCCGCTCGTCAGCAAGCGCAAGCAGGGCCTCTCCACGCCGGTCGCCTGACTCGGTGAGGTACCGCTCTTTCTCGTGCAGTACGGCGGTGTAGGCGCTGGGAGCGGACTCTAGCCTGGCTAGCCGGTGCTCGGCCGCCGCGAGTTCACGCCGTACCGCATTCAGTCTGGACTCCGCCTCGGCCACCCGGTACCTTGCGGCGTCTGCTTCGGCACTCTCGCGGGACAGCCGTTCGTCACGTGAGCCGGCGAGTGACGCCAGCACCCGGCCTAGCGACATGCCTTCGAGCCGCTCGACGTCCTTCCGCTCCGCGCTGGCCTTATCCCGCAGCACAGAAAATGTGCCCTCGAGCTCACCCTGCCTCGCGCGCAGCTCAGCTTGGCGCTGGCGGGTCACCTCCCGCTCGCGCACAGCATGCGCGGCCGCGGTTAGGCGCTGCTCGATATCGGCATATTCATTCGACATGCGCCGATTAGACCATCTTTCCGGCGCATGTCGCATCCAGCAGCCATCCGCCAGCCGAGCGGGCGACACGCGCGCGCTGGTATGTGAAAGGGACATCCATCACCTGCGCGCGCAATGGATGTCCCTTTCATACCCCGGCGGCCTCGTCCAGAGCGTCCAGCTAACCGGACCCATCGCCTCCTGATCCATTGGCCGCGGACCCATGGCCCGGCGACACCGCCTTACCGCCCGATGTGACAAGTACCTTGCCCTCCGCGGTCACCAGCTCGTGATGGTGGTGGTGCATCGGAACTGGCTCGCCGGGGATGTCGCCGAAGTCAGGCTCGGCCTCTGGCTCCTCCATCGGGTAGGCCACCTCGCCGTGCACTTGGATGTCACCGGCGACAAGTTCGGCGTCGGACATCCGCAGCTTCGTGAACAGGCCGATGCCCCGCAGGATCAGGAATGTGACGAGGGCGTCCCACACGATCACGGCGAGGGCCGCTCCCGCCTGAATCATCAACTGCCGGGGGTGGCCGTAGAACAGGCCCGCCGTGCTTACGTCGGGATTCTTGCCGATTCCGAGATAGACGATCATCTTGGGGTCGGCAAGCAGCCCGACCAGCAGCCCCCCGAGCAAGCCTGCGAAGCCGTGCGTGTAAACCACTCCCAGCGCGTCGTCCACCTTGTTGAACGGCCAGACGTGCTTGGGCAGGTAGGCGAACAGCACCCAGACAATGGCCGAGGTCGCCAGCCCGATCACGATCGCGCCGAAGCCGCTGACGTAGCCTGCGGCCGGGGTGATGCCGACCAGGCCGCAGATCATGCCGTTGATGCCGCCGAGGAACGTGGGCTTCTTCTCGGCGCCGAACGCCATGTCCATGATCACCCACGTCATCATCGCGACCGCGGCGGCCAGGTTGGTGTTGATCACGGCGGCGCTCGCGTCGGCGCCAGCGAAGTAGGGGTCGCCGCCATTGAAGCCGTTCCAGCCGAGCCAGAGGATGCCGGCGCCGACGGCCACGAAGACGAGGTTGTTCGGCATTGCCCGCTCGCGGTCGCGACGCAGCCGCGGGCCGACCACGGCAGCGGCGACGAAGCCGGAAACCCCGGCGGCCAGGTGAATCACGTAGCCGCCGCTGAAGTCCAGCGCGCCCTTGCCGGCCCAGAAGCCGCCGCCCCACAGCATGAAGGCGTTCACCGCATAAGCAAAGGTGATCCAGAGCGGAACGAAGATCAGCCAGACCTTGAACTTGATCCTGCCGATCACACTGCCGATGAACAGGATCGGCGTGATCGCGGCGAAGACGAACTGGAAATAGACCAGCGAACTCTGCGGGAACCTGAATCTCGGCATGAGGCCGTCGAGCATGGGGATATGCGCTTGGGCTTGCTCGCCCGCAGTTCCCGCGACAGTGCCAGGCTTGCCGAGAAAGCTGCCAATCCAAGGCGCGCCGAATCCCATCTTGAATGCCCACAGGACCCATACGATGAGGGTCAATGCGAAGGCGCTGAAGACCATCATCATGGTGTTGATCGCCCACTTGCGCTGCACGACGCCGCCGTACAAGACAGCGAGTGCGGGGATGCTCATGAGGCCGACAAGCGTCGCCGCCGCCATCTGCCAGGCATTATCGCCTGAGCTGAGCCAGGAGGAATAGGGAACCACTCTTCGCCTCCAGAACCGGAGCGAAGGATGAGCCGGAGGGCCAGGCAACGCTGACCAGCACCGCCGCGCACCACTTCGGTGTTGGTCAGTACGGTCCAGGTTTCCCATGCACGCGTTTCACGGTGATTTCCCGTTAGTTACGGCCCTGGAAACTGCCACGCGAATCGTTAATCTGCGTGAAACCAACGCTCGGACGGCCTCGCATAAACTCCCGGCCATGCCGCTGCTAGTACCTCCGTCCCGACTGCCGCCAGCGCAGGGCGGCAAACGCCGGCTAGCGATCATCGGCTTCGCCGTCGCGGTTTTCTTCACGGCGATTGCTTCCTGGTCCGTGCTGCGCCCTGGCGGCTACGGCCAGTCCGGGTCTGGCTGCGTAGCTATCACGATCCCGAGCAGCACAGGGGGCGCGTTGCTGCATGAGTGCGGTACGGGAGCACGCGTAATGTGCCGGAATGCCTTCGGCAAGCATGACCGATTGTCGCTGCTCATCCGGCCGCAGTGCCGGATCGCAGGCCTGCGCTGAACCGAACGCCGCGAATGCCCAATTACGCCAAGAGCGCAGCTATCTAGTTTGCGGCGCGTTCTTGGCGGCGGGTAGGTTCGTCGGGCGGACGGTGATCCGCGGCTATTTTGACGAGGAGACGGTGGTGGCAGAGGCTAGCTCGGGCCAGGCGATCAATGTCGAGGGCCTGACCAAGTCGTTCGGCGACGTGCGCGCGTTGCGCGGGATCGACCTGTCGGTTCCCCGCGGCACGGTGCTCGGCGTCCTCGGACCCAACGGCGCCGGCAAGACGACCGCCGTCCGCATCCTGACCACCTTGCTGCGCCCTGACGGCGGCCGCGCCATCGTCGAGGGCCTTGACGTGGTGCGCAACGACGCGGCAGTCCGCCGCGTGATCGGGCTCTCTGGCCAGTCCGCCGCCATCCAGGAAGAGCTCACTGGCAAGGAGAACCTCGAGCTCATCGGACGGCTGTACCACCTGAGCTGGCCGGACGCGCGCAGCCGAGCGGCCGAGCTGCTCCGTCAGTTCGACCTTGTCGATGCCGCCGACCGGCACGCCAAGACATACTCCGGCGGCATGCAGCGCCGTCTTGACCTAGCCGCCAGCCTGGTGGGGCGGCCGAAGGTGCTCTTCCTCGATGAGCCAACGACCGGCCTTGACCCGCGATCCAGGCTGTCCATGTGGGACGTGATCAGGACGCTGGCTGCTGGCGGCACGACCATCCTGCTGACCACGCAGTACCTGGACGAAGCCGACGAGCTCGCCGACACGATCGTGGTCTTCGACCACGGCCAGGTGATCGCGCAGGGCACCGCGGAGGATCTGAAGGGCCGGATCGGCGGCGATGTCATCGAGTTCTCGGTGCCTGATCGCACGCGGATCAATGACGCAGTAGCGGCTATCAAGCCGATCGGCGATGGCGAGCCGCACCTGGACGTCGACACCGGGACGGTCGGAATTGGAGTGGGTGGCCGCGGCTCAGACGCTCTGATCGAGGCGGTGCGCAGCCTCGACGCGGCGGAGGTTGTCACGCACGGGCTCGCCCTGCGGCGCCCGTCGCTCGATGATGTCTTCCTCGCCCTCACCGGGCATGCCGCAGAAGAAGAGGGCGAACCGGAGGGCAAGCGCGGCCGTCGCAGGGGTAAGCCGGCCGACAGCGACACGGCGAAAGCAAGGAAGGACAGCGCCTGATGACCGCGATCGCAGCGCAGGAAGGACTGCGCGAGACCGGGCCGAGCCCACTGACCAGGACGAAGTGGGCGGTAAGCGATACGCTCACGATCACCAGGCGCAACCTGATCGTCTGGTACCGGGTGCCTGCCTACATCTTCTTCAGCGTCGTCCAGCCCGTGATCTTCGTGCTGCTGTTCCGCTTTGTCTTCGGCGGCGCTATCCCGGTGCACGGGACCACCTACGTCCAGTTCCTGCTCCCAGGAATCATCGCGCAGACGGCGGCTTTCGCCAGCTTCGGCACCGCTATCGCGCTCGCCCAGGAACTGCAGAAAGGTGTGATCGACCGGTTGCGGTCGATGCCGATGGCACGCTCGGCGGTGCTGGCCGGGCGGCTGGTCGCCGATACGGTCCGGATGCTAGTGACGATTCTGATCATCGTGGTCGTGGGCTACGCGGTCGGATTCCGGTTCACCAACGGCGTTCTCCCGGCGATCGACATGATCGTCCTCGCGACCGTGTTCGGCCTGGCGATCTGCTGCATCGCGGCCTATACCGGCCTGGCCATTGGCGATGAGGAATCTGTGCAGTCTTTCGGGCTGATCTGGCTGTTCCCGCTGACATTCGTCAGCTCCGCTTTCGTGCCGATCGCGACGATGCCCGGCTGGCTGCAGGCCTTCGCCAACAACCAGCCAGTGACGTTCGTCATCAACGCCATGCGCGCCCTGGCGCTAGGTCACCTGCCGGTCGCGGCGAACATGCTGAAGAGCATCGCCTGGCTGGCGGGGATCTTCATCGTCTTCGCGCCGCTGGCCGTCCGCGCCTATAAGCGGGCCGCCTGATCGCCTGAGCCACCTGACGTGGCGGTGCGGGGCCGGGGAAACCTCGGGGCATGCGCACGGTATTCGCCGACCACCCGGGCGACCTTCAGGGCCTCGAGGAAACTGGCTGGCCCGTCGAAGTCCGGCATCTCCAGGTAGGCAGCGCCGACGCCCGGCGGATCGTGCGCGTCCGATCCGGCGCCAGCAGGCAATCCGCATCGCTTGGCGAGGTCTGCCGCGCGCTCATTCAGGTCCTGGTCAGCGATCTTGGCGTTGAACACCTCGACGATGTCCGCCATGCCGTCCGCGCAGAGACGGCCGGCCGCCGAGCCGAGGCTGCCGCGGGCCGGATCGAAGGGATGCGGCAGGTACACCAGGCCGCCTTGCGCCCTGATCCTGGCGACCGCGTCGGTCACGGGCAGCACGTAAGGGATCCGCTCTCTCAGGAACAGCCCGATGATCTCTCCCGCCCGGGTCCTGACCTCCTCGCCCACGATCACCCGCACAGGTCCGTTCCAGGCGGCCGCAGCTTCGATCGCAGCCCTCGTCTCATTGTGATCGGTGATGCAGACCACGTCGATCCGCTCGGCCAGTGCGCGCTCAGCGAGCTGGCCGAGGGTCGTGACGGCATCGCCCGACGCCACGGTGTGCAGGTGGCAGTCGACCCGCACCCAGCCTGGACGCATCACATCGCCGTTCGCCGCGAGATCAGTCAGCTCTGGAGCGCCTCCAGCGCTCGGCGGGCGCGATCTTCGACCCCTGGGCCTAGAACGTCCGCGTCGGATGCGCCAGTTCCCATCGCGTTGGCCGCGTAGCGGACGAACACGCCCTCGAGGATGCAGGCCAGCTTCCAGTAGGCGAAGGCCACGTAGTAGCCGATGCCGGCGAGATCCCGGCCGGAACTCGCGGCATACCTCTCGGCCACCTCGTCGCGGGCCGGGAAGCCCGGGAGCCCGGTGGCGGCCGACTGCGCCATCGTGACCACCGCGGCAGACGGCGCCGCCTGTCCCCGCGCTTCGGCCCAGTACGCCAGCAGCGTGCCGACGTCGGCCAGCGGGTCCCCGAGCGTGCATAGCTCCCAGTCGAGCACCGCCATGATCCGGCCGTCGCCTGACATGATCGTGTTGTCCAGCCGGTAATCGCCGTGCACGATGGCGGCTCCCTGCTGGGCAGGCAGCCGGTCGGTCAGGATCTTGTGGACCTCGTCGACGAGTGGCACGGGCCGGTAGACGCCGATCTCCTTGGCCTGCTCCTGGGACTTGCCGAACTGCCCGTGCCAGCGGCGCAACTGCCGTTCGATGTAGCCGTCGCGGCGCGCGAAGTCGCCCAGGCCGACGGCGTCCACATCAACGCGGTGGATGGCGGCCAGCACGTCGACCAGCTCCTCCCCCGCGACCCGTCGCCGCGGCTCATCGAGCACCGCCTCCGTTCCGGCGGCGTCGCGCAGCACGTATCCATCGACGAACCCCATCAGGTAGAACGGCCGGTCGTTGACGGCCGCATCCGCGCAGAACGCCAGCGCCGGAGCGACCGGCACGTCCGTGTCCCGCAGCGCTGAGATGACCCGGAACTCGCGAGCCATGTCGTGGGCGGTAGACAGCACGTGGCTGGTCGGCGGACGCCGGAGCACGATCCTGCGTCCGTTTGCGTCGGTCACGGCGTACGTGAGGTTCGATCGGCCGCCCGAGATCAGGTCATAGCACAACGGTTCGACGAGCCCACTCACGTGGCTGAGCAACCATTCGGTGACCTCGGGTACCCGGACGCCCTGCACCATCCCTAACCCCTTCCGGCCACGCGGCTGTGCAGGCGGCGCATGCCGTTCAGCCATCGATCGCGATCCTCGGCACGTCTGCGCTCGTATATGGCGACTTCCGGATGCGGAAGGATCAGGAAACGATCGTCGGCGACCGCCGCCAGGACGCTGGAGGCGACCTGTTCGGGCGACAGCACGCCATCCACCGACGCTTGCCGCGAGACGCTGCCGGCGCTCGCCGCCGATGGCACGGAATCGGTGTCCGGCGTGGGCGGCATGAGTGCTCCGACCTCGCGCATACTGGTTGCGCCGAGGTTCGTGGTCACCGCCTGCGGGCACAGGCACGACACGCCAATCCCGCGATCTCCGTACGTGATCGATAGCCACTCGGCAAACGCGACGGCGGCGTGCTTGGTCACGGCATAAGGAGCGGACCCGAGCTGGGTGAGCAGCCCGGCAGCAGACGCCGTCACCATCAGATACCCGCCTCCCCTCGCCAGCATCCCTGGTAGAACCGAGCGCGCCACGTATACGTGACTCTGCACGTTGATGGCCCAGATCCTGGACCATGCCTGGTCCGGAACCTCGATGCCGCCCGCAACGATAATGCCAGCATTGGAGAAGAACAGATCGATTCGCCCGAACTCTTGCTCGGCTCGTACGGTGAGTGCCTGCACGGCCGGTTCGCTCGAGACGTCGGCGGTAACCGCTAGCGCTGCCTGGCCGCGCCCGGTGATTTCGGCCGCAACCTTGGAGGCGCCTGGGCCGTCGGCATCAGAGACAACCACGGCTGCCGCGCCGCGGCCGGCCAGAGCCAGACAGAGCGCGCGACCGATGCCGCTAGCGCCGCCGGTGACGACCGCTACCCGGTCCTTGACCTCCACCGATCAGCTCCCGGCCGTGTTAGCCAGCGGGGACGACAACCCCGGACTCGTCCTTCGGCCGCGAACCGCCGCGTCGGCCCAGGCCGCCATGTCCGGATCAGCGGCGATGAGGTCGGCGTACTTCTTTCTCGCCTCCTCTCGCCTGGCAGGGATGTATTCGGTCGGCCAGAGGCCAGGATGGGGCTCGTAGTCCCTGAGCACGTTGCGGGCGACGGTGACCTTGTGCACCTCATCGACGCCGTCGGCGATGGCCATCGTCGGAGCGGCCGCCCACATCGCCTGCAGCGGTGTCAGGTCAGTCGTGCCCAGCGAGCCCATGATGTGCAGCGCCCGGTAGCTGACTTCCCTGAGCACCTTGGCGCAGGTGTACTTGCACGCAGCGATCTGGGTACGCGCCTGCTTGGTGCTTGAGTTGTCGATCGTCCATGCCGTCCAGAGCACGAGGAGCCTGAGCATGTTGATTTCCGCGTAGGAGTCTGCGATCGCCTCCTGGACCATCTGATGATCGGCGATAACCTTGCCGTGCGACTGCCTGCTGAGCGCCCGTTCGCACATGATGTCGAAGGCCAGCTTGACCTGAGCCACCGTGCGCATCGCATGGTGGATCCTGCCGCCGCCCAGGCGCCGTTGCGCCAGCATCTTCGCGCCGTCTTCGGGTCCCAGCAGGTGGTCGAGTGGCACGCGGACGTCGTTATAGCGGATGTGATTGTGCAGCGCCGGGTACTCGGCGATCTCGACGCCCGCCGAGTCACGCGGCACAACGAACATGCCATTCGTGCACATCACGAAGATGATGTCCGCGCGGGCGCCGGCGCTGGTGAACCACTTTTCGCCGGTTATCACCCACTCGTCACCGTCCCTGGTGGCGTGGGTGCGGAACAGGCTCGGGTCCGACCCGCCTTGCGGCTCGGTCATCGAGTACGCGGAGAAGATCTCCTGGTTCATCAGCGGGTACAGCCAGCGGCGCTTTTGTTCCTCGGTGCCGTACGCGGCGAGCATTTCCATGTTTCCTGTGTCAGGCGCCGCGGTACCGAAGACAACGGGCGCCGACCTGTACCGGCCGAGTATCTCGTTCAGCAAAGCCAGTTTCAGTTGGCCGAAGCCGGGACCGCCGAGGTCACGGTCGAGGAACAGTGCCCATAGCCCGCGGTCCTTGACCTGCTGCTTGAGCGGATCGGCCAGAGCCCTTGCCTTCGGCGCACGTGAGTACGCGGCCCCAGGAAAGACCAGGTCAAGGGGTTCAACTTCGGTCCTGCAGAACTCCTCGACCCAGTCGAGCTGCTGCTGGAACTCCGGCTCGGTCGAGAAATCCCACGCCACAAGGTCCTCCAAGGGGGGCCGCTTACTAGAACGCGATTCTAAAAGCAGGCTTAACCAGCGGACAAGGTGCGCGCACCCGGCATGGAATCCTTCACCACGGGTTCACTCCCGGCCGCGTCGGGCACAGCGTCTGGGTCGAGCCCGACGGTGCCGCGCATCCAGCGACCGATCCGCTCGATCATCAGCGGTCCGCTGCCAGACTCGGCGTGGCCGAATCCGGGCACGACCCAGAGTTCCTTCGGGTCGTTCGCTGCCGAATAAATCTGCTCCGCGTGGTCGACGGGAAAGAACTCGTCCTTGTCCCCGTGCACGATCAGCAGCGGAACCGGGGCAATGAGCGCGGCAGCGTCATCCGGCGGCAGGGGAACGGGATCCCATTTGCCGCCCGAGATCCTGGTCTTCAGTATCGCCTTGGTGAACACGCGGCCGAGCCTGTGCTCGATCGCCAAGTGCACCAGCCGCATCGGCCTGGTGCCGCGGTAGTACCACCGGCCAGGACCGCTGACCGATACCACGGCATCGACATGCCCGATCAGGCCGGCGTGCCGGAGCACGGCCGAGGCCCCCATCGAGAAGCCGATCGTCACAACGCGCCGGTAGCCTAGCTCTCTCGCGTAGCCAACTGCGACGTCAACGTCCTTGATCTCCTTATCCCCCATCGTCGACACGCCGCCAGACCGGCCGTGGCCACGGAAATCGAAGGTCACTACCCCTCCGAACTGGTTGAGCCTGGTCGCCACATTCCAGACCGCCGGACGCTGCCAGCTGAGCGTGAAGCCATGCGCCAGCACGATGCCGAGATCCTTGTCGCCAGGCAGGTGCGCGGCGTCAATCGGCACGCCGTCTTCGGTGACGACGGTTCTGGCGTACGCAACGGGCTTGCTCATAGGTACATTCTGCGTGAGTACCGACAGTGATCGGTCGGCACCGACGCCGTCGCCAGATCGAGGAAAGGATGGCAGCGTGGTTACGCCAGTACGGCGGGTCTGCGAGCAGGCCCGCGCTGCCGCCGCCGTGACCCGTGAGCTCGACGCGAGCGCCAAGGACGCGGCTCTGATCAGCCTGGCCCACGCGATCGATGCGCGCCAGGACGCGCTGAAAGCTGCCAACCAGATAGATGTCGCGGCGGCCCGGGAGGCCGGGGTGTCGCGGACACTGGTGGACCGCCTGACCCTGACCGACTCACGGATCGCCGCGATGGTCAACGCAGTGCGAGCCGTGGCCTCGCTTCCCGACCCCGTCGGGCAAGTAACGAGAGGTACGACCCGGCCGAACGGGCTGCTGATTGAGCAAGTCAGGGAGCCGCTCGGAGTGGTCGCCGTAGTCTACGAGGCCAGGCCCAACGTCACCGTTGACGTCGCGGCCCTCTGCCTGAAGTCGGGCAACGCAGCCGTGCTACGAGGCTCGTCCATCGCCGCGCACACAAACGGCGCGATCGCGGATCTGATCGGCGAGGTGTTGCGCTCGCAGGACGCCGTGCCGCCGCACGCAGTCCAGCTGGTCCGCGACACGTCCAGGGACGCGGTTATCGAGCTGCTGACCGCAGCGGAATTTGTTGACCTGCTCGTCCCGCGCGGCGGCCAGAGCCTGCTGCGGACAGTGCGCGAGCACGCGACCGTTCCCGTCGTCATTGACGGCGACGGGAACTGCCACGTGTACGTGGATGCGAGCGCCGATACTGCAATGGCCACGAGCATCATCGTCAACGCCAAGACCTCAAGGCCAAGCGTGTGCAACGCCGCAGAGACGCTGCTCGTGCACAAGCAGATCGCGGCCGCCTGGCTGCCTGAGGCCCTCGGCGAGCTGCACAAACGCGGTGTGGTCGTGCGCGGCGATGATCAGGTCAGAGCGCTATGGCCGGACGCCGAGCCCGCAGCGGACAGCGACTGGGGCACTGAGTACCTCGACCTGATCCTTGCTGTGCGGATCGTTCCCGACCTCGATGCGGCGCTGGCGCACATAGCGCGCTGGGGGACCAGGAACTCCGAGGCGATCGTCGCCCAGGACATTGGCGCGGCCCGGCGGTTCGCCAGGGCAGTTGATTCCGGCAGCGTCTTCGTGAACTGCTCGACCCGGTTCTCCGACGGCGGGGAGTTCGGTTACGGGCTGGAGATCGGGGTGTCGACGCAGAAGCTTCATGCCAGGGGTCCGATGGGCCTCGAGGCACTGACCTGCGTCAAGAACGTGACCTGGGGCAACGGCCAGATCCGCGTCTAGCTGGCAGGTCACGGGGCGAGCTCATGGCACCGCTCCGAACACGACGAGCGAGCCTCGGTGAATCGCGTGCATGTCGCGGGCCGCACGGCGGGCGGGCGAGTCAGGGCCGATCTTGCCGCCGAGGAACGACCCGTCGGCCAGAATGGCCGAGCATGCACGGGGCTGCGCCTGCAGCAGCGCTTCAGTCAGCGTCCTTATCCGCTCGTAGCCGGCCGCGGTCAGCGCTGCATGGACCTGGCGCGAAGCCTGAGAGTTGCGGCGCATCAAGTCGGCCACGTCCGCGAAACGATCCGGGTCAAGGAGGTCGCCTTGTGGATCGGGCACATCGTTGCCTGACTCGGCACCGGCCATGGCTGGTGCGTGACGCAGCCGGAACAGGATCGACAGGACATCGCCGACCTCATCGGTGGTCAGGGCCCGGAGGAGCCGCAGAATCGCCGCCGGCATCGAAACCGCCCCTCTGCCGATCAGCCGTTCTGGATGCCGGACGTCCACGAGTTCGACGACAGCGCCTGGCTCGAAATCACCGTCCACCCGCTTCACGCCCGAGAGGAACAATGTGCTTCCCGCGCGCAAGCTGCGCTCGGCCTCTCGGTTGACTCCGATCGTGCCCATCGGGTAAGCGATCCCGCCTACCCAGCGCTGAGCAGGGGCGAGCCGGCTCGGGGCGGACCTGATAGTCGTCCCCAGCCTGGCCCTCGGGCTGAGGCTCCTGGCCACCACGTCCGTATCGCGCGCCGATCCGATAACGCACTCCACGCCGCAGTAGGCGGCCCTGGCGGCGGCGTTGAGCTTGGCCCGCATACCTCCCCGGCCCTCGCCCGCCATCGTGATCCGGAGCGCCCTGGCCTCGTCAGGTGTCAGCCGTGAGATCCGCTCCAGCATCTGGTCGTCACCATAGACCGCGCGGACGTTGGTGAGGAACGTCAGCCTGGAGGCCTCGGCGGCGACGGCGACAGCCACGGCGATCTGGTCGTTGTCCAGCTCGGACTTCGGATCGGTTGTGTCGTTGCCGTTGACGATGGGAAGCAGGCCCTGCTGCAGCGCAGAGCTGAGCACGCTCCCGACGTCGTGCATGGCCTCCGGCGAGTCAAGGTCGCTACGGGACAGCAGGATCTGGCAGACCTCCATCCCGACGGCCGCGGCCAGCTGGCGATACAGCGCCAGCAAAGCGGGCTGGCCGACAGCCGCCGCGAGAGCTACCGCGAGCGGCCCCCTCAGTTCCCCGCCGTCATACCGGTCCAACGTGGCCGCGAGCGCACCCAGGTCGCCGGCCTCGGATACGGTCTGCCTGACAGCTCCGGCCAGCCGCAGCAGCTCGGGTCCGGTCCGCGCCGTCGGGCCCTCGAACGCCAGCAGCTGGCGACCGAGCCTGGCCGCACCTGAGGTGACGAGGATCACCTCGTGACCTTCGCGCTGAGCGGTGGCGATCTGGGTAACCAGATCCGCTATCACGTCGAGCGCTAGGCCGTCGCCGCTCGAAATCGAACTTGATCCGAGCTTGATTACCAGCCGGGTCATGCAGCCTCGCCGGATAGGAACCGGGATGTAGCCGCGACGAATGCGGGGCCAGCCGCGACGCACGCGGCGCTAGCCACGATACGCGGCGATCACCTTTCCGAGCTCCTCCATGCTGGGCTGATGCGTCGTCACGCTGTCGAACCCGTACACCTCGTGGCGGCGGCTCAGTTCCGCCGCAGCCGCATCGGCGGTCTCTGCGTAGAGCACGAACGGGCTGGACGCGATCTCCTCGGCAGTCATCCAGGGAACGATGGCCGCCATTTCAGCGGCGGACTGGCTCGGGCTGGGTCCGATTGCCACGTGCTGGAGCAGGACGTCAGACCGGTACGGCCGCCCGCCTGCCTGTTCGCGGACCGCCGCGACCCGCTCGGCGGTCTCCGTCGCCGAAACCAGGGTGAAGGTGCCGAGCGACTCACCGCGTACCTGACGCAGGCCGGCGAAGCCGATCACCTCGGCGTGCCTGGCTGCGACGGCCAGGCCGACGCCCGACATGGCGGCGACCATCAGTGGAATAGGCCGCTGCACGGGTGCCGGCCGATGCTCCGGATCGGCGAGCCTGCGCCTGACCTCGGTGACCGTGGCCTCCAGCAAGTCGATCCGCTGCGCAAATGGCAGCCACGGCAGGCCGGCGTCGTCATGCTCGCTCTTCGTGTGCCCGGCACCGAGCCCGAGCTCGGCACGGCCGCCAGAGACCAGGTCGAGAGTGGCGACCTCGCGAGCGAGCAGCGCTGGGTTCCAGAAGCCAACGTTGAGTACGTACGTGCGCAGGCGCAACCGCCTACTGATAGTCGCCGCGGCCGCGAGCAGCGTGAGCGGGCCCATCGCGCCAAGATGATCGGGCGCGGCCAGCACGTCGAAACCGAGTTCATCGGCCCGGCGAAACGATCCGCTCGAAATCGGCTGCGTCCGCTGCGGCATGGAAGGTGACGCCGAACTGGATATCTGACATGAGCCCATGCTGGTCCGATCCGGTGCTCGCCCGCCAGGTCGTCCGCTGCCGGCGCAACCCAGAAATGCCCGGTCCTGGACTGCGCCGCAACCATCGGAAAGGGCATGCTTAAGGCCAAGGCCATTCTGGGAGCTGCTGCACCATCCGGCAACAGCCGGTGTCGCGTTCGCGGTGGAAGCCGATCGGAGGAAGCTGTGGAAAGAGCTCCCGAACCGGGTAACGCTGGCGAGCGCGACCTGCTGCTCGGGCTGGCTCGCCTTTCACCGCGACGCCCTGGCTGCCAAATGCGAAGGGCTGACCGCCGAGCACCTCGTGGAGTCATCCGCACCGCCCTCAGACCTCTCCCTGCTCGGCCTGGTCAGGCACATGACCGAGATGGAGCACGCTTACCTCGTCTACGCAATGACCGGGGGCCCGTTCCGCGGCGTGTACTTCACCGACGAGGCGCCGGACGCCGACATCGTCGGCCTGGCACCGGGCATGGCTGCCGGCTCCATGGCTCGCTGGCATGACGAGCGCGCCCGCGCTGACCAGCTACTTTCTTCAACAGGGGCGCTGGAGTCGATCTCGCCGGGAAATCGGAGGTCAGTGCGCTGGAATCTCATCAAAGTCATCCAGGAGTACGCCAGGCACAACGGCCACGCCGACCTGGTCAGGGAGCGCATTGACGGCGCGACAGGCGAGTGAACTCCTTGAGGGAAATAACCTTTGACAGTCTCAAGCAATCCGGAATATGGTTGAGCTACTCAACTGTTGAGCTCCACAAGCCTGTTGGGTGGCAAGGCTGTTGAGTAGCTCGGTGCCATGACCCGCATCGGGTGTTAGAGCAGGAGGCAGACAGTGGGCTGGTGTCCAGGTGGCGACAAGCTCGATCAGGACATCTTTGATGCCATGACTGAGTTCGTGGGTCATCTGATACATCACGGCGAGAAGCTCTCGCAGCGTCTCGGCGTGCCCGTTTCCTGCATGAAGGCTCTTCGGCGACTCGATGCACCGGTAGCCATGAAGGACCTCGGCCAGCGCCTGCGCTGTGACCCGTCTTTCATCACCGCGATCGCCGATGCGCTCGAGCAGCGCGGCCTGGCCAAGCGCGAGCCGAACCCCGCCGATCGGCGGATTAAGAATCTCGCGCTGACCGACCGCGGGCTCGAGATCAAGGCTGCTTTGGAGCAAGAGACGCTCGGCCTGATGCCGTGGACTAAGGCCCTGGATCGGGATGAGCGCGAACAGTTCCTGGAGCTCGTGCGCAAGATGTGCAATTCGCTGACGGCCGAGCCGGTAGCACCGGCCGCCGACGATCCTGTGAAGGAGGTGAGCAGCGCCGAGGGCGTACGGTCGCCCGCCGCTCTCTAACCCGGCATCACATGCGGACCTGCGCGGGGGCAAGCTGATTTTCCGCTAGCAAGCGGAACCCGCAGGTAACAACCGCCAATCCCGTACTTCTCCACGCCGTGACTCAAGCGCGGGTCACGACGGCGGACCAGCACGCCCAAAGAAAGGTGAGGAGACCGCTGTGTCTACGACGCAACCGGTTACCGGTCGGGCCGCCACACCCGGCGCGCCAGCCGCTGAGGCCAAACGGCACCTCGGCCTGGCACTATTCGTCATCGCAACCGCTCAGCTGATGGTGGTGCTCGACTCCGCCATCGTCAACGTCGCCCTGCCGCACATCCAGCGGGCTCTCGGCTTCTCCGGCAACGGGCTGGAGTGGGTCGTGACTGCCTACGCCGTGACATTCGGCGGCCTGCTACTGCTCGGCGGCAGGTCAGGAGACTTGCTCGGGCGGCGCAAGATCTTCATATCCGGCCTGTTGCTGTTCTCGGCCGCGTCGCTGCTAGGTGGCTTCGCGACCTCAGAAGGCTGGCTGCTCGCATCCAGGGCGCTCCAGGGCGTCGGCGGCGCGATGGTGGCGCCTACCGCACTGGCCCTCATCAGCACGACGTTTCCTGAGGGATCACCGCGCAACAGGGCCATGGGCGTCTACGCCGCGATGAGCGGCGGCGGCGCGGCCGTCGGCTTGGTCGCCGGCGGCTTGCTGACCACGTACCTGTCGTGGCGCTGGGTGCTGTTCGTCAACGTGCCCATCGGCATCGCGACCGCGATCGCGGCCAGGTACGTGCTCCCCGAGTCCGAGCGCAGGCGCGGCCGCTTCGACCTTCCTGGTGCCATCACTGTCACAGCGGGAGTGGCGCTCCTGGTCTACGGCCTGTCTAACGCCAGCACCGATCAGCAGGGCGTCTCCCACTGGGCCGACGGCAAGGTGGTTGTGTCCCTGATCGCCTCAGCGGTTGCTACTGACGGCCTTCGGGCTGATCGAGTGGCGCAGCCGTCATGCGCTGATGCCGCTGCGCATACTTGCCAACCGCAGCAGGACCGGTGCCTACGTGGTGATGCTGGCCCTCGCGACCGCAATGTTCGGGATCTTCTTCTTCCTGACGATCTTCGTGCAGGAGGTCCTGGGGTACAGCGCGCTCAAGTCCGGCATCGCGTTCCTGCCGTTCGCCGTGGTTGTGGTGGTGATGTCAGGCATCGTGTCGCAAGTCATCAGCCGCACTGGCCCGCGCCCGCTCATGCTGGCCGGTGCGACGATCGCCGCGGGCGGCATGTTCTGGTTCTCGCAGCTCACGGTGAACAGCGACTACGTAAACGGCCTGCTCGGCCCGATGCTGGTCACCTCGATCGGCCTGGGCATGATGTTCGTGCCGCTGTCCATCGTTGCGCTGAACCGGGTCGGTGGTGAGGACGCCGGCGTGGCGTCCAGCCTGCTCAACACCGGACAGCAGGTTGGCGGCGCGATCGGGCTCGCGGCGCTCGGCACCGTGACCTGGTCGGCGGTCTCGGACAGCGTGAAGCACCAGGTGGCTCATGCGGCCGCAGCGGCGGGCAAGGCAGGCCTGCCGCTGCCAGCCAAGGGCGGCGGGGCCGTGCCGGCATCGATACTGCATCAGGCGCTGGCCTTCGGCATCGCTCGCGGGTTCCTGGTCGCGGCCGGGATTGCTGTGCTCGCCCTGATCGTGGTCGCGGCGACCATCCGGCTGCGCCGCTCCGACATCGCGGGCGCCGCTCCCATGAGCGTGCCCGATGACGCCAGCGGCATCACCGACGGCAGCGAGCTGGAGGGTTCGGTGCGATAACACGCGGCTATAACACGGGGGCCAGGGCTCCGGCTCGCGATCTGCGGGCCGGGGCTCTGCCGCTCCGGGAGCGATACCCGTCGGAAGTCATGACATGAGAGCGCTTACGGTGGTACAGGTGCGGGGCGTGCCCTGGTGGGGCGTGCTCTCAGCGGCGCTGACACCCTTCTTGCAGATTGGCGGGTGGACACTCGCCGATCAACTGCAGCCGCAGCCCTTCGATCCCGTCAGGCAAAGCGTCAGCTACCTGGCCAGCATGGACGCGACCGACCGCTGGGTGATGACGCTGACCTTCATCATCGTCGCCATGTGCTACATCACAACGGCCCTGGCGCTGCGCCCGGCAGCACGCACGGGACGGCTCGTCCTGATCGCGGCCGCGCTGGCCGGCATTCTGGTTGCGGCCAACCCTGTGGCAGCTCCCGGCAGCTTCTCGCCCGCGCACGCCTTCTGGTCGGCGCTGGGATTCGCCCTCCTCGCTGCCTGGCCGCTCGGGGCATACCGCTCAGGTCCCGGAGTGCCGTGGGCCCTTCGGCGCGCGGCCTCGTTCGCAGCGGTGGGCGTGATCGTCGTCCTGACCGCCTGGTTCCTGGCCGAACTGCTCACCGGCGGAGGACAGCTCGGCCTCGCCGAGCGCGTTGTGGGCGTCGCCCAGGCCACCTGGCCGCTGCTGGTCGTGGCCTCGTGCCAACTCAACCGTAGTCGTCTAAGCATTTGACTTAGAACGGTTCGATGTCTACGGTTTGTGGCAGGAGGTTGCCATGCAAGATCTGCCCATGCGCGGCCAGGTCGCGCTCATTGCAGGTGCCAGCAGGGGAATCGGCGCCGCCACGGCCGAGGCGTTTGCCGCGGCGGGCGCTCAGGTTGCGCTCGCCGCGCGCGACATGGAGGCACTCACTTCCGTCGCGCAGCGGATCAGTTCGAGCGGCGGAGATGCGATCGCGTTGCGTTGCGATGTCTCCGACGCCGACTCGGTCGCCAGACTCGTGGATCGGACGGTCGGGCACTACGGCCGCCTGGACGCGGCTTTCAATAACGCTACCGACGGACCGCTGCCGGCGCCGCTCGCAGAGATCGACGTCGCCGAGTTCGACCGAGGGATCGCAACCAACGTTCGCGGCACGTTCCTCGGCATGAAGTACCAGATCCCGGCCATGCTTGCCAGCGGCGGCGGAGCAATCGTCAACATGGCCTCAGTCGCCGGGATCAACGCCACCGCGAACCTCGCGGCCTACGTCGCCGGCAAGGCCGGGATCATCGGCCTGACCAAGGTTGCGGCGCTGGACTACGCCGACCAGGGTATCCGCGTCAATGTGGTGGCGCCCGGCCCGATCTTGACCTACCACCTTGAGGCCGCCGGGCCTGAGGCGCAGCGTCTGGCGGGACTGTCCACGCCGATGCGCAGGACCGGGAACGCCGCCGAGGTCGCACAGACCGTGCTGTGGCTCTGCTCGCAACAGTCGTCGTTCATCACCGGCACGGTGATTCCGATCGACGGCGGGCAGTCAGCGGGCAGCAAGCCGCCGCAGATGTACAAGCAAGGCCAGCCGATGACCGCGCAGGACAAGGTGCCGAGCGCAGGAGCACCCAGCTGAGGCTAGGCACCCATCTGGCCGGCCAGATCGACAAGGAGCTGCCAGGCCTGCTCGTCCTCGACGGTACCCCTGTGCGGCCAGAGGAACCGGCTTACCTCAAGCGCCATGTCGGTAAGATCCCAGCGAATCCGGTAGAGCTCCAGTAGCGCCGCGACCGGCTCCACGCCGGTCACCGTCGCATATTTGGCGAGCACAGAGCCGTCGTCAGGATCGAGCGACCACAGGTCGCGTTCCGGCGGTGCGAGCAGATTCGTATCCCAGTCGATAAGCCGCCAGCCGTCATCGGTCAGCATCGTATTGCCAGGATGGGGCTCGCCGTGCGTGAGCACGGAGCGCGACGGCACGGCCCTGGCATGATGGGCGAGTTCATCGTAGCGGGCAAGCATGAGGCGGATCGCTGCCTGACTCCCCGCGAGCAGACGTCTCATGGGCTTTGTATACGGACCGGCCTCGGCGGGCGCGCCGTGCGCGCCATCGAGCACCGCCTCGAGCTCTTCCCTGTTCTGGATCGCGTAGCTGTCCGCAAGCGCGAGCTTCCGCACCGCCGCCGGCGCCTCATGGACGGCCATCACCATGTCAAGCACTGCCTGCCGGTGCGCTGCGGTGGAGAACTCGCCCCATCCGAAGCTCGTGCCTGGTACAAACGGGTACACCGCCACGGCGAACTCCTCCGCGACCCGCACCACTGGTTCCTCGTCGCGCGAGGCAACCGGCGCTACGACGAACTCGTACCCCTGGACGCGGAGTTCGATGGCCACAGCGAGCGCGTGCCTGAGCCGGTCGAGCGCGGCATCCAGCGGCTCTGTCAGCGACTGCCGCCTTTTCTGCAGCTCATCTACGGTGACGAACCAGCGCACTCCCGCTGCGTCTGTGACTTCCCAGTGATGACTGCCGAACCCGACCGCTCTGTAGCCGATAGCGGCGGCATCCAGCCGCCAGTGCGCGGCAAGCTCCGACACCAGCACTTCCTCGCTGAGGCCATCCGGCGGGGTGAGCACCGGACCACGCTAACGACGGCGGCCTTGCTGGCAAACCGAATTACGCCGGGCCGAGACTGTACCAGCCGCCTGGCCGCCGACCGGTCGGCAGCCAGGCGGCTTTCCGCGGCACGATTACGTTAACGAATAATGCGATAGTCGACGAGCAGATAGCCAGTCGGTGAGATCTCGCTTCGGATCGATTCGAGCTGAATCGAGGGCAAGCCGTCCAGGAGTCGTCGTCCGCGGCCGGCGATCCTCGGCGCTATCACGAGCCTGAGTTCGTCGACAACGCCGGCGGCGAGCAGCACCTGCGCGACCGAGATACTTGCGTGGACGCCGACATCGCCTCCGCGCTGCTCTTTGAGATCCCGAACGAATGCGACCAGCCCGCCGTCGAGCACCGTCGCGTTGGCCCAATCTCGGTCAAGGGGCGTCGATGTCGCGATATACTTCGTGACCCCGTTGATGAATGTCGCGAATGGCTGGATCTGACTGCCTGGCCAGAACTGCGCCCACTCGGTGTAACTACGGCGGCCGAGAATGACCGCGTCCTGTGTCGCGATGACGGCGGCAAGGTTGGCGTCCATCGCGTCGTCCCAGTCGGCGAAGAAACTATCTGGGTCCTCGGCAACCCCGTCGAGGGACAACAACTCGTACACGACGATCTTTCGCACGCCCTCCACCTCCGATTGGTCTCGACGCTACTAGTTGACTGACCGAGCCGCCGAAACTCATCGCTGCGACGTGCAAGACGTCGGGTACGAGATCCGTGTTGATAGACGTGGGTAGTATGCCGGCGTGGTCGATGCTGCGGTGTCTCCGGTCGCGCTGGTGGATTGGGAGGATGGGGAGGCTCGTAGGCAAATATGAGCTTGTCGGCTTACGGAACATTTCTCGGCTTCGCAATCGTCCTCGTCCTTATCCCTGGCCCTGATTTCGCGGTCGTGACTAAGAACACCCTGGCTGGCGGGCGCCGGCGGGGCTGGTTCACGGCCGCCGGGGTCTGCACGTCGAACGCGGTCCAGGGTGCCATCGCGGTCAGCGGGCTCAGCGCCATCATCTTGAAGGCCCAGCCCGTCTTCGCCGCCATCAAATGGGCAGGCGTGTGCTACCTGGCCTTTCTCGGCGTTCAGTCGCTGCTTTCCGCGGTGCGCGGCAGATACGAACTGGCCGACGGCGGGCACGCCATCCGGCGCGATGCGGCGGCGTTCGGCGGCTGGCGGCAGGGATTCCTGTCGAACATCACCAATCCGAAGGTGCTGATCTTCTACATCGCCCTGCTCCCCCAGTTCCTGAAGCCCGGTGTTGCGCCTGGCTGGCTGCTCGCGTTCGCCTGGAGCCATGCTGTGCTGTCATTGCTCTACCTGCTGGCACTGAGCGCCGGGCTGGCCAGAGCACGAGCGCTGCTATCGCGGCGGGCTGTCCGCAGGGCGATGGACGGGACCACAGGTGCGTTGCTGCTCGGATTCAGCGCCCGGCTCGCCGCCGAGCACAGCTGAGCCGCGGCTGCAGAGGCTGCTCAGTACTGGCCCTGCTACGGAAGGCGGGCTGCGGCGAGCCAGGCAGCGCGCACGGGATCGGAGGAAAGGATGCTCGACAGCAGCGAAGTAGTCGCGTTCGTCGCGGCGACGGACCTGGACCGGGCGAGGGAGTTCTATCAGGGCATACTCGGTCTCGCGCTCGTCGACCAGAACCCGTACGCGTGCGTGTTCGACGTCCGCGGCACAATGCTGCGGGTGACGGCCGTCGCGGAGGTGGCGACGCCCGGCTACACGGTCCTTGGCTGGCGCGTGCGTGATATCGAGAGCGTGGTCGCCGGACTGCGCGCCAAGGGCGTCAGCTTCACCAGCTACGACGGAATCGGTCAGGACGACAACTGCATCTGGACCACGCCGAATGGCGACCGGATAGCGTGGTTCAGCCGATCCTGACGGCAACACGCTGTCGCTCACCGAGTTCGCCCGGTTATCAGCCTGGACGGGTAGCTGTGCCATAGACGACGTCGGTCCTTATCGCGGCGATCTCCTTGGCGGCCAGGTCGGTGACCACCTGCTCACGCAGCAGATCCTGCTGATCCGCGCTGAGGGCGTCGATGGTTGCTCGGTAGCCAGTTCCGAGCACGACGTCCCAGAACCGCGCGGGGCTGCTGAGTTCCTGCCAGCCGATGGCGGCCTCTGCGGCCGCATCATTGACGCCGGCCCGCTCATAAAGGCCGGTCAGTGCCGAAGGCGTGGTGATCTCGTCCCACGGGTGGAAGGCCTTGAACAGTGACGGCTCGATGGCCCGCACCGACTCCCAGAAGATCTCGTTAGCAGGTTCGAAAAGCCCCGGACCCCAGGTCGTGATGGCCAGGACACCACCGGGACGAACCAGGCGCCACATCTCGCCGGCGAACGCCGCCGTGTCCGCCGCGAAAATACACCCCGAACACGCACACGACAGCATCGAAGCTGCCGGACGCCAGCCCGGTGCTGGTTGCGTCGGCATATCGGAACTCGACGTTCGGCAACTGCTCGGTGGCTGCCTTCGATCGGCCCAGCTCGAGCAGCGGCCCGGCGACGTCGACGCCGAGGACACAGCCGCCTGGGCCAACCGTCCGTGGCGGCGGGGATTGCCGATGCGCCAGCGCCGCAGCACAGGTCGAGCACGGCGTCTCCGGCTCGGAGCGGCAGCCGCGCCACCGTCGCGGCGCCGAACCTGTCCCAGAAGGCCAGGGACCCGAGCCTGTAGTGGTCGGCCGCGGCGCCATAGGTGCGGGACGCCCGCAGCGCGTCCTCGCTCAGCTGATCAGGCGCTGCCGGCTCATCGGGGTCCGATGACACCTCCGAACCGGACGCCGGCGTTGGTTCGGCTGAGTGCATAGCTTCCCCGGCCGCTGCGGTATCCGCGGCGTCGCATTGCATGTCGCCAGCATAGGACCGTGGCCGCAGGGCGCGGCCGCACTCAGCAAGCCTCGGCTCAGGGCTGGCCCTGCCGGTGCGTCAGCAGGTCGCTGAGGGTAGCGCGCAGCTCTTCCAGCCGCGGCGCTCCGACCTGTTGCGCCCATTCAGCCTCGATGGTGGCAGCAACCGCCGCGATGCGTTCATACAGCCGCCGGCCGCGTCCGGTGAGCCGGATCAGCCGTGCATTCCGGTCCGCCGGGTCGGTGTAGCGCTCCAGATAGCCTGCCCGCTCGAGGTGGCTGACCAGGTGGTTGATCGCCTGTCTGCTCATGCCTGAGCGAGCAGCCAGGGCCGAGGGCCGCTGGCCGTCGGGACCGGGGTACTGCAGGACGGCTAGGTGTTCCGCGCGCAGGTCGTGGCCCTCCTCGGCAAACGCGATGTGAATGCGGTCGCGCACCTCTTGCCAGAGCACGCGCATCATCGGGGCGATCGGCTGGCCGCTGACCGGTCCTGAGCTTGACATGGATGTAAAGTCGCTTTACGTTGACGGATGTAAAGTTATTTTACCTCGCGGGAGGGCAGGTGACCGCATTTACTAGCGGCGCGCCGAACTCTGGCGCGCTCGTCGTGACCGGCGGCGGCCGCGGCCTCGGCGCTCAGATCGCGTTGCGGGCAGCCCGCCACGGCAGGCCGGTCGCGCTGATCTACCGGTCGCGGCCAGGCAACGCTGCCCGGATTGCCGGCCAGATCGAGGCCGCTGGCGGCCGGGCCGTGGCAGTCCGGGCCGACGTCGGCAGCGAGGCCGACGTCGCCGCTGCGTTCAAAGCGGTAGACGCTGCCTTCGGCTCGCTTGGCGGCCTGGTCAACAACGCTGTCCTGGCCGGCCCGCCGCGCAGGCTAACTGAGCTGCCCGCCAGCGAGCTAGAGGAGGTGTTCCGCACCAATGTGTTCGGTGCCTTCCTGTGTTCCCGCGAGGCGGCCAGCCGCATGTCCATCAAGAACGGCGGCGCCGGCGGCGGGATCGTCACGCTGTCTTCGGCGCACGCCGTCAACACCGGGGCTCCCGGAAACTGGGTTCACTTCGCGGCGAGCAAGGCCGCTCTCGAAACGATGTCCCGGGGCCTAGCCAAGGAGCTGGCCGCCGACGGCATCCGGGTCAATGTAGTGCGGCCCGGCGTTATCGCCACCGAAACGCGCCTCGGCCAGCCCCAAGAACACCTGGACCGGACCCTCAGGCAGGTGCCGCTGGCCAGGATGGGCACCGCCCAAGAAGTCGCCGCGGCCGTGCTGTGGCTGCTGGCCGAGGACGCTTCCTACGTCACCGGCGCTACCCTGGACGTCGCCGGAGGGCTGTGAGCGGATGCCGGCGCTGGCTTACCGCTCTGCCAGGAGCAGATCGGCTAGGTCGCCAGCTGGACGCGGTGGCACAGTGGACGGCATGTCGCTCTTCGTGCTCGTGCACAGCCCGTCGGTCGGCCCTTCGACCTGGCAGCCGGTGGCCGCTTTGCTGCGCGACCGCGGCCACGAGGCGGTAGTTCCGTCGCTGCTCGGGGTCGGCGAAGGCGGACCGCCCTACTGGCCTAGGGTCACGGCGGCCGTCCGAGACGGCCTGTCCGGCCAGGACGAGTCCCAGGCCGCCATCCTCGTCGCGCACAGCAATGCAGGGTTGTTCATCCCGGTGATCGCGCGCGAGCTAGGAATACCTGTCGCCTGCTCGATCTTCGCTGACGCCTCTGTCCCGCCGCCATCTGGCTCAGCGCCTGTGGCCGAGGGGGCCTTTCTGCCATTCCTGCGCGACCTGGCCGGGGAGGACGGCCGCCTTCCGCAGTGGACAAATTGGTGGAGCGAGGAGGATATCGCTCCCATGCTTCCCGATCCCCGGACGCGCCAGGTGGTCACCGCCGAGCAGCCGAGGCTGCCGCTCGACTACTACCTCGAGCACATACCGGTCCCTGGCGGCTGGGACGACGATCCCTGCGGTTTCCTGCTATTCAGTGAGGCCTACGAGGGCCAGGCGGCCGAGGCCGGGGGCCGCGGCTGGCCAGTACGCACGACGCGGGGCGAGCACCTGCATCAGGTCGTCGATCCGGCCGGCGTCACCCGAGCCCTGCTGGATCTCGCCGACCATGCCTCCTGAGCCTGCCTCAGCGCGAGGCATCCGGCCACAGCTGGACCAGCTGGGCGGGGCTTATGTTGCCGCCGCTGCAGACGATCGCCACCTTGCGCCCGGCGAACCTGGCCTGATCGGCCATGACTGCCGCGAGCGGCGACGCGCCCGACGGCTCCACCAGGTTCTTCGTCTTCTCGATCATCATCCTGGTCGCGGCCAGTAGCTCCTCGTCCGACACCAGGACGAAATCGTCGAGCAGCCGCCACATAATGCCCTGCGGCAGCTCGAATGCCGTACGCGTCGCCAGGCCTTCCGCGATGGTCGCGTTGGCGTCGGTGACCAACGCCCGGCCCTGCCATGACCTGTGAGCTGCGGGAGCGGCCTGCGACTGCACGCCGATCACCTCGATCGACGGCCGGACGGCCTTCGCGACCGTGCAGACCCCTGACGCTCCGCTGCCGCCGCCTACGGGGACGATGATCACGTCAATATCGGGCCTGCTCTCAAGTATCTCCAGGGTGTATGTGGCCACGCCGGCGATGAGCATGGGTTCGTTGCCGGAGTGGATGTACCGGTACCCGTGCTCGACCGCCTGCTTCTCGCAGTACTCGCGCGCATCGTCGAAGTCCCGGCCGTGGAAGACGATCTCAGCGCCCAGCGCGCGCATCGATTCGACCTTGACCGGGTTTGCGCGCTCGGGCACGCAGATGATGGCACGCACGCCGAAGATGTTCGCGGCGTACGCAACGGACTGTCCGTGGTTTCCGGTCGACGCCGTGATGACGCCGCGCCGCCGCTCATCCTCGGTCAGCTGACTGACCAGGTTCACCCCGCCCCGCACCTTGAACGCACCTACGGGCTGATGATTCTCGTGCTTGACCCACAGCTGGGCGCCGGCCAGAGCGTCGAGTGCCGGGTAGCGATACAAGGGCGTCGGGCACAGGTAAGGCGCGATCCGCTTACGGGCCGCGAGCACATCGCCAAGGTCGGGGGCAGTCAGTCCGGTCATGGCCCGTTTCTACCACGGGCAGTTTGATCGCGCCTTTCGTGGGCAGCAGCGTCCGGCATACCGCAGGTCAGAGAAAGCAAAGGGCATATGCAGCTGAGAACGGCTTCTCGCCGCAGGTACAGCCCGCTCGCACCGCCGTGGGAGCAGGCCGACGACCGCTGGACGGTCGCCTTGTGGCTGCTCGGTGGTGCCATCGTGATCTGGGGCGCGATGTCGCTGCTCGGGCTATTGCTGACACACATCGTCGACCGAGGCTCGGTCCACAAGGCCGACCTCGGCGTCAATCAGTGGTTCGTGCATCAGCGCACCAGTCTCTGGAACGGCGCGACGGCGTTCGGTACGGGAATGGCGGAGACCGTCACGGTTATCGTCGTCACCGTTGTCGCGGCGCTGGTTCTGCGATGGCTGACGAAACGGTGGTATGAGGCCATCATGCTGGTGACGTCTATCGTCGGCGAGCTCGTCATATTCCTGGCAACTACCACGATCGTGCCGCAGCGACGGCCGACGGTACACAAGCTGGACGTGGCCCCGCCGACATCGAGTTATCCCTCAGGGCATACGGCGGCGGCCGTCTGCCTGTACGGCTGCCTCGCCGTCCTCCTCCTCTGGCTGTACGCCGGGCAGTCCCGGCGCCAAGATCATCGCCGTCGTGCTGTTCTGCGTGCCCGTCTTCGTCGCGGTGTCGCGCGTCTACCGCGGCATGCATTATCCAAGCGACGTGGTGGCCGGCGCGTTGCTCGGAGTTCTGTGGCTATCGTTGGTCACCAGGACGTTCCTTCCGCACCGTCCGTGGGAGCGCGGCGCCGTCCGGCAGGCACCTGCGCCGTCCGCGCGGGGTCGGTTCAAGCGCTGATCTTCCTCCCAGGCCGGGGCGAGGTTCCGGACGGGGAGCAGTGGTGCCATGATCGTGTCCAGCTACATCACTGGAAAGGCCGTCAAGGGGCAATCCAGCGACATTCAAGGGCGCGGGCTTTTCGCGACGGCTCCGATGTCGGCAGGCGAAATCGTCGCGATCAAGGGCGGGCATATCGTTGACACCGCCACCCTGCGCGCACTGCCGGCGCGGCTGCAGAACTCCGAGGTCCAAATCGCTGACGGCTTCCACATCGTCGCGTTGCAGGACGACGAGTACGAGCCAGTGATGCTGTTCATCAATCACTCCTGCGAGCCGAACGTAGGTTTCGCCGGCAACGTGGTCCTCGTCGCGATGCGTGATGTCGTCCGCGGCGAGGAACTCACGACTGACTATGCCCTCTTCGACGATTCCGATGAGGAGATGGAATGCCGGTGCGGCGCCAGCACGTGCCGCGGGAACATCAGTGGCCGCGACTGGCAGCGGCCTGATTTGCAGCAGAAATATGGCCGTTACTTCTCCACCTATCTGCGCGATCGCGCCGGTGGCCAAGGTGAGCAGGGCGCGGGTGATCACCCCGCGCAGCCCGGGCGGCCAGGGAGCGCGCACCAGCCCGAGCAGCCAGGGCGCCTGCAACAGCCCGGCAGCCGGCGGTGAGGGTCATGGTTTTCTTGCACGGCACATCGATCATGCATGCCTCCGCAATAGGCCAGGCCAGGACCGCGCGTGTTCGGCAGGTCATGAACAAGGACCCGGCTGTGCTCGACTACGGCTCCTATGTGCCGACCGAGGGCGCGGTCGCCAAGCTCACAGCCTGGCAGCGGCGCGCTGCCCAGATCTGTTACCTCAGCTCGCATCGAACCGCTTCCGCTGCGGCCATCGACAAGTCTGTGCTCGCGGCGCACGCCTTTCCGGCCGGAACCCTGTACTACCGGGCGCACGGCGAGAGCTACGCCGACGTCGTGAGGCGCTGGTCTGCCGACATCCTTGTCGAGGATGACTGCGAGAGCATCGGAGGCCGAGCACACACGACAGCATCGGACTTTGCCAGGTCCTCCGGCCTCGCGGTGCGGTGCGTGGTCGTTCCCGAGTTCGGCGGCCTCGCGCACCTGCCTGATGAGCCGACTGAACTGCTTCGCGAGACGACGAGGCGCGGGAGCAGTTCACGGCTGAGGCGCTATCTGGGTCTTCGCCGGACCGGTTGACGCCAGGTCGTCCAGTCCAACGGCTCCTCAGGCTGACTGCCTCGCTAATGACGGCATCGGCCGGCATAAGTCACGGTCAGATAACAGTCAGGTGCTCGGGTATTGAGCAATTCAATCGGCAGGGTTTACGCTCCAGGCAACCGTCCGGTAAGCGCTTTCCAAAGCGGCAAGCAAGGCAAACTCCGAGCAGGCCAGAGCCCGAGCCGCTGACCAGGCCATTTACGGTAAGCGCTTACCACGATGGGCGGGAAGTCACCGAGAAAGGCGATGCGAGCACCTGATGGCCGAGATGCAATCGAACATCCAGGCTCCGCCCACGATCTACGACGTGGCACGCGCGGCCGGGGTGTCGATCGCCTCGGTGTCCCGGGTGCTCAACGGGCACCGCAACCCGCGGCAGGAAACGAGGGACCGTGTCCTGCAGGCCGTTGCAGACCTCGGCTTCGTCCCCGACGGCGCGGCGAGGGCGCTGAGCGCCAGGCTCAAGGAGGTCGTCGGCGTGGTCTTCCGCCGCGTCCCCTGGGGGGAGACGAGCGAGGGCGCCTTCGCTGAAGAGGAGGAGAGCCTGCAGTTCACCGACGTCATCAACCGCGGCATCGAGGTCGCCGCGCAGCGTCGCGGCTACAACCTGCTGGTCGGCTCCGTCGACGTCGATGCTCACGACGCCCACCGGCGGATCATGACGATGGCGCGCAAGAGCGACGGACTGATCCTGCACGACCGGGTGCTCGAGCCGAGCCGGCTCGCACAGCTGTCCAGGCAGGTACCGATCGTGACGATGGCCGGAGTGGCTACCCAGACGACCGCCAACGTTCGCGGCGACAACGGCACCGGGATGACCGAACTCGCCAGGCACCTCATCGCTGACCACGGCTACACGACCGTCGCGTACGTGGCCGGCGCACGCCGACTCCCCTGACAACATCGCCCGACGGCTGGCCCTCGCCGAGGAGGCGGCTAGCGCGGGCGTCCAGTTCATCGAGGGGCCCGATTGGCAGGGCAACTACCTCGCCTCCGGCGGCGCCAGGGTGGTGAGCCGCCTGATCGCTGACAACGTCAGGCTGCCGCGCGCCCTGGTCTGTGCCAATGACCAGACCGCGCTCGGCGCCATGTATGCGCTGGCCCAGCACGGCATCGATGTCCCCGGCGAGGTCGCGGTCACCGGATTTGACGACATCCCGGTCGCGCGCCACATGCGGCCGCAGCTGACGACGATCCGCCAGCCGATCGCCGACCTCGGCGCCACCGCCTTCGAGTTGCTCCGATCCATGATCGGAAGCCAAGAGCCCGCAGAGCACGACATCGTCCTTCCGACGCGGCTGATGCGCAGGGAGAGCTGCGGCTGCCCGCCGCACGCCGGCTCGCTTGAAGGAGGCCGATGATGCGGCTTCTTCCGCGCCGGATCGCGCTCTACTTCGTGACCGCAGTCGTCGCCATCACGGTGAACTTCTTCATTCCGCGCCTCATGCCCGGCAATCCGGTCGAGGCGGCCATCGGGCACATGCAGGCCAGGGTCACGCCGGCAACAATTCGGGCGCTCGACCTGCAATACGGACTCAACACCAAGCTCGGCCTGTGGGGTCAGTACCTGCACTACTGGTGGCAGCTACTCCACGGCAATCTGGGAATCTCGTTCAGCTCCTACCCGTCGACGGTCACCAGCGTGATCCGCAGCGCGCTGCCGTGGACCATCGGCCTCGTCGGCCTGGCTACGATCATCAGCTTCGCGGCTGGCACGCTGCTCGGCATCGCCGCCGCATGGCGGCGCGGCAGCTGGCTTGACAACCTGCTGCCAGCAATGACGTTCTTCCAGGCTGCGCCCTACTTTTTCGTCGCGATCCTGATGGTCGCGCTGTTCGCGACCAAACTTGGCTGGTTCCCGCAGAACTCTGGTTACGACACCACGCTGCTCGATCCCGGATTCACCACCGCTTACCTCTCCAGCGTGCTCGACCACGCGGTGCTGCCGGCCCTGACCATAGTGGTCGGCTCCGTCGCCGGATGGATCATCGGCATGCGCAACATGATGCTGACAACGATGGACGAGGACTATGTCCTCATCGC
The DNA here is from genome assembly GCA_963809195.1 of uncultured Actinomycetota bacterium. Taxonomy (GTDB): domain Bacteria; phylum Actinomycetota; class Actinomycetes; order Streptosporangiales; family Streptosporangiaceae; genus Chersky-822. Next base: position 1,593,940 of record CAWEIQ010000001.1, on the reverse strand, counting down.
CCAGGCAAAGGGCCTCAGCCAGCAGCGCGTGATCAGGTACGCGGCCAGGAACGCCATCCTGCCGAGCGTCTCAGGTTTCTCGCTCGCGATCGGCTTCGTCGTCTCCGGGTCGCTGCTTACCGAGATCGTGTTCTCCTACCCCGGCATCGGCTACATCCTGCTGCAGGCCGTCTCAAGTGAGGACTACCCGCTGCTCCAGGGCATCTTCCTGGTCATCACCGTCGCCGTGCTAGCGGCGAACTTCATCGCTGACCTGACGTACGCCGTTCTTGATCCCCGTACCCGTCAGGAGGCCTGATCGATGTCTGCCGCCGAGGGTATAGCTCCCGGCACCACCGGCCGGAAAAACCGGATGCTGCAGCTGCCCCGTTCCCCCAAGATCAGAATCGGCCTCGGCCTCGCGCTGACCTTCACCATCCTCGCGATCATCGGTCCGTGGATCGCGCCGTTCGACCCGGGCAAGAGCCTGTCGACCACGTCGGGCCTGCCGCAGCCGCCGTCTGGCTCGCACTGGCTCGGAACCACTCAAGTCCAGCAGGACGTGCTCTCGCAGCTGCTGGCGGGCGGCCGCAGCACGATTCTCGTCGCGCTCATCGCGGGGGCGGTCGCGACCGTGCTCGCGGTCGCCTTCGGGGTCACGGCCGGCTACTACGGCGGCCTGCTCGACGATCTGCTGTCGATGCTGGCGAACGTCTTTCTCGTGATGCCGGCGCTGCCGCTGCTCATAGTGATCTTCGGCTTCTTGTCGAAGACGGCAAGCCCCAACGACGTCTTGATCGGCCTGGTGATCGCCATCACAGGGTGGGCATTCGGTGCGCGGGTGCTGCGCGCCCAGACGCTGTCGATGCGGAGCAGGGACTACGTCGTATCGGCGAGGATCATCGGCGAGCGCGGCTGGCGGATCATGCTCTTCGAGATCCTGCCCAACCTCACGCCGATCGTGGCGACATCGTTCCTGTTCACGGTCATCTACGGGGTAGGCACGTACACGGCGCTGTCGTTCCTCGGTGTGATCAGCGTCGCCCACTGGAGCTGGGGGACGATGCTCTACTGGGCTCAGAGCGCCCAGGCCGCCCAGCAGGTACACATCGAATGGTGGTGGTTCCTGCCGCCGGGCCTCGCGGTCGGGCTGTTCGGGACGGCGCTAGCCCTGCTCAACTTCGGCATCGATGAATTCATCAACCCGCGGCTCCGGGCGGCCGGTCTGACCAGGCGGAAGGCCAGGCGAGCGGGTGTGCCGCGGCGGGTCCGGCTGGGTCTCACCACGGTCCTGCCAGGCGCGGATGGCGGCCAGGCATGACGGCGACCGAGCACTCAGCGAGTCTGCCTACCGTGCCCAGCCCCCGCGGCGTGCCCGGACGTCGGCCGTGGCAGAAGGTCCAGGCGCCCGGGCCAGCGAACCCTTGCTCGAGGTCTCGCGGCCTCAAGGTGGACTACGGCATCGGGCCTGGCGCGATCCGCGCGGTGATCGGCGCCGACGTGACCCTGCACCGCGGTGAGGTCCTCGGCCTCGCCGGCGAGAGCGGCAGCGGCAAGTCCACGCTTGCCTACGCGATCACGCGGCTGCTGCGCCCGCCAGGCGTCATCACAGGCGGGTCGGTGCGCCTGCACCTGGCACCCGGCTCGACGCGCGATCTGCTCGCGGCCGGCCCTGCCGAACTGCGCGGGCTCCGATGGAATCACCTCGCCGTGGTCCTGCAGAGCGCGATGCATGCGCTCAACCCCGTTATGCCGGTCGGCGCCCAGCTGACCGACGTGCTGCAGGCGCACCGTCCTGACCTCGACAGGGCGGCCAGGCGGGCCAGAGCCGGAGATCTGCTGGAGCAGGTCGGCATCCCGGCCGGGCGCCTTGGCAGTTATCCGCACGAGCTGTCAGGCGGAATGCGGCAGCGGGTCATGATCGCGATGGCGATCGCACTCGATCCGCAAATCCTGATCATGGACGAGCCCACGACCGCGCTTGATGTCGTCACGCAGCGAGAGATCCTCGAGGAGCTCATGGCGCTGCGGGACCGGCTCGGCTTCTCTGTGCTGTTCATCACTCACGACCTTTCGCTGCTGATCGAGATCGCCGACACCATCGCCGTCATGTACGCGGGGCGAATTGTCGAGACGGCCGCGGCCAGCGAGCTGTACCTGGCGCCGCGCCATCCGTACACGCTCGGCCTGCTCCGGTCGTTCCCCTCGCTGCACGGTCCGCGTCGGGCGATGACCGGCATCGCGGGGTCGCCACCTGACCTGCGGCAGTTGCCGTCTGGGTGCGTTTTCCACCCCCGCTGCAACTACGTCTCTGACCGTTGCAGGACCGAGCCGCCGCCGTTCGCCGCGATTCCGCGCAGCGCCGGGCACGAGGCCGCATGCTGGCTGCAGGGAGCGGCAGAGCCGCCACCGCCCGAACTCGGCGGCGAACCGGTGGCGTTGCCTGGGAGCCTGTCATGACCGGCCCGAGCCCGGTGCTCGCCGGGCCAGAGCTTGGAGGTCTCCCGCTGCTCGAGGCGCACAGGCTAACCAAGCACTTCCCGGTCGGCGCGACGCGGTTCGCTGTCCGGGGCGTCGTCCATGCGGTCGACGACGTATCGCTCAGCGTGCATGCCGGCGGCATCACGGCGATCGTGGGCGAGAGCGGATCGGGCAAGTCGACGCTCGCCAAGCTGCTCGCCAGGCTCATCAAGCCCACCAGCGGATCGCTAACGCTTGGCGGACGAGCGGTCCCGGCCAGGTCTCGGGCGGGGCGGAGATACGCGCGGCAGGTTCAGCTCGTCCTCCAAGACCCGTTTGCCTCGCTGAACCCGATCCACGACGTGCGCTACCACCTCGTCAGGCCGCTGAAGCTGCACGGCACTGCAGGACACAGCGGTGTATCGGCCGAAGAGGCCGAGGCTTCCCGCGGCTCACGCGCAGGCGGCGCTCTCGATCGGGCGGTCGGTGATCTGCTGGCTCGCGTCGCGCTTACCCCGCCTGAGGTGTTCGCGGCGAAGTACCCGCACGAGCTCTCCGGCGGGCAGCGGCAGCGGGTCGCGATCGCCCGCGCTCTCGCTGTCGCGCCAGCGATCCTGCTCGCCGACGAGCCGGTGTCCATGCTTGACGTCTCGATCCGGCTTGGCGTTCTTAACCTGCTCGCCGACCTGCGCGAGCGGGATGGCCTCGCGATCGTGTACGTGACGCACGACATCGCGTCGGCGCGATACCTGACCGACACGATCGCGGTCATGTACGCGGGGCGGATCGTCGAGACAGGCCCGGCCGCCGTGGTTACCGATCAGCCCGCGCATCCTTACACCCAGTTGCTGCTCAGCGCCGCTCCCGATCCGGACCGCGCACGGGCACCGTCGCTGCGCGGCCGTGGCGCGCCGCCGAACCTGGTGACACCGCCCGCCGGCTGCCGGTTCCATCCGCGCTGTCCGCACGCCATGCAGATTTGCACAACGACCGTGCCATCCCTGACGGAGGTGGCGCCCGGCCAGGCCAGCGCATGCTGGCTACACAGCCCGGAGCACCATACCGCCCAGCGTGCACCGCTCAATAATGCCGACCACGACGCGGCACCGCAGCGGCCACCCTCGCACCCCCACGACGCGGCTGAGCCGGGAGAGGAGGCCTGATGGCCCAGCCCGCGTGACACGATCGCCCGCAGCCCACGGGCCCCGGACCCTCCCATCTGGGCACACGGCGCGACGTCGGACGGATCAAGCCCGGCCGGCATCGCACAGCACTCGATCCGACAGACCCGCACGGTCACTCAGGAACAGGCCGGCAAGTGCCGGCCGGGCACATTGGAGTCTAGGCAATGAAACATCCGATATTGAAGAGCCTGGTCCTGGCGGGTGCCTTGACCATGGGCATCGCAGCCTGCAGCAGTTCGCCAGCCAGCAGCCCGTCGGGCAGCGCGAAGGGCGAGCCGCTGGTGATCGTCGACAATACGGGGCAGACCTTCACGCGGTCCTTCAACCCGTTCGTGTCGACATCGATCGGCAATTCCAACAACACAACGGCCTTGATTTATGAACCGCTGCTGATGTTCAACATCATGCAGCCCACCCAGCCGCCGATCCCCTGGCTGGCCAGCGGCTACAAATGGTCAGCTGGCGGCAAGACTCTCACGCTCACGATCCGCAAGGGCGTGAAGTTCAGTGACGGCAAGCCGATGACCGCCAGCGACGTGGCCTTCAGCTTCAACCTGCTGAAGAACAATCCCTCGTTGACACCCGTCTCGCCGCCACCGATCCCGGCAAGCGCAACAGCTCCCAACCCGACCACCGCAGTGCTGACGTTCAGCCAGCCCGAGTACGCGAACCTGTTCTTGATCGGCGGGATGTACATCGTTCCCCAGCACGTCTGGCAGGGCGTCTCCAACCCCGTCACGTTCTCCGACCCCGATCCAGTAGGCACTGGACCTTACGTCATCTCGAAGTTCTCGTCTCAGAAGTACACGCTGGCCCAGAACATGAAGTACTGGCAGCTCAGCAAGGTGCATGTGCCGTCAATTATCTTCCCGAACTTCGTCAGCAACGACACCGCCAACCCCGCTCTCGCCAACGGCCAGATCGACTATGCCGGCAACGCAGTCAGCAATGTCTCGGAGAACTTCCTCTCGAGGAGCCCCGACAACCACACCTGGACCAAGGACCAGCCGTGGTTCTCTGACAACAATGTCGTCACACTCTGGCTCAACGTCACCAGAGCACCGCTCGACGACCCCAAGGTCCGGCGTGCAATCAGCGCAGGCATCAACCGCCAGCAGCTATCGGTTCAGGGCGAGACCAACTACGAGCCGCCCGCCACGTCCTCGGGCGGGCTGTTGCTCCCGATCGATTCAAAACTGCTCGACTCGACGTTCGCCAATGACCTCCAGCCAACGTCCGATCCGGGCACGGTGACGAGCCTGCTGAAGAGCGACGGCTGGACGAAGGTCAACGGCAAGTGGACCAAGAACGGCAAGACGATCAAGTTCTCGATCGAGGACCCGTCCGCCTACACCGACTACGCCACCGACGCCCAGCTCATCGCGACGCAGCTCAACAACATGGGCTTCGACGTGTCGTTCAAGGGAGTCCAGGCCACCCAGTGGTACGCCGATTACCCGGTCGGCAACTTCGACGCAATGATCCACTGGAGCAACCAGGGCCCGAACCCCTATTACTACTTCCAGAACTGGCTCGACAACTCCCAGTCAGCACCGGTAGGCAAGCCAGCCGCCAACGACTACGGACGATTCAACAGCCCCGAGGCCCAGCAGGCCATGGCCCAGTTCGCCGGCACCAACGACCCTGCGGAGCAGCAGAAGGCGCTCAACACCTTGCAGCAGATCGTCTCCACCCAGGCGCCGGTCATCCCGCTGCTCTACGGTGCTGCCTGGTACGAGTACAGCACGAAGCACTACACCGGCTGGCCGACGGAAGGCAACCAGTACAACAACCCGGTTCCCAACTCCCCGTACATCCTCAACACCATCCTGCACCTGCAGCCAGTCAGCTGACCCGTAGCGGCATGCTGACTCCCCACGAGGGGCGGATCCCGCCCGGCCGGGCAACCGGCCGGGCGGGCGCCCAGACGAACACCGCACCCACCAGCAGCGACACCGACCTTGTGGCGGCGCTGACACTGCACGAAAAGGTGCTCCTGCTGACCGGCGCGGACAGCTGGAGCACGCAAGGCGCCGAACTCCTCGGCCTGCGACCGATGATCATGTCGGACGGTCCGGCCGGGGCGAGGGGCGTGACCCTGGATGAGCGGCATCCCTCGACAAGCCTGCCCTGTCCGTCAGCACTCGGCGCCACCTGGGATCCCGAGCTCGTGCGCGAGCTGGCCGCGGCGCTCGGCGCAGAGGCCAGGGGCAAGGGCATTGACGTCCTGCTCGGGCCCACTATCAACCTGATGCGCTCGCCGCTTGGCGGCCGAGGATTTGAGTGCTTCGCCGAGGACCCCGTGCTGACGGCCCGGATCGCGGTCGGCTACGTGCGCGGTCTCCAGGGCGCCGGCGTCGCGGCCACCCTCAAGCACTACGTCTGCAACGACACCGAGACGCAGCGCTGGAGCTATGACGCCCGGATAGCCGAGAACGTGCTCAGGGAGCTCTACCTGATGCCCTTCGAGGCGTGCGTCAAGGAGGCCGACGCGGCGCTGGTGATGGCCGCGTACAACATGGTCAACGGCACGCCCATGACCGAGAACGCGCGGCTGCTGAAAGACGTGCTGAAAGGCGAGTGGGGATTCGCTGGCGTGGTCACCTCGGACTGGCATGCCGCCAGAAGCACGACGGCGACCGCGCTGGCAACGCTCGACCTGTCGATGCCCGGGCCAGACGGGCCGTGGGGCGAGCGGCTGGCGCAGGCCGTCGCCGACGGCATCGTCACCGAGGATGTGCTCGACGACAAGATCCTCCGGCTACTCGGCCTGGCTCGGCGTGTCGGTGCAATGGACGTCACCGGCCTGGACGGACGTGCAGTGCATGGCGTCGGCGAACCGGACCATCTGGCACGTGAGGGCCGTGGGGCTCGGACTGACGTGATGCCGGGCGTTGATCACGTGCTCTTGCGCCGGGCCACGGCCGCGTCATTCGTGCTTCTTCGCAACGTGAACGATGTCCTCCCGCTGCGCGCCGAGACCATCTCCCGGCTCGCCGTGCTCGGGCCATGCGCGGTCAGGCCGACCATCCAAGGCGGCGGAAGCGCGATTGTCGTGCCTGCTGCCGTGTCCACGCCGGCCGGGGCGCTGGCATCGCGGCTGGCGGGCCGGGCGACCGTGACGGTCGCGGAAGGCTGCCAGATCTGGACGACCGTTCCTGAGCCGCCCGCCGGCTCCCTCCGCGATCCAGTGACCGGTGAGCCTGGAGTGCACCTGGAGTTCGTCGCCGCCGACGGCGCGGTGCTGCAGACCGAGCATCGGACCTCGACAACCCTGGCGTGGTGGGACCGCGTACCACCTGGTATCGGCTGGGGCGAGGCAGGCAGCGTCGTCCTGCACGCCAGCTTCCTGCCCGACTGGACGGGGGCGTATCTACTCGGGGCGGCCGGGGTCGGCCACTTGACCATCACCGTCGACGGTGAGATCTTGGCGGACCGTCCGACGGTTGTGCCGCATGATCCGGTCGAAGCCATGACCAGGCCCGGCCAGGTCAGAGCGGGACTGGAACTCCAGGCAGGCCGTGAGGTGACGGTCAGGGTCCAGTTCACGCCTGCCGCCGACGGCGAGGGACCGCTCGGAATGCGGCTGGGCATCGAACGCGCCCCGGATGGCGACGCCACGCTGACAGCGGCGGTCGCAGCAGCTCAGAAGGCGGACGCCGCGATCGTGGTCGTGGGGTCGGCAGAGCTGACGGAGAGTGAGGGGTTCGACCGGCCAGCGCTCGCGTTGCCTGGCCGCCAGGACGACCTCGTGCGCCAGGTCGCCGCGGTGAACCCGCGGACCATCGTCGTCGTCAACTCCGGGATGCCTGTGCTGATGCCGTGGGCTGGCGATGTCGTGGCGATCATCCAGGCGTGGCTGCCAGGTCAGGACATGGGCGAGGCTCTGGCCGATGTGCTTTTCGGCGACGCGGAGCCGGGCGGCCGGCTGCCCGTGACACTGCCAGCGGCCGAAGCCGACTGCCCGGTGCTTGACACCACCCCGGATAACGGCGTCATGGAATACAGCGAAGGCTTGCTGCTCGGCTACCGAGGCTACGACGCGGATGGCGTTTCGCCGCTATTCCCGTTCGGGCATGGCCTCGGCTACACCACCTGGGACTACGAATTCGTCCAGGCCCTCACGGCGGATTACCGGCCTGGCAGGGATCTGGACCTGAGGGTGGTTGTGCGCAATACAGGGTTGCGACCCGGGCGGGAAGTTGTCCAGGCATACCTTGCCGGGCCGCGCGGCGAGCCTGGGAGGCCGGTACGGATGCTCGCGGCGTTCGGGATCGCATCGGCCGTTCCGGGAGGGCGCGCCGAGGTACCGCTGCGCATTCCAGCCAGGCTCTTTGCGCGCTGGGACGCCGGCCGGGGCGCCTGGACGTGGCCGCCCGGGCCATACACGGTTCTGGTCGGCCGGTCTTCTCGCGATCTCCGCCTCTCCCTACCCGTTCCCTCAAGCTGACAGCACGGAACCCCGGGGTCAGCGCGGACTTGCTATAGAACGATCGTCGGTATATAACGTTGGTGTGAGCAAACAAGCATTGCAGGAGCCGACGTTCCTGATCCTGACCGCGCTGGCGGCAGGCCCGCAGCATGGCTACGGCATCATGACCGATGTCGCGCAGATCTCGTCAGAACGAGTCCGGCTACGGGCAGGCACGTTGTACGCGGCGCTCGACCGTCTCCGCGGTGACGGTCTGGTCGACGTAGACCGCGAGGAGGTCGTAGACAGCAGGCTGCGCCGCTACTACCGGCTGACCCCGGCAGGCAGCAGCCGTCTGGCGCAGGAGGCCGAGAGGCTGCGCGCCAACGCGAGCGTCGCAACCTCTCGGCTCAGGAAACTGGCCTCCGGTTTTGCGGGAGGCACGGCATGACGCAGATGTCCGCGCTCGAGCGGCGCTACAGGCGGCTGCTTGCCTGGTATCCCGCCGAGCACCGCGGGGTTCACGCCGAGGAAATGATCGGCGTCCTGCTGGCCGGCGCCCGTGAAGGACAACTGCGACCAATGCTCCCCGACGCGCTGGACCTGATAATGGGCGGCCTCCGCATCAGGCTCAGAGCTGTCATGGCTGGCCAGTTCGGCGGCAGCCTCATAGACGCGCTGACGGTCTACAGCATCGCCATGCCGATTATGTGGGTGATCGCGATTGTCGTTTCCGAGGCGATAGCCATCAACTCGCTGAGCATGGCTGCTGCGAGTCTGACATCGCAGGAGATAATCCTGACTGCGGTCATTCCCGTCGCCCTGCTGACGTTGATGGGCCTTCCTATCGTCCTGGCGTGGCGCGGAAAGCGGCGAGCGGCCGCCGCCATCGCATTCGTTCCAGCAGCCTTCTTCTCGATTGTGGCGTTCATGCCGTTCGCAAGGTCAGGATCGGCGTTCACTGCAGCCGACTCACTTCTCCTTGTGCTGCAGGTCGTGGCACTGAGCACATCGCCGGGCCCGCGACGTGCGGTCCAGTTGCTGAACGCACGGGCGTGGCTCGTCATTTGCGCCTCAGGCCTCGCTGCGTCCGTTCCGCTCGCGCTCTACCAAATCCCGAGCGCCGGTACGCCGGCAGGCGCGCTCGTAGGACTCGGCGCGGCTGTCGCCGCGGCGGCGGCAGTCGGCATGCTCGTCACCCTCCCAAGGGGGATCGCACCACGGCTGTTCGCGCTCCTGGCAGCGCCGGTCTATCTGGGCGGGATCTCGATCGCTACGGCGTATCGCGGCGGCTCACTGATCAGCTATAGTTTCGCGATCGTGTACGTGCCGACGCTGGTGCTCACTGTCCTGTTGGGCATTCTGGCCTGGCGAGGCGGCAGGCGCAGGCTCGAGCCGACGGGTTAGGCGCCGCCATCGGGGACGGCCTCCAGGTCCTGCTGGAGAAGATTCAGTCCGGCCAGCCAGCGGTCGGGATCGGCGGCGCGGCCCGCGTACATGCGGGCGACATCGGGATGCGGCAGGATCAGGAACCGGCCGTCAGCGATCGCAGCCATGACGGAGTCGGCGACATCCTCCGGCATGATCGCGTCGGGGCCGAGCAGCTTTTCCATCCTCGGATCGCTGCCGTCGAACATGGCGGTCCGCACGCCCATCGGGCAGATCGCCTGCACGGTCAGGCCGCGGTGCCGGTGCGTGAGCGAGAGCCATTCGGCGAACGCCAGCGCGCCGTGCTTGGTGACCGAATACGGTGCCGAACCGGGAGTCGCCAGCAGGCCGGCCGCGGATACGGTGCAGATCAGGTGCCCTCTCCCCCGTTCCAGCCATCGAGGCAGCAGCAGGCGCGCCGCCCGGACATGGGCCATGACGTTCACGTTCCAGGAGTCAGCCCAGTCCTCCTCGCTCGCTTCAGGCCCGCCGCGACGTGCGATCCCGGCGTTGGCGCAGTACAGGTCGATCTCGCCGAGTTCGGAACGGGCGGCCTCGATCAATGCCGTGACGCCATCCTCCGACGCGGCGTCGCCGACGATGGCCGTGACCTGGCGGCCACCGTTCTCGGCGGAACATGACTCCGCGACGGTCTTGACTGCCGTGGCGTTCAGGTCGTTGAGCACGACGTTCGCGCCCTCGGCCACGAACCGCCGCGCCAGAGCGGCGCCGATTCCGCTTCCGGCGCCGGTCACCACCACGCCAGATCCGGCCACCGAGTCCATGACTGACCTCCTGAACGTCCCTGGGCGGCGATAGTTGCAGCCGATCTCGGCCCGCCGCCCTCGGGTGCACTGTACAGATCACCTGTTTCCGGGTCGACCTTCCCTGGCGGGACGGACTACGGCAGGCTTGTTACCGGTCAAGTCCTGTCATCCGTGCTCCGGGAGGTTAGAAATGCCGGTCCTTGACGCGCTCGTCGCCGCACTGCGCCTCAGCACTGTTGAGGTGATCGACCTCACCGCGCCGCTCAGCCCGGACACGCCCATGATCAGGCTGCCTGAGCCGTTCGGCAATACGATCCCGCTGTCGCTGCAGGAGATCAGCAGGTATGACGACCGCGGGCCTGGCTGGTACTGGAACAACATCACGACCGGAGAGCACACTGGCACGCATTTTGACGCCCCGGTGCACTGGATTACCGGCCGAGACGGCCTGGACGTCGCTCAGGTTCCCGCCAGTCAGCTGATCGCCCCTGCCGTGGTGCTCGACTTCAGCGCCGAGGCCGCAGCCGATCCTGACTTCCTGCTCGAGGTCGACCACATCAAGAAATGGGAGGGGGAGCACGGATCACTGCCCGACGGTGGCTGGCTGCTGTACAGGACCGGCTGGGACACGCGGTCTGGGAGCCAGGAGCAGTTCCTGAACGCCAACGAGACCGGCCCGCACACGCCAGGCGTGTCGGTGGAGTGCGCCACCTGGCTAGCCGAGCACGCTCCCATCATGGGCTTCGGGGTCGAGACTGTCGGTACCGACGCCGGAGCCGCCCACTCCTTCGACCCGCCGTTCCCTTGCCACGCGTCGCTGCTTGGAGCTGGCAAGTACGGGCTGACCCAGCTGCAGAATCTGGCAAGACTGCCCGTCACCGGCTCGGTCGTGATCGCCGGGCCGCTGCCGATCGTCGGCGGCTCGGGCAGCCCGTGCCGCGCTCTGGCCCTAGTCGAGCACACCTGATGCTGGTAAGCGACGCGGTCGCTGCCGTTCTCTCGGACTTCGGAGTAGACACGGTCTTCGGGGTGGTCGGCAGCGGCAACTTTCACGTGACCAATTCGCTCATTGCGAGGGGCGCACGCTTCGTTGCGGCCAGGCATGAATGCGGCGCAGCGAGCATGGCCGACGGCTGGGCCCGGTTGTCGGGCCGGCCGGGAATCGTGTCAGTGCACCAGGGACCCGGGCTAACGAACGCGGTGACCGGCATCACCGAGGCCGCCAAGAGCAGGACCCCGCTGGTGGTGCTGGCAGCCGACGTCGCGGCGAACGCGGTCAGGTCCAACTTCAGGATCGATGTGGCGGCTCTGGCCACCGCGATCGGTGCAGTCCCGGCCCGGCTCCATTCGCCGGAATTCGCCGTCGACGACACCGTGCGGGCTTACCGGACTGCCGTGTTGGAACGGCGGACGGTGATCCTGGCGCTGCCGCTCGACGTTCAGGCCGGTGAGTGCCCGGTCCCGCCTGTCGAGCTGCTCGACACCGCGCGAAATGGGCTCGCAGGCAAGAGGGAACTGCTAACCGGCGCGGTCAGAGACCAGCTGCGCGGGCCAGGCCGGCGAGCTCAGCTGCTCAGGGACGCCGCAGGATCCGATGCTGCGAGTCACCTCGCGGAGGCCATCCGCCAGGCCAGCCGACCGGTGTTCATCGCGGGCCGGGGTGCGCGGAACGCCCGGGCGCGAAGGGAACTGGAACAGCTAGCCGACTACTGCGGGGCGTTGCTCGCCACCTCAGCCGCTGCAAAGGGCCTGTTCCGCGGCAACCCGTGGGACCTGGACATCAGCGGCGGGTTCGCGTCACCACTAGCCGCCGAGCTGATCCGCGGCGCCGACCTCGTTGTTGGCTGGGGCTGCTCGCTGAACATGTGGACGATGCGGCACGGCGCGCTGATAGCACCGGGCACCCTCGTGGCTCAGGTTGACGACGAGCCTGACGCACTGGGCGCCCACCGGCCGATCAATCTCGGCGTACTCGGCGATGTCGCCGACGTGGCCAGGGACGTGACGGCAGCTTGGGGTGACGAGGTTGTGACCGGCTACAGGAGCGATGAGCTCAGCAAGCGGATCGCGGACGAGGTCCGCTGGCGCGACGTCCCGTTCACCGACGAGAGCGACGGCCGCCGGATCGACCCGCGGACACTGACGATCGCCCTCGACGACATGCTGCCTGCCGACCGGATCGTGGCCATCGACTCAGGCAACTTCATGGGTTACCCGAGCATGTACCTGTCCGTGCCCGACGCGGACGGGTTCTGCTTCACTCAGGCCTACCAGTCGATCGGCCTCGGCCTCGGCTCGGCAATCGGCTCGGCGATCGCGCGCCCGGACCGCCTCGTGGTCGCCGCGCTCGGTGACGGCGGGGCACTGATGGGGGTCAGCGAACTGGAGACGGTTGTACGGCTCGGTCTGCCGATGGTGGTCATCGTCTACGACGATGAGGCCTATGGTGCCGAGGTGCACCACTTCGGGCCGGACGGTTATCCAGTGGATACGGTCAGATTCCCGCCGGTCAACATCGCAAAGATCGCCAAGGGGTTCGGTTTCGCCGCGATCAAAGTACGGCAGGTGTCCGACCTATCGAACGTCCGGGAATGGCTGGAGGGGCCTCGTGACCAACCGCTGCTGATCGACGCCAAGGTCACCTCGGAACGGGGCTCGTGGTGGCTGGAGGAAGCCTTCCGCGGCCACTAACCCGGCCTCGCGACTGGTTGGCCATCACCACGGAGACTTTTCGGCGGCGTATTCAGGGGGTCGTCGCAACGCGTTGGTCGTCGGCGAGGAGCTTAGCGAATTCTTCGGCGGGGGTGCGGAAGCCGAGGCGCTTGCGGGGCCGGTCGTTGAGTTCGCGGGCGATCTCCTGGATCTGGCCGGTGGTCCAGGCGTTCAGGTCGGTGCCCTTGGGGAGGTACTCGCGGAGCAGGCCGTTGATGTTCTCGTTGCTGCCGCGCTGCCAGGGTGAGTAGGGGTCGGCGAAGTAGACCTGGATGCCGGTGGCGGCGGTGATCCGCTGGTGCTGGGCGAGTTCGCGGCCGCGGTCCCAGGTCAGGGTCTGGGCGAACCACGGCGGCAGGACGCTGAGGTGCTCGATGATGGCGTCGGCGACGGTGCGCGCGTCGCGGCCGGCGTGCAGCGGGATCAAGGTCAGGTAGCCGGTGGTGCGCTCGACGATGGTGCCGACGGCCGAGTTCGAGGCCGTCGATCCCATGATCAGGTCGCCTTCATGGTGGCCGGGCACCACCGGCCCTCGACCTCGGCGGGCCGCTCGCCGATCGGCACCGCGCCGACGATCCGGTCCCAGCCGCGGCGGCTGCCGCGGCGGCGCCGGATGGCCCGCCCGGACCGCAGGCTGGCCTGCAGCTCGCGGCGCAGCCCCCCGCGCGGGTAGACGTAGATGCTCTGGTAGATGCTCTCGTGGCTGATCGACATGTCCGCCTGCCCGGGATAGAGCACTTTCAGCCGCCCGGCGACCTGCTCCGGGGAGTACCGCCGCGCCAGCAACGCCTGGACTTCGCGCCGCAGCGCCGGATGCTGCGACAGCCGCGACGGCTTGGGCCGCCGCTGCCGGGCCCAGGCCCTGCGGTGCGCCAGCTCGGGCTGGTACCAGCCGCCGGGTGCGGCGTTCCGGGCCAGCTCCCGGCAGATCGTCGACGCGCTGCGGCCCAACCGGCCGGCGACCGCCCGGACCGACAGCCCGCTCTCACGCAGCCGGGCGAGCTCGTAACGCTCCTCCCGGGACAGGTAACGCTCACTGTAAACCGCATCAGCTGGCCGGTACACCCCGCCCATCTTGTGCCGCAGGTCATACACGTAGGTCTTCGACACGCCGGTCGCCCGCGCCACCTGCATCGGGTTCAGGCCCGCCGCCAGATGATCGAGAACCAGCCGCACCAGCTCCGGCCGCAACCCCGGATTGCCCACCACGCCCTCCCGAACAGGTCAGGCGTTGCGACAATCCCCTGAGGCTGGGGGCGAGTGCGCGAAAAGAGTTCCGTGATCATGGAACTGTCTGGCGCGCGGGGGGCGCGCCGCGGGCCGGTCAGCCGGCTGGGGGGAGGTCGGCGAGGCGGGCCAGGGTGGCACGGTGGCGGTCGGCGGTGCCGAGCGCGATCGAGGTGCTCTTGGCACGCTTGAGGAACAGGTGCGCAGGGTGCTCCCATGTGAAGCCGATACCGCCGTGCAGCTGGATCATCTCCTGGCTGGCGAGCACAGCGGTGTCCGAGCAGGTCGCCTTGGCCAGCGCGACCGCGACGGGCGTGTCGGGGTCCCCTTCGGCCAGGCAAGCCGCGGCGTACCTCGAGGCGGCCCTGGCCTGAGTGACGGCCACCCACCAGTCGGCCAGTCGATGCTTGATCGCCTGGAACGAACCCACTGGCCGGGCGAATTGGTACCGCTGCTTCACGTAGGCCAGCGTGATCTCCAGCGCACGGTCAGCGAGGCCGAGTTGCTCAGCAGCGAGCATTGCCGCGCCAGCCTGCAGTGCAACCGCGACGGCGTGCTCTGCCTGCGGGCCCGCCGCGATCCGTGCTGCCTGCACGTTGTCCAGGCTGATGTCGCACAGCTGCCTGGTCATGTCCAGGGAGACAACCGGAGCCCTGGAAAGTCCAGGGTCGTCGGCGCGAACGGCAAACAGCCCGAAAGGAACGCCATCGGCGGGGATGATCAGCACGTCGGCCGGCAGTCCGTCGGCTATGCCAGTCACCGAACCGGAAAGCCGGTATACACCTTCGGCGTCGCCGCTGGCAGCCGGGCCAATCCGAGCCGTCCGGATAATGGCGGCCCCAGGCATCGATGCGAACGGAACAGCCAGCGCGGCCGTCGTCCCGCCGGCGGCCAGGTCAGTGAGCAGCTGCGTCGCCCGATCTCCGGCCCCGCCTACACCTGCGGCCGACAGCAGCGCCACGGTTGCGAGCACGGCTGATCCCAGAAAGGGAACCGGCGCCACGGACCGGCCGACCTCCTCAGCGACCACTGCGGCTTCGCGGAACGACGCGCCCGCTCCGCCGAGGGATTCCGGGATCAACAATCCGGCGCAACCAACCTCAGCGGCCAGCGTTCGCCACAGGCCCGCGTCGTACGTCTCAGGCGTCTCCGTCCTGGCGAGCACGGCGTCGAAGCCGGCCCAGTCGTCCAGCACCGACCGGACAGCCGATCGCAGCTCGGTCTCCTGCTCGGTGTAAGTCATGTCGGGCAGGCGCATGTGCCCGGCCTCGCCGGGCGCGGTGCCGGCCCGCGGGGGCGCGCCGCCTGGTCCCCCCGACGCCGCGGGCTCGGCCTCGATCTCTGCTTGCTGGCTCACCGCGGCAGATCCTTCCATGGCTTGTCCTTGTCCAGCCGGATCTCCGGCGGCAGCCCGAGGACCCGCTCGGCGACAATGTTGCGCAGGATTTCGGAGGTACCGCCCTCGATCGAGTTGCCCTTGGACCGCAGGAATCTATAGCCGGCATCACGACCGTAGAAGTCGGCGCCCTCTGGCCTGCGCATCGTCCAGTCGCTGTAACGCAGCCCGTCGGCGCTGAGCAGTTCGAGCTCGAACCCGGCGATCTCCTGGTTGAGCTTCGCGGCCACCAGCTTGGCGCCGGAACCTTCAGGACCCGGCTGGCCTACGGCGAGCTGCTGCCTGAGCCGCTCCCCTGCCAGCCTGGATACCTCAGCCGATGCCCACAACCGCAGCAATTGCTCGTGCAACCCCGGCGTGCGCAGCTCGGGATGCTCACGCCAGGTCTTCGCCGAGAAGCCGATCATGCCGCCCTCTCGCGGGAAGACGAAGGCGCCAAGGGCAACTCGCTCGTTCATCAGCGTGGCCGTCGACACCGCCCAGCCCTGGCCAACCTCGCCGATGCGGTCCGCGTCAGGGATCACCACGTCGGTCAGGAAGACCTCGTTGAACTCGGCTTCGCCGGTCGCCTGCCGCAGCGGCCTGACCTCTACCCCCGGCGCCTTCATGTTCACGCTGAAGTAGGTCAGCCCTTTGTGCTTGGGCACGTCAGGATCGGTCCTGGTGACCAGTAGCGCGCGGGCGGCTATGTGGGCAGAGGACGTCCAGACCTTCTGGCCGTTGACGATCCAGCGATCTCCGTCGCGGACCGCTCTGGTCGCCAGGTTCGCCAGGTCCGACCCGGCACCAGGCTCGCTGAACAGCTGGCACCAGATCTCCTCGCCGGTCCACAGCGGCCGCAGCCAGCGCTCTTTCTGCTCGTCGGAGCCGTAGGCCAGGATCGTGGGTGCGGCCATGCCGAGCCCGATGCCGTTGCGCTCCGGCCGGTTCGTCGGTGCGTTGACCGCGGCGAACTCGGCGTCGACTACCTTCTGCAGCGTCCGTGGCAAGCCTTGCCCGCCGAGGCCGACTGGATAATGCACCCAGGCGAGGCCCGCGTCGAACCTCGCGCGCACGAAATCCATGCGGTCGGCCGTCGCCGGGTCGTGCGCCGCGAGGAACGCGCTGACCTGGCTCCGCAAGTCATCGGCAGTCACGGCGCCGCCAGCCCGGCCGTTGTCTAGCACAGGGGACCGCCGGCCACGTAGATCACCTGACCGGACACGAAACCTGCTCCTTCGCTGGCCAGGAACGACGCAACATGAGCGACATCCTCGGGCTGGCCAACCCGGCGCACTGGGATCTGGGCTGCCGCGCCCTTCTGGAAGTCCTCGAACGGCACCCCGACGCGGGCAGCGGTAGCTGCCGTCATATCGGTGACGATGAAACCAGGGGCGATCGCGTTTGCCGTTACGCCGAACGGGCCGAGCTCGATCGCGAGCGTCTTGGTGAATCCCTGCAAGCCCGCCTTGGCCGCGGAGTAGTTCACCTGGCCCCTGTTGCCGAGCGCCGAGCTGGAAGACAGATTGATGATCCGGCCGAACTTCTGCTCGACCATGTATTTCTGCACCGCACGGCTCATCAGGAATGCACCGCGCAAGTGCACACCCAGAACCGTGTCCCAGTCATCGTCCGTCATCTTGAACAGCAGGTTGTCGCGGATCACACCGGCGTTGTTGACCAGCACAGCCGGCGGTCCAACCTCGGCGGCGATCGTCTCTACAGCGGCGGCGACCTGCGCGGCGTCGCTGACGTCGGCACCGGCCGCGAAGGCACGTCCGCCAGCGGATGCGATGGCGTCGACAGTGGCCGCGCAGTCGCCTTCCTTCAGGTCGATGACGGCGACCGCCATCCCGTCGGCGGCGAAGCGCGTGGCGACGCTGGCTCCGATCCCTCGTGCACCACCGGTAATGACGGCTACCCGCTGTGCGTGTTCCGACATCTGCATCGTCCCTTCTGAACGGTCAACGTCAGCTGCTGTACTTGCGCAGTTCGCGCCTGGCGAGCGAGCGCTTGTGCACTTCGTCGGGGCCGTCAGCGAAGCGCAAGCTCCTGGCGCCCGCCCACGCCGCGGCGAGCGGGAACTCCTGGCTGACCCCACCGCCTCCGTGCGCCTGGATGGCCTTGTCGATCACCCACTCGGTCATGCGAGGAACCGCGATCTTGATGGCCTGGATTTCGGTGTGCGCGCCCTTGTTGCCGACGGTGTCCATCAGCCATGCCGTCTTCAGGACCAGCAGCCTGGCCTGCTCGATCCTGACCCTGGACTCGGCGATCCAGTCCTGCACGACGCCCTGGTCGGCGATCGGCTTACCCCACGCAACCCGGCTCAGCGAGCGCCGGCACATGGCCTCAAGCGCTCGCTCGGCAGACCCGATCTGGCGCATGCAGTGATGGATCCGGCCAGGGCCGAGTCTGGCCTGGGCGATCATGAAACCGTCACCCTCGCCGGCGATCAGGTTCGCAACCGGTACCCGGACATCGGAGAACTCGATCTCGCCGTGGCCGCCGTGCGTCGAGTCGGTGAATCCGAAGACCCGCATACTCCGCTTGATCGTGACGCCGGGCGTGTCCGGCGGGACGCAGATCATGGACTGCTGGCGGTGCCTCTCGGCGTTCGGTTCTGTCTTTCCCATCACGATGAACAGCTTGCAGCGCGGGTCCATCGCACCCGACGACCACCACTTGCGCCCGTTGATTACGTACTCGTCGCCGTCTCGCTCGATCCTGGTGGCGATGTTGGTCGCGTCCGACGACGCCACATCGGGCTCTGTCATGCAGAACGTCGACCGGATCTCGCCATCCAGCAGCGGGAGCAGCCATCGCTCGATCTGCTCGGTCGTGCCGAACTCGGCGAGCACTTCCATGTTGCCGGTGTCGGGCGCGGCGCAATTCAGGGCTTCTGGCGCGATAGCTCCGCTGCGGCCGGTGATCTCGGCCAGCGGGGCGTACTGGAGGTTGGTCAGGCCGGCGCCGTGCTTCTCTGCAATCTCGCCGATCTGGTCCTTGTGCCTGCGGACCGTCAGGAACAGGTTCCACAGTCCCTGACGGCGCGCCTCGGCCTTGAGCTCGTCAATCACGGCCGGGCGGTGCCAGATGTCGCCGGCCGCTTCCGCCGCTGCAACCTGCTGCGCGAAGGTCTGCTCTGCCGGATATACATGAGACTCCATGAAGGCGAGCAATTTGTCGCGCAGTTCCTCGGTTCGTGCGTCGTATCCGAAGTCCACCTAGCGCCTCCCGATGAGTCCGGACAAGCGTACCTACCGACCAGTACGAGCACACGTTACGGTCTGCACATGGCAGTGGTCGAGACGATCCGTATCGTCAGCAATCGATATGTTTGATGACATGAGCACGGTCGCTGACATCGCCGATCGCTACGTCGAACAGTTCGCTCAACTCGATCCGCTGAGCGCCACCGCGGTCGGCATCACCGGGTTCGACCATCTGATGACGGACCTGAGCCCAGACGGATTCGCCGCACGCGCCGCCCTTGACCGGGCGACGATCACCCAGCTGGAGGAAGCTGCGGCCGGTGCTGGCGAAGAGACCGCGAGACAGGCAATGCTCGAACGGCTGGAGATCGCCTGCGAGCTCTATGAGTCAGGCGCCCTGACCAGCGAGCTCAACGTGATCGCGAGCCGGCTGCAGGGAGTCCGCGAAGTCTTCGACCTGATGCCCGTCGACGGTGAAGAAGCGCACCGCAACCTGGCGGCCCGGATGGCCGCCGTGCCTTCGGCGTATACCGGCCTGCGGCAGACCTATATGGACGCGGCCGCGCAGGGACGCGTCGCACCGCGTCGGCAGGTGCTGGCGTGCGTCAAGCAGTGCGCCGAGTGGTCAGCAGGCGGATCGGACTTCTACTCAGGGCTGGTCGCCCGCACCGGCGCGACCGGCACGATCCGCGCCGATCTCGACCGGGCAGCAGCCACCGCGACTGCCGCCACCGCCGAATTCGGCCGCTTCCTTGAGACAGAATTGCTCCCGCTCGCACGTGGACGCGATGCGGCAGGCCGAGAGCGGTATGAGCTTGCATCTCGGTCTTTCCTTGGTGCAGAGATCGACCTCGACGAGGCTTACGCCTGGGGCTGGGCCGAGGTGATGCGCATCGAGGCCGAGATGCGGCAGGTCGCCGGTAAGATTGTGGCAGGCGGTTCGGTAGCCGAGGCAGTGGCCGCGCTAGATGCCGACCAGGAGCGGCGAATCAAAGGCCGCGACGCCATGCGGGCCTGGATGCAGGAGGTGGCCGATGCTGCGGTGGCCGAGCTGGACGGCACGCACTTCGACATACCGCCACCTGCCCGCCGGATCGAATGCATGATCGCCCCGACGACCGGCGGCGGGATCTACTACACGGGTCCAAGCGAGGACTGGAGTCCGGCCTGGTCAGATGTGGTGGGCTCTCGGTGAGGGCGTCGATGAGCTCGCCACCTGGAAAGAAGTGACGACCATCTATCACGAAGGCGTGCCTGGTCATCACCTGCAGTCGGCGCAAGCCGTCTTCCTCAGTGACCGGCTGAACCGCTGGCAGCGGCTGGTGTGCTGGATATCGGGCCACGGCGAAGGCTGGGCACTGTACGCCGAGAGACTCATGGATGAGCTCGGCTACCTGGCCGATCCCGGCAATAAGCTCGGCATGCTCGACGCCCAGCTGCTGCGTGCGGCCAGGGTAGTCGTCGACCTCGGTGTCCACCTTGAGCTGCCGGTTCCCGCTGACTCGCCCTGGCATCCTGGTGAGATCTGGAACGCCGGCCTGGCCTGGGAGTTCCTGCGAACGCGGGTTCAGGTCGAAGAGCAGATGCTCAGGTTCGAGCTGGACAGGTATCTCGGCTGGCCAGGTCAGGCACCGTCGTACAAGATCGGCGAGCGAATCTGGCTGGAGGCCAGAGACGAGGCACGGAGGCGAAAGGGTCCCGCCTTCAGCCTCAGGGACTTCCACAGCGACGCGCTGGCCCTCGGATCGATCGGCCTTGATCCGCTTCGTAAGGCGCTCGCCCGGCTATAGGTCGCGAGCGGCGTTCCGCGCGTCAGGGCGGCAATCCAGTGCGGGCCGGACGACGAATCACTGGCATGCGGTCACGGTCCTCCTCGCCACCAGGGAGTCCTGTCACGTCTGCTTTCCTGGCGCTTGCCGATGAACCGCACCGTTTGCGCAGACGTTCCTGAGGTATCTGAGCGCGTTACGAGGGCGAAGAGAGTGTTGATGACTGTGTGTAGCGGGTGTGTAACTCAGATCACGAATCCGGATCAGGGCCAGCGGCGTCTTAGTAGTGACCGACCATGAGGGAGCTACCGCCGATGACCACCGCGACCACCGCGCCCGCCGCGCCGCGACTGCCGCCGCGACTGCCCGGCCGCCGCCGCGCCGATCCCGGCCGCGCCGGGCGGGCGGCAGGCCGACTTCGAGCAGCAGGTCCGGCCCTACCTCGGCCAGCTCTACCCCGCCGCGCTGCGGATGACCCGCAACCCCGCCGACGCCGAAGACCTGGTCCAGGACACCCTGGCCAAGGCCTACACCGCCTTCGCCCAGTACACCCCCGGCACCAACCTGCGCGCCTGGCTGCACAAGATCCTCGCCAACACCTTCATCAACACCTACCGCAAGCGCAAGCGCGAACCCGCCATCGCCCCCGGCGCCGACCCCGCCGCCGACTGGCAGCCCGGCACCGACCCGCTCACCGGCCCCGCCCGCTCCGCCGAAGCCGAAGCCCTCGAAAAGCTCACCGACACCGCCATCCTGAACGCCCTGCGCCAGCTCCCGCCCGAGTTCCGCACCGCCATCTGGCTCGCCGACGTCGAAGGCTACCCCTACCGCGAAGTCGCCGCCCTGATGGGCACCCCGCTCGGCACCGTCATGTCCCGGCTGCACCGCGCCCGCGGCAAACTCCGCCACACCCTGGCCAGCCACCCCGCCACCTGACCCGCCCCCGCACCCGGCCTGGCAGGACCCCGTTCCGGCCAGCCCGCTACAGCAGTGCCCCGCCGCCGCCAGGCGGCGGGGCACTTCCATCTGCGCTCTCGACGATCCTTCTGACGCAGCTACTTGAGCAGCAGCCTGCTGATCCGGCGCCCAGCGATGGCAAGCCCGATCGCGCCCATCACCGCGAGATAGGCGACGCTCCACAGCAGGTCAAGGTTCACTGCACCCAGCGTCAGCCCCCTCAGCAGCACCACGCCCTGATAGAGCGGCGTGCACTCGACGATGATCTGCACCGCGCGGGGGTAGACGCTGAGCGGATAGAAGGTAGTGGAGAACAGGAACATCGGCAGCGTCGCCAGCATCACGAACTCGAAGTGCTGCCAGCTCTTCATATAGGTTGTCGCGGCCATCCCGGCCCCTGCGAAGGCGAAACCGATCAGCAGCGCCGTCGGCACGTCGAAGATCGCCCACACCGAGTGCACCAGGCCCATCGCGAGCATGATCACCATGAATGCGACCGCGTAGATGCCGCCCCTGATCAGGGCCCAGCCAACCTCGCCGAGCGCGATCTCATCGGAGCGCATCGGGGTGGCGAGCGCCGCATCGTAGAGCTTGGCGTACTTCATTCTGAAGAACACGTTGAAGGTGGAATCCATCACCGCGCCGTTCATGGCGGACGTGGCCAGCAGCGCGGGCGCGACGAAGCTCGTGTAGTCGACAGGATGACCACCGGGCCCGATGACCGTGCCGACGAGCTTGCCCAGGCCCACGCCGATCGAAAGCAGGTAGAACAACGGCTCGAAGAAGCCGGAGATCAGCACCGTCCACGTGTGCCTGTAGACCCTGGCATGCCGCTCGATCAGGTGCATGCTGCCGGCGCCGCCGAGGCCAGAGCGCCTGGTTGCCAGCATGGCGACGGGGATGATGCGCAACGGCAGGTCACGGATTCGCGACGACAGCGGCAGCGCCTCGGTCTTGACGGCCGCCTCCGGCCTGGCCCGGGATTCGCTTACCCGCTCAGGCATAGAGCCTCCGCCGGTAGGTGCGGTTCCCCGCGACGATGCCCACGGCTGTCACCGCGATCAGGTACCCGACATGCACCGCTGACTCGCCGAGCTGAGCGGTGCCGAGGCTCAGCGTCCTGCAGAGCGCCACGCCATGCCAGAGCGGCGTTATGTAAGCAAGCGGCCTGATGAATGCCGGAAGCTGACTGATCGGGAAGAACGTGCCAGAGAACAAGAACAGCGGGATGATCCCGAACCTGAACAGCATCGCGAACGAGGTGTCTTTTGTGCAGGTCATCGCATACGCCTCGATCGGTGTCGCGAACGCCATGCCGGTGAGGATTGCGGCAGGCAGGCACGCGATCGCCCACGCCGAGTGGACGGCGCCGAACGCGGCCATCACGGCCAGGAAAACCACCGAGTTCATCGCCAGCCTGACCGTCGTCCACAGCAGGTGACCGTGGAAGAGGTCGGTCGGACGCAGCGGCGACGCGATCGCCGCCTGGTATGTCTTCAGCCACTTCACTGAGCCGTAGACCGGATAGGTTGACTCCCCCATCGCGGTCTGCATCGCGGACGCCGCCAGCAGGCCGGGAGCAAGGAAGGCCAGGTAGCTGACGCCGCCCAGGCTCGACGTACCGCGCGCGTCGACGAGTGTGCCCAGGCCGAGGCCCATCGCCCCGAGGTACAGCACGGGGTTGAGCACGCCGGAGTAGATCGTGCCGCGCCAGGTTCGCCGGTAGTTCGTGAGCCAGAACCTGAACTGCCTGACGGCGTAAGACTGTGATCTGAGCGCCTGGCCGCCGTGACTGGCCGTCGGCGACTGGGCGATCAGTGACTGGGCCATCAGTCCTCCAGCCGTCGCCCGGTGAGCCGGAGAAACACATCCTCGAGGGTGCTGCGGCGGACCAGGGACGTGGCGGGCTCCAGGCCACGTGCCCGCACGGCGTCAAGCGTCGCGTCGCCGTCCGCCGTGTACAGCAGGATGCGGTCCGCCAGCACCTCGATCCGCTCAGCGGCCACGTCGGCCAGTTTCTCCGCCGCCTGTTCCTGCTCGTCGAGTGCGAAGCGCAGCTCAAGCACCTCGGCGGTGGAGTAGGTCTCGATCAGCTGTCTCGGCGAGCCGCCAGCTGCGATCTTGCCCCCGTCCATGACAACGAGCCGGTCGCACAATTGCTCGGCCTCATCCATGTAGTGCGTGGTGAGGACCAGGGTCACGCCCTGCTGCTTGAGCCGGTAGAGCCGGTCCCAGACGACGTGCCTGGCCTGCGGGTCGAGCCCGGTCGTTGGCTCGTCGAGTAGCAGGATCTCCGGCTCGCTGATCAGCGACCTGGCGATGGTCAGCCGCCGCTTCATGCCGCCTGACAGCGGCTCCACCTCGTCGTCGGCCCGCTCGGTGAGCTGGACGAAGTCCAGGAGCTTCGCGGTCCGCTCCCTGATGACGTCCCGGCGCAGGCCGAAGTAACGGCCGTAGACGAGCAGGTTCTCCCGCACTGTCAGCTCGACATCGAGCGTGTCCTCCTGAGGCACGACGCCGAGCCTGGCCCTGATCGCCGGGCCGTCCTGCGACGGATCTAGGCCCAGGATCGTCAGCTCACCGCCGGATCGCGGGGAGACGCAGCCGATCATCCGCATAGTCGACGATTTGCCTGCTCCGTTCGGCCCGAGAAACCCGAACACCTCGCCGCGGCTTAGCTGGAAGTCGATCCCGTCGACGGCAGTAAATTCGCCGAATACCTTCGTGAGCCCCCTGGCGCGAATCAGGATGTCAGGATCAGCCACGTGCGCGACCCTACCTTCCGGTGCCGACAGTACCGAACGAATAACTGACTGCGATGAAGCGATCAGCAGCCGGACATGAGCGATTTGCGCTCTTGGCGCGCGGTCACATCCGCCGCAGGTAATCTTGCCGACAGTGCTTTGAGGACCGGCGTCGCGGGTAGCACCGCGAGGTGACGCGATCGAACGGAGGACCGCCTCGGTGAGCGGTGTGCGAAAGCTCTACGAGCGTTTCCGGCTGCTCATTCACGAGGGTGCCAAGTTCGGCATCATCGGCGCCATCGGCGTCCTCGTCTACAACCTCGTGAACGGGCTGCTGCACTTCAAGCTGCATACCGGCCCGCTGACCGCCGCGACCGTTGCCGTCGTCGTCACCACGATCACGAGCTACATCGCCAACCGGTACTGGAGCTTCAGGCACAGGGAGCGCACCACGGTCCCGCGAGAGACCCTCATGTTCTTCGCGCTCAACGGGGTCGGGTTGATCATCCAGTGGACCGTGGTCGGTTTCACCTATTACGGGCTCGGCGAGACCGGCAAGCTCTCCAACGTAATCGCCAACAACATCGGTATCGTCCTCGGGACCTTGTTCCGCTTCTGGTCCTACCGCAAGTGGGTATGGGCGGCACCTCGGCCCGCTCCGAAGGGGCACGAAGTGCTCGAGCCCGCGCTCGCCTCGGCACAGAATCAGGCCGATCGGTCTGAGCTGGCGCCCCCGCGCGGAGACGAGGCCGGAAAGCCGCATTGAGCAGTACCCGCACCACCACCCCAGGGCCGATCCAGCGCGTCGCTGTCCTCTACCGGCGGTTCCGTCACGTCATTAACGAAGGCGCCAAGTTCCTCATTGTCGGTGGTGTCGGGATCGCCGTCACCAACCTGGTGTTCATCCTGCTGCACGGCCCGCTCGGCCTCGGGCCCCTGACGTCGGTGACGATCGCGACCGTCGTAGCGACGGTCGTCACCTTCCTCGGCAACAGGCACTGGAGCTTCCGGCATCGCGAGGGAGCGGGTACCGCCAAGGAAGGCCTGACCTTCCTCATCCTGAACGGCGTCGGGTTGCTGATCCAGTACGCCGTGCTTGGTTTCAGCAACTACGCGCTCGGCTTCACGACCAAGCTCGAGAACGTGATCGCGCTGAACCTGGGGATCTGCATCGGCACGCTCTTCCGCTTCTGGTCCTACCGCAAGTGGGTGTGGGTTCCTCCTGAAAAGCGGCTGCAGCGGCTCAGGCACGGCAGGCATCGTAAGGGCCGCACCGGCCCTGCAGCCGTGGCCGCCGCGCCAAAGGTCCTCGCCCGCGGCCAGCAGCCCGCTCGCGATACCGCGCGCCGCCCGTAGCGGCGCCACGGAGCGGCCGGAAGGTCATGCGCGTGCCGGACGGTCAGGAGCGGCAGCCGCCGGCATGCTCGGAGCAGCCGGTCCATCGGTACGGCAAGGGCAGCCGCACCGCGGTGCTGGCTCAGCACGCCGGTGGCGACCAGCCTGCTGATCACGTGTCCCTCGCGGGAGCGGGCGAGGTCGGGGTATTCCAGCGGGTCATAAGCGGACGGCGCCTGCACCAGGCCAGCCAGGACGGCCGACTGCGGCCAGGACAGCGCAGCAGGCGGACGGCCGAAGTAGCCGCAGCTCGCTTGCTCGATGCCGTAGTAGCCATGGCCGAAGTACGCGACGTCGGCGTACATCCGCAGGATCTGCTCTCGCGGGTAACTGAACTTCAGCTTGATCCCCAGGGATAGCTCATACACCATGACCGTCAGCCTGCTCTTGTGCCTGGCATAGAGCAGCTTCCCGAGCTGCTGGTAGAGCGTCGAGCCGCCCTGATCCTGTCCGGTCACTGCCGACATCAACACCCGGCCGAGGGCTAGCGGATCGAATCCCGGCTCGGACGCGAATCTGTGGTCCTCGGTGGCGATAAGCGCGGCCGCGAACCTGGCTGGAACCGGCGGGCCCGGAAAGCGTTCGTGATGCGCCCTGGCTTCCGCTCTGGCCAGCGACCATGCGTTGCTGACCGACGGTGTCGCCAGCAGCAGCGCGGAGGTCGCGATGATCAGGAGGGCGATCAGTGCAAACAGCGAGAAGAGTGCGCGGCGCAGCAGGACCCGCCCGACCCCGAGTCGCGGCACCCTCGGCACCGTCCTGTCTGCTGCTGGCCCGTCCGGGCACCACTGCCACCCGGGCTGCCCCCGCTCTGTCGTGCTCACTGCTAGCGAAACGAGCAGCGATCGTGCAGAGTGCCCGAAGCTGTCCAGGTCATCTAATGGTCGGGACGCCGGGATTTGAACCCGGGCTCTCTGGTCCCCCAGACCAGCGCCTTAACCAAGCTGGGCCACGTCCCGTCGCCCTGTCAGACGCAGATCATAGCGCAGGAACGCCCATTGGCCGGCCGCAGGCCGACCGGGCGTCCCCGCGCCCAGATCGCGGCAACGGGCCGCGCGGTGGCCCTGGCGAGGGCAGCAGACATCACCGGGTTCGCCGGTAGACTGACCGCAACGCGCTGACGGAGACGAGTAGCGCCGGGCACCGCGAGCCCAGAGAGCCGCCGGAAGCTGGGAAGGCGGCCTCGCGGCCCGCTGCGAAGACACTCCTGAGTGCGGGGAGGAACGGCCACAGCAACCAGCGATCGGCCCGATGCCCTGCCGGCTAGCCCTCGTGACCGGGCGAACAAGGCAGCGACCGCCCTCGCGGTCGCCTGCGAAGGTGTGGTGGCACAGCGAGTTCCCTTCTCGCCCGCACTCCCAAGGGTCGTCAGGCAGGGAGTGAGTCATGACGCCAATCGCGCCTGAGCAGTCCGGCGAGTCGTCTTACGCGAGCCAGCGCGTCCTGGCCACCGACCTGCCCGCGCATGCCGGCGAGCGGGTGACCGTAGCTGGCTGGCTGCACCGCAAGCGGATGCTCAAGGCCGTCGCTTTCCTCATCATCAGGGACCGGAGCGGCCTCGCCCAAGTGGTGCTGACCGGCGACGAGGCAGCAGCAAACGGCGCCGCGGACCTGCCGGAGGAGACGGTCGTCGCGATAACCGGCACAGTCACGATGAACTCTCAGGCACCAGGCGGGGCGGAGCTGACCGGACCTGTGGTGACCGCGCTCAGCGGACCGGCTGAGCCGCCGCCCTTTGACCTGTACCGTCCGACGGTCACGGCCGGGCTGCCGACCGTGCTCGACTACGCACCGACGACGTTGCGACATCCGTTGCTGCGCGGCGGCTTCGAAATCTCTGCGGCCAGCGTCGCGGGGTTCCGCGCCGTCATGGACGCTCACGGGTTCACTGAGATTCAGACCCCGAAGATCGTGCGATCGGCAACCGAGTCGGGCGCCAACGTCTTCGCCATCGACTATTTCGGCCAGCCGGCCTACCTCGCCCAGTCGCCGCAGTTCTACAAGCAGGCCATGGTCGGCGTCTTCGAGCGGGTCTATGAAACGGGCCCCGTGTTCCGTGCCGAGCCGCACGACACGGCCAGGCACCTGGCGCAGTACACCAGCCTGGACGCCGAGTTCGGCTTCATCACCGACCATCGAGACGTAATGGCCATGCTCCGCGAGGTGATCGCCGGCATGGCCGTGGCAGTTGGCACGCGTGCTCGTGATGCAGCTGAGCGGCTCAACCTGAAGATGCCTGACGTGCCTGCGCGGATTCCTGAGCTGCATTTCGCCGATGCCCAGGAGCTGATCGCCGCGCACGCAGGCTGGGATCCGCGCGGCGAGCCCGACCTGTCCCCCGCGGACGAGCGCTGGCTAGGCGAATGGGCGGTCCGCGAGCACGGCAGTGAGTTCCTCTTCGTCACCGGCTACCCGATGGTCAAACGGCCGTTCTACACCCACCCCGACCCGGGCCGTCCGGAATACTCACGCAGCTTCGACCTGATCTTCCGCGGCATGGAACTCGTCACCGGCGGCCAGCGCCTGCACGATCACGGCGCGTATCTGGCCGCGCTGGCCGCTCGCGGCGAGGACCCGGCGCTGTATGCCGGGTATCTGCAGATTTTCAGCCACGGCATGCCGCCGCATGGCGGGTTCGCGATCGGGCTCGAACGCTGGACGGCGCGCCTGACCGGCGCCGTCAACATCCGCGAGGTCACGCTGTTCCCGCGCGACCTGCACCGCCTTGAGCCCTAGCGACCGGGCCTAGCTGGTAAGCCCGAGCGAGATCGCGTCCACCTCAGCGAGCTCGTCCGCGGCCGGTATCCAGTCGGCGCTGTCGGCGTTTGCCTTGACCTGCTCGGGCGACATTGCTCCGGCGATCACGCTGGCACAGCCGGGCTGCGCCGCCAGGCACGCGATCGCAACCGTTAGCAGCGAGACGCCGTGCGACTCGCCCCAGCTCGCCAGGCCCTCGACGATGTCCAGTTTCGCCTTGGTCACGTAGCCGTCCCGGCCTGCCAGCCTGGTGCCTTCCCTGGCGGGCTGGCCGCGCCGGATCTTGCCGGTCAGCAAGCCGTTCGCCAGCGGGAAGTATGGCAGCACGCCGAGGCCGAAATGCCGCGCCGCGGGAACAACCTCAGCTTCGGCGGCCCGCTCAAGCAGCGACCAGTGGTTCTGCGCGGAGACGAAGGGAACCTTGCCGTACCGGTCTGCGATGCAGGCTGCCTCGGCGATCTGCCAGCCGGAGAAGTTGGAGTGACCGAGGTAGCGCACCTTGCCCTCGGTGACCAGTTCGCCCAGTGCCTCCAGCGTCTCAGCAAGCGGCGTCTTCGGGTCCGGCGTGTGGATCTGGTACAGGTCTATGTAGTCGGTGCGCAGCCTGCGCAGCGACTGCTCCACCGCTCGCCTGATGTAGGCTCGCCCGCCCTTGGCTCCTACGGCTGGCCCGTACCCCATGTTGGCAGCCTGGTGGCCGAATTTGGTCGCGAGCACGACCTGGTCGCGACGGCTTGCCAGTACCTCGCCGATCAGCTCCTCCGATCCCCCGCCGCCGCCGTACGTGTCGGCGGTGTCGAACAGCGTGATTCCGCAGTCGATCGCCGCGTCGATGACCGCCCTGGTGCCGGCGAGGTCCAGCCTGCCGCCGAAGTTGTTGCAGCCGAGTCCCACCACTGAGACGACCAGACCCGAATTGCCGAGCGGCCTGTAGCGCATTGTCCTGCCTTTACTGTCGCCGGTGCAGATGCCGATCAGATCGTACCGACCGGACCTAACCGGCCCGATCGCGGCGCATCGGCACGATATTCTGTGCCGCACCATGCCAGAGTCGAAGGCGCCGGGACCGGTAGTCCTGCGGATCAGGCTCGGGGCCACGCTCCGCCGCCTGCGTGAGGCGCGCGGCATTACCGCGCAGCAGGCCGCCGAGGCCATCAGGGCCTCAGATTCCAAGATCAGCCGCATTGAGCTTGGCCGTCATGCTGCGCGCGAGATCGACGTCAGCGATTTGCTGACCCTGTACGGGGTCACTGATCTGGCCGAGCGCGAGCAGTTGCTGCAGCTCGCCAGCGAGGCGCTTGCCCGGCCCTGGTGGCGCGGCCAGGCCGACATCCTGCCGACGTGGTTTCAGTCCTATCTCGGCCTGGAGGAGGCCGCGGAGAGCGTGCTGAGCTATGACACGCACTTCGTTCCCGGACTCCTGCAGACCGCGGACTATGCGGCAGGGCTGCTGGCGCACGCCGACTTCAGCCAGGATGACATTGCGCGCATCCTTCAGGTCCGCGCCCAGCGGGCCGAACGGTTCGCGTCGGGCGGGGGCCGGCTGGCCGCCGTGATCGACGAGGCGGTGCTGCACCGGCCGGTCGGCGGCAAGGAGGTATTCGCCGCCCAGCTCGAGTATCTGGCGGAATCCGCGCGCCGGCGGGCAGTCACGATCAGGATCAGGCCTTTCACGTCCGGGGCGCCACTGACTCCTGCTGGCTTCACGATCTTGCGCTTCGCTGACGAGGAGCTGCCCGACGCTGTCTACACTGAGCAGCTGACGAGCGCCAGTTATGTGGACAGGCCAGCTGATGTGTCCCGTTATGCCGCAACGATGAATCTTCTCGTGAGCAGCAGCGAGCCGGCGAGCCAGACGGCGGCGATGATCGCGAGAGCGCTCGCTCACAGGGTCTAGGTCACAAGGCTCGGGGCGATCGGGCGACCTACAGCGTCGCTGCCACCTCGCCAATCAGTTGCGCGGACTCCTCCGGAGGCAGCGCCAGTTCACTCACTGCGTCGAATATCTGACGGACTGCCTGCACCTCGGCCGCGCGCTGCTCGAGCAGCACCTGCCCGCGGATACCCGTCGCGCAGACCACATCGGCATCGTCCGGCTCGGCAAAACTGAGAATGCCGAACGAGCTGGGCGGCAGCCGGCGGATCTGGCAGCCGAGACGGAGCACCTGGATCGTCACGTGCGGTCCGCTCCCCACCTCGATCAGGTACTCAAGCTGTGCCCGCATCACGTCCGGCCCGGCCACGGCACGCAACAGGACGGACTCGTCCAGGACGAGCCTGAGCCTGATCGGATCGCCGCCGTGCAGCACGTCCTGGCGGCGCACGGCAACCCGCGCCAGCCGCTCCGCCTGACCGCGTTCCAGGCCAGGCCGGCGAGCAGCGATGACGGCCTTGGCATAGTCCGGTGTCCTGACCAGGCCGTGGATCACCTCCGACTGGAAGGCGCGAACGTCAGACGCCTCGCCTTCCAGACCTAGGTAGTTGCCCATTCCGGCAGGAAGCAGGTCGTCCGATCCCACCCACCAGCCCTTGCGCTGACCCTCGCGCGCGAGGTCCATGAGGCTCCGCCGCAGGTCGGCGTCCTGCACGCCATAGAGGTCGAGCATGAGCGCGAGGTAGCTGGTCCTGGTCGGGGTCTTGCCGGTCTCGATCCTGGACAGCGTCGAGGGCGCGACTCCTAGCTGGGCGGCAACTTCCTCCAGCCTGAGCGACCGCTGCTCGCGTAGCCGCCTTAAATCGCTGCCGAGCCTGCGCCGGCGAATGGTCGGTCCTACCAACACGGATCGTCGCCTCCTGCCTCGACGAAGGCGACACAGTCACCATCTGGCTGGTTCTCAGGGGAGTTCCGCCCACCCTACGCCCTCACGTGCGCGCCTGGGAACCCATTTGCAATCTCAGTCAACCAATATCCACAATGCACTTGTAAGTTCTGCATTCCCATTGAAGGATAGGCGAGAAGCCGCGAGGGAGGTTCGCCGGAAGGAGTGACCCATGCCCGCGGAGACGGCGCGGGCCAGCGCACCGATCGCTGACCCCGCTTTACTGTTCTACTGGGTCATACTCGGCAGGATCACGCTGCCGGGATCGCCCGAGCAGGTACGAGAGGCCAGGTACTTCGTCGCGCGGGCCATCGGTGACGGGCACGCGCAAGGAGACACGGCCTTGCTATTGACGTCGGAATTGGTCACGAACGCGGTCCGGCACAGCAGGTCGGGCCTGCCAGGAGGAACGGTTGAGCTGATCGTGGCCGCCAAAGCAGCCAGCCTGCTGATCTCGGTCATCGATAACGGATCGGACGTCGCGCAGCCGCAGAATGGGAACAACCCCGGCGGCGAAAGCGGAAACGGGTTGCTCCTGGTGGAAAGCCTTTCCGACGATTGGGGGTTTGCCAGTCATGGCGGCCGCACGGTCGTCTGGTTCCGGCTCGGCCCAATGTGCTAATCCTGCGCGATGGCGAGGTTGTGCATCGTAGCCGGGCCTGCGGCCTCGGGATCGTGGTGCCGGCGCATCAGTTTCGCCTGGCGCCGCGCGCGCCGCGGGCCGCGGCTGACCGCTTTTCCCGGAGGCGCATAGACAGGTGCACGGGAGTCCCCTGGAAGCCGAACTCCTCACGTAGCCGCCGCTCCACGAAACGCCGGTACCCGGCCTGGAGGAAGCCGGAGGTGAACAGGACGAAGTGTGGCGGCTTCGTCCCGGCCTGCGTGGCGAACATGATCTTTGGCTGCCTGCCGCCGCGCACAGGCGGCGGGGTCGCGGCGATCAATGCCGACAGCCAGGCGTTCAGCCGGCCAGTCGGGACCCGGGTCTCCCAGCCGGCAAGCGCTGTCTCCAGCGCCGAAACGAGCCTGTCCACGTGCCAGCCCGTCGATGCTGAGATGTTCACCCTGGGAGCCCAGCGCGCAGTGTAGAGCTGCCGGTCGATTTCCCTGTCGAGAAACTGCCTGCGGTCCTCGTCGACCAGGTCCCACTTGTTGTAGGCGATCACCAGAGCCCGGCCGGCCTCTATCACCATCGAGATGATCCGCAGATCCTGCTCGGCGAGCGGCTCGCTGGCGTCGACGAGCACGACCGCTATCTCGGCCCGATCCAGCGCGCGCTCGGTCCGCAGCGCCGCGAAGTAGTCGGCGCCCTGGGTCTCCCTGAACCGCCGTCTGATCCCCGCCGTATCGACGAAGCGCCACGTCTTGCCGCCCAGGTCGATCAGCTCGTCGACCGGATCCCTGGTCGTACCGGCGACCGCGTCCACCAGTACGCGGTCCTGCCCAGCCAGCTTGTTGAGCAGGCTCGACTTCCCGACGTTAGGCCTGCCGATCAGCGCCACCCTGCGCGGACCTGCCTCGGCGTCCTCCCGGTCTTCTGGAGCATCGGGCAGTGCGCTCAGTACCGCATCGAGCAGGTCGCCGCTGCCCCTGCCGTGCAGCGCGCTCACAGGGACCGGTTCGCCGAGCCCGAGCGACCAGAGCGAGTGCACGCCGGCTTCGGCAGGAGCGTCGTCGACCTTGTTGGCGGCCAGGACGACAGGCTTGCGGGAGCGGCGGAGCACGGCTGCGACGGCAGCGTCCGCGTCGGTCACGCCTACGACGGCGTCGGTCACGAACAGCACCGCGTCGGCGGCGTCGACGGCCACCCTGGCCTGCGCCGCTACCTTGGCCGCAAGCACAGGCGATCCCTCGACTGCCGGCTCCCATCCGCCAGTATCGACGATCGTAAACGCCCGGCCGCGCCATATCGCGTCGTACGCGACCCTGTCCCTGGTTACTCCAGGGGTGTCTTCCACCACCGCCTGGCGGCTGCCGAGCATCCGGTTCACTAGTGTCGACTTCCCGACATTCGGCCGCCCTACGACGGCGAGCACAGGCGCGCTGGCGGTGTCGGGATGACTGCTACCGGGGTCCTGAACCTGCTCGTTCATCCGCCCGCTCGCTTCGCGGCAACGAGCCCGACAATGCGCCCGATGACGTCATCGAGCCCCAGGTCGGTCGCGTCGATCTGGATGGCATCGGCAGCCATCTGGCTCTGCGGCGCATCCCGGCGGTCGCGCTGAGCCTGCTCGGCCATGGTGACGGCCGCGCTTGGCGCCGCCCCCTGGCCGCTGTCAGCGGCCACGGCTGCGCGCGAATCCGGGACGGCGCGCGCTGCCGCCGGCTGTCTGACCGCGCCGGGCCCCACCTGACGCCCGGCCAGCTCGGCGGCCCGGCGCTCCGCTCTGACCTGCTCGCTCGCGGTCAGGTATACCTTCACGGCCGCGTCAGGCGCGACGACGGTACCGATGTCCCTGCCTTCGGCGACGATGCCGCCTGCCGCCAGTGCCGCGGCGATGATCGCCTGCTGCTGCCCGATCTAGCTGGGCCCGGACCTCGGGAACCGCAGCGACCAGGCTGACGACGTTTGACACCCGCCGCTGCCTGATCTCAGCGCTGACATCGATTCCGTCCACCCTGATCCATTGCACGTGCGGATCGGTGCTGATGTCGATGCTCAGTTCCATCGTGTGGCCGGCAACGGCGCCGGTGTCGGCAAGGTCGACATCGTGCTCGAGCATCCACCACGTCACTGCGCGGTACATCGCTCCGGTGTCCAGGTAGCGCAGCCCCAGCGCCGAAGCGGCGCCGCGGGCCGCGCTCGACTTCCCCGATCCTGACGGGCCGTCAACGGCTATCACCTGCGCCAGCCTGCTTCCTGTGCGCGAGGTCACCGGATTCCGGACGCCTGCCACCGAATTCGTCACGCAGGCGATGCTACCGGCCAGCCGGCCGCGGCCAGCGCGGCCGCGAGGGCTTCGGCTGTCTCGGGGCGGACTGAGAGCTCGGCCACGCCAACCGGCAAGCCTGGCGAGTGCTCGATCCTGACATCTTCGATGTTGACGCCGGCCGCTCCGGCCGCCGCGAAAAGCCTGGCCAGCTCGCCTGGCGAGTCCGCGATGACGACCTGCACGACGGTGTAATCGGGAGCCGGGCCACCGCGCTTGCCGGGAATCCTGGCCACGCCCTCGCGGCCTGCCTCGAGTACGGCCATGAGCTGCTTGGCCGCGTTATCGTCACCCGCGGCGATTGCGGCCAGCGCATCGGCCGCCGCGCCGAGCTGCCCGATCACGCCGCTGACGATCTCATGCGCCCGCGAGGCGTTCGCGGTAAGGATCTCGGTCCACAGTCTCGCATCGCTCGCCGCGATTCTGGTCACATCGCGCAGGCCGGGTCCGGCCAGCGCGAGCGCACCTGCCGGAGCGCCGGCGCACAGCGCCGCCATCGCGCTGGCGACCAGATGCGGCACATGGGAGACCAGCGCGACCCACCGGTCGTGCTCGGCCGCGGACATCAGCACCGGCTGCGCCCCGCAGGCGCGGGCCAGGTTCGTCACGACTCCGACGCACGGCGTCGGAAGACAGGCCGACCGGGCAGATCACCCATGGCTGGCCCGCGAACAGATCGGCCCGTGCGGCGGCCGGTCCTGACCGCTCCCTGCCGGACATCGGATGGCCGGGGACGAACGCGGCCAGGTCGCAACCGGCCGCCTTGGCCTCGCGCACCGGCAGCTCCTTGACGCTGGCCACGTCGGTATAGCAGGTGCCCAGGCGCTGTCGTTGCGCTCCAGCCAGAGCACTGGCGACCGCACCAGGCGGCACCGCAAGAACAGCGACATCGGCTGGCCCGGAGAGTCCGCCGTCCGGCGGCAGTACCTGCCCTGCGCCTAGTTCCGCGGCGAGGCGCGCCGCAGCCACGTCGGTGTCGCTGAGCCAGACCTGCGTGCCGCGCTCGCGCAGCGCCAGCGCGATCGACGTGCCAATCAACCCGGTGCCGACAATGACCGCGGACCCCGGCGCGGTGGCCGCTGGCGCTGTCACCGGCACCTGCCTGGCCTCATTGCGCGATGTCCAGCCGCAGGGCGGCCGCTCCGCGCAAGTAGACGTGCTGGATCTGCTGCCTGGCCAGAGCGGTCTCGACGTGCATCATCAGCCGGACCACTCGCGGCATCGCCACGGGCACGGCGATTTCCGTGCAGCACAGCAGCGGCACCTCCTGGAAGCCGAGCGATCTGGCTGCCAGCGCGGGAAACTCGGCTCGCAGATCGGGAGTTGCCGAGAAGATCACGCTGATCACCTGGTCTGTGGTCAGCCCGTTGCGTTCCATCACCTGGGTCACGAGCTCGGCCGTGCCGTCCAGTATCTCCTGACGGTCGTCCGCGCCCACCTGGATGGCGCCCCTGATCGCCCTGACCGCCACGACCGCTCCTTTCCCCCGCGACTCTCCCGTGACCATATCCGCCCCGCTGGCCGGGTACGGTGTGGCGGCTGGCTACATGCCGACGGCGGCGTACAGGTTCCCGATCTCAGCGGTGGACAGCCGGCGCGAGGTGCCTGGCTTCAGGGCTCCGAGCGTGACGGGGCCGACCTGGGTGCGCACCAGGCGGCTCACCGGATGGCCGACCCCTGCCAGCATCCGCCTGACGACGTGCTTGCGCCCCTCATGCAAGGTGATCTCGACCATGACACGCGAGCCGGCCTGGTCGACGACGCGGAACCTGTCGGCGGTGACGGTGCCGTCCTCGAGTTCTACCCCCGTAGTCAGGCGGCGGGCGAGGTCTTTGCGCACCGGGCCGCGTATCTCCGCCAGGTAGGTCTTCAGCACGCCATACCGGGGATGAGCCAGGCGATGCGCAAGCTCGCCGTCGTTGGTCAGCAGGATGAGACCCTCGGTTTCATAGTCGAGCCTGCCGACGTGGAACAGCCGCTCGCCGCGATCGGCCACCAGGTCGGCGATCGTCTTTCTTCCCCGGTCGTCCGACATAGTGCTCAGCACCCCTGCGGGCTTGTTCAGAGCCAGGTAGACCAGATCCTCGCTGGCCGGGATGCGCTTCCCGTCAACCCGTATGACCTGAGTCTTCGGATCAACCCTCGCGCCGAACCTGCGCACGACCTGGCCGTCGACCTCGACCCGGCCCGCACCAATCAGCTCTTCGCAGCTACGGCGGCTGCCGACGCCGGCCGCCGCGAGAACCTTCTGCAGCCGCACCCCGCCAGGCACATCGCTGAGCGAATCCCGCTGACCTGGCTCGACCCCCCAGTCGTCATCGTCATCGGCAAACGCATCGCTGACCCCGGCCGGCGACGGCTGCCGGCCACCAGCGCCGGGCCTTCTGTCACGACGGGCGGGCATGGCCGTTGTCCTGTTCATCGTCCATCTGGTCGGGCAGGAACGGAGCGAGTTCGGGCAGCTGGTCGAGGCTGGCCAGACCGAGCCGCTCCAGGAAGTATGCGGTCGTGCGGAACAAGATCGCCCCGGTCTCCTGGTCGGCGCCAGCCTCTTCGACCAGGCCGCGCAGCGTGAGCGTACGCATGACGCTGTCACAGTTGACGCCGCGCACCGCGGACACCTGGGCCCTGCCGACCGGCTGACGATAGGCCACGACCGCAAGAGTTTCCAGCGCCGCCTGCGTCAGCCTGACCTCCTGACCGTCTCTGACGAACCTCTCAACCACGGGCGCATACTCGGCCCTTGTGTAGTAACGCCAGCCGCCAGCCACTTCCCGCAGGTCGAAGCCGCGACCTTCGTCCGTGTACCGGACCGCAAGCTCATGCAGGGCCGCGGCCACGTCCTGCTGTGCGACCTCGAGAACCTGCGCCAGCATGTTCTCGGGGACGGGCTCGTCGGCCACGAGCAGGATGGCCTCAATGGCGGGCCGCAGCCCGGTTGAGGAGGCCCCTGTTCCTGGCAACGGCTCTTCAGTCATCGTCGCGTGTCGTCCGCTCCGCCCGGTTGCCGGGCCTAGTGCTTGCAGCTGGCTCGCCGCCGGGCGGTTCCGGCGCGATCCAGGTGATGAACAGCTCACCGAGCGGGCTCTCCTGCTCAAAGGAAACGCACCTATCCCGGTACAGATCGAGGACGGCGAGGAAACGCGCCACGACCTCGTAGGTATCCTCGCAGTCCGCCGCGAGGTCGCCGAATGAGGCCCGCCCGGCGGCGCGCAAGCGCGCCGTGATGATGCCGGCCTGCTCGAGCACGGTGGTGCGCGGCACGTACAGGTGCGCCGTCGAGACGACCGGGGCGGCCCGCGGTGCGAGCGTCGTCGCCGCGATCGCCGCAAATTGCCCGGGCGTCAGCCCGAGCAGCACTTCCGGCAGCAGATCGGCGAACCCTGGCTCCATCGGCACTCGCCGCGGGAACCTGCGGCCCTGGTCGGCCATCTGCCCGGCGAAGATCGCCGCCGCCTCCTTGTAAGCGCGGTATTGCAGCAACCTGGCGAACAAGAGGTCCCTGGCTTCCAGCAGGGCCAGGTCCTCCTCGTCATCGACCTCGCCAGCCGGGAGCAACCGGGCTGCCTTGAGATCAAGCAGCGTCGCGGCCACGACCAGGAAGAAGCTGGCCTGGTCCAGCTCCCAGCGGCCCGCGAGCGCCCCGATATAGCTGATGAACTCGTCGGTGACGGCTGACAGCGCGATCTCGGTGATGTCGAGCTTGTGCTTGGAGATCAGCGCCAGTAGCAGGTCGAACGGACCCTCGAAGACGTCAAGGTGGACCTCGAAACCGCCGCCCGCCCGACCATGCGCGGATTCGCCGGGCCCATCTGTCATAACCGAAGTCAACGTCCGTCCCGAAGCCGCCTGGCCATCAGGCTATCGGCGCCCTTCGCGTCCAGGTCGGCGAGCAGCACGGCAAGCGCCTCCCTGACGATCCGGCCCCGGTCCGCCGCAATCCCGTAACTGCGGAACGTAAGCCTGGCGCGCTCCAGCGCGAGCAGTTCGGCTTCTGATAGGTACACGGTGATTTTATGGCTGTGACTCTCGCGGCCGCTCGCCTGCCGCTGCTCGATACTGACCGGCAGCGCGGACGCTGGGCGCAGCAGTTCTGCTATGCCAGGGACCCTTACCCGCCGTTGACCTGACTTGCGAGTTCGGCCCTGCTCCACCGGTAAAGCACCTCCCTGGCGAGCTCCCGATAGGAAGCTGCTCCCGCCGATGAGGGATCGAAAATCGTGATCGGCTCTCCGGCGACGGAGGCATCAGGGAACCGGACCGTACGGTTGATGACGGTATGGAATACCTTGTCGCCGAATCCGGCGACGACGCCGGCAAGGACCTCTCGAGTGTGCAGCGTACGCGAGTCGTACATGGTGGCGAGAAGCCCGTCCATACCGAGTTTGGGACTCAGCCTGGTTGAGACCTTGTCGATCGTCTCCATCAGAAGCGCCACGCCCCGCATCGCGAAGTATTCGCATTCCAGCGGAACCAGGACACCGTCCGCGCAGGCCAGCGCGTTGACAGTAAGCAGGCCGAGCGATGGCTGGCAATCAATCAGGACGATGTCATAGTCGTCCAGTAGCGGCGCGAGCACCCGGCCGAGCACGAACTCCCTGCCGACCTCGTGCACAAGCTGAACCTCGGCACCTGACAGGTCGATGTTGCTTGGCAGCAGGTCCATGCCCTCGACCTTGGTCTGGAAGAGCACGTCGCCGGCCGTAACTGCGGCGTCCATGAGCACGTTGTAGACGGTGGCATCAAGTTCGTGCGGCTGGAAGCCAAGCCCGACAGAGAGGGCGCCCTGCGGGTCGAAATCGACCAGGAGTACCCGGCGCCCGACTTCAGCCAGGGCGGCTCCCAGGCTGATCGTGGTAGTGGTCTTGCCGACGCCGCCCTTCTGGTTGCACACGGCCACAACTCGGGCTGGACCATGCGTAAACAGCGGCTCTGGCTCGGGGAATGCAGGAAGCGGACGGCCGGTCGGGCCGATGATGCCGGCACTGGCTTCCGTTGCCCCTGACGCTGACACGGTAACGAGCACCTCCCGGGCGGCCTCGCACGCTGCGGGCCGCTGCCTTCCGGACTTTAGAGGCTGCATGGGGTCGCGGCAAGCCGACTCACCCTTTGCGGGGAAACGGGCTCGCTCATTCGCCCTGGTCTGGGCCTGTCTGCCGGATCGGATATGGCGGGCTTCAGCCCAGAGCTCGGGGATGGGATGCGGCATACACCTCGCGGAGCTTATCTACCGTCACCAAGGTGTACACCTGCGTGGTGCTCACCGATGCGTGACCGAGCAATTCCTGAACCACCCGCACATCGGCGCCGCCGTCCAGCAGATGGGTGGCAAAAGAATGGCGCAGCATATGCGGCGATACCTCAGCGAGTCCGGCTCGCGCCGCCGCTGCCCGGAGCGCTCCCCAGGCGCCCTGCCTGGTGAGCCGGCCGCCGCGGGCGTTGAGGAAGACAGCCGGGCTTGGCTGCCCGGAGCGCGCGCTCGCCGCGAGCGCAGGCCTGGCCTGAACCAGGTACGCCTGCAGCGCCGCGAGCGCATAACTCCCGACGGGCACGATGCGCTGGCGTCCGCCCTTGCCGGCCAGCCGGACCGTGGCGACGGCGCCATCGGTGCCACGACGCTGCCCCGCAGGACCGGCCAGGTCGAGGTCATCTACGTCCAGGCCGACGGCTTCTGAGATCCGCGCCCCTGTCCCGTAGAGCAACTCAAGCAGGGCACGGTCGCGGCGCTGCGGCGGGGAATCGCCGGCGATCTGCAGCAGCCGCTCGACGTCGGGAATCGAGACGGCGCGCGGCAGCCGCCTGGGCGGAGCCGGAGGACGCACCGCCCTGGCAGGATCTGCTCCGGCAAGGCCTTCTGCCAGGGCGAAAGCGTGCAGCCCGCGCACCGCTACGACGGCCCGGCCTGCAGAGCTGGCGGCGAGCGGCCGGTGCTGCTCGTCGCCCTCGCGGAGCCTGGCCAGGAATTCGGCGACGTCCTGGGTGGTCACCGCGCCGATCTCGGTTCGTCCCACGGCCGCCAGGTTCACGGCATACCGTTGCAGGTCTCTGCGGTATGCCTCGATGGTGTGGGCGGCCAGCCCGCGTTCGACGGTGAGATGGTCGAGGTAACGGCGCGCCGCCGCGGCGACGGTGGTCAGGCCGGCGCTCCGATCATCGCGGCCCTGTTGTCAGCTGCGCCGCTCCACTCAAGCCAGAACATCGGT
The DNA here is from genome assembly GCA_963809195.1 of uncultured Actinomycetota bacterium. Classification (GTDB taxonomy): domain Bacteria; phylum Actinomycetota; class Actinomycetes; order Streptosporangiales; family Streptosporangiaceae; genus Chersky-822. The sequence continues at coordinate 1,553,608 of CAWEIQ010000001.1, read as the reverse complement.
CAGCGGTGTCCACGGCAGTCCGTGCGCCTCGGCGACCGGCTGGCATGTCACAACACCATCGTGAGTGTTCAGGCCCGGCGCGAACGACGGATCGGCACGCAACGCGTCCCGCCAGCCGCGGTTCGCGATCTCGATCGCGAACGGCATGGTCACGTTGGTGAGGGCGTATGTCGAGGTATGCGGAACCGCCCCTGGCATGTTGGCCACGCAGTAGAACACCGAGTCATGCACGCGGTAGGTCGGATCGGCGTGCGTCGTCGGCCTCGAGTCTTCGAAGCACCCGCCCTGATCGATGGAGATGTCAACCAGCACCGAACCCTGCTTCATCCGCGACACCAGCTCGTTGCTGATGAGCATCGGCGCCTTCGCGCCGGGCACGAGGACGGCGCCGATCACCAGATCTGCGTCTATGACGGCGCGCTCGACCTCGTAGGTGTTGGACGCGACCGTCTGGCAATGGCCCTGGTAGATAGCATCGGCGGTCCGCAGCCTGCCCACGTTCTTGTCCACGAGCAGCACCTCGGCCTGCATCCCGAGCGCGATTGCTGCGGCGTTCATCCCGGACACGCCGGCGCCGAGCACGACGACCTTGGCTGCGTATACACCGGACACGCCGCCCATCAACACGCCCCTGCCACCGCCGTCGCGCTGCAGGTGGTGGGCACCGACCTGCGGCGCCATCCGCCCGGCCACTTCCGACATCGGTGCGAGCAGCGGCAGCGAACCATCCGGCAGCTGGACGGTCTCATACGCGATCGCGGTAATTCCCGAGCCGAGCAGCGCGTCGGTGCACGCCTTCGAAGCCGCGAGATGCAGGTAGGTAAAGAGAACCTGATCCTTGCGCATCCGGTGGTATTCGTCGGCCACCGGCTCTTTGACCTTCATGATCAGGTCTGCGGTCTGCCAGACGTCGTCGGCAGCCGGCAGCATGCTCGCTCCTGCGGCGACGAAGTCCTCATCGGGGATCGAGGAGCCGAGGCCCGCGTTCGCCTCGATGTATACCTCGTGCCCGTTCCTGACGAACTCGTTAACCCCGGCCGGCGTAATGGCCACCCGGTACTCGTGGTTCTTGACTTCCTTGGGAACGCCGACCTTCATGACCTTCAGTCCTCCCTCGTATTCAGGACCGCCCGGGCACCTGTGCCAGGCCTGATGGTCCCGCCGGGCTCCGCCCGGTCCGTACTCAGCGCTCTGGTGCTTCGGCCGCCCGCAGCGTGGCGAAAGCGCCCTGCCTCGCCGCCATGGCTGCCAGCACGCCGATCATCATGACGCCGTTGTGGAGGTTCCCGGCAAGGATGCGGGAGACCACCACGTCGAGCGGCGCCCACTCGACGCTCAGATAGGCCTCCTCGTGGTCAGGAACGTAGTCACGTTCAGCATCGGGAACGCGGGTCAGGCCGCGGGCCAGGTAGACCCGCAACCGCTCGCTCGTGATTCCCGGGGAGGTGAAGAAATCAGCAAGCACTTGCCAGTCTGCGGCCAGGTAGCCGGCCTCTTCAAGCAGTTCGCGCCGCGCAGTCTCCAATGGGGCTTCGCCGGCGACGTCGCGTAGCCCGGCTGGTATCTCCCAAAGCATCCGGCCGACCGGATGGCGGTACTGCCTGATCAGCAGGACCTGCCCCGCCTCGTCCAGTGCCACGATGCCGACCGCGCCGGGATGTTCGATGACCTCACGGCCGACCTCGGCGCCGTCGGGCATCCTGACCTCATCCCGCCGGACGGTGACGACCTTCCCCTCGACGAGCTTCTCGGTGCTGATGACCGGCCAGTCCGCCGTCGCATCGGCAAGCCACGTTGCGCTCGGGGCGGAGGACGCCCCGCTCATGCGCTCGCGACCGAACGGCTCCCGGCGGCCGCGGTCACCGGCTGCCCGCTCAGCTTGACCCGTGATCGCTCGATCGCTGCGGCGATCAGGCCGCTGAACAGCGGATGCGGCCTGGTGGGCCTGGACAGGAACTCTGGATGTGCCTGGGTCGCCACGAAGAACGGATGGACCTCAGGCGGCAGCTCGACGAACTCGACGAGGCGCCCGTCCGGCGACATGCCCGAGCAGACTAGCCCGGCGGCTTCGAGCGCAGGCCGGTAGGAATTGTTCACCTCATACCGGTGCCGGTGGCGCTCGTGCACGACCTCGGTGCCGTACAGGCTTCTGACGATGGTGCCTTCGGCGAGCACAGCCGGGTACAAGCCGAGCCGCATGGTGCCTCCCATATCCCGCTCGCCGGCGACGACGTCCTCCTGGTCTGGCATGGTGGCCACGACCGGATGCGGAGTTTGCGGATCAAACTCTGCGCTGTTCGCGCCCTCCAGATCTGCGACGTCCCGGCCGATCTCGATGGCCATGCACTGCAGGCCGAGGCAGAGACCAAGGACCGGGATCTTGTTGAGGCGGGCGTGCCGGACCGCGCCGATCTTGCCCTCGATGCCGCGGACGCCGAAGCCGCCGGGCACGAGGATGCCGTCCACGCCGTCCAGATGCCTCGCCGCGCCGTCTGGTGTCTGGCAGTCATCGCTGGCCACCCAGCGGATGTTGACCCCTGCGTCGTTGCCGAAGCCGCCTGCCCGCAGCGCCTCGGCTGGCGACAGGTACGCGTCGGGCAGATCGACGTACTTGCCGACAAGCGCGATAGTCACGCTCCTGGCTGGCCGGTGCACGCGAGCGAGCAGGTCATTCCAGTCGCTCCAGTCGACGTCGCGGAATGGCAGGCCGAGCCGCCGGACTGCGTAGGCGTCGAGTCCTTCGGTATGCAGGACCTTGGGAATGTCATAGATGGAGGGCGCGTCCGGCGCCGAAACTACCGCCTCCTCGTCGACGTCGCACATCAGGCTGATCTTGCGCTTCAGACCGCCGCTGATCGCCCGATCGGACCGGCAGACGATCGCGTCTGGCTGGATGCCGATGCTGCGCAGCGCTGCGACCGAGTGCTGGGTCGGCTTGGTCTTCAGCTCGCCGGAGGGACCGATGTATGGGAGCAGCGACACGTGGAGGAAGAAGCAGCGGTCCCTGCCGATCTCATGCCTGATCTGCCTGATCGCCTCCAGGAACGGCAGCGACTCGATGTCGCCAACCGTGCCGCCGACCTCGGTAATGACCACGTCGGTCTCGGGGCCGCCCATCTCGATGATGCGGTTCTTGATCTCGTTCGTGATATGCGGGATGACCTGGACGGTATCGCCGAGATAGTCGCCGCGGCGCTCCTTGGCGATCACGCTCGAATAGATCTGCCCGGTCGTGACGTTCGATGATCCCGGCAGCCTGATGTCCAGGAACCGCTCGTAGTGACCGACATCAAGATCGGTCTCAGTGCCGTCGTCGGTCACGAAGACCTCGCCGTGCTGGAACGGGTTCATCGTGCCTGGATCGACGTTCAGGTACGGATCCAGCTTCTGCATGCTGACGCGAAGACCGCGCATCTTCAGCAGGCGGCCGAGGCTGGAGGCTGTGAGCCCCTTGCCGAGGCTGGATGCGACGCCTCCGGTTACGAAGACATGCCTGGTCAGAACAGGGCGCGGGGTAAGCGCTGACGTCGCCAAAGTGGCTCCCGTGGTCAGTGCCGACGGTCGCTGCCCGCCGGTCCACGGGGTCTCAGAATATCAGGAACGGCCCTTACTGACCTGGTCCGACACCGCACCGGCATACCCCGAGACCGGTTCTGCTGGCGCTCTGCCCAGGTATCGGGCGGTTCACCAGGGCCGATCGAGGTGATGAGCCGTGCCGGGAAGATTGCCGGGCGAGTCCGGTTAAATATGCTAAGTCTGGGTCCTTCGGCCGGGCCAGGCGTACCACGGGGAGGCAAACCGGTGACGGGTGACGCGGCGATCGCGGGACTCGGCATGACGAGCATGGGGCGCGTCTTTGGTTCCAGCCCTCGGCGGCTCGCGGCCAGCGCCGTCAGGCTCGCTGCCACCGATGCCGGGATGGCGCTGTCAGATCTGGACGGCCTGCTGATCTGCCCCGGCATCACAGGCGGCCTGGACGTCGGTCTCGCCGGCCAGCTCGGCCTCCATGACCTGGCGCTGCTCGCCGTCGTCAACAGCTTCGGCGCGTCAGCGGCGACCGCCGTGCAGGTCGCCGCGCAGGCCGTGGCGAGCGGTATGGCCCACGCGGTTGCCTGCGTATTCGCCGACACGCCGCTGCGCGAAGGAGCTGCCGGCCGGGAGCGCGTTCGGCCGCGGCAGCGCGGCGAGCGCGGCTGGACCTCCGGAACGGAACGGACTCACCGGTCTCACCGCAGGCCACGGGTTTAGCAGCGTTACCGTGTATTACGCCCTAGCCGCCAGGCGGCACATGGAGCGATTCGGTACGACGTCGGAGCAGTTCGGCGCTATTGCGGTCGCGCAGCGCCAGTGGGCTGCGGGCAATCCGGATGCTCAGTACCGCGACCCGATCTCCCTCGCGGATCACCAGGATTCACGCTGGGTCGCCGAGCCGCTGCATCTGCTCGACTGCTCGCTTGTCTCCAACGGCGCGATCGCGGTGATCATCACGTCCGCGCAGGCCGCCGCCTGCGGTCCCAGGCCGCCCGTCCACATCTGGGGCTGGGGTCAAGGTCATCCCGGCCAGCCATGGACAGCCGACAGCGACTTCGGGCTGGTCACCGGCGCTGTCCAGGCGGGCCGCGCGGCCATGGGCAGGGCGGGGATAGGTCCTGCCGACGTCACGATGTGCCAGATCTACGACTGCTACACCTACACGGTGCTGGTGACGCTCGAGGACTACGGCTTCTGCGCGAAGGGCGAAGGCGGGCTGCTCGCGGCCAGCGGTGCACTCGCCCCTGGCGGGTCGCTGCCGGTCAACACCGGTGGCGGTCAGCTCTCGGCGTACTACATGTGGGGGTTCACCCCGTTGTCTGAGGCGATCATTCAGGCCCGCGGCGACGGCGGCGCCCGTCAGTCTCCCGCGACCGACGTGATCCTGGTCAGCGGCAACGGCGGCATCCTGGCGCATCACGGGACCCTGATCGTCAGCCCGCATAAGCGCGAGCGGCCCTGGGCGGCCGCGCTGGCGCCGTCCCTGCGGCTAGACGCCGGGCCGGCCGGCTCGGCCGAGCCGGCCGGCGGTGGAGCATCGGTGCACGACGACCTTCGCGCAGAGCGCATCTGGCCCCGGGTGGCCGGGCCCGAACAACTGGGCGTTGTCCGGCCCGACGAACGCAGCGAGCCGTTCTTCACCGCGGCCGGCGAAGACGTGCTGATGGTCAGGCGCTGCGACGGCTGTGGTGCCTGGCTGGCCCCGACAGCGAGCGGCTGCCCTGGCTGCGCCGATGACACCGAGCTGAGCTGGGCGCCAGCGTCCGGGCGCGGCAGCCTGGTGAGCTGGTCGGTTGTGCATCCGCGGGACGGCGGACCGGTGTCGGTGCCCGCGCTCGTCGAGCTCGCCGAAGGCCCGTGGCTCTCGACCGGGCTCCGGCTGGCTGGTCAGGAGCAGCTGGGCTTGCTGCACGCCGGGCAGCCTGTTGTCGCTGAGTTCGTCCACCCGGCCGATGGCGCGAGCTATCCGGAGTTCCGCCCGCTGGTCAGGTCTGCGAGTGTGCAGGAGAAGCGATCCCGGTGAGATGCGCGAACTGCTCCCAGAACAGCGGCGTCCTCGCCACCCACCTGGCGCGGCCCGCCCCGGTCCCTGCGACGGCCTCGCAGCCGCTGGCCTGAAGAGTAATGGCGTGGAAGCGCTCGCGAGGGGCCGAGAATTCGAGCACATAGCCGCCGCCGCGATCCGCAGGGCAGTTGATGATCCCGTACGGCATCCTCGGCAGCCTGCAGATCACCACGGCCAGATGGCGCACCCTTGCCAGGTCCTTGATCGTTATCCCCGGGACCGGCCTGGGCAGCGGCTTAGCCTGGCCGAGCTGAGCGCGCGACGCGAACCGAACCACGCGCACGGCAGTGACGGCGCTTGGCTGGACGCACAGCAGCCTGATCATCGGCGGACTGCCTGACGTTTCCGGCCGATGGCTGGCTCTCTGTCCCGGCGGCGTGTGTACGCTGGCGCTGACCTTGCCGCATCCGGCAAGTGCGCCCGCGGCGATGACGATTAAACCGGCAACCGCGGCGACCGTGGCCGCCGTCCTGTTCCGCCTCGGCGCTGCCCGTTCGGCAAGCAGGCCGCAGTACGCAGTCCTCATGCCGCTTGGACGGTCCGCCCGGCCGGACGGTTCCGTCTGCTCGCCGATCGGGACCCGCGAATTCGCCCGGCCGCCCCCTCAGACGCCGGCTGCCTGCATGCCGCGAAGTTCCTGCTTCAGTTCCCTGATCTCGTCCCTGAAACGAGCCGCCAGCTCGAACTGAAGCTCGGCCGCCGCGGCATGCATCTGGTCCGTCAGCGTCGTAATCAGCGCGATCAGGTCCTCGCGTGCCCCGGCTCCGGTCCCTGGCACGGCCTCGGCGCCTCGGACACCGCCCGCCGCGGCTGCCGCCCTGGCCCGTGCGGACTGGCCTGGCACCGGAGCCTTGCCCCTGCTCTGCCGCCGGCCTGAGCCGCCGAGCAACTTCTCGGTATCGGCGTCCTCGCGGGCGAGCTGGTCGGTGATGTCGGCGATCCGCTTGCGCAACGGCCGCGGGTCAACGCCCTGCTCCTGGTTGTAGGCGATCTGCTTAGCCCGGCGCCGGTTCGTCTCGTCGATGGCCTTGCTCATCGACGGCGTCATCGAGTCGGCGTACATGTGCACCTGGCCGTAGACGTTACGGGCCGCCCGGCCGATGGTCTGGATCAGTGAGGTACCCGACCGCAGGAACCCTTCCTTGTCCGCGTCCAGGATCGCCACCAGCGAAACCTCCGGCAGGTCGAGACCTTCTCGCAGCAAGTTGATGCCCACGAGCACGTCAAACTCCCCGAGCCGCAGCTCGCGCAGCAGCTCTATCCTGCGCAGCGTGTCCACCTCGCTATGCAGATACCTGGCGCGGATACCCAGCTCGAGCAGGTAGTCGGTGAGGTCCTCCGACATCTTCTTTGTCAGCGTCGTGACAAGCACGCGCTCGTCGCGCTCGGCCCGCAGCCTGATCTCGTGCACCAGGTCGTCGATCTGGCCCTTCGTCGGCTTGATGATCACTTCGGGATCGATCAGCCCCGTTGGCCTGATCACCTGCTCCACCACATCGCCGCGTACGCGCTGCAGCTCGTAGGGACCGGGAGTAGCGGACAGGTACAGCGTCTGGTCGATGCGGTCGCCGAACTCTTCCCAGGTGAGCGGCCTGTTGTCAATGGCGCTCGGCAGCCGGAATCCGTGCTCGACCAGAACCCGCTTGCGGGACACGTCGCCCTCGTACATCGCGCCGATCTGCGGCACCGTGACGTGCGATTCATCGATGACGAGCAGGAAGTCCTCGGGGAAGTAGTCGAGCAGCGTGTTCGGCGGGCTACCCGCCTCGCGGCCGTCGATGTGCCGCGAGTAGTTCTCGATTCCCGAGCAGCTGCCAACCTGGCGCATCATCTCGACGTCGTACGTCGTGCGCATCCGCAGCCGCTGCGCTTCAAGCAGCTTGCCAGCGCGCTCGAGGTCCGCCAGCCGGCCGGCGAGCTCGGCCTCGATGCCCGCGACCGCGCGCTCCATCCGGTCCGGCCCTGCGACATAGTGCGAGGCGGGGAAGATGTACAGCTCGTCGTCGGTCGTCAGCACCTCGCCGGTGAGCGGGTGCAGCGTCATCAGGCGCTCGATCTCGTCCCCGAACAGCTCGATCCTGACCGCGTGCTCCTCATAGACCGGGATCACCTCGATCGTGTCGCCACGGACCCGGAAGGTGCCGCGGCTGAATGCGAGGTCGTTCCGCACGTACTGCATGCCCACCAGCCTGCGCAGCAGCGCCTCGCGCTCGATCGTCTGGCCGACCTTGAGTCTGACCATCCGGTCGACGTACTCCTGCGGCGTGCCCAGGCCGTAGATGCACGACACCGAGGCGACCACGATCGTGTCCCGCCTGGTCAGCAGCGAGTTGGTGGCTGAGTGCCTGAGCCGCTCCACCTCGTCGTTGATCGAGGAGTCCTTCTCGATGTAGGTGTCAGTCTGGGGTACATACGCCTCAGGCTGGTAATAGTCGTAGTACGAGACGAAGTACTCGACGGCGTTGTTCGGCAGCATCTCGCGCAACTCATTCGCGAACTGCGCGGCCAGGGTCTTGTTCGGCAGCATGACCAGCGTCGGCCGCTGCAGTCGCTCGGCCAGCCAGGCGACGGTCGCTGTCTTTCCTGTGCCGGTGGCGCCCAGCAAGACCGTGTCGCCTGACCCGGACCTGATCCGCTTCTCCATCTCCTCGATCGCTGCCGGCTGGTCGCCCGCGGGCACCATGTCGGTGACGACCTCGAAGGGCGCAACCCGGCGCCGAAGATCGGTTACCGGCCGCATCGCTTCTCCTCACGCTGCACGCTTCAACTGTAGGCTTGGTCTCTGACATTCAGCGCGCACCAGCACAGTGCTTGAACCGGCAGCGGCCACAGCACCGGCGAAGGAGCAGCATGGACCAGCCCTATCCGACTGGCGGCCAGGGACCAGTCGCGCCACCGGAGGCGCCAGCACCGCAATCGGTGCTCACCGCCGTCAAGTTCATGTATGCGGGCGCCGCGCTCAGCGCGATCGAGATCATCATTGGCCTGACCACGATCGGCAGCCTGAAGAGCGCGATCCGCTCTGCGTACCCTAACTATTCAGACAGCCAGATCCATACCGCCGAGGTGGCGGGAATCGCCGTCGCGGTGGTGATAGGTGCGATCGCGATCGGTTTGTGGCTGTGGATGGCGTGGGCGAACGGCCGCGGCCGCAACTGGGCCAGGATCGTCGCCACCGTGCTCTTCGCGCTCAACACGATCGACCTGCTGACTCTGGTCGCGCGACCGCACTCGGTGATCAGCCTGGTGCTCGCGATTGTGGTCTGGCTCGCCGGGCTCGGCGCGATCTACTTCCTCTGGCAACGCGACTCCTCGGCCTACTTCCAGGCCAGGTCCCAGCGCGTGCGCTAAGTGACGGCGAGGCTAGGCGTCGCGGCGCACCAGCAGGTAACCCGCGACGCCGAGCAGCACGGCGGTCCATGCGCAGAAGACCCAGAAGCCCTGCCAGGGCGTCAGGACCTGTTTGGCCGACTGGTGTGCCTGGTAGATCATCGAGCCGGCCTGTTCTGGCAGGTAGCCGTTGATGTGATGTCCCCAGCTTCCCGGCAGGAAGCCGGTAATGAGCGGCACCACGAGCACGGCCCCGATCACCGTCGCAATGCCGCCTGCGGTATGCCTGATCAGGGCGCCGATCCCGACCGCGAACAGGCCGAGAACGGTCAGGTAGATTCCGGCGCCCACCACGGCCCTCGCAACCCCAGGGTCGCTCAGCGACACTGGCACCTTGCTGTGCAGCAGCAGCGAGCCAAGGAAGAACGACCCGAACGCGACGATCTCCGCCAGAACGATGAGCAGAGCCCCGAACACGACGATCTTGGCGATGAGCATGGGGATCCGGCGCGGCACGGCCAGCAGCGAGGCCCGGATCACCCCGGTCGAGTACTCGGTGGTAATCACCAGCACACCGAGCACGCAGATCGTCAGCTGGCCGAGCCCGATCCCGGCGCCCAGGATGAAGCCGACCGGATCGGCGACGATCGCGGCCTCGCCGCCGCCTGACCCGCGCTTGCCCCAGCTGTTCACGACCAGCGCGGTCACACCAGTGGTCAGGCCCACGGTGAGCACCACGAACAAGAGAAGGGTCCAGACCGTCGACCGGACCGACCTGATCTTGGTCCATTCGGCGAGAAGCAGCCCGCCGAAAGCGCCCCGGCGCCTTGCTGGCAGCGGCCTCGCGTCGCCGACCGGTGCCGTTGGCGATGCCGTCGTCATAGCCTGCTCCCCTGCTGCGCGCGTGCTGAGCCGCCAACGTGCTCTGCGCCCGTGCCGGCTCCGCCCATCGCGGTGATCCCGGCGGCGTCGTGCACCCCGAACTCCAGGCTGCTGGCGGTCAGTTCCATGAACGCCTCCTCCAGCGATGCGAGCTGCGGGGTCAGCTCATGCAGCACCAGCGACGCCGAGGCCGCGATCTCGCCGATCCGCGGCGCTTCCAAGTTCTTGACCGTGAGCAGGTCAGCGCCGGCCGGCTCCTCCTCGTCACGCGGCCCGCGGACGCCGTCGCCGCGGGCGACCTCGCCGCCCGCCGCCGTGATCAGTTCAGCCAGCTTCGCCGCGTCCGGCGTGCGTACCCTGACCGACTTTTCCGTTCCCCGCGCGATCACGTCCGCGGTGCTGTCGTCGGCGATCAGCCGGCCCCTGCCGATCACGATCAGGTGGTCCGCGGTCACGGCCATCTCGTTCATCAAGTGGCTCGACACCAGGATCGTCCGGCCCTGGCCGGCCAGGTACTTCATGATGTTCCTGATCCACAGCACGCCCTCGGGGTCGAGCCCGTTCACCGGCTCGTCGAGCAGCAGTACCCTCGGGTCGCCGAGCATGGCGGCGGCGATGCCGAGTCGCTGGCTCATGCCGAGAGAGAAGCCGCCAGCCCGCTTCCCGGCCACGTCGGTCAGCCCGACGAGCTCGAGCAGCTCATCGGCACGGCTGGCCGGCAAGCCCTGCGACTGGGCGAGGAACAGCAGGTGGTTACGCGCGCTCCGGCCGGAGTGCACCGACTTGGCCTCCAGCAGTGCTCCCACGGTCCGCAACGGGTCCGGCAGGTCCCGGTAGAGCTGGCCCTCAATGGTCGCCGTGCCGCCCTGCGGCCGGTCGAGGCCGAGGATGACGCGCATTGTTGTCGACTTGCCGGCGCCATTAGGCCCGAGGAATCCAGTGACCCGTCCAGGCGCGACCGTGAAGGTCAGGTCGTCCACCGCGACCTTGCTGCCGAAGCGCTTGGTCAGGTTGCGTACCTCGATCAAGCGGCCGCCTCCTCAGCGTCGCGTCCTTGGACGGCTCCCGCCGCCAGCGAGGCCCGCCGCCGTCCAACTGTAGTCACCCTTTTTCGCTCAACGGACCCGCCCACCTGGTCCCGGCTCGAAAGGCCGGCGCAGGGGAGGTGACCGCGGACGCCGCCCGCCTACTGCGTCGCTCGAAGCCGCGACCGCCGGCGTAGCTCGGTCCACAGGTCGCCGACCTGGCGGTCGAGTTCGGCCAGCGAACCTGAATTGTCGACGACGAAGTCGGCGATCGCCAGTCGTTTTTCCCTGCTGGCCTGGGCCGCCATCCGCGCCTGAGCCTGATCGGCGGTCATGCCGCGCTTCTTGGTCAGCCGCTCTAGCTGAACGTCCTCCGGCGCGTCCACGACCACGACGAGGTCATATCCCGCTCTGAGGTCATTCTCGGCGAGCAACGGCACATCGTGGACCACGACCGCGTCCTGCCCGGCTGCGCGCTCGAGTTCGGTCATGCGCCGGCCGACCAGCGGATGCACGATCCGGTTCAGCGACTCCAGCTTGGCCGGGTCACTGAACACGATCTCCCCGAGGCCCTCGCGGTTCAGGCTGCCATCGGCACGGAGCATTCCGGTACCGAACGCACTGGTCACCGCTGCGAGGCCCGGCGTACCCGGCTCCACGACCTCCCTGGCGATGGCGTCGGCGTCGATCAGGACGGCGCCCTGCGCCGCGAGCATGGCGGACACCTCACTCTTGCCCGCTCCGATCCCGCCGGTCAGCCCCACGCGCAACACAGGGCAAGCCTAAGCGGAAATGAGCAAAACCAAGCGAAGTCGCACCTTATGCCTAAGCGCGGAGCGCCCTAGTTCCGGCCTCCAGAAAGCTTCTCCCGCAGCGCAGCGAGCGCCTCGTCGGAAGCCAACGCGCCGCCTGAACTCTCGGCCTCAGTCGATTCCGTGGTGTGCGAGCTGCTGCCGTCGGCGCTGTCGCCGTCCTCGCCCTCTGCCTTGCTCCGGGCCTCGGCGACCTGGCGCTGATGCGCCTCGAAGCGAGTGCGGGCCTCGGCGTACTGCCGCTCCCACTCCTCGCGCTGGGCGTCAAAGCCTTCTAGCCACTCGCCCGACTCGGGGTCGAAACCATCCGGGTAGACGTAGTTGCCCTGCTCGTCGTACGTGGCCGGCATGCCGTACAGGGTCGGGTCGAAGTCCTCGCCTGTCACCTCGCCGACCGCGCCCTCGTTGGCCTGCTTGAGCGACAGGCTGATCCGGCGCCGGTCGAGGTCGATGTCGATGATCTTGACGAAGATCTCGTCGCCGACCTGAACGACCTGCTCAGGGATTTCTACATGCCTGTCGGCGAGCTCGGAGATGTGGACGAGACCCTCGATGCCCTCTTCGACCCTGACGAACGCGCCGAACGGAACCAGCTTCGTCACCCGTCCGGGCACGACCTGGCCGATCTGATGCATCCGCGCGAACTGCTGCCACGGGTCTTCCTGCGTCGACTTCAGCGACAGCGAGACCCGCTCGCGGTCCATGTCGACGTCGAGCACCTCGACAGTGACCTCCTGGCCGACCTCGACGACCTCGCCTGGGTGGTCGATGTGCTTCCAGGAAAGTTCGGAGACGTGCACGAGGCCGTCCACTCCGCCAAGATCGACGAACGCGCCGAAGTTGACGATTGAGCTGACGACGCCCTTGCGGATCTGGCCCTTCTGCAGCGTGTTAAGGAAGTTCTGGCGTACCTCGGACTGAGTCTGCTCCAACCAGGCCCGGCGCGACAGCACCACGTTGTTGCGGTTCTTGTCCAGCTCGATGATCTTGGCTTCGATCTCCTTGCCCACATAGGGCTGCAGGTCGCGGACGCGGCGCATCTCGACCAGCGAGGCCGGCAGGAAGCCGCGCAGCCCGATGTCCAGGATCAGACCACCCTTGACTACTTCGATGACGGTGCCGGTAACGACGCCATCCTCGTCCTTGATCTTCTCGATCGTGCCCCAGGCGCGCTCGTACTGCGCGCGCTTCTTGGAGAGGATCAGCCGGCCTTCCTTGTCCTCTTTCTGCAGGACTAGGGCCTCGATGTGATCGCCGGTCTTGACGACGTCATTCGGATCGACATCATGCTTGATCGACAGCTCTCGGGACGGGATGACTCCCTCGGTCTTGTAGCCGATGTCGAGCAGGACCTCGTCCCTGTCGACCTTGACGACGGTGCCGTCGACAATGTCACCGTCGTTGAAGTACTTGATTGTTTCGTCGATCGCGGCGAGGAAGGCTTCCTCCGAACCGATGTCGTTGACGGCTACCTGAGGGGTGGAGGTGGCCTGCGTGCTGCTCGTCGTCATGTGTAAGTGGGCTCCGGATACGGACAGGTTTGGGTTTGGTGCGCGATGCGCGGCTTCCGACATGATGGCTGGAGTACCTGGTCAGGACACCGGCCCGGCCTGAGACTGCCCTTGGGCTGCCTGAGCATGGCGGATTGCAAGAGATCACAACGCACCGATCAGCATATGAGAGCGCGGCCAGCGGGTCAATCGCGCCTGTGACTGCCGTGGCATGTGGGAGGGGCGTTGCCCCCGGCGCTTGCCAGTCTTAGTGGGCCGCGTCGGCCCAGCTGCGGCCCGTGCCCATGGAGACCTCGAGCGGCACGCTCAAGGCAAATGCGCTGCACATGGCCGTGGTGACCACGTCGCGCAAGGGCTCGAGCTCGCCACGCGCAACCTCGAAGAGCAGTTCGTCGTGTACCTGGAGCAGCATGCGGGAGCGAAGGCCGCTGCGACGGATATCCTCATCGACGCGGAGCATGGCCACCTTGATGATGTCGGCTGCCGAGCCCTGGATGGGGGCATTCAGCGCCATCCTCTCGGCCATTTCCCTGCGCTGCCTGTTGTCAGAAGTGAGGTCAGGAAGGTAGCGGCGGCGGCCGAGAATCGTCTCGGTATAGCCGTCCCGCCTGGCCTGGGCGACGACCTGACGCAGATAGTCGCGGACGCCGCCGAATTGCTGGAAGTACCCGTCCATGAGGTCACGGGCTTCCTCCGTTGTGACGCGCAGGCCCTGGGAGAGACCGTAGGCCGAGAGTCCGTAGGCCAGGCCGTAGTTCATGACCTTGACCTTGGCCCGCAGGTCTCCGGTGACGTCTTCGGTGACAACTCCGAAGACCCTTGCCGCCGTGGCGGCGTGGAAGTCGTGGCCTGAACTGAAGGCCGCGGCAAGGGCGTCGTCAGCGGACAGGTGCGCCATGATCCGCAGCTCGATCTGGCTGTAATCGGCAGTCAGCAGGCACTCATAGTCCGGGCCGACAATGAAGCCCTGCCTGATCCTGCGGCCTTCCTCGGTCCTGATCGGGATGTTCTGCAGGTTCGGGTCGGTCGATGACAGCCGGCCGGTGGCGGCGATCATCTGGTTATAGGTGGTGTGGATCCTGCCGTCTTGGCCGGCCATCGGGATCAGCGAGTCGACGATGCTCTTCAGCTTGGCGACATCGCGGTGCCTCAGCAGGTGCTCGAGCACCGGATGACCAGTCTGAGCAAGCAGGCCTGTCAGGGCCTCAGAGTCAGTCGTGTAGCCGGTCTTGATCCGCTTGGTCTTCGGCAGCTTCAGCTCGGTGAACAGTACCTCTTGCAGCTGCTTGGGCGAGCCGAGGTTGAACTCGTGGCCGGTCGCAGCGAACGCGCCTTGCTCTGCCGCCTTGACCTCAGCGCCGAGGCTGGCAGACATGTCGGCGAAATGCTCGACGTCGGCGGCGATGCCGGCGCGCTCCATCGCGGCCAGCACACTAACCAGGGGAAGCTCGACCTCCGCGAGGAGCTTGCTGGCTCCGCGCTTGGCGAGGTCGGCGTCCAGCGCGTCCGCGAGCTCGGCGGTCGCAAGGGCGCGCTGAGCGAGTGACTCCGCGGCTTCGGTCTCCTCTGCCATGTCGAGCGTCAGCTGACCGCTGGCCGCCGCATCGCCGCGCAGCTCGCGCCTGGTGTAGCGCAGCGCCAGGTCGGCCAGATCGAAGGATCGCTGACCGGGCAGGGCGAGGTAGGCGGCAAGCGCCGTGTCGCTGGTCAGCCCGTTCAGCTGCAATCCGCGGGCGGCTAGCGCGTGCATCGGGCCCTTGGCATCGTGCAGCGCTTTCGGTGCCGATTCGTCGGCGAGCCAGTCAGCGAGCGCCTTCTCATCCTCGGGCGTCAGGGTCACCGGGTCGATGAACGCGGCTGGGCCAGGCTCATGCCTGGCGCCGTCAGCCGCGTCGGCGTCTTCGCCGCTGTCGGCTCCGCCTCCGGCAGTGCCGCCAGCCTTAGCGAGAGCGAGCCCTATGACGTCGCCTGTGCCTCGGCCCCAGGTACCGTTGACAGCGATCCCGATCCTGCCCGTTCTGGCATGGTTCGCCAGCCAGTCGGCGAGGTCGCCTGGGCCGATCCTGGTGAGGAAAACGTCGAAGCCGGCGTCCGCGCTGGCCGGGGGCGGTGCGCTGAGCTGCCCGATGATCCCGTTGGGCAGCGTGGTGTAGAGACGGTCCCTGAGCACCCTGAACTGCAGTGTGTCGAAGAGCTGGTGGATCTGGTCGCGGCTCCACGGAACGGGCACCAGGTCTGCCGGGCCGACGTCGAGGGGCACGTTCCTGGTCAGCTCAGTCAGCCGACGGTTCCGCAGCACGTTGCCGAGGTTCTCGCGCAGGTTGTCTCCAGCTCGGCCCTTGACCTCGTCGACCTTGTCGACCAGGTCCTGCAATGACCCGAACTCGGCGACCCACTTCGCCGCGGTCTTCTCGCCGACGCCAGGAATGCCAGGCAGGTTGTCGCTCGGGTCGCCGCGGAGCGCGGCGTAGTCGGGATACTGAGCCGGGGTGAGCCCGTACTTCTCTTGCACCGCGGCAGGCGTGAACCTCGTCATGTCGCTGATACCTCGCCTGGTCATCAGCACAGTCACGTCACCGCTGACCAGCTGGAGGGCGTCCCGGTCTCCGGTAACGATCAGCACGTCCATGCCGCGCTCTGACGCCTGTGTCGCGAGGGTGGCGATCAGGTCATCGGCCTCGTAGCCGGCGAGGGACAGTCGCGGTATTCCGAGCGCGTCAAGCACCTCGAAGATCAGGCTGAGCTGGCCCTTGAAGTCTGTTGGCGTCTCCCTGCGATTCGCCTTGTACTCGACGTACTGCTCGTGCCGGAAGGTGGGCTCGCTACGGTCGAAGGCGACGGCGATGTGGCTGGGCTGCTCGTCACGCAGGACATTGATCAGCATCGCCGTGAACCCGTACACGGCGTTCGTTGGCTGCCCGGTCGTGGTCGCGAAATTCTCCGGCGGGAGGGCGAAGAAGGCCCGGTAAGCGAGCGAGTGCCCGTCGAGCAGAAGAAGGAGTTCACGCCGCGCCGTGCTGTCGTCCGGCGGGGGCGGGTTCATGGCAGCCACCCCAGTAATCCTAGGCTGCGGCAGGGACAGAGCAGGCGTCTGCAGTGAAGTCGGAGGTGGCGTCGGCGATGACCGACAGGGTCGACCCGGTGAGCCTCACCGAGCTGAACGAGGCGTACCCAGACACGCTGGCTGCCCGGATGGGCATCAGGATCACCGAGGCATCTGCGGAGCGTGTCGTCGGCACGATGCCGGTCGAAGGCAACACTCAGCCCTATGGCGTGCTGCACGGCGGTGCGTCCTGTGTGCTCGCCGAGACCCTCGGATCGACCGGGGCTGCCCTGCATGCCGGGCCTGAGAGGTTCACTGTCGGCATCGAGATCAACGCGACCCATCACCGATCAGCATCGGCCGGCCAGCTGACCGGGGTTGCCACGAAGGCTCACGCCGGCCGCACGCTCGCAACCTACGACATCGTGATCACCGATGATGGCGGCCAGCGAGTGTGCACAGCCAGGCTTACCTGCCTGTTCCGCGATGCTGTGCCCGGAATGAGCCGCCCGTAACTGTGAATGCCCAGGTCAGGCATGGTCGGACGCACTTGGGGTGGCTTCGGCGAACGGATGTTCTACCCATACCGGCCGGGTAATCGCAGTGGCTGCGCACGAGCGGACGAAGATCGCTACGGTGTTCCCCGGAGCTCGCGACGCCGAGTAGAGAACGTGCCGGCCCGGGGAAGGCCGACACGGCACCAAAGGGTTCGCCAGCTCCATTCCGCCGCTGCGCGCGAGCAGCTGGCGGCAGCAAGCGAGCGGGCGCCGAGTCTACGGGCGTGACAGACCCGGCCCCGCTCGCTTGCGTCAGAACGGTTAGCTAGCCGATGTCTTAGCTCCCGGGCCGCCCGAACCCTGCCGCTCCTGGCCCCGGGGCTTGCTTCCCCGATTCCGCCGGCTCGTCGGCGCCCTGCTCTCTGGCCGCATGTCCTGCGGCGCTCGCCTGCGGCGATGCCTGGCCGTCGATAATCTCCTGCGCGAGCGCGCGCATCGTCATCCTGCGGTCCATCGACGTCTTCTGGATCCACCGGAAGGCCTCGGGCTCGGTCATCCCGTGACTCGCCTGCAGCACTCCCTTGGCACGGTCTAGCAGCTTGCGCATCGCTAGCCGCTCGCGCAGATCGCCGATCTCTGACTGCAGCGCGTTCAGCTCGGCGAACCTGCTGACCGCGATCTCGATGGCAGGCACCAACTCGGCCTTCGTAAACGGCTTGACCAGGTACGCCATCGCGCCTGCGCTGCTCGCTCTCTGTACCAGGTCGCGCTGGGAGAAGGCCGTGAGTATCACGACAGGTGCTAGCCGGCGCGCCGTGATCTGCTCGGCGGCCGATATACCGTCAAGCACGGGCATCTTGATGTCCATGATGACGAGATCGGGCTTGAGTTCGGCCGCAAGCTGCACGGCAGTGTCGCCATCGGACGCCTCGCCGATCACGACGTACGCGCCCTCACCCGGCTCCTCAAGCATCTCCTTGAGGTCCAGCCGGATCAGGGCTTCATCCTCGGCAATCACAACGCGGTACGCAGACTGGCTCACCCACTGAAGCCTATCCACAGCCGCTACATTTGAGTGCAGGCACGGCGCGCCACCGGATCGCTCGTGTTGCCCCGGTAGACCAACGGCAGAGTCAATGGCCTCAAAATCCATCCAGTGTGGGTTCGAATCCCACCCGGGGCACCGTGCTCGTGCACGTTATCGACGCTGATGGCAGGCATCGCTGCTCAGGATCTGCGGACTGATAGAGAGGCCGGCATCTCCCGGCTGACCTCACCGGCCAACCGGAGCGGGGCCGCAGATGCCGCTATCGCCAATGGCAGGGTTGTCGTTCCCGACAGGAACCGGTCGGCGGCAGCGGCGGCGGACCGGCCCTCGGCGATCGCCCACACGATCAGCGACTGGCCGCGGCCCATATCGCCGGCCACGAAGACACCCGGGACCGGCGTGGCATACCCGTCATCTCGCGGCACGGTTCCGCGTCCGGTCAGGCCGATGCCCAGCCCGTTGAGCAACTCGCCTTCCTCGGCGCCGGTAAAGCCCATCGCAAGCAGGACCAGGCCGCATGCCAGCTCGCGCTTGGTCCCGCGCAGACCCGTCAGGCGGCCGCCTGCCATGCCAACATCGGCCAGCCGCAGGGCTCTGACGCGGCCGTTCTCGTCGCCGAGGAACTCCTCCGTGGACACGGCGTAGACACGCTCGCCGCCTTCCTCATGGGCCGACGAGACCCTGAAGATCATGGGGTGCGTCGGCCATGGCTGGCCCGGCGGCCTGTCCTTCGGCGGCCGCGGCATGATCTCGAGCTGCGTGACCGACGCGGCGCCCTGCCGCAGCGCAGTGCCCAGGCAGTCAGCACCTGTGTCGCCGCCGCCAATGATCACAACGTGCCGCCCGCGAGCCGAGATCGCCGGATCGCCCGCGGGGCTGACATCGCCGTCGGCGCCAATGGTCCCAGGGTGATCGACGCACGCAACGGCCCTGTTCGCGAGCGGCAGGTATTCCATCGCCTGGTGGATGCCCTCCAGGGAGGCGCCTGGCACCTGCAGCCCGCGCGGCACCCGGGCGCCGCAGGCCAGCACGATGGCCTGGTAGTCGCGCCGCAGATCGGCAGAGGGGATGTCGGTGCCCGCATCGACGCCGCATTCGAACACCGCGCCCTCGGCGCGGATCTGATCGAGTCGGCGGTCCAGCCGCCACTTCTCCATCTTGAACTCGGGGATGCCGTACCTGAGCAGTCCGCCAGGCAGGTCGTCGCGCTCGAAGAT
Organism: uncultured Actinomycetota bacterium; assembly: GCA_963809195.1. Classification (GTDB taxonomy): domain Bacteria; phylum Actinomycetota; class Actinomycetes; order Streptosporangiales; family Streptosporangiaceae; genus Chersky-822. The sequence continues at coordinate 1,534,647 of CAWEIQ010000001.1, read as the reverse complement.
GGTGACGGCGTGCCCTGCCCTGGTCAGCTGCTGCGCGGCGGCAAGGCCGGCGGGGCCGGACCCGACGACGGCTACCCTCGTTCCGGCCGCTCTTTCTGCTGGTCCTGGTGCCTGACTGGTGACCCAGCCCTCGGCCCACGCCCGGTCGATCAACTCGAGCTCGACCTGCTTGATGGCGACCGGATCGGCGTTGATGCCCAGCACGCACGCCGACTCGCACGGTGCGGGGCAAAGCAGTCCGGTGAACTCCGGGAAGTTGTTAGTCCCGTGCAGGCGCGCCACAGCCTCACGCCAGTGCTGCCGACGCACCAGGTCGTTCCACTCCGGTATGAGGTTCCCTAGCGGGCAGCCGTTGTGGCAGAACGGGATCCCGCAGTCCATGCACCGGCTGGCCTGCTGTTCAAGGTCGCCATGACGCATCCCGGTGTACACCTCGCGCCAGTCCGTTATCCGGACGTCTACGGGCCGCCTGGCAGCGGTCTGCCGCTGCGTCGTCAGAAACCTGGTTGGATCTGCCATGTCACCTCGTTGTGCGCTAGCCACGCGCTGCGGCCATCACGGCCGCGGCCACGTCCTGGCCTTCGCGTCTGGCGCGGCTGGTAGCGGCGAGCACCCTCTTGTAGTCCCTGGGCACCACCCGGCACAATCGCGCCAGCGCGGCGGACCAGTCGGCGAGCAGCCCGGCCGCGACCGCCGAGCCGGTCTCCGCGTGGTAGCGGCCGAGTAGGGTGGCCAGGAAGTCCGAGTCGGTGCCCGTGACAGACTCGATGTCGACCATTTCGTTGCTGATCAGCGCCGGATCGCAATCCATCAGGTAGGCGATCCCGCCCGACATGCCGGCGGCGAAGTTCCGGCCGACGGGACCGAGCACGACAACGCGGCCGCCGGTCATGTACTCACAGCCGTGCTCGCCCGCTCCTTCAGCTACCGCGGTCGCCCCCGAGTTGCGGACACAGAACCGCTCGCCCACCACGCCGCGCAGGAACAGCTCGCCGCCAGTGGCGCCATAGCCGATCACATTCCCGCCGATGACCTGCTCGTGTGCCGCGAACGTGGCTGCTGGGTCGGGGATGACGACGACGCGGCCGCCCGACAATCCCTTTCCGACATAGTCGTTGGCATCGCCGCTCAGCCGGATCGTGATGCCAGCAGGCAGGAAGGCACCAAGTGACTGGCCGGCCGATCCGCGCAGGCAGACGGTGATCGTGTCGGCGGGCAGGCCCCGGCCGCCCCAGCGCCTGGTCACCTGGTAGCCGAGCATGGTGCCAACCGCACGGTTCACGTTCCTGACCGGCAGATCAAGGCGGATCTGGCTGCCGTCGGCCAGAGCTCCCTCCGCGAGCTGGATCAGCGTGTTGTCCAGTGCGAGGTGCAGCTGGCTTGCCTGGCTGGTTGTCCTGCGCCTGGCGGCGCCCGCCGGCAGCGAGGGCACGTGTAGCAGCGGCGCGAGGTCAAGGAATGCAGCGTTCCTGTGGCCCGCCGGAGCCGCAGACGTCAGCAGCTCGGCCTGGCCCACCGCCTCGGCGAGGCTGCGGAAGCCCAGCATGGCCAGGTACTCACGGACCTGACCGGCGATGAACTCCATGAAGCTCACGACATTCTCCGGGCGGCCGGCGAAGCGGCGCCTCAGCTCCGGATTCTGCGTCGCGACCCCGACTGGGCAGGTGTCGTTGTGGCAGGCGCGCATCATGACGCAGCCGACACTGACCAGCGGGGCAGTCGCGAAGCCGAACTCCTCAGCGCCCAGCAGCGCGGCGATGATCACGTCCCTGCCGGTCTTCAGCTGGCCGTCCACCTGCACGACAACCCGGTCCCTGAGGCCGTTTCTTAGCAGTGTCTGCTGAGTCTCGGCCAGACCTAGTTCCCACGGCGCTCCGGCGTGCCTGATGCTGGTCAGCGGTGACGCACCTGTACCGCCATCGTGGCCGGAGATCAGCACCACGTCTGAGTGCGCCTTGGCGACGCCTGCGGCGATGGTGCCGACGCCAACCTCGGCTACCAGCTTGACGCTGACCCTGGCCGCCGGATTGGCGTTCTTCAGGTCACCGATCAGCTGGGCCAGGTCCTCGATCGAGTAGATGTCATGATGCGGTGGCGGCGAGATAAGCCCGACGCCCGGTGTGGAGTACCTGGTTTTGGCGATCCAGGGGTAGACCTTGTGCCCCGGAAGCTGGCCGCCCTCCCCTGGCTTGGCCCCCTGCGCCATCTTGATCTGCAGGTCGTCGGCATTGACGAGATACTCGCTGGTGACGCCGAACCGACCGCTCGCGACCTGCTTGATCGCCGAGCGGCGGAGGTTCCCGCGGGCATCGCGGACATAGCGCTCGGCGTCTTCGCCGCCTTCACCGGAATTAGAGAGTCCGCCGATCCGATTCATCGCGATCGCCAGGGTCTCGTGCGCCTCCGCGGACAGCGAGCCATACGACATGGCCCCGGTCACGAACCGCTTGACGATCGCGCTGACCGGTTCGACCTCATCGACAGGTACAGCCATCCTGACCGGGCGTGTTCCGTCATCGATTCCGCGGATCGCCAGCAATCCGCGCAGGGTCATCAGACTCGCAGCCTGCTCGTCTATCTCCCTTGCGTACTCGCGGAAGATCTCAGCCTGACCGGTGCGCGTGGCGTGCTGCAGGCGGAAGATCGCCTCAGGGCTGAACAGGTGAGGCGTGCCACCCCTGCGCCAGTGATAGTCGCCGCCGACGTCAAGCTCCGGCTGCCCGGCCCCGGCTGCTCGCTGCGGGTAGGCGCGGGCAAGGCGAGCGGCGGTGTCGTCGGCGATCTGGTCGAAGCCGATCCCGCCGAGCCTGGACGAGGTACCTGCGAAGCACTCTTCGATGATTTCGCGGCCGAGTCCGATCGCCTCGAAAATCTGAGCTCCCGTGTAAGAGGCGACGGTGGACACGCCCATCTTGGACATGATCTTCAGGAGGCCTTTTCCGAGCGCCTTGATCAGATTCGCGGCCGCCTTGCGGCCGCTGGTGCTGCCGAGCAGGCCGGAGCGGGCCAGGTCCTCGACGGTCTCGATCGCCAGGTACGGGCACACGGCGGCGGCGCCATAGCCGATAAGCAGCGCGACGTGATGCGTCTCCCGCACATCGCCCGCCTCGACCACGAGGCCGGCCCTCGTGCGGGTCCGTTCCCTGATCAGATGATGGTGCACCGATCCGGTGAGCAGCAGCGACGGAATCGGCGCCCACTCAGCGGGGTTCCTGGCCGCTGACGGCCCGGCGCTCGCGTGCGCGACGTGGCTTTGCCCGCCGCCCATGGCGGCGCCACGGTCGGAGAGCACGATGATCTTCGCGCCCGCGCTGATCGCATCGGTGACCTCGGCCTTGATCTCGGTCAGCCGCCTGCGAAGGGCCAGGCCGCCGCCCGCGGCCAGATACCGCCCGTCGACCACGTGCGAGGCGAAGCCGGGCAAGTCCCGGTCCTCGTTGATGTGAATGATCTTCGCGAGATCGCTGTCGCCGATGACCGGGTACGGCAGCACGATCTGCCGGCACGATGCGGGGCCAGGATCAAAGATGTTGTGCTCAGGTCCGGTCGCCGCCGCCAGCGAGGTGACCAGTTCCTCTCTGATCGCGTCCAGCGGCGGGTTGGTGACCTGCGCGAACTCCTGGGAGAAGTAGTCGAAGATCAGCCTGGGCCGATCGGACAGCGCGGCGATCGGCGTGTCATCGCCCATCGAGCCGATCGGCTCTGCGCCGTTGCGGGCCATCGGCCCGAGGATGACCTGGCGTTCCTCTTCGGTGTAGCCGAACAACCGCTGCTGGGTGGCGAGCGCCTGGCAGTCGGGCAGCTCGCGGCGCCGGTCAGGCAGGTCGTCCAGGTGCAGCAGGCCGGCGTGCAGCCAGTCGTCATACGGATGCTGGGCGGCCAGCTCGGCCTTGACCTCGTCATCCTCGATGATCCGGCCGGCCGCGGTGTCAACCAGGAACACTTTGCCCGGCTGCAGCCTGCCCTTGCGCACGATCTGAGACGGCTCGATGTCGAGCACGCCGACCTCGCTCGCCAGAACGACGAGGCCGTCGCCGGTCACCCAGTACCTGCCGGGCCGCAGGCCATTGCGGTCAAGCACCGCCCCTGCGAGCGTCCCGTCGGTGAACGCGATGAGAGCCGGGCCGTCCCACGGCTCTATCAAAGAGGCGTGGAAGCGGTAGAACGCCCGCAGCTCCCTGCTCATGCCCGTGTCGTTCTCCCACGCCTGCGGGATCATCATGAGCACGGCGTGCGGCAGCGGCCGGCCGCCCAGGTGCAGTAGCTCGAGGCAGGCGTCGAAGCTGGCTGAGTCGCTGGCCCCATCGTCGAGGATGGGCAGAAGCCGCTCGATTCCGCGCCCTTCGGCGTCGGGCGGGATCACGGCCGTGTGCAGCATCGCTTCGCGGGCGCGCATCCAGTTCCTGTTGCCGCGGATCGTGTTGATCTCGCCGTTGTGCGCGATGAACCGGAACGGGTGCGCGAGCGGCCATGAAGGAAACGTGTTGGTCGAGAACCTGGAGTGGGCGAGGGCGAGCGCCGAGGTGTAACGAGGATCCGTCAGGTCAGGAAAGAACACTTCGAGCTGCAGCGCGGTCAGCATGCCCTTGTACACGATCGTCGAGCTGGACAGGCTGGCCAGGTAGATCCCCGTCTCACGCTCGGTGCGCTTGCGCAGGCAGAATGCTCGGCGGTCCAGGTCAATCCCGCTCTCGCCGGCGGCGCCGGCGACGAACAGCTGCAGCAGCCGTGGCTGGACGGCCCGCGCGACTGATCCGCAGGCCGTCGCGTCACAGGGCACCTCGCGCCAGCCGAGCACGACCAGGGACTCGAGCCCGGCGAGCTGCTCGATCCGCTGCAGCGTTCCCGCGCCCGTATCAGGCGGCACGAAAGCCAGGCCCGCAGCGTAGTAGCCAGGCGGGGGCAGGAGGAATCCGCAGACTGCGCGGAAGAACTCATCAGGAATCTGGGTCAGGATCCCCGCGCCGTCGCCGGTGTCCTGGTCGGCGCCCTTGGCCCCGCGGTGGTCCAGGTTACGCAGAACGCTGAGCGCCTGGGCAACGGTGCTGTGCACGCGCCGTCCCGACAGGTCAGCGACCATTCCAACGCCGCAGGCGTCGTGCTCGAATCGCGAGTCGTAGAGCCCGTCCTCATCGCTGGCCGGCGAATCCGGGGTCGGTGAAGAGGGGAGTCGGACCATCCACGCTCCTGTCGTCTCGTCCGCCGTGACAGCCGGAAAGCGGAGGGACGACGTCGGCCCGCCTGACAGGCTCGCCAACACGCAGGTCAGCTGAGCCTCGCCAGGACATCATAACGAAACTGGTCGTCAGTTACCCGTGCGTAAATTCTGGGTTTCGCAACGCGGCATCCGGCGCAGCGCGGTTACGACCGGGCGCGAACGCCTTCGGCGAGCTCGCCGGCTAGCTCAGCGACGGCCGCACAGCCGGACTCGATGTCGGCGGCGGTGAGCAATCGCTGCACGAACGCCGTGCCGACGATGACGCCGTCGGCGTACTGGGCTACCTCGGCGGCCTGCGCGGCGGTGCTCACGCCGAGACCGACCGCGACCGGCAGCTTGGTGTGCTTCCTGACGCGCTCCACGAGAACGCCAGCAGCGTCACCGACGGCCGACCTAGCACCGGTGATCCCCATGACGGAGGCCGCATAGACGAATCCGCCGCACGCCGAGGTAATGAGCTTGATCCGCTCGTCTGATGAACTCGGTGCGACCAGGAACACCGGGTCGAGGTCACGGCCGGCCGCCGCCTCGCGCCAGGCGCCGGCCTCCTCTGGCGGCAGGTCGGGGGTGATCAGGCCGGAGCCCCCGGCCGCGGCCAGGTCGCGTGCGAACGCGGCGACGCCGTACCGTTCGATCGGATTCCAGTAGGTCATGACCAGGACAGCCACGCCGGCTTCGGCAACGGCTTCGACCGTGCGCAGCACGTCCGTGACGTGCACGCCGCTCTCAAGAGCTCGGTGCACGGCCTCCTGGATCACTGGCCCGTCGATCAGCGGATCGGAGTAGGGCAGTCCGATCTCGACGACGTCGGCGCCCGCCCTGGCCATGGCCGTGATGGCCGCTATCGCGCCATCGACGGAAGGGAAACCGGCCGGAAGGTAGCCGACCAGCGCAGCGCGCCGCTGCTCGGCTGCCTGCTCGAACGCGGCGCTGACCCGGCCTGCGCCTGGGCCGCCAAGCACGGCCTGCGTCATTGGTCGCCCGCCGCGCCGAGGTGGCCGAACCAGCGGGCAGCGATATCCACATCCTTGTCACCGCGGCCTGACAGGTTCACCAGCAGGACCGCGCCTCTGCCAAGCTCCCTGCCGACCGTCAGCGCACCGGACAGTGCGTGCGCTGACTCGATCGCCGGGATGATCCCTTCGGTGCGGCAGAGCAGCGAGAACGCTTCCATGGCTTCCGTGTCGGAGACCGCGCGGTAGTCAGCCCGGCCGGTCTCGTGCAGCCAGGCGTGCTCGGGGCCGACTCCCGGGTAGTCCAGGCCCGCTGAGATCGAGTGCGTGGGCAGCGTCTGGCCGTCGCCGTCCTGCAGCAGATAGGTCCGCATACCGTGAATGACCCCCGGATCCCCGCCCGAGATGGTGGCGGCGTGCCGTCCTGTACTGATCCCGTCGCCGCCAGCCTCACAGCCGATCAACCGCACGCCTCCGTCGCCGATGAAGGCGTGGAAAGCGCCTATCGCGTTAGAGCCGCCGCCCACGCAGGCTATGACCGCATCGGGCAGCCGGCCCGCCTTGGCCTGAATCTGCTCCCTCGCCTCGATGCCGATGACCCGCTGGAAATCACGAACCATCATCGGGAACGGATGCGGGCCCATCACGGAGCCGATGCAGTAATGGGTGGTCTGCACGCTCGACACCCAGTCGCGGAAGGTCTCGTTGATCGCGTCCTTGAGGGTCTTGCTGCCGATCGTGACCGGGACGACCCGAGCGCCCAGCATCCGCATCCTGGCCACGTTCAGTGCCTGCCGCCTGGTGTCCTCCTCGCCCATGTAGACAACGCACTCAAGGCCGAACAGCGCCGCCGCCGTGGCAGTGGCTACACCATGTTGTCCGGCTCCGGTCTCGGCGATGATGCGGGTCTTTCCCATCCGACGAGTGAGCAGCGCCTGCCCCAGGACGTTGTTGATCTTGTGTGAGCCGGTATGGGTGAGGTCCTCGCGCTTGAGGAACACGCGGCAGCCGCCGGCCTCTGCAGCGAACCTGGGCACCTCGGTCAGCAAGGTAGGGCGGCCCGCGTAATCGCGAAGCAGCGCGTCCAGGTCGGCGGTGAACCCCGGCTCGGCTTTGGCCTCCTCGTAGGCGGCCGTCAGTTCCTCGAGCGCGGACATCAGCGGCTCTGGCGCCAGCCGGCCGCCGAAGGGACCGAAGTGCCCGGTGGCATCGGGAACCGTTGTGCTGGCGAACGACGTCATGAGCCACCGCCGCGGTCGGTGCGCAGTGCCGGATGCGAGCCTGCTGTTACCAGGTCAGCGACTGCAGTGCGCGGATCCTTCCCGATCACCAGGCTCTCGCCGACCAGGACCGCATCGGCACCGGCTGCCGCATAAGCGAGCAGGTCATGCGGTCCCCGCACGCCCGATTCTGCGATCTTTATGACGTCATCAGGAATCTGCGGCGCAAGCCGCGTGAAGATCGACCTGTCCACTTCCAGGGTGGCCAGGTTCCGCGCGTTCACGCCGACGACCTGAGCGCCTGCGTCGAGTGCGCGGCTCAGCTCGGCTTGCGAGTGGACCTCGACAAGCGGCACAAGGCCGATCGATGATGCCCGCTCGACGAGGGACACCAGGGCGTTCTGCTCCAGCGCGGCCACGATCAGCAGCACAAGGTCGGCGCCGTATGCCCGCGCCTCCCAGATCTGGTAGGAGCTCACGACGAAGTCCTTGCGCAGCACGGGCACGTGCACGACGTCCCTGACGGCTGCGAGGTCGTCGAGGCTGCCGCCGAACCGCCGGCCTTCCGTCAGCACGCTGATCACGGCGGCTCCGCCGGCTTCGTAATCGGCTGCCAGCGCCGCGGGGTCGGCGATCGCCGCAAGCGCGCCCTTGGACGGGCTGGCCCGCTTGACCTCGGCAATGACGGCAACACCCTGGCGGCGCAGCGCGGCGGTCACATCGCGCGGCGAGGCAACCTTGGTCGCCGCGCGCTTTAGCTGTTCCAGGGGCGTCGCCCGCTGTCGTGCAGCAAGATCGGCGCGCACGTCAACGAGAATGTCATCGAGCACGCTCACGCGGTTCTGCTGCCCCCTCGGGTGGGTTGCCTGGCGCCCCCGATCGTATCGAGGGTACTCGCACCGCCCGGCTGCCGCCCCAGTGCAGGCAGTTGCTCAGCGGCATCAGCTGATTCCGCAGCGTATCCCCGGCGACACATAGGCACCTGGCGTACTCGCTCAGTCCGGCCCTGTCGCGGTCGGGTCGCCTCCCGCGCTCAGAGACTCCCACATGCTCGCAGCGGCGACGCGCGGGCGGCCAGCCTGCTCCTGCCGGCCGCGGGCAGCCGACGCGGCACGCCGCTCATAGCGGCCGGACATGACCGGCAGCCTGCCGGCCAGGATGACCACCGCAAACCCGGCCGCCAAGATGAGCACCGCCCCCGCGATCATCAGGACCCGCCAGCCAGCTCCGCCGAGCACCACATGCGCAGGGAAGCCGGCGATCGAGCCGACTGCCGTCGACCCTCCGTTCCCGGCGGTCACCGATCCGGCCGCCGTTCCAGCCGCTCCGCCGCTGGCCGGGGCCGAGCCCGCACGGCCCGCCGCCGTCAGCGCGGCTGCCGCGCTCACATTACCGAGCGCGGACACCGCCACTCCCGCTCCAAGCGCGATCGTGACCAGTCCGGTCAGCCGGCGCAGCACCCCGCGGGTGGCGATAACGGCCGCGAGGCTAGCTAGCGCCGCGACCGCCAGAGCGGCTATGGCTGGACGAAGGTTCTGTGCGGTGATCGTGGTCACGCTGTCGGGCAGAGGCCGCGGCGCGTGGACGACGACTCTGGCCAGTTCCTGCCGGGTCGCGAGAACCACGACGCCTGCTCCGGCCGCGCCGCCGACCAGGATCGCGGCGAGATTTCTTCCGCGGTGCGCGATCGGGCCGAGGGCCCTGGCTCCCGTGGAGTTCGCGCCGGTCATGCTCCTCCTGTGATCACCGCCAGCCCCGTGGTCCGGTAATCGCCCTGTGCAGATTCCGCCGGGGGCTATCTGCCACCGTAGCCTGCTGCCACGGGGGGCAGCACGCGAGCAGGCCAGTGGCCTACTATCGTGCAGTGACTTATGCCCGAGATGAGCGCCTTGCTTTGTGCGCCTTGCTCGACAAGTCAGGCCCGGACGCGCCAACGCTGTGCGAGGGCTGGCGCACGGCGGATCTGGCTGCCCACCTCGCGCTGAGGGAGCGCCTGCCCGACGCGGCGCTGGGCATCCTGGGTGGCCCGCTGGCCGGCTACACGGACCGGGTGCGACGCAACATGGTGGCGAAGACTCCGTTCCCGCTGCTGGTCGAGACCGTCAGGACGGGCCCGCCGAGGATGTCGGTGTACGCCATTCCTGGCGCGGACGCGCGCCTCAACTTCGCAGAATTCTTCGTCCATCACGAGGATGTCCGGCGGGCGCAGGCAGACTGGGAGGCGCGGCTGCTCGATCCCGCGATGACCGAGCTGATCTGGAAGGACCTGTCCAGGGCCAGGCTGGTGCTGCGCAAGGTCCCGGTCGGCATCGAGTTCGCCAGAGACGATCTCCCTGACAACGCTGGTGAGCAACCGGTCAGGATGACCGTGCGGCCGCGCACGCCCGTGGTCACGGTGATCGGCGCGCCGGCCGAGCTGCTGCTGTGGACCTTCGCCAGAACCAGCGTGGCACGAGTCAAGCTGGAGGGCGCCGAGGCCGATGTCACGGCGCTGCGACAAGCTTCATGGGGGATCTGAGGGCGGCTGTCGTGAGCCGTGCTCGCAGCACAGGCAGAGTAGGCGAAACGGAGACATGATGGCTGGTGTCCTTGGCATCGACATCGGCGGCACCGGGATCAAGGCAGCGCCTGTGGACGTGGAGACCGGCCGCCTGCTGACCGAGCGCGTGAAGCTGCCCACCCCGCGTCCGGCAGCTCCCGAACCTATGGCCCAGGTCATCCGCCAGCTGGTTGACCAATTCGCATGGCAGGGCCCGATCGGGATTACCTTCCCCGGCGTCGTCTCAGCGGGAACGATCAGGACCGCCGCCAATCTCGACCAGAGCTGGATCGACGTCAATGCCGTCACCTTCCTCGGCGAGGCCACGGGGCAGCCGGTGACAGTGCTGAACGACGCCGATGCGGCCGGCGTCGCGGAGATGCGATTTGGTGCCGGCCAGGGGGAATCAGGCACCGTTTTGCTGCTCACTCTGGGCACCGGTATCGGCAGCGCGCTGTTCTACAACGGCGTGCTTATTCCCAATACCGAGTTCGGGCATATCGAGATTCACGGGAAGGACGCCGAGACCAGGGCGTCGGAGCGGGCGCGCGAGGAAGGCGAGCTCAGCTGGCATAAATGGGCCGAGCGCGTCGATGAGTACCTGGACAAGATGGAATCGCTCGTCTGGCCTGAGCTCATCATCATTGGCGGAGGCATCAGCAGGAAGTCGGACAAGTTCCTGCCCAGGCTGTCGTTGCGCGCCCGCATCGTGCCTGCTGCGCTGCACAACGACGCGGGAATCGTCGGCGCTGCGATGGCAGCGTCCGCCCAAGGCGGTCAGCCGTAGTCGTTCTCGCCCTTCAGTCCCGCCCTTCTATCCTCGCCGCTCATTACCAGCCGCGCATTTCAGTCACCAAGTGTTCATGTGCTGGCATTTTATAGTTCATCGAAGCCTAAATAAATGGTAATGACTAGGACAGAGCCTATTCATAGAGCACCGCCACTATTGCTCCGTCCTGACCATCATGGTCGTGAGCTCGGAGGGGAATAGTGCGGAACAAGAAAACAATCGCGGTCGCGGCGGCCGCGCTCAGCGGTGCCTTGCTGGCCGCTGGCTGCTCAAGCGGTTCGAGCGGTGCAGGCAGCAACAGCGGCACCGACTGGTCCAAGGTGCCTTCGGTCGCCCAGGGCGGCGGGATGACCGCCCTGATCGCCGCCGCAAAGAAAGAAGGGGAGCTGAACGTCATTACGCTTCCCGCCAACTGGGCCAACTACGGCGCCATCATGAAGGACTTCACCGCCAAGTACGGAATCAAGATCAACGACGCGAACCCCGACGGCTCCAGCCAAGACGAGATCAACGCGATGGTGCAACTCAAGGGTCAGTCCCGGGCACCGGACGTCCTCGACATGGGCACCGCCTTCGCGATCAAGGCCGACCAGCAGCACCTGCTCGCCAAGTACCAGGTGGCCGAGTGGAACGACATCCCCGCTGCCGAGAAGTCGACCGACGGGACATGGTACGGCGACTATGGCGGCTATGTGGCCATCGGATACGACTCGAAGAAGGTGAAGGTCCCGCCGACGTCGCTGAAGGACCTGGCCAAGCCCATCTACAAGCACCAGGTCGCTATCAACGGCAACCCGACCGAAGCGAGCGCCGCCTTCTCCGCCGTCTACGCCGCGGCCCTGGCGAATGGCGGTTCCCTGGGCAATATCACGCCCGGCGTGGAGTTCTTCGCCAATCTCAAGAAGGACGGCAACTTCGTCCCGGTCACCGCGGGGCCGACCACCGTCTCGAGCGGCCAGACCCCGATCGTGGTGTGGTGGGACTACCTGCTCGCCTCCGAGATCAGCGCCACCGACCCCAACTTCAAGATCGTCATTCCGAGTGACGCCAGCTACGCCGCCTACTACGACCAGGCGATCAACGCCGACGCCCCTGACCCGGCCGCCGCGCGCCTATGGGAGGAGTACCTCTACTCGGTGACCGGCCAGAACCTGTGGCTGCAGGGCAAGGCCAGGCCGGTGGAGCTGCCGACCATGGTCGCTAACGGAACCGTGGACAAGACGGCCAACGCCGCGCTGCCTCCAGCCCCGTCCAGCCCGTTGCAGTTCCCGACGCAGGCCCAGGAATCAGCTGCCGAGGCCATCGTCGCCAAGCAGTGGGCCTCCAAAGTCGGCGGATGACGACTCATGTTGCACCCGTCGCGGCGCCCGCTCCCGCACCGGAGCCGGGCGCCGCGGCGCGGCGCCGTCCCCTGACCCTGCTGCGCCGGGCCCGTGACCTGGCCGGCGTAGTGCCTTTCACCGTCTACGTCGTGCTCGGGCTCGTGCTGCCCATGGTGGCGATCCTGATCGGCGCCTTCAAGACGCCGCTCACCGGCAAGCTGACGCTGAGCAACATCGACGACGCCACTCACGGCATCTACCTGCACGGGTTCGGGGTGAGCATGGAACTCTCCCTGATCGCCTCGATCGTCCCCGGCATCCTCGGCTTCCTGATCGCCTACGCGATTTTCACGGCCAAGCGTGGCGCGGTGCTGCGCCGGGTAGCCATCACGGCGTCCGGAGTGTTCGCGAACTTCGGCGGCGTGCCGCTCGCGTTCTTGTTCATCGCCACGCTGGGCAACACCGGCCTAGCGACCAGGTGGCTGACCAACGTCGGATTCAACCCGTATAACAACGGCTTTGACTTGTACGGGCTCGGCGGAGTCGCGCTGGTCTACATGTACTTCCAGATCCCGCTGATGGTGCTAGTGATCCTGCCCGCCTTCGAAGGCCTGCGCCCTGCCTGGCGCGAGGCGGCCCACAACATGGGTGCGAAGGGATGGCAGTACTGGCGGTACATCGGGATCCCGGTGCTAGCACCGTCGGTTCTCGGGGCGATCTTGCTGCTCTTCGGCAGCGCGTTCTCCGCCTACGCCACCGCCGAGGCACTGACCAGCGGAACTATCCCGCTGACCTCGATCCAGATCGGCTCATTCCTGAACGGCAACGTGCTCGCCGGTCAGGAGAACGTCGGCTACGCACTCGGCCTCGGGATGGTCGTGATCATCGCGATCGTCATGCTCGTCTACGTCTACCTGCAGCGAAGGGCGGCGCGATGGCTGCGGTAACCGAAGCGCGCGCCGACAGGCCCGCGGGCACCTCGGCCGGACGGGCACCGGCGCGGCGGCGCAGCTATCCGGTCTGGCGCTGGGTCATCCTGGTCATAGCCGCTCTCTACTTCGTGATTCCGCTCTACGCAGCCTTCCAGTTCACCGGATGGGGCGCGTTCGGCCAGGTCTTCTCCCAGGTCGGGTTCTCGGACGCGATCATCCTCTCGATCAAGCTTGCGCTGATCACCACCCTGCTGACATTGGTCCTGATGGTGCCGACGACTATCTATGTGCACCTGCGACTGCCATCGATCAGGCCGCTGCTGGAGAGCATTACGATCTTGCCGATCGTCATCCCGCCCGTCGTGCTGATCCTCGGCGTGCTCGACATCTCGCCCGCCAACCTCAAGGGCACGCCGTACCTGCTGGCGCTGGTCTACGTAATCCTCGCGATGCCGTTTGCCTACCGTACGCTCGACGCCGGGCTGCGCTCCCTCGACCTGAAGACGCTGGTCGACGCCTCGAACTCGCTGGGAGCCGACTGGCCATCAACGCTCTGGCGTGTCATCTTGCCCAACCTGCGCACAGCGCTGCTGTCGGCGACCGTGCTGACAGTTGCGCTGGTGCTCGGCGAATTCACCATGGCCAGCCTGGACCAGTACCAGACGTTCCCGGTGTGGATCGTCAACTTCGACCAGACCAGCGGTCCGGTCTCGGTGGCGGCCTCGCTCTTCGCCCTGTTCGTGACCTGGATCTTCCTGCTCGCAATCACCATGATCGGAAGCAGGCGCGCGCGTCGCCTCGGTGGCGGCCAGGTCGACCTGGTGACCGTCACCCGCCAAGAAACTGGAGAAACCCGATGACGGCGAACACCACCACGGCTGCCGAGGGCACGCGCGGCGGGGGCAGCCAGAGCCGCGGCGGCGTGCCAGTCGTCATGGACGGCCTGACCAGGACGTTCGGCCCGGTCCGTGCGCTGGACCAGCTCTCGGTCGAGATCGCGCCCGGCGAGTTCGTGGCACTGCTTGGCCCGTCCGGCTGCGGCAAGACGACGGCCCTGCGCATCCTGGCTGGCTTCGAGACCGCCGACAGCGGCTCGGTCACAGTGAACGGAAGGGACATCGCGCCCGTGCCTGCCGCGAAGCGGGACATGGGCATGGTGTTCCAGAGCTACAGCCTGTTCCCGAACATGTCCGCGCTCGACAACGTCGCGTTCGGGCTGCGGATGCGCCGGATCGCCTCCGGCGAGCGCAGGCGCCGGGCAGGCGATCTGCTTGACATGGTCGGCCTTACCGAGCACGCCAGGCGCTACCCGCACCAGCTCTCCGGTGGCCAGCAGCAACGCGTCGCGCTTGCCCGCGCGCTCGCCATCGAACCTCAGGTGCTCCTGCTCGACGAGCCGTTGTCGGCGCTTGACGCCAAGGTGCGATTGCAGCTGCGAGAGCAGATCAGGTCGGTGCAGCAGCGCCTCGGCATCACGACCCTGTTCGTCACGCACGACCAGGAGGAAGCGCTCTCGATGGCCGATCGGGTCGGGGTGATGAAGGACGGCAAGCTCGAGCAGATCGCCCTCCCCGACCAGCTGTACGCGCACCCGGCGACGGCGTTCGTGGCCGAGTTCGTCGGGACGATGAACCGCATTCCAGGCGAGCTCACCGGTACCGATCACGTGCGCGCCCTCGATACGGTAGTTCCCGTGCATGGTGATCGCCCTGTGGGCGCCGGTGACGTCGACGTTCTCGTCCGGCCGGAGGGCTTGCGGATCGAGGCGGTACCCGGCGGCAACGGCATCGTGACCGGCCGATCCTTCCTCGGCTCTGTGAGCAGGATCACCGTGCGGCTGTCCGGCGACGTCACGGTCAAGGTGGATCATCCGAGCGCGGACGCCGGTAGCTTCGCGCCGGGCGAGTCGGTGCAGATCAGCTTGCCTGGCACGCCGGTACTCGTCGCCGAGCGCGGGTGACCGCGGCTCGATGACGACGCCAGCCGCGGATGATAGGAACGTCACTACCGCGCAGCGTCGCCTGGTTCCCGGTGAGCCAGGCGATGGCGGTTACCGCCCGCTCGTGCCTGCCGACGGCGAGCAGCACACGATCAGGGCGGACCTGTCAGGCGCCGGCCTGCGAGCCGGCTGGCAGCGATCGGCGACGCCGTTGCTGTGCATTGTGCACCTGTCCGATACGCACATCATGGATCACCAGTCGCCTGGCCGCGCCGAGCTTTTTGACCGGTTCTCCGACCTCGACTCGCCGCTGCGAAGCGCGGTAGGCATCATCGGGTGCTACCGGGCTCAGGAGCTTTTCACGTTCCAGGTGGCCGACGCGATGACGCGGGCCGCCCGCCGGACCGCGACCGGGCCGCTGTCCGGCGCACCTGTTGACTTCGCGATCGTGACCGGCGACGCCACCGATAACTGCCAGGTGAACGAGCTTAGGGCGTACATCGCGCTGCTGGACGGGCGGGTGGTCGTGCCCGACTCCGGCGACCCGCAGCAGTACGAAGGCGTCGCGGCTCCGCAGGTGCAGGACGAGCGTTACTGGCATCCCGAGCACGACGTCGGCGATCTGCCGAGGACCAGGTATGGATTTCCTGCCGTGCCCGGCGTGCTCGCCGCGGCCAGGCGGCCGTTCCGTGCGACGGGGCTCGGCATGCCCTGGTACGCGGTGCACGGCAACCACGACAACATGCTGCAGGGCACGGTTCCACCGGAAGGCTGGCTAGCCAGCCTTCCAGGTGGGCGCGGTCAAGTATGTGACGCCTGCGGCGAACCTGGATGCGGCAGGCGCGCTGGCCAGGTTCGACGCCGCGGACTCACAAGCGCTGGCCGAACTGCCCGAAGGCGCGAGCATCACGGTGACGGCTGATCCGGGCCGCGCTCCAGTCACCAGGGCCGCGCACGTCAGGGAGCACTTCAGGAGCACAGGCAGCCCGGCCGGGCACGGCTACACCGAGCAGAACGTGGCCAGCGGGACCGCCTACTACGGCTTCGATAGCGGTCTCGTGCGATGCGTCGTGCTCGACACCGTCAACCCGCACGGCGGCTGGCAGGGGTCACTGGACGAGACGCAACTTGGCTGGCTGAACGCCGAGCTGACCGCGTGCCAGGACCAGAAACGGGCGGTGATCTTGTTCAGCCACCACCCGCTGGAGACGCTGGTGAACGATCGGCGCCCGCCAGGCGCCGATCGCCGGATCCTCGGTGACGAGTTGCGGACGTTCCTCCTCGGGTTCAGGTGCGTGGTCGCCTGGATCAACGGCCACACCCACATCCACGCCGTGACCGCCGTGCACCACGAAGGCTCTCCCGGCGGTTTCTGGCAGGTCACCACCGCGTCCCACATCGACTGGCCACAGCAGGCGCGAGTGATCGAAGTCCTGCAGGCCGAGGGCGCGCTCGCGATAGCGTGCACGGTCATCGACAGCGACGCCCCGGCCGGCTTCGCGGACCTCGACGAGCCGGGAGCGATGGCCGCGCTCGCCAGAGAGCTCGCCGCGAATGACTGGCAGGTCAGGGACCAGATCACGCCGGATGGAGGCGCTGGCGCGGGAACCGCCGCCGACCGCAACGTCATCCTCCCGGTCGACTGGCCCCGCCCCCGCGCGCGCCGCTAGCCCACCCTGGTATGGAGGTATGGACAGGTCCACCCATACCGGTTTTCCGCAATAGGTGGACCATCCATACCCGGAGATGTCAGCTGTCGATGCCAAGCAACCGGAGCAGGTCATCGACCCGATCAAGGACGTGCGGTGCTCCCGCCTTCTCGAGCTCCGGCCGGCTCGCCGATCCGGTCAGGACCCCAGCGACCAGCCCGGCACCCGCCCGGAGCCCGGATTCGACGTCGCTGGCCGTGTCGCCGGCGACGGCAAGCTCGCTCACCGCTCCGCCGCCCAGCCGGAGCAGGGCCGTCAGCGGCAGGTCGGGCCACGGCCTGCCGCGGCCCGCGTCGGCTGGGGACAACGCCAGGTCGATCACATCGTGCCAGCCGAGCGCATCGAGCACGGCGTCACGAGTCGCCGGCGAGAAGCCGGTCGCGAGGCAGATCTTGACGCCCGCGTCCCGCAGGGCGGTGAGCGTTCGCACGGCACCGGGCAAAGGGGCAACCTGTCCCGTTCCCACGATCTGGGCGTAGTTCGCCTCGAACGCCGTATTGGCGGCCGCTGCTGCCGCGGCGTCTCCGAGAATCAGCCCGAACACCTCGATCTTCGACTGGCCCATCGTGACCCGCACGATCTCTGCGGCCCTGTCGTAGGCCTCGCTGCCGTGGACCAGCCCAGCCTGCTCCATCGCCGCGCGGAACGCCGCCATCACGCTCCCCTCGTCCGCGACCGTCGTCCCTGCCATGTCCAGGCACGCCACGGTGATCCTGGCCGTCATGGCGGCTCCTTTCATCGAGGTTCTGGCACCTGCGCGAGTCACGCAGCGAAGGTCTCCTCAGCGATCGCCGGCGCGAGCGTCATACCGCGGCCGCCTGGGCCGGTAACTAGCACTACGCCCGGCCGCGACCTGTCCGCGCAAGTAGAGTTCCCTGCCGGTCGTTTGGCTGTAGACGCCCGCCCAGCGCCGTCTCGTCGGCGGCAGCTGCGACCCGAGCAGCTGCTCGGCCCTGCTCCGGAGGTGATCGTAGGAAGCCTCGTCGAGGTCGAACTCGAAGGGCTCGTCGTATGCGTGCGTATCGCCGATCGTCAGGCTGCCGTCGAGGCGCTGCGCCAGCAGCAGCTGCGCTCCGCGGCGGCGGCTGCAGGCGCCTGCGGCGCCAGGGCAGCGCGGCCTGGCAGGTCATAAGCAGGGTAGTAGCGCAGCGAATCGCCGTCAGCGACAGAGGTGGTCAGCTGGCGATCGAACGGCTCGGTCTCCAGCATCTGGAGCCTGACCCGGCGCACCGGCGGCCGATCACAACCCGCGAGGTACTGGCCGGCTACGCCCGTGTGCGCCGCGCCGGTACACAGCACGACTTGGTCACCGCGATGCCAGGAACCGGTCTGATCGCGCACCGCTCCAGGCGCGACATCCACCGCCTCCCGGCCGGGCAACCACGTATAGCCGTCAGCCGGTCCGGTAGCGAGCAGGTAGTCACGCACCGCCCCGGGAACTTGCCGTGGCTCTACGATGGCGTCCTTTTCGCAGTACAGGCCGCAGCGGAACCTACCTCGCAAGGCGGGGTTGAGGGCGCGCACCGCTGCGGGGTCCAGCAACGTGTAGCCCCGATCGGCGGAGTCGGGCATTTCAGCCGCCTCGCGCAGAAGCGCTGCCTCTGCGTCGTCGCTGGCGATAGTCAGCGAACCGTGCGGGCGGAACCCTGTTCCTGACACGATCGCGGCCAGCTGCCCCCACAGCTCCCTGGCGCGCAACGCCAGGACCAGCTCAGCTCCAGGAGCGCGCCCGCTGATCCAGATCAGGCCGAAGTTGCGGACGGTGGCGCCGCGCGGGCCTGGTTCGCGTTCGAGCTGCACCACCTGATGGCCGCGCTGCCTGGCCGCGACCGCGTGCATGATGCCCAGCACACCCCCGCCGATGACGATGACACGCTGCATCCGAGCCTGACCTTCCCGCCCGGGCAACTAGCGAGCGTCCAGCGAGTTGCCACTAAACAACCCAGAATCGCCGGGACAAGTCAACCGCGCGCCGGTTAAGCGACGGTAAACGCGCGCCGCTACTGACCTGGATAGGAAGGGAACTGCGGCGGACCTTGCTGGACTGGGCCATACGACCGAGCGGACGACCGGTCGCGCAGCAGGCCGATGAAGACGATCCCGCCTGCGACAACGCAGGCCGCCAGCGGCCAGAACGCTACCGCCGGGAGCGACGCAACCGGTGGCCAGATCGCGGCCGTGGTATCGCCGGACAGCGCCAGCGGCGCATGGAGCAGGGTGCCCTGATGCACGGTCACCAGCTGCCGGTCGAACTGGTGCAAACCTTGATGCTCGCCGACCCACCGGGCCGTGACGCCCGCGATCACGCTTCCCGCGAGGATCGCCGCCATCGGCACCGGCCCGTACCTGCGCACCGCCACGAGGTAGCCGATCAGGCCGATGGTCAGCCCGCCGACCACGCCGATCAGGCAGTACCAGGCATCTGCGGCGATGAACGCTGAGGTCTCAGGGTTGACGACATCGGCCGACCCGCGGGCAACTACGACGTAGACGGCCCTGGGAGCGAGGTGCGTCCACAGCAGCCCGCCCGCCAGGCCGATCAGGCCGCTGCCAACCAGGATCGCCAGCGCGGCCAGGATTCCCCCGGCCGCAGATGACCGGCCGGCATGCCCGGCGAGGCGACCACTGCCGCCGGATGCACCTGCACCCGGCCTGGGCTCGAACGGATATTCACTGGTGATCGACATTGCCGAACAGCGTAGTTGAATCGGACCTGCGCTCAGGCCGCGGGCGGGCGAGCTTGCCTGCCGGTGCCGCGCGCTAGCCCACGCATGCCGGGCCAAGCAATTGCTTCAGGTCGGCGAGCAGCGAAGGGGACTGGCGCACCCGCAGCTTGTCGTCCAGCTTGAGCACCTTGGCGCGGTCACCAGTCAGCAGTCGCAGGCGCACCTCCGTCGAGCCTGGATGGGTCCGCAGCACCTCCCGCAGCGCGTCCACAACCGGCGGCACGCACCTGGCCTCAAGGATCGACACGACGAAAGGGCCGGTTTCTCCCGTCGGGATCTCGGCGGGCTTCAGCTCCATGGCGATCAATTTCGGCACTTCTTCGCGGCGGTCCAGCCTGCCGCGGACGAACACGATCGCGTCCTCAACCACGAGGTTCATGCAGGCCTGATACGTGGAAGGGAAGAACAGCACCTCGATAGCGCCTTCAAGGTCTTCGAGCGTAGCCGCGGCCCACGCGTTCCCCTGCCTGGTGACCTTGCGCTGGACGCCGGAGAGGATTCCGCCGAGCGTGACAACCTGGCCGTCGGCACGGTCACCCCGAGCGTGCCGTTCCGGCTCATCGGCGGACCCCAGCAACTGCAGGACCGAGCAGTCCGTCTCGGCGGCCAGCACGTGGTCAAGCCCGAGCAGCGGGTGGTCAGAGACGTACAGGCCGAGCATCTCCCGTTCGAAGGCGAGGAGAGTGGACTTGTCCCACTCGCCGTCCGGCACCGGGATGTCGAAGGTGGTCGCGTTGTCCTCATCATCACCGAACAGCGAGTCCTGGCCGATGGCCTCGTTGCGCTTGACGTCGATGACCGCATCGACGGCCTGCTCGTGAATCATCAGCATGCCGCGGCGCGGGCTGCCGAGAGAGTCGAAGGCGCCCGCCTTGATCAGCGACTCGATCACACGCTTGTTGCAGACGTTGACCGGAACCTTGCGCAAGAAGTCAGAGAAGCTGCTGAACGCGCCCTTTGCGGTCCTGGTGGCCACGATCGACTCGACGACAGACGTGCCGACGTTGCGCACGGCGGCCATGCCGAACCTGATGTCGGTCTCTACAGGCGTGAAGTAGGCGGTCGAGGCATTCACGTCGGGCGGCAGGACTTTGATGCCCATCCTGCGGCACTCGCTGAGATACAGCGCCGACTTGTCCTTGTCACCGGCGACCGACGTGAGCAGCGCTGCCATGTACTCGGTCGGGTAGTTGGCCTTCAGGTAGGCGGTCCAGTACGCGACCATGCCGTAACAGCTCGCGTGCGCTCTGTTGAACGCGTAGTCGGAGAACGGGACGAGCACGTCCCAGATGGTCTTGATCGAGTGCTCCGAGTAGCCATTCGCGCGCATCCCGGCGGCGAATGGCTCGAACTCGGCATCCAGGATCTCCTTCTTCTTCTTGCCCATCGCCTTGCGGAGCAGGTCAGCTTTGCCAGGCGTGTACCCGGCAAGGACCTGAGCGCAGGCGAGCACCTGCTCCTGGTAGACAAGCAGACCGTAGGTATCGCCGAGCACCGCGGCAAGCGGCTCAGCAAGCTCAGGATGAATGGGCACGACCTGCTTGCGCCCGGTCTTGCGGTCTGCGTAATCGTTGTGCGCGTTCGCGCCCATCGGACCAGGGCGGTACAGGGCGTTGACCGCCGAGATGTCGGCGAACCGGTCGGCCCGCATCGACCGCAGCAGCGCCCGCATCGGACCGCCTTCTAGCTGGAACACGCCAAGCGTGTCTCCTCTAGCGAGCAGATCGTAGGTGGGCCTGTCATCCAGCGGCAGCGTTTCCACCTCGATGCTGACACCCTGGTTCGCCTTGATGCCCGCCAGCGCGTCATCGAGAATCGTCAGGTT
The DNA here is from genome assembly GCA_963809195.1 of uncultured Actinomycetota bacterium. GTDB lineage: Bacteria > Actinomycetota > Actinomycetes > Streptosporangiales > Streptosporangiaceae > Chersky-822. Next base: position 1,513,474 of record CAWEIQ010000001.1, on the reverse strand, counting down.
CCGCAGCCCGAGGAAGTCCATCTTGAGCAGCCCGAGGTCTTCGCAGCTCGGATAGTCGAACTGCGTGATGATCGCGCCGTCGGCCTCGCGCTTCCAGACAGGGATGCGGTCAAGCAGCGGCTCGCTGCTCATGATCACGCCGGCCGCGTGCACCCCCGCCTGCCTGATCAGCCCCTCAAGTCCGCGGGCGGTCTCAAGCACCTGCTTGACCTCGGACTCGGCCTCATACAGCGCGCGGATCTCGCCGGCCTCGCCGTACCGCGGATGGTCGGGATCGAAGATGCCAGACAACGGCACGTCCTTGCCCATCACGGCTTGCGGGAAAGCCTTGGTGATCCGGTCGCCGAGTGCGTAGGGGTATCCGAGCACCCGCGCCGAGTCCTTGACCGCTGCCTTGGCCTTGATCGTGCCGTAGGTGATGATCTGGGCGACGCGGTCCTCGCCGTACTTCTCGGTCACGTACCTGATCACGTCGCCGCGCCGGCGCTCGTCGAAGTCGATGTCGATGTCCGGCATCGAGAGCCGCTCGGGGTTCAGGAAGCGTTCGAACATCAACCCGAACGCGATCGGGTCCAGGTCGGTAATCCCCATCGCGTAGGACACGATCGAACCCGCCGCCGAGCCTCGGCCCGGTCCCACCCTGATCCCGTTGCGCTTCGCCCACATGATGAAGTCGGCGACCACGAGGAAATAGCCGCAGAACCCCATCTGCTCGATGACGCCCATCTCGTACTCGGCGCGCTGCCGCCGCTCGTCGTCATGGCCGCCGGGGAACCGGCGATCCATCCCGGCCCAGACTTCCTTCCGGAACCAGGTCACCTCGGTCTCGCCGGGCGGCAGCGGGAACTCCGGCATCAGATTGGTCTTGGTGAACTCGACGTTGGCGCGCTCGGCGATCAGCAGCGTGTTGTCGCAACCGGCCTGCCACTCCTCCGAGTCGCTGACCGCGCGCATCTCGGCCGGGCTCTTGATGTAGTAGCTGGCGCCTTCAAACTTGAACCGCTTCGGGTCGGCCATGTTGGTGCCGGTCTGGACGCACAACAGCACCTCGTGGGCCTGAGCGTCGCCTGGCGCGACATAGTGCGAGTCGTTCGTGACCACGTAAGGCAGCGCCAGTTCACTGGCGATCCTGCGCAGGCCCTCAGCCCCTCGGCGCTCGACCTCGAGGTCGTGACCCATCAATTCGACGAAGAAGTTATCCGGGCCGAAGATGTCCCGGTAGGCGGCAGCCGCCTCGAGGGCCCGGTCATACTGACCGAGCCGGAGCCTGGTCGGCACCTCGCCGCCGGGGCAGCCGGTGGTGGCGATGATGCCCTTGGAAAACCTGGCGAGCAGTTCCCTGTCCATCCGCGGCTTGCGGAAGTACCCCTCGATCGAGGCCAGCGAGCAAAGCCTGAATAGGTTGTACATTCCCTCCGTGGTTTCGGCGAGCAAGGTCATGTGCGTGTAGGCGCCTGCGCCTGAGACGTCGTCATCCTTCTGCGCCGGGGTGCCCCATCGGACCGGCTGCTTGAGCCCGCGGTGCTCAGGTGCCACGTAGGCCTCGGTACCGATGATCGGCTTGATCCCGGCCTTGGTCGCCTTCTGATAGAAGTCGTAGGCACCGTAGACATGGCCGTGGTCAGTGATCGCGATGGCCGGAATGTCGCTCCTGCCGCACGCCGCGAAGAGGTCATTCAGCCGGGCTGCGCCGTCCAGCATCGAGTACTCGGTGTGCACGTGCAGGTGCGCAAACCCGCCGTGGCGTCCCCTTGCTGCCGTCGATGCCGGAAAGGCCATGAAGTACCGCCTCCTTCAGGCATGCTGCCAGCCAACGAGCGCCGGGGTCGGCTTCGACCCTAACCCAGCCTCGCGGGCACGGACGCCAGGACGCGCCAGGGATCCTGTCAGAACTAAGACTCGGCCGCCAGCAGGTCGAGCGAGGCGGTGAGGTCAGCGGGGTAATGGCTGCTGAACTCCATCCAGCGGCCGTCGTCCGGGTGCGCGAATCCGAGCCTGACCGCGTGCAGCCACTGCCGGTATATCCCGAGCCTCGCGGCGAGCACCGGGTCGGCACCGTAAAGGCGGTCGCCGACACACGGATGCCTGACGGCCGCCATGTGCACCCTGATCTGGTGCGTGCGCCCTGTCTCGAGCTTGATCTCGGTCAGGCTCGCCGCGCGGAATGCCTCGAGCGTGTCGTAGTGCGTAATGGCGGGCCTGCCGTCCGCGACGACGGCGAACCGGCCATCGCCCGAGGGGTGCCTGGCGATCGGGGCGTCGATCGTGCCGCGCAGCGGATCGGGGTGGCCCTGAACCAGGGCGTGATACCGCTTGTCCACCACCCGGTCCCTGAATGCCTGCTTCAGCACGCTGTATGCGTGCTCGCTCTTGGCGATCACCATCAGACCCGTCGTGTTGGCGTCGATCCGGTGCACGATCCCCTGCCGCTCGGCCGCGCCGCTCGTGGCGATCTGATGGCCGGCAGCGAGCAGGCCCTGCAGCACCGTCGGCCCTGTCCAGCCAGGTGTCGGATGAGCGGCCACCCCGGTCGGCTTGTCCACGACCACGATGTCGCCGTCTTCGTAGACGATGGCCAGCCCGGGCACAGGCCCCGCACGCGGCATCGCGGGGGCGGGCCCGGCGGGTGGCAGGGTCACGTCCAGCCATTCCCCGGCTGGCACCCGGTCGGACTTACCCGCCGGGCGGCCGCCGATCATCACGGCGCCGTCACCGATCAATTCCGCGGCCCGAGTCCTTGATAGGCCGAACATCCTCGCGATCGCCGCATCGAGCCGCTCACCGTCTAGCCCATCGGGTACGGGGACCCGGCGGTGAGCCGGGGCTGTCACGCTCCGCCGCCGCCCTGCTGATCCTGCGATCCGGGAGCGCCAGGAGCGGACTGGTCGCCAGGCTCGCTTCCTGGTTCGCGAGCAGGCGGTTCAGGCGCGGCCGGCGGCTGGCCGGCGTGCGGGTCGGCACGGGAGGCGTCGATCCTGACGCCGCGGACGGCGAGAAACACCGCGAGCACTCCGCCGCAGACGATGCACGAGTCCGCGATGTTGAACACGGGCCAGTGCGGGATCTGGATCCAGTCCACGACGTAACCGCGGAACGGCCCAGGGTACCTGAGCAGGCGGTCGGTGAGGTTGCCGGTCGCGCCGCCGAGCAGCAGGCCGAGCGTCACTGCCCACGCCAGGCTCTGGATGCGCCGCGACGTCCGCAGGATGAACACAATCACGCCTACCGCGATCACGGCGAACACGACGGTCAGCGACGGGCCGATGCTGAACGCGGCACCGGGGTTGCGGGTGACACGCAGCGTCAGGAACCCGCCGAGCAGCCTGACCGGCGCGCGGTCTGACAGCGTCCCGACGACCACCACCTTGGTGATGATGTCGGTGACCAGCACGGTTACGGCGACCGCGAGCAGCATTGCTACCCGGCCGCTACGCCTGGTGGGCGAGCTCACGGAGGCTATCGTGTCAGGTGGCTGCGGGTCGCTTGCGACCCTGTTACCGGTCAGCGCCGTTCCTCTCGCTGCTTGCAGCTCACGCACAGAGTTGCGCGCGGGAACGCCTGCAGGCGTGCCTTCCCGATCGGCTTGCCGCACGACTCGCACACGCCATAGATTCCCGACTCAATTCTGTCCAGCGCCCGCTCGGTCTGGACGAGCAAGTCGCGTGCATTGTACGTCAGCGACAGCTCATGCTCGCGCTCGTAGGTCTTCGCGCCGACGTCAGCCTGGTCATCACCGGCATCGCTCACTGAATCGCCCAATCGGTCCGCGATATCCGATTCGGCCCGTTCGATCTCGTCGCGCAGCTCGGCGGCCTCGGCGGCAAGCTGCGTCCTGATCTTGGTGATCTCGGCTGTCGTCCAGCGCCGCTCGCCCCTCCGTATGGGGAAACCGGCAGCGTCAGACTGTGCGGCTGCGGTCATTCCCCGCCTCCCCTGGCGCAGAGTCGATGATGATCTTGGTTGACAAGCGTCACCGGAGGATAAGTGCTGACCGGCGCGATTCGCAAACAAGCCGGGCTCACGAGACGGCACTTTGCTTGCTGACTCACGCGGCGGCAGCCCGGCCAGCGCAGGTTGCGTTCCCCCCGTCGGCTATCGTGGTGCGCTGCGCCGACTGGGGACAGACGCGAGACCGGTGCAGGAGGCCTGCACAGAGCCTGTGTGAGGCCATCACGGGGGTGCTGATGACGCGTCATGCTTCGGATCGGCATGAAGATCATGCGGACCAGCTGACGCCTGCCGATCTGGCGCGACACGATCCGGCGCGACACGATCCGGCCCGTGCCGATCTGCCCGCCATCGAGAACGAGGTACGTGCCCGCTGGGCGGCGGCGGCGGTTCCCGGCCGCTCGCTGGCCAGGGCCGCAGGCGGGCCGGCGTGGACCTGCTGGAGCGAGCCGCAGGCCGCGGCCGGACTGCCCGGAGTGCACGACGTGCCAGTTCAGGCGCTCAGGGACACCTATCAGCGGCTGAAGACGATGCAGGGCTTCGCGGCAGCCGGCGGCTCGGGCGTCAGCGCCCACGGCATGGCCGTCGAGGTCGGAGTCGAAAGGGAGCTCGGTCTGCCAGGGCGCGCCGACATCGAGGCCTACGGCGTAGGCAGGTTCAACGCCCGCTGCCGCGAGTCCGCGGTGCGACATGCAAGGGCCTTCTCGGATCTGAACACCCGGCTGGGCTGCTGGCAGGCGGACTCCCCCGGCACGACGATGGACCCTGGTTATGTCGAGTCCGTCTGGTGGTCGCTGTGCCGCCTGTTCGAGGCGGGCCTGCTCCAGCGCGATAACCGGATCACACCGTACTGCCCGCGCTGCCAGACGCCCCTGTCTGCCCAGGACCTCAGCCATCCCGGCGTGCGCCGGCCTGCCGCGAACACCGGTGTCGTCGTGAGGCTGAGGCTGGCGACGCTGCCGGACGGGGCGAACCCCCGCCTGCGTGGCGCCGACCTGCTCGCCTGGACCACCAGGCCGTGGACGCTCGCCGGCAACGCCGCTGTAGCCGTGCACCCGCACCAGACGTACGCGCTGGCCCGCCGGGCCGGGCACGATGACGGCGTGATCGTCGCCGAGGCGCGCCTTGCCCCGATGCTCGGTGAGGACTGGCATGTCGCGGCTCAGGTTAGCGGTGCCGAGCTGGCTGGCGCGACCTACCATCCGGTGCTCGACCTGACCGGAGATGCCGGTCCGCGCCCGGTCATAGCCGGCTACTTCGTTCAGGCTCACAGGGGCACGGGGCTGATGCTGCTGGCTCCGGCCTTCGGCTCAGATGACCTGACCGCCGCCAGGACCCACGGCCTTGCCGTGCTCGACCCGCTGGGCGAGGACGGCCGGTTCGCCGCCGATGTTCCGCTGATCGGCGGGGCGTTCTTCGCCGATGCCGACCCGATCCTGATCGCCGCGCTCGCCGATGCCGGTGCGGTGCTCCCGCCGGTCAGGCCCGCCGACGGCTGCCCGGCGTGCTGGCGATGCGGAACGCCACTGCTCCCTCGCGCCATGTCCGCCTGGTACCTGCGCACGTCGGCGGGGTGGCCTGAGGATGACACCGACTGGATGATCTCCCGCACCAGGTACTGGGGTACACCCCTGCCGTTCTGGGAGTGCCCGGATGGCCACGTGACGTGCGCGGAGTCGCTCGGGCAGCTCTCGGAACTCGCCGGCGCGGACCTCACCCGGATGGACCCGCACCGCCCTCAGGTCGACGACGTGGAGCTCGCCTGTCCGCGGTGCGGCGGGCCGGCCAGGCGTGTCCCCGACGTGCTCGACGCCAGATACGACGCAGGCTGGCTGCCGTTCGCGCGCACTGGCATGCCCGCTGCAGCCGTCTTCTCGTTCGATAACCGGCCTCAGCACAGACTCATCATCGGCAGCGCTGGCCGCTTTGGGGGGTGGCCGGGTGCCGTCAGGCGGATCGGATCCATGCTGGCGGGCCGCCCGCTGGCCTGCCGGGTTCTTCAGGTCGGGCCCATCTCCGACGCGAGCGGCCGGGTTATGAGCCGCGGCCTCGGCAACGTGGCCCCGCCGCTGCCGCTCGTCGAACGCTATGGCTCCGACGTCATCCGGTGGTTCTGTGTCGCGGCAGGGCCCGTCGAGCATGGCATGCCATTGTCCGAGGCCGCTCTTGAGGACATCACCGATAGCGTCTTCGATCCCTACTGGAACGCCGCAACGACCCTGCTCGGCTGGCTGGCCACGGCACAAGATGAAGCCTCGCCAGCCCCGGTGGAGCACGCGGACCGGTGGCTGATGAGCGAGTTGCAGTCCGTGATCGGAGACGTCACCGCCGGCTTTGACGACCTCAAGCCCGCCTGGTCAGCCGCGCGGATCGCCGAATTTATCGGCGTGCTCAGCCGCAGCTACCTGCCGCTGGCAGAGCGGAGATCGGGACCTGGCGGTCCAGCGGCGCTACGAGAGTGCCTCGACGTGCTGACCAGGCTGATGGCGCCGATCGCCCCGTTCGTCACCGACGAGGTGTGGAGCAGGCTAGCGGCCGGCGGCGCGCTGCCCGGTCAGCCGGATTCGGTGCACCTGGCGACCTGGCCAGCCGGTGCGCCCGAGCCTGCCGACGATCGGCCGGCCGGTGACCTCGGCTGCTCGTCCTGACCCCGGGCCCGGCGCCCGGCCTGTCAGCCGGCCGCGGGGTCTGCCGCGAGCTGGTCAGGCTTGCACGCCTTGCACGGGACGCATCCGTTTTCGGTCGCGGCTTGCTTTGTCATCATGTCGAGGTCGTCCGCGGACAGGAACCGGATGAGCTGGCAGTCGCTGCGGTGGTACCTGGTGATCCCTGGGACAACGCTGACCTGCATGGCATCATCCCCGGCCGCCGATTCACCAGCGGGCGTGTCGTCAGCCGTGCTTGCTGTGGCCGGCTCGCTGGCCACAGCCGCCGGAGCGCCCGAGCGCAGGCGCTTCGGCGGCCTCGGCCTGCCGCGTGCGCTCTGACCCAGCCTCCTCCTGGTCGCGCTGCTCGTCCGATCGAGCAGGCTCGGCCGTGGGCAGGGGCGGCGCCTCGGCCGTCGGCCGGATCGGGCTTGCCGGGAGTGCGGCCGCTCGCGGCCGCACTCGCCGTCGGCTCGGCCGGCTTGGCCGCTGCTCCAGCCGAAGCCGCTGCTGAGTCTCGCGCTGCCACCGCCGGCGCACCTGCGGGTATGGCGGTCTCTGCCGCGGCCGATCTGGCACCTGCGGCTCTGACCGACTCACGCTCAAGCCGGGACGCCCGATGCGGCTCGGCATGATCCCGGTCACCGGGTTGCTCGGCGCTCGGGCGGTCGAGCCGACCTGCCCCGTGCTGTGTCGCGAGCCGGCCGCGGTCGGCGCCTTCGCGATTGGCTGCGGTCGCAGATCTGCTGCCAGCCGGCCCGGCGGTCGTTGAATCGGGCCGCGCCCTCTCTGCTGCAGCGGCAGGTTCACGCTGGCCGGACTCATCGGGGTCCGCTCGCGTCCTGGCCGCCGCAGGCGCCGCAGGCTCAGCCGGCTTCGGTGCCTGAGGCAACGGGGCCGCCTGCGCCTTGCTTCTGGCCGCGGCGCCCTTCTGGCGGACGTCGGGCGGGCTCACCGGCCCGGCGGGTGCCGCCGCGGGCTGGCCTCGCTCCTGCTTGGCCCTGGAGCGATCACCTACCTCCGCCGGAGGCGGCCCTGGCCGGTCGGAGGTTGCGCGCTCGGCCGGTTCGGCTAGCGAGACGCGAGCCGGCCTGCTGGCGGTCTCCAGGCCGGTCAGTGCAGCCGCAGTGACAGGCTCGGGCCGCACAGGGCGGCCCTGCGTGGCGCCCTGCCCCGCAGGGGCGGCGAGCGAGGTCCCAGCGGCCGTCACGCCTATCGGAGTGCGCCCGAAGATCTCGTGCCGGAAGCTGATCACCACGCCGATCAGCACCAGGAGCGCCAGCAGCGCGACACCGATCGAGATCACCACAAGCAACAGGCTGCCGGCAACGACACCCGTCACCAGCAGCCCGATTGCGATGAGCACGACCGATAGGACAACGCCGAACCGGATCACGCTCGAACTCCGCTCGAAACGCTAGGCCTAGCCTAAGCAGAACCCCGGCTAGCGTCGGTCGTGCTGACCGCTGTCTGCCGGGTGGTACCCGCCATTGTGGCCCATCGGCTCAGACATTCCAGGGAACCCGGTGCCTGACGGCCCGCCGCGCATGTGGCCGACGCCAACCGGCACGGCTGGCTGCGGACCGGTCGCAGCAACGGCCGGGAACACGCCGCTATCCGCGGCACCAGCCTCGAGGTCACGGAGCTGACCTTCCAGGTATGCCTTGAGCCTGCTGCGGTACTCGCGCTCGAAGGCACGAAGGTCGTCGACGCGCCGCTCCAGCTCCTCGCGCGACTGAACGAGCGAACCCATCGCCTGGCGGTGCCGCTCCTGGGCGTCGCGCTCGAGGCTTTCGGCCCGCGCCCGCGCATCGCTGGTGATCTGCTCGGCCTGCCGGCGCGCCTTGGTCAGCACATCATCGGCCTCGCGGCGGGCCCGGCTGAGCGTTTCGTCGGCCTCGCGGCGCGCGTCGGCGATCGCCTGGTCGGCGGTCTGCTGTGCCAGCGCGAGAACCCGGGCCGCCGTATCCATGTTGTCCTCTGCAGAGGACTTCATCATCGGCATCGGCTCTGGGCGGCGCTCCGGCTCTGGCCGGTGCGGCTCGCTTGCCATCAGCTCAGGCCCGTCCATGTGCTGCGAGCCCATTGGCGGCGCCATCTTGCCGCCCCTGAGGACCTCCGCGAGCTTCGCCCGCAGCTCCTCGTTCTCCTGGATCAACCGGTCGAGTTCCGCCTCCACCTCATCCAGGAAGGCGTCCACTTCTTCCTCGTCGTAGCCAGGCCTGAGCCTGGTCGTGCTGAACTGCTTGTTCCGCACATCCGCGGGCGTCAGTGGCATGTCCATGTCTCCTTGGCGCGTGGGTCCACTAGGCAGGCTACCTGCATCAGAAGCTGCTCACTACCGATAGCAACACAATGATCACGAGAAACAACAGCGTGTAGCTGAGGTCTAGGGCCACACTACCGATCCGCACTGGCCGAAGGTAGCGCCTTAGCAATCTCAGTGGCGGATCTGTGAGTGTGAAAATGATCTCAGCGAGCCTGGCCAGGAGGCCGGAAGGGCTCCAGGTGCGGCTGTAATTCTGGAGCATGTCGATGATCAGGCGACCGATGAGAAGCAGCAGATACAGCCAGAGGATGTAGTAGACGACAGTCAGGAAGATCGTCACGGCATGGCTCCGCCCTGACGTGCCTCACGTCGATCCGTCCGCCCCCACGCCATGTTGCCTGCCCGCATGTACTCGATTGCGACTATCCCTGACCCCGAGAGCTAACCACCGGCAGCTGCGCTGAGCTTGCCGCGCTAGCTCTGGTTGAAGAAGTCCCGTTCCGCGATCCTCGCCTTATCTTCCGCTGTGACCTCGACATTAGCCGGAGAGAGCAAGAAGACCTTGTTGGTGACCCTGTCGATCGATCCGCGGAGCCCAAAGATCAGGCCAGCCGCGAAGTCGACCAGGCGCCGTGCATCACTATCGACCATCTCGGTGAGGTTCATAATAACGGGTGTTCCCTCGCGAAAATGCTCACCGATCGTCCGCGCCTCGTTGTACGTGCGTGGGTGCAGCGTTGTGATCCTGGCCAAGTCAGCAGCGTGCACCGGTTCGGAAGCGGGTCGCTGGTCGATCCTGCCGCGGCCATCTTCTGCCACGTATCCCGCGTGCGTCTCGCTCACGCTGGCGTGGTCGGCGTATTCGGTGATGTAGTCGCCGTAATCATCGGTGTCGCCGTACTCGTCGGTGTAGGGATCGTCGTAGCGATGGTCGTCCTCCACCAGGCCGAGATAGACCGCCATCTTGCGCATTGCGCTGGCCATCTTCAGTCCTCCTGATGCCGGTGTGCAGCAAACATCGGTGCAGCCCAGGCCCACGCCGCGTGCTACGGGTCGGACATTACCTGACCAAGGCCTCCCGACCGCCGAGCAACGCCGTACCGACACGTACATGTGTCGCACCTTCTGCGATGGCCTCTTCCAGGTCACCCGTCATGCCGGCAGAAATCATCGTTGCGCCCTGATGCGCTTTTCTGACAATGGCGGCCACTTCGGCGAGCCTGTGAAATGCCGGCCTGGGCGGTGCGCCAAGCGGCGCCACCGCCATCACGCCGCCGAGCGTCAAGGCCTTCTTCGGCGCAGATCGCTTCTGCCAGGGCCGGCACCTCGCTGGGCACCGCTCCGCCACGCTGCGCAAGGCCCGCGGACCCACTCTCGTCGCCCGCGGGGTCATGAGCCTGGTCGAGATCGACCTGAATGAGGCACGTGACATCGCGGCCTATCGCTCTGGCCCGCGCTCCCAGCACGTCGACGAGCCTGGAACGGTCAACGGAATGGATCACGTCCGCGTACCCGACCACGCTCTTGGCCTTGTTGGCCTGAAGCTGACCGACGAAATGCCAGCGCAGCGGCGGCTCCAGGCCGGCGCATTCCGCGGCCTTGGGCGCCGCCTCCTGATCGCGGTTCTCGCCGATGTCCAGTACGCCCAGCCCGGCCAGCAGCCGTACGTCAGAGGCCGGAAACGTCTTCGTGATCGCGATCAGGGTCACATCGTCAGGCGACCGGCCGCCGCTTCGCACGCCGCGGCGATCCGCGCCCGCACCGCTGCGAGATTGGCACGGAGTTCTTCCTCTCTGGTCGCGTACCTGCTCATCAGGTCAGCCAGATGAGACCCGCGAATCGCCCTGTGGTGCCGTCCCTGCGGTAGGAGTACAGCTCGGCCGACTCGGCAGTGCACCGCGCGTCGTCTGCAATCGCCGCGACGCCAAGCCCCGTCAGCTGGCCGCGCAGGCCGGCGCGCAGGTCAATCCCGGGGGTGCCATCGCGCGTCGTGCACGCCGATCCGGGTACGGCGGCCCCGACTTCGGCTCTCATGCTTGCCGGCACCTCGTAGCACTGGCCGCAGATGGCCGGGCCGATGATCGCGTGCATGTGCCTGACCGCAGCCCCGGCATCGGTCATCGCGGCGATCAGAGCGCCGACAACACCTGCGGCCACTCCCGGCCGGCCGGCGTGGGCAGCTCCGATGATCCGCGCCTCAGGATCGGCCACCAGGACAGGTGCGCAGTCCGCACCGAGCACCCCGAGCCCGACGCCAGGCACAACCGTGCACAGGGCGTCAGCCTGCGGGGCAGGACCAGCGGCGCCGGGCTGCGTAGTGCCTGACATCTCAGTCGCCCGTGCCACGGCCGTACCGTGCACCTGCCGCATCCACGCCAGGCGACGAACTCCTGGCCCGATCGCCTGCAGGACCAGGTCCCTGTTGCACGCCACGGCCGCCGGCTCGTCACCAACGCCCTCGCTGAGGTTCAGCGTGGCGAACGGCTCTGCGCTCACCCCGCCCGCGCGGCCGGTAAATGCAACGCTGACGCCTTCACACAAAGCGCTGCGGGCGCAGCAGCCTCCCCAGCGTGTCAGGTCCCGGCGGCCGGGCGCTCACTTCAGGAAATCAGGCACGTCGAGCTCGTCGTCCTCCTCGAAGACCACGGACTTGCGCCTGGTGCCCACACGTTCCGCTCGTGCCGCGTCCGCAGACGGCCCCGGCTGCTGCGCAGGCCGCGAGCCGCCGTCTGTGCTGACAGCCGCCTGCCGCTCCGGCGGGCGCGGCGCGGGGACCGGCTCGGGGGTCGCGGTGACTGGCGGATCGGGAGTCTTCTGGCCGTTCCCGGTACTCGCCGCTGCCGAAGCGGCAGCCGGCGCGGCTGGCGCTCCCGGCCCAGATGGCCCGGCTGGTTCGGTACCGCCGCGGGCCTGCGCCGCCGCCTGGCCCGCATGGACCGCGTTGTCCTTGAGTCCAGGCAGGGACACTGGCCGCCACGATGCCCCGAACGCGTCAGAACCCTGCGACGGCTGATACGCGGCGATTGGCCGGCCAGATCGCGACCGGGCCGCCGCCTCGTCGAATCCGGCGGCGATAACCGTGACCCGCACCTCATCACCGAGCGCGTCATCGATGACCGCGCCGAAGATGATGTTGGCGTCGGGGGCCGCGGAATTGGCTACCAGCTGAGCGGCCTCGTTGATCTCGAACAACCCCAGATCAGAGCCACCCTGGATGGAAAGCAGGACACCGTGCGCGCCGTCGATGCTCGCCTCGAGGAGCGGGCTGGAGATGGCCATCTCTGCCGCGGCGACTGCCCTGTCGTCCCCGCGCGACGATCCGATCCCCATGAGTGCCGATCCGGCTCCTGACATGACGGACTTCACGTCGGCGAAGTCGAGGTTGATCAGGCCCGGCGTCGTGATCAGGTCGGTAATGCCCTGGACACCGGACAGCAGGACCTGGTCGGCCGCCTTGAACGCGTCAAGCACGCTGACGTGCCGGTCCGAGATCGACAGCAGCCTGTCGTTGGGGATGACGATCAGGGTGTCGACCTCACTGCGGAGCCGCTCGATGCCGGCATCGGCCTGCGCCGCGCGGCGCTTGCCTTCGAAACCAAACGGCCTGGTAACTACGCCGATGGTGAGGGCGCCAATCGACCTCGCGACCTGAGCGACGACCGGGGCTCCGCCGGTGCCTGTTCCGCCTCCTTCGCCGGCGGTCACGAAGACCATGTCGGCGCCCTTGAGAACTTCCTCTATCTCCTCACGGTGATCCTCGGCGGCCTTGTAGCCGACGTCAGGATTGGCACCCGCGCCGAGCCCTCTGGTGAGTTCCCTGCCGACGTCGAGTTTGACGTCCGCATCGCTCATCAGCAGCGCCTGGGCATCGGTGTTGATTGCGATGAACTCGACGCCCTTGAGGCCCTCTTCGATCATCCGGTTCACGGCGTTGACGCCGCCACCGCCAATGCCGACTACCTTGATGACCGCCAGATAATTCTGCGGTGCTGCCACGGAGGGACCAGACCTTCCCGTTCGGTTGCCTAACGCGGGACCCGCAGGTCGGGCACGCCGCCCGTCACCGCGGGCAGCCTGCCTTGCGAGCCGTGCGGCGGACCGAGAAACTCCCCCAGAACCGCACGGCAGTCTCCGCGTTCCAGCACGTCAACTCTCACCCTCAGGTTGAGATTTAGAGTTATGTCAAGCTGCGGACTGTATTGGACAGTAGGGTTGGGCGGCACCGCTGGTCAACTAGCCTCGCCGTGACCGCGACGACGTGTCGCCGGTCACCGCAGTGGCCGGATCGCTGACGTCGTAGTACCTGGCCCTGGTGCGAAGCAAGATCGCCATCTCCTTAGCCTTCGCCGACCCGTGTCCCTGGCTTCCCCACCGGACGCGGACACCACCGTGCAAGATCAGGAGCACATCTGCTGGCCCGTCTGCCTGAACAGCAGCGAGGCGGCTGCGCAGCCAGGCCGGCAGGTCCCTGACGACCGCGCCAGCTGCCAGCACAGCCGGCTCGCGGCGCAACCGCCCATACTGCCCGGTCCATGTCCCCTGGCTCGTGGCCGGTCGCAGCGCGATCAGGCCGGCCGGGCGCGAGGCCGTGCGGCTCAGTACGACGCCGTAGGAGTCGACCAGGTCGTAGCCCTGCCCGGCGCGCACCGTGAACACGGCCCTGCGCCGCCTGGTCCAGATCACAACGGAGTCCGGCCAGGACCGCGTCACCGTGGCCGACTGGACCTGGGTTATCCGCTCCACCCGCCGGGCGATCGCGTCCGTGTTGATCCTGACCAACGGCGTTCCCAGCTTGATTCCAGCCGCGGTGAGCACGGTTGACCTCGGCACCTGCGAGCCGGTGGTGCGCACAGTGCGAACGACCAGGAAGCTCGAGCCGAGCAGCGCCCAGGCGACGCCGCCGATGAGGGCCGCTGCAGAGAGGCAGATGAACGCCGCCTTCCACAGATCGCGCCGTCGGCGGCCGGCGCTGGCCGCCTGGTTCATCCCCGGCCGCCAGCACGCGCGCCCAGTTCGGCGACGATCTGCGGTCCGAGCCGGGTGACATCTCCCGCTCCCATCGTGAGCACCACGTCTCCTGGCTTGGCCAGATCCGCGAGCGCGCTTGGCAGGCTCGGCCGGTCCGGCCAGAACGCTCCACGCCCGCCGGGCACAGCGTCAGCGATCAGCGCGCCAGAGACCCCGGGCTCTGGCTCCTCGCGGGCCGCGTACACGTCGAGCACGAAGATCTCGTCGGCGGCGCCGAGCGCAGCGCCGAACTCGCTAGCGAAGATCCTGGTCCTGCTGAACAGGTGCGGCTGGAAAGCGACGAGCACGCGGCCGCCACCCGCTATGTCGCGCGCGGCGGCAAGATCGGCCGTGATCTCGGTCGGATGGTGTGCGTAGCTGTCCAGCACCCGAACCGAGTACGCCTCGCCCTTGAGCTCCATCCGACGCTCCGTCCCGCGATAGCTGGCCAGGCCAGCGGCAATCTCGGCAGAGTCGAAGCCAAGTTCGGCGGCGGTCGCGTAGGCAGCTGCGGCATTCAGCGCGTTGTGCCTGCCGGGCACCTCGACCCGGATCCTGACCTGACCGCTTCCGGCCAGGAGGCTTCCGCTACCGTGCGTGAGCTCGAGCTCGGTCGCCATCCCGGCCGGCGTCACGGCCGCAAGCCGGTAGTCGGCGGCCTGGCGACCGGCCATAGGTCACCGCCCGCAGCGAGCCGGCCGACCCGGCTCGTGCTCGCGCCACCGCCGCAACCTTGCCGGCTCCCGCGTCATCGGCACAGGTGACAAGGATCCCGCCAGGGGTGATGCGGCCGGCGAATGCCTCGAACGCAGCCTCGATCTCTGCCAGGCCGGCGTAGTTGTCGAGATGGTCAGCCTCGACGCTGGTCACGACCGCGGCGTCGGGTGCGAGCATCAGGAACGAGCCGTCGCTCTCGTCGGCCTCGGCGACGAACGCCTTTCCGCTGCCGTCCCCGGCGCCGAGGCCGGTCTCCGCCAGGATCCCGCCGATCACGTAGCCAGGGTCAGCGCCACAGCGGCGCAGCACGGTCGTGATCATGCCGGTGGTCGTGGTTTTGCCGTGCGTACCCGCCACGGCGATGCCCTGCCTGCCCAGCATGACGCTCGCCAGGGCGGCGGCCCTGTGCAGCACCGGCATGCCGCTTGCCAGCGCCGCCGCGAGCTCAGGGTTGTCCTGCCTGATCGCGCTGGATACCACAACAGTGTCCGCCGAAGCCAGGTGATCGGCGCAGTGGCCGACGCCGACCTGAGCACCGAGCGCCGCGAGCTCCTCAAGCTGCGATGAAGCAGCCGAGTCGCAGCCTGACACCGGCACGCCTCTGGCCAGCATGATGCGCGCGATGCCGGACATCCCCGCGCCGCCGATGGCGACAAAATGCACCCGGCCGAGCTGGGCGAGCGGAACCGGCTCGACCGGAGTTACCAGCCCCATCGCGAAACTCCCCTCGTCACCGGCCTGGCCCGCGGTGGCTGCCCCGGTGCCTGCTGCCAGCATCTGCCTCGTCGGCAACCGCAAGCACCCTGGCCGCCAGCCTGGCGTCGGCATCCCTGCTGCCAATGCCGGAAGCCGCCCTGGACATGGAGGCGACCAGCTCATGGTCGAGCAGCATGCCGAGCAGCACGTTGCGGATCCAGTCAGGGCTCAGGCTGGCATCATCTATGATCAGGCCGCCGCCAGCCCGCTCGACCGGCAGGGCGTTGAGCCGCTGCTCGCCGTTGCCGTGCGGGAGCGGCACGTAGGCAGCGGGCAGACCCACAGCCGTGAGCTCGGCGCACGTCATCGCGCCGGCCCGGCATAGCGCGAAGTCCGCCGCAGCGTAAGCGAAGTCCATCCGGTCCAGGTACTCGATCGGCACGTATGGCACGTCCCTGGCCGGCGTGCGCGAGGTCTGACCGGAGCGCGGACCGACGATATGCAGGACCTGAACACCCGCAGACAACAGTGCGTCAGCGGCGCCGAGCACGGCACGGTTCAACGACGCAGCGCCCTGCGATCCTCCGGTCACGAGCAAGACAGGCAGGTCGGGCCGCAGGCCAAAATGTGCCCTCGCCTTGTCGCTGAGCGCGAGCCTGTCCAGGCCTGCGATCTCGCGCCTGATCGGGATGCCGATGTATGTCGCGTGCGGAAGCTTGGTGCCAGCCTGGCCCACGTAGACGTGCCTGGTCAGCCGCGCGCCGATCCTGTTCGCCAGGCCCGGCCTCGGGTTCGCCTCGTGCACCACGATCGGGACGTGTCGGCGCCTGGCCGCCAGATAGCCTGGCGTCGCTACGTAGCCGCCAAAGCCGACGAGCACGCCGGCTTCCGCCCGGTCCAGAACGTCGACCGCCGCGGATACCGCGCCGGCCAGCCTGCCCGGCACGCGTGCCAGGTCCGGCGTGAGCGAGCGAGGCAGCGGCACGGCTGGAATCAGGTCGAGGGCATAGCCGCGCGCGGGGATGACCTTCGTCTCCAGCCCCCGCTCGGTCCCCAGGCACGTAATCCTGACGTCCCGATCGATCCGTCGCAGCGCGTCAGCAAGCGCCATCGCCGGCTCGATATGCCCGCCTGTCCCGCCTCCGGCAATCACGACACTGCGCACTCCGCACCTCACCGTCCGGTCTATGAATGCTGCGGCCCTGGAGGTGGTCCCGGGCGGTGCCCGGGGTGCGCCGACCCAGGACGCTGCGGTCCGGAGCGCGGCCGCACTGGATGCTGCTTCGCTGGTCCGCGGCTCGCCGGAGCCTGCCTGGGCACTCGCGGCACCTGGTCATCGCCCGGCGTCCGCCGACCAGGGCTGGCCTTGGCCGCCGTGGTCTCCGGATTTGTCAGCCTAGACCGTACCGGCCCGCCGGCCGAACGTGTCGGCGCCGATCGCGGCGCCGCCATCGCGGTGCGGCCATCGCGAGGGCTTCCCTGGCGCCAGGCTCAGACCTCGCGAAGCACAGCAGCATGCCGATCGCGGCCATCGTGGCCAGCACCGAGGACAGCCCCTGCGAGATCAGCGGTAGCGGCACGCCGGTGATGGGCAGCAGGCCGATGACCGCGCAGATATTGACCAGCGCCTGCACCACGATCCAGGCCGTGGCCCCTGCCGCTGCCAGCCGCATGAAGGGATCGGTGACTCGCCTGGCGACCCTGAGCCCGCCGTAGCCCAGTCCTCCGTAAAGCAGCACGACGCAGCCGGTGCCGATCAGCCCGAGTTCCTCACCGAGGATCGCGAAGATGAAGTCCGTGTCGTCGTTCGGGACCCAGCCCCATTTCTGCTGGCTGTCACCAAGGCCGACGCCCCATAGCCCGCCTGATCCAATCGCCCACTTGCCCTGTACAAGTTGCCAGTTGTTGGACAGCGTCGGGTTGAGGAATCCGGTGATCCGGCCCGACCGGTACTGAGCCACCTTGATCAGCAGGATCAGCGCGAAGAGAACCAGGCCAAGGATGCCGATGAACAACCTGGCCGGCGTGCCGATCACCCACAGCAGCGCCAGCAGGATGACGAGGAGCAGGAACGTCGAGCCGAGGTCGTCGCCGAGTATCACCAGCAGCCCGACGACGGCGGCGCCGGGCAGCAGCGGGATCAGCAGCGTGCGCCAGTCATTCAGCTGCCCGAGGCTCTCCTTCCTTGCAAGCAGGTCGGCGCCCCAGATCAGGAACGCGAGCTTGGCAAACTCCGAGGGCTGCAGCTGGATGCCACCAACCGCGATCCACCGGCGGACGCCAGCGATGTCAGGTCCGAAGGCGAGGACGAGGATCAGCCCGGCGATCGCGGCGAGCAGCAGCGGGTAGGCGACCGACCGCAGCAGCCGCGGTGGCGCGTGCGCAATGAGCCACATGATGACCAGGCCCGCCAAGGCGCCCACGAGCTGCTTAAAGAACACGCTGTACGGCGAGCCGCCACTGTCGAGCTGGGACGCCGACGACGTGGACAGGACCATGACCAGGCCGATCGCGAGCAGCAGGCCGCTCGTACCGAAGATCAGGTAGTACGACGTCAGCGGCCGGTCAAGCGGTGCGAGCGCGGCTGCGGCCCGCGGCCTGAGCCCGGCCGCGCTCACCGCGCGGCCGCCAGCTGTCTGACCGCGGCGGCAAAAGCCGCGCCGCGCGCCGGGTAGTCACGGAACATGTCGAACGACTGAGCTGCCGGGGCGAGCAAGACGGTATCGCCCGGCCTGGCCATCTCGGCCGCGGCCCTGACCACGAAGTCCATTGCTCCAGTGTCGGTCTTAGCGACCTCTACGACCGGGACATCTGACGCGTGTCGCGCCATCGCGGTCGCGATTATGGCCCGATCCGCGCCGAATAGCACAACACCGCGCAGCCGCGCAGCTGCCTGCGCGACCACCTGACCGAGGTCATCGGCCGCGCCTTTGAGCAACCCGCCAGCGATCCACACCACCGGCTCGTAGGCACCAAGGGCCGCCGCGGCCGCGTGCGGGTTGGTCGCCTTGGAGTCGTCGATGTAGTCGACTCCCCCGACGGTTGCGACCAGCGCGATCCTGTGCGGGTCTGGCTGGTAGCCGCGCAGCCCGCTGCTGATGGCTCCGGCAGGCACTCCATATGCCCTGGCCAATGCTGCAGCGGCGAGGGCGTCAGAGACGTTGTGCGGAGCGGGCGGCCTAGCCCGTGCCTCCGCGTCCGGCCCGCACACATCGGCGAGCGCGGCCAGTTTCACCGCTGTTCCTTCGCCTGCTTCGTCAGGAGCGCTGAAGGCCATGTCAACGAGGAAGCCGCCGCTCACTCCGAGTTCGCCATGCGCCGGCACGCCCAGCCGGTACATCGCCACGGCCCCCGCCTGCGCCGCCATCTTCGCCGACCGCTCGTCGTCGGCATTGCCGATCGCTATCGTCCCTGGCGCGAAGACCTTCGCTTTGTCAGCGGCGTATGCCGCCAGCGTGCCGTGCCAGTCCAGGTGGTGCGCGGCGACGTTCAGCACCACGGCGGCGAACGGAACGATCGTAGAACTCCAGTGCAGCTGGAAGCTGGACAACTCGACGGCTACGACCTCGTAAGGATCGGGCTCGGTGACCACGTCGGCCAGGGAGGTGCCGACGTTGCCGGCGGCGAGCGCGCGGTGTCCGGCAGCCTGGAGCATGAGGGCAAGCATCCGCACCGTGGTCGTCTTGCCGTTTGTCCCGGTGACGGCGAGCCATCCCTGCCGCCGGCCGTCGGCCAGCGCAGGCCTGAGCCGCCATGCGAGCTCGACGTCGCCCATCACCTCGACGCCGGACTCGGCCGCCGCCGCGAGCAGCGGTGCATCGGGCTTCCAGCCCGGCGAGGTGATGACCAGGTCGGTGCCCGCGGGCAGGGTCGCCGCGACTTCCGTCCCCAGCAGCACCTGGACGCCGAGAGGGGAAAGGTCGGCCGCCACGGAGCGCCCGCTGAGGTCATCACGCGAATCCACGGCCGTGACCAGCGCGCCATACCGCGCCAGTGCTCGCGCGGCCGGAGGCCCGGAGACGCCGAGGCCGGCCACGCAGACCTGGCGCCCGGCGAGGCCCGCGGTGAAGTCGGCGTTGTGACTGCCTCTGAACCTCGCCTCGCCGGAGCCGTGGCAGGCCATCAGGACGGCAGCCACTCGATGTAGAAGATGCCGAGCCCGAGCGCGACGAATAGCCCAGCGATCAGCCAGAACCTGATCACGATCGTCGTCTCCGCCCAGCCGATCAGCTCGAAATGATGTTGCAGCGGGGCCATCTTGAACACCCGTCTGCCCGTGAGCTTGAACGACCCGACCTGGATCATGACCGACAAGGTGATGATCACGAACAGCCCGCCGAGCAGCAAGAGCAGCAGCTGCGTCCTCGTGCAGACCGCGAGGCCGGCCAGCACGCCACCCAGCGCCAGCGAGCCGGTGTCGCCCATGAAGATCCTGGCGGGCGGTGCGTTCCACCACAGGAACCCGAAACAGGCTCCGAGCACCGATGCGGCGACGACAGCGAGGTCAAGCGGATCCCTGACGAAGTAGCAGTTCTGCGTCAGCAGCACCGTGCAGTCGTTGCGCAGCTGCCAGTTCGCGATCAGGAGATAGCCGGCGAGGGCCAGGATCGCGGCGCCGGTCGCCAGCCCGTCGAGACCGTCGGTCAGGTTCACCGCGTTCGACGTGGCGCCGATCATGATGACGATCCAGAGCACGAAAGGCAAGACGCCGATGGCGGGGCCGAAGTCGCGCAGGAACGACAAGGACGGGTCGGCCGGGGTAAGGGCATAGCCGTCTGGGTGCCCGAGCACCTCGACCGCAAAGATCGCGCCGACGACAGACTGGCCGGCCAGCTTCGCTCCGCTGCGGAGTCCCAGGCTGGTCTGGCGGTAAATCTTGATGAAGTCGTCGACGAAGCCAACGAGGCCGAGCCCGGTCATCAGGCCGAGCACGAGCAGGCCGGAGGTCGTTATAGCGTCGCTGGTCAGCAGGTGCCCGACGACGTAGCCGATCAATGTCGCGAGCACAATCACCGTGCCGCCCATGGTCGGAGTGCCGCGTTTGGTCGCGTGCGCTGCCGGTCCCTCTTCTCGGATCAGCTGACCGTACCCGCGGCGGGTGAATACCCGGATCGCCAACGGCGTGCCGAACAGGGCAAGGATAAGAGCCACCCCCGCGGACACGATGATGGTCCTCACAGGGCGACCTCCCCTGCGGCAAGAGCCAGCGCGACCGTCTGCAGGCCGGCCGCGCGCGACGCCTTGACGAGGACAACATCGCCTGGCCGCAACCGCTCGCTGAGTACCGCGAGCGCCGCCGCGCCGTCCGGGACTGCGATCAGTTCGCCAGCGTATCCGCCGACGGCCTTGGCCCCTGCGAGCATCGGCGCTGCCTCGTCACCCACCGCGATGAGCCCTGCCAGGCCGGTGCGCGCGGCTACCATGCCGGCCTGCTCATGGAATTCCCTCGACCGCTCACCAAGCTCGGCCATGTGGCCGAGCACAGCATAGGCGCGCCTGGCTGCCATCACCCGCAGCGCCTCCAGCGCAGCGGTAACAGCCTCAGGGCTGGCGTTGTACGCATCGTTGACGACGGTCACTCCGTCCGGCCGCTCGTGGACCTCCATCCGCCACTTGCTCCGCGCCTCTGCGGCCGACAGGCCGACCGCGATCGTGGTGACGTTCATACCCAGCTCGCCCGCCAAGGCGGCGGCGGCCAGCGCGTTGGTGACGTTGTGCTCTCCGTGCAGCCGCAGCGCGACGTCGGCCGCGCCGTCGTGCATCTCGAGCGTGAATGCCGGCCGGCTCAGCCCGTCGAGGCTGACCGCGCTCGCCCGGACGTCGGCACCGGCCGACCTGCCGAAGGTGACCACGCTGGCGGCCGTATCAGCCGCCATGGCGGATACGAGCGGATCGTCGGCATTCAGCAGAGCGACCCCGTTAGCCGGCAGTGCCTTCGTGAGCTCGGATTTGGCGGCGGCGATCTGCGCGACGCCGCCGAACTCGCCAGCGTGGGCATTGCCAATGCACAGCACCACGCCAAGACGTGGCGGAGCGATCTGGCAGAGGGCCGCGATGTGCCCGGGACCGCGCGCGGACAGCTCGGCGATGAGGTACCTGGTGGCCGCGTCGGCCCGCAGGACGGTTAGCGGATGACCGATCTCGTTGTTGAACGAGTTCTGCGGAGCGACAGTCGGGCCGAGGGCGCCGATCAGCTGCGCGGCCAGATCCTTCGTCGTTGTCTTCCCAGCCGAACCGGTGATGCCCGCGATCACGAGGCCTGGCAGCCGGTCGACAACTGCCCTGGCGATGTGGCCAAGCGCTGCGGGGACATCGGCGACGATCAGGGCGGGACTTCCGGTCGGCCTGGTGCCGAGCGTGACGACGGCTCCGGCTGCCGTCGCACTGGCGGCGAACTCGTGGCCGTCGGCGCGCTCGCCTGCCAGCGCCGCGAACAGCGCGCCCGGCTCGACCTGCCGGGAGTCGATCACGACCGGGCCGGTAACCATGGCGGCCGGGTCGGCCACGCTGTCCAGGATGGCGCCGGTGACCTGTGCGATCTGACCGATCGAGAGTGGGATCACGCCCGGCGCTCCGCGCCATCAGAGTCGCGCTCCGCGCCATCGAAATCGTCATCCGATCGGGTCAGCTCGGCTCTGGCCCATGCCACGGCGGCCTGTTGCGTCCTGGCCCGGTCGGCGAGTGCATGAGCTGCAACCTCGCGATCGTCGAAGGGGATTACCTGGTCGCCGACGTACTGCCCGCGTTCATGGCCCTTGCCTGCGATGACGATGACATCGCCCTTGGCCGCGCCGTGGATCGCCATCCCGATCGCGGCTGCTCGGTCAGGCTCGACGACGACGTGCGCCCGGTCACGCGGCGGCACGGATAGCGTGCCCGCTAGCATCTCGCCGAGGATAGCCAGCGGGTCCTCCGATCGCGGGTTGTCGTTGGTAAAAATCGCCTCATCGGCGAGCTCCGCCGCGATCGCGCCCATCAGAGGACGCTTGGCAGTGTCCCGGTCACCGCCGCAGCCGAGAACGATCCGGAGGCTCCCCTGCGTGACCGGGCGTAGCGCATTCAGCACGGCTTCGACCGCTCCTGGCTTGTGTGAGTAGTCGACGAGGACCGTCAGGTCCTGCTCGCTGCCGACCCGCTCTAGCCGGCCTGGCACGCCAGGGCACACGGCCACGCCCGCAACAGCGGTGGACAGGCCGACACCGGTCTCGACCAGAGCGACGATGGCCGCGAGCGCGTTCGAGACGTTGAACGGCCCTGGCAGCGTAATGGAGGCGTCCGCCTCGACCCCGCCAGGCCCGACGACCTGGAACGTCGAGCCGTCAGCACCGCACCGCACGTCCACAGCGCGCCAGTCAGCCTCCGAGAGCCCGCTGGCCGAGAACGTCGTCATCGGGATTGCTGCCCGGTTGGCGAGGCGGCGTCCGCGTGCGTCGTCGACGTTGACCACGGCGGATCTCGCGTACGCAGGCGTGAACAGCTGGGCCTTGGCGGCGTAGTAGCTGTCCATGTCCTGGTGGAAGTCCAGATGATCTTGCGACAGGTTGGTGAAGACGGCCACCTCGAAGGACGTCCCTGCTACCCGGCCAAGCGCGAGCGCGTGGCTGGAAACCTCCATCACCGCCGCGGTCACCTTCCGCTCGGCCATGACCGCGAAGGCCGCCTGCAGGTCCGTGGCCTCCGGGGTGGTGAGCTTGCTCGGCTCGACCGTGGCGGCGATCCTCGTCTCGACGCCGCCCACCAGGCCGGTCACATGCCCTGCCATGCGCAGTCCGGACTCGATCAGGTAAGTCGTCGTCGTCTTTCCGCTGGTCCCTGTGACGCCGATCAGCAGCAGCTTGCTTGACGCAGCGCCATAGACCCATGCCGCGACCTCACCAAGCCTCGCGCGCGGATCGGTGACCACGAACACCGGCAGCCCGCAGCGGATCGCCCGGTCCCTGCCGTCGGCATCGGTGAGCACGGCGACCGCGCCGGCCTGCGCCGCCTGCCCGCAGAAAGATGCGCCGTGGTGCCTGCTGCCAGGCAAGGCGACGTACAGGTCACCAGGCCGGACGGCGGTCGAGTCATGCGTGACCCCGCTGATCCCGCGCAATTGGTGATGGATAAAGGAAGAGTCCCTGTCGGGCTCGCCGGAGGCCGAGCAGCGCGGCAAGACCGGTGAGCGGGCGCACCGGAACATATCTAGGGCGAAGAGCCGCTGGCACGGGCTGAGGTTACCCTGCCTTACGGCTCCGTGAGTGGGACGGCTGGGACATGTACCCCACTTGGCGGGATCTTCATGCTCGCGAGCGCGAACTTCATCACGGCGTTGAAGACCGGCCCGGCGACGTCGATGCCGAAGTAGGCGCCCTTACGCGGGTCCTGCAAGTTAACGGCGACAACCAGGCCATTGCCGCTGGCCGGGGCGATTCCGATGAAGCTCGAGCCGTAGGTATTCCCGGGCTCCTGGGCGGTGCCGGTCTTGGCGGCGACGGTATAGCCGGGAATCATCCCCCACGGCTCCCCTGCCTTGTTGTAGACCACAGGCACCTGCTCGAGTATCCGCATCAGCTCACCGGCCGTCCGGCGGGACATGACACGCCTGGACGGCGGCGGCGGCGCCTGAACGTAGCGGCCATTGCTGGTCGTATGGCCGGCCACCAAAGTCGGCGCTTTCCGCACTCCGCCGTTGGCGATCGTCGCGTAGACGCTGGCCATCTGGATGGCGGTGACGCTGACGCTCTGGCCGAACGACAACTGGTAGCGCGTGTTGCTCGCGCCGCCTGTCCACAGCCGGGGCTGGGCTATCAGGCCGTGGCTCTCCCCCGGCAGGCGCAAGCCAGAGTAGGAGCCGATGCCGAGGGCGCGGAACATGCGGTACTGCTCCTGCGGGCTGACGTGCGCGGCCACCTGGATCATGCCGTCGTTGAGCGAGTGCGCGATGATCCCGGCGATCGTGTAGCGCTGCGTCTTGTGCGGCTCGGCGTCGTGGTACCAGGCGCCGTGCCACTTGATCGCATCGGGCACGACGAAGCTGGTGTCCGGCTTCATGCCCGCTTGGAATGCCGCAGCTGCCGTGATGACCTTGGCGGTGCTGCCTGGGGCGAACACGTTCTGCACCGCGATGTCCCTGGTCGCCCACACGGTGGCGGGCGCGACCGGGTTGAAGGTCGGATACTGGGCCAGCGCGAGGATACGGCCGGTGCCTGGCTGCATCACCACGACCGTGCAGTTTCTGGCATGGGTCCTGGCCACCTGCTGAGCGCACTGCTGCTCGGCCTTCCACTGGATGTCGGACTGGATGGTCAGCCGAAGATCTCCGGCCGGAACTGCTTCATTGACGGTCGACTCGGTCCCCGGGATCGGTAGCCCGTTGGTGCCTTGCTCGTAGACGACTCTCCCGCCGCGGCCCTGCAACAGGGAGTTATAGGTCAGCTCGAGGCCGCCTTCTCCGGTCATCACACCGGAGTTCAGGTTCGTGTGGACGAAGCCGAGTAGCGGCGCGGCCAGGCTCCTGCCCGGGTAGGCGCGCCGGTACGTCGGCGTCATCGCGATGCCGGGTAGCGCGAGCTTGCTGATCGCGTCGGCGGTCGAGGCGATCACGGAGTCCTTGAGCTTGACGTAGTCCGGCGAGCTCGGATGCTGCAGCAGGTTCACGATACTGGCCGGACTCACGTGCAGCAGGCCGGCCAGCCTGGCGGCGACCGCCCCGAACGTCGTTGACTTCTTGATCAGCGGCGGGTCCGCGTAGACCGTATCGGTCCGCATGGTCATGGCAAGGACGGTGCCGTCGCTGCTGACAATCTCGCCGCGCACCGCCGGCGTCGTCTGCGTAGCCACGCGCTCCTTGTGGCTGAGGTAGCGGTACCGGGCAGCGTCGACGCCCTGGAGCTGCATGAGCCTTCCCAGCACGAGCGATACGGCGAATGCGAGGGAGAGCAAGGTGACATTCAGCCGCCGGATCGAGCTCGTCCGGCGAAGCGGTCGCCGCGCCCGGCCATGGCGAGGCCCGGACGGTCGCCTGGGACGGCGGGGCCGCCTGCGCGGAGGCCGGCTGGCGGGTGGCGTGACATGCGGGTGGCCAGAGTTTCCGCCAGGACCGGGCCGGCAGGACGAGGGCCGACAGGACGAGGGCCGGCAGGACGAGGCCGGCAGGACGGGGGCCGCCAGGACGGGGGCCGCCAGGACGATGACC
The DNA here is from genome assembly GCA_963809195.1 of uncultured Actinomycetota bacterium. Classification (GTDB taxonomy): domain Bacteria; phylum Actinomycetota; class Actinomycetes; order Streptosporangiales; family Streptosporangiaceae; genus Chersky-822. The sequence goes on along the minus strand of CAWEIQ010000001.1, from coordinate 1,488,018 downwards.
GCCAGGACGATGACCGCCATATCGCTGGCCACCAGGGCGGCGCTGATCTCCGGCCGGCTGCCAGCGGCCGTTACCCGCGGGCTGCTGCCCGCTCGCGCTCCCGCCGTCCTCGCTCAACGCATCGGCTCCTTGCCGACCCGCAGAAGGTGATGACGCAGGTCGACAAATGCAGGGACTTGCTCGGGGCGCATCCCGAGCTGGCGTGCCTCGTTCGCGATCACTGCGGGCGTTTGTGCGGCGGCAACCTCCTGCTGGAGCTGCTGGACCCGCTGTGTCCTGGCGGCATTGGCCTGCTCAAGGTGGTTGATCTGGATCGAGTTGGCCGCCAGCGTCGTGTTGACGACCAGCAGGCAGACCAGGCCGCCGCCGAGCAACCCGAGCACCAGCATCACGAACGATGTCCGGCCGACGGACCTGGCGTGCTCCGCCGCCGCGGTCGCGGAACCAGAGCCTGGCAGCGTCATCTGGCGCGGCCTGGTTCCGTCGAGGCTATGCCTGGGCGGGCCCACGGTCCTGATCGTGCGGCCAGTGCGGCCTGGACCGGCGGGGCGGATCGGGCTGGCGGGCCTGACCGGGCTCGTCGGCAAGACCGGGCTAGCGAGCCGGTCGGGTCGTGGCCGCCTGCCGGGCCGCTGCGGCCGGCGGGACTCGGGCACCGGCGTAGGCCGGGTCCCGGCCGCGGTCTGGCCGGGTGAGCGTCGCCGCTCGGCTTGGCCGGTCCCGGCGGGTGTCATGACATCGGTGCTCATGGGCGTTCGTCCATCCTGTGTGAGGTCATGCCGCTGCCGGCCCTGGGGAAGTGACCCCCATGGGCCCGCTGGAGCCATGCGCCGTGGCCAGCACCCGCTCAGCCGCCCTCAGCCTGGCCGAGGCGGCTCGCGGGTTCGCGGCCAGTTCTGCGTCGTCCGGCCGTTCTGCGCCACTGGTCAGCAACCGGAACTGGGGACGGCTGCCCGGCAGCAACACAGGCAGTCCTGGCGGGGTTGTATCGGTCGAGCGCTCGCTCAGCGCCCGCTTCACGATCCGGTCCTCAAGTGAGTGGTAGGAAAGCACGACGATCCGGCCGCCAACGGCGACGGCGTCGAGCCCGGCCGGTACGGCCCGCCTGAGCGCGCCCAGCTCGTCGTTGACCTCGATCCGTAGCGCCTGGAACGTTCGCTTGGCCGGATTGCCGCCGGTGCGCCTGGCCGCGGCCGGAATCGCGGTCCTGACGATGTCGGCCAGCCGGAGCGTCGATGCGATCGGCTCGCGGGAGCGCTCACGCACCACTGCGTCGGCGATCCTCCTGGCGAACCGTTCTTCTCCGTAGTCGCGCAGTATGCGCGCGAGCCTGTCCGCTGGATAGGAATTGACGACCTCGGCGGCCGTCACAAGCGCGGATTGATCCATGCGCATGTCAAGCGGCGCATCCTGCGCGTACGAGAAGCCGCGGCCGGGGTCGTCAAGCTGAGGTGACGACACCCCGAGGTCGAACAGAACGCCCTGGACACTGTCGCGCCCGAGGTCGGCCAGGATCGTGGAGATCTTGTCGTAGGTGGCCCGAACGAGCCGGACGCGGTTCAGCTCGGCGGCGAGCACGTGCCTGGATTCCTCGATGGCCGCCTCGTCGGCGTCGATGCCGATCACTGTCAGCCCAGGATGGTCGCCGAGCAGCGCACGAGTGTGGCCGGCCCGGCCCAGCGTCGCGTCAACCAGCACGGCGCCCGGCGCATCAAGCGCGGGAGCGAGGATCGTGCGAACACGGTCAAGCATGACGGGCACATGCGCTGCCGCCAGGTTCACTGCGCCCCCTCCCTCCTGGCCGCCCGCTGCCAGGTACCTGTTCGCCGTGCCCGGCCAGGTCGCCATCCGCGGCCTCGCCACGGTCGGTTCCGCCTGACGCCGGGGAAGGGGCGTCAGCCGGGCGATCCGCGGGGCGCGGGTGGAGACCTCGCCGGGCACTGGACTCCGGGATGCGACGGCGCGCCGGGATTTCCGGGACCTCCCGCGATCCGGGTCCGCTCACAGGACCCCTGGCAGCACCTCCTGCGATGCGTCAGAAAATGCGTCTTCCTGCTGCTCGAGGTAGGTCTCCCAGGCGCCCGCGTCCCAGATCTCCAGCCGGGTATTCGCACCGATCACGACGCAATCACGCTGCAGCGCGGCATACTCGCGCAGCGCCGGCGGGATCGTGACCCTGCCCTGTCTGTCGGGCACCTCATCGGACGCGCTCGCGAAGAACACGCGGCTGTAGTCGCGGACCGCCTTGGCCGTCACCGGGGCCGTCCGCAGCGCCTCTGTGATCCGGCCGAACTCCGCCTGCGGGAACACGTACAGGCAGCGCTCTTGGCCCTTGGTCAGCACCAGCCCCTCCGCCAGTTCATCGCGGTACTTCGCGGGGAGGATTAGCCGGCCCTTGTCGTCCAGCCTGGGCGTGTGAGTGCCGAGAAACACCAGCGCTCACCTCCACTGCCCCCCACAACGGCTACCCAATGGAGCCCTAGGTGCCCCACCGCGCACCACTGTACCCCACAATCCTCCACCGTCAACGATCGCAGTAGGGAGAATCGGAGATTCCGCTAGCGAAACCCGAGGTCATAGCGGTGGAGAGGGGTGGGGAAGAATGGACTTTGAGCGGCAGTGGAAGCGATTGGTGGCGTGCAGGCGTTTGCAAGCTATGTCGGCAGTGGGAAGGCTCGTTATGCAGTGATGCCCAATCCGTTGTTACATCGAGGCATGCCTACACGTACTGTCTAGGCGCACACGCTATGGACGCCAGACGCGGGCGGCACTCCCGCCATGCACATCACCCGGCAGGGCGGCCGGGACAAGGAGGACGAGTGTCTGCTGAGACTGAGCAGGCGGAGAGCACGCTTGACGAGCTGATTGCGGTCGCGCACAAGATCAGCGAGGCGATCAACACTGTCGTCGTAGCCAAGCCGGATGCGATCACGCTGACGCTAACCGTGCTGCTCGCGGAGGGGCACGCACTAATCGAGGACGTTCCCGGCGTGGGCAAGACCCTGCTGGCCAAGGCACTGGCAAGGTCGATCGACTGCTCGGTGCGGCGGGTGCAGTTCACCCCCGACCTGCTGCCGAGCGACATCACGGGAGTAAGCGCGTTCAATCAGGAGTTGCGCGAGTTCGAGTTCAAGCCAGGACCGATATTCGCCAATCTGGTGCTCGGAGACGAGATCAACCGCGCATCCCCGAAGACGCAATCCGCGCTGCTGGAAAGCATGGAGGAACGCCAGGTCACGGTCGATGGCGTGACGTACCCGCTCGAGTCGCCTTTCATGGTCATCGCGACGCAGAACCCGGTGGAGATGGAGGGCACCTACCCGCTTCCCGAGGCGCAGCGAGACAGGTTCACGGCGAAGGTCTCGATCGGCTACCCCGACGCGGCGGCTGAGGCAGCGATGCTGGACACCCACAGTTCAAGCTCGCCGCTCGACGACCTCGAGCCCGCGGCACACGCCGGTGACGTACGGGCGCTGATCGCTGCCGTGCGCAGCGTCCATGTCGCACAGCAGGTGCGCCAGTACATCATCGACATCGTCACGGCCACCAGGACGGCGCCAGCACTGCGACTCGGCGCTTCGCCGCGCGCCGCGCTGCATCTGCTGCGCGCTAGCCGCGCCTACGCCGCGCTCGAGGACCGCAACTTCGTCATCCCCGACGACGTCCAGGTACTGGCAGGGCCGGTGCTCGCTCACCGGCTGCTGCCAACCGCGGAGGCCGTCGTCGGCCGGGAGCACCCCGAGCAGGTGCTAGCCAGGATCATCGAGCGGGTGCCGCTGCCGGGCAGGTGACCGGCTTGGCAAACGGGTAAAAGGATCGGGGCCCTGCTGCTCGCAACCCCGAGGTGACCTGGCCTCGGCCACCTGCACGACGTAGATTGACATGGCAGCCAGAAGGAGGCGGCGATGCGGTCGGTTCTCGCCTGGTTCACGGTCCGCGGGGCTTCCTTCCTTGCCGCCGGCATCGTGGGCATCCTTGCCGGGCTGGTCCTGGGCAGCCACCCGATGATCAGCGTCGGCGTTCTCCTAGTCGGCCTGCCGGTTTTCTCGGCGCTTACCGCACGCAGGGCGCGGTACCAGCTGCGTTGTGAGCGCCAGATCCTTCCGCCCAGGATCGCGCCGGGGCAGCCGGCTACGGTGCTGGTCCGCTTGGAGAACATCAGCCGGATATCTACGGGGCTGCTGCTCGCTGAGGAGACAATTCCTTATTCACTCGGCGCCAGGCCCCGATATGTGCTCAATGGCATCGAGCGAAACGGGTCAAGAGAGGTGAGCTATCAGCTCCGCTCTGACCTGCGCGGGAAGTTCGTCGTCGGTCCGATGCGGGTGAGAATCGCCGACGTTTTCGGGCTCGTGGAGCTGACCGCTAACTTTGCAACCAAGAACACGCTCACCGTCACGCCGAAGATCATTCCGCTGACCGCATCGGCGACGACCGGCAGCTGGTCTAGCGACGGCGACGGGCGGACCAGGATGACTGCCGCCGCCGGCGATGATGACGTCATCCCCCGCGCTTACCGCGATGGCGACGAACTGCGCAGGGTGCACTGGCGATCGACGGCCAGATACGGCGAGCTCATGGTGCGGCGTGAGGAGCAGCGGTGGCAAGACCGCGCGGTCGTGATCCTGGACTCCAGGCGCAGCGCTCACGCCGGCACGGGCCCGAGTTCCTCGTTCGAGTTCGCCGTCAGCGCGGCGGCTTCCGTCGGCCTGCACCTCGCTCGGGCCGGGCTTGATGGTCACCTGCTGACTGACGCCGGCCCACTCGCGGGCCCAGCCATGTTCGAAGATGTCCTGCTTGACGCGCTGTCTGTGGTGTCCACCTCGCGCAATCACGACTTCGCCAGGACGACCGCTGCGCTGAGCACGATCGAGGGCGGGCTGCTGGTACTGATCGCGGGCCGGCTAACCGTCGACGCAGCCAGGGAGATAGCGACATCGCGGCGGCACGGCCGGCAAGGCATCGCGCTCCTGCTCGCGGTGTCGACCTGGGCAGCCCATCCGGGCAAGCCCAGACCTGAAGACGCCTCAAACCAGGACTCGCGGACTGGGACGGACGCCAAGCACGCCCCGGCCGGCTCGCAGGGCACAGGCGCCGAGAACGGGCAGGCCAAGCAGACCCGGCTGACGGCGCAGGCAAGCCAGATCCTCCAGACGAGCCAGAACGGCATCCTTTCCGGTAACGCAAACGGCACCACAGGCGGCAACGGTGCCCGGAACGGCCGCAAGACCGACGGCCTGACTGCCGCCACCGACCTGCCTGCGAGGAGCATGCAGGTCAGTATTGACGGCGCGCGGCCCCCGTCGAGCGGGGAGAGCGCCCTGCTCACAGCCGGCGGTCTTGCAGGCACTGGCGCCACCGAGGCAGGCGTCGCTGAGACCGCAGCCGCTGCGGCGGTGCTGCGGGCCGCCGGGTGGCGCGTGATTACCGTCGACGCCGCGACACCGCTGGCCGTCGCGTGGCAGCAACTTCCGAGGTCCGGCAGCGCCCTCCTGGCAGCCTCGGAGCGCGGGTTCGGAGCAGCACGATGAACCACCGGCTGACCCTTGCCGCTGCCGTCGCCGTGATCCTTGCCTCCGTTTCCATATTTAGCCTCATCAACGGAGCCGCCTGGTACGTGCAGGCCAGCGGCGCCGTCGTGATTGTGGCGCTGGCAGGCACCCTGACGAGGGTCAGCGCTGTGCCTGCTGCGATCGGCGCGTCAATCCTCGCCGTGATCGCCAGCGTGCCCTTGCTCGCCGCCTCGTCGCCGTACCTGAAGGCAACCGGAGCCGGTCTCATCCTGCTCTGCGCGGCAAGCGCGTCCGGTCTGCGGCCGCTCCGTGTGGTGGCCGGCCTTATGACCTACTTGGCTGCCTTGCTCATCTACCTCAATGTGCTGCACGCGGCGGCGCAATCGTTCCTTTACGTCATCCCGACCCCGCACTCGGTCCATCACCTGGCCAAGCTCGTCGGCGATGGCTCATCGGCTGGCCGGTTCGCACCGCCGGTTCCCGGCCATGAAGGGGTCATTCTCCTCGCGGCAGGCAGCATCGGGCTGGTTGCCATCGCGGTCGACTTCCTTGCGGTCCGGCTGCACAGGCCGGCCATCGCCGGGTTGCCGCTGCTTGTTGTCTTCATGGCACCGATCGCCACGACGGCAAACGTGCGCGGCCTGGCAAGCGCCGTCGCGTTCCTGCTCGCAGCGGTCGGCTACCTGGCACTGCTCTCGTCCGATGGCCGCAGCAGGCTGCGGGGCTGGGGCCGGGTCGTCACGGTGTGGCACTACGCGGGCGACGATGAACGGCTCGCGGGCGCCGATATGGGAGTGCTCGCGGCAACCGGCCGGCGAATCGGCCTGGCGGCGGTGTGCGCCGCCCTGATCGCGCCGCTGCTGGTACCCGGCCTGAACGTGCACAAGCTTTTCGGCGGCCAGGGTTCGGGTGATGGCGGTGGCGGGCGCACGGGAGTCGGACTGCCCAACCCCGTGGCCCAGTTGCACGGCCTGCTCACCAAGTCAACGCCACGGAAGGTGCTGACGTACCACACCGACATCAACGATCCGGCCAACTACCTGCAGGTGTACGTGCTGAATTACGACAGCAAGGTCGGCGCCTGGGATCTCGTCAGGCCGACGCAAGGCAAGGCGGTCAGCCGCGGCCCGCTCGCGCGAGCTCCTGGACTAGGTTTTGGCACGCCAGAGAACGTCGTCAGCACCAGGATCAGCATTCCCCAGACCGGCGGCTTCACCGGCCCGATCGACTTCCTGCCCGCACCGTACTGGCCGATGCGAGCGAACGTTCCAGGCAACTGGCGCGAGGATCCGGGAACGTTGATGATCTACTCCAACAGCGCGCCTACCGACGGGTTGCAGTACACGGTCACCAGCGGGCAGGTCGAGCCCACCACAGCCGCGCTCGCGGCAAAGCCGCATATTCCTCCTGCGATCAGCCACGAGTACATGGGCTTCAAGTCCAACCTCACGCGACAGCTCAGGAACATCGCACTGGAGGTCACGAGGGACAAGACCACTGCGTTCGACAAGGCCGTCGCGCTTGAGCAGTGGTTCTTGTCGAGCAGGTTCACCTACTCGATCTCGTCCACCAACCTGCAGAACACCCCGCGAGGTCTGCTGACGTTCCTGACGACCGACCGGCAGGGATTCTGCCAGCAGTTCGCGTTCGCCATGGCGGTGCTGGCCAGGATGATCGGCATCCCGTCCAGGGTGGCGATTGGCTTCACGGCCGGCCACCAGCACGCGAACGGAACGTGGGTGGTGACGACGGCAGATGCCCACGCCTGGCCAGAGCTGTACTTCACGGGGGTGGGATGGCTGCGGTTCGAGCCGACACCGGGAGGTGCGGGCGGTCAGCAGACCGCCGTGGAGCCGGCATACGTGGCCGGTACGGGGTCGGTGGGTGGGGGAAACCCGGGTAATCACGGCGGCAATGGCGTCTCACCTTCCAGTGCCCCTTCGACGGGCTCCACCAAGAACATCAACGGTCACGTGCGGGGGCCTGGCCCGGGCACCGGAGGCGCTGGCACCGGAGGGAATCACGGCGGCGCGCCAGTTGGCCTGATCATCCTCGCGGTGCTGGCAGTGTCGGGCGCCGCCCCTGGAACCACACGGGTGATCACCAGGCGCCGCCGGTGGCGCTCAGCCTCCGGCGACGCCGGGCTAGCTGGGGCGGCCTGGCAGGAGCTTTGCGCCGATCTGGATGACTATGGCATGCACTGCAGGCCGAGCGAATCTCCGCGCGCGCTTGCGAGGAGGGTCGGCGCGGTCTCGGATATGGATGATCAGGCCAGGCAGGCCATCGGGCGGATAGCGGTTGTTGTCGAGCGTGCGCGTTACGCTCCGGTACCGTCGGCCGCTGGCGCTGTCCGCTCCGACGTCACGTCGGTCCGGCGGGCCCTGGCGCACTCCTCGAGCCGCGGAACCCGATGGCGGGCGAGGTTGCTGCCTGCTTCGACGCTCCAGCCGATGCGGGCCTGGCTCCGGCAGGCGGCCGGACTGCTCACCGGCTGGACGCCGGCGGGAGGCGAGAGCTAGCCGTCCCGGCCCTCCTGGCGCCTGCGCCAGCGCTCGTCGAGCCGGCCGCCCAGGCCACCCTGGCGCTTGCCGCCCGTCTTGTCCTTGCGGCCGGACCGGCGCTCCTTGAGCTGGATCTTGCCGGTAGCCATGCCGTTCATCCGCCGGTAACTGATGGCTGCCCCGTAGCACGAAGCAAGCATGATCACGAAACCGACGACGCTGATCGCAATGTAAGTCGAGACACCGACTGGCAGCAGGGCCACGCCGATGGCGAAACCTACGGCCGCATATACAACCCGGCGCTTGTAGTGCACGCGCGGGTCAGCCGAGCGTACAGCTTTGGCAAACCGCGGATGCTCGGCATAGAGCGCCTGCTCGATCTGCTCGAGCTGGCGCTGCTCGTGCTCGGAAAGCGGCACGTTGCCTCCCATTTGCTCGCGCCGGCCGAACCTGTCGGCCGTTGGCTATCTCCCAGAATACGAGGGCCAGCGCGTTCTGTGGAAGGGGACGCCAGACCAGGCGCTCGACATCGGCGACCAGGCACTTGGCAAAGTCACGCTAGAGCCCCTGAATCACTCGCGCACCTGGCGTTCGTCATCGCCGCGCGTAACAAGCGATCCCGGGCGTACGGCACTGGATCCGAACCTGCGGGTGATCTTGTCCATCGCAGACTCCGCCTCGCGCCAGGCATCGGCGCGCTCCCCGAGAGCGAGCTGCGTGCCAGCCATGCTCGCAGGAGACAGGCCGCTTGCGCGCACGCCGACGAGCCGCAGCAGAACGCCGTCGGCGAGGCCGGATCCAGCGTAAAGCTCGCATGCCGTCGCATAGATCTTCTGAGCAACGTCGGTTGCTTCTGGCAGCGTGCGGGAGCGTGTGAACGTCTTGAAATCGGCACGCCGCAGCTTTACCGAGATCGTCCTGGCGACGTACCCGGACGAGCGGAGCCCCCGGGCCGTTCGCCCGGAAAGCCGGAGCAATTCGCGGCGGATCTTCTCAGGGTCGCTGATATCGGTACCGAAGGTCTCCTCTGCGCCAATGCTCTTGTCGTGCGGGCCGGTCTCGACATTGCGGTCATCGCGCCCCCATGCGAGCGCAGCCAGATGTCCAGCGGCAGCCTTGCCCAGCTCGCGCTCGAGAGTCGAAACCGGTGCGTTGGCCAGGTCAGCTACGGTGCGCAAGCCGAGCTTGGCAAGCACAGCGCCGGTCCGCTGACCGACACCCCACAGCGCGGATACCGGCAGCGGATGCAGGAAATCAAGTACGCCGTCGGCCGGGATCACGAGCAGGCCGTCGGGCTTGCAGTGCACGGATGCCAGCTTGGCGATGAATTTGGTAGTCGCGATCCCCGCCGAGCAGGTGATACCGAGTTGATCGTGGACCTGGCTGCGGATCAGCCGTCCGATGGCGGCCGGGGTGCCGACCCGTCGGACGGCGCCCGCGACATTGAGGAATGCCTCGTCCAGTGAAAGCGGCTCGACCTCGGGTGTGACGGCCTTGAATATCGCCATCACCTCGCGCGACACTGAGCCATACAGCCCGTGCCGCGGCGGGACGAACACCGCGTGCGGGCACAACCGCTGCGCCCTGCTGACCGGCATCGCAGACCGAACGCCGAAACCTCTCGCGATGTAGTTCGCGGACAGGACGACACCCCGGCCGCCGGTATGACCCACGATGACCGGCTGTGCGGCGATCTGCGGCCGATCCCTGATCTCGACGCTGGCGTAGAACGCGTCCATATCGATGTGCATGATGTGACAGCCACGGTCGTTTGGGCCGCCCGCACGGTCGTTCGCGGCACGGTCGTTTGCGGCACGGTCGTTTGACGCACTAGCGCCTGACATGCCTACCCGGTCCACCATCTCGTGCGGCTGCAGCCGGGCCTTCCAGCCCCAGCGCTGGCCTCCCTGCCCTGACTGTAGCGCCGGGTGCCGACAACGGCTGTCTATGCTGCGTCAGGAGTCGGCGGAGGCTGGTCTGGCGGCTGAACGGACAGCGTTGGCTTGATCTCTAGCAGCCGGGCCAGCAGCCCGTTGACGAACCCCGCTGAGGCGTCCGTCGATAGGTCCCCTGCGAGTTGCACGGCCTCGCTGATTGCGACTGCTTCAGGCACATCGGTCCCCCACAGCAGCTCGTAGCCTCCGATTCGCAGGATGTTCCTGTCCACTGCCGGCATCCGGTCAATCGTCCAGCCATGGGAGTTGTCGGCCAGCAGCCGGTCGAGCTCAGAGCGGTGCGCCTCCACGCCCTGGACGAGCTCGATCGCATACGAGCTGACCGGCGGCTGCGCCCGGATGACCCTGGCCTCGAGCACGCTCAGCGGCGGCTCGCGGCGCACATCGGCCTCGAACAGGATGTCGAGCGCTCTCTTGCGTGCCTTACTGCGCGCCGCCACCGGTGCTCCCGCCTGCGCCTTCGTGACCCGTCCTGGTGCCGGCTACGGGCTGTCCTGCCCCGTACTCGGCCCTCACGCCCGGCCGAGATAGTCGCCGGTCCGGGTGTCGACCCTGACCTTCTCACCTGTGGTGATGAACAGCGGCACGTGGATCTGCGCGCCGGTTTCCAGGGTGGCTGGCTTGGTTCCGCCCGTCGACCTGTCGCCTTGCAGCCCGGGGTCTGTCTGGCTGACCGTGAGCTCAACGGCAGCGGGCAGCTCCACGTACAGCGGGGTGCCGTCGTTAAATGCCACGGTTACGGTCTGCTCCTCGAGCAGGTACTCGGCGCCGTTGCCGACCACCTCGGCCGGGATCCGCGGCTGATCGTAATCCTGGGTGTCCATGAAAACGAACTCGTCGCCCTCGCGGTACAGATACTGCATCTCGCGTCTGTCGACGTTCGCCACGTCCACCCTGACCCCGGCGTTGAAGGTGCGGTCGACAACCTTGCCGCTCATCACGTTCTTCAGCTTGGTCCGCACGAAGGCGCCGCCCTTGCCCGGCTTGACGTGCTGAAACTCGACGACGTTCCAGAGCTGGCCGTCTATGTTGAGGGTCATGCCGTTTTTGAGGTCGTTCGTGGTCGCCACGTGGTTGCTTCTCCTGCATGCGGGCGGGACCGCCGCATCCCGTGTGCCGGCCGTGCGGACGGCCGGCTAGAGGACGAGCAGTTCCCTGGTGATCGTGGTGAGCGGCTGTGCCCATCCCGCCGCCCCGGCTCCTGCGCGGACCACGAGGGTGTCCTCAATCCGGACACCGCCCATGCCGGGCACGTAGATGCCGGGTTCGATGGTGATTGGAACCCGATCCTGTAGTGTACCGGTCCGGCCGTACCCGATGATCGGTGCCTCGTGGATCTCCAGGCCGACTCCGTGGCCGAGGCCGTGCCCGAAATGCTCGCCATGTCCGGCCGCGGCGATCACGTCGCGCGCGACAGCGTCTACGTCGGTCACCTCCGCCCCGGGAATCGCCGCGGCCACCCCCGCGGCCTGTGCCTCGGCGACAATCTGGTAGATCTCCCGCTGCCAGGCCGCCGGTGAACCAATCATGACGGTCCTGGTCATGTCGGCGTGATAGCCGCCGCATTGTGCGCCGCAGTCGACTGTCACCAAGTCACCGGCTTCGAACTGGCGGCCGCTCGGAACGTGATGCGGTATCGCCCCGTTCGGCCCGCTCGCCACGATGCTGTCGAATGCCAGCCCGTCAGCGCCCAGGTCAATCATCGTCCGCTCCAGCGCGATTGCGTACTCGCGCTCGGTCACGCCGGGACACATCCTGTCAAGCACCGCCGAGAAGGCCTGTCCCGTGATCGAGCAGGCACGGTCGAGCAGGGCAATCTCGTCTTCGTCCTTGATCATCCGCAGCTCATCGATCGCGCTTGCGGCCCCGACGAGCTTGAGCTCGTCTTGCCCGGAAGCGGATAGTTCCCGGTACAGGTGCACTGTCATCACGAGGTCTTCGAACGCGATCGTGTGCAGCCCGCCCGCGAGCGCCAATTCGACAAGCGCGGGCGCGACGTCACGTTCTATCACTATCTCGACGTCCTGACACTCACGCTCGGCCGTGCCGGCGTACCTCGAATCGGTGGCCAGCATCGCCTGCCCGTCGGCCGGTATGAGCACCGCCGCATTGGAGCTTGCCAGGCCCGTCAGATAGCGGACGTTGACGCCGCTGGTGACGAGGACGGCGTCGGCGCCGAGCCCCGCGGCGACGGAGGCGGCCCGGTCCCGGCGAAGACCATGCATCTGTGGCATATCCGAACTCTACGGGTGCGTCAGCAGCTGGCGCCCGCGGATGCAGGGCCTCACGGTCCTGGGACGGGATCGTCACCCACGATCACCCCGCCGCCACGGCTCCACGTCAGGTACCGCCACGTCAGGTTCACCAGCGCCGAGATCCGGTTCCTGCCGCCCAGCAGCGTGACCAGGTGCAGTCCGAGCCAGGCCAGCCAGGCGAGCGTTCCCCTGGCGCGGATCCGGCTTGGCAGCTCAACGACCGCTGAGCGATGCCCGATGGTCGCCATGATGCCCTTGTCTTTGTAACTGAACGGCTGTGTCGGCTGGCCAGATGCCAGCCTGCTGATCTGGGCCGCGGCATGGCGGCCGTGCTGGATTGCTGGCTGAGCGAGCTGCGGCTGCGGGTCGCCATCAATCACCGCGATGTCGCCAGCCGCGAACACGCGCTCCTGGCCCGCCACGCTCAGGTCCGGTCTCGTGAGAATCCGCCCGCCCCGGCCTGTCGGCAGCCCGAGTTTGCCGATCCACTCCGGTGCGACGACGCCAGCAGCCCACACCGTCACGTCGCTGGGCAGCACTTCGCCGCCAGTCTCGCTCGCCTGCCGTGCCCGGCGTTCTGGCCGGCGATCCTGACGTGGTCCTTCGCAACTTCAGCGATCTCGGTGCCAAGCCGCACCTCGACGCCGCGCTCCAGCAGTTCTGCCCTGGCGTACTCCCTGAGGGGCTCGGCGAACGGAGCTATCAGCGCAGGCCCGAGCTCGATGAGCCTGACGTGGATTCTGGCCGGGTCGATGTCAGGGAACGATGCGGGCACGGCTATGTTGCGCAGCTCCGCCAGCGTCCCTGCCAGCTCGACGCCCGTTGCGCCGCCGCCGACGACCGTGATGTTGAGATCCCTGGTGTCGCCCTCGGCACTGCGACGCTCAAGCTCGCTCATCAGCTGATCGCGCATAATGATCGCATCTCGCCTGGTGTACATGCTCAGCGCATGATCCGCTGCGCCAGTAACCCCGAAGAACGCCGCGCTGACGCCGGTCGCCAGGATCAGGTAGTCATAGCCGAGCACTGACCCGTCTCGCAGCAGGAGCTGCCGACGATCGGTATCCAGGCCGGTGATTTCGCCTTTGCGGAAGTGAGCGCCGGCCCTGCGAACCGCCGTCCAGGTTGGATATGCGACGTCAGCCGCCGTCAGGCCCGCCGTAGCGACCTGGTAGAGCAACGGCTGAAATGCGCTGTAGGCGTTTCGGTCGATAAGCGTCACCCGCACGCCGGGCTCGGCAGGGAAGTGATGCCGCCGGCGAAGCCTGGCGAGCTCACCCAGCGCGGTCAGGCCGGCGAATCCCGCACCAGCCACGACTATCCGCAGGTCGCCCGTACCGTCAGCAGATATTGCAGGATCAGCCATATTTCGACTTTACCTAGGGCTTAGCCCACACTCGTTTCGGCCATTCGCGCGGTGATGAAGTCACGCTCTGGGGCCGGCAATCCGGCTGTCAGCGCCAGCTCGTATGCAGCCGTAGCCTCGGCGCTGCGGCCAAGCCTGCGCAGCAGCTCTGCCCTGGCGATGTGCAGCTGCGGCCACCGCTCGAGCCGCCCTTCCTCGGCCAGCCGGTCCAGGATCGCGAGTCCGGATTCCGGACTCTCGGCCATGGCGACGGCGACCGCCTGATTCGCCAGGACTACTGCGGTGGGCTCGTGCTGCGCCAGCTCGCGGTAGAGCGCCGCGATTTCGCGCCAGTCCGTTTCCTGCGCGGACAGGGCCTTGGAGTGGCAGGCTGCGATCGCCGCATGCAGCTGATAGGGCCCGGGCTGGCCTGACCGGAGCGCGGACTCGACGAGCCTGTCGCCCTCGGCGATTTCCGCATTGTCCCAGAGCCTGCGGTCCTGGTCGGCCAGCAGGACGAGCGAGCCGTCGGCTCTGGTCCTGGCTGCCGGGCGCGCGTCGGTCAGCAGCAAAAGCGCCAGCACGCCAGTGACCTCGGGTTCTGCGGGCAAGACAAGGCGCAGCTGCCGGGCGAGAGCGATCGCCTGATCGCACAGATCGGCGCGGATCAGCCCTGCATCGGCCGTGCCGACGGCCCGGTGTCCTTGGGTGAAAGCCAGGTAGACGACCCGCAGCACTGCATTCAGGCGCTCGGCGAGCGCGTCAGGTCCCGGCACGGCCAGCGGTATCCTGGCCTGGCGGATCTTGCGCTTGGCCCTAACCAGGCGCTGGGCCATGGTTGGCTGTGGGACGACGAACGCGGCCGCGATCTCTTCGGTGCTGAGCCCGCAGACCGCGCGCAATGTCAGCGCTCCGCCCGCTTCCGCCGGTCTCGCCAGCCGGCCCCCGCCCTCCCGGGCCGCCCACCGCCCCTGGCCCCGCCCGCCGGCCTTGCGAGAACTCCCCACGGGTCCCAGTCACGTCGGCGCCCGGTACGCCCGCTTTGTGGTCACCCAATCCGTGTCATGTCGGCGAGGTGGGCTGGCCGTCGCCACCATGGACCCGATTGATACCGGCAAGGCGCACATTCCGGGCGCCAAGGCGGCCCATTCGGATCCATAGTTGAGTTGATCATCGAACGGCACGACCGCAGATCGACAGCCTGAGCACCATCGGCGGCGTCAGCCGGCCATCTCCTTGATCTGCTCGACGAGCCTGACCCGGTCCTCGTGCGTGGGCGCGACTGGCTGGACATTCAGCGTTGAGACACCAGACTCCTTCAACGCGGCAATCCGTTCGGCCACGTGCGACTTCGATCCGATTAGCGAGATCCCCTCGACAAGCGAGCGCGGCACGAGCGCGGCTGCCTCGTCCTTGCGGCCGTCCAGGTAGGCGTCCTGGATCGCGATCGCCTCGTCCGGGTAGCCGTAGTCAGTGGCCAGCTTGGTGTAGAAGTTCTGGCCCCGCGCTCCCATCCCGCCGATATACAAGGCCATCACCGGCCGGCCAAGGTCCACGAGATCGGCCACATCGTCGCCGATCGCCAGGGTCGCCTGGGCAATCACGTCCAGCGGGGGCAGCGACGGGTCCCGCTTAGCCTTGCCTGCGGCAAGCGCAGATCCCCAGACACCGGCCGCCTTCTCCGGGAAATAGAAGATTGGCTGCCAGCCCTCGGCAAGCTCAGCCGCCATGGTCGTGTTCTTCGGCCCGACCGCGGCGAGGAAGATCGGGATCCGGTCCCGCACGGGATGGTTGATCAGTTTGAGTGCTTTGCCCAGCCCGGTGCCCTGACCAGGAGGCAGCGGGATCTGGTAGTTCTTGCCATCGTGCACCAGGCGCTCGCGGCGCCAGACGGCACGGCAGATCTCGATGGTTTCGCGGGTGCGGCCGATCGGAGCGTCGTACGGCACGCCATGCCAGCCTTCGATGACCTGCGGCCCTGAAACTCCGATGCCGAGGTTGAATCGGCCGCCCGAGACGTAGTCCAGGCCAGCGGCGGTCATCGCGGTCAGCGTCGGCGTTCTCGTGTACAGCTGCATGATTCCCGAGGCGAGCTGAAGCCGCCCGGTCTTGGCCGCAACATAACCCAGCTGGCTGACCGCATCGTAGCTGTACGCCTCCGGCACGAAAACGATGTCGAGGCCGGCCCTCTCGTAGTCAGCGAGCTCGCCGACCGTCTCGGCAAAGCCGCCCGCGTAGTTCAGAGACATTCCGATGCGCAACGAGAGCTCCCGGGTACCGCCATTACCGGACAGTGTTCGATCCGCACGGACTCACAGAAAATGGCGCCACGTTCGCTGAATCCGCGTAAGGGGCATCGTAGCTGGCAGCTTGTCAGCCGTCACCAGTTGCAGGCGTCACCAGTTGTCAAGCGTCACCAGCCAGCAGCCCGGCGATCGCCCGGAGCGCGAGCAGGTACGAGTCGAAACCGAAACCGGCGATCGTCCCGTCCGCGACGGCCGCCACCACGGAGTTGTGCCTGAACGCCTCGCGCGCTGCCGGGTTGGAGATGTGCACCTCGATCAGCGGCGCTGTGCGCATGGCCAGGGCATCGCGTAGCGCGTAGGAGTAGTGCGTGAACGCGGCGGGGTTCAGCACCATCGGCATCCGCCCGTCCGCTGCCTCATGCACCCACGCGATTAGTTGTGACTCCTGGTCGGTTTGCCGGAAGTCGACGGCCAGCCCAAGCTCGGCGGCCGTCGCCGCGCACGCCCGCCGCAGGTCTTCGAGCGTTGCCGTGCCGTAGACATCAGGTTCGCGAGATCCGAGCCTGGCCAGGTTCGGACCGTTGAGCACGAGCACCGTGCGCATGTCAGACCTCCTGATACGCGCGGGCAAGCAGGTCCTCGGGCGGCTCGTCGAAGATTCCAGGCTTGGCCAGCCCGTCAAGCACCACCATCCGCAGGTGCTGACCCCTGGTCTTCTTGTCGAGGGCCATCGCGTCGCGCAACGCGGTCCACGAGCCGCCTCGGTACGTGGTCGGCAGCCCAACGGCGGTAAGCACCGACTTGTGCCGTTCTGCCGTCGGCGCGTCCAGCCGGCCGGACAGCCTGCCGACCGCCGCGGCGAACACCATGCCGACCGCGACTGCCTCACCGTGCCTGATCGTGAACCGCTCGGCCAGCTCGATCGCGTGACCGAGCGTGTGCCCGTAGTTCAGCATTTCCCGCTGACCCGCCTCCCGCAGGTCAGCCGCGACAACCTCGGCCTTCATCCGGATCGCCCGCTCGACCAGCTCACGTTCGTGCGGGCCACCCGCCCTCGCCGCTCCTGAAGGATCCTGCTCTATCAGATCCAGGATCACCGGGTCCGCGATGAACCCTGCCTTGATCACTTCCGCCATCCCGCTCACGTACTCCTTGGCAGGCAGGCTGGCGAGCGCCTCCAGGTCCGCCAGCACGCCTGCGGGCGGATGGAACGCGCCGACCAGATTCTTGCCGGCGGCTATGTTGATCGCCGTTTTACCGCCGATCGCGGCGTCCACGATGGCGAGCAACGTGGTCGGCACCAGCACTACGCGGACACCGCGCAGCCAGGTCGCCGCGACAAATCCGGCCAGGTCGGTGACAGCGCCGCCGCCGAGTCCAACAATTGCGTCGGAACGCGAGATCCGGTGCGCTGCCAGGCGCGACCACAGCGCGGTCGCGACGGTGATGTCTTTGGCTTGCTCGCCAGCCGGAACCGCCTCGGCGCAGACTGCGTAGCCGCCCGCGGTCAGCTCCTGCCGAGCCGGCTCGGCCAGCTTCTCGAGTCCCTCGGGGTAGATCAGGACGACGGTACGCGCCCGGTCGCCGATCAGCGCGGGCAGTTCAGCCAGGACATCGGCACCCAGTACGACGTCGTGCGGCTGCTCGCCGCCGACGCTGATCCTGGTCACCGTCATGACGCGGTCAGCCGGTCGGCGATGTCGTCGGCGATCTCAGCGGGCTCCCTGTCGTCGGTGCCGACCGTGATCGTCGCGAGCCGCTGATAGACAGGGATCCGCTGGTCGAGCAGGATCTTGAGGGTGGCGCGCGGATTCCCGATGAGCAACGGACGGGCCTGGTTGAAGCCCACGCGTTTGGCCGCAGACGCAAATCCGGTCTCGAGGTAGACAACCGTCTGCCCGGTGAGTCCGGCCTGGGTGCGCGGATCTAGCACGGCACCGCCGCCGACCGCGACGACGCCCTCGCTGCCCGCGAGTGCCCTGGCGACGGCCGCGCGCTCGAGATCTCGGAAGACAGGCTCGCCATCTTCGATGAAAATGTCGCTGACCGGCTTGCCTGCTGCTGATTCGACCACGGCGTCTGTGTCGGTGAAGCCGACGCCCATGCGGTCAGCGAGCAGAGAGCCGACGGTGGACTTGCCTGCCCCCGGCGGCCCGATCAGAACCGCGACGGGCCCGGAACCGGTGGACCTCAACGCGGCCCGGATAGTAGCGGGATCTGTCGCACCCCCAGCGGACGGATCTGGGTTGTTCATCGGATCACCAGGTTTTCCAGGTAGCCGCAGAGGTTCCTGTGCGTCTCTTCGATGTTGTCTCCGCCGAATTTCTCCAGCACGGCATCGGCGAGTACCAGCGCGGCCATCGCCTCGGCCACGACACCCGCTGCGGGTACGGCGGTGACGTCGCTGCGCTGATTGATCGCCTTGGCCGGCTCACCGGTGCGGACGTCCACGGTCGCCAGCGCGCGCGGGACGGTCGAGATGGGCTTCATGGCGGCGCGCACTCTGATCGGCTCCCCCGTGCTCATCCCGCCTTCGATGCCGCCAGCCCTGTTGGTCTGTCTGCGCACGCCGTCCGGCCCTGACTCGATCTCGTCGTGCGCCTGTGAGCCGCGCCTGGCCGCTGTCGCGAAACCATCGCCAATCTCCACGCCCTTGATCGCGTGGATGCTCATGATGGCCCCCGCCAGTCTCGCGTCGAGCCTGCGGTCACCGTGCACATGGCTGCCCAGGCCTGGCGGCAGCCCGTGAGCGACGACCTCGATCACGCCGCCGAGCGTGTCGCCTGCCATGCGGGCCGCGTCGATCTCGGCGACCATCGCCGCGCTGGAGGCTGCGTCCAGGCAGCGGACCGGATCAGCGTCCACGGCGGCGCGATCCGCTGGCCACGGCAGGATACCCGCGGGCACGGCTACGCCGCCGATGGCAACGACGTGGCTCAGGATCTCCGCGCGGACGGCTTGTGCGAGGAACCTCCTGGCCACCTCGCCGACCGCCACCCGCGCTGCCGTCTCCCGCGCGCTTGCCCTCTCCAGGACAGGCCGCGCGTCGTCGTGGCCATACTTCTGCATCCCTGCCAGGTCGGCATGCCCGGGCCGCGGCCTGGTCAGCGGTTCGTTGCGGGTCTGTCCCGCGAGGTCGCCCTCTGGCACGGGATCGGCGGACATGACCGTTTCCCATTTGGGCCATTCTGTGTTCGCGACCGTAATCGCGACGGGTCCGCCGAGCGTGCGGCCGTGCCTGACGCCGCCGGTGATCTCGACCTCGTCCTGCTCGAACTTCATCCGCGCCCCCCGGCCGTAACCGGCCCGGCGGCGTGCCAGCGCGGCGGCGACGTCAGCGGTGGTTATCTCGACGCCGGCGGGCACTCCCTCGCAAATAGCAACCAGGGCCCTGCCATGGGATTCCCCGGCGGTTAGCCAGCGCAGCATGCAGTCGATCTTGCCATGACCGGCGACACGACGATGCTCACGCTGGTGCGCCTAGGCCGGCGAGCCAGACGGCAATGCCGCGGCGCAGTCGCCCGCCGAGTCGCTCCATCACGGCGTTCCCGACAACGGTGCCAAGTTCGGTGACGTCGTGCCCTGCCTTCCCGGCCGACAACGTCAACGCGATCACCAGGTCGTGCTCGGCGCCGCCTGGGCGCAACTCGAAGCCGGCCACCGCCAGCTGCCCTGCGAGTACGTCGGATACGACCGCATGCACGTCAGCGTCCGACCAGGGCGCGGGAGCGGCTTCCCCGCGGGCGAGCGCGGCGAGCCTGGCACCCTCGACCGCGAGCGGGACTGGCCCGGCGACGTCGACGACGACCGCGCACGCGTCCGCGACGGCCGCCTGCCAGACCCGGCTTGCAGGCACTGGCAACGGGCGGGCGTTTACCTGCCACGCGTGCATGGACTCCACGCAGGTGAACGCCGGTATCGCGCGGCGGCCGTCGAACCCGATCAGCGTCGGCATCGCCATGTCGGAGGCTTTCTCGGGTGCCGGGGTGCGCGAGCCAGGCTCTTGCCCAGTTCCACGTTGCGTGCCTGGCTGGTCGATCTGCTCGGTGAGCACAGCGACGACGGGCACGAGCAGACGGCTTCCCGCCAGTGCCGTCAGCACCGCCTGCTCGCTCCGCTGCCCGGCCGCGAAGGCGAGTAGCCCCTTGCTCACGCCGGCGTCCGCAGTTCCGTCGTCGTCGCGGAACGCGGGGTCAGGACCGTGGATGCCGAGCACAGCCCAACTGTAGTTCGGGTGCAGCGAGCCGGGTCGGCAGCATGATGACACGCCAGATGAGGACGGCTGCCCTCGCGGTAAAGCGGCATCTTAATCTAGTCGTGGCAACCCAGACGGATCAGGCGCTAGTAATCTGACGCCGACACAGTTCCACTTCTCACCGTAAGTTGGGCACGTAACTTGCGTTTTGAGAGTTTCATTGAACTGCATCTCATTGCGACACAGGGGAGCGCGTGCGGAACATGGCTGAGGCAGCGTCGCTCGTTGCGACGGGAACGCTGATGCAGAAGCCGATCCCGCCGCGCCTGGTCGAGCCGTACCTGACTGGCCGGCGCACCGTGATCGCAGGTTTCGTGTACCGAGCCGCCGACACGTCGTTCACCGATCCGGCCGAGTTCTATTCCGCGCTCGATCTTGGTTACGACGGCTCTGAGTTCCGTCCTGATATGACCGAGCTCTACGTACTTCGATGGACCGCCTCGACGCTCGAGGCATATCTGGTCCCCTATTCCCCAGAACGCGGGGGCGACTGGTCGGGCAAGCCGCCCTTTACCGGTACCGGCTACACATCCTGGCCCAGCCGCCTGATCCCCGAATTCTTCGTCGATTTGATGCCGATCCCGGTCGGGGCCGAGATTTACCGGATTGCCCGCGGGCACGCAGACTTCATCGCACGCTACGACGGGCAGGTCTGGCTCAGACCCGCCGAGGGGGTCTGAACGAGATGCGATACCGCCTGCTTGCCAACTACCAGGGCGCACCTTACGAGGCTGGAATTGGTCCGGCCGAGGCCGGCGTGGTCTTGTTCGCCGCGTGCCCGCCGCCCGAGGCTCTCGGCTTCGAGCCCGCGACTGGGCACTGGCGCAAGGAGGTGGGCAGGGACGACCTTCATACGCTGTACGAGTCCCGGCCGGTCGGCACGTTCCGCGGTGCAAGCTGCGTCGTGCTCGACGACCTCACCGACCGCCTCCATATCGCGTACCTGGGTCATGACGCGTTCCGCGCCGAGCAACTCGGCTACTGGGAGGTTGACCGGGGCGTCTTTGAGCTGATCACCCCCCGCCAGGAAGTGACGGAGATCGTCGAGCAGCGTCTCCCAGTCGCGGCGCCTGGCGAAATCGCACCGTCTTCTCAGTCGAACTCTCACGCGAACTCCCAGTCGAACTCTCAGTCGACTCCCCGCCATGGGTTGCTCGCGCCTGGGCACGCACCGCGGCAGGCGGCGGACGAGCATCCGCTGCCGCTGGAGGCGCAGGCCATGCGCGCGGCCCGCAAGGCCAAGGAGAGCCAGTCCGAACCGGCTGCAGGTCTCTTCGAGCCCGTGGCGCAGCTCTCCGAGCCCGTGGCCCAGCTCTCCGAGCCCGTGGCCCAGCTCTCCGAGCCATCCAGCGCGCTGCCTCGCCCTGCCGAAGGCCCAAATTCGGTCCCTTCCTGGTCGCCGCACCCTGTGACGCCGAAGCCGGCCGCCAGCCAGCCGGCGACACCACCAGCTGCCCAGCCAGCGTTCAGCCCGCGCAGCCAGCGGCGGCGATCCCGGCGACGGGACCGCAGACAGCCCAGGTTCCGTGGTCAGCGGCGGCTTCGTTGCCGGAGTCAGCCCAGCCCTCGCCAGTCAGGCAGGCAGTCAGGGCCAGCCAGCCGGCGCCGTTCCCTCAGGTCCGTTCATTGGCAGCGCCCCTGTGCCTCATCCTGGCCCGCAGTTGCCAGGAGCCGGTCAGGTCAACGGGACTCATCACGACGGCCAGGCGACACGCTCCGGTCCTGCGACCGGCACCAGGACTCCCGCGCGATCAATTCGAGCGTCCCGTGTCCGGAATGGCTGCCAGTGCCACTCCGGCCGCCACGACAGCCCGTATCGCTGGGGTCGCGGGCGCTCCGGCTGCATCCGGCGTCGGGCGTGGCTGTCGCCGATCCCGTACACGGCATGCCATATCCGCCGGTGATGGCGCCGCACGCTCGACCTGCAGAGCCCTTGCCTGAGCCAGCGTCCGCGCCAGCCGAGGCGCGCGAGACCCAGCCCCCAACCCGGCGGGGCCGAGCATCGCGGAGACGCCTGCCGACGCATCGGATCTTTTCTGAGCTGGCCGCCCAGGCTGGTATCCCGTCCGGCGCGTACGCCATCAATGACGATGTCGACGGCGCGATGTGCCTGGTCCGTACCACCGAAGGCTTCGAGGTCTTCAACTCACTTGCGGGCGCCAGGCACGAGGTGCGGGTCTTCCAGGACGAAGAATCGGCCTACTTCTACCTCTTCGGCGTGCTAGCTGCCGACGCCGTGAGGACCGGAGTGCTGGGTCCCACCCCGTAGCACGGTCCCGGCTGACCCGACCGGTCGTCCGGCAGCCATGATGAACACATGAGCGCGCCGAGCGAGCCCACCCAGTCCGCCGAACTGATCATGCCAAGCCTGCCGGAGCCACCGGGCCCTGTGCCGACGCCGCTCACTGGCAGGCAATTCACGATCTCGGCGGGTGATTACCAGGCGTCGTTCACCGAGCTCGGAGGCGGGCTGCGCGAGCTTTTCTATCGCGGTCGGCCGCTGGTGACCGGCTATCAGCCCGACGAGCTGCCACCGGCAGGAGCTGGCCAGCTGCTCGCACCGTGGCCGAACAGGATCGATGGCGGCCGCTACGAGTTCGGCGGCGCCAGCTACCAGCTCGAGCTGAGTGAGGCAGCTCGAGGGAACGCCATCCACGGGCTCACGCGGTGGGCCAATTGGGAGGCCGGCCCCGGAACTGGCTGCCCAGTCAGAACAGCAGGCCGTCGCTGACCTGTCAGGCGACACGGATCACGCTCGGCCATCTGCTGCATGGCCGCACCGGGTACCCGTTCTGCATCCAGCTGGCGGTCAGCTACCGGCTTGAGGCCAGCTCGGGATTGCATGTCACGGTGTCCGCGTGGAACGTCGGCTCGCGGCCTGCCCCGTACGGGACTGGCTGCCATCCTTACCTGACGACCGGCGAGCCCTCGGTGGACGACTGCGAGCTGCAGGTCGAGGCCACACACTGGCTGCCGACCGACGATCGCGGCATTCCGTCGGGACCGCCGCAGGATGTCGCGGGTACGCCGTTCGATTTCGGCGCGCCTCGGCTGATCGGTGACACGCGGCTGGACCATGCGCTGACGGGACTGCGCAGGGATGAAGCCGGGCTGGCTTGGGCGCAGCTGGCAGGCGGTCACGTCAAGCTCGGCCTGTGGGCTGGGCCTGGCTACGACTGGCTGCAGGTGTTTACCGGCGACGCGCTGGCGCCTCCGCTGCGCCGGCGGGCACTTGCTATCGAGCCGATGACGTGCCCGGCCAACGCGTTCGTCAGCGGCGATGGCCTGCTGACGCTCGCCCCTGGCGACAGCGTCACGCACACGTGGGGCATCGTCGTGCTCCAGCCCTGAGCTCTTCCCAGCCCAGGTAGTCAGTCCCGATCCGCCAGCGCGTCCGCATCGCTGACCAGGGCCGCGATCCTCACCAGGTCATCCGGCGTATCTAGGTCGTCGGGCCGGCCCACGTCGCCGCACTCGACCGCGCGGACGAGGTCCTGACGTGCGCGGAGGAATCCACGGGCGCCGGTGTCTCCCTGCGCCGCAGCGGCGGCTTCGGCCCAGTGGGCCCGGCCGATCAGCACAGGATTGCGCGGCCGGCCCGCGTAGCACGCGACCGCGATCTCGGCGCCCTCGGTGAACGCCGCGATCAGCCGCCGGACCACCTCAGGCCCGATCAGCGGCTGGTCGACCAGCGCTATCACGACCGCGTCCCGGTCGGCCGGCAACGTCTCGAGGCCTTCGCGCAGTGACGAGCCCATGCCGGTCCGCCAGTCGGGATTGTGCGCGGTGATCACGCCGGGAAGGCTCACAGGGGCCGCGCCGGTCACCATGACGATCGGCTCTGCTCCCCCGGCGCGCAGCATGGCGACACCGCGCTCGGCCAGAGTCATGCCGCCGATCTCGACGAACGCCTTCGGCCGCCCGAGCCGGCTGCCCTGCCCGGCCGCCAGCAGCAACCCAGCAACACCGGAATGCTCTAGCTGACCGCCGGCGGCGCCAGAGCCGAGGCCGCTGGCCGGCTTATGGCCGGCACGCTCATCAGTTGCCACGATTGCCAGGCTACGGCGCGCGGTCGGTCAGGTCAGCCGTGATGAATGCGCCCGGCGGTCGAC
Source organism: uncultured Actinomycetota bacterium (assembly GCA_963809195.1). Lineage (GTDB taxonomy): Bacteria > Actinomycetota > Actinomycetes > Streptosporangiales > Streptosporangiaceae > Chersky-822. Next base: position 1,463,836 of record CAWEIQ010000001.1, on the reverse strand, counting down.
GTCAGCGGCTGGCCAGACCCGCCCCAGCGAAGCTGGATAAGCTCGGCGGCGATCGCGACAGCGGTCTCCTCGGGAGTGCGGGCGCCAAGGTCCAGCCCGACAGGTGACCGGAGCCTGGAAAGTTCCGCTTCAGTCATTCCGGCCTCCCTGAGCCGGTCTATCCGGTCTTCGTGCGTCCGCCTGCTGCCCATCGCCCCGATATAGGCCGCGGGGGCGCGCAGCGCCACCTCCAGGACCGGCACGTCGAACTTGGGGTCATGGGTCAGCACGCAGATGACTGTCCGCTCGTCGGTGCTGATGCCTGACAGGTACCTGTGCGGCCAGTCGGTGACGACCTCGTCGGCGTCAGGGAACCTGGCATTGGTCGCGAACACGGGCCTGGCGTCGCAGACGGTGACGCGGTAGCCAAGGAACTTACCGATCCTGGCAACGGCCGCGGCGAAATCGATCGCCCCGAAGACCAGCATCCGCGGCGGCGGCGCGAACGACTGGACGAACACAGAGAGCTCATCCATCCGGCGCTCACCGTCAGCCCCATAGTGCCGCACGCCGGTCAGGCCCTGCGCGAGCATGCCCCTGGCGTCATCATCGGCGGCCTGGTCGAGGCGGTCGCCTGAGCCAAGCGTTCCCGTGGCATGCGGATCGCGCTCGGCCGGCCAGATGACGCGCCTGGCGCCGATGGTGCCAGGACCCTCGATGACGGTGGCTACGGCGACTGGCTCTCCTGCCCAGACCGCCCTGGCGATGTCGCCGAACTCCGGGTAGCGCTCCTTGCTGACAGGCTCCACGAAGATGTCGATGATCCCGCCGCAGGTCAGGCCGACGCTGAAGGCAGTGTCGTCGCTCACTCCGTAGCGCTGGAGCACCGGCTGCCCGCTGGCGATGACGTCGGTGGCTAGTTCATAGACGGCACCCTCGACGCAGCCGCCTGACACGCTGCCGATCACCTCGCCGCCAGGCGAGACCGCGAGCGCTGCGCCGGGCTCCCGCGGCGCGCTGCTAAACGTCCGCACGACGGTGGCCAGGCCGAACGCCTCTTCGGCGTCCCACCACTTGACGATCTGGTCGAGGATGTCTCGCACCGTCGGTCACCCGCCCTCGGCTAGAAATTCAGCGTACGTCGGATCTGCGTAGATCAGCGACGCGCCGGTCCCAGCTATTCCGTGGTCGCCGCGCTGCCGAGAGCCCAGGCAAGACCAGCGCCGTCAGCCGGCCCAGTCCGCTGTGCGCAGGTCAGGCAGGGCAGTCTGGTCACCAGGACCAGGGCCGCTCAGCCCGCGCAGCACGAGCGCGGTATCGAGCGCCGCGATGACCGCATCCCAGCCCTTGTCCTCCGAGCTACCCGGTCCGCCGGACCTGTTGTGGGCCTGCTCGACTGTGTCGCAGGTCAGCACGCCGTTGCCCACGGGCGTACCCGTGTCGAGCGCGACCCTGGTCAGCCCGTACGTCACCGCGTCGCAGACGTAGTCGAAGTGCGGCGTCCCTCCCCTGATGACCGTTCCGAGGCACGCAACTGCGTCGTGCTGCCTGGCCAGGGCTGCGGCAACGACCGGTAGCTCGACGGCGCCAGCCACGCGCACGACCGACGGTGACTCAACGCCGCACGCGTGCGCCGCGGCTACCGCGCGGTCAAGCAGCGTGCCGGTGATCTCGGGGTTCCAGCGGGTAGCCACGATGCCAAGACGCATTCCGGCAGCGCGAACCGGCTGAACCTCGGGCCTGCCCGTCCCGCTCACCGCCCGCCCCCGGACGGGGAGCTCCCGGCCCCGGCACCTCGGGCCGCAGCACCTCGGGCCGCCGGGCCTCCTGCCGCGGCGTCTTCAAGAGCACCAGGTCCTGCAGCGCCGCCCCCCGCGGTCAAGTTTCCGTCGGCCGGCTCGGCGAGCTCGATCAGGTGACCGAGCCGGTCCCTCTTGGCGATCAGGTAACGCAGGTTGTGCGGCGTGGCGCTTACCGGAAGCGATATTGTCCCGGTCACCTGCAGCCCGTAGTCCGACAGTCCCTTGATCTTCGCCGGGTTGTTGGTCAGCAGACGCAGCGACGTGACACCCAGGTCGGCGAGTATCTGCGCGCCGGTCGAGTATTCGCGCGCGTCCACGGGAAACCCGAGCTCGGTGTTCGCGTCCACCGTGTCCGCGCCCGCGTCCTGGAGCTGGTAGGCCTGCAGCTTGCTGAGCAGGCCGATCCCGCGACCCTCGTGGCCACGCAGGTACAGGACAATCCCGCGGCCCTCCGCCGCGATCGCCGCCATTGCCGCGTTCAGCTGCGTACCGCAGTCGCACCGCTGGGAGCCGAACACGTCGCCGGTCAGGCACTCCGAGTGCATCCTGACGAGCACGTCTTGCGCGGTCCTGCCGTCAGTGCCGGCCGACTCGACGTCTCCGAGCACCATGGCCATGTGCTCGGTGCCGTCCATCGAGTTCAGGTAGCCGATGACACGCCACTGGCCGTAGGCGTTCGGGACAGTCGTCTGCGCGACGCGGCTGATCATCCGCTCTGAATACCTGCGGTACTCGATGAGCTGCGCGATGGAGATCAGCGCGAGCCCGTGCTCATCCGCGAACGCCCGCAGCCCGGGCAGCCTGGTCATCGTGCCGTCGTCGTTGACCACCTCGGCCAGGACGCCGGCCGGGGTAAGTCCAGCCAGCCGGGCCAGGTCGACGGCGGCCTCGGTGTGCCCGGGCCTGCGCAGCACGCCGCCCGTGGTGTACCTGAGGGGGAAGATGTGACCCGGCCTGACCAGTTCATACGGCTCCGTAGCCGAGTCCACCAGGGTCCGCACTGTCCGCGACCTGTCGGCCGCCGAGATGCCGGTCGCCACTCCGTCCCTGGCGTCGACGCTGACCGTGAACGCGGTCCGCATCCGCTCGTTGTTCTGGGTGGTCATCAGCGGCAGCCGGAGCCTGTCGAGTTCCTCGCCGGGCATGGGCACGCAGATCACACCGCTTGTATGCCTGATCGTGAACGCGAGCAGCGCGGGCGTCGCCTTGCTAGCCGCGAAGATGATGTCGCCCTCGTTCTCCCGGTCGGCGTCATCGACGACGACCACCGCCCGGCCGGCAGCGATGTCGGCGACCGCCCGTTCGACGGTGTCGAGCACCACGCCGTCCACTTCCCGCGTCGCTGTTGCAGCAGGTCTCTGGCCTGCTGAGGAATTCGTCATCGCCGCTCACCGTTCGCCAGCAGCCGTTCGACGTATTTGGCGATCACGTCGACCTCGATGTTCACCTTGTCGCCTACCGACGCCACGCCCAGCGTGGTTCGCGCGAGCGTCTCAGGAATCAGGCTGACCTCGAACCAATGCTCGGCTCCGGCAGGCTCGGCAGCGCGGAGCGGGCCCGTTCCCAGCGGACTCAGGGCTGACACGGTCAGGCTGACACCGTCGACCGCCACGGAGCCCTTTTCAGCGAGATAACGAGACAGACCGGCGGGAATCGAGATCCGCAGCACATGCCAGCGGTCGGCCGGCCAGCTTTCAGTGATCACGCCGGTGCCATCGACATGGCCCTGAACGATATGGCCGTCAAGACGCCCGCCGACGGGCGCGGATCGTTCCAGGTTCACCGGAGCTCCGGCCGCCAGCCCGCCGAGCGTCGACCTGGCCAGCGTCTCGCCCATCACGTCCGCCGTGAACTGGTTACCTTCGGCACCTGTCACGGTCAGACAGACACCGTTGACCGCGATCGAGCTGCCTTGCGTCGCGCCGTCGGCCACCAGCGGTGCGTAAATGGTTAGCCTGGCCGAATCGGCCAGCAGATCGAGCCCAGCAGCCTTGCCGAGCTCCTCGACGATTCCGGTAAACACCGCGCCTCCAGCCTGCCTGTTAGGCTCCGGGGGCGCGAGGAACGCTCAGCCGCGGCCAGCACTGCAGCGGAACCGGATAACATCCCGGGACCCGCTCGGGCCGCGCGCGTGCTGCCTCCCATCCGGACTTTAACCGTCGGTACCGGAATTTCACCGGTTCAACCGGCCGATGGCCTCGGCCGGGTCGCGGACTGTAACCGCCGGTTCGGAGTTTCACCGACCCCGGAGCACGCTTGACAACGCAAACCAGTATGCCATGAGCGGTTATTCCCGGTCCGATCTGGCCAGGCTCAGGACGTGGTGCTGCTCCTGCGGGCAAGCGCGTCAACCGTCACAGCGGCGAGCAGCACACCTGCTGTCCATATGTTCTGAGCAGCCGCACCGAGCCCGAGAAGCTGCAGGCCGTTGTAAATCACGCCGACCACCAGCCCCCCGAGTACTGCGCCGAGCATCCGGCCGCGGCCGCCGAAAAGGCTTACTCCGCCGATCACGGCGGCTGCCACGGCATACAGGACGTACTGACCGCCCTGGAAGTTGCTGGACATGCCGCTCAGATTCGAGGAGTAGATGATGCCGCTCACCCCGGCAGTCAGGCCGCAGAGCATGAAGGCTGCAATCCTGATCCGGCTCAGGTTGACGCCGGCTCGCCTCGCCGCCTCGGCGTTCCCGCCGATCGCGTAGACGTACCGGCCGAACCTGGTCCGGTTCAGCAGGATGGTCCAGACCACGAGCAGCCCGAGGATGACCAGAACGACCCAGGGCACGCCCTCGACCACCGAGAACCCGACGCCACGGTTGGTGTTGCTGATCAGCACCACCACGATGCCCGCGACCGCCATTGCCGCGATCTTCAGGATGGTCACGGTGATCGGAGGCGCGGCGAGCTTGTGCCTGCGGCGGTTGATATCGCGCAGCGCCATGAACAGACCCGCGACAGCCACCGCTGCGATCATCACGATCCAGCTCGCTGTGGGGCTCATGCTGCCGCCTTCGATGGCGTTCAGCACGCTGCTGTTCATCCTGATGGTGCCGCCAGAGTTGGGTGCGGCCATGTCGATGAAGGCAAGCAGCAGCCCGAAGCCGCCGAGATAACCGGCCAGCGTCACCACGAATGAGGGCAAGCGCAGCCAGGTGATGATCAGGCCTTCAAGGCCGGCGTAAGCGGCGCAGAACGCCAGTCCGCCGATCACGCCGACCCACCAGGGCGGCGGGTGTGCACCGGACAGGATCCACAGCGTGACTACCGCGCCGAGCGCAGCGTTGTAGCCGACGGACAGGTCAATCTCGCCCAAGAGCAGCACGAAGACCTCGGCCATGCCGAACGTCACAATGAACGCTGCCTGGGTGATCAGGTTGACCAGGTTGCCCGCAGATAGGAACAGCGGGCTGCGGATCTGGAAGTAGATGACGATCGCGATGAGCCCGAGCACGACGGGGAGCACGCCGCTCTCGCCGCTGCGTACCCGCCGGAACCAGATCCTGGTGTACTCACCCAGTGAGTCGGCGATCAGATCAGGTGTGGTTGCGACAATGGCAGCGTCGTCGGCCGCCCGGCCCGCGGGTTCCTCGACTGCTATCGGTGCGCCGGGCTGCTGGCCTGGATCGTCGTGGTCTGCCGATGCCATCGCTCAGCCCTCCAGGCCGTTCATGCCGCGCGATACCGCGGGCTCGCTGCCGTTGCCGTTACGGGAGGACCGGCCGGTCGTCATGATCTCCACGACGGACTGCGGGTCGAAATCCGTGGCCGGCCCCTCGGCCGCCAGCTGCCCCAGGTAGAGCACCGCGATCCGGTCGGCGACCCGGAACACGTCGTTCAGGTTGTGTGAGACCACCACGACGGCGTGGCCGCGGCTCGCCAGCCGCGTGATCAGGCTCAGAACGAGCTCGGTCTGGCTGACACCCAGGGCAGCGGTCGGCTCGTCCATGATGACGAGCCTGGCCTCGAGCATCACGGCCTTGGCGACGGCGACGGACTGCCGCTGTCCGCCGGACAGCGACCCGACGGTCTGCCGCACCGAGCGAACCGTGGTCACGGCAAGGTCCTTGAGCGTTTGCTTCGCGGTCCGCTCCATCGAAATCTCGTCCAGCAGACCGAACTTGAGCGCCTCGTGACCGAGCATCATGTTCTGCACGATGTCGAGATTGTCGCAGAGCGCCAGGTCCTGATACACGGTTGCGATCCCTAGCGCCGTCGCGTCCTTAGGGCTCCTGATGTGAACGGGACGCCCGTCCCACCTCATCACGCCGCCGCTTGGCTCCCAGATGCCCGCGATGCACTTGATCAGCGTGGTCTTACCCGCACCATTGTCCCCGACAAGCGCGGTCACCTGGCCCGCTGGAATGTCGAGATCGACGTTCGTCAGGGCGTGGACTGGACCGAAGCTCTTGCCGATGCCGCGTAGCTGCAGCAACGCGCCAGAAGGGTCGTCCGGACCCTGCTGCGTGGACAACTGGCCGGGCGGCGCCCCGCCCGCTGTTGCGGGCGGGGCGTCGTCTGGCTTCCCAAGGTTTACCACTGCCGGAGGCTTTCGCTGCTCCGAGAGTTCATGATTACCCCGAGATCCCGGCTGCCGTGCAGGCTGCCTTGAACTTGGCCGTGCACAGCTGCGATGCCGGCACGAACTTGTCCTTGATGACTGTCGAGTTCATATTCGACGTGGTCACCCAGGTGGGCGTCAAGAGCACCGACGGCACCTGGACGTTCGCCTTGGTGTCTGCAGTGGTCTTGCCACCGGTCAGTGACGCGGGCGGCGTCACGCCGGCTCGCAGGTACATCGCCAGCGCCGCGGCTGCCTGAGCCTCAAGATAGATCGGCTTGTAGACGGTGCCGCACTGGTAACCGGCGAGGATGTTCTGCAGGCCGATCAGGGTGGCATCCTGGCCGGTGACCGGGAAGGTCTTCGCCTTGACACCCTTGCGCTGTAGGTAGGTGATGATCGGTGCGGCGTTCTCGTCGTTCGGCGTGAGCACCGCGTTGATGTTGCTGTGCGCAGTGAACTGCTGCTGGAATTCGCTCAGCGCGGTCGGCGGGTCCCAGGTGCCGGCAGCCTTGCCGACCGGGTGCCAGCCGCCTCCGTTGAACTTCGGCTTGAGCACGGCGTTGTAGCCCTGCCCGAACAGCGTCGCGTTGTTGTCGGTCGGGTCACCGTACATGACCAGCACGTTCGGCTTACTGACCTTCCACTGCGCGACACAAGAGACCAGACCTTCTCCGATCTTGGTGCCGACCAGCACATTGTTGAAGCTCACGTAGAACTGGCGGCTGCCGCCGAGCGTCAGCCGGTCGTAGTCGATGACCTTGGCTCCGTGCTTGGCCGCGTAGCTCTCGATCGATGCGCCGACCGTGGAGTCAAGCGGGTCCATGATCAGCACGCTGGCGCCCTTGGTGATCGCGGTCTGCGCGTCGCTCAGCTCTGTGGCATCGCTGCCCTGCGCATTCTGGACGGTGAACTGTGAACTCGAAAGGCCGGCCGTCTGCAGTGCCTTCGTGAGATATGGCGCGTCGAATTCGGTATAACGCGCCGAGGACACCGTGTCTGGCAGGATGACCGCCACATTGCCCTTTCCCGCCTTTGCCAGCGGCTTTAGCTGCGACATGGCGGAGAAAGTATTGTTAAAGTCGGACGCTGATATCTGCGGCACTGTGACCGAACTGTGACCACCGCCGCCTGAACTGCTCGGCGTGGAACTGCTGCTGCACGCCGCCGCGACGAGGGCCGCGCTCGCGGCCATCGCCACCAAGGCGACTTTCTTGGTAACTTGCTGCAAAGAGACCACCCGTTTCTTCCCTGGCCGGATAAGGCCGCCAATCATCGGCGCCGGTCTGCGGGACCCGCAGCGGCTTCTTCCGATCTGAACTCTAGAAGTCTGATCATGAACGCGGTCATTAACATCGGCCGTTGGCCATGAATATTCTGTAAACGCAGCCGCCCCCAACGGCTGCTAATCCGGCGCAAACCGATAACCGGCTCGCGGCTGAGTCAGGATCAGGGGTGCTCCCCCGTCGTCTTCCAGCTTGGCCCTGAGCCTGCGGACATAGACACGAACATACTCCGTCTCGGTCTCGTATCCATGTCCCCAGACGCGGCGGAGCAAGTGCGCGTGGGTAAGCAGCTTGCCGCGGTTCGTCGCGAGCTCGCGAAGCAGCGCGAACTCCGTCGGGCGTCAGGTGCACCCGCTCGCCGCTGCCGGAACACCTGCTCGCTCGCCAGGTCGATGCGAAGCTCGCCAACGTCGATCAGCTGAGGCACCGACGTCGCCAGGCGCGGCGGCGGGCCTCGTCCTGCGGAGCGTCGCGGCGATCCTCGCGAGCAGCTCCTCGATGCTGAACGGCTTGGTCATATAGTCGTCGGCGCCCATGTTCAGCGCGGTCACCTTGTCCCGCTCGCCGCCCCTGGCTGAAACCACGATGATCGCCACACCGGATCGCTCGCGCATCAGCCTGCACAGCTCGAAGCCGTCGGCCTCGGGCAGCATCAGATCGAGCAGCACGATGTCGGGCTCCTCGGTGTCGAGCAGCTGGAGCGCACGAGCCCCGTCGGCGGAGACGACCGTGTCGAATCCGCGCACTGCCAGATTGGACCTGATCAGGTCAACGATGTTGGGGTCGTCCTCGACGACAAGCGCGCGCGTGCGGTCGGCTTGCCCGCTGCCGGGCTGGACTGTCACGAGCGCCCTGCCTCCTTCCGGCGTCCCGCCGCAGGCCTGGTCGGCTGCGACAAGCTGCCGCCATCGTCCTGCCCGGCCAGCCCGGAACCGGGCAGTCCGGCCACGGGCGGTCCCGATCCATGCGAGCCTGCGGCGTGGTGCCCAGCCCTGCGCACGGCCGAACCGTCCTCGACAGGCAGCCTGACCTCGAAGCTCGCACCAGCCTGACTGGGAACGACCTGCAAAAGGCCCCCGTGAGCGGCCACGATACCGCGAGCGATCGACAGCCCGAGGCCAGCACCTGCCGTTCTTGCGCGGCTCGCGCCGCCGCGGCTCGAACGGCGCCGCCGCGACCTCGGCGGGCAGGCCGACTCCCTCGTCGGTGACGGCTACCGCGACCGACGTCTGACCGGTTGGCCTAGCTCGGACCGTGACCGGCGTCCCTGGCGGATTGTGCCCCACGGCGTTGCCGAGCAGGTTGACGAAGACCTGCTCGAGCCGGTCGTGGTCGGCCCAGACCGCCGGCAGGTCAGGGGCGCACCAGATGTCGACCATGGCCGCCCCGTCGGGCGGCAGGCATGCGGCCGCGGCTTCGAGCACGAGCTTGAGGTCGCACCAGTCCGGCTGCAGCCGCAGGATGCCGAGTTCGATCGCCGAGAAGTCGAGCAGGTCCTCGACCAGCCGGCCGAGCCTGGTCGACTCCGCGGCGATCCTGGTCAGGAACCTGTGCTGCGACTCGGCGTCCCAGGTCACGTCGGGTTGCAGGAGGCTGGTCGCATAGCCGCGGATCGCGGTCAGCGGCGTCCGCAGTTCGTGACTGAGCCTGGACAGGAAATCGCGCTGCAGTTCCTGCGAGCGGCGCAGCGCCGTTGCCTCCTGGAGGGCGAACACGGCCTGCTCGCGTTCGAGTGCGAGCCTGAACGAGTGCGCGGCGTCCTCGATCAGCACGGTCGCCTCTGACGTCGGCGGGCTCGTGTACCAGCTCGCCAGCAGGACGCTGGGGCCGCCAGGCGCCGCGAACGTGACGGCCAAATGCCACTGGCCCTGCCGTGCCTGACAGTCGGCGAGCGGTTCCGTTATTCCCCTGCTCGGAGCGGATCGCGGCGGCCAGCGCCATGGTTTCCTCGGGTGTGCCGGCGACCTCTTGCCCGCCGGTGGCACGGCCTCTGAGCCGTGCCTCACCGCCGTCGCGGAAGGTCAGCAGCGAGACCTCGTCAGCCTGCAGCCCGCGGCACAGTGACTGCAGCGCTGGCCCGAGTCCCTCGCCGACGGGGATCGGGCCGGCGAGCGTCTCGAGCACCTCCCTGATCGTCTCCAGCACGCGGTTGCGTTCGGTCACCTCATCGAGCAGGCGGTCCCGCTCAATCGCGCTGGCCGCGTATCCCGCGTACACGGTGACGAGCTCGAGCTGATCGCGCTCGGGCTCCCCGGCCTGATCACGGAACACCGTGATCACGCCGGTCAGGCCGTCCCTTGCCAGCACCGGCACCGACCAGGAGCTCGCGACCCCCGTCGCCGCGGCGAGCCCTGTGAACGGCGACCACCCGGCCTGCGCGTTTGTCACGATGACGGGCCTGCCCGTTGCGGCAGCCTGGCCAGCAGGACCGCCGCCGGCACCGAAGGGCAGCGTCGCCCACTGCGTCAGCAACTCGTCGGGCAGGCCGAGTGACGCCGTGCACGCCAGTTCCGCGCCTGCCGCGAGGTGGATGCAGAGCCGGTCGGATCCGAGGGCCGCGCCGAGCGCCGACAGGATCAGCGACAGGCTCGATGAGGGATCGGCGGCGACCAGGCGCCCGGTCAGGCCGTGAAGCCTGGTGAGCTGGCGCCGGGCCGACGAGTCGATCTCCTGACCGGACAGCAGCGCGGCCACGTCGTCAGGGCGAACCGTGGAGGACTCCACGTCCGCCGCGACGCGCCCGTGCCGCAGCACGACGATCCGGTCGGCAAGCCTGAACATCAGGTCGAGGTCGTGACAGGCGATCACGATGGTCGTCGACTTGTCCCGCAGCGCGGCGATGAGCTCCTCGACCTGCGCGGCGTAGCGGATGCTGAGCGATGCGGTCGGCTCGTCGAGCAGGAGCAGCTCTGGCTGGCCGGCCATCGCCCGCGCGATCGCGATCAGCTGCCGCTGGCCGCCGGACAAGGATCTGATGCTCCGCGTCGTGTCGGTCAGCGGGATGCCGAGCCTGTTCAGCACCGCCGAGGCGTCAGCGTGGATCCTGACCTCGGACAGCAGGTGCCGGCGGCGCTCCCGGCCGAGCAGCAGGTTCGAGGCGATATCGAGGTTGTCGCACAGTGACAGGTCCTGCCAGACGACGCCGACACCGTGCTTGGCGGCCGTCACGGGATCCGCTGGCAGCGGCCGGCCGCCCAGCAGAATCTCGCCGCTGCTCGGCGCGATGTCGCCGGCCAGGCATCGGACGAGCGTGGTCTTGCCCGCACCGTTCTCGCCGGCCAGCGCGACGACCTCGCCAGGCTTGATCTCCAGGTCGATGCCGTCGAGCGCGCGTACCGGGCCGAAGCTCACGGCAAGGCCGGAGACGCTGACGACGGCAGGTACGTCAGATCTCGCGTGCCCGTCGGGGCCCGAGCCAGTTGCCGTCGACGCGGCCACGCGCAGCGTCAGGGAGCGCAGTCATACCCACATTGTGCTCTGAAATGAGAAGTGACCAGGCAAAACGATCGGCCGGGCTGTTCTGGCAGAGTTCCGCGCCCGCGGGCGCAGAACTCTGGATTGCGGCTGTCCTCCGCCTACGGCAGCTTCCAGTCGATCTCCTCGCCGCCCTGCTCGACGAGCAGCCTGCTGGCACGGCTGAACGGACGAGAGCCGAAGAACCCGTAGTCAGCCGACATGGGGCTCGGGTGCGCTGACTCGATCAGCGGCACCCCGGACAGCAGCGGCGCCAGGTTCCGCGCGTCCCGCCCCCACAAGATCGCGACCATCGGCACGTCGCGGGCCGCCAGCGCGCTGATGGCCCGCTCGGTGACCGCCTCCCAGCCCTTGCCGCGATGTGAGCCGGGCTTGCCTGGCTGCACCGACAGGACCCTGTTGAGCAGCAGCACGCCGCGTTCGGTCCACGGCGTCAGGTCACCGTTGGACGGCGGTGCGTAACCGAGGTCGTTGGTGTACTCGCGGAAGATGTTGACCAGGCTCCGTGGCAGCGGCCGCACCGACGGCGCGACCGAGAAGCTCAGGCCGACCGGATGCCCCGGTGTGGGATACGGGTCCTGGCCGACGATCAGCACCCGGACGTCTGCGAACGGCTGCTTGAACGCGCGCAGGATGTTCTCACCGGCCGGCAGATAGGAACGGCCCGCGGCGATCTCAGCACGCAGGAAGTCGCCAGCCTCCGCGATCCTGTCGGCCACCGGTTCGAGGGCTTCTGCCCAGCCCGGTTCGATGATCTCCTCAAGCGGCCTGCGCGTCACGGCATCCGACTGTAACGCCCCGTTCCATTCCCAGCACCCCGATCGTCCGCATGCCACCCCGGCACCCGCGCGCCACCTCCCGCGGCGCCCACCCCGCGCACCCCCCCGCGGTGCCGCCGCGGCGCCCCGCGCCGCGGCATCCGGTGTATGGATGGACCATCCACACCAGATTCCGCAATGAATGGTCCATCCATACCGAGGTCAGCAGCCCCGCGCCGGGGCAGATCCGGCCGCGACGGTGCCGGATACCCGGCTACTTCGACATTTCGGATCTCGATCCGGCGCTCCAGGAACGCGCGCTCCGCGGCGTTCTCGGTCAGCGCCAGTGCGTCCTGGTACGACGCGGCGGCCTCGTCCCGTCGGTTGAGCCTGCGCAGCAGGTCCGCCTTGGTGGATGGCAGGTACCGGTAGCCGTCGAGCCGGCCGTCCTGCTCGAGCACGGCCGATCTCAGTCGAGCGCAGCTTCAGGGCCCTCGATCATCGAGATCACCACGGCCCGGTTGAGCGCCACCACCGGCGACGGCCAGGCCGTGAGCAGCCGGTCGTACAGCACAAGCAGCTGCGGCCAGTCGGTTGCCGCGTAGCTTGGCGACTCCGCGTGCACGGCCGCGATCGCTGCCTGCAGCGCGAACCTGCCAGGCCGCCCGCCCCTGAGCGCGTCGACGACCAGTTTCCCGCCCTCGGCGATCGCCGCGGCATCCCAGAGCGAGCGATCCTGGTGCTCGAGCAACTGCAGGCCGCCGCGCGCGTCTGTCCTGGTCGTGCTACGGGCATCGTTGATCAGCAGCAGCGCCAGCAAACCGCAGACCTCGGGTTCGTCCGGCATCAGCTGGCGAAGCAGGCGCGCAAGCGCGATCGCTCGCTCGACCAGTTCGGGACGAACAAGCCCGGCTCCGTGCGGGTCGGTGTGACCGGTGGTGAACAGCAGATGGATGACGGTCAGGACCGCGTCAAGCCGGTCTGGCAGCTCGGCAGCCTCCGGCACCCGGTAGGCGATCCTGGCCGTTGAGATCTTCTTCTTCGCCCGCGTCACCCGTGCGGCCATCGTCGGCTCGGAGACCACGAACGCCTTCGCGATCTCGGCGGTACTTAGCCCGCAGACCAGGCGAAGCGTCAGCGCTACCTGAGCTTCTCTGGCCAGCGCCGGATGGCAGCAGGTGAAGATGAGCCGCAGCCGGTCATCGGCGATCACGTCGCTGCCGTCGGCCGCTTCGACGAGATCCCCGGTACATCTGATCGGGGACGATCAGGAGCGGCAGCTTGGTCCTCAGCGTCCGGTCCCGGCGCAAGGTGTCAAGCGCCCGGTGCCTGGCCGCCGTGGTCAGCCAGGCACCGGGATTGCGCGGCACACCCTGTCGTGCCCATGCGTCGAGCGCCGCGACGTAGGCATCCTGGACGCACTCCTCTGCCGCGTCCAGATCCCTCGTCACGCGCGCGGTGGCGGCGAGCACGAAGGCCCACTCGCGCCGGTGTGCATCAGCCACCGCGGCCGCGATAGCGTTCCTGGCGGGTTCCCGGCGCTGGTCAGGCGGCGCCGCCGCGGTCGCCTGGCCATTCCGGCGCACTTCGCCATTTCCGCCGCGCATCGTCTTCGCCTTACCGCTCGCTAGCACAGCCTGTGCGCGTCAGCCGCCCGAGGTGTCCATGATCGGACGGACCTCGACGCCGCCGTACGGTGCCGGGCAGAGCTTGGCGATCTCGATGGCGTGGTCAAGGTCGCGCGCCTCGATCAGGTAGAAGCCGCCAAGCGCTTCCTTCGTCTCGACGAACGGCCCGTCGGTGACGATGTCGCCCCTGATCGACGTCGCCGTGGTGGTGGGCGCGAGCGCGTCGCCACCGGTGATCTTGGCGCCGCGCTCGCCAACCTGCCCGGCGAACCTGCCGTGCGCCTCCATGGCCTGCTGCCACGCCGCCTCGCCGCCCTCGGCGTAGCCGCTCTCAGCCTCGTAAATCAAGATCGCGTACTGGGCCATTGCAGTCTCCTTCGAGTTGTGTCCGATCCCCCCGCTGGCTTCCGACGAACGGCACCGTCTCGATTCGACAGGGATCAGGCCCGAATTTGTTTTACGCAATCCTGCCGGGGACTCGCACCCGCCGCCTGCTCCGTGCGCGGGGTCAGCCAACGGCGTCGCCGGCCGCGCGGCGCCCGGCCGCCTCGGCAGCCGCCCGCAGGTGCTCAACCGCTGCCGCGGGCTCCTCAGCGCCGAAGACGGCTGTTCCCGCCACGAAGACATCGGCGCCCGCCTCGGCACACCGGCCGATCGTCTCTTCTGTCACTCCCCCGTCGACCTGGAGCCAGACCTCGCCGCCGTGCCTGCCGATCAGCTCCCGGGCACGGCGCACCTTCGGCAGCACGAGATCAAGGAACGGCTGCCCGCCGAAACCCGGCTCGACGGTCATGACCAGGAGCAGGTCTATCTCGGGCAACAGGCCGGCGTAAGGCTCTACCGCCGTCCCCGGGTTGAACGCCAGCCCAGCGCGCGCCCCGGCCGACCTGATCGCGCGAAGCGTCCGGACTGGCGCCGACGCCGCCTCGACGTGGATCGTGACATTCCGCGCGCCGGCGGCCGCGTAATCCGGCGCCCAGCGGTCAGGGTCTGCGATCATCAGATGGCAGTCAAGCGGCAGCGCGGCGTGCTTATGCAGGGCGGCCACGACGGGCAGCCCGATCGTCAGATTCGGCACGAAATGGCCATCCATGACGTCAACGTGCAGCCAGTCAGCCGTTTCGGCGACGAGCGAGGCCTCGTCGGCGAGCCTGGCAAAGTCCGCGGCCAGCATGCTCGGCCAGATCTGCATTGTCATGACACGGGCAGTCTACGAGCGTCGCGGCTGCGACGGCAGCACACTGTCACACCCCTCCGCTACCTTCGCTCACGTGTTCGGATGCCGACCGAAGGAGGGCATGTGCAACTAGCCGAAGCACCAGAGCGGCTGCTCGACCGGGTACGCAAGCTGCTGGCGCAGGCCGAGGACGACTCGGTCACCCCCGCGGAAGCACAGGCATTCACCGCGAAGGCCGCTCAGCTGATGGCCAAGTACGGCATCGACCGGGCGTTGCTGGCGGCTGACAGGCCGGAGACAGACCAGCCGGCCAACAGAATCCTGGACATCGACAACCCTTGGGCTCGCGAGAAGGCACATCTGCTCAGCGGGCTCGCGTCGGCGCTGCGGTGCCAGTGCATCCTGCTGGGCGGATCCCGGCCTGGAAGCCGGGTGCACCTGTTCGGCTTCGCCTCCGACATCGACCGCACCGACGTCCTGTACACGTCCATCCTCATCCAGATGGCCCACGGCCTGGCCACCGCGCAGGTACCCGAGTGGAGCAGCAGCGCGCGGGCGTGGCGGCGCAGCTGGCTGCTCGGCTTCGCGACGGCCGTGATCGCCCGCGTGCGGGAGGCCGAGCATGGTGCCGTCAGGGCCGCGACCCGGCCCGGTACGCAGGGCGGCGAGAAGACCGCGCTCGTCCTCGCCGACCGCTCGCTCATTATCCGCAGGCAAGTCGAAGAGGCCTACCCCGTGACCCGCAAGGCGAGAGTCACCTTCACCGGCAGCGGTTACCGGGATGGCTACCAGCAAGGCCAGCGGGCTGACATCGGGACCAGCCGTCTGTCAAGGTCGCGCGGTCGCGCTCTCGCCCGCGCTGCCGCCCGCCCGCGCTAGCCAGGGGTCCAGACCACGTCTGCAGCCGTGCGCGTTTTAGCCTGACCGGCCGTCCTAGCCAAGCCGCCGCAGGACTGCAATGAAGATCGCGTCCGTGCCGTGCCGCTGCGGCCAGAACTGCGCGTACCGCGAATGCGGCTCCCGGCACCGCAGGTCGGGTACCTCCGGCAGCAGGGCCGGGCAGTCGAGCACCTCGAGATCCGCGCGACGGGTCAGCACGTCATCGAGAACACCGCTGGTCTCCGCGAGGTGCGGCGAGCACGTGACGTACGCGAGAAGCCCTCCTGGCCTGGTTGCCTCAATGGCCGACACGAGCAGCCCGCGCTGCAACTCGCCAAGGTCTGCGATGTCGGCCGCATCCCGCCGCCAGCGCGCCTCAGGGCGGCGGCGAAGGCTGCCGAGTCCTGAGCACGGGACGTCGGCGAGCACCCGGTCGAACGCGTCAGGCCGCCATCCGGGAGCCGTGCCGTCCGCGACGACGGTGCGCGCTGCGCCGGTTCCGCGGAGGACGTCGGCGGCCAGCCTGGCTCGGTGCTCGTGCGCGTCGGCGGCAAGAAGCAGAGCGCCGCGCTCGGCGGCGATCCCGGCTAGCAGCCTGGCCTTGCCGCCGGGGCCCGCGCACAGGTCGAGCCAGGCCCGGTCAGGACCGTGCGCCTCGGCCCTGGTCAGCGCCAGCACAGCGAGCTGGCTCGCCTCGTCTTGCACGGATGCCCGGTGCTCGGCCACGGCGGTCAGGGCGCCCGGGTCGCCGCCAGCCAGGTACGCGCCAAACGGCGACCACCGCGCGGGCTTGGCGCCCGCGTCGACGAGCTCGGCCAGGTTCGGCAAGACCGGGAACGGCAGCCAGTGTTACCGCTGGCCTGTCCTGGTCCGCAGCGAGCGCCGCCTCGGTCTCGGCCAGCCCACGGGCCGGGAGGTCGTCTGCGGGCGCCGTCTCGGCTTCGCCTCTCGCCGGCACGTGCTCGCCTTCGCCGAGGGCATCGGCGAAGGCCGTGACGATCCATCGCGGGTGGCTGTATCTGACCGACAGATGCCCCACTGGATCCGATGCCCGGTCCGGAGCGATGACCTCGAACCAGGACTCGAGGTCGCGGGGCGCCATCCTCCGCAGCACCGCGTTGACGAATCCTGCCGGGCGCCGCCCGGCTACCGCAATCGCCAGGTCAACTGTGGTCGCCACGGCGGCATGCGCCTTGATCCGCATACCGAGCAGCTGATGGGCCCCCAGCCTGAGCACATCGAGCACTGGTGGGTCGATATTGCTCAGGTCCCGATCGGCGCACATCCCGATGATCGCGTCGTAGCAAGCCAGGTTTCGCAACGTTCCGTAGACCAGCTCAGTCGCCAGAGCCGCGTCCTTACCGCGCAGACCACGGTCGCTCAGGGCAGCCGCCAGCAGCAGGTTCGCGTAGGCGTCACGCCCGCTGACGCCGGCAAGCACCTCGTACGCCACTCGCCGCGCCCGTCCCGATCCGCCTACCCGGGCTCCCTGCCCGCTCGCGCCCGTCCGGCCCTGCCCTCCGTGGCGTGCCCCTGCTGGTTCGCCAGGCCGCCGTCGGCCGGGCCTGCCAGTCCCGCCCGAACCTGACCGGGACCCGTCACCCTCTCCCGCCGTTGCTCCAGGCCGGCGCCCCGCGCCGGCCCGTCGTCCCGCATCCCTGCTCATGTCAGTCGAGCACCAGCTCGGCGCGGCGCAGACCGCGGGCCCAGTCAGCTGCGGGCATCCTGCGTTTGCCCTCGGGCTGTACGTCGCCGAGCTGGACTGCGGTCGTACCGGTGCCCGCGAACACACCGGAGGCGCGGACCATGATTTCGCCGGGGCCGAGATCAGGCGAGCTTGCCTCGTCCTGGCCAGCTGGCCCGCGGACAGGGCCGAGCTTAAGCGTGGCTCCGCTCAGGGTTGTCCAGGCTCCTGGGGCCGGCGTGCAGGCACGGATCAGCCGATCGACGGCCTGCGCGGACTGCTTCCAGTTCACTCTGGCGTCGGAACGGTCGAGCTTGGGAGCCAGGCTGACACCATCCTGTGGCTGGGGCCGCGCCTCGAGCTCGCCGGACTCGATCCCGTCCAGCGTCGCCACCAGCAGGTCAGCCCCGGACAGGGCGAGCCTGCCGAGCAGGTCCCCTGCCGTATCGGCGGTCCGACAGGCTCGGTGACCACGCCGAAGACCGGTCCCGCGTCGAGCTCGGCCACGAGCCGGAACGTGGTCGCTCCCGTGATCTCGTCGCCGTGCAGGATCGCATGCTGGACAGGTGCAGCGCCGCGCCAGGCTGGCAGCACCGAGAAGTGCAGGTTGACCCATCCGTGACGCGGCACGGTCAGAGCGGCGTCGGGAATCAAGTTGCCGTACGCGACCACGGGGCAGCAGTCGGGCGCGATCTCGCGCAGCCTGGCGAGGAACGAAGCCTCTGACAGACGCCTCGGCTGCAAGACCTCGATCCCCGCCTGCCTGGCTCGCTCGGCTACCGCGCTGGCCGCCATCTGCCGACCTCGGCCCGCAGGTGCGTCCGGCCTGGTCAGCACGGCCTCGACGGAATGTGACGATGCCAGCAGCGCGTCCAGCGACGGTACCGCCGTCGTTGGCGTGCCGGCGAAGACCAGCCGCATCGGCTAAAGCGCCTTGCCATGGGTCAGGTGCGGCGAGATCTTCACCGCGGGCACCTGCTCGCCCCACCACTCGGCGGCTCGGATCTCCTTCATGGCGAGCTTGCGCTGCTCGGGATCGAGCCGGTCGATGAACAGCACCCCGTCAAGGTGATCGGTCTCGTGCTGCACACACCGCGCAAGCAGCCCGCTGCCCTCGAGAGTGACAGGCTCGCCGTGCATATTGAACCCTTTGGCCACGACGCCATAGGAGCGTTTCGTCGGGTACGCGATGCCGGGGAACGACAGGCAGCCCTCGTCGTCTGTCTCCTCGTCTGCGGACAGGTCCAGATCCGGATTGATCAGGTGCCCGACGACGTCGTCGACGTAGTAGGTGAACACTCGCAGACCGACTCCGATCTGCGGTGCTGCGAGGCCAAGCCCAGGGGCATCCTGCATGGTGTCGGTCAGGTCAGCGACCAGCCTGCGCAGTTCCGCGTCGAAGTCGGTGACGGGATCTGCCGCGGTGCGCAGCACGGGATCTCCGAACAAGCGGATTGGCTTGATACTCACCGGCGGTGTCCTCCAGGTACTCGATCCCAGGGCCGGCCCGCGATTGCGGCTGATCCAGTCTACGAGCCAGCCAGGCGCCGCCGGCCACCTGAAGTCGGCACGTCAGGCGGAACGCGGTGCGGCCAGCACGCTTCGGCCGGCTCCTGGCGCTGTCGGCTGTTTACTGCGCAGCGAGCGACGGCTATTCGGCACTCGCGGCGGGAGACCTGGCCTTGAACGCCGCCTTCCGCGCTGCTCTCGCCACCACGGGGACGGGGTGATGATCACTCAGCGCCGTCAGGAAGCTGGTCACACCTGGATGGCTGACCTGCCACAGCCTGGCCACGATTTCCGCTTGGTCCTCTGGTGGCAAATCGGGCAGCAACTCGGCGACAACGTCCTGCGCGTTGGCCTCTTCGAGCAAGCCAGCACCGAGGTCGACGAGCAGCCAGGTCCGATCAGCGGGGGCAAGCGGCACCTGTTCGCCGTGCTCGATCATCCAGACAGCGGCATGAGCGCGCAGCTGCGGTCGGTCCAGGGCGCCTCTGACCTGGTCGATCGCGGACATTCCGATCCGGTCAAGCACCGCGAACGCGGCGCCACGCTGGCCCGGCGAACCACCAGCGGCCGCGTCGATCAGTTCAGCGGCGGACTCCGCAGGATCGCGCGCAGCGAGCCAGGCAGTGATCTCCGCCTCGCCATCCTCGGCATCGCAGTTCGCGAGCGCGGCCAGCAGGCCGTATGCGCCCTCGCGCCGCGCAGCGCCGAGCACAGGCACATGCCAGCCCTGCGCACGGAGCCTGCGGTGCACGCCCCACGTTCCGAGCGGCGAGAGCGCGACCGTGAGGCTGCCGTCGGCCTCCTCGGTTCCAAGCTCGACCACACCAAGGTCGGCGAGCGTCTCGAGCGCGAGCGAGAGCGCCGCGCCCTGATCCGAGCCTGCCCAGCTGACGCCGGGCCCAGAGTCCCTCTGGCTGCCTGTCGTGGCGGCTCGGCCTGAATTCGGCCAAGACGGAACGAGATGGACCGGCGGTTGCGGGGCTCGGCCATTGCGCATCAGGCTGCGGGACGTCCGGCATCTGCGCCAGCCGGCTGCTGCGCCACCGATGGCGGCACGGTCGGTGGTTGGGCAGGTCCCGATGTGCGGCGCGGACCGGCTGCCGACGCGTACGCGTCGAAGAGACCGTCCATGCCGACGGGACCGCCAACGGTGTAGAGCGCGGTCGCGATCCCGTCCAGCTCCTCGGAGTCAAGGACCACCCCGAGAGCTGCGTCCCAGATCTGCAGGATCGTCTCGGTCTCGCCGTGCGACAGGACCGCAGCCAGATCTCGGGTCCGGGCTCCCTGTCCGGCTAGCGAGGCCGCCGCAGTCACCACGCTCCAGGCAGCCCAGATCTCCCTGGGCGCTAGATCGAGCGCCGACGCGGCGGCGTCGACTGCGGCGTCGTCAAGCTCGTTGCCCGTTCCTGTCGGCTTTCCAGCGCGCAGCTCGGCCCATCGACCTAGGTCGCGGGCCGCACGCAAGAGCGGCGCCACCCGAGCCATGGAGGCAAGTTCGTCGCGAGGCGCGAGCCGGACCGAGGGGAGCTTGCGACGCTCCGCTGGTCTCTCCTGGTGGCGGCGCATCAGGTCCGCCACGTGTGCAGGCGCGATTGGTTCCTGGCCGTGCGGTACATCGGGCGGTGCGCCTGGTCTCTGCCGTGAACTTGCCACCCAAGCACCTTACGGCCTGATCGCCATAACGTCAGATCAGCTCGCCAGGGTCAAGCTGCAAACGCACCTGGCCCGGGCTCTTCGCAGCGCTGCGCAAGGCCATTCCGGCCCTGAGCGCGACGGCCAGCGCGGTGCCGTGGGCTGACGGCGCTCGTACCAGGTAACGCACGACAGCATCAGCCTGTACCACAGCAGGATCGTGACGGGCGGCAGCAACGGGACCGAGCACGTCGGAGTACGCCGGCAGCGTGACCGCGTCGAGCAGCTCGCGAACGTCGGCGGCGGCGCCAGTCAGCGCAGCCATCCGGACTGCAGGCGGAAAGCGCAGTTCAGCGCGCTCGGCGAGTTCCCGCTCCGCATGCGTAGCCGGATCCCATCTGATCAGCGCCTGCGCCGGTGGCAGGTTCGGTTCCGCCATGAGGACCACCTGTCCGCCGGCCGGTCCTGGCCGTACCAGTGCGGCGGCGTTCATCCACCGGCGAAGCGCTTCCTCCCCGGCCCGCAGACTCGGCCTGGCGAGCAACGACCAGCCGTCCAGCAGGATCGCGGCGGCATAGCCAGCGACAGCGCGCGGCTCGGCTCCTGGCGTTGCGATCACGATCGCCGGCACATCCGGGACCGCGGCGAGGACCTCGGGTCCGCTGGACGTTCTGACGGGCACGCCTGGAAAGGCCCTGCTGAGTTCTTCTGCGGTTCGCATCTCGCCCGTGACAAGGGCGCGGATGCCCGTGCCGCCGCAGTTCTGGCACTTCTCCTCTGCTGGCGCCCCGCACCAGCGGCAGCGCAGCGGTTGCCGCCGGCCAGTGACGGCTACCGGGCCGGCGCACTCGCCGCACCGGATCATCGATCCGCAGACCTGGCAGGCAACCGCGGCCAGGTAGCCCCTTCTTGGCACCTGGAACAATACCGGCCCGTCCGCCAGCGCCTCTCTCGCGGTACGCAGCGCCTGGCCAGGCATCCGCGCGGTCCGTGCTGCCTCGTCACGGGCGAGCTCGGCGTCGTCGCCGGCCGTCCTGACCACCGGGGCACTGGCACGCACAGTCTGGCGGTCAGCCGCCAGAGGCTTGGCCCACCCGGTGGCTATGAGATGGGCTGCCTCCGCAGTCCTTGCGTAACCGCCTAGCAAGGCGGCCGCGCCGCAGCGGTGCGCCCGCAGCAAAAGCACGTCCCTGGCGTGCGGATACGGCGCTCGTGGCTCGGAGTGCACGTCGTCGCCCTCATCCCAGAGGACCACCAGGCCGAGGTCCGCCACCGGAGCGAACATCGCCGAGCGCGTTCCTGCCACGACCTTGACATGGCCTCGCAGCGCGGCAAGCCAGCGCCGGTACCGCTCGGCCGGGCCCAGCTGAGCAGCAAGACTGACGGAGCGTGACGGTCCGAGCAACTCGGCCAGCGCGGCTTCAAGCAGCTCAAGGTCTCTGGCGTCAGGCACGACGACGAGCGCGCCGCGGCCGCTCGCGGCCGTGGCTGCCACGGCGCGCGCGATCTCCTCAGGCCAGGCCGGACCCGGCAAGGCTGACCATATGGCCCGTGGGCTGCGGCCGCCCGCCAGCGCGGCGATGAATGCCGCTCCGGTGGGATAGCGCGCCCAGGGATCACGCTGACCTGCATCGGGAGGCCCGCCTGCGGTTCTTTCCTCAGGGTGCGGCGTTCCGATCTGGACATGCGACGACGCATCCTGCGTGCGCGCCGGTGTAATGGCCGGGTCCGATGGCAGTGACTCGACCGCCGCGTGCCTGGGCGGAATCGCAAGCCGCAGCACATCGGCGAGGGTTCCGCCATACCTGTCTGCCACGGCGCGGGCAAGTCCGGCGATTTCTGGGGTCAGCACCGCCTCCGTCGACAGAACGCGCTCCAGAAACGCCAGTCGGCCTTCGTGCTCGGACGCGTCCGCACGCTCTAGCAGGTAGCCACCGGTCAGCCGGCCAGCGAACCTGACGCGCACGCGGCACCCGGGTACCGCCGCTCGGCCAGTTGTTCGGGCACGAGGTAGTCGAACGGCCGGTCCAGGTGCGGAAGGGGCACGTCGACCGCCACCCGGGCGACAGGTTGCGGGTGCGCCGCCGCTCGCTTGGGCGGCGCACGCCTCGGTCGCCGCGGCGGCCGGCGGGAAGCTGATCTTGCTGGCGGCGCCGCTAGTTGCGTCGCCGGCTCACCATCCCGCTCGCCGGACGAATGGGTCACAGCCCGGCGGCCGCCCGCAATGCGTCTGCCTTGTTCGTGCGCTCCCACGAGAAGTCGGGCTCCTCGCGACCGAAATGGCCATAGCTCGCGGTCTGCGCGTAGATCGGCCTGAGGAGCTCGAGATCCCTGATGATGGCCGCCGGACGCAAGTCGAAGACGGCGAGCACCGCGTCCTGGATCCGCTCCAGCTGCACCTGCTCGGTTCCGAAGCACTCGACGAAGAGGCCGACCGGCTTTGCCTTGCCGATGGCGTAGGCGACCTGCGTCTCGCACCGATCGGCCAGGCCAGCCGCAACGACGTTCTTGGCCACCCAGCGCATCGCGTACGCGGCGCTCCTGTCCACCTTCGACGGGTCCTTGCCGGAGAACGCTCCGCCGCCGTGCCTGGCCATGCCTCCGTAGGTGTCGATGATGATCTTGCGGCCCGTCAGGCCGGCGTCACCCATGGGGCCGCCCACTTCGAACCGCCCCGTCGGGTTGACAAGCAGCCGGTAGTTGGTCTTGTCCAGCTCTAGCGACGCCAACACCGGCTCGACGACGCGCTCCCTGATGTCCGGCATCAGCAAAGCCTTCAGGTCGATGGCAGGCGCATGCTGGGTCGAGACGACGACGGTGTCCAGCCTGACCGGTTCGTTCTCCGCGTACTCGATCGTGACCTGCGTCTTCCCGTCCGGCCTGATGTACGGGATCTCGCCGCTGTGCCGCACGTCAGCCATCCGGCGCGCCAGCTTGTGCGCGAGCATGATCGGGAGCGGCATCAACTCCGGCGTCTCGCGGCTCGCATAGCCGAACATCAAGCCCTGGTCGCCGGCGCCCTGACGGTCAAGTTCGTCGTCGCCTTCGCCCTCGCGATGCTCGTAGGCGTGGCTGACGCCCTGGGCGATGTCAGGCGACTGCGACCCGATCGAGACCGAGACGCCGCACGACGCGCCGTCATATCCCTTGGCCGACGAGTCGTACCCGATCTCCAGGATCTTGTCCCTGATCAGTCCAGGGATGTCCACGTAGGTGCTGGTCGTCACCTCGCCAGCGACATGTACCTGGCCGGTGGTGATCAGCGTTTCGACAGCTACCCGGCTGTTCGGGTCGCCCTTGATCATCGCGTCGAGGATGGCGTCACTGATCTGGTCAGCCATCTTGTCGGGATGGCCTTCAGTGACTGACTCAGATGTGAACAGGCGACGAGCCACTTGACACTCTCTTCTCGTTCAACGGGTCTCGCCGAAGTGTAGCCGCGCGGGCGCCCCCGAGGGGTCAAGCGAGCCTGGATGCGACGTTGTCCCAGATCACGTCGGCCAATGAGTCTTTCGGCCCGAGCGGTACGAAGACGTGCTGGCCGTCCGCGGCCAGGATGTCCGCCGCGTTGTCGGCAGTGCCGAAAGCCAGGCCCTTCCCGACCTTGTTGACCACTAGAAGGTCACACCCCTTGGCCGCGAGCTTGACCAGGCCGTTACCGATCGGATCGTCGGTCTCGGCCGCGAAGCCGACGATGATCTGGCCAGATTTGCGCCGCTCAGCCGAGAGCTCGCGCAGGATGTCCGGATTCTCGGTCAGCTCGATCGGCTCCGGTGGACCAGCTGACTTCTTGAGCTTGGTTTCGCTTCTGGCTACAGGCCTATAATCCGCGACTGCCGCGGCCATTACCACGGCGTCCGCGACCGTGGCAGCGCTGACTGCCGCTTCGCGCATCTGACACGCCGACGTGACCTTGAGCACGCTCACGCCAGCCGGGTCGGGCAGCGAGGTGTTCGCCGCGATCAGGGTGACCTCGGCGCCGCGCGCTGCTGCCGTCCTGGCGAGCGCGTAACCCTGCAGACCAGAAGACCAGTTGCCGATGAACCTGACCGGGTCGAGCTCTTCTCTGGTGCCGCCCGCGGTAACCAGGACATGCCGGCCGGTCAGATCGGGGACCAGTGCCGCCGCGCCCCGCGCGAGCACGCGGAGCGCCGCCTGATAGAGCTCGGCGGGCTCCGGCAGCCGGCCCGGTCCTGAGTCACTGCCGGTTCAGCCAGGCCCGATGCTGGCTCGAGCACGATGGCGCCCCTGGCGCGCAGTGTCGCCACGTTGGCCTGTGTGGCCGGATGCTGCCACATCTCGGTGTGCATAGCCGGCGCGTAGACAACCGGGCACCGAGCGGTGAGCAGCACGTTGGACAGCAGGTCGGGTGCCAGGCCAGTGGCTGCCCGTGCCAGCAGGTCAGCCGTGGCAGGAGCGACGAAGACGAGGTTGGCCCGCTGTCCGAGCGCCACGTGCGGCACCTCGTGGACGTCATCCCACGGGCTGGTGCTCACCGGCTGCCCAGACAGGGCTTCCCAGGTTGCCGCGCCAACGAAGCGCAGCGAATCGGGCGTCGGCACAACACGAACCACATGCCCGGATTCGGTCAGAAGCCTCAGCAGCTCGCAGACCTTATACGCCGCGATGCCAGCACCGACTCCTAGGACAATGCGCACCGGCGGCCGTTGCCGTTGTGTCAGGCGAGCGGGATTTCCGTCGGCTCGGCGTGCAGCAGCCCCTCGCTGATCTCGCGCAGCGCGATCGACAGCGGCTTCTCCTGCACCCGGGTCTCAACCAGCGGGCCGACATACTCGAGCAGGCCCTCGCCGAGCTGCGCGTAGTAAGCGTTGATCTGCCGGGCACGCTTCGACGCCATGATCACAAGGCCGTACTTGCTGTCCACCACGTCGAGCAGCTCGTCGATGGGCGGATTGATAATTCCCTCGAGCGCCGGAGTCCCTGCCACCACTTGCCTTCCAGATTGAAAGCCGTACTCGGCTTGAAAGCCCTATTCGGCCGGCTGATCCGCCGGCCTGGCCATCATCAAGGCTACCAGCTGAGTGCACACGTCCCGCACGGACGTGTTGACAAGAGTGACGTCGAACTCAGTTTCTGCTCTCAGCTCAGATCTCGCCGCCTCCAGTCGCCGCTCGATGACGTCGGCTGGCTCGGTCTCCCTTCCGGTGAGCCTGCGCACCAGCTCATCCCAGGACGGCGGGGCCAGGAAGACCAGAAGTGCGTCGGCAACAGCTGCCCGCACCTGCCTGGCACCGACGACGTCGACCTCGAGCAGACCGGGCAGGCCTGCCGACAGCCGCTGCGCGACCGGATCCCGCGGCGTCCCGTAGTAGTTGCCGGCGAATCGCGCCCACTCCAACAACTGGCCTGAGGCGACCATTTCCTCGAACTCGGGCTCGCCGACAAACAGGTACTCGCGCCCGTGCACCTCGCCGGGCCGCGGCTTGCGGGTTGTTACCGAGACCGACAGCCAGATGTGCGGGCAGTGCTGCCTGATCGCCTGCACGACCGTGCTCTTGCCGACCCCGGACGGGCCGGAGAGCACCGTCAGGCCCGCGGGGACAGAGGCTGAGTCATGCGGTCGGGTCGTACCGGCCGGACCGGCCATGACACAGCTCCCCCGTCCCCGCGTGTCGCGCC
This sequence comes from uncultured Actinomycetota bacterium, assembly GCA_963809195.1. Classification (GTDB taxonomy): domain Bacteria; phylum Actinomycetota; class Actinomycetes; order Streptosporangiales; family Streptosporangiaceae; genus Chersky-822. Next base: position 1,437,828 of record CAWEIQ010000001.1, on the reverse strand, counting down.
TGACAACACCGAGCGGCCGCGCGGCGGTCTCCCGACGCGCGCGCTCCAACTAACACCGAGCGGCCGCGCGGCGGTCTCCCGACGCGCGCCCCGGACGGCACTGCTCAGACGTCGCGGAATTCCTGCTCCAGCGCGATCCGCTGGTTGGCGCCAAGCCCGCGGACGCGGCGCGACTCGGCAATGCCCAGCCGCTCCATGATCTGCTTGGCGCGGACCTTACCCACGCCGGGCATGGACTCAAGCAGTGCCGAGACCTTCATCTTCCCGACGACATCGTCAGTCTGACCGTCCTTGAGGACCTCAGGCAGGGTCGTCGAGGCGTGCTTGAGTCTGTTCTTGATCTCAGCACGCTCCTTGCGAGCCTTTGCCGCCTTCTCAAGAGCGGCTGCCCGCTGATCGGGGGTCAGTGGAGGAAGAGCCACGCGAGGTCACCTCGTGTTTCGTATCGAAAAACTCTGTTCGCGAGGGGAAACTAGCGAGTTCAGAGCGTTAGGGCAACGCGAACCCCCGTTTAACGCGCCACAATTCGTCCATAATCACGCAGTGAGCACGTTCCGGTGCCTAGTGTAATCGTCTGAGGTAGAGCTGACGACGAAAGAACGGCCCTGCGTGCGGTGTGTGGCGGCGCGCGGTTTCGGCGGCTTTAGCCTAGTCCGCGCTCCCGGCCCCGGCCATTGACAGAGCAGCGCTGACCAGCGAGCATTACGCGCAAATCGCCCAGACCCGATTCTCGGGCTGCCCGAGAAGGGGATGGCTCCTTCCGCCTAGCGCCGCTCCCGGCACCAACGCCCCCCAGCGCCCCTCGCGGCGCCTCCCTAGCCTGTTCCAGGCTGCCTTGGCGGCCAAAAGGCAGCGCCCAGACCGCGCTGGAAGTGTGAATGGGCCAGCCATCACCTGCACCCGCAATGAATGGACCGTCCATACACGGGCTGAGGTCCGGCCCCGAGCAGGCCTGCGACCTGAGGTGCCAGTGTGACGTGTGGGACGGTCTCGCGACAACGAGGCTCGCGGCAGTGCGCCGGGCGGCGCGGCGAGTGTGCTGCGGCGCCCAGTGCATCGCCCTGGTGAGATCGGGCGGGCCGGGAGCTTGGGTGTCGCCGGCGAGGTTAGCGGGAGGCTGGCGGGGCTGGCGCGGCCGACTCAGCCACACGTTGCTGGTGGCGGCTGAGCGCGGTGGCCAGCGCCGCTGCGGCGGCTCCAGGGTCAGGAGCGCTCGTGATCGGCCGGCCGATCACGAGCAAGTCCGCACCGGCCTCGAGCGCCTCTTGCGGAGTGGCAACCCTGGCCTGGTCATGTGTCGACTCGCCGACCGGACGCACCCCAGGAGTGATCAGCGTGATGTCCGGTCCGACCTCAGCTCTGACGGCGGCGACCTCCTGGGGCGAGCAGACGAGGCCGCGCGCGCCCGCGGCGACGGCCAAGGCGGCGAGCCTGCGCACTGCATCGCCAACAGGGCCAGCCATGCCGATCTCATCGAGGTCCCTGTTGCTGAGCGACGTCAGGACGGTCACCGCGACGATCTTGGTGTTCGGCAAAGCGCCGACGGCCGCCTTGATGGCAGCCGAACCGGCCGCTGCGTGCACGGTCAGGAGGTCCGGCCGCACCTTCGCGACCGCGCTCGCGGCGCCGCCCACCGTCGCGGGAATGTCGTGCAGTTTCAGGTCGAGGAAGACATCCACGCCGCGCGGGCCGCGCACCGACGCTACCGCCTCAGGTCCGAACCGCAGGTACAGCTCAAGCCCGATTTTGAGCGTGCTGACGTGGGGCGTCACCAGGTCAGCCCAGTACGCGGCGGTATTCAGATCCGGCGCATCGAGCGCGACCGCGATCGGGGCGCGGGTTGTCATGTTCACTCCATCCTGATCGCATCCTCGGCCGGGCTGATCGAGGCAATGCTCGCGCAGTTACCCAGCCACGCTGCCACTCATGCCGGCTACGGCACGTTTCCCCTGCTCCGGGTTCCGGCGGTGGTCTTCACCTCGTGCGCGCGGCCGACCAGATCGGTGACGCGGTCGATGCCGCGCCGCACGAGTTCGTCGTCGAGCTCGCGCAGGATCCTCGCGCACGCCGACGGGTCATGGAAGATCGCGGTCCCCACGCTGACCATCGACGCACCTGCGAGCATGAGCTCCAGGGCATCGCGGCCTGTCATGACGCCGCCCATCCCGATGATCGGCACGTCCGGCAGTGCCTCCCTGACCTGCCAGATGCAGCGGACGGCGACCGGCCTTATCGCCGGCCCTGATAGGCCGCCGGTCAGCCCGGCCAGCACGGGCCGCATCGTCTCGGTGTCAATGACCATGCCAAGAAGGGTGTTGATCATCGACAGTCCATCGGCCCCCGCGGACACGCAGGACCGGGCGATCGCGACGATGTCGGTCACGTCCGGCGAGAGCTTCGCGAAGACCGGGATGTCGAACCTGGCCCGGGCCCTGACCGCTGCCAGCACCGCACCTGCGTCGGTTGGGTCGCAGGCGAAGACCTGGCCCCGGTGCTCGACGTTCGGGCACGAGATGTTGACCTCGATCGCTGTGACGCCTGCCGCGTCCGAGAGGCGGGCGGCAAGTTCGGCGTACTCCTCGACCGTGCTGCCTGCGATCGAGACCACGGTTCTGGCCCCGCGAGAGAGCAGCCAGGGCAGGTCGCGCTGCAGGAACGCGTCGATGCCCGGCCCCTGCAGACCAATGGAGTTGAGCATGCCGCTGCTTGTCTCGGCCATCCGCGGCGTCGGACGGCCCGCTCGGGGCGCGAGCATCACCGACTTGGTGACGACGGCGCCGATCTTGGAGACGTCGATGAACTGCGCGAGCTCACGACCTGAGCTCGCGCATCCGCTGGCCGTCAGTATCGGGTTCGGCAGCTCAGCGTTGCCCAGCCTGGTCCGCAGGTCAGGCGCCATGACCCTGCCTCCGGCCCGAAGCGGGCTGGCGGCCGCGCGCAGCCTGGGGGGCACCGCGGCCGGCCGCGTCATGCCCGGCGCCGCCGCCGGGAGCCGCCCGCGGGCTGCGCCCGGCCCGTGACTCCCAGCCGGGCGCGCCGAAGGCGTCGAACGGAATCGTCCCGATGTCATCCCAGCGCACCTGCTCGCCGCGGAACACGGGTCCGTCCACGCACGACCTGACCATCTTGGTGATCCCGTCCGATCCGACCACCGGCAGCACGCAGGTCATGCACGTTCCTACGCCGCAGGCCATCGCCTCTTCGACCGCGACTTGCACGGGAATGTCATACCTGCGCGCGAGCGCGGTCACCTGACGGAGCATCGCCATGGGCCCGCAGGCGTAGATCACGTCGGTCCTGGCCTCATGAATGACCTGCCCGAGCATGTCGGTCACGATGCCGCGCACACCCAGGGAACCATCGGCCGTGGTGATCGTCGCTGACCGTCCGGTCCGGCGTGCCGTCAGCGCGCCGAAGACCCGGTCACCGCTGGCCGCGCCGAGCAGGAAGTCCACCGTGCAGCGGCGCTGCCTGAGCCTGTCGGCAAGCGCGAACAGCGGCGCGCTGCCGTAGCCGCCGCCGACCAGCAGGCAGCTGACCGGGTCCCTAGGAACAGGGAACGGCCGGCCGAGCGGGCCGGTCACGTCGAGCACGTCCCTGGCCCTGCGCTCTGCCAGCCACATGGTCCCGCGCCCGGTGACAGCGAAGATGAACTCGACCGTTCCTCCGTGGTCGGGCCGGACGTCGTGGATCGAGAACGCGCGGCGCAGCACCATCGACGTGTCGGGGCCGCCGACCGCGACGGTTACGAACTGGCCCGGCTTAAACCTGGCGGCGATTCCGGGGGCGACGATCGTCATCGCGTGGTAGGCGTCCACCCGGCGCACGGTCAGTACCGTGCCGCGGACCTGCAGCGGGCCAGACTCGGACTCGGGTTCGCTGATCGTCATGGCCGGCCGCCCGGCCAGTCCCGCCTGATCCGCTCGGCGTGCTGCTGAAGCGACCGCACACCCACCTCGTTCCTCATGATGGCCTCGATTCCCTGCACGATCGCGGCGAGCCCGGCCATCGTGGTCACACAGGGCAGGCCCCGGCGCACCGCAGCGGTGCGGATTTCGTAGCCGTCCCGGCGCGGGCCGGGCTGGCCAGCGCGGCCGAATGGCGTGTTGACCACCAGATCAACGTGGCCAGCCAAAATCCGCTCGACGATCGTGGGTTCGCCGTCTGGTCCCCGGCCGTCGCTGTGCTTACGGACGATCGTGGCATGCACTCCGTTGCGGCGCAGTACCTCGGCGGTACCGCTGGTCGCCCAGATCTCGAAGCCGAGGTCGGCGAGGCGTTTCACGGGGAAGATCATGGCCCGCTTGTCCTTGCTGGCGACGGAGACGAAGGCACGGCCCTTGACAGGCAGAACGCCGTAAGCGGCCGCCTGTGACTTGGCATAGGCGGTGCCGAAGACCTCGTCGATGCCCATGACCTCGCCGGTCGAGCGCATCTCGGGCCCGAGCAGCGTGTCCACCCCCGCGCCGTTGTGGTCCCTGAACCTGCCGAACGGCAGCACCGCCTCCTTGACCGCGATCGGGGCATCCAGGGGCAGGTTCCCGCCGTCGCCGGACGCGGCGAGCATGCCCTCCGCGCGCAACTGCGCGATCGTCGCACCCAGCATGACCCTGGTCGCGGCCTTGGCGAGCGGAACCGCCGTTGCCTTGGAAACGAACGGCACAGTCCGCGACGCACGCGGATTCGCCTCCAGCACGTACAGCAGGCCCGCCGCCAGCGCGTACTGCACGTTCAGCAGCCCGCGAACGCCGACACCGCGCGCGATCGCCTCGGTGGAGTCCCTGACCTCGGCAATGTACTCGCGCCCCAGCGTGATCGGAGGCAGCGCGCACGCGGAGTCGCCGGAGTGAATGCCTGCTTCCTCGATGTGCTCCATGACGCCGCCCACGTACAGCTCATCGCCGTCGAACAGCGCGTCCACGTCGATCTCGATCGCGTCGTCGAGGAACCTGTCGATCAGGACGGGGTGCTCGGGGCTGGCCTGGGCTGCCTTGCGCACGTAAGCCTCGAGCGTCTCCTCGTCGTAGACGATCTCCATCCCGCGCCCACCCAGCACGTACGAGGGCCTGACCAGCACCGGATAGCCGATCTCCGCGGCGATCTCGGCGGCATCGCTCGCCGACAGCGCCGTGCCGTGCCTGGGCGCGAGCAGCCCGGCGGCGGCCAGCACGGCGCTGAACTCGGCCCGGTCCTCGGCCAGGTGAATCGCCTCGGGCGCGGTGCCGAGGATCGGGACACCCTCTGCCTCGAGCGCGTGCGCCAGGCCGAGCGGCGTCTGGCCGCCCAGTGACACGATCACGCCTGCCACCTCGCCGCAGGCTCGCTCGGCGGCGACGACCTCCAGCACGTCCTCCAGGGTCAGCGGCTCGAAGTACAGGCGGTCGGAGGTGTCGTAGTCGGTGGAGACCGTCTCCGGATTGCAGTTGACCATCACGGTCTCGAACCCTGCCTCCGCGGCGGCGAAGCACGCGTGCACGCAGGCATAGTCGAACTCGATGCCCTGGCCGATCCTGTTCGGGCCGCTGCCCAGGATGATGACCTTCGGCCTGGTCGAGGGCGGCACCTCAGAGAGTTCGTCGTAGCTGGAGTACAGATACGGCGTGCTGGCCGCGAACTCCGCAGCGCACGTATCCACCATGTGGTACACCGGGCGCACCTCGAAGTCCCGCCGCAGCGACCTGACCTGGCGCTCGGACATCGCCAGCAGCTGGCCGAGCTGGATGTCGGAGAATCCCGCCGACTTCGCGGCTCGCAGGCCGGCCGGCGTGGGCGGCCCGCCACGCGCGATATGTTGCGCCAGAATTTCGATGCCCTTGACCTGCTCGATGAACCAGGGGTCGATGCCGCTCGCCGCGGCCAGGTCGGCCACCGACGCGCCGGCTCGCAGTGCCTGGTGCAGCGTGCCGATCCTGCCGTCGTGCGGCACCGCGCACCGCTCGACCAGACTGGCGCGGTCGCCAGGGGGATCGCGCCAGTTCAGCGGCGCGCTCGGCTGCTCCAGCGAACGGAGCGCCTTCTGCAGCGCTTCCGGGAAGGACCGCCCGATCGCCATCGCCTCGCCCACCGATTTCATGTGCGTGGTCAGGACCGCGTCGGCGCCCGGGAACTTCTCGAACGCGAACCGCGGCACCTTGACCACGACGTAGTCGAGCGCGGGCTCGAAGCTGGCCGGAGTCTGGCCGGTGATGTCGTTGCGGATCTCGTCAAGGGTGTATCCGATGGCCAGCCGCGCCGCGATCTTCGCGATCGGGAACCCGGTGGCCTTCGAGGCCAGCGCGCTGGACCTGGACACCCTGGGATTCAGCTCGATCACGACCATCCGGCCGGTGCGCGGCTCGACCGCGAACTGGATATTGCAGCCGCCCGTATCGACGCCGACCGCACGCAGCACGGTGATCGCCAGGTCACGCATGCGCTGGTACTCGCGGTCGGTCAGCGTCATCGCGGGCGCCACGGTCACCGAGTCGCCGGTATGAATCCCCATCGGGTCGACGTTCTCGATGGAGCAGACCACCACGACGTTGTCGTTGCGGTCGCGCATCAGTTCGAGCTCGAACTCCTTCCAGCCGAGAATCGACTCCTCGAGCAGGACCTCGGTGACCGGGCTGGCGTCCAGGCCGTGCCCGGCGAACCGGCGCAGGTCGCCAGGACCGTAGGCGATGCCGGAGCCGGAGCCGCCTAGCGTGAAGGAAGGGCGCACCACCAGCGGGTAGCCGAGATCGGCTGCCGCCCTCTCGCACTCAGCCAGTGAATGGCAGATGGCGCTCCGCGGTACCTCGCCGCCGACGCTGGTCACGATGTCCTTGAACGCCCTGCGGTCCTCGCCCGCCTTGATCGCGTTGATGTCCGCGCCGATCAGTTCAACGTCGTAGGCGGCAAGGGTGCCTGCCTCGTGCAGAGCCACGGCGGCGTTCAGCGCCGTCTGGCCGCCGAGCGTAGGCAGCAGCGCGTCAGGCCGCTCCGCGGCGATGACACGCTCCAGCACGTCTGGCGTGATCGGCTCGATGTAGGTCGCGTCGGCGAACTCAGGGTCGGTCATGATCGTCGCGGGATTGGAGTTGACGAGGCTGACCCTGATCCCCTCCTCGCGCAGCACGCGGCAGGCCTGTGTTCCTGAGTAGTCGAATTCACATGCCTGGCCGATCACGATCGGCCCCGAGCCGATCACGAGCACAGAATTGATGTCCTCGCGCCTAGGCATGACGCCACCGGAAGGGTCCGCGGCCGGGCGTCGCGCTCACCGGCCCCGCTCCATCAGCTTGCAGAAGGCGGTGAAAAGATCCGCCGCATCGTGCGGGCCTGGCGCCGCCTCGGGGTGGTACTGGACCGCGAATGCCGGGCTGCCGGTGAGTCTCAGGCCTTCCACGACGCCGTCGTTGAGGTTGATGTGCGTCACCTCGGCCTCCCCGAAAGCCGAATCGAACCGGACCGGGCTGGCGGCGAACCCGGAATCCGGCGGCCCGGCCGGCATCGCGACAGCGAAGCCGTGGTTGTGACTGGTGATCTGCACCCGGCCGGTCCGCAGGTCCTTGACCGGATGGTTACCGCCACGGTGGCCGAACCTCAGCTTGTAGGTGCCCAGGCCGAGCGCACGGCCGAGCACCTGGCTGCCCAGGCAGATGCCGAACACCGGGACACCTGCCGCGAGCACGCCGCGCATTGCATCTATGGCATATCCGCATGCAGCGGGGTCGCCTGGGCCGTTAGAGAAGAACACGCCATCCGGGCTGAGCGCGAGTACCTCGGCAGCCGTCGTCGTCGCGGGCAGGACATGGACCTCGCAGCCGAGGCCAGCCATAGCCGCAGGGGTGGCGGCCTTGATACCAAGATCGACGGCCGCGACCCGGAACCGCACCGGCTCCCCTGGCGGCGGGGCGACTACGTAGGGCTCCGGCGTGGTGACCTCGCGGGCCAGGTCAGCGCCGGTCATGGGCGGGCTTGCGAGCACCCGCTCCGCCAGCGCCAGAGGCTCGGTTCCCGCGGTGCTGATCGCGGCTCGCATCGCACCCCGCTCGCGCAGGTGCAGCGTCAGCGCCCTGGTACCTGTGATCGCGATCCCCGTGATGCCGCAGGCTCGCAGCTCATCCTCGAGCCCGCGGGTGGCGCGCCAGTTCGACGCGACAGGGCTCGGGTCGCGGATCACGAAGCCGCTGACCCAGATCCGGCGCGACTCGTTGTCCTCGTCGTTCATGCCGGTGTTGCCGATGTGGGGCGCGGTCATCGCGACGATCTGGCGGCAATACGACGGGTCGGTCAGCGTTTCCTGGTAGCCGGTCATCCCGGTGTTGAACACGGCCTCGCCGAACGTCTCGCCCTCGCACCCGAATCCTCTGCCCCGGAAGGTCGTGCCGTCTTCGAGCACGAGCAGGGCGGGCGGGCGCGAGCTCATGTGGTCAGCTTCCCGTCGAGCACAGTCGGTTTCCCGCGCAGGAACGTCGCGATGACCTGGCCGGGGAGCAACATCCCGGCGAACGGCGAGTTGCGGCTGCGCGAGGCGTGGTCCGCCACGTCGACAGGCGTGATCGGCTCAGGGTCGTACAGCACAATGTTCGCGGGCGACCCGGCCGCGATCGGGCAGCCGTGCCGCATGTCGCCATTGCCGGCCGCGTGCGCGCCGATCCGGCCGATCGTTGCCGGACGGACCGACATCCGGTCGGCAACCGACGCCCAGTCGAGCAGGCCCGTGTTCACCATCGCCTCATGCACCACGCGCAGCGCCGTTTCCAAACCCGTCATGCCGAACGAGGCCTCCGACCACTCCGTCTCCTTGGACTCGGCCGGATGCGGGGCATGGTCGGTGGCCACACAGTCGATGGTCCCGTCCGCCAGGGCGGCGCGCAGCGCGGCAACGTCGGCTGCCGTCCGCAGCGGCGGGTTCACCTTGTAGACCGGGTCATAGCCCGTGGCCAGCTCGTCGGTCAGCAGCAGGTGGTGCGGGGTGACCTCGGCGGTGACCCGCCAGCCCTTGGATTTGGCCCACCTGATGATCTCAACAGAGCCGGCCGTGGACACGTGGCAGACATGCATCGCGGAATCAACATGCGCCGCGAGCAGGCAGTCACGCGCGATGATCGCCTCCTCGGCGACAGCCGGCCAGCCGGCGAGGCCCAGCCTTGCCGACACCTCGCCCTCATTGAGCTGGGCTCCCGCGGTCAGCCGCGGTTCCTGGGCGTGCTGGGCGATCACGCCGTCGAACGCCTTGACGTACTCGAGCGCCCGCCGCATGAGCGTCGCATCGGCCACGCAGCGCCCGTCATCGGAAAACACACGGACCTGGGCGGCGGAGTCAGCCATCGCGCCCAGCTCGGCGAGATGGCTGCCGCCCAGTCCTGTCGTCACGGCGCCCACGGGGCGGACGTCGCACTTCCCCGCCTGCTCGCCGAGCCGCCAGACCTGCTCGACCACGCCAGCAGTGTCGGCCACCGGATCGGTGTTCGCCATCGCATGAATCGCGGTGAACCCGCCGAGCGCCGCCGCCGCGGTCCCGCTCTCGACCGTCTCCGCGTCCTCCCTGCCCGGCTCGCGCAGGTGCGTGTGCAGGTCGACGAGTCCGGGAAGCGCGATCAGGCCGTCGGCATCGATGACGGCGACGTCCTGATCGAGCTTTCGTCCGCCGTCACCGGATCCTGCGGCACGGACCTCCGCGATGACGTGACCGTCGATCAGGATGTCGGCCCGGCGTCCGGCGAGCGGCCTGGCACCCCTGATGAGCCATCTGCCGGCCGTTCTGTCGTGCCCCGTGCTCATCGGCGCGCCGCCGTCCCCGCAGCCGCTGCGGCAACCTCCGCAGTGCTGCGCGTATCGCCTGACCTCCTCCGGGCCCGGCCGTGGACGCTGTCGGCCGCGGCTGCCGTGTTCCTGTCCATATCGGTCGTCGGTTCCGCAGGTCCCGGTGACCCGCCGAGCAGCAGGTACAGCACCGCCATCCGGACGGAGACCCCGTTAGTCACCTGCTCGACGATGGTCGACCGGGGCGAATCGGCGACGTCGGCGGCGATCTCAACGCCCCGGTTCATCGGGCCGGGATGCATCACGATCGCGTGGCCGGGCAGCAGCGCCATCCGGTCGCCGTCCAGGCCGTACCTGCGGCTGTACTCGCGCACGCTCGGGAAGTAAGCGTCGGACATCCGCTCGCGCTGGACCCGCAGCATCATGACCACATCGCTGGACGGAAGAACCGAGGAGAAGTCGTAGCTCACCGAGCACGGCCAGGTGCCGACGGCTACCGGCAGCAGCGTGGGCGGCGCCACCAGCGTCACGTCCGCCCCGAGCGTTCGCAGCAGCCACACGTTCGAGCGGGCGACCCGGCTGTGCAGGACGTCGCCAACGATCGTTACCCGCAAGCCTTCGAGCCGGCCCAGCCTGCGCCGCATGGTGAACGCATCAAGCAGTGCCTGTGTCGGGTGCTCGTGGGTTCCGTCGCCAGCGTTGACGACGCTGCCCCTGACCCACCGGGCCAGCCGGTGCGGCGCGCCAGACGCGCCGTGCCTGATCACGACCGCGTCGGCGCCCATTGCCTGAAGGGTGAGCGCGGTGTCCTTCAGGCTTTCGCCCTTCGCCACGCTCGATCCCTTGGCGGAAAAGTTGATCACGTCGGCCGACAGCCGCTTGGCCGCCGCCTCGAACGAGATCCTCGTCCTGGTCGAGTCCTCGTAGAAGAGGTTGACCACGGTCCTGCCGCGCAGCGTGGGCAGCTTGGGTATCGGTCGTTCGGCGAGCCTGGCGAGTTCCTCTGCGGTGTCGAGAATCGCCACGGCGTCTTCCCTGCTGAGGTCGGCCGCGGAGATCAGATGCCGGTTCACCGTGCCACCTCCGGCGCGACGTGCAGCGTAACGGCGTCTTCGCCGTCGGTCTCGGTCAGCAGCACCCTGACCAGCTCGCGCTTGGCGGTCGGCAGGTTCTTGCCGACGTAATCTGGCCTGATCGGCAGCTCCCTGTGCCCCCTGTCGACGAGGACGGCGAGCTGGACGGCGCGCGGGCGGCCGATGTCATTCAGCGCATCGAGCGCAGCGCGTACCGTCCGGCCGGAATACAGGACGTCGTCGACCAGCACCACGACCATGCCGTCGATGCCCGTGTCGGGCACCTCGGTGCGGCCCAGCGTCCTGGCCGGACGCAGCCTGAGGTCGTCGCGGTACAGGGTGATGTCGAGCGAGCCAACCGGGACCCGGACTCCCTCCGTGTCAGCCAGCCGCGCCGCGAGGCGGCGCGCCAGCGGCACGCCCCTGGTCGGTATGCCGAGCAGCACCACGTCGGTGCCGCCGTCAGTGCGCTCGAGTATCTCGTGCCCGATCCTGGTCAGCGCCCGGCGGATCTCGTCGGATCCGAGTACGGTCTTGCCTGCCCCTTCGCGGGCGCTGTTGCTGGCAACACCTTCGCTGCGCCCGGCGTGCTGGTCGCGGGTCTCGCTGTCCCGGCCGAGGGTGATGCGGTATCAGAAGCGATACCGGATGAACGAGGGCTGACAGCCATCAGCGGACCTCCTTCCCCGCCTCACGGGACGGGTCTTAAAGGACGTCGAACGGCTACTAACCTACCAGCCAGGCGCATCTATCCCGGGCAGGCGCACCGGCCATGCCGGCATAGGACATCGCCGACATGCGGGTTCAAGCTAGGCTGTAATCGACTTGGGCTGCTGGCCCCCTTGTTGCACTGTGGCGCGTAAGTTCGACCGATTTTTGCCGATCGGCTTGACCTTGTCGTACTCTCGGCCTACCGTCACTGTCCGTAACCAGCAGATAATCGTTTATTAAGTCCAAGGACCCGAACCATGCCATCTGATTACGCGAAAACCCTTGGTGCCCGGCTGCGCGCAATTCGCACCCAGCAGGGACTGTCCCTGCACGGCGTGGAGGAAAAGTCCCGCGGCCGATGGAAGGCCGTCGTTGTCGGCTCTTATGAGCGCGGTGACCGGTCCGTGACCGTGCAGAAGCTCGCTGAACTTGCCGACTTCTATGGCGTGCCGGTCTCTGAGCTTCTCCCCGGCGACGCCGCGCCAGGCGTGCTGACTCCCGCACCGAAGCTGGTCATCGACCTTGAGAAGATGGCCACTCTGCCGCGGGACCAGGCCGGACCGCTTGCCAGGTACGTGGCGACCATCCAGAGCCAGCGCGGCGACTACAACGGCCGCGTCCTGTCCATCCGCCAGGAAGACCTGCGCTCGCTTGCCGTCATCTACGACAAGACGCCGACTGACCTGACGGAGGAACTCATCACCTGGGGAATCCTCGATTCGACCGCGCGTGGTGCCGTCGACTCCGCCTGACCCGCGATCTCCTTCCATCCTGGGAACTGACGCACGTGCCAATCCTTAGATGGCCGTCGGCAGCGGCAGCGGTGACTGGGCAGGGACACCGAGCGCGTTCTCGGCCAGCGCCACGAAGGTTCCCGCATCCCGCAGTAGCTCGTCGGCCTCACGCGGGGTAACGGCACGGGGGAGGCCAGCCTCGGCCGCAGCCCGCTTGCCAGCGCCTGCCGCGAAGAAGGCTGCCCATTCGCTCAGCGTCGGATCGACCTTGGGCAAGAGCTCCCATACGCTCAGTGGTCGCCTGCGACGCGGCGCAGCGGGCTCGGCCCGCGCGGCAACGATCGCGGCCGCTGCCCGCAGCGCCGCTAGGTGCGCGCCGACATAACGCCCGCCAGCAGACACCTCGCTCTCGGCCGAGGCAAGACCCTGCCGCGCCGATTCCAGCAGAGCCAGCGCGGACGGCGCGACCCTGCAGCGCACCCGGTCCTGGCCGACCTGCGCGATCGAGTTCATGGCAACGTCCTCCACTTCCTGCGGGCGGGCCGGGCGGGACGCTTCCCCACGCCCGCCCGGCTGCGACCCGCCAGCCCGGCTGGGCCGGACATCCGGGCGCTTCCACCCTTGTATTCGAACATAGATTCGCTTCACTGTCCATTCGTTTGATGCTGCGTTCGAATGTATCGAAGGGCACTGACAATTTGCCTTCGCTGCGCAGCCGGGCGGGCAGCGACGGCTGTCGCTGGTCGCGTACGCTGGGCGGAATGGCGAGCACCGCAGCGCTTTGCGACCTTGGGCCGAGAGAGTTCCTCGGCGAGATCGATGTCCTGCTCGCCATTTACGCCGACGCCATGGGCGCCGACGCGGCGCTGCTGCCTGGCCGCAGGGAGCTCATGCGACGCCACGCCGGGTATCCCGACTTCAAGGCGCTTCAGATGCGCGCTCACGGGCATCACTCCGACGATCCGCGCGCGGTGCTCGGCTTCAGCTACGGCTTCCGCGGCGAACCCGGTCAATGGTGGTACGACGCGGTATCCGCGGCGCTGTCCCGTACGATCGGGCCCGCGCTGACCGCGGGCTGGCTGGCCGACTGCGTGGAGGTCGCCGAGGTTCACGTCCGCAAGGACCAGCAGCGCCAAGGGATCGGGACGCGGATGCTCACCGCGCTAACGGCGGGGCGTCCGGAGCGGACGGCCATGCTATCCACGCCTGACCGGGAAACCACGGCACGCCGCCTGTACCGGCGGATGGGCTTCACTGACCTGCTGACCGGCTACAGCTTCCCCGGCGGAAGCCCGCCCTACGCGGTCATGGGCGCGGTGCTGCCGCTTGCGGACCGGGTCGGCCAGGCAAGCCTGCCCCGGTCGGCTAGCCCGAGCCGCTGATATATCTCGCTGGTCGCCCGCGACCCGTTGAGCGTGTAGAAGTGCAGGCCAGGCACGCCCTCGTCGAGCAGCCGCTGGCACATGCCCGCCGCGTACTCAACACCGATCTGGCGCACCGCCGTGCGGTCGTCAGCGCAGGCATGCAGCCTGTCCGCGAGGTCGGCGGGGAACCGCGCCCCCGACAACAGCACCGCACGGTCGATCATCGGGACGCTGGTGATAGGCATGATGCCCGCGATGATCGGAACGGTGCAGCCACGGGCGGCCACCGCATCCCTGAAGCGCAGGTAGTCGTCGGTGAAGAAGAACATCTGGGTGATCGCGAAGTCCGCGCCAGCTGCGCACTTGTCGATGAAGAACCCGATATCGGTATCTCTGCTCACGGCCCGGACGTGGCCCTCAGGGAACGCGGCGACTCCCACGCAGAAGTCGCCGATGCCCGTGACCAGCCGGACCAGTTCTGACGCCTGGCGCAGCCCCTCAGGATGGGCGACCCACTCCCCCGCCGGATCGCCCGGCGGATCACCGCGCAGCGCCAGCACGTTCCTGACGCCGACGGCCGCATACGAGCCAACGATGTGCCGAAGTTCGGCCACCGAGTGATTGACCGCTGTGAGGTGCCCGACCGGCGTGAGCGTAGTCTCGGCCGCGATCCTGCCGGTCACGCGGACGGTCCGGTCTCTCGTCGTCCCGCCGGCACCGTACGTGACAGACACGAATGTCGGCCGCAGCGGCTCGAGCCGACGGATGGCGAGCCACAGTTGCTGCTCGTCGGCGTCGGTCTTGGGCGGCATGAACTCGAACGAGAACGAGCGACCGCCGGCCGCCAGGAGATCCCTGATCAGCGGGGCTTGGTGCGGCAGCCACGATGCCATTGATACAGGTTATCGGGCTGACGACTCGTCCGCGCGGACGTCTCGCATCTGCGCGCCGCGCGCATGCGAGACGGTAGTCGACATCTGACCCGCCCGTGTGCGACCGGCGCGAATCCGGTTAGTGTCTGATAAATGCCGCCGATGCCGCCGACGCCGGAACGGACACGGCAGGAGATCGCTCGTGAAGTTGCTCGGTCGTTCCCCAGCCTGTACGCGCGGACGCGGCGCTTCAGGCTCGGGGTTCCTGGCCAGATCACTGTTTCCCGGGACGGCGGCATCATCGCTTTCCTGCGGACGCGAGGTGCCGCCGATCCGGTGTCGTGCCTGTGGGTGCTGGACTGCCGAACCTGGCACGAACGCCTGGTCGCGGATCCGGAATCGCTGCTCGCCGGCGAGGCCGAGGAACTGCCAGCGCACGAACGCGTGAGACGCGAGAGAACCAGGCAGGCGTCGTCAGGAATCGTGTCCTACGCGGCCGACGAGGCCTGCGACCTGCTGGCCTTCGCACTATCCGGCCAGCTGTGCACCGCAAGGCTGTCCGACGGCGAGGTGCGCAGGCTTCCGGCCGCCGGGCCAGCGGTTGATCCTCGTCCCGATCCGTCAGGCCAGCGAGTCGCCTACGTGACCGGCGGAGCGCTGCGTGTCATCGAGGCCGATGGACTCGCTGATACGGCGATCGCCGGCCCGGACGGGGAGGACGTGACCTGGGGTCTCGCCGAGCACGTCGCCGGGGAATCGATGGGCCGGCACCGCGGCTACTGGTGGGCACCAGACGGCCGCCACCTGCTCATTGCGCGCGCCGACGCGTCCATGGTCCTGCGCTGGTACATCGCCAACCCCTCGGAGCCTGCGCAGTCTCCTACCTCCTTCCGGTACCCGGCGGCCGGTACCGCCAATGCCGTGGTCAGCCTGTGGATCGCAGATCTGCAGGCAGCCGCCTGCTCGCTCACTGCCGTTGACTGGGATAACAAAACGCACGAGTATCTCGCCTCCGCAGGCTGGGACGCCGACGGGCCCTATGCGGCTGTGCAGACCAGGGATCAGCACGACCTGCGGGTGCTCGGCATCGACCCGGCAACCGGCGCGACCCGCATTCTTGCCGAGCAGCATGACGACACCTGGGTGACGCTTGTGCCTGGGCTTCCCGCGAGAACATCTTCCGGTGTGCTGCTGACCAGCGCGAATCTTGACGACACGCACCGGCTGCTAGCCGACGGGCATGCGGTGACCCCTGCGGGCATGCAGCTCGAGGCCGTGCAGGCGGTCGACGGCGAGCGGGTGCTGTTCACCGCCAGCGACGCGGACCCAACCGAGATCCACCTCTATGCCTACGAGCCCGGGGCTGGCGTGGCCCGGCTGAGCCAGGTCAGGGGCGTACACGCCGGGACTGGGCGCGGCGCGACGACGGTGCTCGAATCTGGCAGCCTCGACTGGCCAGGTACGCGCATCACGGTCCGTTCCCGGCAATCAGACGCCGAGATCAAATCGCTCGCGGCGGTTCCCGCGCATAGCCCCCGGATGGAACTGCTTCAACTCGGACCGCGGGAGCTGCGCGCCACGCTCTTCCTGCCGTCATGGCATCAGTCAGGCGATGCGCCTCTGCCGGTGCTGATGGACCCCTACGGCGGACCGGCTGCACGCAAGGCCTTGGCCGAGATTTCCGCGCATGCCTACGTGTCCCAATGGTTCGCCGAGCAGGGCTTCGCTGTGCTGGTCGCAGACGGGCGCGGTACGCCGGGCCGCGGCCCCGCCTGGGAGCGGGCGATCTACCTCGACGTCGCCGGCCCGGCGCTTGCCGATCAGGTTGAGGCGCTTGAGGTCGCCGCGGCGCTGCGCCCCGACCTCGATATCACCCGCGTCGCGATCCGCGGCTGGTCGTTCGGCGGCTTTCTCGCTGCGCTCGCCGTTCTGCGCCGACCCGACATCTTCCACGCCGCAGTGGCTGGCGCTCCGGTTACTGATCACCGGCTGTATGACGCGCACTGGCGCGAGCGGCATCTTGGCCATCCTGATGAGCACCAGGACGCCTATGCTCGATCTTCTTTGATCAGCGACGCTCCGGCGCTGATGAGGCCATTGCTGCTCATCCACGGGCTCGCGGACGACAACGTCGTGGCGGCTCACACCCTCAGGTTGTCCGCCGCGCTGCTTGCGGCCGGGCGGCCACATGAGGTGCTTCCGCTGCCGGCCGCCACGCACAGCGTGTCGGACGTTGCCGTGGTCGAGAATTTGCTCTGGCACCAGCTCGGCTTCCTCCGCCGCGCGCTCGGCCTGTCCGATTTGCCCGCGACCGAAACAGAGGGTCGCCCGCGATAACGCGGACGCTCAGAGGTAGAAGGGGCGCATCCTGGGGTCGACGCTTTGGTCGGATCCGGCAATCGCCTCGAGCATCGTCCGTAGCGTCGCGACCGCATCGGGCCCATGGTCACGAGCGAGTCCTCGTTCGTAGTCACGGTGAAAGCGCCGCGCATTTGCGAGCGCCTGCTCGCCACGCTCGGAGAGGCTGACCAATCTGGCCCGGCGGTCGCCGGGATCCGGTTCGCGTTCGACGTAACCGCGGCGCTCCATGTCCTCGATGATCTGCGCCGCGCCCTGCTTGGTGATCTCCAGATGGCTCGCTAGCTCGCTGACCGTCATCGGGCGGTCGGCGAGCGAGCGGAACACGAAGCCGTCGGAGCGCCCGAGGTCGGTGAACCCGGCCGCAGCGTGCGCGGCATGCAGTTCCCTGACGAACTCCTGAAAGGCCACGCCCAGCAGGATGCCGAGATCAACGGGTTGCTCTCGCCCTTGCATGCGCCTATCTTAGACAAGTCAGCTTGGACAAGTTACCTTGTCTATATAAGGAGCAAGCAAGATGTACATCATCACCGCAGACAGTGCACCGCGATTCGACCTTCCTGGCGTGGAGTTCACCGCCTACGCGGCGCCGAGCCTAGGCTGCGACGACTTGTGCGCGTGGCAGATCAAGGTGGCCCCTGGCCTGAAGTCTGACCAGGCGCACACGCTGAACCATGACGAGGTCTTCCTGGTGACCGCGGGCACGATTTCGCTGAGCCCGGACAGCCAGCCCCTGACTGTCGGCGACTGCGCGATCGTCCCCGCCGGGAGCCCCATACTGCTCACCAACCCCGGCGAGGAACCGGCCACAGCCCATGTGCTGGTCAAAGCTGGTTTCACCGCGAAGATGGCCGACGGCTCTGCCGTCCCGACCCCGCCCTGGGCCAGGTAACGCCCAGCCACCAGCGCAGCGATGACCTTTACTGGCGCGCGAAGACGAGCAATTCGCCCCCGTCGCGGTCGGCGACGCCGTTCTCACCGCGACGTGGGGGCAACACGGTGACCTTCTCCCCGCCTCGCCCGACATAGCACGGCTTAGGTAACCACAGAACGGGCGAACCGGGCGCCGAGGTGACTGCAATCCGTGGGATGAGCTCGCCGCGCGCCCGTGGCCAAGGCTGAGCTGTCGTCAGAACACTCGCAGGGTTCATCGCTGGGTGCAGGACATGCAGTCAGCGGGCGGCGGCCAGGCGGGATGCGAGGCGGCCAGCGGCGGCGCCCGGATCGTCGGCTTCGGTGATTGCCCGCACGACGACAACGCGACGTGCTCCCGCCTCAAGGACGTCGCCGAGGCTCTTCTCGTCAATGCCGCCGATCGCGAACCACGGCCGCGTCGCCGCGAGGCCGGCCGCATAGCTGATGAGGCCGAGTCCTGGCGCCGGACGACCTGGCTTGGTCGGCGTGGGCCAGACCGGGCCGGCGCAGAAATAGTCGATCGACGGGCCGACGGCAGCCTCGGCGGCCTCGGCCTCGGAATGGCTCGACAGGCCGAGAACCGGGCGCGTGCCGATGATCTGCCTGGCGACATCGGGCGGAAGGTCACCCTGGCCGACGTGGAGCACATCGGCCCCTGCCGCGACGGCCACGTCGGCCCGGTCGTTCACCGCGAGCAGCGCGCCGTGCCTGTCGCAGGCTGCGCGGAATACCTCGAGGAATCCGAGCTCTTCCCTCGCCTCCAGTCCCTTCTGCCTGAGCTGGACGATGTCCACGCCGGCCGCGAGCACCTTGTCGAGGAAGCCGATCAGGTCACCCTGACGCTGCCTGGCGTCGGTGCACAGGTACAGGCGTGCAGCGGCCAGCCTCGCACGGAACCGACCAGCGTCGGCGTCGGCGTCGGCCTTAGTCACGCTGCCATCTTGCCAGCAACGCCGATGCACGCCGACGGACCGGCCGACGCCGCGTGAGCACGCGAGTACCACGAGCGGCACCGTGCGGCGCCAGCCCCACAGCGCCAGCCCCACAGCGCCAGCCGCACCGCGCTAGCCCCACACGCCTGCCGTGCAGCGCCAGCCGTGCAGCGCCAGCCCTGCAGCGCCGCGAGACGCCTGCGGTCAGTAGGCGAGCGCCTGCGCTCGCCTGTTGACCTCGCTGCAGCGGTTCGCTGCGATCGCCTCGATCGGGCTGCCAGGCAGCGACTCGTCCGAGGTGAACAGCCAGCGCATCGCCTCGACGTCGGAGAACCCGCAGTCATACAGCAAGGTCAGCGTTCCGTGCAGTCCGCGGACGACCTGGTTGCCGTCGAGGAATGCGGCCGGTATGCCGAACGTGCCGTCCGGGCGCTGTACGCCGAGGAGCTTGCGGTCGCGGAGGAACTGCTTGATCCTGTTCGACGGCAGGACAAGACGATCTGCGACCTCGGAAATTGTCAACCATTGCCCGACGATGGCGTCGGACCGGGGGTCGATCTGTGCCACGTCCAGATCCTTTCCCCATCAGTGCCGTTTACCAAACCAGTACGAGCGGTTCATCGAATGTCAGGCCGGTCGCATGAGCGGGCGAGTGACCGGGCAGGCGCCAGCGCGAAGCCGAACTGTCAGCGAACGCTGTCCCGGAGGGGGACCGTCGGATCGCTGACCCGGCTCACATCCACGGCTACCGCGGAATCGATCAGCCGCCTGCCCTGCTGCAGGTCCCGCGGCAGCCCGACGGTCAGAACCGCAACCAGTCGTTCCCCCGCCAGCCAGCACACTGCCCAGTGCTGATCGTCCACGTGACCGCGCCAGACGAGCTGGTCAGCGGCGCGATGATCGCCGACGTACTGGAGCATCCTGCCGAACTGCTCGGACCAGAAGTAAGGCACGGGGTCGTAGCGTTCGGCTCCGCCGACCAGGTTGGCTGCCAGCACGGCAGGAGCCCGCAAGGCCGTGTCCCAATGCTCGGGGCGCATCCGGCGGCCGAACCTGCCTGACCAGAACGCTGCGCAGTCGCCAACCGCGTAGACGCCTGGCGCGGACGAGCGCAGCTGCTCATCTACGGCGACGCCGTTCTCAAGCTTGACCGCGGCCGACTCGAGCCAGCCGACCTCCGGCCTGACGCCGACCGCCGTGACGATCTCGTCGGCGGCCAGGAAACCGCCTCCCGCCAGCGCGAGCCCGTCGTCCAGCACAGCATCGACGGGCTCGCCGAGCAGCAGCTCGACCCCGGCTTCCGCATACCAGCGCTCCGTTGCCGCGCCCACCTCGGCGCCGACAGCATTGGCAAGCGGCGCACCCGCCGCCTCGACCACAGTGACCCGGGTACCGCGGGCGGCGGCCGCGGTGGCCAGCTCCGCACCGATCCACCCGGCGCCGACAATGACCAGGCGCGCACCGGGCACGAGGGTCGCTCGCAGTTCGAGCGCCTCGTCGATGGTGCGCAGGAACCGCTGCCTGCCAGGTCCCTGAAGCGCAACTGGCCGGGCCCCTGTCGCGATCACCAGCCGGTCGAATGCATATTCGCCGCCGTCGGTCACGACGACGCCGTCTCCGAGCTGCTCGGCCCGCTCTCCCAGCCGGACGTCTGCGCCGAGCGACGCAAGCTCGGTTCGCAACGACGTGTCGTCGACCTCCCCCTTCATCAGCTGCTTCGACAGCGGCGGCCGATCATAGGGCAACCTGCTCTCGGCTCCGATCAGGGTGATCGCGCCCTCATAGCCGCGCGCGCGCAGCTCCTCGACGGTGCGCAGCCCGGCTAGGCCACCTCCCGTCACCACGATCCGCGCCGGATCGCTAGACGCCATCGGGTCCTCCAGCATTCGCCCTGGCTGCCCGGACCTGCCCGCCGGCGGCCGATCACAATTCGCTGCATCGTATCTGGGCACTAAGCTGGACGCTGACGCGCGGGAGTCCGGTCGGACCGGACTGAGAGGGCGGCTGGGGAGCCGCCGACCGCAGAACCTGATCCGGGTCATGCCGGCGAAGGGAGCGCAGTGCCAGAGCTCAAGGGGACGCACACCTCTCGTGCGGTTAATGGCGCCCGAACGGCAGATGTCCTGATCATCGGCGGCGGCGTGATCGGGCTGGCTATCGCCTGGCGCGCCGCCCAGCGCGGGCTCCGCGTTGTGCTGGCCGATCCTGAGCCGGGCGGCGGGGCTTCGCATGCGGCCGCAGGCATGCTCACTCCGATCGCCGAAGCCGCCTACGCGGAGCGAGCGCTGTTCGAGCTAGGCAGCGCCTCGCTGGAGCGCTATCCGGCGTTCGCAGCCGAGGTGGCCGAGCTGACCGGCCTGCCGACCGGCTTCCGGCAGACCGGGACGCTTCAGGTCGGCTACGACGCTGACGACATGGCGATGCTGGCCGAGCACGCTCTGCTCCGCGAGTCGTTCGGCGCCGCGAGCAGCCGCCTGACCAGCAGGGAGTGCCGGAAGGCTGAACCGATGATCGGGCCGTCCATCGCCGGCGGCCTGCTGGTCGAGGGCGACGCGTCGATCGATCCTCGGCTGCTGACGACCGCGATGCTGGCCGCGTGCGCCGCAGCTGGCGTGGTGCACTTGCGGCAGCAAGCGACATGCCTGCAGACGGACGGCGACCGGGCATCAGGCGCCACGCTGGCCGATGGATCGGTGATCAGCGCGGACAAGGTCGTGCTCAGCGCGGGCTGGGAATCGGCGGCGCTCGACGGACTGCCCCCTGGCGTTGCACCGCCGCTGCGGCCTGTCAAGGGCCAGATCATCAGGCTGCGCCCGGCGCATGGGACTGCCGCAGCGAACGGCTGTCCATCGCTTCTTAACCGGACCATCCGCGGAATCGTGCAGGGATCGTCGGTCTATCTCGTACCAAGGGAAGACGGCGAGATCGTGCTCGGTGCCACTCAGGAGGAGCTTGGCGCGGACAGAACCGTCACCGCCGGCGGCGTCTGGCAGTTGCTCCGTGACGCACGAGCAATCGTTCCCGGGATCACCGAACTTGTGCTCGCTGAGGCGGCTGCCGGGCTGCGGCCTGGCACGCCGGACAACGCGCCGGTGATCGGGCCGTCGCAGCTGCCCGGTCTCGTGCTCGCCACCGGCCATTTCCGTGCCGGTGTCCTGCTGGCACCGGTAACGGCCGACCTCGTCGCCGGCCTGCTCGAGACAGGAACCATCGGTCAGGCTGCCGCACCCTTCAGCGCGCAGCGTTTCGCGCGGCAGGAACTGGCATGGAGATAGTGATCAACGGAGCGCCGCGCCAGGTTGCGGACGACATGTCACTCGAGCGGGCCGTATCGCTGGTGTCTGCTGCCGCTAGCGGAATCGCCGCGGCCGTGAACGGCGAACTCGTGCGCCGGGCATCATGGCCGTCCACGAGGCTAGCGGCCGGGGACGAGGTCGAGGTGCTGACAGCGGTGCAGGGAGGCTGATTGTTGTGACCGAATGGCAGACCGGCGATCCGCTGGTGCTGGGCGGACAGAAATTCGGTTCCCGGCTGATCATGGGAACCGGCGGAGCCCCCAGCCTCGATGTGCTCGGCCGCGCGCTGACCGCCTCAGGGACCGAGCTGACGACCGTTGCGATGCGGCGCGTGGATCCTGGCTCACCGGGCTCGGTGCTGGATGTCCTGGCCGAACGCGACATCAAGGTGCTGCCCAACACCGCAGGCTGTTTCACCGCAGCGGAGGCCGTCAGGACGGCGAGGCTCGCCGCCGAGGCGCTCGGCACGACGTGGGTCAAGCTCGAGGTGATTGCCGACGAGGTGACCTTGCTGCCCGACCCGGTCGAGCTGCTGGATGCCGCCGAGCAACTGGCCGCTGATGGCTTTACCGTCCTGCCGTACACCAACGACGACCCGGTGCTGGCCAAGCGCCTGGAACAGGCTGGATGCGCGGCCGTGATGCCGCTCGGGGCGCCGATCGGGTCCGGGCTGGGCATTCGCAATCCGCACAACATCGAGCTGATGGTGCAGGCGGCATCGGTGCCGGTCATTCTTGATGCCGGGATCGGCACGGCCAGTGACGCGTCGCTTGCCATGGAGCTTGGCTGCGCTGCTGTGCTCTTGGCGACGGCAGTGACCAGGGCGCGCGATCCCGAGCTGATGGCCGCCGCGATGCGGTCCGCGGTGATCGCCGGGCGGCTGGCGTACCGTGCCGGGAGAATACCGCAGCGCCGTTACGCCGTTGCCTCATCCCCTCCAGCTGGCGCCTAGCTGGCCAAACCGTAACAGGGTCAGGCGGGCAAACGTGCCCCTACACTGTTGCCGATGAACACCGCCCTTTCGCCACCCGTGGGCCAGCTGCTCGGCGGCAGGTACCACGTTGACGCGCGGATCGCCCGCGGCGGAATGGCGACGGTATACCTCGGCACCGATACCAGGCTTGACAGGGTGATCGCGCTCAAGATCGCGCACCCTGAACTGTCCGACGACGCCGAGTTCGTGCGCAGGTTCATTGGCGAGGCGCGCTCGGCCGCGAGGTTGTCCAGCCCCAATGTGGTGGCGATCTTCGATCAGGGCTCGGATAAGCGCCTGCACTACATCGCGATGGAGTACGTCCCGGGCCGGACGCTCCGTCAGCTGCTCAACGAACGCGGCAGACTCAGCGCCGCTGAGGCGCTCGACATCATGGCCGGAGTCCTGTCCGGGCTCGCCGCCGCCCATGACGCCGGGTTCGCGCATCGGGACGTCAAGCCGGAGAATGTCCTGCTGACCACGTCAGGCACGGTGAAGGTCGCCGACTTCGGGCTGGCCAGGTCGGTCGCCGGGGCTGTCCAGACCAAGGGCGGAATGATCATCGGCACGGCCGCGTATCTCGCGCCCGAACAGGTATCTGGCGGTATCTCCGACGCCAGGACCGACGTGTACGCGGCCGGGATCATGCTGTTCGAGCTGCTCACCGGGATGCAGCCGCACACCGGCGTGAGCCCGCTCGACGTGGCGTACAAGCACGTGAACGACGTTGTGCCGCCGCCGTCGAGCGTCCTGCCAGGGCTGTCCGGCGCGGTGGATGCTCTCGTGGCGATGGCCACCAGCCGCGACCCTGACCTGCGGCCCGCCAGCGCCGACCAGTTCCTGCGGGCCATCCAGCAGGTGAGGGACGCAAGCGCCCTGCCGGGAACCGCGCCCCATCAGGGGCCCGGCTACCACGGGCCTGCCGGCGGCGGACCGGCCGGATACGGGCGGGCGCCGGGACCGCATCCAGGTCCTTCGGCGTACTCGGGTCCGGCCTGGGCACCGCCCTTCGAGGCGGACTCGCGCCCGTACGCGGTCCGCTACGACGACGCACCGGCGGGGCCGGACCCTTATGACAAGGACGGCGACTTCCGGCCAGGCGTGCCTCCGCGCCATGACTACGAGCCGGACGGTTACGGCGGCCAGCAGTGGGATTCCGGCGAGCAGTGGGACGGAGAGCCACGCTGGGATTCAGGCTCTCAGCGGCCCTCAGGGGCGCACCACAGGGCATCCGGGCAATTCCGCGACTCCGGCCCGCAGGGAGACTCGGGCCGCTGGGAGGTCAATCCTGGCGCGGTCGGCGCCTCGGCACTTCCTTCACTGAGCCCACAGAACGCTGGGCTGCTTCCGGAACCGCCAGGCGACTCATCCTCCGAGGTCAACCACACGCTGGTGGTTTCCGACGCGACGCAACTCGCGCATTACGGTGACCTGCCTCCGGCCGGTCCTGTGCCGCCATATGCGGGCGGCAGGTACCGCGGCCGCAGGTCGGGCGAGCCGCGCGAGTCGTGGCTCGGCAGGTACCTGTTCGGCGGGCGACTGATCTACGTTGCCGGCGCCCTCGCTGTGATCCTCGTTGCCGCGCTGATGACCTGGTGGTTCAGTTCTGGCCGGTACCAGAAGGTCCCCGCGCTGACCGGCCTGACCTTCGTCCAGGCACGGAACGTCTTGCAGAACCAGGGCCTGCATGCCAAGCGCGGACCGGCCACGCACAATCCGATGCAGAAGGGCCACGTCTTCAAGGCATCACCGGGCAAGGGCCAGAAGGTACCAAGCGGGTCGATGGTCACGCTGATCGTGTCGCTCGGGCCGGTCTATCGCGTTGTGCCGAACGTGAGCGGCCAGACCGAGGCGGCAGCCAGGGCCTACCTACGCCAGCATCACCTGCGGCTCGGCCAGGACAAGCCCGAGGTCTCCAGTTCCGTCCCAGCCGGCGCAGTCATCGGGACCATCCCTCGCGCCTACGCCAAGATCCCCCAGACCACGCCCGTGCGAATCATCGTCAGCCAGGGTCCTGGGCTGCCGACATTCGTCGGCATGCAGGTCACCGACGCGCAGGCCGCCGCCAGTGCCGGCGGTTACACCATCAACGCGGTCGCCAATGCGAAGGGCAGCGAACCGGCGAATACGATAGTCAGCCAAAATCCGCGGCCGAATACGCCCATTACGCCGGGCGAGGTGGTCACGGTTCACTACTCGCCTGGACCGCCGACGGCTCCCGTTCCCGACGTGACCGGCATGCCGGTATCGCAGGCGATTGCGATCTTGCACCAGGCGGGATTCCGCATTGCCGTCAACCACGCGGGTCCCGGCGGGACGGTCGGCAGCTACAGCCCCAGCGGCGATCAGCCAAAGGGGACGGTCATCACGCTGACCATCGGGGTCTTCAGCGGCATGTAGCGCGCAAGCCTGCTCTCACTCAGAGAGCCGGACCCTCGCCTGGCAGTTCCTGATAGGAGTAGCGCTGCTCACGCCAAGGGTCGGCGTTGTTGTGATATCCGCGCTCCTCCCAGAAACCGCGCCGATCGCCGATCATGTACTCGATCGCGCGCACCCATTTGACGTTCTTCCAGCCATACCGCGAGGGCACGACCAGCCGGACCGGGTAGCCCTGCTCTGGAGTCAGTTCCTTGCCATCCCTGTGCGTCGCTAGCAGCGTGTCAGGCGCCCCGAAGGCTTCGAGCGGCAGGTTCGCACCGTAGCCGAAGTCCGCCCAGATCATCACGTGCGTCGCGCGCTCTGAAGGCGGCACCGCGCGGAGCACCTCGGCGGCCGGTACACCCAGCCATGTGATCCCGAGAACGGTGAACTTCGTCACGCAATGAAAGTCGGCGATAATCTCGGTGCGCGGCAGCGTGCGGAAGCCGTCCCAGGTCCACCGGCGCTCACGCTCCGCGCATGTCGCGCCGTACACGCGCAAGTCCCAGGTTTGGGGATTGCAGGCGGGAACCGGCCCGTAGTGCAGGACGGGCATGCTCGACTGCACGTACTGACCCGGCGGAAGCCGGTCCTCACGGACCCGTCGATTCTCTCGGTCCTGCGCGTGATCAGCGTCCCGAGATGATCCGGCCGCTGGCGCGGCGGATTCAGCCGCCGAAGTCTGGCCCGAACTCCCTGTGCTGACCAGCGGCGATCCCCCGGCTGAACGCCCGTTCGACGAAGGGCGCGGCACCGTGACACCGGCTCGGCTTGGCTCGTCCTGCTCCGGGCCAAGACCCTGGATGCCGGCGCCTCCGCCGTCCGCGCGGAACTCCCGCGCTTTGGCGCCAGGCTGCCTCATGACCGGCTGACCTGTTCCTTCCGCCTGGAGCGGTCGACCTCTGATCGTCCGCCACCGGTTTCGACCAGCCCAGCCATCTTGTCACTCGCAGGTGGCGGCGCGATCAGCGACCGGCCAACGCGCCTGACCCGGGAGTGCGCTAAGCTACCCAGCGTGCATCACGCCTATGAGTTTTTTTATGGTTTCCCGCCCGGCCACGGGGAGGAAGCCCGCTCGGTGATGCGCTAACGCAGAACACGGAGTGAACTCCAAGCCCTCGGCCGGATGGCCGGGGGCTTTTTTGTCGTTAGTGAGGGCGAGGAGGACGAGATGGTAATCGTGATGGCTCCCGAGGTGACCCAGGGAGATATCGACTCGATAGTGGATCTGGTCAGGTCGGCGGGCGGGGAGGCATTCGTCAGCCGCGGAGTGTCGCGGACAATCATCGGGCTGGTCGGCGACGTCGACCATTTCGGCGCCCTCAACCTGCGCAGCCGGAGCGGCGTCAGCGACGTTATCCGCGTGTCGGTCCCTTACAAGCTGGTCAGCAGGGAGCATCACAAGAAAAGGTCTGTTATCTGGGTGGGCGGCGTGCCGATCGGGCCGTCAACAATGACGCTGATCGCGGGCCCATGCACCGTGGAGACGCCGGAGCAGACCCTGGCGGCGGCGATGATGGCCAGGCAGGCGGGTGCCTCATTGCTCCGCGGCGGCGCCTTTAAGCCGCGCACCTCGCCATACGCGTTCCAGGGCCTTGGTGAGGCAGGCCTGAAGATCCTCGCTGAGGTCCGAACGGAGGTCGGGCTGCCTGTCGTCACCGAGGTACTCGACCCGGCCAGCGTGGACCTGGTCTGCGAGCACGCCGACATGCTCCAGGTCGGCACCCGCAACATGCAGAATTTCGCACTGCTCCAGGCAGTCGGCTCTGCGGGCAAGCCGGTGATGCTGAAGCGCGGCATGAACGCGACGATTGAGGAATGGCTGATGGCGGCCGAGTACATCGCCCAGCGCGGCAATCTCGACATTGTGCTCTGCGAGCGCGGCATCCGCACGTTCGAGACGGCAACCCGCAATACGCTTGACATCAGCGCCGTGCCTGTCGCTCAGCGCCTGTCTCACCTGCCGGTCATCGTCGACCCGTCGCACTCAGGCGGCCGGCGCGATCTCGTCTTGCCGCTGACGAGAGCCGCCATCGCGGTTGGTGCCGACGGCGTCATCGTCGATGTGCACCCTGAGCCCGCCAAGGCACTGTGCGACGGCGATCAGGCGCTCGCCGACGGCGACATCGACGAGCTCGCCGAGCATCGCACGCGCGATGCCGGCGATGCTCGGCCGCGAGCTGGCGCAGGCGCCAGAGCCTGTTGCGATCGGCGCGGTCTGACCTGCACGCTTTCGGCACGCGGCGAGCGGGTCGGCGGTCAGCCAGGCCGGTATTCCTGAGCCGAGCCGGCCAGCTCCTCAGCCAGCACGTCGACATCCAGCCTTGCCTCGATCTTGTGCAGGTCGGCGACCCTGGCCCTGGTCTCGACCTGCCGTGGCAGCAACAGTGAGCAGCAGTCCTCATCGGGAAGCTCGGATAGTGCCAGCGTGCTGATCCGGCGTGCCTCTGCCATGATCTCGGTCTTGTCGAGGCCGATGAGCGGCCGCAGAATCGGCAGCAGAACCGCCTCGTCGAGCGCGGTGATGTTGGCTAGCGTCTGACTCGCGACCTGTCCCAGGGAATCACCGGTGACCAGCGCGTCAGCGCGCATCCGGCGCGCCATCGCCTGAGCAGTCTTGAGCATCAGCCGGCGCTGCGCGACGATCTGCAGCTTGCCGGAGCCAGAGCTGGCGATCTGCTGCTGCGCCCGGCCGAACGGCACCACGAACAGGCGCGACCCGCGCTGGTATTGGTCAAGCAGGCGGACCAGGCCGTATGCCTTGTAGATGGATTCGGGACCGGTCAGCGGCATGCCCGAGAAGTGCAGGAAGCTGCAATACAGGCCGCGACGCATCATCCTGTAGGCCGCGACTGGTGAATCGATGCCGCCGGACAACAGGACCATGGCGCGGCCGCTCATCCCGACAGGCAGGCCACCCTGACCCGCGAGGCCGTCCATATATACGAAAATCTCGGACTGGTCGACCTCTACGTGGATCGTGAAGTCCGGGTTCCGCAGGTTAACCGGGTTGCCGTACTGTCCCTGGATGCGGCTGCCGATCGCGATTGCCAGCTCGGCCGAAGTTACCGGGAAGCGCTTGTCACGCCGCCTGGCGCGGACCGCGAACGCGCCAGGGCGGCCGCCCGCGAGCTCGGTCGCGGTTTCGATGGCCGCCGATGCCTCCTTGGTGACGCGCACGGCCCGGCAGACCCTGACCACGCCCATGACGCTCAGCATCCGCTCGGCGATCCGGTCGGCCGCTACTTGCGCGGCCTCAAGACCGTCAGCGGTCTCCGCATGACGGTCGGCCCGTCCGCGATCAGGCGGCGGAGCCGGATCTGGGCTGCTTGCCGACGCCGGACTCAGGACAATCACCCCGTCGCGTTGCCACAACCGGATGCCGATACCGAGGTCGGCAGCCGCCAGCCTGATGTTGTTCTGCAGCAACCGTTCGAACTGCTGGCGGTTCTTGCCCTTGAGAACGATCTCGCCGAGCTTGAGCAGCACACACGGCTCATGCAGGCCGGTCCGTGCGCGACCAATGCGCGAGAGAGCTGGCACGGCAGTCATGGCTAGAGTCTGACAGGTCTTTGCCGCTATGACGCCCTGCGCTCGCGGCCAGGTCCGTGTGACAGGGTGGCGTGGTGACTGCGAGCGAATCAGCCAGGGCTCACATCCGCGCGGCCGGCATCGCAGATCTGCAGGGCATCATTGCCATCGCGAAGGCGACCGGTCAGGACGAGGACTGGGATCAGGTCTATCCGGGCTATATCCGCCATCTCATAGACCGGGGCAACCTGCTCGTCGCCGAGCGCGCCGGAGCATTGACGGGTTTCGGCGCAACGATCCAGATCGGTACGGGGTCGCGAGCGATCTGCATGCTCACCGACCTGTTCGTCGACCCGGCAGCGCACGGGAGCGGCACAGGCAGGGCGATCCTCGAAGAACTATGGAATGGTATCCATCCGCGCATGACGTTCAGCAGCCTGCACGCGAACGCCCTGCCGCTCTACACAAGTTTCGGCGTAGACGCCTGGTGGCCGCTGCTGTACCTGCGCGGCGACGTGGCGCAGGCTAGAGATGCCGCCGGGCTGGTCGGTCACCGCTGCGGAGCCCGAGCACGCCGCCGCGCTCGAGCGGGACTGGACCGGCGTCGACCGCACGGCCGAGCACCGGTTCTGGTCTGGCTGGCCGGCCGGCAATGCCGTGCTCGCGAGGCTGGACGGCGCACCTGCGGCCGCCGGAACGACCGGCGGGGCCGGGCCTGAGTACGGTATCTGTCATGTTGCGGCCAGCCCCGCCATAGACAGCGAGATGGCCGGCAACGCTGTCCTCGCCGTGCTGTCCTGGCTTCGGCCACCGGATGGCCAGGCAAGGGTCTGCTTGCCCGCGCCGCACCGCGCGACGCGCTCGCTGCTGCGGCTTGGCTGGCGGGTCGAGGAGTTCGACTTGCATATGGCGTCAGAGCCCGGGTTGATCGACCCGTACCGGCTCGCACCATCCGCCGCACTGGCCTGATCAGCGCTGCCGATACAGCCCCGCTGGTATACCTGACGGTATACTTCTTGTATGACGGCAACCACGATCAAGGTAGACACGGCAGTTCGTGACTGCCTTGCGTCCATTGCCCGGGCGCGAGGGATCACGATGACGGCTTTGCTCAGGGACGTTTGCAGCGAGCTGGAGGCGCGACAGGAGTGGGCCGTCATCGAAGCGTCGTACGAGCGGCTCAAGCGCGAGGATCCGCAAGGCTGGGCGGAGTACGTCAGCGATCTCGAGACCTGGGATTCGGTCACGAGCGACCTCGGCGACGCTGCGCACGAGTGGCCGGAATACACCAGGTGAGGGCCAGGCGTGGCCAGATTTGGGCGGTGACGCTGGACCCCACGCTGGCGAACGAGCAAGCCAGGACGCGGCCATGCATCGTGGTTTCCTTCGACCGCTTCAACAAGCTGCCGATCGGCCATTGCATCGTCGTCCCGCTGACGAGCCGCGACCGGCGCCTCCCCCACCACATCTCCGTGATCGACGACGGCGGGCTGGCGCGTCCGAGCTGGGCCATGTGCGAAGCGGTCAGGTCTGTATCGGTGCGCAGGTTCGGCGGTCTGATCGGATCGGCCGACTCGTCGACTACCGATGCCGTCGTCAGGCAGGTCAGCCGCTGGATCGAACCAGACAGGCGGCCGTAACCGGGCAGTTCCTGCCCGTCGGCGCCAGCCTCAGGTGGCCGAGTCCAGTTCCTCGGCAAGGCGACAGGACCGTGCGCGCAGCACGGCATGACGGGCGAAAGGGTGAAAGGTGCCGGACGCTAGCTCGCGCTTCCGCTGACCACCGTGACGTCGCCGACCCGCTCGCTCATCCCGGGGAGCACGGCGCCCAGGGCGTCGGACAGTGCCTGCACGTCGTCATCAGGCAGATCGGCCAGCAGTTCAGCGACACGGCTGGCATTGCGCTGCCGACGAGCGGTCAGGGCCGCCTTTCCCTCGTCGGTCAGGCTGACCAGCGCCACGCGGCCGTCCGAAGGGTCGGACGTCCTCGTGACCAGGCCGCGCTGCTCGAGGCGCTGTACGAGCTGGGTCATGGACGGCTGCGAGACACCTTCGGCAACGGCCATTGCCGTGATCCGCTGCGGGCCGCGGCGGTCCAGGGATCCCAGCGCAGCCACCGCTGTCAGGCTCAGGTCGCGATTTTCGGAAACGCCGCGGATGACGAGCGAGACCAGCTCGATGATGCGGCTCGCGGGCTGGCTCAGATCCATGCTCCCATTTATATAACACACCTATGTAACAGGCAAGCTCCCAGCAGGTGATGTTCGCCACACCGCCATGTGCGCTCGCAGGCCCGCCAGGCGACTAGCTTTCCCGGGATCGGAGAACGGCGCAGAGCACGCGGTTGTCGCCGTGCTGCCAGATCGTCCCGACCTCCCCGAACCCGGCCGCACGCAGCGCGTCGACGTGCACGCTTAGCAGCCCGGAGGGCGAACCATGGTGCTCGGAGTCCGCCGAGCCCCGCCGGCGCTCGGCGACCAGGTCGGCGAACGCGGGATCGGCCGTTACTGCGTCCCACCAGCTGTCCCACGTCTCGCCTTGGTGACCCGGCGGCGCGGCCCGCACGGCTCCGGCGGACTGCGTGCGGTGACCTCCTGCGCCACTCTGGCGCTGCTGCCCCCGCTCGTTCAGCACCCGGCCGAGCCTGGCCAGCGTCGGGGCTGCTGCCTCTTCCTCGGCCAGGTGGTCGCCGTTCAGCACCAGTCCCCCTGGCCGGAGAATGGTCGCGACCTCCGCGTACATTACGGCCAGCGCGTCCGGTGGCAGCCAGTGCAGCGCCGTCGTGCTGACTGCTGCGTCCGCCTGCTGGCCCAGGCCGAGCGATCTGGTCCAGCCGGGCAGGCGCAGATCGAGGTTGACGAACCGGAGCGAGCCAGCTGCGCCAGCTGGCCTAGATCTGGACGCACCGCCGGCCGCGTCTGGCTGCAGGGTCCACGCGGCGCGGCCGAGGGCCAGCAGCAGCGGATCGGCATCGACGGCCACGACCGTTGCAGCCGGAATCCGCTCAAGCAACCGCGTCGCGAGCGAGCCGGGACCGCACCCGAGGTCAAGCACGAGCGGGTCGGGCCGTCCGGCGCATTCCTGCACGGCGTCGATGAGGGCGGCGAAGCGTTCTTCCCTGTCGGGCAGGTAGCTCTGCTGCTGCGCGTCCCAGCGATCGATCCAGGCGCTGGCCACGGACTGGCTGAGCGTTGCCGTCATGAATCTGGGCCTTCCTTGCGTAACTGGCTACTATCCTTTCATCAGTCATCAACCTACGAGCGAGGACGTCACTGGTCAAGTGAACTTCAGCAGTCACATGGACGCCGTTGTGGCCGTCGCGGTGCGGCTCGTCAACGTGCTCACGCCCGGCGAGGCGCACGGCCGCCCCTATGTTCCGCCCGCAGCCGATGACCTTCCTACGGCCGTTGCAGGAGCGTTGCAGGCCGGCCGGCCGCCGCCACGCGAGATAAGCCAGGACGAATCGGTCGAGTTCAGCATGGTCGCGGGCGCACTCCGCTCCGTCTTCGAAGCCGTCGCCGGCGGCCATCTCGACGACGCAGCGCGCGAGGTTAACGCGCTGCTGGGGCTGACCGGCGCCAGGCCGCAGCTGGACAGACACGACGGCGAGCCCTGGCACCTGCACTTCCACGGTTCCAGCGATTCGCTCGTGACCGGCTGGGCGGCCGGCTGCGCCACCGGCCTGGCCGTCGTTCTGGGCAGCGACCTCTATGGCCGGCTGGGTGTCTGCACCGCAGAGCGCTGCGACCGCGTGTATGTCGACACATCGAGAAACGGCACCAGGCGCTTCTGTTCAACGGCGTGCCAGAACAGGGTGAAGGCGGCCGCCTTTCGCGCCAGGCAGGCCTGACGAAGGCGATGCGGCCCGAGGGCTGCGTAATGCAGCGAATGCGAGTACCGCGTTGCGTACGGCTCGCCGCGTACCCACCGCCGGCCAGACTGCTGCAGCCGTCAGCCGAAGAAGACCTCTGCCTCGGCATAGCGCTCCAACGGCACGAGCTTGAGCTGGCTGACCGCGTCCGCGATAGGCACGCGGACGATGTCGGTGCCGCGCAGCGCCACCATCATCCCGAACGCGCCCTCCGCGACCGCACGGATCGCGTGGACGCCGAACCGCGTCGCGAGCACCCTGTCGAACGCGGTTGGCGTGCCGCCGCGCTGGATGTGCCCGAGCACCGCGGCGCGGGCCTCCTTGCCGGTCCGCTTCTCGATCTCCTCGGCCAGCCGCTGACCGACGCCACCGAACCTGGTGTGCCCGAAAGCGTCGACAGAGTCGTCGAGTACCGACGTTCCTAGCGTCTTCGGGTGCGCTCCCTCCGCGACAACCACGATCGGCGCGTACCGCGTCTCGAAGCGCTTCTCGACGTAGCGGCAGACTTCCTCGATATCGAAAGGCTGCTCAGGTATGAGGATCACGTTCGCGCCGCCTGCCACTCCGGCGTGCAGTGCGATCCAGCCCGCGTTGCGCCCCATCACCTCGACGATCAGGGCGCGATGGTGGCTCTCTGCCGTGGTGTGCAGCCGGTCGATCGCCTCCATGGCTATGTTCACGGCTGTGTCGAAACCGAACGTGTAGTCGGTCGCTCCGAGGTCGTTGTCGATCGTCTTGGGGACGCCGACCACTTTGAGGCCGCTGGCGTACAGCTTGCCGGCAACGCCGAGGGTGTCCTCGCCGCCGATCGCGATAAGAGCGTCCACGCCGAGGGCTGCCAGGTTCTCGGTGATCTGCTGGAGGCCGGTCTTGCCATCCAGCGTGGCCTCGTCTGATAGCGGATTGGTCCTGGACGAACCGAGGATCGTTCCGCCGCGAGGCAGGATGCCGCGCACCGCGGCCACGTCCAGCGGCTGAGTGTCCGCGTCCAGCGGGCCGCGCCAGCCGTCACGAAAGCCTACGAACTCCGCGTCGTGATCGAATGTGCCTGTCCGCACGATCGCGCGGATGACCGCGTTCAGTCCCGGGCAGTCGCCGCCTCCGGTCAGGACTCCGACGCGCATCTGGTTCCTCCAGTGCTCGCAGCTTGCTGGCTCGGACGCCACACTAGTCCCCATGAGCGTCCTCGCTATCGACGCCGGCACGACTGGCGTCACAGCCCTCATCGTGGCCGTGGACGGCAGCGTTTCCGGCCGTGGTTACGCGGAGTTCAGCCAGTATTTCCCCCAGCCGGGCTGGGTCGAGCAGATGCCCGAGGAGATCTGGCAGGCGACGCTTTCCGCGTGCGCGCAGGCGCTGGCGGCTGCCGACGCCGGCCAGGTCAGCTGCGTGGGCATCACCAACCAGCGCGAGACGGCCGTGATCTGGGATGCCTCCACGCTGACCGCGCCGCATCGAGCGATCGTCTGGCAAGACCGCAGGACCGCCAGTATCTGCGCCGAGCTGCGCGAGGCGGGCCACGAGGACCGGGTGGCCGAGCTGACCGGGCTGCGGATAGACCCTTACTTCACCGCAACAAAGCTCACCTGGCTATCCCGGCACGCACCCGAGGTCTGGGCTGGCGTGGCCGACCGCTCGCTCGCGGTCGGCACGGTGGACTCGTACCTGATCGCCCGCCTCACCGGCGGACGACGTCATGTCACCGACGCATCCAACGCCAGCCGCACGCTTCTGTTCGACATCACCGCCGGGCAGTGGTCGGCGGAGCTGTGCGACCTGTTCGGCGTGCCGCCGCACGCGCTCCCCGAGGTCACAGCATCCACCGGCGAGATAGGGCGCACCGACCCCGAGTCATTTCTAGGGCTCTCGCTACCGATAGCAGGCGTAGCCGGCGACCAGCAGGCGGCGCTCTTTGGCCAGGCGTGCTTTCAGCCTGGGGCAGCGAAATGCACGTACGGTACCGGGTCGTTTGTGCTGGCCAACACCGGGTCACAGATCGTGCGGTCGCGGTCCGGCCTGGTATCGACGGTCGCGTGGATGGACGACAGCGGGAAGCTGACCTACGCGCTTGAGGGCTCAGTGTTCGTCACCGGAGCCGCGATCCAGTGGCTACGGGACGGGCTCGGCCTTTTTGCGAAGGCCTCGGACAGCGAGGAACTCGCTCGCTCGGTCGACGATTCCGGCGGCGTCGTGTTCGTGCCGGCGCTGACCGGCCTTGGCGCCCCCGACTGGGACCCCGACGCACGCGGGACAATCCTCGGCCTGACCAGGGGCGTGACGCGTGCGCATCTGGTCCGCGCGACGCTCGAGGCGATCGCCTTCGAGGTACGCGATGTTGTCGACGCGATGGCGGCCGATGCGGGCCTCGCCGCGGATGCGGGCCTCGCCGCGGGTGCGCGGCCTCGCCGCGGGTGCGGGCCTCGCCGCGGAGCCTGGGGCGAATGGCGGGCTCGCGGATGGAGATGGTTCTGCTCCCCAGGCCAGTCCGCTCCGCGTCGATGGCGGGGCCGCGGCCAACGACTTGCTGATGCAGATCCAGGCCGATCAGCTCCAGCAACCGGTCGAGCGCCCGGTCGTCGCCGAGACGACTGCGGTCGGTGCGGCCTTCCTTGCCGGGCTCGCGACCGGGGTATGGGCCTCGCGCGAGGAGCTAGCCGCGACCTGGCGTCTCGACCGCCGGTTCGACCCTGGTCCCCGCGACGACGCCGCCCACAAGCGCTGGCGCGAAGCCGTCCGCCGGTCGATGGGCTGGGCAAGCCAGTCCGACGCTGGCAGTGCCGGCTAGCGCGCGCGCTCAGCCCGGTGCGACGGCCGGTGCGCTCACGCCGGTGCCTCCGCCCGCTTGCTCAGGCCGGTGCGTCCGCCAGGGCGCTGGGGCCGGCCTCACCGGCCGGCTCGACAGCCTCCTCGTGAGGCTCGGGAGCCGGCCGGAGCATCAGGACAAGCGCGCACGCGCCGACGGCCACAGCGACGACCGCCAGCATCAGCCGGTAGTCGACGACGGAGATCAACGCCGCTCCGACAGCGATCGACACGGTCTGCGGCGTGAGGATCAGCATCATGAATGCCGCATTGACCCGTCCCTGCAGCGACGGCGGTGTATAGCGCTGAGTCGCCGTCGTGGCCGCCGCCACCAGCCAGACCAGCCCGATCCCGTCGCCAACAGCAGCCGCGAGGATCAGCCCCAGCGAACGGGTCATGCACGCGGCAGAGGCCAGGCTGAACGCGGCCAGCGAGAACCCGACGACGCGGGCCGACCCAAGCCGCCGTACCACCAGGGCCAGCGGAATCCCGCCGGCGATCGCGCCAGCGCCTTGAACGGCCCCGTAGACGCCGAAGAACGAAGGCGGGCGGTGCAGTCCCTGGGCGATCACCGCGAAGATGATGGTCTCGTTCAGGCCGATCACGCCGAACGCCACCGCGGTCACGGTCGTCATCTGCAGCAGCAAGGGCACCGACCGCACGTGCCGGAACCCGGCCGCCACCTCGCGCCGGAACGGCGGCTTCGCCGTGGCGTCGGATACGTGTCTGCGCCCTGACTCCTTGACGTCGATCGTCGCCAGCGCGGCGATCGCGATGGCGAACGTCGCCACGTCGAGCAGCGCAACGGCACCGCCGCCGAACGCGATGAACAAACCTGCGCCGACCAGAGGCGCGACGATTCTCATGCCCTGGCCGATCGACTGCAGCGCCGCATTCGCGGCGGCGAGATGCTCGCCGGCCAGCATGTCCTTGCGCAGCCCGGCCCCGGCGCTGCCGAGCACGCTGAACGAGATCCCGTAGCAGAACGCGACCAGGTAAATGATCCAGAGCTGAGACCGCGAGTGCACGGCCAGCAGGGAGAGAACGATGGCGGCGGTAACCGCGTTTGCGCCGATGAGCAGGGGCCGCCTCGGCAACCGGTCAGCCAGGTGGCCGGTCAGCGGTCCGAAGAGCGCAGGGATCCCGAGCGCGAGGAACACGCTTCCGGCAGCCGCGTTGCTGTGGGTCAGCGATTTCGCCCAGATTCCCAGGGTCAGGTACAGCGCCGTGTCGCCGAAGGTCGACAGCGAGTTGCCGATCAGCAGCCGGCGGAACCGGCGATCAGCGAACGCACCGCGCATCCCTCAGCCCTCACGTTGCCGGGCACTGCCCGGCTCGGGCGCAACCGAGGTGCTGAAGAACACGCGGGCAAGCCGTGCCCCAGGCGGGCGGCTACCAGGATCGTCATATCGTTCGGCGTAGCGCCCCGCGAGCTCCAGCAGCTCATCGCTGAGCTGGGCGAACTCCACGGCCGTCATCCACATCGTCGAGCCAAGCAGCCGACTAGGCTCCCGCCACTCGGCGGGCTCAAGGCGCCGGCTCCGCAGCCGCTCCCTGGTCCGAGCGAACTCATGGTCCAGGAACGACTCTGTCGCCGCCTGCTCGGCGAGCTCTCCCTCGACGCCGAGACCTTTCGCCGATAGTTCCTGCCGGTAGCTGGCGAGTCGCCAGGGCTTCTCCCGCCCGGCCTGGCCAGGAACCAGCTCAACGTAGCCGTACTTGGCCAGGATCCCGAGGTGATACGCGCAACTGGCCACGCTCGCCGAAAGTACCTCCGCGCACCGCGTCGCGGTCGCCGAGCCCTCACTCCCAAGCAAGTCGATCAGTTTCCAACGCAGCGGATGCGCCAGCGCCCGCAACGCCAGCGCAGCCGTCTTGCTCTCCGAGCCTCGCTGCCCCTCGCCAGCCTGCTCCTGCCCAGCGTGTTCTTGCCGCGCCGACCACCGCTCTTCCTTGCCAACCCGGTCCCGCTCGCCGCCGTCCATCACGCCCGCCTCCCAGCCGCCGCACGTTCGCTCGTCTCGATCACGCTCACAACGCAGCCCCGCAGAACCCAACTCAGCGCCGTCAGCACGATGTTCAAGATATCTTGCTCAAGGTTTCTTAATCAAGATGTCTTGAGGATCGCCGCAGATCGATACGGCTCCGCGCCCGGTGTTCATCGGCAAGACCATGTCCATGCCAGCCATCGCGGCGAGATCGCTACGCCGCCGACAGCGTTCGGATCCCTTGCGCGACATGTCCCGGCCGAACCCGCAGGGCTGCCCCGATCGTGGCGAGCACGTAATCCGGTTCCTCGCGGATCTGGCGCGGTGAGAAGTGCAACACATGCAGCCCCAACGCCGTCAGCCGCGCGTGCCTGCGCATGGTCTGCTCCCAGCTATCCGGGCCCAGGTGCCATTCCCGGGAGTCGACCTCGCAGACAACGCCGAAGTCCGGCCACCACGCATCCGGCTGTGCGATCAAGTCCTCGCCGACGTAGAGCCGTGCGTTCAGCAGCGGCATCGGCAATTTGCCGCGCCTGATGAGCGCAAGCAACTCCCCCTCAGGGCCCGAGCGCGTGCCCTGGGCGACCTCCGCCAGCGCCGCCCTGAGCAGCGCCGACCCACGTACCGGCCCGTCCTTGAGTTCCGCCTGGAGCTGCTCGACCGAGCATCGTCTGCTTTGAACGGCACCCGCCACGAGGGCACGCACACCGGCCAGATCGCGCATGGTGCGAACGGCATCGGCGACGGCCCTGGCCGGCAGCGCAAATTGCACTGGCCCCGAATAGCACACATTGGGCGGCAGTCGCGTGGTCCGGTGGAGGACGGCAAACCCCGCGCTCTGGCGACGCCTGTTCGCTGGAATTAAGTACATCGATGGTCCGCGACGAGACGCGCATCCCGTGTCGGGCTAAGGCGGCCGAGCCGGTCAAAGTGCCGCCAGGCCCTGCGTACAGCGCAGCCGCGATGTCACGCTGATCGCGGGTAGGCGTTCCCGTCACCGTGAGATAGACACCGGGCAAGATCTCCTGCCACGGCCCGCCTGGCCGTACCCTCCGATGCAGGACGTTCGGATGTACTCCCGCGGCCAGCGCCTGGCGGCGCGTGAATAGCTGGTTCTGTCGCTTGACGAGCTGCCTGAGCTCTAACTGGTTCGTCATGGCGGCACTGTGGCACCCGGTACCGACAGTCAGGCCTGGTATCACGTTGGCATTTGTACCAGTTCGCCCGGCTCTATCCCTCGCCCGGCCGCGTCCGAGGTAGCTCGCCGCGTGTGGATGGCCCATCCATTGCGCGATCTGGTGATGGATGGTCACATTGACACACAGCGGCCGAAATGATCTTGTGACTAGCGGGACGAAAGTTGGTCATGGGGCTGCTGGGAGGGGCGACGCGGCGGGCGAGCCGCGGTCGGCGACGGCGGGCGAGCCAGCCGGGCGAAGCGACGGGTGGGCGAGCGGGCGCGTGAGCGAGCCGACCGGTCGAAGCGATAGGTCCGCGGGCGAGCCGGTCGGTCGAAGCGCGCCCGGCGCCGAGATGACGTCAACTGGCCGAGGCGGCGTCGCTAGCCTTCGCAGGCGCTGTCGTCTCGTCGGAGTTTGGACCGCCATGCTCGGCATCGGCCGTTGTCGAGGCGGCATCGGCGTCGGGGCCGTGTGCCCCGACGGCCGCGACACCTGCATTCTGGCCTTCAGGGCCGGTCACGGCAGCTCCGTTCACAACGCCTGAAGCCGACGCGGCCTCGGCGGCAAGGGATGCGGGCGTCTCAGCCCCTGAGCCGTCTGCATCGGTCGCCGACGCCTGGACCGCCGGGGTTTCCACGCCTCCGGGCGCGTCCTTAGCTGCGGCGCCCGCGCCTGCAGCGTCCTCGGCAGCGCCCGCGCCCGCGGTGCCCGCGCCCACGGCGCCCTTGGCGGCAGCGTCCTTGTGCGGCGTCGTGTTTGTGGGCGCGCTTTACCGCGTGCTTTTTGGATTTGTGCTGGGCGGCGTACTCGTCGACATACTCCTGGCCTGACAGCCTCATGATTTCGTAGATGATCTCGTCGGTGACCGCCCTGAGAACCAGCTTGTCGTTCTGCATGCCGTAGTAGCGGGAAAAGTCGAGCGGCTTGCCGAACCGGACGCCGGGCCGGATCTTGAACTGCGGCGTGATCCTCCCCGGTGGCTGGAACTCGAAGCCACCGATCATCGCGCACGGGATGACGGGCACGCGCGCCTCGAGCGCGAGCCTGGCCACGCCAGTCTTGCCGCGGAAGAGGCGGCCGTCCGGCGTCCTGGTCCCCTCCGGGTAGATGCCGAGAAGCTGGCCGCTCGCCAGCACGCGCAAGCCTGTCGCCAGAGCACGTTCGCTCGCCTCGCCGCCGGACCTGTCGACCGGGATCTGCCCGACTCCGCTGAAGAAGGCCTTGCTGAACAATCCCTTGATTCCGCGCCCGGTGAAGTATTCGGATTTCGCGAGGAAAACCACCTTGCGCGGCAGCGGCAGCGGGGCAAAGAAGTGGTCGGAGAACGACAGGTGGTTGCTGGCCAGAACCGCGGGCCCGGTCCTCGGCACGTACTCCGTGCCCTCGGCCCACGGCCTGAACAGGAGCCGCAGAATAGGCGCGAGCACCGCCTTGACCACCCAGTAGAACATGCGTCACATGATTCCACGCCGAGCCCGCCGCGCGAACCACCTGCTCCCGGGCAATCACCGACACCGGCCGGCGGCTGTGAAACAAGATGCGACATGCAACGATTCGGGGATACACAGAGCGTGCCAAACTGCGAGCCATGAGCCCATCCGAGCGAATCCCCGAGAGGACGCAGTCATGTCAGTACTTCCGGGCGCTGAGCCCTACAGCCACCGGGGCGGTCCGATCGGAGTTCTGCTCTGCCACGGGTTCACCGGCAGTCCTGGCTCGATGCGCCCGTGGGCTGAGTACCTCGCAGCCGAGGGCCTGACCGTCAGCCTGCCGAGGCTGCCCGGGCACGGCACGACCTGGCAGGAGATGAACCGCACTCGGTGGGAGGACTGGTACGCCGAGGTCGACCGGGCGTTCGGAGAACTCCAGGCGACGTCCGACGACATCTTCCTCATGGGGCTGTCGATGGGTGCCTGCCTCGCTCTCAGGCTGGCCGAACTGCACGGCGACGCCGTCCGCGGGCTCGTGCTGGTCAACCCGTCGGTGACCGCCGACACGAAGCTGTTCCTGCTTGCGCCCGTGATGAAGATGCTTGTCCCGTCGCTCAAGGGCGTGGGCAGCGACATCAAGAAGGAAGGCATGGTCGAGCTCGCCTACGACCGCACGCCCACCAAGGCCGCCGCGACGCTGCCAGGACTGTGGAAGGTGACGCAACGAGACCTCGGCAAGGTCACCCAGCCGACGCTCGTCTTCAAGAGCGCTGAGGATCACGTCGTAGGCCCGGCGAGCCTGGAGATCCTCCGCAAGGAGCTTCCGGCGTCCAAGCTCGAGGTCAGGGAGCTCGCGAACAGCTACCACGTAGCGACCATGGACAACGACGCGACGGCCATCTTCACCGGAAGCCTGGATTTCGTTCGTTCTCACAGCCATGCGGGAAAGGAATGACACGATGGATGTGATGGGCATAGACGGCAGACGAGGCTAGGCATGGTCAGTGGACGACACGGGGGGCAGTGTGGGGCGCGACGCCGATAGGGACCGCAGCGGCGACCAGGCCGCCTGGCGTGATCTGGTCGCGCGGCTCGAGCTGCCGTCGCCCGTTGACCCGGCGAATCCGCCGTGGCCCGAGCGCGAGAACCTCCGGCCTGCTGCACACGCGCGGCGCGACGCCGAGGCTTCGGATCAGCGGTCTGACGAATGCCAGGACGCCCACGATGAGGCTGCCGCTGGCAAAGAGATCGGCTCGGTTGGGAAACAGGACGCGCCTCGTGACCCGAGCCCGTCATCGGACTCTGGCCCCGGCGCGCGAACGCCGACGAGCCCCGGCCGCGTCATCAGGCCAGCCAGGTCGATGCGGTTCCCCGTACCCGCCGACGAGCAGTCGCCAGGCGCGGCCGGACGACGGCCGGGACCCGCTGACCTGCCCGGCCTGCGCAGCTTCCCGCCGCTGAGCCGGACTGGCCCCCGGCTGGAGCTTCGGCCCGGTCACCGGCGCGGCCGGTGAGGTCGCGCCTGCCGGCGACAGCCGGGACGAACCGACCAGCCCCGATCTTCGGCTTACCCGACTGCGAGCGATGCTGGAAGAGAACGCGGACGAGCGCTACATCCCGCCGCACACACCGCCGCAGCCCAAGCTGGACTCGGTCGCCCGCGCCGCCTGGACCGCGCTGTTCGGCGGTCCCGGATACCTGTTCATCGCCACGACCCTGCAGTGGCAGGTGCCAGCGCTGGGCGGAGCTGGCGGCGATCATCGCGTTCATCACGGGCTTCGTCGTGCTCGTCTCGCGGCTCGGCGACGACGGCCCGTCCCGCCGCGACGGGCCAGACCAAGGCGCCGTCGTCTGAGTCCGAGCGAGAAACCTAGATCAAGCTCATGTCGCGCCGCCGCGTAGCCGCGGCGGCGCTCCGTAACGGTTCCTCGCTAGGTCAGCCGCGCCGATCATTCCGGCCTCGGGGCCGAGCTCCGCGAGCACGACCGCAGCGTGCGGCCGGTACTTCCGGCCGGTGAGGCCGTTCTCGAACGCCGCCCTGGTCTGGCCGAGCAGCAGATCGCCTGCCTCGGACACGCCGCCGCCAAGCACGAAGCAGCCGGGGTCGAGTATCGCCGCCAGGTCGGCCAGCCCCTCCCCCAGCCAGCGCCCGATGATGTCGAAACAGCGCAGCGCCGCCGCATCGCCTTCGCGCGCCGCGGTCGTGACCTCAGGGCCCGTGATGCCTTCCGGCGTGCCGCCGGACAGCTGCAACAGCCTGACGGCCGCTCCCGGTGAACGCCTGGCGAAGTCGCGGGCCTCGGCGACCAGCGCGCTGCCGCTCGCGTACTGCTCCCAGCAGCCCCGGTTGCCGCAGCCGCACAGCCTGCCGTCGGGCACGACCCGGTAGTGGCCAGGCTCCCCTGCCATGCCAAAGCGGCCGCGGTACAGCTCGCCGTTCAGCACCAGGCCAGCGCCGATTCCGGTCCCGATCGTGATCATCAGCACGTGCTCGTGACCACGCCCGGCGCCGAGCTTGGCCTCAGCCCACGCAGCCGCGTTCGCGTCGTTCTCCACTACCACCGGGCGGCCCGGTGCGGTCCTCGACCTGCCTGGCGACGGGCTCGTTCCGCCAGGCGAGATTCGGCGCGAACACGACGGACGACCGGCTCTCCTCGATGAAACCGGCCGCGCCGATGCCCACTGCCTCAATCTCGTGCCTGGCGAGCAGCTCCTTCACCGCGTCGGCGATCATGTCGATCGTCTTCGACGCGTTCACGGCCGGCGTCGGCCGCTTGACCATCTCGATGATGCCGCCCTTTTCGTCGACCACCCCAGCGGCGATCTTGGTGCCGCCGACGTCGACACCAATGGCCAGGCTCATCGTTAGGCTCTCTCGGTCGGATCGTCCGCGTGCTCGGCCTCGGTCGCCTGCGACCATGACTGCTCAGGCCGCGACGGCGCCGAGTCGCCAGCGCCCGACTCCGCCGGCTCTGCTGGTGCCTCCGGCCGCACGGGCGCGGCCGGAGCTGACGGCCCAGACGGAGCGCTCCCGCTCGGCCGGTACGACAGGATCGAGTCAATGCCAGCGAGCGCGTCCCTGACCGCGCCTGCCATCACGTCCGCCGCGTCGGAGATCCTCGGCCCGCCGCCTCGGGTGTCGGCACCGGACCTGGCCTGCGCCAACCGCCTGGCCGCCCTGCACACCGGGCACCAGGCGCATTCGGGAGCCTCGTCAGCCGCGTGCGGCGGTTCGGTCGTGGCCGTCGCCCAGGTATCGCCCGCGTTGCGCTCGGACCCGCGCAACGCCTTCTTGACCTGACCGCCGAGCTCGTCGCGCATGTTCCGCGCGCTCTTCCTGATCAGCCAGCGCTGGACGTCGTTGGCCACGCCTGCCGCGCGCTGCTCCCAGGAGTCGGTCGCGCCGTTCACCGGCCGCTGACCATCCGACGGCTCCGTCATCTGCCCTCACCACTCTCGCCGCCGGTCAACTGCACCCGGGTACGGAGGCCCTTCAGCGCAGTATCGATGATCGTCTTCTCGGCCCGCCGCTTCAGCATCCCGATCATCGGAATCGCGAGGCCGACAGCGAGCTCGTACGTCACCTTAGTC
Organism: uncultured Actinomycetota bacterium; assembly: GCA_963809195.1. GTDB lineage: Bacteria > Actinomycetota > Actinomycetes > Streptosporangiales > Streptosporangiaceae > Chersky-822. The sequence goes on along the minus strand of CAWEIQ010000001.1, from coordinate 1,394,060 downwards.
GCGCCACCGACCTGTTCCAGCCGGTAGGCACCCGACATTTCCGATACGGCCGAGCCACGTTCAACCAGCTCCCAGCCCACATGCTCGTCGCCCTGCCAGGTGTATGCGAGCACGTAACTGTCCTTGATCACGCCAGCGTCAAGGGTGAACCTGACCCGCTCGGCCACGCCGTCTTGGCCGGTCTGAAGCACATCGGCAGCGCGCACGCCGGTAGCCCATTTCGGGTACGCGGCGAAGTCCGCGATAACCGCCATGATGACCGACCGTGGCGCTTCGATCGTCATGGTCGAGCTGGTCTTGTCGGCCATGCTCGGAGCGTACCCCGCCGCCGCGCCGAACTGGATGTTCTGCCGCTACCACTCCAGCACGTAAGGCGTGCCTCTGGCCCTGAAGTGGCCGACGTTGACGCACTGCGTGCTGCCGATCGTCAGCCGGTCGACCAGTGGTTGGTGCACGTGGCCGAACAGCAGGTACCTGGGCTGCATGCGGTGCACGGCGTCGAGCAGCGCCTGGCTGCCCCGCTCCATCCGCTGAGCCACGGTGTCGAACAGCAGCTCGGGTACCTCAGGCGGTATGTGGGCGCACAGGACGTCGACAGCTCCGACGGCGTCCACTTTGGCGGCGAACACGTCGTCATCGAGCTCGTTGGGCGTCCGGTAAATCGAGCGCAGGCCCCCGCCAACGAAACCGAAGCTGAGTCCGCCGATCTCGACGCTGTCGCCATCGAGCACCTGGTGGCCGGCCCGCAGGTGCTCGGGCCAGAGCCGGGGGATGTCGACGTTGCCATAGGTCAGGTATGCAGGCGTCGGCATCGCCTCGAAGAGCTCCGCGTACTGTGCGGACACTGCCGCGTTGACGGTCGCGCCTGGCTCGCCAGGCAACGACGCCCACAGCTTCGCCGAGTATTCCCGCGCCGTGTCGAACTGCTGCGCAGTGCGCAAGGCGATGAACTCGCGTGCCGCTTCGGCGCCGAACAGATCGGGGAATATCCCGCGCGAATGGTCGGCATAGTCAAGAAAGAGCAGCAGGTCCCCGAGGCAAATGAGTGCGTCGGCGCCGTCACTGGCCCGCCGGAGCGCGTCGGCCCTGCCGTGTACATCACTGACCACGTGGACCCGCATTGACCAACAATAAGCAGATCATCCAAACCCGAACCATGCGACCCGAGCACGATCATCTTGAATACTGGCGGTACCGTCGCAAAGATCGGATCAGTGCTCTCCAGCGCGCGCGTCGGACAAGCCTGCCGCGCGGCCGCTTAAGAGAGTAACGATGGCAGGAGGTCCGTTGCGCGAGTTCAATATCCCCGCCCTGGCCGAAATCTCAGCCACGGCCACGCTCACCGACATTGTCTTCGAACGCCCCGCCGAGGCGCCTGAGGCGGTCATCATGCGCAGGCGCGAGGCCGAGCACGCCTGGGCCGACGTGACCGCGGCACAATTCCGCGACGAGGTACGCGCGCTTGCCAAGGGCATCCTCGCGGCCGGAATCCGCCCAGGCGACCGGGTCGGCCTCATGTCGCATACCAGCTACGCATGGACGCTCATCGACTACGCGATCTGGACGGCCGGCGCGGTCACCGTCCCCGTATACGAGACCTCGTCGGCCGAGCAGGTCGAGTGGATCCTGTCCAACGGAGGCTGCCGCGGCGTCTTCGCGGAGACAGACGCTCACGCCGTCACCATCACCAGCGTCAAGGGCAATCTGCCCGACCTGCTGAGTATCTGGCTGATGGACACCATCGGCGTCGTGACTGCCGCCGGTTCCGACATCGGTGACGACGAGCTCGACGCTCGCATGGCCGGGCGCCGCGCCGACGACCTCGCCACGATCATTTACACCTCGGGGACCACCGGCAGGCCCAAGGGCTGCGAACTGACCCACCGCAACCTGCTTTCAGCCTCCCGCAACGCTGTGCAGGGAGCCTTGCACGAGCTGTTCGAGACCGACGGATCGTCGACCTTGCTGTTCCTGCCGCTCGCCCACTGCTTCGCCAGGATCATCCAGGTGGCGTGCATCGAAGGCGGCGCGGTGCTCCAGCACTGGGAGGACTCCTCGACGCTCGCGCATGCGCTGCCCGAGACCAAGCCGGTCTTCCTGCTCGCGGTGCCGCGCGTCTTTGAGAAGGTGTTCAACTCCGCCCAGCAGCAGGCCGCGGCGAGCGGCGCGAAGAGCAGGATCTTCCGGGCCGCTGGCGACACCGCCGTCGCATTCAGCCGGGCGCAGTCCATACCCGAGAGCGGCTCGGTCAGCCGCGGCCCCGGTCAGGCACTCAAGATGCGGCACGCGCTCTTCGACCGCCTGGTGTACGCCAAGCTGCGGGCCGCGGTCGGCGGCAGGGTCGCGTACGCGATTTCCGGCGGGGCACCGCTAGGTGAGCGGCTCGGCCACTTCTTCCGCGGTGCCGGCATCACGGTGCTGGAAGGCTACGGCCTGACCGAGACCTCCGCGGCCGCGGTCGTGAACAGGCCCAACCGCAACAAGATCGGCACCGTCGGGTTGCCGATCCCCGGCACGACCATCCGGATCGCCGATGACGGCGAAATCCTGATCGGCGGGCCCATCGTGTTCCGTGGGTACTGGGGCAACGAGGAGGCCACCGCCGAAGCGCTCGATTCCGATGGCTGGCTGCACACCGGCGACATCGGCGCGCTGGACGACGAGGGGTTCCTGAGCGTGACAGGGCGCAAGAAGGAGCTCATCGTCACCGCTGGCGGCAAGAACGTGGCGCCGGCGGTCCTGGAGGACAGGCTCAGGGCTCATCCGCTGGTCAGCCAGACCATGGTCGTCGGCGACAACCGGCCATTCATCGCCTGCCTGATCACGCTGGACGGCGAGGCCCTGGAGTTCTGGAAGCAACAGCACGGCAAGCCAGCCGACGCGACCCCGGCTGACCTGGCCGAAGACCCTGATTTGATCGCCGAGCTGCAGGCGGCCGTCGACGATGCCAACAAGGCGGTCTCGCGGGCAGAGTCGATCAGGAAGTTCAGGATTCTTGCCACGGACTTCACCGAGGCCAGCGGGCACCTGACGCCGTCGCTGAAGGTCAAGCGCAGCGTCGTGGCCAAAGATTTCGCCCGCGAGATCGAGATCCTTTACGCCCGCGGATAACTCAGCTGGCGATGATCTCCCGAAGGCGGGCGGCGACGATGTCCCAGCGCCACTCCCGGTCGACCCATGCGAGGCCCTTCTCGCCCATGGTTGCGGCGCCATGCGGGTCGGCGAGCAGCTGGATCAGCCGGTCAGCAAGCGCGGCCTCGTCCTGACCGCCGACAACATAGCCGGTCTCGCCTGGCAAGACGGCGTCGGGGGCTCCGCCAGAGTCGCCGCTGATCACCGGCAATCCGGTCGCCGAGGCCTCCAGGTAGACGATCCCCAGCCCCTCGACGTCCAGTCCGTGCCGTCTGGTACGGCACGGCATCGCGAAGACCGTCCCCGCGTCGTAGTACGCGGGCAAGTCCTCCCAGGCCACCGGGCCGGCGAAGATCACTGAGTCGGCTACTTGCTCACGCCGCGCGAGCGCGTGCAGGTCGCGCGCATACGGGCCGTCTCCGACCAGCAGCAATACCGGCGCGCCAACTGGACCGATGCGCTCCGGCCCGCCATGGCTCGCCGGCACCGCCGGCCGGACCGCCAGCCCGGCCAGGACAGCCGGCCATGCCTTGATCAGGGTGTCCTGGCCCTTGCGCGGCACCATCCTGGAAACGCAGACGACCACCGGCGCCTCGGGCGCGATTCCGAATCGCTCCCTGATGGCGGCGCCTCCCGCGCCAGGCCTGAAGGACTCGTTGTCCACGCCGGGCGCGAGCCTGACCATCCGCCCGGCCGCCGCTGGAGTCAGTGCCCTGGCCAGCCGGATCCTGAAGTACTCACCTAGGTACGTCACCACGTCTGCGTGCTCGCCTATCCGTCGCAACAAGGCTCTCGCGCCAGGCAATGCGGCCCAGCCGGCCTCGTGCCCGTGAGTCAGTGCGATGATCCGGCGCGCGCCTGCCCTGCGGAGCCCAGGCGCCAGCAAACCGAGCGGGGCCGCGGCGCCGAACAGAACGGTGTCGCAGCCATGCTCGGCAAGGATCGCCCTAGCCCGCCTCGCAACCGAAGGGACTGGCAGCATGAGCGACGTCCGGTGCCTGACCACAGGGAACGGCTGCCGGGCGTCGAACTCGGCGGCGCCCTGCCAGGCGGGGGCGTAAACGACAACCTGGCCCGCGGGAAGCCGCACTGCGAGCGCGTGCACGAACGACTGAATCCCGCCGCTGCGCGGCGGAAAGTCGTTGGTGACGATCAGGACCTTGGGCATATGAATGGCTACCTTACCCATCAGCCTCAGTTATGCGGCGCTGCACCGGGCGGATGACCCCCCGAATCCCCCGCCAGTGCATCTCCGGGTGGACGACCCCCCGAATCCCCCGCCAGTGCATCTCCGGGTGGACGACCCCCCGTATCCCCCCGCAGTGCATCTCCGGGTGGACGACCCCCCGTATCCCCCCGCATTACGAACTGCCAGCCCGGCGTGTACTCGGCCGTGGTCAGGCCGAGCCGTTCGCAGACCGCGAGGCGTTCGGGGCCCTCTCCCCAGGACTCGACCGCCGCGCTCGGCGCATCCACCAAGATGAGCGCGGCCCTGAGCAGTGCCTCGTAGCCCGACAGGTCTGCACGGTAGGCAGGAATGACGCCGGGAGCGTCGATCAGCCCGGCGGCCGGGTCGACCCGGCAGACTCCCGCGATAGCCCCGTCCAGGCGCAGGCCGAGCGTCACGGTGCCCGGCGGCAGGTCAAACGGCCACTGGTCGGGCTGAGGCGTCTTGTGCCCCCACTGACCACGGTAGGCAGCCGCCCACAACGTAGGACTGCCCTCGTCGGCTGCCAACGGGACGATGCCGGCTGCGCCCCCGCTGAGCGGCTTGCCGGCCACCTTGCGGTAGCCCCATTGCCTGGTGAAGCCAAGCTCAGACAGGTCAGCCGCGCTGTGCGCCCACGCGAGATCGGAGCCGGCCTGTCGTGCTGCGCTGAGCAACTCCGCGGCTTGTGCCCGGTCGGCGATCAGCGCTTCAGCAACCGTCTTGCCGTCGGTGCTCACGCTGAACACGACAGACGGCGATGACATGGCGACGGCCTTCCCGGTCTGAGGCTTGCTGTTCGCGCCGCGCTACGGCCTGACGGCCCCGTCGAGATTGGACAGGTACCAGCCGGACAGCCCCACCTTCTGCACGTTCTGGCCCGGCACCGGCGCGTCGATCAGAGAGCCATTGCCGACGTATATGCCGACGTGGGAGTTGCCGGAGAATCCTAGGATGTCTCCTGGATGCAGGTACTTGGTCGTGAAGGCACCAGACGCGGTATGCAACGGCACAGCAGGCAGCGAGGACATCTGGTCGTAGCTCACCCTCGGGATGGAGATTCCCGCGCTTGCCCACGCCTGGCTGGTCAGCCCCGAGCAGTCGAAGCCCGCGCTGCACGGACCGGTCCCGCCAAAGACGTACGGGCAGCCGAGCTGGTTGTAGGCGAACGCCACGGCCTTCTCAGCCTGCGTGGACGTTGGCCCCTTGTAGTGGCCGCCCCCGCCGCCGCCAGGCCCTGTCCCCGTCTGCTGCGGCGGCGTCAGCGAGGCAAGCAGCGCCTCCTGCTGCTGCTTCAGCTTGTTCAGCACCGCGATCCGCTTGTGCAGCGAGCGCTTCAGGGGCAGGATCGCCGCGCGAGCGCGCGTCGCTGCTTGCTGAGCGTTCAGCAGCTGCCTGCTGGCAGCTTGGTAGGCGTTGATCTGCGACGTGTTCGCGATCGACAGCTCGTTCAGTATCGAGGCCTGGTCGAGCACCTGTTGCGGTGTCTCAGACGTCAGGAGGGCGACCGGGGATGACGCGCCGCCTTGCTCATAGGCGACCGCCGCAAGCCTGCCAATCCGGGTCCGCATTTCATCGAACGTCTTGCGGTACTGCGCGGTCTCCTTGTTGAGCACTTTTAGCCGCTGGTTGGCCACCGACAGCTGCTGCAGCACCTGATCGTATTGCTGGCCGAGGCGGCTGGACTTGGTGTTCAGCGACGCCAGCTTGGCCTTCACCTGCGCAACGGTAGGTTGCGGCAGCGCGGCTGCCGAACCGCCAATTCCGGCGACGGCGCCCATGGTTGCGAGGCTGATGAGTATCAGCCATCCGCGGCGCAGCCCGCCTCGGGCCTGACCGGCCCTCGGGACGGAAACACCGCCTTGCTCGCCGGCGTTCTCAGCGCCGGTGCGACTGCGACTACTCATGACCCTGCGAACTGACAGCGGCGTATGCACGCGCCAGGCACGCTCCTTTTCCCACAGTCGTCTGCCGAGCCGGCTACGGGACCGAGCCGTGGCAACTGCCCGTCGGCGCTGGCCAAGGGCCAGTCCGATGCACCTTGGGGGTTACGCACGCGACCGCCGAACGGTTGCGCGCGGCCTGCCAGGGGCTCCCGATTCACGTGCTGACCTTGCGGTCAGGCTCACTCGGTAGCGGCCTACCGCCGCCGATATTAAAACGGCTGCCAAGCGATCGGCTCGATCAGCCACATTAACCAGACCGGTTAACGCATTCAACCACTTCGCGCACTCTCGCCTCAGTTTTACGAAGCCCGTATCCGGCCCATCCCCGCGGCGTGGCGTAGCCGGAACCCGGCTGAGTGTCAGTGGCTGGCCATAGCTTTGCCTTGTGAGGGCTCCGGCACAGATCCATCTGCCGCGGCGGCGCGGTGTCCGGCCCGCGATGGAGGCGTTGCGCCGCGCCAGGCTCCGGCTCGCGGACCCGCCGGGCCCTGGCGAGCTGAACCCTGCCGAGCCGGACCCTGGCGAGCTGAACCCTGCCGAGCTGGACCCTGGCGAGCCGGACCAGGGCGCGGCCGATGGCAGCAGCAGCAGCGGCGACGGCGCCGCCCACGGCGGCACCGGCGTTAACGGAGCCGAGCACTCCGGTGCCCTGGCTGACGCCGGTATGCGCGAGCGCGACCCGGGCGACGGGCACTACTGGCGGCTGCTGCCCGGCCTGCTGCCAGCCAGCCCGTTCCTGCCACAGGGCGATCTCGTGATCGTCGACGTCGAGACGACCGGCTGGTTCGCCGATGAGGCGGGAATCACCGAGATCGGGGCGGTCCGGCTGAGCCCCGGGCGTCCGATGACCGAATTCTCCGCTCTCGTGAATCCCGGCATGCCGATCCCCGGCCATATCACCGAGCTGACCGGAATTACCGACGGTATGGTCGCCGAGGCGCCGGCGATCACCGAGGTGCTCCCCGACTTCCTGAGGTTCGCCGCCGGCGGCGTCATCGTCGCGCACAACGCGCCGTTCGACGTCGCCTTCCTCGCGGCCGCCTGCGAGCAATGCGGCACGGCATGGCCGCACCGAGCTGTCATCGATACTGCCGTCCTGTCGCGCATGTTGCTCGGCCCTGCGGATGTGCCCGATCACCGGCTAGCCACCCTGTCTTGCCACTTCGACGCCCAGACGGGGCCGTGCCACCGCGCTCTGGCCGACGCCAAGGCGACCGCGGCCGTGCTGAAGGGACTACTCGGGGTGCTCGCGCGCGGGCCGCGACCGACAGATGGACCCAATACCTACCGGCCCAGGGACAGCGCGGCGGCCGCTGCTGCGGTCTCAGGCGCGCCGAGCCGATACGATGTCGCGGCAACAGGCGCGAACGTACCGACGATCGAGGAGGCGGCCATGGTCACCGCGATAGTTCTGATCAAGGCCGATGTCGCGCGAATTCCGGAAACTGCGGAGGCGATCGCCCAGATCGAGCAGGTCAGCGAGGTCTACTCGGTGACTGGCGAATTTGACCTGGTCGCGATGGTGCGGGTTCGCGGGCATGACGAACTCGGCGACGTCATACCCGGACGTGTGAACAAGGTCCACGGCGTCACGCACACCGAGACGCACATCGCCTTCCGCGCCTACTCCCGGCACGACCTGGACGCCGCGTTCTCGATCGGCTACCCAGAGACCGCCTGAACGGATTAGGCGCGACGGGTCAGGTCGCGAGCCTCCTGCTGGCCTGAATCCAGGTGTCAAGGAGCGATGCGGCCGCGCCCGAGTCCACGGCTTCCGCCGCTCGGGCGTAGCCATCAGCCAGCGCCGCGTTGAGCTGAGCAGCTTCGGCGGCGCCAGCCTCGGCCACCAGCGCCGCGCCGGCGTTGAGCAGGACCGTCTCGCGCACCGGGCCGCCCTCGCCGGCCAGGACCGAGCGAACTACGGCCGCATTCTGCGCCGGATTGCCGCCCCGCAGGTCGGCAGGCTCACACCGGGGGATGCCGATCTCGGCCGGGTCGAATCTGGTCTCTGCTACCGCGCCGGATTGTGCGATCCAGACGGTAGAGGGTCCTGTGGTGGTGAGCTCATCCAGCCCGTCGTCGCCGTGGAAGACCAGCGCCGAGGAGCCCCTGCGAGCGAGCACTCCGGCGAGGACCGAACCCATTCGCGGGTCGGCAACGCCGACGGCCTGGGCCTGCGGCATGGCCGGGTTGGCGACAGGGCCGAGGAAATTGAAGACCGTCGGTACGCCGACCTCGCGGCGCGGCACCGCGGTGTGCCGCAGGGCAGGGTGATATAGCGGCGCGAACAGGAAGACCATGCCGGTCTCCAGCGCGAGCTTCTCCGTCGCCGCAGGCGGCAGGTCGATGACGACGCCCAGCGCCTCGAGCACGTCGGCCGCGCCGCACGCGGAGGACGCAGCGCGGTTGCCATGCTTCGCGATGCGCGCCCCGGCGGCAGCCGCGACGATCGCTCCCATCGTCGAGATGTTCACGGTGCGGGCACGGTCGCCGCCGGTTCCGACGAGATCGGTGAGCCGGCCAGGGATGCTGAGCGGCGTCGCTAGCCGGAGCATCGCCGAGGCGAGGCCGTCTACCTCGGCAGGTGTCTCGCCCTTCATCCGTAGCGCGATGCCGAAGCCCGCGATCTGCGCCGGCGTGGCCGCGCCTTCCATGATTTCGCTCATGGCCCAGGCAGCGGCGTCGGCAGTAAGCGACTGGCCGTTGATGAGCTGGCCGAGCAGGCTCGGCCAGGAGTGCGCTGCGTCGTCCATGGCGTTCCTCAGGCTTCCAGGATCTGGCTGTGCTCGTCGCGTCCGTTCACGCCGGAGCTGGTGAGGCACCCTCTGCCGCGCGCTGCCGCATGAGACCCGCCAGCGCTTCGGCCAGCGCCGCGGGGTCGATCGGGTGGCTGACCACGGCATCTGCGCCGGACCAGGTTGCCAGCCAGCCATCATCAGCCCTACCGATGATCAGTAGCACGGGAGGGCAGTTATATATCTCATCCTTGGCCTGGCGGCAGATGCCCATCCCGCCGGACGGCTGAGCTTCGCCGTCAAGCACCATGACGTCCGCGCCGCCGGCGTCGAGCAGCCGGATCAGCGCAGGCTGCGTGGCCACATCGACCACCTCGGCCTCCGGCACGTCAGGCGCGGGGCGGCGTCCTATGGCAAGCCGTACGCGAGCCCTGGTGTCCGCGTCATGGCTATAAACGACAACTTTCATAGCTGGATGTTATCGACTCCCCGGCCAGGCGGGGTGACGCCAGGACCTCGGTGGGTGGTCTGCGGATGCGACGCCTGACCCCCGATTAGGGGGTCGTGCCGCGTTCCCCTACCGGGTGTCGTAATAATGGGCGCGTGACGTCAGCACCAGACACGGCGGTCGTACCCCGTACGCCCGCGAGCCGGCCGAATTTGGTCAGCGTCGGGACCATCGTGTGGTTGTCCTCCGAGCTGATGTTTTTCGCAGCGCTCTTCGCGATGTACTTCACGATCAAGTCGGTCGATACCGGACTGGGCCAGGCCTGGCCGCAGGCCGAGCTTGACTACCCGCTCGCGACCGCGAACACCATCGTGCTGATCCTGTCCAGCGTCACCTGCCAGATGGGTGTGTTCGCGGTAGAGCGCGGCCAGATCGGGCGGCAGGGATCCATCTTTGACTTCCGGCGCTGGGGCTTGCGCGAGTGGTACGTGCTGTCCTTCGTGATGGGCCTGTACTTCGTGCTCGGCCAGGGATATGAGTACCTGGACCTGATCTTCAAGCAGCACCTTACGCTCGCCTCGAGCAACTACGGCTCTGTGTTCTTCCTGACCACAGGCTTCCACGGCCTGCACGTGACTGGCGGGCTGATCGCGTTCATCTTCCTGCTCGGGCGCACCTACGCGGCTAAGCGATATACCCATGAGCAGCAGACCAGCGCGATCGTGGTCTCGTACTACTGGCACTTCGTCGACGTGGTGTGGATCGGGCTGTTCACCACCATCTACCTCCTGCCGCTGACCGGAAAGTAGGAGTAGCAGTGAGAGCGATCACAGCCAGGCGGAGACATCCGGCCGCCGGTTACGCCGTTATCCTGCTCGCGCTGCTGCTGGCCGGCCTTAGCTACGCGGCCGTCACTGGCATCGGTGCCGCCTCGGCAGCCTCGCACTCTGTCTCGGGCGGACCGCTCATCGCCGAAGGCAAGTATCTTTTCAACACCGAATGCGCCAGTTGTCACGGCGTCTTCGCGCAGGGGGTGCCCGGTGTCGGCCCGAGCCTGATCGGCGTCGGCGCCGCGGCAGTGGACTTCCAGGTCAGTACCGGCCGGATGCCGGCCAAAGAGCCCGCGGCCGAGCAGCCGCGCAAGCCGATCACTTTCAGCTCGCAGCAGATCGGCGCGCTGGCCGCCTACATCGCATCGCTCGGCGGCGGCCCGGCCATCCCGTCGGCTGCCGACGTCAATCCCCATGGCGCCAATACCGGGCTTGGCCAGCAGCTCTTCGTCGCAGACTGCGCTCAGTGCCACAACTTCCAGGGCGCCGGAGGGGCGCTTACGTACGGCAAGTACGCGCCGCCGCTGACCAAGTCAACACCGCGGCAGATCTTCGAAGCCATGCTCACCGGGCCAGAGGCCATGCCTGTCTTCAATAACACCACGATCACGCCGCAGCAAAAGCGCGACATTATCTCCTACATCACCAGGACCCGCAGCGAGCCGAACCCGGGCGGATTCAGCCTGGGCCGCGTCGGTCCCGTGACCGAGGGGATCGTAGTTTTCGTCGGGCTGCTGCTCTTCATGGTGCTCGCGGCAATGTGGATCACTGCTAAGCACAGGAAGGCTCATGACTGACCCCGATGCCGGCCACCACAGCGGCGACAACGACCGAGATGGCGACCTGTCCCCCGGACGGGACGAGCGGGATGGCGCTGAGGAGTCGCGCGAGCCGCGGCACCGAGTGATTGGTACCCCGGCGCCCGCCGAATCCAGGACCATGCTCGCCCCGCCTCCGCCAGGCACTCCCGGCGGGCCGCCCCAGGTGCGCTCGCGCGAACTTCCTGCGGAGCCAGACGACCCGCGGGGCGCCAAGAAGGCCGAGCGCATTGTCGCTGTCTGCTTCCTGATCGCCACGCTAGCTGGCCTCGGGTTCATAGCCGCCTACGTGATCTTCCCCGTGCATTCGGTCGTGCGGACGCAGCACTCGAACCTTGCGCTCGGCCTGACCATGGCCCTGTCGTTCCTGGGTCTGGCCTGCGGGGCCGTGTTCTGGGTCCGCAATGTCATGCCGTCCGTCGAGCTCACCGAGGCGCGAAAGCCGCTGCGCTCAACCGCTGAGGACCGGGAATCGTTTAAGGAGACTTGGCAGGAGGGCGCGGACGCCAGCCAGTTCGTCAAACGGCCATTGCTGCGGCGTACTCTGATCGCCGCGACCGTCCCTGTCGCCGTCGCACCCATCCTGCTGCTCCGCGACCTCGGGCCGCTGCCACGCAAGACCCTGGATCACACCGTCTGGCGCAACGGCATGCGGCTGCTGGACTACGGAAGCAACAGGCCGATCAGGCCCGCCGAGTTCAGCTCCCCGGGCGGCATGATCACGGTCGTGCCTGACGGCTTCCAAGATGATTTCAACGCGCTCGCGAAGGCGGCCTGCATCATCATCAAGTTCGCGCCGAATCAGATCGAATTCACCGCCAGGTCATCGCCGGTGGACGGCAAGGTTGTCCAGAACTGGACAGTTGACAATATCGTCGCGTACTCGAAGATCTGCACGCACGTCGGCTGCCCAGCCGCCCTGTATGAGCAGACGACGCACCACATACTCTGCCCATGTCACCAGTCAACATTTGACGCAACGCGCGGCGCGAAGGTGATCTTCGGTCCCGCGACCAGGGCGCTGCCGCAGCTGCCGATGACCGTGGACGCGGAGGGGTTCCTGGTGGCCAGGCGCGACTTCACCGAACCGGTGGGCCCGAGTTTCTGGGAGCGAGGGCCGTCGACATGACCGTTAACCGCGCGCTTGATGGCACTGGCAGCTGGCTGGACGACAGGTTCCGCGGCGCGAAAGGTTTCCGCGCCGTCCTCAAGAAGCTCTACCCCGACCACTGGACGTTCCTGCTCGGCGAGATCGCCCTGTACACGTTCATCATCCTGGTGCTGACCGGCACGTTCCTCACGCTGTTCTTCAAGCCCAGCATGACCGACGTGGTCTATCACGGCAATTACGTCAACCTGGACGGCCTGCACATGAGCCAGGCGTACGCCTCGACGCTGAATATCAGCTTCGACGTACGCGGTGGACTGCTGATGAGGCAGATCCATCATTGGGCCGCCGACCTGTTCGTGGCCGCGATCATGGTGCACATGCTGCGGATCTTCTTCACGGGCGCTTACCGCAAGCCACGCGAGGTCAACTGGCTGATTGGCATCGTCCTCTTCACGCTCGCGCTGATCGAGGGCTTGTTCGGCTACTCACTGCCCGATGACCTGCTGTCCGGGGCTGGCCTGCGCATTCTGCAGGGCGTGATCCAGTCGATCCCGATAGTCGGCACGTACGGGTCTTACTTCCTGTTCGGCGGGCAATATCCCGGGCATTCGATCATCCCGCGGATGTACATCCTGCATGTGCTCCTCATTCCAGGCCTGTTCGCGGCGCTGATCGGGGCGCACATCTTCATCATGTATCACCAGAAGCACACCCAGATGCCTGGCAAGGGCCGGACCAACAAGAATGTCCGTGGCGCGCCGGCGTTCCCGTACTTCGCTGCGAAGACCACGGCGTTGTTCCTGTTCATCTTCGCCGTCGTGACGCTGGCCGCGACCTTCGCCCAGATCAACCCGATCTGGCTGTACGGCCCGTACAACCCGCTTGCGATCTCTGCGGGGTCGCAGCCCGACTTCTACATGGGCATGCTCGAGGGCGCGCTGCGTGTCATGCCGGCCTGGGACTGGGTGATAGCCGGGCACACGTTTGCCTTCAACGTGTTCATCCCTGGACTCCTGCCGCTCGGCCTCATCTTTACCGCAGCCGCACTGTGGCCATTCCTCGAGCAATGGATTACCGGCGATAGACGCGAGCACCACATCAACGACCGCCCGCGCAACGCGCCGACCAGGACCGCGCTCGGCATCGCCGCGGTGGCTTTCTGGGGCGTGCTCTGGGCCGAGGGTGCGAACGACGTGATCGCGCAGCACTTCGACATCTCGCTGTACACGGTCACCTGGATCGCCAGAGTCGCTGTGTTCGTGGTCCCGATTCTTGCGTACTACATCACCAAGCGCATCTGCCTGGGGCTGCAGCGCAAGGACGTCCACCTGCTGGAGCACGGGATGGAGACCGGCATCATCAGGCAGATGCCGAACGGCGAGTTCGTCGAGGTCACCAGGCCGCTCGACGAGGAGACGCTGGCGAAGATCGCGCCACCCGAGCCGCTTGAGCTTCCCGCCGGTACCAGCGAGGCCGCCGACGAGGCAGTGCCGCCACCGGGAATGCGCGGCGGCATCGGCCGGATCAAGGCAAGGCTCAACAAGATCGTGACCGAGACCATACCCGTGAACGGCCTTGGCGAGAACGGGCACGGTCCCGACGGCCACGGTGAGCCTGCGGGGATCAGTTCTGGCGATCGCGACGGCGCCGAGCGCGCAACCAGCACTGACGACCACGACTAACACGCGGCGGTCTCGGGCCTGTGGCTCAGGCGCGAGCTGCGGTGTCGGTCCAGAGCGGCTCAGGGATGGTCAGGCCGAGATCGGTTCCCCACGTGTTGCGGTAGGCGACCTCGTGCGCCGGGCGCCTGGGTGCCACGCCCCAGCGGCCGGTCGGGTATCCGAAGGAGACGCAACCCGCCATCTCCCAGCCGCGGTCGGCGGGCACGCCGAGGACAGCGAACGTCTCCGCGCGCTTGAAGCTCCCGAGCACCGTTGTCAGCGTGCTGCCCACGCCTTCGGCCCTGGCCGCGAGTTGAGCGCTCCAGATCGCCGGGAAGATCGAGCTGCCGCTCTGGTCATTCCGCGCGAAGGCCATCAGGAACAGCGGCACGTCCTCAAAGTGGTCGGCAAGGTGCTGTGCGGACCGCTGGACTCGCAAGAACGATGCACTTGCCGGATCGTCAGGGCTCGCCTTGGCCCGCTCAAGCCGCTCACGGTAACCGCCACTCCACAGCTGTGCCATGCAGTCCCTGTACAGCGGCCCGAGCTGACCCTTGAGGGCAGGGTCATCTAGCAGGATGAACCGCCAGTTCTGCGAGTTACCTCCGCTCGGAGCCCTGATCGCGGCGTCGAGGATCCGCGCCTGCACCTGGTCGGGGACCGGATCGGTGCGTACCCGGCGCATCGCCCTGGTCGTGTACAGCGCCTCGTAAACGTCCAACGTGCTCTCCTGACCGGGGTGGGCTCGGGACTGGGGGTTCAATCGCAGGAGGCTCGCAGCGCGGCCTCGCCCGCCTAGTGCGCGAAGAGGCCGCGGTAGTACTCGAAGACGAAGCCGATCACCGAGAAGATCAGGGCCAGTGCTCCGATCAGGAAAAGCCACCAGCCGATCGCCACGCCGACCGCGGCGAGCGCACCGGCCAGCCCTACGAACAGCGGCCACCAGCTGTGCGGGCTGAAGAACCCGAGCTCGCCTGTGCCTTCCTCGATCTCGGCCTCGGGGTCGTCCTCCGGCCTCCTCGGCAGGCGCCTTCCGGTGAACAGCACGTAGAAGCCGGTCAGGAACGCCAGCCCCACCGCCAGGGCGAGCGCGGTGCCGCCGGTTGGGTCATGCGACAGGTTCCAGTAGAAGATGTCGGCAACGCCAAAAAAGATGGCGCAGCCGAGGAACAGCCAGCCCTCGACCCTCATGCCAGTACCCCTGCCTTCGTCAGCCCGTCGGTGTCCGCCAGAGCGCGCGCGTCGGACAGGCCGCCGCGCGGCCGCTCAGTGTCCGTCAGAGCGCGCGCGTCGCACGAGCCGCCGCGCGGCCGCTCACTGCTCATCAGTGGCTCGCCTCGATCGCCTTTCGCTCCTCGGGGTCGCGGCCAGCCCTGATGTTCGGGTGATGCAGGTCGAACGCCGGGCGCTCAGACCTGATCCGCGGGATCGAGGTGAAGTTGTGCCTCGGCGGCGGGCAGGAGGTCGCCCACTCGAGCGAGTTGCTGAAGCCCCACGGATCGTCCTCGACGACCCGTTCCCCGTGTTTCCAGGTCTTGTAGACATTCCAGAAGAAGAACAGGTTCGACACGCCGAGTGTGAAGGCACCGATCGTCGAGACCTGATTCAGCGTCGTGGCGAGATGCGGCAGAAGCGGATAGTTGGCGGTTCTGCGCGGCTGGCCCATCACGCCCAGCCAGTGCTGGACCAGGAAGGTCGTGTTGAAGCCGATGAACACGAACCAGAAGTGCCATTTGCCGAGCGTGTCGTCGAGCATCTTCCCGGTGAACTTCGGCCACCAGAAGTAGAAGCCGCCGAACATGCAGAACACGACCGTGCCGAACAGCACGTAGTGGAAGTGCGCCACCACGAAATATGAGTCACTGACAGGGAAGTCAAGCGGCGGCGACGCCAGGATGACACCGGTCAGGCCGCCAAACAAGAAAACGATCATGAAGCCGAGAATGAACAGCATCGGCGTCTCGAACGTGAGCTGGCCTCGCCAGATCGTGCCGAGCCAGTTGAAGAACTTCACCCCGGTCGGCACGGCGATCAGGTACGTCATGAACGAGAAGAAAGGCAGCAGGACCGCGCCAGTGGTGAACATGTGGTGCGCCCACACGGTCATCGACAGGCCGGCGATCGCGATCGTCGCGGCGACCAGGCCCTTGTAGCCGAACAGCGGCTTACGGCTGAAGACAGGCAACACCTCGGTGGCGATGCCGAAGAACGGCAGCGCCACGATATAGACCTCAGGATGGCCGAAGAACCAGAACAGGTGCTGCCACAGGACGGCACCACCGCTCTGCGCTGAGAACACCTGAGCGCCGAACTTGCGGTCGATCTCAAGCACCAGCAGGGCCGCGGCGAGTACCGGGAAGGCAAGCAGCACCAGGACCGAGGTCAGCAGGATATTCCAGGTGAAGATCGGCATCCGGAACATCGTCATGCCGGGCGCTCGCATGCAGAAGATCGTGGTAACGAAGTTGACGCCGCTCAGGATGGTGCCGAGGCCACTCAGGGTCAGGCCCATGATCCACATGTCGGCGCCAATTCCCGGCGAGAACACCGAGCTGGTCAGCGGCGAGTAGGCGTACCAGCCGAATGCCGCCGCACCGCCCGGGGTCAGGAAGCTGAGCAGCAAGATGATGCCGCCGAAGGCGAACATGTAGTAGCTGAGCAGGTTCAGCCGCGGGAACGCCACGTCAGGTGAGCCGATCTGCAGCGGCATGATCTCGTTCGCGAAGCCGACAAACAGCGGGGTCGCGAACAGCAACAGCATGATCGTGCCGTGCATGGTGAACAGCTCGTTGTACTGCTGATCGGAGACGAGGCTCAGGGTCGGCTCAAAGAGCTGGGTCCTGATGATCAGTGCCATCAGGCCACCGATCAGAAAGAAACCGAACGAGGTGATCAGGTACAGGTGGCCGATGATCTTGTGGTCGGTCGAGGACAGCCAGTCAGCCAGGATCGATCCCTTGCGGTAGGTGACCGGCCCGGCTGTCGTCGGCTCGGGTGACTTGACAGCGGTCACGAAGCACCCCCAGAAGATGTCTGCAGGACCTGCTGAGCGTGGATCCACCGGTCGAACTGAGCAGGCGTGACGATCTTGACCCTGAAGAGCATGCGGCTGTGATAGACGCCGCAGAGCTCAGAACAGCGCCCGATAAAGGACCCTGTTTTGTTCGGCGTCACCGTAAAACGGTTGGCGTATCCGGGAATGACGTCCCTTTTGAACTCGAACGGCGCGATCCAGAAGGCGTGAACCACGTCGACCGACGTCAGGTTGAACTGGACGGTCCTGCCGGTGGGAATCTCGAGGAGCGGCAACTGGCTTGTTGGGAGCCCGGGCCGCCACATCTCCCCGATCTCGGTGACCACGCTGCGTGGCCCGGTCCGGTAACCCGGATATGCGAACTGCCAGCTCCATTGCTGGCCGATCACGTGAACGACGAGGCCTGGATTGCTCGGGTTCTCACCCAGGTAGTTCTCGTCCCTGGCGGTGAAGAAGAAGAGGACGCCGACCATGATGAACGGCAGGACGGTGTACAGCAGCTCGATCGGCAGGTTGTACCGGACCTGCCGAGGAAGCTGATCGCCGCGCTTGCGGTGGAAGATCACGGCCCACAGGATCCCGCCCCATACGACGATCCCTACCGCCCACGCAGCGATCCACGATCCCTGCCACATGGCGACGATGACCTGCCCTTGCTTGGTCACCGGTGCGAGCAGGCCCTGCCTGGTGAAGTCGTTGGACTTGCAGCCAGTGGTGACGATAGCCAGCCCGAGCAGCATCGCGGCGCGCGGCGCCCAGCGGCGCAGCCGACCAGATCTCCCCATGTGACGGGGGGTCGTGCGGATGGGACTCACCGATTGCCTTCCCAGCGGCCGTGAACCGACTTACCGATCCTGTCCGTCGCCTGTCCTACAGGCTGTCGTGCAAACAGTACAACGGTCGTGGCACCGGCCGCCCGCGACCCCCGGCAGATCGGCCGGGCGGGGGTGCATGAGCGGCCGTTCCAAGCGGCCGTAGGGTCAGAGCTATGGCGTACTTCGATGCCGCGTCGGCAGAGCCGATGTTGCCGGCGGCGCGCGAGGCGCTTCTCGCAACTCTCGACGATGGCTGGGCAGATCCGGTACGGCTACACCGCGAAGGGCGCCGGGCGAGCCTGCTGCTCGACCAGGCAAGGGAACGCATGGCCACGCTGCTGCGCTGCCGGGCCGACGAGGTTGCCTTCACGAGCTCCGGGACGCAGGCCGTGCAACTGGCGGTGCTCGGTGCCGTCCGCGCGCGCCTGTCGCCGAGCCGGGGTCCTGGCCACATCGCGGTCAGCGCCGTCGAGCATTCAAGCGTGCTGAACGCGACCGCGGAGGCGGAACTGGCCGGCAGCCAGGTGACGATTGCCGGGGTCGGCGCGGACGGACGGGTTGACATCGCCGCGTTCATTGATGCCCTTAAGCGAGAGCGGACAGTTCTCGCCTGCCTTCAGTCAGCCAACCACGAGGTCGGCACGATCCAGCCGGTTGCCGAGATCGCTGCAGAATGCAGCGCGGCAGGGGTGCCCTTGTTCACCGATGCCGCTGCCTCTGCGGGCAGGGTGCCGCTGCCTGCGGGCTGGTCGATGCTGGCCGCGAGCGGGCATAAGTGGGGCGGTCCGCCGGGACTTGGCGTGATGGTGATCCGCAAGTCTGTTCGCTGGCGCCCGCCGCTGCCGCCAGGCAGTCGTGAGGGCCACCGGGTGCCTGGCTTTCCTAACCTGCCGGCGATCATGTCGGCCACCGCCGCTCTCGAGGCATTCGAGGCCGGGCGCGACGAGGCCGACATCGCGCTGCGCCTGCTGACCAGCCAGATCAGGGACCGGCTGAAGTCGCTGATCCCCGATTGCGTCGTGCATGGCGACCATTCGAGCACGCTGCCCCACATCGTCACGTTCTCCTGTCTGTACATCGACGGTGAGGCACTCGTCATCGAGCTCGACAAGGCCGGGTTCTCGGTATCCTCTGGCAGCGCCTGCGCGAATGACACGCAGCAGCCGAGCCACGTGCTCGCCGCGATGGGCGCCATCACGCACGGCAACGTCCGCGTCTCATTGCCGCGAAACACCACGGAGGAATCGGTGACCGGCTTCCTGAGTGTGTTGCCCGACATCGTGAGCCGTCTGCGCGGCCGCGCGGCAACACGCAAGGGCTCATCGAGCCAGGACCGGGGCTGATCTCTTGATCTCTCAACCGCCGGCAGGCCTTCCTGGCGCCGCTCCGCAGCCCGCGCTCAGCATCAATGCCCTGGGCCGGAAGTGCCCCCTGCCGATCATCATGCTGGCCGAGCGAATCGGAGAGGTTGCCGTCGGCCAGGTGGTGCAGGTGCTCGCAGATGACCCCGCGGCCAAGACGGACGTCCCGGCGTGGTGCGGCCTGAAGTCGCATGATTTTGTCGGGGTCACTGACCTCCCCGGCGCGAGTGGATGGGCATTCCATATCCGGCGCAGTTACTGATTTGCTCATACACCGCGCTTTCCGCCTTGCGGCCGAGCCGATTCCCCTAAACTCGCCTCGTGAACCAGCCGTACGATGCGGACGGAACGCTCGGAACGGACGCCCACCAGACGCACGAGACCGGGCCGGTCTTCGCTGATCCTTCTGGGCAGCGACGTCGTCTGTTTGGTGTGCTTGGCGCTGCTGCCAGCGTCCTGCTGGTAAGCGCGTTGATCATCGCGGGCATCGGGCTATTCGGTGGTCCCGATACCCCATTCAGTGTGTTCGGTGCCCAGACGGCGCGCGGGCATGGCCATCAAGGCGAGAAAGGCACATCTGGCGGACCCGTGCCAGGCTCAGCGAGCAGGTTGCCGTCGCGTACACGCTCAGGAAGGCCATCGCCGTCACCCTCGCCGTCGACATCGCGACATAGATCGCCGACGCCCAGCAGCTCGCCGACTCCGACGAATAGGGCGGGCAAGACTCCGCCAGGACAAGGCCGCTCAAAGAAGCCGCATCCGTCGCCGTCGTCGTCGCATGGCAGGTAGCAAGGCCCGCCGGCCACGTAGGCACGGGGCGACGCGCACGCCGCACGGACACTGGGCCTTCGTCGTCCTGATATTGCTGGTTTTCGCTACGGCGCTGGTCTTCGAGGGCTACACGCATGGCGTGCTTGGCGAGTCTCCGCAGACCGCCAATCTGGCCGGTTCCCACGGCCCGCCTGGGCCGCACAAGCTGGTCTACGGCGGGCCTCTCATCAATGCGACCGGACAACACCCGTACTCCTACGCGATGCCGGCCAAGACCGTCGCCCTGACGTTCGACGACGGCCCGGACGCCACGTGGACTCCGAAGATACTGGCGATCCTGGGGCGCAAGCGTGTGCCCGCGACGTTCTTCGTGGTCGGCGCACATGCCGCTGCCAACCCGTCGATCGTGCGGGCCGAGCTAGCCGCGGGCGACGAGGTTGGTTCGCACACCTACACACACGCGAACCTGGCGGCCGCTGGCTGGCGGCTGCCGCTCGAGCTCACGCTCACCCAGAACGCGCTCGCGGGCGCCGCCGGGGTCAGGACGAGACTGCTGCGGCCGCCCTATAGCAGCGTCCCAGATGCACTGACCGAAGCGGACTGGCTGGCCTACGACCGGGCCGCCCGGTTCGGCTACCTTGTCGTCCTGGCCAGCACCGACACGAGGGACTGGGCCAAGCCGGGAGTGTCCCACATCGTCGCCAACGCGATGCCGCATGGCGACCGGGGCGCCATCATCATGCTGCATGACTCGGGCGGCAACCGGCGCGAGACGGTCCGCGCCCTCCCGATCATCATTGACCGGCTGAAGGCGCGGGGCTACCGGTTCGCGACCGTCACGGCCGCAATAGGCCTGCCGGCGGCCGACGTGCCCGCTACGCCAGAGCAACGATTCAGCGGAACGGCACTTGTACTGAGCCAGCAAGTCGCTGATCACACCATTGCCGCGCTCGCAGTCTGTCTGGTGGCCGCAAGCGCCATGCTGATCGTACGGATCCTGGCTCTCATGATGTTCGCGCGCAGGCACAGGCGCCGGATGAAGCCTCAGCGCGTTGCTCCGAACTGGCGGCTGCCTGGCGTCTCGGTCGTGATCCCCGCATTCAACGAGGCTGCGGGGATCGCAGCCACGGTCGCATCGATGATCGCGAGCGACTATCCCGGTGACCTCGAGGTGATCGTCGTGGACGACGGTTCCACCGACGGCACGGCAGAGATCGTCCGCGGGCTGCGCCTGCCGGATGTACGTGTGATCAGTCAGGCTAACGGCGGCAAGCCTGCAGCGCTCAACCGAGGGATCGCGGAGGCCTGGTTCGACATCCTCGTCCTCGTCGATGGCGACACGATGTTCGCGAGGGACGCCCTGCTCAGGCTCGCGCTGCGGATGCGGGATCCGGAGGTGGGAGCAGTCAGCGGGAACACCAAGGTCGCCAACCGGCGCGGGCTGCTCGGCCGATGGCAGCACCTGGAATACGTGATGGGCTTCAACCTCGAACGCAGGATGTTCGATGTCCTCGGCACGATTCCGACCGTTCCAGGTGCCATCGGCGCCTTCAAGCGGGCCACGCTCGCCGACGTGGGCGGGCTGAGCTCGGGAACGCTGGCCGAGGACACCGACCTGACCATGGCGATCTGCCGTTCCGGCTGGCACGTTGTCTACGAACCGCGGGCCATCGCCTGGACCGAGGCACCCAGTTCACTGCGCCAGCTCTGGCGCCAGCGGTACCGATGGTGCTACGGGACCATGCAGTCGATGTGGAAGCACAAGCGATCGGTCTTTGAGCAGGGTCCCTCTGGCCATTTCGGCCGGCGGTGCATGCTTTACCTGGCCTTCTACCAGATCCTGCTGCCGCTGGTTGCCCCCGTCGTCGACCTGGCCGCCGTCTACGGCCTGATATTCCTCAATCCGGTCAGCGTCGCCGCGTTTTGGCTGGGCTTCAACGCGCTGCAGGCCATTGCCTGCGGATACGCTCTCCGGCTTGATCGTGAGCACCTCAGGACGATATGGGCACTCCCGCTGCAGCAGGTCGTGTACCGGCAGCTCATGTACCTGGTGACCATCCAGTCGATGATGACAGCGCTCCTTGGCACCAGGCACCGCTGGCAGGCGATCACCAGGACGGGCGTGTTCGGCGGCGCGCAGGCAGCGCGCCAGCCGCCGACCCGCGTGACCCGCGCCTAGCTGAAATTGCCGACGATATCGCCTGCCGCCGCCGCGCCGTAGGCCGCGGCGAACCTCTGCGCTAGATGCTCTGGTGCGAGCTGGTACTCCTGGGTTCCGGTGGTCTCAAGCACATGTGCGGCCACCATGTTGCCGAGTTGCGCGGCCCGCTCCAGGCTCAGGCCCCAGGACACAGCGGCCAGGAAACCGGATCTGAACGCATCTCCTGCTCCAGTCGGCTCCTTTGGCTGGACGCCGGGAACGGCGGGAACGACGATCGGCGAATGGCCGGCCCGGTCGATCCGCGCGCCGTGACCGCCCAGCGTGGTGACGCGGACGCCGACCCTGTCGTTCAGGTCATCGGTCGACCAGCCCGTCTTGTGCTCGGTCAGCGTGGCCTCGTACTCGTTGCAGAAGAGGTAATCGGCGCCAGTCATCAGCGTCCTGACCTGCTCACCGTCGAGCCGAGCGAGCTGCCAGGAGGTGTCGGCCGCGAACGGGATCTGGCTAGAGATGCACTGCTTGGTGAACGCCAGCATGGCGTCGGGATCGCTCGCGCCGATCAGGACCAAGTCGACCTGACCCGCCAGCTCGCCGAGGTCGATCTGCCTGTCCTCGACCATCGCGCCCGGATAGAACGACGCTATCTGGTTCATATCAGCATCGGTCGTGCCGATAAACCTGGCCGTATGGTGCTGCGCGGATTCGCGCACCGCGCTCGTATCGACGCCGTGCTCTTCCAGCCACCGGCGGTAGCCGGCGAAATCGCTCTGGCCTGCCGTGCCGACCAGCAGCGGCCGCAGGCCCAGGCACCCGAGGCCGAACGCGATGTTCGCGGCCACTCCGCCGCGCCGGATCACGAGCGTGTCAACGAGGAAGGACAGGGCGATCTTATCCAGCTTGTCTGGCATCAGCTGTTCGACGAACCGGCCGGGAAAGGTCATGAGGTGGTCGGTCGCGATCGACCCGGTCACTGCTATGCGCACGGCGGTCCTTCTGGGCTGCGGAACCGCTAGTCGCGCGGGCCGGAACCGGCCTCACGATCATCCTGGCGGCACGGGTGCACGGACTGAGGAAAACAGACCCAGGCTACAGGCTGGAGCCGCGCGGCATGACGCTGCCGCGGCAAGCGTCTGGCCGGCACCGCATGAGGCGCCGGCCAGCATCCGGACCGATCAGTGGAAGGAGTCTCCGCAGGCGCACGAGCCCGACGCGTTCGGGTTATCGATCGTGAAGCCCTGCTTCTCGATGGTGTCCACGAAGTCGATGGTGGCGCCTGTGAGGTACGGACCACTCATCTTGTCGGTCACCACCTGAACGCCGTTGAAGGTCCTGACGATGTCGCCGTCGACCTCGCGCTCGTCGAAGTACAGCTGATAGCGCAGGCCAGAACAGCCCCCTGGCTGAACCGCGATTCGCAGCCGGAGGTCGTCACGGTCCTCCTGGGCCAGCAGGTTGCTGACCTTGGCGGCGGCAACCTCCGTGAGGATGACGCCCTGAGCCAGTCACGTCGTCCTGAACTGTCATCTGGTTAGCTCCCGTAGTCAAGGGTGCCGCGCCACGCACGGCAGGTCCATCCAGTCCAACGATATGCCCGGCAGCCGCATTCCGCTTCGGCCTGCTTCGCTTCCGCGTTCGCGGCTTTGGCTCTCGCATGCGCGGGCTTCGCTCCCCTACATGCGCGGGCTTCGTCCGCCCAGACGGCTGAGTTGGCCACAAAACGGGCGGGCCGAGTGAACATGGGCCCAACAACAGAGGTATGCTAGTCCTATCGTCAGTTCGACGATAAGTCGCTGAAGTGGGGCTCACTATGTCCAGGTCGCCAGGCCAGCTCACCGTAACAGCGCCGGCCCGCCGAGGCGCGCCAGGCGGCAGGCCCGGTAGGCGACTGCCGCTGCATGTGCTGGGCGCCGAATCCGACAGCCACAGTGAGCGCGGCGTCTCCTGCCCTGGGGAACTGCCGCTGCCTTCCGATCCTGCCCTGGTGCGGCGCGCGGAGCAGGCCAGGGCCGAACTCGGCGACCGTGCGTTCGTGCTGGGCCACCACTACCAGCGCGACGAGGTCATCGCGTTCGCCGATGTCACCGGGGATTCGTTCAAGCTGGCCAAGGAAGCAGCCGCCCGGCCAGGCGCCGAGTACGTGGTCTTCTGCGGCGTGCACTTCATGGCCGAGTCAGCGGACATCCTGACGTCGGATGCGCAGCAGGTCGTTCTGCCTGACCTGGCCGCTGGCTGCTCGATGGCTGACATGGCCACGTACAGCCAGGTCGAGGAGTGCTGGGAGGTTCTGGAGGACCTCGGACTGGCCGACGACGTTGTTCCCGTCACCTACATGAACTCCTCCGCCGACATCAAGGCCTTTACCGGCCGTCACGGCGGCACCGTCTGCACGTCGTCCAACGCCAAGCGCGCGCTCACCTGGGCACTGGGCAAAGGCAGCAAGGTATTGTTCCTGCCTGACCAGCATCTCGGCCGCAATACGGCCGTGCTCGAGCTCGGTATGGGCCTGGATGACTGCGTGGTCTGGAACCCGCACCGGCCGGGCGGCGGCCTCGACGAGGAGGCCCTCCGGAACGCCACCATGATCCTCTGGCGCGGGCACTGCTCTGTGCACGGCCGTTTCACCGCTGACAACGTCACGGAGGTCCGGCGACGGATTCCCGGCGTGAACGTTCTCGTGCACCCTGAGTGCGTGCACGAAGTCGTGACGGCCGCCGACCAGATCGGGTCCACGGAGAAGATCATCGCCGCCATCGAGCGGGCCCCTGCCGGGTCCGCCTGGGCTGTTGGTACCGAGCTGAACCTTGTGCAGCGACTCGCCCAGGCCCACCAGGACAAGACCGTCGTGTTCCTGGATAAGACGGTCTGCTATTGCTCCACGATGAACAGGATCGATCTGCCGCACCTGGTCTGGGCGCTGGAGTCTCTGTCCTCCGGCCAGGTCGTCAACCAGATCACCGTTGACCCGCCGACCGCGGCGCAGGCCAGAGCTGCGTTGGATCAGATGCTCGCCCTGCCCTGACCGGACATGCCTGACCGGATCTGACCGGCTTGTGCTCCGCCCGGCCTACAGGCCCGGCGCACCCCAGACCGGGAACCAGCGGCCGAGGTCAGGCTCGATCTTCAGGTCGTTGCCGAGCACGCCGCGGACCTGGAGTTCGGTCGCGTTGTCTCGCCGCTCGCCGCCTTGCGGGGCGAACGGGTAGAACGTGCCCCGCTTGTATAGGTACACGAGGCCGAGTCGCTTGCCTTTGCTGTCGCGGAAGGCTGCGATCGTGCACAGCAGCAGCGGGCCGAACCCGCCGGCCTCTAGCGAGGAGTTCACCGCGTGCAGGTCGGTTACCAGGCCCTCGATGTCGTCCGGGGTGTGCTTGCAGACCAGCCAGGTGAAGCCGTAGGAGTCCGTCGTCACCTCGACGGCGGTCTTGTTCTGGCCCATCCCGAGCAGCTCCTTGACATCCTTCTCGATGTCGCTGAAGGCCTTCCCTTCCGCGGCGCGGAAGCTAACCGATCCGGTGCCGGTGGGCTTGAAGTCCGTGGCCGCCTGCAGGGTGATCGCGGCCGACGGCACCGCGAACAGCGCATCCAGGTTCGGCGGTACCGGCTTGGTCCGGCCAAGCAGCGCGTCGAGAAATCCCACGCGATCTACCTCCCTGGGTCTCGGCACGCCCCGCTATGCTGCCGGCCTGGCCTGCCTACCTGCTGAGCTGCTGCGAGATCTTGTCTAGTTCGCGGAGCCGCCGCTCAAGTGGCGGGTGCGTCGAGAACAGCGTCGACAGGCTCCACTGGCCGCGGCTTGGTGCGAGCGCAGGCACGAAGTAGAAGGCGTTCAGTGGCTCAGCGGCCCGCAGGTCCTTGGTCGGGATCCGCGCCATCTCCCCGCTCACCTTGACCAGTGCGCTGGCCAGCGCCGACGGCTGGCCGGTCAGCAGCGCGCCTGCCCGGTCGGCCGACAGCTCGCGGTACCGGGACAGGAGCCTGATCAGCAGGAAGCTGATCGCATAGACCACGATCCCGATCAGCAGCACGATCAGGACGATGGGCACCGAGTTCTGGTCGTTGCCGCCGCGGCCGCGATCGCGGCCGCCGCCGCCGAACAATTCGGAGTAGAACGCGAATCTGACCAGCAGGGCCGCCATGATCCCGAGGAAGGACGCGATAGTCATCACGGCGACGTCCTTGTGCGCCACGTGCGACATCTCGTGGGAGATCACGCCCTCAAGCTCGTTCGTGTCCAGCCTGCGCAGCAGGCCCTGGGTAACGCACAGCACAGCGACCTTGCTGCTGCGACCAGTAGCGAAGGCGTTCGGCATGTCCCCTGGCGCGATCGCGACCCGCGGCTTGGGCATGTTGGCGAGTGCGCAGAGCCGGTCGACCACGCCGTGCAGTTCGGCCGCCATCGGCCCATCCTGCGGGCTGACCAGTTGTGCGCCTGCCGTGCTCAGCGCGATCTTGTCCGACCAGTAAAACGAGCCGAACGAGATGGCCACCGCGAACAGAACGGCGATGAAGACGATGCCGCCCTGGCTGACATTGCTGTACTGCGTGAGTAGCACGACGATCGCGACGATGAATCCGGTGAAGACCAGTCCGAGCAGGAACATGGTCGCGCCCATTCGCGCGATCAGGCCCCTGTCTGTCGCGTACCGTGTCCGAGCCATCGCCGCCTCCGTTTCCATCCCCGGCGTATGCGAAGCCGACGCCTTCATTACATCGCAACAGCAGCGATGGTTTGAGCACCGTCAGCTTGCCCGGCGGTACAGGGTACGACGCCTTGCTGAACAATAACTGCAGGCAGGCGGGGGATATGCCCGCCTGCCTGCGGTTTAGCACCAGCGAACCCGTATGCCGGGCGACTAGATTTTCAGCTAGGTCACAGCGAAGTCTCAGCCGGGGATCAGGCCGCCATCGGCCAGCAGGTCGCGCACCTCGTCGATTGTCGCGCCTTCGCGCGGCAGGATCAGCTCCGACGGCTCGATAGCATCTGGCGGCAGTTCGACGCCGACGGCCCGTGCCCTCGCGAGCAAGGCACTGAGCGCGGACCCGAAGGCGGCCTCATCGCTTCCCTCGACCGCCTTCTCCAGGTCAGCGTCGAGCTTGTTGAGCTCATCGACGGCAGAATCCTCCAACTTGAGCTGGCCCTCGCCCATGATCCTGATGATCATCTAGGCACCTCCCGAGCCAGGCTGCTCCTTCTGGAAGCTCGTGCCGCTCGGCTGTGCAGGGCGGGAGTCCGCCTGCCCTGACGACCCTGCGATCTCCTTAGGCGCACCGCCACCTGCAAGCTCGGCCTTCATCCGCTCAAGCTCGGCGTCCACGCCCTGAGTCGAGCCCATCCGGTCAAGCTCGGCCTGGATGTCATCAGGCGGCGGGCCGATCGCGTCGGTCAGCGCGCCTGAGGCCATCAGCTCGTCGATCGCCCCGGCCCGCGCCTTCATCTGCTCGGTCTTGTCCTCAGCGCGCTGGACCGCGAGGCCAACATCGCTCATCTCCTCAGAGATGCCAGTGAAGACCTCATTAATCCTGGTCGTCGCCTCCGCGGCGGTGTAGGTGGCCTTGATGGTCTCCTTCCTCACGCGGAACGCGTCCACCTTGGCCTGCAGCCGCTGCGACGCCGCCGTCAGCTTCTCCTCCTCGCCTTGCAGCGAGGCATACTGCGCCTGCAGGTCGGACAGCTGCCCCTGCACGCCGGCCTTGCGGGACAGGGCTTCGCGGGCCAGGTCCTCCCGGCCTGCCGCGAGCGAATCACGCGCCTGCCGGTCCAGCTTGTCGCCCGTCTGCTGCAACTGGTTCATCTGCAACTCGACACGCTTCCGCGACGTGGCCACGTCGGCAACTCCGCGCCGCACCTTCTGCAGCAACTCAAGCTGCGTCTGGTACGAGTAGTCCAGGGTCTCCCGCGGATCTTCCATCTTGTCGAGCTGCTTATTGGCCTTGGCCCTGAAGATCGTTGAAACCCGCTTCATCACGCCCATAAGCGCGACCTTCCCCTCATCCTGTCTAACCGGCGCGGCATAGGAAACCTGCGATGAACAGGCCTTCCGGCTCCGCAACGGGAATTCTCGCCAGATGCTGGATTCCCAGCCTATGGCCTCGCGCAAGCAACGTCATCACAGCAGCCTCTGCAATGCGCGGTATCTGCTCTGCAGGCTCCGCGGCGAGCTCCTCAGGGGGAATCCTGAGATTCCTACGGGGTCGTCCGCTGTCGCGCATCGCGGGGGGTTCGTCCGCTCATCCCGGTAGGCTGTCAGCGTGTTCCGACGACGCAGTCCATCGGCTTCCTCCGTGGCCGAGGATGACCAGGCAGAGCAGGCCGCGCAGCAGTCCGCCAAGCAGGTTGGCAAGGGCCGGCCGACGCCCAAGCGCAGCGAGGCTGAGCGGCGCAGGAGGCAGCCCTACACGCCGCCGCCCACTGACAAGAAGGCAGCGGGTGCTCAGCAGCGGGAGCGCCGGCGCGCGGATCAGCGGCGCCGGATGGACGCCATGCGCAAGGGCGAAGAATGGGCACTCGCCACCAGGGACCGCGGTCCCGTGAAGGCACTTGCCAGGGACTACATCGACTCCAGGCGCTTCGTCCTTAGCGAGTACATCCTGTTCGCAGTGTTCGCGCTCATCTTGCTGGTGTTCGCCTTCGGTGCCGCTAAGAACTCGTCCATTGTCTTGTACCTCGAGCTCGGCATCGTCCTGCTGATCGCGATCGAGGCCATGTACCACGCCACCACGGTGAGGCGGCTTGTCAGGCAGCGGCTGCCGGGCGAGAGCACGAAGGGTATCGCCTGGTACATCGCCAAGCGGAGCATCAGGCTCAGAAGCTCACGGATACCGCCGGCCCGGGTGGCCAGAGGCGCTGCGATCTAATGGACTTCCGGCATCTGGGCCGCAGCGGCCTGAAGATCAGTGAGATCGCCTACGGCAACTGGATCACGCACGGTTCACAGGTCGCCGAGGACGCCGCCAAGGCATGCGTGGCCGCGGCTCTGGACGAGGGCATTACGACGTTCGACACAGCCGACGTCTACGCAGGCACCAAGGCCGAGGAGGTGCTTGGCCGCGCACTGCACGGCCTCAGGCGTGAGTCGGTGGAGATCTTCACGAAGGTGTTCTGGCCGACCGGTCCAGGCGTAAACGACCGCGGGCTGTCCCGCAAGCACATCATGGAGTCCGCCAATGCCTCGCTACGCCGGCTGGGCACCGACTACCTGGACCTGTATCAGGCCCACAGGTACGACCACGAGACGCCTCTCGATGAGACGATGCGCGCGTTCGACGACCTCGTCCGCCAAGGCAAAGTCCTGTACGTCGGCGTTTCCGAGTGGCGCAGCGAGGAGATCGCGGCGGCACTTCGTATCGCCGACCAGATGGGCCTGGACCGGATCATCTCCAATCAGCCGCAGTACAACATCATCTGGCGGGTAATCGAGTCCGAGGTGGTCCCGTTGTGCGAAAAAGAAGGGATCGGCCAGATCGTCTGGTCCCCGATCGCACAGGGCACGCTGACCGGGAAGTACCTGCCAGGTGCCGCGCCCCCAGCAGGGTCGCGGGCGACGGATGACCGGGGATCGGCCTTTATCCGCGAGTACCTGACCGATGACATCCTCGGCCGCGTCCAGCAGCTCACGCCAGTCGCCGAGGACGCAGGGCTGAGCCTCTCGCAACTCGCCGTGGCGTGGACGCTGCAGAACCCGAATGTGTCCGCCGCCATCGTCGGTGCCGCCAGGCCCGAGCAGGTGCGCGAGAACGCAAAGGCTTCCGGGGTCAGGCTTGACCCTCAGCTGATGGCCAGAATCGATGAGATCTTCGGTCCTGCGATCATCAGGGACCCCGCGCTGACATCCAGCCCGGCCAGGCGATAAGGGCCACAAGGTCGCCGCTAGTCCTCTGGCGGGTGCAAGCTCATCGGACCGTACTCGAGCCTGTCGTCCTCCAGCAGGCTCACCTGATCGACGCCGGAGTCGAGCAGGCTGCGCCATTGCTCGCCCAGCCAGGTCTCCGCGTCGCCCTGGCTGCCGAACGTCTCCTTCGGCAGGGTGCGCGAGCTCGCAGGAGTGCCGTCTGCCTTCTCGAACTGCCACGTCCAGGTCATCCGCCCACTATGCCAGTCAGGCCGGCCACAGCCCTGGCGTCCTGCCTCAGTAGCGTTGAATCGGCCGATTCACAGGGGGGAACAAGGCCAATGGGCGCACTACCACGACCACACCGCCATCGGAGGCGGCCGGCGCCGATCCTCTTCACCGCGGGCAACGCAGCCGATGCGACCTCGATCGTCGCTGCCTGTACGGCAGACGCCGGACTGCCGGTGCTGCAGTGGCAGGCTGGCGCGACGCCGGGTGGAAACCTGGTCGTGTATGGCATCGGTGAGCAGGAGACGCTAGGCATCGCCCAGCAGGTCGTGGACGAGTATGCCTACGCGGGCATGCTGGCTGAAACGAGCGATGTCGGCGACCATATTCAAGCCCAGGTCAGCGATCGCGATGGCGAGCGCATCGGCCGGGCCTGCGGCGCCAGCGGCATCGGGGTTGCCGAACTGCCCAGGCTCGGCGGCACAACGCTGCTGATGATCCATGTGCACGCCAGTTGCTTAGAGTCGTTCTACCTGCATGTTTGTGCAGGTCAGCCCGTATTCTACGAGTATCTGTTAAGTTCTATGGGCTAGGAGTCTCGCGGCGGATCCCCCGAACGTTCGCCCGGACCGGCCCCGTCAGCAAGGTGGTGGACGGCATTGACCCGCGTTGTCGTCATTGGTGACCTCATGACCGACACCGTCGCCCATGCGATGCTGCCGCTGGCCAAGAGCAGTGACACGCCAGCGACGGTGACGATGCACGGAGGCGGGTCGGGCGCGAATATCGCCGCCTGGCTGGCCGTCGACGGCGCCGAGGTCGCTTTTGTCGGCCGCCGCGGCGCCGACATCGCCGGGCGCAACAGGGACATGGAGCTGATGGGCTACGGTGTCGACGCCAGGCTGGTGATGGATCCGGAACGCCCCACCGGAATGTGCGTGGTCATGGTCACCCACAAAGGTGACCAGACGATGATGTCCGATCCGGGCGCGAACGCCGCGCTGGCCCCCGACGACCTGCCGCAGGACTTGTTCACGCCCGGATGCCATTTGCACGTCTCCGGCTACACGCTGCTCAACACGGGTTCCAGGCAGGCCACGCTCGCCGCGATCGCCATGGCCAGGCGGGCAGGCATGACGATCTCGGTCGACGGAGCCTCGTCCGCGCCCCTTGAGCGGGTCGGCGCAGAGCCGTTCCTGCAGATGACCAACGGGGCGACGCTTCTATTCGTCAACGTCGAACAGGGCCGGGTGCTGACCGGCAGAACCGAGCCCGAGCAGGCCGCCCGCGTGCTCAACGCGTGGTATCCGCACGTGGTCATGAAGCTCAGCGCCGACGGCGCGCTCTTCTATGCCAACGGCCGTCCCGACCCGGTTCGGGTTCCTGGCCCGCCGCTTG
Source organism: uncultured Actinomycetota bacterium (assembly GCA_963809195.1). Taxonomy (GTDB): domain Bacteria; phylum Actinomycetota; class Actinomycetes; order Streptosporangiales; family Streptosporangiaceae; genus Chersky-822. The sequence goes on along the minus strand of CAWEIQ010000001.1, from coordinate 1,362,575 downwards.
AGCGGATCGTCGACAGGACCGGCGCAGGTGACGCGTTCTGCGCGGGATTCCTGCCGTCCTGGCTCGACAAGAAGCCGCCTGGCGAGGCACTGACCAGCGGCTGCAGACTAGCCGCTAAGGCCATGGGCCTGGTTGGTGCCCGGCCGCTCCTCTAGCATGCCCCTGGCGCGCGTCGTCGCGATACTGAGGCAATGACCGATTACCTCCACCGCTTGTTCTCCCTCGCTGGTCGCGTCGCGGTCGTCACTGGCGGCAGCTCAGGGATCGGCAGGGCGATGGCGGGCGCGCTCGCGAGCGCGGGCGCCAGCGTGGTGCTGGTCGGCCGCCAGGCCGGCATGCTGGACGAGGCCGTGGCCGGGATCCGGACCGCCGGCGGGACGGCGGAACGGGTCAGCGCCGACCTGGGTGACCGGGCCGCGATCGGGTGCGCCTGTGAGCTGATGGGCGAGCCTTTCGGCGCCCCGGACATCCTGGTCAACGCCGCAGGGGTGAACATCAGGCCGCCGCTGCACGAGCTCACTGCCGAGGACTGGGATCGCTCACTCGAGGTCAACCTGACAGCCCCGTTCCTGCTCGGGCAGCATTTCGGTCCCGGCATGGCCGCCCGGGGCTGGGGCCGCATTATCAACGTCGCGTCGCAGCAGGCCATCAGGGCATTCGGGAACAGCGGCGGTTATGGCGCGTCGAAGGGCGGCCTGGTCTCGCTCACCAGGTCGCAGGCCGAGGCGTGGGCGGCAGCCGGAGTGCGCTGCAACGCGATCGCGCCGGGCTTCGTGCCGACGACGATGACCCGGCAAGTGGCTTCCGATCCCGTCCGCTCCGCGGCCCTGGCGGCGCGCACGATGATCGGGCGCAACGGGCTGCCCGAGGACTTCGAGGGTATCGCCGTCTTTTTGGCGAGCGACGCGAGCGACTACATCACCGGACAGCTAATCTGCGTGGACGGCGGCTTCTCAGCTTCCTGACGCCGGAATCCTGGTGACTGGTTACGACTGACCGTTCACCGACGCGTAACCAACGATTATCAGGATGCCGACCACGACGATGCCGAGGAACCCGAGTACCACTCCGGAGATGGCCAGGCCACGCCCGGACTCACCTGACCGGCTGACCTGCTTCGCGGCTACGAACCCGAGCACGATCGCGAGGATCGCGGCCAGCAGTCCCGGCACCAAGAAGATGAACCAGCCCACGAACTGGACCACGCCAAGTACCAGCGACGTGATCGCCAAGGCGTTGGTGCGGCGGCCGATACCCGGCTGCGGAACCGGCTGGTAACCAGGCATCGCCGGCATCCCCGGGGCGACACCTGGGCCGTAGGCCTGCGGATTCTGCGCCGGCGAGAAAGCGGTCGGCGGCAGATATCCGGGAGATCCTGCCGAGTATCCGGACGCCGGCGGCGAATAGTCCGGCGCTGGCGGCGAATAGTCCGGCGCTGGCGGCGAATAATCCGGCGCTGGCGGCGAATAGCCGCGTCCGGGTTGCTGGTATTCGGCCTGACCAGGGGGCTGGCTGGCAGGAACCTGAGGATAGCTGGACGCCGCTCCTTGATCAGGCGAAAGGACCGCCGATCCGGCGGCGAAGCCCGCGGCGGCAGGCGGCGCGCTGTCCCAGGTCCTTGGGTAGTTGTCCTGCGGTCCGGAGAAGCTGTCCTGCCACGGCGACCGGCCCGACTGCCCAGCGGAATCGCCCTGCTGCGCGAACTCTGCCCGCTCTGCGGAACCTCCGTGACCGGGCCGGTAGCCGTCATAAGCGGGACTTACCTCGGTCGCGCCAGGCCCGAACGGGTTGGACCGCTGCGCTGTCTCGGCTCCGCGTGCCGCCTCGTTGGTCTCGCTGATGCCCATCGCAACGGCGATCTCGCCGGTGACCCAGCTGCAGGCTTCGGGCGAGAGCGGACTCCTGGCAGAGAACGACGAAGCCGTCAGCCTGATCGCCGTGCTCGAGTCCATGCCCTGAGCGACGTGCTCGCTCAGGGTGCCGGCGAGGCCAGCATCAGCGGCCGCGATCAAGAGGTTCTTCTCCCTCGGAGCGTCGGGGAGCAGGTCCTTCAGCAGGTTGGACATTGTGCGGGGGCTGGAAAGAGCGGCCACGCCGTGCTCAGGATCGGTCACGATCGCATTCAGCGCCGCGCGTGCCTCCGCGGCGTGCTCCCAGGGCATGTCAGCCATCCGGCTCCCTCCGCGCAGCCAGCCCGCTGACCGCGCGTGATCACGGGGCTCAGGCGATGGCCGATGATCTGATGTGATGCCGCCGGAACTGCGATGGCGCAATTCGGCAATATGCACATGCTATCTCGCGCTGGACGCACGCTAGCCCGGTTGAGAAGACGTGCCGAATGGCCAGCGCCAGCCGTTATGCGCCGCCGTGGTAGCGGATGCTTGTCGACCCCAGACCCAGCAAGATTGCCCAGGCGACCCCGCCGAGCACACCGAGCCCGCCCAGCACGATTCCCGCGATCGCCAGGCCTTTCCCGCCCTCACCCCTGTTCCTGATCTGGGCCAGTCCGCCCAGCCCGAAGCTCAAAGCCAGCACGGCCCCGATGAATCCCGGTACGAGCAGGAAGAACCACAGCAGGAACTGAGCGAGACCGCATACGAGCGCCGCGATCGACAGCCCGTTGGTCCTGCCGGCCGCCCGCCGCGGGGGCGGCGGGCCGTAAGAATATCCCGGCGGCACGTAGCCACCAGGTCTCCGCGTGACGCCGGGCGGGTTGACGCCAGATCGGCCCGCGCTTGGCACATTGGCGCCTGGCGATTGCGCCGGTTCCGCCGCCGAGCGTGGCCGATCCCGCGGTTGCTCTGGATACTCCATCGCTCCCCCGGCCCGTTGCTACGGTACGTAGCATTACGCCTACCCAGCGGGGCGGGGGTGAACCACCGCGTAGCGGCCGCTAGTAGCCGCCAGGACCCACCCCGGGGCCGTTGCTCACCGAGCTGACAGCCGCGACGATGACGATGATGAGGATAACGGTCAGGACGAGACCGACGTAGCCGAGAATCAGTCCAGCGAGGGCCAGCCCGGCGCCCTGTTCACCGGTCTGATTGATCCGGCTGCGCGCGACGTGTCCGAGAATGATCGCCGGAATCCCGCTCAGCGGGCCGACCATGATCTGGGCGATACCGCAGACCAGTGAGGCAACGGCGAGCCCGTTTGTCTGCCCGGTCTGATAGCCAGCCCCCGCCGTCCAGGTTGGCGCACCCTGGTAACCGGCCTGCGGATAGCCTGGCTGTCCGTAGGAACCGGGCTGCTGCAGCGCGCCTGGCTGGGCATATCCGCCCGGCTGCCCGTACCCGCCTGGCTGTCCGTAACCGGCCGGCTGGCCATAGTTGCCGCCTTGCTGCCCGTATCCGCCTTGCTGGCCATAGCCGCCCTGCTCGCCGTAGCCCCCTCCCGGCTGGGGCTGGCCGGCACCGCCGGGCTGGCCCGCATCTCCAGGCTGGCCGGCACCGCCAGGCTGACCATATCCGCCGGGCTGGCGGCCGATTGTCGGCTGATCGCCGAAAAAGCCCGGCTGACCCTGGTCCGTTGGCTGATCAGGAAAACCCATCATGCGCCCCTCTTGGCATAGCCCGGGACGCGACCGCCCGGCTGAACTAGTGCCGACAGTTGGCGAACATATCAGCCCCAGCGACCATGTCCTAGTTATCTTTGCGGCGATCTGGCCCGGGCTGATAAGGCGGCGCGCCGGGTCGTGTCGTGGCTGGCGGCGGCCAGAACACGGCACAATGGCGGGCATGGCACGACGCAGCACGACAACCCCGCCACCTGAGGACTTCGAAGAGAACATCGTCGACATCGATGTCACAGAAGAGATGCGGGGCAGCTTCCTCGAATACGCCTATTCGGTGATCTACCAGCGCGCACTCCCCGACGCGCGGGACGGCCTGAAGCCGGTGCAGCGCCGGATCCTGTACCAGATGTCTCAGATGGGCCTGCGGCCTGACCGGGCGCACGTCAAATGTGCGCGCGTGGTCGGCGAGGTCATGGGGCGCTTGCACCCACACGGCGACACGGCCATTTACGACGCCCTGGTCCGGCTGGCTCAGCCGTTCGCGATGCGGCTGCCGCTGATCGACGGGCACGGCAACTTCGGGTCTCTCGGCGGCGACGACTCGCCAGCCGCCATGCGCTATACAGAGGCTAGGCTCGCCGCCCCCGCGATGGAGATGACCGCCTCGCTTGACGAGGACACCGTCGACTTCATCCCCAACTACGACGGCACAGAGCAGCAGCCGGAGGTGCTCCCAGCTGGGCTGCCCAACCTGCTGGTGAACGGCGCCGCCGGAATCGCGGTCGGGATGGCCACCAACATGGCGCCGCACAACCTAGGCGAGGTCGTCGCCGCGGCCAGGCACCTGATCGCCAACCCTGAGGCCTCTCTCGAGGAGCTGATGCGGTTCGTGCCGGGCCCCGACCTGCCGACTGGCGGCAAGATCGTCGGCCTGGACGGGATCAGGGACGCCTACGAGACCGGACGCGGCATCTTCCGCACCCGCGCGGCCGCCAGGATCGAGCAGGTCACGACGCGCCGGACCGGCATTGTGGTCACTGAACTGCCCTACGGCGTCGGCCCTGAGAAGGTGATCGCCAGGATCAAGGACCTCGTGCAGGCCAAGAAGCTCAACGGCATCTCCGACCTGAAGGACCTGACCGACCGCCATCGGGGCCTCCGGCTGGTGATCGAGACCCGCAACGGCTTCCACCCCGAGGCAGTGCTCGAGGAGCTGTACCGGCTCACCCCCATGGAAGACACGTTCGGGATCAACAACGTGGCGCTCGTGGATGGCCAGCCACGAGTGCTCGGGCTGCGTGAGCTGCTGCAGATCTACGTTGACCACCGGATCGATGTGGTCAGGCGCCGTACGGAGTTCCGTAGGGCCAAGCGCGCCGACCGCCTGCACCTGGTCGACGGCCTGATCGTCGCGCTGCTCAACATCGACGAAGTGATCCAGGTCATCAGGTCGAGCGACGACGCCGCTGCTGCGAAGGAGCGGCTGATGGCCATCTTCGACCTGTCCACGGTCCAGGCACAGTACATACTCGACACGCCGCTGCGCCGATTGACCAAATACGACCGCCTCGAGCTCGAGCGGGAGCGGGAGACACTGCAGGGCGAGATCGCCGAGCTGACCGCGATACTCGACTCCGAGCTGCGGCTGCGCGAGCTCGTGTCCGCCGAGCTGGCGGCCGTCGCGGAGAAGTTTGGCACCCCGCGGCGCACCGTCCTGCTCGAGGCCAGCGGCACTCAGCGGACCGCGGCCGTCCCGCTCGAGGTCGCCGACGATCCATGCACGGTGCTGCTCTCCTCGGCCGGCCTGCTTGCCCGCACGGCTGTGCGCAAGGGCGGACAGCAGGAATTGCCGGAAGAGAGCCCCAATGGTCAACGGGACAACCGGGCAACTGCCCAGGGCGGGCCGGCCAGGGCGCGCGGCCGGTCATCCGAGCCACGGTCGGCGCATGATGTCATCGTGTCCGCCGTGCCGTCGACCGCCCGCGGGACGATCGGGGTCCTGACCTCCCGCGGCAGGTTGATCAGGCTGGGGGTACTCGAGCTACCTGCCCTGCCGCCGACCGCGCACGCTCCGGGCCTGTCGGGCGGCGCACCGGTAAGCGAGTTCGTCGACACCGATCGCGGCGAGTCCGTGGTCGCAATCGTCGCGGCCGACGCCGCTGGCGCCGGGCTCGCGCTTGGCACGGCAAACGGCGTGGTCAAGCGGGTGGCGCCTGACTACCCGCAGAACGCCTCCGAGTTCGACGTCATCGCGCTGAAGGAAGGCGACCGGGTGGTGGGCGCCGTTCAGCTTGAGACCGAGGAGCAGGACCTGGTCTTCATCACCGACGACGCGCAGCTGCTCAGGTTCGGCGCAGCTGCGGTTCGCCCGCAGGGCCGAGCTGCTGCAGGCATGGGCGGGATCAGGCTCTCGCCACGCGCCTCGGTGCTCTGGTTTGGTGCGGTCGATCCCGCCGCCGCGGATGGCGGATCAGGCGAAGCGGACGTGGCTGGCTCGGCCGGCGTCCATGTGGTGGTAACCGTCGCCGGCAGCGCGCGGACGCTGCCGGGCACCGGTGCAGCGAGCGTCAAGGTGACGCCCTACGCGGAGTTCCCGCCGAAGGGCCGAGCCACAGGCGGTGTCCGCTGCCACCGCTTCCTCAAGGGCGAGGACGTGCTGGTCCTCGCCTGGGCTGGCCCTGGACCGGCTCGGGGGGCGACGGCGGCCGGTACGCCGGTGCAACTGCCGCCGCCGCTGGGCCGAAGGGACGGATCAGGCGATCAGGTGAGGGAACCGCTCGCGGCCGTGGGGGGCGCGGCGCAGCCGTCCTGAACCGGCGACAATATCCGGCCGAGCCGGTTCGGCGCTGCCTGCAGTACATCGGCAGCGAACGCTCGGCTGGCGCTCAGGTTCGAGGTCCATTGTCGGTAACGGCGGGCCCGTACGGGCCCGCCGCCAGCGTTATGGCGCCCCAAAGCCCGGGGCAAAATAACCAAACAGCGATGAGGCTGAAAAGGCTGGCGGAAGCTAGATGACCCGCCAGACCCGCCAGAGGGCGGCGGGGTCGGCAAGCGGGTCGCCGTGAACCAGCGTGAAATGCGCGGGCCCGCCCACTCTGATCCGTCCTGCGTCCTGGTCGCCGAGCACGGTCCCGCCCTGCCACGTGGCAGCGCCGAGCGCCTGCCACGGCTCCAGCCCGGCCTTGACTAGAGCCTCTACCTCCCAGGCGAGGTGCCCGGCGCGAACCGACCCGCCGCCGAAATCGCTGCCCGCGGCGATGGCCACTCCGGCCTGGTACGCGATCCTCACGCTCTCCTCGGCCATTTCGAGCCGCTCGGTAATGGCGGACCGGCTCGTATCGTCGGTGAAGCGCTCCATCGTCGTGGTGGCGCCGAAGGTGAGCCAGGAGTGCATGACTGACAGCGTCGAGACCAGCGTGACGCCGTTCGCTGCCATCGTCGCGGCGATCTCGGCATCCAGGGCGAACCCGTGTTCCAGGGTGTCCACGCCCGCGTCGGCCGCGAGCCTGCAGTTCGCCAGTCCCGACCCGTGCGCCGCCACCGTCGCGCCGCGCGCGTGCACGGCGGCAACGACCTTCCGTACCTCCTCCGCTGACCACGGCGCGGTGCCAGCCTCTGGCCCATCCAGGTAGAGCTTCACCAGGTCCGCGCCGTCGTCGAGCTGACCAAGGGCCGCCGCCAGCAGCCCGTCGGCGTCGGTGACCTCGATCGCCAGTCCGGCAGGCAACGAACCCTCTTTAGTCAGCCAGGTCCCTGCCGCGCGGATGTAGGGGTAGCCATCGCGACCGCGCCAGCGGTCCCTGAGCCCGAGCGCCAGCGCCCTCTCGCGCCCGTCGCCGCCGTCAGACCGGCGCGGAGAGCCGACGTCCCTGACCCAGCGAACCCCGGCGCTGATGAGGGCGGCGGCGTTTTGTTCCGCCGCCTCGATCAGGTCGGGTGTCGGATCAGCGCCGCGGGCGATCCACTGAGCGCCGCCCTGCAGCGTCAGGTGGCTATGGCAGTCAACGAATCCAGGCACGATGGTCGCGCCGCTCGCGTCAACCACGTTGCCCGCGAGGCCGGCCGCGGCCGCGCCGTCGCCGTCGTCATCAAAAATCCCGGTAACAACCCCGTCCGCGACCGCGATCGTCACCGGCCTGCGCAACGTCGGGCTGAGCCCGTCCGCGAGCGCAGCGCCCTGGTAGAAAACTAGCTGGCTGCCCATGCCGGTCAGGCGTCGATCCTGGTCGGGTCCAGCTCCGCTGCGCCGCCGACGATGAAGTCCCGCCTGGGCGCGACCTCGCTGCCCATCAGAAGGTCGAACATCTCGGCGGCCGCGGCGGCGTCGCCGATCCTGATCCTGCGCAGCGTTCGGCGCCGTGGATCCATCGTGGTCTCGGCAAGCTGTGAGGCATCCATTTCTCCCAGGCCCTTGTACCGCTGCGGCGGATCCTCGTACTTCATGTTCTTGCGGTCGAGCTCAAGGGTTTTGCGGTGCAGCTCGGCGTCCGTGTACGTGTAGACGTAACGATCCTGGCCCTTGCGCGGATTGGTCAGCTTGATCCGATGCAGAGGCGGCACGGCCGCGAACACCCGGCCGGCCTCGACCATGGGGCGCATGTACCTGTGGAACAACGTCAGCAGCAGGGTCCGGATATGCGCACCGTCCACGTCGGCGTCGCTCATGAGGATGATGCGCTGGTAGCGCGCCGCGTCGAGGTCGAACGCGCTGCCCGAGCCGGCGCCGAGCACTTGAATGATCGCGGCGCATTCGACATTCTTCAACATATCCGACAAAGATGCCTTCTGCACGTTGAGGATCTTGCCGCGGATCGGCAGCAGCGCCTGGAACTCCGAGTCGCGAGCCAATTTGGCCGTGCCAAGCGCCGAGTCACCCTCCACTATGAACAACTCGCTGCGGTCGTCCGACGAGCGGCAGTCCACGAGCTTGGCCGGCAGCGCGGACGTGGCCAGCGCGGACTTGCGACGCTGGTTCTCCCGGTGCTCTCTGGCCGCGATCCTGGTCTTCGCCGCGTTCGTGACCTTCTCAAGCACCGCCTTGGCCTGCACCTTGCTCCCGCGGACGCGGCCTTCGAGGAAGGCGCGCAGCTCGGTGCCGACGACGTCAGACACGATCCGGGATGCGGCGGGAGTACCGAGGACCTCCTTGGTCTGGCCCTCGAACTGCGGCTCAGGCACCCGGACAGAGATCACCGCGGTCAGGCCCTCGAGCACGTCGTCCTTCAGGACCGCCTCATCTCCAGAACGCAAATACCTGCCAGCCCGGAGCTGCTCGTTGAACGTCCTGACAAGCGCCCGCTCGAAGCCAGTTACGTGCGTGCCGCCCTTAGGCGTGGCGATCACGTTGACGAATGACCGGGTGACGCTGTCGTAGCCGGAGGTCCACCGGAGCGCCACGTCGACTTCGAGTTCCCGCTCCACGTCCGTGGGCGTCATGTGCCCGTTCTCGTCCAGTACGGGGATCGTCTCGGTGAACTGCCCGGCTCCGGTCAGCCTGAGCACGTCTGTCACTGGCTCCCCGCTGCTCAGGTGGGCACAGAACTCGCTGATCCCGCCGCTGAAGTGGAACTCGACGGTCCGAGGCAGGCCGTCGTCCGCGCCGCTGCGGGTCGGCCTGTTGTCAGTGACGGTGATAGACAAGCCCGGCACCAGGTAAGCGGTCTGCCTGGCGCGCTGGATCAACGACTCAACGTCCATCGCAGCGCCGGGCACGAAGATCTGCCGGTCTGGCCAGAATCTCGTCCTCGTACCGGTCTGCGACTTGGGCGTCTTGCCGAGCCTGCGCAGGCCCGAACCCTGCTTGAAGGCCGCATCAAACCCGTCGCCCGCGTACTCGCCTGGCACTCCACGCCGGAAGCTGACTGCCCATTCGTAGCCGCCGCGGTCGACGTGCACATCGCACCGGCCGGACAGCGCGTTGACGACGGATGCCCCCACGCCGTGCAGTCCGCCGGAGGCCGTGTAGGAGCCGCCGCCGAACTTACCGCCTGCGTGCAGCCTGGTCATGACCAGCTCGACACCGTTCAAGCCCGTCTTCGGCTCGATATCGACCGGGATGCCGCGGCCGTTGTCCATCACTTCGGCGGAATGATCGGAGTGCAGGATGACCTCGATCTTGGTGCACGTGCCGTGCAGCGCCTCATCGACGGAGTTGTCGATGATTTCCCACAGGCAGTGCAGCATCCCCCGTCCGTCGGTCGAGCCGATGTACATGCCCGGGCGCTTGCGGACCGCGTCGAGGCCCTCCAGGACCGTCAGATGACGAGCGGAGTAGGTATCGCCTGTGGCTGGCGTTTCACGCGATTTCCTGGCGCGGGGACCTCGAGTACCCGCGGGCGGCTCCTCGGTAGCCTCTCGCGATGCCTCGCTCAGGGCAGCGGTCACGGCAGTACTCCAGAAATCACGGCGCTTCTCACGCTTCTCCTGCGGTCCGGCGCGGTCCCGGTCGCGACCCGCCTTGTGGTTGTCTCAGCGCAAGTCGTGCCAGCGAGCTACCCCGCGCCGAAGAAGTTATCTGTTTGAAGCCTAATCGGACGGGCCGCCCTGCCAGGTGAGCCACGCCGCACCACATACCCGACGTAGCCGGCGACCTGGGACAACTTGCCTCCGAGCCGGGTCATGTATAAAGATCGCCTCAGTGCTACGTAATGTGTTCGCCCACGGCGTACGCCGCGCCTGCATGGGATGACACTAGACGGGCTAGGTGTTGTGATGCGGTAGAGATCGCAGGTTGTAGAAACTGTCGGCAAACCCGTCGGCGGTAACCGGGCAAGGGAGGCGGACATGACCGGAGCGATAGCCCCAACGAAGCCGCTCAATGCCAACGACCTGTGTGACCGGTGCGGAGCCCCCGCGTACGTGCGGGTTATCTTGCCCGGCTCGGCGGAGCTACTCTTTTGCGCGCATCACAATCGCCAGCACGCTGACGCGCTGGCGAAGATCGCAGTCGAGATCCAGGACGAGACCTCCAGGCTGACCGACAAGCCGGGCGAGGGCGCCACGGCAACCCGTTAAGCCCCAAGACAGCACGACGGCCCGCCATCCTCACGGATGGCGGGCCGTTGCGTTCGCCAGTGCTGACTATTCGCCAGTGCTGACTGCTAGTCGAGGTAGTCGCGCAGCACCTGAGATCGCGAAGGATGCCGCAGCTTGGACATCGTCTTGGACTCGATCTGCCTGATTCGCTCCCTGGTGACGCCGTAGACCTTGCCGATCTCGTCGAGCGTCTTAGGCTGGCCGTCCGTCAGGCCGAACCGCATGGACACCACCCCGGCCTCGCGCTCGGAGAGCGTGTCAAGCACCGAATGCAGCTGCTCCTGGAGCAGGGTGAAGCTGACCGCCTCACCTGGCTGGATGGCCTCTGAGTCCTCGATCAGGTCGCCGAACTCGCTGTCGCCGTCCTCGCCGAGTGGCGTGTGTAGCGAGATGGGCTCGCGGCCGTACTTCTGCACCTCGATGACCTTTTCGGGTGTCATGTCGAGTTCGGCGGCGAGTTCCTCAGGCGTCGGCTCCCTGCCCAGGTCCTGCAGCATCTGCCGCTGAACCCTGGCCAGCTTGTTGATCACCTCGACCATGTGCACGGGGATCCTGATCGTCCGTGCCTGATCTGCCATCGCCCTGGTTATCGCCTGCCTGATCCACCAGGTTGCGTACGTGGAGAACTTGTAGCCCTTGGTGTAGTCGAACTTCTCCACCGCCCTGATCAGGCCGAGATTGCCCTCCTGAATCAGGTCAAGGAACAGCATGCCGCGGCCGGTGTACCGCTTGGCCAGCGAGACGACGAGCCTCAGGTTCGCCTCGAGCAGATGGTTCTTGGCCCGCCGGCCGTCCTCAGCGATCCACTCGAGATCGCCTCTGACGTCGTGCGGCATTGCCCGGCCGCCGTCGGCCAGCTTCTCTTCCGCGAACAGGCCGGCTTCAATCCGCTTGGCGAGCTCAACCTCCTGCTCGGCGTTGAGCAGCGGTACCTTGCCGATCTGCTTGAGGTAGTCCTTGACCGGGTCGGACGTCGCGCCCGCCACGGCCACCTGAGCTGCGGGAAGGTCCTCGTCATCGTCGCCGTAGACGAAGGCCTCGTCCTCGTTCTCCTCGGCAGCGGCGACCGAGGTCACCGTCACGCCAACCGCGACAACACCGACGGTTGCGATCGCTACCGCGGCAGGCTCGCTTTCAGGCCCTGCGGCCGCGGCGGCGGCCTCGCCGGATTCATCTGGCTCGTCGGAGTCCTCGTCGCTGGCTTCGAGGTCGATGTCGCCGATCGCGTCCGCTCCGTCAGCTTCATCATCCAGCCCAGACAGGTCATCCAGATCGGGTTCCAGGTCGCTTACTTCGGTCAGGTCGGGATCGCTATCCAGATCCTCGACCGCACCGAGATCGGGGTCTTCGTTCAGATCCGTCGCCGTGCCAAGATCCGGATCTACTTCCAGATCAGTCGCTTCCGCCAGGTTCACGTCACCTTCCAGGTCAGCGAGTCCGGCGAGAGCTTTCTCGCCATCTGAGCCACGCACCTTGCCGTTCGTTCCATTCGCTGCCCCGCCGCGGCCATTGCGCTTGGCGCTCGCGCTCCTGGCCGAACGGCGTGTCGCTGCGACAGGACTGGCCGGTGCCGGGATAGCGGGATCAACTACAGTATCCGCTCCGCCGGACGAGGTCGTCCCGGTGTTGCGGTCCTTCTTCTCAGCCCGGGATTGCTGCGGTACGCGACTGCCTCGGCCTGTCGGCGTCGGCTGCCTCCGCGCCGCGGAGCTTGCAGCGCCTGCCACCGCGCTCACCCCTTCCTTCGCTGGCCGATGAGCCGCCACGGTCCGGCCGGTCCCCTTCCGACCCGAGCTAGCAGGCGACACCGACGTTCTCATGCGATTGTCTGGCAAGAAATCGGACCCTATCGCCAAGTCTCCGCTCTTCTCACCGCCCGCAGAGCCCCAGCTCTGCCAGGCCTGGCAGCGGGAATACCGCTCCCGTCCCCCACCTTAGGCGGAGTTCGGAGGTAGTCCTGCCACTCTGGTGCAGGCTTCCCCGATCGGAGAGATGCCCGACAACTACCCGCTGCGAAAGCGTACCCACTACTTTCACGGCTTGACCTTCCCCGCCAGCCTCAGCCGCGCCCGCGCCCGCGGCGCGTCCCGCTGGGCGCGTTGGCGTGAGCCGCTTGACCCTCGGCGCCGTGCAGTGGCATGTGCAGCACCAGCACGGTGACGTCATCATCTTGCTCGTAGCCCGTCATCATCGCCTCGACCAGGTAACCGATCAGCTTGTCAGGATCCCCGACCACGGCGGCCGGAGCCTGCGCCGCGACGGCAACGAGTTCGTCGAGGCCGGTGTCCAGACCGCGCCTGCGGTTCTCCACAAGACCATCGGAATACAGCACCGCAGTGTTTCCAGGCGGCAGCCGGAACGGGTACTGCAGGCGCGGGCTGGCCCAGCCGAGAGGGGTACCCGCCTCGTTCTGATCCAGCCTCGGCTGAACGCCAGGCCCGAGCATCAAGGGCGGCAGGTGACCGGCGTTGCCGACCACGCCTTCCCCGGTCTGCGGATCCACGACCAGGTAACACACCGTTGTGACCTGCTCGTCGAGCTCGGTGGCCAGGAACAGCCGGTCGAGGCCGGCCAGGACCGCAGCGGGTCTCGGATCGGTCAGCGCGAGCGCGCGGAGGGCGTTCCTGACCCTGCCCATCCCCGCGGCCGCGGTCAGGCCCTTGCCCATGACGTCTCCTGCTGCAACCGCGAGCTTGCCATCCGGCAGCCTGAAGGCGTCGTACCAGTCGCCGCCGACCTCCCTGCTGACCGGCTTGTAGGTAGCACGGAGCGCGATACCAGGGACCTCAGGCAGGGTGTCGGGCAGCAGGCTGTGCTGGAGCGTCTCGGCCGTCGCGTGCTCACGCTCGTACATCGTGGCGCGCTCGAGTGCCAGCGCGCCCTGGCCGGCCAAGGCCTCGAGGAAAACCCGCTCTTCGTCGGTGATCTGGTGCGGTGCGGTGAAGGAGAACTGCAGGGCTCCGAGCGGTGCACCCGATGTGGTCAGCGGAAGGCCCACCCATGCTTGCTCGTCGCTGTGCCGCAGCAGGACCTCGCCATCCTCGGCGTCGAAGTGCCGCAGCAGGCTCTCCGGGCTTGTGAACACAAGGGAGCGGCGCAGCGCGATTGCGGCGGACATCACGCTCGGCGTTTCCATCGGCAGTTCACCGGCCATCTCGCCGGGCCCGTCGTCCGATGCCTCGGCCCTCATCACCCGCATCCTGAGCCGGTCGTTGTCGACGACAATGCCGACCGCGGCCCGGTCAGCACCGATGGAGGACCGCCCGACCTCAGTGATGACCGTCAGCACTTCCTTGACCGACAGCGCCTCGGCCAGCAGGGAGGTTGCCTGCTGCAGCCTGGAGGTTCGCAGGGCAGCGGCGGAGAGCTGCTCGGTCAGCCGCCCGCGCATCTCGTCGGCCTCACGCTGCCCCGTGACGTCGGTGCTGGCGCCCATCCATTCGATGATCACGCCGTCCCGCTCGATGGGGACTGCGCGCACGTCGTAGTGCCGGTACGAGCCCGTCTTGGTGCGGACGCGGTAGCTGGCATCGAACACTGTTCCCGTGCGGATGCAGTCCAGCCAGTCACGCGCGATCCGGTCCCTGTCGTTCGGGTGGATCGCCGCCAGCCAGCCATCGGCCAGATAGTCCTCGATCGACTGCCCGGTGATCCAGCGCCATTCCGGCGAGTCCTCGGCGACCTCGCCGGCCGGGTTCGTGACCCAGACCACCTGGTTGCCTGCCTGCACCAGGGACCGGTACCGCTCGCGGGTCCTGCGGACGGCCTCGGCCGACGCGCTGTCGCCGTTCAGGTCCTGGGCAATCATGGTGACGCCGGCGACTGTCCCGTCAGGCGCGAGGCCTGGATGCCAGGTCAGCGCGATCTGCCGGCCGCCGGCCGCATCCGCGCCCAATCCCGCCACGACAGCTCCCGGGAGGCCATCGCTCACAGGCAGCCCATCGGCGATCACCGTCCGCACAGCGGACTCGGCGCTGGCCGCGAGGGACGGCGACCATACCTCACCGGGCGTATGCCCGACCTGCTCGGCGGCCGGCCGGCCCAGCATCTCCGCGAGGGGACGGCTGACCCTGCGCAGCCTGAGATCCTTGTCGATGAAGGCGGACGCAACCGGCGACTGGGCGAGCAGGGCATCGAGCATCGCCGCGTCACATGCCGCCGAGCTGGGCCGCGGCGGCTCGGCGGCGTGCGCCGAAGTCGCTGTATTCACTACGGACGAGCCTCTTCCCTGCGACGTCCAACATTAGAAGGCTAGCGGCATCACAGCCCAAAGGGCCTGCTATGGGCGACGGAACCGACTTTGATCATTCAGGTTAGCCAGTTCCGCCGGTCAGCGGACGTGCCGCGGCGGGTCAAAGCCGTCGCGGAGACCATCGCCGAGCAGGTTGAACGCCACGACGGCCAGAATGATCGCGATGCCCGCAGGATAGATCTCCCACCAGTAGCCGTCGTAGATGTACCTGATTCCGCCAGCGATCATGTCCCCCCAGTCAGACGACGGCGGCTGCACCCCGAGCCCTAGGTAGCTGAGCGTCGCGAGTACGAGAATCGCGTCGGCGACCTGCAAGGTGACGCTTACCAGGATCACGCCAATCGCGTTCGGGGCGATGTGCCGGGCGATCGTGTGGACCTGGCCGCCGCCCATACCGCGGACAGCCTGCACGAACTCCCTGCTGCGCAACGTCAGTGCGGCTCCCCTCACCAGGTGCGCGGTGCTGAGCCAGGACGTGGCGGCGATGACGACGATGAGGGCGGCAGGCGATGGCGTGTAGATGGCGCTGAGCAGGAGCAGCAGCACCAGCGTCGGTATTGCTATGGCGGCATCGACGACTCGCATCATGACGGCGTCGACGACCCCGCCGACATAACCGGCCACCGCGCCCCATGCGGCCCCGATGATGGCTGCGAGAAGGCCAGCCGCGATCCCGACCTCCAGTGACAGCTGGCCGCCGGTCATCAGCAGGCCGAGAATGTCAACACCGTTCGCGTCGGTACCGAGCAGATGGCCTGCCCCCGGCGGGTGATTGCCGTTCAGCAGATTCACGCGCGTCAGGTCAGGGTGGTAGAACAGCGGTCCCGCGAAACAGAACAGGGCGAGAACCGCGATGATGATCATCCCTGCCGCCGCCATCGGAGACAGGTCAGGCCAGGCGGAGAACGTGCGCTGCCCCGTCCGGCGAGACGGCGCGGCATGCCTGCCCGTCACGGGCGGCCGTGCCTGACGCGCGGATCGGCGAGCACGTAACCTGCGTCGGCGAGCAGCGAACCGACCACCGCGCCTGCGCCGATGACGAGAATGAATCCCAGCAGGACGGGGAAGTCGTGCTTCTGGGCGGCCTGCCAGAGACGCCAGCCCATGCCCTGGATGTTGAAGAGGCTCTCGACCACGAGGGCTCCCGCCAGTATCCGGGGAATGCTGAGGCCCACCAGCGTGATCACCGGTATCAGCGAGTTCCGCAGCACGTGCCGTCCGAGCACGCCGCCGGGCCCTGCTCCGCCGGCTCTGGCCGTGCGGACGTAATCGTGCCCGAGACTGTCGATAGCCGCGGTGCGGACGTAGCGGGAGAAGGTCGCGACCGTGACGACCGCGAGCGTGAGGACCGGCAGCGTCAGATCGCGCCAGTCCGTCAGCACTCCTGCGATGCCCGGCGCCTGGGGGCCCTCCGCCCCGAGCCAGTGCAGGCGAACCGCGAAGATCAGGATCAGGATCGACCCGAGGAAGAACGACGGCATGCCGTAACCGATATACGACAGTGCCCGCCCCAGCCGGTCAGCCGCCGTGTCCCTGCGAAGCGCCTGCGCGAGGCCCGCCGGGATCGCGACGGCCATGCCGATAGCCGTCGCCGTGAGCGTCAGCGCAAGCGTCCGCGGCAGGCTCGCCGCAAGCAGCGAGCCGACGCTTGCGTTCTCCACGTAGGAGTAGCCCAGGTTCCCGCGGATCACCTGGCCGAGCCAGTGCAGGTACTCCACGACCGCTGGACTTCCCAGGCCGTAGTCGCGGCGCAGAGCACGGAGCGGCGCGCCGGATCCGGCGCCGGCCAGTATCGCTTGCTGCGGCCCACCCGGCAGCAGCCACAGGAACCCGAATACCAGCAAGCTGATCAGCACGAGCACGACTGCCGCCTGCAGCACGCGCCTGACGAGGAACGCGGTCACAAGCGCCAGCGCCCGGAATTCCCTGGCAGCCCGCGACGGTCGTGACTCACCGCAGGAAGTACCACTCTTCCGGGTTGATGGCCAGGGTCGGGCTCAGCGTGCCGATGTGCAGGTTGTTGATGCTCTCCACCAGGGCATCAGGCGCATCTGGCTGGAACACCACGGGCAGTTGCTTCGTCAGGTAGTTCTGCCAATTCCACATCAGGTGCATGTCCGAGCTTGACAGCGTCTTCTTGATCAGCTCGTCATTATGACTGTTGCTGTACTTGCCCAGGTTGCCGAACGATCCGGTCTGGAACAGCTCATCCCCGGTCGGCAGGTAGTCGGGCACATAACTCCAGCCCTGCCCCCAGTCGGCCATCTGCCACGAACAGCCGGCCGGCGGGCAGTTCGCGCCCTCGACCACGGCGAGGACCCCGTTGAAGCTCTTCTGGACCAGTTCGATATCGATGCCCACCTGCGAGGCGTTGGACTTCAGCTGCAGCATCGCTGACTCGAGCCACGCCTCCCCGGTCGCGTACAAGAGCTCGAACTTGAGCTGCGCTCCGCTTCTCACGCCCTGGCCACACTGACCGGCGCCGCTGCCTGGCTTCGAGCAGACCGAGATCCCGCCAGGTTTCACGGTCCAGCCATGGCTCGTCAGCAGCGTCCTGGCCTCGGCTGGGTCGTAGGGGTAAGGATCGCCCTTCCTGGCGGTAGGTGACAGGTACTTGGTCTGCGGGTAGCCGCCGACAGGACCCGCAGTGACGTGGCCGTAGCCGTGCAGCGGCCCCTGGATAATCGCGGCCTGGTTCATCAGCAACTGGATGGCCCGCCTGAAGTACTGCTGCTGGATGATCCCGAGCTGCGGGTTGGAGCTGCTGAAGTTATAGGGGAAGTAGCTCAGGCCCCACGTGTACAACGGCTGCAGCCGGTATCCGGCGACCGGGTTCTGGCCCACGGGCGATCCGGGCGGCGGCACCGGCGCGTTCACCGTAGGGAGGTAGCCGACGTCGATCGCGTTGCTACCGCCTGCCGCGAGCACGTTGTACTCGGCTTCCTCGGAGGTGAATGGCAGTTCCCGGAAGCCGGTGATGTGGTGCTTGGGCACCGGGCCGGAGTAACTCTTGTTATAGCTGAAGGTCAGCGCTCCCTGGGAATCGCGATTCGTCAGCCGCCATGGGCCGTCGACGACGCTCCACAGCTTGGTGCCCGTCCAGGTGCCCGGGTTTTTCGACAGCCCGTCGAGGTACCGGAAGACCGCAAGGCAATCGCTCTGCCGCTGGGTGCAATTGCTCTTCTGGTCCGCTCCGCTCTTGTCCCAGGCCAATGGCATCGGGGTGATCTGGCTGAGTTCGTTGTAGGTGAACCACTGCCTGCTGTACTTGCCGATGATCGTCATCTTCACGACGTCCTGGCCGACCGCCCGGATGTTCGTGACGTTGTCAGGGAAGTCGCCTGGCACGTAGCCGCCCCAGTTGACGGTGCTGCTTGAGTGCTTGACGACCTCCTTCATCATGTGCATCCAGAACAGGACATCCTGTGCGGTCACGGGCTCGTTGTTGGACCAGCGATAGCCCTGCTTCAGCCTGATGGTCACGGTCTGGCCGCTGTACTGCGGCGGCTCGGCGAGGCTGAGCTTCGGGTTCAGGTACGGCTGGCCCAGGTCGCCGAACCAGTACAACGGCCGGTACAGCAAGTACTGCAGATTGTCGGTGTTGACCACCGTGAAGTACTGGCCTGGCGTGAACGGGAAGATGTAGTCGATGTTGGCGTTCGCCGGCAGGGCATAGGTGGCGGTTCCGCCAGAGGTCGGGGTATCGCCCGTCTTCTTCTGCCCGGCAAGCCCGCAACTCGCCGCGACGAGAAGGACCGCCAGCAGGCCAGCCATCCTGACAGCCATGCCGGGCCCAGAAGCGCCCGGCTTGCTCAGATTTCGCCAGCACCGTCCTTGGGATGCCATCTCCCTCAGCCGGGCCACCGAATGTCTTCCCGAAGTCCCCCCCGCTGTGCACCAAGTGCCGCCGCAGGCCGCGCCGCATAGCCGCTGCTCCTCGCCATTTCGTCACCGTTGACGCCCGGCTCGCACTGTCTGCCATGCCAGGCAAGCTCCGCTAACCGGCATTATGTCCTAGTTAACGGATGACCGCTGGCACTTCTCGCGACGACAACCGCATCCGGCCAGATTGATCCTCTTAGTCCCGAGCTATCCCACGCTGGAGCACTGCGCGGGGTAATCTCAGCCCTGCGCTGCCATTCCCGGCGGCGCGCCGAGCGCAAGCGTGGCATGGCCGCGACCCGATCTGAAAAGCTAGGAAAATGAGCCCGCCGAGCAGACGCGCCGACTCCTCCAGCGGTTCGGGCCGCTCTGGCTCTGCCGGAAGGATAGTTCGAGGCGTCGTGCCGCAACCGCCCAATGCGCTGTTTGCCGAGATGCTGCGCGCCGCCAGGGAACTGCTCGCAGTGCGCAGCCCGCTAGATGCCGAACTTATGGTCAGCGAACTGCTCGGCACCTGGTGGCGCCAACAGCCAGGACGCGGCGCAAAGAACGGGCGGACACCAGCTCGGCGGGCGACCGATGTCGAGGAATTGGTTGGCGAGGGCCTCGTCGGCTATGCCGGTCAGCAGGGCAGCCCTGCGGCGCTCGCCTTGCTGTCCGGCATAGCCTGCCTGGGCACACCGCGACAGGCGATCAAGGCCGAACGTGCCGCTCTCGAGCTGATGGATCGCGGGGTCGCAAGGCCTGGCTGGGCCGAGCACGCTGGCGCGGTCGTGGCCGCCGAGTGCTACGTGAACACCGACGCGTTCGGCGACCGCGACGAGGTGATCTGCGTCTTTAGCTACGCCGGGCGCGACGAGCACGCACTGGTCGTGATCGTCGACTACAACGCAGGCGGAATGATCACCGATGGCTGGGTGACGTCCCAGGTCAGCAAGCTACTCGGTTACTGTCAGAATCTCAGCGAGCCGGACGGCCCGCGGAGCACGTTCAGCAGGGTCGACTCTCCAGACGCGAGGCGGCTGCTCGAATCAGCGCTCATCGTGACCGAGACGGTGGCCGAGCCCGCGGTAAGCACGTCGTTCCCGTCGTATCACGCTTTCATCAGGGCGCGGATCCGCACGCTGCCTCCAGCCCAGGCGAGCGCGATAGCGCGTGCGCCAGCCGCGGTCGCCAGCCTCGCGACCGCGGCGCCATCAGGTCACCGGGCGCTGGCGTCGACCACCGCCACAGACTCTGGCGATCATCCGGCGCAAGACCGCGCCACAACCGATAAAGTCGCCGCGAAACGTCCCGCCACGGGGAACGCGACCCGGAGCAGGAATGGCCGGCCATCGCCCGCCAGCCAGGGACTGATCGGCCCTGGAGCGTGCCGCCGGACGTCCTGGCGCCGCGACCGGCGGGCCATGCTCGTGGCCGAGTTCCTTGCCTCGGACGAAGCGGAGGACCTGTCCGACATCAAGGCTGCCAGCCGCTGTGCCGACCACATCGTGGACTACGGCTGCGATCAGGATTTCGGCCGGCCGCTGCGAGTCAGCCCCGCCAAGGCCGAGACGTTCCTGCTGGACTGGTTGCCGCGCAAGATCATGCTCATCCCCGCCGAGCAGCACGCGATGCCGCATGTGCTCGTCGCGTGGGCGCGCTGGGCGGGCGCCAAGTCGGGACTCGACCAGGCGGCCATCGGCAAGACGCTGGATGCCGTCTTCGACGCCATGCCGACATTCATCAGGGTTTACCGGGATCCCGCCTCTTTCGGCCTTCGGCCCGACCTCGTCGGGCGGCTCCTGCCGGACCGTGACCTCGAGGCGCTGCCAAGGCGGGCGTTCGCCTTCGGCGTGCTCGAGGGCACGTTCCGCGGGACCGATCTGAGCTCACTCGACCCGGCCGACCCGGCGGACCGGCGGATCCTGCTGGAGGCTGACCACGATCATCCGGCCGGCCGGGTCAGCGACAAGCACATCGACAAGCACGCCAAGCTGGCAGAGCGGCTCTGGCATGGCGATCCGCCCGAGTTGTGGGAGGCTGCCCAGCGCATGCTCGACATCGGCATGCCCAGGCACGATGTCGTCCACGCGCTTATCGATGTGCTGGAGTCCGGGAGCGAACCAAAGGCCATGAGGCGGATGCTGCGCGACCTGCCACCGGAGCCTCCAGCTTGAGCGAGCCGGCACCGGGCCGGATAGCCGACCTCAACGCCGATCTAGGCGAGTCATTCGGAGCCTGGACGCTCGGCGACGATGCGGCACTGATGGAGATCATCACCAGCGCCAATGTCGCATGCGGATTTCACGCCGGCGATCCTCTGACACTCCGCAAGGCGTGCGCGATGGCGGTAAGCAGGGGCGTAGCCATAGGTGCCCAGGTGAGCTACCGCGACCTGGCCGGCTTCGGCCGCAGGGAAATGGACGTTCCGCATGCCGAGCTGGCCGCCGAGATCCTGTATCAGATCTCCGCCCTGGACGGGATCGCCAGAGCCGAGGGAGCCTCCGTCCGCTACGTCAAGCCGCACGGCGCGCTGTATCACAGGGTTGCCAGGGACCCTGTGCAAGGTGACGCGCTCGTCCAGGCGGTCCGCGCCTACGATCCGTCCCTGCCGTTGCTCACCAAGCCGGACGGCCAGGCTGCGGAGATCGCCAGGGCTGCGGGACTGCGCGTGGTGACCGAGGCGTATGCGGACCGCGCCTACGGGGCGGATGGCGCTCTCGTATCGCGTGGCCAGCCGGGCGCTGTGCTGACCGACCCTGACCTGGTGGCCGGCCGGGCCGTCAGAATGGTCCTGTCCGGCGACGTCCAGGCTATCGACGGGACGCAGGTGCGGCTCGACGCGAGGTCGCTGTGCATCCACGGCGACACGGCAGGGGCGGTCGCGCTGGCGCGTGCGGTCCGGGTGGCACTTGAGCAGGCAGGCGTCACCCTCGCCCCGTTCGCATGACCCGGGCGCGCCCGGCCGGCGATGCCGGGTTGCTGATCGAGACCGACGAACCTCCAGCCACGCTCGCGTCGGCGATCACGCAAGCAGGACTCCCTGCCGTGCTCGACGTCGTCCCTGGCGCGCGCACGGTGCTTGTCATCACCGTCCCTGGCTCCTGGGATCCCGGTGAGCTTGCCACCGTGATTGGTCAGCTCCCGGCGGGCAATCTCGGTGCCGGCGACGCCGCCGAGGTAGAGATCCCGGCCGTCTACGACGGGCCCGACCTGGCCGAGGTGGCTCGGCTGTCCGGCTTGTCGGTCAGCGAGGTTGTCGAAGCGCACAGTCGCGCCGTCTACACGGTCGGCTGGCTCGGTTTCGCGCCGGGCTTTGGCTACCTCACCGGGCTAGATCCCAGGCTGGCCGGGGTGCCCAGGTTGCCGAGCCCGAGGGTCAGGGTCCCGGCAGGATCCATCGCGATCGCCGGCGGGATGAGCGCGGTGTATCCCGCGTCATCGCCGGGCGGCTGGCGCCTGATCGGGCGCACGACCACCAGGATGTGGGATCCCGGCCGCGAGCCGCCTGCGCTGCTCGCGCCTGGGCGGCGGGTGCGCTTCATAGCGCAGCAGGGTCCTTCAGCCGGATCCGCGCCCGGGCAGGCGAAGAGGCTCGCGCCGCCCACAGCGTCGCTCCGGCTCCCGCTCAGCCGTATCTCGAGGTCGTCAGGCCGGGTCCGCTGGCGACCATTCAGGACCTTGGCAGACACGGCTACGGAGCAGTCGGCGTGCCTCCCGCGGGTGCTGCGGATGCCGCGAGCATGGCCGCGGCCAACCTGCTGGCGGGCAATCCGCCCCGCGCGGCCGGGCATCGAGCTGACTCTCGGCCGGGCCGAGTTCCGCGCCGGGGGCGGATGCACGCTGGCGGTCGCTGGCGCGCCTGCCGACATCACGCTTCGGACGGGCCAAGGCGGTCAGGCCAGCCAGCGGCCATTCGGTGCCGCGTTCGCCGTCCCCGACGGCGGCGTGGTCAGCATCGGACCGCCGACGGCCGGGCTGCGCAGCTATCTCGCCGTCAGCGGCGGCATCACCACCCCGGCTGAACTCGGCAGCCGTTCCGCTGACCTGCACTCGGGCGTCGGCGGGCCGCTGCGAGCTGGTGCGATCCTGCCGGTCGGCGGGCCCGCACCAGCGCCAGGCGACCGGCAAGGATCGTTGTCCCCGGCTGCCGGCGCCGGCGTCGGCCCCTTGCCCGGTGCCGGGCGCAGGCTGCAGCGATCTGGCAGGTTCCCGGCCCGGGGTGCCATCACCCGGTTGCGGATCGTGCCAGGGCCGCGGACGGACTGGTTCGCCCCACGTGCGCTCCCGGCGCTGCTCGGCTCGGTGTACAAGGTCGCGGCGGCGAGCAACAGGACAGGTCTGCGCCTTGACGGCCAGGCCCTGACCAGGTCGGGTGAGGCCGAGCTGCCCAGCGAGGGCGTCGTCACCGGGGCGCTGCAGGTGCCGCACGACGGACAGCCGATCCTTCTGCTCAGTGACCATCCGACGGTCGGCGGTTATCCGATGATCGCCGTGCTTGCCACGGCGGATATCGGGCTGGCAGCGCAGCTGCGGCCAGGAGACAAGATCGCTTTCACGGTCACGTCCGTCGCAGAGGCCGTAGCCTCAGCTGCTGATTCCGCGGTAGGCGGCCTCCACGTCGCCAGCTGAGATCGTCGTCAGCTCGGCGGCACTGGCGCTCTCGCCCAGTTGCGCGACCCTCAGGTCGCGCGAGGCGCAGGCCCGCTCGTACAGGGAGCGCGCGAACCTTCCGTTCCCGAGTTCGTCGATCCCGCCCTGCTCGCAAGAATGCGTCAGAATCTGGCTGAGCACCGGCAGTGCGTCGGGCGCAAAGCTGTCGCCCGCCTGGGCCGCGAAGATCGTCGATATCCTGACCAGGTCATCAGGACTGTAACTGGGGAACGCGACCCGGACACTGAACCGGGAGGCCAGGCCTGGGTTGGTGCGCAGGAACCTGGTCATGTCGTCGGTATAGCCCGCCAGCACCATGACCAGCCGGTCCCTGTCGTCCTCGGCGCGCTTGAGCAGTGTCGCGACGGCCTCGGCGCCGAACGCGTCACCGCCGGAGTAGCCGTCGTTGTACAGCGAGTAGGCCTCGTCGACGAACAGCACGCCGCCCAGCGCCGAGTCAACGAGCTTGTTGGTCTTGATCGCCGTTGACCCGAGATGATCTCCCACCAGGTCGGCACGGTGGGCCTCGACCACGCCCGGCCTGACTAGCAGCCCGAGTGCGGCGAAGATCCTCGCCAGGATCCTGGCGACGGTCGTCTTGCCAGTGCCGGGCGGTCCGGTGAAAACGAAGTGCCTGACCGGCGGCTGGCTGGTCAGACCCTGCGCGTCGCGCAGCCTGGCGACCCTGAGCTGTGCGGCGATCTCGTGAACCTGGCGCTTCACCGGCTCAAGCCCAACGAGCCCGTCAAGTTCAGCGAGCGCGCTCTCCAGCGTCGGTGTCTCGTCGTAGCCGCGGTACCGGGAGGTCAGCTCGGTGTACGCCTGCTCGAGGTCGCGGCCGGTCAGCGTGACGAGGTCGGCAGGAGCCGGATCGAAGCCAGTGCCCATCACCCGCACGTCCCTGGCCTGGCCTGCGCGCTCGAGCAGCGTCCGCACGAACCGGCCATTGCCGAGCTCGTCCCCGAGCCTGCGCCGCCCCACCTCTTCGAACATGCGCCAGAGCACCGACCTGGCGTGCGGGTCGATGATCTCGCCGCGCCTGGCAACGGTCAGGTCAGCGAGCTGAAGCAGCTCGGCCGGCAGGTACCCGCTGAACTTCACCCGGATCGCGAACCGGGAGGTCAGTCCCGGGTTCGATGCCAGGAATGTCTCCATCTGCCGCTCGTAACCGGCCAGGATGATCACCAGCCGGTCGCGATCATCCTCGGCCCGCTTGAGCAGTGCCTGGACCGCCTCGTTCCCGAACCGGTCGTTCTGCCCATCGCCCTCGTTGACAAGGCTGTAAGCCTCGTCGATGAACAAGACGCCACCGAGGGCTGAGTCGATCAGCTCGTTGGTCTTGATCGCGGTCGCGCCAAGGTATTCACCGACCAGGTCGGAGCGCTGCGCCTCGACCACCGTCGGCATGTCGAGCAACCCGAACGCATAAAAGATCTTGGCGATGATCCGTGCGACCGCGGTCTTTCCTGTGCCGGGCGGCCCGAGAAATACAAAGTGCTGCATGGGCTTCTCGGCGCCAATGCCCACCATGGCCCGGCGCCTGGCCGCCTCGATCGAGGCCGCGAAAGAGCGCACCTGATCCTTCACGGCGCTCAGCCCGATCATCTCGTCGAGTTCGGCCATCGCCTCGTCGACGGTGATCATCGGCTGCTCGATCACCGGGTAGTCGGTCTCCTGGCCGATCGGGGAGGTGGCTGCCCCAGCCAGGCCCGTGCGGCCGGTTCGCCCTGAGGCCATCACCCTGGTGCCCTCCGGCCCGGCCCCTGGTCGCCCCCCGGCGCCGGGCCGCGCACCCGGGCGCTGGGCTGCCTGGCCCTGCCCGGCGCCGGCCAGTCCGTTCGCCGCTCCTGCTCGGTTCTGGCGAGTCGCCTGACCGCCTGTCCAGGCGATGCCCGCGCCTGGCCCGCCTCCTCGCACCTGCTGTAGCTGTGCGCTCTGACGGCTGTCCTGCCAGGCCTTGGCCAGGCGCCAGCCGAGAACCACCGCAGCGAGGAGCCAGGCCAGGGCTGGCCCGAAAAGCGAGTGGCCCTTGCCGATCAGGCGGAACGCGGCGATGCCTGGAAGCAGCGCCAGCAAGAGCACCCAGGCGACGGTGCGGCAGGGCGCGAACCACCGGCCCAGCGCGCCGGCGTGCGCCAACAGTGCGGCGATCACAGGCAGCGCGATGAGCGCATAGTGCTGTGCGGAGTCGCCATGTACCTGGGTAGTGACCAGTATCAGGCCCCACAGTCCTACGGATGCCGTGGCCCAGCCGTCACGACGACCGGTCCATACCGCGTAAGGGGCGAAGATAAGTCCGGCAAGGATCCCGAACGCCGCGAATGGTACGCAGACAATGCAGCACGCGATTACGATGAGGATCTTAACGGGAGGCGGTGCTGCGTCGAAGGAGCGGCGCAAGCGGCTGAGTGCGCTGCGCACTGGCCCTTGGCCAGGCGCTGACAACGACCCGTCCGCAGGCGGCATCTCGCTCCCTTGCACCGGTACCTGTATAGCGCATTAGCCCACGCATCCGGCGATACACATTCAGATGACATGGCAAATTCCGCCGTCTGCCTATCCATTCTCCCCCGCGCCCGCCCGGTTGGCACTCAGCGGCGTCGTTGCGATACGTGCGCAAAGCCGACATGATGTCCTGCGGTGACCGGTCCGGCGATCATCGAGGAGGACGTCATGGAACGGATCGAAGCTGAGCTGCTCCTGCCTGGCGGGGGCACACCGGTCACCGACGGCGTGGTCGTCCTCGACGGACCTGTGATCACCTACGCGGGCCCATCGGCCCAGGCGCCGGAGACTCCCGGCGCGACCGTGCACAGAACTGAGACGGTAATGCCGGGCATGTGGGACTGCCACGGCCACTTCCTCGGTGTCCGCAACCTCGATATCAGCCAGCTTCCCGTCGAGGCCGTCCCGCTGCGCGCAGCCCGCTGCGGCAGGGACCTGCGCGCTGCCCTCGACGCGGGAATCACCTCCGTCCGTGAAGTCGGCGGCCTTGGCGTCTACCTGGCCAGGGCGGTGGCCGAAGGCGTCATCGACGGCCCCGCCGTTTACGCCGCGGGATCGATCCTCAGTACCACAGGCGGTCATGCCGACCTGCACTCCTATCCGCTCGCCTGGGTGACCGACTTCGGACACCATCAGTTCGGCGAACTGCGGCTCGCCGATGGCGAGGCCGAGTGCATGAAGGCCGTCAGGGAGCAGCTGCGCAAAAACGCCAAGGTCATCAAGGTGTGCGCATCGGGCGGCGTCATGTCCGAGGTCGACGACCCCATCCACCAGCAGTTCACCGTTCCCGAGCTCCGGGTGATCGTCGAGGTGGCCGGCCTGGCTGATCGGGTCGTGGCCGCGCACTGCCACGGGAAGCCAGGGATCATGGCCGCGATCGAGGCTGGCGTGCGCACGATCGAGCACGGCACGTACCTCGACGACGAGGCATGCGAAGCGATGCGCGAGACCGGCACGATCATGGTCCCGACGCGGACGATTGTCGAGGACATCCTGGCCAATCTCAGTGCCGTTCCTGACTACGCGGCCGCCAAGCTCACCGCCCTGGCGAGTACGCACGCCGATGCTGTCTCCCGCGCGATCGAGCACGGGGTGACGATCGCCATGGGAACCGACATCGGGATCACGGGCCCGGACCGTCCGAACGCATGGGGCACCAACGGCGCCGAGGTGGTGCACCTGGCCAAACTCGGCATGACGCCGCTGCAGGCGATCGAGGCGGCCACCGCGACCGCGCCGCTCACGCTCGGGCCGCTTGCCCCGAAGAGCGGCAGGCTGGAGGCCGGCTTCGATGCCGATGTCATCACCGTCGGCGCGGATCCGCTGACCGACATCTCGGTGCTGGCCAGACCCGAACACATCACGGGCGTCTGGACCGCAGGGCGCCGGGTCAAGGGCTAGGACGCCCGGGAGATTGCCGGGCATGCGACCTGATCAGCCGGACCCGGCGAGCGTTTCCGGCAAGGCAGGCTCATCGTCACACGAGGCCAGCAGCGGCGCGCCGCTGGCCGACCGGGCAGCGTTGGTCACAGGCGGCACCCGCGGCATCGGCCTGGCGATCGCCAGAAGGTTGCTGGCAAACGGTGCCAGCGTCATGGTCTGCGGCCGTTCCCAGCCCGACCGGCTGCCTGCGGGGCTGGATTTCGCCGCTGCAGACGTGCGAGATCCCGAGCAAGCGACAGCCGTCGTGAAGGAGGCCGCCCGTCGCTTCGGCCGTCTCGACATCGCCGTGAACAACGCCGGCGGCTCGCCCTCGGTCCCTGCCGCTGTCGCGTCGCCCAATCTGATCACGGCCGTTGTGCGCCTGAATCTCCTGGCGCCGTTCTTCGTGGCGCAGGCCGCAAACGCGATCATGCAAGAACAGCAGGGCGGCGGCCTCATACTCAACATCGGGAGCGTATCGGCCATCAGGCCAGCCCCTGGGACTGCGGCCTACGCCGCGGCCAAGGCAGGGCTGATCACCCTCACCCAAGCGCTGGCCATTGAGTGGGCGCCAGCAGTCCGCGTCAACTGCGTGACGGCCGGTCTCGTCCGCACCGAGCAGAGCGCGGCTCACTACGGCGACGACGCGGCGCTGGCGGCGGTCGCGGCCACCGTTCCGCTCGGCCGGATGGCCACGCCAGACGACGTGGCCGATGCCTGCCTTCTGCTGGCCTCACCACTGGCGAGCTACATCAGCGGCGCCAACTTGGTGGTGGATGGCGGCGGTCAGCGCCCGGCGTTTACCGAGGCGACCGGCGCTTTCTCGTGAGTCGATGACCTGCGCCTGAAGCTCAGGCCTGCAGGTCGCGACCGAATCCGTCCCTCACCCGGTCGGCGACGCCTGACAGGTTCAGCTCGAACGTGTAGCCCTGCTCGTAGCGGTAGCTACGGCGCACATCAACAGGGTCGATGCCGTTCAGCGACTCCTTCGCCGCCCTGATGACGGCCGGGTCCTTCGTGGCGATCTGCCTGGCCACGACCAGCGCTGCGTCGCGCAGATCGTCCCGAGGAACTACCCGCAGGACCGATCCGTATCCGTGTAGCTCGGCGGCCGTCGCCGTCGTCGCGGTATACATCAGCGCGCGCATCCGCTGCTGCGGCACCAGCCTGGCCAGGTGCGTCGCGGCACCCAGCGCACCGCGGTCCACTTCAGGCAGCCCGAAGGTCGCATCCTCGCTGGCCACGATGATGTCGGCGCAGCCGGCCAGGCCGACTCCGCCACCGAGGCAGAACCCCTGGACGGCCGCGATGACCGGCACCTGGCATTCGTACACCGCGGCGAACGCGGCGGCGCACCCGCGGTTCACTCCGACCAAGGCAGCGAAGTCCTTGGCTGCCTGCAGTTCCTTGATATCCACGCCCGCGCAGAAGCCACGACCCTCGGCCCGCAGTATCACGACCCGTACCCGCTCGTCATCACCGAGGGCGCGCAGTGCCGAGGCGAGCTGGAACCAGCCGGCCACCGGAAGCGCGTTCACCGGCGGATGGTCAAGTACGCACTCGGCGACGCCGTCCACGCCAACCGATGTTCCGATCACCGCTGATCTCCCTCCGCATCGGTCAGGGAGCCATCGTGCTGCACATCGCGCGCGGGCGCTACGCGGCGGCCGGCAAGCCCCGTCAGAACGGCCTCGGCCTCGGCCATGATTCGCTCGATCAGCTCAGCGCAGCTTGGCAGATCCTCGAGGACGCCGGCGACCTGACCGGTGGCCATCACCCCGAACTCCGGCCTGCCGTCCACCATCGCTGCCCTGAGCAACGCGGGTGTGTTGGCCGCGAGCAGCACCTGTGCGAGCGGCAGCCCGTGTGCACGGCGCAGCTGCAACCCCTCGCGCGCGAGCGCGCCCCAGCTGGCGCCGGTGAGCCGGCGAAACGCCGCCGCACTCCGCACCGACCGGAGCAGCCTGGCCAGTCCGCCATCGCGGGCCAGGCGCTCGGTGAAGGGCGTGCGAAGCAGCCGCTGCGGCACGCCGTCGAGCGCGGCGGTGACGACCGTGTCCGCCACCGTGGCCTGCAGGTAACGGTCTTTGATCGCGCCGGGGACCTGGCTGTCAGCGGTGAGCAGGAACCTGGTGCCCATCGCGATACCTGCCGCTCCGTACGCGAGCGCGGCGATCAGGCCGCGGCCGTCGAAGAACCCGCCGGCCGCGATGACGGGTATGTCCACCGCGTCGACGACCTGCGGCAGCAGCACGGTGGTCGCGACTTGGCCGGTGTGCCCGCCACCCTCTCCGCCCTGTACAACCACGGCGTCCGCGCCCCAGGCGGCTACCTTCTCGGCATGCCGGCGCGCACCGATAGAAGGGACGACGACAACGCCCGCGTCCTTCAGCATGGCGATGAGCTCACGCCGCGGCGCCAGCGCGAACGATGCCACCTTGACGTGCTCGCTGATCAAAAGCTCGGCCCGCTGCGTTGCGTCAGGCGCGTCGGCCCGAAGATTGACGCCGAATGGAGCGTCGGTCAGCTTCCTGGTCTCCTCGATCGCCGCGGCCAGTTCGGCGTAGCTCATCGTGGCGCTGGCCAGGATGCCGAGCGCGCCGGCGTTCGCGGTCGCTGCGGTCAGGTTCGGTCCCGACACGAATCCCATGCCGGTTTGCACGATCGGGTACCGCACCCCGAACAAGTCGCAGACCGGCGTGTGCAGGCTGGTCACCGCCCGATCCCTGTCATCCTGGCAGTTCCGCGTGCCGAGTGCCGGCGGGGTCGATCACCGTCCTGATCAGGTCAAGCTCCTCCGCGGTCGGCTCGCGGGTTTGCGGCACCGAACCGGGTACGGCGAGCTCGAAGCCGGTGGCCGCGCGGACGTCGTCGACGCTCACGCCGGGGTGCACGGAGACAAGGCGCATCGTCCTGTCCGGTCGAGCGAAGTCAAACACCCCGAGATTACTTACCACCCGTCGGAGCTCGTGGAAGCGGGACGCGGCTGGCCCGGCCTTGGCCGCCCGGTCGTAGCCGACCCCGCTGACCATGTCCACGGCGGCAACGAAGGTTCGCGGCGTGTGCCTTGGCACCCAGTAGCTCACTGGATGGCTGACGGTATTGCCAGGAGCGCCTCGCACCCCGAGCAGCGCGGCCTTGGGGCGGCTGAACTCGCCGATAGCAGAGATATTGACATTGCCGTACCCGTCGATCTGGCTGGGGATCATCATGACGTGGCGCCTGCCGTTATAGATAAGGTCGAAAATCGACCTGTAAGGCAGCCACCCCTCGATGACGGCCGGCGCCCCGCCAATGGCCCAGGTGCCCTGGCCGAGCAGCGCCTCCCCGTCGGTGAGCAGGAGGTCTGGCTCGAAGGTCGCCCTGGCCAGGCGGGCGCCGATGGTCGGGATCAGGCCAATCGGGCTAGCCAGGATCTCCCCGTCGCCGCGCCAGGCTTCGGCGCAGGCCACGGCGCAGATCTCGGCTCTGGTGGCCGTGGCCTGCGCTGGAACGCTCATGGTGCCGCCCTCGCGGTGGTCCTGGCTGCCACCGCCTCCCGGTAGCCTTCCTCATCGCGGTCCAGGTAGCTAGCGCGGAACGCGGCCCAGGCGGTCGCATCCCCTGCAGCGCTTGCGTACTCGCGCTGGAACTCCTCGTCCCTGCCGTAGTCGGGCTCGCACGACGTGAAGTGCGCGCCTTGCGGCGCCTCAACCACGCCGGCGACCATCCAGCGCTGGATCCGCAGGGTCTGGACCGGCGCGGCGGCGGTCAATCCGGCAGTCGGGACCACCTGCTCGCAGGACACGTAGGCCCGCTCCGCGGCCATGCAGAACAGGTCATCGAAGTACGGATCGGGCCCGAGGAACTGCGCGTTGCCGTGCGCGTCGGCGCGGCTGGCGTGCACCAGCGCCGCATCAAGGCGCAGCGCGGGCACGGCGAGCAACTCCTCATCGTCGTCGTACGGGGACCTGACCATGCGCAGATCAGGATTGACCTTGGGCACATCGGAGCCGAGCCCGGCCCGGGTGGGCAGGAACGGGAGCCGGCACGCGGCCGCGTACAGCCCCCACTGCAGCATGCCCTCGTCGTACTCGGCCACCTCGATCGCGCCCGTTTGCCTGGCGGCGCGGAAATGCGGCTCGAGAGGGATCGAGTCGAGCGACACGAAGCCGTATACCAGCTTGCGCACCTTGCCGGCCGCCAGCAGCAGACCGACGTCCGGTCCCCCGTAGCTGACCACGGTCAGGTCGGTCAGGTCTGACCGGCAGATGGCCCGGACCAGCGACATGGGCTTGCGCCTTGAGCCCCAGCCGCCGACACCGATAGTCATCCCTGAGCGCAGTTCCGCCACGACGGCCCCGGCCGTCATGAGCTTCTGCCTCATGGCCGCCCTTCCATCGCCAGGCCGCACGCGCTAGCAGGGGTCGACCCCCAGGGCTTTCGCAGTTGGTAGCAAGCGCTTGTTTGATACCGTTGGCTCACTATACTCAGCGCCGCGTACTCACGCCGCCGCGCCGCTGCCATCCGCCCGACGCAGCACCAGCGAGAGTCTGGCCAGAGGACTGGTAGCCGACCATGAGCCGAGAGCCTGGGGACAGGCACGATCAGATCCTGGCCGTCGCCGCGGAGCTTTTCGCTCGGCAAGGGCGTAGCCGCTACAACGGTCCGCGAGATCGCCGATGTGGTCGGGATCTTGTCGGGGAGTCTCTACCACCATTTCGACTCCAAAGAAGCGATGGTGGACGAGATTCTCGCGCCATACCTGAAGGATCTCGGCGACGCGTGCCAGCGGGTGATCGCACGACAGGCTGACCCGCGAGGCAAGCTGCGCGACCTCGTCGCGGAGTGCCTTGGAGTAGTCGAGGCGCACCCTCACGCCACCGAGATCTATCAATCGGACGTCAACTATCTCTCGCAGTTCGAGCGCTTCGGCTACCTGACCGCGGCGGCGGCACAGGTTCGGCAGGCCTGGCTGGAGGTGCTCAACGACGGCGTGGCGCAGGGCGCGTTCCGGCCCGATCTTGAGCCGCGGATCGTCTACAGGCTGATGCGCGATGCGATCTGGCCGTCCGTGCGCTGGTTCCGGCCGAGCCAGGAGTACCCGCTGAGCAGGTTTGCCGAGGACTGCACGTCGCTGTTCCTGGACGGCGTCGCTGTGCCGACCGCAGCGGAGCCCGTCAGGGGGCCGCTAGCGGCACGAACCGGCTGAGCTTGCCGCTGTCGGGCTGCCGGTCCAGGTGACCGACGACACGCACGCATACCTCGGGCTCGGCCAGGCCGGCCAGAGTCAGCGCGTCGCGCAGGCGCTGCGCGACGGCGTCCGCATGGACCTGGTCGCCTATGCCGGGCGGGCCAGCAGCAAGGACGGATTCGAAAGTCAACGGTATCTGGCGCGTTCGCGCCGCTGGGCGGGCCGCTGGCGCCTTGGTTCCTCCGGACTGGCCCGCGCACCGCGGCGCGAGCGTCCTAGCTGGCCGATTCCATGATCCATTCGGCCTCAAGCATCCGCGCCGCACCCACCGCTCCACTCACCACGGGTCCCAGTCACGTCGGCGCCCGGATTCGCCCGGTCTGTGGTCACGCAAGCCGTACTAAGTCGGCCTTGAGCGCCGCACGTGCCGGATCGATTTCCGATGCGAGCTGAAAATGCCCGGAGGTTAATGAGCTAACGGTAGTTCGGGCGCATTCCGGTATGGGTATCACCGTAAGTGCCTAAAGGCAGATGACTGGGATCGATCGGGTCGGGTCGGCATGCGTGCGAGGTCGTCAGATGTCCACTCTGCCGCTGAATGACGTCCTGCATCGCATCAGCGAAACTCAGCCGGCTTTGTCGCCATCGACATCCGTCATGCTGGGCCTCGGCGCCTTCGTGGCCGTGGGCATCCCGCTGACGTGGCAGGTAGCGCAGCACGTCGACACGATCGCGCACGAAGGCTCACACGCGCTGGTCGGTTCGCTCTTGGGCGGCAAGGTTGATTACGTCAAGCTCAGGCGCGACTCATCGGGCCTGACGATGGTGCGCCGCGGCGGATTCTTCCCGACGTTCATGGGCTATCTGGGGCCGAGCGCGTTCGGGTTGGCGGCGGCAAAGTTGATCTCAGTAGGACACAGCGTGGCGGTCCTCTGGGTCGGCATGGTCTTGCTCGCGCTGCTCTTGCTGCGCGTGCGCAATCCATTCGGAGTCGTGACCGTCATCCTCAGCGGATCGCTGATTTATCTCGTCGCGCGTTATGCGTCCGTTGGCACGGAATCCGTTGCGGCCTACTTCATCGCATGGCTGCTGTTGCTCGCGGGTTTGCGAACCGCGCTGATGCACAAGGGCGGCGAGGACTGGAAGATCCTGTTCGCGATGACCAAGATCAAGCGACCGTTCTGGTCGATGCTGTGGATCGCCGGCACGGCAGCGGCCCTAGTGGTCGGGGGCGGTCTGCTCGTGTAAGCGGCTGGCCTGCTCGCACATGGTGGCAGCGGACGTCCGGGCCCTTCCAAGCCCGGACGTCCGCTGCGTCTGGCCACCGCCGCCGGTGGTCTCGCTAGCTGCAGCCGCTGGTTGAGCCGCAGCCCTCGCAGACGTAGCAGCTTCCAGCTGGACGCATCTTCGTGCCGCAGGTCAGGCACAGCGGCGCGTCGGCGACCCGGCCCTGATGCGACTCGATCAGCTCGGTCGAACTGCGCGCTGCCGCCGGTGCGGCCGGCACGGCAGGCTGCGCGGCTTCACCGCCGCCAGCGTCCGAACCCGCCGCCACCGACCTGCGGCTCCTCCCTGGGAGCAGACTGAGCGAGTTCTTCGGTGTCGACGACGTCGTCGGCTACCGCGGCCGGGTCCGCGCCGTCCAGGACGGCCGAACGCTCGGCGACCGACAGGATGCCGAGATCGGCCCGCTGGTCGTACGGCAGGTGATCGAGCGCCAGCCGGCGGAAGATGTAGTCCATCACCGAGCTGACCATCCTGATGTCGGGATCGTCGGTGATCCCGGCGGGCTCGAACCGCATGTTGGTGAACTTGGCGACGTACGACTCCAGCGGAATCCCGTACTGCAGGCCAACCGAGATCGCGATCGAGAACGCGTCCATCACCCCGGCCAGCGTCGAGCCCTGCTTGCCCAGCTTGAGGAAGACCTCGCCGACACCGTCGTCCGGGTAGGTCGACGCGGTCATGTAACCCTCTGAGCCAGCCGACGCGAGAACCTGGTCACGGTCGCCGAGCGCTGCCTCGGCAAGCGACGCCGCACGGGCCGCCCGTCGACCGGAGCAGCCTGGGCCGCGGCCTGCCCGGCCGGCCTCGGCGACTCGCGCGCTGGCCTCGGCCGGCTTGGACGTTGGCCGCCGACAGCGGCTGCCCGACCTTGCAGTTGTCCCGGTAGATCGCCAGCGCCTTGAGGCCGAGCTTCCAGCCCTCGAAGTACACCTTCTCGATGTCCTCGACCGTGGCGCTCTCTGGCAGGTTGACCGTCTTGCTGATCGACCCGGACAGCGCGGGCTGGATCGCGGCCATCATCCTGACGTGGCCCATCGGGCTGATCGCCCGCTCGCCCATCGCGCAGTCGAAGACCTCGTAGTGCTCGGTTCGCAGCCCTGGCGCGCCCACGACGTGGCCGTTCTCGGCGATGTACTCGACGATCGCCTCGGCCTGCTCCGGCTGGTAGCCGAGGTTCTTCAGCGCACGCGGCACGGTCTGGTTGACGATCTGCATGGAGCCGCCGCCGACCAGCTTCTTGAACTTGACCAGCGCCAGGTCGGGCTCGACGCCTGTCGTGTCGCAGTCCATCATCAGGCCGATCGTGCCGGTAGGCGCGAGCAGCGAGGCCTGCGCGTTTCGGTAGCCATTCTTCTCGCCGAGCTCCAGGCATTCCTGCCAGGTCCGGTTGGCCGCGGTCAGGATCGACTCGTCCTCGCCGCCGGGCACGCTCATCGTCTTGCTCGCCGCGGCGTGCTTGGCCATGACCCGCTTGTGCGCGACTCGCGTTCCGTGCGTAGCCGTCGTACGGCCCGACGACGGCGGCCAGCTCGGCCGAGCGCCGGTACGCCGTGCCGGTCATCAGCGACGTGATCGCGGCGGCGATAGCCCGGCCGCCGTCCGAGTCGTAGGCGTGCCCGGTCGCCATCAGCAGCGCGCCGAGGTTGGCGTAGCCGATACCGAGCTGCCGGTAGGCACGCGTCGTCTCGGTGATCTTCTCGGTCGGGAAGTCGGCGAAGCAGATGGAGATGTCCATCGCCGTGATGATCAGCTCGGTAATGGCCTGGAACCGCTCCACGTCGAACGTGTCGTCGTCGCGCAGGAACTTCAGCAGGTTGATGCTCGCGAGGTTGCAGGACGAATTGTCCAGGTGGACGTACTCACGGCACGGGTTACTTGCCGTGATCCGGCCCGACTCCGGGCAGGTGTGCCAGTCGTTGATCGTGTCGTCGTACTGGATGCCAGGGTCGGCGCACTCCCACGCGGCATGCGCCATCTGGCGGAACAGGTCCTTCGCCTTGACCTGCTTGATCGACCTCGCCGGTCTGCCTGGCGAGCAGGTCGAAGACGTCGCCGCTCTCGACCGCCCGCATGAACTCGTCGGACACCCGGACCGAGTTGTTCGCGTTCTGGTACTGGACGCTGTAGATGTCCTTGCCGCCCAGGTCCATGTCGTACCCGGCGTCGCGCAGGACCCTGATCTTGCGTTCCTCGCGCGCCTTGGTCTCGATGAACTCCTCGACGTCGGGATGATCGACGTCGAGCACCACCATCTTCGCCGCCCGCCTGGTGGCGCCGCCCGACTTGATGGTCCCCGCCGAAGCATCCGCGCCGCGCATGAACGAGACCGGCCCGCTGGCCGTGCCGCCTGAGGCGAGCAGTTCCTGGCTCGAGCGGATCCTGCGACAGGTTCACGCCTGCGCCCTGAGCCGCCCTTGAAGATCAGGCCCTCCTCGCGGTACCAGTCGAGAATGGACTCCATCGTGTCGTCGACAGCAAGGATGAAACACGCAGATACCTGCCACGGCGACGACGTTCCGACGTTGAACCAGACCGGTGAGTTAAAGGCAAATACCTGATGAACAAGGGCGTAGGTGAGCTCGTGCTCGAAGATCTCGGCGTCGTCTTCGCTGGCGAAGTAACCGTGCTTGCGGCCGGCGTCGCCGTAGGTGCCGACGACCCGGTCGATCAGCTGCTTCAGGCTCCACTCACGCTGCGGCGTGCCCACCGCGCCGCGGAAGTACTTCGTCGTCACGATGTTCGCGGCGTTCACTGACCAGAAATCGGGGAACTCCACGCCGTGCTGCTCGAAATTGACCGAGCCGTCGCGCCAGTTCGTCATGACGACATCGCGGCGCTCCCAGGTCACCTCGTCGTAGGGGTGGGTGCCCTCGCGAGTATGGACACGGCGGATCCGCAGGCCCTTGCGTGCGCCCTTGCCGTCCTGCGCCGCCGATCCGCTCGCTGTCTCGGTCATGTCATCCCCCTTCGGAATCACCGCTGATTCCATCTCGAGCCCTTTCGGGCTCTTGTTCCGGTTACCTGTCCCTAGCCCTGCTGCAGGAACCCGCGAGTCAGTTGCCTTTCGCGGCGGCTGACTGCCAGGTGACTGCCTTGCTCGCATCGTCGTCCCGTTCCGAATCGCCATCACGATCAAGATCTTCGGCGGGCGCCCGCCACTTCTCGTCGCGCTTGGCCCGCAGCGCCGTTATCTCCGCCTCGAAGTCATCCAGCGACTCGAAGCCCCGGTACACAGAAGCGAACCGGAGGTAGGCGACCTCATCGAGCGCGCGCAGCGGGCCCGAGGATTGCCAGGCCCACTTCGTGCGACGGCACCTCACCAAGGCCCCGCGACCTGATGGCTTCTTCCACGCGCTGAGCCAGGATCGCCAGCTGGTCCTCAGTGACCGGCCTGCCCTGACAGGCCCGCCGCACGCCGTTGACGATCTTGTCCCGGTTGAACGGCTCGGTCGCGCCGCTGCGCTTGCCGACCATGAGGATGACGGTCTCCTGCGTGGTGAACCGCCGCCCGCACTCCGGGCAGGACCTGCGGCGGCGGATCGCGGCGCCGTCCTCGGCCGTCCGGCTGTCAATCACCCTGCTATCCGGATGCCTGCAGTACGGGCAGTACACGCGATCACCCCCTGCGGCCCGTCATGAAGCTAACTTGTCTTGATCACAAGTTGTAGAAGAACTACAGCTGTGTAACTACTAGATATTGTGGTCCAGCGGACCGCGAAGCGCAAGTCCTTCGGCTCACGACTCCCCAGATCACTGGCTCAGCGCCGGCACGAGGTGACCCAATGGCCAGATAATCAGCACTTTGCGAGGTCGCACGGAACGACATCTGTCGTCAGCGCCGGCGTGTCGCGCTCGCCGGGCCGTCTTTCGTAGCCAACGATTCCACGGGGTACCGACAGTTTGCGGCCAGGATCGGCGGCGCGAGGTTACGGCGATGCCGCTCTCGCCGATGCCTTCGTGTCCGAGACGCTCAGGTGTCGATGGCTCGCCGAACGGTGAAGACAGCCGGCTCGCGAGAGGACGGCGCTCCAGGCAGCAGACCTGGCAAGCGCGATGCCGGACGGTCAGGACGATGGCTGCCGATGAAGACGGCTGCCCGGTCGGCACTCGGCTGCCGCCTGGCGAGCCGGTGCACGCCGACGCTGGCCAGGTAC
Source organism: uncultured Actinomycetota bacterium (assembly GCA_963809195.1). Lineage (GTDB taxonomy): Bacteria > Actinomycetota > Actinomycetes > Streptosporangiales > Streptosporangiaceae > Chersky-822. The sequence continues at coordinate 1,324,716 of CAWEIQ010000001.1, read as the reverse complement.
TCGCTGTCGAGTTCGTCGAACGCGACCTCGTCGAAACCGCTGACGGCGAACCAGGAGCGCATCAGGCCGGTCAGGTCAGGCGGGCGACGGTGCCGGGTCCAGATGACGGTCGCGCCGAGGCGCGCACAGCGCGGGCGCGGCATCGATGGTCCGCTTGATGTCTGCGTCGCTGACATTGCCGAAGATCCCGGCCAGCAACAGCACGTCGACCGGCAGCACGTCGGCGAAGTTCGCGATCACGCTCGCGTCGGCCTCCCTGACCCGCACCTCGCTGAGTCCGGCGTTCGTCAGCTCCCTGCCTGGCCAGGCTGGCGTTCTCGTGTCGGCCTCGACCAGCAGGGCCGACACGTCGCGCCCGCGCGGATGGTCGGGCAGAACCTCGCAGCACGTCGCGGCCCTGGCCTGCGCACAGGCTGAGCAGCCGAACCGGCCCGGGTGGCGCCTGGTCGAGGCCCTGCGCCAGGTGCCACGTGACGCGGTCGAGCCGGGCACGCAGCGGCGACGCGGGGATCGTCGTAGCCGCTGTGCCAGGCCACCCAGTCCTGCATGCCACCATCCTGCCTGGCGCCCTGTGCCGTGCGGCAGCATATGTCTGACTTACGGTTAGAGCAGGTTCGTCCCTTCTTCCCCGACCCGGCGATCCGGCTCAGCAAACCGATGATGGCGCGAGGTGCAGTCACTGTGCGATGGGAAGGCCCAGACGGCTACTGGGTGAGCGATGACCCGGCCCTGATCGACGTCGACCTGGTCCACGGCTGGATCAGCGGCGAGAGCTACTGGGCCAAGGACCGTCCGCATGACGTGATGGCGCGCTCGATCGAGCACTCCCTCGTGCTCGGCCTCTACACCAGCGACGGGAAGCAGGTCGGTTTCGCCAGGTTCGTGACCGACCGCGCGACCTTCGCGTGGCTGTGCGACGTGTTCGTGGCGGCCGGGCACCGTGGCGGCGGAGCAGGCAGCTTCCTGGTCAGCATGGCCGTCGACCACCCGGATGTCGCCGGAATCAGGCAGTTGCTGATGGCCAATCCCAGGCCGATCGCTCTACCGGCGGCACGGGTTCGGCGAACTGCTAAACCCGGAGCGCTGGATGGAACGGCCCGAGCTCGCGGGCTCGGGCCGTCACGGCGAGCGCTGGGCCTGACCCACGCATGCCTACAAGCCATCCGCTCCTGGAGCACCAGGTGGTGCGGGCGATCGAGCGGACGGCATCCCTTCATCTCGGGCGCCCGTGGACCAGCGCTGGCTTCACGAACCTCGATGCGCGGGCATCGCATCCGGCGGGTATCCACCGGGGCGAGCCATTCTCGGTCTTCGCCAAACTAGCCAGAGGCAACGGCGGCCATGCGCAGTTCTCAGCCGAGCTGCGCGGACTCGATCTGATCAGCCGACTGAGCCAGGTCCGCACGCCGGTCCCGGTCGGGCCTGGCCTCGTCACCTTCGATGACGGCGCACTGCTGCTGTCAGAAGCGCTGCCTGAGCGACCACCCGAGCTCCGGTCACGCGAAGACCATGCGGCGATGGGCAGGGCGCTCGCCACACTGCACATGCTCCAAGGAGGCAGGTTCGGTCTCGCCAGGTTTGACGGCTTCTTCGGGCCGTTCCCTCAGGTAAACCTGCCGGTGCCGGAGAACACCTGGGCTAGCTTCTACGCCCAGCGCCGGGTGGCGCCGCTGCTTCGCATCGCTGTGGATTCTGGGCACCTGCCCACGGGCCTGGCCGCGGGGATGGAGCGGATCATCAGGCGCCTAACCGTCCTGGCGGGACCGGAGCCAACTCCGACGCTCCTGCACGGGGACGCTCAGCAGAACAACTTCATGAGCACCGATGACGGCGCCGCAGTGATTGATGTCTGCCCGTACTTCGGCCACCCTGAGATTGACCTGGCGCTCCTCGGATACTTTCAGCCTGTGCCCGCGACGGTGCTGGATGCCTACCGAGAGGTCAGCCCGATCGCCGCTGAATACGAGGAGCGGATCGAGCTCTGGCGGATCTTCGCCTACCTGGCTGTGATCGCCGCCGAAGGCGCGAGTTCCCCCGGCCGCGAGTTCCTCGGCCGGCTGGCCAGCGCCGTCTCGCGATATGCCTGACCCCGACGGGCCGCCACGGCCGAAACGGGCGGCGGGGAGAATGGGCTATATGACTCCGGAGACGATCGCAGCGATCACGACCGCCGGAGGCACCCTTGTCCTGGCCATCGCGACGTTCAGCGCAACCCGTTCGTCCAACCGGGCATCCAGAGTCGCCGAACGCTCGCTGCTCGCGTCGCTCCGGCCCGTGCTCGTGCACGCGCAGCTCGGCGATCCCCGCCAGAAGATCGGATTCGCCGACGATCACTGGGTTCATGTCGACGGCCCGCAGGCGGTCTTCGATGTTGAGAGCGACGCCATCTACCTGGCGTTCGCGCTGCGGAATGTGGGCAGCGGCATCGCCATCATCCAGGCCTGGTGCCCCTATCCGGAGCGGCTGGTCGGGACGGAGGAGCACCGCCCGATCGAGGAGTTCCGCGCTCAGACCCGGGCCTTGTACGTACCGCCGGGCGGCCTGGGCTTCTGGCAGGGTGCTCTCCGCGATCCGGGTGAGCCGGTCTACGCCAACTTCGAGAAGGCCGCGAACGAGCGGCGGCCGATCACCATCGACCTGCTCTACTCGGATCTCAACGGCGGCCAGCGGACTGTGACCCGGCTGGCGGTCCTGCCGGCGCCTGCGCAGGAGGTTTCCGCAGCGGACGGCGACGGCGAGAACAGACCACGTCCGGGCGGCTGGATCGCGTCGATCGGCACCCACTGGCTGATTGACGACCACGCGAGGGCCTGACGGGGCCGGCTCGGCTGTCATGTCCAGCCCGTCCGGCGTGACTTGCCGCCTGGCGCGGTCACGGCAGCGAACCTGGCACCATGAAGCTGTGGCCGACCATCAGGAAAACCGGGACCGCCCCGTGACGATTCACGACGTGCGCGCCTGGGCGCTGGCGCTGCCGCGGACCGAGGAGCACCTCATCCGCGACTACGTGAAGTTCCGCGTAGGCCGGATCGTCTACGCGACGGTCTCGCCCGACGAGACGATCCTCGGCTTCGGATTTCCTAAGGAAGAACGGCCAGCGCTCATAGCGGCCGAGCCCGACAGGTTCCTGCTCGAGCGCCGCAGCGACGCGCGCTACAACTGGATCGACGCGCGGATGGCCGCCGCTCAGCCTGGCCGAGGCCCGCGAATTCATCACCGATGCATGGCGGATGGTGGTGCCCAAGCGGGTCGCCGCTCAGGTCCCGGTCGACTCAGACCCGCGGCACCCAGAGCACCTGACCCGCCTGGATCGCGGTCCCGCGCAGGGCGTTGTCGTCGATGATCTGCTGGATGATGGCGCGCGGATCGGCGCGCGGGATCGGTGCGGACGGCGATGCTCCAGAGCGTCTCGCCCGGCCGGACAACCACCCTGAGCATCGTGTGCCCGGCGCCCGACCCCGTCGCCCAGCCCGCCTGGCCCTGAGGCCTCAGCCTGCCCCGCGATCGCGATCCAGATAAGCGCAGCCAGACCGACCACAGCCAGGCTCACCAGCACACCGACGACGACCCTCCCCCGCCTCGTCAGCCGGACGCGTCCGTCGGCGGCCGCCCGGCGGGCGGGCCCGCTCGCGGCTTCCCCTGCCCGCTCCGGCAGGGCGGCCGCCCGCTTCTGGACGGGCCGCGCCACCGTCACCGCTGCCGCCTCAGTCACAGCCGCTGGCACAGCCCCCGCGACGGCTAGCTCAGTCGCCTCACGAGTCGGCCCGACTACCTGGCCAGCATCCGCACCTCCCGGCAGAACGGCCAGCGCTGGCCTTCGCGAGGCATGGCCGCGTGCCCGCCGCGGATAAGACGTCCTCGAGCGCAGGACGGTTATCTCCGGCCTGATTCTCGCGTCGAGTTTGGCCTCAGCAGCGCTCGTGATTCCCATTGCCGCCTCCTGGTAGCGAACGACAGTTCGATAGTATCCCTGTTCGATCGGATGAACGTTCGATCGAACGAAGATCCGATCGTGTTTATATCGCAGGGGTACGACACTTTCGAAAACGGTCGAACAGATGTTTGATCTCACCGTCGCGAACCGCTAGCGTCGGCGATGAAACCAGCCAGCGAACCGGAGGCCCGAATGAGCGGCGACATAGAAGGCGCAGCGTCATCGACCACGGGGGCACAGGGCAACCGCACCGCGGTCGGAGCCGATCCCCCAAGACGGCGCCGGCGCGGGCCGCGGCGACGATAAGCCGCGCGGCCGACCGGGCAGGAAGCCGAGGGGTAGCGTCCCCGTGTCTGTTGCCCGACCTGCCTGACCAGCCTGATCCCGACCACGTCCTGACCTGGCGGCAGCGCAAGGTCCTGCAGGTCATCCGCGAGTCAGTGCAGCGCCGCGGCTATCCGCCTTCGATGCGCGAGATCGGCGAGGCGGTCGGACTGACGAGCACGTCCAGCGTCTCGTACCAGCTGTCCACCCTGCAGAACAAGGGCTACTTGCGTCGCGACGCCGGCCGCCCGCGCACGGTCGAGGTGCGACTGCCCGGACATCCCGCGGTGCGACCCGAACCTGCTTTCGATGACGACTCGGCGATGGACATCACCTCGCAGGAGGCGGCCTACGTGCCGGTCGTCGGCCGGATCGCGGCGGGCGGCCCGATCCTCGCCGAAGAAGCGATCGAAGACATCTTCCCGCTCCCCCGCCAGCTCGTCGGCGAAGGCACGCTGTTCCTGCTCAAGGTCGTCGGCGACTCGATGATGAACGCGGGGATCGTCGATGGCGACTGGGTCGTGGTCCGCCAGCAGCCCGTAGCCGAGAACGGCGACATCATCGCTGCCATGATCGAGGGCGAAGCCACAGTGAAGACATTCAAGCGATCAGGCAGCCATGTCTGGCTGATGCCGCACAATCCCGCGTACACGCCCATCCCCGGCGACGAGGCGGACATCCTCGGCCGAGTCGTAGCCGTGCTGCGCCGCGTCTGAACCACCAGGACTGATCGCAGGCTCTACCCGCAAATCCGGCAGCAGGATGAACAGAACGCTCGGGGAACCGCCGGCTGGCAGGCTGATCTCCGACGGCATGCAGCACACCCGCGAGACGTGCCCCCGCACCCGGCGCCATGAACCTGGCGTTCATGGCGCGCTGGCGGGCGTTGCCAGAACCGCCTGGCTACGCCCGCCAGCACCCGGCCCGCGCTGCGAGTACCTAGCTAAGCTAGGCAGCAGGCACGATGTTGACCAGCTTGGGCGGCCGCACGATCACCTTGCTGACGCTCCGTCCGTCCAGCGCCCTGATGACGCCAGGAGCGGCCAGCGCCAGCTCCCGCAGTTCGTCCTCGGAAATACCAGGCGGCACTTCTAGCCGGTCGCGCACCTTGCCGTTGACCTGGATCACACAGGTGACCTGCTCGGCCACCAGCAGCGCCTGATCCGCCTGTGGCCAGCCAGCCATAGCCACGGACGGCTGGTGTCCCAGCAGCTCCCAGCACTCCTCAGCGGTATAGGGGGCGAACAGCGACAGCAGGATAGCCAGCGTTTCCGCCGCCTCCCTGACGGTGGGATCGCCAGCGCCTGGCCCAGTGTCGATGGCGCGTCGCGTCGCAGTCGCCAGCTCCATCAGCCTCGCCACCGCCACGTTCAGGCGCGCGGACTCGACCAGCCTGGTGACCTCTTCGATGGTCCTGTGGGTCACCCGGCGCAACTCGGTGTCACCGCTGGCAGCCGCGCTCACGGCCGACGCTTCGCCCGCGTCCGCCGCGATCCTGATCGCTCGGCCCAGGAACTTCACCGACGCCTCGGGCCGCACGTCTGCCCAGTCGATGTCGTCCTCCGGCGGGCTGGCGAACAGCATCGTCAGCCTGATCGCGTCCACGCCGTGCGCCGCCAGCTGGACGCCCAGGTCGACACCGTTACCCAGCGACTTGCTCATAGCCTTGCCCTGGTTGATCACCTGGCCCTGGTTGATCAGCCGCAGGAAGGGCTCGGTGAAGTCCACCATGCCCATGTCGTACAGGACCTTGGTGAAGAACCTGCTGTACAGCAAGTGCAAGATCGCGTGTTCTACGCCGCCGACGTACAGGTCGATCGGGCACCAGCGCCGGACGGCCTCGACTTCGAAGGGCCCCGCGGTGTAGTGCGCGGAGCAGTACCGCAGGAAGTACCACGATGAGTCCACGAACGTGTCCATCGTGTCGGTGTCGCGCTTGGCGGGCCCGCCACACTTGGGGCACTCGGTGTTCACCCAGTCAGTGGCCGCGGCCAGCGGCGAGATTCCCTTCGGCGCCAGGTCCTGGCCGCGCAGGTCGGGCAGCGTAACCGGCAGCTGCTCGTCTGGCACCGGCACTTCGCCGCAACCGTCGCAGTACACGATCGGGATCGGCGCGCCCCAGAAGCGCTGCCTGGACACCAGCCAGTCACGCAGCCGGTACCCGATGGCAGCGCGGCCCAGACCCTTGTCCTCGAGTGTCGCGGTGATCGCCGCGATCGCATCTGACTTGTTCATGCCGTCCAACGGCCCCGAGTTGACCAGGGTTCCGTCGCCGGGAGTCGCCTGCCAGGACTGCCCCGGATCGGGCAGGTCGGTCTGCACGACGACCCGCACGGGCAGGTCGAAGACCCGTGCGAAGTCCAGGTCGCGCTGGTCATGCGCGGGGACCGCCATGATCGCGCCTGTTCCGTAGTCGGGCAACACGTAGTCGGCCGCCCAGACACCGATTCGCTCGCCGTTGACCGGATTGATCGCGTGCCTGCCCAGGAAGACCCCGGTCTTCGGCCGGTCGGCTGACTGGCGCTCGATATCTGTCAGCTTGCGGACCTGAGCCAGGTAGGTGTCCAATTCCTCCCTTCGCTCTGGCGCGCACAGTTCGGCGGCCAGCGGCGAGTCGGCGGCGACCACAAAGAACGTCGCGCCGTACAGCGTGTCAGGCCTGGTCGTGAACACGGTGACCGGCTCGTCCCGGCCCTCGATCACGAACTGCACCTCGGCGCCTTCGCTGCGGCCGATCCAGTTGCGCTGCATCAGCAAGACGCGCTCAGGCCAGCTCCCTTCCAGCGGCTTCATGTCCTCCAGCAGCCGGTCGGCGTACTCAGTGATCTTGAAGTACCACTGCGTCAGCAGGCGCCTGACGACCTCGCAACCGCAGCGCTCGCAGTGGCCGTTGATGACCTGCTCGTTGGCCAGCACCGTCTGGTCCCTCGGGCACCAGTTGACGTAGCCGTCGCCGCGGTAGGCCAGGCCACGCTCGTACAGCCGCAGGAACAGCCACTGGGTCCACCGGTAGTACTCGGGATCACAGGTGTGCAGCCGCCTTGTCCAGTCGAACGACAGCGCGTACCTGCGGAACGAGGCAGCCTGGGTCTCGATGTTCTTATAGGTCCAGTCGGCAGGGTGTGAGTCGCCCCTGATCGCTGCGTTCTCGGCCGGCAGCCCGAACGCATCCCACCCGATCGGGTGCAGCACGTTGTGGCCACGCTCGAAGTAATAGCGCGCCATGGCGTCGGCAACCGCGTACGCCTCGGCATGACCCATGTGCAGGTCGCCCGACGGATAGGGGAACATGTCGAGCACGTACGTGCGCGGCCGGGGGTCATCCGGGTCGTCGCTGGCCCGGAACAGGTCCATTGCGTCCCACCTGGCCAGCCACTTCGCCTGCACCGACCGGGGATCCCACTTCTCCTGCGACGGCCCGGCTGTCGCTGTTTTGACCTGGGGGGACGACTCCGCGGGCCCCCCGGCCGTCTGCCGGTGGCTTGCGGCTGCCACCTCCGCGCTGTCAACGGTTGTCATCGTGTCCTCGCGATTGCTCAGTATGGGTCGCACCCTGCGCTTGCACTGTCTCTGGTAAGCAAAAAGCCCCTCGGTCACGAGGGGCAGCCGCGCCAACGGTTCAGATAGTCGGCGCGGCTAACTAAGGAGCAGCATGGTGCAACGCACGCGCACAGGATATCTCACCCCGCCGGCGCCGCGCTATCAAAGCCAGGCCACCCCTGCGCCTGCGTCAGTGTGGATGAAGGCGGGGTGCGACTTTCCGCGTCGTGAGGTCAGCCCAGAACCTAAAGCGCCGACACCTCTTCTCGGCATTCGGAGCGGCTCAGCACTCACTGCTGATTTAATTCCTCGCATGAAGCCGCGATAGCGAACCAATAATCAGCCTTGGCCCGCCCGTGCCGCTTACACATATGGAGGCCCGACCAGCAGATCGGGATGCCGAAAGGGTCGGCGGTCTCCCCTCCGGGAGCCGGTCCTGCGCGGCACCCCGTCCGCTTAACCTGGGCACATGGGGCAGGTCGTTACTGATCGGGTCACTGCCTGGCAGTTCCGTATTCGGGGGAATAATGGATCTTCGGCGTTCTGTGCTGCTATTTCAGTCATGCGATTCTCGGTGCATCACACTGAGCCGAAGTAATGACAGTTCATGTGTTTCATGTCATTCGCGTCATTGCTGCCAGTTCGGACTGTTGTCATGACCGGCAACGTGCCGGGCATCACGCCAATTCCGCGCGCTGGCGAGTCGATCGCCATTGTCGGGCTGGAATGCCGGTTGCCGGACGCCAATGACACGGCATCGCTCTTCGATGCCGTCCTCACCGGCCGGAGAGCGTTCCGGCGGATCCCGCCGGCCAGGTTGGACCTTGCCGCGTACTACAACCCTGATCCGCATGTCCGGGACGCGACCTACAGCACGCGGGCAGCGCTGCTCGAGGGCTGGAGCTTCGACCGGGCCGCCTTCGGGGTCTCCGGATCTGACTTTGACGGCACCGACCCATCTCACTGGCTGGCCCTCGAGACGACGGCGAGGACTCTGGCTCGCGGCCGGCTTTCCAGGCGGCGCCTGCCTGCCCGCCGAGCGGACCGGAGTCTTCATCGGCAACAGGCCAGCACAGAACGGCACGCCAGCCGCGGCGCTCCGGCTGCGCTGGCCGTACACGCGCAAGGTGCTTGCCGATGCCCTGACCGCCGCCGGTATAACATCGCGAGCCCGGCACGAAGTTCTCGTCGCGGCTGCCTCCCGATTTCTTGCGCCCTTCCCGCAGGTCACCGCGCAGACGCTGGCAGGCGGCAGCGCGGCCGGCCTCGTGGCGACCATCTGCAGCCGGTTCGGGCTAGGTGGTGGCGGCATGACGGCCGATGTCGGCGACGCGTCATCGCTTGCGGCAATCACGTCGGCTTGTCTGGCTCTTGCGGTCGGCCAGCTCGACGTCGCGGTGGCGGGCGGGGTCGACCTGAGCATCGACCCGTACGAACTGGTGGCGCTGGCCAAGTCAGGTCGCCTCGCCCGCGCCGATATGCGGGTCTACGACGCAAGCCCGACGGGTTTCCTGCCAGGCGAGGGCTGCGGCACGGTGTTGCTGATGCGCACCGGGGACGCGAGGGCTATGGGCCTGCCTGTCTACGCGGAGATCGTGGGCTGGGGCACCGCCTCGGTCAGCGCGCTCGGCACGGACGACGAGACGACGGCCGAGGGGCTCGGCCCGGACGTGGCGCTCACCCCGGACGCGGGGGCGTGGCTGCGCGCGATGCGCCGGGCGCACGAGATGGCCGGGATTGAGCCTGCGGACGTTCAGATGATTGAGGGCAGTGGCACCGGCGTCGGGCCTGCCGACGACGCCGAGCTCGCCGCGCTGGCCGCACTTCGGTCCGGTGCCCGGCATGTCGCCGTCCTGGGATCGATCAGCGCGAACATCGGCAACACCGGTGCGGCCGCCGGCGTGGCAGGGGTCATGAAGGCGGTGCTCGCGATCACCAACGGAGTGCTTCCGCCCTCGACTGGTGTGCGGACGCCACATCCCGTGCTGCGGGATGGACGCGCCGCCCTGCGGCTGCCTGGCAGGCCCGAGCCATGGCCGGCCGGCACCAGGCATGCGGGCATCACCTCCGGCTCGGATGGAGTTGCATACCACCTGATCCTGCGCGGCGAGCCAGGCGAGCACATCGCGGAAAGCAAGGTGCCGCAGCTCCGTCCGCGGGCCCTGCCTCGTGCGGTCCAGACCAGGCCGCCGACTGCAGGCCGTTCGCTCCGGCCGGGCAGGCCCTGGGCGAAGTCGCAGCCGGCGGCGCAGGCGCTCACCGAGCCCGCCCTGCGGCTAGCCGCGGCGCGGCCCGCGGCAACCTATGCCCCAGGCCCCGGTCACACGTTCGCCTACCTCCTCAGGGCGCCTGACCGCGCCGCGATGATCAAGCTCCTGTCCAGGATTGCCCTGATCGCACCGTGGCTGTCCGACGCCCAGCTGCAGGATCTGGCCGCGGATCTAGCGCGTTCAGCCGCCGACCAAGCCGATCACTTCGAGCATGAGATCAGGATCGCGCTCACCGCTGCCAGCCAGGAGCAGCTCACCGACCTCGCAATGGCTGCCAGAGCCCTGCTGCCAGACCAGCTGTGCGCAGCGCTGAGCATCCGGCCAGGCATTTACATGGCTGCAGGCCCGGTCACGCCGATCGCGGAGTCCTCGGGCGAGGGCCGGCCGAAGATCGCGCTTGTGATCTGCGGCCACGTCAATGAGCCAGCCGACCTCCCGCAACGCCAGCTCAGCCGGCTGCTCGCCATCCTGCGCATGCTCGATGACGTGGGAACAGAAGTATCGGTCGCCGTAGGACACGGAGTCGGAGAGGTGGCCGGCCTGGTCTGGGCTGGATGCGCGACGCCTGGCGAGGCGCGGACACTGATGGCCCTTCGTTCGGCCGCCGTGACAGCGCCGCGCGACACGGCGCCGGGTGCGCTCGCCAGCGCAATCGAGAAGTTCGGCGCGTTCACGTTCCGTCCGCCGCAGCGGGAGCTGATCTCGGGAGGCACAGGCTGCGACGTGAACGAGCCCGCGGCCATCGCCGAGATGCTGAGCGCCGAGCTGTTCGAGGCTCGCGGTGCCGCCGACGCTGAGTCCGCCGATATCGTTCCTGACGCGATCGCCGCGTCGCAGCGGACGCTGGGCGCAGCGGTCTTGAAGGCCGCGGAAGATGCGACGCTGGTCGTGCAGACCGGCCAGGACCGGCAGGTGGCCCGCATCGTCGCCGGGCTTGGCATGAGCCCGGTTGGCGACGGCACGCCTGGCTCTCCGCAGCTGGCAGTCACCATCGATGGTGACCCGGCCGATGACGCAAACCTCGCCCGCGCGGCCGCGGCGCTCTTCGCTGCCGGCGCTATGGCCAAGCCCGATGCGCTGTACGCGAAGCGGCCGCGCCGTCCCATTGACATCTGGCGCGATCAGGTCTTCCTTGCGCACCCATGTCAACGGCCGGTCCTGATGCCCGCGGAGTCCCGCGGCGTCGCGATCTCCAGGCATCTCTCAGTCGCCGAGCCCGACTCGGGCCAGAAGCCATCGACAGAACCGTCAGCGGAGGGTCAGTCCGCTGAGGCAACGACTCCGGCGGCCAGCCTGGCCACTGCCGATGGCGACCCGGCGGCCGTACACACCAAGGCTGGGGCCAAGCCATGGTTCCGCTGTTATGCCGAACAGACCCGCGCTCCCGTGCTGCCGGTTCACGCAGGGGACGACCGGCCCTGGCGCTTGTACACGGGCGGGTGCGGGCCGTTGGACCTCCGAATTCGTGAAGTCTTCAGGCATCACCCGACGGCCAACCGCACCCTGGCGGTGCTAGGTCCGCTCGATGACCCGGCGACCAGCCATGCCGCGGTGCTGGCGGCCAAGGACGCGATCGGCACCGGGCAGCTGGTCGCGATCAGCGCCGGCTCCGGCACATCCGGACTGTGGGCAACACTGCACGCCGAGCATCCGGCCACGGGCATCACCGCCATCCGGGCTCCGCTGACCGCGGACGGCATCGCAGCCGCGCAGCGCGTCGCTGGGGCGGCCGCGGGTGAGTTCACCGAACTTGTTGTCGGCAAGGACGGCACGGTCACCGAGCCGGTCATGCGGCCCGTCGCGGCGCTCGGCGGGGCTGACTTCCCGCTCGGACCTGCTGACGTCGTGCTGATCAGCCGAGGCTCGGGCGCCGCTGGACTGACGCTCGCGCAGGTCCTGGCGTGCTCCGGGGCCGCCGTCGCGATCATCGGGCGGTTCCACCCGGCCGGTGATGAGCAGGTCATCGCCGGTATCGACCAGCTACGCGGCGCCGGGGCGAAGATCGGCTACGAGCTCGTAGACCTGGCCGATCACGCGGCCCTTGTCGCGGCGGTTCGGCGGATCGAGGCGCGGTTCGGCTGCGTGACGGCCATCGGCCACGCGACAGGGTCGTTGCCCAGGGTCGCGGTGACGAACCTGACGCCGCAAGCCGTGCACGGGCAGGTGCGCACGCACACGGCACCGCTTGACCAGCTGGCGGCAGCCGTTCGGGCCGTCGCCAGAAGCGGAGGCAGCGCTCGCCGCGGCCGGCTGCGGCTGATCGTGACGTGCGGATCTGTTACCGGACGATACGGCCTGGCTGCCGAGAGCATCGGAGCGTACGTCACCTGCGCGGTCGCCGACTACGGCGAGCAGACAGCTGCCGCCAGTCCGGGTTGCAGGGCACAGCACATCGACTGGCCAGCCTGGGCCGGAGAGGCCCTCGGTGAGCGAGCTGACCTTGCGGAGGCGATGGTCAGCGCCGGGTACGCCCCGATGCCGGTCAGCGACGCTTCGCGGCTCTTGCTGAAGACGCTCGCGACGGACGAACTCCCCGCCAGAGTCGCGATCCACGGCCGCGTCGGCGTGCCCGCCCCGCGGGCGATCGCGGTCACCGGCACCATGGGGCAGAGCGGCAGATCAGAGCGGTTCATCGAGCGGGTTCTGGTGCACTATCCGGGCGTCGAGCTCATCGCCGAGGCCAGGCTCTCCCTGCTGACCGATCCCTACCTGCTCGACTACCAGGCGGACGGCGTTCCGATACTGCCGCCGACGATGGCGCTCGAGGCCATGGCTCAGGTGGCGTCGGCCCTTGCGGGCGCGCCAGTAAGGCAGGCCAGCGACGTCGCGATGCGGGCACCGATCGTGCTCGCGGCAGGTATGCCGGGATCGCAGACGGTTATCAGGATCTATGCGCGCAAGGACGGCGACACCGTAGCCATCAGGGTACGGAGCGACAACAGCGGATTCGCCGTCGATCACTGCCGCGCGACGTTCAGCGCGACGCCCAGCTCGGGCGGGCTACCGGGCGGAGACTTGGCCCAGGCTGGCGTGGGCGAGCAAGCAGGGACCACCGCGCTTCCCGCGGCGGAGTTCTATAGCAACGTCCTGTTCCAGACCGGCCGGTTCAGGCTACTCAGGCAGGTCCGCCTGGCAGGTCCGCGGTCGGCCAGCGCCGTGGCCGAGCCGGCCGGAACTGCTGACCAGCTGCCGTGGTTCGGTGCCGTGCCGCCCGCCAGGGCCAGCGTCACGACGCACGACCTCGTACTCGGCAACGCGGCCCTGGCAGATGCGGCACTGCAGGTCGTTCAGGCCTGCACGCCAGGCCGCAGGATGCTGGTCGCTGGCTGCGAGAGCGTGTGGTTTAGCGACGCCTTCTGCACAGGTCAGATCGCCGACGGCCAGGTCACGATCGCGGTCGGCCAGGACCAGGCCGCCGGTGCCGACGCGACAGCGGTTTCTGATGGCGGCGCCCCCGGCCCTGCCGAATCTGCGCCGGCGGGTGCCGTACCCAAGCCGCGCAAGGGCGCCGCTGATGGCACCGTGCCGGCGACCGGACCAGCGTGGCAGATGCGGGTCACCGACGCGGCAGAACGGCTGCTGATCGCCTGGAACGGTCTGCGGATGCGCGACGTCGGGCCGCTGCTGCAGCCATCCCGACCTGAGCCGAGCCGGCTGTCACGGGCAGACTGAAACCGCAAACCACATCACTACGTGATAAAGGCGGCCCTAGTTATCATTGTGCTTGGCCTGAACCATCGGGCTGACGCGCACTGATCTGGAAGGCGGCCCGCCGTGACGACTCCAGCACCCGCACCGACGCCGGCCGCCAGCGGCATCGACATATCGCAGAACGAGTTCTGGGCCCTCTCGCTGGCGGATCGGGACACGGCCTTCGCGGAGCTGCGCAAGCTGGACAGCCCGCCGTTCTTCGCGATCCCTGAGAACCCGTTCAACACCGAAGACCAGGGCTACTACGCCTTCGTCAAGCACGCAGACGTGCTTGAGGCCAGCCGGCACGCAGACATCTTCTCCTCCGCACGGGGCGCGACCAGCCTCGTCGACCTGCCGCCCGACTTCAACGAGTACTTCGGCTCGATGATCAACATGGACGACCCGAGGCACGCGCGGCTGCGCAGGATCGTCTCACGTGCCTTCACCCCGAAGATGATCAAGAAGTTCGAGGACGACGTGCAGCGCGCCGCCGCGGTCGTGGTCGATGATTTGCTCGCGACCGGCCCGTGCGACTTCGTGAGCCAGGTGTCGGCCAGGCTTCCGCTGAAGATCATCTGCGACATGATGGGAATCGGCGACGAGCACTACGAAATGGTGCTGAAGAACACCAACATCATCCTGGCTGGCGGTGACCCGGAGTTCCTGAGCGACGACATGGAGGCGGCCATCGGCCAGATCCTGACCGCGGGGGCCGATCTCGCCGGGCTCGTGACCAGCCTGAGCGCGGAGCGTGCCGCCCGGCCTGGCGATGACCTGGTTTCCGCGCTGGCGAGCGCGAACGTCGATGGCGAGCAGCTCACGCCGGCCGAACTAGCGTCGTTCTTCATCCTGCTGGTCGTCGCGGGCAACGAGACGACCCGCACCGCGCTGTCGCACGCGCTGGTCCTGCTGACCGACCACCCGGACCAGCGCGAGCTGTTGCTGGCCGACATCGAAGGCCGGATCGGCAGCGCGGTCGAGGAGATCGTCAGGTACGTCTCCCCCGTGATATGGATGCGGCGCTCAGTCACGCGCGACGCGGTTGTCAACGGTCATCAGTTCCGCGAGGGCGACAAGTGCGCGCTCATGTACTGGTCAGCCAACCGGGATGAGTCCGTCTTCGAGAACCCCGAGCGGTTCGACATCACCCGCTCCCCTAACCCGCACGTCGGGTTCGGGGGCGCAGGCCCGCACTTCTGCCTGGGCGCACACCTGGCCAGGCGTGAAATCACCGTGATGCTGCGTGAGCTGATGCAGCGCGTACCTGGCATCCGCGCTGCCGGCGAACCGGACCGCCTGCTGTCCAGCTTCATCAACGGGATCAAGCACCTGCCGTGCGAGCTTGAGTAACCAACTCCGCTCGCTCTCAGGTTCTGTCAGTTTTCACATCATTCCCGCATGACGCCTGCAGGCCGGCCCAGCATCCTGAGGACCGCGCGGCGACGTCGCGCTGCCCCGGTGACAGGGATCCGCGCCGTGTCCCGGGACACATAAGCGCAGGACATGTAAAGGCGAAGGTGCACTCGTGAGCGAGTACGAGGAATCTGCCGGACCGGATGAGACGGTACCCGGCCAGAACAGCAAGGGACCCGACCCCGATCCACCGCGATCTCGGCGAGCCGGCGCGACGAGGGCCGCAGGAACGGCAGCTGCCGCGCTGACCAGCCGGACGGCGGGCTGGATTGTCGCCGCCGCGCTCGCCGGCTCGCTGGTGACGTTGGCCGTCGACCATGGCACGTCCCAGCCGACGGCGGGACCGATCGCGATCAGGAACGCGGGCCGCACGGCGCCAGCCCCGGCCGGCACCAGGAGGAGCTGGAAGATCGCCGCAACGCCGCTAACTCCGCGGCAGGTGTATCTCGCCCCAGGCGGCCCGCTAGCCGCTGGAGGCCCGCCCGCGGAGGGCTGGGCGGCCTGGACTATGCAACCTGCCTGCGCCCTTCCGGGCCCTGGCGGTCCGCCATTCCCCCCACGCAGGCAGCGAGTCGTCATCATGCCGGGCGCCAAGCGCGTCATCATCGGACGCGCTGGCCATCGCCACGTCCGGATACAGTTTGGCCAGGTACAGCAGCCGAAACGGATCAGCTGGTTCCGGCCAAAGTGTGCGATGATCCCGCTGCACTGCAGCGCCATGAGGATCGCTATTCGCCAGGTTCCGCCATTCAAGCGCATCAGGATCGAGCGCCGCGGACGCGTCATCTACATCGCGCCCAATCACCGTCTGCCGCACCGCATGGGCATCAAGGCACCGGCCAGCCGGCGCGCATTTGTCGTCGTGCCGTCACCACGGCTCGCCGGACCACCGGGCCCTCAATGCATCGCGCTCCGGCCAGCACAGCGGTAAATGGAGATCTTCATCATGGCCGGTACGGCCATGCCGTCCGCCGATACCAAATTGTGAACTGAGCGCTCCGTCGCGATCGACCACATTGGGCGGCCGCGCTCCGTTCGACAGCCTCACCAATCTCGTAACAAGCTGTAGTTGCAGCGGGACAGCGTGTATAACTGGAACCCCAAGCGGCGCACAGCCCGGCTCCTGCCGGGTCCCGGGGGAGTCGCGACGCTGGGGAGTGGGGGGAAGCCGCACGTCGCGGAGGGGACCGTCGTCCGGGGGGCGCGGTGCCGTCCTGGCCTATCCGCCAGGGCGTGGCACGCGCAAACGACGAGGGTGGCGGCGGGTGGCAGGATCGTTGTCCTGCGGGCGGGGCCGCACGGGGGCGCGGCGTTCGTCCGCAGGACAAGATCCGCCGGCGCATGGACGCAGCCGCCGTCAGACCCCGGCCATGACCAGGCCTCACAAGGCAGTAAGCACCACGGGCCCGTCCGACGTTACCGCGATGGTGTGCTCGAAATGTGCTGCCTTGCTGCCGTCCGCGCTCCTGATCGTCCAGCCGTCGTCATCGATCTGGTACTTGTCGCTGCCGCCGGCCATGAACCACGGCTCGATCGCCATCACCAGGCCAGGGCTCAGCCGCATGCCACGGCCCGGTGGACCCTCGTTCGGCACCGACGGTGCCTCATGCATCGAACGCCCGACGCCGTGCCCGCCGAAGTCGGTGTTGAGCCCGTATCCAGCCGCCCGGCCGACGGCGCCGATCGCGGCCGAGATGTCCCCGATCCTGTTGCCTGCCACGGCCGCCGCGATTCCGGCCCGCAGCGCCCGGCTCGCCGCCTCGATCAGCCGCTCATCGTCGCGGCTCGGCGGCCCGACGGTGAACGACATCGCGGCGTCGGCAACCCAGCCGTCGAGGGTCGCGCCGAAGTCGATACTGACCAGATCCCCTGTTTCGAGACGGCGCCGGGTCGGAATTCCGTGCAGGGCCGCGTCGTTGAGCGAGACGCAGATGACGGCGGGAAACGGCACGGGCGCGAACGAAGGTTTATAGCCGAGGAATGGTGAGGTAGCTCCCGCACGAGCCAGCACCGACCTGGCGACCTCGTCTAGTTCGGTCATCGGGATGCCGGCCGTCGCGTGCGCGCGCACGGAGGCGAGTGCGTCGGCGACGACGTGGCCTGCGGCCCTGATCGCCTCGATCTCACCCTTCGTCTTGATCTCGACCACGCTGCGATCGCCTCCCGGGTCAGGGAAGTGCGTTGATCTGGGCGGCGAGCGCGAAGTCGGCGGTGGTCAGGCCGCCGGCCGAATGCGTGGACAAGGTGAGCGTCACCTTGTTCCAGGAGATCGCGATGTCAGGGTGATGGTTCGCCGCCTGGGCGAGGTGCGCGACGGCGCCGACGTAGAGAATCGCGTCGCGGAAGTCGCCCAGCGTGACGGTCCGGGTGATCGAATCCCCGGCCCGCTCCCAGCCGGCGGCACGACCCAGGCCGGCCGTGATCTCGTCTTCGGTTAGCAGCGTCATGACTCCTATACTCGCAGCCGCGGGCGACGCCGCCCATCGCGACCGCCCGATCGCGACAACCCTTCCAGCGATAGGCTGCGCAGATGCCAGATTCGCAGTCTCCGGCGCCCCGGAACACCCCGCTCGCGGCTGTGCACGCCGAGCTCGGCGCGACCATGACGGACTTCGCCGGATGGCTGATGCCGCTGCGATACGGCAGCGAGACTGCGGAGCACAACGCGGTCAGGAATGCTGCCGGCCTGTTCGACCTCTCGCACATGGGCGAGCTCGTCGTCGAAGGCGACGGCGCGGCCGCGGCGCTGGACTATGCGCTGCTGGCCGAGGCTTCGGCGATCAAGCCGGGACGCGCGAGGTACACGATGATCTGCGCCCCCGACGGCGGGGTGATCGACGACCTCATCGTGTACCGGCTGACTGAGAGCCGGTACCTCGTCGTCGCGAACGCCGCCAACGCCGCGGCCGTGGCGGCCGAGCTGTCCGACCGGATCAGCGGCCGTGGCGCGACGATGACCGACCAGACGTCCGACTATGCCCTGATCGCGATCCAGGGGCCGCGATCGGCTGCAATCCTGGCTCCGCTAACCAGCGCTGACCTGGACACAGTGCGCTACTACGCGAGCTACCCCGCCACGGTCAGCGGGGCGCAGGCGCTGCTGGCAAGGACCGGTTACACCGGCGAGGACGGATTCGAGATCTTCGTCGGGCCAGACGACGCCGTCAGCGTCTGGCAGGCGCTGACCAGCGCGGGGCGCGACGCTGGGCTGGTCCCGGCCGGATTGGCTGCTCGGGATTCACTCCGGCTCGAGGCCGGGATGCCACTGTACGGCAACGAGCTTGGCCGCGACATGACCCCGTTCGATGCTGGCCTCGGCCGGGTCGTCAAGCTGGACAAGCCCGGCGACTTCGTTGGCCGGGCGGCGCTGGCGAAGCGGGCCGAGACCGCGCCTGGCAGAGAGCTGGTCGGTCTGATGAGCAGGACACGCAGGATTCCACGGCATGGTTACTCGGTGCTATGGGACGGTGAGCCGTGCGGGACGGTGACCAGCGGCGCGCCATCGCCGACGCTGGGCAGGCCGATCGCGATGGCCTACGTCACGCCGACCGCGGCAGAGAAGGCTCGGTCCGAAGGCGGCGAGCGCCTCGCGGTCGACATCCGCGGCAGCGCCGAGCCAGCGGACCTCGTGCCCCTTCCGTTCTACAAGCGGCCGGAGCGAGACTGACCGTTCACGCCCGCGGCCGAAGAGTTTTTGGCATAACTAGACCTGCGCGCTAATCGGCACGAGAAGGGTGGCACTTGTGAGCGTTCCCGAAGAGCTCTACTACACCGCCGAGCATGAGTGGGTTGCGATCTCCGATGCGATTGCGAGGGTCGGGATCACCGACTACGCCCAGCGCGCGCTGGGCGACGTGGTCTATGTGACCGCTCCGACGCAGGGAACAAGAGTCACGGCAGGCGACCCGTGCGGCGAGGTTGAGTCGACCAAGTCGGTGAGCGACATCTACTGCCCGGCCGACGGCGAAGTGACCGAAGTCAACCCGGAGATCGATGAGGACCCTGGCCTGGTCAACTCCGATCCTTACGGCGCCGGCTGGATTTTCAAGATACAGCTTGACGCGGGCGACCAGCTGCCGCCAGGCCTGCTGTCTGCCGCCGAATACTCCGCGCTGACGGCTGAGGAGCAATGACGCGGGCCACCATCTACCTGGCTGCTAGCTCGCGCCGGATCTGATCGAGGAACTCCCGCTCGGCTGGATTGGCAGTCAGCGCCAAGGCGGCATCGTAGGCGAGGAGCGCGTCGGAGGTCCGGCCGAGGCGCCGCAGCAGATCGGCCCTTGCCACGTGGTAAGGATGGTAGGAGCCCAGGTCGAGGCGGTCGACCGCGTCCAGGCCCGCCTGCGGTCCTGCTACCTCTGCCAGCGCCACGGCGCGATTGAGAGCGACGACGGGAGTCGGCGCGCACGTCAGCAGCTGGTCATACAGTGCGAGGATCTGGCGCCAGTCGGTCTGGGATGCGACCTGCGCCGCGCTGTGGACCGCGGCGATGGCCGCCTGGATCTGATAAGGCCCTGGCTGGTTACGCCGCAGGCACCGTCGGACCAGGTGCTGCCCCTCCGCGATCAGCGCCTGGTCCCACAAGGATCTGTCCTGATCAGGGCAGCAGCACAAGCGGCCGCCCAGGCGCGGTCCGCGCCCGGCTGCGCGAGTGGGTGAGCAGCAACAGCGCCAGCAGGCCCAGCACCTCGGGCTCGTCCGGCATCAGCTCAGCGAGCAGGCGGGCCAGCCTGATCGCCTCGTCGCACAGGTTCAGCTTGATCAGCTCGCCGCCATCGGTGGCCGTGTGGCCCTCGGTGAAGATCAGGTAGATGACGGCGAGCACGGCGGCGAGCCGGTCGGGCAGCTCCGCGTCGCCTGGCACGCGATACGGGATCCCTGCGGCCTTGATCTTCTTCTTGGCGCGCACGATCCGCTGGGCCATCGTCGGCTCGGGAACCAGGAACGCCCGCGCGATCTGCGGCGTCTCCAGGCCGCCGAGCAGCCGGAGCGTCAGCGCCACCTGGGCGGTGCGTGCCAGCGCAGGGTGACAGCAGGTGAAGATCAGTCGCAGCCTGTCGTCCTTCACAGGACCCACCGGCTCTGCGGCTCATCCCGCCCGTACAGGAGGGCGGCCTGTGCGTGCCTGTCGTGTCGCGACGCCTCTCTCCGCCGCTGGTCGATGGCCCGGTTCCTTGCGGTCGTCGTGATCCAGGCGCCAGGATTTGGCGGCAGGCCGGTCTCCGGCCAGCGGTCGAGCGCCACAGCGAACGCGTCCTGGACCGCTTCTTCGGCGATGTCGATGTCGCCGAAGAAGCGGACCAGGGTGGCGACGCACCGGCCGTACTCGCGCCGGAAGTAGCCATCGATCTCGTCGCGACGCGGTGAGCCTGGGCTGGCACCTTAGTCCTCCGGCGTCGTCCTGGAACGGACGCACCTCGACCGGACCCCGGCAGGCCACGAGTCGCCTTGGCGGCCCAGGCCAGCGCCTCGTCCAGGTCGGCGGCCTTGATCACCCAGAAGCCGCCGAGCTGCTCCTTGGTCTCGGCGAACGGGCCGTCGGTGGTGACGACCTCACCGTCGCTGACCTTGACGACCGTCGCGGTCGCCGGCGGGTGCAGTCCGCCGCCGAAAACCCAGGCGCCAGCCCTCTGCATCTCGGCGTTGACCGCGTCGACGTCCTTGTACATCTGCTGGATCTCGTCCTCGGACGGCTGCGGCTCTCCCTCGACCATGTGCACGGAGAGCAGGTACTGCTTCATGGCTTCGTTCCTTTCCGGTGACGGCCCGGCCTCCGGCCGGCTCTCTACCCTCGCTACGAACGCAGCAGGCCCTGATCGACACAGCGGGCGAAGTAATTCTCAGGAATGCCGGCGATGCTGCAGCCTCGCCTCGGGCGCCGTCGGCTCGAACAGCTCGACCGGGATTGCCGGACGGGTCCTCGACGAGGATCTGCTTGCCGCCGACGCCGGTGACGATCTCGTTGCGGAACCTGGCACCCCGGGCGCGCAGCCGGTCGACCGTCGCGGCCAGGTCGCTGACCTCGATCGAGAACCGGTTCCAGCCGCCGGGCCGCGGCAGCGTGCCGTCCGGCATGGCCTGCCCCCCGCCGGGTCCGCCGCCAGGAGCGCTGAGCACCAGCCGCAGATCGCCGAGCGACATCATCGCGAACGCGGGCGCCGGGTGCATGACCTCGGTGAAGCCGAGGTTGTCGCGGTAGAACGCGATCGCCGCATCGACGTCGTCGACGATGTAGCGGACGCTGACGGTAGCCATCTGCCTGCCTCCTTGCTGCTTGCGTGCCGGATCGTCTCCGTGCGGTTCTAGCATCCCCGCGTCTGGTCCCCGATCGTGACAACTGGCCAGAATCACGACAGGCTAGGGATCGACATCGGGCCGAAGCTGAAGGATAGAACCGCATGCCAGACCTCCTGACTCTCTACGCATCAACTCAGCCGGACAAACCAGCCGTCATTGACGACCGGCCAGGCAGAGACATCGTCACGTGGACGTACGCCGACCTTGAGGCTCACGCAAACCGGCTGGCCAACGTGCTCGCGTCACTCGGCGTCGGCCCCGGCGAGAAGGTCATCTGGTGCGGCCCGAACTCCCCGCAGGTCGTCGCGGTGATGGCCGCCACCAGGAAGATCGACGCGGTCGCGGTGCCGCTGAACTACCGGTTGACCGCCGAGGAGGCTCAGTACATCGTCGTGCACTCCGATGCCACGGCGGCGTATGTGGACGCGGAATATGCCAAGCTCTTCGTCCCGCCGGATGGCGGGCAACTCGGGAACCTCCGGCAGGTGCTCGTCTACGGCGGCCAGCCGCTTGAGGGCATGCTCGGTGCAGGACCTGGTCGCGAGCTGCGCTCGTCAGAACCCCCAGGTGAGCAAGCCGAGGGCAGCCGGCGCGACGATGATCTACACGTCTGGCACGACGGGCAAGCCCAAGGGCGCTTACCGCAACATGACCGACGCGACGACGGCGATGGCCCTGATCGGCCTCATCGGCTACACGCCCGACGACGTCTACCTCACCTCGGGGCCGCTGTACCACAGCGGGCCGAGCGCCTTCATGGGCGCCGGTCTGGCGCTCGGGCAGACGATCGTCGTGCAGCACAAGTTCGACCCGGAGGACTGGCTCCGGCTGGTCGACACGTACAAGGTCAGCTCGACCTTCTCGGCACCGCCGCTGATCAGGCTGGTCTGCGCGCTGCCGGCCGAGATCAAGGGCCGCTATGACCGCTCCTCGATGAAGCGGATGCTGGCCAACGCCGCGCCATGGAGCTTCGCGCTGAAGCAGGCATACCTCGCTGACTTCCCTGCCGACTCCCTGTGGGAGATATATGGATCGACCGAGCTCGGAGTGAACTGCGTGCTCGAGCCGAAGGATCAGCTGCGCAAGCCTGGCTCGTGCGGCAAACCAGCCCCGGGCGTCGAGATCCAGCTGCTCGACTCCGACGGCAATGAAGTGAAGGGGACAGGACCCGACCATGCCGGCGAACTCTTCGTGCGTTCCACCGGGGTCTTCAGCGAGTACTACAAGCAGCCCGACAGCTACGAGGCAGGCCGCCAGGGCGAGTTCCACACCGTCGGCGACATCGCCTACAGGGACGATGAGGGCTACTACTACATCTGCGACCGCAAGAACGACATGATCATCTCCGGCGGCATGAACATCTATCCGGCCGAGATCGAGGCGGCGCTCGAGCAGAACCCGGCGATCTTCGACGTCGCGGTGTTCGGGATCCCGTCTGACGAGTGGGGCGAGCAGGTCCACGCCACGATGGTGCTCGCGCCGGGGGCGTCGCTGTCCGACGCGGACGTGATGGCGTTCGCCCGCGAGCACCTAGCCGGATACAAGGTACCGCGATCGATCTCGTTCGCCGACGAGCTGCCGAGGACTGGTTCGGGCAAGCTGCTCAAACGCCAGCTCAGAGCTCCGTACTGGGCAGGTCGCGCCACCAAGGTGGGGTGAGAACGAGTATTTCGCGCAGCTGGCTAGGCAGGCTTGTCATCCGGCTGATCGTCAGAGTCCGGCTCTATGCCGTGCCGCCTGAGCATCTGCCGCAGCCGCCCGACCTCGGCCTCGAGGCGCTCGACCGTCTCGGCCAGGGAAATCAGGTCGGGATGAGCCGCAGACCACTCGCGCTGCTTTGCGACCTTCTCGGTCGTTAGCCTGCGCTCGGCGTCCCGCAGTTCAGCCGCCCGCTCGTAGTCCTGCGCGTCCGCGGCAGCATGCTTCTCGCCGAGCACCCTGACGATCTCCGTGTCGAGATCGCCTCACGTCGGGGCCGAAACCAACCCGCTGCTCCACGGCGGTCAAGCGTGACTCGAGCTCGTTCAGGCGCACGCGGAAGCCGGAGGCGAGCGTACGTTCCCTGCGGGCAGTCACCACTTGCCGCTGGACCGAAAGCCCGGCCGGGTCGGATCGCTCACCCCGGCCAGGCAGCGCGCCGAGTGTGCCAGTCAGCAGCCCGATCACGCGGTGGCGGACCCGGTTCAGGTCAGCGCCGAGCGCCACGAGTACCTGGGCGGCAACTCCCTCACCCTCGCGGACCAAGCCCAGCAAGATGTGCTCGGTGCCGATGTAGGTGTGGCCGAGCTCGAGCGCCTCGCGCAGCGAGAGCTCAAGAACCAGCTTGGCCCGCGGCGTGAACGGAATATGACCTTCGAGCTTCTCCTCGTCGCCTTCGCCGCACATCTCCCTGACCCGGTCCCGCACCGTCTGCAGCTCGACGTCCAGCGCCTTCAGCGCCTTCGCCGCGATGCCCTGGTCTTCCCTGATGCAGGCCGAGCAGGATGTGCTCGGTGCCGATGTAGCCGTGCTTGAGCAGCCTGGCCTCTTCTTGCGCCAGGACAACCACCCGCCGGGCCCGATCGGTGAAACGCTCGAACATGTCCGATCACCATCCCTTGCGGGCGTTGTGCAACTGCAGCCGGGCCAATCCCCTCGTCCGATCCATCGGGGACAAGGTCACAACCCGTATATCCAGAATAGGAGGCATCAGAGAATGCTCGAGGCTCGCTGTGTGCTCGTATTCGCAGCAGCCGCGAAGCCGGCTGCGAGCGATAAGTGGGACCGCGGAGGACTTTAGCCGCGACGGCGTCCCCAGATCCGGTAGATGGTGATGCCGGTGATGGCCAGCGCTGCAGCAACGGCGGCAAGCTGAACCTCTGGCTTGGCCGCCTGCTCGGCTACCTGCTCCCGCAGCCGCCGGACGTTGCTGGAGGGGCTGACCCGGTCGGCGAGCGAGTCGATCGTGCGCGCGAGATTCTGCCGGGTTTGCTCGATTTCAGCGACGATCTCGTCCGAGTCGCGCTTTGCGACCCGGCCGTTGGCCGTGGCTCCGTTACGCACGGCGACGGTCGCGCTCTGACCGCGGCTCTCCTGGTCGGCCATCCTGGCACCCCTTCCCGGCCGGAGCGCGGCCGTTCCAATCCTGCACCTAGTGTCCCAGGCTCACGAGCACAACGCACGTCTGGCCCGCCGGTTCACGGTGCCGTAGCGGCCAGTTCCTGAGAATGTCACCCAAGTTGCCCGCCGCAAACACGATGCGGCGGCGGTCACCCGGCCGGATGCCGGGGCCGCCGCCGCATCGGGCAGCTAGCTAGCTCTGACTGGCCAGCGCGTGCGCCGCGCCAAGCAGAGCGTCACAGGCCACGATCTGGCCGCCGGTGCCGTGGATCGTGTCGTTGCCGAATGCTGCCGCGTCGAGCTCGCCCTTGATCTGGATGGCGAGCTTGTCCCGGCGCAGCGCCGAGCACGCTCAGCGCGTGCTCGATGTGCAGGTACGTCTTGTCGCCAGGCGAATTGCTCTCGAGCGCCGCGGTCGACGCGATCAAGGTGTCGGTGCCGAACTCGCCGACGCTGGAGTTGAGCTGCTTGTAGCACGCTCCGAGCTGCGCCACCCCTGGCTGGGACAGCGCGTCGTTCGGGTCGGTCAGCACCTGAGAGATGACCCGGCCGTCGGGCTCATAGTCGTCACGCAGGCCGGCCAGGTAGAGCATCGTCGGCCGGATGTCGGTCTCGTCGAGCCAGGTGCCTGTGGTGTGGCTGCCGGGGATGGTCACCTGGCCGCTGTCCGGGCCGGCGGAGTTCGGGCCGTCGGCGGGCTGCGGGCCGTCAACACCCAGGTTCTTTACCCCGGGTCCGGCGATGCCGAAGTAGTTCGTGTCGATTTCCGCGGCGTAGTCACCGTGGTTGTACGCGAACCCAGGGTTCACGCTCACGCACGGCGAGTTGCAGTTCGTCGCGCCCGAGGACAGGAAGTAGTCGGGCCTGGCGAACATCGCGAAGGTGGGCGTCCGCGCCGGGTCGGCGTTGACCATGTGCAGGATCGCCTCTTCGGTCGGATCAGCCAGGTAATTAGTGATCGGCTGGTTAGTGCCGGTATAGGGGTTGTTAGCGGTCAAGGCACCCGCGTCCCGTTCCAGGGTCCTGACGGCCGGATCGGTCGGTCCTGGGTTTCCGGTGACGTAGAACTCAGGCGCGCTGTCGGCCTCCAGGGTGAACGGCGTGGTGTTGTTCCGCTCGGTGGCCAGCAGCCCAGGCAGGTTGCCCGCCAGCTCGCCGAACGTGCCTCCGGGGTAGGTGCACAGCACGTCAGGGGTCACCGTGGTGCCGGAGACCGTCGCGCCGTCGCAGTTCGCAGGGGTCGGCTGGATCGCGCGGCCCACGTTGGCGCCCGCGACGTGGTCACCCTCGTCGGAACTGATCATGAACAGGGTGTTCTTCGGCGTGATGCCGTCTGCGGCGAGCCGCTTGAAGAAGTCGGCGAAGGCCTGGTTGTAGTACTGGGCCTGGGCGATGTAGCACGCGCTGCCCGGGCCGAGGGCGGCAGGCGCGCCGACACAGGAGGACAGCCCTGGGATGCTCTCATTGCCGTGAATGTCGGCGATGTAGCCGTTCACGACTGGGACTCCCGACTCCAGCATGTCTGACATGTAGGCCAGCGTCTGCGAAGCATTGATCGGGCCGAATCCAGGGAAGCCCGGGTGGTCGGTCAGGAACGCGCCGTTGATCTGATTCCCGTTCAGGTCGACCAGGTTGCCAGCGGCATTCGTGACTTGGTATCCGTTATGCGAAAGGTCGGGAGTTCCGGCACCAAGCTGCGGCGCGATGTACCTGTGCCCGAACAGTCCCAGGAAGCCGTTGTAGCCGCCTGGCTCGTCGGGCAGAACGTCGGAGACCGCGGTCGGGCTCGGGCTGGTCTGCCCGAACTTGACGGCCTGGGCCGACGAGCAGAACTGGCTGCCCGCGCCCTGGGCGCAGTGCACACCGAGGCCCACGTAGTCGGCCACCTCAGGATCCTTGAACCGGTCGCCATCAGCGTTCATTTGGGCAACCTCAGGCGAGTTCGGGCCGAAGACCTTCGGCAGGTCCACGGCTGTGTTCTCGAGCTCCTGGTTCGCGGTGGCCACATCGCCGACGTCACAGCCTGCCCTGGTGAAAGGCACCCACGGCGCAGGGGTGATCGTGTTGGGGGCCGGCGGATTCTTGGCGGTCGCGGGCGGCTGAGCCGCGTACACCATCGACGGGTTGGTGTCGTGGCCGGGGTTCGGCTTGCTGGCCGTGTCGAAGATCGGGTCGGTCCAGTACGCGAAGGAGCTGGCCGAGTCAGCCGTGCCGTCGGTGTTGAAGCTGCGGAAGCCGTTTGAGATCGGCATGCCGTGGCGGTCGCCGTACAGGCCGGTATTGGTGGTCAGGACGTTGACACCGGTGTGCGCGATCAGCGGCGTGTGGTTGTTCGACAGCCACGTCCCGTTGTTTTCGAAGAACTGCAGCAGGTTCGGCATCATCTGCAGGTCAGAAGGAACGTTGGGGTTGTCGCGGAAGAAGTGAACGTTGTCGAACGTCAGCTGGACGACGTGCTGGACGCCGTTGCCCAGATGGCACACGTTGTTGCCATCTTGAACCGCCGCGGCCTGGCGTGCCGGGCCGGAGCGGGCGGCAAAAGCCATCCCGGGCCCTACTGCGCCGGCCAGGGCCAGCGAGCCGATCGCGACCGCGCTGACGGTCGCGACGGCCCTGGCGGACATCCGCCTTCGGCCGCTGTGTTCCAGTTTGTGCATCCGATCCTCCTCGTGTGCCGCAATCCGGCGGCAGCGCCGGAGCGTCCGGCAGGTCACGCTAAAAGCCGGAATCAAACTCGAAGCGACAGGAATGTGACGTCTAAGCCAATCCTTGTTCACTCCTGCCTCAGTCATCCTGTCTGTATTGCCAGCCATAGGCAATGCCGAATTTGGAGCCGATCACGCACATGCCCGCTGATCTGCGCTTATCCAGACTTTCCCGGACGGATATGATCACCGGGTGACGGTGGATGCGGTGATCTTTGACTGGGGTGGCACCCTGACCCCGTGGCACACGATCGACAGCGCAGAACTGTGGCGCGTCATCTGCGAACCGCACTATCCCGCCGACCATGCCGTCCGCGCGGCGGCCGCGCACGACGCGGAGAACGCGCTGTGGGAGCTGGCGAGGTCCGAGCGCCGCAGCGCGACCATCTTCGGTGTGCTCGAGCGCGCCGGGATCGAGCCGACAGACCAGCTGATCGCCAGCTACCTGCGGGAATGGGAGCCGCACACCTTCACCGACCCTGACGGCGTCGCGACGCTGCGGCGCCTCCACGAGCGCGGTATCAGGATCGGCGTGCTCTCCAACACGATGTGGCCGCGCAGCTGGCACGAGGAGGTCTTCCGCAGGGACGGCGTGCTCGACCTGATCGACGGCGCCGTGTATTCCAGCGAGATCGACTGGACGAAACCGCATCCCGAAGCGTTTCTTGCCGCGATGGCCGCCGTCGGAGTTGCCGAGCCGGGACGCTGCGTATTCGTAGGCGACCGCCCGTGGGATGACATTCATGGCGCCAAGAGCGTCGGCATGCGGGCGGTGCTCATTCCGCACTCCGATGTTCCGACCTTTGCCGACGCCACTCCGGACGCCGTCATCAACAGCCTGTCCGAACTTGTCCCGCTCATCGAATCCTGGTAACGGCCCCCGGCCAGCCACTAACTGGCCCGTGGCCGGCCACTGACTGACCCCGGCCGGCCACCACTGGCCACACCGCCGGTTTGGATGGGTGGATGGGCCGTCCATACCGGGATCTAGTGATGAACGGCCCATCCACACCGGACGCACAGGCACGTCTCGATACCGCTTCCGTTCAGCAACGCGCCAATGCCGGGTTTATGGCTTGTCGAGAGATTCCTTTGCCGCCCACCGGAACACTCCGGTGGCCATCGTCGAGGAAGCGGCATCCGCCCTGGCTGTGTAGACCTCGCGCCGCACCTCCCCGATCCCGCGGTCCTCCGGCGCGGCCAGCCAGGCCAGTTCAGCTAGGTGTCCAGCCAGGCGCAGCGCCTCGTCGGCGCGGTCCCGGCGGGCCCGGCCGTCCTGGCGGGCCCGGCGGTCCTGGCGGGCCCGGCGGTCCTGGTCTCCGCCCGATCCTGCCGCTTCGTTCTCACTCTCGCGAACCTCAGCGAGCAGTGCCCCGGCCCGATCAGCCAGCGCTCGCGCGCCACCAGCCAGGCCGGCGAGTTCGGCGGCCAGCGCACGCTCCGAAGCGGGCTTGAGGCTGGCCGGGTTGCCGTCCCACCAGCCGCCGTACAGCCGCCAGACCGTGTGCACGACGAACTCAGGCTCGTCGTAGACAGGCCGCAGGTAGGGCCGGTCCATCAGGTGCGCTGGCGGTACCACGCCGTGAATGGCGTCATCCAGCCGGCCGCCGCCGTTCATCACGGCCAGGGTCTGGTCGACGAGCGAGTCGAGCAGGTCGGCAGTGTCGGTCAGCGCTTGCCTGATCCGCCCCGCGCCGATGATCGGCAGGCCATGCCCGGGCAGCAGGTATTCAGGCTCGAGGGCGATCATCCGGCGCAGCGCACCGGCCCACTCCCTCGGATAACGCTGTACCTTCTGCGGATTCCCCGCGTTCGGCGACGCCCAGATGAACAAGTCACCGCAACACAGCACGCGGCGGCCCGGAACCCACGTAACGGTGTGGTCGTCGGTCTCACCCTTCTCGTGCCGCAGCTCGAACTCCGTGCCGCCGATGTCGAGCCGAAGCTCGTCGCGGTAGGTGCGGTCCGGATAGCGGTACTCGACCGGCCAGCGCAGCCCAGCGACGCCGAACTGGCGCTGATTGATCACCTCGTTGTAGCCGGCCGTCGCGATGTACCGGTCGAACCTGGCAGGCACTGCCTCGTGCGCGACCACGACAGGTTCGGGCCAGCCGCGCTCGGCCGACTCCGCCGCCCAGACCGGCACCCCGAAGACATGGTCGATGTGGCCGTGCGAGTACACCGCCGCGTGCAGCCGCGCTCCGGACCAGCGCCGCAGCTCGCCATGCACGGACGCGGCCACGAACGAACTCCCGGTGTCGACCAGGACCAGGCCATCCTGCGTGGCGAACGCTGACACGTTGGCGAACGAAGGCACGAACGCCACGCCGTCACATATCTCGGCTAGGCCGCCGAGGTGACTCACCGGATGGTATTCACCAGTACCGACCTCGCCACGCCAGAGGCGGTCCGCCAGCTCAAGCACATCATCGGTCATCGATCGCCGCCCTCCGCGCGCAGCAATGACGACACTGGCCCGGCGGGTGCGTGGCATCACCCGCCGGGCCAGTGCTCGTCGGAAGCGCTACCCGGTACGGCGTTGTTGGTCGCCGGCCGGGCCGCGGCTCAGACCTTGAGCGCCGCCATTTCGCGGTCGACCATGGCCTCGTGTTCCTCTTCGTCCTTGCGAGCGTCGGATGGCTTCCAGCGACCGCGCAGCAGCGGGATGCAGCAGATGAAGAAGATGATCCCGCCGAAGCAGATCCAGTACCAGGTCTTCCACTGGCCGACCGTCTTGTTCGCCGCGTTCTGAACATCGGTGGCGTGCGCCTTCAGGAAGGCGAGATCCGCAGCCGGGATCTTGGACAACGCCGTCAGCGGTACTGCGTACGGCGCGATCTTCTGGAGCGGGGCCTGCGCCTTGATCACGTCGTTGATCGCCGTGGCGTTCTGGCACATGGTCGTCAGCACCGCCTGCCCGGCCGAGCCACCGCCGGCGGCGGCAACGGCCGCGGCCTGCACTGCCTTCGGCGTTTTGCTCGGCGTGGCGCAATTGAGGAAGACCGTGCCCACGTCCGTCGTATCCTTCTGCAGCGCTGCTAGCTCTGGCTGGAATTGCTGCGCCTCGCCCAGCTGCGTCTTGTACTTCTGGGCCAGCGCCACGATGTCGGGGTGCGCGGTGGCGAAGTCCAGCCCGGTCTTGTACTTGGTCGCGAGCGCTGAGACCTCGGCGCCGTAGTTGACCAGCGGCGTGACCGAGTTGATCACGACGGGGATCAGCAGGAACGACAGGAAGACGACGATCCTGATGATCCAGCCCCATATCGCAAGGCCGGTGGCCGTCAGCGCCGGGTTGCGGGCCTCGACGGTCTCGGTGAAGCTGGCCATCCACGGGGTGTAGGCGACACCGAGCGAGAATGACAGCAGCGCCAGGATGATCGCCAGCGTGTAGTAACTCGGCTGCAGGCCGGCCTGGAGCAGGTAAATGACCACCATGATCGCCGCGGCGATTCCGCCGACGAGCATGAACGGTTTCCTGACCCTGAAGCGGTCAGAAACCATCCCGATCAAGATGACCGCGAAGACGTTGAATCCCCAGGTCCAGTTGCCGAGGCCGTTCGCGTCCTTGACCGAGAATCCGAAGACCGTCGACAGGTAGATAACCGCGAATCCAACAGCGGTGTAGTAGAACAGAAGCATCAGCGACACCGCGACAGCGGAGACGACCACGTCGGTCTTGAGCAGCTGCCGGAACGGGTGCCTCAGCGCCGCCACGATGTCAGCCTCGGTCAGGCCCTTGGCCTTGGCCTCGATCAGCGCCCGGTCGTGCATCGTCACCATCAGCTGGTCCCGAAGCGCCGGCGACAGCTCGCGCAGGCCTATCAGCGCGACCACGAAGACGACTAGGCCGACGATCCCGCAGATCCGGTACTCGTGCGTCCAGAACCGCGGGTCCGAGACGACCGCGGGAACGGTCGCGCTGCCGACGACGGCCACGATCAGGCTGCCCATCACCGGGCCGCTTGTCCAGAAGCCCATAGCCGTGGCGCGGCCGACCTGCGGCGAGAAGTCGCGGATCAGCGCGGGAGTGGCCACCAGGCAGATGCCCTCGACCACGCCTACCACAAAGCCCTCGATCGTGAAGACCCACTTGCTGGTCGCGGCAGGCAGGATGAAGGCCACGAAGACGCCGGTGAACAGCAGGCCGAAGACCACGAGGTTTGCCCGGCCGAGCCGGTCTGTCAGGCCTGCGAACAGCGAGCCGAAGGCTCCGATCAGGTTCCCGAACGCCAGCGTGATCACGAAGAACGTGAAGCTCATGCCGAGGTTCTGGAGAATCAGCGTGGACACGGAGCCGCCAACGTAGAGCTCGTAGTACAGCATGATCGTGGCGAGCACCGTGATGGCCAGGTACGTGACGCGCGGCCTTGTGTCGGGATAGGAATTTAGCTGGCGGCGCCATAGCCATGACACTCCGCCAGGACGTTCTGCGACCAGTTCGTCTGCGGTCACACTCATGCGGACCTCACCATTGTCAGGGGTGACGCACCCGGTAGCCCAGGCTTCGAGGTCAAGATATCTGCACTATGTGTGCAAGATCAATACTGTGCGACCAGAATAGCGAATAGTACCGAAGCGCGTGCGCTATGAATCCGGATCGAAGCCAGCCTGTGTGAGCAGCGCCGAGAACGTGCTCGCCAGGATCTCCTGAGCACCGAGCGGGCTCAGCTCAAGATCGGTTCGCAGCGACTCCCAGAACGACCACAGGCTGATGGCATGCAGGGCATCAACCAAACGCTCACGCTGCGGTGGTCGCAGGGTGCTCAGTTCCGGGGCGAAGACCTGCTCGACCTCGGCCCGGCCTCCAGAGTTCCTGCGCTTCCTGTCACGCTGCAACTGGTCGGAGAACGGCTGCTGTACGCGTGCGGCCCGCCAGGTCGGAGTCATCTCCTCGAGCACCCTCGTCCGCTGCGTGACGAACGCATCTACCCTGGCGGCGAGGGGCTGGTCGGGATCGATCCTGCTCACCAGGGACCGCTGGATCTCGCGGTCCCGCCTGACCGCCTCGATAAGGAGGGCTTCCCGGTCAGCGAACTGCTGCCAAACCGTGCGCAAGGAAACCCCGGCCCTGGCAGCGATCCTTGGAACTGTCGGACGCAGGTCACCCTCGACGTGCAGCGCGCGCATCGCGTCCAGGATCGCCCGGCGTGTCCGGTGCGAACGGGCCGCACGGCCGTCGGCTGGTTCCACATCGGCGACCTCATCCAGCTCCGGGTCGGCGGTGTGCAGGCTTGGTTTGGGCAGGCTGCCGCTCGGCGGGCTTTCGACGTGCACCAGGTCATTCTACGGTGAGTCGGCAGATTGGATGCTCTGCCCTCGAGCTCGTGACGGCTGGGACCAGCGGGAATGCTGGGACGTTCACGACCCTGGTCGGATTGCAGCCACTGGGGAGCGGGTATGGGGGCCAGACGCGCCGGGGGTACACAGGAGTAGCGGGAGCGGGGATGACAGGACAGCAATCGTCGAACAGCCAATCCTCAGGCGCCATGCCCGGGAACTCCCAGCTCCGCGACGGGCAGCTGGACAGGCCAGCGATCGTGATGATCTGCCGGGACTCAGCCGCCAGCGGTGTGCTTAGCGGAGAGCTGACTAAGCGCTACGGAGCTGACTACCAGGTCGTCGCCTGCGAGCAGCCCAACCAGCTGATATCCCGGATCCGGGACCTAGAGGCCGCAGGTACGCCTGTCGCACTAGTGATAGCCAGAGTCGGCGAACAAGACCCGGACGGCCTGGACCTGCTTGCTGAACTCCGTCATGTCGACCCGACGACGCAGCGTGTCGCGTCGGTTCGCTGGGGCGACTGGAAGATGGCCGGGCCAATCTTCGACGCCGTCACGACGGGCAAGATCGATCACTGGGTGATGGGTCCCGAACAGCCTCCTGACGAGGAGTTTCACCGGTCAATTACCGAATTCCTCAGCGATTGGAAAGAGCGGCGTGGCGACGTCTTCGAAGCGGTGCGAGTGATCGGTGAGCAATGGTCGGCGCGGACTGGGGAACTGCGCGACATGTTCTCCAGGAACCAGATCCCGATCGGTTTCTATGACTCGAAATCAGCTCGCGGCCGACAGCTACTGAGCGAGCTCGGGCTTGAATCCCCTGACCTGCCGGTAGTCGCGCTCAGGTTCGCCTCTGAACACGCGGCGCTCACGAACCCGTCAAATCTTGAGATCGCCGAGGCCTTCGGGCTCATGACCCCGATCTCGCCCGACGAGGTCTTCGACGTCGCAGTGATCGGGTCAGGTCCCGCGGGACTGGCTGCAGCGGTCTACGCGTCCTCGGAAGGCCTGAAGACAGTTGTCGTTGAGCGCGAGGCCATCGGCGGCCAGGCGGGAACGAGCTCGATGATCAGGAACTTTCCCGGTTTCTCGCAGGGCACCAGTGGTTCCAGGCTGGCGCTCGCGGCGTATCAGCAAGCCTGGCTCTTCGGCAGCAGGTTCCTGTTCATGCGGCAGGCAGACAGTCTGTCGGATCGCGGTGACGTGCGTAGCGTGCGCCTCTCTGACGGGAGTGAACTAGCCGCCCGCACCGTGATCATCACTACCGGCGCCACGTACGTCCGTCTCGGGGTTGAAAATCTCGAAGCGCTGCAAGGGCGCGGCGTGTTTTACGGTGCCGCAGTCAGCGAAGCCCCCGCGATCCGCGGGTTGCAGGTGTTCGTGGTCGGCGGAGGCAACTCCGCCGGTCAGGCAGCCATCAATTTGGCCAAGTGGGCCGCGCACGTCACGCTACTGGTGCGCGGCGAGGCGCTCGCCGCGAGCATGTCCGACTACCTCATTCGCGGAATAGCGGCGACACCGAACATTGATGTCTCTTGCGGCGTGCAGGTGGTCGACGGCGCCGGCTCTCATCACCTCGAGTCGATCGTGATCGAGGACAGGTCCACCGGCGAGCGGCGGACAGTTCCGGCCGGCGCCTTGTTTGTTCTCATCGGGGCGCAGCCCCGTACTGAATGGCTCGGTGAGAATGTGGCACGAGATGAGAAGGGCTTCATCCTTACCGGGCCAGATCTTCCTGATGAGGCAATCGCGCAGAATTACCCCGACCGGCAGCCCTTGCTGTTGGAAACGATCATGCCGAGGGTGTTCGCGGCCGGTGATGCGCGTCATGGGTCGGTCAAGCGAGTCGCCTCTGCGGTAGGCGAGGGCGCTATCGCTATCCCGCTGGTACACCGGTGCCTTGATGCGATGACGTCGGCCGGGACGGCGCGGTAGGGCGCGTGACAACGGAGGTGGCGTTCAAGCCGCTGGTACCGGCCATGCGCTGGCTTCTCTATGCCGCGGCGGTCCTGGTGCTGCTTGCCGGGTTCCAGCTCTTCGTATTCACCGAGCGGTCCGACACGTTCTTCGCCTGGACAATCCTCAACCCACTTGCTGCGGCGTTTCTCGGCGCCGGCGTACTGGGCTAGCGTCTCAATCGAGGTGCTGTCCGGGCGGCAGGTTGTCTGGGCAAACGCGCGGATCGCAATACCTACCGTGCTGGTGTTCACCCTGCTCACGCTCGTAGCCTCCTTGCTGCACCTGGACAAGCTCCACCTCGGCAGTGATTTCGCGGCGGGCACCCGTGCCGTCACCTGGGCGTGGCTAGCGATATACGTGCTAGTGCCCCTGCTGATGTTGTTTGTGCTGATAGTTCAGGCTCGCACGCCGGGGTCTGAGCCACCTCGGCTGGCACCTCTGCCAGGCTGGGTCTGCGCACTGCTGGCCGGCCAGGCGATCGTGCTGCTCGGGCCAGGCGTCGCCCTGTTCGCCATTCCCGAGCAAGCGAACGCGTTCTGGCCATGGAAGCTCACGCCGCTGCTGGCTCAAGCCACCGGCGCATGGCTCATCAGTTTGGGCGTCGCTGCCGCGCAAGCCCTGTACGAACGAGATGCGCGACGACTTCGGCCAGCCGCCGTTGGCTACTTGCTGCTTGTACTCCTGCAGTCGGTCGCCCTAGCGCGCTATCCGGGCCTGTTTGAATGGGGGTCAACCGCAGGCGTCATCTACCTGATCGTGCTGGCCACGATGCTGGTCGTCGGCGCGGCAGGGCTGATCCGAGGCCTGCCGCCGGCCATCAGGACGCGCTTGGTGTCCGGCAGCTAGCAGACGGAAACCCCGTGGCCGTACCTGTTACGGGCGGTGGTAGATCTCCGAACGGTGGTCAATATCGAGAACGTGAACTATGCCGCTGCTCTCGTCGATCCTGTAAACAACGCGATAAGTGCCGCGGCGGGCACCGTGACAACCGGCAAGTGGCCCGAAAAGTGGCGTGCCGACCCGGTGAGGGTTCACCGCAAGCGCAGCATCGCAGAATTCCAGCACGGCCGCGGCTACGCTCTCCGGAAGCCGCTGGGATATCGCCCGTCGTGCGGCAGGCTGGAACCGAACCTCGTAACGCGCAGGTTCGGTTGTCACGACCCAGTGGCTCGACGGCGGGCCAGGTCCTGGCGCACGGTCGCCATGTCGGCGCCAGGCTCACCTCGCCCCAAAGCTGCCAGACTCTCTGAGATACGCGCCACGGCTTCGCCCTCGCCGAGGATCTCCAGGGTCATCTCCAAGCCCTCAAGATCATCTATCGAGACCAGGACAGCTTCGGCTTCTCCATTACGGGTCAGCGTGATCCGCTCATGCTGTTGGCGTACTCGCCGCGCCAGCTCAGACAGGCGAGCCTTGGCTTCGGACAGGGGCACGGGCGTCGCGGCGATGCTCATGGTTAGAATTATAGACCTCGGTAGTCTACTTTTAGACCAAACTGTGCCGCCTTCGGCCTCGCAGGTCAGAGGTCGCGTCGAGGTCGCCGACCGAGACGACATGCCGCTTGGACTTCACGATCCACGTGCCGAGGCCCGGCGGACCGAGGCACTGCCCGCCCAGTCAGCGGTAGGTGGCGTGCATGAGGCCGCCGGGCAGCCGGACGCGGTCAGCCGCGCAGTCGCACGCGATAAACCCGGTGACGTCGGTTGGTCATCCCCGCGATGATGGCCAGCGTGGAGGAGGTCGAGGTCGTCGTCGCCCATAACGAGCGCGCGACCCTGCGCGTCGGTGACGTGTTCCTGAAGATCGACGCTGATCAGACCCGCACCGACGTCGAGGTCGAGGCGATGGCGATCTCGCCGATCCCGACCCCGGAGATCCTGTGGCGGAAGCCGCCCGCGCTCGCGCTAGCCGCCCTCCCAGGGACCGCACTCGGCCGCCTCGGCGAGCCGTCGACCGCATCGCCGGCGGCGTGGGCCGCGGCGGGTGCCGCCGTCCGGATGCTGCACGACGCGCCGCTGCCGCCATGGCCCGGCCGGAGCATCGACGAGCTCGCATCGCGCCTCGAGGGCGAATGCGAGTGGCTCGTCACGAACGGCGTCCTTCCCGCCGACCTGGTCACGCGCAACCGCCGGGTTGCCGAGACCGCGCTCCGGCCGTGGACACCGGTGTTCATCCACGGCGACCTGCAGATCAGCCACGTGTTCGTCGACGATGACGAGGTCACCGGCGTGATCGACTGGTCCGAGGCTGGCCAGGGCGATGCCCTGTACGACCTCGCCAGCTTGACGCTGGCACACGAGGAGCACCTTGGCGACGTCGTCGCCGGCTACGGCACCGACGTCGACCGCGACCTCATCCGCGCATGGTGGTCGTTGCGATGCCTGACCAACGTCCGCTGGCTGGCCGAGCACGGCTACGGCTCGCCCGAGGAGTTCCCCGAGGTCGCCGTGCCGGCTGGACTGCTGCCGAGCGACGGTTACGGCCCGGTCCCGGTCGGCCGGCCTCACGCGGCTCGGCGCCGCCGGATCGTGTCTGCGGGACTGGCCGGGCGTGGCGCGATCCGCTGGCACCTGGAACATCACCACCACGGCGGGTATCGGCGGCGACCGTCAGCCGGTACCTGACCGGCGCCGGCCTGGTCACCCCGGAACCGAAGAAACGGCCGAAGTCGTCCTACCTGCGGTTCGAAGCCGAGCTGCCGAACCAGTGCTGGCAGTCCGACTTCACCCACTACCGGCTTACCCGCCCAGACGGCACCCCCGGCGCGGACGCCGAGATCTTGTGCTGGCTCGACGACCATTCCCGGCTGGCGCTGAGCCTGACCGCCCACCACCGAGTCACCGGCCCGATCGTCGTCGCCGCCTTCCGCGCCGCGGTCGCCGCGTACGGCATCCCGGCCTCAACCCTGACCGACATTCAAGATGTTTGGCGTTTCTGGGTGTGTCGCGCGTTGTCCGGCCGGCGATGCGTGGCGTCCTGGTGACCGGCGCCTGCCCGCCGTCGTTGCTGACCGATCGGAGCGCGCAGCTGCGTGACTTCTTGCCCGTTGATCACGCGGCGGGCGGGAGCGCCGCCGAGGATGACACGTCCTGTTGAGAACGCGGTGACCGGCAGCCTTGCCGGATCCCTGTTAGCGAATGTCCGGCACGGTCTTCCTCGCCCGGCGCAGCTGCCGGAATTGGTGATGATGACGAGCAAGGAGGAGGAGTACGTGCAGGAACTGACGCTGCGGATCGATGTCGCGTGCCGGGCCGCGCACCAGGCCAGCCTGGCCGATCAGGCCGGCCACTTCGCCTGGAGCGGCCGCAGGTTCCGCACCACCATCGCCGACTTGGACCGGCTCTGGGCGTCTATCCCGTCCCCGTCCGCGGTGACGGTGGTGCTGGAGCCCACCCGCAATGCCTGGGTGCCGCTGGCGGCCTGGTTCCGCCGACACGGCGCGCGGGTCGTTCTGGTTCCCCCCGAGCAGTCCGCGGACCTGCGCGACTATTACTCCAAACACGCCAAGTCTGACCGCCTCGACTCCCGCATGCTGGCCCGCCTGCCGCTGCTGCATCCAGAGGGGCTGCGCCCCGCCGAGGGACTAGGGCCCGCTGATCCGCTGCGCCGCGCCACCAGGCTGCGGGCCAGCCTGGTCAAGCGCCGTAACGTCATACTCGCCCGGCTGGACACTTACCTGGAACTGATGGGACCCGGCTGGCATGCCGCGTTCGGCGCAGACCTGGCCAGCAACACCGCGCTGCGGTTCATGGCCGCCGGCTACGCAGACCCGCACACAACCCGGCGGCTCGGCAATGCGCGGCTGGCCAGGTTCATCTGGCGTTACTCCCACGGCCACTGGGGCGAGGACCTCGCCGGCAAGCCGCTGACAGCCGCCGGCGAAACCCTGGCGCTGTGGGATGGCGAGCTCGATTACACCGAGCTGGCTGCCGACATCGCCGCTGAAGCCCGCCTCGCTCTCGCCCTGACCACCCAGATCCGCGACCTGGACACCAAGCTCGCCAGCCTGCTGCACCAGCTCGACCCTGCCGGCATCATGACATCAGCACCCGGCGTCGGCATCATCAACGGCGCGCAGATCCTGGCCCGCCTCGGCGACCCCGCCCGGTTCCGCTCCCTGGCCGGCGCCCGCTCCTTCACCGGCCTGGTCCCCTCGCTCACCGCGTCCGGCGTCAACGGCCGCCACGGACCCCCCACCAAATCCGGCGATGCCCCGCTGCGCGAAGCCCTGTTCATGGCCGCCGACACCGCCCGCCGCACCGACCCCACCCTCGCCGCCCGCTACCACCGGCTCATGGTCCACCAGGGCAAGCACCACAACTCCGCGCTCTGCCACATCAGCACCGCGCTGCTGACAAAGATCATCGCCTGCTGGCGCGCCGGCACCCCCTACCAGATCCGCGACACCGACGGCACCCCGCTGACCGCCGCCCAGGGCCGCGCAATCGTAACCGCCCGCTACCGCGTCTCCGACGACCTGCGCGCCCAGCGCCGCACCAGCCACGGCAGCGCGAAGGCGGGCCGGCGACACCAGGAGTCGCCAGGCGCTCCGACGCCTGCCCGCCCCCAGACCACGCTACGACCACCCGCCGAACTACTTGACACCGCTTAAGAACTCAACGGCATGGTCTACACCACCCGGTACTCCGGCGGCCGCGGCGGCCGCAACGGGTTCGAGACCGAGCTGCGCCGCCTCGGCGTCACCCAGAAGAACGGCCGCCCCAACCACCCCCAGACCCAGGGCAAGGTCGAGCGCTTCTGGCAGACCCTCAAGAAATGGCTCGCCGCCCAGCCTGCCCAGCCCGCCGACCTCGCCCAGCTGCAAGCCCTGCTCGGCGCGTTCACCGCCTACTACAACACCCGGCGGCCGCACCGGTCCCTGCCGCACCGGGCCACCCCCGCGGCCGCCTACACCGCACGCCCGAAAGCAGCCCCCGGCACCCGCGCCGCCGACACCCACGACCGGGTCCGCCGCGACATCATCGGCCCCACCGGCACCGTCACCCTCCGCCACGGCGGCAAGCTCTACCACATCGGCATCGGCCGGACCCACGCCCGAACCCACGTCCTGCTGCTCGTCCAAGACCTCGACGTCCGCATCATTCACTCCGCCACCGGCGAGCTCCTCCGCCAGCTCACCCTCGATCCGACCGCAACTACCAGCCCACCGGACGCCCGCCAGGCCCACGGCCCCGAACCCCACGCCAACGCAAAAAGCCCGAACCCTGACGTGCAGGTTCGGGGTGTCCTCGATGTCCTGAGACATCACGGCACCCGCATGCTTCCGCCGCTGGCGCCCACCTGCTGCCACCGACTTTCTGGCCCGTGCGAATAGTGACCGGTGACCGGAATGTTCACGACGTCGCAAGAGGCGGCCCGAACTGGCAGTGGCCGGGGCGTAATCGCTTAGCAACCTTTTCGCATGCGCGGCAGCGTATGAAATGCCTCGCTCGTGGGTCTATTTAAATGACACGTCTTTTAAACGTGAGAGGAGTACACGCATGTACCCCCGAGAATCAGTAGCCGCCGCCTACGGCTTCGGCGACAACCCGCCCGCCACCCGGACTGCGGGCCGGTGAGGCAGTTCCTGAACGGGCTGCTGCTCGGCAGCCCGCAAGGCCCGGCGATCGTACCCCTCCTGGCCGCCGCGAGCATCCTGGGCCTTGCCCTGGCGCCCGCGGCTCACGCCAGCACCGGGCCGTACGCCACGAACCGGCTGGGGCACACCAGCGAATGCTGGGGCTCCAACCGCGGCAACTGGGACGCCTTTCACGCCGCGGTCCCGCATGCGCACTGCGTGCGGACCTACTACGACACCACCGACGTCTTCCCTAATCAATGGCCTATCACGGCTGGCAAGGGAACCTGGGTGATGCTGTCGATCCGGCCGTCCTACGCCGCGCTGATGAGCGGCCAGATGGACGCCAGGATCCACGGGCTGTGCGCCTCGGCGCCGCCGCACTCGATGATCACCGCGTACCACGAGAACGCCGGGGGCAACCCGCTGCATTACCCGCCCAGCATCCACAACCCGGCTCACTTCGTGGCGATCCAGAAGCGCATGGAGCGGCTGTGCCACGGTACGCACGCGAGGTTCGGCGTGATCATCATCGCGCCCTACGGGTCGGTGCTGAACTGGATCTACCGGGGTGACGACTGGTTCGGCTACGACTTCTACGCATTCTCGCGGTACCTGAACCGGAATGGCACGATCAACGTTTCTGCAGTTCAGGACCGCATGACGAACAACCTGAAGGCAGTCCAGCGCTTCACCGGCCGCCGCTACCCGCTGTTCGAGCTGGGCGAGACCAACGCCAGCAAGGGCTCCCAGCGCAACACGTGGTTCGCCACGATCGCGAGCTGGTTCGACAACCATGACGGGCACCGCGGCGGCTGGATCCTGACCCGCTGGGTGAGCAAGGGCGCGACCAGCTCGGGCCTGTGCGGGCCGTGGCCGCCATCGGCTGGCGTGGTCTCCGAG
The DNA here is from genome assembly GCA_963809195.1 of uncultured Actinomycetota bacterium. Classification (GTDB taxonomy): domain Bacteria; phylum Actinomycetota; class Actinomycetes; order Streptosporangiales; family Streptosporangiaceae; genus Chersky-822. The sequence continues at coordinate 1,283,722 of CAWEIQ010000001.1, read as the reverse complement.
CTGCGCCATCTAGCCTGGGAGCACCAGTGAGATGCAGATGCGTGCCTGGCGCCGCACCTGGGCCATGTCACCTGGGCCATGAACCGTATCAGCGGAGTATCACGGCCCCGGTCAGCAGACGGCCAGGAGAGGGAACAGGCCGGTGACCAGGCTTCTTCCGTGGGGCCGGTGGGATTCGAACCCACACTGGCAGGATCCTAAATCCTGTGCCTCTGCCATTGGGCTACGGCCCCGGAGTGATCATTTTGGCCGACGGACCCGCATCCGCCAACCCGACCAGCTCAGCTGGCGAGGCCTAGTTCCTTGCGTAGCCGCGCGACGTGCCCGGTGGCCTTGACGCCGTAGTAGGCGCGCTCGATTGCGCCGTCGGCGCCGATGACGAAGGTCGACCTGATCACGCCGACCGACTTCTTGCCGTACAGCATCTTCTCGCCGTACGCGCCGTAGGCCTTGCAGTACGGCCTTGTCAGGGTCAGAGAGCAACGGGAAGGTCAGGCCATCGCGGTCGCGGAACTTGGCGAGCTTGGCCGGGCTGTCCGGCGAGATCCCGAGCACGGCGAATCCGGCGTCAGACAGGTCCCTTCTTGCTGTCGCGGAAGTCGCACGCCTGCTTGGTGCATCCTGGCGTCATCGCGGCCGGATAGAAGTAGATGATGACCCGCTGACCTCGCAGCGCCGACAGGCTCACCTGGCCGCCATCGGCGTCGGTCAAGGTGAAATCCGGTGCCTGGTCGCCTGGCTCCAGCCGAACGTCGCTCACGTGCCATCCTTCCGATCGAGTCCTACGGTAGCCAATCAGCGACGCCGTCTCGTCACGCGGGCAACGCTGCGATCGTTTCGGTGAGACCGCGGAAAGCGCGGCCGCGATGGCTGATCGCGTCCTTCTCGTCCGCGGTCATCTCCGCGGTCGTGCGGTTCTCACCGTCGGGAACGAAGATCGGGTCGTAGCCGAATCCGTTCGTGCCGCGCGGCTCGCGGATCAGCCGGCCGCGCAGCGTGCCCGCACTCAGGGTCTCTTGGCCCGATGGCCGCACCAGTGCGGCGACGCAGTAGAAATGAGCGCCTCGGCGTTCGTCGGGAACGTCGCTGATCTGGGCGAGCACCAGCCGCAGGTTCTCGGCGTCATCGCCGTGCCGACCAGACCAGCGAGCCGACAGCACGCCAGGCATGCCGTTCAGGGCGTCGCAGCACAAGCCCAGAATCGTCGGCGACCGATGGCAGTCCCGTGAAGGCTGCGACGGCCCTCGCCTTGAGCAGCGCATTTGCCACGAACGTCGCGCCGGTCTCGGCGACGTCAGGTGCCCCAGGGAAATCCCCGAGTCCAACCAGGTCCACGTCGACGCGCTCTGCGTTCAATATCCTGGTCAGCTCGGTCAGCTTGTGCGCGTTTGCGGTGGCGAGCACCAATCTCGGCCGTGCCGCCCGGTCGGTCGGCATTGGGCCGGATCCTGGCCAGCCGTCAGGACGCTGCCAGGGCGTCGCGCTGCAGCCCGGTGAGCTCCGCGCAGCCGGCGACGGCCAGGTCAAGTAGCTGATCGAGCAGCTTGCGGTCGAACGGTTCACGCTCGGCAGTGCCCTGCACCTCGACGAACTGGCCATCGCCGGTGCAGACCACATTCATGTCTGTCTCGGCGGCGACGTCTTCCTCGTAGCACAGATCAAGGCGCGGCTCGCCGTCGATGATGCCGACACTGACCGCTGCGACGGAAGCGGTCAGCGGGTTGCCCTTGCAGCGCTTCCTGCCGATCAGCCAGCCGACCGCGTCGGCGAGCGCAACGTAGCCGCCGGTGATGGCAGCCGTCCTGGTCCCGCCGTCGGCTTGCAGCACATCGCAGTCGAGCAGAATCGAGTTCTCGCCGAGCGCCTTCAGGTCGATGCATGCCCGCAGCGACCGGCCCACGAGGCGCGAGATCTCGTGCGTCCTGCCGCCGACGCGGCCCTTGACCGATTCCCTGTCGCTTCTGGTGTTGGTCGACCTCGGCAGCATCGCGTACTCCGCGGTGACCCAGCCCAGGCCGCTCCCCCGCCGCCAGCGCGGCACCTCCTCGAGCACGCTTGCCGCGCACAGCACCCTAGTTGCTCCGAACTCGATCAGTGCCGAGCCCTCCGCGTGATCCAGCCAGTGCCTGGTGATCTTGATGTCGCGGAGCTGGTCCGGCCGGCGGCCGTCAGGTCGGGAAGGCATGCTGGCAAGCGTAGCGGCTGTGCCTGGCCAGGCTTAAAAGGCCGCGCGATCAGGCGTCTCCGGCCCTGATCCACTCGCAGACGGCCCTGACGCCGTCTTCCAGGCCGGTCGTGGCCTTCCAGCCCAGGTCGAGCCGGGCCCGATCGACAGCCAGCGCGCTGCGCTGCAGTTCGCCTGGGCGGGGCGGCGCGAGCGTGTAATCGGCTGTCCGCCCCGTTACCTCGGCCACGACTCGTACCAGTTCGAGCACGCTGACCTCAGTGCCGGTGCCGATGTTCCATGTCCCTGGGCGACGCTGATCCGCTGCCGCGAGGAACGCCGACACGGCGTCTCCGACATAGACGTAGTCCCTGGTCTGGGTGCCGTCGCCGAAGATCGTCGGACGGGAGCCCGCGAGGATCTGGGAACAGAAGATCGGCACCACGCCGGCCTCGCCGGTCGGATCCTGACGCGGCCCGTAGACGTTGGCCAGCCTCAGCACCGAGTGCGCCGTGCCGTGCAGCCGGTTGTAGAGGCCCAGGTACTGCTCGGCGCAGTACTTGCCGATCCCGTAGGGCGACTCGGGCAGCGGCAGGACGTCCTCCATCGACGGGATCGGCGCGTCCCTGCCGTAGAGTGCGCCACCCGTGGAGCACAGCAGCACCCGGGCCTGGGCCGTTCTGGCGGCTTCGAGGACGTTGATCGTGCCGAGAACGTTCGTCTGGGCGTCTGCGGCCGGCCTGGCGACCGAGGCTCGCACGTCGATCTGCGCGGCCAGGTGACAGATCAGGTCAGGGCGAGCCGAATCGATCGCCTGGCTGAGCAGCCGGGCATCAGTGACGCTGAGTTTGTGCAGGACGACACGGTCGTCGAGCCTGGCGGGACGGCCGGCGGAGAGATCGTCGATGACCGTCACGTCGTCGCCCCTGGCGAGCAACGCGTCGGTCAGATGTGATCCGATGAAACCGGCTCCGCCGGTGACGATTACGCGCATGCCTCGGCAGTCTATGCGGCAGCCGCGGCAGGTCCGCGGGACGCCGGTGTCGGCTCAGAGGATCTGACCGGCCATGGCCAGTGACAGCGGTCCTGTGAAGCTGCTGGCCGCTTCGGCGCGCGTGACGTCCCGGTCGTTCCACGGCACCAGGTGGGTCAGGACCAGGGAACCGACGCCCGCCCTTGACGCGTGCTCCCCGGCCTCGCGGGCCGTGAGGTGCAGGTTGGCTGGCAGACCCGGGGCCTCGGTAAACGACGCCTCACACAGCAGCACGTCGGCTCCCGCCGCCAGCCCGACCAGCTGTGTCGGTTGCCCCCGTGTCCGCTGAATAGGCGATCGCCCGCCCGTCGTGCTCCAGTCTGAAGCCGAACGTCTCGACCGGGTGATTCATGTGCTCCGCGGTCACCGTGAACGGTCCGATTTCGGTGCGTGCCAGGCGTCAGGGTCACGAAGTCGAACGCGTCAGAGATCGGGTGGCCCGAGTCGCCGCCGGCCGCTTTGTCGAGCCGGTCTGCGGCGGCCGCCGGGCCGTACACCGGAATAGGCGGCAGCGGGCCCGCTGGATGGTAGGTCCTGAAGACCTGATATGAGCACATGTCGAGGCAGTGGTCGGCGTGCAAGTGGCTGATCAGCACCGCATCGATATCGCCGCGGCGACGCGTACTGCTGCAACGCACCGAGCGCGCCATTGCCGAGATCGATGAGCAGCCGGAAGCCTTCGGCGGTCACGAGGTAGCACGAGGCCGGGCTGGCCGGGCCAGGGAAGCTGCCTGAGCAGCCCACTATCGTTAGCTCCATGGCATCCAAGGCTACGCTCGGGTGCCGGAATTAAGATGAACCGAACATCTACCCAGAAAGCTCAGAAGGGGGCATGATCCCTGCATGCGGCGATGATGCCAGGGCGGTAACCCGCCGGGCCCGGCCCGACTACCGGAGGTTTACGCATGGCCGAGCAGGCTACGGGCTCGCTGCACATCCTTCCCCTGGCGCTCGCCGAGCCGACCGAGCCTGTCACTAAAGGCTGGATCGGCTCCCTCAGCCTCGCCAGCCTGGTGATGTGGATGGCGTCGCTCACGCCGCTGCAGATCCTGATTCCCCAGCAGCTGCAGCACATCGACAACAAGGGAAAGATTCTCGCGCTCGGGCTCGTCTCGGCCTTCGGCGCGATTTCCTCGCTGCTCGCCACGCCGATCGCGGGCGCCTTCTCCGACCGGACCACGCACGCCTACGCCGTCGGCGGCCTGCGCGGACGCCGGCATCGCTGGACGCTGGCGATGGCGATCTTGTCCGCGATCAGCCTGGCGCTGATCGCGGGGCAGAAGACCGTGCTCGGCGTCGGCATCCTGTGGGTGCTGTTCAGCGCGTTCCAGAACGGCGAGTTCGCCAGCCTCAGCGCGGCCGTGCCTGACCACGTGCCGGTCAATCAGCGCGCGACAGTGGCCGGGTGGATCGGAATGCCGCAGGCGCTCGGGCTCGTGCTCGGCACCGGCGCTCGTCGTCTATCGTGTTCGATGGCAACCTTGTCGGCGGCTATCTGGCGCTCGCCATCCCGCTGGTGCTGCTGACGCTGCCCTTCGTGCTGCTCACTCCCGACCATCCGCTTGACCCTGAGCACAGGGCGCCGCTGTCGGCGCGCGCGCTGCTCGGCTCGTACTGGATTGACCCGCGCCGGCATCCGGACTTCGCCTGGGCGTGGGTCACGCGGTTCCTTGCCTCGCTGGCCATCGGCATGGGCACGCTGTACTTGCTGTACTTCCTGCGTGACCAGGTGCACTACAAGCATCCGGCGCAGGGCCTGTTCATCTTGATCGCGATCTATACCGGGTTCGTGGTCGTCACGGCGATCGTCGGCGGGGTGATTTCCGACCGGATCGGCAAGCGGAAGATGATCGTCACGGTCTCCGGCTGCCTGATGGGAGCGGCGGCGCTGTTGCTGACATTCGTCGAGACCTGGCCGGCCGCCATGGGCGCCGCCGTGCTGTTCGGTGCGGGCTTCGGCGCATACCTGGCGGTCGACCAAGCGCTCATCACCCAGGTGCTGCCTGCCGCCAGGGACCGCGCCAAGGATCTGGGCATCATCAACATCGCCATCGTCGGGCCCGCCGCGTTGGCCGGGGCGATCGCTGCGCTGCTGGTCAGCCTCGGTGGCTACCCGGCGCTCTTCGCGGCCACGGCCGTGGTGGCGGCGTTCGGCTCGGTGCTGGTCTGGAAGATCAAGAGCGTCCCGTAGCCGCTAAGACGGCTGCCCGCCGCGGACCGGACCGCGGCCGACACGGGCGATCTGGCGGCTCTGCGCGACCAGATTGTTTGCCGCGTCCCAGACTTCTGCCTCCTCGTCGAACCAGCCGCCGCTGACGTGGCGGGACCTCGCGGCCACCCGGAGCGGCCCTGGCGCGGGAACCATCCGCATGTGCATGGTCAGCTCGACGGTGGGCGCCCAGCCGGTCGCGCCGAGACCGAACACCACGGGCGGCAGCCCGTCGACCGCGAGCGCGAGCAGCAGCGCGTCGGGATCGCGGTCCTCGCGCAGCCCGAAGTAGCCGCGCATCTCCGGCAGTGCCGTTCGGCTGGTGACCGGCCCAGCCGATCACCGCCGGGTCAAACAGCATCCTGATCTGGCCCGCGTAGCCTGCCGACCCGTCCGGCGCCACGGTGCCGCGCCAGGGCCCGAGATCCACGCAATCCTCTATCGGCGGCAGCGCCGGCGGCGCTCCGGTCCAGGTCAGCTCGCCGTTCCCGCCACCGGACTGTCCGCCATCGGCGGACAGCACTCTGCCTCCGGCGACCTCGGCCGCAGCCGGCGCGCCGACAGGCACGGGCGCTGGGCTGCTGACAGGAACAGTGCCCGTGGTGACGGCGGTCTCGAGTACCGGCTCGCCTTCCTGGATCAGCGTCGCGCGCGCCGTGGCTGCGGTGCGGCCAGATTTCAGCCAGGTCACGTGGATCTCGGCGGGCGCGAGCTTCGCCACCCGCAGGAAATGCGCGCTGGTCGCCACCGGATGCGGAAGCGGCGAGCGGTCAAGCACGGCACGCAGCACGGTCGCGATCAGGACGCCGCCGTTCACGGCAGGAGGGGCCGTCCCGCCCGGCGCGACGATCGCGAACCGCCGATCGGGGTGCGCCTCGTAGACGCCGTCAGCGCGGCGGCGTACGGCGGTTGCCTCGTCAAAGATCGTCATGCTCGCGAGCTCCAGGATCGATCGGGGCAGATCAGGCCCACAGCTCACCTTCGAGCCGGGCCTCGGCCTCGGCCAGCGTGCCGCCGTAGGCGCCGGTCGACAGGTACTTCCAGCCGCCGTCGGCGATCAGCACGACGATGTCGGCCCGTTCTCCGTTCGACTGCGCCTTGTTCGCAAGCGCCAGGCCGGCATGCAGGACGCAGCCGGCCGAGATCCCGGCAAAGATGCCCTCCCCCTCGACCAGCTCGCGGGTGCGGCGCAGCGCGTCGGCGGCCGAGACCGAGAACCTCGAGGTCAGCACCGAATCGTCGTACAGCTCCGGGACGAAGCCCTCATCCATGTTGCGCAAACCGTAAACCAGCTCGCCGTACCTGGGCTCGGCGGCCACGATCTGCACGCCGGGCACGTGCTCACGCAGGTAGCGGCCGGTGCCCATCAGCGTGCCAGTCGTGCCGAGCCCGGCTACGAAATGCGTGATCTCTGGCAGGTCTGCCAGGATCTCCGGCCCTGTTGACTCGTAGTGCGCACGGGCGTTGGCCTCGTTGCCGTACTGGTACAGCATCACCCAGCTGGGGTTCTCGGCCGCCATTCGTTTCGCGACCCTGACCGCCTCGTTCGATCCCCCTGCAGCTGGCGAGTACACAATCGACGCCCCGTACATCTGGAGCAGCTGGGTTCGCTCTGCCGAGGTGTTCTCTGGCATCACGCAGACGAGCTGATATCCGCGCAGCCTGGCGATCATGGCAAGCGAGATCCCGGTGTTGCCCGAGGTCGGCTCCAGGATCGTGCAACCCGGCTTGAGCAGGCCATCCTTCTCGGCTGCCAGCACCATCCACAGCGCGGCCCGGTCTTTCACCGAACCGGTCGGGTTCCGGTCCTCGAGCTTCGCCCACAGCCGTGCGTCAGGGCCTGGCGACAAATGAGGCAGGCCAACCAGCGGGGTCCTGCCTATCGCGTCGAGGAGCGAGTCATAGCGCATGGTGCATGCCTGCCCTGTGTTCGCCTGCTTTGGCCGACGTGGGCACCAGCGTCCCACGGCGCCCGCAGCTCAGCGCATCCCGCCAGCCACGGCCGGGAGCACGGTCACGGTGTCGCCGTCTTTCACCGAGGTCGACAGGCCGCCGAGGAACCTGACGTCCTCGTCGTTCAGGTAGACGTTGACGAACCGGCGCAGGCCCGAATCGTCAACTAGCCGGCCACGCAGCCCGGCGTGCCGTGAGTCCAGGTCGGCGAGCAGCGCGTCGAGCGTGTCGCCAGAGCCCTCAACCGACTTCGCGCCGCCAGTGAAAGTGCGCAGGATCGTCGGGATGCGGACCTCGATGGCCATCAAACTCTCCAGAAGTAGCTGGTGGGCCGGCGCTAGGCTCCCCGCGGCAGCCGGGTCCCGGCTAGCCTGCGGTCGCCGATGGAACAACCTGCCTCAGGTCTCGATCATTCCACCAGCGCTGTCGGTAAGCCGAACTTGCTCCTCGGTCACCGTGCCGTCGAGAATCCGGAACGAGCGCACCTCGGTGTCGTCTGGCTCTCTGGTCGAAACGAGCAAGTAGTGGGCTCCCGGCTCCATTGCGTATGAGATGTCGGTTCGCGACGGATATGCCTCGGTCGCCGTGTGCGAGTGGTAGATGACGACGGGCTCCTCATCCCTGTCATCCATGTCACGCCAGACCTGCAACTGCTCCATCGAATCGAACCGGTAAAACGTCGGTGAGCGCTCCGCGTTGGTCATTGCCACGAACCGCTCTGGCCGGTCGCTTCCGGCCGGGCCCGCGATGACGCCGCAGGCCTCATCGGGATGATCCGCCCTGGCATGCGCGATCACGCGGTCGAGCAGGTCGCGCGAAATGGTCAGCATGGCGCCGATAGTAGCCGCAGGCTGGCTGTCGGAACCGTCCGCTAGGCCAGCGCAGCCACCAGGCTCTCCTGCAAAAAGGCGAGCCATTGATAGACCTGGATGTATGCGAAACGCGGATCATCGGCATCGACGTCCTCGCTCAGCCCGTCATAGTCCTCGGTGACGCCCAGCCGGACGCCGAGCGCCAGCCGCACGTCGTTCAGCGACCGCAACCAGGCCTCAGCCTGCTCGGCGCTCAGCCTGACCCGGCCGCCGCTGGCAGGCAGCGTCTGCAGCAACGTCTGCGCGGACTCGACCTTCGCCGAGCGCAGTCCCGACTCGGTAAAGCGGCGGAACTCTTGTGCAGCCTCGGGATCGTCGCTATAACCGTCAGGCAGCAGCCTGGCAAGCACCGGGTCATCGGGCAACTCAGACGAATCGCTCAGCCCGACCATCGCGGCGAGCTCGTCCGCATCGGGAGCGGGCATGTCGGCCACAACGAGCTCGACAACCTGCCCGACCAAGTCCCTGATAATGGCAGCCTCCGGCCGCGCGAACCGGGCGGTCACCCCGCCCGAACTGGCGCGGAATCCCGACATTGGCTCCTCCGGCTGCGCTGCATCCCCAGGGTCAACTGGCATTTCAGCGATAACTAAATCCTCAGGGCTGACTGTGTCTGGCGAGCGGCGACCGACCCTGGTCGGCTGCTCACTTTACGCGTCGTGGCTGACCGTGGCCCACAGGCCATAGCCGTGCAGCGTCTCTGCGTTGCGCTCCATCGCCTCGCGCGCTCCCGCAGCCACCACGGCCTTGCCCTTGTGATGCACGTCCAGCATCAGCTTCTCCGCCTTCGGCTTGGGATACCCGAAGACTCGCTGGAAGACGTATGTCACGTAATTCATCAGGTTCACCGGGTCGTTCCAGACGATGGTGAGCCAAGGTCGGTCGACAAGCGCCTCCTCGCTCGTCTCCGGCCTGGTGACTTCCACAGGTGCGACGCTCACTCGTAGCCACCTCCCTCCCACTAGTGTTCCACTGCCCAGATGCGGTCGTTACGCACGTCGAGCGACGGGAAATTGTTTCCTCGGCCATTAATCCACGCGCAATCGTCCCTCACCTGCACAAACAGGTAGGTACAGGCCGGTCAGCAGCCCGGCCGCCGCGCGCGGTTTCTGCCGAGGTTCATAGGCTTCCCCTCGTGACCATGGGGCAAGAAGGACTGCCCGCCTCCACCGGCGGTGCTGCCGGCGCGCAGGCCGACATCATGGCCACGGGCCTGCTGACCGATCATTATGAGCTCACGATGGTCTCCGCCGCCCTGCGCAGCGATGCGGCCAGCCGGCGGTCAGTGTTCGAGATGTTCGCCAGAGAGCTGCCAGGCGGCCGCCGCTACGGGGTCGTCGCCGGAACCGGGCGGTTCCTGCAGGCGCTCGAAGCGTTCAGGTTCTCCGCAGCGGAGATCGGCTTTCTGCGCGACGGCGGGATCATCGACGACGCGGCGGCCGAGTTCCTGGCGTCCTATCGCTTCGGCGGCAACATCTGGGGATATGGCGAGGGGGACTGCTACTTCCCCGGTTCCCCGATCCTGGTCGTCGATGCGACGTTCGCCGAGGCGGTTGTGCTGGAGACGCTGGCATTGTCGATCTTCAACCACGACTGCGCGGTGGCCTCGGCCGCGTCGCGGATGGTGACCGCAGCAGGTAGCCGGCCGATCATCGAGATGGGTTCCCGCCGCACGCATGAACGCGCCGCGGTGGCCGCCGCCAGGGCGGCCTACCTGACAGGATTCGCGGCGACATCCAACCTGCGCGCAGGGTATGAGTTCGGGGTGCCGACCGCCGGAACGAGCGCGCACGCGTTCACGATGGTGCACGACGACGAGCGGCAGGCCTTCGGTGTGCAGCTCGACGCCCTCGGCAAGGGCACGACGCTGCTTGTCGACACCTACGACGTCGCTCGCGCCGTGCGGACGGCGGTCGAGCTGGCCGGACCGGACCTCGGCGCCGTAAGGATCGACAGCGGCGACCTCCGCGAGGTCGCCCACGCGGTCCGTGCCGAGCTCGACTCGCTGGGCGCCACGAGAACAAGGATCGTGATCACCGGCGATCTGGACGAGCACGCGATCGCCGCTCTCGCGTCCGCGCCGGTCGACGGCTACGGCGTCGGAACCGCCCTGGTGACTGGCTCGGGCGTGCCGACCGCCGCCCTGGTCTACAAGCTTGTCGCGAGGGCCGACCAGCGCGGCAAGCTGATCGCTGTCGCCAAGCGCTCGGTCGGCAAGCCAACCATCGGCGGCAGGAAGTGGGCGGTGCGGACGCTCGATGCGACTGGCACCGCGAACGCCGAAGTAGTCAGCGCCAGCCCGCCTGGCGGCGACGACCATGCCGCTCCTCAGGAGCCCGCCCCACCCGGCCACCGCCGGCGCGGGAGCGGCCGTCAACGGCGCCGCGTGCTGCTGCGCCAGCTGGTTAGGGACGGCGAGATCGTCGGCGCCGAGCCGCTCGGGGCACCCAGAGAGCGACATCAGCAGGCATTGCTAGAGCTCCCGCGCGGCGCCTTGCGCCTCTCCTCCGGCGACCCCGCCATCCCGACCGTGATCAGGCCCCGGCGCGGAAGTGCCGGCAACGGCGCAGGACCGGGCCGGTAACCTGACGGTCATGCACGCGAGCGCCAGGCACGTTGCTCAGGTCCTGTCAGAGCGAGGCGCCGCCGGCGCCGTCAGAGAGCTTCCCGAGACCGCGCCGACGGCCGCGGCAGCAGCAGCACAGCTCGGCTGCGAGGTTGGCGCGATCGCCAACAGCCTGATCTTCAACGCAGACGGTGCGTCGCTGCTCATCCTGACCAGCGGCGCGCACCGCGTGGACACCGCCTGGATCGCCGCGTCACCACGGCTACTCGGCCGTCAGACGCGCCGATCCGGACTTCGTCCGCTCGGCGACCGGCCAGGTGATCGGCGGTGTGGCGCCAGTTGGGCACCCGGCACCGATTCGCACCCTGGTCGACCTGTGGCTGGACAAGTACGACGTGGTCTGGGCCGCAGCCGGGCACCACAGCACGGTGTTCCCGACCTCGTACGAAGAACTGCTCAGGCTGACCGGCGGCGAGCCCGCCGAGGTGTCGGGCTAACGCTGAGGTGCCGGGCTAACGCTGAGGTGCCGGGCTAACGCTGAGGTGCCGGGCTAACGCTGAGGTGCCGGGCTAACGCTGAGGTGACGGGCTCATGCTGAGGCGCCGGGCTAATACGGCCGGCTCTAGCCGCCGCCATCGGGCAGCGACTCGTATATTTCCTTGCACTCCGGGCACACAGGGAACCGCTTCGGATCGCGGGTCGGCACCCACACCTTGCCGCAAAGGGCCACCATCGGCGTTCCGTTTACCGCGCTGTCCATGATCTTGTCCTTCAGGACATAGTGCGCGAACCGCTCGTGATCACCATCGCCGGTTGACAGATCCGGTCTGGTGTCGGAGTCGACCCTGGTGCCGTCGGCCGGAAGAACTTCAGTCACGCGGCCTAGCTTACGCCCCGGCGACAACCCGCCGAAGAGGCCCGGCATGCCGGAATTCGCACGCTGAGGGCCTGCCGGATCCGAGCCCGAGCGCGACGGATCAGTTCAGCACGGGGTCGTCAGGATAGGTCGACAGCAACGCCATCTCGCCACCCTGCCGGCGCAGACCGAGGGGTAGAGCCTGTCTGGCTCGCCAGCGAACGCGTCTTCAGGCAGCCCGTCGAGAACGAGCCAGGCGCCGACATCGATCTCGGCGTCGAGCTGGCCAGCGCCCCAGCCGGCGTAGCCAGCGAACACCCGGAGCGAGGCGATGCCGTCGGCCAGCAGCTCCGGCGGAGCCCCGAGATCGACCAGGCCGATCCTTGACATCAGCTTGGACCCGGCCAGCGAGCGCCAGCCGATCGGCTCGCTCTCGCCGCGCGGCAGCGCCAGTGCCAGCGCACTATCCGGTGACACGGGTCCGCCCTGGAACAGCACGGATGGTCCCGTCACCAGCTCGGTCCATGGCTCCAGTACCTGCTTGACCGGAATCTCGCTGGGCCGGTTGAGCACGACCCCGAGAGTCCCCTCCTCGGGATCGTCCTCGACGATCAGGACGATGGTCCGCCGGAAATTGACGTCACCGAGCATCGGGGTGGCTGCGAGCAGCTGGCCCGTGCGGGAATCCTCCTGCATGTATCTATGATGCGCCACCGGCCCGGCCCGGTTGCGGGCCGGCTGGTCCAGTCAGAACAACAGGCTGGAGAGCCTTGACCGCGCCTTGGTAACCCGCGGATCCCGCGGCGGCAGGACGTCGAACAGCTCAAGCAGATGCTGGCGTACCTTGTCCCTCTCGTCACCTGCCGTGCGCTGGAAGACGCCGAGCAGCCGGTCAAAGCTCTCCTCGACCTGGCCGTTCGCCAGCTCCAGATCGGCGGCCTTGGTCTGCGCTTCCGGATCGTCGGGGTGCTCCTGCGCCGACCGGTTCACCTTGGACCTGGTCGTAGGAATTCACCCGCCGCAGCAGCTCAACCTGCGCTAGCCAGGCCTTCGCCACCGGGTGCCCTGGCGAATCGGCGAGGACCTGCTCAAGCGTCGTGGCCGCTGTATCGATGTCGCCCGCGTCCATCGCGTTCTGCACGGTCTCGAACCGCTGATCGCCGAGCATCTCGGCTGGACTGGGCGGCCCGCCAGGTCCGGCCTCTCCCTGGCCCATCCGGCCGGGACCGCCGGGACCGCCAGGCTGGCCCGGCGCTCCGCCGGGTTCGCCGGCCGGCCGAGGCCGCTCCTGGCTGGCCAGCGCCCGCCTCGGCATTGCCGGTCTCGTCCGAGGTCGCGGCCTCCTGGCGCACCCTCGCCGGCATCCCGAGCTGATCGGCGACCTGCAGGATCTGGTTGATCCACTGCCGGACCTGTGGCTTCAGGAAGGGCGCCAAGGAACCCGTCGACCAGCTGGCCGCCGATCACGGCCACCACCATCGGGATCGACTGCACCTGGAGCGCCGCTGCTAGCTGCGGGTTGGCGTCGACGTCGACCTTGGCCAGCAACCAGTCACCTGCCGCCTCGTTGGCCAGTCGTTCGAGCACAGGCCCGAGCTGCTTGCAGGGCTCGCACCACTCGGCCCACAGGTCGACGATCACCGGCGCGGACTGCGACCTGGCGACCACGTCGGTGTTGAACGTCGCGTCGGTGACCTCGAAGACGAAGCTGGACGCTGCGCCGGACGCGCCGCCCTGTGACGCCTGCTCACGCCGCTTCGCAGCGGCCTGCCTGGCGCCGAGGTCGACGGCGCCTGCCATCGAAAAATCTCGCGGCTGTTGCATAACTCCATCCTGCCGTACCGCGCTGCGCGTTCAGGCACGTGACGCGGTGCTGCGGGGTTCGTACCCGGCGCTTGAGGCGCACCGGTGTATGAAAGTGACTTCCATTGCGCGATCAGGTGATGAATGTGACATCCATACCCGGGCGCACGGCAGCGGGGGCCACGCGGGACGTCGGTCTTGGCTACCTCGTTGTCAGAATGCGGGTGCTTCGGTGTAACTGCCCCATTCGTCCTTGAGCGCTCCGCAGATCTCGCCGAGTGTCGCCTCGGCAAGCGCGGCGTCGATCATCGGCGGGATCATGTTCCCGCCGGACCTGGCGGTCTGCACCATCGCGGCCAGGCTGGCGTCGACGGCAGCCTGGTCACGGCCTGACCGACGCTCGGCCAGCTCGCGGACCTGGGCGCGCTCGACCTCGTGGCTGACCCGCAGGATCTCGACCGGCGACTCGACGGTCTCGGTGTGGCAGTTGACGCCGACGACCTTCTTCTCGCCCTTTTCGAGCTGCCGCTGGTAGGCGAAGGACGCCTCGGCGATCTCGGCCATGAACCAGCCCTCCTCGATCCCCCGCAGGATCCCGCCGGTCATGGTGTCATCGGGGCTCATCGCGCGGATCCTGGCGAAGATCTCCTCCGCCTCCGCTTCGAGCCGGTCGGTGAGCGCCTCGAGATACCAGGAGCCGCCGAGCGGGTCGGCGACGTTGACCACGCCGGTCTCTTCCATGATCACCTGCTGCGTACGCAGCGCGATCTCTGCCGCCTTCTCGCTCGGCAGCGCCAGCACCTCGTCGAGCGCGTTGGTGTGCAAGGAGTTCGTGCCTCCGAGCACCGCGGCCAGCGCCTCGATGGCGGTGCGAACCACGTTGTTGTCCGGCTGCTGCGCCGTGAGCGAGACGCCTGCGGTCTGGGTGTGGAAGCGCAGCCACTGCGCCCGGTCGGTCTTGGCGCCGTAGACGTCCCGCATCCACCTGGCCCAGATCCGCCGGGCGGCGCGGAACTTGGCGATCTCCTCAAAGAAATCGATGTGCGCGTCGAAGAAGAAGGACAGGCCAGGCGCGAACACGTCGATGTCGAGGCCGCGCGAGAGACCCAGCTCGGCATAGCCGAACCCGTCGGCGAGCGTGAACGCCAGCTCCTGCGCTGCCGTCGAGCCCGCCTCCCTGATGTGATAGCCGGAGACCGACAGCGGCTTGTAGTCGGGTATCTCAGCGGCGCAGTACTCCATCAGGTCGCCGATCAGCTTCAGATGAGGCTGCGGCGGGAACAGCCACTCCTTCTGCGCGATGTACTCCTTGAAGATGTCGGTCTGCAGCGTCCCGTTGAGCTTGCCGAGGTCGGCGCCTTGCCGCTTGGCTGCGGCCAGGTACATGCAGAACACGGGCACGGCCGGCCCGCTGATCGTCATCGATGTCGTGATGTCGGCCAGCGGTATGCCGGCGAACAGCACGTCCATATCGGCAGCCGAGTCGATGGCCACGCCGCAGTGGCCGACCTCCCCTGCCGAGCGCGGGTCGTCGGAGTCCCTGCCCATCAGGGTCGGCATGTCGAAAGCGACCGACAGCCCGCCGCCTCCGGCCTGCAGCAGCATCTTGTATCGCTGATTGGTCTGCACGGCATTGCCGAAGCCGGAGAACTGCCTGATCGTCCACGTGCGGCCGCGGTATCCGGTGGGATACAGGCCGCGTGTGAAGGGGTACTCCCCCGGCCAGCCGATCCGCTCGAAGCCGGGAACGACCCCTCTGTCCGGCGGTCCGTATACCGGGTCGACGATCAGGCCGGACAGAGTGGTGAAGTCCGCGTCGCGCAACCGCGAGCTGTCGTACCGGCGCTGCCAGCGAGCCCTGCCGTCGTTGCCAGGGACGGCCGGGTCGCGCGCGTCTCCGTCGTTGGCTGCGGACTGATCGCTCATAGTTCATCCTCCGGCAGCTAGGGCGGAAAGATAGTAGGACGTCCTACTAAACCGCTGCTACCAGTGTAGGTCGCGCACGCCCGGTACCGGGAATCCGAATCTGACCCAACCATGTTCCCGGCCGCGTCGTCTCATTAGACGCAGGACGGAGGACCGCCGCGCGTGCCCGCGCTCGGGACCAGCCCAGGCCGAATGTGTGGTAGAACAAATGCGAAATCTCGCCAGCGACTCCGGCTGCTTCGTGATGGCCGGTGACGTTGTTACCCTGCAGGCACCATGGGCTAGGCCGCCCTCGACGGCGGCGAGGCAAGGGAGCTCTGTGGCCAGGCTCCGTACCGCCGACCGCGACGCCGCCGAGGAACTGTTCAACGCGTGCTACCCCAGGCTCGCGGGCTGGGTGAGGCGCCTGGTTGACGACGACGAGACGGCGCACGAGATCGCCGCAGAGGCCTTCACGAGGCTGCTGTCCCGATGGTCGGGCCTGGACAATCCGCAGAGCTATCTGTACATGATCGCGACAAATCTGGTCAGAGATCACTGGCGTAAGACGAGCAGGGAGCGGCGCGCGATCAGAACCATCACGGCCACCGTGCCCAGGGAACCTGCCTGGCATCCGGCGCAGGACGTCGATGTCCGCGATCTGATCGAGAGCCTGCCGCCGCGGCTGCGCAACGCGTTCTTGCTGCACTACTACGGAGGTTTCGGCGTCAAGGAGGTCGCCGTGCTGCTGGGTCGGCCGGAGGGAACCGTCAAGGCCGACCTGCATCACGCGCGCGCCAAGCTCAAGGCAGCGGTCGGTGAGCCGTCATGACGGAGTCGTGCGGGGTGACGCTGTGACGGACCGTCGCGATCCGATCGAAGCCTGGCTGAGCTCGGACGTCGAGCTGATGCCCCCGCCGCCGGGGACGTTCGAGCGAGTGCACCGCCGCGCCCGCCACCGCCGGGCCATGAAGGCGATGTCTGCTGCCGCGGGCGCGGCGGTGATCGTCGTCGCGGGCGTCGTCATACCGCAGGTAGCTGGCGGGCTGCTGAGCAGCAGTCCTGCCCCGGCCGTCATCAAGATGACGCCGGGACCGACGCAGACGGCGCCTGGCTAGCACCGTGTCGATCCCGGGACCACCGCTTTCTACGGCTGGCAGAGGCCCGGCTCCGGCTGCCGGGTTTCAGCCCACTTCTGTGACCTTCATTGGCGGCACGATCGGCGCGGTGCTCGGTGAGGCCGGATCCTGCGGGACGGGTCCCTGCACTGCCATGGCCGGAACCCACGACTACGGCAAAAACTGGACCGAGATCGGGGCGCCGGCTGCGCGATCCGCGAACGGTAACGACGGCGTCAGCCAGGTCAGGTTCCTCAACCGCGAGGACGGCTGGGCGTACGGTCCCGCGCTGTACGCAACCCACAACGGCGGAAAGACCTGGCGCGCCATTGGCACGCGCGGCGGACGCGTGATTGACCTTTCGACAGTCGGACGCCGCGCATTCGCCGTCGTCGGGTCTGGCTGCGCTGGCGTCGGTGCGCAATATGCGAGCGGATGCAAGCGTTTTACCCTGTTCTCGGCCGCCGCCTCCAGCAACGTGTGGGATGCGGTCAGGGGCGCATCTGGCACCGGCCAGGCGCTACCGGGCGGGCTGCAACTTACGTCGAAACGCGGCTATCTCCTTGCCGGCGGACGGCTGTACTCCGGGCCGATCAAGAACGGCCCATGGCAAAGAGTCTCAAGCGCCCCGGTGCCGCACTGCCTCAAGTCCGGAGGAAGCGGGCCCCATCTGATCGCGCCCACGACCAGCGACCTGCTCATCGTGTGCCAGGACCCGACGACGAGCGTCCTGACTCTGTTCCAGTCGCCCAACAGCGACTCGACCTGGCGGCAGCGCGGCATTGTCCAGGCCACGGGGATCGCCCAGTCGTTCGCCGTGACCCCATCAGGAACAATGGTGCTCGCGAGCACGGCCGGGATCTATCGCTCGACGGACGGCCGCACCTGGAATCCGACCAGCGTTCGCACGCCGGCGGGCGGCTTCAGCTTCGTGGGCATGACCACGGATAGCAAAGGCGTGGCCGTCGCGGCGAGCCTGCGCCCAGCCCTGTACATCACGACGGACGGCGGCAGGACCTGGCGGGCAAGGCCTGTTCGGTAAGGTCGCCCGCGTCCACGCGCAGGCTGATGAGCAGCCTGCCGATTGCGGTTCACCGCCAGCTCATCTCGGAGAACCTTGACCGCTCGGTTTAGCTTGGCGGCGGTAAGCCGGAGCATAGATCCAGGTCGGGGCGCCGGCGATGATCGCGATCAGCACATAGCCCGGGGTGTGCTGGACCGCATGCTCGATCAGGGCGTCCTGCCTGATTCCATGGCCTCCCCACATCGAGATGAGGTCGAACCAGTGAGCACGGATGGCTGCCCGGTACCCGGCGATGCCTTCGAGGTACATGCATCCAGGCCGGAGGTGGAAGCACGCGGGTCCCCTGGCTTGCCCGTGCGAATCTCCGCCGCGGCCAGGGACCGGATACTTGATGTACAGGTCATCCGCGAGCTGGAACCAATGAATGTCCAGGCCGTCGATGAAGATCAGCTGCTCGTTGGCCAGCCCGCCGATCAGGTATCGGCCGCGCGGCAGCGCCAGGTAGGGACTGAGCGCGCTGGCGATCTGCAGCGTGGTCTGCGAGCCACCGGCTTCGTAGGTCGACCTGGCTGTCTGGCTGTAGTAGTAGCCGGATGCCGCCACTGCACAGCCGATCACGACAGGTGCTATCCGGGACATGAGCCGTCGCACGTGCAGGCGCGCTGCTACCGAGCCGGTTGCCGCGCACGCGAACCAGGCGGAGAAGTCGTCGTGCTTGCGCATGGACTCCACCGTGTGCAGGTGCAGACCCTCGACGGTGACGATCAGCCCCGCGACGATCAGCAACCCTATGGTGGCGATCGTCGTGGCGTCGCTTCTCGCGAGCACGGCAATTATCAGCGCGAGGACCGCAACCGCGACTATCGGCCCGATCCACTTCCACGTATCGCCAAGAACGACCGGATTACCGACCCTGACCGCGGCGAATATCGGCGATGATCCGCTCTTGCGCGCCAGCGTGGAGAACAGGAGCCCGTGGAAGTAAGCACCGCCCGCGAGGAACAGGGACAGCGTGTCGAGCGTCAGCGTTGCCAGGCCCAGCGAGGCGATCCGCTTCATCATCGCTTTCCGACCGCTGACCTGTAGAGCCGCGAGGGCGATGACGACCGGATCGAAGATAATGGTCATGTATTTCGTCGCGTTAGCAAGGAACAAGATCACCGGAATTGCAAGCAGCCATCGTGTGGCCTCGGCATGCGAATCACCGGGCTCACTGCGCGGCTTGCCCGTCCGCACGGCGCAGTAGGCTCCGATGGAAATCAGCATCAGGGACATGGCATCGAAGGTGGCCAGTGCCCCGAGGTCCTGCGTAAGCCCGAGCCCGGCGAAGAGTCCAGCGGCGAGTGTCCCTGACCAGTACTCGAAGAGGTCCCTGGTCACCAGGAACAGCATGATCGTGGCGATGGTCATGAAGACCGTGCTCATCAGGCATGCGGCTGCTAGGCCGCCGGCGTAATCCGCGATCGCGGCAAGAACGGGATAGATGACGGGTGCGCCGGAGAAGAAGGTCTCGTAGTACGGACTTCCCCCGCCATGCCAGAGCTCATAGATCAGCTGATGGCCAGCGTAGATGTACCTTCCCTCGTCACCCGACGCATAAGTGCCCGAGATCAGCCTTGCCGAC
Source organism: uncultured Actinomycetota bacterium (assembly GCA_963809195.1). GTDB lineage: Bacteria > Actinomycetota > Actinomycetes > Streptosporangiales > Streptosporangiaceae > Chersky-822. Next base: position 1,264,595 of record CAWEIQ010000001.1, on the reverse strand, counting down.
AGCATTGCCTGTGCCACCAGGATCAGCACAAGCGGCAGCCAGTACGGCCAGCCGCGGCGCACGGGAGCTACTGGCGGCGCGCCGCGCCGGTCGAGTGTGACTGTGATCACTTGGTGTTTCCGAAGCAGCGGGCAATGGCGGCAGCACCAGCAGAGTGAGCCCAGGCACCCGGGGTGTCCGGCGTCGGACCTGGGAACCGTGTGCTCAGCGGAACGGCCCAGAAGTAGATACCGTTCAGCCCGGTCGCGATGGCGGCATGACACGCTGCGGTGAACCACCTGGCCTGGACCCGCGGATCAATGCGCGCGCCCTGCGACCGGTGCACCCATGGCTGCCGCCACGCGCCGTCGAAGGCGGCGATGCTGACCTCGGTCAGCACCGCGCCGGGCGGCAATCTCCGGTCGAAGGTCTTCCAGCCGCGCAGGAACGGCGGGTGAATGGGATGGTAGGCGTCGACGGTCTTCGCCGCGATCCGGCCGCCGCTCGACCGCGACAAGCCACTGGTGTCGTTGTTGGAGTAGGCCAGTTGGCCGTGGAAGACCCTCGCGAGCGCCTGGTCGAGGCCGTTCCAGCGCGGCGAGTTGCCGAACCTGGCGAACTCGGCGCCGACGAGGAACTCCCCGACCTTGCTGGCCTGGGCCATCCGGGCGTACGGCAGCAGGAAGCGCCGGTAGCTGGCGAACCAGGCGGCCGGGTGAGCCGGTTTCCAGATAACCCGGGAGTGCCCGATGTTGTTCTCGCTCAGCAGCGGCCTGAGCGACACGTAGAGCCCCGCCCGTTCGGCGTCGGCGATGAACAGCGCGAGTTCGGTCGGCGTGGGTGTCCGAGAGGTCCCGAAGACGCGCGAGGAGTACCGGCCGCTCATGAAGAACGGGAAGGAGATCGACAGTGAGTTGGCGTTCAGGCTCTTGGCGTAGGCGACCACGGCGGCAGCGGCCGACGAGAAGTCGTGCCGTGCAAAGGTATAGGCGTCGACGTCGATGCCGCGCTGGAAGGCCGGCTGGCGAATGGCCACGATCTCCGGAACTGTCAGCGGCGGCGACGCCGGCATATGCCGGGGCTGGAGAGCTTCCAGATGCCCGGCGGCCGTGCAGCCGACCACGACGAAGATGACGGCAAGCGCGCCAAGCAAGATCTTCTTCATCTTGTCTTCCTGATGGTCCGGAATGTGCGCGGATCGCCCTGCGCGAGCGAGATCACCACGGCCGCGAACGTCAGGATCGAGCTGACCGGAAGCATGAGGACGGCGACCACGCCGCTCAGCAGGCGCGAGTCGCCGTCACGGCCCGCGTGAGCTGAGCTCGCGCCGATCCAGCCGCAGGCGAAGAACACAGCGGTCCAGCAGAGCACCGACAGCTTGGCGTAGTCGAGGATGCCTGAAGTGGGCGGGACCCGCCCGGTAGCCCGCAGGTAGATCCCGGCTGCCGAGCAGGCAAGGCCGAGGACGCCTGATACGTACTTGGCCGACACGAGCAACGCTCCGCCCAGCGGCAGCACGGAGCGATGCCTGATCGCATGGATGTCGCCCCAGATCCACCGGTTGCGCTGGATCAAGAAGTCGCCCAGCGACCACGGCGAGGTCACCTCGGCGTACTCGTGGAACCATCCCCAGCGGAGGCCGTAATGGCGAGCCCGCTGGCCGAAGGCGAGATCCTCTGAGGCCACGAGCGGATAGTCCCAGGTGATCAGCCGCTCGGCCCTGCCGGTCACCGCGAGCCCTTCACCATGAACGTGCAGCGGCCGGCTGAGGAGGCCCTGGAAGACCGAGCAGTAAGCGAGGCAGGCATGAGTGCGGAAATCGTCTGCATGGCTGACCGCGAAATGCCCGAACGGGCGGAGGCTGTAGGCGGTCCGGGGTGTGATCACCCCCTGGGAAAGGTCATAGTCAGCGGCAAACGCCCGCTCGATGTAACTCTGGGTGAGGCCCACGTCATCGTCGAGGAAGAGTACCTTCACGTCATCGCGGTCAAGCAGCATCGCGCTGCGCGCGAGCCTGGAGTACTCGAGCGCCCGGGCCTTGTTCCGTGCCGTCACGGTGAAACTCGCCGGGACCACGAGTACCTTATCGGCCAGGTCATAGTCGGCCGGCCGGTCAGGCTCGGTGACCACCCAGATCTGGTAATCCATCATCAGGTCATAACCGCGGATCTGGCCGATGATCTCGTTCACCCGGTCAGGCTCGGCGCCAGTCGTGGTGACCTGGATGATCAGCTCGCGGAACTTGCCCGGCGCCTCCCGGTACCGAAGGCGGTAATTGATCTGTCCAGCCAGCAGCAGCCCAAGTTCGGCAAGGGGCAGCATCCACGCGACGTAAACCAGTGACCACGCCGGCCGGTACAGAAGAACCGTCACTGGCAGCAGGAGCAGCAAGATGGCCGCGGCAACTCCGCCGGCCGCGACCGGCCTCCGGCGCCCTTCGCCCGCGCGGCGCGACGCCCGCCGAGGCTGAGCACTCTCGGTCGTGGGTACGCCGATCGATCCGGCCGGGGACACCGCTGACACGCCTCCTAGGCGCTTGAGGCACGCCCCATTGCATCGCGTCGGCGGACACACGGTGCCCCCATGTCCGCCGACAAGCAGGCAGGGCTCGCTGAGTAGACGGCCCAGCGACAACGAGGGTTTACATCAGCCGGGTCGACGCCGCCGCGCCACCTGGCGGGAATGGCTTATTCGGTAAAGTCGCCCGCGTCCACACGCAGGCTCCTGAGCAGCCCGAACAGGTCATCGAGCTGGTCATCGTCGTAGCCGCGCAAGCCGAAGCCGGCGGTCATGAGAACCTCGGTCGCCTCGGCGACCACCTTGCGCCCGGCCGGCGTGATCTCGGCAAGCGTCCCACGCTTGTCCTGGGGATTTGGCTTGCGCACTACCAGCTCGGCGCGCTCCAGCCGGTCGATTGTATTGGTGACGCTGGTCGGGTGCACCATCAGGCGCTCGCCGATCAGTCGCATCGGCAGTTCGCCAGCCCGGCTGAAGCTGAGCAGCACGAGCGCCTCATACCGAGCGAACGTGAGCCCGAAGGGCCGCAGCAGCGAGTCGAGCTCACCGAGCAGGATCTGGTGCGCGCGCATCACGGAGGTGACCGCCGCCATCGCGCGCGCCTCGCCGAACCTGCGCTCCCAGATCGCGGCCGCGCGCTCGATGGGGTCGAACGGCAAATCCATCGGCTTGCGCACAGCGCAAAGCTACCGGTGCCCTGGCGACGGCCGAAGCTAGCCGCAGATTAGTTACAACCATCCGGGCCCTAACGGCGTCGTAGCTCTCGTACCGTCGCATGTCTCCCGCAACGGGCAACTCCGCGTCTTCTTCTCAGCTCTGCCTTCCTCATGAAGGGAACGAGGATGAAACTCACATCGATGGCTATGCGCGGGTTCATCTGCATGTCCGCTGTTGCCTGCGCTGCCGCCGCAGGTGGCCCTGCCATCGCGTCGGCCGCGCGGGCCCAGGCGGTCCCGAAGGGATTCAAGGCCAGCGCGATGAGCTGGACGTCCGCCAGCAATGGATGGGTTCTCGGCGCCGAGTCGTGCGGACTTCGGCATAACTGCAAGACCTCGCAGGTAGTTGGCACTGCTAACGGGGGCAAGTCCTGGCACCTGGTCGGCACTATCCACGCGCAGATTCCCAAGCTGGGCCTTGGCACGGCCGGCATTACCGAGATCCGGATGGCAACGTCCAAGGTCGGCTGGATCTTCGCCCCCGGGCTGTACCGGACAGCCGACGGCGGGAAAACCTGGCGCAAGGTGGCGATCCCCGGGAGCGGCAAGCAAGTGCTCTCACTCGCTGTCACCCCGGACGCCGCCTACGCGATCACCTCCCCCTGCGGCTACATGATGGGATTGTGCAAAGGGCACCTGACGGCATGGCGGACGAGCCTCACCGCAGCGTCGTGGACGAGGATGAAGCTGCCGCAGCGGCTGCACGTCTAACTTCGAGGCCAATGTGGCCGCTTATGGCAAGGCCGTCTATATCGTCAATGACCGGGTCGAGAACTCGCTGCACACCCAGCTGCTAGTGAGCACCGACGGCGGAGCGCACTTCGCCAGCAAGCCGAATCCCTGCACCGCAGCGCAGATCTTCAACCTGGTTCAAGCCGCGCCGTACTCAGCGACCAAAGTCGGGCTGTTCTGCGACGGCAATCCGGGATTCGGCAAAGCCGTCAAGGCCGTGTACCTCTCCCGCGACAACGGCACGACTGACCGCTACGCCGGCACCTTGCCGCCGTATGGCATTCAAGCCCAGCTGGCCATCTCTCCGTCCGGGAACCTGCTGGTGGCCTCGTATTCGATCGGCTCTTTCATCGATATCAATGACAGCCACGGCACCACCTGGCACCAAATCATCGGTTCCGGTGACGGCGGCGCCGGGATGAACGACCCGGCTTATGTCAGCAAGAACGAGGCGTGGGTCGTCTACGGGCCGGCCAGCATGTTCGCTGACTACGGCGAGCTGCTCAAGACCACAGACGGCGGGCGCCATTGGACTCAGCATCGTTTCTGATGAGCTGGCCGGTTTCGGGCTTCGCCACGCGGGACAGCTTCCCTGGCATGCCGAACTGGTGGTGATAACCTGCCCATAAGTTGACCTCACGGTGGGGTGTTACCGCAGGTCAAACGGCAAATTTGAACACCGAACGGCAAGTTATATTCCCTGCTTGGGGAGTACGTGACCGTGACCTTATCAGGGGGCGATATGGAGTCCGGTCACGCCGTGACGGCTATTGCCCCGGTCCTGTGCGCGGGTGTCGGCGTCCGATCCGACAGCCGCTGGGCGCTCGGATGGCTAGCTTCCGGCTTGACCAGTCTGGCCTCGGCAGCGCTGCGCTCGGAATCGAGACGCCGCGGTCGGCGGCCGCCACCGCCCTGATCGGCCTGCTGTCCGGCCGGATGGCTCCCGACTACGGCAGCTTGCGCGTACTCGGTTACGACATGAGCACGTCGCGGGCCGGGCCGCCGTCCGGCGCCAGACGGGCATCGCGAGCCACGCGTCGAGGCCGCTGGCGTCCACCAGGATCAGGACGCATCGTCGACCGTGCCGCCAGGAAGTCCGGACAGCCGGGCATCTGACCGGCATCTGCTGGTCGCCGCGATACTCGACCGGCTTGGCCTGATGCCCTGGGCCGACGTCGCGATCGGCGCGGCCCCCGACTCATCGCCAGGAAGGTCAGGCTCGCGGTCGCGTGCGTGCACCAGCCGAAGCTGCTCCTGATCGACTCGCTCCTTGACCACCTGCAGCCGCTCGACCGGACCGTGCTCGCGGACGTGATCAGGGACTTCACCCGCGACACAGCGGTGATCGCGTTCGGCGCCGACGCGGATGCGCTCGCGCTGGTCTGCGATCGCGTCATCGAGCTGACCGGCAGCATCCTCGTCGGCGTGCCGCGCATCCCGGTGCTGGCCGACGACGACGGGGCGATGAGGACGGCGACGATCTGGTCGCCGTCGCCGACAGCCGCCGCTAGGGCGACCGCCGTCCTAGGCGGCACTCCGCGGCGGGCTCGGAGAGGCTCGCGAGGTGCCGCATTCCCGTAGGCTCACGCATGGACTGGAGCCTGTACCGGTGCGGGCGCATCGGGCATATCACCTATCGCGCCCGACGAGCCGCACCTGCGCGAGCACATGCGCGGCGAGACCGGCTCCGCCGAACTGTGGCAGTGCCTGCGGTGCGGCACCTACGTGCCGGCGAGCCGCACGGCACAGGCCCGGCCGCCGACGCGCCGGCCATCCGGCGCGGCAAGGAGATCAGGGGCGACCTGATCCTGAAGCTGTTCGCGATCGAGCGAGCCATCAGGTTCGTCATCTTCGGCGCCGTCGCGTTCGGCATCTGGCGGTTCGCGAACTCGCGGCTCGATCGCTCAGGCGATCAACAAGGACATCCCGATCGTCAGGGACTTCGCCAAGGAACTCGGGTTCACCCTGAACCACGCGCTGCTGGAGAAGATCCAGAGCCTGCTGCACGTCAGCTCGTCGAACCTGCGCCTGCTCGCGTTCGGCGTCACGGGCCTCGCGATCGTCTCGGGCATCGAGGCGTTCGCGCTCTGGCAGGCCAAGCGCTGGGGCGAGTACTTCGCCATGATCGTGACCTCGCTCGGCCTCCCCTTCGAGATCTACGAGCTCATCCAAGGCCGTCACGATCACCAAGATCATCCTGTTCGTGCTGAACCTGCTCCTGGTCGGCTACCTGGTCTACAGCAGGCGGCTGTTCGGCGCCCGTGGCGGCAAGGAAGCCTACGAGGCGAGGCTGCGCGCCGACTCGGTCCTCGACGAGGCCGAGAAGGCCGCCGCGGCCCGGCGCGCGAGCGGCAGGAGCCGGCCGAGCCCGCGCCGCCGACGCGGCGCCCGCGGCCGCCGAACCCGCCCGAGCGCCCGAGTCACCTGGGCCGCCCGCGCCAGTGCCTGGGCCCGACCCCGCGCCAGTGCCGGGCCGGATCAGCGCCCGGATCGCCCGCGATCCCGGGATCGACCCGGCCTATCAGGGTCGATCCCGGGATTGACCCGGCCGGGCCGCACTGGCAGCCGCCAGTGGCTCGGCCAGGACGGCCGCTCGTCCGGCGATTCCCTCGTGCAGGGAAGGGAATGGCCAGAGAATGGGTCGCGTGAGCACGAACTCGCGGCCGGCCGGCCTGGGCAGCGAACAGCGGCGCAACCTGCTGGCCGGCCTGCTCGACGACGCGTCGCTGTTCCCGCCGGGCAACCTGCCGATGCCCGCGGCCGTGGCCGCGCACGTCAGTCACGAGTCGGCCTGGTTCAGCGACCTCACCGGGCCATTCGTCTGCCCGGAGACGAAGCTCGCCGACCTGGGCAGGGCGCTGACCGCCGCGAACACCCCGTGGATCGACCTGTCCCTCGTCGTCACTGGCGGGGCGGACGCCGTCAGCGCGGCGACCGACGCCGTGGCGGCCGACCCGCGGCTGCGGCTGCGGGCGATCGAGGTTCCGGCAGCCAAGGGCGCGGACCCGGCCCGGGCCGATCGCCGACGTCGCGGCAGCGCTCGACAACGTGCCGCTCGCCGGAGCGGCAGGCTACATCGAGTACCCGCTCGCCGCGATCGCCGACCCGGACGACGGCCGGCCCGCTGCTCGACGTCGCCGACCAGCACGGCTACCGGCCCAAGCTGCGCACCGGCGGGGTGACGCGCTGAGGCGTTTCCCGGCGAGGAGACGCTCGCCGGGCTGCCTCGCGGCCATCGCCGGACGCCGGATCCAGTTCAAGTGCACGGCCGGCCTGCACCACGCGGTCCGCTGCACCGACGAGGCTGGCCGGGCTCGAACAGCACGGCTTCCTCAACGTGCTGCTCGCGACCGGCGCGGCCGCCGCACGGAGCGAGCCGTCGGCGAGATCGCGGCGATACTCCGCCAGCGCGACCAGCGCCGCCATCGCGGCCGCCGTCCGGGCTCTCGACGCCGAGACCGCCGCCGAGATCCGCTGGCTGTTCACCTCGTTCGGCACGTGCAGCACCAATGAGCCCGTCGCCGACCTGGTCAGCCTCGGCTTGCTGAGTAAGCCCTGAGTCCTGTTGAGCCTAGGAGGTCTTGTTCATGGCACTGGCGCGCGCATGCGACTGGCTCGAGGTGCCCGACGGCCACCCGTTCGGGCTGCAGACGCTGCCGTACGGGTCGTTCAGCGACGCGCACCATCCCGCGCACCGGCGGGTCGGCGTCGCCGTCGGCGACCGGGTGCTCAACCTGACGGCCGCGGCCGAGCGGCTGCTGCCCGGGCGGGCCGATGACTTCAGCTCGGGCAGCCTCGACCGCTTCCTCGCCGCCGGCGACGGCGCGTGGGCGCAGGTCAGGGCCGCGCTGACCGAGTGGCTCAGCCATGATCACTACCGCAGCGCGATCGAGGACCTGCTTGTGCCCGCGGCCGACGTGACCATGCACCTGCCGTTCACGGTCGCCGACTACGTCGACTTCTACGCCTCCGAGCAGCACGCCACCAACGTCGGGCGGATCTTCCGCCCCGACGGGGAGCCGCTCACGCCGAACTGGCGGCACCTGCCCATCGGCTACCACGGCCGCGCAGGCACCGTCGTGGTGTCCGGCACGCCGATCCGCCGCCCGTGCGGCCAGACCAGGCCGTCCGGCTCGCCGGCGCCGCTCTACGGCGTCTGCCGGCGCCTGGACTTCGAGGCCGAGCTTGGCTTCGTGGTCGGTGCCGAGTCCGCGCATCGGCGAGCCGGTTCCTGCCGCACGGTTCGCCGAGCACGTGTTCGGCGCGTGCCTGGTGAACGACTGGTCGGCGCGGGACATCCAGGGCTGGGAATCTCAGCCGCTCGGGCCGTTCCTCGGAAAATCCTTTGGCACAACCATTTCGCCGTGGATAGTGCCGCTCGCCGCGCTGGAGCACGCGAGGGTGCGGCCACCTTCCCTGGATACCGAGCTGGCCAGCTACCTGGCCGACTCGGGCGACTGGGGACTGGACATCGAGTTCGAGGTGCGGATTAACGGGCACGTCGTGTCGCGGCCGCCATACGCGACCATGCACTGGAGCCCGGCGCAGATGCTGGCGCACATGACCGTCAACGGCGCGTCGCTGCGCACCGGTGACCTGTTCGCGTCGGGAACCGTCAGCGGTCCGCGAGCCCGACCAGTACGGGTCGCTGATCGAGCTGGCGTGGGCCGGGCGGCAGCCGCTGTCGCTCCCCGACGGCAGCAGCCGCGGCTGGCTCGAGGACGGCGACGAGGTTGTGATCACCGCGACGGCCACCGGCCCTGACGGCAGCAGGGTCGGGTTCGGCGATGCGCACGGCCAGATCATGCCGGCCTGGCCGCCCGGTTCCTGACCGCCCGTTCACGCCAGAACGTCCTGAACTGGGCCATCCTGCTAGACCGCCACGTCATCGGCCCATCCGCGACTACGATGACGACATTGCCGATACGCGGGAGAAAGCGCCATGTCAGGGCAGCAGGAGCAGATGGGACGGGCTGGAGCATTCCGACCAGCCGGACCCGCTCGACGCCGCGTCGATCATGGCGCAGCCGCCCGTTCGCGCCCCGGAACGCACGAACGGATACGCCTACGGCACGCCGGATTCCGGGCGTTCCCGCCCGGCCGAGACTGACGGTCACCCGGCCGGCCGACCCGGCTCCTGCACGGCAGCCAAGTGCGCGCAGCGTCTTTGACCCGATTCCGGCGTCGCAGCGCACGGGTAACGCTGTCGACCCCGGCCCAGCCCCTGATCGCGCCGCGGGCTCGGTGCCTGGAAACGGAGCGACTGGTCGCCTGCCGAGGCGCAGGACGCGTCGGATACTGGCCGCGGCGGATGCGGCCCTGCCGGCGGATGCGGCCCCGCTGGCGATGCAGCACCATGCAGGCGGCATGCTGCGCCGGATGCCGGTCGACGCGGAGCCGATCCACATCAGCGCCGCCACCGCGGTCTGCCGCGGACGGCAGTCGACGCCAAGGCCTGCCCGGCCGTGAGCCCGGCGCGAGCAGCCCTGCGCACGCTGAACCGCAAGCCAACGGAGCGGGAAGCCACGAGGCGGCGGTACGCGGCTGGCTCGCAGCCGTGACGCCGACCAGCCCGCGAGGCGCGCCGATCAGCCCGCGCTTCAGCCCGAGCCGGGATCGTGGGCCGACCTCAGGCAGCGGCTGGAACGGCTGCCCTACGGTCACCCGTCCTCGCCGTACCACGTCGACGGTGAGCGCAAGCCGCCGCCGCCGAGGCTCATGCACCTTGAGCTGGCGCCGCCCGCACCTGGTCGGATTGGCGAGGCGCCATCTCGATCGAGCCGGTACGGTCACGCGGACGCTGACCTGGCCTCGGCTGAGCATGCCGCCTCCGGCCAGCCCGCCGGCCGAGGAGCCAGCAAGCATCCGGCTCGCTCGCAGGGCTGCGCCCGCCCGAGCCGGCGCTGAGAGCGCACTACCGTCTCGCGGTCGCAGAGGCGCGTCAGGTCCCGCCCCTTCCCGGCCAGCCCCTGTCCCGAGCCAGCCCCTTCGCCTGGCCAGCCCCTTTCTGGCCAGGCCGCCGCCCGCTGCCACGACGGAAGGCGTGCCGAACCGCCGCAGCGCCGGATAGCGTGCCCAGCCCTGCCGAGCCGCACGCAGACGCGTTTCACCCCGGTTACCGCTGACCTGAGCGCCGCGCCAGCTGAACCTGCTCCAACGCTGCACTCCGCCGCCGACCAGGCCTGCGAACATCCCTGCGGCGCAGCCAGCCTTCACGCCAACGGCCGAGCCCTCGCAGCCACCTGTCGCGCCGGGCACCGGCGGCTACTCGGTCCCGGACGGCGAACGCCGACGCAGCCCATGCCGCGCCGGCCCACCTTTACCGCCGCGGCCGCGAGCGACTCCGACGGGTTCGGCCAGCGGCCAGGTGCCGACCGGCCCGACCGCGCCGCCCGGCGGCGGAGTAACAGCGGAGCGCAGGCCGACGGCCGAGCCTGGACCAGGTCAGCGACGACCAGTCAGCAGGCGGACAGGATCCCGAGCGGCGCAACGGCCGCGCCGGCGGCGCGCGGCCCTGGATTCAATCCCGACGTGAGCCCGCCGCGGATGGCGCCCGACGGATCCTGGGCGTGGGGCCCTGCCAGGCTCGCACCCGACCAGGTAGGCGTGGCCGATGACGGTTACGACCGGTTCCGCGCCGCCGAGGGGCGCGATCTATTCGGCAGCTACGTCGGCAGCGGCCTGACCACCAAGCTGCGGCAGATCGAGGAGCGGCTGGAGCACGGCAGCTTGGACTCGCATACCGAGGAGCACGCGCTGCTGGACATAGACGTGTTCCGCGCCAGGTTCGCCGAGATGCTCAGGCGGCATCCGGACCGCTCTCCCGACATTGCTCGCCAACCGGGTGCCGGGCGCGCTGTCGTACGCGTTCATCTTCGGCGTCGACTACTACGCCGACGGCATCGTGCTCGTCCAGGACGCCCTCGAGGCGCAGGGATTCGAGCTGCAGGCGCGCAAGAACAGCTGGAGCAGCGCGGCGAACCGGTGCGTGTTCACGATGTGGCACGACCCGCTGAGCGAGCTGCCGTTCGAAGTTCAATTCCATACCAGCGCCAGCTTCGAGGCTCAGCAGCTCGCCAGGACCTCGGTCAATCTGATCAACGATCCGCGGATCCCGCCCGAGGAGGCAGCCAGCCTGCGGTCCGATCTCGCATCCGCCTGGGCGGCCGTGCCGTCGCCGCCGGGAAACGCGGAGATCAGCGACTACCGGCGGTACGGGAGCAGCGGGAGCACGCCGCGCCGGTAGTCAGCGGCATGCGCTCTCGCCTTGGTGGCCGCATGCCGCCCGTGCAGCGGCGGATCACGAGGCCGCGTCGTGGCTGTCGGCCCGGCTCGCACCAAGCTGGTTGAAGTACTCCCTGATCAGCTGCCGCTGGCGGTCACTGACAAGCTCAAAATTCTTGTCGAGCGCGTCTTCACCGATCGCCTCAGCGGTCAGGTACAGGTCCTTGATCTGATCCATCTTGATCGCCGCTGGAGACCACACGCTCGCCGCGCGCGGCGTCCGAGATCGTCGCACCGCCGCCGAGTCGGGCGCCGGCATCGCCGCCGGCCTGCGGCGTCCGTCGCGATGACGTCACGCCATCTCCGACGGGATCTGACTTCTCCGGGGGCTCGAAGGGACCGCGCATCCGCTGATCTGCGCAGCGGCCGGGACCGCGGGGGCCTGCGCGCCTTGCCGCTGCCCCTTCCGAACGCCATCCGCACGAGGCGGTGCTTCCTTTGGCGCGGCCGCCGTCGTCGGGCTTGGCTGGCGTTGCGGCAGCCTGCTGACTCAGCGATCCGCCGCCCAGAATCACGGCCATCGGAGTCGTGTCATCGTCAGGGCTGACCTCGTCGTAGCCCTGTGCGTCGTTCGAGCCTTGGACCGGTGGAGCCGGGTTCGGCACATCTATCACGGCGGGCGGGATCAGGCCGGTCGGGCTCGGCGGTGCCGAGGCGGCGGACTGTGCCTTCGTCGCGTTCGCCGAGGGGCGCCGAGGCGTCCCGGCCCGTGGCGGCACCGGCGCGCTTGGAGCCAGGTGAGTCGACCGCGTCGGTCGCACGGTGCGACTGCGCCGGATCGGCTGTGCCCGCTACTCCGGCCGGCGACCTCGCTCATCCTTGCGACTGTGTTGCGCGGCAGGCTCGTGCTCGTGCGAGCCGGCTGATGCAGCCTCCGGCCCAGCTACCTCCGTGCCTCTCGCTGATGGACCTGGCGGCAGCGCGGCCGGGGGACCCGTCCTGCGCTTCTGACCTGTCTTACCCGCCCGTGCGACCTGACCAGCGTTTCCGTCCGGCTGACCGCGCCCGTCCCGGGGACCTGGCGAAGCGCCCGCGTGCCGGCGATCGCCACCGAATCCCTGGTCATCGGGCACAGGACCGCCGCCGGGGTAGCTGCGGGGCTGGTTTGGGTACCGGACGTCATCGGTGGCGAATCCATCACGCGTGTCGGAGACGTAAGCCTGCGGCGTTGGCCCGCCCGACGGGTATCCCTGGGTCCCGTCAGGTGGCCACGGCCGCGCTCGGCGCGGCCCTTGCCGACCGTAGCCGCCAGCCGTCGGAACAGGTCCCTGCGGCCGTTGGCCTGCTTGGTTCCGCCACGCAGGATCGGCGGGCATCGGAGGTCGCCCAGACTGGCCAACCCCTTGCGGGCCCCACTCCCCTCGCCCGTCGCCCTCGCGATCCGCCGGCCCCTGGAATCCGCCAACGCCATCGTCCCAATCGCCTCTGCGCTGCCGGTACCCTTCGCGCTGATATCCAGCCTGGGCATTATGCCGCTCCTGCGGCCAATCTCCCGCACCGCCGGCATAGTCGTCCGCATGGCCATAACCAGATTGCGCCCGATATCCGGGCTGAGGTCGGCCGGCCTGGCCGAAACTGTCGGTCCCGCCGCTGCGGGCTTGCCACTCGGGCACGTAACCATCCCCGCGCCAGTAGCCGTCGTTCTGTGACGCTCCGGACTGCCGCACGGGACCCGCACCGACAGGACCTGGTCTACCGCCGCGGCGACGCGGCGCCTGTCCGTCTGGCATCCGGAAGCCGCCTGCCGCTCCCCTGGTTTCTGGCTGGCGTCCCGCGTTCGGCCGCGCGGGCTGTCGCGGCCGCCCATGACCGTCAGGCGCGAGCTGACCGCTCGCAGGCCCATATTGACCCGGCGCCCCGAATCCATCACGCGCCTCATAACCCGCCGACGGGTCATAGCCATCTTGCAACCCGTGCTGCGCCTGCCCGCCGTAGCCCTGCGGCCGTCCATATGCTGCCCGCCGGAGGCGGCCGTTGATGGGACCGTAATCCGCGTCCGGACCTGCTGCAGGGCCATAACCTGGGCGAACTTGACCTCCGGGATGACCGTCGGCAGCCTGGTGGCCCTGGGTGCCCGGCGGCAGCCGACCCGCCTCTGGCCCGTAGCCGGCATCTGGAACGCCGCCGCCGGCTGCGAAGCGGCCGCGCTGCTGGTAGCCATTGGGTCCGCCGTAGCCGGACGGGCCGCCGTATTCGTGAGGGCCGGGCGTAGTCAGGCGGACCCGAGTAGTTGCGGGGACCGGCATAGTCGTGCGGACCGGCATAGTCGTGCGGGCCGGCATAGTCGTGCGGACCGGCATAGTCGTGCGGACCGGCATAGTCGCGGCGAGCGGCGTAGTTTTGCGGGCCGGCGTAGTCGCCCCGCCGATCGTAGGACGGCTGACCGGGATAACCGTCAGGACGGCCCTCATGCGGCGTGCCGAAATCGTCCTGCGAACCTACGGTCCCTCGCGGACCGGCGCGACCAGGAGGGGCTGGCATGCCGTCTGGTCCATGCGGCTCGCCACGGACGTCAGGGCCGTGAGCTCCGGCCGGCTTGCCCGGTGCGCGGTAAGTAGCCGGGGTGCCATAACCGTCAGGAGAGCCATAACCCTGCCCCTGGCGCGATCCGTAGTCTGCGCGTCGATCACGGTCATTACCTGAGTAGCCATCGCGACTCCGCGGGTGGCGCACGGGCAGACCACCGGGTCCGAGCGACCCGTCAGATGTGCCTGAACCGGCAGGCGACCATGGTCCGTCACGTCCGTCACGGCCCGCATGCCCAGCGCGTGCGCCTTGGGACGGGTACTGGCCTCGATCATCGTGGACGTACCCACCGGTTGGCTCGTAGCCGCCGTGATACCCGACCATCGGGTCGGGCTCGACAGGCACGCTTGCGGGGCCGTAGCCGGGCGGGTGCTGGGCTGCCGGGGCATAGCCGTTGCCATGAGCGCTCTGACCGCGGTCATGCGGGCCGGCCGCTGGCCCAGCTCCTGGCCCGCGACGCGGATCGGGCCACGGCCCGTCGGCTGACTCATATCCGTCGCCTGGCCTCAGCCTGAGCGTCTGCGGCGGAAGCTGGGCCTGGCTGCTGCCAGGCCTGATCTGGCTCGGGATCATGCCAGATCTGTCCGGGCGGCTCGGCATCATGCCAGACCTGGCGTGGCAGATCGGTCCGCACGGGCTCGACCTCGACAGAATCTGGGTACACAGGCCGCGCCAAGAGCGGCGCGCTCTGCAGAGAGCCATCCGGCCCCGATTCGGTGCTAGATCCGCGTGATCCGGCACCAGATGATCCGCCGGCGGGCTGGCCCGGGCCGCCTTGCGATGACGCGTTGCCAGGCTCCGCCGCCCGGCGCGGCGAGATGACTGGCGTCACAGGTCGCCCGATCCTGAAGGGGTTCAGCCACTGCTCGGCCTCGATGTCGCCGGTGTCGTCCGGACTACCCGCCCCCGCTGACCAGGCTGCGCGCCTCTCAGGCGCGCCATGCATCGCCCGGCTCACCTGCCCTGGCCTACGGCGACTCTTACGCCCCCCGGCCACGACTAGTCAGACCGCCAAGGCGCCAGGGCCAGGCCGCGTCTCGCGAAAGGACTGCCCGCACCGACAAGACCGATTACCTCCGCTACTGCCGCTCGCGATACCGCCCGACCGTCGAGGTCGCCGAGAGATCGCGGGCTGCGCGCCGCCCCGCCGCTAGTCGCCCGGGCAGGCCGACCGGCCGGGACTCCGGCCGATAAGCCGGCGAGTCCGGGGTTAACCGTCTAACGATTTCACGCGGTAGGGTATGCCGCAACCGATCCTATGCAGGTCACAAGCTCCAGCACGCGACCTATCCCTGCTTTCCGGAAGCTGCCCGGCGGTGCGCCGCAAACTTACGCACGTGGCGGCCGTGGGCTAGGTTGTTGTCACCTAACGGAGACAATCTAACGGACCTATAGCTGGGAGGGATCAGGTCATGTCGAACCAGGTCAAGTATGTCCTGCAAGAATCCGAGATGCCGCAGCAGTGGTACAACATCATCCCTGACCTGCCCGCGCCGCCCCCGCCGCCGCTGCATCCGGGTACCCGGCAGCCCGTCGGTCCAGACGATCTTGGCCCGCTTTTCCCCATGGCGCTGATCATGCAGGAGGTCTCCGGGGACCGGCACATCGCGATTCCCGAGCCGGTGCTCGATGTGTACAGGCTCTGGCGGCCGACTCCGCTGTACCGTGCCAGGCGGCTCGAGAAGGACCTTGGCACCCCGGCGAAGATCTACTACAAGTACGAGGGCGTCAGCCCGGCAGGCTCGCACAAGCCCAACACCGCCGTCCCGCAGGCCTACTACAACGCCGCCGAGGGCGTCAGGAAGCTCACGACCGAGACCGGCGCCGGGCAGTGGGGCAGCGCGCTCGCGTTCGCGTGCGCCCAGTTCGGGATTGACCTTGAGGTCTGGATGGTGCGGTCGTCCTTCGACCAGAAGCCGTACCGCAAGCTGCTGATGGAGACCTACGGCGCCACCGTCCACCCGAGCCCGTCAGACGTGACGAACGCGGGCCGGGCGATCCTGGCAGCGCACCCGGACTCGACCGGCAGCCTTGGCATCGCGATCAGCGAGGCCGTCGAGGTCGCGGGCAGCAACGAGGACACCAGGTACTCCCTCGGCAGCGTCCTCAACCACGTCCTGATGCACCAGACGATCATCGGCGAAGAGGCGATCAAGCAGCTGGCCCAGGCCGGCGACACACCCGACGTCATCGTCGGCTGCACCGGCGGCGGCTCGAACTTCGGCGGCCTGGCGTTCCCGTTCCTACGGGAGAAGATGGCCGGGCGGATGAACCCGACCATCCGCGCCGTCGAGCCTGCCGCCTGCCCGTCCTTCACCCGCGGCACCTACGCCTATGACTTCGGCGACACGGCCGGATTCACGCCATTGCTGAAAATGCACACGCTCGGGCACGAGTTCATTCCTGACCCGATTCACGCGGGCGGACTGCGATATCACGGAATGTCTCCGCTGCTTTCGCACATCTACGAACTCGGACTCATCGAGGCAATCGCCAAGCCGCAGTCGGAATGCTTCGCGGCGGGCCTGCGGTTCGCGCGTACCGAAGGCATCGTCCCTGCGCCCGAGCCCACCCACGCGGTCGCGGCGGCATCGACGAGGCGCTGCGCTGCAAGGAGACCGGCGAGGAGAAGGTCATCCTGACCGCGCTGTGCGGTCACGGGCTGCTCGACCTCCAGGCCTACGGCGACTACCTGCACGGCGAGATGCACGACCTCGACCTCAGCGACGCCGCCCTCGCAGCGGCGCTGGCCGGCATACCCGCGGGCGTCTGACGGCGACTCCGTATCGCGCAGTCGCGATCACGAAGAACTGCCCGGGTCCTGACCGGGCACCTCGGATCCTTCGTGATCACGGACTGACCGGGTATGATCTGCTCGCCGTACTTGGTTAGCTTCGCCTCGCCGACGCCGCCGACGGTGGCGAGCTCGGTCAGCGACGACGGCTGCCGGCGCTCGCGATCTCGCGCAGCGTCGCGTCGTGGAAGATCACGTAGGCGGGCACGCCCTGATCCCTGGCCGCGGCCGCGCGCCAGAGCGCGCAGCCGCTCGAACAAGCCCGGCCGCCGCGGCGGGCAGCTCGGCCGTGGGCTCGGCGGGACGGCCGGCCCGACCGCGACCTGACCCTGGCGGGCGTCTGCTCACGCCGCAGCAGGACCTGTCGCTGCCCGGACAAGACCGTCCCGCTGGCCTCGGTCAGCGCGAGCGTCCCGTAATCGCCGAAGACTGCCAGCAGCCCTGCGCGAGCAGCTGCCGCACCACGCCGCGCCACTCGCTCTCGCGCAGGTCGGTGCCGATGCCGAACACGGTCAGCGACGCGTGATCATGCTCGGTCACCTTCGGCGTCTGCCTGCCGAGCAGGATGTCGATGACCTGGCCAGCCCCGTAGCGCTGACCCCGTTCCCTATGCAACCGCAGCACCGCCGACAGCAGTTTCTGCGCGGCGATCGTGCCGTCCCAGGTCTCGGCCGGCGACAGGCAGGTGTCGCAGTTCCCGCACCGCCCGGCCGGCTCGCCAAAATAACCCAGCATCTGTGACCTGCGGCACTCGACGGTCTCGCAGAGTGCGAGCATCGCGTCGAGGTGGGCGGCCTGCCTGCGGCGGTGCGCGAGGTCACCCTCTGAGGTATCGATGAGCCGTCGCTGCAGCACCACGTCGGCCAGGCCATACCCGAGCCATGCGGTGGCCGGCAAGCCGTCACGGCCCGCGCGCCCGGTTTCCTGGTAGTAGCACTCGACCGACTTCGGCAGGTCAAGGTGAGCGACGAACCGGACATCTGGCTTGTCGATACCCATGCCAAATGCGATTGTCGCCACCATCACCAGGCCATCCTCGCGCTGGAACCTGGCCTGATTGGCTGTCCTGGTCCGAGCGTCAAGGCCGGCGTGGTACGGCATCGCCGTGATTCCGTTCCGGTCAAGGAACGAAGCGGTCTTCTCGACAGACGCCCTGGAAAGGCAGTACACGATGCCCGCATCGCCAGGGTGCTCGGTCCGCAGCAGCGTCAGCAGCTGCTTAAGCGGCTCGGCCTTCGGCTCGATCCGGTACCTGATGTTCGGCCGGTCGAAGCTCGCCACGAATTGCCTGGCCGCGCCCAGGTTGAGGCGCGTGATGATCTCCGACCTCGTCGCCTTGGTGGCGGTGGCGGTCAGAGCGATCCTCGGGACGTTGGGCCAGCGCTCGTGCAGCGCGGACAACGCAAGGTAGTCGGGCCGGAAGTCATGTCCCCACTGGGACACGCAATGCGCCTCGTCGATCGCGAACAGGCCGATCTTGCCGCGGTCGAGTAGCTGCAGCGTTGATTCTGACCTGAGCCGCTCGGGCGCCAGGTAGAGCAGCTCCAGCTCGCCGGCCAGGAAGTCGGCCTGCATCGCCGCCCGCTGGCGCAGGGTCCTGGCTGGAGTTGAGGAAGCCTGCCCGCACCCCGAGCGCCTGCAGGGCGTCCACCTGGTCCTGCATCAGGGCGATCAGCGGCGACACCACGATGCCGGTGCCGGGCCTGATCAGCGCAGGGATCTGGTAGCACACCGACTTGCCGCCGCCCGTCGGCATCAGCACGAGAGCGTCGCCGCCGCCGACGACGTGGTCGATGACCTCTTGCTGGCCGCCCCGGAAAGACTCGTAGCCGAAGACCCTGCGCAGGACGCCGGCCGCCTCGCTCACATCCTGACCAGCGGCCTGTCCGGCAAGCCGGCCTCCAGGGCTAGCACCTGCGGCCTGCGACGTCATCGCGCCAGTCTAGGACGCTGCGCGGACACGGCGGCCGTACCCGATGCCAGGCGGCTAGCCATGCAGGTGCCGCGACAATGTCCTGCTCAACAGGAGGGGCCGGCCAAATCCGTCACCTGACCGATGTCTTGCCGTGAAAGTTTCAGCCACTATTTCCACTCGTGCTGGCTCGTTACTGAAGCCGTGTGAAGGCTCAGGCGGAGGAAGACGAACTCGTGGATGCTCTCAGGCTGAAGGACAGCTTCGCGAAGATAGCCATGCACGGCGACGAGGTCCCGCTGTTCTTCTATTCGGACCTCTTCATCAGGCACCCCGAGATCAGAGAGCTGTTCCCGATCTCCATGAAGGCGCAGCGCGACCATCTCATCGCTGCGTTAGGCCAGATTGTCTCGCAGGTCGACAAGGCGGACGAGCTGTCGGTCTTCCTGTCGGGTCTCGGCAGGGATCACCGCAAGTTCGGTGCCGTTGCCGAGCACTATGACAGGGTCAGGGACAGCCTGATAGAGACCATCGCGCATTTCTCAGGCGATGCCTGGACGCCGGAGCTGGCCACTGACTGGATCGATGCCTACAACCTGATCGCGGGCATCATGATCGGGGCGGCCAAGGAGGACGAGACAACGAATCCTGCGTTCTGGCAGGGAACGGTCGTTTCGTGCGAGCGCAAGGCCTTTGACATATCGGTGCTGCAAGTCAGGCCCAAGCCCAGGCTGGACTTCACGCCAGGCCAGTCCGTGGCGATTGAGTCACCGGCCAGGCCGAAGCTGTGGCGCTACTACTCGATGGCAAACGCGCCGCGCGCGGACGGGACGCTCGAGTTTCATGTCAGGCTGATCGACGGCGGTGCCGTGAGCATGGCGCTTACGCAGCTGCAGTCCGTCGGCGGCTCACTGCGCCTGGGTCCGCCTGTGGGCGGGCTGACTCTGGACGCCAATTCGGGCACGCGACATCCTGATGGTCGCGGGCAGCACCGGGCTGGCTCCGCTAAAGGCGATAACCGAGCAGCTCGGGACGCTGCCGCAGCCGCGGAAGGTTCACCTGTTCTTCTGCGCGCGGACGGCGGATTCGCTGTATGACCTGCCCAGCCTGGACAAGCTTGCCGCCGAGAACGACTGGCTGACTGTCGTTCCCGTGGCGACCGCCGACCCCAGGTTCGCTGGCGAGACAGGCGGCGTCGCCGACGTCGTGATGCGCTCGGGAAGCTGGTCAGGCCGCGAGGCCTACCTCGCCGGCCCAACCGAGATGGTGCGCGAGACGTCGGCGCGGCTGATCTCAGCAGGAACGCCGCGCGGCCAGATACATGTCGAGGACTTCGGGTGGAGTGAGCCATGACGATCGCCTGGCAGGACGAGCAGAACAGACTCACCCCTGACGATGTGCAGTCCGTGAGTTTCCCGCTGTCCCGCCTCGGACGGCGCGGATACGACGAGGAGCACGTGCGCACTTTCCTGCAGGAGGTCGAGCGCGAGTTAGTGACCCTGCTCAACGAGAAGGTCTCGCTGTGGAACGAGGTAGAGCGGCTCAGGCGGCGGATCATCGCAGGCATGAAGTCCGGAGCCGACGGCGGCGTACTTTTCGGCCGCGAGGACGCACACGTGCACGCGGTGCGGATTCTCTCCAACGCTCAGCTCACCGCCGATCGCTACGTGGCGGACGCGCAGGCATACAGCCACAGGCTCACCGAGGAGGCAAGGTCCAGGAGGGACGAGATCCTCACCGAGGCTCAGCGGCACGCCGACATGGTGCTCGAAGAAGCGCACGTCCCGCGCCCGCGAGGCCGCGCTGGCGACGCTCAACGCCGCGCCCGTGGCGCCGCAGATGGAGGCGGACCGGAGCGCGCTTAAGGCAGAACTCGCCTATCTGCGGACGTTCGGCGAGGTATACCGCACCCATTTGCGTGCCTACACCGAAGGGATGTTGCGCAGCATCGCCGAATGGGAGCGGAGCGAGGCCGGTGCGATAGAGCAGGCATCGGCCGAAGCCGGCGGCTCGTTCAGCGGCGGCCATCCGTAGCTGCGAGCGCCCGTGCCGCCAAGTAGCATGGCTGTCCCAGGTCCTCGTAGCTCCAGCACCCTCGCTGTGCACGATGATTGAGCTGCGCTGGGCTGATGACGAGAACGGCGGGACAGGCAAGCCCGATGAAGGATCGCGAAGACCAGGCCCGGCCGGCGGTCGAGATTTATACCGACGGCGCCTGCAGCGGCAACCCAGGGCCCGGCGGCTGGGGCGCGGTGCTCAGGTACGGCTCGCATACCAAGGAGATCTGCGGCGGCGAGAGCGGAGGCACCACGAACAACCGGATGGAATTGATGGCAGCCATCCAGGCTCTCGAGAGTCTTACCAAGCCTTCCACGGTCCGCCTGCACACCGACAGCTCCTACCTGCGCAACGGCATCACCGCGTGGCTGCCGAAATGGAAGCGGAATGGCTGGCGAACATCGGACAGGAAGCCGGTCAAAAACGCTGACCTCTGGATGCGGCTAGAAGCCGCCGTCGCACGACATCAGGTGGCCTGGCTCTGGGTCAAGGGACACGCTGGCGATCCTGGCAACGAGCGCGCCGACGCCCTGGCCAACAAGGGCATGCGCCAGGCGTCCGGCCAGCCCGCTCGCTGACCAGCCCGCGCGTTGACCAGATCAAGTCTCGCGTTCCTGGCCGTCCGGCAGATCAGCTCGCACTCAGGTCCTCGAGCGCCGCCCCGATCTGCGGGTACTTGAAGCCGAAGCCGAGTCCCGCGAGCCTCGCCGGCACGCAGCGGCGCCCCGTCAATGCCAAGGCCGGATCGGTGCGCAGCACAACCGCCGCCGAGCCTGAGGAGCCAGGCCGGGGCAGGCGGCGCGGCCGGACGGTTCTCGGCATGCCTGAGGGCCGCCATGAACTCGGCATTGGTTACCGGCTCAGGGCTGGTCGCGTGAACCACCCCGGCGAGTCCTGCATCGTCGAGGCAGAACCGGATGATCGCCAGGAAGTCCTCGATGTGCAGCCAGCTGATCCATTGCGTACCAGACCCCATTCGCCCGCCTAGCCCCCAGCGGGTCAGGGCACTCAACCTGGCGTAGGCGGGCGTCCCTGCGTCAAGCACGACCGCCGTCCGCAGCACGACCTGACGCCCGGCAGTCGCTCCCTTCGCGGCCGTCTCCCACGCCCGGGCGACGCCAGCCATCTGAGCGGGGCCGTCCGCTGGTGCTGCCGCCTCGTCCAGGATCGCGTTGCCCGCGTCGCCGTAGATCGCGAGCGTGCTCATCTGGATCCAGACAGCGGGGGGTGTGACCAGACCGGCCGCGGCCTGTCTGAGCGCCCTGGTTGGCCGTACCCGCGAGCTGGTCAGTGACTCGATGTTTGCCGGGGTCGGCCGCCGGTCGACAAGTTCCCCCGCCAAATTGATCAGGACGGCCCCGGCAAGCTCGGCGGCCCACTGACCAGCGCTCGTACCGTCCCAGTGCAGTTGCCGTCCCGGCCCGCGCGGATCTGGCGAGCGACTCAGCACCACTATCTCGTCGCCCCGGGCGGCCAGATCGGCGGCGATCCTGCGGCCGAGAGCACCGTTGCCGCCGGCCAGCACGACCTTCACGCTTCTCGCACCGGTACGACCATGAGGACATCGTCGCACTGTGCTGGCGCAATGAACGCCGACGGCTACCCAGGTTCGCCGCGAGGACTTCGGCCAGGATCTGGACGGCCCTGATCAGCGCTGGCGGCTCGGCTGCGGAGTAGCTGAGCCGCAGGTACGGACCAGGCGGCTCGCCGGGAAACGACATCCGGCCTGGGCTCAGCGACAGGCCGCGGCCGGCGGCCAGGTCGGCGACGTCGACGTCCGGACCAGCGCTCAGGCAGCCGCAGCCACAGGTGCACACCGCCCGCCGGGACGAGCGGCAGATCGCACTCCGGCAGCGAGGCGGCGATCGCGGCGGCCAGCGCGTCCCTGCGCTCGCGCAGGGCCCGCTTGATGCTGCCCAGATGCCTGACCCAGCCTGGTGCGGTCAGCACGTCGAGCGCGACCTGCTGGAGGACGGGCGCCACGAAGAGATCATCGCTGATCCGGCCGAGACGCAGCCTCGCCAGCACAGGTCCGCGTGCCGCCAGTCCGGCTATCCGCAGGCCGGGCGCGACGGGCTTGGACAGCGACCTCAGATAGATCACGTGACCGTCGTCGTCCATGCTGGCCAGCGGCGGCGGAGAAGGCGGCCCGAGGTCGAAGTCGCGCATCCAGTCGTCCTCGAGCAAGAACGCGCCGTGCCTGGCGACGGCCTCGAGCACCGCCACCCTCCGGTCCGCGCGCGAGCACTGCGCCGGCCGGGTTGGAGTACCTTGGCTGCACGTAGACGAGCCGGCGCCGGTTCGCGTCCAGCGCGTCGGTAGGCACGTCGGGCAGCATCCGCCTGCTCATCGCCGGGCACGGGCACCAGCGTCAGCCCGGCGGCCCTGGCCACCGCGATGCGCGCCGACGTACGTCGGCGACTCCAAGATCACCGGGTCGCCTGGTGCGCACAGATGCCGGAACACCGCCGACGAGCGCGGCCTGGCCGCCGGGTGTGACAGCACATTCTGGCCAGTCATGGTCCCGCCGGTCTCGGCAGCGAAGAAGGCACGCAGTTCGGGCAGGCCCTGCGGCGGCAGCCTGCTCCACGCCTGCGGTCGCCTGGCTGCCCTGGCTCCCACCGCTGCGAGCAGGCCGAGCGGCTGCAACCGCTCGTCGAGAAACCCGCTGGTCAGAGGCAGCGCGTCCGGCGCCCCAGGATCGACAAGGCGCTCCAGGTCCACGCTGAGCCCGGTCCTGCTGCCCAGGGCCAGCGTCTGCCAGGAGACGTCGGCGGCCGCCGGTGCCTGCCGGCGCGGCGCGGTATACGTGCCGCTGCCCGGCCGGGTGACCAGCAGGCCGCGCCGGGACAGATCGGCGAGCATCCGCTGCACCGTCGCCGGGCTCAGCCGGTAGCGCTGCTGAAGATCACGGTAGGACGGCAGCCGGCTCCCTGGCGGCATGGACTGGACGAGGTCCTCGATCCTGGAAGCCACCGACGCCGAACTGCTATCATTGTTCATGAGAGCCAATAGAAGCACTTCTGTTGCGGGAAGGAAAGCGGCACCGCTTGCGCTCGGAGTGCTCGGCGTCATGTTCTTCAGCGTCACCTTCCCGGCCACCACCGCCGCCGAGGCGTCTTTCAGCCCCGTCCAGGTCGGCGTCGGGCGCTCGGTGATCGGCGGCGTCGTGGCCATCGCCGTGCTGGCGTCTTGCGCCGTCAGCCGCTGCTGCCGCCGCGCGACGGTGCTCGGGCGCATGCTCATCGTCGCTGGCCCGGTCGGCATTGGCTTCGGCCTGTTCTCGGCGCTCGCGCTCGGCTACGTCAGCAGCGTGCACGGCGCCGTGCTCACCGGCCTTATTCCCGCTGCGACCGCCGGGGTCGCGGTCTGGCGGGCTGGCGAGCGACCGCGGCGTGCCTACTGGGCTGCGCTCGGCGTTCGGTCTGGCCGTCGTCATCGGCTTCGCGATCGTCCAGGGCGGCGGCCGCCTGAGCCGTGGCCGACCTGCTGCTGCTCGTCGCGGTCGGCATCGCCGGCGCTCGGCTACGCCGAAGGCGGGGCCGTGGCGCGCGAGTACGGCGGCTGGCGAGTGATCTGCTGGGCCATCATCCTCGCGCTGCCGGTCACGGTGCCGGTCACGGCTTCGCGCTGACTCACCGATCCGCCAGGGCACATCACCGCTGGCGCGCCGGCGGGGCTGGCCTACGTCGGCGTCATCTCGATGGTGGTCGGGCTTCTTCGCCTGGTATCACGCGATGGCGGTGGGCGGCGTCGCCCGGGTGGGTCGGCTGCAGATCGCTCAGCCCGCGCTGACGCTCGGCTGGTCGGCGCTCCTGCTCGGCGAGCACGTCAGCCTGCTCAGCGCCGCGGCGGCCGCCGCCGTCATCGCCGCGACGCAGTCGGCAGGAACGCGCGCGTGGACAACGCGCCGGGGCCAGCGATCCCGGGGCAGGAATGGACGGCTCAGTGCGGCACGCGCACCGCCTGCCCGAGGTCGCCGAAGCGGGACCAGAACGTGCGGCAGGACGACGTCCTGAGCAGGAAGCACTGAAGCCGACTACGACCCGTGGAACGGCCAGGTTGATCCCGCGGAAAATCTCTGGCGAATCAGCAACATCATGATTCACGCTCCCGTTTGTGCGGCACACTGTTGCCATGCAACGTCTGCATTTCCGGGAATCGTCCCTCGTGTCGGCATCACTGCTGGTAGCTGCCGCGCTCGCCCTTGGCGCCTGCAGCAGCAGCGGCGGCGGTAGCGGCGGAAATACGCAGCCCGCGACCCCCGCGACATCGCCAGCCGCGCCGACCTCAGCGCCGGCCACCGGCGGCGGCGAGCCGACGAGCGGATCGGCCGCCGTCGCGGCGATCAAGACAGAACTGGGCCACGTTCTTTAACGGCAAGACCCCGGTAGCCCGGCGCCTCCAGCTGCTCCAGGAGGCGACAAGCTGGCAAAGGTCATTAAGGCGCAGCAGTCAGGAAATCCGCTCGCCTCGAGCGCCACTGCTAAGGTCACTCACGTCACGCTAACCGGGACGAGCCAGGCATCAGTCACCTACTCGATCCTGCTCGGCGGCCCGGCGGCACTGTCCGGCCAGCAGGGCGTGGCGGTGTACGAGGACGGCGTCTGGAAGGTCGGCCTTGCCAGTTTCTGCGCCCTGCTGAAGCTGGAGAATTCGGGGAATGACTTCCGGACTGCCATCTGCTTGCAAGGGGTAGCTACCGCGGGAGTGCCGGACACGTGGCCGGAGCGTAATCTGGTCATTGACAACTAGGTGACCGGAACGTACCGTCTCCAGCCAATTGCCGTGCGCATGGTGCGGACGGCGGTAGCTGCTTAAGGAACGCCAGATGGTCGATGCGCCACGTGAGCGTGCCGACGAAGCAGCCGGCATACCGGCCGTCGGCGCCGCGGCTGCCGACAGCGTCGCGACGGCGAGGCCCTGCTCATCCGCAGGCTGAGCAGGGCCTCATGGGCGAGAACCGCCGTTCCGCCTGCGCTGGCCACGCTGTGCCTGGTCTTGTTCCTGACGTTCCTGGACATCACGATCGTCAGTGTCGCGCTGGCAGGCATCCAGACCCAGTTGCGCGCTGGCGTGTCCTCGCTGCAGTGGGTGGTGGGTGCGTACGCGCTGACATTCGCGGCCAGCATGCTGACGTTCGGGACGCTCGGTGACCAGTTCGGCCGCAAGAAGATCCTGGTGGCCGGCATCTGCGTCTTCATCGCCGGAGCGCTGATGGCAGGGCTGTCGGTGATCATCACCTCGGGCTCGGCGGCCCTGGGCGATCGTGATCGCCGGGCGGGCCGTCATGGGCGTCGGAGCGGCCGCGAGCGAGCCAGGCACGCTATCCATGCTGCGCCACATCTATCCCGAATACACAAGCAGGAACTGGGCGCTCGGGGTGTGGGCCGCGGTCTCGGGCTCGGCGCTCGCGCTCGGTCCGGTCGTCGGCGGCGCGCTGGTCTACGCCTGGACCTGGCCGGCGATCTTCTGGTTCAACGTCCTCTTCGGCCTGATCGCGCTTGTCGCCGCCATCATCGTCCTCCCGGAGAACTCCGACCCGACAGACCAGCGGATCGACCTGATCGGCGCAGCGCTCGGCGCGATCGCGCTCGCGGCCCTGATCTTCGCGGTCATCAACGCCGAGAGCGCGGGTTTCGCCTCGGCCGAGACCATCGCGTTGCTGTGCGTCAGCGCGGTCGCCGTCGCGGCGTTCGGCTGGCAGGAAAGCCGTGCCCCGCATCCGCTGCTGGACCTGCGGTTCCTGCGGATACCACAATTCGCGACGCCGAATATCGTGGCCTTCTGCGCCTATTTCGCGACCTTCGCGATCTTCTTCTTTACCGCCCTGTTCCTCGAGGAAGTATCCGGGTACAACGGCGGCCAGATTGCCGATGGTCTTCCTGCCGATGACCATCCTGATGATCCTCGCCTCATTGCTCGCCGGACGGTGGACCGGATCGGTCGGCATCCGCTGGTCGATCGTCGGCGGGCTGTGCCGCCTTCGCAGGTGGCCTGCTCTGGACCAACGCGGTGATCAGCCCGCAGCCGCCCTACCTGCCGCTCGCATCGGCGCTCGCGCTCACCGGGATCGGCATCGGCGCCTGCGTCGTGCCGATCACGTCGTCGGTGCTGGCGGTGGTCCCGCCAGAGCGATCTGGCATGGCCGCGTCAACCACGAACACCAGCCGCGAGATTGGCGCCGTGATGGGGGTGGCGATACTCGGCGCCATCGTGATCGGGAAGCTGCAGACCGCGCTGGTGGCCAGCCTGAACGCGCTCGGCCTGCCGAAGAGCATCCAGCCGATCGTGATCAACGGCGTGCTGACCGGCCAGGTGCCCTCCGCGGGCGGCACCTCCTCGCTGGCCCCTGCGGGTCAGGGCAAGCTTGTCCGCGAGGTCATCCAGGCCACCTACTCCGCGTTCCAGTCTGGCCTGCACGATGCGCTGTACGTCTCGGCCGGCCTGGTCGCCGGCGGCGGGCATCCTGAGCGCGATCACGATCACCGTCGCAAGCGACCGCGAGTTGTCCGAGCACCCCGTCGCCTAGCGACCCCGCGGCTACGATGACGGCCGATGAGGATTCCGCGGTACCTTGGCACGCCTGCCGCGCGTCGCGGTGGCATCGGTACCTCGCTGCTGGCCGCGTGCGCGACGACGGCCGGCGCGGCAGGCCAGCACGCCTCTCCCGCCGCACGGCACAGCCACTGCAGCTCGGCCGTCGCCTCGCCATCCGCGCCGGCACCTCGCCTGCGCGCGAGCCTGCCGGACCGCTGCCCGTGGCTCCCGGGCAGGGCGGGCGTGCTCAGACACGAACAAGGCCGCGGGCGCGACGGACCGGCCTTCCGCGCGATGGTGACGGACCTGTGGCTCGCCGTCCGGACCGGGCGGGCATCGCTCGCCAGGCCCGCGTTCTTCCCGCTAGCGGCCTACAAGCAAGTGAAGGCCATCTATGACGCGGCCGGCGACTGGCGGTCGCGCCTGTGGCTGGACTTCGAGCTCGATGTCAAGGCCGCGCACCGCCTGCTCGGGCCGCACCCGGACGCGGCGAAGCTGATCCGCGTCATCGTGCCGTCAGCCGGCGCGGCCTGGATCGATCCCGGCGTCTGTTACAACAAGGTCGGGTACTGGCACGTCGCGGGCCCGCGAGTGGTGTACCGGCTGCACGGCCAGGTGCGGTCGTTCGGCATCGCGTCGCTGATCTCCTGGCGCGGCGTCTGGTACGTCGTGCATTTCGGCGGCATCACCCGTCCCGCGGTCGGCATGGTGGACGCTCCAGCCTGCGGTCCAGGTTTCCCTGGACCGCAGGGAGGGTGCTGAACCGCGCAGCGGCAGCTGGCGGTAAAGGGAATGCTCGCCTGGCTCAGACCTGTGGCAGCACCTCGGCGGCGATCAGCTCCAGGTGCTCGAGGTCATCGAGGTCGAGTACCTGCAGGTAGATCCGCTCGGCGCCGATGCCGGCGAACTGCCCGATCTTGTCGACCAGCTCGGCAGGGGTTCCGGCGAGTCCGTGCTCGCGCAGCGCGGCAAGCTCCTGACCGATGGCCGCCGCCCGGCGCTTGAGCTCCGCGTCGTCCCGCCCGCAGCACACCACCTGGGCGGCCGAGTAGATCATCGAGCCGCCAGGCCGACCCGCCGCCTCGACGGCGGCCCGCACCCGGTCGAAGGCGGCCTTGGTTCCCGCGACCGTGTCGAAGCCCGCGTTGTAGTCGTCGGCATAGGCGGCCGCGAGTCGAGGCGTGCGCTTGGCGCCGTGGCCGCCGACGATAACCGGCGGCTTCGGGCCGCTGCGCTGGCTTCGGCAGCGCAGGCGAGTCAGTCACCGTGTAGTGCGCTCCCGCGTAGGAGAACGTCTCGCCCTCGGGAGTCGCCCACAGTCCGGTGATGATGGCGAGCTGCTCCTCGAGCATCGCGAACCGGTCGCCCAGGCGCGGGGAACGGCATCCCGTACGCGGCGTGCTCGGCGTCGAACCAGCCGGTTCCGAGGCCGAGCTCGACCCGGCCGCCGCTCATCTGGTCGATCTGCGCGACCGTGATCGCGAGCGGCCCGGGCGAGCCGGAAGGTGACCGGCGACACCAGCGTGCCGAGCCGGATCCGCTCGGTCTGGACGGCCAGGCCGGCCAGCGTCGTCCAGGCGTCTGTCGGACCGGGGAGCCCGCTCACCGAGCCCATCTTCAGGTAGTGGTCGGACCGGAAGAACGCGTCGAAGCCGAGGTCCTCGGTTGCCTTGGCGACTCGCAGCAGCGTCGCGTAGTCCGCTCCCTGCTGGGGTTCAGTAAAGATTCGCAGTTGCATACCGGCATCTTGCCGTATGAATCGCCGGATCGGGCTAACCGGCCGGCGGCACCAGCACGGCCAGGCATTCGACGTGATGTGTCATCGGGAACGCATCGATATCCGCGCAGGTGCTCCAGCCGCCAGCCGTGGCGTCCGAACACGGCGATGTCGCGGGCAAGGGTCGCCGGGTCGCAGGACACGTAGGCGACGCGGCGACAGTCCGCCGGAGCAGAGCACCTCGATCAGCGCGCGGTCCGCGCCGGTACGGGGCGGATCGAGCACGGCGATGGTCGCTTCGCCCAGCCCGAGTCTGCGCAGCACCTGCGACGCGTCGCCGCGGTGCACGCGTGCCCACGGTGTCCGTGCGCAGGTTGTGGCGGGCATCGCGCACCGCGGCTTCGTCCTGCTCGACGCCGACGACCGAACCGCCAGGTCCGACTGCCTCAGCCAGCACGCCCGCGAACAGGCCGGCGCCGCAGAACAGGTCGAGCGCCGTCTGGCCGGGCTCGCGGTCGCAGGGCCGCCCTGACGGCGTCGGCCAGAACGTCGGCGGCTCCTGGATGGACCTGCCAGAAGCCGGCAGCGCTGACCCGCCACTCCCGGCCAGCCGCGCGATAGGTCAGGAACCGGGGCGGACCAGCCCGCCAGGAATCCGTTCCCCTGATTCGGCGGTGTCGCCCGCGCTGGCACGTATCGCGGGAGAAGGCCCGCGGCCGGTGCCGCGGACCAGCAACGCGTGATCGCCAGTTGCTGGTGACGCAGCCGCCTCGACCCAGCGCGCGCCTGGCCAGGTGCTGCGGGTGACGCCGGCCGCGGTGATCAGCGGATGCGCGATCAGGCAGTCGCTGACCGGCGTGATCTCATGCGACCTGTGCCGGTAGAGCCCGGCCCGGCCGTCGGCCCCCACCGCGAACCTGACCCTGGTCCGCCAGCCAAGACCGGCGTCGTCGCCGGGCAGCGGCTCCACGATCACCTCTCGCTCGAGGCCCGCGATGCGCCTAAGTTGCTGGCTGATGACCTGCGCCTTGATCGTGCGCTGAGCAGGCACGCTGGCATGCTGCCAGTCGCAGCCGCCGCAGCCGCCTGGCCGCGCGTACGGGCACGGAGCGCTGACCCGCTCAGGCGACCGCGCTGATGATCTCGGTCGCGTCCGCGCGCGCGAACCTCGCCGTCGTCTGCGTGACAACCGCTTTGACCAGTTCACCAGGCAGCGCATGCCGTACGAACAGGACAGGCACGGGACCCCGCTGACCAGCTGCGGGCGGCCTGGCCTCGCGATACACCAGCCGCCGTGGACCGCCTCGCCGACGGTCAGTTCCAGGACGTCGCCCGCCTCGAAGGGTTGCGCGCTCTCATTCCGCACGCCACCATCGTGCCGTCTGGTTACCGCGTCGGCTTTACTGGGTACCACCCGGCGCTTTGCTGGGGGAAGACCCTGCGCTAGCCCTGCGCCGCTCCAGGGCATAACGTTCTTCAGGCGCCAAAGCTGCTGGAAGGATGATCATGCACATCGTGATCATGGGGTGCGGGCGGGTCGGCTCGACGCTAGCCCACATCCTTGAGGATCAGGGGCACACCGTGGCCGTCATCGACCAGGACGTCGAGGCGTTCCGCAAGTTGCGGCCCGGCTTTCGCGGCAGCAAGATCACTGGCATCGGCTTCGACCGAGATGTCCTGATCGAGGCCGGTATCGAAAAGGCCCATGCTTTCGCCGCCGTCAGCAGCGGCGACAACTCGAACGTCATCGCCGCGCGAGTCGCCAGGGAGTCCTTCGGGGTGCAGCGGGTCGCTGCCAGGATCTACGACCCGCGCCGCGCCGAGGTCTACCAGCGGCTCGGGATTCCGACGGTGGCGACGGTCCGCTGGACGGCCGACCAGATGCTGCGGCGGCTGCTGCCTGAAGGCGTGGCGACGCTCTGGCGAGACCCGACAGGCTCGCTGGTCCTCGCCGAACTCAGCTGCTGCGACGACTGGCTTGGCGAGAAGGTCAGCGCGCTGGAGGCAGCCGCTGACACCAGGATCGTGTTCATCTCCCGGCTCGGCGAGGCGCTGCTGCCCAGCCCGGGCACCGTCCTGCAGCAAGGCGATGTCCTGCACGTGATGGCCAAGGAAGAGGACCTGAAGCAGATCGCGTCGGTGTTCGCCAAGCGGGGCGCTCAAGGGAAGAGGTAGCCACTGATGCGCGTTGCCATCGCGGGCGCGGGCGCCGTCGGCAGGTCAATCGCCAAGGAACTGCTCGAGAACGGTCACGAGGTCCTGCTGATCGACAAGAACTCCAAGGCCATCAAGGTCTACAGCGTGCCGCGAGCGGAATGGCTGCTTGCCGACGCCTGCGAGATCTCCTCGCTCGACGACGCCTCGCTCGAGCGGTGCAACGTTGTCATCGCCGCCACCGGGGACGACAAGGTCAACCTCGTCGTGTCGCTGCTCGCCAAGACCGAGTACGGAGTGCCGCGGGTGGTGGCGCGGATCAACCACCCGAACAACGAGTGGCTGTTCAACGAGTCCTGGGGCGTGGACGTCGCGGTGTCCACTCCGCGCCTGCTGTCGGCGCTTGTCGAGGAAGCGGTGAGCGTCGGCGACCTGGTCAGGCTGATGACGTTCCGGCAGAGCGCGGCGAGCCTCGTCGAGCTGACCATGCCCGACGACGCCCCGCTCGTCGGCCAGCGCATCGGCGCGATCGAATGGCCAGCGGACACGGTGCTCGTGGCCATCCTTCGCGACGGCAGGGTGATCGTCCCGAACAGCGACGACCCGCTCGAAGCCGGCGATGAGCTGCTGTTCGTGACGAGTGAGGACGTCGAGGCCGAGCTCGGCCTGCTGCTCGCTACCGGGTCTCGGTGATTTCCGGGCCGCGGGTAAACGGATCGGGCAGCTCCCAGTCTGGATGCTCCTCCGCGAGCTGCGCCTCGAGCGCCTGCCTGGCCTCCTCGGGCAACCGGATCTCCAGCTGCTCGCGCGGCGGTGCGGGGTAATCGCCGCGGACGACGACGACGTCGGCGAATAGCTCGTCGAACGGGGCGCCCATCGCAGGCTCGGTCGCGGCCGGGCCGCTGACCACGCCGCGCAAAAACCATCGCGGACCGTCGAACCCGAGGAACCTGACCGGCTGAAGCTGCTCAGGCAGGCCGTCCTCCTCGCCGACCGGCACCTGAGCGCGCAGCTCGGTTCCAGCCGGTCCGTCACTCTCGTGGCAGCTGCCGCCCGAGTCGGCGATGTTCGCGGCTATCTCGTGCCTCACCTCGTCCCACAAGCCGCCGGTGCGGGGTGCGGCGAACGCCTGGAGTTGCATGCCGCTGTCGCCGTTCACGATCGCGACCCACGCACCCTGCTCCTCGGCGACGTTGATCTGGACGTCGAAGCCCTCTCTGACCGGGACGAGCAGGCTCCCGCAGTCGATCCGCTCTGCCTCTGGGAAGTCGTCCGCGATATCCCATGGGCCAGCCTGAGGAGAGACGGCTAGCTGGCTGGTGTCGTCGCCCGGGGCATACAGGTCAGGTTGATCGCCGCTCTCGCGGCGGCGGCGTCGCAACACGTCCGTGCTCCCCTACCCCATCGATAGCCGGCCCGGCTGGGCCGTGGCGCTCAAGCCGGACCAGGAAGGCCGCCTGCATGTCCCCCGGTTGAGCCGAATCCGCCCGCGCCCCTTGCCGATCCGGGCAGCGCGCTTACCTCGCAGAACACCGCGTGTTCGATTCGCTGGATCACAAGCTGGGCAATGCGGTCCCCGCGCCTGAAGCTAACCGCGGCATCCCTGTCAGTGTTGATCATCGTTACTGCGATCTCTCCACGGTACCCCGCATCGATCGTCCCCGGCGCGTTGACGAGCGTTACGCCGTGCCTTGCCGCCAGCCCGGATCGCGGGTGCACGAACGCCGCGTAGCCATCGGGCAAAGCGATCGCTATTCCGGTCGGCACGACGGCCCGCTCGCCTGGTGCGAGGTCCACGTCGGACGCCGCGTACAAGTCAACTCCGGCATCGCCGGGATGCGCGCTGGCCGGGAGCGGCAGACCGGGGTCAAGCCGCCTGATCGAGAACCTCGATCCGCTCGGACCGCGTGGTCATATCGGTGTTCTCCACGTATCAGGGTGCCTCCACGTCAACCGGCGATACGGCCGGATCGTGATCATGATCACCGCGCAGGTAAGGCCAGGCGTACGTGACCATGGCCGATACAGGCACAGCGATGATCGCGCCAGGAATGCCGGCCACGATACCGCCCACGGCAAGCACCACGATGATGGCCAGCGGATGCAGCCGGACGATCCTGCCGACCACGAGCGGCTGCAGCAGGTGGCTCTCGATCTGGTTCTCTGCCAGGAACACCGCGACCAGGATGACCGCGGCGATGACGCCCTTTGTCGCCAGCGTGATCACGATAGCCAGAGCGCCGACCACCAGGATCCCGATCAGCGGCACGTACGCCGCGATGAACACGAGCATGATCAGCGGCACCACCAGCGGTACTCCGAGCAGCCACAGCGCAAGCCCGATAAAGATCGCGTGGATCGCTGCGACGACCGTGGTGCCGCGGATGTAGCCGACCAGGGCCTGCCACGCGGCGTCGCCGGCCATGACGGCACGCCGGTGCGCCATCGGACGCAGGCCGCTGATCAGCCAGGACCAGATCTTCCGCCCGTCCTTGAGCAGGAAGAACGTAATAAACAAGGTCAGGATGATGCCGGTGAGCACCTCAAGGAAGTACCGGCCGCCTGTGACGACCGTGCCTGCCACGACCGACTTGTGCTGGGCGAGGTAGGTCAGCAGTCTGCTCGACAGCTGATCGAGCCGGATGCCGCGGAGCCGGAACGGCGGACCCGCTAGGTAGTTCTGCACCTCGTGCACCGTGCGCCTGACTTCTGAGGCGAGCATCGGGTAATCGGCCTGTACCCGGTTCGCGATCAGTGTCCCGACGCCGACGAGCACGGCCGCCGCGGCGAGCACCGTGCACCAGGTCGCGGCCAGGGAGGGAAGACCGAGCCGGCGCAGCAGACCCGTGAGCGGCTGCAGCAACGCGGACAGCAACATCGCGGCGATCAGCGGGATGACGACCAGCCTGAGCGCGTCGGCGACCTTGAACGTCAGGTAAACGACCGCAGCGACCAGCAGCAGCCGCCAGCACCACGCGGCCGCGTTGCGCAGCAACGGCGGCACCGATGAGTCGGCCCGGCGGTCTGCCAGCGGCGGGCCAGTGCCCTGTGGCGCCCGATCTCCTGCCGCCTGCTCCTCGCCGGAATCCCGTGCGGAGACGCCGCTCCCCGGATGCGCGCCGCGCTCTGGGTTGCCCCCGTTCTGATAGCCGGTCTGGGTTCGGTTCGCCTCGGTGTCGGCCGGATCGGAGCTCACCGAGCTCCATGCGGCGCGCAGCCGGGATGCCAGCCCGCGCGCCGCCCCCCTCACTGACCCGCCGTCCTCGCTCATGGCCTCCATGTAACCAACTACGGTGGAACAATGCGTGAGTACACGCGAACGACTCGGCGTGCCTGCCTCGTGGTGGCTTGTCGTCACCGCGTGCGTAGCGTTGCTCGGCACCACGCTATGGGCTGGCCTGAGCCTCACATGGGCCATCGCTATCTACGCGGCGCTCGAGTCGGCCTGCGCGCTGACATTGCTCGCGTGGGGCGCTGCCACGATCGTGGTCACCGACCGCCGAGCTCAAAGCCGGAGCGCAGCGGCTGCCGCTCGCGAAGGTCGCCGACGTAACGGCGCTCGACCCGGCGCAGACCCGTGCGCTGCGCGGACCCCGAGCCGATCCCGCCGCGTACCTGCTCGTCCGGCCCTATCTGCCGACGCGCCGTCTACGTGGCGATCGAGGGCAGGCCGGCCGAGCGGCCCTACTGGCTGATCGGCACGACGGAGGCCTGCCGAGCTGGCTCGCCGCGATCGAGCGCGGACGGTATGCCGCGCAGCGGGGCACCGAAGGCCGCGCAGCCGGGACGGAACGCCGCGGAGGACGGGGTCGGACGTCCCGCGCACCGGCGCCGTGGGATGATGCTGCGTGCAGGGCGAGCAAGCGCGGCTCACGGTGGCGCCGAACGTGAAAGGGACGGCAATGCCTGATAAGGGCAGTGACTTCGGCAGCAAGGCGGCCACGACGGTGGCCGGCGCGGCTGCCGCGTTCGTCGCTCGCAAGGCGATCATCTTCGCCTGGACCAAGGCCACCGGCAAGGAACCGCCTGGCAAGGCCGAGGACCCTGACGTGGCGATCGGCGAGGCACTGGCGTGGACCGTCGTGCTCGGCATCGGCGTCGCAGTGGCACAGGGTGCTCGCTGTCAGGCTCGTCAACCGCCAGTCCTGCCGGGCGCCTGCCAGCGGCAGAGTAGCTGCCAGCCAGATCATCGGACCCGACAGGCGCCATGATCGCGGCCCGGCGGCCCGCGGCAACTGGCTTGGCCAGGCTTGCGCCGACCTGACGAGCGCGAGGCTCTACGCTGAGTCCGTGCATTCCAAGGACAGGTCGAAGCTGTCGTTCAAGGTCATCTACGCGCTCGCGGCATCCCGGCAACATCGTCGGTTACCTGCGGCGGCGCGCCAGGGACGCCTGGCTGCAGGCCCGCTCGGACGACCACGTGAGCTACTACCGCGCGGTGATGCGATCGGACACGGCGCGCAACCCCGAGGGAGCCGTCGGGAGCCCGAAGCACGAGTACTGGCTGCAGGTCGGACAGGTTCAGTTCGACTACGCGACAGGACACGGGCTCAAGCCCGACATGCGGATGCTCGAGATCGGCTGCGGGAACCTGCGGGCGGGACGGCTGTTCATCGACTACCTCGAGCCTGGCTGCTACTACGGCATCGACATCTCGCCGGACATCCTGATCGAGGCGCAGAAGACGATCGCAGGGTATGACCTGCAGGCGAAATTGCCGCACCTGACCCTCGTCAAGGACCTGCGGCTGGAGTTCCTGCCGGAACACGCATTCGACTTCGTGCACGCGCACAGCGTGTTCTCGCACTCTCCGCTCGAGGTCATCGACGAGTGCCTCGCGAACGTCGGCAGGCTCCTTGCTCCCGGCGGCTTCTTCGACTTCACCTACGACCGCACGGAGGGCACCGAGCATCACGTGCTGCGCGAGGACTTCTACTACCGGACGGAGACGCTGATCGCGCTCGCGGCCAAGCACGGTCTCGAGGCCAGGTTCATGGATGACTGGGAGCAGACGGGGCATCCGCAATCGAAGATCCGGGTGAACATACCGGTCATGTCTGGACCAGGGCCAGCGGGTGCGCCAATGTGAGGTTCAGCGTGCTGCGGGCCCTGTCGCGATGGCACTGTAATCGCGATGGCACTGTAATGCTGACATCGGCAATGCCGAAGTCCGCCTTCGACAGGAGTTCCGGATGGCTGAGCCGCAAGTACTCGCGATTGTCCTCGCTGGCGGAGCCGGGAAGCGACTGGCGCCGCTGACCGATGACCGGGCCAAGCCCGCCGTGCCGTTCGGCGGCCTGTACCGGCTGATCGACTTCGCGCTCTCCAATCTCGTCAACGCGGGAATCCGGCGCATCTGCGTGCTGACCCAGTACAAGAGCCACAGCCTGGACCGGCACATCACGACCACCTGGCGGCTGAGCAGCCTGCTCGGGAACTACGTCACGCCCGTGCCCGCGCAGCAGCGGCTGGGCCCGCACTGGTACACGGGATCGGCCGACGCGATCTTCCAGTCGCTCAACCTGATCTATGACGACCAGCCCGACATCGTGGCCGTCTTCGGCGCCGACCATGTGTACCGGATGGACATGATGCAGATGGTGCACCAGCACGTGGCGGGCGGCGCCGGGGTCACAGTGGCGGCCATTCCGGTCGACCGGGAAGAGGCAACCAGCTTCGGTGTCATTCAGACCGGCCGCGACGGCCGGTCTGTCGAGGCGTTCCTGGAGAAGCCGGCCGATCCCCCGGGCCTCACCGACAATCCTGACCTGGCCTACGCGTCGATGGGCAACTACGTGTTCAGCACCGACGTGCTGGTCGAGGCGCTGCGCCAGGACGCTGCAGACGACGCCAGCAGGCACGATATGGGCGGCGACATCCTGCCGATGCTGGTCAGCCAGGGATGCGCTCAGGCCTACAACTTCCTCGACAACGAGATCCCCGGGGCAGAGGCGCGTGACGCCGGGTACTGGCGCGACGTCGGGACGCTCGATTCCTACTACGACGCTCAGCTTGACCTCTGCGCGGTGCACCCGGTCTTCAACTTGTACAACGACCGGTGGCCGATCCTCACCCACGTACCGTCGCAGCCCCCGGCCAAGTTCGTGCACGACAGCGGGGACCGGATCGGGCGCGCGGTCAACAGCGTGGTGAGCAACGGCGTCATCGTCTCCGGCGGCTTGGTCAGCCAGTCGGTGCTGTCGCCGGGAGTGCGGATCAACTCCTGGTCACAGGGTAGAGCGCTCGGTGATCTTGCACAACACCACGATCGGCAGGAACGCTGTTGTCAGGAACGCCATTCTCGATAAGAACGTCGTGGTGCCGGATCACGCGCAGGTAGGCGTCGACAAGGAACACGACAGGGCTCGCGGCTTCGTGGTGTCCGCAGGCGGCGTCACCGTGGTCGGGAAGGGCCAGGAGGTCACCCTGTGACGGGGCCAGATGCTCACCCTGAGACGGGGCCCTTCGGCAAGGTCAACGTCGCCATGCTCACCAGGGAGTATCCGCCAGAGGTCTATGGCGGCGCGGGTGTGCACGTCGAGTACCTGACGCGCGAGCTGCGCGACCTGGTCAGCCTGACGGTGCACTGCCAGGGCGCGGACCGCGCAGGCGCCGTCGCGCACCGCCCGTGGGAGGTCCTCGAAACCGCGAACGCGGCGCTGCAGACGATCTCGACCGACCTCTCCATGGTCGCAGCGGTCGCCTCCGCCGACGTCGTGCACTCGCACACCTGGTACGCGAACCTCGCAGGGCACCTGGCAGCGACTCCTGTATGGCGTCCCGCACGTGCTGACCGTGCATTCGCTGGAGCCGCTCAGGCCCTGGAAGGCCGAGCAGCTTGGCGGCGGCTACGCGCTGTCGTCATGGTGCGAGCGCATCGCGGTCGAATCGGCCGCCGCGGTGATCGCCGTCTCCAGCGGGATGCGCGCCGACGTCCTCGCGACCTACCCGTCGCTGGCGTCCGATCGCGTGCACGTGATCAGGAACGGGATCGATACCGATGAGTACGCTCCCGACCCCGGCACCGACGTGCTCAACAAGCACGGGATTGATCCCGGCCGGCCAACTGTCGCCTATGTGGGCCGGGTGACCAGGCAGAAGGGACTGCCGGTGCTGCTGCGGGCCGCCGAGATGCTCGACCCGCAGGTGCAGCTCGTGCTGTGCGCCGGCCAAGCCGACACGCCTGAGCTCGGCGCCGAAGTCGCCGGCCTGGTCACGCACCTGCGGGAGGGCCGGTCGGGCGTGATCTGGCTGAACGAGATGCTGCCCAAGGCGGAGGTCATCCAGATCCTCAGCCACGCAACGGTCTTCGCCTGCCCGTCTCTGTATGAGCCGCTCGGCATCGTCAACCTCGAGGCCATGGCATGCGGCACGCCGGTCGTCGGGTCTCGCGTCGGCGGCATCCCTGAGGTGGTGCTGGATGCCCAGACTGGCCTGCTCGTGCCGCCTGGTGACCACGTGCTGCTCGCCGAGGCACTCGCGTCACTCGTTGGCGATCGGGCCAGGGCGGCGGCCATGGGTGAGCTAGGGCGCCAGCACGTTGCCGCCGAATTCAGCTGGGCCAGCATCGCGGCGCAGACCGCCGCCCTGTACACCGATCTCGTGCGGGACGCGGGGACGCCACGCGATACCGGCGATATCTGACGGCGAGTCCGCGGCAGAACAACGTATTGTTGCTGAACGTTGTTTTCTTCGCTCGTGTCCGCCGGTTAAGATATATCGCATTGAGGAGGTCGTCGATGACGCAGACCGGCAACGGAGGGCCCGACCCGGCGCCCGCTCCTGGCACGCTGGCGTCGAACGTCGAGCGGGACGCGGCGACGCAGCGCCTCCAGGCGGCTTTCGCCGAGCACCGCCTGACCGATGAGGAGTTTGACCAGCGCGTCAGGCACGCACTGGTGGCGAGGACGACGACGGAACTGGACAGCCTGACCGCCGATCTGCCTGCCGCGGCGCCGACCCTGCTGGTGGCCACGGGGACCGGCAGGAAGCCAGGCAGGTTCGCGATCGCGCTGAAGAGCTCGATCAGCAGGGTCGGCCGCTGGACGCTTCCGAGCCGGTTCTTGTCGGTCGTTTACAAGGGCGGCGGACTGCTCGACTTGCGGCTCGCGCAGCTGACCTCGGCGGAGACCACCATCACCGCGCTTTCTTATAAGTCGCGCACCGAGATCCTGGTGCCGCCGGGCGTCCGGGTCGAATTCGGTGGCACCGGTGTCTCGGCGACCGGCGACGTCTGGCAAGCCGAGCTACCACCCGGTGCTCCGATCGTGCGGATCAGGGGCGTGGCGTATAAGGGCAGCATCGAGGTCAGGACGGCCGCGAGCGCGTAGCCTGCGCGGATGTGACCTTCAGCGGCGAACCACGTAGTAGCGAAGCACGGGTCAGGATCGACCCGCTGACCGGCACCTGGGTGGTTGTCACCCCGTGGCGGCAGGAGCGGCCCAACAGGCCGCTCGGCCAGTGCCCGTTCTGCCCTGGCGGGCTTGAGGCTCCGCGCCCATACGACGTGCGGTGCATCCCGAATCGCTGGCCCGCGCTGCCAGACGGCAGGCATGAGGTCGTCCTGCACAGCGCCAGTCATGCAGATACGTTTATCCGCCTCGGGCAGGCCGGCGCAGCGCGGGTCATCGAGCTCTGGTCCGAGCGGACAGCGCGGCTGGGAGCCAGGGACGATGTCGGCTATGTGTTTGTGTTCGAGAACCGCGGTCAGGCGATCGGGGCCACCATCGACCATCCGCACAGCCAGATCCTCGCGCTCGGCGACGTGCCGCCGATCCCGCTCGCCGAACTCCGCCGGGCCGGCTGCTCGCTGTGCCAGCCGCTTGCCGATGAGCTGATGGTCGTACGGCGTCCGGCCTGGCTGGCCCACGTCCCGTGGGCACCCTCGTGGCCGTTTGAGATGGTGATCGCGCCGCGCCGGCACGTGGCCGACCTGCCAGACGCAGGCCAGGATCTGCGCGCTGAACTCGGCGGGGTCCTGGTCGAGTGCCTTGCCAGGCTCGCGCAGGTGCTAGGCGAGGCCGAACCGTACCTGCTGTGGTTCCACCAGCGGCCGGCAGACGGCGCGGACTGGCCCTCGGCGCACCTGCATCTTCATCTCGCACCTGTGCTGCGCGCCCCCGGCACGACTCGCCACCTGGCGGCTGCGGAGTTCGGCGCTGGAGTGTTCTTCGACCCGGTCGATCCGCTGGCAGCGGCGGCCGCGCTGCGGTCAGCCGACGTGGGTTGACCGAAAGCTGCAGCAGGTCAGGTGATCGAACCGGCGGCGGCACCCGTGACCTGGTCGCCCCAGCGTGCGATCTCGGCCTCGAGGTCGAGCGGCCCGATCGGCGGCCCGTCCGCCAGCTCGATCTCCCACTGATCGGCAGGCACCCGCCACATGACCTCGAACTCAATGCCGCTCGGGTCCTTGGCGTACAGCGACTTGGAGACACGGTGATCGCTCGCCCCGACTAGCGCGCCCAGTTCGGTCAGCTTCGCTCTGACCTCCGCCAGCTCGGCAAGCGTTCCGACCTCCCATGCGAGGTGATAGAGGCCGAGATAGCGCCCTTGCTGCGGCACACCGTCCGGCACCGCGAACAAGCCGAGGTCGTGATCGTTGGCCGTGCCCTGCGCGCGCATGAACGCCGCTTGGCCGGGGATTTCCATGCCGCACCTCGAAGCCGAGAGCCTCCCGGTAGAACTCGACCGATGCGGCAAGGTCCCGGACGTAGAGCACGGCGTGGTTCAGACGGCGTACAGGCATCTGCGCTCCCTGACTCATTCTTACCTATCGGAGGAATGCGCCGGCAGGCCAGGAGATTCCCGGCTAGCGAGCCGGCACGGCGCCGGAATCCGCTAGTCCAGCGCGCTCGGCGTTGTCGAAGTCGTCGTCGATCAGCACCACATCGCGGCCGGCCGCGTCCAGCAGCCCGGCGGCTACAGACGCGCGGTAGCCGGACTGGCAGTGCACCCAGACTTGGCCCGCGCCGATCTCGTCGAGCCGCCCGGCCAGCTCGTGCAGCGGGATGTGCACGGCCGAGCCGATCCTGGCAGCGTCCCACTCGGACTGCCGGCGCACGTCGAGCAGGATGACGTCGCGCTGACCGCGTGCGCGGGCAAGACCGGCGAAGTCGGTGACCGGGTACGTGCCGAGCTGCTCGCCGCCCGACCAGCCGTCCGGTCCGCCGGTCGTAGCCGACCGCACTGCTTCGATACCGATCCTGACCAGGTCTCGCTGGGCGGCAGCGACTTCGGCCGTACTCCGGCCGAGCAACGTGAGGGATGTGCCCCAGGGGATCAGCCAGCCGAGGTAGGTGGTCATGTGGTCGCCGAGCTCGAAGGACAGCGTGCCTCGCAGGTGCCCGGCCGCGAAAGCGACTCGGGAGCGCAGGTCCACGACCCACTCTCCAGCCTCGATCCTGCGCCGCAGCTCCGTGCTGTCGGCGTGCCGCGGCGCGGCCAGATCGGGCTCCGGCGGCCCGGCGGCGTTGGCCGGCGCCATGTGGGCGTAGTACGCGGGATAGACGTCGAGCGCCGCAAGCATGGACTGGACGAAGTCGGCCTCGCCGAGCGTGAGCGCCGGGTTGACCGTCATCTCCATGCCGATCGTCGACGCCGCGCCCGAGGTCGGCGTGGCCGAGCAGAAGCTGCCGAATCCGTGCGTCGGGCAGACCATCGCGTCGGGCGGCAGCTCGGCGGCAAGCCTGCGGACTGAGCCGTGCTGGGCCCTGGCCAGCTCCTGCGAGTGTTCGGCGCCGAGCAGATCGGGCCGGCCCGTCGACCCGTTCAGAAGCGAGCCGCCGGTGAAGACAGCGACCGCCCTTCCCGCGAACTCGACAGCGTAGGACAGGTGATTGAACGTATGGCCGGGCGTGGCGATCACCCGGACGCCCATGTCGCCGGCCTCGATCTGGTCGCCGTCCGCGATTTCGATCCTGTCGAACATGCACCTCGTCCGCGGCGCTCACGTAATAGCCAGCGCCGACGGCCTTGGCGAGGGCGAGCCCGCCGGTGACGTAGTCGTTGTGGATATGCGTCTCGAAGACGTGGGTGATCAGGACGCCGCGGGCCTCGGCGGCCGCGAGCACCCGGTCGATGTCGCGTTGCGGGTCGACCACGATCGCCACCGCGCCGTCGGTCGCTAGGTAGCTGCGGTCGCCGAGCGACGGCGTCTCGATGGGAGCGATCTCGATCACCAGCATCTCCTCCCTCGTGCTGCTCCCTCAGACTACCGAGATGCCGCCGCGGGGGCCGGTGTAGATGCCGCGCGGCCGGATCGGCGTGCCCCGCGCGTACTCCTCGAGAGCGTGCGCGACCCACCCTGCGGTTCGGGCGATGGCAAACACCGCCTCCCCCGCACCGGCAACCATGCCCGCAACTGACGCGAGCGCCGCCAGCGCGAAGTCGATGTTCGGCTCCGGCAGGGCGCGCCTGCGAGCTTCTGTGATCACGGCGTCGGCAACGGCGAGCCGCTCCGATCCGGGTCGCCGCCTGCCTGAGCAGATCCATAAGCAGCACGGCACGCGGATCGCACCGCCGGTAGACGAAGTGACCGAAGCCAGGGATCCGCTCCCCGCGCCTGAGCCGGTCGCCTACGACTCGCGCAGCTTCGTCAGGATGGGCCGCGGACCGCAGCATGATCTCGGCGCCGAACGAGGCGCCGCCGTGCAGCGCGCCGCCCACGGCGCCGAGCCCGGTCGCCACCACGGCGTACGGGTCGGCCCGCATCGAGGCAGCTACCCTGGCCGCCAGCGTGGACGCGGCGAGCTCATGATCGGCCAGCAGGACCATGGCTGCGCGCAGCGCCTCGACGAGCGAAGTACTTGGCTCAGCCGGGCACAACCTGACGACCAGCCGCTCGAGCGATCGACGCGCCTGGTCCGCCTGCGCCGGCTGGCCGTTTCGTCGGCAGGCTATCCGTCATTCCGGCGATCAGCCCGCGTCCCGCGGCGATGACCGCCGGAGGGTCCAGATGCAGCCGCAGCGGATCGGCGGCGGCGAGCGCGGGCACGATCACCTGAAGCCGCTCCAGCGGCAGCGTGCCAGGCGGCAGCGCGGCCTGAGCGGCACTGGCCGCCGCCACCGCAGCCTCGGTCGCGCGCCACGGCGAACTGGCCGCGATGTGGTTCGCCGGCTCGCCGGCCCCGGCGACAGCGCCCGCGTTTTCTGGCGTCCGGGCACCTCCGAGCATGCCTGTCCAGAGCAGGCCTGCGACCTCCTCGAAGTCGCGCTCGCATGCCAGCTCGATGGCGTCGTAGCCGCGGTACCTGAGCTGGTCGCCGCTGATCTCGGTCACCTGTGTCTCGATCACCAGCTCGGTAGCGCCCTGGGAGCGCCGCGGTCGGCCTCTCCTGGCGAGACTCTCGACCTCCCGCGCGCTGAACAGGCTGGTCCTCGAGCCTTCGGCCTTCCTCCTGGCGAGAACTCCCCTGCTCACATACGAGTACAGGCTGGCCTGCTTCACGCCGAGCCGTTGCGCAGCCTGCGCTGCAGTGATCCATTCCGTCGGCACCATCGCCTCGCTTCCTGCTCAGGCAAACTTCATCAGCCGCATCTCCAGCATACATTGATTTCAATCAATATTGACGGCCTAGTACGTTGTCAGTGAATAATCAACATGGACAGCGAGAGCGATCCGACACGGAGGCTTCGGCATGCCACAGGTCCACATCCTGGACGTCACCAACCGCGACGGCGTGCAGACCGCCCGCACCGGCCTGTCGAAGTTCGGCAAGACGATGGTCAACTTCTACCTGGCCAAGCTCGGCGTGGCGCAGTCCGAGATCGGGTTCCCTTTCCTGTTCCACGAGGTTCCCTACGTCCGGGCCAACGTGGCGCTCGCCGAGGCCGGCGCCTTCGGCGATATGCGGCTGTCCGGATGGTGCCGCGCCGTTCCCGGCGACGTCGAAGCGTCGGTCCCGCTTGGCCTGCTCCACTACAACCTGTCGATCTCGACCTCCGACCAGATGATCGCGCACAAGTTCCGCGGCAGGCTGGACCGCGCGGCGATCATCGGCGAGATGACCGCGTCCGTCGCCGCGGCCAGGGCGGGCGGCGCCAAGACGATCGGCGTCAACGCCGAGGATGGCTCGCGCACCGATGACGGCTTCCTGACCGAGTTCGCGACCGCCGCACGGGAGGCCGGCGCCGACCGGGTCCGCTACTGCGACACGATCGGCGGCGACTCGCCGCAGCGGATCAGGGAGCGGTTCGCCAAGCTCGCGTCGGCGACGGGCATGCCCGTCGAGACGCACTGCCACAACGACCTCGGGATGGCGGTCGCGAACTCGGTATCCGGCGCGCTCGGCGACCTCGACGCCGGGCAGGACGCCTGGGTCAACACCTGCATCAACGGCATCGGCGAGCGATCGGGCAACGCGGACCTGCTCGCGGTGATCCTCGCGTTCCAGCACGGTTTCGGCATCGCCGACCGGGCCGAGATCGGCGATCCGCTCGACCTGTCGTGGGCCAGGAGGTTCGCGCTGTGGGCGAGCTACGCGTTCGGGCAGTCTCTGCCGCAGAACCAGCCGGGCACCGGCCG
This sequence comes from uncultured Actinomycetota bacterium, assembly GCA_963809195.1. Classification (GTDB taxonomy): domain Bacteria; phylum Actinomycetota; class Actinomycetes; order Streptosporangiales; family Streptosporangiaceae; genus Chersky-822. The sequence continues at coordinate 1,220,144 of CAWEIQ010000001.1, read as the reverse complement.
CAACGCCTTCGCGCACGAGTCAGGCATTCACGCCGACGGCGCCCTGAAGGACCGGCACAACTACGAGCTTTACGACGATGACACGCTCGGGCCGTTCCCGCAGGACTGGCACGCCCGAGCCGGGCGGGTCGTGCTGACCGGCGAGTACGGCGGAATGGCCGGCTTCAGGCATGTCATGGCCGGCCTCGGGATCGACACATCCCGGGATGAAGACCTGATCTTCCAGCTCGTTCAGCTCTGCGGCGCGGCGACCGGCAAACCGCTGACCGACGATGAGCTGCGCCTGATCGCTGCGTATCCGCGCGAGCTCGCGCTGCTTGTACCCGGGTCAGCTCGGCTAACGGGAATCCGGCTGGGCGGCCAGCCGGGAGTCCCTATTGTCCGATCTGCTTGCGGCCGCGCACCCGGCGCAGCCGCGCCTTCTGATTCGAGTCAAGCATCGCGTAGGCCACGCCGGGGATCGCGACTGCGAGAACGATCACGGCGAAGGCGAGCCACGGGTTGATGATCAGAAGAATGAGCCCGATAACGACACCTGCGATGCCGATCTTCATGTGCGGGGTCATAACCGGCCTTCCCTTCGTCACGGGATGTCAGCATCCCGCCCTATCCTGACCGAGCCGCGCGATCATTCCATCACGACCAAGGTAGCTCCCCGCCAGAGCACTACGACCAGGTCTGGTGCGAGATGATGAGGCGCAACAACTGGAGGAAGACATGACGCTGTCGCTGCCGATCGAGCATGAGGCCAACGAATTGCTGTCTCGCGACGGGTTCGCGCTGCTGCTGGCGATGATGCTCGACCAGCAGGTCCCGTTCGAGAAGGCGTTCAACTCGCCCTATCAGCTCGTGGTGCGGCTCGGACACGAACCGACCGCGCAGGAGATTGCCGAATTTGACCCTGAGGCCCTCACCGCGGTCTTCGCCGAGCGCCCGGCGCTGCACAGGTTCCCCAGGGCGATGGCGGCGCGGGCGCAAGAACTCGCCAGGATCGTGACCGACCGGTATGACGGCGATGCGAGCGCCGTCTGGGCTACCGCAAAGGACGCGGCGGAGCTGCGGCGCAGGCTGGCTGAGCTCCCAGGGTTCGGCACGTATAAGGCCCAGATCACGATCGCGCTGCTCGGCAAGCAACTCGGCATCCAGCCAGCGGGCTGGCGCGAGGCCGCTGGTCACTTCGGCGAGGCCGGCTCGCACTACTCGGTCGCTGACATCAACGACGACGTCTCGCTCGCGGCGGTCAGGTCCTACAAGAAGGCAATAAAGCAGCAGCAGAAGGCAGCTGCCGCCAGCTGACCCGAAGGCACCACCGCCGGCCGCCCGACCCTGTAGTGTCTGCGCTCATGCCAGACCAGCATTCTCAGCCCGCACCGGACACCGACGCCGCGATCCCGCCCACCGGCAGCGCGCGGGTACACATCCTGCAGGACGGCTACGCCCGCGAGGACGACACCGGCGAGCGGGTCGGCAGCACCGTCACGCTGATCGTCGATGGCGACGTCGCGGTCGTGGTCGACCCCGGCATGGTCTCGTCGCGGGCTGATCTGCTGGCGGCGCTGGCCGCGCACGGCCTCGCACCTGAAGCGGTGACCGACGTGGTGTTCAGCCACCATCACCCTGACCACACGGTCAACGCCGCGCTGTTCCCGGCCGCGAGGATCCACGACTTCTGGGCCGTGTACGACGGCGACCTGTGGATCTCCCGCGAGGCCGAGGGCACCGAGCTCAGCCCGTCGATCCGGCTGATCGCCAGCCCCGGCCACACCGACCAGGACATCAGCACGGTGGCCTCAACCGCGGACGGCGTTTACGTCTGCACCCACGCCTGGTGGGGCGCGGAGGGTCCCGCCGACGACCCCTTCAGCCCCGACCAGCAGGTCCTGAGCCAGAGCCGCCAGCGCATCCTCGCCATCGCGTCGGTGATCATCCCGGGTCACGGCCCGAGCTTCGTACCAGGTCCGCAGACCCCGCGGTGACCGCGCACGCGGCGGCGGCGCCGGCGGCTAGACCGCCTCGCCCTTCAGCGCGAACCTCGAGAGCCGCCTGCTAGCCACGGCAAGGGCGGCGACGCTGACCGCGATCGCCATGATGATCGCCGTCGCCGACGTCAGGTGCGCGTTCAGGTCAGGCGACTTCGCGATCGAGTTCGCCACGCTGACGGAGTACTGGCCGATCGACAGCACCCTGACCCCTCCGATCAGGTTGCCGAGCAGTCCCTCCCAGACCAGCAGGTACAGCAGCCCGACCGCGATCGCCCGCGTCGTGAGCAGCGACAGCATGACGAAGAGCGCGTTGTAGGCCACGGCAGCGACAAGCGCCCCCGCCAGCAGCCCGAGGGCCAGCTTGCCAGCGGGTCCCCTGGCAATGGCCGCCGCGACGTACAGCGGAATCGACCCGAAAACGGCCGTCATCGCCGCGGCGGCAGTGAATTTCGAGATCACCACGCTCGTCCTGTTCACCGGCGTGGCGAGCAGGTGGATGATGCTGCCGTCGTCGATCTCGGCGCCGACCACGCTGGTGCCGATGATCAGCGCCGTCAGCGGCAGCACGACGGAGAAGCCGAACACGCCGAGGAACTCGGCCGGCCAGACCGGGCTCTTGGCGACGACCTTCAGCGCGACCGTGATGAGGATCAGCACCAGCGGGAGCAGCAGGAAGACCACCGCTCGCTTGCGGCCGAGCGTGGCGCGCAGCGTGATCCGCAGCACGACCGGGTTCAGCAGGCCAGGCATCTGCCTCACCGCCTCCTCATCATGGCGAAACCAGGTAGGAGAAGACGCTCTCCAGCGACTCGTCTGACGGCAGCACCTCGCGCAGCCTGATGTCGCCGTCGCGGCAGAGGGCGGCGAGCTCCCTGGAGAAGCTGCCGAAGTCTGACGTGCGCACCTGCAGGCCGCGCGGCGTCAGCTCGACGCCGGTCACGGCGGGACGGCCGATCAGCGCGGCGCCGAGTGCGCGGTCCGCTGACGTCCTGACCAGGAACACGTGCGGCCTGCTGGTCATCAGCCGGCGGATCGCGCGGAAGTCGCCGGATGCAGCCAGCCGTCCCCCGACGATGACCTGGATGGTGCCGGACATCCGCTCGACCTCTTCGAGGATGTGCGAGCTGAACAAGATCGTCCTGCCGCGCAGCGCCATATCCTCGAGCAGGTCCATCATCTGCAGCCGCTGCCGCGGGTCCATTCCGTTGAATGGCTCGTCGAGCAGCAGCACCTGCGGGTCGTGCACGAGCGCGGCCGCGACCTTGATGCGCTGCCGCATGCCCTTGGAGTACGTCGCGATCCGCCGGTCCTGCGCGTCGGCCATGTCCACGATCCCGATTGCGCGCCGCGCCGCGGCGTCGGGGTCGGGCAGCCGGTGCAGCTTGGCCGTTGACCGGACGAAGTCGGCTCCTGTCAGGAACGCGTAGACCGAGTCACGCTCGGGCACCAGGCCGAGCGTGCGGAAGACCTCCGGATTGCGCCAGCTTGGCCGGCCACCGACGGTCAGCTCGCCCCTGGACGGCTCAAGGAACCCGGCCATCAGGTTCAGCAGCGTGGTCTTCCCCGCGCCGTTGGGGCCGAGCAGCCCGGTGATTCCGGGCCCGATTGTCATCGTGATGTCGTTGACGGCGACAACGTTGCCGTACCAGCGCGAGACATTCCGCAGGTCGATGGCGCTCATGCGACGCTCACGCTCGCGTACCTGCGCACGAGGAAGGCAAGGCTGACCCCGAGGAACGCCAGCATCATGATCGCCGTAGGCGATGCCGTAACGCCCTGGGGCCGCGACAATCCCCTGACTGGTGCCGCCCAGCCACTGCCGCACGCCGTCGAGCACCGTGAACGGGCTGATCAGCCCGAACAGATGCGTGGCCGCCGACACATGCTCAGCCGACGCCGCCGCGCCGGCGGCGACATGGCCGCCTGCCCCTGGCGGGCCAGACGTGGCCTCGATCTGTGGTCAGCACGTTGGTCGAGCGTGAAGGTCAGGAAGAAGAAGATCGCGACCGAGCCGGTCGAGAAGGCCCTGCGGCCGCTCACGCAAGCGAGCACGAGCCCGACTGCGGCCAGGACCGCTGCCCACATCAGCCCGACCAGCAGGCCAGGGACCAGGGCCCTGGTCTGTGCCCAGACCGCCGCACCGCCGTGCACCTGCAAGATCGTCCCGACGTACAGGAGCAGCACAGGGATGTCGATCATCGCCAGGCACGCGAGCGTGAAGGCGGCGTACTTGGCGAGCGGGTAGTCCTGCCTGCGGATCGGCCTCGCGAAGTACAGCGGCAGCACGCGGCTGCGCAGGTCACGGGACACGAGCTCCGGTGCCTGCGCTGCCATGAACACGAGCAGGACCAGCACCCGCAGGTTCCCCGCGTAGGTGTCGTAGTCGACCACCCTGGTGTGCGATCGGCCGAGTGCCATGACAACCGCGTTGATGACCGCGGGCGAGCACATGATCACGAAGGTGATCACCGGCACGATCTTGGCCTTCGCACCGCGGCCGAAGCCGAAAGCCGACCGCAGGCTGTGCCAGCACAGCGCGAGCGCGATCTGGCCGCGGCCGAACCGCTGCCCGTCGTAGGTCTGGTAGCCGATGTCGTGAATCACACCAGCGCCCGGCGCGACCAGTCCCGCGCCGGCGGTGTTGTCAGTGGCCATCGGCCGCTCCCGTCAGCCGTGCCGGCGAGCTCGCCGGGGTCCCTGAACAGCTCCTCGACCCGGTGCCTGCGCTGCTCCATCCGGGTCAGCGGCAGCCCGAGCCCGGCGACCGCGTCCCGGACCACGTCGAACGTGAGCTCGCTGGTGATCAGCACGAGCAGCTCGCGCCCGGCTGCTGACGGGCTCGGCGCCGTAGCCGGGCGAGTTCGGCCGCGAGCAGGTCGGCGCCCTCGTCGACCTCGATCGCCAGGACCTGGCTGGCCTTGGTGAACGAGCTCATGGTCGCCGACCTGAGCAAGCGCCCCGCATCAATCGCGATCAGGTGATCGCAGATCTGCTCGATCTCGCCGAGCAGGTGCGAGGAGACGACGACCGAGATGCCGAAGTCGCCGCCGATCCGGCTGATCAGGTCCAGCATGGCTGTCCGACCGTGCGGATCCAGGCCGTTGGTCGGCTCGTCGAGTAGCAGCAGCCTGGGATCGCCGACGAGCGCCTGCGCCAGCTTGACCCGCTGCTTCATGCCGGTCGAGTAGGTACCGATCTGGCGGTAGCGCTCCTCGTAGAGGCCGACGTGCCTGAGCGTCTCGGCGGCACGCTCCTTGGCCGCGGTCGGCGGGCACTCCTGACATCCGCCCCATGTGCGTGACGAACTCGGTGGCGGTCACGTCAGGCGGCAGGCAGTCGTGCTCGGGCATGTAGCCGGTCAGCGCCCGGATCTCCTCGCCGTGGCCGCCGGTGTCGAGTCCGAGCACGCTGTGCGCTCCCGCTTGTCGGCGGCAGCAGCCCGAGCAGGATCTTGATCAGCGTTGACTTGCCAGCCCCGTTCGCGCCGACCAGGCCGGTGATGCCGGCTCCGACCGCCATGGTCAGGTCGTCGAGCGCCGTAATGGTCGGTCCGAACCGCCTGGTCAGCGCCGTCGTGGCGATCACCGGCACGGCTGCGCGTGCCTGGTCGACGGCGCCAGCCTGCAGGCGTCGGTCACTTTCTGGGTCCGCGGTCACCTGCGGCGTTCCTCTCGCGCGTGGATCGGGGCGGTACCAACCTTGTCGCGCGGGCCACCGCGCTGTCATCACCCGCCAGGCTGATTCGGCCTACGCCTGCGGTAGCACCACGACCAGGACGAAGACCAAGGCCGGTATCGCGGCCGGCAGCCCAGCCCACCGGGGCGGCCATCTTCGCCGGACCCCGGCGAATATGATTTGCGCGATATGCCGGACCGACTGACCTCCCGCGCCGCGCTGGCCGTGCTGCTCCTGCTGCTGACCATCGCGGGCATCCGCGCGGCCGGGCCTGCCGTCAGCATCAGACACGTCGCGCTGCCTGTCGTGATCGGGGTCGGATGCTGCGCTGGAAGCCGTGCTCGCCGTCCTCCTGATCGCGCTGCGCTGGCGACCGCGCGGCACGGCCGGCGCCGCGGCGAGGCTCCGGCTGCTGCTCACCGGCGTGATCGTGACGGGTCTGATCGCTGTGCCCGCAGCGATGCTGATCGCGGGCTTCACGCACATCCGCCCGCGCCGCCGGCTGCGCGAACACCGGACCAGGTTTGGCGGTCATCCGACCAGGCTCCATCTGGGCCGCCACGGTCACGCCGCCGCCGGCGCCGTCTACGTCCAGTATGTGCTGTTCGCCGTGCTGATCATCGCGATCATCGTCGCGGCGATCCTGATCTGGCGACGGCGCCGGCGCTGGTCGCTGTCCGCCAGGAGCCCAGATGTCGCCGACGAGGACACCGACACCCCCGCCGAACTGGCCCGCGCGGTGGACTCAGGCCGCATGGCGCTCCGCGAGCTCGACGACGCGAGGGCCGCCATCATCGGCTGCTACCTGGCCATGGAGGAGTCGCTGGCCGAGGCGGGCGCCGCCAGGGGCGCCGCGGAAACGCCCGACGAGCTGCTCGACAGGGCCGTCAGGAGCGGCCTGGTGGACGCCGCTCCCGCCGGCCGGCTGACGGCGCTGTTCTACGAAGCGCGGTTCTCGACGCATCCGATGCCGCCAGCTCGGCGGGACGAGGCCGAGCACGCGCTCGCAGACATGGCCGCGTCCCTCTCGCCGCACGACCAGGCCCCGGCCTCCGCAGCGCCGGGCGAAGGCCAGCGATGACCAAGACCACCGGGCCGGACGCGGACCACAGCGCTGCCACCACAGGCTGCGGGGAGGCTGGCGGGGAGGCTGGCGGGGAGGCTGGCAGGGCAGCTGGCAGGGAGATCACCATCGCGGTGCTGCTCGTCCTCGCCCTCACCGCGGCGGCGTGGGCGCTGGACGGTCCTGCGGCGGCCGGGTTCACCGCGGTCGGCTGCGCGGCGCTGAGCCTCGTCGCGCTCCGGACGCTGATCGAGCCGCACGAGCCGCCGCCTGTGCCGCATCTGTCGCAGGAGATCGGGCCGTCCAGGACTTTCTTCGGGTTCTGGCGGACGCGCTCTGACCTGACCGATGCCACGACGTCGCTCAGCGCCTGGGACAACGCGCTCCGCCCGCGGCTGACGAACCTGCTTGCTGCCAGGCTCGCCGAGCGGCACGGGATCAGCCTGGCCGCGGACCCTGAGGCGGCCAGGCGGGTGCTGACCGCAGGCAAGCCTGGCCGACGCGACCTGTGGACCTGGATCGACCCACAGCGACAGACCCCGCCAGACGCCGGCTCACGACCCGGCATCCCACCGAACGTCCTCGCCGCCCTGATCGACCGACTGGAGCGACTGTGACCGACCTGACCGCACCCGCACGCGCCAGGCCTTGCCCTGACGCCCGCCCAGACCGCCGAGCGCTGCGACGGCCGTGCTCGCCGAGCTCGAGCGGGCGATCATCGGTCAGCGCACCGCGCTTGAAATGGTGCTGACCGGCATTCTCGCGGGCAGCCACATCTTGCTCGAGGACCTGCCTGGCCTGGGCAAGACCCTGACCGCGCGGTCGTTCGCCAGGGTGCTCGGCCTGGAGTTCACCAGAATCCAGTTCACCCCCGACCTGCTTCCTTCCGACGTCGTCGGCGCGCCGCTGTACGACCAGCGCAGCGGCGAGATGGTCTTCAGGCCAGGGCCGGTCTTCACCCAGCTGCTGCTCGCCGACGAGATCAACAGGACGCCCCCGAAGACCCAGGCTGCCCTGCTCGAAGCCATGGGCGAGAGTCAGGTCAGCATGGACGGCCAGACCAGGCAGCTACCCAGGCCGTTCATCGTGCTGGCGACCGCCAACCCGATCGAGTACGAAGGCACCTACGACCTGCCAGAAGCTCAGCTCGACCGGTTCGGGATGCGGCTGCGCTTCGGCTACCTGAGCGGCGCGGACGAGGTCTCGATGCTGCAGCGCCGCTTGGATCGCGCCGCAGAAGAGGTCGACCTGAAGGCCGCTCACGGGCCCGGCCGAGCTGATCGCGATGCGGCACTCGCTCGAGCAGATCGAGGTCTCCCCCGACCTGCTCGAGTACGTGGTCGCACTGATCGGCGCGACCCGGGCCAACCAGCAGGTGCAGGTCGGCGCCAGCCCGCGCGGCGCGCTCTTCCTTGTCCAGCTCGCCCGCGGCCAGGCGGTCCTGCACGGCCGCGACTACGTCATCCCCGACGACGTCAAGGCGGTCGGTGTCCCGGCGCTCGCGCACCGGATCACCTTGCGACCCGAGCTCTGGGTGCGCAAGGTCAGCCCGGAGGACGTGATCGCCAGGATCCTGACCAGCGTTCCCGTGCCGCGCACCGACCCGGCCGCCCCCGTTACCCGCTCATGAGCATTTCTTTGGCCGTAACAGGACGCTCATGCTGACCGCCGGACCGCAGCGCACGGTCCAGGTCAGGTGGCGGCTATCGGGCCTGGCCAGGGGGCTGGTCACGCTCGCTCTCGGCGCGCTCATCCTCGCGGTACTCACCAGGAGGGCCGAGTTCGCCGGGATAGCCGCGCCCGCCGTGCTGCTCCTGACGCCGCGGCAGTCGAGCCGGCCCTCGGCCGTCGGCGTGACGATCGCGGCGGTTGCCGGCCAGGTGACCGAGACCGAGCAGGCCACGGTGCTGGCCAGACTCAGCGGGTATCGCGATGCGACCCTCCAGGTCAGACTGCATCCGGCGGCCTGGATCGACGCCGGGGACCGCCGCACTCGGCGCCGACGGCTGGTACCGGATGCCGTTTCGCGCAGGGCGGTGGGGCCTGCGCGCTGTTGGCATGCTGGAGGTGATCCTGCACGACCGCTGGCGGCTGGCCGAGGGCAGGCTGATCGTCGAGCTTCCGCCGGTGACCTGCCTGCCGCTGCCAGCCAGGCTCGAATCGCCGGTCGTGCTGAGCAAGCTGCCGGTCCGGCTCGGCGAGCATGCGGCCAGGGCGACCGGCGAGGGCGTCGAGTTCGCCGGCGTGCGCGAGTTCGTGCCCGGCGACCGCCAGCGCAGGATCAACTGGCCGGCCACCACCCGCAGGGGCACGCTCCAGCTGAACACCTTCGCGGCGGAACGCTCACAGGTGACGGTGATCCTGATGGATGTCAGCTCCGACGTCGGTACGGTCGGGCTGAGCACCTGCGACCTCGCGGTTCGCGCGACCGCCGGAATCGCGGCGGCGTACCTGGCGGCCAGGGACCGGGTCGGGCTGATCAGCTTCGGGCGGCAGCTGCGCTGGATCAGTCCAGCGCCGGGGCGGCGCCAGGCCGACCGGATCATGACCATGATCACGGTCGACCATGGTGACGGCGAGCCGCTCGGCGCGGTCACGAGGCTGCCGCATGCGGCGCTGCCGCCCGGCGCGCTGATCGTCGTGGTCAGCCCGTTGCTCAGCCTGCGGCTCATTGAGGCGCTCCGTGAACTGCGCGAGCGCGGCTTCGCGACGATCGTGCTCGACGTGCTGTGCGCAGAGCCCGATATCGGAACCGGGCGTATCGGCAGCCGCGACCGGGCCATGTCCAGGCTTGCCCGCAGGGTCTGGCGGATGGAGCAGGACGCGATCAGGTTCTCGCTGCGCGAGCTCGGGATCCCTGTGACGAGCTGGGATGGGCAGTCCAGCCTGGACGAGCCGTTCGCGCCGTACAGCAGGCGGGTCATGGTGAACCGGGGATGACGATCGCCATGCGCGTCAGGCCCGCGCTCGCCGTGGCAGCGCTGGCGGCCCTGGCCGTGGCCTGGGCGGCATGGCCTGCCGGCGGCGCCGCGGCGGGTGAGAAGCCGGTCCTGATCGCAGCGGTCGCGTGCGCGCTGTTCACCGTCGCGAGGCTGCTCACCAGTTCGCCGGTGCATCGCGCAGCGCGAGGTCGGCTACGTCAGGCCGGTCGCTGGCTATGCAAGCAGGACGTGGGCGAGCTTGCGGATGCTGCCCTGGCCGCAGGGCGTGACCGTTGCGGCGCTGGGGCTCGAGGCGCTGCATCCCTCCAGGCCATGGCATACCGCCCTGCTCGGCGTCGTCCTGCTCGGCTTCCTGCTGTCGGTGCACCTCGCGGAGACCTCCGCCAGGCCGTCTGCGTTCCGGCCGCAGCTTCCGCTGCTGGCGGCCGGGCTCGGCCTGGCGGCCCTGTCGGCAGGCGCGGCCATGCTGCCAGCGCTGGGCGCAGGCTCCGGATCGGGCTTGCTGGCCGTGATCGCGGCGATCGCCGCCGTGGTCGTCGCCGCCCTCGCCCTCCCCCTCTAAGCAGCTATGCGCCGCCGGTGCTGGCGGGTGGCGGGGACGCGAGGGCGGCGATCTGGGCGTGGGTAGCGAACCAGGGCCGCCCGCGCTCGCGCATTCCCGTGATGACGCGGTCGAGCATCCTGATCAGGTAGCCGCGGCCGATGGCTTCCGGGTGCATCGTGAGCGTGAGAACGCGGCGCTCGGCCCGGGCCGACTCGTACTCCTCGAGCCAGATCCGCTCGACCGTATCCGGGTTGGCGAGCAGCCCGCCGTGATACGGCGTATAGCCGAAGAACGGCCAGTCGCACAGGCTCCAGTGACCGGGCAGCTCGAGCACCGGCGTCGGATCCGCTGACGTCCCAGTACGGTCGGTCGTCGGCCATCAGGCTGCTGTCGTATCTGAAGCCGAGCTCGGTCAGCATCGCCAGCGTCTCAGGCGTCAGCTCCCAGCCGGGCGAGCGGTAGCCGATCGGGCGGATCCCGTGCCGCTCGAACGCAGTCAGGCCGTGCTCCAGTTCGGCTCGCTGCCCGCCTTCGTCAAGACCCTCGGTGCCCAGGTGCATGTAGCCGTGGTGGGCGAACTCGTGGTCGCCGCCCTGGATCGCGGTGATCACCTCGGGATGCTGATCGACGGTATATCCCGGTATGTAGAACGTGCCAGGTATCTGATGCCCGGCCAGCAGTTCGAGCACCCGGCCGAGGCCGCGCTCGGGCCCGAACCTTCCTTGCGAGAGCACGGTCAGCCGTCGGCCGTACTCAGGTCCTTCGCCACGCCATGGCGTCTCGCCGTCCACGTCGAACGTCAGCGCGACGGCGACCTCAGCGCCATCTGGCCAGCCAGGGAACTCTGCGCGCGTGATCACAACGGTCGTCCTTATCTGGGCACGGACCCTGGTCGGGTGCTGGCCCTTCGGGGTGAGTGACTCGACGTCCGGTCCGCCGGTGGGTGGATCGAACGAGTGAGCGGGCGGTGGTGCCGAAGCCGCAGGCGGCCGGGGCATGCGCCTGGTCCTGACGTCGACGAGCCAGGTGAGCGCGGCGACCAGCACCAGCATGATCCAGGCCGTCGCGGTGGCGACCTGCACCTCGTGCCAGCGCTGGCCGAGGAAGATGTTGGCGTCCCAGAGCACGTGCACGACGATCAGCGGCAGCACGCTGCCCGTGCGCAGGAACAGCCAGACGAAAATGGCCGCCCACAACGCGATCCCGATCACGCCGATGCCGTAGTAATCGTGATACGAGCACCGCAGCAGCACGGCGACCAGCAAGATCTCGGCCGTCGGGCGGCGGGCCTGGCGCAGAGTGGTGACCACGAACGCCAGCACGACTGTCTCTTCGACAATGCCCGGCGGCCAGCGAGGCGGTCAGCGAATACACCAGGTAGCTGGTGTCCTGGTGGGCGGGCTGACCGAGCTTGTTGCCCATGGCCAGGGCGCGGGTGATCGTCCCGCCCGCAAGAAGCGCTGCGATCGCCCAGACGCCGATCCGCAGGCTCTGCGCGGTGCCCTGCCGCCCATCCCGCCTGCGCGGCCAGCTGAACCCGAGCCATGACGGATTGATCCCGCGCCTGCCGGACAGCAGCACGGTCACCAGTACGGCAAGGACGCAAATGCTGAGCTCGCTGATCATGGCTGGCGTGAAGAGGGCCCAGCTTCCTGACGGCCGCGGGTACCTGCGGGCTAGTGTCTCGCCGCCCGCGACGATGCTCGCCGCGAAGAACGCGGCGAAAACCAGCAGGACCTCGGCGTAAGCGCGGCGCGCCGTTATCGGCGGAGCGGGCGGCGGTGGCTGCGCCGACCACCAGTGCGCTCTGGCTGGGCGGCCAACGGGCCCAGGCCAGACATCGGGCTGGGACTCCATGCCGCCGCTGCCTCTCACGTCACGTTATCTGCCCTTACCTGCCTACCGCGTACCCCTGCATGCCGCGCGGGTTGGCACCCGCGCGCAGGAATCCGCGGTCCCTGGTGACCGCGCTGATACGGCCCAGCGACCAAGGCAGCGAAACAGTTGTCTCGATGGCCACGGGCGGTCAGCTCGTCGACCACGTGCTGGCCCGCTCGCGACTCGACCGTCAGCGAGCGCGGGATCGAGCCGCGAGGGTAGAAAGATGACGGGAAATGATCGGTGTGGTAAGCGGGAAAGTCGATCGACTGCTGCAGGTTCATGCCGTAGACCACGTGGTTCAGGAAGAAGCCCATGGTCCACTGATCCTGCTGGTCACCGCCAGGAGTCCCGAATGCCATATACGGCTCGCCATCGCGCAGGACCAGGCTCGGCGACAGGGTGGTACGCGGCCGCCTCCCAGGAGCAAGCGAGCTGGCGAATCCCGGAGTGAGCGCGAACATCTGACCCCGGGTGCCCAGGCAGAAGCCGAGGCCGGGCACGACCGGTGAGCTCTGCAGCCAGCCGCCGCTGGGGGTCGCCGAGACCAGGTTCCCGAACCGGTCGGCGATGTCAAGATGACAGGTGTCACCTGGTCCGAGCGAGACGGCGCCGAGCGTCGGCTCGCCGGTACCGCTAGCCAGCGCGGCCACGGATCCTCCGGCCATCGCGTAGCCGGGCAGCCCGGGCTGCCTGCCGCCAGGCGAGCCAGGCACAAGTTCGCCCGATGCCTTGTCGGTCACCAGCAGCCTGCGCTCGTCGGCGTACTCGGCCGACAGCAGGTCTGCGATCGGCACGTCACTGTCGCGCGGGTCACCGTACCAGGCCTCACGATCGGCAAAGGCCAGCTTGGCCACCTCGGTCACGGTGTGGATCAGCTCGGAGCTGCCGGGCCGCAGGTCGTCTAGGTCAAAGCCGTCCAGCAGTGCGAGTTGCTGGCAGAAGACGGGTCCCTGGCCCCACGGCCCTGTCTTGCACACCGTCAATCCGCGGAATCCGAACCTGACAGGCTCCTCTACGCTTGCTCGCCAGCCGGCCAGGTCAGATCCGCGGAGCAGGCCGCGGTTCGGCCGCCCCGTGACGTCCATGATCTCGGCGCTTGCGACGAACTCGTCGATGGCCGCTGCAACGAAGCCCTCATACCAGGCTCGCCTCGCCGCCTCGATCTGCGCGTCCCGGTCAGCGCTCGCTGCCTCCGCCTCGGCCAGGACGCGGGCATAGGTATCCGCGAGAGCCTTATTGGCGAAACGGTCCCCAGGCGCGGGTGTCCCGTCCGCCAGGTAGATCTCGGCCGACGTCGGCCAGTACCTGGCAAACGTCTCAGCCATGGCGTCAATAGCAGCGCTCGCCCCAGGCAGCATCGGGTAGCCGTCAGCGGCGTATCCGATCGCGTAGCGCATCACGTCTCGGAGCCTGAGCCTGCCGTACCGCTGGAGCAACAGCATCCAGGCGCCGAACGCGCCAGGAACCATGGCGGGGAGCAAGCCGTTCCCCGGGACGAGGTCGATCCCAAGGGAGCTGAAGACCTCGAGCGTGGCGGCCGCTGGTGCTGACTCCCTGGCCATCGATCACGAACTCGCCGCCGTCACCGGCGCTGTAGCCGATGATCGGCACCTCACCGCCTGGCCCGTTCAGGTGCGGTTCGACGACCTGCAGGACGAGCCCGGTCGCTACTGCCGCGTCGAAGGCGTTGCCCCCTGCCTCCAGCACGGCCATACCGGCCGCAGAGGCCAGCCAGTGGGTGGATGCCACCATGCCGAAGGTGCCTGCCAGCTCCGGTCTTGTGGTGAACTCCTGCGTACCGGCCACCCGCTACTCCGATCCCATTGTAATCAATTGTGTACGCACTGCACTTATGCGGTACATGCCCTGGACAGCAGCATATTCGGGCGTCCTCATCCGCTCCTTCCCCGGCACCCTCAGAACCAGTCGGGCTGGTCACGTTATTGTTAATGAGAGTTCGTTTACCGAAACTATTCCTGCGGTTTGAATAGTGGCCATTCCGGCGGAGTGCCAGCCCGTCACGGCAGCTGAGCAGGTCCGCAGGTAAGGTGCCGGGCATGGCTGACACAAACCCCCGGCTGCGCGCCGTCTGGGACCTGTCCGTTGCCGAGGTGCGTGAGTACTGCGGCCGGCACGAATACGACGGCCAGATCCAGGACCTGTCACCCGAGGGCGTCAGGGCCGGCCTGCGCAAACTGGCGGAGGCCGCTTCCGGTACCCGCCTTGACGACGAGCACGATGAGGCGCAGCTCGCCGTCTTCGAGCGCGCGGCACAGGTCCGATTCGGCGACCTCGAGCTGCACAGGAGCAATCCGTACTTTCACATCGGCAACATGGACCTGGCCTGCTACGACCGTGAATACGCGCCGCGGCCGAGCGAGACCGAGCCCGCGCGGCTCACCTGGCAGCGTGGCCAGACGCGGTCGACGCCGCGATCGCGTCCCTCGACGCGGTGACCGCTCCTGTGGGCCAGGCACTTGCCGGGGCTGCCAGGGGGCTTGCCGCGGGCATTCCCGCAGACGCAGACCCTGGGGTTGCCGCGGCGGCCAGGACTGCCCACGCGAGGCTGGTCGCCCATCTTGAGCAGGCGGCGGCCGGCGGCAGCCAGGACGCCGCGCTCGGCAGTGCCGCGCTCGCCGCCCTCATGAGCAGCGCCGAGGGAATCGATCTCGACCTCGGCAAGCTCGCCGAGCGCGCCGATGCCGAGCGGGACCGGCTCACGGAGCGCCTGGCGGAGAGCTGCGCGCAGGTCGATTCCACTCGGCCCGCCCTCGATGTCGCGCGCGAACTAGTCCGCGAGCACCCCGACGCTGACGGCGTGATCGAGGCCGCCACGGTATGGACAGGCCGCGCGATCGAGTTCACCCGCGACAGCCGGGCTCGTTCCTTACAACGACGGCGAGTGCCTCGTGCTGCTCGCGCCCGAGTCGCGGCGCTGGGCGATGGCCATGATGTCGACGGCCGCTCCCGGCGAGCCAGAGGGACCGTCCCGCTACTACATCACTCCGCCAGATCCCTCCTGGCCGCAGAACGAGGCAGAGGAGTGGCTTGAGGTCTTCAGCGACACCACGCTGCCCGGCATCACGGTGCACGAGGTCGCACCTGGCCACTTCTCGCACGGCCGGGCGATCCGCCGGGCTCCGACTGAGGTCAGGCGCACGCTGCACTCGGAGGCGTTCATCGAGGGCTGGGCGCACTACGCCGAGGAACTGTGCGTCGAAGAAGGCTTCTGCGACGACGATCCGAGGTTCGCGATCGGCGTGTGGCTCGAGGCCCTGGTCCGTGTCACCAGGCTCGCCTGCGCGATCGGCGTGCACACTGCGGGAATGAGCGTCGAGGAGGGAGCGCGCAGGTTCGAGACCGACACGCACATCTCGGGCCAGGCCGCGCTCTCCGAGGCCAACCGGGCGACGTTCGACCCGACCTACGGCCGCTACACCTGGGGCAAGCTCGAGATCATGGCGCTGCGTGACAAGGCGCGGGCGGCATGGGGATCGGGATTCTCGCTGCTGCGCTTCCACTCAGCGCTGCTCGACCTGGGCTCGCCCCCGCTCGGCCTCCTCGAGACGGCGGAGCCGGGGCTGATCGGCGGGGCGGCACTAGGGTTGCTGCCATGAGCGATCCGGACGATCTTGACGCGCTGTCCTCACGCGAGCTGCACGACCTCGCGATCCGTCGGGCCCGCCATCATCTCGACGTCGGGTTCCTGTGGGACCTGCTGCGCGAACTGCCTGCCGGGGAGACGATCGCTGGTCATCCCGATCATGCGGAAGCGGACGCCCTGCATCTGTCCGCGCTGATCGGTGACACGATCGACGCAGACGACTCCGATATCGTCGAGGCGCTGCGCCCGTTCTACCTGGACTACCTCAACAAGCATCGCGCGGACCTGCCCAAGCTGCGGAAACACGTGAACGACAAGGACCCGGGAGCGGCCTGACCGCTTCCGGGTCCCGATCGGGTGTTGCTCAGGACATCAGGCCTGCAGGACCGCCTCGATCTCCAGGTGGATGGCGACCTTGTCGGAGACCACCACGCCGCCGTGCTCCATGGCGGCGTTCCAGCTAACCCCGAAGTCCTGCCGGTTGATCTCCGCCGTTGCGGTGAATCCGGCCCGCGTGCCGCCGTAGGCGTCCGGTCCGAAGCCGTTGAGCTCCAGCTTCAGCGGGACGCTGCGGGTCACGCCCTTCAGCGTCAGCTCGCCGTCGACGATGAAGTCGTCTCCGTCGTGCCGGATCCCTGTCGACCGGTAGGTCATCAGGGGATGGTTCTCCGTGTCGAAGAAGTCAGGCGACCTGAGGTGACCGTCGCGCTGCTCGGCACCGGTCTCGATGGAGGCCAGGTCGATGTCGGCCGTCACAGAGGAGGCCAGCACGTCATCTGCCGTCACCAGCTCGCCGCTGAACTTGGTGAACTTGCCTCGCACCTTGCTCACCATCATGTGCCGCACGGAGAACCCGACCTCCGAGTGCACGGGGTCGATGGTCCAGGTACCTGCCACGTAGCCCGGGATCTGGATCTGTCCCGCCTGCGTCATGGTCATGTCTCACTCCGTTATCACTGTGTCTGTGATCCGGGCTGCCCCGGAGTCTTTGTTGAACAATCAACAACTATCACGTCGTTGCAGAGTTGTCAAACGCTCAACTAGATCGGCTATCCTGGTGAAGTGACTACGACCACACGCTGGCTGAGCGACCAGGAGCAGCGCACCTGGCGGCTGTTCTTGCAGGCCTGCGAGTCGGTCTTCGCGGCGACCGATGCACAGCTGATCCGCGACTCTGGGCTTCCGCACGGCTACTACGAGATCCTCGTGCACCTGTCAGAGGCACCTGGCCGAGCGCTCAGGATGACTCAGCTGGCCAGGGCA
Source organism: uncultured Actinomycetota bacterium (assembly GCA_963809195.1). Classification (GTDB taxonomy): domain Bacteria; phylum Actinomycetota; class Actinomycetes; order Streptosporangiales; family Streptosporangiaceae; genus Chersky-822. Next base: position 1,203,190 of record CAWEIQ010000001.1, on the reverse strand, counting down.
TCGACGTATAGCAAGAGCAGGCTCTCGCACGCGGTGACCAGGCTCGAGGAGCGCGGCTGGGTTCAGCGCCGTGACTGCCCGACCGACCGCCGCGGTCAGATCGCGGAGCTGACCGATGAGGGATTCGCCGCCCTCGCGGCGGCAGCCCCCGGCCACGTCGAGCAGGTGCGCCGGTCGCTGATCGACGTGCTGACGCCCGAGCAAGTCGATCATCTCCATGAGATCAGCGCGGCCATCATCGCTGCTGGCTCCGGCGGCAGTGAGGCCTGCGACGACATCCACCTGGACTGACGCGTTCGCCTGAGCGCTGCCAGGCCAGCTCGACCCGGGTTGCGCCGGCGATCGTCGTTGCCGTTACGGGAGATGAGATATATCGTCTTAGGGTTGAGTGACGAGCGCGGCAGACCAGCGGAGGAACAGATGGCGACTACGTCGGGCCTTCGAATCGGTGATGCCGACCGCGAGGCGGCGGCCGCGGCGCTCCGCGAGCACTTCGCTCAGGGGCGGCTGACCATGGACGAGTTCCAGCAACGGGTGGAGCTCGTCTTCGCAGCCAAGACGGACCACGACCTGGCCGCGATCACCTGCGACCTCCCTTTGGCCACGGCTCCGCTCGCCTGGCCGCCGACCGGAGCAGGCGGCAGCGCAGGCGCAGGTTCCCGCAACTGGCGTTCAGCTAGCGGACCCCGCAGGCGGTCGGGCTTTGCGGCCTTTGCCGGGTTGTTTAGTTTCGTGGTGGTCATCCTCGCGCTCATCCTGATCGCGTTCATCTTGCCGGTGGCGTTCATCGGCACAATGATCTCCAGGTCCTTGCTGTTCGTCCTGATGGCGTTGCTGTTCGGACGGCGCGGCCTGCTCCGCCGCTTCCGGCGCTGGCTGCCCCGCTCGATGCGACGCAAGCCGTTCTGACCCGGCGCTGCCACCCACCGAGCCCGCGGTTCGTCAGCTACGCTCGGGCACCCGCAACGGCACGAGCAAGTACCTGAAGGCCGGCACGCCGTCGCGCTCCTCGTCTGATGTCCATGTGATCAGCGCGGGTTTCGCTGGGGTGTTGAACGCCAGCCTGATCCGGCCCGATCCGGCAGTGCCCGCCCCGTCCGCGCCGCCCTGCACCGGATCACTGGCCCGTCCAGGATCACTGGCCCGTCCCGGATCACTGGGCGCGGCCGTCCCTGACGCCGCGGCGGTCAAGCCATCAAGCAGATAGACCGGGTTGAACGAGATCACCGGCTCGTCACCAGAGAACTCCGCAGCAACCGACTCGGCCGCCCTGGCCCTGCCCTCGGCGTGCGCCTCGATCACGACATGATCCTCGCGGAACGACAGCCGCACCGGCCCCGCCCGCTCGGCCACCAGAGCGGCCCGGCGTACCGCCTCGATCACCGGCGCCGCAAGCAGCTCGGCGCGGCAGGCGAAGTCGCTGCCGAACCTGCTCCGGTACCTGATGAACTCGCCCCCGATCAGACGCGCGGTGAGCCGCCGGTCTCCCGACTCGAAACTGATCAGGCCTTCGGCAGGGCGCGTCCGGTCATCCTGGCCATCTGCACGGCTGGAGCGCGTTGAATTAGTTGCGCTCTTCGCACCGCTTGCGTCCTGATCGCACTCGAACGCGACCGTCACCGGCACAGCCTGAGGGAACGTGCGCGCTACTTCGACCATGATTCTCGCGGGCACCAGCGCGAGCGCCTTGATGTGCGGCTCGGCTGGGGTGAAGGCAACTTCGCGTGCAGCAAGCCGGTACCTGTCCGTAGCCGCAAGTGTCAGCACGTCTCCCGTGATGTCCAGGCATATCGCCGTGAGCATCGGCAGCGTGTCGTCGCGGCTGGCCGAGGCGGCGACCTGCCCGACAGCAGCCGCGAGCACCCCCGCACCCACCACGCCTACCGGTGCGGGCGAATCCGGCAACGCCGGATATTCCTGCATCGGCAGGCATACCAGGCCGAACTCGGCCTGGCCGCAACGCAGGCTCACCATGTCGCCATCGGCCGCGAATTCCGCGGGCCGGTCCGGCAGGCTCCTGGTGATCTCGGCAAGTAGCCGCCCGGGAACGAGCGCGGATCCTGTCTCGCTCACTTCGGCGGCCACCCGAACGCGCGCCGACACCTCGTAGTCGAAACAGGACAATGTCAGCCCGCCGGCGCCGGCTTCGATCAGCATGCCTGACAGCACGGGCACGACAGGCCGGGAGGGCAGGGCACGTGAGATAAACGCCACCGCCTCGCCCAGGGCGTCCCGCGCCACGGTGAACTTCATAGTCTCGATTCTGGCATTTAGTACCGACATTTCTTAACGGCCCGCACGCGCAGATGTCACAAGGAACACGCGCGTCATCTTCCGTGCAGGCCCGCGGCCAGGCCGACCCGCGTGCAGATCGCGCGGGGTCGGCCTAGCCGGGCCAGGCTGCTTTCACGCCGTAGCGTCAGGCAAGCCCCGGCGGCGCTGTGGCCAGGGCTGACTCGATCGCCCTTGCCAGCTCACGGGCGGTCTGCGCGGTCAGCTCCACGGCGACCCTCGCCGTTGGGCCTTGGGCAGGATTAATGAAGTCCAGGTTCAGAGTGTGATCGGCCAGTGCGTGCGCCGGATGATCGAAGTAAACGCTGACCTCGCTGAGCCTGAACCAGCCGTTCGCGCCCTTTCCGCTCCCAGTGGCCGGCACGTGCTCGGTGGAGTAGGTGCACATGACTACGCCATCCCCGTCAGGTGCTCGCCGAAGAACGCCCAGATCTTGTCCCAGCCTTCGACGGCCGCCTCTACGCGGTAAGAGCCGCGGTCGACGGAGAAGAACGCGTGCCCTGCGCCGTTGAAGGTGTGGAACTCGTGCGGCTTGTTGAAGCTGTCTAGTGTCCTGGAAAGCTCGGCCGTCTCCGCGGGCGTCGGGAACTGGTCGTCGGCGCCGAACAAGCCGAGCAGCGGGCAGGACAAGCTCTCAGACATGCCGATCAGCGGCTTCATGCTGGCCGGGGCACCCTCAGGGACATGGACGACCGCACCGCCGTAGCAGTCCACTGCGGCGTCGAACTCCAGGCTGCACGCAGCGAGGAAAGACTGGCGCCCGCCGGAGCAGTAACCAATCACGCCGATCTTGCCGTTGCACCCGGGCAGGCCACGCAGGTACTCCGCCGCGCCAGCGACATCGCCGACTACCTGCTCGTCAGGCACACCGCCCTTGGCACGCGCCGCTGCAGCAGCATCGTCGGGGCTGACTCCTGGTGAGTCGTGGTAATAGAGATTCGGCATCAACGCCGCATAGCCATGCGCCGCGAATCGCCTCGCGATCTCCTTCGTCGACGAGTCATATCCGGGAAGGTGATGAATCACCACGACACCGCCGAACGATTCTACGGCGTCAGGTTGTGCCAGGTAGGCCTCGATCTCGGCGTCCTCGTGGCCCTTCATCATGACCGTCTCGGCGGTAAGTGCTTCGTTCATGCGACGCTTCTCCTTCTTGCCACAATTTAAAGCGGGAAATATTGCTTCGCGATGATCGGGTCATTACCAGTATTCAGGTTATTCTGCTGACCGGCAGAGAGCCTGGTGGGCGGGTGCGTTCAGTCAGCCCAGGTACCGGCATGAGCCTGATATCGCGCGAGAGAGGCAATACGATGAGTTCGGCCTCCTATGTACTGGTGTTCATATTCCTTGTGGCCGGCTGCACGCTTGGCTGGTTCGCGAACCGTTCCGTTGCCGCTCATGGCGACGTCAAATCCACCAAGAAGAAGCTCCCTGGCTACCGCAAGACACGACACCATAATGGCATCGTCGCCCTAATTCTCGCCTTCGTAATCGCATTTGCCGTCTTCGATTTGATACATCCGCATCACTGATCAGGGCACAACTGGTTCGCACGCCCGCTTAGCTGCCGAGGCAATCGACCGCGCTCGCCGGTCCGCCGTCAGTCTGCCAGGTGCGCCGACGGCACCCAGCACCCGGTCCGTCGCCGCGACCGGTCATCGGCTCCTGCCGGCAGGACATCGACGAGACGTTGCGGCCATTCGTTTTCCGACATTCGGCAGCTCGGCATCCGCCGATTGAACCGACGACGAGCATGACTATGGCTTCGGTGCGCTCATCGGGCTCGGACGGATATGACGCCCTCCCAGGGCGCAAGAACGGCAGGATCGGCCTTGCGGCCCTCTGCGGTCGATAGCAGCACCTGCCCGGGCGGCTCGGGCAGCGTGGCCGGCTGGCCCGTGAAGTTGGCGGATACCTCAAGCTCCCCGGCCACATACCGCCAGACTCCGGCCGGGCCCGCGAGCCGCGCGTAGTCCATGCTGGCGCGGCCGGTCCGCTCACGCCTCAACGCGAGGAGTTCGCGGCAGAAGGTGAGCACGGATGACGGGTCGGCCCGCTGGGCCGCGACATTGCACCCGGCCGGGTCGCCGACCGGAAGCCAGCTGACAACACCGGGCGAAGTGAAGCCCGCCGTCGGGGTGCCATCCCACGGCATGGGCGTTCGTGCCCGGTCGCGGCTCGGGCGGGCGCTGGTGCCGCCGAGCGTGTCCCTGCTCAGCTCGGGTGGCACCATGACATCGGTCATGCCGATCTCATCGCCGTAATACAGGACCAGCGTTCCCGGCAGCGTCGCAATCACGAGAAGCGCGAGCCTGATCTTTGCCCCATCGCCGCCGCACCAGCGGCTGGGAAAGCGGTCGACGTCGTGATTGGACGCCGTCCAGACCGGGCAGCCGCCGGCCGGCAGCGCGTCCAGCGTGCGGCCGACGACCGCGGCGAGATCGTCCGCACCGAACTTGGCGAAGACGAGCGGGAAGTTGAATGCCAGCTGGAGCTCGTCGTCATGGCCGTAGAACGAAGCGAGCTGGGCGACGTCTCCGACCCAGGTCTCGCCGAGAAGCAGGCGCGGCGGATCGTAGCTGTCTGCGACCCCTCGCCAGTGCCTGTACAGGCCGTGTACCTCTGGCCGGTTCTCGTTGTACACAGCTTGCAATCCGAACCGCCCCGCCAGCGGCCCGTCGCCGTCCGCCGGAGGGTTGTCGCGCAGCATGGCGTCCTTGTAGAGGCCGTGCGCGACATCGATCCGGAATCCCGCGATGCCGCGGTCGAACCAGAACCGCAGGATCCGGCCGAATTCTTCGTGCACCGCAGGGTTCCACCAGTTCAGGTCTGCCTGCTCTACCAGGAAATTGTGGAGGTAATACTGGCCGGTACCCGCATCCCACTGCCAGGCAGGCGCGCCGGTGAAATCAACCCAGTTATTCGGCGGGCCTCCGCCGGCCGCGGGGTTGGCCCACACGTAGTACTCCCGCTTGATGTTCTGCCTGCTAGCGGCCGACTCCATGAACCACGGGTGCTCGGTGCTCGTGTGATTGGGGACAAGATCAAGCAGCACCCTCATGCCGCGCTCGGCCGCCGCGGAGATCAGCGCGTCCATATCATCGAGGCTGCCGAGGTCTGGATGGACGCTCAGGTAGTCGCTGACGTCATAACCCCAGTCCTTGTCAGGTGACGGCATCGTTGGCGAGAGCCAGATGCCGTCTATGCCGAGCCATTCCAGGTACTCGAGCTTGCCGATGATGCCGCGCAGGTCGCCGTAGCCATCGCCATCGGAATCCCGCCAGGATCTGACATATAGCTGATACAGCGTCGCGCCTTCCCACCACCGGCGATCCATGCGTTGCTCCTTCATGCGCCCGATTGCGTGCCGAAACCTGCCATTTACTATCGCAGCCGCCGACCGGCGCGCTTGCACGGCTACGCCAGGCCAGTCGAGTATGGATGTCATGGGCTGGCCCGGCTTGCTCGCACTCGCGGTGTTGCTCCCGACGATGACCGGGTACGCGATCTTGTTCGCGATCCGCGGCTACCGCCGCGCGGCAGAATCCCGGTGGCAGCCGCCGCCGCCAGAGCCGCTCGAGCGGCTGGTGGCCAGACTGAGGCGGCTCAAGCTGGAGCTCGAGACGACCGAGAACACGCCGCGGGGCACGGCTAGGCTGCATCACCTGCGGGCCGTCCGCGGCGCGTATCTGGACTTGCTGCGCATTGCCTGCGAGCGGTTCGAGGTGAGCCCGCCGCCAGGCGACGACCTGGCCAGGCAGGCCGACATCTACCGCGCAGAGGCGGCGCTCAAAGAGCGCGGCGTCGACATAGTGGCCGCCCGGCTCAGAGACTTGCCGTCGCGATGACCGTCAGGGTGCTGGCTCTCTCTGACGAGGTGGAGGGCCTGGCCGTGCACCAGGGCAGAACGCGGCATGCCCTCTGACACCGGCTTCCCGCGCGCTGACGTCGAGAACGACTTCCTCCGCGTCAGACGCCGCCAGGTGCTTTCCAGGCTCGCGTACCGGCTGCGCAGGGAACCTGACGACGTCAACCTCATATTGCCGTTCGACGATGTGGTCAGCGCGCTCGGTCAGCGTGGCGAGCGCGAGATCGGCCTGCAGACGATCAAGCTCGACACCGTAGTCGGCACCGTCGACTCACGGCGTGACTTCGACCGGAATTTCCGGCCTACATCGGGCCGGGTCAGACAGAGATGGGAGCGGCTCGCACTCGCGCAGCGCCGTGGCGAGGCCATCCCGCCTATCGACGTCTACCGGATCGACGGGATGCATTTCGTTAAGGACGGCCACCACCGGGTTTCGGTCGCCATGGCGGCGGGCCAGAAGGTGATCGACGCCTATGTGACCCAGGTGCTGACAGCCATTCCGGCGAGCGGCATCCGCGGCAGACGCGACCTGCCGATGAAGGATTACGAGCGGCTGTTCAGGTCGCGCGTACCTCTCCCGCAGCAGGCGTACGCCAAGATCGTTTTCGCAGACCCGTGGTGCTATGCGGAACTCGGCGAGGGTGTTGAGGCCTGGGGATACCGCTGCATGCAGGCCGAGCACCAGTTCTTCGATCGTGAGCAGATCGCTAAGCGCTGGTGGTCAGAGGAGTACCTTCCGGTAGTCCGGATGCTCAACGCGGCTGACCTAGTGGGCAGCAGAACTGAGGCCGAGGCCTACCTGCGCGTGGCCAAGGAACGCTACCGGCTCATACGCACCCATCAATGGAACGACGAGATCATCGAGCGTCTGCGCAGCGAGATCCGGTAGCCCTTCGCCTGCCCGAACGCTGGCTATCCCGCGCTGTCGGCCCGTGCGGTCGGCGCCACGTCCCACGATGTGCCACTGGATGCGAGCGCGATGTTGCGACCTGTCGCAGGGTCGAAGATGTGCATCGTGCGCACGTCGACCCAAAGGTCGGCTTCGTCGCCCTCGCGGATCCTGGTCGCCGCGTCAATCCTGGCCACCACGGTGTCGCCACTCCCGCCAGTGTCGGCTCGCCCTGAGTCCCTGGCGAGCTCGGCAAGCTCGGCCGCGTCCACGCCTTGCTCGATGTCCTTTGTAAAGTAGACATAGACGTCAGAGCCCATCGACTCCAGCACGTCGATGGTCGCACTGAACCCGATGCCGTTCTGCCTGGCGTCGGCGCCCGCCAGCGCCGCGTCCTCGAAGTTCTCGGGCCTGATGCCGATGATCAGCTCCCGCGGCGCGTTCGCGCGCTCAAGAGCCTGCCGCAGCCGGCCGCTCAGCGGTACCTCCCCCAGCGGCGTCCGCAGCGTTCCTGAGTCGACTGTGGCCGGCATGAAGTTCATCGCCGGCGAGCCGATGAAGCCCGCCACGAACAGGTTGTCCGGCCGTTCGTAAAGCTCCTGCGGCGAACCGACCTGCTGGAGCAGGCCATTGCGCATGACGGCAACACGATCCCCCAGTGTCATCGCCTCGGTCTGGTCGTGTGTCACGTACACCATCGTGGTGCCGAGCCGCCGCTGGATCCTCGACACCTCTGTCCGCATCTGCACACGCAGCTTGGCGTCGAGGTTGGACAACGGCTCGTCCATCAGGAACGCCGACGGATCGCGGACGATCGCGCGTCCCATCGCGACCCGTTGCCGCTGACCACCGGACAAGTTCGCGGGCTTGCGGTCCAGGTGCTGGGTGAGGTCGAGGATTCGGGCCGCCTCGTTGACCTTTTCGTCGATGACGGACTGCGGGTTCTTGGCGAGCTTCAGCGCGAAGCCCATGTTCTCCCTGACCGTCATGTGCGGGTAGAGCGCGTAACTCTGGAAGACCATCGCGATGTCGCGGTCCTTCGGGGCCTTGTTGTTCACCACCGTGCCGCCGATGCGCAATTCACCCTCGGTGATGTCCTCCAGGCCGGCGATCATGTTCAGCGTCGTCGACTTCCCGCAGCCGGATGGGCCTACCAGGATCACGAACTCGCCGTCGGCGATCTCCAGGCTGATCTTGTCAACGGCCAGTGCGCCGTCCGGGAACCGCTTGGTGACCTGGTCAAGAACGATGTCAGCCACTGTTTCTCCTCTTGCTTAGCCCTTGACGGCGCCGGAAGTCAGGCCAGCGACGATCCTGCGCTGGAAGAACAGAACGAAAATGATGATCGGGATCGTGATGACGACCGCGGCTGCGGAGATCGGCCCGGTTGGCGAGGTGAATTGCGAACTGCCGCTGAAGAACGCCAGCGCCGCCGGAGCCGTGCGCGCGCTGATCGTCGAGGTGAACGAGATCGCGAAGAGGAACTCGTTCCAGCAGAACAGGAACACCAGGATGGCCGTGGTCACCATGCCGGGCGCCGCGAGCGGCGCGATCACCTTCGTGAATGCCTGGAACGGCGTCGCGCCGTCCATCTTGGCTGCCTTCTCAAGCTCCCAGGGGATCTCCCTGAAGAAGGCCGACAGGATGTAAATGCCAAGCGGCAGGCCGAACGCGACGTACGGGATGATCAGTCCCGGCCAGGTGTCGAACAGCCCGAGCGCCCGCTCGATGTTGAACATCGGCGTGACCAGCGAGATCGCCGGGAACATGGCAATGAGCAGTGCCATCCCGATCAGCACCTGCTTGCCAGGAAAGTCGAGCCTCGCGACCGCGTAGGCCGCCATCGACGCGAGCAGCACAGCGATGACGGTCGCGATCAGGCCGATCCCTATCGAGTTGAGCAGCGGCCTGATGAACTGCGAGCTCTGCAGGATGCCGCTGTAATTTGACCACGTCCACTGCTTGGGCCAGAAGGTCGCGTCGACAATCCCGGCCGGCGTCTTGAAGGACAGCGAGACGATCCACAGCACGGGAATCAGCGTGAGGGCGACCGCGATAGCGTTGGCCGCGCCCCAGCCGACCTTCTTCCCGGTATCCGGACGAGCCATCAGCCAGTCACCTTCTTCCAGTGTCTGTGCCGGGAGCGGCGGTGCCAAAGCCCTTGATGAACAGGACGGCGATGATCGCCACGCAGATGAAGATCAGGATCGAGATCGCCGACCCGATGCCCAGGTTCAGCGCGCCGAACAGGTTGTCGTAGCCGAGGATCGAGACAGATCCTGTACTGTTCCCGCCCTTGGTGAGGATGTAAATGTTGTCGAAGATCCGGAACGCGTCCAGGGTCCTGAACAGCAGCGCGACCAGGATCGCCGGCTTCATGAGCGGCAGCGTGATCCTCGTGAAGCGCTGCCACCCGGTCGCGCCGTCCACTTTGGCTGCGCGCTGCAGGTCCTCGGGCACCAGGGAGAGCCCCGCCAGCAGCAGCAATGCCATGAACGGCGTGGTCTTCCACACCTCAGCCAGGATGATCACGGCGATCGCCTGGCCTGTGTGGCTTAGCGGTGCGCTGTTGCCGGTGAGCGCCGACAGGTAGCCGGTGCTCGGCGTCCAGGCGAAGAACCAACTGTATGCGGCTGCCACCGTCACGATTCCATAAGGAATAAGCGCCGATGTGCGGACCGTGTTGCGGCCGAAGATCGTCCGGTGCATCAGCAGCGCGAGCAGCATGCCGAGCGCGAGTTCGATGGCTACTGAGACGACCGTGATGATCAGGGTCACGATCAGCGCGTGCCACCAGTACCACGAGCTGAGCACAGCCCAGTAGTTGCTGAGTCCGACAAACTTGACCGCGTTGGGAATCTCGAGGTTGTAGCGCTCTAGCGAGAGGTAGACAGCATAGGCGATCGGATAGGCCGTGACGGCGACCATGACGATTACCGCGGGCGCGCACAGCAGCCAGCCGAGCCTCCGCTCGGCCCGAGCTCCCTCCGACAGCCGCCCTCTGCGGGCCGGCCGCGCCCGCTCGGCTGCCCCGACCGTGGCCGCCTGGCTCTGGACGCTCATCGGCCCCTTCCTTTCCCTGTCAGGTCACGGGCACGAGTGCCAGTCATGGGATCAGCCCCTTCGATTGCAGGGCGTTGTTGATCTGACTGACCATCTGCTTCTCTGTGCTTGGCGGCTTGATGCTGCCGGGCGGTGACACCAGGTGCGAGATATTGATGGAGACGACCTGATAGACAGGCGTCTTCGGCCGCACGCTGGCGTTCTCGAGTTCCTTCAGGATGTCGGCGTGGAATGGGTAGCCACCGAACAACTTCGGATCGCTGTACAGGCTGATGATGGTGGGCGGGACGCCTCCGACCAGTGCGCCCTTGAGCTGGTTGGCGCGGTTCCGCAGGCATAGCGCCGCCTGGAAGGCGAGCTTGGGATAGCGGGAGTACGAGCTGACGGCTAGGTCGATGCCGCCGATTGTGACGTGCGCCGGATGCCCGGGGATCACCTCCGGGTATGGCGCCCACTTGAAGTTCTTGAACATCTTCGGGTTGTCGGCCTTCATCGACGGATAGACGAACGGGTAGTTCAGCTGGAAGGCCGCGGTCCCCGCCTCCATCGCCAGCCGGTTGTCGTTCTCTTGCTGCACGTCCAGGGAGGGGTCGGCCGCCACGGAGGTGGCCAGCCGCTTCATGATCTTGAGGGCGGTGATGGCCGGCTTGCCCAGCGCCACATGCGACGCATCCGGGGTCAGCACGCTCCCACCCGCGCTGGCCAGCATCGTGTTAAACCAGACCGTGGCGCCCTCGTACTGTGCGCCCTGGATCTCGATCAGGTGCGGCTTGCCTTCTTTCGCCAGCTTGACCGAGTCGTTGATCATCTCGGTCCAAGTCTTCGGCGGTGTCTTGACAAGGTCCGAGCGGTACCACAGAAGCTGTGTGTTGGTGTTGTCAGGGACCGCGTAGAGCTTGCCCTTCCACGTCGCCGTCTCCAGCATCGGCTTGAGCGTGTCGTGCTCGGCCTGCTGCTTGTTACTGCCCGTCCACGGCCTGAGCCAGCCAGCCTGAGCGAACTCGGCCTCCCACGTCACATCCAGGCCCATGATGTCGATCGTGTTGTCGTGCGCGGCCAGCCGCCTGACGAGCTGGAGCCGCTGCCCGTCCGCCGCGGTCGGGAGCTGCTGGTAGGAGATGGTGTACTTGCCGTGGCTCTGCTTCGTGCACGAGGCGACGGCCTGGTTGATCGCGCCTGAAGTATCCGGATAGATGTAGTAGTTCAGCGTGATCGGGCCCGAACCTCCGCTGGTCGTGCCGCACGCCGCCAGCCCGGATGCGGCGAGGGCGGCGCCGACGAGAACCGCCACTCGCTGCCTGACACGGTCGGACTCAGGCCTCATCTTCCCTCCAAGGCGGAACTCAGGCTCGAAATGGCTGCCGGATCGGCTAGATCGCGGCTCGGCCCGGTCGGGTTGTCCGGAGCTACCCCGCTGGATGAAATCAATCGCGAAATGTTGCCTAAGCGGCAGAACGCGCTCACTGCCGGGCAAGGTGCGGGTCTGTAAATGAACCCGTCAGACGGCTGCACAGCGGCCTCCTTGGCCGGCTCCTATTCAGGAACCAGTTCCCTTACGGTCCATTCATCGTCACTCGGCCGACATGGACCGTCAAGGCACAACTGTCCAGGAGGCTTCTGGCAGGCTGCCTCCATGAGCAGTCTGAGCATTGATATCGAGACTCCCGGACCCCCCGAGACGGTCGAGGTCTCCGATGGCGTGTACGCCTACATCCAGCCGAACGGAACCTGGTGGATCAACAACACCGGATTCCTAACCGGGCCGCAGGGCGTGATCAGCATCGACGCCTGTGCCACGAGGCGGCGCACGCAGGCTTACCTGGACGCCATAGCCACCGTCACCGCCGCTCCGGTACGAGCGGTGATCAACACGCATCACCACGGCGACCACACGTTCGGGAACTGCCTGTTTCCAGGCGCCGCGATCATTGCTCACGAACAGGCGCGCACCGAGGCCATCGCGTTCGGCCCGCCCCGCGACCTGCCGTTCTGGGATGGTCCTGAGTGGGGCGAGCTCACGCTAGACCCGCCCTTCATCACCTACGCCGACCAGATCGCCGTCCACGCTGGCGACCTGCGCGCTGAGATCAGGCACGTCGGCGTGGCCGCGCACACGACCAACGACTCTGTCGTCTGGATTCCCGACCGGTCCGTGCTGTTCTGCGGTGACCTGATCTTCAACGGGGGCACGCCGTTCCTGCTGATGGGCTCGGTCGCCGGGGCAGTACACGTGCTCCAGCACGTGATCATGCCGCTGTCAGCACGGACTATCGTGCCGGGTCACGGTCCGGTCTTCGACGGCACAGAACCGATCGAGCAGACCCTTGCTTATCTGCGGTTCATCCAGCACACGGCAATCGCGGGCCAGGAGGCCGGGCTGACGCCGCTCCAGGCCGCCATGGAGACCGGCCTCGGCCGGTTCGCGGAGTTGCCCGATGCAGAAAGGATCGTCGGCAACCTGCACCGCGCCTACGCCGAGCTACCGGATGCTACTCAGGGAACCACAGTCGACGTCCTCGCAGCGCTTGCAGACATGGTGACCTACAACGGCGGTGCCCCGCTGACCTGCCTTGCCTAGCGGCCGGCACCGCGGCAACATAAGTAAGGCAGCCGGCGAACTGGATCAGGCCAGCAGACCGCCCGCGACTCTGATGCTCTGGCCGGTCACCCACCTCCCGTCGTTGCCGGCAAGGAAGGCGACCACATCGGCGATGTCAGCTGGCTCGCCAATGCGGCCGAGCGCGGTCAGCGACAGCAGCGCCTTCCTGCTCTCTTCTGGATTGTTGTCGCGGAAGAGCTCGGTGTCGGTAGCGCCCGGCAAGACCGAGTTAACCGTGATGCTGCGCTCGCCGAGCTCGTAGGCGGCGACGCGGCCGAGCAGTTCCAGCGCCGCTTTGCTCGATGCGTAGGGAGCCATTCGCGGACCGACCATCACAGTGTTCAGCGTGGAGATATTGATGACCCGGCCGCCGTCGCGCAATCGCTTCGCGGCCTCTCTGATCAATATGAACGGGCTCCTCAGATTCACGGCGAACGTCGCGTCGAAGACCTCGTCGCTCGTATCGGCGATCGGATCTCCTGCCACGGCGCCGGCGTTGTTCACCAGGATGTCCAGCGGCCCGATCAGTTCCTCGGCCTCTCGGTACAACCGGACGGCGGCTGCGGCATCGGCCAGGTCAGCCTGGATCGCGCGTGCCGTGCCGCCCGCCACAGCGATCCCGGCGACGATCTCCGCAGCGGCCTCGGCGCTGGTCAGATAGCTGAACACAACGGCTGCGCCGTCGGCGGCCAGTCTCTCGACGATCGCTCTGCCGATTCCGCGCGAGCCACCGGTCACAAGTGCTGTCTTGTCCCGCAATCGGTTCATAGCGGGAGTATTACAGGTCGTGTGGTCTCAAGAAGCTTCGCTCCGCAGTGCGTGTTGAGGGATGGCCTGGCACGTCGGCCTGAGGCATATTTGACTCATATCGCTACGGACACCTGTTCGAATCCTTATTCGGACTACAGTGCTATCGGAACCGATGCGTCGCTCACGGAGGCCGAACGCGATGGTCTATGTGCTGGCGCTGGCTTGCGCGCTGGTCAACGCGCTGACCAGTGTTCTGCAACGGCTCGGCGTGCAGAACGCTCCGGCGGATGCGGCGCTGAGGCTCAGCCTGCTCAAGTACGCGGTGCGCCGGGGGGTGTGGCTGCTCGGCTTCGCCCTGATGATCGTCTCGTTCGTGCTGCAGGCGGTCGCCCTGCACATCGGCCGGCTGTCAGAGGTCCAGCCGATCCTGACGACCGAGTTGGTGTTCCTTATTGCCATTTTGGCGATCTGGTTCCGGTTCAGGATCGGGCGCCGCGAGTGGATTGGTGCGATAGCCGTGACCGCCGGGCTGTCGTTCTTCCTGTACTTCGCGGCGCCGAGGTACGGCATGACGCTGCCGCCGACCTGGCGGTGGGCAGTCGCCGGCGGAGTCTGCTCCGGGATCATCGTCGGCACGGTCTTTCTGGCCACGCGCGGGCCGCGCTGGTGGCGGGCGACCATGTTCGGCACCGCGGCTTCGGTGAGCTTCGCCTTCACCGCCGCCTGCACCAAGGTCGTCTCGGACTTCGCGTCCTCGGATTGGACGCAGCTTTACAAGCACTGGCAGGTATACGCGCTTGCGGTCTTCGGCGGCCTTGCCGTGTTCCTGACCCAGAACGCCATCCACGCCGGCCCGCTCGTCGCATCCCAGTCCACGCTCGTGCTGATCGACCCGCTCGCGAGCATCTGCATCGGCATCGGGCTGTTCGGCGATGACCTGCAGACCGGCGGCGCGGCGGGCCCGCTTGAGGCCCTCGCGCTGCTCGTCGCGTTCCTGGGCGCATTCTGGCTCGCCCGGTCTCCGGTGATCGCGGCGATGAATGAGGGCGAGCGGCTGGAGCTACAGCCCCGGCGATCCCGGCCGGAACCACTGCCAGGTACGGCTCCCTGACGCCGCTATGGATTTCGAGATCCCGGCAGACATCGCCGCCTACCTCGCCGAGCTTGACGCCTTCATCGAGCGCGAGATCCTGCCGCTTGAGCAGGCCGACGACAACATCAGGTTCTTTGATCACCGGCGCGAGGATGCCCGTACCGACTGGGACCGCGGCGGCCTGCCGAGCAGCGAGTGGGAAGCGCTGCTGCGCGAGGCTGTACGCCGTGCCGACGCGGCCGGGCACTACCGCTACGCGTTCCCCGCTGAGTACGGCGGCAAGGACGGCACCAATCTCGGCATGGCGATCATCCGCGAGCACCTGGCGAGCAAGGGCCTCGGGCTGCACTGCGACCTGCAGAACGAGCACGCGATCGTCGGCAACAACGTCGGCCTGCTGCTCATGATCAGGTACGGGACGCCGGAGCAGCGGGCCGAATGGGTCGAGGACCTGGCCGCAGGGCGCCGTGGTTTCGCGTTCGGGATCACTGAGCCCGCCCATGGTTCAGACGCCACGTTCATGGAAACCACCGCCGTCAGGGTGAAGGGAGCAGGGGAGGCGGGTGGGGAATGGGTGATCAACGGTGAGAAAACGTGGAATACCGGCGTGCACGCGGCGTCGGCGGACCTCATCTTCGCGCGCACGAGCGGCCAGGCAGGCGACGCCGACGGGATCACCGCGTTTCTCACCCCGGTCAGCTCGCCAGGGTTCACCGTGCAGGAATACCTCTGGACGTTCAACATGCCGACCGACCATGCGCATGTGACGTTCCGCGACATCCGGGTGCCCGACAGCGCGATCTTCGGCGGCGAGGGTCGCGGCCTGCAGGTCGTGCAGCATTTCTTCAACGAGAACCGGATCAGGCAAGCGGCATCAAGCCTCGGCGCGGCGCAGTACTGCATCAACGAGTCCGTGGCCTACGCCAGGGAACGCAAGCCCTTTGGCAAGCCGCTCGCGGCCAATCAGGCGATCCAGTTCCCGCTGGTTGAGCTGCAGACCCAGTGCGAGATGCTGCGTGCGCTCATCCACAAGACCGCATGGCTGATGGACACCAACGGACCGTTCTCGGCCTCGGACAAGGTGTCGATGTGCAACTACTGGGCTAACCGCCTGTGCTGCGAAGCAGCGGACCGGGCAATGCAGGTGCACGGCGGGCTCGGCTACTCGCGGCACAAACCCTTCGAGCACATCTATCGCCACCACCGCAGGTACCGGATCACCGAGGGCGCCGAGGAAATCCAGATGCGGCGGGTAGCCGGGTACATGTTCGGCTACATGCGCCAGCGCGCCCCGAAGGGTGTGACGGAGAGCCCGGAGGGCGTGACAGAGAGCCCGGAGGGCGTGACAGAGAGCCCGGAGGGCGTGACAGAGAGCCCGGAGGGCGTGACGGAGAGCCCGGAGGGCGTGAGCGAGCGCTAATGGCCGCCGTCACTGTGCCGGTGACCGATCTGGCCCGCGCGCTCGGGCCCTGGGTCGGGCGGCCGGCCACGATCGAGGGACTGACGCGGATGTCCGGTGGCGCGTCCCGCGAGATCTGGGCATTCGATGCGGTCGGCCAAGACGGCACCCGGACCGAATTGGTGCTGCGGCGCGACCCTCCAGGCAGGCCGAGCGAGCCGGACGCGATCGACAGGGAGGCACGTGCCCTGAGCCTCGCGGGAGCGGCGGGACTGGCCGTCCCCGAGTTGCTTTTCACGTCCGGGGGTCCGGGCCTTGGAGCCGCAGGGATGGTGATGCGGCGCGTGGCGGGCGAGACGATCGCCCGCCGCATCCTGCGCGACGAGCGGTACAGTCGGGCGCGCGGCGCGCTTGTCGGTCAGCTTGGCGAGTTTGCCGCTCGCCTGCACGCGATCGAGCTTCCCGTCGGATTCCCTACACCCGATCCGCTTGGCGAGCTGCAGACCACCCTGGCGGAGTTCGGCGAGCACAGCCCGGTCTTCGACCTGGCCATCGAGAAGCTGGCGGCCTGGCGGCCCGCGCACCGCGACCCTGTGCTGCTCCACGGCGACCTGCGGCTTGGCAACGTTGTCGTGGGCCCAGAGGGCTTGCGCGCCGTGCTGGACTGGGAGCTGACCCACCTCGGCAACCCGGCCGAGGACCTGGGCTGGCTCTGCGTGAAAGCCTGGCGGTTCGGAGCCGCGGCGCCGGTCGCTGGAATGGGCACTCGCGAGGAGCTGCTCGCTGCCTACCGCACCGCTGGCGGTGCCGACATCAGCCTGGACGAGCTGCGCTGGTGGGAGATTCTCGGCACGCTCCGGTGGGGCGTGATCTGCATGACCCAGGCGCAAGCCCATTTGTCGGGCGCGCATCGTTCGGTCGAGCTCGCGGCCATCGGCCGCAGGGTGTGCGAACAGGAATGGGACCTGCTGCTGCTGCTCGCGCCCGACGCCGCAGCCAGAGCTGCCGCCCGCCGTCCAAAGCCCAGTGGCGACCCCAGCCCGGAACCGGCGCCGCACGGCCGGCCGACCGCCAGCGAGCTGCTCGATGCCGTGCGGTCCTTCCTGACCGACGAGGTCATGCCGGTCAGCGGCGGGCAGGTTGCATTTCAGGCGAGGGTCGCAGCTAACGTGCTGGGCATCGTCGCCCGTGAGCTCGAGCTCGGCCGGCCACCGCCCGAGGCCGAGCTCGCCGACAGCGTCGCCGCCAGGCTTGCCGTCGCCAACCCCCGTTACTTCGGCGCGTGACATGCGGCTGCACACTCGATGAATACGAGCAGTGGCTGGCCGCAACGCTCTACATACAGCTGATGGCCGGCCAGGAAGACCCGCTAGCGTGACCCTGAGCCGCTCGCGACCCGGATCGACCCTATTCCATGCTTGGAACGACAATGCCGCGCGGGCCCATCAGGACGCGGCGGGCGAAGAAGAACCCCTCGACTACCGTCGATACCGGGAAAGGGTCGACCGAGTCACCGGGCGTTAAGCCCAGTGATCGCCAGGACTGAGTGGAGTCGCTGGTCTTGATGGTGGATTACTGGCTGGCCAGCCGTTTCGGCCGGGTGTGGCTGCGGTGGCATGGTTCGCTACGGCCCTTGCTCGGTGGCTTGCCTGGGGAGTGCGCGCGGGTTGCCAGGGGCGAGCCACTATCGGCAGAGCGGCTGTGGCGGGCGCAGGATTTTGCCGTGCGCGTGTGGTGGCGGTTCGGCATGGTGTCGCTCGTGCCGCTCATTCCGGTGGGTCTCGCCTTGTCGGCATGGCGGCATGTGCCGTGGGCGGCGGCATTGCTGGGGTGGTCGTTTCTGGGGCTGGTCGGCCTGGCGACGGCGGCGATGGCGCAGGGCGGGATGATCAGATACCGGTCGGACAGGATCCGGTTGTACCTGCTCAGGGCCGATCCGGAGGCAGCCGGGGAGCCGCTGCTGTCAGGCTCGCCCGGATGTCCGCGCCGGTCCGATTTCTGGCTGATGCTCGTCATCGCCTTCGCGGGTTCCGCGATCCTGTTCTACGCGGGCACACCCCATGGGCACTGATCGAACAGAAAGCCCATTGAAATCTGATCCTTTGACGTTAACTTGGACGTCTATAGAGAATGTGAGCGCGGCCACTCTCGGTCACGCGGCGATTACTAAAAAGAAATCGCCGGTAGGCGACGGTACGCTAGAGGCTGTGAGCTTCGCGCTGTACGCCCTGGCGGGCCTGAACGTGTTCGCCGCGATAGCCCGCGTGGGCATGATCGGCAAGCCCCGCAAGCGCGTCACGCGTAGCGACGCGATCGTGAGCGTTGTCTATTGCGCAGCGGTGGCCACCATACTGGTGATCGCGGCAATCCGCCTCGGCTAGCCCATTAGCGCTCGATCAGGTCAAGAAAGCCGCACGGCTAAAAGCGGATCGACGGTGTCGGCCGACTTGCCGGCGAGCGCTTTGAGCGAGAAGGACTATGCCCGTATCTACGAGCACGAGTATGACATCGACGGTGCTCCGTGGGGCATGCTGAACGTCGTGCTGGCAGACCGCGATCGTGGTTAGCGCCGGTGCGGCCCGTGTGGCGGTCGTTAGGCAAGTTCGGCCCTCAGTTGTTCGATCATGGTCCAAGCCTCACTGTGGGTCGAGCACCTCTGAAAGCTGCGGCATGGATTCCAGCCGGTGATTAACGGCGGCGCGGAGAACGGCCACCTCGTCAACCCCGCCGCAGGTACCGGCCTCGACGCGGGCAGCGGTCAGGATGGAATCGCGAAGCTCTTCGCCGGTGAGGCGGTACCAACCGGCAAGCTGGCTAACGTTGTGCGCAAGGCGCACGTCGCGCTGGTCAAGGTCGGTCATCTGCATTTGAGTGATCCTTTCTACGGCCCGCACGAGCCTCGCGATGGACGAAACGGCACCACGCTGCGACGATCACCACATGGCTCAGCACCCTGCATCGATCGTGCTCGGCCTAACCGCCATTTTTGCTATTGGCGGGCCGGTGATCTGGCTACTCGACACTGCGCCGCAGCCGAACGCATTCCCCTTGTAGAGCCGCAGACCCTTGTCCTTGGCTAGCTTGCTTATGGCACTCTCGCTACGAGTCGGCGCTGGCGGGCGCTCCCAGCCGCGCGCCTTCATGACCTCCGCGATCTCGGCCTTGCGGGCCGGGCGCTCGGCGCCTCCGACGTCCTTGTCCCCGCTCACCGACGCGCCATCTTCCGCGCGAATTCGGCTAGGTCTTCCGGTCGGAAGCGGATCGTGCGGTGCCCGTACCTGACCGCGGGGATGCCCCAGGTCCGGTAGTTCTCGCTGAAGTAGCGTGTGGTGACGCCGAGGCACTGTGCAGCCTCGGCCATCGTTAGGAGTGCTTCCATGGAAAAGCCGCCCTCCAACGGCGTAGCACGTCCATCCACGGTCGTCACTCGTGTTAGGCATGCTCCTGAGAGCGGACTTGCAGGGGTTAGCTACGGGACCACGCGGTGTATTTCGCGGAAGCTCGGTGAGGTACCTCACGCGACGAGCACCAATCTCGTCAGCGTCTCGCCAGAATCCACAATCCACGTCACGGCACGGGATCACGCGTGGCCACAGGTGGGCCATGAGCAGAATCGCTCCAGGTCAGAGTGCCTCGCAAAGCGTTGACCTGCAAGGATCTTGACTACCAAGGAGTCTCCAGTGATCATTGACTGCGCTCATTACCGGGACGGCCGGAGACAAGAAGAGGGCCCGGTTTCACTCGAGGACGCAGCCGCCAGGACCAAGCAGGGCGGCTTCGTCTGGCTGGGTCTGTTCGAGCCGGAGCCCGACGAACTCGACGAGGTGCGCGCCGCCTTCAACCTCCATGAGCTGGCCGTGGAGGACGCTCAGATCGAGCACATGCGACCGAAGGTCGAGCTCTACGGCGGAGATGTGCGGCTGGTGATCCTGCGGACCGCCCGCTACGACGACGCCAGGGAGGAGGTGGAATTCGGCTTCATCAGCGTCTTCCTCGCGCCGACCTTCGTGATCACGGTCCGGCACGGCGTCGCCAGTGAGTTGCGGGAGGCCAGGCAGCGGCTCGAGCAGCGGCCCGAACTGCTGACAGCGGGCACGGCCTCGGCGCTATGGGCGATCCTCGACCAGGTCGTGGACGGGTACGCCCCCGTGGTCGCCGGGCTCGAGCACGACATCGACCAAATCGAGGCGACCGTCTTCTCCGGCAGCATCGCCCCGACGGAGCGGATCTACTCGCTGCGCCGCGAGGCAACTGACTTCTTCCGGGCCGTCCACCCGCTGGTCGGCGTGGTCGGGGCCATCGAGCGGACAGTGACTGAGGACCTGCAGCCCTACCTGCGCGACGTCCGCGATCACGTCCTGCTGGTTGATGAGGAGGTGGCGGCGCAACGTGACCTGCTCGGCGCCGTTCTCGAGGCGAACATGGCCGTCATCTCGGCGGAGCAGGCCAAGGTCGGCGTTCAGCAGAACGCGACAATTGAGCAGCTCACGATCCTGGCCACCGTGTTCCTGCCGCTGACCTTCGTCACCGGCTTCTTCGGCCAGAACTTCGGCTGGCTGGTCGGTCACATCAGCACCGAGGCGGCATTCATCGCCTACGGAATCGGCGGCCTGCTCCTCCCGATCGTGCTGCTCTACGGATGGCTCAAGTTCCGCCGGCCGCCGCGTCCCGAGCCGTCGCCAGGCGCGGAGGTTGCCGTCAGCCGTCCAGCCAGGTAAGCACGACGCTGGCGAACTGCGTCGGCCGCGCCGCGTGCACAAGATGCCCGGCCGGAATGGTCACCAGGTCGCAGCGCGGGATCCTGGCCGCCGCGTCGGCGAGTTTGTCCTGATCGATGTGGCTGGCCGGGCCGCCAGCGATCAGCAACGTGGGCGCCGTGATCGTGGTCAGGGCGTCCCAAGCGGCCTGGTCGCCTGCGTTGACCTGCCCGACGATAGCCGGGACCACTGGCCAGTCGAAGTCAAGCCGCCCGTCTGGCCGGTCGGGAATGGCACGTTGCCTGACGTACGGCGGCGACACATCCTCGACGATCAGGCGGCTGACGAGGTCAGGCCGATCCATCGCCACCAGGAACGCGACGGCGCCGCCCATCGAGTGCCCGACCAGCGCGACTCCGGCGAGCCCGAGCTTATCCAGTGCCGCCGCGACGTCCTTGCACATCAGCCGGAACGAGTACTGCCCAGGCCAGTCGCTGTCGCCGTGACCCCTCAGGTCGAATGCGAAGACGCGGAACCGCTCCGCGAACCTGCCGGCCGCCGGAGCCCAGTCGGCACCTCGCTCCCCCAGCGCATGCAGTAGCACCATCGGCGGCGCACCCGGTTCGCCGCTGACGGCATAGGCGAGCCTGATGTCGCCAGCTTGAACGGTGTGTGTTGTGGCCATAGCTGCCATACTCCGAATCTGCCAGGCTGCGGGCAAACGCGAGCGAAGGAGCCCCGGTGCGTGCGGTTGTGTTCACCAATCCCCGCGAGCCGGTGCGCGTTCGCGAGGTCGATCTCGATCGGCCGGGACCAGGCGAGGTCACGGTGGCGATCGCGGCGGCTGGAGTCTGTCACAGCGATCTGCATGTCAGGCGCGGCGACTGGGCCGTGCCCGCTCCCTTGGTGATGGGGCACGAAGGCGCCGGGGTGATTACCGAGGTCGGGCCGGGTGTTCGCGCGCTCTCCGAAGGCGACCACGTGGTGCTGTCCTGGATCGCGCCCTGCGGACAATGTCGCTACTGCCTGGCTGGCCATCCGGCGCGATGCAAGGTCGCTGCCACGGTCGTGGGGCCCGGCGGAGTGCTGATGGACGGGACTTCGCGGCTTTCCCTCGACGGCCAGCGGATCGCGCACTATCTCGGCGTCTCCTCTTTCGCCGAACGCGCCGTCGTGCCCGCTTCCGGCGCGATCCGGGTCCGCGACGACGCCCCGCTCGACGTGGTGGCCCTGGTTGGCTGCGCGGTCGCGACCGGGGTTGGAGCGGTACTGAACACCGCGGCAGTCGAGCCCGGCGCGATCGTCGCCGTGATCGGCTGCGGAGGCGTGGGCTTGTCCGTGGTGCAGGGCGCGCGCCTTGCGCGGGCGGGCCGGATCATTGCCATTGATCTGCGTCAGGAGAAGACCGCGCTCGCCAGGCGGCTCGGGGCAACTGACCGCGTCGACGCCGGCTCGGCGGATCCTGTCATCGCGGTGCGCGAGCTAGCGCCCGATGGCGTCGACTATGCCTTTGACGCGATCGGCCTGACCAGCACTACCAGCCAGGCCATCGCGATGCTGGGTCTGGGCGGCGCGGCCGTGCTCGTCGGCCTCCCGCCGGGCGGCGCGACGGTCTCTTTCGAGCCGCTCGCGCTCGCCGAGGCCGACCAGCGAATACTCGGCTCGAACTACGGCAGCGTGCGCCCGGCCGCCGACATACCCGCGCTGGTCGACCGGTTCATGGACGGCGACCTGATGCTCAACGAGCTGATCTCGGCGCGGCTGCCGCTCGAATCCGCGGCAACCGCACTCGACGACTTGGAGGCCGGCCGGGCCTTGCGGACACTGCTCATCCCGTCGGCAGCTGCGACCTAGCTCGCTAGGAACCCCAGGCGTAGACGCCGTTCCCGTTCGCGGTGAATAGCCAGCCGTCCGCGAAAACGCTCTGGGCGAAGTCGTTGCTGCCGCTGATCAGCGTCCGCAGGATCTGGCCGGTCTTCGCATTGAGCAGGTAGACGGCGTTCGGCGTCGTGGTGGACCCGTAAGTGCCGACCGCTAGCACGCCTGCGCCGTCCAAGGTCGGCGCGCCGAGGACACCGTTCGGCAGCCCGGTCGCCCACAGCACTTTGCCAGTCCCAGGATCGAGCCGTCTGATCGATCCCGCGAAGTTCTGTCCGCCGATAGAGGTCGCGGTGGCCCCGACGTACAGGGACGAGCCGTCGTAAGCGGAGGCTGCAATGCAGGTTGCCCTGCCCGTGTTGCCCGGGCTGGCCGCCACGCGTCGCTCCCAGGCGAGCTTCATGCTCGGCACGTGCAGCGCGTAAAAGATGCCGTTTTTGTTGCACGCGCCGACAAGCGATCCGAATCGCGTCGGCGAAGCCCCGAAGTCGACGTCGAACGACCGCTGCGACGGCGGTGGCTGGAACGTGGCGACCCGGGCCAGATTGCCGGCCCGCAGCTCGACGATCGAGACGGTGTCGTAGAGCTTCGTCGCGCCGTCCGTCCCGTTGCCGGTGGTGGCAAAGACATACCGGGTGCCGGCCGCCACGCTGGACCAGACCGACCCGCCCACGACCCCCGCTGGCACGTCGAAATACCGCGCGAACACCTTCCCCGTCGCCTGCGTGTAGCCGACCACTTCGCCTCGGATCAACGGATTGTCACAATGCGAGGAGACGCCGATGTAGATCTTGCCGCCGAAGAGCGTCGGTGATGACCACTGGAAGTAATCGCTGACCGTCTTCGACGGAATGGCAATCACCGACCGCCACTTGGTCGACAGGTTGGTGACCCGCAGCGCGTACAGGTAACCATCGGGCCCTCCCACGTAAACCGTGTCCTGGCCGTCAGCGGGATCCTTAGCGACGGTCGCGGTGGAGATGAGCCCGCCGACCGTGCACGTCAGGTGCGGCTGAAAGCCGAGGAACGTCTTCGCCAGCACCTTGCCCGTATGCTCGTCGAGCTTGTAGAACCAGCCGGTGCGTGACCCGATGAAGACCGCGCCGTCCGCGACTGTCGGGCTGGCGTTATAGGCAGGTTTGGGCTGACCCTTCTCGGTCGGCTGGTCGCCAACGAAGTGCCATTTCATCGCCAGCGCACCAACGTTTGCCGGGGTGATCGTTGTCTGTGCCTTGTTGTCCGACGTGTGTGACGGGCCAGCCATGAATGCCGGCCAGTCCGCTGGCGTCACCGCGCCGATGGCCGGAGTCAGCCCAGCCAGCGCCGATACCGTCGCAACTACACATCCGCCGACCAGCCCGCGCCGCAGCAATCTCTTCGCCATCGCGCAACCCCGCTCCCGTGCGATCAGCCAAGCCGCGCTGGCTGCCTGTCCTACCGACGCGCGGCTAGCGGTTCCGGTTGACGTGAAGGGAACTCGTGGTCTCCCGTATATGAATGGTCCGGCCATCGCCACGATCCGCAATGGGAGGGCCATTCATGCACGCGTGCGCTCCGCGATACACGGGTGCGCTGTGCCGCTGATCGGCCAGTGCGAAATTATGGAACGGCCTGGCTGATCTCGACCAGGTGACCGTCAGGATCACGCAGGAAGCACCGGATCTCACCGCCCCAGTCGTGGGGCGGGGTGAGGAAAGCGGCGCCGCGCGCCAGCAGTTCCTCGTAGGCAGCCCGACAGTCGGCGACGCGCACCGTCATCGCATGGCTGACCTGCCCTGGATCAGCTGGAGGAGCGAACGTCACCGCGGGTTCGTCCGCCGTACGCTTAACCACCCCGGTCTAACCGTGCCGCCGACTGCGTCGAGCTTGGCAGCAGTCAGAACCCGCCCCTGGCCACCTGGGCATCAGGCTAGGACGGCTGGTGGATCTCGGTGACGATTGTGTACAGCTCGATGATGACGCCATCTTTGGTGCGAGCAATGTCCATGCCGGCTACCGCCGGCTGGTCGGCGGGCCCGTACTGAAAGCCGAGGTGGCCGATGTCGTCGAGCTCCGACGCGGGGCCGGCAGGTCGGTAGACCCAATCCGAGTTTTCGGCACGCAAATCTTCGGCGCGGCGTTCGAGTTCCTTACGCCCGCGATTGATCCGGTCGGGCTCGTGCCACACCACATCTTCGGTATAGGTCACGGCGATGACAGCGGCCCGACGGACTGGGTCAGGTTCGTTGAAGACCTCGAGAAGGTTGCGGCGCATCAGGTCCGCGGGGGAACTGGTCATGGTGAGTCCATCCCGTCGCGCGCGTGCTGATCCCTCGTGTGGGGCTACCCTCACGGGCCCTTGGTGACACCAGGCCTGACCTGCAAAGACTCTGGCTCCCGCGATAGGACTCGAACCTATAACCTGCCGGTTAACAGCCGGACGCTCTGCCGATTGAGCTACGCGGGATCGGACGGCGATCGCTGCCCGGAGCGGCCGCTCCGGGCGGTTTTGCGCCGCGGGCACAAGGGTAGCGCACCTGCGCTGATGCGGGTGCCTGACGGCGGGCGCTGGTGATCGCCCGCGCATAACAATCGCCGCATCGGGCATGACAAATGCTGTCAGGTGCGCGTAGTGCGCGCGGGCTCAAGGGGGCCTGCCGGACGCGGCCGACCGCGGGGAGAGGCCAGATGCGTTTTTACCGAATCAGCTTCGTCGGCGGACTCGCCGTCGGCTACGTGCTCGGCGCCCAGGCAGGGCGCGAGCGATACGAGCAGTTGAAGCAGCTCGCCAGGAAGGCCGCCGAGAGCCCGGCCATGCAGCAGACGGCAGGGGCCCTGCAGGCCCAGGCGACTGCGACTGCAAAGTCGGCGAGAAGCAAGGCGACGACCGGCGTCCGCAAGAGCGCCTCCAAGGTGACCAAGCGGTCCTCGTCTTCCAGGCGGACCGGCACCGCCAAGCGCAGGTCGACCACATCACTATCGACGGTCTCCGGCAACGGGGCGACGCCGCGAACGACGGGCAGTGATGACAGCCGCCCTTTCGTTCCAATTGACGGCGGCTTCAGCCACGCCAGACTGATTCAGTAGTGGCCTGAAGCTCGCCTCGGCGCGCCGACGGGCCGGCCGAGGCGCAGCCAGTCAACCCTCAGGCCAGGTACTCACGGAGCATCTGGGCGCGGCCGGGATGCCGGAGCTTCACCAGGGTCTTGGACTCGATCTGCCTGATCCGCTCCCTCGTCACCCCGAAGTCCCTGCCTACCTCTTCCAACGTCCGCGGGTGGCCGTCGATGAGGCCGAACCGCAGCTGGATAATGCGCTGCTCGCGCGGCGACAGGGTGTCCAGCACCTGCTCAAGCTGGTCTTGCAGCATCATGAACGCCGCGGCCTCCATGGGCACGACGGCGTCGGCGTCCTCGATGAAGTCGCCGAGGTCGGAGTCTTCCTCGCCGATCGGCGCCTGGAGCGACACCGGTTCCTGGGCGATCCGCTGGATCTCGGCGACCCGGTCGACGGGAATCCCCATCTCCTCCGCCACCTCAGCGGGCGTCGGCTCGCGGCCGAGGTCCTGGTGTAGCTGCCGCTGGATCCTGGCCATCTTGTTGATGGTCTCGACCATATGCACGGGGATTCTGATCGTGCGTGCCTGGTCGGCGATCGCCCTGGTGATGGCCTGCCTGATCCACCAGGTCGCGTACGTAGAGAACTTGTAGCCCTTCGTGTAGTCGAACTTCTCGACCGCCCTGATCAAACCGAGGTTGCCCTCCTGAATCAGGTCCAGGAAGACCATGCCGCGGCCGATGTACCGTTTGGCGATCGAGACCACGAGCCGCAGGTTCGCCTCGATCAGCCGCTGCCTGGCCCGGTCGCCCTGGTCGACGATCATGATGAGCTCGGCGCCACTGGGCCCTGCGCCGACCACCTTGCAGGCACCCTGCAGCATCTCCCTGGCGAACAGGCCGGCTTCTATGGCCTTGGCCAGCTCAACCTCGTCGTGGGCCGTCAGCAGCGGTACCTTGCCGATTTCGCGCAGGTAGATCCTGACCAGATCCGAGGTTCCTGACCGGCGGACCCGGTCGGCCTCCTCGCCCCGCCTGGGCTCGTCGGCCTCATCAGCGCCGCCGTCGATGATCTCTACGCCGTCCTCGGCGAGCATCCGCATCACGTTGTCGATGACCTCAGGCATCAGCTCGCAGCGGTCGAACGCCGCGTTGAGATCAGCCAGGGCGACGGTCCCGTCCTCCCGCGCTCGCGAGACTAGCTCTGTGACCTGGTCAGCGGACACTGTGAGCACAGGAGTCATGGACAACAGTGTGCGTCAGTAACGCTGTGTCGGGTGGTTCGAAAATTGTCACCTGAGGGCAAGTTTGGCCGATTGACAGATACGGGTAGAAACTATGCCCTTCACGCACCGCCGGCTCGCTCGAGCAGCAGCTTGCGGCGCTGCTCGAGAGCCACGAGATCGCCGAACATTCTGTTGTACTCGGTCTGGCCCGTGACCGGATTCATCCGCTGCAACCGGGACTTGACCGCGACGATCTGCCGGGACACGGCGAGTTCCTCGATCTTGGTAAGCACGTCGTCGGCGAATCTGGCGTCCGGCTCGGCGTCGGCACCCGGCGCCTCAACGGACTCCACCGCGAGCCTCGTCAGGAACATCCGGGCGTTGTCGTTCGGCGCGGCGGCCAGCAACCGGTCGATCCATTCCCGGACAGGACCCGCGGTCGCGACCCCGCCGCAGCCCGCGATCAGTTCCCGTACCGCGCGATGCGCCGGCGCGGTGAACACCTCGGCGCCCATACCGTCGAATGCAGGACCCAGCAGCGCGGGCCGCTGGATGGCCAGCTTGAGTGCCTGCCTTTCCAGATTGATCACAGGATCGAGCGGGTCGTAGGGCGCTGCCCTGACTGCCCCGCCCGCGTCCTGATCGGCGGCGTCTGAGCTCGTTCTCGCACCAGGCTGAACGCCGCGCTTATCGCCGGGCTTGCGCCCGCGGCCCGTCGCGATGTGCTCGGCGATGCGCTTCAGAACCAGTTCTTCGTCCATCAGCCCGAGCCAGCGGTCTACCTTGACCGCGTAGACCTTCCGCAGGGCGTGGTCCTTGATCCTGGCGACGATCCGCGCTGCCGCGTCGAGCGCGCCGATCCTGCCCTCCGCCGACTCCAGGTCGTAGTCGCCGAGAGCGGCCCTGACCGCGAACTCATACAGCGGCAACCTGTTGGCCACCAGGTCCCTGACCGCCGCATCGCCTTCCTTGAGCCGCAGGTCACAGGGGTCAAGCCCATCGGATTGCACGGCGACGAAGGTCTGCGTGACGAAGCGCTCCTCCATCCCGAACGCGCGCAGCGCGGCGCGCCGCCCCGCGGCGTCCCCGTCGAAGGTGAAAACCACCTCGCCCCTGAGCTGGCTATCGTCCATCAGCAGCCGCCGCAGGATCGCGATGTGCCCCTCGCCGAACGAGGTTCCGCTGGTGGCGACGGCCGTGGTCACCCCGGCCAGGTGGCAGGCCATCACGTCGGTGTAGCCCTCGACGATGACGGCCTGCCTGCGCTGGGCGATGTCGCGTTTGGCCAGGTCGGCCCCGTACAACACCGAGCTCTTCTTGAAGATCGGTGTCTCCGGCGTGTTCAGGTACTTCGGTCCGTTGTCATCCGCTGCGAGCTTGCGAGCGCCGAACGCGATCACGTCGCCGGATAGGTCCCTGATCGGCCAGATCAGCCTGCCGCGGAACTTGTCCGTCAGGCCGTGCCGGCCCCGGCCGGCCAGTCCCCCTGTGAGCAGATCTTCCTCGGTGAACCCGAGGCCCCGCAGGTGCCTGGTGGTCATCTCCCAGTCATCTGGGGCATAGCCGATGCCGAATCGCTCAGCGTGGGCCAGGTCGAAGCCGCGGGAGGTCAGGAAGTCACGGGCCGTGGCGGCACCAGCGGTCGAGAATTGTTGAACATAGAAGTCAGCAGCCGCCTTATGCGCCTCGATGAGCCTGCGGCGTCGCGATTGCTCCTGGCCTGGTACCTGACCCCCCTGCTCGTACCGCAATTCGATACCGGCCCTGGACGCCAGCCGCTCGACGGCCTCGGTGAAGCTCAGGCTGTCGATCTTGCGCACGAAGGCAATGACGTCGCCGCCCTCAGCGCACGAGAAGCAGTACCACAGCCCGCGGGCGGGCGTGACGTTGAACGACGGTGTCTTTTCCTCGTGGAACGGGCAGAGCGCCTTGAGCGAGCCGCCGCCAGCGCTGCGCAGCTGCAGGTACTCCCCGACGACCTCGGCGATCGGCGAGCGGGAGCGGACGGCCTCGATGTCCTCGTCGCGGATCCGGCCTGGCACCTTGCGAGTGTAGCCCCGGGCAGTGTCGCGAAGGGCCGGTTATCTCGCGGGTCGTACCGAAGTTCCGCGGCCGGCACCAGCAAGCATCGGGGGAATGGTGCCAGCCGCGGGCGCGGGGGTGACGCCCGACCTACGGGGGGAACTTCGGTCCGGGCGCGCGGGGGAAGGCGCCCGACTGGTTCGCTTGCCTCGGTTGCGGGTGCGCGAAGCGAACACCTGTTACAGCGCTCACGGCTACCCAACGATTCCAGCTACGGAGCGTGATCTAGTTAACAGGTGCAGGGGTTCTGGCCGTCCCGCTGACTGGCCCCTGCCAGATGCCATCCATCGACCCGATACGGTACTGACCGGTAGCGGCAGTCTCACAAGGGGGCATAACCAAACGTGTCAGGCTTGTCGGCTTCGTCGGGCGGGTCGGTCCGCTTGCTGGTGCTCTGGGATGTCGATTTCACGCTCGTGAATGCCTCAGGCGTAGGCAGGAGCCTCTATGAGGCTGCGTTCGCCGAGCTTTTCGGCAGGGATCTACCCGCAGCGGCGGCCGCCGCGAGCATGGCCGGCCGGACAGACCGGGCGATCGCGCTGGACGTGTTGCGCTTGGCCGGGGTGCCCGATCCGCGTGGCCAGGTCGCCGCCTTCGAGGGTGCGCTGGCCCGGCTCGGACGGGGCGCGCATGGCATGGTGGCCGAGTCCGGCAAGGCACTGCCCGGCGCGCAGGCCGCGCTAGCCGCCCTGGCCGATGTCCCCGGCGTCGTCCAGTCGGTGCTGACCGGCAACGTCAGCCCGGTCGCCGAGGCCAAGCTCGCGCCGCTCGGCCTCGCCGAGCATCTCGACCTTGCGATCGGCGCGTACGGCAATGAGCACGAGGTCAGGGCCGAGCTGGTGCCGCTGGCCAGAAATCGGGCCGCTGCGGCCTACCAGGCCGACTTCAGCGGCGAGGCGACGGTGCTGGTCGGTGACACTCCCGCTCGATGTCGCGGCCGCCCTGGCCGCAGGAGCTCGCGCCGTCGGCGTTGCGACCGGCCAGTTCGCGGCGAGCTGAGCTGCGAGGCCGCAGGCGCTGGCGCCGTGCTGGCAGACCTGACCGACACCGCGCAGGTGGTCGCCGCCGTGCTGGCCGACCTGGCCGACACAGCGCCGACCGCTACCAGCCGCGGCCCGCGTAACGCTGCTCGGGCGGCAGGGTGTCCAGGTTGAGGCCGACCATCGGCTCGCCCAGCCCGCGCGACACCTTCGCGATCACGTCGGGGTCGTCGTGGAAGGTCGTGGCCTTGACGATTGCCGCCGCCCGAGCCGCTGGATCGCCGGACTTGAAGATGCCGGAGCCGACGAACACGCCGTCGGCGCCGAGCTGCATCATCATCGCCGCGTCGGCGGGCGTCGCCAGCCCGCCAGCTGTGAACAGCACAACCGGCAGCTTGCCGGCCGCGGCGACCTCTGCGACCAGCTCGTACGGCGCCTGCAGCTCCTTGGCCGCGGTGTAGAGCTCCTCCGGCGACAGCCCGGCGAGCTTGCGGACGTCGGCCCGGATGCTGCGCATGTGCCTGGTCGCCTCGACGACGTTGCCGGTGCCCGCCTCCCCCTTGGACCTGATCATTGCCGCGCCCTCGGCGATCCTTCGCAGTGCCTCGCCGAGATTCGTCGCGCCGCACACGAACGGCACGGTGAACGCCCACTTGTCAACGTGATGCGCCTCGTCGGCCGGCGTCAGCACCTCCGACTCGTCGATGTAGTCCACGCCGATCGCCTGCAGAACCTGCGCTTCGACGAAATGCCCGATCCGGCACTTGGCCATGACCGGGATGGAGACCGCTGCGATGATCCCGTCGATCATGTCGGGGTCGCTCATCCTCGCCACGCCGCCCTGGACCCTGATGTCGGCCGGGACGCGCTCGAGCGCCATGACAGCCACGGCGCCGGCGTCTTCGGCGATCTTGGCTTGATCGGCAGTGACCACGTCCATGATCACGCCGCCCTTGAGCATGTCCGCCATGCCACGCTTGACCCGCTGTGTGCCGGTGACGGGCGCGGTGGCCGCCGACCTGCTGCCGGGACTGTCGGTGGAGCCTGGGACTGACACGGAAGTTCCTTACGGTTGAATCAGCGTTTGATACCCCCATGGTAGGCGGTGTCCGCCTGCAGCCGGGAGCCCAGCCGCCCCCGCGGCAGGCTGCATCTGCCTGCGCTCGTTCAGCCCGCCAGATGAGGCATGTCGGTGCCCTGCTCGCCCATGCCGCGCGGGGCGAGGGTGTCGTCAATCTCAAAGAACTCGGGCATCGGAGCGCCGCCGGCCAGCCTCAGCGTCCTGGCCAGCGGACGGCGCCGCGCGGCGATCGTCACCGCCACGGCGTCGTTGTAGAACTTCCGCGCGATGAAGACCTGCTGCGAGGTCGATTCGAGCTCGGCGACCAGCTCCTCGCCGCCGCTGTCCGGTTCGACGGATTCGCGGACGTCAGGCCCGCCGAACACGGTCCGCAATGCCCTGGTCAGATCGCTCTCAGCCAGCTCGCGTCCGATCGTGGCCGAGCGGGCGTCGTGCGCGAGGTCGGCGAGCAGCAGGCTCGCGGCCGGGTCAAGCAACCCGGATGACGCGATCTCCAGCGTCACCGAGCTCCGCCTGACCAGGGCGGCGTCGAGCGCGGCCCGCGCGGTCTCGACCCTGGTGTGCAGGCGGTCAAGCCGCCCGGCCCGCCACGACACGTAGACGCCGCTGATCGCCAGCACGGCGATCACGATGATGCTGACCAGCGGGCTCATCAGGCGCTCGCAGCCGCCGACCCGGCAGGCAGCACGGCCTGGTACACCTTGACCACATCCTTGGCGATCTTGCTCCAGTCGTAGTCGCGCACCGCGGCCGAGGCGGCGGCCGACAGAGACGCGCGCCGCGACGGGTTGTCGAGCAGACGGCCAATCGCAGCGGCGAGATCGGCCGGGTCACCGTTGGCGAACAGTTCCCCGGCCCGGCCACCGCGCAGCACCCGCCGGAACGCGTCCAGGTCGCTGGCGACGATCGGCGCACCGGCTGCCATCGCCTCGGCCAGCACGATGCCGAAGCTCTCGCCGCCGGTGTTGGGAGCGCAGAACACGTCGACCGAGTGATACACCTGCACCTTCACGGCCTCGCTGACCTGGCCGAGCAGCACGACGCGGTCCCTCTGCCGCTCGGGAACCCTCGCCATGACCTCAGCGGTGTCTCCGGGCCCTGCGATCAGCAGCCGCAGCCCTGGCCGCTCCGACCCGATCAGCTCGAACGCCTGCAGCAGCAGCGACAGGCCCTTGCGCGGCTCGTCCATCCGGCCAAGGAACCCGATCGCACCGCCCTCCCCCGGCCAGCCCGCCAACGGCTCGGCCTTCTCGAACCGGGAGATCGTGACGCCGTTCGGGATCAGGACGGCATCGCCGCCCAGGTGATGGACCAGGGTGGTCCGCGCCGCCTCGGAGACAGCGATCCGGCCGCTTATCTTTTCCAGCGCCGAGCGCAGCATCGGCTCGGCGGCGTGCAGGGCCCTGGAGCGGGCGTTCGCGCCGTGCATGGTCGCCACGATGGGCCCGTCGAAGACCCAGCAAGCGATCAGCGACAGGCTCGGCGCGGCCGGCTCGTGCACGTGCAGGACGTCGAAGTTGCCTTCCTTGATCCACCGGCGCACCCGGTTGGCCGACAACGGGCCGAATGACAGCCTGGCGACTGAGCCGTTGTAGGGAACGGCGACGGCCCGGCCGGCCGGCACTACGTAACGAGGCAGGGCCGCGTCATCGTCTGCCGGCGAGATCACCGACACCGTATGACCGAGGTCGATCAGGGCCTCGGCAAGGTCCCTGATGTGCTCCTGAACACCGCCGGGCACGTCCCAGGAGTAAGGGCAGACGACGCCAATCCTCACGACGCCCCGCCCGCGCCGTTCTTCCTGGCAGCCCGCTCCCTTGCCGCCACCTTCGCCCGGGCAGCGGCGAGCCGCTGCGGATCGAGGTCGGCGACGAAGACCCGCTGCAGCATGTGCCAGTCGGCCGGGTGCTGCCTGATGCCGTCCTCGAAGACGCGCGCGACCTCCTGGGTCATCGCGGCGGCCTTCTGCCACCGGTCACCGACCTCTGGCACCGGGATCTCCTCGTGGACGTGGATGCCCCAGCGGTCACCCTCGTACCACAGCGTCGCGGGCATCAGCGCGGCACCAGTCTGCACTGCCAGAGCGGCCGGCCCGCCCATCATTAGTGCTTTCTCCCCGAAGAAGTCGACCTCAATTCCGCCGCCCGTCACGTCCCTGTCGCACGGCAGGGCCACCATCTTGCCCGCCCGCAGCCGCTGCGCCAGGACGCCGAACGGGCTCAGGCCCCCGGTGGCCGGCAGCACTTCCATTCCGATCGCCTCACGGAATGCCACGAATCGCTCGTACACCGATTCGGGATCAAGGTGCTCCATGACGGTGGTGAACGACCCTGCCCCTTTGGCGATAATCCATGCGCCAGCCTGATCCCAGTTGCCCATGTGCGGCAGCGGGACGACGACGCCGCGGCCCGACAGCCAGGTGCGACAGCAGCGTGCCGACCTCACCGATGTCGACCGTTCCCTCGACCAGCCGCTCGCGTCGTCATGACGGGAAGCCTGAAGATCTCCAGCCAGTACCTGGCATAGGACTGCATCGAGGCGCGCGAGGCATCCCTGAGTTCCTGGCCGGTCGCGTCGGGGCCGAGCACCCGCCGCAGGTTTCCCTCGAGCACCCTGATCCTCGGGCCCTTGCCTGCGCCAGGCGATGTCGCCCACGAAACCGAAGGCAGCGGCCGCCCACGACTCTGGCAGCCGGCACACGGCGGACCAGCCGAGCGCGTAGGCGGCGCCGACCAGCCGGGCCTTCAGGGTCGGCCTGGCCTGTTCACCGGGCACCCAGCACCTCCGAGACTCGCGCTCCGCGTGATCGCGGCGCGTGACGCGATCGCCCGCTACGTCGCCGCGCTGCCGGAGCCCCCGTCGCGTCGCTGGCGCGATGCCGCCGCCTTGCGCACCGCGTAGACCCGCTGACCGAAGGTGAAGGCGCTCAGCACGGCGAGGATCCAGAGTCCTACAGAAAGGACATACGGTACGCCAAGTCCGGCGAGTCCGATAGCAACCAGGCCGATCAGCAATCGCTCGGTCCGCTCGGCGATTCCCACGTCGCAGCTCAGCCCGACGCCTTCGGCTCGGGCCTTCGCGTACGAGACTAGCCCGCCGGCGACCAGGCAGAACAGCGCCACCGCCGCGAGCAGCTTGTCGTGGCCGCCGGTCGCGAGCCAGATCGTGATTCCCGCGAACACCGCGGAATCGGAGACCCGGTCGAGCGTCGAGTCCAGGAAGGCGCCGAAGACGCCGCGTGCTGCCCTGGATCCTCGCCAGCGTGCCGTCCAGCATGTCGGTGACCACGAAGCCGGTGCACACCATCGTGCCGGCGAACAGGTGGCCGGTCGGGAACAGGCTGAGCGCGCCTGCCGTCATGCCGACCGTCCCGATGACGGTCAACATGTTCGGGGTCACCGGGGTGCGCGCCAGGGCCCGTCCTACTGGCGTCAGCAGCTGGGCAAGACCGGGTCGCAGCACTTTCAGCATGTCCGTTTGATCTTACTGGCGACTGATCAATCCGTTTCACATGCCGGGCAGGAGGTGTCGCCGAAGGTTCGCGAGGTCCTGGATTGACCACGGCCGGGTCATCCGATTGCTGCCCGGGGCTTGTGGTCGCCGGGGCGGTGGGTAAAGGCTGGCAGCAGCAGCAGAGACATGAACGTCAGGAGGCGGTGGTATGGCGGAGAAGGCAACATCGGGCGCCGCCGGCAGGGCACCAGCGGCCGGCCAGCCCGAGAACGTGCGGAACGTTGTGCTGGTCGGCCACTCAGGAGCAGGGAAGACGACGCTGGTCGAGGCGTTGCTCGCCGCGACAGGCACCATTCAGCGAGCTGGCCGCGTCGAAGATGGCAGCACGGTCAGCGACTTCGACGAGGTCGAGATCAGGCAGGGGCGCTCGGTCAACCTGACGCTGGCGCCGTTCATGCACAATGACGTCAAGGTCAACCTCCTGGACACGCCCGGTTACGCCGACTTCGTCGGTGACCTGCGGGCTGGCTTGCGGGCCGCCGACGCCGCGCTGTTCGCGGTCTCGTCCGCCGACGGCATCGACGGCCTGACCTCGATGCTGTGGGACGAGTGCGCCAGCGCCGGCACACCGCGGGCCGTCGTCATCACCAAGCTCGACCACCACAGGGGCGACTTCAACGAGGCGCTGGAAGCCTGCCGGAGTGCGTTCGGCGAGTCCGTCGCGCCGCTCTACCTGCCGGTCGGTGACGGCCAGGGCACCGTCAACGGGCTCATCGGACTGCTCTCTGAGCGCTACTACGACTACACGAGCGGCAAGCGGACCGAGCGGGATCCCGATCCAGAGAACGCCGGCCAGCTCGAGGAGTATCGCGGCGCGCTGATCGAGTCGCTCATCCAGGAGAGCGAAGACGAGAGCCTGATGGACAGGTACCTGTCCGGCGAGCAGATCGATCAGAAGGTCCTCATCGAGGACCTGGAGAAGGCGGTCGCGAGGGGCAGCTTCTACCCCGTGATTCCGGCGGCCGCGCAGCAGGGCATCGGCCTGGCCGAGTTGCTCGAGCTGATGACACAGGCGTTCCCGTCGCCGCAGGAGCACCCGCTGCCGACCGGTGACCACGATCGACGGCAAGCCAGTGAACGGGATCAATTCGGATCCGTCAGGTCCGCTGCTCGCTGAGGTGGTCAAGACCACCTCAGACCCATATGTGGGCAGGATCAGCCTGGTCCGCGTCTTCTCAGGGACGCTGCGCCCGGACGCGACCGTGCACGTGTCCGGCCACGGCCGTGCCGCCAGCGGGCACGCCGACCACGACGAGGACGAGAGGATCGGCGCGCTGACGTCGCCGCTCGGAAAGCATCAGCGGACCATCTCCTCCTGCGTCGCTGGCGACATCTGCGCGGTTGCGAAGCTGACCAGCGCCGAGACCGGCGACACCCTGTCGGACAAGGACAAGCCGCTGCTGATGGAATCGTGGCAGATGGCCGAGCCGCTGCTGCCGATCGCCATCACCGCCAAGTCCAAGGCGGATGAGGACAAGATGTCCCAGGCGCTGTCCAGGCTCGTCGCCGAGGACTCGACGCTGCGGCTGGAGAACAACCCGGAGACCCACCAGCTCGTGCTCTGGTGCATGGGCGAGGCGCACACCGATCTGCTGCTCGACCGGCTGTCCAGCCGGTATGGCGTGGCCGTCGAGACGGTGGGGCTCAGGGTGCCGCTGCGGGAGACCGTCGCCGGGCAAGGCCAGTGGCCTGGGCAGGAACGTCAAGCAGTCCGGCGGCCACGGCGAGTACGCGATCTGCCACATCGAGCTCGAGCCGCTGCCATCAGGCAGCGGGCTCGAGTTCGTCGACAAGATCGTCGGCGGTGTCGTGCCGCGGCAGTTCATCCCTTCCGTGGAGAAGGGCGTGAGGGCGCAGATGGAGCAGGGCGTGATCGCCGGCTACCCGATGGTCGACATCAAGGTCACGCTCTACGACGGCAAGGCGCACTCGGTCGACTCGTCGGACATGGCGTTCCAGAAGGCGGGCCGTGCAGCGCTGCGCGATGCCGCGGACAAGGCGCAGCCGCAGCTGCTCGAGCCGGTCGACGAGGTGTCCGTGCTGATCGGCGACGACTACGTCGGCGCCGTGATGTCGGACATGTCCTCACGCCGCGGCCGGGTGCTCGGCACCGAGCCCGTGCCAGGCGGCCGCACGCTCGTCAAGGCCGAAGTACCCGAGCTCGAGCTGATCAGGTACGCGATCGACCTGCGGTCGATCTCCCAGGGCACGGGCTCGTTCACCAGGTCATACCTCCGCTACGAGCCACTGCCGTCGCACCTGAAGGACAAGGTCATGGCGGAGGCCAAGGCAGGACTAGATCACGCCGGGCCCGCTGCCGGCTGTACCGGCGGGCGGCGGGCCCGACCGGCCTCCTATGCTGCATTCCATGGCGGACAGCGGAGCACCCGAGCCGGTCCGGCAGTATGGCGCGGGCACGCCCGACGGCTTCCGCCGGCTCTGGATGCCGCACCGGATGGCCTACATCAAGGGCGAGAACAAGCCGGTCGGGCCCGGGCGAGGTGAGGGCTGCCCGTTCTGCCTGATCCAGGAGATGGCCGACGAGGAAGCCCTGATCGTCGCGAGGGGCACCCTCGTCTACGCGGTGCTCAACCTGTACCCGTACAACAGCGGCCACCTGATGATCTGCCCGCTGCGGCACGTCGCCGACTACACCGACCTCGACGAGCCCGAGACCGCCGAGCTGGCCGAGTTCACCAAGACCGCGATGAAGGTGCTGCGCGCCGTCTCAGGGGCCCAGGGCTTCAACATCGGCATGAACATGGGCGGCGTCGCAGGCGCCGGAATCGCCGCCCACCTGCACCAGCACATCGTGCCGCGGTGGGGCGGCGACTCCAACTTCATGCCGGTCATCGGCCAGACCAAGGTGCTGCCTCAGCTGCTGGCCGAGACCCGCGACATGCTCGCCGCCGGCTGGAAGGACGCGCGGACGCCTCTGAGCGGATGACTCTCTGCACCGGCGCCGAGAATCATCCGCACCATGAGCGGGGCCATCAGACCTGGATGCGCTGCTCGACGGCGCTGACGATTTCCTCGATCGCCTCATCGACCGGCACCCCGTTGCGCTGCTCGCCGCTGCGGTAGCGGAACGAGACGGCTCCCGCGGCGATGTCGTCGTCGCCAGCCAGCAGCATGTACGGCACCTTCTGCTGCTGCGCGGTCCTGATCTTCTTCTGCATCCGGTCGGCGCCCGCGTCCACCTCCACCCTGATGCCGCGCTCGCGCAGCCGCGCCGCGACGTCCTGCAGGTACGGCACGTGCGCGTCCGCGATCGGGATCCCGACGACCTGGACGGGGGCCAGCCATGGCGGGAAGGCACCTGCGTAGTGCTCGAGCAGGATGCCGAAGAACCTTTCTATCGAGCCGAACAGGGCTCGGTGGATCATCTGCGGCTGTTGCCTGGTCCCGTCCGCGGCGGTGTATTCGATCCCGAATCTGCCAGGCTCCTGGAAGTCGACCTGGAGGGTGGAGAGCTGCCAGCGGCGTCCGATCGCGTCCTTGACGTGCACGTCGATCTTGGGTGCGTAGAACGCGCCCTCGCCCTCGGCGATCACGTAAGGCAGACCCGACTTGTCGAGCGCGTGCTTGAGCGCCGCCTCCGCCTTGTCCCACTCGGCGATCTCGCCGACGAACTTCTCCGGCCTGGTCGACAGCTCGGCCTCGAACTCGGTCAGCCCGTAGTCGCGGAGCAGCCCGACGACGAAGTCGAGCAGGCTGGCGAGCTCCTCGGCAAGCTGGTCGGGCCTGCAGAAGATGTGCGCGTCATCCTGGGTGAAGCCGCGCGCCCTGGTCAGCCCGTGCACGACGCCTGACTTCTCGAACCGGTAGACGGTCCCGAACTCGAACAGCCGCAGCGGCAGCTCGCGGTAGGACCGGCCGCGCGACGCGTAGATCAGGATGTGCATCGGGCAGTTCATCGGCTTCGGGTAGTACTTCGCGCCCTCCATTTCCATGGGCGGGTACATGCCGTCGGCGTACCAGTCCAGGTGGCCCGATGTCTCGAACAGGGTCGACTTGGTGATGTGCGGGGTGTTGACGAACTCATAGCCCGCCTCGATGTGCCGGCGTCGCGAGTAGTCCTCAAGCACCCTGCGGATGGTGCCGCCCTTGGGGTGGAACACGGGCAGCCCGCTGCCGATCTCGTTCGGGAACGAGAACAAGTCGAGCTCGGCCCCCAGCCTGCGGTGATCTCGCCGCTCGGCCTCGACCAGCATCTTCAGGTACTCGTCCTGCTCCTCGCGGGACGGCCAGGCGGTGCCGTAGATCCGCTGCAGCTGCGGGTTCTTCTCGCTACCGCGCCAGTAGGCGCCGCCGGTGCGCATCAGCTTGAACGCTGGAATCTGCCTGGTGCTCGGCAGATGCGGGCCGCGGCACAGGTCCTTCCAGCGCACCTCGCCGGTCGCCGGGTCGACGTTGTCGTAGATGGTCAGCTCGGGACCGCCGACCTCGACGGCCTCTTCGGCTCCGACGTCAGGGCCCGCAGCCCTTGATGCCGATCAGCTCCAGCTTGTAGGGCTCGGATGCCAGCTCCGCGCGAGCCTGCTGATCAGAGACGACCCGGCGGCTGAACCGCTGGGCCTGCTTGACGATCTGGCGCATCCGCTGCTCGATCGCCTTGAGGTCGGCGGGGCTGAATGGCTCGGCGACGTCAAAGTCGTAGTAGAAGCCGTTCTCGACGGGCGGTCCGATCCCCAGCTTGGCGTCCGGGTGGATCTGCTGCACGGCCTGGGCGAGCACGTGCGCGGTGGAATGCCGCAAGATCGCGAGGCCGTCGGGCGACTCTGCGCCGACCGCCTGCACCGCGTCGCCGTCGCTGAGCTGCCACGCCAGGTCGCGCAGGGTCCCGTTGACTCGCGCGGCAACCAGCGAGCCGCCGTCCCCGGCCTTCGCTGCGGCCGCCAGCGCGTCACCAGCCGTCGTGCCAGCTTCCACCACATGCTCGCGTCCGGCGAGTGTGATGTGCAGCTTGTCCGCAGGCACGGCTAGCTCCTTCTCATGCGTCAGTGGATGGCAGGTCGCGGCGCTCCCGCCGGTGCGTTCTTCATGTCGGAACCCGGCCTTTGTCACCGCAAGCTTCGATGCTAGCGGGCGCAGCGCTGTCATCGCGCGCGAGTTTTCCCCCGTAGCGCCGTCCGGACCGGTTCTTGCCCAGCTGGCTACGGCGCCGTGACCGTCACCAGGGTTCCGAATGTCAGGTACGGCCAGATTCGCTTGGCCGGCTTGTACGGCAGCTCCACGCAGCCGAGGCTCTGCTGCGATCCGTAGGAGTAGCGCGGGAAGTAGTGCACGGCCTCGCCGGCGTGGAAATACGCGACCCAGGCCACCGGGTCGGCATACTTCGTGCCGTCCGGATTCCTTCCTCGCATGATCTGGGTCCGGTACCGCAGATACACCGGGTCGGTCCCCACCGCTGTCGGCGCGACAGGTATTCCTGTGTTGGCCAGGTGGCTGGAAGATCACCTGGCCGTTGTGCCAGACGGTCAGCGTCTCAGGCACCTTCTGGCTGGCGACGGCGTAGGTGTAGCCGTGGGTGTTCATCCGGCCCTTGGCCAGGGCCTTGAACATGGCTCGCCACACCTGCGATCCAATGACGCCGTCCAGCATGAGGTGATGATCCGCCTCGAACGCCATCACCGCGCCCTTGAGGATCAGACTCGGCTTGTCGGGACGCCATAGCCTGGTCAGCCGGCGGGTAGCCGGCTGCCACGTATATGTACCGGCCGGAGGCTCGTATGCCGCGCTGACCTGTGCGCGGGCATCGCTTGTCGATGGCGACGACCCGCTCAGAGGAGACCACGTCAGCGGCAGGTAGCCGAGCTGTGCGAGCAGCTGCTCCATCCGGATGCCGTTGTACTTGCCGATGCGGAACTTCGCCGTGACCGGCGCGGCCAGCAGCCCTCCGCCGGTCGACGTTACTCCTGTGCCGCCGGCAGGCACCCGAATCGTCACCTTCGTCCGCGGCTTGAAGCCGCGATCAGGTACGAAGACCGCGCTGTTGCCGTCGCGCAGCCAGGTACCGTCGTATCGCCGGCTTGAGGGTCGGCATCGGCGAGGTGGGACTGAGCGGCGCGGAGAATTCCACCCGGATGTCGGCAGCCGCCGTTGACGGCGTGGTGCCGTCGGCAGGGGTGATCGACACCACGTGCTCGGGTACCTTCGGCACCGGGCTATGCGTCTTGGCCGCCGGGTGCTCGCCTGCCGCCGCCCTGGCGGGGCTTGGCTTTTGCACGTAGAGATAGATGCCGCCGGCGATGACAAGGCCGACGATCCGCCGCGGCGATGCCGATCACCGTAGCCGAGCCGACCACGCCTTGCCGGACGGTTCCGGCCCGCTGGCCCTGTTGGCCCTATAGGACCGCCGCCACCAGGTCCGCCGTCGCCGACGCCTGCCGCGCCGCTGCCGCCATCGAAGCCGCCAGCACCAGCGGCTGGGCCGAGGTCAGCCGCGACGGGTGCCAGTGCTGGAGGCGGGGTCGGCGGGAGGATCGCATCGCCTGGCGTCGCCGGGCTCGCTGCCGCCCGACTGGTCGTCATCGGAGGTGTCCGGGCCGAGCGGGGCGGCAGTCGCATCCACGGTGACTCGCCACGGCGGAGCCGCGAACGCTGGTGCTGCCGGCGCTCCTAGCGGGCTGGCGGGCTCAGCGTCCCAGGCAGTCTGCCTGGTAAACGACGGCCATGGCCCGCTGAGCGGGTCGCTGCGTGGCAGGCGGCGCGCCCAGAGCCCGGCGTGGCAGCGCCTTTCTCGCCCGCGGCAGGGCCGGTCTCGCCCGTGGCGGGCCGCTTGGTGAGCCGCACAGCGGCCAGACCTGAGTCCGCGCTTCCGCTCACCGAAGGCTCGTCCTCGTCGCCGGCGCGGGCGCTCGGGCCCGGCGAGTGCGGCAGTTCCCTCGCTCGCGCGGTCGGGCTGGCCGCGCCGCGCTCGTGGAGTCCTCGCTATCGGGCGCCGACGCGCGGCGCGCCGACCATGGCGTGAACACAGAGTCCGACAGGCTGATCGGGTGGGCGTCTGCGGGCCACGCTCCGGTCGGGCTCGCGCCTGTCCTGGTGGCTGAATCGCCGGAGGCTGACGGGCTCTTGGGCGTCACTGTCGGGGCAGACGAGGGCGCGCGGGCGAGGGGCTCCTGCCGGGAGGAGTCCTCCAATGGAAAAGTTCCCGACGGGCTGAGCGAACGGGGCGAGTCGCCATGGGTCTCGTCGCCGCTGCTGGCGTCGGCCTGATCGCGCGAGTTCTTCCGCAGCTGCACCGTATCCGGCGCGGATTCTGTGCTCGCGCCATCAGCATCTGAGGCCTGACTGCCCGGGCTCGGCCTCTCGTCTTGTGGCCCGATCTGTACCACCTCTTTCTCACCCGTGAGTGTAAGTACCACGGGTGAGAGTCGGCGCTCGGTTCAGATGAAGAAACGGGCACAAAATAGCGGCGCGGCCGCTCCACGCACCCAGTGCGATGCAATGGGCTGACTCAGCAGGGAGGTGGCCTCAGCCGGTGACTGTCACCAGGCTGCCGTAGGTGAGGTACGGCCAGGCCCTGGCCGCTTTCGTATACGGCAGTTCCACGCACCCCAGGCTCTGTTCGAAGCCGTAAGAGCCGCGCGGGAAGTAGTGCACCGCGTCACCGCCATTGAAATAGGCCACGAAAGACACCGGGTCGGCATAATGGCTGCCATCGGGGTTCGTGCCTTGCATGACCTGATGCCTGAACCGCAGATAGACCGGGAAGGTCCCAGACACCGTTGGCCGGATCGGGATGCCCGTGTTGACGAGGCTGTGCAGGACCACCCGTCCGTCGTGCCAGATCGTGAGCGTCTCCGGCGATCCCTTGCTCGCGACCGCGTAGGTATAACCGGACGCGTTGCGCTGGCCCCTTTTCTCGGCACCGAAAAGCTTGCGCCAGAACATGGGCCCCGTCGCAGGCGTGGCGGCCATGTGGTGCTGCGCCTTGAAGGCCATCACAGCACCTCGGACCAGCGGGTTCGGTCCGTGAGACCGCCACTGGCTGCGCAGTTCCGCGGGATAGCCCGCTTGCCACCTGAAAGTGCCCATTGGCGGGTTATACGCCATTTCCCGCTGACTGCCCGCCCAGAGGTCGTCAGGGCCCGCGGATATGCGATTGTACGGTGTCGGTGACCATGTCAGCGGAAGGTAGCCAAGCGTGCTGAGCAACTCGGCCAGCCTGAGATGGGAGTAAGCGGCGGTGCTGAACCGCGCGATGACCGGCTTGGCGAGCAGGCCGCCGGCCGCTGACTCGACGCCAGACCGGCCAGCAGGTATTCGGAGCGTGAATCGCGTGGAGGGCGGCAGCGGGCTGTCCGGCGTGAACGTGAGCAGGGGGCCATTCGGCTGCCAGTACCCGGCCACACGGGGCGAGAGCGTGGGATACGCGGAGCTGAGGGCCACCGGGCCGGAGAACATGATCATGATCGTGCTGCCGCCACTCAGCTCCGTCGTGCCTGCCGACGGCGCGATCGACTCGATGTGCAGGGGGCGGGCAGGGCCGAGGGCCGGCTGGACGCTGACGTGGGGCTTCTCTGACTTCTTGTGGCCAGCTGCTGCCGTCACCGCCAGTCCCGCGGTTCCGGCCAGGATGGCGAGCGCGGCGACGATGCCGGCACCGACAGCCAGCTTGAATGTGAGGCTCTGCCGGTCGGGCGACCCGCTATGTCGCCGATGTGAGCGTTCCTGAGCCACCCGATCCTGTTCGTCTGAGCGCTGGCCGGGCCGTTTATGTCCCAGCACGGTGAATCCCCCATCCGCGGGCGTCATGGGCCGAGTCATCGACAGCAGAACGTGGCCTTAGCGTCACGTCACGTCACGTCACGTCACGTCACTCCGTCACCGTGCGCCTACCCGCGCCGCGCTAAGCG
Organism: uncultured Actinomycetota bacterium; assembly: GCA_963809195.1. Lineage (GTDB taxonomy): Bacteria > Actinomycetota > Actinomycetes > Streptosporangiales > Streptosporangiaceae > Chersky-822. The sequence continues at coordinate 1,159,884 of CAWEIQ010000001.1, read as the reverse complement.
ATAGCCATCACTGCGGTAAACCGTTGACCAGGATGGGTCGTTCGCGCTCGAGCCGCACGAGATGCACGACAACCCTTACGAACCGCGCATGGCGGCGTGATCGCGACTCGGGGAGCTAGTCAACCGACTATTGGTTCGTGGAAGCCCGGCCGCGGTGGCATCCTGGATGATGCGGAAGGAGCGACTGTCATGCAGGTCATTCGACGCTGGCGCCGGCGAGGGCGGCGCACGGGCCTGGCGATGACCATCGCGCTGTCGACGATGGTCCTGCTGGCTTCATGTACCTCAGTTGCTTCTAGTCAGGGTCGGGCAAGCGCCACCCCGAGCAGCCGGGTCATCTCCCTGACGAGAATCTCGACGTTGAAGTCGCTGTTCAACCGCGACGCCGGGCATCCGCGCTTGCTGCTCTTGTTCTCGCCCACTTGAATGACGTGTCTCGCGGGCGCCAGTTGGGTGCAGAGCAACATCTTGAGCAGGATGTCCGATCCCAGTCTCCGCGTGATTGTGGTGTGGGTGCCCTTCATGTCAGGCACGCGGCAGGCGATCAATCCGTCAGTGTTCCCAGATCCTCGGGTCACCAATGTGTGGGACGGAAAGGCCATTTCCAGCCAATGGCTCTCCGTTCATGTCACGCACCAGCCGTTCCCGACCTGGGATTACTACCTGTTGTTCGGTGGCAATGCCCGTTGGGGATCGGCGCCCGGCCCGGTGATTAGCCAGGGCGGGACAGTGATCGGATCCGGCGCTCAGTTGCTCGCTGCCATCCGGCCTGTCCTGCACCAAGCGGGGTAGGCCGAAGTGGCCGTCGATGGCGCGTTGGCCCGCAGGCCCGCGAGGACCTGGCTGGCTGCCGGGGTCAGCGCGGCCATCCTTGGGCTCGCGGTCGCCGCGGGGCTGCACTCGTCGCTGACCTCGCTAGGTCCGCTGATAGCTGTCGATTCGCTATCGGCGCGGTTCTCCGGCGCGCTGCTGGCACTTGGCACCGCAGCACCTCTGGGTTACGCCTTGATCGCGGGAATGGTCGCGTCGGTGAACCCGTGTGGTTTCGTGCTCCTTCCTACCTACCTGGCTTACTACTTGGGCGACCGACACGGCGAGGGCGGAGCCCACCTTGCTGCTGCCGACGTCCATCGCACTGCGGCCGATGTCCATCGCACTGCGGCCGATGTCCATGGCAATGCTCCGCCCGTCCGGTACGGGACTGGCCGTGCCCTGGCCGTGAGCGCGACGATGACCGCCAGCTTCGTCATGTTGTTTGGGCTGGTCGGCCTCGTGGCCACCATCGCCGCGTCTACGGTCGCCTCAGCCCTGCCCTGGCTTGGTGCCACAGTCGGCGTCGGCCTGATCGCGCTGGCGGGACTCCTGGCAGCCGGCCGGACGATCACTTTCCCGCTGGCGCCCTCAGCCTTGCGGCGCTTGAGGCCCGCGACCAGCAAGCTCGGGCTGTCCGGATACCTCGCCTACGGACTGGCTTACGGGCTGGCGTCCCTAGGCTGCACGCTGCCGGTCTTCATCGGGGTCGTCGGCACGTCGCTCCAGCTGCATGGGCTGGCGGACGCTGTGGGACAGTTCCTGCTGTTCGGCCTCGGCATGGGCATCATCGTGACGGTTCTGACGCTTGCCACGGCATGGTTCGGCGACGGGCTCGTCAAGCATGTCCGCGTCGTCGCTCGCCATGTCGGCTGGATCAGCGCGTTCATGCTCTGGCTGGCCGGCGGTTACGTCGTCTATTACTGGCTCACGACTGCCAGACTCTTGTAGCAGCACCTGCTCGGTATGCCAAGCGCTGCCACGTGCACGACAGCGCTCAGCCAGCCCGTGATCCATTCCAACGGAATGCCGACGCGAGTACATTGTGGATCAGATATCCGGGAAATTGAGGCGATATGGGCATGCGCGCATTTCGTTCGGCACCCATCGGGGTGTTGCTGGGGGCGCTAGTCGCGTGCTGCTCGGCCGCACTACCGGGCGACGCGCAGGTCATGGCCACGGTCGGCCATCAAGCCTGGCGGTTCGCTTACGTCAGCGGCCTGGCCGACGCGAACGTGGCATCGGTCACCGCTCCAGGCCGCCGAGACGCCTGGGCGGTCGGCACGTATCAGAACGCCAAACACCAGGCCCGGCCGCTCGTCCTGCACTGGAACGGGCGCCGCTGGGCCCGTTTTGCCGTGCCAGGTATGCCGGCGGCCATGGTGCCGACGCTCGTCACCTCCACGTCGCCGGATGACGTCTGGATCTTCGTGCGCTCCAACTCTGACCCGTCGGGAGAAGAGTTCCGCTGGAACGGGCAGTCCTGGTCTGAGCTCCCTGGTCCGCCGTCCAGCAACGGAGGCTTGATCGGGTCCGTGGTCGTGCTCTCCGACGGGTCAGCATGGGAACTAGGCAACATCGCCTGCACGGGCGCAGCGCCGCCGGCATGCACGGCGCTCTGGCAATGGGACGGCGTGCGCTGGAATCTCGTCCAGGTGCCCACCGACGTCCAGGAACTGGCAGGATCGCGCAACCACGTCTGGTTGGTCGGGCAGGACAGTGCCCGCACCTACGCGCGCCCGGTCGTCTTCCGGTGGACCGGTGCGCAGTGGGCGAAATTCCCGGGACCGTACGGCCGGAGAACCCTGTTCCCGACGATCGCGGCCACGCCTAGTGGTGGCCTGTGGCTCTTGTCGCTGGCGTCGACCCGCCGCGCGTCGACTTTGCTGTACCGCTGGAGGGCCGGCGCGTGGTCCAGAATTGTCGTGCCTTCCGCCTTCGGAAACAGCAACGGACTGGTCGCCGACGGGTACTCCGGAGTCTGGGTTGGCAGCACAGGTCACTGGACCGGCCGCCAGTGGATCAATACGAGCCGGATCGCACCGACCCCGCGCGGAGCCTGGGCCCTGTCCGCTCCTGTCGCAGTTGTGCAGGGCATGCGCAGCGCTTGGACGCCGGCGTTTCACTGCACCCGCGGCAGCTGCCGCATCGTCCGCTGGAACGCGCTGGCACTGAACGGCCGTCGGCCCTAGCGTTAGCGCGGGCTCAGAAGGCCGACAGCAGCGGCCGGGGCGCCGCTGGGACCCGACCGGCCGGTGATCAACCTCTCACGTGGACACACTCTGGTGGGCGATACTGGGATCGAACCAGTGACCTCCTCGGTGTGAACGAGCAAAGTGCCATCCTGCCTGGGTCGCTCCCGATCGCTCACATAGGCCCTGATCTGGGGTTTCTCCGAGTGAGCCCGATCGGCGCTGGTCACAGATCCGGTTCGTAACCCCCCACTTAGTCCCCCACAGGGACTCGGCGAGTCGGGCCACTGTCTGGCCATCACGCGACCCGTCCGGGGTTGGTCCAGGCAATGCGTTCTAACCTGCTTGTTAAGGGGCAGGCAGCCCCGCTCTGAGAGGGGAGACTCATGAGCGCCACACTCGCCATCCGCCACCACGTCCGGGACTACGCCGCCTGGCGGAGGGTCTACGACGAGGTCGATTCGCTACGGTCCCAGCACGGCTGTACCTCACAGCGGGTAATGCGGCTGAATGATGACGGCAACGAGCTGTTTATCACCCACGACTTCCCCAGCGCAGAACAAGCGGGCGGCTTCGCCCACGACCCGGCCTTGCGCGAGGCCATGGGCCGAGCCGGGGTCGAGGGCGCGCCGCAGTTCGAGATCTTCACTGTCGCCTGATTCGCGGGACGAACCTAGCCGGGAAGGGGCGCAGCCGCCGTCCTTCAGATCCTTGGCCGCCGGTACAGCTCGGTCTTCGTGGTCGCGCTGACCTGCTTGCGGACGCGCCTCCCGGCCCGGTTGCTGACCAGGACTTCGCCGCGCCAGCGCCGGTGCAGCCACGGTCGAGGGCGTTCTCTGGATCTCTCTCCGAGCCCGGTTTGTGGGCTGTGCCCGCCCGGTGCTCGAAGTAGACGGCGCTCTCGCCCCTGCCGCGCCGCTCAGCCATGACTCTGAACCTTAGTCCCCCACTTAGTCCACCAGGGGGCTCTTTCCATCAGAGTCACTGTTCGACTTAGGCTCTTGACCTGGTGGGCGATACTGGGATCGAACCAGTGACCTCCTCGGTGTGAACGAGGCGCTCTCCCGCTGAGCCAATCGCCCGCGCCCGCGAGCCGGAAAGCCGTCCAGCGAGGCCATCACAGCGTAGCGCATCGGCACCTGAGCAGGTTTCGCAGCGGCGGCAGCACCCGCAGCTACGCGCGGCCGGGCCACGAAGACTATGCCGGAAATTTGCGCGACACTGGGTGAGACAGACGTCACACAGTGTTAGAGCAGGTCACGGGAACAGTCTGCATGATTTTCGGCGTTCTGTTTCGCGAAGCGTTTGACCAGGTCACAGGCGTTTTGGTGAACAGTGACCGAGGTTACGAGCGGTCGGTAACGCGGAATCTACCCCCCAAGGCAACAGTTCCGCGGCGCCAACGTCCGTCAAATGGGACGGCAACCGCACCAATCACGCATGACGGTTCTCCGTGGTGCGACAAGGCAAAGGTCGGATCCCCATGATGAACAGCGTTACGGTTTCCGCTGAGCTGGGCCTCAGCCTGGTAGTCCCCGAGCATGGAGCCGTTCCCCTGGTGGCCAGTCTTGACTACTGCGCGGACGATCCCTATGCGATCAAGATGTCGTTCCACGTTGGCACCGACGAGCCCGTCGAGTGGATCTTCGCACGAGAACTCCTGGCGGCGGGCATTGAGCGGCCCACCGGCGAGGGCGATGTGAAGGTCTGGCCTGAGGAGTTCGACGGTGCGGACGTCCTGAACATCGCGCTGGAGTCACCCTTCGGCGAGGCACATTTCGAAGCACCGCTCAGTGCCACTGCCGAATTCCTCCGGAGCACTTACGGGATCATCCCGGCCGGGACGGAGGGCGACTTCATCGACGTCGACGGCGAGCTTGACGAACTGCTCTGGCAAGCCTGAGCAGCGCAGAGCCGTGAGTAATGGGGACGTCCCCATTACTCACGGTTCGGGCGACGTCACGGATCTGGCGACTCGACGGAGCGCAGGGCAAATATCTCGGCGGCCTTTCTGGTGACCGGGCCCGGCGCGGCCGGCAGTACTGTGCCGTCCACCCGTCGGATCGGCTGGACGTCCCTGGTCGTTCCTGACAGGAACGCCTCGTCCGCGCCTGCCAGGTCGTCGAGCGCGAGCTCCTCTTCCTCGGCGCCCGTCCACTCGATCACCAGGGCCCTGGTCACCCCCGCCAGGCAGCCCGAGTCCAGCGGCGGCGTCACCAGCCTGCCGCCTATCACCACGAAGACGTTGGTGCCTGTGCCCTCGCACAGCTGGCCGACGGTGTTACCGAAGATGGCCTCACTTCCGCCTCTCTCCGCGGCATAGGCGAGGGCGCGCACGTTCTCGCCGTAGGACGTGGTCTTGAGTCCGGACAGCGCGCCGCGCTCGTTCCGCGGCCAGGGCACGGTCACCACGTCGACCGACGCTGCTGGCCTGGGCTGCTCGGCCATTGCCACGATCGCGGTCGCGGGCGAGTCACCCCGTTCGGAGCCGAGCGGTGCCTTGCCAGCGGTCACCGTGACCCGGAGCCGGGCGAGCGGCGGGTTGCCCGATGCGGCAATAACCGCCAGCGCCCCGGCCTTGACCTGCTCAAGGTCGGGCTCGGGCAACCCGAGGCCGAGCGCGGACCTGCGCAACCGCGCCAGGTGCCTGGTCATCGCGAACGGGACGCCGTCCGCCACCTTGATCGTCTCGAAGACCCCGTCCCCCACGACCAGCCCGTGGTCGAAGACGGAGACTCTCGCGTCATCGTCGGGGAACAGGTCCCCGTTCATCCAAACGGCCATGACGGAGACGCTATGCCGTCGCGGGCTCGATTGCGAGGGCAACGCACACGATCGTCAGGCCGGCCTAGCGCAGGCCGCCGCAGGCGCTCGAGGCGGCCGCACACAGATCGGGCATCAGTCGCTCAACGGCAGTGATCTGTGAACTGACCTCCCTGTCGACGTCCATCGCCGGGACCTCCGCCCTGACGACGTCGTAGACCGCAGCCACGGGCGCCGCCGGCCCTGCGATGCCCGATCGAAGCCCGATGCCCTGCGTTGCGCACAAAATTTCAACAGCCAAACAGGTACGGACGTTCGCCACCACCTCGCGCAACTTGCGCACCGCCGTCCAGCCCATCGAGACGTGATCCTCTTGCTTCCCGGAGGTCGGGATCGTGTCGACGCTCGCCGGGTGGGCCAGCACCTTGTTCTCGCTGACCAGCGAGGCCGCGGTGTACTGGGCCAGCATGTAGCCGGAATTGGTGCCCGCAGCGGGTGCCAGGAACGGCGGCAGGCCGCGTGAGAACGCGGGGTCGAGCATCCGGTCGACACGGCGCTCGCTGATGCTGGCCAGCTCGGAGATCGCCATCGCGAGCATGTCGGCAGCGAACGCGAGCGGCTCGCCGTGGAAGTTGCCCGTGGTCATCACCTCGCCGTCGGGCACGATGACCGGGTTGTCCACGATCGCACCGAGCTCGGTCTCGACGATGCTCCTGGCGAACCCGAGCACGTCCCTGACCGCGCCGTGCACCTGCGGCGCGCACCGCAGGCAGTAGGCGTCCTGGACGGCATGTGCGCTAAACCGGTGACTGGCCAGCAGGCCGGACCCGGCCAGCAGAGCGCGCAGGTTCGCGGCGCTGGTCAGCTGGCCTGGATGCGGCCTGATCACCTGAACCCGCTCGTCGTAAGCGCGGTCTGTGGCCAGCAGTGCCTCGACCGAAAGCGCGCAGGCGATGTCGGCCGCCGTGACCAGCAACTCCGCGTCGTGCACCGAGAACGCGAGCAGCGCCTGCATCGGCTCGGTGCCGTTGACCAGCGACAGGCCCTCCTTCGGCGCGAGCGTGAGCGGCGCGATCCCGTTCTCGGCCAGCACCTCGGCGGCCGGCCTGCCCTCGCGCACGTCACCGGGCCCGCGCAACCGGCCCTCTCCGATCAGCGGCTGCGCGAGGTGCGCTAGCTGCGCGAGGTCGCCTGAGGCGCCGACCGAGCCCTTGCCAGGAATCACTGGGAGCAGGCCGAGGTTCAGCATCTCGATCAGCCTGGCGGGCAGGTCAGGACGCACGCCAGAGTAGCCAGCAGCGAGCGTCCTTGCGCGAAGCAGGAGTATGGCCCGGACGCTCTCGTCGTTCAGCGGCTCGCCGGATCCGGCGGCATGGGACAGGACGATCGCGCGCTGCAGGGTTGCGAGGTCTTGCTCACCGACCCTCGTGTCGGCGAGTGCGCCGAAGCCCGTGTTAACGCCATAGACGGCGTGCGGTCCGGTGAGGGCAGCGGTCACCACGTCGCGGCTTGCCCGCATGCGCTCCGGTACGTCCGGGCCGAGCTGGACGGTGGCGCGGCCGAGCGCGACGTCCACAACGTCCTCGACGGTGAGCGGCTCGCCGGTGACGATCACTGTTCGCATGGCTGACAGCCTGCCATCATGCCTGGCCGCCGGATATGCCGACCTCGGCACCTCTTATGTGGAGGGCGTGGTGAATGCTCTGTGGCCCGGGGTTTGGCGGGCAGGCGAGGATCGACTACAGTTCTGAACGCACGCCAGCCGGTAGGCTGGTGTAGCGGCGTTGGCCCGTTCGCAGCGGGCCGCCAGCGCGGACGTGGCTCAGCTGGTAGAGCATCACCTTGCCAAGGTGAGGGTCGCGGGTTCGAATCCCGTCGTCCGCTCGGAGGTGCCGGACGTCGTCTTGCGAAGTTTGCAACACGCCAGACTGTCTGGGCGGCTCTGCAGGCACCTCGGCTCGCTCCCCTCGCGGCGGGCGGCCGGTGGCGGAATGGCCGAGTGGCTTAGGCAAGGGCCTGCAAAGCCCTGTACGCGGGTTCGATTCCCGCTTCCGCCTCGCGGGCGGTTAGCTCAGCGGGAGAGCGCTTCCCTGACACGGAAGAGGTCACTGGTTCAATCCCAGTACCGCCCACCCAAACCCGCAGGTCAGCGGCGTGACACACGGCCATGCTGACTTGCCCTGGTTCGTTTGCCCCGATTCTGGGAGCGGCCGTGTCCGATTTTGGGAGCCGATCTTGGTCGCGGGCTCCCGATGACCGGAGCGTCGAGGGAGACGATCGAGCGAGCCGATAGCCGCGACCGCCCACGGACAGACGTCTCCCAGCGCTCGCGGCCCCGAGCGGTTCTGCACAGGAGGTACTTGCCGGAGCAAGCGACGGTCGGGTTATTGGGCTGCTCTGCGGGTGGGCGTCAGACCGAGGTGGAAACGGAGGAGCCGTTCGCGGTGAGCGCCGAGTGCGCCGGCGAGGTCAACGAGCAGGTGATCGAGCCGATCAGCGGTGGCGCCTGCGGGCATCGAGTAGGTCGTTGCCGCTTCTCGGCTGAGCCAGCCGGCGATGTCGCCTCGGGCGCGGTTGCGCAGGTCGTCGTTCTCGTCGTTGTAGAGCTCGAGATCGGTCAGGACCCTGGTCCAGATGTCGCGCTCCCGCATGACCCGGTAGGCGGCGCTGCGGACGTGCGGGGGCCGGTCGGGTGCAAGGAGCGGCTGGAGGACGGCGAGCGGGACGTCTGCGGCGCGAGGGCGCAGCGTGAGCGCGGCTTGGCGGGTGACTGCGGCGGAGGGATCCTGCAGCATCTCGGTCGCTGTCTGGACGTCCATGGTGCCGAGCCGGGCGCAAGGCGCGGATGGCCTCGGCGCGGCCCCGGGGCTGGGGGTGCCTCAGCGCCGGGCGGATGCGGGCGGCGTCAGGGGGTGTGCCGGTTTCGCCGAGTCCGGCCAGCGCGCCGGGGTCGCTTGGTGTCCTGGCCGTGACCAGCTCCCGGTATAGCGCGGCGGGGTCCGTGCCAGCGCGGCGCACGGCGCCCTGGGCAGTTTCACGTACCAGCGGGTTCTTGTCGGGCAGCGCGGCGGCGGCGGCGGCTGTGTCGCCGGCACGGGCCAGCGCGGAGATGGCTGCGGCCCGGACCGCTGCCGTGCGGCTGCCGGTCAGAGGCTGTACCGTGGCCAGGTCCCCGGCGGCGGCCGCGGAGCGGATGGCCGCGTCGGCGCAGCGGGCGCGTATCACCAGGTCGCCGTCGAACCTGGCTGCGCGCACTAGCTGGTCGGTATCGAGCCGGTCTCCCGCGAGCGCGGCGTCGTAGGCGGCGCGCCGCACCCGCCAGTCCAGGGCTGCGCGCAAGCGAGCCAGATCCTCATCGCCCAGAGCGGCGATCGACGCCTCGGCCCGCCCGGCCAGCCAGCCCCCTTCCTCGCGGCCGGCGAGCGCGAAGGCGAGGGGGCCGGCGGCGAGTAGTTCCTCGGCGGAGGACAGGCGCCCCTCCAGAGCAGCTCGGGCGCGGTCTCGCACCTGCCAGACCCAGTCGCATGCGCGCAACGCGAGCGCGCATGTCGCCAGCGGGCTGTCGAGCTCGCCCAGCCGGGAGACGGCCGCCTCCCTGACAAACCCGGACGGGTGGAACGATGCGACCATCACCCCGAGGATGCCTGCCTGCCCGCTGGCGAAGTGTTCGCGGGCCGGCTGGGCCCACGCGGGAGCATGCCACCATGACCGGCGTGTCGCCTCATCAAGGTTGCGCCACAGCGCCGGATCCGCATCCCGCATCAGCGCTTCGGCGGCGCTCGCGACGCCGCTGTGATCGGCATCCGCGTCAGCGGCGAGCAGCAGCAGCCAGAGCTGCTCCCAATCGGCCACACGGCCGTCCCTGGCGGCAGCCAGCGCTTGCTCGAGCTGGCGGGCGCTCGGCGTCGGCGGCAAGTCATCGACCGGCAGGCTGATCGCATCCGGTCGGCGGCGCAGCCGCCCCAGCAGATGCTGGCCGAACGTCTTGCCCATGGCCTCACCTCCCTGCGCCCCGAGAACGTGATCATCGCCCATGCCTGTCCACGAAGCGAGCTGAATTACTGCGATCGCTAAAGCAAGGGCAACGTCCTCAGCTGCCGCTGAGCTCGAGCCGCAAAGCTCCGCGCGCGCAGGTACCTGGCCCACAGCTACCTGCAGGGCGCAACATCCGGTCAGCAGAGCTTGCCCGCCTGCCCGCGCGACGGCATGGCGCAGTGCTGCCATCGGTTACTGCGGAGGTACGCCATGGCCCACGCGCCCGGTTCAGGAGCCGGCATTTCGTGGGCTTCCGGTCCGCCGGTCCTTCCTCGACCGGCACCGGTCCATTCGCCCGTCCATTAGATCGGCAGACAGGACACCACCAGATACTGATTTCGGCCCAGCGCCTCAGCGGACTCAACGTCAACATCGTCGGCCTAATCGAACTCGCCGCCGAATTCACAAAGCATCGTCACCGCGCCGCACGCGCCTTGGCGAGAGATCCGACCTGCTCATCGAGGGCCGGGTCATCGGCCGCATCTACCACCGCAAGCACGACCCGAACAATAACGTTATGCAGTCTGTCAAGGTGTCCAGGGGGCTCCTGTCTCATCTGTAGTTCTGGTCTAATCCTTCCCTTGTCTCATGCTCACCCGAGCGATCTCTGGGCATGTAGGCGGGGGGTGTTACCGACCTCGTTATTTGAACATCCAGCGGCCGAATTATCTGTGGACGTTTCGGCACAGTTCTGCGAGGATCGCAGGCAGCCTGATCACATTTCGTGACCGCGTACGTAGCCTAGGGTGCGCACGTAACCGCCGTTATGCGCGCTGACTGGCGCTTGGCGATGCGGCCCATGGTGACGACAGAATCGGGCAATCTGAGCGCTCGCTACGTCTTGGCCGTGATGATCGGAGCTCGGCGGGGCCGGGTGTCCGAGCGAAAGCTTCGTCGGGAGTCATTTGCCGATCGCCAACGGCGCGCGTGAGTCGTGCGCCGCCTCTCGCTTCGATGGAGTCTTCGGCTCTATGCTCATCGAGGGATCTTCGCTTCGACGTCGCGACACTTGACGATCGACAAGACGCCCAGCGGACGCGAACGGGGAGGACACGATCATGAGCGACACCACGACTGCGAGCGCGGAGAGCGCGGTCCGGCCGTTCCGAATCGAAGTACCTCAGGGCGAGATCGACGAGCTGCGCCGCCGCATCGATGCGACGCGCTGGCCGACCAGGGAACTCGTCACCGATCGGTCGCAGGGTGTGCAATTGGCGGCGATACAGAACCTCGCGCGCTACTGGACGACCGAGTACGACTGGCGCCGGTGCGAGGCGCGATTGAACGCGCTGCCGCAGTTTAAGACCGAGATCGACGGGCTGGACATCCACTTCATCCACGTCGAGTCGGCACACAAGAACGCGTTGCCGTTGATCATGACGCACGGCTGGCCGGGCTCGGTCGTCGAACTGCTCGAGACTATCGGTCCGCTCACCGACCCGACCGCGCACGGCGGCCGCGCTGAGGACGCGTTCCACCTCGTGCTGCCGTCGATCCCCGGCTACGGGTTCTCCGACGAGCCGGCCGAGCTCGGCTGGGGCCCCATCCGTATCGGACAGGCGTGGGCGGAGCTGATGCGGCGCCTGGGTTATACCCGGTACGTCGCGCAGGGGGGCGACGTGGGCTCCCAGGTCACCGACGCGATGGGCCGCCTGGCACTCGACGGGCTGATCGGCATCCACACCAACCTTCTCACGCCGGCGCTGGGCGATGCCGAGGCCCTGAGCGAGTCGCCGCCCTCGGCAGAAGAACGTGCCGCCCTCGACGCGCTCGCCGAATTCCATGCGACCGGCGCTGGGTACTTCGTGGAGCAGGCGACGCGCCCGGAGACGATTGGCTACGCCCTCCTGGATTCACCCATCGCGCTGGCAGCGTGGATGATCGATCACGATACGGACAGCTACCAGAAGATCGCCCGCGGTTTTGTCGACGGACAACCTTCGGGCAATCTCACCCGGGAACACATCGTCGACAACATCACCCTGTATTGGCTGACAGGCACCGGGGCGTCGGCTGCGCGCTCGTACTGGGAAGAAGGACAAGAAAATGCTCGTGCGGCCGGCCAGGCTCCCACGCCGGTCTCGATTCCGGTCGGCTTCACGACGTTCCCCGGGGAGATCTGGCGGACCCCGCGCAGCTGGGTCGAGAAGGCGTACCCCAACGTCATCTACTTCAACGAGGTGGACAAGGGCGGTCACTTCGCCGCTTGGGAGGAACCGGGGCTCTTCTCGGAAGAGTTGCGCGCCGCCTTCCGCCCGCTGCGCTAGCCGACACTCGTGAGCTAGGCGTCACCTACACAACCGGTGACTGGCCGTTCGACGGGTCGATGCGGCATTGGCTCGACCGAACATAACTGCCGATCCGCGCCTCGACCTCCACACCCGAATCTGAGCCTCGATCGACGCCGGATTCGGCGCTCGGCGCGGAGTCGGACCCAAAACCGGGGTGACAGTGGGTAACTAACGCCCAGTCGGCGCCAGGGCGCATAGAACCGCCATTATGGGCGGCTCGCGAGCACGGATCTGCGCAATGCAGGCTGCGCATAACGGTTCGATCTGCGTGCGGCCATGCGCGGGCGGGCGCCGCTAGCCAGTGCCCGTTATGCGCTCGATCTCTGCGCGTTTTCCACCGTCCGGCAGTGCACTCAGAGCCGCCTAATCTGGGTGGCCATTGGCTCATCGGCACTCATCAGCAGGGCCGTGCAGGTCAAGTCGATCTGGCGCGCTCTTTCCGGGGTCGTCCGGACGGCTAGTTCACAAACGGCGAGCGAACCCGAAAGCTGGCTGCCTCATTCTGCACTGGCCTAGTTGCCCGCATCTTGCGGGTTCTGCGAAAAGGAGTGCCGCAGCGTTGCCGGGCCCGGGTGATCGGCACGGCATGGGATCGGGCGGTTGCCATGCCGATGTGCTTGGCGTGGGCCGATGGGGCCGAACATACGTTCACGGGTACAGCCTGCGAGAGAGCGAGCGGCTGGCCGATCAGGCCGGAGCGCTGGTCGAACTGCTGCACTGCGACACCTGGCACCCGCTCGGGAGCACGGTACTCGAGGCCGGGCGCGGCGTCGGCGCTCAGACCGTGACGCTGGCACGGCAGAGCCCTGGGGGCACGGTTTACGTCAGTGGACATTCCGCAGACTCGGTCGCCGCGGCCGTTCGCGCCCGAATCGTTCGACCACGTCTTCGTCTGCTTCGTCGGGGAGTGTCTCGAAAGACGCCAGCGATCCCACTCGGCCGAGTGAGACACCGGCCCTGGGCTGTAGCGCTGGCCCAGCCCGGAGGTGTCCGGGTCGTCGCGCTTGCCGTTCGTCAGTTGAGACAACTGCCTGACCTCATTGAGATTTCGCGGCCGGCGGTACCGGTTACCGGTAGGCACGGGCATGTGAACTGCGCGGCGGGGTACGAACAAGCTCAGCTTTCGGACGCACATTTTCGGCGCGCCGGTGAGCGTATGGCGGCCGGTCCTGGCCGCGGAGACCGCCCGGCGCAGCTATGGGTATAAATGTTCCGTTTCGGGGGTGTCCGCAAACTCAGGATCGGGGAAGCCATGGACAAGTTCGGCACGACCGCAACCGTGGGTGGGGATCCAGTTCCCGACCAGCTCAGGTCTCTGTTCAACCACCCGGACGACGTGCGGGTGCAGGAGCTGCCATGCGAGCTGCCAGGCTTCGGCTCTCTGGCGGTGCATTTCGGCGCGGGAGCGAGAACCGTGCCGCACCAGCACCACGACGGCCAGCACCTGGTCTTCGTGGACGGGGTCGGCGTGGTCGCCGACGATAACGGTGTGCATGTCGTCCGGACAGGCGACGTCGTGAGCAACCCGCCCGGCGCCTGGCACTGGCATGGTGCCGCTCCCGGCACAGCGGCGACACACGTGACGTTCGAGGCCCCCGGTGACTTTGACCTCGATGTGGAGCGCCGGGACTGGGACAGCACCTACGGTCCCGACCTAGGGGCATGAGCAAAGCTCTGAGCCGCTCCGACGCTCCTGGCCGGGCCCGAGGCTGTCAGCAGGCGCCTTCGTCGGCTTACCATGCCGTTCGTGCTTCGCCCGTGACCGGCCGCGGCGGCACGGCAGGACCTTCGCAAGCTTTTCGCTCAGCATCGTTCTTTCTGCTGCCGGGCGCGTCCCTACGTCCTATCCCGCCGCCGGGGCCTGTTCAGGCCGGGCTCGCCGCCGCCGCGCCCGCCGCATGATCAGTCGGCAGCCTGCGCGGCGGGCATCCTTGGCCACGAGCCGTTCCACTTCCAGCCCGCCGAGCCCTTCGGCCAGCCCTTCGGCCAGGCCGAGGTGAAGCTGGCAGACCGTGTCAGGCTCACTGGCTGCTACGTCTGCGAATGGGCAGCGGCCGAGCTCGAAGGTGATCCGCTGGCCCCGACCCGGTTCTGGCAGGGCGGAAACCCCGCCGCGCCATCTCCTCCTCCAGCAGGTCAGCCGGGTCGCCCGGGCCGGAGAGCTCGGCGGCTCGCCGGTGCCCGTCCCGCCGGCCTGCCTGGCGCGGGTCCTGCTTGCGGCGGATGGCGCCGGAAAGCAGGCTGGCCAGCCAGGCATAGGCTCCCGGCGTGCCCCAGCTGCCGACCACTTCTGGGTGCGGGCGGTACAGCAGCCGCGGCCGACCGGGCCGGTCCCGGTCCTCGGTGTTCTCGGTCACCAGCCCGGCGTCCTTTAGCACCGCCAGATGCTGGCGTACCGCATTGTGGTTGAGCTGTATATACCCGGTGAGCTCGGCCACGCCCACCGGCGCTGGCGCGTCTGCGATGTAGCGGAACAGGCTATAGCGCGTCGGGTCGCCGAGAGCCCGGGCCTCGCGCTGCACGTCTGCAGCCATCACCACGCCACTCCTTCTCATGGTTGTTCTAGCGTACGCCAGAACAACCATGTAGCGGGCCCTCGCCTCGGGCTGTCGGCACGGACGTCCGGCTCGGCTGGCCTTAGCGCACCCGGGAACCGCCGCCCGGCGGGCGGGTTGTCACGCCCGTTCGGCGCGAGTTCCTTGTCCTGCCCCGGCGGCAGGCATCATGGCGAGACACGGACCTCGATCTGACCGTCCCGGGTCTGCGCCTCGTAGCGAGGTTGAGGCGTGCTGGCCGGACCGCGCGTGATGCCGCCGTCGGCGAACCGGAAGGTGCTGCCGTGCCACGGGCAGGTAACGCAGCCGTCGCTGGCCGTGCCCTCGTCCAGCGGGCCGCCCATGTGGCTGCAGGTGCTCGCCAGGGCGCACAGCCGCCTCGCCGTGCGGTAAAGCAGGACCGGCACACCGGCGGCATCGACCTTGCGGAGTTCCCCTTCGGCCAGGTCGGCGTCGGCCAGCACCCCTGTCCACTCCTGCGGGCCGACCTGCCAGGCGGTGCGGTTGACGTTCACGCCGAGGACGAAGCTCAGGTGACCGCCGAGATACCCGCCGGCCAGCAAGACTCCGAGCCCGGCCAGGCCCAGCGCCTTGCCGCCGCGGCGGCTGCCTCGGGCCCGCGCCGCGGCGGATGCCGCGTACAGGCTCAGAGCGGTGGTCATGGCCATGGCATGGACCAGCCCGACGCGGGTTTCCCGGCCGGAGGTGTCGGACCAGTCGTTCAGCCCGGCCGCCGCCGTCGGCACCGCCGCCGCCACGCCGGCCTTCACCAGGAGGTCGGCCGCTGGTTCGGCAGCGGGCCCGCCGACAGTGTCCAGCACCGCGGACATTCCCCACGCGCCGATCGGCAGGTCGGTGAGCATCGGGTGCAGGGGATGCCCCACGTAGGTGCCGCTGAGCATGTTGCGGACGGCTCGCGGTCGCACAGCGCGCCCGATCACCCGGGCCAGCGGCTTAGCCGCCCCGTCGAGCCTCTCGATTCGCTCCACCCGCCTGACCAGGTCATGGAGCACGCTCATGGCAGCTTCCTCGCTACCGGCTGGCGGACTGACTTGACAGGGTCGAGGCCAGCTGTTCGCCGAGCTGGTCCCAGCTGGCGTCGAACTTGGCCACACCATCGTCTTCGAGTGCCTGGACCACGTCGCCGTAGTCGATGCCGAGCCTACGCAGCTGGCTGAGTATGTCCCGCGACTGGTCGTAGTGGCCGTGCACCGAGTCGGCGGGCACCTGGCCGTGGTCGGCGACCAGGCGCAAGGTGGCCTCAGGCATGGTGTTGACCACACCGGGGGCAACTAGGTCGACCACGTAGCGGGTGTCGGGATAGGCCGGGTCCTTGACCGACGTCGATGCCCACAGCGGCCGCTGCGGCCGTGCCCCTGCCGCCTCGAGGGTCTTCCACCGCGGCGAGGAGAGCACCCGCTCGTAATGCTGGTAGGCCAGCCGCGCGTTTGCGATGGCCGCCTGGCCGCGCAGCGCGGCGGCCTCGGCGGTCCCGATCTTGTCCAGCCTCGCGTCGACCTCGGTGTCCACCCGGGACACGAAGAACGAGGCCACCGAGGCGATCGCGGACAGATCGTGCCCGGCGTCCCTGGCCTGTTCCATCCCGTAAAGGAACGCATCCACTACACCGTCGTAGCGGGCCAGCGAGAAGATCAGCGTGACGTTGATGCTGATCGCCTCGGCCAGGCAGGCGGTGATCGCGGGCAGCCCCTGGCGCGCGGCCGGGATCTTGATGAACAGGTTCGGCCGGTCGACCGCCCACCACAGTGCCCGCGCCTCGGCGATGGTGGCCCCGGTGTCGTGCGCGAGCCGCGGGTCGACCTCGATCGACACCCGCCCGTCCACGCCGCCCGTCGCGTCGTAGACCGGGCGGAGAACATCGCACGCCCAGCGCACGTCGAACGTGGTCAGCGCCCGCAGCCCCTCGCCCGCCTCGACGCCGCGTGCAGAGAGGTCCCGCAGCTGCGCCTCGTACGCGCCGCCCTCGGCGATCGCCCTGGCGAAGATGGTCGGGTTCGTCGTCACCCCGGCGACATGATCGCGGGCCACCAGGTCAGCCAGGCTGCCCGAAGTCAGCCGGTCGCGGCTCAGGTCATCCAGCCAGATCGAAACGCCCGCCTCGGTCAGCGCCGCCAGTGCGTCGGTCATGGCGGACTCCTTCCTCGCATGGCGGCCGCTCGCATGTCGCCAGCACCGTGGCTCGCATGCGGCACCGTCCCGATGCTGCCATCCGGACCTCGCAGCTTCCCGTCAGATCCGCGCGACCGGCGCCTCCGTGATCTCTCGAAGAGCCTCTACCCGGCGAGCGCACGGTCAACTCGGCTCCGGCGCGCACCTGTGTGACCTGACGAGGCTGACTACCGCTCGAGGTCGTCTTCCCGCCTGCGGCCCAGACAACGCTGTGCACGCCTATGCTCGCTGAGCGCATGAGCTGCCCTGCTGCCGATGGCGCGCAGGATCGACTGCGATCCCGCGGTACTGGCGGCCAGTGCGTCGGCCGGGCTGCGGTCTAAGACCTCCAGGACGAGGACTTCAGCACAGAACCTTACCGACCTATGCGGTCATGCACGAACATAACGATAGTGCGGAGCCGGGCGCCGTCCCCATCTGCGGCCTTCCCTCGCGATGAGAAGATCACCTGTCACCAAGCGTGGCCGCCGCCACTAGTCTCGCGCGCGCATCGGGCCGCTGCTCACGTGCGCGTCGGCAGACGGTGCGAAACGTCCCTACCCTCCCCACGATTGCGCCATGCTGGAGTGAACAGCCAGGACCGAGCGATGGGCCTGCTGGCTGGATTTCGCTTGACCACGGCAGGCCGACAGCAGACCGCACACGAACGGTCTATTCCTACGCGCCGCTCGTAAACGGCCGAAACCGCGATCCCCGACCGGAATCACGCCCTCGTGGCAAGCACAGACGCTTCGGTAGCGCTGAGGCGGGTATTTCCCGGGTCAACCACCTAGCCGCCTGCCGCGGGAAGATGCCAGGGCCGGCGACCCCCGCTGAATCGGGAGGAGCTGCGGCTGCTGGATGCGTGGTGGCGGGCCGCGAACTATCTCGCCGTCGGCCAGATCTACCTGATGTCCAACCCGCTGCTGCATGAGCCCCTGCAGCGCCGAGCACATCAAGCCGCGGCTGCTCGGCCACTTCGGCACGGTACCAGGCCTCAACCTGCTGCACGCTCACGCTAACCGGCTGATCAAAGCACACGACCTCGACGTGGCCTGCGTAGTGGGGCCGGGTCATGGCGCTCCAGGGCCAAATGCGTGCGCGTGGCTGGAGGGCGCGTACTCAGAGCTCTACAGTTCAGTGCCGCAGGATGAGGAAGGCATGGGCGCGCTGTTCCGCCAGTTCTCCTTCCCGGCGGAGTGCCCAGCCATTGCGCGCCGGAGACGCCCGGGCTCGTTCAATGAGGGCGGCGAGTTGGGCTACTCGCTCCTGCACGCCTTCGGTGCCGCGCTCGATCATCCCGGTCCTCCTCGTGCTCTGCGTGGTAGGCGACGGCGAAGCCGAGACGGGCGCGCTTGCCACGAGCTGGCACTGCAACAAGCTCCTCAACCCGGCTCGGGACGGAGCGGTGCTGCCGGTGCTGCAGCTCAACCAGTACAAGATCGCCAATCCGACGCTGCTCGCACGGATCCCGGATGACGAGGTGCTCGAACCTGCTGCGCGGCTACGGCTATGCGCCGCACGTGGTCAGCGGGTGAAGATCCGGCGTCCGTGCATCAGGCGATGGCAGCCACCCTGGATGTCTGCGTGAAGCAGATTGGGAGATTCACCATCGTGCCCGGGCGACGGTGATGAGTCGCGACGCCGCCTGGCCGATGCTGGTCCTGCGCACACCCAAGGGATGGACCTGCCCGCCTGTCGTTGACGGACAGCAGGTTGAAGGCACCTTCCGCGCTCATCAGGTGCCGCTGCCGCTGCGCGCGCCAACGATGGCCACCGCCAAGCACTAGAAGGGTGGCTCGAGTCGTACCGGCCGGAAGAGCTTTTCGACGACGCTGGGCGCCGGTGCCGGAGTTGCTGGCGCTGGCGCCAGCCGGCGCGCGCCGGATGAGCGCTAACCCGGTTACCAACGGCGGACGCCTGCTGCGGGACCTGCGGCTGCCTGGCTGGCGGGACTACGGGGTGCCGGTCGAGCAGCACGGGAGAACTCAGCATGAGGCGACGCGATTGCTCGGCGCGTGGCTGCGCGACGTCACCCGGCACAACCCGGCGAACTTCCTGACGTTCGCCCCCGACGAGCTGGTCAGCAACCGGCTGGGGGACGTGCTGGAGGTCACTGGCCGCGACTGGCAGGCACGAATCGGCGAGTACGACGACCGGCTGGACCGCAGCGGCCGGGTCATCGAGGTGCTGTCCGAGCACATCTGCCAAGGGCTCCTCGAGGGCTACCTGCTCACCGGCCGGCACGGCGTGTTCACCTGTTACGAGGCCTTCATCCACATCGTCGAGTCGATGTTCAACCAGCACGCCAAGTGGCTGGAGTCCAGCACCCAGGTGCCGTGGCGGCGGCCCCTGGCGAGCTTGAACTACCTGCTGTCCTCGCACGTGTGGCGGCAGGACCACAACGGCTTTTCCCACCAGGACCCAGGCTTCCTCGCCGTAGTGGTGAACAAAAGTCCGGAAGTGGTCCGGGTCTACCTGCCGCCCGATACCAACACGCTGCTGTCCACCTACGACCACTGCCTGCGGTCGCGGCACTACGTGAATGTCGTCATCGCAGGGAAGCAGCCGCAGCCAGACTGGCTGTCCGTCGATGAGGCCGCGCTGCATTGCGCCGGGCGCTGGCATCTGGGACTGGGCAGGCTCGTCCGGCAGCGCCGTCTACCGTGCCGGACGTCGTGCTCGCCTGTGCCGGCGATGTCCCGACGCTGGAGACGCTCGCAGCCGCTTCGCATCCTGCGTGCCGAGCTGCCCGACCTGCGTGTGAGGGTGGTCAACGTCGTCGATCTGATGCGGCTGGTCCCGCCCTCCGAGCATCCGCACGGTCTTCCGGACAGTGAATTCGACACGCTGTTCACCGAGGACCGCCCGGTTAGCTTCGCTTTTCACGGTTATCCATCGCTGGTGCACCGGCTCACCTACCGGCGGCGCAACCACGACCAGATGCACGTCCGCGGCTACAAAGAGAAGGGCACCACGACCACGCCCTTCGACATGGTGATGCTCAACGATCTCGACCGCTACCACCTGGTAATGGACGTGATCGACCGGGTGGCGGGCTTTGGTGCGCGCGCGGCCGACCTGCGGCAGCGCATGGCCGACGCCCGGCTGCGGGCACGGACATGGACCCGCGAGCACGGCGAGGACCTGCCCGAAGTAGCGCAGTGGACATGGCCGGAATGAAATGGACTGCCTGCCAAGCAGGCTCGAAAGTAGCACCTATGATGACCATTCCCGGCTCGCACCGCGACCTTCTCCGTGCTGATCTCACCACGCTCGCGACCCTCGGTGGCGACGCGCGGTCACAGATGTCCGAGCTGTGGTTCCGGCGCCAGGACGATACCGTTCGCCTGCCGCTCGATGCCGCCCGGCAGAAGGTCAGAATCTGTGACGCCTGCCGGTGGTGGTCGTACGCTGAAAAATGACGTCTGTGACGACGTGGCAGCGGTCAGTGAGAAGACCGAGAGGCCGCAAGCCGCGGAACGCGGGCGGCCGGGATCATCCCATGGCGAATTTTGAAGGGCGCCAGCCGGAAAGTCCTGGTGCCGCTTCGTGGCCATGGGCCGGAAGGTGATACCGCCGCTTGGAAGGCCGCCGATTCCCTGACGGCGAGCGAGCCGCTAGAGGCGGGCATGTTCTGAGCCTGAGCCTTCAGCCAATGCGTCGGGTGATCTCGTGGAACTGAGGGCGTGCGAAGCAGCCAGCCGGTGGGACGACCCTTCTTCGCAATGACGCATGCTCACGCGGGCAACTGTGAGCGGCGCGGCCCTCGTGCGGCTCATGGCAGCTACCCCTATCTCGCTGCGGCGGAACTCTGTCCGGTCCAGCACGACCTCTGCGGCCGATGCCAAAGAACAGGCCCGCCGCTGGCGTCTTGCGAAACCTCGCGCCTGCCCCAGCCGGCTGGGCGTCCGGGCATGCACTGATACGCGGCGCCCAAGCCGCGGGCCCCTGCTGGCGGTCACGGCCGTTCGCGCACATTGCTCGGTCGTTAATGTTCTGCCTGTTCGCTATGGTTTCTGTCCACCCGACCGGCAAAATTATGGGCGCTAGCGCAGACGAAAGAACCCGCGGATGCCGTGGGAGCTGCTCCGTTCCCGGGCAAGCATGGCCAGAATGCCGGGCTGCATCCGCGTGATCTGACTGGCCGCAGCAGGAGACCGGGACAACGGCCCGCCTGACCGAGCCGCGCGCAGGCCAGCATTATGCTGCGAACCACGGGGACCTTCGGTGCAGGGAGGCAGCCGATGGCGGGAGGGAAAGTCCGGGTACGCCGGGTGTATGAGGGACCGCGGCAGGGTGACGGCACCAGGGTGCTGGTCGACCGCATCTGGCCGCGGGGACTGACCAAGGCCAAGGCGGCCCTCGACGAGTGGTGCAAGGACGTCGCGCCGTCAGGCGAGCTGCGCAAGTGGTACAGCCACGACCCGGGCCGTTTCGACGACTTCGGCCGCCGCTACCAGGCGGAGCTGCAAGATCCCCCGCGGGCGGAGGCACTGGCGCACCTGCGTGAGCTTGCGAAGGACCGGCAGCTGACGCTGCTCACCGCGACCAGGCAGCCCGAGATCAGCGAAGCGGCGGTGCTCGCCGAACTGCTCCGGACCTGAGTATGGGCGCTGGCCGTCTCCCGACGCCGCCACGAGACGGCGCCGTCCAGCAGGATGCGGCCTTTTCACCGCAGGTGACGCTGGCTCACGCTTCCTTCCCGCCCGCATTCCCCATGCCCCTTAGCCTGTTGCCTCCTGTCGGGTGATCTTCAGCAGCTCTGCCAGGTCGTTGGCGGCGCGGCGGAGGCGGCCCCGCCGGCGCCCGGCTCCGAGATCGGCTGAGCCCGGCAGCGGCAATGCCTGCAGCCCTGGCTTGCGCCCGTCGCAATACCATGCGGCCGTTGCGCAGCAGCCGCTCCGCGTCGGCGGTGGCCCCGCCAGCCAGCCTTGCGAGTTCCTTGGTGACCGCCGCACCGCGGCCCGGGCTTCCTCCCGGCCCTGCGCCCGCACAGCCAGAGCTTCGCGGAAATCGAGTGCGCGCGCTGGCCAGAGCGGCCGCGGTCCCGCACCCGTCCTTGTGGCAGTCGCTGTGGTCGGAGCACGTGCTGCGGCTGCCAGAGGAACTGGCCCGGGTCGATGCGCTGCTGGATGATCCAGCGTTCTTCGGTCCGTTCGCGCCGCACTTCGACCCGTCGATCGGCCGGCCGTCGACATCGATGGAGTACTACCTACGCTGATGTTCCTCAAGTTCCGCTGCCGGCCGGGCTTCGAGAGCCTGTGCGCCGAGGTCAGCGACTCGATCACGTGGCAGCGGTTCTGCCGGATCCCGCTGGGGCGGGCGCCGCATCCGACGACGCTGATGAAGCTGACGACTCGGTGCGGCTCGCAGCGGTCCAGCGGTGCAATGAGGCCATGCTGGCCAAGGCGGCCGGGCGAACCTGCTGCGGACGTCGCGGCGGCGGGCCGGGACGACGGTCGGCGAACGTGTCCTACCCGACCGATTCGGGGCTGCTGGCGAAGGCGATCCGCCGGATGGGCCTGGGCGGCGGGTAGCCCCTGTATCGCGGTGACCATGCGAGGCCCGCGTGGGCACGCCAACCGCTGTGGCCACCGGCGCCGGTCGGCATACCCGTCACTCGCTGCGCGGCCGACCTCGTCTCGACTGGTGGCGGCGGAGATCGCCCTCACGGAGCTGCGGCGGGTGGTCCAGGAGGTGCGCCGAGCCTTTGCCGTCGGCGGCTCGGAGCGGGTCGGTCACAGATTCTTAGGCTCGCCGTTGCCCTGCCACTATGACCGGAGACGGCGCCGAGACGAAGGTGATGGCGGAGTGGGCGCGGACCGGTGCGGGCAGGTCGAGCGCCTCGCAGTGAGCGCGGGGTCGACACGGGCTATCCGTGCCGAGCTCAAAATCCTCATTACGGTCAGCCCGCCGAAGTATCCCCAGCCGTCAGGCAACTGCAACGGGCGGCCGCTAGGGCCGGGTATCCGGGCGATCCGGACGCTCCGCCGACCGGCCCAGTTTCTGCACTGGCGGGCCGGAAGTGAGGGGCTGCCAGTGTTAGCGTGGTGCCGGTCAGGCAGTCAGCGCGGGGGCACCAGCTGAGAGCTGCCGACCACGACTCGGTCGCCTGCTCGCCAGCCAGGAACGTGCAATCCGGGTTCCAACAAGCCGGGCCGTGTCGGGCAGCCATCGGGGAGACCGCGGGTACGCCGCACACGCAGGCTAGGAGAGCGCATCTGGTATCGGGGGGTGCCGCGTGACCTCTTATCGGCAGGAAGCGCCGCCAGGCCCGGCGGCCGCGACGGGCGGTTACCGCAAGGGCTCGGTGCTGGCCGACTGGCTGTCGACGACCGATCACAAGGTGATCGGTCACCTGTACCTGATCACGTCGTTCGGGTTCTTCCTGATCGCCGGGCTGATGGCGATGATCATGCGGGCGCAGCTGATGGGGCCGGAGAACCACCTGGTGTCGGACCAGCAGTACAACGAGCTGTTCACGATGCACGGCGCGATCATGCTGCTGCTGTTCGCCACGCCGCTGTTCGTCGGGCTCGCCAACGAGATCATGCCACTGCAGATCGGCGCGCCGGACGTCGCGTTCCCCCGGATGAACCTGATGTCTTACTACTTCTTCGTGTTCGGCGGGCTGATCCTGCTGGCCAGCTTCCTCACCCCGGGCGGAGCGCCGGGGTTCGGGTGGTATGCGTACGCGCCGCTGACCAGCTCGGTGAATTCGCCCGGTATCGGGGGCGACATGTGGATCATGGGCCTGGTCCTGTCCGGGCTGGGCACCATCTTGAGCGGCGTCAATTTTGTCACCACGATCTTCTGTATGCGCGCGCCGGGCATGACCATGTTCCGGATGCCGCTCTTCACCTGGAACATCCTGCTCACCAGCATCATGGTGCTGGTCGCGTTCCCGGTCCTGGCGGCGGCGCTGCTGGTGCTGGAGATCGACCGCAAGCTCGGCGCGCACGTGTTCGACGCCGCCAGCGGCGGGGCGGTGATGTGGCAGCACCTGTTCTGGTTCTTCGGCCACCCCGAGGTCTACATCGTGGCGATCCCGTTCTTCGGCATCGCCAGCGAGATCATTCCGGTGTTCTCCCGCAAGCCGCTGTTCGGGTACAAGGGCATGGTCGCCGCCACGATCGCGATCGCGGGACTGTCCATGACGGTGTGGGCGCACCACATGTTCACCACCGGCGCGGTGCTGCTGCCGTTCTTCTCGTTCATGACGTACCTGATCGCGGTCCCGACCGGGGTGAAGTTCTTCAACTGGACCGGCACGATGTGGCGGGGAGCCCTGACGTTCGAGACACCGATGCTGTTCAGCATCGGGTTCCTGGTCACGTTCCTGTTCGGCGGCCTGACCGGCGTCATCCTGGCCTCCCCGCCGCTGGACTTCGCCGTCAGCGACAGCTACTTCCTGGTCGCTCATCTGCACTACGTGCTGTTCGGCACCGTGGTGTTCACCATGTTCGCCGGTTTCTATTTCTGGTGGCCGAAATGGACCGGCAAGAAGCTCAACGAGACCCTCGGGAAGTTGCACTTCTGGACACTGTTCATCGGCTTCTGGATGACGTTCCTCGTCATGCACTGGCTGGGCGTCCAGGGGATGCCCCGCCGGGTCGCGAACTACCCGCACCTGCCGCCCCTCGCGACCACCCTGAACGACATCTCCTCGGTCGGCTCGTTCATCCTCGGCGCATCGACGCTGTTCTTCCTCTACAACATCTACTGGACCTGGAAGCACGCCGACCGCGTCACCGCCGATGACCCGTGGGGCTTCGCGAACTCGCTGGAATGGGCCACCTCCTGCCCGCCGCCCCGGCACAACTTCACCTCCATCCCGCGGATCCGCTCCGAGCGGCCCGCGTTCGACCTGCACTACCCCCACATCCGGTCCGGCCGGCCACCCATCGAGCGCGTTCCTGCCCGGAGCCGCGGCCTCGCGCGGTAGCCTGCCTGGGCATCGGACAAGAAGATCAGTAGGCAGAACCTCAGCCGCCATCGACGTTCCCGGCAACGCAGCCGCCGGCCTCACAGTCATGTGGAAGCGTGTCCGCGCGTGTGGCCCGCGGCGCTCCGCCCCAACTCGTCGAGTGATATAGTTCTAGTACCGAGCAGAAAAACGAAGAGGGCCGGAGGAGATCGGATGGCGGCATAGGCGTACGCGGGATCATCGCTGCCGGTGGCGAACCACTCGAAACGATCATGGCTGCGGTCGGAGCCACGGGCGGTGCACGCGTCTCATCACGCTGGCTCACTTCTAGCCGGTCCTGCTGCCGGGCGTCCCCGCCGCGCGCCCGCGGCGGCCCGCAGAGCACGTTCCGCGGCGGAATGAACCCGAGCCGATGCCCGCAACCCGCTTCGGCCGGGCCGACCGCCGCGGAGCGACCCCGCCGACCTTCAGAGCCTCCGGAGATCCCGCGGATCGCGGTCGCGGCACGTGCGCGTGGGGGTGGGAGCCCGCAATGCAGCCTGGTGAGAATCGATGACGATGCGGCCGCCGCGCCAGGCTTACGAATCAACTCACCCAAGCTGGCACCGGCCCGGATGCGGGCCCCCTCCCCCTGCCCCACAGGTCGGTGCCCATGGGCCGCCGGCGTATGCCACCTGGCAACGCCGGCGGCCACTTTATTCTGCCAGCGACTAGAAGATCGCGGGAGGAGCTGGAACATGGCCTAGACATGCAGCGCGAGGCCACAGCCCTCGGCGACCTTACCCGCTATCCCCGTCTGTTCGGCCACATCGCAGACGCGGCGGGACGGCCAGGCCTGGCCTAGCTCACAGCTCACGTGCGACTTAACCACACGGTTGTACCTTGCGGTACTCACGGACGCCTGGCTGGTGACAGATGAAGCCGAAGTCCGGACCCCGCCCGCTACCGGGCCAAGAAGCTGTGCAGCGGCCTGCGCTTCCTACATGCTTCGGCCGCACTGCTCCGCGTGTGGCAGCTCATGGGAGCCGACCGGATGCTGGCGATTTACCCGACGCTCGAATCCGCTACGTCCGCTACATGATCAAAGTTCGTCAGGAAGGCCTGAGGCCGCCGTCGACCAGCGCCTAGTTCAGGTAGATCACGTGGTCCGGGTGGAAGAGCGCCAGCCCGGCTGTCAGCGTCGCGGCTTGCTTTCTCGGCCGATGCGGGCGCCCGCCGGCGGTTTCGGGTCTCCTCGGCGCTGTGCGGGTCGGTTGGCGCGGGTACCACCGTGGCATGGCGCCCTTGCTCCTGACCGTTGGACACGGCACGACGAATCAGGCGGAGTTCACCAGGCTGCTGCGTGCGGCGGGCGTGGCCCGGCTGGTTGATGTGCGCCGCTACCCCGGCAGCCGGGCACATCCCCACGTCAACCGCGAGGCGCTAGTCGGTTGGCTGCCCGCAGCCGGCATCGGCTACCGGTGGGAGGAACGGCTCGGTGGCCGGCGACGGCTACCGGCCGAATCACCGGATCGGTGGTGGCGGGTGGACGCGTTTCGCGCCTACGCCCAGCACATGCGCAGCACCGAATTCCTCGACGCCGTCGACGGTCTGCTCACCGACCTGGAGGCGGCCCGCACCGTGGTGATGTGCAGCGAGAGCCTCTGGTGGCGCTGCCACCGCCGGCTGATCGCCGACTTCGTGACCCTCGCCCGCGCGACCCCGGTATGCCACCTCAACCATGACGGGCGGCTCACCAGGCACCCGGTCGCTGCCGGAGCACGCCGGACGCCCGACGGGGTGCTCGTCTATGACCTCTCCTGACAATGACCGGGCCTGAGACAGGGCAGCGCCCAGCGACCGTGATGGCTGCGGCGTCAGCTGCGATGGCCACGTCTCTTAATCCGGCGCGGCCGGGGAGGTGGCCGCCGGGGTGGCCGCCAGGCGGTACTACCATCAGCGGACAGGATGCGTGCTCAATCAAGGTCCGAGAAATGGACCCATCACCAGCCCGCGGAAATCCCCGACACCGCGCGAGCCCACGATGAGCGGTCCGGCCCCGATGCCACCTGCCGATCCAGGTAGCTGAGGGCACGGCCGATCCGATGCCTGCCGCTTGATCGCGTGGCGGGGAACGGATAGAGGGTCAGTCAGACCCAGACTGTTGGCGGCGGCATGAACCAGCCCTACCCGGCGCTGCTGCCGCCGCCGCCACGACCGGTCGTCGATAGCCGACGCGCCCCGGCGCAGCAGCGGCCACCCGGGGTGGATGTCGCATAACTCGCACTCCCCGGCTTGGCGTCGACGAGGCCCTGGCGCTGACTGGGGCGCCAATTGCCATCCTGATCGGCACATAGCTGAGCGATAGGCGCGCCGCGGCATGCTAGCGCCACGTGAGGCAGCCGCTCCGAATCGGCCGTTCGGCGTGCAATCTGGCAAGACATCAGGCGCTGCGAATGCTCACTCACGGCAAAGCCAGCTCGCACCACCGGTCCGCTGCCCGTCGTTGCGGAATCCGTACGGCGGACCAGTCCGGTCTGACCAGGCCTGCCGAGACCGGCCCGGAACGACTCCATTACCGCGCCGGTCGCGGGCGCCGCACCGGACTCAAATGACCGGCTGGGGCAACGTCGTGAGAGCAGTCACCTCCAAAGTCTTACCAACATTCTGAAAGACACACAGCTAAGTCCGCCCCGACGGGCCAGGGCTACTGCCTCGGGCGCATCTGGGCGTTACCAGTCTTCGTCTGAGATGGGCTGTCCGGTTGTGAGGTTGTGTCCGCGTTCGATGTAGAACTCCACTCGCCGCTCGCCTTCCCAGGACGAGCAGCGGATGAAGTCTCGCGGCTCGAGTTTGGTGTCGGTAGCGAGCTTGAGGTAGCCGAACCGGTCGTCCCGGCGGATCACGCCGTCTGCGACCGAGGACAGATCGAGGTACTGGACTTTCCAGGAGGAGTCGTCGCCCCAGACGCAGCCCCAGACGAAGCCGAAGTCGCCGGCGGGCCACTGGTCATCTGCCGGGCGCCAGTACATCGAGCCGGGTAGCTTCGCGCCGTCGTGGAGGTCCCACCAGTCGGGGACGTAGAACCCGACCGGGCAGAACCCGCCTGAGGCGGGTTCTTCGGCGGCGATGATGTCGCCGGTGTGCAGGTCCATGACCGAGGTGGCCGTGTAGTTCGTCGAGATCAGCGCGAGCATCCGGTCGCCCTGCCGGAACGGCTCGAAGGTCTGCAGCATGCTGTAGTTGCGGTCGTAGGCGGCGATCACCGCGCCGCCGTCGAGCACGTCGACGTGAACCTTGGTCCATTTGCCGGGCGGCGTGGTTGTCGTGACGCGGGTGGTGTAGCGGTCTCGCGGCTTGGGCCGCGCCGGGGGCTGCCAGAGCCCGGTCGTATCGATCTCCTCGATCCAGTACCGCTGGTAGCGGATGCCAGTTGCTTCGGCTCGCAGAGTCGACTCGCGCAGCAGGTCCTCGGCCTCCGGCCGGGTGCGGCCAGCGCCGAACGCGTGCACCCGCTGCCCGTTGGCGTATTCGGCGCGGACTTCGTAGATGCGTGATGCGTCGTCCTGGGTCACGCTGTCCAGCATCGCAAGAATCGGCGTTTCGCGCGTTGCCCGCTAATGCGGGCTCAGGTCAGCCGCAGCGCTTGCGCAGCGTGCCGGTCTCGCGGCGGGGAGGCGGCAGGACTGGGTGCCGGTCTCCAGGATGTGGGCGTTGAAGGTGACACGGTCAACATGGCGGCGACGAGGCGGGGGTCGGGAACACCGTTCCCCCTCCCCTGAACGGCAGATCCCAGACGGCCGCTAGAACCACGCCGAATTCGTGGGCGCCGATGACCACCGGCGCCCTGGTCGGGAATCTGTAGCCGAGTGAGATGACCCGCTTCAGCCGATGCGCCGCAGCCTCGACCGGCGCGCTTTTGAGGCGATCCGGAGCCTGCGTCGATGCGCTGCCGAATTGGCAGTCTGTGCCGTTCCATGGGTCGCACGACCGCCGCGCCAGCGGCTGCTGGTGCCTGCGCGGGCGGTCAAGTAGCGAGCGGTGGTTTCCAGCCGCGCTGGCCGGCGACCTGCTCGGCCCGGGCGAGCAGCGCGGCAGTCAGTTGCGGCGGCCATCGCAGCTTCATCGCAATGTATGCAGTGAGCGCGCCCTGGATCTCGAACACAACGGGCGGGAAGGCACGGGCACTAGTCGCGTTCTAGTGTCGCCATGGCCTCCCTGACCGCGTCCGAGCATACGGCACGAGATCTGTCCACGAGATCCCGCATCACGCCGGGGTCCGGTCGCGCAGCAGCGATGAACTCGTCAACTCGGCGCAGCCCTGCGCGGGACAGCAATGTCTTCTCGTTGGTGACCCACAGGCCCCGCGCGGCCAGCACCGCATGCGCCGCATAAGACGTTGCCTGGGCGACGAGCCCGGCGCACTGGGCCAGCCGTCCGTATGGAGCATGGTTCGCCCTCGCATAGTCGAATGTCCGCTCAGCCCTGTCCCACCAGACTCGCGGAGCCCGCTCGCGCAGCGCCACAGGGTAGTGCGGCGTGGGCAGCTCGCCATGCAGAACCTGCTTAACAGCCAACTCCGCAAGCACCAGATAAGACGGTAGGCCTGCCAGGTGAAACATCAACGGCTCGATGTCAAACCGGCCTTCGCGTGACTCGGCGATTTCGCGGTCAATGATGTTCAGGTCGCGGTAGTGGACATCGGCCCGGCGGCCGTCGATCTCCAGCCATGCCCCGCCGTTGAACACGCCCTTGCTCCAGCCCCCGACCTCGGAGACCTCACCGGGCCAGCCGACCTCACGCAACGTCTGGGGGTCGAAGTGCCCTCTGTAGTAGATAGCGAAGTCCCAGTCGCTGTCTGGCCGGTACGTGCCCTGGGCACGCGATCCCCCTAGAGTGACCGCTTCCACGCCCGGCAGGTCGCCAAGACGGTCAGCAACGTGACGAAGGAAGGCGTCATCGTCCACAACCGGAAACTAGCAAGGACGCCAGCGGCGGCATCAGGCTTTCGGTCGGCGACAGCGCAGTGCGAACAGATTGCTCGGCGGCCTTGGCGGCGACCGGTTCGCAGTATCTGCATAGCCTGCGCGCTTGCTGGCGGATCCGGGCCGCATGGTCGGCCGCCATGACTGCGGCGATAGCGGTCGAGGTTGTATTCATCGGCTCCTTCATGACAGCCGGGTCGCTGCTCGGGACGGGGCTTGGCAGCGTGAACTGGGGTTTGCTGGCTCTGGCGGCCTCGTCCGCAGCGACGAGTACTTGACTTGCACCTCCGTCGCACCCACATCGCCGTCTGTCGAACCGGCAGGTCAGCGCCCGCCGAAGCGATCAATGCCGCAGTGCGGATCAAGTCAGGTCCGAATACGCCGCCGTCGTTTACAAAGGGGCACGACCGCATAAGGCAAGCAGACACAGAGACCTCTGGCACCAGTTGGGCCCGGCCAAGCACTGGACTCACTGCTCGAACAGCGCGCTCGCGAGCCGTCCTCGCCGAGGCCCACGACGAGTGGCAGGTCGGCGACCGCCGCTACCTGTCCGAAGGATCCATGGCCGCGCTCGCCGCTCCGCCCGTCCAGCCGAAGGAGGTAGCCACACCGCACTTCTCACGGCATGATCAGCAACAGCCCGCTGACCAGACCACGGTGAAGATCACTTGCACCACGTCGCGGCCCGCGACCCCCGGGCGCGACTCGCGCTCTGAGGATCTCGAGTGTCATTGGCTAGCGGCGGCGAGTTCTCACCAGTCATCGAGGGTGCCGCAGGTTCGATTCACGGCCTCGCGGAGGGCCGCGCCGAAGCCGCCGTCGGTGAGTTCCACGGTCAGGTCCTGAGCCAGGAACTCGCCGGACGCGTCGTGGCATCCGATGAAGAAGTGCCGCAGCCGGGCATAGTGGCCCGGCGTCCGGCCGGGGAACGCATGCCGGTTGAACGCGATGATCCGCTGCGGCCAGGTCGACGACAGCACCTCATAGAAGCCGTAGCCCGGCCGGTCACCGGCATCGCCGCGCGGATCATGCCAGTAGGCCTCGTCATTCGGGTAACCAAACACCGACTGCATACACCCGGTCAGCGTGACGATCGCCACCTTATGAGCCCGGTCCCCGAGACGGTGCACGATCAGGACGACACGGCAGTCCGGCCCCTCCTCGTCATGTATCACCGCAGCGCCGGCCCCCGACGGCGCCGGGATGACACCCGAACTGCTGATCTCCTGGAACCGCTCAGGATCATCGGCCATGCCAGCATGATCCTCCCCTGGCCTGCGGCCTCGCGAGCTGCAACGCTGACCCGGACCAGCCATCGCCTAGCAGCAGATCACCGGGTCACCATGTCCCGCTGCCCGCAGGTGCGGTACCGGGGGACGTTGCGCTCCGAGACTAACGCGGACGGCGACGTCGATGGTGATCGGACCAGTCATCGCCGTCCTCAGTTTCGTGTGCTCGCGAGTAACTATGTGAGCGGGATCAGTGGGCCGTCGGCTTGATGGGCCAGTCCGCCGGTAATGGGATCGTCTCGGCGGTGCGTTGTATGGGTGTGGGGATCGAGCAACTGGACTTCGCGGAGTTCTACCGCAGCGCCTCCGACGAGTGCCTGCGCGCCGTCCTGGTCAGCGTCGGTGACCAGGACACCGCACGCGAGGTCGTGGACGAGGCGTTCGCCCGGGCCTGGGCGTCGTGGCGCAGCGTCAGCCGGCATCCCGCGCCAAAAGCCTGGGTGGTCCGCACGGCGCTGAACGCGAGTGTCTCCCGGTGGAGACGTCGCCGCCGCGAGGTACCCCTGCCCGACCCCGCGATGGTCTCAGACCAGCCCGCAGCTAGCGGGATAGCCCCCGGCCTGGTCGATCCGTGGATCATGTCGGCATTGATGCGGCTGCCCGCCCGCCAGCGGCAGGTGGTCGCGCTGCGGCTGATCCTCGATCTGGACACCGCCCGGACCGCCGAAATCCTCGGCATCGCGCCTGGGACCGTCATGGCGCACCTGGGCCGCGCGATGGCCGCACTACGCCACGATCTTGAGCCAGAGCTACAACAGGAGAACCGATCATGAACGACAACGAACTGATCACCAGGGTGCGCGACTCGGTCGCCGACGTTCACACGACTACCCCGGTCGCTCAGATCATCAGCCGGGGCCGCGCAGTGCGCGCCGTGCGGCGGATCCCCGCCGCGGCCGGAGCGCTCGCGGTCACAGCGGGAATCGCCGTGGCCGTAACTACGCTGCTTCCGGGCGGCGCGGCCCGGGCCTACGCGGTGACCCCGAATCAGAACGGCACGGTCACCCTCGCGGTCTACAGGGAGTCCGGGATCGCGCAAGCCAACGCGCGGCTGCGTCAGCTGGGCGACAATGTGGTGGTGGTGCCGGTTGAGCCCGGGTGCCCGGTACTCGGCTCGCTGCCGCCGCCCGCCGTGCAACCGGACGGCCCGATGACCGTGTACGCAACCGGGTCTGATGATGGCTCCGTCACTGTGAACGCACAGGGTATCCCCGATGGCGACATCATGGTCGTGGGCGTCCAGACCGCCGTACAGGGTACGCGGATGGCATCCCAGCTGACGTCACCTCCTCCGCCGAACTGCGTGAGCCTGCCCGCGTCGTCAAGCAGCAGCGGGCCCGGAACCCACTGAAGCCAAGCGGCCGCTCGCGCGGCGTCCTCCCAGGTCACCGATGGCGGCGAACCTGCCCGGCCACCGGCCAGCAGTGTTGGGAAGCGTGTTGGCCCTCGGACGCGCGGTCAGGCAGGTTAAGTAGCGCTGTGCGATGCGCGTTATATGGCTGAGCCCACCAGTCCTGCTGCGCGACGGACTCCCGGGCGGCACAGCGCACTAACTGCTCCGCGTCACAAATCCCCCAGTTCAGACCTTGCACTTAGCGTCGCGTCCTGGCCAGCCCCACCGGTCGCTGCGCTGCTGCCCGCGCTCGACCCCACCGCCCATGGGCTGGAAACGACGCGACTGGTTCTTCGGCATCCCCCAGCATCAAGTGCTCGACAACCGCAGCAAGTCCCACCCTCTGGTGGGACGGCGAGATCATCGGCTCCTCGGCCGTCACTTCCACCGGTCATGTCCGAACGGTAATGCTCGCCGACCGCGGCGCCGCACGCTCCGCCATCCACCACATCGCAGCGCGGCTGAAAGCACGACTGCAGGGAACCGCGATCAGTCCCGCGATCCGCACACCGCTGGAACGCGAACTCGGCGAGGAAATTGCTGAGGAGCCTGCAGAATCCTGACAACGACTGGCCCTTCATCCGGCGCCGCACTCGAACGAACGTTCTGCGCCGCAAGAACCCGCAATACCTATCAGGCTAATGGGAATTCATAGTCGGCGATATGGCTGCCGCCTCGAACTTGGCTATCTGGCCGCCCATGACTGTCCGTGACAAATGCGGCCTAAAGGACTCGGGGACTGAGCATCGCGATTGTCGCACCACTGCAGCGCTTCCGTGAGCCTCAGGGCTCAGTTTTGGTTTCAACCCGCCCGCGGCTGTTCACCGGCGGCCGCGGCGGCCTGTCTCGTCACCGGGCACTTCGTTCGTCGTGTCTGCGACCTTGGACTCCAAGCGGCGACCTACCGGTGCCTGGTCCGCCGATGAACGTGGCAAGACGAGCGCAGCGGGCCTTGCAGCGCGGGCACGGGCTTGGTGAGTCGCCGTCGAAGTCCAGCATCCGGGTGCGCTCGTCGCATTCGCCGCACCACGGTGGCCGTCGGCTGGCGGGCGGTCGCGGCAGTTTGGCTGGTGCGAGCCGGGCCGCGAGCACGCGACGGGGTTCCTGATGCCAGCGCTGCTGCCTCCGGCGAATTTGGCCAGGCCATCCGGTGTCCAGCCAGCCGCCAGCGCCTCTGTGACCGCGGGGCGACGCGCCGCTTGCGCTGGCCTGCGGTCAGCAGCCATCCCTGATTCCGCGCCGCGAGCTGCTCGAAAGAACTCCCCGAGCTCCGTCCCGCCGCAGCCGACGCGAGGCCCGGCGGCCGGGACCTCGCGCGCCGGCGTGGCGGCGGTTCCCTTATCGTTCTCTGGTGGATCGGGTGATGCAGCTATGTCCGGGGTCCCCTGACACGGTTGTGTCCGGGGTGGCATGTCACCGGTGTCACCTCCGGACAGTTTGTCAGGGGTGACATTCTGTCCGGGGCTGTGGATAACGCGGTCGCCGGTCACGACAGTGTAGGACTTCGTCGACCCGGTCGGGCCTCCGCCCCTATGCACGATGACCTGGCCTTCGGCCTCCAGCCGGGCGATCACCCGGCGGACCGTGCGGTCGCTGATGTTCGCCTTGCGGGCGGTTGTGGCCGCCGACGGCCAGCAGCCGGTGCCGTCGTCGCGCGAGCACGCGTCGGCCAGAGCCAGCAGCACCAGACGCTCGTTGCCCGACGTCGGCGAGTTCGCCCACACCCAGTTCATCACCGCGATGCTCATCGCGCTCGCCCTCCACTGCGGCGAGCTGCTGGCCCGCGGCTTCGGTGTCCGATTCTGGGAGCGAAATGGGAGCGGAAGACCGCTGGCAGATGCGTTCAACAGCGGCCTACGTGCCCGCCCGGGACCGGCTGACCTGCGCAGACGCGCACAAGCAGACCTAATGTGGCCTGGTGTACCTTGCTGACACGGAAGAGGTCACTGGTTCAATCCCAGTACCGCCCACCAAGTTCTCGCATGTCAACGCGCTATTTTGTGATGCTGTAGACCATCGCCTGCATGGCCCTGCAAGCCGTCGTCCAGCGATTCTCACTTCGGCGAGTGGTTGCGTCGAGCTCGTATTCGCAGGTCAGCGAGTTGCATCCTTGCCGCAACCAAGTGACTGCTTCCGTGACGGAAGAGGTCAACCCCTCTGGTCCCAGCCAAGAAGCTCCGAACCCGATGAGGCTTCGGGTCACTCCTGGTGGCCATCTGATGGAGCGTACCTGCTCGATGTCATACACCTGTAGGTCGCCATCTGGGGCGCCGTTTGTCATGCTCACAATGCATGCGAGGTGAGTCGCTGGCTCAGCTTGTGCGTGAAATGAGACTGCCGTGATCAGGTCACCTACTGTGGACGACATCTCCGCCCTCAGCCGCGCTCGGGCCTTGCTGACTGCGGCCGGCACGGCCAGGCAGGGGTGGCTCGCGAGGCCGGCATCGCGCGAAGGGCCGTAGCACGGCTGCCCGGGCCGTGGGTCAGCGCTGGTAGGCGACCGTGGCGTACTCGAAGGGCAACGTGTCGCCCACGGTGCCGCCGGTGACGAACACCTTGGTCCCGTCCGGGCTGACCGCCAGCCCGGAAGCGTGGCTTTGGCCAGCGGGGCCCGCTGTAGAGGCTGGCCCACAGCCGCGCGCCGGTGACGGCGTTGTAGCCGACCGTGGCGTAGTCACTAGCCGGGTCGCTCTCCGAGTCGCTCCCGGAGTTCCCGGTGACGAAGACGGCGGTGCCGCCGGGGCTGACCTTCACTGACGCGGCGAAGTCACCGCCGTCGACCACCGGCCCGTTGTACCGGCGGGTCCAGCGCGGGGCGCCGGTGGCGGCGTTGTAGGCGATGGTGGCGTAGTCATAGCCCGAGGCACGGCCCGGGCTGGTCCCGGTGACGAACACGCTGTGCCCGCCCGGGCCGGCGGCCACCGAGACGGCCCAGTCGTCCGCGTTCTTGGGGCCGTTGTACCGGCTCACCCACCGCCGGGCGCCGGTGGCGGCGTTGTAGGCGACCGTGGCGTAGTCAAAGTTCGAGGTGGCGCCCCGGCTCCTGCCGGTGACGAAGACGGTCGCCCCGCCCGGGCTGACGGCCACCGAGCTGGCGGTGTCAGCGCCGTGGGCGTTGTAGCGGCTGGCCCACCGCCGGGCGAGGTCATCCGGAGCCTGGTTCGGATTCGAGCAGCCATCCACGAGCCCCGGGCCGAGCCAGAGCGCATAGTCATCCTCCTGACCCAAGGCAATATCAACAACAATCACGTCGACATGACAAATACCCAATGAACAGCCAGCATTCATAATCGGCATCGTTATACGCGCGCTCACGACCGCTCACGATCGCTGTCGTCACTCACACTGGGTAGCAATGGCGCCGGCCCCAGCTCGCCAGCCGCAAGCGAGGCAGATCGGCGGCTAGCGATCGCGCAGGCGGTCGCCGAGGCGGTCGAACAGGCTCCTGGCTGCCCTGGTGGCCTCGGCGGCTGCGTGCCGCGCGAGCACGCGGCCGAGCGTGAGGGGCGGGCCGCTAGGCCCCGGAGACCTGAGATCGTCGAACGGCCCGCCTTCTGCGACGGGCAGGCCGTCCGGCAGGTCGACACCGAACCCGCCCGCAAGAGCCGCGAGGTCCTCAAGCTCGTACTTCTGCACGGGCGTCCCGCCGATGTAGGACGTCAGCCGCACGATCACCCCGAGTTCAGCGTCGACCACAGCCACGGCGGCGGGGAACATCATGGAGGTCGACGAATGATCGCGCCGCTTGACGACGTCGATCCGGTACGCGGGTCGGTCGCCGGCCAGCACGGACGCGCCGCCCGCGAGCCAGCACCGCAGCAGCCACGACGGGTCCGCGAGCTCGCGGACGTCGCTGGGCGGCGGCTGCGCCGGGGCCTTGGTGATCTTGTCGTGGAAGACCCGCCAGACGTGCTCGCCGTCGCAGGCGATCGTCAGCGGACCGCTCTTGGGCTGATGGGAGCGGTCGATCTGATACCGGGTGAGTCCAGCGATGCGCAACCTCGACGTGAGCCGGGCGGCTCCAGCGCTCTCGCTGACCGCGTCCATGAGGTAGCCGAGACCGCCGAACCCGGACCGGCGCGCAGACGCCGGCACGGTCGACGCCAGGCCGCCGAGGTCGAACCACTGGTGCATGGTCGCCGTGAACCCGCCAGGACCGCCCGCGCGCAGCAGCGTCAGCACCTCGTCGGCGACGGGAGTACCAGCCGCCCTGCCCTCCGGCGACACGGCAGGAGCAGGATCAGGATCTGGAATGGCCGGGGCGGAGTCCGGCCCACCCGGCGTCTCGCCCAGCCGCTGCGGCGCGTGCCTGATCCACGCCCCGAGGCCGCCGGCCGCCAGCCCAGCGGCCGTCTTCGCGACGCGCCACGGCAGGCCGCCACCGCCCAGCATCGCCCCGTAACCCTCACGCGCAGGCTCCCGGGCGGCGCCCTGAAGATCGCCGGGTCGATCTGAGGGTCGAAGTCCGCGGTAACCATCTCAAGCACGTCCGGCTCGCCGCTGACGCCAGGCTCAACGACCCGCAGCAGTATCCCTAGCTCGGCATCGACGGCCGCTTCGGCCGAGTCGCGCTGATCCTGCCGCGACGAAGCCACGACGTCCAGCGCCTCGCGGCCGCACACCCGAACCCGTCCCCTGACTTCAAGCTTGAAGCCCTCCAGCAGCCACGCCGGGCAGAGCAACCTGGGCACCGGCGGCTCAGGCCCGCCGAACCAGTGCACCTCCCCGTCATCGTCGTCGTCATCCGCATCAAGCAGGTGCCACGGGCGCCCTCCGTCGCAGCCCGTCAGGTACCCAGCGGTCTCGAACCGGTAGCGCTTGCCGGGCGCGATCACCACCGCCGACCCGTCGCTCAGCCCGGCAGACAGCCTCAGCCTCGTCCAGTCCGCCCGGTGCAGCAGGCCGATCAGCCCAGCCTCATCCGTCATCGCCGCTCCCCGAGCCAACGTGTCCTGGTAAGCCACCTTACGGACACCGTCGCCTGGTCAGCCCGCCCTTCAAGCCCTGTGCCCTCACGGATGCGGCCGGGGCACAGGCCAGCCACCCTCGCCATCATCGCGGCGTTGCCGGACAAGGCCTGCCACCGCCTAGGGCCTGGCCCAACCCAACCAGCGCAGCGGGTGGCCCTTATCGCCGAGGCCAACGATCCGGAAAGACGTGGCCACCGTGGCATCGGCGACTGAGCCATTGGCACATGCCCGATAAGGCCCGCCGCCAGAAACGGCATTCGGCACCTCACCCAGACCATGACCACCGAAGCAAATAGATACCTATTCGGCAGGGAATCGCACCGACAGGTCGCTGGTGGTTCCGGCAACTCTGCGTCGTGGACATGTCCACGACCAAGCTCCTGTCGAAGGCCTCGAACCTCAAAGCGCAGCGACGAGAGGACGGTCGCGGCTTCTGACGTCAACGACGTGGCTGCAGCGAACGGGTCCACGACGAGCCGACACGCTGAGCGAAATGACGTCGCGGACGCACAAGGGTCGCTCCAGAGCATCGGCCTTATACGAGGCGGCAGCGCACGGTCCAGCTCACGCCGTGTGACCGGGACGATCGTGCACCCGCAGGCCGGGCCTGCGACTCGGCCTGCCTAGCTTCCTTTGGCCGCCCGGTACTGCTCCGGCGCATGCCCGTGCCTAATACGTGCCCAAACCTTCGATAGCCACGACGTCTGCGCAGGTCAGGAGAGTTCACGTACAGGTCTTGAAAACCGCTAGGAGGCGTGAGCTTCCTCGTGGGTTCGAATCCCACACCCTCCGCTATTGTGATCTCTCAGGACATCGGAATGACCCCGGACCTACGACTTGGGTTCGGGGTCGCTGGTTTTGCGGCGGCGGTGTGGTGTTCGGGGTGGGGGGCCTGGCGGCCGCCCGGTGGGCTGGTAGTTGCGGTCTGGGTCGAGGGTGAGCTGGCGCAGGAGCTCGCCGGTGGCGGCGTCGACGATCCGGATGTCGAGGTCCTGGACGAGCAGCAGGATGTGGGTTCCGGCGTAGGTCCGGCCGATGCCGATGTGGTGGAGCCGGCCGCGGTGGCGGAGGGTGACGGTGCCGGTGGGGCCGATGATGTCGCGGCGGACCCGGTCGTGGGTGTCGGTGTCGCGGTTGCCGGGGGCGGCTTTGGGCCGGGCGGTGTAGGCGGCGGCGGGGGTGGACCGGCCGGGCAGGGATTTGTGCGGCCGCTGGGTGTTGTAGTAGCTGGTGAAGTCGTCGAGCAGGGCCTGCAGCTGGGCGAGGGTGGCGGGCGGGGGCAGCTGGGCGGCGAGCCAGTTCTTCAGGGTCTGCTGGAACCGCTCGGCCTTGCCCTGGGTCTGCGGGTGGTTGGGCCGCCCGTTCTTCTGGATGATGCCGAGGCGGCGCAGCTCGTGCTCGAAGCCGTTGCGGCCGCCTTTGCCGCCCGATAGCCGGGTGGTGAAGACCATCCCGTTGAGTTCTTAAGCGGTGTCAAGTAGTTCGGCGGGTGGTCGTAGCGTGGTCTGGGGGCGGGCCGGCGTCGGAGCGCCTGGCGACTCCTGGTGTCGCCGGCCCGCCTTCGCGCTGCCGTGGCTGGTGCGGCGCTGGGCGCGCAGGTCGTCGGAGACGCGGTAGCGGGCGGTTACGATTGCGCGGCCCTGGGCGGCGGTCAGCGGGGTGCCGTCGGTGTCGCGGATCTGGTAGGGGGTGCCGGCGCGCCAGCAGGCGATGATCTTTGTCAGCAGCGCGGTGCTGATGTGGCAGAGCGCGGAGTTGTGGTGCTTGCCCTGGTGGACCATGAGCCGGTGGTAGCGGGCGGCGAGGGTGGGGTCGGTGCGGCGGGCGGTGTCGGCGGCCATGAACAGGGCTTCGCGCAGCGGGGCATCGCCGGATTTGGTGGGGGGTCCGTGGCGGCCGTTGACGCCGGACGCGGTGAGAGAGGGGACCAGGCCGGTGAAGGAGCGGGCGCCGGCCAGGGAGCGGAACCGGGCGGGGTCGCCGAGGCGGGCCAGGATCTGCGCGCCGTTGATGATGCCGACGCCGGGTGCTGATGTCATGATGCCGGCAGGGTCGAGCTGGTGCAGCAGGCTGGCGAGCTTGGTGTCCAGGTCGCGGATCTGGGTGGTCAGGGCGAGAGCGAGGCGGGCTTCAGCGGCGATGTCGGCAGCCAGCTCGGTGTAATCGAGCTCGCCATCCCACAGCGCCAGGGTTTCGCCGGCGGCTGTCAGCAGCTTGCCGGCGAGGTCCTCGCCCCAGTGGCCGTGGGAGTAACGCCAGATGAACCTGGCCAGCCGCGCATTGCCGAGCCGCCGGGTTGTGTGCGGGTCTGCGTAGCCGGCGGCCATGAACCGCAGCGCGGTGTTGCTGGCCAGGTCTGCGCCGAACGCGGCATGCCAGCCGGGTCCCATCAGTTCCAGGTAAGTGTCCAGCCGGGCGAGTATGACGTTACGGCGCTTGACCAGGCTGGCCCGCAGCCTGGTGGCGCGGCGCAGCGGATCAGCGGGCCCTAGTCCCTCGGCGGGGCGCAGCCCCTCTGGATGCAGCAGCGGCAGGCGGGCCAGCATGCGGGAGTCGAGGCGGTCAGACTTGGCGTGTTTGGAGTAATAGTCGCGCAGGTCCGCGGACTGCTCGGGGGGAACCAGGACGACCCGCGCGCCGTGCCGGCGGAACCAGGCCGCCAGCGGCACCCAGGCATTGCGGGTGGGCTCCAGCACCACCGTCACCGCGGCCGGGGACGGGATAGACGCCCAGAGCCGGTCCAAGTCGGCGGTGGTGGTGCGGAACCTGCGGCCGCTCCAGGCGAAGTGGCCGGCCTGATCGGCCAGGCTGGCCTGGTGCGCGGCCCGGCACGCGACATCGATCCCCAGCGTCAGTTCCTGCACGTACTCCTCCTCCTTGCTCGTCATCATCACCAATTCCGGCAGCTGCGCCGGGCGAGGAAGACCGTGCCGGACATTCGCTAACAGGGATCCGGCAAGGCTGCCGGTCACCGCGTTCTCAACAGGACGTGTCATCCTCGGCGGCGCCCCCGCCCGCCCCGTGATCAACGGGCAAGAAGTCACGCAGCTGCGCGCTCCGATCGGTCAGCAACGACGGCGGGCAGGCGCCGGTCACCAGGACGCCACGCATCGCCGGCCGGACAACGCGCGACACACCCAGAAACGCCAAACATCTTGAATGTCGGTCAGCGTCGAGGCGGGAGCGCCATGGAGGGCCACCGCCGCCCGGAAGGTGTCCACCACGATGGGGCCGCTGACCCGCGCGTGGGCGGTGACGGATAGGGCGTACCGGGCGTGGTCATCGAGCCAGGACAAGATCTCGGTGCCGGTGCCGCCGGCGAGCGGGTAGTGCGTGAAGTCGGACTGCCAGCACTGGTTCGGCATCGCTGCGGCGAACCGGATGTAGGAGGACTTGGGCCGCTTGCGCGGCTGGGGGATGACCATGCCGCGCCGGGTCAGGTACCGGCTGACGGTCGCTGGCGAGACCGTGACCCGGTGCTGGTGACGCAGATGCCAGGCGATCGTGTCCGGGCCTGCGTCCAGGCCCTGGCCGGAGAGTTCCTTGCGGAGCCGGACGATCAGGCCGGCGACCTCGGGACTGATCGCGCCGGGTGAGGTCTTCGGCCGCCGGGACCGCGGCTCGAACGCGGCTTCGCCCTCGGCCCGGTACCGGGCGACCAGGCGGCTGACCCAGCCCTGGGAGACGCCGTACTGGCGGGCTACCTCACCTTGAGTGCGGCCCTCGGACACGACAGCGGTGATGACAAGACGGGCTTTTGACATCGCCCGACCGTGCCGGCCCGGGTATTACTGTGTCCTGCGACACTCCGGCGCCCGGACCGCGAACACCGGCGGCGTCTCGCCCGGCCCCGGCACCAGGCTGAGGCAGCACCGGGCAGCTACCTGTTCTCCGGCGGTCACTGCACCCTGGACACGCACCGGCAGAGGTGCTGACAAGACCTGGCATCAATAAGCGCCCGGCTGCAGAGGTGATGGGTATTCCCATGTCCTGAGAGACCCCATTCGCATGTCCTGAGGCTGGACACCACACCCTCCGCTAACCTGCGCGAACCGGCTCTGACCGGCGGTAACGCCCGGTCTTAGCGCCCTGTACCCCGGCAGCGCCATGCAGCCGTCGGCCACTGAAAGCCGCCGCAGGCGGTTGGTCGGGGGATATACGCGGGATGACGAGGAGGCATTTCCGCAGGTCGGGCCTCTCGCAAGCGGCTTCATGCCAGCACAATGCTGATTCTTCCGTTGGCGATCTCGTCATCTCCATCAGTGCAGTTGGCTTAGGCCGTCAGCAGCACGTCTACCGAGTGCCCGGCTCGGCGGGCAAGCGTGGGTGCGGGCCCTCCAACGTTCAGCTAGAGCGACACTGCGGCATGGCGAAGGTCATACGGCCTGCCAACCACGGCGAAGCGACCTGCTCGGGGACCGGGGCGAGACTGCGGGCTGCCTACCAGACCTGAGCCGACCGCGCTCATCGGCGACATTCGCTCGTTCGCCGCGATCTGCCGCAACCGAGCTCCAGATGCAGTACTCGCGCGGGCCGACCGGCCTGTGCGTGACCGAGCTCCCGTCCCGGGTGTTGCGCGGGCGGCCCTTGACCGGTGAACCCATGTCGTCATTACTTCCCTTCCTTGGTGTCCGGGCCGGGGACGGTCAGGCCGAGGTAGGCCATCTCGCGTTCGGACTTGCCCTGGAGCTTGCGGCCGAGCATCGGGCGGCCGTCGTCGTGCCGGTACACGCCCTTGGGTTCGCTGGCCAGGGGTTCCTCCCACGCGTAGTACAGGGCCAGCACCCGGACCGTGTATCCGACCGCGAATGCGATCAGCGCCGACGCCCAGGTCGGGAGGCCCGGCTGAGTCGCAGATGACCCAGATGATCCCGGTCAGCAGCGCGATGGTGACGAACCACTCGCCGCGGATGAACTGCTTGGGCGGCACGCCGCATGACACGTCGACGTACCACCGTCCGGCGGTGGGCGCGATGACCGCCAGGGCGAGCACGCCCAGGACGGGCAACCCGGCATCGACGCCCTTCTGAGCCCCGACGATGGCATACAGGGGTAGCGAGAACGAGGTCATGAACTGGAACAGGCCTTCGCGGAACAGCTGCCCGCTGTTGTAGGCCAGGCTGTAGCCGATGATGCCGGCGGCCAGGCAGACGGTGATGTAGGCGGGGTTGGTGAGCGCGCCGGGGACCTGGTTGATCAGCACGTCGCGGGTCATCCCGCCGCCGAGACCCATCAGCAGCGCCATCAAGATAATGCCGACGACGGTGAAGTTCTTGTAGTGGTCCGGGCGGCGGGCGAGCAAGGCGCCGTTCAGCGCGTTGGTGGCTGCTGCGATCAGGTCCAAGGTGGTGAATTTCCCCGCCCACTGCCAGCCGTGGAACCAGTCGACGCCTGACGCGAGGACAGCTGAGTCTGGCGGGTGGGCCATGTGTTCTCTCTCCCGGCGCGCTGGTCGTAGCAAGACTCGCCCGCATCCGTGCATGAGGCACGTACACGTCCTGTTACCCGCCGTCAGCACCGCGGATGCCCGCGAGATGGAAGCAGGCTGGATTCACCCCAGCCGGGTGACGACGGTGAGCTGTGACGCGGGAAGTGTCTGTCCGGAGAATCTGACTCCGGGCAGCGGGGAGCGGTTACATGGCGATACAGGTGCGGCCGCACATCGTGTTCGTCCTCTGCGGCAACACCGGCTGGGGTGAGAGCATCGCCGAGTACCTGAACATCAAGCCGGGGCAGGGCTTCGACCGGTACCGGGACAAGGTCGACGCGGCAAGCAGATGAGCGGCGGCCCGGTCCGGCTTGAGGTGCTGCTGGCCTGCTTCGCTGGCCGTCACCGGGCGGCCAGGGTCCACCATCCGCTCAGCAAGCAGATCAACGCCGACGGCGGGACGATTCTCGACGACGTCGTGCTGATGGTGACGCCGAAGGGGAAGGCGCGGGTCTACGATCCGCGCCGGACCGTGGCCGGCACGCTGACCCCAGCGCTCACCTGGGGCCTGTTCGGGCTGCTGGCCAGTCGCGGGAGCTGGAAGAGCCTGGTGCTCTGGGCAGTCATCGGCGGCGCATGCGGCGGCCTGTACGCCTACTACGCGGAGCACCTGGCGACCAAGCACGAGCTGGCGCGCCTGGGCAAGCAGCTCCCGCCTGACTCCTCAGCCATCCTGGCCTATATCGCCGGTGCCGACGCCGTCAAGCTCACCTCGGCCGCGGCCAGATTCGGGCCGTCACCCTCCAGCGTGGCTACGATCGGCGCTGACCTGACGGCCACAGCCCAGAGCGGCACGGGCAGCCCGTCAGGGGCACTCCCCGCTCCGGCCGCGAACGTTCCGGCGAGCCAGGATTCCCTGCTGTCGATGTTCTTGTTCCGGTACGCCGGCAGCGACACCGCCAAGCGCGTGAACGCTGAAGCGAGCGGCAAGGCCAAGGGGCACCGGCCGGCCGTCGACACCGAGCTGCTGCTCCGCACCGATCCAGGCGGCAGGCGCCACGTCGTCAGCCCGGCGCAGGGGGCGCTGGCCTTCGCCAAGAGCGACCTGGTCAGCTGGGGTGCTTTCGGCCTCGTTTTCGGCGCGATCGTAGGTTTCACCAACCACGGCGGCTTCTTCGGAGCCCTCAAGGGAGGCGTCCTCACCGGCCTCGGCTGGGCTATCTTCGGCCTGGCCGCCGGCGCCCTCTACGGCCTGTGGGCCGGCCGCGCCGTCTCCGCCCGCCGTCTCCGCTCGGTCCAGCAGCTCATGCCGCCTGACACCTCGATGGTCCTGGCCTGGGCTGAGGGAACGCCCCAGGACAACGCCGTCGCCGCATGGTCGGAGCCGGCGTCGCAACATCTGGTCCTGCGGTTCGGCCAGGCCCCGCACGGCGCCGTAATCCAGGTATGAGGCGCCCGCTCGGTCCTCCGTCGGCGTGTCGGTGGTGCTACCGGATCACGCAGCGGAAGCCGATATGGCTGGTCGAGGTGTCGATCGCCTCGGGTTGGCGCGCCGCGGGGCGGTAGCGCAGGCAGTAGCTCGGCGCGCAGAGGTGCGAGCCGCCCTTGACTACACGGCGCGGGATGTGCGCGCCCGGGCCGCCGGTGTCATAGCTTTCATCTGGAGTCTCCGTGCGCGGGTTGGACGGCGGCGCGCAGCAGGCGCTGGTGACCGTGCCGGAACCTGCGCCGCGAGGCGAGTAGTAGTCCGATGTCCACTCCCAGACGTTTCCGGTCATGTCATACAGACCGTGCCCGTTTGCTGGAAACAGGCCGACAGGGGTAGTTCCGCGCCATCCCTTGGCTCCGGTATTGCGCCACGGGAAGTCTCCTTGCCAGAAGTTCGCCATCAGCTCACCACCGGGCCGTGGCTCGTTCCCCCAGGCGAAGATCGCTTCGGCCAGGCCGCCCCGGGCCGCGTACTCCCACTCCGCTTCGGTTGGCAGCTCCTTGCCCGCCCATCGCGCGTACGCCTCAGCGTCCTGGTATGCGATGTGCGTTACCGGATGATCGCGGCGCTCGGCATTATCGCTCCGGGGTCCCCAGGGGTGGCGCCAGTCGGCGCCGGGGACATAGGCCCACCACCGGCCCGGATCG
Organism: uncultured Actinomycetota bacterium; assembly: GCA_963809195.1. Taxonomy (GTDB): domain Bacteria; phylum Actinomycetota; class Actinomycetes; order Streptosporangiales; family Streptosporangiaceae; genus Chersky-822. The sequence continues at coordinate 1,114,959 of CAWEIQ010000001.1, read as the reverse complement.
TCGAGTGGCACTGGACCGGCGGTGGGGTGGAACACGGCCGACCCGGCGACCAAGAGCGAGGGGTCAGCGTCCGGGTACTGAGCAGGGTCGGGCGCCCGCTCGGCGAGCGTCAGATACCCGGTCTCGTCGGTGAACCGGGCGAATTGCCCGACGGTCACGGGCCCGCGGTCGATCGCGAAACCATCGACCCGGACCTCCCGCACCGGTCCTTCCTCGGGGTAGAAGCGGTCCGAGCCCATCCGGAATCTCCCCCCGGACAGCTCAACCATTCCTTCGCCCATCATCCGGCGGCACCGCAGATCGCCCGCCACGGGCTCGAAGGGTTCGCGCGTGCTGTCGCCCAAGCTTTCCCGGCTTCTTGGACGCTGTGATCGTTCTCGACGATGTGGCCGCTCGGCACACCGAGACCCGCTCGCGCTGGCGCCGGTTGCGCTCGCTGGCGGTCCGCACTACTTGTATCCGTCGAACTCCTCCCCGACCTCGATGTTGGGGTATTCCTTGACGCTTTTCTCGTACTCCGCACGGGCCATGAAGGCCGGCCCCAGCATCCACCCGTTGGTCAGGTCAGTCCAGAAGAGATTGAAGTCCTCGTGGGGATCGTTGCTGAGGTCGAAGCACATCGGAATGGCCGGCTCGATGTAGCCACCATTGATGGCGGGCAAATCCTGTATGTAACGGAAGACCACCTTGTACTGCTTCCATTTGACCGACATCAGCTCGCCGTCCGGACCGAAGAACATATAACTGTCGCGGCCCGTCGTGCGGCTCTTGCCCAGCATGAAGGCTGAGGCGTCGACGCCGTCGATCGGCCGATCCTGGGGGACGAGCTTCGATGCACCCACCATCGCCGCCAGCGTCCGGAACCAGTCCACGCCGGCCAGCATCTCTTCGGTGACGACACCGGCCGGGACCGCACCCGGCCAGCGGATCATGGCTGGCACGCGGTGGCTTCCCTCGAACGGGGTATAGAAGAAGTTGCCCCGCCAGGGTCCGTTGGAACCCGGCCCCAATTGCGGCAACGCCCCGCCACCACCGTTGTCGCTGCTGAAGATGATGATCGTGTTGTCATCGATCCCCGCCTCCTTGACGGCGTCCACGATCTGGCCCACGTGGTCATCCATCTCGGCGATGATGTCGGCGAAGGTACCTCTGCGCGCGCTTGACTTGCCCGTATATTTCGGGTTCGGGACCTCCGGCGGATGCGCCTCGCCGTAGGCGTAGTAAACGAAGAAGGGGTTCTTCGCCGCAGCGTTCTTCTTGATGAACTCAACCGTCTTCGGGACGAGGTACTTCTCGTCCACGGCGCACCGCGTGTCCAGGTCAAGCGGCATGACCTCTCTGGACTGCTCGCCCTTCTTTCCCTCCCAGATCATGGGCGCCGGGATGCCTGTCTCCTTGAACGCCGGCCACGACGTATAACCCGCCTCGTCCCAGCTGTCCTTGATGCCCCACCATTCGTCGAAGCCCTGATCGTTCGGCAGGCGTCCCTCGACGTTGCCCAGGTGCCACTTCCCATACGAGGCGGTGGCATAGCCGGCGTCTGAGAGCAGTTCCGCGATCGTGTACTCCCACGGCGCCAGCCCGCACGGGCCCTCGCCGGGCCACGAAAGCCGGTAGGTGCCCGAACGAACGGGGTGCCGCCCCGTCATGATGGCCGAGCGTGACGGAGTGCACTGGCATTCGACGTTGTAGTTCCTGAAGAGGATTCCCTCGTTGGCAAGCCCATCGATTCGGGGCGTGGGGATAGTTCCGCCGTACACCCCGAAATCGCCCCAGCCGATGTTGTCCACCAGGATAAAGACGATGTTCGGTTGGGCCTGATCGCTCATAACGCTCTCCCATCCGTAGGTGGCTGCCGACACTCAGCCCTTCAGACGCACCCCATCGCCGCCGCAGACGATCTCATCGCCAGCCGAGGTCAGCTTCGAGACCCGCTGGCTGCCCGGCGGCGGACCTCGGCCGGGCGATGGGAGGTTGCCGGGCGCCGGACACAGCAATCTCGGTCACCGCGCGAACCTAACGCCGGCCGCCCCGCCTGACCTCATCCCGGTCGGGTGATTGCGCGCCGCGGACGCGAACTGCACCCAATGCGCCGCACCCGCACCCGCAGCCGATAGCGGCGTAATGCCGCGCAGTTCACCCGAGAATCCACGCCGCGGCGGGATCCCGCGCCGCGTAAACCACGAAAAGTGCTCCTGACCCTGGGCGCGGCCCACAGTCCATACAAGCCGCCTGCCAGCAGGCCGAACAGGGCACAGAGGATCGCGGTCGCGGCGGTGTCTTTCACGGCGGCGATGATGCCGTGATTGCTGACGATCCAGACGATGAGCCCGTAGACCAGGCCGAACAATCCCAAACGAGATGAGGTCGCTCTTCGCGGTCGCCCACGCGCCTTGCGCCGGGTCGCTGACCTGGGCGGGCACCCCCGCCGGGTGAAGCGATCAGATCGTCCTCCACCAAGACGGCACCGGGGCTGACCGCGTGCCGCTGTCAGCGGCTGCGTCGCCTCTGCGGGCTGTCGTGCTGACCGGTCGGCGAAAGCGGCCGATCTCGGCGCCGAGCAGGAAGACCAGGAATGTATCGACGAGGCCGAACATCAGCGCGGGCGGAGACAGACGCCCTTGTTGTGCAGAACGGCGGTGATAGCGACCAGTTCGACCGGCTGGAGCATTTTGCTGCGGCTGAGTTTGGGCTCTGTGACCTTGATGGCACACATTATTCATTCGGGCGGCCGGCACCCCGCATTTCACATGCGAGTCGGCCGCGATGCCTGAACTGGTGGCACACGCCCGTGCGACGTGGCGTCAGTAGCTATCGCGTGAGCCACCGGGCGCAAGCAAGCTCGCCCGCGGCTACACCGCTGCACATCCCGACAGGATCGTTCAGCTACACCGCCGCCGAGCGGCAGATGATCCGGCCGAGCTTCGTGCCCCCGCCGGCGATCCGGCAGCTGCGCGATGTCGCCCGCTAACGCGCTGATCTGGTCGCGGCGCGGACCGCGGAGAAGCAACGGGCGGAAAAGCTGCTGGAAGACGCGCAGATCAAGCTGAGCGTGGTTGTCTCGGACATCTTCGGCGTCTCCGGCCGCCAGATGCTGGCCGCCCTGATCGGCAGGCAGCGCGACCCCCGGGCGCTGGCCTAGCTGGCCAGGGGCGTGATGCGCGGCAAGATCGCCGCGCTGCAGGAGGCGCTGACCGGATTCTTCACCGATCATCACGCGTTCTTGCTGGCCAAGATGCTGGCCCGGGTCGCCGCGATCAACGCCGACATCGCCGCGCTGGACGAGCGGATCGGGCAGATGATCGCCCCGTTCATCGCGGCTGCACGGCGCCTGGCCGATATCCCCGGCATCCGCGCTACCGCCGCTTGCGCGATCCTGGCGGAGATCGGCACCACCGTGGACCGGTTCCCTCCGCCGGGCACCTGGTCGCCTGGGCCAAGTTTGCCCCTGGCGTCAAGGAGTCCACCGGCAAGAAGAAAGGCTAGAACACCGGACACGGCAACCGCTACCTGGCCCGGGTGCTCGGCAACGCCGCCGCCTCGGCCGGGCGGACCGACACCTTCCTGGGCGAGCGCTACCGGCGCATCGCCCGCCGCCGGGCAGCAAGAAAGCCTTCGTCGCCGTCGGCCGGTCCATGCTCGTCATCATCTGGCACCTGCTCGCCGACCCTGAGGCCCGCTACACCGACCTGGGCAGCGACTTCCACGACACCCGCATCAACCCCGAGCGCCGCAAGCGCAATCACATCCGCCAGCTAGAGGCCCTGGGCTACAAGGTCATCCTCGAACCCCAGCCTGACCCCGGCAGCAAACCTCAGCCCGGCTCCGCCGGGCGCTGCCGCGCGCCCCCGAACTGTCCGATTTTCGGATCATTACTGGGCAGAGATAGGTCGCCGGGCTGTGAGCCTGTCATCGGTGATAGCCACAGCACGCTGGGTAGGCCTGACGGCAGGCGGCGTTGCTGTCACTTCTGCTGTCACCCCAGGACAGCCACGGCCTCTTGATCCGTAGATCACCGCCGCGCCCACCGCCGACAGGCCGGGAATGGTGGTCACCAGGCCGGTCAGGCCCAGCTCATCGAGCACGGCAAGCATCCGGGACTCGGCATCTGCCAGCGCCCGGAGGGTGCTCATCCAGTCCGCGAAGGCGAAGGCAGCCCGAGTTTTCACGGGTCATTGTTGATCATTGCGCCGCGTTCCTGGCGGCCTGCGCTTTCTCCTTGAGGAGCCTCTCCTCCGCGGCAGTCAGCTCTTCCAGCTTGATCGTCAGCTTGTCCAACTTGCCGGTGAACCGGAACGGCGGTTGGTAATCGTTGTCATCCATCCCGCGGCGGGTGTCTACTCCGACGTCGAAAGACTCCTCAAAAGACACCAAGAACGGAATGGTGGCCGGCATTTTCTTGCGGTCGACGTCCTTGCCGTCCACCGACAGAACACCGGTTCCTCCCTTGCCGAAGCCGGGTCCATCATATTTGAAGTCAAACACGATGGTGTGCTTACCGGGCGTGAGGGCCGCTGGGCCTTCCCATCGGAAACGTTCCGAAGTGAGTTGCACGTAGGTGAAAACCGGCTTGCCCTTTAGCAGATAGAGCCCATAGCCGCCGAATGAGCCACCGTTCGTATTCAGCATTCCCTCGGCCCCGCCCTGAGGAATTTCTATCTCGGCGGAAATGGAGTAGGACTTGCCGAGCAGGTTGGGGGCGCTGCCAGGTGGTATGCCAGAGATTTCCCCCGAGTACGTAAAGACGGTCTTGCCTGATATCGAGCTTGGTCTCGGTGTGAGAGCGCGCTGAAGCGCTTCGTTGTCGAGCGGAAACACACCGTATTTCGATGCCTCGACCAGGAAGAGTTCCTGCAGCTCGCGCAGTTTGTCGGGCATCTTGGTAGCGAGGTCGTCGGCCTGAGAGTAATCCTCGGCGATGTTGTAGAGCTCCCAGTTGTAACCGTTTACCACATCCGGAAGTGTGCCGACGCCCATCAGCCACGGCCCTTCCGCCGGGGTCGTCCCTGCAAGCCAGCCGTCATGGTAGATGGCCCGGTTTCCCATGATTTCGAAATACTGCGTGTCATGCTTGGACGGGGCGTTCGCATTCGCTTTGTCGAATGTGTAAGCCATGCTCACGCCTTCGATGGGCTTCTGCGCGATGCCGTTGACCATGACCGGTGCCGGAATGCCGCTGGCTTCGAGAAGGGTGGGCGCAATATCGATGAGATGGTGAAACTGCGTGCGCATGCCACCCACGTCGGTGATATGGCCGGGCCAGGAGATGGCCAGGCCCTGCCGGGTGCCGCCGAAGTGCGACGCTACCTGCTTGGTCCACTTGAACGGCGTGTCGAACGCCCAGGCCCACGCTACCGCCATATGCGGTTGAGTCCTGATCGAACCCCAGTCATCGTAATGCTTCAACTGCTCTGCGACTGGGATCTCGATGGTTTGAAGAGCAGCCACGTCAAAGGGAGTTCCGAGCAGTCGTACCTTCCGCGCTGGTCCCGTTGTCGCCGCAGCTATAGATGATTAGTGTGTTGTCGAGTTTGCCCTCGTCTGCGACTTCCTGTATCACCCTGCCGATTTCATGGTCGGTATATGCCGTGTACGCGGCAAAGACATCCGCTTGACGGATGAAGAGCCTTTTTTCATCGGGACTGAGTGTGTCCCAGTTCGCGAGTTTGGCGCCTCCGTATTCGGGTTGCCCGTCGGGCCAGGGCGTGAGCCGGGTGTCCGGTGGGATCACGCCGAGCTTTTTCTGGTTGGCAAAGATCTGCTCACGCAACTCGTTCCAGCCTTTGTCGAACAAGTGCATGTCGCTGATCTTCTTGATCCATTCCGGCGTTGGCTGATGCGGCGAGTGTGAGCCGCTGGGGGCGTAATAGACAAAGAACGGCTGGTCGGGCGCGGCGGCGTTCAGTCCCTTTATGTGATTGATCGCCTCGTCGGCCATACCGGTGGTGAGGTTGTAGCCGGGGTTCTCGTTCCACGGGAATATCTGGGTGTGATCTCGGAAAAGCCACGGCCTGTACTGGTCGGTCTCGCCGCCCATAAAGCCGTAAAAGTATTCGAAGCCCATTCCGCTCGGCCATTGATCGAACGGTCCCGACAAACTCTGATCGGCGCCTGGCGTGTTGTGATTCTTGCCGAACCAGGAAGTCGCGTATCCATTCTGTTTGAGGATTTCGCCGATGCTCGCGTCATCTCGCCCGATGATGGTGTCATATCCTGGATAGCCGGTGGCCTGCTCAGCAAGGACACCGAATCCCACGCTGTGATGGTTGCGGCCGGTGAGCAGTGCCGCTCTCGAGGGCGAGCAGAGCGAGGTGGAGTGGAAATGCGTATAGCGGAGCCCGGCCTTCGCAACCCGGTCGAGCGCTGGCGTTGGGATGACACCGCCGAAGGTGCTCGAAATGCCGTAGCCCTGGTCGTCGGTCATGATCAGCAAGATGTTTGGAGCCCCTTTGGGCGGCACGACGCGCGACGGCCAATACGGCGTGGAATCTTCGGCATCGAGGCCGATATCGCCGCCGAATCTCGGCGGGGCAGGCGGCAGGTAATTGCCGTCAATGCTCGTGGTGGCGTCTGGCGCTCCAGGGGTGCCTGTGGTGTCAGGTGTGCTCGCCATAACTGGCTCCTTTCAATGGACCGAAGTGCTGGCGCGCCCTTTCCCGGTCTCGGCTCGAGGCGGGGCGGAGCGCGGGCTCGTGTGAGGAGCCTCCGCCCCGCGACCCACGAGGTGAGATGAAGCGCGGCCGTCCTTCCGCCAGATGTGGGTCTCGAGCTGTTCGGCCAGCATCTAGTAGACGATCAGCGCGCCGACGGCGAGGAACCCCGTCGCAACGAGCCGGTCGGACGCCCCCGAGACGGCGGCGATGCGGCGAAGCGGATGGAATCTGCGGGCATGTTCTCTCGGCTCCTCTCTAGTGGTGGTCGTCGTGGTGGTCGTGCCCAGGCGGCAGCGCTGCGATCTCGCGGGCACGGGCATCGACCGCGGCCGGATCGATCACGCCGCGCTCGTCGAGCAACCGCGAAAGCGCGCGCTCCCAATGCTCGTAGTAGACGTATTCGTCTCCGGTGGCGGCGCTGGCCGTCCAGCGCGCGATCTCGTCGATGAGGTGCGCGCTGAACTCCCCCCAGGCGAACACGCCGCGCTCGTGCAACGCCATCGTCACGCCGAACAGCCGGCGTTCCCAGGGCGCGGCGAACACCAGCTCTCCGTTGCGGCGCGGTGGCGCTGCGGGCCCGTCGCGGTCCAGATCGGCAGTCATCTCACGTCCTTGCGGGGCGCGCTGGCCGCGCTCAGCACGCCGACGCCGATCATCGCGTCGCGCGTCACCAGCTGGGCGAGCGCTTCCTCATCGAGCGCGTCGGTGCCGGGCGGCCGCTCGGGCACAACCAGGTAGCGGAGCTCGGCGGTCGAGTCCCAGACCTTGATCTCGACCTCCGGCGGCAGCGTGAGGCCCATCTCGGTGAGGACCTTGCGCGGCTCGCGGACGATCCGGCTGCGGTACTCCGGCGACTTGTACCAGGCCGGCGGCAGACCGAGCACCCCCCACGGGTAGCACGAGCACAGCGTGCACACGACGACGTGGTGGACCTGGGGTGTGTTCTCGACCGCGACCATGTGCTCCGACTCCAGGCCGCCGATCCCGAGCTCGGCGAGCGCCTTCGTCGCGTTGGCGCGCAACCGGTCGCGAAACGCCGGATCGACCCACGAGCGCGCGACAGCGCGTGCGCCGTTCATCGGCCCGACCTGGGTTTCGTAGTACGAAATGATGCGCTCGACGGTTTCCGCGTCGACGACGCCCCTCTCGGTCAAAATCTCCTCGAGGGCGCCGATCCGCGCGGCCGGGTTCTCGGTCATGACGCCGCCTCCAGGTAGCTCTCGAAGAGATCGATCCGGACCGCCGTGCCGGGCTCGGCGTCGTCGCCCCAGAGATCCCTGCCGTCGAGTTCCACCGTGTAGAAGTGCTCGCTGGGCCGGTGCTCGCCGCGTGCGCTGCTCTCGGGGAGCACCGTCGCAAACCAGTAAGCGACGATCGTCCCGCGCTTTCCCCACGTGTAGTGCGGACGCCGCGTGTGGCCATCTGGTGGTGCCGCGGACACCGTGACGCGCTCGCCGACCGCGAACCGCGGTGGCGCCATCTTGTGGAGATGTATGTCCTCGACCCGCGGGTAGAGGCGCAGCAGCACGGCCGGGATCGACCCCCCCACCGCAGTGCGAACGAACTCGCGCGTCAGCGTTCGGTGAAGCAGGCCCGGCCGCACCTGGCCGCGAGCCGCCGGTTGCTCTCCGGCGAGGTCCGCGTCGAGCTCTCCCGGCGCGAGCACGCCCCGATCGAGCACGATTTGCTCGAGGGTGGCGAGCCACCGCTGGTAGTAGCCGGCGACATACTGCGCTCGGGGAAGACGCTCCGTCGTCCACCGGAACGCCTCCTCGGTGATGCCGAGCATCGCATTGGTGGTGAGCAGGGACGCGAACACCTGCCCCTCCCATCGGTGATGGAAGACAGGCTCGCTGGGCTCAACCGGGATAGGACCGAACCACTCCCGTACTCCGCCCACGTCGTAAGGTGCGCCGTTCATACCCCGGAGACATACCCGGTCTTGCTAGAGAGCTATCCGCCCTGTCGGCAGAATCGGACGTCCGCAAGCGCTTTCAGCGAACCGGCTGGTACTTGGCGCAGGTTGTTCGACGGCTTGTCGTCAGGCGCTCGGCGAATCGCTCTACGACTAGCTGCATCGATGCAGGTAGGGGCATGGGCCTGGTCCTCTTAGTCCCAGGCATGAAGCTACAGCTACAGAGCCGTCTCGGCAGGACCCAGAGCCGTCTGGCCGTCCCAGTCCACGCCATCACCCACGTAGGCGCCGTAATCCTTGTGAGTGGCCGCCGGGTCCAGGGTTCGCACGCCGATCGCGCCAGCGACGCAGGTAAATCTCAGCGTCCGGGTGCTGGCCAAAATGTGCCTCCACCTGCCCCTGCGGGACGGCGACCTGCTCGTTCAGGGTGGCGATGACCGCGATCAGGCACCGGGGCGGTGGCCGCGTACGCAGCGGTCAGCACGGGCGGCTGGCCCAGCTGCGGGCTGCGACCTTGTAGCGGCGGTCGGCGTGCTTGAGCACCGCCGAGACTTGGGCACGGGTCAGCTCCGCGGCACGGGCCGGGTCCGGGACCTTGCCCAGCAGCTCCAGCGCGTCCGGGCAGCGAGGTCCTCGAACGCGGCCACCGCGGCCGGGAAGTACTCCCGCAGCTGGGCCCGCAGCCGCTGCACCTGCCGGGCCCGCTCCCAGATCAGCGTCTTTGCGTGCGGGCCAGCACCATCCCCGGCTCGTCCATCACCTCGATGTCGTGATGATCCTGCGCCCAGTCATCCCCGACCAGCAGCCGCATCTCGCCTCCGCCCCACCATCTCGAATCCGGTCAGCAGCCAGCGGGAGAACCATCAGCAGACTAAGGAACAGGGCTCACGCCAGGCGGCGGGCACGACATCCCAGCGGCGATCAGCTCTCCCGGACACCGGGCGGGGGCACGTTCTTGGGCTCAGAGGCTCCAGCGCCCTGTCAGGTAAAGTGCTCACCCGCCCGCGGCCACCAGCTAACGAGTCTGCCGGACAGCGGATCCGTTAACTCTCACTAGTCGGGTCTTGACAGGGTCCCGGCTCTGGCACCTGTATCTGACGCAGAGGGGGCCAGGCCTGACCTACAGCGGCTGCTCTGCGCGGCATGCCTGCGAGATCTCCAGTTCCAGGAGTCTGGCTTGCTCGCAGGCAACCGCGACGGCGACCCGGAGCCGCCCGAGCGTGATCACGTCCGTCGTGCCGTCGGATCGGAGCTGCCAGTTGCTGGCCGCCAGCTCGCGCCGCGGGCGCCAGGCGCATCGCTGCAGCTTGCCCCTTCCGAGTCAGCCGGTTACAGGGACGAGCGACCAGTGGCAGCCTTCGGTGTTGGCCGCGAGATAGTGGGTTCCACTCAGAGCCGTCGCGGCCGGTCGCAGGCAGTCTCCCCGAATCGCATTCGAGCAGGTCAGCGGCTAGGCCGCCGCTGCGGGGTCGGCAGCCGTCGCATCGGGTAGCGCGCAGTCTGTTCACAGGCTGTTCTCAGGGCCGGTTGGTGACGTACTAGCAGCGGCGATGAAGGTCACATGACCGGACCAGGGGGCCACCCTTGGCCGTGATAACGCAGCCATGAAGACCAGCTCGGCGGTGGAACGAATCCCCCGTAGGGATTGATCCAGCGCGGGGGCCAGGGTCGATTAGGGCAGCTTCGAATTGATCCAGCCTGGCAGGCCGAAAGCGGCAGTGTGCCGAGGTAGTTCGCGGTAGTGACCGCGGCCAACATCTGGTCAAGGGGTTGCGACCAGCAGTTCGCGGGGAACGGTGGACAGCACGCGGTTGCCGTCTTCAGCGTAGATGATCGTGTCGACCAGCAGTGTCCCGAAGAGGCATTCGAGGTTGGTGACCATTCCTGCCTCGAACACCTTGCCGGGTTCCGGTTCGCCGAACTCGAACTTCCACGGCCCGACCCAGTCCGGCGGGAATGCGAGGCCGAGGTCGTAACCGCCGCACCACGAGGGTATCTCCGAGATACCGGAGTCCTCCTGCCATGATTTCATCGCCTGCCCGACGTCATCGACCTGCCGCCCGGGCCGTGCCTCGGCACAGAAGACACGGAAACCTGCGGAGGCCCGGTGATAAAGCTCTGCCAACGCATCGGGCGGAGTGCCGATCCACACGGCCCGGGCCGCGTTCGCGTGGTAGCGATCGACGACACCGCAGGGGTCGAGGTACACGATCTCGTCTCGGCGTAGCGCCCGCCTGCCGGAGATGGCGTGCGGCAAGAAGAACGGCCCAGAGGCGACCAGCTCGTGCAGGGCGGCTGGCTGCCCGCCCGCTTTGGCCATCGCGAGCATCATCTCGCCCCACACCTCAAGCTCGGTGACGCCTGGGGAGATGACCTCGACGGCGGCTCTCAACCCGATGTCCAGGACGCGCCCAGCCGCCTCGATGCGTTCGACCTCAGCACGGGACTTGAGGTGCAACAGGCGATCAATCAGCGCCGTCGCATCCTCGATCGCGCAACCCGCGGCCACGAAAGCCGCTTCGATCGCCTCACCAGTCCGCTGGTCGGGAGGCAATCCCCGGCGCTCCCGGCCGACCAGTCCTGCCAGCCAGCCGGCTGAGGTCAGCTCCCGAATCATGAACGCCAGCGCACCGTCGGTGGCCTCGCTCGGATAGATCCGGACGTCGCGGCACACCGACGTTGCGGACAGCAACTCTTCCTCGCCGCCGAAGTCGAAATGAATGACCTCGTCACGGTCTGCTCTCACGACGGAGGTCGCTAGCGCCGCCCAGTCAGGCGGACCTCCGTGCCGGTACCACCGGGCCGTGTACCCGTGCAGCCAGCACATTGACTCAGGCCGGCTGAGCAGGACCAGATCGATGCCGGCCTCGCTCATCGCCCCGCGCAGACGGTCAAGCCGGTCCACGTACTCGGCGCGTTCAAACGCCGGCCTGGCATCCGCCAACTCGACCTCCCGCGCCACCTCCTCACTGGCGAAATAGCTCCGCAGGTCGGCCAGGAAATCACTCATCACGACACCTCTCTGCAGCCGGTCGCGGAAGTACACGAACATAAGGCCCTCGTCTGATCATGGGGTCAAAATCCGTCGGCAGGTGGAGATCGCAATACAGCCTGTACGCCTTCCCCAAGGCACTTCGATTATGCCCGAGCAATTGCCGGCCGCCATGCAACGGCGAGCGTGCCGGTCACAGCCATTGACATCGGCAGCAGCAGCCACCGCGGCGCGAGCGCCGAATGCTGGCACCCGGGCGTGCGAGCGTGGCTCGCGAAGAACCCGAGGATCACGCTGCACTTCACCCCGACGTCCGCGTCCTGGCTGAGCATGGTCGAGATCTTCTTCGGCATCATCACTCGCCAGGCCATCCGCCACGGCACCTTCACCTCCGTCAAGGACCTCACTGCCGCGATCGGGGCGTTCATCGACGGCTGGAACGACCGGTGCGATCCCTTCACCTGGACCGAAACCGCCGGCGAGCTACTGCCGCACTGCAAGCCCGGTAAAAGAACTTCGTTCACGCACTAGCGAAGATTGCTTTGGGTCGGTAACGGCGTTTCTCCCAGACCAGGTCATGGGTCGTAGTGGGGGGCGAATACCTGCCGAAATCGAAGCGCGAGGTTCTACAAATGATTAACGAAGCCATCGCGATGCTCGCCCGCGTTGGTTAAGGATTTATCTCCCCGTTTTCCGTCCGACCCGATTTGAAGTCGGCTAGCCTAGATGCGCGACATGTCCGTCAGCTGGGGGTACAGGGAAACGATGCGGCTCCAGAGCAGTCACCATCTGCTGCCACACGAGCGTTGGTTCGCCGAGCTCGTGCTCACACAGCAACGCAGCCGCCCGACTCGTACAGCATTGCGGTTGGACCGGAAATACGGGCCGGAGGGTAATGCGCTCCTGTCGGCGGCACATGCCGATATGCTCCCAGGCTGCCTAACATATTTTGCCGGAACTGCGCTCGTGATACTTTTTGGCGGTCAGGCTTACCTGGCCGGGATTGGGCTCGCCTTGTATGTGATAGGGCTCGCGCTCGTGATAGGCGGAGGAATCAGGGCAATTCAGAGCGCCCGTGCTGGCCGGGCTTTTCGCAGTAGCCGTACATTCACCGACCCATCAAGAGTCTCTGAAAGTTAGTCGCGCTACCTCGTCCGAATCGATGCAGGCCTAACTTGGTCGACGACCTGGAAGGGATGCGGCCTTGCCAGCGACCTGCGATGTTGCAGTAGGCAGATTGCCACCCCGATCCTGGTGAACCCGTTCCGCTCGAGGTGCCGCTGCGATGCGGCTGCCGGATCTTCGGAACGCAGCCCTGGCATCCGGTGCTGCCCTCGCCAATCCCCCGAACCAGGTCGGCCGGGCGGTCAGCGAACAGCACTGTCACTCCCAGTCGCAGTTAGCGATGCGGCGCTGGATGATGTCGCCGCCAGCAGCGGCGTGCCGACGCTCGGTTGATCGCAGGGCATCGAGATCGTAAAGGCGGCCCAGGAAGTGGACCTCGCCAATGCGTCCCCACCATGGCTGGTCCACGGCATTCAGGTAGTCGAAGATGTCCCGGCGAGTTACCTGGCTGATCCTTCGGGCAGGGCCCGGTTGCTCATCGAACGGGTCACTGCAGGGCTGAGCCACCCAAAGAGCCTGACTGGGACCTCCGTCACGCCGACGGTCCAGGCGGGAACGCGGCGACTACATATTCGGACTCAGCCCACGTGGCAGATCCTGCCGAGTGCGTCTGCGGGTGACCATTAGCCCCTCGTCACGGAGAGCGATCGACGTCTGTTGGTCTAACCACTCGTATCGAGTGATACACGGGTGATCATCTCCGCATCTCAGTTCGGAAACTCAGCGAGGATCACCCGTGTACTCCCGAACCTGCCAGTCGATCCCCTAGGGACCGCGGGCTCTCTCGAGTCCGGCACCGGTGAGGTTACCCGGCTTGGACGGGCCGGCTCTATGGCTCGGTCGCCCGCCGGGCAGTCGGCACGCCTGGCCACGGTATTCCCCAGATACGGTAATCCGTTCGCATGTTTGGCGCGTCAACATAGTGCGTCTGGCCAGGTCCGTTGGACTTCGCCCGGGCCAGGCGGGACCAGAGCCAAGCTTTTGACGAGCGCAGATCGCCGGCGCACCATTACCGCGCTGCAGCGGTTAGTCGGCCATGCCGGAGACGAAAGGGGGTTGTGATGCAAGCGACGTCGCTGCGTCATCGCGGCCCGGTAAGGGTTAGCCGACGCGCTCTGCGGGTCAGGGCTAGCCGATCGCGCCAGGGGGACAGCCATGTCGGTACGGCTCGCCGTAGTTGACGGCCAGACGCTCACCCGCTACGGCCTGCGCGAGCTAGCCGCGCACCACAGCGACATCGAACTTGTCGCAGAATGCCAAACGGCGGCCGACGCGCCGGGAATGATCGCCGTGGCAAGGCCCGACGTGGTGACCGTCGACGTCACGTTGCCGGACGGCGACGGGCTGCAGCTGGCCCGCTACTTGCGCGACAGTTATCCGGACCTGGGCATCGTCATGCTCACGTCAATGCAAGACGACGATGTGCTTTTCCGGGCGCTGGAAACGGGCGTCTCGGCGTTCGTGCCGAAAACCGCGCCCGTTGAGGAGGTGCTCGCCGCCATCCGGCACGCGGCCGTCGCGGCGGCGTCGTTCACCGCCCCGGGCCTGGCGATGGCCTTCGCGCGCCGCCGGGCGATGCAGGACATGTTCGCGCTCAGCCCGCGTGAGACCGAAGTCTTGAACCTGCTGCATCAGGGACTGTCCATACCGGCGACGGCCGTCGGACTGTGCATCAGCGTATCGACCGCCAAGACCTACGTAGCACGGATCTACGACAAGCTCGGCGCGGCTAACCGGGCCCAGGCGCTGATGGCCGCCCTGCACCATGGCCTGATCGACTACCAGCAGGACGTGCCTGCGACCGGGCCGCTCACCAGGGCAGGTCATGTAGCCGGACGTCCCCGGCCGGACGAGTACGGCGACAATGCCGTTACCCGGATCCTGCGCCAGCCGCATCCGTCACCAGTACCGGCCCGAACTGCAGCTGCAGCTGACGGCAAGTTCGCACTCGGGAGCGACCGGCCGCATCTGGAGATGCGAGAGCTAGCCGCCGTCGAGGGCTAGGACGGGCCTTTGGCCGCGAATAGGCTAATGCGATCTGCGCAGGCCTCGCGCCCGACGCCGCCTTCACCGTGTGCAAAAACTGGATCACCAGCCCTCAGCGTCCGCACTAGCTATAGCGCGTACCGCTGCGAGTTCTTCGGCAACATCGCCCGTTTCGGATCCGGCCGATCCGCTGGTCGAGTCGCTGCGCTGGCGGAGGTCAACGCCTGGTTCGCCGGGCGAGGGCTCCGCATACACCCGAGCACGACCGACTTCGAGAAGGAGTCCGGTCGTCGCCGTGGGGCAAGCGGGCGCCCTCCCGGGATCATCACGCATGGGTCGACCTTGCTAAGCCGGATGAGTACCGTCGTCGCATCGATACGGCTCAGGTCTGACGCTCGCTGACGCAGCAGCGCGCGCCCGCCAGCGCTGGCAGGAGGAGCAAGAGCACGGCAAAGAACCCGGCCCCCGAAGGCTGCCCTAGCCGTCGCGACTGGCGAACCGACTGCGGGATATGCGCGGGATGTTGGCGAGGGCAGGCTGACACGACAAGAACGTCTACGCAGGTCAACACACTTGATTACTCTTGTGACGCGCCGGTCTTGAAAACCCGCTGATCGAGGTCGGGGACATCGTGGATCAGGGTTGCATTTCAGCATCGTGCGGCGCCGTTCAGCGGTGCCCGGCCAGCGGTCTTGGTCCAGCCTGAACCGATCTGGACGACCGCGACCCGAGTTGCAAATGCGGTTGCGTGCTTGGGCTGGGCCTTTAGGCTCGCGGCATGGTGACGCGGACCAGGGACGGCGGCACGTGGCGGATCGGGACCGACGCCGAGGTTGCGTGGATCGCCGTCGGCACGTCCATCGGCCGGACCATAACCGCGGCCATCCCGCCGGTCTTTGAGGCCTACGCCACCGTCGTGGTGGCGTACGGCGAAGAACGAGCTCAAGCATGATCGGGCCGTGCTCGCGCTGCTGGCCGAGCAGTCGCCGGACCAGCGATGGTGGCTGGGGTATCTCGACACCGGCGTCGATGACATCGTCTTCCCTGACGCACCGAAAGTGATCCTGTACGCGGGGTGGCATTACGTGCTGGTCGAGGCGGGACCGGAACAGGCCGCAGCCTGGCGACCGAGTGACGGCCGGGCGTTCGGGACCGGCGACCTGCCGAACCTGATATTCCCGGCTGACCATTCCTGGCTGGTATCGACGCTGTGGGACGACGACTGGACCTGCCTCGGCGGACCGGCCGGGCTTGTGGGCAGATTCCTGCGTCACCCCGATCTGCAGGCAAGGCCGGTGGCCCTCGGCCAGGACGCCACACCACCCGGCCATGAGGCGCTGTGACCTCGCTCCCGAGTGCCATTACGTGCCCGATCGGATGAGTCCTGGCGGCGGTTCACGGTCACTCGCGGTCAGACGAGCCAAAGTGCCGCAGGCTAGCGTGGCCGCAGGTGGGCCGCGGATCGTGGCCGAGACTTCCCAAGCTGACAGTCCTGATTCGGCTCTCTTCATCTCTCCACCTCGTAAGGGCTTCTCGCCGGGCTGAGGCCCGCTCCGTCCGCCACGGCGTACCTGGCCTCGGCGAGCATCAGCTCGACTCGCAGCCGTCGGCCCTGGAGAGGCTGAACGCGAGCCCGGTGAGCCCGGGGAGCCGCGGCGCGAAGCTGACGGTCCCGTCCGGGTCGCGGAGGCCCCTGAAGCCGCTGACCAGCGCGACCCTGGTGTCGGCCGGCGTAGCGTGGAGGATGGCAGGACAGGTGCAGGCCGTCGCCGACAGGAAGCAGGCCGGGATGTCCCTTTTCGAGCGAGCCCACGACATCGTCAGGGCCAAGGCCAACAAGGCACTCGACGCCGCCGAGCGGCCGGACGAGATGCTCGACCTGTCCTATGAGGACATGCTTGACCAGATCACCAAGGTCAAGCAGTCGCTAGTCAGCGTGGCCGCGTCCCGGAAGCACATCGAGCTGCAGGAGCAGCAACTCCAGCACACCGTGGAGCACCTGGACGACGCGGCTAGGGCCGCGCTCACGCAGGGGAACGGGGACCTGGCCCGGGAGGCGCTGAACCGCAAGGCGGCCGCGCAGCAGCAGATCGATGGCTTCGACGCGCAGCGCGACGAGCTGAATGAGCAGCAGCAGAAGATGGAGCAGGCACTGAGCGCGCTGCAGGACCGGGTGAACAAGTTCCGCAGCCAGAAGGAAGTGCTGAAGGCGCAGTACCAGGCGGCGCGGGCGCAGACCGCGGTGAGCGAGACCGCGACCGGGATTTCCGGCTCGTTCGGCGATACCGGCACCGAGCTGCAACGCTCCATGGACAAGATCGAGGCCATGCAGGCTCGCGCCGGCGCGATGGACGAGCTGCTGCAGTCCGGCGTGCTGGAGGACGTGGGCGGCAATACAGACGACATCCGGCAGGAACTGGACGAGGCCGGCCGGAATGCCCAGGTGGACAAGGAGCTAGCGGCGATGAGGGCCGAGATCGCCAGCTCGTCCGAGACGCCGCAGCTCCCAGCAAGGGCTGACTAACCAGTACAGCTGAGATTCCTGAACCGGGCAGAGCCAGAACCAGCGCCCTCAGCTGCCGACCATGTTTGGCGTCGCGGGTACTCGCCCACAGCCCGACGCTGATCGCCGTGCGTGGCCGGCACTCTGACGGCAGTCGCGCAAAATAGCCCGCTTATAGGAACCGTTCGACGCGGCGCTGCGGTCTGCCGTAGCGCTCGGGCGGTCCGACGGCTGGCTCTCGAACCGCCCGCCGGCCGGAGCCTGGCCTTATATCGATGCACCTGCCCCCGTCGGACCTGTGCCGCCGGCCACCTGCGTGCGCTGCGCGAGCAGCGCACCGGCGAGATCGCGGGCCGCTGAGCCGTCAAGCCCGACCGGTCCCGACAGCCGCCCGGTCAGAAACGGGCTGGCTCAGTCAGGCAGTGCAGGTACCTGCCTTTGAGCAAGGACGGCGCGGGCGGCGCACGAGCCCCTGCCACCCGGTAGACGATCACCGACGGGTTGGCATACACCCGGCGGAGGAACGGCGCGGCCTCGATGGCCGCCGGGTCGATGTCGTCTTCCGGCCCCCCGTAACCGAGGAACTGGTTGGCGCGCGCCGCGACCACGAAGGTGATGTCGTACTTGCGGAGCATCGCCTCGTTCGTCTCCGGACGGTGATAGAAGTTGCGGGCCTCCAACATCAGCGTTACCACATAAGGCAACTTCTCCGGGCGGAGGAATGGCCCCATCCCCTCAGCCACGTCGTCGCGGCCAGTAAGGGACGTCATGGTGCCCTCACTGCGCTGGTTCACCAGAAACCTCGCGCCGCAGGAGGTGTGGGTGCGCACCCAGTTGACAAAGGCGAGCCGATCGCGGCTCAGGTCGGTGAAGCGATGCGACACCGCAGCGCCCGGTACCAGCCAGGCGGTCAGGAAGACGACCGGCATGGTTGCACTAGCCACCAGCGGCGGCAGCGAGACGCGCCCCGCGAGTTGCACCAGCCCTTCCAGGACGGCGAGGACCACCAGGATGAAACCCACCGACGCATAATGGCCCAGCCTCCGCTGCCCGAATGTCGCGTCGATGTAAATGTCATAGCGGTAGTCGAACAGAAGCGAGATCACGATGATCCCGGCGAGGACACCGAGGCCGACCAGGCCCACGATACGCAGGTCCGTCCGGGCCAGGAAGAACAGCGCGACGGACGCCGCGAGCGCAGCCGCCAGCACCAGCGCCACTTGCCAGCGCGGCAGGATGTGGCCGAGCCCCGTGTAGATGAAGTTGTCCACCAGCCTGCGCGCTGGTATGTACGGATGCATCAGTCCTGACGACCGATGCCGCGGCGGGAAAGTACCCAGATAGAGATAGGCGGTCGGGTCGAACCAGGTGGGGATGGCGTTGTAGGCCATCTGGTTGCTCGCTCCGCCTAGGCCGAACGAACCGCCCGCGAACACCCTGATGAGCACACCCAGCGTGGCGCCCGTGCATCCGATGACGAGGCCGCTCCGCAGCGTGGCGATCCGGGCTTGCCAGCCGACGTTGTATAGCAGCATGGCAAGGCCGATGCAGGTCAGGGCCAGGACGACAACGAGCGTCGGAATCAGGTGGCTGCCGCTCGCCGCCGCGAGCACCACGCCCGCCACGACCGCGCTGCGCCACGCGCGCTCCCGGATGCGCGACGATGCCCAGCGCGAGCGCGCAGAAGGCCACGGCCCGCCCGAAATCCTCAGCGCGATACTCGGTGAAGCTGTAGCTGAACTTCGTGTCGAACAGGATGCCGTTGGCGAGCAGCAGCAACGGCAGCAGGCCACCGGTGTACCGAAGCCCGAGTTCCCACGCCGACGCCCAGAGCCCGAGACCCGCCCCCAGGACCGACAGCAGGAGTAGCACCCCAGGGCCGATCAGGGGGTTCTGGCCGAACAAGACCAGGACGCCGGTGAACGCATCGAGGAAGATCTTGTCCGTCGCCGGCGGCCAGTGCTGGCCGTACTCCAGCGTCTGCGCGGGCACCCCGTGACTGTTGGCGATCTCCACGCCGTTCAAGTAATAGACGTAGTGCGGGCCGCCGATGTAGTGCAAATACGGGAAATGGATCGCCAGCACGACGAGCACGACCGCAGATCCAATGAGCAGCGGTAGTGGCTGCTGGCGAATTTCCGCGAGTACCGCCCGGCCGTGCTCAGCAAGCGACGCACGCCGCGCGGCGAGCACCCACAACGCCGCTGAAACAACCAGCCACAGAGGCAAGAAAATGCTCAGGCGGAAAAGATGAGAGGAGGAAAGCACAAAAGCACAGCCTCCGGCTGCGGCATAACCAAGCCCGAACGCGGCCGCCAGCCGGGTGACAACCGAGACCTTGCCCGGCTGGAAAGCCGCCAGGGCAGCTGGGATTCCCGGAATCGCCAGCAGGCAGCCGCACCACGCGAGCAGCACAACACTCTGCAACTGGGCTCCCTGTCCCGCGGCCACCACATTGTCTGCCGTCACTTTACCGGGTGCTACATCGCGATTGCGCATAGATGCGACAATTGAGAACACAGGAGCTTTGGGCTATTTGCGGGCGGAATATTCGCCGCTTTCCAGGCAGGTCAGTTGCTGCCAACGCCGGGGCTTGCCAGCCCAGGTGCCGGGAGGGGGGTGCTTCATGACCTTGACAGCGAGCGTGCGCGGTTTCACCGAGACAACGGTGAGCGGAATTCGCTCCCTCCGCTCCCCTTGGTACCAGTAGCGGTCGCCGAGCTGTATCGACCAGCCCTTGGACACCTTGGGCAAGTAGCCGTCCGCGCGCAGCGCATACGCAACGCCAAAGGTCAGTTGCCGCCGATAGCGATTATCGGGAGCGACGACCTTGAGCGCCACCTGCTGGGGTGGAATCTTGCGCTCGATCTGCCTGGCGACGCCGCCGACCTCATGCATCACCTCCAGCATCACCGGGGTCGCGATCGGCCCGGTATTGCCGATCGGCCCTGCCAGGATCGCGGCTACGACCAGCGCGCGCCGCCGCGAACGCACTGATGAGACCGCGCCTGTATGCCAGCCCCTGGCCTGCGGCGCTGAGCGTGGTCCCGCCCGCGGTAGTCCCGCTCCCGGCGCCCCGGGTACGCGCCCTGCCCAGCAACCGGCGACCAGCAAGCACAGCCACCGTCACAACCGTGAGCCAGGTCAGCACACCGAGCGCATATAGCGGGGCCAGCAGGTAAAGCAAAGTGTCCAAGGTGACGGTCGTCACGCTGATGGTGGCCACCGGAATACTGGCGTAGGTAATCAGCATCGCGCCGGCGAGTACGAGGCTGATGGCGGCGAGCCCGGCTGCCCGGCGGGACCTGAGCCACACGGTCGCGGCGACCAGGGACACGGCGATGATCGCGAACGCGATGTACCCGCCGACGGCTGGCCGTTCCCAGACGTTGCTCAGCTTGCCGAGCGAGTCCATCCCCTGCCACCAGTAGGCGGGTGGCTGGGTCGCGGCTGAGATCGCCTTCATCCCGAACTCCACCCCGGCCTTGGGCACGGGGGGGCCCTGTGGGCTGAAGAGAGCGGTCATGTTGCCGGGGTTGCCGGTGAACTGCTGCACCAGAGGCGCGGCCCAGCAGGCGATTCCCGCGATCACCCCGGCGATGGCCCACCGGTAGCCGGCCTTTGCGCGCACCGCGTCAGCCAGCCCGACCGCGAAGACCAGAACTACGACCGCCACGGCCGCAATGGCAAACATCAGATGCGCCTGCGCGGCGATCGACGCGCTGACGACCGCCGCAGCCCACCAGCCACGGTGCCCGGACATGACAGCCCAGCCTGCTGCCAGCGCGGCGATGAAGAACATCAGGCCGAGCCAGGGATTCCAGCATGGCACTGTGGTGAGAGCCGGAATCCACCATGTCACGCCGAGCACTACCGCGGCCCCGGCAAGCGCCGCGAATACCCCGCCCACCGCCCATGCCGCTTCCACGGTGAGCGAAGCCGCCACCATGCACCACAACGTGGCGCCCCAGAGAACCCCGTGCGCGGCATCCAGATGCACCGGCAGAGTCAGCAGCCAGTACTGAAGTGGACCCAGGTCGAAAACGCCGGACGCCAAGCGGGTTGCCTGCCCGACCAGCGGGCCGTGGTTGGTCAGCACATCCAGTGACCTCAGCGCTATCACGCTGTTGTCCGAGGTAGCCACCCACCCGTTCGCCAGCGATTTAGCCAGCCCATAAAGAAGTGGTGCCCACACGGCCAGATGAGCGGCAGCCCGTTGCGGCCAGCCCCCGGCCAACGAGGCAATGCTGGCACGAACCCATCTCAGCCACATACCTCAGTCACCAGCTGGCGGTGCTGCGGCGTCCTGGAGCGCCGGCTCCGGGCCGGGCCTCCTGAAAATGAGCGCCGCGGAAATGCAGAAAAGGGGTACCGCAGGGACAAGGTATCGATACGTATATTCGTGGACGGCCGTCGGCAGCACCATGACGACAACAGCGGAAGTCCACAGCAGTGCACCCGCCCAGGTACGGCGACGGGGAATTAGCAGACCCACCAGCCCGGCCAGGATGACCAGTCCGAGCACTGGGCCCGGAAGGAAGATGATGCTCTGGTAGAGGCCCATCATCTTCATGAATGGCTGCTTCATGAACACGGCGTACTTGTTGCGCTGGATCTGGCGGACAGCGCCCTTGCTGCCCGTGTAACCCACCACCCCCGCGGTGGCGTACCGGAAGTTCCCAGGGGCCAGGTACCACTCGTTCGTGGGCTTGTCCACGGGGAACCGCCACTTGTTCCCCAGCGCCCGGAATGGCAGCGATGTCTCATGCAGGACCACATGGGCGTAGGAGAACGGCTGCGCGATGATCGCCCTGAACGCGAATTGCTGTGCCCTGGCGTTCTTGGCCTGGGAGAAGGCGGCGGCATTCGGCACGAACTGCTGCACCGGGGGCTGCCACTCCCAGGTGCCGCGGTTCCAAAGGTAGGAACTCGGTGACGGGCGCTTGAACGTTTTCGCAGCGGCCAGGCCGCCGGGCTGCGCGGATGGGCAGAGCGGCCGCAGGTCCGGTGGCGGCTTGATGACAGAGCACCTGGCGAACGACATCGTCCTTGACCACAGGAAGAGCCCGTTGCTGTCGGTCAGGTTGAACGAGCCGTGGGCCGCGTCGAACCAGCCGGCGTACGCAGCCACCGGCAGCGCGCACGCTGCCAGCGTGACTGTCACCCGCCGCCAGCCAGCCCGCCGGATCAGCAGGTACAGCGCTATGAGGACGATGACCGGCAGGACGGTCGGGCGGACGATGGTCGACAGGCCTATCAGGAGCCCGGCGGTCGCCAGGCGCCACGGCGAAGGCCGCCCGTTCAGCACCAGCACCATCGCCCCCACCATCAGCGTCATGGCCAGCACGTCGGCCATGACAAGCTGCTCGAGCAGCAACTGGGCGGGATCGAACAGCACCGGGGCCGCCGCCAGGGTCGCTCCCCAGCCGGGCAACCTGTACCGCCTGAGCAGGGTATAGACCATCACAGCCATGCCCAGCCCCATGAGGTGCTGAAGAGCGGCCACCAGGGCGAGCGAGTGGAAGGGCCGGAGCAGCCACAGGAACATCGAGTAGCCGCTCGGGTTGATCACGTTCGGCGATGGGTGCAGAGCACCCCACAGATAGTCGAACGAGTCCATCCGGAAGAGGATCGCCGGCTGGTAGCCGAGCATGGCCACCAGCCTCGGCACCACCGCCGCCGCGAGCGCCACCGTGAACACGGGGTGTCGCCGGGCGAGTTCGCGGGTGCTTCGGGCAGCCGTGCGCCAGCGTGGCACCCGTGGCCCGGAATCAGAGCCGCCCGGCTGGCCCCTGAGGCTTTCCAGCCGCTTGCGCCACTGCGGCGTCTCCAGGATGGCGCCCGCGGTCCGCTGCTGACCGCTGTCGTCGCGCTGGGGGTCTTGACCCAGACTGCCCTTTACTGTGGTCACCTTTATCCTCGCCCGTTCCGGCCCCGTGCCCGGTTTCCCCACGTCGGTGCGAACGTGCGAGCTTGACCTCCGCTGGCCTCGCCAGACGTTTGCGGCCACGCTTACCGCGCTAAACTCCCGGCGTCATGCGGGCACGAGTCCACGATCGGCCCAAGTCCAAGTCATGACGATACACCCGTACATGCACGATACTCACCTTTCGGGCGCCTGAATTGCGGCGGCCGAGGGTAGCACCCTACTGTCCGGCCACCGGGCTGGGAGGCAAACGCGATCAATCGACTGGATCATACAGATACGTCATCTCGTTGACCGATAAATCGGAACCGATCGGCCTGCGATTTCGCTCTCTCGGATCCGCGCGTCCCCGCTGGGGCTTTCGTCCGCGCCATCGCCCCCGTCCCGCGAGCCAGATCCCGACGAGAATCGACGCCTTCCACGCCTCGGCATGGGATGAGCCCACGTGGACCGGAGTGCGTGAGACCGCCGGCGGGACTACCTGCGAGTCGCGTGGGGTTCCCAGGATGCCGCGCTAGACCAGTTCGCCACCGCCACGCGACCCAGCACGCTGGAAATCTGCTGCAACGCTTCCCTGAGGTTCGGGTGAGAACAGGTGAGAACACGCTCACCGCAGGGAGATGCCCATGGACGGATGCACACCGTGCTGATCAGATCGGCCGACCGGGCCCGCCTGGACCGCAGCGAAGCTCAAAAGTTCCCAGCTCGTCAGTGCAAGATGCTCAATCGCTAGTCTCCTTTCACATTGAGGATCTGCCGCAGCGTGTGGTCGACCTGGACCAGATCCGCGGCATCGCGCATGACGACTTCAACGTCCTTGTACGCGCCGGGGATCTCGTCGAGGAACGCGTCGGTGCGGCGCCACTCGATGCCCTCCATGGCCCTTTCGAGCTCGGCCATCGTGAACTGCCTGCGAGCCGCGCTGCGGGAGTATTCGCGCCCGGCACCGTGCGGTGAGGAATTGAGCGACATCTTGTTGCCCTTACCCGTGACGACATAGGACCGTGTGCCCATCGAGCCGGGGATCAGGCCCCGCGTCCCGGCGGACGCGTCGATCGCGCCCTTTCGCGACAGCCAGACCTTCTTGCCGAAATGCTCCTCCTGCATCGTGTAGTTGTGATGGCAGTGCACCACTTCCAGCCACTCGAAGGGGGCGCGCAGCCACCAGTCGACCGCGTCGCCGAGCCGCTGCATCATCTCCTGCCGATTGAGCTTCGCGAAGTGCTGGGCCCACCGCAGGTCGCGGATGTAGTCCCAGAACTCATGCGTGCCCTCCACGAGGTAGGCCAGGTCCGGGTCCGGCAGCTGGATCCACCACTTCTTGCAGAGCTCCTGGGCCTTACGGATGTGCTTTTGCGCCAGCTTGTTGCCGACGCCGCGCGAGCCGGAGTGCAGGAAGAGCCAGACGTGGTCCTCCTCGTCCAGGCAGATCTCGATGAAGTGGTTGCCGGAGCCGAGCGAGCCGAGCTGGAGCCTCCAGTTGGGCGCGATGGCCTCCGCGCTCGCCGCCCCGTCCTTCGCCTCCAGGTCCGCGATCTTGGCTTTTGTGCCCTCGCCGTAGATGGCCTGGTTGTACTTGCCTGCCGAGAGCGGGATGGCCTGCTCGATGTGCTCGCGGAGCTTGGGCAGATCCCCGCGGCCGAGCACGGCATCCTTCGTCAGCTCGGTCCGCACCGCCATCATCCCGCAGCCGATGTCGACGCCGACCGCAGCCGGCATGATCGCGCCGAGGGTCGGGATCACCGACCCGACGGTCGCGCCCTTGCCGAGATGGGCGTCGGGCATCAGCGCGAGGTGCGGGTGGATGAACGGCATCGTGGCCGTCATGACGGCCTGCGCGCGGGTCTTCTCCTCCAGTACCGATGCCCAGCTGTAGATCCTGGGTGCGAGCTTCTCCATGCCTACCTCCCTCCTGCTTAAAAGCCCCAGTCGCCACGACTCCCGCCACTCAACGGCCTGCCACGCGGCCCGCAGCTAGTCGCCGATCCGCCCGGCGGCCTCGATCATGCGGATGACGCCGCGCGTGGCCGTCCCCAGTGCTGGGCGCCGTCGATCCCTTCGAGCTCGCGGGCGATCCTCTCGACCATCCCGGGACGACTGCTCAGGTCGTCAGTGTCGTGGCACGGGTAGTCGACGATCCGCCGCTCATCAGATCACCTGAACCGATACCTGCTCGATCGAGCGACCATCGGCCTCGCCCACGTGCAGGCGACGCCGCGCTGCCGCCAACGCCTCGATCATGGATGCCTCCTCGCCGTGCGGCAAATCCTTTTCGCCGCTTGTGACTCGGCATAGCCGTTGTTGGGCGGGCTGGAGACCGGGCGGCCGCTACCGCTGGAAAGGATGAGGGAACAGTTCCTTCCCGAGTTCTCCAGACGGGCAGGACCGCCGCAAAGCTCCAGTACGCGGTGCAGGCGTCCGCGGCCATGCACGGCGGAGCCGAACCGGACCTGCTCGACGAGGTCGCCTGGTGGCACACCGACGACCTCCGGCAATACGCGCTCCTCGCTATTGGCTGCGCCTTGGGGTAGGTGAGGGGCACGCGGCGAGGCTAAGGGCCGGCGAGACTACGGGTGACATCAGCAGGACCTGCCCGGCGTCGAATTCGACGAAGCGTTCGCGCTCGACGAAGCCCAGTCGGGCGAGCAGTCGTAGCGAGGCCGTATTGGCAGCCTGTGTGACGGCGATCACCTGCTCGTCGTCAAGGTGTTCCGCCACCCAGGCGAGGACCGTCGCGACGGCTTCACTGGCCAGACCTTGGCCCCAATAGCGAGGTAGGAGCATGTAGCCGACCTCTAGCTCGCCGCGTTCCCGGGACAGCGAGCAAACGCCGACGACGGCCCCCTCCCCGCCATCGCTACCGTGACGCAGCTCCAGAAGGAAGGACCCCCACCGTTGACCCGCTGGTCCGCTCACCGCCTCGTGGGCGTCCTCAGCCGAGAGCGGGCCACCAATGAACTGCCGGACCTGGGGGTCGGTTAGCAGTTCGACCGCTGCCACACGGTCCGCCGCGGCGTCGCGACCAGGTCGAAGCACCAAACGTGGCGAGAGCACCGGCTCCTGCAGCCACGACGGCGACTCCGTCATAGCCCGACAGTCTGGCAGACCAAGGCCTGGCCACCTGATTCAGCCAGTAGTCGAGCTACTCCTCCACCTTCCAGCCGGTGACCTGTCGGGGAACTCCGTGGGCCGACCTGTCCTGAAGCTCCACACGGCGGCCGTGTACTTCCGCGCGGCTGCGCCCGTAGACATCGGTCCTCTTGAAACTTCAGCCGTCGTGAGGACGCAGGCCGCGCCGGTAGCTTGCTGTTAGACGCCGGTTGCCAGCGGCGGAATGGCACCGGCCTGGCGCCGGTACGCCACCAGGTCGAGATAGGTGTCCTTGCGGGCGACAAGCCCGTCTTGCACTGCGATCACGTCGGCGCCGTCACAGATGAACGGTGACTCACCGGCGGTGCCGGACATGTCGTACTCCAGCACGAGGTGGTTGGCTCCCAGGTAGGCCCTCTTGGCCTCGAAATGAAGATCAGGCACGAGGCCGAGCAGTGCCACGATGGTCTGCCGGATGGACCCACGGCCAGTCGCAGCTTCGGTCACCCCGTGCAGGTGGAAGACCGAGTCTTCGGTGTGCAGGGCGACGATGGCATCCACGTCGAGGTCGGTCCAGGCCTGGTGGTACTGTCCCGCCAATTCCTCAATGCTCAGGCTCATCTGAATCTCCCCCGTCCCGAACTTGACTGTTTGGCTCCCGAACAGTAGCGGAATATTTCGGGCTCGGGAAGACGCCGTCACCTGCGGTGATTGGCGGTCCCGAGCCATCATCTTCCGGTAGCAGGTTGGCTCATAGGCATAAACGAAGCCCGGGCCACGACGAGCAACATGCCGCTACGGACGGCGTCCTGGGACACAATGATCGTCGCGAGGTTGACTCTGACACCGTGTGAGGCTGTAGACCGGGACTTGTCATGTTCACCCCATCAGTGGGTTACCGAATTGCAGCAGCCAATCGACGCAGCAGGAGGACCACCCGATGTCGACAACGCCGGAGATCGAGACGCGCGCCGAGCAGCCATACGCGGCGATAAGGGCTCACGTGCTCATGTCAGAGCTTGGCGGGCTCGGCGCCCGCCTGGGCGAGGTGTTTGCCTGGCTGTCCGCCCGCGGCGTGGCGCCCGCTGGCCCGCCATTCT
Source organism: uncultured Actinomycetota bacterium (assembly GCA_963809195.1). GTDB lineage: Bacteria > Actinomycetota > Actinomycetes > Streptosporangiales > Streptosporangiaceae > Chersky-822. The sequence continues at coordinate 1,087,669 of CAWEIQ010000001.1, read as the reverse complement.
TCAAGTACAACGTCGTCGACATGGCGCGGGAACTCGAGGTTGAAGCGGGTGTACCAGTGGCTGAGGCCGTCCAAGGTGACGGCGAGGTCTTGACCGGGATCCTTCCCGCGGGCCGATACGCGACGGTCACGCACGTGGGTCACCCCGACCAACTCATGGGGGTCACCGAGGCGCTCCTTGACTGGGCTGAGCGCCACGACCTGACGTGGGACATGTCACCCGGGCAGACCGCCCGCTGGGGCTGCAGGCTGGAGTTTTACGTGACTGACCCCAGCGAAGAGCCAGACATGAACAAGTGGGAGACCCAGCTAGCATTCCGGCTGGCCGATTAGCGGCGATTCGCCCGTGCGAGACCTCACAGGTCGGAGCGGTAGTCGAAGTCGGTGGCGAAGGCGGCATGGCGTCGCCCTCGTACTTCCCAGCGCAGTGCCGGGTCCGTTGATTGCAGTGTGTCGCCGTGCAGCTCAGTGCCGGGGTGGTCGAAGCCAGGGATGCCGCACCGGACGTCGCCGGGCTCGGAGGCATCGCCTTCGGCCTGGACCGTGAGGTAGCCGACGACGTCGATACGTCTGCGGGGCTTTGCGTGCTCGAGGGCAATGCGGGCTGGCCGCACGGCGTGGACCTCGCCGATGGCCGGGCCGTACAGCCGTGCCACCGTTCCGCCGGCCCGGCCGAGGAGGATATCGGCTAGCGCGGCGCGCTGGCCGTCGTCGGCGTCCGCATCGACATACAGCACGACCTCCCAGGGGGTGCTGGGCTGCACCCGGTCGAGGTAGCGGAGCGACATGACGGCCCGCAGGTCGGACAGGTCGATCCCGCCTGCGTAGCCCTCGTGTACGTGCCATGACAGAGCGCCGAAGCACTCCCCGAAGCTCGAGGGTCCGCCGGGGCGGCCGCCCACGCTGCGGCACGGGCAGATCGCCTCGCAGTTGCACCCCTCGAAGTAAGAGCCGCGGACCCGCCAGTTCGCCGTCAGCGTCCGGCTCCGGCACGGCCATCAGATGTCACCCATGCCGCCAGCGTAAGCCACCGCATCCCTGCTCGGCGGACCTTGCGCCTGGGAGTTCGGTGATGGTATGACGCGAAGACATGTCGCGGTCCGCCCGGCGGACGGGAAGGCGACCAGGGCGAGGGAGGGCAACGTGAGCTTCTCGGTCGAAGGGGATTACTTCGAGGTGTGCAACTGCGATGTCAGCTGCAACTGCGTCTGGCTGGGGGAAGCCACCCAGGACAACTGCGACGTCATGCTGGCGTGGCACGTCACCAACGGCAGCAAGGACGGGGTAGACCTGTCGGGCCTCAACGCGGTGATGGCCGTGCACTCGCCGAAGCGGATGACCGACGGCGGCTGGAAGGTGGCGCTCTACCTGGACGACCGAGCCTCTGCCGAGCAGTCTGAGGCGCTGGGCGCCGTCTTTTCCGGGGGTGCCGGCGGCTACCTGGCCGGCCTGGGTCCGCTGATCGGCGAGATCGCGGGCGTGAGCCCGGCGGCGATCACGTTCGAGAAGTCGGACGGCTCGCTGCACGCTGAGGTCGCTGGCGCCCTGTCGATGAGCAGCGACCAGATGGTGGGGATGGACGGACAAGGTCCTGGCGTGATCTCGAACGCGCCGTTCGGGGCAGTCCCGCAACCGGTCCGCCAGGCCACGGCGAAGGACGTCAGCTATCACGGCCACTGGAGCGTGGATTTCTCTGGCACGAACAGCTTCGTCACCGACTTCCGGTACGAGGGCTGACGAGGGACCGGCGATGGCTGACCACGCCGGACCGGCCACCGCCACGCGACCGGTGCAGGCTCTCCGCGCCGCGGCAACTCGCCCTGCCGTGGACCGCCCTGATCACAGTCGCCGCAGGGGCATGGGCGATCACCGTCATCTGGGCACGAGCCATGGGCAACGGCCCAGGAACCATGGGCCTGGCCCTGCTGCCTTTTCTCGGGCTGTGGGTGCTGATGATGGCCGCGATGATGCTGCCATCGGTGGCGCCGGTCGCTGTGCTCTGGACCCGCCTGATCACTGGTACCTCGGACGGTATTGGCCGAGCTGAGCGGATCGGCATGTTCCTTAGCGGTTATCTCCTGGCCTGGGCAGCTTGCGGCGCGATTGCCTTCGCTGCCCTGGCCGGGACCGCCCGGTTGCTCACGGCATCCCCGACGGCGGCGAAATGGCTCGGCGTAGCGATCTTCATTACCGCCGGCGCATACCAGCTCACCCCTTGGAAGGACTGGTGCCTGCGTCGTTGCCGTTCGCCGATCGGCGCGCTCATGTACTACGCCGGCTTCAAAGGCCGCGGCCGCGATGCCCGCGTCGGACTCCACCATGGCATGACGTGCGTCGGGTGCTGCTGGGGCCTGATGATCGTGCTCATCGCCGTCGGGGTGATGAACCTGGCTGCCATGGCGGCGCTCGCAGCGGTCATCTTCGCTGAGAAGCTCTGGCGCTACGGCAAGCCATTCGGCCAGGCCACCGGGGTTGTCCTGGCGGCGATCGGCGTCCTCGCGATCTGGTTCCCCTGGCTGCTGCCAGGCCTACACGCCTCCGGAATGCCGGCAATGTAGGAACGCGGCCACCGCTATTGCTCCATTGCCCGACGCCCTGACTCGGCACGACCCTGAACCCATGCCCCTGCTTGGCCGTTACCTAAGTACTTCCCCCTGGCGGTGCAGGCTGCTGCGTGTCTGCGGCGCCGCATCAAGAAAGAGACGGTACGCCGTGCAGCGCGCGCGGGCGGGCCGCGCCAGGGACGAACCCGCTTGCCCCCGGCTACCTGCTCTACCAGTTCCGGATACGCGCCCGCGAGGCAGTCTGCGCCGCCCAGATCCCCGGCGCGATCGCCGCCCTCAACCGCGGGGAACAGCTGGCCTTCGGCGATCTGCAGATCAGCGCCACCGGGATCCAGGCGCCGAAGGGCTTCGTGCCGTGGTCGTCGGTCAAGGCCGTCAACATCTACCAGGGCCGGGTCTCAGTCCGGCAAGAAGGCAAGTTCTTCTCCCTGTCTTCTCACGCGGCCGAGAAGATCCCGAACTGTCCGCTGTTCCTGACCCTGGCCCAGATGCTGACCCGCCATGCGGCCAGCCGCAGCCCGGCGGGTACCTGACCCAGGCGATTCACTGACGCCCCGGCCCGCCGACACGCCGACACCCCCGCTGACCGGCCCGTACGCGCTCTGCAACAATCAGATGCCTGACGGCGGGAATTCTTGGAAGCGCGGCCGGAGTGCGCGGCCAGAGCGCACAATAGAGGCGATGTCGCTGCTCGGGTCTGCGGCTCGACGGCGATGACGTACCAAACTTGCTTAGAAGCGCCGGCGAGCCTGGGGTTGCTACGGCAATTCCTTGGGAGGCATGGAAGTGCGTTTCAAGCTAGCTGTCGCTATTTCCGTCGTTCTTGCTGCGGGTGGCGGGGTTACCGTGTCCGCCCTGACAGCAGGAGCCAATGGGACACCTAGTTTCGAGAATTCTGCCGGTCACATACGCGGTTGCGTCTCGCAGAAGCACGCTGTTGACGTCGCGAGCCGGCAGCCGCGGAAGTGCCCGAAGGGCATGATCCCCATCCAGCAGGCCAGCTCCGGCGCGCACTCGTCATCTTCGGCGTCACCCTCGCGGTCGCGGACATCGTCATCTACGGCGTCACCATCGCCCTCGCGGCGGTCATCTTCGCGGTCGCCGTCGCCGCCGCCTCCGGCAGCCGCAGGAAGCTATGACTGCAACTACCAGACGGACACCTGGAGCGGCGACGCGTCCTCGGTCGGCTACACGGTTCAGAAGATCAGCTCCAACGACGGCAAGACGGCTAGCTTCTCGGTGAGGCTGAACGCAAACCACGGCACGACTGAAGTCGTCGGCTATCCCTCCGACCAGTGCCTGATCTACTCGGCAATGCCGCACTCGCTCACGTCCAGGTTCGACGTAACGGCACCCGCGAATTCCTCGGGCCTGGACTACGAGTTCGCCTACGACATCTGGCTGACCAGCGCGTCAGCCGCGAGCAGCAATAACTGGAACAACGACCTTGAGCTTATGATCTGGACCTACGTGAGCAGCCAGCGTCCTGCAGGCTCGAGGGTCACCACATTGGGCGACGGCTCCGCGGTGTGGTTCGACGGCACCAAGGGCAGCAATAACAGCACCGTCTCTGTGGTGCTGCACTCCAACACAACCAGCGGGACGGTTGACATCACCGGTATCGTCGCGCAGTTGAAGACGCGCGGCTACATCCCGTCGTCCGACAACGGCATCCTCGACGTCGAGTACGGCGTCGAGGCTCCGTACGGCGGCGGCAAAACCTTCGCTGTCAACGCGCTCACGGTCACAGGGTGAGGTACTCACAAGCGCACAGGCAGCGGGTCAAGGTCACCATCAAATTCGTAATGACCGACGCCGAAGTGGCCGATCTGCGCTGGTCCTGAGTAGTGGGGGATGTCATGTCCGCAGCCGGGCCCGCAGGTAGCGCGATGCGCCAGACGATGGACGGCCAGGCCGAGGCGCTGGCAGGCATCCTGGCTGATGACGAACCTGTGATGGCGGTGGCGGAGCGGCTGCGCGGCCGCCGGGTGCTGGCGATCGGCACGGGAACAAGCTGGCACGCGGCCAGCCAGGCCGCGGAGTTGCTGCGGGCGGCGGGTCTGGACGCGTCAGCTGCTCAATCGGCCGACGCCGCCGTGGATGGCCCGTTGCCCGGCGAGGGCGGCGCGTTGCTGGCTTTCACCCACACAGGAGCCAAGCGCTACACGGCCCAGGCTGCGGAGCGCGCCCGCGCCCGCGGCGCGGAGGTCATCCAGATCTGTGGCGTCGGCGTGGAGGACGCGGACCTGACGACGGTGGAGCAGGAACGCTCGTCCGCGTACACGGCCAGCCACCTGGGAGCGTTGTTGCGCGCCGCGCAGCTGGCGCAGGTGCTGGGCGCGGACCTCGGCGAGCTGAACAGGATCCCGGCGGCCGTCGACGACGCGTACCGCACGACGCGCGACGATTATCAGCCGGCGCGGCCGCCGTCACGACTGATCGAGTTCATCGGCGGCGGGATCAACCAGTGGACCGCCGCCGAGGGAGCGCTGAAGATACGCGAGGCTGCCTATGTGGCCAGCGAAGGCCTCAGCGTGGAACAGTTCCTGCACGGGCCATCGGTAGCACTAGGCGAAAACGACCGGCTCGTGTGCCTCGACGGCGGCGGAGCCTGGTCTGCAAGGATCACCGAAGTGGCTCAGGCCGCAAGAGACTCCGGCGTCGCGGTGACCCATGTCGCCCACGATGGCCTTGGGGAGCTGCTGTCGATTTTCCCGTTGACCGTGTCCGTGCAGCGGATCGCGCTGGAGGCCGCAGAAACGCTCGGCGTTAACCCCGATACCTTCGGGCTGGATCTGCCCGGACATCAATCCTGGGACCATATCCAGCTGTGAACGAACCTTGTAGGACTTCCCCTTTGACAGGCAAGCAGTCACTTGCGTATCGTCCTGGCCCGTGGGAGACATCTTCAAGGCCCTGGCCGACCCCACGCGGCGGATCATCCTCGACGAGTTGACCGACCGGAACGGCCAGACGCTCTTCGAGATCTGTTCCCGCCTGACGACCAAGCACGGTCTCGGCTCGTCGCGGCAGGCGATCTCGCAGCACCTCGACATTCTCGAGACCGCCGGCCTCGTCGAGACCAGGCGCGAGGGCCGGTACAAGTTCCACTACATCAACACCACACCGCTCGAACCGATCATCGAGCGATGGCTCAACAAGCCCGAGAAGGACGCCGCCGGCTCTGACGGCGGCGCGCCGATCCAGACCGGAAGGGGACCGAAGTGAGGATCAACCTCGCGAGCGTGCTCGTTGACGACCAGGAAGAAGCGCTGCGGTTTTACACCGACGTGCTGGGCTTCGTGAAGAAGCACGACATCCCGCTGGGCGAGGACCGGTGGCTGACCGTGGTGTCCGCGCAGGACCCGGACGGCACGGAGCTGGTACTCGAACCCAGTAGCCACCCGGCGGCAAAGCCCTTCAAAGAGGCGCTGGTCGCCGATGGCATCCCGTACACCTCATTCGCCGTCGACGATGTGAAGGCTGAGTACGAGCGACTGCGCGGCCTCGGCGTGCGCTTCACCCAGGAGCCCGTCGACATGGGCCCGGTGACCACAGCCGTACTCGACGACACCTGCGGCAACCTCATCCAGATCGCCCACCAGGCCGGCTAACCCCTGTTGGATAACCTCTGTTGGATAACCCCTGTTGGATAACCTCTGCCGGATCCGCGCGGGGCCTGCTATCGGCGCAATGCCGTCCGGCCGTCAGTAACTGTCCTTCGGCCTATCGGTGCGACTGCTTGCCAGTATCTGGAGTACTCTCTGCCCTGTTGCGCCTGATTGCCTGCGCCCCGTGCGGTGTACCGCAAGGCCAGCGCGACGATAAGCGGAAACAGCCCCTGAATCGCCGACGTCAGCCGCTCGACCATGCCCAGGTAACCGCCGCCGTCTCGTGCCGCGATCAGGAGCCAGCAAGACAGCCCGGCGAAGATCACGGTCACCAACGCGCAGCCGTAGACACTGAGGATCCACGATGGCGCTGACGCGCGCCTGGCGACAAGTACCGGCCAGACCGCTGTCGCGACCACGCAGCTCACAGCGAAGGCGAGGTGGCGCGCTGTCGGGCCAGTCGCCGGTTCCGGGGTGGCGGCGATGCCGATAGTTGAAAGGCCAGTCAGGATCAGCAGCATGCGCGCAGGCATGCGGACGGCAGTGAGACCCGCGCCCGTCGCGATCTGACAGCTGCCTACCAGCAGCAGGGCAGCCGTCATGACCCACCGGTCGGTTCCCGACTGACCAGCCAGCACGCTCATCGTCTGCCGCATCGGGCTATAAGAGGGCGGCTGAAGCACGCCGGCAATCAGCCAGCCACCGACCAGGACAACGGGCGTCAGCAAGGCTGTGCCGACTACCCAGCCAGGTACTGGCCGGGCGGTCCGCACAAGCCCTGAGCGGCCGGCTGGCAGTGGCTCAGCGGCGGCCGTAGCGGCGCCAGGGCGTACGTCATCGCGTCCTGATCCGTTGCGCGCGAGGTCTGGACGCGCAAGCTGAGTCATGGCGCCTCCGGGGCCACGTCGACTCGGGCTGCCAAAAGGAGGCGTTGTTCTTCCTAATATGTGGTGCCTTGCGGCCTCGCTTCGGCAACACGCCAGCGTTCCGAACAGCACGACACGGGTCCGGGCTATTCCCTGTGCCGGAAGTTCCTTGTCCGGGCTGGGCCAGTCAGTTCCAGGCGGTGCCGTTCCATCGCAGGATCAGAGTTTTGTGCGTTCGTTTAAAGGGGGGACCGGTCAGCCCGACCGCCCAGGCATTGCGGGCGGAGGTTGCGACCACTCCGAGCAGGCCAGAGCCGGTCGCGGGGCTCAAGCTGTGCACCTGCTTCCACGCGTTGCCGTTCCAGCGCAAGATCAAGGTCTCAGCGACTGCGCTGGCCGCGACGGCCGGTCCGGCCGAAACTGCACCGTCCGCTAGTGCGGCACCGGCCGTGACGGCCTGCCGGCCGGTGATTCCCACAGCCCAGGTACTACGGATTGAGGTCGCGGTGACGCCCCAGAGGATGGCGCCGCCTGCGGCGTTGGGGCTGGGGACCTGCTTCCAGGCGGTGCCGTTCCAGCGCAGGACCAATGTCTTGGGCTTGGCGCCGTCGCACCTAGTGCAGCCGACTGCCCATGCGCTGCGGGCCGAGGTCACGGCCACCCGGTTCAGGTTGCTATGCGGTGCCGGACTGGGGCTGCGTACCCGCTTCCACACAGCGCCGTTCCAGTGCAGGATCACGGTCTTACCGCCATCGGAAAAGCCGACGGCCCACGCGTTGTGCGAGGAAGTCGCCGCGACGCTAAACAGGATCCCTGCGGGACTGGGGTTGGGTACCCGCTTCCACATCGCACCGTTCCACCGCAGGATCAGGGTCTTACCTGCCGCCGTTTGGCCGACCGCCCACGCGTTGCGCGACGAAGTCGCGGCGACGCCGAACAAGATGCCCCCGAGCCTGGGGCTCGGCACCCGCTTCCACACCGCGCCGTTCCAGCGCACGATCAGCGTTCGTTGGCCCGTCCCGCTGGCTGCGTAGCCGACCGCCCATGCGCTGCGCGCCGAGGTCACGGCCACCGTCTCGAGGATGCCGCGGACCGGGCTGGGGCTGGGTACTCGCTTCCACGCCACACCGTTCCACCGCACGATGAGCGTCCTGGGCGTGAAGACGGTACCGGTATAACCGACCGACCAGGCGTTCCCGGCCGACGTAGCGGCCACGTCGAGCAGAATCCCGTGGGCGGTGAAGGGTACCGCCCGCCGAGCCGACCCAGTGCGGGCGGCGCCCGACGCAACGGGAGATGCCGCTGCCACCGCCCCCGTCAGCAGCAGCGCGATGCCAAGAACCCGGACACCGTTGGCGCCGACACGGGTGTGCATGCTGGTCACCTTCCAGCCGGAGGACCAGTGAATCGCCGATCGCAGGAGGAATCGCAGCCGGATGCCGCCGGCTGCACGGCCACCGCAGGGCGCACGCTGGCCGCTCCGATGGTGGCACGCCCCGCATTCCCGGGCAAGTGGTGACAATCATGAGGCCGCGGCTCGCGCACCACTCCCCTTAGTGGCGCGCGAATACCATCGGCGATGTGACGGGCGTTGACTTCGGGATCAGGCCGATGACGGCTGCCGACGCGCGAACAGTCGCCGCCTGGCGGTATCCGGCTGAGTACTCGTTCTACGACGCTGACGCAGACGCTGGCGATCTGGCGGAATTGCTCAATCCGGCGGAATGGGGCCATCGGTACTTTGCTGCCGATGAGGTACCGCCGCGCGAGCTCGCGGGCTTCCTGGTGGTCAAGCTCGATGGCCGCATCGCTGAGCTCGGGCTGGGGCTGCGCCCCGGCCTCACGGGCCGCGGCCATGGCGAGTCATTTGTTGGCGTCTGCCTTCGTTTCGCCGCCGCGACCCTGGGCGCGCAGGCCTTCACCCTCGCAGTGGCCGCCTTCAATCAGCGGGCGATCACTGTGTATGAGCGGGCTGGCTTCCGGCAGGTCGAGCGCTATGATCATTTCACCAATGGCGGGCTTCACGCCTTCATCCGGATGGCGCGCGGCCCGCTCGACAACCCGCCCTGAGCCCCCAGAAGAGCCACAGCGTCTGTTCTGGCGGGAGGCCTGACTTAGGCGTGCTTGTCGGTCTCACTTTTCAGTTCGAGTTCTTCGTCGACGTCGAGCTCAGGGTCAACGCCGCCTTCCCGGTGGCGCTCTTGCGCGCGCAGCACCTTCCGGATCAAGGCGGCCTCCCTGGCGTCGTCGAGAAGATCGGCCTCGCTGTGTAGCTCATCACCGGAGCTGTCCGGCGCCTGTTCTTGGTCGCTCATCGGCATATCCCATCTCAAGCCGACTGTTCTGGTCAGCACCAGATCAAAACCATTGTCCAGCCGGAGCAGGCCGCGCGCTAATGGGGAGGGACTAACTGTCCGCCATCCAGAGTGGTCCAGGCCGTCTATGGGCAGTCTGGGACTGGTCACGGCGGGATCGGTCACTGCTGACCGGGACCATATGCCCAACCATCCGGCCATTCAACGATGGCGGCGTCTCACATCAGATCGCGCAGGACATCGACGCGGTGGGAGACCTGCGGCATCGATCGCAAAGGAACCCACGCGACGGGGGCAAGGAACAGCGGCCGCAGGGCAGTGCGCTCCAGGCACGCGACAAGATTGATGTCTAGCCAGCCCAGATACTGTCCGAAGTGGACACCACGTCGCCGCAGCCAGAATGACGCGGGAAGCCAGCACAACGTGGCAACCGGAACCACGACCCACAGCAGGACCCCGCGCACAGCCAGCAGTGTGAGCCCGGCGAGAGCCGAGGTGCGCCGTGATCCAAGTTCACCGCTCATTAGTGCCTCGGTAGGAGCTTAGCCATGAATAATCCCCGCCACGGCTCGCTGGCTGAGCGACGGCATGCTGCGATCCTCCGGGATCGGGTGTCAGCGTGAGCGCTGGCCGGTCAGCGCGCGCCGAGCCTGGTCTGCCCGTCGAGCAGTTCCCTTGCGATGTCCAGGTGACCGGCATGTCGCGCGGTCTCCTCGATCATGTGCAGGACGACCCAGCGGACGTCCGGCGGTTCGTTGTCCTGGTCGCCGTGTTTGCCGCGTGGCCGCGCCGACAATGGCGTCGCCGCCAGTACCGCGTCCGATTGCGCGCATTGGTCGCGGTAGAAAGCGATGATCTCCGCCGAGGGAAGGTCACTGACGAACGCCGCCGTCGGGTCATAGGGAGGCAGGTCCTCGTCTCCGGGAGCCGGCTCGGGTGCTTTCCCGGCCACGACTGCCTGGAACCAGTGCCACTCGGCGCCACCCAGGTGGTCGACCAGCCCGGCCGGCGTCCAGCCCGACGGCACGATCGAGCGGTGCCACGCCTCCTCGTCCAGCCCCGCCACGATGGCAAGCACCGCTTCGCGCTGCGCATGCAGGAAGGCCAGCAGCGCCTGGTCCTCCGTGTCCTCAATCCGATTGCCAGTCATATATTCAGTCCTCTCGGATCACGCCGGCCCTCTTGGCTGGCCCGGCGGGGAAACGACGGTGCGGCGCCGCCTGACGGCCGCTGCGTCTATCGGGAACGGGGCTCGCTAGGCGATGTTGGCCGCCAGGTTCTGATATGGAGGGACAAGCTCGGCCCATCGCGCCTCGGTCTCGCCGCGCTCACGCCCGCCCAGGTAGGCGGCGAGGTTCTCGGCGTGGATCTGCCACCCGGCCCCGTAGAAGGCGATCTTGTCGAGGGGCATGCCCTTGACCTCGATGACCAGGATGGTGTGGTCGCCGTCGGCGGTCAGCGTGGCCTCGAGGGTTTCCTCGAACGGCGGCACGCCGTTGCCCTTGCGCCAGGACTCGTCGGTCTCCCTGGTCATCACCACGAGCCGGCGCGGGGGCTCGCACGCAACGATGCGCCCGGTGCTTTCGATGTCATCGGCTTCGACGTACGTGCGGAACTGCCCGCCGGGGCGCAGGTCGCCTTCTACCTGTGCATGCCAGCGGGCCAGCCGGGCGGGATCGGTCAGCGCCGACCACAGGTCGTCGATATCGGTGTCGAAGCGGTCCTCGATACGCACGACGCCGTTGCCGTCTGATGATCGCAGGCTGCCCAGGATGCGGGTGCCCGGACGTGCGTTGCCGCTCATCTGGCGCTCCTTCGTTCACGTTTTCCGCGGGCCACCTCGGTGTGCAGGGCGTCCAGCCGTTGTTCCCATAGCGCCCGGTACCGGCCTAGCCACGCATCGATCTCGGCGAGCGGCTCAGGGCGAAGGCTGTAGACCCGCCGCTGCGCCTCCTGGTGGGCCTCAACGAGCTCCGCCTCCCGCAGCACCCTCAGGTGACGCGAGACGCCTGGGCGGGCGATCGGCAGTAGTGCGGCAAGCTCGCCCACCGTGGCCGGGCCGCGAGCTAGCTTCTCCAGCATGGTCCGCCGGCTCTCGTCCGCCAGAGCCCGCAACGCAGCTTCCATGGCTTGACCGTACCAAAGCTGTTACGTAACTGGCAAGGTACATATGCTGGTCCGGTTCGCTTATACAGCCAAGTGCCTGGCCAGAAACTCCACCGCCTTCGGAACGGCATCGAGCCGGTTCACGCGCTTCGCCAGGCCGTGCCCTTCATCGTCATAGACGAGCAGATGACATTCACGACCGAGGCTGGTAAGCGCCGCGTAGATCTGCTCGGCCTCGCTCAGCGGCACTCGCGGATCGTTGGCACCGTGGATGAGGAACAGCGGTGCCCGGATCTCCTCGACCCTCGTGAGTGGTGACACCGTGTGCAGGAACTCGCGATCGTCGGCGAGCGTCCCGTACTCGCGCTCGCGGTAAGCCCGGCGATAGGCCGAGGTGTTCTCAAGGAATGTGACGAATGAAGCGATGCCCACGATATCGACCCCAGCGGCCCACAGCTCGGGCTGGAATGCAAGCCCGGCGAGCACCATGTAGCCGCCGTAAGAACCTCCCCACAGCGCCGTCCGGTCCTGGCCTACTCCTAGCTTCGGCAGGTAGGCGTGCAACGCTGCGAGGTCAGCGACCGCGTCCAGACGACGGTGCTTATCATCGGCTGAATACCAGCTTTTGCCGTAACCCGCGGAGCCGCGAACGTTGGGTACCAGGACGGTGTGACCAGCAGCAGCCAGCACCTGCACGTAGGTGTTGAAGTTCTGCCGAGCCTGGCCTTCGGGCCCGCCATGCACCACCACGACAGCCGAGCCAGCCAGAGCCCCATCGCCGTTTGCCGCGCCGCGGTACACCAGACACGGCACGGGTTCATCGCCCGCCGGTATCCGATGTTGCTCGGGCGCGGCGGCCGCCTGGCCGAGAGCGCGAGCGGAGTTCGTGAGCTGACGCACCTGGGCCTGACGTGCGTCGAGGTCAGTGGCCAGCAGCACGTCACCGGGCAGTTCGGCACCACTCACCGACAGAACCATTGCGGCCGAGTCTGCTGCCCAGCGCGGCGGTGGCAGCCGGGCGTCCGTAATGCATCCGGTCGATGGCAGCGGCAGATCGCCTAGTTTCGCGCCCGTCGCCGCGTCGTGCAGCGCCAACGTCGAAGCGCCGTCGTCGTTACGCTCGACAAGCAGGACCGAGCCATCGGGGGCCAGCCAGCCGGTCAGGTCCGCATGGTCCTCTGTGACCAGCCAGGTGACACTGGCGTCCGCCAAGTCATACCTAGCGATCGCGAGGAACTCCCTGTCGTTATTGGAGCTGAAGTACAAGGCCGAGCCATCCGGCGTCCATGCGAGCGACTCATTCCTGGCCGGCGCATCGGCCGGGGTGATCTCGGTCATCCGCTCTTGTCCGGCAGGAGCAGTCAGGTCGACGAGCACGAGGTGCTCCGCAAAAGCCGTGACAGGCGAGGCAACTGTCAGCGCTAGCCACCTGCCGTCCGGCGAGATCGCCGCTTCGCCGAACAGCGCATCGGCGAGCACCAGCTCCCGCTCCGATCCGTCCGCAAGCTGACGGATGATCGGGTCGAAGGCAACCCCGTTCCTGCGGTTGGTGAAGTAGCAAATCTGGTCACCATGCACATCGGCCAGCACATGCATGTACCGCGGGTCACGGACAAGCGGTTCGAGGTCCTCCAGGACCGCCGGTTGCCCCGACGACCTCGGCAGCCGGAGCACCGAGAGCTGGTGCAACTCGTTCCCGCCCTGATCGTGCGAAACGATCACGGCTCGCTGTCCGGGGAGGTAGCGGCCAGTGCAAGCGCCAGGCAGCGCGGTCAGCGGCGTTGTCGTGCCGTCCGGCTCGATCTCGATGAGCTGAGTCGATCCGGTGTCATCACTACCGGCCAGCACGCGACCGTTAGCGTCGAGGTCGAATGCCTGATAGAGGCGAACGTCGAGGATCCGGGTGAGGTTAGGTCCCATACCGGCAGAATCTTACATATCACGCCACGCGCTCGGTGTGCCAGATCAGGACGAAACCCGATCAGGACGAAAGGCGCATGGTGCCGAACCGGCAAGAAGGCCGCCAGTTCCCAGGGGGTCCTGGGGTCATTCCGAAACTGTCGGCGTTTGCGTCATCCCGCTGAATAGCTCGGCGTATTCGTAGGCGGCTTCTGGCTTCGCGCGCACCGCAGCGTCGATTATTTTGGCGTCCTCGCCGACAAGGATGCGCCAGGCGCCAGCGCGCACCTGGTCGAGAATGATGGCCGCTGCATCGGCCGCGCTGAGCGGCGCCTTGTCCCGGAAGTCGGCGGCCAGCCGCGCGAGCTGCCGGCGCACTATCTCATCTGGGGCGCCATCGGCCAGCAGGCGGGCCTGGCTCAGCCATGCTCGCGCTTTCGCTAGTTCGGCGTCGCTCAAGGCTTCCGGGCCGGGCTGGCCGTGGGCGCGGCGTGTGTTATCCAGGATGTCGGTGCCCACATGCCCCGGCATCACGACGGCTACGCGGACCTGCGGCGCGTTAGTACGGAGGTCTTCGATGAGCGCTTCGGTAAAACCGCGCACCGCGAACTTCGCCGCGGCGTAGGCGGAATTGGGCATGCCCGGCCCGAGCGCCGCCCACAAGCCGTTCACGCTGCTGGTGTTGACGAGCACCCCGCCGCCGCTGGCTATGAGCAGTGGCAGGAACGCGCGGGCGCAGTAATACACCCCCCACCAGTCGACGGCGAACGTGCGCTCCCACTCCTCCCGGCTGCCGCTCACGAAACTGCCGCCGCCGCCGATGCCCGCATTCGCGAAGACCAGGTCGACATGATCCCTGCCATGCGCCTCAAGCAGCTCATCGCGGAACCGCAGCACCTGCGCCTCGACCGAGACATCACAGGCATGGCTGGTAACCCGGACACCGGGAGGGGCGTCCGCCTGAGCCGCCGCGGCAGTTTCTGTGACCGCGTCCGCATGCCAGTCGCAGGCCGCGACCGAGCATCCGGCGGCCGCGAGGTGACGAGTCAGCTCTCGGCCCATGCCGGAGCCACCGCCAGTCAACACCGCGAGTTTTCCTGCATACCAGCCGGCAGCCCGGTCCCCCGCGGTCTCGGCCCCTGAATCGCTCTGCACCATCTGACTACCTCCGGGTGACGGCTCCGTGCGGATCTATCGCCTCGAGGGCGTCCAGGTCTCGCTCCGCGTAGAGCCGATGCTCCCATTCTTCGTTGAGGACGATCAGCAGGCACTCGCGCACCGGGAAGCTCTGCGGCGGTGGCCAGCCGGGTCCATCTACCGCTTCGGTCTCGCTGTCCAGCGACGCGTCCGTAATGCCCTCGATGACCCGGCGCACGGTCGACATCCGGTCGCGGCGCAGTTCGAGCACCGCGTCCAGTGACGGCCGCGCGGCGCGGTCGCGGGGTACCCCCGGCGTGTCGGGCATCTCATCCCACGGCAGGCCGAGCGGGTCCCACGGCGACGGATCCCCGAGGATCACCCGCCTGATCCAGGAGTCGGTCGCGAACACCAGGTGGCGCAGCGTCTCGATGAACGACCACTCACCACCGACCGACTCGTGCAGCAAATCTGGCGGCAGTCGGCGAGCCCGTTCTACGGTCTGGCCCCAGAGCCGCTCGAGGACGTCCCAAGCTTCAGCGAATCCGGCCGGGTCTGCGGGGCGCATCTTGGCCCGGCTCGGGTACCGCCGGTTCAGCTCGGCGTCGACGAGCGGCCCGATGTCGACGCCATTGACCATCACGTTCATGATCTCGCCGTATATGTCGACGTTAACGAGCTCGACGCCACGCATCACGACGCCGCTCAGGTCGACGGCGCGGAACTGGGCGCCGGCCATATCGACGGAACGCAGTTGCGCGCCGCTGAGGTCGACGCGGTCGAACCGGGAGCCACGCAGATCGGCGTTATGGAAGTCAGCCATGCGACGACATTAACGTCATGGGGCGACAGTTCGCTCGTCGGAATTGGGTCGACGGAAGGCCATCGCGCTGCGACGCTCATCGCATGAACCAGTCGCTGCCCGATGGTTTGGTGCTCCGTACCGCCTTGCCGTCGGATCTTGGCCAGATCGCTGCCTTGCTCGCCGACCGGGGCGAGCCCGCCGACGCGGTCGACCACCGGCTGGTCGTCGAGGACGCCGATGCCGGATGGGAGTCCTGTGCGGTTGTGGCCGACGGTGAGCGTGTCGTGTCAACAGCAACGCTGCTAGACGAGACTCTGACCTTCGACGATGTCGCCATTCCGGCTGGTCAGGTGGAGCTGGTCGCCACCGACCGGGAGTACGAAGGCCGTGGTCTGGTCCGGGCGCTGATGCAGTGGGTGCATGAGCGCTCGGCACTCAGGGGCCATCTCGTCCAGGTCATGATCGGCATTCCCTACTTCTACCGGCAGTTTGGCTATCAGTACGCGATCGTGCTCCCTCAGTCCCGCACGGTGCGAGCCATACCCTCGTCCGACGACGAGCACGTGGTGCGGGAAGCCGGTGCTCACGACATTCCGGCGATGGCCTCGCTCCAGGATGGCGCCCAGTCAGGGTACGACCTGCGAATGCCGCATTCGCCGGCCTGCTGGCGCTGGCTGGTCGCACGGGACGGCAGTTCCCAGTTGCTTGTCGAGCGGCGCGGTGTGCCGGTTGCCACGGGACGGCTCACCTCACCTGACGACGACGAGGTGGCTCTGGGTGAGATCGCCGCCGTCGACGCTGCCGCCGCGCATACCTTGCTCGCGCACGCCGCCCGGCGCGTTGGCGCCGATGTACTCAAAGTCACCGAGCGTGGCGGCAGTCCAGGCGGAGATGCGCTCGAGCCCTTCCTGGCGCCGCCGCCGCGGCAAGCCGCCCGCTACTACGCGCGCGTGCCTGACGTCACGGCGCTGCTGGGGCATCTTCGCCCGGTTCTGTCCGCGCGGCTGACTGCGTCGGCCTTCGCGGATGACACAGGCGAAGTCGTCATTTCCTTCTTCCGCCAGCACGTGCGGATGGACTATGCACATGGGGCAGTCGGCGAGGCTCGGCCCGGCGGTGCGATGCAGGCGCCGGCTTCCGTGGGCGGGGCGGGAGTTGCTCCTGACCTCGCCGGCGCGCTCTTGTTCGGCCAGGAAGGCATCGCCGGCCTCGCCGAGCAGCACCCCGATGTGTACCTGGGGCCGAACGACGCACTGATGCAGGCCCTGTTCCCGCCGGTAAGCGCGGACCTGCTTACCTTCTACCTGCCGTGACTCCGCACATGGCAACCGGCGCGGCCGGGATGGCGTTTTGATGGGCATGAAGACGGGCCTGGAATTCGAGGATTTCGTGCGGGACCGGTCGGCTGTGCTACTGCGAACCGCTTACGCGCTGGTCGGCGACTACGGCCACGCCGAAGACATGCTGCAAACGGCCCTGCTTCGCACTGCGCGCCGTTGGTCGGCGGCACGGAACGCGCCGGAGGCCTACGCACGGCAGGTACTGGTCAACTTGTGTCGCGACCGGGTGCGCTGGCTGCGGCGCCGCCCTCCTGAGAGCATGCTCTCCGAAGGCGCCGAACAGCACCGCGTGGTGGATGAGGTGGCGGACCAGATTGGCGAGCGGCGCCTTGTTATCCAAGCGCTCAGGGGTTTGCCCGCAGGGCAGCGCCACGTGGTGGTGCTGCGGTTCCTGGAGGACCTTTCGGTGGCCGAGACCGCCGAATTGCTCGGTATCTCTCAGGGAACGGTGAAGTCCTACACCTCCCGCGCACTGTCCAGTCTTCGCATCACCCTCAATGACATTGCCGCAGCGGGTGGCTGCGGCGCACCGGAGGTTCATCATGCTCACTGACGATCAGCTCGCTGATCAGCTCCGTACTCAGCTGCACCGCGAGGTAGCAGTGATTCAGCCCCGAACAGATCTGCTCGCCAGGCTGCGCCGGCGGCAAGCCCGGCGGTCGCTGGCGCTGCAGATGAGCATGGTCGGGGTGCCGGTCACGGCGGCAGCAGTCGGTGTGGCTGTCGCAATGGCGAGCGCAGGCAGCGCAGCGCCGTCGCCAGGCTCCGCCGTTCTCACCGCCGCAGCGGTGCACAAGATGGCGAACGCGTCCGCTCGCGCCCTCGCGCACTCTGGCCGGGTGGAGATCACATACCGGGAGAGCAGCAACGGGGCCTTGCAGGTCACCGGCAGGTCCGGCATCACGTTCGCCGGGAAGAATTGGAACGCGGTCATCTCACAGACCTTCCCCGCAAGCAATGGCCAGGCCGCGAGCACTCAGACCGCGATCAACCGGATCGTCAATGGGCAGTTGTACTTGCACACTGAGGGCAAGAACGGCCGGGTGGAGTGGCTCCACGACACCAATCCCAGCGGCCATCCCAGCATGGCCATCCCTGATCCCCGGATCCTGTTCGGTCTGCTCAGCCCGTCTGCGAAGTTCAAGGTCGTCGGCCACCGGGTGAGCGACGGGGTACGGCTGACGGAACTGCGCGCTGCCGGGGCTCCTAGGCTTCCCGCGCTGAACTGGCTACCTGGCGCGGTGCGAGGCGCGCACGTCGCGCTCCTCACAGTGTGGGTCGACCGGCACGACGTCGTACACCAGATGTCCCTGCGAGTGACGCAGCACCATACTGCTGACCCTCTCTATTTTCAGAAGAAGAAGAGCGGCGCGCTTGTGGTCGTCGCGCCGAGCAAGGCCTACCTCAAGGAGGCCAGGGCCGTGGCGAAGAGGCTGCGCAAGCACTACGAGCACGTGACCGTCCGCGTCGACCCGAGCCTCACCGGCACTGTCCGCCACTACTTCTACGTCACGTCCGCGTCGGCAACCTTCAGCGACTTCGGTAAGCGTCAGGTCATCACCGTGCCACGGCATTCGGTTTCGGTGTTCAGCAGAGGCTGACCTGGCAGACCGGCCAGGGTCAACCGCCGGCCGGGCCGCTCGCGAGCGAATCATCGCGAACGGCCCGGCCGTCGTTGAACGTCCAGTGATCGGAACCAATCCGCCGAATGCAGGAAACCCAGCGCGCTCCAATCGCTGATGCGTTCGATCATGTCACATTGAGTGTCAGACCCCTCGATTACACTAGCTATAACTAAACGCTTTCGTGCACCTTCGCGGAGCCGCCCAATGAACCAACAGCCGGTCGAGCCGCCGTCGGGGCCGACCTCGCCCATCGAGCGGACTGCCGAACAAGGAGACCCGCGGAGCGAGGTCGGCGCTGACGATGAGTTGCGCGATGTGTGGCTGGCTGACCTGACGCCCGATGAGCTGGAGGCTCTGTACACAAACCCGCCCGACGTCTTCTGCGCGGACGAACAACCCGTCAGTGCGGGTTTCGCGGCGGGAGGCTGGCTGGACCAGCTGATCCCCGGGCCGGTGCTGTCTTCGTTCTCCCAGGACACCCTGGACTCCGGTCTCGGCTCCCTCGGCGACGACGAGCTGGTGGGCCTGCTCCGCGCGGCGCGACGTCTAGCGTCCTGGCAGGCCGCGGTCGAACTCCGCGCCGTTGGCGAACTCGATGTGCGCAGGAAGCGGGAGTCCGGCCGACCGGGCTGGTCGCGGGTCAGTGAGCACATCAGCTGCGAGCTTGCCGCGGCCCTGACGCTGACCGGCCGCTCCGCTGACTCGCTGCTGTGTCTCTCCAGGGATCTGGCCCGGCTGCCGATGGTGCTCCGAGCATTGGCCGAGGGCCGCATCGACCGGGCCAGGGCCGAGATATTCGCGGCAGAACTGGCCGCCCTTAGCGACGTCGCCGCAGCCAAGATCGCAAACGCGCTGTGCGACATCGCGGGGTCGATGACCACCAGCCGGTTGCGCTATGCGCTCCGTCGGATGGTGCTGGCAGTCGACCCGTCCGCTGCTCGCCGCCGGGCGGCGAAGGCCAGGGCGGATGCGCGCGTGGAAGCGTGGTCCGAGGGCTCGGGCAACGCCGCGCTGGCCGGCCGCGAACTCCCTTCCGCAGACGCGATCGCCGCGGACCGCCGGATCGCAGCCATCGCGCAAGCTCTGAAAGACGCTGGCGCCACTGGCACGATGGACCAGCTCAGGGCCGCGGTGTTCGTCGCGTTGCTCACTGGCCGCGACCCAGAGTCGCTGCCGACCGCCGACGAGGAGGCGGGGCGCCAACCGCGAAGCTGGTGAGACTCGGCCAGAACCCGCGGCTGAGACCGGCCAGCGCGCCCGCTCGTGGTGGATGGGCCCCGGACTCGGCGGCTCGGTCAACCTGACCGTGCCTCTCACGACATGGCTCGGCGAGTCAGACGCGCCCGGCGACGTCGCCGGATTGGGTCCGCTCGACGCCGACACCTGCCGCGACTTGGCTGAACGCATTCGCCGGGGGCCGGACGCCCGCTGGTGCGTCACCCTGACCGGCCGGGATGGCCGTGCCGTGGCCCACGCCTGCGGCGGCACCGGACCGGGCCCGCTGAGCAAACGTCCCGCCGGCACAGGTCCCGATCCACCCGACATCGAGCGGGCCTGGCTCGGGAAGCTGAGGTTCGACCGGATCAACGCCGGCGCCTGCGACCACGAGCACAAGACCCCCGGCTACCGGCCGGGCCACCTGCTCAGGACGCTCGTCAAGGTCCGAGATCGGAGCTGCAGATTTCCCGGCTGCCGTCGGCCCGCGGTTGCCTGCGACGATGACCATACGGTCCCCTACGACCAAGGCGGCATGACCTGCGAATGCAACCTGGCCTCCCTGTGCCGGCGCCACCATCAAGCCAAGCAAACGCCGGGCTGGCATCTCGCCCAACCCCAACCAGGCGTGCTCGTTTGGACAACGCCACACGGCCGTACATACGAGACCAGACCTGACGCCTATCCAACCTGACCGGCCGGATTTGCGCCCAACCGCCGGCCCTGCCCAACTGTCTAAAGGACATGGGCAGCTCATCGGGCCTCCGGCTGGTCACATTTCAAGCCCGCATTCTCGCCGCACTGGCGATCGTCATCGGGCTGGCATCTTGCGCCGCGCCTGGCAGTAGTCATGCCGGCCCGTCAGTACCGCCAGTGATCGCCGCTAGCGGCCCGGTAATGAGCATCCGATTGGGTGGCGAGGTTGACGGTCTAGCAGCTGGCGGCGGCTTCGTCTGGGCCTACGTCCGTGACACCGGGATGCTGGTTCGCGTCAGTGAGCGCACCGGCCAAGTTCGGAGATTCTTGCTCGGCCGGTGGCGTGGTCTGCCGGTCGTCATAGCCGCCAGCTCGAGCGCAGTGTGGCTGGCGGACCAGCACAGCACCTTCCCAGACCTGACTCGGATCGACCCGCAGACAGGTCGGGTTGCTGCTCGGCTGCACCTGCCCCGCGGCACCGGCCCGATCACGGGCCTGACGGTCGCCTACGGATCACTGTGGGTGCTAGTGCCCGCCGGCAGTTCGGCTGGCTGGCGCGTAGTTCGGCTGAGTCCGACGACCAACCTCGTCGACGGGATAAGTGCAGCCATCCCCGGCACCCAGTTCACCGGGCACACCGCTGCGCTCTGGGCGAGCCTTGGCCGCATCTGGATCACTGGCTCGATGCGCAGGATCGTCAGCCTCGACCCGCGCACGCTGGCGATGCACGTGACCGCCACCGCGGTCCTGACCGAGAGCCTCACGATCGCCGCGGGTCACGCATGGCGTTTGGATAACTCGCGGCCGAAGCTGACTGTGGTCGATCCGCGCACGGGCCGCGTTATCCGGACGCTCATCGTTCCGCCACCAAGCGCGACCGGTGACGACGACGTAGCCGCAGCCCCTGGTCTGCTGTGGGTTTTTCGCGGTCCACGACTGGCGCAGCTGAACCCAATCTCGGGCCGCGTCGTCGCCAGCGCGCACGTCGAACCGATCGCTACGGCGTTCTATTCGCCGGCCATCGTCGCAGGCAGGAGCCTGTGGTATCTAGCCCAGACCAGCCGCGGAACTGCCCTGAACCACATCATCGCTCACCGGTAACGCTGCCGGCCGGGCGTTCTGGCCGGGTTGTGGGCTAGTTTGTCGGGCATGGATAGCCCGCCTGCATCGTATTTCGATACCTCGACCTGGGATCCCCGCGACGTCCTCTCCGGAGGTGCACGGAAGATCCCGGTCAGCACGCCCAGCGGAGAGTTCCACGTCTGGACCAAACGCGTTGGCAACAACCCCGACCTCAAGGTGCTCCTGCTGCACGGCGGGCCCGGGTCGTCCGACGAGGCTTATGAGTGCTTCGACGCCTGGTTCCCCCGTGCCGGCGTCGAGTACTACTACTACGACCAGCTCGGATCCTTCCGCAGCGATCAGCCAGACGACCCGTCGCTGTGGGAGCTGGGGCGGTTCGTCGACGAGGTCGAGCAGGTACGCCAGGCGCTAGGCCTCGACCGAAGCAACTTCGTCCTCCTCGGGCAGTCCTGGGGCGGGCTGCTCGCCATGGAGTACGCGATCCACCACCAGCAGCATCTCAAGGGGCTGGTGATCTCGAACATGATGTCCAGCGCGCCGCTGTACAACGCGTACGCCAAGGACGTCCTCATGCCGGCGATGGATCAGGACGTTCTTGCGGAGATCAAGCGCCTCGAGGCCGACGGGCAGACCGATGACCCCCGTTACGAGAAGCTGCTCATGGAGCACCATTACGTTCTGCATGTCTGCCGGCTGCCCGTTGAGGAATGGCCCGACCCGGTCAACCGGGCGATCGCGCACATCAACCCCGCCATCTACGTGCCGATGCAGGGACCCAGTGAGCTCGGCCTGAGCGGCACGCTCGAGGACTGGGACAGGTCAGGGGATCTGAACCAGATCGACGTTCCGACCCTGGTCATCGGTGCTGCACACGACACCATGGATCCCGGTCACATGCGCTGGATGTCCGAGCAACTGCCCAGGGCCGCTACCTGCACTGCCCGAATGGCAGCCACCTCGCGCAGTTCGACGATCCTGGGCACTACTTCCCCGGGCTGATCGACTTCCTGACGTCCCTCTGACTAAGCGCACGAGACACTACCGGGCAGGTGCTCGCCGCGAAACCGACGGCAGCTGCCTGCCCGGATGTGTCCGTTATAAGTTGCTGGCCTAGTTGACGACGATCGGGAAGGCGACCGGACTGCGGTTGCCTGCCGTGTCGACCGCTCGGAGGCCGAACTGCACGTTGTCCTTCGAGATATCGAGCGTGACGGTGGTGACGTTGCCGACGTCAATGACATCGGTCCAGTCGGCCGCTGTGGTCTCCCTCTTCACGACCTCATATTTGGCGAGGTTCGATTCGGGGTTGGCATTCCAGGACAGGGTGGTCAGGTTGGTGCCGGGCAGATTGGGCGGCGGCGCCGTGTGGATCTGCAGGTTCTTGGGCGTACCTGGCGCAGTGGCCAGCGCCCACAAGGTGGCCGCGTTGACCCTGGCGACACGGGCGATGAAGTCGAAGTCGCAGAAATCGATCAGGTCTCCGAACTGCACGCCGTTCTCGACCCGCACATTCTGATGCTCGTGGTTGAAGTTCTCCCGAGGCTCGGTGAACCTCGCCGCGGGGTAACCGAACGTCTCGAACGAGACGTGGTCGCTGGCGCGCAGGTAGCGGTCGCGCCGCCAGATCGTCCGGATGTTCATGTTCGTCAGGCTGAACGGCGCTGCGTCCAAAACGAAGCGGCCGAGCTGGCGCGACTTGCTGTCGTTCTCGCCGCCGGTCGCCTGCAGGAGCGCGATGTCGTTCGAGGTTGCGTTGGTCGGCACGCCTTCAACGAACAGCCGCAGCGTGAACGGATCCGGCGGGAAGCCGTCGAACGACTTGCTGGCGCCCACGATGTCGTTGCTGAACATGGCCTGGACGTCGTTGCCCGCGCTGTTCATCGCGGTCGCCATGTGGGCCGAGCCAAACAGGCCCTCCTCTTCTCCGGCAACCGTGGCGAGCACCAGCGTCCCGGGGAACTGGTGGTTGAGGCTGCTAAACACCCGCGCGAGCTCCAGCACCACGGCGACACCCGAGCCATCGTCGTCGGCGCCGGGAGCGTCGCTGGTGAAGTCCAGCACGTCGGTGCACCGAGAGTCCAGGTGCCCGGTGATGACGTAGAACCGCTCCGGCGATGCGGTTCCCTTGATCGTCGCGATCACGTTCGTGATCTGGGTCGGCACCGGGATCCGGCCCGGGACGGGCTGCGCGAAGGTCTGTTGCTGCACGGTCATCCGGCCATTCGATGCGTCCGCGAAGGACTGCATCAGCTGGGTCACATAGGCCGTGGCCGCGCCAATTCCGCGGTTCGGGGTCGGTCTGGCTGGACGCGGTGTGCCTGGTGCCGAATGAGACCAGTTTCTGAATGATGGCCTGGATCCGGTTGGGGTCGATCTGACGCAGGAGCGCCCTCAGATCGGGGTCGAAACTGCTTGGGGAAGTGATGGGTTTGGCGGATCGGGCCGCGGCGGCGCCGGCGACCGGCGCTGCACTGGCGGTGGCGGACTGGGCGACGATCGGGGCGGCGACTGCGGTCACGGCCGATGCGGACAGGAACGTCCGGCGAGTAGAGCCACTACGCCGCTGAACATCTTTGTTCTCCATGCCTTCAAATCATTGAGGAATTCAGTCTAAAGTCAAGGTATTGTGACATTTAGTAACTTCTCGCTGCTGTGTGTTATCGCAGTAATTCGCGTCTGCGCCCAGCAAAGGCGAAAGATAATGAACTCGGGCATTGATGCGATCACGCGCATTCGAATGCCACAAGTTGCAGGAAGGGAGCCCCGACCCCCATGTGGCCCGACGGAGCGCGTTGCGCAGCCGCATTCACCTTCGACTTCGACGCCGAGGAAGTCTGGATCGGAGAGAACCCGGCGAACGCGAACTCCCCCGGCGTCCTCTCGCAGGGCACCTACGGAGCCAAGGTCGCGGTCCCGCTGATCCTGGACATGCTGGCCAGGCACGGAGTCCAGGCCACGTTTTACATCCCGGGACGCGTGGCCGAGCGGCATCCGCAACGCGTCCACGCGATCGTCGCGGCCGGGCACGAGATCGCCCATCACGGCTACACCCACACCTCGCCCAGCAGGCTGACCCGTGCCGAGGAGGAGACCGAGCTCGTCCGCGGCCTGGAGATACTGCGCGGGTTCGGCGCGGAGGTGACCGGCTACCGCTCGCCGTCGTGGGATCTCAGCCCGCACACACTGGACCTGCTGCATCAGCACGGTTTCGCGTACTCATCGAATCTCATGGACGAC
Organism: uncultured Actinomycetota bacterium; assembly: GCA_963809195.1. Classification (GTDB taxonomy): domain Bacteria; phylum Actinomycetota; class Actinomycetes; order Streptosporangiales; family Streptosporangiaceae; genus Chersky-822. The sequence goes on along the minus strand of CAWEIQ010000001.1, from coordinate 1,063,171 downwards.
ATCAGGCCGTACCGGCTCGAGACCGTGCCGCTGGTCGAGGTGCCCATCTCCTGGATACTCGACGACGCGCCGCACTTCTGGTTCGACGGCGCGAGCTGGACCAAGGCCATCTCGACCACCGCTCATGTGCGGACGCTGTGGGAGGAGGAATTCCTCGGCATCAGAGAACTAGGCGGGGCCTGCGTGTTCACCATGCATCCGCAGATCATCGGGCGGCCGTCACGGCTGGCGTTCCTCGACCAATTCATGTCGTTCGTCACCGGCATGCCCGACGTCTGGGTGACAACCACGGCGCAGATCGCGAGCCGCGCATGAGGGCTGTGATCGATAACCTCGTCGCAGAAGTCGCAGGCCGGGACGGCGGCGGTACAGCGATCTGAGAGGAACGGCGATGGGCGAGTACCCGCAGGTACGCGTGACAGGCTCGGCGGAGCAGCGCGGCCGGCAGTACGGCGAGCAGGCAAGAGAGTCGCGTCCGGCACTCGGTCAGCGCCTATCGGAACGTGTTCGCGAGCATGGTCGGCTGGGACTGGCCTACGGTTCGCAGGGAAGCCGCCAGATTCGAGGCCCCGATCGCGGCGTTCAGGCCCGGCTACGTCGCCGAGATGCGAGGCATCGCCGACGGCGCCGGCATCGACTTCATCGACGTGCTGGCGATCAACGTGCGTACCGAGGTGATGTTCGCCGCGAAGGCGCGGCAGGCGGCTGCTGCAGGGCCAGCCGTCCTGTCAGGTCAGGACCGGCGGAATGCAGCTCCTTCGCGGTCGCGCCCGCTCCTGGCCAGCCGGGACCCACATTGCTCGGCCAGAACTGGGACTGGCTGCCGCATTCAGCGGAGACCGTCGTGGTTCTGGAAGCCCGCCAGGACGACGGCCCCGACTTCGTCACGGTGGTAGAAGCCGGGCTGCTCGCCAAGACAGGGATGAATGCGGCGGGGCTCGCGCTGGTGACGAACGCCCTGGTGACGGCCGATGACCTGGGTGAACCTGGCCTGCCCTACCACGTGATGCTGCGCGCGATCATGGACTGCGAGAACGTTTCCGACGCCATCGCCAGTCTGCAGGCGGGCTTCCGGTCGTCGTCGGCCAACTACCTGCTTGCGCACAGGGACGGCGTTGCCATTGACGTCGAGGCTTCACCTGGCGACTTCTCCAGGCTCTATTTTCTCTACCCTGACGGCAGCTCCCCCGGCGGCAACGGGATCCTGCTGCACACCAACCATTTCCTCGCCGACAGGTTCGCGCGCACCGACGTCTCGATCTGGGCGATGCCGGACAGCCCCGTGCGTTTGCAGCGGCTGCGCGCCGGCGTCCAGGCCGCGCCAGAGCTCTCGCTAGACACGTTCCGGGCCTTGCTGTCCGATCACGCCAACTACCCGTCGGGCGTGTGCTGCCATCCTGATCCGAAGATGGCACCGGCCGATCAGGGCATGACGGTGACCTCGGTCCTGATGGATCTGAGCGCAGGTCGCATGTGGATCAGCGACGGGAACCCGTGCGCGGCGCCCTACCGCGAGCTGGACTCCGCGGGCTTCCTGGCCTGGCCAGCTTCCAAGGCCGGCCATGCGGGCGGCCAGGCTGCGGCGTGAGCGCGGGGATGAGCGAGGGGAACGCAGATCTTGTACTACGCGGCGGTGCCATCTACACCGTCGACAGGGCCACGGTCGTGGGCGCGGGCGGTCGCGGTGCGGGACGGATCGCTCCTCGCCGTGGGTACCGACGAGCAGGTCGCCGACGTTACCGGTCCCGGCACCCGCGTCGTTGACCTCGGCGGCAGGATGGTGCTTCCCGGGTTCATCGACGCCCACGTACACGCGTCGGCCGCCGGGCTAGAGCGCATGCGCTGCGATCTGTCGGAGGCCCACGGCCTGACCGGCTACCTGGACACCATCCGCGCCTACGACCAGGCGAACCCAGGGTCTGGCTGGATCACCGGCGGTGGATGGTCGATCAACGTCTTCCCCGGCGGCGTGCCGTCCAGGCATGACCTTGACCGAGTCGCGCCGTGCAGGCCGGTGTTCCTGTCAAACCGCGATCACCATGCCGCATGGGTGAACAGCAAGGCGCTGGAGCTGGCTGGGGTGACCGCGAGCACTCATGACCCGGCCGACGGAAGGATCGAGCGCGAACCGGATGGCACGCCGTCCGGCACCCTCCAGGAGGGTGCGATGGGCCTGGTCGAGCGAGTGGTGCCGCGGCCAGAGGTCGACGAGCAGGTGGCCGGCATCCTCGAGGGCCAGCGCTACCTGCACTCGCTGGGCATCACTGGCTGGCAGGAAGCCATCGTCGGCGACTACGCGGTCGTGCCCGACTGCTTCGACGCTTACCTGGAGGCCGACCGCCGCGGGCTGCTCACCGCCCGGGTGGTCGGCGCGCTCTGGTGGCAGCGGGGCACGGGCACTGGACCAACTCGACGGCCTGGCCGAACGCCGGGAACGGGCCGGCCGCGCCGGGCGTTTCCGCGCCACGAGCGTCAAGATCATGCAAGACGGCGTGTGCGAGAACTTCACAGCCTCGATGCTGACGCCGTACCTGGACGGCCACGGGCATAACACCGACCGCAGCGGATCGAGCTTCTTCGACCCTGAAGAGCTGAACGAGGCCGTGACCGCGATCGAGCGTCGCGGATTCCAGGTCCATTTCCACGCCATCGGCGACCGGGCTATCCGTGAAGTGCTGGACGCGGTCGCTGCGGCAAGGCACGCCAATGGCCATGCGGACCACCGGCACCACATCTCGCATATCCAGGTCGTGCACCCCGACGATCTGCCGCGGTTCCGCGACCTCGACGTGCTGGCCAATTGCCAGGCGCTGTGGGCATGCGAGGAGCCGCAGATGACTGAGCTCACGCTGCCCTTCCTGGGACCGGAGCGTTCAAGCTGGCAGTACCCCTTCGGTCGCCTGCTGCGATCCGGCGCGCAACTCTGCTTCGGCAGCGACTGGCCGGTGTCGAGCCCGGACCCGCTATGGGAGATGCATGTCGCGGTGAACAGGACCGTGCCGCCCGGTTATCCGTACGCCGGGCCAGGCGCAGGGAACGTCTTCCTGCCCGGCGACCGGATCGGGCTCCACGACGCGATCGCCGCGGCGACGATCGGGTCTGCGTACGTCAATCACGCCGACGACGTGAGCGGCTCCGTCGAGGTCGGCAAGGCGGCGGATCTTGTCGTGCTGGACAGGAACCTGTTCGCCTACCCGGTCGAGGAAATCGCGCTAGCGAATGTCGACATGACGATCTCCGCGGGCCAGATCGTGTACGAGCGCGCGCCATTGTGACGTCCATCGTTCTTGCTTACTTGCTGGGCATTCCTCGCCTTGCGGCTGCGTGAACCAGGGCTCGAGCGGCCGTTGCGCGTGCCGGGCGGGACAGCTATTGCCTGGCTCGTTACCGGGCTCGCGACCACGTGGTGCTGCTGGCCGCAGTCTGCTTGCTCTGGCCCGGACTGGGCACCGCGGACCAGGATGCCGCTCTGTCGGCGGGCTTCGCGTCGCACAAGGGGCAGTTTGAGCTGCTGATCATGATCCCGATCGTCTCGGTCATCCTGGCCGCCACCGCATTTCACTTCGCGGCCCGCTCCAGATCCCGGGCGCGAAGCATCACCGAAGGGCACTGGCATCACCATCTACGGGCCCACTGACCCCGCCCGGCGCACCTCCCTCGTTGCGTTCAACCTGGCCGGGCACGACCCCCTCACCGTCGCCGCGAAGCTCAACGACGCCGGCGTGGAATCCAGAGCGGGCTGCCACTGCGCGACGCTCGCCCACCATGCGCTCCGCCTCGACCCGCCTGCCAGCTGCCGCCTCAGCTTCTACCTCTACAACACTCCCGGCGACATCGACCGGGCAGTCGCTGCGGTCGCAAGCATCGCCACCCACATCGGAAGGCGCGCTCGTGTCTTCGCATGACGCCGCGATCGCCGAGCTGTGTCGCCGGTCACCACTTCCGGATGGCCGCTGACCGGCTTGCGACGCACACCCAGGAACTCGACTGGACAAGCTACGAGGTCATACCGTTCGCCAGCTAGCGTCAGGTTCGGCCGCGGCGGGGTGTCCGGCATGCTCGCGACGTTCCAGGCGTATCGTGCGGAAAGTTCACGCCGGCGTACCGAACGCTGAGCATGCACTGGGAGGCTTCGATGAGCGGGCAGGCAAACGCGGCATCCGCGGGAACGATCGGCATCGGCGGAGACTTGACCGTGAACCGGATGGGTTTCGGCGCCATGCGGATCACCGGCCGGGGGATCTGGCGCGAACCACGCAACCGCGATCAGGCGCAGGCGACGCTCCGGCGCGCGGTGGAACTCGGCGTCAACTTCATCGACACGGCCGATTCGTACGGTCCCGAGGTCAGCGAGATGCTCATCGCGGACACGCTGCACCCTTATCCGGACGATCTGGTGATCGCAACCAAAGGGGGCTTGGTCCGGCCAGGTCCCGGGCGCTGGACCCCGGACGGGCGGCCAGAGCACCTTCGCGATGCCTGCGAGGGCAGCCTGCGCCGCTTGAAGCTCGAGCAGATCCCGCTCTACCAGATGCACCGGGCGGATCCGAAGGTGCCATACGCCGAATCGATCGGCGCCTTGGTGGAGTTGAAGAAAGAGGGCAAGATCCGGCATATCGGCGTGTCGAACGTCTCAGAAGCACAGCTACGCGAGGCCCAGAGTCTCACGCCGGTCGTGTCGGTGCAGAACCGCTACAACGTCTCTGACCGGTCGTCGGAGGCGATGGTGGATCTGTGCGACCAGGAGTCGATCGTGTTCCTGCCGTGGGCGCCGATCCAGGATGCCGACAGTGCCGTGCCCGTGCTGAGCGCGGCGCGCACTCACGGTGTGAGCACCAGGCAGATCGTCCTTGCCTGGTTGCTGGCCAGGTCACCGCAGATTCTGCCGATTCCCGGCACCGGGTCACCTGAGCACGTCGAGGAGAACGTCGCCGCTGCCTCGATCCAGCTGACTAACCAGGAGGTGACGGCGCTCTTCGAGCAGGGCAAGTAGCTCACGCACGGGCGCCGAGCGAGCGGATCCGGACCGCGGTTGAAATCTGCATGACGCCGAAGACGACGAGCCAGATGCTCAGCACAACGGCGAGCACGAGCAGCGAGATACCCGGATACGCCAGCACGACGATGCCCGCGATCACGCTGATCGCAGCCATGACGGCGTTCCAGCCGCGATTGCTCATCTCCTTGTGGGACAGGGCCATGAAGAGCTCAACCGCACCGCTGACGATCCAGAAGATGCCAAGCAGCACGGCGAGCGACACCAGGGTGACCAGGACATGACGCACGGCGTACAGGCCGATGATCAGCGATAGCACTCCTAGCAGCGCCAGAAGCACGCGGTTGCCGGCGGTCTGGTCGTCAGACGCGATGGCGTTGACGAACCGGAAGATGCCCAGCACGATCAGCTGAATGCCGAAGAGCACGGCCACCACCACGAGCGTGCGGCCTGGCCAGGCTAGTGCCGCGATGCCGAGTGCGACCGTAATGATCCCGAATGCCAGCACCCATCCCCAGTGCCTGCCGACCCGGGCAACCAGGTCCGCGGGGTCGACGCTCGTGCTGGCCGGCATGTCTGCCTCCCGTGCGTGCTGACTCATCTCTAGTTATGTGCCCGGACCGCCGGGCCGTACTACTCGCAGGGGATGGCGCGGTCCCGGCCGCGGCTTAGTCCGCGTCGGCCGCATCGGCCACGTCGGCCACATCGGCCCAGAGCTCGATCACGTCGAGCCAGTTCAGCGACGGCTGCCAGTCACCTTCGCCTAGCGCCTTAGTGGTCACGTCCTCGACGGCCGGCCAGACGAGCTTCTCGGCCTCGTCGCGACCCGGCGGGTTCGATCGCTGAACCTGGATCGATGCTGAGGCACCGAACCGGACATCGTGCTCAGCAAAGCCAGCGGTGATTCTGAAGATCCGCGGCGGCCCCGCAGCTTCTGCAGGCAGCGCGGAGCCGGTGCGTGCCAGGTACTCATCAGCGGTCTCGTGCCGGCTGGTGAACACGTAGCCGTAGTAGTCATCGAGCGTCTGAACGTGTCCCGAGACGAGCCGCCAGCCCGCCGTGTCCGCGAGCGCGAGCTGGAACAATCCGACGAACTCGGTCTCGGTGGCGCCGGGACAGGCCATGTCGCCCGCGGCGAGATCGTCGAACGCCTGCCGGCCCGTGAACCGGACGCTAAATCGCAGACGGGGCGGGTCGGCGTCGCTGTCCAGGCGCCAGACGTCGATCTCGGTCACGGTCGGACCTGCCGCCACCTGCCACTTCTTCCTGACTGGGTGCAACAGCCAGTGCGCCACATCGGGGCTGGCCATGGCCGCGAGGGCCGCATCGTCACCCGCCACCGCCAGCACCCACGCGGCGACCGCGTCGCGAGCGGCAGCGGCTAGCTGATCGGCGCCGAACCGTGGGTCACCGGCTTCTCGCACTGCCGTGGCGACAGAGGGGCGAATGGTCGCGCTGACCAGGTCCACGAGTCGATGATGCACCATGGATGTGTGCGGGTCGGTGGCCAGAACCGGGTCAGGGGACTGTAGTGCCGACCGCAGGCACGGCAAGCGCGCTCGCGGGCGTCATCGCCATGGTGTTGCTGACGCTTTCTGTGTTGCTTGGCGTGATGCTGAGCCGCCGACCGCGGCCTCGCCGGCTGTCTGGTCCGGTCAGGTGGCTGATCCATGTGGCTCATCGAGACGTGTCCCTGATGGCGGCCATGTTTCTGGCGATTCATATCGTTACCGCGGTCGATGCGCGCTACAGCGGAGTCAATCCGGCATCGGTGATCGTGCCCTTTGTCGCGCGCAGCGACCGGCTCTGGATGGGCCTGGGCGCCGTCGGAACTGACCTGCTGGCCGCGCTGATCCTGACCAGCGCGCTGCGGCGTCGTCTAGGCCGCCGGAGCTGGCGCGCCGTGCACTGGGCCGCGTACCTGTGCTGGCCCGCGTCTCTCCTGCACAGCATCGGCTTGAGCCAGGACCGCCGGACCGGCGGGCTGCGGGAGCTGGCTCTGGCCTGCGTGATCGCCGTCTTTGCCGCGCTGGCCTGGCGGCTGGCTGGCTCGCGGCTGAGCGCAACGAACGCGGCCCAGGTGGAGAGCAGTAGGCAGGACGCAATATAGTACGGTGATACGGAAAGCTATTCCTGGCGGCTCTGCCGAGCCGCTCGCCGGGCAGAGTCGGCGGGCCAAGGTCTACGCCGACGCGACCCTTCCGGTGCCAGGGCCCGGTGTCTCGTTGCGTCCCCCGTGCGACGAGACACCGGCCCATCCCTGATCTAGCCCCTTCCCACTCCACGCAAGCCCGGCAGAACCTTGGTGTGCTCGATGCGCACCGCCTGCAGCTCCCCTGGCGACATGCCGAGCAGCGTCAGGATGGAAGGCGCAATCTGAGTCGTCTCGACCGGCGCGGCGATCACGTGGCCGTGATGGATGCCGGGCAGCACCATCAGGATCGGGACGTTACGGTCTTGCCGATCGTCTCCGCCATGCTCGGCGATCTTGCCCTTCCCGCCGGTGTAGACAACGCCGTGCTGTGCGATGCCGACGATGTCCGGATGGCGCGGCTCACCAGGCGGAACCCCGAACAGCGCGGCGGATGCCGCTCCCGCGTAGACCGCCTTCACGCCGGAGGACTGCACGGTGATCGGGTTGCCGCTGATGTCGTTGCCCGCCGCCGAATAGGTCAGCAGGTAATGCTTCACGAAGTCGCACGCGGCCTGCGAGGTGTCGTTCAGCCACATCAGCATGCCGTCGTCATCGACGGCGAACGCGACGAGGTTGCCGGCGCTGGGATGCGCGGCCTTCCACGCGGCGTTGATGCCGTCGATGATCGGGCCGTCGTCGACGCGGGCGAGGTCGTTCGGGTCGGTCGGCGATTGCCCGTGCTTGGCGGAGATGATCAGCGCCGTGCTGCCGGCCAGGCCCTGGGCACGGATCTCAGCGACCATCGCGCCGATCTCGGTGTTGATGTAGTCGAGCGCCCGGCTCAGCAGCGGGCCCGGAACCTTCCCGCCCGGCAGGTAGCCGCCGGTCAGGCCGTCCGAGGTCGGCAGCTTCTCCGCGGTCGACACGGTCTGGAAGTTCATCCCGAAGATCGCCGGCACTCCCACGTGTTGCGTCCTGCTGTGGTTAAAGCCGTCGATCTCGTTCAGCACCGCCTGGACCTTGTAGGAGTCGTACTGAATGGTGGCGGCGTTGTCGGTGGTCCAGTCGTTGCCAGCCGGGAAGCCGATCGCGTCGCTGTTGATCTCGGGGGTGAAGAAGTCCTGGACGCCCGTGCCCGACGGCCCGGAGAGGATCTCGTAGGCCGGGTGCTTGTCCGACCACGCGGTGCGCAGGCCGTGCTCGCGGGCCACCTCGAAGATCGTGTTCACCTTCAGGTACTGGCTGGGGATGATCGGCTTGCAGGTGGCTGCGCTGACCGGCAGCGCCGCCGGGGTTGACGACGGTCAGCGGGTTGCTGGTCATCTGCAGGATCGAGCCGGGCAAGCCGGGCAGCCCCTGCCCCGCGTCGATCGAGAGCTGGTTGATGTCAGCGGCCTCGGTGTAGGAGACCTCGCCGCCGGGCGGCGGTCCAGAGCACGTCGTCGTGCCCGCAGGGAACACCGCGTGGTTCCAGGTGTCGTCGTAGTAGACACCGGTCACACCCGGCTCACCGCCGGTTACCTGTCCCACCATTCCTGGGAAGGAGTCCGAAGGGAACTGCGTCATGGCCCGGTTATATTCCAGGCCATGTCGCGTCAGAGCGGCCAGCACCGAGTCTGGGTGCGTTCGCACGTACCAGGTGAGGTCCTGCTGATGCAGTCCGTCCACGGAGATCAGCAGCACGTGCCTGATCTCGCTGCCGTGGTCACCGCCGGACCCGTGGGTGCTGGAGCTGGCCAGCGCGGGTGCTGCGGCCAGAGCCGACCCTGCCAGCAGCGCGGCCGCCACAGTGGCGAGCGCAGCACGAGGCCGGGAGAGCGTCAAACGCATGATGTCCTCCTGTCGGAGCGTTACTACCCCCTGGGTATAGGTAGAGGACGAAAGCCACATCCCGGCGACGAATGACCGACGCTGTGGTAAACCGCAGCAATCGTTTGCACATTCTCAGCGGTGAATGCCGGCCTCGCGATCGTTTGAGGCACCGGAGGTCACGAGGCGGCCGGATCTGGCCACGGTCGGCGCAGCACGCACCGCTCCGCGCTCCCGCGGTGTCACATTTGGGCGGCGAGCCGTGTCATATAGGGGAGACCAAAAGGACTTGTCGAGTTCCGCGCAATCGAGATATAACTTGAGTTGGTTCCTCGTGGGAGTGACGTGACGCGGGCTGACTGTGACCGAGTACTAGCTTAGTGAACGGGGAGTCTGGAGATGAGCAAGGCCCGCGCCCTGATGCGCTTGCCTGGCGGCCGCCGTACAAAATGGGCGGTCCTGGTGTTCTGGCTGATCGTCGTCGCGCTCGCGGGGCCGTTGTCCGGCAAGCTGACCGGCGCCGAGAAGAACGACGCTCAGTCGTGGCTGCCAGCCAAGGCCGAATCGACGAGGGTCCTGAAGCTGCAATCGACGTTCCAGTCGCCGAACGTCTTCCCTGCCGTCGTGGTCTACAACCGGCCTTCCGGCCTGACGGCGGCGGACCGGCACAAGGCCATGGCCGATGTCGCCGGCTTCACCGGCGTCCACGGGGCCGTCAAGAATCAGGTGGCAGGGCCGTTCTTCTCGGCCAACGGGAAAGCCGCCCAGACCGTCGTTCCCGTCAACCTTGGCTCCAAGGGATGGAACGGGGCAACCGCGGCGGTCGACAAGCTGCGGTCCATCGCCCACCAGGACTCCCATGGCCTTATCGCGCATATAGCGGGGCCGCTAGGCAATGCCTCCGACTCAGCCAAGTCCTTCAGCGGCATCGATAGCACGCTGCTGATCGGCACACTCGCCGTCGTCATCGTGCTGCTCCTGATCACGTACCGGAGCCCGGTGCTGTGGTTGCTGCCGGTGCTCACGGCGGGCATCGCGCTCGTCAGCGCCGAGGCACTGATCTACCTGCTCGCCGCGCACGCGGGCCTCACCGTGAACGGGCAGAGCGCAGGCATCCTGAACGTGCTGGTGTTCGGCGCGGGAACCGACTACGCGCTGCTTCTGACAGCTAGATACCGGGAGGAACTACGCCGCCACGAAGACCGGCACGAGGCCATGGCGGTGGCGCTTCGCCGGGCGGGCCCCGCGATCATCGCGAGCGCCGGCACCGTGATCCTGAGCCTGCTGTGCCTGACGATCGCCGAACTGAACTCCACCAAGGGAATGGGGCCCGTGCTGGCCATCGGCGTGGGCGTGGCGCTCGCTGCCATGATCACGCTGCTCCCCGCGCTGCTCGTCATCTTCGGGCGGTGGATCTTCTGGCCGGTCCGGCCCGCCTTCGGTTCGGCCGAGCCGACCAGCAGGGGCTTCTGGGCGCGTGTTGGCCGTAAGGTCGCGGTCCGGCCGCGCGTCGTCTGGGTCAGCACGGCCATCGTGCTCGGGGTCATGGCCGTCGGCCTGACCGGCCTGAAGTCCAGCGGGCTCACCGCGGCTCAGTCTTTCGCCGGCCACCATCCTGACTCGGTCGTCGGACAGCGGGTGATCGACAGGAACTTCCCCGCAGGCGTCGGCCAGCCGGTCATCGTCGCCGGCAACCCCGGCGCTGCCTCCCACCTGCGGACCACGTTCGCCGGGGTGCGCGGGATTACGGCGGTCACCCAGCCGCAGGTCCATGCCGGTCACGTCTTCCTCGAAGGGACTTTGACATCAGCGCCTGACAGCCAGGCCGCGTATTCGACCATCGACCGCGTGCGCGGCGCTGTGCACGCGGTGCCTGGTGCCCACGCGCTCGTGGGCGGCAATACCGCGGTGAACCTGGACGTGCAACGGGCTGCGGCACACGACCGCAATGTGATCATCCCGCTGATCCTTGCCGTCGTGTTCGTGATCCTGGCTCTGCTGCTGCGGGCCATCATCGCGCCGATCATGCTGATCGCCACGGTCGTGCTCTCATTCGCGGCGGCGCTCGGAGTCAGTGCGCTGGTGTTCGACCACGTGTTCCACTTCGGCGGAGCGGACACCTCGTTCCCGTTGTTCGTATTCGTCTTCCTGGTCGCGCTGGGAATCGACTACAACATCTTCCTGATGACCAGAGTCAGGGAGGAAACGAAACGGCACGGCGCCCGCCGGGGCGCGCTGATCGGCCTGGCCGCGACCGGCGGCGTGATCACGTCGGCCGGCGTAGTGCTGGCCGGGACGTTCGCCGTGCTCGGGACGCTGCCGATCACGTTCCTGGCCGAGATCGGATTCGCGGTCGCCTTCGGAGTGCTGCTCGACAGCATCATCGTCCGGTCGGTCCTGGTCACCGCGCTGAACCTGGACATCGGCAGCAAGGTGTGGTGGCCGAGCAGGCTGGCGCACGAAGCGCTGCCCGAGGAGGACCTCAGCGGCGAACTCGAGACCGTCGGCTCCAGCGCTGGTTAGCGGTCCGGCAAGTTCGACAAACGATGGCCCGCTGGCGCGTTATGCCAGCGGGCCATCGTTACGCAGGCGAGGTATTCAGGCGTGCGGGCAACGCTTTACAGCGAGCGCTGTCTTAGCCAATCCAGGGCGTACTGGGCGATTTCCTGCCAGCCATGGTCGATGGCTAGCGAGTGGCCGCGGTCCTCGAACTCCTTGAAGTCCGTGATCGCTGGCGACTTGTGGTACAGCTTGCGGGTCGATGTCGTGATCGCGGCAGGCACGGTATGGTCCTTGCCGCCGGCGATCAGCAAGAGCGGCCCGCGGTCCTTGTTGTGGGTGTTGACCTTGGCCGGTGAGCCGGGCGTAAAGTTCGCCAGCGCGGCTTCGAACAGCGGCCTGCCGGGGGACGGTACGGCCCAGCGCTCGTAGAGTTCGGCGGACTCCTGTGCCGGGACGGCATTGCCAAATCCGTACCTGAACTGCTCAGGTGTCAAAGAAACGGCCGCGCGCCTGTTCGCCGGCTTTCGGAGCCCGATCGAGGCGACCTTCAATGCCGATGGCGGGAGGTTAAGCACGCCCTTGATCGGCGCGGCATCGACCGCGACTGCCGCAGCGGCCAGCGACTGGCCGAGCAGCCGCTGTGCTATCAGGCCGCCGAACGAGTGGCCAATGACGATCGGCGGACTCTCCAGGTCGCGGATGATCCGTGCATAGTGCTGGACGATGTCCTCGATGCCCTTACCGGCCACTTTCTCCGGGCTGCGCCTGGTCTCCTCGACGGTGTCGGCGACGCCCGGCCAGCCGGGCGCCATCGGCGCGTGACCAGCGCCACGGAAGAAGTCCTCCCACTGCCCCCAGGACGTTGGATGCAGCCAGAGGCCGTGCACGAACAGAACTGGTCCGCCGGGTTGCGACATCACGTGCTCCCTTATCGCTCGCTCGTTACCTCGCAGTCATACCCAAAACGGGCTGCCATGCGCTGTTCGAACACTTCCGGGTCGAGGGCGCGACCAGAGCGCGTCAGAGTCGCTGGTTCAGTCCTTCGATGCGTCGGTCGCGAAGAGCGTCAGCTGCATGCCATCGGGCGCTTGCACCCGGGCATTCCTGTCGCCCCACGGCGTGGTCACAGGCGGCGCGACCTGATCGGCTCCCGCCTCGATCAGGTGCCGGGCGGTTTGGTCGCTGTCGGACACCTTCAGCGCAAGGCGCACCTTGCCCGAGACCCGGCGGCCCGCCTCGATCTGGTCGACGGCCGCCGCTTGGGCCTGGTCGAACAACTCGAGCGTCGCCCGGCCGGCTTCCAGGACGACCACCCTGCCGTCATCGGTGCTCCAGTCGGCGAGCTGTTCGAGCCCGAGCGCGTCGCGATAGAAGGCCAGCGCCTGGTCGAAGTCCTCGACAGTCAGCGTGACGCGCAACTCTGTTACCTCAGCCACGTTCGTATCCAAGCAGCCATCGGTGCACATGCCGCGGTCAGGGTTGTGTTATTGCAAACCAAACATGCCGCGCGATCGCCGTTCTCAGCCTGTGCTTTCTGCAATGTGCTGCGCGAGAACGGAGTCGAAGTCAGCGTCGGCAGCCAGGCCGAGCCGGGCCGCGCGGTCTGCCCTTACGGCGGCTGGCCAGCTCGTCACGATCCGCGCGATCGCGGGATCGGGCGTCCATTCGATCAAGGCGACGGCCGCGGGGCCCGCTGCGCGGCCGAGCGCGGCGACCATGTCCTGCACCGTCACCGTGAGCGCGGGCAGGTTGACCGCGGTCCGGCCGCCCCAGTCCTGGTCCGATGATGTCGCGGCGCGCAAGAGTCCCTCGATCGCCTTGGCAGGTGAGGCCAGGGCCACCGCGGTCTGCGGACCGACAGGACAGATCGCTCGACTCTCCGCGGAGCGGCTCGCGGATGATAGACGACAGGAATCCCGACGCGGCAGCGTTGGGCCGGCCGGGCCTGACGACAACGGTCATCAGCCGGACGGTCCTGCCGCGCACGAAACCCTTGCGCGTGTAGTCGGCGATCAGGTGTTCGCCGATGACCTTCTGGATGCCATAGCTGGACTGCGGGTTCGGCATCGTCTGATCGTCGACGACCCGGGGCAGCGGATGGTCCTCGCTGGTCCCGAAGGCAGCGACGGAGCTCGAGAACACGACAACCGGGCTGGTGCCAAGCGAACGGCAGGAGGCGAGCAGCCGTTCGGTCGCTGCCAGGTTCGCCCGCATGCCGAGGTCGAAGTCGGCCTCGCACTCTGCGCTGACGGCAGCCGCGAGGTGGAAGATCACGTCGGCTCCGGCCAGGTGAGCGGGCCCGCCATTCGCCGGATCCAGCAGATCGGCAAGATCGCCGCGGACCACTGTCACGCGGGTGTCGGCGACGAGATCGTCGGGAAATGACGCCTGGTCGATCAGCGTCAGCCTGGCCACCGGGCGGGCCGGGCCGCCAGCGACGGCCAACGTGCGGCCTGCGAGCAGTTCCCTCGCCAGGCGGGAGCCCAGGAAGCCTGCCCCGCCCGTGACCACCACGTTCGCCACGGTCTCTCCTTAACCGGCTGGCCGTCCGGTTTGCCGGTTAGCCGTCCGGGGCGTCGCTACAGTGATCGTAAACGCCCGGCGGCCCGACCCGGCTCGCCGCTGCCTTGCCCGGGAAGGGTCCACCGTGATGCGGGACAGGCCGCTGACCCTGACCGAACTCCTGGCGGATCACCCTCCTGCGCTGCCGGACGACCCAGGCCTGCGAGCCTCGATCCGCCAATTGCGCGCCGACGACGGCCGGCTTCTCGGAATTCTCGACGATGATCCGACCGGGTCCCAGGCCGTGCACGACGTCCAGGTCGTGACGGTCCTTGACGAGGCGGCGTACGAAGACGCCTACGCCGCGGTTGCTGGCGGGACTGCGACGTGTTTCGTCCTCACGAACTCTCGCAGCCTGCCCGAGCACCAGGCCACCGCGCTGACAGCTGAGGTCGCACGCGGGCTGCTCGCCGTTGCCGGGCGACGCGGGGCGCCACTTGACCTGATCAGCCGCAGCGACTCGACGCTGCGCGGGCATGTCATCGCGGAAATCACGGCGCTCACCAGCGTGCTGCGAGCGGCGAACGCCGCCGGGCCGGATGGCGTGCTGTTTGTCCCTGCGTTCATCGAGGCTGGCCGGCTGACGGTCGGTGACGTCCACTGGGCCCGCAGCGATGACGGCATGGTTCCCGTCGGCGAGACAGAGTTCGCGCATGACCGCGTCTTCGGATATGCCGCATCGGACCTGCGGGAATTCTTGGCAGCGAAGAGCAGAGGCGCCTTCAGCCCCGACGCTGTCGCGAGTATCAGCCTGGCGGACATCAGGATCGGTGGCGTCTCCCGGATCCGCGAGGTGCTGGCCAAGGCACGCAACGCGACCTGGATCGTCGTGAACGCCGCCGCGTATTCCGACCTGGAGACCGTCGCCCACGCGGTGTTGCTGGCCGAGCGATCCGGGCAATCCTTCCTGTTCCGCACCGGACCGTCATTCGTCCGGGCGCTGAGCGGCCTGGATCCCCGGCCACCGCTGCGCGGGCTGGATCTAGCGCCAGCAGCTCCGCGCAGCGCGCACGACGGGTACGGCACACACGGCCTGATCGTCGTCGGGTCGCACGTTGGCCAGACCACCAGGCAACTTGGCGCCCTGCTTGCGATGCGCACCGCTGACACCGATCAAGCTCGAGGTGACCGAGGTGGTTCAGGGCGAGTCCGACATAGTCAGGACAGTCGCAGGGCGCGTCGCGAGCGCCCTTCGCCTGGCAGATGTGGTGCTCTACACCAGCCGCGACGTCGTCAAGGGCACCGCAGGCCAGGACGATCTGGCGGTTGCTCGTGCCGTCTCTGCCGCGCTCGCCGGAATCGTGCGCCTGTCTTTGGTCGGCGAGCCAGCATGGATCATCGCCAAGGGCGGCATCACCTCGCACGATGTCGCAGTGCACGGGTTGGGAATCCGGCGAGCAGAAGTCGCGGGCCAGCTGTTCCCTGGCCTGATCTCGGTGTTCCGGACGGCGGACGCAGCACCTGAGGTGGTCGGCATGCCGTACGTAGTCTTCCCTGGCAACGTCGGCGGCGTTGACGCGCTAGTCAGGGTCGTCACGCTCATGCACGGAGCGGATACCAGTCGCTGACGCTCAAGCCATGGGGACTGCGAAGTCACAGCCGGGCGCACTGCCCTCGGTGATCGGCCCGGTCGCCAGGTACGTCACCCTGATGCCCAGGTTGCTGGGCAGCGCGCCATTCTGGTCGGCCCAAGCGAACAGCGAACCTGCGGCAAGCTGCCATTGGGCAGGCGTGGCCTGGCCGCCAGGACCAAGGTTGACGAATACCTCCTTGTGCCCTATCTCCGTGCGCAGCGCTGGCTCGGCAACCCGGCCAGCAAGGGCATCAGCCTGATCGTCAGGAACCTGTTTGCACCATTCGATCGGCCCGTCGCTGTCCTCGGTGACCTCACTCCAGTAAATGCAGAACGGCGCGCCGGCCCGACCGGGGATTCGAGGCAGTCGGCGTTCGCGCAGCAGGCTGACGAACTCCTGGCCGAGAGCGATCGCACCAGGCCCGCTATTCACATTTCGCTTCAGCCGCAGCTGGCTGCGGCTCGGAATGTCCCGGAGAGCGACTTCATACATGGCCGTCTCCATTCCGTTCAGGCTGTTCACGACGTAACCGGCAAGTTCCCTCTTGGCCGCATGCTCGGCTTCTACGCCGGCCCAGTGCTCGCTGACCTGTCGAGCAGCGGCGGCCGGCTCCAGGCTCAGTACTGCTCTGATGTCGGCCAATGGCATCTGAAGCTGGCGTAGCGAGGCAATCAGGCGTGCCTGGCTGAGCTGGGCGGTCTCGTAAAGCCGGTAGCCAGTCGCCGCGTCACGCGGGCAGGACGCAGGAGCCCCAGCTCGTCATACCGGCGCAGCGCCTTCGCGGACAGCCTCGATTTGCGTGAGAACTGCCCCGATGCGCATCAGGCTCACGTGCCAGCTCCCCGTTCAGGGCTCAGGTGCTCTGAGGCGGGCGATCGCCCGTACGAGCCAGCCTGCGGCTTCCCCCGCGGTGAGGGTCAAGAGCCAGTTGCGTGGAGGAGCATGTCTGGCGGTCTGGCATTGCCCGGAATCACTGATCCACCAGACTCATCACACGGAACGATTAGGTATTTCGATAACTCTCATAGGCATTGATCGCCTCAGTAGACCGTAGAACAGCATGTGGCCCCGCCGCGTGACGAACAGCATGTCGGCGTGGAGGGCTGGTCTTCGGGCCAGCCGGAAGCTGAGGACCCAGGTGGCGCGCGCGACTCGGGTGCCGCACCCGGCTGCGACGGCGTCGCGGAGGTCAGCTGGCACGCCGCGGCCGGCCTGCAGCGGACCGGCGAAGCGGACCGGCATGCGCGCGAATGTGAGCAAGGTGCTATCCCTGAGTTTCCCGCTGTTTGCGAGGAACGGCCAGACCGACCTGTCGCTTACCCGCAGGTCACCGGCGAGTCCCCGGCCGAGCCCATCGAGGACAGTTCGCGCGGCGGCAGCCGTGAACGGGCCAGGTTCCTCGAGCCCGGCCGGGTCGGGGCAAAGAGCCAGCGCCCCGGTTGTCATGCGGGGGCTTTTCGGGGCCGGGTAGATGCTGGCGGGGAAGGCCGCTGACCCGATCGGCGGAGTGCTCGGCAGCCCGGTTGGGGTCACCGGAGCCGGCGAGTGAGAAGAGTGCGCCGGCCCCGTGGGTGCCGCCGGTCCGGCTACCGTCGGCTGGCCTGCGGGCACCTTTGCCGGCGAGTTGCCTAGCACGGCCGGCAGCGTGAAAGCGGCCGCGACCGCGATTACGGCAGCCACCGCCCCGGCGGCGCCGGCGGATGCCCGCCGTTGCCGCCTGACCGCCCGCAGCACCCGCGATTGCGCGTCTGGCCATGGTGCCAGTGACCACCGAGGGTCGCGCAGCAGCTCGCGCAGCCGGTCCTCATCGTTCACGGGTAGCTCCCTGGTGGAGGCCTTCGGGCTCCAGTAGCGGCCGGAGGGCGGCCAGCCCGCGGGCAGCCTGACTGCGGACTGTGCCCGGCGCGCAGCCCATCAGCTGGGCGATCCTGGCATCGGGCAGGTCCTCGTAGTAGCGCAGCACGAGCACCGTGCGCTGGCGCGGTGGTAGCTGAGTCAGCGCCCGGCGCAACCGGTCCCAGTCATCGGTGCGGCCCAGGGCCGGATCGTCGGCGCTTCGGTCTGGCGGCATGCCAAGTCGCACGCGGGCGTCCCACCGCCGCCAGCGGGTGATGTGCGTGTTGACCATGGCCCGGCGGACGTACGGGCCGGCGTCGCTGGCCCGCACGGTGCGCCAGCAGCGCAATGACCGGGCCAGCGCCTCCTGGACCAGGTCTTCGGCTTCCCGCGGATCTCCGGTGAGCAGGTGACCGAAGCGAAGCAGGCCAGGCAGAGCCGCGGCGACAAATTCGCCGAAGCTGTCGCTGCCGAGGTCCGAGCCGGCCAACCGTTCCTCCGTTAAAACTGACCAGCCGGGAACTCGAAGTGTTGCACGGGATCACGAAATTGTCCGGCGAGCTTCATTCCTGCGGTATTGCAACAAACTGGCCAGCCGGCGTGTATCAGGGGTGATGGCCGCACGTGATCAGGCGGAGGACGCATGACCCGGACACCGCCAGGGCTGCCGATCGGGCACACCGATGACCGACGCGCAGCGAGGTCGATTCGAGCGTGCCCCGGCGGCACTAGGGTGGCGCCGCGGCCGAGGGGACGGTGACCGGCGTGCCACCGCATGATGACCCGGTCCGGCTGCCGCTCGTGCTCGGGCCGGTGACCAATGGCGAATTCCTCCCGGCCGCGGCCGGCGCAGGCGACATCCGGCTCGCTGAGGAGGTGCTCGCGCGGGCGGATACCGCGGCGAGACGGATCGGTATGGACCGCCGGCGGTTCCTGCAGAGCGCGGGCGGTATGGCTGCCCTGCTGGGCGCGATCAACGCCGCGGGCTGCACCGGGACAGGGCGCCGCCTGGCTAGCCCGCACCGGGGCGGCGGCTACCGGGTTCCTACTCCGGAGAATGTGCCGGCTTGCGAGCACGCGCTGGGCAGCCGCGGCGAGTTCATCTTGGACGTCCACACCCATCATGTGATGCCGCACCTGCCATGGCGGCGAACAGCGCCGGACACACTGCAGCTCATCCTCGGCATGGTCCCGCCGGACTGCACAGCGTCGGACCCGCTGACCTGCGTGGATCGGGCCGCGTATCTGCACGACGTGTTCCTCGCCAGCGACACCACCGTCGCGTTGCTCTCCGACGTGCCCAGCACCGGTCAATCAGATGACCCGATCCCCTTCGCCGACGCCGAAGGCACCCGGCAGCTAGCAGCGAGCCTCACCCGGGGCGGAGCTTCCCGCCTGCTCCTGCAGAATGTTCTAGCACCCAACTTCGGCCCGCTCCAGGCCCGGCTGGACCAGATGACGCAGACGGCCGAGACCGGCGATGTCGCCGCATTCAAGGTCTACACCGCGTGGGGGCCGGGCGGCCGGGGCTTTGATCTGGACGACCCTTCGATCGGGCTGCCCGTGGTCCAGCATGCGCACGACCTGGGCGTGCGGATCATGTGCGGCCACAAGGGCCTGCCGCTGCTCAATTTCGCGGGCACCTGGAATCAGCCGCGCGACATGGTCGCCGTTTCCCGGCAGTTCCCGGACATGCAGTTCGTCATCTACCACGCGGCCTGGCTGCCGGACCATGTCGAGGGCCCGTACAACCCGGCCGATCCGGTCGGCATCGATTCACTGATCAAGGCGCTGGATGACTATCACGTCCCGCCCAACAGCAACGTGTGGGCCGACATCGCCACCACCTGGCGGGTGCTGCTGGCAGACCCGACTCAGGCCGCGCATGCGCTGGGCAAGCTGCTCAAGCGACTGGGAACGCACCGGGTGCTGTGGGGCACCGACAGCGTGTGGTACGGCCCGCCGCAAACCCAGATCATGGCGTTCCGCGCTTTCCACATCTCCGCCGAGTACCAGGCGCGCTACGGTTACCCGGCACTGACCGACGACATCAAGGCGCGTGTGCTCGGCCTGAACGCAGCCGACCTGTTCGGCCTCGACCCGCACGCGGTCCGCTGTGCGCTCGACGCCGACAAGCTCGCCGCCAGCCGGCCGGTCCAGCGCGCGCTAGCGGCCACCGGGGACCTTCCAGCGCCGTGGGTCCCAAGGGGTCCGGTGAGCCGCGGCCAGATGCTGCGCTGGCTCCGCGACGAAGCAGGCCCATGGCTGCCGACCTGAACTCCTCGGCGCCCATCAGCCCGGCCGACCGCATCGTCGATGTGGGCACGCGGCTCGGCCGGGCCTCACGGCGTCCGCACTATCGACCAGCGCATGCCGTTCCAGTGCTCGGCCAGCGTGCTGTCCGGGCCGTTGAACTTCTGCGTTGCGCTCGCGCCGACCGCCCAGCATGCCGCCTTTGATAGACAGAACACCGCGCGCAGCGCCGCAGATTTCGCCCCAGCCGGGATCGGGCTTATGACCCTGACCCATTTCGAACCCCGCCAGTGTTCGATCAGCGGCCGAACGTTCGCGACGCCGACGGCGAAGCAGTTGATCGACGTAGCGCAGGACACGCCTGGCAGCGCCGAGAGCGTCCCCGATGGAAGCGCCGCTGTCGGCGTGGCCGACCATTTCCTCCCGTTCCACCGCTCAGCTATCGCGGAGGGGAAACCGCTGTTGCCGGTGGCCAGGCAATCCGTACCCGGGCACCAGACGCCAGCCAGTCCACCCCCGGTGGACGGCGTGGGCGCGACAGCCCACCTCCTCCCGTTCCAGTGCTCAGCCAGCCCGCGGAGAAATCCGGCACCGACGGCCCAGCAGTTGGCGTCGGTGCGGCAGAACACGGCGACGAGGTTGAGGGATCCGGCAGCGGCGCGGGTGGGTACCACCGACCACTTCCTCCCAGTCCAGTGCTCGGCCAGTGGCCGGGACACCGCGCCCGCCTGACGCGCGGCTGAGCCCGTGGCCCAGCATCGGGTCGCGCCCGGGCACCAGACGCCGAAGAGGACGTCCGCGGCCAGGCCCGCAGGCTCGGGGAGCACGGTCAGCGACCACCGCCTGCCGTTCCAGTGCTCGGCGATCGGCTCCTGCCTGGTTGCTCCGAGCGTCGCCCTGCCGACCGCCCAGCAGTTCAGCCGAGCCGAGCAGGAGACCCCGCTCAGAAGCGTGTCCGCCGACCCCGCCACGCTCGGGCTCGATTTCAGCGACCACTTCCTGCCGTTCCAGTGCTCAATCAAGGTGCGGGTCACGCCCGATGCGGTCTGGTCGCCGACCGCCCAGCATGAGGTGACTCGCGGGCAGGTGACGCCATTGAGAGCACGCCCAGTTGGCGTGGCGGCCGGGCCGGCAGGCGGGGCGGCCGCCGGTGTCACGGCGAGCAGGGCAGCCACGCCGACAAGTCGCATCATGTACCGATACGCTACGGCATCCGCGATGTCCGGATAGCAGCGATCCTGCAGACGTCCACCCGAGCCTGAATACTCCTCGCTGCCGGATGACTGACAGGATGCGTCTGTGCCGCAAGATGCTGCCGCCGGGAATGTCGTGCGTGCGCTTGCGCGCCACCGGGATCGCCGCGGGCAGCATAACCGGTAGACCGGAATGCCAATATCTGCACGTCGGATCCCACGCGGCGCAGTCGCTGCCACGACGGCGGCCTTCGTGGTCTGTATGGCAGCGACCACGCTGCCGACCCCGCTGTACGACCTATATGCCAAGCGGTTCGGCTTCCATACGCTGACGATTACGGTGCTGTTCGCGGCGTACGCCGCCGGCGTGGTTTTGGTGCTGGTCCTGTTCGGGCAACTGTCCGATGCCATAGGCAGGCGCCCGGTGATGCTGGGCGCAGTGGTGATCAGCGTGATCAGCTCGCTGATACTCGCGCCGGCGCAGGGCCTCGGCCTGCTGCTCCTAGGCCGGATAGTCTCCGGACTTGCTGCGGGCCTGATGACGGGCGCCGGCACCGCTGCCATTGTCGACCTCTTTCCGCCCGGCCGGCGTGGCGTGGGCGGCAGCCTCGCGGTCGCCGCCAACACCGGCGGTCTGGCTCTCGGCACCCTCCTCGCGGGGGTCCTGGCCGATCTGGCGAGCCACCCGCTCGTGACGCCGTACCTGGTGCAAGCGGTCCTCGGCGTTTTGGCGTGTATTGGCCTGCTGGTAACTCGGCCCCGCGGGCCGGTGGCGAGAAGGCTCCGGATTTCCAGGCTGCGGGTACCCGCCGAACTCCGCGGCAACTTTGTCCGTGCCGTGCTGTCGGGCGGCGCGGCATTCGCGGTGACCGGCGTGCTGACGTCCGTATCCGCACTGTTCCTGGTCACCGTCCTGCATGACAGTAGTCACGCCCTCGCTGGCAGCGTGGGGGCGATCGTGTTCATCTTCATGGCTGGGGGTCAGCTGGCGGCTCTTCGCACGACTCCGCATCAGGCGATGCTGACCGGCTGCGCTGGCCTGGTTCTTGCCGGGATAGTGTTGCTGCTCGCCCTGACCCTGCACTCGCTCGCGGCGCTCCTGATCGCAGCCGTGGCGCTCGGCGCGGCCGGCGGCATGTGCCTGAATGCTGGAGTCGCTACCACTGTGGGCAAGGTGCGTGAGGATGAGCGAGGCGGGGTTTCGTCGGCGTATTTTGCGGGCCTCTATGTGTTCCTTGCCTGCCCGGCCATCGGCGTCGGGCTGATCGCGGCGCACACTACCCTCATCACCGCGGGCGTGATCCTCTGTGTTGTCGTGATCGCACTGGCGATTGCTATCGCCGGGTTCGAGTTCACCGGCGGCGATCGACTGTAACCACGGGTAACAGCCGGCCGGGCGGCGCCGTCAGGCTAGCGGTATGCGTTCCCAGATCGCGTAGATCCCCGCGAGGGTAGCGCTGCTGTAGGGGCCGACAGCAATCAGGCGATATGCCCTGGCGCGGGCGAGTACACGCGTGAGCGCCGGTACTCCCGGTTCGTACCCTCGGAGGCTGGCGAGGTTCAATAGTTCGCCGGGAGCGAGCCCGCCGAGGGAGCCTGGCCTGGTAGTTGCAGGCGGGATAGGTCCAGGTGGCGGAGGCGCTGCGTAGAACAGCGCGATTACGTCGTATTTGTCTGCTGCGAGCTCCGCGCGGTAGTAGGACGGCCACCGGCTTCGGGGAACTGCGGTGGGCTCGAGCGACATGTCCAGCGTCGACCAGTGCCACCATTGATTGCCCTGAGGCAGGTAGTACTCGGCGATCCGCACTTCGGAGGATCCGTAGATCGAATCTGGCTGGCTCGCGACGACCGGCCGGAACGCGGAGATGAACGACGTCGCATTGGGCCACTGGTGGAACGTGCCGGACGCCACTCTCGAGTTGGCCACCGCGAGGATGGCTAAGGCGCACGCGCCGGTGGCGACGATGCCGCAGCGGCTGGCCTCGAGCCCTTCGGCGAACAGCCGGCCGATCATGACGCAGGCATAACCCCCGGCGATCGCGGCGAACAAGATGCCGTAGGCCGCGTGCTTGTCTAGAGCCCAGCCCGTGCCGAAGTAAATCTGCGCCGCGGGGACGACGAGCGAGGCACAGCCCAGCGCAGCCAGCAGCACTGCGCGCGGCCGTTCCTCGTTCCGCATGGCGATCAGGGCGCCTAAAAGGGCACACGCGATGACCGGCCCTGAGTCCTTCGCGATGTCGCCGATGATGACGCTGGCCGGCTGGTAATCGTTCACCTGGCGGTTCAAGATCGTGAACCTGATGGCAGCCCAGGAGCCCGAGACGGTGATCAGCAGCCAGAACACCGCCGCCGACCCGACGGCGAGCAACACCGTCCAGAACCAGGTCCAGGCCCACCCGAACTGGGGCAGCAGCACCAGGAACGCGAACACGATAACGACGGGGACGATGACAAGCCCCGAGTAAGCCGCCGCGCAGGCCAGGCCCAGCATTGCAGCGGAACACGCAACGAGCCAGCCTCGGCGCCGCGACCCCGCCTGGACGACGAGCCAGGCCGACAGCGCGACGAGGAACACCGACATCGGGTCGAAGGTCGCGAACGTCAGCCGCAGGACTGGCTCACTTACGGCCCACAGCGCCGATGCGGAGATTCCGACCCAGCGGCCGAATAGCCTCGCGGCCATCAGGTAGAGCAGCACCGTAGCGCCGATCATGAAGGCAAGCGACAAGATGCGCGCCGCCGCCAGTCCGCCCAGGTTGCTGACCAGGCCGCCGAGCGGCGGGTACATGAAGGGTGACCGCGACATGATCTGCTGTCCGTACAGGACCGGCCAGGCCGAGCCACGCAGCCAGTGCCCTAGGACGAGGCGGCCCACCCATAAGTAGGAGGCCTCGTCCACGAACGCGGTGTTGGTCCAGACCAGGCTCATGGCCAGAGCGGCCTGCGTGGCGCACACACCCGTGAGCGCAAGAAAACCATGCCCAGACCGGCGCTCGCCCCCGCCACGATGGCCGGACGGCAGGTCCGCCCTGGCATGACGCTTCGGCCCCGCTACCTCAGTCGCACCAATGACGGCGCCGTCCAGGACGTAGCTGCCGTGCCAGGCGTTTCCGGCCGATGAGCCTCCTGAGGACATCGTGCCTCCTTGATGCTGCCCGCCCCCACCCATGGCGCCTAGGCTTCGGAGGAAATCGTACTGGTGATGCGGCATTGGCGAGGGTGAGCCCGGGGAACGATGTGCAGTGCCTGCGGGTTCGTCCTCAGCGGCGTCGCTTGGTCAGGGGCCTTGCTTCCTTAGCGCAGATGGGCCTCTGGACTGGCTGACGACGAAGGCCTTAGATGCCGCCATCGCCGCGGCCATGCTGGCAGGACCAGGCCGTTGACAGGTACCGCCAGCAGGCAGGTGTTGTCACAGCTGCGGAGGATAGGAGAATCGAACTCTTGAGGGGTTGCGCCCCACACGCTGTCCAATGAACACAAGAGCTGAGACACGGCACTGCGGCGTCGCCGACTGAACAGGTAGGTCCGGCGCGATGCGATTCCTTCACAGCTTCGCAAGCGGGGCGATCCAGCGCTCACTCCCGCTCAGCCCGTCTGGGTTGTCGCGAAGAAGGTTTTCGATAGCGGCAGCGACAGCGGCGATGGCGTGCCGGCTGCGCGTCCGCGTCGAGGGCAGCAGAATCAGGCCTGCATGCACTCCGCCTTGTGCCAGCCACTCGGCCGCCAGCGGGCGGAAGTCCTTGATGTTGTTAGTGACCACCGCCCGGCCTTCGCCGCATGCGACCTCATGGATAAACCTGTCGCTGCGGCCCACCAGATCCGCGCGGTCGGCTACAGCGTCCACGTCGTAGCCCGCCTTGCGCAAGAGCGCCGCGATCTGCGGCGACAACTGCTCGTCCAGGATAGCTCTCACGAGCGCAGAGCCTGCTCACCTGCTGCGGCAGCCGCCCTTCCGCGTTCGTATTCTGCCTCGTTGAGCTCGATTTCCCGGTCGATCTCTTCCCGATACTCGCCGTAGTAGGCCACGGCAGCTTCTACCAGCCCGGCTGGCACCTGCAAGTACTCGGCGGCGTCGGCCATAGATCCGCCGTTGTCGCGGACGGTGGCGATGACCTCCCAGACATCCAGGCCGCGGCTGAGCAGACTGGCCCGGCGGCCGCTCGGTCCGTCGAGGAACTGGATGAGCGGGTGAGCGTCGTGACGAAGCCCCTCGTCCACGTAGCGCTGCGCCAGGGAGCGTTCCTGGAAGCCCGTCCGACGCGCCCGCTCTGACAGCCGCTGCCTGACGCCCGGCGCCAGCCGCAAGGTGTAGTGGTCAGCCATCACTTAATCGTATCACGTGGTGGCACCCCGTATCACAAAGTGACACGCAAGTCCGCTAGAACGTTCGCCGCGGCCATGCTGGCAGGACCAGGCCGTTTGACAAGTATCGTCAGCAGGCAGCTGTGGTTAATCCGTTGCAGGCAGCGGAGATGCACGCCATCCTGGGCCGATGGCCAGCCCTCCGGAGACGCTTTGTCATGGCCAGGTCAGCCTCCGCCGATGGCGTCCTGAGGACGCGGCCGCGCTGCTGGCCGCGGTCATTGCGTCGCAGGAGCACTTGCGGCCCTGGATGCCGTGGGCGGACCAGTACGACGAGGACAAGGCGGCGGAGTTCCTGCGCGAGTGCGACGTGCAATGGGCCGCCGGCCACGCCTTCGCCTATGCGATCATCGCCGACGGCCAGATCGTGGGCAGCGCGGGCCTGCACAACCGCATCGGCGACGGAGGGCTGGAGATCGGTTACTGGGTGCACTGCGACTGGACCGGCCGCGGCATCGCGACCTGCGCAGCCGCCGCGCTGACGGATGCCGCACTCTCGCTGCCCGGCATCGACCGGGTGGAGATTCACCACGATGCCGCCAACATAGCCAGCGGGCGCATTCCGGCGAAGCTGGGCTACACCACGCTCGGCGAGCGGCCGGCCAGGGAGCTGTGGCCTGCCGCACCTAGCGATACCGGCACCGACGTGGTCTGGCAATTCACCAGGTAGGCACCTGGCGAGCGACACCGACAGGTGATGACTTTCCAGCAGTTCATGTCTAATGTCCAGTTAGCGGCATCCATGCGCCCCCGACAGTTCCAGGCGGGTCCTGTGTTGCCGACTGTTCGGCGGCGAGCGAGAGGACCGGGTCATGGCGTACGACGTGGCGAGCGACAGCAGGCTGGATCCCAGGATCAAGACAATTCTGGCTGGCTTGGCGTCAGAGGCCTCCAGCGATGTCGCTAGCCGCGAGGTATTGCTGGCCGAGGCAAACTCCGAGGCGGCGCGCCAGCAGGCAGAACTGTTCCGCTCGTTCATGGATCTATGCGATACCGAGGCCGCAGCTCCGTCGGCTGGCCTGCGGGTGCACTCAGAAAAGGTCGTGTCTGAGCCTGATGGCAACACGATCAATCTGCAGGTCATCCGCCCCGACAGCGACCAGACGGTGGCGTGCGTCTACTACATCCACGGCGGCGGTATGGCCTCGCTGTCATGTTATGACGGGATGTACCGGGGATGGGGCAAGCTCATCGCGGCCAATGGAGTCGCTGTCGTGATGGTCGATTTCCGCAACTGCGTGACGCCGTCCTCGGTACCGGAGGTAGCGCCGTTCCCCGCCGGGCTGAATGATTGCGTCTCCGGCCTGAAGTGGGTTGTCGCCAACGCGGCGTACCTTGGCGTCGACCCCTCGCGAATCATCGTGGCTGGCGAGAGCGGCGGCGGCAACCTGACCCTCGCGACGGGTCTGAGGCTCAAGAAGGACGGTGACCTGGGGCTCATCAAGGGCCTGTATGCGCTGTGCCCGTACATCGCCGGGCAATGGCCGACAGCGGAGTGCCCCTCTTCCAGCGAGAACAACGGGATCTTGCTCGACTTGCACAACAACCATGGCGCCATCGGCTATGGGATCGAGGCCTTCAACGATCGCAATCCGCTGGCCTGGCCGTCGTTCGCGACGGTTCAGGACGTCCAGGGGTTCCCGCCCACCGTGATCAGCGTCAACGAGTGCGACCCACTGCGTGATGAGGGCATCAACTTTTACCGCTTGTTGCTCCAGGCGGGCGTCCCGGCACGCGCCAGGCAGGTGATGGGCACCATGCATGGCACCGAGATCTTCACCATCGCGTGTCCGGAGATCAGCCGAGACACCGCGCGCGACCTCGCCGCCTTCTGCACGGGGTAACAGCCTTCCGGTCTGAAACAGGCCCTCCGCCCCGACCCTGGGCAACAGTGACCGGACGGGCTGCCGTCCATCGTCGGCCCAGCCCGGCCCGGCGATTCAATGACATGTGGCGAGCCTGCTCGCCGGATCATGCTGCGCTCGCGATCTCCGCGGTCGCGGCAGGCGCCGCTTTGGCCGCAGCTGCCCATATCCCGTTTCTACGGGATCATTTGTTCCCGTGGTTGGAGAAGACCGCCGTCTCAGCCTTGCCGAACACCCCGCCGAGTGGGCTGAGGAACTCGCCTCTACCTCTCGCGAGCCGGCCGTGTTCGTCATGAACTGGGGCCGAGAGACTGGAATACGGACCGGCAGTCGACGGAATGATAAGGCCGGAGGTGGCCTGATGCGATGCCGCTTTTCGCGCTGGTAACGACCGAGGTCCAGACCGGTACCACATTTGCCGATGTGATGGATCACGTCGCGCAGGGGTTCGAGGCGCTCGGCGCTGCGGTCCTGGTCCTTGGTGTCCTCTGGTCGTTCGTGCTGGCAGTGCTCGCCTGGCGCAGGTCTGGCACGCCGCAGCGAGGTTACGCGGCACTCCGGCGGGCCTTCGGAGGAACGCTGCTGCTTGGGGCTGGAAGTCCTGGTCGCAGCCGACCTCATTAGGACCGTGGCTGTCGCGCCGACACTGGCCAACGTGCTGGTTCTAGGATTGATCGTGCTGATCAGGACGTTCCTTAGCTTCTCGCTCGAGACCGAGATCGAGGGCGTCGTTCCCTGGCGCCGGGCACTGGTCAGCGGAGCGAGCACGATCAAGCGAGCGACTGACCAGGCGCTGGATCCTGGCGAGATCTGAACGTTGCGCGCAGGTGGCCATAACGCCAGACGGCTGGACCACAGAAGACCACGGAAGAATCACAGAAGGGGCGTGTCGCACGGAGAATGGCGGCGTTGTCGGAGGGCGCCGTTACATTCGTCGTCATGTTCGAATCCGGCGCGGTACTTGACGGCCTCGACGAGGAGCAGCGACAGGCCGTTACGTGGCCGTCGGGCCCGCTGCTCGTGCTGGCCGGGGCAGGGACGGGGAAGACCAGGACGCTCGCGGCACGCGCAGGCTGGCTGCGCGATCAGGGCACGGAGCCGTCCCGGATCCTGCTGCTGACGTTCACCCGCCGCGCGGCCGACGAGATGCTCTCCAGGCTCACCTCGCCAGGCACGGCGGGCGCGGCAGCAGGCGGCGCGGACAACGCTGGCGCGGTAGCGAGCGGCCGGATCAGGGGCGGGACGTTCCACGCGATCGCGCACAGGATCATCCGCCGGCACGCGGAGGCGTTCGCGCTGCCGCCGCAGTTCACCGTCATCGATCCGGGCGACGTCACCGACCTATTCGACGTGCTCCGCGGAAATCACGGGCTGATCAGCACGGAGCGACGGACGCCGCGAGCGGCGGTGTGCGCGGACATCTACACCAGGTGCGTCAACACTCAGCAGCCTGTGGCCGACGTCGTCAAGGCCGGCTTTCCGTGGTGCGCGAACTTCACCGGCGAGCTTTCTGAGATGTTCCGCGCCTACGTCGCGCACAAGCGCAGCCACGGGCTCGTCGACTTCGACGACCTGTTGCTGCTGTGGCGCGCCGCGCTGGCCGACAGCTCGGCGGGGCCGGTGCTGCGCGGCATGTTCGACGCCGTGCTGGTCGACGAGTACCAGGACGTCAACGCGGTGCAGGCCGACATCGTCAGGCTGCTGCGCCCTGACGGCTCAGGGCTGACCTGCGTTGGCGACGACGCGCAGGCCATCTACGGGTTCCGTGGTGCCGATCCTGAGCATCTCCGGCGCCTGCACGCCGACTTCCCTGGACTGGCAGTCGTGCGGCTAACCAGGAACTATCGCAGCAGGCAGCCGGTGCTGCGGCTCGCCAACGTGGTCCGCCCGCAATCGCCTGGGCTCGAGCTCGAACTGAGCGCCAGCCGGACCAACGGCGCGCGGCCCTGCTTGGTGCGGTGTTACGACGAGGCCACGCAGGCGACGCAGATCTGCGCCCGGGTGCTCGAGTCCCGCGAGGCCGGCCTGGATCTGCGTGACCAGGCCGTGCTGGTCCGCTCCGCCCACCACAGTGACGTACTCGAGATCGAGCTCACGGCACGCGGCATTCCGTTCGTCAAGTACGGCGGCCTGCGCTTCACCGAGGCCGCGCACGTCCGCGACTTCCTCGCCGCACTCCGGGTGATCACAAACCCTGCCGACGACATCGCCTGGTTCCGCGTGCTCAGGCTGCACGACGGGATCGGTCCGGCACACGCCAGGCGGATCAGTGCAGCGCTGCATTTGACCGAGTCAGCCCCCCTGAACCAGACGGCACTCAGCCGGAGTAACGAGGCAGTCGCCGCGGCGCCCGCTCGTTCGAGGGAAGAACTGGCGGCCACCCTGTACGGCCTCGCGCGAGGCTGCGCTGCTCGCCGGCACCGCTGAGCAGGCCGCGGCCGTCCTGGCCGCCCTCGACCGGCCGCTCCGGGCCAGGTACCCCGACGCGGCCGCCAGGATCGCCGACCTGCAGCGGCTGACCGACGCCGCTGCCAGCCGCCCGTCACTGCACGACGCGCTCGTCGAGCTCGCCCTCGATCCGCCGGTGTCAACCTCCGACCTGGCGGGTCCGCCCCGGCTGGACGACGACTACCTGGTCATCTCCACCGTCCACTCGGCGAAGGGCCTGGAGTGGCCGGTAGTCCATCTTCCGCATCTCGTCGACGGCGCGGTGCCGAGCGACATGGCACTTGCTAGCAAGGCAGGGCTCGAGGAAGAGCGGCGCCTGTTCTACGTGGCTGTTACCAGGGCACGCGACGAGCTGTTCCTCTACGCCCCGCTACGCCTGCACCATCACCGCACAGGGCGGGACGACCGGCACAGCTTCGGCCAGATCACCAGGTTCCTTGACGCAGCCGCGATGGCAGCCTGCGTCATGGTGGAAGCCAGCCCGAACCCCCCGTTTATCGTTCGGGCTGGCCAGCTCACCGCTCAGATCGACGCGACCCTCGACGCCCTCTGGTCAGGCTGACGCCTGGCCGCCGGCGGGCACGATGTTCTGGTTGATGTGGAACACGTTGTCAGGGTCGTAGCGGTCCTTGATCCTGGACAACCGCTCGTAGTTGCCGCGGTAGGACGCCTTCACCCGGTCGCTGCCTTCCTCCATCATGAAGTTCACGTAGGCACCACCGGCCGACGTCGGGTGTAGCTCCTCCCAGTACTGCCTGGCCCAGGCAGAGACCCGCTCGGCATTCGCCGGGTCAGGGTCGACGCCCACGATGACGCCAGCCCAGCCGCCATCGCGGTAGGCGAAGGCGGTCGCGCCCGCGCCGACCCGGCTCGCCGCGCCGTCGATCGGGATACATGTGCATGGTCGAGTGCCCGGTCGGCAGCTGCGCGCCGTACTTGATGTGCACGTCGATGGCCGCGTCAGAGATCTCGTTGAAGAAGTCCGACCGCCAGTACCACTGCAGCCCCGCCGGGTAGAGCGCATCGAAGGCGCTTTGCAGCACGTTGAACGGCATCTCTTGCAGGCCGACCACCAGCGGCGAGCCGAAGCTCCTGACCGGCTCGCAGCACCTCGTCGGCACGTTCGTGCGCGCCCGGTGTAGCACCAGACGATGCCGCACGCCTTGCGGCCCCAAAGCTCCTCGGGGAACGGCGGCGCCGGCGGGATCGTCAGCAACGCGATCCACCCGCTGAGCTCCTCGGGCAGCGACGGCAGGAGCTCGCGGTACCAGCGCATCACGTCAGCCGTGTCGGCGATGTCGTACAGCACGGGACCGCCGATGATGACGCCGTTCTCGCCGATGTCATGGCACCGGAACGTGAACGAGGTGACGACGCCGAAGTTGCCGCCGCCGCCGCGCAGGGCCCAGAACAGGTCGCTGTGCGACGTCTCGCTCGCGGTCACGAACGTGCCGTCGGCGAGCACGACATCGGCGGAGAGCAGGTTGTCGACGGTGAGCCCGAACCGCCTGGACAGGTAGCCGATGCCGCCGCCGAGCGTCAGGCCCGCCACGCCGGTGGAGGCCAGGAAGCCGGACGGCGTGGCCATGCCGAAGGCCACGGTCGCGTGGTCGACGTCACCCCACGTGCATCCGGCGTCGACCCGGACGGTGTGATTCGCGGGGTCGACGGTGGTGCTGCGGAGCTGCGAAAGGTCGATGACGAGCGCGTCGTCCCAGACGCCCAGCCCGCCTGCGTTGTGGCCGCCGCTGCGGACGGCGAGCTCGACTCCGTGCTCGCGTCCGAAGCGCACGCAGGTGACGACATCGGCGGCGTCCCGGCAGCGGGCGATCGCGGCGGGCCGCTTGTCGATCATGCCGTTGTAGACCGCGCGCGCGTCGTCGTAGCCGGGGTCGCCTGGCACGATCAGCTCGCCGCGCAGGCCGGATGCCAGCTCGTCATAGGGCGCGGCCGTCGTCGGTGCGGTGGTGGTAGTCATGTCGGGTTCCCCTCCGGAAGCCTTGCTTGCCTAGCAGACATCCCGAAGCTAGAACCGGCGGCGTTCGCGCGAGCGTTCGCGTGCGGGTGGCGGAGTCAGGCGTCCGGGCGAACGCTGGAGGGCGATGAACGAACGCTGCGCGCCGCGATGTCCCGCTCGCAGCGGCGCAGCAGCGCCACGCTGCCATGTGCTGAGGCCAGTGCGGCCGCGGCGCGCAACCTGGGCAACGCGACCTGATCGTCCTCGTCATACATCGCGCGCATCCTCAGCACCTCGGGCAGCCACCACACGTCGTCGTGGGACTTGCCGGTGACCTCCGCGGCGTCGAGCGTTGCTCGTGCTGCATCGCGCTGGCCGGTTCGAGCGAGCAGGTCAGCAAGCAACGAGAGCCAGTACGGCATCCTGGCGAACGCACCCGCCGCCCGCAGATTGCCGATCCCCTGCCTGACCAGGGCGATGCCCGCCGCGCCGCCGCGCGACCAGCCGTCCAGGATCAGCCCCCACTCCCGGTAGTAGGCGAAGTTGTACCGCTCGCACAGCCGACGTAGCTCGGTGACCGTCTCGGCCAGGTCGGCCGGGCGGTGCGCAGATCTGATACGTGACGCAGCCGTAGGCCAGTGCGACGGCCATGCTGTACGGGTGGTCGACATCCCGGCCTGCTGCGATCGCCTCGCGGCAGGCGGAAAGCGCGTCGTCATCGTGGCCAAGCAGCCAGTGAGCATGGGCTTTCCAGGCAGTGCTGTGCACGTCGGGCCGGGTTCCAACGGTCAGCCACATAGCACCGGCCGCCTGCTGGGAGACGAGGTCCAGGTGCCGCAGCGCCTCGGCGGGCCTGCCCAGGCTCAAAGCCGAGCCCCCGACCCCGAAGTGCGCATACTCGCTGAGCTGGGAACCTGGCTCGGCCAGTTTCAGGGCCCGGCCGCCGTCCGGAAGCTGTCGGCAGTGCGGCCCTGCACGAACTGCGCGGTGTTCAGCGCAACCAGTCCGCTTAGCAGCGCATCCTTGCGTCCGAGCGACTGAGCTAGCTCGATCGAGCGTTCGAGGGTCCGCTCGAGCTCCGGCGACGCGTAACCGTATCGCGCGTTCAGCGGCGCAGCGACGGCCTCGAGGATCGGCCAGCTCCCGGCCGTTCCTGTCGGCTCCGGCCGGCATGCCATGCACCACCGACAGTGCCTGGTTATGCAGCCTGATCGCCTCGGCGTGCGCGAACACGCGCGCCGCGAGGTCGGCGGCGCGCGAGTAGTACGCGACAGCCCGCTCGGGCCGCCCGCCACGGGCGTACTGCTCGGCGAGCTGAGCAGCGACCTGGTCCGTGCTCTCCGGGTGCAGCAACTCAAGGCCTTGCGCGATGCGCCGGTGCAGCAGCCACCGTTTCGGCGGGCTGACTTGTCCGTACGCCGCATCACGCAGCAAGTCGTGTGAGAAGTCGTAGCCGTCCCTGAACTCCTGCACGATCCGGAGCCGCCACAGCTCGTCCACGGCACCGACCACCACGTCAGCGTCCAGGTCGCTCGCCTCGGTGAGCAGGCCGAGGGCTGAAGTCTGTGCCCACTGCGGCTGCGAGTCCCGCGATTTCCCGCCCTGGTGCGCTGACCTGACCCAGGCGGTTTCGCAGCACCGCGGACAGATCGCCGACCGGCAGGTTGCCCTGGCCGAGATCGTTGCTGCCGCGCATGGCTTCCACGACGAACAGGGGAAATCCGCCGGTGGTGGCCTGCAGCAGCCGAACGTCAGGCTCACGAAGTGTGCGGCCAGTGATCCGTCTCGGCCAGCCGCGCCGTGTCCGCTACATCAAGCGGCGCCAGCGTGAGCTCGGTGAGCAGCCCGCTCGCCCGCATCCCCGCCACCCAGTCTGCGGGCGCTGCGTCGTCATCGGATCCGTCGTCGCGCAACGTCGCCGTGACCAGCAGCTGCGCCTCGGAGTCAAGCGCAACGCAGAACCCAAGGAAGGCCAGTGTTTCCTCATCGCACCAGTGCAGGTTGTCCAGGATCAGCAGAGTCGGCCGGCCGGCGCCGATCAGTGCTCGGGCCAGGCCCTCAAAGAACCTGTGTCGCTGCCAGGCATCCAGCATCGATCGGTCACTTGTGACGTCTTCTCCGCGATGGTGATCGGTTGGGACCAGCCTGCCGACCTCGATCTGCCAGGCGTCATCCAGCGCCGCGATCGCGGGGCGGACGGCCGGGTTCCGCAGCCAGTCCGCCACTGGGGCAAGCGCCAGCCGCCCCGGCGCCGCGAAACACTGGGTGCCCGCGACCACGGCCCCCTGCGCCCGCGCCAGGTCGGCTACCTCGGCCACCAGGCGCGTCTTGCCGACACCCGCTCCTCCTCGGACCACGACCAGGCCAGCTCGCCCTGCGACGGCGGCCCGCCAGCTTTCACGGAGCAGGGCAAGTTCGCGTGACCGGCCGATGAGCTGAGCCGGGGCCCCAGGCCGGCGAGCAGCCGCCAACTCCTCGGGCGCTGACCCGGCAGCAACCTGCTCTGCGGACTTCATCAGGCGCGCAAGCAGATCCTGCGTCGCGCGATCGGGCACGACGCCCAGCTCGCGTTCCAGCACCGACGCGCAGTGGTGATAGGTGCTCAGCGCTCCTGCCCTGTCACCAAGATCGGCCTGCAACCGCATCAGCGTGCGGTAACCAACCTCTTCCAGCGGCTGCAGCTGGATCCGGCGGCGGGCCGCGGCGGCCGCACCGCTGAGGTCGCCGTCTCCGGCTCGGGTATCGCTGATCAGGTCGCACAGGTCCGCGCACTGGCGCTCGAGATCTGATCTGATGTCCAGCAGCCAGTCGTCATAGCTCCCCGGGAGGAATTCGCCGCGATACTGTGCCAGCGCCGCGTCGGCGTGCGCGAGCACCGATGCCGCATCGCCCGCTGCGGCCGCGGCCAGCGCCGCCTTTCGCTCGCCATCGAAGACACGCAGGTCGACCCCGCACGTCGGGCTGTCCTGCCAGCACAGGTCCCTAGACGTCACGACCAGCGACTGGTCATCACCGACCAGCTGGCGCAGGTTGTGCAGCTCCCGCCGCAAGTTGGTCAGCGCCTGGCCGTCGGCGGATTCCGGCCAGAACAGACCGGCGATCCGCTGACGCGTCTGCGGTGAGCCCGCATGGGCAGCCAGGAACCCGATGAGCGCGACCGTGCGCGACGAGCGGACCCGCACGCTTGCGGTCCGCTCGTCGGTAACTGACTGCTCCCCTAGGACGCAGACGTGCAGCATGTGACGTGAGCCTCCTGGTACGACAGGCTAAACCCGATCGTGAAATGGCGGAAGCCGGTCATAGCACGCTCGCAGCCAGCCCAGGGCAAGAATTGGGTATCGCAAGCGAACTGTCGCAGGCTAGCGAATGCCTTCCGGCCGGAACTGCACGCTGATCCGCGGGCCAGTCGGCTTGGCCGTCTTCGGCACGGAATGTTCCCACGTGCGCTGGCAGGTGCCGCCCATCACCAGCAGGTCGCCGTGCCCGACCAGGTAACGCAACGTCTGGCCGCCGGCCCGGCGTGGCCGCAGCATCAGCGCGCGCGGCGTGCCCAGGGACACGATCGCGACAATAGTTTCCTTCACGCGCCGGCCTGAGGTGTCGCCGTGCCACGCCACGCTGTCCCGTCCGTCCCGGTACAGGCACAGCCCTGCTGTGCAGAGCGATTCACTAATCTCCGGGCGGTAATGCTCGTCCAGAGCCCTGCGCGCTACGGCCAGAGCGGGATCGGGTAGCGGGTCGTCGGCGCCGTAGTAGCAGAGCAGCCTGGGGACGGCGACCACCTGGTCGTACATCCACCGGCGCTCGGCTCGCCACAGCACCGAATCTGCCAGCCGCTCGAACAGGTCGTCGGCGCCGGGCAGCCACCCCGGCACTACATCGAGCCAGGCACCGTCGGACAGCTCGACCCTGGCCGACCGGTCAAGGCGTCCGAACTGGCGCGCACGGTGACCTCCGCCCAGATCCGCGTCAAACAGTGACGCCTGGAACGCGTTTGTCATTACTCCAGCATAACGCGAATTCAAACGCGTGTTCGACTCAGCTGCCAGTGTTCACCCTGCGGGAATGATGGCGAGCCAGCCGACTGGCCCGCAGGGTTGAAACGCCATGACTGCGCACCCCGACCCTGCGGCGCTCCTGCGCAGCAAGAGCTACCTGAGCGTACTGGCGATCTCCGCGCTGCTTGGTGCCCCGATCTCGGCGGCCGCGTACGGCTTCCTGGCTCTGGTCAGCTACCTCCAGTCCGAGCTCTTCACGCACCTGCCGCACGGGCTCGGCTTCACCACAACGCCGGCATGGTGGCCTGCCCCGGTCCTGCTAGTCGGCGCCGTGCTCGTGGCGGTGGCTATCACGAAGCTCCCGGGGACAGGCGGTCCATCACCCGCGGCCGGATTCAAGCTGCATCAGCCGCCTACCGCGGCACAGTCGCCGGGCCTTGTCGCCGCAGGGCTCGCGACTTTGTGCTTCGGGATGGTGCTCGGACCCGAGATGCCACTGATCTTGCTCGGCGGCGGGCTGGCGGCGCTGGCCATCGGCCTCGCCAAGAGGGACGCACCAGAGGAGGCAAGTAGGGTCGTCGCGTCCGCGGGCAGTTTCGCGGCGATCAGCACGCTGCTCGGCTCTCCGATCATCGGCGCTTTCCTGATCATGGAGGCCACCGAACTCGGCGGAGCGATGCTCGGGGTTGTCCTGGTGCCCGGTTTGCTGGCCGCCGGCATCGGATCGCTCATCTTCGTCGGCCTGGACAGCCTGACGGGACTGGGCACCTTCTCGCTGGCCATCCCTGGCCTGCCGGGATTCAGCAGGCCCAACATCGGCGAGTTCGGATGGGCTATCGTCATCGGACTCGCGGCGCCTCTGATCGGCGCCGGTCTGCGCTGGATGGCACCACGGGTCCATCCACGCCGCCAGCTACTCGGTCGGCGCCCTGATCCTGCTGCTGGCCTTCAAGGGCCTGGCCTACGGGATATCGCTTGGCTGCTTCCGCGGCGGTCCTGTCTTTCCCGCGATGTTCATGGGCGCGGCCGGCGGCATTGCACTGTCGCACCTGCCGGGACTGCCTCTGGTCGCCGGGGTAGCCATTGGCATCGGCGCCATGAGCGTGGTCATGCTCACGCTGCCGCTGACATCCGTCTTGCTCGCAACCTTGCTGCTCGGGTCCGATGGGCTCACCGTCATGCCGCTCGTTATCGTCGCGGTCATCGTCGCCCATGTCGCCAGCGCCTGGATCACAGCGCCGCCCGAGCCTGCTGAGCACGCCGGGGCGGGATCTGCCGAGCCGACCGCGGCCGGGCCACCTGCCGCTGGCCGAGAGTGAGGTCCGAGCATCGGGCGGACAGCACGCCAGTGCGGCATACCCGAGTATGTTGTGCCAATGGCTCCCGCCCTGCAGGAGATGGTCTCCGCGACCTACGTGCGGGACATCAACGCGTCGAGGCGCTTCTACGGGCTGCTCGGCTTCGGCGAGCAAGCAAACGGCAAGGCAGAAACCTCGGCCTGGTCTGCCCTGCACAACGACGGCTACATGATCTTGCTCGCCTCGACCAGGCCGCCTCTGGATCTGCCCGCGGCTTCCGCTGCTCTTCTACTTCTATTTTGATGACGTCGACGCGGCCATCGAGCAGGTCCGATCCGGCGGCGTCGAGGTCGCGCACGTGGGCTATCCGCCGCATGCTCAGGGCGGTGAGGCCAAGATGGTTGATCCCGACGGCAACACCGTGCTGCTCGGCCAGCGACAGCGGTCGCCCAGTCAGCCGCCGCCTTCGGCAGAAGACGACGCGTCGCCTCACTTCTCGCTGCTCAAGGAGGCGGCCGCGGTCGTCGCGTCGCGCGGCGGCACGACGATCGCCTGCCAGGTGGCCGACATCGACGCCAATCAATGCGGACAGCCGGCCAGCGTGAAGCTCGCCGACTCGGCGGGCGACTCGATGTGGGCCTGCCTCGACCACGCCGACGAGATTCTCGTCACCGTCCGCGGAGCGTTCATCGCCAGCCAGGCCGAGGAGGGCATCTCCGGCTATCTCTCCCGCCGCCGCGGCTGAGAGCTGACCCTCGCCTCCCGCTCTCGCCGCACGCAGTCAGTCGACTGACGGCAGTGGCTGGCCCTCACCCAGCACCGTCTTGAACAGGTCGCCGTGCTCGGCAATGCGGTCACCGATCGTGCGGATCGTGAATCCGTCCGGCCGCAGCGAAGGGTCGTCGAGCTCGTCCCATGCGATCGGCGCTGAGACAGGCGCGCCGGGCGCCGCGCGCGGGCTATACGGTGCCACGAGCGTTTTGTTGCTCACGTTCTGGGTGTAATCCAATCGCGCCAGTCCGCCGCGGTCCTTGACGTCCCACTTCCAGCTGACCAGGTCAGGGACGACCGAGCCAATCGTCTTCGACAGCTGCTCGACCCAGCCGCGGGTGTCCTCATAGCTGAGGCCAGGTGTCACCGGGATCCAGATCTGGATGCCGCGGCGTCCTGTCACCTTCGGCTGGGCGCGCACGCCCAGGTGCCCGAGCGCGGTGCGGTGCAGCCTGGCCAGCACGAGAATCTCCTCCCAGGACGTCGAGGATCCCGGGTCGATGTCGATCAGCGCGTAGCTGGGCTGCGCGGGCTGGTGGTCTTGGCTGTCCATGCGTGCCACTCGAGGGCGCCGAAGTTCGCGGCCCAGACCAGGGCGGCCGGCTCGTCGACAACCAGGTAGGTCGTGGTCTTGCCGCGCTCGGCCTCAGGGTTGTCCCAGCGCGGTACCCAGTCGGGCGCGTGGTCGGGAAGCTGCTTGTGCCAGAACCCGGGGACGGCCACACCGCCAGGAAACCTGTGCATGTTGAGCGGCCGGCCTGCCAGGTACGGCAAGATGACCGGCGCGATCCTGGCCGCGTAGCCGATCAGCTCGCGCTTGGTCACGCCGTCTGGGGCGTCCAGGCCGACCGGGGAACAGTTCCTTGTCCAGGTTGGTGAGCCGCAGCGCGCGGCCGTACACCTCCCACGTGCCGTTGCTGCCAAGTTCGGAAAGCGCGTCGAGCTCGTCCTGGCTCGCTCCCTGCACCGTGGGCGGCCGCAGCACGATCGACGCCTGGTCGGGCGGCAGGTCCGACCGCCAGAGCCGGTCAGGGTCGGCGCGCACCTCATCGTTGGTCCGCCCGCTGATGACGGACCGCGGGTGATCCTCCGGATTCCAGCCCTTGACCGCGGCGTCGTCGTCCTTGTGCAGGAGCAGCCACTGCTCGGACTCGCCGCTGGATTGGCCGCGGTGCCGCCGCGATGCTCGCCGCCCGTTCCGCCGCGGGAACGGCTGCCCCGGCCGCCGCTGCGCACCAGGATCAGCCGGCCGCGCAGCTTGTGGCCCGTGACGTCGACGTGCAACTCACCTGCCGCCACCGCGGCCGCCGGGTCGTCGGTCTCGTGCGGCTCCCAGGTACCGAGATCCCAGACGATGACGTCGCCGCCGCCGTACTCCCCTGCCGGGATCACGCCCTCGAAGTCGAGGTATTCGATCGGATGATCCTCGACGTGCACCGCGAGCCTTTTCACGGCGGGATCCAGGGTCGGGCCGTTCGGCACCGCCCAGCTCACCAGCACGCCATCGATCTCGAAGCGCAGGTCGTAGTGCAGGCGCCTCGCGCGGTGCCGCTGCACGACAAAGCGGCGCTGTCCGCCGTCCTGCGCCGTGCCTGACCGCGCTGTCCAGCAGCGCCCGGCCGGTTCGGGCGTGCGGGTGAAATCGCGCTTGGCCTGGTACCGCCCGAGCTTCTCACCGTCCCTGGCCACAACTCCAACTCTCGCACCCTGTTCGGTGCGAGGCCAAGGTCGGCCGCGGTCATGGTCGCGATTGGGGTGCTGATGCCAAGGCCCGGCGAGTTGCCGGGCCTTGCAGACTGACCGCCCCTGGCCGCCACGTCCCGGCGGTCAGGGTGCGGGTTCAGCGAACGCCGAGCTTCTTGGCGAGCTCGTCGCGGCCCATCTTCGACCGCCCGGGCAGATCGCGCCGCTTGGCCATCTCGTACAGCTCGGCACGCGTCTTCGGAGTGCTTCCTCCGGTCCGCTTGCGCTGCGCTACCGCAGCGCCCTGCTTGCCGAGCGCCGTCTTGGTCTTCGCCGGCATGTGCGCGATCGTCTTCTTGCTTGACGCGGACCGCTGAGCCTTCTTCACGTTGGATCTGGCGGCCTGCACCTGCTTGGTCGTTGCCATGCCTATCTGTTTCCCTTCCTCGTCCGATCTGTTGTGCTCGCAAGACCGTTGCTTACCCAGCGGTCGCGCCCAATAACGGTCCAGTCAGGTAAATGCCCAGTTCGCAGGCCCGAGGCGAGCAGACTGCCGGACGGGCCTCAGCGCCAGGAGCTGAGCCGCCGACGCTCGCGTCGCCGGACAGCCGGACCGCGCACTCGAGCTGGGCGGCGTGGACGAACGCCTGCGGCAGGTTGCCGCGCAGCTGGCGCTGGTGCACGTCGTACTCCTCGGTGTACAGGCCCGCCGGACCGCACGCCGCGCGGTTCCGCTCGAACCAGTGCGCTGCCTCCACGTCATCGCCGCGCACGTGCGCCGTCAGCGCCATCCAGAAGCCGCAGAGCAGGAACGCGCCCTCGGCCTCGTGCAGCGGCCGGTCGTCGTGCCGGAAGCGGTAGACGAACCCGTCGTCGGCGAGGTCGGCGACTACGGCAGCCACCGTGGCGATCGAGCGCGGGTCGTCCGGCGGCAGCGCGCCGCGCAGCACAGACGGCAGCAGCGATGCATCGATCCGGTCGTCGCCGACGGCCCGCTTCCAGCGCCCGGTCGGGTGGTACCGCCCTGCCCATGTCCGCCATGATCGCGTCGGCCAGGCTGCTCCATCGCGCCGCGAGCCTGGTCCCGTATCCTCCCGGCCGCGTCCGCGGCGGCCCTCGCGCCGAGGGCGGTCGCCATCGCCCGGAGCCCGGCAACGCAGCACAGCCTGGAGTGCGTCCACAGGTCGTCGTCCAGCTCCCAGATGCCGGCCTCGGGCTCGGTCCAGCGCTGCTCGATTGCGCACGCCGCGACCTGGGCGGCGCTGATCCGTCCGCGTCGAGCATGTTCTGCTCGGTGGCGGCCGCGAAAAGCTGCAGGACCTCGCCCAGGCTGTCGAGCTGGAACTGATCGCGGACCCTGTTTCCGATCCGTACCGAGCTGCCCGGGTAGCCGCGCAGCCGCAAGCCGCGCTCGTCAGGAATCTGCTCGCCGCGCGACGGTGTAGGCGGGCTTGAGGTCAGGGCCGTCCGCGAGCACCCGCTCGGTGATGAACCGAACGGTGCCGGCGAGCTGTTCTCTGGCGCCGTGCGCCGCCATCGCGATGCCGGTGTAGCACTGGTCGCGGATCCACGCGTACCTGTAGTCGTAGTTGCGGACACCCTCAAGCCGCTCAGGGAGCGAGGTGGTCGCCGCAGCCACCATGCCGCCGGACGCCGACGTCAGGCCTCGGAGAACGGCATACGCGTGGCTGGCGTCCCTGGCGGCCACCAGCCCTTCGCAGTCAGGCACGGCGCGAGCCCAGGCCTCCTCGGTGGCGGCCCACGCTTTCGCGGCACCGGCGGCCCGTCGGGGGCTCGCCGAACGGACGGTCGCAGATCTCGAGCACCAGGTCGTGGTGCTGCCCCGGCGCAACCGTGAGCGTCATCCGCAGCCTGCCGTCCCGGTCAGGACGCGCTCGCGCCGCGCCCGACCACCGGAACCAGATCGCGCCTGACCGCTGGCTCGAGCCGCTGCGGCCGGTCCAGATGCCGCGCGACATGGCCAGGTCCCGCATCGCGCCGCGACCGAAGCCCGGCCCGGACGTCGAGAACGACCGTGACCCGGCCGGCCCTTCCCGGGCTTCGATCCTGCGCAGGATCACCGCCCGGTGCGGATCGGCTGGCATCGCCAGTGCCTCGCGGCACTCCACGACGCCGCGGCCGACCCAGCGGCTGCGCCAGATCAGGCTCGCTGGTTCGTAGTAGCCGCCCCAGACGTGCCACGGATCGGCCGGCGTCACCGAGTACCCGCCCTGGCCGCCGAGCAGGGCGGAGAACACCGCAGGGCTGTCCCACCGTGGCGCGCACAACCAGACGATCGCGCCATCGGGACCCACAAGGGCGCCGCGCTCGCCGTCGGCAATGAACGAGTACTCCCGCAGAACGCGAGGACGCCACAGGTCTCCCACCAGCGTCAGGCGGTTCGCGTGCGTCGCACGCATCTCGGTCCGGCCATGGCGGCTACCGCTTCCCCGCGCGTCCTGTTCTAACCGGTGCCGGGTCGCACCTTCTTCGAGCCAGCGGCTTGCGGCGTCGACGTGCCCGCATGCCTGTGCCGTTTGCGCGACCCGCTGCCGGGTAGCGGCGGCGCATGACTCAGACCGTCGTCATCAATGGCGGCGAGCGCCGGAATCGGCCGCGCTACCGCCCGCTTGTTCGGCCGCCGCGGCGACCGCGTCGCAGTGCTCGCTCGCGGCACCGACGGCCTGCGCCGGCGCCGCCGAGGAGATCGACTTGCCGGCGGGACGGCGTTGCCGATCAGCGTCGACATGGCGGACTACGCGCAGCTGGACGCCGCGGCCGACCGGATCGAGAACGAGCTCGGACCCATCGATGTCTGGATCAACGTGGGCTTCAGCTCGATGTTCGCGCCCTTCGCCGAGATCAGCCCCGAGGAGTTCCGCCGGGTGACCGACGTGACCTACCTCGGATTCGTGCACGGCACGATGGCGGCCCTGTCCCGGATGCGGCCCCGCGACTACGGCACCATCGTGCAGGTCGGCTCCGCGCTCTCGGAACGGAGCATCCCGCTGCAGTCCGCCTATTGCGGCGCCAAGCACGCCGTCCTCGGCTTCACGTCATCGCTGCGCTGTGAACTGCTGCACGACGGCTCGAACGTGCACGTGACCGTCGTGCAGATGCCTGCGGTGAACACGCCTCAGTTCTCCTGGGTCCGGTCCAGGCTGCCGAAGCAGCCGCAGCCGGTCCCGCCGATCTACCAGCCTGAGCTGGCCGCGCGCGGCGTCGCGTACGCAGCCGACCATCCGCGCCGGCGCATGTACTGGGTCGGCGGCACAACCGCGGCGACCCTAGTCGCCAACCGGATCGCTCCAGCCTTGCTCGACCGGTACCTGGCTAAGACCGGCTACGACTCCCAGCAGACCGACCAGCCCGCGGGCCAGCACCGCGCCGACAACCTGTGGCAGCCGGCCGACGCACCGCCAGGGGACGACTATGGCGCCCGCGGCGACTTCACCGACCGCGCGCACGACAGGTCGCTGCAGCTGTGGCTGTCTCAGCACGCTGGTCCCGTTGTCGCCGGAGTCGCGGGCATCGCCGTAGTCGGCGGCCTCATCGGCGCGGTCAGGCGCGGCCGCTAGCTACCGCAGCCCGGCGAGCTTGCGCTGTGCGGCGGCGACGCCGTACCTGTGCCGCCAGAAACCCGCCCACGGATCCTGACCCTTGCCAATCTCGGTCAGCCGGGCGGGCTCGCCCCGCAGCGTGAACCGGCCAGGCAACAGGGCGGTGTCCTCCACCTCGGACCATGTCACCGGAGTGGCGACCGGCGCGCCTGGCCGGCCGCGCACGCCATATGGCGCTACCACCGTCTGAGCAAAGGCGTTCCGCATGACGTCCACATAGATCCGGTCACCGCGGCCGCTGATCCGCTGGCTCGTGGTGAAGGTGTCATGATGCCTGGCGGCGAGCACTTCCGCGACGCCGCGCGCGAACTCCCTGGCAATGTCGAATCCTGCTCGGCCGTCCAGCGGCACATGGACGTGCAGGCCATGGCCGCCGGTGGTCTTGACGAACGCGGTCAGCCCGAGCTCGGACTCCAGCAGGTCGCGGAGCACGAGCGCGCTGCGCCTGACGGTGTCGAACGACGTACCGGACG
Organism: uncultured Actinomycetota bacterium; assembly: GCA_963809195.1. Classification (GTDB taxonomy): domain Bacteria; phylum Actinomycetota; class Actinomycetes; order Streptosporangiales; family Streptosporangiaceae; genus Chersky-822. Next base: position 1,019,837 of record CAWEIQ010000001.1, on the reverse strand, counting down.
TGCCGGACGTACCGGGCCCAGGCGGGTCGAGGTCGAAGACCAGCTCTTCTGCCCGCTCCTGACTACCGGACTTAGACAGGAAGATGTGCGGCTCGATGCACGCCTGGCTTGCCAGGTACGCAAGCGTTGCTGCGTTGTCACAGATGACATGGCTGACCACGCCGCCATCCCGCTTGGGCACGTCGGCCCGGGTGATCCACGCAGGGAAGTACTCGGGAGTATTTTTCTGAACAATACGCGCGCCGTCGATGCCGTCCGGATAGCGCATCATCACGACCGGGCGGTCCCGCATCAGCGGCACCATGACCGGGGCTGCGGTCGTGTAGTACTCCACCAGGTCGCGCTTGGTGATGCCGTTGTCGAACAGCACCTTGTCCGGATTTGTCAGCCTGATCTCGTGCCCGCCGACTTCGAAGTTCTCAGCATCCCGCATCCGAACCCGGTACCCGAGTCCGCGTCCCGCCAACCGGCCCTACGTAGTCAGCGAGCACTCTCCTTGGCCTGCAGCAGGCTGTCGCCGAGGTCGCTGACCTCCTGCGCGGACAGCGCTTCGCGCAGCCCAGGCCACACCTTGGTCTCCTCGAACGCCACATGTTCGCGGGCCGCCGTGATGAACTCCCTCAGCAACTGCTCGAACCCGTCATCCCAGGCCTGCAGCGCCTCCAGCTTCCGCAGTACCTTGCTGGCCTGCCGCTCCTGGCCGATCGCCTCGTCTGCTAGTCTCGGTGCCACCCGGCATCCGGTCCTTCACGACCGGCCAGAAAAATTGTCGCTCGATCGCCTCGATGACCTGATTCGTCGACGATGAGCTGCTGCGTCAGCCTGCGCCGGGCGATCAGCTCAACCTGGTCAGCGCCGCTTCCAGCGTTCGGGGCGTCCTCGAGAGAGGCGAGCGTGCGCTCCACCTTCTCGTGATCCCGCCTCAGCACACCGAATGCGTCAACCATGACGATTCCCCTCCCGCCTACTGCACAGATATCCGTGCTACCCGGAGCGGTGGTTGTAAACCCCGGCGGTATCCGGCCGCCGGCGGACTCCGCGGCCCGGTTTGCGCAGCGTTCGCCCGGGTAGCGGCTTGCGTCCGCGGCATCGGCTGCCGGACGAGGTATCGCAGTCAGGGGGCATCATGACCGTTCGTCGGCCAGAGCGCGACCAGGGGACCCCGATGTTTGGAACCCGCAGCGAGGGCATGGCTAAGCGTCATCAACCGACGGAGGTAACAAGCAGTGTCCCAGCCAGTTTCCTGGATGGCGCCGGTGTCTGACGGCCTCGGTAACCGCGCGGACCACGAGCTGCTGAAGACGATTCAGGCCGAGCCGCATGGCAGCAGCACCCGCGACGCCGCGTGCGAGGAGCTGGTGAGCCGCTACCAGGGTCTGGTCCGCTCGTGCGTGCTGCGGTACCGGGACAGTCCTGAACCGCAAGAGGAACTCATGCAGGTGGGTTACGTCGGCTTGCTGAAGGCCATCAACAATTTCGATCCCGACATCGGCGAAAGCCTCGCCGCGTACGCGACGCCGTGCATCACCGGCGAGATCAAGCGGCATTTCCGCGACAAGCGCTGGCAGGTCCATGTTCGCAGGTCAGCGCAGGAACTGCGGCTGGAGATCAGGAAGGCGCGCGGCGACCTTGCGCAAGCGTCTGGCCAGGAACCCGACCGACGCCGAGCTCGCCGAGCACCTGGGCGTCAGCGCGGCCGACCTGCTCGACGCACAGCGGGCTGACCTCGCGTTCCAGGCCTCGTCGCTGAGCGCCCCGCTGTCCGACGGGGCCGACGCCGGCACGCTCGAGGACCTGCTCGGCGGCGACGACCCGCAGCTCGAGACGACGCTGGACATGGAAGCCGTCTGGGAGCATCTGGGCGAGCTGCCTGAACGCGAGCAGCGGCTGCTGATGATGCGCTTCTACGGCAACATGACCCAGTCCGAGATCGGTGATCAGCTCGGGATCTCGCAGATGCACGTGTCGCGGCTGCTCGCGCACGCGCTCGGCTATCTGCGGGACCGGATACTGGAGTCGGGCAGGCGGCGGCAGGACCACGAGCAGTTAACCGGGCAGGCGGTCAAGGGACCTGTCAGCCGGCGCCATCGGCCGCGGCGGCGCGCTGGCCGGCGATCGCGAGGTCCACGGTGTCGTACATCGGAATCCGGTCCGCGAGGCCGGTGATCCACAGCGTCCTCGTGTACTGGAACCTCGCGCCCGCGAGCGCGAGCAGACCGCCAGAGGCCGCGAGCCCCTTCCAGTGGCTGACGATCACCGCCAGCGAACTCGTGTCCATAAAGTCGACAGCCGACAGGTCGAGTACGACCCGATCAAGGGTCCGGCGAGAGGCTGTGAGAGTCTCGTCGAGCTGGCGGCTGGTGACGATGTCGAGATCACCGATCAGCCTGATGACGGCGGTGTCATCGCGCTGCTCAGACGAGAGCTCGAACTCCGGCACGTTGTACCCCCAAGCGCATCAGGCCCGCTGGGGCCGGGCGGGACTCCTCGACGGCGGCGCGGGCGTCGGCACCGATGCCGTATCAGGGACATGCTACGACGGCGCATGCATAAGTCGCCGAAGGCAGGGCAGGCATCTCGCTCGGACGTGGGTCAGGCGAAGGCGGGCGTCGCCCGGCCTGCTCCCGCGACTACGCATCCGCCGGGGGTGAGAGATGGCGATCAAGGCGGGCGGCCGCGCGTGCACGGCGCCGCTACCGCCCCGTCCTGCCGGTGCGGCGGCACTGACCTTCGACGGCGATCTGCGCTGCGTACGCGACTTCATCGCCGCGCGAGTCGGAGCCGCTGACCTGCCCGCCTCCAGGGCCGCGGAACTCGTGCTCGCCGTCAGCGAGGTCGCCGCCAACACGCTCAAGCACGCCGGCGGCAGGGGCACCGTCTGGTGCTGGCAAGCGCCAGGGGAAGTGATCTGCGAATTGCGCGACGGTGGCCGCATCGCCGATCCCGCTCGCCGGCCGGCGGCTGCCCGAGCCAGATCAGGTCGGCGGGCACGGGCTGTGGCTCGTCAATCGCTGCGTTGACCTCACCGAGGTACGCAGCACCATGCGGCACGGCACCGTGACCAGGCTGCACGTACGGCAATCCGGTGATCCGGAGGCGACCGGCCAGCTGCGGGCTCCCGGCAGGCGGCCGTCGTTGAGACAGGCGCCCGGAGGTCGTGTAGTTTCTCGGCAGTGCTTACGACGCAGGCACACCCATTTGTCACGGCGTGACGATGCTGGGTGTGCCTTTCCGTTTTACGGTGGTCCGGACTAGCGCCTTTCCGTAGCGCTCAGAACTCCCGGACTGGCCTGCTGACCAGGGCATCCGCGCGGTGACACCAGCCGGACACCCGCAAGGAGGCCCAGGGATGAAGATCGCCCTCGTCGCACGGCATGCATCAGCCCCCGCTACCACCGCCGATCCGTATGCCGCCGAGCAGGCCGCCCACGTCGCAGGCCTCGGCAGGGCGCTCGCCGCACTTGGTCACACCGTCGTCATCTACGCGCGCAAGGACGCGCCTGGCATGCCCGACCGCGAGACCTCGCGCCGCGGGCTGGTCGCGCGCTACATCAAGGCGGGCCCGGCCGCGCCGCTGCCCGCCGACCAGCTGCCGCAGCACGTCGCCGAGATCGGCCGGTACCTCGCGGCGCGCTGGAAGAAGGACACGCCGGACATCGTGCACGCGCATCACTGGACGAGCGGCCTTGCTGCGATGCTGGCCGCCACGCGAGGCTCCCGTGCCCATCGTGGCGAGTTTCGGCTCGCTCGGCATCGCCGAGCAGCGCCACGGCGTCCCAGGCCCGCATGACAGCGCGCGGATCCGGATGGAAGCGTGCATCGGCCGGTCCGTCACCGGCGTCATCGCGCACACGTCCGACGAGGTCAGCGACCTGTCCGCGCTCGGCATCCCGGGCACGCGGGTCCGGATCGTGCCGTGCGGCGTCGACACCAGCCGGTTCCAGCCTGACGGCCCTGCGGCCAAGCGCCACGCCGACCTGCGGCTGCTGCACCTCGGCTCGCTGGCCGAGCACCAGGGACTCGACAAGCTGCTGGCGATCCTGCCCGACCTGCCCGGCGCCGAGCTGGTCATCGCTGGCGGGCCCGACCCAGACGATCTGGACTCCGACATCGCGTACAAGAAGCTCGGCAAGCTCGCGGCCAGCCTCGGTGTCGCCGACCGCGTGACATTCACTGGTCAGGTCACCGGCAAGCACCTCGCGGCGCTGATCAGGTCCGCGGACATCTTCATCAGCACGGCCCGCTACGAGCCGTTCGGCGTCGGCCGCGCTCAGCGCGATGGCGTGCGGCAAGCCGGTCGTCGCGAGCGCGGTGGGCGGCTACGCCGACGCCGTGATCGACGGGACGACCGGGCTGCTGCTGCCGGCAGGTCGGCCCCAGCTCATGGTCAAGCGGCTGCGCGATCTGCTCGCCACGCCCATGAAGCTGACCGGCTTCGGGATCGCGGCCGCCGACCGGGCGAGGTCGCGCTATCCGTGGGAGCGGATCGCCGCAGAGACCGCGGCCGCGTACGAGCGCTGCCTGGCAGCGCCGGCCGTCGCCCGGCCAGCGGGCGCCCAGCCGCTCGCCAGCGCCCGGCGACCGACCGCACCTGCCGAGCAGCGGCGCGCTGCCTGAGAACACGGCCGTGGTCAGCCCCGACGTCAACCCGCTGCGCAGGCTTGCGGGCCTGCGCAGCGGAAATGATGACCAGAGGGAGGTGAGCACCATGGCTAACTACTGGCTCGGCATCATGGCCGTGGCCTTCGCCGCAGCGATGGCCGCATGGATCACCCTTGTCTTCAGGGCGGCAGGCACGTTCCGCACCGGCCGCCACCGAGTCCGAGCCGCACCGCGAGGTCGTGGGCGGCGCCTTTGACGCCCGCGAGGGCGGCCGCCAGGTCATGCCGGATCCCGGCTCCCCGCTCGTGCCAGAGACCGACCGGCCGCGCACAGCGCCGGCCAGCGCGACGGCCCGCGAGATAGCCATGGGGGGACCGTACACGTGATCAAGACACTGATCAGGCTCCTCGTCGTGGCGGCGACGGGCATGCTGCTGGCCGTCAGCTGGCCGGACATCAAGCGCTACCTGGCGATCAAGCAGGCCTCCGCCAGCCTGCATCCGGAGAAGATTCCTGCACACGGCCGGATCGGCTACCCGCAGACCCCCGAGGCAGGTGCGGTGGACGGCACCGGCGACTTCGACTCGGCGAGCCGGGGCGGCCCTGCGCTGGCACGCTGAACGGCTACAGGCCGCTCGCGCACGACCGCCGACGGGTCCTTGTCGTCCCGCAGGCCCTGATAGCGGGGATGCCGCAGCTGCCCGGCACTGGTCCACTCGGTAAAGCCCACCTGCGCGACGAGCCTCGGCTCGACCCAGTGCACGCCGTGCCGCGGCGGTCCGCCGTCGCTCGGCCGCGGCAGCAGCGCCGCGGTCGAACGGCGGCTCCTCGCGCTCGATCTCGCGCAGCGAGCCGCCCAGGCTGGCCAGCGTCGCCTCGCTGAAGCCGGTCCCGACCTTGCCCGCGTAGACCAGGCGGCCCTGCCGGTCGTAGTAGCCGAGCAGCAGCGCGCCGAAGTGCGTGCGCGAACCCTGCGGGTCCGTGTAGCCGCCGATCAGCAGCTCCTGGCTGGTCTCGCACTTGAACTTCAGCCAGTCCCTGGTCCGGCCCGCCCGGTACGGCGCGTCCGCGCGCTTGGCGATCAGGCCCTCCCAGCCTTGCTGGCACGCGTACTCGAAGTACGCCACGCCGTCGCCCTCGCGATGCTCGGTGAAGCGGAGCGAACCGGAGAACGACAGGTTCTCGCGCAGCAGCCCCTTGCGCTCGAGCAACGGCAGCGCGCGCAGGTCCTGGCCGTCGGCAAAGAGCAGGTCGAAGACGTAGTAGAACACCGGCACCCGCCGGCGCAGCTCGTCGCCAGGATCGCGCACCCCGAGCCGTTGCTGCAGCATGCTGAAGCTGGTCGCAGCGCCGTCGAACGCCACGATCTCCCCGTCGCAGACGAAGTCGGAAGCCGTCTGCGCGACCAGCGCGTCGTCGTACCTCCGGGTAGGTACGGCTGACATCATGCCGGTTGCGGGTCAGCAGCAGCACCTGGCCGCCCGACCGGTAGGCCAGACATCGTTCGCCGTCGAGCTTGCGCTCGTAGATCCACGCGGGATCGGAGAACCGCTCCTTGGTCAGGGTCGCGAGCTGCGGCTCCAGCCAGCCAGGACCACGCAGATCCGGCTGGCCCTGATCGACCAGCGCCCGAGGATTGCGTAACTCCCACAGCTGACACTCCCCTGTCATAGCCAGTCCGTTACCCGAGGCCCGGGCGCGTACACGGCGCAGCGGGCGTTCGGGCCCGTCGTGCTCCTCACGACGCGGCGCCGGGCGGCGGCAGCGCGCCGGTCTCCATCGCCTTGGTCACCGCCGCCGTGCGGCCGGTCACGCCGAGCTTCGTGCAGGCCCGCGTGAGGTGCGTCTTGACGGTCGCCTCGCTGACGAACAGCGCGCGGCCGATCTGGACGTTGGTCAGGCCGCGGGCGACCAGCGCCAGCACCTCGGTCTCCCGCGCGGAAAGCGCCTCGGGCTCTCGGCCCGCGCACCCGGGAGACCAGGCGGCCGGCGACCACGGGGGCCAGGACGGTCTCGCCGCTGGCGGCGGCGCGGATGGCCCTGAGCAGGTCGGCCCGCGGCGCGTCCTTGAGCAGGTACCCGGTCGCTCCGGCCTCGACCGCGCGCAGGATGTCGGCGTCGGTGTCATAGGTCGTCAGCACGATGATCTTCGCGCCGCTCCCGTGACCGGCCCTGATCTGCTCGATCGCGTCGACGCCGTCGCCGCCCGGCATCCGCAGGTCCATCAGGACCACGTCGGGGCGCAGCGAGGCGAACAGCGCGACCGCCTCTGACCCTGACGCTGCCTCGCCGGCCACCTCGATGTCGGACTCGGCCGACAGCATCCCGCGCAGCCCGTCCCTGACCACGGGATGATCGTCGGCCAGCAGAACCCTGATCACGGCACCTCCGCAGTCACCGTCGTGCCTGCGCCTGCCGCGCTGCGCACCGTCAGTTCGCCGCCGATCTCGCTGACCCGCGCGCGCATCCCGCGCAGCCCGTACCCGCTCGACGGCAGATCCGGGTCGAACCCTGCGCCGTCGTCGGTAACCTCCAGCCTGACGCGGTCGTCGCAATAGCGCAGCGTGACCAGTACCGAGCTGGCCCGGCGTGCCTGCGCACGTTCGCCAGCGCTTCCTGGCAGACCCGCAGCAGCACCACCTCCGCGCTCGTCCCGACCGGGCGCGGCGTGCCGCGCACGTGTGAACTTCGCCACGAGCCCGGACTCCTCGCCCGCGCGGTCGGCCAGCCTCGCGAGCGCATCGGCGAGCGACGCCGTCGCCAGCGGCGCCGGGGCGAGCCCGGCCACGAGCGCGCGCGCCTCAGCCAGGTTCTCCCGCGCGGTCCTGCCGATCAGGTCGAGCTGCTTGCGCGCGTGCGTCGGTGTCCTCGCCGATCACGGCCTCGGCCGCCTGGACGAGCATGACGATGCTGGTGAAGCCCTGGGCGATCGTGTCGTGGATCTCGCTGGCGAGCCGGTCGCGCTCGGCCAGTATCCCGGCCTCGCGGTTAGCCTCGGCGAGTTCGGCCCTGGTCCGTTCGAGCTGCTCGATCAGCTCAGCCCGCTCCCTGCTCTGGTCGATGATCCGGTTTATCCAGGTGCCGAACGCAATGCTGAACACCGTCGTCAGAGCTGCGATCGACGATCGGGGTTGCCAGGTCGGCTCCGCGGGCTCCCTTGGCCAGCGCAGTCAGCACGGCGGTCGCGTTCATGAGAACGACGGCGACCACGGCCAGCCGGTAGCTCACCGACGCCATGAAGGCCTGCGGCCCGAGCGCGAGCAGGATGAACGTGACGCTCCCGACGTTGGCGCCGCCTCGGCGACGGCGAGCAGCGCGATCAGCCCGGCCAGGTAGATCACGCCGGGCCAGACGTGGTTCCCTGGGCCGTAGATGACGCGCCGGCCGAGCAGCACGTACCACGGCACCATCGCGACCAGGGCGGCGCTCGCGAGCAGCCGCTCGTGGCCGGTCGGCCGACCCGGCCACCTGGATCAGCGCCAGGGTGCCGGCCAGGATGACGGCGAAGTAGGTGTCCCACCGTCGTTCGCCGCCGTCCCAGGCGTGCCCGACAGCCGGCTCAGGATTCATCGATCACCCTGCCGCTGCCACCGGAAGGTGCGCACGCATACCACCAAGCTTGCGACGAGCCAGAGGCCGAGCACCAGTGCGATCTTGCCATGTTCCCAGCTGTGGGCCGGCTCGGCCGCCAGCAGCCGGTCCGGCAGGAACGCCGAGCGCAGGCCCTGGCAGATCCACTTGAGCGGGAAGATCGCGGCGACGTGCTGCAGCCCGGCCGGCAGCCTGGAGAACACGAAGTAGACCCCGGAGATGAACGACAGCACCAGGTACGGCAGGTTCATGGTGGCGAACGCGCTGCGGGTGGTGCGCGACCAGCACGCCGACGGCGATGCCGAGCATCGAGCAGGTGGCGCTGCCCAGCAGAGCACCCAGGCCAGCGTGAACCAGCGTTCCGGCGTGGACGGGAGGTGCAGGCCGAGCAACGCGACGCCGACCGCGAGCAGCGCCGCCACCTCGAGCACCGCGATGACGAAGGCCAGGATCGCCTTGCCGGCGAAGTACGCGGCCGGCTGCAGTGGCGTTCCGGCCAGCCTGGTCAGCGTGCCGTCGTCCCGGTCGGCCGCGATGCTGACGCCGACGCCGACGAACGTCGCCGACATCAGGCCGCTGGCGATGATCCCGGCGATGAAGTACTGCCGGAAGCTCACGCCGGTGTGCCCGACCTCGCCGTGGAAGATCTGGCCGAACAGCAGCAGCAAGATGATCGGCAGCGAGAACGTGAAGATGACGTTCTCGCGCTGCCGCGCGAACTGCTTGATCTCGATCATCCCGCGGACCAGGCTGACCCGGCCGATGCGGGCAGCCGATGGCCGAAGCTCTGGCCGCGCTGCGCGGCCGGGCTGGCTGTTCCGGCTGCGCTGGCTGTTCCGGCTCGGCTGGTGTTCCGGCTCGGCCGGCTGGGTAGTGGCGATCATCGCTCCACTCCGTTCTGGCTCGCTCCGATGAGCTCGAGGTACCTGTCTTCCAGCGACGGCCGGGTCACGGTCAGGCCCGGGATCTCGCCTCCGGCCTCCTGCGCCAGTTTCAGCACGCACTCCGTCGGCGCTCCTGTCCTCACCGACCTGATGCCGTCGGGCGCCTGCCAGCTGACCGTCGCCTGCATCGCCTGTGCCGAGGTCGGCTGGCGTGCCGATCGCGACGACGCGGCCGCCCGCGAGCACGCCGACCCGGCTGGCCAGCGCCGCCGCCTCGTCCAGGTAGTGCGTGGTGAGCAAGATGGTCGTGCCGTCGTCGGCCAGGCCGGCGATGAGGTCCCAGAACCTGCGGCGCGCCTGCGGGTCGAATCCCGTCGTCGGCTCGTCGAGGAAGAGCAGCTCAGGCCGCCCGACGATGCCGACAGCGACGTCGACGCGGCGGAGTTGCCCGCCCGACAGGCGGCGGAGCCTGGTCCGCGCCTGCTCGCTGAGCCCGACCGCCTCGATCACCTCGTCGGGTCTCGCGGGTCGGGAAAGTACGCGCCGAAGTGGCCCACCATCTCGCGCACGGTGAGTTCGCCGGCCGTGATCTGGGTCTGCGGCACGACGCCGATCCGCGCCCGCCAGGCCCGGTCGGCATCGGACGGGTCCGCGCCGAGCACGCTGACCTCGCCCGCGTCCCTGCGCCGGTGACCCTCGAGTATCTCGATCGTCGTGGTCTTGCCGGCGCCGTTGGGCCCGAGCAGCGCGAAGATCTCGCCGCGGTCGATGTCCAGGTCGATGCCGTCGACCGCGGTAGCGTCGCGGTACTGCTTGCGCAGGCCGCGGACCCGGACGGCGCAGTGCGCGGCCGATGCTGCTGTCATGTCTGCCATGGCATACATCGTGTGGGCCGGCGCCCTGCTGCGCGTCGGCCAGGTCGTCACTCGGGTGTCATCCGTTTGGCGGACACGCGGTGCGCCTGCAACCGGCCGAGGCTGGCCTGCCTGGTGCGCCGTGCGATGCCAGCTCGATCGTGACGTGTCGGTTCCGCTGGCACGCCACAGGTGTCATCCGTGAGGATGAGCCGCGGTCCACACCGCGGGATGACGTCAGGGCGAAGTCCCGCGGCTAACCTTGTGCCGTGTCCGCGCTGTACGCCTGGCTGGGCCGTCACCCGAGGCTGGTCGACGGCGTGCTCGCGTTCGCGCTGGGCTTCGGCGGCATCGCCGACGCGGTCGGCCTGGAGCGCTTCCTGCTGATTCCGATCACGATGGCGCTGACCGTGCCGATCGTCTTCCGGCGGACTCATCCCGTCGGCGCCTTCGCCGTCGTGATCGCGGTCGGTGCGCTCCAGGTGCTGTTCGGGCTTCGGCCAGGTCCGGCCGACCTGAGCATCGTGGTACTGCTCTATACCCTCGCCGCGTACACCACCAGACGCCTGTCGGTCGCCGGGCTTGGCATCTGCCTGCTCGGCTCGGCCGCAGAGCTCGCCAGGCTGTACACGAACGTCGGTCTGGGCACATGTACCGAACTGGCTGCTGACGGGCGCGATCCTGTTCGCCGGGCCATCGCTGATCGCGTGGGCGCTCGGTGACTCGATGCGGTACCGGCGTGCCTACTACGCGAACCTGGAGGAGCGCGCCGCCCGCCTGGAACGGGACAGGGACGCGCAGGCGAGGATCGCCGCCGCGGCCGAGCGGGCCCGCATCGCGCGCGAACTGCACGACGTCGTCGCGCACAACGTCAGCGTGATGGTCGTGCAGGCCGATGGCGCCGCGTACGCGCTCGGATCCGACCCGGCGAGGGCCCGCGAGGCGCTGGCCGCCATCTCCGCGACCGGCCGCCAGGCGCTCGCGGAGATGCGCGCCCTGCTCGGCGTGCTGCGCAAGAGCGACGACGGCCTGCCGCGGCTGCCGCCGGTGCAGAGACCGCCGCAACTGGCGATGACGCTCGTTCCGGGCCGGCCCCGGCCGGCGCTGCAGAACCCGCGTCGCTCACGCCGATGCCCGGCATCGAGCAACTCGACGACCTGCTCGACCAGACCAGGACGGCGGGCCTGGCCGTGACCTGCACGATCGAGGGCGAGCCGCGCCCGCTGGCGGGAGGCACCGCACTCGCCGCCTACCGGATCGTCCAGGAGTCCCTCACCAACACCCGCAAGCACGCAGGACCGCTGGCGCGTGCCAGCGTCATGCTTCGCTACTCCCCCGACGCGCTCGAGCTCGTCATCGCCGACGACGGCCTCGGCGGCGGCCGCCTGTGATGGCGCCGGGCACGGGCTGACCGGGATGCGCGAGCGCGCGGCCATGTACGGCGGATCGGTGCGCGCCGAGCCTGTTCCCGGTCGGCGGGTTCCTGGTCACCGCGCGGCTGCCCGTTGCGCCGGCGAGGCGGGTGCCGCGTGAGCATCAGGATCCTCCTGGTCGACGACCAGGAACTGGTGCGCACCGGATTCCGGATGGTGCTCGACGCGCAACCGGACATGACCGTCGTCGGCGAGGCCGGCGACGGCCTGTCCGCTGTCGCGCTGCTCGCAGGCACGCAGGCCGACGTTGCCATCATGGACGTCAGGATGCCGAAGCTGGACGGCATCGAGGCGACCAGGCGGATCTGCGAGGCTGGCGACCGGCCGCGGGTCCTGATGCTGACCACGTTCGACCTTGACGAGTACGCGTTCGCGGCGCTCAAGGCCGGGGCCAGCGGCTTTCTGCTGAAGGACGTCCCGCCCGAGGAGCTGCTGTTCGGGATCAGGGCCGTCCATTCTGGCGACGCCGTCGTCGCCCCGTCCACGACAAGGCGGCTGATCGACCGCTTTGCGCCCATGCTGCCTGCTGGAGCAGACGCCGAACCGCCGGACCTGGCCGGGCTGACCAGCCGCGAGCGCGAGGTGCTGGGCCTGATCGCACAAGGCCTGAGCAACACAGAGATCGCGGACCGGCTCTTCGTATCCGAGGCAACGGTCAAGACCCATGTCGGCCGGGTGCTGGCCAAGCTCGGCCTTCGCGACCGCGTCCAGGCAGTCGTGTTCGCCTACGAGACAGGACTCGTCACGGCTCGCCGGCGCGATCGAGCTACGGCCTCGCTCACGACCCGCAGCTCCCTGATGGCCGTTGACCTGCTAGAACTCGCTGCATCAGCGGGCCAGAATCCCACGCTGCCCGCCTGCTTGACATATCTCCTTTGCAAACTATAGTTTGCTACAGAACCCACGAGGAGGATCTTCGATGATCGACACCCGCGCCAAGGGGCAGGAGCTCCAGGACCAGATCCTGGCCGCTGCTCGCAAGGGTCAGCAGAGGGTGACCAGCACCGTCAAGAACGTGACGGCCACGGCCCAGATGATCCGGCCGCAGCTCCCCAGCATGCCCGCCTTGAACGTAATCAAGCTTCCGAGCGCCGAGCAGTTTGCGCAGCTTCGGGACAAGCAGCTCAGCCAGCTGCGCGAGATGGCTCCTGGCCTGATCGCCAGGCTGCCGAGCACCGACCAGCTCGCCGCGATGACCGAGAAGCAGCTCAGCCAGCTGCGCGAGAAGGCTCCTGGCCTGATCGCCAGGCTGCCGAACTCCGACTACCTGCGAGCCGGGGCGCACGAGGTCTCCGCTCAGGTCAGGACGGTTCAGCGTCAGGTCGCTGACGTTCAGCGGCAGGTCGTCGACCAGGTTCGCACCGTCGCGAGCCCGCTGGCTCAGCAGGCGGCCGCGGCCTTCGCGCAGGCCACCTCGGCCATGCAGCGGAGCGGGCTGAACGGGCGCAGCCCGGCTGTGACCCAGAACGGCACCGCCACTGCCCACGGCCACTGACCACCGCCCTGGCCACACCGCCGCTGGCCACACCGCCAAGGCCCCGTCGGCCACCGCGGCCGAGCCCAAGCCGGCCGCCACGCACCAAGGCACAGCCCGCCGCGCAAGGCCCAGTCGGGGGCCAAGCCGGCATCGGCCAGCAAGTCGCCGTCAGCCAGCAAGTCGGCATCGGCCAGCAAGACGCCGCCGCCAGCAAGACGCCGTCAGCCAGCAAGACGAGCACGGCCAAGACGGGCTCGCAGCGCAGCACGGCAAAGAAGGCCAAGCCAGACACCAAGTAATGGTGCAGGCGATGAGTGGGGCGTGGCTGACGGCACCGGCCGTCCGCCGCGCCCCGTTCGCCTTCAGATGCGTGCGCCGGCGCGCTAGCCATCTCGATCCGGACAACCAGCCGCGCGGGCGGCGACCAGCGCGCAGCCCGATCCCGTGATGAGGAAACGACCATGAGCGAACCCTGGGACTCGCAGATGGAGGCGCTTGGCGACTTCATCAGGCGGCAACGGAAGCTGGCGAACCTGTCGTTGCGCCAGCTGGCCGAAAAGACCAGGCTGTCGAATCCTTATCTCAGCCAGATCGAGCGCGGCCTGCACCAGCCGTCGATGCGGGTGATCAAGCTGATCTCAGAAGCACTCAACGTCTCGGCAGAGACGCTCCTCACCCACGCAGGACTGCTTCACCACGGTGAGAGCACCGCCGGTGACATACCGGAGGCGCCGGCGGTGGAGCAGGCAATCGAGGCCGATGGTCGCCTATCTGACCAGCAGAAAGCGGCGCTGATCTCGGTGTACCGCAGCATGTCGGGAGCTGAGTAATGCGAAAGCCGCTCAGCATACCCGTGAATTTGTGAATAGCTAATACATCCGACTTTTCGGTGCGAACATCACCGAACGAAGGCCGCATCACCGCGAGAGCATTACGATACATGAGCGTGACTGATCGTTTCCCGGAGTCGGCGCCGTTCTCCCCGCTGCCGCAGCGCGGGCGCACCCCGGCCAACGAGGCCGACCAACCAAGCCAGCAGCTGCCGCAGCGCCTGCCCACTCGCGGGGCAGCAGCGCCCGCCGGGCCGGCCCAAGCGGCAACGGCGGTCAGAGCCTGCCGCGCCGTGGCGCGGGCGGAAGGTCCAGGCGGGCCGGACGGCACCGCAGCATGCACCGCATCAGCGTCGCTTCAGACGCACCTGCGCTGGTGCTCGCAGTGCCCGGCTGGATCGACGACGCCGCCGACCTTGCCAGGTACGTCGCCGAGACGACGATGGAGTCCTGCCCAGGCGTGGAAATCAGGGTGGGGTTCCTGACAGGCAGCACGGAGACGCTCGCCGACGCCCTGGAGGCGGACCCTGGCGAGGGGCACGAGCGGTTCGAAAACGGCCCGCATGCCGTGGTGGTGCCGTTGCTGGCGGGCCCGCACCAGGAGATCGGCCCGGCGATCGCGGCCGCGATCAGTTCAGCTCAGAATTCCGTGATGCTGGCCGACGCGCTCGGCCCGCATCCGCTGCTTGCTGGCGCGTTGCACGACCGCCTGTTCGAGGCCGGCGTCGCGAGGGCGAGCCGGTCCAGGGGCCTGAACATCTCGGCAGGATCAACCGGCGTCATCGTGGTAGCCGACCGCGGGCCCCAGGCCATCACCGACGCTGGCGTGACCGCGGTCCTGCTGGCATCCAGGCTGTCGGTTCCCGCCGCCCCGGCCTCGCTCGGCGATCCGGCAAGCATCGACGCCGCGGTGCAGCGACTGCGTGAGGCGGGCGCCACCCACCTGGCCATCGCGCCGTGCGTGATCGGCCCAGAGACCGATCCCGCCGAGTTCGCGGCGCTGAGCGCCGCACTCAACGCGCCATGCGCGGCTCCGCTCGGCGGGCACCCGGCGATCGCGCAACTCGTCGCGGTCCGCTATGGCGAGGCGCTCGCAAGGATCGCCGTCGCCAGCCATTGACAGTGCGCACAACCGATGACGACACATGAGGTGAGCGGTATGAGCGAGTGGAACGCGATGACCTACGAGGGAAAGGACACCATCCTGCGGGTCGTACGCGAGCAGGCTGGGCAGATGTTCTCCCTGGCGGAGCAGCCCGACGCCTGGACGAACAAGACGGCGTGCGAGAACTGGGAGGTCAGGGACATCATCGGCCACCTGGTCGACACGACAGAGGGCTACTTCAAGGCCTTCGACATCGCGCGCTCTGGTGCCTCGGCCGAGAACGCCTTCGGCCTGCTCGGCATGCATGAGCGGGCGGGTGACTCGGCGCAGGCGTTCAGGAACCTGTCCCAGGGCGAGATGATGAGCCGGGTCCGTAAGGACCTCGACCAGATGATGGGCATACTCGAGCCGCTCAGCGAGGAAGAGTGGACGAGCATGATCGTCCCGCACTTCTACATGGGCCCGGTGCCCGCGTTCATCTACGCGGCCGGCCAGCTCATGGACTACGGCGTCCACACCTGGGACATCCGCGAGGGCGCTGGCGCATCGCACGCACTGCCCGGCGAGGCCGCCGACCTGCTTGTCCCGTTCATGTTCATCATCTGGCAGGCGACGATGCGGCCGGATGCCGACCGCGCCCCGTTCACCATCGGAATCAACGTCACGACCGGCCAGAACGCAGGGACCACCAGAGTCACGGTCAACTCAGAAGGCCTGAGCTACGAGCCCGGCCCCGTCGACGATCTGCCGGCGGTGATCGAGTTCGACGCCGGCAGCATGGTGCTGGTCGCGTTCGGCCGGATCTCGGCCGGCACGGTCCGCGGCGATCAGGCTCTCGCCGACCGTTTCCTGAACCTGTTCCACTGGATCTAACGCCCCTGGCCGCACAACACCTATGGCGCACCTATGGCACACCGGTGCTCGAACAGCGTCACCCGGTGGGGCCATAGGTGTTCCTATGTTGCGGCCGGATTAGCCCGCGTCGGCGTCGAGCTCATCGGGCTGGTGACCTGACGGCAGCCGGTGCTTGGCGATCCGGGCGGTCGGCGTCCTCGGCAGTTCGTCGATCAGCTGCCAGAACCTCGGCACCTTGAACGCCGACAACCGCTCGGCCGCATAGCCCCGCAGCTCGCCTAGGTCGATAGTTGGCCCCGGGCACCACGACGACGAACGCCTTGATCTCGTCCTCGGTCAGCTCGGACGCGACGCCCACGACCGCGGACTCCAGCACCGCGGGGTGCGAGTCGAGGACCTCCTCGACCTCCAGCGGCGACAGGTTCTCCCCCCGGCGGCGCAGCACCTCCTTGCGGCGCCCCACGAACGTGAACGTGCCGTCCTCGTTGACCGTGACCAGGTCGCCGGTGTGCAGCCAGCCATCGGAGGTCTTGGCCGCGGCGGTTTCCTCCGGCATGCCCCAGTACCCTGGCGTGATCACCGGGTTGCGCAACAGGATCTCGCCCGTCTCACCGGGCCCGAGCGCGGCCCCGACGGCCCTGCGGCCTCGCCGTCAGGTTCCGCGGCCGCGACCACCTTCGCCTCGTTGATGCTGCCAAGGTATGGGTGCTGGCGAACGCTGCCGAGCGTCCCGTACGGCCGCGTGCCGTGCCGCCAGATCAGGCCGTAGGGCGACTCTGACATCGCGTAACCGACGACGATCTTGATCCCGAACCGCCGCTCGATCTCCAGGTGCCTTTCCTTGTCGGGGGCCGGTCCCGCGTAGCACAGCCGCAGCGGATTGTCGGCGTCATCCGGTCGCTCGGGCTGGCGCATCAGGATTTCGAGCATCGCGCCGATCGCGTTGAACTCGGTCGCGCCGTGCCGCCGCGCGGTGTCAAGGAAACCGGTGGCGGAAAACCTCGGCACGAGCACCAGGCCGGCACCGCAGGCCAGCGACCCGAGCACGGAGTAGATCGGCGCGTTGATGTGGAACAGCGGCAGCGACGTCATCAGCCGGTCAGCCGCGGTGAGCTCCATCCAGTACGGGAACCCCTCGGCGGCCAGCGTGTACGCCCGATGGGTCTGCATGACCAGCTTGGACCGGCCGGTCGTGCCCGACGTCGGGATCAGCACGGCCAGGTCACCGGGACGGACCTGCCCGCCTGGAAGGGCCGATAGCGGCTGGTCGGGCCGCCCAGCGCCAAGGCCATGTACATCGATAACCAAACGCGCGCGCCCGTCGCCCTCGCCGAAGCTCGCGTACATCGCGGGATCGGTGAGAATCGCCTTGGGCCGCACCTGTCCGACCAGCCCAGCCAGCTCGGCCGGGGCGCTGGCCGGGTTGACCGGCACGGTGACCGCGCCGAGCGCGGTCAGTGCCAGCCAGCTGAGCAGGTACTCGGGCGTGGTCCGCGCGGTCAGCATGACCACGTCGCCGCGGCCGATACCGCGCTCGGCAAGATCGCCGGCGATCGCGGATACCCGCCCGGCCGCTTGCGAGAACGTCAGCGTCAGATCGTCGGTGCGAAGCCAGGTGACGGCAGGATCGCGCTCCGCCGCCCGGTCGAGCAGCCTGGGAATCGTCCCGGTGTAGTCAGCCAGGCTCGTGCCGAAGGCGCTGGTCATGCATTCAGACGATACGGCCCGTCCTCGCTGCGCGGCGGCAGCCCATGTGCCAGGACGTTCAGCAAGTTGTCGAGCACCTCATCGGGGACTCGTCCGCCAGCCGTCCATTCGGCCCAGCGCATCCCGATAAGGTTCGAGTCGAAGTGCGCGCGCTGGTTAAGCTGCCGCTCGTTGAGCGCAGAGACGCTCGCGGCCCTCAGATCGGGTTGATCCTGCGCAAACGGCCCCAGAAGATCATCGCGGCCACATCGACGAGTAGGCATCCAGGCCGCCAGAACGCCCGGAAGAGCAGCCCGCCGGCGCCGCGCCCCTCCCTCGCAACATGGCGCCCCCGTTGCTGTTCTGGCGACAGCGGGGCGCCCCCGTTGCGCAGCTGAGCGTGCCAGCCCGTGTATGAATGTGACATTCATCACCGGATTTCGGTATGAATGACCCATCCATACCCGTCGCCCGGCGTGGGCAAGATCATCGGGCGTCGCGCGGCGTGGCTGGCGGTACTGGTGGTGTCAGTGGTGTCAGTGTGACTCGCTGGGCCGCTCAACCGGTGCCCATGCGGCGGCTGCTTGACCTGTGCGGCAGGCGGCGGCTGCTTAACTCAGTACCGCAGGGGCGGCTGCTTGACCGGTGCGGCAGGCGGCGGCTGCTCGCACGTGCGAGTAGGTGAAGCCGGCGCTCACCGCGACCCGTTTGCCTCTTGCCAGGGCCATCGACAACGATGAGGCGATGAACGACGCTCCGACCTGGGCCACGGGGCTGACCAGCGTCGCCGTGCTGACCGGTGCGGGCATCTCCACGGATTCCGGCATCCCTGACTTCCGCGGCCCGCAGGGGCTGTGGACGCGCGACCCGGCCGCGGAGCGGCTGTCCACCTACGACGCCTACGTCAGTGACGCCGGCTTGCGCCGCCGGTCCTGGCAGGCCAGGCTCGCGCACCCAGCGTGGTCCGCGGTCCCGAACGCCGCTCATGCGGCGCTCGCCGAGACTCGGCGCGGCGATCGACACCTGGGTGATCACTCAGAACATCGACGGTCTCCACCAGCGGGCCGGAACGGCTGACGAGCGCGTGCTCGAGCTGCACGGCACGATGTACCGGGTCGTCTGCGTCGGCTGCGGCGAACGCAGCGAGATGAGCCACGACGCTCGACCGGGTCAGGGCCGGCGAGGCGGATCCGGCGTGCGAGCGATGCGGCGGCGTGCTCAAATCCGCGACGGTCATGTTCGGTCAGCCGCTGGATCGCACGGTACTGTCCGCAGCCGTCCGCGCCGCGGCCGGCTGCGACCTGATGCTCGCCATCGGCAGCACGCTGACCGTGGAACCAGCAGCCTCGCTCTGCGGGGTGGCCGCAGAAGCTGGAGCTCGTCTGGTGATCGTCAACCGCGATCCGACGCCGTACGACCACCTCGCCACGGAAGTGATCAGGGAGCCCATCGGCATAGCGGTCCCGCTGATCGCCGACGCCCTTGTCGCAGGCAGCGCCGCTCGCTCCTAGCGGCGGACGCCGACCAGATGGAACAGCCTGCTGAGCTGGCGGTACGGATCCCGGCGGCTGGCCTCGAGTTCGACAGCCAGCAGCGCGTCCATGTCATCGCCGCACACCTGCCTGAGTCGGCCTGATCGTAAGCGCTCACCCAGCCGTCGGTGAACAAACGAACGCCGTACCAGGCGACCGGGGTCACTCCAGCCTGCGACAGCAGCGCGGACAGGTCATCAACGGTGTCGGCCCTGGTGTCTACGCCGAGCCCGTTAACCTGCCGGTCTGTATCAAAGGCGGCCAGCGCCTCTTGCCCAGCGTCCTTCAAGGGCCGGCCGGGTGGCGAGGCAGCGGGCATTCTTGGCGACCAGTGAAATGGTCCCGCCGGGCTCGGCGAGGTCCGCGAGCGCGGCCGTGAACGGGCGCGGATCGTCCACGTACATGATCACGCCGTGGCACAGAACGCCCGCGAATCGCTGACCGCCGAGCGCCATCCTTGCCGTATCCGCGTCGGTCTTGACCAGCCGGACCCGAGCGGCCACTTCGGGTGTTTCGCTCGTCAGCGCTTCGGCAGCTCCGGCCAGCATGGCCTCGGACGGATCGGCGATCGTCAGCTGATAGCCGGACCTGGCCAGCGGGATGGACTGGTTTCCGGCACCGCCGCCCACGTCCACGAGCGCCGCTGGCGGAGGCGGCAGATGCGCCCGCAGGTGCGCATCGATCACATGAGTACGGACCCGGCCCCTCAGCGTCCCGTAATGACCGCGAACAAACCGGTCGGCCAGTGGAGCCCACGCGTCCGCTTGCTCGCACGCATCGCGGGGGGTTCCTGAGAGTCGTTCCCCCAGGCCAGCACGGTCAGAGCTAGTGGTGATGGCCGCCGCCGTCGCCGCCGGAGAAACCGCCGTGGTGACCGCCGCCAAAGTGACCGCCATCGCCGTGATGGGGGCCCTGGTGGGCCGAGCCCTGCTCCGGCGGAATCGGCTGGCCGCTTTGCGGATCAATGGTCCATGGGTCGCTGTACCGCCGCGCCATGCTGCCCACCCTCGCGTTGATCACGACGAACGACGCGATCGTCGCCGCAACCAGCACAATCCCTATCGCGATTCCCATAGCTCCTGCCTCCCCGGTGAGCGCACGCTCAGCTTATGCCCGGCTGCGTGACATAGCTCACCGGCGCTCGGCCGCCAAAGCGCGCCAGGGACGATCCGGTACGGTGCGGAATGTGACAAGCGCGAGCCCCGATGTCTTCGTGATCGGGGCCGGCGTCTGCGGCCTGAGCACGGCAATCGTCTTGCTCGACGCGGGCCTGTCGGTCGACGTCTACGCGGCCGATCCGCCGCATCGCACGACATCCGCGGCCGCCGGAGCGCTCTGGGGCCCGCACCTGGTCGGAGCCGACGAGCGTGTCGGCCCGTGGGCCGCCCGCACCCTGCGCCGGTTCCGCGAGCTCGCGGCCGAGCCAGCAGCGGGGATAACCGAGATGGCAGGTCTCGTCGCATCGCCAGGAGAGTCAGAGTCCGAGCCGCCCGCCTTCACCAGCGGCGCCGGTCCCGCGACGAGCTGCGAGCCCGGCGAGCTCCCTGCCGGGTTCGCCACAGGCTGGCGATACGCCGCCCCGGTCATCGATATGCCTGCCTACCTGGACTACCTGCTCACCCAGCTGCTGGCGAAGGGCGGGCGCCTCCAGCTTGGCCCGTCACTGCAGATCTTGCCGAGGTGCGAGACGCCGGTGGACCGCTCCGGTGATCGTCAACTGCGCCGGAATCGGCGCAAGAGATCTCGTGCCGGATGACGGGCTATCGCCGGTTCGCGGCCAGGTCGTCGTCGCGGCAAACCCGGGGCTCAGCGAGTTCTTCGTCGGCGAGCGCGAGGATCCCGCCGAGGTGACGTACATCTTCCCGCATGGCCCGCTCGTCGTCCTCGGCGGCACGCAGCAGCACGGCGTGCCGAGCCTGCGTCCCGACCCGGTCACGGCGGACCGGATCATGAAACTCTGCGTCGCGGTCGAACCGCGGCTGGCCGAGGCGCCAGTGCTCGGGCACCGGGTCGGGCTGCGGCCCGTGCGGGACGAAGTCCGGCTTGAGGTCCAGGAGGTCGGCGCCGGCCGCTATCTCGTGCACAATTACGGCCACGGCGGTGCCGGAGTGACACTGTCCTGGGGCTGCGCCGAATCTGTTCACGCGGAAATCGCCGCGATAATCGGTCGCTGATGCCGAAAAGCGGCATCGACTAAAGCCCGGGCTATCTCCGCGCGGCGTCGTTCGCTACCGAATAGGCCACGCTTTGCCGGACTGCCTTGACCGGCCTACAAACGATTGTTAGGTTCCGCCCGTATCGGTGTGGTCTGTGGCGGAGATCGCATAGAAGTGCACATGCAGTGTGCTCTATCACAAGAAGGCCCGGACGAAAGGACAAACGCGTGCAACGTCGCTGGTCGTTTGAACAGACGTTCTAGCTGGGCGCTCTTCTCAGCGCCCGTCCTTGCGGTGGCAGGCTTGGCCGTCATCGCTGCCGGACCGGCCCAGGCGCATACGAGCGCGCCAGCCGCCTCTCACGGTGTGAAGCCCAACAAGACCAACAACCTCGACTGCAACGGCTGGAGCAATGCGTACAAGTCCATCGCCCCGCGCCACAGGATGCTACTGCGCCGACCCGCACGGCCCGCTGAGCACCCGCTATTCCTCGGGCGGCAACGCGCACAAGCAGGTTCTGGTCGCGCTTCAGCGACAACGGGCACTACGTGGGTCACGACGAGCCGAGCGTGAAGTTCATCTCGCACGCGCTGACTCCGGCAACACGATGACCTATTTCATGCGGCTGCCGCACGACCCGAAGAAGAAGGCCACCAACGACGGCAAGGTCGTCGACTACGCCGAACTGAGCCCCGCGCTCTGGTTCGGGCTGCCGATCTGCGACCCGCAGGTCGTACCCGCAGAACCCGTGCACGCCGGACAGCGACACCAACACGGGCTCGATCACTGCCCGACCGACGCCGGCTCGGCGTTCATGGAACTGCAGTTCTACGCGCCAGGATTCACCGGCCGGACGAGCCTGGCTGCCTGCGCACCAAGTGGTGCTCGGCGCTGACCATCGACAGCGTGGAGTCGCAGTTCAACTTCGTTAACCTGAACCCGAACTGCCAGGAGCCGCAGAACTTCGCCTTCCTGCAGCGCAACGGCGTGCCGGCCGGACCGCCAAGCCCGCAGCTGTCCAACACTCACTCGTTCACGCCGAACGGCGAGACCCTGACGTACAACCCGGGCGACGTGCTGAAGGTCTCGATCAGCGACCCGGGCGGCCGGGCTTCACGACGAGGGTCACCGACCTGACGACGCATCAGACCGGATTCATGGTCGCCAGCGCCACGAACGGCTTCATGAACACCGACTTCAAGACCTGCAACGGGTTCGCCGTTCACCTTCCACGCCGAGTACGACACCGCCGCGCAGCAGAACCAGGTTCCGTGGGCCGCGCTCGAGGGCGGCGTGCTGATGCAGCAAGAGATCGGCCACGCCGAGATCTGCGCGTCGCTGACCAGCCACGACCCGTTCAACGCTCCCGGGGTTCTTCGTCGACAACAAGGTCTTCGACACCTGCGTCGGCGGCACCGAGGGCCGCGTCAACGGCCACCCGCGTCGCGGTGAGGGCCCGTGCAACCCGAACACCGGTGTCTGCCAGGGCGCGAGCACCGAGGGCACGACCGGCCCGATGGCCTGCCCGAGCAACAACTTCGCCAGCGGCCAGCTGTGCGAGTTCGCCGACGGATTCTGCGTGCCGGCGGGCACCCGGACGGTCACGCTCGGAACGAACACCACGGCCAAGGAAGTCTCCCCGGTCAACTTCTGCGGCGACAACAGGTTCCAGAACGGCGACCTGGACTTCGACGGCATCTCCTACCGGGCGACCAGCTGGCCGAACGGATCGCCGAACGTCCCGCAGTCGTTCAGGTTCGTGGGGCCGTTCGATGGCCGAGTGGCACTCCGTATCCGCAGATCCAGTTCGAGACCGACGCGCCAGGCTCGGCGTTCCTGTGCAACCTAGCCACGCAGACCAACTGCGTGGTGCCGCCGCTCGGAGCCAGGTTCTACCCGTTCTGGACGCTCACCAACAAGACGGGCCAGGGACTCGGTCACGGCCTGTTCCCGGCCGGTGCCTGCGTGTGGAACTTCGGCAACGTGATCCCGAAGGTCACCACGCGCAACTTCGGCAAGGACGCGGAGTACGGCCAGCCGGACTTCGCCAGGTTCGGCGGCACCTCGATCTCGACGGTCCGCTGCCAACCCGGAGGTCTCGGGCAGTGCCCGGCGCTGAGCCATGCCGTATGACCCTGATCGCTCCTGCACAGACGAGGGGCCCTGCCGCGTGCGGCAGGGCCCCTCCTGGTCTCGTGCCACCAGTTAGGGTTGGTGCAATGAAAATCGGATTCGGCCTGCCGGTCTCCGGCGCCTGGGCAACACCGGACAACATTTCCCGGTTCGCGACACTGGCGGAAGCGTCCGGTTACTCCTCGCTCTGGACCTTCCAGCGGCTGCTGATTCCCGAGGGATCGGCCATGGAGCCGGTCTACCAGAGCGTCCTTGACCCGATGGCGGCGCTGGCATACGCGGCCGCCGTCACGAGCAGGATCAGGCTCGGCGTCGCGGTGATCAACGCGCCGTACGTCTCCCCCGGCTACCTGGCCAAGCAGGCGGCCAGCGTCGACGTGCTGTCGGCGGGACGGCTCGACCTTGGCATCGGGTCTCGGCTGGATGCCAGAGGAGTTCGTGATGACCGGCGCGTCGATGGAACGCCGGGGCGCGCGGACCGCCGAGTACGTGCGGGTGCTGCGCGCCATCTGGGGCGAGCAGCCTGTCGAGTTCAGCGGCGACTTCTACACCGTGCCGCGCGGCGCCGTGCTGCCCAGGCCGGTCCAGCCAGGAGGCCCGCCGGTGCTGCTTGGCGGCACCGCCCCTGTCGCGCTGCGCCGGGCCGGCAGGATTTCCGACGGCTGGGTGACGTCGAGCCGCGCGGACCTGTCCGAGGATCGCCGGGCAGCATCCAGATCGTGCACGACGCCGCGGCCGATGCGGGCCGCGATCCATCCGCGCTGCGCATCATCTGCCGCGGCGTGGTTCGCTGGGGGTCCGAGGCTCAGCGATGAAGCTGGGCACCGGCGGCTGCTGTCTGGGCGATCGCCGAGCAGATCCGCGAAGATCTCACCTGGCTGGGCGGACAGGGAGTGACCGAGGTCTTCTGCGACCTGAACTGGGATCCGCTGGTGGGAGCGCCCGACGCCGATCCGGCCGCGGCCACCGACCGCGCCGCCACCATTCTCGCGGCGCTCGCGCCCGCCTCTTAGCCGCCCGGTCTCGGGCGCAACTTCATCGAGTTCGGCCGCGAGCGGACCGAGCGGGACGAGCGCGATGAGTCACAGGTCGGGTCACGGTTTGAGGTGATCTTCTGACCTTGCCTCGCTATGATCCTTGACGCATAGGCCGTAACCACAGGTG
Source organism: uncultured Actinomycetota bacterium (assembly GCA_963809195.1). Lineage (GTDB taxonomy): Bacteria > Actinomycetota > Actinomycetes > Streptosporangiales > Streptosporangiaceae > Chersky-822. The sequence goes on along the minus strand of CAWEIQ010000001.1, from coordinate 995,536 downwards.
GCGGGTTGGAGTGGCGATGCGCAAATACGTGACCGAGTTCATCGGGACGTTCGGGCTGGTCTTCACTGTCGGATGCGCGGTCATGTCCGGCAGTCCTCTTGCGCCGCTGGCGATCGGCGCGGCGCTGATGGTGTTCATCTACGCGGGCGGTCACATCTCCGGCGGGCACTACAACCCTGCTGTCACGCTGGGCGTGTTCTTGCGCGGCAAGCTGCCGCGTAGTGACGTCGGGCCCTACTGGATCGCCCAGCTTGCAGGCGCCTTCCTGGCGGCCTGGCTGGCCAAGTTCACGATCCACCCCGGCGCTGCTGCACGCGCTCTCGACCAGCGGCACGCACGCGGTCTTCTCGGCCATGTTCGCCGAGTTCTTCTTTACCTTCGCGCTCGTCTACGTCGTGCTGAACGTGGCGACCAGCAAGGACCAGCCGGGCAACCAGTTCTTCGGCCTCGCCATCGGCTTCACGGTCGCGGTTGGCGCGTTCGCGGTCGGCGGTGTCAGCGGCGCCGCGTTCAACCCGGCCGTCGCCTTCGGCGCCATGCTCATGGGGCTGCTGAACTGGGGCAACTTCTACATCTACCTGATCGCCAACGTGCTCGGCGGCGCGGTCGCGGCGGTCGCGTTCACGTACCTGAACCCCGACGACCTCGCCGAAGGCCCGCTCGCGCGCAGGGCCGCGGGCGCCACAACGGCTGCCCCGACGGTCACAGCGACCGCGACCGCCCCCGCGAGCCCGGCTGCGCCTGCGAGCCCGGCCGGCGCAGCGGACCAGCATGTTCCGCCCGCTGACCCCGCGGCCGGCGGAACGCCAGCGCGCTGAGCCAAGCGTCTCGCGGCGGGACCGGGACTAGCCAAGCGTCCGCGGCGGGACGGGGACTCGCGCCCGCGGCGGGACCGGACTCGCCGGCCACCTACTCGCCGGCCCGCGGCGGGACCTGGCACTCGCCTGGCTTCACCTACTCGCACGTGCGAGCAGCCGGCGCCTGCCGCACCGGTTAGAGCAGCCGCCGCCTGCCGCGCTGGTCAGGCAGCCGCCGCCTGCGGCACCGGTTGAGAGGCCCCGGCGAGTCACACTGACACCACTGAACACTCACCAGCACCCCCAGCCACGCCGCGCGGCGCCCGATGATCTTGCCCACGCCGGGCGACGGGTATGGATGGGTCATTCATACCGAAATCCGGTGATGAATGTCACATTCATACACGGGCTGGCACGCTCAGCCGCGCAATGGCGGCACCCCGATGTCGCCAGAACAGCAACGGGCGCGCTCGGCTGTCGCCAGAACAGCAACGGGGCGCCCCGCTGTCGCCAGGACAGCACGGGGCGCCCTCGTCGCCAGAGCAGTTGCGAGGGCGACCGGCGCGTGCCCGCGGTGGCGGGCCCGCGGCGGCCGCGGCCCGCGGCGGCCGCCTTGTCCTGGCCGGTACGCTCGTTGTATGGGTGAAGCTCAGCTATCAGAGGACGAATGGCGCAAGCGCCTCACGCCGGAGGAGTATCACGTCCTGCGGCAGGCCGGCACCGAGGCGCCGTTCACCGGTGAGTACACCGACACGAAGACCCGTGGTGTCTATGTTTGCCGCGCGTGCGGCGCCGAGCTGTTCGCTTCTGACGCCAAGTTCGAGTCGCATTGCGGCTGGCCGAGCTTCTACCAGCCCAAGGAGGGCGACGCCGTGGTCCTGCTCGAGGACCGCTCGTTCGGCGGGGTGAGGACCGAGGTGCGCTGCGCCAGCTGCGACTCGCATCTGGGGCACGTGTTCGAGGGCGAGGGCTACGACGTGCCGACCGACCAGCGGTGGTGCATTAACTCGGTCTCGCTCAAGCTCGATCCAGCCGAGAATGCCTGACGCGAGGTCTTTGCGGCTGATACGCCCCGCCGACCTGTCCGGCGCGACCGCCCAGACCGCGGGCATGATCCGCTCGGCGGCGATATCTGGCGATCTCGTCGGCGCGCAGTCCCTCTGGATGGGCCGGACGGTTCTTCCCGCGGGAGTATCGTCCGGCGACCATCATCACGGCGAGTCAGAGACCGGCATCTACGTGGTCGCCGGTAACCCCGTGTTCGTCTACCGGGACCCTGGCTCTGACGCCATCGTCCGGCTGCAAACCGAGCCTGGCGATTACGTGTGGGTGCCGCCGTACGCGCAGCACAGGGAAGAGAACCCGTCCGCCGATACCGACGCGGTCGTCGTGATCGCGCGCTCGACTCAGGAAGCCATCGTCGTGAACGTCGACGGCCTGTGAGCCTGCCTCGCGCGGTCAGTGGATGCGGATCAGCGCGTCAGGGCTGAGTTCGTCCAGGCTTGCGTGCCCGGCGAGCCGCATCGTCAACTCGAATTCCTGCCGCAGCGCGCGCAGCACATGCGTGACGCCCTCCTCGCCGGCCAGGCCCGAGCGCGTACACGTACGGCCGCGCGATCAGGACGGCCCGCGCGCCGAGCGCCAGCGCCTTGACGACGTCGGCGCCGCTGCGAATGCCGCTGTCGAATAGCACCGTGAGCTGCGATCCGACCGCTGCCGCGACCGGCGGCAAGGCGTCAAGCGCTGCGATGCCGCCATCGACCTGACGGCCGCCGTGATTGGAGACCACCACACCGTCCATCCCCGCGTCGGCCGCGCGCTTGGCGTCGTCGGCCGACTGGATGCCCTTGAGCACGATAGGACCGTCCCAGTGCTCACGCAGGAACGGCAGGTCGTCCCAGGTGAGCGACGGGTCGCCGATAGATCTGCGTCCAGCGCAGGATGGCCTCGTCTCGATGTTCCTCGGCCGGGCCTGACAGCCCGGCGACGAAGGCGGGGTCGCTGAAGTAGTTCTGGTTGCCGATCCCGCGCAGGAACGGCAGGAACGCGCGGTCAAGGTCGCGCGGCCGGTACCCGAGCACCCTCGTGTCCAGTGTCAGCACCAGAACCGTAAAGCCCGCCGCGCTGGCCCTGCCGAGGAAGCTCGCGGCTATGTCCTTGTCCTTCGGCCAGTAGAACTGGAACCAGCGCTGGCCGTCGCCGTTTGCCTTGGCGACCTCCTCGATGGTGCAGGACGCCGCCGTCGACAAGATCATGGGCACGCCAGCCGACGCTGCCGCCCGCGCGACCGCGACCTCGCCGTCGGGATGAGCGAGCTTGAGCACGCCAACCGGTCCGAGCATGATCGGCGCGGCGAGCGTCGTTCCGAGCACCGTGCTGGCATAGGACGGCGCGCTGACATCGGTCAGCATCCGCGGGACGATCCGCCAGCGGCGGAAGGCCGCCACGTTCTCCCGCACCGAGTCCTCGGTCCCCGCGCCGCCGCAGATGTAGTCGAACGCCTCCGGCGCCATCTTCTCCCTGGCGAGCGGCTCGAGCGCGGCCAGCTCAGCGGGCAGGATCGGCGTGGCGCCGGCGATCCCGCTGAGGTAGATCTCGTCCTGGTAGGTCTCGAGCGGCTGATTCAAACCTGCGCCCCATCAGTCGAAGAGGTCGGGGTCGGTCGCCACGACATGATCCCACAGCGGCCGGAACTGGAATTGCCCGGCGATCGGGATGCCGAGCTGGCCACGGGTGATGAGTGCGGTCTCGCGGTCGATCAGCTTGGGCGTTCCTGCCGCCATCGCCAGGAGCTGCGCCTGGCAGGACCGCTCCATGGTGACGAACCACCAGGCCGCCTCGGCGACCGACTCGCCGACCGTCAGCAGGCCGTGGTTGGCGAGGATCACCGCCTTGCTGCCGCCAAGCGCGGTTGCGATCCGCTTGCCTTCCTCAATGTCGTTGACGACGCCACGGAAGTCCTCGTACAGGCCGTGATCCTCAAAGAACGCGCACGCGTCCTGGGTCAGCGGATCGAGCAGGATGCGCAGGCTCGAGAACGCCTTGCCGTGCAGCGAGTGCGCGTGCGCCGCAGCCACCACGTCGGGCCTGGCCAGGTGCACCTGGGAGTGAATGCAGAACGCGGCGCGGTTGACCGGCTGGTTGCCCTCGACCACGTTGCCCTCGTGGTCGACCAGGATCAGGTCGGAGACCTTGATCTGGCTGAAGTTCATCCCGAACGGATTGACCCAGAACCGGTCCAGGTGCTCGGGATCGCGCGCAGTGATATGCCCGGCGACGCCCTCAGAGAAGCCGAACCGGCCGAAGATGCGGAACGCCGCGGCCAGCTCCTGCTTGCGGTGCAGCCGCTCCTGCTCGATGGTGCTGCCAGCCGCCTCAGCCGTCTGCCGCGCACCCGCCTGCTCGATCACGGTCATCTTCGGTCTCCTTGCCGCCCGGCGTCATTGTCCCTTGTTATCTACAGTGACACCCATTGTCCTGTTGAGCCAACTGGGCCTTGCTCTCGGACCGCGCCTGCCGCCGTTCCGCTCGATAGGTCGCGATCTTGTCGCCGCCGCATTCTAGGCTCGGGGCATGACTGACGATCTGAGCCCGGTCGGCTACGCGCAGGCCATCGACGAAACCAGGGAACGGCTCCTCGCGTTCGTCCGGGAGTGCCCCGACGACGTATGGCGCTCGGCGCCTGTCACCGGCGATCCGCGTGCGGTCGGCGTCATCGCCGACCACGTGGCCCACTCTTACGAGTACCTGTCAGGCTGGATCAGCGACATCGCCGCCGGCAAAGACGTCGCGGTGACCACCGAGCTTGTCGACGACCTCAACGCCGACCACGCCGACCGCGCCGTTGACGTGACGCCTCTGCAGGTGGCCGGTCACCTGCGCTCCAGCGGGGACGCACTGATCGCGCTGGTCGCCGGGCTCGAACCCGCTCACCTCGATCTGGACCAGGGCCGGATCCGCAGGCTCGCGACGGTCGCCGCGAGGCACGCTGATGGTCACCGCGCCGAGTTCGAAGCGGAGCCGTCCAGCCAGGCCTAGCGGCTCGATAGTGCCAAACCCGGGACGAGCACAGATATGCCACAAGCCAACGATGTAGTCGCGGCGCTGCTGCAGGAGTACGCCGACCTGCTGCAGATCGGAGGCGGCGACCAGTTCCGCGCCCGCAATTACGAGAAGGCGGCCAAATCGGTCGCCGGGTACGGCGGCGATGTCGACGTGCTCGACGAAACCGCGCTGCGCAAGATCCCCGGCGTCGGCAGCTCGATCGCTGCCAAGATCATCCAGTTTCAGCAGACCGGCACCATTGCCGAGCTCGAGGACCTCCGCGCGAGCGTGCCTGACGGGGTCAGGGAGATGACCAGGATCCCGGCGCTCGGGCCCAAGCGCGCCTTCCAGCTCTACCGCGAGCTCGGCATCGGCTCGATCGCCGAACTGTCCGCGGCGATCGACGACGGCAGGCTGAAGGACCTGCGCGGGTTCGGTGCCAAGAGCGAGGACAAGCTGCGCCGCGGCATCGAGCTGGCGCAGAGCTTCGGCCAGCGGGTGCCGCTCAACGTCGCCTCCGACGTCGCCGAGCGCATCGTCGCGGCGATCAGCGCGGTGCCCGGCTGCGAGCGCTGCGAGCACGCGGGCTCACTCCGGAGGTTCAGGGAGACGATCGGCGACGTCGACATCCTCGCGGCGGCCAGCGATTCTGGCCCGTTGATGCGCAGCGCTCACCGAGCTCCCAGGGGTCACCGACGTCATCGCACGAGGAGAGGCGAAGACATCGGTCAGGATCAGCACGGCGCATATCAGCACGGGGCATCCTGCGCAGGCCAGCGGAATCCAGGTAGACCTGCGGGTCGTGCCCGCCCACTGCTGGGGCGCGGCCATGCTGTACTTCACCGGCTCGCAGGCGCACAACGTCGCGATCCGCGAGATCGCGGTGCGCAACAAGCTGAAGCTGTCCGAGTACGGCCTGTTCGACGTCGAGAGCGGCGACCTGCTCGTGAGCGCCACCGAGGAAGAGGTCTACGCGCGGCTGGGGATGGCGTGGGTGCCGCCGCCCATGCGTGAGCACAACGGCGAGGTGCGCGCGGCGCTGAACGACGAGCTCCCTGTCCTGGTTGAGGTCGGCGATATCCGCGGTGACCTGCACACGCATACGAACCTGACCGACGGCGTCGGCACGCTGGAGGAGATGGTGGCGACGGCACGCCGCCGCGGATACGACTACTTCGCGATCACCGACCACGCGCCGAACCTGTTCATGCAGCGCATGACGCTGGACAAGATGCTGGAGCAGCGCGACCAGGTCCGCAGGCTCGAGGCGAAGCTGGCCGGTGACGGCGACCACGCGATGAGCCTGCTGCATGGCACCGAGCTGAACATCGCCGCCGACGGAACGGTGGACTGGCCGGAAGACGTCCTGGCTGGATTCGACGTCTGCGTAGCGTCTGTGCATTCCCATTTCGACCAGCCCAGGGCCGAGATGACGAGGCGCTTCCTGCGCGCCTGCGAGAACCCGCAGGTCAACATCATCGGACATCCCTCTGCCCGCAAGATCGGCAAGCGCCCGCCCGTCGACGTCGACTGGCACGAGCTGTTCCGTGCCTGCGCTGCCACCGGCACCGCGCTGGAGATCAACGCCAGCCCTGGCAGACTCGACCTGGCGTCGGACCACATCAAGGCTGCACGGGACGCGGGCGTGAAATTCTCCATCGACACCGACGCGCACGCGGTCGGCCACCTGGACTTCCTGCGTTTCGGCGTCGGAACCGCGCAGCGCGGCTGGCTCACCGCCGACGACGTGATCAACACCTGGCCGCTCGGCCGCCTGCGCGGCTTCCTCGCAAAGAAGCGCTGACCGCTGGCCGGGCGTAGCCTCGGAGTCGACTGGTGAGCGCGCTTCAGGGGAGACTGGCGACCAGTTCGCTGAGCGCCTTGCGCCGGCCGGTGTAGAACGGGATCTCGACCCTGGTGTGGCGCCTCGCGGTCGCGCCGCGCAGGTGCCGCATCAGGTCCACGATCCTGTGCAGCTCGTCGGCTTCGAACGCGAGCATCCACTCGTAGTCGCCGAGCGCGAACGCCGACACGGTGTTCGCGCGGACATCCGGGTAGTCGCGCGCCATTTTGCCGTGCTCGGCGAGCATCGCGCGCCGCTCGCCGTCATCGAGCAGATACCACTCGTAGGACCGGACGAACGGGTACACGCAGACGTAATTCTTCGGCTCCTCCCCGGCCAGGAACGCCGGGATGTGGCTCTTGTTGAACTCCGCTGGCCTGTGCAGCGCCATCGCCGACCAGACCGGCTCGCAGGCCCGGCCGAGCCTGGTCCTGCGGAACCTGGCGTAGATCTCCTGCAGGTCATCGGAGGTCGGCGCGATCCACCAGAACATCAGGTCGGCGTCGGCGCGCAAGCCCTGCAGGTCATAACTGCCCCTGGTGACCACGTCCTTGCCGGCGGCCTGCTCGAACAGCTCAGCGACCTCGGTGGCCAGCGCGTCCCTGCTCGCCACGTCCATCTCCGCGCGGTCGCTGACACGGAAAACCGACCACATGGTGTAACGAATGACCTGATTGAGATCCCGTGCCTTCGGCCGGGCCGCCCGTCGTCGGGCCGGGCGCGGTACCCGCGGGATGTGCCTCGCTGTGCTGGTCTGCCATGCTTCCTATTCTCCCGCTGCCGCGCGGCGCGCTCAGGATCGCGGGGTCGCGGCGATCGTCTCAAGGTAGGCGAGGACCTGATCAGCGGCCAACCGCGCCGACGCGACGCAGGCGGGAATGCCGATGCCGTCGTAGGCGGCACCGCAGACCGCGAGTCCCGGCTGCGCCGCGACCGCGGCCCTGATCCGGTCCACCCGGTCCAGGTGGCCGACCGTGTACTGCGGCAGCGCGCCGCCCCACCTGGTGACCCGGCTCGCCGCCGGCTTGCCCGTCACGCCGGTCGCCGCGGCCAGGTCGGCGGCGGCCAGCGCGGCGAGGCCGGCGTCGTCGCGCTGCAGCACAGCCTCCTCGCCGATCCGCCCGATCGAGCAGCGCACCACGTGCACGTCGCCGGCCAGATGCGGCCACTTGACGGTGCTGAAGGTGACCGCCTTGACCGGGTGGCCGTCGACGGCGGGCACGAGGTAGCCGCTGCCGGTCAGCGGCTCGGGAAAGGCGGCAGCGGGGTAGGCCAGCGTCACGATCGCCATGCTCGCGTACTCGATCTCGGCCAGTGCCGCCGCCGCGGCCCTCGCCCCGCGTCACCTGACCGATCAGCCGGCTCGCCGGCCGGGCAGGCAGCGCAAGGATGACGGCGTCCGCGTCGATCCGTTCCGGAGCAACCGCAGGGCCGATGGTCAGCCGCCAGCCGGCCGGTGTCCTGGCCAGCTCGCGCACCGTCGCCTTGGTGCGCACCCGCGCGCCGCTCGCCCGCGAGAGCGCGTCAGGAAGCGCGCCGAGGCCGCCGGCCAGCGTCGTGAAGACCGGCGCCGGCTGCGCGCCCGGCTCAGCGCCGCTCGATCCTGCGAGTTGATCCCGGCTATCAGCGATCCCGCGGCCGCCGCCAGCGACCGGTGCGACCGGGACGCCTGGGCCAGGGCCGGCATCGTTGCCTCGAAGGACAGCTGGTCGGACCGTCCGGCGTACACGCCGCCGAGCAGCGGATCGACCAGACGGTCCACTACCTCGGCGCCGAACCGGCTGCCACGAAGTCGGCGACCGCCACGTCGCCGGTTCGCTCGGTACCTGGCAGGAGCGCGTCTTGCCGCGCCCGCTCCAGGCCGCCTGAGGACAAGATCGCCGATCGTTCAAGGTCGGCGAAGTCCGCCGGCACTCCCATGAAGTGCCGGCGCGGCAGCGGCCTGAACTGGCCCCTGGTCCAGATGCTGGCGGATGTGGTGCCCGGGTACACCAGGTCGCCGCCGAGGCCGACCGCCTTGATCAGGTCCATGCCTTCGGGCCGGCGGGCGAGCAACGCCTCGGCACCGGCGTCCACAGGGACACCCGCCACCTCCGACACCAGCAGCTTGCCGCCGGTACGCCCGGACGCCTCGAGCACGATCACCTCGGCGCCGCTGCCCCGAAGAAAGTACGCGGCAGCGAGTCCGGCGACGCCGGCGCCGACAATGGCCACCCGGCGGCCAGCGGCGTCTGCTGCATTCACCCCACCACCCTGGCAGAACGGTCAGGGCGCGTCGGCCGGACCGGCCTGCTCGCGCCCGTGACCTGTCCGTCACGCGGCGGTAAAGCGCTCGGCCGGCGCGCCGTGCAGCCGACCGGGCGGCACCTTCCTGCCGCAGAGCGACGAGCAGCAGATCCTGGGCGGCCCCGGACACCGCGCTGTCCCGATCCGAACGACCAGTCGATGTCGTCGGCCCGCAACTCGATCCCGCGTGAGATCGGTGCCGAAATGCTTGAGTGCCCGCGGGTCGGTGACCGCCGCCAGCACGAGCCGCAGCCGCTCCTCGCGGAACCTCGCGCTCGATGCCCGAGCGGCACGGCGATGTCGAGGCCGTGGACGACGTCGTGGGTGAGCGCGCCGACCTGGCCGCCGCCAGGCGGCTTCCACGGGTTCGCGACGTTGTCCCGGAGCGAGTCCAGCAGGCCAGCTGCCGGGATCCTGGCGGCATCCCGGCGGGCGCAGCGGTCGGCCATCGCGTGGAACCTCCCGCCGGAACGGATCAGCTCGGCCAGGAACCGGGCGCGTCAGTACCGGAACGGCATCGTCACGTGGGCAACGAGCTCGCGTACCCGCCATCCGGCGCAGAGTGTCGGCGCGTCCCACGCCTCCGCCGGCAGGTCGCTCAGCACGTCGGCGAGGTCCTGCCGCTCGGCGGCAATCGCCCGCATCAGATCGGGCTCGGTCATCGCCGTGGTCGTCATCGGTTCTGTCCTTCCTTGCGTGACTCCGCTGTCTGGTTCGATGGTGACCTGTGCGCTAGGACAGGGTCGCGAGGTAGGCGGCGAAACGGTCGAGTGAGGTGGCGAACCCCGCCTGCGCCTCAGGGCTGCGGTACGGCTCTGGCACGTGCGCCTGATGGATACGGACCTCGGTGCGCGACGCCGCCCAGGTCGCGCAGCGTGGACGTCGTCGTCATCGCCGCTGTCCGGCTCGGTCCATACCAGCCGGTCAGGCTCGGCGATCTCGACGAAGACCGCCCGCGTCGGGTAGCGGCTGCCGTCGGCGTCGTTAACCATGACGGTCTCGAAGACGCCGCCGGGCCGCGGGTCGACCTTGATGGTCTCCAGCGGCGTGCTCACGCCGGCAGGTCCCCAGAAATGGGTCAGGTGCTCTGGCTCGATCAGGCACCGGAACACAAGCTCCCGTCGGCGCCTCGAAGATCCGCGTGTACACGAGCTCGTCGGGTGCGGTCTGGTCAGTCATGCCGCTCATCGCCCTTCTCTCGATCCGATCGGGACTGGATGTCGCGCAGGTGCTCGTCGAGCTTGTCGAACCGCTCGGACCAGATCCGCCGGTTCTCCTCGATCCAGCCGGCGGCCCGTCCAGCGCCGCCTGCTCCAGGTGACACGGCCGGAACTGCGCATTCCTGGTACGCGAGATCAGCCCGCAGCGCTCGAGCACCTTCAGGTGCTTGGAGATCCCAGGCAGGCTCATCGCGAACGGCGCAGCCAAGCTCGTTCACCGTGGCGTCGCCCCTCGCCAGCCGCGCCACGATGGCCCGGCGCGTCGGGTCGGCAAGGGCGGCGAACGTCGAGTCGAGCCGATCTGCCGCGATCGTCATGTCGTCCCCTTCCGCGATCCCTGACTTATACTTAACCAGTTAGTTAGTTAGCTGTCAAGTTAAGTACCGCCGCCGGGCTCGACGTAGCCGGGCGCGAACAGCTGCTGGCCGACCTGGCCATTACGGCGTTGAGGCTGGTCCTGGCTCGGATGGGCGGGCAGCACCACCGGGCGTCGCGGGCGTTGCCTGAAATTAAAGTCGGCGACCAGGTTGCCAAGGACCTTCGCGTCCTCGCGGACGTCGGGCCGCGGATCCGGCCGGCCGTCGGTGCGCGGGTTCAGCCGCGCGCGGTCCAGGAAGTCGTCCTCGATGAACTTGTTGTAGGCGTCGAACGACAGGATCTGGTGATCGATATAGCCGTGCTTGGCGTACGGGCTGATCACCAGCGCGGGCACGCGCAGGCCGTATCCGTTCTGATCCACCTGCGGCGGCACGACATGATCGTAGAACCCGCCCCAGTCATCCCAGGCCAGAAAGATCGCCGTGGACCTCCACTCGGGTCCGCTCATGATCGTGTTTATCAGGTTGGTGACGTAGGCCTGCCCGGTGCGCGATGTTGGCTGGCGGGTGATCGCTGTTGTCCTGGCTGGGCGCGATCCAGGACACGGCGGGCAGCCTGCCCTGCCTGGCGGCCGGGTAGAAATCCGACAGGTGCCTGATGTCGCCGAGCTGATGGTCGGCTTTGACGTCGGTGAAAGACGGCAGCGGGTTCCAGATCGACGGCGTCGACAGTCCCTGGCGCACCGGAGCGCAGCCAGCAGCGGATTCGTCCGGGTTGTCGTCGCAGTCCGGCTGGATGCCGCTCTGCACGTAATAGGACCAGGAAATGTGGTGCTTGTGCAGCAGGTAGGTCAGGTCCGTCCAGGAGTAGATGCCGAGCCGCTCGCCCTCACCGCCGCCGCCGCCGGCGACCTTGGCAAGCACCCGCTCACGCTGCTCGGGTGTCAGCACGCCCAGGCAGGCGGCGACGGCGCGCCGCTCCCTGCGGCGATAGTTCGGCCGACCGGTGCAGCCGGACCAGCCGCACGCCATGTGCTCGCAGGCACCGCAGGAAGAGGGGCGGCAGCCGGTGGGCCACCTGCTGGCCCGGGTCGTTCCGGCAGCTGAACGGATTGGCGTTCTTGCAGTGCGCGGACCAGCCGCTGACCAGGTACAGGTGCGACGGCAGGCTCCAGGAAGCGACCGGCTCGAACATGTGGTCGTTCGAGCGCGAAGTTGTGCGCGTAGGTCCAGTAGTTCGGGATCTCGCGGGCGTCGTGGTAGCCCATCACGTCCGGCGGACCCTTGGGCAGGCAGACGAGGGGCGGCGGATGGGTGGCGCTGCAGCCGCGGCTGATTGCCAGCTCGGCGGACCTGACGAAGCCGTCCATCCGGCCGCCGTCGATGTCGGTGATGGCGTCGCCGCGATCGTGTCCCGCTCCGCCGTTCACCAGGCTGGGGTCGTGGTAAGGGCGGTCGCAGCGATGCGTGCGCGGGTCAGGCACGCAGACGGTGAAATGACCATTCGTCGCCGGAATTCCGTCCGCTCCCGGGTACGTGCCGAAGAACGAATCGAACGAACGGTTCTCCTGCATGATGACGACGATGTGCCGGATCTTGTGAATTCCCCTGAGCGCCGGCCGGTGCGACGAGCATGCGGCGAGCCCAGCAAGCGCGACCAGCAGGAGCGCAGCACGGCAGCGACTGATACCCGAGCTTTGAGGCCACCATTGTGACTGGCAGTGACGCCTGCGCTGATCAACGGGCCCGCTTCGCCCCCGGTCGGTGAGTCACTCGCGAGGCCGGACGGCCCGCGGGCGGTTGCCGCCGCGGTCCAGTCAAAGTCGGCCCCGATCCGCGCAGCTCGGTGCGAGTCTCCTCGTCGCACAGCGCACCGTGAACGCCCGCGGCGTAGCTCGGCCTGGGGCGAGGCGCCAAGGCGCAGCGCCGTCGCGTGCTCGGTGCCGAGATCGCTGCCGAACATGGCCGGGTCGTCGGTATTGATCGTGCAGAGCACCCCGGCGGCGAGCAGATGCAGGCAGCGGGTGCTCGGCCAGCGAGCGAACAACCCCGGTCCGCACGTTGGAGATCGGGCAGACGTCGAGCACCACGCCACGCCCGGCCAGCTCGCCGAGCAGGTCAGCGTCCTCGGTCGCCCGGATGCCGTGCCTGATCCGGTCGCGCCGCAGCACGTCGAGCGCACCGCGCACCGAAGCCGGCCCGTCGGCCTCGCCCGCATGCGGGACCGAGCCGAGACCGTCGGCCCTGGCCTGCGCGAACACCCGCTCGTAGAGCTGCGGCGGGTACTCGCCCTCTGGTCCGCCGAGGCCGATCCCCACGATCCCGCGGCCTGCGTTCGCGATCGCGTGCCGCACGGTCTCCTCGGCCGCCTCGATCGGGTATCCGCGCACGATGTCGGGAGTAAGTCGCGACCCTGACGCCGTGCTCTTCCCATGCCTGCTGGACGCCGTCACAGTACCCAGCGAAGACCTCCTCGTACGACACCCCGCGGCTGGCCGGCTCAGACGGCGAGAAGATGCCCTCCAGGTACACCGCGCCGTGTGCCGCCGCCTCGGCCGCGTAGTCAACGACCACCTGCCGGAAGTCCTGCTCGGTGCGCAGCGCTCCCGTCGTCATCCACCAGACCTCGAGGAAGTGCGGGAAGTCGCGGAACTCGTAGATCCTGGCCAGCTCCGCGGCTGAATCGGCTGGCAAGGCGACGCCGTTGCGCCTGGCGAACTCAAGCAGCGCCGCAGGGCGGACCGTGCCCTCGAGGTGGACGTGCAACTCGATCTTGGGGTAGCTCACCCAGACATCCTGGCATCCGGGGCTCGGCAGGCAACGCATCGGTAACGCCCGGATGCCATTTCAGGCATCAACGAAACCAGATGGCTGGCCTGCAGCGTCCGAAGTGCATGACTCGCACGTTCCGCGCCCTCGGCGCCCGCGCACGCCACGGGGCGGTGCGCACCCTCCTCATCGCCGGTGCCGCCTCGGTCGGCACCGGTCTCGCCGCTCACGGCATGTTCCGCCGCCAGCCTCTTACAGCAACGGAGCGGCGGCGCCACCGGCGGTCCGCTGCTGCCGAGGCCGACCTGCGCCGCCCGACCGGGCAGCCGGGTCCGTCCGGGTCCAGCGGCGCTCGCCGGCACCGGCAAGCTGGCGAAGCTGGTGCTGCCGGCCAGGAGCATCATCTACACCGCTTACCTGTCGGTCCGGATCAACAAGGGGACCTGTGACCACCGCCGCCGACCAGGCCTCCACGCTCGTCACCGCCGCCGGCGGCTACGTGTCCGGCGAGCAGGAGATCGCGGGCAAGCACCAGTTGCGCGCAGGTCGATCTGACGCTGAAGATTCCGGCCGCGCAGTACCGGCCGGTGCTGGCCAAGCTGAAGGGACTCGGCACCAAGATCTCCTTCAGCTCGCACGCGGTGGACGTCACCCAGCAGGTGGCCGACGTGGGCAGCCGGGTGGCGTCAGCGCAGGCGGCGATCAAGCAGCTCCGGGCGCTGCTGTCCAAGGCGGGATCGGTGGGCCAGCTGCTCTCCGTGCAGGAAGAGATCAACAGCCAGGAGTCCGACCTCGAGGCGCTGCTCGCCCAGCAGCGGGCACTGGCCCACGAGACCAGCTACGCGACCGTGACGGCTATCCTGGTCGGTCACCACGCGCAGCCTTGTTGCAAAGCCCAAGAAGACATCGCCGGGATTCCTCGCCGGCTTGCGAGGCGGGTGGCACGCCCTCGTCACCGTCGTCGGCTGGCTGCTGACCGCGCTCGGCTCGGCGCTGCCGTTCCTCATCCCCGCGCTGCTGATCGGCGGCATCGCGCTCGGAGGCCGTCGCAGGCTCGCCCGCAGGAAGGCGCCGCCCGCGTCCGAGCCGCCGGCGCCGGCCGCCTCGTAGCCTGCTAGCCAGGCGAGGCGGAGGATCCCGCTGGCACCGCGTGCACCATGTCGGTGAGCCGGGCGAGCACGTCAGGGTCGGTGTCGGGCAGCACGCCATGGCCGAGATTGAAGATGTGGCTCTCGGCCGTGCGGCCCTTCTCCAGCACGTCCCTCGCCCGCTCCTCGACGACAGGCCACGGTGCCAGCAGGACCGCCGGATCCAGGTTGCCCTGGAGCGCCTTCCCCGGGGCGACCCGGTGCACGGCTTCGTCCAGCGGCACCCGCCAGTCCACCCCCACGACGTCCGCACCGGCCTCGCCGAGCAGCCCGAGCAGTTCGCCGGTGCCGACGCCGAAGTGGATGCTGGGAACGCCGGTCGCCGCCACCGCGGTGAAGATCTGCCTGCTGTAAGGAAGGACGTTGCGGCGGTAGTCCTCTGGGCTGAGGATCCCGGCCCATGAGTCGAACAGCTGCACAGCAGAGGCTCCCGAAGCGATCTGGACCTGCAGGAACGTGGTCGTGATCGCGGCCAGCCTGGCGAGCATGGACCGCCACAGCGCGGGGTTGCCGTACATCAGCGCCCTCGTACGGTCGAACGTCTTAGACGGGCCGCCGTCGATGAGATAACAGGCCAGAGTGAACGGTCCGCCAGCGAAGCCGATCAGCGGGACGCCGCCAAGTTCTGCCGTCAGCATCCGGACAGCCTGGCCGATGTAGGCGACCTCGTCGGCTTCAAGCTCACGGAGCCTGGCCACGTCGCCGTCATCTCGGAACGGCTTGTCCAGCACCGGGCCCACGCCCGGGCGGATGTCGATATCCAGCCCGGCTGCCTTCAGCGGCAGGACGATGTCGCTGAACAAGATCGCCGCGTCGACGCCGTACCTGCGGACAGGCTGCAACGTGATCTCGGTGATCAGCTCAGGTTTCGTGCACGCCTCGAGCATCGCCGTCCCGGCCCTCGTCGCCAGGTACTCCGGCAGGGCCCGGCCGGCCTGGCGCATGTACCACACCGGGACGCCGGAGACCGGCTGGCGGCGGCAAGCCCTGATAAATGCTGAGTCGGCGGTCTGCGTGTTCACGCCTGGGATCGTCTCACAGCGGACGGCACGCTGCGTCGCGCGGGACGCCGCCGGAGCCCGCCGGCACGACGTCGCTTCGGGCAGCCGAAACGCCCAGGTGACACGCCGCCGGAGATCCACGGCTTGTGGCCGGATACATGCCAGCATCAACAGAGTCTCAATCGGCGGCAGGGATGCCAAGCGCGAAAGGAGCGGCAGATGACCGACGACCTCCGCGACTGCCCCGGCTGCGGCTCGGAGCGCGAGTTCGAGCGGCGCCATCCCCGCGCCGGGTGCTGCCCCGACAGCGCCGACGGCTGGTGCCCTGAATGGTTCTGCACAGGCTGTGGTACCGCGCTGCTGGCCGGGGTGATCCCGCTGGCCAGGAACATGGCTGGCGCGTCTGGCAGCATGCCGGACGGACGGCTCGACCGCGTGGCGTGAGCATGTCGTGCCGCTGTCTCGCGCGCTGAGGCCGGCAGCGATGCCGGCGGATCAGCAGTCAGGCGACGACCCGGCGTTCCGCGCTGCGGTAGCCGAACTGGAAGCGGCGGTTGCCGATCAGCGCGAGCTTCGGCCCGAGGTCAGCTTTGACGGCGAGCCACCGCCCAGGCGGCTGGCAACGCACGCAGCCGCTGTTGGCGCGACGGTCCATGCCGAGGGCACCGAGATCGGGTGGGGCCGCTTCGTGCTGCTGTATGACCCGGTCGGCCAGGAGGGCTGGGCCGGGCCCTTTCGGGTGATCGCCTACGTTCGGGCCGCGCTAGAGCCGGAGATCGCCGCAGACCCCCTGGTGGGCCAGGTCGGCTGGAGCTGGCTCACCGAGGCGCTCGAATCACGAGCTGCAGATTATGCGGCACCAAGCGGTACCGTGACAAGAGTGGTCACGGAGGGATTCGGCGCCAAGCAGGATGAAGCCGACGGCGACAGAGTTCGAGATGCGGGCATCATGGTCGCCGGTCATGACGCAGGGCAAGCGCTTCGATCTGGACCGGCACCTCGCTGCGTGGGCGGACACGCTCTGCCAGGCCGCCGGCCTGCCTCCGCTCCCGCCCGGCGTCGCTCAGCTCAGGCCGCCGCAATCGCGGCAGCCGCGCGCGAGGCGCCGCTCGTGAGTGTCCCTTTGCTGGAGCCTCGCGAGGGGCTTCCGCCGCTGATCGTGACTGCCGCGGACCTGGCCGACGCGACCGCCAGGCTGAGCGAAGGTACCGGGCCTCGTTGCCGTCGACGCCGAGCGGGCATCCGGGTTCCGGTACGGGCACCGGGCTTTCCTCGTGCAGCTCAGAAGGAACGGCGCGGGCACGGTGCTGATCGACCCGATCGCGTGCCCCGACCTGTCCGAGCTCGACGACGCGCTCGCCGGTACCGAGGCCGTGCTGCACGCGGCCAATCAGGATCTGCCCTGCCTGGCCGATCTCGGTTTCCGGCCGCGCCGCCTCTTCGACACCGAGCTGGCCGGCCGGCTGCTCGGCTATCCGCGGGTCGGCCTCGGCACGCTCGTGGAAGAGGTGCTCGGGCTGACCCTGGAGAAGACGCACTCCGCCGCGGACTGGTCTACGAGGCCGTTGCCGCCAGGAGTGGCTGAAGTACGCGGCGCTAGACGTGGAGGTCCTGGTCGAGCTGCGGGATGCGCTCGCGGAACAACTCGACGAGCACGGCAAGACCGGCTGGGCGGAACAGGAGTTCGCCGCGGTGCTCGCGGCGCGGCCCGCGCCGCCGCGCCCTGACCCGTGGCGCCGCACCTCGGGAATCCACCGGGTACGCAGCAGGCGGAGCCTGGCGATCGTGCGCGAGCTGTGGCTGGAACGCGATCAGATCGCCCAGGCGCCGTGACATCTCGCCGACCAGGATCCTTCCGGACGCGGCCATCGTCGAGGCCGCCAGGTCGGCGCCGAGCAGCCTCGCCGAGCTCGCTACGCTGCCCGGCTTCACAGGTCGGGGCGCGCGCCGGTACGGCCCTGACTGGCTGCGCGCCGTCAGGCGGGCCAAGTCCCTGGCCGACACCGCCCTGCCCGACGCATCGGCCCCGCCAGGCGACGGGCCGCCGCCCGCGCACCGGTGGGCGGAGCGCGACCCGGTCGCGGCGCGGCGGCTCGCCGCGGCCCGCACCGCGGTGGCGGCGCTCGCCGACTCCAATCACCTGCCTGCCGAGAACCTGGTCGCTCCCGACGCCGTGCGCAGGTTGTCCTGGCAGCCACCCGACCCGATCAGCACCGAAGCCGTCGCGGCCGAGCTCAGCCGTTATGGCGCCAGGCCGTGGCAGATCGAGGTCACGGCCTTGCCGATCGCGATGGCGCTGCAGAGGCTCATCGAGAAGGGCGAGGCCTGAACAGCGTCATGCGGTCCTGCGCAGCTGGCGGAGGTCGCAAGGCCGGTGCGATCCAGGCTTGGGGACGCCGGCGCACGGCAAGGCTGTCGGGACGCTGGGATAGTCGGGGTAGACGTTCATCAGGACCTCGCAATCGCAGCAGCCGCCGCGCCTGAACAGCTGGCAAGCAGCTTGCCGGGCTGCGCGGCGCAGACGTCGCGCCAGCGGATGGTCCAGCGGTAAGTGCCGTCGCACCCGAACTCGGTGATCATCCTCAGCAGGAAGCAGCGCAGGCATTCGGCTGCCCGCGGCTCGGTTAACCGCCTGGCGAGGTCGACCATCTCGGTCTCGACTTCGCGCGACATGTCATCGGCAATCATCAATCCGGTCCCCTTTCCGGCGGAAGCTTGGATACCAGACTTCTATCGCGTGCCTCCGACAATCGGGGGTGCAGTGGCGAACAGCTGCGGACAGCGACGCCCCTGTTAGGCGGACAAGCCGTGGCGCTCCGCGGCGACGAGTCTGCGCGTCTGCCGAGTGCAGAACCCAGAACTCGCTCTTGCCGAGCGGCTCGCCACCTGGCGGGCTGGCGCCGAGCGCCGTGAAGGCCGCGTCGATGATCACCGGCAGGTTCTCGCGGTGCGCGCAGATGAGCGTCGGCACGCCGGACACGGCCAGCTTGGCGGCCAGGCCGGCGCCTTCGTCGACCGCGGGCACGGCATCCGGCTGGTCGCCGGAACCGGGGCCGTCCGGCGCGCCCTGCGCCTCCCGGCCGGCCGCAGCCGCCAGCAACCTGGCAGGCGACATCGGGCCCGGCACCACCGTGAACGCCGGCTCCACGTGAACCTGCGCGCCGACGGCGTGCGCGTACGGCCGGACCGTCGCAAGGCAGCGTTCAGCTGCCGAGCTGATCACCTGGCATCTCCCGTAACTGGCCAGCACCCTGGCCAAGGTCCGAGCCTCGGCGACCCCGCGAGCGTCGAGCGGCCTGGCCAGATCCATCGGCAGCCGCCTGCGGGGTGGCTGACTCGCGCTTGTGACCGGCTTCGGCGTGCCGCAGCATGATCATCGGAACCGTCTGGACCGGTCGTGCGACGAGCTCGTCGAGGAGCGCGACGTCGCGCTCGTAGCTCAGCCGCTCCCGAGCGGCCGGCACCGGCAGCCACGCCACCTCGTCGACCTCGTCGTTCGGCACGAGCCCCGCCGACTCCTCGACGCTGGCAGCCCAGAAGCTGACGTGCTTGGTTCCTGCCGAGATCTCGTACACGGAGGCGGAGAGCGGCCGGCCGAGCACGACGCCGAAGCCCGGTCTCCTCCCTGACCTCCCGGATCGCGGTCAGCAGCAGGTGCTCGCCGTGCTGGCGCTTGCCCTTCGGGTGCGACCAGTCGTCATAGCGCGGCCGGTGCGACGAGCGCGACGTCGAGTCCCGCGGCTCCGGGCCGCCAGATCGACGGCGCCGGCCGCATGGATCACGCGATGCTCGTCGCCCTCAGCCATTCCGCTCCGCGCGACGCGAGTTCGAGCCTGCCCTTGCCTGCTGCGACGTCGGCGTCGACGGTCCGGCCCTGCCTGAACCTGATCAGATACTCCTGCAGGTCGATCAGCCGCTCGCCGGACTCGTCCAGGTGGTGCCTGGTCCAGGCGCCCTCGGGGCCCAGCCACCACGACGCGGTGCCAGGGTCCATGGCCAGGTCGATCAGGTTCCTCAGCTCGGCCTTGTGCCCGGGATCGGTGACCCGGATCAGCAGCTCGACCCGGCGATCGAGGTTCCTGTGCATCAGGTCAGCGCTGCCGATCCAGACCTCGTCGGAGCCGTTCGCGCCGGCCGCGCCGAACGCGTAGATCCTGGAATGCTCGAGGAACCGGCCCACGATGCTGCGCACCCTGATGTTCTCCGACAGGCCGGGCACACCGGGACGCAGCGAGCAGATCCCGCGCACCCACAGGTCGATCGGGACGCCAGCGATCGAGGCCTGGTAAAGCGCGTCGATGATCGCCTCGTCGATGATCGCGTTGCACTTCATCTGGATCCTGGCCGGCTTGCCGTCACGCACCAGCCGCACCTGCTCGTCGATCCGCTTGATCAGGCCAGAGCGAAGTCCATTCGGCGCGACCAGCAACCGCTGATAGTCCGTGCGAAGGCTGTAGCCGGTGAGGTGGTTGAACAGGTCGGTGATGTCCTCGCCGACCTGCGGGTCGGCGGTGAGCAGGCCGTAGTCCTCATACAGCCTGGCGGTCTTCGGATGGTAGTTGCCAGTGCCGATATGGCAGAACCTGCGCAGCGAGCCGTCGGCCTCCTCGCGGACGACGAGCACCATCTTGCAGTGCGTCTTCAACCCGACGAACCCGTACACGACGTGACAGCCCGCCTGCTCAAGCTTGCGCGCCCAGGCGATGTTGGCCTCCTCGTCGCCCCTGGCCTTGATCTCGACGACCACCACGACCTGCTTGCCGGCCTCCGCCGCGTCGACGAGTGCGTCGACGATCTCCGAATCGCCGCTGGTCCTGTACAGCGTGTGCTTGATCGCCAGGACGCGCGGATCGGCTGCCGCCGAAACCACAAGCCGCTGCACGCTCGCCGTGAACGAGTCGTACGGCAGGTGCACGAGCACGTCGCGGTCTGACAGCGTCGAGAACACGCTCCGGTCGCCCGGCAGGGCGCCCTCCGCCGGCACGAACGCGGGGTACTTGAGCCTGCGCAGGTCGAGATCGGCGATCGCTGACAGGCCGGACAGGTCGAGCGGGCCCGGCAGCTTGTAGACGGCCCGGTAGTCGATGTCGAGCTCGGTCACGAGCTTCTCGAGCACGTCGGCGGAGATCGATTCCTCAACCTCAAGCCGCACGGCCGGCTCGAACCGGCGGCGCATCAGCTCCCGCTCGAGCGACTGGAGCAGGTTCTCCGTGACGTCCTCGTCGATTTCCAGGTCGCGGATCCTCGTCACGCGGAACGCGTGGTGCTCGATCACCTCAAGCCCGGCGAAGAGCTCGGTCAGGTGCGCCGCGATCACGTCCTCGAGCGGCACGAACCTGTACGGCGAGACCGTGAGGAATCGCGGCAGCAGCGGCGGCACCTTGACTCTCGCGAACAGCGTCAGACCGGACTGCGGGTCGGCGACCATGACCGCGAGACTGAGCGACAGGCCGGAAATGAACGGGAACGGATGCGCCGGGTCCACGGCCAGGGGCGTGAGCACCGGGTAGATCCGCTCTCTGAACAGCTCGCTGGAGCTTGGCCTGCTCCTCGGCCGTCAGCTCCTTCCAGCGCAGTATCTCGATGCCGGCATCGGCCAACGCCGGCAGCAACCGGTCAGCGAAGCAGTGCGCGTGCCTGTCTGCCAGCTCACGCGCCATGCCCAAGGGTGTTCTCCAGGATCTGGTCGGGCGCCTTGCCGCTCACGCTCTCCACCGGCAGGCCCGTCGCCATCCGCCGGATCCGCCCAGCCACCCGGACCATGAAGAACTCGTCGAGGGCGCTCGCGAAGATCGACTCGAACCTGACCCGCTCAAGCAGCGGCACGTTCGGGTCCTCGGCGAGCTCAAGCACCCGCTGGGCGAATCGCAGCCAGCTCTCCTCCCGGTCCAGGTACCGGTCAGCTGGCAGTTCAGGCAGCTCCCCGAGCATCTTTCTTCGTTCCTGGGCCGTGGCGACATCTTTGCCAGCGCCCGCGAGAACAGCGGCGGTCCGTTCGATGCCTTCACGCCCGGCGGCATCGATCAGCCCGGCATCGAACGTCGAACTAGCGGCCTCCCGCTCAGAACCTACGTACTCCCGACCTGAAACCGCGGGCTCCCGCGCAGAACCCACGGACTCCCGCCTGTCGCCCGATGCTGGCTTCCTGCCGGCTTTGCGCTTCGCGTCCGCACTGCCGATCGCGATTGGCGCCTGCTGCCGAGCCCTCTCGTCACCTGACGACATGGCTTGCCCCGAATCCATGTTTCTATACTCCCCTAGCCGATACTGATCCAATACCCCAGGCATGTGGCCATCGTGGAACGGAGCATCAGATGCGCATCGGAACATCCCTGGCCGAGCCGCAGACCCCGCAAGCGCTCGGCGTGCTCCGTGATCAGCTGCTGATGGCAGTCGACGACGGCTTCTCATCGGCCTGGATGGCCAACATCTTCGGACTCGACGCGCTGACCGCTCTCGCCGTCGCGGGCAGCGGCATCCACGGCATTGAGATGGGCACGGCGGTCGTTCCGACCTATCCGCGGCATCCGGCCGTGCTCGCCCAGCAGGCGCTCACCACCGCGCTCGCGCTCGACTCGCAGCTTGCCCTCGGCATCGGGCTGTCGCACAAGATCGTGATAGAGGACATGTACGGGTACAGCTTCGACGCGCCAGCCGTGCACATGCGCGAGTACCTGTCAATCCTGCTGCCCCTGCTCGATGGCCAGCCGGTGTCCTCCGAGGGCAAGACCATGCGAGCCAGCATCGGCCTGTCTACTCCGCGAGCCGGGGAGGTGCCGGTCTTGATGGCGGCTATGGGGCCGCAGATGCTGCGGCTGGCCGGACAGCGCACGGCCGGCACGATCCTGTGGATGACCGGTCCAGCCACTACACGCGACTACATCGTGCCGACCATCAATGCAGCCGCCGCAGGAGGCCGGCAAGCCGGCACCGCGCGTCGTCTGCGTGCTGCCGGTATGCGTCACCGACGACCCCGACGGCGCCCGCGCCAGAGCGGCCAAGGTGTTCGAGATCTACGGTCAGCTGCCGTCCTACCGGGCAATGCTCGACCGCGAGGGCGCAGAAGGCCCTGCCGACGTGGCGATCGTCGGCAACGAGGATCAGGTCGCCAGCCAGATCATGGCGCTCGCGGACTGCGGCGTGACCGACTTCGCGGCCGGTGAGTTCGCTAAAGGCGACGAGCGCGTGCGCACTCGCGCCCTCCTCAAGAGCCTGATCACCGCCACCACCTGACGACCCCCCGCGTGTCCCCCGCCACGTCCTGACGACCCCCGGCGTGTCCGCCGCCACGTCCTGACGACGGCGTGTCCCCGCACGTCCTGACGACCCCCGGCGTGCCGCGCCCCATAGACCCGGCACTCCCCGCCGGGGGTCTTACCCTCGGTTTGGGTTGCATTCCGTGCCCGAATTAGGCGCATATACGTATTATGCCGCACCAAACTCGGGGTTAGTGGCGCGATCAGGGCTTGCGAAGGCCGCAGGCCCCGTGGATCTCGGCGCGGCTCGCGAGCTTGACTCGCGCGCCGCGGCCCAGCGCGGCCGCGAGGTCCTTCTCGGCGGTCTCGATCTTGAGCCAGTCCTCGTAGCCGATCGGCGTGATGCCACGCTCCGCGAGCAGTGCCGCGAACCGCGCCGAACCGACTGGACCGGGGCCCGCCTCCGCCGTCCCGAGTATGCCAGCGGCCTCCGCCTCCCCACCAGCGCCACCCGCCGCGGCCGGCGCACCCTGCGGCAGCCTGAGCAGACCCGGCCTCGGCAGCTGCACATCGTCAGGACCTGGACCGCCCGCGAGATCGGCGAGCAGGCTGCGCACGGTCTGGGCCGCGTCGGACTTGTTCGTACCGATCACGCCCGGTCGGCCCGCGCTTCAGCCATCCCGCGACATATTCGCCGGGCAACGGCTGACCGTCTCGACCGAGCACGCGGCCGTCGGCGTTCGGGACGGTATGCGAGCGCTCGTCGAACGGCACGCCTGGCAACGGCACGCTCTGATATCCGACGCTTCGCAGCACCATCTGGACGGGCAGCCGCTCGAACTGGCCCGTCCCGGTCAGCCGTCCGTCATTGTCCAGCCTGGTCCGCTCGAGAGTCAGCTCTTCGACACGGTCGGTCCCGTGGATCTCGACCGGGCTGAGCCAGAAGCGCACGTTCAGGCGGCGGGGAGTCCCTGAAGGAACGCGCGCCGCCCAGGCGCTGATCACGGTGTAGTTGCCGCGCACGTGCCGGTCCGTCGTCGCGAGCCTCGAGCTCTCTCCGCTGGCGTCGAACGCCTCAAGGTCGGCCTCGCCGTCGCCGACGACGACATCCACCCCGGCGAGCTCGCCGAGTTCGCGGAGTTCCTTGGTCGTGAACTTCGCCTGGGCAGGCCCGCGCCGGCCGATCATGTGCACCTCGCGGACCTTGCTCGCCATCAGCGCGTCGAGGACGGGCTGGGATACGTCGGTCTCGCGGAGCTCTTCAGGGTCGCGGACCAGGATCCGCGCTACATCGACCGCGACGTTGCCTACCCCGATGACGGCCACGGACTCGGCGTCCACCACGAATCGCTCAGGATCGACGTCGGGGTGACCGCAGTACCAGTTGACGAAGTCCGTCGCCGCATAGCTCCCCGGCAGATCCTCGCCCGGGATGCCCAGCCGCCGGTCCCGCATCGCGCCGGTGGCGTAGACGACGGCGTCATAGCAGGACAGCAGGTCGTCCCTGGTCACGTCCTCGCCGAGGTGCACGGCGCCGACGAACCTGACGCCGTCGTGCTCAAGCACGCCGCGCAGGTAATCCGCGATCGACTTGATCGACTTGTGGTCTGGCGCAACGCCGTAACGGACGAGGCCGTATGGCGTTGGCAGCCGGTCCAGCACGTCTACCTGCACCGAGCACGGCGGGTCGAGGGCGGCACCCTGCTTGATCAGGGCCTCGGCCGTGTACAGGCCCGCCGGGCCCGAACCGACAACGGCGACGTTGAGGGTTTTCATGAACGCGATTCTGCACCTTCCTGGCTGGCTGGCGGGACCTAGACGCGTGGACTGCCCGGTCCCGCCTGCCCGCCAGTGCCAGGATACGTTCAGGCGACGCAGAACTCGTTTCCGTCGGGGTCAGCCATCGTTACCCACCAGTGCGGCCCTTGAGAGCCTTTGTACAGGTATGTGGCTCCGCGATCGGTCAGCTTTGCCACCTCCGCCTCCACGTTCGGCTCGCCGACCCTGACGTCGAGGTGCACGCGGTTCTTCACGGTCTTCGGCTCAGGGACCAGCTGGAACAAGATCCGCGGCCTGGCGAGGCCGGACGGCACGTCCGGGTGCCGGATCGCCGCTCCTTCCTTCCAGACCAGCGCACCGTTATGCATCATCGTGTCGTCCTCGGACGCGTAGCCCTCGGCGATCATCCTCCGAATGAAGTTCTCATCGGATGGCTCGACGACCCAGCCGAGTGTCTCCGCCCACCAGTCGGCGAGCACGTGCGGCTGACTGGCGTCCACGACGATCTGGAAGTCAAAGGGCATTGCTGTCGCGTCCTTTCGCTCGGTACAGATCCCTGAGGAGGGCGATCTCGGCTCCGTGATGCAGCGCCTCACGATTGATGTGCAGTACGAGCTGGGCCAGCGAGCTGTCGGCATATGGACCCTCGGCGGGCCCGCACGGGCGGATCAGGCCCTCGGGGCCGAGGCCGCGTACGGCCTTGATCCACGTCGCGTACGACGTCATCCAGCTGCGCAAGCGCCTCAGTGGCTGTGGCCGCGTAGTTGAAATTGCGCCAGCTAGCGGGCGGCCCGCCGAAGTGCGAGGCATTACGCGCCGCGAAGACGCCTACGATCACATGCGCGAGCCGCCAGGCGATGGTGGTCACCGGGGGGTTCGGAGGCTCCGGATAGACGAACTCATAGAGGTAATCCCCGGAGCCGACCGTGGTCGTCTCAGTCTCGGTGCCGCGCTTGCGCAGGCTCCAGCAACCGGGCACAGGCTCCCAGAAGTACTCCTCGTCGGTCAGGCCATCAAGTCGCGGCCGCAGGTGGTTCTGCCAATGCCAGTCGAGCTGATCGGCCAGTTCACTGCTCCAGTCGATGTCCATGGCCGCGACGTTAGCCGCTATCGCGGACAGCTTTCGTCCTCAATAGCAGAGATACTGATGAGCATGCTGGACACCTCGGCCCGGCTGCTGCGGCTGCTCGGGCTGCTGCAGGTTCGCCCGGAGTGGTCGGGGGCCGAACTGGCCGAGCGGCTGGGCGTCACGGTGCGGACGCTGCGCCGCGACGTGCAGCGGCTGCGCGACCTTGACTACCCGGTGCACTCGGTGCCCGGCGTCGCGGGCGGATATCGGCTCGGGCCAGGCCGCGCGCTGCCGCCGCTTCTGCTGGACGACGACGAGGCCATCGCGGTCGTGGTGAGCCTGCGCAGCGCGGCGAGCCACACGGTGGCTGGACTGTCCGAGGCTTCCGTCAGCGCGCTGGCCAAGCTCGACCAGGTCCTCCCTGCCAGGCTGCGTGAGCGGACTGCGGCCCTCCAGCAGGCGACCGTTGCGCTGACCGGACCAGGTCCTGTCGTCGATCCCGAACAGCTCGCCGCGCTGGCCGCCGCCTGCCGGCGTCATCAGCGACTGCGGTTGAGTTATCGAAACCGGTCAGGTTCTGACTCCGCGCGAGTAGTGGAGCCGCACCGCCTGGTGAGCACCGGCTACCGCTGGTACCTCATGGCCTTCGATGTCGAGCGAGGCGACTGGCGAACGTTCAGGGTCGACAGGATCACGGGATCGGCTGAGGCAGGCGGCAGGTTCGTGCCGCGGGAGCCGCCCGACCCCGCCGAGTTCGTGGCCAGGGCCGTCACGTCCGCGCCGTACCGCTATCAGGCACGGGTGCTCGTGCGCGCGCCCGCGCGAGGTCGTCGCCGAGGAATTCTCGCGCACGTCGGGCGTCGTGACCGACGCCGGGCCTGATGAGTGCCTGCTGACGACCGGCTCGGACTCACTGGGCGCGCTGACCTTCCACCTGGCGGCGCTCGGCGTCGACTTCACCATCCTCGAACCGCAGGAGCTGATCGACTTCGTCGCCGCGACAGCGCAGCGCCTGACCCTGGTTGCGCAGCAGTCAGAGCACTCAGCCCAATCACGCGGAACGCCGGACTGACGGGCTCCCGACCCGACGGCTAGTCCTGGGGATCGGGCACCAGGTCGGCCGTGAGCTTCGCGACCGCCTCGGTGATGGCCCGGCTGAGCTGCTGTGACGTCAGCCCGGCCAGCGGCGAGCACCTCCGCGCGCTCGCCGTGCTCGAGGAAGCGCTGCGGCAGACCGAACGTACGAAGCGGGGTCGCGATGTCCGCCTCCCGCAGCAGCCTGGCCACCGCATCGCCGAAGCCGCCCGAGGTGCCGTTATCCTCGACCGTCGCGACCAGCCTGTGCTGCGCCGCCGCCTCCGCGATCGCCTCGTCAACCGGCTTGACCCAGCGCGGGTCGACGACGGTCACCCCGATGCCCTGGCCGGTCAGCCGCTCGGCAACGTCCATCGCGATCGCGGTCATCGGGCCGGCCGCGACCAGCAGCACGTCCTGACCTGTGCCTTCGGCTGGCGCGGCCAGCAGGTCCATCCCGCCGAGCTTGCCGATCGCCGGCAGGTCGTCTGGAGCGCTGCCGCGCGGGAACCTCAGCGCGGTCGGGCCGTCATTGACGGCCACGGCCTCACGGAGCAGCTCGGTCAGCCTGGTGCCGTCGCGCGGCACCGCGACCTTGATGCCAGGCACGATCTGCAGGAGGGATCCGTCCCACATGCCGTGGTGGCTTGCGCCGTCAGGCCCGGTGACGCCGGCCCGGTCGAGCACGAACGTGACCGGCAGCTTGTGCATCGCCACGTCCATGAGCACCTGGTCGAAGGCCCGGTTCAGGAACGTGGCGTAGATCGCGACGACCGGGTGCATGCCGCCCATCGCCAGGCCCGCAGCGCTGGTCACGGCATGCTGCTCGGCGATGCCTACGTCGAAGGCCCGGTCCGGGTAGGCCTGCGCGAACTTGGCCAGGCCCGTCGGATGCAGCATCGCGGCGGTGATCGCCACCACGTCAGGCCTGCGGGCACCGACGTCGACGAGTTCGTCGGCGAAAATGTGCGTCCAGCCGCGCTTGGCCGGCTTGGCAGGTGCCGACTGGCGGGCGCTGGCAGGTGCCGGCTTGGCCGAAGCCGCTTGAGCCGGGGCCTGGGCGCCGTTGAGGTGGACCGCCGCACCTGGCTGAACCTGATGCAGGCAGTCCTCATCGTTCTCCTCGGCCAGCGCGTAGCCGCGGCCCTTCTGAGTGATCACGTGCACGAGCACGGGGCCGCCGAACTCCCTGGCCCGGCCGAGCGCGTGCTCCATCGCCTGCTCGTCGTGACCGTCGATGGGGCCGAGGTACTTCAGCCCGAGGTCCTCGAAGAGCACCTGAGGCTGCAGGACATCCTTCAGGCCCTTCTTGATCCCGTGCAACGTGTCGAACAGCGGCGGCCCGACCACCGGGGTGTGGGACAGCGTGGTCTTGACGAGGTCAAGCACCTGCTCGTAGCGCTGCGACACGCGCACCGACGCGAGGTGGTCGGCGAGCCCGCCGATCGTCCGCTGGTAGGACCTGCCGTTGTCGTTGACCACGATCACAACAGGGCGGTCCTTGGCGCCGGCGATATTGTTCAGCGCCTCCCACGCCATGCCGCCCGTCAGTGCCCCGTCGCCGATGATGGCGACGACCCTGCGCTGCCGCTCGCCACGAAGGTACAGCGCCTTGGCCAGCCCGTCAGCGTAAGACAGGCTCGTCGAGGCGTGCGAGTTCTCGACCCAGTCGTGCTCGGACTCGCCCCTGTTCGGGTAACCCGACACCCCGCCCTGCTGGCGCAGCCTGGCGAAGCCCGCCATCCGGCCGGTCAGAAGCTTGTGCACGTAGGACTGGTGGCCGGTATCCCAGACGATCGGATCGGCCGGCGAGTCGAACACCCGGTGCAGCGCGATCGTCAGCTCGACGACGCCGAGGTTCGGGCCGAGGTGACCACCGTTGCGCGACACCGCCTCGATCAGGAATGCCCTGATCTCGCTGGCCAGCACCGGTAGCTCATCAGGGCTCAGGGCCTTGACGTCTCGCGGACTCCAGATCGACTCAAGCAGTGTCATCTGGTGCGCTCCTCACGTTGCGGGCGCCGCCTGCACGGCGCGTCCGGAACATTTGCACGACCGCCGGATGGGAAACTCCTCCGGAGTCCGGGCTTCCCGCTCCCTGGCAACTTAGCCAGGAGCGAACTCAACGAGTCTATTTCGAGCACGCTGCGGAGTCTGCCTGCGCTATGACGGTTGCGTCAGCATGGCGTTGTGCGCGCGCCGCCGCTCCCCCGCTCGCTAATGTTCCCAGACCGGCCTGCTACCCCGGTGCTTCCAAACCAGGCTTGCAACCCTTCCGGAGGCGAATGTGAACAGCCTTCGCGGTGCTGTCAGCTCGTATCGGATGGCTGGCTGGCTGCTCGCGGTCATGGTCGCGGTCCCGGCGGTCACGGCCGCCCGAGCCGCCCTTCGGTGACGAACCTGCCGCCCTGGGTCGCTGAAGCTGGCCATCCACTATCTGCCCCCGGCGACCAACCACAGCCAGTACGACGTCGTGCTCGCCTGGCCTGGTCAGGCGTGGTTCCTTGGCGGCACGAACGTCGGCGGACCACGGCAAGCCGAAGGCGGAGCGGATCACGAACGGAGTTCCCGAATCCACGGCCCTGCCGTCGGGCGCGCATAGCTGGATCACGGCAGCCAGCGCGCCCTGCACGGAACGACATCTGGGCTGTGACCTTCCTCGGCGGCTCGGTGCTGAACTGGAACGGCTCGGCCTGGCAGACCGAGCCGCGGGGCGGCTGGAAGGCATGGCACCCGCTTCACCGGCATCACGGCGCATCAGTGCTACCGACGTCTGGCTGTTCGGGACCAGCGGGACGGCTCCATCCAGGGAGCGGGGACCTGGCACTTCACCGGTACCGCCTGGAAGCGCGGTGACAGGGGCAGCGGGCGGGATCTTCCAGGCCAGCGCGGCGGGCCGATCGGACATCTGGGGCATCGGCAACGCCGGACACCCGTTCAACGCCCTGTTCCACTTCGGCGGGTCGGCCTGGCGGCGGAGCCAGGCCCCAGGCGCTTGCCGGCTTCACCTACTCGCACGTGCTCGCGTTGTCGCGGATCGAACGTCTGGGTCGCGGGGACCGTGGCGGGCGTCCCGAAGCTGGGTCATTTCGACGGTCACGGCTGGAAAAGGCTGCGGATGCCAGGAACGGCGTCCGGCAACCGGGATGTGCCGGGACGGCCGAGGCGGCCTATGGGTGATCGCGAACGCGGGCACCGGCCCGTCCGTGGTGCTCAACCGCTCAGCGAACGGCACCTGGACCAAGGCCAAGGTCAGCCACAACGGGGCCGACCGGGTACTGGCGTGCGCGCTGGTGCCGGGGACCGTCCGGGCCTGGGGCGCGGGCATGGCGGCCGCGCCGCAGGGACGCGCCGCCGCCGCCTACCGCACCGGCTAACGCTCGCCCCGGCGAGTCACACTGACTCCGCTGCCTCCGCTGGTATGGCACCACTGGCACCACTGGCGCCACCAGTATCTACAGCCACGCCCGTAACGCCACCGTGGCGCCCGATGATCTTGCCCCGACCGGGCGAAGGGTGTGGAAGGACCATCCATAACGAAATCCGGTGATGAATGTCCCTTTCATACCCGGTCCCGTACGCTCGGCGCCGCAACGGGGGCGCCCCGTTGTCGCCATAACAGCAACGGGGCGCCCCTGTAGCGAGGGATGCACGTTGCGAGGGATGCACTCTGCGGGATGCGCTCGAGGGACGCGCTCCGAGGGACGCGCTCTGAGGGACGCGCTCGGCTTGATGCGCCGCTGGTGCGAGGGATGCGCATTGAGGGATGGCTCTGGTCGCTGCTCAGGACGCCGCTGACGCGCTTGTGAGCCTTGTTGGGCACGTCATGCGCATTGTGATGGATTAAGCGAATTGTTCTGGTGAAGCATGTATCGTGCACTACGTCCGGGACAGATTGTCCTAGTAGTCCTAGTAGTCCCGGTAGTTCGATAGTTCTGGTAGTCCCGGAATTCCGGTAACTGCACTGTGGAGACGATTGCGCATGCATTTGCTGCTAAGCCCAAAGAGGTACGTCTACGCCGCCCTCGCCCTCGGGTTGCTGGTCGTCGCCGGGCTGACGTTCAACTCACCTCAGGCTCACGCCGCCTCGTGCCCTAGCGCAAAGTTCGCGACCTCTAGCGCCCAGGGGTCATGGGACAGGTACGCGAACGGCTCAGGTGGTGCCTACAACCTCAACAACAACGAATGGAACGGTAGCCACGGCCCTCAGACGTTGTTCGCCAACTCAGTCAACGACTGGGGAGTGTGCAGCGATCAGCCCAACCTGGGTGGTGCCGTCGAGACATACCCCGATGTCGAAGTGCCTTACTACGACCTGCCGGCGGCAATGCGCCGATCAGTAAGCTGGCGGCCGACCGTAGTACGTTCACTGAGACGATGCCAGATCCGTCCGCCAACTTCATAGGTGAAGCGGCGTTCGACCTGTGGCTCAATGACTGGAACATTGAGGTCATGGTCTGGACCGACAACCACCGTCAGGTTCCGTTCGGTCACAAGGTGGCGACGGCCACAATCTTTGGCCAGAACTTCAACGTGTGGCAGTCAGGCTCAGATGCCTTTGCCTTCGTGCTCGACCACAATGAGCAGAGCGGCACAGTCCACATTCTGTCCACGATGAGGTGGCTGATCAAGCACGGCAAGATCCCGGCGTCGAGCACGCTCACGTCGGCGCAGTTCGGATGGGAAGTGTGCGCCACCAGCGGTTCGCTGGTGTTCCACATGTCCAAGTACACCAACATCACACTTCCGGCACAGTACAGTCCAGCCGGAAAGTAACGTTGGGAAAGCATGCCCAGCCTCAAAGGCTGGGCATGCTTTAAAACTTTCAGGTGACCGATCTTTTCAAGGCTAAGAAGATCACCCTCGTGCCTGGGATACCAGTCAGGACACCGATCAGGAAAGGGCAGGCGCAGGGTCCAGGTCCGCCGCGCTTATTGTCTTGTCCCGGCTGGCCAGCAAGCCCGCGACGAACTGACCGACGCTCACGCCGAGCAGGATGACGACAGGGACCGTCCAGCTGCCGGTCACCGAGTGCAGCAGGCCGATCAGCAGCGGCCCGGCGCTGGCAAGCAGGTACCCCAGTCCCTGCGCGAAGCCGGACAGCGCGGCGGCCGTGTGGCTGTCTGCAGCCCGCGCGGTGAACAGGAACACGCTCAGCCCGAACGCGCCGCCCTGGCCGAGGCCGAGCAGGCAGACGAAGAGGACCACCGCGGAGTTCGGCGCGAACGCCGACCCGGCCAGCCCGATCGTGATCAGGATCACCGCCGTACCGGCCAGCCAGCGCTGGTCCCTGGCCCGGTGCGCGAGCACCGGCACGATCAGGCCGGTTATCGCGTTGCCGACGTTCATCAGGGCCAGCAGGTTTCCCGCTGTGCCGGCGCTGATCCCGTGATCCCTGAACATGGTAGGGAACCAGGACAACGTCGCGTAGTACGACAGGCTCTGCAGGCTCATGAACGCCATCACCTGCCAGGCCAGCGGGATCCTGCCCATCGCGAGCACGCCGCGCCGGCCGCCGGCCGGAGCAGGCAGCGTGCGGAATCGCAGCTGCGGGAACCAGACCAGCACGGCGGCCAGTGCCGGTATCGCCCACATGCCGAGAGTCAGCCTGACGGCCAGTCCTGAGCCACCGGAGGCCGCGCCGCCAGCCGCCGTGAACACCGGCACGGCGATCACCGCGCCGACCACGGCGCCGGCCGTCAGCGTCAACAGGTACAGCCCGATCATCAGCCCGGCCAGGTCGGGTCTTCGGCGCTTGACCATGCTCGGCAGCAGGACGTTCACCAGCGCGATCGCGCAGCCCGCCACGATGGTGCCAGGGAAAAGCATGACCCCGGGCGCAGCCGATCGCAGGCCGAGCCCGGCCGCGAGCAGGAACAGCGACGAGGCCGAGCACGCGTTCCTCGCCGATCTTCCTGGCGAGCATGGGAGCGAATCCGGAGAACACGGCGAAGCTCAGAACCGGCATCGCGGCGAGCGCGGACTTGGTGGCCGTGGTCCAGCCGGCCGCCGCTGTCATCTCGGGGTAGACCGGCGGCAGGCTGGTGATCGACGCCCGCATGTTGAACGAGATCGCGAGGATGCCGGCGATCAGCAGGCCACCGCCGGCCGCGAGACCGGCGGCAGCCGGCCCGCTCAGGCGCGGGACCAGCGGTGACGTCACCGGTCGCCCCGCGAGCGGCCTCATCACTCGCGGGGCGTGGACCGGGCGCTGCGCTGTTGCCGCTCGTCGTCACGACCGGCGGTCAGCCGCTGGCCAGCAGGGACCGCAGCACGTACTGCATGATCCCGCCGTGCCGGTAGTAGTCGGCCTCGCCCGGCGTGTCGATCCGTACGATCGCGGAGAACTCCTTGCCGTCCGCGGAGACCGTCACCTCGCGCGGCGTCGTCGCCCGGAGTTGATGGCCTCGATCCCGGTGATGTCGAAGACCTCGTGGCCGGTCAGCCCGAGCGAGCTCGCGTTCTCGCCCGGCTTGAACTGCAGCGGCAGCACGCCCATCCCGATCAGGTTGGAGCGGTGGATCCGCTCGAACGACTCGACAAGCACCGCGCGGACGCCGAGCAGCGCCGTGCCCTTGGCGGCCCAGTCGCGCGAAGAGCCAGACCCGTACTCCTTGCCGCCGAGCACGATCAGCGGCGTGCCCTCGTCGAGGTAGCGCGCGCGACGCCTCGTAGATCGAGGTCTGCTCGCCCTCGGGCAGCTTCAGGGTCACGCCGCCCTCGGTGCCTGGCGCGAGCTGGTTGCGCAGCCTGATGTTGGCGAACGTGCCGCGGATCATCACCTCGTGGTTGCCGCGCCGAGAGCCGTAGGAGTTGAAATCGCGCCGCTCGATCCCGTGGCTGGTCAGGTACTGCCCGGCCGGGCTGTCGGACTTGATCGCGCCAGCCGGCGAGATGTGGTCGGTGGTGACCGAGTCGCCAAGCATCGCGAGCACCCTGGCGCCGTGGATGTCGGTCGCGGGCGCAGGCTCGGCCGGCATGCCGTCGAAGTACGGCGGACGGCGCACGTAGGTCGAAGACTCGTCCCACGCGAACACCTCGCCAGCAGGAACGTCCAGCTCCTGCCACCGTTCGTCACCGGCAAAGACATCCGCGTAGTCGCGACTGAACATTTCCGGCGCTACGCGAACCGCTCACGACCTCTTCGACCTCGGCAGGCGACGGCCAGATGTCGGTCAGGTAGACGGGCTTCCGGTCGGCCCCGGTGCCGATCGGCTCTGTCGTCAGGTCGATGTCCATGGTCCCTGCGAGCGCGTACGCCACGACGAGCGGCGGCGAGGCCAGGTAGTTCATCTTCACGTCCGGGTTGATCCGGCCCTCGAAGTTCCTGTTGCCCGACAGCACCGACACCACGGCGAGGTCACTGTCGGCCACGGCGGCGCTGATCGCCTCGGGCAACGGTCCCGAGTTGCCGATGCACGTCGTGCAGCCGTAGCCCACCAGGTTGAAGCCGAGCTTCTCCAGGTACGGAGTGAGGCCTGCCCGCTCGTAGTAGTCCATGACGACCTTCGAACCGGGCGCGAGCGTGGTCTTGACCCACGGCTTGCGGCTGAGGCCCGCCTCGACCGCATTGCGTGCCAGCAGCGCGGCGCCGACCATGACGAACGGGTTCGACGTGTTCGTGCACGAGGTAATGGCCGCGATCACGACGGAGCCGTGGTCGACGGTTGTCTCGGTGCCGTCGTCCAGCGTGACAGCGCACCGGCGATGATGGCCCGCCCGTCCAGTCCGCCGGCGATCGGATCGGAGGCCGGGAAGGTGCCGGCGATCCCGTTGTCCAGGCTGGGCACGTGCACGTAGGAACCGAGCGCGTCGCGGAACGACTGCTTGGCGTCGGTCAGCGCGACCCGGTCCTGCGGGCGTTTCGGCCCGGCCAGCGAAGGCACGACCGTGGACAGGTCAAGCTCGAGCTGCTGGGAGTACCTGGTGCGGCTGTCCGACTCCTGGTCGTGCCACAGGCCCTGCTCCTTCGCGTAGGCCTCGACGAGCGTGACCTGCTCGTCCGGGCGGCCTGTCAGCCGAAGGTAGGTCAGCGTCTCCTCGTCGATCGGGAAGATCGCGCAGGTGGAACCGAACTCCGGGCTCATGTTGCCGATGGTGGCCCGGTTCGCGACCGGTACGGCAGCCACGCCTTCGCCGTGGAACTCCACGAACTTGCCGACCACGCCGTGCCGGCGTAGCAGCTCGGTGATCGTGAGGACG
Organism: uncultured Actinomycetota bacterium; assembly: GCA_963809195.1. Classification (GTDB taxonomy): domain Bacteria; phylum Actinomycetota; class Actinomycetes; order Streptosporangiales; family Streptosporangiaceae; genus Chersky-822. The sequence continues at coordinate 960,791 of CAWEIQ010000001.1, read as the reverse complement.
AGGTCGGTGGCGGTCGCGCCGGACGGCAGCTCGCCCGTGAGCTTGAACCCGACCACCTTGGGGATCAGCATCGAGATCGGCTGGCCGAGCATCGCGGCCTCTGCCTCGATGCCGCCGACGCCCCAGCCGAGCACGCCAAGGCCGTTCTCCATCGTGGTGTGCGAATCGGTGCCGACGCAGGTGTCGGGGTAAGCCAGCAGTTCGCCGTCGGCGTCCTGCGCGGTCATCACGACCCTGGCCAGGTGCTCGATGTTCACCTGGTGCACGATGCCGGTGCCCGGGGGGACAACGCGGAACTGATGCAGTGCCTGCTGGCCCCAGCGCAGGAAGGCGAACCGCTCGGAGTTGCGCTGGAACTCAAGCTCGACGTTGCGCTCGAACGCGTCGGGGCGGCCGAAGATGTCGGCGATCACCGAGTGGTCGATCACAAGCTCGGCGGGGACTAGCGGGTTGATCTTCGCTGGGTCGCCGCCAAGATCGCGCATGGCCTCCCGCATGCTGGCGAGGTCCACGACCGCGGGCACGCCGGTCAGGTCCTGCATGATCACCCGCGCTGGGCTGAACTGGATCTCGGTATCGGGCTCAGCGACTGGATCCCAGTCCGCCAGCGCCCTGATGTGCCCGGCGGTGACGTTGGCGCCGTCCTCGGTGCGCAGCAGGTTCTCGAGCAGGATCTTCAGGCTGAACGGCAGGTCGGCCGATCCTGGCACTGCGTCGAGCCGGTAGATCTGGAAGCTGCTCCCGCCCACCGTCAGCGTGCCGCGAGCACCGAAGCTGTTCGCTGTCATGACCCTGTTCCTTCCGCGTCTGCCGGAGCCGCGCGCGTCGGATAACCGCCGCGCGGCCGCTCAGTGCCTGCCGGAGCGCGCGCGTCGGATAACCGCCGCGCGGTCGCTCGTGCCTGCCGGACGCGCGCGTCGGATCTCCGCCGCGCGGCCGCTCAGGTGCGTGCCTGTGCGGCCCCGGCGAGGACCCTAGCGCCATCCTGCCTTAGCGGCCCTGGGGCCTGGCCGCCTGACCTACCCCGCTATGCCGGCGCAGCCGCACCCTGGTCGGTCTCGGCAGAACTGGCGCAGGCTTCCCCGCTCGCAAAGTATCTCGATATCAAGTTACTTTGTCAGCGTAGTGAGACAAGTATCTCGATGTCAAGCTATTCGGGCGGGCTGCCCGCCTGCCGCGACCGACACCAGGTCCGCCGCGGTCGAACGGGCCAGCAGCCGGACGCGCCCGAGCCGCAGGCGACACCTTGAGCGCATGCTTCGGCAGCCAGACCCGGAGTGCGCCGGGCCTGGTCTCGAAGCGGAGCGGCGGATCGAGCACCACGGCCTCGCCGTCGATCCCGACCTCGATCGGTCCGGCTGACTCGACGATGAACTCCGCGGACGTCCACTCCTGCCAGCCGGTGAAGCGCTGCACATGACCGGTCAGCTCGAGCATCATGAAGTTCCTTGCGTCGGCGGCATCGCCCACCTGAACGGCGACGATCCCGAGCACCCCGAGGTCGAGCCGCTCCCTGGTGCCGCGGCCGCCCGGGTGAGCGAGCTGATACGGGTTGTTGGAGACCAGGATCAGGTGCGCGGTCGTGAACTCCTCGCCTGCGGGCACCGCGAAGCGCAGGTCGAGGGGTTCGGCGTCCGGGCCGATCAGGTCAGGCAGCATGTCGGCGGCAGTGCGGATCTTGGCGTCACGGTACTCCGGTGACTGCACGACCTTGGCGTACAGCCCAAGTGAGCAGTTGTTCACGAACGTCTGCCCGTTGACCTCGGCCAGGTCGACATGCCGCTCGATCTGATCCGCGTACGCGTCGAGCGCCCCGACCACGTCAGATCTGTCCAGGCCGAGATCCAGCGCGAAGTGGTTCCTGGTTCCGGCGGGCACGCAGACAAAGGGAACCTGGTGCCTGGCAGCCACCGATGCGACCGCGGCCTGGGAGCCGTCTCCCCCGGCCATCCCGATGGCGCCGGCGCCGTCGGCGACGGCCTTCTCGGCCAGCCCCACCAGGTCGTCGCCCCGCTGCAGGATGACGGGCCGGATGCCGCGCGCCACGCACTCGTCGGCGAGGCCGAACTGCTCTGCTTTGCCTCCGCCGGACTTCAGGTTCATGATCAGCACCGGCGCCTTGGCGTCCAGGCCCGCCGCCTCCGCCTTCGCCGTAGCCTTGGCGGACGCCTTGGCTCGGGACGACTGTCCTGCCGATCGAATCGCTTTCGGCGTCCGGCCCAGCGCGTATCTGGCTGACAGCACTGAGATAACGCCAAGCGCGGCCACGGCAAGCACAATCCAGCCGTTGATCACGGTCAGCACCAGGCCAGCTATGAACGCGCCCAGCGCGATCAGCGCAGCGAGCCCGGCCAGGAGCCGAACAGCGCCGCGCCGCGCCACGACGTACCAGCAGGCCGTGACGCAGGCAAGCAGCCCGCCCAGCGCAAGGATGACTGCGCCGATCCGCAGCACGGCGTTCAGCGCCAGCACGAGCAGTGCCAGCGCCAGGCACAAGATTGAGACGATCGCACCGGCCCGCTCGAGAAGCGACGGCCGCATCCTGCCTGCCGCCGCGGCGCTTGCCTGCCTGGCCGAGCTCGCCACGTACGCACCTCCTGCCAGCTCAGCACCGATGCTCGCACCTCTGAACTGCCCTGCTAGCGGTGTTAGCATGCACCGATGGCCGGAACAGAATCGGGCCGCGATGGGCAGACTGCCGATTCGCCAGGCAGGTCGGACGACGCAGTCGCTGACCTGCTCGCCGAGAATCTGGCCCGCCGGGGCGGCCCGCTTCGGCAGCGGGCGGCCGAGATCTTGCACCAGCTAGGCGCGATCGACCGCGCCGTATATGCGGCGGTGGCAAGCGTCCCGGCTCCGGCGCTCGATGAGGCAATGCGACGCCTCTCGCGGTCGGCGGACCGGTCGCGGCTGTGGTTCGGAATCGCTGGCGTACTCGCCCTCACCGGTCCGGCCGGCCGGCGCGCGGCCGGCCGCGGGATACTCGCGATCGGCGCGACATCCGCGGTGGTCAACCTCGGCATCAAGACGCTGTCAGGTCGGCGCAGGCCTGACCGGTCAGTTGCCGGCGTGCCTGACGCGCGGCAGGTCAGGATGCCCTCCTCGACGTCGTTCCCGTCCGGCCATTCCGCCGCGGCTTTCGCGTTCGCGACCGCGATCAGCAGGGACAATCCGTGGCTCGCGATCGCGATCCAGTTCCTCGCCGGCGGCGTCGCCTACTCACGCGTGCATACCGGTGTTCACTATCCGGGCGACACCGTCGCGGGGGCGCTGATCGGCGCAGGCGCGGGTCAGGCAGTGAGCAGCGTCTTTGATCGCGCCATGACCCGCCGCTCCGCCTCAGGAAAGTCCTGACGCCAGCGGCCAGGCAGCCTCAACGGTCCACGAGCGACCTTGGACGCGTACAGCGCCCTGGCACGTCATCTGCGTCCTGTTCGGATACCGGCGAGGCACAGATGCTGGCACGCCGTGCCCCGGTCTACGGCTGGCCTGCGAGGAGTTCGTCGGCCGCGGAGTAAGGGTCCAGTTTGCCGCAGGCGACCTCGGCGGCGAGTTCGTCGAGCCTGGTCTGGCCGGGCAGACCGCCCAGGTGACGCCGCATCTCGGCGACTGCGATCGCCGAAACCTCCTCGCGGGCCCTGGCCACCCGGCGGCGGTCGCGCTCCCCGGTCTCGCTCAGCCAGTTAGAGTGCGCGTCGAGCCGGGCGACAAGCTCGTCGATGCCGTCGCCCGCGGTCGCCGACACAGAGACGATCGGCGGCTTCCACGCGCCCTCGGCGTAGCGGACCATCGCCATCATGCTGCGCAGGTCGCGTATGACCTCCTGGGCGCCTGGACGGTCGCTCTTGTTGACCACGAAGATGTCGGCGATCTCCAGGATCCCGGCCTTGGCCGCCTGGATCGAGTCCCCCATTCCTGGCGCGGCGATGACCAGCGTCGTGTCGGCCAGCGCGGCGATCTCGACTTCGGCCTGGCCGACGCCGACCGTCTCCACGCAGATCACGTCGAATCCCGCGGCATCGAGCACCCTGAGCGCCTGCGGTGCCGCGACGGACAGCCCGCCGAGGTGCCCGCGGCTCGCCATCGACCTGATGAACACGCCACTGTCGATCGCGTGATCTTGCATCCGCACCCGGTCGCCGAGAAGAGCGCCGCCCGTGAACGGCGAGGTCGGATCGACAGCGATGACGCCCACCCGCAGCTCAAGCGCACGGTAGGCCCGCACGAGAGCCCCGGTGACTGTCGACTTCCCGACCCCTGGCGAGCCCGTGAGGCCCACGATGCGGGCGTGGCCGGCATGCGGAGCGACCGCGCGCATCACCGGCCGGAGTTCGGGCGAGCCATTCTCGACCAGGGAGACAAGCCGGGCCAGGGACCTGGCGTCTCCGTCCCGCGCCGCGGCGACCAGCGCCTCGGCGCGCGAGTCATCTGGCACTGCGTCAGTCGCGGCCAGGCCGCGGCACCCGCAGCAGCAAGGCGTCGCCCTGACCGCCGCCGCCGCACAGCGCAGCAGCGCCCAGTCCGCCCCCGCGCCGCTTAAGCTCATAGCTCGCGTGCAGCGCGAGCCGCGCGCCGCTCATCCCGATCGGATGGCCGAGCGCGATCGCGCCGCCGTTGACGTTGACGATGTCAGCGCCGATCTGCAGATCTCGCATCGACTGGATCGCGACGGCCGCGAAGGCCTCGTTGATCTCGATCAGGTCCAGATCCGCAGTAGTAAGACCGGCCTTCCCGAGCGCATGCTGGATTGCGCGCGATGGCTGTGACTGCAGCGAGTTGTCCGGGCCCGCGACGACGCCATGCGCGCCGATTTCAGCAAGCACCGTGGCGCCTGCTGCCGCGGCCGCCTGCGCCGACATCACCACGACCGCACATGCCCCATCGGAGATCTGGGAGGCCGTGCCGGCAGTGATGGTGCCGTCCTTGGCGAACGACGGGCGCAACTTCGCGAGCGTTTCCGCACTCGTGTCGGCCCTGACCCCCTCGTCGGTGTCGAAGGTCAGGGGGTCGCCGCGCCGCTGCGGCACCTGCACAGGCACGATCTCCTCGGCAAGGAGGCCGTTCTTGATCGCCAGCGCAGCGCGCTGATGCGACCTGGCAGCGAACTCGTCCTGCTCTTCCCTTGTGATGCCGAGCCCGGCGTTGTGACGCTCGGTGGACTCGCCCATCGACACGTGGTCGAATGCGTCGGTCAGGCCATCGAGCGCCATCGAGTCGGCGAGCTCGGCCGAGCCATACTTGAAGCCTTTGCGAGCGCCGGGAAGCACGTGCGGCGCGTTGGTCATCGATTCCATCCCGCCGGCTACCACGATCTCGAACTCGCCGGCCCTGATCAGCTGGGCGGCCAGAGCGATCGCATCGAGGCCAGACAGGCACACCTTGTTGATGGTCAGCGAGGGGACCGTCATCGGGATTCCTGCGGCGACAGCGGCCTGCCTTGCCGTGATCTGGCCGGCCCCGGCCTGCAGGACCTGACCCATGATCACGTAGTCGACACGGTCGCCCGATATGCCCGCCCTGCCCAGCGCCGCCTTGATCGCGATCCCGCCAAGCTCAGCTCCGCTGAAGTCGCTGAGCGAGCCGAGCAACTTCCCGATCGCCGTTCTTGCACCACCGACAATTACCGCTTCGCCCATGGCTGCAACGATACAGAGGTCAAGGCCGTGGCGACGTCGCCGTGTTAGCCAGGCACGATCGGAGGAACGGGTGCTGACTCGCATCGATCACGTCGGGATTGCCTGCCGGAACCTGAAGGCCGCGACGGAGTTCTACGAGGCCACGTTCGGGCTTACCGTGGTCGGCCGGGAGACGAACACCGAACAGGGCGTGACGGAGGCCATGCTGGTGGTTGGCGATGCCCCGGCAGGTACCTCCTACGTGCAGCTACTCGAGCCGCTCGGCCCTGACACGCCTGTGGGGCGGTTCCTTGAGCGGCGCGGCGAGGGCATTCATCACGTGGGCTACGGCGTCGCCGACATCGAGGCCGCGCTGGCTGCCATCGGCGCGACCGGCGTCCGGTTGCTCGACGCCAGGCCGCGCCATGGATCGATGGGGGCATCGATCGCCTTTTTGCACCCCGCAGACGTCGGTGGCGTGCTGACGGAGCTGGTGCAGCCACCTGCCGGGTAACGGCCGAAATGGCGACGCGCACGAAGGTCGAGGAGGCGGCAAATCGGCCCAACTTGGCCTCGTGCGTCCGGACAGTGGGGCTGAAAGGCGGGGCAAGCAGAATAATTGGTGAGCTAGGCCACGAGCAGCAGCGAACTTGCCTCCAAGGACATGGTGGCGGAGTACGCTGCGAGCACCGGGAAAGTGAGCTAGCGTGCCGGCTGTGGCCCAAGTGGTCCTGCGGCTGCGGGCGAGCCTGGCAAGCAAGCGAGACGAACCGCACCGGTGCGGGCATCACAAGTCCCCGCAGGCTCAGTGATGCAACCAACACGTCTACCCCGTCAACCCCAGGATTAGGCGACATGCAGCCCGATATCAATGCTCAACTCGGCACCTTCTTTGACGAGGACCAGCCGCATCCCGTCTTCTCGCAGAAAATGCGTGGCTTTGACCAGGAGGAGGTCGAGGCTCATCTCCGCGAGATGGACGCCAGGCTGCGCGACATGCGACAGTCCTACCAGGCGACCCAGCAGGAGATCGCTTACCTTCACAGGCAGATGCAAGAGCAGGAGCGCCCGACGTACTCGGGCCTCGGCTCCCGGATTGAGCAGCTGCTGAGGCTGGCCGAGGAGCAGCGCGACGAGATCCTGCAGGAGGCCAGGACCGAGGCAAGCCAGCTGCTGGCCTCGGCGAAGGTTGACGCCGCCGAGCTGCGGGCCGGCGCCGAGAACGAGACTGCCGAGCTGCGGGCCAACGCCAAGCGTGAGACCGACGACTTGCGGGGATCTGCCGAGCGCGAGGCGGAGAGCATCAAGACCACCGCCCAGCGTGAGGCAGACGAGCTGACCTCGACGACCGAGCGCGAGGTCGCGAAGCTGCGTGCGATCGTTGACCACGAGGTCGCCGAGAAGCGTGCAGCCGTCGAGCGGGAGATCGCCAAGCTGCGCACGACGACTGAGCGCGAGGTCGCCCAGCTCAAGGCGTCGTCCAAGCGCGAGCGGGACGAGATCCTGACCACCTCCAAGCGCCAGGCCGACGAGATGCGCAGCCAGGCACAGCGGATCCTGGAGGAAAGCGAGGCGCAGCGCGCCCAGGCCGAAGCCGAGTTCGACATCCAGCTCGCCTCGCGGCGCGAGGAGGCCGAGCGGCAGGAGGCCGAGCGCCTTGCCGCGGCGCAGGCCGCCACGCAGCGCCTGGTTTCGGAGGCCGAGCAGCGCGCCGCAACGGCGGAGCAGCGAGCCACCAAGGCAAGCGCCCAGGCCGAGCAGTCCAGGCGGGACGCCGACGCGCACGCTAAGCAATTGGTCAGCAGCGCCAAGAAGAACGCGGACGACATCGTCGCGCAGGCCAAGTCCCAGGCAGACCAGCTGCTCGCCGAGGCGAAGACAGAGGCGGACAGGCACGCGAACTCGGCGCAGCGCAGGGTCGACGAGGCGAACAAGCAGTACGAGACGGTGCAGGCGCACCTGGCGCAGATCAGCCAGCTGCTCGGGCCGTCGGCCGCAAGCCTGGCGTCGGCTCCGGCACCGGCCCCGGCGCTGGCAGGCCCCCGGGCCGCGGTCGCTGCTCCCCCTGCAGCCAACGGCGGTGGAGGCCAGCCCGCCAGGTCCGCCCCGGTCAGCGCGACCAAGACCGAGGCCAAGCAGGCCAGCGGCAAGCAAGGCGACAGCGACGAGGAGTGGTGGACGGAGTAGCCCTACAGGACTCCGGCATAAGGCCCCGGCGCGGTCGTCCGACCGCGCCGTGGCCTTATGTCGGCTGGTACGTGCGGCTATGAGCTGACGGTCTGGCCGCCGTCCACGACGAGCGCCTGGCCGGTCAGGTAGGAGGAGGCATCGCTGGCCAGGAACACGGCGGGCCCCGCCATCTCCTCCGCCGTCGCCCACCTGCGCATCGGCACCGTCGCGATCGTGGCAGGACCGGCGACCGGGTCCTCCCACAGGTTGCGGTTCAGGTCGGTCGCCGTCCAGCCTGGACACAGCGCATTGACCCTGACTCCGTCCGCGGCCCACTCGACCGCGAGGGTCTTGGTCAGCGAGACCAGGCCAGCCTTGGCCGCGCCGTAGGGACTGATCAACGGGGACGCGGCGACACCGGCCACCGACGCCACGTTGACCACCGAGCCGGACTTGCGGTCGAGCAGATGGCCAGCGAACGCATGGCAGACGTAGACGGCGGAGCTCAGGTTGAGCTTGATCAGCTTGTCCCAGCCGGACAATCGCAGGTCACGGAAGCTCACCATGAAGTTCGAGCCGCCCGCGTTGTTCACCACGATGTCCACGTGACCGAGTTGATCGATCGCGGTCGCGACAGCGTCGCTGACGCCTGAGCTGATCGGTCACGTCGGCCGGGATCACGACCGCCCTGCGGCCGACCGCCATGACGTCGTCCGCGGTGTCGGCGAGCCCCTCGGCCGTCCGCGCCACGATCGCGACATCGGCGCCTGCCTGGGCTAGCGCCACCGCGATCGCGCGGCCGATGCCACGCGAGGCGCCCGTCACGAAGGCCGTCTTGCCAGTCAGGTCGAACAGGCTCACAGTCGGTCCTCTCCTAGCCCGCGTGCTGACCCGCCGGCCATTCGGCCGCCAGCGGCCAGGCGGCGGGATTCAGCAGCCGCACTATCTCATTCAGCACGATCCGGACGTAAGTCTCCCCCACCCACAAATGCTTGGCCTTGCTGACGGCGATCACCTGAGCCTCCGGCACCCGGGCGAACCTGGGCCTGGCCTCGTCGGGACGCAGGTAGTCGTCTAGCTCGGGAACAAGCGCCACAAGCGGCTTGCCGGTTGCCGCCCACGCATCCAGATCCGCATCGGTGGCCCGGCGCAGCGCGGGCGACAGCAGGATCGCGCCTTCGACATGCGGCACGTTGCCCCACATCAGCGCCAGCTCGGTGCCGAATGACCAGCCGAGCAGCCAGATCTTTGGCAGTCCTGCCGCTGACGCAGTAATCGATCGCCGCCTCGACGTCTTCCCGCTCGGTCGTGCCGCCGCCGAACCGGCCGCCGCTCGTTCCGCGCTCGGACGACGTTCCCCTGGTGTTGAAGCGCAACACGGCCAGGCCGGCCTGGGCGGGCAGGCGGTAGGACGCCTTCTTGAGCAGGTGGCTATCCATCATGCCGCCAGCGGTTGGCAGCGGATGCAGGCAGATCAGCGTCGCGACCGGCGCACGACGAGGGGGCAGCGCCAGTTCACCGACGAGGTCGAGGCCGTCCGCCGTATGCAGCACGACGTCCTCGCGTCGTGCGGGCAAGACCGTGTTCGCCCTGATCTCGATCGTCGCGTCAGCACTCACGGATCACCCTCGCAGTCCGGCAGCGGATCGGCGGCGCGGCCGCCACACCTGCAGGTCGCTGCCTACCGATAGCCGGCCGTGCCTGGCCTGCGCGGGCGGCGCCGCCAGCAAGCATTGTGCCAGTGCCGCCGCTCGGCCAGTCCCGGCGTCTCGGCCGGCCAGACCACCACATGCGCGGTTCCCGCCCTGATCTCCTGGTCACAGCCGGGGCAGCGGTACTCCTTGGCGGCGGCCGATCCTGGCACCTGGCGCACCACCCATTCGCCATCCGGCCATTCCTGCACCTGCGGCGGACCCAGCGTCGCCGCGGAGTCATCGGCTTCTGAATCGCCTTTGCCGGCGGCCGGAAGCGTACGCCCCGCGCGCCTGGGCCGGCGCGGCTGGTCGGAGGGCAGCCGGCGTGCCTTCCGCGGGCTCACAGCAGTTGGTGAACCGCGTAATCGCGCAGCAATGGCGGCGGCGCGAAGGCCGGGTCGCCGTAGCCGGCGTGCATCGCGGCGAGCACCCGCATCGCCTCCTGCGGCCCCGCGTCTGCCAGCAGCCGCATCGGCCCGCGCGGGTAGCCGCAGCCCAGCGTCATCGCCGCGTCGACTCCGTCCGCGGTCGTATAACCGTCGGCCACCATCGCGACCGCGTCCCTCAGGTGAGCAAAGAGCAGCGCGCCGACGAGCAAGCCGGGCCGGTCGGCCGAGCGGACGGATCGCAGTCCGAGCCTGGCGACAAGCGCCCTTCCCGTGGCGACGGCATGGTCGGAGGTGAGCGGGCTCGGCACAAGTTCCGCCAGGCCGGCCCGCGTGTCCGCGCCGGCTTCCTGGCTCGCCCCGGCTCGCTGGGCGCCAGCGAGCGGATCACGGCCGTCCTCGGCCAGGCCCGGCACGGGCACATGCAGCCCGACCGCGTCAGCGGCCCGGCCTGCGGCTGTCGCGGGGCCGAGCACACCGCCCTCCGGCCCGATCGCGACGACCACGAGGTCAGAGGGGTGCGACGGGTTTCTCGTGACGCTGATACCAGCGGCGGCGATCAGGCTGGCCAGATCGGCGGAGCGGTCCGAGTGCGGTCCCGCAGCCGCTGGATCGATCAGCGTTACCGTGCCGGGAGGAACCGGCAGGTCTGCGTAATCCTCCGAAGTCGAGCCGCCGGTGCCACCGGTGCCGCCGGGCCCGCGCTCCCCGTACTCGTAGAACCCGGAGCCGCTCTTGCGCCCGGTACGCCCCGCGTCGGTCAGGCGGCGCAGCAGCGGCGCGGGGACGTAACGAGTGCCGCCGAACTCCCGCTCGAGCACCTCAAGGATCGCGAGTGAGGTGTCGAGCCCGATCAGGTCGAGCAGGGCGAGCGGGCCCATCGGCAACCCGACGCCCGCGGTGACCGCCAGGTCGATGTCGTCCCTGGTGGCATAGCCGGTCTCCAAGAGCCTGGCGGCGTGGTTGAGATACGGCAGCAGCAGCGCGTTCGCGACAAACCCGGCCCGGTCGGTGACCTTCACCGGCGTCTTGCCAAGGCGCGCTGCCAGAGCCGTCACGGCATCGGCGACGGCAGGCTCGGTGAGCACCGTCGTGACGACCTCGACCAGCCGCATCACGGGCGCGGGATTGAAGAAGTGCATGCCCACGACCCGGCCAGGGTGGGCGGAACCGGCAGCGATCGTGGTGACCGACAGCGAGGAAGTGTTCGTCGCGATGATCGCTGACGGCCGCAGTACCCGATCCAGCTCGGCGATGACGGTTCGCTTGATTCCCAGCTGTTCCGGCACGACCTCGATCACGAGGTCCGCGGCAGACAGGCTCGCGATCGCCGGTCCTGGAGTGACCCTGCTTGCGATCTCTGCGTACTCGTCCTGGGTCAGCCGGCCGCGGGACACGAGCTTGCGCAGCGAGCGGTCCAGGATGGACAGGCCCGTCGACAACGCGCCGGGATCGGCCTCCACCGCGCTGACCCGGAGGCCCGCGCGGGCGAAGACTTCGGCGATGCCCGCACCCATTGTGCCCAGGCCGACGACCCCCACCTCGCGAATCTGCATGGCGAGACCATACCTAGCTGAGCACGTCGGCCAGCGCGCCGGCGGCCCACTACAGTTACGCCATGCGTCTCGTGATCGCCAGGTGCAGCGTGGACTACGCGGGACGTCTCTCAGCACATCTGGCGCCGGCGCTCAGGTTGCTGATCGTCAAGGCAGACGGCTCGGTACTCGTGCACAGCGACGGAGGCTCGTACAAGCCGCTGAACTGGATGTCGCCGCCATGCCGGCTCTCTGAGTCGGCAACCGAATGGGTCGTCACCGGCAAGTCAGGCGAGACGCTGACAGTACACATCGAGGAGATCATCAGCGACACCTCGTTCGCGCTCGGCGAGGATCCTGGCCTGGTCAAGGACGGCGTCGAATCGCACTTGCAGGAACTGCTCGCGGTCCAGCTGCACCTGCTGGGCGAAGGCTGGCGACTGGTGAGGCGCGAATACCCCACTCCGATCGGGCCGGTCGACCTCATGTGCAGGGACGCTCTCGGCACCAGCGTCGCCATCGAGGTCAAGCGGCGCGGTGAGATCGATGGCGTTGAGCAGCTGACCAGATACCTCGACCTGCTGAACCGCGACCCCATGCTCGCGCCCGTGCACGGCATCTTCGCCGCCCAGGAGATCAAGCCTCAAGCACGCGTGCTCGCCGTGGATCGCGGCATCCGCTGCGTCACGCTCGACTACGACACCATGCGCGGCGCCGACGACGGCGCTCTCCGGCTGTTCTGAACCTGAAAGCTGCAGGACGCCCGGCGTGCCCGACCGCGCGTTTCGGGCGCCCGCAACATCCGCCAGCGGTCAGGGGGTGATCTCTGCGGCCCAGTAGGCCGGCGGCGCTCCCGGCTTGTTCTGCAGGACCAGGGCCACTATGTCCAGCGGTCCCCTGCTGCCCTGCAGCTCAAGTCCGTCGAGCCCGATCGCGGTTGCAGGCGCGCTGATCGTCCTGACCTTGCCGAAACTGGTTGCCGCCCCGTTCGTGCGGACCTCCCTGATCTTGTTCATCCCTGCGTCGTACCAGGCGATTGACAGGTGACCTTTCGGGCCCGCAGCGATCGCGACGTGCGACGCGTGACCCGTCGCCGAGCCAGGCACGATCCTGGCCCTGGCAGAGCCGACCTTCCAGAGCGCGACGTGCGTGCAAAGGACGGTCTTGCTCGGCACGCAGTACGCCAGGTACACACCGCCGCCCGTCCGCGCGGCCAGCGCGACCGACTCAAGTGGCTGGTTGTTCGCCAGCGTCTTGCCGCCTGAAGCCGGCGCCTTGACCTTGGCCGTCACCGCTGGCAGGACTTGCAGCCCGTAGTAACCCTGTTTCGCGTCGAATGAACTGTCAAACCACGCCGCCCAGACGTGGCCGCTCTTGTCCCTGACCATTGTCGGACCGACGACCACGCCGCCTGCTCCCACCGGCACAGACCGATCGGGAGCCGTCGACGGGGTGGCGGGATCGGTGCCAATGTGGAAGGCGAAGGCGGCTCCCGCCGACCAGCCGGCCACCGGAGTGCCCGACGACTCGGTTACCGCGGCGTCGTCCGTCAGCGGAACCAGCTTCGACTGCGACATCGATCCGGGCGTCAGCGCCCAGGTCGTTCCAGCCTTCCCGGCCGTTGCGGAGTACATCGTGTCCTCGTTGAACGGGCTGCCGATCTTGCCATTGGCGCCGGTGAAGACCAGCCTGATCCCGCCGTTCGGGCCCGCGACGAGCCTTGGATAGGTGGTGAGCGAAGACCAGCTTCCGACGATCGCCCCGGAATTCAGCAGCTTCGCTCCGCTGCCGAGCGTCGAGAAATGCAGCGAGAAGCCCTTGGCGTGATCATTGCGGGTCCAGACCACATGCAGCCTGCCGTCGCCAGTGCGGTACATGCCCGCCGAGGCAATGCCAAGTCCGGTGTCAGTGGAGATCTTGGTCCACTTGACGGACGAGGCGGCGGGCTGCGCAGCTGCCGCCGAAGAACTGAAGGCGCATGAGCCGAGAGCGGCAGCCAGAACGGCAGCCGCGGAGGTAAGTGATCGAACCGACAACAGCCGCATAGTGGCTCCTCTCCGACGTTGGGTCAGAGTGTGGACGAAGCGGCAAAGCATGGTCAAGAGCCAACGCTTGTTCGCTGCTGTCACTGCGGCACCACGAGCGCGCTATCGCGTCATCGCACGTCCCACTTCGGTTGCGCACCGGGCGGCAGCGGCACGGCAAATGCGTTGAGCAGGTACGAGATCAGGGTGTAGTACCCGCACAGCGATACCAGCTCGACCATGCCCGCATCGCCAAGCAGACGCTGGGCAGCGTCGTAGTCCTCCTGGCCCAGCCGGCCGGTGGTGGTGAGCTCGCGAGCGACCGCGTAGACGACCCGTTCGTCCTCGGCCTCCAAGGGCGGATCACCGCCGCGGCCGATGGCGTCCACAATGGCATCGCTCACACCGTGCTCACGGGCCATCTGAGCGTGCGCCCACCACTCGAATTCGGCCTTCCAGGCGGCCCCCACCGTGATGATGGCCAGCTCGCTGAGACGCCGGTCGATTGATGTCCTGAAACGCAGCCTGCCGCCGAGCGCGCTCAGATGCCGGCCGACGCCCGGGGCGTGGACGAATGCGTTGAACGGGCCGATCAGCCCTCCCTCGGCGTTGACGAGCTCGCCACCGCGCGAGCCTGCCACGCCGTCCCACACCTCTTGACCGCGGGCGTCAAGCTCGTCGTAGCGCAGGTAAGGAAGCCGGGAACTTCGGGAGTCTGGGGTCATAGCGCGACAGTACCGGCCGGCTCCTTTTTCGGCGCGCGGTCAACCGGCGCTGCCCGTATCGCGTCTAGCTACAGGGGCAGGACGACCGCCCGGGCCGGCCAACTACGTGAGCGGGCCCGGGCGACCGGCTGCAAGGGGATGCCGATGCGCATTGTCCACGACCGGTTTTTTCGATTCCTGCTGTTCGCCGCGTCGGCGCTCACCGCCGTGACCGCGCTCCTGCCAGGCGCCGCCGTCCCGGCCGCGGCGGCGACGGCCGCGCCGGCGACGGCCGCACACCAGCCGGCCACACCTTTCGCCGGGCAGGCCTACCTGGCCGCGGAACTCGCGAGCGTCTCCTGCGGCTCGACCACGAACTGCGTGGCGGTCGGTACACAGACTGTTTCCCAGGAACCCATTTGCTGAGCTGTGGAACGGATCTTCCTGGACAATCGTCAAGACTCCCAGAGGCCCCTGAGCCTCGGGAGCCTCTCCAGCCGAAACGGACCAGACCTACAGGGGCGGCCTGGTCCGTTTCCTTTTGACGGCTCGATGTCCCCGAGCTTGCCAGCCCTGGCGCATGTACCTAGGCTTCGACCGGAAACGCTGCGACAAGGCTCACGCAGGCCATTCGGCCCGGGATCAGGGGGATCACTACCGTGCGGGAACATCGGCTGTACATCGGCGGTAACTGGCGACCAGGCGGTGGCGGCACCGCCGCTGCCGTGAGCCCGTCAACGGGCGAGCAGTTCGCGACCGTCGCTATCGCAGACCTCGCTGATGTGAACGCCGCCGTCAGCGCCGCTGCCTCTGCGTTCGGCGAATGGTCCGCCCTGTCAGCCTTCGATCGTGCGGCTGCTTGTGAGCGGATCGCCGCCGGCATCGGCGCGCGGCGCGAGGAACTGGCCAGGGCACTGACCGAGGACCAGGGCAAGCCGCTGGTCGCCGAGGCCTACGACGAGGTCGACGAGCTCGCCGTGTACTTCACGATGGCGGGCGAAGACGCCAAGCGGATGGCCGGCGCCCTGCCGTCATCGACCTCCGCGGACCGCCGGGTTCTCACTGCCAGGGTCCCTATCGGCGTGATCGGCGTCGTCTCCCCCTGGAACTGGCCGTACACCATGGGCGCGGAGGTTTTCGCGCCCGCCATTGCGGCAGGCAACACCGTCGTCTGGGTGCCGGCGCCGAGCACGACGGCGTGTTGTGCGCTGCTGGCGGAGATCCTTGCGGGGGCGAGCCTGCCGAGCGGTGTGTTCAACCTTGTCTGCGGTCCCGGCCACGTGGTCGGGGACGCCGTCGTGGGGCATCCGCTGGTCGCCGGCGTGGGTTTCGTCGGTTCTGTGGAGACCGGCGGCAAGGTCGCCGCGCGAGCGGCTGGCAAGACGCAGCTACTCGAGCTCGGCGGCAACGGCCCGATGGTGATACTCGACGACGCGAACCTCGAGCTTGCCGCCGATGCGGCGCTCGAAGCCGCGTACCTATGCGCCGGGCAGAGCTGCACGGCGGGCGAGCGTTTCCTGGTTCAGGCTGGCGTGCTCGCGGAGTTCACAGAGCGGGTGGTCGAGGCGACCAAGACACGGGTGCGGCTCGGCGATCCTTACGACCCCGAGACGACCATGGGCCCGCTGAACAACGAGGCGACGGCGGCCAAGTTCGACCGGCATATCGCCGATGCCGTCGAGGGCGGAGCGCGGATCTGCTGCGGCGGGCGACGGGCGCCGGGCTTTCCGACGGTGCTGTTCGCCGAGCCGACGGTGATCGACGGCGTGACGCCCGGGATGGCTATCGAGCGGGAGGAGACGTTCGGGCCCGTCGTGCCGATCGTTGCGGTGGAGTCCGCGGCCGAAGCGCTCCGGCTCACCAACGCCTCTCCGTTCGGCCTGACCACGGCCGTGTTCACAGAGGACCTGGAGCGCGGCCTCGCCTTTGCCGAGCAAGCGCGCGCAGGCTGGGTGAATATCAACGCGTCGACGAACCTATGGGAGTCGCACCTGCCGTTCGGCGGCCGGGCTGGCAGCGTGAGCGGCCGCGGGCGGGTCGGCGGCCGGTACCCGATGGATACGTTCACCGAACCGAAGACGATCGTCTACCCGGCACCGCGGTTCAGGACGTAGTTGCCCAGTTCAGCGTCAGTCCAGTGGTGCGTGAGGTCCGCGCGTCCGTGGCGCCGGGTTCATCTACCCGATCTGCGGGGACATGCGTACCATGCCGGGGCTGGGCACCAGCGCAGCAGCCGAGCGAATCGACATCGATCAGAATGGGGAGATCGTCGGACTCTCATGAGCCGGTCGCCGTGACCGCCCGCCCAGACGAGCACAGCCCAGACGAGCACAGCCCAGACGAGCACAGCGCGACGACGAGCACAGCGCAGATGACGAGCACGGCCAGGACGGCTACGGCCAGCTGCCGGTCGGCGCCTTCCTGGACGCGCTGGCAGCCACGACCCCTGCCCCGGCCGGCGGCTCGGCAGCGGCGCTCGTCCTGGCCCAGGCGGCAGCGTTGTGCGCAAAATCCGCGCGGCTGTCCGCACGCAAGCTGACTGCCGACCGCGCAGCTCAGCTCACCGATGAGGCAGAACACATACGCGCCAGGGCCGCTTCGCTCATGGATGAGGACCCGCGAGCGTATGCGGCCGTGCTCGAAGCGCTCCGCCTCCGGGCTGATCGGCCGCAGGACTCGGCCGATGCGCGGGCCGGGCTGGCCGCCGCGCTGTCGGCGGCGGCCGACGTGCCGCTGCAGATCGTCGAGCTCGCCGTGCCGGTGTCCGCCATCGCCGCGACGCTGGCCGCTGACGGCAATCACGCCCTGCGCGGCGACGCACTGGCCGCTGGCCTGCTGGCGCAGGCTGCCGCCAGAGCGGCCGCCGTCCTCGTGCGTATCAACCTGGCCGGCGCGCCGGACGACCCCAGGCACGCTCGCGCCGACGCCTTGCTGGCGCGCGTCGACGAGCAACTGGGCTGATTGTCGGGTCGTTGCTGGCCCACGCTTGAGAGCGGCTCAACCGTTCAGTGCCGGCTGCTAAAGCCGGGGCTGGCATGATCTGGTCCCAGGTGTCGAGCTGGAGAGTGCTCAACCCGACCAGGCCGGCGTAGCGGCCAGCCGGAGCAGGCCATCCTGTTGACCAATGACATCCTGCGTAGGTTTGCCCTGTGTCACACTTCAGTTCCGCGCTGACGCTCTTGGGCGCGAGCAGCCAGCTCGCGGCGTCGCGCGGGCGCTCACGGGAGGGGCGGAACTATGGGACGGCAAGCGCACCTAGTTGGGTCAATTCCCGGCGCGAACGCGACGGAGGCGATGGAGGCGGCCCTCAGCCGGCTAGGCCCCTATCTGCTGACCCTGAGCGACGGGGAAACGGGGCAGCGCGCATGGTGGATTGGCGCATGCATCGGCAATCTGAGCAACAACCCTGACGTAGAGCTGTCCGGTGGCGGCCAGCACGACTTCTCCAGCTACGACGACGTGCCCCAGTACCGGATCCGCGAAGGCGCGACGCTGTCGGCGGCGAACCTCGAGGCCTGCCTGCCCTACGAGCAGGCCTTCACCGCCAGCTTCCCGCTCTTCCGTGATCTGCGAGAGAAGTACGGACGGTCCGACCTGCCATTCCAGGTGGGCATTCCCGGCCCCCTTGACCTTTCGGTCGACGCGTTCGGCTTCGACGTCGGCTTTGACCCGCGCTACTACCAGCCCTCCTTTGAGGCCACAGCCAGCCAGGTCAACAAGATCGCGGCTGCTGGCGGCAGCGACGTGGTGTTCCAGCTCGAGACCCCGGCTGCGCTGATCGCCGTGGCGAGCGGTGACGAAGCCGCCGCGAGGCAGACGGCACGGCAGGTCGCGGGGCTGACAGTCCAACTGCCCGCAGCCGTACCCGCGGGAACCAGGTTCGGCGTGCACCTGTGCCTCGGAGATCTCAACCACAAGTCGATGGTCGGAATGCGCGACATCACCCCGGCGGTACTCGTCGCCAACGAAATCGCCGCCGCCTGGCCCGCGGACCGGACGCTCGAGTTCATCCACGTGCCGTTCGCGGCTGCCGAAGAGCCGCCGTCCTTCGACCCGGCCTTCTACGCGCCGCTTAGCCAGCTCAACATCCCGTCGTCGGTTCGCTTCGTCGCGGGATGCATCCACGAGAGCCTGTCGAGCGACAAGCAGGTCGAGCTGCTGAAGATGATCGAGAGCCATCTCGGTCGTGAGGTCGACGTGGCTGCTGCCTGCGGCCTTGTCCAGGCGCCCCGATGTGTCGCAAGCCTGGGACGCCATGGAAAAGGCCCTGCTCCTAGTCGACAAAACCCCAGCCTGAAAAGGCTCCAAGCCAGTCACGACCCCACCGCTGAACCCCTGGTGGGACTATGACACCACCAAGGGTTCAGCGGGTGCCCGGGTGGCGGCTGTCCAGGAGATGGGCGTTGACGGCCTTTGCGGCCGGGGCGAGGTCGGCCAGCTGGATGACGGAGATGTCGCGCGCGGCCAGCCACGTCGCGCCGCCGTGCGGCACGAACACCGGTGGCTCGAGCCAGGCGATAACGACCCGCTGCAAGCCGGCAGGCGGCGATCAGCTCCGAGCAGGAGACCGGCCGCGAGGCACGGCGCAGGCAGGGCTCGAGCGAGCTGTACAAGGTCGCCTTGCCGACGTCGGCCGCGCCCGCGCGGCGCAGTTCGACCTCCGCGCTGGCGCGGCGCAGTGCGACCTCTTCAGCGTGGTCCTGTGGCGACGTCTCGCGGGAGTAGCCCGCTGCGATCGCGTCGCCGGTCACGGACACCACGACTGCGCCAACGGAGAACGCCGAATCCGACACGGGCACTTCCTGGACAGGTCGATGGCGACGTTGAGCCAGTACCGGTCGGCGTCAGGTTCGCCAGGAATCCGGGCCGCGCTGCCGTCCGCTTCGGCCATCGGCGCCCTCCCCCTGATCAACTACTCAACGGTATCTTGGCCAGGCCGGACAGTGATTTACTGGCACGCGGGCGATGCGGAATTTCCCGCAGACCTGCCCTGGTGAACCCCGCTGTGAGGATGGTGCGTGAGGCGATGGTAGCGACAACACGCAAACCCGCCCAGTCCGGCCTGGTCAAGACCTTTGACTCGGTGAACCCGGCCACGGACGAGCCGGTCGGCACGTTCCCCGTCTTCGGCGAGGAAGAGGTGAACGAGACCGTAGCCAGGGCACGCGAGGCGGCCGCCTGGTGGTCGGGGCTCGGCTTCGCCGAGCGGCGGACCAAGCTGCTGGCCTGGAAGTCGTACCTGACCAGGTACATCATGCGGCTCGCCGAGGTCGTGCACGCAGAGACGGGCAAGCCGACCTCAGACGCCCAGTTGGAGATCATGCTCGCGATCGTGCACATCGACTGGGCCGCGAAGAACGCGCGTAAGGTGCTCGGCCCGCACAAGGTGCGCAGCGGCCTGGTGGCGTTCAACCACGCGTCCACCGTGGAGTACCACCCGCTCGGCGTGGTCGGCGTGATCGGGCCGTGGAATTACCCGGTCTTCACGCCGATGGGCTCGATCGCCTACGCGCTGGCCGCCGGCAACGCGGTCGTCTACAAGCCGAGCGAGTACACGCCCGCGACCGGCGGCTGGCTGGTCAGCTCGTTTGCCGAGGTGGTGCCCGAGTTCCCTGTGCTCCAGCTGGTCACAGGGTTCGGCGAGACCGGCAGCTTCCTCGCGCGCAGCGGCGTCAACAAGATCGCCTTCACCGGCTCGACGAAAACCGCCAAGAAGGTCATGGCAGACTGCGCCGAGAACCTCACGCCGATGGTCGCCGAGTGCGGCGGCAAGGACGCGATGCTCGTGGCCGCCGATGCCAATCTCGACTCAGCGGCGGACGCCGCCGTCTGGGGCGCCCTCTCCAACGCGGGCCAGACCTGCGTCGGCGTGGAACGGATCTACGTCGCCCAGGACGTCTACCACACCTTCATCGAGAAACTGGCCGACCGGGTGAGCGGGCTGCGGCCCGGCGATGACCGCGAAGCTGACTACGGCCCGATGACGATGCCGAGTCAGCTTGATGTGATCGAACAGCACATCGCCGACGCAATGGCATCCGGCGGGCGCGCCGTCGTCGGCGGGCTCGGCAGCATCCGCAAGCCCTATGTCGGCCCGGTCATACTGGCGGACGTCCCGGAAACCAGCTCGGCGGTGACCGAGGAGACATTCGGCCCGACCATGACCGTCAGGCCGGTCGCCGACCTCGCGGAGGGCGTCAGGCTCGCCAACGCGAGCCGCTACGGCCTGGGCGCCAGCGTGTTCTCAAAGAACAGGAGGGCGGCCATGCAGGCGGCCAGGTCGCTGCGGACAGGCATGGCGAGCATCAACTCGGCGCTCACGGTGCTGAGTGTGCCGTCGCTGCCGTTCGGCGGGGTGGGCGAGTCGGGCTTCGGCCGGATCCACGGCGCTGACGGATTGCGAGAGTTCGCGCGGGCGCAGTCGATCACCAGGCAGCGGATGAAGCCGACCTCAAACCTCACCTCGTTCAGCAGGACCGACAAGGACATGAAGTCGATCATGACCCTGGTGACGCTCCTGCACGGCAAGCGCTACAAGTAGCACTGGCCGCGGAGGCGCGGCGGGGGTTAGCGAGCGGCGGCGAGGGTGAGGTCGACCGGCTCGACCGCTGCCAGAGGGGCGCGGCCAGAGATCATGTCCGCTGCCCGCTCGGCGATGGCGATCGTCGGCGCGTTGGTATTGCCTCGTGGCACCGTCGGCATCACAGAAGCGTCGACCACGCGCAGCCCCTCGACGCCGCGTACTTTCAGTTCGGTGTCGACCACGCCTGACAGCCTGCTCCTGTCAACCTGCGTCTCGCCGCTCATCGCACATGTACCGACCGGGTGGTAGACGGTGGTCACGTCGCGGCGTACGAAGTCGCGCAACGCCGCGTCTCCTGGAGCTTCCTCGGCCGCCCACATCTTGCGGAGCGGCTTCACGGAGGCGATCTGCCTGACCATTCCCACGGCCTTGACCAGCGCTTCCAGATCGGTCGGGCTGGTCAGGTAGCCGGGATCGATCACCGGCTTGTGCCGCGGGTCGGCGCTGCCGAGATAGATCCGGCCGCGGCTGCGGACATCGACTAGCGTCACCAGGACGGAGAAACCGCGGTCTGCCGGATCAGCGAGGCCGCCGTTGCGGAACGGCACCGGCAGCGCATGCCACTGGATGTCGGGGGCCGGCAGGGCAGGGTCGGTTCTGGCGAATCCGCCCGCCTGGGCGAGGTTGGTCGTGAACGGACCAGAATGAGTCAGCTGCCAGCGCAGCAGGTTCCTCGGCCCGGCCAGCTCGGCGAGCCCGCGGACCTTAGGGGTCGACCAGATCGCGGTCACGATCGGATGGTCGGACAGGTTCGCGCCGACTCCCGGGCTGTCCGCGACGACCGCGATGCCATGCTCGCGCAGGTGCTCGGCCGGCCCGACGCCCGACAGCATCAGCAGCTGCGGGCTATTGACCGCACCGCCCGACAGGATCACCTCGGCATCGGCCCTGGCGATGTGCTCGGCGCCCCTGTGCAGGTACCTGACGCCGACCGCTCGCCCTCCCTCGATCACCACGGACGTCGCCAGCGCGTCGGTCTGCACGGTCAGGTTCGGCCTGTTCTCGGCAGGGTGCAGATAGGCGTCGGCTGCCGACCAGCGCCTTCCGTCTTTCTGCGTGAGCTGGTAGAAACCGACACCGTCCTGGCTCTGGCCATTGAAGTCGGCATTGGCCGGTAGCCCCGGCGTTGACGGCCGACTCGACGAACGCAGTCGTCGTGGCCGACTTGAACTTCGGGTCGATGACCGACAACGGGCCCGATCCGCCGTGATAGGCCGACGAGCCACGGGAGTTCTGTTCTGCCCTGATGAAGTACGGCAGTATGTCGTTGTAGCCCCAGCCGTCGCAGCCATACTCGTCGCGCCAGGTGTTGTAGTCGAGCTTGTTGCCGCGAATGTAGATCATGGCGTTGATAGACGACGAGCCGCCGATCACCCGGCCTCGCGGCCAGTACACCTCCTGGCCTGCGGCCTTGTCCTGCGGGACGGTGCGGAATCCCCAGTCGTAGCTGCTCTGGAACAGCAGGTTAAGCGCAGCGGGAATGTGGATCTCGTCGGCGGTGTCCGGCGGGCCTGCCTCCAGCAAGAGGACGCGCGCTGACGGGTTCTCGCTCAGCCGCGCAGCCAGAACGCACCCCGCGCTGCCTGCGCCAACGATCACGTAGTCGTACATCGCCGCTCCCAGGCCAAGTCGGAACTTCGAGCAAACCATACTAGTTCGTACACCTCATGCGACATTGGCCTGACGCAACGGAACGCGCTCTCGGCATGGCCGCCGAGAGCGCGTTTAGGGGTCCATCTGCAGTACCCGGCGGGCCCCCGATACCGCCGGGAAACTGCCGTGATGACCCCTGGCGAGCGACCGGCGGGCGACGTCACCCTGCCGCGCTCGCAGTGGGTCAACGGAGTTCCGGCAGGCCACCTGACGAGTGACGCGGACCTGGGATTAACCCGCGCCGCCTCACGGACGCCAGCGTTCTCTCCGCCGCTGACTACTCCAGATTGATTACTCTACGTAGCTCAATGATGCCATGCTGTGCTCGATTTGTGAATAGTCCGTTCTGGTCTGTCACATCCGCCACACCAGCCAGGGATGCGTCCGGTGTGCCTACGCCGCAGCCCGGACCGTTACCGTGGACTGCATGCCCAAGGACCAGGACACTCCCGTTGTGCTCTCCCGGATTTACACAAAGACCGGAGACGACGGCACGACCACGCTCGGCGACTTCAGCCGCACGCAGAAGACCGACCTACGCCTTGCCGCCTACGCCGACGTCGACGAGGCGAACAGCGCCATCGGCGTCGCAGTGACAACCGGCGGCCTCCCTGACGAGGTCAAAGCGCTCCTGATCAGGATCCAGAACGAGCTCTTCGACGTCGGCGCTGACCTGTGCAACCCGGTCGTGCCGGATCCTCCGTACCAGCCGCTTCGGGTGGACGAGAGCTACCTCAGCCAGGCTCGAGGAGGCATGCGACGCCTACAACGAGTCGCTGCCGACGCTGCGCAGCTTCGTGCTGCCAGGCGGAACGCCGGGCGGCGCGCTGCTGCATGTGGCACGTACCGTCGTGCGCCGCGCTGAGCGGACCGGATGGGCGGCGATTTCCGAACACGGCGAGTCGATGAACGTGCTCGCGGTCAAGTACCTCAACCGGCTGTCTGACCTGCTGTTCATCCTGGGGCGAGTCGCCAACGGGGCGGACGGCGATCTGCTGTGGAAGCCGGGCGGCGACCGCTAAGGGCCGTCAGCCTTCTTCGCCGGCGGCTCTCAGCTGCGCCGTGAGGTAGGCAACGCGGGCCGCTCTGGCGGCTCGGTCGTCCTCATCCCCGCCGCCCGGCTGGCCGTCGGCCGAGTCCAGCTCCGACCTGATCGCGGTCTTGTTGACGTCGGCTCCTAGCGCAGCCTCACGGGCGAGGATCGAGACCTTGTCGTCGGCCACCGAGAGGAAGCCGCCGCCAACCGCGGCCTGAACCCAGCCCGAGGCTGAGGCGCCTTCCGGCAGGATGCGGACGACGCTGCCCGCCGTGAGGATGCCAAGCACAGGGGTGTGCCCTGTCAGCACGCCTATGTCGCCGTCGAGCGTCTTGGCGACGACGCGGTCGGCGTTGCCCGCCCAGACCTGGCCCTCAGGAACGACGAGCATCACCCTCAAGGTCACTGTGCCACCTCGCACGACTCCGTCATGACGCCACCTCGCACGACTCCGTCATGACCGCTCGAGCTCCTTGGCCTTGCGCTCGACGTCCTCGATGCCGCCGCACATGAAGAAGGCCTGCTCGGGGACGTGGTCGAACTTGCCCTCGGTGATCGCCTTGAACGAGGAGATGGTCTCCTCGAGGTCGACGAACTCGCCTGGCTGGCCGGTGAACTGCTCGGCCACGTACATCGGGTGCGACAGGAACCGCTCGATCCGCCTGGCCCGCTGCACCGTGACCTTGTCCTCTTCGGACAGCTCGTCGATGCCCAGGATGGCGATGATGTCCTGGAGCTCCTTGTACCGCTGCAGCATCCGCTGCACCTCGCGGGCCACGTCGTAGTGCTCCTGGCCGACGTACTTGGGGTCCAGGATCCGGGACGTGGAGTCCAGCGGGTCCACCGCGGGGAAGATGCCCTTCTCGGTGATCGCCCGCGAGAGCACCGTGGTGGCGTCCAGGTGCGCGAACGTCGTGTGCGGTGCGGGGTCGGTGATGTCGTCGGCTGGCACGTAGATGGCCTGCATCGAG
Source organism: uncultured Actinomycetota bacterium (assembly GCA_963809195.1). Taxonomy (GTDB): domain Bacteria; phylum Actinomycetota; class Actinomycetes; order Streptosporangiales; family Streptosporangiaceae; genus Chersky-822. Next base: position 936,421 of record CAWEIQ010000001.1, on the reverse strand, counting down.
GTGATCGAGTGCCCGCGGGTCGAGGTGATCCGCTCCTGCAGCTGGCCCATCTCGTCGGCCAGCGTCGGCTGGTAGCCCACCGCGGACGGCATCCGGCCGAGCAGCGTGGACACCTCCGAGCCTGCCTGGGTGAAGCGGAAGATGTTGTCGATGAACAGCAGCACGTCCTGCTTCTGGACATCGCGGAAGTACTCTGCCATGGTCAGCGCGGACAGGCCGACCCGCAGCCTGGTGCCTGGCGGCTCGTCCATCTGGCCGAAGACCAGCGCGGTGTCCTCGAGGACGCCAGACTCGCTCATCTCGAGGAAGAGGTCGTTGCCCTCACGGGTCCGCTCCCCCACCCCGGCGAAGACCGAGACGCCGCCGAAGTTCTTCGCGACCCGCCGGATCATCTCCTGGATCAGGACCGTCTTGCCGACGCCGGCGCCGCCGAACAGGCCGATCTTGCCGCCGGAAACGTACGGAGTCAGCAGGTCGATGACCTTGATGCCGGTGACGAACATCTCGGTCTTCGGCTCGAGCTGGTCGAGCGGCGGGGCCGGGCGGTGGATGGGCCAGCGCTCGGTCACCTTCAGCGAGGCGGTAGGGACGTCGAGCGTCTCGCCAAGAGCGTTGAACACATGGCCCTTGGTTACGTCGCCGACCGGAACCGATGATCGGGCCGCCGGTGTCGGTCACCGTGGCGCCGCGGACCAGACCGTCGGTGGGCTGCATCGAGATCGCCCTGACGATGTTGTCGCCGATGTGCAGGGCGACCTCGAGAGTCAGGGTGGCGGTGCGCTGGCCGGTCGACACGTCGACGTGCAGCGCGTTGTACATGTCGGGCATTTCACCAGCCGCGAACTCGACGTCCACGACCGGCCCGATGACCCGGGCCACCCGGCCAGTGAACTGGCTGTCGGTGCCGCCGGCGGCGGCTTCGTGCTCTGCGGTAGCGGTCATGATGATGCTCACTAACTCCCACTGATCGTCTCGGCGAGCGCGTTCGCGCCGCCCACGATCTCGCTGATTTCCTGCGTGATCTCGGCCTGCCTGGCCTTGTTGGCTTCCCTGGTGAGCGCCTCAAGCAGCTCGTTGGCGTTGTCCGTCGCCGACTTCATCGCACGCCGCCGCGCCGCGATCTCCGCCGCGGCCGAGTCGAGCAGCGCGTGGAAGATCCGGCTCTCGACGTACCACGGCAGCAGCGCGTTCAGGACGGCCTCGGGGGACGGCTCGAACTCATACACCGGGATGGGCCCGGCCTGCTCGACCTCTCGTTTCGATGATCTCCAGCGGCAGCACGCGGTGCACGACCGGCCGCTGGGTCAGCATCGAAACGAACTCGGTGTAGACCATGTAGATCTCGTCGACGCCGCCGTCGTCCGCAGCCTTGTCGAACGACTCGAGCAGGGCCGTCGTGATCGCGGTGGCGTTCGCGTGCCGCGGGGTGTCGGAGAACCCGCTCCACTCGCTCGCCATCTCGTGGTTCCTGAACCGGTGCCAGACGATGCCCTTGCGGCCTGAGACGAACGGAACCGGCTGGATGCCCCGCTCGCGCAGCCGCGCGTTGAGCGCCTGGGCCTCCCGCAGCACGCTTGCGTTGTAGCCGCCGCAGAAGCCGCGGTCGCTGGTCAGGATGAGCACGGCGGCCCTGGTCGGGTTCTGTGCCTCGGTCGTCAGAGGGTGGTTGATGCTCGCCGACCGGCTCACCACCGCCTCGACCGCGGCCGTGAGCTCGCGCGCATACGGTCCGGCTGCCTGGGCCCGCTGCTGCGCCTTGATGATCCGCGACGACGCGATGAGTTCCTGGGCTTTGGTGATCTTGGCGGTCGACTTGACCGTGCTGATCCGCCGCCTGACCGCGCGAAGCTGTGCACCCATCGGCTACTTCTTCTCCACCCGTGGTATCACCCTCGGCCACGCCCTCGTGCTCGATCTTCGCTTCCTCCATCGGCTCGGCGGGCTCGTCCTTGACGAGGAGCTCGCCTGAGCTTGTCTCGAACCCGCGCCGGAACTCCTCGACCGCGTCCTTCAGTGCGGTGACCGTCTCCTCCGGCAGGTCGCCGGACTCCCTGATCGTGTCGTAGATCCCCGCGTGCTCACGCTGGATGAAGTCGAGCAGCTCGGACTCGAATCGGCCGACGTCCTCCACCGGCACGTCGTCGAGCTGTCCGGTGGTACCGGCCCAGACCGAGACCACCTGGCGCTCGGTCGGGTACGGGCTGTACTGGCCCTGCTTGAGCAGCTCGACCAGCCTGGCGCCGCGGTCGAGCTGAGCCCGGGACGCGGCGTCGAGGTCGGAGGCGAACGCGGCGAAGGCCTCGAGGTCGCGGAACTGCGACAGGCCGAGCTTCAGGCCGCCGGCGACCTTCCTCATCGCCCTGATCTGGGCATTGCCGCCAACACGGGAAACCGAGATGCCGACGTTGATCGCCGGGCGGACGCCGGAGTTGAACAGGTCGGTCTCCAGGAAGATCTGCCCGTCGGTGATCGAGATGACGTTGGTCGGGATATAGGCCGACACGTCGTTGCCCTTGGTCTCGATGATCGGCAGGCCGGTCAGCGAACCGCCGCCGAGATCGTCAGAGAGCTTCGCGCACCGCTCGAGCAGCCGCGAGTGCAGGTAGAACACGTCGCCTGGGTAGGCCTCGCGGCCCGGCGGGCGGCGCAGCAGCAGGGAGATCGCGCGGTACGCCTCGGCCTGCTTGGTCAGGTCATCGAAGATGATCAGGACGTGCTTGCCCTGGTACATCCAGTGCTGCCCGATTGAGGACCCGGTGTACGGCGCGATGTACTTGTAGCCGGCCGGGTCGGACGCGGGCGCCGCGACGATAGTGGTGTAGTCCATCGCGCCGGCATCTTCCAGGGACTGCCTGACCTGGGCGATGGTGGAGCCCTTCTGACCGATCGCGACATACACGCAGCGAACCTGCCGCGCCGGGTCGCCGGACCGCCAGTTGTCCCGCTGGTTGATGATGGTGTCGATGGCGATCGCGGTCTTGCCGGTCTGGCGGTCACCGATGATCAGCTGGCGCTGACCGCGCCCGATCGGCGTCATCGCGTCAATCGCCTTGATGCCGGTTTGCAGCGGCTCCTTGACGGGCTGGCGCTGCACCACCGTCGGCGCCTGCAGCTCAAGCTGACGCAGCTCGGTGTCCTCGATCGGGCCCTTGGCGTCCAGGGGCTCACCGAGCGGGCCGACGACGCGGCCCAGGTACGCGTCGCCGACCGGGACTGACAGCACCTCGCCGGTCCGCTTGACCCGCTGGCCCTCTTCGATCTTGCTGAAGTCGCCGAGGACGACGACGCCGATCTCGCGCACGTCCAGGTTCAGCGCCAGGCCGCGGGTCCCGTCCTCGAACTCCAGCAGCTCGTTCGCCATCGCCGAAGGCAGACCCTCGACCCTGGCGATCCCGTCACCGGCCTCGACGACGGTGCCGATCTCCTCGGTCGCGGCGGCGCCCGGCTCGTACGCCGCTACGAAACGCGCCAGCGCGTCCCTGATCTCCTCGGGCCGGATAGTCAGCTCCGTCATCTTCCTCGCGTCTTCCTCGTCTGGTTCTTCATCAGCGGTCTTCGGGGGCCTGCTCAGCGCCGGCCTGTCACGCGGCCAGGCTCCGGCGCAGCTCGGCCAGCCTGCTGGCGACGCTGCCGTTGATCAGCTCGTCGCCGACGCGGACCGTGACGCCGCCGATCAGCTCCGGGTCAACCACCACGTTCAGGTAGACGTCATGCCCGTAGGCGGCCACCAGTGCCGCGGCCAGCCTGCTCCGCTGCTCAGTGGTCAGCGGGACGGCGACGTGGACCTCCGCAACCAGGCGTTCCCGAAGCTCGGCAGCGAGGTTGGCGTACGCCTCGAGTCCTGTATCCAGGCTACGTCCACGGGGGTGCGCCGCCGCCTGGGTGATCAGCCGTTGCGCCGGGTCGCCGACCTTGCCCGCGACCAGCTCGCTCACCAGGCCAGCGCGCGCATCAGCGGGCACGAACTGATTCGACAGCGCCGCGCGCAGGCCGGAGTTGCCCTGGACGATCCGGCTGAACCTGAACAGCTCGTCCTCGAGCTCGTCAAGCTGCCCTTCCTTGTCTGCCGCCTCGGCGATCGCCACGACGGCCAGCTCCTCGGCGGCATCGGCCAGGTCGCCAGGCTCGGACCACCTGGCCGCCACCAGCTCCGTCACCAGGTCCAGCGTCGTATCGGAGATCTTGCCGGCCAGCAGCGCCTGCGCCAGGCCGGTCCTGGCCGCGCGATCCCGCGACGGATCGGACAGGCTTCGGCGCAGCCCGGGCTCCCTGTCGAGCAGGTTGACGACCGCGAAGAGCTGGTCGCCGACCTCGTTCGCCTGCGCGGCCGTGGCGCTCGCCATGGCGGCCGCGAGCCGCTCCTTGGCCGCGCTGAGCGATGCCCTGCTGGCGCCTCTCATCGGGCGGCCGTTTCCTGAGCGGCCTCCTGGCCGATCTCATTCAGGAAGCGGTCGACCATGCGCGACTGCCTGGCCTCATCGGCCAGTGACTCGCCGACGATCCGGCTTGCCAGCTCCACAGCCAGGCTGCCCACCTCGGCGCGCAGCGCGGTCAGCGCCTGCTGCCGGTCGGCCTCGATTTGCGTGGTGGCCGAGGCGATGATCCGCTCCCGCTCGGCCACGCCGCCTGCCCGGCCCTCGGCGACGATCTGGGCGGCCTCTTCCTTGGCCTGCTCGCGCAGCCTGGCCGCTTCGTGCCTGGCATCGGCCAGCTGAGCGCGGTACTGGTCGAGGACCTTCTTGGCCTCTTCCTGCGCGTCGTCGGCCCGCTTCAGGCCGCCTTCGATCGCGTCCGTGCGCTCCGCGAGCGTCGTGCTGATCCGCGGCATCAGCACCTTGGCCAGCAGCGCGAACACGATCAGGAACGCGATCGCGCCAATGATCAGCTCAGGCCAGTGCGGAATCAGCGGGTTTGAGGTGGTCGCGGCCAGATACCTTGCCGACATCTCTACTGCACTCCTTGCCGCGACAACCTAGATAGCGGAGTAGTGGAAGATGAACGGGATCACGATTCCGATCAGAGCCAGCGCCTCGGTCAGCGCGAAGCCGATGTACATGTTCGACCGGATCAGCCCAGCCGCCTCGGGCTGGCGGGCCATAGCCTCGACGCCATGACCGAAGATCAGACCGATGCCGATGCCGGGGCCGATCGCCGCGAGGCCGTATGCCACCGCACCAATGTTGATGCTGAGCACGGTGTTGTTGTTAACGGCGAGCACGTGGTGAAAGAGTTCAAGCATCTGTGCTTTCCTTTGCGGTCAAGCCGGAGGACCATCCGCCGGCATGCGGGTAAACCAAAGTCCAGTCGACGGCACGCGGGCCGGCTGACGGGCATCTCTGTCGCTTCATCTCAGTGCTCCGCCACCAGCGCGCCGCCGATGTACTGCGCGGTCAGGATCGTGAAGATGTAAGCCTGCAGCGCCTGGATCAGCAGCTCAAACGCGGTCAGCACCACCGTCAGGATGAAGGACGTAGCGCTCCAGAGCAGGCCGATGCCCAGGGTCAGCAGATACCAGGTGGCCAGCGTGAAGACCAGCAGCAGGATATGGCCCGCGAACATGTTCGCGAAGAGCCGGACGGCCAGCGTGAACGGCCGGACGATGATGTACTGCAGGATCTCCACCGGGGCCAGGATGAGCAAGATGCCACCTGGCACCCCGCTCGGGATCATGTTCTTGAAGTAGCCGAGCAGGCCCTGGTTCTTGATGCCGACATAGTTGTAGGTGCCGTACACCATCAGCATCAGGGCGGCAGGGAAAGCGAACTCCGAGTTCGCGGGGAACTGCGCGACCGGGATGATCTCCATGATGTTCATGACCCAGATGAAGAAGAACAGCGCGACCAGGAACGGCAGGTAGCCGTCCCCCCGCTTCCCCATCATCGGCCGCAGAATCTGGTCCCTGACGAACAGCACTCCCAGTTCGCCGACGTTCTGGACGCCCCGCGGCACGATCTTGGGCTTGGCGAAGGCCGCCCAGAAGAACGCGATGACGATGGCCGCGCAGATGACGGCCAGCAGCATGGGCTTGTTGAACGTGAACGAGCCGATCTTGAACAGCGGGCCGTACAGAAAGCTGCTCGGATAGCCAGGCGCGGGGTAACCGCAGCCGGAGTTCAGGTGCGCCGACGTCTCCGAGCACTTGTCCAGCGCGAGCGCCACAAGGTCAGCGGCCAACGTAGCCTCCTTCAGCCATCTGCGCCAATGACATGCGACTGACCGTCACAGGGCAATTACCTCCGAGGTCATTGGCGCGCGTCGTCGCGCCTGCGGTCAGGTGAGCGTAACGGTGCGGCCTCGCGCGGTTGAGAGCGGGTCTGCCAACGCCGGGCAGCCTGTGGTTGGAGCCGCGAAACGGCTCGGGAGATCCGCTGCTGACGGCGGCAGCTACGACCGTCCGTACTTGTAGTAGACGGCAAAGATCCCGACCCCGAGACCAACCAGCGCGCCGATCGGAAACAGCACAGGCACATTCGTCAAGTGACCGATCAGCCAGCCGAGCCCGCCATAGAACACCATCCCCGAGATCAGGTAGGCGAAGATCGACCACCCGGCGTTCTGCGAATCGTCGGCCATCACCGGTCGCCTCGCCTCTGCTCTCCCGCACGGCTACTCACCGTCCGGAGGGTTCGACGTAGGGCGCCTTCAACCGCATCGACCACACCACCTGGGACGCGGACCATGCCAGGATGCAGGCGAGCGCGGTCAGGCCGAAGAGCCGGGAGCTGAAGACCGTGGTGTTCGCGAACCGCACCACGAAGAAGAGCAAGAGCAAGATCTTCACGATGTACGTCGACAGCGCCGTGATCATCATCGCCTGCGCGCTACGGCGGGCCGCTCGTGCCACGGCGAACACGCTGATCGCAAAGAAGACCGCGACGAGCGCGGCCCCCAGCACGGCGCCAAGCAGCCCTTTGGTCCCGCCGACCGCGACGCTGACGACGATCATGACCGCGCCGATCGCCGCCGTGGTCAACACTGACCGGCGGACGATCTGGGCGTAGTTCGCCAGCATCAGTTTTCAAACTCCGGTGGGACTGGCGGCGGGCCTGCTGGCCAGCCGGAACGAGCAGGGTAGCGGTGGCCCTGAGATCCGCCCGGCGACCTCCACGACAGCGGGGAAATCCCGCGCTATCAGGCCTGGCAAACGTATCACGGGCCACGCAGCCGACGGGTTGCGGCTGCATGTGAAAGATATCACAAGCTCCCCGACGTTGGCCCCGCCAGGTCACCGAACGTGACGAATGCAACGGATGTGACGATGCTGACCTGCGCACAGCAGGTATGGCCTGCCGGCATCAGGGGATGATGTTGCCCGATCCTGGACGGGTCGGTTCGGGAGCGGGCGACGCTCGATCGGCCGGCCATCGGCTCCCTGGCTTGCCTGCCCGGGGTAGCCGTTGCCCATCGCCGGCCAGCTCGCAGCGTGCCAGCCATTGCCGGCCTCGGCGGGATGGCCGCCCCCGCCCGGGCGTCGGCGTCGGAACCAGGCGATTGATCCAGCCGGTTCCGCTCCCACCAGCGCAGCTTCGGCATCGACAGCAGCGCGAGTGCCAGCACGGCAGCCAGCGTGATCCAGATCAGCACCGCCAGGTGCACGGTCACGATCGACAGGCCGACCACGGTGCCGGCGAACAGTGCCGCCCACGCGTACAGGATCAGCACGCTCGACCTGTGCGAGTGGCCGACCTCGAGCATCGTGTGATGCAGGTGCTTGCGATCGGCCGCGAACGGCGACATGCCCGCCCTGGTCCGCCGGATCACGGCGCGCAGCATATCCACGTAAGGGATCACGAGCACGGCGGCCGGCAACAGCAGCGGCAGGATTTCCGCGTACCTGTTTGCCTTGTTGTTCAGGCTCGTGAAGTCGAGCGAGTTGATCGCCCAGATCGGCACGTAGGCGAGCAGCAGGCCGAGCAGCATCGATCCGGTATCACCCATGAAGATCCTGGCCGGATGGAAGTTGTGCGGCAAGAACCCCAGGCACGCCCCGGCCAGCACGATCGAGGCCAGCGCCGGCACCGCCTCGGCGGACAGGCCGACCACTCTGGTAAGCGAGTAGTAGTAGATGAAGAACGAGATCGCGGCGATGCACACGATTCCCGCGGCAAGCCCGTCCAGGCCGTCGATGAAGTTGACCGCGTTGATCGTCGCTACCACGACCAGGATGGTCAGCACCACGGATTCGTTCTGGGTCAGGCTGAACAGCCCGTTGTGCGGCTCGGGGAAATAAGTGAGCCTCGCGCCGCTGGCGAACAGGATCGCGGCCGCGCCGATCTGGCCGACCAGGTGGCCGATCGGGCCTATCCCCCAGCGATCGTCGATGATCCCGACGAGCACGATCAACCCGCCGCCGCCGAGCAGCCCGACGACCAGGCCAGTGCCGTGGAAGGAGTTGCGAAGCGGGACGAGGTTGCTGCTGACGAACAGCCCGGCTGCCACCCCGATGTACATGGCGACGCCGCCCATGCGCGGGATCGGGGCGGCATGTACATCGCGGTCCCTGGCTGGAATCACGGCGCGGAACCTGATGGCTGCCAGACGCACCAGCGGGGTCATCAGATAGGTGACCGCCACCACGACAAGCAGGGTCAGGACGTACTCACGCACCGTCGCTCACCAGGTCCGGAGATCACGGGCATCGGAACTCACTCTATGGCACCTCTGGTCCCCCCGAGGTCTGGTCTACCCATCAGTCCAGGGCCGTAGCCCATTAGTCGGGCCCCATAGCGACGGCAGCGACCTCGCGCAACCGACCGATCGAGACGGCGCCACCGCGTAGCAGCCGCGGCATATCACCGGTCATGTCGACAATGGTGGAGGGCATGTCGGTCTCGCACGGCCCGCCGTCGAGATAGATCTCCACCGCGTCACCGAGCTGCTCGCGGGCGGACTCCGCGCTGGTTGCGGCGGGCTGTCCGGTGAGGTTCGCGCTGCTGACTGCCATCGGCCCGGTCTGGGCGAGCACGTCGAGCGCGACCTGGTCCTGCGGCATCCGCACCGCGACGGTCCCCTTGGTCTCTCCCAGATCCCATTTCAGCGACCGGCTCGCCCGGCAGATCAGCGTCAGACCGCCAGGCCAGAACTCGTCGATCAGCTCCTGGCCGTACGGGCCCAGGTCTTCCACCAGCGCGTTCGCGGCCCTGACCGACCCGACCAGTACCGGCGGCGGCATGTCCCTGCCACGCCCCTTGGCGTCAAGCAGGCTCTGCACAGCCGCGGGCCTGAACGCGTCGGCGCCGACGCCGTAGACCGTGTCGGTCGGCAATACGACGAGTTCGCCCTTGAGCACGGCCGCGACTGCGGCGGCGATCCCGGCTGACCGCTGCTCCTCGTCGGCGCAGTCGAACATCTCACTCATGGCCGAACATCCTGCCATGACCGCGCGCGCTGCGAACACGGGCGACCGCGAGGACCGGCACAAAATATGACAGCCAAGGGCCACTGCCGGTCCTGTTTGAACGCCGGCGTACCGCCGCTGTCCTCTTTCTCATGGCCAGATCGCGGTGACGAACCGGTCGAGCCCCGCGAGGTCGCTGTGATTGCGGGTTTCCTTCCAGCCGTTCTCCTCGGCGAAGACCCAGTACACGGCCGCGCCCTGCGGAGCGCCGTGCTCGACGGCCATCCGGCCGCCCCGCCGCAGCAGCCGCCTGGCCGTGCGTTCCACGACCCGGATCGCGTCCAGGCCGTCGGCGCCTGCGTAAAGCGCGGACGTTGGCTCATATTCTCCGACTTCAGGGGGAACGAAGGCATCGACGGGAATGTACGGCGGGTTGCTGACCACAAGGTCGACGGACGCGTCCAGCTCGTGCAGGGCGCTGGCGAAGTCACCGGCGTGCAGCGTGACCCGCCCGCTGGTGTGCGGCGCGGCTGCCGCGCACCGCGCGATGTTGCGTTCTGTCCAGGGCCTGGCCAGCGGATCGCCTTCAACCGCATGGACCTGCGCCCGTGGCACCTCCTGCGCGATGGCCAGCGCGATCGCGCCTGATCCGGTGCCCAGATCAGCGACAACGGGCTCAGCGACGTCCATCTCGGTCAGCCGGTCGATTGCCCATCCCGTCATGACCTCAGTCTCCGGCCTGGGCACGAAGACGCCGGGTCCGACCTCGAGCTCGAGATATCTGAAGAACGCGGTACCGGTGATGTGCTGCAGCGGCTCGCGAGCCGCACGCCTGGCGATGTCGTCCCAGAACCTCGGGTCGAAGTCGGCGTCGGCGACGAGGTTGAGCTCGCTCCTGGAGACCCCGTGCCGGTGCGCGGCCATCAGCTCGGCGTCCGTACGCGGCGACTCGATGCCGACGTCGGCCAGCCGGGCCGCGGCGATGGCGATCTCGGATATCAGCAGGCTCATCGGCCACCATCAGCCGCGGCTGCGAGCTCACCTGGCCGCGGACATCTTGTCCGCACGGTCGGCGTCGACCAGCGCTGCGATGACCGCGTCGAGGTCGCCGTCGAGCACCTGGTCCAGGTTGTAAGCCTTGAACCCGACCCGGTGGTCGGAAATCCGGTTCTCCGGATAGTTGTATGTCCTGACCCGCTGCGACCGGTCCACCGTTGCGACCTGACTGCGCCGCTCGGCCGACGCCTGAGCGTCGGCGACCTCCTGCGCGGCCGTCAGCAGCCTGGCGCGCAGGATACGCAGCGCCGCCTCCTTGTTCTGCAGCTGGCTCTTCTCGTTCTGGCAGGAGACGACGATACCGGTGGGCAGGTGCGTGATCCGCACGGCCGAGTCGGTAGTGTTCACGCTCTGGCCGCCGGGCCCGGACGAGCGAAAGACGTCGATGCGCAGGTCGTTCGGGTCGATGCTGACCTCGACCGGGTCGGCCTCCGGCATGACCATCACGCCGGCCGCCGACGTGTGGATCCTGCCCTGAGACTCGGTCACGGGCACGCGCTGAACACGGTGCACGCCGCCCTCGTATTTCAGCAGCGACCATGCGCCGTCTGGCGTCCCGGCCAGGCTGCCGCGTCCGGCCGCCTTCACCGCGACCGTCACGTCCTTGTAGCCGCCGAGCCCGGTGCCGGTGGCGTCGAGAACCTCGGTCTTCCAGCCCTGACGCTCGGCGTAGCGCAGGTACATCCGCAGCAAGTCGGCTGCGAACAGTGCCGATTCCTCGCCGCCCTCACCGGCCTTGATCTCGAGGAGAACGTCCTTGGCGTCCAGGGCATCGCGCGGCACGAGCAGGTGCTCCAGCCGCTGCTCAAGCTCGGCCTTGCGGCGTGCGAGCTGATCGGCCTCGTCGGCGAACGACGAGTCCTCCCCGGCCAGTTCGACGGCCGCGGCCTCATCGTCGCTGACCTGGCGCCACTGCGAGTACGCCTGGACGATCGGGATGAGCTCGCTGTAGCGCCTGCCCAGTGCCCTGGCCTTCTCTTGATCCGCATGTACTGCCGGGTCAGACAGATCGCGCTCGAGCTGGGCGTGCTCAGCTGCGAGGTCAGCAAGCCGTTCCAGCACTGCTTACCTCCTCGAAAGTTCTGTCGGCGCGATCCCGAGCGCACAATGATCGCGCAAGCGAGCGAGCCGACCTGACGCCGCGCACGCAAAACGCCGCCCTGCGAGCCTGGCCATGTGCTGGCCAGGCCGCGAGAACGGAGTTGCTATTTGCCCTGGTTGTTGCCCTGCTTGCCGAACCGGCGCTCGAACCTGGCGACGCGGCCGCCGGTGTCGAGGATCTTCTGCTTGCCGGTGTAGAACGGGTGGCAGTTGGAGCAGACATCGGCGTGGATCTGTCCGTTCTTCGCCGTGCTGCGAGTCTTAAAGGTGTTACCGCAGGTGCAGGTCACCTGGGTCACCACGTAATCGGGGTGAACGTCGCGCTTCATTGGATCTCCTGGTTCCCGCGGTCGCCGGGTCGCCACGCGCTCGCTGCGTAGGCAGGGGTACACCCCAACCCCGCGAGCCACGGGCGTGAACCGGTACCGCACTAGTTGGCACACCAGTGTGCCACAGCGTCAACAGGCTGGCAGGCCTGCAGATTCCCGCATCGCGTGAGCGCTCGGCCAGTGTGGACCGGACTAAGCAGTGTGGACCGGACTAAGCAGTGTGGACCGGACTAAGAGGCCACCGTGGTCTTCTGCACGTGGAGCAGGAACTCGGCGTTGCTCTTGGTCTCCTTCATCCGCTCCATCAGCACCTCGAGTGCCTGCTGCGGCTCGAGCGCGTGCAGGACCCGGCGCAGCTGCCAGACGATCTTGAGCTCCTCCGGAGTCATCAGCAGCTCTTCCTTGCGGGTGCTCGATGCATCCACATCGATCGCCGGGAAGATCCGCTTCTCTGCCAGCTCGCGGCGCAGCCTGACCTCCATGTTGCCGGTGCCCTTGAACTCCTCGAAGATGACCTCGTCAGCACGCGACCCGGTCTCGATCAGCGCCGTGGCCAGGATCGTGATCGAGCCGCCGTGCTCGATGTTGCGGGCGGCGCCGAAGAACCGCTTCGGCGGGTAGAGCGCGGTCGAATCCACGCCTCCTGACATGATCCGGCCGCTGGCCGGCGCCGACAGGTTATACGCCCGGCCGAGCCGGGTGATCGAGTCCAGCAGCACGACGACGTCGTGACCCATTTCGGCCAGCCGCTTGGCTCGCTCGATCGCGAGCTCGGCGACCATGGTGTGGTCCTCGGACGGCCGGTCGAAGGTTGAGTAAATAACCTCGCCCTTCACCGAGCGCTGCATGTCGGTGACTTCCTCGGGACGCTCGTCCACCAGGACGACCATGAGGTGGCACTCAGGGTTGTTCTTCGTGATCGCGTTCGCGATCGCCTGCAGGATCAGCGTCTTGCCCGCCTTAGACGGCGAGACGATCAGGCCACGCTGTCCCTTGCCGATCGGGGCGACCAGGTCGATGATCCTGGTGGTCATGATCGTCGGATCGGTCTCCAGGCGGAGCCTCTGCTGCGGGTACAGCGGGACGAGCTTGGAGAAGTCGGCCCGGTTCTTCGACTCCTCCGGGTCAAGGCCGTTGACCTTGTCCAGCCTGACCAGGGCATTGAACTTCTCCCTGCGCTCGCCTTCACGTGGCTGGCGGATGGCGCCCTCGATGACGTCGCCCTTGCGCAGGCCGTGCCTGCGGACCTGGGAAAGCGAGACGTAGACATCGTTGGCACCCGGCAGGTAGCCGGTCGTCCGGACGAAGCCGTAGTTGTCGAGCACGTCGAGGATCCCTGCGATCGGGATCAGCACGTCGTCCTCGGTGATCACCGGCTCGGACTCACCGCCGCCGCGCTCGCGGCGCCGGTTCGTGCCCTGGTTGCGGTTGCGGAACCGGTCACGGTCCCTGCTGCGCCGGCTCTGGCCGTCGCGGTCGTCGTCGCGCCCGCCCATGTCGCGATTGGCGCTATTGTCGCGGCCGCCATTGTCACGACCGCTGTTGTCGCGACCGCCGTTGTCACGGTTGGCGCCGTTGTCGCGGCCCGTGTTGTCGCGGCCGCCTCCGTTGTCACGGAAGCCCTGCTGATCGCCGCGGCCGCCTCGCGGACCTGGTCGCCGTCGCCGGAGCGGCCCTGGTCATCCCGGCGGCCATTGCGGCCACGCCGGTCGCCACGCTGGCTGTCACGGCGTGACCCTGCGTCACCGCGTCGGGCTGAGCCGGAGTCGCCGTCCTGGCCTGCGCCCTCGGAGGCGCCATCCTGCGCGCCCGTGTCCCGCTCGGTGGCCTCCCTGACGCCCCCCGGCAGCATGCTCGCCTGCGTCACCGGCCGCAAATGCGTCCTGACGCTGGAAGTCGGCGCCGTTGGCGGCGTCACCACTCACCCGGGTGTCACCTGACTGCGCGCTGCCCGCCGGGCCTGAACCGCCCTGCACCGCAGGCGCGTGCGGCTCACCGCCTGGGAGTGAAGGCGCCGACCCCGTGTCCTGGCTGGCCGGCGTGCTTGCGCCGGGACCTGCCGGGTCAGCGCTGACCATGCTGAGCTGCCCTGATTCTGATTCCATGGCGTCCTGCTCAAAGGGGCGGTTCGCGCCGGCTCCCGCAGGCGCGGTCCGCTTGACTGAGTTTCCACTTGATTTGCTCTGATTAGCCGTGTCCGGCGTAGGAGGCTCCGGTCGTGGCGGCTGCCGCTGGCCGCGCCGCGTGACCCGCACCGGTAGCCGTCACGCTACGGCGCTGCCCCGCGCCTTCGATGGCGGCGATTAGCTGCCCCTTGCGCATCCGGGCGGTCCCGGCCAAGCCGAGTGACTGCGCGAGTCGCTGCAGATCCGGCAGGCGCATCGCCGACAACTGCCTGCTGTCACCGCCCGTCGCGGGCGAGTCGTCTGAGGGAGTGCTGCCAGGCCAGGAGCGTACCGCTCCGGTCTGTTCCGCGGAAGACCCCGCCGCTGCGGACTCTGAGTGAGCGCTGCCTGGAACGTCGAACATGACCCCGTCATTCGTCGACAGCGGCTCGGCCGAGTCCGGGAACAGATTGGTAGTTTCGGTCACAAAGGGTCCTTCCAAGATATGAGGTCACCAGCGAGCAACCGTCTGCAGTCAGGCGCCACGCGATTTCCGCTCTGGCCGTAGCCCTCGCCAGCCAGGCCGGTCATCGTGCAATCCGCCATCCCCCGTGTTTGCCAGGACGCTGACGGCGCTTGCGAGCAAGCCCGGTCCGGGCCGTCAGCTAGGCGCGTGCGTGGAATGTCTCCCGACAGATGAATGTCACCGAGAGCAACCCGCCACTGCGCACTGCAAAGTTGGCCTGACGGGATGCGGATATGCACCTCGCCCCGGGACGGAGCGCCTGGTGCTTCGTCCAGTCTAACACCAACAGCCGTCACGGCATTCCTTCTCGACCTCTGGCCGTGTCCGAGTACTGCCGTCGCCCAGCGCAGCAGGCTGGGACGCCGTCATAGTCGCCAACACCGGACTCCGGAAAGCTCTGTGCCGGCAGAGTCTGCCTGGTGGGGTTACTGCCCGGCTCGTGGGGGTTGAGCTACGCCGAGATCGTCGGCGCATTGGGGGCTTACAGGCCATGCGATACCCGCTTCACTCATTCTTGAACCGCACGCAGGAAGAAATCCTGGGAGCGCCCGCTGGGATTCAAGATCAGGCCGAAGTTACATTAACCAGGAGTTTCTGACAAGACCTAGTTCCGTTGCTAGCCGCCAAGGCCGGCTCCGATCACATCCGCTGGGGCGCGCCAATACCGAGCAAGCGCAGACCGCATGACATCGCTGCGCGCGCCGCGTCTGCGAGGCAGAGCCTCGCAGCGATGCGCTCGACCTCCGACGAGCCGGGTGCAGCGCTGCCCAGAAAAGCCAGCGCCGGGCAGCACTCCCTGCAGGCGAGCCACGCCTGCGCGAGGTACTCCAGATGAGCCGCGAGGATGGCAGGGCGGCGTCGGCGGGCTGCTGCGGCCACGCGTTCCGGCAGCCAGGACATGGCGTTCAGGAGAGCGAGTTCTGGCTGCACGGGCTCGCTCGCCGCGGTCGCAGCGTGACATGGCTCCTGGCTCGGCGACAGTCCCAGATCAGCCGCCCAGCGCAGCGTCGAGGCGGCGTCGGCGTGGGCATACCTAACCAACACAAATGGGTTCTCCGCGTCCAGCGGCCGAGTGAACTGCCTGATGATCGAGTCCGTTCTCGGGGCCGACGCCCTGGCAAACGCGTAGCTAACGGCGTCAGCGCCATGGAACGCGACTGCTTCAGCGACGGTGCCGGACATGGCGGCGCTGACCGGCGCCGAGCCAGAGCCGGCTTGCGTAGGCGATGAGGGCGCGAGGTCCTGTTGCGAATTATGAAACAGAACCTCCGCCCCGGCTGCCCGAGCCATATTGCCGGTTAGCGTGTCCCGCTGGACTTGCCAGGCTTGTTCCCAGCTCGCAGCGAGGCTCAGGTCAGGCCAGGCGGGCGCGGTCAGATGGCGTCCCGCGAGCGCATCGCTGTTCGCCGCGGACTGCCCAGCTGCCGCCATCCGGGCGGCCAGGCCCGCCAGATGGCCAGCCGTCACGGTGATGGTCAGGTAGCCCTCGCCGGTCGCGCGGGCCGCGCTCACCCACGGCAGCTCCACCAGGCCGGACGCGAGCTCATCGGCCACGGATGCCGCATGGCGCCCGGTCAGCCTGCGCCAGCGACAACGGCAGGGAGGTGGCGTAGCCGCGCGCCCCGGCGCCGATGCCGGCCGGCGCCGGCCGCCACGTACCCGCGGCTGAGAGCCCAGTGGCCGCGACGGGCCACTGCCCCGCAGCGGAACCGGCACGCAGCAGGCGGTCGATCTCGGCGCTGATGTCGCCGGGGATCATGTCCTCAGTCGAACGCGGTGCTCGGGGCTCCGGCCAGCTCGCGGACCACGCGGATCATCTCGGCCGGATCGAAAGGCTTGGTCAGATATGCGTCGACACCTACCTGCCGGCCGCGGTCCCTGTCGTCCTCCTGCGCGCGGGCAGTGATGAGGACGACCTTGATCCCGGCCGTGACCGGGTTCCTGCGCAGCTGCGTTGCGGTGACCCAGCCGTCCAGCCTTGGCATCATCACATCGAGGGTGATCACGTCGGGCTTCACGTCATCGACCCTGTCCAGGCAGTCTTGCCCGTCGACGGCGGTAAAGACCTCGAAGCCCTCGAGCGTCAGGTTGACGGCGATGAGCTGCCTGATGACCTCGTCGTCATCGACAACCAGCACCCGGCCGAGTCCCTGTGTCACGGGCGTGAGGCTACCGGGCAGCGCCGTCATCACGCTTGCAGATTCAGCACGTGTCCCCCAGAACCTTCTGACTGGTACCCTTGCACAGGCCCAGCCGAGTGCCTGATCGCGGCGGGCATTCATGCGCCAGCCCCCATAGCTCAGGGGATAGAGCAACGGCCTCCGGAGCCGTGTGCGCAGGTTCGAATCCTGCTGGGGGCGCCCGACCACGACCTGCCAAAATGGCCTCTGAACTGCGGAACGCCACGAGCGCTGCGGCTATGTCATCAGGCGCGGTCTCGGCCCTCGTAAGCCTCCCGGGTAACCGGCGTTCCGGGTGTAACCAGGCCAGTCTGGTAGGCGAGAACGACGGCCTGCACCCGGCCGCGCAGGTCCAGCTTGGTCAGGATCCTGGCCACGTGGGTCTTCACCGTCGCCTCGCTGAGCGTCAGCGCCGCGGCGATATCGGCGTTGGTCATGCCGTGCGCGATCAGCCCGAACACCTCGACCTCGCGTGGCGTCAGGGCGGACAGGTCACGGCCCGGCAGCCCGGGCGATCCGGGTGCGGCGGCCGTCCGGGCGCGCGGCGCGAAGCGCTCGACCAGGCGACGGGTGATCGACGGGGCGAGCAGCGCGTCCCCGGTCTGCACTAGCTGGACGGCGGCGACCAGGTGCTCCGGCGTGACGTCCTTGAGCAGGAAGCCGCTGGCGCCCGCGGCGAGCGCCGCGTACACGTACTGGTCCAGGTCGAACGTCGTCAGGACGATGATCCGCACTCCGGCGGCGGCCGGACCGGCGGCCAGGATGCGCCGGGTCGCCTCGATGCCGTCCATTTCCGGCATCCGGATATCCATCAGCACCACGTCTGGCAGGTGTTCGAGCACGGCCGTGACGGCCTGCGCGCCATCGGCCGCCTCCGCGGCGACCTCGATGCCGGCCGCCCTCAGGATCAGCCGGAACCCGCCGCGCACCAGCGCCTGGTCGTCGGCGATCACCACTTTCACGGCGCGTGGCCCAGTGGCATGACCGCCCGCAACTGCCAGCCGCCGCCCGGCCGGGGGCCGGCGTCCAGTTCCCCGCTGTAGATCGACAGCCGCTCCCGAAGCCCGAGCAATCCCCGTCCGGGAGGTCCGCCGCAGGTACCGGTCCCGTCGTCGCTGACCGTGATCACCAGCTGCTCTCCCCATTTGATCCAGACGGACGCCACCGACTCCCCAGCATGACGGAGCACGTTGGTGAGTGCCTCCTGCACCACGCGGTAGGCGGTCAGGTCAGCGCCGGGTGGCAACGGCCGGGGCGCGCCGCTGACCCGCAGTTCGACAGGCAGCCCGGCTGCCGATACCCGCCCGATCAGGGCGTCGAGCCCGGCGAGCCCGGGTTGCGGACGCAGCGCCCCGTCACCGGGGCCGCCCGCAGGCGGGCTGAGCAGCCCGAGCATGGACCGCAGTTCGGCCATCGCAGTCCGGCCGCTGGCCTCGATGGCGAGCAGCGCCTCCTCGGCGTCGCCAGGCGAGCTGGCCACCACCTTGCGCGCCGCGCCCGCCTGCACCACCATCACGCTCACGTTGTGCGTCACGACGTCATGCAGCTCGCTGGCGATGCGGGCGTGCTCGGCCTCGATGGCGCGGTGGGTGGCGGCCTGGTGCTCCTGCGTGGAGCGGCGTAGCTGCGCCCTGGAGTCCAGCAGCCGCCGGCGCAGGTCCCTGATGCCGAGCCCGGCGGCGGTCGCGGCGGCGAGGGTGAGGATCGCGGTGCCCCGGGCGGGCAAGGGCGGCAGCAGGTCGCCGAACGTGGAGGTCACGATGGCGGCGACGGCCAGGACCGCCCCGACGGCGAGGTTCCGGTACCGGCTGTACAGGACCGCGCTGTAGGCGGCGAAGACGGCGGTTCCGGACGCGACCGGCGGTATCCCGGCATGGGGGGAGAGCGCGATCGCCGTGATCGCGGCGGCGATCACGAGCCAGGCCATGATCGGGTACAGCCGCCGGGCCGCCAGCGGCAGAGCGGTCAGCGCTGCGGCGGCGAGCGTTGCGGCGGCCGCGTGGATCGTGACCGGCTGGATCGTGATGGCGCCGGCGGGGCCGACGAACACGTTCGGGAGAGTGCGGTCGGCCACCTCCATGACCGCGCCGACCGCCGCGGCCACCGCGATCGCGGCGTCGAGCGCGAGCGCCCAGCCGGACGGCGCGCCGCGCGGCTCGGCCTTACCGAGAAAGGCGACCAGCCTGTGCCAGCGTCCGGTCATGAGGCCATTGTCGCCCGGCCGCGGCCGTGGGGCCATCGCTCGCCGTGTGTAGTTCGCGTACATCCAGCGGATGACGGCGGCCTCGCGGTCAGCCGGATACGGTACCCGAATTGCATATCACGGGCGACGCGGCGGCGCGGGCATCGGACCTACGGTCCTGGCATGGATGCACTGATTCACCTGGACAAGGTGTCAAAGCAGTATGACAGCGGCGCGCCGGCGGCGGTCGCTGAAGTCACCGTAACGATCGCGCCCGGCGACGCCGTCGCCATCATGGGGCAGTCGGGCAGCGGCAAGTCGACGCTGCTCAATCTCATCGCCGCGCTGGACCGGCCGACAGCGGGCGCTGTCTGGGTCGGCGGCGAGCGGGTGGACAGGCTCAGCGAGACCGCGGCCGCCCGGTTCCGTCGGCGGCAGGTCGGCATGATCTTCCAGTTCTTCAACCTGCTCGACGACATGACCGCCCTCGACAACATCCTGCTGCCAGCCCAGCTGGCCGGCACGCGGGCGGCGGCGGCCCGCGAGCGCGCCGATGAGCTGCTGGTCAGCCTGCGCATCGAGCACCAGCGCGACGCCTACCCCGCCCGGCTGTCCGGTGGGCAGCGGCAGCGGGTGGCGATCGCCCGGGCGCTGATCAACAACCCCGCGGTGCTGCTGGCCGACGAGCCCACCGGCGCGGTGGACACCGCGACCGGGGAGGAGGTCGGCGCGCTGCTCGCGGAACTGAACGCCGCCGGGCAGACGCTGGTCCTGGTCACCCACAACCCGGACCTGGCCGCCAGGTACACGCACCGGACCATCGAGATCGCCGACGGGCGCATCACGTCAGGAACATCAGCAACAGCGCGAGAAAGGGCACTGTCATGAAGGCGATCATCCGGGCGGCGCGCGGCGGCCTGGGCGGCCGCAGGCTCCAGGCCGTCATCATCGGCCTGGTCGCGCTCGCCTCCACCGCCGCCTCGACCCTGGCCCTGGCCATGCTGGCCGACTCCAGCAGCCCGTTCGACCGCGCGTTCGCGGCGCAGCACGGCGCCAACGTCACCGCCACCGTGGACACCACCGTGGCCACGGTGCCGCAGCTCGCGGCGACCGCGCACGCGCACGGAGTGACCGCGGCGGCCGGGCCGTTCTCTGAGATCCCGCTCACCGCGCAGGTCACGCTGCCTGGCATCAGCCGGCTCCAGCGCCCAGCAGCTCACGATCACCGGCCGGTCCTCTCCAGGCGGCCCGGTAGATGACCTCTACCTGAGCCAGGGCCACTGGCCGGACAGCGACAGCCAGGTCGTCATGGCAGGCGGCGGCACCCCCGGGTCCACGATCACGGTGGGCTCGCAGAAGCTGGTTGTGGTCGGCGTCGCGACCTCGATCACCAGCACCTCGGATGCGTGGGTGCTGCCGTCGGAGATCCCGGCGCTCGCCACCGCGGCGGGCGCCAGGACCGGCGGCTCCGGGCAGGCGCAGATGCTGTACCAGTTCTCCGGCGCCGGCACGGCTGCGGCGATCAGCGCCGACGTCGCCGCACTGCGCGCCGCGCTGCCGCCCGGGGCGCTGGCCGGCACCGCGTCCTGGCTGGACGCGCGGCAATCCGAGCAGAGCGCCATCGCGCCGTGGGTGCCGTTCATCATCGCGTTCGGCCTGCTGACGCTGGTGATCTCGGTGCTGATCGTGGTCAACGTGGTCAGCGGCGCCGTCATCGCCGGGACCACCAGGATCGGCGTGCTGAAGTCGGTCGGCTTCACCCCCGCTCAGGTGGTGGCCTGCTACGTGCTCATGGTGGCGGTGCCCGCGCTGTCCGGCTGCGTGGCCGGGGTGGTGGGCGGGAACCTGCTGGCAATCCCGCTGCTCGGCCAGAACGCGCAGGTCTACCAGGTCGGCGTGCTCGGCGTCCCGCTCTGGGCCGATGCGGCTGTGCCGCTGGCGGTCCTGCTGCTGACCGCAGCCGGCGCGGTGCCCCCGGCGCTGCGCGCGGGACGGCTGAGCGCGGTCGCGGCGATCGCGACCGGGCGTGCCCCGCGACCAGCCCGCGGATACCTCGCACAGCGGGCGCTGGCCCGGCTGATCATGCTGCCCCGGGTGGTCACGCTCGGGCTCGCGGCACCGTTCGCCCGTCCCGGCCGGACGCTGGTGACCGTGCTCGCGGTGCTGTTCGGCGTGGTGGCGGTGACGTTCGGTGTGGGACTGGGCGCCTCGCTGGACCGGGCGATCACCGACGGTTCGCGGCACGCTGCCCTCCCGGTCTCGGTCACGGCCGTGCCACCGGGCTCGGTGGCTCCCGGAGCCCTGAACGGCCCCGGCGGCGGCGCGGGCTCCAGTGGCACCAGCCAGAGCGTGGTCGTCGGGCGGTCGCTGACCGCCGCGCAGCAGCAGGCCGCCGCGGCGGCGCTGGCCGCCCAGCCCGGCACGCTGCACGACCTCGCCATCACAGAGGACCACCTGAGCCTGCCCGGGGTGCCCGCCGGCGTGGAGGTCACCGCCTATGGCGGCGACCCGGCCTGGGCAGGACTCGCGCCAGTCTCGGGGCACCTGTACTCCGGGCCTGATCAGGTGGACGTGAACACGCTGTTCCTCACCGACACCGGGACCAAGGTGGGCTCCATGTACACGCTGGCCTCTGGCGGCCGCCATCTCACCGTGACGATCGCCGGCGAGGTGTTCCAGCCGGGTAACCAGCCCGACATGTTCCTGAGCGCCGCGACCCTGCATGAGCTGGACCCGGCCGCCGGACCGTCGCAGTACGGCGTGGCACTCAAGCCGGGCACCGATGCGCAGGCCTACGCCAACACGGTGTCAGCGGTCCTCGGCAGCTCGCTCGCGGTCACCGTCAACACCGGCGGCTCTCACCTCGTCGCGGTGGTCACCCTTGTCACCATGCTGACCATCGTGATCATCATCGTCGCCGGGCTCGGCGTGCTGAACACCGTGGCACTCCAGATCAGGGAGCGGGCACACGCCATCGGCGTGTTCAAGGCCGTCGGGATGGTCCCGCTGCAGACCCTGGTGATGATCATCTGCTCGGTCGCCGTCACCGGCCTGCTCGCCGGGGTCGTGGCGGTGCCCGCCGGGGTGGCCCTGCACCACGGCCTGGTCCCGGTCATGGCGAGCGCGGCGAACTCCGGCACCCCACCGTCACTGCTGTCGGTGTACCAGCCGTGGGAGTTCCTCCTGCTCGCCCTGGCCGGCCTGCTGATCGCGGTCGCCGGCGCGCTCGGCCCGGCCAGCTGGGCTGCCCGCACCCGCACCGCCTTCGCACTCCGCGCCGAATAACGGACCGGGCGGGGCAGTTCGTCCCGCCCGGAACCCGGTCGCGCAGGGAGATACGACTTCCGCCCCTGGCGCGCGGGTCTCGGTCAGAGCTGGTAGGCGCTAGCGATGGTCTTTTGACCCGAGCTGACCGCCAGGCCCTCCTCAGCGGCCTGGCGGTCAGCGGCCTGGCCACGGCTCTGACTGTCCCGAAGACCGGGCGCACGGAACGCCGTCGGCGTTCCGACCAGCATGGACGTCCACGGCATGATGGCGACGACGGCCGCGCGGCAAGACGAACCATGGCGGAGCCTCCCGGCGCTGAGCCCGCCTGCCGCCAGCTCCCCGAGTGGCGGCAGGCCCCGAGTGGCGGCAGGCCCCGATGCCACGCAAGTCGCGGGCCAGCCCGTCGTCCAGGGCCGCAGCCTTTCGGGGTTGCGCACTGCCCAGATGTGGGTGATGCGGTCGTCTGCGATGTCGAACGCGAACACGGTCATGGTGATGCCGTCTTGCTGGGCCACCGAGCCAGGCTGGCCGTTGACGGTGCACTCCAGGCGCAGGGGCAGAGCGTTGACACCCATGTGACACCAATTGCCCCCAGTTACGGAGGGCGCCAGGCATCACGCTCCTCCCCGGCAAATGCGGGCGAGGGCGTGCGCCTACGACGAGCACGACCCGCCATTCCGCGGTCAATGTCCTTCTGTGACACGTGCGTTGCCCCACGCTACAGCAAGGGCCCAGCCTCCGGACGGCGAAATACCAGAGCTGAAGCATTCGAGTTGGAGGGTATGGACCCCTGCTACATTGACATTGACGGTTTTTGGTCTAAGGGCGCTGACAGTAAAAGTCCGGAGAGTGCGCCGATCGCCAACTAGTGACACGCCCGCTTCGAAATGGGGGGGCCACTTGGCCTCCAGCCCAACAGTAGCTTTGAACCGGCGAGCGTTCTGCCTTAGCTTATATGCAGGAGTAGCAGCTGGGTCACCATTGTTACAGTAGAACGAGATACTCTTGGGGTATATTGATCCGGATATCTTGACCGGACCCGGGATTACCAGCCCACCGAGATTCCCGGAAGGGGTCATATCTGAGAGGTATGAGAACGAGGACGTGCTGGAATTCTTCGGAATTACCACTGGGGCGGACTCGCTAGTTTGAGGGCTTGCACTGGCCGAAGTGTGAGCCACGGGCGAAGAGGCTGCTTTTGGCGGCGTGCCAGAGTTGACAATGACCAATGCTATTACTACCGCCACTGCAGCTACGACGCTTCCGATAATCGTCCAGAAGAGTGTCCGCCCTCGCTGCATAGGTCCTCCCAGGCGATCGTGCCTAAGTCTAGGCAACTTAGCACCCTCTCCATCTGGTAGCGCTGGCCGACTTTCACAGCCTTCGCTTCTGGAGCGTCGCGTGTCACCGGTTGGCCATCCTCCCTGGCGATCAGTTTGTGCTCTAGGCGTCGGCCGCCCAGGCGGCTTCCATGCCCTCGGCTCCGTGACTGCAGGAGCTGAGGAGGTTGCTGACACGGACCGTTGCTGGCCGGATCCGGCAGAGGGCGAGCGGCTGGACACGCGAGCGAAACCACCGCATCGTCCACAGCACCGATGGCATCGCCCTAACTGCCACCGGCAGCCTGATCACGCCACAGGTCCTGGCCACAGGCACATATGACTATGCCACGCCGATTATCGAGGTCGCCGCATTCCATCTGGCCAGGTATTCATATGGCTCGAGTAGCTTCATAACTGGCTGCGCCCGGGGCGTCAGGGGCCGGGTGATCTAGGCCTAAGTTCAGTCGGACCAGCCGCGGCGGGCTGGATTCCAGGATGCAGAGTCGGCGGCCGATCCGGTCAGGATTGGTTGGGCGAAGGTCTCCAGAGCGCCCAGCGCGTCACCGAAATTAGCAGGCAAGCTCTCCGTGCGCTGTAGCTTCTGGCGCCACGTCGCCCATCTCCGCTGGCCGATTTCCGCATAGCCGTCAAGCGCATGATCCAGACCTGAAAGTCCGATATGCCGGTAATCCGCCACAGTCTGCAATGCTTGGCGCAGTTCCCTCGCCTGGAAGGCGTGACGGCCGGTGATCTGGAAGATGTCGCCAAAGTCACGCCACCGGGTGCTTGCCTGGCCACGCTGGAGCACTGTGACGATCTTCTCGGCTAGCACCATCTCGAGAGGGTAGCCGCTTAGCTTTATCGGCTCTCGTTCTAGCAGTCTGGGCAAGTAGATTTCGGCCGGTGCGGGCCAGATTGGGTCGCCGACGTTGACATCGACATGAAAGGGTTCCTTGGCAGTCGCCAACCTCGCGACGAGGCGGACCCGTATGCCGCCATATTCGTCGTCCTCTCGTATTGTTGACGCTCTTACAGCATCCAAGTCGAATGTGAGCCCGTCGTCCATGCCGTCTGGCAAAGCAGTTCCGACGATGTCCATGACGAGTTGGCGTACGGACTCAGCTTCATTCGAGACGCGAACGCCCGCGAAGTCGATGTCGGCGGTCGGCCTGCGCAATTCGTAGGCTGCGAGCAGCACGCCTCCTTTGAGCACGAATTTACTCTTGAGCCGGGAGTTGGCGAGGCGAAGCAAGAAACCCTCAAGTGCATACAATCGCAGATACTCGGCAGTGGTACTTCCTTCATTCTTGGCGCGCCTCCGCAAAGCCAGATATGCTCGCCCGGCCACAGTAGAGCTAGTAGGCTGCGTAATCGTTCCTCCTTATTCGAGTTCTGACATCCGGTTCGGTCGAATGCCCGACTGCACAGGCGTCATGACAGGACGCGAAGCGCGTCCAGGACGGCCGACCTAGCGGCACGAAAGTCCTTTGTCATGCGCATCAGATCTGCAGGCTTGCCTCCGCCACGCAGCCAGCGCCGCAGCGCCTCGTTCGCGACCTCTGGTCCGACGTCATGCCGAAGCCGGTAGGCATCGACGATGCTGCGCGGAGCGTCGTACAAGCCGAGGGTGTGCGTCGCGTCCGCGGGCACCTCGTCTCGGCCGATTTCGAATGTAGATACATCAAATTTGTGCCAGCGCACCGGTGCTGACACGAGTGGCTGCCACACTCCGCGAGGCAGTGCGATGTCATGAACAGACGGAATGATGTCGGTCAAGTCGTGCCGGGCAAGCGCCGATATCAGACACAAGGTTGGCCGGTGGGCCTTCACTGCGACCTCAAGGAGGTCATAGTCGACTAGTTCAACATCGGTGCGCCGGTACAGACCCCGCGCGACTCGTTCAACTGAGCCAGTGACCAGCATCCGCTCCAGCGTGCGTCGCGAAACGCCGCGTCGCTCGGCTTCAGCGGCGGTGAATGCATCTGGCAGATCGGCGCCGCTGATCCTGACCACCTCCTGGCTTTGTACATAATCCTAGCCAGGTCTGTTGCCCCTGGATAGGATTAAGTACAAGTCCAGGGTACGGATTCCTGCCCAGGTCCTATATCTCTGGGGAGGAATCTGCCCGACATGACGCAGCGGTCGACCTCTCGCATACCCCGCTGGCCTGCCGCATCGCGCATCCAGCCGGCGCTGCTCGAGTTCGACGTTTGATGGCGCAGCGTCGTCATCAACCCCGGAGTCAGGACACGAAGCACACGTTGTCTCCACAGCACCTGCAAGCCACTGTGATGAGCGTGGGCTGAGGGTGCGTCCGCGTTGCCGTTCCTGCGAAGTCAGAACGGCAAGCCATTGATCTGAGGCGGAGCCGCCCGAGTAGGCCACCACGAACTGGGGGATGATATGCACTTCGTCGTTCTAGGAACCCACTCTCCTGAGATTTGCCCTCTCAGCAACGCCAAGACCAAGGCGTTGCTGCTGGAGGTAGGTCCGCAGATACCCAACATTGCGAAGCAGCACGGCGTGAACATCGTGGCAGGTCCGTTCGTCAACCGCGAGCACATGACCGTGGTGATCCTCGAGACGGAACGCCCCGAAGACCTTGATGCCTTCCTGGAAGCATCCCGGCTCCATCAGTGGAACCAACTGCGGATCCTGCCTTCGTTTTCTCTGGAAGAAGGCATGAGGGATATCCAGGACGCGACCACTTTGTTCTGAACCTTTTACGCCCGTATGGCCGGACAGTTGGCTGCGGACGTTCTGCCGCGGCTCGGGTTGTTCGCGGTGCCTCGCGGGCATCCGCCATTGCAGGCGAAGCGGGGAGCACCATGCCCAAGCCACAGTGCAGTACGCTTCCGAACGGCTTGCACTCGACGCTAGCGCCATGACCACGATCAGGGCCGAGGACGTGCGCATCCCTCGGCAAGCCCGCGAAGCCGTCGCCCGCCATGAGCACGTTACCGTCATGAACCGGGAACGGCCCGCATTCGTAGTCGTGCATCCGGATGACACCACTGCGGGGCAGCCGCCAACACGCCGGGGGCGACGGCTCGGCGAAGCGCTGGGCCTTCTTGCCAACGCCGCGCTGCCTGATCCCGGTTTCGCTGACGACATGGAAGCCGTTCTTGGCGAGGTCGGCCGCGCGCTCCGGATGATCCGTGGGCACGCTCCTAGACACGACCGTCTTCATAGAGCTGGGAGCGAGCCGTCCGACGCCTGCCCCCCGCGAGCGCGATGACCGAGGTCTCCGGGCAGCTAGAAGGACAACTCGGACCGACCGAGGAGGTCGGGATCGCCGCAATCACCGCCTCTGAGCTGCTGCACGGCGTGCACCGGGCCAGCCCGGAGCACCGTGTCCGCCGCGAATTCGTTGAGGCCGTGCTCGCCGCGTTCCCGCCCATATCCTTCGAACTGCTCGTCGCCCGCGCGCACGCTCGCGTGTGGGCGGCTACCGGGATAGACGTCGGGGCCCATGACCGCCTCGCGCGGCCACTGCCATCGTCCCCGGCCTCGACGTCATCCCCGTTACCCTGACCACCTGAGCCCGATGGATGGTCCGGATCGACTCGTGGTCATCGCTGCCTGCCCCGTATAGATATGGGCGAAGGACGTCGTCTATCTCCTGCGGCAGGGCAGCAGACGCTGCCGAGCAGGTCCGCACGCTCGCGCTGGCTAACCAGCGGATCCGGACGATCGGTCGATGAAGAGCGCAGCTACGCGAACGCCTCCGCCGGCACCCGACCTGGTCAGGAATCGAGAAGCGGCGAGCTGCGGCCGGAGCCTAGCCTTCCTTCAGATGGCCGGCATGACGCCGAGCCTTGAGCCCGAAAGGCAGTGGCAACAATGCCCACGAAGAATTCCAAGACCGAGTCGGACGGCTTCAGCGCTGAGGAACGTGCCGCGATGAAGAAGCGGGCCGCCGAGCTGCGCGCCGAGAGCAAGAAGGGCGCCAAGAAGGCGAACGACCTGGATGCAGTCCTCGACAGCATCGCGCAGATGGCGCCGCAGGATCGTGCGCTCGCCGAGCGTGTGCACGCGACGGTCACCGCTACCGCCCCGGAGCTGTACCCCAAGACCTGGTACGGGATGCCCGCCTACGCGAACACGGACGGCAAGGTGGTCGTCTTCTTCCAGGACTCGGGGAAGTTCAAGTACCGATACTCGACCCTAGGCTTCCAGGACACGGCCAACCTCGACGACGACGACCTGTGGCCGGTGTCGTACGCGGTTCAAAAGTGGAGCCCCGCAGTCGAGAAGAGGATCGTAGAGCTGGTGAAAGCTGCGATCTCCTGACCGTTGCCGTCGCGAGGCGCACGTGCCCCTCGGTAGCGGCGTCGGACGGCTCCCCTCATCACCCGCCGCATGCAGATGGGATCCGTTCGCTCATCGCTGATGCCCGCGCCCCGCGCGGCAAGCTGGCATCAGCCGATCTGTTCGGCCAGAGCGATGATGATGCCCGCAGGGCCGCGGAGGTAGCAGAGCCGGAAGATGCTCTCGTACTGTGCCACCTCGCCGAGGAGTTCGGCGCCGTGACCGCGCAGGCGGGCGACGGTGTCGTCGATGTCGTCGACGGCGAACATGACGCGATGGAGGCCCAGCGTGTTGGGCGGCGGGTTCTCGGGCTCGGCGCGGGAAGCCGCGGGGGTGCGGTACCTGGTCAGCTCCAGCTTGCTGTGGCCATCCGGGGTCCGCATCATCGCGATGTCGCTCCGGACGCCGTCGAGTCCGACGGTCAGGTCCGCGAACAAGCCCTCGACCTGCGCCTCGCCTTCCAGCTCCATGCCGAGCTCGGTGAAGAACGCGACGGCCGCGTCCAGGTCGTCGACGACGATGGCGACGTTGTCCATCCGCTGAATGGTCATCTCACCGAGCATAAAGAACGCGGCGATCCAGCGGCGCGGAGCCGGAGCTGCCCGGGGGGCGTCGGACGATGTGAACCTGGTGGCGGGACTGCACAGGGCCGCCCGGACGGGACACGGCCCGCGATCTCCCAGCTAGCAGGTGCACCGATTCGGCGGTAGAGAGAGAAAGAGAGAGCGCGGGGTCAGGCGATGTGCCAGCCTTCTTGCCATCGGGACGTCGTGGCGTTGGGTGATCATTCGCCGAGAAGAACGCTGGTCTTGGATCTTGCCTGGTGCGCCTTCCTGCCAGCGACTTGCTTCTTAGGGTTGCCTTCGTATGCGTCGTGGCGGAAAGGTTCCTCCCATGCCCTTGAGTGCTGACACCGCAAGGGCCGGCCTGCGCGCCGCCAAGGAAAGCGTCCCCAACAGAATCGCTCGATCCGGACCGGCGGCTTGATTGGTCAGTCCCGCTACATTGCCCGTGCCGATAAGGGCTTTCCGGGTGCTTGCTAACCGCGATGATTGCTCACTGGCGGTCAGCGCGGTGTTCCGGGTGACGGCCAGTCGCCGGGTAGCTGATCCAGCCGGCGGGCATAGCCAGCGGGATCGGGGTTTCGGCGCTCTGCCAGGGCCGCGTGGATGTCCGCGGCGACCAGCGAGGCGATCATGTGCATGATGTTGTGCCAGTCGTAGCCCAGTCCGGCGAGCCGCTGTACGGACTGCCACGTCTGGGGCGGGTCGTCTGCCAGTATCTGCCGGGCCACGGTGTGGTGCATGGCGACATGCAACCTGGGGTTGACAGGCTCGCCGCCGGCGATCATGTCCTGGCCGCTGGCGATTGCGACGTGGTATTCCTCGTGCCGCGCCTCGATCAGGAGCATGAGCTCGTCGTCATCGTCTGGATCCAGCAGCTCCAGATTTATTCCGCGGTAGGTCCCGTGCCCTGACGGGCAACCCCACGATCGCCGGTCAGCGGGGCCGGGTTCATCGAACCAGCAGTCCGCCATGTCCGTGCCGTGCAACCAGGGCTGAGCATCGGGCCAGGTCGCCATTCCGGGCGATCCGCGGCCTGCAGCGGGACGGCTGCCCGGCTGGCGGCGCCGGCCGCGGCCAGTCGGGCGCCCACGGCTACGCGGACTCATTACACGATTGTCCCAGCCCCAGCGGGCGCACGTCACCGCCCTGGACCAAGCGGCCAGACAGCCGCGGCTTTCCCAGATGACCGCGGAGATGCTACCTGCTGGCGAGACCGGCGCGGTTGGGTTGCTGGGCTTGCGGCAGGCACGGTATTGGCCATCGCGGATTGGGTCGGAAGTTGCACCATGTCCCGTCGAACGGGAACGTACCGGATTCGGCGTTAACGATAACCCGCCGTCCTTCCTCGCGAATCTGCGCTGCCTGGTCGGCGGTCCAGAACCCGGGCGTGCCAGTGACCTCATCAAGGTCCTGCTCGTCTTTCCACCTCCAGCTGCGATCCGCATTGACGACGAGATCGAGATGGTGATCGACATTCGCGATCCAGTCCGCACCGCGTGTATAGGGCGATTCGAGGTTGACGTACCAGTGGCTGAACCGGTTGTGGCGGAAGAACCACCAGATGGAGTGCGCCTGCCCCGGCGGATGCCACATCAACAGGTCCGCGTCTCGCCACTGCCGCCGGATGAGCGGCGCGGCGCCGAATTCTTCGATGGTGCCCGTCCGCAGCATGCGACCGTCAGGGCCCAGCCGGAAGTCGAAGTCTGCGCCGACCGGCAACCACAGCACAAGGCCATGCCTGTCATCACGGACCACAGTGGTGGCCTGCATCCAGCTGACGTGCGGGCCGCGGTAGTTCTTGCGGGCGATTACCTGTCCTGGCAGAAAGGTCACCGGCTGACCGGCCATCGCAGCAGGGTATCTAGATAGAGCCAGGCTCGCTAAGTCTCCTAGATTCCTGCCAGCGATGACAGGAATGGAACTGCACTGTGAGCTTGGGAAGTCAGTGGTGTTGCTCGTCGCTGACCTGGCACTCCGCTGAAGTGGTGCTTCATGCCCGTCTTGCTCGTGACTGGCCGCTAATAGCCTGGAGCCGCCTTCTGATCGGGCATGCAGCGGGCACGGCCACGGCGTAGGCGGAACGTTGAGGGTCAGCGCCATTCATGCAACCGTTAAGCCTGACTGGCACGTCCTAATGTTGGAGGCGCCGGACAGGAGATAGCAGTGCGGGCGTGGCAGCGGCGAAACATCTTCATGGGGTTCGCTGTCGTTGCCGTGCTCGCGGTTGGTTTGTCTCTCGGGATGACAGCCGGCCAGCGCCCGTCTCGTCCGGTCCCGGTGGCTGACACCGTCGCCGGGCAGTGGCCATCCCGTCCTGCCTCGGTGGCTGAGACGGTCACGATCGATTCGAACATCGGGGAGACCTTCGCGCCCGCGCCGCAGGACGCCGCGCCGAAACTGACCGCGGAGCAGGCGTTCGCCCGGCAGCGGCGGCGCAACGGCCGCAGTGTCATCCCGATTCCTTATGCCGTCACCGTCAGGCTGGGCCTGCTGACCATCCTGGCGGGACCAACCAACCCGCACACCGGCCATGTCGTCACCAAGGACGGCATCGCTTACGCAGCGCTGAACGAACTGGCCTGGGGTTATAGCTGGCACTGGTGCCCGATGTCCCGGAACCCCTTGCGGCCAGGACGAGTGCGCGGGCCGTGCACGAGATGGAACTTCCTGGACGCCAACACCGGGCGAGAGATCGACGAAACATGGCAGCAATAGCCAAGACGATGCTGAGTGGTGACAGGTACCGGGGCTTAAACCACCGTAGGCTGAGCCGACGATTTTACAGACCATGACAACGAGTTCTGCCTCTAGCAGTCTGAACTCGGCATATGCCGGTAGCGCATGGAGTGGATCGGCGATGATCCCATGCATGTCCCGTGCTCAAGGGAGACAGGACGGCGGTAGTAGTCATTCCTTGGTCGTCGCCGTTACGAGGTCATAAAGGCGCAAATGATCGCGGCCGACCATCCGGTCTCCGTCGCGATGCCGCCGACTATCCGCCATCGCTGGCGCCATGTCCAGACGTTTCCATCGGTCTGAACGTAGTCCGCGGGCTGTCCAGGGTGATCCACAATAGGGTCGGCCTCTCCGCCGGTGCGGAGGACAATGCGCGTGTCCTGCATCGTCATGCCGCGTGTGGGCTACCCGAGGGTGCTGCCGCCATCCTGGTGACCATGCCAAGCCTGGCAAGCAGGCCCGATATCGCATTCTCGACGGTCCTTGCGCCCGCGAGGAGCCGCAGAAGCGCTGTCAGACACACCGCGAAAACGAAGCGGCCGACATACCCGCCGCCCGCCTGCTCAGGGCCGATGACAACGGCCCACCAAATCGCCGCGACCATGATGGGCAGCACGATCGCGCACTCCGTCCAGTTCAAGCCCGGCGGTGAGCCGGCCAGTCCAGCCGCAACAGCGTAGGCCAGCCGTAGACCGGCCAGGACGCCGAGCAAGACCCACGTCGCGCTCGTGCCGATGAGCGGGTGGAAGGTGCACGCTGATCCTGGTGCTCCAGCTGGGCACCCGTGCCCGACCGGCGGCAACTGGAAGAGCGTAATACCCGCGTAGCCCAGGCTCGCGAAGATGATCGGCATGCCAAAGCCCAAGATGAGACCGCCGCGCACCTGCGCGATCGAGGCAATCCCAACCGCGAGGCGAACCAGAACGCCTGCCAGGACGAAGAGAAGGACCTGCCACCATCCGAAGCCGTCGCCCCAGTTCCACCTCACGCCAGGATGCAGCGCAACAATCCAGCCAGTGATGGCCAGTAGCGGCGGCGTCGCCGCCAGGCCCTCGCGCCAGGTGAAGTTTTGCAATGCCGCTGTTGCATAGAGCATCTCCAGCGCAAGGGCGATCCAGGTGCCGATCAGCGCTCCGGCCAGGAGGAAGAACGGCTTCGAGACGATGATCTGGTAGGAGTGCAGCGCCAGACGTCACGCTGCACCATCAGGCAGGCGACCGCGGGTGACACGGGCCGAAGCACGCCGATGAGGTAGAAATACCCGGCAGCTGCACCGGCCAGTGACAGGCCGACAACTGCCAGGACCTTCTCCCGCATGCGCATGATTCAATAGTGGACCAATCCTGGGTGAATGGGTAAGACGCGATGACAGCCGGCGTAACTCAGCGGTCCCTGTTCGCCTAGCCGTGACGCCGCCTGAATCACCGCCGCTTGGGCGGCCGCGCAGCTGGACACATCGCCTTCTCACAGGTGCGGCGGATGTACCGCGATCAATATCGCCAGGAACACGGCGACTATGACGATGAACGCGATAGCGACCTTGCCGCAACCTGAGGCTCCGCGACTTTCCGGACCGATGTCGCTGGACCCGTAACCAGGACCTGGGTATCCGCCTGAGCCATAACCAGACAATTGAAATCACCCCCCTAGTCCTCATTGAGTCGTGCCTGCAGGAACGCCACCAGATCACCCCAACCTGGCGTCGGCCAAGCCGATCGCGCGCGGCGCGACCGCAGAGAGCACCCACGACGAGGTGGCTGCGAGCTGGACAATCGGGAGCGAGGATGACGGCCCGAGCACCTGCAGATCTTTGTGGCCCGAAAGCCCGGTCAGATCTGAGGCAGCGCGCGGGCCCGGCGGCGCGCCCGCGCCAGCGGCCGTCAAGGCTGAGCGCGGCGCGGGAAGCGCCGCCGCGGAGCCGCCGAGCGGCGCCGCCTTGATAAGAACCTCATAGATCAATTCGGCAAACTGGCAGCGGGCGCGTCCTAGCGAAGGCCGAGAACTGTAAGCAGCGCCTCATCGATGCCCCACTGCTGCTCTGGACTCAGACGACCTACAAGGTCGCCTAGGCAGCTGGTGTCGACAGCGCCAATCTGCTCAACGAGGACACGTGTCGTCTCGCCCATGAGGTCGATCTCAGGACGGAAAGATGCGGCCCGCGCGGTGCGAGATGTCGGTGCTACGAGCACTACCGAGCGGGGCAGCAGCTCGTTCGCTTGGACGATCAACCCGTATCGGCGGCCCTGCTGCTCGTGACCCGCTCCGCGCGGCGGCCGGAACTGGTGAATGTCACCCCGGAGCACGCATGCTCTCCATGAACGCGGCGAGCTCGGCCATCTCGCGTCTGTCCTCCTCATCGGCCTCCAGGGCGGCTACCTCAGCGGCTAGGGCAGCCCGCTTCCGGAGGCGACCTGCACTGTCGAGAAGTGCGCGACGGATGGCTTCAGATCTGCTCATGCCGGTCGCCTCAAGCTGCGCGAGTGCCTGCAAAGCTTCTGGGTCCAGGCGGACGCTGATGGCAGATGACATGCCTAAGTGTATCACGAATCGTAATACACGCTAGGACCTTGGCGGGCAGGGCCGATCCGGCAAAGGGGTCCGTCCGACAATGCTGCGGGCATGCAGCGCCCTACTTGTCCAGGCCAGGCTGACGGTTGAGATGACGCATGATGCCAGCCCAGCCGCGAAGCAATCTGTTGGAGCGGGTGACGAGATCGAACTCGCACTGTCAGCTTGGGAAGTCTCAGCCGCAAGCCGCAGGCTACCTGCGAACTCGTTGACCTCGGCACGGTAGGCCACTTCTCCACGAGTGGCAGTGAGTTACCGCTGTGGCTCACCCAATCGGGCACGAGGCGGGCACGGCTCAGAGGCATGATGACCACGTGGCATCTGATGCAGCGCGCCTGACGGAGATCACCGCGGATCTGATTGCAGAGTTGCTCCGCGAACAGCACCCTGACCTGGCCGACTTGCCGCTGACGTTTGGTGCTCGTGGCTGGGACAATCAGTTGTGGCGGCTCGGCGACGACCTTGCGGTCCGGCTGCCGTGGGCCACTCAGGACGCAGACGAGCTGCTCCTCAAGGAGCACGCCTTGCTGCCTGCTATAGCACCGCGCCTCCCATTGCGGATACCTGTTCCGCAGCGTCTAGGCCAGCCTTCCGAGCGGTTCCCGCACCCTTGGATTGTCACAACCTGGGTGGCCGGTGAACCTGCTGACCGCGCCCCTGCGACTCGCGGTACCGAGGCAGCCGATACCTTGGCAGTTTTCCTGGCAGCCCTGCATCAGCCCGCGCCTGACGATGCGCCTGCTGGCCGGAACGGCCGAGGTGGTCCGCTGGCCAATCTCGGCGAGGGTTTCGCGCATTTCCTGAAGGAGACAGCCGATCGTGGGTTGATTTCCGACCCGGACGCCGTACGCGAGGTCTGGGATGATGCGCTAGCTGCGCCTGAATGGACAGGTCCGGCTCTGTGGCTGCACGGCGACTTGCACCCGGCGAATCTTCTGACAAGAGACGGCAATTTCTGCGGCGTGGTCGACTTTGGCGACATGTGCGCGGGGGACCCGGCGTGTGACCTGGCTGCCTGCTGGATGCTTCTGCCCGATGGGGTCACCGACCGTTTCCATCAGAGCTACTCGCCGGCTGCTGACGCAGCGACACTTCGCCGCGCTCGCGGCTGGGCGGTAAGTAAGGCACTCGCCTGCATACCCATTGGCGATGCCGGAGTCCACGGCCGCCCGGGTGGAAAGGCGACGTGGGGACCGCCAGCAGACGCAGCCCTGCAACGCCTCACCACGACTCGCCCCTAGCTCTCGTGCGAACCAGCCCCTCGGAGAACCGCATTCATGATTAGTGATCGCGGAAGGCCTCATTGCGTACCAGGCGCGCATCCTCAGCCAGATCTTCCGAGAACGCCACGATCTGCACCCCGGCGGGAACCGGCGCGGCGGGACCGGGCGCCGTCAGGTCGGCGGCCATCAGGTGAAACCAGCGTGCGGGCTGGTAGCCGCGCGACGCGTACAGGGCGCTCGCCCTGGAGTTGCCGGCCGGGCACCAGCCCGATATTGACAGCGGCAGACCGGGATAGCGCTCCTCGTGCAGCGGCACGGCAGCAAGCTCGGCCCAGTCCAGCAGCCGGCCGCCGATGCCCTGCCCGCGGTAAGCCGGGTGGACCCCGCCATATTGGCGCATCTGATGGACCTGACCAGCGGAGCCGCTGGAGGCAAGGCAGCAGTAGCCGACCATAACGTCGCCATCATGGACGCCGGTGGACCCGCGCGGATAGTCGCGGCCAGGGTCACGGAAGGTCTCCAGGAGATCTTCCTCCCCGAAAACGTCCCCCGTCTGGTCCGCTTCCTCGATCGCCGACAGCAGCACCGCGCAGGCCGGGACATCCCTCGCCTCGATCGGCCGCCAGCTCAGAGTCCCGCTGCTGCTCACTGCGCGAAATATAGCGAGCAGGGGCAAGTCATCGCGAACCGTTTGCCGATCCGAGGCGCACTGCCTCACAGGCGGACACGGGCACGACCTGTTAATGCACTTCAGAGGATGACCGGCACCACCTGTGCAAGCAGGCGTCGAGACGCTAGCTGACGCGTCCGGGCGCCGGACTCCCAGTTCGCGACGCGGTCGACTCGCGTCCCCGGCCGAGTGATTCCGGGACAGACCTCCCGCTCAACGGTGGTGTGGAAGAGTCGGAGTTATGAACGCTCCGGCGGGCGGCTTGGTCCTGGAGCTCAGGCGCGTCCTGAATGCGCCGCGAGAGCGGATCTTCAGAACGTTGACCGAGCCAGCCGACTTGGCGAAGTGGTGGGGGCCGAAAGGGTTCACCACCCCCGAAATAGGCATCGATCTCCGCGTAGGGGGCCGCTATCGCTTTGCGATGCAGCCACCAGATGGTGACCTGTTCTACCTCGCGGGCGAGTTCCTCGAGATCGAGTCGCCACGCCGCCTTGTGTTCACCTTCTACTGGGAAGAACCCGATCCCGACGATCGTGAGACAGTCGTCAGCTTGTCGCTGCAAGATCGGCGAGACGCCACGGAGCTGTCGCTCTCGCACGGCGAGTTCGCGACCGAGGCACGGCTCGCGCTACATCGCGCCGGCTGGATGGACAGCTTGGACAGCCTGGCCGAGCTTCTCGAGTCAGGCGGATAGCACCAGCGCATCACCGCGGCCAGGATCAAGATCCTGTGCGTGAACCGGCCGCAGCCGGCGCCGTGTCGGGGCAGGTGCAAGGCCCGGCGAGCAGCCGGGCCTTGCACCTTCTGAGGTGCGGATCAGGGGTGCCGATCAGGCGGGCTGGAGCTTTTCGAACCAGCGCACGATCCTGGGCAAGGCGATTTGCTCGGACGGAAAGTGGTCCACGTCGCCGACGTTGATCAGCGGTACGTGCAGGCCGCGGGCATCCAGGGCGCGCTGGCAGTGGACGGCGTTGAGGAAGGCTACTTGGGTGTCAGCGTGCGCGGCGTACAGCCGGACCGGCGCACGCGGGACCCAGCTGGTGCAGGTGGTGTCGTCGGAGCGGATGAGCCTGAGGATCTCCCCGCTCGGGTGGGTCAGCCGCGTCAGGAACCGGCTGGTGAACAGCTGCTGCGGACTGTCCGGTAGGGCGACGAAGATCGACTGGTCGCTATGCAGGCCGTCAAACAGCTTCGGCATGGTCTTGTCGTACGGGTCCCTGAATGCCTGGCTCGGGTTGGAGTAGAGGTGGTGGAACCTGTTCATTGCCGTCACCCAGTACGCGACGTAGAAGGCTGCCAGCTTGGGGTTGAGGGTTCCGTCCAGCGCCGCCGGGAGCTCGGCGTGCTGCACGTCGTATGGGCCGCTGATCCCGGCCACGGCGCCCAGGCGCAGGTGGGACCCGACGCCGTGCTGCAGCGCGTGCGCGAACGCCAGCGCCGCCTGGCCGCCCTGGGAGAAGCCGGTCACCATGATCTTGGATTCCAGCTGACGGTGAACCCGCGCGGCGACCACCCGGGCGGCCCGCAGCATGTCGACCGACGCGGTCGCCTCCGACGCGGGATCCAGGTACGGGTGATGACCTGGGCCCCGGCCCAGGCCCAGGTAGTCCGGTTCGACCGCGGCATAACCCGCGCCGGCCAGCAGCATCACCTCGGCCCGGCTGTCGGGCGCTACGGACGCGGCCTCGGCCTTGGCTGCCATGGTGCCGTGCTCGAAGACCACCGTTGGCAGCGTCCGCCGCGAGTCGGCGGGCAGCGCCAGCACGCCGCTGGCGGTGTCCGGCTTACCCTGTGAGCTGATTGTCCGGTAGATAATTCGGTAGATAGTGGCCCCGAACCGCGCCGTAGGGGAGTCGTAGCCAGCGGCGTGCAGATAGGCGCGGGCCTGGCTAAGGGACAGGTGGGCGACCTTGGCGTAGGAGACCACGCTGCCCCGGCTCGGGCTGGCAGAGGTGGTCTGTGCCGCGGCCCTGCCCAGGCCGGCCGCGCCCAGCCCGACCAGCAGCAGGCCGGCGGCGGTGGCCGTGCGGTATCGCGCGCGCCGGCGGCTGTCGGTCGCCGCGAGGTTGCGTTGGTGAGTCATGTCGTTCCTTAACCGTGTCCGCCGGTGCGGCTCACCGGGTGTGCTGCTGACGCTAAGAAAACAGCCACGCGCCTCGATATACGGCTAGCCGGTGTCCTGCGGGTACCTGTAGGTACACCCCAGGTCCGGGGCGCAGCGTCACTGCGCGGCCCGCTGGCGCCAGGCAGACTCGGTGATGAAAATAGAGATCGCACCCCAAGCCCTGAGCGGGCAGCCGAGGAGCATTGTCATGAACACCGCGCCGGCGAGCCTCGAGAGCGCTGTCGACGGCCACGGCGCCGGATCGTGGCTCGGCCGCGGGTTCGTCGCGTCCGGCCGCGGAATCGTCCTGACCGGCCTGATCCTGGCCGAGGCCGCGATGCTGTGCGCCCTTTCGCTCGCGGTGACGTCCGCCGCGCTCGGCTTCGGGCTGCTGCTGATCCCCGGCATCGTGCTGGCTGGCCGCGGGCTGGCCAGCACCACCAGGCACCTGGCCGGGCAATGGTGCGACGTGCCCATCGGGATCCCCTACCTGCGGCCGCCCTGGGGCGAAGGCGATCGTGCTGGCCTCTGGCGCCGGTACCAGTGGTTGCTGAACGATCCGGCGACGTGGCGGGACCTGCTGTGGATGATCGTGGACTGCGCGGCGGGCTGGGTGCTAACCCTGGCTCCGGCCGCGCTGATCGGCTGGGGGCTGTTCGGGATGCTCATGCCCGCCTATGAGAGTCCCATCGTGCACGCCAGCGGGGGAAGCTGGTATGCGTTCATCCACGTCACCGGCCAGTGGACGGCTTGGCTGTCGGTGCCGCTCGGCGTCGCCTTCGTAGCGACGGGGTTGTGGGCCGGGCCGCGGCTGCTGCCGGCATATGGCCGGCTCGCACACTGGCTGCTGGCTCCGCCCGAGGGGGCGCAGCTTGCGGAGCGCGTCAAGCACCTGGCCCAGGCCCGGTCGGTGGCGGTGCAGACAGGCGCTGCCGAGATCCGCCGGATCGAGCGGGACCTGCACGACGGCGCGCAGGCCAGGCTGGTCGCGATGGGCATGACGCTGGACGCGGCCGACCAGCTCATTGACGACAACCCTGATGCGGCCAGGGCGCTGCTGGCCGAGGCCCGCGACTCCTCAGCCAAGGCGCTGGCCGAGCTGCGTGACCTGGTCCGCGGCATCCACCCGCCGGTACTGGCTGATCGCGGACTGGCCGACGCGGTCCGCGCGCTGGCACTGGACTGCCCGCTGAAAGTGCACGTCAGCGCCGACCTGCCGACCCGGCCCGAGCCGCCGGTGGAGTCAGCGGCCTACTTCGCGGTCAGCGAACTGCTCGCCAACATCACCAAGCACGCCGGCGCCCACCAGGCATGGATCGACCTGTGGCACGACCGGGGGCTGCTGCGGGTGGGGGTCCGTGACGACGGCCGCGGCGGCGCCGACCCGTCCCGCGGCAGTGGCCTGGCCGGCATCGAGCGGCGGCTCGCCGCCTTCGAAGGAGTCCTCGCAATCAGCAGCCCGCCGGGCGGCCCCACCGTGGCGACCTTGGAGGTCCCGTGCGCGTTGTCATCGCCGAAGACCTCTTCCTCCTGAGGGAGGGCCTGACGCGGATGCTCGAGGCGCGCGGCTTCGAGGTCGCCGCAGCGGTCGATAACCCGGCCGACCTGGTCGCGGCCGTTGCCACGCAGCGGCCCGACGTGGCGGTTGTCGA
This sequence comes from uncultured Actinomycetota bacterium, assembly GCA_963809195.1. Lineage (GTDB taxonomy): Bacteria > Actinomycetota > Actinomycetes > Streptosporangiales > Streptosporangiaceae > Chersky-822. The sequence continues at coordinate 897,186 of CAWEIQ010000001.1, read as the reverse complement.
CGTCCGGCTGCCGCCCACCTTCACCGACGAGGGTCTGCGGGCAGCGCTACAAGCACGACGCGAGATCCCCGGGCTGCCGGTGCTCGTGCTCTCCCAGTACGTCGAGCAGCTGTATGCCCGCGAGTTGCTCGCCGACGGCTCTGGCGGGGTCGGCTACCTGCTCAAGGACCGAGTACTCGACGGCCGCCAGTTCACTGATGCGCTGCGCCGCGTCGCCGCCGGGGGCACCGCCATGGACCCGGAGGTGATCGCCCGGCTGCTCGCACGCAACGCCGACAACGATGCGCTCGCCGCACTCAGCCCCCGCGAGCGCGAGGTCCTCGGGCTGATGGCCGAGGGCCGCTCCAACGCGGCGATCGCACAGCGGCTGGTGGTCACCGAGCGCGCCGTCGCCAAGCACACCTCGTCGATCTTCCTCAAACTGAACCTGCAGCCCTCCGACGACGACAACAGGCGAGTCCTCGCCGTGCTCGCCTACCTGGGCAAGTAGCCTCGCGGGCCACTCGTTGCCCGCACCGCTGGAGCCGTGCCACGTTGGCCGGTGGCGTGGGACTCGTCGTACAGCCGGGGTCGGCGGCCGGGCACGGGGATGCCGTATCGTGCTGGACGCCGGTCGTACTGGGAAGAGCTAGCGCCCGAAAATTCTTGATCACCGAGAGCAGGACGCCACTGATGCTGCCCGCGGATGAGTACCTCGGGCGAGTTGGCGTGCGGAACAATGTCTGACCGCCGCTACCGGCCGCGGGGGCATGGCGCACGGGTCAGCCCGCGCGGTGGGCCTGGCTACGGCGTAGTGGTCGCCACCCTGGCCGTTTTCGTGGTGCTCGGCGTGATCCTCGCGGGGTTGGTGTTGACCCGTTCCTTCAAGACGACTGGCAAGCCGTCACCTGCACGCTCGCACGGCCGGGCTGCGGTCGCCCGGCATGGGCTGGCGGCGGCCGAGGCTGGTCTGCTGCCATGGCACCTGGCCGCCCCCATCAGCCGCGAGGTGGTCACAGCCACGACTGGGAACCGGCTGATCATTCTCGGCGGGCTCTTGGCGAGCGGCGCCTCGGCGAGCACTGTGAACGCCATCCGCCCTGCTACGGGCACAGCCCGTTACATCGGCGCGCTCGCCACCCCCGTGCACGATGCAGCGGTAACAGTTATCGGTGGGCGCGCCGTTGTCTTCGGCGGGGGGTCACAAACGAGTGTCGCCACGGTCCAGGAATTCAGCCTGCACGGTCGGTCTGGCCGTACCCGCGGGGTCACAGCCGGCTCGATGCCGACGCGCCGCTCCGACGCCGCGGCGGTAACTGCAGGCTCCACCACCTACGTGGTGGGCGGGTACGACGGCGCTCAGCCCGATGCAGCCGTGCTTGCCACCACAAATGGCCGGTCTTTCACCACAGTCGCCACGCTCCGCATACCTGTGCGCTATCCGGCAGTCGCCGCGCTCGGCGGCCGGATCTACGTCTTCGGTGGGCAGGCCATCAAAGGTCCTCACGCTGGCGCGCCCGTTGACGCCATCCAGGCCATAGACCCCGCCCGGCACACCGCAAACGTCATCGGGCACCTCCCCGAGCCGCTGGCGGGCGCCCTGGCGGTGACACTGAAAAACGAACTATTCGTAGCTCGGCGGAGACACCAAGGTGACGCGACCGGTGACCCCCGGCCTCGGTACGACACAACTGGTCCCACGGCGGTCATCGTCACCTTCCTCGACCGTCTCAACGATCTGGGCCTTCGATCCGGCAACGAAACGACTACTGCGCGCAGGCAATCTCCAGGTGCCCGCATCCCACGCTGGTGTCGCCGTGATCGGATCCACCGCCTGGATCGTCGGAGGTGAATCCGGCGGCGCGCTCCTGAATTCGGTCCAGATGTTCAGCCCTAACCAGGCGTTCGGGACCGCGGGCGCGCCGGGCGCGGGCTCACCGTTCTTCGGGGCCAGGTTGCTAATCGCCGATCGCGGCAACAACCGGCTCCTCAACATGAACGACAACATGCACGTCGTGTGGAAATACCCTTCGGCGAAGACCAGGATAGATCCACTGCACTTCTATTTTCCCGACGACGCTTTCTTCGTGGATCACGGCACGGCCATCTTGTCCAACCAGGAGCAGAACGACACAATCGTCAAGATCGGCTACCCGTCCGGCAAGATCCTCTGGTCTTACGGCCATCCACGTCGTCCAGGCACCGCACGGGGATACCTGCACGAACCCGATGACGCCTTCCTGCTCAGAAACGGCCAGATCAGCGTGGCTGACGCGGTCAACTGCCGGGTGCTCGTGCTTAACCAGAACGGCACGGTGGCTCACCAGATCGGCACCAACGGAGTGTGCACCCACCACCCGCCGACTTCGATGGGGTCGCCTAACGGAGATACCCCGCTCGCCAATGGCGACCTGTTGATCTCGGAGATCAACGGAGCCTGGGTGAGCGAGTACACCGTGCGAGGCAAATTGGTCTGGACAACTCAACTGCCTATCAGTTACCCATCGGACCCACAGCAACTCGGTCCCGACCGTTATCTCATCGCCGACTACGCCTCGCCTGGCCAGATCATCGAGTTCAACCGCAAGGGCCAGATCCTCTACCGCTACCACCCATCATCGGGCCCCGGAATGCTCAATCACCCCTCGCTCGCCGAAATGCTGCCCAGCGGCGTGATCATGGTCAATGACGACTACAACGACCGCATGGTCGCTATCGATCCGACCACCAAAGCACTTGTCTGGCAGTACGGCGTCATCCGCAGGCCCGGAACCAGGCGTGGCAGGCTCAACACCCCAGATGGATTCGACCTGCTGCTCCCGAATGGAACGACGCCGACGCACCCGACGACCGGCTGACCTGAGCTGGGCGAGCACCTGCCTGCCAGGCAACAGGCTGGCCGGGTGTTTTGGCGCATAATGCGTTGGTGGGAAATTCACAACCGGCGCGGGTGCCGTTTGACACCGAGGAATATGCGCGGCGATCACGTGAAGGCCCTTGCTTCGTCTGTGCCATCGTCGCCGGACATCCTGGCTACCACCATCACGATGTCTACGACGACGGCGACACGATCGCCTTCCTGTCCCGCTACCCGACCCTTCGGGGCCATTGCCTGGTTGCGCCCAAGCGGCACGTTGAGAGCTGGGTGGATGAGCTGACCGAATCGGAGTACCTGGCATTTCAGCGAGTGGTGCACCACGTTGCCAGGGCCGTTGCTGCGACCGTACCCGCAGAGCGGATGTACTTGCTCAGCCTCGGCAGCCAGCAAGGCAACGCCCACCTGCACTGGCACATCGCGCCCCTCCCCCCGGGGGTGCCCTACCATCAGCAGCAGTTCTACGCCTTGATGGCTGAGAACGGCGTCTTGAATGTCGATGATGCCAGCCAGGCGGCACTCGCAAAGTCGATCAGAGACCACCTGTGAAAGCCGAACCTCGCCTACCGCCGCTCGCGAAGTCAGCATGACTGTGCCGCGGCGGCTGAGCTCGTTGTGCTCATCGCCAGCCAGGCGGAAGATGGTAGCGATGCCCTGGCAGGCAGTGATGGCCTCCGTGAGTCGGCGAAACGCTCGTGAAACTGCCGTGCCGGGCTCCCGGGCATTGCATGTCAATTCTGGGAAGGGCGGAGTCTGGTGCAGGCAGTTAGCTTTAAGCGGATGAAGGACGGGACACGCGAGGACTACCAATTCCTCCGGGGGATGGAGCTGGACTACATCTCGCGCCTCGCCGACCGGCTCCTGCAGGACTTCGAGCAGGAGCGAGATTCGCTTGACGGCTACCAAGTGACTCGCTACGAGCACGCCCTCCAGGCCGCGACCCGAGCCGCTAGGGCCGGCGAGAGCGAGGAGTATGTCGTCGCTACCCTGTTCCACGACATCGGCGACCGGCTCGCTCCGGACCGGCACGGGGAGATGGCGGCGGCAGTTCTGGAACCCTACGTCTCCGACGAGATCGCGTGGATCGTGCGTCATCACGGGCTGTTCCAGGCCTACTACTACGCCCACCATCTCGGGGAGGACCGGAACGCGCGAGACATGCACTCCGGGCATCCCTACTACGCGGCCTGCGTGCGGTTCTGCGAGAAATACGACCAGGCCTCCTTCGACCCCGGTTACCTCAGCGAACCGATCAGCTTTTTCGAGCCGATTGTTCGTCGTGTCATCTCGCTCGACAGGCGGAACGCGCTCGCAACTCATTCATGATCCGGTACCCATGCGGAACGATCTTGTCCCCGCCGCCCGCGCGATGGCGCAGCCGGCATTTATCGACGGAGCCGGTTAGGCAATCACCGAGTGCCGTGAGCCATTACCGTCCGGGCTCGCCGCGAAGCTGGCCTCTTCGGCGGCAGGGACTCGGTGAACGCGACCGCGCGGCGCAGCCAACCGCTCAGCCCAGCCGCTGTGGCGGTTCCGCCGGGCGCCACATAGACGAAGCCCTTCATGGGACGCCCGGTGAAGTCCATCGGCCGCGTGAACGGTTCACCAAGCGCCGCGTCGGCGCCGGCCGCGCCCAGGCGAAGAACAATGTCATCGTTGATGATGCCGCAGCACATCTGCCCGCCAAGCAGGAAGGCGGTCCCGCCGAACATCTTCCGCTCGCTCAGGCCCGGTGTGCCCTCCAACCTGTCTCGCACACGCGCTGCCAGGTCCTCGTTGAACGGCATTCAGCCGGCCACCGCTGGCGCGATCATCCGGCGTCAGTCATAGCGGCGCGCAGTTCCTGCGCGTCGTAGATTAGCTCGCCCCGGACGAGCTGGCCGTCTTTGACCTCCAGGATCTCGGCGGACGTCATCGGCGTCACCGGCAGCGCCATCTCCCAGTCGATAATGGAGCAGACCTGGTTGCCGTCGATGAACTGCTGACGTACGGCGAACCTGGTGACCATCTGGCCGGCCTCACTGGCCATGGCGCGGAAGCCTGCGGCGTCGGTGAAACTCGCCACCGGCCCCGTGAAGGCGAAGTCGTCGGCCAGCGGCACTGCGCTGAAGTCGCCGTTCTTGGCCTGCCAGGCGTCGTAGTACAGGCCCACGATCTCTTCGACGGTCATCGAAGCCCACCTCCGGACGAGTTCGCTATAGTTCTGATAGCAAGGACAGCAAGATGTATAGCAAGATTTACTATCCACCGTCAAGTAGGAGCTATCAAGAGTGAAGCAACTGCTGGAGGGCCACCGTCCTAGATGAGCGACACCTACAGCCAGGGCTGCCCCATCGCCATAGCGCTCGACACCATCGGCGACCGGTGGATGCTGCTGCTGCTCCGCGATCTCGCCCACGCTCCGATGCGGTACAGCGACCTCCAAGCCATCAACCCGAAGATCTCCCCCAACCTGCTCAGCAAGCGGCTGCGCCAGCTGCAGGACGCCGGGCTCGTCAGCAAGCGCGTTCTCCCGCCACCGGGAGCGGCTACGGTGTACGAACTCGCCCCGCAAGCCCGGGCCGCGGTCTTGCCGGTGCTGAACGCGCTCGGCCGGTTCGGGGCATTTCTGTTTCAGGCCGCCCCTGCTGGCTCAGCCGATGCGCTCATAGAGCAGATGCGGCGCAATGGTCTTTGGGTACTGGCCAAGGGCATCGACTTCGAGGCCAGCTTCCGCTTCAAGCTGGACCCGCACGAGTTCGGGCTCACGATCGGGCCGGCGATGTTCGAGCCCACTCGCCAGCCGCCGGAGCAGCCGACCGCGACCATCGAATCAGACCCGGTCACCATGACCCAGCTGTTCAACGCAGGCCTCACCCTGAGCGGCGCCGAGGCCCAGGGCCGGCTCCGGATTACAGGCGACAGGATGGCGGCCACCACCCTGCTCGACCGGCTCAGCCTCGGCCGCCTGCTTCCATGACCTCATGTTCGCGGACCGCACCACTACCCCAGCGCCCGCGCGGCTACCGGGCAACGAAAGCCTAGCCACCGAGGCGCTCAGCTTATATCTGGGCCAGCTCGTCGAGCTGCTGCATGAGGAACCGCCGCTCCGCTTCCGTTGGCGCGAGCCGGGCGGCACGTTCGAAAGCGGCTTGGGCGGCGTCCCGTCGCCCGAGCCGGCGCAACATCGTGCCGCGCGTTGCGTGCATCAGGTGATAGTTCTCTAGGTCCTGCGCGATCTTGTCGAGCATAGTCAGCGCAGCGCCAGGACCGCCGGTCTCGGCGATAGCAATGGCCCGGTTAAGAGCAACTATGGGGGTAGGCGTGACCGCGAACAGGTGGTCGTAGAGAGCGACTATCTGGGGCCAGTCTGTTGCTTCGAACGAGTCCGCGTCGCAGTGCACGGCTTGGATGGCGGCCTGGATCTGGAAGGGACCTGGCTGGCCGCGGCGGATACAGGCGCGCACGAGCGCGTGTCCTTCGTCGATCATCGCGCGGTTCCACCTTGCCCGGTCCTGGTCGCGCAGGAGCACGAGGGCGCCGTCGGCCCTGCGGGCCGGCACCCGTGACTCACTGAGCATCATCAACGCGAGCAGCCCGGCCACCTCGGGCTCGTCAGGCATCAACTCGACGAGGGCGCGAGCGAGCCGAATCGCCTCGCTTCGCAACCGGGCCCGGTCCGGATCGTCGAGCCCAGTGTTGTAGATGAGGTACAGAACCGACAAGACCGACCGAAGCCGTCCGGGCAGGTCTGGTGCTTCCGGCACGCGATAGGGGATCTTGGCAACCTTGATCTTGTACTTAGCCCGGACCAGCCGCTTCGCCATCGCCGGCTCGCTCACCAGGAACGAGCGGGCGACCTCACCCAGGCTCAGACCGCCGAGCAGCCGCAACGTCAAGGCCACGCGGTGCTCTGTTCGCAACGCCGGATGGCAGCACGTGAAGATCAACCGGAGTTGATCGTCCCTGACGGGTCCGTCCTCTGCGCACTCTTCGCTTCCTGAGCCCCGCGATGTGGTTGCGACGGCACCAAGCTTTTCAGGCAGCCCCCGGCGCCGAGACGACCGGCGCAGGTCATCGATCGCTCGGTTTCGTGCGGTCGTCACGATCCACCCGGCCGGGTTAGGCGGGATGCCGTCGCCCGTCCACCGCTCGGTTGCCAAAACGAACGCGTCCTGTACTGCGTCTTCCGCCAGCGCGATGTCGCCGAACAGGCGGACCAGCGTTGCCACCGCCTGGCCATATGCCTCGCGGAACACTCGCTCAACTCTGGCCGCTTCGCCATTGGCGGCGACAGCGGTCACGCCCGTACGCGCCCGGTCGCCCGAAACGGGCGGACCTCGATCGGGTGGCCGATCGCTTCCACGACCTTGCCGGCCCAGGCCAGCGCCACATCAAGATCGTCCGCATTGATGATGTAGAACCCGGCAATATGCTCTTTCGCCTCGACGAACGGCCCGTCCGTCATCACCAGATCGCCGTCATTCTTGCGGGCGACGGTCGCGGCATCCGGACCATAGAGGGCGCCACCGAAGACGAAGGTGCCGCTCGCCGCCATCTCCGCTTCGACGGCGGTGACCCGCTGCATGAACGCCCCCATCTCCTCAGGCGTCCCAGGCGCCCGGACCTCTCCCTCCACCGCGTACGTGGACAACAGGTACTGACTCATGGGTCCTCCTCCCGCTAGTGCGGGTCGTTCCCGCACTCACCTTGCCTACGACTGGGATCGGCCCACGAGGACACCCGCGGCAAGAATAAGCCCGTCCGGTGCGCGTTCGGGGTTAGGACCAGGCGTCCCTGCACCCCTTTATCCTCCAGCATCCGATGGGCGGTCGCCGCCTCGTCCAGCTGGAGGCGGCCCGCGATCACCGGCTGCAGCTCGCCGGCAGCGAGCAGCGCGAGAAGGCGAGCTAGGTCGTCCCGGTACCAGTCAGGGTGCTTGCGCTTCATGGGACGGGTGTCGTAGAACGCGGCACGCTTTCGCCCTGGTGGCAAAGACCAGAGCCAGAGCCGAAGGTACTGCGACAGGATGTCCCGCAGCGCGCCGGTGCCGCGGTTCGCTGCCTGGTAGTAGCCGAATGCCACGACGGTCCCGCCGTTTCGCACCGCTCGGGCCGACATCTTCAGGTGGGCTGAGCCCATGGGATCAAATGCGGCGTCGACACCCGCGCCGTCGGTCAGCACGCGGACACGCTCGACAAAATCCTCCGTGTGGTAGTCGATGGGCATCGCGCCCAGCCGTGACACTAGGGCGTGCTTCGCCTTGGAGGCCGTGCCGTACATCTCTAGCCGGGCGAGATGCCCGAGTTCCAGGAGGGCTGTTCCCATGCCGCCGCCAGCGCCATGGATCAAGATCCGCCCGCCGCGCTCGACGTGCGCGACGCGATGCAGCATCTGGTACGCAGCGACGTAGTTGAACGTCACGGTCGCGGCTGCCGCCGGGTCCACGTCCTCAGGGACCGGGAACAGATCTCGCGCGGGCAGCACGAGGTACTGGCTGTAGCCGCCGTAGAAAGTCAGCGCGGCAACACGCTGGCCAAGTTCCAACCCCGGCGCATTGGGGCCCAATTGTTCCACAACTCCGACCACGGCGTACCCAGGAGTAAAGGGCGGCCGCGGGCCGTCCGGATACCGCCCGCGTCGGATGTTCACGTCGGAGAACCCCACGTCAGCCGCCAGAACCTTGACAAGTGCCTGGCCGCTACCTGGAGCGGGCAGGTCATCCTCGACGACCTGCAGGACCTCGGGCCCCCCGAACTGACGTATCACGACATGCCGGTACTTCATGTCGTCATCTCCTGCTTCCGGCGAGCCAGCCAGCCTTGACGCGCCGGACGTCAGTACTATGCCAGGTCCCGGCGCGTCTCCTAACGAGCTGGCGCTTGCCCTGGTTGTCTGCGAGCGAACTGCCCCCAGGCACAGATCTTCCGGCGCCCGCCGGAATGCCGGCCTGACTTGACCATGATAGAGACGCCTGCCATCACTGGCGGCCGTGGCCGACCCAGGCGGATCGCCAGCCCGCGGTGGCGCGGTGGCGCCCAGGCGGCTCGGCTGGCCCAGCGCATCTGGTCGCGATGGCGATGACAACCACGATCAGCATCGACCCGGCCTCACACGAGATCTTCGCGCCGCCACCGTCTGACGCCATGCCAGCCATGACACCGTTGCAGGCATACGCCCAGTCGGAGCACGATACCGGAGGCGGAACCGTCAGAGCGATCCCGGCGGACGTCACGGTGCGACTCGGACTGCTGACGTTTCCAGTCGGACCGTACTGCGGCGTCGAGTGCGACGGCTACAAAGTCCAGAACGGCATCGCCTACCACGCACTGAATGAGCTGGCCTACGGCTATAACTACTCGGTCTGCAAGCCGGGTTCGACCTTGCCGGCCCGCCGGTGCATCAGGTGGACCTTCCTCGATGCAAGCACAGGCCAAGTCATCGATATGGTGCTGAACCTCGCAGGAGGGACGCCCGGCCTGACACGCCGAATCCCAGCAGGCGCCATCGCTGCGCTCAAGGCGGCCGCGATTAAGGCCGCACGACACAATGGCGACCCGGCGCCGCGATCCATCAAGGCGGTGGCAACCACTCATGCCCGCGCGCTTCTCGCGGCTACGCCAGGCGACAGGATCTCACGGGGCACGCACCAGCAGGTGTACCTGGTCATCATGCGCGGAACATTCATCTATGGAGGACCAGCCCCGCCTGGCGCACGCCCTGTACGGGGCACCTGCCTCGCCGTTGTGTTTAACGCCAAGACACTCGCGATTGAGGACCTCGGCCTGAGCAAGAGAAAACCGCCGGTAGCTCTCAGGACCTACGGACCCGTAGTGACGCTGCGCTGACAAGCTGACCAGGCATGGTGCGCCGAGGGTGACGCGGACCGCCGTGTTGTCAGTACTGTCTCGGCATGCGGTTCGAGCAGCGCCTGCGCGACGGGATCCACTCCGGTGCGATCGTGCTGGCATTCCGGCGCTGGAAGCGCAGCCAGGTCGTACCCGGACGCCGCTACCGCACCGGGATCGACATGGTCGAAGTTGAGTCGGTGGACGTCGTCGAGCCGTCATCGGTCGACGCTGCCGCGGCACGCGAAGCCGGGTACGCAAGCGTCGCCGAATTGCTGGCCGACCTGCGCGGTGACCCGGCTTTGCCGGTCTACCGCATCCGCCTGCGACGAATCGACGGACCAGACCCCCGGGCCGAGCTAGCTCGCACCGCCGGCCTGACCGACGCCGACATCGCCGCAATCACAGCCAGGCTGGCCAGGATGGATAGGGCAAGCAGCCGGGGACCCTGGACCGGCGCGGTGCTGGCGCTGATCGCTGACCGGCCCGGCATTGTGTCCACCTCCCTGGCCGAATCCATGGGCTGGGAGCGGCAGGACTTCAAACTGCACGTCAGGAAGCTGAAGGAACTCGGGCTGACCCTCAGCCTCGACGTCGGGTACCAGTTGTCACCGCGCGGTAAGTCATACCTGAATCACCTGCGTAGCCGATGAGCGGCATGTTGCGCCGACAACCTCGAAGGAGACCAGGGTGACCTCGGCGACCAGGGTCTCCCTTGGGCCTGGATACGCACATGGTCGCGCGCCGCCCTCTGACTCATATTCCTTTGCGTGGCCTGCCGCGGGCGCCTAGCGTTGTTTTGCTTTATAGGCGCGGAGGCCGTGCCCTGTCTGCGACTTTGAGTCAGCAGAACGGAGGTGCAGAACGGAATGACGTGTTATCTCCACGCGCTCAGCATCGATGCGAACGACCCGCCCGGTCTCGCGCGCTTCTGGGCCGGCGTTCTGGGCTGGGAGATGGCCGACGACCCCGAAGACGGGATTGCGCTGCTGCCGACCGACGACACCGGGTTCCGGATCCGGTTTCTTCCAACTCAGGAGCAGAAGGCCGGGCAGAACCAGCTGCACTTCCATCTGACGAGCACGTCCCTTGAGGACCAGCAGCAGACGGTGGCGAGGTCGCTCGGGCTCGGCGCCCGGCACATCGACATCGGCCAGCGCCCGGAAGAGGGCCATGTTGTGCTCGCAGACCCCGAAGGCGACGAGTTTTGCGTCATCGAGGCCGGCAACAACTTCCTCGCCGACTGCGGATTCTTCGCAGAGCTTGCCTGCGAAGGTTCGCAGGAGGTCGGGTACTTCTGGAGCCAAGCGCTGGGCTGGCCGCTGGTCTGGGATCAGGACCAGGAAACCTCGATTCGCTCGCCGAACGGCGGCCCGAAGATCAGCTGGGGCGGTCCGCCGCTGATGCTAAAGACCGGCAAGTACCGAATGCATTTCGACCTCGCTCCCCCCGTCCACGGCGATCAGCAAGCGGAGGTCGATCGTCTCGTCTCCCTCGGGGCGACTCGCATCGACATAGGCCAGGGCGAGGTCAGCTGGGTGGTCATGGCCGATCCTGATGGCCATGAGTTCTGTGTACTGGCCCCCCGGTAGCGCGACCAGATCCCGGGTAGCCGGCCACCGGCACTACAAAATCCGGTGGGAGCGACTTATGCCGCCCGGACGGCTCGCAGTATCAGCGAGGCGCCCGGCAATGACTTAACAGGCAGGTAACGCTCCGCGACGATTATCGATGTCAGCACCCGATTGAGCACAGGCTGGACGACATCCAGATCGCTGCCGGTCGACGACCGCCGGCGGAACGCCATGGCTGGGCGCAACAGGACGTTCCAGCTCCACATGCGTTCGATATCGAGGCCTGCGTTCTGCACCACCTGGGCCAGTTCAGCCTGCCCGTACCGGCGAACGTGGCCCACCGCCTCGTCGTGTGCGGACCACAGGGACATGTCACAAGGCACGGCGATCAGGGCCGTGCCGCCCGGCCTGAGCACCCTCGCAATGTCAGCGGTCACAAGGTGGTCCTCATCGACATGCTCGAGCACGTCGAATGCGGTCACCAGGTCACAGGACCCAGACTTGACCGGCAAGCACCTGGCGTCGGCGCGGAACGTGCTCAGCCCGCGGCTGCGGGCAACCTCCACCGCCGTCACCGAATAGTCGACCGCGACTGCCTGCCACCCGCGGGCCCGCATCACCCTGGTGTTGCCACCGCCGGCTGCACCGATGTCAAGCGCCAGGCCTGGCCGCGTCAGGCGCCTGAGCTCACGATCAAGCAGCGCACGCCGCTCCTTGTACCACCAGTGGCTGTCCTCGAGCGCGGCGAGCTTATGTATCTCGGTTGTGTCCACCAGGGCTTCTTACCGTATTCATCAGCTTAGGATTGATAGATTTCGGGTAATCTCGCATATCGCCCGGCCGGCTCCCGGGTCAATCCAGGCGGCTGGTGAAGGAGCATATGCCCATGGAGGTTCCTGACTACTCCATCGTCAGTCCCCGTCTACAACGAAGAAGAGTCGATCCCTGACCTCGTCAAGCGACTGCGCGAGGTAATGGATCTCATGGACGGGCCCGCCGAGGTGGTGCTCGTCGATGATGGCAGCCGGGACGGCAGTTATCAGCTCATGACGGCTGCCAGGGATGAGGATCCCCGGTTCAAGGTGCTCCAGTTGTCCCGCAACTTCGGGCATCAGGCGGCCATTACAGCTGGCATGGACTTCGCCAGAGGGAATGCCGTTGTCATCATGGACGCCGATCTGCAGGATCCACCGGAGGTCGTCATCGAGATGGCGGCGCGGTGGCGGGAAGGCTATGAAATCGTGTACGCCGTCCGGGAGCGCCGGGAAGGTGAATCCTTCCTGAAGAGGGCGACGGCAAAGCTCTACTATGCATTGCTTCAAAGACTGGCCGACACTGATCAGCTTGTGGACGTCGGCGACTTCCGGCTGGTGGACCGCAAGGCTCTTGACTCGTTCCTGCAGCTCCGGGAGAGGAACCGGTACGTCCGCGGAATGTTCCGCTGGGTTGGTTTCCGGCAGATCGCGGTGCCATATACCCGGGCCCCGCGTCAGGCGGGCCGAAGCAAGTACCCGCTGCGCAAGATGCTGAGGCTCGGCGCAGACGGCATCGTCGGATTTTCCTCAGCACCGCTGCGGCTGGGGATCGCGGTCGGCGTGACCATGGCCGTCGGTGCGCTCGCCTACGGGATAGTGGCCATCGTGCTCAAGCTGGCAGGCCTGCCCTACGTGCCTGGCTATGCCTCGTTGCTGGTGACCATCACCTTCCTGAGCGGGATCCAGCTGATCGTAATCGGCATTATCGGCCTGTATCTGGCCCGTGTATACGACGAGGTCAGAGGCCGTCCGCTGTATCTCGTCCGCGACGCGCGAGGTTTCACCGCGCGTAGCGAGGGGATCATCGGCACGGCCAGTGCTGAAGAGTCGAGCACCCATGGGAAGCTGTCCTCGGCGTCCGTCGGGATGACGACGCCGTCCGGTTCACCGTGACGGAGGGTGCGCCTGTGGTACGTGCTCATCGCGCGCCGGAAGTGCTCAGCCGGGCTGACGGCCCCCGCTCGTCTCAGTCTGCCGGTGAACGGCCCGGCAGTGATCACGGCAACACCGGAAACCGAGCGCAGCTACTGCGGTTCGCGTGTGTCGGTATTGCGAGCACTGTGGCGTTTGTGCTGCTCTACCTCGCTCTGCGGGGCATGGGCGTACCTGCACAGGCCGCGAACCTCATTTGCCAGTTCGTGACCGCTGTCCTTAACACGACGGTTAACCGGCGGGTGACCTTCGGCATCCGGGGGACTGCGGACGCAGGACGCCATCAAGTCCAGGGACTCATCGCGTTCGGTGCCGGACTGGCAGTCACATCGGCGGCACTCGCTATCCTGCACGCCGTCTCCCCTAGACCAGCGCGCGTTGTCGAGGTGACCGTGCTGGTCGCCGCAACGCTTGTGGCCACGGTGGTCAGGTTCATCCTCTACAGGTTCTGGGTGTTCCGGCCCAGGCAGCGTCGCAACTAGCGGCCGCCGGACGGCAGTCAGCAGGCCAACGCCCAGACTCCCGACGCAACGTGCAGGTAGCTCATCGGTGGGCGGGACCGGGAGTGGGCGTGAACGGGCCGGGCCTGTACACCCAGACTCCATGCGCCTGGTAAACGAAGTGAAAGCCCGTGTTCCGAAGGAATTGCCGGATGTGGGGGTCCGGTGTCCACAGCAGAACCCAGCCGATGTTCATGCTGCGAGCGTTTTCAGCGGCCTCTACGAGGTGCTCCTGCGTGAAGTGGTAGCCGCCGTTCTGGACAGTCATCAAGTCGGCGTAGAAGGGCTCGCTGTGGATGCCGGTATCCGTAGCTGGCGGTATACGGGACAGGTTACCGACCGCAAGCGGATGCCCGTCCGCCGTCGCCAGTACCTGCGACTCTGGCGCAAACGGCTCGCCGCGCATGCCGACACCACCGCGGATACCGAACGGGACGTCCAGCACGATCGAGCTTGAGTGGTCGGCCGCGATCGGGCGGTCAAGCGCAGGAAGCGACGTTGGCATAGTCCCGGCGCCCTCCGGAGTGGACAGCCCGGCCTCCAGAACGGCCACCGCCAGGACGGCGATCATCACGCGCGGAGCGTGGTCGCGGAGCCAGTTCACTGTGTACCCAGCCAGCAATGCGGCGGCCGCCAGGCCGACAACCGTGATGCGGGCCGGCACCCGGAAGCTGGCGAGTCCCGGAGCGTGCACGAGCCAGGTGTACGGCATGATTGATGAAAGCTGGACGCCATGCCACACCTGCGCGACTGGGACATAGGAGTGAGTACCTATGTTCAAGGTTGCCCCCATGGCCAGCACCGTGCCGCCCAGCCATCCCAATGCCAGGCCCCAGGCGCTGCGACGTCGCCAGGCAAGTGCCAGACCCGCGATCGCCAGGATGGTCAGCGCTGCCCCGTAGGTGGCGTAGTTGGACGTGTGCGGAATGGGCAGCCCGAGATCGCTCACTCGCCGCGAGGGCTCGAACAGGTTGGGGAACGTGGCACCCCCGCGGTAGGAATGCGCGTCAGGAGGCGTGGCAGGGCCGCCGACATCCACTTCATGCTTAATCGCGAAGAGCTGAGGGCTGGCCACTACCGCCGTGATAAGTGCCGCGCCGACAAGGGGCAACGGCCGAATCCACCTCGGGCCGCTGAGAATCCGCGCCGCGATGGATGTGTCGGCTGGATCGGCCGGTGCACGGCGACCGAACAGCCAGGGAAGCAGCGTTGCAACAGCGACTACCGCCGCCATCAGCGCCGAGTCCTGGTCGACGAGCACGCCTGCGCCGAGGACCAGGCCCAGAATTATCGCCTGCCGGGGCCCGGGCCGGCGACGGAATCTTATTGATGTCTCAAGAGCAAGCGGTATGAACAACGCGCCGGCAGCCAGGTTGACGTGATTCCACGTCCAGAAGTCCACCAGGCTAGCGAAGCCGAAGAAGGCGCCTGCGGCGATCGCCGCGATCTGCGAACGCAGCCAGAGCCGTGCCACCCTGTACATCGCGTAGCTGAGCAGGCCGGGCAGCGCGATGCACAGGAGGTTGTAGGAGGCACTAGGGCCGAATAGGACGGTGACAGGCATCATCACGACACCGGGCAGCGGCATCAGCGCATGCAGCCCGAGTTCGGTCCCCACCGGCGCGGCCAGGTATGTCGTCGACCACGGACTGCTGAGGTGCGCTACCGACCGCGCCATCCACCAGAAGTTCCATACGTAGGTTGCAGCGTCCCTGTTATATGGGAGTCGGCCAGCCAGGTAGGTGGCATGCGGCCAGGTGACCGCGATACCGGCGGCGATGTACCCCAGCAAGACCGCCAGATGGATCGTGACGGGATGGCGGACTCCGATCCGCCACCGCTTTACCTTCCCGTCATGTCCGGGCGTTGGGGCCTTCGTGCCGTTCGGGGAGACTTCCCTGATTGTGCGAAGTGACGAAATGGAGATGAGCTCCACTTGCGAGGCGTCCTGGTCGTCTAGGTCATCCTGGTCCGTTTCCGACGCCGGAGGCTGCTGACTGGGCTGCGGATCACTATGCACGCAGTTGTCCTCCGGGTCGGGCCAGGCGTGAAGTACGCCGAGTGCGGACGTCCACCGTTCTGCTATATAGACGTCCGGCGACGCCGTTCGTTGCTCGTACACGGGTATTGCCGTAGCTGCGACGGCAACCTTGCGATCCTTCGGACAGTGCTAGCAACTCGATCACAGGAACGGGGAGCACGATGGTCGGCCCCACTAGTTTGACGCTGCGAGACCGCCTGAGGTTCCAGCCAAAGTATGACAGCAGTCCGTATCGGCAAGCCATCGGTCAGGCGATCCTGACCGGGGCCGACCTGGATAGGGGTCGCCCTGCCTCGTTATGTGGCTGGACAGCGAAGTAAGGACCGGCGCTCTGCACGGCGATGGCCGTCTCGAATCCACCGCGGCGAGCCGAAGCGACCTCGGCCAGGGACGTCTGTGTTTTTCCTGCGTAGACCTTCCAGGATGTGACCTGCGTCGCACCGTTCCAGCTTGCGTAAACCGTGGCGCCGCCGCTGCGGTGCCGTGCGCCGGCCGCAGGGAGTTCGGCGGGCTGGCCGGTCCAGTCGTACCTGAAGGCCCGGTAGGACGAGTCTCCCTTCTCGATGTCACCGTCGAGCAGGAGCCGGCCATCTGCTGAGAACTCCGAGAAATACGGCTGCGTCCCCCAGCCGACGAACACCCTGCCGTCACGGAGAAGTTGAACGCTGCCCATCGCCCCGGCGATAAGTTTCTGCCCTGGGTGTACATAGACCTTCTCCAGCGTGGCCCGCATGGCCGTGGTGTCCAGACGGAGGATTATCGCCCTGGACTGCTTCTCGTTGACGACAGGGCCGTTGGCAGCGTTGTCGAAGATCGAAAGCCGTCCATTGCTGTGCGGGCGCGCATGGTGCTGCCACCAGAAGTTGCTCCCGGGCCCCATTCTGAAATCGGACTTTTTGCCGTTGAGCCGCCAGATGATCTTGCCGGTCTTCCTGCTGATCTTGTAGACGGCGCAGGTGTTCCGCGCCGAGACCAGCAGGTCCCCGTCGTGGTCGATGGCGATGGAGTTGAGGTGGCAGTAGTTGTAGGGCCTGTCCGCACTACCGTCGCCGCCGTCACCGACGCCCCGCTTCTGGTAGGACTCGGTCAACTGGACGGGCGGATGGTCGCGGTTCCAGCTATCCCACTCGAACAGTAGATGTCCGGTGGCGATGTCGATCTCCTGGATCACTCCGGAGATGATGTGTCCGCGAGACGGGCCGCCGACCGCGCGCAGGTCGACTCCCGAGTGCCGCCGGTAAATGGTGATCAGCGCCGTGTCTTGCGGGGTCACGACGAACTCGTGAAAGTCGGCGAGGTCGCCCTTGGCGGGCTCTATCACCTGCAGGATCTTGTACGAGGAATCGGCGATGACGAGCTGGCCCCTGCCGAAGCCACCCGTAACCAGGCCCTGATACCAGGTCAGCGCGGGACGTCCCTTGTATGTTTGGACGTCCAAGTTCATCCGATGCTGCGCGGCGGTGTTCGGGCCGAACCAGACGAATTCCCCGTGCGGATCGACAATTATTGTGCCGCCGTGCCCGGGACCTGAGTAAGGCGCGTTGAGGAAGACGTACCGGGAGTCGGGTCCCAGGCCATGCTGGGTGATGGTGATGCGCGGAGGCGTCAGGTCGGGACGTGACACAAATGGCGGCCCGGTGGAGACGCCAACATCTGACGAGACCTTCGGCCGGGAACCGCTCCCGGCCCTGCATCCGCTGAGGCTGAGCCCGGCCGCACCGGCTGCCGACGCGCCCGCAAGCGCAAACAGACGCCTGCGTGTCAGGTCGTCACTCATCAGGGGCGCCTCCGGGTCGGTCTGCGCTGTCGTTCCGCCGCCGTCCGTAACCGGCGCCCCGTCACATTAGCCCCTCTTCGAACTAGCGTGTCGAGTTGGGCGTCGAGGTCGCGACGGTCTCTTCAGGTGACCGAGGTGGTGCTCCAGAGATGCCGAGGAACCACGAGAGCCCGGTTCAGCTGCACACTCCTCGAGTCGGCCAGGTGACCGATCCCGGATCGGCGCATGGTTGTGACCCTATCGGCCATGATCCGAGGCACCGCGGACAACCCACTGCTAGCGGGACGTCATACTGGCTCTCAGTCGTTGTCCGACCCTCGGGCGCTCCGCTTGAAACTTCGGATAAACCGAAGATAACTTCGAGTTATGCGTAGTGTCGCTCCCGCGCTGCTTCCTATCTTCCGGTCCCGCCTGCAAGCCGACATCCTCGCTGCACTTCTGCTCAGCCCCGATCGCGAATACAGCCTGACCGATCTGGCCAGGCGGTTTGGCGCCCCGCTGAGCACTGTGCACGGCGAGGCTCAGCGCCTCACGGGCTCCGGGTTGCTGACGAAACGGCAGGCCGGCCGCTCGACGATGGTGCGAGCCAATATCGACAACCGGCTAACCGGGCCGCTCGCCGAGTTGCTGCTGCTTTCATGGGGTGCGCAGCAAGTCGTTTCCGAGGAATTCGCCGGCCTAGCAGAAGCCGAGCAGGTCGTGATCTTTGGGTCCTGGGCGGCGCGATTCCACGAGATACCGGGCACCCCTCCGAACGACCTCGACGTTCTTATCATCGGTGCACCGGACCGGGACGCGGTTTACGACGCCGCGGATCGCGCCGAGCAACGTCTCGGCCTTGCCGTCAACCCTGTTATCCGCTCCCCTGCCAGCTGGCATGAGCACGCAGACCCGCTTATCCAGCAGATTCAAGCAAGCCCGTTCGTCGTCGTCCTCGCGCCGGATGACGCCGGCCATGCTGCGACGGAAATGACCGACAGGCACGGCTGTGGCTAGGTGGGCCCGAGGCGAGTCCCTGCTGGGCCAGGAGAGCCGTGCAGGCGAACCTGGCGGCATCGTAGGCGAGGACGTACGCGGGCCAGGCCGTCCTCGTCGCCAACGATCTCATCGAGGCAGCTGCCAGCCTGCTTGAACACCTGTCGTTCTTCTGACGCGCCACAGCAGGCGGGTCGCGAGCCGGTCTGCAGCCGGGACTCAGCCAACTTGGAGCTAACGCCCGGGTTCGCCGGCGGTCGGCCGGGCATGATCGTGAGTTCCCCTCAGCTGGACCGCTGGAGCGGGAACGACACGGCTGCAGGGAAGGACGGGATACTCGGAGGTCCTTGTGACGGTCACCGCGGTCGGCTGGGCTGTGACGATCGGCGTGATCGTGGGATTGCTCGCGCTCGACTTCGTGGTGGCGACGGTGCGCCCGCACGCCATCGGCTACCGCGAGGCGGCGGCCTGGTACGGGTTCTACGTCGCCGTCGCTGTGATCTTCGGGCTTACTCTCGGCGCGATCTCCGGCTGGGACTTCGGCGCCCAGTACTTCGCCGGATACGTCGTCGAGGAGAGCCTGTCCGTCGACAACCTCTTCGTCTTCGTGATCATCATGTCTACATTCGCGGTTCCCCGCGAGCACCAGCAGAAGGTACTAATTGCCGGCATCATCGGCACACTGGTCCTCCGAGCGGTCTTCATCGGCCTCGGTGCGACGTTGCTGTCGCTGCTCTCGTTCATGTTCCTAATATTCGGCCTGCTACTGATCTGGACGGCCGTGCGGCTCTTCCGGCACCGAAACGAGGACCCCAACGTCGGCAACAACGCGCTTGTCAGATCCGCGCGGCGGATCCTGCCGGTCACTGATACCTACTACGGCGGCAAGCTGACGACCCGCGTCAGCGGACGGCGGGTGGTCACGCCGCTCTTCATCGTGTTCATCGCCATCGGCGGCACCGACATCTTGTTCGCGCTGGACTCGATCCCTGCCGTCTTCGGCGTCACCAATGAGGCGTACATCGTGTTCGCTGCCAACGCCTTCGCCTTGCTCGGCCTGCGAGCGCTGTTCTTCCTGGTGACCGGCCTGCTCGACCGGCTGGTTTACCTGTCAAGCGGGCTCGCACTGATCCTGGCATTTATCGGCGTGAAGCTGATCCTGCATTGGGCCCACGGCCTGAGCCACAACGTGCCGGAGATCAGCACGGCCACCTCACTGGCGGTCATCGGAGCGATCCTGGCCAGCACCACCGTGGCCAGCCTGATCAAATCCCGGCGCGACCCCGCGGTCAGAGCACACGCCGGCACCGTCCTTGGCAGCCCGTCACGGTCAGAGCGCGATTCGCACGCGCACGAAGCCTGACGGTCACCGTCAGGCTCTGCGAGCTTGGCCGCGAACCGACGGACAGGCGTTCGCGAAACACGCTTCCATCAGGCCGACCTGTCTGCGGTCTTGGCGTCAAGGTGAGCTGGGGATGCCGGGCCCGCGTACGGAATGGGTGGCGTTGCCAGCGGCAGCGCGGCCAGCTGAACTAGCAGCAATACGTTGTCATCGGCGGCGGTGCGGTTCATTCGTAGCCGGCCGCAGTGCGTACAGCGGTGGATGAGCATCCACCGGTGTTCACCCCGGACAGTGACCGCGATCGGCTCCATGCCGCCGGGGCAGCCGGCCTTCCGGTCGCCGGGGACGTTGCGATCAAGGTGCCTGGACCACAGGCAGCTAGGGCAGTGGTTGCGATGCGACGTGCCGGGAGCGTCCAGCGAGACAGCTACGCCGCAATGTCCGCACTGAAAGGAGCGAGGGAACGACAAGTCTGACGACCTTTCTGGGCAGGGCTCCGGAACTGGGCAGACATCTCGCCTCCTCTCGTGTTCGCAAAGGACGTCGGCTGCCGACCTGGGCTGGCGACGTAGTGATCACTATCGTTGGCACCTTCAAGCCGTCGGTCAAATTGTTATCTTCAGTCCAGGGCAATTGACGTGAGCGCCTGCGACACAAGCGGGTCATTCGGCGCCATGCCGTAGCGATCGGTGTAGATCGCCAGGACCAGCCTCCGAAGCACGTCACCCTGCACGGATGGAACCGCGGCTGGCGTCGCTGCCATCAGCAGCATCGGCTCTGTGGTCCCGGACGCGGTGTAATCGGGCAGCACATACCCGGGCGCTTGGAGCAGGCGAGCCCCGCATGCGGTCCAGAAGCTGATGCGACGCACCCGGATCGTGCGCTCCGCCTCATCGTCGGCTGAGTCGCCGGGGTCTTCCACCTCGAAGATGATCCAGGTCGGCCAGGCCTGCTTCCGCAGTTCCACCTGAAGGAGCTGCCAGAACTGGCGGCCGAGCGCTTGCCCCTGACGCTCGGCAGCGATCGCAAAATAGCGAAGAAATGACCAGTGCACCGAAACGAGGAGCCGCAACGCGGCGACGCCTACGGGCGTCGTCTCGCCCTCCATAGCCACGAACGTCCGGTCGGCGTCGCCAGGCTGCGCCAGTTCACTGAACGGAACCCGTAGCTCCGCGCTAAATGCACCCTCGTAGATCATCTGCACCTGGGCGAGCTGCTCCTCGCTCAGAGCATCAATCGGTTTGACAATCAGCCCGATCACGAGTTCCCAAATCCTCTCGTCAGGTTGAACACCGCGCCAGTCTCTCGGCGAGGTCGGCAGGAGGGTCCCCGACCTCGACGATCTTGATCCGAGCGCGCGCGCCGACGACCAGCCGAACCGACGAGCGGCGGACGCCGAGAGCTTCGGCGACTGCCGCAAGGGCGGCTTCGTTTGCCTGGCCATCGACTGCGCGCTGATGTACCCACACGCCCAGCACGGGATTCTGCCCAGGTTCGGGCGGCAGACCCGCCACCTTGGCGCGGGAGGCGCCAGGGTGGACCCGAATCGCGATAAGCGCTCGGTCAGTCATATCTCAGTGTTCGCCCGAACCCTGGGATCATTGCGATCGGCGCACGACGACCGTGACCCGCCACAGCCGCTGCGGGATCGCGCAGGGCGGATGTGAATGCAAGCACCGCGCGTTCGTGCCGGAGAGAATCGCCGCCGTACCGGCCCGGACCGCACGGTAGCTCGCCCGAGCGGGTGCCATGGACGGGTAGCCGCCGCTGGCGGCCAGCTGCCGCAGCACTCCCGGCACCGCCCCGGCCAGCCGAGGCGGGTTCCACATCAGCATGCCCTGGCCGCCGAGGACGACGGTGATCACCTGCCCCGGGACAACCACGACAGTCGCGCCATCATCCGCAGCGTTGATGGGCACCCGGCCTGAGCGGCCGGCGGTGATCTTGCGGTGGCTGGAAGACGCTTCGGGCGCCGGCGTGAGCGTGCCGGGTTCTGGTGCGCGCGACACTGTTACCGTGACTGCGGTCCCCGGCTGCGGCGACTGCGCCGACCGGTCCCGGCTCCCTCCGACGGCGGTCATCGAGCTAGCGAGCCCGCATGCTGCGACCGCCAGGACGGTGGCCCCGGTCATGACTGCAGCGACGGCGGCAGGAACGATGTGGCCTTTCCCGGTTCGCATGTCCACTTGGACGCGCTCAGCGCGCATCAGGTTCCCCAGCTCGACTGCGCGCGGGCCTCGGCCCGCGCTGACCGCTGGCCGTGAACGGCAGAAGCGGCAGCGCACCGAGGTCGCGTTAAGTACGGCCTCGGTGCGCTGGCAGCCACGCGGTCCGCCTCTGTCAGAGTCTGACCTGACGCCAAGCGGCGCTAGTGATCGGGATTGCCTGGATCAGCCTTCCTATGGATGCACCGGGACCGAGAAGACCCTGGTAGCCCAGTTGGTGTCCGCACCGGCGGCCACGTTGGTCAGGTTGTGGATGTACTCGACTCCCATGTAGATGCGGCCCCTGAAGAACTGGCTCGCCGAGTAGTCACCGAAGCGGCAGGTCGGGCCGTTGCCGGACCCTGGGTAGCAGGTGAAGTCGTCGAGCGGCGTCGTGCCTGCCTTGGCGATGTGGATCGGGCCGGTCGCACCGTGAACTCCGTTGAACCTGATGTACGCCGCGGTCGGGAAGTGGTTGGCCCCGGCGACCGTGAAAGCCATCCAGCCGACGCCGCTGGCGTTCACCGCGATCGACGGATAGATCAGCTGCGCGTTGGCCGCGACGTAGCCGTTGCTGAGCTTCTTCACCGAGATCGAGGACGTGCCCGGCTTGGGGCGCAGGACGACCCAGGCCAGGCCCGAGCGGAACGCACCGCCGCCTGCCTTGATGCCGGTACCCATCTGGACGTACAGATTGCCGCTGGCGAAGGTCGGGTCCTGCTGGGTCTCGAAGCCGCTGTCCACTGGCTGGGCAACGAGCGCGTTGACTGAGTTCCCGAACGGGATCGGCCCGGACTTCTGGGTCGCTGGCGGCGGGATGCTGTAACCCTCGGTCTCCACACTCGTCTCTACCAGCGGCGGCGCAGTCGGGGACGCGCCGTTCAGCGAGCCGGTGTGCAGCAGCGCCCAGACTTCCAGCGATGTGTTGCTGTTCAGGTTGGCATCGTTCTCGACGAAGTACTCAGTGTTCGGGAACCGTGAACCCTGTGTCGTCGACGCGGGCGCCAGGCGGAAACCGCCGAACGGATCCGAATTGGTCGGCACCGTGTAGAGGAAGACCGTTGCGGTCCCGCCGTTGGCGGCCGCGATCAGCCCGCGCTTGGAGACTGCGAAGATGTCCGCGCCGTGGTAGGTGGTCTGCCCGAACTCGTTGACATCAAGGTAGAAGCCGTTGTTGTCGGCGCCGATCATGTCGAAGTCACCGGTACACGGGCAGTCCGATGGATCGATGAACCCGGCACCGGTCGGGATCGAGAAGATCGTGTAGTTGCCCAGCCCGTTGGTCGTCCTGCTGACCGCGATGAACTGCTCGCCCAGCGGTACGTTGGCGAAGGTGAAGTCGGTGATAAACCAGTGCTTCGTCTGCGGGTCCCAGTACACCCGCGGGTCGGACGGGCAGTTGACCGGGAAGTTATTGCCTGTGCACGGTCCGAGGCCCATGAACGTGTTGGCGCCCACCGGCGGGGTCAGCGGGTGGCCCGTCGGCGTGAACGCCTGCAGGCTCAGGTTCAGCGACTGAATGATGATCGGGCCGGCTGAGCTCGTGCCGACCGCGAGGGCATGGTCGGGCGGCGAGATGTCGAACCCGAAGTTGTTTTCGTTGGCGGTGTGGTCAATGCCGTTGAAGCCCTTTTGGCCCCGAACGTTTCCGGCGAATCCGGTTGCGCGGGCGACATGCGGAATCCTGGCCGTTGCCCGCGCCGCGTTCTTCACGAACGATGGCAGCCTGAGCGGCATCGCATGCGGCGCACCCAGTGGCCGCGCCGCGTGCGGCCGTGCAGCCCGGGCGAGTGCCCGGAAGTTCACCGTGCCGACCTTGGTCATGTGCACGGCAACGCCGTGCCTGATCGCTCGCGGCTGAGCCAGCCGAGAGCCACCCTGTGCCGCAGTGGCTGGCACGGCTGTCGCGCCGAGCGTCACGATGGCACCCGCTCCGATGAGGGCTGCCAGCGCGCGGGTCCGGTGCTGGACCAGCGACACGCGACGCCATTCCCTAATGCTTCCCACGATCTACTCCCTTTCCTTGCATTTGCCCGGCGTTGGGCAAGAGGTCTAACGGAGTTCAATTGAAGCTAACAGAGAGCCGGACCTATACAAATGCCATTCTCATATCAATCACGCGGCTGGCTATCGCCGTCACCTCAGGTCTTGCGGCGCGGCCTCAGCCCGGGGCCTTGTCAGCAGCGCGGCGCGGGCTTGCTGTAGCCGGTGGTGCTCGGCGTGGCGACCCAGTTGTCGGACACCCAGTGCTGGCTGTCAATTTCGTCCCAGATCGACGTGCTGCCGACCTTCGATCCGGCCTTCTGGCAGAACAGCCACGCGAGCGTGCCTCCCGGCAGCACCCCGGTGACCGGGTTGGAGATGCCGGGACCTCTGCGCTCGTTAGCCCCCTTTGCCGGTATCACTTGATACGGATACAGGCAGCGGGTAATCGGCGCGCTGTAGCTGGTCTTGGACGGGGTGCTCACGTAGCGATCCGGCACGTAACTGCCGTTGTTCAGCTTGTCCCACACCTTGGTGGATCCGACGGCCGACCCGGGCGCCTGGCACACCACCGCGAGGCTCGCGCCGTTCGGGAACGACTTCACCAGCGGGTAAGACTGCCCAGGTCCGCTGCGGGCCCGGATGGCAGCTGTCGCCTGGTAAGTGAAGACCGTGGTCGCTACAGGGGCATTCAGGCTGTCGGCGTCGATGGCGAGCTTCACGCCGCCGTAGGTTGCGGTGAAGTCGGCCTTGTACTGCTTGGCCCGCTGGTGCGCGGCCCACAGATTGTCGGCGATCCCTGCCCAGCCGGTGAGGGCGGGGTCGAGATCGTAACGAGCGATCCAGAGGGCGTCCGGCCGGGCGTAAGCAGTGGAGTTGTAGACACCAGCAAGGTCGCGCGCGCCGAGGTTCAGGTTCTCATAGATGCCGGAGACATATCCGAGACGGTGCAACTCCCCGGTCCATGCCGACAGGAACGTCAGCACGGCGCGGCCGCATGCCAAGTCGGTCGTCGGGTAATTCTCCATGTCGTAATAGATCGCACCGCCCCTGAACATGCCGAGCGCCTTCACCTGCTGCGCTGCGTCGTCGGCAGCTGAGATCCCCTCGGCGCGAGCGGCAGACGGAACGATCTTCGAGTCTGTGGCCTTGCCGCCGCACGGGGCCTGCAAGCCCTTATAGATAGGGATCAGCCGCCAGCCGAGATTGGCTATCGCCCTGACCCAGTCAGAGTTCAGTTCCGGCTGCGAGCACGTGCGGTTTTCGCCTCCGACATATACCCCGATGGCGCGGTACGGCGACGCCATCCATGCCTGCATGGTCGTCAGCGGCGGCGCCGTGCAGGTATCGAACGCCTGACCCGTGTACACCGTCGCGCTCGCCCAGGCCGGGTAGGCGACGGGGGTAGCAGGTTCGGCCATGGCCGGCCACGCGACGGTCAGGACGGCGATCACCGCGACTGAGATGACAAGCGCCAGGCGTCGCCGGCCACTGTGAAGTACCGTCACATCTACCCCCATGCCGCATCACCCAGCTGCACCTAGACACTGCTACAAGCCGGTCGGGCCGGCAAGAGTCCATGGTCCCTACGGGCAGGACGCCGAGCCGGCGGAGTGCGGCAACTGGCTGACCAGCGCCTCCAGCGCCGTGGTCCAGTTCTCCCAGTAGGGTCGGTCAGGCTCGGCGGCGATCGTGGCGATCAGATGCCGCCGGAACGGCTCCCGGTCGCCGCCAAACGCGTGATCGACCACCGCTGCAGCGAGCGCGAACACCGTGCTCTGCCATGGGGCTTCGAAGGTGATCTCGCCGTTCCGGCGCGGCAGGCTCAAGCCTGACAGGCTGAGCTGAGCGGTCACAGCCGGCTCACCCCGATCATGGCGTCGCGGGTCACCAACTCGACCAGCTCGTCCTCGGTCAGGCCATCGGCTCCCGCTGGGCGCTCGGGCAGGACCAGATATCGGACCTCGGCGGAAGAGTCCCAGACTCGGACCTCCATGCTGGCAGGCAACTCGCAGCCCATCTCGGCGAGCAGGGTCCTGGGCTCGCGGACCATCCTGGCCCGGTACGGCGGGTCCTTGTACCAGGAAGGAGGCAGCCCGAGCACTGGCCACGGGTAGCACGAGCACAGCGTGCACACGACGACGTTGTGCACCGCCGGAGTGTTCTCAACCACGATCATGTGGTCGCCTTCCGCGCCGTCGAAGCCGAGCTCAGCGATCGCGGCCGTACCGTCGGTCAGCAGGCGTTGTTTGTAGGCAGGATCCGTCCAAGCGCGGGCGACCACCTTCGCGCCGTTCAGCGGGCCGATCTCCGACTCATACTGGCGGGTGACCTCGTCGATGAACCCTTCAGGCACCAGGCCGCGCTCGGTTAGCAGAGCCTGCAGCGCTGCCACCCTTCGCTCGATCGCAGATTCCGGCGCCGGATGATGGTCTGTCTCACTCATGCGCGCTCCAGGTAGCTCTCCCAGAGGTCAACGTGTACCAGCACATCGACCTGGCCGTCGTCCCACAGCTCGGCCGCGTCGAACCGGACCGAATAGGTCGGCTCGTACCGCCTGGCCGAACTGTGAGCCTCGATGTCCGGCACCGAGTAGACGCCGTCGTACCGGACCACCGTCCCGGCTTTGCCCCGGACATAGCGAGGACAACGCGTGTGCCCTGGCGGGTGCCAGTCGCGCACCCTCACCCGGTCTCCGACTCCGAACCCAGGATCCCGCCGGTCCTGGCCGGCCTCATCAACCGGCGGCGCTATTACCGGGCCGCTCAAGGGGAACGAACCGCCAGCCAGCGCCTCCAGCTCGTCGCGCCGGATCAGCCCGTGCTCGACAGCCAGCGTCGCAGCGGCCGTGACCCAGTGCTCGTAGTAGCTGGACGTCAGGTAGTGGCCGGGTGCCATCCGCTCGATCGAATGCCTGAACTCCCCGCCGCTGGCATTGACGGCGCCTGCGACGAGGATCAGCAGAGCGCGGGCGGCCGCCTCCCAGCGCTCGTGGAAGGCCGGCTCGGCGGTCGAGTGGTCAACGCGACCGAAACCCTGCATGCCGCCAAGGTCATGAATGCCGTCCACGAGGCTGACTCTAACGGGCCTCGACGGCCTGCCGCGAGGCATGGCAGCCCGCGGATGCCGCTCCATATAGCCGGACGCACTGAGGCCACGGCGGCCGTTCAGGACAGGTGCGGTTGTCGCACCACGGCGGCGTAGATCTGGGAATTCTTATGCTTCCTGATCGCGCTGCCCCAACTGAGGACGACCCGCTCAGGGCCGAACGGACTGTGCGGGCCAGGCAGGATCGACAGCCCGAATGTGTCGCCGGGCCAGATCCTGGCGTTCCCGAAGTGGGGAGAGACCCGCAGGACCGGCGCGAGCCAGCCCCAGGTGATAGAGAACGGCCGCAAGTAGGTGGCGTAGCCGCGCGGGGAGTTATCGGCCTGCCAAGCGACCTCGGCCGTGCCCGGGCCTGCACCGACCACCTCGACGTTGTGAAGGGCGTTGTCGTGGTCGGGAGTGACTCGCCGCGGAGCTGACCAGGTCGTGCCGTGGTCTGTGGAGTAGGAGAGCCAGCCGATGTCGCCCATGGCGGTCTGGGTGTCCCACGTGGCATACAGGTTGCCGCGCTGGTCCATACCCAGGTCTCCGTCAATCCACCAGGTCGGCAGCGCGATCGACCCTGCGCGCCGCCCGACTGCCGCCAGCGGGGACCAGCTCTGCCCGCCATCGGAAGAGGACGTGAAGAACTCGTGACCCGGGTGCACCGCGAAGGTGACCGGGTTGAGGTGGTGGCCCCAGATCAGAGCGTCGACCCTGCCGCCGGGCCGTACGAGCACCGACGCGTCATAGCCACCGCCCGCAGGAAAGCCCGCTTGCATCGGCGTAATCCGGCCCCACGTCTTGCCACCGTCAGTGGACTTCTGGACCACCGCGGTCGCGTCCACCGCCTTGTAGGCACAGCTCCCGATCGGGCTGCAGACGATCTTCACGTCGGCAATGCTCGGCCCGTAGTCCCAGGTGACGTACACCGTGCCATGGCGGCCTGCGGCGATGAAGTCGCGGTCGCCCCAGTTGTTCTTGACTGGGGGAATCAGCGAGGAGACCTGGGAGAAGGTTGCCCCGTGGTCGAAGGAGGCCGCCACCACCGGGTACGCGTGGTTGTTGTGATCGCGCAGATACGAGACGTACACCGTCCCGTTAGGCGCGACTGCGATGGCGGGGTCGTCCGAATCACTGGAATCGGGCAGCGTGATCGGTTTCCCGAAATGGAGCCCACCGTCTGTCGACCGGGCGAACCCCTCGCCGCCGCATCCGATCCACGCCTCGTAGACGTAGTGCGGCTTGCCCACGGCCTGCTCGACCTCTGCGTTCTGCCCGGCGCAGGCGCCACTCACGTCACTGACCTGGCTGATCCGTGAGCCGCCGTGTCCGCCCTGTCCGCTCCGGCCGGCTCCGACAACGGGAGCGGCGCCAGCAGGGGCAGCGAGCCCAAGCACCACGCACGCCGCCGCCAGCACCGGCGCCGCGAGCAGCCGCGCAGCGTTAACTGGCCGACGACGTTTGGCCGGTTGGCTATGCTGCACTGGCATACTCACCATTCCCACCTGACAAATCCCTTATTAGCCTGGTCTATCGTGATGACGTCAGGGCCGTCAAGAACGCGCCACAGCTCAGACCCCAGATCGCGCGGGCCAAGCTGCAAGCACTCGTCGAAGGAGCACAGCGCGCGAGCGAGCGCCCATGAAGAAGACGATCTTCGATCACGTCGCGATCGGCACCCGCACGCTGAAAGACGGCTGGCAGTTGTTCGGCGGCCTTCTCGGGGGCACCTGGGTCTACGGTGGCGACTCCCCTGGTTACTGGTGGGGCCAGCTGCGTTTCGGCTCGGGACCGAAGATCGAGCTGCTGACCCCGACCTCCCCGGCCAGTGCAGCCGACGGCGCGTTCCTCGAGCGCTTCCTGGCCTCGCGCGGCCCTGGGCCGCACCACTTCACCTTCATCGTCGCCGACCTCGGCAAGACCCTGTCCCAGGTCCGAGCGCGCGGCATCGAGCCGGTCGGCGTCGACCTGTCGAACGACGCATGGAAGGAGGCGTTCCTGCACCCAAGGGACGCCTACGGCGTCGTCATTCAGGTCGCCGAGCAATCGGCCACGCCCGAGCTCGCACCGCCTGCCGACCTGCCAGAACCCGGGCCGGCCTCGGCATTCGAAACCGTCGAGCACCACGTGACTGACCTTTCTGGCGCAACCAAACTCTTCACCGAACTCCTCGACGCCGAGCTGGTCACACCATCGGGCTCACAGGTCGGGCCCATCGCCGAGCTGACCTGGACCAACGGCGCTCGCCTGCGGCTGGTTGGGCCTGCCGCTGACGCGGCCGGCCCAACCACGACACCAGCCAGCAACACCCGCACCCACCTGTACTTCACCCGCCAGGGTGCGGATTTCAGTCCTGCCGAACTCAGCCGTGCCGCTGACCTAGCCCAGCGCCTCGGCACGTCACTGCGTCTGGAGAAAGGCACTCCATAAGACCCTGGGTCTTCGCGCATTGCTGTTCCGGGGCCGCCGCGTCGGCCCCCCGAGTGAATGACGGAATGCGGGGCAGCGGTGGAAGGCACACGCGGAGCGCAGTGCTTCGCCGGTGCCGGCGAAAGGAGGCATTCCATGGGCTTCATGGACAAGCTCAGGAACAGGTTCCAGATGAGCAAGGGCCACACGAAGCAGGATCTGGGCCGGGCAACTGGCGATCCGTACCTCGAGGCTGAAGGCCAGGGCGAGCGGATCAGCGGCGGGGCCCGTCAGGTCGGCGAACAGGCAAAGGACGCCGTCAAGAACGTGAAGGACGCCTTCAGGCGATAGCGCGGTTGAGGTCACCAGTCGGCTCCGGATTGAGCTGATGTTTCCCGCCGATGACGAGGCTGACGCCTTCTTCAGGTCCGCGCTGCAGGCTCGGTAAGAAGGCTCCTAACGGTCGCCGTCAGGATGCCGGCAGCGTCGCGTTCGTCGATCCGGCCAGCCCTGACCTCGTCCGCGCAGGTGTGAATGAGCGCTATGCAGGCCGTGACCAGCCAGCCAGTGGGCACGTCAGTACGGAAGCAGCCTTCTCGCTGGCCGCGCTCGACGAGTGCTCCGATGGTCTGATGCGCGGCGTGATGGGTCCTGGCCAACGCTTCCGGGTTCATCTGCTCGGAGACGGCCTGCGCCATTGCGCCGTAACGGGCTAGGTGCTGCCAGGCGGCGCCGACCATCCGGTCCATCGCCTCATCGGCGGGACCGTCGTCCGGCTCGGCAGCCCGCAACGCGGCCATCGTCCGGTGGACTGCCCGCGCCACGGCCGCCTCCAGGACGTCATCCCATGTCGCGAAGTGCGCGTAGAGCGTGACACGTGAGACCCCGGCCTGCTTGGCCACCGCCGACATGGTTGTGTGCGCTCGCCGCGCCAGCAGATCTTCGACCGCGTCCAGAATCGCGTCGACGTTCCGCTCGGCGATAGCACGCTGGTGATCGGCCATTCGCTGCGCGGCCACGTCAGTGCACCGCCACCCTGGTACCCGCGGCAGGCCGCACGGCCGGCATGGCCAGGTACGCGACCACCGCCAGGCCGAAGGCGATGCCCGCAGCGATGGTGAAACCGTGCCGGTACCCGGTCGCCAGCGCGACAGCCGCCGGTCCGCCGGCCGCGAGCCCGCCGGCCGCGAGCCCGCCGATGGCAGTGAAAACCGCGACCCCGATCGCAGCGCCTATCTCGTGGACGGCCGTCATGAGGCCAGACGCAAGCCCGGCGCCATCGCCGGTCACATCGTTCATGGCCGTCACCGAAGCGGCCGGGAAGACCAGGCCGGTACCCGCACCCATGACGAGCAGTCCAGGCAGCAATCCGGTGAAGTACCCGCTGCTCGCCGATGCACTGGACAGCAGGAGCGCGCCGACGCACATGACCAAGAGCCCCGCGGCGGCAAGCACGCGTGACCCGGCGCGTGGCATCAGCCGCGACGCGAGATGTGCGGCCGCCCCGATCACGACGACCAGGGGCAGGAACTCCAGCCCCACTCTCAGCGCCGACGCGCCCTGAACCTCCTGCAAGAACAGTGAGTTGAGGAAGAACGTGCCGACCAGCAGACCTGTTCCGCCCAGCATCACGGCTGCGCCCGCGATCAGGGACCGGTTACGCCATGTAGCCGGAGGCAGCAATGGCCGTCGCGTCGCCCGCTCGGCAAGTGCGAAAACTGACAGCAATCCGATCGAGAGGGCCAGGAACAGCAGCGTGCGCGGCGAGTCCCAGCCCCGGGCGGGTGCGCCCGAGAGCCCGTAGACGGCGGATGCGAGGCCTCCGACCGCGAGCACGGCGCCGGCCAAGTCGATCGCGCGGTCTGTTCCTCGCGCCGGCGCGAAGCGCGGCACGAGCCGCAGGCTGAGCAACCCCGCGATGATGCCGATGGGGACGTTGACCAGGAAGATCGCTCGCCACCCGAGCCATGTCGTCAGCATTCCGCCAGCGAGCACGCCTGCCGCAGCGCCCGCGCTGCCGATCGCCGCCCAGGTGCTGAGCGCGGCTGCTCGCTGGGCGCCTGAGTAGGCCGCAGTGATGATCGACAGCGCGGCAGGCGTGAGCAGCGCGGCGCCGAGACCCTGACCAGCCCGCGCCGCAATGAGAGCGCCAGCCGTCGGCGCCAACCCGCTGGCCAGCGACGCGGCGGTGAAGACGCCCAGCCCGGTCAGGAACACGCGCCTCCGCCCCGCCAGGTCGGACGCGCGCCCGCCGAGGAGGACGAGACCGCCGCTGAGCAGGACATATGCCGTCACCACCCACTGGAGATCGGCGGCGGCGAAATGCAACGCCCGGCCAATGGAAGGCAGTGCGACGTTCACCACGGTGACGTCCAGAATCACCATGAACTGAGCGGCGCACAGCAGGACCAGGACAGCCCATGAGCGGCGCTGCTGCTGAGTGGCCACATGCACGGCCGCGTTCCGTTGTGCTTCCTGAAGTCTTTGCTGCTCTGGCATATCGTTCCCCGTCACCTGATGGGTTAACAGTTGTGTCAACCACCAGACTGGCATCTGGTTTACAGATCTGTCAACCCACAGACGAGTCATGTTGCGGACATGCCGCGCATAATGGCGAGAACCCTGGTAGGCGCGGATGACTCGCCCGTCGGCGAGATTGTCTGCCTGCCCATGGAGGTCAAATATGTCAGGCGGAATCGGGCTAAGCGTTGCGGCAGCGGAGACTGCCAGCCAGACGTTGCACCGGCTCACCTCGTACGACGCCGCGTGGTATGAGGCCCATCGCTCCATGCCAGATGCGGACTGGCCGGCGCCTGCAGTCGATCCGCGCGTCCTGGTTCACCTCAGGACCGATGACGAGACCCGTTTCCCGTGGTTCTACAAGCACTACGCAGAGCCGCTCCCGCGTGTGCCGCTGCCCCGCAGCTTGCCAGCCACGACAGCCCCGGCGGTCGATGTGCTTGCCGGCCGGGCCGACGTCGCTCGCAGCAATCTTGACCTGCCCGGCCTGTCGCGCCTGCTCTACTTGTCCGCGGGTGTCGTGCGCACGATGGCGCGACCTGGCAGGACCTGGTTGTTCCGTGCTGCGGGATCGGCCGGAGGCCGATTCCCTCTTGAGCTTTATGTAGCGGCCCCGGAAGGATCGGATCTCGCCGCGGGGGTGCACTGGTACGACCCCGAGGAGCATGCGCTGGCGCGGATCGGGCCGGCGCCAAAGGCCGGAGTGCCCGCGCTCGTCGTAACAGGCATCCCTTGGCGGACGGGGTGGCGGTACCGCGAGCGCGGTTACCGCCACATCTACTGGGATGCGGGCACGATGCTGGCGCAATTGCTCGCGGCCGCGGATTCTGCCGGGATCGCGGCCCGGCTCTATACCGGATTCCCGGACGCGTCGGTCGCAGCCCTGGTGGGAGCCGACAGGGTGCATGAGTTGCCGGTTGCCGTTGTCGCGCTCAGAGACGGCGCGCCCGCCATCGAACCGGTCGGCCCAGCGATCGCCGGCATGGTAGACGCGGAGCCAATGGAGTTCCCTCTTGTCACCGCCGCCCAGCGGGCCGGAGAGCAGGACGCTCTCGGTACGGCCTGGCAGAGTGGTGCACCCGCGGTCACGCCAGCGCAGTCAACAGGTCCCGTGGAGGAGGTCGTGCAGAGGCGCGGAAGCCAGCGCCGCATGGATCCGACCCGCACCCTGTCTGGTGAGCTTCTGCGGACGTGCTTGCAGGCAGCACTGCGGGGAGTTGACCTGCCGCACTACGTCGCCGTACACCAAGTCGATGGATTCGCGCCAGGTCTATACCGCTGGCCGGACATGTCTGAGCCGGTTCGGCCCGGCGACCTGCGCGGTGAGATGTACTGGGTGTGCCTCGAACAGGCACTCGGCCGCGACGCGGCATTTGTCGTGATCGCTGCAGCCGACGTCGCCAGACTCGACGACCGCGAGTACCGCCAGGCACAGCTCGCGGCCGGGCTAGTCGAAGGCAGACTTCATCTGCTCGCCTACAGCCTGGGCGCAAGTGCCAGCGGAATGACATTCCTCGACAGCGAGATACCCGCTCTGCTCGGCGAACCGCTGGACGGCCTGCTCTTCACGTGCATCGGCGTCCCGGCCTACGACTCAGCCCGCGGTGGTCTGCCAGGTGCGCCGACCGCGGTCGGCCGCGTCAAGCCGGCCGCCGACTAGGCTCGCGCCCGACGCGGGCGCCAGGCGAAAGGAAAAGCATGGACCTCACCGGTCAGGCCGTCATCGTCACAGGGTCATCGAGCGGAATCGGCGCGGCCGTTGCCCGGCGGCTGTCGGGTCTGGGCGCCGGGATCGTGGTCAACTCAGCGAACTCCGCAGAGGCGGGCAAGCGGATCGCGGACGACCTGCCCGATGCGGTGTACGTCCAGGGCGACATCGGTGACCCGGCCACCGCAGCAGCGCTGGTCGCGGCCGCCGAGCAGCGGTGGGGACGCCTCGACGGCCTGATCAACAACGCCGGCGTGACCGTCGACGTACCGCTGCACGACATCGACGCGGTCACGGTCGAGCACTGGAACACGGTGCTGCGCACCAACGTCGTCGGAACGTTCCTGGTCAGTCAGGCCGCGCTTCCCCTCCTGCGTCGGGCCGAGGACGGCTGGATCATCAACATCACCTCCCTGGCCGGGGTCAGGCAGACGGGCAGTTCGCTGCCATATGCCGTGTCCAAGGCCGCGCTCGATCACCTCACGACGATCATGGCCAAGCACGCAGGTGACGGGGTCCGCGTCAACGCGGTCGCGCCCGGCCTGGTCGCGACGCCGTGGACGGAGGGCTGGCACGAGCGGAAGGCCGGCGTCGAACTGGTGGCGCCGCTGCACAGGGTCGCTACCGCCGATGACATAGCCGACGCCTGCATGGCGTTGATCACCACCCGCTACGCGACCGGGCACACCCTCGTGGTCGACGGCGGCCTCGGCCTCGTTATCTGAGGGGGACCGTGGCCGAAAGGGTACAGCGGATCGGCGCGACGGTCCGGCGTCCGCTGGGCCCCTGGTCACCGGCCGTGCATGGCCTGCTGGACCACCTGGAGGCCGCCGAGTTTCCCGCTCCTCGTGTCGTGGGCACAGACGGCGGCTTCGAGGTTCTCAGCTGGATCGATGGCGAGTCAGGGCCTGACGGCTGGGCCAGGATCCTGCCGGAAGCGGGCCTGCGGCGATGGGCCAGATTCCTGCGGCGCTATCACGATGTGGTCGCCGGTTACCGTCCAGTGTCGGGCACCGTGTGGGCATCGGGACCCGGGACATGCGGGCCGGATCAGATCATCTGCCACGGCGACTTCGGGCCTTGGAACACGGTCTGGCGCGGCGATGAGGTCGCCGGGCTGATCGACTGGGACATGGCAAGACCCGCCGCGCCGCTCTTCGATATCGCCTACGCGCTCGAGTACGCGGCACCGTTCAGGGCCGACGAGGAGTGCATGCGCTGGATGCGCTATCCGGATCCGCCGGATCGCCGACGCCGGATCGAGGTCTTCTGCGCCGCCTACGGCGTACCGGTCCCTGATGGCATTGCCGCCTGCGTCGCCGATCAGCAGCGTGTGACGGCTGAGTCCTGCGCCGCGCTCGCTCGGCGCGGCATCGAGCCACAAGCGACCTGGGCACGCGAGGGCTACCTCGAGCAGCTGGCAGCACGGATCTCCTGGACAGAATCGGTCGTCGTCTAGCCGATCGTCCCGGCATTCCACTACCCGTTATCGCTG
This sequence comes from uncultured Actinomycetota bacterium, assembly GCA_963809195.1. GTDB lineage: Bacteria > Actinomycetota > Actinomycetes > Streptosporangiales > Streptosporangiaceae > Chersky-822. The sequence continues at coordinate 861,920 of CAWEIQ010000001.1, read as the reverse complement.
GCGGCCAGGTCAGCGTGGGCCTGCACGGGAACCGTCCGGCCGCCGTTCTTCATGGAGGCGACGACGGCGTCGGCGATGACTGCTGCCGCCATGCCATCACGGGCAGTGGCCAGTGCTGACTGTCGGCCTTCCTGGATGGCGTCAATCCATTCCTGCAGCTCGAGGCGATAGGCGTCGGCAAAACGCAGCCGCCAGTCGGCCGGGTACGACCGCGCCCGCGTTCGCTCGGAGTCGATGACGATATGTCCGCCGTGCGACAGCGCGACGCTGCCACGGTCCCCGATGACCTCGCACCGGATGTCGTAGCCGTACCGGGCATTCAGCAAGCTCTCGACCGTCGTCAAAGCGCCGTCGGCGGTATGCAGCAGCATCAGCTGCGGATCCTGCTGACCGCTCGCCAGAGCGCTGACGCGGGGGGCGTGCCAGCTGACCGAGACCACCGGCTGACCGAGCAGCCAGGGCACAACGTCGAACTCGTGCACCGCCGAATTGGTGACGCTGAACTCGGTCGTCGCGCTCGGGGCCGAGCGGACACCACGGCTGAAGCAGTGGATCATCAGCGGCACCCCGCAGACGCCAGCCGCTATGGCGGCCCTCATCTCCCGATATCCAGGGTCGAAGCGGCGCATGAACCCCACGGTCACCAGTGGTGCCCCGCGTGACTCGGCGAGCGCATCGTCTTCGGCCCGCACGACACGCGCGCATTCGGTGCCCGTCGGCGCGAGTGGCTTCTCGCACATGACGGGCTTGCCCGCTGCCACCGCGGCGATGGTCACATCGGCGTGCATCGAGTCATGCGACGCGACGATGACGGCGTCAACATGCGAGCTGGCGATGACCTCGGCCCAGTCGCCGGTTGTCACCGCCTCTGGTGCCAGCCGGGCGGCCTCGTATGCGCGATCAAGGTCGATGTCGGCGATCATCGTGACGCCTGCGCCGGTCACAGAACGCTGCACAGTGCGCACGTGGTCGGCTCCCATCATGCCGGCTCCGATCACGCCAACCCGGACCGTCACGTCACGTCCGCCCACGAGCCCTCCCTTACCGATCGGCTGATCGCGTCCAGCACAGCGGCCGCCTGGACGGCGTCCTCAAGCGTCGCTCCGCACGCGCGACGTTGGGCGATCGAGCAGAAGAAGTGGCTGGCCTCGATCACCTTCAGGTCGTCGTAGCTCATCGCTGTCGCCGCCCCTGGCTGGAACGACGCGTACTCGCCGTCTGAGGGACCTACATGAACTGTGTATGCCGGCTGATCCTGATACTCGTGGCCGCGAGACACCAGCAGCTCGCCCATCCGCCGGAAGTCCCACCACAACGCGCCAGAGCGGCCGTGAATCTCAAAGCCGTATGAGTTCTGCTCACCTACCGCGACGCGGCATGCTTCGATCACGCCGCGAGCGCCTGAGGCGAACCTGACCAGGCACGAGACGTAGTCTTCGTTCTCCACGGGGCCAGGAGGGCCGGTGCCACGCACGTGCCCGGTCGTCGCAGCTGTCGGCATCGCCCTCGACGGAACGAACACGGCGGTGTCGGCCGCTACCGAGGAGATCTCGCCGACCAGATAGCGGGCCAGGTCAACAGCGTGCGATGCGAGATCGCCAAGCACGCCGTTTCCGCCGCGATCGCGCGTGAATCGCCAGGTCAGTGTGGACTCCGGATGCGCCCCGTAGTCGCTGAAGAAGCGGAACCTGGCGTGCGTGACAGCGCCGATCGCGCCGGACGTCATCATTTCGCGAGCCGCGGACACTGCAGGAGGGTTGCGATAGTTGAACCCCACGGCGCTCTGGACGCCGGCTCTGGCCGCGGCGTCCGCGACGGCACTGGCGTCGCCGGACGTCAGCCCGACCGGCTTCTCGATCCACAGGTGCTTCCCCGCTGCCGCGATCGCGGTGCCAACCTGCCGGTGGAGGTAGTTCGGCACGGTAACGCTGACCGCACCGACCCGCGGATCAGCGGCGACGTCCCGCCAGTCGCTGGTCGCCGTGGTGAAACCGAACTGGTCAGCCGCCTGCTCGGCCCGGCCGGGCACGTCGTCAGCCACGGCGACCAGGTCCGCGCGCAAGCGCCAGCTCAGGAAAGTGATGGGGCAACCGCACGTAGGCGCGTGTGTGCACGCTGCCCATCCAGCCGAAGCCGATGACAGCTATGCCGATCCGTCCTGTTCGCAGCGACCCTGCACGTGTCGAAGCCCGGCTCATAACCGCCCTTTTTGGACCGGTTCAGCGATAATTCAACGTCGGCTGGATCCGGATGCCGGCGAGCGATGCTGATGCTCTTCGCGGATCTCGAGCGGTTGCGTCCGGCGGTCCTGGCGCCGCTTCAGCAGCCACCGCACGACCTCGATCACGCCGGTCAGCGCCAATCCGGTGACGAGCGCCACCAGCAGCCCCTTCCACGCCGCTCCCTCGAACGCCTGGCCGCCGAAGAAGCCGAGCAGGGCCGCGTACACCGCCCACAGCACAGCGGCGATCACGTCAAATACGGCGAATCGTCTCCAGGGAAAGTGCAGCGTGCCCGCACTAAGCGTGACCGCGGTCCGCCCCCCGGGGATGAAACGGGCCACCGCGATGAGTTCGCCGCCGCGTTTGTTCAGCTGCCGATCCGCCCACTCGAGAGACCTCTGGCTCTTCTTGCCGTGAAACAGCTTCTTCCTAGCCCTAGGGCCAAAGCGGTAGCCGAGCAGATAGGCGGTGTTGTCCCCGAGGAAGGCGCCAAGCGCTGCCGCGACAATGACCAACTCAAGATTCATCCCGCCGGTCGCCGCGACGACACCGGCCGTGATGACTGCGGCCTCGCTGGGCACGATGGGAATCACTGCGTCCAGCAGGGCGAGCGCCAGCACGATGGCGTAAGCCCACCCGGACGCGTCCTGGACTAGCCGCAAGAACTGGTTAAACACGGCTGGCGAGGTGCTGCGCTCGACAGTACCGACCTAGCCGGCGAACATGCTGGCCGACGGCGATCACGAAGCTGCCCGCCGCCCCCATCAGCGATCCCTTCCGCGGTCTAAGTCAGAGACCTCAGGCTACCTGACGGTCCTTCTGACCCCATTCCAGTGCAGCGCCTGGTTCTGCCCGGATCCGCCAGCACGTCACATCGGCCTCGCAGAAACCCATAGATGCGGCGCTAACAGAACGCACAACAACCCGACTCCGTAAACCCGGCGCCGCCCACGTAACTAAAACGCCCCTTGGGCACTAATCAGCCCATTGGACGATTCCGCGTACGTGATCAGTGCGCAAATAGTTACCTGATTTGGTTCCGCGCAGGATGCCGTGAACGGTATAACTTAGCCAAACTTCGGCGAGTGGCGGCAACAATGAAGCTTCGGTTGATTTCTGCATCTCTGGCATGCACGGCGCTGATCAGCGGTTTCGCGACGGTTTCGGCCCAGGCGAGCACGTCCCAGACGCATCGCCCAAGAGGGGCCACGCCGGCGATGTCCGGGATCAAGCCCGGCGCGAGGACTCCAAGCGCGTCGTCCGGCGCTCCTGGTCAGGCCGGAGCGATTACCGGCGTCGTGATGGGAACTGGCCACAAGCCGCTGGCCGGAGCGTGCGTTATCGCGTCCGGGCCTTCGGGCGCGGCTATGGCCATGACCCATCAGGACGGCCGGTATTCCGTCACGCCGCTGCGGCCGGGGAGTTACACGCTGCACTTCAGCGACTGTTCCGCACCGGGTCGCTACCTCGACCAGTGGTCGGGCGGCAAGCTCGTGCCGTCCGGAGCGTCGCACGTTGCCGTGGCTGCCGGCCGGGTCATGAACGCAGGGCGGGTCATGCTGCACCCCACCTCATCGGTTCTCACGGGATCTCAGACCGTCGCTCCGAGGCCGGCATCCGCTCTGCCGGGCCCCACGCGCGCTGGCACGTCAGCCATGGCGACCGGAACTGGCGGGATAGCGGGCCGGGTGACAGGCCAGGGCAAGCCGCTCAAGGGCATCTGTGTCGCTGCCTTCCCTCGCCAACGCGGCCGGGGTGCGCGGGTCAGGACCACAACGTCGGGCACATACCGGATCGGCAGCCTGAAGCCAGGCCGCTATCTCGTGGCGTTTTACGACTGCACTCGCAAGACCAACTGGCTAGGGCAGTACTACCGGGGCGTCAGTTTCTATGGCTCGCGCCACCGGCCGACGGCCGTGCCGGTCAAGGTCGGAAAGACCACGCGAGGCATCAATGCGAGGCTGGAGCTCGGCGGCGAGATCGACGGGACCGTGCAGAACAAGGCCGGCGCCCCGCTCGCGAGGATGTGCGTCGAGGCCATCGGGCACGTTGGCCGGAGATTCGTGTACGGATTCATGGTCACCGGCATCGATGGCCGCTACGCCTTGCACGGCCTCGTCCCAGCCACATATCAGGTGCTGTTCCAGCGCTGCGGCAACCGAGGAAACTACGCCCCGATCTGGTGGCGGCATTCTGTGACCAGGGCGCATGCCACCAAGATCGTCATCAAGAGCGGCACGATCGTGCAGCACATTGATCCCGTCATGCCGCCTGGCGGCGTCGTCGCCGGAACGGTCAGGGGCGGAGGACCTGGCGGCAACCGGCTCCGCGGCATCTGCGTCTTCGCCGAGGGGCACTCGGGCTTCTCGGTTGCGATCACCGGCAGAAGCGGCAACTACCGCCTCGTCGGGCTGACCACCGGGAAGTACCGGGTCTTCTACTGCCGCTGCCGCAACCGGGGGAATTACCTCCCGATAAGGCGCTCGGTCAAGGTCACGGTGGGCCACACGGTGTCAGGCTTCGATGCGTTCCTGCCTCTCGGCGCGATCGCCACGGGCGTGGTTACCGACAGCCATGGCACTCCGCTGGCAGGCATCTGCGTCGCCTTCCGGAGCCGCCACGGGTTCGGCGGCGCGCGTACCCGGAGCGACGGCACCTACTCCGCGAACGCGATGCCGAGCGGCTCCTACACGGTTCAGTTCTCGGGCGGCTGCCGCAATTCAGGAAGCTACGCCCCGCAGTTCTACCGCGGCGAGACGAACATCGCGGGGGCCGACCGGATTGAACTCACCGCCGGCAAGACGACAAAGGCGGATCAACGCTGCCATGCAACCAGGGGCCACGATCACGGGCATCGTCACCGATGCTGCCGGCGACCGGCTGAACGACGTGTGCATCAGCCTGGTGCCGCTGTCCGATCTGCGGTTCGGGTTCGGTTTCGAGAATCTGCAATTCGCTTACCACGGTGCCTACGCCGCGGAGAACCTGACGCCTGGGTTGTATGCGGTGAGCTTCGGCTGTTTCTTCGGTTACGGCACAGGCCAGCTTGCCAGCCAGTGGTTCATGGCCAAACCTGATTCTGGCAGCGCCAACCTCGTGTCCGCCGCCCCGGGGGTCGTCACTTCCGGCATCGATGCGACGCTTCAGCAAACCGGGAGCATTACCGGCACTGTCACCAGCCGTAACGGCACTCCACTGGGCGGTATCTGCGTGGAAGCGTCGGTCAGCGGATCATCGAGCGGTCTTTTCTTCTTCGGGCCCGGCTTTGCCGTCACGAAGAAAGACGGGACCTACACGCTCGCTCGTATGGCTCCCGGCAGCTACGTGATCCAGTATCTCGACTGTCGTCACCGCACGTTCGGGAGCCGCTGGTACAAGCAGAAGGCGAGCCCGCAGTCGGGCACTCGAGTCACCGTCACCCCAGGCGGCATCACGACCGGAATCGACGAGACGCTGGCGCCAGGCGGTTCGATCTCGGGCGTGGTGAAGACCAGCTCGGGAATGCCTGGCCGCGCGTGCGTCGAGGCCTTCGACGCGACCACGCAATCCGACAGCTTCGTCGTGTCTGATCGCACAGGGCACTACACGATCCCTGCTCTGAGCACCGGCTCCTACCAGGTCGCGTTCTTCCCCTGCGGACGCCGCAGCAAGCCTGCGCTCGCCGAGTCCGTCCGTCCGGCGCTGGTGGCGGTCAAGGCGCCCGCCGCGGTGACCGGGATCAACGGGAAGCTCGGGGTTGCGGGATCTATCTCCGGAACCGTCCGCGACGGCGCGGGCAAGCTGCAGGCTGGTGTCTGCGTGGCCGCAGTGCCGGCTGATCCGGGCAACGGCTTTGCCGAAGCGGTGACCGGCCCGCACGGGGCTTACCAGCTGCGCCAGCTCGGGGCAGGGACGTACCACGTGTACCTGGGTGATGCCTTCTGCGGTAGCAGCAGGACCGGACACGTCTTCGCGCCGCAGTGGTACAAGAACCAGCAGTCCGAGGCGGCCGCTACCGACGTCACGGTGACGGCGGGCGCAACCGCCACGGACATCAACGCAAGGCTGGCCGCTGGCGGCACGATCTCAGGATCTGTGACGCACCAGAGCCAGCCCGTCGCAGGCGAGTGCGTGACCGCGGTCCCGGTCAACCCGACGCCTGATCCGGTCTTCGGCATGACGCTGAACCCGGTCATCGGGGTCACCACGAGCGACGGCAGTTACTCGCTGGTCGACCTCCTGCCAGGCCAGTATCACGTCGAGTTCTCGATCGGCTGCGGCGCCTCGGGCTTCGCCACACAGTGGTGGCAGCAAGCCTCGTCGGAGCAGTCAGCCACGACGATCAACGTCTCCGCCAACGGAACGGTCACCGGAATCGACGCGAATCTGCCGTAACCTTCCTGCCGAAACTGTTGACACGGCTTCTGCCGGGACATGGTCCCGGCAGAAGCCGTGCTGCTCAGCGTACGTGTCGCGCTGCAGCGCGGGTACCAACGAAAGATGTCCGGGCAGTCAGATAGAGGCAGGTCACCCGTCTCAGGGCAGGCTGCAAGCGACCTGCGCCTGACCCGCGAGGATCTTGCCATACTGTCTCTCGAGAACGAGCTTGTGGCCGGTCACGCGTGCAAGGTCTTGCGGCTCGACGCGGCCCTGGACATCGAGCGCCTGCGCACAGGCATCGCTGGACGCCTGCAGGCGGCGCCGCGACTCAGCCTGCGGTTGGGCGAGGTCGACGGCCAGCCGTGCTGGATCATCGACCCCGGAATCGACGTCGCTGAACACGTCGTCGAAGCGCCAGCTACCCACGATGAGCCGGGCTTCCTGGCCGCCGTCGCCCGCATTTTCACCGAGCATCTAGATCGCTCGCGCCCGCTGTGGCGGATCGACCTGATCCCGCTCCCGGCCGACGGGGGCTGCGCGCTGATCTGGCGCATTCACCACGCGCTAGCCGACGGCATGACGGCGATGCGGATGGCCAGGGCCGTGCTCTTGGACGAGGAATCAACCCCGCAACCCGCGGCCGCGGCGAACCGGAAGCGAGCCTGGTCGGCCGCGAAGCCCCGATCTCCTCACACGCTCGGCGGGCTCATGTCAGCGGCGCGGGAGGCTCCGCAGCCGTGGCTGCGGTCACCGTTCGACGGCCACATCGGTGCCCGGCGGTCGGTGGCACTGACGACGCTCGAGTTTCGCCAGATCAGGAGTGTTGCCCGGGCTGTAGACGGAGCCACGGTCAACGACGTGGTGCTGGCCCTGGTCGCAGGCGGGCTGCGGCGCTGGATCGAGGCCCACCATGGCCGGCTCGGCGCGGTCCGGGTCAAGGTACCGGTGAGCCTGCACGACCTGCTCCAAGAGCCCGCCGGAAAGTCGGTCCCCGGCAACCGCGATTCGTTCTTTTGCCTGGACCTGCCGCTTGGTTCAGCGGACCCGCTCGATCGGCTCGCGGCAATCCGCACCGCCACCAAAGTCCGCAAGCAGGAGCACGACGCCCAGCATCTCGACGCGCTGATGCGCCATCTCGGCAGAACCCCGCGGCTCAGTCACTTCGCTGAGCGGGTCCTGGCCCATCCACGATCCTTCGCACTGAATGTCTCCAATGTGCCGGGTCCGCGCCGGCCGGTCAGCGTTCTCGGTACGCCGGTGTCAGCGATGTATTCGCTCGCCGAGATCCGCGAGCACCATGCGCTGCGCATCGCCGTTGTGTCGCTCGCGGACACCCTGAACTTCGGCTTCGTGGCCGACCCGACCATCCTCCCCGACGTCGATCGCCTGGCCGACGACGTGCATGCCGAAGCCAGCGCACTCACCGCCAGCCTGGCCATCAGGTAGGACGAGGAGGGCGGGATGATCGTTGAATTCAGTGCCGCGACCACGCACGTGCCAGACTGGCAGCGACATAAAGTACATTCGTCGGTAAGGAACGCGGCGCGTTCGCTGGTCGTTGTTCGTGGTGCGGAAGTGAACCGGCAAAGCCAGCGCCCAGTGCCGTGGCGTGGGGCCGGTGGCTTCTGTTGCGGTCGGCGGCGCGCATGAGTTCTGATCTGGCGCCTAAGCGCGAGTCACGGATGTCCTGGCTCGCCAGAACACGTCCACTTGTGTTGCCGGGAGGCCACGTGTGCCATCCTCCGCTCCGCTAGGACGTGCTGTCATGCGGGAGCGAGCAGGTATGCGGACGACGGACGGTGACGATACGCCCGCCGTTCCTGCCACCCTGAACGGCTCAACCGCGTCTCGCTGCCCCTGCACTTGTCCAGGCGAGCCCGCCGCAAGCCGCAGAACGACAACCTGCCAAGGGACCCGTCGACTGGGTAATGAGCGAGCTCATCCGCAAGCTCGCCTGGAGCAGGCTGTCCGAGCCGAAGGTCGCGATCGGAGTATCAGCGTTCGGCCTGCTGCTGGGAATGGTGGTGGGCGCCACCGCGCCGAACACCGAGACGCTGCAGGTCAACCTCCCGCTGTCGACACTCTTGCCGTCGCTCGCCGCACCAGAACGTCCTGGCGTCGGTGTTGCTCTACACCGGCAACATCCTCGCGTGCCTCGGACTCGCCGGCATGCTCTGGGCGCACAGCCAGGGGTGGCGGCCCAATCCTCGCCACCTGCTCCTCGCGAGCGCTTGCGTCGTCGCGGTGATGGTGAGCCTGACGCCAGTGGGCTCATCGGACACCGCGAGCTACGCGGCCTACGGCCGGATCGCTGCCCTGGGCGGCAACCCCTACACGACAAGCCCGCAGGCGTTCCTTGGGGCTCACTCCGCGTACACGCAGGCAGTCGGCGACCTGTGGAAGACCCAAGCCGTCCGTGTACGGGCCGCTGGCCACCGTGATCCAGAAATTCGCGGCCATCATCGGCGGATCGAGCGTAGCCAGCACCATCTGGGTCCTGATGATCCTCAATGGCCTGGTCTTCATCGGCGTCGGCGTGCTGCTTGCTGAAGACGTCAGACGATCCGATCCGGGCAACGCTGTTCTGGGTGGCGAACCCGGTTATCCTGCAGCAGCTCGTCAGCGGCGGCCACCTTGACACGCTCGTGGCGGCGGCCGCCATCTGCTCGATCCAGGTCGCGCGGCGTGTGTCCGGCTTGTGGGGTGACGTGCTGATCGGCGTCCTGATCGGCCTCGCCTGCGGCATCAAGATCAACGCGGTGCTCATCGGCATCGGGCTCGCGTGGCCGCTGCTCAGGCGCCGTGAATGGCTGCGCACGACCCGGATCGCGCTGGTCGCGATCGCGGTGATGGCATTGCAGTACAGCTTCTACGGGATCAGTGCGTTGACGCCGCTCGCAGGGGGAGCCAAGTGGATCTCACTGCCATCGCCGTGGTGGCTGGTCGAGATATCCGGCAAGGCGCTCGGCATCAGCGCGGGCACGATGACCTCCGTGATCAGCGTGCTCTGGCCGATCGCGTTGCTCATCGTGGCGTGGCTTGTCTATCAGCGGATCTCCTCTGACCAGCCCCGTGAGGTGGTGGCGCCCTTCGCGGTGACGTTCGCCTGGATCGTGGTTGCCCCCTGGGTCTTCGCGTGGTACACCGCGATCGCGTGGGTCACGCTTACTCAGGTTCCCCGGAACCGAATGACCCGGTGGCTGGCGCTGGCGACGGTCTTCCTGGCCCTCTGGCATTCCAGCGGCGGCCACCACCCGACCCCACAATGACGAGCCAGGACACCGATCGCGCCGCGCAGGGAGCGCTTCCCGGCAAGCCTGATCCACAATCAGGACAGGCAGGCTGGCGGGTCGCCGCTGCATCCGCAGCGCGGCAGCACTGGCCTGCGCTGGTCTTGCTGGCCGCGGGGCTGGTGCTTCGGATCCTGGCTCTGCTTGCGTATCGCCCTGCGCTCTTTTACATCGACACGCCCAGGTACCTGCTGGGCGAGGCTCCCGGCATGGATCCGCTCGGCTACGGCGGCATACTGCGCGCGATCTTGGCCGTCGGCAACTTCAACCTGGTCGTGGCCATCCAGCACCTGGTCGGCTTGGCGATGGCCGTCGTCATCTATGTTCTGCTCCTGCGTCGCGGGGCGGGGCGCTGGTTCGGAGCGCTCGCGATCGCCCCTGTCCTGCTCGATGCCTATCAGGTGCAGATCGAGCAGGTCCTGATGCCTGACCTGTGGTTCGAGGCGCTAATCGTCGCGGGCCTGGCCATCTTGCTGTGGCAGCCTGACCCAGGCTGGCGGCGCATCGTCCTGGCCGGGCTCGTGCTCGGCACGTCTGCCACGGTCGCTCAGATAGGCGAGGCGCTGCTGCTCCCGGCGGTGATCTTCGTGCTTGCGCTGGGAACTGGCTGGCGGCGGACGATCGGCAGGGCGGGCGCGTTGTGCGCAGCCTTCGCGGCGCCGATCCTGGCCTACATGGCCGGGTCATATGTGATCGCCGGCAACTTCTTCCTGTCGCACACTGGCGACACCTCGTTGTACGGCCGGACGGCGGCGGCGGCCGACTGCGCTACGCTGCGGCTTCCAGCCGCTGAACGTGCGATGTGCCCCACGCCGAGTCAGCAAGCCCGCGGGCCGGACTGGCTCGAATACGATCCGGGATCCCCGATTCGCGCCTATTACCGCAATCCGTCACGTGCGCAAACCGACGCCCAGATTACCGACTTCAACCACAGGGTCCTCCGTCAGCAGCCGCTGCGCATGCTGGATGCCTATGGCACCGATGTGGCGAAGCTATTCGCGCTGAATCACACGACGGGCGCGGGCGACACCCCGGTCTACAGATGGCAGTTCCAGCCGAGGTATCTGTACTTCCCGCCCTGGACGTCCACCGGCAAGATTGATCGGACGATAGCGAAATACGGTGGCGGCGAGCCGGCCGTCTGGCGGCCAGTGGCGGCGTTCCTGCGCGCGTACCAGCTTGGCGGCGGATATACACCAGGAGCGCTGTACGCGTTGCTGACGGCCGGAGGCCTCCTCGGATCAGGACTCCTGCTCCTCAGGCGCCAGAGGCCGGAGTCCGGTAAGTCGCTGGACACAGGCACTCGTCAGATGGCGCTCGCGTGCTTGCTCTTCACGGCGTCGGGTACGTTCGTCTTGCTGGTCTCCGATGTTTTCCAGTTCTCCTGGCGATACCAGTTGCCTGCGCTCGTCACGCTGGTGCCGGGCGGAGCGCTCGGGCTCGCAGCCGCTGTCCACCTACGCCGGGGCCGCCATCGCTCTCATCCCGCAGCTTAGGTTAGGCTAACCTAACTTATATCGGGCGCATGTCACGCGCGCATCCTCGTCAATATCTGGAGTCTTCGACCATGAGTGAAGCTCAGACCCTGCTCCTGGGTCTCATCGCTGGCGGAACCATTGTGCTCGGCCTGCCGATGGGGAAGCTTCGCTCACCGAGGCCCGGTCTTTCCCAGTTCCTGAACGCGCTGGCGATCGGGATCCTCCTGTTCCTGGTCTGGGACGTGCTCGCGCACGCCTTCGAGCCTGTCGATACCGCGCTCCGGAATCTGCACGACGGCAGCGGCGGGCTCGGTCCGGTCCTGGGCTATGGCGCGCTGTTCCTGGCCGGGATCAGCGTGGGCCTGCTCAGCCTGGTGTACTACGAGCGCTGGCTTGGTCGAAAGGGAGCCAAGCGCTTCGGGCCCGGCGCGATGGCGTCAGGCGAACTGTCGGCGACCCGGCCGGCATCGCCGGATGGTCCCCGGCCCGGAGGCTGTCCCTGCTCATCGCCGTCGGCATCGGCCTGCACAACTTCGGTGAGGGACTGGCCATCGGCGCTAGCGCCGCCGCCGGGGCCATCGGGCTCGCGACCGTCCTCGTCATCGGCTTCGCCTTGCACAACGCGACAGAGGGGTTCGGCATCGTCGCTCCCCTGGCGGCCGAGGCCGACCGGCCCTCCTGGCGCTTCTTGCTGCTGATGGGACTGATCGGCGGCGGACCGACCATCATCGGCACCGCGGTGGGCAGGCAGTTCACGAGCGACGCAGTCAGCGTGATCTTCCTGACCCTGGCTGCAGGTTCCATCCTGTACGTGATCATTCAGCTGCTTGGCGTGGCGTTCAAGAGCAAGCGCAAGGACCTCATCTACTTCGGAGTCCTCCTCGGCCTGCTCGCCGGTTTCGTTACGGACATGATCGTTACGGCCGGCGGCGCCTGAATTTGTCGCGGCGGCCAGTGCTGGGTGGGTAAGAGTCTCCGAGAGACCGCCGCTCTTTTGAACCATCAGCTTCGCCCGTACGTATCGACTAAAAGTCATGGGCGAGCGTGGGCGCGCACCATGGCACTTAACCAGGAGGACTTGTGTTCACATCACCGGCCGTACGACGTCCGTCGCGGTGGCGGCCGCGGCGCCGCGCCTTTGCGGCCGCCATCACTGTTTGCCCTGTATGCCCTGACTATGTGGACCTGTCGCCAGCCGGCCAGTGCCGGACCAACTCCGCCGGAAGGTCGAGCACATGAGCACACGCACCAGCACGCAGAAGCCAGCAGTCAGCCGCCAGTCCATCATGGCCTTGCTGCTCAGGAACCCGCGCGTGATCGCAGCGCCGAACACGCGCCTCATTGTCACGGGCCTGATCGTGGTCGGAGCGCTGATGACCGCCGCCTCGGGCAGCATTCACCTGTACCTGTATGGCGGGCAGTACGGTTACCGGTTCATTCCGACGATCGGCCCGCTGTTCCTGGCACAGGGAATCGTGGCCATCGTGCTGGCGCTCGTCGTGCTCGGCACGCGCTGGCTGGCGGCCGTGGTCGCCGCGGCCGGCCTGCTCATCTCGACCGCGGCCGGTTTGCTGCTCACGATCGAGGTCGGCCTGTTCAACTTCAAGGAAAGCTGGTCGGCTCCGCTGGGGGTCGCCTCGCTCGTCGAGGAACTGGTAGGCGGAGCGATTCTGCTGATAGCCGCCTGGCCGCTGCTCCGCGCGGGAAGCTCTAAGGCGTGATCGAGTACGCCCGGTAGGCGTAGTCGGTGAAGTACTGACCGGCAGAGACGAAGACGATCCGCACCGTGAGCTTCGGTTTTCCCGCGGTCAGCGCCGCCGGGATGAAGAAGTCGCTGTCCGCCCATCTGTTGTAGGCGTTGTGACCGGCGACGTACCAGGTGCCCGCCAGGTGGCCGTCCACGTACACCTGGGCCTTCTGGTCGGCGATTCCCTGGTCGAAGCGACGGCGCAGGTCGACGCCTTGATTGCTGCGCGCGACGGCGATCGTGAACTGGCTGTGGCCCCGGTAGCCGCGCCCTGAATCGGTGATGTTCGTGTGGTCGGCGATCCCTGCGTACTGGTAGGCGTGGCTGCCTGACCACTGCTGGCCGGTGACGACATAGTGATGCGCCAGCTCACTCGCCCGGTTGCCGACGTTGAGCGTGTCCGTCAGCCGGGATGAGACAGCTGGCCGCTGATAGTAGTAGGTAAGGAACGCGGCGCGGGTGTCGGTGGTGTTGTCGTAGGGGCCGTGCTGAAACCTCACCACGAGCCGGCTGCGGTACTCGATCGCATCCTGGAGCAGGAACCGGTACGCCGCTGTCTGATCGGCACTGCCGGCCACCACATGGGCGGTGTTCCCGCTCATCGGCTGGCTGTACGGGCCCTGGATGAAGTAGTAGCCGCCGTTATAGAAGTCCTCGGTTCCCGTGCCATAGAACGCAGGTGACCTGCTGCCGTCGACGTAGATGCGCTCGTCGCCCTCGAGGTACGAACGGCGGGCGTCGCCGGTATACGACGCGGTGATCCCGACAAGCTTGCCGCTGCCGGTCGTGCTGAGCACTGCCATGTCCTGGCCGCGACTGGCGCGCGCGCTGGGCTTGTAGCTGGTCCGCAGGTAGCCGACGTCGCGGAAGGCTCCCGAGAACGGGCGATACTGAACCTCATAGCCGATCCCGGCGACGCTGGCCGACCCGGCATCGACCAGCTGGATGCTCGCGTGATGCTGGAACGGCATCGGCAAGTACATATACAAGGTGTCGCTGTCATCGATCCCGGCGACAAGCCCGTGCGCCGCGAATGACCCGAACTGGCCCAGACCGAAGAACGATCCGAGCGGGGCGCTGACCGCGGGCGTGCTCTGCCCGTCCCAGTAGATCTTGATCCAGATGCTGTCGAGCAGCGCTGCGGCGCTGGCTCGTGCCGCAGCGGTGACTCCGGGAACGGAGAGCTTGATCGACTGAATCGAGTCAGGCCCGCCGACATCGAGGACCGGCGCAGGGACGCCTGGGTCGAGGCTGACCTGACCCGACGCGACCGTGTTGCCAGCGGTGCTGATCGGGTCGGAGGTGGCGTTCAGCCACTCCGCTCGCATTGCCGCGGTGGATTGGCCGGGGCCCCACGTCCTGATCGCGGTTTTCGGCGGAAATGTCTCGTAGCCGATGTTGTAGTACCTCGTCATGCTGGTCTTTATCAGGATCGACGACTGGTAGCACAGCGGTACGTAACTGACGTAACCGCCGCTTGACTGCAGGTTGTTCTGCACCAGCGGCGCCAGGAACGGCGCGTTCTTGCCGGCGAACATCTGGCCGATGGTCATGTCGATAGCGGGCGTGCGGCTTCCGTTGAAGTAGATCTTGATCCACTGATCGGGGAATGCGGCCTGCTGGCTGGTCATCCAGATCCGGTACACGCAGCCAGGGCCCTCCTGGTCGAGCATGACGTTGCCATCCGGGCCCTTATGCAGGAAGTTGTCCAGGTCGTGGTTGCCGTGCGTCGCATCTCCGGTGTTCCGGTCGAAGCTCGACGCTCCCCCGGCCGTCTCCTCCGGCTGCAGAAACGGCAGCTGATCGAGCCTGGTCGCGGCCGCGACGCCGTACACCGGTGCGGGGCTCACGGCCGCGATCCCGCTCGTGGCAGCCGCCGGGGCGGCGTAGAGGGCAGCTTCCGTGAGCACCAGGATCAAGAGGGACAGCAGGAGGCGAAGCCGTCTGCGAAGCCTGGCCAGGAAGGGCCATTGCCCGGCTTCAGTTCTCACCTGGGAATGATGACATGCTGATCATGACCGATGCGTAAAACGCATCGTTTTGTTCTGTCAAGATCGCCCGACCCCGCCAGCCCCCGGCCAACGTCGCCACACCCCGGCTCGCGCCGTGTATGAAAGTGACATCCATCACCTCGAAACGCAATGGATGTCACTTTCATACACGGCGAACGCGCGCTACAAGCGCTGAACGGGCGCCGGCGCCGCCCAACTCAGCGGTCAGAGTCCGTGCTCGCCCAGCCAGCCCGCCAGCTTGCCCGCCCTGCTGACCGCGCGCAGCCGCCGCTCGGTCTGCGCTCGGACTGCTGGGGCGGCGACGACCAGCAGCCAGTCCCCCGATCGCAGGGTCGTCGCCGGCTGAGGCACGAGTCCGCGACCTTCCCTGACAATTAGGGCGACGTTCGCCTCGGCCGGCAGCCGGAGCTCAAATACCTCGACGCCATGCAGCCTCGAACCATCCGGGATCTGCACCTGCAGCATGTCGGCGGCGAGCGTCTCGAGCGGCGCCGTCTCGACGTCGATCTCGAGCGGCTCGGCCGGAGTCACCACGCTGAGCCTCCTGGCCACCCACGGCAACGTTGGTCCCTGGAGCAGCGTGCAAACCACCACGACGACGAAGACCACGTCGAAGACCCGTGTAGCACCCGGCACATGCGCGCTGATGGGGATCGTGGCCAGCACGATAGGTACCGCGCCCCGGAGACCGGCCCAGGACAGGAATGTCTGCCAGCGCCACGGCACCCGAAGTGGCAAAGCGGAGACGAGCACGGCCACGGGCCTGGCGAGCAGGATCAGCACGAACGCGATCGCCAGGGCGGGCAAGATCACCTCGGGCAGTCGCTTGGGCGACGCAAGCAGCCCGAGCATGACGAATAGGCCGATTTGCGCAAGCCATGCGATTCCCTCGGCGAACCCCCTGGTGGCCGGCCGGTGCGGCAGCCGGCTGTTGCCCAGGACCAGAGCGGCGACGTAGACGGCCAGGAAGCCGCTCGCGTGCGCGAGCGCCGCTGCCCCATATCCGGCGACGATCAGTGCGAGCACCGCGATCGGGTAGAGGCCGGACGCCGGCAGCGCCAGCCGACGCAGCGAGACCGCGCCGATCAGCCCCGCCAGCAATCCGATCAGCGCTCCTGCGGCCAGCTCGTATACCACGATGCCGAACACCGTCGCCGGGCCTGGCGAGCTGAGGACGGTACCGCTCAGCAAGGTGACCGCGAGCACGGCAGGAGCGTCGTTGAGACCCGACTCGGCCTCGAGCATCGCCAGAAAGGCGCGGCGGCAACGGCAGCTTGCGCAGCACAGAGAACACGGCTGCGGCATCGGTCGGCGCCAGTACGGCGCTGAGCAGCAGGGCATTCCGCCAGCTGAACGACGAGCAGCCAGTGCGAGACCACCGCGACCACGGCGATGCTGACCGCGACACCAACGGTCGCGAGCAGCAACGCGGCTGGCGCCGCGGCCCGAGCGTGCGACCAGTTGGTGGTCATGCCGCCCTCGGCAAGGATCAGCACAAGGGCGCTCGTCCCGAGCGCCTGCGCCAGCTGGGCGTTGTCGAACCGTACGCCGACGCCCGCCTCGCCAAGCGCCAGCCCCAGTCCGAGGAAGACGAGCAACGAGGGCAGGCCGACCTGGTGGGTGATCCTGGACGCCACGACGGCGACCAGCACCACGACTGCGCCAACGAGCAGCACGAGGGCGGGATCGCCGGCAATCACGGCAGACTCTCCATGACGGCCCCCAAGCCACGGCGTTCGAGTGAGCCAACAGTCTGCCAGATGGGCTGCTACCAGCCCGGGGACCATTTCCGGCACAGTTGCACCAACCAGGCGTAAGCGCTGCAGCCCAGCCGCCGTGCCGACCGGGCTGTCCGGGCCGTCCGGGCCGTCCGCTAGTTCTGCTGCGTGGGGAGTTGCGGCTTCAGCCAGCCGATGAAGTCGGCAGGACTGCGGGTCTGCAGCCAGAGCGTGCCAGGACCGGTGAACGTGGCTACCAGACCCTCACCGGACAGCAGCGTCGACTTCCAGCCGCCGACCTTGCTGACCTCGTAGCTGATGCGCTCGCCGAACGCGACGATGTGGCCGGTGTCGATCTTGAGCACCTCGCCCTGCGCCAGGTCACGGCGTTCGATCGCGCCGAAACTGGAGACGATCATGTCGCCACCGCCTGTGCAGCGAAGCAGGAACAGCCCCTCGCCAGAGAAGAACGTCCTCGCGCCACCCCACTTGGTGTCCACCTGAACCGAAGGGTCAGCGGCCAGCCACGAACCCGACTGCACCATCGTCGCGCCCCCGTCGCCGGCCGGCATGTGCACGATGTCGCCAGGCAATGTCGGCGCGACCGTGAGTTCGCCTCCAGACGGAGCCGTGAACGTGTTGATGAAAAAGCTCTCGCCGCCAAGCACAGACCGTTTCAGCCCCTTCAGCACTCCTCCCTGCGCCTTCGTCTCGATCTCGACGCCGCCAGACATGCTGGTCATGGCGCCGGCCTCGGCCTTGACCTCACCGCCGGGCGGCAGGGTAATCACTCCAAGCGCGAATGACGGGCTATATCGGATGTCCACCTGCATGACGTGCCTCCCCCGATTGCACAGCGCTCGTTGCCGGCTGTCGGCGTCTTTTCGCTCCGCCCGCCGCCATGTCCACGCTGATGACTATTCCCCTCCCAGCCGTCAGTGTCGCCCGCCCGCCCGCTCAGCGAGGATCTCGCCTGCCAGTGCGACGCACTCCGCGCAGATCCACACGCCTGGACCCGCCACCATCTCTACGCCGCTGTCGTCCTGGCTCTTTCCACAGAACGAGCACCCGTGATCCCGCCCCTTGGCACGCCTGCGGCGCCGACTGGACGGGCTGATGTAGCACTCAAGCTCGCGCTTGATCGCCGGGATGCTGGCGTCCATCTGGATCAGGACCCGCCGCGCGCGAGACCCAGGATCGAGAGCCAAGGCGCCCAGAAGGTGCTCGGTGCCGACGTCACGGCAACCCATGCGCTGGGCCACGCTTATCGCCCCTGCCAGCGCTTCCCTTGCTTCGGCGGACTCGGGCGGCGACTGCTCGGCCGGTTCACCGCCTGACGGGAACAGCTCACGTGCCGCCTCGCGTACCGCATCGCGGCGAAGCCCGATCTGCTCCATGATCGCCGCCGCCGCACCCTCCTCGAACAGCCCCACCAGCAGATGATGGCTGCCCACCTCAGCGGCACCCTCCGCGGCTGCCTCGCGCCGGGCGGCTTCGCGGCAGGCCCGCAGTCTGGGCCTTTCTGACGGCTCGTCCGGTTCTGCCAGCGGTCTGATGAAGCGCTGGCGGGCCGCCTGCTTGGAGACGCCGAGCCGCTGGCCGATCTCGGTCCACGAGAAGCCAGCATGCCGGGCCTGCGTCACGAAGTGCCCGACGAGCTCATCGGCTCCCGACTGCAACTCGTCGCTGACCGCCAGAGCAGCCTCGATCTCGTCGAGCGGCGAGCCAGCGGCCCTTCGCCGGACTTCGGTGATCAGCGCAGGCAGATCCATGCCATCCATATCGACAACCTAAGATTGTCGCGGCTGCGCGTCAACCTTAAGTTGTCACGTTCTCGACGCTCGGCCTCGGCCAGGCTAGTAATTGTCGATGAACAGAGCCAGCGCAACCAAGCCGATCAGCACGCCGCCGGTGATTTCAAGCGGGCCGACGTGAACGGTCAGTCCCAGTGCCAGCAAAGCCGATCCAGACACGAGCATTATCGGCACCCACTTGGGCGCTGTCCGGCTTAGGCCAGCGTTGATCTGGTCGCTAAGTACCGGGATCCACAAGACGCACGACAATGACGACAATGGCGACCAGCGACAGCACAATGTAACGGCCCGAGAATGGCATCGAGCCAAGGTCAAAATTGCCGCGAGCACCAAGAATCAGCGCCTGACCAGACAAACCAGCCATGACCAGAGCAGGCATCGCCCCGTTCAAGCCGGCCGAAACCTGGCAATAAGCAAAGGACCGGCCGGGAACCGCTGGCTACCGCTCCAGCAGTTGCTTCAGATTCCGGTAGGCGCGGTCGATGTTGTGCCGCACCATGACCCGCATGGGCGCCTCGGCCACGCGGTAGAACCCGCCCGTATCGCCGCCGGCAATCTCGGTCACCAGGCAGCGCTGCGGCCCGATCGGGTCGAGCTTGCGCGTAATCGTCAGCGGGAATGACGAGCCGGGCAGCGACGTGATCGTGACGAGCCGCTCCTGCTCGAGGGCGCTCACTTCGAAGGTCGTCCTGACTTCCTTGCCGAGGAAGCGGGCCACCTGCTCGTAGCGCGAGCCGACCTGGATCGGCGGGTCGGTGATCCAGCGGCACGAGGACATGTTGCGCAGCCACTCGGGGTTGTGCTCGGCGTTGACGAGGTACTCCCAGACATCGGCGGGCGGCCGGCTGATCTCGATCTCGACGGTCACGGGCTTCATGGGTGTCCCTCCGGTGGGTACGCGGGCAGGTCTGTGCCAGTGGCAGCGGCGTGCAGGCGGGCAAGGAACGTCGTCCAGCCCTCGTCGTGGATGGCGCGCAGGTCGCCGGGCAGCCGGTCGTGCGTGAGGCTGACCAGCGTGCCGCTCGTCGGTCGGCGTGAGCCGCACCGACACCAGCGACGAGCCAGGTGGCAGATGCCATGCCGGGTCCGTCCACCCCCAGGTGAATGACACGAACTCGGGCGGATCCACCTCGACGTACGCGCCCTCGCAGAACTGTCCAGGCTGTATCTCGAACCGGAAGCCGCCGCCCGGCGCGGCCGACAACGAGGCCGACAATCCGATCCACCGGACCAGCCGCTGGGCGTCGGTGAAGAACTCGAAGACCTCATCCCTGGGCAGCGCGATCTCGATCTCGTGCACGACGCGCCCGGCCTGATCGATCACCGCGCTCCCCTGATCTCGTCCTCGAGCACTGCCAGCCGTGCGAGCCAGAACTCGTCGAGGAATGCCCTCAGCTCCGCGAGCCCTTCCCGCCTGGCCCGGTACAGCCGGCGGTTGCCGTCTGCCCGCACGTCAATCAAGCCGGCCTCGCGCAGCACCTTCAGCTGCTGTGACGCCGCCGGCTTAGTCCAGCCGCACTCCTCGGCGAGAGCGCCCGACGTGCGCTCGGCACCCGCCAGCAGCTCAAGCACCCGTCGCCGGCCGGGATGAGCGAGCGCCCGCAGCGCCGCGTCTCGTTCCTGCACCAGGCTATTTAAGCATATGTGCAATTAGAGCAGGAGACTGCGCTCACGCGGCCGCTGTTCGCGTGCCTGAACTGACGCAGCGCCCGTTACGCGTAACATGGGCTGGTGGCCGATACCCGGAGCTGCGATCAGTGCGGCACGCTCTTCGAGCCGCGCCGCGAGCACGGCCGGTTCTGCTCGGCGCGCTGCCGCGTCGCGTGGAACCGGGAGAACGTCGGCGACCGGGCGGCCGGCGGAACCGCGCTTGAGTGGTCGGTCACCGCGATGCGCGACGCCACCGGCCGGCTGCTCCGGGCCCAGGCCAGGGACAGGTCCAGGGCATTCGCCATGATCAGCGAGGCGGTGTGGTGGGTCACGATCGTGGACGGCACGCTCGTGCGCTATCACCCCGACGGCTACGACGCCGTGCTGGATGGCCAGGCCGCGGAGGACCGTGACCTGATCGAGGGAACCCTAGCCGGGCTGCGCTTCGTCAGGAACAGGGCTGGCCAGCACGTCGATCACACTGACTTCATCGAGCCGCAGGCTCCCCGCGACGGCCGCGTCGCGGCCTGGCGATGGGCATCGGTGCCCGAGCCGGCGCTTGCCTCGCTCCCGCCAAGGGGACAGGCCTGGGAGGCATCGCGCTACCGCGACTACGAGGCGTGCCTGGCCGGCCACACGGTCGAGGAGACGTTCGGCCGGGCCAGGGCCTTCCTCAAGCGGGCCGCGGCCTGCGCGATCGCCGCCGACCCGCAGGCACAAGCCGCTCAGGGCCGCACGGCCTGATCGTCAGCCACGCGACGGCGGTGCGGCGCCATCGCCGTCACCGATCCTCCGGCCCTGATTCCGTGCCTGGTCCGGCAGGAACAGCCCGTCCAGCGGCGTCGATCAGGCAGCGCATCATGCGCGGATAGAACCTGACCAGGGCCCGGTGCACGATCCGGCCGCCTATCGTCCGGTCCCAGCGCGCCGACCAGCGGATGTGCGTGCCGTCGGCGACCGGGCTGAGCGTAACCTCGGCGAGGTAGTTCCGCACGGGAGGCCCGCTCAGAACGGTGTAGCGCAGGCGCCTGCCCGCCTCGGCCGTCAGCACCTCCTCCACCGTCGTCGTGCGGCCATAGCGGAACCAGCGAACCGCGCCCGCTCCGTCCCGTTCCGGGTCACCCTCCCGCGTGTATCCCGCATCGCTCCACGGCCCCCACGTCGGGTAGCTGTTCGCGTCGGAGACCAGCTGCCAGACGGTGACCGCCGGCGCCGTGGTCACGCCTTCGGCCTCAACCCGCAACTGATTCCCGCGCTGTCGTTGTACCAAATGGAACATGTACCGCATGGTACACTGAGCCATGGCAACCTCGCAAGCCAGGGACCGCCTGCTCGCCGCGGCTGTGAGCCATGCGCTCAGCGGCGGGATCGCCGACCTCAGCCTGCGTGAGCTCGCTGCAGCGATCGGCACCAGCCACCGCATGCTGATCTACCACTTCGGTTCGCGCGAGGGGCTGCTTGCCGCGGTCACCAAGGAAGTCGAGGAGCAGCAAAAGACGGCCCTGCTCGGATCGGGCGCCACCGCTGAAGACGCCAGGAAGTCATGGCAGCGGCTCAGCGATCCGAGCCTGTGGCCGCAGGAGCGCCTGTTCTTCGAGCTCTACGCGCACGCGCTCCTCGGCCGCCCGGGCACCGAAGGCTTCCTGGACGGAATCGTCGAAAGCTGGGTCACGCCTATCGCGGCACGCACTGGCCGACGCGGGCGCCGACGAGCGCACCGCCAGGGCCGACGCACGCCTCGCCGTCGCGGTAGTCCGCGGCCTGCTGCTAGATCTCCTCGCCACGAAGGATCGCGCCGGAGTCGACGACGCTTACGAGCGGTTCATGCAGTACTTCATGACCAGGTGAGTAAAGATGGCAGCAGCCGGCCACGGCCGCCGGTCAGCATGCTTTCGCAGGAGCCCGCCATGCCAACCTTCCGCAAATCACCACCTGAACTCGTCGCCAGATTCGACGAGCTGGCGCCGCTCGCGGGCGACGCCGACCGCAAGCAGATGTTCGGCTATCCCGTGTGCGTGCTCCGCGGCAACATGTTCATGGGACTGCACGAGGACGCGTTTATCTTGCGGCTCGGCGCGGACGACCGCGCCGAGTTCCAGAGGACATACGACGCGTCTGTGTTCGAGCCGATGCCCGGCCGGCCGATGAAGGAGTACGTCGTTGTGCCAGCCTCGGTGTCCGATGACGAGGACACAATGGCCGAATGGGTGCGCAGGTCGCGTGCCTACGCCGAGCAGCTGCCGGCCAAGAAGCCGAAGAAGAAGAGCTGAGCCCACCGCAGTGTCGAGTTCGGCCTTCGGCCGTTCGACGGTAAGAGTGGAGGTGACGCTATGAAGTACCTGCTCTTGTTCTGCGGCAGCGCCGAGGACGCCGCGGCGTTCGAGGCATTGACACCAGACGAGCTGCGCACAAGGTATGCGCAGGTCGGTGCGTGGTTCGCGGAGCATAACGCCAGGATCGGGGCGACCGGGCAACTGCAAGGCCCGCAGACCGCGACCTGCGTGCGGTTCGGTCTTGACGGCCCGCCTGTGGTGACCGACGGGCCATATCTCGAAGGCAAGGAGGGTATCGGCGGCTACGCCGAGATCGACGTGGCAGACCTGGACGAGGCGCTGCGGATGGCGAGGACATGGCCCGGACGAGGGACGGTGGAGATCCGCCCGGTCGTAGCGGAGCGCTAACCGCCGCGCGGGACGCGCTTACCGCGGTGTTCCGGGAGGAGTCAGGCCGGCTGACCGCGTCGGTGATGCGCATCCTGGGCGACTTCGATCTCGCTGAGGAGGTCGTCCAGGATGCGCTGCTCGCGGCCTGGCAGCAGTGGCCTGCGGACGGGATACCCGATCGGCCTGGTGCGTGGCTCTGGACGGTAGCCCGTCGCCGGGCCATCGATGTTCTGCGCCGTGACCGGCGGTATGCCGATCGCCTGGCGACGCTTGCGCAGCCCGCCGAGCATGCCGATGAAGACGACCGGCTGATGCTCCTTTTCACCTGCTGCCATCCGGCACTGTCCCCTGAAGCGCGGATCGCGCTGACCCTCAGGACGGTCTGCGCCCTGACCACAGCCGAGATAGCCAGCGCGTTCGTCGTTTCAGAGGCGGCAATCGTCCAGCGGCTGACCAGGGCGCGCCGCAAGATAGCGACCGCAGGCATCCCGTACCGGATACCCGCCGATGACGAGCTGGGCAACCGGTTGTCCGGCGTCCTCGCGGTGATTTACCTGATGTTCAATGAGGGCTATCTGTCCAGCGGCGGCCGGTACCCGCAGCGGCGTGATCTGACCGAGGACGCGGAATGGCTGGCCGGTCTTCTCTCCGGCCTGATGCCCGCCGAGCCCGAGGTCCTCGGGCTGCTCGCACTGATCCGGCTACATCGCGCTCGCGCGCTGGCTCGCTTCGACCGATCTGGCAACCTGGTGCTGCTGCGAAACCAGGACCGCACCCGCTGGGACCACGCTGCGATCGCTGCGGCCGCCGACCTTCTGGTCAAGGCCGCGCAGCTGCGCAGGCCAGGTCCCTATCAGCTGCAGGCCGCCATCGTCGCCTGTCACGCAGAGGCGCCGAGCTGGGCGGCCACGGACTGGCTGCAGATCACGCTGCTGTACGACGCGCTCGTCGCGCACCTGCCTTCGCCGGTTACCAGGTTGCACCGCGCCATCGCGCTGAGCCACGTGCTCGGGCCGCAGGCGGCGCTCGAGGCCGCCGATGCGCTCGCACCCGGCCTGGACCGGTACTACCTGTACCACGCCACGCGCGCCGAGCTCCTGCGTCAGCTAGGCCGGACAACCGAGGCCCGCCGGGCCGATCAGCGCGCGCTCGGCCTCACCGCGAATCCCGCCGAGCGTGCCTTGCTCGAGCAGCGCCTCGATTAACCCAGCCGGCTGCCGTGCCGGACTCCGCTGCCGCGCGCAATCATCTGTGATCTAATGCAGCAAGTTCCGTGATGAAGGAATCCATTCACACTGATTACAAGCGCTATACGGGGCAATTTAATAATCCCCGGCAACGCGAAGGTCCAGCGCGCCCGGACTACGCCGTTGAGGGCGTCGTCAGCTCCTCTCGCGACCTTTTGCACAGGTTGCCGGACTCATGGCCGCTCTGGGGGATCTTGGCCACTCAGGCCGCTCTGACTTTGCCGTGGCTGTGGTCATCGGCGCCGTTTACGGACGAGGCCCTGTACATCGAGGCCGGCCATGCGGAGTGGGCGTATTGGCTGCACCACGCAACGGTGCCATACTTTGCCAGCTGGTTTTCCGGCGCTCCGGTAATCTACCCGCCGCTCGCTGCCACGGCAGATGCCGCGGGCGGGCTGGCGGCGGCCCGGGCAGTATCGCTGGTGGCCATGCTCGGGGCCACCGCGCTGGTATACGTGATCGACAAGCAGCTGTTCCGCCGGCCGGCAGGCATCTTCGCCGCGTTGTTGTTCGGCGTCAGCGGGCTTGTCGTGCACTACGGTGCGTTCGCGACCTTCGGGCCCCTGTCACTGTTCTTCTTGCTGCTCTCAGCGTGGGCTGCGGTCCGGATCCGCAGCGGCGGCTTCGTCTGGCTACCGGCCTGCGCGCTTGCGCTTGCGCTCGCCAACGCGACCAAATACGCGACCCTTGCCTGGGACCCGGTCATCTTCGGCATGATCCTCCTGCACGGCTGGCCCAGAGGCGCAGAACGGGCCATCGGGCGAAGTGCATCGGTGGCGGCGACCGTGATCGTGATCGACCTCGGCAGCCTCATGCTTGGCGGAAAGCAGTACGCGAACGGCCTGTTCGTGACCACCGTCTTCCGCTCGGTGCACTGGACGGCGCCCAGCTCGGCTGCGAGCATCCTGGTGCGCGCGGTGGCCCTGACCGGACTGTTGCTGCTGCCCGCCGCACTCGGCATCGTGGTGAGCAGAATTGATAGGTGGCCGCTGACAGTGACGCTGTTCTTGGGCCTGGTGGTCCTGGCCGGCCTACTCGGTCCCCTCGACCAAGCTCACATCCACCAGCTGACGTCCCTGGACAAGAACATTGGCTACGGTCTGCCATTCGTAGCCATCGGCGCCGGGTATGCGCTCAGCGCCGGCAGGGACTGGATCGCCAAGCGCAAGGAATGGGGACCGCGAGCGGCGGCCGCCACCGTCGCGCTCCTGGCCGTCGCCGTGCTGGTCAGCGGTGTGCTACAGAAGGTTCAATTCGCAGGGGATGACAAGGCACAGACGACGCAGCTGGTTCGGGCCATCGGCCAGAGCTACCGCCCCGGAACGGACATCGTGTCCGATGGCGCCGGGCGCGTGGAGCAGTATTACCTACCTGAGATTCCCTCGCACTCGTGGATCGGCGTCTTCAGTCCCAACGCTGAGTTGAAGAAGCAGATCACCGACGATTTCTCCTGCGGCACGGTCTCTGTCGTCGTGCTCAGGATGTCCGGCCGAAGGTACTTCCATCCCTATGACATGACCGTCGTGAGGCTGCTACGACGTAGCGCCCGGTACCGGCTGGTGGCGGTGATCGGCCAGCGCGAATCCGCTACCGAAGTCTGGCAGGTAGATCGTTCTGTCAGCACAGCTGGAGGCTGCGGGTGACCGGGGCGGCAAAGGGCACCCTGGCGATGCCGTTCGCCGCAGCGGCCCTCTTCGCCGTGCTTCTTGTGGCTACGGGTCACGCCGAGCTCCCGCCCCGGCACCCTTCGGCCACGACCTCTCCGCAGGCTCGGTCAACGACACATTGCGAGCAAGACAACGTCCGCTTGCCCTTCGCCGGGATCGCCATCAACGCCGGGATCCCGAAACACGTGCGGGCGTTCCAGGATGCAACCGGCGCCCACATTCAGCTGGTCGAGTTCTACAACTCGCTCACGAGCCCGTTCCAGCAGTTGGAGGCGAGGCAGGCCACGGCCCTTGGCGCGCTGCCACTGATCCAGCTCAATCCGCGCAATGTCTCGCTTGCTCGGATCGCGGCCGGACACTATGACGGGCTGATCCGCCGGTACGCCGACTCGGTCAAGGCATTCCGCTGCCGGATCGCGCTCTCGTTCGGCCACGAGATGAACGGCTGGTGGTACAGCTGGGGCATGCCGCAGACGAGGCCGGCCACGTTTATCGCGGCGTGGCGGCACATCCACGATCTCTTCCGTCGTGAGGGCGTCAGCAACGTCATCTGGTCCTGGGATCCCTCGCACATGTATCAGGACTACCCGGGCAAGGTCGCTACGCCGGCTAGCGAGTGGTACCCCGGTGATGCCTACGTCGACTGGGTCGGCATCGACGGCTACCTGCGACCTGGGCAGACCTTTGATGACATCTTCCACAGCCAGCTGCACTTCATCAGGAACGTAACCAGCAAGCCGGTGTACATCGCCGAGACGGGAGTCGCCGTCGGCCCTGAACAGAAAGCTCAGATCGCCCAACTGTTCGCGGGAGTACGGTCTGACCACCTAACCGGACTGGTCTGGTTCGATCTCGATGGTAAGGAGCCTTGGCGGCTGGAAGGCAGGCCAGCGGCCCTGGCGGCCTACCGCAAAGCAGTGGCCCGCTTTCCCTGAGATCAGCCGCACAGGCGGTTGCCTCCTCGCGGGCTGCTCGAGCAGAGGTTCACTCAGCCGACACTGGCAGGGCCCTATCCTGGCCTGGTGCGCCTCGTTTCGCTGCTGCCGTCGGCCACCGAGATCGTGTACGCGCTCGGTCTCGGCCAGGACCTGGTCGGCGTGACCTTCGAATGCGACGAGCCGCCGGCGGCCAGGGAGCAGAAGACCGTCGTCGTCGGCGGCCGCGACACCAGCGGAATGACTCCTGGGCGAGATCGATCGCTACGTCCGCGACCAGCTTGCCGCCGGGGCTGACCTGTACACCCTGCATGCGCATGCGCTGGCGGCCCTGCAACCCGACCTCATCCTCACCCAGGACCTGTGCCGCGTGTGCGCGCTGCCGTCTGGCGAGGTGGACGCAGCCCTTGACTATCTCGGCTGTCACGCCGACGTGCTCTCGCTAGACCCGCACACGCTCGGCGAGGTCCTGGAGTCAATCCTCGCGGTTGGCGAGCGCGCAGGTGTCCCTGGCCGCGCCGCGGAACTTGTCGCCGCGCTGCGTGCCAGGCTTGACCAGGTCGCGGCGCGCGTCGCCGGCCTGCCAAAGCCCAAGGTGGCGGTCATAGAGTGGACCGACCCGCCGTTCACCGCGGGGCACTGGATACCGGACCTCGTCGTCGCGGCGGGAGGTGAGCCGGTCACCGGCAGCCCGGGAGCCAGGTCAGTGCCATCGACGTGGGCGAGCATCGCCGCAGCCCGCCCGGATGTCGTCATTGTCGCGCCGTGCGGATTCCATCTCGCGGGAGCCGCGGACCAGGCGCGAACGGTCGCCGATGCCGTGCCGGAATGTGAGGTCTGGGCGATCGATGCTGACGGCCTCGTCGTCAGGCCCGGTCCTCGCCTGACCGATGGCGTCGAGGCGATCGCCTCGATCCTGCATCCTGACGCCATGCCGCGGATGCCAGGACGCGTCGCTCTCGTCAGGCCGGGACCAGCAGGCCAGCGCGCCGATCCGTGCTGATGGGCCACCCTCCGTCGCCGATCCCGCTCTCGGACATCGCTGCGATCGGCCCGTACTTCGCCTTCGCGGCCGACGAGGCCGCCGAGGCGTCATGGCTGGCTGACGGTGCGAGCGCTGATCGGCGATCCGCACGGTCTGAGCCTCATGATCGACGACGTCGCGGTCAGGCTGGGAACACGGCAGCGCTGGATCGCGGCATCGGTCCTCTACCAGGGCTGGGCAGCACGCCTGACATCGATCTATGCCGCGTCGGCGAGCTTGTGCGGCGCCGTCCCTGACCTGCGCGCCGGCGTCGTCAGCTTCCGGCCGCGACAACCCGGCCCTGTCCAGTTGAACGTCGCGCCGCTTCGCTCCGTGAGCCCGGCCGCGGGCTGGCGGCTCATGCGCGAGGACCACCTTGGCCCGCTCGCGACCGCGATCCGTCGTCAGGTGCGTATCGGCGAGTACCTGCTCCGCGGCAACGTTGGCTCCGCCCTCGCCGGCGCGCTCGGCATCATCGCCACGCAGCGCCAGCGCCCGCTCGACTCGCTCCTGCGCCATAACTGGGCGCACCCCGTTGATCTCGCCAGATCGGGCCGGTGGCTGCGAACGCCAGACGGACCGCGCTATGCCCGCGCGACCTGCTGCGGATACGAACAGCTGGGCCCGGGCAGCCGCTGCGGCGACTGCTCGCTGAACTGGCACGGCCAGCGGTGGCCGCGTCATCGCTGCCCCATCCGAACATGCCGCCGACGAGCCTGTTCCATGAGCGGTGACTGGCCGCTTGCCGCCGGACTCGCGGCCGGCGTGATCGCCGATGCCCTGGTCGGCGACCCGCGTCGCGGGCATCCCGTGGCCTGGTTCGGCGCGGTCGC
The DNA here is from genome assembly GCA_963809195.1 of uncultured Actinomycetota bacterium. Classification (GTDB taxonomy): domain Bacteria; phylum Actinomycetota; class Actinomycetes; order Streptosporangiales; family Streptosporangiaceae; genus Chersky-822. The sequence continues at coordinate 833,261 of CAWEIQ010000001.1, read as the reverse complement.
GGAGCGGCTTGAGGACCGGATCTACCGGGACAACAAGGCGCGGGGCGCGGCGTTTACCGCTTGCGGCCTGGCGCTGGCGGCCGGGCCGGCAGTCGCGGCCGCCCGGGTCTGCCGGCACAGGCCGGCAGCGCGGGCCGGTCTCGCGGCGGCAAGCACCTGGACGGCGCTCGGTGCCAGATCGCTGGCGCGCGAAGCCGATCAGGTCCGCAAGGCGCTGACAGCAGCGGACATTGACCTGGCCAGGAGCCTGCTGCCCGGCCTGTGCGGCCGCGATGCGGACCACCTGGACGCGACACAAATCACGGCCGCCGTGATCGAGTCGGTGGCCGAGAACACCAGCGACGCGATCGTCGCTCCCCTGCTGTGGGGTGCTCTGGCTGGCGTTACGGGCCTGGCCGGCTACCGCGCCGTGAACACGCTCGACGCAATGGTGGGGCACCGTAGCCCGAAGTACGAGCGCTTCGGCTGGGCGAGCGCGCGACTGGACGACGTGGCGAACGTGGCACCTGCCAGGATCACCGCGCTGCTGATCGCCGCGTGCGCGCCCTCGGTGTCCGGGTCTGCCGACGTGGCCTGGCGCGTGGCGCGACGCGACGGACCGCTGCACCCGAGCCCGAACGCCGGCTGGTGTGAGGCTGCCTTCGCCGGAGCGCTGGGCGTGCGGCTTGGCGGACCGCTCAGGTACGGGGGCCGTGCCGAGAACCGGCCGCTTCTCGGCAGTGGCAGGCTGCCCGCGCCAGCGGACATCGGACGCGCCGTTCGCCTCTCCCGCGCCGTGACCGGGGCCGCAACCGGCGCAGCCATCGTCGTGGCGCTCGCAGCCCGCTAGCTGCCCGCGCGCATCTGCGCGCGAGCGCCTTGCATCCTTGCCGCTTGCTATCGCGGGGCCGGCACGTGACGGTAGGGCCCGTTCCAGCCGGTCGGCCCTTGGTCGAGCACGATCTGCAGCGACGCCCAGGCCCGCTCGGTGTTGCCGTCGCGCTGATGTGGCGACTTGAGCACCCGCGTGCAGGCGGCGAGGTCGGCGAGCCGCCAGGCCAGGCGGTAGTAGCCGATTGTCACGGCGTCAGCGGTTCTGCCCGTCACATCGGTGTACGCGGCGAGCGCAGTGGCCGTTCCGTCATCGAGCATCCACAGGTCACGTTCCGGCGGGGCCAGGGCAACGGTGTCCCAGTCGATCAGCAGAAACTCCTCTCCGGTGCGGATGATGTTGCCGCCGTGCGGCTCGCCGTGGGTGAGGACCAGCCGGTAGGCGCTAGCCGCAACGTGTGCCGCTAGCTGGTCGAAATCGGCCAGCCATCCTGACACTGCACCGATCTGCGCGGCGATTGCCCGGCGTGCGGACTCGGCGAATGGCCCGCCGTCCCACGGCTGGTCTAGCTCACCGAGTGCCGTCTCCAAGTCGGCCCGCTCATACACCTCAGAGTCGCGCCGCCAGGCAAGCGACCTGACAGCCGGCGTGGCCTCGTGCAACTCGGCGAGCATGCGCAGGATCCGGTCGCGGTCCTGCCGGGGGAAGATCATCGCCCCAGCGACCGGTCTGGCCCGACACGAAAGGAAATACCGTCAGGCTGTAGCGCGGCGTGAGCCGGCGAATGGCGTCGCCGTTCAGCGAAGAGATCGGGCCAAGAACGAATGGCAGGCCGACGCCGTCCCGCAAATGGCGCGCGGTGCCGAGCGTTCCGCGCAGGCCAGCGGAAGGCGGACTCGCGGTCGGTGCCGAGCCAGGGCTTGTCCAGCAGGTCGTCAACCGTGACGAAGTACATGGCGCCGTCCGGGGCCAGCGCGGCCCAGTGGTGACTGCCGCCGCCTAGAGGCACATAATGCAGGCCATTGAGCGGCAGGCCCCAGTCGGTCGCAACGGCCTCGGCCACGATCGCAGCATCGAGGTCTGCGGGAGGCATCCGCACATCGGGTCCCTTCGCTCCGGTCCATCTGACAGCACCGCCCAAGCCCGGGCAAGCTAATTGCTGGCTCGCTGCGGGCGCGAGCCCCGCGGAATCTCTACGAGCACGGAGGAATCTGGGGTCGATGAACAATGCCGAACTATGACGCCGAGGTTGCCGACCGGGTGCGGCGTGTACTCGCGGACCGGAACGACGTCGCCGAGAAGCGCATGGTCGGCGGCCTCTCCTTCCTGGTAGGCGGCAACATGTGCTGCGGCGTCACGGGCGAGCGGCTGATGATCAGGGTCGGCGCGGAGGGCCGGGAGCAGGCGCTCGCCGAGCCGTACGTGCGCCCGATGGAATTCGCGGGCCGCAGCCTGAGCGGCTTCGTCTGCGTCGATCAGCAGGGATTCGAGACTGAGGCCGCGCTGGCCGCATGGATCCAGCGCGGGCTCGACGTCGTCGGCCGGCTACCAGCCAGGCCGGCGCGGCCGAGGCGGAGCCGCCGGTTATACGGGCGCGGCCCTTTGGCCGGCGGCCTCGCGCGTCGATAGGCTCGGCTCGTGGCAGGCAGCCCAGGACCCAGCGTGGGCGCGGGCTTCGATCCGACGGTTCCGAACGTCGCCCGCGTCTATGACTACATGCTGGGCGGGAAGGACAACTTCGCGGTCGACCGTGAGCTCGGCGACCAATTGCTTGGCCGCCTTTCCTGAGAGCGCGTGGATCGCTCGCCAGAACCGCGAGTTCGCGGGCCGCGCCGTCAGCTACTGCGCCGAGCAGGGCATCAGCCAGTTCCTCGACATCGGCAGCGGGCTGCCGACCATGAGCAACGTGCATGAGGTGGCCCGCCGCGTCATCCCCGGTGCCAGGGTCGTCTACGTCGACAACGACAAGGTCGCCCACAGTCACGCCGAGGCCCTTCTCACAACCAGCGACGGCGTCGCGGCGATCCTCGGCGACGTTCGCGCTCCCGAGCAGATACTGGCCGACGTCAGGGCCAGGCGCCTGCTCGACCTGAGCAGGCCATTCGTCGTCATGATGACGGCGATCCTGCATTTCGTCACCGACGCGGAGAAGCCTGAAGAGCTTGTCAGGGTGTTCAGGAACGCCATGCCGGCGGACAGCTTCCTGGTGCTGACGCACGCGACTCACGACTGGCAGCCTGAGGAATCCGAGCGCGCGACCCGCATGTACCGGCGCGCCTCAGCGCCGCTGGTGACCAGATCCCGAATCGACATCGCCGCCCTGTTCCGCGGACTTGAACTGGTTGAGCCCGGCCTGGTTCGCACGTCCAGGTGGCGGCCGGCCGAGGAGACCGCTGCGGAGTTCTCCGATCTCTTCGGCGGCGTCGGGCGCAAGCCTTAGCCAGCGCGGTGCCGACACACCCTCGCGGGGCTGGCCTTTGTCGCCGGAGCCGCGGTCAGCCTGCTCACCAGCTTCGTGCTCGTGGGCAGGCTCGAGCGAGTCGGCGAACGGCTCGGCCTGTCAGAAGCGCTGCTCGGCATGGTGGCGGCCATGGCTGCAGACGCGCCTGAGATCACCGCCGCGATCACCGCGGTCGCGCACCACGAGCAGCGAGTTGGCGCTGGCGTCATTCTCGGGTCGAACGTCTTCAATCTCGCCGCGCTGCTCGGCCTCGGTGCCGTCGTCGCCGGCCGGATCAGGCTGCACAGGAAGGTAGTGCTCCTTGGCGGCGCGGTCGCCGTCTGGGTCGCCGCGATCAGCTCTGCTCGTCGTGACCGGTGCGCTGCCGGCGGCAGCCGGTCTCGCGCTGTCGCTCGTCGTCCTGGCCGGCTACCTGGCGGCCCTGGCCACCGAGGGCCGGGGGCTCGAGCGCCTGCGCGTACCCGGACGGTGGGCCACCTGGCTGCGTTCGGCGATCACCGAGGAAGAGCAGGAACTGCTCGATGCCATCCGGCCTGCCAGGGGGCGGTGGCCAGACGTCGTGATCGGGGCGGCAGCGCTGGTCATCGTGGTCGCTGCCAGCGTGACCATGGAGCGAGCTGCGTCGGATCTCGGCACCCGCTACGCCGTTCCCGAAATCGTCATCGGCGGCCTCGTTCTGGCCGCCGTGACCAGCCTGCCCAATGCCGTGGCGGCCGTGTACCTGGCCGCTCGCGGCCGGGGTGCCGCCACGCTCAGCACGGCGCTGAACAGCAACACCCTCAACGTCGTCGTCGGCCTGCTGCTACCGGGAACCATCCTCGGCCTGGGCAGCCGACCGGCCAGGCGAACTTGATCACCCTCTGGTACGCGCTGCTGACGCTGGCTGTGCTCGGCCTCGCCTACCGGCAGCACGGTCTCGGCCGCGTGGCGGGCACTCATGATCGTCGCCGCCTACGCGGCCTTTGTCATCTCGGTGCTCGCCAGCGGGCACTGATCTCGCGCTGGCCATCTGGTCAGGCGCTGCGCAGCCGGTACAACTCCTCGCCTGCATCCGGCACGACCAGGGTGTCCAGGATCGCGGCCCAGCCCGCGGGGTCGACCTCGGCCGGGTCGAGATAGTCGAGGTTAACCGCGCGCGTGCGGCCAGCGCCGATGCCGGTGGCCAGGGTCACGGTTACCCGGTCCCGCTCGCCGCCTGCCTCGTCATAGGTCCCCGCCCCGCGCAAGTGAGTGGAGTGGGCGAGGTCGCCCCAGTGCAGGTGCTTGAAGCGGTCCCACTGCTTGACGAAGTAGTCCCGGCAGTGATAGCCGATCTCCTCGATGGCCGGATGGGTGCTCGCGATCTCGCGGATGTGAGGGGCGTACAGCACCACCTGACCGCCGTCGGCCACGACCGGCTCGACCTTGTAGAACCCCTTCGCGCCGGTCCACATGTCCTGGTACTTCTGGCGGGATCAGCGAGAGCACCCGGCGCACCGGCGCGTCCAGGTACCTGATGTGCACCTGCGCCGACACGTCGGCGGCCGCGGCCCAGGCCGCCCGCGGTTCCCCGAACGTCACGGCGTGCAGGTCGCTCGAATGCGACCTCGTGACCAGGCAGAACGCGAGCCGCTCGCCTGGCACCATCGACGCGGCCTCGTCGATCAGCGCGCGGACCGGCGTTACGCCGCGTGTGCCGATCGTTTCCGCGCTGGTGATCAGCGCGCCGAGCCAATGCGAAAGGTCGATGAGTTCGCGGCCGGACACACCAGGGAAAAGGTATTTGTTACCTCCCGAAAATCCCGCAACCTCGTGCGGGAACACCGGCCCCACGATCAGCGTGACGTCGTGCTCGGTGACGGCGCGGTTGATTCTGACCAGGACGGGGTGCCGCAGCAAGCCGCCGGAGAGCTCGGCGATCCGGCCAGCCCCGATCGGGCCGACCTCGCTGAATGCCGCAGTCGTCCCACCAGGCGTGGTTCAGCGCGGTCATTCCCGGATACCGCTCGCCAGCCTGCCCTGGCGCGTAGCCGAGGTGGGCCGCGAGCGCCTGGTCGCTCATCGCCGCGTGGGTGCCCAGCGCGACGAGCACGGTCAGCCGGCTGACGCGCCGGTGCAACGCCCGGTGAACCGCCGAGATCAGCAGCGGCAGCGGGCAGCTGCGGGTCCCGTCGGGTACCAGGACGCAGACGCTCCGCCCGTCCAGTTGCGCCGCGTCGAGATGCTCGCTCACGAACCGCTCAACATCGCCGGCCTCGAGCGTCTGGCCGGCGCCGCCAATCTGAGCGGCACCCATCTGGCACCCCCATCGTGTTGCTGGCGCGCCCGGCCAGCAAACTCTACGCTCGGTGCCCGTGCCACGGCTGTCGCGAGCGACCTACCTCGGCCGGCCGGCCGCGCCGGTGCGGATGCTCCACCTGGGCCTCGGGAACTTCTTCCGCGCCCACCCGTGCTGGTACACCGATCACGCGCCGGACGCCGAAGACTGGGGCTTCGCAGCCTTTACCGGCCGCGGCAGCCAGGCCGCTCACCGAGGCGCTGAACAGCGCAGGACGGACTGTACACGCTCATCTCCCGCGGCCCTGGCACAGACGAGGCCGAGCTGATCGGCTGCATGGTCCAGGCTCACCCGGCGGGCGATCACGAGCAGTGGCTGCGATACTTCGCAGCGCCTGACCTGGCGATGGTCACCGTCACGGTGACCGAGGCCGGTTACCTGCGCGGGGCGAACGGCGGCCTGGACGCCAGCAGGCCCGCGGTGCGAGCCGACGTCGAGGCGCTCCGCGCCGATCCCGCCGCGGCCGTCCGCACGGCGCCCGGCCAGGCTGGCGGCGGGGCTGGCTGCCAGGCGCCGCGCAGGAGCGGGTCCGGTCGCGCTGATACCGCTGGACAATGTTCCGGGCAACGGCGCGATGGCGAAGCTAGTGCTGACCGACATGGCTGAGCTGATCGACCCGGGCCTCGCGGCCTGGATGGCGCGAATCGGTGACCGTCGTGACAAGCGTGGTCGACCGGATCACGCCACGTCCCGGGCCTGACGACATCCGCGCCGCGCTCGCCGCGACCGGGCTGGCCGACAGCTGCCCCGTCGTCACCGAGCCGTACCGCGAGTGGGTGCTGTGCGGCGAGTTCCCTGCCGGACGGCCACGCTGGCCGAGCAGGCCGGCGCGCTGATCACGGCAGACGCTGAGCCTTACGAGCGGCAGGAAGCTCTGGCTGCTTAACGGAGCGCATTCCCTGCTCGCCTACGCCGGGCCGGTCATCGGCCACGCGACCGTCGCCGATGCTGCGGCCGACGAGACCTGCCTGGCCTGGCTCGGCCAGTGGTGGGACGTCGCGTCCCCGCACCTGGCCAGGCCCTCCGCCGAGACGACGTCATATCAGCAGGCGCTGCTCGGACGCTTCGCCAACCGCCGTATCAACGACCGGCTCGAGCGGATCGCTGCCGACGGATCACAGAAGCTGCCGGTCAGGATCCTGCCGGTGCTGCGCGCCGAGCGCGCCGCAGGCCGCCTGCCGCCCGGCGCGACCTTTCCGCTGGCCGCATGGGTGTGCCATCTGCGCGGCATGGGTGTTCCGGTGAACGATGTCCGCGCCGAGCAGTTGCTTCCGCTGGCAGCGGGCCCGCTCAGAGTCGCGGTGTCCCGCCTGGTTCGCTGGCTGGCCCCCGACCTCGGCGACGACCCCGACCTAGCGGCCGTGTTGGCCGATCAGGCCGGGCAACTGGCAGCGCAAGCTGGCTAGCGCGGTGTGAATGGCCCGTTCATACCGACTTCTGGCGATGAATGGCCCCCTGATGCCGCGCCCAGTCTGTGCCGGAACGCGACGTGTGGCAGTGCCGGACGCGGGCAAGGGCTAGGTGAGGCGAGGTTACGCCCCGGCTCGGGTCCGGAGCCGACGGAAGGAGGCAGCCGTGCCGATCGCAACCACCAATCCCGCTACCGCCGAGATCGTCCAGACCTTCGAGGAGATGAGCGAGGAGGAGGTCGAGCGCGCGCTGGCGGCCGCGGCAGCCGCGTACGCGAGCTACCGGCTCACCAGCTTCGGTGCCCGGGCGGGCTGGATGCGGCAGGCAGCGGAGATCCTGGACGGCGAGCAGGACAAGGTCGCCGCCATGATGACCATGGAGATGGGCAAGACGCTGGCGGCGGCCAGGCAAGAGGTCGCGAAGTGCGCGATGGCGTGCCGGTATTACGCCGACCACGCGGAAGGGTTCCTGACCGACGAGCCCGCAGATGCCGGCTCCGTCGGTGCCGTGCAGGCGTACGCCCGCTACCAGCCGCTCGGCCCCGTGCTGGCGATCATGCCGTGGAACTTCCCGCTCTGGCAGGCCATGCGCTTCGCGGCGCCGGCCCTGATGGCCGGCAATGTCGGGCTGCTGAAGCATGCCTCCAACGTTCCGCTGACCGCATTGTTCATGCAGGACCTCTTCGCACGCGCGGGGTTCCCTGAGGGGACGTTCCAGACGCTGCTGGTGAGCTCGTCGAGGGTCGAGCCGATCCTGCGCGATGTGCGTGTCGTGGCCGCGACGCTCACTGGCTCTGGTTCAGCCGGACAGTCGGTAGCGGCGATCGCGGGCAGCGAGACCAAGAAGGTCGTGCTCGAGCTGGGCGGCAGCGATCCGTTCATCGTGATGCCTTCGGCCAAGCTCGATGCGGCGGCGCGGGTCGCAGCCTTCGCGCGCTGCCTCAACAACGGCCAGTCCTGCATCGCGGCGAAGCGGTTCATCGTGCACGAGGCGGTCTACGACGAGTTCGCGCCCATGTTCACCGCCCAGATGGCTGGCATGTCGGTCGGTGATCCGATGCTGGAGAGCACCGACGTGGGTCCGCTGGCCTCCGAGCAGCAGCGGGACGACGTTGAAAAGCTCGTAGCCGACGCCGTGGCCCGGGGCGCGAAGGTCCTCTGCGGAGGCGCGGCACCCGACGATCCTGGCTTCTACTACCCGCCGACCGTGCTGGCCGAGGTAACTCCTGACATGCGGGTCCACCATGAGGAGGTCTTCGGACCGGTCGCCACGCTGTACCGCGTCGGGGATATCGATGAGGCCATCGAGCTCGCGAACGGGACAGAGTTCGGGCTCGGGGCCAACGCGTGGACCGAGGACGAACAGGAGCGGTCGAGATTCATCCGCGACGTGGCCTCTGGCATGGTCTTCATCAACGGCAACGTCACCTCGTACCCGCAGCTGCCGTTCGGCGGCGTCAAGAGCTCAGGTCACGGCCGCGAGCTGTCGGCACACGGGATCAGGGAGTTCTGCAACATCAAGACGGTCTGGGTCGGCGATTCTGCCGGCCGCTGACCGAAGCCGGGACGGCGGCGCCATGGGTTTCGCGCAGGACCTTCTTGGCGATCTTTCCGGTTGCCGTGCGCGGGAGTTCGGCCGCGAAACGCACCGACTTCGGGATCTTGTATCGCGCGATCTGGCCGTCAAGGAAGCCGAGCAGGCCAGCCTCGTCGGCCAGCGCGCCGGGGCGCAGCACGACGACGGCTCTGCCGACCTCGCCCCAGCGCTCGTCGGGTACGCCGATCACGCCGCAGTCGGCGATCGCTGGATGGGTCCGCAAGGCGTTCTCGACCTCGGCCGGGTAGATGTTCTCGCCGCCCGAGATGATCACGTCCTTGACCCGGTCGGCCACATAGACGTAACCGTCCCCGTCGGTGCTGGCGATGTCGCCAGAGCACAGCCACGTCCGGTCGGCAATGACCTGAGCCGTCGCTTCAGGCTGGTTCCAGTACCCGCGCATCACGTTAGGGCCCGCGACGAGGATCTCGCCGCGCTCGCCGGCCGGTACGTCAGCGCGCTCGGGTCCGACGATGCGAACATCTGTAAAGAAATGCGGCACGCCAGCCGATCCGGCCTTGCTCTCCGCGTGGGCGGCATCGAGCAGCAGCACGCCAGGTGCCGCCTCTGTCAGGCCGTAGCCCTGGATGAAGCTGAGGCCCCTGTCCAGGTACGAGCGGATCGTGGCGAGCGGGACAGGTGCGCCTCCGCACAGCAGGGCACGCAGGCTGGTCAGGTCTGCATCCGGCCATTGCGGCAGCGCCGCCATCGCGTCGTACATGGCCGGCACCCCGAACAGGATGGAGACCCTGTGACGAGCGATCAGCTCCAGCGCCCGGCTCGGGTCGAATCCCGGTTCAATCACGAGCGTCCCGCCCTTGAGCAGGACCGGCAGGCTCAGCATGTTCAGGGCCGCGGTGTGGAACAGCGGGGCCACGACAAGCGCGACCGCATCGCTGGCCAGGTCCGTGTCGACCAGCACATTCACCGCATTCCAGGTGATGTTGCCGTGGGTCAGCAGGGCGCCCTTGGCCCGTCCTGTCGTCCCTGACGTGTACATGATCAGGCAGGGATCGTCGAGGCTGACCTGCTCGTCGGCCCACTCACGCGCCCCAGCGCCGAGCAAGGCGTCATAGCTGAGCGCCGCATCGCCGGCAGGGCCGTCCAGCGCGACAAGGTGGGCCAGGGCTGTGGTCGCTCGGAGGCCGGCGGCGGCTTCGGCGTAGGCCGGACCGTACACGAGCGTCCCTGCCCCCGAGTCCGCCAGCTGATGCGCTAGCTCAGGCGGCGCGAGGCGGAAGTTCAGCGGCACGAAGACGCCGCCGGCCGCCCAGGTCGCGAACATGGTCTCCACGAATGCCGGGTGATTGGGACCAAGGAACGCGACCCGGTCGCCGCGCCGCACCCCGAGGTCGCGCAGCGAGACGGCCAGACGGGTCACCCGGTCGTGCAGCTCGGCGTAACTGACTCGCCCGCTGCCGTGAATCATCGCGACCCGGTCGGGTGTCTTGCGCGCCCGCCGCGCGGTCCAGGAGCCCACGCCCTCGTTCAGCACCGCCGGCCGCCCTCCGCCTGAGTTCCCGGCCTGTTGAGTCGCGGCCAGCCTAATCCCGCGTCCACGGCCCGGGAAGGCGGCCGCTACCCCGCCTGGGCCGCTGCGGCGGCATGAGGTTGCATGGGATGAATGGAGACCGATCACGATGCCACCGTCCAGCACGAGGCCCGCGCGGCCGCGAGGGCGGCGCTGCGCTGGGTGACCGACGCGGGAGTCCCTGTCGCCGGCGCGACGACATGGCCGTCGACGCGCGCGCCAGGCGCGCCGCTCTCCGACGATCTCTACTTTGGCACGGCCGGCATCCTGGCCGCTCTGGCCGAAGCCAGGCTCGGCGGCCTGACCGAGTTCGACGAGTACGCCAGCGCGGCCGCCGAGCGCCTGCGACAGCTCGCGCGCCGGGCTGCGAACCATGACACGGGCGTCTGCGCTACCGAGCTCGAGCCCGAGATGGACCAGCCAGACCTCAGCCTCTACACCGGCCTAGGCGGAGTCGCTGCGGCACTGCACATGTGGGCACAGGTCAGTGGCGACGATAAGGCGGACGATGACGCGAGGGCCCTTGTGCGCACGATCGCTGCCCGGGCCGCGGCCGAGCGCGGCCGGCTTCGCTGGTTTGACCTCCTTTCCGGTCAGGCAGGCGTGATGCTTGTCCTGGTCACGCTCGGGGACGACAGCGTCCGCCAGGTAGCGTCCGATCTCGCCGACCAGCTCATCGCCGAGGCCCAGTGGGTCGATGGTCTGCCTGACTGGTTCCCGCGCCGCGATTTTCGTGTCTTCCAGCCAAATTTCTCGCACGGCCTGGCCGGAATCGGCTTTGCCTTCGCAGCCGCGGGGCTCGCGATCGGCAGGGCGGACCTCATCGACATCGCCATCTTTGCCGCGCGCCGGCTCATCCAGCTGGGCGCCCAACCCGACGGCACCCTGGCGGTGCCGCAGAGAATCCCGCTCGCCGGCGCGCAGGCGCCAGTCAGCTACGGATGGTGCCACGGCGCGACAGGGACGCTGCGACTGTTCGAGCAGCTCGACCACATGCAGCCGGCGGCAAGCTGGGCCCAGTACGCGGAGGCCAGCCGTCAGGCGGTGCGATCCAGCGGCCTGCCTGCGCGGCTGTACGCCGGATTCTGGGACAACCTTGGCCAATGCTGCGGAACCGCGGGCGTTGGCGAGATGGCGCTCGACCGGTATCAGCAGACTGGCGACAAAGAGTGGCTGGCCTGGGCGGAGACACTCGCCGTCGATGTCCTGAACCGGAGCATCAACGACGAATCCGGCGTCCGATGGTCGCACACCGAGCATCGGCAAGATCCGCCCGAGCTCGAACCCGCTGTTGGCTTCATGCAGGGAACTGCGGGCATCGCAAGCTGGCTGCTCCGGCTCAGCCGGGTGCAGCACGATGGCCCTGATGCCATGAGGATCTGGTGGCCCGACCGGCCTGACATCCGCTAACCGCGGCCCGCCCCGGAAGCCGCCCCAGAGATGTTGATCACACAGTGTCACTCAATGACCGCTCAAAGCGACGGTACAGTGACCTGATGGGAGCGATGCAATGCCAGGTCCTGGTCGGCCGTGATGCCGAGCTTGGTGCGCTTTCTGCGGCACTCGATCAGACCAGCACGAGCGGCGGGCTCGTCGTGCTGGCCGGCGAGGCCGGCGTGGGCAAGTCACGGATCGCCAGGGAGCTCGTCGCGCTCGGGTCGGCCAGAGGCTATACGGTCATCTGCGGCAGGGCCGTGCAGGCCTCGAGCCCGGTGCCGCTCAGGCCATTCATTGAAGCCCTGATCGCGGTCGCTCGCACCACTGCGATGAAGGACCTGCCAGCGGTCGCCGAGTACCGCAGGGCGCTTGCCTCGATCGTGCCTGACTGGGGCCAGCCTGGCGAAAGCGCGGCCGAGATGTCGCCACTGATTCTCGGCGAAGCGGTCCTGCGGCTGCTGTCCGATCTAGGCGGCAAGGGAACCGTGCTCGTGCTGGAGGATCTCCAGTTCGCGGACCCTGAGTCGGTGGCGATCGTCGAGTACCTCGCGGACAACATCACGAGCGAACGGGTGCTGTGCGTGGCGACGCTGCGGGACACCGAGCCGTCACTGGCGCAGGACATGATCAGGGCGGTGCACGCGCGCCGAGCCGCCACCGTCATCGACGTGCCGCGGCTCGACGCAGCCGAGGTCGAGCAGATGGTCGCCGCATGCCTGGCGCAGCGATCCGCGCCGAGCCAGATCATGCGCCGGTTGCTTGCGGACAGCGAGGGGCTCCCCTTCGCGGTCGAGGAGATCCTCGCCGACGCCGTATCTTCCGGCGAGCTGGTTCGGGGGGACGGGGGCTGGCAGGTGAACGAGGCCGTCACCACCGGAGTGCCGACATCGATCGCAGAGTCTGTTCGGCGACGGCTCATCGAACTTGGCCCGCAGGTGTCCGATGTCGTCGCGGCCGCGGCGGTGCTCGGACGACAGTTCGACTGGACGCTGCTGCCGGCGATGGTCCGCGCTGGTGAGAGCGACGTGCTGAATGCCCTCAGGCAAGCCTGCGAAGCACAGCTCATCGAACCGCATTCGCCGCGGCAGGCACTGTTCAGGTTCCGGCACTCCCTGACCAGGGACGCCATCATGTCGGATTTGCTCCAGCCGTTCCTGGCCGAGCGTTCTGCCCGGGCAGCCGCCGCGATCGAGGCGGCGCACCCAGGCCTGCCTGGCGAGTGGTGTGAGCTGGCCGCGGAGCTGCACGAGGCGGCAGGCGAGCGCACCAAAGCGGGGGGCCTACTGCTTGAGGCGGGCCGTCGTGCGCTCCGGCGCGGGGCGCTGACCAGCGCTGCCGCCTCGCTTGACCGAGCCAGGCAGGTGCTGACACCGGTCGTACCAGAGCCCGTGCAGATGCTGGCAGACATCGACGAGACGCTCGCCAGCGTCTACGCGCTCACCGGCAACAGCGATCAGCTGGTGCCGACGGCTGACCGCCTGCTCGCTGAGCTGGAGGCTCTTGGCGCCGACAATGCGCGTAAGGCGGTCATCCATCTTCGGGTCGCGCGTTCGCTGTCGGAGTGTGATCGCGCCGACATGGCCGCGGACCGGGTGACGGCTGCGCGGCTACTGGCGGCCAGCGCGCCGGATTCTTCCCTCAGCGGCTGGGCCGACGCCGTGGCGGCCAGGTGCGCGATGGACGCGTGCGATCCTGACCGCGCGCTTGAACTTGCCCGCGCGGCTCTGGCGAGCGCCGAAGCCGCGATGCCATCTGCCTGCGCGGCTGACGCGGCATGCGAGGCACTTGAGGTCATCGGGCGCCGGGAACGGATCAGGGACACCGGCTCGGCAAGCATCGCGTTCGAGCGTGCCTTCCAGATCTCAACTGGCAATGGCCTGCCCGTCAGGCGGATCCGCGCCATGCACGAGCTCGGCACCATCGAGATGCTGGAGAAGGCTGAGGCGCACCGCCTGGAAGAGGCCAAGCTGCTGGCCATCGAATCGGGCGCGGTGTCGACGGCTGCCGTGCTCGACCTGCAGCTGGCCAACGCGTGGAGCCTGGGCTCGGATCTGGAGCGCGCGCTCGAGGCCGCGCAGCGCAGCCAGGGCTCTGCGCGACGGCTTCAGCTCCGCCGGGTAGAGGCCTCGGCGCTCGCCGCACAGGCATGCATTCTCGCGGTCCAGGGAGAACGCGATTACTCCGAGTCGCTAGCCAGCCAGGCCCAGCAGCTCGCGCCGGACGATCCGTCCGTTCTCATCACCGCCGCCGGCGAGGCCCGGGTCACCTCGGCAATTGTCAGCAATGACCTGGCCCGCGCGCTCAAGCTGAGCCGGATGGGCGTCAGTTACGGCAGAAACGAACCCCTGACGGCGCCGTCGATGGCCTGGGGATACTGGGCACTGCTGGAGGCAGCCGCGTACAACGACGGCGGCGCCGCATCCGATGAGGCAATCGCGGCAGGCGCCGAGGTGGCCTGCTGGAACCGCGGCTGCCTCGCCTACGCCCAGGCCGTGCTGGCAGGCCGCCGCGGGGACGTATCGCGCGCCGAGGAACTGGCCGAGCGCGGGCGCCAGTACTACCTGGGTTGCGCACCCTGGTGGAACCACATCTGGCACCGGCTGGTCGCGGTCGCGGCGCTGCGCGATGGCTGGGGCGAACCGGTCCCTTGGCTGCGGCAGGCCGCCGGAGACCTGGACGACAGCGGCTTCGCGCTGGTGGCTTCCGCCTGCAGGGGCATTCTCCGCAAGGCCGGTGAGCGCGTGCCCAGGCAGCGCCGGGCGGGCGCAAGCGTGCCAGGCGCGTTGCGCAAGCTGGGCATCACAACCCGTGAGCTTGACGTGTTTCAGCTCATCGGACAGGGCTGCTCCAACGCCGAGATCGCAGCACGCCTGTTCATCTCGCCGAAGACAGTCGAATCCCACGTCACCAGCATCATCATGAAGGCCGGCCTGAGCTGCAGGCGGGAGCTGGTGGCTTTCGCGGCGCGGCCCGCTGCCTCCGCCTAAGCGGCCAAGGCGACATTCCGCCCGCGGCGGCAGACCTCTACAATCGGCTGAATGCGGCCGCCGTTCCGCGCCGACCACGTCGGCAGCCTGCTGCGCCCACCTGAGCTGCTGCGTGCGCGAGACGACTTCGCGGCCGGGCGCATCGGTGCCGGGCAGCTCCGGGTCATAGAAGACGCAGCGATCCGCGACGCCGTCCGCCGTCAGCACGACGTCGGGCTGCAATCGGCGACCGACGGAGAGTTTCGCCGCGAGTCCTGGCATATGGATTTCATCTACCAGCTCGGCGGCGTTCAGCAGGTCCAGGACGACACCATCCGGGTGATGTTCAGGAACGAGCAGAAGAGCTATGAGTGGGCTCCGCCGTCCGCTCACATCGTCGCGCCCGTCACGCTGCCGCGCACGATCTTCGGCGACCATTTCAGCTTCCTTGCTGACGCGGTCACAACCGCGCTGCCCAAGCTCACGATCCCGTCGCTGAGCATGGTGCATTACCGGGGCGGGCGCTCGGCAATCGACGAGTCCGTCTACCCGGACCTCGATCAGTTCTGGACCGACCTGGTGGCCGCGTACGCGGAGCAGACCAGCCGGCTGTATGACCTCGGCTGCCGCTACCTGCAGTTCGACGACACCAGCCTCGCCTACATGAACGACCCTGCGCAGCGCAGGCACGTCGCCGATATCGGCGGCGATCCCCAGCACCAGCACGAGTACTACATCGCCAACATCAACCGGGTGCTGGCAGGCCGCCCAGCAGACCTCGCCGTCACCACTCACATGTGCCGCGGCAACAATCAGAGCATGTGGGCCGCTGAGGGCGGCTACGACTTCGTGGCCGAGGCGCTGTTCAGCACGCTGGACGTCGATGGATTCTTCTGCGAATGGGACGACGAGCGTTCCGGCGGTTTCGAGCCGCTGCGCTTCGTACCCACGGGCAAGCGGGTCGTGCTCGGGCTGGTCACCACCAAACGAGGCGAGCTTGAGAGCAAGGATGACCTCAAGCGGCGTATCGACGAGGCCGCCAGGTTCGTCGACGGCGACCAGCTGTGCTTGTCACCGCAATGCGGGTTCTCCTCCACCAAGGAAGGCAACGACCTCACCCAGGAGGAGCAGTGGGCCAAGCTTGCGCTGATCGTCGAGACCGCGCAGGAAGTCTGGGATTCGTGGTAACCGGGCGCCGGCCATGATTGGCCCGCAGGACGCTCGCGCCGGACGCGAAGGTCCTGTCCTGGTCGTCAGCGCGCACGCCGGCGACTTCGTCTGGCGGGCCGGAGGCGCCATGGCACTGGCCGCGTCCCGCGGTGCAGCCGTGACCGTGCTGTGCCTGACCTACGGCGAGCGCGGCGAGTCGGCCAGAGCCTGGCGCGACGGCATGGAACTTGGCGAGATCAAGGAGCTGAGGCGGGCCGAAGCCGCCAAAGCCGCCGCCGTGCTCGGCGCATCGATCGAGTTCCTCGACGCCGGCGACTATCCGCTGGTCGAATCGGCCGAGCTGGTCGACCAGATCGTGCACTGCTACCGGCGCGTCGAGCCGGCCGTCGTCTTGACGCACCCGCTGGCCGACCCGTATAACCCGGACCATCCCGCGGCCGCGCGGATGGCATTGCATGCCAGGGTGCTGGCGCAGGCGGCCGGGTACGAGGCGCCCGGGCAGCCGCTTGGCGCCCCGCCGGTCTTCCTGTTCGAGCCGCACCAGCCTGAGCAGTGCGGCTTCAAGCCCGAGGTCTTGCTCGACATCACCGAGGTCTTCGCGATCAAGCGCCGGGCCATGGAAGCCCTGGTGGCCCAGCAGCACATGTGGGAGTACTACACCGACCTGGCCAGGCGGCGGGGCGTGCAGCTGCGGCGCAACGCGGGACCCAACCTCGGCCTGCCCCACGACACCATGGGCGAGGCCTACATGCGTGTCTATCCGCAGGTGACGGACGTCCTGCAATGAGGAACGTGGTGGTCACCGGGTGCCCGCGGGCAAACCTGGCCGCGGTGGACGAACTCGCGTCGTTCGGTGTCTCAACCGTGCATGAGGCGGCAGGCAGGACCGGCTATCTCGGCCCGGCCATCCGGCCGGTCTACCTGGGCGCGCGCACGGGCGGTACCGCCGTCACGGTTGTTTGCTGGCCTGGTGACAACCTGATGATCCACGCGGCAGTCGAGCAATGCCAGACCGGCGACATCCTGGTCGTGACCACGACCTCCCCGAACATGGACGGCTCGTTCGGCGAGTTGCTCGCCACCTCGCTCCAGCGGCGCGGCGTCCGGGGCCTGGTCACGACCGGCGGCGTGCGCGACGTTGCCGAACTGACGCGATGAGCTTCCCCGTGTTCTGCGCCGCGGTCTCGGCGCAGGGGACGGTCAAGGCCACGCCAGGCGCCGTCAACATCCCGGTCAGTATCGGCGGGCACCCGGATCTGCCCGGGCGATGCGATCGTGGCCGACGACGATGGCGTCACCGTCGTCGCTCGCACCGAGGTCGCGGCCACCCTCGCCGCCGCGCGGGCACGCTGGCGAGAAGGAGAACGCAACCCGCGAGGCGCTGCGCGACGGTGAGCTCGGTCTCGACATCTACGGGCTGCGCGAGATCCTGGCCGACGCAGGGCGTCGAGTACCTGGACTACGGGTCGTACCAGGAGCCGCCATGACGGGGGGTTCCGGGGGGACGTCCCCCCGGGCCAGTAGCACGGGTGGGCCGCCACGGAGAAGCGGACGCGGCGTCCGGTGCATGCTGATGCGCGGCGGCACATCCAAAGGCCTGTACTTCCTGGCAAGCGATCTGCCCGCGGACCGGTCGGAGCGGGACGCGATGCTGCTGGCGATCATGGGCAGCGGCCATCCCATGCAGGTAGACGGCGTCGGCGGCGCGCACCCGCTGGCATCCAAGGTCGCCTTGGTGTCACCGTCATCGCGGGCTGACGCGGACATCGATTACCTCTTCCTTCAGCTCGGGGTCGAAGAGGCCACCGTCACCGCCCTGCAGAACTGCGGCAACATCCTCGCAGGGGTCGGCCAGTTTGCCGCCGAGCGCGGGCTGATCATCACCGGCAACCCCTCGACGACGGTCCGGATCCACATGGTCAACTCGGGCAGCGTGGTCACGGCAACCTTCGCCACGCCTGGCGGACGTTCCCGAGTACGTCGGCGGCACGACCATCGCTGGCGTTCCAGGCAGCGCCGCCCCTGTCCTGCTGCGGTTCGCCGACACCGCGGGCTCGGCGACGGGAAGCCTGCTGCCCACCGGTCAGGTAAGCGACGTCATCGACGGCGTCGAGATCACCTGCGTGGACAACGGCATGCCGGTGGTCGTCGCCCGCGCCGCCGATCTCGGCATCACCGGGTACGAGCCGTATCAGGACCTGGCGCAGAACGAGGAGCTGGCGCGGCCGGATACAGGCACTGCGCCTAGCGGCGGGAAAGCTGATGGGTATCGGCGACGTGGGCGGACTGAGCGTGCCGAAGACGACCCTGGTGAGCCCGCCGCGCGATGGCGGCACGATCTGCACGCGAACGTTCATTCCCGTTCGCCCGCACCAGGCCATTGGCGTGCTCGGGGCGGTGAGCGTCGCCACCGCGCTGCTCCTGCCTGGCGGGGTCGGCGCCGAGCTGGCCGACCTGCCGGCGGCCGGGCACCGGTTCGACATAGAGCACCCCACCGGCCACCTGGAGGTCGACGTGAATGTCGACCTCAGCGCAAGACCCGCCGCAGGTGCTGCAGCGCGGGCGTCGTCAGGACCGCGCGCAAGCTCTTCGACGGGACCGTCTACCCAGCCCGATAGGACGCCAGCGATGCCCCTGCTGCACGAGGTAGCCCATCTTGGTCACGCCGAATTGCTGACTCCGGAACCCGAGCGGAGCCTGTGGTTCTTCACCGAGGTGCTCGGGCTGACCGAGAACGGCTCCGACGGCTCATCGGTCTACCTGCGGACATGGGACGACTACGAGCATCACAGCCTGAAGCTGACCGCTTCGGCCACATCGGGACTTCGCAGGACCGGGCTGCGGGCGGCCAGCGAAGAGGCGCTCAAGCGCAGGGTGGCCGCCATCGAGGCGGCCGGCCTCGGGATCGGCTGGCGTGACGGGGACACCGGCATCGGACCTACCTACCTGTTCCGCGATCCCGACGGCCACGAGATCGAGTTGTACTTCCAGACGGAGCGGTACCAGCCGTCAGGCGAGCTGAAACCGGCGCTGAAGAACCAGGCGCAGGCCTACCCGGGCCGCGGGGTCAGCGTGCGCCGCCTCGATCACGTGAACTTCCTGGCCGCGCAGAGCGAGCCCAGCGGCAGGTTCATCTGCGAGGCGCTCGGCGCCAGGGTCACCGAGCAGATCGTCCTGAACGACGGCACAATCTCGGCCCAGTGGCTTCATTTCGCGCAGAAGTCCTACGACCTCGTCTACACCAACGACTGGACGGGAACGTCGGCGCGGCTGCACCACCTGGCCTTCGCCACCGACACCAGGGAAGACATCCTGCGAGCCGCCGATATCTGCCTGGACAAGGGCGTCTTCATCGAAACCGGGCCGCACAAGCACGCGATTCAGCAAACGTTCTTCCTGTACGTCTACGAGCCTGGCGGCAACCGGATCGAGCTGTGCAACCCGTGCGCGCGGCTGATCTTCGCCCCCGACTGGCAGACCATCAGCTGGTCAGAATCCGAACGTGCCAAGGGCCAGGCCTGGGGCCTGGCCACGATCCCGTCCTTCCACACCCACGGCACTCCCCCGGTCCCGTGACCGGCGCATCCGTGACCGCCGCGACGCCCCGTGATCGCCGTCCTCGGGCTCGGCGAGGCAGGCTCGGCTATCGCCGGCGACCTGGCGGCGGCCGGTGTCCTGGTGCGAGGCTTCGACCCGGTCATCCCCGCGGGCCGCGGGCATCACGCAGTGCGACGGCGACGCCGACGCCTGCCGCGGCGCAGCGGTCGTGTTGTCGCTGACCTGCGCTCATGAGGCAGAAGCAGCCCTCAAGGCGGCGCTGCCTGGCGTCGGGTCTGACGCCATCTACGCCGACCTGAACACCGCGTCAGCGGGGTTCAAGGCGCACCTCGGCGAGCTCGCAGCAACCGCCGGGATCGGGTTCGCCGACGTCGCGATCATGTCGCCGGTTCCCGGTCGCGGACTCCGCACGCCGATGCTCGCCTCTGGTCCTGCCGCAGCGCAATTCGCGGAGCTGCTCACCGCCCTCGGCGCTGGGGTGGACGTCCTGCCAGGTCCGCCAGGTACCGCCGCCGTCCGCAAGCTGGTGCGGAGCGTCTTCTACAAGGGCCTTGCCGCCGCGGTCACCGAGGCGCTGCGCGCCGCCAGGTCGGCCGACTGCGAGGACTGGCTCCGGTCGGTCATGGCCGCCGAGCTCAGCGGCTTCTCCGCGGCGACCGTCGACCGGCTGGAGCACGGCAGCATCCAGCATGCACGCCGCCGGGCGGACGAGATGGCCGCGGCGGCCGAGCTGCTTGGCGAGCTAGGTGTCCCTGCCCGGATCGCCAGGGCAAGCGAGCAGTGGCTCCGCGACCTGATGGTGGAGCCGGACGCAGGGCTGACGCGTGCCCGAAGCTAGCGCCGGGGCCGAATGCCGTCGGCGAGCGCGCCTTCGCCGCCTTCGCCGACGGTGACGATCCGCCACCAGTGCTCGGCCGCCCGGATCATGTCGTCGCCGACGAGCTTGAGGAACTGGCCCATCTGAGCCATCCGGGCCCCGGCTGGCGTCGTCTCGCCGAGGATGTCCGCGCCCTGCAGCGCGGCACCGGCCAGCATCGCGTTCGTCCTGGCACTGACCATCCATGCGCGCAGCCAGGCATCGTCGTCGAAAATGTAGCGTTCCCGCCGGGCAGCTCCGCTCGCGCCTGACCAGGCCTTGCTCCTCCAGGAAGCTGACCGCCTTGGAGATCGAGGCCGGGCTGACCCTCAGCCGTTGCACGAGCTCTGCCGCGGTGAGGCTGCCCGAGTCGGTGACGGCCAGGGAGGTGAGCACGCTGGCCGTCATCCGCGAGAGTCCCATCTCGATAAGCACCGCGGTCAGCCAATCCTGGTACTTCCGCACCTCCTCGGGATCTCGCCCGCCGGCATCGGCCACGGCAGGCTCCACGGCGGCGGTGCTTGTGCCATCGGAGGTTCGCCTGCGCTGCTGACCGCTGCTCGGTCGCCCTGGTGCGCATGATCGGGCGCGATAGCCGTCCTGCCCCCCGTTGCGTTGAACTTCGCGGCTGACGGTTGACGTAGGACGGTCGAGCCGCCTGGCGATCTCAGCGTGCGACAGCCCGTCGGCCAAGCCTGCCGCGATCTCCTCACGGTCCTGGTAGGTCAGCCGCCCTCCCGGCATGTCCGCTCCCTCCGCCACGTGCTGGTGCTGACCGCTTCGACTCTATGCGATCAGATCATCTCATTGCAACACTTGAACCGGTCAGCGTTGCATTTAGGTGCACAGCTCATTGCAATGATGCTCTGACTGTCTAGGCAGTCCACCTGCAACCGTCCTCGAGTTATGTTGACAGATTAATAAACGCAACGTAGCTTTTCGCATGTGCTTAACACTAGCGTCCACCTCATTGCCTACCTGTGAAGGAAGGAACATGACGAGTCAGCTGACCGCGCCCGCGATCGCCGCGGCGGGCTTGCGGAAGTCCTACGGCGACAAGATCGTGCTCGACGGCGTAGACCTACAAGTCGGCGAGGGAACGATCTTCGCGCTGCTCGGCCCCAATGGCGCAGGCAAGACGACGATCGTGCACATCCTGTCCACGTTGATCGGCGCGGATGGCGGCGATATACGGGTGGCTGGGCATGACCTGGTCCGCGAGGCGGACGCGGTCAGGGCAGCGATCGGAGTCACCGGCCAGTACTCCGCTGTCGACAAGTTGCTCACCGGCGAGGAGAACCTGCTGCTCATGGCGGATCTGCACCACCTGAGCCGGGCCGAAGGCCGCAGGCGCGCGTCAGAACTGCTCGAGCGGTTTGAGCTCGTGGACGCGGCGCGGCAGATGGCAGCCACCTACTCGGGCGGCATGCGGCGCCGCCTGGATCTGGCCATGACGCTGGTGGGCGAGCCTCGCATCATCTTCCTCGACGAGCCCACGACCGGTCTCGACCCTCGCAGCAGGAAGTCGACGTGGCAGATCGTCCGGGAGCTTTCATCCAGCGGAGTCACGATCTTCCTCACAACGCAGTACCTCGACGAGGCAGACGAACTCGCCGATCGGATCGCGCTGCTCGATCACGGCGTCCTGATCGCTGAGGGCACCTCAGATGAGCTCAAGCGACTCATCCCCGGCGGCCACCTCCAGCTCAGATTTACCGACGTGGCCGGGCTGAACGAGGCGTCCGCGATTGTCGGCCACGGCTCGCTCGACGAGCAGGCCCTCACCTTGCAGGTGCCCAGCGACGGCAGCGTCCAGTCGCTCCGGTCACTGCTGGCCATGCTGGATGACCAGTCCATTGAAATCGCGGAGATGTCTGTCCACACGCCCGATCTGGATGACGTCTTCCTCACCCTGACCGGCAATCCTTGCCAGCCCGACGGCACCGGGCGGCCCGTCACCGAAATGGAACCGGTCCGATGAACAGCCCGTCGCTCGCCATTCGCGACTCGGCCACCATGCTGCGCCGGGAACTACGGCACATGCAGCGCTACCCCTCGATGACACTGATGATCATCGCCATGCCCGTGATCTTCCTGCTGCTCTTTGTCTACGTGTTCGGCGGCATCATGGGAGCCGGGCTGGGCGGCGCAGCAGCGGGCCGTGCGCTCTACGTCAACTTCGTGACGCCAGGCGTCCTGCTGATTACGGTGGCCGGCGGCGCGACCGGCACGGCGGTATCGGTCGCGACCGACATGACAGAAGGCATCGTCGCCAGGTTCCGCACCATGGCGATCTCCCGGGCATCGGTGCTGACCGGGCATGTGGTCGGCAGCTTGATCCAGTCGCTGCTGAGTGTTGCCGCAGTGATCGGCCTCGCGCTGCTCGTCGGCTTCCGGCCAACCGCTGGTCCGGCCGGCTGGTTCGGAGCGATCGGCATCCTCGCTCTGTTCGTCTTGGGTGTCACGTGGCTCTCCGTGGCGCTCGGCCTGATCTCGAGGAGCGCCGAAGGTGCCAGCAACATGCCGATGCCGCTGCTGATCCTGCCATTCCTCGGAAGCGGCTTCGTCCCGGCGGGCTCGATGCCGGCGGGGCTGCGGTGGTTCGCCGAATACCAGCCGTTCACTCCCGTCATCAACTCGGTGCGTGATCTGCTCTTCGGCAATCCCGTCGGGAACAACGCCATCGTGGCGCTCGCCTGGGGCGGGGGCATCACTGTGGTCAGCTACCTCTGGGCGGTCAGATTGTTCCGCCGGGCACCCATCCGCTAGGAAGCCGCGCCAGTACGCCCCGCCGCTGGCGGGGCATACTGGCTGATATACCGGGGTCATGACTGCTGACAGCGTTGCCGCGCAGATGCGATCAGCCGCGACCGTGCTCTTGCGAGCCGTGGACGGCGAGCAGCGCCGGCTGGCGGCTCTGCCCTTTGCCGATGAGTCAGCGCGGCGCTGGCTGGAGTATCGCCCGCGCGAGCGCCCGGGTGCCTGTCTTGCGGTGATCAACCCTGCCGCGCGCAAGGCCGCGCACAGATTGCTCTCCACGGCGCTCAGCGGTCGCGCGTATGCGCAAGCCATGGTGATCATGGCCCTGGAAGAGGTGCTCGACAGGAAGGAAGGCTGGCGGCGAGGCCGGCACAGCGGAGACTACTGGGTCAGCGTCTTCGGCGAACCCGGCAAGGAAGAGCCCTGGGCCTGGCGGTTCGAAGGGCATCATCTTTCGGTAAGCATGACCCTGCGCGGCGATGACGTCTCCCCCGCCCCGGTGTTCTTCGGCGCCAATCCCGCGCGGGTCAGTTACGCCGGCCAGGTCGTATCCAGGCCACTGGCGCCTGAGGAGGACATGGCGCTCGCTCTGCTCGAGGAGCTGGGGCCGCGTGGCCGGGACATCGCCGTGGTGGCTGACCGGGCACCAGCTGACATCAGGACCAGCACCAAAGGTCGAGTCGCCCGGGAGCTGGAGCCTCGCGGCATCGCAGCAGGCCAGCTCGGACCCACCGCGCGCGCGTTGCTCGACCAGCTCGTCGCCCTGTATCTGGATCGGCTCCAGGGAGAGCTCGCATCGCGCCAGGCGGCCAGGCTCGCCGCCGGCGACCTCCACTTTGCCTGGGAAGGGGCGACCCGCAGGGGCACCAGGCACTATTACCGGGTGCAGGGCGATGACCTGCTGATCGAGTACGACAACACGCAGGAAGACGGCAATCACGCGCACACCGTGCTGCGCCGGCCCCGCAGCGATTTTGGCGACGACATACTCGCCGCCCACTACGCGCAGGCACACATACCCGCGTAGCTGGCTAGGTGAGGCCATGGCACCAAGGCACAGGCGTCAGGCGCCAGCATTGTGGCGCCTGCGAACGACGAGGCGACCATTGTCGCTGCGGTCGCGACGTCCATTCCCGCCGACGTGTGCTCGCACAATTCTCCGGCGACCTGATCCTGCGCGGCTGTAACAAGCAACCTGGCGATCCTGGGCGTGTCAGGCAGCAGGTCGGCGAGCAAGTTGGCCAGCTCCCACGGCCGCGACAGCAGCTCGGGCCCATGGTCGCAGACAATCGCATGCAGCGCGAGACTCGCCTGGTCAGCGTGCTCGAAAGGGGTAGCGGCCATTCAGTCCCTCCGGAGCGGCCGGCACCTACTGTGCTTGAAGTACCAGACCACCGCAACCTCACCGTCCTTCAGGTGAACACAGAATGTCGCGGCGATGAGAAGTAGGAGTACGTCCGGTTTCGGCGCGCCTCGAAGGACCGCGGTGCCCAGAGTCAGGCCGGCAGTTGGCTCCCGGGTCCGGCTGTCAGCCCCGCTTCGCGGCGACGGCGCAGTAGAGCCACCGCGAGCCTTCGGAGTCCGCGGCCGCGGGGTCCTCACAACCCCACAGCCCCACCCAGGTCACGTCGGGCGGAGCGCCGTCGTACGGGGGGACGATCTCCAGCGCGCCGAACAGCTGACGCACCTGATCGCGGCTCCGCACGTAGTTGCCGCCAGCTGACCTGCGGCCAGCCTCGTTCATGGCCTCGACCGCCTTGGGCGGCTTCTGATCACCTGTCGTATGCGACAGCGCCAGGTAGCTCCCGGCCGCGAGCGGCGCGACGTACCGAGCGACGATGCCGACCGGGTCGTCGGCGTCGGAAACAAAGTGCAGCACGGCGGTCATCATCACCGCGGCCGGCTCGCTGAAGTCGATCAGCCGGCGTACGGTCTCGCTGTCCAGCACCGTCTCCGGCTGCTTCAGATCGGCCACGATCACCGCCACGCCGTCGTCTTCGGCCAGCAGCCGATTGCTGTGCAACTGGACCATGGGGTCGATGTCGACGTAGACGACCCGGGCGTCGGGATGAACCTTACGGACGACCTCGTGCGTGTTCCCGACCGTCGGCAATCCAGAGCCCAGGTCGATGAACTGGCGCACGCCCTGCTCGGCAATCCATTTCGCCGCCCGCTGATGAAAGCCGCGGTTCGCGAACGCGGCATCCACTAGCTCAGGTGCCCTGGACCGCATCAGGTCGGCGGCCGCCCTGTCCGCCTCGAAATTGTTGACGCCTCCGAGCAGGTTGTCATAAATGCGCGCGACGCTCGGCCTAGACGCATCGACGCCCGGTGGAACCTGCTGAGTCTCGGCCATTCAGTTGCCTCCGCCTGATTGCTTTTCACGGACATTCTGGCACAGATCCATCAGCCATCCTGGCGGCAGCAGTCGCATCGCACGTGGTGGCGCGGCGGCTTGCCGTTAGCCGGCCGTGAGGGGAACCGCCGCTTCAGTCGTGTTCACCATGAACGTCAGCGCCTGGATGAAGTACAGGTGCACGCGGTCTGCGTCGTGGGACTGGTAACCGATGGACAGGTCCTGCGCGAGGTGCATCTCGAAGTCGCCGCCGCGGGTGGTGAGCACGAACGCGCCGTCAATGGCAGGCGCCCAGATGATCGGCCCGTCGATCAGCCGGCTGAGGTGCTCCCTGACCGGGTAACCGTGGTCGGAGGTCTCGCTCACCGCGGTGTACGCGTCCGCGCTGAGCAGCAGCGCGTATGGACCGCCGACGCCTGCCAGCCGCAACCCTGTCAGCGCCTCGCTGATCACGTCCGGGTACTGCCTGGCGTCCGACGGCAGGGTCAGCGCCGGGTTGGACGCGGTCTCGCGGATGCCGGCGATGCCGCCGGCCTCGTAACCCTCGAAGACCGCCCGGTCCTCGGCGAAGGCCATCGTGCGCGCTGCGTCCTTGACCGGCTGCCAGTCCGGGTCCTCTGCGCCTCGCTCGACGTCGTCGATGTCCCGCCGCTTGATGGCGAACGGCACGCGAAGCTCGATGACAGGCTGCGCCGTGCGCGCCCAAGCAAGAACGCCAGGCGCTGGTGAGGTGATGTCGCTGAGGTGACCGGTGCGCACGGCTGCCAGTGCCTCGTCACCCGGGCCCTGCACCTCGGCTACCCGGCGTCCTGCCAGGTGCAGCATGAAGGTGCGCCTGGCCTCGTCCTCGATGCTGGCCCAGGCAGCCGCCGAGACCGGCGCGAGCTCGCGGTGCAGGTTGTTCATAGCTGAGCGCTCCTTTGCAGGCTCCCAATGCCGAGTGAGCCGTCGGGCTGGCCGACCGCTTGCTGGCTAGCGGCTGCACCAGCGGGGTCGGGCAGATCGTCGAGAAATCCGGCAGACGGCACGAAGAACAGGCTGCCGGTCATGGTCGTGGAGAAGTCCAGGATCCGGTCGTAATTGCCTGGCGGCTTTCCGATGAACATGTTCACAAGCATCTGCTCCGTGACCGATGGCGTGGCCGCGTAGGCGATGTAATAGGTGCCGAACTCGCCGCGACCGGGCGCGCCGAACGGCATGTTGGCCCGCAGGATCTGCCGCTGATTTCCGTCCGGCTCGATGATCGTATTCAGAGCGACGTGCGAGTTCGACGGCTTGATCTCGTCCGGCATCTCGATGTCAGACAGCTTGCTGCGGCCGATGACCTTCTCCTGCTCTTCGACGGGCAGCGCGTTCCACGCCGTGACGTCGTGCACGTACTTCTGAACGATGACGTAGCTGCCGCCGGCGAACTCCTGGTCCTCGGCGCCGACGATGGCCGCTTCAGCAGCGGCCGTTCCCGACGGGTTCTCAGTCCCATCGACAAAGCCGATCAGGTCACGCTCGTCGAAGTACCGGAACCCGTGCACCTCGTCGCGGACCGTGACCGATCCGGACAGCCGGTCCATGACCTGCGTGGCGTACTCAAAGCACAGGTCCATCCGGTTCGCCCTGATATGGAAGAGAAGGTCGCCCGGCGTGGCTACCGCGCTGTGCCTGCTGCCGGACAGCGCACGGAACGGATGCAACTCGGCGGGCCTCGGCCCCGAGAACAGCCGGTCCCAGGCAAGCGAGCCGATCCCTGCGACGCTGGCGAGCTTGCCTTCAGGGATCCGGAACCCGACCGACCGCTGCAACCCCGCCAGGTCACCGAGGAGGTCGCGAACAGCGGGCTCGCCGCCATGGTTCACGGTCACGATAAGGAAGACGGCCGCTGCTGTCAGCGGCGACAGCACGGGCTGCGGCGTCTGGTCGCGCGGCGGCATGGCATCCGTCATCGCTTGGCGTCCTCCCCTCCGTCGGATGTACCGCCCACGACGCTCCAGGCCAGTTTTCCATAGCGTTCTCCTGCGGCATGCGCCACCACCGCCACGGCTGTGAAATGAGTTGCGGCGCCGGTCAAGACGGTGAGGATGGATCCGTGACGGCGGATTTCGGGACACGGTCGGCGACGTGCTTGCCGCCGTCAGGTCGGGCCAGGTGTCTGTGACGGAGGTCGTGACCGAACGCCTCGCAGCGCTGCGCGCAGTGCATGAGCGAACGCGCGCGATCGCGGCGTTCGGCGACGACCGGGCCCTGGCCGACGCACGGCGATTGGATGAGGCATTCGCGGCCGGTGGCGTGCCGGGGCCGTTGCATGGCCTGCCGGTGACGATCAAGGACTGGATCGACGTTGAAGGCTTTCCCTGCGCCGGCGACAGCAGCCAGGTCGATCGCTGGCCCACGCGAGATGCCACCGTGGTGACCAGGCTGCGGCGGGCCGGGGCGGTTGTCCTCGCCAAGACGCACGCCTGGGGACCATCCTCGGCCGAAACGCGAGTATGCCACCCGGCTGATCTTCGCCGGACGCCAGGCGGCTCGAGCACCGGAGAGGGCGTCGTGGTTGCGGCTGGGGCGTCCGTGCTCGGCCTCGGCAGCGACTCAGGCGGCAGCATCAGGCTGCCCGCGGCCTGGTGCGGCGTCCTGGGGCTGAAGCCCACGATTGGCCGGGTTCCAGGCACGGGCCACTTCCCGAGGATCGGTGCGCTGAATGACGGCCGGACGCAGATCGGCCCGCTGGCTCGGCACGTCGCGGACCTCGAGCGCGTGCTCGCGGTCATCGCGGGCCCTGACTGGCACGACGCGGGCGTTCCGCCGGTGCCGCTGCAGCACTCCAGCGCGGCCGTGCTCGAGCGCGCCAGGTTCGCGGTGCTGGCCGGGGAGGAACCATGGTGGCCGGATGCTGACCAGGCCGCCGCGCTCGATCGCGCCGCATCATCCCTCAGCGCCGCGGGCATGACCAGGACCGACTGGCAGGTGCCATGGCTGAACGAGGCACTCGATATCACCAGGCGCTACTGGGCTCGCTCGTCACTGTCAGGCGAGCAGGCCGATCGCCAGCTATGGGACTGGGACCGTTTCAGGCGCCGGTACCTGCAGGCGGCGGAGACCATCGACTTCTTGCTGACGCCGGTCTGCCTGGAGGCGGCGCCCGAGCACCGCGAGGTCCGAGGCGAAGACTTCATCTTCACCTTGCCGGCCAGCCTGACCGGGTCGCCCGCGATCAGCATCCCAGCCGGCACTGATTCTCGTGGCTTGCCGCTGGCAGTTCAGCTGGTCGGCCGACCGTGGGAGGACCACAGGGTCCTCGCCGCGGCGAACCTGCTGGCCCTCTGAAGCCTCACGGCCACCTGAGCAGCCGGGGCGATCGTCTCCTGCAGCCGGCGGGTGGCGTCCAGATGGTCACCCGTCCAGACGATACGGACCGCGGTCGCGGCAGCCTCGCTGACACCGCTGTCAAGGTCGCTGCGGACCGCCTCGATCAGCCTGCCGTCGGCTGCCTGATCGTAGGCGAGCGGATCGTGCGGTTGCTGCCCGTCGATGAGGCTAGCCGCCAGGTCGTCGTACCAGGCCGTGACCCTGCGGAGGGACTGCAGTATCTCGCCGCGCGCCGCGGACCGGTCCGTGTCCGCTTCGCCAGGGTCACCGCGCCAGAGATCGAGCACCGCGCCGGCGGCGAGCCGGACCCCGGTGGCACCGGTCACCAGCCTGGTCACATCCGCGAGCGGGACCGGCTTCTGCCCGTGCTCGGCCAGGTATGCGCGGAACGCGTCGTCCAGACGCCGGTCCGCTGCGTCTGCTTTGCTGGCCTGCTCGGCGGGCATCCGCGGGCGGGCACCCCGGCTCGTGCAGCCCAAGATTCCGAATTCCACGGCGCCGGCCAGGTATGCCGAACTGCCGGCATAGGCGTCGGCGAGTGCCTGCCTGAGCACCGCACTCGCCCCCCGCGGCCAGAACAACAGGCCGACAACGATGCTGACGGCGCACCCCAGTGCGATGTCCTCGAGCCGGAGCAGCCCAACCTGCCAGCCGGCCGGCTTGATCAGGTTGAACAAGATCACGAGTGTGAGTGTGAACGCGGCCTGCCCGGCCGCGAACGATATGACGGCGGGCGCGACGCCAGCCAGCAGGACGGCGAAAGGAAGCAGGATCCAAAGCGCAGTTTCGTTGGTGCCGATCCCCTGCAGTATCCCCGCTCCGATAACGAGCCCGACGACGGTCCCGGCGAGCGCGCGGAGCGAGTCCTGCCCGGTGCTGAGCGCGTTCGACCGCAGCACCGACAGCGCGCCGAGTACGACCCAGAACGAGTGCTGCACCCCCGTGAGCCTGGCGACCAGCACCGCGAGGCCGAGCCCGGCGGCGGCGCGGATGCTGTTGCGCAGCCACACCGAATGCGGCTGGACGTGCGCGGCTGCCCTGGCCTCGGCGGCGGACAGCGATCCCGGCAGGCCCTCCGGCTGACGGCCGAGCATGCGCTGCAGCCAGCTTCGACGCTCGGCCGCCGCGGTGAGGGCGATGGTCCGCCCGATCAGAGTGACCGCGTAACCGACTTCCTGGGCACGGAAGGCCGGATCGAGCGCGCTGACGAGCATGCTGACGTGGTCGCCGGCACCCGCGGCCGGGGCGCTGACGGTCCAGGAAGCCGGCTCGCTTGCGCCGGCTGCGGGCCCGCCTGGCAGTTCGGCTGCCGCATGGTCCTCGAGCGCGGTCAGCGCAGCGGTCAGGCCGGACATCGCATCCTGCAGTGCGTCGTCCTTCCCGCCCATGAGCGCGAGCAGCTCGGCGCCGCGCTCGAGGACGGCTGCGGCCGCCAGCTTCACGGTCCACACGGGCCGGCTGCTGCGAGCCGTCCCGCTGGAGGGCGGCGCATGGCTCGACTTGGTAATGATCAGGTTCAGCCACCCCAGCTCGGCCACAAGCCGGGTGACCGTCCTCGCGGATGTCCGCAGCCCGCCGGGCCGGTAGGGCGTGGCCAGGAATGTGCGCCGCAGCGCGTCGATGGCATCGCGTGCCCGGTCGACCGCGTGGTCGCGGTCTGTGGCGGACTCCTTTTCCGCGGCTCCGAGCGCGAAGGCCACCTCAGCCCTGATCCGCGCGGCCAGCGCCTGGCATGCGGCGATGGCGGCCGGGCGCAGCCGGTCCCGTGGCGGGGCTGGCCAGAGCACGGCAACAGCGATGAGGCCGCAGACGCCGGCAAGTCCCCAGCCAGCCAGCCGCGCTGGGATGGCCGACACGGGGGCAGGCACCGAGACCGGCAGGATGAACGCCAGCAGCAAGGCTGTGGAGGCCGCCGCGAGGGTCGAGCTCACCACTCCCGCGAAGAGCACTCCGAACCCGACCACCGCCATGGCAAGCGCGCCAAGCCATGGCGTAACGGAAGCCGCGGTAGCGACGCAGATGAATACCCCGCCCACGAGGGCCAGTGCAGCTTGAGCTTGCAGTCGCTGCGCCAGCGGCCCGCTGAAGTCAACCAGGAGCAGCATCGCGAAGGCGCCGAACGCACCGAACGTGGCGACATCGGCATTGCCGATAACCTTGTCGCCCAGCGCGAATATGCCCGGCATCACGATCGCCGCTCGTGCCGCACGTCGCAGTGCGACGTAGTCAGGATCGTGCCGGGCGAGCCGCTGCCACAGATGCATAGCCTCCGCCAGTGGGTGTCTGCACGATTGTCTCAGCCGGTACACGTGCGGCAGAAGACGACGGATATCCGGTCCGGAACCGGGTAGCCTGGGCGCGATGTCCCTCTCGCTCAATGCCGAGGTCCTCGCTTCCCGCTACCGGCTGGAGAGCCTGATCGCCTCAGGTGGCATGGGTGCTGTATGGCGCGCCGTGGACCTGGTTCTGGACCGCCCGGTGGCCGTGAAGCTGCTGCCCGCCGAACTCGCCCAGCACCCCGACACGGTCGCCCGATTCCGTGCAGAAGCTCGCCATGCCGCCGGGCTCTCGCATCCCGCCATCGCCCAGGTATATGACTTTGGCGAGGGCAGCGGCGATAATCCTGCCTTCATCGTGATGGAGCTGATCGACGGGCCGCCGCTGACCGATCTCATAGCCAGACGTCCCCTGCCGCCTGATGAGGTGCTTGACGTCATCGCCCAGGTTGCGGGCGGCCTTGCCATTGCTCACGCCGCGGGTGTCGTCCACCGCGACATCAAGCCGGGCAACCTGCTGATCGACCGCGCCGGCCTTGTGAAGATCACCGACTTCGGGGTCGCATACGCGGTCGGATCAGCGCCGCTGACCAGGGCCGGGACGCTGATCGGGACACCCGCCTATCTGGCACCGGAACGCATCGCTGGCCAGCCGGCAGGGCCCGCGAGCGATCTGTACTCGCTCGGCATGGTGGCTTACGAATGCCTGGCCGGCCGGGTGCCGTTCACCGGCACAGCCATGGAGATCGCACTCGCGCACCGGCTGCAGTCGCTGCCACCGCTGCCTGCCTCGATCCCGCCCGAGTTGGACAGGCTGATCACGGACCTGACCGCTCGGGATCCTGCCCACCGACCGCCTGGCGCCGCTGAGGTGGCCGCCCGCGCGGGCGCGCTACGCGATACGGTGCGCGCCGGCGCGGCCACCCCGCCGGCTGGAGCGACGGGTGGGTCCGGCGATAAGCACGTTGCCGCCGGCTCAGCCTCGCCGGACGTGACCACCGAGTTCCCGGCGGCCGCCGCCTGGCAGCTGGCACAGCCAGAGAGCTATGACCCGCACCACTATGACCCGCACGGCTATGGTCCGCGGAGCAGGTTCCATGGGCGAGGTGACCGGCGTCCGCGCCGCAGGCGCCATCTAGTCGCCGCGGCGGTCGCGTTCGCGGTGGTCGCCAGCCTCGCCGGCTGGCTGATCGCGAGCCTGGCGGGCGCCTCCGCGCCGCGCGCGCAGCCGCCGGGGTCGCATTCGAGCGCGCCGACAGCGCGCACCGTCAGGGTCAACGAAGCCGCCCTCATCGGCCAGCCGGTCCGCCTGGTCGTGCGTGACCTGAGGGACCGTGGCCTGCTCGTGACGGTCTCGTGGCAGCGCACTGAGCACGTCAGGCCAGGGACGGTTATCGCGGTGAGTCCCGCTGGGAAGGTCCCGGCCGGCACGCACGATCTCTCTCACGGCGGCGCGGAGCGATCACCACGGCAACGGCGGACATGACCACGGCCATGGCCACGACGGCCAGGGCGGCAACGGCCAGGGCGGCGACTGATCGTAGCCGCGCCTAGTGCAGGTGCGCCTGCCAGTCGCGGGGCACACGGCCTGCCGGGCCCGGCACCGGCTGATCGAGCGGATGGTGCTCTGGCGGCGCGAGTGCGGGGCCGCCCTCGTATATCTCGTTGGTCTGATAGCTGAAGAACCAGTCCTCGCCTGGCTCAAAACTTCGGATGACGGGGTGGCCCGTCCCTTTGGCGTGCGCCGTCGCGTGCTGTGACGGCGAGGTGTCGCAGCAGCCGATGTGCCCGCACTCAGCGCACCGCCGCAGGTGCAGCCACCAGCCGCCGGTCGCATCGCATTCGACGCACCCGTTACCGCTCGGCGGAACCGACGGCTCAATGCCGGGTAGCGCGGTCATGTGCCCTCCTCCTTCGCTGCGTCGGTGGCCATGTCCTGCGATCCTTCTCCCGCCGCCTCGCTGGCCGTGACCGGAAGCCAGACCCGGAACCTGGTGTCGCCGGGCACCGACTGGACCTTCAGGTCGCCGTGGTGCCTGGTGACGACGATCCGCCAGGAGATGTCCAGGCCCAGGCCGGTGCCCTGGCCGACCGGCTTCGTGGTGAAGAACGGCTCGAAGATCCGGTCCTTGATCTCATCCGGTATGCCTACACCGGTGTCGGCGAACTCGACGAGCATCTTGTCCCGGTCATACCCCGTGCGAATGGTCAGCGTGCCGGTGCCATCCATCGCCGCGACCGCGTTGTCGATCAGGTTCGTCCATACCTGGTTGAGCTCGGCAGGGTACGCGGGAATCCTGGGCAGGCTCCTGTCGTACTCCTTGACGACCCGTATGCCGGGACCGATCTTGTTGTCGAGCATCACCAGAGTGCTGTCGAGCAGATCGTGCACGTCGATGACCTGGTACGGCGCGCGGTCCAGCTGTGAGTACTGCCGTGCGGCGCCGACGAGCACCGAGATCCTGGTCACCGAGTCGGTGATCTCGGACATCAGCAATTCGGTCTCGACCGTGTATCCGAGCCACCTGATCGCGCTTTCCAGCCCATCGCCGCCAGGCCCGGAAGCAGGGCCGCCTGGCCCTGGCTGGGCCGGATGGTCGGCGATCGCGAGCGCGACCTGGTCTAGCCATTCACCCTCCAGCCCGGCCTGGACGAACAGCGGGGCGATCTCCCAGCCCCCCGAGATACCATGCGCGTCGAACCAGTCGGCGACCTCATCTTCGGCATCCGTGGTCTCGATCGGGCTGAGCTGCCTGGCCTTTGCCGCCCGCTCGACTGCGTCCTCCTGGAGCCTGACCATGGTCGCGACGAACGCGCTGTCAAATCCGGCAGCGGTGATCGCGGCGAGCTTGCCCCGCATGCCGGCCACCCGCTCCCGCAGCGACCCGGCGGCACGAACGGCTGCGGCGGCTGGGTTGTTCAGCTCGTGAGCCAGACCTGCAGACAGCGACCCGAGCGCGAGCAGCCGTTCCCGCTGGCCGATGGCCTCCTGCGTGTTCTTGGTCCCGAACAGCAACCCCTCGAGCAGGTGCACGGCCATGGGGAACCAGTCGGTCATCAGGTGGGCGAACTTGGCCGCGGAAAGCACGTAGAAGCGAGACGGCTCGGTCGCCCGCAGCGAGTTGTTGTATGCCTGCGGAACCCGGTCTCCCAGATAGGCGAAGAACGCGCCGCCATACGCGCCTGGGCCCGACGTCCTGCTCACCTCGACGTCGTCGCCGCCGATCCGGCGTGACAGCACGATCGTGCCGTTCAGCAGCACGTACAGGTTCTCCGCTGGGTCTCCCTCGACGTAGACCATTCCAGGGCCGGTTGCGATGATCCTGCCCTCCCTGCACAACCAGGCAAGCTGGTCGTCGGTCAGCTTCTCGAACAGGAACAGCTCACGAAGCTCGGCCGCGTTGCACTCTGCAGAATTTGCTGACTGGGACGAATCCGCTGAGGGCGCCGAATCT
Organism: uncultured Actinomycetota bacterium; assembly: GCA_963809195.1. GTDB lineage: Bacteria > Actinomycetota > Actinomycetes > Streptosporangiales > Streptosporangiaceae > Chersky-822. Next base: position 798,944 of record CAWEIQ010000001.1, on the reverse strand, counting down.
GCTGACGGGGCCGAGTCTGCTGGCGGGGCGGGTGTGGTCACAACATCTCCAGGTATCGGTGCACCAGCATGACGGCCATGGCCCCCTCTCCGACGGCCGAGGCGACCCGCTTGGCCGACTCTGCCCTGACGTCACCAGCGACAAATACGCCAGGGACGCTGGTCTCCAGGTGGTACGGCGGGCGGTCCAGCGGCCACCCTTGTGGCCGCTCGCCGCCGCTGATCAGGTCGGGTCCGGCGAGCACAAAGCCGCGTTCGTCCCGCTGGACGACGCCGTCCAGCCAGTCGGTGCGTGGCGCGGCGCCGATGAAGACGAAAACCCATTGTGCGTCGACCGTTTCCGTAGCGCCCGTCTTGCTGTCCCGCAACGTCAGTCGCTCGAGGTGATCGGTCCCGTGTGCCTCGGCGATCTCGGTGCACGTCCGGACGGCGATATTCGCCGTGCCGGCAACCTGCTGCACGAGGTAGTGCGACATGGATCTCTCCAGCGAGTCTCCGCGTACCAGGATCGTCACGGACTTGGCCGTCTTGGCCAGGTACACGGCCGCCTGCCCCGCGGAGTTGGCGCCGCCGACAATGTAAATGTCCTGATCGGAGCAGCTGTACGCCTCGGTCAGCGCCGAGCCGTAGAAGACGCCGCGGCCGGTCAGCTCGGCTGCGCCGGGGACGGTCAGCTGCCGGTACGTCACTCCTGTGGCCAGGATCACCGTATGCGCCCCGACCGAGCTGCCGTCGCCGAACACCACCCGGCGCCCCGACCCGTGCACCTGAACCCCGACGACCTCGCGCGTGGTCAGCAGTTCGGCACCGAACTTGGCGGCCTGGCGGCGGGCCCGGTCGGTGAGCTGCGCACCGGAGACGCCGTCGGGGAAGCCCAGGTAGTTCTCGATCCTGGAACTCTGACCTGCCTGACCGCCGGTGGCTGTCCGCTCGACAAGAACCGTCCGCAGCCCTTCCGACGCCCCGTACACGGCTGAGCCGAGCCCGGCAGGCCCGCCGCCCACGACGATCAGGTCGTAGAAGGCCTCAGAAGGCGTGGTGGCGAGCCCGACGCGGCCTGCGAGCTCCTGATCGGACGGCTCGACCAGCGCGGCGCCGTCGGGAGTGATCACCAACGGCAGCCGCAGACCGTCAGCCCCTGCGGCTTCGAGCAGCCGCCGGCCCTCCGGCTCGTCGGAACCGTACCAGCGGTAGGGAACCTGGTTCCTAGCCAGGAACTCGCGCACCTGGGACGACCGCGCCGACCACCGGTGCCCGACCACCTTAGTCTCGGCTACCGGCCGGTGATCCGCTGACCGCCACGAATCGAGCAGTGAGTCGACCACAGGGTAGAGCTTTTCTTCGGGCGGGTCCCACGGCTTGAGCAGGTAGTAGTCCAGGTCAACGACGTTGATGGCATCGATGGCCGCGCCAGTGTCGGCGTACGCGGTCAGCAGCGCCCGCCTTGCGCCCGGGTACACGTCCATGGCCCGCTCGAGGAACTCGATGCCGTTCATCTCCGGCATCCGGTAGTCGGCCAAGATCACCGCGACGAGGTCGCCACGCAGCTTCATCTGGCGCAAGGCGTCCAGGCCCGCGGCGCCTGACTCGGCACGCACGATGCGGTGACCCTCGCCATACTTGCGCCGCAGGTCCCTCGCAACCGCACGGGACACCCCTGGATCGTCATCGACCGTGAGGATCGCTGGCCGGGGCGAGCCCTGCTCGGCGGCAGAGCCCTTCTCGGCGGCAGAGTCCTGCCCAGCCGGAGGAGCCTGCTGAGTCACCGTTTCGCCCCTTTCGCTCACGCGCTGGCCAGCTCTGCCAGCCCGCGCAAGTCGACGCAGTTCATATCATGCGCGCTGACGATGACCATCAGCACGGCAGAGCAGCGACGGCACCGCGCGACCGTGCCAGGAGCCCTCAAGTACACAGCGAACTCGGCGACCTGCGCTACCGCGCCGCAGGACGCGCACGTACCGGTGGCCGCGGTCATCTCGGTGCCGAACACCTCCTGCAGCAGCCCGCCGATAGCGTTCCCGTCAAGTGCATCCATCACGGTCCTCCTGCCCCGCCGAAGCGCTCGGTCTTCACACGCCGGGGCGCGTAGCCCAGCTTCGTCAGACCTTCTGCGATTGACTCTACGAAGGCGGTAGGCCCGCACACATACGCGACCGGCTGGTCGCGCGGATGCCGGCCAGGCAACGTCTGCGAGCAGGGCGCTGTCGACCCGGCCGCGATGGCCTGTCCAGCCGGGCGGCTGATCCCTGGTCAGCGCGTAGGTAACCGACACCCCGTCGCCCGCGTAATGATCGATCTCAGGGCGGTAGATAACGTCGGGCAGCGAGCGCACCGAGTAAAGCAGACTGACAGGGACGTTTGCGCCGGTCCGCTCCCTGTGCCGCAGGATCGACCTCAGCGGAACGATCCCGGACCCGCCGGCCGCGAGCAGCAGCGGGCTGCCGGCACCGACGGCATCCCAGACGAAATAACCGCCGATCGGCCCGCGCAGCTCAAGGTCGTCACCCGCGCGGAGCTCGTCGGTGAGGTACGGCGAGACCTCGCCGTCGTCCAGGCGCTGCACGGTGATCGCGACAGGTTCGCCGGGCGCGGACGCGATCGAGTAGGACCGCTCGGCCCGATAGCCATCCTCGGCCGTCAGCCGCACGTCCAGATGCTGACCCGCCCTGTGACCGGCCCAGTCAGGCGCCCGCAATTCGATCGTGCGGACCGTGGCGGTCTCGGTGCGGACCGCCGTCACCGTTGCGAGCTGCCAGGACCGTGTTTGGCGGCCGCTCAATGTTTGCCCGAGCGCGCGAGTCGGATCAGCCTCGCGGCCGCTCAATCGCCCGCGTACCTCTGTTCCCGCCATGGATCTCCGTACATGTGGTAGCCGTACGTCTCCCAGAACCCAGGTTCGTCCTGGTCGAGCAGCTCAAATCCGCGCACCCACTTGGCGCTCTTCCAGAAGTACAGATGAGGCACAAGCAGCCTCGCCGGTCCCCCGTGCTCCGGTTCAAGCGGCCGCCGTCGTAGCCGAACGCCAGCCAGGCCTGGCCGCCTGTGACATCGGCGATCGGCAGGTTCGTTGTATAGCCGCCGTCGCTGAAAGCCAGGACGAACGCGGCCTGCGCATCTGCCTGCTCGAGCAGCGTGTCGACCTGCACGGCATCCCAGCGGGTGTCGAGCTTGGACCACCGCGTCACGCAGTGGATGTCGGTCGTCACCGTTTCGGCGGGCAGTGCCCGCATCTCCTGCCAGGTCCATGACCTGAGCACCGAGCCCGCCCGCCTGATCGAGAACGTCCAGTTCTCGGTGGACACGTGCGGCGTCGGCCCGGCGGACAAGACCGGGAAGTCAGTGGTCACGTACTGGCCTGGCGGCACCCGCTCGGGCGCGACATCGTCCCGGCGGCGACCGTGAAAACCACGTGTAACTGGACTCACCGCTTCATCCCCTCCCTGCTCCTGCCTCGCTCTGCCGGTCAGAAACATACCCCTCACGAGCACCCTAGCCGCACACGTGCCGGGCACCATCGAGGTGCGTCCCGTCAGTGCCATCGACCGGCCACATCGACCGGGCCACCATCGACCGGGCCGCCGGAGGCCGGTCAGGGTCAGATCGGCCGCAATGGGCCACACTGGTGCCATGACGGCACCCGCGCCTGGCACCGAATCCGGACTGAGGATGCACACCGCATCTGGGCGCTGGGTGATGTTCGCCACGGTGCTGGGCTCGACGATGGCCGCGATCGACGCCACGGTCGTCGGCATCGCGCTGCCAGCGATCGGCCAGGAATTCAATGCCAGCCTGGCCGACCTGCAGTGGGTCGTGACTGCCTACACGCTTACCCTGGCCGGATTGCTCCTCGTCGCGGGCGCGCTCGGCGACCGGTACGGGCGCAAGCTGGTCTTCCAGATCGGCGTGGTCTGGTTCGCGCTCGCGTCCGTTTTGTGCGGCTCGCGCCCCAAATTCCGGTTTCTCATCGGCGCTCGGGCGCTGCAAGGGCGTCGGAGCGGCGCTGCTGACGCCGGGGAGCCTGGCCATCATCGAGGCGTCGTTTCACCCGGACGACCGCGGCAAGGCGATCGGTGCCTGGTCGGGTTTCGGCGGCGTCGGTACCGCCATCGGCCCGTTCATCGGCGGCTGGCTGATCCAGGCGTGTCCTGGCGGCTGATTTTCGCGATCAACCTGCCGATCGCAGTGCTGGTCGTGGCGGTGACCTGGCGGCACGTGCCCGAGTCGCGCGACATGGCGGAGACCGGGCCGGGTCGATATCAGCGGCGGTGTGCTGGTGACGCTCGGCCTGATCGGGCTGACCTACGGCCTGATCGACGGCCCGCCAGGCGGCTGGAACCGTCCGGGCCCGCTGGCCTCGGTGATCGCGGGCGTGATCTTGCTCGTCGTCTTCGTCCTGCGCGAGCGCCGCGCGCGCAACCCCGTCCTGCCGCTGTCGCTGTTCTCCTCCACGCAGTTCACGTCCGCGAACATCGTCACGTTCATCGTCTACGGGGCACTCGGCGGCGCGCTGTTCCTGCTGCCCATCCAGCTCATACAGGTATCCGGATATACCCCGCTCCAGGCCGGGATCTCGCTGTTGCCCGTGACCGTGATCATGCTGCTCCTGTCGGCGCGCTCAGGAGCGCTGGCGGCCGCGAGATCGGCCCGCGCCTGCAGATGACTGCTCGGGCCGATCGTGATCGCGGCCGCGTTCGTGTTGTTCGCGCGGATCGGCCACTCCGGCAACTACCTGACGGAGGTCCTGCCTGCCGTCGTGGTCTTCGGCTTCGGCCTGGCCATCAACGTGGCGCCGCTCACCTCGACCGTCCTGGCCGCCGCGCCGGCCGAGAACGCGGGCGCCGCCTCGGCGATCAACAACGACGTCGCCAGAGCGGCCAGCCTGATCGCCGTGGCCGTGCTGCCAGCGGCTGCGGGCCTGACCGGAGCCGCGTACATGCATCCCGACACGTTCTCGGCAGGATTCCGGATGGCAAGCTTCATCTCGGCCGGGCCTGTGCGTGCTCGGCGGCGTCCTTGCCGCGTTCACGATCCGCAATCCGCGCCCGGCCGCGATGCAAGCCGCCCGGCCGCACCAGAACGCGCGGTCCTGCACTGCGGCCTGGACTGCCCGCCTCCCCGTACTGACCAAACGGTCACCCAGTCCGTCACGTAAGACCGCTCCTTCCCGCCAGCGGCGGGAAGGAGCGGCCCGTCTGTCAACCTGCCGGTTACCTGTGCACGTGCGACAGTGGTCCGGCGTTGACCGGGAACTGCGCGGTGTTGAGCACCTGGATACCGGCGTGCTGCTCGCCGTTGAACGGCGTCACGATCGGATTCGGTGCGCCCGCCTCGCAGCCCAGATTGAACGGCAGCCGCGGGTTGTTGAACCACAGGCCAAGGTGGAACTGATGCGTCGGCGCAATGGTTGCCGCCGGATCGGGCGACACCGTGAAGGTTTCCTTGTCGAAAATGCCGCGTACGGTGGCCGTTCCGTTGCCGTGCTGGTCGGCGTTGACATCCGTCTGGTACCACGAGATGCCGAACGGCTTGGCCGGCTGCTGAATCACGAACAGGTCGAACTCCGCGCCGTGCGGCATGCCGTGGATGGACACCAGCATCGTGTCGTTCTGCTTCCCTGGCGTGATCGTGACCTTGCCGCCGGCGTGCGGCAGGCAGGCCGCGATACCGGCAGATGGCACGAGCTTGAACGTGAAAGCCTTCGAGGGCGCGCTCGTCACGGCGGCCCCGGCCGCGCTGGCGCCGGCGGTGAGAGCAGTCGTGCCTGCGAGGCCGAAGGCGCTCGTGGAAGCGGCTATCAAGGTCAGCACGCGCCGGCTGGGAAAGTGGTACTTCATGATCGGGAATCTCCTGTCTCGATGGCGGCCATTGAGGCGCCGCCGGTACTGGTGTTTCCCGGGCCCGGGATGTCAGGGAGGAGTACGGGCGCCCGCGGCAACCAGGTTCAGCATGTGCTGAAGAAATTTCACGCTCTCGCCCGGCCGGATGTTCGCGGAAATGGCTGTACGATCTCATCCGATCTGCTGATCGAGCGCCCAGCCGAACGGGAGCACCGCACATGGCAGTCCCGGGGCCAGCGAGCCGGGAAACCGACCATCGCCGTACGTCGCTTGGGCCGGGCCGACGCCGAGCACCGAGACCGGCGACGACGTCCTGGTTGGCGAGCTCTACCGGCGCTACCGGGCACCGCTCCTTGCGTTCGTGCTGCGGCTCACGGCCGGTGACCGCCAGCACGCCGAGGACGTCGTGCAAGAGACAATGCTGCGTGCTTGGCGCCAGGCAGCGCAGTTCGATCAGGCCGAACGCTCGCTGATGCCATGGCTGGCAACCGTTGCCCGGCGTATCGTGATCGATGAGCAGCGCAAGAGGAATGCCAGGCCGATGGAGACTGATGAGGGGATGCTGACCAAAGCGTCCACTCCGGACTGGACCGATGACCTGCTGCGAAGCGTGATCGTAGCCGACGCCATGCTGGAGCTGTCGCCAGCTCACCGGGAAGTACTGAACGAGACCATCCTCCGCGACCGCACTGTCAACGAAGCAGCCGAGGTCCTCGGGATCCCGGTCGGCACGGTGAAGTCGCGCGTGTACTACGCCATCCGGGCGCTGCGCCTGGTCATGGCCGAACGGGAGGTGTCTCTGTGAGCGTCGCAGCACACCGACATCGCGGCGTATTCGTTCGGCCTGCTGGAGCATCAGGACAGGCTCGAGTTCGAGGCCCATCTGGCCGAGTGCGAGTCGTGCACGGCCGAGCTGGACGAGCTATCCGCAATGGCTGGCCTGTTCGCGGGCGTCGACCCGGTCGAGTCCGAGCGGGATGAGCCCGACGGCACGGCGATCGAGGACCTGGTGCGCCGGCGGGCGGTGTCAAACCGGCGGCGTGGCCGCCAGCGGGCCTTCCTGGCCGCTGCCGCCTGTCTGGTGCTGCTTGGCGGCGGCGTGGCCGCCGGTGTCGCCGTGGCGCCGCAGCAGGGCCCGCCGCCAGTGCTGGCGATGCAAGGCGAGCCGCACTCAGCGACCAATCCAGCCAACGGCGTGCACGGGCAGGTCGGGCTGGTCGATTTTGCGTGGGGCACCCAGGTGATCCTGGACCTTGCCCGCGTCCACGGCCCGCTCACCTGCGAGATGGTCGCCATCTCGCGCTCGGGTCGGCGCCAGATCGTCGCCGGCTGGCAGGTACCGGCAGCGGGATACGGCGTACCCGGCCACCCGGCTCACCTTCTTCTTGCGGGCGGCACGTCGATCATGCGCGACGACCTGGCCCGCATTGAGGTCGATGTGGTCGGGCGGACCGCAGGCTGGTCAGCATCAAGATCTAGGCGGTCCGCACCCGGCCCTGAACGTCCCTGCGGGTGATCGCGAGGTAGGTCACGAGTACGGCGATCATGCCGGTCAGGGCGAACGCGACGGGACCATCTCCCCAGCCGAGGCCCCCGAAACTTCGCGGCTTGCCGAGCCAGTCCGCGACCGAGGCGCCGAGCGGCCTGGTAAGCACGTACGCGCTCCAGAAGGACAAGATGGGGTTCCAGCCCAGCCACCGATAGCCGATCGCCGGAACGGCGATCATGCACGCGAACAGCACCGCAGAAAGCAGGTAACCCAGGTGCAGGGTGACCGCCGTCAGGTCGCCAACTGCCGTGCCCATAGCGAATGTGGCGACCACAGCCGCCCAGTAGAACAATTCTCGCCTTGTCGTGTTGACGGTATGGATCGACAGCGTCCTCTCCATCCGCTGCCACGTCCAGAACACCGTGGCGAGAACGAGCGCGTAGAAGGCGGACGAGATGACGTAGGGCACCCCGAAGCCGACGTGCAGGACGTCGGCGGCCATCGTCCCGAAGACGCCAACCATCACCACCGCTAGCCAGTATGCCCATGCGACGTAACGGCGCATCGCGAGCTGCAGCCACAGCGCCGCCACGAACCCGACGAAACCGAAGCCGACCGCCGCGACAGGGGCTATGGCGTGCACGCTGTAGTCCGAGGTCGACTCGCCCAAGGCGGTCGACAGGGCTTTGATGGCCCAGAAGAACACCGTGATCTCAGGAACTCGAAGTGCGCCGCGTGCCGTCACCGAAGGCAGGCGAAGTTTGCGGCTGGCGGGTGCCGCGTGGCGACCCGCAGGCCGGGCGGAGGTCTGGTCCACATCGGCTCCGTCGTGGGAAGGCTGCAGGAGTGTGAGCAGGCCAGGCGTGCCTGGGCGCTCGTCAGGCTATCCAGCGACCGGCCCGCCCGCTGGCGATGTGCCTATGCGGTAACGATCCCCATCACCGTCGCGTTCCTGGCTCACAATTCAAGGACAGCGGCGCACGCCGTTTGGCCTGGTCAGCATCCGATCGACCTGGCCAATGGAGCGCACAAGGGCAGTTCATAAGATTCTGTAAAGATGCGAGGCCCGTAAGCCCTACGGAATATCTCATGGCGACGAGCCTTGCCTGCGGGGCGGAAAGGCGTGGCGCCGCGCGAGGGTCACGGTCACGAGTGCGCCGGTCACCAGCGCTGCCGTGAGCCAAGGCAAGCCCCATGCGCCAGGCCCCGCCAGCACCAGCCCGCCGGCCAGCGCCCCGGCCGCGATACCGGCGTTGTAGACGGTCGTCTGCATGGCGGTGGCGACGTCCGCCCCGGCAGGGCCGCTGGCGTCGATCAGCGCGGTCTGCAGCAGCGTCGGGGCACCGCCGAAGGCTGCACCCCAGACGGCGACCGAAATCAGAAGCGCGGCTGTGTGGCCGGCTGCCAGCGCCAGCGCGAGCATCGCGACCGCGATGAGAGTCAGCGCGGCCCGCAGCGTCGCACGCAGGTGGCGGTCAGCGAAAAGCCCGGTTGCCCAGATTCCGAAGCCCGTAGCGAGCCCGAACTCAAGCAGCACCAGGCTGATCCTGGCGAACCCGGCGCGCTCGGCGAACGGCGCGATGTAGGTGTACATGGCCTGATGCGCAGTGAGCAGGAGCAAGGTGACCGACAGCACCCCGCGAATTCCGGGAACAACGCAGACCTCTCGCAGCGGCACGCGCTCATCTGCCCGCTCGGCTCCGAATGCCGGCACCGTCCAGCGCACCGTGGCCATCAGCACCAGCGCCACCCCGCTGAGCAGCGCGAAACTGGCCCGCCAGCCGACCGCCGCAGCGAGCGCCGTGCCGGCAGGGACGCCGAGACAAAGGGCAACGGTGATGCCAGCAAGCACGATGGCGACCGCGCGGGCTCGGCGCTCGGCCGGCACCATCCGCGCCGCATACCCTGCGAGCATCGACCACAGAGCACCGCCCATGACGCCGACCAAGAGCCTGGTCGCGAAGGTCAGAGAATAGGACGACGAGATCGCCGTCACGCCGTTGAAAAGCGCGAATCCGCCCAGCGCCGCCATCAGTGCGACGCGGCGCGGAACGCGGCGAAGGGCGGCCGTCACCGGGATCGCGGCCACGGCGGATGCGATCGCGAACGCACTGACGAAGTATCCGACCCGTGACTCTTGCACCCGCAAGGATGCGCCCATCTGCGGGAGCAAGCCGGCCGGCAGCAGATCAGTCATCACGTCAGTGCATGCCGCCGCCGAGAGGACGAGCAGGCCTAGCACCGGCAGCCGGAGCCGGGCGGCGGGCGAAAACCCAGAGATGGTGACGGGCGCTGCGACGGACATGCCATCATGGTCAAACCTTCACACTAATGTGAAGGCAAATCGTTTCGGGCTGGCGGCACATGAAGATCGGCGAACTATCCAGGCGCACCGGCGTGCCCGCCAGGATGTTGCGCTACTACGAGGAACAAGACCTGCTGCACCCCGAGCGGGCTGACAACGGCTACCGCTGGTACAGCGAATCGGCCGTCTACCGGGTGCAGCAGATTCGCGGCCTGCTCGATTCCGGTCTCACCACCGAGATCATCCGCGGGATCCTGCCGTTCCTTGCCGAGCCTGACGGAATTCACCTGCCGGCCGCCTGCCTGACCGCCGAGACGGCCGGGCTGCTCCGGAGCGAGGCTGACCGGCTCCAGCAGCGCATCGACTGCCTTGCCCGCAATCGCGATGCCATCCGCGGCTATCTCGCCGCGATCGAGTCGGCTCGGTGATAATGGGCGGTATGCCAGCGACGAGCACCGAGCGTGACCTGCCCGTTGGCAAGCTCGTGGCGCGGTGCCTGGCGATCGCGAGCGTTGGCGCGGCAGTCATTCACTTCGCCGTCGCGGGGTCGCACTACCAGGAGTACTGGGTATTCGGCGTCTTCATGCTCACCGCCGGCTGGCTCCAGATAGCCTGGGCGATCCTCGTAATCGCCAGGCCATCGCGAGCTGTGCTGTGCGCGGGCGCCGTGATCAACGCGAACATCATCGCCATCTACATCTGCACCAGGACCGTCGGCGACATGGTCGGGCCCTCGCCGCGGCAGGTCGAGACCGTTGGCTTTGGCGACATGCTGTGCACCGTTCTCGAGTCGCTAGTTGTCATCGGCTGCTTCTGGCTGCTGTGGACGCGCTCCGGCCGCACGGTGCCCCGCGGCCAGCTCCTGGCAGTGACCACGGCAGCGGGGAGCGTCACCGCCGTCTTGCTGAGCGTTGCGTTGATCGCAGGCGGGCCTGAGATGGTAATGGCTGCCGGATCCGATGCGCAGCATGCTTCAGCGCCGTCGCAGATGCGCATGAGGTCCGGCCACAGGACGGCGGTCAGGCTCGCGACGAGTACGCCCGCCGGCGACATAACGATGCCCGATCCCAACATGCAGATGGCGCGCGGAATGGCGATGGCCAGTTCCGCGACCTGTGCCGCCAAGCCCACGGCCGCGCAGGACCGCGCGGCAGTCGCGCTCGTAAACGCGAGCTGGCGAGGCGCGAGCCGGTTCCAGAACCTGGCTGCCGCGAAGGCGGCGGGCTATCGGCCGATCACACCGCCCGGCTTGCCTGTGGTGCACTACATCAACAAGTCCTATTACCTGGACACCATTCTGGGCGGGCAGGTGCTCAACGCCGCGAAGCCGCAGTCACTTGTGTACGCCAACACGGCTAAGGGAGCAGTGCTGGTCGCCGCGATGTACATCACCGCGCCTGGCGGCGCCACGCCTCAGCCCGGCGGCTGCCTGACGCAATGGCACGTGCACACCAACCTCTGCCTCAGCCGCGGGATTGGCGTCGTGGGCGTGGTGACGGCCGCGCACCCGAGCTGCCCGCCTGGATCGAGGAACCGCGTCACGCCGCCGATGATGCACATCTGGTTCGTGCCGATCCCCGGCGGCCCTACCGCCATCGACGCGTCGAACGCGCAGATCGTGCGTGCGGCCGAGCGGGTGCCCGCGGACGGCAACGGGCCGGCCTGACCGCTTACGCCCGCCGCGAAAGCGCTTCATGCAGACGCGAGGCGAGACATAACGTAGTCCAGCACAGGTACGGCGGGAGTGCCGTCGCGGCTACGAAGGGAACGACGATGTCACAGCCGCGGGACGAGCAGCAGCCGCAGCAAGGTGGCCGGCGGCCTCGGCCCTTGCTGAGGACGATGCTCGGCGACAAGCTCAGGCGCACCCGCCTCGACCAGGGCAGGACGCTGGCCGATGTGGCCAGGGCCGCGCGCGTCTCCATGCCCTATCTCTCCGAGGTAGAGCGGGGCCGGAAGGAAGCTTCCTCCGAGGTGCTCGCCGCCATCTGCGCTGCGCTGCACATCGACATCGCCGACCTTCTTACCGCGACAGGACGCGACCTGCTCATAAGCGATCGCCATGCCAGCATCGTCCGGCTGGATGCCGTCCGCGGCACGCGCGAACACGTCCGCCGGCCAGGATCGGGCGACGCGGTCTGCCAGCTCGCCGCGTGACCACCGTCAGGCGCTGACCAGCTTCCCGGCCGCGGCGGCCTTTCTGCTCGCGATGACCGCGTCGGCCAGACCGTACTCGACCGCTTCGCGGGCGCTCAACGTCTTGTTCCTGTCTGTGTCGGCCTTGATCTTGCTGACCGGATGACCCGTGTGCCTGCTGAGAATCTCGTTGACCTCGGCCCGCACCTTGGCCAGGTCCTTGGCCTGGATCGCGAGATCCGGCAGGGCGCCCTGGGCCTGGCTGGACGGCTGATGCAGCAGCACCTTCGCGTGCGGGAGGACCGCGCGCCTGCCCGGTGCGCCCGCGGCAAGGAGCACGGCGGCTGCCGACGCCGCCTGGCCCATGCAGATGGTAGCGACATCAGGACGAATGAACTGCATCGTGTCGTAGATCGCGGTGAGGGCGCTGAATGAACCGCCTGGCGAGTTGATGTACAGGCTGATCTCCAGCTCGGGGCTGACCGACTCAAGATGCAGCAGCTGCGCCATCACGACGTTGGCGACGCCGTCGTCGATCTCGGTTCCGATGAAGACGATCCGCTCGGACAGCAGCCGCGAGTAGATGTCAAATGCCCGCTCGCCAAGCGGCGTCTTCTCGACCACGGTGGGGATCGTGTACTGGCCCATCGTCACAGCCCTGCCATCCTGGCGGCGACCGCCGGGCGGACGTCATCGAGCCGTTCCACGATGTGATCGATGATCCCGTAGTCCCTGGCCTCCTCTGCGCTGAACCAGCGGTCACGCAGGCTGTCCCGCTCAACCACCTCGGCAGGCTGCCCGGTATGGTGCGCGATCAGGCTGATCATCGTCGCAGCCGTCTTTTCCAGTTGCTCGGCGTAGATCTCGACGTCCGCCGCCGTGCCGCCGAACCCGGCAGAGCCCTGGTGCATCAGCACCTGCGCGTGAGGCAGGCTGAACCGCTTGCCGGCCGTTCCCGCGCAGAGCAGGAACTGGCCCATGCTTCCGGCCAGTCCCATGGCGAGCGTGCTGACGTCGTTGGGGATCAGCCGCATCGTGTCGTAGATGGCCAGCCCCGCCGTTACCGACCCGCCCGGCGAGTTGATGTACAGGCAGATGTCGCTGCGCGAGTCCTCGGCCGACAGCAGCAAGAGCTGCGCGCAAAGCCGGTTGGCCACGGCATCGTTCACCTCAGAGCCGAGCACGATGATCCGGTGGTACAGCAGCCGGCTGATCAGCTGGTCATCAAGCGAGCCAGAGCTCGTGTTGGTCTGTGCGACTGCGGTCGTCATCGCTCTCCCTCGATCTGCGGCCCTCGCGATCCACAGTGCTCGACGGACCACCGCCAGCCAAGGCAATCTGCTGACAGCAGAGGATCGCGCGGCGAGACTAGAATCGCCGGATGATCACCGGCGTGCACGCAGTCGTGTTCTCACCAGATGCCGAGAAGGTCCGCCGGTTCTTCGCGGATGTGCTCGGCCTGGCCTTCGTGGATGCGGGCGGTGGCTGGCCCATCTTCGCCTTGCCGCCGGCCGAGATGGCGGTGCACCCGGCCGAGGCCGAAGGCCGGCACCAGCTCTTCCTGATGTGCGACGACATTCGCGCCACCCTCGCCGAACTGCAAGCAAAAGGCGTTGAGGTGTCGCAGGATGTCTCCGACCAAGGCTGGGGCATGCTCGCCGCGATCAGGCTCCCGGACGGCACCGAGCTAGGGATCTACGAGCCGCGGCATCCATCTCCGCCGCGGAGCTGACGCCCCGCGGTCAGCCTCCGTAAGGGCGGGTGATGATCTCCATCAGGTGCCCGTCTGGGTCAGCGAAGTAGACCCCTCGGCCGCCATCGTTGTGATTGATCTCCCCTGGCCTGGTCCTGCCAGGGTCGGCCCAGTGCAGAATCTGCCGATCGGTGATCCGACCGAAGATCGCATCGAAGTCGTCCTCGCCGATCAGGAACGCGTAGTGCTGGGTCGTGATCTCACGGTCGGTCTCGGCGTAGTCCAGGGAGACGCCATTATCAGTGCCTACGACAAGGAACCGTCCGAACCTCGTCGCGGCCGGCAAGCCGAGTATCCCGGTCAGGAACGACGCGGATCGTTGCTGGTCGCGACACGCAACGATCGTGTGGTTCAGCTGGACGCTCATTCGTGCCGCTCCTTCGGGCATCGGCAGGCCCTGTAGCCATTCTGAGCACGCGCGGCCCGGCCGTTCAACTCCGGGCGGATATTCCGGGGCAGGAGGCCGCAACCGCCGCCTATGCTGCCGGTGTGACGTCAAGGCAGTACGGAGTTTCCGGGTTCCGCCGGGCCGGCGGTACCTCGCGCGGATCGGCCTCCTACGGTCCGGGATCTGGCCAGCGGAGCCGCCCCGAGTTCGCCGACATTGGCAGGCTCGCGCGGCGGGTGATGCAGCGCACCGTGGCGGCGGCGCGGGCTGAGGAAGAATCCATCGGCAGGCTGCTCGCCAGCCACCTGGGGACCGGCGACGCCGCGCCGCCGATCGCCAAGGGATCCTGGCCGGCCTACGATCAGGTCAACGTCCAGACCGGCCTGGAAGCCTGGCTCGCTGAGCCCGGCCGCACCCACGAGCTCGTCGGGTTGACCAGGTTCAGGCACCGCGACGTCAGCCTCGCCGACCTCCTGCAGGGCGGCGGCCAGCCCTGGAGCCCAGGCGTCGGCAGCGTCGCGACCGAGGCCCTTCCCGCCGGACCCGACGGCGCGACCAGGGACGTGCGTACAGTGCGGCATCTACCTTGCCACCGATAGTGACGGCGTCGCCGCGCTGCTGGTGCGCGGACCAGAGGAGCACGGCGCGATCGACGGCGTTGAACTAGAGGTCACCTGCTCACCGCCCGAGCGGGCCTCGGAGATCGTCGGCCGGATCCGCGAGCTTGCAGTGCGGCACAACGTGTTCCGCGGCCATGTCATCGAGTTCGGCGACGAGGTCTTCAGCCACAGCCGCGGCGCGCTGCTCAGCTTCGCCGAGCGCCCGGTCGTCGAGCGCGAACAGGTGATCCTGCCGCCTGAACTGCTCGACGGGATCGAGCGGCAGGTGATCGGCATCGCCCGGCACGCAGCCCGGCTCAGGGCCAGCGGCCAGCACCTGCGCCGCGGCGTCCTGCTCTACGGGGTGCCCGGCACGGGTAAGACGCACACGATCAGGTACCTCCTCGGACGGCTGCCTGGGACCACCGTCGTGCTGCTGTCTGGCTGCGCGCTTGGCATGATCGCAGAGGCATGCTCGGTCGCCAGGGCGCTGCAGCCATCGGTCGTGGTCGTCGAGGACGTCGACCTCATCGCCGAGGAGCGCGACCATCACCTCGGTGAGAACCCGCTGCTGTTCGAACTGCTCAACGAGATGGACGGACTCGCCGCCGACAACGACGTCACCTTTCTGCTGACGACAAACCGGGCTGACCTACTTGAGGAAGCCCTCGCAGCCCGGCCTGGCCGGGTGGACCATGCGGCCGAGCTCCCCGTTCCCGATGCCGATGCCCGTGCCCGGCTGGTCCGCCTCTACCAGGGCAACCTGGTGCTCGATCTATCCGACCTAGACGCGGTGATCGGACGCACTGAGGGAGTAACGGCCTCCTTCATCAAGGAACTGCTCAGGCGCGCCGCGTTGCAGGCGGCCGAGGACGGGGACGGCGAGGGCGCACGGGACGAGGTGCCGCTGCGGGTCTCCGACGCGAACGTCGCGGCCGCGCTCGATCAGCTGCTCGACACCCGAAGTGCGCTGACCAGGGTGCTGCTCGGCGGTGCTGGCGTCGCGACGGCGAGGAGGGGTGAGGGTAGTTCCTGACTCCGACTTTGACCTGGTGATCCGCGGCGGGACCGTCGTGACGGCCGGCAGCTCGGCCGAATGCGACGTTGCCGTGCGGGATGGCAAGATCGGCCAGATCGGCGGCAGCACCGCGCGGCCGCCGAGTGCTCGACGCAACTGGCGCACTGGTGCTGCCAGGCGGCATCGACATGCACGTGCACCTGTCCGAGCCCGAGCCGCCCGAGCCGGGCGAGCCCGCCTGGGTCGACGACTTCGCCAGCGGCTCGGCCGCCGCGATCGCCGGCGGCATCACCACGATCGGGAACATGACGTTCCCTGCGGACGGCGACTCGCTGCACCAGTCGCTCGAGCGCGACCTAGCGACCGCGAGGGAGCAGGCCGGCGTGGACTACGTGCTACATCCCGTGCTGCTTAACCCGACCCCCCAGGCGCTGGCTGAGCTGCCGGAACTCGCGCAGGCCGGGCATACGAGCGTGAAGCTGTTCATGGTTGACGAGGAGTTCGAGGCACAGGCCGACGGCATGATCGAGGCCGTGCGGATCGCCGGTCAGCACGGCATGCTGACGCTGATCCACTGCGAGGACGGGGCGCTGGTCAGGTTCGCCGGAGAGCAACTGCTGGCCGCCGGCCGCGGCAGCATCGCTGACTGGGCACACAGCCGCCCTGTGGCGGCCGAGCGCGCAGCCGTTCGAGCGAGCCGTCGCGATCTGCGAGGCGACGGGCTCGCCGATCTACATCGTGCACCTGTCGTCGGGAGCAGCGCTCGCGGCCGCGCGTGCGGGGCGCGCGAGCGGGCTTGCCGGTCTTCGTCGAGACCAGGCCGCTGTATCTGTACCTGACCAGCGAGCTGCTGTCGGGCGCAGGCGGCGGGAAATACATCGGCGCTCCCCCGCTGCGCGAGCCAGCCGATGTCGAGGCGCTGTGGTCCGGGCTGGCCGACGGATCAATCGACACAATCGGCAGCGATCACGCACCCTGGGCGCTAGCCGACAAGCTCGATGAGTCTCAGAACGTCGTGACGGCCCGCCAGGGTGTTGCCGATCTCGAGACGATGCTGCCGATGCTCTTCGACGCGGGCGTCACGACCGGCCGGATCTCGCTGCACCGGTTCGTCTCGCTGGCCTCATCCGGTCCTGCCGGCTGTTCGGCCTGTATCCGCGGAAAGGCTCGATCGCGGTCGGCAGCGACGCCGATCTGGTGGTGCTAGATCCGCAGCTGCGGCGGACGATAGACGGCAGCACGATGCACTCGCGGGCAGGCTATTCGGCCTACGACGGGCGCGAGGTCAGCGGCTGGCCGCGCTTCACGATCAGCCGCGGCGAAGTGGTTCTGGAGGACGGCCAGGTGCTCGCGGCCGAAGGTCGCGGCCAGTGGCTGCATCGCGGCAGCACTACGCCGCCATGACCGATCAGGCGTCCTCGACCCCGAGCTTGGGATCGGCCTTGCCACGGTCGGCGAATAGCACGAAGTGGAAAATCAAGAACCTGGTCAGGAACGTAAAGCAGTTGGCGGCCAGGTAGAAACCCTGCACGAACAAGTCGTGGGCGGCTCCATGCAGGCCGAGCGCAGCGGCCTCGCGGTACCCGAAGTGGCTTGCCTCGGTGAGCACGATACCGACGACGAGCGATACCGCGATGAACGGCAGCGTCTCCCGGAACACGCGAGGCTTGCCCTTGCGCTCCCACGCCCAGCGGCTGACTCCGTAGCTGACTGCCGCGCCCGCCAGCCATCCGGCCGCGCCTGCCGTACGGCCCGTCATGGCAAGCACGCTGAAGCAGATGAAGTAGGTGATCTGCGTCGCGCCCAGTGCCAGCGCTGCCGCCGGTGCGAACCTCAACATCCGCCGGCCACCTGGCGAGCCTGCCCAGCGGCGGACTCGCTCAGGAAATCTGGACCAGATGGCGTGCGAAAGTCGGCGCGGTGCTAGCGGCATTGCTTCAAGCTACCCCAAATCGGCCGATGTTATGGCCGGAACGCGCCGTGCGCGACGTGAGGTCTGGGCAGACCCGTGATCACGGCGGCCTCCATCAGGCTCTTCAACCGAGTGGTTGACAACATCCGCCACGCCGGCGTAGGTTGTATTCAACCAAATGGTTGATAGTCAAGGAGGACGGTCGTGGCCGAAGATCCGCTCTCCAGGGTTTTCGCGGCACTGGCCGACCCGACCAGGCGCGATATGGTCGCGCGCCTCGCGGCAGGGGACGCCACCGTCAACGAGCTTGCCAGCCCGTACAACGTGACCGTCCAGGCGGTCTCCAAGCACCTCAAGGTGCTCGGCGAGGCCGGGCTTGTGAGCCGCTTCAGGGACGGGCAGCGCCGCCCCGTGCACCTGGAGGCGGAGGTCTTCGACTTGATGACGAAGTGGATCGAGCGCTACCGGCGCGAGGCCGAAGACCGCTACCGGCGCCTTGACGACGTCCTGGCATCCATGCCGGACGTCACAACTCCGGGGGAATCACCTTCGATCAGTACCAGCGGCCAGAAAGGATCACCGTCATGACCACCAGGACCCACGACACCGACATCGCCATCGACTCGCAGGTGCCGCTCGTCAGGATTACCAGGGACTTCGACGCTCCGCCCGAAAAGGTTTTCCGTGCGCATACCGACCCGGACCTCGTCAGCAAGTGGCTGGGGCCGCGCAGCCTGCAGATGCGAATCGATCATTTCGACTGCCGTACCGGCGGCTCTTACCGCTACCTGCATGTCAGGGGGGCTGACGAGTTCGGCTTCCACGGCAGCTTCCATGAAGTCCGTCCGAGCGAGCTCATCGTCCAGACGTTCACCTTCGAAGGTGACCCGGATGGCGTCGCCCTGGAGCGGGTCATGTTCACCGACCTCGGGGACGGGCGCACCAGGCTTACCTCGACGTCGCTGGTCGACTCGTTCGCCGCACGCGATGCCTTCGTCGCCAGCGGGATGGAGGTCGGAATCCGCGAGGGATACGAACGTCTGGACGAGGTGCTGGCCAGTTAGGGCCCAGCGGCCGCGCGGCGCGCTCCAGTTAGCACTGAGCCGATTGGCCAGGCCTATTCCGATTGCCGCCGCCCGTCAGGGGAAGAGTGAACCGCAGCGTGAGATCACGCAGGACATTCGCGGAGGTTCAGATGTCCCCGAAGAACAGAAGCGACGCGATCAAGGATGGTGCGCGGCAGGCGGCCGCTCAGCTGAAGCCAGCGGCGGAACGTGCCAAGCCGCTCGCCAAGAACACAGGTGAGGCGGCCAGGCGCGGGATCCTACGGACACGCGCCTGGGCAGCACCGCAGGTCGAGCGATCAGGGCAGGTCCTACAGGACACCGTCGCACCGAAGGTATCCGCCATGCTGTCCTCGGCCGCCAAGCGCATCGATCCGGCGCAGCCACGATTCAGGCGCTGGCAGAAGCCGCTGGGCCTCGCCACGCTGACCGCGGCGGGAGGCGCTGTCGCCGCCTTCCTCCGCATCCGCAGGAAGCAGGCGGAGCCTGCGATAACCGCCGAAGATCAGATGAAGGCGTCGCGCAACGGCCAGCCCACCACGGGCATGGGCGCCGACACCGAGGCAAGCTCGCAGGTCAAGAGCTGACCTCGAGCCGGCCAGATGGCGTGCGCCGCGATATCGCGGCGCACGCCAGCGTCGTTCACGTCACCCGGCGGGAAACATCAGCGGAAGGGTCCCGTTAAGAACCCTCCTTGACTTCGAACACCGCATCAGCGACCAGGCCGTGCGCCTCGCGATGCACGGTCGACGCCGCGTCCGCGGACGGTGCCTCCACAAGGCAGAAGACCTTGCCCTGTCCTTCGTCGACCCAGTAGCGCAGGTAGTGCACGTCGTACTTGCCCTCGGTCTGCAGATCCGCCATGTGCGCCTTGGCCACATCATCGGCCGATACTCCGCCTTCGATGGTGTGGACATCCATGTAGAGCGGCATTGTTCCTCCTGTGTCGCAGCAACCAGCTCTTGCCGCGACGGTAGACCGGCCGCGCTCTCGCAGGGATCGGGAGCGACTCCCATCTTTGGGCCGGTGACCACCTACTTTTCTGCGCCTACCTTTCTGGCCTACTTTTCTGGCGCCCCGGCGAGGCCAAGCCGTGCGGCTGCCGACAGCCGCACCGTTGCGGGTCGATACATCGAGCTTGGCCAGCACCGCAGAAACGTGGTGGTCTACCGTCCGCACGGATATGAACAGCCGCTCAGCGATCTGCGCGTTGGTTCGGCCAGCGCAGATCTGGTCGAGCACTTCTCGTTCGCGCCTGGTCAGGCCGTGCGGATGGGCCCTGGTCGCGGTCCGCGGGCCGGCCGGCACCGACTTGATGCCGAGGCGGCGCATCTTCTGCCTAGTGATCCGCGCTGCCGGGCCGGCACCGAGCTCGTCGAATGCCCGCAGCGCCTCGCGCAAGGCGCTGTCGTCTGCAGAGTCAGCAAGCGCCATCGCCGCGTCGAACGGGCAGCCTAGGTCAGACCAGATCTGCGCCGCCCGCCGCCAGTCGCCCTCAAGGTGCACCAGATACGGATGAGCCAGCTCGCCCTTCGGCCGGGTCGGATTGAACCCGTGCGGCTCAGCCAGACGCCGATGTCGCCGCGGTCCCAGTTGTCGCAGTAGGCCGCCACATCGTCGGCCAGTTCGGCCTCGCGCCGCGCCGCGTCCTGGTCTGCCTGCAGCCAGTAGGCTTCGGCCCTCGCGACCCGCGCCGCCGCGATATGTGTCCCCTCGCCGGATCCCTGGGCCGCGGCGAGTGCCTCGTCCAGGCATTCCCAGGCGCCAGGCTCGCCGCGCCTGGCCCTGAGCTTCCCGAGGGTGACCAGCGGGCTGAGCCGGTTGATGGGCGAAGCGCCGATCCTGCCGATCAGCTCGGCCGCCAGCAGTGCCGCTTCCTGCCAGTCGCCGGTCTTCTCCAGAACGCTGGCCCGCTCGCCGCGCAGGCAGGTGCCGTAGGTGCCGATGTCGTGCTCGTCGCAGTAGGCGATGCCGTCGAGGTAGGTCTGATCGCCGTCCTTGAAGCGCCGGCGGGACGTGTACATCGTGTACAGGTTCGTGAAAGCCCGGCCGGCCTGTTCCTCGTGCCTGCCGGAGACGGCTATCTCCAGCGCCCGCTCGCAGCATCGCAGCAGAGTCGTTGCCCAGTGCCAACAGCGCGCACGCCTGCGTGTCGAGAGCGTCGCTGAGGATCTCGCCGTCGCCGAGCGGCTCAGCGATCGCGCGCGGCCTGCTCGGCCAGGCTGATCGCCGCGTCATTGTCGCCGTCGAGCATTCGCTCGCTCGCCAGGTTCGCGTACGCCCTGGCCAGTTCGGGGCTAGGGCCGAGCGGCTCGAGCACGTCGAGCGCGCCTTGCGCCGCCGCCGCGTACTCCTCGCCACGGCAGAGCCGCCACATGGTCCGCGACAGCATGCGCAATGTGTCGCCCTCGCGCAGCCGGTCTCCGGCCTCACGCCAGAGCGCGAGCGCCCGCTCGCCGGCCTCGGCCGCATCATGCCACCCGTCCACCAGCGACAGTTCGGTCGCCAGCCCGTCGTAGCAGAGCGGCCTTCGCGCGAAGGCTCGGCGTCGGCGCGCGAACCGCAGCGCCCGCTCGTACTGCGCAGCGGCCTCGCGATGGGAGGCGAGTTCTGCGGCCCGGCGGGCGGCCTGCGGCGCGAACGCAGCACGCCGTCGCCATCCCCCGCCGCCTCAGCGTGGTAGGCGAGACTGGCATCGTCGTCCGAGCCGAGCCGCTGAGAGCGCCTGCAGGATCCTCGCGTGGATCGGGCCCGCGCGATGCGCGGCGACCGCCTGGGCGACGGCCAGCCTCGCGATCTCATGCCGGAATTTCAGCGCTGCCCCTCGAATCCAGCACGTCGCCGGTGACCAGGCCCGACGCGACGAGTTCGTCCAGGTCGGCTGGCTGGCACAGGTGACGGTCTCGAGCAGGTCGACCTCGACCCGCGAGCCGATCAGCGCGGCGACGTCAAGTACGTCCTGGCCTGGCGGCCAGCCTGCGCGGTGCGCGCCAGCACAGCGTCCCGCGCCGAAGCCGGGATCTCGTCGATCCCGGCGGTCACGACCTCATTGACGTAGAACGGGTTGCCGCCGGTCAGCCTGAACAGGTCGGCCGCGGCGAACTTGCTGCCGCTGGCGAGCGTCCGCACCGCTTCAGCCGACAGCGGCGCGAGCGCGATCCGCCTGGTCGAGCGCTGGTTCGCCAGCTCACCAAGCGCCATCCTGAGCGGGTCGCCTGCCGCTCAGGCCGTCGTCCCGGTAGGTGGCTATGAGCAGGGCAGGGCGCGAACCTGATCCGCCGGCCGAGGAACCTGAGCAGATCGACGGTGGCCTCATCGGCCCAGTGCACGTCCTCAATCACGACGACGTTCAGCTTCCCCCGGCGCACCCACCTGACGGAGCATGGCCCCGAACAGCTCCTCTCGCGGAGCACGGGCGCCGCACAGATCCTGGAGCTCGCCGCCGAGCTGCGCGGCCAGGTCGAACAGCGGGCCGAGCGGGCGCGGGGTGAACAGGCCGTCGCACGCGCCCCAGGACCACCGGCATCTGGGCAGGTCCTCGGCCAGGCTGTTCCACCAGCGCCGACTTGCCGATCCCGGCCTCTCCGCTGATCAGGACCAGCCGGCCCTCCCCCTGCCTGGCTTCCCCCGCGTAATCGCAGAGCGCAGCCAGGTGTGACTCCCGCTCTAGCAGCACCATGCCTATACAGTGTGCGTCATTCAGGGGCTGACTGACGACGGGCAAGCATCCGGCGCCTCGTGGCCGGGCCGCTGGGCTGGCAGGTCCTCCTCGTCCAGCACCCGGTAGCCGGGCGGCAGCAGGCTGGCGGGTTCGCCGGGCCGCAGGCACCACCTCGCGGGCATGGCAGGCCGCGAGCCCAGCGCCCCGGTCGTGAGGGCCTCCCAGGCGAGCACGCCGCCCGGCATGACCGCGCGCGTCGCCGCCGCGAACAGGTCGATGTCCCAGAAGCCCGTGCACAGCACGAGCGCGCAGCTCGCCGGGCGCGGCCGCCAGGTCTCAAGGTCGGCCTGCACGATCGCCAGCTGACCGCCGGCGCTGGCGCCTGCGCGCCTGCGCGCTGAGCAGGGTCAGCGCCACATCGGAGATATCCACGGCTACGCTTGGCCGCCCCGCGGCGGCCGCCAGCAGGACCGATCCCGACGGCCCGCTGGCCAGGTCGAGCACGGGACCTGCTGGCAGCGAGCAGCGCCAGCGCGCGCTCCGCGAGCGGGTGCGGCAGGAACGACGCGGTGAAATCGGCATCGCGGTACCGGGTGTTCCACTTCTCCCTGGTCGGCGTGCACGCTGGAACACTACGAGTAACGGGCGCAGGATCGCGACGGAGAGGGGAAGTCGATGCCACCTCGCGGTACGTGGGCATGCCTGGGCGTGCCGATCGACAGCATCGGGAGCCCGGACGGCGGGCCGCCGTTCGGCACCGAGATGGCCCCGGGCGAGCTCCGGGCGCGCGGAATCGTCAGCAGGCTCGGCGCGCCGACCACGGCGACACGGCTGTCAGGGTCACCGGATCCCAGCGCGACCCGGTCAGCGGCATCGTTGGCTGGCCGAGCGTCGGCGCGATGATCGCGAACGTGCAGGGCCGCGACAAGCGAGACTCATCTCGACGGTGAGCGGCCATTTCTTCTCGGCGGCTGCTGCGCGCTGGTCATGGGAGCGGTCGCCGGGGCGAAGGATCAGCTTGGCGACGTCGGTCTGGTCAGCGTCGACGGGCACCTCGACCTGTACGACAATCGAGACGTCACCCACCGGCGAGGCGGCCGACATGCCGACCGCCGCGCTGCTCGGAATCGGCTGGCCCGCCTTGCTCGCCGAACTCGGCCCCGAGGCCGTCCTGGCCGGTTCGCAGATCGCCCTGCTCGGCGCCCGCGACGCCGACGAAGCGCGCGATGTCGGCGACATGCCGCATCGGCTGGGCGTCACGGTGAGCGACGGCGCGGCGTGCGCCGCCGCGCCTGCCCGCACCGCCGACGCCGTGATCGGCGCGTTCGCGGCGGCCGGGCTCCCTTACTGGCTGCACCTGGACGTCGACGTGCTCTCGCAGGAGGTGTTTCCTGCCACCGACTACCTGATGCCGGACGGCCTGGACCTGGTCGCAGCTCACCGAACTGCTCAGCCGCTTCGGCGCGGACGACGGCATGATCGGCTTCTCGGTTGGCTGTTACAACCCGTCTAAAGATCCAGGCGGCCGGTACGGCGACGACCTCGCCGACGTCCTCGTCTCGTCCCTTCGCTAAGGCCGGCTCGGCTCCACGCCGCGAGCTGCCCGCTCGCCGCGCCCGCAGCCTCCCCTGCGCGACAAGGTCGTCGAGCAGCGTGTCGGTCCAGTACCAGGTCCAAGAGAACCAGCGCCGCAGCTCACGCTCCGGCGCGATCACCGCGGCCCTGACGCCCGCGACGACCAGATCGGCGAGCGCCCGCACCGGGTCGCTGCCCTCGCGCCGCGATGTGCCTGATAGACGTGGTCCCAGCGGACCAGTTCCCTGCCCTGCGGGTGCCCCTGCGCGGACGTCACGTCGACCGAGCGGGACACGATCGCGCCGCACCGCTCGAGGGGCGAGCGCAGCGCGTTCAGCTCCTGCCGCTTCATGCGCAGCTCAGCGATCAGATCATCGACCAGGGATGGACCCGTGGCCGCCAGATGGTCAAGGAGCCTGCGCCAGCCAGGGTCGGCGGCCCGCATCCTGCGATCTCTGCCCGGCAGATGGGATCGAGCAGCCTGGCGCCATCCGCGGAAACGAGCAGGTTCTTACCTCGGTGCACGGCAGTGACGAGGTAGCCGCGCTCGGCCAGCTCGCCGAACCACGGCCACTTGGTGGCTGGCCAGCTCGCGAAGCCAGGACTGCCCGGCCGGTACGGGTCCTCATGACAGGCCTCGTAGAGGCTGGGCAGCGCGCAATCCGGTGTCCTCGTGAGCAGCCAGCGGTCGGCAAGAAACGCCTCAGCCTCATCGAGCGATCCGAGCGCCAGGTCGGGCGTCAGCCGGCACTCGCGCTCGCGCCGCTGCCCGCAGCTCAGCCAGCGACTCCACGGTCCGATTCTGCCCGCGCGGGCAGGCCGCGCACCGCCTGCCCGTGGCGACACTGCGTTGGCCCGGGGTTGGCCCGGCAGACGCGGCGCTCAGACCCGGCGCCAGCGGGCCTCGCACAGCCCGTAGACGCCGAAGATGATCACGCCGAGCGCGACGATGATCAGCAGGAACTCGCCGAAGACCTGATGACGCAGCGTCAGCAGGCCTTGTCGAGGCCGCCCGACTTCTTGGGGTCGAACGTGACGGCGGCGTCGACGATCAGCGCGCCGACGATCGCGAACACCACGCCCCTCGCGGTGGTGCCGATCATGCCCGAGCTTCTCGACGACCTTGCGGGTCCGCGGGCTCATCTCACCTGTCCGCAGGTACTTCATGAACTTGCGGCGGATGCCCTCGGCCACCAGCATCAGGCCGACGATCACGATGGCCAGGCCGACGATGCCGACCAGCCACTGGCCGCCGGTGTGATGCATCACCGTCGCGGTCAGGTCCTGCTGCTTGCGGCTCTCATTGCTCGCAGAGCCCGCGATGACCTGGAAGGTCAGCGCCGACAAGAAGGCGTAGACGATCGCCCTGACGAGGGACTTCAGCCGCGGCCCCGCGCCGGGCTTCTCGCCGGTGACGCCGAAGGCCGCCTCGCTGAGCCGCCACAGCGAGTACCCGGCGAAGCCGATGCCGAGCAGCCAGAGCGTGACCAGCCCGTAGGACTTGCCAGCGAGCAGATGCAGCGCTCCCTCCTGGCTCGGCCGCTGCGAACTGTGGCCGATCGCCACCTCGATCGCGAGCCAGCCGATGAGAATGTAGATGACGCCGCGCGCGACCAGGCCGATCCTGGCCAGCGCCCGCGCCGCGGGGCTGTCTGAGGCGCGTCTGGCGTTCATCGACGCTCGCGCTTGTCTGGTACGACGTCGATCCCATGGTCGCTGGCTGCCTTTCGATGGGGATTGGCCAGCCAGGACTACCCCGGCCAATGGACTTCATGCATCCGCAGCCCGCGCGATGCCACCCTCACCTGCGGCGGATCTGGGATCAGCCTGATGCCGCGAGTAAAGGCGGTAATAGCGGGCAGTAGGGACACCGCTCACCCAGGCATCACGCGTCAGATGCCGATACCACGTGCGGAAGGGCCTTCACACCATGCTCGGCATCATTGCGGCTGTTCTCTTCGTGATCGCGTTCATCCTCAATGCGGCGGGAACCAGCGTCAGCGCGGTGTTCTCGCCATTCAGCCTGATGCTGATCGGCCTCGCCTGCCTGGCCCTGCACCTGGCCGGCGTCGGCACCGGCTGGAGGCTGCGTCGCTAGCGGCATAACCGGCATTACGCTGTGACGATGCCGGCCGTCACGGTGCCCGACCCTGCGCTCGTCGTGCTGGTCGGGGCGTCAGGGTCTGGCAAGTCGACCTGGGCCGCGGGCGGCTACCGGCCGTCGGAGATCGTCAGCTCCGATCAGCTGCGCGGCGTCGTCGGCAGCGGCGAGAACGATCTCGACGCCTCGGCCGACGCCTTTGCGCTGCTCGACCAGATCGTCGCGGCCCGGTTGCGGCGCGGCCTCAACACCGTCGTCGACACCCTGGGTCTGGATGCCGAGCGCCGCCGCGCGCACCTCGCGCTGGCTCGCCAGGCCGCCTTGCCGGCCGTGGCCGTGCTGTTCGGCACCGACGCGGCCGAGTGCCGCCGCAGGAACCGGGAGCGGGCCAGGCCAGTGCCCGCGGCGGTGCTCGACAGCCAGCTTCGTCGCATGGCCGACGCCGCCGCGGAGATTGCCGCGGAAGGCTGGGCGGTCGTCAGCGAAGCAGGCCAGGCGGCGATCGAGCCCTCGCACTCGGCAGGCAGCCAGGGCGGCGGCCGCGCAGCAGCGCAGCGAGCCTGCCGAACTGAGTCTCGTGCTGCAGATCTCCCGCTTCCCGTGGGGCGATGATCCAGCGGCCTGGCTTGCGGCCGTCGCGGCCGCCGCAGCGGATGCGGGGCTCAGCGGCATCGCCCTGATGGACCACCTGATCCAGATCCCGCAGGTCGGTCGCGCCTGGGAGCCGATTCCCGAGCCGTGGGTGACACTTGGCATGCTGGCCGGCGTGACGCCCGGCCTGCGGCTTGGCACGCTGGTCAGTCCCGTGACGTTCCGCGCGCCAGGCGTGCTGGCGAAGGCGATGGCCACTCTGGACGTGCTCAGCGGCGGCCTGGCCTTCTGCGGGCTCGGCGCGGGCTGGTGGGAGCGCGAGCACGCCGCCTTCGGCCTGCCGTTCCCGCCTGCCAATGAGCGGTTCGACCAGCTCGAGACCGCGATCGAGACGGTCAGGGCGCTCTGGCGGCAGGGCACACGCGCATACGCGGGTGACCGGGTGTCGCTGCCCGAGACGACGTGCTACCCGCGTCCCATCTCGGCCATCCCGATCATCGTCGGCGGCTCGCGGCGAGCGGCGGACGCTGGAGATCGCCGCCAGGCTGGCCGACGGCTGTAACCTTCCGGCCGCCCTGAACGTGCTTGACCACAAGCTGGCCGTACTGCGCAAGCACTGCGAGCGCGGCCGGCCGAGATCCTGCCGAGCTGCTGGTCACCACGCTGGACGTCCCGGTGCTCGGGAGGGACCGTGAGCACGCCGCCGACCTGGTCGAACGGCTCAGGGGCCGCACATCAGCCGCCGTATACGCCCGCCAGCACCACGCGGGCACCGCAGCCGATCTCGTCGGCAGATACAGGCTGCTCGCCCAGCGCGGGGTGGGCATGGTCTTCGTGTCGCTGCCCGACCTGACGCGGGCCAGAAGACGTCCTCCGGCTGGCGCCTGTCGCAGCAGCCTTTAGCTGAGCTATGCCGTTTGCCCCGGCCGCCTGCCGGCCTGCGCTGACCTGATCACAGCCCGAGCAGGCGCGCCGGATTGAGGTAGCAGACCCCGCGCAGCCACTCATCGCCCAGGTCGAGCCGGGCGAGCGCGTCCAGTTGTGTCACGTACGGATACGGGATGTTGGGGAAGTCGGTGCCGAGGACGATCCGGTCCGCCGTCGCGCCGAGCCTGGGCACCAGCGTCGGCGGGAAAGGGGCAATCCGGTTCATGAAGTCGGTGCACGCCATCGTCGTGTCGAGGTAAACGCCCGGATAGCGGTCAGCGAGGTCGAGGAACTCCTGGTATTCCGGTGCACCGAGGTGCGCGATGATCAGCACAAGGCCCGGGTGCCTGGCCAGGACGGCCGAGATCGGACCTGGGCCGGTGAAAGCGCCCGGCGTCGGGCCCGAGCCGCAGTGCACGACCGCAGGCACACCGGTCTCGGCCAGCGTGCCCCAGACCGGGTCAAGCAGCTCGTCGCGGGGGTCGTAGCCGCCTACCTGGACGTGCGCCTTGAACAACCGCGCGCCAGCCTCGATCGCGGTCGCGACGTAACCGGTCGCCGCCGGTTCAGGAAAGAAGGTGGCGGTGTGCAGCGACGTCGGGCGTGCGGGCGGCAAACTCGGCGGCCCATGTGTTGAGCCAGGCCGCCATGTCCGGCTTGTGCGGGTACAGCAGTGCACTGAACCGGCGCACGCCGAACTGCCGCAGCAGGGCGAGCCGCTCCTCCTCGGGCCGCCGGTATGCGATCGGCCACGCGTGCCCGGACTCGCGTACGGCCGCGGTCGAAGAAGTCCCAGACCTTCGCCATCACATTGCCCGGCATGAAGTGCGTGTGCACGTCGATCAGGCCCGGCAGGCCCAGAGCTCGCCAGAACGCGGTCACCCGCGCGATCTCGGCAGCATCGGCCAGACCGTCGCCTGTCTCGGCCCTGGCCCGCGCTCGGGATTGCCGGTGCAGCCTGGCGTGCTGCCTTGATGGGTTCCTGGGCGGCCATGCCTCAAGTCTGGCAGTGCCTAGCCCCGAGCACGTCGTCGTGTCGATATTGGCAACTAATTCTGTCGGTAAAATAGCTTGACAGCGTCAGCGCCGCCAGCGCACCGTCAACCGCGTGCATGGCCTGCACCCGGCTATGGCAATCCCGGGCTCGGCATGCATCAACGCCCGCAGAGTGGGTAGGCAACGCCGCACGGCTGCTTGCTTCTCTGCCGCAATTAGTCAAGAAACAAACGAGCACGGCTGCGATCACGATGTTGAATTATTCGCCACGTGCTGCCATCGCTTAAGTCCGTATCGCTGTAGCGGTGAAACAAAATTGATCGTCGAAGCCGCAAGAATTCGGCTCGCCAGCGCCGCGGCCGACCCGCGGGGTTCAGCCCGCGCGGCCCGTGCCTTGCTGCGCAAGGCTGTCCGCGCGCGCCGCAGGCCCCCGGCGCGCATGTCAACCGATCGCCTCGGCGCGGCGCGTCTCCACAGAGTGCTGATACGGCCGCCCGGTGCGTCCCGGCGACGATCGCGGCCGGCCGCGCCTGTACCGCCGGCCCGCCCGGAAAGCACCGTATCCGCTACGCCATGGCCTGGCATCGAGGCCCAGGCAGGCAGGATTGTCGCGCAAGCCGCACCGCGCTCCATGATCGCCGAAACTTGGACGCCTGAACCCGAGAAGGCCACCGTGCGCGCGCCGGTTTGTGGTAATTTACCGCCGCAGGGAACCGGAAGGTCATGGAAGGCACGGACGCATCCTGGTCGACGTGATGATCTTCCCTGTGAGCCAGACACTCCGGCAGTCGCACCAGGCGGCGGCGTGGCGGTGAGCTTTTAATACTGTCGGCTCTGAGATTTCTTCGCCAAGAAAACGCCGCCTCGTGGCGGGGCACAGAAAATGGAGGCCCAGATGAAGGTAATCGGTGCAGGTTTGCCGCGTACCGCTACTCTCACTCAGAAAATCTCGCTCGAGATGCTCGGGTTCGGCCCGTGCTATCACATGGTCAACGTCCTGTCAGGACCTCAGCCTCGCACCGCAGTGGGCAGCCGCGTTCGACGGCAACCCTGACTGGGACAAGATCTTCGCCGGCCACCAGGCGTCGGTCGACTGGCCCGGCTCGTTCTTCTGGCGCGACCTGGTCGAGCACTACCCGGATGCCAAGGTCCTGCTGAGCGTGCGCAGCGGCGAAAGCTGGGCGAACAGCATGAAGAACACGATCTGGGGCGTCTTCTACGACGACGTCCTCATGCGTCACCTGTCGGACGCGCGCGCGAACATCGACCCGGGCTGGCACGACTACATCGAGCTGATGAAGGCCATGTGGCAGAAGAGCGGCCTGATCGGCGAGATGACCGGCCTGTTCGACCCGGCGGTTCTCGGCGCTGCCATGGAGCGGCACAACCAGGAGGTCAGGGACACGGTCCCGGCCGAACGCCTGCTCGAGTGGAAGCCTGCGGACGGCTGGGAGCCGCTCTGCGAGTTCCTTGAGGTTCCGGTTCCGCAGGCTCCGATCCCGCACGTCAACGACTCGGCCATGTTCGCGGGCCGGATCGTCGACGGCTCGCTAGCCGTGCTGAACGCATGGCACGCCAAGCAGCAGCCGGAGGCCGCAGCGAAATGAACTTCCGCGTCGGCACCCTGCGGAACAGGACCGAGGACAAGCAGCAAGCGACAAGGAGCGAGCCGGGCACCCGCCTGGGACTGCTGCTTACCGTCTGCTGTGTATCGCAGTTCATGGTGATCCTTGACCTGTCCATCGTCAACGTCGCCCTGCCCTCGATCCAGTCCGACCTTGGCTTCACCCCGGTGAACCTGCAGTGGGTGGTCGACGCTTACGCGATCTTCTTCGCCGGCTTCTTGATGCTGGGCGGACGGGCGAGCGACAGGTTCGGGCCGCGGCGCATGCTGGCCGCGGCCCTTGTCCTGTTCGCCTTCTCCTCGCTGGCCGGCGGCGCGGCAACCAGCCAGGCAATGCTCATCATCGCCCGGTCCCTGCAGGGGCTCAGCGGCGCTCTGATGGCGGCTTCCTCGCTGGCTGCGATCGCGATGTCGTTCCCGCAGGGCGCGGCGCGGCACCGCGCCATCGCCCTGTGGGGCGCGATGAACGGCGCGGGCGGCGCGGCCGGGGCGCTCTTCGGCGGGATCATCACGCAGGAATTCGGCTGGCGCTGGGTTCTGCTGATTAACCCGCCGATCGGAGTCGCCGCGGCCGGCGTCGCCTGGGCTGTGATCGCCGAGACCAAGAAGAAGGGATGGCGGCGCCCGCAGCTTCGACCTGCCCGGTGCCATCACCCTGACCCTCGGCCAGATGATTCTGGTGTACGGCATCGTCGAGGCAGGTACCCACGGCTGGGGTTCGCCGGACTTCTACGTGCCGCTGATCATCTCTATCGCCCTGTTCGTGTTGTTCACACTGATCGAGACGCGATGGGCGAGTGCTCCGCTCGTGCCCTTCAAGGCGATCACCAAGCCGCTGGCGGACGCGAACACGATCGTGTTCATCTTCAGCGCGGCGCTGTTCCCGATGTGGTTCGTCAGCTCCCTGTACCTCCAGGAGGTTCTCGGGCTGTCGCCGCTCAACGCAGGCCTGGCGTTCTTCCCGATGGCAGTAGTGATCATGGTGACTGCCAGACAGGCGGGCAAGCTCGTCGGCCTCTTCGGCATGCGCACCGTGCTCACCTCTGGCCTGGTCCTGCTTGCCAGCGGCATGCTGCTTCTGGCCAGGATCGGCCCCACCGGCAGCTCGCTCGGCTACGTCGTGCTGCCAGGACTCCTGGTGGCGGCCGGCATCGGCCTTTCTGTCGTCGCGTCGACGATCGCGGCGACCCAGTCCGTGCAGCCTGCTCAGGCGGGTCTTGCATCCGGCTTGGTGAACACCTCAAGGCAGGCAGGCGGCGGGCTGGGCATCGCGCTGCTGATCTCGTTCGCGACGTCCTACACGACGCATCAGATCAGCCAGAACAGGCCCGTTCCCGATGCCTTGACGGCCGGTTTCAGGCTGGCCTACTTGGTCGCGGCCGGGCTTTCTTTCGTGGCCGCCTTCCTTGCCTTCACGCTGATGCGGCCTTCGCATGCGCCCAGCTTCACCACTGCCTGGGGGCCCGCCGGTCCTCCTGCTGGCGAGCAGGCAACGCAGGCAGCAAGCCCTGCCGGCGAGCCCGAGGCGACGCCAGCGGCTCAGCCACAGGGTGCCCCGCCTGCCGGCGGCCAGCCCGCCGCACACGCACCTGCCGCTCCCCAGCGGCGCTCACCGTTGCGCTTCGCGGCCATCGTCGTCGGCGTGCTTGGCGTCTTCGCCATACTCGACTTCACCGTCGGCGCTCGCCCTGGTCCGCCGATCGGCGCCTACAAGCTCGACGACGCGTACCAGTTCGTGTCGGCGCCTAGCCTGCACCCGCCGATCATCAGGAAAGCCTCTGGTGCCGTCAGCGGCACCCCGGCTCCTGGCCTGATCCTCACCGGGGCGTTCTACGACCTGAGCAAGCCGCCGATGCGCGGCCAGAGCGGCCCGCTCATCCTCGACAACAACCTGCAGCCGGTGTGGTTCAAGCCCGTGCCGCAGAATGTCGTGGCCGCCAACCTGGACGAGCAGACCTACCAAGGCCAGCCGGTCCTGACCTGGTGGCAGGGCGTGGTCACCAACACCGGCCAGACCTCGAGCGGCCAGTACATCGTGGTTAACCAGCACTACAAGACCGTCGCCACGCTGCACGGCACTGGCGGCTGGGTGCTGACGCTGCACACGATGGTCATCGACGGCGACCACGCGTGGGTGACGGCCAACAAGAACGTGGCGATGAACCTGTCGAAATGGGGCGGGGTATACAACGGCACGCTGGTCGACTCGGCGCTGCAGGAGTACGACCTCAAGACAGGCAAACTGCTGTGGAGCTGGGACGCGTTCAAGCACATCGGCCTAACCGACACCCACTCGCTTCCCCCTGGCAACGGGTTCCCCTGGGATGCCTACCACATCAACTCGATCGACCTGATCGGCAAGAACACCGCGCTGGTCTCGATGCGGGACACCTGGGGCGTGTACAAGATCAACACCGCGAGCGGGAAGATCGACTGGACCCTCGGTGGCAACCACTCGGACTTCAGGTTCGGTCCCAACGCCGAGTTCAAGTACCAGCATGATGTGACGCTGCTGCCGGATGGCGACATCAGCATGTTCGACGACCACTGCTGCTTCCTTGAGAGCGGCGGCACCTACCTGGCGCCGACCGGCCCGTCCAGGGGCGAGGTGCTGAGGATCGACGTGGATAAGCACATGGCGATACTGGTCAGCCAGTACCGGCACCACGACGAGGACGGCCGTCAGGGCACGGACGCGTCGTACATGGGCTCGACGCAGCTGCTGCCGAACGGCAACGTCTTCGTCGGCTACGGGAACCTGCCCTTCTTTGCCGAGTACACCAAATCCGGCGATATGGTTATGGACGCTCTCTTCCCGGGACCTGACCTGACATACCGCGCGCTCAAGATCCCGACGACGGCATTCATCGGTTCGCCGCTGACTCCGCCGGATGGCGCGGTGCGGCATGTGCACGGCAAGACGACGGTGTTCGCTAGCTGGAACGGCGCCACCCAGGTCGCGTCCTGGCGAGTCCTCGCTGGTCCGAGCCAGGACCAGCTCAAGACAGTGACGACCGTAGCCAAGTCGGGTTTCGAAACGGCCATCGCGGTTAGCCAGGATTACAAGGTCTACAAGGTTCAGGCGCTGGACTCGACCGGCAAGGTACTCAGCACATCCAAGCCGTTCGAGGCAGGTGCCTAGCGGTGCACAACGGCACACCGCGTACGGAGTAGCACAAGCGCAGGGCCTGCAAGCCCGCGTTGGTTGAAAGGAATGCAGTGGAGCACGCATCAGTCCGGTCGAAGTCAGCTTCGAAGCTGCGCAAGATACTTCGGGCGCTGCTCGTGGCCATCGCCATAACCGGCACAGCCGTCAGCGCAGCCGCGTGCGGCCCGTCGCACGATAAGAAGCAGCAGACGGGTCCGGGCGGCTACTAAACGGGCCTAGCGGCAAGCGGGCCGTGCGGGTGCTTGGCACCCGGCACGGCCGCTTGCCTTTCTCGCTTAGCTGACGACCTCAGGCGGGCACGGCCCGGCCCAGCGGCATCTGCTGCGTGATGCAGTGCGGGCCGCCGCCGCCGTAGGACAACGTGGCGCCAGGGACGCCAATCACCTGGCGCCCGGCGAAGACTTCCTGCAGCCGCGACAGCGCCAGGTCGTCCTCGCGAGTTCCGGCGAGCGGGACGACGACCCCGCCGTTGGCCAGGTAGCAATTCAGGTACGGGACATCCACGGTCTCGCCGCCCGCTTGAGCCGACGCGGTGACGCCGAACCGGATGATCCGCGGGCTCCGGCCCCTGGCGTCGGCGATACCGGTCAGCATGTCCAGGTTCTGCCGCCCGTAAGGGAAATTCGGGTGGCCAGGCTCGTCGGGCACCAGTAGCAGGATCTCTCCTGGTCGCACCAGCTGGGCGATGCCGTCAATGTGACCATCGGTATCACGATCCGGGTAAGCGGTCAGCCACAGCACCACTTCGATCCCGAGGTACTCGCCGACCACCTGCTCGAACAGCTCACGTGAGGCCGCCGGGTTGCGCGCCGGGTCGAGCACCGGCCCTTGCGTGGTGAACAACGTGCCCTCGCCGTCGACGTAGAACGAGCCGCCCTCGAGGACGAATGGCGCCTGATAGCACCTCGTGCCAAGCACGTCGGCCAGCGCGATCCCGAGCGCCGCGTCGTGGTCATAGGGCAGATATTTGCCGCCCCAGGAGTTGAAGCCGAAGTTCACCGCGGCGACGTCGCCGCGATCGTTCACGACGAACACCGGGCCGCTGTCCCTCGTCCATGAGTCGTCGATCGCGATCTCGGTGACCTGCACGGCTGATCCGCAGTGCCGGCTGACGTCCTCCGTGTCGCCAGGCTGGCAGATCATGACGACCGGCTCGAAGCTGGCGATCGCCCGCGCGACGTCCGCGTAGTCCCTCTTGGCCTGCTCGAAGAGCTCGCCCCAGAGGCTGTTCCTGGTTGGCCAGGCCATGAAGCAGCACTGATGTGGCTCCCATTCAGCAGGCATCCGGAATCCGTCGGCCCGCGGCGTCCGCGCCTGTGTAGCGTCCTGGCTGCTCATGCGAGCAGGTACCTGCGCGACAGCGGCACCTCGCTAACCGGATCGGCGGCCAGCCGCTGGCCGTCCAGCGACACGGCACCGTCGGCCGGATCGATGCTGATCTGAGGACATGCTCGCCCCGCTACCAGGCTCTCTCGCCGCACCGAGCGGGTCCCAGAGACGGCGGCCAGCCGGCGTTCGCCGCCGATCCGCCCGCCGATGCCAGCATCCATAGCGGCCTGCGAGACGAAGGTGACCGACAAGCCGGCCGGCGCGCGCCCGTACCCGCCCCAGTGAGCGCCATACCGGCGCGGCTCCGCACCCTCCACGGTCGCGTTTCCCTCCCCGAGCGGACCCCAGGCGAAATGACCTGCCTTCAGTATCAGCTCCGGCCTGACGCCGAAGTAGCCGGGCCGCCATAGCACGATGTCGGCCAGCCGCCCTGGCGCGAGCGTCCCCACCTGGTCGGCGATGCCGTGGGTGATAGCCGGGTCGATGGTGTACTTGGCCAGGTAGCGCAGGACCCGCTCATTGTCATCGGGTCCGAGACCGTCATCGGCGAGCGACGCTCGCGGCCGCGGCCCGGCCCGCCGCACTGCTGGCGCCGGAGGCCATATCTCAGCGCCGGACCCGCCCGACCCGTCCGGCCCGTCCGGCACGGACGAGCCAGGCCCGCCAGCAGTGCCAGCCCCGCCCCGCCACGCCTTCATGGCGTCCGCGAGCTGCCAGGTCCGCCTGATCGTCTCGCCGATCCTGCCCATTCCCTGCGAGTCGCTGTTGATAATGCTGATCGCCCCTAGCTCGTGCAGCGGGCCCTCGGCGGCCAGCGTGGCCGGCCTGACCCGTTCGGCGGCCAGCGCGAGGTCGTCGGGATCGTCGCCTGAGCCACCGTGAACGGCCAGGATCATCTCGGGATGCTCGGCCGCGGTGCCCGTCCCGTACGGGATGGTCGGCGTGGTTGATGAGCAAATGACGCTCGGCTCGCGAACCAGACCCAGCAGGTCAGGGATGTGACCTCCCCCGGCGCCCTCAACGTGGTAGGCGTGAACAGCCCTGCCGCCGATCGCGGCCACTGTGTCCTCAAGCTCGCAGGACTCGTTCAGCCCGTCGGTATGCAACGCGACGGCCACGTCGTAAGCGTCGGCGATACCGAGCACCGCGTCGACGATCTCGGGGTATGCACCCCAGTCCTCGTGGATCTTGAGGCCGATCGCGCCCGCCTCGATGACACGCTGCACGGCATCCCTGACCTCGGTCCTGGCGCTCGCCTGCAGGCCGAGGTTGACAGGAAGGTGCTCGAAAGCCCGCAACGTCGCGGCCATGGCGGCCGGCGGTTCTTCGAATCCCGCGGTGATCAGCGTCGTCACTCCGCCAGCGAGCGCCACAGGGACCAGCCGCGGGGTGATCAGGTGCACATGCGAGTCGACGCCGCCTGCGGTAGCGATGAGGCCGTAGCCCATCAGCGGCAGCGTGTTCGGGCCGATGGTCAGGTCCACACCGCTGGTGACGTCAGGGTTCCCGGCCCGGCCGATCCCGGCGATCCTGCCGTCCTTGATGCCGATGCTGGTCTTCACCACGCCAAGCAGCGGATCGACGAGCAGCACGCCGGCGATCAGGACATCGAGTTCGCTGTCGGCGGTCGCTCTGTCCTGTTGGGTCATCCGCGAGCGGATGTTGCGCGCATATCCCCAGACGGGCTCGTCGCCATACCCGACATGATCGTCCTCGACCCGCAGCCACAGGTCGGTGTCGCCAAGCCGGACCCGGTCACCGGTGGTCGGACCGAACTGGCGGCTATAGGCCTCCTGCCGCATTCTGGTCACGGCGCACCACCGGCCGTACCACCGAGCTTCACCAATCCCACCTCGCGGCTCTCGCCCGCAGCCCAGCGAACCGAGGTGCCAGCCGGAATATCGAGCCGGTAGCCGGACGCGGCCTCCCTGTCGAACTCGAGCCGCGGGTTGACCCGCCAGAACGGGTAGTGCGAGGAGACCCTGATGGGGCGATCCGAGCGGCTGATCACGGTGATCACGCGCCTCGCCAGACCAGCAGCCAGCTCGATCTCCCGTTCCGGACTGCGGACCTCACCGGGCGCGGCGGCTGGCTGGCCGGTCAAGGCCGCAGCTGGCTGGCCGGTCATGGCCGCCCCCACGGCTCGCGCAGCACGACCAGCCGCATCCCGTCGCCCAGCAAGACCTCAAGCCGGATCTCGGACAGCAGAGCCTCGATGCCGTCCATCAGATCCTCGCGCCGGATCGCGGCCCGCCCGGCGGCAAGCACGCCGTCGGCCGATTCGCCGCATCGCGCGGCCCGGTGCATCTCGTCGCAGATCAGCGCGGTTGCCTCGGGCGCGTTCAGCCTGGCGCCATCGGCCAGCGACCGACGTGCTAGCTGGGCGGCGGTGAAGATCGTCAGTCGGTCTTCCTCGGTCGGGGTGAGGTACATGTCCGCAACCTAGCGGACCCAGGGCCGCGGCCAGCGGCGCGCCCGCCACGTACCCGGCTGGTTCCGGCCTGGTTCCCGCCTGGTCCTCGCCCGGGTTCGCCTGGTCCTCGCCTGGGTTCTCGCCTGGTTCCCGCCGCGGCCGTGCACGGTTGGACCATTCATTGCGAATTCAGGTTATGGGTGGACCATCCATACAAGGACAACTGGGCGCTTATCCGTTGACCGGCAAGCCCCGAGTGGTTAACGTCCGCTAGAAACACGTTTCAGTATCGGTGCCCGGCCACTCCTCCGGCCGGCCCGGCTGCTGGCGGCTGGAGGCGTCGTGACCGACCCTGCTGTGGCCCCTGAGCCCCCGGCGGTGCTGGCCAGGGGGGACGACCCCCCAGAACCCCCCGCCGTGCCGGCCAGGGGGGACGACCCCCCAGAACCCCCCGCCGTGCGAGGCGAGCGAATCCAGATGACGGTCAGCACGCGCGACCTGGTTGCCGTGGCCGCCGCATTGCAAGGCTGGCTTGGGGACAAGCTCGGCGAGCCGCCCGTCATCAGCGGGGTGCGGATGCCGCCGAGCGGCGGCCTGTCCAGCACTTCGATGCTCTTCGAGGCCGACTGGTCCAGTGAAGGAACACCCCGGCGGGGCGCATACGTCGCAAGGATGGCGCCTGAGCGAAGCGCCGTCCCCGTATTCCCCCGCTACGATCTGCCTGGCCAGTTCCGCCTCATCGGCGAGGTGAGCAAGCGCTGCAGCGTGCCGCTGCCCAGACTGCGGTGGAATCAGCCAGACGGGGATCCGCTGGGAACCGCGTTCTTCGTGATGGACCAGGTCGACGGCAGGGTTCCGCTGGATAACCCGCCGTACGTCTTCGGCGGCTGGTTGCTCGAGGCCACGCCGCAAGAGCGGGCACAACTCGAACGCGCCAGCATCAAGATCGTCGCCGACCTGCACGCCATCCCCGAGCCGGCCAAGGCCTTCGGCTGGTTGCAGCCGCCAGCCGGGACCTCCGCGCTGCGGTGGCATGTCGACCAGCAGTACGCGTACTACCGCTGGGCGCTCGCCGACGACGGCATCACGGTCCCGATCATCGAACGGAGCCTGGACTGGCTGGAACGGCATTGGCCTGCCGATACCGGCCCCGACGTGCTGTCGTGGGGCGATTCGCGGATCGGCAACATCATCTACGACGGCTTCACCCCCGTCGCCGTACTCGACTGGGAGATGGCCGGACTCGGCCCGCCTGAGATCGACGTCGCCTGGTTCATCTTCCTGCACCGCTTCTTCCAGGACATCGCCGAGTTCTTCGAGGTTCCTGGACTACCAGACTTCCTGCGCCGGTCGCAGGTTGAGCGCCTCTACACCGAGTTCAGCGGCCATGAGTTGCGGGACATGGACTTCTACCTCCTCTACGCCGCGCTGCGGCACGCGATCATCATGGCGAGGATCAAGCGCCGGATGATCCACTTCGGTGAGGACGAGGTTCCCGACGACATCGACGACTACGTGATGCACCGCGCCAGCCTGGACAAGCTGCTCGCCGGCACCTACCGATGGGACTGACAAGCCGTGTCGCTAACCAGTGCGCCAGCACCGCTGGATGAGTACCCGATCCACCAGGCTCCTCTTCCCATGAGCCGGGTGGTGAGCAGCGACCGCAATTTCTACGACCGCTGCTACTTCAACGTTCACGACCGCACCGGCGAGGTGTTCCTGGTAAGTGGCCTCGGCGTGTACCCGAACCTTGGCGTCATCGACGCCTACGCCGCCGCCAGGATCGGCGACAGGGTATGGAGCGTCCGGTTCTCCGATGCCCTTGCCGAGCGGAGCCTGGACCAGCACGTCGGCGGCTACCGGATCGACGTCCTCGAACCGCTCCGCAGGCTGCACCTGACCTGCGCCTCGCCGGACTCGAGCCTGGACTTCGACCTGCAGTGGACGGGTTCCTTCCCCGCCGTGCAGGAGGAGCCGCATCTGATGTTGTCTGGCGACCGGGCGATCATCGACTCGTCCAGGTTCTGCCAGCTCGGCAGCTGGAGCGGCAGCCTCCGGGTCGGCGACAGGGAATTCGCGGTCAGCGACGAGCGCTGGGAGGGCGCCAGGGACCGCTCATGGGGCATCAGGCCGGTCGGCGAGGGCGAGCCGCCAGGCAGAGCGGCCGAGTCCCTGACCGGGTTCTGGTGGGTGTACCTGCCGCTTCGATTCGAGACGTGCGCGCTGATCGTGATCCTGCAGGAGAACCCGGACGGCTACCGGACCCTCAGCAATGCCAAGCGGGTCTGGCCCGATGGCCGGGTCGAGCAGCTGGGCTGGCCGCGCGCCGAGATCAGCTACGCTCCGGGATCCAGGCAGCCGACAGCCGCGCGGATCCACCTGACGGACGACAAGGGCAAGCAGGTGTGCGTTGAAGTTGAGATCCTGACTTCCCTTCCATTGCACGTCGGTGCCGGGTACAACGGCGATCCCGACTGGACGCACGGCAGGTGGATGGGGCGGGACTGGAGCGGCACCGGCAGCTACGACCTCACTGACCCTGCGGTCGCCGGGAGGATCCCGTGGGGCGTGACCGACCATCTGGCCAGGGCGAGCATGGACGGCGAGGAGGGCTGGGGCATGTTCGAGCACGCGAGCATAGGCCGGCACGACCCGACCGGGTTCGCCGACTGGTCATCGGTGGCGCCCGGCTAGCCGGGCAGCCTGGCCGGGTTCACCTCGAGGACGTCGGTGCCGCCGAAGTTAGCGATCCAGAGCCGGCCGTCATAGGCCGCAAGCGTGAACGGGTTGGCGGCTTGCAGCGGATAGGGCCCGCTGACCTGGTTACCAGTCCTGCTGATCCGGTACAGGCTGCCGCTCTTGTCGGGGAACCAGACGTACTTGCCGAGCACATCACCGTCGTTCGGCGTGCCGCCGACCTTGACTCTAGCGACGACAGTGCCGGTGCGGGCGTCGATCCGCACCAGCTGACCGGCTGACTGGTCGCCGACCCAGACGGTGCTGCCCGCGTAGGCCGTCCACGCGGGCGACCCTCCGAGTTTGAGCGTTCGGACACGCTGGCTGCTGAGATCGATGCGCGACACCGTGCCGTCGCCGTAGTTGGCAACCCAGACGGCGCCCGCAGCTCTCGCGATTCCCTCAGGGCTGAGGCCGACAGGAATCGGCCTTGTCTTGCCCGTGGCCGCGTCGATCCTGGTCACCGTGTTGGAGCCGTAGTCGGTGACCCAGGCGGCACCCCCCGCGAACGTGACGTCGTACGGGCTGACGCCCACCGGATAGCTTCGGGTTCGCAGCGTATCCACGTCGATCCTGGTGACGCTGTTGGCGCCATAGTTCTCTACCCAGATCGAGCCCGCCCCGTACGCCATGCCACACGGCTGGAGACCGGTCTTGATCCTGGCCGTGATCTTGCCGGTCGCAGGGTCGAGCCTGCTCACCCTGGTGTCTACGAGGTCGGCCACCCAGATGGCGCCCGCGGCGCCGAGTACCGCACACGGCCTGCTGCCGGTGCGGATCGCGTGCAGGTAAGCCAGCGGATTGGCCGAGTGCGTGACGCCAGCAGGCCGTGTCGGCTGGCCAGACCGAAAGCTG
The DNA here is from genome assembly GCA_963809195.1 of uncultured Actinomycetota bacterium. GTDB lineage: Bacteria > Actinomycetota > Actinomycetes > Streptosporangiales > Streptosporangiaceae > Chersky-822. The sequence goes on along the minus strand of CAWEIQ010000001.1, from coordinate 758,464 downwards.
CCGGAGGCCCGTCCACTGCCGCCAGGAGCCGAGCTGACATCTGAAGCGCAGCCAGCTAGCGCGAGGGCAGTTGCGCTGAGGAGAATCGCTGTGCGCGGAACCGAAGCAAGCACCAGCGAATCGTAGACAGCCGCCGATCGCGAAGATATTACGAACTCGTAGTATTGATATTACGAATTCGTAGTAGTTCACGGGAGGCAGAGGGAGGAGGCCTTCGTGGCCAGGATCGAGCAGCGCGGTCCGTTTCTCGTGCTGTTCGCGCTCAGCCAGCAGCTGTCCGCGCTGCTCGCGAGGGCGATGGCCGATGCGCCGCTGAGCCCGTCCGACTTCGCCATCTACAGCGCGCTGCGGCTCATGCAGCCCACAACGCCGACCGAGCTTGCAGCGACTCTCGGGATGCGCGTGACGACGCTGTCGAGCGTGCTCGCCAAGATGGAGGCGCTGGAGCACTTGGAGCGGCAGCGGAATCCGGCCGACGGCAGGTCCCGGCTGATCTCGCTGACGGATGCTGGCGTCACCGCCACGCAGGACTGCTTCCCGACGTTCGGCCGCGCCATCGAATCATTCCGCAGCCATCTGGCCGCCGATGAGCAGCGGGTGCTGCAGTCCCTAGAAGCCGTCAGCCAGGCGCTCGTGGATGCCGCCGCCGACCTCGCGGACAACTAGCCTGCGCGCTGGTTCCCGGCCAGGCGGCCTCCAGCGCTAGGCGGCCTGCGTTCTCAGCCTCCCGGCTAACCCGGCGGCGCGCCCGCCGATGCCGAAGGCGAGCCCGTGCTCGGCGACGGGATGCCTGACGTGCTTGGCGATGGCGACGGGGTAGGCGTTGAGGTAGTAGGCGAAGGCGAGGGCGTCGGCGTGACCGACGGCGACGCGCTGTGCGAGGTCGCCGGGTGCGAGGCCGGATGACTGTGCTGCCCATTCGAAGGCCCGACGAGCGTCGGCGACTGCACGAAGTGGTGGCTCGGCGCCAGCAGCAGAACGACGGCGGCCACAACGACGGCAGCGACCGTGACAAGGCCGCCAGCCGCGGCGCCCGCGGCGAACGAGCGCCGGTCCCTGCTGTACTCGGTGGTCCTGCGGGCGCGAAGCGCGGCGGGCAGGGCGGCCCTGCGCGCAGCCCAGCTGTTGAACGGCGCGGCTGCCATGCCCAGCGTCGGGAAGATCAGCAGCGCGGAGAGCAACCATCCGCTGAGCTGGGTCGGCCTCGTCAGCGCCGCGGCGATGCCCGCGAGCCCGAGCAGCGCGAGCAGCGATTCTGCCCAGTTGGCTTGCAGCGCCTCCCACCACCTGGCCTGCTCGCTGGTCTTGGGAGTGCGCAGGAATGCCGCCTTGCGCGCGAACAGCCCGAGCACCGACGCACGTGCCACCACGAGGGATGTGGATTGCCAGATGAAGAACGCTCCGATCGCGTCCCGCCACGACGCGCCGGTGCCGCGCCGGAGCAGCGCGACCGCCCTGACCAGGCCGAGCACGACGAGCACCGGGACGGTCGCGACAAGGAAGACCGTGAGCTTGCGGAACAGCGCGCCGCCGCCGAGCGCCTCGTTCGCCGCCCCGGCGAGCAGGAAGACCAGGAAGGCCAGGCCGAGGAAGTCGCCGTACCACTGCACGCCGCCCGCCAGGTAGGCCCACCGCTGCGCCGTCGTGAGGTGGTTCTCCTTGGACTTCCGGCCGGGAATCAGCGACCGCCAGTGCATCCGCAGGATCTGGATCCCGCCGAAGCACCATCGGTATCTCTGGCCCTTTAGCGCCTCGAAGGTCAGCGGCATGATGCCGTGGCCCCAGGACTGGTCCACGTGCAGGCCGGAGAATCCCGCGCGGAGCAGCCGGAGTGACAGCTCGGCGTCCTCTGTGATGCACCACTCGTCCCAGCCGCCGAGCTGCTCGAGCGCCACCCGCCGGATCAGGCCCATGGTCCCGGCGAAGATCGCGCCATCGCGCTCGTTGCGGGAGGGCTGGGAAACGGCGAAGAAGTACTTGTACGAGTAGTACAGGCGCCGGTAGTAGCGCGCGTGCTGCCAGCCGCGGTAGTCCTGCGGTGACTGCACGAAGCCGACCCACGGTTCGGCGAAAGCGGGAGCGCACCGGCGCAGGAAACCTGGCTCGATCTGATAGTCGGAGTCGACGACGCCGATCACCTCTGCGGCCGGGTCCGTCATCTCGCGCAGCGCGTAGTTCAGCGCGCCCGACTTATAGCCGGGCCAGTCGGCCAGATGAGCGAATTTGACTCCGTGCCGCTTGCACCAGGTCTCGACCGGGCGCCACAGCGCTTCGTCGTCGGTGTTGTCGTCGATCAGGATGATCTCGTAGCGCGGGTAATCGAGCCGCAGCAGCGATCTGAGCGTGTCGATCACCATGTCAGGCGGCTCGTTGTGGGCTGGGACGTGCAGGCTGATCATCGGCCACTCGGCGGGCGGGACGTCGAACCTCACCTGCGGGGTTATCCGTCTTGTCCAGTGCTCGGTGCCGAGCGCGTCGCATATCTCCCACAGGTAGGCGCAGGCCATGATCGCGGCGAGAACCTCGAACAGCCCACAGCAACAGCGCGCCGATCGTGCTGATGACGCCGAGATGGCTAGCGAACGTCCAGTCCAGCGCGAACGCCAGGTAGGTCACGAACAGGAAGATGCTCGACGCCCAGCACAGGTGCGCCCTGGCCCGCCAGCGCCTCGTCACCGGCAGCCACACCAGGCTGGCTATCACGACACTCGCGGCGCCGACGATGAGCTTGTGCTCGGAAACCGACAGCAGCTTCAGCACCCCGGCGACGGCAGCAGCGAGTACAGCCGTGCCCGCGACCGCGAGCACGATCCGGCGGATCGCGGGCCAAGTTCCAGCTCCGCGGCGCCGTCGTCTCGTCGGCATGAACAGCAAGACCGAGCCGAGCGGCGCTGCCACCATCCCGGCCAGCAGCAAGGCCGCCAGCATCTCTACCCTTCGCTCGTCTGATTCGTGCGGATTCGCCCGGCCGAGGTACCTGAATAAACGGACATGAAACGCGTTCAGCCGATCGCGTTGCAGCCGCCTCACGGACGGAGTACATATAACGAACCATGCAGCCACCTCGGCACAGCCCTTACCGCCGCTCGATCCAGCGCATCACCGCCGTCGCCGCGGGCGGCGTGCTCCTTGCACTCGCGGCACCGGCATCGGCCATGATGCCGCCAGGCGCCAGGGTGAACGCGACGGCGGCGCCGGCCTACTTCCACACTGTTCCTCCGGGTACGAAACTACCCACTGGGGCACAGTGCTCTAGCTGGGTGCGGGCCAGGCCGATCAAGGAAAACAAGGGGGTCAATCGCCGGTACAACCGCGCGACCGGGCACCACGTCAGCAAGAGTTTCTTCTCCGGCGACAAGTCCCAGGCGAACAAGTGGATCGCGCCGCGGATCAACGGCAACTTCACAGGAACGACCGCTGAGATCCTGCGCTGGGCGGCCTGCAAGTGGGGAGTCGACCAGAACATGGTCTTCGCCCAGGCAGCGATAGAGAGCTGGTGGCGGCAGACCACCAAGGGCGACTGGGAGTCCAGCGGATGCCCGCCAGGGCACGGTCCAGGCGTTGACGGCCGATCAGGTCTGTGCCCGCAGAGCTGGGGCATCCTGCAGAACAGGTACCCGTACGAGAAGTCCAGCTGGCCAGGCATCGCCAAGTCCACGGCCATGAACGCCGACACCGCCTACGCGATCTGGCGTGCCTGCTTCGACGGCTACGAGACCTGGCTGAACACCGTCGAGCACGGCCGCACCTATAAGGCCGGCGACGCATGGGGCTGCATCGGGCGCTGGTTCGCCGGACGCTGGCACACCCAGCCGGCCCAGCAGTACGTCTCCAAGGTCAGGCAGTATCTGCGCGAGAAGATCTGGAAGACCAAGAACTTCCAGCAGCCTTAGGCCGCATAGCCGGCCCGCTAGGCGGCGAAGCCGGGACCGCTAGGCGGCGTAGCCGCTGGCCCTCTCGACCACCATGCGCACGACGACGCGCACGGCACCAGGCCGGTCGGGGTCTGGGTCCTTGCCGTCGTACTTCCAGGACAGCTGGGTGTCGACCGCGCGGCCCACATCCGGCGTCATGCTGACGCGGCCGCGCAGCTCCACGTAGTTCTCGGGGTCTGCGGAGTCGAGTACGGTCACGCTGACTCGGGGGTCGCGGAGCATGTTGCGGTGCTTGACCCTTCCCTCAACGGTGGAAAAAAGCAGGTCATCGCCATCGCGGCCGACCCACATCGCCGAGGTCTGCGGACTGCCGTCGGAGTTCACGGTCGCCAGGACCGCGTAGTTCTTGCCGTCGAGCAGCTTGAGCGTTGCGTCACTGAACGAGATAGCCACGCCCGCACGGTAGCAAGCACCGCGCGGCATCGCCGGGCCCGGTCACGGCCGGGCCCCGGGCCCGGTCACGGCCGGGTGCCGAAGGACGGCGGTCCCATCAGCTCGGGCAGCACTCGATACGCATCGCGCACCCATTCGCAGAGCAGCGGGCGGCTGTCGCGCGGATCGATCATGTCCTGCACGCCGAATCGCTCTGCGGTACGGAATGGCGACGTGACGGCCGCGAGCGTCCGGCGGATCCGCTCGATCTCGGCCTGGGGATCGGCCGCGCCCTCAATCTGGGCGCGGAACGCTGCCTCGATGCCGCCCTGGACAGGCAGCGAACCCCAGTCGCCCGACGGCCATGCCCAGCTGCGCCCGACCCGATGCCTGTTGATCATGCCGGCGCCCGCGACCCCGTAGACGCGACGCACGATCAGCTCAGCCTGGGGAACCCTGGCCTGGTAGACGGCCGCGATGGCGCGGGCCGCGTGCCGGATTGTCCCGCGCTCCTCTGCCACCTTGCCGATGGTGATCCCGCCCTGATCGGTCAGGCTGACCAGGGGCAGGTGGAAGGTTTCGCAGAGGTCGACAAGCCGGGTCAGCGCGAGCGCTCCTTCGAGCGACATCGTGGTCCCGCGGTACGGATCGGTGGCGACCACCCCCACCGGGTGACCGTCGAGCCTGGCCAGGGCCGTGACGGTTGCGCCTCCGTATTCGGCGTATCTGAAGACCGACCCATGATCGAAGATCGCCTCGAGAATAGGCGAGATCCGGTAAGGCAGCCTGGCATCGCGCGGAACGGCGTCGATCAGCGACTCGTCCCTGCGGACAGCCGGGTCCCCGCACTCGGTGACCGGCGGCGTCTCGTGCACGCTGCCCGGCAGGAAGGACAAAAACTCGCGCATGATCGCGAAGGCCTCCTGCTCTGAGGTCGCGAAACGCTCGATGGCGCCGTTGCGGCGGTGGATGGCCACGCCACCGAGCTCCTCCTTGGTGAGGTCCTCGCCAGTTCCGCTGCGCACCACGGGCGGGCCCGCTGTGAACAGCTGGCCTATTCCGGTGACCATGACAGCGAGATGCGACATGACGAGGCGGGCGGCACCCAGCCCGACGACCGGGCCAAGGCATGCGGCGACCACGGGAACCAGCGACATGTTCGCGACCACTGCGTCCCACGCCGGGTTGACGGGGACATAGGTGAACCCGGAGTCCAAGACGGACTTCACGCTGCCGCCGCCGCTCGCCCCATCGAGCAGCCGCACCACTGGCAGTCGCATGTCGGCGGCGTACTGCTCGGAGAAGATCTGCTTGGCGTGAATGGCCGCATCTCCTGAGCCGCCGCGCACGGTGAAGTCATCGGCGCCGACCATCACCCGGCGGCCGCCGAGGCTGGCAGTCCCTGCGACGAAGTTGGCGGGCTGGACCGTGATCAGCCGCCCTTCGCCGTCATAGCTGCCGAAGCCGGTGAGGGCGCCGATCTCAGCGAAGCTGCCTTCATCGGCGAGCTGCTCGATGCGCTCGCGCGCCGTCAGCCGGCCAGACTCGCGCTGGCGGCGTACCTTCTCAGGTCCGCCCATGACGTTGGCGAGCTCGCGCCGATGAGCCAGCTCCTCGACCTCTGGCTTCCAGCCAATAGCGTCGGCGTCCATAGCCTCGTCTGCTGACCCGCTCACCAGCGCCTCCTGCGGCTCCCTGCCCGGCCCTCCGCAGCCGGCTAGCGGCAGCCTACGGGCAAAGACGGCCTATGCGGCCAATGCCGACAGCGTGCGATCGCCCCGGAACGCTGGCAGCCGCGACCTCGACTGCTAGCTGAGTTCCTTCTCGAACCAGTGGTCGGCGTAGGCCTCCTGATTGAACGCCGGCACCTCGTGATAGCCCGCTGACCGGTACAGGCCTATCGCTTCGTCGAGCGTCCGGTTGGTCTCCAGGCGCACCACGTGCACCCCGCTCCCCGCGGCGCGGTCCTCGAGTTCGACCAGCAGACGCCGCCCAAGGCCAAGTCCGCGCGCGGAGCGCGATACCCACATCCGCTTGATCTCAGCTGGCTCGCGGCCGTGCAGCTTGAGCGCTCCGATCCCGACAGCCTCGCCACCAAGGGTGGCAAGCAGCAGCAGGCCCGCTGGAGGGGTGAGTTCCGCGTCGTCGGCCGAGATGCTCCGTGCCGGATCGAAGCCGGCATCGAACCGTTCGGAAAGTTCTGCGAAATACGCCGCCATGGCCGAACGAGCGGCCGGATCTCGTGGATCGGCGACGCTGACCTGCACAGCAGACGCGGTGAGCAGGCGGTTGACCTCGGCCATCGCGGCGACCAGACGGGCCCGCTGCTTGGTGCTCAGCGGCCGGAGCATGCTGGCGGCTGCGGCATCGGAGAGCCGGTCTAGCTCCTCACGCTCTGCCAGCCCGCCAGCAGTCAGCCTGGCCGTTCTTACCCGGCCGTCGTCCGCGCTCGGCCCCACCACGGCCAGTCCCGCGTCCGCCAGCGACCTGAGCAGGCGGCTGAGGTAGCCGGAGTCAAGCTCCAGCCGTGCCCTGAGCCGCCGAAGGTCGCACCCGTCAGGCCCGATCTCCCAGAGCACGCGCGACTGGCCCAGTGAGCGCCGGCGTGCCAGGAACGCGTCATGAAGCGCTCCAACCCGCTGCGTGACCGTGCGGTTGAAGCTGCGCACCTGCTCGACCATGACGTCGTCGACCATTCTCTGACTATAGTCAGAGAATGCTAGGAGCGCTCTGATGAGCCAACCGCTGGTGGTGACCGAGGAAGAGCACGATCTCGATGACCAGCTCGATCGGGAAATCAATGCGTTCAATGTGGCGGCGACCGGATACGACGACGCCAAGATGCTGCGGATCGCCGTCCGCGACCAGGCTGGTGCTCTCCTCGCAGGCCTTTCCGGCTGGACGTGGGGCGGCTGCGGCTACATCGATCTGTTCTGGATCAGGGCCGACCAGCGCGGCGGCGGTCTCGGCAGCCGCATGCTCGCCGCTGCTGAGCGTGAAATCAGGGACCGAGGGTGCGGGCAGGTAGCACTGTCCACGCATTCCTTCCAGGCGCCGGGTTTCTACGCCAAGGCGGGCTACACCGAATGCGGCAGGACACCGGCGTACCCGCGTGGCTACGACCACATCCACCTGATAAAGCGGCTTGCCTCCGGGTCAGCAAGCGAGGCACCAGCTACGGCAGCAGGAACGTAGCCCAGACGGCCTTCTGGCACACATCAAGCATCGCCCATCCCCAGGCAGCCGTCAGTGCGTGCACGACCTGAAGCCCGCGGCCGGACTCCGCGGTCATGTCAGCGTCCTCGAGCACCGGCGGCAAGTCACTGCCGTCTGTAACCACGCACACGATCCGGTCGGCCTGGCGCTGCCAGGCAAGCTCTACTATCGGCGCGGCGGCGGACGAAACGGTGCAATGGCTGCCATGCCGAATGGCATTTGTGACAAGTTCCGACGCGACGATGACGGCCTCTTCAACAAGATCGTCTAGCAGCCAGTCACGAAGGGTTGCTTCCGTAAATTCGCGCGCCGCCTTCACCGATTCAGGGCCGGGATTCAGGACGAGCTCACAAGGACCGGCTACCGCTTCGAGTGGGTCAGCCAGGCCAGGCAACGGCATTTCTCGTTGCCGCACACTCCGCGACTCGAGAAGCTCACCATTCGCGCGCAGCTCTGGGCTGCCACAAGTCAAGTCCCGTGCCTGCGCGGAAGTCACTATTTCGTGTCCCTTATGCATGAGCTATAACTCAAGCGTGGTCTCGGCCGAGTCCATTCGGGCCTGCTCGTCCGTTACGATGCCATTAATCGGTGTGCACATGCAAGTGCCATCGCACACCCGGTCGGTTGTGTTCGCACGAGTTCGTCCCGCTATGATGGCGTTCAAGCGTGCAGATGCACGTGCGCTTGCACAAGGTCTCGGCTCGGTCACAGCTCCCCAGACCCCGGAGATGCGCCCACCAAGGCACGTGCTCGGGCGGCGAAGGGATGACAAGTGGATCATGTTTGCAACGGGGTCCAGGCATCGCTCCTGCGCGCAGCGGCGTGGCGTAAGAGCAGCTACAGCAACCCCAGCGGCAACTGCGTGGAAGCGGCCATGGTGTCGCAGGGTGTCGCGGTCCGGAACTCCAGGTTCCCAGATGGTCCGGCGCTCGTCTTCACCGGAGCGGAATGGGATGCGTTCCTGCGCGGTGTGAAGGACGGCGACTTCGGGTAAGAGACCAGTCGTCGCACTACCCGACAATGGCCGACAAGCACCAGCTAAGGAACTTCCGGCATTTCACAGCGGGTAACGTCGCGCTTATGGCGCAATGGCGACCAGCGTGGGAGACTCTTGGGGTCAACGCAGTCAGCTGGCCTACGCAGGGGGATGCAATGGTCACTACAGCCGGACCCTATGGGGGCCCGGTGCAGAGCGTCATCGCGCCGCCGGGCTCGGGAAGTCCGACGGTGCTCCGCATACTGCTCGGAGCCCAGCTGCGGCGACTCCGCGAGGCCAAGCGGCTTTCCCTCGAAGAGGCCGGCAACGTCATCCGCGCGTCCCACTCCAAGATCAGCCGGCTCGAGACCGGCCGGGTGGGTTTCAAGGACCGCGACATCGTCGACCTGCTGACGTTCTACGGCGTGACCGACGAGAAGGAGCGCGAGGCAATGCGCTCCCTCGCAGCCAGGGCCAATTCGCCTGGCTGGTGGCACGACTACGCCGACGTGCTGCCCAGCTGGTTCGAGCCATACGTGGGCCTCGAGGAGGCGGCGAGCCAGATCCGGGCCTACGAGGTCCAATTCGTCCCTGGGCTGCTGCAAACCGAGGACTATGCCCGCGCCGTGACCATGCTCGGATACTCCAATCCCAAGGAGATCAACCGCCGCGTCAGCCTGCGCATGGCGCGGCAGGCCATTCTGGACAGAACAGATCCGCCGAGCCTGTGGGTCGTTCTTGACGAGGCACTCCTGCGCCGCCCGATCGGCGGTCCCAGCGCCATGCGCGCTCAGTTGAAGCATCTCATCGAGATGTCGCAGCGCCCTCACGTGAGCGTCCAGGTGATCCCGTTCAAGGCCGGCGGTCACGCGGCGGCCGGCGGGCCGTTCAGCCTGTTGCGCTTCGCCGAGTACGACATCCCTGACGTGGTCTACCTCGAGCAATTGACCACGGCCCAGTACCTGGACAAGCAGGACGTCGTGGACGGCTACCTGGCGGTCATGGAGCGCCTGTGCATCGACGCGCAGACCCCGGCTAACAGCATCAAGACGCTGAAAACGATTCTGCGCGAGGCGTGAGCCCCGAGACGTGAACCACGGGCGAGGAAGCCTAGCCTGCTTCCTCGAGGACGAGCCGCACGGATGGCTGTGTGCAGCGAGTCCCTCAGCTCGTCGATCGCTGACCGCTCACCGCGGATCCTCACGCCAATCCCGCAATCGCACAGCTGCGTCAAGCCGGCCAGCACGCCAGGGCCCATCAGCCGCGCCGTGGCGAGGTCCACCACCACGTCCGCGCGCTCCGGCAGCGTCTCAAGCGCGAGCCAGAGCTGCGTGATGGCGTAGGAGTCCACCCGCCCCTCGATGTGCATGGCGTGCCCGTCGGAGAAGATCCGGTACGACGGAACCGGGCCCGACGCGGACGACAGCGGGTGCACCGAGGCCAGCTGGCGCAGCAGGGCGCTGTCGACCTTTTCCTTGTCAAACGAGCACATGGCGGTGAACGGTCTAGCCGCAATAGCGTGATCAGCGATGATTTCCCACTGAATCCAGGTCTTCATCCGCTTCTCGTCGCCAACCAGAGAGGTGTTGTCGGCCGCGACCCTGAGCCCGGTGTATCCGGCGGCCTCGTGCGGCGTCCAGTTCGGCCACGAACGTGGCGAGTTGCCGGAGCGGATCGACGGTCCCGCTGGATCCGTACGTTTCCGCGATGCTAGTGATCTGCAGCTGACCAGCATCGACGATGGGGGTGAGCTGGGCCAAGTCTTCTGGATGCGGATCGTCAGCGACGTACATGAGCCGTTCGCCCAGGGCCGCGCCTTCTGTGAGGTACGGCGCAGCCAGCGCGGCGAACTCGTTGGGTCCCTCGAAGACACAGCCCATGTGGTCGTGCGGCCGCATTCTCAGGAGCTCGAACCGAACTCCCCGTTCCCGGGCAACTGGCATCACTCCTCGATCCTGTAACTAGGAGCCCATCAACCCGCACTCGGTCGCGGACAAGGCGGTCAGGGCGACACTAACGACTGTCTCATCGTTCAGGCTAGCCACAACGACACCAGAACGGAACACCAGGGGCAGCGCGCCACGCCGGCAGAACTGACCCCAGGCTAGCTCATGGACGCGAGCGAGCGGCGCATCGCGCGCAGGTTGCGCAGTCTGGCCTCGTATGTGGCCCCGGCCCACAACAGCACGGCACCGCCGACCGCCGCAGGGACCCAGCCGGGCAGTGCATGCATCAACCGCGTGACGTCAGGTGCGAGCCCCCTGAGGGCCGCTAGAACCGCGACAGCGGTGCCAGCGAGCAGAGGCGCTAGCGTCCTCGTCCGCGCTCCCAGGATCGCGATCGCGATCGACGCCAGTCCGACCATCACCGGACGGATCCAGCCGGTCCCGACCCAGGCCATGACCAGGCTCGGCAGGAGGAGTAGCGCCAGGCCGGGCCCGTAGGCAAGCCATGAGTGCGGCCGCGGCTCGCGCCCTGATGCCTTCGCGCCGGCCGCGATCGCCGTCAAGGCCGCGGGCACGGTGTACGGCTCTGGCATGCTCACGCCCTTCGCGGCAAGGCCGATGCACCAAGCTACATAACAAAGCGCAAGTCCTAGCCAGAGCGCCGGACGCCGGTCAGCGCGGGCGGCAACGCCGAGGCTCGTGATTCCGGCAACCGCCGTCGCGGCGCTGGCTGTACCAGGCCGCTCGAGACACTGCCCGACACCGGCGGCCGTGACCAGCCAGCCTGCGACTTCCACGCAGAGGCTCATGATCGCGCCTGTATGCAGACCTGATTCCGCCGCTTGGATCACGTCCGCCGGCCGGATCGGGCCAACCGGGTAGGAACCGCTCAGACGAGAGATCCGGGCGGCAACGATCTGCGCCGCGGCCGCGACGCCCAGCGCGGCCAGCCCAGCCTGCCAGCCAGCAAACCCGGCCGCGAGCATCGCCGCTCTCGGCGAAGGCGGCGGCTGAGAAGACGCTCAGGCAACTGGCAGTGATCCGGACGGCCGCGAGCCTGGACCGCCAGGCGCAGAAGACATAAGCGGCGGCGAGGCCGCCAAGCACAACGAGCGTCGGGAGCGGCTCGGCTAGAGCCCAGGCGACCGTGAGCGCCGCGCTGACCAGCGCAGCCGCAGCCGGCGCCAGGCTCGCCCCGAGCGCTGCCCACGCGGTCAGCGCCAGCGTCAGCACGAGCAGCGCGCCGACCACGGCCAGGTAGCCGAGACCGCCGCCCAGGCTCGCCAGGCCCGCCGGAGCCGCGACGAGCGGCAGCGCCACGGCCACCGCGTCCACGCTCACCCGCCTGCTGCCACGCCAGGCTCCGGCCGCCGCGGCCAGCGCTCCCAGGCACACGGCAAACACGACGACCGCGAGCGACAGGCCAGCCGGTAGGCGCGGTGAGCTGCGATCGCTGATGCTGCCCTGGCTGACGCTGCCTGGCTGACGCCAAGGATGAGCGAGGATGTGTGCCGGGATCAGCAAAGCCCTGCCGAGCGGCTCTGCCTGCGCCAAGATCGCGGCAAGTCCGGCGCACGCCGCCGCCGCCGCGGCTGCGGAGCGCTGACGTCCGGTCCGCAGCCACGCCGCGGCGCTGCCGACGACGGCCGACGTGACGGCCACGATCGCGAAGATGTCCTGCTGCCTGGTCGCGACTACGGCAGCGACGAGTGCGATCAGGCAGGCGCCCAGGTCGAGCACGACCGCGTGCACGGGGCGAACCCTGCGCAGGGCCGTCGCCGACGCGATGGCGGCGACGGCCACGCCGAGCCCCGGCAGCGCGGCCTGTTCGGCAGGCCATCCAGCGGCGAGCGGAGCTGCCCAGCCAAGACCGGTCGTGGCAGCGAGGGCGCCCGCGGTCGAGATGACGGCAGGGGCGGCGTGGCGGGCTCGCGCGGCCGCCAGCGCGAAGGTAACTGCCAGCGCCGCGAGTTCGGCGAGTGTCGCCACGCGTCCGGCGAGCGACCACGCCGTCGCAGTTAGAGCAAGCGCGAACCCGCACCAGGCAGCGACCGAGGCCAGCACCCGTTCGCGCAGGACAACCCCGGCGGCCAGCAGGATCGCCGTTGCCGCCGTCAGGTGGATCAACGCGGCCCAGCCGGTCAGCTGTGCGGCCGCAGGGAGTGATCCGGCGGCCACGGCGGCGGCTATCAACCCCGCGGTTCCGGCTGCCAGCCGGAACCTCCGGGAACTGCCGCGCGGCCGAACTGCGCGAGCAAGCAAGCCAGCGCGAACAGCCCGGCCAAGGTGATCGCCGCAGGCAAGTACGGCCAGGTCGCAGGCCTCGTCCCGGCGGATGCCGGGTCCCGGCCACGCGGGCAGCACCTGGTGCGCCGGGACCATGCCTGCCACGGCCGCTGGCACCGCGACCGCAGCGGCGGCCGTCAGCAGCGCGGCGGATCCTGCGGCAAAGTCGCGTCGTCGCGAGGTTGCAAGCCCGTCTCGCCCGCCGACACTCAGCGCCGCCCCACTTAGCGCCGCCACACTGACGCAGAAGCCGCATGCGCCGGTGCATACCAGTTCCCAGCTGGCGCTGAGAACCGGGCTCGCGACACGGCGAGGCCGATCCCGGCGAGCGCGCCTGACACGACAGCGGCAGGCCGCGCGAGAGTCTTCAGCGCAGCGTTGCTGGCGGGTCCTGCTCCGCCGACGACCGCCGCTGCCGCGAAGATGAGCGCCAGCCATGCCGCGTCGCTCCACGAAACTCGGGACTGCGCGTGCCTGCGAGGAGATCTGGGCGGCCAGCCCGATGACCGCTGCGAGTACGCCGCAGATCCAGGCGATGACTGCGGCGACCGCTGCCACCCAGCTGTCGGTGTACCGGTGCGCTGGCATCGTCTCCTCCGGCTCTGGCCGGCCGCGGCCCGACAGCACCGCAGCGAGCACGATGTCACCAGCGGCCGTCACGATGAGCCCGGCGGCCGTGCCGGCCCCGGGCGCGGTAGGACCGCCGGGCAGATCCGCCAGCCCGACGAACGCGAGCGGCGCGACGAGCTGAGCGAGGCCGATCGCAGCCAGGCGTGGTCCCCTCAGCCGGATCGCCGTCCCGTAGGCGGCCCACGCAGCCACGCCCGCGGCGCAGAGCGCGGCCGCCGTCAGCGGCCCGATCCGCAGCCCGGTGAAGCGATGGATCAGGTAAGCATCGCCGGCCGTCAGAACGAGGCCGGTCGCTGCGACCGCCTCGGCGGTCGCGCGCAAGCCGCGGCGGATAAGCAGCCGTGGCAGCCCGAGCACGCCTGCCGTCACCGTGAGCAGAACGGCGCTGCGGCCAAGCGGACCAAACCTGCTCCAGCCCGCGACCGTGAAAATCGTGATCGCGACGGCGACCATCGCGGCGCCGGCGACCAGCAGCAGCCTGGCCGCGGTCCGGCCGGATATCTCGGCGCGCTGGCTCGGTCGCGCGCGGACCGCGTCCTCCGAATCCGCTTGGCGCTGCGGCTCGCGCAGGCTGGGCGGAGGCTGTGCCGCAGTGGCGGCGGTCTGCCTGCGCAGCCTGATCAGCTCGTCGAGGAGTGCCGCTCGCCTGCTGATGAGCCAGGTCCTGGCGGAGTCGACGCGCATCAACTCGGCATCGATCCAGCGGAGCTCGGCAACTTGCGGGCCGGCCAGCCAGATTCCGCAGGATCGGCAGTGCGGCGCACCTGTCCCGATCGGCGTGAGGCAGCCCGGGCAATGCGGTTGGCGCGCAGTGTTGATTGGCGGCGCGGGGGGCGTTGACAACTGTGCTCATGCCGTCCACGGTGCCGTTCCTGCCGTCCTGCGATAACCGCCGCGCTACTCAATATCTGCGCCTTAGTACCTAGAGCGGCGCTGAGTATCTGGCACCACAAACCAAGCCGGATCGTCAATCAGCCGATACGCTCTATGGCGTGGTCATTCCCCCTCCGCGGTAGCGCGTCATGAGCCTGCAAGCCCCGTTGTGGCGCTCGATCGCCGTCTTCCGGTTCGCCTCGCTGATGTACGCGGCGGTCCTCTCGCCATCAGACCCGACTACTACAAGTACTGGGGCTGGGCCTGGGTTGTGCTGGCCGCGATGATTGCCTGGACGGCCGTCAGCAGCGTCGCTTATGGCAAGCCCGTGCGGCGGACCTGGCTGCTGCTGAGCGCCGACCTGATCGTGACAGCTCTGGCGCTGGTGTCAACCGCAGTCCTGCAGACCCCGCATGCGACAACGATCGGAGTGATGCCGGTCACCGCGACCTGGCTAGCCGGCCCGGCACTGGCCTGGGCGGTCGCGGGCGGGGCCCGAGCCGGCGTGGCGGCTGCCCTTGTGATCGGTGCCTGCGTGGTCTGGCTCAGGTGGCCGTTTGACGGTAAATACTCGAGCACGGTGCTGGACGGGCCGGTCATCCTGCTGCTGGCCGCAGCGCTGGTCGGCTACGTCTCGATCCTTTCTGCACGCGCCGAGCAGGCCCTGCAGCGCGCCACCGAGATTGAGGCAGCGAGCCGTGAACGGGAACGGCTGGCCCGCAGGATTCACGACTCGGTGCTGCAGGTACTCGCGATGGTCCAGCGACGCGGCGCGGAGGCTGGCGGTGAGGCCGCCGCGCTCGGGGAGCTGGCCGGCGAGCAGGAAGCCGCGCTCCGCGCCCTGATCACCGGTGACGACCTCGGATCGGCCGGGTACAGGCGAGCTCGACCTCAGTGCCCATCTCAGCCGCGAGGCATCGGCCTTGGTGTCGGTGATTACCCCGGCCGATCCCGTCATCCTCACAGAACAAGCAGTCGAGGAAATGACGGCGGCGGTCAAGGCAGCGATCGACAATGTGCGGCGGCATTGCGGCGCGACCGCCAGGGCGTGGGTACTCGTTGACGACGAGGGCGCTGCGGTGACCGTGACGATCCGCGACGACGGGCCTGGTATCCCGGCCGGGCGGCTCGCCGACGCCCTTGCCGAGGGCCGTCTGGGGGTCAGCCAGTCCATTAGCGGGCGGATCAGAGACCTGGGCGGTTCTGCCGATATCAGCAGCACGCCGGGTTCCGGGACCGAGGTCCGGCTGCGGGTGCCGCGGGCCGCCCAGCCGGGCTTAGGGTGTCGCTGTGGAAATGGCCGATAGGAGCGGCGCGGCGCATATGCGGGTCATGGTCGTCGACGACCACCCGATGTGGCGCGACTCGGTCAGCCGCGACCTTGGCGAGGCCGGATACGAGGTGGTCGCGGCGACCGGCGAGGGCGCGCAAGCCGTGCGCATCGCCGCGTCGGTCCGGCCCGACGTCGTCGTGCTCGACCTGCAGTTGCCGGACATCTCTGGCGTGGACGTCACCCGCGGGGTCCTCGCCGCGTACCCGGCCGCCAAGGTGCTGATCCTGTCCGCCAGTGGCGAGCACCACGACGTGCTCAGCGCCGTCAAGGCCGGCGCCACCGGCTACATCTTGAAGTCCGCGAGCCGCACCGAGTTCCTTGACGCGGTGCGGCGGACGGCAGCGGCAGATGCCGTGTTCTCCCCGGGACTGGCCGGCCTCGTGCTCGGTGAATTCCGGCGCCTGGCCAGCGACCCGGCCCCCGACACCCCGCGGCTGACCGACCGCGAGGCCGAGGTCCTGCGCATGGTCGGCACCGGGATGTCGTATAAGCAGATCGCCGAACGCCTTTTCCTGTCCCATCGGACCGTGCAGAACCACGTACAGAACACGCTCAGCAAGCTGCACCTGCACAACCGGGTCGACCTGGTCAGATACGCGATCGAGCACGGCCTGGACACGGGACCGCAGTGAGCGGCCCACCGAGCGTGCCGCAGGCACGGACGCAGCGACGCTAGAGCGAGAAGCGGGTGCCGACGCTGTTGGGGATGTACGCCTCGCCGAAACGGGCAGCCATCGCGTGACCCGCCCGCCAGCCGGTGCAGTGCGCGGGTACCAGGACGCTCGGGCGCAGCATGGCCAGATCGTCGAGAACTCTCGGGATCAGCGGTTCGAAGACCGGCCCCTGCAGGTGGAATCCGCCGATCACGGCGTACAGCGGCTGGTTGCCAGCCAGGCGCGTGGCGTAGCGGCAGATGTTCACCACTCCCGCATGCCCGCACCCCGTGATCACGACGAGGCCCTTGCCTGCCACGTTCACGATCAGAGCCTGGTCGTCGAGCACCAGCGGATCGGGTTCCCAGCGCCCGCCGAGCCACGCCTGTTGCGGCGGGAACCCGGGCTCGTAGCCGGTCACCCTCGGCACTTCACCGGTCACCAGCACCGATCCGTCGAGCAGGAAGCTGGGCTGTCGCTCCTCGATGATCTCGAACCCGGCGCCGGCCAGCGCCTGGCGGCTGGTCGTAGGAACCTCGCGCGGTTCCGACCCCGGTATCACCATCCTGCGCCGACGCCAGAAGTGCGGGTGGATCACGACCGGCATGTTGGTGCTGCCGAGCACCCGGATGAGACCGTCAAGCCCGGTCGTGTGGTCGAAGTGCCCGTGGCTGCAGACGATCGCCTCGATCGAGCCAGGGTCGACCTCCAGTCGCCGCATGTTCTCGACGACGCCGTCGGGACTGGTGCCGGTGTCGAACAAGAGCCGCCGCGTCCGCCCGCCCTTGGTGACGGTGACCATCATCGCGAACCCGTGCTCGGCGACCAGCGCGTCCGGCGCCCATCCCTCAGCCATCGAGCGCACGGGACGCGTGCCTTCGATTCTGCCATCCCAGCCGCTTGGCGGGGCCCTGGTCCGGCATGAAGACGTCGGTGACGTTGTCGATCAGGCTGACCAGCTCGACGGAGTCGACCGGCTCCAGAGGGACGGTCACGGCCGGTTCGAACTCATCGGTCAGTACCGGCGCAGGACCGTGCTGCGCATGAGCGTCATCACACATGGTGTCCACGCTAGATGCCTGCCGACCCGCACCGTTAGTGACTAGGCCCGTGTCCCGTGAGGCTCAGCGCGCCGAGGTATCCGGCCAGCAGCGCGCTGGCCGCCTGGCCGACCATGTCGTCGGAAGGAAGGAATGCTGGATGGTGCAGCGCGTGCGACCCGCCGGTGCCGAGGAACAGCATCAGCGTGCGCCCGCCCCGGCTGAAGTACGAGAAGTCGTCAGCGCCGCACGACCGGAACGACGTGTCGATGGTGAACCCCGCATCACGTAGCCAGGGCCAGGTCGCCATGGTGAGCGCCTCGTCGTTGACCAGGGCGGGCTCGCCCTCGTCAATGGTGACCGAACCGCGGCAGCCGAATGCCAGGCAGGTGTGCTCGACGATGTCGCTAACGGTCTGATGCAGGCCGGGCCGGTCGGCCTCGTCAAGCACCCGCAGCGTCCCCTTCGCGACCGCCGCTCCCGGGATGACGTTCGCCGCCTGTCCGGCCTGGAGAATGCCGATCGATACCACGACCGCGTGCGTCGGGTCGGATCGACGGCTGACAGCGGTCTGCAGCGCGACCACGCTCTGGCACAGCGCTACCACCGGATCCGCGGTCAGCTGCGGGTAACCCGCGTGCCCGCCGACGCCCTCGACGGTGATCTCGATGTCGTCGGTCGCCGCGTTGACGGTGCCGGCGGCGGCGGCGACCGTGCCAAGCGGCAGCTGGTGCTGCAGGTGCACCGCGACGATCGCGCTCGGATGCTGCCCGGCGAGCACGCCGGACGCGACCAGGTCCCTCGCCCCTGAAGGAATCGCTTCCTCACGCGGCTGCAGCACGGCCAGGACGGGCACCGGCAGCTCAGCGCGGGCAGCCTCAGCCGCCCGGCACACCGCAGTCAGGGCCGCGAGATGTACGTCGTGGCCGCAGGCGTGCATCGCGCCGGTCTGCGACGCCCAGGGAACTCCGGTCTGCTCGGTGATCGGCAGCGCGTCGAGTTCGGCCCGCAGCGCGATGCACGGCCCGTCCTGGTCGCCGATCCGCACCAGCCGGCCGGTCCCGGCGACGGCGGGCGCATCAGGGGCGCCGAGTGCGGCCGCCACCCTGGCCGCGGTCCTGAACTCCTCGCCTGAAGGCTCTGCGCCGGCGTGCAACTCGCGCCGCAACGCCACCGCCGCGTCGAGCTCGGCGGCGACCCCGGCGCGGAGCCTGGCCGCCAGCTCCGCCATCGTGACAGCGGTGCTAGTCATAGCCACGCCATCCGGGCAAAAGCCTGGCCTGCGTGGCTGACTGCACAAGCCGGTGCACAACATGACAGGGTGGAGGAAGGCTGGGCCAGCCTGACGACGCGACTGGCTGGGCGAGTCAGCCAGTCCGCCTGAACTGTCATCATGACTGGCCCAGCCGGTAGACGCGGGTCGCATTCGCCGAACCGATCAGCTCGGCGACCCGCTTGGCATCCGCGGCCGTCCACGCTCCGTCTGACACGAACTGCCCCGTCACCTTCGCGAGGTCGCGCCGGAATCCGATCGCGCCCAGGTAGTGCAGCTCTGGCAGGCCGAAAGCGTCGGAAGAGTAGAGCATCTTGCCAAACGGCGTGAGCTCAAGCGCCTCGGCGAGAACCGCAGCCGACCGCGCCCCCACATAGTTCAGAATCGCCCCGAGATCCATGTAGACGTGCGAGAACACATGCGCGAGGTAACCCGCCGCGCGCTGATGCGGATAGCAGTGCAGCAGCATGACCGGGGTGCCGATCGGCTCGGTCGCGATCAGGAAGTCGGTCAGCAATGACGGGTCCGACCTGTGCAGTCGCACGTCGGTATCGCCGAACCCGACGTGGAACTGCAGCGGCTTGCCCACATCGATCGCCGTCCAGATCAGGTGGCGCAGCAGCACGGGATCGGTAATCCGCGCCCCGTGGCCGGTCTCCATCGCGCGCAGCAAACGCCCGGCCGCGGCCGTGACCTCTGCCGAGGCGGGCCTTGCGGGATCGAAGTCGAATCCGTACCGGTAAGCCACAATCGATTTGTAACCAACCGCACCCGTAGCTGCCGTCTCCACACCGAGCTCTTCGGCGAAGGCGACAGCCCAGTCGGCGGCGGTCGTCCCTGCGCTTGCCACCTTCTCCGCGACCGCCTCGAGCCTGACGACGTGGCTGGCCGGGGAGCCGCTGGCCTGCACCATCTGCTCGGGTGTGGTGATCTGGCCGGTACGGAAGCCGGTGTCCACCAGCCACTGCGTCACCCGCGACGCAGTGAGCAGGCGCCTGTTGACCTCGGCCGTGCCGAGCTCAGCGCGGCGGCGCAGATAGTCCTCCGCCGGGACGGACGGCTCCAAGTCGAGCACGGGGGCGCACCAGCGCCTGATCGTGAAGCCGAGCTGGCTGTCGAACGACGACGTGCCAGGCGCGGGCGGCCCGGACGCCTCGGAGATGAGATTCTCGAACGCGGCTCTGTCCATGTCAGCGGTCACAACGCCGTGGACGTGGTGGTCGATCAGCGAAAGCGGCTCGAGTTCTGCGGTGCTCACTCTTCCTCCATAGCCTTGGCGCTGCTCGAATCGCCGACTACTCCGGCGTACAGGCCGTCCCACCTGCCCATTCGCTCCAGCGCCAGATCGCCGAGCCGGTCGAGGAGCGCGGTGACGACGGCCTCGACCATCGCCAGCGCCGGTGTGAGCGAAATGAACGGCGATGGCGAATGCACGCTTGAGGTGAGGATCACGTCCGCGTGCGCCGCCAGCGGGGACAGGTAAGGATCGGTGAACGCGATCAACGTCGCTCCCCGTTCCTTCGCCATGACCGCGGCCCTGGCGGTGTCGTGCTGATACCTGCGGTAGTCGAAGGCGACCAGGACATCGCGGCGGCCGATGTCGAGCAGCGTGCTCGTCCTGTCCGCGCCGACGGAGGACACCACGCGCACGTCAGCGCGCAGCATCCGCAGGTTCGCCGCGAGGTACTCGGCCAGCATCCAGCTGAACCGGCCGCCGATCACTGTCACGCTTCGCCGCGGCTCGGCCAGCAGACTGACTGCCTGGTCGAATTCCGAGCGCGGCAAGCGCGCGAAGCTCGACCTGATGCCGTCGCAGAACACCTGCTCGGCCCGGCTGAGCACGTCGCCGTGATCCGCGGCCGACCGGCCCGCATGGACGGTCAGCGGGGACGACAGCCGCGCTGAGACTTCTGATTTCAGCGATCGCTGGAACTCGGCATAGCTGTCGAACGACAGCTTGCTGACAAGCCGGATCACGGTGGGTGCGCTAACCCCGGCCGTGGCCGCGAGCTTGGCGACCGGCTGCAGCCCGCGGACCGGATACTCGGCCAGCAAGGCCCGCGCGACCTTGCGCTCGGCCGGAGTGAGCTCGGCAAGCTTGAGGTGCAGCCGTTCGGCGACAGTCGCGCCGGAATCGCCGGCCGCAGGGACTGACATCACCACCGCCAGCGGGTTCTGGCGACAACGTCTGCCTGGGTCACGCCGGAGAACAGCTCGATCTCGGCCCGGCGAACGGCGAGAAAGGCCTCGATCATCGGTTCGCCCATCGCCTCACGCAGCAGGTCGCACGCCTCGAGCAGGCCGACCGCCTCGCCTAGCGACTGCGGCAGCCTGCGCGCTCCGCTGGCAGCCAGATCGGCTTCTGCCAGCACGACGGGATCGCCCTCGACCTCCTGCGGCAGGGTCGCTCCGCCCTTCATTCCTTCCAGGCCGGCAGCGAACAGGGAGCCAATGACCAGATACGGGTTAGCGGCAAGGTCGAAGCACTTGACCTCCAGGTTGGCACGGACGTCCTGCTCCCCCGTCGAGCCGGTCACCAGGCGGAGCGCGGCCTCTCTGTTCTCCTTGCCCCAGCACTGATAGGCGCCAGCCCAGTGCGACGGCACCAGCCTGACGTAGCTCGCGACACTCGGCGCGCCGACAGCGACGAGAGCAGGCAGCACGGAGAGCACACCGCCCGCGAACGCTTCGCCGTCGCCCGTCATGCCGTATCGGCCTGGTCCGCCGGCGAGCAGGTTCTGCCCGTCGCGCCAGAGGCTGAGGTGCACGTGGCCGCCGTTCCCGACGCCTCCCGCAACGACCGATGGCGCGAACGAGGCCTGCAGTCCGTGCCGCTGCGAAACGGCGCGGATGGTCTGCCTGACCAGGACGCTATCGTCGGCGGCAGCGATCGGATCCTTGGGCGCGACGGAGATCTCTAGCTGGCCAGCCGCGTACTCAGGGTGGAACTGCTCGACCTCGATGCCCTGCTGCTCGATCGCCTCGACAACCTCGCGCGAGTAGCCGGACAGCTCGATGACCCTGGTCATCCCGTAGGCAGGCCCTTCGCAGGCCGGCACGAACGTGCCGCCGTCGTCGGTCCCGACCGCCCATTCGATTTCAAACGTGGCAAGAGCTGTCAGGCCTTGCTCGCCAGCTATTGCGACCATTCGCTTGGCGTACGCGCGGCTGCATCCGGGGAACGGCTCACCCTCCTGGGTGTACCTGTCGGCCGGCGCCAATGCCCAGCCGGGCATGGCCGCGAGCGGAGTGACCCGCTCTAGATCCGGCATCAGGCGCAGGTCACCTGAGGGCCCGCCGATGTGCTTGCTCGTCGTAATGCTGTCGTCGACCACGAATACGTCGAAGACAGGCGACATGCCGATACCCCAGCCTGCCGCTCGCTCCAGCCGGCCGATCGGGACGGACTTGACCCTGGTAATGCCCGAGTTGTCTACCCAGCACGCGGCGACCATGCTGACCCCCGCGTCGGCGAGCCGCTGAGCCACCTCAGTTCCCAGCGCCGAACGCCTGGCCCGCTCGGCGGCATCAAGCATCGCCTCTGGCGGGGTCGGCGTCATCACTGAGCACCTCGTTCCGGCTCGCCGCGCGGTCCCCCCGCGGGTGTCGGAAACGTTACACACCACGCACATGCCCGTCAACACGTAACAGAAGTATCAGCCGAATCTTGCTGGAAGCCGAACAGTTCCGCCCGATCACCAGCCGCGCATATCGATGGGCCAGACGTCAACGATCGCATCATCAGAACAGACGTACGCCCGCTCGTGATAGGCCATTGTCGGGTCGATATGCGCCGGCGCGAACCTGACCTTCTCCCCCACCGGCCGCGGCGCAGAGAACGTCGTGTGCTCGTCAGAACAGAACCAGACCGTCGCGCCATCGAGATCCGGATTGCCGTGATCCATTCCGAACGCCTTCAGCCCGGCGTCGGCGACAGACCATTCAGCCGAGCTCGAGATGACAGTGGCGAGCACGAACAGGGCCTGGCCGAAGGGCAACCCGAGCTTGCCGTAGGCGGTGTCCATGAGCGCGTAAGACCCGGCCTGGATCTCGTTGGCCCACGTGTTGCAGAGGTAGGTTCCGGTTCCGCCCGCGGAGACCAGTTCACCGCCGACATCGCCGTGCGCGGTCACCAGCATGTCCATGGCAGTCTTCGTCTGGGCCGCCCGCTCCTCCGCGTCGGTCAGGCCCACGACATGCCCCTCGTAGCCCATGACGCCGCGCACCTCGAGCCCGGCCTTGCGCGCGGCCTCCGCCAGCTGGCCCGCCTCTGCCGGGTCGCAGCCGCAGCGAGGCAGACCGACGTTGACGTCGATGACGACTTCGCGGACGCCGCCCGCGGCAGCCGCCTCGACTGTCTGCGCCGAGTCGACGGCGAGCGTAATCCTCGCGCCGCCCGCGACCAGGGCGCCAAGCCGCCGGGCGTCGAGCACCTCATTGGCAAGCAGCAGATCCTGGCCCAGGCCGCCGGCCACCATTGCCTCGCACTCGCGGATCGTCGCGCAGGTAAATCCCTCGTGTCCGGCAGCAGCCTGCCGCCTCGCGAGATTCGTGCATTTGTGGGCTTTGACGTGCGGCCGCAGCCGCGGTCCTGGCAGCGCGGCCGACATGGCGGCGATGTTCTGATCGAGCACCGCCGCCTCGATCAGCAGCGCGGGTGTCTGCAGGTCGGTAATCCGCAGCTGCGCCTGACCGGTCATAGATACCTCCGCTGGCGTGATTGGGCTGACTCGTAGGCCGCGCGCGCCTGCCGCACCGATTCGAGTCCGGATACCTCGGCGACCGGCACATCCCACCAGGACTCGCTGTCCGGCGCGGCCGCGAGCGGGTCCGTTTCGATCGTGATCACGACCGGGCCCGCCATCGACGTCGCAGCCCGCAGCGAGTCGGCAAGTTCGGTGATCGTCCCGGCCCTCCGTACCTGGGCGCCAAGGCTCGCGGCGTTCGCGCCGAGGTCGAACGGCAGCATGCCGCCGTCGAGCCTGCCTGTTTCCGCATTCCGGTAACGGTACGCGGTGCCGAAACGCTGCGAGCCGACGGACTGTGACAGCGAGCCGATGGAAGCGAAGCCATGGTTGAGCACCAGAACAACGATGATCTTGATGCCCTCCTGAACGGCGGTGACCAGCTCAGTCGCCATCATCAGATACGAGCCGTCTCCGGCCAGGACGTACACATCGCGATCGGGAGCCGCCATTTTCACGCCGATGCCGCCCGCGATCTCATAGCCCATGCACGAGTAGCCGTACTCGACGTGGTAGCCCTTGGAGTCCCTGGTCCGCCACAGCTTGTGCAGGTCGCCGGGCATCGAGCCGGCCGCACATACAACCACATCCCGGGCCTCCGACGCGGCGTTGACCGCGCCGATCACCTCAGCCTGCGACGGCAGCGGCTCGTTGCCGAGGTGGTAGGCCCGCTCTACGACCTTGTCCCATCCCCTGGCCCGTTCCGTCGCCTCCGCGCGGTAGGCGGCCCTGACCTCCCAGCCGGCGAGCGCGGCAGCGAGTTCGGCCAGCCCGGCACGGGCGTCGCCGACGACGTCGACGGCTCCGTGCTTCGCCGCGTCGACGCCGGCGACGTTGAGATTGATGAACCGCACGCCCGGCACCGCGAATGCGGACCTGCTGGCTGTGCTGAAGTCCGACCAGCGCGTGCCGATCCCGACGACCACATCGGCCGTCGCGGCCATCGCGTTGGCGGCCGCGCTTCCTGTCGCCCCGATCGCGCCGACCGCCTGCGGGTGGTCGTAGCTCATGGAGCCCTTTCCTGCCTGGGTCTCCGCCACCGGAATCCCCGTGGCTTCCGCGAACGCGCGAAGGCAGGACTCGGCCGCTGAGTAAATCACGCCGCCTCCCGCCACGATCATCGGCCGGGCAGCACCGCGCAGCACCTCGGCTGCCCTCGCGACCGCTGCCGGGTCAGGCACTGCGCGGCGCACCGGCCAGAGGCGAGGCGTGAACAGCTCATCGGGCCAGTCGCGGGCCTCCGTCTGCACATCCTGCGGAAGGCAGATCGTGGCCGCTCCGGTCTCGGCCGGATCGGTCAGCACTCGCATCGCGCCGAACAGCGCGTCGGGCAGCTGCTCAGGGCGGCTCACCCGATCGAAGAACCTGGACACCGGCCGGAACGCGTCGTTCGCCGAGACGTCGCGCTGGCCGGCATGCTCGAGTTGCTGCAGCACGGGCTCAGCCGCCCGGGTCGCGAACACGTCCGAGGGCAGCAGCAGAACGGGCAGCCGGTTGATGGTGGCGAGGGCGGCGCCGGTCACCATGTTCGTTGCGCCCGGCCCGACCGATGTGGTGCATGCCAGCGTGGAGAGCCGGTTCCGCATCCTGGCGAATCCGACGGCGGCATGCACCATCGCCTGCTCGTTGCGCCCCTGGTAGTACGGCAGCAACCCTGGCGCGCTCAGCTCGGCGGCCAGCAGTGCCTCGCCGAGCCCTGCGACGTTGCCATGGCCGAAAATTCCGAAGCAGCCCTTGATCAGCCGATGGCTGACCCCGTCTCGCTCGCTGTGCTGAGCGGCAAGGAACCGGACGATCGCCTGGCCGACGGTCAGCTTCATCGGATGCTCCATCACCCGCGGAACGCGGTGTCGTAGAAGGGCAGGCGCGGATCGGGCGGCTTACCCTCCCACGTCAGCCTGATCCAGGCGTGATCCGGGTCGTCGCAGATCAGCCAGCGGCGCTCGCCGGGACCGGCCATGACGTTGAGGTAGTACATGTCGTAGCCGGGCACGGCCATCGACGGCCCGTGCCAGCCGTGCGGGATCAGGACGACGTCGCCGCTGCGAACCTCGGCGAGCACGTCAACTCCTCGCGCCGCGGTACCGTAGACGCGCTGGTAACCCATCCCTTGCTGGCCGGTCGCAGCGCGTATCTCGAAGTAGTAGATCTCCTCGAGCACAGACTCACCCGGCCGGTCCTCGTCATGCTTGTGCGGCGGGTACGAGGACCAGTTGCCCGCAGGCGTGATGACCTCGCATGCGAGCAGCCGGTCCGCATCGAACGCGTCCTGGGTGCAGAAGTTGTTGACCTGGCGCGAGCACGAGCCCGTGCCGCGCAGTTCGACGCCGACGTCACTGGCCGGCCCGTACCTGACCGGCAGGTCCTTGCCGGCCACGGCTCCGGGGAGCGCGAACCGGCCGCCAGCCGCGCTGGTGATCTCGGCGCGGGCTCTTCTCGGCAGGTACGCAAAGTCGCTCAGCCCTTCGAACACGCTCGTTCGCCCGGCAAGGTCGAGCTGCTGACCGCCGCAGCTGACGGAGCATGAGCCGGCCAGCGGAAGCACGAGCATCTCGCACGGCCCGGTCTCGAGCGCCTGGCTCTCGCCTGGGCCGAGGTTTAGTACCCGGAGCGACGTCCACGTCCAGCCAGCGGCGGCCTGGTCAAGGTCCACCGAGAAGCGCCCGGCGGCGAGTGAGCCGCTTGGGCGATGCAGGTTCGCGTCCTTGTTCACCATGGATCCATCATTCATGCTGCATCCGGGCCAGCACCTCTTCAACCTCGCGGGTCGTTGGCATGGCCGTCGAGCATTCCAGACGGGACGCCACGATCGCGCCCGCGGCGTTCGCGAACCGCAGCGTCCGGTCAAGCGGCCATCCTGCCAGGAGACCATGGCAGAGAGCGCCGCCGAAGCCGTCGCCGGCGCCGAGACCGTTCAGGACCGAGACTGGGACTGGCGGCACCGTCACTTCCTGGTCCGCAGTCATTCCGAGCACTCCGGCCGGACCTTGTTTGATCACCGCTAGCTCGATCCCAGCGCCGAGCAATGCCAGGCCGGCCTGGCGCGGATCGGTCTGGCCAGTAGCGGTGAGCGTCTCGTCCAGGTTGCCGACCGCGATCGTCACGTGCGGCAGGGCGGCTGTCACCTGCAGCCGCGCCGCCTCCCGCGAGGCCCAGAACATCGCCCGGTACACCGAGATCTGCCAGCGCGGCGTGAATGAACCGGCCGAACGGATCGTCCCCCGTCCGCGTGATGACCGCCGACCTGCGTCCGTGCCTAGCCGCCGCAACGGCCACATTGGTCGCGCTGCCGCCGAGGAACCGTACAGACCTAAGGTCGATCACAAGGAGTCCCATGCACATCTCTAGCTTGCGAGGTCCCCGCGTAGCCGCGCTAGTGGCCATCGCGGTCCTGATCATCTCGTCCGCCGTAGTCAGCTTCGCGGAGTCATACCGCGGGCTGTACGAGTGGGCACTGCATCATGCCCCCACCGGGGTCTGGGCGGCAGGCTTCCCGCTCCAGGTCGATGTCTTTGTCGCTGTTGGCGAGCTGGCCTTGTTCGTCGCGCTAGCGGATGCCTGGGCCATGCGGAGCCGGATCGCGGCATGGGCAGTCACACTGGCCGGGCTTGCCGTATCGGTCGCTGGCAATGTCGGGCACGTCGCTAGCGGCGACGTGGCATCACACATGACCGCGGCTATCCCCCCGCTTGCCGCAGCACTCGCAGTCGGGCTCGGTGTGCTCAAGCGCGTTGTGGCCGCACGATCAGCGCAGCCAGCTAGCACCGAGGCCACTGCAAACGTTCCAGCCAGACCGGCTGCATCCCCAGCGGTCAAAGTGCAGCCGACTGCACCCAAGCGAGCTGCGCAACCGAGTGCAGCTCGCAAGGCCGTAACTCCTGTCGCACTCGAGAGGCGGTACGGCGATCAGGTCGCAGCCGGGAGCCTGCCGTCCATGCGTGCCATTCAGCGCGAGATGCGCGTAGGTCAGAGGAAGGCCCAGGAGTTCAGGAAGCACCTGGAAGCGCCAGCCGCTTAGGGCTTGGACGCAGCCAGCACGAGGGACGGGCGCCTTTGGGAGCGCCCGTCCTTAGCATGTGGGCATGCCCTCGTACCCGACCCGGATCGGGACCGTCGCTATCCTCAAGCCGCTTGCTCCTGCCGAGCTGCCCGATGCGCCTGACATCGAGCCGCGGAACGCAGCCGTCGAAGTGCTCTATTCGGATCAGAGCTGGAGGCCCGCACGGCTGCTCAACTGGCGCCAACTCGAAGGCGGCTGGGCTGTGAGACTGCGCTGGCCCGACAGAACCGAGGACTGGCGAGTCTATGACGGTCGTTACATCCGGCCGATCGCCTAGCCGCAGCGGCGATCCGACACGCTGATGGCTCGCACCAATGGCCACGTTTGGCCTGGTCAGAACCGAGAGTCGCCGATACGTCGAAAATGGCAGCGCCAGCCCACCAGATGGTGAGAAGATAAGCAGTGATGGCACGACCGCCCATCTGGGCGGCCTGCCAGTCAAGGGCCGTAGTGTAAGGGATCGCACGCAAACACGACGCGCCGTCTGCTCAGGGTCCTCTCCAGTTCCGTGGCGCAGCGAACGCTCGTATGTAGTCCAGGTTCGAGTCCTGGCGGCCCTACTGTTCGGATCTCATCTTGAGATGCCGGTACGTTGAAGCTGATCTTCTGTCTTGTAATCTTCTATCTTCCTCAATCAGAAGATTAACACTTACCGATCCTAAACGGCTCCATTTTTGGCGCATCCGAGCCAGTTACGTCAGTTGCAACCGTGCGTAGCGGTTCTCAGCGAGAACGGTACAGATCTGGACCGTTCCCTGCTAGGCATCCAAGCCCGGCTAGCAGACGTAGTAGCCAAGCCCGGGGACTCGGCTAACCAGCCCCTCATCCTCTAGCAGCCGCAAGGCCTTAGCCGCCGTTTGCCGGGCTACGCCGTAGTCCTGGCTCAAGGTGGTGATCGACGGGACAGGCTGGCCTGGCTGCCAGCGGCCATCAGCGATCCCCTGACGGACGAGCCCGGCAATCCTCACGTAGGCCCGCGGATCAGTGCTCGTCACGTCTCCATCGTTCCCAGGGACGCTCAGGCAGCATCTAGCAGCGTCGTGACTACTCGACCATGCTCGGGTATGGTCGAGGTCAAGCAGAACAAGCGAGAGCGGCCAGCGATTAGACCGCATGGCCGCTCTCTGACCAAGGAGGAAGCCTTGGCTAGGGGAAATCATCGCAGGGACGGCTGGGTCTCCGGGAGTAGCCCGGCCCCAGAGGTAACGGCAGCGGCAGCGCACGAGCTTGAGCGCCGGGCGGATCTCGCCCGTGACTTCCTGCGCGAGCTCGACAGCTACACCGCAGAGCACGGAGCGCACCGAGCGCTCGGTGCAGCAGAAGTCATCATTCGCCATCTCATCTCAGCAAGCGAGGAAATTCTGTGATGCACAAGATCTGGACAGCCGTTGTGACAGCTGCCCAGATAACAGCCGTTGTATTCGCCATCCCGGCCCATGCGGCAAACCCGAGCGGTTGCAGGCGGCATGACAACCGTGCGACTGCCCGACCGCTCTGGAGCAGCCCGGCAAGGGGCATCAGGTCGTCCGGTGCGGCGAGCCCGGATGTACGTCGGCATGGTTCAAGCCGAGGTGCGATCCAGCACATCAAGGCGCCAGAGAAGATAGATCCGCTACCGCTCTAGATGGGTAATGATCACCGCGTACCCCCGATGGCCGGCTGACCCCTTGAGATGCCCCAGCAGGGCTGCGGCACCACCCTCGCCGATTTGAACCTGGGCGGTGTCGGGCAGCTCGTCTGCTGCAAGTTCCTTGACCGTCAGTTCACCGTCACTCCCGGGATTGATCGTGTTGTCAAGTCCTTGCAGGTCAGCGGATTCCGTAGCGCTGTGACCTGGGAAGGGTCTCCTTGGTGATCCCCGGCAGTCCCGCGCGATCCCCGGCGAGATGTTGAATGTTGATTGTCGCGAGCAACTACCTGGTCCCCTGCAGGTGACCGGTTCGACGGGGGCGCGGCGATCAGGACCGAGGCCAGAGGATCTTGATGATCCCGTGCACGAACTTGCTTGTTTCGATCAGGCCTTCGCCCATCTGGCGGGCAGCGACCATCGGGCCTCCTAGGATGCGCTCCACGGCTCTGTCCACCAAGTCGTCGGACGGGATGGGCACGTCCCTGGAGCGCAGTTCGGCCAGGTAGATCTCGCGGACTTCCTCGCGGCCCCGCCCAGCCGACTGATCTCGCGCGGCCCTAAACGCCTCAGAACGCGCGGCGGACTGGCGCTTTGCTTTCTCCCACAAACCGTCAGGACCGGAGGCGCCCATACCGGCCTCATCCAAGTTGCGGCGGGCGCGTTCGCCGCCAGGACATGTGCACGAGCGGTACCAGGCGTTCCAGGGAACCGTCATCCGCTTCGCCGCAGCGGTCACCGGGCAAGCGGAATGGCACGTACACCGGCACAAGAGCGCGCCGAACTCTATCCGCAGCCGCCGGGGGTTGAACCCGCCGCCATGGCCCTGCATATGCGTACACTCGCCATGAGCTCCGGCCGTGCAAGCAGGGGCTGTGAATGTCTCCTCCCACTCCCTCCAGCGATCCGGCATCTTTAAGCGCGACTACCTCCTAGGCCGCGACGGTCGGCCCCAATCATCCTCGCAATCCGCCCTCTTTGGGCAGTCCCGCGCTTTCTTCAGTGTTCTTCGCAACCGGAGGCGCCGCAAGCTCGCAGCACGCCGGGCGTCCGCCTCAGCATCGCATTACTCATCGCAAGATCAGGCAAGGGACGCCGGATGTGGTCCTGTAACGGATTTCTGCTGAGATGTATCAAATCGCCGAAAGCCGTCTCTCATCTTTCAGACATCGAAATGAAGGATAGAATCCAAAATGGCCAATCCGCCCGAGCAACCTCCCCCGCAGCCTCAAGAACCACAGTGGCAAGGCCAGCAAACCTATCCTCAGCAGTACCCGCCACCTGGCTACGGCCAGCAGTACCCGCCGCCCCCTGGCTACGGCCAGCAGTACCCGCCAGCCGGGTACGGCCCGCCTCCCCGGCCGCCTAAGGCGCGCAAGAGCGGATGCGCGATTGCCGCCGCCATCCTCGGCGGCCTGGCCGCCCTCGTTATCCTCATCGTCGTTATCGTCGCCGTGGTGATGAGCGGCATTCCCAGCGGCAACGGCAGCGGCAGCGCCAGCGGCAGCGGCGGAGCTGGCCCGGTGAACCCGCCGCCCGCGCCCAGGCAGGTCGAGTTCATCGTCAAGGGCTCGGCCGCTGATGTGACGTACGGCGCGACCGGCAGCGACCACCAGGGGCGCGTCCCCATGGACAAGAAGATCCGGCTCGGCAACCCGCAGTACTACTCGATCAGTGCGCAGCTCAACGGCTCCGGCAAGGTGACCTGCTGGATTCTGATTGGCGGCCAGGTGATCAGCAAAGCGACGGCGACCGGAAGCTACAACATCGCCTCGTGCGAGATCAGCCGAAACATCCTCAGCGGCAAGTGGGAGGACACAAACCAGGGTTAAGGACTCCCCGGTAGATCCCCCGGC
This sequence comes from uncultured Actinomycetota bacterium, assembly GCA_963809195.1. Classification (GTDB taxonomy): domain Bacteria; phylum Actinomycetota; class Actinomycetes; order Streptosporangiales; family Streptosporangiaceae; genus Chersky-822. The sequence goes on along the minus strand of CAWEIQ010000001.1, from coordinate 727,643 downwards.
TACCGGCGGATAGAGCGGCCAGCTCAGCTTTGGACTGGCCGTTCGCCTTTCCCGCCACTGTCGCGCTGATCGGCGCGGCGTGCCTGGCCGGGCTCGTGCTGCTCGCGTACCTACTGCACCGGGACCGGGGCGAGTTGTGGCGGCCAGGCTCTGACCAGCCCGGCCCATCCGAGTTGGCCCTGTCCGTCTCGTCCAAACGCTGGCCACACCGATGACTAACCGGCTTTGAGTCCATTACGATGGCGCCAGGCGGGAGCGAAATGAGACATTATGCTGCGACGGGCTGAGAATGTGCGACTGGGTTTCAATCCGTCGATGATCACTGGCAAGGGCCGGATAACCGTCAATGTCGGTAACCAGTTCTACCGACTGCCTGCCAAGATTCACAAGGATCAGTGGGCGGAAGCCTGGCAGGCGCAGCACGCCTTCCCGGTTTATGTCATCACAGTTGGCGAGCGGAGTTTCTGGCACTTCCAGGACCGCTTCTACTGGGAGAACGACGGGCTCAGCGCTGACGAGGTCTACGCGCTGCTGGTGACAAAGCAGCAGCGCGAGCGCCAGCGCATCGAGCGTGCTCAAGCGATCGTGTCGTACGGCGGGCAGCCGTCGCGCAACGGACGGCAGGGCATACCTGACGACGTCAAGCAGCTCGTGTGGACGAGGGACGGCGGCTCCTGCCGTAACTGCGGGAGCACTGTCGAGCTGCAATACGACCACATCATCCCGGTCGCTCTCGGAGGGTCTACCTCCGAAGACAATCTCCAGATCTTGTGCGGGCCGTGCAATCGCCGCAAGGGTGCGGGACTGACCATCCGTGAGACTGCCCCGGCCGTGAACCCGGCACGAAGATCAACTAGCGTGCCGCCGTGGTCAGCGACGCCGCAGCCTCCCCGGATGTGGTATCCGCGGCCAGGCTGGGGCACCGTGCGCAACTACCAGACCAGGCCCGCCGCCAATGGGCTGATCGATCTTGAGGCATACTTCGTTCCCGACGACGGCAGCCAGCCGCAATACGTCACCATGTCCGGCGTCCTGCCCGAGGCGAGCATGGGCGAGTACGCTCGCGGCACATTCGACGGCGAGACGCTTGAGATCAAGGTCGGCGCCGAGGTCATGCGCGAGGCCGAGGCCGACACGTTCCGCAAAGTCAACAGCCTCCCGCTGGTGCAGCGGCAGCAACTGATTGCCGACCTCGGCAGCCTTGGCGGCGACGCCGGGTGGACGGTAACGCCGGAATGGCAGCTTGTACCCACCGCGCCAGGGCTGCTCTAGCAAGGCGTTCGGGACGCCTTACTTCGTCCACCTGAATAGCGGCCTTTCCCCTCGCCGCGCGCCTTGGTCTCGGTCTCCTAGCCATGCCCGAGATGGTTAATGACAACTGCATACCCACGATGTCCTTTGGGACCTTGGAGACAACCCAGCAGGGCCGCAGGCCCTCCGTCGCCGATCTGTACCTGCGCGGTCTCGGGCAGGTCGCTGGCTCTAATTTCCTTTACAGTCACTTCACCCTCATTCCCGGGGCTGATCTTCCCATCTGTAATCGAGCTACCTGCGCCAGCGCCCCTCACTACGACCTCAGCGCGAACTGCCCTAGGCGGCTTCTTCCACACGCCACTCTTCACGAAAACTTGCACATCGATATCTCTGGTTCTCCCAATGTGAATGGGCGGCTCCGCGGCATCTAGGATACGGTGCATGTCCTGACCGCTGTGCCGCCAGAAACGGTCTGTGGTCCTATTAGGCTGATCGACAACAATGCTGTTCCTTATGACATAAGTGTAATGTTGCTCATATCGATCTGGAGTCGTGATCGGGCCGTACCATACGATATATTCTAGCGACACCTCAAAGGCTTCATCTGAAGTGGGTGGAATGTCCATCGAAAACAAATATCCGCTGCTGCCGTGTGGCCATATCTCGTATGCGCTACTGTTAACAGCTATTGGTTCACGTGTCTGGCCGATGGTCACATAGAGTTCCTGTATGGAGTATTCAATTCGAGTGTCGCCTTCATTTTGGAATCGCATATGAAAGTTAAGCTGGGTTGTTAGTTGCGGAGTTTCTAGCGCTACAGCTCGCCCGATAGACAGGTCGGACAGGACAAGACTTCCCCGCGAGGCTTCTACTAGCTGATCGTACGTATCCGAAGCAGCCAGAACTTGTCGTCGCAACATTCGTCGCTGTTCGTATGGAGCAAGCAATATAGCGTACATAACAGCTAGCACAAACACGATGGCGAAACCCACGCCGAGAGCCGCAGCAGCTTGAATGATTCGTTCTGCGATAGTCGGGTGTTCAGCTAGCCCTATAAACAATCCTGTGATTGCTGCGGCGAGCGGGACGCCGACGCAGGCAACTATTACGCCCTGGAGATGTTCATGTGCCCGCTTTACGGTCCATCTTGCGATGCCTTTTGAAGGATCCACCTAAGAATCATACGGTTTCGCCACTGCGCAAGGTCCAGGCTGGAGAGCAGTACCAGCGTCTTGTGGTCATCCTTGCCGGTGATCGCATAGCCGAACGGTGCCTTGCCTACGAGGTAGCCGTTGGCTCTCAGGTGGCCCTGCATGCGCCGGTAGCGCTCGGATGTCTTGAGCCATTCCTCGTGCGCTATGCGCTTGGTTACGTCCCAGCGGATACCCTCGGCGCCCTCGCAGGGGAACTGCAAGCCGTCCTCGGTAAAGATCACCTTACGGTTGTCGGCAGCCCACTTCTCGATCGCGTTGGTTGACTGGTTGTCACCGCGACTCAAGCGATCCAGACGGAACGCGACGACTCCGTCATACAGGATGAGCTTGTCTGGCTCGGTCACCCAGGGCTTGAGGTTCGGCCGGTCCTAGGGCGCCGTTGTCCCGCTCTTGCGGTCGGCGGCAACATGGACAATCTGGTGGCCGTTTCGCTGTGCCCAGTCACGGCAGGCCAGGTCTTGTGTCTCCAGTCCCGTCTGGCCGTCTGCCAGACGGGATAACCTCGCTGCATGCAACAGTCTCAAGGTCCGGCCTTCCTCTTTGACAACCTACCTTGAGAGCGTACGGTAACTACCGAGGAACCGGCCGAAGGTTGTGACGTGCTCAAGCGCGACGCCTGCCTGCAACGGGTATAGGTCAACGCCGACCCGCCCGATCGTCAGTACGTCGTAGCGGCCTGGCTCGGTCATGACCGGGCGCTCTACCAGCCGCGGTCGCGCAGGAACCTGCGGTTCTGCTGCTGATCGGCGCTTGCCTGCTGATAGGCGCGCGGGCTGCGGGCCAGGACATCTTACTCCACCACGATCCAGCCCTCGTAACCGCCCGTGCGAAGCGAGTCGAGAACCCCCTCGACCCGGCCGCGGCCAGCGCCTAGGCGGCAGAAGACATCCCCGTCCCACAGTTGCATCGCGTCGCTGAACGGCGCGTCCGCGGGCTTGGCGTCCTTCAGGTGCACGTGCGTGACCCGCTCCCGCCAGCCGTCCAGGATGGCCAGCGGATCCCCGCCGGCGGCGACCAGGTGCCCGGTGTCCAGGCAGAGCGCGGCCTGCGTGGTTTCGAGCACCCGGATCACGCTGTCCTCCGACGAGATCTGCGTGCCGACTTCGTTGTGCAGCACCGCCTGGTAACCACGCCCGCCGCATAGCTTCACCACATCACCGATGACCCGCTCGATCCGGTTCCAGCGCTCGCTGAGTGCCTCTTCGCCGCTGTTCGCTGCCGAGCCGATCAAGGCGACCGTCGGCCGCGGCAGGAACTGGCTTCCGCTGCCGGTTCCGCCGGCCACCACGTCGAACTGGTCGCACACCCGCGCCAGCTCGGCCATGCCGGGTTCGGGGGCTTCGTCGGAAGACACGTCGATCTCCACGTAGCCGCCGGTCAGCAGCAGACCGCGGGAGCTGAGCGCTGCTCGCAGCTCGTCGCGTAGCCCGAGGTATCCCAGCGGGCCAAGGTCGATGCCGTCGTAGCCTGCCGCCTGAACAGCATCGAGGACCTCGGTTGCCGTGGGCACGCCCTCGCACTTGCCGACCGTCACTTCGAACGCGCCGTAGCTGACTGGCGCGTTTCCGATCTTGACCATCGTGTTCCTCACTGTGACGAACACCTCTACCTTGCAACTATCCCCCGCCGGATGCGAGCCCCGCCTCAGTCAAGCCAGCCAGCGCTGCCGCCAGACAACAACGGCCGATCGGGTGTCCTCGTTGAACCCCGTTGGCACATCGGTGTTCTTCGTGGACCGTGGGAGCGACCTCAGGAACGGCGGTTCAGCTGGTCGAGCAGGGTCGCGCAGGCGTGGATCGTCTCAACGTGCGGCACGGCGACACCGAGCCGGCCGGCGAGCTCAGCCACCGCGCCGGTCATACAGCCCAGCTCGAGCTGCTTTCCGGCCTCGAGGTCCTGCAGCATCGAAGTCTTGTGATCGCCGACCGCGATGCCTGCCTCGAGCCGGCGGTCCAGCGACACAGGGAACGTGATCCCCAGCCGCTCAGCGACAGCAGCGCACTCGGCGAACACGGCCTTGAGCAGGTCGACCATTTCGGGAGCCGTTCCCAGCTCGCCGAGCGTGGCCCTCGTCAGCGCCGTGACCGGGTTGAACGCGACGTTGCCGATCAATTTCAGCCAGATCTGGTCGCGCAGCCTGGCCTCCACAGGAGCCTTCAGGCCGCCGGCCTTGAACGCGGCGGAGATCTCGGTGCACCGCTGCGACACCGACCCGTCAGGCTCGCCGATCGTGAACCTCGTGCCTTCGATGTGCCGGATCACGCCGGGCTCGATGATCTCGGTCGAGCAGAAAACCACGCACCCAATGTTGTGCTCGGGCGCGATCGACTTCGTGATGATCCCGCCAGGGTCGACGCTCTCGAGCACCCCGCCGAAACTGCCGCCGAAACTGCCGCCGGGAGGAGGCAGCGCCTGGAAGTACCACCAGGGGATGCCGTTCTGCGCCCAGATCGCAGCGGAACCTGGCGCCAGCAGCTCGCCAAGCCGAGGCGCCATCCCTGGCAAGCTGTATGCCTTCAGCGCGACGAACACGACGTCGGCCTCGGCCACTGCACCGAGGTCATCGGTCACCGGCGGGCGCGCCGTGAAGTCTCCGCGCGGCGAGAGCACCCGGACCCCGTTTTCCCGCATCGCCGCCAGGTGCGCGCCGCGTGCGATCAGCGTCACGTCGGCGCCGCCGCGCGCGAGCGCGGCGCCGACGTAGGCGCCGATCGCACCGGCGCCGAGCACCGCGAACCTCATGACTGACCCGCCGTGCCCGCGCCAGGACTGCCCGCGCCGGGACTGCCCGCGCCAGGACCACCCGCATCAGGACGACCCGCGCCAGCATCGGTTTTCTCCGCGATGAACTCGCCAACCCGCCGTCGCTGGATCTTGCCGGTGGCGGTTCGCGGAATCTCGCCGAGAACGTGGATCTTCACGGGAACCTTGAATGCTGCCAGCCGCTCCCTGCAGTGCTCGATCAGCTCCCTGGCTCTCGGCCTCACCCTGCAGCGTGACGGCGGCCGACACGACCTCGCCGTACTTGTCGTCGGCCACGCCGAAGCACACCGCGTCCTTCACAGCCGGATGCGACAGCAACGCCTGCTCGACCTCGGCGGGCGAGATGTTCTCCCCGCCACGCAGGATCATCTCCTTGAGCCGTCCCTCCAGGAACAAGTAGCCGTCTCGCAGTACACCGCGGTCCCCGGTGCGGAACCAGTCGCCGAAGAACGCCTCAGCCGTCGCCGCCGGGTTGTTCACGTATCCAGGCATGACGCCTGGGCCGCGGATCACGACTTCCCCAGGCGATCCCTCCGGCAGCAGGTTGCCTGTCTTGTCGACGATCCCGATCTCGGTGCCCGTCGCGACTCCCACAGAACCGGGAATGCGCTCCCCGGGCGGCAGCGGGTTCGATGCCATCTGATGGCTGGCCTCGGTCATCCCGTACGCCTCGAGCATCGGCACGCCGTACTCGACGCTCCGCACGCTCCATCAGCGCTGGCGACAGCGCCGAGCTGCACGACCTGGCGAACCGCAGCGTCCCTGGCCACCCGGCGTCGTCGGCCCTGTCCAGGATCATCTGGTGCAGCGTCGGCCCGGCCGACAACCAGGTCGCGCCGTACTCTCGCGCCTGCCGCCAGAACCGCTGCGGGGTGAACCGCCGCGGCACGATCACCGATCCGCCGCCGGCCAACGCCGCGAACGTGGACGCGACCAGCCCGTGCACGTGGAACAGCGGCATCACGCAGAACGAGACATCATCAGGCCCGAGGCCGTAGTGCGCCGCGATCGTCCTCGCCGAGGCCATCAGATTGCGCTGCAGCAGCGGCACCTGCTTCGGCCTCGATGTCGTTCCGCTCGTGTGCAGGACGAGTCCCGCATCGTCTGGCTGGCCCCATTCGAAGTCCGACCTCGGCGAAAGCTCTTTTTCGTCAACGAAGAGCGCGGGCAGACTGTCGCCGCCGGCCTGCGCGATCATGACGGTAACTGAGCAGTCCTCTGCCGCGCTGGCCGCTGCCTGAGGCCGACTAGCCGGCATGAGGAAAACGCGTGGCTCAATATCGCTGAGGTAGAACGTGAACTCGGTGCGCGTGTAAGTGGGGTTGAGCGGTGCAGCGGCGGCGCCGAGTGCTGCGATCGCGAGCAGGATCTGAACCATGTCAGGGCCGTTGGGCAGCGTCATCGCGACCCGGTCGCCGCGGCCGACTCCGGCCGCGGCCAGCCGTCCGGCCAGGCTCTCGACCCGTTCGGCAAGCTCCAGATGCGTCAGGACCTGGCCGTCTTCCGGTACTACGAGCGCCGGGCCGTTGCCGCCTTTAAGGATCGCGTTCAGGGCTTCAGCGGGAGCGTCGTTGCTCATGTCCGGCCTCCTGTCGCAGGTATGTGAACATTCTGTCGAAAGCGTGCAGTATGCACGTCACGGGACTACCCCTGAATGACAGAGCGACGCATGCTTGGCCTGCCGCATCGCGCGATGGCGACAACTTCAGCGAACTCCCGAGGCAGTCTGTCGGCTTGCCAGCCAGGCGCGCTCGGCCTCGCCTATCGGCGTCGACGGTGGTGCCTGCACGAATGGCCAGATCTCTTCGGCGATCGACCGCCAGTCCCTGGTCGCCGACAGCTCGCCGAGGACGGCGAACAGTCCGAGATTGATCCGCTGCAGCACCACATAAGAGCGCGGAATGGAGACATACCCGGCGACCGGGCTGCGGACGTCGAAGAACCGCCGCACGACCGCGGATGAGTAATCGGCCTTGATCGTGATAGGACCTGGCTCGCGGATCGTCGCGTAGAACACGGCGAGGTGCTCGACTACCTCGTCGGTGCTGAGCGGCGCGCCGGGGACCAGGAATCCGGCGATCTCCATGCTGCGCCTGAACTCTTCGGGGTCCTGCCGCACGCACAGGTTCCTGGCCATCTGCATCAGGGGGTAAAGCTCGTCGTCGGTGAAGTGCTTGACCAGCCCGAAATCAAGGAACGTAACCCGGCCGCCGCCGTGGAACAGGTAGTTGCCAGGGTGTGGATCACCGTTGAACGCGTGCAACTGGTACAGGCTGCGGAACACGAACCTGTAGATCGTCTCGGCGGCGATGTCGCGCTCATGCTGGGAGAGCTCCGCCAGCGCGGCGAACCGGGATCCGACCGCGAGCTCGCTGGTCACCAGCCTCCTCGTGGACAACTCCCGGATAACGCGGGGAATGCGGATGGTCGGATGGCCGTCGTAGAAGTCGGCGAACAAGCTCTGATTGGCCGCTTCGCGGCGGTAGTCGAGTTCCTCTAGCACCCTTTCCCTGAGCTCGTCGAGCAAGGCGTCGACGTCCTGGGCAGGCGCGGTGATGCGCAGCATCCTGCGCAGCAGGGCCACGTTCTGAAGGTCAGCGGCGATCGCCTCAGCGATGCCGGGGTACTGGACCTTGACCGCGACGGCGCGGCCGTCTTTCGTAATCGCGCGATGGACCTGCCCGATCGACGCGGCAGCGATCGGCTCAGGGTCCCACTCCGCGAACAATTGCTCAGGCGGCTGCCCGAGCTCCTGCTCGACCATTCCGGCCGCCAGCTCGGCGCTCATCGGCGGAACGCTGTCCTGGAGCCTGCTGAGCGTTCGGCGCACGCTCGGCGACAGGCCCTCGTCGACGTAGCTAGCCATCTGGCCGATCTTCATCAGGACGCCCTTCATCGCCCCGAGCGTCTGGGCGACGTCCTCGGCGGTCTCCAGCGCGAGATCCTGCCGCAGTTGCTGGCGCTGCTCGCCTGCGGCGGCGAAGAGCCGCGGCGCGCTGCCTGCGTAACGTGCGCCGCCGCGGGCGATCAGCTGCAGCGCGGCGAAGCCGCGCTGCAGCCGAACCCTCCCGATCGTCCGGCCAACCGCCGCCAGGTCCAGCACGTGCTGCCCGTTCTGCGTGGTCGTCCGCCGGCGCGCCGCCGCGACACCAAGTCCGGCCAGGATCACGCCGCCTGCGATCACCGCACCGCCGCGCAGCCTTCCCCGGCGGGCCGGCGCCGTCGCACCGGGCCCGCGCCGCGGCAGCTTCACGCCCGCTGCGCCGCGCGCACACGCGCGGCTATCCGCTGGCGTGCCTCGAGCACGCCCGGCTCACCGATGTAGACCGCATCAAGCACACCAAGCGCCTGGCGGATCTCCGTGCAGCGAGCCTGGGTCAGAGGCTCACGCTCGTAGCCGTACAGCTGCGCAGCCCACCCGGGCAACGAGCCGACCGCGCCGTCCCTGATGTCCTGCCAGATCTCGGCGATGTCCTCATCCAGCCCAGGCGGGTCGAGCAGGAACGCCATCGACTCACTGGCGGCCGGCGTGCACACGAGATCTGGCCTGACCGAGTCGATGTAGCTCGCGAGCTGGGAGACGGTGACGGGCACCATATCCCGCGGGACCCCGACCAGTTCGGCCGCGACGACCATCTCGGCTACGTACCGGTCGCCGTCGGCCGGCGACGGCGGGGCGCCGAACAACGACCGGGCGGCGAGGTTCGAGTCGACGAGCGCCACGTGCACCCACAGCAGCAGCGCGGGATCGCTGGCGGCGTAAGGCTTGCCGGTGGCAGGGTCCGTACCGGTGACGCGGGTATGGATCCGGCGCACGCGCTCCGCGACGCGCTCGGCAGCGGCCTTGTCGCCGAAGCTGATGGTGGCCAAGTACGCGGACGTGGCGGACAGCCTGCCAACCGGGTCCTCCCGCCAGTCGCTGTGCTGGTCCACTCCCGCCATCGCGAGAGGGTGCAGCGCCTGGAGCATCAGCGCGCGCAGTCCCGCGACCGGAGCCGACAGATCACCCGACGATCGCCAGGTCACGCTGGCAGGACCGAAGAATCCGTCGTCTGCGGGATGTTCTGGCACGCCGCGGGAGTACGCGGCAGCCGACCGCTCGACCAGCCCGGTGACATCCTGGCTTGCCGTCACCGAAGGATCACCCGGATCTTCGCGAAGCTAACCGTCATACCAGCCAACGTACGCTAGCTGAGCTCAATCGCCATGCCGGCACTGGCCACGCTGATTTCCCCGGCGTAGGACTCGCCGGCGAGCGCCGTAGCAGCGTCCCGATCCGACCCGGGCCACAGGTGCGTAAGCAAGAGCCTGCCGACGCCGGCCTGCGCCGCCCATGTGCCGGCGGTCCGCGCGCTGGACAGGAATCTGGCGCTGTCCGCTGGCACCTGATCGAGGTAGGTTGCCTCGGCGAGCAACACGCTGGCACCTTGTGCCAGCTCCGCGATCTGCGCTACCGGCCCGCTGTCGCCTGTGTACGCCAAGACTGAGCCGCCTGCCTCGATCCGAACGCCCACGTTGGGCAGCCAGTGCGGAAGCAGCCTCGTCGCGATGCGGAACGGCCCGACCTGCAGCGGTTCCTGCGGCCTGATCACCTGCAGGTCAATCGCTTCTGCCAGCATCCCTGGGCGATCGAGTGCGAGGACTGCGTCGAGTGCTCCCGGCAGGGCGTGGACAGGCAACGGGGCGACCGGATCATCGGGCAGCGTCCTGGCACGTAGCAGCGGATTCAGGTCGGCGCAGTGATCGGGATGCCCGTGACTGATCAGGACCGCGTCGACCTGGGCCGCGGGAGCGTATTCGAGAAGCCGCGAGGACGTCGCGTACCCGAGGTCCACGATAAGCCGGAAGTCATCGTGCTCGATCAGGTAACCGCTGCACGCCTGACCCGCCTCCGGCCAGGCGCCACAGCCCCCGAGAACGGTGAGACGCATCAAGCCCGACTGTAGCGCCGACGGCTTACGGGGCGTTTACGGGCTTGCCCGGCCAGCGCTCCCGCACGGCCGAGACCGACAAGGCCGGTGTGAGGCTGGTCACATATCAACGATATGCAGGAGATCAGACTGGATCGGCATAGATTGAGCGGAGATGCAATGAGATGCATCGAGATCGAGGCTTCATGCAGGTCATGACGTGGATGACGCCAACAGACCTCATCAGGCGGAATCAGACTAGAACAGCCGTTAACTAACTGGTTTTCGTGTTTAAGCCTTGCTGAGACGTTCATTGGTGCATCCTGGTGACCGACAACCTACCGTGCGTGACGGCTGCGAACGCGTACTTCCAGGGTCGGCATCCACGGCGTCCGAATTGCCGCCAGTCTCTGACCCCGACGGTGGCCTCGTGGACGACCTGCGTGCGCAGGCACTGCGCCCCGACCAAAGGCCTCGTCGTGTCAAGCCGATCTGCCAAGCACCGCAAGCCGAAACGCGCGGCCGCGAGGCATTCCAATTCGGCGCGGCATCGCAAGCCATCGCCGGTCGTCAATGCGCTGCAGAACCACCCAGGCAAGACCGCAGCCGCTGTGACGGGCGCTGTGCTGATCGCCGCCGCCGCCCCGATCGCGACGCACTGGGCGGGAGACGTCGGCGTCGGCCAGGCGGCTGTGCTGAGCCACGGCCACGACGGCACGCTGCCCGGCGCCTCGGACGCGCCCTCGCCAGCACATGACGCCGGCAGCGCACGCGCCGGCAGCTCGCCATCGCCGCATCACAACAAGAAGCATGCGACGCGCCGCGACAGCCGAGCGGCGGCTGCGGTGTACCAGAATCCGGTTCGTGACATCTCCGGCCTGATTCCCGAGCGCATCGACCAGGGTGTCGACTTCGGCGGAACGGGGCCCATCTACGCGCTCGGCAATGCTGTCATTACAGACGCGACGGCCACCAATTACGGCTGGCCAGGCGGTGGCTGGATCACCTACCAGCTCACCGATGGCCCGGCCAAGGGGCTCATGGTCTTCGTAGCGGAGGACGTACGCCCCACCGTGTCGGCCGGCCAGCAAGTCACCGCTAACACGGTCATCGCCAACATGTACGACGGTGGCGCAGGGATCGAGACCGGGTGGGCCATGGCGAGCGGATTCACCGCCGAGTCGCAACTGCCGGAAGCTGGCGGCATTAGCGGCGCTGGCCCGTTCCCGACCAATGTCGGCCTGAACTTCGAGGAATTGCTCCAGGCACTCGGGGTTCCCGCGGCCAACAACCGCACCGACAGCCCGTCGGGGCTGGTGCCTTCTCAGTACCCCACCGACTGGGCGACCGCGCTGAAGTCTTCCTGATGCCCGACGGCAACATGCCCGCCGGCCGTCACTCCTAGGCGAATGGTCCGAACGGCGGAGCCTTTGTTGTTCACCAGCCTGAAGTCCGGGCTCGCACGGACTGACGCGATGTCGGACCGTGCTCCTAGGCTCAAAGAAGCAGCGACCTCGGGGCTCCAGGCGGCCGCCGGCGCTCTTGCGATGCGAAGGAGCGGTCATGCGATTTGAGCTCAGGGACACCGGCGGCAAGAGCGAGTTCTGGGCGTTCGACGTCGACGCACGGTTCGAGGCGACGATGTCCGCGCTGGCATGGGAACGATCCGGCCGCGCCTGGCTGCGCCGGGTCGCCTGCCCCGCTGAGGCGGCCGAGCCAGCGCTCGCGAACGTGAACAGGTTCATGCTGCCGCTGTTGCGTCAGGCGGCCGACCTTGATCCGGTGCCCTGGCAGGACGCGCTTGACGAGGTGTGCCGTCGCTTCGCATCCGACGGCGCGGTCGACTGGTTCCTCGGTGGCAGCGCCGCGCTCGCCGTCAGGGGAGCAGCAGTCCACCCGCACGACCTTGACCTGATCGTCTCCGAGGCAGACTCGGTCAGGGTCGGCGACTTGCTCGCGGACGGACTCCTCGAACCGGTGGCGGCCGGCGAATGGCCGCTCAGCATCTGGTGGGGCAGGGCGTTCTTGCACGCGAGGGTCGAATGGGCGGGCGGCATGACGGCCGCCGCCGACCAGCCAGACGTCACGGACTTCGGCCCGACAGCCGAGAGCCTGCTCGAGACCGTGGCCTGGCGCGACTGGCAGCTCCGCGTCCCGCCCCTCCACCTGCAGCGCGCCGTCAGCGAGCGCCGCGGCCTCACCGCCCGCGTCGCCATGATCGACACCCTGACCGCCCCGCTCAGCGCGTGAATGGTCCCCTCATCACCGGATTCCGCAATGAATGGCCCGCTCATACCGGCGAGCGCCCGGAGCCTAGTGGCTAGTGTGGTCTGTGGGGCTGAAGAGAATCGCGGAGAGCTGTTCGGCGGGCAATTCGCCGACCCGATCGAAGATCCGGTCTCCGATCACGGCGAGAACGGCGTCCACGGCAAGCTGTTCCGTCCGGCCGGATAGGTCGAAGTCGGGATTCACTTCGCACAGGTCGAGGCCGACGAGGCTGTCGACGCTGGCCACGACAGCCAGCGCATCGACCAGCGCCCGGGCCGAAATGCCGCGGAAGCCAGGGGCCGAGGTCGCGGGCGCGTCGCTGGAGTTCACCACGTCGATGTCGACGCTGACGTAAAGCGCATCGGTGCCGTCGAGCAGGTAGTCGAGCACCTTCGTCATCGCGTCGCGGGCCCCGACGGTCTCGACATATCCGGCCGTGGCGACCCGGAATCCGCGTTCGTACATCACGGCGACCTGATTCGGCTGGGTCATCGCGTTCACCCCGAACCACGCCATCCTGGTGAGCTCGGGAATCTCGGAGACACGCCTAGCCGCAGAACCGTGATGGAAGCGCCCGCTCTGGTGATGAAAGTCGACGAAGTCAGTGTGCGAGTCGATGTGCAGGTATCCGAGCCTGATGCCCGCGCGTCTCTCCCGCAGACCGGTGACCACCCCGAGCGTCGCCGGGTAGGCGACGAAATGATCGCCTCCGAGAGTGACGGTCAGCGCGCTCGTCCGGCTCGCGGCGGCGATGTGGTCAACGGCCGCTTCGACTTGCGCCGGGGTGTCGTTCGGCAGCACGGGAACATCACCCGTGTCGACCAGGGTTAGCCGGTCGGGCCACGCCCGCACGACTCCGGTCTGGAAATCGCTGATCCCGATATCTGACTGGATGCCGTGGTACCCGGCAAGGAACAGCGAGGCCTCCCTGATTTTCCGCGGGCCGTGCCGCATGCCGGTGTGCCCGGCCGTCGTCGCGTACTGGTCCACGGGCATCCCCGCGACCGCGATATATCCGCCGGGCACCGCGGTAGGCGAGACCCAGGGCGCACGGAGAAACGACGCGCTGCCCGCGTACCACGGCGCCGCGAGGTCCCGTATCCCATATCGGTCTTGCACCATGGCGCCTCCCCTGTCCGGCGGTCCCGGCGCTAGTCAGCGCAGCGGGTCGAAGGGCGTGAGATCGACGGGCTGGTCCACGCCGAGAGCAACCTTTGCTGCGATCGCGCCGGTCAGCGGGCCCAGCGTGAGCCCAGAAGCGCCGAGCCCGGTCGCGATCACCAGGCCGCATGTCCCTGGCACCTCTGTTGCGCCGTTACCCGGACCGGAACTGCCGTCATGGCCGACGGCGATATGCCCGAGCAGTGGCCTGAAGTCAGGACCAGCAGGCCGCAGACCAACCCTCGTCTCCAGATGGCTGGCGCCCGCGAGACCCGGCGCGACGGCAAGAGCCTGCGTGAGCACTTCGTCCAGGCCACCGGCCGTCACCCGCGCGTCGAAGCCCGATCCGGTCTCGCGGGTCGCCCCGGCCACGATCCGCGAGTCGTCGAACGCGAGCAGATAGTGCCCGCTACGGGCGGGCAGGACAACGGGCCAGCGGCTCGTGTCGGTCGATTCCATCCGCAGGTGCACGATCTGACCGCGCTGCGGGGCCACCCGAACGGTTACTCCGGCCGGAGCGACCAGGGCTGCTGTCCACGCTCCGGCCGCGGCCACCACCGCGTCAGCGCCGAGGACCTCGCCGTCGACCTCGACGCCGGTGAGCTGGCCTGCGCGAACTGCGAGCTCTGCCCGGCCCGCGGTGACGACCGCACCTTTCGCGAGCGCGGCCCTGACCAGTCCCGATCGCAGGCGCCTGCCGTCGACTCGCGCAGCCCCGCCGACGTAGATTCCCGCCGAACCCGGACGCAGCTGGCGGGAAGAGCTCACTGGCTTCGGCCGCGTCCACCGTGCGAACCTCGCCCATCTCAGGAGCGGCGGCCTGCCCGGCGCGTAGCCGCTGGCTGTCGCGCTCGGCCTCATCCTCGTCGCCGGCCACCATCAGCGCCCCGACCTGCCGGTAGGACACGTCGGCTCCATCGGCGACATCAGCGATCTCGGCGACCAGCGCCGGATACTCACGGGCCGCCTGGCAGGCGAACGCGTACCAGACCGGATCCTCAGTGTGCGAAGACCACGGGCAGATGATCCCGGCGCCAGCGGCGGTGGCCTGACCAGGCAGGTCGGCGTCGACCAGCACCACCTCGGCGCCTAGCCCCGCCGCGGTAAACGCGCAGGCGGCACCCACGACGCCGCTGCCTACGATGACGAGCTTCATCAGATTCCGCCAACTCGTACCCTGGCTTGTTCCCGCGCCAGCAGCTGCACGTCGAAGCCGTGGTCGGGCAGGGCCGGCGAGAACACCCACAGCACCGTCGTCGGCTCGGCGGACAGCGGGACCTGGAAGGTGTGCTCGGCGCGGGACTGGAAGGTGAATGCGTCTCCCGCATTGAGTGTGAGCTCTTCACCTGCCACGACGACACTCAGCTGGCCGGCCAGTACGATCGCGAACTCCACATCGGTGGGCAGGGAGTAGGGCTCGTCGCCGCTCCCGCCACCCGGCTCGATCTCGCTGAGAATGGCCTGCACGCGCTTTTCGCCGGCCGGCGTGAGCAAGTATTCCCTGATCCCCTTGCCGCCGAAATTGATCGGCGGGTACTCGCCCTTCCTGACGACCTCACCTTTGGCTGCCTCGAACAGCGAGCCGACCGAGATCCCGAGAGTGTCACAGAGCCTGATCAGCGACGCGACGGACACGTTGGTCAGGTCCCGTTCCAGCTTCGAAAGGAAGCCCTTGGTCAGGCCGCTCTGCTCGGCCACCTCAGCCATGCTCATCCGGGACGCATGCCGCGCCGCCCGCAGCTGCGCGCCGATTCGCGGTCTCTCATCGGGAATTCCGGCCTCGGTCGCGGCCTCGCCAGCTCTCCCGCTGACCGCTCCATCGGGTGAGCCGCCCAGGTTTCCGCCGCGTCCCGCTGTGAGCATCGCCGTCCCTCGCGCACGTGAGGTCGTCGCCAGCCGCTCCACCTATGGGATACCAGAAGCCGTTAGGAAACAAGGGTTGACATCTATGAAACGTGCCGTCACAGTCAGGACTAGCTTCAGCGGGCAGTCCCGGCCAATTCCTCAGCAGGAGGCGAAATGACGACTGGCGCCCGGACGGAATCCCCGACCGCAGAGGTCGAAGGCGCGCTGCTCAGCCAGATCGAAGTGCACTCGATCGACTGGATTCCCGACCACGAACGGCACGGCAAGACGTGGCAGCAGACCATGCTGTGGTTCCTCGGCAACTTCCAGTTCTTCACGATCCCGATCGGCTTCGTGGGCCCAGGGCTCGGCTTGTCGCTGGGCTGGTCGATCCTGGCTGGCTTCCTGGGCATCGCATTCGGCACTCTCTTCATGGCCTTTCACGCAACCCAGGGGCCGGTGTTCGGGCTACCGCAGATGATCCAGACGCGGGCCCAGATGGGCTACCGCGGCGTGGTCGTAGCGCTGTTCGCCGTGCTCTTCACCTACATGGCCTTCAACGTGGCCGACCAGGTGATCATGAGCAATGGCCTGCACAGCACCTTCGGCTGGAGCGCCGGCCTCGTTGCGGTTGGCACGGCCGTGCTCGCAGCGCTGCTCGCGATCTTCGGCTACGACTGGGTGCACCGGGTCTTCCGGTTCCTGCTCGTGATCTCCTTCCCGTGCTACGCCATCATCTCCGTGGCGATCCTGGTCGGCCACGCGGGCGGAGTCGCCCCGAAGCACCCCGGCGGCTTCGTCTTCGCCGCGTTCATGGCGCAGTTCACCGTCGCCGCGGCCTACAACATCACGTACGCGCCGTACGTCTCCGACTACTCGCGCTACATGCCGAGAAACACCAAGCCTGCCGGCATCATCGCCGCCGTGTTCTTCGGCGCGTCGGGCTCGGCCGTCTGGCTGATCGCGCTTGGCGCGTGGCTGGCCACGCAGGCTCGGCGTCAACGACGGCCTGGTCGGCCTGCAGAAGGTCGGCGACAACATCGCGGCGCCGCTCGGCTCGGTGACCGCGATCCTGTCGGCGACCGCGCTGATGGCCACGATGGGGATGAACGCCTACGGCGGCATGCTCAGCGTGCTGACCGGGATCGACTCGTTCAGGAAGATCAAGAGCAGCAGGCTGTGGCGAGCGGCCACGATCGTGGCGCTGGCCCTCATCTGGTACCTGCTCGGCCTCGCCTGGAGCTCGAGCGACCGCGGTCACCGCTGTCCTGGACTCCCTGACCCTGATGCTGTACCTGCTGGTCCCGTGGACGGCGCTCAACCTTGTCGACTACTTCTTCGTGCGGCACGGGCACTATGCGATCACCGACATCTTCCGGCTGGACGGCGTGTACCACCGATGGGGCTGGCGCGGCCTGACCGCGTACGCGGTCGGCTTCGTGGCCGAGATCCCGTTCATGGTGATCTATCCGATCGGCAGCTTCTCCTACACCGGACCCGTGCCGGCGCACGTGACCAACTTGGTCGACTACTCCTGGGCGGTCGGCCTGCTCGTCTCAGGTGTGCTCTACCTGCTGCTCTGCCGGTCGCTCGACAGAGCCGCCGAGCAGACGGCGATCGAGGCCAGCGACCGGGAACTGGCGGCGATCGACGCGGCGACCGCCGCCACCTGAGCGCTAGGGTCATCCCGCGTACGGCTGCCGCACCTTCGGCAGCCGTACGCGGGATGATCAGTGCGGCCTGCTGCGACCAACAAGTGAACGGAGCCAGATGACCGAGCCTGTCCCCAGGATCAGCGAAGACGGCCACGTCGGCCAGGTCGACGCGACGAAGGTGCCGAGGTTCGCCGGACCTGCGACGTTCGCGAGGCTGCCGAGGATCGACGAGGTCGACAGCGGCGGACGCGGCGGTGCTCGGCGTGCCGTTCGACAGCGGCGTCACCTACCGGCCAGGTGCCAGGTTCGGCCCGTCGCACATCAGGGAGTCCTCCCGGCTGCTGAGGCCGTACAACCCGGCGCTCGACGTATCGCCGTTCGCCAGCCTCCAGGTCGTCGACGCCGACGACATCGCGGTCAACCCGTTCAGCATCGACGAGGCCGTCACGGCCATCGACGCGCGGCGCGCGCGTCTGCTCGAGCGCGTGCCGCACCTGCTGACCCTCGGCGGCGACCACACGATCGCGCTGCCGCTGCTTGCGCGCGTTCGCCGCGGTCCACGGCCCGGTCGCGGTCGTGCACTTCGACGCGCACCTGGATACCTGGGACACCTACTTCGGCGCCTCGGTCACGCACGGCACGCCGTTCCGCCGAGCGTCGGAAGAGGGCCTGCTCGACCGGTCGGGCTGCATCCACGTCGGCATCCGCGGCCCGCTCTTCGCGGACACGCGACCTGGCTGAGGACAGCGGACTCGGATTCCAGGTCGTGTCGGCGCCTGAGGCCGACAGCCTGGGCATCGCCGGCATGGTCGAGCGCATCGCGGACCGGGTCGGTGACAGGCCCGTGTACGTGTCGGTCGACATCGACGTGCTCGACCCGGCGCACGCGCCGGGTACAGGAACCCCGGAGGCAGGCGGGCTGACCAGCCGCGAATTGCTCGGCGTGCTGCGGTCATTCACCACGCTCAACCTCGTCGGCGCCGACATCGTCGAGGTCGCGCCCAGCTACGACCACGCGCAGATCACCGGCATCGCCGCCGCGCACGTCGGGTACGAACTGCTGTCCGCGCTCGCCGCGCGGCGCACGCTGAGCTGACGGCTATCAGGTCGCCGTTGGGCATCTGTACCGGCCCGCACGCTATGCGTTCACGATCACGATGCCCGCAGGCACGGGAGGCGGGTAACCTGGCCGCCTCGCCGCCGATCCGACACAGGCGGCGGGCGCCGTTCGAGGAGGATGCCCGCATGCCAGCCGACCGCTACGACATCGCCGTCGTCGGCGCCGGGATCGTCGGGCTCGCGGTCGCGCGAGAGGTGCTCACGCGCCGCCCGGATGCCAAGGTGCTCGTCATCGACAAGGCGACTGCCGTCGCGCAGCACCAGACCGGCCACAACTCGGGCGTGGTCCACGCAGGGGTCTACTACGCGCCTGGCTCGCTGAAGGCTCAGCTCTGCGTGCACGGCGCCAAGCTCATGTACGAGTTCTGCGAGCAGAATGCCATCGCGTTCGAGCGGTGCGGCAAGCTGATCGTCGCCGTCAGGCAGGAGGAACTGCCGCGTCTCGACGATCTGGAGGCCCGCGCCCATGCCAACGGAGTTCCTGGGCTGCGCCGGATTGCCGCAGACGAGATCAGCGAGATCGAGCCGGAGTGCCGGGGCCTCGCTGCCCTGCACTCCCCCGCGACCGGGATCGTCGACTTCGCCGCCGTTGCCAGGGCCATCGAGCGTGAGCTGCGCGAGAAGGGCGTCGACTTCGCGCTGGGCTGCGAGATCACCTCGATCCGCCGCGAGAGCGGGTCAGCGACCGTGCTGCTGCACGCCGACGGCGCGTTCCGCGCCGATTGGGCGATCGCATGCGCCGGGCTCTGGTCTGACCGGCTGGCCGAGTCGGCTGGCGCTCCAGCCGAACCTCGCGTGGTGCCGTTCCGCGGCGCCTACCTGCGTCTCGCGAACGGGCAGCGCCGCGTGGTCCGCGGCATGGTCTATCCCGTGCCTGACCCCGCGTTGCCATTCCTAGGCGTGCACATCACCAGGCACATCGACGGCGGAGTGATGCTCGGGCCGACAGCGCTGCTCGTAGCGGCGCGAGACGGGTACCGCCGGCCGGTCTCGCGACCGGACGTGCAAGCCGCCCTGCGCGACGCCGGCGACACACTGCGCTGGCCAGGCACATGGAAACTGGCAAGGAATTTCTGGCGAACCGGAGCAACGGAGTTGGCAATGGCGAGTAGCCGCCGCCTTTTCGTTAAAAAATGTTCGCAATATGTGCCCGCTATCGCCTCGATGAAAGTCGAACGCCGTTCCGTACACGGTGTCCGCGCTCAGGCAGTGGATAGAAGCGGGCGGCTCGTTGACGACTTCACGATCTCCCAGACGCCGGGCGCCACGCACGTGCGAAATGCGCCCTCACCGGCCGCCACCTCGTCGTTTGCGCTGGCGGCCCGGATCGTGGACGAGGTCGAGACGGCCTCGGCCTGATGCCCTCGGCGGTCTTCACATTTCGTGTGCGATCGGGCCCGTAACGTGATGAACTGCGGTACAGGTCTTTACGTGAACTAAGTAGGTTGCGTCGAGACGGTCGGTGCAGCACCAACTCGGGGTGGAATAAGGAATGCCCGTTGTTGCCCTCATCACGTGGATCGTCACAGCTCTGGGCGGCCTCTATCTGCTGGCGATCTGGCTGATCGAGTACGACCCTGACTTCCAGCGCGCGGCTGCAACCAGGCTCCCGGTGCCGGTCGTCTCCGGTCACGTGCTGTTCGCGGTCGGCGGCCTCGTCGTCTGGCTGATGTACCTGATCACGGACGAGGACATCTTCGCGTGGGCGACTGCTCGCCGTCCTGGCCTTCGTCGCCACCTTCGGTCTGACGATGGCGGTGCGCTGGATCGGCGTCTACCGCTCCTCGCCGCTCCCACCACGCACGCCACTGATGAGCGGCCCCGCGCGAGGTATGACCGAAGCCGCACGAGACGCGTGGACGCCGCGCGATTCCTACGCAGCTAGCGGCACGCTGGTCTCACGCAGCGATCAGGTCAGGCCGGGCGAGCTAGCCGTTCCGCCTGAGCGGCACTTTCCCGTCTCCGTCGTGATCGGACACGGCCTGTTCGCCACCGCTACGATCGTCCTCGTCGTGCTCACGCCTCCTAGGCGTCGGCGGCAGCTGACTCCGCCGGAACTGCGTCGGCCGCCGGCGCCTCGCTGCCCCGCATCGCCTCGCTCGGGATGTCGCGCATCTTCCTGAGCGGCGAGAAGTACACCCAGAACGCCGCAGCCCAGCTGCCGATGACGCCCACCCAGATCGTCGCCCTGATGCCGAGCAGGCTGCCCAGCACGCCGCCGAGCAGACCGCCGAGCGGGAGCGTGCCCCACACGATCCAGCGCATCGCCGCGTTCATCCGGCCAAGCAGGTGCGGCGGGCAGATCAGCTGGCGGTAGCTGAGCTGGGCGATGTTGTACAGGACGACGGTGAAGCTCAGCCCCGCGATCGCGATCGGGAACAGGACCAACCTCGGGACCAGGCGCGGTGAGCGGCATGACGATCGGGATCGCGCCGAACACGCGCCACCGAGAACCAGATGATCTCGCGCTGTGCCGATCCACTTGGCCAGCCGGCCGGAGAGTATGCCGCCGAGGATGCCGCCGAGACTGCCCACGCCGATCAGCAGGCCAGTGTCGGCCGGCCGAACGTGCACCACCCGGACCAGGAACAGGATCTCCAGCGCACCGGAGATCGAACCGAACAGGTTCGCCGTCCCGGTGCATGCCGCGATCTTGCGCAGCACCTGGGTGCCCGAAGACGAACCCGAGCCCGGCGAACAGCTCCTTGCGCAGCCCGGCGAAGCCGGCCGGGCGCCCGGGCTGCGGTCCGCTGAGGCTCGATCGGCCGGCGCGGACGCATCGCCTGGCCGCGGCTCGCGCGCCCTGATCAGCAGCAGCGTGGCCGTCGACACCGCGTACGAGATCGCGTCGGCCGCCATCGCGCCCGCCTTCAGCAGGCCGAACAGCGCGCCGCCCAGCCCAGGCCCTGCGACCTCGGAGAACGCCTGGGTCGCGCCGAGCTTGCCGTTGCCGTCATGCAGCTGGTCGCGAGCAACCAGGGCAGGCACGTAGCTCTGGTACGCGACGTCGAAGAACACGGTGGCAAGACCGGTGAGGAACCCGACCGCGAACAGTTGGGCCATGGTCAGCACGCCGAACGCGGCCGCGACCACAACCGAGCCCAGTATCAGCATGCGCGCGATGTCGCAGACGATCATCAGGCGCCGCTTGGCGACCCGATCGACAATGAGCCCGGCGGGCAGTGCGACAAGCAGGAAGCACACAGTTGTCGCCGCGGACAACAGCCCGACCTGGAAGGTCGTCGCGTTCAGGAGCACGACGGCGGCCAGCGGCAGCGCGACGAAGGTGACCGCCGAGCCGATCTCGCTAATGGCCTGCCCGGTCCAGAGCAACATGAAGTCCCTGTGCCGCCAGAGGCTCCGGCCGGCCTTATCAGCTTTGCTCGGCCTGTTCGCCCTTTTCGCCTTGTCCGGCGCGGTCGGTTCGGGGGCGTCGTCGTGTGGCGCTGCCGGGGTCATAGGCCCATCTTGGCGTGGACTGCGCAATGAGGAGAAATCAATACGCTCTCGGCAGACCGCCCGGCCGGCGCTCGCCTCCCGCCTTCTGGCAGCTCAGCCCGCCACCGATAACAGCCCGTCGCCGACCGCGACGCCACCCCCGTGATCGACTTGACTCTGGATCCGAATGGGCCACCTTGACGCCCGGAATGTGCGCTCTGCCGGTATCCGATCGGATCCATTGGTGGCGACGGCCAGCCCGCCTCGCCGACATGCCACGGATTAGGTGACCGCAAAGAGGGCGAACCGGGCGCCGACATGACTGGGATCCGTGGGATGTGGTCGCGAGACCGGTGCGGGCGGGGCCGCGGCGGTGGGCGGGGCGGCGTGGGCGCGGGCGAGTGCGGCGGGGCGAGGCCGGCGGCGAGGCCGGGCGGGGGCCGTGGGCGGGGCCGGGTGGGCGGCTAGGGCCGGCGGGGCTCGGCAGGGCGGCGGCTAGGCGGGTGGGCGCGGCTCGCGGCAGCGCTGCTCACGCGACGTCGCGCAGGTCAATCCCGTGCAGTCGCTGCATCGCCTGCACTCCGGCTGCGCTCACGCGGATCGCGCGGCTGCCGCTCATCCTGGTCACCCAGCCTTCGGCGAGGAACCGCTCGCAGAGCGCCGCCCCGGCAGCGCCGCCCAGATGCGGCCTGCGCTCGGTCCAGTCGAGGCACGGCCTCACCAGCGGCCGGCGGCCGGCGCGCAGTGCGGCGACGTCGACACCCATCGCCGCCTTGAGCCAGTCCATGCCGCTCGACGTCAGCGCGAACCCGGCCGCCTGATCGAGCAGCCCCGCGTCAGTCAAGCGCGTCGGTGATCCGCACCCCGAGCCGGCCGGCCAGGTGGTCGTAGCAGGTGCGCGCCCGCGCCATTGCCTCGGACGCCCGGACCGAGCGCAGGGAGCGACCGCGCTCCAGCGGCATCGGCGGTCCAGGGGCCGCGTACTCGGCCAGGTCCTCGATCAGCTCGGCTGCGGCCGAATCGGCGAGCCTGACGTAGCGGTGCCTGCCCTGCCGCACGCCAGACAGCAGACCGCCGCGGACCAGCCTGGCGACCTGCTCGCTCGCGGTGGACGGCGCGATTCTGGACGTGCCTGGCCAGCTCACCGACCGTCCACGCGCGGCCGTCGAGCAGGGCCAGGCAGATGGCAGCGCGGCTCCGTCGGCGAGTAGCCCGGCCACATCGGCTAGCTGTGCTGCTGTCATGCCTCCATGATGGCGCCGCGATATGACGGCGCGCCGCCGACATGCGTCCGAGCGTCGGCCGACTAGAGGGCTGCGGGTGGCTCTGTGCGGGGCGTCCCAGGCGAGCAGCGGGCCGTCGGGGACGATCCTGGTCGGGTTGATGGCGCCGTGGGTCGTGTAGTAGTGCCGCTTGATGTGGTCGAAGTTCGTCGTCTCGCGGAACGCCGGGCGCGAGTACAGGTCCCGCGCGTATCCCCACAGGTTCGGGTAGTCGGTGATCCGCCTGAGGTTGGTCTTGAAGTGCGAGTAGTACACCGCGTCGAACCTGGCCAGCGTCACCCAGAGCCGCACGTCGGCCTCGGTCAGCGTCGGCCCCGATCAGGTACCTGCGGCCAGCCAGACGCTCCTCGAGCTGGTCGAGCACGCGGAAGATGTCCGTGACCGCCTCGTGGTAAGCCTGCTGCGTCGTCGCGAAGCCTGACCGGTACACGCCGTTGTTGACCGAGGTGTAGACCACCTGGTTGATCTCGTCGATCTCCGGTCCGCAGCTCGGCCGGATACAACTGCACGTCAGGGTCGGCCCACCGGCCGAACTGCGTGTCCAGGTCGATCGTGATGTCAGGGAAGTTGTTGCTGACGATCCGTCCCGCCTGCTTGTCCCACAGCACGGGGACCGAGATGTGCCCGTCGTAGCCTGGCTCGGTCGCCTCATAGGCCTCGCGCAGGAACGCGAATCCGTTCACCGGATCGAGCCCGTGGTCCGGACCTTCCCGGAACGCCCAGCCACGGCCGTCCCTGATCGGGTCGACGACGCTCAGCGAGATCACGTCCTCCAGGCCGAGCAGCTTGCGCACGATCGCGGTGCGCTGCGCCCACGGGCACGCCCACGAGATGTACAGGTGATACCGGCCGGCCTCGGCGGGATAGCCGCTCGAGCCGTCCGCGGTGATCCGGCCCTGGAACGGATAGGCGGGCCGCGAGAACTCGCCGGACGGCGGCCTGCTTCGCGCTGGCCGCCTTCGGCCTGCCGCCGTAGTCGCCGTATGCCTCGAAGTCCACCGGGCTCGCGCCGCGCGCCCGGCCCGGTACGTGTCTGTTGTCGTCGTCATGTGCCCAGTTAATCCCGGCGGGCGCCGGCCAACCGCGTCCGGTCGACCTGGCGCAGGTGGCGGTCGGGCCGCCGGTCGTCAGCGCGTCGTACGGCCGAACGCTCGAGCGTCCTGGTCGGTCGGCGGCGGCCGCAGACTGCGCGGCCAGAGCCGCCAGGCGCGGACCGTGCACACCTCGGCCGCGTACAGCGTGATCTGGGCCTGCAGGTAGAGCCAGGCGAGCAGGCCGAGCACGATGCCGAACACCCCGTACAGCGCCGAGCTGTGCTGCAGCGTGCGGCCGACGATGAAGCCGCCGAGCAGCTGCAGCACCTGCCAGGAGGCCGCCGAGAGCACCGCGCCGAGGAAGAGCTCGCGCCAGCTCACCTCGGCGGCCGTGGCGAGCCGGAACGCCACCCAGAAGACCCCGATATTCAGAACAGAAGGCCAGCGCGATAGTGCCGGCTTCAGCGGGGGCTCCGGTCAGCAGGTGGCCGAGCCCGCCTGCGATGCCGGACAAGAGCACCGTGACGATCTGGCCGATTCCGATGACCGCGATCAGGCCGACTGCCGCGGAGCATCGACCATGGGAACGCCGGCCTGCGCTCCTGGCGGAACGGCCCACACCGAGTTGAGCGCGTTCTGCATGGCCATGGCGATCCCGCGGGCGCCGAGCAGCGGCGCCCACGACGCCGACGGCCAGCGCGATGCCGGTGCTGTGCAGCGGGCTGACGTTGCTCTTGATCTGCGGTCCCGATCACCGGGTAGGCGCTCAGCGCCGAGTTGATCAGGTGCTGGCGCAGCTCGGGATTGATGCCGCAGCACGATGTCGAGCACCGTAACGCAGGATGAGCAGCAGCGGAAAGATCGCCACAAAGGTGTAGTAGGCGATGAGCGCGGCAAGATCGCCGGCCCGGTCGTCCGCGAACTTCTTCCACACGGCCAGCGGGAACGCGAGCACCGGCGGGCGCCGCTGGAGATCGTCGGCGCGGTCGATCAGATCGTCGAGGAGTTTCATCGACCTAAGTGCTACCCACATGCGGGTTACCGTGCGCTCGTGAGCGTTGTCCCGGTTGCCGGCGGAACGCCTGACAGGTCGCGGGGCGGCCTCGAGTCACAGCAGGAAGATAGTTAGCCTATGAAATAACTTAGCTCACGTCCGGTTCAGACGTTGAGTACCGGCAGTCCACTCCACCCCAGTGAGGCATACGGACTTGGCTACGACAGACCGCAGGCAGGGTGACGGCAACGCGAGCGGCACGCAGGATGCGGGCGGCAAGCGGGGTCTGCGGGGAGGCCACTACAAGTGGGTCGCGCTGTCGAACACGACGCTCGGGATGCTCGCGGCGACGGTCAACGCCTCGATCGTGATCATCTCGCTGCCGGCGATCTTCCGCGGCATCCATCTGAACCCGCTGACCCCTAGCAACATCAGCTACCTGCTCTGGATGCTGATGGGCTACCTGGTCGTCTCCGCCGTGCTGGTCGTCACGCTCGGCCGGCTCGGCGACATCTATGGCCGGGTCAAGATGTACAACCTGGGCTTCACGCTGTTCGCGCTCGGCGCGCTGGCGCTGCCGTTCGATCCGCTGACCGGCCCGGGCGGAGCGCTCTGGCTGATCGGCTTCCGGATCATCCAGGCGGTCGGCGGCGCCATGCTGATGGCCAACTCCCCGGCGATCCTGACCGACGCGTTTCCGTTCAACCAGCGCGGCATGGCCATGGGCATCAACCAGGTGGCCGGCATCTCCGGCCAGTTCATCGGCCTGATCCTGGGTGGCATCCTGGCCGCCGTGGACTGGCGGCTGGTCTTCCTGGTCTCGGTTCCGATCGGGATCGGCGGCGCGATCTGGTCCTACCTGAGCCTGCGCGAGGTCGGCGCGCGCACCCCGGCCAAGATCGACTGGCTGGGCAACATCACCTTCGCGGTCGGCCTGATCGCGCTGCTCACCGGCATCACTTACGGCATCCAGCCGTATGGCGGGCACTCGATGGGCTGGACGAGCCCGGTGGTGCTGAGCGGCCTGATCGGCGGTGCCGCGCTGCTGACCGCGTTCTGCGTCATCGAGCTGCGGGTGCGAGCGCCGATGTTCGACCTGCGGCTGCTGAAGATCAGGTCGTTCTCGACCGGCGCCGCCGCCGCGCTGCTCGCGTCGATCTCCCGCGGCGGCATGCAGTTCATGCTGATCATCTGGCTGCAGGGCATCTGGCTGGTGCTGCACGGCTACTCGTTCATCGACACGCCGCTGTGGTCGGGCATCTACCTGCTGCCGCTGACCGCGGGCTTCCTCGTCGCCGGGCCGCTTTCAGGCTGGCTGTCTGACCGGTACGGCGCACGGCTCTTCGCCTCCGGCGGGCTGCTTGCTGTCGGCGGCGTCGTTCGGCGGGCTGCTGCTGCTGCCCACGAACTTCAGCTATCCGGCGTTCGCGATCCTG
Source organism: uncultured Actinomycetota bacterium (assembly GCA_963809195.1). Classification (GTDB taxonomy): domain Bacteria; phylum Actinomycetota; class Actinomycetes; order Streptosporangiales; family Streptosporangiaceae; genus Chersky-822. The sequence goes on along the minus strand of CAWEIQ010000001.1, from coordinate 701,269 downwards.
ATCTTCGTCTCCGGCGCCGGCATGGGCCTGTTCTCAGCGCCGAATGCGGCGGCCGTCATGAACAGCGTCCCGCCCAGGCAGCGCGGCGCCGCCTCCGGCATGCTCGCCACGTTCACGAACTCCGGCTTCGTGCTTGTCGATCGGCATCTTCTTCTCGCTGATGATCGCGGGCCTGGCCGTCGACGCTGCCGACCACGTTGACCAGGGGCCTGACCGGCCAGGGAGTGCCGGCCGCGATCGCGCACCAGATCGGCAACCTGCCGCCGGTCGGCAGCCTGTTCGCCGCGTTCCTCGGCTACAACCCGGTGCACCAGCTGCTCGCACCGACCGGCGTGCTGAACCACCTGCCAGCCCACAACGTGCACGTGCTGACCGGCAAGCAGTTCTTCCCGCAGCTCATCTCGGGACCGTTCCATCACGGCCTGGTCATCGTCTTCATCATGGCCATGAGCGTGCTGGTCATCGCGGCGATCCTGGCGCTGCGGCACGGCGGCCAGGAACTGGTCAAAGAGCGAGCCGCCGCGGAGGTCGCCGCCCGCGCCGAGCAGACCGAAGAGACCATCCAGGCCTGATCATCAGCCTGATCATCAGGCGCCAGCACCAACCCCTCATCGGCGGCCGATGGGTGGTCCGGCATCTTCTTCGGCGTCCTGTCATGATTGCTGGGCCGGCGAGGTCCTGCTAGGCCAGGTAGGCGCGCGCTGTACGTTCAAGGATCTCGGTGAGCCTGACGATCTCGCTGATCGAGGCCCACTCCCCCGCAGTGTGATAGTTGCCGCCCGTTGAGCCGAGCAGCAGCGTCGGAATTCCTGCGGCCTGCAGCAGAGCCGCATCGGTCCAGCCGTTCATTCCAGTGATCGCTGGTTCCCTGCCGAGCACCGTCCTCATCGCCTTGGTAACGACATCCTGAAGGGCTTCGTGGCCCCTGGCCACGAAGGGCTCACGTTCGAGCCTGACGACAACCTCCCCGCTGAATCGCTTCTCGCTCGCCGCGATATCCGCGAAGATCGCCTCGATCTCGGCGACCCGGTCGGACAGGCTCTCTCCCGGCTGGGTGCCGATCTCGATCCCGACGTGGGCGCGGCTCGGGTAGGTCGCGTAGTCAGTTCCGCCGCTGACGGTCCCGGTATGGAAGACGGTCCGGCCGTTCAGCGTCGAGGGATGCGGCTGGAACACCTCCCTGTCCAGCCGGTGCAGCCTGGTGATCACTTCCGCCAGGTGCACGATGGCGTCGACGCCGGTGTCCGGTTCGCAGCCGTGCGCCGCAACGCCATGAGTGATGACGTCGATCCAGCCGAAACCCTGGTGCTCGACCACGAGCTCGTGGGTCGGCTGGGGCTCGATCACGATCGCGGCGTCGATCCCGCCTTGGCAGACGAGATGCTCGGTGCCGATCGAGTGGCCCTCCTCATCGGCAACGCATGCGACGAGCAGGTCACCGCGGAGCCGCGGCGCCTGACTCGGAGATCGCGGCCAGCGCAAGCATCGCGGCAGCACAGCCGCCCTTGTCGTCGGCGGCGCCGAGTCCGTAGATCCGGTCCCCGTCGACACGAGGTACGAGCGCCTCGTCCGGCCAGCCGGCGTATCCGACCGTGTCGCTGTGCGCGTTCAGGCACAGGGTCGGGCCGCCGCCAGAGCCGCGCAGCCTGCCCAGCACGTTGGGGCGGCCGGGCGCTGCCTCGAGTACCTCCACCTCGGCGCCTGCTCCGGCCAGCCAGTCGGCGATATAAGCGGCGACCTTTGCCTCGCCAGCTCCGGTCGGGATCAGCGACGGTGTCACCGACTCGATCCGCACCAGCGCGCGAAGCAATTCGATCACCTGGCTGGCCGAAGCGGGCATCGGGAGCCCCTCTCGCCGCGGGTCACGGGTGGCTCGATCCGGGCACGCTGGCCTTATTGACCATAAGTGCATACAGAGTATGAGAAGCATCTCGTCCGCGCTCAGAGCGCTGTCAAGCAACGCGCAGCGGCCCTGGGCTACGACAGGCTTACCTCGCGTGCGAGCAGGTCGTCGAAGCTCTCGCGGCGCACGCCGAGCCTGGCCTGTCCCGCCCGCACAGAAGATCACCGGCGGCCTGAGCGCGGCGTTGTAGTTGTTGGCCATCGTGAAGCAGTAGGCGCCTGTTGCGGGGACGGCGACCAGGTCGCCAATCCGCGGGCTGGCGAGCGGAACATCAGGCGTGAGCACATCACCTGACTCACAGTGCCTGCCAACTAGATCAGCGAGCACTGGCTCGGAGTCCCAGCGGCCGACAACCAGCGGGGTAAAGCGCTGACCGTACAGAGAGTGCTCGAGGTTGTCGCCCATGCCGCCGTCGACGGCCACGTGCAACCGCCCGGCCTGCTTGATCGTGACGACGCGGTACAGCGTCAAGCCAGCCCTGGCAACCATCGAGCGGCCGGGCTCGATCAGGATCTCGATATCTTCGCCGAGGTGCTTGTGAGCCGCCCCGACCAGTCGGTCGGCGTATTCGGCCACCGATGGCGCGACGTCCTCAGGGACGTACCGGACACCGAGACCGCCGCCGAAGTCGTAGACCTCGAATCGCTCGAGGCTGGCGAGGGCCTCGACGGCTGCCTCGAACTGCTCGGTGCTAAGGATCTGCGAGCCGATGTGCGCGTGCAGGCCGTGCAGGTCGATCATCGGGACCGACCTCATCCTGGCGATCGCAGCGGGAACCTGTTCGACAGGCAGACCGAACTTCGACGCCTTGCCGCCGGTCGCAAGCGCCGCATGGGTGGCGGACTCGACTCCGGGGCTCACCCTCAGCAGCACGGGGGTCGGCCGGCTGGCCAGCTGCTCGATCCTGTCGATGTCGTCAAAGCCGTCCACGACGATGTAGCCGATGCGCGCGTCGATCGCCGAGAGGATGTCTTCGTCTGACTTGGCGTTGCCGTGCATGACGATGGTGGCGGGGTCGGCACCTGCCGCCAGGGCCAGCCTGAGCTCGCCAGCTGCCGACCACGTCGCAACCGAGCCCTGACTCCACCAGCACCCTGATCATCGCCACGGAAGGGAACGCCTTTACCGCGAAACAGGCCCGGCTGCGGGGGTGCCTGGTCGTCATCGCGTCCAGGTATTCGGTCGCCCGCTCGCGCAGCGCCTGCTCGTCGAACACGTAGGCAGGCGTGCCGTACTCGGCCGCGACCTCGCGACAGCAGGCACCCGCCGATCCGCAGGTCCTCGCCGTCTATGACGGCCGACGGCGGCAGCAGCGACAAGTCAGGCATGCGTGCACCTTCCGCGCTCGTGATCGGCACGGCAGCATGAATCAGACAATGCCCAACAGATTATGCGCTAGGACGCACCGACCGGCTCCGCAGGCCGCGTCCGATCTGGCGGCAGGCGCCGCATCAGATCAGGCGGTCAGATTAGCTTGCGCGGCCGATCTCGAAGGTGACGGTGCGCTTGGCCACGATCTTGGAGCTGCACTGGTTGGTCCCTGTCTTCTTGCAGCCGCCCGTGCAACTTGGACGTGAAATGTCCGAGTTTCGTGCAGGCCCCGGTACCTGCCCGTCGCCTTCTTCACCGAGAAGGTGCCGCGCTCGACGATGGTAAAGCGGCACGTCTGCAGGTTAGGCCCGCTGTAGGTGATCTTCTGGACGTGCCGGCGGACGATGATCCTGCCCTTCGGGAAGGTGATTGTCGCCGTCTGCCTGATGAAGTGCCCCGTGGCCTTGAACGCGCCCCAAGCCTGGACGGTCGCGTGCCGCGGCCCTGGCATCCTGGCAACGATCCTGAAGACTTCACGCCCGGCATAGGCCGGGCCGGCCGCTGCGACCGGGGCCCTGTCCGCGGGTAGTGCCGGGCGCGCGGGCGCAGCCATGTGCGCTGGCGCCGCCCAGGCGGCCGCGGCGGTCTGGATCATGCCGCCCGTCAGCGTCGCCAGGACGACGGCGATCATCGCCAGTGGGGTCGTCGTGCGTGGCATCTGTCCTCCGCGATTCGTATCAGAGCACTAGGTGAAGTAGCGCAGGCACGCGAAAGTCCCCGTCGCGGCCACCATCAGCAGTGCGGCGCCATCGACGCGCCGCCAGTAGATGGTCTTGAGCACCATTTCCAGGTGGGTGGGCGGCGCATCCGAGTCGATCTCGCAGGGCCAGGGCGCTGCGACGTTTGACGCCGTCACGGCCGACGGCAGGTTCACGTCGCGTACGTCGCGCAGCAATGCCGAGGCCCTGGCCGTGCCGTGTGACAGTCCGATCGCCGCTCCGAGTGCGATGGCGGGACCGATTCCCGGCATGGCGGCCACCGCGAGCGGCAGCAGGCCGAACCCGGCGAACGGATTCCTGGTGGCGAATCCCGGGCCCAGCAGCGCGCCCCATACCAGGACCCGCTGTCGCCGCGGCGCATCGATCAGCATCGTCTGCGGCACCTGCCACATCCGGCCTGGTGGCGACAGCCCGCGGCGCCCGGCGAACTCGGTCGCCCCGAAGTAGCAGCCATAGGCTGCCGTTGCCGCCAGTGCAATTCCGTGGACGCCTGGCAAGAGCAGCCCTAGCGAGCCGATTCCGAGGCCGAGCAGCCCCCACAAGAGGGCCGCCGGGATCACATACGCCGTCAGCACCCCGACCTTGAAGGCATGTCTCCCGACCGGAAGACCACCGGCCAGCGATGCAGCCGAATTCACCCCTCATGGCGAGTACGCCTTCGCGTAACCGTTTCCGGCCGCCAGCAGCACGGCGAAGACAGCCAGCCCCGCCAGCAAAGCGGTCACTGCGGTGCGGCGCGCGCGAGCGCGTGCTGCAAACGGTGCTGCTCGAGGCGCACGTCGGCCGGGCTCGCGCAATGGCAGCAGATGCATTCGCTCAGGCAGGTGCACCAGTCCCTGCAGCCTCCAGCGCCGATGCAGTCGTAACAGACCTTGTAGCCCAGTCCGCGGCCGAGGTGCATGCACGCGATCCAGCTGCCGGATGGCCACTCGCAGCGGTAACCCTGGCGGTTGAAGCACTTGCCGGTAAACGAGCCCTTGCAGAGGTGATGCTTCGGCGGACATCCGACCTTCGGGCAGCTCGAGCACCGCCTGGTCGGGCCGCAGTCGCAGGTCGCGGCCTGCGCGGGTGTCGCGCCCACGGCAAGTGCGGCTATGCCGGTAGTGCCGCCGATGACGACCCTTCGCAGCGCATCCCGCCTGCTCAGCCTCCTGGCGACCCGCTCCGTCATCGCGCCGATGCGCTCGTCAAGGCTCATCCCGCGTCGACTCATACCGCCTCCCCTCCCGTCGCAGTGGCAGCGCGCGTGCTGGCGATCTGGTCCTGGCCAGCCGGCCCGCGGCCGGCTGCGATCGTCACAAGTGACGCCTCCGGCTCACCCGGCAGGCAGGCCTGAGCAAAGGCCAGGACCTCGGCAGCCCTGACGACGGACCCCGCTGCGCGCACTACGCCGCTTGCGTCGATGGCGACGAGCAGCGGCGTCGCAGACACCCGGTACGAGTCAAGCCCGCTGCGCCTGACGGGCCGACCGATCTCGAGTTCTGATGCGCTGAAAACCTCGGATATTCGCAGGTACGAAGGCGGATCGGAAATCAGCACCAGAATCCTGATCCCTTCGAGCTCACCGGCCGACCTCATCTCACCAAGCACGGCCACCAGCTGCTCGCACGAAGGACAGGTCGGATCGGCAAACGCAACCAGCGCAGGACCCTCGGCTCCTGGGGTGAACGGCCGCTCCTGCTGGTCCCGCGTCGTGATATACGTCAGCGCCGCGGCCCGTCCGCCCGCCTCGGGGCCGAGGTCAGCGGCCTCGTCGCTGCCGGTCAGCAGCCGGCCGAGCTGGCGGTACATGATCACGACGAGCACGCCAAGCGCGGCGAGCAACGCCCACTGGCCAGCGAACAGGTACACCGGGATCCGGATCACGGCGCCCACCCCGGCTGCATGACGGGCCCGGATTGGGCGTCAAAACCGTACGGCCCGTCAGGCCCGGAGGATCCGCCGAGCCCGGGCTTGGCTCCGCGCCGCTCGCCGATGGCCGCTGCGGCAGTGTAGGCGCACCATGCGATGAGCGCCGCCCCGCCAACCAGGGCAAGCCTGCCAAACGCTCCTACCTGTTGCAGCGAGGCGTTGACAGGCAGCGCCGCGACCGCCGCGCAGGCCGCGGCAAGCACTGCCCTCGCGATCCCCGCGAGATTGAACGAACGCCCGGCGAGGGCGCCGAAGCACCGGCATGTCCGGCCGGGATGCCTTCGGTAGCCGACGGCCGAGACGCCGACGAATCCGCAGCACAATGCCAGCACGGCCAGGTTGAGGCCGCCGACGAGCGGGCTGGACAGGCTCGCCGCGCCGATCACCACCTCGGCAACGGCAATGACCACCGCGACTGCCAGCCGCTGCCGCGGCGTCGTTCTGGCCGGCAGGAACAGTCGCACGGTCGCTGCAAAGCCCGCGAGGTCCGCGAGCTTGGCCCCGCCTGCGGCGACGAGCAGAACTGCGATCGCGACCTTGCAGGCAAGCGCGAGCTCGGCCATCTCGCCAACCACCGCCCCTACCACGCAATCGCCGCGGTGCCGGAGGACACGGTGCCGGAGGACACGGTGCCGGAGGACACGCTGCCGGAGGACACGCTGCCGGACGACACACTGCCGGACGACACACTGCCGGGCGACACACTGGCGGACGACACAGTGCCGGGCGACACAGTGCCGGGCGAGGCGTTCTCATCTTCGCCGGGCGCGATGGCGGCGACCTGCCGTAGCTTGACCAGCTGCCAGTCGTGATTCACGAGGCTGGATCCGCGCACCAGCCCTGCCGAGTCGACGAAGACCGCGAACGGCATCACCCTGACGTTGTAGCTCGCATAGATGCGGGGCGATCCGGCCAGCACGGGTACATCACCCAATCCGAGCTGCGCCAGCGCCAGAGCGGCGGGCTCTGCGGGTCCTCGCGTCACGATCACGGTCTCCAGGTCGTCGTCGCCCTGCAGATCCCGCAGCCCGGTTACAACCGAAGGGAACGACTTCAGGCTGTGATCGGCGAAGACGACCAGCTGGAGCCGCCTGACCGGCGGCGAGGCGTACCGCGTGCCTGCGGAGTCGCTCAGCGTCCATGACGGCGCCGTCCGCCCTCTGACCAGTCCGTCTCGCTCGAGAGCGTCAACGCCGGACAGCATCAGGTGCGCGACTCGCAGAAGAGCCAGCAGAGCGGCCGCGCACAAAATCCCCGCAATCACCACGTATCCGATCGCGAGCGCTGTCATCGACCGGCCTAAGACCGTTGACCAGCCGTTTTCATGTGCAGAACCAAACCATCCACCGCCGGCGGGGTCAAGCAGGACACGCGTCGCGCCGGGCCCATGATCGTGCCGCGTGCCAAATCCGTGATCACGCCATCCGGTGAGGGTGGCATTATCTGGCTCGCTGCGCGGGACCTACGGCTCTGGCGACAAATCTGGGTACACAGTGAGATGAGTGCTGCAAGAGACCGCTGAAACCGGCGCCGAAACCCGGCGCAGCACGGACGGACGAGGCAGATATGACCACAGCTGGCACCGCCACAGAACCATCGCCATCCGGAGGGCAGATGCCCGCGGGCGGCCAGGAGACGGTCGTCGTAGGAGTTGACGGGTCACCGCCATCGACCTCAGCTCTCGCCTGGGCGGCGCGATATGCGGACGCGATCGGGGCATCGCTGCGCGCCGTGCTGGCCTGGCATTACCCGTCAGCCGCCGGCCTTCCGCCGGTGGGCCATGCTCCGGAGCCCGTCACCTCGCAGGTCGAACAGTCCAGGTACGAAATGCTCGACAAGGCCATCGAATCGGCCTGCCGCGATCTGCCCGGGATGCAGGTAGACCGCAAGGTTATCTACGGGCACCCAGCCCAGGTGCTGATCGATGAGTCGAGGGGCGCTGACCTGCTTGTGGTGGGCAGCAAAGGGCGCGGTGGCTTCACCGGCATGCTTCTCGGCTCGATCAGCGCGCATTGCGTGGCGCACGCCTTGTGTCCGGTCACGGTCGTGAAGCGCGCCTGACCAGGCAAACCGTCCGCGGCGGCACCCGGCTGCGGCGGCAGCTAGCCGCGGGCCGCTATCCGTTCCCCCCGCCGACCACCACCCGCAGTCTCCCTACTTACCGGACAGGACGCAGACATGACAGCCCCGCCCACGCTCCCACCGGATCACCTTGACGCGCTGAACGCCTACTGGCGAGCGGCCAACTACCTATCAGCCGGTCAGATCTACCTGATGGAGAACCCGCTGCTCACCGAGCCCCTGCGACCCGAGCACATCAAGCCCCGGCTGCTCGGGCACTGGGGTACGACGCCGGGCCTGAACTTCATCTGGGCACACCTGAGTCGCGCGATCACGCTCGGCGAACTCAACATGATGATCGTGATCGGACCAGGGCACGGCGGCCCGGCGGCCCTGGCGAACTGCTGGCTGGAGGGCAGCTACTCGCAGATCTATCCCAGCGTGGCGCAGGACGCCGTCGGAATGGGCAGGCTGATGCGCCAGTTCTCCTTCCCTGGCGGAGTACCCAGCCACGTCGCGGCCGAGACCCCGGGATCGATTCACGAAGGCGGCGAGCTGGGGTACTCGCTCTCCCACGCCTTTGGCGCGACCTTTGACAACCCCGACCTGATCGTCGCGTGCGTCGTGGGCGATGGCGAAGCGGAAACCGGCCCGCTGGCCACGAGCTGGCACGGCAACAAGTTCATCGATCCGGCCAGGGACGGCGCGGTGCTGCCGATCCTGCACCTGAACGGCTACAAGATCGCCAATCCGGCGCTGCTGGCCAGGATTGGCGATGAACAGCTCGATGCGCTGCTGCGCGGGTATGGCTACCAGCCTGTCTATGTCAGCGGCGATGAACCGCTGGCCATGCACGAGCAAATGGCGGCCGCTGTCGACGGCGCGATCGCGCGGATCAGGCAGATCTGGTCCGAGGCCAGGGACGAGGCCAGGGACGGGGCCAGGGACGGGGCCCCAGGCGAGACCGCAGGCACCGCAGGCATGCAAGCGGCCGCGACGTTCCCGGCATGGCCGCTTATCGTGCTGCGCTCACCCAAGGGCTGGACGGGCCCGGTGACCGTAGACGGGCTGCCTGTCGAAGGCACGTGGCGGTCGCATCAGGTACCGCTGGCGGAGGTCAGGACAAACCCAGAGCACCTGCGTCAGCTTGAGCAGTGGCTGCTGTCTTACCGCCCTCGCGAGCTGTTCGACCTGGCCGGTCACCCCCGTCCTCCGCTGCTCAAGCTTGTCCCGCTAGGCGACAGCCGCCTCGGCATGAACCCGCACGCCAACGGGGGCCTGCTGCTGCGCGAACTCGAGTTGCCCGGGCCAAGACAGCACGCGGTCCCGGTTCACGCACCAGGAGAGATCAGCGCAGAGCCGACCAAAGTGCTCGGCGAGATGCTGGCCGACATCATGCGGCGCAATCTTGCGACCAGGAACTTCCGGGTCGTCGGGCCCGACGAGACCGAGTCGAACCGGCTCACCGCGGTCATCAAGGTGACCGGCAAGGCATGGGAGGCGGAGGTCAAGCCGGTGGACGTCGACCTCCGGCCGGACGGCAGGGTGCTCGAGATCCTGTCTGAGCACACGTGCCAAGGATGGCTCGAGGGCTACCTGCTTACCGGCAGGCACGGGCTGTTCTCCTGCTATGAAGCGTTTATCCACATAGTGGACTCGATGCTGAACCAGTACGCCAAGTGGCTGAAGGTGAGCAGGAAGCTGCCATGGCGGCTGCCGATCGCCTCGCTGAATTACCTCATCACCTCGCACGTATGGCGCCAGGATCACAATGGTTTCAGCCACCAGGACCCCGGCTTCATCGACCATGTCGTCAACAAGAAGGCCGAGGTGACGAGGGTCTACCTGCCGCCAGATGCCAACTGCCTGCTGTCGGTCGCAGACCACTGCCTGCGCAGCCGCAACTACGTCAACGTGATCGTCGTCGGCAAGCACCCGTCGCCGCAATGGCTGGACATCGACGAGGCCATGCTGCACTGTGCGCGCGGCGCGGGGATCTGGACCTGGGCGAGCAACGACGGCAGCGACACCGGACAGCAGGCAGAACCTGACGTCGTGCTCGCCTGTGCGGGGGACGTGCCGACCGTCGAGGTGCTCGCCGCCGCGGACATCCTCCGCGAGCATCTGCCGGACTTGCGGTTCCGAGTGGTGAACGTGGTCGATCTGATGCGCCTGCAGCCGGAGACGCAGCACCCGCACGGGATGAGCGACCCGGAATACGACGCGCTGTTCACCGCGGACAAACCGGTGATCTTCGCCTATCACGGCTATCCGACGCTGATACACAGGCTCACTTACAGCCGTCACGGCCACGACGACCTGCATGTCAGGGGCTACCTGGAAGAGGGAACTACGACGACTCCGTTCGACATGCTCGTGCTCAACGACATGGACAGGTTCCACCTGGTGATGGACGTGATCGACCGGGTGCCCGGGCTCGGCCCGCGTGCGGCCGTGCTTCGCCAGCAGATGGTCGACAGCCGTACCCGGCATCGCGAGTGGATTGTCGCCCACGGCGAGGACATGCCCGAGATCACGCAGTGGACATGGGGCAGCCACGGAACGGCCCGCCGCGGGGAGCCCGCCGCGAGGGCCAGGACGACCGGCGGCCGGGCGATCCCCGTTCCGGGGCTGCGATGACGCCGCCGCTGGCGGGCGTGCGCAGCGTCCTGGTCTTCAACGCGGGCTCGAGCAGCCTCAAGCTCTCGGTCGTCGGCAAGGACGAGACGGTCTCCGACCGATGCGACATCGACAAATGGGACGGCAGCGCGGATGCCGGGGCGCTGCGCGGTTTCCTCGCCGCGCTTGCCGACTCCGCCGAGGGGCCAGCGGCGATCGGCCACCGGGTCGTGCACGGCGGCAGCTTGTACACCTCGGCCACGCCGATCGACGACACGGTGCGCGCCGGCATCGCCAGCCTCACCCCGCTCGCGCCGCTGCACCAGCCACGAGCGCTGGCCGGAATCGAGGCCGCCGCGGCGGTATTCCCCGGGCTGCCGCAGGTGGCCTGCTTCGACACGGCATTCCACGCGGGTCTGCCGCCGCGTGCGTATACCTACCCGCTGCCGGCCGCCTGGCGGGCAACCTACGGGCTGCGGAAGTACGGCTTCCACGGCCTCTCGCACCGGTATGCATCGCGCCGCGGCGAACAGATGCTTCAGGCCCGCGATATTCAACGGGACCGGATCGTGACATGTCACCTCGGAGCCGGGTCGTCACTAGCGGCCGTGCGGGGCGGCCACAGCGTGGACACCACGATGGGATTCACGCCGATCGACGGCCTTGTCATGGCCACCAGGCCGGGAAGCGTCGATCCCGGCCTGATCGCCTGGCTCGCCGACCGGATCCCGCCGGCCGAGCTGGCCGATGCGCTTGAGCACAGGTCTGGCCTGGCCGCGCTGGCGGGCCTGACTGACGGCAGCGGCGACTACCGGGACGTGGCCGCGGCGGCCGACCGCGGGGAACCCGCCGCCTCCCTCGCGCTCGACGTGCACGCGTACCGCCTCATGACCGCCATCGCCGCGATGGCCGCGGCCATGAACGGGCTCGATGCGCTTGTCTTCACCGGCGGAATCGGCGAGCACGCGCCCGCGGTGCGGGCGAGGGCCGCAGCCGGGCTTAGGTTCCTCGGCGTCGCCATCGATCATGACGCGAACGCCGCGGCGCTAGCCGACGCCGACATCAGCGCGGACGACGCGCGAGTTCGCACGATGGTGGTGACGGCGCGGGAAGACCTGGAAGTCGCCAGGTCGGTCATGGCAGTGCTCTAGCTTCGCGGCCAGCGCCTCGTGCTCCAGCGCGGGCCGAAGCATGCCCACTCAATGCCCCAGTACAGCATCCGTCGCCGGTTGAGCAGGAGCCTGGTCATCCCCGCGAGGAGCAGCAGCGCGAGCGCGAGCCCGACCACGCTTCCCAGCCCCAGCAGCACCGATCGCGTTCTGACCATGCCGATAGTCATCGGGTGCCGGTTCGTGACGCGACCTGCCCAGTCGACCCAGACACGCACCTTCGAGCCAGCCGGATCGCCAGACTTGGCCGGTACCAGGCCATGTCTGCTAGCTCCAGACGGTGCCCGCCAGCGGCCAGGCACCCAGAACGTCGCCAGCGACCCGTAGCCGTAGAACTGCCGCGGTGCCGGCCGTTGCAGAACCGCCTCCACTTGGCGCCAGGAAACCTCCCTGTGCACCTGCGCAAGGCCCGCCGCCTCCGCCAGATGGCGCGTCCCAGGCCCCAGCAGCGGAGCGCTTATCAAGAACGCGAGCACGAGAAGGATCCGCACCACGCTCTCGAATCTGTCGATCGGGCGCCGCAGTGGATTCCTGTCGGCCCCGATCCATCGCATGATCCGCTTCCTCAGCGGCACGCGCGGAGCATGTCGTGAGCTCCGGTCCCCCGTCCGTCGCACCAGGTCAGCATTCCCGCCCTGGCACTTCTCACCCACGCAACCTGGGCTTCTTCGGGTTCAGCGACCTGTGACCTGGCGACGGGTGGAAGGAGTTTGTTCACCGTTGACCGGCACTTGCCGGTTGCTGCCAGATGGCCAATCGCCGTAGCCCGCAACTCCTCTTTCCGCGCCCCGCACCGTGGTAGCCTGCGCGGGATAGGCGGGGGTTATCAGCTGTACGGGGGATGAGCCATGCGGCTTCTCGCTGCCGCCAGGCTCTCAGGAAGCAGACCGTCTGTAGACCCGCTCGGGCCCAGACGGTTGTTCTTCGGCGGGCTTGCCATCGGCGTGATTGCTATGTCTGTCGTCGGCCTTGCCACGGCTGTCTTCATTGAGTCACCGCAGGATGTGGCGGCGCGATCGGCTGCGCCCCTCGCGACGCCTATCACGGGGGTTGCGCGTTGGCAGGTGCTGCGCCATGCCATTACCGTGCAGGGCATCGTCCGCGCGAAGCGGCCGATCCTGGTCACGGCGATGGCCCCGTTCAGCACCGTCACGCTCACCCGGATGCCAGAAAAAGTCGGCGACCGGGTCCGTCCTGGCCACGTGGTCGCCGAGATCGACGGCCGGCCGGTGATCCTGCTTCGCGGCCGCCTGCCTGCCTACCGCAACCTGCACGAAGGCGACCACGGCCCGGATGTGGCCCAGCTACAGCGAAATCTGGTGTCCTTGGGCTACGCAGACTTCGATGCCCTCGGGGTTTTCGGCCAGAGTACGGCGCTCGCATTGCTGCTGTTCTACCGCCATCTCGGCTACCAGGCCCCGATCCACCACCACCGGGTCCCCGCCAATCCCACGCAACCGACTGCTGGGCCACCCGCTTCTCTGCCGCCAACCGCTGGTCCGCCGGCCGCCCACCATCTTGTGATCCGTAGCGCTTACCTGCCGAGGAGCGAGGTCGTTTTCATCCCTGCCAGATCCGCGCTGGTCACGGCGGTCGGGGGCCGTGTTGGCGACATTGTCGGCGGCGGGGCCGTGCTGACGCTCGCGACGGGCGCCCCGTACGTCACCTCGGATCTGACACCGCACCAGGCGACCCAGGTGCGCAGGGGCATGCTGGCGTCGATCGTCGCGGCGAACCCGGGGCTGATCGCCCGGGGAACGGTAACCAGGATCGGGTCACTGCCGCCGGTCGGAGGGCCGCCACCGCACGGCTATCCGATCCTGGTCAAGCCCCTGCGCGCACTGCCCCAAACGATGATCGGCGCCCGCGTCAGGCTGACGGTGGAAGCACCGGTGACCAGCGAGCCTGTCCTGACCGTGCCGCTCGCGGCCTTCGTGTCCGCCGGGGCCGGCCACGCGGGCCATGTAGTCGTGCTCAGGGCGGGCCGGCGGATCAAGGTTCTGGTCCTCACAGGGCCCACCGCCGACGGCCTGGTCGCGGTGCAGCCGGCGCGTCGGGGGGCGCTACGCCCGGGTGACCACGTGCTGATCGGAGTCGGGCGATGGCCACCGAGCCGCTGACTCGGCCCGTGCGCGGGCCCGTCGCGCAACCCCTGATCGAGCTTGCGCCAGGCCGGCGTCTCATATCCCGGCCAGCAGTCACCGGCGCTCCGCCCGATCGACCTGTCCATCGGACACGGCGAGCTGGTCACGCTGGCAGGTCCGCCCGGATCGGGCAAATCGACGCTGCTGAGCGTCGTTGGCCTGCTGCTGAAACCGACCACAGGCAGCTACCTGCTGAACGGCACTGACACGGCGACCCTTGCCGATCGCGAGCGGACTGCCCTGCGTGGCCGGGTCATCGGCATCGCGTTCCAGCGTCCCCAGCTGTTGCCGGCACGATCGGCCATAGACAACGTGATGCTCCCCGTCCTGTACGGCGGAATGAGCAAGCAAGAGCGGATCACGGCGGCGACCGGTGCGCTTGAACGCGTCGGGCTTCGCGGCCGCGTGTACGCCACGGTGAGTGAATTGCCCGCCAGCGAGCGGCAGCGAATCGCCATCGCGAGGGCTATCGTGACCGACCCGAGCTTGCTGCTGTGCGACGACCCGACGGCAACCCTTGACCTCACGTCGGCCGAGCAGATAATCGGGCTGCTCGTCGGCTTGCACAATGACGGCAGAACGGTCTTGGTCGCCACGCGTGATCAGCTCGCCGCCGCGCATAGCTCACGCCGCCTGAGCGTCGGTGCAGAGGGTCCGGCCGGCGCCCTGGACGCTGGCCTGTGAGCAGACGCAGGCTGGGCCCGCCGACAAGGCTGCGCCCGGCCGATGCGATCAGCGAAGCCGTCACGTCCATCGTGGCGCGGCCCGCCCGTGCGGTGATCACTTCGCTAGGCACCCTGCTCAGCGTGGCCTGGTTTGTCGCCGCTCTCGGGCTGGCGAGCACAGCGAATGGACACGTCACAGCGGCGTTCGCGCGTCATTTGCCGACACATGTACTGATCAGCCCGAGAAGCACGGGACCCGTGCCCGCCGCCAGCCCTTACCCGATCGATGTCGAGCGGCGGCTGGACGCGCTTGCTGGGGTCGTGGCGTCAGGGGTGTTCTGGCCTGTGCGCCCTGGACATCCCGCAGTCGTATCGGCGGCACCGCAGCCTGCCGGCGGCGGTCCCTCGCCCCAGGCACCGGTTCTCGCTGCAACTCCCGGCTTCCTTGTGGCCGCCGGCGCCCAGGTAAGCCAGGGGCGGACATTCGGCGCATGGGATCAGGCACATCGCGCGCAGGTCTGCGTCGCGGGCGCACAAGCGGCGAAGGCGCTGGGCATCAGCGACCTGCGGCGCCAACCCGTCATCTACATCGACAACGTGCCCTGCGCCGTGATCGGGATTGTCAGCCACGCACGCGAGCGCCAGTCCATCTTGAGGGCAGTCATTATGCCGGCCGCGACAGCCGCCGCGCTCTGGGGTCCGCCTGACGCGCGCGCTGGAGCGATTCCCGATGTCTTGATCAAGACCAGGCCCGGTTCCGCCCCGGTCGTCGCCAGGCAGGCGCCGTTTGCGATAAGCCCGACGAGGCCGCATCACTTCCTGGTGCGGGTGCCGCCCGGCCCGCAGCAGCTGCGCGATCAGGTGGAGAACACGCTAACCAGCATGTTCTATGACCTTGCCTGGATCAGCCTGGCTATCGGCACGCTCAGTATCGCCAGCGTGACCTGGCTTTCGGTGCGCGAGCGGGCCGCGGAGTTCGGATTGCGCAGGGCCGTTGGCGCACGGCGGCGTCACATCGTGGCCCACGTCGTCTGTGAGTCGACGATCCTCGGCCTGGTCGGCGGCCTTGCCGGAGCGGGCCTGGGCGTCGCGCTGGTCATCTTGCTGGCCTGGTCCAGGAACTGGACACCGGTGATCGCGCCGCTGATGGTGCTGCCAGCGCCATTGGCAGGAGCCGCGGCTGGCATCCTCGCCGGCCTGGTCCCCGGCCTCCGTGCTGCGCGGATCCAGCCTGCCGCTGCCCTCAGTACATCGATCGCCGGCTGATCGCGGGGTCGGCTAAGAATGTAAGGGGCCGGACCAGCGAGAGGATGACCCTATGGCCTGTACCGTGCACCTCGCCTGGGACGACAAGCTGACGAGCTACAACTTCGGCCCAGGCCACCCGCTCGCGCCAGTCAGGGTCGAGCTCACGATCGAGCTCGCTCGCGCGTTCGGGCTACTCGATGCCGACGGAGTCACCGTCGCCGCACCGGACCCGGCGACCGACGCCCAGCTTGAGTACGTGCACGATCCCCGCTACATCGCCGCGGTCAAAGAGGCCGGGAGCACCGGGGCAATGCCCGCGGCCGGGCAGTATGGCCTTGGCACACCAGACGACCCGATATTTCCAGCCATGCATGAGGCATCTGCCCTGGTCGCGGGCGCGACGCTGGCTGCCGCAGAAGCGACCTGGTCGGGCGCTGCCGCCCACGGCGTCAATATCGCCGGTGGGCTGCACCACGCGATGCGCGATCACGCCAGCGGTTTTTGCGTCTACAACGATCCGGCCATCGCGATCAGGTGGCTACTGGACCACGGCGCCGAGCGAATCGGCTACGTCGACATCGACGTGCACCATGGCGATGGCGTGCAAGCAGCCTTTTACAACGACAGTCGCGTCCTGACCATCAGCCTGCACGAGCACCCGCGCACGCTGTTCCCAGGAACGGGCCGCCCGTCGGAGACGGGAGGTCCCGACGCCAATGGCTTCGCCGTCAATGTGGCCTTGCCAGCCGGTACGAGGGACGCGGGCTGGCTGCGCGCATTTCACGCCGTCGTTCCGCCGTTGTTGCGCGAGTTCCAGCCACACATCCTGGTAAGTCAGCACGGCTGCGACACGCACTGGATGGATCCGCTCGCCAACCTTGAGCTGACCATTGACGCCCAGCGTGCCGCGCACGCCGCGATTCATAAGCTCGCGCATGAGACGTCCGGTGGGCGCTGGCTGGTCACAGGCGGGCGGCGGTTACGAGGTGGTGCAGGTCGTGCCGCGCACGTGGGCCCACCTGCTGGCCGAGGCTGTCGGGCCGCCCGCTCGATCCGGCGATCCCGACGCCGCCGAGCTGGCGTGACTACGTCGCGCGCCGCACCAGGGCGACCGCGCCTTCGTTCATGACCGAGCAGGCGCCGGCCAGATTCCCGCCATTCGAGAACGGCTACGACCCGAACGAGCCAATCGACCAGGCCATCATGGCTACTCGCCAGGCCGTCTTCCCGCTGCACGGCCTCATGCCTTAGTACGGCGCGCGGGGTACGGCAGACTTGTGCCATGGCAGACTCCCCAGCAACCCCTGACGCATCCGCCGCCGCGAACCGTGCGCGACATTGCCGACCGTTACGTCGCCGCCCTCACCGATCTCGATCCGATCCTGGCCACGGCGCTAGGCGTGCGCCCTGGCGAGGACGGGCTGCCTGACCTATCCCCGGCCGGCCAGCAGGCCGCGGACGATCTCGCGAGAAAGACACTCGCGGATCTAGGCGCGGTGACCGGCGAGCTCGCCGGCGATGAGCGCCGCTGCGCGCGGCTGCTGCGCGAGCGTCTCGAGGCTGGCCTGGCGATGAGCGAGCAGGGCGAGCACCTCCGAGCGGTCTCGAACATCTTCGGGCCGCCGCACCGCATCCGTGGCTCCTTCCTCGACATGCCAGCGGCAAGCGAAGAGGACTGGACGGCGATCGCGCGCCGGATGGCGCGGGTCTCCCAGGCGCTGGCTGAGTACCAGGCCTGCCTGACCGAGGGCGCCAAGCGCGGCATGTTCGCGGGACCGCGCGTAGTCCAGGCCTGCGCCGAGCAGCTCGGACAGTGGGCGGCCGCCTCCGACGGCCGCGGCTGGTTCGCCGAGTTCGCAGCACCAGCGGACGTTCCTGCTGCGCTCCGTCACGAGCTCGACCAGGCCGCAGCCGCCGCGAACGAGGCGACCTCGGCCCTGGCGCGCTGGCTGGGCACCGTCTACCTGCCGCAGGCCGAGCGGCACGCAGGACGGGGTTGGCGCCGACCGCTACCGGGTGTGCGCCAGGCGCTGGACCGGCGCGGACCTGGACCCGGATGAGGCATACGCCTGGGGCTGGTCGCAGTTCTTCGAACTTCAGGAGCAGATGCGAACCGAGGCCGAGCAGGTGCTGCCCGGCGCGACGGCCCAGCAGGCGATGCACCATCTGGAGGAAAACGGCGAGGCCATCGACGGCGTCGATGAGATCAGGACCTGGCTGCAAGCGATGATGGACCAGGCGATCGCCGATCTCGACGGCACCCACTTCGACCTCGCCGACCCGATAAAGACCGTCGAGGCGAGGATCGCTCCGCCGGGCAGCGCGGCCGCTCCGTACTACACGAGCCCGTCGCAGGACTTCTCCCGCCCGGGGCGGACGTGGCTGCCGACGCTCGGCAGGACCAGGTTCCCGCTGTGGGGGCTGATCAGCACCTGGTATCACGAAGGCGTGCCCGGCCATCACCTCCAGCTAGCGCAGTGGCGGTATCTGTCGAACGAGCTGTCGATGTACCAGACCACCGTGGGCGGGGTAAGCGCATGCAGCGAGGGCTGGGCGCTGTACGCCGAGCGGCTGATGGATGAGCTCGGCTACCTGTCCGACGCCGGGTGCGCGGCTCGGTTACCTGGACGCCCAGAACATGCGGGCGATCAGGGTGATCATCGACATCGGCATGCACCTGGGCCTGCGGCTGCCCGATGACTCCCCGCTCGGCGCCGGCCAGACCTGGACACCAGACCTCGCGCTCGAGTTCTTCACCTCGTTCTGCGGTCGCGATCGAGAGTTTCTAGCCAGCGAGATCATCAGGTACCTGAGCGGTCCTGGCCAGGCGATCAGCTACAAACTGGGTGAGCGGGCCTGGCTGGCAGGCAGGGATGCGGCACAGGCCGCGCACGCAGCCAACGGCCGCGCTTTCGACCTGAAGTCATGGCACATGTCAGCCCTGTCCCTGGGCGCCCTCGGCCTGGACGATCTCACCGCCGAACTGGCGGCCCTCTAAGCGCATCGAGCACACCGGTGAACCCCTGGTGGTGCTATCGGCCCACCAGGGGTTCACCGGTGGGGTTGGGATGCCACGATGACCCGGCAATCGGACCGTCGGCTGCGGGGGCCTGACGGCCGGCCTATTTCGGATTAGGCTCTGATAGTGGAATTGCCGGAGTTAGGAGGCCAACCGTCATGCTCGCAGCCCCTGGACCGGTGCAGCCAACGGGCCAGCGCCATTTAATCCGTCGTTTCCTCACCATGATCGCCGCGCTGGCGGCGGCCGGCTACGGCGCCATTTCGCTGGCGCCAGCGGCATCGGCCGGATCAGCAGCACCCACCGCGCCAGCGGCATCGGCCGGATCCGCTGCACCTGCCCGCCCGCTGCCCTCGCGGCGCACCCGCGTGTGCCTGCCGCGCCGCACGTCGCCGGGGTACCAGACCTCGGGCCCAATGTGTACGTGTTCACGCCGAGCATGCCGCAGAGCCAGATCCAGGCAACGGTCGATGCGATCGCCAGCCAGCAGGTTCCCAATCAATTCGGCACACAGCGGTATGCCCTGTTCTTCGAGCCAGGCACCTACGGCACGCCGTCGGACCCGCTGATCTTCCAGGTTGGCTATTACACCCAGGTGGCAGGCCTGGGCGCGTCCCCAGGCGACGTCGTGATCAACGGCTCGGCGGACGTGTACAACCAGTGCTTCCCGAGTGCGCCCGGCACGACCAACTGCATCGCGCTCGACAACTTCTGGCGATCCTTGTCGAACCTGACGATCGACATCGCGGGCGGGTCCGGCTGCCAGACCAGGACAGAGTTCTGGGCGGTGTCGCAGGCCGCTCCGATGCGCCGGGTCGACATCAGCGGCGGCACGATGTCGTTCATGGACTACTGCTCGGCCGGGCCGCAGTTCGCCAGCGGCGGCTTCGTGGCTGACTCGCAGTTCACAGGCGGCACCATCGTCAACGGGTCACAGCAGCAGTTCATCGTGCGGAACAGCAACCTGGACGGCTGGTCCAACGGCGTCTGGAATCAGGTCTTCGCCGGTGACAACGGCGCACCCGCGCAGGCTTTCGGCGTAGCTGGCGGCGCCGGACCGTACACCACGCTCGCCACCAGTCCCGTGACGCAGGAGGAGCCTTTCCTGTATCACGCGTCCGACGGCAGCTACCGGGTATTCGTTCCCGCGGTGCAGCACGATTCGGTCGGGCCGACCTGGACGAACGGGCCATCCGCGGGCGGGTCTATACCGGTCAGCGGGTTCTTCATCGCCGCACCGAGCACACCGGTCGGGCGGATCAACGGCGCGCTCGCGAGCGGCCAGAACCTGATCCTCACACCTGGCGTCTACCACCTGAGCCAGGCAATCCAGGTGCTCAGGCCCAACACGGTGGTGCTCGGGCTCGGCCTCGCGACGCTGATACCTGACCGCGGCAACGCGGCGATGCGGGTGGCGAGCGTGCCTGGCGTCAAGCTGTCCGGGCTCATCATCGACGCCGGACCGGTTAACTCCCATGTCCTGCTCGAGGTCGGCTCCCCGGCCAGCGGCGGCGCGGGAAACCCGGCCGATCCGACGCTGGTACAGGACGTCTACTTCAGGATCGGCGGGGCAGAGCCGGGCCAGGCGACCGACAGCCTCGTCGTGAACAGCTCGCACGTGATACTCGACAACATCTGGGCCTGGCGGGCCGACCATGGCTCCGGCGTCGGATGGACCGACAACGTCGGCGACCACGGCCTCATCGTCAACGGCGACGACGTGACCGCCTACGGCCTGTTCGTCGAGCATTACGAGAAGACCCAGGTGATCTGGAACGGCCAGGGCGGCACGGACATCTTTTACCAGAACGAGATGCCCTACGACCCGCCGAGCCAGGCGGCCTGGATGGCTGACGCGAACACCGACGGGTACCCGGCGTTCGAGGTCTCCGCCAACGTCGCCACCTTCACCGGCTACGGCCTCGGCAGCTATTGCTTCTTCAACCAGGGCCTGCCGATTGTGGCGACGCAGGCATTCCAGGCTCCGAGCACGGCGCCAGGGGTCCGCCTGCACGATCTGCTGACCGTCTTCCTCAGCGGATCGGGCGGCATCAACTCGGTGATCGACGGCGTCGGCGCTCCGGTGACGTCGGCATCCGCGGGGTCGCCGAGCAACGTGGTGTCCTTCCCGTAACGAGCTACCCACAATGCGCAGTGGCGCCGCCGGCCGAGGCCGGCGGCGCCACTGCTCCTTACTGTCCTCTCCCGGAGGGGAGGTCCGGGAGAGGACCTCTTCGATCGGCTAGGTTCGACTATCTCGGTTCGACTATCTGGGCCGCAGGTGCAAGATAACAACAAGGTCGGTGCCGGAGCCCGGCCCGTTGTTGGTACCCGACGGCTGTCCGGTCTCGTACGGGTTCTGTTCGGTCGGCCAGCCAACAAAGTGCTGGCTGTTGTACTCGAACCACTGCGAGGCCGTCGTGGTGGGAATGATGGGCAGGTTGGCCGCGACGTACTTCGCAATCGGCTCCAGCGCCGCGGTCTGCTCAGAAACCGTGGTCGTGCCCGCGAGCTTGGCGAGCGCGGAGTCCATCGCCGGCTCCTTGAGCCGTTCGTAGTCGCCGGTGGCTGACTTGCCCGTGGCGAGTGCACTGTTGAGCCAGCCCTGATACATGTTGTACGGGGTGATGCCTCCGTTGGACCAGTGCATCGTCAGCTGGAAGTTGCCTGCTGCGATATCAGCCGCCCAGGTGTCGACCGCCTGGCCCTGGAACCTCGCGTCGATGCCAGCAGCCCGCAGCTGCTGAGCGACGAGCGCGTCGTCCTGGGCGTAGTCGGTGTAGGCAGCCGGGTCAGTGATCGTGATCGAGACCACCTTTCCGTTCTTCTCGAAGAACCCGCCGCTGTTCAGCGTGTAGCCGGCGGCCTTGAGCACGGCCTTGGCCTGCGCGGCCTCAGCCTTGGCCGAGACGGTCAGGCTCTTCACCGGATCGCTCCAGGCCTCATAGAGCGGCAGGGTCAGGCCGGTGGCGTTGAGAACCGGGTTCTCCAGGCCCGCCTCTCCTTCGGTGGAGATCAGCGTGCGGTCGATCGCGAGGCTGATTGCCTTCCTGACCGCGAGCTGGTTGGTCGGCCACTTGTTCAGGTTCGGCATCAGGCTGTTGGTGCCGCCTGGCGCCTCCCAGTAGTGGTGGTACTTCGGGTTGGTGTCAACGAAGTTCTTCTTCAGGCCGGGAATGAAGTTGCCCGTCCAGTCGATCTGCCCGGAGAACAACGCGGACAGGGCGCCCGTGTTGGACGTGTAGACCGGGAAGTAGACCTTGTCGACGTGCAGCTTGGACGCCTGCCAGTAGCCGGGGTTCCTCGTCAGGGTGAAGCCCTGCGGCGTGAAGCTGTGCGCACCCAAGACGAACGGCCCGGTGCCCACCGGGTTCGGGTTAGCGAACGTAGCGGGGTTGCCGACCTTGCTCCAGATCGCCTCAGGCACGATCGCGGTGCCCGCGATCTGCTGCAGGTTGGTGTACTGAGCCGTTGGGAAGGTCACCGTGACCTTGTTGCCTGACGTGCTCACGCTGGAGATGTCCAGGCCGCCCAGGTTAACCGCGGAGTTCTTCTTCATCATGTTGAAGGTGAAGGCGACATCCGCGGAGGTCAAGGGCTTGCCATTGCTCCATTTGACGCCTGGCCTGATCGTGAACGTGATCTGCTTGCCGCCGTTCCCCCAGGCGAAGGACGTCGCCAGCCAGGGGTAATACTTCGGCGGCGCGGCCAGGTTGAATTCGATCAGCGGCTCGTAGATGAGGCCGGTCGCGCCCATGCCAAAGGCCGCCTGCGTCGCGACGAAGGGATTGAATGCCTGCGTGATCGAGGTCTCTGGCGAGCTCTCCATCACAAGGGTCGGCGTGGCTCCCGAGTTATTCTGCCCCGCGTTCGGGCTTGACGAGCACGCGGCAAGCCCGCCGCAGATGGTGGCCGCCGCCGCCAGGCCAACCAGGCTTGGGCGTCTCAGCAGTCTCCTCATGCTCTCTCCTGCTTTCGTGGGATGTGGATTATCGACAGCGCTTGTCCTCGTGTTCCTCCTGATGCGTTCACACCTCGCTTTCTCGCCCTGCGGTGACCACCCCCGATCTCGATGCAGCCGCGGCATCCAGATGCCAGCAAGCGGCCGCGCGCGTATCCGACACGCGCTCCAGCGCCGGATCCTCAGCCCGGCAGCGATCGTCGGCGAACGGGCAGCGCGGATTGAACGGGCAGCCGGTGGCCGACGCGCCAGCACCCGGCCGCACCGTGTGCTTGGCTCCCGCCCGCAGCGTGCCGCCCAGATTGTCGGGATCTGGCGCCGAGGCGACCAGCAGCTGGGTATAGGGATGGGCTGGCTGCTGCGTGAGCGCCTCAGCCGGGCCGCGCTCAACGATCTCGCCTGCGTACATGACCAGTACCTCGTCGGCGAAATACCTGGCCGATGCGATGTCGTGGGTGATGTAGAGCAGGGCAAGCCGGAAGTCGCGGCGAAGCTCGTCAAGCAGGCCGAGCATTTCCAGCCGGATCGAGACGTCCAGCATGGAGACCGGCTCGTCTGCCAGCAGTACGGTCGGGCGCGCTGCCAGCGCCCTGGCGAACGAGACGCGCTGGCGCTGGCCGCCGGACAGCTCATGCGGATACTTGCCGAGATACTGCTCGGGCGGAGTCAGGTGGACCCGCTCAAGCAGGTCGCAGACCTCCGCAGTGACCTCCGCCTTGGAGTGGGTGTGCTGGTGCAGCCGGACCGGCCGGTCCAGGTGGTGGCGCACGGTGTGCACGGGGTTGAGCGACGCGAACGGGTCCTGGAAGACCAGCTGAACCTCGCTCTTGTATCTGCGGAAGGCACGACGGTTGCGCAGGTCCACTGGCTCGCCGTCGAGCCGGATGGTGCCCGAGGTGGGGTGCTCCTGGCCGGCGAGCAGCTTTGCCGCCGTGGATTTGCCAGAACCGCTCTCGCCGACCAGTGCGACCACGGCGCCGCGGTACAGGCTGAACGAGACGTCCCGCACCGCGTGCACAACGTGGCCACGGCCCAGCCGGTAGTCCTTGGACAGCGACAAGGCCTCCATCGCCAGCGCCCCGCGGCGTGCTGCTACCGACTCGACCGCGAGTTGCTGCTCCGGAGATCCCCAGGTGAGGGGAGGTGGCTGATCGCTCGCCGCGCTCATGCTCCGGTCACCTCCTGCTTGGCCACCAGCTCTTCGGCGCCCGGCTGCACGAACGGGCAGGCGGTTGCGTGCCCTGGGTCGGCGGATTCGATGACTGGCGCGAGCCGCATGTCGACCGATGTGCAGGCCTGGGTGCCGTACCCGCAGCGGGGCAGGAAAGGGCAGCCCGATGGTTCGCGGCGCAGATCGGGGGGCGTGCCAGGGATGCCGGCCAGATCGCGGCGCGGCCCGTGCAGTGATGGGAATGAGTGCAGCAACCCCATCGTGTACGGGTGGGCGGGCGCATGCTGCATCTGCTTGGCCGCGCCGACCTCCATCAGCTGGCCCGCGTACATCACGGCGATCCGGTCGGCTAGCTCGAGCAGCAGCGACAGGTCGTGCGTGATGAACAGGATCGAGAAGCCCAGCCGCTCCTTCAGCTCAACGATCTGCTCCAGGATGTCGCGCTGGACGACGACGTCAAGCGCAGTCGTCGGCTCGTCCATGATCACGACCTCGGGGTCGGCGGCGAGCGCCATCGCGATCATCACCCGCTGCCGCATGCCACCGGACAGCTCGTGCGGGTAGCTGCGCTGCCGCGAGCCCGGAATGCCGACGAGCTCAAGCAACGAGCTGACCTTGTCGTGCGCTTCCTGCCGCGGCATGGGCAGGTGCGCGTGGATGGCGTCGAGAATCTGGTCCCGCACGTTGAGGACGGGATTCAGCGCGTTCATCGCGCTCTGGAACACGATGGCGATCTCGCGCCAGCGCAGCCGCCGCAGGTCTTCGGGGCGCATCTGCAGGATGTCCGTAGGGCTGCCTGCCCTGCGGCCTCGGTAGGTGACGCTGCCGCCTGTGATCAGCGCAGGTGCCCTCAGCAAGCGGCAGGCGCCGTACGCGAGCGTCGACTTGCCAGAGCCACTCTCCCCGACCAGGCCGACGATCTCGCCAGGGTTCAGCGCAAGGTTGACCTCGTGGACGGCGCGCACGTCACCGCCAGGCGTGCGGTAGACGATCGAGAAGTCGCGGATGTCGAGCACCGGACCTGCCGTCATGACCTGTCCCCCTCGCCGCGCCCGCCCGCCGGGCGCATGTCGAACGGGGTTCCGCTAGCTGCCCCGCGCCTCTCGAGCAACGCTGTGCGGGAGAAGGAAGCGGCGAGCCCGTGCGAGCCGGGAGCGCGGCGGCGGGTCCTGCTGCCAGACCGGCGTCGGGTCGGCGGGCCGCATCCGGCGGCCCCCAATGTTGCTGGCCCTACCCGCGTCGCGCAGCCGCGGGTTCCCGAGTTCGTCGATGCCGGTGTTGAGCAGCACGAGGCCGGTGCCCATCAGCGCCACGGCGAGGCCGGGCGGCGCGAACCACCACCATGCGCCAAGCTGCAGGGCCTGCTGGCTCTGCGCCCAGTAGAGCATCGTGCCGAGGCTCCAGCTGTTCACGTCGGCAAGCCCGATGAAGGCCAGCGCGACCGAGGCACCGATCGCGTACAGCACCGTATTCACGAAGCTGGCCGCGATGAGGCTGATCTCGTTCGGCACGATCTCGACCGAGATGATCCGCCAGGTGCTCTCGCCTGTCTCTCTGGCCGCGGCCACGAAGTCCCGGCCCCTGATGGCCATCGTCTGAGCCCTGATCACCCGCGCGCCCCACGACCAGCCGAGCACGCTGAGCACGAGAATCGTTGCCGCCTGGCCCTTCTGCGGCAGGTACCCCAGGAGCAGGATCAGCAGCGGCAGCGACGGTATGACCAGGAACACGTTGGAGACCAGCGACAAGAACTCATCCCACAAGCCGCCGAGGAACGCCGCGGTCACGCCAACTAGGACGGACAGTGCCGTGGCCACGACACCAACCAAGAGCGCTAGCTCAAGGGTGAGCCGGATGCCGCTCAGCAGCTGGGAGAGGACATCCTGCCCGCTCTGCGTCGTCCCGAGCAGGTGGGCTGCCGAGGGAGCGTTCAGCGCCAGCCCAGGGTTCGGGCTGGAGAACGACGGGTCGTAGGGCGCCACGAACGGCCCGATGATGCCCGCCAGGACGAAGATGCCGAGCAGGATGGCTCCCGCCTTTGCCTTGGTCGGGAGGCGGTGCCATTGGCCGAGGCGCTGGGGCGCTGGCGCTACGTCCTCTCTGAGGATGGCCGTGCCAGCGACGAGCGGCGGTGCGGCGGTCATCGGGCTGCCTCCTTCGTCCTCGCGCGCGGATCAACGGCGACGATGATGAAGTCGAGTACCAAGTTGGCTAGCAGCACCGCGAACGTGATCACCAGGAAGATCGCTTGCATCAACGGGTAATCGTTCGAGGTGACGGCGCTGAGCAGCAGCAGGCCGATGCCCGGGTAGGAGAAGACGATCTCCATGACGATGGCCCCGGACACTACGAATCCGAGCGCCAGGCCGAACCCCTGCAGCTGCGGCAGGATCGCGTTCCGCGCGGCGTAGGTGAGCACCACGCGCCTGCTGCTCAGCCCCTTGGCCTGAGCGGCAACGACGTAGTCCTCGCCGATGGTGGTGATCATCACGTTGCGCATCTGCAGCATCCAGCCCGCCAGCGTCGTGATCACGATCGTGAAGGCCGGCAGGATCGAGTGGTAGATGGCGCTGCCGATGAAGGCTGAGTTCCAGCCAGGGATCAGGCCGCCCGCGTAGCCCTGGCCGATCGGGAAGATGTTGGCGCGGGCCGCCAGCAGTTCGATCAGGATGAGCGCCAGGAAGAAGTACGGGATCGCCTGGAAGAACATCAGGCCTGGCAGCGCTCGGTCGAACCATCCGCCGTGTCGCCACCCGGCCACGATGCCGAGCCCGGTGCCGACAACGAATGCGATCACGGTCGCGGAGCCGACCAGCGTCAGCGTCCACGGAATGGTCTCGCCGAGCAGCGTGGAAACCTTGGCCGGGTACTGACTCAGGTCGGTCCCGAAATTGAGCGTGAAAACGTCGCGCAGATAGGAAACATACTGGTGCCAGAGCGAGCCGGGATGGCCGACGCCGAGCATCGCCTCGAGCGCGTGGTAGGCCGAAGGCTGCAGGTTGGGGAACTTCGACATGATTGCCTGGACGGCATTGCCAGGCATCGCCCTGGGCAGGAAGAAGTTGGCGGTGAGCGCCACCCAGGCGGCCACGAAGTAGAACGCCAGGCGCCGGAGTATGAACGACATTGCCCGCCCTCCTTTCCTAGCTGCTGCTAACTGCCGCGGTCAGGTCGCGCCGGGCTAACGGAGCGAGGGCGGCCGTCGCGGGGGCCGCTGGCCTGCTGCCACGCAGCCGCGGAACCGGCTGGCGGATCATCGTGCCGGGCGGGCAGCCGCAGCTGGATCGCAGCACGAGCTCGGTCGGCAGCGTCTCGACTTTCTGGCGCAGGCTAGGCCTGGTGATCCTGTCAAGCAGCCTGGTGCAGGCTCGCTCGCCGAGCAGCCGCATCGGCTGGTGGACTGTGGTCAGCGGCGGGTCGCAGAGGCTTCCAGGGAAGATGTCGTCGAATCCGACAACGGCCATGTCGTCCGGCACGCGGACACCCGCTCCGCTGAGCGCCTGCAGCATGCCGATCGCCATCTGGTCGTTCGCGCAGACCACGGCGTCTGGAAGCTGAGCGCGGCCATTGGCGAGCATCATCTGGCCGGCCTCCTCGCCGCTGCCCACGGTGAAGATGCCCTGCGAGCTGCCAGTTAGCTGGCAGTCAGCCCGACCGCGCAATACGTGCATGAGCGCCCTGCGCCGCTCGCGGGCGTCCGGCGCGGTCGGCGGCCCGTCCACGTAATAGAGCCGGCGCCTGCCATGGACCTCGATCAGGTGCGTGACGAGCGCGGCTGCCCCTCCGCGGTTGTCGGCGGTCACCACGTCCGCCGCCCGCTCGCGGGGATTGCCGGCGATCACCACGACCGGCAGCCGTTCGGCGAGCCTGCTCAGGAACGGCGAAGGCACAATGCCCTCCCCGATCAGCAGCCCGTCAACCTTGCCGGACAACGTCAGCAGCCGCGGCAGGTCGGGGTTATTACCTTCTTCGAGGTAGGTGATCAGCAGTGACCAGTTCTGATGCCGGATCCGCGCCTCGACGCCGCGCAGGATCTCGTCATAGAAGAGCAGGCTCATGCTCTCGATGTCGTACTGCAGCTTCAGCGCCTTGCGCTCCACGCAGACCAGACCGATCACGTGCTTGCGTCGCCGGGACAAGCTCTGCGCGGCGCCATCGGGGACGTAGCCGAGCTGCTCGATCACCTCGAGTACGCGGGCCCTGGTGGATTCCCTGACCCGGTCCTGGCCATGCACCACGCGTGACACGGTCGCCGTGGACACGCCGGCCATGTTCGCCACGTCGTACAACGTGACGACGCTGTTGGCTTCCCGCCTCGCCTGGCGCATCGCGATCGCCCCCATCCGGTGGGGTCAAATGGCCCGGTCAGCTGGCACGGACGTACGTCTGGTCAGCGATGCGCGGCCGATAGTCTAAGCGGTTGCATCGCCGTTGTCTAAGCGGTTGCATTCGGTCAATCTAAGCGCTTACCCTAAGACTCGGTACATGTGGCGTCAAGGCTTTCCCAGTTCGGTCCAGGATCAATCGGGCCGGGCATCAAGGAGGGACTGATGACAATGCCGGGCCCAGCAGCCGACGGCAGCAGCGTGAACGGCCAGACCGTCGGCACGGTCAATGCCGGCGGGCACGACGTCTTGCGGCATAGCGCGGAAGGGCACGGCAACGGCCAGCTGTCATTCCCGCCAGGGTTCGCCTGGGGATCGGCGTCGGCCGCATACCAGATCGAGGGTGCTGCGATGGCCGACGGCCGGGGCACGTCCGTCTGGGACACGTTCTCGCACGCACCAGGGAACGTCAGAGGCGGCGACACGGGCGACATCGCCTGCGACGCCTACCACCGCTTCCGCGAAGACGTCGCGCTGATGGCCTCGCTCGGGCTCAACGCCTACCGGTTCTCGGTGTCCTGGCCGCGCGTGCAGCCAGGCGGCAGCGGGCCTGCGAATCAGAAGGGCCTTGACTACTACCGGCAGCTACTCGACGAGCTCGCCGAGCATGGCATCGCTGGCGCGCTCACGCTCTATCACTGGGACCTTCCGCAGGAACTTCAGGACGAGGGTGGCTGGGCCGCTCGCGACTACCGCGCTGCGCTTCGCCGATTACGCCAGCCTGGTGGCTAGCGCGCTCGGCGACCGGGTGCGGCAACTGGATCACTCTCAACGAACCGCAGGTCGTGGCCAGTCACGGCTACCGCAGCGGCGAGCACGCACCGGGCCTGCACGATCCGGCGGCCGCTACGGCGGCCACCCACAACCTGCTGCTCGCGCACGGCCTTGCGACCAGCGCGATCCGCGCGGCGGTGCCGGGCGCCAGCGTCGGCATCACGCTTGACCTGCACCCGGTCAGGCTGCTCGGTGAGGCCCGTCCCGACGTGCTGCACAGGGCCGCGCTGATCACCGACGCCGACCTGAACGGCCTGTATCTCGAGCCCGTGCTGCACGGCCGCTACCCGGAGCACGCCAGCGAGGCTCTGCTGCCGCCGGAGTCGCTGATCCAGGCCGGCGACATGGCCACTATCGGCCAGCCCATCGACTTCCTCGGGGTCAACTACTACTCCAGCGCTTATCTGCGGGCCGGCGACCCCGACGACCTGCGCCGCAACGAAAGCAGGCCGCGCTGCGGGCTGCCCGGCGTCGTTGAGTACAGCCCTGATTGGCTCGAGCGAACCGCGATGGGCTGGCTGGTCGACCCCGATGGCCTCTACGAGCTGCTGATCAGGTTGTCCAAGGACACCGGCGGGATGCCGCTCTACATCACCGAGAACGGCTGCGCGGCGGAGGACTACGTGAACCCCGAGGGTTTGGTTAACGATCCTGAGCGAGTCAGGTACTTGCACCAGCACTTGGCTGCCGCGGCGCGGGCCATCGACGACGGCGTCAACCTGGCCGGCTACTTCGTCTGGTCGCTGCTCGATAATTTCGAGTGGGGCTGGGGGTATCAGAAGCGCTTCGGGATCATCTATGTCGACTACGGCACCCAGCACCGGATTGCGAAGTCCAGCGCGCACTTCTACTCCGACGTGGTGCGCGCGAATGCGGTACCCGCGCTGCAGCAGCGCCAGCCGGGCTAACGCACCGACCAGCGGATCAGCGGGTGGCTGGCTCGCTGCCCGACGCCAGCCCGGCTTCGCGGGAGGCCATCAGCTCGGCGATCGCGCGGGCACCTGTCGCGGGCTCCGTCCGCAGCGCGGCGATCACCGCCGGCCCGGTCCTCCGGCGTGCGGTTCTGCGACAGCTTGTCCTTGGCCTCGATCTGCTGCACAGCCATCTCGACGCCGACGATCGCGCGCAACTGGCCCGCGATGAACTGTCTCGGGCGCGTCCTGCACCCACCAGCGGCCGGGCCGCCCCGCCTCGTGCCGCTCGGTCAGCCTGGTCACCACGTCCCCGAGCCAGTCGTCGTCGCGGTGGAACGTGACCGGCCCTGACATGTGCACGGCCGGTAGTTCCAGGTCGGAACCGTCCGGCCGTGGTCCTTGGTGCTCTGGTACCACGACGGCGAGATGTACGCCTGCGGACCGTGGAAGATGGCCAGCGCCGGCACATCGCGCACAGTGCTCCGCCACTGCGGATTGCTCCGCGCGATGTGCCCGATCAACCGGCCGTTTCCTGCGTCAGTCCGTTCCCAGATGACCGGCAGCAAGGTGGAGACCAGCCGCGTCCCGTCGAAGGTCACCAGGTCAGCGGCTCCGACCTGGTCAACGAAAGCGGCGATCTGCACCATGTCATGGGCGGCGAAGTGCGCAGGAACGTACATATCGCCAGGGTATCGGGCTCAGCGCCGGCCAGGATCTGGCGGCAGCCCGAGGTCACACGGAAGGACATCGGGGCCTGGCAGGTAATCGGGCATGGCGAAGTCCCTGGCTATGGCCGTCTCAGATAGCAGGACGGGCAGCACTCCTGGCCGCCGGGCGATCTCGGTAGCCAGCCAGCGGGCAGCGCTCGGGGTCAGCACTGCGACCTCGATGTCGTCGGGCATGTCGCGCCACGCGAGAATTGCTTCAGCCTGATCGGTTGCCGGGCAGAGCATCGCTCCGTTGAGGCCATATCGGTGAATCTGCAGCGGCTCTCCGATGACGACAGCGCGGGCCATGGGTTAAGCCTTTCCGATCATGACGAATCAGGCAACAGCCCGCGAGCCGCAGTTGCCGAGGTCATCCCGGCAGCCCCAGGCGTAGCAGAGCCGCTGGACTGCCGGCGGACAAACCGGGTAGGTACCGCTGGGGAGGGAGAGCCATGAAAGCAGCGATCGGAGACGAGCTCATAGTCAAGGGCCGGCATCAGGGCGACGGGGACCGTCATGGTCAGATCATCGAGATCCACGGTGAGCAAGGCAGCCCGCCGTACGTCGTGCACTGGAAGGACGGCCACGAGAGCGTCTTCTTCCCGTCCGCCGACACCGTCGTCAGCCAGTCCAAGCGCCGCACAGCGAGAAAGTAGGCGTCGCGGCCAACTCCGCCGTCCGGCGACCGCGTGCGAATCCTTGGGCCGCGGTCTCGGATTCTTCGCCCCTGCACGCGAGCACCGGCGGATCAGCCAGCAGGCCGGCGGTGATCGCGTACCCGCACGGGCCTGCGCGACGACCAGGAGGAACGCATGTCACGCACCGGAGTCGACAGCCTCGACCGCAGCATCGACAAGACGAACGCCTGGCTCGCGCGACGTCGCGGCCAACTTCGGCACCGAGGATCGCCGGCTCGCCTACCGGGTCACGCGCTCGTGGCTGCACACGCTGCGTGACCGCCTGCCCGTGCCCATTGCCGCGCACATCGCCGCGCAGCTGCCCGAGCTGCTGCGAGGCGTGTTCTACGAGGGCTGGAATCCCAGCAAGGTCCCGATCAAATACGGCAAGGACGAGTACATCGCCAGGTTCGCCAAGGACGCGCAGATCCACCACACCGAGGTGCCCCGTGCCGGACGGCTGGTGACGTCCGCCTTCGGCAAGCATTTGTCCGCAGGGGCCATGAACGAGGCGCTCGGCGCGCTCCCTGCAGATATCAGGAAGCTGGTTGCCGCGCCCGACGGGACGAGCGGGGCGACCGAGGCTGCCGAGGCCAGCGACGAAGGGCCGGGAGGCCCGCAGTGATCACCGCGGCCGGCGTCCAGCGACTGCGGTCCAGGCGCGCAGACGAGCCGGCCGTCCTCTCGGTGTATCTTGGCGTGCCCGTCGACGTCGGCGACCACCGTGGCCTGCCAACCCGGGCACGGGAGCTGATCAAGTCCGCGGCCAGCCATGAGCAGCGCGGGCAAGGTAGCCAGGTCAGCAACGCCGATGTCGAGTCGATCATCAATGCCATCGATCAGAACAGTGCGGAGTGGCTTGGCCATACGGTCGCCTTCTTCGCGTGCTCGCGGATCGGGCTGATCGAGACGGTTCAGCTGCCACGCTCAGGGACCGAGCAGGCCGTGATCGCGGACCGTCCGCATATCCGGCCGCTGCTGGCCGCGCTGCAGCGTCACCCCGATTACCGGGCCGCCGTCGTGGACACCAAGCACGCCTGGGTCCTGCACATCTCTGACGACAGGATCGAGACCGTCGCGGAGCGCACAGGGACCGGCGTGCGGAGCCCGGGATTCGGCGGCTGGTACGGCCTGGAGGCTTACCGGGTGCAGCAGCGGATCATGGACGCTGTCCAAGCAGCACTTCCGCGACACGATCAGCATCCTGGAACACCAGGAAGACAGATCAGGATGGCCGCTCGTGCTCGGCGGGCAGGACAACGAGATCACCCAGTTCCTGGGATTGCTGCCGCGCACGGTCCGGCAGAGCGTCGCGGGCAGTTTCACAGTCGACCTGCAAACCGCGACGCCCGGGCGGGTTCGCGAACTTGCCCGCCCGGTCATCGCGAACTGGATCGAGCACAAAGAGGCCAAGCTCGTCGCAGACACTCTCGATCAGCCGCCCGACGTCGCAGTGTGCACGGATCTGGACAAATGCCTGGCAGCTAGCAGGGCACGCGCGATCGCGCAGCTCATCGTGCCCGACGACGTGCTCGTGCCCGGGTTCGCGTGCTCAGCGTGCGGGGCGCTGAGCAGCCGGGCCGACGACTGTGACTGCGAAGATCCTGGCGAATGCTGTGAGCCGGTGACCGATCTGCTTGACGAACTCGCCAACCGCACCCTCGACGGTGGCGGCACAGGTCATCTCGGTGCGTACACCGCCATTCACCGCGGCCGTCAGGCTGCGATTCCCGCTCGCTGCCGCTGCCTCTCACTAACCGGCTCGCGGGATGGCGCGGATCAGGCCAGCGTCAGGAAGAGCCGCTCGAGTTCTTCGATGGTCATCGCCGACTCCCCGCGCAGGCACGGGCGCATGTTGCTCGCCACGATCTTGAAGCCGGCCCGGTCCAGTGCCCGCGACACGGCCGCGAGCTGGGTCACGACGTCCCGGCAGTTCCGGCCGTCCTCGACCATCGCGATGACGCCTGCCAGCTGACCCTGTGCCCGCCTGAGCCGGTTGAGCACCGCTGCGCGAGCCTCTTCATCGACTGCCGTCATGTCAGGTCCCCTGCCGCCTTACGCATCTGCGTCAGCGCTGGCCTCTTCGGTCTGCTTCGCGCTGACGTCCAGCCTTAACCTGCGCCATGTCGACCTCGCGGGCCTGGCTGATCAGCTGCTCGAGCGAGCCCTCTGGCAGTGCCCCAGGCTTCGCGTACAAAATCACCTGGTCCCTGATCACCATCAGGGTCGGGATCGACGTGATCCCGAAAGCCTGCGCAAGCTCAGGCTGCGCCTCGGTATCGACCTTCGCGAAGACGAGGTCGGCGTGCTTGTCCGAAGCGCGCTCGAAGATCGGCCCGAACATCCGGCACGGCCCGCACCAGGACGCCCAGAAGTCCACCAGGGCGAAGTCGGCCCCGCCGACCACAGAGTCGAAGTTCTCCGTGGTCAGTTCCACCGTTGCCACTATCTACCCTCCGTCCGTTTTGGGTACCTGCCTTCGATACCGCTTTCGATACCCCTCGGGGTATGGAACCAGCTGCCGGTCGGCCGCATTCCCGGCTCGAAGCCCGAGTGAGGTTAGCGCCGAGAGCGCGTGCGGTTAGCGGGTAGCGTTTGCGGCATATGCTGCCACATTCGCTACTTCCTATCCGGATCGGCTGAGGTCAGGCTGACGGAAGCTCGGCGGCGATCTGGGCGCCGACATCTGCGAGAAGCTCCATGGCCCTGGCCATGCTGGCCGCTTGGTCGGGCTCCAGGTCGGCCAGGGAGTATGCGCGCAAGAAGCCGGCCTTTGCCAGCTCGGCATCGGTGAGGCAGACCCGGCCCGCGACGGCGAGCACGGGCACTCCGTCAGCGGCCGCCGCCCTGGCCACCCCGACTGGAGCCTTGCCGTGCAGCGTCTGCCGGTCCAGGCTGCCCTCGCCGGTGATCACCAGGTCCGCACCGGCCAGCGCGGCATCGAAGCCCGTCAGGTCGAGCATGAGCTCAGCGCCGGGCACCAGCCGGCCGCCGAGGTAGGCAAGCGCCGCGAACCCGGTTCCGCCTGCCGCCCCTGCTCCCGGCAATCCGGAGACATCGCGGCCGATCGCCGCGGTGGTCATGGCGGCCCATCGGGTCAGCCCTGCTTCAAGCACGGCGATGTCGGCAGAACTCGCACCCTTCTGCGGCCCGAACACCGCCGCCGCGCCCGACGGACCGAGCAGCGGATTGTCCACGTCCCCGGCCACGAGGATGGCGGCAGAGCCGATCCGCGTGTCCAGCCCGGATGGATCGATGGCCTCCAGGCCGGCCAGCGCGGCACCGCCCCGCCCGAGGTCGTCACCGTGCTCATCCGATGAGGCGGACGCCGAGTGCCTGCACCATCCCGGCCCCGCCGTCCGTCGTGGCGCTGCCGCCGATCCCGAGCACGATCGTCGCCGGCGCCCGCGTCCAGCGCTGCCGCGATGACCTGGCCCACGCCGTAGGTAGAAGCGATCAGCGGCTCCGGGCCCGAGGCGGGCAACCTGCGCAGCCCGGCCACGTCAGCCATCTCGATCACCGCGGTATCGTCCCGCACCGCGAAGGTGGTCTCGACCGGCTCACCGACCGGGCCCTCGGCGGTCGTCAGCACGGGCGTGAACCCGGCGGCAAGCGCCGCCGTGACGGTCCCGTCTCCGCCGTCGGCCACGGGAACCTTGGCGATGTCCAGGTCGGGCCTGACCCGCAGCAAACCGGCGGCCAGCGCCGCCGCGACCTGGCCGGCCGTCGCGCTCCCCTTGAACTTGTCTGGCGCCACCACAACCCGCATCCGCCGACCATAGCCAGGTTGTCCGCTGGTCGGATGCATCCGGGCATGCACCAGCCAGACGAGCGACGGGGTGCCGCGCCCGGGGAGGTCCGATGTCAGCCTTCGGTGAGGCCGAGCGTCGCGATCAGGCTCCTGGCCGCCGCACCGCCGGCATCCTCGGCGATCGCGAGGCGCCGTCGGCACGTCCAGGTCGTCGCGGAGCGCGGCCGTGATCGCGGCCGCCGCCGCTGCCTGCGACGCGTCCGCAGACGATCCGACCCGCCCCGCTGCCCGGTACAGCTGCTCAAGCCGCGCTGTCGCCGCGTCGAGCTCGGCGCTCGCGTAGTCCCAGGCCTGCGCCCAGGGCCTGTCGAGCAGGCAGAGCCGCAGAGCAGCGGCCGGATGCTCGGCCAGCACCTCGCTGACCAGCACGAGGTTCCCCGTCGACTTGGCCATCTTCGCGCCGTCCATGCACACCACGCCGACCTCGAAGATCGCGCGCGCATGCGGCCGGACGCCGGTCACGGCCTGGGCCATGGCCATCTGGTACGCGTGGTGCGGGTAGCGCAGGTCAGCGCCGCCGCTCAGCACGTCGATCGCCGGGCCCAGCACCGACAATGACATGGCCGCGCACTCGGCGTGCCAGCCCGGGCGGCCTGTCCCCCATGGCGACGGCCAGCCAGGCTCGCCAGCCCCGGAACGGCGCCAGACCGCCACGTCGAGCTTGTCGTCCTTTGCCGGATCATCGAGCCTGGCGCCGTACTCAGCGGCGAGCGCTTCCGCGTCGTCCCTGGTCAGGCCCGCGGTCGCGGCTGTCTCCGCGCCACGGAAGTACACACTGCCATCGCGCTGGTAGGCCGCGTTGGCGTCAAGCAACGCCGAAGCCAGCCTGATCACTTGTCCGACGTTCCGCCTCGCCCGCGGCGCGAACTGCGGCTCGCGCACGCCAAGCGCCGTCATGTCCTGGTCGAACCTGAACTGCTGGACCGACGCGAACGTATCGAATGCCGATCCTGACCTCTCGGCCGCTGCGAACAGCACGTCATCCACGTCGGTGACGTTCCTGCACAGCTGCACGGTCACCCCGATCGACCCGAGCACCCTGGTCAGCACGTCCACCCAGACAAATGTCGCCGCGTGTCCGAGGTGCGTGACGTCGTAGGGGGTAATACCGCAGCAGTAGATACGTGCCCGGTCGAGCACGGGTAGGTAACTGCCGCCCAGCCGCATACCGGTCGTCGGCGCGCTCTCCGTCATGGTTGCCAGTATCGCGCGCACGTGGCCTGGCGGCGGCGCGCTAG
Source organism: uncultured Actinomycetota bacterium (assembly GCA_963809195.1). Lineage (GTDB taxonomy): Bacteria > Actinomycetota > Actinomycetes > Streptosporangiales > Streptosporangiaceae > Chersky-822. Next base: position 664,802 of record CAWEIQ010000001.1, on the reverse strand, counting down.
GGTCGCCATCGGGCATCGACGCGACGGGACGGAGCGAAAGCGATGACGAGGACACCAGACCCGGGGGGCTTCGGAGGGTCGCCCCAGCGGCTGGCACCGCGGAGCAGGCCCGCCTGGTCGGCGCTGACCGATCATCACGCCAAGATCCGCGACGTGCACCTGCGCGACCTGTTCGCCAGCGACCCCGACCGGGGCGAGCGCCTCACCGCTGAAGGCGCCGGCCTCTACATGGACTACTCGAAAAATCGGATCACCGACGAGACCATCGCCCTGCTGGCCGATCTCGCGGCCGAGTCGGATCTGGCGGGGCGGATCGAGGCGATGTTCTCCGGCGAGCGGATCAACACCACGGAGAACCGTTCGGTCCTGCACGTCGCCTTGCGGATGCCCAGCGACGCGACGCTGATCGTCGACGGCACTGACGTGGTCGCCGAGGTACACCAGGTGCTCGGCAAGATGGCGGCATTCGCCAGGCAGATCAGGTCGGGCGACTGGCGCGGTTTCACTGGCCTGCCGATCACGGCGGTTGTGAACATCGGGATCGGCGGATCGGATCTCGGTCCAGTCATGGCGTACGAAGCGCTCCGTTACTATGCGGACCCGCACCTAGCGTTCCGTTTCGTATCTAATGTCGATTCAACCGACTTCGCCGAGGCCACCCGGGACCTCGACCCGGCACAGACCCTCTTCATCGTCTGCTCCAAGACCTTCACCACGCTTGAGACGCTGACCAACGCGAGAACGGCGCGGGACTGGCTCACCAGCGGCCTTGGCGACGATGCCGCCGTCGCCAAGCACTTCGTGGCGGTCAGCACGAACACCGAGAAGGTGGCGGAGTTCGGGATCGACACGGCCAACATGTTCGGCTTCTGGGACTGGGTCGGCGGCCGGTACTCGATGGACTCGGCGATCGGGTTGTCGACGATGATCGCGATCGGGCCCGACCGCTTCAACGAGATGCTTGCCGGGTTCCACGAGATGGACGAGCACTTCCGCACGGCGCCATTCGCGGAGAACCTCCCTGTGCTGCTCGGCATGCTCTGGGTCTGGTACACGGACTTCTTCGAGGTCGCCAGCATCGGCGTGCTGCCGTACGAGCAGTACCTCAAGCGGTTTCCCGCCTACCTTCAGCAACTCACGATGGAGTCCAACGGCAAGCACGTCAGGCTGGACGGCACGCCCGTCGACTATCCGACAGGCCCGGTCTTCTGGGGCGAGCCAGGCACGAATGGCCAGCACAGCTTCTACCAGTTGCTGCACCAGGGCACGCAGATGATCCCTGTCGACCTGATCGGCTTCGGCCGCTCGCTGAACCCGATCAGGGACCAGCACGACCTGCTGATGTCCAACGTGTTCGCGCAGGCGCAGGCGTTCGCGTTCGGCAAGACGCTCGACGAGGTGCTGGCCGAGGGCACCGATCCCGCGGTCGCACCGCACCGCGTGATGGAGGGCAACAGGCCCAGTAACGTCTTCCTCGCCGAGGTCCTGACCCCGCGGCTGCTCGGCTCCCTTGTCGCGCTCTACGAGCACGCCGTGTTCACGGCCGGGACGATCTGGGACATCGACTCGTTCGACCAGTGGGGCGTCGAGCTTGGCAAGGTCCTCGCTGCCGCGATCATTCCCGAGCTGACGAGCGGGCCGGAGCCGGAGCTTAAGCATGATTCGTCTACGAACACGCTGATTCGCCGCTATCGGGCAATTAGGCGCTATTAAGGGAGCATAACTATGACCACGGAGCACTCGATGCAGCTGGGCATGGTCGGACTCGGGCGGATGGGTTCCAACCTGGTCCGCCGGCTGATGCGCGACGGTCACCGCTGCGTCGTCTACGACGTCAACCCGGCGGCTGTGAGCGATCTTGCGGCCGAGGGCGCCGCCGGCGCGAACGACCTCGACGAGTTCGTCGCAAAGCTGGAGCGGCCGAGGACCACATGGCTGATGTTGCCGGCCGCCGTCACCGGGCGAACGCTGGATCACCTTGGCTCCATGCTGGAACCCGGCGACGCCGTTATCGATGGCGGCAACTCGTACTACAGGGACGACATTGCCAGGGCCAAGCAACTCGCCAGCCGGAACATCCACTACGTCGATTGCGGCACATCGGGCGGCGTCTGGGGCCTGGAGCGCGGCTATTGCCTGATGATCGGCGGCGACGATGAAACGGTGCGGAGGCTCGACCCGATTTTCCGCTCCATCGCGCCGGGGCTGGGATCGGTCGAGCCGACTCCGGGGCGGCCGTCAGGCGGGACGGCGCAGTACGGCTACCTGCACTGCGGCCCCGCTGGCTCAGGGCACTTCGTGAAGATGGTTCACAACGGCATCGAGTACGGCATGATGGCCGCGATCGCCGAGGGCCTGTCGATCATCAAGCATGCCAACGCCGGCAAGGAAGAGCAGGTCACCGATGCCGAGACGACGCCCCTGACGGACCCCGAGGCGTATCAGTACGACATCAACGTCGGCGACGTCGCGGAGGTCTGGCGCCGCGGCTCGGTGGTCAGTTCCTGGCTGGTGGACCTGACCGCCGGGGCGCTGGCGAAGTCGCCGAAGCTGTCGGAGTTCTCCGGCTACGTCTCCGACTCAGGCGAGGGCCGGTGGACGGTGATGGCAGCGATCGAGGAAGGCGTGCCCGCTCCGGTGATCACCGCGTCGTTGTTCGAGCGCTTCGAGTCGCGCGATCTCGGCGAGTTCACCGCGCGGTTGCTGTCGGCGATGAGATCGGAGTTCGGCGGGCATTCCGAAAAGCTGGCGCCAAAGCCCCGATGACGGGCTGGCTGGCGCGGGCTCTAGGCGGCAACCGGCCAGCAGTACGCGACGGTCGCTATCGCGGCTGAAGGTATTCGACCTGGTCGCCGCGGCCGATCAGGATCTCCGCGACCAGTTCGGGCTCGAACAGGCCATGGCCGATCACGCCGGGCGTCGCGGCGAGCCGCGCGGCGAGGGCGGAAGGGTTGTCGAGCGGGGCGTGGTAGTCGGCTATTGCTCCCCCGTCCGGGCTGGGTGGCGCCTCCCGCAACGTGACATCACCAAGCTCGCGCATGATGGCGGGCTGGCCGAACTGGAGCAACTCGAGCGGAACCGGCGGATGCAACGCGTGCACGGGCTTGGTGGAGTCGCCGATGACGATGAAGCGGGCCGCGGCGCGGGCGACGATCTTCTCCCTCGTGTGGGCGCCGCCGCCGCCCTTGATCAGCCATCCGTCCGGAGCGATCTGGTCGGCGCCGTCGATCGCGATGTCGAGCGAATCGAACGTGCTGAACGGCTCGACGGCCAAGCCGAGGTCGGCCGCATGCTTCGCCGTGCGTTCCGATGTCGCCACGCAGCGCAGCGACAGGCCGCGCTTGGCCAGCGCCGGAAGCAGGTAACCGACCGTCGTGCCCGTACCGAGCCCGACCTTCATGCCGTCCTCGACGAGCAGCGCGGCCGCTTCGGCCGCAACCTGCTTCTCGTGTTCCGTGCTCACGACGCACCAGTCTTCCCGATCGCCGGCGCATGACACTATGTGTTGCATGCACACCGGAAACAACAACTCCGGCCTGATCCCCGATGACCATGTCATAGTGCTGTTCGGCGCCACCGGAGATCTGGCCAAGCGCAAGCTTCTCCCCGGTCTGTTTCACCTGGCTAAATCTCATCTGCTGCCGGAGAACTACCGGATAGTAGGCTCGGCCCCCGCCAAGTACGCCATGAGCGACGACGAGTTCCGCGCGCACGCCAAGAAGGCGGTCGCCGATTTCGGCCTGGCCAAGCCAAGCGGCGCGGCGTGGCAGGAATTCGAGAGCAAGCTCAGCTTCGGTGCTGCCGACCCCGATGACCCCAAGCCGCTCCTTGACGCGGTGGAGGAAGCCGAGCACGCGATCGGCGGCCAGCCGAGCCGGCTCTTCCACCTGGCCGTGCCACCGTCGGCGTTCGCCTCGGTGGTTGGCATGCTCGGCCAGACCAAGCTGGCCGAGAACTCCCGCGTCATCATCGAGAAGCCGTTCGGCATTGACTGCCCGACGTGCGTCAGGCTGACGCAGGAAGTGCACAAAGTCTTCGACGAATCGCAGGTGTTCAGGATCGACCACTTCCTCGGAAAGGAATCGGTCGACAACATTCTCGCACTCCGATTTGCCAACGGCCTGTTCGAGCCGATCTGGAACCGCGACCACATCTCACACGTTCAGATCGACGTTCCAGAGAAGATCGGCATCGAGGGCAGAGCGCAGTTCTTCGAGGGCACCGGCACCTTTCGCGACATGATCGTGACGCACCTCTTCCAGGTGCTCGGGTTCGTCGCCATGGAGCCGCCGACGAACCTCAGCGCCAAGTCCCTTCGTGACGAGAAGGTGAAAGTTTTCAACGCGCTGCACCCCGTCGACGTCGTCCAAGGTCGTGCGCGGGCAGTACACGGGCTACCGGAATGAGCCAGGCGTCGCCTCGGACTCCCAGACCGAGACATTCATCGCGATGAAGGCTGAGATCGACAACTGGCGCTGGGCAGGGGTGCCGTTCTACCTGCGCTCAGGCAAAGTCCATGGCACAGCGGCGCCAGACCGTGACGCTCGGACTGAAGGAGCCGACGCTGCGGATGTTCCCGAACGTCGCGCACCTGCCGCCCGGCGAGCGCCGCAACGAGATCATGATCGATTTCGACGATCCTGGCTGGATCGCCGTCAGGTTCCTGGCCAAGCAGCCGGGGCCGACCATGAAGCTCCGCGAGGTCGAGATGACGTTCAACTACGAGGATTCCTTCCACCGGATGCACGAACTCGAGGGCTACGAGCGGCTGATCCTGGAGGCGATGCTGGGCGACCAGTCGCTGTTCACCAGGTCCGACGAGATCGAGCGGCTGTGGGATGTGGCGACACCGCTGCTGGAGAACCCGCCGCCGGTCGAGTTCTACGAACCTGGTTCGCTGGGGGCCCGGATCGATCAAGCACGTGATCTCGCCCTACCGCTGGTACCTGCCAGACGGCAAGGATTAGCTCTGAACTTAGCCAGCAGCAACCTCGGGAACCGGGCGGCCGTCCTCCAGGTAGACGGCGTGCCCGCAGGCGCGGGCCGCACGCACCCGGCGCCTGATCGGGCCCCTGAGCAGCGTGAGCGCCTTGCGCGGCTTGACAAACCGATATTCGGAGATTTCATCTGGCTGCAACTCGATCCCGCCCAGGGCGGCGTCGTCCAGCCTGCCGCAGTCGAACAGATACCTGATCCCGCCAGGACGGCCCGGTCGCGGCCTGCGGAAGTCCACGCAGGCCAGGCGGCCAGTGCGCACGGTCAGGCCGCATTCCTCGCGGACCTCGCGCTTGCAAGCCTCCCACGGTGACTCGCCGTCGGCCTCCATCACGCCGCCGGGAATCGTCCAGCCGGTCTTGTACGTCGGCTTGAGGATGAGCAGGCGTCCTTTCCCGTCGAAGATCAGCGCTCCAGCCGACGCGGGAATCGCCGGGATCAGCTCATCTCGGTCCTGACAAGCTGGCGAGCCGCCGCGACAGCTGGTCATCCGGGCACGCCGGTTCCGTCGCCGACGACTCGTGATCCGCCTTGACCATTACGTTCCTTCCATTCCGGGTACCGTTCCGCTACCCAGAAGTTTCAGTCCTCATTCGACCGACAGGAGGCCAGAGATGCCAAGGATCAGGACAACCGTCGCCGCGCTCGGCGTTGCGGGAGCCACAGCCGTGTCGGCCGTAGCAGCGTCGGCCATAGCAGGCGCCGCTCCGGCAACCGCCGCCCCTCGTGCGGCCGCCTCGACGACGGGATGCTCGGCGCACTGGGGCACCAACGCCAAGCACCGCGGCTCCAGCACGATCACGGTGGCCACCCGGGTGCAGGGCGTTCGCGCCGGCAAGCACGGGTGCTTCGACCGCCTGGTCATCGATTTGAGCGGCGGGAAGCGGCCTCCGTTCAGTGCCCGGTATGTCAAGCACATCGTGGCCGATGCTTCCGGAAAGGTTCTTAAGGTGCGTGGCCGCGCAAAGATCCTGATAGTCGTGCGGGGACCAGCGGGCCGCCACTACCACGCCAACGCCGTGAACCTGGCGGACGTGTCGGGATTCAAGAGCTTCCGCCAGGTGAGAGGGGCGGGCTCGTTCGAGCGAGTGACCTCCATCGGCCTCGGTGTGCGCGCCAAGCTGCCGTTCCGCGTGTCTGAGATCGGCTCATCCCATTCGGGCTGGCGGATCGTCATCGACGTCGCGCACTGATCGTGCGGCGTGCCCGGGGCCGGGAGCGGCGCTCGGCCTCGGGCCGCAGCACGTTATCGTCGACGAGCGTCACAGCCAGCACCGCGGCCAGCGCGAGTAGCCCGGCGCAAACGATCATGGCCAGATGGAAGCCGGTTGTGAGCAGGACCGGCGAGTGATACGCGGTCGCTCGCAGCCCGACCACCGCGGGCAGCCCTGCGACTGCGATCAGCCCGGCGACCCGGGTGACGGCGTTGTTGACCCCGCTGGCAATGCCAGCATTCCGCACGTCCGCGCTCGCGAGCACCGTGGCCGTGAGCGGCGAGACGATCAGGGCGATCCCGAGGCCGAAGACGGCGACAGCGGGCAGCACATCCCGCAGATACGAGGCGCTCACGCCGATCCTGAGCGCGAGCAGCAGGCCCACCGAGCAGATTGCCGCCCCGGCGGTGAGCGGCCAGCGCGGTCCGACCCGCTGTGCGAGTGCTGCTGACCTGGGCGACAACACGATCATGAGCACTGTCACCGGCAGCAGCGCGGAGCCTGCCGCGACTGCAGAGAATCCGGCACCCGCCTGGAGTTCGAGCACCAGCATGAACAACTCGCCGGCGGTCGCGCAGTACACGCAGAACGTGATCACGTTAATGGCGCTGAACTGGCGGGACGCGAAGATTGCCAGCGGCAGCATCGGCGCGGGGACGCGATCGGAACTCGATCGCCCACGGGACCGCTCGACCGCGAGGAAGGCCACGGACGCGAAGACCCCGCCGATCCCGGCACCAAGTACCGCCATCCTTTCCCAGCCACCCCTTTCCCGCCGACCTGTCGGTCGCGCTGATCAGCGCGAACGCGATCCCGGCGAGCGCGGTCGCGGCGAGCACGGCGCCGAGCACGTCGAACGAGCCGCGCGCGAACTCGTCGCGCGACTCGGGAACGCGCCGCGCCGCGACGATCACGACCGTTGCCGCGACCGGCAGGTTCGCCAGGAACACCCAACGCCATCCCGCCACAGCGACGAGCCACCCGCCGAGCAGCGGCCCGGCGGCCGTGGCTATGTTGCCGAGACCCGCCCACGCGCCGATCGCCCCAGGCCGGTCCGCCGGCGCGAAGCTTGCCTGAACGATCGCGAGTGAGCCAGGGACGAGCAGCGCACCGCCCATCCCCTGCAGCACTCGCGCCGCGACCAGCACCTGGATCGTCGGCGCGAGGCCGCACATGGCCGACGCGAGCGCGAACCAGACCGCACCGGCGACGAAGACGCGGCGCCGGCCAAGCCGGTCGCCAAGCGAACCTCCGAGCAGAATCAGCGCGGCGAGCGTCAGCGTGTAGCCACTCATGATCCACTGCAGCCCGCCGAGCGAAGCACCGAGGTCGCGCCCGATCGTGGGCAGCGCGACGTTGACGGCGGTCGTGTCGAGCAGCACCATGCCGGAGCCAAGAACCACGGTCAGGATCACCCAGCGCCCCGACGGCGTCCCCAGCCTGACGCGACCTTCGAATGAGCCGGTCACATGATTGGCCAGGTATGCACCGGTTCCTTCGAATTCATCCGTCCAATGTAATCCTGTGTCATCAGGCGAAGCGCTTCCCCGCGGTCGGCCAGCCCGCGCTCCTGCAATCTGTGCACGGAGTCGACCTGCCAGGACGCCCCGTTCTGGTTCAGCAGGCAGCGCCCCTCGATGATTCCGAGCAGCCTTGACGCGTCGGCAGGGTCCACGGCCAGGCGCTCAAGCCCGCGAGCGGCCAGCGGCAGCAGATGCCGCAGCGTCAGATCGGCCACGGGCACGTGGCCATGGTTTGGCCAGAACACCAGCGCGTCGATGCCGTCCTGCGCTCCCGCTATCAGGTTCGCCCACGCCGCGGAGAACGGCATCTGCGCCCACACCGGCGGATCGGCCTCGGCGAGCTCGTGCACCAGCCCGTAGTAGAACGCCGCGTTGGCGAGCACGTCGACGAGCGTGGGGCCGGCCGGAAGGACGCGGTTCTCTACGCGCAAGTGCGGCTTGCCGTCGGCGACGGCGTACACCGGGCGGTTCCACCGGTAGACGGTGCCATTGTGCAGCGTGAGTTCAGCGAGGTCTGGCGTCTCGCCGCGGTCGAGCACGCCGATCGGATCCTCATCGTCGACCAGCGGCAGCAGCGCAGGAAAGTACCGCAGGTTCTCCTCGAAGAGGTCGGTCACCGAGCTGATCCACCGTTCGCCGAACCAGACTCGCGGCCTCACTCCCTGGCTGCGAAGCTCCTCTGAGCGGGTGTCTGTCGACTGCTTGAATAGCGTGATCCTTGTTTCGCGCCAGAGCTCGCGCCCGAACAGGTAAGGCGAGTTCGCGCCGAGCGCGACCTGGATTCCGGCGATCGCCTGGGCCGCGTTCCAGTAGCCTGCGAAATTCTCTGGGCCGACCTGCAGGTGACACTGGACGCTCGTACAGGCGGCCTCGGTGAGGATGTGGTCGACGTACGCGAGCAACCGGTCCCTGCCGTCGATGCAGATCCGCATTTCCTCGCCGCGAGCCGCGAGCATCTGGTCGTTCAGAAGCTGAAACCGCGGATTGGACGAAATGGTGTCCGCGCCGATGTCACGTCGCCGCAAGCTAGGCAGAATCCCGATCATGAGCATCCGGCTGCCGGCCGCCTCGGCGCGAGTGGAACGCGTGCGCGAGTGCGCGCCCGAGGCCGGCCTCCAAGGTGGCGAACACCGAACCGGTCAGCGTCGCGGGATCGGAATCGAGCTCGACGTTGAACTGGCCGAGCTCGCTGGTCCAGGCGGGGTCGTCGATCGCGGCGAGCACGTCGGCGTTGGTCATCGCCGCGTAGCCGAGGCTGTCTACGAGATCGAACTCGATTTCCAGGCCGACCCGCCGCGACCCAGCCTCGAAACGCGACTCCTGCAGCATCCGCTCGAGCACTTCGAGGCATGTGCGTACTTTCTCACGATAAGTCCGCCGGTCCTGACGGGTAATCGTGACCGCAGCTACTTCCCGCCCCATCCATGCCCTCCATGCGCAGCGTCGCCCCTCGCGCCTTCTACCCACATTTGCATGGAAAGGACATGCTGACCAGGGTCCGAGGTCGGCCGCATCCCTGGTCAGAGCATCAGTGTCGCCTTCTGGCTACATCCAGCTAGCGGCGATCAGGCCGGTGGCTAGCGCGCCGGACGTCACAACGCGCTCAAGCAGCAGGCAGCGCCGTCGCCATCCTGCGCACGGCCTCGGTGATGAGCTCGGGTGAGGTCCCGATGTTGAGCCTGGCAAATCCGGCGCCCTGCTCGCCGAAGTCCCGCCCCGGGCTCAGCGCCACTCGGCCGCGCTCAAGGAAGGCGGCTGCCGGGTCGTCGCCCAGCCCGAGACTCCGGCAGTCCAGCCATGCGAGGAAGGTGGCTGGGCCAGGGACATAGCCAACGCCAGGAAGGTGGTCGCGCAGTTGCTCGGCGAGCACATTGCGGTTCTCATCGATCTGGGCGACCACAGCATCAAGCCACCGCTCGGCCCGCGCGAAGGCGGCGACCGAAGCCAGCAGCCCGAGGTGTGAGCACAGCAAGGCCTCCCACCGCTCGGCGAGCACATCAGCCTCATTTCGCCCTCCGGCGACTGCGACTCCGCATTTCAGGCCCGCGATGTTCCAGCCCTTGGAGGCTGAACTGAACACGTAGGCGCGCTCGGTCATGGCATGGTCGATCGATCCGAATGGCACATAGTGCGCTTCTGGCATCGTCAGCGGAGCGTGAATCTCGTCGACCAGAAGTTGTACACCGTGCCGCTGGCACAGTTCAGCGATCGTGGTCAGCTGCTGGATGTTCCAGACAATGCCGACCGGGTTGTGCGGGCTGCACAGCAAGTAGGCGCTGACGTCAGGGCGGGCGAGCACCTGGTCCAGAGCATCGAAGTCCAGGTCGTAGCTGCCATCGTCGAGCAGGCGCAGTGGCGCCTCGATGATGCGGCGGCCGATGAAACCGATCCGGAGGAAGAACGGCCCGTACACGGGCGGGTTGATCACGACTCCAGAGTCGTGTGGCGTGATCGCGAGCAGCACCTCGACGATCCCGGTCATGACATCCGGCACCGCGAAGACCCAGTCGCTCCGCGGCCGTCCAGCCGAGCCGGTCGGCGGCGAACCCGCGAACGCTTCACCCAGCTCGCCGATGTGCGGGTAGCCGGTATCGCCTATCGCCAGCGCTGAGCGCACCGCCTCGCTGATCTCCGCGGCGACGGTGAAATCCATCTCCGCGACGAACGAGGGCAGGACGTCAGCGGGATAGGTGCGCCATTTGAAGCTCTTGCGCTTGGCCAGTTCGGCTGGTGAGCAGCTTCCGAGGATGGTGTCCACCCGACGGATGCTAACTCGGGGCAATTTGGGGCGGCACGCGCGCTCCCCCGGCGCGTGCTCCCCCGGCTGGATGCTCGACAACGGCGATCACACGGCTTGCCATGAACCTGGCCGTCCTGACCGGCGTGCCGCCCCTGGTCAGCTCGCTCACCTCGACCTGGCCCCGCCTGGTGACCACCTCGACTCGCCTGCCAGCCTTGGTGGCCTGGACATCGTAGGTCTTCGTCACGTCACCGGCGTCCACGACGATCTCGACGCGGTCGCCCTTCATACAGTGGTAAATACCCACGCAGCCCCGCAGATACGCCGTTCGGCCCGATGGTCTCACCGGCCCGAGCCTGGCGTCCGCTTCCGCCGCGATGGCCGGGCCGGCAGGCCGATGTCCCCGGTCAGGTAGCGGTCGACCGATGGCCCGACCGCGGTGGCAAGCTCGTCCACGCTGACTTCCGCGACGCCAGGCAGGCCGAGCACGAGCCTGGTCAGCGCTAGCCCGAGCATCTGGGTGGCGACCAGCGCTGGCGCGGAACTCGGCCTCCGCCGGGCTCCATTGCTTGTCGAGGCCGGTCGCCCGCGCAACCGTCGCCAGGATCGTGTCCGCGATGAACTCGCGCAGCATCACGCTTGCCTGCTCGCTGGTGACCGCTGACCGGAGCAACCCGAGAAATGTGTCTTTGACCGCGGCGGATTCCCAGAGCGTGAGCGCCGTCCGCACCAGGTGCGCGCCGAGGCCGCTGTCCTCCGGCACGGTTCGCAAGCGCAGCGGTCAGCATCTCGCTTGGCACGACCGGGAGCCGCATCGCGTCGGCGAACAGGGCTTCCTTGGTCCCGTAGTAATGGTGAATGAGGGCAGGGTCGACATCGGCGGCCGCCGCGATGCCCCTGATCGTGGCGCCGTGGTAGCCGAAGTCGGCGAACTGCGCCCTCGCTGCCTCGCCGATGGCTGCCCTCGTGCCGCTGTCGCCAGGACGCCGTCCGGCACCCCTTCGGCCAGGTGCCCGCCGCAGAGAGGCCTGCTGGCCCGAACTCATGCGGCCTCCGCCGCTGCGCTCTGCTGGGTGAGCTCGAAGAAGCGCTCTTCCAGAGTGGCGGGGACTTCACCGACAACTGCGGGGATGTCGCCGAGCGCCCGCCGTACCGCGGCCGGATCGGAGCCGGGCACTCGCAGTCCGCGGCCGGCGAGTGCGACCTGAAGGCCAGCCGACTCGAGCGCGTTGAATGCCGCAGACCACGTCGCTGCCTGAACCGCCACCACCCGCCGGCCGCCGATGATCTCGCGCGGCTGTTCCTTCAGCGACGACCCGGCCGTCAGCCATCACGACCAGCCTGGCGCACTCTTGCGCCTCCTCCATGTAGTGCGTCGTGACCAGCACGCCCGCTCCGCCGTCGGCCGCGCCGCCGATCGTCTCCCAGAGCCTGGCGCGTCCAAGCGGATCAACGCCCGAGGTTGGTTCATCCAGCATCAGCAGATCCGGATGGTGCGAGAGCGCCTGAGCGAACGCGACCCGCCGCTGCACGCCAAGCGGCAGCGAGCCAACGAGCTCGCGTCCGAAGGACTTGAGCTCATCGGGCAGCGGCGTAGCCCCTGGCCCGAAGATCGCGTCGCTGAACTCCATGTTCTCTGCGGGGCTCAGGTCGTCATAGAGGCCCAAGCCCTGCGGCACATAGCCAATCCGGCTGCGGGTGCGCCTTGACGGCGGCTCGCCCGAACAACGTGACGTCGCCCTCGGTGGTGGCGAGCAGGCCGAGCAGCATCCTGATCAGCGTGGTCTTGCCAGCGCCATTGGCGCCTAGCAGGCCCACAATCTCACCGGGTCCGACCTCCAGGTTGACCTGGTTGACGGCGGTGAACGCGCCGAACCTCTTCGTCGCCCGGACGCACGAGGCGAGCGCGCTCATGCCGCACCTGCCGACGCCAGCGCAGCAACAGTGACCGCATCCTGCAGGTCGGGGGTGATAAGGTCCCCGCCGCGACCTGGACCCTGCCCCGGTCCGGCGAGGTCGCGGGGGTGGCCGGGATCCCAGACGCGCCAGGTGCCAGCCCGCCGCCAGGCCCTTCGCGCGGCCTCGCCATCTGGCTTGGCCGGTACCGCGCGCAGCGAGCCAGGCATCGCAGCGACAATCTGCTCCGCCGTTCCTGACGCGAGCATCGTCCCCGAGTCAAGCACGAGGACCGATGCGCACCGCTCGGCCTCGTCCAGGTACGTAGTTGCCAGCACGATCGCGCAGCCCTCGGCCGCCGCCCTGGCGATCAGCCACCACAGGCCCGACCTGCTGACCGGGTCGACGCCGGTGGTCGGCTCGTCCAGCACGATCAGATCCGGATGATGCAACATCGCCGCGATCACGGCCAGCTTCTGTCGCATGCCGCCGGACAACTGTCCGGCCAGCCGGTCAGCGGCCGGCGTGAGCCCTGCCCGGTCCAGATACTCGGCCGCGCGCTCGCGAGCGAGGCGCCTGGACATGCCGTAACCGATCGCGCGGAAGTCCAGGTTCTCCGCCACGGTGAGATCGGGATAAATGCCCGAGCTTGCCGGCAGGTAGCCGGCCCGCTGCTTGTCGGGACGCCGGACGGTGCCGCTATCTGGCGCTGAGCGCCCCGGCAAGGCAGCGCAGCAGCGTGCTCTTGCCGGCGCCATCGCCGCCGACGACGGCCGTCACCTGACCAGACGGGGCTGACAGCGACACGCCGGCCAGCGCGACGACCTTGCCATAGGACACGCACACCTCGTCGGCGCCCCACGTCATGCCCCGGCTCCCTGCGCCTGGACGACCGGCTTGCGCGGGCGGTGCTCGCGCGACGCTGGCGCGAGATAGCTACGGAACCGCAGCGTCGCGCCGGTCACGACGATCACACCGAGCAAGGCGAGGAAGACGAACGGCTGCCAGAGCGAGGTGATCGGCTCAGCCCGGAGCATGACGCCGCGCGAGATCTGGTTGAAGTAGGTGAGCGGCAAGAAGTACGCGATCCAGCGCACGCCCGCCGCGATCGAACTGAGCGGGAAGATCAGCCCGGAGAGCAGCACCTGCGGCAGCAGCGTCATGACCGCGAGCTGGATCGCCTGGCCCTGGTTCTGGGAGACGCTGGAGATCAGCACGCCGATTCCCAGCGTGACGAACAGGAACAGCAGGGCGCCGAGGCCGAACGTGGCAGGCGAACCGCGGAACGGCACTCCGAAGATCGTGATGCCGACCGCCAGCACGATCGCCAGGTCCACGGCCGCCACCAGGAAGTACGGCACGATCTTGCCGAGGAAGACGTCCCTGGGCTTCAGCGGCATCACGGCGAGCTGCTCGAGCGTGCCTGACTGCCGCTCGCGGACCACGCCGAGGCTGGTGATGATCGTGCCGACGAAGACGAGCACGACGCCGCAGAGCCCGGGAATCATGATGTTCGACGTCTTCAGGCCGGGGTTGTACAGCACTGTGACCGTCGGGGTGCAGCGCGATGCCGCCCGGCTGGCTCGCTGCACGCTGCTGCATCTCGGCCAGCGCCGCGAGAGCCGCCTTGGCGGAGAACAGCTGGCTGCCGTCGATGAGCACCTGCGGCCTGGCGCCGCCGGTGACGATGGCGACCTCGGCCTTGCCATCGCGCAGCTGATCCCGCGCCCACGACGCCCCGCGGTCTGCCGCGGTCAGCGTCACGTCGAACGGCGTCCGCAGCGTGGCGGCGACCGCGCCGGCCTGCGGGCCAGATGCGGCAACCGTGATCGACTTGACGTCGAAGCTGGCCGCGTAGCCGAGGACGACCAGCAGCAGGACGGGCAGGACGATCATCATGGCCAGCGTCCGGCGGTCCCGCGGACCTGCCGGAACTCTTTCACGATCATTGCCCACATCGGCGTTCCTCCGTCGCGCACGGTAATTCAACGCACGTTGAACTCTACAGTCGTTGAATTACTGCGGTCAAGCGGCCGCGGCACCCTGTCGAATCTGTCGAGGCTCTCGCGGATGGGGTAAACAGGTGGCATGAACCAGACTCGGCACGCCGGGATGTGGACCATAGAAGACCGGTGCGAGTCGACCTTGCATTACCTGCCGTTCAACGTGCCCCATGGAACCGGCGCCTTAAAGGTCGAGCTCGACTTTGACCGCACACAGGCCGTTCTTGACCTGGGCTGCCTGGGCCCTTCCGGGTTCCGCGGCTGGTCAGGCGGTGCGCGACGGTTCTTTGTCATCGGAGCCGGATCGGCCACTCCCGGCTACCTTTCCGGTGAGCCAGAACCTGGCACCTGGTTCGCCGTTGTCGGGCTGCACAAGATCCCGGCCGGCGGGCGTCAGGTACGAGCTCACGGCCACGACGTCGGGCGTCACAGCTCCGGCCAGCGAACGACGCCCAGTTGCCGCCCGTGACCGACCGTCCCGGCAGGCGTGACGCTTCCTGCCGATGCCGGAATGAGGTGGCTGGCTGGCGACCTGCACGCGCACACCGTGCACTCCGACGGTGCGATGACCGTGCAGGAACTCGCCAGGTACGCAGCGAGCCGCGGCCTGGAGTTTCTCGCCGTGACCGATCACAACACGATCAGCCACCACGTCGAGCTGCCGGCCGCCGCTGCCACCCACGGGATCACCTTGCTGCCCGGTCAGGAAGTGACGACCGAGCATGGGCACGCGAACGCCTTCGGCGATGTCGGATGGATCGACTTCCGCGAGCCGCCCGACGAATGGCTGGCCAGGACCGAACGTGCGGGTGGCCTGCTATCGGTGAACCACCCGTACGGCGGTCAGGTGAGCTGGACGGCTCCCATGGTCAGGCGACCCCCGCTGCTCGAGGTCTGGCACTGGAGCTGGCTCGACCCGCACTGGACGACGCCGCTTGCCTGGTGGCTGGCGTGGCATCCTGACGCGATCGCGATCGGCGGCAGCGACTGGCACCGGCCTGGCTCTGACGCGCCGCCTGGCGCGCCGACGACCTGGGTGCAGACCAACGGCACCGGCCAGCAGGCCGTCCTTGAAGGCCTGGCCGCGGGCCGGGTCTCCGTCTCGGCCGGCAGGCAGGGACCCGTCCTGCTGCGCGTCGACGGCGAGCTCGTGGCGTGCGACGCTGACGGCGCCATCCTGACCGGGCCCGACGGGCCAAAGTCACGCGTTCGCGGCGACCTGGCGAGCTTCCGTGGCGACGAGGGTCACCACCGGCTGGTAGATCCCTCGGGCGCCACCCTCGCCATCACGACGTGAGCAGCACGAGCTGAGCAGGCAGCGCTCTCCAGCCCGCTGGTCGGGCGCCTTACTTGTTCACCACGTCGTCGACGAGCGTGAAGTTGCCATCGCCCTGCGCGACATCGTTGTCGTCGTGGCTGACTACCTTCAGCGTGTATGAGTGCCCGGCGATCACCGTGCCGCTGACCTGGCGCCAGCCCGCGTGCGCGGTGCACGTCTTAGCCAGGATCGTGACGCTGCTGTGGGCGGTGTTGTCGGCGAGCGTGGCCGTTGCCCACGACTCGGCGACCGTGTCAGGACAGTTGGCGTTGTACCAGAACGACAGGTGCGTGCCGCCCGCCGTGAAGGTCTGGGCGATGCTCGAGTTCCCGTTCGTCGGCGAGGACTTGCCGAGCCGCGCCGCATCCTTGCCGCCATGCGTGCCTGACGTCACGATCGCGGTCGCGGCACCCGCCGTGGTCCAGTGCGCGAACGTGCCTGTCTCGAAGCCGCCGTTGAGGACCCAGTTGTTCGTGACCAAGTTGTGCGTGAACGCGCAACCCCCGCCCGCGTTGTCGTTCGCCCAGGTCGACTGCATCGCGAAGGTGCCGGTCGGCAGCGTCAGGTCGTTGGTGCCACCAGCCCCCGGCGGATTCCACGCGCAGAGGTCGGCGTTCTCCTCGCTCCGTGAGGGTGTTCGTCCAGCCGAAGGCGGGCAATTGGTCGGTGATCGTCTCGGAGTACTCATGGCCGAGGACGATCGAGAACCCGTCGGTAACGCCCTGGGTGCCTCCGTTCACGAAGTTCTCGCCGCACGAGATGCCGAGGTCGGTGACGTACGGCATGTTGGTGAACGCGACGTCAAGCTTGGAATTCACCGGGCCGCCGGGGAGATTCGGGTCGGCGGTGTCGTCATGCCAGGCGCAGAACTGACCAGTGGGGCCGAAGCCGTCCGGATGGGTCCCGGTCGGCGAGAGGATCGCGTACTGGGTGTCCCTGTTGGACGCTTGCGTCGTGTTGCCGAAGTGCTTGGCGGCCCTGACCGCTTCTGAACCGAGCTGATTGCCGGTCGCCGTGTCGGGGGCCGCGCGTCGAGTTGTCGACCCAGACGCCAGCCAGCGCGCCGCCCGTCGGGTATGCCACGTGCGAGGAATTCGGCGGACAGGAATGAGAGTTGTACGGCGACCCCGTCGCAGTACTGCGTCATCACTCCTGACCAGCGCTCGCCACCGGTACCCAGGCCCTTGAACAGCTCCTGGAGGTACGGCGCGGCACCGCTCGGGTCGTTGGCCAGCGTGACGTTGCCGTGGCCGTCCGTGGAGCTTGCGCCCCACTGAGATCCCCAGAAGACGAGGTAGACCTTCTCATGGCCGGTCGTGACGCCCACGCCGTGCACGCCGCCGCCGTAGCTGAGGTTCAGCGCGCTCGCGGCTGGCGAGACGGCGTGCCTGGCTTGCCCACCGGTTCATCCGCCGCTGCTGGCCGATTGTCGGCAGCACGCCGTGCCTGTAGCTGTGTCCCGCGGCCGGCGAGGCGGGTTCGCTGCGGTCGGCCGGCGCCGCGCCATTCGCGGGTCCGGGGTCGCGGCCTGCGCCCCCGCCGTTCCGGTCAGCCCGGCCGCCGCGATGACCGCCGTCACTGTGGCGGTACCGGCGCGAGTGGCCCATCGGACAACGAGGGTGCGCGCTGTCATCGGCGTCCCTTCCCCTGGGTGACCGTCGCGCGACCGCTCGGTCGCGCTTGTGAGACACCGCCCCGGAAGGAGGTAACTCGCGCTGAATCTAGCACCTCGGGAAGCGCCTCATCGCTCAGATAACCGTTACGAAATGATGTAGTGGGAAAGACTCCGCTTTGCCCGGCAGTCCCGCCGCCTGAACCCCAGCCCGCGACTTACGGGCGCGTTGTGATAGTTGTGCGTGAACCAGCCGACGCCGTGGAGGTCACGATGGCGCCCACACCACGATGGGGCATCACCTTGCCGCTGCAGGGTCACTCACTGCCTGCGCAGCGCGAGATCATCGCAGAATTGCCCGATCTCGGCTACACCGACGCCTGGTCCTCAGAGCTCAGCGGCATCGACGCGTTCACGCCGCTGATCCTGGCGTCGCAGTGGACTGACCAGATCAGGTTCGGCACCGCCATCGCGGCCATCTACACGCGCGGCCCCGCCCTGCTCGCGATGACGGCTGCGACGCTCGCCGACCTGGCGCCTGGGCGTTTCGTGATGGGCATCGGCACCTCGACGCCCGTGGTCGTCGAGCAGTGGAACGCGATCCCGTTCGAGGCGCCTTACCAGCGTTCCCGTGACATGCTGCGGTTCCTGAAGGCCGCCCTGACCGGGGAGAAGGTCACCGAGCAGTATGAGACCTTCGCGATCAGCGGCTTCCGGCTGGAGCGACCGCCGGCCGTCGCGCCTGACCTCGCGCTGGCCGCTTTGAGACCGCAGATGGTCAAGCTGGCCGCCGATGAGGCGGGCGCGGCGATCACCAACTGGCTGTCACCGGCAGACGTGCCGAAAGTCCGTGCCGCGGCTGGACCCGACTGCGAGCTGATCGCACGGATCTTCGTGCTGCCGACGACCGACGCCGACCTCGCGCGCACGATCGGCAGGCGGCTCGTGACTGGCTACCTGACCGTGCCCGCCTACGCGGCGTTCCACGACTGGCTCGGTCGCGGCGAATTGCTCCGGCCGATGCAGGAGAAGTGGGCAGCAGGCGACCGGCGCGGCGCCAGCGCCGCGATCCCTGACGAGGTCGTCGACGACCTGGTGATTCACGGCGACCTGGAAACCTGCAGGGAGCGGGTCGACGCCTACCGCGCCGCCGGCCTCGACACGCCCGTCATCGCGATCATCCCGCCGCCAGGCATGGACGTCGCCGAGGCCGTGCGCGGCCTCGCTCCTCCCGCCTGACGCTCAGAATCCTCCGCACCGGGAAAGGACGGCACTAAGAGGGAGCGTTTGCGGTCGTATTTGCTCCAAACGCTCGCTCTTACCGCAAACACTCCCTCTAATTCAGGTGATCGATTCTTATCGACGCCGCACAATGAGGCGTGGCATCGACCGGCAAGGATGTCAGGCTGAGCGGCGGAGGCCGGACGATCGTGCACCGCCGGGGTGACGTGGTCCTGCGGGACACCGGTCCCTGGACGCCTGCCGTGCATACCCTGCTCATGCACCTCGAATCAGAAGGATTCGCGGCGGCACCCAGGCTGGTCGGCTCCGGCATCGACGAAACCGGCCGCGAGATGCTCACCTATATCGAGGGCGAATTCGTCCAGCCTGGCCCTTGGACCCTCGATGGCGCCGCCGCGCTCGGCCACATGCTCCGCGACCTGCACAGGGCGACGAGCACCTTCAGGCCGGATCCTGAAGCTGTCTGGTTTCCCTGGCACGGCCGCCACCTCGGTGGCGCCGCCAAGATCATCGGCCATTGCGACGTCGCGCCGTGGAACATCGTCGCCCGCCAGGGCATGCCGGTCGCGCTGATCGACTGGGAATTCGCCGGACCCGTCGACCCGCTGGTCGAACTGGCCCAGCTGTGCTGGCTCAACGCCAAGCTGCACGACGACATCGTCGCCGAACTCGAGGGCCTGCCTCCGCTCGCAGAACGCGCCAGGCAACTGGCCGCGATCGTCGACGGCTACGGGCTGACCGCGCGCCAGCGCGCCAGCTTCCTCAGCACCATCATCGAGTTCGCCATCACCGACACGGCCTGGGAAGCCGACGACGCGGGAGTCACTCCGGAGATGACGTCACATCCGATCGCATGCTGGGCGATGGCGTGGCGCGCCCGCTCAGCGGCCTGGATCATCCGCAACCGTCCCGCCCTGGAGTCCGCTCTCCAGCGCGGAATCTTATGTTGGCGGATGATTCTCAGCAGATCTGCGGAGAATCATCCGCCAACACCGGCTATCGGCAGCGAGCCGCAGAGCTTAAGGCCTCGAGTCGCCTTCGGCGAGCGGGCGGTCCATATGCGAGACACAGGACGTGTCAGGGGGCTATATAGAACCATAAGCCTTAAGTGGGCATGAGCCCCGATAGAGAGTTATAGATCCCATGACAACAAAGACCGGCCGATCGCGGACCGCTTTGCTCGGGCTTGGAATCGCCCTGGCCACCGTCCTATCCGCCACGTCGGCCATGGCCGTTAGCAGCAGCGCGACCACAGGCTGGCGGATCGTTTACCGGCATGTGACGACCAAGTCCTTCTCCTTCTACAACGCTGTGAGCGCGGCCGACCGGTCGCACGCGTGGGCAGTAGGCGGGACCGGGGTGGCTGGACTCGGCTCGCCGATCGCGGCTTACTGGCATCACGGCAGATGGACCACGAGCGCGATGCCGTCGCACTCCATTGGCTCGATCATGGCGATCAGCACAGATGGCCCCCTGGATGCCTGGGCAGTCACCGTTGCGGACGTCCTGCATTGGCATATGGGCAAATGGTCGATAGCCAAGACGTTCTCGCTCAAGAACGGGCCGCCAGGGCTTCAGCCAACGGGAATCACGGCGATCAGCCCATCCAACGTCTGGGTCTTCGGGGGCACGGGATATTGGGCCGGGCTGGGCACATGGCACCTGCATGGCAAGACCTGGAGCAAGGTGACTGGTGCCGGACGCAACATCTTCGAGGCGAGCGCGTTGTCGGCGAGGAGCATCTGGGCGATCGGCGGTCGCAACGGCGACTCGATCTTGCGGTACGCCAGCGGGCGCTGGCACCTGATAACAAGCCCTGTCCTCGCCAGCCTCCGGTTCGACGGCATATTCGCCGCCTCCGCCACCAGCGTGTGGGTCACTGCGACCGGGGGCGACAACTCTAGCGGCGCCAGGCTGCTGCACCTGCATGGCACGCACTGGACCGCCTATCGCATCCCGTGGCCGGTTCAACTGCGCGTGCTGACGTCCGTCACGGCCGGAGGAGGGCTAAGCCCGGACGGTCGCGGCGGCTTCTGGTTCCCGACACAGAGTCGAACAAGCCCGTTCTGGATGTTGCACTTCCGCGCGGGCCGGTGGAGCCGGGTACGCCTGACGTCGGGGATTCACCGCGTGACGCGCATCCCTGGCACGAGATCGCTGTGGGCATCGGGCGACATACGAAGGAAGGCGAGTTCGACGGGAACAATCTGGGCCCACGGCCCCCTGAGCTGACCAAGTTCCCGCAGAGCACGCTGCGTATGGCCGCCCGTTTCCAGCGCGGAAACTCATGATGGCGGATGATTCTCGGCAGATCTGCGCCGCGGAGAATCATCCGCCATCACTGCTATCTGCGAGTCCTCCCTGCGCAGGTCAGCCCGTGAATGGCTCGAGCACGTGGCTGAAGTCCCAAGTGTTCTGAGTGACACCGGAGCAGGTGTTACTGTCCGTCGAACCGGGGCAGCCGCCATTGTCTCGCTGGATCGCCCAGATTGACAGGAAGTTCATGTTGTTGGCCTGCGCGAAGTTCAGCATCGTCTGCGTGTCGGCCACGGACGTCACCTCGGTCTTCTTCGGGTAGTCGTCGATACCCGGCAGGAGTGTCATCGCCTCCATGTTCCAGATCTGCGCGGACGTCAGGTTCGTGAAAATGCTCGTCAGCTGCGTGTGAGTGTTGTTGGCGGCGTTGATCGCAGCCTGGCCCATGTTCACCACGCCTTCGCCGGCGATGTAGTAGTCGAACACCATGATGTTGACCGAGGTAACCGTGGCGCCGTTGGCGACGGCGCTGCTGAGCACGGCCTCGCCGTTCGGGTCGAGTCCGTACTGCTCGACCGGGATCGTGTACTGGATCTGCAGCGGGATACCGTTCGCGGCGGCCCACTGCTCGGTGAGCGCGATGGCCTGGTTGCGCCGGTCGTTGGCCGCGGTGTTGTTCAGCGCCTTGGCCTCGACGTCCATGTCGAGCCTGGTCACCCCCAGCGTGGTGATGACCGACTCGTAAGCCGCGGCGATCGAGGTCGCGCTGGCGCAGGACACCGCGATTTCGGTGCCGCCCTGATCGGCGCTGTAGCCGCCGAACGACGGGATCACGTCCCCGCCCGCCGCCCGTAGCGAGGCGATGTCGGCCGCGTAATAGTTCAGCGGCTGCGCCGAATTGCCGTTCCAGTCCAGGCTGCACGAATGCTTCCCGGTGGACTGCAGGAACGCCAGCGTGAAGTACTTAGCGCCAGATGCCTGCGACGTAGCGGTCAGGCTCGGAGTGTTGGGGGCGAGGTACGTCTCGTAATAGGGCGCGTACACGTGGGCGGGCAGCGGCGTGACCGCCGCGAGAGCCGGTGTCATGGCTGGGGCGCCGACGACGAGACCAGCCGCCGCAGCGGCCATAGCGAGCCGGTAACGAAGCTTCACGCCTGTCTCCTTTGGTTAGGGCGTGCGTTTAGTTGAAGAGAAAAATCGATTACGGAACGGGAGCGGCGATGTCCGTCTTCGGCACGTTCCAGCCAGAGACGCTGATCACCGGGGTATTGCCCTGCAGATCGGCCGAGGAGTAGGTCACCGTCAGGGTCTGCGACTCCCCTGGCCAGAGCGAGATGTCGTTGCCTTGCCAGATCGAGGACTGCAGTTCGTTGTCGCCGGAGAGTTCCTGGCCCCCGGCCGTGCCGCGGCGCACGTCGGCGCGGAGCAGGAACCCGACCGTCGAGCTGGACGTGTTCGTGATCGTCACAGTCGTAGTCAGGTCGCCGCCGGGGCCTGCCTGGTGGGTCGTCGCGGCCGAGACCGAGACAGCGGACGAGGGCAGCGTCTGCAGCGAGGTCAGGTTCGCGTAGGTGGTCTGCGTGCCCTGCGGCTGGCCGAGCGTCTTGGTCCAGTTCACGACATCGGGCTGAGTCGATAGCCAGTAGACGTTGCGGTCGGCGAAGACGCCGTTCTGCTTCAGGATCAGCTCGACGAAGTAGACCTGGACCGGGTTGCCGGTCGGGACCGTCGGCGTCAGGACGTTGGTGCGGACCTGCTGGCTCGTCAGGCTGATATTGCTCGCCGTCTTGTCGTCGAGCAGCGTGCCGGCCAGGTTGTAGACCTTGGACTCGACCGACAGGCCCGACTGGGTCACGTTGCTCAGGTTGTCGAGCGTGACCGTGCCGGTGTCGAGCGCGTAGAGCGCGTGCAGCGTGCGGTTGGCTTCCTGCGCGCCGAAGTAACTGCCTGCCTGGTCGCCGTCACTGTTGTAGATCTGCCAGAGCAAGCTCGGCCAGCCCTTGTTCATCTGCCAGTAGATCGTGCCGGTAGAGGGCAGTGGCGTGTTGTTCGCGTGGTCGATGAACGCTTCGAACTGGGCCCTGACGGACTCATAATTCTGGGCCTGAGCCTCTTCGACGTACTGGTTCAGGCTCGACCAGGCTCCGTACCTGCTGCTCAGCGCGGTGTCGAAGTGGCACAACGTGCCGAACGAGTAGCCGGACTTACAGCGCGGCTCATAGTTGGTGTGGAACTGGTTGAACTTGGTGTTCTGCCACAGGTTCGACAGGTCGCTGGCCGACATGAACCTGTTTAGCGAGTCGATGGTCGGGATCGTGTTGCCGGCGCTCTCCTCGCTGTCGAAGCCCCAGGCGGCGCCCGCGTTCGTCACGGTCGAGTCGGATCCCAGGTGCGTGGTGTCGTACCAGTAATTCGGCGGCACCCAGTCGTACGGGCCCTCCTTCTCACCGGCCGGCCCGAGCGTCGCCGTGGACTTGTACTCGGCCGAGGCGATCAGCGAAGTCTGCGGGTAGAAGTCGGCCGCGGTAAACCCGGCGATCGAGACCTGCTCCTGCTGGCTGCTTGGCTGGTTATCCGACCATTCGAAGCTGAACACGCTCGGGTGGTTGCGCAGGTTCGTCCCGATGGTCTGCGCCGAGTTCTGCAGCACGTTCAGCTGCGCCTGGCTCAGCGTGCCGCCGACCTCCCAGGCGTCACAGCACTGGAAGCCGCCGTTGATCAGGATGCCGGCCGCGTCCATCTGCTCGAAGAAGTCGGCGGGCATGATGTGGCCCTCGAGCCTGATCGTGTTCACGCCCATGGTCTTCATCAGCGCGATCTGCTTGGCCGTGTCGGCCGCCGAGTAGTGCAGGAACAGGTTCGGGTCGAATCCGCCGCCCCTGATGACGATCGGTACGCCGTTGATCTTGAATGCCCGGGTACCGCTCGGCTCGATCGCGTTGGATCCGGTCAGGAACGAGGTGACTGTCCTGATGCCGAACGTCTCAGTGGTGGTGTTGTCGGTCGTGGCTCCCTGAGCCACCGACGTCGCCAGCGTGTACAGCGGCTGGGCGCCCATCTGGTAGGGCCACCAGACCTGCGGGTTGGCGATCGTCAGGGTCGGGAAGCTGGCCGGGGTGAAAGAGACCGTCTGCGTGGTGTTTGCCGGCACCGTGACGCTCTGGCTGACCGCGATCGGCGTCCCGTTGCCCGGCGGGGTGATCGTCGCCGTGACCGTGCCGGTCTGCGATGACGCTGTGAAGTTCGTGACGTCGGTCTTGACGGTCAGCGCCGCGCTCGACAGGTCAGCCGCGTCGGACTGGTTCACGTGCGAGTTGCCGACCGCGAGCGCGCCATCGGTCCGCAGCTGCACAGGGAACTGGATGCCGGTGTTGTTGTCAGGCGGGATCTGGGTCCAGTCCACGTTGTCGGTCGTGAACAACGTCGTCGGGTCGTTCGGGTTGACCTCGATCGCGAGCGAGTTGGTGCCAGGCAGGACGAGGTTCGAGATGTTGAACGTGAACCTGGTATAGGCGCCGGTCACGGTCGCCGAGGTGGCAACCTGCGTGCCGTTCACCCAGACGTTCGCCGAGCCGATCACGCCATTGACGACGAGCGTGGCGGTCTGGCCGGACGCGAGGTTCGGGGTGAAGTCGGTGCGCCACCACCACGGCACGTTGAAAGCGCTCACCGTGTCAGCCCCGATCTTGCTCATGAAGCCGTAGCACAGCTGCATGTTGTTGGAGAAGAACACGCTGTTCGGGCCGCCGCTGGACTGGTTGACCGGCTGCAGGGCGTGTCACCAGGACAGAGGCCGTTCTGCGCGAGTGCCTCGAGCTCCGTGCCGGGAGCGCCGGCGTCGTCATTGGCGACCGACAGCCAGCTCGATGTGTTGAAGCCTGGCGTCGATATCTGGGCACCGGACTGCGTCGCGGTCGCGCTGCTCTGAACCTTCCAGCCGCTGCCGCCCAGATTCGTGATGTCGCTGGAACCGGTATCCGATGGCGAGGCCAGCGCAGTCGCCGCCGACCTGGCAACTGGCGCGTGGCGCGGGTGCGGCGAGGCCGTGGACCCGGCCGCCGCTGTGGCTGTGGCCGCGACGAGCGATGCGGCACCGACAAATGCTGTGACCCAGAACGCGGAACTACGACGAACGGCCATCCCCATAGCTGGCGACCTTTCCGCGACACGTCACGATCGGCCACCCCCGCTGTCCGATTGTGGACGGCGCTGCGTACCTGCTCCCGCTAACGGCTTGGTTAGTTCGTATACTTTCCAAACAAAATCGTCAAGAGGTACACGGAAATCGGATAGGTCATTCGCGAGTCCGAGCGCTCGTCGTATGGGCGCCGGCGTGAACATCGAATGGAAGCGACTCCCCACGGATCCCAGCCATTCGGCGACCCAATATGTCCTATTTGGGTGGCTGAGATCCGTGGTACGTCGCGGGCGGTCGCCTCTTCACTACCCGGATCCAACCGGATCGACTGGCGGGCTGATGACCGGGTCGTTGGTGCCGGTCACCGGGGTGTCGGCCCGGTGACCGGGCCGCGGGCGCTCAGGCCAGGCGCGGCTCGCCGCGGTAGGTGCCGAACGACCAGCGGTTGCCCTCCGGGTCGCGGACGGCGAAGTCGCGCGAGCCGTAGTCGGTGACGTGCAACTCGCTGATGACCTCGGCTCCCGCCTTGGTAGCGCGGACGTAGACCTCGTCAGGATCGTCGGTGACCACGTACGCGCCGAACGAGCCGGGCGGCACCGGCCAGTGGTCGGTCTCGTTGCCCTCGCGGACCGACCCGAGCATGATCCCGCCGCCGGGCGGCCAGGACAGCTGGGCGTGATCGACCCTGTCGCCCTCGCCGTACACGACGGTCTCCTCGAACCCGAAGGCATCGACGAGGAACTTGATGAGCGCGCGGGCGTCGCGGGCCCGCAGTGTGGGCCAGACCTGAGGTGGTGGTGTGTTCTGCGTCATGACCTCAGCCTTCCCCGGCGAACTCCGCACTGGCTTGGAGATTTCGGAACTCTCGCGCCAGCCAGGTCGTGGGCGGCGACCCGGCAAGCACCTTGAACTCCGCGTCCAGGTGCGCCTGGTCGTAGAAGCCGCAGTGCGCCGCCAGCGCTGCCAGTTCCAGCGGCCGGCCGGACGCAGCACGCCGCTGCAGCAGGCGACGGGCCCGGTCGAACCGCACGACCCTGGCCGCCGCCTTAGGCGTGAGCCCGACCTCGTCCGCGAACTTCGTGCGCAGGTGCCGGGCGCTCCACCCGGTCTCTTCGGCCAGCGCGGACACCGTGATCGTCCCGCCGGTGGCCAGCAGCCGCTCCCACGCGAAACGAACCTCGGAGCTTACTGTCTGGCGGCCGTCGGCCGGGTTCGACCGAAGCCTGCCGGACAGCACCTCGTCCAGGACTGCGAATCGCTCAGGCCAGCTGGCCGCCGCCTGGATCCGCTGCTGGATCTCGGTGGCAAGTCCCCCGCATACCTCGCGTCGCCTCGACATCGAGGCTGACCAGCTCGCTGGCCGGCAGCCCGAGCAGGGCCCGAGCGCCGAGCGGGCTCACAGCCAGCTGGATACCGGACTGAGCCCCCTCGTGGATGATCAGTGCTGGCGCCGTGTGCAGTCCGCCTGCGAGGGTCAGGTAGCTGCCTCCCGGCTGGGACGGATCCGGGTGCGCAGCAATGGTCAGCGGATCGTCCAGCGTGAAGATCACGGTCATGTAAGGAGAAGGCAGCCCGGCGTGGATGGCGGGCGGGACGCCTGCCTGCCGGTAGCCGCTGTAGCTGGCGATGAGCGACTGGAGCGGAGCTGCGGGCCGACCGAGAGCCGACTCATTGAGCGGTTCGCGCCGAGCGCGAGGTTCGCGCGCCAGATCGGTCGCGGTCATCGCAAGACCCTCCCGGCGTCGCACTCGTCGGCCGGCTAGCGCGATCTGTCCAACGGACGTGCTTGCCTTGGTACCAGGCTAAACGGCCCTTACGCCCGCGGCATCAGACCGTCCAGTCCAGCTGTGGCTCGGGAATGGCGAGCAGCCGACCGTAGGCCTGCGCCTCGGCCCGCCCGGCCTGCGAACCACGCGAGTAGCGGAAGATCCGGCCCGGGAACACCACGAAACTCTCGGCCGGGGACTGGAAGTTCGCGTACCAGCCGGGCTGATCGAGCGCGTCCGCGAACGCCTGCGCTAGCTCGGCTGCCGCGGACTCCTCGGCCTCGAAGTCGACAGCGGTCCAGACATCCGGCTGATCGGACGTCGCGCCCTGGACTCGGTACCTGCTGATCCGGCGCACGGTGAGCGCGAGGTCATCCAGCGTGGCGCCGACGCGGAGGCTCTCCGCCAGCAAGGTGCCCTCAAGCATGACGATCTCCCTCCACCAACTGCGCAACCCAAACTAGCCACGCCTGCCGACAGTCCCACTCGGACTGCCGGTCCTGATCTGGAAGACTTTTGCGCCACATATAGCCGTCAACCTCTTCCGGATCCCGGGAGCGACCCGGCGTACTTCACCCGAGCCGGTACTCCCAGCCTCCTTGCCAGGCGAAGTCTGCCTCGGCGAGTTCCTCGAGCGGCCTGCCGTTCAGCAAGTGATCGAGTCCCCAGCGGGTCGCGACGTGCCCGATGACCAGCACGCGCCGCCCGTCCCAGCGCCGCGGCAGATCCTCCAGG
This sequence comes from uncultured Actinomycetota bacterium, assembly GCA_963809195.1. Lineage (GTDB taxonomy): Bacteria > Actinomycetota > Actinomycetes > Streptosporangiales > Streptosporangiaceae > Chersky-822. Next base: position 637,364 of record CAWEIQ010000001.1, on the reverse strand, counting down.
AACCAGCCGACCCGCTCGACCGCCTGCCGCCAGCTCTCCCCGCCGGGGTACGGCACGTCCAGGTGAGTTCGCCGGCTCGCGTGCAGCTCGGCGGCAGGCATCCCGTTGCGCCGACCGTAATCGCACTCGCGCAGCCGCCAGTCGCGCAGCACAGGCACGGACGAAGCCGGCGAACGCGATGCGCGCGGTCTGCTCGGCACGCGCCAGATCGGAACAGAACACCGCAGTCAGGCCGTCGTCGGAGCGGCGCCGCCCGAGTTCGGCCGCCTGCTCACGGCCGCGGTCCGACAATCCCCTGGCAGCCAGCCGGTGGCGACGCCGCGTTCGTTGTCGACGGTCGTCGAGTGCGTCTCGAACACCACGCTGACGGCCATCGGCGATGCCTGCAGGGTCAGGGTGAGTCCCGCCCGGTCATCCGCCGCGCCGACCCACGAGCAAGCTGCCGGATCGACAGCCGCCCGGCACGGGCCGTTGAAGATAATGAAGTCATCTGATGTGTGCACGCCCGGCTTGTCCGCTGCGGCCTTGGCTGCGTCACGGACCGCGACCAGCTGCGCGACCGTCATCTGCAGCGGCGGCTCGTCAGGCTGGTACTTCGACCCGAGCGGGTAGTCGCGGCCCGGCTTCCTGGTCATCTCGATGTGACAGCCCATCACGTGCGTGACCTTCCTGGCCGCCGCGAAGGCCGCCAGCCGGTCCAGGCTGTCGGTGAACGAGGGGAAGTCGAGCGCGTACAAACGACCCGGGTAAACCGTGTCGCCCGTCAGCAGGAACCCGCTCCACGGGTCGAAGATCGCGATCGAGGCCGGCTGATGGCCAGGTATCCCGGTCACGTCGAGCACCCGCCCGCCGAGGTCGAACCGCACTACCTCAGCCGGCCAGGAGCTGAAGCCGAAGAACTCGCTGACCGCCTCGGGCTCGCGGGCCACCACCGTCGTCAGCGGCCGGCCGTCGAACTGCCCGTCGCCTGCCACGTGGTCACCGTGCGCGTGGGTGTGCGCGACGATCAGCTCGTACCCGTCACGTGGGTGCTCGGCGAGCCAGCCGTCGACCAGCCCGTCGACGGTCTTCCGCAGCGGGAAGACGTCGGCCTCCTTGGTGGCCCCGGTGTCCAGCAGGATCGCCCGTTCGTTGCCGAACAGCAGGTAGAGGAACGGCGCCTCGTAGTTGGTCGCCTTCGACTGCCTGAGCACATAGGTGTGCGGGTCGTAGGCGTGCACCTGGATCGGCGGCTCGCCGGCGGCGCCATAGTTCCAGCGCACGTCCATGTTGCCGGCAACAGGCGAGCCGACCTCGAAGTCAATGACGCTCACTTGCGCACCTCCGGCACGACGCTCATCGCGCACCCTCGCTCACACCCGCGCCGTGTCTTTGCGGAACCGCCAGATCGCCCCGGCGGCGAAGATGACCAGCCAGGCGACGGCGTTGAGTACCCACGTCATGTGCACGTTGCCGCCGAGCTGCGGCGCGTGCACGAGCTGGTTGAGCCCGTACAGCGGCGTGAACTTGGCCAGCGTCTGCAACACGTGCGGGTACGTGTTCAGCGGGATGAACAGCCCGCCGCCGAAGGCGAACAGCATAAGCGCGATGCCCGAGGAACTGCATGACATTCTCGGTCGGCAGCAGGTAGCCCATGAACAGCCCGAACGCGGCGAAGACGAGCGAGCCGACCCACACGCACAGCGGGGTCACGAACCACAGCCAGGCGTAGCCGGGCTGCATGGCAGGCACGCCGGAGATCTTGGCGACGACGTAGACGGCGATGACGGCCGCCGCGCCCAGCACCATGGCGGTCAGCATCTTGATGGCGATGTAGGCCATCGGCGACAACGGAGTGAGCCGGAGCTGGCGGCTCCACCCGGCGGCTCGCTCGATGGAGACCATCGCTCCGCCCGAGGTGGTGGCCAGGACCGCGCCGTAGAGCGCCATGCTGACCATGATGAACGCCGAGACATTGCCATGGCCCGCCGGCTCTGTAGGCGTAGGCCTTGTTCAACCCGAAGAGCAGGAAGAACACGGCCGGGATCACCAGCGCGAAGATCACCGTCCGCCGGTTGCGCAACAGCCGCCTGATCTCCAGCCCGAGCACGGTCAGGTTGATCCCGCCGAGGCTCGGCGGTCGCTTGACGCCGACGTCGCTGGCCGGGATGGACGGGGCGCTCATCGTGAGTCTCCTGTCGTGCTGGCCGAGGCAACCGCGGCCGCCTGGTCCGCCGCGGCGCCCGGTGCGTCGTCACCGGTCAAGGCCAGGAACGCGTCCTCGAGCCCGCGCGTGTTGATCTCCAGGTCCTTGGCGGCCGTCGCCGTCAGCAGGTACCTCGCCACCGCGTCGCTGTCCTTGGAATGGATCAGCACGGTCTCGCCGCGCACCTCCACGGTGTCAACGCCAGGAATGGCGCGCAGCGCCGCCTCGTCCACGTCAGGCACCGTGGCTCGCACGGTACGGCCCGACGCCAGCGCCTTGATCTCCGCGCCAGTGCCGTCGGCGACGACCTCGCCATGGCGCAAGAGGACGATCCGGTCCGCGTAGGCATCGGCCTCTTCCAGATAGTGCGTCGCGAACAGAACGGTCCTGCCCTGCTCGGCGTCCTTGCGAATCGCGGCCCAGAAGTCGCGGCGGCCTTCGACGTCCATTCCCGAGGTTGGTTCGTCGAGGATCAGCAGTTCCGGGTTGGGCAGCAATGCCATCGCGAACCGCAGCCGCTGCTGCTCACCGCCCGAGCACTTACCGACCCGCCGATCCGCGATATCGGCGATGCCCGCCCTGCGCAGCACTTCGCCCACCGGCGTACAGGTCGCGAACAGGCTTGCCGTGTACCTGGCGGTCTCCTCGACCGTGAGGTCCTTGAGCAGCCCGCCGGTCTGCAACACCGCGGAGACCAGCCCGCGCTCGATCGCCTGCCGCGGGTGCGTGCCGTACACCGAGACCTGGCCGTCGGTCGGCTGCGACAGGCCGAGAATCATGTCGATCGTGGTGGTCTTGCCCGCGCCATTCGGGCCGAGCAAGGCGACGATCTCGCCGGGCGCGATCGTCAGGTCTGACGCCGCGGACGGCCCTGACCTTTCCGAAATGCTTATGGACGCCGCGCAACTCGATCGCGGCTGGCCCGGTCACCCCTGGCCGCTGCTCTCCTGCGCTCATGGTCGTCATGGCCACCATTCTGGCATCGCCCGCCGTGGCTCGCGGAGCCGACCGGCTATCCATATCCGACAAAACAGCAAGGTGCAAGCGCTCGCGCGGCACCGCGGGCGCGTTATCCTCCTACCCGGCAACCAAGCAAGCGTTTGGTGGAGCGCGCCAGCGCGGCACCGAGGAGGCGCGGATGGGTCGGCTCGACGGCAAGGTGGCGCTGATCACCGGCGGTGCCAGGGGCATGGGCAAGTCGCATGTCAGGCATTTTGTCGCCGAAGGCGCCAAGGTTGTCTTCGGCGACGTTCTCGACGAGCTCGGCCAGGAGGTCGCCGACAAGCTCGGGACCGAGGACTGCCGCTACCTCCACCACGACGTCACCAGCGAGGCCGGCTGGGCGAACGCCGTCGCGACGGCCACCGGCGACCTTCGGCCGGCTCGACATCCTGGTCAACAACGCGGGGGTGCTGGCGTTCGGCTCGATCAGCGAGATGCCGCTCGCGGAGTTCCGCAGGATCATGGACATCAACGCGGTCGGCTGCTGGCTCGGCATGAAGTCGGTCATCGAGCCGATGAAGGCCGCGGGCGGCGGTTCCATCGTGAACATCTCCTCGATCGAGGGCCTGACCGGCGCCGCCGAGTCTTCCGCGTACGCGGCGAGCAAGTTCGCCATCCGCGGCATGACGAAATCGGCCGCGCAGGAACTCGGCCGGTTCGGCATCAGGGTCAACACGGTGCACCCCGGCGGCATCCTGACCAGGATGGTCCTGGAGACGGCGAGCGGAATGGATCCCGAGCGCGGCGAGCGGTACCTCAAGGCCCTCCCGCTCGGCCGGTTCGGAAAGGCGGCGGAGATCTCGCCGCTGGTCGCGTTCCTCGCCTCGGACGACTCGTCGTACTGCACCGGCAGCGAGTTCGTGGCCGATGGCGGGATCCTGTCAGGACCCGGCTACTGACGGCCGGCCGACCCGAGCACAACGGACTGCCAGAGCATGAGGAGATAGCTCAACATGGCCCACGACCTGACTCTGCAAGGCAGGACGGCGATCGTGACCGGGGCTGCCAACGGCCTTGGCCGGGCCGAGGCAATCGCGCTCGCCGCGGCCGGCGCGGCCGTGGTGCTCAACGACCTGGCAGGGCCCGGCCTGCACGCGGTCGCCGGTGAGATCACCGCGGCTGGCGGGCGGGCTGCCGTATGCGAGGGCGACGTCGGCGAATGGGCGACAGGCGAGGCGATGCTGGCGGCCGCGCTCGACAACTTCGGCGGCCTCGACATCCTGGTGAACAACGCGGGCGTCCTGCGCGATCGCATGGTCTTCACGATGTCGCCGCAGGAGTGGGACCTCGTGCTGCACGTGCACCTGCGCGGTCACTTCATCGGGACGCGCCTGGCGACCGGGTACTGGCGCGAGCAGAGCAAGCGAGCGGGCGGACCGGTCTACGGCCGGATCATCAACACCTCGTCAGAGGCATTCCTCCTCGGCTCGCCCGGCCAGCCGAATTACGCCGCAGCGAAGGCCGGCATCGCGGCGCTCACGGTCACCACTGCGCGTAGTTGCGCCAAATATGGCGTCAGGGCAAACGCGATCTGCCCGCGTGCGCGAACGGCCATGACGGCCGACCTGATGGGCGCGCCGCCGGAAGGCGCGGACCCGCTTGCGCCAGAACACGTCGCGCCGCTGGTCACCTACCTGGCCGGGACCGGGCGGGGCGTCGATCAACGGCGAGGTGTTCGTGGTGCACGGCGGCGTGGCCGCCGTGATGGACCCGCCGAGGGTGCGGACAAGTGTTCCGCGCCGGCGACGGCCGGCATGTGGACGCTCGACTCGGTGACCGAAGCGATCGGGCCTTCCTTCACCGGAGACGGCATGACCGCGGGTTTCGCCTGCGAGGACACGCTGTCGCTGGCCAGCGAGACGATCGGCTTCGGCGGCGCGCTCGTGAAGCAGCGCGACCAGGTCGCGATGACGGCCGGACGAGGCGGCCGCGTTTCTGGCGGGCGGGCGCAAGGTCCAGCTCGCGACCAACGGCCAGGACGGGTTCCCGCACCTGGTGACCATGTACTACGTGATGACCGGCGGGCAGATCACGTTCTGGACCTACCGCAGATCGCAGAAGGCGCTCAACCTCGAGCGCGACCCGCGGATCTCCTGCCTGGTCGAGGACGGCGAGGAGTACTTCGACCTGCGGGGAGTCCTGGTTCAGGGCGTGGCGCGGCGGATCGAGGACCCGGACGAGATCGCGGTGATCGGGCGGCGGATCACCGCCGTGGTCGGCGGCGCGCTGGCCGGCGACGGCGCGGACGCGCTGACGCAGTACGTGGAGCACGCGGCGCGCAAGCGGTGGGCGTACCGGGTCGAGCCGGACCGGGTCATCTCCTGGGATCACTGCAAGCTCATCGGCGGCTGACGGCACTTTGGCGTTCGCGGCTAGCGCCGCCCTGGCAAGCTAGGCCCTGACGCAGACTTCATCACCGACGCAGCGAAGGAGCAGCCATGCCTACCCGCACCGCCCGCACGATCTGGAACGGCGGCCTGCAAGACGGCGCCGGTACCGTGACGCTGGTCAGCTCGGGAGTCGGCAGCTACGAGGTGAACTTCCCGAAGCGGGCTGCGGACAACGCGGACGGCACGACCAGCCCCGAGGAGCTGATCGCCGCCGCGCACAGCGCCTGTTTCGCGATGCAGTTCTCCGCGATGCTCGGCGCGGCGGGCGGGAGCGGTCAGTCGCTCGACGTCAGCGCGGACGTGTCCCTCGGGCCGGACCCGGCAGGCGGCTTCCGGATCACCGGCATCGTGCTGAATGTCAGCGGCTCAGCCGACGGCGTGAGCGCCGAGGACTTCGCCAGGATCGCCGAGGACGCCAAGCGCGCCTGTCCGGTCAGCAAGGCCCTCGCGGCAACCGACATCTCGCTGACGTGCCGTGGGCTGAGCTTGGTCAGACCGGCCAGGTCTCCTGGCGGTAGCCCATGTCCCAGAACATCCACTCGTAACGGCTGGTCGCCCTGAAGTGCTGGTGCACGAGCCGCCGCTCGGTCGATGACAGCTCAGGGCCCAGCTGGTCGGTGACCGCGATGACGTCCCTGACCTCGGCGTCGAACTCGTCGCCGCCGTAGGTGTCAATCCACTTCTGGTAGCGGGGATTCGGCGAGCCGAGCCCGAGCAGGTGCTTGCCGACCTCGCCGTAGATCCAGTAGCACGGCAGCACGGTGCCGACGCCCTCGGCGTAAGAGCCGCCCTGAGTGTTGGCGAGCAGGTAGCTGTTGTACGCCAGGGTCGTCGGCGCCTCCTGCGCCGCATCGACGGCCGCCGGGTCGATGTCCAGGTCGGCGAGCAACGTGTCATGCAGGCTCATCTCGACCGCCACGATGCCTGCCGCGTGCCTGGCGAACATCTCGGTCTGCGCCGGGTCAGGCGCGTGGGTGGCCACCGCAGCCAGCGCCTGTGCGTACCGCCGCAGGTAGAGCGCGTCTTGCACGACGTAGAACGTGAAGGCGTCGGCCGACAGGCTGCCATCGGTCATCCCGGCCAGGAACGGGTGGGCCAGAATGGCCGCGTAAATGTCGGTGATGCCGTCCCACAGCTCGCCGCTGAAGCTCTCGCTCATGGTTCTCTCCTCGGGCACTGCGGGGTACCGGGGGTCGTCCCGGAACGGCACTGCGGGTACCGGGGGTCGCCCCCGGAACGGCACTGCGGGGACGCCGCTAGGCGACATTATGGCTCACGGTGACCTAGTCAGAGGTCAGCGAAATGCGCCTCCCCGCCCGAATAGGAGTAGATCTCGGCGCCGTCGACGAACACCCGCACGGCGCGGCTGAGCACGTCAAGCGGATCGCCCGACCAGATAACAAGGTCGGCGTCCTTGCCCGGCTCGATCGAGCCGAGCCGGTCGTCGATTCCCGCGATCCTGGCCGGGTTGATCGTGAGCGCCCGCAGCGCGTTCTCCCTGTCCAGGCCGTCCTTGACGGCGAGCGAGGCCTGGTGCACCAGGAAGTTGATGGGCACCACGGGATGGTCGGTGGTGATCGCGATCGTGACGCCCGCCCTGGCCAGGCGGCCGGGGTTGGCCAGCGACCTGTTCCGCAGCTCGACCTTTGACCTGCTCGTGAACAGCGGGCCGATGATCACCGGCGTGCCGCGCGCCGCGATGAGGTCGGCGAGCAAATGCGCCTCGGTGCCATGGTCGATGACCAGGTCATAACCAAACTCATCGGCGATCCTGATCGCGGTCGCGATGTCGTCGGCGCGATGGCAGTGCTGGCGCCACGGGATCTGCTTGCGGAGCACCAGGCCGAGCGCCTCCAGCTTCAGATCGCGCTCGACCGGCTTGCGATCTGCCTCGGGCTTGCGCTGCTCGGCGTCGATGCGCTCGAGGTAGTTGGCGGCGGCCACGAGCGCGCCGCGGATGACCGCCGCGGTGCCGAGCCTCGTGCTCGGGGTCTTCTTCTGCTCGCCGTAGACCCGCTTCGGATTCTCGCCGAGCGCCGACTTCATGCCCGACGGCTGGCGCAGCGCCATCTGGTCGACGGTCCTCCCCCAGCACTTCAGCGCGACCGTCTGCCCGCCGATCGGGTTGCCAGAGCCCGGGTTGACGTTGACGGCGAGCACGCCGCCGCTGATCGCGTCGCGGAAGCCCAGGTCGGCCGGGTTAATGGCGTCGATGGCGCGGACCTGCGCGGTGACCGGCTCGGTCATCTCGTTGGTGTCCTGGCCGGCCCAGCCCTCGGCCTCCTCGCTCACTCCGACGTGCGCGTGCGCATCGATGAAGCCGGGCAGGACCCACGCGCCCGCGGCATCGACCACCTGAGCGCCGTCGGGGACAGCGACGGACTCGCCGACCGCCGAGATCCTGCCGTTCTCGATCAGGACCGTTCCTCGCTCGATCTCTGGACCAGTGATCGGAACCACCCGGCCGCCGACAATAGCCACCGCACCGTCTGCCATCTGACCTCCTTGTCGCATGGTGAACGGCATCCGGCGAACCTGACCGGTCCTACCGAACCGACCGACCCGACCCGAATCGCCGGATCCCACCCTAACGAGCGCGCGATTGGCCTGCTGCGAGGCGACCGGCGAGACGCTTCAGCGTGGCTGGCGGCCGAGCACGAGCACGCCCGAGGTTGCGAACATCCCGCCGTTGCCGACCACGACGCTGATCTCCGGGCCGTCCACCTGAGCGGCGGCCTCGCCGCGAACCTGGCGGACCCCTTCCTGGATCGCGAACATGCCGTACATCCCGGTGTGGGTGTAGGACAGCCCGCCGCCGTTGGTGTTCAGCGGCAGCGCTCCCCCTGGCTCCGTGTTGCCGTCGGCGATGAAAGGACCGGCCTCGCCCTTCGGCACGAAGCCGAGCGCCTCGAGGCCATAGATCGGCAGGTGCGCGAAGGCGTCGTAGATCATCAGATGGCCGACGTCGCCGGTGCCGATTCCCGCCTCGGCGAACGCATCCCGTCCGGCCAGCCGCATCGCCTGCGACTCGGTGAAGTCGGCCATCTGCGAGATCAGCGGCGTCTCCGACGACTCGCCGGTTCCGAGTACGTGCACAGCGGGCTTCGGGAAGTCGCCGGCGCGATCTGCCGACGTGATGACGAGCGCTCCGCCGCCGTCGGTGACCAGGCAGCATTCGAGCAAATGGAAGGGGTAGGCCACGATCCGGGAGGCGAGCACGTCGTCCACGGTGATCGGATCCCGGTACATCGCCCGCGGGTTCTTGGCCGCCCAGCGCCGCTGCGCGACCGCGACGTACGCGAGCTGCTCGTGCGTCAGCCCGTACTCCTTCATGTAGCGCAGCGCGGGAATCGTGAACGCAGTCGGTCGGGCCGAACACGCCATAGGGCGCCTCGAACTGACCCTGAATCGACGACGGCGCCTGCGCATACCGGGCCGCGCCGACCCTCGACCTGCCCGACTCACCATGCGTGATCAGCACCGTGCTCGCGTACCCGGCCCTGATCGCGGCCGCTGCGTGCCTGACGTGCAGCAGGAACGACGTACCGCCGACCGCGGTTCCGTCCATCCAGCGCGGCACGATGCCGAGCGAATGAGCCACCTGGACGGGCCCAGGCGAGCTGACGGTCGCGATCCCGTCGATGTCCTTGACCGACAGGCCAGCGTCGGCGAGCGCGTTGAGCGCGGCCTCGGTGTGCAGTTGCAGCGTGGAGTGGTCGGGCAGCTTCCCGACCCGGTCGGTCTCAGCGGCGCCAGCGACGATGATCCCGGTCACCGGCTCCCTCCTGACGGAATCGCCCGCGAGCGGCGCAAACAGCGGCAGGCTGACATCGCCGCGCTGCTCGAAGGTGACCTGCAGCGGCATGTCGAGCACGAGGTCCTCAGGGGTGTTCGGCACGCCGATCAGGTTGGTCATCATCCGCGGTCCCTCGGCGAGCTGGACGACCGCGATCGCATACGGTGCCTCATCCTCGAACCCCGGCGCCGGCCGGTGGTTGATCACGTACGAGTACAGCGTCGCCTGCCCGCTCGCGGTGAACCACTCCACCCGCGCCGAGCCGCAGGCAGGACAGACCGGGCGCGGGTAGAAGTACGGCTTGCCGCAGTCAACGCACCGCTGGATCCGCAGCTCGCCAGCCGCGCAGCCGTCCCAGAACGGCTGCGTATCCGGTGTCGGCACCGGCACCGCCTTGCCTGGTCGGCTTTAGCGGCCGATTCACCGCCACGCCTTCCGGCCGAGCTTCGGGCCGAACGAGCGCTCCATCTGGCTGGCCAGGCTGTCGGCGTCCCACGGACCGGTGCCGATGATCCGGATCTCTGGCTCGGGGTTGCTGTAGAGCGCGATCTCGTAGCCAGATGAGTGCACGATCCTGCCGTGTGATCCAGCCCGACTGCTCGCTCGCGAGGTAGGCGACCACCGGCGCGACGTTGTCAGGGGACCACTCGTCCGCACTCGCGCGTGCCCGGCGACGTTCGCGTAGGCACCGACTCGGTCATCCGTGTCGCCGCGCCAGGCGAGATCGCGTTGGCCGTCACGCCGTAGGCGCGCAGCGCGTTCGCGCACGAGTAGGTGAGACCGACGATGCCCATCTTCGCTGCCGCGTAGTTGGGCTGGCCCGGCGCGCCATGCAGGCCGGAGACCGAGGTGAAGTTGATGATCCGGTTCTGCGCCTCGCGGGTCGCGGATCGACCGCCAGTGCGCTGCGGCGAACTTCGTCGTGTTGAACGTGCCCCTCAGGTGCACCCTGATGACGTCGTCCCACTCCTGCTCGGTCATGTTGAAGACCATCCGGTCACGCAGGATGCCCGCGACATTGACGAGCACGTCCAGCCGCCCGAACTGCTCGATCGCCGAACCGATCAGGGACTGCGCCGCCGCGTGATCGGAGACGTCGGCTCCGTTCGCGATGGCCTTGCCGCCTGCCGCGGCGATCTCCTCGACCACCTGGCCCGCTGGGCCCGCGTCGCTGCCCGAGCCGTCGAGCGCGGCGCCGAGGTCGTTGACGACGACCGAGGCTCCTTCGCTGGCGAGCAGCGTGGCGACCGCCCTGCCGATGCCGCGCCCGGCACCTGTCACGATCGCGACACGCCCGTCAAGCCGTCCCATCGCTGCTCACCGGCCCTTTCCTGGCTGGACCCAAGTTCGGATTACTAGAATAGCCTTCTGGAATTATCTTCAGGTTGCGACTTGGCAGTGCCGAGTTGGCAGGGGCGAAGACGACTCTGTCAAGGCGACCGTGTCAAGGCACCAGACAGGTCGGTGAGCGGCATGACGAGCGAACTGACGAGCAGGGCGGCGGCGGGCGCGTGGCAGTGGGGGCGGACCAAGCAGACCCAGCGCGCGCTGCTGGATGCCGCCCGTGCCGTCTTCGCCGAGCAGGGGTTCTCCAGCGCCAGCATCGCCGATGTGGTCGAGCGGGCCGATTCGAGCGTCGGCAGCCTGTATCACCACTTCGGCGGCAAGAGCGAGCTGTTCCTTGCCCTGTGGCAGGAGCACCAGGCGGCGCACGAGAAGGCGGCGAGCGAAGCAGTCGCACAGGCGCGCCGGTCCGGCGAGACCGATCCCACCGCGCTGTTCTGCGTCGGAGCCAGGGCCTTTCTCGAAGGCAGCTGGGTACGCCGCGACCTGGCGATGCTGTTCGTGTCCGGCGACGGTCCGCCCGGCTTCGAGTTGATCAAGCGGCAGCGCGAGCACGAGTGGGTCAGCCAGAACGACGCGCTGCTCCGGCTCGCCGACACCTCGCTCGACCGGCTCTACGCCGCGCATCCTGACCTCGCTGATCGGGGTCGGCGCTCGCGAAGTTGCCGCCTGCCGGAATCGCCGCCAGGCCAACTCGGTCATTGACGCGGTGATCGAGTACGCCCGCCGCGCCATGAAGGGCGGTCCCTGGAAACCTCCGGCCCGCGAGGACATCCCAGCCGCGAGCCCCTCAGCCAGCAGTCCCTGCCAGCCCTGACCCTGCCAGCCCTGACCCTGCCAGCCCTGACCCTGCCAGCCTTGACAATGCCACGAGCGCTTTGTTCTGATCGAACTTAGAATTTGATTCTAGGATTAGACCCCGCCTCAACCCCCGTCCGGAGGCTCGCCATGGATCTCGACCTCGGCCCGGAGATCGCGGAGTTCCGGCAGAACTCCGCGGGTGGATCACATCCAACGCCCCCGAGGGCCTGGCCGGGCTGACCGACTGGACCATCGCGGCGACCACAGGCGGGTACCAGGGCGCCGAACTCGCCAGGGCCGCGGCGCAGCCGGAGTACGCCGAGTGGGAGCGCAGGCTCGCCGACGCCAAGCTGATCTGCCCGCAGTGGCCAGCGGAGTTCGGCGGCCAGGGCCTGGACGGCGTCAGGCTCGCGGTGCTGAACGAAGAGTTCCACCAGGCCGGGTTGCCGCGGGTGCGGCGCGGCATGGGCGAGAGCCTGGTCGGCCCGTCGATCATCGTGCACGGCACCGACGAGCAGCGGGCGTACTTCCTGCCGCGGATCATCTCCGGCGAGGACGTCTACTGCCAGGGATTCTCCGAGCCCAACCAGGGCTCCGACCTGGCGGGCGTGCAGACCAAGGCCGAAGTGCAGGGCGACGAGGTCGTGATCACCGGCAACAAGGTGTGGACCTCTGGAGCGCAGCGGGCGACCATGATGTTCGCGCTGTGCCGAAGCGACCCCGACGCACCCAAGCACGCGGGGCTGTCCTACGTGCTGTTCCCGTTCAAGCACCCCGGCGTGCAGTACCGGCCGATCAGGCAGATGTCCGGCGCCGCCGAGTTCTGCGAGGACTTCATCGACGGCGTGCGGGTGCCGCTGTTCAACGTCATCGGCGGGCTCAACAACGGCTGGAAAGTGGCCATGACCACGCTCGGGCACGAGCGCGGCGGTGCGGCGACCATCCAGCACCTGGGCTATGAGCGAGAGTTCTGGGAGCTAGTCGACACTGCGCGCAAGTACGGCAAGGACACCGATCCGCTTGTCCGCCAGCAGCTGGCCTGGGCCTATACCGGCGTGCAGGTGATGCGGTTCAGCGGGCTGCGGACACTGGCGCAGGTCGCGGAGGGCAGACAGCCGGGGCCCGAGGCCTCGGTCGCCAAGCTGGCCTGGAGCGAGTACCACAAACGGCTCGGCGAGATCGCCGTCGGGATCGTCGGGACGGACGCGCTGGTCCGCCCGGATGGCCCCGGATACCCGACGAACACCTGGCAGAACGTGTTCCTGTCCAGCCGGGCAGGGACGATCTACTCGGGCACGAGCGAGATCCAGCGCAACATCATCGGCGAGCGTGCGCTCGGGCTGCCGAAGGAGCCGCGGGCCGCCCTCAATGACCCCCGCTAAGCGGCCGCGCGGCGGCGTGACCGACGCGCGCGCTCCAGGCAACACCGAGGGCCGCGCGGCGGCGTGACCGACGCGCGCGCTCCAATAAGCACCGACCCGGGCTGGGCGGCGCCGCCGCTGGCACCGCCCAAGCCCAGGACCCCGCGCCGCCGCGGCTCAGCGCGCGGCGAGCGCGGACAGGTGCCTGGTCACGCGCCGGCCCCGGTATCCGCGGAGCGCCGAGACCAGGATTCAGCGGATACGCAGCCCCCGGCGCTGGCCGACCTCGTCACGCCGGAGCGCCTGGCGCAGTTCTTCGCGCCGCGCGACATCGCGGTCGTCGGCGCCTCGCCGACCTCGGCATGGGCGCGGTTCGTTCAGGCGAGCGCGGCTGCCGTCGGCTTCAGCGGCGACCTGACTCCCGTTCATCCCCGGCACAAGACCGTGTTCGGCATTCCGGCCGTGCCCAGCCTGCGCGATCTGCCCAAGCCTGCCGACCTCGCGTTCATCATGGTGCCGACCGACGCGGTCGAGGACGTGCTCGACGACGCCGCCGCGGCCGGCGTGCGCGGCGCCGATCGTGCTCGCGTCCGGGTACCGGGAGACCGGCGCCGAAGGCCGCGCGCTGGAAGACCGGCTGGTCAGCCGCGCGGTAGCCAACGGGATCACCCTGCTCGGCCCGAACTGCCTCGGCTTCCTCAACACCCACGCCAAGGCCGGGCCCTACGCGCTGACCGTCCCGCTGCCGCTGCAGGCCGGGCCGGTCGGGATCGCGATGCAAAGCGGCGCGCTGGCCAGCGTGATGCTGAGCTTCGCAAGGTCCCGCGCGATCGGCGTCAGCACGGTCGCGAGCCTGGGCAACGAGGCGATGATCACCGCCTCCGACGTGATCAACCACCTGATCGACGACGAGGACACGCGCGTGATCTGCTTGTTCCTCGAGCAGATCGGCGATCCGGCCGCCTTCGCCGCCGCGGCAGGGCGAGCCGACCGCGCGGGCAAGCCGATCGTCGCGCTCAAGGCCGGCTCGAGCGCCGCGGGCAGCCAGGCCGCGCTGGCCCACACCGGCTCGATCGCCGGCGACGACGCCGTGGTCGACGCCGTGCTCCGCCAGCTCAACGTGATCCGCGTCACCAGCATCGAGGAGCTCCTGACCACAGGAGCGCTGCTCGGGTACGGGCACCGGCCAACGGGCCGGCGAATGGGCGTGCTCACCGCCTCGGGCGGCGCGTGCGACATCATCGCCGACCGGGCAGCCGAGCAGGACATCGAGATCCCGGCATTCGCGGCGTCGACCGCTGCCGCGATCGAGCCGCACCTGCCGCCGTTCGCCCAGGTACGCAACCCGCTGGACGTGACCGGCTACTTCCTGGCCAACCAGCGGACGTCGGCGCTGACCGCGATCGACCACGCGCTGGACGCCGCGGTCGACGACCCTGGCCTGGACTTCGTGTTCTTCTCCGGGCTCACGCTGCCCGACGTCAGGCCGCCCGACGAGACGGTCGCCAGCATGCTGGACGAGCGCGTCGCCTGGCTCGGGCAGCGGATGGCGTCGTCGCCGGTTCCGGTGATCTCGGTCGGGTCCACCTGCGTGGACGTGACGCCGTTCGGCAGGGACCTGCTCGGCAGGAACGGCATCCACCTGCTGGGCGGGATGGACCTGGGCGTGCAGGCGATCGGCAACGCGATCCGCTGGGCGGAGGGTCACGGCCGGACCTGGCCGGGTCCGCCGACGGCTGCCGAGTCCTCAGCGGCCGGCGGAGCGGAGCACTACCCCGAAGGGCCGTGGCGGGAAGCCGACGCGCGCGAGCTGCTCGCGTCCTTCGGCGTGCCGCTCGTGCCCGGCGAGATGGCCAGCTCGGCTGACGAGGCCGCCGCCGCGGCGAGGAAGTTCGGCTACCCGGTCGCGCTGCGGATCAGCTCCGCTGGCATCGCCCACAAGTCCGACATCGGCGGGGTGGTCCTTGGCCTGCGCACCATCACGCAGCTGCGGGCCGGATTCAAGAAGGTGCGGGCAGCGGGACAGGCCGCAGAGGCCGTGGCCGCCGCCGAGGTCGCAGCGGAATCTGGCCAGCCGGTGGTGATCGACGGCGTCATGGTCAGCCCGATGCGGACCGGAGGAGTCGAGCTGCTGGCCGGGATCAGCGTCGATCCGGCCTTCGGTCCCGTGCTCGCCGTCGGCTTGGGCGGCATCTTCGTGGAGGTACTCGGCGACGTCAGCCTCCGAGCGCTTCCGGTCAGCAAGGCCGATGTGATCGAGATGCTCGGCGAACTGCGTGGCGCACCCTTGCTGCGTGGCGTGCGCGGCCGCCAGCCCGCCGACCTCGACGCTCTCGCTGGCATCATCGTGCGGATCGCCGAAGCCGCCCTGTCGCTAGGCAGCGCCCTCAGCGCGCTCGAGATCAACCCGCTCTGGGTCGACGGCGACCAGATCGAGGCGCTCGACGTCCTCGTCGTCACCAGCAAGAACGGCCACCGTAAGCACGACAGCACCCACCAGCCAGACATGACTCTGCAGACATGACTGGGCAGACATGACTGGGCAGCCAGACCGCACCGCGGGCTAGAACAGAACGGACCGGGACCATGAAGCTCGCTTACAGCACGGAGCAGCAGGAGCTGCGAGAGTCGGTGCGGCGTTTCCTCGCGGACCGGATGCCGCTGCCGCGGGTTCGCGAGCTGATGGATTCCGACGACGGCACCGACGAGAAGGTGTGGAACTACGCGGGCAGCCAGCTGGGCCTGCAGGGTATCGCCATTCCCGAGCAATACGGCGGCGCCGGGTTCACCTTCATCGAGCAGGCGATCGTGCTCGAGGAACTCGGTGCGGCGCTCTACCCAGGGCCATATCTGGCAAGCGCCGTGCTGGCAGCGACGGCACTCCTGGCGAGCCCGGACGAGGCCGCGAAGCAGGACCTGCTGCCCGGCATCGCCAGCGGCGAGACGGTCGCGACCCTGGCCTTCACCGAGGACAACGGCTCCTGGGAGCCGGACGCGATCGGGCTCGCGGCCAGCGAGCGGGACGGCGGCTGGGTCCTCGACGGCCATAAGAGCTTCGTGCTCGACGGGCACACGGCCGCCCTGATCGTGGTGGTGGCCAGGACGAACGACGGTCTGTCACTGTTCGCCGTCCAGGCCGGCGCCAACGGCCTGACCCGCAAGGAACTGCCCACGCTGGACCAGACCCGCAGGCTGGCCAGGCTCGAGTTCAGCTCGGTGCCGGCCAGGCTGATCGGAGCGCCCGGCGACGCTGACGCGATCCTGAACCGGACCCTCGACGTCGCCGCGATCGCGCAGGCCGCCGAGCAGCTCGGCGGCGCACAGCGCGCGCTCGACATGGCCGTGTCTTACGCGAAGATCAGGCATCAGTTCGGCCGGCCGATCGGCAGCTTCCAGGCGATCAAGCATCGGTGCGCGGATCTCCTGCTCGAGGTCGAGTCGCTCCGCTCCGCGGTCGGCTACGCCGCAGCGGCGGTCGCCGAGGACTCGGCCGAGGTGCCGGTCGTCGCCGCCCTGGTGAAGGCGCTGGCCTCGGACACGTACTTCCACGTCGCGGCCGAGAACATCCAGATCCACGGCGGCATCGGCTTCACCTGGGAGCACGACGCGCACCTGTACTTCAAGCGCGCTAAGGCGTGCGAGCTCTTCCTGGGTGATGCGAGCTATCACCGCGAGCGGCTCGCAACCAGGATCGGCGTCTAACCACTCGGTCGGCGTGCGCCCCGCGGGTGTTCACTGGCGCCGGCTCGCGCCGGGCTGGCCCGGTACCTGCAGGCCGAACTCGGCCAGCAGTTCCTGGGAGTAGGTGACGCGCCCGGTCAGGCTTTGCGGATCGGCGTGGCAGAGCACAAGTGCCGCCGCTGCCATGACCGCGGGCTGCTCGGCGTTCTCGTCATCCGCGGTGGTCAGGTGATGAAAGATCGTGCCAGGGGTCGGTACCACCTGGGTCGGCGACAGGGCGTTGACCGCGATGTTGTCGGCATAAAGCTCGGCCGCCAGACCCGTGGAGAACCGCTCGATCGCGGCCTTGCACATCCCATAGACGGTGCCGCCGCGCCCTCCCCACGCGTTCGGCGGGATCTCGGGGTGCAGCGCCGCCCGCGAGGAGATGTTCAGGATCCAGCCCCGCCCGTGCTGGCGCATGGCGGGCAGCACCAGCGTCGACAGGTGGAACGCGGCCTGCACCTGCACCTCGAACATCAGCTGGTACCGGCGCGGTGTGAAGTCCTCGACCCTCGTGAAGTACGTCACCGCGGCGTTGTTCACCAGGATGTCAGGCGGCCCTAGTCGCTCGGTGGCCTCCGCGACCAGCCGCTCCCTGTCCGCAGGCTTGGACAGGTCCGTCGCGATGGCCACCGCGGTGCCGCCAGCTGCCTCGATCGCCGCTGCTGTGTCACCGATAGTCCCGTCCAGCGGCGACTGCCCTGGCCCGGTTGTCCTCGCCGCGACCGCGACCGCCGCTCCCTCTGAGCCGAATCGCCTGGCAATCTCCGCTCCGATTCCCCGGCTCGCGCCGGTCACGATGGCGACCTTTCCGTCCAGCAGGCCCATGGCTCACTCCTGTCGGCCCAGTTCCGTGTGCGTCGTGCCGGAGGCGCGCCAGCCAACATTGACACGGTGGCACGCGGCTTCGGAGAATGATTCTAGAACGAAATTCTAATACCGGGCTATAACCAACCCCAGGAGGCATTCGTGCCACTCGACCATAGCTTGGTAGGCGAACCCGGAGAGCCGCACGAACGCTCCTGGACGTCCAAAGACGCGCTGCTGTACGCGGTCGGGGTCGGGGCGGGGCTTGGTGACCCGCTGAAGGAGCTCGCGTTCACCACGGAAAACACCAGCGGCGTCACCCAGCAGGTCCTGCCGACGTTCGCCGTGCTGATCTCCCAGGCCGCTGTCAGGCGGAACCTCGGTGATTTCGACAGGGCCCTGCTGGTTCACGCCGAGCAAGTCGTTCGAACTGCACAGGCCATTGCCGGTAGAAGGCACGGTGCGGACTGTCTCGACGGTCAGCGGGATGTATGACAAGGGCTCGGGCGCACTCATCACGGTCGAGAACCAGGCCGTCGACGCGGCCACCGGCGAACCGATGGTCACCGCCACGAAGCGGCACGTTCATCCGCGGCGAAGGCGGGTTCGGCGGCGAGCGCGGCGAGCAGCGAGCCGTGGGAGCGGCCAGACCGGCCGGCCGATCACGAGATCACCCTGCAGACTCGCCCCGAACAGGCGCTGATCTACCGGCTCTCCGGTGACCGCAACCCGCTGCACGCGGACCCGAAGTTCGCCGCCAGGGGCGGCTTCGCCCGGCCGATCCTGCACGGCCTGTGCACCTACGGCGTCACGGGCGGGCATTGCTGCACGGGCTCTGCGGCTCGGACCCGGCCAGGTTCGCGGCGATGTCCGGCCGGTTCACCCGGCCGGTCCTGCCAGGCGACGCGCTGACCGTCTCGATGTGGATCACCGAGAGCGCAGGCCGGCAACGGCGTCGGCCGCGCCCTGTTCCAGACCGCCACGCAGGACGGCACGGTCGTGATCGACCGCGGCGTCATGCGCTTCCGGCCCGCCTGACGGCCTGCCCCAGCCCCCGCCAGCCAGCGAACCCGGTGGTGCCATGCCCACCGGGGTTCACGGTGTGCGGACGTCGAGCGCGAGCGCGGGCAGAGCAGCGACCAAGCCCAATAGGGTTGCCGGCGTGGCTAGCCTCCTGCGCCGGCCGTCCTTGGCATCCGGTTCCTGTCCGAGCTTGCATTGCTCGCCGTCCTGACTCTTCTGGGCGTCGAATGCCGGGCTCGGCACGGCCGCGGACGTCGCGCTCGCCGTGCTCGCCCCCGTGCAGCGGCCGTCATCTGGGGCATCGGCATCGCGCCGCGTGCGCGCCGACGCTGGCCCGTCCCTGGCGTTCGGCGAAGAGGTCGTGCTGTTCCTCGCGCTGCGGCTGGACTCGCTGCTGAAGGCTGGCTGGCTGGGCCATTGTGTTCGCAGTCGCGCGATCGGCATCGCAGCGCGGTGCGGCCGTCGCCCGAGCGACTGAGCCCGCCCTTGTCGACCGCCAGGTACGCGAGGGTTGCGTTATGACGACTGATGACTTCGGTGCACCCGTTGAGTTCCCGTCGCCGACGATTCCGGCCAGCTCACGGCGCGAGGTCTTCCTGCGATATCTCGCCTACTTCCGCTCCCGGCTCGTGACCAAGCTCCGCGAGATGCCCGCCGACCAGCTGACACGCAGCATCCTGCCGTCCGGCTGGACGCCGATCGAACTGCTCAAGCACCTGCAGCACGTCGAGATGCGCTGGCTGGAGTGGGGGTTCGAGGGCCGGGACGTAGCCGACCCCTGGGGCGACGGCAAGGACGACCGCTGGCACGTCGGCGCGGACGAGACGCTGGACGGGCTGGTCGCCGCGCTAGCGGCGCAAGCCGAGCGCAGCACCGCCGTGATCGAGTCGCACGATCTCGCCGAGACCGGCCAGCCGGGCGAACGCTGGGACGGCGACGACCCGCCGCCGCTGGAGCGGATCCTGTTCCACCTGCTGCAGGAGTACGCCAGGCACGTCGGCCACCTCGACATCGTCGCCGAGCTCGTCACCGGCTCCACCGGCGAGTGAGCGAGCCTCAGCCCATGCGTTCAATGATCGTGACGTTGGCCTGGCCGCCGCCCTCGCACATGGTCTGCAGGCCGAGCCGGCCGCCGGTCCGTTCCAGCCCGTAGAGCAGCGTCGTCATCAGCCTGGCGCCGGTGGCGCCGAGCGGGTGGCCGAGCGCGATCGCGCCGCCGCAGACGTTCACCCGCCGCAAGTCCGCGCCCGTCTCGCGCTGCCAGGCCAGAACGACCGGCGCGAACGCTTCGTTGATCTCGACCAGGTCGATGTCGGCCATGGTCAGGCCGGCCTTGCGCAGCGCGTGCTCCGTCGCGGCGATCGGCGCCGTCAGCATCAGCACCGGGTCGTCGCCTCGGGCCGAGATGTGTGCGATCCGTGCCCGCGGCCGCAGGCCGTGCTCGGCGACGGCCCGCTCGGAGGCGATCAGCAGCGCCGCGGCTCCGTCCGCGATCTGGCTGGACAGCGCCGCCGTGATCACGCCGCCGTCGTCGGCGCGGACGCAGCGGCTCCAGCCTGGCCATGCGCTCCAGCGAGGTGTCGCGGCGCGGGCACTCGTCGTCGCCGAGTCGCCGTACGGCACGATCTCAGCCTCGAAGTCGCCGCCGTCGATGGCCGCGATCGCCCGCTGATGGCTGGCGAGCGCGTACTCCTCCATCTCGGCCCGGCCGATCCCCCACTTGGCCGCGATCAGGTCAGCGGCCCTGAACTGAGAGATCTCCTGGCTGCCGTACCGGGCGCGCCAGCCGTCCGACCCGCTGAACGGATCGTCGTGGCCGAACGCCTGACCGGCTGTCATCGCCGCGGCGATCGGGATCTGGCTCATGTTCTGCACCCCGCCCGCGACGACGAGGTCGGCGGTGCCGCTCAGCACCGCCTGCGCGGCGAAGTGCACGGCCTGCTGAGACGATCCGCACTGCCGGTCCACGGTCACGCCGGGAACGGCCTCCGGCAGCCCGGCGGCGAGCCACGCCGTGCGCGCGATGTCGCCTGCCTGCGGGCCGATCGTGTCCACGCAGCCCACGATCACGTCGTCGACGACGACCGGGTCGATTCCTGTCCGCCTGACCAGGGCCACGAGCACGTGCGCGCCGAGATCCGCCGGATGGGCGCCGGCTAGCCCGCCGCCGCGCCGGCCGACCGGCGTCCTGACCGCGTCGACGATGAACGCCTCAGCCATGCCCGCCAGCCCTTCCTCCGCTCCGAGCGTGCACCTACAGTAGAACACGTTCTACCTGGAGCCCGGCTTACGGAGCAGTCAGAACTCACACGGAACTCGCACGCTTTCCGGCCAGAACCCTGGACCGCCCTCTCACAGGATGGGGCCGTGAAAGCTCTGGTGCGGGCCAGACCAGAAAGCCCGCCGCTAATCCGCGCCGCGCAGCCAGGCGCATGGAGATCGCGCTTGCCGTGGCCGCGTTCGCGGTGCTGTGCGTCGTCGCGCTGCGGACCGCACCGCAATTGGTTGAGCCAGACGACTACGCGTACCGCGCCTCCATTGTCGGCATCACCGACGGGCATCTCCTGACCCTGTCGACCGCGCAGGTGCACGCGCTGGCGAATCAGCTGACACCGCGGCCTGGTCAGGGCAACGCGCTCGTTGCCGGACCGGAGCCGCGCACCTGCCAGCGATCCCGCAATGGTCGCCCTTGCCAACGGGCGCTGGATCAGCGAGAAGGATCCCGGTTATCCGTTATCTGGCCGCGCCGTTCCAGTTGCTCGGCGATCATCAGGTTGGCCCCGTTGTTCTACGGGGCGCTGGCCTGTCTCGGCTTGTTCGCCGGGGCCCGACGCTGGCTCGGCCAGTTCGGCGGCGCGGCGGCCGTCGGGCTGTTCTGCTCATCCGGCGCCGCGTTGCTGTTCGCCTGGCGTGACTACATGCCGACCTGCACCGACGCCTCGCTTATCGCGGCCGGGTCCGGCGCGCTGCTGTGGTCAGTGCCCTCCGACGCCGCGACATTCCATCTCGGCGTCAAGCCCGTCCGTGCCGGGCACGTGGCGCCGGGCGGTCATCGGTCCGGCGGCCCGTTCGGCGTGACGCGTCCGCCCGGCTAACTCCGGCCGCCTGCCGGCGCAACGAATCCGGCGAGGGCTAACTCGCCGCGCTCCAGTCCAACCCGCGGCGCCGACGGGTGCGGGATCTCCCTGCGCAGGCCGGATGGCAGGTAGACCGCACCGGGGCCGCCGGCGCGCGCGGTGTCCGATGGGTTGGAGAAGGCGCACCGGTCCAGCGACAGGCAACCGCAGCCGATACAGGAGTCAAGGCCATCGCGCAACGCGACCAGCGCCTTGATCTGATCGTCAAGCCGCTCCCGCCAGCTGCTGGACAGCCGCGTCCAGTCGGCCCTGGTCGGCGTGCGCCCGGCGGGCAGCGACGCGAGCGCCGCAGCGACCTCATCCAGGCTGAGCCCGATGTTGCGGGCGGCCCTGATGAACGCGAGCCGACGCAGCGTGCTTCGCTCGAACCTGCGCTGTCCGCCCGATGTCCTGGTGGCCGGCAGCAGCCCGAGCTTCTCGTAGTAGCGCACGGCAGAGTCGGCGAACCCGCTCCTGCGGGCGATCTCCCCCACCGTCAGCAGATCTGTCGTGTGCATCGGCTTCTCCGGCGCGACTCGCTTGACTTGAAGTTGACTTCAACTACCAGTATGGCACGCACCCCACTAGTAAGGAGCACCACATGCCTGTCGCCCTGATCACCGGAGCGTCCCGAGGGCTCGGCCGGGCGACCGCCCGCGCCCTTGCAACCGCGGCTGGTCGCTCGTCGTCGACGCCCGCCGCGAGGCCGACCTCGCCGATGCCATCCGCGGGCTACCGCGACGTCATCG
This sequence comes from uncultured Actinomycetota bacterium, assembly GCA_963809195.1. Classification (GTDB taxonomy): domain Bacteria; phylum Actinomycetota; class Actinomycetes; order Streptosporangiales; family Streptosporangiaceae; genus Chersky-822. The sequence continues at coordinate 615,067 of CAWEIQ010000001.1, read as the reverse complement.
CCATCGGCGGCGACGTCACCAGCCCTGGACACCGGGCCGCCCTCGCGACCGCGGTCAGCCGGCTTCGGCCGGCTCGACCTGCTGATCAACAACGCGAGCTCGCTCGGGCCGAGCCCGCTGCCGCCGTTGCGCGGCTATGACCTCGGCGCGCTGCGCCACGTCTACGAGACCAACGTGGTCGCGCCGCTAGCGCTGATCCAGCTGCTCGCCGAGCCCGCTCGCCGCGGCCGGCGGCGCGATCATCAACGTCAGCTCGGACGCGGCCGTCGAGGCGTACCAGGGCTGGGGCGGCTACGGCTCGTCCAAGGCGGCCCTCGACCAGCTCACCGCCGTGCTGGCCGCCGAGGACGGCGGCCTGCGCTGCTACGCGTTCGACCCCGGAGACATGCGGACCGGAGATGCACCAGCAGGCCTTCCCCGGCGAGGACATCTCCGACCGGCCCGAGCCGGACAGCGTCGTGCCCGCGCTGCTGCGCCTGATCGACGAACGGCCGCCGAGCGGCCGCTACCGGGCCGCCGACCTGACCTTCCCGTCACCCGCGGAGGTGACGTCATGAGACTCGCAGCCGACAGGCCGGCCGAGGAACGCGGCCTGACCCGCGACGGCGTCCGGATGCTGGTCGCCACGACCGACGGTCTGGCCCACGCGCAGATTCGCTGACCTGCCCAGGTTCCTGACTCCCGGCGACCTGCTCGTAGTCAACACGTCAGCGAACGCTCGCCGCCGCGGTCGACGGCCGCCGCGCCGACGGCCGGCCGGTGACCGTGCACTTCTCCACGCCGCTGGACGACGGTTGCTGGGTGGTGGAACTGCGGCACCGCGACAACGCAGCGCGGCCGCGTGACCGACGCAGAGCCGGCAGAGACGATCACGCTGCCTGGCCACGCCGCGCTGACCCTGCTGAACCGATACCCGGACCCGGCCGCAGACCGGCTGTGGGTCACCTCGATCACAGGGCCGGACGTCGCCGGCGGCGTGGAGGCATTACCTCGCCGGCACGGCCGCCCGATCCGGTACAGCTATGTGCCCGACGAGTGGCCGCTCGCGGCCTATCAGACCGTGTTCTCACGGCATCCGGGCAGCGCCGAGATGCCCAGCGCCGGGCGCCCGTTCACGAAGGACCTCGTCGTCGAGCCTGATCACGGCCGGCGTACTCGATCGCGCCGATCACCCTGCACGCCGGCGTCGCCTCGCTGGAGGCTGGCGAGCTGCCGCTGCCCGAGCGGTTCGCGGTACCCGACGCCGACCGCTCAGGCTGGTCAATCTGACCAGGTCAGCGGGGCACCGGGTGGTCGCGGTCGGCACGACCGTGACCCGCGCGCTGGAGAGCGCGGCCGAGGCCGATGGCACCGTCCTGGCCGAGGCACGGCTGGACCGACCTCGTCCTGGGCACCGAGCACCCGGCCCGAGTGGTTCAGGGCCTGATCACCGGCTGGCACGACCCCGAGGCATCGCATCTGGCTCTGCTCGAGGCGGTGGCCGGCACCGCGCTGGTCAAGGCGGCCTACGCCGAGGCGGACAGAAGCGGGTACCTGGGTCACGAGTTCGGCGACAGCTGCCTACTGCTCCCAGTCCTGTGAGGCGCTTCGACCGTGGTCCGCGTCAGGTGCCTGCAGGTGGGTAGATAGACAAGGTATGCCGGCGGCTCAACCGCCGGGACGGGGTAACGGGGGGCCCGAATGCAGTTCTTTCAGATATCGGCACACCGTCGACGGACGCGGTCGCCGGCCTGCTAAGAAGCTAACTGAGCTGCATGTGACTGGCCAGGCACTGCACCCTGAGCGGTCGACCAGCGGATTGTGTCCGGGCCATCCGCGACGTTCAAGTGTCTGGATGGTATCTCAGCCAACCACTGAGGGCGTCGCGGTGTGCGTACGCGACCAAGTGGAAGCCGCTGTCCGCAGCGGTTACCGCGTCACTCTGGCCTGTCCCGAGGCAGGTGACTTGGCTGTGTGGGCCACCGAACACGGAGCGGAGTGGGAAAGAGTTGAGATGCGGCGATCTCCCCATCTCAGCGACTTCGCTGCGATCATCCAGGTCAGACGGCTCGCACGGTCGCACGCTCTGGTCCTCCTCCACTCGTCGAAGGCCGGAGCTGTTGGCCGGATCGCCCTAGCCAGTTTGTGGCGCAGGCGACCTCCCAGCGTCTTTTCCCCGCACGGGTGGTCATGGCTGGCCGGAGGGCGGTTCTCGCCGCCTTATCGGCTAACCGAGCGGATCCTGCTGCCTGTGACGACCGCAGTAGTGGCCGTGTCTGGCGAGGAGCGATCTGCTGGCCGGGCGACTCTCGGCGTGGGCCGCTGGCCCTCTGGGCAATCGGGCCATCGGGGCTGAATCGAGCTACGTCAACGCCGTTGGGAATGACTCGAATCCGGGACGCGCGTTTCAAGGATTGCGCGACAGGCCAGTGAAATGGGGCTCACCCACAGGGTTGAGATGGTCGGCTTCCGCCCCGATCCGGCGCCCGAGCTCCGGGCCGCCGACGTTGTCATTGTTCCATCGCGCTACGACGGCATGGCTCTGGTTCTACTCGAGGCCATGGCATGCGGTGCCGCCATCGTGGCTACTCGCGTAGCCGGTGCTTCGGCTCTGCACGGTGCTGGAATCTTGGTGCCGGCCGAGGAGCCTTCACGTCTTGCGACGGCCGTCGACGATCTGCTCGCTAACCCGGTTCGCCGCCGTCAGCTCGGGATGGCCGCACGCCGTCGCGCAGTAGAGCGCTATTCATTGCGGCGTTGTCTCGACGACTCTGTGGCGCTACGGAAGGAAATGGGTAACCTCCCAGCTGCGGCTCCACACGAGAACGAATCTGTCGCCAATGCTGACGAATGGAGCAGGTGGAGGCCAGTTGACTCCCAGCACAACTAAGAGTGCGATGACGACAAGCCGCGTAGGAGCGGTTCTCTGGCGTCAGAAGCTCGTATATGCACTGGTATTTCTGATGATTCTAGCAGTCGGAGGGGGCGTCATACTTACTCGCCCTACAACCTATCAGTCGAGCTCATCGGTGGCCCTTCTTCCTCCTCCGAACAAACCGACTATTCTCCCTAATTATCCGAACATCATAATGAGTTTGGTGCCGACATACGTACAGCTGGTCTCAAGCCCGGTGCTGTTGAATGAGGTCGCCGCAAGGGTGCCATTCAAAATTACGGAGAAGCAACTAGCGGCCGACGTACACGCTGAAGCCCTATCTAACGCGGCAATAATAAGTATTGTGGCTCAAAGCCCGATCGTGCCCAGGCGAGGGAGATTACAGCTGTCGCTACTCGCACCTTCCTCGCTCATGTGAGCGGAAATGGCGTCGTGATTCCTCGCGTATACGGTCAGCCGACGGCTCCGCAACCCGCTCCGCCAAGTAAGAAGCTGCTGCTGCCCGTCGTGCTGATCTTGGCGGCAATACTTGCTGCCGCCGCTGGACTCATCTGGGATCACTTTGCCGGGCCCGCGTCAAGGCCGCGAGGAAGGACCGGACTGACCGGGCGCGCACCGACTCCCAACCAACGACCAGAACCCGATCATGTTCCGGCTACGCCCGAACGAGTAACGCCGACTGCCTCCGGGGCTGTTACACCGATCGAGCCATTTGAGACGGTCAAGCTTCGCCCGCCTGCGCGCACGGCCAACGGGCCTGATACGCCGTCCGACTCGAGCAGGTTTGGCGCGCAGGGTGAGAACGGCAGAACCGTCGACATCCCTTGAGTGGCCGCTTGCTGCAGGACGTTTGCGACACCTCAATCTCAGCGATCGCCGTGCATGATGTCTGACCACAGCCGCACGTGATCATCGGCGCATCGACTCAGCGAGAAACGCTCATCGACCCGCTTCCGTGCTGCCGCTCCAAGCCGTGAGGCAAGTTGTGGCCGGGAGATCAGCAGTTCCATCGCTGCGATGAGAGCTTGGCTGTTGCCGGGTGGCACGAGGATGCCGGCGCCGTCATCGAGCACCTCCCTTACCCCGCCCACGTCGCTCGCGATGCACGGGAGGCCCGCCGCCATTGCCTGAAGCAGTGCCAGCGGCAAGTTCTCATTGAACGATGGCAGGACGAACGCGTCGGCCCGCCGGAGCTGCGCATCGACGTCAGCGCGGAACCCGGGAAACTCCACACGCCCGCCGGCGCTTCGGGCGATGTCCTCGCAACGACGGCGACCGGCACCGTCGCCCAGCATGGTGAGCCTCAGGTCAGCGCGGATGGCGGCGACGGTCATGAACGCTTCAACCAGCAGAGGAGTGGCCTTCGACGGCGCGAACGATCCAGCCGTCGCGAACACCCGCACATTGCCGACGGTCTTGCTGCTCGCCGGAATCGCCACGCCATTGTGAAGTAACTCAGACACGCCGTCGGGCACCTACTTCTGCGTCGCCTCGGTCGACCCCGGAAGCGAGCGCGGCTTCGCGATCACGCTCGGCGTGCCGTTCGACGACGCGCGCTGGTTCCGCGGCCGTGACACGACCAAGCGCACGAAGTCGGCCTGCCCCGACCCGTCGTGCTGCCAGCGCCCGCCGGCCCGGCTGGCCGCCCGCTGGGACGGGATGGCCTGGCCGTCCGCCCGTGCGCACTCGCACATCCTGCTGGCGCTGCCGTCCGGCAGCTTTCCTGGCGTCGACGAGGCGGACGTTTACGCATTCCTGGAAAGGCACGAGCAGGAATAAGCGCCGCCTGGACGCCAAGAATGACTCGCCGCCACAACGGCGCTGTCTTTATGGTCGCAACCATGCGCTCAGAGCGGGTCTGGCACGTCGAGTTGCTCGCCGACCACGCTGAACTGATCCCCGCCGTCGGCGAGCTGCGCTGGCGTGAATGGGGGCACTCGCCCGAGCCCAAAGACCCGTCCTGGTGGATCGACGTCACTCGGCGCGAGGCCGGCCGGACCGAACTGCCCGTGACGTTCGTCGGGCTGGACGCGGGCGGCGCCCTCGCCGGTGCCGTCGGCATCGGCACGGTTGACCCGCCGGAACTGCACGACCGCGGGCCCTGGGTGATCGGCGTGATCGTGGACCCCGCGCTGCGCGGGCAGGGCGCCGGCCGGGCGATACTCGGGCACACCCTGCGCTGGGCCGCCGGCCAGGGCTACAACCCGGTCTGGGTCGCGACCGGACCGACGGCGGTCGGCTTCTACCAGCACTGCGGCTGGAAGCTTACGCAGACCTACCGCGGCCAGCGGTACGACGAGGTCAACATCCTGCGCTATTACACTGGCGCGGCTAGCCACTAGCGAGCCACCCGGGCACCTGAGGCGTGCGCCCGTTACGCGAACTTCGGCGGGCGCTTCTCGCGCAGCGCGGCGGCGCCCTCGGCGAGGTCCGGGCCCATGAAGGTGAGCATCTCGTACGCGGCCGACTGATCGAAGATCGGCCCCGCGGTGCGCAGCCAACTGTTCATCGCCCGCTTGGTCAGCCTGATCGCGAGCTGCGATCCGGTCGCCAGCATTTCGGCCACCCGGAGCGCCTCGTCAAGCGACTTCGCCGCGCGGCAGCACCTTGCTGACCAGGCCGATCCGCTCGGCCTCTACGCCGTTCACCATTTCGCCGGTCAGCAGGTAGTACCGGGCCTTAGCCATGCCGCAGAGCAGCGGCCAGATGATCGCGGCGTGGTCGCCGGCCGCCGCGCCGAGTCTCACGTGCCCGTCGCCGAGCTTTGCGTCCTCGGCGCAGATGCTGATGTCCGCGAGGAGCGCCACTACGAGGCCGGCCCCGACCGCGACGCCGTTGATCGCCGACACAATCGGCTTGTCGCAGCCGGCCATGTTGTAGACAAGGTCGCTCATCTCGCTGAGCATCCGGGTGGTGCGGTCGTAATCGCCGGCGATACGCTGCACCATCGCGAGATCGCCCGCCCGCGGAGAACGCCTTGCCAGCACCGGTGATCACCGCGACCCTGGTCTCATCGTCGCGGGCGACGTCGGCCCAGAGCGTCGCGAGCTGACTATGCATGGCCTCGTCGGCCGCGTTGTACACCTCTGGCCTGTTCATCGTGATCAGGAGCACGCCATGCTCGCGCCGCTCGAATAGCAGGTGGTCGTAGCTGCTGTAATCCATGCCGCGCTGCTCCTCAGTGCGCTCAGGCTGCCGGAGGGTCTCTGCAGTTGGAATGATGACATCTGGCCGGATCGGCCCGGGCTGCGGCATACTACTCCTCAGTAACTTAAGTGCGCCGCCGCCAAGGAGTTTTCCAGATGAGCGATGCCGAGCAGGCCAGCGCTGGCGGGTTCACGCTCGACCTGTCCGACGACGTCCGCGAGATGCGGGACTGGGTGCACGAGCTCGCCGAGAACGTCATGCGACCAGCAGCGGCCGAATGGGATGAGCGCGAGGAGACGCCGTGGCCGATCCTCGAGGAGGCGTCCAAGATCGGCCTGTACTCGCTCGACTTCTTCGCCGGGCAATGGTTCGAGCCGACCGGCCTGGGCACCCCGGTCGCGTTTGAGGAGATCTTCTGGGGCGACGCGGGGATCGGCCTGGCACTGGTCGGAACCTGCCTGGCCGCGGTCGCGGTCAGCGGCAGCGGCACGCCCGAGCAGATCGGCGAATGGCTGCCGCAGATGTTCCGCAGCCCGGGCGACGTCAAGCTCGGCGCGTTCTGCTCGTCCGAGCCCGATGCCGGCAGCGACGTCGGAGCGATCAGGACCCGTGCGGTGTACTTACGAGGCAACCGACGAGTGGGTTCTGAACGGCACCAAAGCGTGGGCCACCAACGGCGGCATCGCCGACGTGCATGTGGTCGTCGCCACTGTTGATCCGTCACTTGGCAGCCGCGGTCAGGCCAGCTTCATCGTTCCGCCGGGAACGCCAGGACTGTCGCAAGGGCAGAAGTTCCGCAAGCACGGGGTGCGGGCGTCGCACACGGCCGAGGTTGTGCTTGATGACGTCAGGGTCCCCGGCCGTTGCCTCGTTGGCGGCAAGGATCGGCTGGCGAGGCTGGCCGGCAGGGCAGGCTGGTGGCGAGCAGGCGGCGATGAAGACGTTCGAGGCCTCCAGGCCAACGGTCGCCGCCATGGCTGTGGGCGTGGCGCGGGCTGCTTTCGAGTATGCCAGGGACTACGCGGTCGGTCGGGTTCAGTTCGGGAAGCCGATCGGGCAGAACCAGGCGATCGCGTTCATGCTCGCGGACATGCAGGCTTCGGTCGACGCGGCTCGCCTGCTGACCTGGCGGGCCGCCTGGATGGGCAGGCAGGGCAGGAAGTTCACTAGGGCAGAGGGCTCGATGTCCAAGCTGGTGGCGGGGGAGACCGCAGTCCGGGTCACCGAGCAGGCCATCCAGATCTTCGGTGGCAACGGCTACACCAGGGAGTACCCGGTGGAGCGCATGCACAGGGACGCCAAGATCTTCACGATTTTCGAGGGCACGTCGGAGATCCAGCGGATGATCATCGGTAGGGCCGTCACCGGGCTCGTCGTGCGATAATAACCGCAGGTCGTGGCGCTGGTGCGGATCTTAAGGGCCGGTGAACTCCGGTTTCTGGCGGTTGGCCGTTTGCCCGTTATTCCTGGTCGATTCCCGCCAGGTCCCGATAGCGTGCTGAGTTGGTGCTGACCCCCTGACGGTTAGGGTGGCGTCGCGGACCTGCCGGACCGACGCCTCGATCGTGGCAGCGGCCGACGACATGAATGTCCGGGACTGCAACGGAGGCTACCAGCCCGCCCGTCTCGCCCGCGGCTCCCATGATCAGCAGCGCGGCCAGATAGCTTCAGCCCCAGCCCGCCACTTTCCACTGCCGCCGGGAGTATGCGGCCGGGCTGCCCGGCGGGCGCTCACCGTTGACCGCTGGCCCTCCGATGCGTCAAGGCTCGGCCGGCGAGGTAACCCGCCGCGGTGGCAGCGAGACCGGCGGCTGCGGCAGCAACGCGCGCGAAAGCGAGGCCATCTCCCGTGATGCCGGCGCGCAGGTCTCTAAGCAATGTCGCCGGAATGACCGACGCGGCCTGCCGACGCTCTGCCGAGAGCCCCGCGGCAGCCCCGGCCAGCCGTACCACGTACGCCTTCGACCTGCCTTCGTGCCAGCACCGGCGCAGAAAGTAGCGCACTGTCAGCCGCTCGGCAGACACAGAGTGATCGACCGCAGCGGCGGGAACGTAGAAGACAACTGACCCGGGCCGGGCTGCAGTAATCCGAATCGCCATCTCGGTTTCCTCGCATCCTCGGGGTCGCACACCAACGCGACCTATGGTGCTGTCGAAGCCGCCGGCATCCAGTGCAAGTTCAGTGCGAAAGCTCATGTTTGCCCCGATGGGGTTGCGTACCGCGGCCGGTACTTCTGGCAAGCCCTGGTAGCTGCAACCAACCACCCAGTCGAAGGTCGGCGGCAACCAGGCGGGCCGGGCGGCTGGCCACTGCGGGTGCACCATGCCTCCGGTTGCGACCACCTGGTCACTGCGATAGGGCTCGATCAGAGCAGCTAGCCAGCCTGGCCGAGCCGTTGCGTCGTCGTCCAGAAATACCGTCACTGGCCCCGAGGCAGCTCGCAGACCGGAATTGCGGGCGCCGGACAAGCCGCATGGGCCGACACTCTCCACCACCTTGACGTGACTGATCTCGCGGCGGCACCGCTCCGCGAGGCGAGCGTTGTGATCCACGACGAGAACGACTTGCCTTGGCGGCGGCTCCTGGGCCAATACCGAGGCCACCGCCGCCCGAGTCTGCTCCCACCTGCGCTCGGTGTAAGCACAGACCACCACCGTCACGGCAGCGGGCGGGTCATCGGGCAGGCCAATACCGCCTGGAACTTCATCCAGGACGCTCATGCCGATGCCCCCCGAGCTGTTCTGGCCATGCGTCAGCGGCCACGGGCGACTGTAGCCTGCCCGCTGCGGATGGCAGCACTCCGCCCGCCTCCTGGCAGGCCTGACGACCATCGGGCCTGCGCTGCTAGGTGCGGACCCGCAGCTTCGGCTTCGTCTCTAACCGCAAACCCTGACAACATTTCCCTATACGCTGTCATGAAATATTCTTCTGTACGTTTACTTTGCCGGACACGTGCTTCGAAAAAAATCTGCGCCACGCAGCATCGTCTTGTCACCGGTGGGTAGTTCGGTGTTGCTGCAATGTGAACGATAGCGAGTAATCACTGTTAGCTTGCGGCCTTAACAGGCATTCTGCACATGGACACGCGCTGCAGGAAAAAACTTGTCGCTGACTGTACGGGGGAGATCAGTGACCGAGCTTGGTCTTATGCGTGCTTGCGTTGCCGCGAATCTTGCACCTCAAGTGTCTGCCTCTTCCGTCGGGCAGATAGTAAATCAAGGCGCTTCAGTAATCCGATCATCCCAGCGCGCTCAGGACGCACGCAACATCCGCAGCGTAGCGCCACCGCGAGCTGCTTCTGCGCGACTTGATGTCGTCTCTTACCCAAAAAGACTACGGTCTGGCTTTCTGCAATGCGATTCTTCTCGGCGTCGATTGCAGAGCGGGTTTTAATTGCCATGTACTGGCGATCTTGCTCGAGTATGAAGAGAGCCCTGGAAAACGGGAAGTAAGTATTGTGAATGAGCCCTTCGAATCGTCGTGGCCAGTGCGAGGCACCGCCACGGCTCCTACCTTGCCTCGCGTCAGCGTGGTTATCCCGGCCCTGAACGAGGCAGCCAACCTTCCGTGTGTACTAGCCAGGCTGCCCGCTGATCTTTTCGAGGTCATCCTGGTCGACGGGCATAGCCATGACGACACCGTCGGGGTAGCCAGGAGATGTCGACCGGGCATAAGGGTGGTTTGCCAACGTGGACACGGTAAAGGTAACGCGCTGGCGTGTGGCTTCGCAGCCGCCCGCGGTGACGTAATCGTGACCCTCGATGGCGACGGCTCAACAGAACCAGAAGAGATACCCCGGTTCGTGGAGGCTTTGCGGCATGGCGCCGATTTCGCGAAGGGAAGCCGCTTCGCGCCGGGGGGTGGCTCAGCCGACATCACGGTGATGCGCAAAGCAGGAAACCGCGCCCTTGTGTGCTTGGTGAACCTGCTATTCCGGACCAGGTACACCGACCTGTGCTACGGCTTTAACGCGTTCTGGGCCCGCTACCTGCCGAAGCTCGAGGTGGATAGTGACGGCTTCGAGGTGGAAAGCCTTCTCAACGTCAAGGCGGCCAGGTCCGGCCTGAAAGTGACGGAGGTCCCGAGCTTCGAGTGTGGTCGATTGCACGGCCTTTCGAACCTGAGGGCGTGGTCGGATGGCATGCGAGTGCTGCGCACGGTCCTCAGCGTGTACCTTTCGCCGCGCTCGTACCAGGCAGTGCAGTGGTCAGAACTGGGTCGTGAGTCGGTGGCTGAGGACTTGCGCAACCGCGCGAGCGCCACAACCGGGGAAGAGGCCGAGTGCGCAGGCAGAGGCGCTGCGTGGACTTCTCGCTGAGCGCCGAGTCGCGCGAGCTAACGGAGGCGGTGGGCGGTTTCGCCAGGCGGGAGCTCAGCCAGGATCTGACGAAGCGCGAGTACAACTGGTGGGGCACCAGGCCGTGGCCGCAGCCTGCACTGGCCGACCGAACGGCCCAGGCCGGATGGGCGGCGGCGGCGCCGGTGGCGAGGACGACGTCCGATCGATCTCCGTCGCTCGGCCGAGCCGGGTGACCCTCATTGATAGGCACGGGGTCACCCTCCGTGCGTTCACTGTCAGCGGTTCCGCGGTGCCGTCCGGAGCGCCCTGATGCGCATCCTTCTGCTCGCGCAGTTCTTCCCGCCGGACATCGGTGGCGAGGAGCGCCACGTTTTCAACCTCGCAAATACTCTCGCTGAGCGGGGTCACGAGGTTGCGGTTGCGACGCAGCGCATGGCTGATGTACCGGATCAGGAAACCCTTGCATCGGGGGTTCGCGTACACAGGTTCGGCACGGCCGCGATGCGCATACCGGGTGTCTATTCCACCAACCGTACCCATCACCCACCGCTGCCGGATCCGCTGGGGGTGCGCGAGCTGTCACGCATCACCCGGCAGGAGCGGCCCGACGTTGTTCACGCACACAACTGGATTGTCAATAGTGCCGTCGCGCTGCGTCACTCATGGCCGGCCGGACCGCGCTTTGGGCTCGTGCTGACCCTGCATGACTTCAGTCATGTCTGCGCGACGAAGAGATTGATGCGGATGGGCTCGGAGGCATGTGAGGGACCTTCGGTCACACGCTGCCTACCCTGCGCTACCGCCGTCTATGGGCCTGTTGTGGGGCCCGTCACAGCGGCTGCTACTGCGCTGATGCGTCCATGGAAAGACCGGGCCATCGACCACGTGGTATGCGTGAGCAACGCTGTCGCCATCGGCAATCGTATTCAGCCTGGCCCAAACGCCAGCGTTATACCTAATTTCGTCCTAGACGAGGTCGTTATGGGCCGCGCACGCGATGCGGCGGAGGGCCGGGCTGAAGATTTTGCGCCGGGCTTGCCGGAGGAGGAGTTTCTTCTTTTTGTTGGCGAGCTGTCAGGAGATAAAGGTCTGCCCGCGCTGCTGCGCGCCTACGAGTCCCTCAGCGGGAGATGTCCACCACTGTTGCTGGTAGGCAGGCGAACGGCGGACACGCCTAGGCACTTTCCCGACGGTGTTCAGGTGTGCGGCCAATGGCCACATGATCATGCTATGGCAGCGTTTCGCCGCTGCCTTTTTTCCGTGCTTCCATCGACGTGTCTTGATGCCTGTCCGACAACCGTGCTGGAAGCTATGGCCAGTGGCCGCCCGGTGGTCGCAACCATAGTCGGCGGGATAGTCGATATGATCGTGGACGGGGAAAACGGGCTTCTTGTGCCGCCCGGCGATGAATATAAGCTCGCCGAAGCCATGGCTCGCTTGCTGAATGATGCTGACCTGCGCGCCCGCGTTGCCGCTGGTGCGCAGGAACGCGTACTGCGTTTCACTGCATCCGCAGTCGTTGAGCGCCTCGAAGCCGTTTACGAGCGGGTCGCGCCACGAGACTCCGGGCGTCAGCACGATCTGCAAGGCGAGCGTCGACGGCCAAGGAGCTGACAGATCGTGATGCGTAAAGCAAACTCTGGCGAAGCGTTCGGCGCTCGAGGCGGCGAGGCGATGGAGTGGCCACTCCGCATACTGATGGTCAGCCCGGGTTACCTTCCGAATCTTGGCGGGACTGAGATGCATGTCCATGAGGTTGCGCGCCACCTCTCGGCGCTAGGAGGTTTCGAGATCACCATCCTCGCAACCGACCGGTCGCGGCGCCTGCCACGGCAGGAGGTGGTTGAGGGCATCCCGGTCCTGCGTGTTCCGTCCTGGCCGCGCAAACGAGACTATTACCTCGCCCCTGGGATTGCGGCCGTGATCAGACGGCGCAGCTGGGACCTCGTGCATTGCCAGGGCATTCACACGCCGGTGCCACTGCTCGCCATGCTCTCCGCCCGCCGGGTCGGCATCCCTTATCTGGTCACCTTCCACACCGGCGGGCACTCGTCACGGCTCCGGAACGCCATGCGAACCACCCAATGGCGACTAGCGGGCCCGCTGCTGCGACACGCCGTGTCCCTTATTGCGGTTAGCCACTTTGAGGCAAGGAGCCTCGTCCGACGTGCGCATCTCGGCGACAAGCGGGTCATCGTAATCCGTAACGGCGGATCATTGCCCCCGCCTCGCTTGGGGACGGCCGCCGTTCCTGGACGGATCGTGTCCAGTGGTCGGCTGGAACGATATAAGGGACATCACCGGGTCATCGAGGCACTGCCGCACGTTATGCGTGAGATCCCCGAAGCCCACGTGCTGATCCTGGGCAGCGGTCCGTATGAAGGTAACCTCTACGAACTCGCGCGCCGTCTGGGCGTGTGCGGCCGGGTGAGCATTAGGTACATAGCGCCCCAAGATCGCCAGAGCATGGCCACGACGCTAGCCGAGGCCAGCGCCGTTGCCTGCCTGTCGGACTACGAGGCGCACCCAGTAGGGGTGATGGAGGCCTTGAGCGTCGCGCGCCCGGTCGTGGGTTACGACAGTGCCGGAATCAGCGAGCTCTGCGCGGCGGGGTGGGTCCGTGGCGTGGCGCGAGGCGCGCCCGCCGCCGCTGTCGCCCATGAGCTCGTCAAGGCAATGTCATCGCCCTCGCAGGTGGATCAGGCCCAACTGCCAAGCTGGGACTCCTGCGCTGACCAACTTGCGCGCATCTACCTGTCGGCACTGGGCATAGACCCCGAGAGCCGGACACTGCGAGCGGCAGACGCCGCCGGCCAGGCTGCTCGCGATGGCAAGGGGGGATAAATGGGAGGGATTACTGTGATCTTCCAGCGGCCAGGCGCTCAGCGTACGCCAGGCGACCGTTCCGCTACGTGACAACCTCGACCTTCAACATCAAAAGCTGCCCGATCATGCGATCGCTGACGCGTCGCCCCGCGATGCGTTCCATGAGGGCACGGGGCGAGCCAGCCTCGCTAGCCGGCGTTCGCGCGGGTCCGCCATCGGTGGCGTACAGCCCGCCGGTTCCCGTCCACGACATGAACGACAGCCAGCCCCGGTACCCCACGCATAGGATCGACTCGTGAAGGGCTGGGGGGCACTCAGCCGGGGCTCGCTCAATCGCCATAGGCAGTCCGAAGGCGGTCGGGGCCCGGCCCGCCCCACCCACGCGACTGCCCCGCTCCCTTACCATCGACCCTCCTGTCGCGCGAACGAGCTCGCGGCCGGAGAGCCGACTGCGCCGGCGGAGCAACCAGCACAACCGAACGAGCAACCGCCGCAACCCGCGGAGCTGCCGGAGCGGGCAGCGGAGCCGACGGCACAACCCTCGGAACCGCCAGTGCTGCTCTCGAAACTGCGAGCGTTGCCCTCAGAACTGCGGCGGCTCTTCACGACCTTCGGCTATCTGGTGGCCAAGCAGGGGGCCACGGCGGTACTGGGCCTTGTCTACTTGGCCGTCGCCACGCATCTGTTCTCGGCGCGAGATGTGGGTCTGGCGGCCGCCGCATCCTCGACGGCGCTCTTTCTCGCAGCGATCGGTGCTCTCGGGATCCCACTCCTCCTGCTGGCCGAACTCGAGTCGCTACCGGCCGCGGTCCGCCGCGTCACCGTCAGCACCGGGATGTACGTCTCGTGTTTGGCTGTCCTGATCCTCTCGCTGGCCACGCTGGCCCTCTCCCCGTTCCTGGGCGGCAGCCTAAGGATCATCGGTGCCGACTCGACAACCGCCGCTCTTTTCGTGATCGGATCAGTGGCGACGATGGGCGCGCTCACATTCGACAACGCGGCAATCGGACTGCACCGAGGCTCGGCCCAGCTGTACGCGGGGCAGCCTGAACTCCGTGCTGAAGCTGGTCATCGTGGGTGTCCTCGTCCTCGTCGGGCACCAGAACAGCCCCCGGCCTGCTGTTTGCCTGGGCACTGGCGACGCTTGTCTCGCTCGTCGTCTGTATACCCATGCTTCGGCTCGAACCGACCCCAGCCGGCGAAGGGAAGCCTCAGCCATCGGGTGGCACTCGCCCGCCGCTACGGCGCGCTCTCCCTCAAGCACCACGTCCTCAACCTGTCGATCAATTCCATCGCCTACGTCGTTGGGCTGATCGCAGCTCTCCTGCTCGCCCCGCTGCAACTGGCCTACTTCTCTACCGCACTCCTGGTGTCGAGTCCACCGCGATGATCATCCCGTACCTGCTGGCGCTGTCCCTGTTCGCCGAGATATCAGGCGACCAGAGCCTCCTCCACCGCCACGTCCGCCGAACACTCCCCCTCGGACTGGCCCTGAGTGGTGGGATCTTGGTCGTCGTCGTGGTGGCGGCTCCCCTCGTCCTGCGGATCTTCGGCCCCGCCTACGCGACGAACGGGACCACTGCATTGCGCCTTCTCCTCCTGGTGGGCCCCGCCTACGTGATCAAGGACCACTACGTGGCGATCCGCCGCGCGCAGGGCCGCCTGAAGCGATGCGGCCAAGGTGATGGCGGCAGGCACCTTCGCAGAAGCGGCCGGCGCGGCGCTGGGCGGAATCTACTGGGGCATGACGGGCCTCTGCGTCGGATGGGTCATTGGCGCCTGGGGTGAGGCCGTCGTCTTGCTACCCGCGGTGCTCCGGGTCTTCCGCCGGGATCCCTCGGCCGAACCCGATCCGTTGGGTCATCCGGGTGAGATCGGCGCGACTGCAGGGTGGCCCGAACCACGGCCTGCACGCGGTCCACCAGCTGCTCCTCACGGACCGCTGCGCCGAGTGCCAGCCCAAGCAGCCCGGCACGCCGGGCGAGTGGTACCTGCACATCCATGCGGCAGGATCGTCATGTAACCTCAAGTCGACAACCCCTGGGGCGCGGGCCTAACGGTCAGGTGCACGCGTCCATCTGCGGCTGACGGCATGGGAACGGCATAGAGGGGGGAGTCCGAATTGGTGGCCCACGCATCTCCCAAACCTGCTCCCGGCCCGCCACAAGGACCGAGACGATGAACCCCTGTTCAGACGCAGAGCGCGGGCGCTGGCCAAGCGCTCGGCCCGCTCGATCGTCCGGGCGCGCCCCGATGAGCGCCGCGTCGTATTGATCTTCGGATGCCAGCGATCAGGGACCACGATGCTCCAGCAGACCTTCCTCGATCGATCCTGGCGGGTACTCATCCTCGAGGAACACGATCGCCGTCTCGTCGGAGCCAGCCCGGACCCGAGGAGACGACCTGGCAGGAGTATTCCACCGTCCTGGGACGAATCCGCCGTCTCCCCTTCGAGGTCGTGGCGGCCAAACCGCTGGTGGAGAGCGCCTCAGCCACTGCACTCATGGACGCCGCCGGCGCGGTGAAGGCAGTCTGGATGCTTCGCCATTACCCGGAGGTCGCGCGGTCCAATGTGAGTCGATTCGGTATGGACAACCCTTACCGGGATCTGCAGCCGATTCGTTCCCGGGACGCGCTGGACTGGCGATACAGAGGTGTGACCGAGGAAACGTGGGAGACGGTCACCGCCTTGCTGAACCGAAGGCTTACACCATTCGACGCGGCCGCGCTCTTCTGGTGGACTCGCAACCAGCTCTATTTCGACCAGCGCCTCTGGGAGGACGACCGGATCCGGATCCTCCGTTACGAACGAGCGTGCAACCAGCCCGACGAGGTGATCCGATCTCTTTCCGACCACATCGGACTGGCGTTGCCCCTCGGCTCGATAGCCCCGCGGGTAAGGGCGCAGCCATCTCCCTCCGGAGACCAGAGAGCTCGATCCGGACGTCGAGCGACTCTGCAGGAAGCTGTGGGATTCGTTCGAAGGCTGCCCGGAACTGTAGCGGAACCGACAGAACGGTGCTCGCAGCCGGCCCTCAGACGGGCGCGTTGACCAGGAGGGTGTCGTTACGATGAGGCGCAACGGAACGCTCATTCTCTGCTACCACCGGGTCGCGGAAGGCGTCGAGGACCCCTTCTATCTCTGCGTGACGCCCCGACAATTTTGCCGCCCACCTCGAGGAGATGTCGAGGGCACGGGAACCGTCGACGCTCGCCGATGTATCGGTTCCGTCGCGTCGGCCGAGAGTGGTCGTGACCTTTGATGACGGCTACCGCGACAACCTGACCAACGCGCTGCCGATCGCCGAATCCAAGGGCGTACCGATCACCGTCTTCGTGACCAGCGGCATCCTGGGAAACCACAACGGTCTCTGGTGGGACCGCCTCGGAACGCTGTTGCGCTCGCGGCCACCGCACGTGAGGGAGATCGATCTGCCGGTCGGCGGCCGGAACGTCCGCCTCCCACTCGGTTCGTCCGGGATCAGGGCAGACCTCGATTCGGTCCGCCGCCACCTGCTGCCGCTTCGGGTGACGGAGATCGAACGGGCGCTCGACGCCGTCTCGGAGCAATGGCAGGTGAGTTCCGCCTCCCCGCCTGACGCCGGAACGCTCACCCCCGAGGACCTCCTCCAACTGGCGGCCAGCGACACCGTGACGATCGGCGCCCACACGGTCGATCACGTCCGGCTTCGGGATCGTCCGGCACGGGAGCAGCAGGACACCATCTCTGGCTCCAAGAGGGAGCTGGAGCAGTCGATCGGCCGGGCCGTGTCGCACTTCGCGTACCCATTTGGCCGCCGCGACGACTTCGACGATCGTTCGGTCGACGCCGTGCGTTCGGCTGCGTTCGACACCGCGTGCACCACCATCCCCGGAACGGCCCGTTCCTCGACCGATCCCTACCGCCTCCCTCGGCGCCTGGTCATGGACTGGGGACGGCTTCGTTTCAGAGTTCAGATGCAACGATGGAGACTTGGGTGAACGACGCTCCACCGCGCGGACAGCCGAAGCGTGAGCGGCAATTATCCCGGAAAGGGTGATGAGGTGCTAAATCGCTCGGCAGTATCTGTCGTTTTTTCGCATACCTAGAGATAGTTGGCGGCAGCTGGTGACCTCGGTCGCTGCGGTCGGGCGTCAGCATGAGCTGTGAGTGCCAGAGCGGTGAAACGATCTGTTACCACGTGCGCCCCAGGCCCCAGATGCGCCTGAACCCAGTGCGCAAACCTGAGGGTCTCCGGGGTGACGCTGAGAGTGTCCGAGCCGAATTGGTAAGGGCCAGGGAATCGAGTCTCGGGCGACGCATTTGGCCAGCTCGTGAAGTCGCTCGCACAGCGCCTCGTCGTCGGCACGGCCTCTTTAACGCGACGAAGGCGGCGACGTCGCTCCACCGGTTACGCATGGAGGTCGTCGAACTAGACGGCCCGAACGCCTCCGAGCCCCGGCCCGCGACCCTCCTCGGCGTCTTTCCTCGACATAGCCGGCAGTTGCCGACAGGATTTCCATAGACCATAGTGACGAGGCGCATCATGGAATCCTTCTTGCCCAGCCAGCTGACTAAACATGGTCGAGATCCTTCTTCGGCCAGGTCACTTACAAAAGCGATCTGTCGCGGCATCTTCCACAGCGTCCCGACCTAATCGACGCGATCGCAACCTACCTCGGCGAATACAGCAGCGGCCCGCCACCATTCCACTGAGCAGGCACTGCCGAGCAGATTCTCAATAAGTTTACCGGGGACGAATTACCCTCGCAACCAACCAGAAGTTCACTAGCTTGACTTCCTAACGACCCAAACGTCCTGGGTCGGACCGCCCTCCGGATAGATCTCTCGGTATACGATATTGTGATCGCGCAGGAACTCTTCCTCCATCCACCGCGGACTGTTGAAACTTGTGAACCACGGACCGCCTTCCGCCATGCCGCCGTGCACCACTACTCCGTCAGAGTCGTACTGTTTCCGCTCAGCCGGCGTAAGCCGATGTTTATACGCGTCTCCATGAACGCTGAGAAGAACGAGGCCCCCAGGACGCACAACGCGAAGCTGCTCCGCCAGCCATCGGAACTGGGGCTCTGGCGGCAGGTGAGTGTACACGGAGTAGCTATAAAGCATGTCGAAATAACCATCGTCAAAGGGTAGAGGCGGCTCGATGTCGTTTACCGCGAACGTCACCTTCTGAATGTTCTCTCGGCACCAACGGATCACTCGATCGTCGTAGTCGGTGCCGTAAACATGAAAGAGTGGGTCAGCCGCAAGATGGCGCACAGTTTTGCCGGTGCCGCAGCCCCACTCCAAGATACGCCGTACTTCGGGAGGGCTAGCCTTACCGGCTAGCTCGGTCAAGAACCTCGCCCGCTCGACTCCTGTACGGAAGTAATTCTCGTAGCTAGTCGAGCGTGCAGTCAAGTACGTAAGACTCGGCGGGGGAACGGCGAAGTCCGGATGCTGGAGACGAAAGCGGCGGTTATCCCCGTAGTTTCGCGCGGCATCCAGGCTAATCGCCACCCGGTACGTAGGCGAGACCAAGTGTGCGCGCCGGATCAGGTCGGCCATGCGAGCTGTATCCATTCCCCATCCCCATTCGTGCTTCATTGCCGGGCTTGCCATAACTGACGTATTTGGCACAGGAGGCGACCGTGCTCGGTCGCGAGCAGTTAACACATTCAGATGTACCGTCCGACCAGCCACCCCGGCCGGCTGTTCTTGCGCCTGCCGCGTCCGGGCAGGGCACCTGAGTCCTCGCCGCAGCTAGGTCGTCCAGCTGCTCATGATGCCGACAGCATCATCCAGGGCCAGCCGCCCGCGAGGTGCGAGTGCGGTTGGTCAAGGTCGCCGAATACCAGCACCACGGCATCGTCCACTGCCACACGATCATCCGCCTCGGCGCCCTGACGATGGCTAACAGCACACGACTACCCGGTAAACCACCTAGCTACTCCGCCAGGCCATCCCCGGCCACGACGCGCGGGCCATATTTTGCGGTGCTGAGTTGGTGCTGACATGTGTCTAGCTGTCAGGCCATCTGCCTGCGGAGACTGGTCGAACCTCGACGAGCTTCACTATTTTCGAGGGCACGTCGGAGATCCAGCGGATGATCATCGGTAGGGCCGTCACCGGGCTCGACGTGCGATAATAACCGCAGGTCGTGGCGCTGGTGCGGATCTTAAGGGCCGGTGAACTCCGGTTTCTGGCGGTTGGCCGTTTGCCCGTTATTCCTGGTCGATTCCCGCCAGGTCCCGATAGCGTGCTGAGTTGGTGCTGACCCCCTGACGGTTAGGGTGGCGTCGCGGACCTGCCGGACCGACGCCTCGATCGTGGCAGCGGCCGACGACATGAATGTCCGGGACTGCAACGGAGGCTACCAGCCCGCCCGTCTCGCCCGCGGCTCCCATGATCAGCAGCGCGGCCAGATAGCCATGATCAGCAGCGCGGCCAGATAGCTTCAGCCCCAGCCCGCCACTTTCCACTGCCGCCGGGAGTATGCGGCCGGCTGCCCGGCGGGCGCTCACCGTTGACCGCTGGCCCTCCGATGCGTCAAGGCTCGGCCGGCGAGGTAACCCGCCGCGGTGGCAGCGAGACCGGCGGCTGCGGCAGCAACGCGCGCGAAAGCGAGGCCATCTCCCGAGATGCCGGCGCGCAGGTCTCTAAGCAATGTCGCCGGAATGACCGACGCGGCCTGCCGACGCTCTGCCGAGAGCCCCGCGGCAGCCCCGGCCAGCCGTACCACGTACGCCTTCGACCTGCCTTCGTGCCAGCACCGGCGCAGAAAGTAGCGCACTGTCAGCCGCTCGGCAGACACAGAGTGATCGACCGCAGCGGCGGGAACGTAGAAGACAACTGACCCGGGCCGGGCTGCAGTAATCCGAATCGCCATCTCGGTTTCCTCGCACCCTCGGGGTCGCACACCAACGCGACCTATGGTGCTGTCGAAGCCGCCGGCATCCAGTGCAAGTTCAGTGCGGAAGCTCATGTTTGCCCCGATGGGGTTGCGTACCGCGGCCGGTACTTCTGGCAAGCCCTGGTAGCTGCAACCAACCACCCAGTCGAAGGTCGGCGGCAACCAGGCGGGCCGGGCGGCTGGCCACTGCGGGTGCACCATGCCTCCGGTTGCGACCACCTGGTCACTGCGATAGGGCTCGATCAGAGCAGCTAGCCAGCCTGGCCGAGCCGTTGCGTCGTCGTCCAGAAATACCGTCACTGGCCCCGAGGCAGCTCGCAGACCGGAATTGCGGGCGCCGGACAAGCCGCATGGGCCGACACTCTCCACCACCTTGACGTGACTGATCTCGCGGCGGCACCGCTCCGCGAGGCGAGCGTTGTGATCCACGACGAGAACGACTTGCCTTGGCGGCGGCTCCTGGGCCAATACCGAGGCCACCGCCGCCCGAGTCTGCTCCCACCTGCGCTCGGTGTAAGCACAGACCACCACCGTCACGGCAGCGGGCGAGTCATCGGGCAGGCCAATACCGCCTGGAACTTCATCCAGGACGCTCATGCCGATGCCCCCCGAGCTGTTCTGGCCATGCGTCAGCGGCCACGGGCGACTGTAGCCTGCCCGCTGCGGATGGCAGCACTCCGCCCGCCTCCTGGCAGGCCTGACGACCATCGGGCGCCCCGGCGGCCCGTGAGGGCGACCCGCTGCCCCTGCTGCGCGTACCGCTCCTGATCGAGGACCGGGATGCCGTGGCACTCCAGCTGCGTCGACGCGGGATCAACGTCAACGTTTCTACCTTTACGCGCCGCCACTGGACGAATACTCGGGGCCAGAGTTCTGTGAGCCCTCTCCGCTGCCGGAGGCGGCCAGATGGTGGGCCACTCATATCCTCCCCGTCGATCCATACGATGCGGACCGCATTCTCGACCTAGTCCGGAGGAACCAGGTGCGCCTGACACCAGCGGCCTCGCCGCCGCTATAAGACCTAACGAAGAGGCGACCGCCGCGGACAGCCTCAAATCGGTCGCGTCCACCGCTCACCGCTACCAGAGAGCCACTTGCTGTCGATAGTCTGGACGTCCATGACCCTGCCCATTGCAAGCTGTGCGTTCAGGGGGGCATGAATCCGGGAACAGAGTCGTCGTATCGGCGCAGACGGTGCTCCATAGCGATCTGGCTCTGTGCTGAGGAGAGGTCAGTACAAGTACCGAGCTGCTGAGAGGTGCGTGATGGGTACACAACCATCAGAGCCAGCCCTCAAGACGATAGGACAGCTTGCATTCGACGACGCGTTCCCGCGCCGGGCTATGGGATTCAGCCATGAGCTTCACCTCGATGACCGCCTGACTCTCGCGGCAGTCGCCGATCTCGCCGACCGGCTGCCGCGCCGGTCAGTGATCGCCGACACGGCGGCGCAGCCTCTCCTGGTCCCTCAAGGTGGTCCCCCCAGGGGAGTCCTGGAGCGGCCGGGCGACGTCATACGCGATTTGAACAACGCCAACGCGTGGCTCACCCTGCTCAACGTTGAAGACGATCCCGGCATGGCAGACCTCATGAATTCCCAGCTCGGCATGCTCGAGTCGGCGATGATCGCCAGGCAGGGCACGCGAGGCAAGATGTGCAAAAGGGTAGCATTTATCTTTGTTTCCTCCCCCAATTCGGTCACGCCGGTCCACTTCGACATCGAGCACAGCCTGCTGATGCAGGTCAGTGGCAGTAAGACGGTCAGCATCGGGCGCTGGGAGGACGACGCGGCCCGTCGGCACGAGTTCAACAGGTACTGGGACGGCTCCCACGGGCGGATCGAGACGCTGCCTCCGGAGGTCGCCACGTACACCATGACGCCGGGCCGGGCCGTGTATATACCTCCCGGCACGCCACACTGGGTACATAACGGTCCCGCTATCTCATTGTCGGTGACCCTTACGTACTTCACCGCCGCCACTGTTCGTGAGAACCGCATCGAGGACTTCAACTCTCAGCTTCGCAGGCGGCACATGAAGCCACGAGAGCCAGGGCGTTCCGCCGCCGTGGACACAGCCAAGCTCTGCGCCATGGGCGTCTGGGCAATCGGGCAGCGTGTCCGGTCCGCAACCGTCGGCCGGAAGCAGCGGGACAGCCAGAGCGCTACAGATGGGGCAGGCTACGGATAACCGTACGCAGCGAGTCACGCCTTCCACCGGGCGACGGTGGATCTCCCGAACCGACCGCACCTGATCGCTGTCCGCGTGGCCTGGAACGTCGCCGCGCGGGTTACGCCTCCGAGCCGGCCCGTGACCCCCTTGCCCGCAATCAGCCGCAGGATCTCTCGATGGTTCGGCGCGAACCGGCCCTTATAGGGCTCGTCGCCTCGGAGGAAGTCCACCTCGCTGAAACCTCGGGCACATGCGTCGTCGATGATGGCGGCGAGCAGGACCGTCGTCGCATCCCGCCATTGGCGATCGGTGAGCCGGGCGCTCTGGTACAGGCTCACCCGCCCGGCCACCTCGAATGTCGTCACGGTCGCGACAACCAGGTTGTCGTTCTTGAGCTCGTGGACGGCCACCTCATCGGCCGCGCAGCCACCAGCGAACCCGGCCGCAAACCGATTGAAGACGGGAAGGAAGTTGGAGCGGCTCCCCCACTGGGACCGGTGCAGTTCGCGCAAGATATCGAGGCGCGGGAGGACTGCCCCGCCGCGAGTCGTTTGATGCGTCAGACCTTCGGCCGCGAGGCGTTTGGCGGAGACGCGGAGGTTCTTGCGGAACTGCGAGGGCAGGGCAGCCCGGTACGCCTCTGGGCTGCAGGACAAGGGGGAGAAGGGGGCCACGGCCGTGTGCTCGCGGCGGACGCGGCCAGGCAAAGCTTCGATCAACCGTGACCCGGCCCGGATGCCGTTGAGATCCAGGAGGCGCTCACCAGGGCGGCAGAGCCAGTCGCGGAGGAGGCCTACCACCTCCTCCTCGTGACCGGGGGCGGCGAGCAGGTCGAGATGATCCGGGCACAACGACCCGTCCCCCATCACCCGAGTGCTCAGTATCGGGTTACGTTTCTCCAAGGCGAGGCCACCGAGGAGGCGCCGCCCGTCGATGGCCAGAAGGAAATGGCGGCCAGGTCCGCCAGCCCCGGTCAACCACCACGACCGCAGGAACGGAGACGGAAGAGGGGAAGAGTCCACCAACTGATCCCACTGCGCAGCCCACGAGTCCAGCCTGGGGACATCGAGCAGGCTGAGCGGCGCCACTACCAGATGTCGCGCCGCGTGGTCGGGCTTGGTGCGAGGGAGTCCCACGCCAATAGTTTCTCCACTACTGGCGCACGGCATTCTCAATCTGTTCGGAATTCCCCTGCGATGTCAGGCGCGGCGGCCGCGGTGACCAGAAACGGCTTCGTCACGAAGACCTGCAGCGTGCCTTCACCGGCAAGCCGGGCCAGCCCCAGGCGCGCCGATCACCCTTGATGACGGCTTCCAGCCCCCTGGCGAAGTCCGCGACAATGACGATCTGCTGTTGTATGCATACCAGGAACTACCAACCCGAGAGTCGTGGTGGCCGGGTCACCTCCGCTCACCGGGAGGAGCAGCGGGCTTGGTCAACCCCCGATCGCCGTGCTGTTTCCTCCCGTTTTGCCGCGGCAGGCTGGCGATCAGCTGCCGACCGTACGAGCCTGCCAGGAGAAGGGCCGTGACCGCGCCTAGCAGCGATCCAAGCGAGAGCGGTCCGAGCCGAATGCCGCTGACGTCAAGAATCAGCGACGCACAGACGGCGAGCACGAGTGATACCGGAACTGCTACGGAGATAGACCGCGGACCGGCAGCATGCCCTAGCATACGCAGGAGCGCGTAACCCGGGGCCAGCAACAATGCCGGCATAACAACGAGCCGTGAGAGCCCGGGAAAAACCGGGGCGCACACGAGCAGCACGGCGCCCACTGCTAGCAGCGCGGGATCTCGCACCACCTTCAGGCGGCTGGACCATCCTCGCCGCACGTCAGTAATCAGTGGCATGAGAAGGATACCACAAATAGTACGGCTTGTATTCAATCCGATAGAGTCGATAATGCGGTGAGGAATAAAGGAGCCGCAGCCATGGCCACTTCGCCAGCCGGGTGATATTCCGCAGTGGCACCCGATTCGGTTCCCCTGTGAAGAACAAGGGCGGATTTGCCGCCGTGTGCTGCGTGTCGCGGACATCGACGGCCAGGTAGTCGTCTCCCCGGCGCTCCATGGCGGACATGAGAGTCGGCCCTGGGGGGTTGCGGCCGTACCAGAGGTTGGCAATTGGCACACTGCGCTGCTCGATCGGGGTGACGGCGTCAGCATGAACTGTGAGTGCCAGAGCGGTGAAACGATCTGTGACCACGTGCGCCCCAGGCCCCAGATGCGCCTGAACCCAGTGCGCAAACCTGAGGGTCTCCGGGGTGACGCTGAGAGTGTCCGAGCCGAATTGGTAAGGGCCAGGGAATCGAGTCTCGGGCGACGCGTCCGCGGCTATGTTGCCAACCATCAGCACGGCGAGCGCGGCCACGCCTGCTGTCGCGGCCGTACGCCGTAGCCATTGCCTGCGTTTGTCCAATTCGAACAAGATGACGAGTGCGGCCGGCAGGAAAGCTGCGCCGACGAACGTCGAGGCCCAGCTGCGGTGCGCACCTGCAGCCCCCGCGCTGGTCAACGTCAGTGGAAGACTCACCAAGTAGGCCGCTGTGAGCACGAACGACCATAGGAAGTTCCGCCGCAGGTGTGGCCTTTGTAGCCAGCGAAATCCCGCAAAAAGGAAGGCGAGCGCAATCATGATATCAGCGACCAATGCAGCGATTCGTTCATAGCCGGGAGCATTGGAATGGCTGAAAATCGTCCGTACAGCACCACTACCCGCCGAGCCAGTAGCCAACGCTACAAGCTGTGATGCGGTGCCGGACACGAAGGGGAAGAGGTAGGACACCGTTTCTGGCGCGACGAACGCAACCCAGAACGCGAAGCACGTCGCCAGCGTCAACGCAGGCATCCACCTGACGAATAGGCGTCGCCAACCACCCTTGCGGTCAGCCAGCCCGTTCATCGGTTTGAGAACGAGCGCACCCGCAGAGAGTAGGACGATGCCGGTCAGGCTGGTGAGATGGTGTGTCACCACCAGGCCGAAGGAGATCACGGCGATCAGCAGTGACGCCGATAGGGTCTGTTTCCAGGTCGGGCTGCCATATCGCTCGGCCGCCAAGGTTTCCACATACAGGCGAACGATCGTGAGCATGAGCAGTATCGCGAGAGTTTCGTAAGCGAACTGGGTGTCAAAATACACGAAACTCGGAGCGGCGGCGTAGACCAAGCCGGCCACCGCCGCCCACCGATGGGGAACTGGCAGGGCTCGCGCAATGTAGTAGATCTGAACCGGCAAGAGGCAGTGCACCACGGCGATCAGGGTTAGGGCCGACTCCCACGGGGAAAGGCCGGTCAGCCAGTGGATCGCGGCCGTGGCGCTCTCCAACCCCGGGTAGAAAGTCCCTATCGGGAGCAACGGCGTGTGCTGATAAAGATGTCCCGTCGAGATGACGTTCCGCAGCAAGGCGAAGTGAGCAATCGCATCGAAGCCGCTCGGGCCACCTGGGCTCATCAAAAAACTCGGCAATACGGTGACGAGCCCGAGCAATCCAAGCCACAAAACCGCATAAGGTCCGAATATCGCTCGCCACGCTACCGCCAGGTAGGCGAGCAGCATCCCTATCCAGAAGACGGCGTCGTAAGACTGGACAGGGGCGGTCGGAGCTGTGCGGTACGCCAAGACCACCAAGGCGGCGCCGACCGCGACGACGCAGGCAGCCAGCAACTCCGCCGGAGTGTCCCTCGCCGTCCGCGGGCCGCTCGAGCGGCTGTCCGCAGGCCGCTCCTCCCGGAGAAGATTTGAATCCGGACTTCGGGTCTGATGCATCGATAAGAAGGCCTACAAGGCAGCGCAGATACGATTGTCGATCCTATGAAGGCGCGCCAGTTCGTGCGTCACGGTCATTGCAGGTCCCCCGAGCGTAGATGTCATCAAAGCTACTACTGGCCAGGTGGGCATCAAGACTCAGGTTCCTGCCCCGGGGTGTCGTCGGCAGCTGAATACTGACCACCGCGCGGCAAGGCAGGTTCCAGTCAACGTCGCAACACAGACGGATTCCCGGAAGTTAACAGCCGGGTGAAGACTTCGGCTGGAGCCCGGTCGAAGAGGATGCGCCTGGGGCGGTTGTTCAGCTCGGTTTCGACGGCGAGCAGGTGCTGTGGCGAGTGGCTGAGGTCGGTGCCCTTGGGGAAGTAGTCGCGCAGCAGCCCGTTCATGTTCTCGTTCGAGCCACGCTGCCACGGCGAATGGGAGTCGCACAAGTGCTCCGCGCCACCCCGGGTAGCTGCCCACCTTCCGGTAGGCGGGCAGTTTGTCCATCCGCTCCTCCCTCGCGTTCTTCAGAAGCCGGTGGGGCTGCAACAGCCAGTCAGCTGGATCCGGTGCCACAGGTTAACCCTCTGCAGGCATCGGCCAGAAAGCCGGGCTCACGAGCTGGCCAGGCTCCAGATGCGGAGGTAGCTGACCTTGACGGTGGACGGCTCGCCCGGCAGGTGACCGTACTTGCCCGTATAGGCAGATAGGATGATATTCGCCGCATCATTCTTGACATAGGAGGCGGAGAACGTCTTGACGAGTTTGCCGTCGTAGTAAACGTCCCACCGCCCGGTAGTCCACGCGCCGGTGATCACGTGCCAGCCCGGGGCCGAGGTCACGGGGAACGACCCGCTCGACTCCGCCGTGCCGTTGACACCGTAGTGATATGTGGCGGACAGCGTCCCGGACATGCCCTCGGCAAGATCCATCTCGCCACCATCGGGCCAGTTGAGAGAGCTGAGCCAGAAGGCCGGCCAGTCAGCGATCTTGCCGTCACTCGCGCCGGGGAAGCAGATGCGGGCCTCGAAGATGCCGCTCGTGTACGTGTTCGGGCTGATAATGGAGTAGCCATTGCCGTTCCTGCCCGACGTTGACAGGTCCAGCACGCCGTTTGAGTGCGTCATCGTGCCACCGGAACCGTGCCACGACCTCGGCCAGCTAGCCAAATTGTCGCCGGTGTCATTCAACAGGAGTCTGCCAACCTGCGAAGCAGGCACACCCGTCGGCACGAGCTGCTGACGCGCTCCGGCTCCCCGGTCCCGTGGCCGGGAGGAGGTGGGCGGCTCAGCCGCCGGGGCGTCAGAGGTCGGGCCTGTGGAAGCGGCCTGAGCGGTGCTCGGCTTGGGATCGTGCCGCTGTGCTGCGGCAGCCACACTGAGCGTTATCCCTCCGCCAGCGATGAACACCACCGCAGCGCCAGCTGCTACTCTCTGGCCTTTCATCTGGCCAGCCACGCGCCGACCGCGGCTGGAGCACCGTGTTCCCCCGCGACCCGGATCAGCGCCGCGATCCACAGCCGCAACAACGACCGCTGCAGATATCGCGTCCCCGGCCTGCTCCGCGTTCTAGCCCGCATGGCCCCCCCGCTAGCCACCAGCACTAAAATGATAACGCTAGTACTTATCCCCTTAGCGCTAACACCGGCGCGCGCTCGTCCGGATCAAGTCCAGCGGCGTGGTGTATCACAGCTGATGCCATACTGACCCAGTATGTCCGCACCAAGGCGGGCGGCCAGCGGTCAGCACTGGGAAGCCCGCGTGTCCTCCGCTACCCACATGAACAAGCTGCGCGGCAATCCGACCACAGCGCCGCGACTCACAGCGCCGCAGCTCACATCCTGACGACGAACCCAGCCAGGCCATAATCGGGAAATTTGCCGACCGACCTAGGCAGCCTCTGGTGGCGGTGGCCACATCCCATGCAGTAAACATATTCGCCAACTCGCGAAAGCGAGTCCCGGAGTCGTGTGCGCAGCCTCGGGTCCTGCGAGGGCGCCCGTACTTCCGACCCTGGCCGCATGTACGTGCCGCGGCCCTGCTTCTGGTTGCTAGCCGAGAGCCTGCTCTCGGAGCCGCGCGATCAAGGAATGCGTCCCAGGTCAAGCCAGCGCCGGCTGGTATAAGAAAGCCCCCGAGCGCAGCTACAGCAAGCTGGATGAGGTCGCCATCTCCAGGCCAACCCGCTGGTGCACGGTCAGTTTGCGTTCGAGTGGGCGCAGCCGACCTGGCGACTACATAGAAGAAGAAGTGACCTACTCATGAATTTTTAGTATTCTTCTGCGCTTCGACAGAGAGATCTGTATCCTTTCAGACGTTTCATACGTTTCGAAGGGATTCGATGTGGTCCGTCATAGACTGCCTGTTACGTCCAGCACTAGCCGCCTCGTCACAGTGTTGACCGCCCTGTTCGGTTTGCTCGCCGGGCTGACCCTGGCCGTCACCCACGCTGCTGGGCAGGGTGGTGCGAGCACCGTCGCGCTGTCGTCCCGGCACTTCGTCGGTCACGGGCGGCACTACCACGTGAGCCCGAGCTCGTCCAAGTCGCCGTCGTCTGGCAGCAGTTCCACGAGCCCGTCACCGAGCTCGTCCAAGTCGCCGTCGTCTGGCAGCAGCAGTTCCCCGGCGCCAAGCATCTCGTCGGTCGGCGGCAGCTCGCCCAGCCCGACGTCTACGGCACAAGCATCGGTGCAGCCAAGGGGCCCGGCAGGCAATTGGAAGATGGTCTGGTCGGATAGGTTTAACGGCACGAGCCTGAATACCTCTAAATGGTATGCATGGGATAATGGTACTGTCCGGAACGACGTACCTATGTATGCGTCCAACGTGTCAGAATCCGGTGGCAGCCTGAATTTGAGGCTGAAAAGCTCGACTTCAGGAGCATCAGTCGTTAGCGCTAATCAGTTTGGCAACAATCCTGCACCATCAAACGGTTACCGGATGAAGGTAGGCGACGCTGTTCAGGCAAGAATCCTGTTTCCTGCTGTCAATGGCAAGGTAGCTAACTGGCCGTCCATCTGGTTCTTTGGCGGCCCAAATACTTCTGCGCCTGGTGAGATCGATCTGTTTGAAGGTCTGGGTGGCAGCGCTACCTGTAATTACCATCCGCCGTCCGGGTCCGCCACGATCAACAGCTTTCCTTCTGGCTCCTGGGCTGGCTCATGGCATACCTACACTGTGGTGCGTCATGCCTCGTCCTTCGACGCCTATATAGACGGTCACCACTTCCTGACTCAGCGTACGTCTGATGACCGCAGTTCGATGAGTGTCATTCTTGTTAATGGCGCGGGCCAGAATGGACCACCTGCATATCCGGCAACGATGCGGGTCGATTACGTTCGTGCGTGGTCGCCTGCCTAATCAAACCTGCTAGCCGGCTCCCTGGTACCGGCGGCCGCTCGACCATATCCGGCTAGCTTTTCGTCCCGCCTCAACGCTGTCGAGCGTTGAATCCCGAATTATAAGGTGTGCCTGCTTCGCAGGTTGGCAGACTCCTGTTGAATGACACCGGCGACAATTTGGCTAGCTGGCCGAGGTCGTGGCACGGTTCCGGTGGCACGATGACGCACTCAAACGGCGTGCTGGACCTGTCAACGTCGGGCAGGAACGGCAATGGCTACTCCATTATCAGCCCGAACACGTACACGAGCGGCATCTTCGAGGCCCGCATCTGCTTCCCCGGCGCGAGTGACGGCAAGATCGCTGACTGGCCGGCCTTCTGGCTCAGCTCTCTCAACTGGCCCGATGGTGGCGAGATGGATCTTGCCGAGGGCATGTCCGGGACGCTGTCCGCCACATATCACTACGGTGTCAACGGCACGGCGGAGTCGAGCGGGTCGTTCCCCGTGACCTCGGCCCCGGGCTGGCACGTGATCACCGGCGCGTGGACTACCGGGCGGTGGGACGTTTACTACGACGGCAAACTCGTCAAGACGTTCTCCGCCTCCTATGTCAAGAATGATGCGGCGAATATCATCCTATCTGCCTATACGGGCAAGTACGGTCACCTGCCGGGCGAGCCGTCCACCGTCAAGGTCAGCTACCTCCGCATCTGGAGCCTGGCCAGCTCGTGAGGTCGCTCGCACAGTGCCTCGTCGTCGGCAAGGGCCTGTTTAACGCGATAAAGGCGACATCCTTCGCGCCGGTTACGTCCGGAGTCGTCGAACTGGACGGCCTGTGCGCACCTGCGGCCCAGCTGACCTACCGTGTGGAACTCGGCACTGTCACAAGGTCCCTCGAAAGCCTGCAGAAGGCTGTTACTACTGCGAAGGACTATGGCGCGCCCCGTCGCCTCGAGAGGCCGAGCAGAGAAAAGCGTCCAGCTGGCCCAGGCGAAGCGGACAGTTCCCTCGGGGTCGACACTCGGCCGAAGCGCCGCAGCCCAAGATCGATCTTCGCCCGTATGTTCGCACGAGGCGCTCACGCTCATTTGGCGCGGCAGCGGGTCGTGCGCGCTAGCCAGCTCCCGCAGCAGATGCGGGCCTGCGGCTCCGCGACACCGGCGAGGCTGGCGGCGGCGGAGACGGAGATGTCCGGGCCTGGGTGCAGGCCCAGCAGCCGGAACATCCGCGCCGCCTCATCACTGAGCTGCCGGGTGGACCAGGAGAACGCGACCCGGACGCTGGTCGCGGGGTCGCCGGAGTCCAGGTGCATCCAGGCGGTCGGCTGAATCGGCGAGCTCAGCCGCCAGGGTCGCCAGCGGGAGGTGGGGCCGGGCGACGGCGCGGCCGCGGCGACAGCGAGGGCCAATGGCAGGCACTCGCACATGCGGGCGATCCAGTCGATCGCGCCGGGCGGGCCGCAGATCATCACCCGGCACGGCGAAGAGGTCGCTGTCGTGGTGGACATTGCCGAGTACCGCAGGCTGACCCGGCCGACGGTTGATCTGACGGGACTGCTGCTCGGTGGCCCGCTTTCCGACGATGCCGCAGAGGTGCTTGCGGAGGTCGAGGCCGAGCGCAAGGTCGACTCCGGACGCCCGATTGACGTGGAGGCCGGCTTGTGACCTACCTGCTCGACGCCAACATTCTCTCGGAGACGCGCAGGCGCCAGCCTGTCACCAGCGTGACGAACTGGAATCCTGCCCATCACACTGCCGGTCGCCGCCGCCTGGGGGCGCCAGCAGCACGCGCAGCCGCTTCCCGTCATAGACGGGCTGATCGCTGCCACGGCCAAGGTGAACAGCCTCACGGTTGTCACACGGAACGCCAAGGACTTCGAGCGAACAGGCGTTCAGGTACTTAACCCCTTCCGGGACTAAGCACGAGCACCTAATGCCCTGGCGATGACGCGGCTGTCCGGTCGCGGTTCACCGAGCTGCCGGGGTTGGTGGACGCGCGAGGGCGCGGGTTCCGCACTGCCCGTCGGCACAGGATCTGACGGCGGGCCATCCTCGAAGAACAGCGCATCTTCCAGGAGAGCGTGAGGGCCGATTAGAGTAGAACACGTTCTAGTGGAATCGCCGTTCGCGCTGGCCGGTGACCAGCGGGAGCGTCCGGACGCGTCGTCAGCGGAGGCAGCGTGCACCTGACCTACACGCCGGAGCAGGACAAGCTCAGGGGCGAGCTGCGCGAGTACTTCGCCGGGCTCATGACGCCCGAACGACGGGCCGGGCTGACCAGGACAGGCGGCGACTACGGCGACGGAGTCGCCTATCGCGAGGTCGTCAGGCAACTCGGCGCCGATGGCTGGCTCACGCTCAGCTGGCCTGCCGAGTACGGCGGCCGCGCGGCGAGCGTCACCGACCAGCTGATCTTCACCGACGAGGCGGCCGTGGCCGGCGTGCCGGTCCCGTTCCTGACCATCAACACCGTCGGGCCGACGATCATGCGGTTCGGGACCGACGAGCAGAAGTCGTTCTACCTGCCCAAGATCGCCGCCGGGCGAGCTGCACTTCTCGATCGGATACTCCGAGCCCGAGGCGGGGACCGACCTCGCCCGCCTGCGGACCACGGCGGTGCGCGACGGCGACGACTACGTGATCAACGGGCAGAAGATGTGGACGTCGCTGATCGGCTACGCGGACTATGTCTGGCTCGCGTGCCGGACCGACCAGGACGCGCCGCGGCACAAGGGCCTGTCGATCATCATCGTGCCGACCAGCTCCCCCGGCTTCTCCTGGACCCCGGTCCCGACCGTGGCCGGAGTCTCGACCAGCGCCACCTACTACTCCGACGTTCGAGTTCCGGCCGCGAACCTGGTCGGCGAGGAGAACCAGGGCTGGCCGCTGATCACCAACCAGCTCAACCACGAACGGGTCGCGCTCACGTCGGCCGCGCCTATGCAGAACGCGCTGCGCGAGGTGCGGGATTGGGCGGCGAAGGCTCCCGCCGAGGGCGGATCGCGCGTGATAGACGCCGAATGGGTTCAGATGCACCTAGCCCGCGTGCATGCGAAGACCGAGGTATTGAAGCTGCTGAACTGGCAGATCGCCGCGCAGCTCGACAACGGCCAGGCGCTCGGTCCCGCCGCCGCGTCGGCGACCAAGATCTACGGCACCGAGCTGACCATCGAGGCCTGCCGGCTGCTGATGGAGGTACTCGGCGCGAGCGCACC
The DNA here is from genome assembly GCA_963809195.1 of uncultured Actinomycetota bacterium. GTDB lineage: Bacteria > Actinomycetota > Actinomycetes > Streptosporangiales > Streptosporangiaceae > Chersky-822. The sequence goes on along the minus strand of CAWEIQ010000001.1, from coordinate 582,547 downwards.
GGTCAGGGCTGGCTCCCCCGGCGCGCTTCTGTCGGGCCGGATCGAGAGGATGCACCGGTCCGCGCTGATCCTGACGTTTGGCGGCGGCACGAACGAGATCCAGCGGGACATGATCGCGATGCTCGCGCTCGGCCAGCCCTACCGGCGCTGACTACCGGAGAAGCCCTGTGGACTTTTCGATTACGCAGACGCAGGAGGAACTGTCGGCACTTGCCCGGCGCATCCTCACCGACAAAGAAACGCCCGATCGGCTCGCCGAGCTCGACAGCGCTGGTGACGGCTTCGACGAACGCCTCTGGTCCGAACTCGCTGCCGCCGGAATCCTGGGCGCCGCCTTGCCGGAGAACGCGGGCGGCGACGGGCTCGGCCTGCTCGAGCAGTGCTCGGTCCTGATCGAGGTCGGCCGCGCCGTCGCGCGGGCGCCGTACCTGAGCTCGATCATGCTCGGGGCCGGCGCGATCGCCAGGTTCGGGTCGGACGAGCAGGTCGCGCGCTGGGCCGTTCCTGCCGCGGCCGGCGACCTGATCATCGCTACCGCCCTGGCAGAACCGGACGCCGAGGACCCGCGGACGCCAGCCACCCGGGCCGAGCCCGCGGGCGCGAACTGGCTGCTGCGCGGGACGAAGACCGCGGTACCAGCCGGCGCCGTCGCTGGCCTGTTCCTCGTTCCGGCCGCGACGCCCCACGGCACGTCGGCCTTCTGCGTCGACCCGGCCGACCCCGGGGTAACTGTGCGACCGCAGGAACTCACCGACGGACCCGGCTTCGCCAGCCTGACCCTTGACGGCACCGAGCTCGGCGCCTGACCGCCTCCTCATCCAGCGGTCAGGAGTCGATCGCCGGGTGGCTGGCCGACCGTGCCACGGTGGGCATCTGTGCCACGCAACTGGGCGTCGCCGAGCGCGCACTCGAGCTGACAGCAGAACACGCGCGCAGCCGCGAGCAGTTCGGCAGGCCGATCGGTGCGTTCCAGGCGGTTGCGCAGCGGCTGGCTGACGGCTATATCGACGTGGAGGCCATCAGGCTGACCATGTGGCAGGCCGCGTGGCGGCTGGAGGCCGGGTTGCCTGCGGACGAGGAGATCGCGACGGCCAAGTTCTGGGCGGCGGACGGCGGGCACCGAGTCGCGCACACCGCCGTGCACATTCACGGCGGCGTGGGAGTTGACACGTCGCACTCGTTGCACAGGTACTTCACAGCGGCCAAGCAGAACGAGTTCGCCCTCGGCGGTGCGACGGCACAGCTGCGCCGCCTCGGCGCTGTGCTGGCCCGGGGGGACGACCCCCGGAGCCCCCCGCAGTGCTGGCCCGGGGGGACGACCCCCCGGAGCCCCCGCAGGCTGATACGGTCTTCGGCGTTGGCGGAAGGCTGATCCCAATCCTGGCTGGAGGCGGCGGGCGGCATGACGGACGGAACACCGATCTCCTTCGCGGCCGCGACCCGCGGCACACCGGTGCTGAGCAGTACGGGCACGAAGATTGGCACCCTCGAGCACGTCCTGGACGTCGCCGAGCTGGACATCTTCGAGGGCATCGTGGTCGCGACGCATCACGGGCTGCGGTTCATCGACGCCGAGCACCTGCCGGAGTTCACCACCACGCACATCCAGTCCAGCCTGAGTGACGAGCAGGCCGCGGTGCTGCCGCCGCCTGACGGACCGCCGGTCTACAGCGTCGACGCGCTCGAGGACGCAGGGCACAGCATGCACGACGTGGTCAGGCGGATCTTCGGCAAGCCGCACTGGAAGCGGGACACCGACTAGCTCAAGGTCGCAAGCTGATCGGCGAGAACAGCCGGCGCCTCCGCGAGTGAGGGTCCGTACCAGGTCAAGTGCCTGCCGCTGACCAGCGCAGCGGGCACGCCGGGAAAGGCCTCAGGACCATCTGCCGCGGTGAACCTGTATGGCTCGTCTGGCAGGACCACCAGCTCGGCACCGCGTCCGCGCATCTCATCGAGCTCGACGCGCGGATACCGCTCGGCGTTGCCCGCGTAGATATTGCTGACGCCCAGCCTCGCCAGCAGGTCACCAGCGAAGGTGTCGCTTCCGAGCACCATCCACGGCCGCCGCCAGATCGGGATGATTGCCCGCCGCGTCGCGCCAGGCGGCGGCGATTCCGCCCAGGCACGCTCCGCCGCGTCGAGCCAGGCAGGCCTGGGCAGCCGGCAGGCGATCTCGAGCATCCGCTCAAGCGACGCGAGCGCCTCGGGCAGGGTCCTGATCTTGGTGACCCAGACGGCGACGCCGGCCTGGCGTAGCTGGTCCAGGTCCGGAGTCCGGTTCTCCTCCTCGTTGGCCAGCACGATGTCAGGGGCCAGCTCGATGATCCTGGCGACGTCCGGGTTCTTGGTGCCGCCGATGCGCTCGACCGCGAGGTTGGCCGGATGCGAGCAGTACTTGGTCGCCGCGGCCAGCAAACTCGCGCGGCACGCCGCGACCGCCTCGGTGAGCGAAGGGACGATGGATACCACGCTGGTGACCGTGCCGGGGACGGTCACCGCGTGGCCGAGGTCGTCTCGAACCTGCACGGCTTGCACCCTACGCCGGCGGACGGCCAGTGCTGAACAGGCCCGCGGCCGGGTTCCGTCAGCCCAGCAGGGTCTCGCCGACGTACCTGCCGGCCGCCGCTCCCGGCGGGCAGGCGAAGATCGCGCTGCCGACGTGCGTGATGAACTGGTTGAGCGAGTCTCGGGCGGCGAGCTGATGCTGGATCGGGATGAATTGCCGGCGCGGGTCGCGCTGGTAGCACAGGAACATCAGGCCGGCCGCCGGCGCTCCGGACGAGTGGTCGATTCCGTCGACGTAGGAGTAACCGCGACGCAGGAGCTTGGCCCCGTTGTTCGCGCCCGGTGACGAGAGCAAGATGTGCGCGTGCAGCGGAATGTCGCTGAGCAGTGCGCCGCTGGCCTTGTGCCGCCCGATCGTCCGTTCCTGCCTCGTGACGGCCGTCTGGTCCCACGCGCCGAGCGCGATCTCGATGCGCCGTGCTACCAGGTACGAACCACCGTGCATCCAGGCGGGCGACGCAGGCCCGGCCGCCCATACGGAGTTGTTTAGCACCGAGGTGTCTTCGACCTTGATGTTGGCCGTGCCGTCGAAGAACCCCATCAGGTTCCGCGGCATCGACTGGCGATGGCTGTTGCCGGTCCGGCCGAACCCTGCCAGAAGCCAACGCGGCCGCGCCACGGGCGCCGCCAGCCTGATCAGCTCGTGCACCGCGTGAAAGGCGACCTGCGGATCATTCGCGCAAACCTGCACGCCGAGGTCGCCGCCGCTGATCGGGCCCCGCAGTGCGTCATGCCTGAAGGCAGGCAGGTCGACCAGTGGCGCCGGGCGATGCGAGGCCAGGCCGAACCGATCGCCGTTGATGAAGAGCGACGGGCCGAAACCGAACGTCATCGTCAGGTTCGCCGCGCGCAACCCGAGCGCCTCGCCGGTGTCGCCAGCCGGCTTAGCTCCCGTTTCCACTGGGCCGATCGCTTTGCCCGAGGCCATCAGGGCCGCTGCCCTGGACCAGGTGCGCATCAGGTCGCGGAGGTCGGCCACCGAATGACTGACCATGTCCAGGGCGGCGAACTGCAAGTGCTCTTGCGCGGGCGTGGCAATGCCCGCCTGGTGCGCGCCGTGGAACGCAAGCGCCGCTGCAGGTTGGCCCACAGTGCCGGCGGCTGCATGGGCGGCGTCCGCCAGCATCGCACCCGCGGTCGCTGTGCCGGCGCCGAGGCCCGTAAGGCCCGCCGAGCGGAGGAAACCTCGCCGAGTAGCGTCCATTTGCCGGATTATGGCAGCCAGTTCAGCTCAGCCAAGGCTCACTTCGGGCATCCGCAACCCGGTCGTTGTGATCGCCCAGTTCAAATCGGACTGCGCGGCCTTAGCATGGCTAGCAGGCTCTGCAACGACGGTGCCGCACTAGCTGGCCGGGGGACGAACTAACCGAACCCCACGGCACGCAGCGAGGAGGCTCTTGTGTCCCCGAGGATGCTGCGATCTGCCGCAGGGGTGGCCGCGTCGACGACCTTGCTGCTGACCGCCTTGGCCGCCGGATCGTCGGCCGCCGCGAGCCAGCGAACGTGCGGATGGGCGGTCAAGCCGAGCCCGAGCACCGGCGCGGCGATGCTCAGCGCGGTGGCGGCGACCTCGCCCAAGGACGTCTGGGCCGTCGGCAACTCGAACGTCGGCGGGGCGTTCAAGACGCTGATCGAGCACTGGGACGGCGCGCACTGGAAGATCGTGCCGAGCCCGAATCCGGCCTCCGGTTTCCACACGACCAACACGCTCGGCGCCGTCGTCGCCCTGACCCCGAAGAACGCCTGGGCGTTCGGGTTCTTCGAGAAGGCGACGACAAGCTTCCGGACGCTGATCGAGCACTGGGACGGCAAGAAGTGGTCCGTCGTGCCCAGCCCGAATAGCGGAGTCGGCGAGAACGCCCTGCTAGGCGCCACCGCCCGGAGCCGCACCGACATCTGGGCGGTCGGATACCGGAACGATCCCGGTCACCGCAGGACACTCACCGAACACTGGAACGGCGCGAAATGGTCGATCGTCACGAGCCCGAGCGTCGGAGCAGGCGACAACTTCCTCTTTGCGGTAGCCGGGCCGATCGGACGGCCTGTGTGGGCCGTCGGCAACGACTCTGTGTCGTTCGGCCAGACGCTGGCGCTGCGCTGGAACGGGAAGACCTGGACGCGCGGCCGGACGGCAAATCCCGGTGGCGGCGATCGCTTCCTGTTTGGCGTCGCCGTGCCGGGGGCGCGCTACGCGCTCGCGGTCGGCAGCGACCTGTCCGGCAACCAGACCAGGGCTTTGGCCCAGCGCTGGACCGGTTCTGGCTGGTCGGTCGTTCCCGCCGCGAGCCCGGGCGCGGACTATAACGCGCTTCAGGCTGTCGCTGCCGCGAGTACCACCAACGCCTGGGCCGTCGGCGCCCGGCGCGCGACCCTAGGGTCCTCTTTCCGAACCCTGACCGAACGGTGGAATGGCAAGGCCTGGACAGTCGCGTCGAGCCCGAGCCCAGGCACCGGCGACACCCTGTTCGGCGTCGCGAAAGTCCCCGGCGGCGGCTTCTGGGCCGTGGGTTCGGCCGGCGACAAGACGCTGACCGAGTTCCACTGCTGATGCGTACGCTGGCACCAAGTCCGACCCGATGGCGTACTGAGCGGTAGCAGTGAACGTGGGACGTGTAATCCGCGCCGATCCCGATCCGCCCTGAACTTGGAGATGATCGGGGTCACCTCATGCACAGTGAGCACGATCATCATCACGCGTCCGTTGTCGTCGAGCAGGGGAGTGCTGAAGACGTTCCAGTACCGTTCCTCGAACACACCCGGCCTGCCTGGGTCCTCCACGTCATACCTGGTCAGCGACACGACCTGACGCTCGCATGAGGCCAGCACCGCCTCCAGCGAGGCGCGAAGGTCGCGGGGCCCGGTGTCAGCCGGATCAGGCCGGTCCGGGAACAAGTCGAACGGGCTGTGACCCAGCAGGTCTTCCCGCTTGCGCCCCGTCGCAGCCAGGTACTCGTCGTTCACATCGAGGATGATCAGGGCTGGCGACAGCACCACAGTGGGGCATGGCGCGATCTTGAAAATACGCTGGTGGTCGATCTTAGGTTCCGTCACGGTTCCCCTTCCCGCGTATCGCGGATCCCGTGTGCGATGGCTTCTCTGCAGCACAACTGCTGTGTGGACCTGTGTGCCGTGGGTCCAGTCGGGGCAGTTAATACGGCCTGGCTCCGTCGTGCATCTACGCCCGGTAGTTCTCTGACCAGGTGATCTCAGGGCCGCAGTTGCGGCACCATTCGCGCTGCTTCATCATCGGGTTGTCCTCCCCGCTGTCTACCAAGCTTCCAACTGGACCCCTCAGCCGGGCAGAGCGGAAGGACTGGCGGTCATGCCCCAACGTCCCGAACCTGGCGTTCGACGCCGACGTGTCGAATCCCCCTTGTCGGATTCTTCTATCGCGCCCGCACGACCAGCCGTGACATCAAACGGCACAAGGCCTCCAGCTACGAGCGGGTATGCGCAGATGACCCGCAGCAGGCGACAGATGCCAGGATCTGTGCATGTGGAGACTCGATCGTTCCAATAGCGGCGACCTGATCGACAGGCTGCGGCCACATGCCCGGCACCCTGACTGGGACACCGCCGAGGTCGGGGAAGGATGGCGCCAGCTCGTCGAGGAATGCCACGAGCGGCTATCGGCTGCCCTCCCGAACTACGAGTTGTTGGCGATCAAGCAGAAGGAAGGGATCCTCGCCTACCAGGCGTTCCCCCGCCCGTGGCACAAAGGGGAAGACCGGTGGTCCGAGCAGGAATGGCACGACCTCGGCGTGATCACCAGCGATATCCAGGAACGCTCGGAGAGCATGTGCGAATGGTGCGGCTCCCCAGGCCGCCTCCGCGAGTGGCGGAGCTGGTTGCTGACCCTCTGCGATGCCTGCGACAGTCGGTTCCCCGACCCGCCTGAATACCGGCTCTGGAACCAAATTGATGAGCCTGAACCTCCAAGCGAAGACAAGACGACACCCGAGGGTCCGTCGCGCATCAAGTGAGGCTAGGTAGCCAGACGGCTGCCTGGGTAGCCGCTTGTCGGAACTCGACAGGGATAGCTCTGAGCGAGCCAGGTCAGCCGAGCTTGCCTAGCCTGGTCAGGGCCTCGTCGGCCTCGGCGAGCAGGTCGGCCATCACCTCGGCGACCGGCCGGACGGTGTTCATCCTGCCGACGATCTGGCCGACCGGCATCGGCACGACGGCCGGGTTGCCGGACTCCATGAGCCGCTGGTGTGCCTCGCTGACCAGGAGGTTCTGCAGCGGCATCGGCAGCGGCTCGGGCGCGCCTGGCTCATCCCACGCCTTGGTCCACTCGTTCTTGAGCAGCCTGGCCGGCTTGCCGCTGTAGATCCGCGACCGCACGGTGTCCGACGATGTCGCCGCGAGCAGCGCGTCGCGCAGTCCGGCAGCGCCTGATCCGAGCGTGTACTCCTGCGTGGTCAGCCAGTACGAGCCCATCCAGACGCCTGTCGCGCCGAGGGCGAGCGCGGCCACGATCTGCCTGACCTGAGCCGATGCCGCCGGCGGCGAGGACCGGCACGCCTGGCCCGACCGCGTCGACCACCTCGGGAACCAGGACCATGCTGGCGATCTCGCCGGTGTGCCCGCCCGCTTCGTAGCCCTGCGCGACCACGATGTCGACGCCGCGCGACACATGTCTGGCCGCGTGCTCGGCCTTGCCCGCCAGCGCGGCGACCGCGATGCCGCGGTCGTGCGCGGCCTCGATCACGTCGTCCGGAGGTGATCCGAGCGCGTTGGCGATGAGCGCGACCGGATGCTCGAGAGCCACCTCGACGTGGGCGCGCGCCACCGAGTGCAGCCAGCCGAGCACCCCGTCCCGCTTGTCTTCGTCGGCGGCCAGCGGCGGCACTCCGAGTCGCCGCAGCGTCTGGTCGACAAATTCCCGGTGGCTGGCCGGGATCAGCTGGTCGAGGTCGATCTGCGTGCCCTCGGCCGGGATCTTGGCGGGCATCACGACGTCGACGCCATACGGGCGGCCGTCGGTGTTGGCGTCCATCCAGGTCAGCGCCGCTTCGAGCTCGTCGGCGTCGTTGTAGCGAACGGCGCCGAGCACGCCGAGACCGCCTGCCCTGCTGATCGCGGCGGCGACCTGCTCCGATGGGGTGAATCCGGCGATCGGATGCTCGATGCCGAACCGGTCGCAGAGCGACGTCCGCAGCGCCACGGCTCAGCTCCCGCCCGCAGGGGTGGCCGCCGGAGCGGCAGTGGTTGCAGCGAGCCTCTCGTCGGCAAACCGCCTGGCCCAGGTGTAGTCGGCCTTGCCGCTCGGCGTCCGGCCGATGTGATCGGTCAGCCATACCGTGCGCGGCACCTTGTACCCCGCGACGTGCTGGCGCACGACCGCTTCAAGGTCGGCCACGTCGAGGCTGACGCCCTCCCTCGGCTGCACGATCGCGGCGACCCGCTGGCCAAGGCGCTCGTCAGGAATGCCGATCACCAGCGTGTCGAAGACATCAGGGTGCTCCTTGATCGCGCCCTCGACCTCCTCAGGGAAGACCTTCTCACCGCCGGTGTTCACGCAGACGTTGCCGCGGCCAAGCAATGTGACCGTGCCGTCTTCCTCGACCCTGGCGAAGTCACCAGGCACGACGTACCGCTCTCCGTCAACCTCTACGAACATAGCCGCGGTCTTGACCGGGTCCTTGTAGTAGCCGAGCGGCACATGCCCGCCCCGCGCGATCCTGCCGATCTCGCCAGGACCAACCCTGCGGCCGTCGTCGTCGATCACGATCGTGCTCGGGCCCGGGGTGACCCTCGGCCCGCCGCTGGTCTTCGCGCCAGCGCTGACGAAGCTGATCCCCGTGAACCCGGTCTCCGACGAGCCGATCGCATCGGTGATCACCACGTTCGGCAGCGCAGCCAGGCACGCCTCCCGTACCGCCGGCGAGAACAGGGCGGCGCTCGAGGAGAGCGCCAGCAGCGACGATGCGTCGTAGTTGCCCGCCGCGTATTCCTCGATCAGCGGCCTGGCCATCGCGTCGCCGATGATGACGAGGACGTTGACCTTGTACTGCTGCACCGAGGTCCAGATCGTCCTTCGGGTCGAACTTGGGCGCAAGCACGATCGTCTCGCCGGCGAACAGGCCCATGAGCATCGCCCACTGCGCGTTGCCGTGGATCAGCGGTGCCGTGCAGAGCTTGACCAGCCCGCCCGCCGCGGCCTTCTGCGACTGCACCCATTCGCCTGCCAGCGGCTCGCCCGTGAGGAAGTCGATGCCGCCGCCAAGGGTGCGCCAGACATCTTCCTGCCGCCAGAGCACGCCCTTGGGATAGCCGGTCGTACCGCCCGTGTAGAGCATGTAGATGTCGTCGCCGCTGCGCTCGCCGAAGTCGCGGGCTGGTGACTGGCCATCCAGGGCGGAGTCGTACGCGACGCCGGGGATGTCGCCTTCCGGGGCGGAGCCGTCGTCGATGACGACGGCTCCGCGCAGCTTGTGCGCGTCCGGCTCGTACGGCGGCGACCAGCGGGGCGTACTGCTGGTCGTAGACCAGCGCGACCAGGTCCGCGTCGGCGACCATGTAGCGCAGTTCGGCCTCGACGTACCGGTAGTTGATGTTCACGGCCCTCGCGCGCAGCTTGTACGTCGCGACCAGCATCTCGACCGCCTCGATCGAGTTGCGGGCGTACAGGCCGACGTGGTCGTCGCGGCCGACGCCGATGCTGGCCAGATGATGTGCAAGCCGATTGGTGCGCTCGTCCAGCTCGCGGTACGTCACGTGCCGATCTCCGCAGGCCACCGCCATCCGGTCAGGAACTACGTCGGCGGCGTGCTCGAACAGATCGGCGATGTTCAGTGCCATGGGACGAAACTAGAACCTGTTACAGTCTGGAGGCAAGATTCAGCCGACGGGGAGATGCGCGAGCGATGTCCGCGACCAACGAGCCAACCAGCGGAGGGGTCCCGGGGGGTCGTCCCCCCGGAACAGCCGGAGTCGCCGCACGCGCTGATCGAGCGGCGCGGGCACGTGCTCATCGTCACGATGAACCGCCCGCAGGCTCGCAACGCGCTGAGCGGCCCGATGATGGCGCTTGATGCGGCAGGCGTGGGACGAGGTCGATGCCGACCCGGACATCAGGGTCGCGGTGCTGACCGGCGCGGGGGGTGCGTTCTGCGCGGGAGCCGATCTCAAGACGATGACGGCAGCTCCCCCCGGAGATTCGTTCCGCCAAGGCGGCATGGACCTGTCGGTCATCGACGCGCTGCTCAAGGGCAGGCGCCTGGCCAAGCCGTTGATCGCCGCGGTGGAGGGTGCCGCGGTTGCCGGCGGCACGGAGATCCTGCAGGCGACCGACATCAGGATCGCGGGCCAGAGCGCGCGGTTCGGAGTATCCGAGGCACGCTGGGGACTGTTCCCGCTCGGCGGATCTGCGGTGAGGCTGGTGCGGCAGATCCCGTACACGATCGCGGCCGACCTGCTGCTGACCGGCCGGCACATCACCGCAGAGGAGGCGCTGCGGATCGGGCTGATCGGTCAGGTCGTGCCGGACGGCCAGGCGCTGGCCAGGGCGCTTGAGGTGGCCGATCAGATCGCCGCCAACGGCCCGCTCGCGGTGCAGGCCATCCTCCGCACGATCAGGGAGACCGAGGGCATGGCCGAGAACGAGGCGTTCGCGGTCGAGTCCCGTATCGGCATGGAGGTCTTCATGTCCGCTGATGCGAAGGAGGGTCCGCGCGCCTTCGCCGAGAAGCGGACGCCGGTCTTTACCGGTCAGTAGGCCAAACAGCCCTCGTCGCCGCAGTACGCCAATGCGGCCGACCTGGTAGTCCACCTCCGTCACGGCTTGGTGAACGCCAGGAGCAGGAACCTCGGGAACCGGAAGCCTTCAGGCAGGATCGATTCTGGCTGGGGCTGGAAACAGTGGTCGCGCGAGTCCGCCAGCTTCGTGAGCCGCAGGCCCGCGGCGATGAATGCGTCGAGGTAGTCCTCCAGCGTCCTGTGCTGCAAATAGGTCTTGATGCCCACCGACCACAGGCCCTGATACGGGCTGGTAGCGGCAGAGTCGAAGTAGTCGGGGACATTGCCTCTGATGACGGTTCCGTACGGGCTGTTGAACGCGACCACCATGCGGCCGCCGGGCCGCAGCAGACCGGCGATCGTCGCGATGAATCCGCGGTACTCGATCACGTCATTGAGCGCGAGGAAGCTGGCCACCACGTCGAAGGTTTCTGGCTGGCACGGCATCGCCATGCTCAGGTCGGCGACCCGATAGTCGATCGCACCGTCCGGGTCGCGCTGCCTGGCTCGATCGATCAGCCGCGCTCCGATGTCGACGCCCGTCACCGATGCGCTACGGGCGGCGAGAACCCGCGCCAGGTAGCCGTCGCCGCAGGCCGCGTCGAGCACCTTGAGGCCGGCGACGTCGCCCAGCAGGTCGAGCATCTCCCGCAGGAGTCCGTCACCGGCGAGGCCGCGTTCCTCGCGGACAGCTGTGAATCTCGCCAGCTCGTCCGCGAAGGAGTTGTAATCGCTCGCCTGCAGCGTCATTCGGCCTCACCGGGCTTAGCGACCCAGGCCGAGAACACAGGCAAGCCGTTCCACCGATCCGGCCAGTAGACAGCCCTACCTGGCTCTACCTGCGTGGCCGTCCAGGGATCCCCCATGCCCAGCGCTCCGGCAGCAGCGGCGAATCCCGTCCGCGGGGCGGCAAGATCGTGCATGCTGCGCGCCTCCCACGCGGGCGGCGCCGCGCGGCAGCGCTCACCGGGGCCGTCCGGCGACATCTCCTCGCGCACCGACCAGAACGGGCCGTCTCCAAGCGGCCGCCGCGCGTACCGCGTCACCAACCCGGCTACATCTGACACCTGCATAGTCACGACACCACTCTGCCTGGCGACATCGACGCCAATCCAGTGCCGAAGACCCGAGTTCGCGACCAGCGAAGCCGGTCCGCCCGGGGCCACGTGTATGGATGGCACAGTCATCACCTGGTACCGCAATGAATGGACCTTTCATATACGCCGCATCCACCCGACCAGCAAGCGCCGGTGATTTCCGTAGGGATGCTATCTAAATCCGCCCCGGTCGAGCGTTGGTCGGTCGGCCAGCCCGAACGCCGGGCCATACTGACAGCGTGCCTGACCACAGCACGACGGCATTCCTGCCTTCGAAGCATGGCTTCGCCTTCGGTAACTCCTGGCCGGCCGGTCCAGCGGTGTCGATTCCGCTCGGGATCGGCGTGCTGGGGATCGGCAACGCGGGGCGCGGCCTGTGCGGCGGGATGGTGTTCGCGGCGCTCGACTACTGGCATGCCGGAGTCGCCCCGCCGGCCGAACAGCCACTAGCGGGAACGCCGCTGTTCCGGTTCATCGTCCGGCGGCTGGTCGACTCGTGGCGAGTACCCGCTGGTGTGGCGCGGTACTTACCGGTGGATGCTGCTCCCCGATCGACGACCGTCCTGCGAGGGTCCGGCGCCGGACCGGTGCCCGACGGGCGGGCGTGGCCCGGCGCACGACCGCGCGGCACTGGCCGGCCGTCAAGGCGATGCTGGACGCCGGGTGCCTGCGGCCCTTGGCGTGGTGACCGTAGCGTCGGCGAACCCGCTGCTGCTTGGCGGCAACCACCAGGTGCTTGCCTACGGCTATGAGACCGCGGGCTCGTTGGTGACCCTGCATGTGTATGACCCGAACGTCGGGCCGGACGACTCGGTCGTGATCCGGTGGGACAGTGCTGCGACATCACCTGCGTTCGAGCACAATCTCGGCCTGCGATTGCCGGTACGCGGGTTCTTCCTGACCAGGTACCGGCCGGCCGGGCCTCCGGGAGTCAGAAGCCGGCGACTCCGCGGGCGACGTGCAGCAGGTACTCCTTCCGGTTGAGCGGGTTGTGGTCCGATCGCGGGCGCACCGGTATCTCGCCGCGGACGAGCTGGTAGTGGTCGAACGCGCTCTCCAGCGTGCCCTCGCCGCGCGTCAAGCCCGGCAGTTGCTGCTGGAGCCGATGCACGGCCGCAGCCGGCACGTGACCGTCGATCGACGACGCTGAGCGGCGCCCTTGAGTGTCGCTGGTTCAAGCGGGATGGCGAGCAGCCTGGCGAGCGCGGGCAGCGCCAGCGCCTGAGCGTGTCGGCCGGGAGTCTCGAGCAGGAACCGGTGCATCGGCTCGTAGCACCCTGGTGCCTGCCTGGCTCAGCGCATCCATCAGCACCAGCGGCGTCAGGTTCCTGAAGTCGCCTGCCGTAGCTCGACATCGACTTGTCGAATGGCCGTGGGCATGGCTCTGCCGCGGATAGTAGCCGGAATGGGTCATCGTGACCGTCAGGTCGGTGACCTGCCAGCCGTAGATGCCCTGGCCAAGCGTCTCCGAGACGGTCTCCTTGACGCCTTCAGGAACGAGAACGGTAGCGCCCCGAGCTCGATCTCCAGGCCGAACTCGACGCCCGAGCCGATCGGCAGCGGGATCGATCGCGCAGGCCGACCCCTGGCCAGGAACGGATTGGCGCCTGGCCAATGAACTCGACCGCCGCCCCCGATCCGACCGGCCGCTCGATGCAGATCGTCGTGGTCTCGCGGAACTCCACGGCCAGACCGAACTCCTCGGCGAGGGTGGCCTGGATGACCTCTTTCTGCACCTCGCCATAGAGCGACACGAGCAGCTCGGACCTGACGTCGTCCTGGCGCAGGTTGATCAGCGGATCCTGTTCGGCCAGCTGGGTGAGCGCGGAGTGCAGCAGGCCCTTGTCTGAGGCGCGCGCCGGGACCACCACGGTCTCAAGCGACGGCGGCGCGAAGTGGTGCTGCGCCTTGCCGGGCGGCGGCTCGACCGAGCGTGTCCCCGATCTGGATGCCGGGAAGACCCCAGACCTTCGCGATCTGACCAGCGGCAACCTCGGGAACGTCGCTGGCGCCGCCGTGCTGGAACACGCTGATCGCAGTGATCTTCCCAGCGCCCTCGGCGTTGACCGGAACCCGATCCCTGGGCCGCAGCGTTCCCGTAAACATGCGGGTGTAGGCGACCTTCTCCCCGGCCGGGCCGCGTTCGACCTTGAAGACCGAGGCGGAAACCGGGCCGTCGGCCTCCGCCTTCCTGTCCGTCGCCGGCAGCAGGCTCGTGATGCCCGCGGTCAGCTGACCAACGCCGGCGCCGGTCATCGCGGAGCCCGCGAACACCGGGTGCACCAGGCCACGTCCTGGACTGCTCCGCGAGCGCCGCAGTCAGCCGGTCATAGGTCAGCCTGGACTCGTCGTCGACGTAGTCGGCGAGCAGTGCCTCGTCGCGCTCGGCAAGCAGGTCAGCATAGGCGAGCGGTGAAGGCCGCGTCGCCTGGCCCGTAGGAGCGTGACGCTGGCGGCCGCGGGTGCCCTCGCCGCTGGCCGACCCCATCGCGATGACGGCCGGCGTCAGCCGGTCAGTCATCCCGCGTAGCACCCGCCCGACGTCGGCACCAGCGCGGTCGATTTTGTTAATGAAAATGAGCGTGGGTATTCCCGAGCCGCTGCAGCGTCCGCATCAGCACGCGCGTCTGCGCCTGAACCCCCTCGACGGCCGACACGACCAGCACGGCACCATCAAGCACGCCAAGAACCCGCTCCACCTCGGCGATGAAATCCGGGTGGCCGGGCGTGTCGATCAAGTTGACCGTGACATCGCCGAGGACGAACGACACGACCGCGGACTTGATCGTGATGCCGCGCTGCCGCTCGAGCGCGAGAGTGTCGGTCTGGGTGTTGCCGTCATCGACGCTGCCGATCTGGTCGATGACACCGGCGGCGAAGAGAAGCCGCTCGGTCAGGGTGGTCTTACCGGCGTCTACATGAGCCAGAATTCCCAAGTTCAGCGTTCGCACGAAGCGTCATGTCCTTTACAAAGGTACGAGCGATGGACATGAACGCTGCTCGCATGCACTGCTCCTTGGGTCGATGACTGCGCCGCAAGTAGTGCAGCAGATCTGCGGCGCCGGGATCAAGCTATTTTTCAGGCCTGACGGCGCTCGGGCGGCGTCCTGGTCGCTGATGCGTCCGGCCCAGCCAGGTCGCGCACCAGCGCGGCGGTCTCGGCGGGCGTGCGGAGGCGCACGAAACGACAAGTGCGCGTTCTCCGGGTCAGCCTGCGCGGTCTGAAACCTGGCCCGGAGCTTGCGGTGGCTCGTCCAGGCGTAGAGGAGTATCGACTCCTCCGGGTCTGAACAGGTAGATCCATCGCTCCCGATTTCCGTTCCACAGATCGGCTGCGTGTGGCCATCCGGCGCATCGTCCTGGCAAGGAGCTGGCGCATGACCCGGTGCCGCGGCGGGTCGACCCAGACAACCGTGTCGGCTCGGCCCCAGACAATGTCCCGGACGCCTGAATAGTTGCCGTCCACCACCCAGCTCTCGGCGGCCGTGAACTCGGACACGATGCGCCGGAACTCCTCGGTGTCCAGCGGCCTCCAGTCCGGCTGATGGAAGACGCCGTCCAGCTCGAGGTGCGGGACTCCAAGCACGTCGGCGATCGCCTTAGCGACCGTCGTCTTCCCCGAGCCGCTGTTGCCGACCACGGAGATCCGCTGCATCCCGTCAGTATCGGCGAGGACGCCACGCCCCGGCGACGTATTCGCTACCTGCTATCGCGCGCGACCCAGGTTCACTCGACGCGGCACAGGGCGGAGGTCCGGCGGCGCGCCGTGGCCCGTCTCGATGACTAGAACGTGTTCTAGATTGGTCTTGCCGGGCACACCAGGAACATGTTTCACTTCGATCCGTGAACCAGCCACTGCATGCACCGCTGGAGATCTCGTTCGACTACACCAGGTCGCTCGGGCCGACGCTGAGCGCGTTCGTCACGGCGCTCGCCGAACGGCGGATACTCGGTGCCCGAGGCGTGGGACGGGCGGGTGCACGCGCCGCCGTTCGAGTACGACCCGGTCACCGGCGCCCCGCCCGCCGACTTCGTCGAGGTCGGGCCGGGAGGCAGCGTCGTGAGCTGGACCTGGACCGACCGGCCGCTGGACGGTCAGCCGCTGGCGCACCCGTTCGGCTGGGCGCTGATCAGGCTGGACGGCGCAGACACCACGATGCTGCACGCGGTTGACGCTGGGTCGGCCGACCGGATGCGGACCGGCATGCGGGTCAGGCCGCGCTGGGCCGCGAGCGGCGGCAACGGGATCACCGACATCGCGTGCTTCGAGCCGGAGGACGCCGCCGAGCCGCGGCCCCAGCCGCCAGGCCGCGGCCGGCACGGACGCTCGGGCGCCAGCCGCGGCCGACACGGACACTGCGGCGCCAGCCGCGGGCGGCACGAACGAGCCAGCGCCGATCGGCATGATCACTTCGCCTGTCCGGCTGAGCTACGACCACACGGTCTCCCCGGGCGAGTCCAGCTACCTGCTCGCCTTGGCCGAAGGCCGGCTGATCGGGCAGCGTTGCCCGGTGTGCGGCAAGGTCTACGTGCCGCCGCGCGGCGCCTGCCCGGTCGACGGCGTTCCCACCAGGGACGAGGTACAGCTGCCCGACACCGGCATCGTGACAACGTTCTGCGTGGTGAACGTGCCGTTCCATGGCCAGAAGTACCCCAGCCCGTACGTCGCTGCGTCGGTGCTGATCGACGGCGCGGACATCGCGTTCCAGCACCTGATCCTCGGCTGCCCGCCGGACGAGGTCCGGATGGGAATGCGGGTCAGGGCCGTCTGGAAGCCGCGCGAGGAATGGGACATCGGGCACAATATCGACCACTTCGAGCCGACCGGCGAGCCCGACGCTCCGTACGACTCCTACGCCCACCACCTGTGAACGCCGCCTGGACGACGGGACCCAGCAGATGACAGATGTCGCGGTAGTCGGCTTCGCTCAGGCGCCGAACGAGCGGCACTCCCCCGCCACCACGAACGGCGTCGAGATGCTGGTGCCGATCTTCCATGAGGTCTTGCGGTCCACGGGACTGACAAAGGGCGACATCGGCTTCTGGTGCTCCGGGTCGTCGGACTACCTCGCGGGCCGCGCATTCTCGTTCGTCTCCGCGGTCGACGCGATCGGCGCGTTCCCGCCGGTCATGGAGTCGCACGTCGAGATGGACGGCGCCTGGGCGCTGTACGAGGCGTGGCTGAAGATCCTGACCGGTGAGGCCGAGATCGCGCTGGCCTACGGCTTCGGCAAGTCCTCGGCGGGCACCCTGCGCCGCGTGCTCGCCCTCCAGCTCGACCCTTACCTGGTCGCGCCGCTCTGGCCGGACTCGGTCGCGATCGCGGCACTGCAGGCCAGGCTGGGCATCGAGGCCGGGCTGTGGTCAGAACGCGACATGGCCGCCGTCGCCGCCAGGTCCCGTGCTTCAGCGATAACAAATTCTCTGGCGCTGGTGTCCGGCACGATGCCGCCAGACGACCTGCTCGCCAGCCCCTACATCGCCGACCCGCTGCGCGCGCACGACTGCGCGCCGGTCACCGACGGGGCCGCCGTGGTGATCCTGGCCGCAGGCGATCGGGCGCGCGAGCTGTGCGAGCGGCCTGCCTGGATCACCGGGTTCGAGCACCGGATCGACTCGGCGTCGCTTGGCGCACGCGACCTCACGGCCTCGCCGTCGGCGGCCGCCTCCGGTAAGGCAGCTGGAGCCAGCCGGGCCCAGGTCGCCGAGCTGCACGCACCGTTCACGCACCAGGAGATCATCCTGCGGCGTGCGCTGGACCTCGCCGAGGACGTGAACGTCAATCCGTCGGGCGGAGCGCTGGCCGCGAACCCGATGTTCGCCGCCGGCCTCGCCAGGATCGGCCTGGCCGCGACGGAGGTGATCGCGGGTCGCGCGGACGTCGCGCTCGGGCACGCGACCAGCGGCCCGGCCTTGCAGCAGAACCTGGTCTGCGTCATGGAGGCCCGATGAGCGGGAGAGCCTGGTGAAGCAACGAGCGGCAGTTCTGGGAACCGGACAGACCCATCACCGCAGCAAGCGGGCCGACGTGTCGATGGCCGGGCTGTGCCGCGAGGCGGTCGACCGGGCGCTCGCCGACGCGCACCTGACGGCCGACCAGATCGACGCGGTCGTCGTGGGTAAGGCGCCTGACCTGTTCGAGGGCGTCATGATGCCGGAGTTGTACCTGGCCGACGCGCTCGGCGCGGTCGGCAAGCCGCTGCTGCGGGTGCACACCGCCGGCTCGGTCGGCGGCGCGACGGGCATCGTCGCCGCCAGCCTGATCCAGTCCGGCGTGCACCGCAGGGTGCTGGCGGTCGCGTTCGAGAAGCAGTCAGAGTCCAACGCGATGTGGGCCCTGTCGATCACGCCGCCGTTCGCGATGCCGGTGCTTGCCGGGGCAGGCGGCTACTTCGCGCCGCACATCAGGTCCTACATCAGGCGGTCGGGAGCGCCCGAGCACATCGGGGCGATGGTGGCCGCCAAGGACCGGCGAAACGGCGCCCGCAACCCGTTCGCGCACCTGCAGCAGGCCGACATGACCACCGAGAAGGTGCTGGCCTCGATGATGCTGTGGGATCCGGTCCGTTACGACGAGACCTGCCCGTCCTCGGACGGTGCCTGCGCCGTCGTCCTCGGCGACCAGGCCGCGGCCGAGGCGTCGGATCAGCCGGTGGCCTGGATCAGGGCGACGTCGATGCGGACTGAGCCGACCATGTTCTCGGGGAAGGACCATGTGAACCCGCGTGCCGGGGCCGACGCGGCAGCAGCGCTCTGGCAGGCCGCCGGGATCACACGCCCGCGCGACGAGATCGACGCGGCCGAGATCTACGTGCCGTTCTCGTGGTTCGAGCCGATGTGGCTCGAGAATCTCGGCTTCGCCGAGCCAGGGCAGGGCTGGCGAATCACCGAGGCCGGCGATACCGAGATCACCGGATCGCTGCCGGTGAACCCGTCAGGCGGCGTGCTCAGCTCCAACCCGATCGGCGCATCCGGGCTGCTGCGGTTCGCCGAATCCGCGATGCAGGTGATGGGCAAGGCGGGCGAGCACCAGGTGGCTGGCGCGAAGACCGCGCTCGGGCACGCCTACGGCGGCGGCTCCCAGTACTTCTCGATGTGGGTCGTCGCCGACACCCCGGACTGAGATCAGTCGCCGGTCGCTACCACGCCGGCCTTCTCCAGCATCAGCACCGCGCTGCGGACCGGGACGACGGGCCGGTGCAACATCCCGGCGGGAACTGTGAAGGCCTGCCGCGGGCGTAGCTCCACAGGGTCGGCGTTCTCGAGCTCGATCCTGAACACCCCGTCGAGCAGGAAGAAGAACTCGTCCTGGTCGTCGTGCTTGTGCCAGTGAAACTCGCCTTGCATGACGCCGAGCCGGACGACGCACGTCACCGACCTGGATCAGCGTCTGGTTGTACCAGGGGTCGGTCACCTCCTCGATGAGCTTCTGGACGTCCATCAGCTGCAACGCCGAGAACAGCGGCTGGTAGTGAATGTTGTAGTCGGTTTCGCTCACATGCCTACTTTGACCGACCGCGGCGCGATCGGAGCTAGCTGTAGCTGACCGGGAGGCGCTTGATGCCGTTCAGCCAGCCGGAGCGCAGCCGCTCGGCGTCGCCTGCCTGGCGGATGCTCGGCATCGCGTCGGCGATGGCGTTGAAGATCAGGTCGATCTCGAGCCTGGCCAGGTTCGCGCCGACGCAGTAGTGCGCGCCGGTGCCGCCGAAGCCGAGGTGCGGATTCGGGCTGCGCATGATGTCGAACCGCCCTGGCTCGTCGAAGACGTCCTCGTCGAAGTTCGCCGACCGGTAGAACAGCCCGACCCGCTCGCCCTTCTTGATCTCCTGGCCGCCGACCGTGGTGTCGGCCTTCGCGGTGCGCTGGAACGCTGTCACCGGCGTCGCCCACCTGACGATCTCGTCCGGCGCGGTCGCCGGACGCTCGGCGCAGTACAGCTCCCACTGCTCGGGATGATCGAAGAACGCGAGCATGCCGTGCGAAATGGCGTTGCGCGTGGTCTCGTTGCCCGCCACAGAGAGCAGGATCACGAAGAAGCCGAACTCGTCCGATGACAGCTCGCCGCCGTCGATCTGGGCGTTGACCAGCTTGGTCACGATGTCGTCGCGCGGGCACTGCCTGCGGTCCTCGGCCATCAGCATCGCGTAGCCGACCAGTTCGGCAGCGGCCGCCTGCCCGTCCTCAGCGAAGTCGGGGTCGTCGTAACCGATCATGGTGTTGGACCAGTCGAAGATCTTCTTCCTGTCCTCCTGAGGCACGCCGATGAGCTCGGCGATGGCCTGCAGCGGCAGCTCACAGGCAACGTCGGCGACGAAGTCACCGGTGCCGCCGGCCATCGCGGTCGCAACGATCCGCGCGGCCCGCTCGGTGAGCACGCCGCGCAGGTTGCTGATCGCGCGCGGCGTGAAGCCGCGCGAGATGATGCTGCGCAGCTTGGTGTGCTGCGGCGGGTCGATGTTGAGCATGATGAGCCGCTGCATCGACAGGCTTTCCTCGGTCTGCACCTCGCCAAGCCTGATGATGGCGGTGTTCTCCCAGCTCCCGAACAGGTCACTGTTCCTGGAGATCTCTACGATGTCGGCGTGCCTGGTCACCACCCAGTAGCCCTCGTCGTCGAAGCCGCCGGCTCCCGCGCGGCTGCGCATTCCACCACACCGGCGCGGTGCGGCGGAGCAGCGCGAACTCCTCGGCAGGAACGCGCTGCACATAGAGCTCGGGGTCGGTGAAGTCGAATCCTGGTGGTAGCTGCGGGTCGCCCATGGTTCCTCCCGCCTAGCGGCCGCCGATCACAACACTGCAACGCGTTCTAGTGGGATTGAACCACGTCCGGCCGTGCCGGTGAACCTCCTGGCCGGCGACAATTGAGAACACGTTCTAGTATGTGGCCGAGGGCAGGGAGGCGGCAGCCATGGGCACAGCGGTGATCGTCGAAGCGGTCCGCACCCCGATCGGCAAGCGCAACGGCAGCCTCTCCGGCATGCACGCCGCCGAGATACTCGGCGCCGCCCAGCGCGGCATCGTCGAGCGTTCTGGCATCGATCCCGCCGTGATCGAGCAGCTCGCCGGCGGCTGCGTGACGCAGGCGGGTGAGCAGTCCAACAACGTCACCCGCACCGCCTGGCTGCACGCGGGGCTGCCGCAGCAGACCGGGTGCCTGACGCTGGACGCCCAGTGCGGCTCTGCCCAGCAGGCCGTGCACGTCATCGCCGGGCTGATCGCGGCCGACGCCATCGACGTCGGCCTGGCCTGCGGCGTCGAGGCGATGAGCCGGGTGCCGCTGGGGACCTCCGCGATGGCCGGGGGCGGTACGCCGCGGCCCGCCGGCTGGACCATCGACATGCCGAACCAGTTCGAGGCGGCCGAGCGGATCGCCAAGCGGCGCGGCCTGACCAGGGCCGACCTGGACGCCTTCGGGCTGCGGTCGCAGCGCAACGCGGCCGCGCGCCTGGGCGGCGGGTCACTTCGACCGCGAGGTCGTCGCTGTCAAGGCGCCGGTCCTCGGCGCCGACCGCCAGCCGACCGGCGAGACCGCGACCGTCGACCGGGACCAGGGGCTGCGCGAGACCACGGCCGAAGGACTGGCCGGGCTCAAGCCGGTGCTCGAAGGCGGCCTGCACACGGCGGGCACCTCCTCCCAGATCTCCGACGGCGCCGCCGCCGTGCTGCTCGCCGACGAGCGCCGGGCCAGCGAACTCGGGCTGCGGCCGCGGGCGAGGATCGTGGCGCAATGCCTGATCGGGGACGAACCGTACTACCACCTCGACGGCCCGATCGCCGCGACCGAGCGGGTGCTGCGGCGCAGCGGGATGTCCATCGCGGACATCGACATCTTCGAGGTCAACGAGGCCTTCGCGTCGGTCGTGCTCTCCTGGATGAGCGTGCACGGGCCAGATCCTGACCGCGTCAACGTCAATGGCGGCGCGATAGCGCTGGGCCATCCCGTCGGAAGCACCGGTTCCCGGCTGCTGACCACCGCGCTGCACGAGCTCGAGCGGCGCGACGCGAGCATCGCGCTGGTCTCGATGTGCGCCGGCGGCGCCATGGCCACCGCCACCATCATCGAGCGCATCTAATCGCCGCGCTCAGTCGTCCTCGATCGTGATGCCGAGGGCGCGGGCCAGGATGAAGGCCAGGGAGACCGCGTCGCCGCTCGTGACGATCGAGCCGCGCATGCTGGTCACGCCGCCGATGTCCGCGAGCTCGCAGCGGGTCAGCCTGCGCCCCTGCCATCTGCGCGCCGGTGAACTGGGCGCCGGTCAGGTCGCAGCCGGTAAACCGCGCGCCGCGCAGGTCGGCCTCGGTGAAGTCGGCCTGCTCCATCCGGCAGTCGGTGAACACGACGTCGTCGAGCTTGCTGGCGCGGAACGAGGACAGGTCGACCCGGCAGCCCGCGAACGCCACATCGCGAAGGTCGTCGTCGATCAAGGACAGCCCGGTCATGCGGCACGACGACACCTCGACCCTGGTGAACGAGGAGTCAAGGGCACGCAGATTGGCGAGATCGCAGCGTTCGAAGGCCACATCCCTGATCAGGCCGCGTCGCAGCTTCGCCTGGCTCAGGTTGACGTTGCTGAACCTGCACGCCTCGATCTCGGCGCCCGCGGCCTCGCGTCCAGAGATGTCCAGGTCGGCGAAGGCAAGCAGCTCGTAGATGCCGCCGTCGTCCAGATCGTGCTCGGGCAACGATGCAATCGAGAGCTCTGCGGGAAGATCAGGTGGCGATGGCTCGCGCGGACCGCCCTTGCCACCCTTGCTCCGTCGATCCGATCGGCCGGCCACCGGGTCATGCTACCGGCGGCCGGAAACCCTGGCCGGCCGACGCCGCGCACCTTCTGCCGCCTTCTTCCACGTGTCGCACGTCTTCTTGTGCTGGGCCAAACTTGTCACGATACTGGCTGTCCACAGCACAAAAGGGGGGCCCCATGGGCTGGAGTTTCGGCGAAGCATCTGGCCGGATCCGGCATGCCCGATGGTCTCGGATCGGGTGGCCAGGTCATTCGGCGCGGCTGGACTCATCGGCGCGATTGGCCTGGGAATCGCAGCGGCAATGGCGGCAGGAATCGCGGCGGCCTCGGTCTCGGCTGCGACGTCTGATCAGAGTTGCCGCCCCGGGTCAGGACCGCACCTGGCCGGGCGTCATCTCACCGCAGCGAAGCTGGCCAAGTACGGCCACGACCTGACGTGCGCGAATCTCCGCGGAGCCGACCTCAGCGGCCTGAGCCTCGTGCAAATCGACTTCACCGGCGCCAACATGCAGACGGCCAATCTGCAAGACGCCGATCTGACCCAGGCAACGCTTAGCCACGCAGATCTGTCGGGCGCGAACCTGTCCGGCGCGACGATGATCCAGGTCACGGCGCGGGACACGACGTTTACCGCCGCAAACTTGCGCTTCGCGAAAATGGGTCAGGCGCAGGCCCCTCGCGCGCAGTTCCACGGCGCCGACCTGTCCCATGCCGACCTCGGGCAGGCCAACCTCATTGGCGCCGACCTAACCGGCACCAAGCTGACTGGCACCAGCTTTGTCCAGGCGGAACTCGGCGGGGCGAAGTTCACGGGTGCCAAGGGCCTGCTGCCATGGAGCATGTACCTGCTGGCCGCCGCGGCCGCCGTTTTCGTGCTTCTCATGCTGGGCACCGCGATGCGAATTGTGCGGACGGTCCGGCTAAGAGCGCTGGGAATCGGCGGCCCGGGGTTCGGCGCCTTCCAGATGCCTGGCCAGGGGCTCCAGATGCCCGGCACGCAGGGGCCAGCGATGGGCGGAGCTAGGTGGACCGTGGGCGGCTTCACTGGATCTCCGATGGGCGGGTTCTCCGGATCTCCGATGGGCGGCTTCTCTGGATCTCCGATGGGCGGCGTTCCTGGACCGTCGATGGGCGGGTTCCAGGGCCCGCCGGTTCCCGGTTTCCCAGGACCGGGAATGGCGGGCGGCTTGGGCGGCCTCAGCGGCCGACGATACCGGCGCAGCCAGCGCTCGCTGCCCGTGATGCTGATTCGCGGCCTGATCGGCGCGATAGTGGTAGCGATTGGCTTCCATCTGTTCGCGGGCGGGTTGCTCAATCAGGTCGTCAGCTCGTTTGGCCCTCCGCTGGCGCAGGTGTGCACGGGCGCGCTATGCAAGGTCGGAGTGGCGGGCAGCGTCACCGGGATCATCGCCGGTGCGGTCGTCGCCATCGTCGGGCTTCGGGATCAGGCGGATCTAGGACTTGCGGCCGACGCCGGCATAGAGCCAGGCCAGCTCGGGGTTCTGGGCCGGCTCATCGCTCCGCCACGACGGCAGGTAGACCAGGCCGGGCTCGACCAGGTCGAGACCGGCGAAAAACTGCATGATCTCCGCGCGTGTCCTCGGGTAGAGCGGGGCCGAGGTGCTCTTGTACAAGTCCTTGACCCGGGCGGCAGCCTCCGGTGCCGCGTCGCGGGTGACGTGCGACATAACAACGTGGCTCCCCGGCGCCACCGTGCTCGCGAACCTGCCGACCACGCCCACCGGATCGTCGGAATCCGGCACGAACTGCAGCACGGCGACCATCAGCAGGCCAACCGGTTCACTGAAGTCGATCAGGCTCGCCACGGCCGGATGACCAACTATGGAGGTCGGATCCCTGAGATCTGCCTCGATCACCGCAGCGCCGACGCCATCGCGCAGGATCTGCCTGCTGTGCCCTACGGCGACGGGATCATTGTCGACGTAGACAACCCTGGCCTCGGGATCAAACTTCTGAGCGATCTCGTGTACGTTCTCCTGCGTCGGTATCCCGCAGCCCAGGTCAATGAACTGCCGGATGCCCTCGCACAGCAGGTATCGGATAGCGCGGCCGAGGAAGGCCCTGTTCTCGGCCACCACGTACTTCGCATGCGGCTCTGCCAGCAGCACTTTGCGGGCAAATTCGCGGTCACCGGCAAAGTTGTGCTGGCCGCCGAGCAAGTAGTCGTACAGGCGGGCGACAGTCGGCCGGTCTGTATCGAGTTCCTCAGGAAACGCCGTGGGCGGCATCAGCGGACCTCGGCCGCGCCGGCGTTCATCAGGTCAGGTGCCTCGCTGGCCGCCCGTGCCCGACGGTACTCGTCAAGCTTCTCGTCGAGATCACGCACTGCTGGCGTGTCGTCAACGACCCTGAGCTGGCGACGCAGTTGGTCAACCCGGCGTGACGATCCGCCGCGAGCTGTTCAGCGTCGTCAGCCTGGCCGAATCGGCGAGCGCGACGCAGGCCTCCTCGAACTCGCGCTGCTTGATGAGCGCCTCCGCGCGGAACGCCAGGGTGAGCGCGCTGTTATGCAAATTGAACGGAGTTACCAGGCCGAGCGACCGGCTGCGCCGCGTCAGACGCGTCCACCGGCATGTTCAGCCTGAGCGCGCATTCGCTCTCCGTGCCCCAGTAGAACGAGTGGTCGTAGAAGTACCACCACGGCGACCGAGGCGTGTCGTCGGTGATCAGGGCGAGCGCTTCCCGCTCCTTATCGAGTGCGCCTTGACAACGGTCGACCCGGCCGGCGACGGCGTAAGCACGTGCCATCACGTCGGCCGCGTAGGCCAGCGCGTAGGGGCTGCCGCTCGCCTTGGCGGCCTGCAGCGCTGCCTGAGCGTGATCGACGGCAAGCCTGGGCCGCTGCCGCACCGCAGCAAGCTGACTCGCCGCAGAAAGCGCGTAAGCGACGAGGTCGTTGTTGCCGGCCCGGTAGCCCGCCGCGCGGGCGTCGTCGTAGTAGTACCTGGCTGCCTTGTGGTCGCCGAGGTTGAACATCAGCCAGCCGATCAGCTGCGTCAGGTCGCCATAGGCGGTCAGCGCATGGCCGGTAACGATCTCCGGCATGTTCCTCGCCAGCGACACCATGGCCGACCGCAGTGCCATCGCGGGCTGCAGCGTGATCCGCGGGCCGACCGCTCCGCCGAGCCGCCTCAGCCCGGCGACGACTTCACTCGGTGTAGTTGACGATCGCCAGATCGGCTTCGCCCCGCCATGGCCTGGCCGCTCCTGTGACGCGCGGGACCTCGAGCACCGGCGCAGCCGCCACGACCGCTAGCGCGCTGCTCGCCTCGAGCAGGAGCGTCCGCCGTCGCAGTCGCCTGGCCGGGTCGTCGGAGTCGGCGCGATGGTCCGGCAAACTCGTCTCGCTTCGACCTGCCTGATTGTCTCGAGGGCGGCCTGCAACGTCGATGAAGATATCTCCGGAGATCTCGCCGGTCGCCTGCGCGAATGCAGGTGCTCTGCCGTCCAGCGTGCTCGCCAGGTCCGCCAGCGCGTCGGCGCCGGACACGCGATCCTGCACCGCAGGCCGGCCACCGGGCTGGCCTCGCCCCGTAGTCCTTGCAATCGGTCAGCAGATCGGTGACCTTGCACTCGTAGAGCTTGGCGAGACGATCGAGGGTGTCGAGCGACGGCGAGTGACCCGTCTGTCCAGGCCATTGCTCCCAGTAGGAGAAGTTCTTGAAGGTCTTCGGATCGTCGGGCCACAGCTCCGTCCAGCGCGCGGCCGCCTGGGGCTGACTCCAGCCATGTGCCTGTGCGTAGCGCCACCCTGGGGTTGACCCGGTAAATCACCTGGAAGGCAGGCACCGATCTCCGCCCAGCTACGCCCTTGCTTACGCATGTGCGCGGCCTGCATCGCCTGTGCCTGACGTATGCTGCGCGGCTTGCCTTTCACGCCTGCTTCCTTCGCAGCGTTCGTCGGGTCACTGGCTGTCGTTTCCTTCCCCGTTTAGAAGGTCGCCCGCATCCTCTGATCCGAAGGCCATTATGCGACCGTTCCTCCCTACGGAACAGGGAGAATCTGATCACGGCCACCAATTTGGCACGAAGTGCGCCAACTTTGTTCCTGGTAGTTCGCCGCCGCGGCAACGATCATGTCGCGCAATGCTCTGGCCGCAGCGAGAGCCCCGAAACCGGGCACGCCGGGACGCCGCGAAGCTCGGCGGCATCGGTCGAGCATCGCTGGGGCGTCGGGACGTCGAGACGGAGGCCAGCGGCGATCACAACACCGACAACGAACCGGCGGGCCACACCGAGTGGTCCCTCCGGGAACAGCTGGGGCTGGCGGCCCAGGCTACTTGGCACGCGTGCGGTGCCAGTCTGGCCGTCACGCCAGATCACGCCGAGCCGGATCGTGGAGATGAAGGACGAGGATGGCTGTACAGTGGCGCGCCACCCGTCAGGCTGCGGACCGTCGATCGCGGGCGGAGACCCATCGCCGCAGGCGGCGTGCCCGCCGGGCGCAGGCCGCGCAGGGTGCGACAGGCTCTGCTGCGCTACAACCGTATCGCGCTGGCATGTCAACCATCCGGATGGCCGACATTGCAGGCAAATAGATGTCAGCGGATAGAGAAGCGTAAAGGCCATCGTTTAACGTGTGCGTAAATTGCCTTAGCGAGCATGCTGGTTACGGGTGCTGGCTGCTGACGGAGATCACTTCTCCGGTCAGATACGAGGCGTAATCGCTGGCCAGAAATACCATCACGTTGGCCACTTCCCAGGGCTCTGCTGATCGTCCGAACGCCTCACGGGTGACCAGCTCGTCCAGCACATCCTGCGCCATCACCTTGGCGAGGAACGGATGCATAGCCAGGCTCGGAGCGACCGCGTTTACCCTGATCCCGTGCTCAGCGACATCCATCGCCGCGCACCTGGTCAGCGCCATGACGCCGGCCTTCGCGGCGGCGTAGTGCGCCTGGCCAGGCTGGGCGCGCCATCCGAGCACCGAGGCGTTGTTGACAACTGCACCGCCGTGGCCTTGGGCAACAAGCTGGCGGAGCGCCGCCCTCGTGCAGCGGAACGTCCCGTTCAGCGTGACGTCGAGCACCCTCGACCACTGCTCGTCGGTCATCTCGAGCACCGAAGCGGTGCCGCCTAGCCCGGCGTTGTTGATCATGACGTCGATGCGACCGAACCGCCGCGACCGCACCGTCGATCAACGCCTGCACCTGCTCCTCGCTGGTGACGTCGCACGGTGCCGACCAGACCCGGTCGGCACCGTAACGCCCGGCGAACTCGTCATGGCTGTCGGCGAGCCGTCCAGGGTGCGCGTCGCTGATAGCCAGGCTGGCACCCTCGTCGAGACAGCGCGTGGCAGCCGCCCCGCCAATCCCGGTCCCCGCCGCGGCCGTGATCACCACGACCTTTCCTGCCAGCAGGTCGCGGCCCGGCGGGAGGGCGGGATGACTGGGCTGCACCGGCACCTCCGTGCGTCACCAGCCGCGGCGCCCGCGGCGCGCTCAGCCTAACAAGATCCCCCGGTCCGGCCCATGCGCGCAACGGCGGCGCAAAGCTGTCGCTAGAGCAGCAGCAGCGCGCCCACGTTGCGCCCACTCGCGGCTAGGCTCCCTACCAAGCACTTGCTTGGCTCATGATTATGGGCGGGCTGGGCGGAGGGAGACGGTGACCGGCGCGATCCAGACCATTCCGGCGGCCGTTCGGGCGGCGGCCGGGACCTTCGGCGACGCCGTCGCGGTCGCAGAGCCCGGCGGCCCGACGCTGAGCTACCGCGACCTGCACGAGCGCGTCAGGCAGGCCGCGACGGCGCTGATCGCGAGTGGCATTGAGCCAGGTGACCGGGTCGCGATCTGGTCGCCGAACACGCACCACTGGGTGATCGCCGGGCTCGGCGCGCTCTGCGCGGGAGCGACCCTGGTCCCGGTGAACACCAGGTTCACCGGTCCGGAGGCGCTCGACATCATCGCGCGGAGCGGCGCCAGAGCCCTCTTCGTCGCCGGGCCGTTCCTCGGCGCCGACCGTCTCGCGCTGCTCACCGCGGCCGCAGCGCAGGCCGGCGGCGCGCTGCCTGGCCTGATCGTCCAGATCCCGGTCGAGCATGACGGGCCCAGCCACGCCAGGACGCTGGAACCGCCCTCGGCTGGACCGCGTTCCTGGCCACGGCCGCCGGCGTACCAGAGGCGCGACGCCGACGAACGGGCCGCGGCGGTCTCGCCCGGCGACGTCAGCGACATCCTGTTCACGTCGGGGACCACGGGGCGGAGCAAGGGCGCGATGTCCGCGCATCGCCAGGCGCTTGATGTCGCCAGGGCCTGGGCCGACTGCGCCCAGCTGACGAGTGCCGACAGTTACCTGATCGTCAACCCGTTCTTCCACAGCTTCGGCTACAAGGCAGGCATCCTGGCATGCCTGCTGACCGGCGCGACGATCGTCCCGCAACTGGTGTTCGACGCTGGCCAGGCGATGCGGCTGATCGAGGACATGCGGATCACGGTCTTCCCTGGCGCTCCGACCATCTACTCCTCGATCCTCGATCATCCGGAGCGAGGTTCCCGCGACTTGTCCAGCCTGCGGCTCGCCGTCACGGGCGCCGCTGTCGTGCCTGTCGCGCTGGTTGAGCGGATGCGCGCCGAGCTGAGCTTCGACGAGGTCCTGACCGCCTACGGGCTCACCGAGGCGGTTGTGGTGACCATGTGCCGGCCGGGTGACGATCCCGAGACCGTCGCGACCACGTCGGGCCGGGCGACCGCCGGCTTCGAGATACAGATCGCGGCGGACGGCGACGAACCTGGCGAGATCCTGCTCCGCGGGCCCAACGTGATGCTCGGCTACCTCGACGACCCCAGGGCCACAGCAGCGGCGATCGACTCCGACGGCTGGCTGCATACGGGCGATGTCGGCAAGCTTGACGAACGCGGCTACCTGACGATCACTGACCGGCTCAAGGACATGTACATCTGCGGCGGCTTCAACGTATACCCAGCCGAGGTTGAGCAGGCGCTGACCAGGCATGCCGGTGTCGCCGAGGCAGTGGTGATCGGGGTGCCCGACGGCCGGCTCGGCGAGGTCGGGAAGGCATTCGTCGTGCGGCGGCCAGCGGCTGACCCGACGGCGGCAGAACTGATCGAGTTTTGCCGCGCCAGGCTGGCCAACTACAAGGTCCCGCGCGACATTGAGTTCCGCACCGACCTGCCGCGCAACCCGGCAGGAAAGCCGCTCAAGCGGCTGCTCAGGGCAAGCCCAGAAGCGACCAACAGCTAACAGGAGTCTCGATGACCCCCCAGGAACCTGCCGCCAGCCCGGCCGAGGAGAACGGCGAGCCGGTCGTGCGATACGAGACGCGCGGGCAGGCCGCGGTGATCACGCTGAACCGCCCCAGGTACCGCAACGCCCAGAACTCGGTGATGACCTATGCGCTCGATGCCGCCTTCGAGCGCGCCATCGAGGACAACGACGTCCGGGTCGTCGTGCTCGCTGGCGCGGGCGACCATTTCAGCGCGGGCCACGACATCGGCACGCCAGGGCGCGACGTGCACGTGCCGTACGACCGCAAGGCCGTGATCTGGTGGGACCACACCGACAAGGCGGGCGCCGACGCACAGGTACGCCAGGGAGATGGAGGTCTACCTGGGCATGTGCCGGCGCTGGCGGGAGATACCCAAGCCGTCGATCGCGATGGTGCAGGGCGCGTGCATCGCAGGCGGGCTGATGCTCGCCTGGGTGTGCGATCTGATCGTGGCCTCCGAGGACGCGTTCTTCGCTGACCCCGTGGTCAGGATGGGAATTCCCGGCGTCGAGTACTTCGCGCACCCGTGGATGCTCGGGCCCAGGTTCGCCAAGGAGGCGCTGTTCACCGGGGACCGGTTCAGCGCCCAGCGTGCGTACGAGCTCGGCATGGTCAACCGCGTCGTGCCGAGGGCCGAGCTGGCCGAGACGACGTTCGCGCTGGCGGACCGGATCGCGACGATGCCCCCGTTTGGCCTCTCGCTTGTCAAGCGCGCGGTGAATCAGTGCGAGGACCTGATGGGCATGCGACCTGGCATGGACTCGACATTCGGCCTGCATCACGTCGCGCACGCGCATAACGCCGAGACAGGAACGGACTCCCTGGCTGGCATGGACGCCAGGTCGATGAAATCGGCGGCCACATCGGCCGGCCCCCAAATCGGACGGTCCTGAGCGCTGACGCCAGATCACATCCAGTCGGCGTGACGGGGCCAGGCCAGCAGCGTCTCGACGACCTCCGGAGGCCCGCCGGACTCCGCCGAGGTCGCGAACCTGCCACGGTAGAACAGCAGCGGCCGCTGGCTGCCGCACTCCCCCAGTTCGCGCACACGGCCGATCACGACGTTGTGGTCCCCGCCGGGGTGTACGGCCTCGATCTCACATCCGGCCCACGTCAGAACCCCGTCGATGACCGGCGATCCGTGCCCGTCCGGCGTCCACTTGACCCCGTCGAACTTACGCGGCCCGCTCCGCCCGAACCTCATCGCGACGTCGTGCTGGTCCTCGGTGAGGACGTTGACGGCGAACATCTTGCCCTTCGCGATCCGCGGCCAGGTGTTAGACGTCAGCGCGGGGCAGAACACGACCAGCGGCGGGTCCAGCGACAACGCCGCGAAGGCCTGGCAGGCGAAGCCCGACCGGCTCGCCATCGTCCATCGCGGTCACGACCGTGACGCCGGTGCAGAAGTGCCCGAGCACCTGCCGGAACTTCTGCGGTTCTGGCTCGTAGCTGACAGGACTCATCCCCGACTGCGTCCGGGCGTCGTCGGCCGGGCTAGCGCCTCCCACAGTCACCGCAAGCGCCTCTCGCCTGGAGTTCATTCCCGGCAGCCTCGTCTGGATGCTCTACGGCGCCGACGAATCAACCCTAGTGCGCTGCCCCCAGCGGCGAAGACGTGGCCCCAGAGGCTGACCGCCGTGGTTTGCCTGCTGACCCACGTGGCGTCGTCGACCAGCAGCCCGTCGGTGCCGTACTCGATGTCGAACCCGCCGGGTGTCTGCACGTAGAACGAGACCATGTGGTCGTTGGCGTGCCGGCCGAGTGAGGCGCTGATCGTGCCGCCGCGCCTGCTGCACCTGTCCATCGCCCGGCCCACGTCGTCGAGCGTCGCGACCTCGATCATCAGGTGGATGATTCCCGGCCGGGCTGGTCATCGGCGCGAGCGCGAGGCTGTGGTGGCGCGGGTTGCAGCCGAGGAAGCGCATCATCGCTGGTGGGCCGCCGGCCGGGCGGCCGAACAGCTCAGGGGGCAGCCCCATCGAGTCGCGCAGCCGGAAACCGAGCACGTCGGTGTAGAAGGCCATCGCGGCCGCATCGTCGGCGGCAGGGATGACGACGTGGCCCATGCCCATCTCGCCGGTGACGAACTGATTGCCGTACGGGCTGAACATCGGCCTGTTGTCCAGCGACGCGCCGCAGAACACCTCCAGCGCGTGCCCTGACGGGTCCTCGAACCGCAGCAGCCCGCCGACCCGGCGCAGCGCCAGCTCTTCTGGCGTGCCCGGCTTGGCCGGCACGCCCGCGCGCTCGAGCGCCTGCCCGATCGCGGCGAGATCCGCCTCGGTAGCCGACCTCCCAGCCCGACGCCACCAGGCGGTCGGTCTCCCCTGGCACAATCACCAGGCGCGCGGGGAAGTCGTCCATCCGCAGGTAGACCGCGCCAGGCTCGGGCCCGCGGCCCTCAACCATGCCGAGCAGCCTGGTGCCGAACTCGCGCCACGCGTCCGTGTCGGTGGCCTCGATCCGCAGGTACCCCAGCGACCGGATCCCGCTCATCACTGCCCTGCCTGCCTTCCTGGGCCGAGGAAGTCCAGCACCAGCCGGTTGAACTGGTCGAACTTCTCCAGCTGCGCCCAGTGCCCGCAACCGCTGAAGACGTGCAACTGTGCCTTGCGGATCTGCTTGAGCGGCACAAGCGCGCCGTCCAGCGGGTTGACCCGGTCCTCGCGGCCCCAGATCAGCAGCACCTCGTTGCGCAGCCGGTGCACCTCGCGCCAGAGCATGCCGTCCTCGGCCGTGGCCGGGTCGTAGAACGACATGCCGAGCGACAGCCATGGCCGCCAGCGCCTCCGGCGTGCTCGCGCTGGGCGTACCGCTCCTCGACCAGCTCGTCGGTGATCAGCTTCTGGTTGAACACGAGCGTGCGCAGGAACGCCGCCATCTTCTCCTTGCTCGGCCCCGGCGGCGCCGCGAACGCGGCGAGCCTGCTGACGCCCTCGGTCGGGTCGGGCGAGAACACGTTCAGGCTCAGCCCGCCAGGTCCCATCAGCACCAGCCGACCGGCCCGCTCCGGGTAGTTCAGCGCGAACCGCACGGCGGTGCCGCCACCGAGCGAGTTGCCGACCAGGTGGACCTTCTCGATGTTCAGCGTGTCGAGCAGGCTGGCGAGCGCGCGGGCCGCGAACGTGAAGTAGTTGCCCTCGACCGGCGGGGCCGCCGACTTGCCGAACCCCGGCTGGTCGGGCATGAAGACGCGGAAGTGCTCGGCGAAGACCGGCAGGTTGCGGCCGAAGTTCGACCACGCCGACGCGCCAGGGCCGCCGCCGTGCAGCAGCACGACGGGCAGATCGCTGTCCTCGCCGTTCTGGCGGATCCGGCTCCCCAGCTCCGGTCCCGCCACATGGAAGTGCAGTCCCCATCATGGCCGTCTCCGGCGATCCGGCTGGTCGGCAGCCGGCGTCCATGCCGGACGCTCATAGCATCGCGTCGGCCGCCGGCGGCAGGCCGAACTCGCCGCGGCCGAACATCGTCAGCGCGCGCTCCGGGTCGTTGATCGCGTGCACGCGCCCGGCGTGCGCGTCCCGCCAGAACCGCTGGATAGGCGTGCCCATCCGCAGAGCGCGGCCGCCCGGAGTTCTCGAACAGCAGGTCCACGGCGCTGATGGCCTGCCCGGTGCCGCGCACCTGATCGCGCCTGATCCGCAGCCGCAACGGCATCGGGATCGGCTCGCCCGCCCTGGCGTGCGCCATCAGCTCGGTCATGTTCCGCTCGAGCGCGGTCCACGCCGCGTCGATCTCGGCCGCCGCCTCGGCGATCCGCGCCTGGGCGAACGGGTCCTCGGCCACCTTGTGGCCGGCGTAAGCGGTGCTCACCCTGGTGCGCTGATATTCCACGTGCGCCTCGTAGGCACCCGTCGCCATCCCGATCACCGGCGTGGTGATCGCGTAGGAGAACACCGAGCCGAACGGGATCCGGTACAGCGGCGCACTCGTTGACTTCCTGGCCAGGGCAGAGGCACTTGGTCACGTCGGTGAAGCTGAGCGAGCGATGGGCCGGCACGAACGCGCCGTCCACGATGATGTCGTTGCTGCCGGTCCCGCGCAAGCCCGACCGTGTCCCAGACGTCCTCGATCAGGTAGTCGCTCGCAGGCAGCAAGAACGTGCGGAAGTCGACGGGCGCGCCTTCGTCGTTGGTGACGATCCCGCCGAGCAACACCCAGGTGGCGTGGCTGCAGCCAGAGGAGAAGCTCCACCGGCCGCTTAGCCGGTGCCCGCCCTCGGCGAGCTGCGCCCGGCCGGTCGGCGCGTAGGACGACGACATCCGCGTGTTCGTGTCCTCGCCCCAGACCTCCTCCTGCGCCGCGGCCGGGAACAGCGCGAGCTGCCACGGATGCACGCCCACGACGGAGGCGACCCAGCCGGTCGACCCGCACGCGCTGGCGATCGTCCGTACCGCCTGGTAGAAGGTCAGCGGGTCGGCCTCGAGCCCGCCGTACCTCGCGGGCTGCAGCAGCCGGAAGAATCCGGCCTCCTCCAGTGCCTTGATCGTCTCAGCCGGTACAACGCGCGCGTCTTCGGCCTCCTGGGCGCGCTCGCGCAGCACGGGCAGCAAGTCACCGACCGCGGCGAGCACCGACTGCCCGATGATCTCGCCCACTAGCTGCTCCTCCCATGCGACCTTCGCACCCGTCCTACCAGCATGGCAGCCGCGTTCGTTGGCCCCTAGACTAGAACATGTTCTAGTCTAGGGCTATCGCCGACGGGAGGGCCGATGAACGGTGCAGACCCGGGGGGACGACCCACCGGAGCCCCCCGCGGTGCAGACCCGGGGGGACGACCCGCCGGAGCCCCCCGCGGTATAGACCCGGTGGGACGACCTGCCAGCGAGCGGGCCCGGGTCCGCGACATCGCCGCCGCACCACCGCCGGCCAGGTACGCGCGTGGCTGGCACTGCCTGGGTCTGGCAGACAGGTTCCGCTCGGGTGGACCGCACGCGGTGCAGGCGTTCGGCACCAAGCTCGTGGTCTTCGCCGACTCCAACGGCGGCTTGCACGTGCTCGACGGGTATTGCCGGCACATGGGCGGCGACCTGACCATGGGCACCATCAAAGGCGACCAGGTCGCGTGCCCGTTCCACGACTGGCGCTGGGGCGGCGACGGCAAGTGCGCGCACATCCCCTACGCGAGGCGGGTACCGCCGGCCGCGCGCACCAGGTCGTGGCTGTCGCTGGAAGAGAACAAGCAACTGTTCGTGTGGAACGACACCGAGGGCAATCCGCCGGCTGAGCACGTCACGATTCCGCGGATTGACGGCGCTTTCTCGCCCGAATGGTCCAACTGGACCTGGGACTCCATCCTCGTCGAGAACTCGAACTGCCGCGAGGTGGTCGACAACGTCGTCGACATGGCGCACTTCTTCTACATTCACTTCGCGTTCCCGACGTACTTCAAGAACGTCCTCGAGGGCCATATCGCCGCGCAGCACCTGACGACGAAGTCCCGCCCGGATGTCGAGACCGGCTCGAACTACGCCGAAGGCGGCGAGACCACGCTGCGTTCGGAGGCGGCCTACTACGGGCCGTCGTACATGATCGACTACCTGTGGCACGACTATCACGGCATGACGATGGAGAGCGTGCTGATCAACTGCCACTACCCCGTCACGCCGGACTCGTTCTTGCTGCAGTGGGGCGCGATCGTCAAGAAGCCTGCCGGTGTCAGCGACGCCCAGGGCGACCGGATCGCGGCCAAGTTCGCCGAGTTCATCGGGATTGGCTTCCAGCAGGACGTGGCGATCTGGACGAACAAAACCAAGATCGACAATCCGCTGCTCTGCGCCGAGGACGGGCCCGTCTATCAGCTGCGGCGGTGGTACGAGCAGTTCTATGTCGACGTGGCGGACGTGACCCCTGACATGGTCGCCAGGCACGAGTACGAGATCGACACCAGCCGCGCGATCAAGTCCTGGGAGGCCGAAGTCGCCGCCAACCTGGCCGCCCGCGCCACCTGATCATGGAATCCAGCACGCCCTGTGAACCCCTGGTGGTGCTATGACGCCACCAGGGGTTCACCGGTGGGCCTCGGACCGGGCGCTCGCGGGGGATGACAGGGCGTGGCGGTATGCGGAGGTTGCTTGCGAGCGGTGCGGGGCGGTGGTGGAGGTCGCCAAGTTCAGCCTGCAGCACACCAGTGTCCAGTGGACCGCAGAGTCCGTGCTGACGTGCGCGGAGTTCTCCGCGCGGGTCGCCGAGGACGGCCGTCGGCGCTGATCGCGACCTGCGCCAGTTTGCGGGCAAGCATCGACAACGCCGTGATGAACGGCCGCGTCGAGGTGCTGCCGCCATGACGAGCTGCGGCGCGGCGCGCGGGCCCGCGCCGGCTGACGCCGCCGGCAGCACGTCGTGAGCTCGGGGCGGACCAGCTACCAGGTTCGGGTCGCCGAGGTGGTCACGGAGACCGATCAGGCCTGCTCGCTGGTCCTGGACATTCCGCCGGACCACGCGGACGTCTTCGCCTACCTGCCTGGCCAGTTCCTGACCGTGCGGGTCCCCACGCCGGACGGAGGCTCCGTCGCCAGGTGCTACTCGCTGTGCAGTTCCCCGCACGCGGGCGACCGGCCTGCCGTGACAGTCAAGCGAATGGCGTCCGGTTATGCCTCCAACTGGATTGCCGACAATGTGACGGCGGGCTGCGCGCTTGACCTGCTGCCGCCGGCGGGGACATTCACCCCGGCATCACTCGATGCGGATTTCTTGCTGTTCGCCGGCGGCAGCGGGATCACTCCGGTGATGTCGATCCTGCGGTCCGCGCTCGCCGCAGGGCGCGGTCGGATCGTACTGATCTACGCCAACGCCGACGAGCGGTCGGTCATCTTCGGCCAGCGGCTGGCCGAGATGCGGGCCGCTGCGCCTGATCGGCTGGTGGTGCTGCACTGGCTCGACGTGCTCAACGGCCCGCCGGACGCGACCG
Organism: uncultured Actinomycetota bacterium; assembly: GCA_963809195.1. GTDB lineage: Bacteria > Actinomycetota > Actinomycetes > Streptosporangiales > Streptosporangiaceae > Chersky-822. The sequence goes on along the minus strand of CAWEIQ010000001.1, from coordinate 546,244 downwards.
CGCTGCGCGAGCTGGCCTGGCCCTACGCGGGCTATGGCGCCTATGTGTGCGGGCCCGACCCGTACATGGCCGCAGCCCGTCAGGCGCTCGCTGACCTGGGCGTTCCCGGCAAGCGCGTGCACGTCGAGCGGTTTCTGTCGCTGGCGGAGAACCCCTTCGAGGCGACCGAACCGCCAGAGACCAGCGTGGCGGCGACGCTCACGGTCGAGATCGACGGGGATGTGCACACACTTGATTGGGCGGCCGGCCGCCGGATGCTGGACGTCATGATCGAGGGCGGGCTGGACGCGTCGTACTCCTGCCGGGAGGGCGTCTGCGGCGCGTGCGCGTGCCGGCTGCTGGGCGGCGAGGTCGAGATGGCGCACAACGAGGTGCTCGAGGACGACGACCTCGCCGACGGCTACGTCCTGGCCTGCCAGTCCGTCGCGCTGACCGAGCACGTGAGCGTCAGCTACGACTAGCGGGCCCGCCGGGACGAGCGCCAGGGTGGCCTATTCCGCGCGCAGGATCTGGGCGCTGTGCAGGCGGGCGGCGCGGTGGCCGGGCCAGGCCGCCAGCAGGTTCGCCACCAGCAGGGCCAACGGGCCGACGAGCGCAACAGCGATGACTGCCAGGGGCGGATGGTAGAACAGCGGCGTGGCGTGTGCGACCAGCCGCCAGGTGACACGTCCGAGCACGATGCCGAGCGGCACGCCGAACGCCAGCCCGATCGCCGCGAGCAGGCTGGCCTGCGTGGTCACCACGAGCCTGGACTGTGTCCTGGTGATGCCGAGCGCCCGCAGCACGGCGAGCTCGTGCCGTCGCCGCCGGACTGCGGTCGCCAGCGCGTGGCCGACCGCGCCAAGCGCCAGCAGCGCCAGGAACGCGCCGAGCGCGAACGGCAGCACCGCAACGTCCCTGACCTCGAGGATCGCCGCGGCAGCTCCGGCTTGTACGAGCCGGGGGCTGACCGTGCCGCACCTGACCGACGAAATCTGCGTTCAGCTCGCGTGATCCCGGCCGGCACTGCTCACCCCATGAGCGCAGCACGATCTGCAGCGACGCGGAATTTGAAGGAGTACAGAGCGTCGGGAAGAGCCGGTCGTAGCCGGCGGACGTCATCCACGCGCCGCTGTCGTACTCGTTGTGCGGTCCCTCGGGGACGAATCCGAGTCCGGTCACCGGTGACCGGTCACTGGCGTGTTGCCCGCCGGCGAGCGGGATGTCCGCCGACCCTGGGGCCGCGTGCAGCTGCAGCTCGGCAGTGGTAGGCGCGAGCACGATCTCGTCCGGGGCCGATCGGCATGCGGCCGGCGGTCAGGACGACTCGGCATCCGCTTGCCGCCGACCGGAGCGTAGGTGTACGTGGTGATGGACACCCGGCCCGACTGGGCGACCGCGCTGCGCGCGTCGTTGAGCCCGTGACGTCGTGGCTCGCTGCCAGCGCACGCTCGCAGCCTTCGCAGCACGGGGCCGAAGTCACGCCCGTTCAGTCCCACGAAGGCCTGGAGCTGGTCGGTCTGGCCGAACCGGGCCGGGTTGGCCGCGGCATCCGAGACACCCGCGGAGAACGTGAACGCCGCCAGAACGCCGAGGACTCCCGCGATCGCGCCGACCAGTGCCGGCCGGACCGGCAGCGCGGAGCTCCACGTCCCGGCTCGAGCGCGAAGCGGGCACCGACCAGCACCGGTACCGGGACCCCGGCGCTGACCGCGGCACCCGCGAGCAGTGACCGGCGCGGGGCTCGCTGCCCGCGGCTGGCGGCGACGGCGGCGTAGGCGGCCGCGACCGATCCGAGCAGCACGAGGACCGGGACGAGGACCCACCCAGTGCCGAGGATCGGCCAGTCTGCGCTGATCCCCGGGTCGCGGCTCGAGCAGCGAGGCGGCGCCGATGGGCATCCAGTTGCGACGCCAGGATCGCCGCGCCGACGCCGAGCGTGGCGCCCGCCACCGAGGCCAGGAACGGGCTGGCGCTGGCGCGGCCAGCGTGGCCTCGCGCGGCGTGATCCCCGGAGCCCGCAGCAGCTGCAGGTCGGCGACGGACGCCGCCGTGTAGCGCGCGACCGACTGGCCGACCAGGAACAGCGCGGCCGCCAGCGCCGCCAGTCCGAACGCGAACAGGCATGCGGCCTCGTAGTAGGTGGTGCGCCGGGTGGGATCGCCGAAGTTGACCAGGTTGTCCCAGACGTCGATGTCGCTTCGTCCGCTGACCCTGGCCAGATCCGTGCGGAACCTGGGGATGGCCGCCTCACCGCCCTTGAGCCTGACCAGGGCGTTGATGTACCCCCGATGATGGCTGCCGAGCAGGTTGGCCCGGTAATGCGCCAGCAGCGCCGGCGTGACCTGGACGGCGCCGAACGATCCGACCGAGTCGGAGAACCACGGCGAGCGGCCGACCCCGACGATGCGCACCTTGATCTCTCGGCCCCTGGGCCGGGCCCCGAGCTGGGCTCCCAGCCGTTGTTGGCCTGGCGCGCGGTTGGCAGCGCGATGGTGAGCGTGTCGCCAACGCCCTTGCCCGTAGCTGGCCGGGAACCGCGCCGTGACGTCGACCTCGTCGATACTGCGCGGATTGAACACCCGCCCCGCCAACATGACCGGGCGCTCGATGGTACGGAAGAACTGACTGTCGCCAGGCGGGAATCCGCCCTGCGACCTGCGGATACCCGACGACCGAATAGCTCGCGACCGCGAATGTCGTCAGCGCGGCCACCTCGGGCAGCTCGCGGATCGCTGGTCCAGTCGAAGCCGGGCTGGTTCGGCAGCACCGTGACGGTCGCGTAGCGCGTCTGGCCCGAGCAGGCGGCTGAGAGCGGTCTGCCCGCGGTGCGCGCCCGCGACGGCCGTCAGCACCGTCCCGGTCGACACCGCCACGAGCAGCGGCCAGGGCCAGCAGCGAGCGCCACCGCCGCTGCAGTTCGAGCCGTGTCCACTCGGCGGTCAACCTCATGCCACGACGTCCGTACGCCGTCGACCCGGCCGTCGCGCAGCGCACGATCCGGTCGGCCCCCGCCGCGACGTCCGGAGCGTGCGTCACCATCACGATCGTCTGGCCGCTGGCGTGTAGCCGACGCAGCAAATCGAGCACCTGGCCAGCGCCGTCGCTGTCAAGCGCGCCGGTCGGCTCGTCGGCCAGCAGCACGCTCGGCTCGTTGACAAGCGCCCTCGCGATCGCGAGCCGCTGGCGCTCGCCGCCGGACAGCACGCTCGGGCAGCACGGCTGCCCCGATCGCCGATGCCCAGCAGGTCAAGCAGCTCCTGCGCCCGGGCCAGCGGCGGCCTTCCTGCGCAGCCCGCCGAGAATGCCGGGCAAGACCAGGTTCTCGGCCGCGCTGACGCCGTCCAGCAGGCTGAAGAACTGGAACACGAAGCCGATGTGCCGACGCCGGAACCTGGCCAGCCACTCCTCGTCGCGACCGTCGATCCGTTCGCCGTTCACCTCGACGGTGCCCTCGTCCGGCAGGTCCAGGCCCGCGATGATGTTCAGCAGCGTGGACTTGCCGCAGCCGGACGGCCCCATCACCGCGACGAACTCGCCGGGCCTGATCTCCATGTCGAGCCCGCGCAGGGCGCGGATCGGGGCGACCTCAGCGTCGAAGGACCGCCTGACGCCGCTGACCCGCACCGCGAGCGGTCCGCAGGGCGCAGCGCGGACGCGGCTGCCCCTGGTCCGGGTGCCGGCGCGGCGATGTCGGAGGTCACGACAGCAAGTAAAGGGCACCGGAAGCTCCCGCTCAATGGTGCTAGGACGAGCATGCCGGTGATGCTGACCCCACCACGCAGCAGCGGGCCCCGTTCTGAAGCCCGCTTAGTCGCCTGTCACGCCGTCGAGTCGCTCGCGCAGAATGTCGGCGTGGCCGTTGTGCCTGGCGTATTCCTCGATCATGTGCAGGTAGATCCAGCGCAAGTCCAAAGTCGCGCCATCGGAGGAGACGAACGTATCGTCCAGTGACCGGCCTGCCGCCGCTGCGTCGGCCTTGGCGCACTCGGCCCTGAATGTCTCGAACGCCGCCTCGGCATCCGCCGCATCAGCCAGGTCGAAGTCGCCGTCAGGGTGCTGGTCGCTCCAGTACAGGTACGGCAGGTCAGGCTGGCCGGCGAGGCGCCGGCAGAACCAGGAGCGCTCGACCTCGGCCATGTGCCTCACCAGGCCGAGCAGGCTGAGCGTGGACGGCTCGGCGGTTCGACTCACGAGCTGCTCGCCGGTCAGGCCCTGACACTTGAACAGCAGGGTGGCGCGGTGGTAGTCAAGCCAGCCCTGCAAGGCGACTCGTTCAGGTGCCGGCTCCCCCGGCTCGTTGCGTTGCACATCCGGTGCGATCCATGTCATCCGACAATCATCTACGCATGCCGCCGCCTGATGCAATTGGATTCCACCGGATATTAGTCCGGTAGACGCGATTAAGCATTCAGCAGCGGGAATAAATTGCACACCAGGCTAGGAAGATGAAGGATTCATGAACGCCAAAGTGATGAGCGCGCTGATCGCCGCCGCTGGGGCGACCGTCGGCCTGACTGCGTGCTCACCAGCGGTGACGGCATGCACGGTTCGGCATCATTACGCGATCGTGGTATTTGAAAATGGCGGAGCCAGCGTAGGCAAAACATTGGTGAAGCAATTCAGGCTCAACGTAAAGTACAGCCCTTTTTATACTCAGCGCACGATCAAGTATGCGCACTTTAGGCTGAAGCCCGCGAGAGGGAACAAGCTCCATGTCGTCGTGAAGACCTACCGGGTTGGCCACGCGCGCAGCTGTCACGTCGACCACATCAAGACCAACCAGTAGTAGCCCGCCGGCTTGCGATCATGCCGAGTCGAGTTCGTCGCGAGCCTGTGCGAACGCGGTAGCAGCCATTTCAAGATCATCTTGAGTGTGGGCTGCCGAGACCTGGGTCCTGATCCTGGCCTTATCCATCGGGACGACCGGGTAGCTGAAGCCAATCACGTAAACGCCCTTGCCGAGCAGCAGGTCGGCGAGCTTGGCTGCCTTGGCCGCGTCGCCGATCATCACCGGCACGATCGGATGGTCCCCAGGCAGGATGTCGAAGCCGAGACCGGTCATCCGCTCTCTGAACCAGGCCGTGTTCTCACGCAGCCTGGCCCGCAGGTCGTCTCCGGATTCGAGCAGGTCGAACACCTTCAGCGAGGCGCCTACCACCGCGGGCGCGACGGAGTTCGAGAACAGGTACGGCCGGGAACGCTGCCGCAGCAGGTCGACAATCTCTGCCCGGCCGCTGGTGAAGCCGCCGCTGGCCCCGCCGAGCGCCTTGCCGAGAGTGCCGGTGATGATGTCGACCCGGTCCGTCACCCCGTGCAGCTCAGGAGTGCCGCGCCCGGTTGGTCCGACGAATCCGACCGCGTGGGAGTCGTCCACCATCACCATCGCGTCGTACCGTTCTGCCAGATCGCAGATCTCGCCCAGCGGCGCCACATACCCGTCCATCGAGAAGACGCCATCGGTCGCGATCAGGCGGCGCCGGGCATCCCCTGCCGCCTTGAGCTGCGCCTCGAGATCGGCCATGTCCCGGTTCTTGTACCGCAGCCGCTTGGCACGGCAAAGCCGGACCCCGTCGATGATCGACGCGTGGTTCAGCTCGTCGCTGATCACTGCGTCCTGGTCGGTCAGGATGGTCTCGAACAGCCCGCCGTTGGCGTCGAAACAGGACGGGTACAAGATCGTGTCGGCGGTGCCGAGGAACTCAGTGATCTTGTGTTCTAGCCGCTTGTGCACGTCCTGAGTACCGCAGATGAACCTCACGCTGGCCATGCCGAATCCCCAGCGGTGCATGGCGTCTTTCGCCGCCTGGATGATCCGCGGGTCATCGGCCAGGCCGAGATAGTTGTTGGCACACAGGTTCAGCACCCGCGTCCCGTCGGCGACCGTGATCATGGCCTGCTGCGGGCTGGCGATAACTCGCTCGTTCTTATACAGGCCCTGCTCGCGGATCTCGCTCAGTTCAGCGGCGATCTGCGGGGCAACGCTGGAGAACATCCTCGGCCTCCGTCCGGGTTAGCTAGCTGGCGGGGTCGGCCCACTTCAGTACCACCTTGCCGCAACGGCCCTCGCGCACCGTCTCGAAGGCCTCGACGTAGGAGGCGGCGTCGAAGCGATGGGTGATCACGGGCGCGATGTCGACGCCCGACTGGGTCAGGACGGACATCCAGTACCAGGTCTCGAACATTTCCCGGCCGTAAATGCCCTTGATCGTAATCATGTTGAGGACGAGGTGCCCCCAGTCGATCGGGAACTCAGCTGACGGCAATCCGAGCATCGCGATCTTGCCGCCGTGCGTCATGGCGGCGAGCATCTCGCGCATCGCGGCAGGCTTGCCCGACATCTCCATTCCCGACGTCGAAGCCCTCGCGCATGCCGAGATCCGCCATGATCTGCGTCAGCGGGTGCTCCGAGGTGTCGGCTGCGACGGTCACACCGATTTTCTCGGCGAGTTCCAGCCGGTATGGCGACACATCGGTGATCACCACGTACCTGGCGCCGGCGTGCCTGGCGACGATGGCGGCCATGATCCCGATCGGGCCGGCGCCGGTGATCAGCACGTCCTCGCCGTGCACGGGAAACGTGAGCGCCGTGTGTACCGCGTTGCCGAACGGATCGAAGATGGCAGCGACGTCCAGGTCGATTCCTGGCAGGTGCCGCCACACATTGGCGGCCGGCAACGCGATGTATTCGGCAAAAGCACCCGGGTGATTGACACCCACGCCCTTGACGTGCGCGCACTGCACGCGGCGTCCTGCCATGCAGTTGCGGCACCGCCCGCACACGAGATGTCCTTCGCCGCTCACCAGGTCGCCGACCGCCAGGTCGCGCACATCGGATCCCAGTTCGACGATCTCGCCGGCGAACTCATGCCCGACGATCAGGGGCACGGGCACATTGGCCTGCGCCCAGCCATCCCATTCGTAAATGTGCAGGTCCGTGCCGCAGACCCCGGTGCGCAGTACCCGGATCAGGACGTCGTCTCTGCCGATCGCTGGGATCGGCACGTCCTCGAGCCGCAGGCCAGCCTCGGCCCGGACCTTGACCAGCGCCTTCATCGGCTGCTCGCTCCCAGGTGAGCCTCTCGCCGCCCAGGCCTCATCGCCGGGCGAATCGGCTCGACTGTACCGCAGCGACGTCGCCGGCTTGCCACGTCGGATACTGCAACCAAGGCTCCCTGCGACGACTGGACACTCGACCATGACCGCTTTCATCGATCTGCGTTCCGACACCGTGACCCGCCCGACCGAGGCCATGCGCAAGGCCATGGCGGCCGCCGAGGTCGGCGATGACTGGTACGGCGACGACCCGACCGTCAACAGGCTGCAAGACAGGGCAGCCGAGGTCACCGGGAGGCAGGCAGCCCTGTACCTGCCGACCGGGACTTTGTGCACCCAGATTGCGCTGCACGCCCTGGTCAGGTCCGGGCACTTCGTGGTGTGCGAGTCCAGCGCGCACGTCTGCGGCATGGAGTTGCACTCATCGGCAGCGCTCTCCGGCGTCGCGTTCCGTCCGGTTATCCGGGGTTCGCGGGCTGCTCACGGCCGAGCAGGTCGCGGGCGCGCTGCTGCCCGACCCCTCGGACGTGACGGTCATCGACCTGGTGGCCATCGAAAACAGTCACCAGCGCGGCGGCGGCTCACCGCAACCCGTGGACGACGTGCACGCGATCGCTCAGGCGTGCGAAGCCGCGGGGGTGCCCCTGTACATGGACGGTGCGCGGATCTTCAACGCCTGCGCCGTGACGGGCGCGAAGATCGCCGACTACGCGGCCGAGGTCACCGCGATGATGTTCTGCCTGTCCAAGGGCCTGGGCGCGCCCATCGGCTCGATGCTCATCGGCGATTCTGACTTCATCAGGGAGGCCAGGCGGATCAAGATCCTGTTCGGCGCCGCCTGGCGCCAGGCCGGGATCATGGCGGCGGCGGGACTGATCGCCCTGGAGGAGGGCCCGCAGCGGCTGCACGAAGATCATGCGAAGGCGCGCGTTCTGGCCGAAGGAATCGCCGAGTTGCTGCCTGGCTCGGTCGATCCAGGAGCAGTGCCGACCAACATCGTGTTCGTCGACGTCAGCGGCACGGGTCGGTCCGCACCGCAGTGGGCTGAGCGCCTGGCGTCTGAGGGCGTCCGCGTCACCATGGGCGGCGCGGTCAAGGTCAGGATGCTGACGCACCGCGACGTCAGCATGGCCGACATCGGATTGGCGCTGGCGGCGTGGCGTCGCGCCGCGACAGGCTGAAGACCACGGAGGATTCTCAGCAGATCTGCTGAGAATCCTCCGTGACAAGGAGCTTGATGATGACCGGTTCGGTCGAATGCGGCAAGTGGTCATCGACTTCCCCGCGCACCCTGGCATCAGCCCTCTGACGGGTCGGTCAGCGCTTGACCCAGTTGCCCGCCTTGAACGACCAGCGCAGCCGGATCGTGCCTCCCCCACCCTGGGGGTCGATGGTTTCCCACGCGTAGTAGTGCCCGTGACCGCTCGGCCGCAGCTTGGTGTGCGACAGGGTGACGCCCGCGAAGCAGGGATGGCACGCCCCGTGGTGTCTCAACAGGCCGATCCCGAGCGCCCGCTTGCCCAGTTTCCACTGCTTCCAGACGATGTCGTTGAGCGGGTGCTTGACGTACCTGCCGCCGAGCGCTTCCGGCCGGACGGACGGGAAGTAGTGGCTCGCATGGCGGGCTCCATTTGGCCGGTGGGTGTGGTGGATTGCGTGCCACCAGTTGAACGCGACGACCTTCGGAGTGCCGCTGGCCGACGCTGCGGGCGCTGCCGCTGTGGTTGCGGCCAGGCCCCCGCCTAGCGCGACCACGGCGGCTGCTGTTGGCATGAGCTTCGTCAGCTTATGTTTCGTCATCATATATTTCCCCCAGCTACCCTGTTTAGCACCGAAGCAGGGCGGGCCACCACGGACGAATATCACGGGGAACTGGACCGACTGCTGCTCGATTCGCCGCCTTCTGCAGCGTGCTGCCCGCCGGTTAGGAAAGCGCTCGGGCCGACGCTGACCTGCACGAACGCCGGGTAGACGGGTCGGCACGCCGGTCAGATAACCCTGAGTAATCGCACGAGGTATATGCGGTTATCTGCAATTCGGAATGTCCTGAATTGTTTCGGGAATTATTTCAGGCCATGATGGCCGAGCAGATGAATCTGGCCGAGGAGATGAAGCACACGGACAAGACAAGGCACTGGGATGCGGAGGAGAAGGCGAGCGAGGTGCCGCCTCTGCGTGCCGTCAGGTGATTCCTCATCGCAGGACAGTCGCGCGGCTCCCAGCTCGGGTCACGCGCCCGGTCCTGCACCTGCCCAAAGGCTCCGGGCGTACGAGCACGTTTAGCTCGCGCCCGATGGGTAGCCACGAACAAGTCAGGCGCAGGGTCTCCGTTCTCGACGGGCAGCTCCCCTGCGCCTGGCGCACTCCGTCCTCCCAGGTGCGTCAACTACTAGCACACCTGGCCCAAGCTTGGTTGCTGATCTCGTGCCAGCCGCTCCGGCAGTGGTAGTGCATCATGTTCGGCGTCAGCCTCAACGTCCTGCTGGACGACGAGATATACGAGCGGGTGCGCCGGGCCGCGTTCGAGACGTGGCTGTCGATGTCGCGGATCGCAGTCGAGGCGCTGCTCCGGTGGCTGGACGAGTACGAGGCTCAGCAGAAGGCTGACTAGGCGGCCGCCTGGCGAGGGTTTTCGCAGGTCAATTTCGAAATTTTGACATGGTGTTCGAGTCCGCTCTGTGGGTCACGAATGAGCAGAGTGACCAACACAGGAGGCGGGCCGGATGGCTCAGGCGAACGAGAACTTCAACTTCCAGCGGGCTGACGCAGCCGCACGTGGTCAGGATCGAGGGTGCCGGACGGCGTCCGCCGGTCTGGGTGATGTGCCCACGATTTGCTGCCAGCGTGCCCTGCTAGGCGGGCGGGCATAACACGGTGGTGCTGTCACCTGTGTCAGCCATCGAGGCCATGGTCACGCCCGTAGTCTTCCTCTCCGTCGGCGGGCTCTTCGCCAACGGGCTGCTGACCACACTCAACGCGATGAGCAGTAACCTGCGCGAGCTGAACCGGGAGCGCCAGTCCATCCTCGGCGGGCCGCACGGCGAGGTGCTCACTGAAGGCCAGGTGCCAGCCATCGACCGGGCGCGGCTTTCCATCATCAGCTATGAGCAGCCCCTCCTCCTGCGCCGGATTCGCGGCATCAGGAACGTGTGCCTGACGATCTACATAGCGATGGGTCTGCTGGTGCTCAGCGTGATCTTCATCGCTGCCGCGATCCCGGACAAGTCAGATTCGCTCGCGTTTACCGCGCTCGGGCTCGTCGTGGCTGCGGTGCTGACTCTCCTCGCTGCCATCGTCCAAGTGACTGGCGTGGCGGTCAGGGCAGCCAACGCGGTGAGTTACGAGACCAGGCGGACAGAAGAGCTTGACTTAGCTAGGCACAACGACGAGCAGCTTCAAGACTCGATCGTGTTCGCGATCACCGACCCGAGCGGCAAGGCCGTGGTCGTCGTCAGGCAGCGGTACTCCTACTGATGCAGACGGCCATCGCGCGGCGGCAGTACGTCACCGAGGTCGTCCGCATCTCGTAGCCGCGTGGTGAGCAGGACCCGTACAATCCCGAGCGCTCGTTCGAGCCGTGGATGCGCGAGCGTTCGACGTGCTGCACGCCCTGAGCAAGCCGAAATTTCACCCACTCAGTTCGACTTCATCGGCGTCCCGCCGCCGTGTCAGACCCACTCGAAGATGAGCAGGTCCCGGCGGGGTTTTCCGCTTGCCGATGTTGCTGTGGTCCTGTCGAAGGTTTCTGCGAGCGTGGTCAACGGGCCTACTGAGACATTTGCCCAGGTCAGCGGCTATGTCCCGCAGCAACATCCGTGACAATGGCCGCTGAGGGCTCGGTCCAGCGGAGACGGCCCCATTGGTTGGGCGCGCCCCCATTGGTTGAGGGCGACTGCCAGGCGGGTCGCCCATCCGCCTGATCAGCCGCCCTCGGTCGTTGCGCGCTCGGCTTGCTGTCTGCGTCTTACCTGCTCGCCGACGCAGCGATCCTCAGTCCGATCTGCACCAGGGTCCATCCGGTGCTCTTCCGGATCGCGCCGGTCTCACTGCGCCGCCTGGGCGCTGGCCTGACCTGCTGATCCTGCCTGTACTGCTCGTTCAGCTCGCGTGTGTACTCCCGGGCCAGTGCGTTGACCTGATTCGGAAACATCGGTGTCCTCGCTCTCTCGAACGGGCCGGTGAGGCTCTTTCACTTCGCCGTCAACGTTCACGTATACGTGAATGATTGCATAGTCGTGAAAGGATGGCAAGATGGAGTCATGAAAAAGTTCGGTGCGCCTGGAGACGAGGCTGGGAACTCCAGCGGGGCAGCCGCGAACTCAAGCGGCGGAGCCGGGAACTCAAGCGGGGCGGGCGGCCGGCCGCAGCCCGGCCAGGAGCCTCAAGCCGCCTCCCACGTGGAGATCCTCAAAGCGCTCGCGGATCCGCTCCGGCTGAACATGCTCTATGCGCTCACCCGCCGTCGCGGCCCTGACCTCCAGGCGAAGACGGTCAAGGAGCTCGCGGCCGAACTCGGCGAGCCGCAGACCAAGCTGTACCGGCACATCAAGCACCTTGAGTCGGCCGGTCTGATTCGGTCGGTCTCGAGCCGCGTGGTGTCTGGAATCGTCGAACACCGCTACCAGGCGAGCTCACGGCGACATGATCATGGGCGACGATCTCACCGACCAGGAGAAGGTCAGCCCGGAGGCCGAGGCAATGGCGGCCGCCGCACTCGATCTGTACCGCAGGCAGTTCTTCGCTGCGCGCCGGGCGCGACCTGTCGACCAGGCGGCTGACGCCGCTGAGCCGCACCGCCGGATGGTGCTGGCCATGGCCGACGGCAAGGTGCCCGCCGCGCAGGGCAGCGGCCATCTACGACCTGCTGTATCAGCTGCTCGACGAGGTGGCCGAATCCGGACGGGCCCGTCCTGCCGACAGCTCGGCCGAGGAGATGGTCCCGATCAACCTGCTGCTCGGTTACTTCAGCGAAGAGCAGCCGGACTAGCTGGCGCACGCCGCGCCGCGGTGCTGGTCGCGCGCCTGCCGCTCGGCCAAAACTGAAACGTGTTCTAGCATGGTGCCGGGAGGCGCGATGGCACCGGAGGACCCCGAGTTCGACGTCGTCGTGGCTGGCAGCGGCGCCGCGGGCATGACCGCGGCGCTCACCGCGGCCAGGCAAGGACTGAGCGTCGTGGTGATCGAGAAGACCGGGTACTTCGGCGGCTCCACGGCACGCTCAGGCGGCGGCGTCTGGGTTCCCTGCAACTCGGTGCTGAAGCAGGCGGGCGTCAGGGACTCCCCTGGGCAGGCCAGCGCCTACCTGGCGCATGTGGCGGGTGACTGCGTGACACCGGAGCGCCAGCGGGCGCTGCTCGACCACGGTCCCGCGATGCTTGACCTGGTCAGGTCCGCCGCCCCGGTCGACTTCGCATGGGTGCCCGGCTACGCGGACTACTACCCGGAGGCACCGGGCGGCATGGCCAGCGGCCGCACCATCGAACCCGTGCCGCTGGACGGGCGGATCCTCGGCGCCGAACTGGGCACGCTGAACCCGCCCTACCTGCCGGCCCCCGACGGCATGGCGATCACGGCCGCGGACTACCGCTGGCTAAGCCTGGGCACCAGGCATCCGCGGGCGATCTGGACGACTGCCAAGGTGGCCGGTCGGATGGCCGTGACCAAGGCGCTGCGCCGCCGCACGATGACGCTCGGCCAGGCACTGTCCGCTGGCCTGCGCGCAGGGCTGGCAACTGCCGGAGTGCCCGTCTGGCTGGACACGCCGCTGACCGGGTTGGTGACCAGCGGCGGACGGGTCACGGGCGTGCGCGTGACCCGGGAAGGACAGCCGGCGGTGATCAATGCGCGCCGCGGAGTCCTGATCGCGACCGGCGGGTTCGAGCGGAACGCCGCGATGCGCGCGGAGTACCAGCGGCAGCCGATCGGAACTGAATGGACTGTCGGCACGCCGGGCAACACGGGCGACGGGATCCTCGCCGGGCAGGAGGCGGGAGCGGCCCTTGACCTCATGGACGACGCATGGTGGGGACCGTCGATCCCGCTCACGGGCGGGCCGTTCTTCTGCCTCTCCGAGCGATCGCTGCCGGGATGCATCCTGGTCAACGCCGCCGGAGAGAGGTTCGTCAACGAGGCCGCGCCTTACGTCGACGCCGTGCACGCGATGTACGACAAGCACACCGACGACAAGCCGCACATCCCGGCCTGGCTGATCGTCGACCAGCGGTACAGGAACAGCTACGTCTTCGCTGGCCTGCCGCCTCGCAAGCCGTTGCCCAGGCGGTGGTACGCGGCGGGCGCGGTGTTCCGCGCGGCCACGGTCGCCGAACTCGCGGACGAGGTCGGGATCGCGGCGGACGGGCTCGCCGAGACCATCAGCCGCTTCAACGGCTTCGCTAGGGCGGGCAAGGACGAGGACTTCGGCCGCGGCGACTCTGCGTACGACAGGTACTACGGGGACCCGCGCTGCCGGCCGAACCCGAACCTCGCGCCGCTCGCCCAGCCGCCGTACTACGCGATCAAGATCGTTCCGGGTGACCTCGGCACCAAGGGCGGCCTGCGCACCGACGAGCGGGCGCGCGTGCTGCGCCAGGATGGCACCGTCATCGACGGCCTCTACTCGGCGGGCAACGCGAGCGCGGCCGTGATGGGCCGCAGCTACGCGGGCGCCGGTGCGACGATCGGCCCGGCAATGACGTTCGGCTACATCGCCGTCCTTGACATGGCGGCCACGGGCCGCATGTCCACCTAGGCAGCCGCCAGGATCAGGCCGCTGGTAGGAACGCCCGTTCCGGCAGTCACCAGGACAGGGCCGTCGCCGGAGATCTGGTTGACCGCGGTGCCGCGCACCTGCCTGACGGCTTCGGCTATCCCGTTCATGCCGTGGATGTATGCCTCGCCGAGCTGGCCGCCATGCGGGTTCAGCGGCAGCCGCCCTCCGACCTCGATCGCGCCGCCCGCGATGAAGTGCCGTGCCTCGCCGCGCGGGCAGAAGCCGAGCTCCTCCAGCTGCATCAGGACATAAGGCGTGAAGTGGTCATACAAGATCGCGGTCCTGATGTCGTCGGGACGCGCGCCGGCTTGCCGCCAGAGCTGCCGCGCGACCACGCCCATCTCAGGCAGCCCGGTGAGCTCGTCGCGGTAGTAGCTGGTCATCGTGAACTGGTCGGGGCCAGCGCCCTGAGCGGCGGCCCGGATCACGGCGGGGGCTGATCGTAGGTCGCGCGCCCGGTTCAGGCTCGTGACGACCACGGCGACCGCGCCATCGCTCTCCTGACAGCAGTCGAGCAGCCGGAGCGGCTCGGCGATCCACCGTGACGCCTGGTGATCGGCCAGCGTGATCGGCTTGCCGTAGAACCACGCGTTCGGGTTCGCTGCCGCGTGCCGCCGGTCGGCGACCGCGACTGCGCCGAAGTCGGCGCTGGACGCGCCGTAGACATGCATGTACCGCCTGGCCGCCATGGCGACCGTGCCGGCCGGGGTGGACAGACCCATCGGATAGTGCCAGCCGTTGTCGATCCCGGACGACGTCGGAGCCTGGACCGCGCCGACCGAGACCTGGCCGAACCGACGGCCCGAACGCTCGTTAAGCGCCCGGTAGCACACCACGACCTCGGCCGCGCCGGTCGCGACCGCCATCGCCGCGTGGTGGACGGTGGCGCAGGCGGCGCCGCCGCCGTAGCCGACCTGGCCGAAGAACGTCAGCTCTCCGACGCCTAGCTCGCGGGCGACCGCCACCTCTGCGTTGCTATCCATCGTGAATGTCACCAGACCATCCACGTCAGCCGGCCGCAGCCCGGCATCGTCCAGCGCGGACCTGACCGCCTCGGCGGCCAAGCGGAGCTCACTGCGGCCCGAGTTCTTGGAGAACTCGGTCGCTCCGATGCCGGCGATCGCGGCAACCGGCGTTCGCCTTCCGTCCTGGCCTGTCATGACCGGCTCCCTGGCACATCGATCACCGCAGTGGCGATGATGTGGTCGCCCAGGCTGCACCGGCCGGTGACGTGCACCTCGTACCGGTCACCATCCGGCAGCCCGGTGCGGTCGGTCACGCGCCCGGTGAACGTCAGCGTGTCTCCCGCGTAACAGGGGACGCCGAGGCGCACCGACGTCCGGCGCAGCAGCGACTGCGGTCCGGCCCACTGGGACACGAAGCGCTGCAGCAGACCGTTGTCGGTCAGGATGTTGACAAAGATGTCCTTGCTGCCGTTGGCGACCGCGAGGTCCCTGTCGTGATGGACAGGAGTGAAGTCTCGGGTGGCCAGCGCGCTGGCGACCACGAAGGTAGCGGTGACATCGACCGCCATGGCGGGGAGCACGGCAGGCAACAGGCCCGGATCGGCTGCGGGCTCCGCCGTCCGCCACGCCGGCAGGACAAGTTCCTCGTCGATCCGCAGGAAGTCGATCTCGACCGGCATCCCGATGCCGACCTGATCTGGACCGACGCCAGGCATCTCGGCGAGCACGCGGACGCCCTCGTCGAGCTCGACCAGCGCGATCACGAGCGGCAGCTGCTTTCCCGGCACCGGCGGATGGTGGTGCACCACATAGCTGAAGACCTCGCCTTTGCCAGAGGCGACGATGTATTTCTGGCTCGGCGACCCGCACCGCACGCACATCGGCCCAGGCGGATGGCGCAGCGCGCCGCAGTCACCGCACTGCTGGATCCGCAGCTCTCCCTGCCTGGTGCCCTCCCAGAAGAAGGCCGTATCCGGCGACACGACTGGCCGCATGACGAAGCCGCCGGCCGGCGCGGCGGACTGCCCCGGGTCGCGCTGTCCCGTGTCGCGCTGTCCCGTGTCGCGCTGTGCCTGAACGGACTCAGCTGGGCGGCCGTGCCTCGGACGGAACTTCAGTATCCGGAAGTCCATCGTGGCGACCGCCTCGTCGCCGCTGTACCAGGTCTGCCGGGTCGTGAAGAACCAGCCCTCGCCCAGGGCCGTTTGCTTGGGCCCGGTCAAGCCGATCAGGGCGACCGTCACGGCGACGTGCTCGCCGTGACGCAGGTACCTGTGGAAGACGTGATCGGAGTTGGTCGCGACCACTCCGGTGTAGCCAGCCTCGTCGAGCAACCTCACCATCTGGCCGGTCGGGTCACCCGCATCGCGGACCTGGCCAAGACCTACCATCGTCCACACTTGCGCCATCATCGGCGGCGCGACGAGGCCGCCATGCACCGATGCGGCGGCCAGCTCGGGATGGGTGTAGACGGGATTGGTGTCCCCGATTGCCTCGAGCCAGTTCTCGATCATGGGCAGGTTCACCGGATCGCGGGCATGCCGGCGGTCGCTCTCACCGAACGCCATGATCCGCTCGGCAGCGGCCCTGATCCCCGCCGCGTTGTCCTCGGTCACGTCAGCGGCCCGTGCCCTGTCAACGCCGTCTTCCATCACCGCGGCACTTTCGGTAGGCCAAGCCCGGCCATCGCGATCAGCTCGCGCTGTACCTCGTTCACGCCACCGCCGAAGGTCAGCACGAGATTCCGCTTGTGCTGGGTGTCTAGCCATGTCAGCAGGTCGGCGGTCGCCTTGTCGGCCGGATCGCCATGCCTGCCGACGACGTCGATGAGCAGCTGCCCGAGTCGCTGGATGTGCTCAGAAGAGAACACCTTCGTGGCCGAGGCGTCGGCGATGTGAACGGTATCGGCCACGGCGACCTGCCAGTTCAGCAGCTCGTTGACGCGCAGGCTGGCGGCGACGTCGGCGAGTACGCGGCGCACGTCTGGCTCATCGGCGACGACGCGGCCGCAAGGCCCTCGCGTGGCCGCTGCCCAGGAACGCACCTGGTCGTGCAGCGCCCCCAGGCGGCCAGCAGGACCTAGCATGACCCGTTCGTGATTCAGCTGGGTGGTGATGAGCCGCCAGCCCTGGTTCTCCTTTCCCACCCGCATGGCCGCCGGCACCCGGACGTCGGAGTAGTACGTCGCGTTCACGTGGTGCGCCCCGTCGCAGGTGATGATCGGCGTCCACGAAAACCCCGGATCGGTGGTGTCCACGATGAGGATCGAGATCCCCTTGTGCTTGGGGGCGTCAGGGTCGGTCCGGCAGGCCAGCCAGATGTAGTCGGCGTCATGGGCGCCGGTCGTGAAGATCTTCTGGCCGTTGACGATGTACTCATCGCCATCCCTGACGGCTCGCGTCGTCAGGGAGGCGAGGTCCGTGCCCGCTCCCGGCTCGGTATAACCGATCGCGAAGTGCACGTCGCCGGCCAGGATCTTGGGGAGGAACATCGCTTTCTGTTCGTCGGTCCCGTAAGCCTGCAGCGTCGGCCCGACGGTCTGGAGCGTGACAGCGGGCAGGGGGACATCGGCGCGCGCCGCCTCGCTGGCAAAGATCTGCTGCTCGATCTGCCCGAACCCGCGGCCGCCGTACTGGGCTGGCCAGCCGACGCCGAGCCAGCCGTCGCTGCCCATCCGCCGGATCAGCCGCTGGTAGGCCTCGCCGTGCCGGTCGGTTCGCATCGCCTCGCGCTCGCCGGGCGAGATCAGGCCGGCGAAATAGGCCCTGATCTCGTCCTGCAGCGCAACCTGGACCTCGGTCAATTCGATGAACATCCCTGAGTCTGGGCGGACCGCCACGGCGGGCACGGCGGCCACCGCAGGCCCGGTGGCCGACGACGCGACCGGCTGACGATCGGCGAGAATGTCAAGCCGGTAGCCGGCCCCTCCGACGAACCTGACCAGGTCGCTGACCAGCGCCGAGTAGCGGTGCAGCGGGTACTCGACATCCAGGCCGATCCCGCCGTGCAGCTGATGGCAGGTGCGCAGCGCGGCCGGCGCCTCCGTGGCCAGCCAGTACGCTGCGACGTCGACGTCCGGCCCGGCATCCAGGCCAGCAGCGAGCCGCCAGCATGCCGAGATAGCAGCCAGGTGCAGCGTGCGGCTGGCGACGTAGACGTCCGCCGCCTGCCCGGCGACTGCCTGGAACGTGGCGAGCGGCCGTCCGAACTGCTGGCGGCTCGCGATGTAGGCCGCGGTGAGGTCGAGCGCCCCGGCGAGCGCGCCGTCGGCCATCGCCACGGCACCCGCCAGGGCCAGCAGGTACAGGTCATCGAATGCCGCCTCGCGCCGGCTGGCTGCCTGCTGGTTCACGCCGCGGTTGGCCTGCGCACCGAGCACACCAGCGATGGGGGCGCCATCCAGGCGGACCGTGTACTCCGGCGCGCCGCCTGAGGTGTGCGTCCTTGCACGCCGCGACGCCGGGTCCCCGGGCGTCGATCACGACGACCGCCCGGCTCGGGCCACCGCTCGCGACCGCAGCGGGGACCAGAATCCAGCGAGCCTCCGCGGCGTAGGGCACGCCGATCTTTGTTCCTGTCACAGTGCCGGTAGCCGGAGTCGTCCAGCTTCGCGACTGTCGCGGGCACGCGCGGCAGCACGCTCGACTGCTCGCGGACTGCGGCGGTCAGGATGGTCGAACCCGTCGCCGACACCGCCGAGCACACGCTCGCTGCAGCTCTTCATCACCCCACCGGACCACGGGCAGCGTGCCGAGCATGATCGTCGCGAGCGCCGGGACGTCCGCCGCCTGGCGGCCCACCTCGGCAAGCAGCACAGCGGCTTCGAGCACGCCGAGGTCGTCGCCGCCCATCCAGCCGGGAAGCGTGAGCGCGAGCAACCCGGCCTTGGCGAGAGCCTGCCAGGCGGCATGCCTCGTCGCCTGGCTCGGCGCCGCGCAGGACGTCGGCCGCCGAGGCGGCGATCACCCGCTGGACCTCGTCGAGCTCGAAGTTCATCAGCGAGCTTCTTCCCTGGGCAGTCCGAGCACGCGTTCGGCCACGAGGGAGAGCAGTATCTGGCTGGTGCCGCCCGCGATGCTCAGGCACCTGGTCAGCAGGAAGCTGTCGACGGCGTCCGCGGCACGTCCGTCCGCTGCCGCGCCCTGACTGCCTGCGAGCGTGACAGCCGTTTCCGCGACGGCCTGCCGGTGGGCGACGCCGAGGAGCTTGCGCACCGCGGCGGTCTGGCCAGCCTCGGTGCCGCGAGCCACCGCACCGGCCAGCCGGTCGTCCATGACCGACAGCGCCAGGCTCTCGGCGAGACGCGCCCCGATCTGGTCGAGCACCACCGGGTCGGTCACCGTGTCTGCGGCGGCCGCTCTCAGCAGCTCCTCGGCGTCTTCGCCCAGCCCGGCGCCGCGCACCATCGCGACTCGCTCGGTCGCCAGCGTTGTCCGGGCGACTCGCCAGCCTTCACCAGGCCTGACCAACCACGCAGTCGTCCGGCACGAAGACGTCGTCGAGAAAGACCTCGTTGAACATCGCCCGGCCGGTGATCTCGCGCAGCGGGCGGACCTCGATCCCTGGGTCGCGCATGGAGACCAGGAAGAACGTGATGCCCTTGTGCTTGGGCGCGGACGGGTCGGTCCGTGCCAGGCAGATCGCCCAGTCCGCCTCGGCGGCCAGCGATGTCCAGACCTTCTGCCCGGTTAGCCGCCAGCCCGCGCCCGCCTGCACGCCCCCGTTCACCCGGACCGCCCTGGTACGCAGCGACGCCAGGTCAGAGCCGGCCTCTGGCTCGCTGAACAGCTGGCACCACGTGATCTCGCCGGTGAGCGTCGGCCAGGCGAACCTGGCAAGCTGCTCGGCGGTGCCGTGGTTGATGATCGCCGGGATCGCCCAGCTCCCGATGCCCAGGTCGGGCCGCTCGACGCCCGGCTCTCGCCAGTTCCTCATCGATGATCAGCTGTGCGGCGGGCCCGGCCGCGAGGCCATAAGGCGGCGGCCACGCCGGCGCCGCATACCCGATCTCGGCGAGCCCTTCCTGCCAGTGATCGCGCGGAGTGGCGGAAATGGCAGTGGCGACGAGCCGCGCTGCCGCGCGAACGTCATCGGCGTCGGTGGCCGCGTAATCGCCGGAACTCGGTTCGCGCTCGAACGGGTGCCTGCGCGCGCCTGCGAGAGCGAGGCTGGCTGCCCGCGCGCGCCAGGCCGCGCTGCCGCCGAGCAGGCTGCGCAGCGCCAAGGCGCGCCGCAGGTACAGGTGCGCGTCGTGTTCCCAGGTGAAGCCGATCCCGCCGAGCACCTGGATGCAGTCCTTGGCGTTGTCGACGGCGGCATCGAGCGCCAGCGCGGCAGCGGCGGCGGCCGCCAGCGCGAGTTCCTCGGCCGACTGATCGGCGGCGCACGCGGCGTCCCAGGCCGCGGCAGCGGCGAGTTCGGCCCGGCACAGCATCTGCGCGCACAGGTGCTTGATCGCCTGGAACGATCCGATCGGGCGGCCGAACTGGTGCCGCGTGCGCGCGTACTCAGTCGCCGTCTGGCTGCACCAGGCGGCGACGCCGCTCGCCTCCGCGGCGGCCAGGGTCGCCGCCAGGTCGGGCACGAACCGCTGGCCGGCGCCGTTGAGTACCTGGCCTGGCGGCACGGTCACGTCCTCCAACGTGACGTCGGCCAGCGGGCGGGAGAAGTCGACCGGGGACCTCGCGGTCAACCGCACCCCGGCGTGGCCTGTCGCGGCGAGAAACCAGACCGGGCCCGCGCTGGTCTGCGCACCGAGTAGCAGCCAGGTGACGTCCCCGGCGCCGAGCACCAGCCGTGCCGTGCCGCTGACCCGCAGCTCGCCAGCCACGGTGCGGTTCCCGGCAACGCCACCGGACGCGAGCGCGACGCCGACGGCTACCTCGCCGGCGGCTATGTCGGCGAGCAGCGCTCGGCACTGCCGCGCCGCCGGCGCGCAAGCACCTGGCGAGCACGAGCCCGGCTGAGCAGCGTCGGCAATATCGGGCCTGGCGCCAGCACGGCGGCGAGTTGCTCGACCACGACCGCCACGTCGGCGACGGTGCCGCCGCCCCCGCCAACGTCCTCGGGGACCGCGATCGAGAAGACGCCGAGGTCGGCCAGACCAGACCACAGGTCACCGGCGACCGGCAGCGAAGGACGATTGGCGCTGCGCGGCCCGTCCGCCACGTGCGCCTCCAGGCCGCGGACCGCGGCGATCGTCCCGGCCCGCTTCGCGAACTGCGCTACCGAGTCGGCGATCGCCACCTGCTCGGCTGTGGCCGCGATCGGCAAAGTTCCTCCTCGTCCTGCCGCTGCTCCGGCGCACCAAAATTAGAACACGTTATACTAATGACGGCTACCGCGACGCCAGCCTGAGCAGGCACGCCAGCGTGAACGGTCGCCAATGCTCCAGGCCCGGCGACGCCAGCCTGCGCGCTGCTGACCGGCTCAGGAGACGGGGCTGTCCGGGACGCCGAGCAACGCGGCGACGCTGCACGACGAGAGGCCCAGATGGCCGCTGCCAAACCCTTGCCGCGCCAGCGACGCCAGGGCGGTCCGGCCGACGGCGAGCTAGGCTCGGCGGCGCAGCGGGAGCGACGCAAGCGGATTCTGGACGCCACGCTGGCGCTGGCGTCCAAGGGCGGCTACGACGCCGTGCAGATGCGCGAGGTCGCCGAGCGAGCCGACGTCGCCCTGGGCACGCTGTACCGGTACTTCCCTTCCAAGATCCATCTGCTGGTCTCTGGTCTGATCAGGGAGTTCGAGCGGACCAAGGAGAAGCTGGACCGGCGGCCGATTCCTGGCGACACGCCCGCTGAGCGGATCATCTACGTGCTCAACAAGGTCACCAAGACCATGCAGCGCGAGCCGCTGCTGACCGAGGCGATCACCCGGGCCTTCATGTTCGCCGATCCGAGCGCGGCAACCGAGGTCAACGCCGTCGCCGCGCTGATGGAGCAGATGCTCACCGACGCCATGCACGACGGCGAGCCGACACCTGACGAACGGGCGATCGCGCGCGTGATAGGCGACGTCTGGCTGTCCAACCTGGTCGCGTGGGTGACCCGCCGTGCCTCGGCGAACGACGTGTCCAAGCAGCTCGAGCTCGCCACGCGCCTGCTCCTGCGCTAGCCGCCTGCTGCCTGCGCTGTACGACCTGCTCCTGGCTAGACGCCTGCTCCTTCGCTAGGCCGGGCGCGGCAGGTCCGCTGCCGTACCAGGTCTCGATCAGCCAGCGGGAGATCGACAGCGACGGCGGCATGATCAGGTCCCCGGAGAGCAGCGCCGCGCGCAGGTCGTCCCTGCTGTACCAATTCGCCTCCGCGATCTCATCCTCGTCGACCGTGATCTTGGTGCCGGTCGCACTGGCGCGGAATCCGAGCATCAGGTTGTGCGGCATCGGCCAGGGCTGGCTGGCCGCGTAGGTGACCGTTGACACGATCACGCCGGTCTCCTCGTGCACCTCGCGCGCGACCGCCTGCTCCGCCGACTCGCCGGGCTCGACGAACCCGGCCAGCACGGAGACGCGTCGCTGCGGCCATTGCGCGTTCCTGGCCAGCAGGCAGCGGTCGTCCGGGTCGGTGACCAGCATGATCACCGCCGGGTCACAGCGCGGGAAGTGCTCGCTGCCATCGACCGTGCACCGGCGCGAGTGGCCGGCCAGTTCCGGGCTTGGTCGGTGCCCCACAGCGGGAGCAGAAACCGGCGACGGCGTGCCAGTTGGCCAGTGCGACGGCGTGGGTCATCAATCCCGCGTCGCGGTCGGTGAGCAGCGTTCCAGCCTCGCGCAGGCCGGCCGGCGCGGCCCGGCCCGCCGTCACCAGCGCCGTGGCCGCGGCCGGCACGTCCGGGAGCGGGCCGCCGACGCCGAAGTAGGCGACGTCGTCGGCATCGACGCCGAGCAGGAACCTCGTGCCGTCCGGCGCCTCGGTCGGGCGAGACGAAGACGAGCTCCGCGGAACCATCATCGAGCCTGGCCAGCGCCTGCCCGTCATCGATGACCAGGACCCTCGTGCCCGGATCGTCCCACGCCTTGGCCAGCCAGTCCTCGTCAGTCCGCAGATGCGTGCACCGCTCAACCTCGTGCCGAGTCGAGCGCGATCCCGCCGGAAACCGAAATCAGGGGGCCTGTCACGGCCTCAGAATACGGTCTGCGCGCGCGTGCCGAGAGACCCAGTGCGACCGCTGGCCAGCCTCGATACGCCGGACAGCCGGCGCCGTTCAGTCCAGGGCGGCCAGCTCGTCCCACAGGTACGCGGCGGTCTCCGCGCCCTTGAGCAGCAGCTTCATGTCGACGCGCTCGTTCGGGGCGTGGATGCGGTCCTCGTCGAGCCCGACCGCGATGAACACGAGCGGCGCCCCGAGGATGTCGGCAAGATCGGCCTCGGGGCCGCTGCCGCCTTCCCTGGTGAACAAGATCTCCTGGCCGAACGCGCGTTCCATCGCCCGGCGGCCGGCCGCGACCGCCGGCGAGTCGATCGGGCGAGAACGACGGCCGCACCCCTGGCCCATCGACCGTGACGACGACATTCAGCCCGGGCGGTGTGTGTTGCGCAACGAATTCACGAAGCATGCCGGCCGACCTCGCCGGGCTCCTGGTGCGCGACCAGCCGGAACGACAGCTTGGCGTGCGCTTCGCGCGGCACGATCGTCTTGCCGCCCGGGCCGGTGTGGCCGCCCCACATGCCATTGATCTCGGCGGTCGGCCTGGCCCAGATCCGCTCGATCGTGCTGAAGCCGGCCTCGCCGGACGCCGCGCCGCTGTTGCCGGCTGTTACCAGCCAGGCCTTCTCGTCGAACGGCAGCCGGCCGAACAGGTCCCGCTCGGCCTGCGTGAGCTCGGCGACCTTGTCGTAGAAGCCGGGCAGCATGATCCGGCCGTCCGCGTCGTGCAGGGCGGCGAGCAGGTCTGGCCAGCGCGTGCAGCGGGTTGGGCACCGCGCCGCCGAACGAGCCGGAATGCAGGTCGCGCTCCGGGCCGTACACGTCGATCTCCGCGTCGATCACGCCGCGCATGCCCGTGCACATCGACGGCACGTCGGCGGCCCACATGGTGGTGTCGGAGACGACGATGACGTCGCAGGCCAGCCGTTCGCGCTCGCGCCGCAAGCAGGTCGGCGAAGTGCTTCGAGCCCGACTCCTCCTCGCCCTCGACGATCAGCTTGAGCGTGACCGGCGGGGCCGTCGGCTCCGTGCGCCGCGAGCCAGGCGCTGGTGCCGAGCGCGTGGAACAGCACCTGGCCCTTATCGTCCGATGCGCCGCGGGCCAGAATCTGGCCGTCGAGCTCGACCGGCTCGAACGGAGGCGAGTCCCATTCGCCGAGCGGTTCGACCGGCTGGACGTCGTGGTGGCCGTAGATCAGCACCGTCGGGGCGGCCGGGTCGGTGGCCGTCCACTGGGCGAATACCGCTGGCAGACCAGGCTGGTCCGGCGTGCCGGTCTCCCAGATCTCGGCGGTCTCGAATCCCGTCGTTCGCAGGTGGCCGGCCAGCCACTCGGCGGACCGGCGCACGTCGGCGCTGCGCGCGGGATCGGCCGAGATCGACGGGATGCGCAGCCACTGCATCAAGGCCGCGAAGAACTCATCTGCGTGGGCGTCGATGTAGTCGCGGACGGCGTTGTCCATGCGGTATCACCTCGAGGTCGCTGATCGCGCGGGGCGCGGCGTCGCCAATGGCTGCGGGCTGCTGATCCAGTACCGCACTCTAGACCCGAGGCGGCGCATGAAAGGACCGCCGATCACCTGATCGCGCAATGAAGGGGCCATCGATACACGGCGAGCCCTACACCTCAGCAGGAACGTTCTCGATCAGGGCTGCGAGGCCATCGGCGTCGAGCAGGTCGGCCGGGCGGACGGTGCGGTTCTCCCGCACGTAGTAGAACGCGGCCCGCACCCGCGCCACGGGCACCCTGGCCAGCGCCGCCCACGCCAGCCGGTAGGCAGCCAGTTGAACAGCGACGGCGCGCTCCTCCCGGCCGGGCCGCGGCGGTCGCCCGGTCTTCCAGTCGACGACGTCGAACCCGCCCGCAGGGTCGTCAGCGAAGATCGCGTCGATCCGGCCGCGGACGAGCCGGTCGCCGACGCGCGTCTCAAACGGCATCTCGACCTCTGCCGGCCAGCGCTGTCCCCACTCCCCGGCCTCGAATTGAGCCTTGAGGTCAGCTAGGTCCGCGTCATCAGCCACCATGTCGGCGTCGACCGCGCCGCCAGGTCATCGACGTCGATCAGGCGCATCTGGCCGAAGCGCTCCTCAAGCCACCGGTGGAACGCCGTCCCGCGCTCGGCCCGCGGTGCGGGCGGACGCGGCATCGGCCGCCTGATCTGCGCCGCGAGCCGGGCCGGGTCCCTGGCCATCGTGACGAGCGCTGAGACGCCGAAGCGCCGCGGCAGGTCGACAGGGATCGGCCCGTCCGGCCGGCGCCGCGACCGTTCGGCCAGGAGCAGATCCGCGTCGGCCACCCAGCCAGCGACCAGATCGGCGTAGCGCGCGGGCACCTGTTCGGCAAGCTCAGCTCCCGCATCGCCAAGGCCTCGCCGAAATGCTGGCTGCTGCGGCAGCAAGCACCAGGTCGCCCGCCTCGCGGATGGCCTCGTACCTGGCGCCGCCAGGCGGCTGCGGCCATGACGCCGTCAGCGGCTCGGCCAGCGCCGGATTCTCGGCGCCGTCCTCTGGCTGGTCAGCCCACTCCGCGACCTCGCCGGCGCCTGCCTCGCAGCTCGCGGCCACCTCCTGCAGGAATGGCGAAGGGCCGAGCGGGCTCTTGCCGGCCCCCCACCAGTACCCGGTGCAGGCCAGCCAGTACGCGGCCCTGGTCACGGCCACGTAGGCGAGGCGCCGTTCCTCGGCCATGTTCCGGTCGGCGCAGTCCCGTGTGAACGCGGCCAGCGAGTCAGGATCGAGCCCGGCCAGCGCCGGCAGATCAGCCTCATCGCCCCGCAGCCAGAACGGCAGCAGCCGCGGATTGTCGGTCCACCGCGTCGTCAGCCGCGGCCGGGCCGGGAAGTTCTGCGCGCGCGTCCCCGCGGCCAGCCCTGGCACCACGACGGCGGGCCACTGCAGGCCCTTAGCCGAGTGCACGGTCGCGAGCTTGACCGCGTCGGTGTCGCTGACCTGGCCGGCCTCCAGGCCGAACTCCTCGGTCTCGGCCGCGGTCAGATAGGCGAGGAACGCGCCAAGTGTCGGCTCCTGCGCGTCCCCGGCGAACGCCGCCGCCGCGTCCGCGAACGCGTCCAGGTCCGCCCGCGCCGCCGCCTGGCTGCTTCCCGGCCGCGCGGCAACCTCGACATCCAGCCCGAGCGCCCGCTCGACCTCGGTCACGAGCTCAGGCAGCGGCCGGCCGACATGGCGACGCAACGCCCGCAACCCGGCGGCCAGCGCCAGTAGCCGCGGGTACCCCTCTTCGGAGTACGCGCTCGGGCTTCCAAGATCATCAAGAGCCTCGACCAGGCTGCCGGCCTCTGCCGTGAAGTCTGCCACCGCCCGGGTGAGATGATCATCGGCGGTAACCGGGCTCCCGGCCTCATCCCGGCCCGCAGGGTCGGTGTCGCCAGTGGCCGGCGTGTCCTGGTCCGTGCCGGTCCCGGCGGCCGCGCTGGTCTGGCCGGCGACCAGTGCCCTGGCCCGGACGCCCAGCGCGACCAGGTCCTGCGGACCGATCCGCCAGCGCGGCGAGGTGAGCGTCCTGATCAGCGAGTCCGAGGCCGCCGGGCTGTGCAGCACCCGCAACGTGGCGACGATGTCGGAAACCTCGGGCACGGTCAGCAGGCCGCCGAGCCCGACCACCTCAACCGGGATGCCCTCGGCCTCGAGCGCCGACCGCAACGCGGCGAACTGGGTCCGCTTCCTGCACAGCACGGCGATGTCGGAGGGCCGGACCGCGTCTGCCCTGCCGTCCGGCCACGGCAGGCCGTCCGGCGCCAGTCCCGCGCGGGCATCCGCAGCAGTCCTGCGACCTGACCGGCGACCCACGTGGCTTCGTCCGCGGTGGTCTCGAGCAGCGCACAGACGCACGGAGCCTCGTGCCGCCCGCTCGGCCGGCGCGATCAGCCTCGGCACCTCAGGCGCGATCTCGCGCAGGTCGCGCTGGATCGCGGCGGCGACATCGAGCACCCGGCCGGTGTTACGGAAGCTGGTCGACAGCAGCCTGACCTCGGCCCGCGCTCCTTGGGCCGTCTCGCGTCCGGTGCGGGGCGCCGGTGTCAGTGATCCCTGGCGGGAACAGGTCGGCGAACCGGCGCATGTTGCCCGCGCTGGCACCGCGCCACCCGTAGATCGACTGGCACGGGTCACCGACGGCCGTGACCGGGTGGCCGCCGCCGAACAGCGCACGCATCAGCTCCAGCTGCGCGTGGCTGGTGTCCTGGAACTCGTCGAGCAGCACGACCTGGTATCTGGCCCGCTCAGAGCGGCCGACCTCGGGATGGGCCATCGCGATCCTGGCCGCGAGCGCCATCTGGTCGCCGTAGTCGATGACCTCCCGCTCCGCCTTAGCCTCCGCATAGGCGCGCACGAGCGGGAGCAACTGCTCGCGGACCCGCTGGCTCTTCATCACCGCTTCCGCCCTGGCGTCGCCTGCCCGGCTGCAGCTCATCGAAGCGCCGCCGCAGCCAGTCGCCGGCCGCGAGCACGTCGTCAGGTCCGCGCAGATGCTCGGCCAGCTCTGCCGACAGCTCGACGACGGCAGCGGTGACGGTCACCGGCGCCCAGTCGACCGCGTCCATCGGCCCGTCGTACGCGGCCACGATCCGCGCCGCCAGCTGCCAGGCGACGGCGGGCGTGATCAGCCGCATCGTCGGCTCCAGGGCCTCGCGCAGCGCGTGATCGGCGATCAGACGCGCGGCATAGGAGTGATACGTCGCGATCACGGGATCACCGGCCAGATCGACCTCGTCGGGCCGGTCAAGCCGGACACTGCGCTGGCCCGTGACGGGTTCGGCCAGGCCGACCCGCCGCAGCCCGTCCAGCCGCGCCCTGACCCGGCTGGCGAGCTCGGCGGCCGCCTTCCTGGTGAACGTGAGCCCGAGCACCCGCTCGGGCCGCACGTACCCGTTCGCCACCAGCCAGACCAGCCGGGCTGCCATGGTCTCGCTCTTGCCGGAACCAGCACCGGCGATCACCGCCAGCGGCGCCAGCGGCGCACTTATCACCGCGGACTGCTCGGGCGTGGGCTCGTCAAGACCGAGCAGGCGCGCGAGCTGCGCGGGAGTGAACCTCGGCGGCCCGGCAACAGGCTTCCTGCGGCGGTTCGTCGTCCCACAGGGTCAGCTGGCTCACGGCGTCACCTGCCCGCCGCGCTCATCGACCGGGCAGCTCGTGGCCGCCGGGCACCGGCGGCAGCCGTCGTTCACGGTCGCCTTGAACTGCGGGCCGGCCATCGCCGCCGCGGCCTCCTTGACCAGCGCCTGCGCCCAGCCTGGATCGGGATCGTCGGCAAGCGCCCGCTGGCCCTGGACAACCGCAGACCTCTGGCGGGCCGCCTTGCCCACGTGGACGAGCTCGGCGCCGCCCGGCTCGGTGGCGCCGAGCTCGATGAAGGCGCCGAGCAGAACGGCCAGCTGGTAGACGCCAAGCTGCGGGTTGCGGTCCAGTTCAGCGGCCGGTGGCTTCGACGAGCCGGTCTTGAGGTCGACGACGACTGCCTTGCCGTCCTCGTCTCGCTCCAGCCGGTCCACCTGGCCCGCGATCAGGACGTCGTCGATCCTGACCCGCAGCCTCTGCTCGACGGCGATGAGCTCGCGCCGGTTCGCACGGTGCCAGTCAAGGAACCTGGCCACCATCTGCGCGGCGGTCTCCCGCTGCCGCGTGCTGTACCAGGCGCTTCCGAAGTCCAGCTGGTGCCAGATCTCGTCGATCCGCCCGGCGATGTCCGCCTGGTCGGCTCCCTCAGCGACGAGCGCGGCCGCCGCGTGGATCACGGTTCCGAGGTGACCGGCCACCGAAGGCGGACTTGCGCCGACCGCCGACTCGACCAGCCAGCGCAACCCGCACGTGACGAACTTGTCGACCTGCGAGGGCGACACCCTGACCTCGCCGTCCCTGATCGGCCCGGCGCCCGACCACGGCGGTGAGGGCGTACCAGTGGCCCGGATGCGCGCCGGCTACCCCAGCTGAGGCGAGCCTGGCCAGCTGACCGGCTGCCGCGCTCCGGACGCTCGCTGGGCAGGCCACGGTCAGCGGCGGCGCGGCGAAGGTCGGCGGTCAGCGCGGGCACGGAGAGCCAGCGCCTGCCGAGGCTGGTCACCTCCTCGATCGGGATCTCATCACCGGCGAGTTCGGCGAGGAACCTGGACGGGCGTTCCTCGCTGTCCTCGCCTCCGACCGCCGTGACGACCAGCGAACGCCGCGCCCTCGTGGCAGCGACGTAGAACAGCCGCCGCTCCTCGTCGAGCAGCTTCGAGCTGAGCGCGACTGCGGCCGCATCGGGAGCGACCGCTGGGCCGACCGCCCCGCCGGCACCGCGGTCAGCGGCCTCCACGAGTTCGTCCATCCCGAGCAGCGAACCGCGCAGCCGCAGGTCGGGCCAGACGCCTTCCTGGACCCCAGCGACCACGACCAGGTCCCACTCCAGGCCCTTGGCGCGGTGCGCGGTCGAGATCGTGACGGCGTCGCCCGCATGGGCGCGCTCGGCCAGCGTGTCGCCGGCGATCTCTTGCCCGGTCAGGCCGTCCAGGAAGAGCGCCATCGACCCAGGCGGCATCCGGGAGTCGAACCTGGCCGCGGCGTCGAACAGGGCGAGCACCGCATCGAGATCGGCGTCGGCGGTCGCGCCTCTTGTGCCGCCAGCCGCGCTGGCGGCCTGCCACTGGCTTGCCAGGCCGCTGGCGTCCCAGACCGTCCCAGAGCACCTCCTGGGCCGTCCCTGTCGCGGCGGCGGTCCTGGCTACAGCGAGCAGGTCGGCGATGTGCCTGGCCGCGGCGAGCGCGTCGCTCGCCGCCTCCAGGCGTGCCCGGGCCGCCAGCCAGCCGCCGACAGCAGCCGGGGATCCAGCAGCGCCGCAGCGAGCGGCCGGCTCGGTGAGCTCCCCGGCTCGGGCTCCGCATCGCTGACCCGGCTGCCGCTGACCCGGAGCTCGGTCGCCGTCTCGGCGGCTGCCGGCATCGCCGGGTCAGCCGACCTCGCTGACCGACTCACTCGGCGTCGCGCTGCCTGAGCAGACGGTGGAGCCGCCGCAGGCCGAGCGCGTCGGTGCCGCCGAGTGGCCCGGTCAGCAGCTCAGCCGCGACTTCCTCGGTCAGCGCCGGCCGGTTCGAGCGCGCAGCCGATCAGCCGCAGCAGCGGGCTCGTCCCAGGGTCGTCGGCCAGCGGCAGCTCGTCTCCGGCGACGGCGACAGGAACGCCAGCGCTGGATAGCGCCCGCTGCAGCGCCGGGAACCTGACGGACCGCCGAACGGACCAGCACCGCCATCGATGACCAGGGGACCTGATCGATCAGGTGAGCGCGCCGCAGCGTGTCGGCGACCAGAGCCGCCTCCTGGCGCTCGCTGGCGGCGATAACGACCCGCACGTCGCCGAGGCTTGCCGATGGCAGCGGCACCAGCGCCCGGTGGTCGCGTTCCGAAATCGAATGAGAGGTACCCTCGTGCCGCCGGGCAGCCGGACGGCTGGCAGCCTGCCGGCGAGCCGACGCGAAGCGTCAAGCAGCACAGGACCGCTGCGGCGGCATGTACGCAGCGCGATCACCGCGGCGGGCCGGCCATCGGGGGCGCGGAACCTGGCAGGAAATCGCCCGATCGCGTCGGAGTCCGCGCCGCGGAACGCGTAGATGGACTGGTCGGGATCGCCCACGACGATCAGCTCCCGGCCGTCGCCGGCCAGCGCGTGCAGTAGTTCTTCCTGCGCCGGGTCGCTGTCCTGGTACTCATCGACCAGGACCACGTCGTAGGCCTGCCGCTCGCGGCGCCTGACCTCAGGCCTGGACAGCAACTGCCCGGCGATCCTGATGAGCTCCGCGTAGTCGTAGGCAGGCACGGGTGCGAGGTCGAAGCGTGCCGCGTACCTGGTCAGGAACCGGCCGGCGGCCATCCAGTCGTCCCGGTCGAGCTGCCGGCCGAGTGCGGTGAGCCTTGGGCCGTCGAGGCCGCGTTCTGCGGCCCTGAGCAGGAAGTCACGCAGCTCGGCAGCGAAGCCGCGGGTAGCGAGCAAGGGCCTGAGCCGCTGCGGCCAGTGGCCGGCTCCGTCGGACGCTTCGCCGCGCAGCATCCTCCTGACCTCTTGCAGCTGCTCGGGCCCGGAAAGCAGGATCGGCGGCTCCTGTCCGGCGAGCACCGATTCGCGCCTGACCAGGGCGTAAGCGTAGCTGTGGAACGTCAGCGCGAGCGGCTCGGTGGTCGTGCGGTTCAAGCGCAAGGTGATCCGCGCCCTTAGCTCCTGCGCCGCCTTCCGGCTGAACGTGAGGACCAGGACGCGGTCAGGGTCGAGGCCGCGGCCGGCGATGCGGTCGACAACCGTCTCGACGATCGCGGTGGTCTTTCCTGTGCCCGGGCCGGCCAGGACCAGCAAAGGACCACCGGTATGGCTCACGACCTGCGCCTGAGCGTGGTCGAGAACGGGAGGCGCCGCGGCGTCGACCGGCCGCCGAACCAGGCGGTATGCGGGCGGTTGCCTATCCATGTCGTATCGATTCCAGCAGAGGACACTGACACCTGCCGCGGACTTGGACACACCGGCGTGTCGCAGAGCGCGGCACGCGTGCAGGAGCGGCCGAAGCTGCCGGATCTAGATCCCGATGGCTGTCAGGCCAGACCCGTCAGGTCAGGCCCGTCAGGCCAGATCTGTCTCGCCTGACCACCGCGCCTTGCGCATGTCGAGTCGCCCTGGCGTGCCGTCGGCCCCCTTCCGCATCGGCGTCCGTTCGCGGCGGTAGTGACGCAGCGCCTCCCGTTCGTGACCGGCAAGCAGGCTGCCATCGGCGTGCACGACCCGCCACCACGGCACGCCGCCGCCCCACAGCGCCATGACCCTGCCAACCTGCCTCGGGCCGCCTTGACCGACGTATTCGGCGATGTCGCCATAGGACATCACGCGCCCGGGCGGGATCGACTCGGCTACGTCGAGAACCCTGCTGGCGAAGTCGCCAATCTCCTGTTCGTGCCCCGGGCTGCGCGCCCGCGCTCGGATCCGCGCGGCCGGGCCTCACGTTTGGTCATCGCCGGTGTCAGATCCGTCCTGCTGACCAGCTCGCTTCGCCGCCGCGGTCGGCCGCCAGGTATCCCAGACGCTCGGCAGCGGCCCGTCGCTGGCTTGCTGCTGTGGCCCGGCCGATGGCCGGTCGCGCCTGAGCGGAGCGGCCAGGTGCGTCATGGGCTGCCGCTTCGGCAGCCCGTCGGTCCCCTGCTGGCTCTGGCGCCGCGGCAGCGCGGCCCCGAAGCTGGCCTGCGATGCTGGACCCGAAGCGGACTCCGCACGCCGCGGCGATGCCTGCCCGTGTTCTGAGCCGGTCGGCGTGCCGTCGCTGGCGGTCGGATCGCGGACTGTCTCGGCGCCCGCCGCCGTCGCGGCGGGCGCTTTCGCACTCCCCGCGGCCGCGTCGTCCTGCCGGAAACTCGCCGGCTGCCGCGATGCCCAGGTCTGCCACGCGGACGGCCCGGTCTTGATCGACGGCCCGGCGTACTGGATCGTCTCGGGCGCCCCCGGTTCTCCCGACGGCTTCGACAGGTCGGTGGCGAGCGGTTCCCAGACCGACCGCGTGGCCGGCTGATCCGACTGACCTGATGCACCGGCGGCCGCAGCCGACTCGCTGCCAGGTGACCGGGTCGGAAAGACATGCTGCCTGTTCGCGCTGGCTGCCGAGGAAGGCGATGCCACTGTTGCTGGCCCAGCGTGGGCAGGCCCAGGCTGGGTGGGCCCATCGTGGGTGGGCACATCCTGGGCGGGCACGGCCTGGGCGGGCCCAGCCTGGCCGGGCACAGCCGGTTGCGGCGCTGCGGGCTCCCCTGGCGCTGGACCACCCGGCTGCGCGACCGGCCACCGGGTCGTTTCCCTCTGCATTCCCGGCGCCGACTGCGCGGCGGCCGTGTCAGGGGGTGCCGAATCGGCCAGGCGTGCCTGATCGGGCTGGCTCATTTCCTCGGCCTGCACTGGCTGCCGACTTCGCTTGGGCAGAGGGCTCGGTCCAGCCTGTTCGAGCTGACCCGATCCTCCGGGCGAGGCCATCGGCCTGGTCACGCCCTGCGTGCTGGACAACCAGCCGGGCCGGTTGCCAGGACGGAGCGCGCGCTCGGCGCGGCCGTCCCAGGAATACCGCGGGCTGGTCAGGGGATCTTCGTCGGGCAATCCTGCCGCATCAGGCTCAGGCAGGATGGTTCTGCCTGGCATAGCCAGAGGGCGCGCACCTGGCCAGGCGTGTGATTCGTTCTGACCTGACGGAACCGGCTGCGCGGGATCGGCCGGCGCGCCCGTTATCGCGGTAGCGGCCGGAGGCGCGTCTGGCGAGCTGGGCTCGTCTTCGAACGGCCACTCCGAGTCGCTGGAATCGCCCTGACCGACCGTGGCGGGCGGCGCTGGGAAAGGATCAATGGTCCCGTTCGCTGGGCCTGCGGAACCGGCCGAGGCATACCAGTGTCCGGCAGGCGGGGGCGTGGAGTATCCAGGAGATGGCTGACTGAACTCGGCGAAACCAGGGCCCGCGTAGCCGGGATCCATATATCCATGCCCGCCTTGACCGGGCCCGGCGTAGCCCTGCGGCCCGGGCACCGGAGCCTCCGCGCCAGGCGCTGACCGCCCTACCTGGCCTGCCTGGTCGAACGGGGCTGGCCGCCCCGGCTGGCCTGACTGGCCCGGCTGACCGAACTGACCTGACGCGCCGAACGAGCCCGGCTGGCCCGGCAGCGCGCTGGCCCGGCAGCGCGGGCTGGCCTGACGCGCCGAACGAGCCCGGATGGCCCGGATGGCCGAACTGACCTGATGCGCCGGACGAGCCGGGCTGGAGAATTGGCCAGGTTCGGCGGGACCTGCCGGACTGTGCGGCTGGCCCGGCTGCCCGTGGCCGTATTGGCCGGGGCCATGTTGAAGCGGCGCAGCTTGATCGAAACCGGGGTAACCGGGTTGACCAGCCTGACCACCGGCCTGACCGGGTTGCCGAGGCTGACCGTCGGCCTGACCGGGTTGACCAGGCCACGCGTGCGGCGCGGCACCGGGACCCGCCACGCCCTGTCCTGGGCTACCTTGAGCCGGAACTCCTTGACCTGGGGCCCACTGATGCGCTGTCTGACCAGGGGCTGCGTGACCAGAGGCTGCCCGCCTGACCGGGGAAATCCTGACCTTGGAAACCCTGGCCAGGGAACCCTGATCTGGGAAACCTTGACCTGCGGTCCACTGACCGGGGGGCGCCTGACCCGGGGTTGCCTGACCTGGGAAACCCTGACCTGGGAAACCCTGACCTTGGACATCCTGACCAGGGGGCCACTGACCGGGGGCTGCCTGACCCGGGAAACCCTGACCTGCGAAACCCTGACCTGGGCCAAGCTGCGTCTGGGCCTGCTGGCCGAGGAAGCCCTGGACGGGCAGGCCCTCGCCGGGCTGGCTGATGTAGCCCTGCACCGGTAGCCCCGGCCGGGCCGGGTAGATCTGCGTCGGGTAGCGCACGTCGAGGTCGGTGCCGCCCGCGCCAACTGGCCCGGGCGCGGTCCTTGGCGCGGCCGGCAGGAGCGGATGGCCGGGGCCAGCTGGGCCCATAGGTCCGACCTTGGCGACCGGGCCGAGCGGACCTTGAGTAGCGGTGACGCCGATCGGGCCTGACCTCGTCGCGGCCCGGCGCCGACGCCGGCTGCTCGCGAGCAGCCACACGGCCACGATGAGCAGCAGCACTCCGCCTGCCGCGATCCCGCCGAACACCAGCAGCTTCTGACGGCCCCGCGGCCGAATGGGGAACGCGGGCACCCCCGCCTCACCACCGCCGAAATTTCCGCCGGCGGCCGCGTGTCCGGCGCGCGTCTGACCCGCGGGCACCTGCTTCGCGAGCCCTCCTGCCAGCTTGAGCGCCGCCGCCGCATCAACAGTGCCGAACCCGACATGATCGTCATAGCCGCCACGCGGCCGGTTCGCGCTCGACCCGGTGATCGCGCTCCTGACCTGCGCCGCCGTTAGCTTCGGGAACCTCGATTTGATGAGCGCCGCGACTCCGGCAGTCAGCGCACAGGCTGGGCTGGTCCCGCTAACGACCCAGTACTTGCTGCCTCTGCCCTGAGCCGGCACGTTGACGCCGGGCGCGGCGACCTGAACCGACAGGTTCTCGCTGGAGAAGTACGCCGCCTGGCCCGATTGCGTGACGGCGGCGACGCCGATCACGCCCGGGTAGTCGGCTGGGAAGGAGTACGGGGCATTGCCGTGTCCGGCTGCGTGCGATTCTCCCGCGTTGCCGGAAGACGCGACCACCACGACGTTGTGCGCTAGCGCGGTCTGCAGCGCGGACCTTACAACCCGGCTTGCCCCGGCGTAGCCAAGCGACATGCTGATGACGCCGGCACCACGCCGGACCGCGTAGTTGATCGCCTTGGCCAGTTCGTGCTGGCCGCGCCAGGCCGGCTCAGCAAGGTAGGCGTGGTAACCGGGATCGGATGCGTCGGTAATAACCCTGATGGACAGGACCTTCGACTTCGGCGCGACCCCGAGAATGCCGTCCCCGTTGCCGCGGCCATGCCCGTGACCTGCGATCAGGGACGCCATCCAGGTGCCGTGCAACCCCCAGTTCGGATTGCTGGGAGACGTATGCACGCCGGTGTAGTCAGGACCAGAGCGCACCGAGCCGGTCAGGTCGGAAACGGAGGGATCGACGCCACTGTCGATCACCGCGACCGTCACGCCTTTCCCCTGTGTGACCTGCCAGGCCGATGGGACATTGAGCGCTGAGAGCACCCACTGCTGCCGCTGCCTGGCCTGATCGGCGCTCGCCGGGCCGGCGGCAGCGAGCGGCAGCGCGATGGCGCTGGCGAGAGCGACGAAGCCAGTCAGCCAACGAGAACCGAGCCGCCGCCTCACGGCGCGCCCAGCGACGCCAGCGCGATGAGTCGATGCGCGATCGGTCTGGCCGGTCATGGCGCGATGGATGGCCGGCCGTGCACCAGGGCTCAGCATGAAGGAACTCCCGGACAACGCGGAACGGGCGGGGTTTCTGCCAGCGGGGCAGCGATCCGGACCGCGACGCCGCGGGCCAGGCTCGTCATTTCCTGGAAAGCGTAAGAGTCACCGTTGACTTGCACCCTTGGCCGACCGTCGGCGTAACCGACAGTTGTCATCACGAGGTACGGCCCGGCAGCCACCACCCATGACAACTGGCGCTGCGGGTAGCTGTAGTTCGCTGCGGGGGTGCCGGACACCTGGAACGGCCTGAGCACAAGCTGGCGGGCCAGTCCGCCCTGGCCCACGGCTGCGCCGCCGGTCAGGAATTTGGCGGCATCCATGGCCGTGGTTGTGGTTTTCAGGACGGCAATCCCGGCCGTCACGACAAGGCTGCTGGTCGAGTCCGTGTACGTCGAGCGCAGCAGCGCGTCGCAGCCATTCCCGCCCAGTATGGACATGAGCTGGCGGCTGCCGCCCGCGGCGACCTTGCACGTGGCCTGAGGAGCGACCTCGAGCCGCTTGGCGGTGAGGCTAAGAGCGCCTGAGCTCGTGGCCTTGCCAAGCTTGTATCCGATGTCGGCCGGGAAGAGCTCGGCCTTCGGCGTCGTCCGCCAGCGTTTGGCGATCTCCCACGCCTCGATCCGCTTTTGCTGCGCTGGCGTGAAGGTACGCGGCTTGAGCTGAGCGCGAATTCCGAGGCCAGCTACCGCAAGCCCGCACAGCCCGATCAGCGCGAGCACGAGCGCCACAAGCGGCTTGCGACTCCGACGCGCAGGCCGCAGGCGCAACTCCGCGGTGTCGTTGCGGCCCGATACGCGCTGCTGATGTGGGGGACCCGGCTGAATAGCCACCTGATGATGTTAAGGCCACGAATAGCCCGCGCCTACCTGAACTCCGCGTTCGGGTGGGCTGGAACCCACTTGGCTGGTCAGTAAACAGGCAGCGACGGGTCGACGGTGTTGACCCAGGACAGGACTCCGCCGCCGACGTGCACGGCGTCAGAGAAGCCTGCGTTCTTGACCACTGCCAGGCATTCCGCGCTGCGGCCGCCCGACTTACAGTGCAGCACGATGCGCTTGTCCTGCGGCAGCTTTTCGAGCGCTGACCCGTTCATGAACTGATCCTTGGGGATCAGCGTCGCGCCAGGGATCGAGACGATCTCGTACTCGTTCGGCTCACGCACGTCGATCAGGAAGATGTCGTCCTTCCTGTCGAGCATGGCCTTCAACTCGGCGGCCGTGATGGTCGACCCCGAGGCCGCCTCCTGCGCATCGGCCGAGACCGCGCCGCAGAACGCGTCGTAGTCGATCAACTCGGTGATGGTCGGGTTCTTGCCGCAGATCGGGCAGTCCGGATCCTTCTTAATGTTCAGGCTCCGGTAGTTCATCTCCAGGGCGTCGTAGACCATCAGCCGGCCGACCAGCGGCTCGCCGATCCCGATAAGCAGCTTGATGGCCTCGTTGACCTGGATCGAGCCGATCGAGGCGCAGAGCACGCCGAGAACGCCGCCCTCAGCGCACGACGGAACCATGCCGGGAGGCGGCGGCTCCGGGTACAGGCAGCGGTAGCAGGGCCCGTACTCGGCCCAGAACACGCTGGCCTGGCCATCGAATCGGTAGATCGAGCCCCAGACGTACGGCTTGCCCAGCAGCACGCAAGCGTCGTTGACCATGTACCTGGTCGCGAAGTTGTCGGTACCGTCAACAATCAGGTCGTATCCAGAGAAGATCTGCATCACGTTGTCGTTGGTGAGCGCTTCCTCATACACGACGACGTCGACGTAGGGATTGATCTCCTTGATGCTGTCGCGCGCCGACAGGGCCTTCGGCCTGCCGATATCCGACTGGCCATGGATGATCTGGCGCTGCAGGTTGGACTCGTCGACGACGTCGAAGTCGATGACTCCGAGCGTCCCGACGCCAGCCGCAGCCAGGTAGAGCAACGCGGGAGAACCCAGGCCGCCGGCACCGACGCACAGTACTTTCGCGTTCTTCAGCCGCTTCTGCCCCGTCATCCCCACATCTGGGATGATCAGGTGTCGGGAGTAACGCTTGACCTCATCGACGGTGAGCTCGGCAGCGGGTTCGACCAGCGGCGGCAGAGTCACGGGTGATCTCCTGTAGTTACGAAGTGGCATAGCCACCTACTGTGAACGACCAAGTCATGCCCGGCATTCCTCGCCAGCACGGGCTGGCCAGCCCTTGCTCGCTGGCGTGGTCGGACCAGAAAATGTCACCGGTGGCAGGTAGAACTCAGCCATGCCAGAGTCCCCTGAGAACCCGAACCCGGTCCCGTCGGCCCCTGCTTCTAGGCGACCGGCCAGCCGTGGCGTGAGCAGCCGGAGCCGCCGGACGGCCGGCCACTGGCCGTTACCCGACGCGCACGCGATTTCCACCTTCCGCATCCCCGACGTCGCGCCGCCCTATGACGACGGGGGGCCCGATGACGACGCGGGGCCCGATGACGACGCGGGACCCTATGACGACGCGGGGCCATCTGACGACGCGGGCCCGGCGGCGGCGCAGGTGTCCGCGATCGAACCGCCTCGTGGCGGCTACGGCGCGGCTTTCCCCGATCCAGGATCAACGGCGGGGTCTGCAACCATCGCGGGTACCTGGCCGAGCCAGTTCGCGCAGGTTCTCAGCGAGACGCTGGCGGGATCGCGGCCAACAAGCCAGCTCGTGCCGTGGACGACCGAGCAGGCACGCAAGCGGATCAGCCAGCTCGGCCCGATGCTGGCATCGCCAGGGGCCCCAGGCGTTCCGGCGGGTCGTCCCCCCGGGAGAGCCGCGGCTCGCCAGCCCCGGGTGCGTCGCGTCATCGTCACCTCGCCGGTCCACGGCGTCCTGGAGATGACGGTCATCGTGGACATCGGCCCCCGGTCACGCGCCGTCGCCGTCCGCCTCGAGCGCGCTTCCGCCGACGAGACCCCGCCGACACCCCAATGGCCCGGCAGCCCGCTCGGGCGACGAGGCCCGGCCCCGGCGACTGGCTCTGCACGGCCGTCGAAGCGGCCTAAGCGGCGACCTGAACCCGGCCCAGCCCGACTTCCCACGGCTTAGGTGACCGCAAATCGGACGTACCGGCCTGCCCAGTGACTGCGAGCCGTGGTAGGTCGCGGTAGTGGCCGCACGTCGGGCGGACCGGTCGCGCTCGGTGACCGGTGGTGTTGAGTCGGTGACGGACGCTGTCGAGTCGGTGACCGGCGGTCCGGAGTCGGTTACGGATGGTGTTCAGTCCGTTGTCGGTGGTGCGGCGTCGGTGACCGGCGGTCGCGGAAGCCTGCTAGCGGCGGTGCGGAGTCCGTCGCCGGCGGTGCGGAGTCCGTTGCCGACGGCCGCGGAGTCCGTTGCCGGCGATGCGGAGTCCGTTTGCCGGCCGCGGGTCCGTTGCCTCGGTGCCGGGGTCCGTTGCCTGGCAGTGCGGAGTCCGTGGGCGCGGTCCGTTACCGCTTGCGCGGGTCTCCGTGGCAGAGCTTGAACTTCTTGCCCGACCCGCACGGACACGGCTCGTTCCTGCCGACCTTGCTGAAGTCGGCCGATCCGGCCGAGCCAGCGGTCTGCACGGACGTGCCGGACGCGTCGTCGCTCGGCGCGCTGTAGCTCAGCCGGTCAGGCCGCTTGGGCTGCGCAAGCCCGCGCGAGGTGAACGCCGACGGCACGGCCGGCTGCTCGGGCAGCTCAGGCTCGGCCACCCCGGCGATCGTCGGCAGCGGCACCGCGTCCTGCACCTGCCCGCCGAGGCGTGATCTGCGGGCCGATCCACTCGCCGTCCGGGCCAGCTTCGCCCATGATCGGGCTCTCCTGGACCTCGACCTGCAGCGTGAACAGGTTGCCGACCGACTCCTCCTTGATCGCGTCCATCATCGCGGTGAACAGCTCATAGCCCTCGCGCTGATACTCGATCAGCGGATCGCGCTGCGCGTGCCCGCGCATGTGGATGCCGGACTGCAGATAGTCCATCTCGTACAGGTGCTCGCGCCACTTGGAGTCGAGCACGGACAGCACGACCCGCCGCTCCAGCTCGCGCATCACCTCGGGCGACAGCTCCTCCTCGCGCCGGTCATAGGCCGTCTGCGCGTCCTGCTGCATCCGCTCGGTCATGCCCTCGGCTGTGACAGCGGTCAGGCCGCCCTCTTCCTCGACGAGCTGCGTTGACGGACGTGTCGACCGGATAGAGCCGCCGGAACGCGGTCCACAGCTGGTCCAGGTCCCACTCCTCGGCGAAGCCATCGGCCGTGGCCTTCGCGACGTAGTCGGCGACGACCTCGTCGACCATGTTCCTGACCTGCTCGTGCAGGTCCTCGCCGGCCAGCACCCGGTGCCGCTCGGCGTAGACCACCTCACGCTGCCGGTTCATCACGTCGTCGTACTTCAGCAGGTCCTTGCGCATTTCGAAGTTCAGCGCCTCAACCTGCGTCTGGGCGGACCTGATCGACCGGCTGACCGTCTTGCTCTCGATCGGGACCTCCGGCCCCGTCTTGGCCCACTCGAGGAACTGGGCGACCCGGTCCCCGTTGAACCGGCGCATCAGGTCGTCCTCGAACGACAGGTAGAACCGTGACTCTCCTGGGTCGCCCTGCCGGCCCGGACCGGCCGCGCAGCTGATTGTCGATACGCCGCGACTCGTGCCGCTCGGTGCCGAGCACGTAAAGCCCGCCGAGCGCGACGACTTCCTCGTGCTCCTCGGCCACGGCGCGCCGGGACTTCTCGACGGCCTCGGGCCAGGCCGCCTCGAAGTCCTCTGGGGTCTCGGTCGGCGACAACCCGCGCTGGTGCAACTCGAGATCAGCGAGGAATTCGGGGTTCCCCCCGAGCATGATGTCGGTGCCGCGGCCCGCCATGTTCGTCGCGACCGTGACCGCGCCCTTGCGCCCGGCCTGGGCGATGATCGTGGCCTCACGCTCGTGGTGCTTGGCGTTCAGCACCTCGTGCGGGACGCCGGCCCGCTTGAGCATGCGGGACAGGACCTCGGACTTCTCGACGCTGACGGTGCCGACCAGGACGGGCTGGCCGACGTCGTGCCGCTCGGCGATGTCGTCGACCAGCGCATCGAACTTCGCCTGCTCGGTCTGGTACACGACGTCGGACTGGTCGATCCTGATCATCGGCATGTTGGTCGGGATCGGGACCACGCCGAGCTTGTAGGTCTGGTGGAACTCGTTCGCCTCGGTCATGGCCGTACCGGTCATGCCGGCGAGCTTGCCGTAGAGCCTGAAATAGTTCTGCAGCGTGATCGTGGCGAGAGTCTGGTTCTCGTCCATGATCTTGACGCCTTCTTTGGCCTCGATCGCCTGGTGCATGCCCTCGCTGTACCGGCGACCGTGCAGGATGCGGCCGGTGAAGTCGTCGACGATAAGGACCTCTCCGCCCGAGACAACGTAGTCTTTGTCCTTTTTGAACAATTCCTTCGCCTTAATGGCATTGTTCAGGAACCCGACCAGGTGGGCGTTCGAATGGTCGTAGAGGTTCTCGATGCCGAGCCAGTCCTCGACTTTGGCCACGCCGGACTCGAGGATGCCGACGGTGCGCTTCTTCTCGTCTACCTCGTAGTCGCCTTCGCCGTCCTCACCCCGGCGCAGCCGGGGGACGATCTTGGCGAACTCGGAGTACCAGATGCTGTTCTGGTCGGCAGGCCCGCTGATGATCAGCGGCGTCCGCGCCTCGTCGATCAGGATCGAGTCCACCTCGTCGACGATGGCGAAGTGGTGGCCGCGCTGCACGCACTCATCGAGCGCCCAGGCCATGTTGTCCCGCAGGTAGTCGAAGCCGAACTCGTTGTTCGTCCCGTAGGTGATGTCGGCGGCGTACTGCTTCCTGCGCTGCTCGGGCTCCATCTCGGTCAGGATCACGCCGACCTCGAGGCCCAGGAACCGGTGGATCCGGCCCATCCACTCCGCGTCGCGCTTGGCCAGGTAATCGTTGACCGTGACGATGTGCACGCCCTCGCCTGGCAGCGCGTTCAGGTAGGCGGCGAGCACGCCGGTCAGGGTCTTGCCCTCACCGGTCTTCATCTCGGCGATGTTGCCGAAATGCAGCGCACCGCCGCCCATGATCTGGACGTCGAAGTGCCGCTGGCCGAGCGTGCGCTTGGCAGCCTCGCGCACCGCGGCGAAGGCCTCGGGCAGCAGGTCATCCAGCGTCTCGCCCGCGGCGTAGCGTTCCTTGAATTCGTCCGTCAGCGCGCGCAGCTCGGCGTCGGTCAGCGCCTCGTAGTCCTCTTCGATGGAGTTGACCTGCTCGACGATCCGCTGCAGCTTGCGCAGGATCTTGCCCTCGCCAGCGCGCAGGACCTTATCGATGATTGCTGGCACGTCTTGTCGCGCTCCTCGCGGATCCGTCTGACTGGCTGGCCGGGTGCCTCCCGCGGTCCCGGGTGAGTTCCGTGCCGATCGGGCTCACGGCAGGGCCGCCAGTAACCACTCTTTGACTGCCATGGTAGGCGAGATGGCGGGCCTTGCCGAGCCGACGGCTGCAATGCCACGCTACCGGCTGAACCGGTCTGGCCAGCGCGCATAACATTGCTCTTCGGCAGGTTCCCGGGGGGCGATCGCGCGCAAGCTCACCGGCCTCGCCACAATATATGCACGTCGGTCCAGGCAAGCGGGAGGAGGCAGTCGTGCCGAA
Source organism: uncultured Actinomycetota bacterium (assembly GCA_963809195.1). Classification (GTDB taxonomy): domain Bacteria; phylum Actinomycetota; class Actinomycetes; order Streptosporangiales; family Streptosporangiaceae; genus Chersky-822. Next base: position 503,809 of record CAWEIQ010000001.1, on the reverse strand, counting down.
CCACTCTGACCGCGATGCCCTGGACAACCCTCCAGCCGGCAACGTGACATCGCAGAGCGAGGCAGCTATGCAAGACGCATCCGTGGTGCCCGGCGGGCAGACCGGGCAGGGCGGAGTAGCGGCGCCTGGCCTGCCTCCGTCGTCCCTGGGCCCGCACCCCTCGTATCACGGGCGGACGGTCTCCTGGGTCGCCGTCGGGCTCATGACCATCGGGTTCATCATCGGCGGGCTCGGGCTCATCCTCGGCCACGGCGGGCCGACCTGGTGGGCGGTCTGGGTCGGTGGTGGCGTGGCCGTGCTCGGCCTGCTCGTTGCCCTCGCGACCAATATGTTCGAAGACTGGTACTAAACCGCTAGCTCGCCTGCCGCCTCACCGCCACGCCCGGGCGGCCGCGGAGCAGGGGCGACTGTCGGTAGCACCGGTTACGCTCACATTCGTGGCTCGTTCCCCCGCTCCGGCTCCAGAGCTCAAGCTGACGCCTGATGACGTACGCCTGCTGACGTTGCGGCGCAGGGGATGATCGGCGCGCCGGCGCGAACCGGTGGCGTCGCGGCCATGCTCCGGCGGATTGGCGCCGTTCAACTCGACACGATCAGCGTCCTCGCCAGGTCGCACGAGCTGGTGGCCTATGCCCGGCTTGGGGCGGTGTCCCGCGCCGCGATCGAGCGCGCGTACTGGAATCCGCGTGCCGCAACAGCGTTCGAGTACTGGTCGCACGCCGCCTGCGTGCTGCCCATCGAGGAGTGGCCGTACTACGCGTTCCGCAGGCGCGAGTTCATCGCCAGGGGCAAGCGCTGGCATGACAACCACGCGTCGGTGTGCGATGAGGTTCTCGCCAAGCTGCGGTCAGAAGGGCCGCTCACGACGACCGACTTGGGCGGCGCCAAGAACGGCGGGGCCTGGTGGGACTGGTCGGATACCAAGATCGCCGTCGAGTGGCTGCTGGATACCGGCCAGGTCATCTGTGCCCGCCGCACCGGCTGGCGGCGGATCTACGACCTGCCAGAGCGCGTCCTTCCGCCCGATCTCCTGAACGCCGACCCGACCGATGCGGAGTGCCTCATACACCTGACCGGCGTCGCCGCTCGAGCGCTGGGCGTCGTCACGAGGTCCGACCTGACCGACTACCACCGGCTGCCGAACTTCGGCTCTGGCCGCAATGCGGCGAAGCTTTCAGCCGACGATGCCGCAGTTGCCGCGGGCCTGATCCCGGTCGCGATCGAGACGAGGACGGGATCGGCAATCCCGGCCTGGGCCGACCCTGCCGCGGTCGCTGGCCTCAACGAAGCCGGTGGCCAGCCGGCCAGAATCGGGCGGCACAGGGTGACGCTGCTCTCCCCCTTCGACTCTCTGATCTGGGACCGCAAGCGCACCAGGCGCATGTTCGGCTTCGACCACAGCCTCGAGGCATATGTCCCAAGGCCCAAGCGGATCCACGGCTACTACACGATGCCGCTGCTCGCTGGCGGCAAGCTCCTCGGCCGCGTCGACCCAGCTCGCGAAGGCAACACCCTCATCGCCCGCCAGCTAACCCTCGACACGCCAAGAGCCGCCGAACCCATGGCCCGCGCCCTAGCCGAAGCCGCCCGCTGGGTCAACTGCAACAACATCCACCTCGAAGCTGATCCAGCCCTCCACGCTCGAGTCCCGCCTCCGCGCAGCCCTAACAGCAACCACCTAGCTGACCAAGCCTGTCAGCTGCGCGATGACGGCGATGCGCCAAGGCTGAGGTAGCTGCCGGATAACGGACTCGTCCGGCCAGCTGTTCAAGCGGCCGGGCGAGTCCGTTGTCCGGACTGCGTAGCCGCAGGCACAGGCTCAGACGTCACCCCAGCTCGATCAGCTTGTCCCGCACCGCCACCATGACCGCCTCCATGCGCGAGTGAATCTGCAGCTTCTCGAGAATGTTGCGCACATGGTTTTTAACCGTATTGTCCGAGATAAACAATTCCTTGGCGATATCGCGGTTGTTCATGCCGCGCGCGACGAGCTTGAGCACCTGCATTTCGCGGTCGGTCAGCTTCGGCGCGGGAACCTCCTGCGGCGGCTCCTCGGATTCCCGCCTGGCCAGCGACGCGAACTCCGTCAGCAGCTTGCCTGCCATGGACGGGCTGATCAGCGAATGGCCGCCGTGCACCGACCGAACGGCCTCGGCGACCTGATCGAGCGGGATGTCCTTGAGCAGGTATCCGCTCGCGCCAGCCTTGATGGCGTCGAACAGGTCCTCTTCCTCGTCGCTCATCGTCAGGATGACGATCCTGGCGCTCGGCGTGACGTCCTTGATGGCCCGGCAGGCCTCAATGCCGTTACTGCGCGGCATCTTGATGTCCATCAAGACGACGTCGGGCAGCGACTCGCCCGCCTTCTCGATGGCCTCAGCCCCGTCACTAGCCTCGCCGACGACCTCGATGTCGTTCTCGGTGACGAGCACGATCTCCAGGCCACGGCGGAACAGCGCGTGGTCATCGACGATCAGCGTGCGGATCGGGTCGGGGCCGCGCCCGCCCTCCGGCGCCCGGTCGCTCTCAGCGCTCGGTGCCATGGCCTACCTCTCGTCGCAATAGCTGATCTGCCGCGGGGCGGCACGGCGGAGCCGTGCCGCCCCGCGGCACCGAAGATCGCATGTAACCAAACTCTCTACGACCATGCACGGGCACGCAAGCGCGCCTTCGGCGCGCCCGCCGACCTCACAGGCTCCATCGCGCTCGGCGCCACCTTAGCCGGGGCGCAGTACCGCCGAGCGGCTGCCGCTGACGGCGTTGCGGCTGGCGGTTGCACCCCGCTCCGGCCGGCGCCGGCCAGGGATCCGCGCTCCTAGTCCGGCCGGCGGTGAATCCGGCGCGAGCCCCGGACTAGGCGAGTTCTCGATCAGCCTGATCACCCCGTACTGGTAGCCGTGCCGCCGGTATACGACGCTTGGCGCATCCTCCTCGATGTCATGGAAAAGATAAAAATCATGGCCCACGAGCTCCATCTCCAGCAGCGCCTGATCGATGGAGATCGGTTTGGCGTGGTGGAACTTCTGCCTGACGACGAGGGGGCCATCACCCTCCATCTTGATCGGGACAACGCTGTCGCCCTGCGCCGTGGCGTCCTCGTCCAGCTGCGATCCGGTCAGGTCCTCCTGCTCGGGCACGTCTTCATCGGCGGCGCTCGTTCCGGCGGCGGCGGCGCGAGCGCCTGGCCGGCTGCCCGGCCCGGCGCCTCCGGATTCGTCCGGCGCTGGCCCCTGTCCGGCGCCGACTCCGGCTCCGTAGTGGTTCTTCCTCCTGTCGAGGGCGCGCCTGAGGCGCGAGTCGAGCTTGGCAAGGGCAAGGTCAAGAGCTGCCAGCCGGTCCTCGGCCGCGGCCTCGGCCCTGATCGCCGGGCCCCGCGACCTGATCGTCAGTTCCACCCGCTCTTTCTGGCTGGCCTGGCGCGGGTTTCGCTCAACGGAGAGCTCAACGTCGACCCTGATCGCCCTATGAGCCAGCTTCTCGAGCTTGCTGAGCTTGGCGGCGGCGTACTCCTTGAAGCGTGCAGGCACGTCCGTCTGGCGACCCTTGAAGATGATTTCCATGCCCGAACCCCCTTACCTCGGAGTGGAAGAGCACCCGTCCGGCCGACCTGGTCTTCGACCCCACATTCGCCTGCTGAGGAGTTCGCAGCCTGCTTGTGCCACTACTGACCTTCTCCCGTGCCCGCTGGCATCTGGCCGGCGGAACGAGGCAGGACTTACATCTAAACCGCACCGTGATCAGTCGACGAGAAGTCGCCTTACGTGGGCCGTTTCGCCTGCGGCTGGCATCGGCTTGCCGGAGCGGCCGTCCCGCTATCGGGACGGCGTGCCCGGCGCAACCACGGACCCGGACGGGTGCCACACAATGACGGTAGCTGGATGCGGGCCCAATGTCAGGACCAGGGTCGCCTCGCGTTTATCGGTTCGTAACCCAATCCGGGGCGAAACGGCGACGGCTCTCAGCCAGGAAAGACCGGAGTCAAGATGGACGCGGGGTCCTGCAAGCCAGTCGGGCCCTTGGCCACCTGCTGCCAGTCCGGGGTCGGCCAGCCTGATGTCGACATCTGTATCTCCGCCGGGGATGTAGCGGTCGGCGCGATCGCGACCGCGATGAACGGCTGAGGCTGCTTGGCTGGCCAGCTCGCGGTCACAGACTGTCACGCCGCGCGGCGTCGCGATCGGGGTCGACTGCCCGCCGTTCAGCGGCACCTCATAGAGCTGCGTCCTGCCCGAGCCCGTGCGCCCCAGAACGAGCAGATGATCCGGATCCAGCCACGTCAGCGCGATCGGGTCAGCTATATCGGTGCCGACCCGCAGCACGCTGCTGGTCTGCGCGATGTAGGTGTACTGCCTGTTCCTGCTGATCGCCGCAATTCTGATCTTGCTGGTCGCGCCGTTGCGAATGATCATCGCGACCCGGACACCGTCGGGTGCCACCCACAGCGATTGGATGCTGGCCTTGCCCAGCTGAGGATCGAGCACCAAGGTCAGCGGCGGGTGGGCCGATGGCTCACCTCCCACGCCGGGAATCTCGTAGACCTGCATCTTGGTGGCGATCCACAGATTCCCCTGTTCGTCCCAGCTCAGCGACATGCACGGAGCTTGCAGACTTGCGGTAATCACCTGCCCGCTATGGGACTGCGGCATCAGGTAGACGGTCTTTCCTCGGCAGCCGGCAAGAACCGCGGAACCGAGTGGCTCGGCAGACACCGCCATCGCCGTGAACGGCTGACCGGCAAGGGCCTTGGGCAGCGCCACCGGCCCGGCCTGGGAGGGCTTAGAGTGCACCATCGCCACGCCGTAACCGATCGGACCGGCGGGCACCTGGTAGTACAGCCGACCCGCCAGGACCGCGGGGTACCCAGCCGTTGTAAGACGGCGACGGAACTGCCGCCGGCCGTTGATGCTTCAGGACGACAGAGCTAATGGGGTTCGGTTCCTCAGCGGGGTAAGGAAGCGGATGGGCGAGGGACCAGAAGAGCTGGGCAGCCATTCGCTGCTGCTGGCTCGGGCTCGCCTTCGCGGCAGCACCCCCGAGGTTCACGACCGCCGTGATTCCGCCGACGACCTGGGCGCTGAGCAGCTTAGTGCCGGGCGGGAACGCCGTCTGGGCGGCCCCGAACAGCCAGCTCTTGTCCAGCGCGGGCCGGATTAGCGTCTGGACCAGCCCTCGGATCCCCTGCTTGCCGACCTGCGCGGGGATGTAGACCGGGTCAGGTACGAGGGTGATGGTGCTGTCCCCGCCCGCCGGGTAGAAATACAGGTTGCGCGATTGGTACTCGCGCTCGAAGTCCTGCCTTCTGAGCAAGAGCAGCGATGGGAGCGCCGACTTGTTGCCCTCAAGGATGTCGTTGATGCGCCATTGCCCGGCAACCCGAATCAAGGCAAAGCTGAACCTGGTCAACGGCGGATCGACCACGACGCTGCCCGCCTGATAGCGGCCTGCCGTCACCAACGTGGCGACTCGCTTGCCGGACAGCACCACCACCTGGCCTTGCTGCCCGCCCGGCTCGGTAATCCGCCCGGGGGCGTGCTGCACGCTCTCTGCCGGTGCGTCGATAATGGTCGCCTGCCAGCCCGGCCGCCACCTGCTGCCGAACCCGTGCTTTCCCGTGGTCAGGTATTCCTTCGCCACCTTGTGGTTCCTGTCATAGCTGGCGCTGGCCGTGAGGAATCCGCCGACGATGTCCCGCGGTGACCAGCCGCGTCCCGGCGGGCGGGGCACAACCTGAACCCCGTTCTGGCCGACGCCAGCGGTGCCGTGCAGCTTGTCCACCTGAATGTTGCCGCTGGTCGGCAGGTTCGCACAGGCGGCCATGGTCGCCGTCAGCGCTATCGCGCCCGACGCGGCGAGCCAGGTCCGCCTGGTCATCGGAGGTCCTCAACGACCGGGGCGGCGCTGCCATCGGCGAGTTCAGCCACGGTCAGGTCCGAGACCGAGTGATCGGCCAGCACACTCATGTCCGCCCGGTCAGGCACCAGCGGCAGCGGCGACCCTGCCAGCTCAGCGCCAGCCGTGCGCGGCAGCGTGAGCCGGAAGACCGAGCCGCTGCCAGGCTCGCCCCAGGCCTCGAGCCAGCCACCGTGCAGCCTGGCGTCCTCGAGTGCGATGGCGAGGCCAAGCCCGGTGCCGCCTGTCGTCACGGGCCCGAGCCGGATCGGCCCGCCAGAACCGGTCGAAGACGAGATGCTCCTCGCCGGGCGTCAGCCCGACGCCGAAGTCCCGCACCACGACGGCCACAGCGTCGCGGTCCGCCGCCGAGGTCACGACGACATCCCTGCCCTCGCCGTGCTCGACCGCGTTGCAGAGCAGATTACGCAGGATCCGCTCGACCCGCCGCCTGTCCATCTCAGCCAGGCACGGCTCGGCTGGCAGCCGGAACTCGATTCGGCAGCCGCGTCGTTCGGCGAGTTGCTGGGCTACGTCTGCTGATTGACGCACCACGTCGCTGACGTCGACGTGTTCCGCCTCGAGCGTCGCGGCGTTCGCGTCGTATCTGCTGATCTCAAGAAGATCCGCCAGCAGCGACTCGAACCTGCCGAGCTGGCTCTGGAGCAGCTCGGCAGACCGCGACGCCGACGACTCAAGCTGCTCGCGCGCCTCGTAGAGCAGGTCGGCGGCCATCCTGATCGTCGTCAGCGGAGTGCGCAATTCGTGCGACACGTCCGACACGAACTGGCGCTGCACGTGGGACAGCTCCTGCAGCTCGCGCATCTTGTCCTGAAGACTCGCCGCCATCTCATTGAACGAGGTGGCGAGCGCGGCAATCTCGTCCTGCCCGTGCACCACCAGCCGCTCGTCCAGTCTTCCTGTCGACAGCAGCTGAGCACCCCGCGCCGCCCTGGCCACCGGCATGACCACCCATCTGGTGACCAGCCAGGCGATGCCGGCCAGCAAGAAAACGAGGGCGAGTCCGACGAGGACGAGCGTGCGCTGGATCAGGTACAGCTCATTCTGGAGCTGCGTGAGCGGAAAGAAGTAGTGCAGCCGGTAGGCGCTGCCAAATCGGGCCGAGTAGAGCAGCCCGGAGATTTTCGGACTGGTCGCGTTCGGGTACGGCAGGCTCGCAAATTTCATCGGCCCATTCGCGGCGCGCACTGGAGTAGCCAGGATTGCAGGGTGCTGCAAGCTGCGGTAATCGAGGTTGCTCTGCACGGCCGCCCAGTAGGCTGGCGGGCTCATGCCTTGGCGCACGGTGATGGCGACGCCGTAGTCTCGCGCCTGAGTTCTGAGCAGTTGGCAGCAGGCGCTCCAGGATCTGAGCCATCGCGTCCTGGGACCGGCCCCGGCGGCTTGCTCGCGGCAGGATCGGACTGCGCGAAGAGCAGGCCGTCCCTCGCCTGCGTGAAGGCCTGCGCCTCGGCGCCGCCGAGCAGGTTCGACGCGATCTGCTGCATCAGGAAGATAGCCGAGCAACGACACGACCAGGGCCGAGACGACCAGTGTCGTGGACACCACGCGAAGCTGCAGCGAACTGCGCCACCGTGACTTGAGTCGCCGGGCCAGGTTCACCGTCTCCGCGCGGGCGGTGGCGACAGGGTGGTCACCGGCCCGCCTGCGCACAGACCTGGGATCTCCCTCGGCCGGACGCGGCGCACGCGCGGGACGAAGCGGGCCCCTGTCTGTTCGCCAGAGCCGCTCGGCTGCCTTCGGCGCAGGTTGAGCCGCCGGCCTGGCCGATCACCGCCGGCCAGCCAGGCCAGCCGCGACTTGGACTGGCCCGCGGCACTCAGCCGGGGCCCGCCTTATATCCGACGCCGCGAACGGTCACGACAATATCCGGCCGCTCAGGATCCTTTTCGATCTTGGCCCGCAGGCGCTGCACATGCACGTTCACCAGCCTGGTGTCGGCGGCGTGCCGGTAGCCCCACACCTGCTCGAGCAGGACCTCCCGAGTGAAGACCTGCCGCGGCTTGCGCGCGAGCGCGACCAGCAGGTCGAACTCGAGCGGGGTCAGGCTGATCACTTCGCCGTCGCGGCGGACAGAATGGCCGGCCACGTCGATCGAGACATCGCCGATGGACAGCATCTCCGGCGCAGGGTCGTCGGTGCGGCGAAGCCTTGCCCTCACCCTGGCGATCAGCACCTTGGCCTGAAACGGCTTGACGATGTAATCATCGGCGCCAGACTCAAGCCCGAGCACCACGTCGACCGTGTCGCTCTTGGCCGTCAGCATCACGATCGGGACGCCGGACTCGGCCCTGATCTGCCGGCAGACGTCGATCCCGTCCATGCCGGGCAGCATCAAGTCGAGCAGGATCAGGTCAGGCCTGGTTTCCCTGAAGGCCTCAAGCGCCCGGTCGCCATCGGCGACGAACGTCGGCTCGAATCCCTCTCCACGCAACACAATGCCGAGCATCTCGGCCAGGGCGGCGTCGTCATCGACGACCAGCACGCGACCTTTCATAATCCCCATCGTTCCACGGAAACAGCCACACGGAAGCCCGCAATGTTACGAGCCGGTATCCAGCACACGCAGATTACCCGTTGTAACCGGCTGGATGACCATGGACTCGGTGACGATGGCGCTGATCAGGCCGGGCGGCGTAACGTCGAATGCGGGGTTGTGCGCGCCGCTGCCCTCCGGGGCAATCGGCTGTCCGGCAAGCCGGGTCACCTCGTCAGGCGGCCGCTGCTCGATGACGATCGACGTGCCGTCAGCCGTGCCGAAGTCGATCGTGGACACGGGCGCCACCACCACGAAGGGCACGTCGTGGTGGCGGGCGAGCACGGCGAGGCCGTAGGTGCCGACCTTGTTCGCCACGCTGCCGTCCGCCGCGATCCGGTCGGCGCCGACCACGACCAGGTCGACCTGACCGGCCGCCATCAGCGATGCCGCGGCAGAGTCGGCTAGCACCCGGTGCGGAATTCCGGCCCTGCCTGCCTCGTACGCCGTGAGCCTCGAACCTTGCAGCAGCGGCCTGGTCTCATCTACCCAGAGCATGTCGACCAGGCCGGCTCGATGAGCGGCAAGCACCAGCCCGAAGGCAGTCCCTTCGCCGGCCGTGACCAGCGAGCCGGTGTTGCAGTGGGTGAGAATTCTCGCGCCGGCCGGCACCAGGTCCAGGCCGAGAGCGGCCATCTGCGCGCAGGCTTTCTCATCGGCGTCCGCGATCGACCGGGCCTCAGCGAGGGCAGCTAGGGGTGCGTCCTGTTGCACGCGTGGATCCTGAGCCGTCAGGGCGCCCTGGTAGGCGGCCAGCGCCCGCCTGGCACCCCACCCGAGGTTGACCGCCGTCGGCCTGGCAGCCGCGATCGCCTCCGCGGCGCCGGGAACGTCCTCGCCTTGCGCTGCCGCGAGCGCGACGCCGTAGGCGCCTGCGATACCTAGCAGAGGGGCGCCGCGGACGACGAGCCGGCCGATCGCGTCGATCAGGGAAGGCACGTCGCGGCAGGTAACGACCGTCTCGACGGCAGGCAGCCTGGTCTGATCAAGCAATTCGATGGCCGGTCCGACGGGCGGGTCCAGCCAGCGCAGCGCGGCGATGCTCACCCTCCAAAGTCTGCGCCACGCTCCGTGCGAGCAACCGCCCGCCCCATGATCGCGGATTTCTGCCAGAATCTGGACATTTGTCGGCGCATGGGGAGAACCGAGTGCAGGATCATGGTCGATGTGGTTCGCGTGCCACTATGGCGCGCCTGCGTCAGCTAGGACAGGCGTCGCAACGCGGATCGGGCCGACGGCAGGACGATCAGGCCGATGAGCGACAACCCCGGCTACGGCCAGCCCCCGCCTTACGGCCAGCCCCCGCCTTACGGCCAGCCCCCGCCTTACGGCCAGCCCCCGCCTTACGGCCAGCCCCCGCCTTACGGCCAGCCCCCGCCCTACGGCCAGCCCCCGCCCTACGGCCAGCCCCCACCCCATGGCCAGCCCCCGCCCCATGGCCAGCAGCCGCCGTACGGGCAGCCCGGCTACGGGCAGTACGGCTACGGGCCACCCGCCGCGCCCGCTCCCGGCGGCGTCCCGCTCCGCCCGTTGGGCGTCGGCGACATTCTGAGCGGAGCCTTCACGCTGATCAGGCGCAATCCGGTCGCGACCCTGGGTCTCGCCGCCATCGTCCAGACCATCTACGGCATCTGCGGCGCCTTTATCTCCTGGCAGGAGCTCAATGCCGCTCATCAGCTGAGCCTCACTATCTCGAGTACCCCGACGGGGGACCAGGCCGTCCGCGCACTCGGGCAGTTCTTCGCATCATTCGCTCCCTATGCGGCGCTTCAGTTCGCTCTCGTCTTCGTGTTTCAGGCAGTCCTGACCGGCATGCTCACCGGGGCCCTCGGCCATGGCCTGCTCGGCCACAAGATCACCATCGGTGAGGCATGGAGGCTTGCAAGGGTTCCTGCCGTGCTCGGCGTCACCGTGCTCGTCTCGTTGATCCTGATCGGCATCTGGATACCGATCGTGGCCATCGTCGGTGCCCTCGTGGCCGCGAATGCTGGCGTCGCCGCGCTCGTGCTCGGGATAGTCGGCGGACTCACGACCCTGGTCCTGACCATCTGGATCTCGATCCGGCTGACCCTTGCCCTGCCCGTCGTCGTGCTCGAAGGGGTCGGGCCTGTCGAGGCGCTGAGGCGGTCGTGGCAGCTCGTTCAGGGAACCTGGTGGCGGGTCTTTGGCATCACCCTGCTCGCGGGAATCGTCGTCGCATTCATCGGCGGCATCCTGCAGCTCCCGTTCAGCATCGTTGCCTCGCTTGCCGGCGGCAGTGGCGGGCTCACAACGATGTTTAACGCAGGATCGACCACCGCTGCAGCTGCTGCGCCGACGGTTCTGAGCGTGGCCATCGGGGCGGTGGGCAGCATCATCGCCGCTACGTGCACGAGGCCGATCAGCGCCGGCGTGACGGTGCTGCTCTATACCGACATGCGGATCCGCAAGGAGGGCCTGGATCTCGCCCTCAACCAGGCCGCCCAGGCCAGGGGACTCACTGGCGATGAGTTCAGGAACCTGTGGCGTCCTGGCCAGCCGCCATGGAGACAACCATGACGGACCCGCCGACGTGGGCCGGCCAGCCTTCGTATCCAGGCTCGCCCGGCCCTGGCGGCTGGGCCGGCTATAGCCAGGCGGGGCCGCAGGTCACCCGGAATCAGGGATCAAGGGTCTCAGGGGGCGTTCCCCTCCGCCCGCTCGGAGCCGGCGACATTCTGAGCGGGTCGTTCACGCTGGTCAGGCAGAACCCTGCCGCGACGCTCGGCCTGACAGCCTCGGTCGTCACCGCGCTGGCCGTGGCAATCCTGGTGATCTTCGTGGTCGCCGCCAGCACTGCGGGTCCGGTTCTGCTGCTCGCGATACCGGCGATCCTCGCAGGCTTTGCGCTCCAGGCCGGCGGGCTTGCCGCGACCATGGGCCGCGGCACGCTCGGCAGGAAGCTCGGCATCGCCGACGCGATCAGGCTGTCCAGAACCGGCTGGGTGCTGCTGACCATCCTCATCCTCGCGCTGGCGGCCATGGCCATCTGGGTGCCCCTGATCGTGGCGCTGAAGGGCTGGGGTCTCATTCCAGCCCTGCTGCTGACGGCCTGGCTCGCGGTTATGACCAGCATCGCCGTTCCTGTGGTGGTGCTGGAGCGACGTGGCCCGTTCGCCGCGATCGGCAGGTCCTGGCGCCTTATCTTTGGCAGCTACTGGCGGGTGTTCGGGATCTACTTCCTGACTTACCTCATGGCGTCGACCATCAGCTTCGTGATCAACCTTCCGCTCGGGTTCGCCAGCGGCCTGATCGGTGTCGGTGCGGGCAATGGGGCCACGATCTCCGTCGCGATGGTGATCTACGCCATCGGGGAGATCGTGATCGTCAGCCTGACAGGGACCATCGAGATCGGCGTACTCGTGCTCGTCTACGCCGACATGCGGATGCGGAAGGAAGGCATGGACCTGGTGCTCCGGCAGGCTGCCCTGAGTCAGCAGCTCACCGGAGAGGAGTTCGCGACCACCGGGTTCACCAGCGCCTACACGGGCGGTGCGGCCCCGGGCGGCGTGTTCACCGGCGGATACGCGGGCGGCGGATACGCGGGCCGTGCATACGCGGGCGGTGCGTACGCCGGCGGTGCATACCCGGGCCCCGCCGATCCGCACGTCTACCCGGCTGGCCACCAGGGTGGCTTCGCTGACGGGACCGCCTGGGACTTTCCAGCTGGTCCCGCGGCACCCGACCGGCCGGCGTGACCACGATCATGCCCCGGCTCGCTGCCGCGCTCGCCGTCAGGAGCGCCGTCGTGGTTCCCGATGGCGGGCCCCTGATCGGGCGGCACGCGGGCCAGCGGCTGGCCAGGCGCGAGCTCGCAGAGATGACCTTCTGGCAGCGCATCGTGAACTGGCTCGTCCACCTGCCCGTCGACGCGGGAAAGGTCGTTCCCGGCGGCTGGTTCGGGCTGATCTCGCTCGCAATCCTCGCTGTCGTGGCGGTCACCGTAGTCCTCTACTGGGCCCGGCCGGCCAGGTCCAGGCGCGCGCGGACCGAAGCCGTGCTTGGCCGCGAATCGATGTCGGCGCGCGACTACCGGCGCTCGGCAGAGCGATTGGCGGCCGCCGGTGAATACGCTGGCGCGATCGTCGATGGTGTCAGGGCGATCGCCGCCGAACTCGACGAACGCGGCGTCTTGCCCCGACGGCCTGGGCGCACCGCACGCGAGCTCGCTTGGGAAGCAGGCGGTGAACTCCCAGATCTGGCTGCTGATCTTCGAGCAGCCACGCGGCTGTTCGAAGACATCAGGTACGGCGACAAGGACGGCAACCTGGAGGGGTATCAGCTGGTCAGCCGTGTCGACAAAGAGGTACGCGTGGCGCGGCCAGCGGCCGCGCCAGCACCACAGGCGCAGCCGACAGGATTCGGTGCGCCGCGATGACCGCTACGCCCGTCCGGCCCGGTCAGCAGACCGCCAGTCCATCTGCGCCGCCTGGATCTGAACAGGCTGCCGCCGACCCCGACCTTCCGGGCGCCGACGATGCGGGCGCCACCGCGCGGATGGCCTGGCGGCGTTGGCGCGTGCCGCTGGCACTGATAGGCGTGATCGTTCTCGGCGGGATAGCGATCGCGGTGATCAGCCGCCTGTCGCCGCCGCCTCAGCAGAACAGCTACCTTGACCCGGCCAGCAGCGCGCCGGATGGTGCTCACGCGCTCACCGACATTCTCGGCGAGCGTGGCTACAGCGTGATGCGCGCCTACGCTGTGTCCAGCGCGTTCGCCGCCGCAGGGTCTGGGCCGGCCAGCCGGCGCAGCCGGCGCCGCCGGACCTTCGACGCTGGTCATCACCAGCCCCTATCTGCTCACCCGCCGGCAGCTCGTCCGCCTCGCACAGACCCACGCCGACCTGCTGGTCGTAGAGCCGGGACGTGAGTCTCTCGCAGCTCTGGCTCCGCGAGTCCGGCTCAAAGACACCTTGACCGGGCGCTTCGGCCGGCTGCTTCAGCCCGGCTGCGACTTCACTGCGGCAAGGCTGGCAGGAACCGTCAACATCGGGGGCTCAACCTACGGGGCACCCGCGTCAGCCATCAGTTGCTACCCATCCGGCGGATTCCCCTCGCTCGTCAGGTACCGGTCGGCGGGCCGGATGGTGACGATCCTCGGCAGCGGCGCCCCGCTGATGGACGAATGGCTCGCCAGGAACGGCAACGCGGCGCTGGCGCTCAACCTGCTGACGGTGAACCGGCGCATTGTCTGGCTGACGCCAGAGCCACCCGCTACACAGGCCGCTCCGGCCCGCCCGGGAGAGCCCGGCAAGCCGGGTCCGGTCCTGATTCCATGGCAAGCCTGGCTGGTCGTGATCCAGCTGGGAATCGCCGCGGTGCTTATCGGCCTCTGGCGAGCCCGCAGGCTCGGCCCGCTGATCGCAGAGCGCCTGCCGGTTGTGGTACGGGCGTCGGAGACGGTCGAAGGGCACGCGGCGCTCTATCAGTCCCGCCGGGCCAGGGACCGGGCGGCCGCGGCGTTGCGTGAGGACCTGCTTGCCCGGATGCTGCCCGTGCTCGGCCTGGCTAGGGACGCGCCTGCGGAAGCAGTGACCGATGCGATCGCAGCCAGGTCACGGCGAAGCCAGCAGGACGTCGCCGGCATCTTGTATGGGACGGAGCCTGGCACCGACGCAGAACTGGTCGCCCTCGCCCGTAGTCTTGACGAACTCGAAAGAGAGGTATGCGCGCAGTGATCGCCGACGACCAGGTTCCTGCCGCGGGCTGGCCATCCGTAGCGGCTGTTGCACCTGACGGGCCACGGGCGGCGCTGGTGCAGGTAAGGACCGAGGTGGCCAAGGCTGTGGTCGGCCAGGACTCCGTCGTCAGCGGGCTGCTCATCGCGTTGATATGCGAAGGGCACGTGCTGCTCGAAGGCGTGCCAGGCGTCGCGAAGACGCTGCTGATCAGGACGCTGGCCAGCGCACTGTCGCTTGAGGGCAAGCGGCTGCAGTTCACCCCTGACCTGATGCCTGGAGACGTGACCGGCTCACTGATCTACGACGCTCGGACGGCCAGGTTCGAGTTCCGGGCCGGGCCGGTCTTCACCAACCTGCTGCTCGCCGATGAGATCAACAGGACGCCACCGAAGACGCAGGCTGCGCTCCTTGAGGCGATGGAGGAGCGCCAGGTCTCGGTCGAAGGTGATCCGCGGCCGTTGCCCGTTCCATTCCTGGTGGCTGCGACGCAGAACCCGGTCGAGTACGAGGGCACCTATCCGCTGCCTGAGGCGCAGCTGGACAGGTTCCTGCTGAAGCTGACGGTGCCGCTGCCCGAGCGCGAACACGAGGTAGCGATCCTGAACCGCCATGCCGCCGGTTTCGACCCGCGCGACCTGAGAGCGGCGGGAATCAGCCGCGTAGCGGGCCCAGCCGACCTTGCGCAGGCCAGGGACGAGGCTCGCAAGGTGCACGTCAGCGCCGAGGTCACCGGCTACATCGTTGACATCTGCCGGGCAACGAGGGTGTCGCCATCGCTGCGGCTCGGGGTATCGCCGCGCGGCGCGACGGGCCTGCAGGCCACCAGTCGCGCCTGGGCGTGGCTATCCGGCCGCGACTATGTCTCGCCCGACGACGTGAAGGCCCTGGCCGCGCCGACGCTGCGGCACAGGATCCAGCTGAGGCCCGAGGTGGAGCTGGACGGCGCCACAGCCGACGGCGTGCTGCAGGGCCTGCTCGCGGCCGTGCCAGTGCCGCGATGACCCTGACCGGCCGAGCAGGCTTGCTGGCGCTGGCCGGAGGGCTCGTCATCGCCGTGTTCGGCACGGGCCTGGCAGCGATCCTCGTAAACGCTGCCATCCTGGCCATGATCACCGCGGACCTGATCCTGGCGGCCCGGATCGCCACCCTGCGGCTGAGCAGATCAGGAGACGCCAAGATACATCTCGGCCAGTCGGGATCGACCGCGCTGACTGTGGTCAACTCCGGACGGCGCAAACTCCGTGGTGTCATCAGGGACGCCTGGCAGCCGAGTGCCACGGCGCAGCCTGGCCGGGTAAGGATCGCCATTGAGGCCGGGCTGCGCGCGACCGTGGCGACGACTCTGACTCCGCAGCGGCGCGGCGACTTCGAGGCGGGTCAGGTCACGATCCGCTCCCTCGGGCCGCTCGGACTTGCCGGGCGCCAGCGCAGCAGGCCAGCGCCGCTCACGGTTCGGGTGCTGCCGCCGTTCCTGTCCCGCAAGCACCTGCCAGAGAAGCTCGCCAGGCTGCGCGAACTCGACGGCCAGCACAAGTCGATGCTCCGCGGCCAGGGCAGCGAGTTCGACTCGCTGCGCGCCTACGTGCTGGGCGACGACGTCAGGTCGATCGACTGGCGGTCATCGGCCCGCCGGTCTGACGTGCTGGTCAGAACATGGCGGCCAGAGCGAGACCGCCGCATCGTGCTCGTGCTCGACACCGGACGCACCTCGGCCGGCCGCGTCGGCGGCATCCCGCGACTCGACGCTGCGATGGACGCGGCCTTGCTGCTCGCCGCCCTCGCGGTCCGTGCCGGCGACCGGGTCGACCTGGTCGCCGTCGATCGGCGGGTGCGCGCACGGGTGGTCGGGGCAGGCCGGGGCGATGTGCTGGCGGCGTTCACCAACGAGCTGGCGCTGCTCGAGCCCGACCTGGTCGAGCCCGACATCGGGCTGATGATCGCGACGGTGCTCGGCATCGCCAGGCAGCGATGCCTCGTCGTGCTGCTGACCGATCTCAACCCGGCGGCGATCGAACTCGGCCTGCTGCCGCACATCCAGCTGCTGTCTTCCAGACACCAGGTCCTGCTCGCCGCGGTCGCCGATCCTCGGGTCGCAGAGATGGCAGCGGGCCGCGGTGACGCCGCCGCGGTTTACGAGGCCGCTGCGGCGATCACCGCGCAGGCCGGACGTGCCCACATCGCAGCGCTGCTGCGCAGGAACGGCGTCGAGGTCGTCGACGCACCGCCCGACCGGCTGCCGCCAGCGCTCGCCGACGCATACCTGAGCCTGAAGGCCGCCGGCCGGCTCTAAGGCCGGTCC
Source organism: uncultured Actinomycetota bacterium (assembly GCA_963809195.1). Taxonomy (GTDB): domain Bacteria; phylum Actinomycetota; class Actinomycetes; order Streptosporangiales; family Streptosporangiaceae; genus Chersky-822. The sequence goes on along the minus strand of CAWEIQ010000001.1, from coordinate 487,366 downwards.
CTCAGCCGGCGACTGGCAGCACGTCCGGTGCCCTCGCGACGTCACCCATCTCGCCGGCGCCCACCGCCCGGCGTCCCAGCACGATGACGTAGCCGAGGAACGCCATCTCGGCGACCACCCCGATCCCGATCCTTGCCCACGTGGGCAACGGCGATGGGGTGACGAACGCCTCGATCGCGCCGGAGACCAGCAGCACCGCGATGAGGCCGACCGCGACCGTGATCAGGGCCCTGCCTTCCTCGGCGAGCGCTCTGACCCGAGGCCGGTGCCCTGGATCGATGACCGTCCAGCCCAACCGCAAACCGGCGCCGGCCGCCAGGAACACGGCGCTCAGCTCCAGGATGCCGTGCGGCAGGATCAGGCTCCAGAACTCCCCTGACCGGTGATACGCGGCCATCAGGCCGCCGATGATCCCGACGTTCAACGCGTTCTCGAGCAGGACGAGCAGCACCGGGATGCCGAGCAGCACTCCGAAGGTGATCGTCTCTGCGGCCACCACCGCGTTATTCGTCCATACCTGGGCGGCGAACGACTGGGCATCGTGGGCGGAGTAGTAGTGCCGGAACTGGTGGTGCACGAGTTTGGCCGCCGCCGACTTCGGCAGCAGGCTGGCCTGCAGCGCGCGCGAGCCGGCGACCCGCCAGCCGACCAGCACGGCGATCAGGGCCGAGCCCGCCGCGCAGCCCAGCCACCACCAGCGCGCCCGGTACGCCGCGGCCGGAAACGACACCGTAGCGAACCGGCCAACGGCGCTCCAGCCGCCGGATGGCGCGCCGCTGACGGCGGCGCGCGCCCTGGCGAGCAGGCTGGACAACCTGGCCGCAAGAGCCAGGTCCAGGCCCGAGGACTGCAGCGCGGACAACTCGGTCGCCGTTCGCTGGTAGAGCCTGATGAACTCGTCGATCTCGGCGCCGGTCAGGTGCCTGCGGCGCTTCGTCAGCGCGTCGAGCCTGGCCCAGTCGGCGCCGTGTTCGGCAACGAAGACCTCCAGATCCACTGCTGGAGACTACAACCCCGCTACTGGATAGTCTTGGGCCGACCGCCAAGACGGGCGATGGGGTCGAACCTGGAGGAAGCGGTGGCCGAGGTCGTGACCGGCGAGGCCGTGGTGCTCGACCTGACCGTCGCCAGGTTTCCCAGCCGGATCCTGGCGCTCCTGATCGACATGCTGGTCCAGGTGCCGGTCCTCATCTTCCTGGCAGTCGTGGTCTCGTCGTCCTCTGCCAGCCACCTCAACTCCGCGTCTGGCGCCGCCGTTTACCTGACCGGATTCATGTTCGTGGTCATCGGCTATCCGCTCATCTTCGAAACGCTGAGCCGCGGCAAGACCCTCGGCAAGCTGGCGCTCGGGATCCGGGTGGTCAGCGACGACGGCGGCCCCGAGCGGTTCAGGCAGGCGCTGGTCCGTGCGCTGTCGGCGGCATTCATCGAGGTCTGGCTGTTCCCGCTGAACCTGATCGGTATTCCAGCCGGGCTGATCACCTCGATGGTGTCCGCGAAGGGCAAGCGGCTTGGCGACATATTCGCCGGCACGTTCGTGATTCAGGAGAGGGTGCCGCCGCGGCCCGACCTAGCCCCGGTGTTCACGGTCATCCCGCCGCAGCTTCTCGGCTGGGCACAGCATCTCGAGGTCTCCCGGCTGTCGGATCAGACCGCCGCGGCGGCGAATAGCTTCCTGCGCCGGTTCTACGATCTGCGGCCAGCAGCCAGGGAGCAGCTCGGCATGCAGCTCGCGGCCACGGTCGCCGCGCAGGTGAGCCCGCCGCCTCCGCCGGGGACCGAGCCCGCGGCATTCCTGGCCGCCGTCCTCGCGGTGCGCCGCGAACGGGAGCACGCCAGGCTTCTGGCCAGGCAGGCGGCCGCGCAGCACGGCTTCGCCACCCAGGGCTATCCGGGCGCGCAGGCTCCCCCGGGCCATCCAGGCGGCCCAGGCGTCGCTACGGGACCGGGTCCAGCCGGGGCGCAGGCTCCGCCAGTTCCGCCCGGTGCGGTGCGCGCGCCGGGCCCAGCTCCGAATGGCACGCTGCCGCTCGGGCCCGATGACATGATCACGCTCGGCAAGCCGGACCGGCCAGACGATCACGGCTTTGCCGCGCCCGTCTGACCGGCACGGGGCCGCCGCGCGGCCACGTTCCGGAAGTCAGCTGCTGGCGACAGTCGCGGGTGCGTCCTGTTGACGCGCCTGGTCAGTCATTTGTTCTGGATCGATTGCGCCCTCAGGAACGGCTGCAGCAGGTGGCCGGTTGCCGCAGCCGCGAGAGCCACTCCTTCGGCGACAGGGACGTCGCGGACCGAGTAGTGCTGCTGGCCCGCGGCGGTTGTGGCGGTGAGCGTGATGAGGCCCTGCCGGCGCTGGAACCAGGTCTGGTGGACCCGCCAGCCGATGATCGCGTCGGTGGAGATGATGTTGCGCCGCCTGGCCAGGGTTCCCGTCCTGGTCACGAGCCAGCCGCCTGCCAGCCGGTGGCCGAGGCTGCGGTACCGGTCGGCCGCGAGCAATCCCGCAAGGGGCAGCAGCGCGAACGAGGAGACCCAGACCCAGGTGGGCCCGTCCTGCGCCCTTGTCGCCAGGTAGATGGCCGCGATCACCGCCGCGGCTCCGCTGAGCGCGCGTACGTAGCGGCGGCGGCGCGCCGCCGGGCCGTGCTGAACGAGCGGACCTGCGCATAGGTCCTCGGGCAGGCCGAGCACTGCCGTCGCGACGTGCAGGGCTACCGCGCGCGGGGCAGGCGGCGAGAGCACCGAGCCCTCGCGCTCCGCGCCGCGGCCGACGTGCAACCCCGTGGCGATCGCGATGCACCGGGCGCCGCGCGCGGCGCGCAGCAGCAGCGACTCGCTGATCTCGACGCCGCGCAGCCTGGCCAGGGAGATGGTTGTCGCCCTGACCGACAGCAGGCCGCGAGTCACCCGAAGCGTGCCGGCGCCCAGGCTGACCAGCCGGAAATTCCAGAACACCGCCACGTAGCCGACCATCGCGATGAGCACATAGCAGGCCAGCAGCACGCTCCCGCCGACCAGGATTCGCTGCACGACAGACAGGGCGGTGAAGTCGGCCACCACGTGCTGGACCGGGTCCGTGGCCGCGATGTTGATCTCGGTGGCGTTCGTGATCTGGATGACGGCCCCGAACAGGACACCGAGCACTACCAAGCCCGTAAGCGTGAGCGGCGCGAACCGCAGCCAGTTCAGCTGGAGCCGGAGGATCTCAGTGGTGCGCTCGGTCTGCGGCTGCTGCGTCTGCTGCGGCTGTTGCGGCTGCTCCGGCTGCGGCGGGGGCCGGGGCTGCGTCTGCTGCGGTTGCGGCCGGGGCCTGGGCTGCGGCTGCGGCGGTTGCGTCGCGGGCCGGGGGTGCGCCTGCGTGGCCGCGGGCACCGAACGCAGCGCAGGCGCAGGCGCCGGCCGCGATGCCGCTGGAGGCTGACCTCCTGGCCGGGGCTGAGACACGGGTTTCAGCGCGGGCCGCTCGAGCGCCTGGCCGACGCCGGACAGCAGCTCGATCCGCAGCGACTCGGCCTCGGCCCTGGTGACGCCATCCAGGTGGAAGCTCTCACCCGAGCGCAGGTCGTTGCGGCCGGTACCGATGCTGATCTTGCATACGCCGAGCACCCTGTGCAGCAGGTGCGCGGTCACGTCCACGGACCTGATCCGGTCCCTGGCCACGGACAGGGTCTTCTGGTTCAGCAAGCCGCGCCGCAGATACACCCGCTCGTCGGTGATCACGTACCTCGTCGTCGCCCAGTGCACCAATCCGCTGATGACGGCGATGACAGAAGCCGCTATGCCCCAGGCGAGTCCGCCGCCGGTCCTGGTGTGCAGGATCAGCAGGCCGGCCACCAGCGGGAGCAGCCGGACCAGGTCGGTTAGCGGCCGGACGATCATGCTGCGCCGGCTCAGCCGCCTCCAATGCAGGCCGGGATCGGTCAGCACGCCGCCAAGAGCGTTCGCAGCCCCGGCTACTGGCTCCGTTTCGGCGTCGGCTAGCGGGGCGTCGTCGGAACCGCCCGCCAGTTCAGGAGCTGTCATGTCGCGTCGCCCGGGGTCTGCCCGGTCGCGACCGCGAGCTGGTCGAGCAGCCTGTCGGCGAGCTGCCGATCGAGGCCGTGGATCCGCACGGGCCCGGCCGCCGAAGCGGTCGTCGCGGTCACGTTGGCCAAGCCGAACATCCGCTCCCCGACGGAACGGTGGCTGTCAATGGTCTGGATCCGGCTGATGGGCGCGATCCGCCAGTGCACGGAGAACCAGCCTGCCCTCGTGTAGAGCGCCTCGCCAGTGACCTCCCATCGGTGCACGTTGAAACGCCACCGCGGCATGATGATCGCGTGCAGCGCGGCGAGGACGAACGTCGCGATCAGGACGCCCCGCCAGGGCGCCGGAAAGTTGCTCATCCCGGCGAACACGAGCTCAACGATCACCACGACGGAACCGCTTAGCGCCGCCCTTGCCGTCCAGTAGCTGATCGCCCGGCGGCTGACCCGATTTCCTGGCACGCGCAGTCCGGGCAACAGCGGGTCAGCGGCGATGCTGTCCGTCGTCATGGCTCTAGAGTGCCATCAATGGGCACTGCGCAGAAAACGGCCACCATTTCCGCATGGCCGCCGGATATCGTCGCAGCATTAACTTCCCTGCCGCCACGATTCGAGATACTCCTGCTGAGAGGGAGTCAGCTCGTCGATCGTTGTGCCGTGCGCTGCCAGGGTAAGCCGCGCGACCTCAGCGTCGATCGCCGCGGGCATCGGGTGCACGCCAGGCCCGAGCCCGGCCTCACTGCTGATCAGCCACATCAGCGCGATCACCTGGGCGGCGAACGACAGGTCCATCACGGCGGCCGGGTTGCCCTCGGCTGCGATCAGGTTCACGACCCGACCGTCAGCTAGCAAGATGAGCCGCCTGCCGCTGTCGAGGACGTACTCGTCCGCGTTGGGCCGGATGCCGCGGTTGACCTCGATGGCCAGGTCCGCCAGCGCCCGTACATCGATCTCTACGTCGAAGTGGCCGGCGTTAGCGAGCACTGCGCCGTCTTTCATCAGCTCTAGGTGCTCACCAGCGATGACGTCGCGCGAGCCCGTCGCGGTGATGAACACGTCGCCAGCGGGCGCGGCCTGCGCCATCGGCAGGACCCGGTAGCCGCTCATGATCGCGTCCAGCGCACGCACCGGATCGACCTCGGTGACAATCACCTGCGCGCCGAGCCCAGCTGCCCGCTCCGCGATCGCACTGCCGCACGAGCCGAAACCCGCGACCACGACGATCTTGCCGGCCAGCAGGATGTTCGTGGCTCGCATCAGCCCGTCGATCACCGACTGACTGGTCCCGTAGCCGTTGTCGAACATCCGCCTGGTCACTGACGCGTCGGCAGCTACGACCGGGAACGCCAGCGTGCCCGCGGCGGCCATCCTGCGCAGCCGCGCAACCCCGGTAGAGGTGGACTCGCAGCCCCCGACCACGCCAGGAAGCAACTCGGGACGCTCCGCGTGCAGGGTGTTCACCAGGTCACAGCCGTCGTCGACGACGAGGTCGGGCGCCCCGTCAAGGGCCCTGTGCAGGTGCGCGTAATACGTCTCCCTGTCAACTCCGGTTCGTGCGTTAACAAAAACGTCAGGCTGACTCGCCAGCGCCGCCGCGATGTCGTCCTGGGTCGACAACGGGTTCGACGCGGCAAGGTGGACCCGGCCGCCGCCGGCCGTGATCACGCCGACGAGGACTGCGGTTTCCGCGGTGACGTGCAGGCAGGCCGCGATCGAGCGCCCTGCGAATGGCTGCTTACTCGCGCACTCTTCGCGCAGCAGGCCGAGCACCGGCATCGCGCGCTCGGCCCACGCGATCCGCGCCAGCCCGCCGCCGGCGAGCCCAGGCTCGGCGATATCCGACCCAAACCCACCCTCCGCCGATTCCGCCTCACTCGCCGCCACTGTCACTCACTCCAACCACACCCATCCCGCTGGCCCCAGCAGCAACCCGTCCCTCACGCTGAGCCTGGCCTCTTCGCAACGGGGGCGCCCCGTTGTCGCTCTAACAGCAACGGGGCGCCCCCGTTGTCGAGCTGTCCAGGCGGGCGGCGTTCAGCCAGCCTCAGTAGCGGTAGTGGTCCGGCTTGTAGGGGCCTTCGGGCGGGACGCCGATGTAGGCCGCTTGCTCTTTGCTGAGCTCCGTTAGGCGGACGCCAAGGGCGTCCAGGTGCAGCCGCGCGACGCGCTCATCCAGGTGCTTGGGCAGCACGTGAACGCCGAGCGGATACTCCTCGGGCCTGGTGAACAGCTCGATCTGGGCCAGCACCTGGTTCGTGAAGCTGGACGACATCACGAAGCTCGGGTGCCCGGTTGCGTTGCCGAGGTTCAGCAGGCGGCCCTCCGACAGCACGATGATGGAGTGCCCGTCGGCGAACACCCACTCGTCGACCTGCGGCTTGATGGTGTTCCGCCGGATTCCCGGCAGCCTTTCCAGGCCCGAGATGTCGATCTCGTTGTCGAAATGGCCGATGTTGCCGACGATCGCCTGATGCTTCATCCGGCTCATGTGCTCGGCCGTGATGATGTGCAGGTTGCCCGTGGCGGTCACGAAGATGTCCGCGGTCTCGACAACGTCGTCGAGCTTTGCGACCTGGTAGCCGTCCATCGCTGCCTGCAGCGCGCAGATCGGGTCGATCTCGGTGATGATCACCCTGGCACGCTGCCCGCGCAGCGACTCCGCGCATCCCTTGCCGACGTCGCCGTACCCGCAGACCACAGCCACCTTGCCGCCGATGAGCGTGTCCGTGGCCCGGTTGATGCCGTCAATGAGCGAATGGCGGCAGCCGTACTTGTTGTCGAACTTGGACTTGGTCACCGAGTCGTTGACGTTGATCGCCGTGAACCGCAGGGTGCCGGCCCTTGCCATCTCGTAGAGCCGGTGCACGCCGGTAGTGGTCTCCTCGGTCACGCCGAGGATCTGGCCGGCCGTCTTCGTCCACTTATCCGGGTGCGCGGCGATGCTGTTGCGCAAAACGCCGAGGATGACGCGCCACTCCTCGGCGTCATCGTCGGACCCGGCAGGCACGTGCCCTGCTGCCTCGAACTCGGCGCCCTTGTGCACGAGCAGCGTCGCGTCGCCGCCATCGTCGAGCAGCATGTTCGGACCGCCGTCCTGGCCACCACCGGCATCCGGCCAGGTCAGCGCCTGTTCTGTGCACCACCAGTACTCATCGAGCGTCTCACCCTTCCAGGCGAAGACCGCAATGCCGCGCGGGTCGTCGGGTGTCCCGTCCGGCCCCACCGCAACGGCAGCTGCCGCGTGGTCCTGGGTGGAGAAGATATTGCAGCTCGCCCAGCGAACCTGCGCGCCGAGCGCCACCAGCGTCTCGATCAGGACGGCCGTCTGGACGGTCATGTGAAGCGAACCGGTGATCCGCGCGCTGGCGAGCGGCTTGGAGCCCCCGTACTCCTCGCGCAGCGCCATCAGTCCGGGCATCTCGTGCTGGGCGAGCCGGATCTCGTTCCGGCCGAATTCTGCAAGCGAAAGGTCGGCGACCTTGAAGGGAAGGGGCTCGGCGGCCATCTGCGCTCCTGGGTTCGGGCAGTCTCAGTCTCTGGTCTGTGTCCGACGCTACGGGACCTGACCGGTGCTTCGCATCCTCGACCGGCAATTCTTGACAAGAACTTGTTAGAATCGCGCCATGCGCATCACGGAGGCCTCACAGCGACTGGGTATCTCGCCGCGGATGCTTCGCTATCGCGAGTCTCTTGGCCTCCTCCCCGCGGTGCGGCACCGCCGCAGCCATGTCGCGCCGCGGCATCGGCAGTTCGGCGCGCCGGAGCTCGATGCCGTCGCACTAGGCCTGGCCATCGAACAGCGCTACGACATCAGCCCCGCGGCGCTTGCGTTCGGGCTGCGGGTCCTCGCCGATCCCACCGTGCGCACCGAGGTCGCGGAGCTAGGCCGCAGGATCGGCAGGATCAGGCAGCTCCCCGCCATGGCGATGGACTTCGAGAAGGAGCGCGCGCTCCGGCTGCTAGGCAATCCTTCGCTGGCGACGAGCACCGGGCAACGCCCGCCGCGCCAGTTATTGCCGAATCTTGAGCGCCACGCGTGGCAATCCTGACGAATCGGCGCGTTATTTGACGCGTGCAGGCGATTGCCTGATTTAGCGCACGGGTACGTCGTCGCCCGAACGATCTGCTGACCTGCGAAAACGAGCGTTGTTGCGAGGACGACGAACCAATGATTTACCGTGCCAGGCATGCGCGCGCTGCCACTCCGGTCAGCCTTCAGGTGCGCAGCCGCAGGTTCCGAATCGGCAGCAGCTGGCTAAGCGCTGCGCCGCGTCCCGGACACGGAACGGGCGCCTCCTTCGTGGAGCAACGCACCAACCAAGCGGCTGCCGATACGACAGCGGACTCCCGCTTGGGCCGCCTCGACAGGCTCGGTACGCCGCTCCTGGTCATCGGCGCGGTCGCGTTTGCCCTCGCGGCCGAGAGATGTGTCATGCACATCGCCGGACCGTCATTCCTGGACCGGATGTCTGACCTCGGCGCCTACCGCGACAGCGGCCTGATCGTCCGGCACGCCTACCATTTCCGCCCGGGCCATCCGACGTCGCTCTACGACTGGGTCTCGCTCGGCGGGAATCCGTTCATCAATCCGCCGTTCGCCGCAGCGATCTTCGCGGTGACGTCGGCCTTCAGTGCACTGTTCCTGAAATGGGGCATCACCGTCGTCAGCCTTGCGGCGCTGATCTACGCGATCTGGCTGACCCTGGCCGGCGTGGGCGTGCCGAAGGGCAGCGCCCGTACAGGAGCGCTGCTCGCCGTCTCGGCCGTCGCGCTGTGGACCCAGCCGGTGCAGTCCAATCTTGGCCTCGGCCAGATCAACTTGCTCCTGATGGCGGCGATCATCTGGGACCTGCGGCCCTCCCGCGCCGACCTGGACAAGATTCAGCCGGCCACTCCGGCCAGCGGGCCGATCGCCGGCTCGGTCTTTTCCGCCTCCGCCAGCCCATGGTGGACCGGGCTCGCGACCGGCGTCGCGGCGGGAATCAAGCTGACACCGCTCATCTTCATCCCGTATCTGCTGGTCACGCGCAGGTTCCGGCAGGCCGGCATGGCGGGGGCGGCCTTCGGGGCCACCGTCGGGATCGGCTACGCCACCTTGCCAGGGCCGTCGGCCGCCTACTGGCAGGGCGGGCTGCTAGGCACGGTGGACGGGGCGCCGAAGGCCACTGCGGAGTTCTTCTTCGCATCGGCGTGGAACCAGTCGCTACGCGGCTATCTGAGCAGGCTGCTGCAGGACGCCCAGGTCGCGGTCGGGCCGTGGCTGATCGCCGCCGCACTGACCCTGGTCATCGGCCTGGTGTGCGCGACCTGGCTGCACCGCGACGGCTATCCGATGCTCGGCGTGCTGACCTGCGCCATCACTGGCTTGCTGGTCTCGCCGATCAGCTGGGCGCACCACTGGGTGTGGGTCGGGCCATGGCTCGCCGCGCTGGGCGGCCTGGCTCTGCTGGCTCGCGGCGCATCTTGGCGCGTCTGGCTCGGCATCGCGGGGCTGATCACGCTCGCCTTTGGTAATTTCCCCGTCTTCGCGGGACTGACAGGCAGCCAGCACGGCATGAACGTCATTACTGATGTGCCGGTTACCCAGCCGCTGACCTGGCACGGCTATCAGGTGATCGCGGGCAACATCTACCTGTTCTGCGGTGCCGCCGGACTGCTGGCGCTGTTCGGCTGGGGGATCGTCAGGGCCCTCAGGCAGGCGCATGCCGCGCCGCTGGCGGCTGCCAGGCCGCTTCCGCCAGCACCGACTCACGTCGAGGTCATCCCCGGCGCCATGACCTTGCGGGAGTAGGCGGCACTTACGTGCCGTGCGGGCTTCCGGCACCGGCCTGCTCGCCAGGCCCATCCCCGGAATCGCGTCCGCCGGAGTCAGCGTTTCCGCCGACCGCATCGGTCGCACGGGAGGCGCGAGCGGCGCGCACAGAACTGACCGCCGGGTCGGCCGAGTCCTGCCTGATTGCTTCGTACAGGTCGGGCTCGAGGTAGATCAGGCCCGCGATCGGCACCGCGGCCCTGATCTTGTGTTCTGCTTCGTCGATGCTGGCCGCGATTCCCTCGGCTAGCTCGCCTCGCCGTACCGCTACCTTGGCCGCGACCAGCAAGGACTCCGGCCCGACGTGCAACGTCCGCAGGTGGATCACCTGCTCGATCAGCGGTACTTCCTCGATCGCAGCGACGATTGCCCGTTGCACCTCGGGGCTCGCCGACTCCCCGATCAGGAGGCTCTTCATCTCAATGGCCAGCACGACAGCTACGCATCCGAGTAGCAACCCGATGGCAATCGATCCTGCCCCGTCCCACCTGCCGTCCCCCGTGACCGTCGTCAAGATCACCGCGAACAAGGCAAAGCCGAGGCCGATCAGCGCCGCGAAGTCCTCGAGCAGCACAACCGGAAGCTCCGGTGCCTTGGACCGGCGGATGAAGGCGCTCCACCTGACCCGGCCGCGGGTCAAATTCGACTGGCTGATGGCGGTGCGGAACGAGAAGGCCTCGAGAGCGATGGCCACGCCGAGTACCACGAACGCAACGACCGGCGAGAGCACCTCCTCCGGATGCTTGATCCGGGAGATTCCCTCATACAGCGAGAAGATCGCGCCAACCACGAACAGCACGACCGCGACGATGAACGCGTAGACGTAGCGCTCCGCGCCGAAGCCGAACTGGTGCTGCTCGGTCTCCTCTCGCCTGGCCCTGGTCCGGCCGATCAGCAGCAGCACCTGGTTGCCTGAGTCGGCGACCGAGTGCACGGCCTCGGCCAGCAACGAAGCGGATCCTGTGATCACGAACGCGACGAACTTTGTCGCGGCGATGCCGAGGTTCGCTCCCAGCGCGGCGATGACAGCGCGCGGACTGTCGCCGTGGCCGCCTTCGGTGCTCATCGGCGCGCCTCCGGCACGACGCTCATCTGCGCGCCTCCGGCACGACGCTCATGGGCGCGCCTCCAGGGCTCGAGGGCGGCAGCTAGCTGCCGGCTGGGTCGCGTGCCTCGCTGACCAGCAGCACGGGGATGTCGTCGCGCACCGGATACGCGAGCCCGCACTCGGCGCTGGTGCAGACCAGCTCGCAGGCTTCATCGTCGGCACGCAGCGGTGCATGGCACTTCGGGCACGCGAGGATTTCTAGCAGCCAATCGTCGATGTTCACCGTTTCTCCAGGTCACGGATTGTCGGGCATGGTCGCCGGCGCCTGCTGAGCGGCTGGCCGGCAGGCAGGTGCGCGGGTGGGCCTATCACGCATTTTCCCGCACGATGTGCAGCACTTCGTCAGTCACCTTAGCCAGCGTCGCTTCGTCCTCGGCCTCGACGTTGAGCCGCAGCAGCGGCTCGGTATTCGAAGGACGCAGGTTGAACCACCAGTCCTGGGACGCGATGGTCAGCCCGTCGAGGTCGTCCGTCCTGATCCCTGGCAGGCCCGCATAAGCCGCGCGTACCCGGGCGGTTGTCGCGGCCTGGTCACTGACCTCGCTGTTGATCTCTCCGGACATTACGTTGCTGTCGTACTGGGCGAGCAGCTCGGACAGCGGCTCCTCCTGGCTGCCCAGGGCCGCGAGAGCGTGCAGAGCGGCGAGCATGCCAGAGTCTGCGAACCAGAAATCCCTGAAGTAGAAGTGGCCCGAGTGCTCACCGCCGAAGATCGCGTCACGCTCAGCCATGACGGCCTTAATGAACGAATGCCCGACCCTGGTCCGCACCGCGTTGCCGCCGTGGCTCTCAACGATCTCGGGCACGGCCTTGGACGTGATGAGGTTGTGGATGATCGTCGCTCCTGGCTCACGATCGAGCTCGCGGACGGCGATGAGTGCGGTCAGCACCGACGGGGAGACGATCTCGCCGCGCTCGTCGACGACGAAGCAGCGGTCGGCATCGCCATCGAAGGCCAGGCCGATGTCAGCCGAGGTCTTCAGCACCATTTGCTGAAGGTCGATGAGGTTCGCGGGATCGAGCGGGTTCGCCTCATGGTTCGGGAACGAGCCGTCCAGCTCGAAGTACATCTGCACCAGCTCGATCGGCAGATCCTCGAGTACCTTCGGCACGGTATGGCCGGCCATGCCGTTGCCGGCATCCACGGCAACCTTCAAAGGCCTGATGCCCGACAGATCGACCAGAGTCTTGAGGTAGGCGGCGTAGCCAGATAGCAGGTCCCTCTTGTATACGGCGCCGGCAGTCACCGGCGTGCTCCTCACCCAGCTGGCAGCCATCTCCTGCAGATCGGCCAGGCCGGTGTCCTGGCCAATCGGCTTCGCACCGGCTCGGCACAATTTGATGCCGTTGTACTGCGCCGGGTTATGGCTCGCGGTCAGCATCGCGCCCGGCATGTTCAGGTAGCCGCTGGCGTAGTACAGCATGTCCGTGGAACCCAGCCCGCCGTCGACTACGTCGGCGCCGCACGACGTGACGCCGCGGGCGAAGGCCTCGGCAAGCGGGCCGGAGGAGGTGCGCATGTCGTGCACGGTCACGATCGTCGGCGCTCCGGTGAGCCGAGCGAACCCGGCCCCTACGGCCTCTGCCACTCCCTCGTCTAGCTCGTCAGGGAAGACTCCCCTGATGTCGTATGCCTTGAAGATCTTCGCGTAGTCGGCCACTTCGGTTGCCCTTCCCGACCGTCCCCGTGCGCCGCCTCCTGGCGGACCGCAATGCAGATCCAGGCGGCCAGACTACCGGGGTCTCGCGTGGCTGCGGGCCGGACGCCGGTCCTGGACGCCTCAGGTGGCTCTTCCTGGGTCGTGCGACGCGGATTCAAGCCTGCTGGTCAGCCGCCTAGCCGCGCCCGGCTGGCTGGCCGCTGGGCTGATTGGCTAATCGGGGCGGCCACGTTCGGTGGGCGCCGAGCGCAGCACCCTTAGATGGCCTCGCCTGCCGACTTCAATCCCCTGGCCCACCGGCTCGCTGGCCGTGCGCGGCGCCGATGCCTCCCGGACCGCGTTGGCAAGCGCCTCCAGGTCATCGGCCGCGGCTTCCTGGCTCGGAGCCAGCGGGAGCCTGACGATGTCCCAGCCGCGGGGGGCAGTGAGCCGGTCGGCGTGCGCGCTGCAGAGGTCGTAACAATGCGGCTCGACGTAGGCGGCGAGCGGACCGAGGACCGCGGTCGAATCCCGGTACACATACGTCAGCGTGCATACGGCGACGCGTTTGCAGGCCGGGCGTGAGCAGCGGCGAGAACTCAACGACCCACCTCGCTCACGGCTCCGTTCGCAATACCTCTGCCGCGGCAGATGCGGGGAGTGCGGACCCTGCCCTCAGTCAGCTGCGGTGCATAGCCAGACGTGATGAGTTCCCTGCGCGGCCGGCTGTTGCCGGGACCGCGTAGTTCGCTCACAACCGCTGACGGTATCGGTACGCATGGCGGTAACGCCATCACCCGGGGCACTCTGCGCGATCGTGTCTTGCCGCCACCGCCAGCCGATTGCCAGCCTCGCACGTGCGCCAGGGGCGCAGTCAGGCACAGTTGCACTACGCTGTGTGATTGTGCGACCGGCTGATGGCCGACCTCCGGCAACCGCGCGGATCCGGCGGCGCGACCGGCACGGACGCGGCCTGCGCGGGCCGCTCGCGCCGGTCGGCTCACCGTTGAACCGCAGCCGCGCCGAGCGTTTCGACGACCTCGTCCTGCAGGCCGTCGCGCAACTCGAGCCACGCTGGGAGTCCGAGCTCGCAGGGGTGGAGTTCGTCGTCGAGGAGGTGCCGTCCGGCGACCTGCCTGCCGACCAGTTGCTGCCCGATGCCGATCCCGTCCCGCTCGCCCGCCTGGACCCAGCGTGGCGCGATCCTGGCAACCCGGCGCGGCCCGCAAGGCCCGCCAGGATCGTGCTCTACAGGCGGCCGCTGCTGGCCAGAGCCGATGGCGAAGACGAGCTTGGCGACCTCGTGCTCGACGTGGTCATCGAGGAGTTCGCCAGGCTGCTCGGCCTAGATCCGCAGGCGATTGATCCCGGCTATCCCGACGAAGCCTGATCTGCCCGAGATGTCGCTCGTCCCGCAGAGGATTGATTGCCGGCCGGACGCAGGCTAGTCCGGCTCGGTGCGCGCTCACGACCCGAGAACGCTCAGCATCGACTCGCGGACGCTCGGCAGGTCGATCACGGTCGGAGACGAGCCGATCGGCAGCACGGTCACGACCGTCCCGCCCGACATCGCGAGCCTGGCGGCGTACACCGGCCCGGAGCCCGGCAGCGGCGTGACCACAACGGCCATCAGGGCTGCCGTCGAGCCTTGCTTCGGAAGTTTCAGCTTCACCTTGGTCGCTGACCTGGCCGCGATCTTCACAACCTGGCCGGACTGCCCGGTGAGCGGCGTGCCAGGTGCCGCCTGGGAGATTCTGACGCTCGCGGCCTTGGCAGGCGCCGACAGCACGATCTCGGTCGTGCCCGACGCTCCGGCCGGGCTGGCCGCCAAGACCCCCTGTTCGGTTATCGGGGCCCGAGCCGCTGATGAACGCGCCCGGTGAGCCATCCGGTCCGCCAGACACCTCAAGCACGGCCGTCACGGGGACGTTCGCGGTGACCTTGATTGAGCCAGGGAAGCCGCTGAGCGACGGCAGCTGAATGCCCGTGGTCAGCCGGCCGAGCAGGCTGATGGCATTCCCGCCGGTGGGCTGGTAGGTGCCGCGCGGCGTGATTGCGGTGATCTTCACCCGGGCCGCGCCCCCGCCGGGCACGGTGATGTACAGCTCACGGGTCCCCGGCGCGTCAGGCAGGCCGGTCAGCACCTGCGTCGTGGCAGGTTCGGGCGCTGGCGGAAGCCAGATCCCCGGCTTGCCGGCCTTGCCCGTTTCCCTGACCGCGGCAACCACGCGGCCCGCGCTGGTCGTCACGTGCAGGGCGGCCGCCTTCGCCGATCGCACCAGCTTGTCGAGGCTCTGCACCACCATCGAATGCGGCGGCACGACGATCCCTGAGTCTGCGGGGCCGAGCCGCGGGCCGCTGTCGGTCTGCACACCGACGTGCGCGTCGGCCGGCTTGTCATCGGCGTTGATCAGGTAGAGCTCAGTGTGCAGCTTCGTCGTCTCAGGGCCGACGAACCAGAAATCCGAGCCGGGCGACTGGCAGCGCGCAGTTGGCTCTCCCCCGGGTCCGAGCTGCTCGACATCGAATCCCTGCGCATCCGAACCCGTCGCTGCGACGAGCAGTCCGCCGTTGGCCAGGCTGGTCGGCACCGCGCCGCCAGCCATGGCTGGCATGCTCGACTTTGCTTTTTTCACAACGGGAGCCTGATGGACGGTCTTGACCACCATCTGGCCCGGCTGCGGAGCTGAGCTCACGGTCGTCACCGGGAGGGTGTTGGTGACCAGATGCAGCGGCGTCAGGGCGAGCTGACCGCTGCCCTTGCGGGCCGGGGCGCTGGCCACGGCGATGTTGCCACCGGTCGGCACGCCGAGCCCCGGCGATGGGCAGCCGACGAGGGCGGAGCTGACCTGGAGCCGGCCGACGGTATGCGCCGGCTTAACCGCGGCGGTGATCAGCACGGCGCGGCTCAGACCGGCGACACCGTAGAGCCCGGCGAGCGCCAGCACCACGAGAAAGGCCAGGATAAACCGGTTGGCGAGCTGGCGGCCTCGGGCTCGCCTGGCCTTGCGCGCCGTCACCAGCTGTCTCCCTCATATTCAGGCTCGAAGTCGGTCAGCGGGTCGGCCCAGCGTGGGTCGGGGTTCTCGGCGTCGCCGAGCTGCCCCCAGCCGCTGTCCTCAGCCGACTGCCATGAACGGCGCCAGGCCGGCCCTGTGGCCCTGGCCGTCCAGCGGCGGCAACGGCTCAAGCTCGTCGTCCCCGCCTGACCATGCCGACGCAGGCGCCTGACTCTGCCCGTCGTCGCGATCCGTCGTGGAGGACCTGGCCGCCTGGTCGTCGCCTCCGCGGCGGCTCCAGCGGCTCATGCCCCGTCCGCCGGTTCTGGCACGGCCGGTGCTGTCCCGCCCGGCGCTATCCCGCCCGGCGCTGTCCCGCCCGGTGCTGTCCCGCCCGGTGCTGTCTCGCCCGGGCCGGTGGCGGCCGGAGCGGTGCCGGTCATCGGCGCCGTGCGACCAGTCTGTGTCGGGTGCAGAGGCGCCGCCAAGTCTCGTCTGCCCCGGTCCTCCTGTATGTGAGGCGTCGGGCCCGTGTCCTGGCCGGGACGGAGCCTGGCGCTGGAGTCGCGGTCCCAGTCGGACCCGGATTCCCTGTCGGGCCGGCGGTGTGCGCCCGAGCTGCTTCTCGGCTCCGGTTCTTCGTATGGCCACAGCCCTGAAGGCGAGCGGGGCTCGTTGGTCGTGTAGCTGCGGGTGCCGCCCGATCGCTCGGGGCGATCCCAGCTGCCCCCATCCCGGCCAGCGGGATCCCGACCGGACTCCATCGAGTCCTGGCGGTACGAATCGGACCTATATGAATCCCGGTCGGCGCGGCCCAGGGCAACGTCGTCGGCATCGGGGTAAGGCCACGAACCCGCGGCCGCGCGGCCCGACGGAGAGCGCCCGGCGCCGCTGCCGCGCCGTCCATCGGCAGCAAGATCCTCATCGGGCCAGTCCCCGGCCGGTGACCGGCCCGAGGGGGACCGTCCCGCGGCGGAACGGCCGTGACCGCGTCCTTGCTCGCGTTCGCTTGCGTCGTACGGCCAGCCGGCGAGTCCTGTTGCCGAATAATCGTCGTGCCGCGGAGGATCGAGATCGCTCTCGTCGGAGAACGACCATTCGCCGGTCAGCGGGTCAGCTGACCTGCTGCCACTCGCGCTGCCCTGCCCGGCGTACGGCCGGTCAGACCGCCGCCCGGCATCGGAACGCCTCTCGTCGGCCTCCGACTGTGGCCAGCCGTCAGCAAGACCGCTGCCGCTGCGTGTGCTGGCGCTGTCCGCGCCGGCCGCCGCATACGGCCACGCATCGGCCAGACCGCCGTCTGCGCGCGCTCCCGGCCGTTCGTCAGGCGGTGCGTAGGGCCACGCTTCCGCGAGCCTGCCCTCGCCGCGCCGGTCACCTGCACGCGCCGGCGGATCCGACCTGGCGTCCGACGGCCCCGTCCTGCTGCGGCGTCCAGCTTCGCGCGGCTCAGGGTCAGCGCCGCGCCCGCGGCCAGGTCCCCGGCGGGCGCCAGCCGTCGCCGCGAGCCCCGCCGCCTCGACCGCGTCGATGGCCGCGTCGGCGTCGGGAAGGGATCCGTCTGGCGCGCCGCGCCCGGCCCTATTCCTGCCCACCCGACTGCTCGCGGCCGCTCGGGCCCGTCCGGCACGGGAGCGCGGGCCCCGCGCGAGCCCATGCGTGCCAGCTCCACCGGCGGCCGCCAGCTCAGCACGTTCGGAGGCTGGCACGAGCGCTGTCGCGTCGTCCTGCTCGTCGCCCGCACCGGACAGGCCGGCCACGGCGGGGCCAGCGGGCCTGCGTGCGGGCGTGTGCGCAGGGGCGCGGCCGGCGGAGCGTCGTCCTGCGGCGCGACCTGATGTCCTGGCCTCCCCGACGCTGGCAGTCGCTGCGACCTGCGCTTCCAGCTCGGCGACCTTGATGCCTGGTAGCGCCAGGCTCGCGACCACGAGGAAGGCAAGCAGCTCGAACAGCAGCAGGAGGTCCTGAGTCAGGCCCGGGTGAGCGATGTTGAGAGTTCCGCCCCCGGCGGGCAGCCTGTAGGCCTGCGCCCAGCTGCCAGCCGGCGACGGTACTTCGGAGAGGACCTGGCCGTTCAGCGACGCCGTCCAGCCTCCAGCAGGTTCGGCCAGCATCAGCGTGCCGCCGCCGGCCGGGACCGACGCGCCAGAGACGCCCACGGGACCCGAAGGAACCGCCACCACGGTGCCGTCCGGCTTGACCACGCTGACGCGGGACGGCAGCGTATTCACCTGCCAGAGCGAGTAGCCCGACGTGCTGCTATACGGATGCAACCCGCTCACGTTGTTCAGCACGGTAGCCAGCTGCTTGTCGACGGGCGCCTGCACGAGTATGAAGCCGATGTCAAAGTCGGCCAGCAGCTGCGCCTGGTTCGCTGCCAGACCGCCGCTCGGTGTGGTCAGCGCGGACACGGTCTTGCTGAGCGCGCGTTCCGCGTCGGCGGGCGGCGTCAGCGCGGCATCGGCCAGGGACGGGCTGGGGCCCCTGAGCAGCAGATATGAGATCTGGCCATGTTCGCCCCTCAGCACCAAGGTGCGCACCTGCCTGGCCTGGCCGGCCGCCACGGCGACGAGCTCGGGCACGACCGGGCTGCTTACCGGATGGATCGGGCCCGTGATGCCGTTGCCGAGCCACGCGAGAGCTGCGAGCACTGGCGACGAACATGCGATCAACCCGAGCAGCGCAGCCCACGGCCCGCGCCCGCTGAAGATCGCCCGCCAGCCCTTCACCCCGGAGAGCAGCCGGCCGAGTGCGTCTGCTCCGCCCGCGGCGGCGAGCAGCAGCCCGATGGCCGCGAGCGCGAGCGGCAGACCGGCCCAGACCGCGATCTGTGCCGCCGTCGTCCGGCTGCACGACCAGGTGGCTGGTGACCACGGCGGCGAGCAGTCCGGTCAGGGCGAGCCCCCAGCCGGCGATGATCAACCTGCGCCTGCGGCCAGCGAACAGCGCGGCGAAGGCGACCGCGATGAGGCCGCCGGTGACCCAGTAGGGCGGCATTCCCGGCCCGCCCGGGCTGAGCAGCATCAACGACCTTGCGGGCAGCCCGAAGACCGGTGTTCCCTGCTGCGGCAGCCCCGCCTCGAGGAACAGCCGAGCCGGGTGCGATATGCAGCGTCAGGCTCCACGGCAGCAGCAGGACTGGCGGCGTGAGAACCGCGATCAGCAGGTTGCGCAGCATGCCGCGCCTCGTGGTCCGGAACACGATCGCCGCAAGCACCGCGCCGATCACCGCGATCACCCAGAGCAACGGGACGAACGCGCCCGCGATGGCCGCGAGCAGGCCCGTCGCCCAGGCCGCCCGGCCTGCCCGCGCACCGGACTCTGCGACCATGCGGCCCGCCTGCGCGACGATCAGCGGCAGGAGCACGAACGCCGCCGCCGTGCCGAACCGGCCCGATGCGATCACGCCAGTCGCGACCGGGAGCAGGCCATAGGTCACCGACGCCCAGACCCGCACCGGGGCAGAGGTGGTCACCTTGCGCACGGCGAGCATCGCTGTCATGCCTGCCAGCGGCACGCATCCGATCAGAAGCACATCGATGGCGAGCCACGGCTTTCCGCCTAGCACCGTGGACAAGCGTGGCGATGACCGCGAGCCAGGCTGGCGCTGGCGTGCTCGAGCCGATGCCTGCCGGGTGGAATGACTGCAGGTAGCTGCCCCACAGATCGGAGGCACCGCCCCATGCGGGCACCAGTGAGCCGCCGCCGAGCGGGCCGCCGCCGAGCAGCGACCTGCCTGCCGCGAGCGCGACGCCTAGCAGCAGGAGGAACGCGAGCAACGAGGGGCTGGTCAGCAGCCTGCCGGCCGAGCCCGTTGTCGATGAGCATCGAGTCGTCTTCGGTCGGGTCATCGGTCGCGTGATGCGCTCCGGCCGTGTCGGGCTGCGACTTCGACATCGCCGACATCGTGAACTCGAGCAGCCGCCTGGCCGACCGGCCGGACGGCACGTCCGCGCGCACCCGGCTGAACGCGGCGCGACGGCCGCGCGCTCTGGCGCTGCGCATCTTGATCAGCCTGAACGGATGGCAAGAGCACAGACGTCAGGGCCGTCATCTCGTCCATCGCCGCAGCGAGACGCTTGGCGAGCAGGAAGAACGTGATCCGCAGCAGCGACACGAATACGTTCCCGGCGGCCGCGGTCACCATATGCCGGAACGGCAGGTTCCCGAACAGCGTCAGCAGGCCGTTGCGCCGGTCGAGCATCCTTGCGCGCCGTCCGACCGAGATCGACCGCCGGTGCTTGGTCGCGGCCTGCACGTGGTAGACGATCGCGTCGGTGATCACCCTGACCCGGTAGCCGGCCGCGTGCACCCGCCAGCAGAAGTCGATGTCATCCATGAACAGGCCCATGGCGGGATCGAAGCCACCGACCTGCTCCCAGACGTCGCGCCGGACCAGCATGCCCGCGCTGCTGACCGCGAGCGCGTCGCGATCGCCGTCGTGCTGCCCCTGGTCGACCTCGCGCGGCTCGATGCCGGTCAGCCGCCTGGTCGCCGTGTCCAGCGTGAGCCCGGCCTCCTGGATGACGTCGCGGTTCGTCCAGTCCCGAAGCTTGGGCCCGAGAACCGCGGCAGTGCTGGTCTCGACGGTGCCGCGAAGCAGCTGCTCAAGCGCGTCAGCCGCAGGCTCGCAGTCGTCGTGCAGCAGCCAGAGCCACTCGATCCGGTCGCCGGACTGCCCGCTCGCGTAGCCTGCCTTGACCGCCCTGGCCGCCCATGGCGGCATGCCCGCTCGTACCGCCGCCGCGGGCCTCGGCACCTGGGTGTTCGCGGCGCGGTGATGCAGCGCACGGCCGATGGCCGCGCCGTAGCCCGTCGAGCGGTCCATGCCGAAGACGGCCGGCTGGCCGAACTTCGACGCGAGGACGGCCCCGCTGCGATCGCGGCTGCCCGTGTCGACCGCCACGACGCGCTGCACCGGGCGGGTCTGCCCGAGCACGGCGTCGGCCATCTGGGGAAGCCAGGCTGCACCGTCGTGCGCGACGATGACTGCGGTCACGATGTGCTGCGGATAAGACTCGTTCGAAGACAAGTTGGTCCGGTTGCTGCATAGGGGGTTGATCCCGCGGAGTCGGCAACTACCAGGCCTGGGCTCCAGCGGGCCGGGTTTCTGTGAACGATACGCGAAGCACAGTGCCCGGCACCGGCAGACGGCGAGCTTGCCAGGACCGACCTAAGCGGTGGTATCACGACGCGCAACATGCCGATCTCGTGCATCGTGGATGCCATATCGGGCATCCCGGCTATTCCGCAATTAGCCTGTTCCGGCTTCGGTTCCGGCTCCCGTTCCGGCTCCTGTTCCACCTGCCGTTCGGGCTCTCGGAAGGCCGAAGTCCGCGTCTACACAGCCTCCCGCTTCAGCCGCCTGCGCTCCCGCTCAGACAGGCCACCCCAGATGCCGAACCGCTCGTCGTGCTCGAGTGCGTACTCCAGGCACTCGGTCCTTACCTCGCAGCTGCGGCACACGCGCTTGGCCTCTCTGGTCGACCCGCCCTTCTCAGGAAAGAACGCTTCAGGATCGGTCTGAGCACACAGCGCCCGATCCTGCCAGGTCGCCTCATCGGCCTCATCCGCGCCGATGCCGAACGCGTCGTGCACAAGCGTGACGATTACGTCAGTCACAGCGCACCTCCACCCCTCGATACCCCGTCTGCTCTCTGACGCCCCGAGCGAAGCTCGTCAGAGAATTACACTGATGGAATTACACGCGCGTGTCTTGCTAAACGTCAAGGCGGATACGTGATAAAGCTCGACCGCTTGCCCCGGATGGCCGGAAAGTCGCATTGAAATGCTGGGGTCCCAACCCGGCGGGCGCGGCATGCGGCGAAGGCTGGCAGACTCGGCGCATGCGCATCACACTGCTCGCCGGCGGGGTCGGCGGCGCCCGTTTCCTGCGCGGGCTGCTGCTGGCCGCGCCTGACGCGGACATCACCGTGATCGGCAACACCGGCGACGACATCACGCTGTTCGGCCTGCACGTCAGCCCCGACCTGGACACGGTCATGTACACGCTCGGCGGCGGGATCAGTGAGGAACAAGGCTGGGGCCGGGACGACGAGACCCACACGGTCCAGTCCGAGCTGAGCGCCTACGGCGCCGGACCCGACTGGTTCAGCCTCGGAGACCGTGACATCGCCACGCACATCGCCAGGACTGAGATGCTCAGAACCGGGCTGCCCCTGTCTGCCGTCACGCAGCGGCTCTGCGAGCGATGGCGGCCAGGCGTGCGGCTGCTACCGATGACCGACGACGACGTGCAGACGCATGTCCTCATCCACGACGAGGACGGCCGCCGCACCGTGCACTTCCAGGAGTGGTGGGTGAGACTGCACGCCAAGGTTCCCGCTCTCGAGTATCGTGCCCGGCCGGCGCGGCTTCGGCCGTGCCAGCGCCCGGTGTGCTCGATGCGATCGACGAGGCTGACCTCATCTTGCTGCCGCCGTCCAACCCAGTGGTCAGCATCGGGATCATTCTCGCGATACCCGGGATCGCCGACGCCGTCCGCGCCAAGACCGTCGTAGGCGTCTCGCCCGTGATAGGCGGCGCCCCGGTCCGCGGCATGGCGGACGCGTGCCTCGCGGCCATCGGCGTCAAGACCACGGCCGCGGCCGTGGCCGCTCACTACGGACCGGAACTGCTCGACGGCTGGCTGGTCGACACCTCCGACGCGGATGAGCTCGAGGCCGCGGAACTCGCCGGGATCGCGGTCCGGGCGATGCCGCTGTATATGACGGACCCTGCCGCGACCGCCGCGATCGCCCGGGCCGCGGTCGACCTGGCCACGGAGCTGTCGGGATGAGCGATATCAGCATCGTCGGCGTGCCTGGACTGCCGGAGATCACGCCTGGCGCAAATCTGGCTGAGCTCATCGTCGCCGCAGCGCCAGATCTGAAGGACGGCGACATCCTGGTGGTCACCTCGAAGATCGTCAGCAAGGCCGAGGGCCGCGTGGTGACCGCCGACCGGGACGACGCGATCGCCGCCGAGACCGTACGGGTCGTGGCTCGCCGCGGCCCGACCACGATCGCGCAGACCCGGCACGGGCTGGTGATGGCGGCGGCGGGCGTCGACCGGTCCAACACCGCGGCTGGCACCGTCGTGCTGCTTCCCGAGGACCCGGACGGCTCGGCCCGCCGGCTTCGCAAGTCCATCGCAGACCTGACCGGCGCCAACCTCGGCGTGCTGATCACCGACACGATGGGCCGCCCGTGGCGCAACGGCCAGACCGATGCGGCGATCGGCGCCGCGGGCGTGCTCCCGCTGCGTGATCACCGCGGCCTGCCGGACAGCTTCGGCAACGTCCTTGAGGTCACGGTCTCCGCCGTCGCAGACGAGATCGCCGCGGCCGGTGATCTCGTCAAGGGCAAGACCGACCAGGTCCCGGTCGCGATCGTGCGCGGCCTCGCCGAACTCGTCATCGCCGCAAGCCCAGGCTCGTCGCCGGCCGCGGCCTCCTCTGCCCAGGCAGGCGGCGACGGCCCCGGAGCGGCCGCGCTGGTCAGGCCAGCTGCCGAGGACATGTTCAGGCTCGGGAGCGGCCGACGTGCTGACGGAACGACGGACCGTGCGCGACTTCACCGCCGAGCCCGTCGACCCGGCCGCCGTCCGGCGCGCGATCGCCGCGGCAATGACGGCACCGGCGCCGCATCACAGCCAGCCCTGGCGGTTCGCGGTCGTCGAGTCAGAGTCGGCCAGGACCAGGCTGCTCGACGACATGCTGGCTGCCTGGGTGACTGACCTGCGCGGCGACGGCTTCACCGACGAGCAGATCGCACGCCGCACCCGCCGCGGCGAGCCGCTGCGCCGTGCACCGCTGCTGATCGTGCCCTGCCTGCTCGCCGAGGCCGCGCACACCTACCCCGACGAGCGCCGCAACGCGTCTGAGCGGGCGATGTTTCTGGTCGCCATGGGCGCCGGCGTGCAGAACCTGCTGGTCGCGCTCGCCGTCGAGGGACTCGGCTCGTGCTGGATATCTAGCACGCTCTTCTGCGGCCCCGTCGCGGCGGCGGCGCTGGACCTGCCGTCGGGCTGGGAGCCCATGGGCGCGGTCGGCGTCGGCCACGCCGCCTCCCCGCCGCCGCCTCGCCCGGACCGCGACCCCGAGGCCTTCATCGTCGACCGCTAGCGCCGCCAGAGCGGACCGCCGTCTGGCACTCGGTCACAGCTCCAGGCGGCGGGACAGATCCGAGCTGAACACGCCGGACGGGTCGACCTCCGCCCGCAGGCGCCGGAAGTCCCCGAGCCGCGGGTACATCCTGGGCATGAGGCCCGCCGGGATCCGCGAATCCTTGGCAAGGTAGAGCCGCCCGCCGGCCTCGAGCACCATGTCGTCGAGTTCGGCACAAAGCTGGCTCAGCCACGGCGTGCGTGCCGGGAAGTCCAGCGCCAGCGTCCACCCGGGCATCGGGAACGACAGCATGCCAGGGTCACCGGCGCCGAACCGCTTGAGCACGGTCACGAAGGATGGCGCCCGGAGCATGCTGATCCTTTCCAGCGATCGGACCACTACGTCCGAAGCAGCGAACGGGACCACGTACTGGTACTGCCGGAACCCGGCTGGGCCGTAGACCCTGTTCCAGCTCGAGATGGCGTCTAGCGGATGGAAGAACTTCCCGATCGTCTGGATCTCGCCGCCGCGATGCCGCGGCGCCTTGCGGAAGTACGCTTCGTTTAGCAGGCCGACCGTGCGGGCGTTGAGCAGGCCAGAAGGGAAGATAGCAGGCGCGCCGACCAGCGACGACGGCTTGAAGGCCAGTGGCGTACCGCGATCGCGGTACCGCAATTGACCGACGGTGGCGAAGTCACCGCTGGTGATGACCGACCGGCCGAGACTGCCGCGCGTGGCCAGGCAGTCGGTCCAGGCGACGGTGTAGTCGTAGTCCTTGTCCGTCGCAGACAGATGCGCCATCGTGTCGTCGATGTTGGCCGTGCGGACCGTGTCGACGATCAGCCGGGATGTCTCGACCTTCTTCAGCTGGATGGTCGCCCGCAGGATGATCCCGGTCAGGCCCATGCCGCCGGCCGTCGCCCAGAACAGCTCTGAATCGGGCTCAGGCGTGACGGTCCGCACGGCGCCGTCGGCGGTCAGTAGCTCGAAGGACAGCACGTGCCGGGCAAAGCTGCCGGCCGAATGGTGATTCTTGCCGTGCACGTCGGCCGCGATGGCGCCGCCGACAGTCACCTTCCTGGTGCCAGGCGAGACGGGCACGAACCAGCCGGACGGCAGCATGTCGCACATCAGCTGCTCCAGGCTGACACCCGCCTCGCAGCTGACAACTCCGGACTGCGGATCGAACGACAGCACATCGCGCATGCCGGACGTCGAGATCACCACCCCGCCGCCGTTCTGCGCGGCGTTGTTGTAACTGCGCCCGAGGCCCCTGGCGATCACCCCGCCACCGGCAACGCCCTTCACCAGCCCAGCGACTTCGTCGGCGGACCTCGGCTCGGCGAGCTCGGCAACCGTCGGCTCCGTGCGGCCCCACCCGGTCAGAGTTGCTCTGCGAGTCACCGTCGACATCTGCCACTCCCTGCTCGAGTCACGCGGGCGGCGCGCACCGCCCAGACTGCCTAACGGCGATCTTCCCCGAGTCGCCAGGTCAAGACCCCGCGCTTGGCAGCGAAATCAACGGCAGCGAACGGCCAGGATGACTACGGACGGAGGAGCAGACGCCGTCCGACGCGAGAGCGGCAGCCTGCCGCTCGGGCGACGGCTCTCCGTACGTCGTCGTGCGCTGGCGCAGCGGCCGGCCCATGGGCGCAACCATATCCGTCAGCTGGCTGATCGTCTTGAACGAACCGTTCTGCGAGCCTGCCATCCGGCTGATGGTTTCCTCCATCAGCGTGCCGCCAAGGTCGTTGACGCCGCCGGCCAGAACCTCGCGGCAGACATCGTCACCGAGCTTGACCCACGAGCACTGGATCGAACCGATCGCCCCGTGCAGCATGAGCCGCGCCAGTGCGTGGACGGCCCGGTTCTCCCGCGTCGTCGGGCCGGGCCGCGCCAGCCCGGCCAGGTAGATCGGCGAGCTGGCGTGCACGAACGGCAGCAGCACGAACTCGGTGAATCCGCCGGTCCTTGTCCGCAATGGACTTGATGACCCTGAGGTGCGCGACCCAGTGAGCCGGGGTGTCCACATGCCCGTACATCATCGTGGCGGTGGTCGGAATGCCGAGCTCATGAGCGGTTGTCATCACCTCGATCCAGGCCGATGTCGGCAGCTTGCCCTTCGTGAGCACCCACCGGACGTCGTCATCGAGGATCTCGGCGGCCGTGCCTGGCATCGAGTCGACTCCCGCAGCCGTTGCCCGCTGCAGCCATTCGCGAACCGGCAGCCCGGTCCGCGCCGAACCGTTCATGACCTCCATCGGCGAGAACGCGTGGATGTGGATGTCCGGGCAGCGCCGCTTGACCTCCGTGGCGATGTCGAAATAGGCCGTGCCAGGAAGGTCAGGGTGGATCCCGCCCTGCATGCAGACCTCGGTCGCGCCGGCCGCCCAGGCTTCGGAGGCGCGGTCGCCGATCTGCTCGAGCGACAACGTGTACGCGTCGGCATCCGTGCGCCGCTGTGCGAATGCGCAGAACCGGCACCCGGTGTAGCAGACGTTCGTGAAGTTGATGTTCCTGTTCACCACGTACGTCACGGCGTCGCCGTTGACGTCGCGCCTGATCGCGTCAGCAAGCCCGGCCAGCGCCTCAAGCTCTGCCCCGTCCGCGTCGAGAAGGGCGAGCGCCTCCGCGTCGGTCAGGCCGGCCGGGTCGCGCTCGGCACTCCGCAGCGCGGCAGCCACTTCGCCGCGCAGCCGCTCCGGGACGCTGCGACGCCGGCCGCCTGGCCTGGCCGGGCGAGATCCGTTCCGCGATCTCGGCCCAGTCGCCGTAGACATCCTCGAAGTCACCCCGCCGGTCGGCCGTCCTGCCTTGCGTGTCGATGCTGACGTGCAAGTCGGTCCGGCCGGCCGACTCACCCCAGCCGCCGTCGGGCTCCTGCCACGGCAGTCCAGCGGGCCTGGCGTTCTCCCTGGCCAGCCCCGACGCCGGATCTGCCAGCGCGGCCACATGCTCAGCGAGCCGAGGGTCCAGCCATGGCTCGCGGATGTAACCGGGGTAGATCGTCAGCCGCTCCCGCAATGCGAATCCGCCAGCTGCAGTTCTTGCGGCCAGCTCCTCGATCTGCGGCCAGGGCCGCTCAGGGTTCACATGGTCGGGAGTGAGCGGCGACACCCCGCCCCAGTCGTCGATCCCCGCGTCCATGATCAGCTGGTATTCCTCGCCGATCAGGTTCGGCGGCGCCTGGATCCGCATCGACGGCCCGAGCACCAGCCTTGCCACCGCGATCGTCGCGGCCAGATCGTCCACCTCAGCATCAGGCATGCCTCGCATCTTGGTGTCCGGCTTGGCGCGGAAGTTCTGCACGATCACTTCCTGCACGGCGCCGTACTCGCGCGCCACCCCGCGGATCGCGAAGATCGAGTCGACCCGCTCGGCCAGCGTCTCGCCGATCCCGATCAGGATCCCTGTCGTGAACGGCACCGCAGACCGGCCGGCGTCCTCCAGCACCCGGAGCCGTGACCGCCGGATCCTTGTCCGGGCTGCCGAAATGCGGCCCGCCGCGCTCGGTAAACAGGCGCGAAGCCGTCGTCTCCAGCATCATGCCCATGGACGGCGCGACCGGCTTGAGCCGCTGGAAGTCCTGCCAGGTCAGGACGCCAGGGTTCAGGTGCGGCAACAGCCCGGTCTCCTCGAGCACCCGGATGGCCATCGCCCTGACATAGGACAGCGTGTCGTCGTAGCCGTGGGCGTCCAGCCATTCCCGCGCCTGCCGCCAGCGCGCCTCCGGCCGGTCGCCGAGCGTGAACAGCGCCTCCTTGCAGCCGAGCGCCGCGCCCTGCCTGGCGACGTCGAGCACCTCGTCTGGGGTCAGGAACTCGCTGCCCTGGCGCAAGCCTGCCAGGCACGGTCACGAACGTGCAGTATCCGCAGCGGTCCCGGCACAGCCGGGTCAGCGGGATGAACACCTTGCGCGAGTACGTGATGACCCCGGGCCTGCCAGCCGCAGCCAGCCCGGCATCCCTGGTCCTGGCCGCGTAACGAAGCAGCTCGGTCAGCTGCTCGCCTCTGGCATGCAGCAGCACGGCGGCTTCCGACTGGTCGATCGGCTTGCCGTCGCGAGCACGGGCCAGCGCCCGGCGCAGCGAGTTCGCGGACGGGGGGTTCTCGTGCGGCATCTGCACGAATCCGGCTGTTCGCATGTTCCCACCCTAGGCGGACGTGCTGCCGGTCCCCGCCGCGTGGGCCGCCAGACCAGCCAGGCCACGCCTCACAACCAGCTGACCCTGGCGCTTTCAGGCTGGTCACCGGGCGGCGCGGCGGCAAGCTCACCGGCCTTGACCTTGTCGAGCAGGTTCTTGACGACCGCCATGATCTCGCTCGCGATCCCGCGCAGGCTCTCGGCGTCGGCGGCGAACGACCCGTCATCGTCGACGCCTGCGCGCTCGAGGAGCGCGCCCAGGTCGGAGAGCTGATCCGCCACCCACTGCACAGGCGCCGCCGACAGGTTCGGCTCGAAGACCCGCTTGCCTGGCTCCCAGCCGTTGAATCTGGGGTGGTGGTGCGCCCGGTTCAGGCTCCCGGGCGGCCCGTCGACGGCCTCGAGCAAATCGGCCCGCCACACCGGCCGTCCGGCTTCGATCGGCCTGGCCGAGTAGATCGACCCCTGCATCTCGCCCTGTCCGAGCATCCGCACCTCAAGTCGCACGCCGTGCTCCGCGCCCTCCTGGCCTGGGTGTGGCTTCGGGTCGACGAAGTACAGGTCACTGACCAGCACGCCGATCCGCTCAAATCCGAACGCGTAGAGCACAGCTCCTCCTGACCTGTTTTCTGAGCTTTTACGCAATTCTCGCTGGCTAGTCGCCGAGCACGCCAGCGGCCCGGCACGCGCTGGTCACGAGGTCCAGCGGCACGGCGTACCTGACCCGCCCCAGATAGCCGGTCGTGGTCGTGGCCATGAACACCGAGTTCAAGATCGCTTCCTCGACCGCGTCCTGCACGGCGCCGAAAACCGGATCCAGCGCCGCGTCCCGCATTGCGGCCGCGGTCCCGGTGGCGAAGGCGATGGCGTAATCTCCGCTGCCGTGGGCGAATTCCGCGCCGGTCCTGCCCATCGCGAACACGGCCCGGCGCGCCACCCTGGTCAGCTGGCGGGAGTCGAGCGCCAGGTCCGTCGCGACCACGATCATGCACGAGTTCCCGTGGCGCGCCGTCTCCGTGATCGCGTGACTCCCGCGGTGCCCTGACCTTCGCGCCCTTGACAGTCAGCACGCCGCCAAAGTTCGCCTGAACCAGCGCACCGATCGCGGCGGTGCCGCCATCGCCCGATGCCAGCACCCGCGATGCTGTCCCGATCCCCGCCTTGAACCCGAGCGCAGAGGTACCGGTTCCTGCGCCGACCGCGCCCTCGGCGACCGGCCCGGCGCGTCGCGCCCGACAGCGCGGCAAGGACGTGCTCCTCGGTGATCGGCCTCGCCCTGATGTCGGACAGGTAGCCGTCGTTGGTCTCACCGACCACGGGGTTGGCAGAGATCAGCTGCTCGTTGCCCGGCAGCCGCAGCAGGTACGTCAGCAAGGCGTCGGCCGCCCGGAACGCGGACAGGGTCCCGGTCAGCACCACAGGTGATTCGATCTCGCCGAGTTCGGCGAGCTGGGTGACGCCGATGAGCTTGCCGTAGCCGTTCCCGGCGAACAGCCCGGCCGCAAGGGAGCCGCCCGCCCGGTCGACGGCGTCGGGCACTATCGCGGTGACCCCGGTCCTGATGCCTTCGCCCTCGATGACAGTGACATGCCCGACGCGAACGCCTGCGACATCGGTGATCGCGTTGTGCTGGCCAGCCGGATGCGGCCCGAAGCTCAGGCCGAGCTCGCGTGCTCGCATTCGGGACCCGTTCGCCGGCGGCTGCAGGTCAGAAGGCACGGTAGTCGCGGATGGATAGCCGCGGGCCGCGGCGCTCAGGCCGCACTCCGCTGAACCATGTCAGCACCGATGCGCGGTGGCGGTGTCCCTGGTACGGGGCGAGCAGTTCCAGCATCCCCGCGTCGTCGACCGGCCGCCCGGCGAGCGCCATGCCGACGATCGCGGGCAGATGGTAGTCGCCGACCGAGACGGCATCCGCGTCACCGCAGGCACGCTGCCTGACCTCGGCAGAGGTCCAGATTCCTATTCCTGGCAGCGCCTGCAGCCTGCGGTCGGCCTGGTCGGGCGGCAGGTGCAGGATTTCCTCAAGACGGCTGGCGACCCGCGCGGCCGCCGCGATCGTCCGTGCCCTGACCGCCTCGACACCGGCGCGGTGCCACTCCCAGGACGGGATCGACGCCCAGGCAGCCGGGCCGGGTGGCACGCGCATGCCCGCAGGCGCCGGCCCGGGCGCGGGCTCGCCGAACCTGCGCAGCAGCAGCCGCCAAGCTCGCCACGCTTCCTTGCCGACCACCTTCTGCTCGAGTACGGCGGGCACCAGCGACTCAAGGACCAGGCAGGATCTGCCGATCCTGATCGTCCCGTGCCGCCTGGCCAGGTCGCGCAGCACCGGGTGCTCCGGTACGAAGTCCTCGGGCCGGTCCTCGGCGCCAAGCATGGCGGGCAGTGCCTCAAGCAGCCATTCAGCGCCAGGGCCCCAAGCCTCTGCTATCAGCAAGCGTCACGCTGGTGCCGACCCGATCGCCAGCGGGCACGTAGCGCCAGGTAATCCTGAGCGTGCCAGGCCCGTCCGGGGTGCCGATGGCCCGCCAGATCGCGCCAGCATGGTCGATGACGTACGCGGGATCGCCGGTTCCGCGGCGATGCACCGACAGGACGCTGGCTACGTCAACGGCAAACGGCGCCTGCCAGCGCCGTTCCAGCCGCTTGCTGCATCAGGGCCGCCGGTCACGAGCCAGCCGGCGGCGGGACCGCAGTCAGCCCCGCGGCTCCCGCGCGGTCAGGCATCGGTTGAGAACCTGATCGCGGTCCCGTCCAGCCGGACTCCCGGCCAGACCCGAATGCCGCTCAGCAGCTCATTGCTGCCGCCGATCTCGGCGCCGGCGCCGATCACCGCTTCGTTCAGCACGGCGCCGTCGCCGATCCGCGCACCTGCCCCGACGACGCTGGCGACCACGCTCGCGCCCGCGCCGATCGTGACGCCGTCGAAGATCACGGAACTGTCCACGGTCGCACCGGCTCCGATGACGCTGCCGGTGCCGACCGCGGTACCGCCTGACAGTTGCGCGGAGGGGTCCGCGCTGGCACCTGCCAGCAACAGCGCATCGCCGCACTCGCCGGGCAGCGCCGGCGAGGCGAGCTCGCCGAGCACGAGGTCACAGGAGCCACGCACGAAGGCTTCCGGCGTGCCGACGTCAAGCCAGTAGGCGGACTCGAGGTAACCCATGACGGTCTCGCCAGCGTCGATCAGGGCTGGGAAGGTCTCGCGCTCAACCGACAACACCCGGCCAGCGGGCATCGCGTCGATATAGCGCCTGGTGAAGACGTAGCAGCCGGCGTTGACCTGGCTCGTCACCGGGTGCGGCGTCTTCTCGAGGAAGGCTGTCACCCGGCCGTCGAAGTCGGTCGGCACGCAGCCGAACCTCGCCGGATCGGGCACCTCCACGAGGTGCAGCGTCACGGCAGCGTCGGCCTTGCGGTGCATATCGATCTGAGCACTGATGTCGTGACCGGAGAGCACATCTCCGTTGAGCACAACCACCGGATCATCGGGCCCGCTGCGCAGGCTCGCCGCCGCGTTCCTGATCCCGCCGCCCGTACCGAGCGGCTCCTCCTCGTAGACGTAGACGATCTCCAGGCCGTACGCGGCACCGTCGCCGAACGTCTCGGCGAACATCTCGGACCTGAACGCCGTCGCCAGCACGACGCGGCTGACTCCTGACGCGGCCGCCTTGGCAAGCTGATGTGCGAGGAACGGGACCCCCGCGGTCGGCAGCAGTGGCTTGGGCATGCCGATGGTCAGCGGGCGGAGCCTCGTTCCCTGGCCGCCGACCAGCAAGATCGCCTCAAGCTGCCCGCCGTCCCTGTCACGCCCCTCGTCGGCCCACTTGTTGCTTGCGCCATCGCTCGACATGACCAGGGAGACTACCCCTGCCTGGCAGCGGCGGCGCGCTCATAGCACGCCATGTGCGCCTGCGCCGATGCTGCCCAGGTGAACTCGAGGGACCTGGCGTAACCGGCGTTCCCGAGCGCTTCGCGCTGAGCACCATCGTCGATGAGCGCGCGCAGCGCGCTCTTGATGCTGTCCGCTTCAGGCTCTGTGTAGGCGACGGCGTCCCCGCCGACCTCGGGCAGCGAGGTGCGGTGCGTGGTCAGCACCGGAGCACCGCAGGCCATGGCCTCGAGCACGGGCAGGCCGAAGCCCTCGCCAATGCTGGGGAAGGCCACGATAAGCGCTCCGCCGAAGAACCCGGGCAGATCGGTGAAGTGCAGGTAGCCAGGGCGGACCAGGCGCAGGTGTGCTGGCACGGCAGCGACCGCGTCGTCGACCTCGTCGCTCCATCCGGTGCCGCCCGCTAGCACCAGCGCGGGCGGCTCGGCCAGGTCGGCGACGGCCTCAGCCCAGCCGGCGATCAGAGCGGGCACGTTCTTGCGGGGCTCGAGGGTGCCGAGGTAGGCGACATACGACCGGCCGTGCAGGCCAAGACGGCTTGCGACGCGGTCGAGCTGTGCCTGGCCTGGGCGGTTGAAGAACGTGTGGTCGACTCCGTGGTACGCCACGTCAATCTTGGTGGAGTCGGCCTCGAGTACCCGCTCCACCTCATCCCTGGTGGCCTTCGACGGGACGATCAGTCGGGTGGCCCGCCAGGCCGAGGTCCTGATGGCAGCCTTGTAGAAGGTGGCCGTGACCGGGCTGTGCGTGTCGGGCGCCGTGAAGAAAGTGAGGTCGTGGATCGTCACGACGGTCGGCAGACCGGGCCGCAGCGGCATCGAGTAGTGCGGCGAGTGGATGACATCGGCCTCGACCTGAGTCGCGACGAGCGGCAGCCCGCTCTGCTCCCAGGCCAGCCTGGCCGGCCGGTGCGCGATGGCTGGCGGCCCGGGAACGATCCGTGCGCTTGGGAGCAGCCGCTCATACCGCTCCTCGTCGGCGCGCTGGCACGCAACCGCGAGATCGGCACCGGCCTCGGCCAGCGCCGTCACCAGGCCGTCGACGTATCGGCCCAGCGCGCCGCGGTCGACGGGAACGCCAGTCGCGTCAACGAGCACACGAGGACCCACCGCGCGTCAGGCTCCTCTCTGATGGCCTTTCTTCGTCATCGGGAACTGCCACAATGAAGTCTGCGCCCTTGCAACGTCCCCGCAGCATCGAGCCTACGCCCTCGCGCGGTGCGACGTGGCCCGGCAAGCGCCGCCTTTGCCGCTTTCTGCACTGCAGAGCGAGCCAGCTTGAAGGCAGGCCGAGGCGAGCCTTACGGCGAGCGCGACGCGGACGCCGACCCGCTTGGCGACGGCGAAGGTGTCGGAGAAGCCGAGCCTTGCTGGTCCGGTCTTCGTCGGCTTAGCGGCGCTTCTTGCCTGGTCGAGCGCGGCCTTCATCTTCAGGATGTCCTGGTAGTACAGGTCGAGCCTGCCCGCCTTCAGCTCGGCCTGCGCCCTTGCGTAGAACTTGTCCGCCTGCTGCAGGAACTGCAGCACTTGCGCGTTCACCTGGCCACCCGGCGGCCCGCCGGGACCCCCGGTCGGCGGTTGGCCCGGCGCCGCCGAACACCTGGGCAAGCGCGTCGATCAGCGTGTTGCCGAAGCCGACCTTGTTCCCGGCGGCCCCGCCCCCGAAGTACGTAGAACGCGAGGAATCTCTGCAGCTGCGGGTACGCGCCGGCTGTTGGCTGACCGCGGACGCCGCGACGTAGACCGGTTCGACCGAGAGCAGGCTGCCGCCGAGCGGCACCGTGACCAGGTTGCCGAGCGTCACTGTCGAGCCGCCGCCCCGCAGCTGCGTGAGCTGCTCGGAGGCGGCCGCGAAGCCCTCGAACTTGCTCTGCACCTGCTGCCGGGCCGGGTGATCGCCGTGGCCTGCGGCAGCTGCAGGAGCGTGATCTTGCCCGTACCCGCCCGAGGGTCGACCGGGTTGCTGTTCACCGCCATGTAAGCGGCCAGGTTCGGCCTGTTCCTCGGCGTGAACAGCGTGGTCAGCGAGAACTCAGGCGCCGCTGACGCCGGCATGTTGAGCGTCAGGTAGTACGGCGGCTGGCTGATCGGGAAGCTTCTCCGGCGCGGTGTTCGGATGCGGCGGGGATCTCCCAGAAGTTCTGGCCGCCGTAGAACGACGCCGGATCCGTCACGTGGAACTGCGCGAGGATCTCGCGCTGGGCGTCGAACAGTACCTCCGGGTAGCGCAAGTGCGGCAACAGCTCGGAGGGGATCGCGCTCTGCGGCGAGACGAGCCCGGGGAACGACTTCATCCACGACTTGAGCACCGGGCTCGCGTTGCCCCACTGGTAGATGTGCACCGCGCCGGTGTAGGCGTTGACTGTCGCCTTCACCGAGTTCCGTGATGTAGTTGACCTGGCCGTTCGGCCCGACCGCCAGGCCGTTCGGGCTGTAGGTGTTGGACGTGGCCTGGTCGAGGTTGATCCGCTTGGAGTACGGGTAGTCGTCGGTGGTCGTGTAGCCGTCGATCGACCCACAGGATCTGGCCGCCGGACCACGACCGGGTAAGGATCTCCGTCCAGGGTCAGGAACGGCGCGACCTTCTGCACCCGTTCCAGCGGGTCCCTGATGTACATGATCCGCGAGTTGGCGTCGATCGCGCTCGAGATCAGGATGTTCAGTTCGCGGAACCTGATGGCGAACAGCAGCCGGTTGCCGAACGAGCCAACCGGCACGCCGCCGGTGCCATGGTAGGTGGTGTTGCTCTGGCCCCCGCTGCTCTCGTTCGGGAAATCGAGTTCCCGCTGGTGGCCGCCGACGATGACGTAGCTGGCGCCCTCGTGCCCGAAGTACACCCGCGGCTGGAGTCAGGCCGAGACGCCGGTCGGCGGGATGTTGCCCTCGATGAAGTTGGGGTTGCCGTTCGGCTGGGTCCGCGCGGCCGTGGACGCGACGACTCCGTATCCGTGCGTGTAGATCAGGTGCGTGCTGACCCAGTTGACCTGGCCGGCTGGGCGGCCCGGCCATATCCCGGACACCCACCACGGTGTCCTGCGGGACCGGATTCGGGCCGAAGATGTACCGGTCCATCGCGAGCACGCCGTCGAACTGGTAGTAGCCCTTGACCTGCTGCAGCTGCTGGAACGTCGGTGGAGGAGCACGTCCGGATCCTGGAGCCGGAAGTCGGGCACCGCGGCCGCCTCCTTGGCAAGCGCGGCGCGGGGCTGCGTCGGCGACGCCGGATAGGCGATGACCCGCGTACCGGCCACGTTGTACGCGGTCCTGGTGCTGCTCGATCTCGCGGCTGATGTAGGGCCGCTCCTTGGCCTGCTGGTTCGGCTTGACCACGAACTGCTGAATGATGAACGGATATACGCCGCCGATCAGGACGGCCGACAGCACGAGCAGCCCGAAGCCGATTCCCGGCACCAGCGCGCTGCGCCGGAACGCTCCGGCCAGGAGCAGCACCGCGCAGATCACGGCGATCACGGCGAGCACGGTCTTGGCCGGCAGCACGGCATTGACGTCGGTGTAGGACGCCCCGGTCTGCACGACGCCACGCTGGGAGAAGTTGATCCCGTACCTGTCCACCCAGTAGGCGACCGCCTTGAAGCGCAACGAACACGCCGGCCAGCACGAAAAGCTGAGTCCTGGCACCGCGAGAAGGCCGGGCGCGCCTGGAGATCCGCAGCCCGCCGTACAGCACGTGCACCGCGGCAGAAAGCACCAGTGCGAGCAGCACGGCGGCGAACAGGAACGACAGCAGCATCCGCAGGAACGGATACACGAAGACGTAGAACGAGATATCCAGGTTGAACTGCGGGTCCTTGCGGCCGAACGGCACCCTGTTGATGAACAGCAGCCAGGTCCGCCAGTTGCTCGCCGCGGCCAGCCCGGTGATCAGTCCAATGAGGCCGAGCAGCACGATCATCACGCCGCGCCGGTGCGGGTCGATCGCCTGGCGGTACGCCTCGATGCCCTGGTGACCAGGGCCGGTGGGCGGGTCCTCGGGTCGCAGCCGGTATGCGATAACGAGGTTCGCGCCGACCACACCGCCCATGAACACGGCGGTCACCAGGAACAGCAGCCACTTCGTGGTGTACGTGGTCCCGAACACGCGCGTCTGGTGCACGGAGCTGTACCACAGGTAGTCGGTCCAGATGCCTGCCACGATCGCGATCAGTACCGCGAGGGCGACGATGATGATCACCGCCGGGATGACGAATCTCGGCCAGCGAGGCAGCTGCACCTGGCGTCCGCCACCGCCGCGCGGGCCGGGAACTCTGAAGGTCACCGCTCTCCCCTTTGATGCCTAAGCCACGTAACGCGTGAGCCTACTAGCCGCGTGGCTTCCGGCCCGGTACCTGCCAGACACGGTGGCGGCGGAGCCGCGAACGCAAGTCCTTGACGGCAACTTACCGGCAAGGTAACTGCGTTCGCGCGCACCGCGGGGGGTTCCAGGGGTCGTCCCCCGGGGAAGCACAGTCCGGCCGAACAAGATTTTTCGCCGCGGAGCGCGAGGACCGCGCTAGCAACCGGGAACGGCCTTGCCCGCCTTCACCGCGTTCAGCGCGGCGATCGCGCCGCGCAGCGTGCTGACCTTGACCACGCGCAGCCCGGCAGGAACGGACCCGGCTGTATCCGAGCAGTTGGCCGCCGGGGCCAGGAACACCGTGGCGCCCGCCGCGCGGGCCGCCGCCATCTTCTGCTGGATGCCGCCGATCGGGTCGACAGCGCCGTTGACCTCGATCTCGCCCGTTCCCGCGATGAACTTCCCGCCGGTCAGGTTCGCCGGAGTCAGCTTGTCGATGATCGCCAGCGCGAACATCATGCCGGCGCTCGGGCCTCCGACATTGCCGATGTTGATCTTCACATGGAACGGGAACTTGAACGACTCGACCACGTTCACGCCGATGACAGGCTCGCCCTTGTAGCTCGCAGTCCGCAGCGCGATTGTGTGATGCTTGCCGCCCCGTTCAATCGTCAGCACGACGCGATGCCCGACCGGGCGCGCCCTGATCATGGTCGCGGCGCTGGACTTACAGCTCACCGGCTTGCCGTCGACGGCGGTGATGACGTCGCCGCGGTGCAGGCGGCCCGCTGCCGGCAGGCCGCTGATCGTGCCGCTGATCGTGTCGATCGTCGTGAATTTGATGCCGAGCTGACACAGCGCCGCCGCCTGGGCGGTCTCCTGCGAGTTGACCATCTGCTCGGAGTCCTGCTTGACCACCTGCTGCTGGGTCTGGCCCGGCGGGAACAACTCCTCCTGCGGCACCACGGCCTCATGCGGGCTGAGCCACGCCTGCAGCGCCGCGAAGATGTTGAATGGCGGGTTCGCTCCAGGCCCGCCGATGTAGGAGACCGTCACCATGTTCAGGTGACCCGGTGCGGTGTAGGTGCGGTGACCTGAAATCTGGACAACGGGCTTGCCGTCGAGCGGGCCAAGAGTGTTGTACGTCGGGCCGGGCAGCAAGGCGACGTAAGGGACCGGCACCGCGAACACGATCACCAGGCAGGCGAGAGCCCCGATCCCGGCGATCAGGAGCGTTACCGCGCGACGTGACATGCGGGCAAGATTACGCGCTATTGACCCACTCGCTGTCACCGCTGGTGAAGCGCTGGTGCTTCCAGATCGGCACGGTCGCCTTCAGGTCGTCGATCAGCGCGTGGCAGGCGTCGAACGCGCTTGCACGGTGGCTGCAGGAGACGGCAACGACGACCGCGAGGTCGCCGATAACCAGGTCGCCTGTCCGGTGCACGGCAGCGACCGCATACACGTCGAACTTCTCCGCGATTCGCTCGCAGACCTTGCGCAGCTCCTCGGCGGCGGAGGGGTGGGCCGAGTAGGACAAGGCGGTCACCGGCTGTCCGTGATCATGATCACGGACAGCGCCTGCAAAGACGGCGATGCCGCCCGCGGAATCGTCGGTAACAGCGTTGTAGACCTCGTCGACGGACAGCGGCGTATCCCGCAGTTCGGCGAGCCTGATGACGTTCACCCGGCCACGCTACATCGCACCACGCGCCGCTCACGAAATTCATCCAGTCCTGCGGGCTCAGGACTGCGTCCGCCTGGCTGGCTCGGGACTGCGTCCGCCTGGTTGGCTCAGGACTGCGTCCGCCTGGTTGGCTCAGGACTGCGTCCGCCTGGTTGGCTCAGGACTGCGTCCACCTGTTTGGCTCAGGACTCGCGGCGCCGCTTGCGCACCTGGCGGACGATCGCCGCGGTTCCGATCACGGCGACGGTCGCTCCGGCGGCGGTGATCGTCGCGTCCTTCTTCGCCAGACGGCGGCCAGCGAACGCGTGACGACCAGCCCGCTGCTCGAGCAGGACCTGCAGTGCCTGCGTGTTGGTCACCGTGGGGCTCCAGCCCACCTCCCGCAGCGCCTGGCAGTCGACCACCCACGGGTAGACGACGTAGTGCAGGTCAGACACCGGCGCCGGGGTGATGCCGGCGCGGTGCAGCCGCTGCGCCGTCGCGAACGTCACGCCAGCGGGCAGCTCGATCCTGCGCAGACCGGACAGTTCCTCTACCTGGCCCTGTTCCAGCCAGCCATCTGAGCCAACGGCGAAGGCGCCCTTAACCTCACCTGCAGCCGCCAGCTCGATCGCCGACAACAGGTCACTCACGTGGCAGAACTGCCAGCGCGGCGCGCAACCCTTCACCACCAGCAGGCGCGGAGCCTCGAAATGCCTGGTGATCAGGGTGTCGATGCCCTCGCCGACGAGAGCGGCCGGGCGGACAACGGTGATCGACATGCCGGGGTTGGTGCGCGGCGAGCGCTCGGCAAGCTGCTCGATCTCCATGAAGTCGCCCACGACGCTGCCGTCAGGATCGGCGCCGAGCGACGCGCTCTCAGTGATCGGCACCGGGTTATCCGGCTTGGCTCCGTACACCATCGCGCTGGTGATCAGGACAACACGGCCAACTCCGCCCGCCGCGGCCGCGGTCAGCACGGTCTGGGCACCCCGGACATTGTGAGCGCGCCTTACCTTCGGGTCAGACCCGGCCGCGAGGTCGACGTCGGTGTGCACGATCACGTCGATGCCGGTGAGCCGTCCAGCCAGGGTCGGGTCGCGGATGTCGACCACGCGCCAGATCACGCCGGTCAGGTCACCGCGGTGGTCGTCGATGGCGATAACCCGGCTGAAGCGCTCCGACTGGGCCAGCCGCGCGGTCAGCGCGAGCCCGAGGTCGTGCGCCGCACCCGTGACTGCAACGACCGGCAGGTCATCGCGGTGTGCGTCATCGTCGGGGCCCGGCCGTACCGAACGCAACTGCCCGGTCCCCTTGCGCGCACCCTCGCGCCCGCCAGCAGCGCTCCGCCCTTGGCGAACCTTGCCAACTCGGTCGCTCACCGCGAGGTGCTCCTGGGATAACTTGGCGAATGTGATACTTCCATCCTGCCCGAGAGGCTATGACAATGAGTGAGCCTCCCTTCGGCTTCGGCCTGCCCGGCGAGCCGGGCGACGATCCGGAGCGCGGGTCTGGCGGCGGTTCGGGCGGTTCCGGCGGCGGTTCTGGCGCGGGCGGCCCAGGCGGACCGGCCGGGCCGCAGGGCCCTGGAGGTCCGCTGGGCGACCCGCAGCAGATCGCCGACGCGCTCAGGCAGTTCGCCGACGCGATGACCTACCAAGGTGGACCGGTCAACTGGGATCTGGCCAAGAACGCGGCCAGGCAGACGATCGTCGCGAAGGGCGACCCGAGCGTTCTGAACAACCAGCGCTCTGCCGTCGTGGACGCGGTCAGGCTTGCGGACCTGTGGCTCGAGGATGCGACGTCCCTGCCGAGCGGGATCCGCACGATAGAGGCGTGGAGCCGATCGGAATGGGTCGAGGCCACGATGCCGGTCTGGCAGACGCTCTGCCAGCCCATCGCAGAACGGGCTGTCGACAGCATGGGCGGCATGTTCTCGGTGAGCGAGGCCGACCTCGGTGAGCTGCCGCCCGACATGCAGTCGGCTATGTCCGCGCTCACCGGAGGCGCCGGTCCAGGTGCCCTCGCGGGAGCCCTCGGCGGCCTGGGCGAAATGATGCGCAGGATGGGCGGGATGATGGTCGGCAGCCAAGCCGGCGCGGCCGTAGGAACGCTGGCCGAGGACATCATCAGCTCCAGCGACATTGGTCTGCCGCTCGCCCCGGAGGGCACCGCCGCGCTGCTGCCGGCCGGCGTCACCGAGTTCGGCTCCGGCCTGTCGGTGAGCGAGGACGAAGTCAGGCTCTTCGTCGCCATGCGCGAGGCCGCCCATCAACGCCTGTTCAGCCACGTTCCGTGGCTGCGGGCCAGGCTGCTCGGTGCGGTCGAGGACTACGCGCGCGGCATCAACGTTGACCCTGACTCGCTGCGCGACGCCATGCAGCAGATCGACCTGGAGAACCCCGAGGCGGGCATCAACGAGGCCCTCTCCGGGGCCGCCACGTTCCAGCCAGAAGACACACCGGAGCAGAAGGCCGCGCTGTCGCGCCTGGAGACGCTGCTCGCGTTGGTCGAAGGGTGGGTGGCCACGGTGGTCGCCGACGCCGCGCGCAACCGGCTGCCCGACGCCGAGGCTCTGGCCGAGGCGATCAGGCGGCGGAGGGCGACAGGCGGCCCGGCCGAGCGCACGTTCGCGACCCTCGTCGGATTGGAACTCAGGCCGCGCCGGCTCCGCGAGGCAGCCACGATGTGGCGCGCTCTGACCGAGGACCGCGGGATAAGCGGCCGCGACCAGATCTGGGAGCACCCCGACCTGCTGCCGACCGCCGAGGACCTCGAGGATCCGGAAGGCTTTGTTCGCGGCCGCCCTGAGCTCGACCTGTCGGACCTGTCCGACCTCACCAAAGAGGAACGCCCCGGCGACGGCCGGGGCCGGCCCGGCCAGCGAGGGCAGCCAGTCCGGCGAGGGCAGCCAGGCCGCGAGGGCAGCCAGGCCGGCGAGGGCAGCCAGGCCGGCGAGGGCAGCCAGGCCGGCGAGGGCAGCCATGACGGCGGGGGCAGCCAGACGGACGAAGACGGCCAAACCGGAGATCACGGTCAGACCGACGAAAGCGGCGAACAGGATAAAGGGCGCGATCCCGGCGCCTGATCACGCATTTGCGGGCTTCTCCCATGGGTGAATGGTCCTTTCATCACCAGAAAGCGCGATGAATGACCCTTTCACCCACGAACTAGGTCGGCGCGGAGCGACGGCGGCGACCGGATCGGCAGGGAGCGGACGGCGGCGACCAGGTCGGCGCGGAGCGACGGCGGCGACCGGACCGGCGCGGAGCGACGGCGGCGTCTAGGTGCTGGGGGCTGGGTCGGGCGTACCGGCGGCGCGCGGGGCCGGCCCACCGGTCGGGCACGCGCTCGCCCACCAATGTGGCCCCGGCGAACCGGAAGCGGACACTAGCGCCCGGTCGGCCGACCCGCGGCGGTCGCCTCAGAACGTGATCTCGCGGGCGCCTCCGAGGACGCGGCACACCTGCCCACAGCTAACCCGACCTTGTCCACAACCGGTGGATGGGGAAACGCCAGCACCGGTATCGCCGAATGGGCGGGCGTCGCCCAAAAACCCACAGCTTATCCAGTAGATATCCACAGCAAAACTCCACAGATTCCCCATGCTATGCACAAGGTTGTCCACAGGACAGGATTGGCGTCGTCCTGGCGTTGATAGCTGCTGCGTGAACCGCGTTTGCCGACTTCGCGGGCCTAATGAGGCATCGCGGTGGGCATCAGTTATACGCAGGCAGAACCACTCATGAACGAATCCGGGTAATGGGCGCTCATCAATACATGGCGGCACGGGCCAGGCGGCTCATCCGTCAAGCTGAAGCCGACGATCAGACAGGTCTGACCGTAGCTACGTTGCGGTCGTATCACTGCTCGCGTCACGCGCCTCCGCGACTCGCAGGTCCGCTTCCCAGCGCTTGTGCGGCGTGCATTCCGGCGGCTTGTCACTGTCGGACCCAGGTGTCAAGCTGCCGCCATGCGACCAGCTCTGAAGTCTGGCTTACTCCCGGTCTGGCGAGACCGGGACACCTTGCAGATCGGCATCGATCCGCGCCGCGCGATTGCCTTATCCGGCATGCGCCGCGCGGCCTTCGTCATTGGCTTACTCGACGGCAGCCGCGAACGCGACCAGGTCATCGCAACCGCAGCTGGACGCGGCATCCCGGTCCAGGCGACCGAGCGCATCCTGGCCCTGCTGGCAGCCGGAGGAGCGCTCGATGATTTCCCGGCGGGCACACTCCGCGATATCCCGCCAGCCCTGCGCGCCAGGCTGGCACCAGAACTTGCGACAACGTCGCTTGCTCACCGCGACGGCGACGGTGGCGCCCGAGCACTCGCGCGACGTCGGGCCGCCGTTGTGAGCATCGAGGGCGACCAAAGGATCGGCACGCGCGATCGCCAGGATCTTGTCGGCCGCCGGCGTTGGCCGCGTCGAGTTCGTCCGACAGGTGCCCGGACCGGCGGAGGCCATCGACCAGCCGGCGAGGCCGGATCAGGCACGCGACTGACCCGCGCCGCCGCATCTCCTGCGAGCCCTAGTCTGTCGCGTGCTCCGGCGACCCGGCCATCGATGCCGAGCCAGCGGGCGCGGGCGCGGTGGCGGCCCGCCGGTGACCGACTCTCTAAGCCTGACCTGGTCATTCTCGCTGGACGCCAGCCTCTGGCCAGGCTCGCCCAGCTCACCGGAGACAGCGTTCCGCACCTGGCGGTCATCGCGGGCGAAGCAATCGGAGTCGTCGGCCCGCTCGTCGTGCCGAGACGAACCGCATGTTTGCTGTGCCTGGACTACGTCAGAGCGGGTAACGATCCGGCATGGCCGTTGATACTGGCCCAGCTGACAAGCAGGCGCCCGGACCCGCCCGCATGCGACGCCGTCCTCGCGGCGGCGGTCGCCTCGCAGGCAGCGGCGCAGTCGCTGATCGCGATCGAGCAGAGCCCGCTGGCAAGCGCCGCCGTGAACGGCACTCTCGAGCTGGTGCTACCCGACTGGAGGTGGCGACGCCGGACATGGGCGCCACATCCGGCCTGTCCGTGTTCAGTCACACCAGCCAGGTAACCGACAATAGAGATCATGAACGATCTGCCGCGCCGCGCCGTCACGAGAACGGTGAAGCTCGCCGCTCTGCCGGCCGGGCTGGCGGGTCGGACCGTGCTGGGGATCGGCAAGCGCGTAGGCGGCCGACCCGCAGAGATCGTCGCCCAGGAAATCCAGCAACGGACGGCTGACCAGATCTTCCGCGTCCTGGGCGAGCTGAAGGGCGGGGCACTCAAGCTGGGCCAGGCGCTGTCGATCTTCGAAGCTGCGCTGCCGCCTGAGCTCGCGGGACCGTACCGGGCCACGCTCACCAAGTTGCAGGAATCCGCGCCGCCGCTGCCTGCCAGCACCGTGCACAGAGTCCTTGCAACCGATCTCGGCGAGGACTGGCGAGCCAAGTTCGCCGAATTCGACGACCGCCCGGCCGCAGCGGCCTCGATCGGCCAGGTGCACAAGGCCGTCTGGCACGACGGGCGGCAAGTGGCAGTCAAGATCCAGTACCCGGGCGCAGGCAAGGCCCTGATAAGCGACTTCGCACAGCTCAGCCGGGTCGGGCGGCTATTCGCGGTGCTGATGCCAGGACTCGACGTCAAGCCACTGCTTGATGAACTGCGCGCCAGGGTTGCGGAAGAACTCGACTACCGGCTCGAGGCGGCGTCGCAGGACGCGTTCGCCGAGGCCTTCGCTGGCGACCCGGATATCTACGTCCCGCCGACCGTCCTCGCGACCGACCACGTCCTGATCAGCGAGTGGATGAACGGCACCCCGCTCGCCAAGATCATCAGCGACGGGACG
Source organism: uncultured Actinomycetota bacterium (assembly GCA_963809195.1). GTDB lineage: Bacteria > Actinomycetota > Actinomycetes > Streptosporangiales > Streptosporangiaceae > Chersky-822. The sequence continues at coordinate 443,853 of CAWEIQ010000001.1, read as the reverse complement.
CAGGAACAGCGGGACCGGGCCGGACTGATGCTCGTCCGCATGTTGTTCTCCAGCCCGGCCAGGACGGGTCTGCTGCATGCCGACCCGCACCCAGGGAACTTCCGCCTGCTCGACGACGGCAGGCTCGGAGTGCTCGACTTCGGCGCCGTTGACCGCCTACCTGAGGGCCTGCCTCCCCTGTTCGGGCGATTGCTCTATCTCGTGCATACCGACGGCGACTTCAGCGTGGCCGAGGCCGAGCTTCGCAACCACGGTTTCCTGCGGCCGGGCGTCTCGGTCGACGCGAACGCCTTGCGGGACTTCCTCGCACCTCTGGCGGTCCCGTCCAAGAACGAGACGTTCAAGTTCAGCCGGGAATGGATGCGCAGCGAGGCAGCGAGAGTGACCGACCTGCGCGGCGCCAACGTCGCCCGTCAGTTCAACGTGCCACCGTCTTACATCCTGATCCATCGGGTCTCGACCGCCGGCATTGGCGTGCTCTGCCAGCTTGAGGCGGCAGGCGAGTTCCGGGCCGAGGTCCTGCGCTGGATCCCCGGCTACGGCCCCGGCGACCCGGCCGACATCCTGCCACTGGACGACCAGGACCCCGGGGCGCTGGGGCTGGCCAAGGAGCCAGCTAGCTGAACCACTGCTGACCGCCGAGCCAGCCCCCGACGGTGGCTCGAACGGCCGGGGTGGCGACGGGCCTACGTGCCCGCAGCCACCCCGGACCTCACAGCGCGGGGTACAACTCAGGCCGCCACGTCGTTCTTACGCGGCCGGCCACGCCCGCGCTTCCGAGGAACGATCTCGCCGCGGATGAATAGCTCTCCTCCCCACACACCCCACGGCTCCCTGCGCTGTACCGCGCCGGCCAGGCACGCAGGCCGGACCGGGCAATCGCTGCACAGCGACTTGGCAAGCTCAACATCGTCGGGTGACTCGGCGAAGAACAGGTCAGGGTCTCCGGCACACGGCAGCGCCCTCGCCTTCCCGGCCCCGGGCAGCGCCGGCGCAGGCACGATGGCCATCGGCATCGGCCTGCTGATCGCGGTCACCCGCACCAATTCCGCCTCGGCCGCCGCGACGTCGTCGATGACGGCGGCGGTTCCCGGCAGGTACATCGGTGTCATCCCCTCTCATCTGCAGATCTGCGCGTCTTCGTCTGGTCAGAGCGATCGCGCGGCGGCTCGTCCGACGCGTGCGCTCCGGTTAGCACTGACAAACGTGGCCTCGCATGATTAAGGCCGCGGACCCGATGCTCTGGGTCCGCGGCCTTTGGGGATCTTGGCCGGTCTGGTTTAGACCGGATCCCATGCCGGATGCGGACCCAATGCACCACTGCCCAGGGCAGCGATTCGGGTCGTACGGGCGTACTTCTTCTGGCTGGTGCGCTGCTGCAAGGCGACCTTCGCCTGGCCAGCCGCATGGGCGGCGTTGCCGAGAAGCTCGACGCTCGCGCTCGCCCGCGGTCGCGGGCCCGCGGCGACCGTTGCGGCAGCCGCTGTGCTGGCGACCGTCGTCTCGGCACGCTCGCGCGAAACGGCCGCGCAGCCGCCGATGAACGAGGCACCCGTGCGGGACCGCGCGCGCGCTGGCATCGCGGCGTCGGCCATCCAGATGTGGCTCAGCATTCCGGGCACCTCCTTCTTTCGTGCAGCACTACTCGACCGCCTTGCTGAGTGAACTTGCTTAGACCCTAAGCAAGTTCCCTGCAGCCAGGCAACTGATTTTCCGTGGGCTTCTTCAGACGTTATCGAAAGGCAACCGTCCAGTTCAGGACGCCGTTCGGATCAGCCCCTCCTGCACGACGGACACCACGAGTTCACCTTCCCGCGTAAACAGTTCACCGCGGGCCAGGCCGCGTGCGCCAGCGGCGACCGGTGACTCCTGCGTGTAGAGCAGCCAACGGTCGGCGCGGAACGGCCGGTGGAACCACATCGCGTGGTCCAGGCTGGAGCCGACGGTCTTGCCGTCGGCCCATGACAGCCCGTTGGCGAGCAGCACGGAGTCGAGCAGCGTCATGTCCGACGCATAGGTGAGCATGCACACATGAAGCAGCGGATCATCTGGCAGCTCGCCGTCGGCCCGCACCCAGGCCATGCTGTGGGTAACCCGCAGCGACGGGTCGCTGACGGCCTCGAGAGACAGCGGCCCCAGGTGCCTGATGTCAATCGGGTTGGACCATGAGTACTCGGCGGCCGCGTCGCCGAACAACTCCTCCATTCGCTCGGCAGCCGACGGGACCGCCTCGGGCGGCGGAACGTCGGGCATCGGGCGCTGGTGCAGAACCCCCTCTTCGGGGTGATGGAACGACGCCGACAGCGTGAAAATCGTCTTGCCGTGCTGGACCGCCGACACCCGCCTCGTGGTGAACGATCGGCCGTCCCTGACCCGGTCCACCAGGTAGATCAGCGGTACGGTCGGATCGCCTGGCCTGATGAAGTAAGCATGCAGCGAGTGCACGGGGCGATCTTCCGGCACCGTCCGCCCAGCGGCGACGAGCGCCTGGCCGGCGACCTGGCCGCCGAACACCCGTTGCCGCCGCTCGTTCTCCGGGCTCCGGCCGCGGAAGATGTCGAGCTCGATCTGCTCGAGGTCGAGAAGTTCGACCACGGCGTCCAGGGCCTTGCTCATCGCCGTGCGCCTCCCTCAGTCCGCCCCCTGCTGGCGCGGGTCTTCCCTGCGGCACCGTACCTGTCAAAAGCGGCCGCCGCGGCCTCGGGCACTACCTGGCCGGCACCGCGCTGGCCGGCACCGCGCAGGCCGGCACCGCGCAGGCCGGCACCGCGCAGGCCGGCACCGCGCAGGCCGGCACCGCGCAGGCCGGCACCGCGCAGGCCGGCACCGTGCAGGCCGGCCAGGAAGCGCGACGGATTCCTCGTCTGCCTGCTGCCCGGCGATCTGGCCAGCGACCAGGACAGGAACAACCGGTCCCTGGCCCTGGTAATCCCGACATACAGCAGACGCTGCTCCTCCGCGATCGCCTCAGCGCTCGTCGCATAGACGATCGGCACGGTGCCATCGACGAGACCGGGCAGGAACACCACGTCCCACTCCAGGCCCTTGGCGGCGTGCAGCGATGCCAGCGTGACTCCGCCGGCCTCCGGCTCCTGGCCAATCGCGCTCCGCTGCTCAAGTTCGGCGGCGAGATCTCCCAGCGTCGCGTTCGGCGCAGCCGCGAAGAAATCGGCGGCGAGCTGGGCAAGCGCGTCAAGGGACTCCCAGCGCTCCCTGGCCTTGCCGCGACCTGCTGGCGGTTCGTTGGTCAGGCCGAGACCGGTCAAGACCGGCCGGACCGCTGCGGCTGGATCCTCGCCAGGTCCGAGCGACCTTGCCGTGACCCGCAGCAGGGTCACGGCCTGCTTCACCTCGGCCCGGGCAAAGAAGCGCTCAGTCCCGCGCAGCTGGAACCGGATGCCCGCAGCGGCCAGCGACTCTTCATAGCCGCGTGTCATCGCGTTGGCTCTCACGAGCACGGCGATCTGGCTGGGTGGCGTTCCCGCCCCGATCAGGGCAGCGGCCTGGCGTGCAACATCGGCTGCCTCGTCCGGTTCATCCGCATACTCGGTCAGTTGCGGCACAGGGCCAGCAGCCCGCTGCGCCACCAGTGCAGGGCCCGCCGTCGCGAGCACCTTGTTGGCCAGCGCCACCACCTGCGGCGTCGACCGGTAGTTGCGCACTAGGTGGATCACCGTGGCGCCCGGGTACTGCAGGGCGAACCCGGTCAGGTACTCCGGCGTCGCACCGGTGAAGGAGTAAATGGTCTGCCGCGGGTCGCCAACCACGCAGACGTCGTCCCGCTCGCCTGCCCACTGGTCGAGGAGCAGCTTCTGCAGCGGGTTCACGTCCTGGTACTCGTCGACCACGAAGTAGCGATACCTGTCCCTGACAGCGGCCGCCGCGACCGGGTGTTCAGCCAGGATCGCGGCCGTCAGCTCGAGCACCGACTCGAAGTCAACCAGGTTGCGCTCCCTGCGCAGGTTCTCATAGCTGGCGTAGAGCCCGGCAAGCTGATCGGCCGGCAGCGAGCCGATCCGTTCGGCCTTCCCCGCCGCCATCAGGTAGTCCTCTGGGCGGACCTGGGTGACCTTGGCCCATTCGATCTCAGCAGCGGCATCGCGCAGCTCGGTCAGTTCGAGCCGGAGCCGGAGCCGCCGGGCGGCGTCGGCCAGCAGCCCTACCTTGGAGTCGATGACCGCGGGCGGCGGGCCGCCGACGGTGCTCGGCCAGAAATGCGTCAGCTGGCGCAGCGCAGCTGAGTGAAATGTCCTGGCCTGAACGTGTTCGAGTCCGGCGCCCGGAACCGCCAGGTTGCCGAGCTGCCGGAGCCTGCCGCGCAGCTCTCCTGCTGCCTTCGTGGTGAACGTCACAGCCAATACGCGATCCGGGCGGACGACACCGGTCGCGACCGCATATCCGATCCGGTGCGCCACCGCCCTGGTCTTGCCTGTTCCGGCGCCCGCTAGGACGCAGACCGGCCCCCTGATCGCCCTGGCGACCTCCCGTTGCTCTGGATCGAGCGCTGCGAGCACCGCGTCTGGCCCCTGCGCCACACCCGCCGCAGTCGCTACATCCGCAACAGGCGCTACACCCACAACAGGCGCTACACCCACAACACGCCTCGCATCCGCTTCGCGGCTTTCGTCCTCCACCGGCACCCTCCTTCCGGGCGTCATCCTGCCGCATGGTGCCGACGTTCGCGGCAGGCTGACGGCGCGAACACGCGCGCGTGCCGAAAAATCGGCCCATCTCAGACCGCCGCCCAGGAAGGTCCTCGCGGATCCGGACGTTAGTACTCTTCAGGTGTTTCAATGGCGGTCAAGGAGGACTAGGTGGGCATGACCCAGCCACTGACTATGTACACCACGCCATGGTGCGGTTACTGCCGGAGGCTCAAGAGTCAGCTCGCTCGCGAAGGGATCGAGATCACAGAGGTTGACATCGAGCGCGAACCAGAGGCCGCTGAGTATGTGATGACGGTCAACGGCGGGTACCAGACCGTACCGACGCTGCTGTTCTCTGACGGCAGCACGCTGACCAACCCATCCGTGCGGGCTGTCAAGCAGCGGCTACAGGAACTGGCTATACCACTATGTCCGAGTTGACGCGCCGGGCGAAGGGCCAGTCGGCCAGTCCGTCGGCGCAGGCGGCGGCAGGCGCCGGTGAGCCGTCCCCGCAGGCCGCAGCCGAGTCTGTCGACCTGCCGCCGCTGACCGAGGTCAGCGCCGACGATGCGGTCGTCCGCAGGACCAAGGACGGCTGGCGGGTGGGTGACGTCGACGTGCCCGACCTGACAAGCGCCATGGTGCTTGCCGACCTCATCTCCGCAGAGCTTGCCGCGCCAGAGGCAGCGGTCCAGCCCGCCGCCGCGACAGCGAGCAGCACGGGTGAAGGCACGCAACCCGCGAACAGCCCTGCTCCCGCGGGTAACGCATCCGACAGCGGCCCTCAAGGCGATGCCGCATCCTCACAGACTCCGGCCACCTCGGTCGCGTCAGCCGCTGCGGCGCAGAACGGCGGCGGCACGGGCAAGACAGGTAAGGGAAAGGTCAAGGGAAAGTCAGGCAGGTCAAAGGATCCCGCTCCCTCCGAGAGCAGCAAACTGCGCGCAACCATCGGGCAGCTCGAGCACGCCCTGACCGCGCGGATCAGGGTCGAACAGGCCATCGGCGTCCTGGCCGAACGGCACCGGATCCAGCCTCGCCAGGCATTCGAGCAGCTCAGGAGCGCGGCAAGGAGTCGTGGCCGCCGGGTCATCGACATCGCGAGCGACGTCGTAGCCAGCGCGACCAACCCGCTGCTGCAGCTTCCTGACGAGCTTTCCCGCCCGCGCGCGGGCGGACGGCAGGCCCGTCGGAGCCGCCAGACGCCCACCATTCTCGGCAGCGAGTGACTGCGGATTGACAGAACGTAACGGCGGGTAGATCTCGCCCCGGGGGCCGCGCCGCGGTCCGGGACGAGGGCCTGAACGTGGACGACGGGGGAGATCCTGGCCGCCTGCTGATCATCGGCGGAGCTGAGGACAGGTGCTGCGGCTCCGGGGTTCTCGAGCGCTTCGTGCGGCTCAGCGGGGCCAGCAAGGCCCGCCTCGTGCTGGTCACCACCGCGACTGGCCAGCCAGGGCAGGTACTCGCCGAGTACGAGCAGGTGTTCCGCAAGCTCGGCGTCAGGAACATCAAGGAGCTGCCGATCAGCGGCCGCGCCGACGCCGACGGCCGGGATGCCGCGGCCCTGCTCAGCAACGCCACCGGCATCTTCCTCAGCGGCGGCGATCAGTCCAGGCTGCAAACCCTGGTCGGCTCGAAATTCAACGACCAGCTCAGGCAACGCCTCGGCGACGGCCTCGTGGTGGCGGGCACGAGCGCGGGCGCGACTGCGCTCGGCCGGACCATGATCCTCGGCGGCAACGGGGCGGAGGTTTCCTCGGCAACGGTGCGGACCGCGCCGGGACTCGGCCTGCTCCCCCGCGTGCTGATCGACATGCATTTCGGCGAGCGCGGCAGGCTGCCCAGGCTGCTCAGCGCCGTCGCGCTCGATCCCGACCGGCTCGGCATAGGGATCGACGAGAACACCGCTATCTGTGTGCACCAGGACACTTTCGAGGTGCTCGGCAGCGGAACGGTCACCGTCGTCGACGCGCAACGGGCGCCGATCGTTCATGCCGCCTCGGACAATGACCCGATCACCCTGTTCGACGTGCGCTTGCACCTGCTCCCCGCCGGGTGCGTGTTCGACCTCGCCGCCCGGTCGCCGGCCGTCGGCCCGGCGCACGCGCGGTACTGAACCCTGGCTTGCGGCTGGCGACGACACCCACCTCAAGGAGCGAACGTGCGGCTTGAACACATCCGCCACCTCGGCGGCCCGAACATCTTCAGCACCAAGCCGGTGAGCCTCGCCCGGATCGAGCTCGACGAGCTGACCTGCAAGGAGACCACGGACTGCCCGGGCTTCGCTGAGCGCCTGCTCGAACTGCTGCCGGGCCTGCGCGAGCACCACTGCGCCGCTGGCCGGCCTGGCGGGTTCGTAGCCGCCATGAGCCGCGGCACCTACTTCGGTCATGTCGCCGAGCACGTTGCGCTCGAGCTGTCTGGGCTGGCCGGGCGCGACGTGCACCTGGGGCGCACGCTATGGGCGGGCGCGGACGGCCGCTACGACGTCATCATGGAGTGCCCGACCGACGAGCCTCCGGACTCCGCCGTTCCTTCGGAGCTGTGCAGCCTCGCGATCACTGTGGTGACAGACCTTTTGGCGCAACGGACCCCCGACGTGACTGCCGACCTCGAGGCAATCGGCCGGACCGCTGAGCGTGAGCGCCTTGGCCCGAGCACGGCCGCCATCGCGGAGGCCGCTCGCCGCAGAGACATTCCAGTCCGCCGCGTCGCCGGCCTGTCCATGCTCCGGCTCGGCTACGGCTGCCATCGCCGACTGGTAAGCGCGGCGATGACCGAGCAGACGTCCGCGATCGGGGTAGACATCGCTGGCGACAAGATGCTCGCCAAGAAGCTCATGGCGCGGGCAGGTATCGCCGTGCCTGACGGCGTCGTGGCCAAGACCGAGGTCGAGGCGATCAGGGCGGCTGACGCCCTCGGCGGGCCGGTGGTGGTCAAGCCGCGGAACGGCAACCATGGCCGGTGCATCACCGTCGGCGTTCAGACGCCGGCCGAGGCCCGCCAGGCTTACCGGCGGGCGGCAGCAGGGTCGGGCTCGTGCGAGGTGATCGTCGAGACCTACGTGCCAGGCAAGGACTACCGGGTGCTCGTCGTCGACGGCCGGGTGGCCGCTGCGGCTGAGCTCCGGCCGCCGTGCGTGACCGGCGACGGCGAGCATACGGTCATCGAGCTGATCGATCTGCTCAACGCCGATCCGCGTCGCGGTCATGGCCACTCAAGGCCGCTCACGAAGATCACCGTCGACGACGCGATGCTCGCCCACATCGCCGCCGCCGGATTCCAGCCGGGCACGGTGCCGACCAACGGCCAGCAGGTCACGCTGCGCAGGAACGGCAACCTGTCGACGGGCGGCACCAGCAAGGATGTCACCGATCAGGTGCACGCAGAAGTCGCCGAGCTGTGCCGCCGCGCCGCCGCCGTGACCGGCCTGGACATCTGCGGTATCGACCTGCGCCTCGAGGACATCGGCGCTCCCCTGTTCGCGCCAAGCCTCGCGGGATATGGCCGGTCCGGCGGCGGCCGCCAGGCCGCCGCCGTCATCGAGATCAACGCGTGCCCGGGCCTGCGCATGCACCTCACCCCCGCCGAAGGAACGGGGCGGCGCGTGGCCGAGGCCATCGTGGACAGGCTCTACCCGCCGGGCGCGATCGCCAGGATCCCGATCGTCTCCGTCACCGGGACCAACGGCAAGACGACGACGGTCAGGATGATCGCGCACGTGCTCCGCCAGGCTGGCCTGCGCACCGGCATGTCATGCACCGACGGCGTCTTCATCGGCGGCAGGTGCGTGCTGGAGGCCGACGCGTCGGGACCAAGGTCGGCCGAGATGGTGCTCGACGACACGACCGTCGAGGTCGCCGTGCTCGAGACCGCCAGAGGAGGCATCCTGCGGCGCGGCCTCGGCTACGACAAGGCCGACGTCGCCGTGATCACCAACATCTCGGCCGACCACCTCGGTGAGGAGGGGATCGACGACCTGGAGGAACTCATCGGCGTCAAGTCGCTCGTGGCCGAGGAGGTCCGCCGCGGCGGCAGCGTGGTGCTCAATGCCGGGGACCAGCCGACGGCCGCGATCGCCGACCGGCCGGCGGTCCGGCGCAACGAGCCCGTGCTCAGGTACTTCAGCGTCACGCCAGGCAACGCGGTCATCGAGCGGCACAAGCGGTCAGGGGGCATCTGCTACGAGGCATCCGGCGGCCAGCTCATCGAGACCGCAGCCGGGCTGCAGCGGCTGATCATGAACATCGCCGACCTGCCGGGGGCCTTCGACGGGCGCGCCCAGCACGTGGTCGCTAACGCGCTCGCGGCCATCGCCGCCTGCCGGGCCGCCGGCGTCACGGTCAAGGACATCAGGGAGGCGCTGAGCACGTTCACCCCTGGCGCAGTCAACCCGGGGCGCGGCAACGTGTACGCGGTGGCCGCGGGACCTGCGGCGAGCGCCGCAGCAGGCCCCGTGCTTGTCGACTACGGACACAACGCCGCTGCCCTGCACGCGACCGGCCAGATGGTGGCCTCGGTCTGGGACGGCGAACCGGTGGCGGCGATAACGCTGCCCGGCGACAGGCGCGACGACCTGATCACCGAATCCGCAGAGGCGGTCGCATCCTGGTTCGGCACCGTGGTCGTCTACGAGGACGAGGACCGGCGCGGACGCGCGCCTGGCGAGATGCGCGAGCTGATCGCGACCGCGATGCGCAAGATACGGCCTGAAGTGCATGTGACGTTCGCCGACGGGCCGGAGGAAGCACTGCGCTCGGCGGTCGAACTCGCGGCCGGCGCACCCGTGCTGTTCTTGTACGAGAAGCTCGACCCGGCGCTCGCCGCGCTAGAGTCGCTCGGCGCCACACCGTGGCCAGAAGAGGATCTGATGGGCGACCTCGAAGGGGCTCCGCCGCTCGATGACCTGCCTAAGGACCTCGTCAGCAGCGGTAACCGCGCCAGGACAACGGCCACAGAATCGCCGCTAGGTCCTTCCTGAGTCGGGAACTTCCGAAACTGTTACCACTCGCTGCCGGCCGATCCGTCAGGGTGTCGGCATAGCCGGCTGGTTTGATTTCTGCGCACCTTAGGCGGCAGGCAGTCTCGCGATGTCGGTGACTACCCAGCCCCGGTGAGCAACCATCCATTGGTCGGCAGGGACAAGTGTGATCTGGTGGCGCTCATCGGTAGCTGCGGTGTCCGCCTCAGGATCGCGCGCGAAACACCAGAGTTCGTTCCACGAGTGCTCGGTACTGTCGCCCGCAATGACCTGGCCCGTGCGGTCGTCCACGTCTTCCTCGCCTGCGACGATCGAGAACAGGACGCCGATCTGCTCCTGCCCGCCGACCACCTCCGCGCTAGCTATCACTGCGTCGCTGAGCGAGAGAAACGGCAGCAGATGGTGCCGATGTGAAGCGACATCTCCTGATATTGCGTTCCTCATCTCGGATTGCATCTGGGGGCTAAGGAGCTCAGCCGGCTCCTGTGAGTCCAGCAGTCCTCTGGATTCGCGAACTTTGTAGAACGTCTCGCGCGCAATGGCGCGGAAGACTTCGTCGTCGAACTCGGGGTCGACATGCCTGATCACGCTCGTGTCGACTCCCGGCAGGCGTGCCGGAGTACGGTCCTTAAGGGCCGTCAGGATCCCGTCGACCTCCTGCTCGCCGAGATCGATGAGCTCGTCCTGGACTGCGGCAATCTCGTGAAGATGCAGCACGTGTTCTTCAGCGTGCTCGACTGCATCGACGAGCCTGTCACCCAGGAGCCGGCCGGCAGGGCCATCAGCTGCGGTTTCTGCCGGGTCAGCCGCTGCTCGCCAAGGTTCGCCGGGAGAGTTAGTCATAAATCGTCCTCGCAAATTCCAGCATGAGAGTGCTCCGCGGTGATCTTATGCCCAGATCGCCGGCATATGCGGGTGCTTTCGATGCGCCGGCGAATCGCGTCCGCCGGGGTTGCCATGAGCCGTGACCGAAAGTTTCGCGGAGTTTGTCGAGGCGCGTGAACAAGCGCTCGGGCGGACCGCGTGGCTGTCCACGGAGGCTGCGATCTACCGCAGGGCCTGGTACAGACCGCTCTGGCGCGAGCGCGGACGTCCGGGATGAGACGGCAAATGGCGTATTCGACATTGGGCGCCAGGTTAATCAGAGGCTAAGTAACCGCCCTATTTCCGGCGAGGCCGGGAGAGGCTAAAGTAATCTGACGTGCCCGACACTGCCTTATTGCGTCGTACCAGGTTTCTGTGAACGCAGTCGCGGGCGCGTGACTGCATTCGCTGCCTGGCCCCTGAGGATGATGCGGTGAGCGACGACAACACGCCAGCACGTGCCGATGTCAAGCCGGGTGACAAGGTCGCCGGGTACCTGCTCGAAGAGCAGATCGGTCAGGGCGGGATGGCGGTCGTCTACCGTGCGTATGATGAGCGACTTGACCGCAGGGTCGCGCTCAAGGTGCTCGCCCCGAGCCTGGCTGCGGACAACGCCTTTCGTACCAGATTCATCAGGGAGTCACGGGCAGCGGCGACCGTAGAGCACCCCCATATCATCCCGGTCTACGACGCTGGTGACGCCGGCGGCTGCCTGTTCATCTCGATGCGGTACGTGCAGGGCGGCGACGTGCGGTCGCTGCTGGCCGACGGGAAGGCGCTGCCCCCGCCCAGGGCGTGGAACATCATCACCCAGGTCGCGTCTGCCTTGGACATGGCGCATACGCACAACCTGGTGCACCGCGACGTGAAGCCAGCCAACATGCTGATCGACGGCAGTGCCAAGGCAGACACCCGAACCGAGAACTGTCAACGCCTCGGGCCCGGTGACCGAGCACATTTATCTGTCTGATTTCGGAATCAGCAAGCAGACCGTTGCGAGCAACCTCACGAGCACCGGCCAGTTCGTCGGCACGCTTGATTACATCGCGCCCGAGCAGATCGAGGGACGTGGCCTTGACGGCCGGGCCGATCAGTACTCCCTGGCGTGCGCGGCGTTCGAACTGCTTTGCGGCGACCCGCCGTTCACTGGCCCGAATATTTTCGCGCTGATCAATGCGCATTTGTCCGAGCAGCCGCCGTCGGTCAGCAAGCTTCAGCCTGGACTGCCGCCGGGCGTCGACCGGGTGCTTGCCAAGGCGATGGACAAGTCCCCGGCCCGGCGCTATGCCTCGTGCGCAGAGTTCGCCACCGACCTGGGTCGCGCCCTCGGCCTGGTACCGGGCTCGCTCGAAGCCGACGGAGGCCCGACGATGGTCCCCGGAGGCGAGGGCGCGAGCCAGCCTCAGCAATACCAGGCCACAGAGCTGGCCAGCCCTGGCCTGGCGGCTGCCCAAGCTGGGGCGGCCGCTGCGGTCGGTGCGGCTGCCCAAGCAGGGGCGGCCGGTGCGGTCGGTGCGGCTGCGCCGGTCCAGCAGACTGCGCAGGATGCGCCGGCCAGCACCGGCGGCTGCGGCTACGGCCGGTCCTGGTGCGGTGCCAGCGGGCGCCGGGGCGGCAGCCGTCGCGGACCAGCAGACGATGACCGCCGGGCAGCAGAGCGGACAGGCCATGCAGGCCCCGCCCGCGGGCCGGGCCGCAGCAACGCAGGCACATGGCGGGCAGCAACTTGGCGGGCAGCAATGCGGCCGGGAACCGGCGGGCAGCAAGTCGCGCCAGGCCAGTATTGGCAGGGCCAGCAAGGACCATCGGGCCCGCAGTGGCCCGCAGGCACTGGCCAGCCAGGACCCTACGGGCAGTATCAGCCGTATCAGACCTATCCCCAGCCGGGCGCCCCGGGCGGCCCGAGCGGCCCAGGTTGGCCTCAGCAGCAGCCGGCCAGACGCTCACGCGGCCCGCTGATCGGCGCGATCGTCGGTGCGGTGGCGGTCATCGCGGCCGGCACCGTCGTGGCGATCACGGTGCTCAACAAGAACCCCGCGACACCGAATCCGCCGCCCGTCAGTTCACCGGGCCATGGGACGACATCGCCGAAATCGCCGTCGGCGACCGCTCAAAGTCAGGCCACGGCGATCAACACGCTGCTGCTCAACAGCGAGCAGAGCCGGTCCCGCTGGAACAGCAATGTCCTGGTCAGCAACGTCGGCCAGTGCATCAATATCGACAGGGACGTGAGCCAGATCCAGCAGATTACCGATCAGCGGTCGAGCGAGTACAACCAGGCCACGGCGCTGCAGACGGACATGATCCCGAACGGCGCCACGCTGAAGTCGCAGCTCATGGCGGCACTGAAGATATCGCTGCGGATCGACAATGACTATCTGGCGTGGGCGCAGCAACAGCAGAGTTCAGGATGCTCGGTCGGCACCAATTCGAGCTATTACCAGCAGGCAACGCAACTGGACTCGCAGGCGACGACCGACAAAGAGATCTTCGTCGGCACCTGGAATCCGGATGCCGTCAGGTATGGCCTCATGCAGTTCTCGGCGGGCCAGATTTAGGCTCGCCTGACGGCGATCAGCGGCCAAGCTGCCGGTAGACGCTGGTCGCGATGGCCTCGATCGTGTCGATGCCGTATTGCTCGCCGGAGTTGTGCGACGTCAGGACGGCGAGGACATAGTCCCTGCCGTTGCCGTGAACCCATCCGATGCTGTTAACCTGCCAGCCCTGACCGGCGAGCGGGAGCCAGCCATTCTTGATCGCCACGGTGGTACCCGTAGGGACGCCGCCGGAAATACCCCAGGCCTGGTCGGACTCGACGTGCTCCATCAGATTCAGGCCGTAGCCGCGGTGGCCGCTGGTGAGCACCGCGTTCTGGTAGGCGAACGTCCGGACGAGCTTTACCTCGTCGAGCGCCGTCGTGGTGGTCAGGCCCCAGCCTGGGAGCGTGGTGCCAGGGATGTACTTTTGCGTGGACGGTGTCGTGGCGGTGAGCCCGGCAGCCCGGTCGAAACTTGCTACCGCGCTGGGACCGCCCACATTCGCCAGCATCGACGTCGCGGCGTCGTTGTTGCTGTTCTCGATCATCGGCAGGATCAGCGCCTGGTCATTGGACGACAGCGATGTTCCTGCGTTCTGCGCGTTCCACAGGGCCGTGCCCATGATCTCGACCTTGACGATGCTCGCGGTGTCCTGGCGGACTCCCGGGTGGTACACCCAGGTCCGCCCGGTCCGCTTGTCGTAGACCGCCGCGGTGATCTTCCCCTGCCTGCCTGCGAGGTAGTTCGAGAGGCTCGCGAACGGCGAGATCGCGTGACCGGTCACGGGCGACGTGCTCGCCTTGGGCTTCGTCGTCTTACCCGACGGCGGCGCTGTCGCGTTGGTGCTGGGATCCGATGGCTTCGACGTGGGGGGAGCGATAATCGTGCATCCGGCGATGACCGCCGATAGGACACAGACGGCAGCCAGCTGAAATGGCTTCATGGTGCCGTGACGCATTGAAGTCACCTTGGGGGTCCTCCGGCCAACTCTGCGTTGATCCTAACTGCGCCAGCAGTGCGCATTGTCCCGATCAAGCGAAGCGCGGAGCTCTGCCCTACCCGGCGCCACGGCCAGATGGCCAGCGGCCCGTCAGAAAGCGGATGATCGCGGCCTCAAGAGCCCGCGCTATCTTCCGCTGAACGCGCGGGCTTGTTAGCAGCGCAGCGTCGGCCTGGTTCGGCATGTTGCCGCACTCAATCAGTACCTTGGGCACGGTGGTGAGGTTCAGTCCGGCGAGATCGTCACGGAACTTATAGCCATCATGGCCGTAATAGTCGCTGGCCCTGAGCGGGGTACCGGCGAGGAATGCCCGGTGCACGTACCTGCCGAACCGCACGGACGAGCGCGATAATTTTGTCATTCGGTCCATCTGTGACTGGCTCGAGCACCGTGAATCCCCGGCCCCACGTCGGACCGCCGTCGGCATGGATATCGATCGCTACGTCGGTGTGATTGAGCATCGTCGAGCGCTTGTTGACGCACGGGCCTATGCCGTGGTTATTCCGCCTCGTCAGCACCACTCGTGCCCCGTCGGCGCGCAGATCGGCCGCCAGATAGGTCGCGACATTGAAATTGAAGAGAGCCTCGGTATAGCCGCCGGCGGTCTCGGTGCCGACGGTATTGCACGCCTCCATAGATCGGCCGTTGAAGATCTGATGGTCGATGAACGCCGGGTCAGTGCTGTTGCGCCCGTTGTGCCCAGGGTCGATGCCGACGATCTTCCCGGCGAGCGGCTTGGAGCCATGGCGAACGTGGGGCGTCAGAGTCGCCGACGCTGACGGTCTCGCCGCAGCTGATGAGCGCTGGCCGCGGGAAGCTGTCGCAGACGGATGCCTCGTCGACGCGGCCGAGGGCTGGCCTATGACCGAGCAGGCGGTTCCGCCGAGGCAGGCGATTACGCCAAGCGCGAGGGCTGCACCAGCACGGCAACGGCGCAGCCAGGTAGGCCCGCTCAGCGATCGTGCTGGCGGGACGCGGGCGGGGCGTTCGACATGGAGCGGATCGGCTCAGCCAATGACGCCGCGGCCGCTGATCAGCGACTCGGCGATGACGGTCCGGAGAATGTCGTTGGTCCCTTCGCCGATGACCATCAAGGGCGCATCCCGGTAAAGCCGCTCGACCGTGAACTCCTTGGAGTATCCGTAGCCGCCGTGCACCTGCATGGCGGTGAATGCGCACTCGTAAGCGACCTCCGAAGCGTAGACCTTCGCCAGGCCCGACTCCAGGTCGGCCCGACGCCCGGCGTCGGCCTGCGAGGCAGCCCAGTACGTCAGCAGCCTGGCGGCCTGCAGCTTCATGGCCATGTCGGCGAGCTTCAGCTGAACGGCCTGGAACCCTCCGATCTTCTGCCCGAAGGCCTCTCGCTCCCCCGCGTAGCGCAGCGCCTGGTCATAGGCCTCCTGCGCGACGCCAACCGCCCTCGCGGCGATATTGACCCTGCCCTTCTCCAGCGCGGCCAGCACCTGCTGGAGGCCACGGCCCTCAGCGCCACCCAGCAGGCTCGACGTCGGCACCCGCACGTCGTCGAGAACGAGCTCGCACGTCTCGGGTCCGCGGTAGCCGAGCTTCGGCAGGTCTCTGAGCACCTCGAAGCCTTCCGAGGCTGGGTCGATCAGCAGCACCGACATGCCCTTGTGGGCCGGCTTGGCCGACGGATCGGTCTTGACCAGCACCGGCAGCGGGTCGGCGTGCCTGGCGTTGGTGATCCACGTCTTGCGGCCGTTAACGACGTAGTGATCGCCATCCAGACGCGCGGTGGTCGCGATGCCCTGCAGGTCGCTGCCGGCACCTGGCTCGGTCAGCCCGATCCCGGTCCGGCGCTCGCCGCTGGCTAGCGCCGGCAGATGCGCGCTCTTCTGCGCGGGCGTGCCGTATGCCGCGATCATCCAGCAGGACAACGAGTGGCTGCCGATGATCCCGGCGACGCCCATCCAGCCGCGGGAGATTTCCTCGAACACCACCGCCAGCGACACCATGTCGGCCGCCATGCCGCCGTATTCCTCAGGCACGAGCAGACCGAACAGCCCCATCTCCTTCATGGTGGCGACGATCTCCTCGGGATACCGGCCGGATTCCTCCCAATCCCTCGCTACCGGCCGGATCTGCGCGTCGACGAACGACCTGATCGTGTCGCGGAGCAGCCGCTGCTCGTCCGACAGCTCAAAGTCCATGCAGGCTCCCCGGGTCCGGCCAGTCCGGCTTGTGCCTATGAATGCCAGACATTACGGCATGCCGCAAGGCCCGCCGATGATCGTGGTCAGCGGCTGGCCAGCGCAGGGTTGGCCTTGGGCGACGAGCTCCCCGGACCCCCTGCACCGCCGTGCTTGATGCGCCCGCGGGCCCACGGCCTGGTGAAGCCGATCGCGCCGGCGACCGAGTACGGCTCGATCCGCACCTGCAGGCCCGGCGACGGAGCGTCGATCATCATGCCGTGACCGATGACGATTCCCACGTGGCCTGGTGCGCTCTTGGTTCCATGCGCGCCGACGAAGAAGACGAGATCTCCTGGCTGGACCTGGCTCGGATCAACCCGTGCACCCCACTTCCACTGCTCGTGCCGCCGTCCGCGGAATGTCCACGCCCGCCGCGCGATAGGCCATCATGGTCAGGCCGGAACAGTCGAAGGCATCCGGGCCCGTGCCGCCCCACAGGTACTGCTTGCCGATCTGCTGCCTGGCGAAGGCGATCGCCGCAGCCGCTTGAGTGCTGGAGGTCAGGCCGATAGCGGGCCCGCACTCCGGCGCATTGCTGCCAACCGGCGAGCTGACCTGGAACCCGCCTTGGGCGTAGCGGTTAGCCCAGCCGAGCACCGACTGGACATAGGAGTTCAGGTGGTTGTAGGCGAAGATCGCGTTCGGGACGCTGGTCAGGATTCCGTGCTCGAGCAGGTACTTGGCCGCTCCCGCGATGGCGTCGGCAGGCTCGTAGACGCTGGCGATGCCGTCGCCGTTGCCGTCCGTGGCCACGCCGCTGACCTGCTCGTCCGCGGGGTGCACCGGCGCTCCGCCCCAGGTATTGGTCGACGCGCCGCCGATGCCGATCTGCATCGGCCCAGCAGCGCCGAACGCGTTAGATCCGCTTCGCACGCCGGGCAGGGTGGTCCTGCCGTCGTCGCTCTCGATTTTGCCGATTCCGGCGAGCACCACCCACGGCACCTTGTACCTGGCGCCGATCGACTTGAACAGGCCGAGGTAGTTGGCCGGAATCGAGTCGCTTGCCTGCGTGCTGACCGGCGGCTGCGCGGTCGTGACGGTTCCTGACGAGCAGGTGCTGCCGGTGGAGAACATGATGCCGCCGCCAGCGAACAGCAGGACCGGTGCCAGCAGCGCGCCCACCACCATGAGCGTGAGCAGAGCGGCCAGGCCGAACAGGGCGGGCTTGGCGAGGCCGCCGGATAGCGCGGATCACTGATTGCCAGCCGACGCCAGCTCGATGTCGTTCACCTGCCAGCTGGAACCGGTCCCTGTCAGGGTGACGGCATAGTTGGTGATCTGCTTGCTGGTCCCCTTCGTGCTGGTGATGCGCTGCGAAATCGCCACCACGAAGGTCAGGCTGGTCGGGCCGAACGCGCGCAGGGCCAGGATGCCGGCGGTCGCCGTCGCCACCTGCTTGGTGCTGGTCCTGGCACCGGCCAGGCCCGGCGCCTCGAACGCCCTGCCGAGCACGGCGGCGAGCTGGCCACTGATCAGCGGTCGCATCGGAGCCAGGTACGCCTGCGTGGTCTCGGCGTAGGAGTAGGTGCCATAGTCCCTGGCAAACGCCGTGGTCGCTGCGGCGGCGCTAGAGAGGCCCGCCTGCGTGAACGGCAGCCACTGGTAGATGTCCGGCTGCGCTTCGCCGACCGGAACAGGGTCAGCCGGCGCCGGCGTCGGCGTCGGGCTCGGCGAACGGGATTGTCCGGCACCGCTCGTGTCGGTCGCCGCCGAGGAGCGCGGCAGGAAGAGGTAAGCCCCGAGTCCCGCAAGAACCAGCACCACGACCGTGAATGCCGCGAACCGCTGGACCGTCGTCAGCTCCATGCCGATCAGCTACTTCCGCCGCCAGATCGGCCGGCTCCAGAATGGGCTCGCTTTCGAATCCTCCGCGGACGTGGGCTGCAGGCCGTAGGGCGCGCCCGGCAAGCTGCCGCTCGATCCGCCCTGCACAGGCTGCTCAGTGGAATCCCTTGCTGACCGCCGCGACTGGCTGCTGCCGCGGGGCGGGCCATCCGAGCGGGGGGCGTCCCTGCGAGCAGGCCAGCCGTCGCCGGACCGGCCCCACGGCCGCGCCGGGCGGTCAGCAGCCGTGGCGCGCCCCCTGCTGGGCCGCGGCGACGAGCCCCGGTCGGCGGCAGCCGGTCGCCGGGGCGGGGCCGCGTCCTGCCGTGACCCGCCGCTCCACGGTGCGCCGCCCCACGCCGTCCTGGACGTGCCGCCTGTTCTGCCTGTTGCGCCTGACCCGCTGGCCCTTGGCTGCTGGCTTGCTTGTCGCGGCGACTGGCCGCGCGAGCGCCACGACGGCGGCACGCCAGGGCTGACAGAACCGCCAGAACCTGGCCGCCTGGCCGGAGTCACCGGGCCGGACTGACGCGGGGCCGCGCCTGCGGCGCTTGCAGCCGTCCTGACCTGACCGCCGGACGAGCCCCCGGCCGATCTGGCCAGCGGCGGCAGCGGTGGTGCGGCGGATCCCGCCGAGTTGCCGCCGACCGGACCGCCCGGGCCGCGCGCCCGTCCGCCAGCTGTGGCGCTGCCGTTCCCCGCCGCTGGCGCTGAGGATCCGCCGGTCACCCAGCTGGCAGGCGTCGCCTGGCTAGGAGGCAATTGCAGCGGCGGTGCATCGCTCGCCGACGCCGCTCCGGCGGATGCGCCCCATGCCCGCGCCCGGCCGGCCGCCCCGGCCCCCGCACCGTTGCCGCCCGGATCGCCCGCCCCGGCCGCGGCCGCCACGCCGGCCGGCACGGCGCCTGCAGGCTCCTGCGCCCCGCCTCCCTCGGCACCGGCGGCGGTGCCGGCCGCCACGCCGGCTGTGCTGGCGGCCGATGCCGCGCTCAGCGCCAGGCCAGCGGCCTGGGCTGGGTTCCGCCTGGCCCAGCGAGCAGTCCGGTATGCCGCAAAGCCCGGCATCGTCAGCGTCGCCGCAGCCCTGGTGTTCTCCCTGGCCTTCGCGGCCGCCCGGCTGAGATCCGCCTCAGCCCGCTCGGTCGCGCCGATCGCGCCGTAGCCCACCGCGGCGAACAGATGCTGGAACGGCTTGCGGTAGATGATCACGGCGACGGTGACCAGCGTGATCATCAGGATCTTCAGCGCCCACGGCAGAACCGCGTCGGAGGTCCCCATGATCAGCGCGTAGCAGTAGAGCAGCACGCTCAGCGCGAGCGCCACAGCCGCCTGTTTCAGCAGGACGCCGACCAGCATCTCGAACCAGCGGACTGCCACCACCCGGCCGAATCCGGGATGCGTACCGATCAGCAGGAAGAACGGGCCGACGATGAGCAGCAGCAAGAACCCGAGCTTGAGCAGGATCAGGGTGACGGAAATCAGCAGTACAAGCAATCCCGGCCACGAGTGCGGCGAGCAGCGCGGCGAAGGCGATCTCGAGTCTGGTGGTCCATTGCTTGCCCTGGAAAAGCGGATAGACGGCCGGGTCCTTCGTTTTGATCGTCTGTGCGATGCCCTCATAGGCGGCCTGCTTGGCATTGATCAGCGTCGTGGTCGGCCGCTCGTTGACCGCCATGGCCTGCGCCCAGAGCAACTGGCGCGCGAACGCCGAGACCGGCGTTGGCCGGCCGCCGGCCGCAAAGGCTGTCGTCCCGAATTCGCCGTCCAGCCACGGCTTGCAGACGAGAACCGTCCAGAGTTCGTTGGCGTTCTGGTCGACGACCGTCCGGCTCGAGGTGTAGCTGTAACTGGACCGGCTGATCTGCGGGTCGTGCCCGCGCACGGGCAGGCAGCTGGACTGTCCCGGGCTGGGCAGGTTTGCAAAGGCGGTGTTCAGCGTGGTGCTGATCCCGTCAGAGACACCCTTGCCGAGACCAGTGAAATCGGCAGGGCGTCCGATCAGCCAGATCGCGGCTGCGCAGGCCACGACCATCCAGATCGTGCCCTCAATGGTCCGGGTGCCGCGTTTGCGGATCAGCCCCTGCCAGGCCAGCCAGATGGCGGCCAGAATGACCACGATGGCCACGTAAGGGAAGTAAATGGCATTGCCAAGCCCGCTGATCAGATGATCGGCTACGCCCTGCAGCCAGCCGAGTATGCCTTCGCCGGCGGCTGACTGGTACACGGTGATCGTCACCCGGTCCAGCGCCTTGGCGAAGTCGAACAGCATCCCGGCCACGTCGTTGCCGATCAGCGACGTCATATCCGAGCACTGCAGGTCGGTTGCCGCCCAGGACTGCCCGGCCATGCCGTACTGGTTGTAGGGCGTCGCGACCTGCTTGCCTGGCGCGGCGGGCGGCCTGATCAGCGCGTTGACGCCCGAGGTCGCGGACTCTGGTTGGGGCACGCCGGGCTGGCAGAGGTTGTTGATCCCGCCGAGGATCCCGGACTGGCCGAGCGAGCAGAAGCCGAGCAGGCCACCGATGTCGCCGATGCCGGGCACCGAGCAGGGACCGCCCGCCGGCAGCGCGGTTGCCGAAGCCGACAAGGTCCTCGCCGCCCCGGCGTTGGCCAGCGGTTTCGCGGTCCCCGTCGTCGCGGTACCCGCCGTCGTGGCGGGTCCAGGTTCGCGGGCCAAGCGCTGGCGGCGGGCACGCCAGTACGCCCCGCGGCACCGACCTGATGGCCCGAGTGCGCCCCGGCGCGCAGCAGGCCGAAGAGCACGGCAAGCAGGACCAGCACGATCGCTGCCTTGCGCGGCGCTCGGCGAGTGGTGGACATCAGGGGGGCTCCCGGGGGATGTCGGGTGTCGGACGCGCCTGTCAGGGGATTGGCGCCTGGACCGGGTTCGGTGGACGGCCCGCGTGCGGTGTGCTGCCCGTTCCCGTGCGCGGCGCGCCCGGCATGCGCCCGGCCCGGCCCCTGGCGGCCCCGATGCGGCCCGGACACGGGAACCTCCGCCGACTGTGCCCTGGTCGGGTTCGTGTCCAGCCAGCGCCGCAGATCATCAGAGATAAGGTCCACGACGATCCGCCCGGCGCGCCCGTCCAGGTCCCTGAAGATGCATTCGCCGTTGCCCAGGCTGCGCAGCACGGCCTGATGCTCCTCGGACGGGTCGACGCCGAGCAGCGACATGACGCTCGCGACCTCGGCCCGCTCGGTGGAGCGGAACGCGAAGACCGCTGACAGACAGTTCGTGACCTGCTCGTTGAGCAGGTCACCGGCGTTCTGCGAGACCAGGACCAGCGCGGTGTTCCTGGACCGGCCCATCCTGGAGACCTCTGGAATCAGCTTGGCGCCCTGCGGCGTCGAGGTCACTGCCCATGCCTCGTCGAGCACGATGGCCTTCGGGATCCGCCGGTCCATCCCGTTCAGCAGCCGCCTGGCGAACTGGGAGACCAGGTACAGCAGCGCCACCGAGAGGCGCTGCTCGTAGGAGTAGTCGTCTCGCTTCAGCCCTGACTCCGGCAACGTCAGCCCGGCCAGCGTGAAGACCGTGGTCCACCCTTCCGCGTCGATCCGCTCGCCGCCAGACGGCGCGAAGCACAGCTTGGCCAGCCGCATCTCCGACATTGACCGCAGCACGGCGCCCAGGTTCTTCGACGCCGCATCATCGGCAGCCTCGAGATGTTCGACGACCTGGCCGAGGCTCGGCCGCTCCATCGCCGCGACCGCGCCGACGGCCTGGATCATCGCGCTCTCGCGCTCCTCGCTCATGCCGGGCAGCAGAAGCCGCAGGGTCTCGGCCGCCATGGTCCGCCGTTCGGCGAGGTCGTCGCCGAACGAGAACGGGTCGAGCAACCCGGCCGCCGCGCTGCCGAGCGGCAGCACCCTGGCCCGGCGACCTCGGTGGGCTAGCAGCCTGACAAGGGACTCCGCGTCGCCCTTGGGGTCGATGACAGCGACCGTCACGCCGCGCAGCGCGAGCTGCAGGATCAGCAGCAAGGCGAGCGTTGTCTTGCCACCGCCGGGCTCTCCGGTGACCGCGACCGCCGTGGGCCGGTTCCGGGCGGCCGCGACCAGCGGATCGAAATGCACAACCGAGCGCGCCCTGCCGATGGTTTCGCCGATGTACGGGCCGATCCAGCCCGGCCTCGTCGGCGATCCGGTCGCCGAGGTCGACGGTCGCCGTCGGCATCCCGCCCGCGATCGTGTACAGCGGCTGGCGCTGCAGGTAGGACGTGAGCCGCACCTTGTCGCCAGGCAGCACCTCGTTCAGCAGCGAGAACTGGTCGCCCGTCGAGTTCACGACGTCGATGCCGATGTCGCGGTAGTGCTCAATCACCGCCTCGGCCCGGCGGACGCACAGCTCCCTGGTGGGGGCCGTCACCGCGAGGCGGTGCCAGCCGTAGACGAACGGCAGCCGTTCTTTCGTGATCCCGTGCTCGAGCAGCCTGGCGGCCTCGATCTGCTCGGCAAGCGCGAGCGGCATGTCGGCGCCGGCCTCGCGGATGTGGGCGTCCATGTCCCTGGCGTGGGCAAGCCGCCGGCTGACATCCTTGCTGGCCTTCGCGGGCGGAATCAGCTTCATCCGCAGGCTCGCCTCGACCGGGAATGGCAGCGAGTCGGCGTAGTGCAGCCACGGCTCCCCGTCGGGGAAGTACATGACGTCGGGGAACCTGGAGAACGACAGGAACGCGGTGTAGGAGTCCCCTTCTGGATGCACCATTTTCAGAACAGTGCGCCCGTTGTGAATCTCGCCTTCGACGAGTGACTCGATCTCGCCGACACCCCATCGGCGCCGGCGCGCTGCCGATGGCGGCGGATCGCCAAGACAGCCGGTGATCGCGTGCCGCAGCAGCCAGGCGACCTCGTCGGCTGTGGCGTGCCTGGCGGCCAGCGAACTCGCCGCGAGCGTCCTGCCGAGCCGGTCGGCGTGCTCGGTCCATTTGGCAATCTCGCCGTGGACGACTGCCTCGTCCTCGAGTCCGAGCAGCTGCTCGCTGGCCTTGTATGCGCGGCCGAACTGAGCGAACACGCCGCCCGTGAGCTGGGCGCGGACGCCGCGCTGGCCCAGCCGGACGCCGAGGTAGACCTCCTTTGTCCAGAAGTCCTTCGCCCAGACCTGGCGGTACATCTCGTCCAGGTAAGGCACCCAGCCGGGCCCTCCGTCGGACGTCGCATGCAGGCCCGTCGCCCACTCAGCCGCCGGATAGCTGCGGTGCGCGATTCGCACATGCACCTCGGCGTCGGCCATCCGGATGCCGGCCAGCGCGACGGTCAGGTTGGTCGCCAGGGTTTCGCGCTGCTGCCCTGTCATGAACTCATACGAGATCGTCGGCACCCGGAAATACGCCCACGCATGCGTCTCAGTCAGCAAGATCTTGTCGTCGAAATACCGGACCGAGAGCCTGCTCCGTTTCGCGGTGCTGGCGTTCATCGTGGCACCTGCCCGGCGTGCGCCGGCTCGTCGTCGCCTGTCGTATTCCTGGCTCATGCTGGCGACGAGGACACCAGCCAGCGCCGTATACGCGCCCGCCGTAGCAGGGCGGAGGACGCCGGTCCAGTGCTGACGAAGCTGTGCGCTCGGGCCGGCGCGGCAGGACCCGCTTCGCGAGCTGGCCCTGGAGCTGATCGTCCCAGGGGATCTTGACGATGGCGCGGCATCGGCCGGCACAGACCCGTTCTGCCTGTTCGACGGAGGCCATGCTGCGGCGGCTGACGCCGTTCAGCACCATGATCGAGCCGCTGGCCAGCACGGACTGGCCGTGCGCCTCAAGCCATTCGAAGGTCATGGCGATCGCACCAGGAGCGGCCGCGCTGGCGGGCGCCACCAGAATGAGCTGGTCGGCGACGGTGAGCAACTTCGGCACCGCGACGCTCGCGGGGTCTGCGATCACGAGGTCGTACCGGTCGGTCGCGGCTTCGAAGGTGATGGCGTCGATGGCGGGGTCGCGCTGGCCGCCGTCAGCGCCAGGATTGTCGCCGGCTCCGGCTGGCCCGCGCTTCCCCGCGCGGGCCGATGACGATGAGCCTGGAACGCCCGGTCAGCGCGGCCTGGCTGGGCGCGGGGCGCCCTCTGCCCGCCTGGTCAGCGAGCCTGGCCCGGGGTTGAGGTCCATGACGGCGACCTGGTCGGAGCGCAGGCTGGCGAGCACCTCGCCGGTCAGCAGCGTAGTCATGGTCTGGCCGGCGCCGACCGTGCAGCCGAGCACGACGACTCTGGGCTTGATGCCGATCGGCAATTGCGCCCGCGCCCGGTCGCGCTGGAGCAGATCGGGCTTGCCGGGGCGGTGCCCGCCAGGAACGACGGACACCCGCCCCGCCCGCAGATCGCCACGGCGCGCCGACGGTCCTGCGAGCGCGCGTTCGACCGAAGGCGGGGTCGTCCGGGCCGCCCCGCCGACCACGGTGACAACCGGCTGCGCGGCGCGCCGGCCAGCGTGCCCGGCTCACACCCCGCGGATGCGCCTCCTGCATCCGTCAGCTTGCGGCGTTTCCGCGCGCACCAGCGTCTCGGCGGGCGTCGGCGTGCCCGCCTCTGGCCGACATCACGCGCTGACGCCCCGCGGTCTGCGCAGGCGCAGCTGCCCGGGCGGGCACCTGCGGACGGCCCGACGCGACCAGCCGGAACTCGGCGCGGTTGACCTGGCCGTCGGCAACGGCTGGGACCCGAACGTGCGCGCGACCTGGCGGCAGCGTTCCCCGCCGGAGGCTAGCGCGCGCGCTGGCTGGCGCAGCGGCGAACTCAGTTGTCCAGCGGCATGGCGGTGGTTCGGGTTCAGCGGGGACGCTGGCGCTGCGCCGGGCAGCTCGCGGCCGCCAGACGCGGCCGGTTACGAGGACTACGTCCCGTTCGGCCAGCGGAGCCATCCGGCACAGGATCCTCGGCTCGGCCAGGTAGCGCAGCTGGGACTTGACCAGCTCGGGGAGCCGCTTGCTCTCGAGCACGGGCCTTGTCACCAGCCACGTCGCGAGGCCGGGAGGAAGTATGTAGAGCCAGATCAGAGTGTGGTTGAACGGGAGACTGAGCACGGTGAGAAGCACCACGTACGGCACCGCGATGGCCGCGAACACCGCGACCTGACCGATCGGCAGCGGCATGGGCAGCCTGAAGTCGTACAGCTTGTACAGCCGCTTCTCGATTCGCCAGATGCTCGTGTAGGTGGGCAAATCCACCTGCTGGTCTCCTTCCGCCTGCCGTGGCAAGCGCTGGGGTGCTCCTGTTGTCGGTGGTGGTCAGTGGACGCCGAGTGCGTGCGCGATGCCCATGGCCAGTGAGCGCACGATGCCGGGGACGTAGAAGATCACTGCGATCGCCACGGCGAGCACGAAGAACTGGACGAAGCGCAAGATCTCCCTGGTGAAGAGGAAGAAGATCGCGACGATCCCGACGATCCCGAGGAACAACGGCCCGAAGAGCGTCTGCAGGTACGTCACGAGCCCCGAACTGCTGAGCGCCACGGGCGGCGCCGCGGCGAGTAGGTGCGTTGACATCATCACTCCGGGTATGGGGAACGGGGGTTGCACGCCGGTCGTTGGCGGGCTCATGGCGTCGGCCAGGGCTGGATGGCCGATGCGGTGATCGACCGGACCAGCCAGCTGGCGCCGTGCCGGACGACTGTCATCGCGTAGCTCGTGCTGAGCTGCGCGGGCGACGCGGCCGGGCTGGCCAGGTCGGTGCGCGCGCGCGCCGACCTGCCACACGACCGTCACGGTCAGGTGCCTGATGGTTCCGGCGGCGGCCGGAACGAGGAGGCGGCTGATGCCGGCGAACCTGACGGCGCCACCAAGGCCGGGAAACGGCGTGCGGCCTGCGGTGAACGCGCCGAGCCTGGCCGCATCGCCGCTGGCATAGGCGCGGAAGAACGCCGGGAGCAGCAGGCTGAGCGAGTGCCTGGCCACCGGGTCGGGGCGGGCGCGCGCCTCGCGCGGCGCGGGATACGCGTGCCGGGGCGGGCAGCAGCGCCGGGTACCCGGACACGACCATGCCGCTGCCTTTGGCGTAGATGGGCACGCCGAGCTCGATGAGACGGCCGTTCACCCTGGCCAGCAGCGTGACGACAGCGCGGTGGGAGCCCACGACCCTGATCCCCGCGACCTGCTCGGACTGCAGCGTTCGCGCGGCAGCGCCGTTCCAGCCGAACATCGGGTCGCTTCCCTTGGGCAAGAATGCGGCCAGGCTGCGAGCCCGCTGCGTTGCCTTGGCCGGGCTGAAACTGAGGTAGACCTGCCCGAACTCAAGTGCGTAAGCCTGCGCGAGGGCGGCGGGGAACTGACCGGCCTGCCCGCCACCAGCCGCCGCGCGCCGCCGATGTTACGCCTGGTCCCGGGTACCCCATCACGATCGCCGCAACGCCCCGGTAACCCGATCAGGAGCAGCACCGTCCACAGCACGACCCGGAACACCCAGACCAGCCAGCGGCCCCCACCGCCAGCCTGATCCTGCCCGACGCAGCCTGGGCGCGGCGTACCGTCGCCGTCCCGGCCCGGCCTGGGCCGCCGCCCGTCGGCCAAGGCGCCATGCGGCGCGCCCGGCCGTGTCGCGTGCTCGGCTGTCACCGGCGGCCCGGCTGCCGCGTCTTCGGCCGACGCCGGAGCTCCGGCCACCACCTGGTGGCCCGTAGCCATCACCCCTCCGCCCGCTCTTCTGCGCCTACCCGGCCAAGAGCTGCGGCGCACCATTGCTCGTGTCGGGCACCATTCTGCGTCAATACGCCCCGCCTCAGCTGGCTTTGCGGCGTCCGACGCGCCGATGACCTGCGAATTAATTCGACGGCCCAGATCTAATCCGGCGCCGCCGATTCCCCGATTGACTGCGATTGACCTGCACAGATGCGGCGGAATGAGACTTTTATCCGACCCGAGAGCGCTTAGCCGTTTTGGTCCGGTCGCGGGGCAGTCGCCGCCGTGCGGGCACATGGGCACCTGCCTTTCCCAGCCTTGTCCACAGATGAGCGGCACCGGCGCCTCGCAGGGCCCGGAACCCGCAGCGCATAACGGTGCACGCAGGCTGTGACGATTGGTGTGACAGGGCAGTGCGACAGGGCTGTGTGACAGGGCAGTGTGACAGGGCGGTGTGACGGCGGCGAGCGTTTCACCGGCTAGGCGGCAGCGAATCAGCCGCCAGCGGCTCCGTTCTTAGCCGCCGTGGTCACGATCCACGCCAGCACCATGGCCTCCTCCCGCCACGCGTCATAGCGGCCGCTGCGACCGCCGTGCCCGGCGATCATCTCCGTCTTGAGCAGGAACGGCCCTCCCTTCGCCGTCGCCTGCAGTTTCGCGATCCATTTCGCCGGCTCGGTGTAGAGCACCCTCGTGTCGTTCAGGCTCGTGATCGCCAGGATCGGCGGGTAGACGGCGTCCGGCGCGATGTTCTCATAGGGGCTGTATGACTTCATGTACGCGTAGACGGCAGGGTCGTGCAGCGGATCGCCCCACTCCTCCCACTCGGTCACGGTGAGCGGGAGCGACGGGATCGAGGATCGTGGTCAGCGCATCGACGAAGGGGACCTGCGCGGCGACCGCGCCGAACGCGTCAGGAGCCAGGTTGACCGCGGCCCCGACGAGCAGCCCGCCAGCCGAGCCGCCGCGCGCGACCAGGGCGTCCGCGGCTAGTCCAGCCACCGGACGCGAGGTGCCTGGCGCAGGCCACGAAGTCGGTGAAGGTGTTGATCTTGTTGAGCAACTTGCCTTCGTCGTACCAGCGCCTGCCCATCTCGCCGCCACCGCGGATGTGGGCGATCGCATATCCGAAGCCCCTATCGAGCAAGGACAGCCGCGGGATGGAGAACGACGGGTCGGTCGAGTGTTCGTAACTGCCGTAGCCATAGAGCAGGAACGGCGCTGAGCCGTCTCGGGGCGCGTCCTTCCTGCGGACGATGGAGATCGGGATCTTGACGCCGTCGGGTGCGGTCGCCCACTCCCTGTGCTGCTCGTAGTCCTCCGTCCGGTAGGCGCCGCGGCCGGGCAGTTCGAGCA
The DNA here is from genome assembly GCA_963809195.1 of uncultured Actinomycetota bacterium. Taxonomy (GTDB): domain Bacteria; phylum Actinomycetota; class Actinomycetes; order Streptosporangiales; family Streptosporangiaceae; genus Chersky-822. The sequence continues at coordinate 415,825 of CAWEIQ010000001.1, read as the reverse complement.
CGGGGCGCCGACGCAGCAGGCTGAGATCTCCTGTGACCGTGTCGAGGTCATAGACCGAGTCCGGCGTCACCAGCGACACGAAGCCGAGCCGGAACAGCCGCGAGTCATACTCAGGGTTCGCGCCAGGCGTCACCGCGTAAACCGGCTCACCGAAGGCGACCTCGTACTCCGAGCCGTCGGCTCGCAGCACCCGCAGGCCGGACAAGCCGTCTCGGCGGTAGTAAACGATCAGGTGATCGCGGAAGGCGCTGATGTCCATCAGGCGGGTGTCCGGCCGGTGCGGCACGAGCGGCGTCCACGCGGCCGGATCATCGAGCGTCGCGGTGGCGATCTCGAAGTTCTCTGCTCCGTCGTTGTGCAGGATCAGCAGGCGGTCGGCTCCGGCGGGACCCGCCTGGTGGTCGATGCTGTACTCCACGCCCTGGCGCCTGGGCGCAACAACCCTCGGCTCCGCCGCGGGATCGCTGGCATCGAGCAGCCACTCCTCGCTGGTCAGCTTCGATGAGGTGGAGATCACGACGAAGCGCTCGCTGCGAGTCAGCCAGACGCCGGCGAAGAACCGCTCGTCGGTTTCCTCGAAGACGATCACATCCTGCTCGACCGGAGTCCCGAGCGTGTGCCGCCAGATACGGTACGGCCGCCAGGCGTCGTCGACCGTCACGTAGAACAGCACGGAGCCGTCGCGCGACCAGGCAGAGCCGTAGTAGGTGCCAGGGATTTCGTCGGCCGCTATCTCGCCGGTGGCGAGATCCTTGAAGCGCATCGTGTACCGCTCGTCGCCCGCGTAGTCGGTCGAGTACGCGAGCTTGGTGCCGTCTGGGCTCACGCTGAAGGCTCCCAGCGCGAAATACGGCTGGGCCCCGGCAAGCTCGTTGCCGTCGAGCAGGATCTCCTCGCCGTCGAGCGGCGAGCCGTCCTCGGTCATCGGCGGCCGCTCGTCCTCCCCGCGGACCGCGCGGCGGCAATGCACGGCGTACTGCTGGCCCTCGACGGTCCTGGAGTAATACCACCAGCCGCGCCTGCGGGTCGGCACGGATAGGTCGGTCTCCTTGGTCCTGCCCTTGATCTCGCCGAAGATCTCATCCCGCAGCCCGGTCTGGCCTGCCGTCATCGCTTCGGTGTAGGCGTTCTGGGCCTCGAGCAACGCGACGGTGTCAGGGTTGTCTTTGTCGGCAAGCCAGGTGTACTCATCGACGACCGTGTCGCCGTGATATGTGCGCTCGACAGGGATCCGCTTGGCGACAGGCGCTTCTGGGCTCATGAGTGCAGATTCTAAGGAGCGACCGCGCAGTGCGTTCGCGGCGGCAGACGGCTCGATGCCTGGGCCGACTGAGGCGTGACTGACCGTCGGACTGACACGGGCCTCAGCCAGCCTGAGGCGAGATGGACGGGCCGGCGAATGGCTGCGTCTCGCTCTGCGTCGTCGCCAGGCTGCTACCGGGCGTCGCGCCGAGGCCTGTGCAGCCGCGCAAGCCGTCCCATCGTTGCACCGCCGCCGTAGCGGCCGAACCGGTCAGCGGGACCGGCAGGCCGCCGGAGATCTGAGCCGGTCGCCAGCTGAACCTGTCGACGTGGCGGCCGGTGACCGTGACATGCAGCGCTCCGCTGTAGATCTCTGGCGGCGCGGTGTCGTAGAAGGCCAGGTTCCCGAGGCCGTAGTCGACCAGCGCTGTCCCCAGGTAGCCGGCCCCGAGTTCCACATGCGCGTGGCTGCCGACAACGATGTCCGCGCCCGCCTTCACCAGCGCCTTGGCCAGCGGCACCTGGACCGAGTTCGGGCACTCCTGCGTTTCTGTTCCCCAGTGCAGGAACACGACCACCGTGTCGCTGTCCTTTCGCGCCGCCTGCACGGCGGTGACCAGTTCGCCCTCCTGGTAGGCCGACGCCAGACCCGCTTGCGTGGCGGTCGCGGTCCAGGAGGTGATGAGGTTCGTGTCGAGCACCTCGGTCGCTCCGAAGATCGCGATCCGCTGGCCATGGACGATGGTCCGGTACGGCGTGAATGCCTGCGCCGCGTTGGCGCCGATGCCCACGATCGGGTAGTGCGCGGCCTTCGCGATGGCCAGGGACTGCGCGAGCCCGGGACGGCCGCAGTCCTCGCCGTGGTTGTTGGCCTCCGTGACGAGAGTGACGTGCGCGGCCTTGAACGCGGTGAGCGCGGACGGCGGCGCGTGGAAGACGAACTGCTTGGGCTGCGCGTCGGTGCACGCCCCGTCAGATCAGCGCCGACTCGAAGTTCGTCATCGAGATGTCGGCTCCCGACAACAGCGTCGCGATGTCGCCGTCGAGCGCGGTCCGCGGGTCGTCGGCGAGCCGGACCGCGAGCGGGCCCTCGAAATGCACATCGCCGCCGAAGGCCAGAGTGACCGGCTTGACCGCTGCCCCGCCAGGACGGCGAGAGCGGCGAGCCCTTGGCGGCCTTGCCGGTCGGGCTGCTGTGCGTGATGACCGACGGATGCGACGATCCTCCTGCGTCCGCCTGCGTCCCTGCGTTATCTGGGCCGATCAGGTTCCTGACGATCAGGACGGCCCCCGCCAGCAGGACCACAGCCAAGGCGCCCACGGCGACCTGGAACTGCCTCCTGAGCCGCTGCCGTGTCGACCTATGTGAGGAATGCACGACAAGACCGTAACAGTGTCACGTGCCCTGAACAGGCACGTTTCCTTGCATGGTACGTTCGCTCGCGATGTCAGGAAGGGACGAGGTCGCAGGGCTGGGCCGGCGGTTCGCCAAGCTGTGGGCCGCCAGCACGATCTCTGCACTCGGCAGCGGCCTGGCCACGATCGCCACGCCCTTGTTCGTTGCATCGCGAACCAGCAGCCCGCTCATCATCTCGGCCGCGTTCGGCGTCGCCTGGCTGCCTTGGCTGCTGTTCGCCCTGCCCGGTGGTGTGCTGGTCGACCGGGTCGACCGGCGGCGGCTGATGATCGTCGTCGACTGGATCAGGGTCGTGGCGATGGGCGTGCTTGCCGTGGCGATCCTGACCGGCTGGGCGAGCATCGTGCTGCTCTATGTGGTGCTGTTCATCGTCAATACCGGCGAGATCATCTTCCGCTCGGCGAGCCAGGCCATGATCCCGTCGGTCGTGGCGACCGCCAGGCTCGAGCGCGCCAACGGCTGGCTTGTCGGCGGCGACACCGTGGCGCAGCAGATGCTGGCCGGCCCGCTCGGCGGGTTCCTGTTCGGCGTCACGGCCGGCCTTCCGTTCCTGGCGAACGCAGGGACGTACGCGGCGAGCGCGCTGCTGATCGCCTGGATCGCCGGCAAGGTACCGGCCGGAGCGCAGTGCGGACACCGATGCCCGCACGCGCGTGATCCGGTCCGTCTGGGCCGACGCGGCTGAGGGCTTCAGGTTCCTGATCCGCCAGCGGCTGCTCAGGACGATGGCCGTGCTCATCGGCCTGCTGAACGTGACGCTGACCGGAGCGCTCGCCGTCTTGGTGCTGCTGGCCAGGGACCGCCTGCACCTTGGCTCGGTCGGCTACGGCCTGCTCTTCACCTTCATCGCCGTGGGCGGGATCGTCGGTTCGGTCATCGGCGACCGGCTGATCGCTTGGGTCACCGCGACCTGGACCATCAGGGTCGGCCTGCTGATCGAGGCCGGACTGCATCTCGCCCTCGCCGCGTCCCGCAACATCCCGCTGATCTGCGTCGCGCTGTTCGCATTCGGCATCCATGGCGCGCTGTGGATGATCGTGAGCAGCTCGCTGCGGCAGCGGCTGACCCCGCCTGCCGATGCTGGGCCGGGTCGGCAGCACGAACCTGTTCATCGCCGCTGGCGGCAACTGCGTGGGTGCACTGCTGGCCGGCGGCTTCGCGGCCCAGTTCGGGATCACCGCACCCTACTGGGTCGCCTTCGTCGTCGCGGTCATCGTCTCGGTCACCACCTGGCGGGTCTTCAGCAAGGCAGCGGTGGCCGAGGCTTACGCCACGCCGCCTGCGAGCGAGACAACCGAGCTGGCCGGTGCAACCTGATAACATCCCGCCTGGTCCATGTCCATACTGCGCGGCTGCGTTCGTCGTCCCTGCGAGACGATGAGCACCGGAGGCGACGATGAAGTACATGATGCTGATCTGCGCGGACGACACGGTCGTGCTGAGCCCGCAGGAGCGCGCCGAAATACCGGCCGCCACCGAGGCGTGGGTCAAGGAGATGGACTGGCAGCGGCGTCCGCCTGATGGGCGAAAGGCTCAGACCCTCACGCGACGCGACGACCGTGCGCGTACGCAATGCGGAGGTGCTGCTGGCCGACGGCCCGTTCGCCGAGACCAAAGAGCAGATCGCCGGTTTCGACATCATCGAGTGCGCGGACCTCGATCAGGCGCTTGACGTGGCGGCCAAGCACCCGGTCGCCAGGTTCGGGCTGATCGAGGTTCGCCCGTTCTGGCAGCAGTGAACCAGGACGTACGTGCGGCGATCGCCGACGCGTTCACCGACGAATGGGGCAAGGTCGTCGCCACGCTGATCGGCATGACCGGCGACTGGGACCTGGCCGAGGAGTGCGCGCAGGACGCGTTCGCTCAGGCGCTCAAGGCCTGGCCGCGCGACGGGATCCCGCGGCGGCCAGGAGCCTGGCTCACCACAGTGGCGCGTAACCGGGCGCTCGACCGGCTGCGCCGGCATGCGTCCGAGACCACCAAGCTCCAGCAAGCGATGCTGCTGGCGCCGCCGCAGGACCCAGCGGGAGCCGACATGGCCACAGAAGACATCCCAGACGATCGGCTCCGGCTCATCTTCACCTGCTGCCACCCCGCGTTGCCGCTGGAGGCGAGGGTCGCACTGACCCTGCGGACCCTCGCCGGGTTGACGACGGCAGAGATCGCCCGTGCCTTCCTGACCGCCGAGCCGACCATGGCCAAGCGCCTCGTCCGGGCCAAGCAGAAGATCCGCAACGCGGGGATCCCCTACCGCGTGCCGCCCGCGCATCTGCTGCCCGAGCGGACAAGCGGCGTGCTTGGCGTGTTGTATTTGCTCTTCAACGAGGGCTACACCGCAACGGCCGGCGCCAGCCTGGTCCGCCACGACCTCTGTGCCGAAGCGATCAGGCTGGCTCGCGCCCTCGCCAGGCTGATGCCCGACGAGCCGGAGGCCAGTGCGCTGCTGGCGCTGATGCTGTTCCATCACTCGAGGCGGGCCAGCCGGGTGGACCAGGCCGGCGATGTCGTCACGCTCGAGGACCAGGATCGCTCGCTCTGGGATCAGGCCGAGATCGGCGAGGGCGTCAGGCTGCTAGAGGCGGCAGCCAGGCGTGAGCAGCGCGGGCCTTACCTGGTCCAGGCGGCGATCGCGCAGTGCCACGCGACCGCCAGCGACGGCCGCCGACACCAACTGGACGCTTATTGCCGACCTGTACGACCTGCTGGCCGAGCTGATCCCGTCCGACGTGGTGAGACTCAACTGGGCAGTCGCGATCGGCATGGCGCACGGCCCTGCGGCCGGCCTGGAGCAGGTGGACGCGCTTGCTGCCGCGGGCGGACTTGACGGCTACTACTTGCTGCCCGCGACACGCGCCGACCTGCTCAGGCGCCTCGGCCGGAGCGCTGAGGCGGCCGAGAGCTACCGCATCGCACTGGACCTGGCGGTCAACGAGGCCGAGCGCCGCTACCTGGCGGGCCGGCTGGTCGAGACCGCCGGCTCCGGGCCGGCCAACGGCGAGTCTGCGGGCGGAAATCGTTCGACGCCGCGATAGCCCGTTGCTAGCGTCCGGCGCATGCGGCACGCCGAGTTCAACCATCCTGTGCTTGTTCAGGTCTACGACGCGTTGTTCGGATGGTCCAGGGACGACGAATTCTTCATGTCGGTCGTCGATGCTAGTCCGGCCGCGCGCGTGCTCGATCTGGGCTGCGGGACAGGACGGCTCGCGCTCGCGATGGCCGCAGCCGGTCACGAGGTCACGGGCGTCGATCGAGCCAGGGCATCGCTCGAAGCTGCCAGGGTCAAGCCCGGCGCCGAGCGGGTCACGTGGATCGAGGGCTCATCATGTGACCTGCCTGACGCAGCGTTCGACGTCGCGGTCATGACCAGCCATGTCGCCCAGTTCTTCGTCACCGACGAGCAGTGGGCTCAGGCTCTCGCTGACCTCAAGCGCGCCCTGGTTCCCGGCGGCCGGCTGACCTTCGACAGCCGCGACCCACGAGCGCGCGGCTGGAAACAGTGGAATCCTGCCGACTCGCGTCGCCAGGTCTCGCTTCCCGACGGCCGCAACGTCACGGCCACCATCGACGTCGACGCCGTCACAGACCACGTGGTGAGCTTCACGATCCGGTATTCGTTCTCCGATGGCCAGACTCTGGCGAGCACCGGGGATCTGCGCTTCCGCACCGAATCCGAGCTGCGCTCGTCCCTCGCCTCGGCCGGCTTCACGATCGAGGAGATCTACGGCGGCTGGAACCGCGAGCCGATCCACGCCGGGGACGGTGAGTTCCTGGTCGTCGCTCGGCGTTAGCTGCACTCCGGCGACCTATATTTTCACACCCGGCTGAGCGCGCCGGACCGGGAACATTCTCGTGAACCGCTCGGCCAGGCCGCGATCGCCAGTCACGGTCAGGCGGCCTGCTAGCTCGGCATCAGCGATCGGCTCGCGGCCGAACGCGATCGCGCGCATCGTCGCGACGTCGCCGCGCAAGCAGACGGCCGGATGCCCGAAACTGCCCCGGTTAATGTCGAGCGAGCCGTCCGAAGCGATCACCGTGAACGTCTCGCCGTCGATGTCCAGCTCATAACGGGCGTGCTGGCCCTCCGTCGCGGACGGATCGAAGGCGGTCTTGAGTGCGACAAGGAAGGCGTCGGTGGTCAGTTCGCGCGACGTCCTCATGGGCTCCTGGCTGCCCCAGCGACCGAGCTCGAGCAGCACAGGTTCCAGTGCATGGCCCCGGTCGGTCAGCTCGTAGACGGCTACGCTGGCGGGCGGTCCCAGCATTCCGCGGCGGACGACACCCGCCGCTTCCAGGTCCCGCAGTCGCTGCGACAGCACGTTCGGGCTGGCGCGAAGCCCGGTGCGGAGCTGGGCGAACCGCTTCGGCCCCAAGATCAGCTCGCGCACGACAAGCAGCGCCCACCGGTCGCCGATGACATCGAGCGCCCTGGCGATTCCGCAGGGGTCGTCGTACTGCCTGGACCGACTCACGAACCGAAGTCTAGCGCAGCTGGGTTGCATTTCAGGATCGTGTAGTCCTAAATTAGGACCATGACTGCAACTCGCGATGATATCCAGCGCACATTTGTCCTCATCCCCGGCGCGGGCGGTACCGCCTGGTACTGGCATCGCGTGGAGCCGCAGCTCCGAGCCGCGGGCCACCGGGCGATCGCCGTTGACCTGCCAGCCGACGATCCCGATGCCGGGCTCGCCGAGTACGCCAGGCTGGTGACCAGCGCCGCCGATGGCTACGGCAATGTGGTCCTGGTCGGCCAGTCGCTCGGCGGGTTCACCGCGCCCATGGCCGCCCAGAAGTCCGACGTCCTGGCGATCGTGTTCGTCAACGCCATGATCCCCCGGCCAGGCGAGACCCCTGGCGAGTGGTGGGACGCCACAGGATGGGAGGAGGCCAGCCGCGCCGCGGCTGACCGCGACGGCTACTCGAGCGAGTTCGACCTGGAAACATATTTCCTGCACGACGTGCCGCCAGACATCGCGGCTGCTGGCGAGAAGTACCAGCGGGCGGAGTCCGATGCAGTCTTCGCGTCGGCCTGTGACTTCGGCGCGTGGCCGCAGGTGCCAATTAGGGTCGCGACGGGCGCGGATGACAGGTTCTTCCCGGCCGGCTTCCAGCGGGCCGTCGCAAGGGACCGGCTTGGCATCGATGCGGACATCGTGCCAGGCGGGCACCTGAACGCCCTATCCCAGCCCGCCGCGCTCGCCAGTTATCTGCTCGCCGTGACCGGCTGAGCCGCGCGGCGGCCTGGTTGGCGCGAAATTGCCGGATCGGAGGCGCCCTTTTGGAACACCAACGGCCCAGCGGGGTTCAAAGAAAACACCCGCTGTGCCATAAGTGTTCAATTCGGGCCGGGCCGCCGTGGCCCACTGGCGCGGCAACCGCGGCAACCGGGAGGGTAAAGTCCCAGGGTTTCCGCTATTGAGCGACAAGAACCGCCCGGCCTAGCATCCGGCGCATGAGACATCGCCATTCCAGACGTTTTCTCGCTGGTCATGCTGGACGCGCTCTCAGGACCCTCGCCGTCTCGACGGTCGTAGCCGCCGGGGCGCTGCCTGCGTTCGCGGCGAGTGCAGCCTCTGCCGCCGCATGCGTGAGCTGGTCAGGCGTGCAACCGCCGAACCCTTCAACGCACAGGAACACGCTCAACGGCGTGGCCGCACTGTCGCCGTGCAATGCATGGGCTGTCGGCTTCACGTCAGACGGGGCGTCGAGCCAGACCCTCATCGAGCACTGGAACGGCTCCGGCTGGCAGGTGGTGCCCAGCCCGGTGCCAGGAAGCACAGGCGCCGAGCTCACAGCCGTGCACGCAGTTTCGCCGTCAGACATCTGGGCCGTGGGTGAGTACAACAACGGTTCGGAGATACGGACGCTCATTATGCGCTGGAAAGGCACTGCCTGGAAGGCAGTGCATAGCCCGGATCCCGGGAGCGCCAATTTTCTCAGCGCCATCGATGCGGTATCCGCGCGCGATGCCTGGGCGGTCGGTGACTACATCACGGCCAAGGGAAGCAGAACCCTCATCCTTCGCTGGAACGGCTCGGCATGGAAGCAAACGCCGAGCCCCACTCCGGGGACGGGAGGTGGCCTGACCGGCGCCTCAGTCATGTCCGGCGGTGAAGCGTGGGCGGTCGGAGATTTCTCGCGCGGCGGCCATGACCGGGCGCTCGTCCTGCACTGGAATGGCCGTGCCTGGAAGCAGCTGGCAACCCCCGATCCCGGCCTCAGCAACGACCTGGCCAGCGTCGATGGCGCCTCAGCCAGAGATGTGTGGGCGGTCGGCCGCTTCGACAGCGGCCCGGCGAGCCAGACCCTGGTCCTGCACTGGAACGGCAGGAAGTGGGCGCGAGTGTTCAGCCCGGACCCGGGTGGGAGCGGGCCGGGACAACACAACGAGCTTCTAGGCGTGGCCGCCACTTCCGCCAGCAACGCATGGGCGGTCGGGACGTACGCCACCGCGGCCGGGCAGAACACCCTCGTCCTGTTCTGGAACGGCCGAAGGTGGCAGCACGAGCCGAGTCCGACCCCGGGCCTGGCCGATGCGGAGCTTTTCAGCGTTGCCGCCACTTCTGCGGGCAACGCGTGGGCGGTCGGCTTCTTCATCGGCAACACCGGTAGCGAAGCGCTCGCCCTGCACTGCTGCTGATACACCGACTATCCGAGATGGAGCATGCCATGGTGGGATCACGACGGCGAGCCGGTCTCGCCTGTGCGGTCGCCTCCGCGCTCGCACTAACTGGCGCGTTCACCGCTGCGGCGTCGGCCGCTGTGTCGGCATCGACGTGCCGGAACTGGACAGGCGGGCCGCCACCTGGTCCCGGCACTCGAGCCAACGTCCTGCTAGGCGTCACGGTGCTGGCGCCATGCAACGCGTGGGCAGTGGGTTACCAATCCGGCACCGGGACGGTCAGCACGCTGATCGAACACTGGAACGGATCCGCCTGGGCCGTCATGCCCAGCCCCAACCCAGGCACCGGCATTGTCGACCTTCTCCGCAGCGTGCGCGGCATCTCGCCCACCGACATCTGGGCGGTGGGCAGCTTCAGCGATGGGAACGGCGATCAGACCCTGATCGTGCACTGGAACGGCAAGACGTGGCAGCAGGTACAAAGTCCGGACCCTGGCGGCAGCTCGGGCAGCGACCTCGACGGAGTTCGCGCTGTCTCATCGAAGGACGCCTGGGCGGTGGGCTCGTACCTCGCCGGCACGGGCGATAAGACCCTCATCCTGCACTGGAACGGAAACGCATGGAAGCAGATCGCGAGTCCCACCCCGGGCGGCGACGCGACCTTGTCCGCCGTGACTGCGACATCGTCGGGCAATGCGTGGGCAGTTGGCCGCGCTTTCAGGTCAACAGGCGACGCGAGCCTGATCCTGCACTGGAACGGAACCGCGTGGAAGCAGGTTGCCAGCCCTAACCCGGGCGCCAGCAATGACATCACCGCGGTGGCAGCAAGCTCGAAGTCCGACGCGTGGGCGGTGGGTATCGCGACAGATAACGGTATCGACCAGACGCTGATTCTGCGATGGAACGGCAGGCGGTGGACGCACATAGCGAGCCCTGACCAGGGTGGCTCCACGAAAGCCCGAATTGCGGCACGGCCGACCAGCTGCTCGGCGTCTCAGCCAGATCCGCCAGCAATCTGTGGGCGGTCGGCACCTACTTCGATGGCACAGCAGAGCAGCCCCTCGCTATCCATTGCTGCTAACGGCAGCTGTCATGCCGATTCTTCCAAGTTCTTATGCGACGGCCGGGGGGCGCACTCGAGGGCTGCGTGCCCGGCCCAGAAGTCAGCAACGAGGGCAGCGAGTTCGGTGGGACATTCGAGCGAGGGGAGGGCGCGCGATCCAGTGAGGACCGCTGAGCGGGCATCCTTCATCGCGGCCGTGGTCTCGGCGCACGCAGAGGGACTCCACTCACCCCGGTCGTCGGTGGCAATCATCAGGGTGGGGCACTCAACGCGGGCGGCGGCCCAGGCCAGGTCCGTCCTAGTGAGCACACCGGAAGAGACGGTACGCGCGATGGCCCTGCGGTTGGCTCGGGACATGGGGGCAACAAGCGCCTCGACAACCTCTGGGTCAGTGCGACGCGTGAGATCGGTGAGCATCGCGTCGAGCAGCCCTTTGCGTACCGGCCCGCGCATCCCGATGGCGCGGTAGACGGGGAGCAGCATTCTCACCTGCCGCCGCATCGACGGACTCGCTGCCTGGACCGGCGTGCTGACCGTGATCAGGCTGCGCACCAGCTCCGGTCGAACGGCGGCCAGCTGCAACCCCACGTGACCACCCCACGCGCTGCCAAGCCAGTCGACAGGACCCGCGGTCAGCTCGTTTTGAATCTGCGAGACGACCGCGACGGCTGCCTGCACGCAGCGGCCGTTGAACTTGTCAACTACGCGGTCCAGATCCGCGCTCGCCCCGAAGGACCACCCGTCGACCAGCACCAAGGTGCGTTTCTGCCGAAGGTCGTCCACCACGCGCCCCCAGCTCCGCGAATCGGTAAACATGCTGTGCCATAGGACGGCCACCTGGGCCGGTCCGGGGACGACCTGGGCGTCGAGCCAACCGAGATCCGTATCGATGCGCATCATTTCACTGTACGCTGAGTACAGTGAAGTTACTAGGCTGGATACTATGCCCCGTCGTTACGAATCGTCAGTCAGGGCCGAACGTGCCGGTAAGAACCGCGACCGGCTCGTCTCCGCTGCCCATGGGCTCTTCCTCCGGCAAGGCTGGACCATGACGACGATGACGCAGGTTGCTGCAGCCGCAGGTCTCGCTCGCCCGACCGTGTACCTCCACTTCGACACCAAGGTCGACCTGTTGATCGCCTGCATCGACACCTCACTGTCCGATATCCCCGTCCGTGAGCGTGCTGACTACCGGGCGATGGGCGAGGGCACGCTCGCCCAGCGAGCGGCGACCGCAGCACGATGGCTGCGAGGTGCCTACGAGCGGTCCGCCGCCATCCAGCGGGTTCTAGACGACGCTGCGGTCAGCACCCCCGACGCAGCCCGGGCACAGACTCGAATGGAGCAGCGTCGACATGACGAGTTCGCCAACGCATGCCGTCTCGTCCTCGGGGGATGCGTGCCACTCGACGCTCTCGTGGATGAAGTCTGGGCCCTCGGCTCGCGCGCGATGTGGTTCAAGCTCGCCGAATGCGGATGGTCACCGGACCAGTGGGAGGCATGGTTCGTTCGTGTAGTGCTCGATGCCATCCACACACACCACGGCAAGAGTTGACAACGTGCCGACAGCCGCGGACCAGGCCCGCTCTCGCGCGAAGTACTCACAACGCGCGGCGGTCGGAATCGAGGTCACGGCCACCAGCCATGCGTTCCGGCAGCTACACGTTGAAGCGGAAATCGACGACGTCGCCGTCCTGCATGACGTATTCCTTGCCCTCGATCCTGGCCTTGCCAGCGGCCCGCGCCGCCGCGGTCGACCCGGCCGCCATCAGGTCCTCGAAGGATACGATCTCAGCCTTGATGAACCCTCGCTGGAAGTCGGTGTGGATCACCCCGGCCGCCTCGGGCGCGGTCGCGCCGGCCTTGATCATCCACGCCCGGGCCTCCTTCGGCCCGGCCGTCAGGAACGTGGCTAGTCCGAGCGCCGCAAACCCGGCTCTGGCCAGCTGGTCCAGGCCCGGCTCGCCCAGACCGAGCTCGGCGAGCAGTTCGGCGGCTTCCGACGGCGGCAGGTCGGCCAGCTCGGCCTCGTCCTTGGCGTCGAGGAACACCGACTCGGCGGGGGCGACCAGCTTGGCCAGCCGGTCCTTCAGCGCGTCATCGGCGAGCTCGTTGTCATCGACGTTGAACACGTACACGAACGGCTTGGCCGTCAGCAGCGACAGCTCGCGCAGGTTCGCCAGGTCAATGCCGGCCGCGGCGGCGCCGGCGAACAGGGTGGTCCCGCCATCGAGGACCTGCTGCGCGGTGACGGAAGCATCGGCGAGAGCGGTGCGCTTAGGATCCTTGGCGGTCCTGGCCTCCTTGACCAGCCGAGGCACAGCCTTCTCCAGCGTCTGCAGGTCGGCCAGGATCAGCTCGGTGGCGATCGTCTCGATGTCGCGCTCCGGGGAGACGTCGCCGTCCACGTGACTCACGTCAGGGTCGGTGAAGACGCGTACGACCTGGCAGATCGCGTCGGTCTCGCGGATGTGGGCGAGAAATTGGTTCCCGAGGCCCTGGCCTTGCGACGCGCCCCGCACCAGCCCCGCGATGTCGACAAAACGAACCGTCGCCGGCACGATCCTGGCCGAGTCATACAGGCTCGCGAGCGCCTCGAGCCGAGGGTCAGGAAGGCCAACCACACCGACATTCGGCTCGATCGTCGCGAACGGATAGTTCGACGCAACTGCGCCCGCCCTGGTCAGCGCGTTGAACAAGGTGGATTTGCCCACGTTGGGCAGCCCGACGATTCCGATCTCTAGGCTCACCCGGGCGAGTCTAGGCGGCCAGGCGCATCAACCGGGCTGCTGCCCGCCCGTGAAATCTGCGGCAGGCGCTTGGTAACCAGCACGAAGACCGGCGGCGCGAGTGCCAAGTTCTTTACCTGATCTTGTTTAGCCCGTGGGACTTCGGTCGATGAAAGGACCTAGGCGCAGTAGCCGGGGGGCGCGCGGCCGCCGGCACAGGCAAGCATCAGACGGAACAAAACGCCCAGACAGCTCTCAGCACCATTCCGGACGGCCGTTCACATGAGTAACGCCCTGGCCTTCTTGGCCCGCGATCTGGCAGTGGATCTCGGCACCGCCAGCACGCTGATATATGTCCGCGGTCGTGGCATCGTGCTCGATGAGCCCTCAGTGGTGGCCATGAACTCCGGCACCGGGCAAGTCGTGGCGGTGGGCGGTGACGCCAAGCGGATGATCGGCAGGACCCCGCCCAGCATTCTCGTGGTTCGCCCGCTCCAGAACGGTGTCATCGCCGACTTCGACATCACCGAGCGGATGTTGCGCTACTTCATGGATCAGGTGCGCCATCGCAGCCACCTGGTCAAGCCGAGGATGATCATCGCCGTGCCGACCGGCTTGACCGACGCCGAGCAGAACGCCGTGAAGGAGGCCGCGCACCAGGCGGGCGCTGGCGCGGTCCGCATCATCCAGGAGCCGCTGGCTGCCGCGATCGGCGCCGGGCTGCCCGTCAACGAGCCTATGGGCCACATGATCGTTGACATCGGCGGCGGCACCACCGAGGTGGCGGTGATCTCGCTCGGCGGTGTCGTGGTCGGGCAGTCGATCGGCGTGGGCGGCGACGAACTCGACCGGGCCATCATGACGTTCCTCGAGAAGGAGCACTCACTGCTACTCGGCGAGCAGACTGCGGAGTCGGTCAAAATCCTGATGGGCTCCGCGTTCCCCGGCCAAGACGAGCCGCAAGCCGAGGTGCGAGGCAGGGACCTCGTTGGCGGCATGCCGAGGACCGTCGTGATATCGGCCGACGAGGTCCGCCAGGCCATCGACGAGCCGCTCAGCATCATCGTCGGCACGGTACTGGCCACGCTGGGCAGATGCCCGGTCGACCTGGCCTGGGACGTCATCGACCACGGAATCGCGCTGGCAGGAGGCGGCGCCCTGTTGCGCGGCATGGATGACCGGTTGCGCGAGGAAACCGGCCTGCCCGTCTACCTTGCGGACGAACCTCTGACGTCGGTCGCGCTGGGCACTGGCAAATGTGTCGAGAACTTCGAGACGTTCAGCCAGCTCCTGCCGTCCGAGGCCAGAGGCTGACCAGACCGCGCATCTGCCGCGCGGCGGGATAGGAGTGTGCTCGTGCGCGACACCCGGCGGACACGCGTGATCCTGGCCGCGCTGCTCACGCTCGCGCTGGCGCTGCTCGCCGCCGACTACCTGCGCGGGTCAGCGCAGCTGCGGACGACAAGCGGCGCGGTGTTCGGGACGGCAGCACGCGCGGTCCAGTCCGTGACCAGCCCGATGGCAGGTCTCTTGCAGCGCGGATCCACCTCAGCCGGATCGAGCCTGAGCGCGAGCGCGCTGCAGGCCGAGCTGATCAAACTCCGTGCCGAGCTGAGCAGCGGGCAGCTGAGCCGACGGGATCAGGCCAGGCTAGCCACGTTGCTGCAGCTTCCCGGCCGCAGCGGTCATAGCATCATCGGCGCCGACGTCATCGCGGCCGGCCACGGATCGTCCCAGACCATCACCCTCGACGTCGGCAGGCTCGCGGGCGTCAGGCCGGATACCACGGTGCTCAACTCATCAGGACTCGTGGGCCGGGTCACCAGCGTCAGCCGATGGACCTGCATTGTCCAGCTGGCAACCGCCAGAACGGCCGTGGTGGGCGTTCGCGTTGCCGGCAGCGGCCAGATGGGCTGGGTAACAGGCACTGGAGGTAGCGGCGGCGGCCCGGATCTGCTGCAGGCTGCACGTGGTCGGCGCGAGCAACTCCGTCGTTCCCGGCCAGCGTCTGGTCACCTTCGCCTCGGTCGGCGACAGACCGTACGTTCGCGGCGTTCCAGTCGGCGTTGTCACCAGGGTTGAGACCGGTGCGGGATCGGCCGAGATGGCCCAGGTGCGGCCGTTCGCTGACTTCGCAGCGCTCGGAGTAGTCGGGGTTCTCCGCCCGGGAGGCCGGCCGTGAGCCGGGCGACCAGGTGGCGCCTGGCGACCGCGTCCGGCCTCTGCGTCGCCCTGCTGATCGTGCTCGCCGCCCGGCTCTGGTACGTGCAGGTCACGACCGGCCGCGGCAACGTCAGCCTGGCCAACCAAGAGCAGGTCAGGACCGTCGTGGTACCACCGGTCCGCGGGCAGATTCTGGACGACACAGGCCGCCCGTTGGTAGCGAACCGCTCGTCGCTCGTGGTCACGGTGAACCTCGCGAAGCTGTCACGGCAAGGCGATGGCGGACGCGCCGAACTGCACCGGCTAGCCGTGCTGCTCGGGATGCGTGACCGGTTGTTGCATGACCGGCTCAGGTTGTGCACGGCCAGCGTGCCCCGGCCCTGCTGGGCCGGGTCTCCTTACCAGCCGATCCCGGTGCGGCAGGATGTGCCGGCCAGGGTGGGCGTCCAGATCATGGAGAATCAGCGCCAGTTCGCTGGTGTCCTCGCCCAGGTGCAGCCCGTCGTGAGCTATCCGGGTGGCGCCAGCGCCGCGCAGGTGCTCGGCTACCTGCAGCCCATCACCGCCGGACAAGAACGACAGCGCCATCTGGCCCTGACCGGGTTCGCCGGTGCTGATCTCGTCGGGCAGTCAGGACTCGAGGCACAGTACGATGCGGAGCTGCGCGGCACCGCAGGTAGCCAAGAAAGTAGCCGTGAA
Organism: uncultured Actinomycetota bacterium; assembly: GCA_963809195.1. Lineage (GTDB taxonomy): Bacteria > Actinomycetota > Actinomycetes > Streptosporangiales > Streptosporangiaceae > Chersky-822. Next base: position 399,890 of record CAWEIQ010000001.1, on the reverse strand, counting down.
CGCCGCGGGCCAGGTGACCGGCACGATATCGGCCACGCAGCCGGTCGCCGGAGACAACCTTGTCGCGAGCATCAATTCGCGGGTCCAGGCGGACACCGAGCGTGCGCTCGGCGGCGCCATCCACAGGGCACAGGCCGAGGGAAACCTGTGCCGCGACGACAGGCGCGGCCGTCGTCATGACCACCTCTGGGCCGCGTGATCGCGATGGCCAGCTACCCGTCCTACAACCCGCGCATCTGGACGCGCGGCATATCCCAGCGGCAATACGGGAAGCTCTTCGGCGCTCGCCGGCGGCGAGCCGATACTGAACCGGGCCACACAGGGTCAGTACGCGCCAGGATCCACGTGGAAGGTCACCTCGACCGCGGCGGCGGTCGCGGCCGGTTACAGCCTTGGCTGGCCCCTACGACTGTCCTGGCTCGGTGGACATCGGCGGACGGACCTTCCTCAACGACACCACGGCCAATTCGGGTCCGATGACCCTGCACACGGCGCTGGTCCAGTCCTGCGACACCGTCTTCTACCAGCTCGCTTACGACATCTGGCGGCGCGATAACCCGCAGGCGAACGTGGTGACGAGCAACCACGCGCCCGTGCAGAAGATGCAGAAGATGGAACTGGCATGGGGATTCGGCAGAACCACCGGAATCGACCTGCCGCAAGAGTCACCTGGCACGGTGCCCACGCGCGCCTGGCTCTACCGTTTCTACACCCAGCACAAGAAGCTCTGGTGCGGGCAGGGCAATCAGTATGGCTCCTACGCGCAGCGGATCGCCTATGAAGACTGCCACTACGGCAACGTCTGGGAGCCTGGCCAGGCCGTCGACGCCGCCATCGGCCAGGGCTACGTAACCGTCACGCCACTCCAGCTGGCCAGCGCGTACGCCGCCCTGGCCAACGGCGGCACGCTGTACAGCCCGCGCATCGGCGCGGCGCTGGTCCGACCGGACGGCCGGCTGGTGCGGCGCATCGTCCCGCCAGTCGTTGGTCACCTGCCGGTCGCTAAGCCTGTACTCGCGCTATATCAGGCACGCGCTGGCCGACGTGATGACGCAGGGCACGGCCGCGCCCGCCTTCAGCGGCTTTCCGTTGCGCACGGTGTGCGTCGCAGGAAAGACCGGCACTGCCCAGGTCGCCGGCAAGCTCGCGACCTCGGTATTCGCGTCATACGCGCCGTGCGCTCACCCAAGGTATGTCGTCGTGATGATGATCCCTGCCTCCGGCTACGGCGCCGACGTGTCCGCGCCAGCGGTGCGGCAGATCTGGGACGGGCATCTATGGCCTCGAAGGTCACCAGGCGGCGCTGCCAGGCGGCAGGCTGCCATGAGTCGCGGCGCCCCAGTTCTCGGACTCGCTCCGCTACCAGGGCTGTCCCCGGTCCGCCCGGGCGGCGGCCCGTGGCCGCAGCGCGACGAGGGCGCGGAACCGCGGCGCACAGGTGCTCGCCTGGTTCGCGCAGCTCCGGCGCTTCGACTGGATCCTGCTCGCAGCGGTGATCGGGCTCGGCGTCATACGGCATCCTTCTCGTCTGGTCGGCGAGCCGGACCGCGTTGCTGCAGGTAGGAGCCGACCCGCAGCTCTACCTGAAGAAGCAGCTGCTCAATCTCGCGATCGGATTGGTCCTGATGTTCGCGGTCGGCCTGCTCGGGGCCAGGGTGCTGCGAGCCTGGACGCCGCTCGCATATCTCGCGACGCTCCTCGGCCTGCTCGCCGTGCTCAGCCCGCTGGGGGTCTCGGTCAACGGCGCGCGTGCCTGGATCTCGCTGCCCGGCGGATTCCAGGCCGAGCCATCCGAGCTGGCCAAGCTCACGCTTGTGCTGATCACGGCCAGGATCCTCGGACAGGCCACGTCTCGCGGACACGCGGCCAGGGATTCGTGCCGTTGCTCTCGCGCTCGCGTGCGCCGCGCCTGCCATCGTCCTGGTGGCCGCCGAGCCGGCCCTCGGAGTCACCGTCCTGCTGATGGTCCTTGTCGTGAGCCTCATCGTCCTCGCTGGCACCCGATTGCGCTGGCTCGCGATTCTCGCGGGGACCGCGGCCCTCGCGGTCCTCGCCGTCTGGCGCCTCCATCTGCTGAAGGCCTATCAGCTGGACAGGCTGACTGCGTTCCTGCATCCCGGCACCGATCCGGCTGGCGCCGGCTACAGCGCGACCCAGTCGAAGATCGCGATAGGTTCCGGCGGCCTGTTCGGCCAGGGCCTGTTCCACGGACAGCTGATCACCGGCAACTTCGTGCCTGAACCGCATACCGACTTCATCTTCGCGGCGGCCGGGGAAGAGCTCGGCTTCGCCGGCGCCGTGACCATCATCGTGTTGCTCGGCATCGTCATCGTCCGCGCGCTGCTCATAGCGGCCCGCGCGGACGACCAGTTCGGCAGGCTGGTCGCCGGCGGAATCGCGATCTGGTTTGCCGTCCAGGCGTTCGTGAACATCGGAATGACCATCGGCGTGGTTCCGGTGACCGGGCTGCCGTTGCCATTCGTCTCCTACGGCGGTTCTGCGATGTTCGCCGACATGCTGGCGATCGGGGCACTGCAGGCCATACGCCAGCGCGCTCGCGTGTCGGACAAGGGCACTGTCAGAGCGGGCTGGAAGCATAGCCCGATGTGGACGCTGCCTCGCTGCTGACCGGAATCGGTATCGGCGTGCTGCTCGGCGCCGTCATCGGATTCCTGTTCGCACGAACCCGCCTGACCAGCGCCATCACCGATCTCACCGCTCAGGCCAGGGCCGCGGATGAGCGAGCGCGTGCCGCGCACGAGCAGGCCGCACTGGTCGATGGCTACCTGGCCGAGCGGTTCCAGGCATTGTCCGCCCAGGCGCTTGACATCAGCCAGCAACGACTGCTCGAGGTCAGCGAGATCCGGCTGCGGGCGGCCAACCTCAGCGCGGCCAGCGAGCTCGACTCCCGCAGGAACGCGGTCGAGCAGCTCGTCGAGCCGCTCAGGCAGACGCTTGCCAGGGTCGAGACGCAGCTCCGCGAGAGTGAGTCGGCCAGGCAGACCTCGCAGGCTGCGCTGACCGAGCAGGTGAAGTTTGCCAGGCAGGCCGCCGAGCAGCTGCGGGATCAGACCAACGCGCTCGTCACCGCGTTGCGCCGGCCTGAGGCACGGGGCCGCTGGGGCGAGATGCAGCTCCGCAGGGTGGTCGAACTGGCCGGGATGAGCGCCCGCTGCGATTTCGACGAGCAGGTCACCGTGGGCGGGGCGGGCAGTGACGAGCATCCCGCAGGAGCAGTGCGGCCTGACATGGTGATCAGGCTGGCTGGCGGGAAGAACATCGTCGTGGACTCGAAGGTCTCGCTGGCGGCGTACCTGGAGGCGGCAGAGGCCTCGGACGAGCATGTCCGCGAGGCCCGGCTGGCAGCGCACGCCCGGCACCTGAAGGAACACATCGACAGGCTCGCCGCGAAGGCGTACTGGTCAGCGCTGAGCCCGGCTCCCGAATTCGTCGTGCTGTTCATTCCCGGCGAAGCGTTCCTGGCTCCCGCGCTCGAGTGCGAGCCGACCCTGCTCGAGTACGCGATCACGCGGAAGGTGCACATCGCGACGCCGACCACGCTCGTCACGATGCTGCGCACCGCGCAGTACGCCTGGCAGCAAGACGGCGCTATCGGAGAATGCGCGCGCCGTGTTCGACCTTGGACGAGAGCTCTACGAGCGGCTGACCGGCCTCGGCGGCCACGTCGAGCTGGTCGGCAAGTCGCTGGCCAGCGCTGTCAGCGCCTACAACCGCGCGGTCGGCGCGCTGGAGAGCCGCGTCCTCGTCACCGCGCGCAAGCTCAACCAGCTTGGGGTCACCGACGCAGAGCTCGCTGCACCGCCGCCGGTCGAGCTGCCGCCCAGGACGCTCTCCGCGCCCGAGCTGGTGCCAGAGAGCGCGCCAGGCGGCGGGCTCCGTGGAGCCGCCGCTCCTGGCCAGATCGCCGGAGGGTTCCCGAGGGTCGTGGCCCCGGACCAGCCCGCGGCGATCGGCGAGTCCCGCTCGTACGGAGCCGTCAGTTGACCGGCCACAGGGGCAGCCATCAGCGCACGCCAGCCTTCGCCTGGCCAGAGCTATGGCCGCGCGATGAGCAACAGGGCCGCCATCGTCGTGATGTTCGTCATCTTCCTGCTGACCGATCTGAGCGCGGGCTGGCTGCATGTGGCCGCGCTGACCGGATTCGGCTTCGCGGCAGGAAGCGCCGCGGCCGCCGGCCGGACCAGGCGCGCGGATCTGCTGCTCGCGGCGACCACGCCACCGCTGATCTTCCTGATCGCGGTGACGGCCGGCGAGCTGATCACCCTGCACATGAATCACGTGGCGGCGTCGGCCGGCCTGGCACTCGCCGACATCTTCCTCACCTTGAGCACGGCGGCGCCGTGGCTATTCGGCGGCCTGGCGGGAGCGCTGCTGATCGCGATCGGCGCGCGGCCTGCCGCAGTGCGTCAGGGACCTGCGAGACCAGTTGTCCGGAGCCACGCTCGGTGACGACCTGTCCGCGGGACCCGGCGGTCTGCCGGCGGACTGACCGCGCGGCAGAACTTCTCCCCTACTGGCGCGGCGCGCGCAGTTCGCGTGGCAATGCGAAGGACATGCTCTCGCGGACGGCCTCGACTTCCTCGAGCGCCGTGAAGCCGGCCTCTGCGAGCCGGTCTAGCACCTGTGAAACAAGTTCCTCAGGGACTGACGCACCGCTGGTGACACCAACAGTGCTGGCCGACTCGATCCATGCGGGGTCGATGGCCGCGCAGTCGTCGACCAGGTAGGCCTGCGGCGCGCCGGCGTCCTTGGCGACCTCGACAAGGCGGACAGAGTTGGACGAGTTCGGCGAGCCGACGACGATCACGACATCGGACTCCTTGGCGATCTGCTTGACCGCCGCCTGCCGGTTCTGCGTCGCGTAGCAGATGTCATCGCTGGGCGGGTCGATCAGCAGAGGGAACCGCTCCCTCAGCGCCGAGACGGTCTGATTGGTCTCATCGACCGACAGGGTGGTCTGGGACAGCCAGGCGACCTTGGCCGGGTCGCGGACCTCGGTCTTCGCCGCGTCCTCCGGGCCATCGACCAGACGTATGCTTTCTGGCGCCTCGCCGGTCGTGCCGACGACCTCTTCGTGCCCCTCGTGGCCGATCAGCAAGATGTCGTAGCCCTGCGCCGCGAACCTTCGCGCCTCGTTGTGCACCTTGGTGACCAGCGGACAGGTCGCATCGATGGTGCGCAAGCCCCGGTCCTTGGCAGACTGGTGCACCTCCGGCGCGACGCCGTGGGCGGAGAACACCACGATGGAGCCCTCGGGTACCTCGTCGGTCTCCTCGACGAAGATCGCGCCGCGCGTTTCAAGCGTCTTGACGACGTGCGTGTTGTGCACGATCTGCTTGCGCACGTACACAGGCGCGCCGTAGCGCTCGAGCGCGAGTTCCACGGCCTGGACTGCACGGTCAACTCCCGCGCAGTAGCCGCGCGGTTTCGCAAGCAGGAGGCGCTTGGTCGGTTCGGACATGAGATCCATGGTAGGCGACCGCCAGGACCTGACTACGGCCCCGCCCGACCGTGGCGTCAGGTACCGGCCTTCGGCACCGCCTGGCGGCGCGCCGCCAATGAAACTCCCGTCCGCAGCGCGAATGCGGCACCATGGCGGTTGAGGGTCCCGGCGCTGAGACTCGGCCGCGCGCGAGGGTGAGGCGGCCGCGATGAGGAGGCCACGATGGTGCGGTTGCCGGACGCAGCCGGACGGCTCGGAAACGCAGGCAACGCAGGACACGCAGGCAACGCGGGAAATACGGGAGATACGAGGAACATCAGGAGCGTCAGAGAAATCACAGAGATGCCGGTCAAGGCTCTACGCGGCCTTTTCTCCGGCATCGGACAGTTGCTGCTCGCTGCAGACCGTTTCCGCACGGAAGAGACGCAGCGGGAGGGCGTCGCGCAGGACCAGCATGACGGCTCGCAGGCGGGAATGGATGGCGAGCAGGCTGCTGAGCAGATGACAACCGTCGACTACGTCAGGAGCGCGGAGGAGCCCGGCGAGGCCGCCACATCTGCTCGCGGCCGGCACAGGAAGCCCGCAGGAGCGGCCTCGCGGCACGCGGCCAGGAACGAAGAATAGGCGGCGCGGAGAAAGCCCACGCCAGTTCCGATCGCTCGATTCGACCGGTAATGTCCGGCTTCTCACACCGGACATGCCGGCGGAGTCCACATCGCAGGCTGATCGGCGGACAGCAAAGGCCAAGACCGCGCAGTCAAAGCGAGTCCCCAAACAGCGAAGGGCAGCCGAACTGCCCGTGCCCGGATATGACGGCCTCTCCGTGGCCTCACTGCGCTCGAGACTTCGCAACCTCGACGCCAGGCAAGTTCGGATCTTGCTCGAGCACGAGAGGTCGGCCGCCAACAGGTCCGACGTGGTAGGCGATGTTCGAGCGCCGGATCGCCAAGCTCGAGGCAGGACCCGATGCCACTTGAGACCAGCGCCGACGCTCCGATCCCTGTCCGTACCGTTCTGCGGCTGGTCGGCGAGTGGATCGGCAAGCTCGGCAGGGTCTGGGTAGAGGGCCAGATCGCCGAGCTGAGCCGCCGCGGCGGGACGGTCTACCTGACACTGCGCGATCCGGTCGCGGTGGTTTCCGTGCGGGTAATCTGCCCGCGGCTCGTGTTCGACGCGGCAGACCCCGCCCCGGCCGAGGGCTCGCGGGTCGTCATCTGGGCGAAGCCAGACTTCAATATGACCAGAGGCTCGTTCTCGCTCAGCGCGATCGAGCTCCGCGCGGTCGGGATCGGCGAGCTGCTTGCCAGGCTCGAACGGCTGCGGCGCTCGCTCGCCGCGGAGGGGCTGTTCGCCCCAGAACGCAAGCAGCGGCCTCCCTTCCTGCCCGGGCTGGTCGGCCTGATCTGCGGCAGGGACTCGGCGGCTGAGCGAGATGTGCTGGAGAACGCGGCGCGCCGTTGGCCGTCGGTGCGGTTCAGGGTCGAGCAGGTTGCCGTCCAGGGCCCGTTCGCTGTCGAGGAGGTCACCGATGCCTTGCGCGCGCTCGACGCCGACGCCGAGGTTGACGTGATCATCATTGCCCGCGGCGGCGGTTCGATCGAGGACCTGCTGCCGTTCTCCGATGAATCGCTGATCCGCGCGGTTGCCTCGTGCCGGACGCCGGTGGTCAGCGCGATCGGCCACGAGCAAGATGTTCCGTTGCTCGATTTGGTCGCCGACGTCCGTGCATCGACGCCGACCGATGCGGCGCGCAGGGTTGTCCCCGATATCGGCGAGCAGCTCGCAATCATCGCCGAGCTGCGATCTCGGGCACGGCGCCAGATAGGCGGGCGCCTTGACAGGGAGGCCGCCTGGCTTACCGGCATCAGGTCGCGGCCCGCGCTGGCCAGCCCGGCCGCCGAGCTGGACAGGCGGCATGAACAGGTACTTGCCCTCACCGAGCGCGCCCGACGCTGCCTGGCCTCCGGCCTGGACCGGGCCGAGTCTGACCTCACGCACACGAGGGCGCGCCTCGTGGCATTGTCACCCGCCGCGACCTTGCGACGTGGTTACGCCATTGTTCAGCGCGCCGACTCCAGCGTGGTGCGGTCCGCGCGTGACGTCGCTACCGCAGAACCTCTTCTGATCCGGTTCGCTTCCGATCAGATAAATGTCACTGTGAGCGACTAGAGATTACCTATGGGTTGAGCCGCAGAAACATTCATTGTTACTTACTCTGCGTGGCGTTTCGCGGTGCGAGTTGCTGGCGAAAAACTAAACTGTCGCGCAGCCTATGACCGAATGACGGCCGCCGCGACCGGGGCGCATCGACCCTGTGAGAGCGAATCAAACTGCGGGTTCCCCGAGTTCATGCCAACCTCATGGAGGACATGTCGTGCCGGTACAGCCAACCTCCGTCGCAATCGGCGAATCGGCTGTGGACGACCTCACCGTAGCCATTGAGCGCGCCGCAACCGCCGGCGCAACATCGACGTCTCAGACAGTTGTGCTGGCCGAATCGGCCGGCCAGTCCGGCTGGCGGGCACCGGGTCTGGACGGCGTGCGAGCTCTCGCCGTTCTTGCCGTGCTCGCGTTCCACGAGGGACTGCCGTGGATTCGCGGCGGCTTCCTCGGCGTGGACGTCTTCTTCGTGCTAAGCGGCTACTTGATCACCGACCTGCTGGTCGCCAGATACCGCAAGGACGGTGGCATCGGGCTTGGCAGGTTCTACCTGCGGCGGGCGCGCAGGCTCCTGCCTGCGCTCGCCATCATGCTGATAACGGTCACGGCGGCAGTGAGCGTGCTCGAACCCGGCCAGCGCGCCACGCTGCGGCCCGCGCTGCTCGGCGCGATCACCTATACGAGCAACTGGTGGCAGGCATTGGCGCACCAGTCGTACTTCTCGCTGTACGGCCCGCCTCCGGCTTTCCAGCACCTTTGGTCGCTCGCCGTCGAAGAGCAGTTCTACCTGATCTGGCCGCTGCTGCTTGCAGTGATCCTCATCCTCGCGCGCCGCCCGCTGACCCGAGCCCTGATCGCCTGGGGCGCGCGCCGCGGCATCTGCGCTGGCCATGCTTGCGATCTACAAGCCAGGCGCTGACCCTTCGCTGGTCTACTACGGCACCGACACGCACGCCAGCGCGTTGCTGATCGGCGCTGCGCTGGCGATCACCTGGCCTCTGGCCAAGATCGCGGCGACCACAGGCAGGGCTCGGAAGGTCCTCGACATCCTCGGCGCGGCTGGGCTGGGCATCCTCGCATGGGCGGCCTGGCACCTGGCCGGCTCGAACTCGGTGCTGTATCCCTACGGCCTGGTGCTTGCAGCGCTAGCTGCAGGCGGCCTCATTCTCGCGGCTGCCGCACCTGGCAGGATCGGCTTGCTGCTTTCCTGGCAGCCGCTGCGCTGGCTGGGCATCAGGTCCTACGGGATCTACCTGTGGCACTGGCCGGTCATTGCGATCACGACCGGCCTAGCGGTGCGTTCAGCCACGTCCGCTCCCGTTCGCATCGTCGACACGGTCCTTCCGATCGCGCTGGCTGCCGCTTCCTGGTGCTGGCTTGAGGCACCCATCCTGCGCAACGGACTGCGCTCGGAACTCGTCAGGCGCGGCAACCTCCTGCTACTGGGACCGAGGGGATTCCTGACGACTCCGACCGCTGCCGCGCCGACGCTGATCGCGCTTGCGCTGGTCGCCGTCGCAGGAACCGCCGGCATACGGCCTGGTCAACGCCGCGCCCGGCCCGGACGCTACAGGGCCAGATCCAACGAGGACTGCGGGTGAGCGCCACGACACTGCCCGCACTCGAGCAAGCGGACCAGGCGAATCCATGGTGGGTCATCCCGGGCAGGATGCCCTTCCATCGAAGTGCGCACGTGAAGGCACCAAAGCCAGCGCCGGTCAGGAAGCCGGGCGCGAAGGTCATGGCGATCGGCGACTCCGTGATGCTGGCGTCGGCCCCCGAGCTGGCGGCTGCGATGCCGGGCATCTACATCAACGCCAAGGTCAGCCGTTCGATGATGGCCGGCATCTCGATCGTCGACCAGCTGGCCAAGCACAAGCGGCTGCGCAAGGTCGTGATCGTCGGGCTCGGGACCAACGGTCCGATCACGGCCAGCCAGGTCCGTGCCCTCCGAGCAGCGGTCGGTGACCGATGGCTGGTGCTGATCAATACCTTCGTGCCCAGGTCCTGGGAGCACGAAGTCAACATCACGCTGGCCAGGGCGGCCAGGCGCTATCCGAACGTGTTGCTCGTCAACTGGCACAACGCGATCGCGGGTCACCAGCGTCTGCTATGGAGCGATGACATCCACCCGCAGCCTGTGGGCGGCAAGCTTTACGCGAAAGTCGTGCGCAATGTTGTGTTGCACGCGCTGCACAGGCAGCCACGGCTGTCCGTGCCGCACAGAACCATGGCCAAGTCAACGCACATGACCGGCTTCCTTCTGCGAGCGAACTACGCGACGCTGTACTAATGCCGGAGGAAATCACGACGGACCGCCCGGGCTACGAGCAGGCCCGCGACCAGCTCGCTGACCTGGTCAAGCGGCTTGAGGCCGGAGGCCTGACGCTGGAGCAGTCACTTGAACTGTGGGAGCGTGGCGAGCAGCTGGCCGCGATCTGCGAGGAATGGCTGGAAGGAGCGCGAGCCAGGCTGGCCGCAGCCACGGGCCAGCCAGCCGCGGATGCCGATCGCGATGCCGACGCGGCGAGGCCATTCTGACCCGAAGCCAGGCAACCCAGACGGGCAGCCGCCGGCGGTTGCAGATCCGCTTCATAGGATGCGACCGAGGTCGGCCGCTTGCCCTGGCCGCCGCCCGCGGGTTCGAGTCAGGACAGCCGCGCTAGGAAAGGTGTAGCAATGGCCGATCAAACTCCTCCGATCACGCTGGGTACCGAGCCGAGCGCACCTGACCGGAACCTGGCACTTGAACTCGCGAGAGTTACCGAGGCCGCCGCACTCGCCGCAGGGCGCTGGGTCGGCCGTGGCGACAAGAACGGTGCCGACGGCGCGGCCGTGAGCGCGATGCGACAGCTCATCAGCACAGTGTCGATGAACGGCGTCGTGGTGATCGGCGAGGGTGAGAAGGACCAAGCCCCCATGCTGTTCAACGGGGAGCAGGTCGGTGACGGCACGGGGCCCGAGTGCGACGTCGCGGTCGATCCAATCGACGGCACCAGGCTGACTGCCAACGGCATGGCCAACGCGATCGCCGTCATCGCCGTCAGCGCACGGGGGTCGATGTACGACCCGTCCGCTGTGTTCTACATGTCCAAGCTCGTCGCCGGTCCCGAAGCGGCCGACGTGGTCGACATCAACGCTCCGCCAGCGGCCAACATCGCGGCGGTGGCGAAGGCCAAGCACTGCTCGTCGCACGACGTTACCGTCGTTATCTTGGACCGGGACCGGCACAGGGATCTCATCGCGCAGGTGCGCGACTCAGGCGCGCGGATCAAGCTGATCACCGACGGAGACGTCGCGGGAGCTATCCTGGCCGGCCGCGAGGGCACCGGGGTTGACCTGCTGCTCGGCATCGGCGGCACGCCGGAAGGCATCATCGCGGCGTGCGCGATCAAGTGTCTGGGCGGCGTCATGCTCGGCAAGCTTGCACCCAGGGACGAAGAAGAACGCGACCGGGCTATGGCGGCCGGGCATGATCTTGACCGAGTGCTCACCACCGACGACCTCGTGTCATCCGACGACGCGTTCTTCGCCGCGACCGGAATCACCGATGGCGATCTGATGCATGGCGTTCGCTACCGGTCAGGCGGCGCAACGACGGACACGCTCGTCATGCGCGCCAGGTCAGGCACGATACGCAACATTCATAGTGAACACGCCCTGTGGAAGGTATCCCGCTATTCGGTCGTGCCTTACTGACCACCGGCACTGGCCTTCCTGCGCAGGAAGCCGGAGCGCCACCGGGATCGCCGCACAGTGACCACTTTCACCGAGCCGCCTACCGTGATCGTGCGCACCTCGATCACGGCGGTCACGGGTTCGGCAGGCGCGGACGGCGCCGTCCTGGTCCGGACGCTCCTGGTGCCAAGGAATGACTGGCCGACGAGCTCGACTGCTACTCCGGCGGGCACGATCAACCGGATCTGGCCCGCCACCGCCGTGGCATGGATCGTGATCCGCGGCTTCTGCAGCACGGCCTCGCGCAGATCGAGCACGACATTGCCGAAGAAGGCGGTGACCGGGAAGGTCTCCGGCACCACCCAGCGGCCGTCACGCCGTTCGCGTGCAAAGGCGGCGGCGACCGATCGCCGCGGATACAGCCTGATCGGCTGACCGGATGGCAGGGAGAGGTCGGCCGTCAGCCTGGTCAGCTCGCCGAGGGTCCTGGCCGCGAGCGCCCGTCCCGACCGCTCGGAATGCTCCGCGAGGGTCAGCCTTCCATCCGCGACGGCCTCGCCGAGCAACGTGATGACGAGCTCACGGTCCGCGTCTGAGGCGCGCAGGTCGTGGGGTCCTGGCCGCGAGCTCACATGCCGACGATACCGGACCTGCCTGCGGGTTCTCAGCTGCCGTAACGCTCGATCGCTGCATTGCCGACCGGGCACCCGCCCTTAGTGCCGCGGCAGATCCCGATGTCGCAGAGCCGGCACATCCACCTGGTAGCACCGGGGCCGCGCATCATGCCGACCAGCACCTTGCCGGAGAGCCGCTCAAAGGTCACCCGCTCCTCAGCCGACAGCACCGCCAGCGAGCGCTCGAGCACCTCAGCACGGGCCTCGGACACCTGCCTGGCAGCCTGCCTGCCCTGCTCGGTCAGCACTATCGCCGTGCTCCTGCCGTCGATGCCCGGATCACGGCGCACAAATCCTGAGTCGGCGAGCCTGTCGATGAGCCGGACCGTGCCGGACGATGTCAGGCCCAGTACCTGCCGGAGCCTGTCGATGGACGGCCGGTCCAGGAAATGCAGCAGCGCGGAGAGCGCGGCCGCGGCCGAATTGGACCGGCCAGCCGCGGCCGCGGCAGCGTCGGTCGCCTGATCGGTGACGACGAGCGCGAGCGCTCCGAATACGTTCGCGGCTCGGTCCATGCGCCGCGCCGGATCGGCCGCGAGCTCAGCCAAGTTCGTAGTCGATGGTGAAGTCTCCGCCTGTGCTCCCGGTGGTCACGGCCGTCCCCGAGCCGCGCAGGCCCTTGAGCTGACCTGTTGCCGAGCCGTCGACAACCTGCCAGTACGTGCGTGCCTGGCCGTCGGAAAAGGTCCCGTCAGCGCGCAGCACGAAACCGCCCTGCTTGCCACTGAGCGTGCCGGTCGTGTGCTGAAACCCCGTGAAAGACGCCGTGCCGTCCGCCTGGTAGCACATCACGGCCTCCCAGCCGCCCTCGCCTCGCATATCGCCATCGAAGCCGAAGGTGACATGCGCCTTGGTGAGCTTGCCGCCGTTCTCGAGTTCCTCGTAGGTGTTCTCCTCCCAGGCAGAGACGGTGAAGGTGCCCTTAGCCTGTGTCGACACGTTTCCTCCTCGTCGCGTGATTTATTAATGTATGACTCATACATTAATCGACCGACTGGCGAGCCCCGCATCCGGGGTGGCAACCAAGCGCAGACCGGGCCAGAGCTTCAGCGGCCGGCGATGCTGCAGTCGCCGCCTAGCGCCACGCGAAGGGCGTTCTCTGCCGCGTCGACGGCTGCCCGGGCGGTAACCGCGTGCGTATGGGCCCGGTCGAGCTCGTCTAGGGCGATGCAGTCGAACGCGACGCGAAGGTCGTGGGTGGCCTGCTGCAGCTGCCGTGCGGCCTCGCTGAGGTCAACGCCATTGCTTTCGCGATCAACAGTGCCGGTCATCGGCATGTCCTTCGTGTTCGGGGGGCCGGTAATCAGCCTCGGTGCCAGCCAGCTACCCCGCAGGTCGCGCCCCATTCCCCGACGCTGGCCCCCGAACACGAAGGCACTGACGGCACCTACGATGAAGCCGTCCCCTGGTACCGCACGAGGATGTGCCGCCTGATGCCCGAATTCAGCTACACAGACCTGTTGCCGCTCGGCCCGGACAACACCGAATACCGCCTGCTGAGCGAGGCGGGAGTGGACATGCGCCGTGCTCTTGGCCGCGAGTTCCTCGAAGTGGAACCGGAGGCGCTGACCATGCTGGTGGCGCAGGCCATGCACGACATCTCGCATTTGCTGCGGCCCGCACACCTCCGCCAGCTGCGGTCGATCCTGGATGATCCTGAGGCTTCGCCGAACGATCGATTCGTCGCCAACGACCTTCTGCGGAACGCGTGCATCGCGGCGGGAGGCGTGCTGCCGATGTGCCAGGACACCGGTACCGCGATCGTCCTTGGAAAGCGCGGCCAGCAGGTGCTGACCGACGGGCACGACGAGGAGCACATCGCCCGCGGGGTCTATGACGCCTACACAAAGCTCAACCTGCGCTACTCCCAGCTCGCGCCGCTGACGATGTGGGAGGAGCGCAACACGGGAACGAACCTGCCTGCCCAGATCGAGCTGCAGGCGACCGGTGGCGCCGAGTACAAGTTCCTGTTTATGGCAAAGGGTGGCGGCTCGGCGAACAAGTCATTCCTGTACCAGGAGACCAAAGCGGTCCTGAACGGCCATGCGATGGCGGCGTTCCTTGAGGAGAAGCTGCGGGCGCTGGGCACGGCCGCATGCCCGCCCTATCACCTGGCGATCGTGGTCGGCGGCACCAGCGCCGAGTTCGCGCTGAAGACCGCGAAATACGCCTCCGCCAAGTACCTCGATTCGCTGCCGACCGCGGGCACGATGGACGCTCACGGGTTCCGCGACGTCGAGCTCGAGCAGACGGTACTGGAAATCACCAGGCGCACCGGCATCGGCGCTCAATTCGGCGGCAAATACTTCTGCCACGACGTGCGGGTGGTCAGGCTGCCGAGGCACGGCGCGTCATGTCCCGTAGCGATCGCGGTCTCGTGCTCGGCTGACAGGCAAGCTCTCGGCAAGATCACCAAGGACGGGATGTGGCTCGAGCAGCTAGAGACCGACCCCGCGCACTACCTGCCGGAGACCACCGAAGCCGATCTGGATGGCAACGTGGTGCGGATCGACTTGTCAATGCCGATGAGCGAGATCCGCGCTGAGCTGTCGAGGTACCCGATCAAGACCAGGCTGTCGCTGAGCGGTCCGCTGGTCGTGGCGCGCGACATCGCGCACGCCAAGATCGCCGAGCGGCTGGCGGCAGGTGAGCCGATGCCTTCCTACCTGCGCGATCATGCGGTCTACTACGCGGGACCGGCCAAGACTCCCGCGGGCTACGCCTCAGGGTCATTCGGGCCAACCACCGCGGGCCGGATGGACAGCTACGTCGAGCTATTCCAGGCGGCTGGCGGATCACACGTCATGCTGGCCAAGGGCAACCGGTCCGCTCGGCGTGACCGCCGCATGCCAGCAGCATGGCGGGTTCTACCTGGGCTCGGTGGGCGGTGCGGCCGCCAGGCTGGCGGAGGAGTGCATCACCAAAGTCGAAGTGCTCGAATACGCGGAGCTCGGCATGGAGGCGGTGTGGCGGATAGAGGTACGCGACTTCCCCGCCTTCATCGTCGTCGACGACAAGGGCAACGACTTCTTCGCTGACATCACCACGCCGAAGACCCCGCTGCTGGCCATCGGCCCGCGCCCGTAAGGGCATGATCGGTGTATGAGCGATTCAGCGCCTGACCCAGCCTCGTTCCGCATCGAGCACGACTCCATGGGCGAGGTCCAGGTTCCTGTCGAGGCCATGTGGGCGGCGCAGACCCAGCGCGCCAGGGCCCACCGCCTATCCGGCGAAACCATGCCGCGGGAGGTGATTATCGCCCTCGCGCGGATCAAGTCGGAGGCGGCCGCGGTCAACGCCGAACTCGGTGTCATCGACGGGGACATGGCTCAGGCGATCCGGGAGGCCGCGCGGGAGATAGCGATTGGCGAGAAGGGCGAAGGAGGACACTTCGAGCATTTCCCGCTCGACGTGTTCCAGACCGGATCAGGTACCTCCACCAACATGAACGCGAACGAGGTCATCGCGACCTTGGCCACCCGCGGGCTCGGCCACCATGTGCATCCGAATGACCACGTCAACGCGTCCCAGTCGTCCAACGACGTGTTCCCATCCGCGGTACACATCGCCGCCGCCAGTACGCTCATGGCGCTGATCGGCGCGCTAGATCAGCTCGCCGATCACGCTAGAGGACAAGGCTGCCGAGTTCGCTGACGTGGTGAAGAGCGGCCGTACCCACCTGATGGACGCCGTTCCCGTGACGCTCGGCCAGGAGTTCAGCGGCTATGCGGCGGCGGTCAGGCACGGCATCGGCCGGATCAGGCGCGTGCTGCCCGAGGTCTGCGAGCTGCCGCTCGGCGGCACGGCCGTCGGGACCGGGCTGAACGCGCCGTCCGGGTTCGCGCCCGCCGTGATCGGGCGGCTGGCGACCGAGTCCCTGCCGTTTACCGAGGCAGCCAACCACTTCGAGGCGGCTGGCGGCAGGGACGCGCTGGTGTCGGCGAGCGGCGTGCTGAAAACCATTGCCGTGAGCCTGTACAAGATCTGCACCGACCTGCGGTTGATGGGGTCCGGCCCGCGCACGGGCCTGGCCGAGATCGCAATCCCCGAGCTGCAGCCTGGCTCGTCGATCATGCCTGGCAAGGTGAACCCGGTGATCTGCGAGATGGTGTCGCAGGCCTGCGCGCAGGTCATCGGAAACGACGCCGCGATAGCGTTCGCCGGCGCTGCCGGAAACTTCGAGCTGAACGTCATGATCCCCGTGATCGCCAGGAATCTGCTTGGCTCGGCTAACCTCCTCGTCGCAGGTGCTCCGTTGCTCGCCGAGCGCTGCGTTGCCGGGATCAGCACAGATCCTGCCCGGTTGCGGCGGCTGGCCGAGTCCTCGCCAGCGATCGTGACGGCGCTCAACGGCTTCATCGGCTACGAGGCCGCGGCCGCCGTCGCTCACGAGGCGCTCGCCACTGGCCAGACGATCAGGGACGTGGCCATAGCACGCGGCCATGTGGAGCGCGGAGAGATCACCCTCGACCAGCTCGACAGGGCCCTCGACGTGCTCGCGATGGCCAGGCACGCACGTTAGCTGAGTTAGCTGGGTGAATTCTCAGGGTTTCCCATCAAGCTCACAGAATTCTGTAAGCCGATCCGCGTAGATTGCAGCCCATGCATTCCGCCAGGGGCTCTGGCCACATCGTGGTCGGTCGGTACCGGCTGCTTCATCAGCTCGGTCGCGGCGCCATGGGCATCGTTTGGCGCGGTCGCGACGAGCTGCTCGACCGCGACGTCGCCATCAAGCAGATCGCGCTGCCGCCGATGACGTCGGACGCCGAGGCGCGAATCAGCTACCAGCGCACCCTCCGCGAGGCCAGGACGGCCGCGCGGCTCAGTCATCCCGGCGTCATAACCGTCTTCGACGTGGTCGAAGAGGACGGCATGCCGTGGATCGTGATGGAGCTGATCAAGGCCAGGCCGCTCGATCAGGTCATCGCCGAGGACGGTCCGCTGCCGCCCGCTCAGGCCGCCCAGCTCGGCCTGAGCCTGCTCGACGCGCTCAGCACCGCGCACGCGGCGGGCGTTCTGCACAGAGACGTCAAACCGAGCAATGTGCTGATCAGTCCTGAGGGCAAGGCGATCCTGACCGACTTCGGCATTGCGACGGTGCAGGGCGATCCAGGCATGACACAGGCGGGGATGATCGCCGGAACGCCGGGCTTCTCCCCGCCGGAACGGATACGCGGCGCCGATGCCACACCGGCTTCTGACCTGTGGTCGCTGGGCGCGACCTTGTACGCAGCGGTCGAGGGTCGCGGGCCATTCGACCGGGCTGGCGGATCTGCGGCGATCGTGGCGAGCATCGCCACGGAGCCAGCGCCGAGGGCGCCATCAGCCGGTCCCCTGGCGTCTGCGATCGACATGCTGCTGCGTGCGGACCCGGCGGAGCGGCCCGACGCGGCGACCACCAGGCGCTTGCTGACGGCCGCCTGGGTTGATGCACGGCACGGCGGCTACCTCGGAGCCGGGTTGCGCGCGTTCAGCCAGCAGGCTCCGGACCGGACCATCGCGGTCGCGGAGTCGCCGCACGCCGCAGGCGGCCTGGAAGCGACCACGGCGACGCAGGTTGTGACGGTGCCAGCGGCCGAAGCTGCCAGTGCCGCCCGGGTCGCCGACTCCGTTGCCGGGGGCATGGCGGCCGGCTCCGTAGCTGACTCTTGCAAGGATGGCGCCGCGAGCGAATCGCCCGCGCCGAGCGCCGAGGTCGGCCCGAGCCCCGCCGCATACGGCTCAGATGTCCCGGCAGCTGCGACCGACGTCGTGCCTGACCTGATGGCCACGCCCGTCTTCGCTGAGCTCAAGATGCCGGAGGTTGCCGGATCCGCCCGCGCTTCTGGCGAGGCAGCGGACCATGCCGGTTCGACGGATGCCACGCAGCTTGGCTCGCCGCCTCGTCAGCCTGGCAACGGCCTCGCCGGATTGCTGCACTCCAGGCGCGGCCTGGTCCTCACCGCACCCCTCGCCGCATCCGCACTCGTGGCCGGCATCGTGTTCCTCGCATTCCCCGGCTTCAGCACCCTGCTCGGCCAGGGCCGCGGGCACCCGCCGAGCGCCAGCAAGGTGGGCTCGCGCGCGGCCAACCCGGGCGGTCTGGGGACCCGGCACCCCCGCGGCACAGCGCCTGGCGGGACTGGTGCTCCGCCCGGAAGCCACCAGCGTTCAGGCGGATCGCCCGGCCCGTCAGGGCGACCGTCTCCCTCCGCTCGACCGACCCAGACGAGTCCGTCGAGCGCCCCGTCAGGGACGAGCAAGCCAAGCCCGTCGGCGACGCCCAGCGCGACGCCTTCTCCGACGCAATCCAGCCCGCCGCCTTCTGGCCAGAAACTGCCCGCCGGGTATAGCTGGCAGCGAGTGACCGCCAAGCAGGCTGCCACCAAGGCCGGGTTCCGGCTGGGCGCCCCGAGCGCGTGGCTGCTCACGCCAGGACGGCACTCGGTCATCAAGCCGCTCCTGGGGAACTCCAAGCTGATTGTGGATATGGCGGCGTTCACGGTCGCCGGGCCGGTCCGTGAGGCCAAGCGGCTGCAGGCTGCCGCGATCGCGCACAACCAATTCGCGAATTACCATCTGCTCTCGATCACGCGGCGGACGTTCCACGGCTGGCCCGCGGCGACCTGGAGCTTCTGGTGGAAGCCAGCGAACGCCCCACGGATCGACGTGACCAGAATCATCTTTATGGCTCACACTTCCGCGGGGCCTCAGCCGTACGTGCTGTCGATGTCCGCGCCCGCACCGCGCATTGCGGCAGCGACCAAGGTGTTCACGGTCGCCAAGCACACTTTCAGGCCGCTGCCTGGATAACCCGTCCGGTGACCGGGCAGCCACGTGCGCCCGGCGCCACCTGAGTGCCCGGTCCCGAACGACGGCCTTGGCCGGCTAGTACCAGCCTGCGCTCGACTCATGTGACCAGTCGCCGCACGGTGAGCCGTATGTCGCCTGGATGTAGCCGAGTCCCCACCGGATCTGGGTGGTCGCATTGCTCTGCCAGTCAGGTCCGGCGCTGGCCATCTTCGATCCGGGCAGCGCCTGCGGGATGCCGTAGGCGCCGGAGGAAGGGTTGGCGGCATAGGGGTTCCAGCCGCTCTCATGCTCCCACAGCGAATTCAGGCAGCTGAACTCGCTAGATGACCAGCCGTAGCTCGGCAGCATCGCCATCGCGATCTGCTGCGGAGCGCCGGACATCATCTTGCGGCGGGCGGCTGCCTGGCGCTTTGCTCCGCGGCCCTGAGCTGACGCTCGGCGGCCTTCCTGGCCGCTGCCGCCCGACGGGCGGCAAGCACAGCCGCCGCGTAACGCTTGTTCATGGCCTGACGCGCGACGAGTGCGGGGTTCGCAGGCTGGGCCTGACCGTAGTCCTGACTGGCTTGCTGGCGCCCGCCCGTGGCCGGCCCGAGCCGATGGCTACGGGCCAGGGCTAGGTCCGCGGCTCCAACTGGTCCGCGATCCGGCGCCGCCGGAGTTAGCAGGGCCGGCCCGGCGACGATAACCGCCGCAGCGACCGATGCGGTAGCGACCGTACCGGCGGCCGCGTAGAGGGTGTTGAGTGATGGTCGGGATGGAATACGACGATGGCGGGACAACTGCTGCCTTCGCTCAGGCGCACCCAAAGCGCCAGCTTTCCGCCCAGGTCGCTGCAATGACACGGCGCCGCTGCGCGGCAACGTCTCGGGGTCCTGTCAGCCGTCCGGCGGGCTTGCCGCCGGCACGCAGCGGCGCGCGGACGTGTCGCAGGGTCTGGGCGACGGGTTTCACAGAAATGGACGTCACGCAAGCAGGGCGCTGTCAGCCATCCACCATGCCTGATCGGCAGGAGTGCCTGCCCCGCCGATTACCCATTTAGCCACATGATAAATGTCACACCGCTGTGACTAATAGTAACTAGTCGGCCACTCTCAGCACTGGAGGCGGCTGTCAGCCGAGGTCAGGACGCCTTTCTGATCAGTACCAGCCGTGGGCCTGCCAGAACGCCCAGGCATCGCACGGCGTGCCATAGCGGCCTTTGATGTAGCCCAGCCCCCATCTGATCTGGGTGGTCGCGTCGGTCTGCCAGTTCGGGCCGGCGCTGGCCATCTTGGACCCTGGCAAGGCCTGCGGGATCCCGTAGGCGCCGCTCGCGTTGGCTGCGGTCACCCGCCAGCCGCTCTCCCTGGACCAGATGTTGTTCAGGCAGCCGTACTGCTGGCTCGCGTTGAAGCCGAACGACGGAAGCAGTTGGTAGGCAATATGCTGCGCCGTCCCAGGGCTCGGGATGGGCGCATTCACGATAGGGGCTCCGCCACCGCCGCCCGTGGACGGCGGAGCCGGCTTGGTAGCCACCTTCGGCTTGCCGACGAGCTTGAAGCTCTTCGTGGCCGCGGCCATCAGGATCATGTGCTGGCGCTGGTGGATCAGCTGCTCGCCCGCCTTGCTGCTCGGGATCGCCGTAAGGGCCTCAGCCAGCGGGCTGGTCTGAGCCGAGAACTGGCCGATCATGTACTCAGCACCGCCGGCGACGAAGATCGCCGAGACGACCGTGGTCAGCAGGAAGGCGCGAACACTCCTGCGCGACCTGCGCCCGCTTCGCGGCCCGCCGCCGCCCTTGCGCGGCTTGCGGTCGCCGACGCCCGGCCTCGCCTTCGCGCCGTGCGGCCTCACCTGACCGCTGCGCGGCCTAACGTCACCGCCACGAGGTCTGGCGTCACCGCTGTACAGCCCGTCGTCACCGGTGCGCGGTTGTCCTTCACCGCCCATGCGCGGCCTCTGGCTACCGCCCCGGCCCGGCCCGCGAGTGCTGACCGTGCTTCTCCGGTGCTGTGACAATGCCGTCCTTCCGTCGGCCAAGCGCGGCCGGCAAGTCGCCGGGCGCACAGGACCGCTGCGGCCAAGGCAGCGAGTCTTTTCAAAAAACGGGCTGGCTACTTACAGTGGCCCGGCCATTACAGAACTACCGGACAGGTACGGCAGAACCACCGAAACAAGGAGCCAACCTCCGTTGCCGCACCACGTTGCCAGAAGTGACGGGACCGACCAAGCGTTTCCGCAGAAAAAGTTGGGGTGTTGCGGCGGGAAATTGTGTCGCACAGATCACGGAATGGCGTTCAGTATCGTAACGATCACATGGTGTAATCGCGGGCTTTCTGTGGTCACTAGTTGAGCGTTGTACATCGCGTGTCGGTCACGCGACACGCCGGCGCTACCCTTGAACTGGAGGCCGGGAGAAGATGTCGGGCAGGCCGGCCGTCGGCGAACGGACAGGCAATGAGCAACGATCCATCCGAAACAGGACGCGGCACGCAGAGCAGGCTGTCGCGCCGGGGCTGGGCGCTCGACATCGGTAACGCGGACACCGTGCTGGCCGGCGCACGCCGCGCACTGTTCGTCATGACCGGTGTCCTGGTCGTGATCTGGGCAGTTCAGCTCGCGAACTTCGCCGATAGCTATCACTTGTCACAGACATACGGGATCAGGCCGCGCGACGTGGGCAGCCTGCCCGACATCCTCACGGCGCCGTTCCTGCACTTCAGCTGGACACACATCGAGGGGAACTCCGGTCCGCTCTTCATCTTCGGGTTCCTCGCGGCGTACCGCGGCATCGCCAAATTCGCCGCTGTCACGGTCATCGTGGTGCTGACGAGCGGATTGGCAGCATGGTTCTTCGAGTCGCCCAACACGGTGGGCGCGGGCGCAAGCGGAGTGGTCTTCGGCTACTTCGGTTACATCATCGTCCGTGGCCTGTTCGACAGGCACGTCATCGACGTGCTGGTAGGCGCGGTGATGGCGCTGTGCTTCGCGTACCAGTTCGGTGTGCTGCTGCCGCACCAGGGCATCGGCTGGCAGGCTCACGTGGGCGGCCTTGTGGGCGGCATCCTGTCCGGCTGGCTGCTGCGGGAGCGGCGGGCAGGCAAGCGCGCGCCAAGGCCCGCCAGGGCCGACGCGGCGAGCACGAGGGCTGGCACCGCCGTCCAGCCCGCCGGCGAGAGCTCGAAAGCGGGCAAGACCACCCGCAAGGGTCCGGTTGTCGATCCATCGAACCCCCGCGCCGATCTGTACAAGCAGCTCGACGACATGGGTCTCTAACGAGGCCGTAGGCATCGGGGCTCTGACGAGCGGTAGCCGCGCCTCTAACGAGGCCGTCCTGCAGGATCCGTATCCGGCGCGCCGTCGTCCTCAAGCAGCCAGCGTGCACCGGGGCCGTGGGAGCCCGCCTCATCCTGCGGGTTATACAGCGCGCAGGTCCGCAGCGACAGACAGCCGCATCCGATACAGCTGCCGAGCGTGTCGGACAGCCGCTCGAGCTCCGCGATGCGATCGTGAATCCGCGCCTGCCACAGCTGGGCGGCGCGGCGCCACTCCGTCCTGGTCGGCGCCTTGCCGGACGGCAGCCGGTCAAGGGCTACCTTGACCTCGCTGAGCGAGAGGCCGAGCCGGCGGCCAGCCTTGATGAACGCGACCCGGCGCAGCATGTACCTGGCGTAGCGGCGCTGGTTCCCAGCGGTCCGCTCGGCGGTGATGAGGCCGAGGTCCTCGTAGTACCGCAAGGCCGAAGGCGCGGCGCCGCTGCGCGCTGCCAGCTCAGAGATCGTCAGGTGGGCGGGCATGGCTGGCACGTCACCGAGCGTACGAGCACGGGTAGCTTGACTTCAAGTGCGCTTTAAGTCCGAGACTCAGGGGCATGAGCGAACCGAGCACATTGCACCGTTACTCCTACGCGGACCTGCCACCCCTCATGGCGCTCATGACCGGAGACGACAAGCACGACTTCGCCTCCGAGTCGACGCTCGATGTCATCTGGGTCCTCTACGACCGCGTGCTGCGGCTAAGCCCGGCAACAGCGGCGAGCGGGTCGAGGGACAGGTTCTACCTCTCCAAAGGCCACGGACCTATGGCCTATTACGCGGTCCTGGCCGCCAAGGGCTTTATCGGGGCCGACGAGCTTGCTCGCTACGGCCAGTTCGACTCCCTGCTCGGCCAGCATCCCGACCGCAACCTCGTCCCGGGTGCCGAGATATCGAGCGGCTCGCTCGGCCACGGCATGCCTCTGGCTGTCGGCACCGCGCTCGGCCTGCGCGCGATGGGACTGACCGAGGACCGGGTCTTCGTGCTGACCGGCGACGGTGAGCTCGACGAAGGATCGGGCCACGAGGCGATCGCGTTTGCGGGCCGCGCCGGGATCGAGTCCCTGCACTGCGTGGTCGTGGACAACTCCTCGGCGAGCTACGGCTGGCCTGGCGGCATTGAAGCCCGCTTCGCCGCAGAAGGCTGGTCGACCGCCAGGGTCGACGGCCGCGATCACGCGGCGCTCGAGGCCGCGTTCACCGCCCTGCATCCCGGCCGGCCGCACGCCGTCATCGCGGTCATCGAACGCGCCTGAAGGAGGAACTGTCATGGACACCATGCGTGACCGCTTCGCGCGCGTCGCCAGCCGGCTTCTGGACTCTGACCCGCGGCTCGCCGTGGTGTTGGCTGACATCTCAGAGGATCTGTTCGAGGCCGCCATGCGTCGACATCCCGACCGGGTCGTCAACCTCGGGATCAGGGAACAGCTGCTGATCAGCGTGGCCGGAGGGATGTCGCTGGCGGGGATACGGCCGATTGCACATACGTTCGCCAGCTTCCTGGTCGAGCGGCCGTTCGAGCAGATCAAGCTTGACCTGAACCACCAGGCGCCCGGCGCGGGAGCGATCCTGGTCAGCTCCGGCGCCTCGTTCGACTACTCAGCGTCAGGCCGGACACATCAGTCGCCGGGCGACGTGGCCCTCCTGGGCACGCTGCCCGGATGGACCGTGCACGTTCCCGGCCACCCCGACGAGGCAGAAACGTTGCTACGCACAGCAGCCGGTGACGACGCCTTGGTGTACCTGAGGCTCTCGGCCTTGGCTAACACCGCTCCCCTGGCCGATGCGGGCAACGGGTTCACGGTGTTGCGGCGCGGCGCGGAGGCGACCATTCTCGCGGTCGGCCCGCTTGCCGACTCGGTCATCGCGGCCACCGCAGGGATGGACGTCACCGTGCTGTACACGCCCACGATCAGGCCCTTCGACCGGCAGACGCTGCGAGCGACGCTATCGGCCCCCGTGGTGGTGCTGGCGGAGCCTTACCTCGCGGGGACATCGGTACCTGAGGTCGCGATCGCACTCGCCGACCTTCCGCATCGGGTGCTGGGCCTCGGCGTGGGCCGCGATGAACTCAGGCACTACGGCACGCCCGCGCAGCACCAGGCCGCGCACGGCCTCGACGCGGCCTCGCTGCGCGAACGGATCGCCGGGTTCATCGGCATCGAAGACAGCGGCAGGGGCCGCGTGCCGGCCAGGTCGCTGGCCTGAGGTCCGGTACCGGCCGGACCATGCTGGCCGCCGGGCGGCGGGCGACCCGCCCGGCGGCTGGAAACGGCGGCCGCCCCGGCCCGACGATGAGCCTGGTGCTCGGCCGGTAGGCTCCTCGCTGGGAGGGAGCAGCCATGACGGAAGTGACCGCATCAGCGGCCGTGCTGCGGCGGCGTACCGAGCGCCTGGTGTTGCGGCCGTTCCGGCACGGTGACGAGACCGACGTCCTCGCCTACCGGAGCCGTCCAGATGTGGTCCGCTACATGCCGACCGAACCTCTGCCGGCCAGCGGCACTGTCGCGTTCGTCGCCGAGCGCATCCCGGCCATCCAGATCCAAGCCGACGACGACAAGATCATCCTCGCGGTCGAGCACGATGGCCGGGTGATCGGCGATCTTCTCATCAGGGCCACCCAGATAGCGCACCGCCAGGCCGAGATCGGCTGGGCGTTCAACCCGGACTATCATGGCCGCGGTTTCGCCACCGAGGCAGCGCGCGAGCTGCTCGTACTGGCATTCGCCGACCTGCGCATGCACCGCGTCTTCGCGCAGCTGGATCCGCGCAACACCGCCTCGGCCAGGATGTGCGAACGACTCGGCATGCGGCGCGAGGCCCACTTCCGTCAGGACATCTGGTTCAAGGGTGAGTGGGGCGACACTGCCGTCTTCGCGCTGCTGGCCTCCGAGTGGCGGGCTGAGTGACCCGCTAGACGCGCACGCCTCCGGCCTGGTCCTTCGCGCCGCGCACCGACGAGATGGTCAGGCCGGCGGCGAAGACCACCGCAGCACACAACCAGGCGCCTACATCCTCTGGCGACCTGGCTGGCCACAGCCAAGGCGAGTGGGTCGCGCCGCCATGCCAGGCGGCGTACAGCGCGTACGCGGCCGTGACCAGGTAGCCGGCCGGGCCGACCCAGGCCAGCCAGCCACCGAAGGCGGCCGCGCACACGAGGCCCAGACCGACGCTGCCCGCGAGGTTGCGCGCCACATTGGCCAGGCCTCCTGCCAGATGCGCGCCCGTGCCGGCCAGCGCCAGGGCGGCGAAAGCCGCGACGGTGAGTCCGAGCACGGCACCCAGACGCAGCGCGGGAAGCCAGGTACCGGCCGCGCGGTCCTGGTCGCCGAACGGACCGGCGCTCGCGGCGGCAATGACCGTCGCGCAACCGGTCTCAAAGACCAGGGGCAGCTGGAGGGCGCCGTAACTGTCCCAATGCACGAACAGCGCGACCCGCAGCCCGGCGGCGAGCGCGGCCACCGCGGCAAGGGCGACCGGCGCGCGCCTGCTGACCAGAAACAGGCGCGCGAGCCTGACGGCCCCGCAACTCGCCGCGCCCGGCTGGTCAGCACGCCGAGGCGGGCGGGCCTCTGGCTCGGCGCGGCGAGCGGCAGGAGCGGCGCTCACGGCAGCTGCCCGAGTGTGATCCTGCCAGCGCGCAACGCGGACAGGTGGCTGCTGAGCCAGGCGTGCCTGTCGGCGGCCGGCAAGGCGGCGAATCGCCCGGCGGCCACGTAGACGGCGCTGCCAGCAGCGGGTCCCCGCGCGGTCGCGCCGAGGCCGTCGGGGCGCTGGCCTGGCGGGAGGAGCCGCACGCCGGACGCCATCAGCAGCCCGGCCCGCACCGCATGCTGGGCCTGGCCGCCTCCTGACCCGACGATGCGGTCAATGAGGGCGTCGCCGACCTGAGCGCGCACCTGCATGAGGTACAGCGCCGCCGTCACGTCGGGCTGGCGCTCGCCCGGTAGCTGGTCGGGCAGGCCGGCGAACAGCACCCGGATGCCCGAGACGGTCCGGACGCCGGCTCCCCCGGTTCTAATCTCGATGCCATTGTGGGGCAGCCGGATGAAGGTCGGCGCGACCTGAACTATCCGCGCAGGCGCCCCTGGCAGGCCAGCCACCTCCGTGAGCACCGGTCGCAGCGCGGACACGACGATCGGCAGGTAGGGGGCGAAGACGGGGTTCAGGCACACAGGGATCGCGGTATGCCCGCAGATCGGCTGGTATGCGATCGGCCTGTTGCTGGCCGCATCGTGCAGCGCGGGGATCGCCATCATGCCGTGCTGGTCGAACCTCGCGGTGCCGACGAGCCCGACCGCTGTCGTCGCCGCGATCAATCCAGCCGCCGCGGTTGCCGCGCTGACCGTTCGCACCCTCCTGCCGCCCGAGGCCCCTGGCATTCCGAGCGCGCCGAGCACAGCCGCCGCGAGGCCCGCCGCGAAGATCACCTGCGCGATCGCAACATCGGGCAGGAACGGATAGAACGTGGCCACTCCGGGGTCCGGCCCGACATCGACCGCGCCCGGGATGATCGGCGAGACCTGCCAGAACGATGCACCGTCGGTGGCGAACTGCGCGCTGAGCCCCACGACGAAGAAGGTGCCGAGGCTGACCAGCGGCGTCGTGAAGCGGCTCGGGAACCACGCGCCCGCCGCGAATCCGATCGCGGCGAGTGCCGGTAGTCCGGCCGCGCCCACTGCCGCCGGCCACCATAGCGGGCCGCCCCACGGAGCCTGCCTGGCAGTCACCGCGTACAGCACGCCGACGCAGATCACATAGCCGGCCAGTGCCCAGCCCGTCACGGCGGCCCAGGCGGTGAGCTGACGGATCCAGCGCGGCCTGGCGACGATCGCCGTCAGGTCGCCGATGCCGCGACGACTGTCCCTCGAGCCCATCCACGACGCGGCGCCGACAACAGGCAACACGAAGTCCAGAAGCGCGTTGTGTTGCATGGACAGCGCGCGCAGGCTCCACAGCGGTGGCATCGCCATGACCGGCCGGTAGGCGTTGTACCAGAACAGGCCAGCGGCGAGCGGAATGAGCCAGAGCATGGCGCTGTGCCGGAACTCGAGCCTGAGCAACCGCGCGCCGGCCCGCAGCGCGCCGGCCGGCGGTCGCAGCGGCCGGCCGCGGGCGGGGGCGCCTGCCGCGATCATGCCCGGGCCGCCGCGAGAACAGCGCTGTAGCCGCGCTCGAGCGGAGCATCCCCGACGGCGTGGCCCGCGCCACGTGCGACCAGGTCGTCGGTGGTGCCGTCGAACACCAGGCGCCCGTCGTTCATGAGCGCCACCTGGGTGCAGGCGGCTCCGACGTCCTCGACCAGGTGAGTGCTGACCACGACCGTGGCGCACTGACCGAGGTCGCGCAGCAGTCCGCGGAACTCCACCCGCTGCTCGGGGTCGAGTCCTGCAGTCGGCTCGTCCAGGAGCAGCAGATCAGGCTCGTTCACAATTGCCTGGGCGATCCCTGCCCTGCGCAACATCCCGCCGGACAGCGTGCGCATCCTCGACCTGGCACGGCCGCCGAGGCTGACCCGCTCGATGGCGATCGCCACCGCGCCGGGAACAGCGGCCGCAGGCATCTCCTTGAGGAGCGCGAAATACTCGACGTATTCCGCGACCGTGAAGCCCGGATAGTAGCCGAGCGCCTGCGGCAGGTACCCGAGCCTGCGCCTGATCTCCCGCCGCTGGCCGAACTGACCGGGGTCTCGGCCGAGCAGGCGCACCGTGCCGGCGGACGGCTGGATGACCGTCGCCATCGTCCGCAGCAGCGTGGTCTTCCCGGCGCCATTGGGACCGAGCAGCCCGAAGACACCGGGACCAGCCGCCAGGCTCACCCCGGCGACTGCCGTTGTGCGCCCGAACCGCTTGGTTAGATCGGTGATCTCAATGTTCACGCTGATCCCTTCGGATGACTGGTCTTGATCAGGACCGTCGCCGCGCAGCAGAGGGCGACGAGGATGTAAGGCAGGTAGAGCCAGCGATAACTGACTGCTGCCACTGGCTCTCCGGCGATGGCCTGGCCGCCGAGCACGGCGATCGCCCAGACGCCTGCGCCAGCGGCCACTCCGACGTTCGCCGACCTCGTCATGACCGCTACCACAAGCGCGAGCCCGGACACTGCTGTCATCGGGATCAGCCAGCCGAAAGCCAGGCCGGCCGCGGTCGCCGAGAACGCCGACGCCGCCAGCCCGAGCGCGCTGTCGACGGCGAAAATCGCGAGCACGCGGGCCAGCAGCACCATCCTGTCGCTGACCGCCATGCTCATCGAGAGCTCATATGCGGGATCGACGCCAGGCCCATAGGCGTAGGCGACGCCAGCGCCCGCGATCGCCGGGGCGAGCAGCGGCACCCAGGGCGTACCCGTGCCGATCGCCGCCGCCGCGCCCGCGGCGAACACCACCGCGCTGGCGATCAGCCAGGGAACGAGCAGCGAAGGCGTGGCGAGAAGTGCCCTGGCCAGGCCGGGTGAGCGGAGCAGCCGGCCCAGCAGGCGCTCGGGGAGCCTGGGCTCGCGCCGCCAGATCTGGGCGGCTACACCCGTCCAGGCACGGTCCAAGTTGACATCCGAAGCGCCGGCTGAGCACCTCTCGTTCATCGAACACCTCCCGGGGCAGGGCGCCCGTCGTGCAGCATTACGCGAAGCCGCTGCCGAGCCCGGTACGCCCGGCTCTTGACCGTTCCTGCTGGCACGCCCATCAGCCTCGACGCCTCGGCGACCGGCAGGTCTTCCACGTACAGCAGCTGCCACGTCTCCCGCTCCGGGCTGCCCGCAGGTCCGAGCGCAGCTAGCGCCGCCGCGAGTTCGGCGCGCGCCAGCGCGATCTCCGCGGGATCGGCTCCCGCATCGGTAGCGGGCGGCGGGTCTGGCAGTTCGGCGAACGCTGGCCCGCGACGCCGGATGTGCAAGGCCGCCTGGCGCCGGGCGATGCCCCACAGCCAACCCCCTCCCGCGCCAGCTGGTGAGTAGCCACTGGCGCCTCGCCAGACGCCGAGAAAGGTCTCCTGCAGAACGTCTTCCACGTCGGCGGCGGGCAGCACCGCGCGCAGCCTGACCGCTAGCCACGGCGCATGCCTGCGGAACAGGTCCCGCAGGGCAGCGTCGTCGCCGCGCGCCACGCACGCGATCAGCTGGTCGTCGTCCATCGCCTCTCTATTGCACCCCGGCGCGGATCGGTTCGCGGGCGATCTGGGCAGCCTGATCATGCCGGCGAAGTTGATGGCTCAGAACGGCACGGGCTCGGTGCCGCGAACCTCGAGCCTGTCCAGGTCAGTCGCTGGGACACAGGAGGGTTCGGTGGACAGGAAGGTGCGGCCAGCGGCCGGATCGGTGCTGATCGCAACGGCCAGTGCCGCCGGTATCCTGGAGTGCGTTGGTGCAGTGCCCTCCGTTTCGTAGCCGGAGCGCCCGGACCGCCCGTTCACTAGGCGCGCCAGGCTCACCAGCGGCTCGATGACCTCTATCGGGTAGTCCGTGCCGGAGAGCAAGCTAGCGCCCAGCGCCGCGAGGCGGGCCCATGGATACGCCGCCGCTGATCGGTCCGCACCGAGCGCGACCGGGACTTGGGCCGCGTCGGTCACTGCGAACGACGGCTGAATGCACACTGCCACGCCCAGCTCGGCGATCCGGCTGATCAGCTCCTCCGAGAGCACGCTGCCGTGCTCTATACGGGGCGCCGCGGCCGCCAGCGCGCTCCGGTCGCCGCCCCAGGTCAACTCGTAGGCGTCCAGCACGGCCCGAACAGCACGGTCGCCGATCGCATGGGTCGCGATGCGCCATCCCGTGGCTGCGAATGGCTCGATCCGTCTGGCCAGGGCTGACGCGCCGGCGAACAAGATACCGGCGGTGTCCTCGTCGTCGAAACTCCGGCACATCGCGCAGGTCCGCGGCACAAGCCAGCCGTCAGCGTAGAACTTGATGCCCTCCAGCCGGACCCACGGCCCGCTGTCGGCGCGCCTGGCGTCGAGCTCGGCGATCCCCGACCGGTCGGCGAGACCACTCGCCAGGTAGATCCGCACGCGCACTGGCAGTGGCCGGTCGCCGGAGCTCGCCAGGGCGTCCAGGTACCACCAGTCCCGCATGCCCATCTCGGTGATCTCCACCAAGCCTGTGGCGGCCGCCCGGGCCAGGCCGCGGTACAGGCGCGCAGAACGCTCGGCTGCCGGCACATCCCCTAGCTGGGGTTCAGCCACGTCCATGGGCGTCGTTCGGTCTCTGTGCACCCGCTCGTGGAAGGCGCGGACGGTGCCGCCATGCCAAGGAAATGGCACGCCGGCGGCCTGCGCCAGCAGGTGCGTGTGGTGGTCGACGAACCCGCCGATCGGGACGCAGGCATCTGCGGGGGGCTGCACGTCTCCATGATGCCTGGACGTCCGCGGCGTGGTCCGCGCGGCCGACGCGCGGGACGCCTTTTGTTTGGCCGCAACGACCGCGGGAAGCTGGCGAAGCTGGACCCCCTGTCCTGAGCTATGGAGGAGCGAGATGAGGATTGGTGCTGCGCTTGCACTGATCGCGGTGGGCGCGATACTCAGATTCGCCATCGCGATCTCCGTCACTCATGGCCTATATCTGCAGACCATCGGCGACATCCTGATGGGCGTTGGGTTGCTCGGACTGATCCTTTGGTTCATCGTCTGGGCGCCGTGGACGCAGGGCCGCCGCAGCAGTTACCGCCAGACCACCGCGGTGCAGGGCGGCGGGCCATACCCGCCGCCGACCCGCACGCCCGGTACTTACACCCGCGATGAGGTCACCTACGAAGACGACTATCCCCGCTAGCTGACCGGCTGCTCACCCCCCGGCAGCCAGTCCAGTCAGCCAGCCGCCGGCCCGGTCTGGCAGCCCGCAAGGACGCGGTTGCTGCCAGGCGGGGCCGGCGGCGTTGTATGTCCGTCAGGCCGGGACGCAGCGGCCGTCAGGCCGGGACGCAGCGGCCGTCAGGCCGGGACGGTGTCGGGCGCGAGCTGCACACGCACCTGCCGCTCGTTGCCCTCCTTGAAGACCAGGTCGGTGACCACCCCTGCGTGCCGCAGATCGGTCTCGGCCTGCTGCAGCATTGCGATCACATCTGGCTCGTCTTCCACCACGAGTGAGAGGACTTCGTGCCGCTGCGACTTCTTCTCCGCGGACTTGGCCTTGCGGATCTCAGCTAGCACGCCGCCCGCCACGTCGAGCACGGCCGGGTCGGCGCTCTGTGCGATGGCCCCCAGCTCACTCGCGACTGGCCACGCCGCCCGATGCACAGAGCCCTCCTGCCACCACGACCACACCTCTTCGGTCACGAACGGCATGACCGGCGCGAACAGCCGCAGCAGCACCGACAGGGCTGTGGCAAGCGCCGCCTGCGCCGAACGTCCTTCCTGGCCGCCCCGGTAGGCCCTCACCTTCACGAGCTCGAGGTAGTCGTCGCAGAAACGCCAGAAGAACGTCTCGGAGCGCTCGAGCGCGCGATGGTACTCATAGCCGCTGAAGGCCTCGGTGGCGTCGGCCACAACGGTCTCGAGTTGCGCCAGCATCGCCCGGTCGATCGGCTCAGTGATATCGGCAGCGGTCACATCGGCCGCACCCAGCCCTAGCACGAACTTCGAGGCGTTGAGCACCTTGACGGCCAGCCGGCGTCCCACCTTCATCTGGGCAGGATCGGCTGCCGTGTCCGTGCCCGGCGCGGCACGGCACGCCCAATGCCGCAGGCCGTCGGCGCCGAACTGCTCGATCAGCGGCATCGGGCCAAGCACGTTGCCCTTGGACTTCGACATCTTCTTCCGGTCAGGATCCAAGATCCAGCCGTTGATCATCGCGTGTTGCCACGGGAGCCTGCCGTGCTCGAGCAGGGAGCGCAGCACGGTGGCGAACAGCCAAGTCCTGATGATCTCGGGTCCCTGCGGCCGCAGGTCCATGGGAAACACGCGGCCGAGCAGGTCGGAATCCTTCTCCCAGCCAGCTGTGATCTGCGGGGTGAGCGACGATGTCGCCCAGGTGTCCATGACGTCGGGGTCACCGACGAACCCGCCAGGCTTGCCGCGCTGGGACTCGTCGTAGCCGGCCGGTGCGTCCGTCTGCGGGTCGACCGGCAGTGCCGCGGGGTCGGCGGTGATCACCTCGTCCCAGAGCGTCTCGCCTGAGTCGCTGACGCGGTACCAGACAGGGAACGGCACGCCGAAGTATCGCTGGCGGCTGATCAGCCAGTCTGTGTTCAGGCCCTCGACCCAGTGCTCGTACCGCACCCGCATGAAGTCCGGGTGCCAGCGCAGCTCGCGGCCGGCCGCCAGAAGCCGCGCGCGCAGCTCTGGATCGCGGGCGCCGTTGCGGATGTACCACTGGCGGCTGGTTACGATCTCCAGCGGCCGGTCGCCCTTCTCGAAGAACTTAACTTGGTGCGTACACGGTCGCGGCTCGCCGATCAGTGCGCCAGACTCCCGTAGCAGCTCGACGACGGCCCTGCGGGCCTGCTGCGAGGTCTTGCCCGCGAGCGCGGCGTACGCCTCGGCGCCCGATCCTGACAGCCACGAGGGCGTCTCTGCCTGGAACCGCCCGTCCCGCTGGATCACTGACCGCAGGGGCAGGCCGAGCTGCCGCCACCAGATCACGTCGGTCGTGTCTCCAAAGGTGCAGATCATGGCGATGCCGGTGCCCTTGTCAGGCTCGGCGAGCTGGTGGGCCATGACCGGCAGGCGCACCCCGAAAACCGGGCTGATCACGTCCGCGCCGACCAGGTGCTGATATCTCTGGTCGTCGGGATGTGCGACCAGAGCCACACACGATGGCAGCAGCTCGGGCCGCGTTGTCTCGATCTCCACAGGACCGCCGCCGTCGGCCGCCAGGAACGCGATCTTGTGGAATGCCCCGTTGACCTCGCGGTCCTCGAACTCGGCCTGGGCGACTGCGGTCTGGAAATCCACATCCCACATGCTCGGGCCCTCGGCGGCATAGGCCTCGCCGCGGACCAGGTTGCGCAGGAACGCAAGCTGGGCCACCCGGCGCGACCGATCGTTGATCGTGGCGTACGTCAGGTTCCAGTCCACCGAGAGCCCGATTGTGCGCCACTGCTGCTCGAAATCGTCTTCAAATTCCTCAGTCAGCCGCTGGCACAGCTCAACGAAATTAGGCCTCGAAATAGGGCGCTGGTTTCTGTCGCCCTTCTCGGTGGGAGCCACCGCCAGATCGGGGTCATACGGCACGTTCGGGTCGCAGCGGACTCCGTAGTGCGTCTGCACCCGGCGTTCGGTCGGGAGCCCGTTGTCGTCCCAGCCCATCGGGTAGAAGACCTCGCGCCCATACATGCGCTGGAATCGGGCGATCGCGTCGACCTGGATGTAGCCGAAAGCGGTGCCAAGATGAAGAGAGCCGCTGATCGTCGGCGGCGGCGTGTCGATCGCGTAGATCTGATCACGTGTCTTGGACCGGTCGAAGCGGTACAGGCCGCGTGCCTGCCAGTCGGCACTCCACTTCGACTCAAGGCCGCTCAGAGACGGCTTCTCCGGGATGATCGCCATGCGGAGAAGGATAGTCGCACCAAAGGCCAGCCTCGGCTCGCTCGGATCCTTCAACCGTCCTGGTCGGAGTCCGGCCGGGCAGGCCGGATTGGTGGCGTGCGCGCTGGCGCTACCTGACGCGGCACGCCGTAGCTTGAAATGCTACAAGTGGGCCGTGCCCGGACGGCCGGGACGTCGAGCGCCTTCGACGGAGGGTTATAGCGGCTCGCCGGGATCGCATGGCCGGCCCCTATTCGGTTAGGCAGCCGACATCGGGGGATCCATGAGAGATCGGCAAGCTTGCACAGCCCATGCCGGGCCGGCTCTGACCGCGGATGGCTGAGGTCACCGGGCCCTGGATCGGGCGGCTCGGCCTCCGGCTGGCGCTCGTATTCGTCGCCGTCGCACTCGCCGCGGTCGCGGCGGCGATCACTTCCGCATCCTTGGAGACAACCAGGGATGTGAATCAGCTGATCAGGGTGCAGCGTATTGATGCGATTCGGGCGACAGCCCGCGCCGCGGCCGCCGCGTACGATCACGCAGGCTGGGATCGAGCCCGCCTGATGGCTCTGGCCAATCTGGTCAGCAGGTCCGGCGCCGCGGTGCAGGTGCGGAACATGACCGGGCACGTGATCCACGCCTCACCAGATTTCGCCGCCGCCCGAGGTGAACCGCAGCTGACCGAGCCGGTAAGTGTGCGGGGACGGCAGGTCGGCGGGGTTACGCTCCGGTTCGGTCACAAAGGCCTGGCCGGCGCCATTGAGCAGTTCCAGGCCCAGCGGTGGCCAGCCTGGATTATTGCAGCCGGGGTGGCTGCGCTTATCGCGCTGATCACCGCTTTGCTCGTGTCGCACAGGATCACTGCATCCGTCGACCGGCTCATCAGGACAGCCAGGGCCAGGGGCCGTGGCGAGCCAGGTGCCCGCGCCGGCGACGTCGGCGGCTTCGGCGAGATCCGCGAACTGGCCGGCGCATTCGACCAGATGGCCGACACGAGAGAGGAGCAGGACAGGGTGCGCCGCAACCTAGTCGCCGACGTCGCCCACGAACTGCGCACCCCCATCGCCATCTTGCAGGGCGGACACGAGGCCATTCTCGACGGGCTAGCCGCGCCGACGAATGAATACGTCACGTCGTTGCGCGATGAGACATTGCGCCTGGGCAGGATGGTCGATGACCTGCAACGGCTCGCGTCAGCCGAAGCCGCCGCCCTCCAGCTCAGGCTCAGCCCGTGCGACCTCGGCGCCATCGTCCTGAGCGCAACCGCAAGCCTGGCCGACTCTTTCGACAGCGCAGGCATCACCCTGCGCCGGCGCCTAGCTGAGGCGTGGATTATGGGCGACCCGCCCAGGATCTATGAGGTCACGACGAACCTGCTCACCAACGCGCTGAAGTTCACGCCGCTCGGAGGAACCGTGTTCGTCGAAACCGGCCCGGTGCAGGGCAGGGAGCAGAGCCGCCTCACCGTCACCGACACCGGCATCGGCATTCTCCCCGAAGACGTGCCCAGGGTGTCTGAACGGTTCTTCCGCAGCTCGCGGACCTCCGGCATCGCCGGAAGCGGAATCGGCCTGACCATCGTGTCCGAGATCGTACGAGGACACCACGGCACAGTGGACATCGAGAGCGAACCAGGCACCGGCACCAAGGTCACCATCACGTTGCCAGCCCGCGGAAACGTCGGCCCTCCCTGACGCCATGAAACATGAAAGCGGACACCGATGCTCGCGGCCGACGACGGCACGAGACGGCCGGAAGGAACGGCCGCACCAGCTCCGGCACCGTTCACCGGCGGCTAGCTGGAGATCACTTCAGAACATGTCTGGCCATCACAACCCGCTGGATCTGGTTGGTCCCTTCATATATCTGGGTGATCTTGGCGTCGCGCATCATCCGCTCAACCGGGTAGTCGCGCACGTAGCCATAGCCACCGAGAAGCTGGACGGCGTCGGTGGTGACCTCCATCGCCACGTCGGAAGCGAAGCATTTGGCAGCCGAAGAGATAAAGGTGAGGTCTGCGACCTTCTCTCCAGCCATCGCGCGTTCTGACCTGGCAGCTGCCGCGTAGGTGAGCTGCCTGGCGGCCTCCAGCTTCATCGCCATGTCGGCAACCATGAACTGCACGCCCTCGAACTCCGCGATCGCCTTGCCGAACTGCTTGCGCTCGCGCACGTAGCCTGCGCCATAGTCGAGCGCGCCTTGCGCGATGCCGAGCGCCTGGGCGGCGATCGTGATCCTCGTGTGGTCGAGCGTGGCCAGCGCCGTGCGGAAGCCGCTGCCTTCCTCGCCGATCATCCGGTCCGCCGGGATCGCGCAGTTGTCGAAATAGAGCTCGCGGGTGGGCGATCCCTTGATCCCCAGCTTGTGCTCAAGGGCG
Organism: uncultured Actinomycetota bacterium; assembly: GCA_963809195.1. Taxonomy (GTDB): domain Bacteria; phylum Actinomycetota; class Actinomycetes; order Streptosporangiales; family Streptosporangiaceae; genus Chersky-822. The sequence continues at coordinate 363,999 of CAWEIQ010000001.1, read as the reverse complement.
CCGAACGAGAAGCCGTCGTCGCCTTGCTCCACCACGAATGCCGAGATCCCCTGCGCGCCGGCGTCCTGGTCGGTGACGGCCATGACCGTGTAGTACTGCGAGAGGCCTGCGTTGGTGATCCAGCGCTTGGTCCCGTTCAAGATGAAGCTGTCGCCATCGCGGACCGCCCTGGTCCGCATCGCGGCTGCGTCAGAGCCCGCCTCAGGCTCGGAGAGCGCGTAGGAGAACATGGCCTCGCCGCGGGCGACGGGCGGTAGATACCGTTGATTCAGCTCGGCCGAGCCCGAGAGCAGGAGCGGAACCGTGCCGAGCTTGTTCACGGCCGGTATGAGCGAACTCGACGCGCAAACGCGCGCGACCTCCTCGATGACTATCACGGCAGCTAGCGCGTCGGCGCCGGCACCGCCGTACGCCTCGGGGATGTGCACGGCCTGCAGGTCCGCCCTGACGAGTGCGTCGTGCGCCTCCTGCGGGTACCGCGGCTGCTGATCGACCTCGGCCGCGTACGGGGCGATTTTGTCCTCGGCCAGCTGGCGGACCGACTCGCGGAGCGCGAGATGCTCATCAGACAGGGCGTAAGCGGTGAAGTCAGAGCTCATGCACCCGATGTTAGCCTTGCCCATTCTGAGCTGCTGTCACGTGGATTCGCCCCGCCTGAGCGTTCTGCGAGCCTCAACTGCCGAAGGCAGCCCGAGGGCGCCGGGGACGGTGAGGTGTTCGAGCCGATCCCGGGTTCTGCTATTGGGCAGAACTGACCGAAAGCTGTTGTGTCAAACATTGTGTGACTGTTGCTCCGGGAATGCGAAGATGAGCGCCTTCGGAGGATGTTTCTGCATTCAATGGACGGTTGTCATGACAGTGAATTGGCCCGCTATCAGGCTCGCACCAGCGTCGGTGGCACTCGCCGTAGTTGCACTGGCAGCGGGCTGCGCATCCACGACCGGCGGCACGAACCCGCCGGCCCGTCGGGATCCTCCCCGGCCGCCGCATCGAGTCCCGCAGCGGCTAGCACGACTCCTGCGCTGACCGGGTCAGGCAAGCCTGATTCGTGCAGCGTCATCACCGCCGCAGAGGCGAGCGCTGCGCTCGGCGAGCCGGTCAAGTCGCCGCGTCGCGGCAAGGCGATCGTGGAAGGCGGCGTTGCGTGTGTTTTCTACGGCCCTAAAGCCCCGGCGGGAGTTAGCCCGGATGTGGCTACCTATGACGTTGTGCGTGTGGTACTGGTCACCGGCCCGAACGCGCGAAAGTGGTTCGACGATTACCGCAGCAAGGTCAGCGCCCAGCCGATATCCGGGCTCGGTGACGCCGCATTTTACGACGGCTTCGCCTCGATTAGCGTGTTGAAAGGCGATGCATACGTCCGGATCGCGGTCGGGACCGCCCCCAACCTCGCTCAGGAAAAGACGCTGGCTCACGACGCGTTGCCTAGGATGTAGCCGAAGATCCTGCCGCCAGCGCCAGTGAGAGAGTAAGGCCATGGCTGAGGAGATCGTTGCGATTCTTCGCGTCGCCGACGCGGACGCTGCCGTTGCCTGGTACGCGCGACTGGGTTTCCGCAAGGAGTGGGAACACCGCTTCGACCCGGACTGCCCCGCTTTCGTGTCAGTCGCGCGGGGCCCGGCCCGGCTGTTCCTGTCCGAGCATCTCGGTGACGCGCGCCCCGACACCCTCGTAGGCCTGGTGGTCGATGACATTGACGCCGTCGTGACCGAGTTCGGGCGGCCAGCGGGCCAGCAGCCGTATGGCTGCGACTTCGAGCTGCGCGACCCTGACGGCAACCGGCTGCGCATCAGCACCCGGGCTGCCTGAGCCGTCCCGCACGGTGGCTCCGATCGGCGGCTCCGATCCGAGGGGCTCAGCCGGCTTTGAGGGCCACGGCGGGGGCGGCATCCTGTCGGCCGCGGGCCGCGAGCTGCTCGGCCGGCTAATGGGCGAGGACATCAGTCCCGAACGCGCGCTCGCGCTGTCGCAGTCGCTGCGGGAGCAGTATCCGTCCGACCTCGTCGCCGCTGCGCTCACGCAGCAGGCGCTCAGGACCGCCGCAAGGGCCAAGTTCAGCAAGGCAGACCAGATGCTGTTCACCAGGGCGGGACTCGAGCAGGCCTCGTCGGAGCTGACCGCTCGGCATGCCGCCGCGAGGTTTGCCCGCTGCCGTGTCGTCGCCGACATGTGCTGCGGCATCGGCGGCAACCTGATCGCGCTCGCTCAACGCGAGGATTCCATGATCACGGAACCCTCTCGGCGGCTCGCGCGGGAAAACATCCGTGATCATGGAACGCTGCTGATCGGGATCGACGCGGACCAGGCCAGCCTGGAGTTTGCCAGGCACAACGTCGCTGTCTGCGCGCCAGGCGCTCCGGCCGCGTTCATCCGCGCCGACGTGACTGCGCTGCAGCTGCGCGGCGTCGACGCCGTTTTCATCGACCCAGCCAGGCGTGACGGTCAGCTGCGGCTGCCTGCCGGTAAGAGCCGGCCTGCGCTGCGATGGTGCCTGAGCCTGGCCGACGCGACTCCCATGGTTGGCATCAAGGCAGCCCCCGGACTGCCGCGCGACCTGGTGCCGCCCGGCTGGGAGACGGAGTTCGTCGCGGTCGGCAGGAACCTCAAGGAGGCGCTGCTCTGGTCGCCTTCCCTGGCTGACGGAACGGCCAGCCGCGCGACCGTGCTGCCATCTGGCGACACGCTCGCGGCGCCTGCCGGGTCCGCCCGTGCTGAGCCGGTTGCGGTGGCCGCGCCAGGGGCGTACCTGCTTGATCCGAACCCCGCGATCACCAGGGCTGGGCTGGTCGGCGACCTTGCCAGGCTGACCGGCACGTGGCAGATCGACCCGATGATCGCGTTCCTGTCGTCGGACGAGCCGGTCCGCACGCCGTTCGCCAGGACGCTGCGCGTGCTCGAGTCCGCGCCGTGGCACGAGAAGCGCTTCGCGCGCAGGCTGCGCGAGCTGGGCATCGGCTCTGCCGACATCCGCAGGCGCGGCCTGGCCGGGGATGTCGCTCAGATTCATCGCCGCCTGGACCTGCGCGGCCCAGGCTCCGCGACAATCGTCCTGACCCGCGTCACCGACCGCCCATGGGGCCTGATCTGCACGCCCGCCCGACCCGACACTGGCCCACAGCCCGACACTGGCCCGCACCCGATGAACCCCTGGTGGGCCTATAGCGCCTATAGCGCCACCAGGGGTTCATCGGTGGGGTTAGCGCGCGGTTAGGTGGCGGGCGGGTTCTTGCGGAGTTCCTTGCCGAGGCCGGCCATGCCGGCGCCCGTCGGGAACCCTGACCTGTGCAGGACGTGCGCCTCGGCCAGGCCGAGCTTGTGCCTGCGGACCGGATCAGGTGACACCGACTGGACGCTGGATGCGCTGCACACCGCGGCCGCGTCATTGGCAGGGCCGGGCACCTCAGCGCTCGTCGGGATGACGCCCTGGTCAACCGGGTGCCGCCGCTCACGCCGCAGCACAAGTCCGAGGTCCCTGGCGTTGGCGTCGCGCGCGGTCAGCGAGTTGAGCCCGAACGTCGACTCGATCAGCTTGAGCGTCGAGGTGTGCTCGTACGGGCCGAGGTGGTCCACGCGCGCTGGAGCAAGATTCGAGACCACGATCGCCGGGACGCGGACTCCGAGCTGGGTGTAATCGGGGATCAGCTGGCCGTCGGTCGGGGTGGTGCTGTCGCCAGTGTGATCCACGGTCGACGGGTCGGTGTTGTCGATCACGTGCGGCGGCGGAACGTGGTCGTAGAAGCCGCCCCACTCGTCGTACGTGATCATGAACACCGTGTTGTCCAGGTACCCGGCGCTGGCCAGCGCGTGATAAGCGTCGGCGATGAACCGCTCGCCCAGCCTGATGTCGGCGAGCGGGTGGTCGTCGGCCGAGGTGCCGTTCCCCTCGGTGTCGAACGCCGGGTCAATGAAGCTCACGTTCGGCAGGTTGCCGGCGGCGACCGTGTCGATGAACGACGGCGTGGTGACCGGGATACCAAGGGCGTCTGTGTCGCCGGGCGCGAATGGGTGCCAGAACGGGAAGTACTTCAGGCCCCACAGCGCCAGGAACGGCAGGTCCCTGAAGAAATACCCGCCGGTCGGGATGCCCTGGGTGTTCGGTATCGGCGAGAGCTGGTCCCAGATCGACGGCAGCGTGGAGATCACCGTGTTGTTGTGGTCCCGGTCGGTCCGTGCGGCGTGCTGGTAGAAGCGGTTCGGGAACGTCTCGCCAGCGAACGAGCAGAAGTACCTGTCTAGCACCGTGTAGTTCTCGGCGAGCGCGCCGATAACCGCCAGGTCGGGGACCGTCTTGCGGCGGTGATGGGAGTCGAAGTTGGTGTAGTAGCCGACCGGGAACGTGTTCGCGGCAGCGAGCGTCACGCCAGGGTTGCCGGCTGGCGGGGTGGGACGCTGCAGGAAGCCGTCCATCTTGCCGAAGTTGTGCTGGATCAGGAAGCCTTCCCAGCTGTGGTCGGGGTCGCTGTAGCCGCAGCCCTGGAAGTCAGGAGCGAGCGGATAATTCGGATAGACATTTCCGTCGGTCGACAGGAATGTCATATCGTGCCGGCCGTCGGCGCCAGGCAGCCAGCTCAGGAAATGGTCGAACGAGCGGTTTTCCATCATCAGGATCACCACGTGTTCGACACCGCGTGAGCCGTGCGGGAAGCGCGCGGTGGCCGCTCTCGCGGCAGTAGCGGAGAGGTATTCCGTCCCGGTAAGTGCAGCTCCGGTCGAAGCGCCCATCAGCTGAAGAAAGGTTCGGCGTGTCAGCATGAGTCCCAGTATGGGTATCACCGTGAACAGCAGACAAGAAGAACATGACCGCGCAGTGACAACGAGCTGATCAGACGGCCCGTCAGGCTCAGGCAGCGAGCGGCGTGGTCAGTCCGGCTCTGGCGAGCCAGTCAGCCGGGTGCGGAGCGCGGCCCCCTTGGCCTGCGCGGACTGCCTCAATTCGGCCTGGAAGCCGATGACCTTCTGCTGGAGCTCAGAATCCGACGCGGCCAGGATGCGCACGGCGAGCAGCCCGGCGTTTCGGGCACCGCCAACCGCGACCGTGGCGACCGGGATTCCCGCCGGCATCTGGACGATCGAGAGCAGTGAGTCCAGGCCGTCGAGGTGGGCAAGCGGCACCGGCACGCCGATCACCGGCAGCGGTGTGACCGAGGCCAGCATGCCTGGCAAGTGCGCTGCGCCCCCGGCCCCCGCGATGATCACCTTGAGGCCGCGGGCGACGGCTGCGCCGCCGTAGCCGATCATGTCGTGCGGCATCCGGTGCGCGGACACGACGTCGGCCTCGTAGGGGACGCCGAACTCAGCAAGCGCGTCAGCCGCGGCCTTCATCACGGGCCAGTCTGAGTCGCTGCCCATCACTACGCCAACGACAGGACGCTCGCTCATCGGCCCCCTCCTGCCGTGTGCTCGGTCCCGTGGCTCAGGTAGTTCGCCGCCCGCCAGCCGCGCTCCCGCAGGTCGGCAACGTCCTGCCCCGCCACGGTCACGTGGCCCACCTTGCGGCCTGGCCGCACCGCCTTGCCGTACAGGTGAACCTTTACCCCCGGGTCCGCCGCCATCACGTGCACTAGCCGCGAGTACATGTCGGGATCCTCGCCGCCCAGCACGTTCACCATCACGGCCGCCGGCGAGGTCTGGAGCGGAGAGCCGAGCGGCAGATCGAGCACGGCTCGCAGGTGCTGCTCGAACTGCGAGGTGCGCGCGTCGTCGATAGTCCAGTGGCCGCAGTTGTGCGGGCGCATCGCAAGCTCGTTGATGATCAGCTCGCCCCCCAGCTCAAAGAGCTCGACGGCCAGGAGGCCCGTCACGCCGAGCTCGGCCGCGACCGTGAGCCCGACCAGCTGCGCGACGGTAGCAAGCTCGGGATCCAGGTCAGGGGCTGGCGCAAGGACCTCACGGCAGATCCCGTTGACCTGGACGCTCTGCACCACGGGATACACGGCGCCCTGGCCCTTCGGCGACCTGGCGACCAGGACAGCGAGTTCGCGGTCGAACGGAACGTACTCCTCCGCCAGCAGGTCGATTCCGTGGGCGAGCACGCCGGCCGCGGCGTCCTCGTTGTCGCAGATCCAGACGCCCTTGCCGTCGTAGCCACCGGACGTAGCCTTGAGGGCGACCGGCCAGCCGCCGCCCGCGAGCGCGAACTCGATGACCTCGGCCAGCCTCCCGACTCTGCGGTACCGCGGGCCTCTGACCGGGAGTCCCTTGAGCGCGTCCAGCGCACTGAGCCGGTCCCGCATGGCGCCTTTGTCCTGCGCGAACCGCAGCGCCGCGGCGTTCGGCCTGACCGCCGTGACGTCCGATAGCGCGGTCAGCAGGGCCGGAGGCACGTGCTCATGATCAAAGGTCACCACGTCGCACTCGGCGCCGAAGCCCAGCACGTCGCCGGCTGACCGGTAGTCGCCGATCCTGGTGCCGGCGCAGACCTGCGCGGCGCTGTCGTCGGCTCGCTCGGCAAGCACGCGGAAGTCGATGCCGAGCCCGATCGCGGCCTGGGTCGTCATCCTGGCGAGCTGGCCGCCGCCCACCATTCCCACGACGGGCCGTCGCGCGGCCTCATCACCCCGTCTCGCTTCACCCACGCGCCGTAGCCTACGAGGTCGCCAGCACGCGCCGGACGGTTCCGGCCGTCCCGGCCTCAGCCTGCCTGAGCGGTCCTACGCGGGCCCCGCCACGATGGGCTCGTCGAGCTGCTCGACCACGGGCTGCGGGAAGATCACCGCGAACGTTGCCGGCCGCGGCCTGACCAGTACCAGCTGGCCGCCGTCGGAGGACGCCACGGACTTGGCGAGCGCCAGGCCGAGCCCGGTGCCGCCCGCGCCGCTCACGCTCCGCTCGAAGATACGGTGTACGAGGTCGGCAGGCACGCCCTTGCCCTCGTCCTTCACCTCGATAACCACCGATCGCGGCGTCTGTGAGGTCCTGATCGTCACCGTGCCGTCGCCGTGGCTGAGCGCGTTGTCTAGCAGCGTCGCGACCACCTGGGACACGCCGCCCGCGCTGACGTACGCGCGTAGCCCGGGCTCACCGGTCACGTCGAGCTTCCTGTCCACCGCCCTGAACGTCGGCTCCCACTCGCTGACCTGCTGGGCGATGATGTCGTCGATGCTCGAGAGCTGCGGAGCGCCAGAAGAGGACCGGCGGGCCCGGCCGAGAAGCTGTCCCACGACCTGCGCCAGCCGGTCGGTCTGGGCCAGCGCTGCTGTTCCTTCTTCCTTGACGACTTCCGGGTTACTGGCGGCGGCGACCATTTCCTCAAGCCGCATGGACAGCGCGGTCAGCGGAGTCCGCAGCTGGTGCGACGCGTCGACGGCGAAGTCCTGCTCGGCGGAGATCAGGTCGGTGACCCGCTGCGCTGAGCTGTCGAGGCCCTCGGCGATGTTGTCGAGCTCGGCGACGCCGTACCGCCTGCCGACCGGCCTGGAGTCGCCTGAGCCAATCCTGCCGGCCGCCCTGGCCAGGTCCTGCACCGGCCTGGCCAGCCGCCTGGCCTGCGCCATCGCCAGCCCGGCCGCGACAGCGAGCGCGATCAGCCCGACCAGGCCGACCTGGAGCGGCGACAGCCGCAGCGGGTGCGAGTCGGACGGATGCGAGACCGCGACCAGCTCCACCCCAGCCCCGAACACCAGGATCGCGGCGATGGCGATCCCGAACATCGATGTCAGCAGACGGCGCTGGATCAAGGCTCGGTCTCCGCTCGGTCTCGGTGCCCCGCTTCACTCTTCGCGTGCTGCGCTCATTCCCCGCGCTCGAACCTGAACCCGACTCCCCGCACCGTGGTGATGAAATGCGGGTTGTGCGCGTCGTCGCCGAGCTTGCGGCGCAGCCAGGACACATGCATGTCCAGCGTCTTGGTCGATCCCCACCACTTGCTGTCCCAGACCTGCCGCATGATCTGGTCCCTGGTCACGACCTTTCCTGCTTCGGCGACGAGCAGGTGCAGCAGGTCGAACTCCTTCGACGTCAGGTCAAGCTCGCGGTCGCTGAGCCAGGCGCGCCTCGCGTCGTTGTCGATCCGCACGCCCTGCACCTCCTGCGGGGGCGAGGAGCCCCTGCGCAGTAGCGCCCGCACTCGGGCCAGGAACTCGGCGAGCCGGAATGGCTTGGTCACGTAGTCGTCCGCGCCAGCATCGAGCCCGATAACCGTGTCGACCTCTTCGGCCCTGGCGGTCAGGATCAGCACCGGCGTGTCCTGGCCTGCCAGTCGCAGCCGCCTGCAGACTTCGAGACCGTCCATCCGCGGCAGGCCGATGTCCAGCACGATGAGATCAATTCCGCCGGCCTTGGCGACCTCGAATGTGCCGGGCCCATCGGCAGAAACTCCGACCTCATAGCCTTCACGGCGCAAAGCCCGCGCCAGCGGCTCGGAAATAGATGGGTCGTCCTCGGCAAGCAATACGCTAGTCATGCCACCGATGTTAAGGCGGACATTCGCAATTCCCCTACCACGACGCACCGTAATCCTGGCAACCATTTGGTCAAGTCGGCCGGGCGGCACGCTCGTATTTCTGAAATGCAATTACTATACATAACAAAAAAATAGGGCTGATCGTCTTTTATACGGCTGGTGCTTTCCGGGGCCACGGCTCACGCCGTCAGGGTCACGGCTGAGGCAATCAGAGGGCAGGGCTGACGCCGTCAGGGGCCGGCTCACGCCGCGTCGGCCGCCCGCAGGCGTGCCCGTCAGACTGGGGTGATGCCGTGCCGTCGGCGCGAGAACGAGCGGTCCTTACCTCGGGCGGCCGCGAACCGGCGGATCAGGTCGGGCCGTAGTTGTTCGGGTTCAATGATGTCGTCCACGACGAGTTCTCCGGCGAGCCGGAGGATGTCAATGTCGGCCTCGTACTCATCGCGCAATTGCCGCACCTGCCGGTCCCTTTCTGCCGGGTCGGCGATCGCGGCGAGCTTGTTGAAGTAGACGGCATTGACGGCCGCCTCGGCCCCCATCACGGCGATCTTCGCCGTTGGCAGGGCGAGCGTCGCGTCCGGCTCGAACCCGGGACCAGCCATGGCATACAGTCCTGCGCCGTAGGCCTTCCGCACCACCACGCAGATCTTCGGGACGGTGGCCTCGGAGACCGCGCTGATCATCTTCGCGCCGTGCCGGATGATGCCCTGCTTCTCCACGGCCGTGCCGACCATGAACCCGGGCACATCGGCCAGGAACAACAGCGGCACATTGAAGGCGTCGCAGGTCTGGATGAACCTGGTGGCCTTGTCCGCCGAGTCGACGAACAGGACTCCGCCCTTGAACATCGGGTTGTTGGCGACGACGCCGATGACCTGGCCGTTCAGCCGCGCGAAACCGGTCACCAGCTCCCGCGCCCAGAGCTCGTGGATCTCGAACAGCGAGCCGGCGTCGACGATGCCGCGCACGTACCGTCGCATGTCGAACGCCTGCCGTTCGCTGACCGGAACGAGCTTGCGCAGGTCGATCGGGTCGGAATCGGCAGGTTCCGCGGCCGGCGGGTCTGCCTGCCAGTTGCCGGGCAGGTACGACAGGTAGCGGCGGACTGCCTCGATCGCGTCGGCCTCATTGGGCGCGAGGTGGTGCCCGCAACCCGAGATGGTGCAGTGCATCCGGGCGCCGCCCATCTCCTCGAGCGTGGTCTTTTCCCTGACGACCATCTCGACCATCCGCGGGCTGCCCAGGTACATCGAGGCGTTGCCATCGACCATCGCGACGTAGTCGCAGAACGCGGGGATATAAGCGCCACCCGCGGCCGACGGGCCGAACAGGGCGCAGACCTGCGGGATCGAGCCGGAGGCGCGAACCTGGGTGTGGAAGATCTTGCCCGCGCCGCGGCGGCCGGGGAACATCTCGACCTGGTCGGTGATCCGGGCCCCCGCCGAGTCGACCAGGTAGATCATCGGCAGTCCTGACGTGTAGGCCTTCTCGATGATCCTGATGATCTTCTCGACCGTCCTCGCGCCCCAGGATCCCGCCTTCACCGTCGAGTCGTTGGCCATCAGCGCTACCGGGCGACCGCCAACCTGCGCAGTACCGGTGATGACGCCATCGGCGGGCAGCCCGTCGGCCGTGGCGTTGGCGAAGATCCCGTCCTCGGCGAAGCTGCCGGGATCGGTGAGCAGCGCGATGCGCTCACGCGCGAACAGCTTGCCAGCCGCCTCGGCGGCCTTGTGGTATTTCGGCGCGCCGCCCTTCTCGATCTCGGCGCGGACGCCCGGCAGGTCGGCGTGGCTGGCGACCTCTGGCTGGGGCTCGCTGCTGGCCCCGACGGAACCCGTGGTGCCTTGCTGGTTCTGCACGTTTGTCACGTCCAGAGGGTATCCACCACCGCGGCGGGTGTCTGAAATCGTCCCCCAGCACGGACGGCTGGTGCACAGTAGTGCCATGTTCGAGACCGATAACGAGCTCGCGGAGATGCAATCGCTGCTGGCTGCCTCGCTGTCGCGGGCTACCGAGCACCTGCAGTCGATCATCAAGCCGGGCGAGCGAACCCTGGCCGCCGGCCAGGTGGCACTGGCCTGTCGCGGAATGTGCACGCTGGCAATCTCGACCGTGACCGCGAAATACGAGCCGCGGGTCAGCGCTGTCGACGGTCACCTGCTGCACGGCCGCTGGTATTTCAGCACCGCCAGGGGCGCGGCCAAGGCCAGGCATCTTGCGGTCCGTCCCGCCGTGAGCATCGCATACCTGCGCGGCGAGGAGATCGGCGTCTTCGCGCACGGGACGGCCCAGCCCATGAACCCGGTGGGCGGGCCAGACGATCCTGACTGGCCGGCGCTGCTGCAGTACATGACCGACTATTACGGCAGCTCGCCGCTGAGCTGGGGCGACGTCGTCTACTACCGGCTGATCCCGAGCTGGATGGTCGCCTTCGCCTCCAACCCCGCGGACCTGATGGCAAAGCTCGCCGACAGCTAACGCCCGCGAGCCGCGACGGGGGTTCCCGGTTGTCGTCCTAGCGACAACAGGGCTCCCCCGTTGCGCTGGCTGCTGGTGCCTCAGGGCGGGATTATGCGGGTGCGGGGGCCTGCGCGAAGGACCTGGGAAGGGAGCTGGCGGCCGACGATGCGCTCAGCGTCCGCTGCGGCGTCGATCATCGCGGCCAGGTCCACGCCCGTGTCGATGCCCATGTCCTCGACCATGTGCACGAGTTCTTCTGTCGCGATGTTGCCGGTCGCGCCTGGCGCGTACGGGCAGCCGCCGAGCCCGCCAACCGATGCGTCGAAGTCCGACACGCCAAGTTCGAGTGCGGCCAGGACGTTGGCCAGCCCGGTGCCTCTGGTGTTATGGAAGTGCAGATTGAGCGGCGTGTCAGGGTGCGCGAGCCGGAACTCGCCGACCAGCGAGCACACCCGGCCCGGTGTTGCCATCCCGGTGGTGTCGCCGAACGATATCGAGTCGGCGCCATCGGCCACGGCCCTGCTCGCGACCTGCACGACGCGCGGGACGGGGACGTCGCCCTCGTATGGGCAGCCCCAAGCCGTGGAGATGATCACCTGGCAGGTGGCGCCGCGCTGGTGCGCCTCATCGATGATCGCCGCGATGTCGTCCAGAGACTCTTCGGTGGACCGGCGGACGTTCTTGCGGTTGTGCGTGTCCGACGCCGAGACGACCGCCTCGATCTCGGTCACGCCAGCGTCCAGCGCCCGCCGGGCGCCGCGCAGGTTTGGCACCAGGGCCGAATACCGGACCTCGGACGAACGGTCGATCCCTTTCCAGACCTCGTCGGCGTCGGCCATCTGCGGAATCGCTTCCGGCCTGACGAAGGACACAGCCTCGATCCGGCGCACTCCGGTGCCCGAGAGCCGGTCGATGAGCTCGATCTTGGCCTCGGTCGGGACGGGATCCTCGTTCTGCAGCCCGTCCCGCGGGCCAACTTCGCGCAGCGAGATCTGGCTGGGCAAGTCAGACACGCGCATCGCTCCCTTCCTCGCTCCCCCCGGACTGTCCTGCCGCATCCGGCCGCGGGACCTGTGCGCCGTCCGCCTGCTGAGACGGCCAGACTGGCCTGCGCTTCTCGGCGAAGGCCGCGATGCCCTCGCGCCGGTCAGCCGAACCGGCGGCCGTCCGCCACGCCGCGTCCTCGACGTCCAGCGCGGCGGCCAGGCTTAGTCCAGCGCCGTTCCGCAGCGCCTGCTTCGCGGCCCTGACCGCGACAGGCGAGTTCGCCGCGATCTGGCTGGCCAGCTCAAGCGCGCTAGTCCGAGCCGTACCGGCCGGAACCAGGCGGTCTGCGAGGCCGATCGCATGGGCCTCCTCGGCGCCGGCCCGGCGTCCTGAGAAGATCATGTCGGCTGCCCTGCCGGGTCCGATCCGCCGGGCCAGCAGCTGGGTTCCGCCGCAACCAGGAACCAGCCCGACGCTCGCCTCCGGCAGGCCGATCTGGGCGGTCGCGTCCGCCACGATCACGTCGCAGCTCAGCGCGAGCTCGCAGCCACCGCCGAGCGCGTATCCGTGCACGGCTGCGATCGCCGGTTGCGGCAGCGCCAGCAGCGCGCCGAACGCCGCCCTGAACACCGGCCGCTGCGCCATCATCTGCGCATCGCTCATCGCGGCCCGTTCCTTAAGGTCAGCGCCGACGCAAAACGCGCGGTCGGCTGCCGACGACAGCACCACGACCCTGATCTCCTGATCCGCCGCGATCGAGATAAAGTGCGCGGTCAGCCGCAGCAAGGTCGCCGTGTTGAGCGCGTTCATCGCGTCAGGCCGGTCGAGCACGACCTCCGCGATCCCGTCGGCCTCCCGGCGCAACAGCGCGCCGCCGCTGGCTGTCATGGCTGCCAGGCTAGCCCGGCCGGCGATCAGGTACCGCCGTCGTCCGCCTGCCCCACCCGGCCTAGCCTGGCCTCCTCGTCGCCCACCAGCTGGAACAGCACCGCCTGAACGCGCCGGACGTCAGGGATCTCGGTCAGCACCAGGCGGCCCATCTCGCCAGGTGATTCGACGATCAGGCGGCCGCAGCCGAACATGCGGTCGAGCAGGTCCTGGGAGAACGACACGTCGCTGATCCGGTTGAGCGGGAAGTCGCGGCCTGACCTGGACAAGATGCCCTCGCGGAGCCGCAGCCTGCGCGTCGTCACCTCGTACACGGTCGTCCGCCAGCGCAAGACCGGAATGCCGAACCAGATTGCTGCCGCGAGCAGGGCCACCAGCCCGACCACCAGGCGAGCCGTCCCGCCCATGCTCTGGGGCAGCAGCAGGCTGATCGTGATCGCTGCGGCGACGATCAGCAGCAGGATCAGCGAGGGCCTGACCAACGTCTTTCCGTGGGCATGCAAGCGGAGGACAAGCTGCTCACCATGGGTCAACGGGTCTGCGCCTGACACATGTCCATGATGGCAGCTAACTCGGTAAGTAGCGAACGATAGCGCTGTTGATCACGATCTGCCCGGCTGCGCTAAGTCCGCACGGCTACTCCGAATGAGGCGCGACTACCTAGAACGAGCCCGCGGCGCGCACGTGGATGACATCGCCCGCGCTGACCGCGACCAGGCCAGGGCCACCGCCGCGTCAGCTGCTGGCTCGATCAGCAGCTGTCCCGCGCCGTCCACGCCAGATGCGAGCCCGGTCAGCACGCGGTTACCTGGGAGCTCAACCCTGACCTGCTGCCCGACAGTCGCTGACAACGAGAGGTACTCCTTGCGCAGCCCGGCGGCCTCGGCGTCTCCCCGACCGGTCTCACGCCAGCGCAGATACCAGCGCTCGAACTCGCTCCAGGATCGCCGCGAGCAGGCTGGTGCGGTCGGTTTCGCCCGCGCCGCAGCGCTCCAGCGAGGTAGCGGTAGCGACCGGCAGGTCCGCTTCGGCGCCAAGGACGTTGATGCCGATCCCGACGACGACAGCTCCTGCCCGCCTGTTCGGCGAGGATCCCTGCCAGCTTCATGTCCCCAGCAAGCACGTCGTTCGGCCACTTCAGCCTGGCATCCAGGCCGCTCACCTGTCCTAGCGCATGCACCACGGCGACGCCAGCCAGCAACGGCAGCCAGCCCCTGCCGGCCTGGGGAACAGGATCGGGCCTGACCAACAAGGAGAACGTCAGCGCGGCACCCGGCCTGGTCTGCCAGATCCGGCCCTGGCGGCCCTTGCCAGCGGTCTGCGATTCGGCCGCGATGACGAGGCCCTCAGGCGACCCGGCAGCAGCGAGACGCAACACATCGGTGTTCGTCGACGCGGTGGCCGCGACGATCCGGACGTCCGTCCACAAAGTGCCCGTTCCACCGGCTGCGCCATGCTCACCGCGCAGGGCAGCTCTGAGCCGCTCCGCGTCAAGCGGAGCGGTGGGATGACCCGGATCCGCCGCAACCATGCCGCTCATTGTCCCCGATCACCCGCCGTCGCACCGCCAGCCCGCGCCGTCGGGCTGACCGCCGTCCCTGCCGCACCACCGCTGAACCCTTGGTGGGGCATGGCACTACCAAGGGTTCAGCGGGTGCGGCGCTAGGCAGCCGGAGGCGGCCTTAGGCGGCGCGGGTTAGGGCTGACCTGGACGTCTGCGGGCGGTCGAGCGCCCACGTGCGGGCGGTGGTCAGGACGCCGCCGATGACCGCGAGAGACGCGAGCGCCAGGCAGGTCAGGAACTCGGCATGCGCGGACAGGATGCGGAACGCGCCGTCGGCGCTGGCCGGCAACGGCCCGGCCAGGTTCAGGTACAGCGCGCCGAACGTGGCAACCCCGGTCACCAGCGCCAGCTGGTTGACGGTCACGACCACGCCGGTCGCGTCCGCCGCGTCCGATCACCGGGACCCGCATCAGCACGCTGGTCATCAGCGGGCTGAATGCGCTGGCCATGCTCATGCCGATCAGCGCGAGAGCCAGGTAAAGCCAGAAGCCACCAGAACCTCCGCTGCGCAGCACATCCGCGAGGATCGCGAGCCCGGCTGTCATCCCCGCGAAGCCGCCGATCGGCAGCCACGGCCTGAACCATTGGGGCAGCCGCTGCCAGTTGAGGCTGACGACGGCGAACGATGCAGCCGCCGGAACGAACGTCAGCCCCGCGCGGAGCGGCGAGTCGCCCAGGCCGCCCTGCAGGTGCAGGGCGAGGACGAAGAACATGCCGCCGAAGACCGTCATGACCGTGAACAGCGCCACGACTCCGGTGCGCACGCCAGGCAGGCTGAGCACCCGGCCGGGCACCAGCGGTGAGCCGCCGCGTGCTTCGAGGCGCCGCTCGGTGGCGGCGAACCCGGCGAACAGCGCCACGCTGCCTGCCAGGCAGCACCCAGCCCCAGGCCGGCCAGTGCTCGGGCTGGCCGAGCACGAGCGGAATGACCAGGGCCAGCACGGCCGGAGTGAGCAGCAGCAAGCCTGGCATGTCGAGGCCGCGGCCCTGCGTCTCCGCGTCCGGCCGGCAGCAGCCGCGCTCCGGCAAGGAGCAACGCGATGCCGATCGGGACGTTGACCAGGAACACAGGTCGCCACGTCGCGTTGAACAGGTCCGCGCTGATCAGCAGCCCGCCGGCGATCTGGCCCACGACGACCGCCAGGGCAAGCACCGCCGAGTAGGCGCTCATCGCCTTGGCCCTGGCCGGCCCTGTGAAGGTCCGCTGGATCAGGCTCAGCACCTGCGGGATCATCAGGGCCGCACCTACGCCCTGTACCAGCCGCAACGCGACGAGCTGACCCGTCGAGGCTGCCAGGCCGCAACCCAGCGATGAGAGCGTGAACAGCGTGAGGCCGGTCAGGAATATGCGTCTGTGTCCGAGCAGATCGCCCAGCCTTGCGCCGCTGACCAGCAGTACCGCATAGGTGATGGTGTAGCCGGCGATGACGAGTTGCAGGCCGGCGCCGGACGCGTGCAGCCCGGCATGAATGGAGGGCGCCGCGACGTTGACCACTGATGCGTCAAGTACGGCCATGAACTGACCGGCCAGGACGATGCCCAGGATCGCACCGGGGCGCATCGCGCCGCGCCGGTCCGGAGAGCGCATGGCCGGGGGTGGCCGGGAGGCAGGACCAGCCGATGCGGTGGTGATGTGAGTCATATCCTCAGCATGCGGCAATGCTGAACCTGTTACCGAGAGCCTGTTTATCCTGGTACTAGCGCTACCTGGCAAGCTTGGCCGGGGCACGGGAGAATAGAGCTATGAGCCTCACCACCAGTGCGGGCGGTACCCGCAGGGCCGAGCTGGGAGCTTTCCTGCGCAGCCGCAGGGAGCGGATCACGCCAGAAGACGTCGGGCTGCCACCTGGCATCCGCCGCCGGACGGCGGGCCTGCGCCGCGAGGAAGTCGCCATGCTCGCAGGTGTCGGCGTGACCTGGTACACGTGGCTTGAGCAAGGTCGCCCGATCAACGCGAGCACCCAGGTGCTCGACGCGGTCGCGCGCACGCTCAAGCTCGACCAGCCAGAACGCGAGCACCTGTACCGGCTGGCAGACGTGCCGGACGCGGCGGCGGCCGCCGCCGACGGCGTGGCTCAGGCCGGCCAGGTCGCACCGGAGATGCAGAGCATCCTTGACGGGCTGACCACGTTGCCCGCCGCATCATGAACGAGCGGTTCGACGTCCTTGCCTGGAACCACGCCTACGCGGCCCTGTTCCCCGGCGTCGTCCGTCAGCCAGCCTGCGAGCGCAACTCGCTATGGCTGTCCTTCACCTACTCGCCGTGCTGCAATCCGTACCTGAACCGTGACGAGCAGCTCGGCATGCTCGTCGCCCAGCTGCGCGCCGCCTACGGCCGCCACGTCGGCGAGCCGGCCTGGACCAAGTTCGTGCGCAGGCTGCAGGCCGCGAGCCCGGAGTTCGGGAAGCTGTGGGCGCAGCACGAGGTCGCGAGCCCGACCACGTACCTGAAGATCTTCAAGCATCCGGCGCACGACAGGCTCGTGATGACCACGACTTCGCTCGCCATCCTCGCAGCACCCGGCACCAGGATGGTGGTCTACACCCCTGCCGACGACGTCACCTGCGCAGCCATCGCCAGCCTGATCGCAGGCGAAGGCGCGGACGCGAGGTACCCGTGCTGGGCCGAGCACCACAGGCAGCAGGTCGGCGGCGAGCCGGCGCTGGCAGCCCGCTAGCCAGAACTGGCCTACCCTGTGCGGCATGGCCACCGACGCTCTCCACCCCGACGCCAACCCAGGCGACGGCACGCCTGTCGACATTCACACCACCGCAGGCAAGGTCGCCGACCTCGAGAAACGCCGCTACGAGGCGATTCACGCTGGCTCTGAGCGGGCGGTGGAGCGGCAGCACGCCAAGGGCAAGATGACCGCGCGCGAGCGCATCGATCACCTGCTCGACCCCGGCTCATTCACCGAGTTCGACGAGCTGGCCAGGCACCGGGCGCACGACTTCGGGATGGCCGAGACCAGGCCCTACGGAGACGGCGTGGTGACCGGCTTCGGCACCATCGACGGGCGGCAAGTCTGCGTGTTCAGCCAGGACTTCACGGTCTTCGGCGGCTCGCTTGGCGAGGTGTTCGGCGAGAAGATCGTCAAGGTAATGGACCACGCGCTGAAGGTCGGCTGCCCGGTCATCGGCATCAACGACAGCGGCGGCGCGCGGATCCAGGAGGGCGTGGTCGCGCTCGGCCTGTACGCGGAGATCTTCTACCGCAACGTGATGGCCTCGGGGGTGATCCCGCAGATCTCGCTGATCATGGGCCCCTGCGCTGGCGGCGCGGTCTACTCCCCCGCGATCACCGACTTCACCCTGATGGTGGACCAGATCTCGCACATGTTCATCACCGGGCCCGACGTCATCAAGACCGTCACGGGCGAGGAGGTCAGCTTCGAGGACCTCGGCGGCGCGCACGCGCACAACGCCAAGTCAGGCGTCGCCCATTACCAGGCCGCCGATGAGCTGGATTGCCTGGACTTCGCCCGCGAGCTGCTGTCTTACCTGCCGTCTAACAACCTCGAGGAACCGCCGCTGCTGCCGCCGGGACTGGGGCCAGACGAGATCTGCGAGCTCACGGAGGACGACGCCGAGCTTGACACGCTGATCCCCGACTCGGCGAACCAGCCGTACGACATGCACGCGGTGGTCGAGCACGTGCTTGACGACGGCGAGTTCTGCGAGGTCCACGCGGACTTCGCCAAGAACATCATCTGCGGCTTCGGCCGCGTCGAAGGCGCATCGGTCGGCGTGGTGGCCAACCAGCCGATGCACTTCGCCGGCTGCCTGGACATCGACGCGTCGGAAAAGGCGGCCAGGTTCGTGCGCACCTGCGACGCGTTCGGCGTCCCCGTACTGACGTTCGTCGACGTGCCAGGATTCCTGCCCGGCACCGATCAGGAGTGGGGCGGGATCATCAGGCGCGGCGCCAAGCTCATCTACGCCTACGCCGAGGCGACCGTGCCCAAGATCACGGTGATCACGAGGAAGGCCTACGGCGGCGCCTACGACGTCATGGGCTCCAAGCACCTCGGCGGCGACATCAACCTGGCCTGGCCGACAGCGCACATCGCCGTGATGGGCGCGCAGGGCGCGGTCAACATCCTGTACCGCAGGGAGCTTGCCGGAGCCTCCAGCGAGGAGGAACTCGCGGCCATCAGGGACACCAAGGCGACCGAGTACGAGGACACGCTGGCCAACCCGTACATCGCGGCCGAGCGCGGTTATGTCGACGCCGTGATCCGGCCGGCCGAGACGCGACCTTCGGTCATCAGGGCCCTGCGTTCGCTGCGGACAAAGCGGCAGACGCTGCCACCGAAGAAGCACGGCAACATCCCGCTGTAACGAAGATAGCGCGGCGACACCCTGGTCAGCGCGGACTAGAGTCGAAGGGACATGACTGATTCCGAAGCCGCGCTCCCATTGCTCTCCCGGTACGCGATCATGGTCGATGTCGGGTACATCTACGCGTCCGCGGGTGAGCTGCTCTTCAGTGCCGCTTCGAGGCGCGAGTACCGGGTTGACGCGGACCGGCTCATCGCGGCGCTGATCAGGCAGGCCGACGATCACATCAGGGGTCAGCTGCTCCGGGTGTACTGGTACGACGCGGCCAGGGACCGGGTGCCGACGTTCGACCAGCGGGTCATCGCCCAGATGCCGCTGGTCAAGCTGCGCCTCGGCAACCTCAACGCACGCGGCCAGCAGAAGGGTGTCGACGCCCAGATCCGCGCCGACATGGAAGCGCTCGCCAGGCATCGGGCGATCACCGACACGATCCTGGTGGCAGGCGACGAGGACATGGTGCCCGCCGTCGAGGCCGCTCAGGCGTTCGGAGTCAGGGTTCACCTGTGGGGCGTTGAGCCGCCCTACGGCACCAACCAGGCCGAACGGCTCGTCTGGGAATCCGACACCGTCGAGGTGCTGGAGCGCGGCTTCATCGAGCCGTATTTCTCGCCGCAGCCTACGACCGAAGCCGCCCCGGTGGCCGGGCACGCCGGACTGCCGGCCAGGGCGGACACGGCCACGACAGTTCCGGGTATCACGGTCGGCCACATCACCGCGCCGTCGCCCGCCCAGCTGTTCGGCGACAAGAACCCGTTCCGCGGTCACGGCAAATCCAACTCCGGGGTCCACCTGAACGCGTCTCACCTCGCCGCGGCGCAGGCTGGGCCCGTCGCGCGAGCGGGTCGAGGAGGCAGGTGAGCACGTCGCGCAGAAGTGGATCCTGACCCGCGGCGAGGACAACATCCGCGACCTGCTGCCGGGCCCGATCCTGCCACCGGTGATCGACAAGGAACTGCTCGTGGACGCCGAGAAGGAGCTCGGCCTGTCGCTGCGCGCGTACCAGGAGGCGCGCGAGTGGCTCAGGGACGCGTTCTGGTCCCGGGTGCACCGCCAGTTCGGCGTCGGCGTCGGAAAGTCCAAGGGCTGACGGTGGCAACCAGGATCCAGCGCGATCCCGCCCCGCCAGGCCGTCCGGCGCGGACGGCCGGCCACGCCCTTCCTCTATGTCGTGCGGGGCGATCCGACCGACGCCGAACTCGCCGCCGTGGTCGCCGTCCTTGCGGCCCGCGCTGGTGCCGCGTCGGCCCGGGCGGCGACACCGGCGCGTGCGGTTCGTTCCTCCTGGTCAGACAGATCGCGACTGATGCGGGAGAGTATGTCGCCGGGCCCAGGCGCCTGGCGGCGGAGCGCCCTTCCGCGCTAGTCCGCGCCGTCGCCCACGCCTAGCACCCACGGCAGGTGCGCAAGCCTCGCGCGCAGCTTCTCGTCCGCCGTGTAGAACTCCGTGCCGAGGCGCTCGGCGAGCGCGACGTACACCATGTCGTAGACAGGCCAGTTGTCATACCTCCTGGCCAGATCGAAGGCCTGGTCCCAGTCGGCTGGAGTATCCGCGATGACTACCGGCATTCTGCCCAGCTGGGTGAACGCGCCATCGGCGGCCTCGCCGTCCCACCTGCCGCGGCGAATGCCGGTCAGCAGGGCGTTAGCAGACTCGAGCCTGATCAACGCGGGTGCGAGAAGCTCAGAGCCGCCTGCAGTAAGACTCCTGACGAGACGCTCGGCCGCACCGCCGGCCAGAACGTCAGGTGCCACCAGGTCGACGATGAGATTGGCATCAACGACGGGCACGCCGGTCCTCGATCACCAGATCGGCCGCGCTTGCCATGCGCGGTTGTCAGTCCGGACTTCCACTCGGCCACCGCGTCCAGCCACTCCTGCCAGCTGACACTGGGCGTCGCGTGCCGGATGGACCCTTCTTCCATTTCCACCATGATCTGCTCCAGGTGCACGACATCGATGCGATAGCTGGTCCCGCGCTTGACGGCCGGGAGCCGACCGGACCAGATCCATCGCCTGATCGTCTCTTCCGATCTGCCCGCCCGTTTGGCCGCCTGCCTGACGGTCAGTTCTTGTGCAGCGATCATAGGCTAGATGCTACAACACCTACTACTACAACATCACGTCGTGCGCCGGCGTGTCCGCGGCGCGCTGACCCCGCTCGTCTTGACGCCCTCTGCTCACCTAGACTCCTGCGCAGTCGGGAAGGAGCCGATTCGTGCGCAAGGTCCTCATCGCGAACCGGGCCGAGATCGCGGTCCGGGTCGCGCGCGCATGCCGTGATGCCGGCCTGGCCAGCGTCGCCGTCTATGCCGAACCCGACCTGGACGCCCTGCACGTGCGAGCGGCCGACGAGGCCTACGCGCTCGGCGGGTCCACGGCAGCCGACAGCTACCTGGACATAGCCAAGATCCTCAAGGTCGCGGCCGAGTCGGGAGCCGACGCCGTGCACCCCGGGTACGGGTTCCTCGCGGAGAACGCCCAGTTCGCGCGCGAGGTGATCGCGGCCGGACTGATCTGGATCGGTCCGCCGCCCGACGCCATCGAGGCACTCGGTGACAAGACCGCGGCCCGCGTGATCGCGCGCCGGGTTGGCGCGCCGCTGGCACCGGGCACCGAGGGCCCCGTCTCGGGACCCGAGGAGGCGGCGAGGTTCGCCGCCGAGCATGGCCTGCCGATCGCGATCAAGGCGGCGTACGGCGGCGGCGGCCGCGGCCTGAAGGTCGCGCGCACCAGCGACGAGATCGAGGCGCAGTTCGAGTCGGCCGTCCGCGAGGCTGTCGCCGCGTTCGGCAGGGGTGAATGCTTCGTCGAGCGTTATCTTGACCGGCCGCGCCATGTCGAGACGCAGTGCCTGGCTGACGCGCACGGCAACATCGTGGTCGTCTCAACCAGGGACTGCTCGCTGCAACGGCGGCACCAGAAGCTGGTCGAGGAGGCGCCAGCGCCGTTCCTCACAGCCGAACAGGAGACCGTGCTGCGCGAGTCGTCCAAGGCGATCCTGCGCGAGGCCGGCTATGTCGGCGCGGGCACCTGCGAGTTCCTGATCGGCCAGGACGGGACCGTCTCCTTCCTCGAGGTGAACACCAGGCTGCAGGTCGAGCACCCTGTGACCGAGGAGGTCAGCGGGATTGACCTGGTGCTGGAGATGTTCAAGATCGCTGACGGCCAGACGCTGTCGTTCGGCGACCCGCCGCTGCGGGGGCACTCGATCGAGTTCCGGATCAACGCCGAGGATCCCGGGCGCAACTTCTTGCCGGCACCTGGAACGCTGACCACCTGGCGCCCGCCGTCGGGTCCCGGCGTCCGGCTCGACGCGGGCTACGCCGAAGGCATGACCGTCCCGCAGGTATTCGACTCGCTGATCGCCAAGCTGATCGTGACCGGCGCGGACCGGACGCAGGCGCTGGCGCGGGCCAGGCGGGCGCTGGCCGAGTTCGAGGTCGGCGGGATGCCCACCGTGCTGCCGTTTCACCGCGCGGTGGTCGAGGATCCCTGCGTTCACCGGCGCGCCGTTCTCGGTTCATACCCGGTGGATCGAGACCGAGTTCGCCGGCCAGCTGCCGCCGTATGCGGGCGACGGACGACGCCGCTGATCCTGACGGCAATTCGCCGGGCCGCGAGCGGATCGTGGTGGAGGTCGGCGGCAAGCGGCTGGAAGTCGTGCTGCCCGCCGGTCTCGGGCTCAGCGCGGCAGGCGCCGCAGACCGCGGCGGCGCTGCCGGGGCCGGCGCCGGACGCGGCCGGTCTGGCAAGCGCGGAGGCCGCGGTCGCGGTGCCGGCGGCGCAGCCGCCGGCGGAGATGGCCTGGTCAGCCCGATGCAGGGCACGATCGTCAAGATCGTGGCCGCGAACGGCCAGCATCTGGCGGCTGGCGAGACTGTCGTCGTGCTCGAGGCCATGAAGATGGAGCAGCCGCTGACCGCGCACAAGGACGGCACGGTCACTGATCTGACGGTTGAGGTGGGCCAGACGGTCTCCGCCGGCCAGGTGATTTGCCGGCTGGCGGATTGAGTCATGGCCAGGCTGCCCGGTGACCCGGGACCGGTGCGCTGGCTGGCATTCGCCCTGGGGTTCCGGCTGCCCGACGACAACGTCGACTGGGTCAGAGCACGAGCTGACCGATGCCGGCTGGCGGATGCGGACCGTCATCAGGCACCTGGCGATCATCGTGCCCGTCTGCGTGATCGTGGCCGTGGTGCTGCTGACGCTGGTGCCCGCGCCGTTGTGGCTGGCCGCCATGATGGTCTGCCTGATCCTGGCGGGGAGCATCTTCAGCGTGGCCGCGTATGCCGACGACATCAGGACGACGCGACTGCGCCAGCACGGCCTCGAACCACCCGACGACCCCGATCTCGGCCACCCCGCGCACTGACGCGCCGGGCTGGCCAGCATCTACTTCGGTTCGGCTGGCTGCATGAGCTGGCGCGCCGCCTCGGTGATGCTGCCGGTCAGCGACGGATAGACGGCGAAGGTGTGCGCGATCTCGTCGACCGTCAGCTGCTGCTCGACGGCGAGCGAAACGCCGAGAATCAGCTCGCTTGCCATCGGCGCGACGATCACGCCGCCGAGCACGATCCCGGAGTTACGCCTGGTGAACAGCTTGACGAACCCGTCGCTGAAGCCGTCCATCTTGGCCCGGGCGTTGGTGGCGAGCGGAAGCTTGACCACCCGACCGAGCACCTTGCCTGAATCGACGTCCTGCTGGCTGACGCCAACCGTCGCGATCTCGGGGTCCGTGAAGATCGTCGCGGCAACGTGGCCGAGCCGCAACGGCTGTACGGCCTCGCCAAGCGTGTGCCACATCGCGATCCTGCCCTGCATAGCGGCGACGGAGGCCAGCATCCAGATGCCCGTGCAGTCACCAGCGGCGTAGACACCTGGGGCGGACGTGCGCGACACCCGGTCCACCGTGATGAACCCGCGGTCGTCGACGTCGACTCCGGCCTCAGCCAGCCCGAGCCCGGTCGTCGATGGCACCATGCCGACCGTCAGCAGGCAGTGCGACCCGGCCACAACCGTGCCGTCCTGGAGACTGACCTCCACGCCGTCGGCCGTCCGCTTGGCACCGACCGCACGGGAGCGGCTCAGCACCTTCATGCCGCGACGCCGGAACACCTCCTCGACGACCATGGCCGCGTCGGTGTCCTCGTTGGGCAGCACGTGCTCGCGCGACGACACCAGCGTCACCTGTGAACCAAGCGCCTGGTAGGCGCTGGCGAATTCGGCGCCGGTAACGCCAGAGCCAACAATGATCAGCTCGCTTGGCAATTCCGTCAGATCGTAGATCTGCCGGCAGGTGAGCAGCCGCTCGCCGTCCGGCACGGCTCCTGGCAGCTCACGGGGGTGGGCGCCAACCGAGATCAGCACGGTATCTGCCCTGATCTCCGCGTCTCCCACGGCCACCACGCCGGGTCGTGCGAGCTTGGCCCGGCCGCTGGTGACGCGGACTCCCTCGCGGGCGAGCCGCATTCCCACGTCGGCAGACTGGGCCTGCGCGAGACGCCTGATCCGCGCGTAGACCAGCGGCGCGTCCGCCAGGGCGTGCGATACCGAGGCCGGACCCGGCCGCGGTGCCGTGTCGGCGTCCGGAAGGTCATGGTCGAACCTGATGCCAAGGTCGCGGGTGCCTTCCATCGCCGCCATGAGGTTGGAGGTGGCAATCAGCGTCTTCGACGGCACGCAGTCGGTCAGCACGCACGATCCGCCCAGACCGTGTTCCTCGATGATGGTCACGTCGGCGCCGAGCTGGGCCGCGACCAGGGCCGCCTCGTATCCGCCCGGTCCGCCGCCGATGATCACGATGTGCGAATGCGGCTGGCTCACGATGTTTCATTCTGTCGCATCGTGCGCACCGGCCGGTCAGCAGGCTCGCCGGGACGGCGAAGCGAGGCAAACATCCCTCCTTACGGTGCGCCGGGCTCGTACGCTAATGAATCGTGGCGTTGTACGCGGCGTACGGCAGCAATATGGATCCCGCTCAGATGGCTGAGCGCTGCCCGCACTCACCCCAGGCCGGCACCGGCTGGCTGGACGGCTGGCGCCTCACGTTCGGCGGCGAGGACATGGGCTGGGAGGGCGCGCTTGCCACCGTCGTGGAGGACCAGGACGCGCGCGTCTTCGTCGTGCTCTACGAGGTGGCTCCGAACGACGAGGAGGCTCTCGACCGCTGGGATGGAGCCACGCTCGGCTTTTACAGCAAGCTGCGGGTCAGGGTCGCGACGCTGGACGGAGACGTGCTGGCCTGGCTTTACGTGCTGAACGACTACGAGGGCGGCCTGCCGGCCGCGCGCTATCTCGGGATCATGGCCGACGCCGCCGAGGCGGCGGGTGCGCCATCGGACTACGTCACGGGGCTACGAGCTAGGCCCTGCAGTTCTTTGGGCGGGTAGCCAGCGCGAACAATCCGCCAGGCCTGCCAGCACGCGAAGCCGTCAGGATCAGCTGACCACTGCGGCAATGGCGAAGGCTATGGCGGGCACGATAAAGGCCGCAAGCGCTGGCCAGGACCAGGCGCCGGTGACGATGGCACCGGACCCGGCGTGCGCCGCACCATCGCCAGCGGCGCTGTCGCCATCGCCCGTATCGGCCACCTTGCTGGCGCCGTTCATACTCGGCTTGGCGAATCCGGCATCGTCAAGCCGTGAATCGCCCAGCCCGGCCTCACCGAGCTTCGCCTCGCTAGGCCCGGCTCCAGCCGAGTCAGCGGAATCCCCGCGTCTAGCCCTGGCCTCTTCCGACAACTTGGCCATCTCCCTGGCCATGACCTCGGTCTGACTCATCTTGACGAGCTCCTTGGCCTGGCCTGGCAGCTGACCGTAGCTTGACGGCCGGTTCCGCTTGCCCTGATCCATTTGCCAGCCATGCAGCTTGGCCCGCGCACGGCCGCGGCGGGCCGAGGACAGGGCCCAGCTGTAGACGGTCTTGTCCTTCTTCTGCTGACCGCGTGCGCATTGGATCTCGACCGAGTCGGCGAGGAAGATGCCCCGCACGGCACCCCACGGAATCGTGAAGCGCCGGAACGGATTCTGCACGGTGACGCCGTTGTCGTCGGCGATCACCCGCGGCCACAGCGTGCATGCGTACACCAGGCCGGTGACCGTCAGCAGCCCGAACGCGAACTTCAGCGACAAGTAGTCATGACCCTGAATTACCAGGTCGCCGAGGCTGCCAATGGCCAGTACCAGCCATGTCCACCACACGACCTGCGGGCCGGTCAGGCGGTAAACCCGCCTGCCATCGGGCAGCAGGCGCCCGGCCGACAGCGTTACCGCCCTCTTGGCTTGTTCATTCGGTGCGGACACGATGGCTGACGCTCCGGGATCGGCGAACAGGACGCCGCAGGCTCAAAGTGCGGCTTCGTACCCACAATATGCCCGCCTCGCCGGGAACGCCCCGTCGCTGCGCCCACATCGCGTTACGTTCAGGCAACCGGGGAGTAGCTAGCTAATAACGGACCAGCGAGCGTGACGCCGCCGGTCGATGGTCGCACGTGCCTGATCCGCCCGGCCGAGGGCTGCAGTGGCCCGGCCCGGCCGGCCGCATCGGCTTCGGTCAGCATCGAGTCCGCCTGCTTGCTGCCGATCGCCGTCAGGGCTGTCGCCGTCATCACCTTGACGCCGACCGCGATGCACTCCTCGTCCACGTCGAACATCGGCTGGTGGATGTCGAACTCCTCGACCGAGCCGACAGGACGGGTCCCGAGCCGGAACAGGCTGCCAGGGATGGACTCCAGGTACCACGCGAAGTCCTCGCCGCCCAGGCTCTGTGGTGCTGCGGAGATTCCCTCGGGTCCGAGCACCCGGTCAGCCGCCGCGGCGATCATCTGCGTGCTGATGGCCTCGTTCACCACCGGCGGAACGCTGCGCTCGTAGGTCAGGCTGGCGGTGACGCCGTACGCGCTGGCGATGGACTCGACGAGGTCCTTCATCAGCACAGGTGCGGCATGCCAGGAGCTGTCGTCCAGGCATCGCACTGTTCCCTCGACGACACCAGCGTCGGGGATCGCGTTCGGCGCCGACCCCGCACTGACCTTGCCCCAGACCAGGCTGAGGCCCGAGCGCGGATCGATACGCCGCGACAGCGCGGCGGGCAGCTCGGTGATCACCTTGCCGAGCGCGAACACGAGATCGGCGGTCAGGTGCGGCCTGGCGGTGTGTCCCCCAGGCCCGCTGAGCTGCACTTTCACCTTGTCGCATGCAGCCGTTATCGGACCGATCCTCGTGCCGATCTTGCCGACCTCAAGCTTGGGGTCGCAGTGCAGCGCGAAGATGTGGTCGACCGAAGAGATCCCGCCAGCCGCTAGCACGTCGAGCGCTCCCCCTGGCACCTCTTCGGCAGGCTGGAAGATCAGCCGCACCTTGCCAGGCAGCGCTCCGGCCGCGGCGACCCTGGCGAGAAACAGGCCGGTCCCGAGCAATACCGAGGTGTGCACATCGTGACCGCAGGCATGACACGCGCCGGCGTTCAGCGAACGGTAGGGCACATTTTTTTCGTCAACGATGGGCAGGGCGTCGATGTCGGCCCGAAGGGCGACTGCAGGCGCGTCGTCGCGGCTGCCACCGATGTCAGCGATAAGACCCGTGCCCTTGGGCAGGATCGCGGGCTTGAGTCCCGCGGCTTCCAGCCGAAGGGCGATCCTGCGGGTTGTGCGGTGCTCGGCGTAGCCGATCTCAGGATGGGCGTGCAGGTCCCTGCGGAACTCGATCAGCTCAGGCCGATGGCCTGCCAGAAACGCTTCTAGCTCGCCTACCAGATCACTCTCAGCCATCCGCCCTCTCCTTTGGGGCCCGGATCTTGACTGGGGTCACGCTGATACCAAAAAGAACACCAGCAACACGCCGCCTACGCACCGGGTAGGTGTCCCGGATCGAGAAAGCAAAACGCGTATCCATCGGTCCTCTGCCAACTAGCCCGCGTGTACCGGGCAAGCCGGAATGACGCGGCGGGAAGTGCTGCTGAGCTGCAGCACGGTCACTGACGAGGCGAGTGCTTCCTCCGGCCGGCTAAACCGGCGTCGTCAGCATTCCCTGGTCCCTCGGCCCGGATCAGGCACTCGTGCCGAACGATTGGTGCAACTGCACTGCATGGCGCTGGCGGGTGCTCTCGTCGCATCTCGGTCATGAGGTGAGGTGCGACCCGGTATCACTAAGCATGGTAGCGCTCGCGACGGCGGATCGCTGACGTTGCCCGATTCTGATCGGACGCTCTGCACCGCCGTCCTGCCCTTAAGCCGGCCATTTCACCTGGTTAGTAGACATCGGCCGGCTGGTACAGACCCCACACCTCACGCAGCGCATCGCATACCTCACCGACGGTCGCCCTGGCTGCCAGCGCGGACCGGAGCGGATAGAGCACGTTGTCCTGACCGGCGGCGGCCAGTTTGACCTGGTCAAGTGCGCGGCGCACCTCGGTCGCATCGCGCGTCCTGCGCAGCACCGCGAGCCGCTCGGACTGCTGCGCTTCGATCGCCGGGTCGACCCGGAGCGGCTCGTAATCCTCGTCAGCGGCCGTGGCGAACTTGTTCACCCCGACCACGACCCGCTCCCCCGCGTCGATCTGCTGTGCCACGTGGTAGGCCGAACGCTCGATCTCCGCCTTCTGGAAACCCCGCTCGATGGCAGCGACGGCTCCGCCCAGCCCCTCAACCTGCGCGATCAGATCGGCGGCCTGTTCCTTGATGTCGGCGGTCAGCGACTCGATCGCGTATGAGCCAGCCAGCGGGTCAGCGGTCGAGGTCAGATCGGTCTCGTAAGCAAGGACCTGCTGCGTCCGCAGGGCCAGCCTGGCAGCCTTCTCTGTCGGCAGCGCAATCGCCTCATCGTAGGAGTTGGTGTGAAGCGACTGCGTGCCGCCGAGGATCGCGGCCAGCGCCTGCACGGTCACCCTGGCCATGTTGACCTCGGGCTGTTGCGCCGTGAGCTGGACGCCGGCCGTCTGGGTGTGGAAGCGCAGCATCTGCGAGCGCGGATCACGCGCACCGAACTCGTCTGTCATGATGTGCGCCCACAGCCAGCGGGCGGCGCGGAACTTCGCGACCTCCTCAAGCAGAGTGGTCCTGGCCACGAAGAAGAACGAAAGCCTCGGAGCGAAATCGTCAACCGCGAGGCCGGCCGCGATCGCTGTCCTGACGTACTCCTTGGCGTTGGCCAGCGTGAACGCGATCTCCTGCACGGGTGTAGCACCCGCCTCGGCCATGTGATAGCCCGAGATAGAGATCGTGTTCCAGCGCGGGATACGCGCGCCGCAGTAGGCGAACGTATCCGCCACCAGCCGCAGCGACGGCCCTGGCGGATAGATATAGGTACCGCGCGCGATGTACTCCTTGAGTATGTCGTTCTGGATCGTGCCGGTCAGGGACTCCGGCGCGATCCCGTTCTCGGCCGCGACAAGCTCGTAGAGCAACAGCAGGACCGACGCGGGAGCGTTAATCGTCATCGACGTCGAGACCGAGTCGAGCGGGATGCCGTGCAGCAGTGTCTGCATGTCCTCGATCGAGTCGATTGCCACGCCGACCTTGCCGACCTCGCCGCGCGCCTGCGGCGCATCGGAGTCATATCCCATCTGCGTCGGCAGGTCGAACGCCACCGACAGGCCGGTGGTGCCCGCCGCGATCAGCTGCTGGTAGCGCCGGTTGGAGTCGGCCGCCGTCGAGAATCCCGCGTACTGGCGCATCGTCCAGGGCCGGCTGACGTACATAGTCGGATAGACGCCGCGCGTGAAGGGGAACGCGCCTGGCTCGCCAAGGTCGCGGTCGGCATCGAAATCATGCATCGCCTTCGGCCCGTAGACCGGCTCGATGGGCTCGCCCGACTCCGAGATACGCGCCATGGTTCAAGGTTACGGTCCGTATGCGCGAATCTCACCGCGGCATATGGTGCGTATATCGCGTCGCATCGCTGCGCATCGCTGCGCATCGCTTCGCATCGCTGCGCATCGGTTCCCATCGTACGTATATGTCGCATATACTCCTGAACTTCATTAATTTCGCAAGCGACGGGCCGCCGACGCGCCCAGCGCCGGCGCGCGCTAACGCCGACCGGATCGGGGTCCGGATGCAGACGAGCAGGCACAACGCGGTAGCTGTGGTCGCAGGCACCCTCGCCGCCGTCGCGGTCGTAGGCGCGGCCGTGGCACTCCGGGGGCCGCTTTCGGGCAGCGGGCTGTCGCATGCCGGCGGCCACGCGGCAGCCGCCGCGATCGGCGGAGCGCACGATCCCTCCACCGTGGCGCCGGACCACCGCGCCCCCGGATCCGCCGCGCACCACCGGCACCGCCTTTCGCGTCGCGGCCGCGGGCACGTGCTGCATGCCCGTGAGGTCGGCGGGCGGCGCCTGGGCTCCAGCGGCGTCGTGAAGGCGCGCGACGCGCCGGGGCTGCCGCCGATTCCTGCCTCGGCCTATGTCGTCGCGAACGCGAAGACGGGTGCGGTTCTGGCCGCGAAGGACGCGCACGGCCGGTATGAGCCCGCGAGCACGCTGAAAGTGCTCACCGCCATCACCATGCTGCCCAGGCTGCACCCATCCGCGACAATCGTGGCGAGCCGGCTCGCCGCTTCCGCGGTACCGAACATCATTGGCCTCATCCCCGGGCACAGGTACAAGGTCGATGACCTGTTCAGGGCCCTGCTGCTGATCTCGGCGAACGACGCCGCCGTGTCGCTCGCTGAGGCGAGCGGATCGCTGCACAGGGGAATGGCACTGGTAAACGCGGAGGCGCAACGACTGCAGGCATATGACGTCGTAGCCAAGCAGCCAAACGGGCTGCCAGCCCCCGGTCAGGTTGTCTCCGCCTACGATCTCGCGCTGATCGCCCGCGCAGCCCTGCGGATGCCGGCCTTCATGCGGTACGACCGCACCCGGCAGGCCGTGTTCCGGCACACCAGGTTCGGGCCCGTGCACATGATCAATGAGAACGGTCTGCTGACGGAGTACAAGGGCGGGCTCGGCGGCAAGACCGGCTGGACCATGACCGCCGGGGCGACCTACGTGGGCATGGCAAGGCGGCATGGCGTCACGCTGATCGTCAGCATCCTGCACGCCACTCCGCTTACCACGATCACCTCGGCCGAGCGCCTGCTGGACTGGGGATTTGCCGCCAGCGGCAGGGCCCGCCAGGTCGGCACGCTGGTACGCCCGGTCGCGCGCCGGTAGAGCGCCCGACGCGGTCCGTCGCACCCATAGGCTCACCGTGGACCGCGCGCTGTTTAAACTTTGCCGTCCATCCGCGTAGCTCGCACCGGTTGGAACGGCATCAGGCCGGATTGCGGCACGGGTAACGCGAGGCGGCAGGGGAACGGTCCGGCGCGTACCAGTAACCGGCCGGGCGCACACGTGCGGCTCGCCTTCTCCCGCGAAGCTCGTGGCAGGCTTGCCCGGCCCGTACGCCCGCACGCGGGTTCGAGGACCGGAGCGCAGCCGGATGCAGACGAGCACCCGAGGCAGGGCCCTGGTGGTGACGGCGGTCATCACCGCATCCGCGACAGCGAGCACGGCTATCGCGGCGAGCGTCCCCGCACAGGCTCGCTCCACGGCACGGCTGGGGGGATCCCGGCTGGCTGCAGCCTCAGGCAGGATCGGCACGTTCGTGAACGGGCCCGAGCCGGTACAGAGGAACGAGGTGGGCGGCCCGCAACTGGCTAGTCGAGGCATTGTCGTGCATGACCCGCATGACACACGGCCCTTGCCCGCCGTGCCTGCGTCGTCGTACCTCATCGCCAACGCGAGCACCGGCTCGGTCCTGGCCGCCAAGGACCCGCACGGACTGTTCCCGCCCGCCAGCACGCTGAAGGTGCTGACCGCCGTCACCATGCTGCCCAGGCTCAGGCCCAGCGCGACCGTCCAGGCGACCAGGCGGGCCGCATCCGTGGAACCGAACATCGTCGGCCTCATCCCCGGCCACCGCTACAAGGTCGCCGACCTCTTCCACGCCCTGCTGCTGATCTCCGCCAACGACGCCGCCGTCGCGCTCGTGCAGGCCAGCGGCTCATTCAGCAAAGGCATCGCGCTGATGAACGCCGAGGCGCACCACCTGCAGGCCTACGACGTCGTCGCCAAGCAGCCCAACGGCCTGCCCGCCAAGGGCCAGGTGGTCTCCGCCTACGACCTGGCGCTCATCGCCAGGCGGGCCCTGGCGATGCCCGCGTTCATGAGGTACGACTCCATGCGGACGGCCAGTTTTCCGCTCAAGCGGCACCGGCACGTCCTGCTGGTCAACCAGAACTACCTGATCACCAAGTACCGCGGCGGAATCGGCGGGAAGATCGGCTGGACCTTGAAGGCGGGCGCCACCTACATCGGCATGGCAAGGCGGCATGATGTCACGCTGATCGTCACGATCTTGCACGCGACGCCGCTTACCGAGATCACTTCTGCCGAGAAGCTGCTGAACTGGGGCTTCGCGATGGCTGGCCGCGTGCGCCCCGTCGGCGTGCTGGTCCCGCCGCTGGCGGCGGGCCGCCCGGTGGCGACGCGCGCGAACAAGAAGTCTCAGGCAGGGAACTCACTGGCCGGGGCGTCAGCCAAGCCGAGCAATGCGGCCGTGATCGGGGCGGGAGTTGCGGCAGCCATCTGCGCGTGCGTTCTGGGTGGCCTGGCCTGGCTGAGGCGGCGCGCCCTGCTCGACCGGCGCGGCCCCGGCTGAGCGCATGCCCGATCTACCGGGCTCGAAGGAATCCGACGCGGTCCTTGACCTGCGTCATGGTGGAACCAGCGACCTCCCTGGCCCTGCCGGCTCCATCGGCGAGAAGCCGGTCAAGTTCGGCCTCGTCGGCGAGCATCTTCTCGGTCCGCTCCCTGATCGGGGCAAGAGCGTCGACGACGACCTCTGCCACATCCTTCTTGAACGCGCCGTAGCCGGACCCGGAGTACCGCTGCTCAAGCTCGTCCATGCTCGCCCCCGTCAGCGCGGCATAGATCCGCATCAGGTTCGTCACGCCCGGCTTGGCCTCGTCGTCGGCCCGGACCTCCGCGCCCATGTCGGTGACTGCACGGGCGATCTTCTTCCTGATCGACGCCGGCTCTTCGAGCACGTCGACGATGCCCTGCGGTGACGACGAGGACTTGCTCATCTTGAGCGACGGTTCCTGCAGATCGGAGATCTTGGCGACGTCCCTGACGATGTACGGGCCGGGCACCACGAACGTCGGCCCGAACCGGTGGTTGAATCGCTGCGCTAGGTCCCTGGTCAGCTCGAGGTGCTGCCGCTGGTCTTCGCCCACCGGTACCTGGTCGGTCTGGTACAGCAGGATGTCTGCCGCCTGCAAGATCGGATAGGTGAACAGGCCCACGCTCGCCTGGTCTGCACCGGATTTCTGTGATTTGTCCTTGAACTGGATCATCCTGCTGGCCTCGCCGAATCCGGTCAGGCAGCTGAGCACCCAGGCCAGCTCGGCGTGCTCAGGAATATGGCTCTGCACGAACACCGTGCACCGCTGCGGGTCCAGGCCAGCGCCGAAGAGCTGCGCCGCGGCAACCCTCGTCCTGCGCCGCAGCACCGCGGGGTCCTGGGGCACCGTGATCGCGTGCAGGTCTACCACGCAGTAGAACGCGTCGTAGCTGTCCTGCAGGGAGACCCACTGGCGGATCGCGCCGAGGTAGTTGCCGAGGTGGAAAGAATCGGCGGTGGGCTGAATGCCGGACAGCACGCGGTTGGCAGACATGGCCGCAGTCTAGTTGGCGCCAGGACGGCCAAAGCCGGCCTCAGCCTCGGCCTGCGTGGCCATGTCCGAAGCCTCCCGCGCATCGCCGCCGGCGGCTGCGCCGTGGTACGCCTGGCCGCCGTCGCGGCGACTCGCGCCGGGGTCGTGAACTTTGACCGGCACGATCTCGGGGGCGCCGAGCCTGATCGCGTCCGCGTCGGTGTCGGTGTCGGCTTCCTGCGACTTCCGCTCGGCCTCGATCCTGGCGCGGTAATGGTCGACCTCCCTGGTGACCTGCCGGTTTCGCCACTTCATCGGACCTGCCATCAGCGCGGCGACCTCCTCAGCGCAGTTCAGGCCCGCGGTCCCAGGTCTCGATCGAGATGTGCGTACGCCTGGCCAGTACGTCGTCCAGGTGCCTGGCGCCCTCGTGCGTCACCGCGTAGACCGCCTCGACGCGCAGGTAGTCATCGGCTCCCGCGAGCGGCCTGCCCAGGCCAGGATCGGCAGCGATCATCTCAAGCAGTTCGCCGCTCAGGCCGCCGTACCTGCGGAGCAGGTGCTCGATCCGTGCCACGTGCAGGCCGGACGAGCGGGCGATCGTGTGCCGAGAGTTCCACAGCGCCTGAAAGCCGTCGGCGCCAGCCAGCGGGATCTGATCGGTGCAGGACGGGGCGACCTTGCCGTCCAGCCCGTGGCCCACCGCGTCGACCGCATCGCGCGCCATCAACCGGTATGTCGTGTACTTGCCGCCCGCGATCATGACTAGTCCCGGCACCGGGTGGGCGACAGTGTGTTCCCTCGACAGCTTGGATGTCGTGTCGGACTCTCCTGCCAGCAGCGGCCGAAGCCCGGCGTATACGCCCTCCACGTCGTCACGCGTCAGCGGCACCGCCAGCACGCGGTTGACCTGGTCCAGCACGTAGTCGATGTCGGCGCGGCTCGCGGCCGGGTGGGCCTTGGACAGCGCCCAGTCGGTGTCGGTCGTGCCGATGATCCAATGCCGTCCCCAGGGGATCACGAACAGGACGCTCACCGGCGTGCGCAAGATGATCCCAGTGCTCGAGTGGATCCTGTCCCTCGGCACGACCAGGTGCACGCCCTTGGATGCCCGCACGTTGATCGAGCCGCGTCCGCCCACCATCGCCTGGATCTCGTCGGTCCACACACCGGTGGCATTGACCACCTGCTGGGCTCTTATCTCCAGCCCGGCGCCGGTCTCCAGGTCGACCGCGTGCACGCCCGTGACCCGCTCGCCTTCCCGCAGGAAGCCGGTGACCTGAGTGCGCGAGGCGACCTGCGCTCCGTAACAAGCGGCGGTCCTGATCAGGGCCGCCACGTACCGCGCGTCGTCGACCTCCGCGTCCCAGTACTGCAGCGCCCCGGTCAGGGCCGACCTGCGCAGCGCAGGTGCCAGCCGCAGCGCGTGCCGCCTGCTCAGCTGGCGATGCAGCGGCAGTCCCCTGACCTGGCCGCGCGCGATCCCGAGGGCGTCGTACATGCTGACGCCGGCGCCGACGTAGGCGCGCTCCCAGCCGTAATGACTGAACGGGAACAGGAAAGGGACTGGCCTGATCAGATGCGGGGCGATCCGCTGCATGAGCAGCGCGCGCTCGGTCAGCGCCTCGCGCACGAGGCCGAAGTTGAACTGCTCCAGGTATCGCAGGCCACCGTGGATCAGCTTGCTGGAACGCGAGGATGTGCCAGAGGCAAAGTCCCTGGCTTCCAGCAGGCCGACCGACAGTCCCCTGGTCGCGGCGTCAAGAGCAACGCCGGCCCCGACAACGCCGCCGCCAACTACCAGGACCTGCAGCTCGGTACTGGCCATCACGGCGATGGCCGATTCGCGCTCAGAGGGCCCGAGCTTCACCGCTCCGAGCGTAAGAGTCGTCACAGGGCAGAACGCTACCTAGGAACGGTGGCAACTCCGGGGGACGACCCCCTGAAACCCGCGTTTCCGGGTGACGGTCACCTGGCCGGTAAGCCGGGCCTTCCGGGCGCCGCGGGCGAACCGGGCGTCACGGTGACCTCGACCCGCTGGAACTCCTTCAGGTCCGAGTACCCTGACGTCGCCATTGTCCTGCGCAGCGCCCCCATCAGGTTCATCGAGCCGTCGGCGACCGTGGACGGCCCGTGCAGGATCTGCTCCAGGGTGCCGATCGTGCCGACCCTGAGCCGGTCGCCACGCGGCAGCTCGGGATGGTGCGCCTCGGCGCCCCAGTGGTAGCCGCGGCCCGGCGCCTCGGCTGCCCTGGCGATCGGCGAGCCGACCATGACGGCGTCCGCGCCAAGCGCGAGCGCCTTTGCGATGTCGCCGCTGCGGGTCATCCCGCCGTCGGCGATCACGTGCACGTAGCGGCCGCCTGACTCGTCCAGGTAGTCCCTCCTCGCGGCGGCGACATCGGCGATCGCCGTGCCCATGGGGACCTTGACCCCGAGGACCGCCGCGGTGGTCTGACCAGACCCTCCGCCAAAGCCGACCAGGACGCCAGCGGCGCCGGTGCGCATGAGATGCAGGGCTGCCGTGTAGGTGGCGCAGCCTCCCACGATCACGGGGACGTCGAGTTCGTAGATGAAGTGCTTGAGGTTGAGAGGCTCCGCCTGGCTCGACACGTGCTCAGCGGACACCGTCGTGCCTCTGATCACGACAAAGTCGGTTCCCGCGTCTATGACCGCCTTGTGGTACTTCAGCGTGCGCTGCGGCGACAGCCTCGCGGCGATCGTGACCCCCGCCGCCCTGATCTCCGCGATCCGCTGGCCGATCAGCTCGTCCTTGATCGGCTCGGCGTAGATCTGCTGCAGCCTGGCGGTGGCTGCCTCGTCGTCCAGGGTCGCCATCTCGGCGAGCAGTGGCTCCGGGTCGTCGTACCTAGTCCAGACCCCTTCGATGTCGAGCACGGCCAGACCGCCGAGCTTGCCGATCGCGATCGCGGTGGCCGGAGAAACCACGCTGTCCATCGGCGCCGTCACCAGCGGCAGCTCAAAGCGGTAGGCGTCGATCTGCCAGGCGATCGAAACGTCCTCGGGGCGCCTGGTCCTGCGGGACGGCACGATGCCGATCTCGTCAAGGGCGTAGGCTCGGCGGCCGCTCTTGCCGCGGCCGATCTCCATCTGGGTCACGACGACGCTCTCAGTTAGCAGGGCCGCTGTAGTTCGGCGCCTCGGCCACCATGTGCACGTGATGCGGGTGGCTCTCGGTCAGCCCGGCGCCGGTGATCTGGATGAACCGGGCCTCTTGCAGATCCGAGATCGCGGCCGCGCCGCAGTAGCCCATAGCGGCCCGCAGCCCGCCATCGAGCTGACCGACGACGGCGGCCACCGAGCCCCGGTACGGCACCCGGCCCTCGATCCCCTGCGGGACCAGCTTGTCCTCGCGCAGCACATCGTCCTGGAAGTACCTGTCCTTGGAGAAGGACTTGCCGCGCTCGCGGTTCCGCATCGCGCCGAGCGAGCCCATGCCACGGTAAAGCTTGTACTGCTCGCCGCCGATCATCACCATCTCGCCTGGCGCCTCCTCGCACCCGGCGAGCAGGCTCCCCAGCATCACGGTGTCGGCACCAGCGGCGATGGCCTTGGCGATGTCGCCTGAGTACTGCACGCCACCGTCACCGATCACCGGTATCCCGGCGGGCCGGGCGGCAAGCGCAGCCTCGTAGATCGCGGTGACCTGAGGCACGCCGACCCCGGCAACCACCCTGGTCGTGCAGATCGACCCAGGGCCGACACCGACCTTCACGGCGTCAGCGCCCGCGTCGATGAGCGCTTGCGACCCCGCCCTGGTTGCCACGTTCCCGCCGATTACCTCGACCCTGAGGTTGGCCTTGAGCTGCGCGATCATGGTGAGCACCGCCTGGGCGTGCCCGTGGGCGGTATCCACGACCAGGAAGTCGGCGCCGGCGTCGATGAGGGCCTGGGCTCGCCGTTTCGCGTCCTCCCCGACGCCGACAGCGGCGCCGACCATCAGGCGGCCCTGCGCGTCCTTGGTCGCGTCGGGAAACTTCTCGCTCTTGGCGAAGTCCTTGACCGTGATCAGCCCGCGCAGCACTCCCTGGGAGTCCACGAGCGGGAGCTTCTCGACCTTGTACTCCGACAACAGCCGCAGCGCCTGCTCCCTGGACACCCCGACGGAGGCCGTGATCAGCGGCATCCTGGTCATCAGCTCGCCCGCGCGGCGGCTGCGGTCCTGCTCGAACCTGATATCCCTGTTGGTGATGATCCCGAGGAGAACCCCATCGGGCGAGACGACAGGCAGGCCAGAGATCCGGTATCTCCCGCACAGCTCCTCAACCTCGGTAATCGTGGCATCAGGGCCGCAGGTGACCGGATTGGTGATCATCCCGGCCTCGGAACGCTTGACGATGTCGACCTGGTGGGCCTGATCTTCGATCGACAGGTTGCGGTGCAGGACGCCGACTCCGCCCTGCCTGGCCATGGCCACCGCCATACGGGCCTCAGTGACCGTGTCCATGGCGGAGGAGAGCAGCGGAACCCGCAGCTTGATCCGCCGGGTCAGCCTGGCTGTGGTGTCGGCCTCGCTCGGCATCAGCTGCGAATGCGCGGGCAGCAGCAGCACATCGTCGAAGGTCAGGGCGGGCGGGCCGAACTTGGCGTCGTCGGTCATATCTCTCCGAGATGCTCGTCGCCTGGTTCTGCTCCATTCTAGTTATCGCCAGCTAGTCGGGCGGGTACCGCCTGGCTGGGCGCGACACGGCGAGAGGCGGCGAAGCACCGGACGGAGGCAGGCGTGCTCGATGACGTGCTTGGCTGGCTGCGGTGCCCGTACTGCCGCGACCGCATGGCCAGGGCG
Source organism: uncultured Actinomycetota bacterium (assembly GCA_963809195.1). Classification (GTDB taxonomy): domain Bacteria; phylum Actinomycetota; class Actinomycetes; order Streptosporangiales; family Streptosporangiaceae; genus Chersky-822. The sequence goes on along the minus strand of CAWEIQ010000001.1, from coordinate 325,913 downwards.
GCCGGCGCGCTGCGCTGCCCTGCCGGGCACAGCTTCGACATCGCGCGACAGGGCTACGTCAGCCTTCTCCAGGCCGGGACGGCGGGCGGCGGGGGCGACACCGGCGCGATGGTGCGGCGCGCGCAGCGAGTTCCTCGCGACCGGCCACTTCGCCCCTATCGCGACGGCGCTGGCCGACGCGGCCGCCCAGGCGATCGCGGGCCTGCGTCCTCCCCCAAGCCCCTGGGGCATCGTCGATGTCGGCGCCGGTACCGGCTACTACCTCGCCGTCGTGCTTGACCGCCTCCCTGGCGCGGCCGGCCTCGCCCTTGACGTGTCGAAACATGCGCTGCGCCAGGCGGCACGGGCGCACGCCAGGATCGGCGCGGTCGGCTGCGACGCGTGGCGTCCGCTGCCCGTGGCCGATGCCGTCGCCGATGTCGTCCTGAACGTGTTCGCTCCTCGCGACGGCGCCGAGCTGGGGCGCATCATGCGACCCGATGGCCGGCTGCTCGTGATCACGCCGGCGCCCGACCACCTTGCCGAGCTGACCGGCCAGCTCGGGCTGCTGAGCGTCGACGAGCGCAAACGCGAGCGCCTCGATGACAAGCTCGGCCCGCATTTCGACGTCGAGAGCGTGACCGAGCATCGCGGCGTCATGGCGCTCGGTCACCAGGAGGTGGCCGCGCTGGCTGCGATGGGCCCGACCGCCTGGCACCCCGACGAAGGCGCGATGGCGCAACGCATCGCGGGCCTGCCCGACCCAGTACCCGTCACTCGGGCGGTGACGCTGACGGTGCTACGGCGGCGGCCCTGAGCGCGGCAGCCACCCGCTCAGCGAACGCCACCGCGTCCGGCCCGGCGGTCCGCTCAGGCGCCCTGGCCCGCTGCTGGTCCAGGGCCCGCCGCACCACCTCGGCCGGGCCGCTGCCGTCGTCCAGCGCCGCCAGCCCGGCCGCCACCTTCCCGACGAGCTTTCCCTGCCGCAGGTACACCAGGGCCCGGCAAGCATTGAGGACCGCGTAGCTCTCTGACGCGTTCGCCAGGCCCCAGCCGAGTTCGCTCGGCCAGGTAGGCGAGGATGACGGGCCGGTCAACGACGCCGATGGCCGCCTCAGGCGGCGGGCCGGTCAGCGTGATGCCCGCCGCCCGGCACGACCGCGTAATGCATGAGCAGGTCGGGATCGCCCGCGCGCTCCCTGCCGCTGTGCAGCACCTGCTCGCCGTCGCGGACTCCCACATGCAGGACAAACGGCCACGGCGGCGCGGGCCGGGAAGCCTCGCCGGCGGTCACGATGCTGCATTCGAGGCCGCGGCCCGGGCAGCCGTCGGCCGCGCGGAGCAGCGCATGACCGGCGCTGACGGCCCCGGCCGCGCTGAGGTCATCGGCCGCGATGAACAGGATGTCGACGTCGCTGCGCTCCGCGCTCCATCCGCCGAGCGCAGCGGAGCCGTGCAGGTAAGCGGCCTTTAGCGCGCCGGCGAGCGTCCCGTCAAGCTCGGCTGTCAGTTCAGCCGCGTACGCGCGTGGCACGGCGGTCGCGGCGAGGTCAGCGGAATCGTGCATGCTGACTAGCCTGCCTGCTCGGCTTACCGTGCGGCGCGTCGGCCCGCGTCATCGGGCGGCACAAGACGTCGGGCCGCCCTCGGGTCTAGTCTGCCCGGATCAGCAGTAGCCCTCAGGGAGGCCATCGTCATGGAGCAGCGGGTCAGCCTGATCACGCTCGGAGTCACCGATCTGAACCGGGCTCGGCAGTTCTACACCGCACTCGGATGGCGGCCCGCAACCTCGCCGGCCGACGACGTCGTGTTCTTCCAGGCGGGCGGGATGGTGCTGGGCCTCTGGGACAGGGCCATGCTCGCCCACGACAGCACGGTCGAGGACCGCGGCGGCTGGGGCGGTGTGACGCTGGCCTACAACGTCAGGTCACCGGCCGAGGTGGACGCGGCGATCGAGGAGGCACGTGCCGCCGGCGCCGTGATCGGGCGCGAGCCTGCCCAGACATTCTGGGGCGGTTACTCGGGCCTGTTCATCGACCCCGACGGGCATCCCGTGGGAGGTCGCGCACAACCCGGGCTGGACCCTGCTGGAAGACGGCAGCGTCTGCCTGCCAGCCTGATGACCGCGGAGTGATGGCCGCCAACCAAGAGCCGGGCAGGCTGCTACTCGGCACGCTGCTCATGCTGACCGTCATCAGCGGGCTGGTGGATGCCGTCTCCTACCTCGGGCTAGGACACGTGTTCACAGCGAACATGACCGGGAACGTGGTCCTGCTCGGCTTCGCCGCGGCTGGCGCCTCGGGTTCTCCGCGCCCGCCTGCCTCACCTCGCTCGGCACGTTTCTGGTCGGCGCCGCCGCAGCCGGCCGGATCGCGAGGCGGCTGGGGTCGCGGCGGAACCTGCTCGCGGTCGCGATGACCACCGAGGCCGTGTTCACCGGCGCGGCGTCCATCATCGCCGCCGTGGTGAGCGGGGTGTCAGAGGGCTGGCCCCGGTTCGCGATCATCGCTCTGCTCGCCTTCGGGATGGGCGTGCGCAACTCGACCATCAGGCGACTCGCTGTCCCCGACCTAACCACGACCGTGCTGACCATGACGCTGACAGGGCTTGCCGCCGACTCGGCACTTGCCGGCGGCGACGGCTCGCACTCCGCCCGCCGCGCGTCCGCGGTCGCCGCGATGCTGGCAGGCGCGTTCGCTGGCGCGTCGGCCTTCCTGCATGCCGGGACGGCGCAGACGCTCGCGATCAGCGGCGGTCGTGGTGCTGGCAAGCGGTGCCGCATTCTGGGCCGCCAGGGAATCGCACGCGCTCGACCAGCCGGCGAGCTAGGCGCTGCTGCCGTAGAACTCCTCGAAGGCGATCGAGCGGAGCCTGGCCAGCGCCCTGTGCTGAGCGACCCGGACCGCGCCAGCGGACATGCCGAGCGCCGCGCCGGTCTCCTCGGCGGAGAGCCCGGTCAGCACCCGCAGGACGAGCAGCTCGCGATGATGACCAGGCAGCCTGGCCAGCAGCGCTCTGGTCCGCTGCGCGTCCAGGCTGGCGACGAGCTGTTCCTCAGGCCCCGGCTGGTCGTCAGGGCTGTCGGGGAGGTCGTCGCTGGGAATCGCCAGCCGCGCGGCCGATCGCCGGGCATCGGCGACCTTGTGCGAGGCAATGCCAAAGACAAAGGAAGCAAATGGCCTGCCCATGTCCTGGTACCTGGGCAGCGCGGTAAGGACGGCGAGGCAGACCTCCTGCGCCACATCCTCGGCGACCTGGTAATGGCCGGCCAGATTGCCGAGCCTGGCCCGGCAGTACCTGACCACCATCGGCCTGATCTGCCTGATCAGCGAGTCGATGGCGGCTGGCTGACCGCGCGCTGCCAGCGCGGTCAGGTCAGTTATCGTGGCGCCCTGGCGTCCGTCCCCTGCGGCCTGCTGAGTCATGCGTCCCCCTTCGGCTTGCGCCGTCACGCATCATGCGGTCACGAACGCATCATGCCCAGGTAAAGGGGGCGTCTAATCATGGAAATCAACATTAAAGAAACGGCGGCCTAGTGGCTTGCCTTATTATCTGTCAATTAGTACTGCCAAAAAACAACGTTACTATTTTGCAACTAATCTCCCGTCTGACTGTCGCTCGCAGAGCGGGTCGCGCGCATGCGAAACGGCCGGGACTCCGAGGAGTCCCGGCCGCCCGTCGCCGTCGGTCAGTGCGTGTGACCGTGGCCGTGCCCGGCCTCGGCCTCTTCCTTCTCCGGCTTGTCTGTCACCAGTGCCTCTGTCGTGAGCAGCATGCCCGCGATGGAGGCGGCGTTCTGGACCGCGGACCTGGTGACCTTGACGGGGTCGATCACGCCCTGTGCCATCAGGTCGCCGTACTCGCCCGTGTCGGCGTTGTAGCCGTGGCCGGCCGGCAGGTCGCCGATGGCGGCGACCACGACGCCGCCCTTCCGCGCCAGCGTTCAGCGCGATCCAGCGGGCAGGCTCGAGAAGTGCCTTGCGAACCACGCCGACGCCGGTGGCCTCGTCACCGGACAGGCCGAGGTCGCCGAGCGACACCGAAGCGTGAATAAGCGCGCTCCCGCCGCCGGCCACGATGCCTTCCTCGATCGCGGCCCTGGTCGCCGAGATGGCGTCCTCAAGGCGGTGCTTCTTCTCCTTGAGCTCGACCTCGGTGGCGGCGCCGGCCCGCAGCACGGCGACGCCGCCTGCGAGCTTGGCGATCCGCTCCTGCAGCTTCTCCTTGTCCCAGTCTGAGGTGGACGCCTCCGACTCCGCCTTGAGCTGGCGGATCCGGTCGTTGATCGCGTCCTGGGCGCCGCCGCCGTCGACGATCGTGGTCGTGTCCTTGCTGACCACCACCCGGCGTGCCGTGCCGAGCACGTCGAGGCCGGCGTTCTCCAGCTTGAGCCCTACCTCTTCGCTGACCACCTGGCCGCCGGTCTGGATCGCCATGTCCTCCAGCATCGCCTTGCGCCTGTCACCGAACCCTGGCGCCTTGACCGCGACGACGTTGAGCAGGCCGCGGATCTTGTTGACCACGAGCGTGGACAGCGCCTCGCCGTCCACGTCCTCAGCCACGATCAGCATCGGCTTCCGCGACTGGGCGACCTGCTCAAGCAGCGGCAGCAGGTCGGCCATGGAGGAGATCTTGCCGTTGTGCAGCAGGATGTAGCCGTCCTCGATCACAGCCTCCATCCGCTCCTGGTCGGAGATGAAGTACGCCGAGATGTAGCCCTTGTCGAACTGCAGGCCCTCGGTGAACTCCAGCTCCAGGCCCATGGTTGCCGACTCCTCGACGGTGATCACGCCGTCCTTGCCGACCTTGTCGAACGCGTCGGCGATGATCTCGCCTACCTTCGCATCCTGGGCTGAGATCGTCGCCACGTTCGCGATCTCGCTGCGCTCCTCGACGTCGCGCGCGCTCTTCAGCAGCATCTCCGAGACCGCGGACGCGGCCGCGTCGATGCCGCGCTTGAGGTCCAGCGGGCTCGCGCCAGCGGCGACTGAACGCAGACCGTGGTGCACCATCGCCTGCGCGAGCACGGTCGCGGTCGTGGTGCCGTCGCCGGCCACGTCATTGGTCTTGGTGGCGACTTCCTTGGCGAGCTGCGCGCCCAGGTTCTCCTGCGGGTTCTCCAGCTCGATCTCCTTGGCGACGGTCACGCCGTCGTTGGTGATCGTCGGAGCGCCCCACTTCTTGTCGATGACGACGTTGCGGCCCCGCGGGCCGAGCGTCACCTTGACGGCGTTCGCGAGCTTGTCGACACCCCGCTCAAGGGACCGCCGCGCATCTTCATTGAAATTCAGGCTCTTGGCCATGCAGCACCTCAGCTGATCGTTCTGTAGATCATTTGCTCGTCAGGTTCATGTCAGTTGTCATGCCGCCGCCCCGGGCTGGCCGGGAACCACAGGAGGCTGGCTCCTGCGGCGCACCGACCGATCCGGGGCGGCGGGGTCGGGCACGAGACTGGCCCGCGCCGTTGGATCTGCTCGCTTACTTCTCGATGATCGCGAGCACGTCACGGGCGGAGAGCACGAGGTACTCCTCACCCGCATACTTCACTTCGGTGCCGCCGTACTTGCTGTAGAGCACGACATCGCCGACCTTGACGTCCATCGGAACGCGCTTGGAGCCAGCGTCGTCGAACCGGCCTGGGCCGACAGCGATGACCTCGCCCTCCTGGGGCTTCTCCTTGGCGGTGTCTGGGATGACAAGGCCGGATGCCGTGGTCTGCTCGGCGTCGAGCGGACGCACTACGATCCGGTCTTCTAGCGGCTTGATAACAACCTTGGTGGCGGTCGTCACGATCTGACCTCCCCCTCCGGAAAGGGCTAGCTGAGTTACTAGAGAGGCGACCATGGGGCCTGCCGTCGCGGGTGCCAGACCAACCTCGTCGCGTTAGCACTCTACACCATCGAGTGCCAAGTCCGCACAGTAGCCCGGACGCTTCGGCCTCGTCAAGGCTGGCGTTCCCGAACCAGGTCAAGCCCAACCCGGCAGCGAGGTCGCTCTCCGCAAACTCCGAGCGCGCGGCTAAGGTGCGGCTCATGGACGCATCAGCCCCCGACGGCCCAGGTCCCTGCGGCCCAGCCCCAGATCGCTCTGACGCGCCCGTCGCGACCGAACATGCCAGGAGAGCCGCCTCGTTCGGCGTCGCGGCGACGGCCTACGCGCGAGCACCGGCCAGATTATCCTGTCGCGGCGATCCGCTGGGCACTCGAGCCGGTCGTCCGTGCCCGCACGCATCCGGTCAGGATCCTCGACCTCGGTGCCGGGACAGGCAAGCTCACCGCCCAGCTCGCTGGCTTGGCCGCTGGACGGAGGCAGGCCGCAGGTCAGCGCCGTCGAGCCCGACGCGCACATGATCGCCGAGTTGCGCCGCGCACTCCCCGAGGTCACCGCGATGGCCGGCCGCGCCGAGGCGATCCCGCTCCCGGACGCCAGCGTCGACGCCGTGTTCGCCGGGCAGGCGGCGCACTGGTTCGACCTGGACCTGGCGATGCCTGAGATCGCCAGGGTGCTCGCCCCCGGCGGCGTCTTCGCGGGCCTCTGGAACACCGACGACGACCGCGTCGACTGGGTGGCCGGCCTGCACGAGGTCAGCGGCCGCAAGAACGCGGTGGCCTTCGTCGTCCTATCGTGCCGACGAGAACGACCCGATCACCACCTGGCTGCGCCGGCCCTGGTCAAGGGCTGTTCCTGCCGCCCGATGGCGCCGGGTTCGAGCACGGGCACCTGCGGACGGCCAGCTCGCTGATCGAGACCATGCGGACCCATTCCATGTTCCTGATCATGGAACCGGCCGAGCGCGAGGCGGTGCTGGGCGCCGTGGCCGACTACCTTGCCGTCGACTCCGCAGACCGCGTCCGGCGAGTTCACTTCCCGCTCTGGACGCTTGCCCAGCGAACCGTGCGGCGTTGACCCCTGCGGTATTGACCCGGGGGACGACCCCGGAACCCCCGCGGTGCTGACCCGGGGACAACCCCCGAAACCCCCCGCGGTACTCACCCCGCCCCTTCAGAGGTCAGGCCGCAAGTACCTGGGTCACCGGCAGCCCCGAGTCAGCCGCGAAGTCGGCGCCCGACGGCTCCGCGCCGGCCGCCACGAGATCGGATCCCAGCGTCGCTACCATCGCGCCGTTGTCCGTGCACAGCCCGGGACGCGGCACCCGCAGCCTGATTCCGGCGGCCTCGCAGCGCTCCTGCGCGAGCGCGCGCAGCCGGGAGTTGGCAGCGACACCGCCGCTGATCACCAGATGGCCGACGCCGTGCTCCAGGCACGCGTCGACGGCCTTGCGGGTCAGCACGTCGGCGACCGCCTCCTGGAAGGAAGCGGACACGTCGGCGACAGGCACCGGCAGCCCCGCGGCCTCCCGGGCCTCCACCCAGCGCGCGACCGCGGTCTTCAGCCCGGAGAACGAGAAGTCGGCCGTGCCGTCGCGGTACTTCGACCTCGGGAACGCCACAGCGGACGGATCGCCGGTCTTGGCGGCCGCGTCGATAGGCGGCCCGCCGGGGAACGGCAGCCCGAGCAGCCTGGCCACCTTGTCGTAGGCCTCGCCTGCCGCATCGTCGATGGTCGCGCCGAGAGGCGTGATCTCGCCGGTCAGGTTGCTCACCAGCAGGAGCGAGGAGTGCCCGCCGGAAACCAGCAGCGCGATCGCCGGGGTGGGCAGGGCGCCGTGCTCGAGCTGGTCGACGGCGATATGGGCGGCCAGATGGTTCACCCCGTAGAGCGGCTTGCCCAGCGCGAGCGCGTAGGCCTTGGCCGCGCAGACGCCGACGAGCAGCGCCCCGGCCAGGCCGGGCCCGGCAGTGACCGCGATCGCGTCTACCTGGCCCAGGCCGCACGCCCGCGGCCTGGAGCGCGCGATCAACCGTGGGCACCATCGCCTCCAGGTGCGCGCGGCTCGCAACCTCGGGGACCACGCCGCCGAACCTGGCGTGCTCCGCCACGCTGGAGGCGACGGCGTCGGCGAGCAGCTCGTGGCCGCGGACCAGGCCGACGCCGGTCTCGTCGCATGAGGACTCGATTCCCAGCACCAGCGGCGCTGTCATGCCTGCTCTCCCGTGGTCTCGTGGATCGGGCCGTGCTGCCGCGGGGACGACCACGGAATCCCCGGCAGTGTCACGCGCCAGGGTGCGGCGCATCACGAGGGCATCAGCCCCCGAGGGCTGGTAATAGCCCCGCCTGATCCCGATCTCGGTGAAGTCGTGCCTGCGGTACAGCTCCTGCGCACGGTTGTTGTCTGTCCGTACCTCGAGGAAGACCTCGGTGCAGCCGCGCCTGGCTGCCTCGGCCAGCAGCGCCCGCAGCAACGCGGTGCCGATCCCCCGGCCCCAGCGGTCGGCCGCCACCGCGAGCGTCAGCACGTCGCCCTGCCAGCCCGCTCCGAGCAGGCCGGCGTACCCGGCGATCCGGCCGTCCTCTTCAGCGACGAGGTAGTACCTGCTGGCCGGCTGCTGGTCGAGCTCCCCGGCGAGCATCTGCCTGCTCCATGCCTCTGCGCCGAAGACGTCGCGCTCGAGGTCAAGGACAGCGTCGATGTCGGCGTGCGTCATCGGCCGCAACATGACGCTCACAGGACGACTTCCGCCAGGCTGAGCAACGCCGGTCATGGCGTGACCCGCTTCGGCCGCCCGGCTCCCTGGCGTCGGGACGGCGCAGGTACAGCGCCTCCGCTGGGCCGGGCGGCGATGCCGGCCAGCCAGGTGATCGGCGGCGATCTGGGCCAGCTGCGCGGCGGACGGATAGCGCGGCTCCGATGACTCCCGCCGCACCGAGCTCGGCGTGCAAGACCGGGCCCTCTCCCGCCACCGGCAGGCCTGACGGGACCAGTGCGGGCAGACTGACCTGCGGCTCCGACAGCCGCGCCCCGCTGGCGGCGTACCTGCGCCCAGTAGACCTCGCGCCGCCTGGCGTCGGTCGCCACGATGAACTCTCCGCCGCCGGCCGCGTGCCGGGCCTCCGCGGCGATGATGTCGAGCGTGCAGACGCCGTCGACCCGCACGTCGAGCGCGCTGCCGAGCACTCGCGCGGTGACCAGGCCGACCCGCAGGCCGGTGTAAGGGCCGGGCCCGGTGCCGACCGCGATCGCGGTCAGGTCGCCATGTTGCGCACCCGCCTTGGCCAGGACCATGGCAATGGCCGGCGCGAGCAACTCGCCATGCCGTCTCGCGTCCACGGCGGATTCGAACGCGACGACGTCAGCAGCCGTCGTGCACCGCGACCGTCACCGCCGGCGTGGCGGTGTCGAAGGCGAGGATGAGCACGGTGTCTCAGCCTAGTCACCGCGGCGAGGTTGCCGGACCGCCGCGAACCGACGCGCCGCGGTCACCGAGCGCCTTGCCTCACAGATCGCGGGCAGCGCCTTGACTCGGTCAGAGCGGCGCGCGCGACCATCAGGGCGCCCGAGCGCAGCTCGCCGACCGTGACAGGGCCGAAGCCGTGGCCCGACTGACCCTGAAGGCTCACGGTGATCAGCACGTTCCTGTACCGCGCCAGCACGGTCACCTTTTCTGTGGAGCTCTGATCGTGGAAGGTCTGGACTGCGCTGATCGCCTGCTGGCCGAGGCCGGGCACGGGCGTCACGCTGGCCTTTGGCTGTGCCGTGTGCTTTGGCGGCTTGAGCCATTGCGCCCGCTGCTGACCGAACGCGTACGTCGCGTTCGCGGTCGCGCTGCCGTCGCCCACGGGTACCAGGCTCGCCCGCATCGCCTGAAGGTTGACGTTCATGACACGGAAGACCGGGCTCGCGTCGACCGTGAAGGTGCATTCGCTCTGCGCCTGGCCCTGCTGAGGCTGAATAGTTCGTCGGCGTGCCGTTCATGATCTGATGCAAGGCCGCAGCGCCGACGACCTTGCAGGCGTCGGGCACCGCGCGGAACTCGCCCTTCTGCAAGCTGCGTGACGAACGGGCTCTTCGGCGCCGGCGACTGGGACAGGTAGATCCCGAGGCCGCGTCAGCACGACCGCGGCGATGGCCACCGAGCCCCACGTGACGAGCCGTCGCTTGGATCGCCGGCGCCTGGCCGCGGCGGCCCGGCCGCGGCGCGGCCCTCTGCGCAGCCGGCCCGGCCGGTCCCCGGCTGGCCAGTCGTCCGCGCCTGGCTCGTCGAGCTCCCCCGCCGCACGTGCCGTCCGGATTCGGGCCGTCCGGATTCGGGCCGTCCGGATTCGGCCGTCGGATTCGGGCCGCTCGGGTTCGTAGGGCTCGCTCGGGCTGATCGGGCTCGCTCGGGCGCATCGGGCCGGTCGGCCCATCGGGCCGGCCGTGCCCGTCGGGCCGCTCAGGTCCGCGGCGCCGGTCAGCTTCACGCACCCGCGGCGCACGGCGGGCCGGACGGAGCGGCTCGATGCCGCTGGGTCCGGCCCACGGCGGCAGATCGGAGTCTTCGTCCGGCCCGTCGTCGAAGGCGTCGATGACCTGCCAGCCGCTCCTGCGCGGCTCGTGCGGGGTTCTCGTCCTGCCCGGCCGCCCCGGGTCGCCCGAATGGTGCGGCGGACGAGGCGGATAGCCCTGATCGGTCACGGCACGCCTCCCAGACCGGCAGTGCGACGGGGGCCGGAGCGCGATCGGCGGGCGGCCGGGCGCGACGGCAAGCTGCTGTGGATTCCCGCAGTGTACTGTCGGCGACGGCACACAGGAGCGACAGATCGGAACAATTTCCCTGTGCCCGGGGCCCGAATGGCAGCGGACGCGAAGCGGGCTGGCTATCCCAGCGGCTCGGCTAGCGCCGTCGTCAGCTCGGGTGCCGCTTCCTGCCAGCGTGCGGCCGTAACCGGCCACCGTCACGTACCTGACCTGGTCCCCGGCACCGCCGGTGCGGCGGCAGGTCGATGGTGAGTCGCAGGTGCCCGGCGGCCAGGTTCTCGACCAGTCCCTCGCCCCACTCGACCACCGTGACCGAGTGATCGAGATCCGCGTCGAGGTCAAGATCGTCGACCTCGAGCCGGCTGCCGAGCCGGTAGGCGTCGGCGTGCACCAGGTCAGGGCCGCCGCGCAGGGACGGATGCAGCCTGGCGATCACGAACGTCGGCGACGTCACCGGCCCGCGCACGTCGAGCCCCGCTCCGATCCCCTGGACCAGCGTCGTCTTCCCGGCGCCCAACGATCCGGCCAGCACCACAAGGTCACCGGCGCGCAGCAGGCTGGCGAGCCGGATGCCGAGCAGCCGCATCTGGCTGGCCCCGGGCACGGCGAGTTCCGCCGTCACAGCCGGGATGTCATTGGTCGCCTGCGATCCGGTCACGACTGCGCTCAGTCCGCGCCGCGCGGCCAGCGCCAGCGTCACGAGGTCCGCGATCGCCTCGTTGACCTCCTCTGGCCGTTCGAGTATCACCACGTGCCCGGCGCCGCGGATCCTGACCAGCTTGGCATCGCGGACCGCGGAGGCGATCTCGTCGGACAGGCCTGGGTCAACCAGCCGGTCCCGGTCGCCGGTCAGCACGAGCACAGGGACGTTGCCGAGCACCGTCAGCGCGTGCCGCTTGTCGTGGCCGACCAGCGCGACGTAGAAGTCGGCGACGACATCGATGGGAGTGGACCTGATGATCCGCTCGAGGAAGTCCACAACGGTCGGGCTCACGTCGGGATCGCCGAACGCGATCCGCCGCGTCCCGAGGAAGGCGATATCGCCGGCCGAACGCCTGCCGCGTTCGACGACCTCGGCCATCTTGCCCGTGGGACGCCCCGGTCATCATCGACGGCATCGCGGCCCGGACAGCGGGCCGCAGCGGGGCAGGCAGCCAGGTGACGGGGTCGACGGTGCCCGCCGCCGTCGAGATCAGCACGGCGCCGATGACCTTGCTGCCGAACAGCTCTGGATGCTGGTCAGCGAGCGCCATCACGGTCATGCCGCCCATCGAGTGACCGACCAGCACGACGGGCATGTCGCCGGGCGCCGTTGCCAGCATCACCTCGTGCAGATCGGCTCCGAGCTGGTCGATGGTGACCAGGTCGGGATCGGACCGCCCTGACCTGCCGTGGCTGCGCTGATCCCAGAACACGCACCTGGCGGCAGCCGACAGGCCCGCGCGCTGGTAGTACCAGACGTCGGAGTTCAGCGTGTATCCGTGGCAGAAGATGATCGTGACCGGCGCGTCGACCGGGCCCGCTGACCTCGACGTGCAGCGGCAGGCCGTCGTCCGCGCGCACGGTCATGGTCTCGCCACGGACCTCGCCGAACGGCTCGCCCGGCCGCCGGGTCCGGACGCAGCCTGATCCGGCCAACCGCGATCTTCTCGGCCACCACGACCGCGCCACGCCTGCCGCGATCGCGCCGGCAGCGAGCCCGGTGACGCCGGTGAGCTTGCGCCAGCTGACCATCAGACCTCCTGCCCGCCAGCACGCGCCACCCCGGCGTGGATCACTGGCGTCACGGCGCCACGGCGAACGCTCCCCGTTTCGTTCGTGACCTTCGCTATCGTCGTTGGTTACTCCAGAGTAGCTTCTCGGGATCTTCCCGGTAAACCGCGTCACGATGTCATATGACACGGTGCCGAGCAGGTCGGCCCATTCCTGCGCGGTCGGCTCGCCGTGATCCCCCGGCCCGAACAGCACGACCTCGTCGCCCTCCTCGACCGGCATGCTCGCCTGCGTCGATCACGCACTGGTTCATGCAGACCGTGCCGGCGATCACCAGCCGGCGGCCGCGGATGAAGACCGGCGCCGTGTTCGTCCCTGCGCGGGGGATTCCCTCGTAGTATCCGAGCAGGATCAGCGCGAGCGTGGCCGGAGCCGTGGTCACGTACCGATGGCCGTAGGAAACCCCAGTTCCCGGCGGGACCTGTTTCACCTGAACTAGATGAGTACGCACGGTCATCGCCGGCCGTAGCCAGCCAGGCGCGCCTCCAGGCAGGGTGCACAGTCCCGGACACGCCGCCGCCGGGCCGTACCAGGTCGAACCAGGTGTCGGGCCTCGTCACCAGCGCCGGCGTGTTGGCCAGGTGCCGCACGACCGGCCGGGCTCCCGCCCGCTCGGCCTGGTCGAGCGCGTCCCGGAAGGCCGCGAGCTGCGTGTCGACGGACGGATGTCCCGGGATGTCGGCGCAGGCCAGGTGGGACCAGATGCCGGTGATCTCGCACCGGCCTGCCGCCTGCTCCGCAAGCGCGGCCTGGAGCAGCCGCGGCCACTGCGCCATCGGCGCGCCGCCGCGGCTCATTCCCGTGTCGACCTTCAGGTGCAGGCGAGCCGCGACGCCCGGCCGCGGTCGGCCGCCGCCCCGATCTGCCGCACCAGGCTGGCCGTGCCCGCCGACAGGTCGACGCCGCGGGCGATGGCGTCCCCGTGCGGCGCGTCCGGCGTGGCGAGCAGGCAGAGCACCGGCGCGGTGATCCCGGCCGCGCGCAACGCGAGTGCCTCCTTGACGTGGCCGACGCCGAGCCAGGTTGCGCCGCCAGCGAGTGCGGCGGTCGCGGTCGGCGACCATCCCGCAGCCGTAGCCGTCGGACTTGACCACCGCCATGACCTGCGCGGAACCGACGTGCTCGGCCATCGCGGCGACGTTAGACCTGATCGCCGCGAGATCGACGATCGCTTCCGATTGGCCGTCCATGGCCCTTAAGTGTGCCAGCCGCCGGCGACCATCCGGCCCAACCTCGCAGCGCGCGGGCCAGCGTGATTAGGTACAGCCATGGTTGAACTCATTCCCCGGAAAGTCCTGTTCGGCAACCCTGAGCGTGTCAGCCCGCGGCTGTCGCCCGACGGCACCAAGCTCGCCTGGATCGCGCCCAAGGACGGCGTGCTCAACGTCTGGCTGGCACCGGTCAGCCCGCAGACCGGCGTCGACTGGGACAAGGCCGAGGTCGTGACCGACGACACGGACCGTGGCATCAGGCAGTTCGCCTGGGCCCACGACAACAAGCACCTGCTCTACCTGCAGGACACCGGTGGCGATGAGAACTGGCGGCTGCACGACGTCGACCTGAGCACGATGCAGCGGCGCGACCTGACGCCGTTCGACGGCGTGCAGACCCAGATCGTGGCGATCGAGCGGGACTTTCCCACCGAGGTTCTGATCGGCCTGAACAAGGACAACCCGCAGCTCCACGACGTGTACCGGCTCGACCTGAGCAGCGGTGAGCTGACCAAGGAAGTGGAGAATCCCGGTTTCCTCGGCTGGCTCGCGGATCCCAAGCTGGTCGTCAGGGGCGCGTTCCGGCCGCTGCCCGACGGCGCCATCGTGGCGCTGGTGCGCGACGGCGCCGCCGACGAGTGGCGCGAGCTGATGACCGTCCCTGCCGAGGACGCGCTGACCACCGACGCTGTGACATTCAGCGCCGACGGGCAATCGCTGCTGCTGGTCAGCTCGGTCGGCGCGCAGACGGCGCAACTGGTCAGGTTCGACCTGGCCACGGGCAGCCAGGAGGTGCTCGCTGCCGACCAGGAAGCCGACATCAGCGGTGTCAGGGTCGACCCTGACACCAGGGAGCCGCAGATCGTCGTCGTGCTGAAGGACAGGTCGGAGTACCTGGTCCTCGACCCGTCGGTGGCCGATGATCTGGCCGCGATCCGGGCGCTGCACCACGGCGACCCGACGTTCGTGAGCTCCGACGACGCCGAGACAACCTGGCTTGATCGCCTTCACCAACGACACAGGCCCTGTGCCCTACTTCGCCTACGACCGGGCGACCAAGCGGGGCAGCTTCCTGTTCGAGCACCAGCCCGCACTGAGCAAGTACACGCTCGCGCCGATGGTTCCGTTCTCGTTCACCGCGCGCGACGGGCTGACCCTGCACGGCTACGCGACATTCCCGGTTGATGGGCCAGGCGGGGGGTAGCGGGGGTGTCCGTCCGGGCCAGCGCAGAAGGGATTGCCGACCGTGCTGAACGTGCACGGCGGCCCGTGGGCAAGGGACACCTGGGGCTATGACCCAGAGGCGCAGTGGCTGGCCAACCGCGGCTACCTCTGCCTGCAGGTCAACTTCCGCGGCTCGACCGGTTACGGCAAGGCGTTCGTTAACGCCGGCGACCGTGAATGGGGCGCGAAGATGCAAGACGACCTGACCGACACGGTCGAGCACGCGATCGCCCAGGGCTGGTCGGACCCGAAGCGGGTGGCCATCTACGGCGGCTCGTACGGCGGTTACGCGGCGCTCGCCGGCGCCACGTTCACGCCTGACGTGTACTGCTGCGCGGTCGACATCGTCGGCCCGTCGAACCTCAAGACGCTGATCGAGACCGTGCCGCCGTACTGGGCTCCGATGATCGCCCAGTTCCACCGCAGGGTCGGCGACCCGGAGAAGGACGTCGACGTTCCTCTGGTCACGCTCGCCGCTGTCCCGCGCCGACGAGATCTCGATTCCCGCTGCTGATCGCCCAGGGCGCGAACGACCCCCGGGTCAAGCAGGACGAGTCCGAGCAGATCGTGGCCGCGCTCACCAAGGCGGGGATCGATCACGAGTACATGCTCTTCCCCGACGAGGGTCACGGGTTCGCCAAGCCGGAGAACCGGATGATCTTCTACGCCGCCGCCGAGAAGTTCCTGGCCAAGCACCTGTGGCGGCGCGCAGCGCGAAGGACTAGGCCGGCGCTGTCGGTCGAGGCGCTAGCTGCTGACCAGGCAGCCGCTGCTCTGGCCGTCCGGCGGGAAGGCGCTGCGCCAGGGCCTCGGCGATCATCTTCGCCCGGTGCTTGTAGCCGATCGAGGTGAAGTGAATTCCGTCCGAGATGTACCACTTCGTCTTCACCTCGGCGGCCCAGTTGTAGACCCGCATGTTCGGGTACTTCGCGCACTGCCTTGAGCAGCGTCTGATCCCAGCGCGCCATGTTGGCCTCGGCGTAGGGGCCGCTGGCCAGCAGCGACTTCACGTTGACCCACATGCACGGGCTCGCCGTGGGCGGCCTTCATCACCCGGCCGATCCGGTCGCCAGGCCGACGTTCGACCCGGCGGCCACGTCGGCTGTGTCGTTTGTCCCCAGCGCGATGACCCAGCAGCCGCGGAATCCGCCGCGGGTGATGTTCCGCATCGCGTCGTAGCCGTTGATCTGGCCGGGCAGGACCTCGACGACCGAGCGCGCGCCGGAGATGTCGGTCACCACCGAGCGGACGCCGACGTCCTCGTACTGCGCGGTGATCCGCTCCCGCGGCTTGGGCAGGTAGTCGCGCGAGACCAGGCCGTCCGAGGTGGAGTCGCCGATGTGCGCGACCGCGCGGCAGGACGTGCGCAGCGGCCCGATGCGCGTGCCGCCGGCAGCGGCGGCGGCTGGCGACTGGCTCGCGGCCGGCGCCGGCCTGCCGCTTCGGCGCCTTGACCACCGTCTTGGTCACGGGCAGCTGCAGCGAGCCTTCGGAGAGCACCGAGCCGACCCGTGAGCCCGCGCCGGTCCGCACGGCGCCGGACAGCCCGGCCGCCGCCGACCACGACGACGGCGACCGTGCCGGTGGTGGCCGCCAGGCCTGGCAGGTTGACCTGACGCAGCGTGCGCCGCCAGCCGGCCAGCGCGGACCTTGGCCCAGGCCCGCCCGATCGCGCCGTGCCTGATCGGCTCCTCGATCAGCTGCCAGGACAGCGCGGCGAGCAGGATCGACGCCGCGATCTGCAGCGCCGCCGTCGGCAGGCTCGGCTTCGTGTTGGCCGGCGTCGTCATCACGATGACGGGAAAGTGCCAGAGGTAGATGCCGTAGGAGCGGACCCCGATCCAGCGCAGCGGGCGCCAGCCGAGCGCCGCGCCGACGATGCTTCGCCGGATAGGCGGTCGCGGCGACGACCGCCACGGTCGCGACCGACAGCAGGACCAGGCCGCCGCGGTAGGCGAACGGCGAGTACTCCCCGACCCTCCAGATCATCACGCCGATGCCGGCCAGGCCCGCGAGCCCCGAGGACGTCGAGCGCGATCCGCGCCAGCTTGCGCGGCGGGCGCGCTGTGCGCGCCGCGCTTGCTTGCCTGACGGCCAGGCCAGGGCCAGCATCGCGCCGATCAGCAGGCCGAACGCGCGGGTGTCGGTGCCCTCGTACACCCTGGTGGGGTCCATGCCGGGCTGGTACAGCAGCAGCATCGCGACAGCGGAGCCCGCGGCGGCGAGCCCGGCCGGCAGCATCAGCCAGGCGATGCCGCGCGTGCCACGTGCGCAGCAGCAGCAAGCCCGCCGATCAGCAGCAGCGGCCAGAGCAGGTAGAACTGTTCCTCGACGGCAAGCGACCACAGGTGGTCGAGCGGCGCCGGGCGGCGCGAACCTGGCGAAGTAGGACTGGTTCTGCGCGATGATGTACCAGTTGCTGAAGTAGGCGGCCGACGGCGCCGACCGCGCCGCGCAGGCTGGCCAGCCTGGCCCGGTCGGCGAGCGTCACCCACGCGGTCACCACCGCCAGCATGACGAACAGCGCTGGCAGCAGCCGCCTGGCGCGGTGCAGCCAGAAGTCGCCGAGCTTGAGCCTTCCGATCGCCGACCACTGGCTGACCAGGATGCTGGTGATCAGGAAGCCGCTGAGCGTGAAGAAGACCCCGACGCCGAGCAATCCGCCTGGCGCCCAGCCGAACTGCTCGTGATAGGCGATGACCGCGAGCACCGCGAGTGCCCGCAATCCGTCCAGGCCAGGCATGTAGCGCTGGCCAGAGTCCACCGGCCTCGGCATGTTCCCCCCAGCCCGGGCCGGTCTCGCATCCGTCGGTCGAGATCGTCGGGTTCACCCCAGGCACGGAATGCACTACCCGGAGTGGTCTAAGGAGTACGTATCGTGGTCGGCAAGAATTGGAACGCGAATGGCGTGCGCGGCTGCCCGCGGCCGATTCGCGTGTCCGGCACGTGCCCTGATGGGCCGTAGCCTGCGTGTGTACGCGTAGCGGACGATCCTGGACGCGCTGTGGCCGTGCAGCGGGAACGCTCTGGCCAGCGCGTCGGCAATGGCCTTCGCGCGCATAGCGCAGCCGAGTGAGTTGTAGTGGATTCCGTCGGACAGGAACCAGCCCGGCTGGGCGACGGCCGACCAGTTGAAGATCCGCAGGTTCGGATACCTGGCCAGCGCCTGGACCAGCGTCTTGTCCCAGGCCTGCTCGTTCACGTTCGCGTAAGGACCGCTCGGTCAGCAGCGTCTTCGTGTTCACCCACAGCACAGGCTCACCATGCGCGACGGCCATCATCTGGTCGATCCTGGCCATCATCCCGATGGTCGAGCCCGCGGCGATGTTGGCTGCGTCGTTGGTGCCGAGCGCGAAGACCCAGCAGCCGTGGTAGCCCTGGCCGCGCCAGGCACTGGCTACCTTGTATCCGTTGAGCTGGCCGGGCAACTCCTCGACGATGGAGCGCCCGCCCGAGGCGTCGATCTTGAGGTGCTTGACGCCGACGTCGGCGTACCGCGCGCCGAGTCGCTGCGCCGGGTTCGGCAGGTAGTCAGGCGAGATCAGGTCGACGGAGGTCGAGTCGCCGATGTGCGCGACCGTCCGGCACGAGGTCCGCAGCACCTTGGAATGCGCGGCGGCGTGCGTTGCGCGGGTGCTGCGCTGCCTTGGCGCCGCCGCCGCCGTGTCCGCCGCCGAGCCGGGTCGTCCGCCGGCCCGTGTCTGCCGGCCTTGCCTTGGCGGCGTGACCGGCGGCGCTGACTGGCTCTGGGCGCGGTGGCTGCGTGACCGCCGGCGCGGCTCGGCCCGCCTGAGGTGACGGCCGCTGCGGTCACGCCCGCTGCCGTGGCCATGAGGCCAACCGTCGCGCCGGCAACAACCGCGATCCGCCAGGACCGCGACCGCCGGAAGCGTCGCTTGCTCGCGGCTTGCCGCCCGCGGCGGGCTGGGCAGGACCGCTGCTGAGGAAAGCGCATCGAAGTCTCCGTTCGGAGGGAGGGGGCACGATCGGCCAGAACGCGGCCAGCGAGAGCGGCGTCCGCCGTCTGGATCAGGGGCCGGCGCGGACGGCGGGTCAAGGCAAGCTAGGACCGGCTTGGCCCTCTCGCGCGGGCTTTGACAAGCGCTGCCGGCACCCGTCAGGACGTGCCGTCACAATGACGGTGTCAGGCAGTACGCGAGTTGCCTTCGCTGTGACCGCGGACTCTTAGACAACGCGTGGTCCTGACTCGGTCGCGATTCCGTTACGTCCGTCACACCGGTGGTCGCCGCAAACGGTCGGAATATGGGCATAACGGCCCACTTTGGCCTTGCCTCCGCAGGCTCGGCGTCGCGCCGCCGCATGCGGACCGTAGGCTGGCCGGCGTGGACCGGCCGTATGTGCTGCTGAGCTGCGCGATGTCGCTGGACGGGTACATCGACGACAGATCGGACCAGCCGCTGCGCCTGTCCGGCGACGCCGACATCGACCGCGTCGATGAACTGCGGGCCAGCAGCGACGCGATCCTCGTCGGCGCGGGAACGATCCGCGCGGACGACCCGGTCCTGCTGCTCAGATCCCAAGCTCGCCGGGACGCACGGGTCGCGCGCGGTGTCGAGCCCCGATCCGGCGAGGGTGGTGATCAGCGGAAGCGGGGAACCTCGAGCCTGGCGCGCGGATGTTCACGACCGGCGCGGATCGGATCGTCTACGTATCGTCAGGCGGCTCTTGCCGGTACCAGGGACCGGCTGGGCGGCAAGGCGCAGACGTCGCCGACGCGGGCGATCCAGTCAGACCTCAACCACATTCTCGACGACCTCGCGATCCGCGGCGTGGCCCGCCTGATGGTCGAGGGCGGCGCATCGGTGCTCACGCCAGTTCCTGCTCGCCGGGCTGGCCGATGAGCTCGTTCTCGCCGTTGCGCCTTTCTTCATCGGGGACGCCGGCCGCTCCGCGGTTCGTCGGGCCAGGCCATTTCCCGTGGAGTCCCGGCCACCGCGCGACGCTCGCCGGCGTCACGCGCGCCGACGACATGGCGGTGCTGCGCTACGCGCTGTCAGACCGGTTCGGCGCCTCGAACGGCCGGACCGGCCCGCACGCGTCTCGTCAGCCGCCGCGCTCGGCGCGCCCTCCTCGACCCGCCGAATGGCTGTCGGAATGGCCTCGAGCACGTCGGCTGCGCCGATCGGGGCGCCGTCCGCGGCAATCCGTCCCGCAAGCCCGTGCAGAAACGCGGCAGCGGCGGCGGCCGACCTGGCCGGCAGCACGCCCTGCGCCAGCATCGCTCCGGCCAGGCCGGACAGCACGTCGCCAGAACCCGCGGTGGCAAGCCACCGCGTACCAGTCGGATTGACAAAGACCGCCTCGCCGGCATCGGGTGTCGCGATCACGGTGGTCGAGCCCTTGAGCAGTACAGTCACGCCGAGCTCGGCCGCGGCCCGCCGCGACAGACGCGAGCCTGTGCGCCTCGATGTCGGCGTGGTCCGCGTTCAGCAGCCTGGCGAGCTCGCCCGCGTGCGGCGTGATCAGCGTCGCCGCCCCCGCTGGCCTGGACAGCAGGTCCTTGCGCCTGGACAGCACCGTGAGGCCGTCGGCATCGACGAGCACGGGCAACGGCTTCGCCAGTACAGCGGCGAGCAGCGCCGCAGCATCGTCATCGGTGCCGAGCCCGGGCCCGGCGACCCACGCCTGTACGCGCCCAGCGGCCTCGACTGCGGCCGGTCCGGCCGGCTCGGCAGGGTCCGACGGATCGGTCACAGTGATGACGGCTTCAGGCCAGTGCTGCACGGACGACATCGGCGGCGGCCCTGGCCGAGACGAGCCTGACCATGCCTGCGCCGCCGCGTATCGCGCCGCCGACGCTGAGCACCGCGGCGCCCGTGTAGCGCTGGCTGCCCGCCAGCACGCCGAGCACGCCGCGCCGGTACTTGTCGGACTCAGCATCGGGCCGTGGAAGCAGGTCGGCGACGTCGGCGGCCTGCAGCGCGGTCACGGCAGGTGCGGCGGTCAGGTACGGCCCCAGGCCGATGTCGACGAGCTGGACGGTCCCCGCGTAGCTCGCACCTGGATCGACCAGCAGGCCCGGCTTGATGGTGCCGAACGTCACGGTCACGTCGGCCTCTATCGCGGCGCCCTCGACGACGCCGGTGTCCGCGTCGACGCCGCTCGGCAGGTCCGTGGCGACGACGAGATGCTCCGGCGCTGGCCGCGCTCCGCTACCAGTCCTGCCAGCGTGGCCGCGGGCTCACGCAGCCCGCCGTGGCCGCCGATGCCGAGGATGCCGTCGATGATCAGGTCGGCTGCCGCGATTGCCTCGCCTGCCGATTGCCTCCGTCGCGTCCGCGAACCTGCCGCCGGAGCGCCGCAACGCGGCCGCGCCGGCCTCGTGCAGGCCTGGCCCGGTCGCGATCGCCGTGACCCTGGCGCCGCGGGCGGCCAGCCGCGGCGCCAGCGAACAGCGCGTCCCCGCCGTTGTCGCCGGTGCCGGCGAGCACGACGACTCGTGAGCCGTAGACCCGGTCGAGCAGGCTGGCGCAGACTGCGGCCAGTCCAGCCGCCGCCCGCTGCATCAGCGCGCCATCGGGCACCCGCGCCATCAGCGCGCGCTCGGCAGCCCTGACGTCGCTGACGGCGTGGGCGTATCTCATGCTCTGCCTCGCTCCAGTTCCTCGTCGTGTCCCGGCGGATGCTCGTATGCGCTCTGCGCACACGCCAGCTCGGCAACCACCATGGCGATGCACATACCGCCGTCGTGGCTGAGCGACACGTGCCAGGTCCCGATGCCCTGAGCTTGCGCGACCTCGGCCACGGTGCCGCGCACAGTCAGGAACGGCCGGCCGGCCGAGTCGCGCAGCACCTCGGCGTCAGTCCAGTGCAGGCCAACGGGAGCGCCGAGCACCTTGGCGAGCGCCTCTTTAGCCGCGAAGCAGCCTGCTAGCGAGGCCGCGGGCGCCCTCCGGCGCCCTGCCCAGGTCCGCTCGCCGGGCGTGAACAGGCGCGTCGCGAGCTCGGGCGTGCGGCGGAGCGCGTCCTCCAGCCTCGCGATCTTGACGATGTCGACGCCGATGCCCGCGATCACGGTCTCAGCCTGCCATGACGGCCCTGTGATGACCGCACGCGACTCGGCCTCCCGCGACACCGCCTCCGCAACACCAGTTGCGTCGCTGTCCGCCGAGGCGCGGCGCGACTTAGCCGACGTCGCGGACGACGTCGGCGAGGCGGTCGGCGATCGTGTGCGCCTGGCCCGAGTCGACTGCCTCGACCATGACACGGACCGCCGGCTCGGTGCCGCTCGGCCGGACGAGCACCCGGCCCGACTCGCCGAGCTGGCTGGTCGCGTCCGCCACCGCCGCCGCGAGCTCGGCCGACGCGACGACCTTCTGCTTGCTGACGCCGCGCACGTTGACCAGAACCTGCGGGACCCTGGTCATGACCGAGCCGAGTTCGGCGAGTGACTGCCCGTCGAGGCGGCGTGCACCAGCAGCTGCAGGCTGGTCAGCATCCCGTCGCCGGTGCTGCTGTGGTCCAGCATGATGATGTGGCCCGACTGTTCGCCGCCGAGCACGAACTTGCCGTCCAGCATCGCGGCGATCAGGTACCGGTCGCCGACGGGCGTCTCGACGACGTCGATGCCAGCGTCCCGCATCGCCAGCCGGAAGCCGAGATTCGCCATGACCGTCGCCACGACGGTTCCGCCCGTCAGCCGGCCCGACTTGTTGAGCGCCAGCGCCAGGATCGCGAGGATCTGGTCGCCGTCGATGACCTGGCCGGTCGCGTCGACCGCGAGACAACGGTCCGCGTCGCCGTCGTAGGCGATGCCGGCGTCGGCGCCGTGCTGGATAACGGCCGCCTGAAGCGTGCCGAGGCTGGTCGAGCCGCAGCCCTCGTTGATGTTGATGCCATCGGGCTCGACTCCGATCGCGATGACCTCGGCCCCCGCCTCGGCGAGCAGCCGCGGCGCGAGTGCGTAAGCGGCCCCGTGCGCGCAGTCGACCACGATCCGCCAGCCAGCCAGCGGCCGGGCCGCCGCCCCCTGGCCGAGCCAGTACCTGCGGACGCAGCGTCGACCGTGCCCAGCAGGTGCTCCAGGTAGCGTTCTGCCTCGCTGGCAGCGTCCGTGATCCGGCCGAAACCTGCGGCCGGAATGCCGGGACCGGCCCCGTCAGCCGACGGCCGAGGCCGCGCGCCATCCGCGCCTCGATCTCCGCCTCGACCTCGTCGGGCAGCTTCACGCCGCCCTTCGCGAAGAACTTGATTCCGTTGTCAGGCGCCGGATTGTGCGACGCCGACAGCATGACGCCGAAGTCCGCGTCGAGAACGTCGGTGAGATAGGCAACCGCAGGCGTCGGGATGACGCCGAGCACCCGCACGTCGACGCCGCTCTCCGCGAGCCCGGCTACGACCGCGGCCTCGAGGAACTCACCAGACGCGCGCGGATCACGTCCGACCACGGCCACCGGCCGGGCGCCCAGTCGCTCTGACCCGGTGCGCGCGAGACGACGGCCGCCCCAGGACGTGCGCGGCCGCGGCGGCCAGGCTGGTGGCAAGCCGGGAATCAAGGTCGAGCCCGGCGACGCCGCGTACTCCGTCAGTACCGAATAGCCCCATGGATGGCAGCACCTTCGAAGGCAACGCCCCAGACTAGCGCTTGGAGTACTGCGGCGCCTTGCGTGCCTTCTTCAGGCCTGCCTTCTTGCGTTCCTTGATCCTGGCGTCCCTGGTCAGGAAGCCCAGGCGCTTCAGAGCTGGGCGACTCGCCGGGTCTACCAGGATCAGGGCCCTCGCGATGCCGAGCCTGACCGCGCCCGCCTGGCCGGTGACCCCGCCTCCGGTGATCCTGGCGACGACGTCGAACTGGGACTCGGCGCCGAGAGTCACGAATGGCTCGTTGATCAGCTGCTGGTGCACCTTGTTCGGGAAGTACACGTCGAGAGTGCGGCCGTTGATCAGGAACTGCCCTGTGCCCGGCATCACGCGCACCCGGGCGATGGCCTCCTTACGGCGGCCGGTGCCCACTGCATGACCCGTCACCACCGGACGACGGGCCGCTGGCTTGGCCGAGGTGCTCGCCGCCTCACCGGTCTCGGTCGTGTACTGCGACTGGTACTCGGCGTTCTCTTCGACCTCGTCGCCAGCGCCGGTCTCCGGCGCGACTGTGGGCTCAGCCACGGTGTCTTCCTCGTGCTTCCTGATCGGCTCGTTGTGTCCTCATGCCACCAGCGTCGGCTACTTGGCTGCCTTGCCGGCGCCCGCCTGCTGGGAGACCTGGGTGATCTCGAACAGCGACTGGCTTCTGTGCCTGGTGCGGGTGCTCAGGTCCTGCGTAGACCTTGAGCTTGCTCAGCATCTGCCTGCCGAGCGAGTTCTTGGGAAGCATGCCCTTGACCGCTTTGGTCACTGCACGCTCCGGGTTCTTCGCCATCAGGTCGCTGTAGGCCACGGCGCGCAACCCGCCCGGGTAGCCGGAGTGCCGGTACGCACGCTTGTCCGCAAGCTTGTTGCCTGTCAACGCGACCTTCGCGGCGTTCACGATGATCACGAAGTCGCCGGTGTCCACGTGAGGCGCGAAGATGGCCTTGTGCTTGCCGCGCAGCAAGATCGCCGCCTGGCTCGCCAGCCGGCCAAGCACGATGTCAGACGCATCGATGACATGCCACTGTCGCTGGACATCGGCGGCCTTCGGGCTGAATGTGCGCACAGTCATAAGCCTTCGCGTGTGAGTCCTGATGGTTGGGGCCCACGCCCGGCAGCATGCCCAGCGTGGGAGATCCGCAGCACCGACCGCAGCAATACCCACCCTGAAAACGGGCGCACAGGCCTGCCGGCGCAGATGGACGCCCAGTTAGGATACCGGCTGTTCCTATCGGTGGTCAAAAGAGCGGGCGATTACACATACCCGCACGCCGGTGCCCTGCCGCTAGGCCGGTCCCGGCGCCCGCAATGCACGCTACCGCACTCGCTGGGCCGCGCCATAACGGTACGCTCACGGCATGCGGAATGTCGGTGACGTTGCTGGCCCGGGCGGACAACCCCCAGGAGGATCATCCGGGCGACGGCGCGCTGACGACGACCCGTTGCCGCCAGGCGGTTCTTCGCTGTATACACCGGCGTACCGGGTGAGCAATGCCGGAGGAGAAAGCGGTCTGTCTGGTCAGGACCTCGCCGCCTCATCCCGGCGCGGTTCAGGACGCACCGAGTATCGCGGCGACGGATATGGCCATTCGGCGGCTGACCATTCCGGCTCTCGTTATTCCGGGGGCGATGAGGGTCCTGGCCGAGCCGGCAGTGGCTACGACAGGTCCGGCCACGACGACGCCGGTTATGGCCAATCAGGATACGGCGACGCAGCATGGCCGGACGACGAGGTCGGCTACAGCTGGTCCACCGACGATCCCGATGCCTGGCCAGGCACGAGCCTGTCTGGCCGCGATGCCATCTCACAGCCCGTGGCAAGCAACGCCGTCCGCGGCTTCCCGCCTGCCCCGGGCGACGCGCTGCCGGTCTACCCGCCTGGTCCTTTCGCCGCGTGGAATCGCGGTCAGCCAGGACGCTCAGACGGACGGGGCGGGCAGCCCGCACGGGCAGGCCTGACCGACAGCTCGCAGCTCGCTACCGCGACGATCACGCCCGATGAGTTCGACACCGACTACTCGATTCCCGCGATCAAGGATCCTGTTCTCAGGCCATGCGGGCCGTTCGGCAGCGCCCGACCGCCGCCGCGCATCCGCCGCAGGCGGCCAGGAGATGGCGCCGAAAGTGCGAAGCGACCAGCTGCCGCGCGAGCCCGCAACGCATGGCGGAAGGGCAAAGGGCAAGGGCAGCCGCTCAGCGGGCAGGAGCCGGAAGAAGCGCCAGCCAGCCTGGCTCGCGATCGGTGCCGCCGGAGTGATCATCGCGGCGGTCGCCGCGATTCTCGTGGTCACGATTCCGCACGGGAGCAAACCGGTCCCCCGTTCCACGCCAAGCAGTACCCCCACGCCCGTGAGTTCGTCGCCGAAAGCGCCACCTGGGCCCTGGGGCTTCATCGGGAGCAGGAAGACCGATCCGGTGCCCCTGACGGCGGCTGAGCTGTATCCGGCCTCGATCTCGGATGCGGGCACCGTCTACACGAGGGCCAAGTACGCCAAGGGCACGAACTGCCGCGCGGCCCTGATCGGCTCGGCGTTGCAAGCGGCAGTCAGGCATGGTGGCTGCATCCAGACCCTCAGGGCTACCTACCTGTCGAAGAGCGCGAAGGTCATGGCGACCATCGGGGTCTTCAACCTGAAGAACTTCGCCTCGGCCAGCAAGGCGGCTGGTAAGGCCGGTCACGCCGAGTTCGTCGCCCAGCTCGCGGCAAAGGCGGGACCGGCCAAGTCGATCGGCCAGGGCACCGGGCTTGAGGAAGCCATCGTCAAGGGCCACTACCTGGTCCTGGTGTGGGCCGAGACCACCAATCTGAGCCCGCCGAAGGGTCAGGCCGGCCGGACTCGTCTGACGGCATTCATGAACCTGCTGGTCAAGCACACGGTCAATGTCAGCCTGAGCAACCGCATGGTGGACGGCAAGCCCGTCACGACCAGTTAGCACCGGGACCGTCGCCGCTCAGCTGATCTGGCCTCGAGTCCTCACCCGCCGGGTGAGGAGAGCGCGAGCGGCCAGATCGGCGTCGGCGGGATAGCCGACCTGCTCAAGGCAGAGCGGATGCGCCGGGGCGACCGCCACAGCGGGATCCCTCACTTTCGCGGCGAGCACGCCGGCCAGCCAGGGCACCGGCTTCCTGCCGTCACCGACCGCCAAGAGCGCGCCTGCCAATGCCCTGACCATGTTGTGGCAGAACGCGTCGGCGACGATGGTCCCGGTGATCACGCTCGCCTCGTCTCGTTGCCAGTCGAGCCTGAACAGTTCCCTGACCGTGCTCGCGCCTGCCCGTGGCCGGCAGAAAGCGGCGAAATCATGCTCGCCGAGGCATGACGCCCCGGCCTCGTTCATCAGCTCAACCTCGACGGGCCACCGGTGCCAGAGCGTGTCGTGCCTGCGGAGCGGATCGGCGCTGGCCTCGCCGTCGCAAATCCGGTAGGAGTACCGCCGCCAGAGCGCGGAGAATCGTGCATCAAAATCGGCAGAGACTTGCCCGATCGCGTGTACGCGTACATCGGCCGGGAGAAGGCCATTCAGTCGCCGCAACGCGGACCCAGCTGCCGTGGCCCAGACCGGCTCAGGCACGTCGAGGTGGGCGACCTGACCACGGGCGTGTACGCCGGCGTCGGTCCGGCCGGCGACGGTCAGCGACGGCGCCTCCGGCATCCGCAGGACGCGGGCAAGCGCGATCTCGACGTCGTCCTGCACCGTGCGCACACCGGGCTGGGCGGCCCAGCCGTGAAACCGCGTGCCGTCGTACGCGAGATCGATCCTGAGCCTGACGAAACCGTGCTCCTCCGCGCCGCGCGGTTCGACGCCGGCGCGGGCGGCCCGGCCGGTGCCGGCGTCTGGCTGACTACTTCTCGTCGTCCTGCTCGGTGTCGGCTTCGGCGGCAGGCTCGGCCGCGTCGGGCTCAGCGTCGGCGCCGTTCTCGTCATCAGCGCCGTCCTCGTCGGCAAGCTCGGCGTCAGTGGCGGCTTCGACCTCTTCCGCTTCGTCGGCCGCTGTCGCCTCTGTGGCCTCGTCAGCCTCAGCCACCGCCTCGTCGGCCGAAACCTCGGCCGCTGCAGCGGCGGCGGGCGCCTGCGCCCCGCGGCCATCGCGGCCACCGCCCGACTGCGACCGCCTGGCGCGGCGTCGCTGCGGCTTTGCCTCGACGCTCTCGGTGACCAGTTCGATCACGGCCATGGCGGCGTTGTCACCCTTGCGGGGGGATACCTTCGTGATCCTGGTATAGCCGCCTGGCCGGCTCGCGTAGCTCGGGCCGATCTCGTCGAAGAGAGTCTTCACCACGGTCTTGTCGGTGACCACGGTCAGCACCTGACGCCTGGCGTGCAGGTCACCCCGCTTGGCGAAGGTGATCAAGCGCTCAGCCACCGGCCGCAGCCGGCGGGCGCGCGCCTCCGTCGTCGTGATCTTGCCGTGCTCGAACAGCGCCGTGGCCAGGTTCGCCAGCATGTGCTGCTGGTGCGCTGCGCTGCCGCCCAGCCGGCGACCCTTAGTGGGCGTGGGCATCGAAAGACTCTCCTCGGTGTGGCACCATCTGGTCGTGCAACCTGACAGCGCCGCGCAGTCTGCGCGGCTCGTCAGCCGCCGCGCGGCCCTTACTACTCTCCTGAGCGCGCGCGTCGGGCAAGCCGCCGCACGGCCGCTTAGTACTCCTCTGTCTCGACGTAGCTGTCGTCCTCGTCGGCTCCGTAGCTGTCGGCAGCCGACCCAGGGTCGAATCCGGGCGGCGAGTCCTTGAGCGCCAGGCCCATGTCGATCAGCTTCTGCTTGACTTCCTCGATCGACTTCGCGCCGAAGTTGCGGATGTCGAGCAGGTCCTGCTCGCTGCGGGCGACAAGCTCGCCGACGGTGTGGATGCCCTCGCGCTTGAGGCAGTTGTACGAGCGCACCGTGAGGTTCAGTTCCTCGATCGGCAGCGCCAGGTCGGCCGCCAGCGCGGCGTCGGTAGGTGACGGGCCGATGTCGATTCCCTCGGCCTCCAGGTTCAGCTCCCTGGCAAGCCCGAACAGCTCGACCAGCGTCATGCCCGCGCTCGCCACGGCATCCCTCGGCCGCATGCACGGCTTGGTCTCCACGTCCAGGATCAGCCGGTCGAAGTCGGTGCGCTGCTCAACGCGGGTGGCCTCGACCTTGTACGTGACGCGCAGCACCGGCGAGTAGATCGAGTCGATCGGGATCCGGCCGATCTCCTGGCCCGGCTGCTTGTTCTGGGACGCCGAGATATAGCCGCGACCGCGCTCGACGGTCAGCTCCATCTCCAGCTTGCCCTTGCCGTTCAGGGTCGCGATGTGCAGGTCAGGGTTGTGCACCTCCATCCCTGCGGGCGGCGCGATGTCGGCCGCCGTGACGACGCCGGGACCCTGCTTGCGCAGGTACATGTGCACGGGCTCGTCGTGCTCGGAGGAGACCACGAGCTCCTTGAGGTTCAGGATGATGTCGGTGACGTCTTCCTTCACCCCGGGGACGGTGGAGAACTCGTGCAGCACTCCCTCGATCCTGATGCTGGTGACGGCTGCACCAGGGATCGATGACAGCAGCGTGCGCCGAAGCGAGTTCCCGATCGTGTACCCGAAGCCTGGCTCGAGCGGCTCGATGGTGAACCGAGAGCGGCACTCTTCGACCTGCTCCTCGGTGAGGGTGGGGCGCTGTGCGATCAGCATGTGCATTCCTTCCCGCCTGCCCGCTATATGACAGGCGACTAAGGCTGGCGGCTCGCGCCGTCAGGTGCCTGGCGGACCCCCTTGGCCAGCCAGGGTCAAACGGTTACTTCGAGTAGTACTCGACGATCAGCTGCTCTTGCACCTGGGTGTCGATCTGGGCACGGGACGGCAGAGTGTGGACCAGGATCCGCATCTTGTCGGGTACGACCTCGAGCCACGATGGCGCCGGCCGCTCGCCGGCCTCAGCCCGCGCCACGATGAACGGCGTGAGCTCGTGGAACTTGGGCGCGATCTCGACGATGTCGCTCTCGCTGACACGGTACGAGGGAATGTTCACCTTCCGCCCGTTCACCAGGACGTGGCCGTGCCTGACAACCTGCCGCGCCATGTCACGGCTCTTGGCGAAGCCGGCCCGGTAGACGACGTTGTCCAGGCGGCGCTCCAGGATCTGGAGCAGCGCCTCTCCGGATTTGCCGCGGGTCTTGGTGGCCTCGGTGTAGTAGTTGTGGAACTGCTTCTCGAGGATGCCGTAGATCCGCTTGGCCTTCTGCTTCTCCCTGACCTGGAGCAGGTACTCGCTCTCCTTCGGGCGGTTCCTGCCGTGCTCGCCAGGCGGGTACGGCCTGATCTCGATCGGGCACTTCGGTGAGTCGCACTTAGCGCCCTTGAGGAACAGCTTGGTCTTCTCGCGGCGGCAGAGCTTGCAGTCCGGGCCGGTGTATCGAGCCATGCTTGTTAGTTACTCCTGTCGTATCCGGCTCAGACCCGGCGCCGCTTCGGCGGCCGGCAGCCATTGTGCGGGACCGGGGTGACGTCCTGGATCGACCCGACCTCCAGGCCGGTGGCCTGGAGCGACCTGATCGCCGTCTCGCGGCCCGAGCCAGGACCCTTGACGAACACGTCGACCTTGCGCATGCCGTGCTCCATCGCGCGCCTGGCGGCCGACTCGGCGGCCATCTGCGCGGCGAACGGCGTCGACTTCCTCGAGCCCTTGAAACCGACCTGGCCAGAAGAAGCCCAGGAGATCACGCTCCCCGCTGGGTCGGTGATGGACACGATGGTGTTGTTGAACGTGCTCTTGATGTGGGCGTGCCCATGAGCGATGTTCTTGCGTTCCTTGCGGCGTACTTTCTTGACGCCGGTTCGGCTCTTAGGAGGCATGCTGTCGTCAACTCCGGAGGTGATCGGTCCGCTGGCGGACTACTTCTTGCCGACCTTCTTCTTGCCGGCCACTGTCTTCTTCCTGCCCTTGCGCGTGCGGGCGTTGGTCTGGGTGCGCTGACCGTGCACCGGCAAGCCGCGGCGATGCCGCACGCCCTGGTAGCAACCGATCTCGACCTTGCGCCTGATGTCAGCCTGGACCTCGCGGCGCAGGTCACCCTCGACC
This sequence comes from uncultured Actinomycetota bacterium, assembly GCA_963809195.1. Classification (GTDB taxonomy): domain Bacteria; phylum Actinomycetota; class Actinomycetes; order Streptosporangiales; family Streptosporangiaceae; genus Chersky-822. Next base: position 295,513 of record CAWEIQ010000001.1, on the reverse strand, counting down.
TTGTAGTTCGCCTCGATCCAGTCCCTGAGCTGGACGATTTCCTCATCGGTCATCTGGTGCACTCGCCGGTCAGGGCTAATGCCCGTAGCGCCGAGCGTCTCATGGGCCCGGGTCGTGCCGATGCCGTAGATATATGTCAGGGCGACCTCAAGCCGCTTGTCACGCGGCAGGTCGACGCCTACTAGACGTGCCATCCTGGGCAACTCTCCTTCTCATCCGGAGGTCCTGCGAGCCGCTCCACGTCTGTGCCCGACGACGTGGCCCCGGCCTCCGCCCGGGGGTGTTCCCAGCCGCCGTGGCGGCTGGGAGTGCGGCCCGTGTTTCTTCGTGCTGTGCCTTTCCTGGGATGTGCTATCCCTTGACCGGGCCCGATCAGCCCTGCCGCTGCTTATGCCGCGGGTCAGAGCAGATCACCATGACCCGGCCATGCCTGCGAATGATCCGGCACTTACTGCAGATCTTCTTCACACTCGGCTTGACCTTCACGACAATTCTCCTCGTTACTCAAATCAGCTCTTGCATTGGCTACGGAGTCGCCTAGGACTGCCCTTCCGGGTTCCTGGGGCACTCCCCTCGCCTGCGCCGCCTGGTCTGATCGCCTACTTATACCGGTAGACGATCCGGCCGCGACTTAGGTCGTACGGGCTCAGCTCGACGACCACCCGGTCGTCGGGCAGGATCCGGATGTAGTGCATCCGCATCTTGCCGCTGATATGAGCAAGAACCTTGTGCCCGTTGTCGAGCTCCACCCGGAAGAAGGCATTTGGCAGCGATTCGACTACCGTGCCCTCGATCTCGATGGCGCCGTCTTTCTTGGGCATATCCTCCGCGCTTCACTGTTGGCTTACTTATCTTGCTTGCTGGTGGTGCTGCTTAGCTGTACTGGCGCTAACGCCGCCGCTTTCGGCGGACGTTGCCCGCCGATCGCACCACAGCACAAGTAAACAGTCACGGGTGGCTTAACATTCCGGAGCACGCTGACGCGGCTGTGCCGGAACTTGCGGCCCGCTGGACGCTGGTCCCGCACCTGGTACACAGCGAGGGCAGACAACAACCTGATGGGCCGGTGCAAAGTCTACTTGAGCGCGGCCAGCAATGCGAACCGGGCACCAGATTCGGCGTGCTACGGATTACGCCCAGCCGAGGATCCTGGGCAACAGCGCCATCGCCGCGGTCGCCTTGGTTCAGCTGGTCCCTCGGGATCCATCGTCGCCGCCGCGGCCAGCCTGCCCCTCATTCGTGTGGCCGGGATCCGTGTGACCTGGCTGACCAGGGCCCAGCTGTCCTGCCTGGCCTGGGTCGATCCTGCCGCGCCGGCTGTGACCATCCGGATGCGAGCCCACCAGCCAGCGGCCGGCCATCACCGCACCCCACGGCCCAATGACCCACAGCGGCCACGGATAGCCAGCGCCCGACAGCGCCCAGATGACGATCAGCAACAGCGCAGTCCCGAGCCAGGAACCCCAGGCCGCCTGCCAGGCCGGAGAGAACCGGCCGTGGCCGCGGCTCATCGCCCCCAGCACCGTAGAGGGCAGCCCGGTTCCGCCGGTGTAGTGGTGCGCCATCGAGGAGGTGGGCAGCGGATAAGGATCCACGGCAGGCAGGTCGGCCGTGAGCGCCTCGAGGTCGCCCATGGTCTTGGCCGCGAAGGCCTTGTCCAGTCGTTCGCTGAACTCATCGGCGTCCAGCCTGCCGACGGCATGATGGTCGCGCAGGATGTTCGCCACGCGGTCCCTGTCCTGGTCGGATGCGCGAATCAGGTTCGGATCGGTCGCCATCAGACCCTCCTCGCACCGACCGGGGCCTCATGGCCCGGCACGTCCGACGCCGTGGCCGCGACGCTCGCAAGGCCGCTCAATCCGCCATCTTCTGCGGTTAGCACCCACGGCCCGTCAGGCGTGATCGCTACCGTGTGCTCAAAATGCGCGGCGATGCTTCCGTCCTGCGTCACGACGGTCCAGCCGTCGTCAAGGAGCCTAGTGCCGGGAACCCAATGCTCGGCGGGCGGGCGACTTCCCGGGCTGACCAGGGGAGACGAGCTCACGAACGGCGGCAGGACCAGCATCGGCTCGATGGCCATGGCCATGCCCTCGGTGAGCACCGGCCCGCGGCCCGGCCTGCCATAGTTCGGAACGGCCGGATCCATGTGCATGGCCGAGCCGATGAAGTGGCCTGTGTACTCGTGTACGACGCCATATCCGCCACTGGCCAGCGCACTCGATTCAACGGCATGAGAGATGTCCGTCAGGCGCCTGCCGGCCACCGCGTTCGCCAGGCCGTGCCACATGGCCTGCTCGCACGCACGCAGCAGCGCGGTCACAGGCTCGGTGACCTCGCCAACCCCGATCGTTATCGCTGCGTCGCCATGCCAGCCGCCGACGATGGCACCGGCATCTATGGAGAGAACGTCGCCAGGGGCGAGTTTGACCTCCGGGTGCGGGATGCCGTGCACGATCTCGTCGTTGACTGACGTGCAGATCGTGGCCGGGTAGCCGTGATAACCCTTGAAGGAAGACCGCGCACCGGCAGCCTTCATCTCGCGCTCGGCGATCGCGTCAAGCTCGGCGGTGCTGATGCCCGGCTCTGCCGCGGCTGCGACCGCCTCCAGCATCCGCGCGACAACCAGGCCCGCCTCGCGCATGAGCGCGACCTGGCCTGGCGTCTTGATTTCGATCGACGGTACCCGGCTGAGCCGCATTGCCCCAGTGCCTCCTGTTAACACCGTACCCGTTGACACGTCCCTGCTACGAGCGGGCGCGTCGCGTCCGCCGCGCTAACGGATGAACCGTCGCAACGCGACCAGGGCCCGGTCGGTGACGTCTTCGACCGGGCCTGTGGCGTCGATGCCGAGCAAGATGCCCTCGTCCGCGTAATACGAGATCAGCGGCTGGGTCTGCTGCTCGTAGACCTCGAGCCGGTGCCTGATCGTCTCTTCGCGGTCATCGTCGCGCTGGAACAGCTCACCGCCACACTCGTCGCACTTGCCGGGCATAGACGGCGGGTCGAAAGCCACGTGCCACACCCGGCCGCACCTCCGGCAGGTTCTGCGGCCGGACAGCCGCCTGATCACCTCGTCGTGGTCGACCACCAGTTCGAGCACGAGGTCCAGCCGCATGCCCCAGTCGGCCAGCAGCTTCTTCAGCGTCTCAGCCTGCGGCACGTTGCGCGGGAAGCCGTCGATGAGGAACCCGCTCAGAGCATCGTCCTCCTGCAGTCTGCTGGCCACCATGGCAACGGTGACCTCGTCAGGGACGAGGTCACCGCGCTCCATGAAGGACCTGGCCTGTCGGCCTAGCTCGGTCCCTGCGCTGACGTTGTAGCGGAAGATGTCACCTGTCGATACCTTCGGTATCGCCAGATGCGAGGCGATGAACTGGGCCTGGGTACCCTTGCCCGCACCGGGTGGCCCAACCAGGACGACTCGCACTACCTGAGGAAGCCCTCGTAGTTACGCTGCTGCAGCTGGCTCTCGATCTGCTTGACCGTATCGAGCCCGACTCCAACCGCGATCAGGATGCTCGTGCCGCCCAGTGGGAACTGGCTGCCGGCATTCACGAGCGCGATGGCCAGCATCGGGATGATCGCCACGATGCCCAAGTAGAGCGAACCCGGTGCGGTCAGCCTGTTCAGCACGAAGCGCAGGTAGCCCGCCGTCGGACCGCCGGGTCTGATGCCCGGAATGAACCCGCCAGCCTTGCGCATGTTCTCGGCCACCTCGTCAGGATTGAAGGTGATCGAGACGTAGAAATAAGTAAACAAGATGATCAGCACGAAGAAGCCGAGTATGTAGTACGGATCGTCGCCCCTGCACCAGGTGCGTCTGCACCCAGAGCGACCAGCCCGAGGTCGCGTTGCTCTTGCCGAACAGGTTCGCGGCCAGCGCAGGGATATAGAGCAGCGACGAGGCGAAGATCACCGGGATGACACCGGCCTGGTTCACCTTCAGCGGGATGTACGTCGAGGTACCGCCGTACATCTTCCTGCCGACCATCCGCTTGGCGTACTGGACAGGGATCCTGCGCTGCGCCTGTTCCATGAACGCGACCGCGGCGACGATCAGCACGCCGACCGCGAGCACGAGCAGGAAGATGAACCCGCCCTCGGTCTGCATGATCTGGTAAAGCTGGCCGGGGATGACGGCGATCACCTGGGTGAAGATCATCAGCGACATGCCGTTGCCGACGCCGCGGTCGGTGATCAGCTCGCCGAGCCACATGATCACTGCGGTACCGGCGGTCATGCAGATCACCATCGTGGAGATCGTGAAGACGCTCTGGTTCGGGATCAAGGTTGGCGGGGCAGCTGGGGAACAGGTTGCCGCTCTCGGCCAGCGCGACGATCGCCGTGGACTGCAAGATCGCCAGGCCGATGGTCAGGTACCTGGTGTACTGCGTGATCTTCGCGGTCCCCGACGCGCCCTCCTTGCGCAGCGTTTCCAGCCGGGGAATGACCACGGCGAGCAGCTGCAGGATGATGCTCGCGGTGATGTAGGGCATGATGCCGAGGGCGAAGACCGTGAGGTGCAGCAGCGCACCGCCGCTCAGCAGGTTGACCAGGCCGAGGATGCCGGTCTTCGTCGCCCCTGCGACGCACTGATGCACCGCGGTCGTCGGAGACGCCAGGCGTCGGCAGCGAGGCGCCGAACCGGAAGACGACAATGATGAAGAGCGTGAAGAGCAGCTTCTTGCGCAGGTCCGGCGTCCGGAAGGCCTGGTAGAACGCGGTCAGCATGCGCCGTCCTACTGATCTCGAAGGGTCAACGTCATCTGCCGCTCCTCGGTCGCTGGCGACCTGGCCAGTAGCTGGTCGTACCGGCCAGTGAGCCTGGCGCCGCTTAGCCAAGTGCGACACGCACGCCGCAGTCTAACGCTCTCACGGGACTACGGCAGCCTGCCTGCATCCTAAGCGAACCTCAGGCGCCATCGAGCCGTCCCTGCGACCCGAACGGAGGACCGCGCGAGGTCAGAGCTGTGTCGTTGTTCCCGCCAGCCGCGGTGATCTTCTGAACGGCTGTGGCTGAGAACGCGTGCGCGCTGACCCGCAGCCCGCTGACCGCCTCGCCGTTGCCGAGCACCTTGACAAGCTCGCCGCTGCGGACCGCTCCGCGCTCGGCCAGGTCGTCCGGCGTCACGTCGCCGCCCTGGGGGTACAGCGCAGCGAGCCGGTCCAGGTTAACCACCTGGTAGCTGGTCTTGAACCGCGCGTTGGAGAAGCCCTTCAGCTTCGGCAGCCTGCGGTGCAGCGGCATCTGACCGCCCTCGAACGCGGGCGAGATGTTAGTCCTGGCCTTGCTGCCCTTCGTGCCGCGACCCGCGGTCTTGCCCTTGGACCCCTGACCGCGGCCCACCCGCGTCTTGGGTGTGCGGGCCCCTGGCGCCGGGCGCAGATGATGAATCTTCAGCCCTGTGCGGCCGCCCGGGCCTCCGGCGTCAGTGCCTTTTGCGCTGCTGCCGGAAGTTTCGGTGTTCGCCACGTCTACTGCACCTCCTCCACGACCACCAGGTGGCGAACCACCTGGATCATGCCGCGGATCTCTGGCCTGTCGGCCTTGATGACGCTGTCGCCGATCCTGTGCAGCCCGAGGGATCGCAGCGAATCGCGCTGCGCCTTCGTGCCGCCGATCTTCGACCTGGTCTGGGTTACCTTCAGCTCTGCCATCTCACGCACTCCGCTCTGCTGGCCTGGGGGGCGACCCCTGGAGCCCCGCTCGCTACTGCCTGCCGGGGGCGACGCCCTGGAACCCCGCTAGTTACCGGACTCCGCGGCCGTGGCAGCGGCGGCACGCGCCCGTAGCATCGCCGCCGGGGCGACGTGCTCGATCGGCAGGCCGCGCCTGGCGGCGATCTCCTCGGGGCGCGACAGGCCCTTCAGCGCCGCGACGGTCGCGTGCACCACGTTGATCGGGTTCGACGATCCGAGCGAGCGCGACAGCACGTCGTGGACGCCCGCGCACTCGAGCACGGCGCGCACCGGGCCGCCGGCGATGACGCCGGTTCCCGGGCTGGCGGGCTTGAGCAGGACGACGCCGGCGGTGTCCTCGCCGGTCACGGTGTGCGGGATCGTGCCGCCGATCCTCGGAACCCGGAAGAAAGACTTCTTCGCGGCCTCCACGCCCTTCGCGATCGCGGCAGGCACTTCCTTGGCCTTGCCGTAGCCGACGCCGACCATGCCGTTGCCATCACCGACCACCACGAGGGCGGTGAAGCTGAAGCGCCGGCCACCCTGGACGACCTTGGCCACCCGGTTGATGGTGACGACTCGCTCCAGGTAGGCGGTGCCCTTCTCGGCGCCGCCTCCGCGGCGGTCGTCGCGTCGGTCGCGCCGCTCACCGCCGCCGCTTCCTGGCCCGGAACCGCGCCGTGCCGGTGATGCCATCAGAATGTCCTTCTCTCGTTGCTCGTGCTGATGCTGCCGCCGCTCATAGCTTCAGGCCGCCCTCGCGGGCGCCATCTGCGAGCGCGGCGATCCTGCCGTGGTAGGCGTTGCCGCCTCGGTCGAAGACCGCTGCGCCGATCCCGGCCGCGGCGGCGCGCTCGGCAAGCAGCTTGCCGGCCTGGTGCGCCTTCGCCTTCTTGTCGCCGCTCACCTGGCGGATATCGGCCTCCAGCGTAGATGCGGATGCGAGCGTGCGGCCCGCTACGTCATCGATGAGCTGGGCGAAGATGTTCCGCGCTGAGCGGGTGACGACCAGCCTTGGACGCGCCGCGCTGCCAGAGATCTTCTTGCGCACGCGCAAGTGCCGCCTGGTGCGCGTGGAGGCCCGGCCCGCCGTGCGGCTTCTGCTGCGCACGTGCGCAGTAGTTCTGGTGCCAGCCATGTCTTACTTACCAGCCTTCCCGGCCTTGCGGCGGATCTGCTCGCCCGAGTACCGCACGCCCTTGCCCTTATAGGGGTCAGGCTTGCGCAGCTTGCGAATGTTCGCGGCGACCTCGCCAACCCGCTGCTTGTCAATGCCCTCGACGACGAACCTGGTGGGGGTCTCCACCCGGAAGGAAACCCCTTCCGGAGGGCTGACGAGCACAGGGTGGCTGAACCCGAGCGAGAACTCCAGATCCCTGCCCCTGGCCTGGACGCGGTAGCCGACGCCGACGATCTCCAGGGTCTTGGCGTAACCCGCGGTCACGCCCGTCACCATGTTGGCGATCAGCGATCTGGACAGGCCGTGCAGTGCCCTGATCTCGCCCTCGTCCGACGGCCTGGTGACCGTGATCGTGCCGTCGTCGTGCTTGACCTCGATCGGCACGGCGACCTGCACGCTCAGGGTGCCCTTGGGGCCCTTGACGGTGACGTCGCGGCCGCTGATCGTCACGTCTACGCCCGAGGGCACGACGACGGGCATCCGTCCGATTCGTGACATCGGTACTCCCCTACCAGACGTAGGCGAGGACTTCCCCGCCCACGCCATGCTTCTTGGCCTGCCGGTCGGTCATCAGGCCTGACGACGTCGAGATGATCGCGACGCCGAGTCCGCCAAGCACCCTGGGCAGGTTGTCCTTGCGGGCGTAGACCCGCAGCCCGGGCTTGGAGACCCGCTTGATGCCCGCGATCGAGCGCTCTCTCGTCTGCCCGTACTTCAGCGAGATCACGAGGCTCTTGCCGACCTCCGCATCCTCGACCTTCCAGCCGGCGATGTAGCCCTCTTGCTGGAGGATCTCGGCGATGTGCACCTTGATCTTGGAATGCGGCATGGTCACCGCGTCGTGATAGGCGGAGTTGGCGTTGCGCAGACGTGTCAGCATGTCCGCGACCGGGTCGGTCATAGTCATGGCCTAGTGGCCCTCCTCGTCGCGGTTTCCCTGCCGGCCCTGGGGTGTTCCCCCGGGCCCGGCGAGGACCTTCGACGTGGTCGGTGGGCGCCTGTGGCGCCCAGGTCGGTGTTTCCGATGTGTCGGTAGCCGCCGGCGGCGGGTTACCAGCTTGACTTGGTGATGCCAGGCAGCTCACCGCGGTGCGCCATGGTGCGGAAGCAGATCCGGCACAGGCCGAACTTGCGATAGACGGCGCGCGGCCGCCCGCATCGTGAGCACCTGGTGTACGCGCGCACGCCGAACTTCGGCTTGCGCCCTGCCTTGGCGATCAGGCTCTTCTTCGCCACTTACTAGCTCTCCTTGAACGGGAAGCCGAGCCGTCGCAGCAGCGAACGGCCCTGCTCATCGGTGGTCGCGGTGGTGACGAGGGTGATATCCATCCCGCGCTGCCTGTCCACCTGATCCGGGTTGATCTCGTGGAACATCAGCTGTTCGGTCAGGCCGAACGTGTAGTTGCCGCGGCCGTCGAACTGGCGGTCCGACAGCCCGCGGAAGTCACGGATCCGAGGCAGCGCCAGCGACAGCATCCGGTCGCAGAACTCCCACATCCGCTGACCGCGCAGCGTGACGTGGACGCCGATCGGCATGCCCTCCCTGAGCTTAAACTGCGCGATCGACTTGCGCGCCCTCGCGACCGCGGGCTTCTGGCCAGTGATCAGCGTCAGGTCCTTGACGGCACCCTCAATCAGCTTGGCGTCCCTGGCCGCCTCGCCGACGCCCATGTTGACGACGATCTTGGTCAGCGTGGGCACCTGCATGACATTGGCGAAGCCGAACTCCTCGCGCAGGGCGCCCGCAATCTCGCTCTGGTACCGCTCCTTGAGCCTGGGCACCGGCGCCCGCTCGGCGACGGCCGTCGCGGTCTCGCTCTTGCTCGCAGCCATCAGATGTCCTTACCGCCCGGCCGGGCAACCCGTACCTTTTCCTCGCCGTCGTGCCGGTAGCCGGCCCGCGCGGGCTTCTTCGTATCCGGATCGATCAGGGCAACGTTGCTCACGTGGATGAGCGCCTCCTGGTGCACGATGCCGCCTTCCTTGGCACCGCGCCTGCCCTGGTAATTCACCTTGGTGTTCTTCTTGATCATGCTGACGCCCTGGACGAGCACCCGCTGGGTGACGGGGTCGGCATGGATCACGGTGCCCTCGCGGCCGCGGTCGCGCCCGGCGATCACGACCACGCGGTCGCCCTTCTTGATCTTCATGCTCTTTGCAGACTTTCGTCCGGCTCCGCTTCCCATCACAGCACCTCCGGCGCGAGCGAGATGATCCGCATGAACCGCTTCTCGCGCAACTCCCGGCCGACGGGGCCGAAGATGCGGGTACCGCGCGGGTCCCCGCCGTCCCTGATCAGGACGGCGGCGTTCTCGTCGAATTTGATGTATGAGCCGTCACCGCGCCGCCGCTCCTTGCGCGTGCGCACCACGACGGCCTTGACCACGTCGCCCTTCTTGACACCCGCCCCAGGCAGGGCGTCCTTGACGGTGGCCACGATAACGTCGCCGATGCCCGCGTATCGACGGCTCGACCCGCCGAGCACACGGATGCACAAGAGCTCCTTGGCACCTGTGTTGTCGGCGACCTTGAGCCGCGACTCCTGCTGGATCACGTCAACTCCTGCTTGCTTGGGTCAGTGCTTGGCGCGGGCGCCTGAATTTCCTTACTTCGCCTTCTCCACGATCCTGGCCACGCGCCACCGCTTGGTGGCCGAGAGCGGCCTGGTCTCGGTCAGGACGACCCGGTCGCCCACGCCGCAGGCGTTCTCCTCGTCGTGAGCCACGTACTTCCTCGTGCGGCGGATGACCTTGCCGTACTTAGGGTGCTTGACACGGTCTTCCACCATCACGACGACCGTTTTGTCCATCTTGTCGCTGACCACGAGGCCTTCCCTGACCTTGCGGTAGCCACGCGACGGCGCCGGCGTTTCGACAGCCGATTCTGCTGACCCGGCGGCCGCCCCGAAGCCCCCCGCAAGCCTCACTCATCGGTTTCAGCCTCCTGCTCAAGCGTCACGATGCCGAGCTCACGCTCCCGCTTCACCGTGTAGATGCGGGCGATTTCCTTGCGCACGGCGCGGAGCCGCCCGTGGCTCTCCAGCTGGCCGGTCGCGGCCTGGAAGCGCAGGTTGAACAGCTCGATCTTCGCCTCGGCCAGCTTGTCGTCCAGCTCTTGCTCACTCGAGGCTCGCAGGTCGGCCGCTGCCAGTGCCTTAGCCATTACGCCTCACCAACTTCACGCTTAACGAATTTGCACTTCATCGGCAGCTTGTGCATGGCTCGCCTGAGCGCCTCCCTGGCGACCGGCTCGGGCACGCCCGATAGCTCGAACATGACCCGGCCAGGCTTCACATTGGCGATCCACCATTCGGGAGCGCCCTTACCGGAGCCCATCCGGGTTTCGGCCGGCTTCTTGGTCAGCGGCCGGTCAGGGTAGATCGTGATCCAGACCTTTCCGCCACGGCGGATGTGCCTGGTCATCGCGATACGAGCGGCCTCAATCTGCCGGTTCGACACGTACGCGTGCTCGACCGCTTGGATGCCGTACTCACCGAAGGTCACCCGGGTACCGCCCTTGGCCACGCCCGACCTGTCCGGGCGGTGCTGCTTGCGGTGCCTGGTCCTGCGCGGGATGAGCATGTCTCAGCCCTCCTCGCCTGTCGTCGCCGGAGCGCTGGCAGCCGCCTGCTCTGCGCGGCCCCGCGTGTCCTGACCACCGGCCGCCTGGCTGTCGCCACCGCGAGACCCGCGATCGGTGCCATCCGAGCCGGGCCGGCGCCCGCGTCGTGCGCCCGACGCGGGCGGGCGGTCCCTGCCGCCAGGTCGCTGGCCGGCCCGCAGGCCAGCCGCAGCGGCCTCGCGCTCCGCGCGGGTCTGGGCGGCGTCGCCGCGGTAGATCCACACCTTCACGCCGATCCGGCCGAAGGTGGTCCTGGCCTCATAGAAGCCGTAGTCGATGTCGGCGCGCAGCGTGTGGAGCGGCACCCGGCCCTCGCGGTAGAACTCCGACCGCGACATTTCGGCGCCGCCGAGGCGCCCGGCGCACTGCACCCTGATGCCCTTGGCGCCGCCCTTGATGGCCGTCTGCATCGCCTTGCGCATCGCTCGCCTGAACGAGACCCGGCTGGACAGCTGCTCGGCGACGCCCTGAGCGACCAGCTGAGCGTCGATCTCGGGGTTCTTCACCTCAAGGATGTTCAGCTCGATCCGGCGGCCGGTCAGCTTCTCCAGGTCGCCTCGGATCCGGTCGGCCTCAGCGCCGCGCCTGCCGATGACAATTCCGGGCCTTGCGGTGTGGATCCACACCTTGACCTTGTCCTTGTCCTCGCGCTCGATCTCCACCTTGGAGATGCCGGCACGCTCCATGCCGCGTTGCAGCATGCGGCGGATGGCGACGTCCTCCTTGACGTAGTCCTTGTACAGCTTGTCGGCGAACCACCGGCTCTTGAAGTCGGTGGTGATGCCCAGCCGGAACCCGTGCGGGTTCACTTTCTGGCCCACTAGCGGGTCCTCTCCCTGACCGATCCCCGGCGGCTCGGCGCCGGGGCCGCACCCTCATCCGAGACGATCACCGTGATGTGGCTCGTCTTCTTGTTGATCCGGTAGCCGCGGCCCTGAGCGCGTGGCCTGAACCGCTTGAGCGTCGGGCCCTCGTCGACCCAGGCCCGCCTGACGACGAGCGAGGACGCGGTCGCCTGCCCGGTCTGCTCGGCATTGGCGATGGCGCTCGCCAGCAGCTTGCCGACCGGGTCGCTCGCCGACTGCGGCGCGAAGCTCAGCACTGCCTGCGCCTGCTCAGCAGGCAGCCCGCGGATCATGTCCACCACACGGCGGGCTTTCCGCGGGGTGACGCGGACGTACCGCGCCTTTGCCCTCGCTTCCATCGGTCTTGCCCTCGCTCTCTCGATCTCTTTCTGCATGCAGGCGTCAGCCGTCGTTAGCGACGGCTCCGCCTGTCGTCCCTGACGTGGCTGCGGAACGTGCGGGTCGGCGCGAACTCGCCGAGCTTGTGGCCGACCATCGACTCGGTGACGAATACCGGCACGTGCTTACGGCCGTCGTGCACGGCAATGGTGTGGCCGAGCATCGCCGGGATGATCATCGAACGACGCGACCACGTCTTGATGACGTTCTTGGTGCCCTTGGTGTTCTGCAGATCCACCTTCTTGATCAGGTGGTCATCCACGAACGGGCCCTTCTTGAGGCTACGTGGCATGCTCTAGTGCTCCTACCGCTTCTTCTTCGAGCGCCGTCGGGTGATGAGCTTGTCGCTGGGCTTGTGCGCGCGCCTGGTGCGGCCCTCCGGCTTGCCCCAGGGGCTGACCGGGTGGCGTCCGCCTGAGGTCTTGCCCTCACCGCCGCCCATCGGGTGGTCGATCGGGTTCATCGCCACGCCGCGGACGCTGGGCCTACGGCCCTTCCAGCGGTTCCGGCCTGCCTTGCCGAGCTTGATGTTGCCCTGCTCGGCATTGCTGACCTCGCCGATGGTCGCCCGGCACGCGGCGTCCACCAGCCGGATTTCACCGGAGGGCATGCGCAGGTGTGCATGCCCGCCTTCCTTCGCGAGCAACTGGACTCCCGAGCCAGCCGACCTCGCGATCTTGGCCCCGCCGCCGGGGCGAAGCTCGATAGCGTGCACGACGGTGCCGGTCGGGATCGAGCGCAGCGGCAGGCAATTGCCGGCCTTGATGTCCGCACCGTGGCCGTTCTCCACGACATCGCCCTGGCGCAACCCGGCCGGGGCCAGGATGTACCGCTTCGCGCCGTCGGCGTAGTGCAGCAGCGCGATCCTGGCCGTCCTGTTCGGGTCGTATTCGATGTGCGCGACCTTCGCGGGGATGCCGTCCTTGTCCGCGCGCCTGAAGTCGATCACCCGGTAGGCGCGCTTGTGCCCGCCGCCCTGGTGCCGGGCCGTGATCTTGCCGTGCACGTTCCGGCCGCCACGCCCGTGCAGCGGGCGCACGAGCGACTTCTCCGGCTCATCGCGGGTCAGCTCGGCAAAGTCCGAGCCGCTCGCGCCCCGCCTGCCGGGGGTCGTCGGCTTGTACCTGCGGATGCCCATGTCTGCTTAAGCTCCTCTAACCCGTCCGGCCTAGCTGCCCAGGCCGGCGATGTCGATCCGGTCGCCAGCCGCAAGGCTGACGATCGCGCGCTTGGTGTCGGGGCGCTTGCCCCAGCCGTAGCGGGTGCGGCGCCGCTTACCCGACCTGTTCAGCGTGTTGACGCCGGTGACCTTCACATGGAAGATCGCCTCGACGGCCTGCCTGATCTGGGTCTTGTTAGCGTGCGGCGCAACGATGAACGTGTACTTGTTGAACTCGTCCTGGAGCCCGTAGCTCTTCTCCGAGATAACCGGCCTCAGCAGGATGTCCCGGTGACTGAAGATCTTGCTCATCGCTCCTCCTGCGGGCCCGAGCGGGCTACGAACGACTCGAACGCGGCCGAAGTGAAGACCACCCGGTCAGTTGGTCAGCACGTCGTAGGTGTTCAGCTGACCGGGGTCGATCAGGTGCACGCCCGTGGCGTTGCGCAGGCTCTTCCAGGTGACCTGGTCCGAGCTGTCGGCCACGACCAGGACCCGCGCCGTGCCCAGCGCCGCGCCCGTGACCGCGGCAAGCACGGCGACCGCATCCGCGGTCTTCGGCGTCTCGCCGTCGACGAACCCGCCGACCACCTGCACGAGCCCGTGCCTGGCCCGGTCCGACAGCGCGCCGCGCAGCGCCGCCGCCTTCATCTTCTTCGGCGTCTTCTGCGCGTATGACCGCGGCACCGGCCCGTGCACGACACCGCCGCCGGCGAACTGCGGCGCCCGGACCGAGCCCTGCCTGGCCCGGCCGGTGCCCTTCTGCCGGTACGGCTTCCTGCCGCCGCCGCGGACCTCGCCGCGCGTCTTCGTGGCGTGCGTGCCCTGTCGCGCCGCCGCCTGCTGGGCGACGACGACCTGGTGGATCAGCGGCACGTTCACGTTCGCGTCGAAGATGGACGGCGGCAAGTCGACCTTGACCTCGGTGCTGGCGGCCGCGGCCTTCGCCTTCTTGGCCGGTGCCTTGGCAGTCTTGCTGGTCGTGCGGCTTGTGCTCCGCGCGGGCTTGGCCTCGTCCTCGGCAGACGCAGCTGCTCGGCGACGCAGCCGCGCGGCGCCTGGCTGGCTTCGGCTTCGCCGCTTCGTCCGCCTTCTGCGCCTCGCCGGCCGCCTCAGCCTCGGTGCCGGCTGGGCTCGGCCGACGCCTCCGCCTCCGCGGTGCCGGCCGCCTGCGGCGCTCGCCTCCGCCTCGGTGGCCTGCTCGCCCGTGCGTCTGCTCCGCCGCTGGTCTGCTCCTCCTAGCGTCCGTCAGCGGCCGCCTCCGGCTGGTCGTGTTCTCGTCCTGCGACGCCGGGCTCATCGGGCACCCGCCTCTCGTGTCCGCGCGCCGGCCGGGGACTTGACCGCGCTGCGCACCATGACCAGGGCGCCGGCCGGACCGGGCACCGCGCCCTTGATCAGCAGCAGGCCCTTGTCGGTGTCCACCCCGTGCAGGGTGAGGTTCAGCACTGTGGTGCGCTCGCCGCCCATCCGGCCGGCCATTTTCAGGCCCTTGAAGACGTGACCGGGGAATGCGCAGCCGCCGATCGATCCTGGCGAGCGGTGCTTGCGCTGTGTGCCGTGCGAAGAGGACAGGCCGTGGAAGCCGTGCCGCTTCATGACGCCGGCGAAGCCCTTGCCCTTGCTCGTCGCGGTCACGTCGACGATCTCGCCGGGCTCGAATGTCTCGGCCGTGACTTCCTGGCCGAGCGTGTACTCCGACGCGTCGTCGGTGCGCAGCTCGACCAGATAGCGCCGTGGCGTCACGCCTGCCTTGGCGAACACGCCAGCGGCCGGCTTGTTGACGCGCCGGGGGTCGACATCGCCGTAGCCGAGCTGGACGGCCGAATAGCCGTCGGCGTCCGCGCTGCGTACCGCGGTCACGACGCACGGACCCGCGGCCACGACGGTGACGGGCACGATCTTCCCGTCACTGCCGAAGACCTGGGTCATGCCGAGCTTGGTGCCCAGCACTCCCCGAATACTCCTGGCGACGCTGCCCTGCTTCGTCATCTCCGCGGTCCTCAAAGCTTGATCTGGATGTCGACGCCGGCTGGCACGTCGAGCCGCATCAAAGCGTCGACGGTCTTCGGCGTCGGGTCGATGATGTCGATCAGCCGCTTGTGCGTGCGCATCTCGAAGTGCTCACGCGAGTCCTTGTACTTGTGCGGCGACCGGATCACGCAGTACACGTTCTTCTCCGTCGGCAGCGGCACCGGCCCAACCACTTTCGCACCCGTCCGCATGCACCGTGTCGACGATCTTCCGCGCCGAAGTATCAATCACCTCGTGGTCATAGCTCTTCAGCCGAATGCGGATCTTCTCTCCCGCCATCGCCTGGCCTCTGCCTCTATCCTCAGTCCGGTCGTATGGAAGTTGGTCTTACCTGTTGTCCGTCGTGCTGCAGGGCTCCCGGCACAAGCCGTTCAAGCTGTGCCGGGAGCTCCTGCGTAGCGAGCGTCTACTTGAGGATCTTGATGACCCGCCCCGCACCAACAGTCCGCCCACCCTCACGAATGGCGAACCGAAGGCCCTCTTCCATCGCGATCGGCTGAATCAGCTCCACCTTCATCTCGGTGTTGTCACCGGGCAGCACCATCTCGGTGCCTTCCGGCAGCGAGACCACACCGGTCACGTCGGTGGTGCGGAAGTAGAACTGCGGACGGTAGTTGTTGAAGAACGGCGTGTGCCGGCCGCCCTCGTCCTTGGACAGGATGTAGACCTGCGCCTCGAACTGGGTGTGCGGGGTGTTGGTGCCCGGCCTGATGATGACCTGGCCGCGCTCAACGTCCTCGCGCTTGATGCCGCGGAGCAGCAGGCCGGCGTTGTCGCCCGCCTGACCCTCGTCGAGGATCTTGTGGAACATCTCGACGCCGGTCACGGTGGACTTCTGCGCCTTCTCCTTGATGCCGATGATCTCGATCTCGTCGCCGGTGTGGATGACGCCGCGCTCGATCCGGCCCGTCACCACGGTGCCGCGGCCGGTGATCGAGAACACGTCCTCGACCGGCATCAGGAACGGCTTGTCGGTCTCGCGAACCGGCTCAGGGATGTTGTCGTCGCAGGCGTTCATGAGCTCGAGGACCTTCTCGCCCCACTCGGCGTCGCCCTCGAGCGCCTTCAGCGCCGACACCCGGATCACCGGGACGTCGTCGCCGGGGAACTCGTACACGGACAGCAACTCCCGGACCTCCAGCTCGACGAGCTCGAGGATCTCCTCGTCGTCGACCATGTCGGCCTTGTTCAGCGCGACCACGATGTACGGCACGCCGACCTGGCGGGCCAGCAGCACGTGCTCGCGGGTCTGCGGCATCGGGCCGTCGGTCGCGGCGACCACCAGGATCGCGCCGTCCATCTGCGCCGCGCCCGTGATCATGTTCTTGATGTAGTCAGCGTGACCTGGGCAGTCAACGTGCGCATAGTGGCGCTTCTCGGTCTGGTACTCCACGTGCGAGATCGAGATGGTGATCCCGCGCTCCTTCTCTTCCTTCGCGTTGTCGATCTGGTCGAACGGCGTGAAGGGGTTGACGTCAGGGAACTTGTCGTGGAGCACCTTGGTGATCGCCGCGGTCAGAGTCGTCTTCCCGTGGTCGATGTGCCCGATGGTGCCGATGTTGACGTGCGGCTTGGTCCGCTGGAACTTAGCCTTCGCCACTGGTATCTCCTATGGTTTCTTGTCGTACTGCGTACTACGTGCTGACTACTCGCCTCGCGCCTTGGCGATGATCTCCTTGGCGATGCTGGGCGGGACCTCGGCGTACGAGTCGAACTGCATGTTGTAGTTCGCCCTGCCCTGCGTGCGGCTGCGCAGGTCACCCACGTAGCCGAACATCTCCGACAGCGGCACGAGGGCGTTGACCACCCGTGCTCCTGCCCGCTCTTCCATGGCCTGGATGTGGCCACGGCGACTGTTCAGGTCGCCGATGACCTCCCCCATGTAGTCCTCAGGAGTCGTGACCTCGACCGCCATCATCGGCTCGAGCAGGACAGGGTCAGCCTGTCCCGCGGCCTTCTTGAACGCCATCGAACCGGCGATCTTGAAGGCGAGCTCGGAGGAGTCAACCTCGTGGTAGGCGCCGTCGGTCAGCGTGACCTTCACGTCGACCATCGGGTAGCCAGCGAGGACGCCGAACTCGGCTGCCTCCTGGCAGCCGGCGTCCACGGACGGGATGTATTCGCGCGGGATCCGCCCGCCTGTGACCTTGTTCTCGAACTCATAGCCGCCGCCGTCGCCGCCGGTCGGCTCGAGGTTGATGATCACCCGGCCGAACTGGCCGGAGCCACCCGTCTGCTTCTTGTGGGTGTACTCGACCTTCTCGACCTTCCTGCGGATGGTCTCGCGGTAGGCGACCTGCGGCCGGCCGACATTGGCGTCGACGCGGAACTCGCGCTTCATCCGGTCGACCAGCACCTCAAGGTGCAGCTCGCCCATGCCCGCGATGATCGTCTGGCCGGTCTCCTCGTCGGTCCTGACCTGGAAGGTCGGGTCCTCCTCGGCCAGCCGCTGGATGGCCGTGCCCAGCTTGTCCTGGTCGCCCTTGGTCCTCGGCTCAATGGCCACGTGGATGACCGGGGCCGGGAAGGTCATCGACTCCAGGATCACCGGCTGCGACTGGTCGCAGAGGGTGTCGCCGGTCGTCGTGTCCTTCAGGCCCATCACGGCCACGATCTGGCCAGCTACCGCCGACGGGCGCTCCTCGCGCTTGTTGGCGTGCATCTGGTAGACCTTGCCGATCCGCTCCTTGCGGCCCTTGGTGGAGTTCAGCACGGACGAGCCGGACTCCATGGTGCCTGAGTACACGCGCAAGTAGGTCAGCTTGCCCAGGTGCTGGTCGGACATGACCTTGAAGGCGAGCGCGGAGAACGGCTCGGACGGGTCAGGGTGCCGCTCGATGTCGACCTGGTCCGCCCCGACCGAGTGGCCGTGAATCGCGGGGATGTCCACCGGGCTCGGCAGGAAGTCCACGATCGCGTCCAGCATGGGCTGCACGCCCTTGTTCTTGAACGCGCTGCCGCACAGCACCGGGGTGACCGCGCTGGCGACGGTGGCCCGCCGGATCGCCGCGACCAGCTGCTCCTCGGCGGGCTCGGTGCCCTCGAGGTACAGCTCCATCATCTCCTCGTCGTTCTCGGCGATGCACTCGAGCAGGTTGTCGCGCCACTCCCTGGCTGCCTCAACGTGGTCAACAGGAATGTCGGTGACCTCGTAGGCCTCGCCCTTGCCCTCGCTCTGCCAGAGCAGGGCGCGCATCCTGATCAGGTCGATGATGCCGCGGAAGTCGGACTCGACGCCCCACGGAAGCTGGACGACCAGCGGCGTGGCGCCGAGCCGGTCATGGATCATCTCCACGCACCGGTGGAACTCGGCGCCGACCCTGTCCATCTTGTTGACGAAGCACACCCGCGGCACGCCGTACCTGTTGGCCTGCCGCCAGACGGTCTCGGACTGCGGCTCGACGCCGGCCACGCCGTCGAAGACGGCCACGGCCCCGTCGAGCACGCGCAGCGAGCGCTCTACCTCGACGGTGAAGTCCACGTGTCCTGGCGTGTCCAGAATGTTGATGGTGTGGTCACGCCAGATGCAGGTGGTCGCGGCCGAGGTGATGGTGATGCCGCGCTCTTGCTCCTGCTCCATCCAGTCCATGGTGGCTGCGCCCTCATGGACCTCACCGATCTTGTAGTTGATGCCGGTGTAGAAAAGGATCCGCTCGGTCGTCGTCGTTTTGCCCGCGTCGATATGAGCCATGATCCCGATGTTCCGGACCCTGGCCAGTTCGGTGGCGGTCACTGTGGCGGCCACTGTGGATGATCCCCGTTTCCGTGCTCGATGTTCGTGTGCGTCTTGTTATGCCTGTGAATTGATGTCGTTGCCCGCTACCAGCGGTAGTGAGCGAATGCCTTGTTGGACTCGGCCATCTTGTGCATGTCCTCGCGCCGCTTGACGCTCGCGCCGAGGCCGTTGCTCGCGTCGAGCAACTCGTTCATCAGCCGCTCGGTCATCGTCTTCTCCCGGCGCGACCGGGAGTAGGAGACCAGCCAGCGCAGCGCGAGCGTCGTGCTCCTGGACGCCCGGACCTCGACCGGGACCTGGTAGGTCGCGCCGCCGACCCGGCGGGGCCGGACCTCGAGCGTCGGCTTCACGTTGTCGAGCGCGCGCTTGAGCGTCACCACGGGGTCGTTGCCGGTCTTGTCCCTGCAGCCTTCCAGCGCGCCGTAGACGATGCGCTCGGCGAGCGACCGCTTGCCGCTGCGCAGCACCTTGTTCACCAGCGCGGTGACAAGCGGCGAGCCGTAGACCGGATCGGTGACCAGCTGACGCTTGATCGCGGGGCCCTTACGCGGCATCTCAGCTCTTCTCCTTCTTCGCGCCGTAACGGCTGCGGGCCTGCTTGCGGTTGCGCACGCCCTGGGTGTCGAGCGAACCGCGGATGATCTTGTAGCGAACGCCGGGCAGGTCACGCACCCGGCCGCCGCGCACGAGCACGATCGAGTGCTCCTGCAGGTTGTGGCCGACGCCCGGGATGTAGGCGGTGACCTCGACGTGGCTCGTCAGCCGCACCCTGGCGACCTTGCGGAGCGCCGAGTTCGGCTTCTTGGGCGTGGTCGTGTAGACGCGCGTGCAGACCCCACGACGCTGCGGGCTCCCCTTCAGCGCCGGGGTCTTGTTCTTGGCTACCTTGTCCTGCCGGCCCTTGCGGACCAGCTGCTGGATCGTGGGCACCGCGTCTCCGTCTTCTGTCCGTTGCTGTGCTGTCTGTTCGTGCCGTGTCTGTCTTGCTCTGTGGTCTGCCTTACCGGGTCTGCTCCGCTCCGCGGCCGGCCCGCCCTGGCGAGCCAGGGCAGCGACCGGCGTAGCTTGCACAGACTTTGGTCTGTTAGCCCGACCCCCGCGCTCGGGCGTGTCGCCGCTTTCACGACGCACCTGAGCCGCCAAAACGGCCCGGATGACGGGGAGGAAGGTCGCACACGTCCGGCCCGGTGATCGGCTGCCGCTGCGGTCAGCTCTAGGGGCAAACCCCTGGAACTCCCGGCCTGGCGGCCCTATCTCGGTTCACAGACGCGCGTGCCCGCTATCACGGGCACGGATAACCAGGATACCTACGCTGACCGCGGTGGTCAAAGCGAACCGGTATCCGGCCTCAGCGACGATTCATGATAACCGATACATGGTCCGGCTGGTAGCCGGTTCCTCCTGCTCACCGCCGCGGCGGCCCGGCCGATCATAAGCCAGCGACAGGAAGACGGCGGGAGCGCGGCCCTGGCTCGGACCGCGCTCCCGCTGCTTGCCGTGATTACCTCCGGTAAGCGCCGAAGTCGTACTCCTCGAGCGGCACCGTCTGCTCAGCCGGGCTGCCGAACGGGTAGTTGACATCGGGCGTGTAGGTCGCCGCCGGGTAGGCCGCGGCCCTGGCGTCCTCCTTGGGCTCGACCCGCAGCCCGCGGTAGCGCTGCATGCCGGTGCCCGCTGGGATCAGCTTGCCGATGATGACGTTCTCCTTGAGGCCGACCAGCGAGTCCGACCTGGCATGGATCGCCGCGTCGGTGAGAACCCTGGTCGTCTCCTGGAACGAGGCCGCCGACAGCCACGACTCGGTGGCCAGCGACGCCTTCGTGATCCCCATCAGCAGCGGACGGCCTGCCGCCGAGGTGCCGCCCGCCTCGACGACCGCGCGGTTGACCTCCTCGAACCTGGGCCGCTCGACCAGCTCGCCGGGCAGCAGCTCGGTGTCACCGGACTCGAGCACGTTCACCCGCTTGAGCATCTGCCTGATGATGATCTCGATGTGCTTGTCGTGGATCGAGACACCCTGCGACCTGTAGACCTCCTGGACCTCGTGGACCAGGTGCAGCTGCACCTCACGGGAGCCGAGAATCCGCAACACCTCGTGCGGGTTAACGGCGCCGGCGATGAGCTGCTGGCCGACCTTGACGTGGTCGCCGTCGGCCACGAGCAGGCGCGAGCGGATCGACACCTGGTAGAGCGATCTCTTCGGATCCGTCATCAGGCGTGACGATGATCTTCCGCGCCTTCTCAGGCTCCTCGATCCTGACGCTGCCGTCCACCTCGCTGATCGGCGCCATGCCCTTGGGGATCCTGGCCTCGAACAGCTCCTGGATGCGCGGCAGACCGTGGGTGATGTCCAGGCCAGCCACACCGCCCGTGTGGAAGGTACGCATCGTCAGCTGGGTGCCCGGCTCGCCGATCGACTGGGCGGCGATGATGCCGACCGCCTCGCCGACGTCGACCCGCTTGCCAGTGGCCAGCGACCGTCCGTAGCACTTGGCGCACACGCCGACCTTGGCCTGGCAGACCAGCACGCTGTAGGTGCGCACCGACTCCACACCTGCGTTGACCATCGCCTCGATCAGCGATTCGGTCAGGTCCGTCTCTGCCGTGGCCAGCACGTTGCCGTCACGCATCGGTCACGTCCTCGGCCAGGGTGCGGCCGGTGCCCGTGTTCTCGATGTTGGGCAGCTTGCGCAGCGTGCCTCCGGAGTCCTTCTCGGCGATCCGCATGGCCAGCGACCGGTCGGTGCCGCAGTCCTCCTCGCGGACGATCACGTCCTGCGCGACGTCCACGAGCCGCCTGGTCAGGTAGCCCGAGTCCGCGGTGCGCAGCGCCGTGTCGGCCAGTCCCTTGCGGGCGCCGTGCGTCGAGATGAAGTACTCGACCACGGACAGGCCCTCGCGGAAGCTGGACTTGATCGGCCGCGGGATGGTCTCGCCCTTCGGGTTGGAGACCAGGCCGCGCATGCCGGCGATCTGCCTGACCTGCATCTGGTTGCCTCGGGCACCGGAGTTGACCATCATCCAGACCGGGTTGGTCTCAGGGAAGGCCGCCTCCATGTCCTGCGCCACGTCGGCCGTGGCGTGCGTCCAGATCTCGATCAGCTCCTGCCGCCGCTCATCGTCGGTGATCAGGCCGCGCTCGTACTCGCGCTGGACCTTGTCGGCCCGCTTCTCGTAGGTGTCCAAGATGGCCGCCTTGTTCGGCGGGGCGACCACATCCTCGATCGCGATCGTGACGCCGGCCCTGGTTGCCCAGTGGAAGCCCGCGTCCTTGAGCTTGTCGAGTGCGGCCGCGACCTCCACCTTCGGGTACTTCTCGGCCAGCTCGTTGACAATCACCGAGAGCTGCTTCTTGCCAACCTCGTAGTTCACGAACGGGTAGTCATCGGGCAGCGACTCGTTGAACAGGCACCGGCCGAGCGTGGTGGTCAGCCGGAACGGCTCACCGGGCTCCCAGCCTTCTGGCGCGGCGAACCCGGCAGGCGGGGCCGCCTCCTTCAGCCGGACGGTGACCTCGGCCTGCAGGTCGAGATCGCCGCGGTCGTAGGCCATCAGAGCCTCGGCCAGACCGCCGAATACACGGCCGGTTCCCGGCGTGTCCGGCGCCATCCTGGTCAGGCAGTAGATCCCGATGATCATGTCCTGGGTGGGCATGGTCACCGGCTTGCCGTCGGCCGGCTTCAGGATGTTGTTGGTCGACAGCATCAGAATCCGCGCCTCGGCCTGCGCCTCGGCGGACAGCGGCACGTGCACCGCCATCTGGTCGCCGTCGAAGTCCGCGTTGAACGCGGTGCAGACCAGCGGGTGGATCTGGATCGCCTTGCCCTCGACCAGCTGTGGCTCGAAGGCCTGGATGCCCAGCCTGTGCAGGGTCGGCGCGCGGTTCAGCAGCACCGGGTGCTCGCGAATGACTTCCTCGAGCACGTCCCACACCACCGGCCTGGCGCGCTCGACCATTCGCTTGGCCGACTTGATGTTCTGCGCGTGGTTCAGGTCGACCAGGCGCTTCATCACGAACGGCTTGAACAGCTCGACGGCCATCTCCTTGGGCAGCCCGCACTGGTGCAGCTTGAGCTGCGGGCCGACCACGATGACGCTACGGCCGGAGTAGTCGACGCGCTTGCCGAGCAGGTTCTGGCGGAACCGGCCCTGCTTGCCCTTGAGCATGTCCGACAGCGACTTGAGCGGGCGGTTGCCTGGCCCGGTGACCGGGCGGCCTCGCCGTCCGTTGTCGAACAGCGAGTCGACGGCCTCCTGCAGCATCCGCTTCTCGTTGTTCACGATGATCTCGGGTGCGCCCAGGTCGAGCAGCCTCTTGAGCCTGTTGTTCCGGTTGATGACGCGCCGGTACAGGTCGTTCAGGTCCGACGTGGCGAACCTGCCGCCGTCCAGCTGCACCATCGGCCGCAGGTCAGGCGGAATCACCGGGATGCAGTCGAGCACCATGCCCAGCGGGCTGTTGGTGGTGTTCAGGAACGCCGAGACGACCTTGAGCCGCTTGAGCGCACGCGCCTTGCGCTGGCCCTTGCCGGTCCTGATCGTCTCGCGCAGGCTGGCGGCCTCGGCCTCGAGGTCGAAACTGCCGACGCGCTCCTGGATCGCCTGAGCGCCCATGCCGCCGCGGAAGTAGCGGCCGAACCTGTCCCGCATCTCGCGGTACAGCAGCTCGTCGCCCTCGAGGTCCTGGACCTTCAGGTTCCTGAACCTGTTCCAGACTTCCTCGATCCTGTCGATCTCGCGCTGCGCCCGGTCGCGGATCTGCTTGCACTCCCGGTCGCTGGCCTCGCGAACCTTGCGGCGCGCGTCACCCTTGGCCCCGGCGGCCTCGAGCTCGGCGAGATCCTTCTCCAGCTTGGACTGCCTGGCCTCGACGTCGACGTCGCGCCGCTGCTCCAGCTGGTTCTTCTCGTTCGTGATCTTGGCCTCGAGCGAGGGCAGGTCACGATCGCGAGCCTCGTTGTCGACGTAGGTGATCATGTAAGCGGCGAAGTAGATGACCTTCTCCAGGTCCTTCGGCGCCAGGTCGAGCAGGTAGCCGAGCCGGCTGGGCACGCCCTTGAAGTACCAGATGTGCGTGACCGGGGCGGCAAGCTCGATGTGGCCCATCCGCTCGCGCCTGACCTTGGCCCTGGTGACCTCGACGCCGCAGCGCTCGCAGATGATGCCCTTGAACCTGACCCGCTTGTACTTGCCGCAGTAGCACTCCCAGTCCCTGGTCGGACCGAAGATCTTCTCGCAGAAGAGCCCGTCCTTCTCAGGCTTGAGCGTGCGGTAGTTAATGGTCTCTGGCTTCTTGACCTCGCCGTGCGACCAGAGCCTGATGTCATCGGCCGTGGCCAGGCCAATCCGTAGATCGTCGAAGAAATTGACGTCTAGCACTCTGTAATTCCCCTAATCCCCTGATGGTGTGTGCGGATCAGACCTCTTCGACGCTGCTCGGCTCGCGCCTCGACAGGTCGATTCCCAGTTCCTCCGCAGCACGGAAGACGTCTTCGTCGGTGTCGCGCATCTCGATCGCCGCGCCGTCGCTGGACAGCACCTCGACGTTCAGGCAGAGCGACTGCATCTCCTTGATCAGCACCTTGAACGACTCAGGGATGCCTGGCTCGGGGATGTTCTCGCCCTTGACGATGGCCTCGTAGACCTTGACGCGGCCGAGGATGTCGTCGGACTTGATCGTCAGCAGCTCCTGCAGCGCGTAGGCGGCACCGTAGGCCTCCAGTGCCCAGACCTCCATCTCACCGAAGCGCTGGCCGCCGAACTGGGCCTTACCGCCGAGCGGCTGCTGGGTGATCATCGAGTACGGGCCTGTGGACCTGGCGTGGATCTTGTCGTCCACCAGGTGCAGCAGCTTGAGTATGTAGATGTAGCCGACCGAGATCGGGTCCTTGAACGGCTCGCCGGTGCGGCCGTCGAACAGCCGCGCCTTGCCGCTGGTCCCGACCAGCTGGACGCCGTCACGGTTCGGCAGCGCCGAGCTGAGCAGACCAGTGATCTCCTCCTCGCGGGCACCGTCGAACACCGGCGTGGCGACCTTGGTGCCAGGCTTGGATGACTCGGCTCCGATCTGGCGCAGCCGCTCCTTCCAGCTCGTGTCCTTGCCGTCGACCTGCCAGCCGCTCGCAGCGACCCAGCCGAGGTGCGTCTCGAGTACCTGGCCGACGTTCATCCGGCCGGCACGCCGAGCGGGTTGAGCACGATGTCGACCGCCGTGCCGTCCTCAAGGAACGGCATGTCCTCGACCGGCAGGATCTTGGCGATGACGCCCTTGTTCCCGTGCCGTCCGGCCAGCTTGTCGCCGTCGGTGATCTTCCGCTTGGCGGCCACGTAGACCCGCACCAGCTCGTTCACGCCAGGCGGCAGCTCGTCGCCCTCTTCGCGGGAGAACACCCTGACGCCGATGACGCGGCCAGACTCGCCGTGCGGCACCTTCAGGCTCGTGTCCCTGACCTCGCGCGCCTTCTCGCCGAAGATCGCGCGGAGCAGCCGCTCCTCGGGAGTCAGCTCGGTCTCGCCCTTGGGCGTGACCTTGCCGACCAGGATGTCGCCTGTGACGACCTCTGCACCGATCCTGATGATGCCGCGGTCGTCGAGATCGGCAAGCACTTCCTCTGAGACGTTCGGGATGTCCCTGGTGATCTCCTCGGGCCCCAGCTTGGTGTCCCGCGCGTCGACCTCGTGCTCCTCGATGTGGATCGAGGAGAGCACGTCGTCCTGCACGAGCCGCTGCGACAGGATGATCGCGTCCTCGTAGTTGTGGCCTTCCCACGGCATGAACGCGACCAGCAGGTTCTTGCCGAGCGCCATCTCGCCGTTGTCCGTGCAGGGTCCGTCGGCCAGAACCTGGTTTGCCTCGACCCGCTCGCCGCCTGTGACGATCGGCTTCTGGTTGAAGCAGGTGCCCTGGTTGGACCGCGTGAACTTGGCGACCAGGTAGGTCGTCCTCGTGCCGTCGTCGTTGGCGACGGTGACCTCGTCGGCGCTGACCTCCTCGACGACGCCGGCCTTGTCAGCGAGGATCACGTCCCCGGCGTCGGTCGCGGCACGGTACTCCATGCCGGTGCCGACCAGCGGCGACTCGCTGCGCAGCAGCGGCACCGACTGGCGCTGCATGTTCGAGCCCATCAGCGCCCTGTTGGCGTCGTCGTGCTCGAGGAACGGGATCATCGCGGTGGCAACCGACACCATCTGGCGCGGTGACACGTCGATGTAGTCGACCTCGTCTGGCTTGAGCAGGTCGACCTCGCCGCCCTTCCTGCGCACCAGCACCCTGGCGTTGCTGAACGTGCCGTCTGACTCGATCGGCTCGTTGGCCTGGGCGATGACGTGCCTGTCTTCCTCGTCGGCGGTCAGGTAGTCGACCTGGTCGGTGACCTTGCCGCTCTTGACCTTGCGGTACGGCGTCTCGACGAAGCCGAACGCGTTGACCCGCCCGTAGGAGGACAGCGAGCCGATCAGGCCGATGTTCGGGCCTTCAGGCGTCTCGATCGGGCACATCCGGCCGTAGTGGCTGGGGTGCACGTCGCGGACCTCGAACCCGGCCCGCTCCCTGGACAGTCCACCTGGGCCCAGCGCCGACAGGCGGCGCTTGTGGGTCAGGCCGGCCAGCGGGTTGGTCTGGTCCATGAACTGGGAGAGCTGGCTGGTGCCGAAGAACTCCTTGATCGAGGCGACCACTGGCCGGATGTTGATCAGCGTCTGCGGCGTGATGGCCTCGACGTCCTGAGTCGTCATCCGCTCCCTGACCACCCGCTCCATCCTGGCCAGGCCGAGCCTGACCTGGTTCTGGATCAGCTCGCCAACCGTGCGCAGGCGCCGGTTGCCGAAGTGGTCGATGTCGTCGGTCTCGATCGGGATGAGCGCGTCGCCCGACTTCATCTCGTCCTCGCCCACGTGCAGCTTGACGAGGTACTCGATCGTGGAGACGATGTCTTCCTCGGTCAGCGTGCCCTGGCTGATCGGCAGGTTCAGGCCGAGCTTCTTGTTGACCTTGTACCGGCCGACCTTGGCCAGGTCGTAGCGCTTGGGGTTGAAGTACAGGTTCTCAAGCAGCGCCTGGGCGGACTCGCGCGTCGGCGGCTCGCCCGGGCGGAGCTTGCGGTAGATGTCGAGCAGTGCGTCGTCCTGGCCCTGGGTGTGGTCCTTCTCCAGGGTCGCGCGCATCGACTCGTACGAGCCGAAGCGCTCGAGGATCTTCGCCTCGTCCCAGCCGAGCGCCTTGAGCAGAACGGTGACGCTCTGCTTGCGCTTGCGGTCGATACGGACGCCGACGCTGTCCCGCTTGTCGATCTCGAACTCGAGCCAGGCGCCGCGGGACGGGATCACCTTGCAGCTGTAGATGTCCTTGTCCGAGGCCTTGTCCACCTGCCGGTCGAAGTAGACGCCTGGCGAGCGGACAAGCTGGCTGACGACGACACGCTCGGTGCCGTTGATGATGAAGGTGCCCTTGGGTGACATCAGCGGGAAGTCACCCATGAACACGGTCTGGCTCTTGATCTCACCGGTCGAGTTGTTGATGAACTCAGCGGTGACGAACATCGGCGCGGAGAAGGTCATGTCCTTCTCCTTGCACTCCTCCGCCGAGTACTTGGGTGGCTCAAACCGGTGGTCACGGAACGACAGAGACATCGTTCCCGTGAAGTCCTCAATCGGGCTGATCTCCTCGAAGATCTCTTCGAGGCCGGACTGCTCAGGCAGGTCCTTGCGGCCGAGTGCGTGCTCGGCCTCTATCCTTGCCTGCCACTTCTCGTTGCCGAGCAGCCAGTCGAACGAGTCGGTCTGCAGGGCGAGCAGGCTGGGAACCTCAAGCGGTTCCCTGATACGGGCGAAGGAGATGCGATGGGGACCAGGAGCGATAGCTGAGGCGCTGCGCGAGGCTGCCAACAGGGGTCCTTCCGAGCTCGTGGCTGAACGGTCACGCGCGCACGCAAAACGCCCTGCGGCTTCGCCCCCGTGTGAGCGAAACTCTGGGTTATGATGTTGCCGAGGACATGTGGGTGCAGCGCAAATTGGCAGTGTAGTCGAACGACACACTGCTGGTCAAGTTAGCAGCACCCTGATACTCACGGCTGAAGGCAGCATCGCTCTTCAAACGCAAAACGTCAAGAGGTAGAGGCCATGTGTCGTCACGTTGGGCGACGTGACGAGAATCACATTCAGGCTCTGGGTTTAGCTAGACCCGCGTGTGGGGAAGCGACTTAGTTTGCGCTGGTAGGTGCCTCTTGGCCGCTTTGCGGCCTACATCATCCAGCATGCGTCTGGGCGCCGGACGGCCATCTGCCGTCCGGCGCCCAGATCGCGCTTCGAATCGTTACTTGACCGTGACTGTGGCGCCGACGCCCTCGAGGACAGCCTTCGCCTTCTCCGCGGTCTCCTTGTTGACCTTCTCAAGGACTCGCTGAGGCGCGCCGTCCACCAGGTCCTTGGCCTCCTTGAGGCCCAGGCCGGTCAGCGGCCGGACTTCCTTGATGACCTGGATCTTCTTGTCGCCAGCGGCCTCGAGGATGACGTCGAACTCGTCCTGCTCCTCGGCGGCCTCCGCGGCCTCGCCGCCAGCGCCAGCCGCGCCAGGGGCCGCCATCGCGACCGGGGCGGCGGCCTTGACGTCGAAGGTGTCCTCGAACTGCTTCACGAACTCGGAGAGCTCGATCAGCGTCATCTCCTTGAACGCGTCAAGAAGGTCAGTGGTGCTGAGCTTCGCCATGGTTCCTGTTCCTCTTCCTGTTTCCTGTGGCTCTCGTCGCTGCCAGCCGTCGTGCCTGGCCGCGCCGCCGCGCGTCCTGCGTCCGACTCGCCTGCGGATTCGTCAGGCTGCTCGCCCGCGGCTCGCTCGCCTCCGCGGCCGGAGCCGCATCAGCTGACGCCGCATCGGCTGCCGGTGCCGCGTCTGCTGGCGGTGCCGCATCTGCTGCCGGTGCCGCGTCTGCTGCCGGTGCCGGTGCCGCGTCGGCGGGCGGTCCAGCCGCCGCCTTCTTCTCCTCGAGCGCCGCGAGCAGCCTGGCCATCTGGACCGGCAGCGCGGCGAACGTCGCGGCCGCGCCGGCCATCGTCGCCTTCATGGCGCCGGCCAGCTTGGCGAGCAGCACGTCGCGCGGCTCGAGGTCAGCGAGCTTGGAGATCTCGGCTGGCGTCAGCGTCTTGCCGTCGAGCACGCCGCCCTTGATCACCAGCAGCGGGTTCGCCTTGGCGAACTCCCGCAGCCCCTTGGCCGCCTGCACCACGTCGCCGCCGACGAACGCGATCGCCGACGGGCCGACGAGCAACTCGGAGAAGTCCGCACCGACACCGGCGTCCTTGGCCGCGATCTTGGTGAGGGTGTTCTTCACCACGGCGAACGTGGCGTCCTCGCCCAGCGCCTGGCGGAGCTCCTTGACCTGGGCAACAGTCAGTCCGCGATACTCGGTGAGGACTGCGCCCGACGAACTCTGGAACCGCTCGGTCAGCTCGGCGACCGTCGCCTCCTTTGCCGCCCTCGCCATGGGCATCCCTCCTGCCTAGTGGGAGCGAGGCCCGGGTGGGCCGTGCTCCGAACGAAATCATCGCCTGCCGGCGGAGGGTCCCTGACATGACGAACGCCCCGGACGCAGACGCACCGGGGCGGAACCTGGCTCCGGCGATCTGCTCGCCGGGCGCGGTTACAGCTCAGTTCGCCTGCGTGGGCCGCCCGGATTGCCCGGGCCTTCGGCCGCCGTGCGCAAGCGCACGACAGCAGCCGACGGTCTTTGGCTCGACCAAGAGTACGCGCCAGCGCCCGCTCCGCCAAATCGCGCTCCAGCGAAGCCGAGTCGTTGCGACGGGTAGCGAGCCGTCGCATTGCCGCAAACGCTACGCCTGACGACTCCGCCTGCCCGCCCAAGAGCGAGGCGTACGGCCTAGCGCGAATGCGTCCTAGTCCGCGAACCTAGCCGGAATGCGGATGGCCGCCGCCAGGCCCACACGTCATCCGCGACGCACGCAACGGGCCCGAAGGAGCCTCAGCTCGCGGCGGCTTCCTCAAACTCAGCCGTGAGACCCCTGGTCAGGGACGGGTCGACGGGAACGCCTGGGCCCATCGTCGTGGAGAAGGTGACCTTCCTCAGGTAGCGGCCCTTGGCGGCGGCCGGCTTGAGCCGGACGACCTCGTCGATCGCGGCCGCGTAGTTCTCCACCAGTGCCCGGTCGTTGAACGACGCCTTGCCGATGATGAAGTGAAGGCTGCCGTGCCTGTCCACCCTGAACTCGATCTTGCCGCCCTTGATGTCAGTGACGGCCTTGGCCACGTCGGGGGTGACGGTGCCGGTCTTCGGGTTCGGCATCAGCCCGCGCGGACCGAGCACGCGGCCGAGACGGCCGACCTTGCCCATCAGGTCAGGAGTGGCGACGACGGCGTCGAAGTCGAGGAACCCGCCCTGGACCCGCTCGATCAGCTCGTCAGAGCCGACGTAGTCCGCGCCAGCGGCGCGCGCCTCCTCGGCGCGCTCCCCGGCGGCGAACACGAGTACCCGGGCCGTCTTGCCGGTGCCGTGCGGCAGGTTCACGGTGCCGCGGACCATCTGGTCGGCCTTGCGCGGGTCGACGCCCAGCCTGATCGCAACCTCGACCGTCGAGTCGAACTTCGTGGTCGCGGTCTTCTTGGTCAGGTCGACGGCCTGCACCGGGGTGTACAGACGAGCCGGGTCGACCAGCTCGTCGGCCTTCTTGTAAGCCTTGCTGCGCTTCATGTGTTATCTCCCGTGGATCTGTAGAGAGGTCGTGGTCAGCGGGCCAGCGCGTGGCCCTGCCACTTGCCGGGCGCCGGATCAGCCGATGCCGGATCGGATCACGCGCGCCGAGATCAGCCCTCGACGGTGATCCCCATCGACCGGGCGGTGCCGGCGATGATCTGCGCGGCCGCGTCGATGCTGTTCGCGTTCAGGTCCGGCATCTTCACCTGCGCGATATCCCTGACCTGCGCCATCGTCATCTTGCCGACCTTGCTCTTGTGCGGCTCAGGGCTGCCCTTCTGCACCCCTGCGGCCTTCTTGATCAGCTCGGCCGCCGGCGGGGTCTTGGTGATGAA
Organism: uncultured Actinomycetota bacterium; assembly: GCA_963809195.1. Lineage (GTDB taxonomy): Bacteria > Actinomycetota > Actinomycetes > Streptosporangiales > Streptosporangiaceae > Chersky-822. The sequence goes on along the minus strand of CAWEIQ010000001.1, from coordinate 264,823 downwards.
CGAGAACGAGCGGTCCTCGTAGATCGTGATCTCGACCGGGATGATGTTGCCGCGCTGTGAGTCCGTCGCAGCGTTGTACTGCTTGACGAAGTCCATGATGTTCACGCCGTGCGGGCCAAGCGCCGTGCCGACCGGCGGAGCGGGGGTTGCCGCGCCGGCGTTCAGCTGCACCTTGACGACAGCAGCGATCTTCTTCTTCCTCGGAGCCATCTGCCTGGGATCCTTCTCGTTTCGTACGTGCCGTGATCAGATCTTGCTGACCTGGTCGAAGGAAAGCTCGACTGGGGTCTCGCGGCCGAAGATCGACACGAGCACCTTCAGCTTCTGAGTATCGGGGTTGATCTCGCTCACCGTCGCAGGAAGCGTCGCGAACGGGCCGTCCATCACCGTAACCGACTGGTTGACCTCGAAGTCCACAGCGGCGGCCCGCAGCGTCTCGGCCTTCTTCGCGGCCTTCTCCTCGGGCACCGGCGCGAGCAGGGACATGACCTCGTCCAGGCTCAGCGGCGACGGCCGGCTCGACAGGCCGACGAAGCCGGTCACGCCAGGGGTGTTGCGCACGGCCGCCCACGACTCGTCGGTCAGGTCCATCCGCACCAGGATGTATCCCGGCAGCACCTTCTCCTGAACCTGCTGCCGCTTGCCGCCCTTGACCTCGATCACCTCGTGCGTCGGGACCTCGATCTGGAAGATGAACTCCTCCATGTTGAGCGACTGGGTGCGGCTCTCCAGGTTTGCCCTGACCCGGTTCTCGTATCCGGCATAAGAGTGCACGACGTACCACTCGCCAGGCAGCCGCCGCAGCTCGGCCTCGAACGCTGCGACAGGATCGGCCTCCTCGGCCTCCTGCGCCTCAGCCTCCTGCGGCTCAGCCTCCCGGGGCTCAGCGTCCTGCGCCTCGGCGTCCTGCGGCTCGGCATCCCGAGTCTCGGCGTCCTGCGCCTCAGCGTCGGGCGAGCACCGTTCTGCAGCGCGCCGGCGTCGTCAGCAGCACCGTTTGCCGCGGCGGCTGACTCGCTCAGCACGTCGGCCTGGTCGTCATCGGCTGGCCCGGTCAGCGGCTCGCCGAGGTGTTCGGAGTCGGACACAATCACTCTTTCTCTCTTCTATTCCTGCACTCGCTCACGCGCGCAGGCCCTTGCGCTCAGGTGCTGGCCGAACTTCCCCCCGCTCAAAGCAGACCGGGAGGATTAACCTCCCGGATCATGCTGCCACGCTCAGCGCACGGAAACTACCCGGCCCTCGGCCATCACTTTCCGAAGACGGCGAACACCAGCTTGGTGAGCGCGGTATCCACGCCCGTGACGATGCCCACCATGATCAGGATGAAGATGACCGCGACCGTCGTGTAGGTGATCAGCTCCTTGCGGGTCGGCCAGATCACCTTCCTGAGTTCGGCCCTGACCTCCCGCACGAAGACAGCCGGGCTGGTCCGCTCCGGCTTCGCCGGACCGCGTGACTTGACCGGCCTCTTGGCCTGCGGGCCTCGTACCTGAGTCGCCATGTCCTCACCTGTAGAGCTGGTCATCGGCCGGCTCGCGCCGGTGCGGGGCCCGCGGGTTACGAGCCAACTCGCAGGGCAGGAGGGACTCGAACCCCCAACCGCCGGTTTTGGAGACCGGGACTCTAGCCAATTGAGCTACTGCCCTCTGCCGTGCCTCTGCATGGATCCGCAGGCATGCTCGCGCAGCCTGACGGAGAACCACCAGATGTTGAAGTGTACGTTGCCGACCGGCTCTGCGTCGAACCGCGCAGCATATTCCCGGAAGCAGCTCGCCGTCCCCGGCCCGCCGCCAACCTGCGTGTTACCGGCCAGCCAATCGCCCCATGCCGGGGAGTGCGAAGATGCTAGCCATGGCAGCGAGTACCCCCAGAATATCTGCGCGGATCGGCGCCATCGCCGAATCTGCCACGCTGGCCGTCGACGCGAAGGCCAGGGCGCTGAAGGCGGCGGGCCGGCCGGTGATCAGCTTCGGCGCGGGCGAACCAGACTTCCCGACGCCTGACTACATCGTCGAGGCCGCACAGCGCGCCTGCGCGAACCCGCGCTTCCACAAGTACTCCCCCACGCCGGGTCTGCCCGAGCTGCGCGAGGCCATCGCCGCGAAGACGGCGCGCGACTCAGGCCTGAAAGTCGAACCTAGCCAGGTCGTGGTGACCAACGGCGGCAAGCAGGCGGTCTTCGAGGCATTCGCAAGCTTGCTCGACCCCGGTGACGAGGTGTTGCTGCCGACGCCGTACTGGACGACCTACCCCGAGGTGATCAGGCTGGCCGGCGCCGTTCCTGTGCCGGTGGTCACCGACGAAAGCTCCGGCTTCCTCACCACGGTCGCGTCGCTCGACGCGCACTGCTCCGACCGCACCAAGATGCTCGTCTTCGTATCGCCGTCGAACCCGACCGGTGCGGTCTACCCGCCCGAGCCTGGTCGCCGAGATCGGACGCTGGGCGGCCAGCCGGGGAATTTGGGTGGTGACCGACGAGATCTACGAGCATCTGGTCTACGGGGAGGCCAGGTTCACCTCGATTCCTGTCGCGGCGCCAGAGCTCGCCGACCGCTGCGTGGTCCTGAACGGGGTCGCGAAGACCTACGCGATGACCGGCTGGCGGGTCGGCTGGATGATCGGGCCGCCCGACGTGATCAAGGCGGCGACGAACCTGCAATCGCACGCCACATCCAACGTGTGCAACGTCGCGCAGGCGGCGGCGCTGGCCGCGGTCTCCGGCGACCTCTCCGCCGTGGCACGGATGCGCGAGGCATTCGACCGCCGCAGAGAGCTCATGACGATCTTGCTTAACAAGATCCCAGGGGTGATCTGCCCGCTCCCAGAGGGAGCGTTCTACTGCTTCCCGAGCGTCAAGGGCGTGCTCGGCAAGGAGCTGGCTGGCCGCCGGGTCGGGACATCTGCGGAGCTCGCCGAGCTGGTGCTTGAAGAGGCGGAGGTGGCTGTCGTCCCTGGCGAGGCGTTCGGCGCGCCTGGCTACTTCCGGCTCTCGGCGGCGCTGGCCGATGCCGACCTGGAAACCGGCCTCACCCGCCTCGGGGACTTCCTGTCACAGGCACGCTGACGCCAGGCCGTCGGGCAAACTAGGCCGATGGCACGTCGGCTCGACCTGCTCCCGAAGGCGCATCTGCACCTGCACTTCATCGGCGCCATGCGCCGGTCGACGCTGATCGAGCTGGCCGACATGCATGGGATCACGCTGCCTGACGCATTCCGTGCCGACTGGCCGCCCCGGCTTCGCGGCACCGACGAGCGCGGCTGGTTCAGGTTCCAGCGGCTCTACGACTACGCGCGCGCCGTGCTGCGCACCGAGGCTGACCTGCGCCGCCTGATCACCGAGATCGCAGCAGGACGAGCGGGCCGAGGGCTCGGGCTGGCTGGAGTACCAGGTCGATCCGTCCGGCTACGCGGGCAGATTCGGCGGGCTGACCGCGTTCGTCGAACTGGTGCTGGACGCGACCGCGGCCGCCGCACGGGCAACGGGCGTCGGGATCGGCGTGATCCTCGCGGCCAACAGGACGAGGCATCCGCTCGACGCGAGGACGGTAGCCAGGCTCGCGGTCAGTCACGCGGACCGCGGCGTGACCGGCTTCGGCCTGTCCAGCGACGAGCGGCGCGGCAGCCCAGCCGATTTCGCCACGGCGTTCAGGATCGCGGAGCGCGCCGGGCTGCTTGCCGTCCCGCATGGCGGTGAGCTGCTCGGCCCGGAGAGCGTCCGGGGCTGCCTCGATGACCTGAAGGCCGATCGGATTGGCCACGGCGTAGGCGCCGCGAGCGATCCTGCCCTGGTCAGGCGGCTGGCCGACGAGCAGGTCACACTCGAGGTCTGCCCGGCGTCGAACGTGGCCCTCGGCGTCGCGGCGACCGCGGCCGAGGTGCCGCTGATCCGGCTGCTCGATGCCGGCGTGCCCGTGGCGCTCGGCGCCGACGACCCGCTTCTGTTCGGATCGCGGCTGACCGCTCAGTACGAACTGGCCAGGAACGTACTCGGCCTTGCAGATGACCGCCTGGCCGGCCTGGCAAGGATGTCGGTGCGGGGGTCGGCCGCGCCAGACGAGGTCAAGGCCGGGCTGATCGCAACGATCGACGCCTGGCTGGCGGCGCCCGACCCGGCCTCAGGAGTCCAGGCCAGCCTGGACCGCTACGCCGCGGACGGCTCGCCGCGCGTCACGGCGGGAGAGCTAGAGCGTCACGCCGACCAGCACGGGCTCGTGCGCGAGCTCGATCCCGAACCGCGAACGCACGCCCGCGGCGATCTCCCGCGCCAGGCCGATCAGCTCGGCCGTGCGTTGCGCCGCCGGTGTTGGTCAGCGCGAGCGTGTGCTTGGAGGAGATCCTGGCCGCTCCGCTGACCTGGATACCCCTTGCCGAATCCGGCGTGCTCGATCAGCCACGCGGCCGGCACCTTGACCGAGCCCTGATCGCCGGCGTCGCCGCCCGCCGGGAAGGTCGGCACGCGAGTTCCTGGGCTGGCGCGCCGCGACCACGTCTTCCAGCCTGGCCAGCTCGGCGGGACCGAGAACGGGATTGGTGAAGAACGAGCCCGCGCTCGCTGTGTCAGGGTCAGCCGGGTCGAGCACCATGCCCTTGCCGCGGCGCAGGTCAAGCACGGCGGCCCGGACGTCGGCCAGCGGGCGCACGGTCCCCGACCTCGACCGACAGCTTCCTCGCGAGCTCGTCGTACCTGACCGGAGCCGACATCGGATCGCGTTCGAGCGCGAACGTGACGTCAAGCACCACGTACCGGCCTGTCGGCCCCGGCCGGCCGCCGCCTGCGGCGCTGTCCGAACCCGGCGCCGGCCAGGCGGTGCGCTTGAACAGGCTGGTCCGGTAGCCGAAGCCGCACTGGCTGCCTGTCATCGTGAGGACGGAACCTGTCGGCCCGGTCGAGCACCGTCACCGACCTGATCGTCGAAGCGACCTCCTGGCCGTAGGCGCCGACGTTCTGGATCGGCGTGGCGCCGGCGAGGCCGGGGATTCCGGACAGGCATTCGATCCCGGCGAGCTTCTCCGCGACCGACCACTCGACGAACGCGATCCCAGTTCTCGCCGGCCGCGACGGTGACCAGCACCTGCTCGCCCGTCTCCCCGACGCTCATGCCGGTGGTCGCGACCCGAAGCACCGTGCCAGGGAAACCGTCGTCGCAGACCACGAGGTTGCTGCCGCCTCCGAGCACGAGCAGCGGCTCGCCCGACGCGTCGACCGCGCGCACGGCGCGCGATCAGGTCGTCGGTCGTGCTCGGCCTCAGCGAACCGCGACGCGGGACCGCCGAGCCGCAGCGTGGTGTAGCCGGACAGCGGAACCCGCTCGGTGAGCATGAGCACCCGCTGAGCCTACGTCCTGCCGAACAGGCCGGGGGCGCCGCGGCGCCGGTCCTTCACCACGGCTCAGGGCAGCCGGACGACCGCCCGGGCCCTGGTCAGCACCTTGGTCCCGGCCGAGCGAGCGGTCAGCGCGAGCGCGACCCTGTTGCCGTCCAGCTTCTCCTCGACCTGCCCGCTCACACTGATCGTCGCGCCGACGTCGTCATCGGGCACCACCACGGGCGACGGAGAACCTGACCCCGAACTCCAGCACGACCGCCCTCGGCCCCGCCCAGTCGGTGACGAAGCGCCCCGCCTCGGCCATCGTGAACATGCCGTGCGCGATGACGTCGGGTAGCCCGACGGCCTTCGCGATCCGCTCGTTCCAGTGGATGACGTTGAAATCGCCTGACGCGCCGCAGTACTTGACCAGGCTGAGCCTGGTGACCGGGTAGTCGACGGCCGCGATCTCGGCCCCGACCTCGACCGCGTCGTAGCTAACGCCCCCGCCGACTCCGGTCTCCGCCTTCACTGGGCGCCGCCTCGCTCGACCAGCGTCGCGTGCGCGGTGCAGACGTGCTCGCCGTCAACCGTGCTGATCCGCGTGGTCGTCGTCATCACCGAGTTCCGGCCGACCTCCCTGATGTCGGCGATCGTCACCTGGGCGGTCACCACGTCGCCGGCGTGCAGCGGCCGCTGATACTCGAACCGCTGCTCGCCGTGCACGACCATCGCGTAGTTCAGGTTCAGGTCCGGGTCGGCCATGGCCTGCCCGCTGCTCGCCATGCTGATCACGATCGGGAACGTCGGCGGCGCGATGACGTCGGGAAAACCGGCCTCAATGGCCGCCGCGCGATCGCGATAGAGCGGATTACGGTCGCCGATCGCGTCAGCGAACTCGGCCAGCTTGACCCTGCTGATCTCATAAGGCGCGCTGGGCGGGAACGTTTTGCCGACGAAGTCAGGGTTGATGGCCAAGCTGGCTCCAGCCTCATCTAACGGATGGCGGCACCAGCCGCCCGCGTCGGCTAGCGCGTCTCGCGGTGCGGCTGGTGCTTGCGGCAGAACGGGCAGTACTTGCTCAGCTCGAGCCTGTCCGGGTCGTTCCGCCGGTTCTTCCTGGTGATGTAGTTGCGGTGCTTGCACTCCTGACAGGCCAGGGTGATCTTGGGCCTGATGTCGGTCGCAGCCACAGTGGAGTGCCTTTCTCCCGTACGGATATTCCAGTAGACGGCCTTGCTGCGCGCAGGGCCTGCGTCGCCGCGCGCGCCAGCAGCGCCGGGGATGCCCACCAGTACGTAGCGGAGGCCGGACTTGAACCGGCGACACAGCGATTATGAGCCGCTTGCTCTGCCTGACTGAGCTACTCCGCCCCGCGGACAAGAATCCTAACCCGAACGGGCAGTCCTTTAATCCCGCGCAGCCCGGCATGCGAGCCGGGCCCCGATAGCATACCGGGCTCGCGGCGCAACGTCAGCATTCGACGACGTTGAGCGCCAGGCCGCCGCGCGAGGTCTCCTTGTACTTGTCCTTCATGTCGGCGCCGGTCTCGCGCATCGTCTTAATCGCCTTGTCCAGCGACACGTGATGCTCGCCGTCGCCCATGATCGCCATCCGCGCGGCCGTGATCGCCTTCACCGAGGCGATCGCGTTCCGCTCGATGCACGGGATCTGGACCAGGCCGCCGACCGGATCGCAGGTCAGGCCCAGGTTGTGCTCGAGCCCGATCTCGGCGGCGTTCTCGACCTGCTCGGGAGTCCCGCCGAGCACCTCGGCCAGCCCGCCGGCGGCCATCGAGCAGGCCGAGCCGACCTCGCCCTGGCAGCCGACCTCGGCACCGGAGATCGACGCGTTCTCCTTGAACAACACGCCAATCGCGGCCGCTGTCAGCAGGAACGAGATCACGCCGTCCTCGCTGGCACCCGGCACGAACCTGGTGTAGTAGTGCAGCACCGCAGGAATAATTCCGGCCGCCCCGTTGGTCGGCGCGGTGACGACCCGGCCGCCCGAAGCGTTCTGCTCGTTCACCGCGAGCGCGTACAGCGTCACCCACTCCATCGCATACAGCGGATCGGTGACGTCTGAGGGCTGCTCGAGCTTCTCCCGCAGGCCAGGCGCCCGCCTGCGCACCTTGAGCCCGCCAGGCAGAACGCCGTTCGCGTGGCCGCCCGCCTCGACGCACTCCTGCATGACCGACCAGATCCGCAACAGCCCGGCCCTGATCTCGTCCTCACTCCTGGCGACCAAGGGCGACGACCCTACGGAACACCCCCGGGCCTCGCCAGTTCGTTCGCGAGCATCACGCCGCTGATCGATAGCCCGCTCTCCTTGGCGCGTGCCAGCAACTCAGCGCCGCTGCTGAACGGGTACGGCACCTGCACCGAATCCGGCACCAGCCGAGGCCCGTGCGCCTGGTCCTCGCTGAGAACGAAGCCGCCGCCGACCGAGTAATACGTCCGCCGGCTCAGCTCGCCGCCTGAGGCGTCGGCCGCGGTGAAGACCATCGCGTTCGAATGGAAGGGCAGCCGCTTGCGCCGGTGCAGAACCACGTCTTCGTCGACATCAAAGTCGATCTCCTGCGTGGCCGATCCGCCGGCCTCGCCGAGCGTGAGCCTGCCCGACTCCCGCACGCTGTCGATCACAGCGGTGGTCGACGACGGATCAACCGTCTCCGGGTGCTCGCCGCGCAGGCCGAGCACGATCGCCGGCATGCTGCCGTGCCCGTGCCCTGTCGCGCCGAGCGAGCCGTACAGCTCGGCCCGTACCGACGTCACTTTGCCGAGCATCCCGGCCGATTCCAGCGACGCCACGAACATCGCCGCTGCCCGCATCGGGCCGACGGTGTGCGAGCTCGACGGCCCGATCCCGATCTTGAACAGGTCGAACACGCTGATCGCCATCGTGCCTGGCGGCGCGGTGGCAGCAGCACCCAGCTCGGCTGGCTGGTTCACCTGTGCACCTTCTCCCCGTCCGGGTCATACAGCGGCCGCAGTGACACTCGCGCGTCGCACACCTGGCCGCCGACGTTGACCTGGTAATGACCCGAGCGTATGTAATCGCCGCGTAACAACGTCGCCAGAGGAGGACCGCACGTAGGCCATGCCTACCGACGCCCCCAGCGTCGCACCCCATGCGGCCGACGTCACGAGCCCGGCCGCGACACCGTCCCGCAGCAAGCAACTCCCCGCCCCACATCATGATCTCGGGTTCATCGAGGACGACCGAGACCAGCCGCTGCCTCGGCCCTGCTGCCCTGGCCTTCTCGACGGCGTCGCGGCCGAGGAATCCGAGGTCCGTCTTGAGCTTGCAGGTAAAGAGCAGTCCCGCCTCGACCGGGTTGTAGTCCGGTGTCAGCTCGCGGCCGAACGCGCGGTAGCCCTTCTCCAGCCGCAGCGACTCGATCGCGTAGTACCCGCCGTCGACCACGCCGAGGTCAGCGCCCGCCGCCATCAGGTCCTCATACACTCCTACGGCGAATTCTGCGGGGCAACATAGCTCCCACCCAAGCTCGCCCACGTAGGTCAGCCTCGTCGCGCGCACTGTCGCGTAACCCAGGTCGATCTGCCTGCTCTGCGCGAAGCTAAACGTTTCGTTGCTCAGATCGGCGCGGGTCAGCCTGGACAGCAGGGCTCGCGATCGCGGGCCCATCACGCCGTAGACGGCGTATGCCGATGTGACGTCGACGACAGTCGCGCCGACCGGCGGAAGGCTCCGCCTGATGTGGTCGAGGTCTCGCTCTGTGGATGCCGCGCTACTGAAGATGAGGAATTCGTCGCTGTCCAGCCTCGTGACCGTGATGTCGGCCTCGTATCGCCCGCCCGCATTCAGCATGCCCGTGTAGACGGTCCTGCCCGGCGGCACGTCGATGTCGGCGGTGCACAGCCATTGCAGTGCCGTCAGTGCCTCCGGTCCGGTCAGCAGGTACTTGGAGAACGAGGTCTGATCGAATACGGCAACGGCCTCGCGGGTCGCGCGATGCTCGGCGGCCGACCACGGCAGCCAGGTCGGCTTGGCCCAGGAGTACTCGATGACTGGCGGTTGTCCGGCGGGTGCGAAGACGTTGGCCCGCTCCCACCCCATCTTGGAGCCGAAGCACGCGCCTGCGTCACGGAGCAGGTGATAGGCGGGCGAGCGCCGGAACGGCCGTGCGGTCACGAGCTCACGGTTTGGCCAAGGCTGCGCATAGTGCAGCCCGAGCACCTCGCCGACCCGGTCCCGCAGCCAGGAGTTGTTGGCGTTGAAGCCGGCGAACCGCCTGATATCGACGACGGTCAGGTCGATGCCGGGATCCCCGTCGACGATCCAGTCCGCCAGCGCCTTGCCCGCTCCGCCGGCCGAGGCGATGCCGACGGAGTTGAATCCCGCGGCGACATAGAAGTTCCGCAGGCCCGGAGCTTCGCCGAGGATGAACTGGTTGTCCGGGGTGAAGCTCTCAGGCCCGTTGTACAGCTTCTTCATCCCGGTGCTGGCAAGCACGGGAATCCGCTCGATCGCGCTGTCCATCAGGATCGCGAAGTGCTCCCAGTCCTCGCCGAGGAGCTGGAACTCGAACGGGTAGGGCAGCTTGTCCGGGGCGACCCACGGCTTAGCCTCGGGTTCGAAACCGCCGACGAGCAGCCCGCCGACCTCCTCCTTGATGTAGGTGTAGCCGTCCGGGTCGCGGAGCACGGGCAGGTCTCTGTGCACGCCGGAGATCTGGTCGGTGACGACGTAGAAGTGCTCGGCCGAGTGCAGCGGGACGGTCACCCCGCACATCGCGCCGATCTGCTTGGCCCACTGGCCGGCACAGTTGATCACGATGTCGGCCTCGATATCACCCTGTTCGGTCCGCACGCCCGTGACGGCCGGCCCTGTGCGCGAGCCGTGCGAGACGGCGATTCCCGTGACCCTGGTGCGCTCGTTGATGGCCGCTCCGCGCATCCTCGCGCCCCTGGCGAGTGCGGCGGTCAGGTCCGTCGGGTTGGCCCGCCCGTCGCCGGGCAACCAGATCGCGCCGACCAGGTCGGAGACCTCCATGATCGGGTACATCTCGGCCGCACGGGCGGGGGAGATCAGCTCGCAGTCCAGCCCGAACGCCTCGGCCGTGGCGGCGGTGCGGCGCAGCGCCGTCATCCGGTCGCTCGTCCTGGCGACGGTAACGCCGCCGCACCGCCGGAAGCCGGTAGCGAGGCCGGTCTCCTCCTCAAGCCGGTCATAAAGCTGGGTGGAGTACTGGACGAGCCTGGTGCCGCTCTCCGACGCCCGCAGCTGGCCGACGAGGCCGGCCGCGTGCCAGGTGGTGCCGCACGACAGCTGGCCCTGCTCAAGCAGCAGGACGTCGGTCACGCCGCGCAGCGTGAGGTGATACGCCACGCTGGTACCGATCACGCCGCCGCCGATGATCACTACGTGCGCCCGGCCGGGCAGCGCGGGTGTTGTGCTGTCCCGGGGGAACAATCCCTCGGAACCCCCCGCGAGGGGGTCCTCCCGCGCTGCCCGGCCTGGGCTTCTGTCCCCCGGACCACGCTCTGTCATGAGCAATCCGTCGTCTCGGTCATCCTGTCCTCTCGGGCTGTCAGTCCTTGGACGGCGTTTGTCAGTCAGTTCGTTGCACGTCCTCCAGCAGCTGGCCAAACCCGGCCGAGGCAAACCCCGCCGAGACGCCCTCGTACCTTTCCATCGCCCAAGACCAGAAGTCGAAATCGATAGGGCTCACCGCGGCCTGGATCGCCCCCCACAGCGTCCAGCCGTACTTTCCTGCCAGGCCGAGCAGCATCGCCCTGGCGATCTTGTTCCGCAACGGGCGGCCGTAGTACTCGGCGATGAGGGCTGCCAGCGCCTCATCGGTCAGCTGGCATTCACCCCAGATGTTGCCCAGCTCAAAGCAGGCGTCGTTGTTGCCCGAATACTCGTAGTCAATCAGCCAGATCTTGTCTCCGTCATCGATGAAGTTGGCGGCGAGCAGATCGTTATTGCACGGCACGGTGCCCTCATCACGGACGGCGATCGCCCTGGCCATGGCGTCGAACTTATCCATCAGGTCGTCGTAGCCTGCCGGGATTCTGATGCCGCGCTCGGCCACAACCGCGCGGTACCGGCGCTGGATATCGAACATGTCGAAGTCGCCGTCGAACCGATCTGCGGCGTGCAGCTGGCGGCACGCCCGTGCGATCCTGATCAGCCTGTCGGACTCGGCGACGTCGGAATTTGTCAGCGTCGTGCCCTCGAGAAAGCCCAGCACAAGCACATTCAGCGACGGCTGGTATTCGACCACGGGCGCGCCGACGCCAGCCGCGGCGGCGCGTACCGAGTTGCGGTACTCGTTGCCCCGGTCAATAGCCAGGAGCTCACTGCCTCCTCCGGCGACCCTGGCCACGAACGTCCCGTTATCCGTGGCGATCTTGAAGTTTCTGTTTGTCAGCCCGCCGGGCAGTTCGGTAACCGTGCGTGATCGGCCGGCCAGGCTCGGAACCTGGTCGAAGATCACGTCGAGGTCGTCGGCGGCGCTTGTTTCCAAGCTCACTCCATGTGGTGGATGGTGCGAAGCGTAGGTAGTTGACGTTAAAAGGTCTAGATCCATCTTGCAGAACTTTTCGGAAAGATCGCGCGGCCGGCCGTTTCGCTGCGGATTCCCGAGAGGACGGCCGCACCGAAATCCGCGGCGGCGCGCGGCAAAGGGTATGGACACTTAGCGTCGCGGCCCCTACGCTAGCGCCTCAAACTGCGCCCCACGCGCCCCTTGCGCCCCGTCTGGCTGGAGGAACCCCTGATGAGCGCAACCACTGAGCAAGCAGGCGGCGAGCGCGACAGCGCTGACCTGGCTAAGTTCGGGTACACGCAGCAACTCAGGCGCTCGCTCGGAACCTTCAGTTCCTTCGCGGTCGCGTTCAGCTACATCTCGCCGTCCACCGGCATCTTCGCGCTGTTCTTCCTCGGCCTGACGACGATAGGCGGCGTGTTCATCTGGAGCTGGCCGCTCGTGGCTGCCGGGCAGTTCATCATCGCGCTGAACTTCGCCGAGGTGACCAGCCATTACCCGATTGCCGGATCGGTGTTCCAGTGGACCAAGTACCTGGCCAGGCGCACCTATGCGTGGTTCAACGGCTGGGTCTACCTGTTCGCCGGCATCCTGACCGTGACCTCCGTGGTGGCCACCCTGCCGCTGGCGCTGATTCCCACGCTGGAAGGCCTGGGCTGGAACAGCCTGAAGCTGACCGTGGACACCGAGCTCGTGATCGCGCTGATCACGCTCGTCGTGATCACCGTGCTGAACATCTACGGCGTGCGCCTGGTCGCGATCATCAACAACACCGGCGTGCTGTTCGAGATCCTCGGCATGTTCGTGTTCGCGCTGATCCTGATGGCGTTCCACAACCACCAGGGCTTCAGCGTGGTGACCAACAGCGGCGGCCTGCACGTGAGCGGCAGCACCTTCCTGGTCGCGGCGTTCATGAGCCTGTTCGTGATCTACGGCTTCGACACCGCCTCCACGCTGTCCGAGGAGACCAAGGACCCGAGGCGGGCGGCGCCGAAGGCCGTGCTCGCCTCCGTCATCGGCGCGTTCGTGATCGGCGGCGTATTCCTTCTCGGCACCCTGATGGCGATCCCGAATCTGCACGCGGCGATCAGCGGGTCGTTCGGCCCGGCGAACATCATCGAGGCCAACTTCTCCACGCCGTTCGCGACGCTATACCTGGCCGTGGTGTCGGCCGCGATCTTCGTGTGCTGCCTGTCGATCATGGCTTCGACGATCCGGCTGTGCTTCGGCATGTCGCGCGACAACCAGCTTCCGTTCTCCAAGCCTTTGTCGCAGGTCTCGCCCAAGCTGCACACGCCGGTCTGGTCCTGCATCGCGGTGGCCCTGATCGCCGCTATCCCGTTCATCCAGTTCTCCGGGGCCGGAATCATCGCGATCGCGGCGACCGGGATGATCTACTTCAGCTACTTCCTCGGCAACCTCGCGATCCTGCGGGCGCGGCTGAAGGGCTGGCCTAAGACCGAGGCGCCGTTCAAGCTCGGCAGGTGGGGTCTTGTCGTCAATGTGGTCGGCCTCCTGTATGGCGGTGCCATGCTGGTCAACTTCGCCTGGCCGCGAGGGGCCAGCAACCCGACTCCGGACCAGAGCGGCGTCCTGCACCTGGGCTTCCTGAACGGCATCCCGATCCTCTGGACGGTGTTCGTGTTCATCGTCCTGCTCGGCGCCCTCTACTACCTGGCTGTCGCCAGAAACAAGCAGCTGCCGCCCGTGGTGGCGCCGGAAGGGGACGACGCACCGCTTGCGGTGTGAGGTAGCGACAACCTGCCGGGTCCGGCCGCCGACGTTCGTGGCGGCCGGGCCCGGCTGCACGATGACTGGCTTGTCACTGAAATCTCGCTGGGTGTGGTCTAACCGCTGGCCTGCAGGCGATAGCGTGACGGCGATGTTTTCTGCGTAGCGGGAGGACATCCGATGGCAATGGAGCCAGTACCGGATCTGGAGCGTTCCGACCTCGAGCGGTCTGACCGTGACCCGATCGAGGCTGGCCGGGGGCGACCGGCAGCCGTCCGGCACATCCTCGCGACCGTGGACCCGGAGGGCGTCGATGCCGGCGGGCTGCCACCGGAATCGCGATCCATCGTCTCTCAGCCGCCGCCAGCAGAGATTCGGCCGCCTATGCCGCGGCGTGGCGACTCCGACACCGCCGAACCGCCGCTGACCATGCAGCGCGATGTGACACCCGATGGCACTTCGCGTTCGTACTCGGGCGGCGTCCGCACCGGCGGGATGTGGCATCCGCGGCTGCCCGGCCGCAAGCCGCCCAAGCTGGTCCGCGGCCCGGGCGTCACCGTCCATGGCCAGATCGAGGACTGGCTCGCCGACGCGATCGCGACTGGCCGCCTGGCGCCCGGCGACCGCCTCCCAACCGAACAGGACCTCGCGGCGTGGCTGGGCGTCAGCCGGATGACCCTGCGGCACGCGCTGGCCGAACTCGCCCAGCGCGGGCTCGTGATCAGGGCCGTAGGCCGCAGCGGCGGAACATTCGTGGCCGAGCCGAAGGTCGAGCAGGACCTCACGGTGATGGCCGGCTTCTCCGAGCAGCTCCGCCGGCATGGCCTGGTCGCTGGCGCGCGGGTGCTCGCTGCGACCGAGATCAAAGCCAGCCCGGCGGCGTCCGCGGCGCTGGAGATCAGCGTGGGCGCACCCGTCTACGAGGTGCGGCGGTTGCGCCTCGCGGGCGGCCAGCCCATCCTGATCGAGCACTCGCTCTTCCCCGCCGAACACTGCCCTGGCCTCCTCGGCTACCGGCTAGATGGGTCGCTCTACGAGCTGATCGAGCAGAAGTACGGCCAGCGGCCGCATCGCGCGAAGGAAAGCCTGGAGCCGGTATTGGCCGGCGTGCGCGAGGCCGAGGCGCTCGGCGTCGCCGAGGGAGCGCCGCTGATGCTGGTCGAGCGCACGGCATACACCCGCTCGGGCCTGCCGCTCGAGTTCGCCCGCGACCTGTTCCGAGGTGACCGCACCAAGGTCGTCGTCTGGGCGTCCGAGCTCGCCGGCGAGATCTAGGCGCCAGGCGAGCCCCGAGAGCATGCGGGTCACGCATGCTCTCGGCCGGCGTCTGTCTGTGCGCGGTGGCCGGCCCTGGGAGTCCGGTGAGAGTTTCCTGGGATCTGACCGGGATCATCAACCGGCTTCCCGGCAAGCCATGACACTGGCCGCATGAGGCGAGTCATTCCGTTGGTGGCGACGACTGCGGCCGGCCTGGCGGCCCTCGCCATGGCCAGCACGGCAAGCGCTCAGCCGCTGGCAGCTCACGTTGGCGCCAGGCCGCTGGCCGTTCACGCCAGCGCTCAGCGATCTCCGGTGCGGCATATTGTCGTGCTCTATCTCGAGAACCACTCGTTCGACAATCTCCTGGGGTACTGGTGCGACCAGCACCACAACCGCTGCCCGGACGGCGGCATGCCGGCCACGGTCAGGCTGTCGGACAACACGGTGGTCAAGCCCGGCGTGACACCGGACATCGTGCCTAACGTGTCGCACAGCGTTGGCTCGCAGCAGGTGGCCATCGACAGCGGCAAGATGGACGGCTGGCAGAAGATTCAGGGCTGCACCGCGAGCAAGCACTACGCCTGCATCAGCGGATACAAGCCGGCTCAGGTGCCCAACCTGGTTGGTCTGGCGACCCGGTTCGCCATCAGCGACCGGACCTTCTCGATGGCCGATAGTCCGTCATGGGGCGGTCACCTGTATGCCGTGATGGGCTCGCTAGACGGTTTTAAGGGCGACAACCCCAACCCTGCCCCTGGCGTCAAGGCTGGCAAGGGCTGGGGCTGCGACTCCAATCGCATAACCCCGTGGACCTCACCCGGTGGCACCGTCAGTCTGGTTCCCAGCTGCGTGCCGGACTTCTCCCTCGGCCTGCCCAACGGCGGCGCGTTCAGGCCCACGCCGGTCAAGCACGCGCCAACCATCCTGGACCGCCTGCAGGCCGCTGGCCTGTCCTGGCGGATCTACGGCCAGCCGACCCCTCCGACCAACGGCGCGCCCACCTCGAAAGGTTATGGCTGGGACATCTGTCCGTCATTCGCGGAGTGTTTGTACACCCACCAGAAGACGAACAACCTTCCCAGTACGGCCTTCATCAAGAACGCGCGATCAGGTCACCTGCCCAACTTCGCGATCGTCACGCCGGGCGGCAAGGACGCCGCGCTCAGCGAGCACAACGGCTTCTCGATGACGGCCGGAGACGACTGGGTGGGCCAGATCGCATCGGCGGTCATGCACGGACCGGAATGGCGATCGACCGCCCTGTTCATCACCTGGGACGATTGCGGCTGCTTCTACGATCAGGTGCAGCCTGGGCTGAACCCCGATGGAACGGCGCAGGGACCGCGCACTCCGCTGGTGATCGTCAGCCCGTTCGCAAGGAAGGGCTTCACGGACACGAACGCGACGACATTCGCGGGAATCCTTGCCTTTACCGAGCACACGTTCGGCCTGAATCCGCTCGCCGTGAACGACGCCCACGCCTACGCGTTCGGCAAGGCATTCAACTACAGCCAGCCGGCCTTCGCGCCCGCTCGGACGGTTTACCGCCCGTGGCCGCCGGACGCCTACCACGTCAACCTAAAAGAGGCCGACCAAGACACCTGACCAGCCCGCCATCTCCGCGGCGACGTGGGCGCAAAGCTGCTCGTTAGAACGGCAGCGATGCGCCCACGTTGCGGTCGCCAACGCGGTTCTCAGCGCGACTCCGGAGGAGCCCCTCAGGGGGCGCGGTGTTCGGTCCAGGGCGTCGACTCACGTCGCCGCGGGATAGCGATCCTGTCGAAGTCGCTCGCCAGGACGATCTCGCCGCCGAAAGCCGCGCCAGCTTCGGCGCCCAGGCGCTCTGTCGCCTCTTCGTCGTAACGCTGCGAGAAGTGGGTAAGCACGAGCGACCGCGCCCCTGACTCCGCCGCGATCCGCCCCGCCTCGCCCGCCGTCAGGTGCCCGTGCTCGCGGGCGAGCGCCGCATCGGCATTTGCGAACGTGCACTCGCAGACGACCATGTCCGCGTTCTCGGCGAGCGCGAATGCGGCATCGCAGAGGCTGGTGTCCATGATGAACGCGAACCGCTGACCGGCTCTCGGCTCGCTCACCTGCTCCAACGTCACCGACCTGCCTGACACGATCAAGCGGCCCTCACGCTGGAGCCGGCCGGTATCCCGTCCGGCTATGCCGGCGGCCGCGAGCTTGTCAGGAAGCATTCGCCGGCCATCGGCCTCGATCAGCGCGTATCCGATCGTCGGCACGGTGTGCAAGAGCTGCCTGGCTTCAAGCCGGAAATCCGCCACACGCCCATCCGCACGCCGGAGACCCCCGGCTTCGGCCCCGAGACCCTCGCCGCCGTCCCCCAGCGGCCAGTCGGCCGGCGAATCAATGCCTGCCAGCCCTATCGCTCCGGCAGGCCTGTCCGTGACGACAGGCCCGTCCACGGTTACTGGACGCTCGAGGAGGCGGACGGAATCCCGGTAGATCGCCGCGTGCCGCAAGTGGCTGACGACCTCTCGGCCGGACGCCGGATAACAAAGCTCGACCTCGTGCGCGACCTCGTCGAGTGACATCCGCTGCAGCACACCAGGCAACCCCAGGCAGTGGTCTCCGTGGAAGTGAGTGATGCAGATCCGGCTGATATGACTGGCCGTCACGCCGGCGAACTGCATCTGGCGCTGCGTTCCCTCGCCAGGATCGAACAGCAGGCCCTCGCCGTCCCACCGGAGGAAGTAGCCGTTGTGGTTACGGCGGCGAGTAGGAACTTGGCTCGCAGTGCCGAGAACCACCAGTTCCCGGTTGGACACGGCACCGACCTTACGCCGGGCCGTTGGCCGTGTGAGCGTCTACCGCACTATCGCCGCGTTTAGCTTCGCCTAAGCCAGCGCCTGCTGGGCCACTATCGGCCGGAATGACACCCGCAGCGTGGCGCCTGGCCAACACTCGGTAGGTCTCAGGGTTGGTCTGCACCCACCGCAGCGCGGAGCCCGTCACCTCCCCGACGACCCTGGCCGGGACGCCGACCGCCAGCATGCCATCGGGAACCGTCATCCCTGGCGGCACGGTGCAGCCCGCCGCCACCAGGGCGCGCGTCCCGATCACCGCGCCATCCAGCACGGTGGCGCCGTTGCCCACCAGTGCCTCCTCGCCGATCAGCGCCGAATGCACCACGCACAAGTGGCCGATCGTCGCCCCAGGGCCGATCTCGGTGACCGGATCGGCTCCACCGTGCAGGATCGAACCGTCCTGAACGTTCGCTCCGGCTCGCACGATGATCGGGCCGAAGTCGGCCCGCAGCACCGCCCCGTACCAGACCGACGCCAGCGCCTCGACCCGCACATCGCCGACCAGCGTGGCCGTGGGAGCGATCCAGGCCTGCGGGCTGACGGCGGGCGACTGACCCTCGAACGCGAACAGCGGCATCCGCTCATGATGCCGCAGGCCATCCGTGCGTCGCCGCCAACGTCGGCCGAGAATCACATATAAGAACTTCTCGCTTATATAAGTTCGGACTGATACAGTGGCCAACGTGCATGCGTTCGAGGTACTGGGGGACCAGGTGCGCCGCCGGATACTCGAGCTGATCGCCGATGGCGAGCGCAGCTCAGGGGCGCTCAGCACTGCCATCCAGCAGGAGTTCGGCATCTCCCAGCCCGCCGTCTCGCAGCACCTGCGCGTGCTCCGCGAAGCCGGATTCGCGACGGTCAGGCCGGACGGGACCAGGCGCATGTACGCGGTCAGCTCTGGTGCGCTTCGCGATGTCGATGCGTGGCTGGATCGGTTCCGCCGCACCTGGACACCGCACCTGGACGCGCTCGCCACCGAGGTCGCCCGCGGCAAGCGCAAGCAGCGGCTTGCCGGTCAGTCAGACGACAGCAACGGAGGAAAGTCATGATCGAAGTCACCCACCAGATCAGCGCGGTCCGGCGGCAGGTCGGGACCCGCATTCTCGAGGCGGGTGTCGCACGAGTGCTGACGATCAGCCAGAGCTATGCGACGACGGCCAATGACCTGTGGGACGCGTGCACGGACGCCGAGCGGATCTCGCGCTGGTTCCTGCCGGTATCCGGCGACCTGACCGTGGGCGGCCGCTTCCAGGTCGAGGGCAACGCCAGCGGCACGATCGAGCGGTGCGACCGGCCGAAGAGTTTCGCCGCGACGTGGGAGTTCGGCGGCGAGATCAGCTGGATCGAGGTCACGCTGAGTCCGGAGGCGGACGGCTCGACCAGACTTCAACTCGAGCACGTCGCACACGTCGACGACGAGCGCTGGGCCCAGTTCGGGCCTGGTGCCGTGGGCATCGGCTGGGACATGGCGTTGATGGGGATGGCCACGCACTTGTCGGAAGGTGGTGCGGCCGTAGACCCGCAGCGGGCCGCCGCATGGCCGGCATCAGACGACGGCAAGCTGTTCATGACGCTCAGCAGCGACCGCTGGCGCGAGGCCAGCGTCGAGGCTGGTACCGACGAGGATGCCGCGCAGGAGGCCGCCGGCCGGTGCACCGCCGCGTACACGGGCGCCGCGCCATGACCGCCATGCCCGACCCCGGCCTGCCGGGCCGCATCGCCGCTGACGACCCGCGCGCCGCCGACGTCAGCGAGTTGCTCGCCCGGCACCTCGCGTTCGCGCACTCCCACTCCGGAGCCGAGCACGTGCACGCCCTCACCATCGACGGGCTGCTTGACCCGGCAGTCGCGTTCTTCAGCTACCGCGAAGGCGCTGAACTGCTGGCCGTTGGCGCGCTGAAGCAACTCGAGTCCGGCCACGCCGAGATCAAGTCGATGCACACGGCGCGGGCAGCAAGAGGTCGCGGCGTCGGCCGCGCGATGCTCGGCCATCTCATCGGCGTCGCCCGCGAGCGCGGCTGCACCCAGATCAGCCTGGAGACCGGCGCGATCCCGGCCTTCGCGCCAGCCCGCGCGCTGTACGCCAGCGCGGGTTTCGTCCCCTGCGGGCCATTCGGCGACTACGCAGAAAGCCCGTTCAACACCTTTATGACCCTGCACGCTTAACGGGACGCACCCGCCGGCCTGATCGCCCGAGGCGATCTCGACCGTGGGCAACCATCGCTGGCCGTGCATGGAAGGGACATCGATACCGGATTCAGGTGATGGATGCCCCATCCACACCGCTTGGCGCGACATCCAGGCGCTGGTCGCGAGGTCAGCCGAATCCCGGCGCCACGGGCGCGTCGATGGAGGCGCAGTCGATCTCGGCCCTCGCCGCGGCGTGACGCATACGGCTGTCGCCATGGGCGGCCAGCGCCACGTAACCGGCGATGTCATGGCGAAGCTGATCCGACACTGGCGCGTTCGACTCGAAGGCCAGCCCGGCCAGCAGGTGTATGTCGGTCTTGCTCTCGAGCACCCGCGCCAGCGTCGTGCAGACAGTCACGTTCGCCGACGTGCGTGGCATGCCTCCGGCGCACCCAGCCAGTCCACCGGAGACGAGCAGCGCTCCGAGCGCTGCAACCGCGGCTCTGCACTTCATGCCGTCCCGTCTATCAGAAACAGGCGGCTTCCGCCGACCTATCCGCAGCCGGATATACGATTTTTGCGACAATAAAGAGAATCGGCGACCGTCCGGCGAGGATTGGCGGCCATGCGGGCACATTCACAGTCGGGCCTCTGGCGCAACAAGAACTGGCGGCTGCTCTGGCTCGGCCAGTCGGTCTCGGCGACAGGCGACATGGTCTTCACGATGACCGTCCTGCTGTGGATCGCCACGATTATCGCTAAGGGCCAGACCTGGGCGCCGGCTGCCGCGAGCGGCGCGCTCATCGCGACAGCGGCCCCCGTGCTCGTCGTCGGCCCGCTCGCCGGCGTGTTCGTTGACCGCTGGAACCGGCGCCGGACGATGCTCATTGCCGATGCGGCCCGGTGCATATTGATCACCAGCTTGCTGGTCGTGCCGCTGCTGCGGCACCGCATTCCGATAGGCCTGGAGCTCGGCATTCTGTACACCGTTCTCGCGATCTGCAGCTGCTTCGCCGAGTTCTTCACCCCGTCCAGATTGGCCGTGATCGGCTCGATCGTCCCGTCCGAGGAACAGCCGCGGGCAAGCGCTCAGCTCTCGGCCGCGTTCAGCACGGCTCAAGTGATCGGTCCGCCGATCGCCGCCCCCCTGCTGATCACGTTCGGCGTGCAGTGGGCGCTGATCCTTAACGCGGCGAGCTTCGCATTCTCGTTCTGGTGCATACACGCCATCAGCCTGCCGCCCGAACCAGCCGGGCAAGAGCGAGAAACCAGCGCAGGATTCGCCGCCGAGTTCAAGGAGGGAATCCGGTTCTTCGCGGCGAGCCGAGTCCTAGTGACCGTGGCCATCGGAGTCGTGATCGCGCTGCTTGGCAATGGCGCGGTAAACTCGCTGGCCGTCTTCTTCATCCCGCATAACCTGCACGCGCCGGCCAGCTGGCTCGGCACCCTATCCGCCAGCGTCGGAGCGGGCGCGATCGTCGGCTCGCTGCTGGCGGCGGTGATCGCGGGGCGAATTCGGCCCGGCCAGCTGTTCTGGCTCTCGCTGATTGGCTGCGGGCTAGCGCTCCTCGGCTTCTCGCGCGCCACTGCACTGGGTCCGGCGATCGGCTTCGCCGCCTGCCTCGGCGTGGCGGCCGGCATCGTGAACGCCGTCATAGGGCCGCTCATCCTCAGCGAGACGCCAGCCAACATGCTAGGCAGGGTCAGCGCGGTGCTCAGCCCGCTGATGCAGCTCGCGGAGATCGTGTCGATGATCCTGGCCGGCGCCCTGGCGAGCACCGTCCTACGCGGCGTTCATTTCGCTATCGGCGGGCTGAGCTTCGGTCCTTACGACACCGTGTTCGCCGTCGGCGGGCTGTTGTTCCTGATCGGCGGCCTCTCAGCGATCGCGCCGATGCGCCATACGGGCCGACTCGTCGCCGGTGAACCCGTAGCCGCCGCCCAACCTGTGGCAGCCGCCGAAGCCGTGACCACTGCAGCGGCCGACGCGGCGACCACTCCAGAGGCTGATGCCCAAGGCGGGCCGGCCGTGGCCGCCTCTGACTAACCGCCGAGGTCGACGATCGCGGCGACCGGGCCGCCGCCGTCCGGGCCCTGGTGGGCTGCCGACACAGAGACGAACACCGCAGGGTCGCCAGTCACCGCCGCCGCGACGCCGCCGACGCAGGCCTTGATCTGCCGGTGCCAGTGCACGTCTGAGTCGTCGAGCATGGCGTTCCTGCGGTCCCGAACCTGCCCGTCCTGGCTGGCCTCGCATTTGAGGAACACGTTCACCAGACGGCCGTCCAGGTCAGCCGGATGCGGCCGGTCAGGAAGCTCCAACCCGGCGTCCTTGATGGCGGCCCAGATCGCCGTCCTGGTCCAGCGCGTCGCGCATGACCGAGTGCCCGATCCGGTAGCGGCCCCCAACACCTCGGGCGTTGCCTGCGACGACCACCTGGGCCTGGTCGAGTTCAACGCCCGACGAACACGACGCGACCGAGGAATACAGGTCGCGGTCGTGCAGCACGTCGGCGTCTGACGGCATCTCGATTTCGCCAAGCGCGACCGCGATCCCGAGCGCGGTGCAGCCGTTGGACAGGTCCATCGACTCATGCGTGTTCTCGGTCCAGACTGTCTTGCCCCGGCCCTTCGCGTCCCTGATCGTGTGGATCGTCAGCAGCGGCGTCTTTGTCTGCACGTAGTGGACGTCCGCCGGGTCGGTGATGCCCGCCCGCTCCATCGCTACCGTGACCGCGTCGGCGACCTTGGTGATCATCGCCCGCCGGCCAATGTCCTCGGGCAATAGCCGCTCGCTCATCGCGAAGCCGATCGTGAGCCGCGGCTCGTCGGTATTCACGGCCTTATCGGCAGGCACGGTCGCGAATACCGTCGCGTGCGGGCTGATCACCCCGTCGGTGCCGCCCGACCACACGATCGGGACCTGCTTGACATCTTCCGCGCTCCTGCTGCCCTTCGCGGTCAGGACCTCGCGGAACGCACGGTCCGCGATGATCCTCGTGTAGTCGTTGACGCCGCCATTGCCCTCTGTCTTGCCGATCACGGCGATGACCCGGTCGGCCTCGATGACCCCGTCGTCGATCAGCCTGGCGAGCTCGCTCGCGTCGGACACGCTGTGCAGGGGAACCTTGCGAACCTCAATCGCCTCGGGCACGGCTCACTCCTCGGGTCTCGCTGTCTCGCTACGCCGCCGTCTTTATGGCCGGATCACGCCAGGTGCATCAGTCTGGCGCACCATTCTCGGTCACCTCGGTACCGGCCCGGCCGGCCAGCGCCTCGTCGATCGCCGTCAGGTGCGTGATGATCGCGCGTCCGCCGCCCTCGGCGAACCTGCACGCCGCCTCGACCTTCGGCCCCATGCTGCCGCTGCCAAACTCACCGTGCCGAGCGAGTTCCCTCAGCTCGGCCGCGCTCACAGCCCCGAGCGGGCGCTCCTGCGCAGTACCCCAGCCGGTCATCACCGCCTTGACGTCCGTGGCGATCAGCAATGTGTCGGCGCCGAGCTGGCGGCCGAGCAGCGCCGCTGTCAGGTCCTTGTCAATCACCGCCTCGACGCCGCAGAGCGCACCGGCAGCGTTCCGCACCACCGGAATGCCGCCGCCGCCCGCGCAGACCACGGTGTAGCCCGCGTCGAGCAGCACGTGGGCCGCGTCGGCGTCAAGGCATTCGACCGGCTCGGGCGAGGCGACAACCCGCCGCCAGCCCTTCGCTCCCATGTCCTTCCAGGTCTGGCCGTGATCGATCATGTTCGCGGCCTCCGCGGCGGGCAGGTACCGGCCGATCGGCTTGCTTGGCTCGGCGAAGTGCGGGTCATCGGCCTTGACCAGGGTCCTGGACACCAGCACAGCAGGCTGGCTCGCCGTCACCCCGCGCCTGGCCAGCGCCGACTCCAGCGCGTTCATGATCAGGAAACCGATGGTGCCCTGCGTCTGAGCGCCGCACCAGTCCAGCGGCACCGGAGGGACCACGTGAGCCGCGATCTCGTTCTTGACCAGCAGGTTCCCGACCTGCGGGCCGTTACCGTGGGTCAGCAGCACCTGGGCGCCGGACGCCACGATGTCGGCGACCTCCTCCATGGCGAGCGCGATGGCCGCCCGCTGGTCCTCGGGCCGTGCCCGGCCATCCGGGCTCGTCATGGCGTTGCCGCCTAGGGCAATCAGCACTCGCACGCGACGAACGCTATCGCGCGATGTCGAGAAGCCTCGCACCGCTCCTAGTGACCGAGACGGGCAGGCTGTGCCACCATCTCTCTCGTGGCACTTCGGCGCAAACAACCCAAACAGGATCCCGCTAGCGACTGGATCCAGCCAGCTCAGATGCTCGCGCAGCTGGGAGCACCAGGCACACCCGGCGGGCCGGTGCCGTCGGCCGGCCCGCCGGTCCCGGCGCGGCTGCGCCGGGTTATCGCAACAGGCCAGGGCGACTGGCTAGCCGGCGCTCTGCGGCTCACGCCGGGCAGCCTGCTGTGGGAACCGGCCATCGGGGTTTCCGCCGATGCCGTGGAACTCGCGACCGCGATGGTCGTCCCCGCGCCGGCCAAGGCCGGCGCGGCAAGCAGGCCCTGGTGACCGACCTGCAAACTCCGGCCGGCCAGTTCCAGCTCGACCTAGATCCTGTGCTGTTCGGGATGAGCCAGGAACTCGTGGCCGAGGAGGCCGCCAAAGCGGCCAGTCACCTGGTCCCGGTTTCGCCTAGCCCGCCCCGTCGTCGAGCCAGCGCCTGATCGCATCGCCGTGCTGGTCAAGCAGCGGCGGCGCGAGGTGCTCGGCCCGGCCGGTCTCCCGCCCGTCGGTCTCGAACCGCAGCGGCGGTCCAGGCAGCTTGACGCGGCCGAGCGCGGCGTGCTCCACCTCAAGCAGCAACCCCTGCGACAGTGCCTGCTCCCAGGTATAGACCTCGCCGAAGTCGCGAACCTTGCCAGCGGGAACTCCCAGTGAGGCCAGCATGGCCAGTACGTCCGACGACGAATGCCTGGAGAACGCCGCGTCAACCGCCGCGTTCACAGCATCGTGGTCGCGCACGCGTTCCCGGTTCAGCGCCCACTCGGGCCTGTCCAGCCCGAAAGCCGGCGCCATGCGCTGCCACAGCGCGTCACTGCCGACGGCGATCTGCACGAACCCGTCAGCGGCCCGGTACAGGCCATACGGGCAGATCGACGGGTGGTAGTTCCCCGTCGGTTCTGGCACCTCTCCGGCCGCTGTGTACCTGGTGCCCTGGAACGCGTGGGCGCCCACAACCGCGGCGAGCAGGCTGGTGCGGACGACCTGGCCCTTGCCGGTCTCGCCCCGCTCCCGCAGGGCGGCGAGCACGCCGAACGCCCCGTACATGCCGGCCAGGATGTCGCCGACCGGCAGGCCGACCCTGGTCGGCTCGTTCTTGGAGGGCCCGGTCACCGACATGAGGCCGCCCTCCCCCTGGGCGATCTGGTCATAACCAGGCCGGCTGCCCTCCGGCCCGTCATGCCCGAAACCTGTGATCGACAAGATGACCAGGCCAGGGTTGATCTCGTGCAGCCGCGGGACGCTGAATCCAAGCCGGTCGAGCACGCCAGGACGGAAGTTCTCGATCAGCACGTCGGCCCGCGCGACCAGGCGCCCGAGCAGGACGCGGCCAGCCTCGGACTTCAGGTCGATCGCGATCGACTCCTTGTTCCGGTTGCACGACAGGAAATAGCTCGCGTGCTCGCGCCCGTCGCTGCCCGGCAGGAACGGCGGTCCCCAGCCCCGGCTGTCGTCACCGTCCGGCGACTCGACCTTGATCACCCTCGCGCCCAGGTCGCCGAGCATCATGCCGGCGTGCGGCCCTGCCAGCGCCCGCGACAGGTCGACCACGACCAGCCCGGCCAGCGGTCCGCGCGGCGCGTCCTGCTCGCTCATAGCCAGTCCACATCGGCCGTCGCGGCGCCCGCGAGCCTGGCGAAGCCCGGCCCGCGATCGAAGAATGGCTGTTCGGCCGGCCGTTCGGCACGCATTTTGGTTCGCAACAGGACGCTCGCCTCCATGTCTGCCGCAGGCGCATCTTGCGGACCGGCGATCACCACGCCGTAGTCGGCAGTCGCTCCCGCCCTGGTGACCTTCCCCCAGGCGACGTCCCTGACCACCAGCGCCACGTCGCGGTCCAGCGGATCTCCCCAGCCGCCCCCGCCCGTGGTCCTGATCCTCATCAGCGTCCCGGCCGGCACCGGCTCTCCGTCGGCGAGCGCGTCCGCGGGCCGTTGTTTCTGGCCGCCTGGGTCGATCATCACTTCGAAAGGACGTCCGGCCTTCCCGCCGTTGACCCCCCAGCAGGACAGGATCGAACGGTCCGCGATCGACATGAAGTAGCCGTCCGTGAGCATCCTGATGACCTTCTCGTAGCCAAGGCCGCCGCGGAACTGCCCCGGCCCGCCCGAGTCGGCCGCCAGCCCGAGCCGCTCGACGATGAACGGGAACCTGGCCTCGGAGAACTCGGCTGGCAGGTTCCGCGAGTCCGGGACGACGTGGATGGTGTCCTCGCCGTCGGCGTAGTACCGTCCGCCGGAGCCGCCGCCGAGTACCTCGCGCATCAGGTACGGCTCACCGGCGGCGTCGGTGCCGTAGACGCCGGTGTACCTGATCGTCTCCTGGTCGGCCGGCATCCGCCCGCCGACGGCCTTGGCGAGCACCCCGGCTAGCACGCCGAGCAACCGCAGGATCACGAATGTGCGGGCGTTCGTTGGGGCGGGGAAGATCGGCGTGAGCAGGGTCCCGGGTGGCGGGAACCGCATCTCGATCAGGTCGACCACGCCCTCGTTGACGTCCAGCTCGGCCATCCGTTCTGGCGTGTCGGCAAGGTTTCTCAGGATCGGCGCCAGCCATTTGGCCAGGAAGTTGCCGTCGGCGTAGTTGCCGCAGTGATTGATCGGCCCCTTGGCCTGAGGGCTCGTGCCATGGAAGTCGAGGATCAGCTTCGGGCCGTTCGACGGGCTGGTGCTTCCGGGGTCGTCCCCGGGGCAAGCAGGGTCGTCCGGAGTCCTGGTCAGCGTGATGCGCTGGGTGTGCAGCCTGGGCGGGTCCACGCCATCGTGTTCGGCGTAGTCCTCCCAGGACCAGGTACCGACCGGGATCTTCGCGAGGATCTCGCGGCGGAACGTCGCGGTAGTGCGCGCGACAATCGCGTCGAAGCAGGCCTCGACGGCGCCGGCGCCGTAGCGCTCGAACAGCTCGCCCAGCCGGCGCGCGCCCATCAGGCAGGCAGCGCATTCGGCGTCGAGGTCGGCGGCGAGTGATTCTGGCATTCTGCTGTTGCGCGTCATGATCGTCAGGACCGCCCGGTTGGGAACTCCCTGGTCCCACAGCCTGATCGGCGGGACCATCAGGCCTTCCTCGAAGACGCTGGTAGCGCGGCTGGGCATCGAGCCAGGCACCGCGCCGCCGATGTCGTCGTGGTGCCCGAACGCCTGCACGAACGCGACGACGCGCGGCTCCGCGCCCTCGCCGTCGCCGATCGCCGTCGCCGTCGCCGTCGCCGTCGCCAGCCAGGAATACCGGCACGGTGACGCACAGGTCTGGGAGGTGGCCGATGCCGCCCTCGGAGGAGTACACGTCGTTGTGGAAGAACACGTCGCCCGGCCGCATCGTCTCGACCGGAAAGTCGCGCACGATCGGGTGCACGAGCGAGCTGTAAGAGCGCCCTGTCAGCTTGCGGAGCAGCCGGTCATGAATCCCGGCACGGAAGTCGTGAGCGTCCCTGATCATCGGCGACCTGGCGGTACGGCCGATCGCGGTCTCGACTTCCTTCTCGATCGAGGCCAGGCTGCCCGCGATGATCTCGAGCAGGACCGGGTCGGCGTCCTCGCCGCCGGTTAGCGTCCGGCCCACTCGCCACCTCACTCTGTCCGAACTCTGTCCGAATCACGCGATCCAGCCGAGGATATGCTCGCCGACCTCGGCTGGCATTCCAGGTGCAGGAGCTCCTCTCAAGCAGCCTGACGCTACCTGACGCCTCCGAACGCCCAGATAGCTGCCTTGGACCCGGACTGCTGTCCGATAGAGCCTGCGCCCAGAGCGACCTAGTGCCAGGTATCAGCGTGAGCCCGACGACGCCGCTGCCACTCGGCAGGGCGACCCTGCTCCAGTGCCCCGACGCCGACCTGTGTAGCAGCCAGGATCTCTTGCCAGAGCCCGCCGTAATCCAGATTCCGCCATGCCCATCGGAGGACAGGCGGTCCGGTTCGACCACCCAGGGCAGGTGGACCCGCACCCACCTGTGCTTGTCCGGTGCACGAGATACGAACTCAGCGGGTTCGATCGCAGCCCGCGGCGGCCCAGACGTTGCCCTTTGACAACGCGACGATCCCGTGGAACTCCGAGCCCGTCAGCGCTTTGCCGGTCACGTGCAGCCATTTGCCATTGAAGAAGTGCATGATCGCGTCGTCGCCGCGTTGATGCCGCCGACAGCCCACATGTCGCTGCGAGACAGAGCGCTTGCCCAAGCGATATTGCCGCCGTTGCCGGTGATCTTGGTCCAGCGCGTGCCACGCAGGTGCCAGGTCCCTACCCCGGGGAAAGCGCCACTGCCTCCGAAGACCCAGACGTCCGACGGCCCAAACGCGGTGACTCCGGTGAGCTCGCGAACAAGCCCCGACTCTGGAAACTTTTTGGCTACCGACCACGACGAGCCGTTCCAGTGGAGCACGTAGCCGCCCTGGCCGCTGACGGTCCACGCGTCGCTGGTCGAATCCGCGCTCACGGCGAAGAGATAACTGGTGAGACCGTGTGGCAGCGGGCTGGCATGCCACCGGCCGGCCTCGCCAGCGTACGGCGAACGGCCGCCCCGAACCTGGTGCGCCGTTCAGGGTCAGGCCGCCGACTGCCCACGCGTTCCGCGGTGCTCGTGGCGCTCGCAGACCAGAAGGTCGAGAAGCGCCTGTGCTGCCGTAATGATGGCTATAGACAACGCGCCAGCCAGGGCTTGAGGCAGCATGCGCGTCAGGGCGGGCGTTACGGCGATGACCGCGAGCGAAAGAGCGCCGAACGCAAGGCGTCGGCCATGGTGGCGCAATGCCATTGAACCTCCAGCCACCGGGAACGTAACATGGCCAGACTAATCGTGGTCGAGCCGCCGCAAAAGGTTATAAGTCTCCCATTTCGCGACCGGAAATTTAGGTAGCGAGGCTTACCCAACCGAGGATGTGCTCGCCGATTTCGTCAGGCCGCTCTAGGTGCAGGAAGTGGCCAGCGTCCTCGATGACGACCACCCGCGACCCGGGAGCGAGCAAGTCCTTCGCGCCTCGAGCCAGGTCCGCCGAGATGCACCCATCGGCGGCGCCGTGCAGGTACAAGGTGGGCTGCGGGGCCATGCGGCCGACCGCTTGATCCTCGGCGTCATACCTGCCGCCGTCGGCGGCGGCTCCTCCGGCGCGGTAATAGCCGATCGCCGCAGCTAGGTGCGCTGGTTCGCGCAGGCATTCCTTCACGCTGGCCAGGTCTCGCGCTGCGTCATATCCAGGTGACCAGTCCTGCCAGAGGCGGTCGAGGAATGCCATGTGGTCGGCAGCCACAACGGAGTCGGCGAACCCCGTCGGGTCACGGAACATGAAGAGATAGAAGAACCGTTTGAGCTGCTCATAGTCGCTGAACAAGACCGGGTCGAGGCTGGCGGGCGGCACGGCCAAGGTCGCCAGACGGCGCCACCGGTTCGGCTCGTGCGCCGCCGCCGCGTACGCGGCCTCCGCGCCCCAGTCATGCCCGGCGCGAGGTCGCTACCGGCCTCGTGATCGTCGTCATCGGCATCGTGGGCGCGTTCGCCGGACCGGCCGGGGCGTGGGCCGTCGCAGCCGTGGGCCTGTGCGTGGTGCTCCTGGGCAGCGCCGCCGCCATCGCCTGGCAGCGCGTGCATGACGGGGTGGCATGAACAACGACGGACTTGACCCGCTGATCCACGTCCCTACCCGGTGAAGATCGTCGCGACGTCGCCGCGCTGCCCGACGGCGACACGCTCACCTTCACCCGCCTGCAGGACATGCTCGAGCTGACACCCGGCAACCTGATCATCCAGCTGCGCAAGCTCGAACAAGCCGGCTACCTCAGCAGCAGAAGACCAGGAACGGGTCCACCCAGAAAACCACGGTGACCCTGACCCGCCAGGGCCGGGCGGCACTCGGCGCCTACACCCAGGCGCTGCGCGACCTGCTCGGCGGCCTGTAAACGAAAGGCACAGCCGACCACGAACACCAGCTCCTTCGACCCGCAGATCCACGACCCCGAGCGGCTGCGCGGCGTCAGCCGGGGAAGGTGTCGGGGTCGGGGCCGGTCCGCTGGTCCCGGTTCAGCGCGCTGATCGCGGCGACGTCCTCGCCGGACAGCTCGAAGTCGAACAGGCCGAAGTTCTCCCTGATCCTGGCCGGCGTCACCGACTTCGGGAAGACGATGTCGCCGCGCTCGATGTGCCAGCGGAGGATCACCTGGGCCGGCGTCTTGCCGGTCGCCGTGGCGATCCGCCTGACCTCGGGGTCCGCCAGCAGTTCGCCGCCGCGGGCAAGCGGCGACCACACCTCGACGGCGATCTGATGCTCGGCGCAGAACAGCCGCAGGCTGTCCTGCGTCAGGTAGGGATTGACTTCGATCTGATTCACCGCCGGCGGGATGTCGCTCTGCGCGTGCAGCCGCCGCAGGTGGTGGGCCTGGAAGTTCGAGACGCCTATCGACCTGGCGCGGCCTTCGCGGTAGAACTCGGCGAGCGTCTCCCAGGTCGAGACGAAGTCGCCGCCGTACTTCATCGGCAGCGGCCAGTGAATCAGGAACAGGTCGATGTAGTCGAAGCCGAGTGCCTCCAGTGTCTGGTCGAAGGCCCGCCGCGCGTCGTCTGGCCGGTGGCTGGCGTTGCTCAGCTTGCTGGTCACGAACACGTCGGCGCGCGGCAGGCCCGACTTGGCGATCGCTAGCCCGACCTCGCGCTCGTTGCCGTACATCTCGGCCGTGTCGATGTGCCGGTAGCCGACTTCCAGGGCTGCCGTCACCGCGTCGGCGGTCTCCTCGGGCTTAACCAGGAAGACACCGAAGCCAAGCTGGGGAATCGGCTGGCCGTTGTTCAGCATGATGTCGGGCACTGGGTTCACAACTACCGCACTCCTCCGAGGGCGGACACCCCGCCCGTCATGATGATCGTCGTGGTTGCCCTGCCCAGGTTCGCCGGCTTCATTCGCAGGTGTTCCCGTCCCGTTCGGGCGTATACCGGGCGCGGGCGGGCAGAGGCGACGCTGCCGATCGATCAGGCGCCCCTCAGGTAGGTCAGCACGGCGAGCACGCGCCGGTGGTCGTCGGCCGCGGGCAGCAGCCCGAGCTTGGCGAAGATGGACCCGACGTGCGTCTCGACGGTCTTCGGTGACAGGTAGAGCTTCGCGCAGATCGCGGCGTTGGACCGGCCCTGCGCCATCAGCTCGAGGATGTCCTGCTCCCGGGCGGTGAGCTTGCCGAGCGCCTGGTCGTCGCGGCGGCGCAGGAGTTGCGCGACCACCTCGGCGTCGATGACGGACCCGCCAGCGGCGATCCGCCTGACCGCCTCGGCGAACCCGTCGATATCGGAGACGCTGTCCTTCAGCAGGTAACCGACCCTGGCCGGGGCGTCCTTCAGCAGCCTGATCGCCTGCCTCGTCTCGACGTAGTGCGACAGCACCAAGCACCCCGACCGCGGGATGCTCGGCGCGGATACGCTGCGCGGCCAGCAGGCCTTCGCTGGTGTTGGTCGGCGGCATCCTGACGTCGGTCACCGCGACGTCTGGCGACTCCCGCGCCACGGCTGCCAGCAGGCCGTCGGCGTCGCCGACCTGCGCGACGACGTCGAAACCGCGGTCGGCAAGCACCCTGCCCAGGCCTTCCCTGAACAACACGGAGTCGTCCGCGAGCTACGACCCGCACGGCCGCCGGCGCAGGCCCGAAGGCCGGCGAGGGCGCGGCAGACGTCAGCCAGCCATCACACGGGATCTCCGCTCGCACCAGGGTGCCGCCGCCCGGCGGGCTCTGCACGCCGAACGTGCCGCGGACCGCGGCCACCCGGTCGGCCAGCCCGCGCAGCCCCGAGCCGCTCGCCACGTCGGCGCCGCCGACGCCGTCGTCGGCGACCTCCACCAGCAGCTTCCCGTTCGACCTGGACAACTCGATTCGCGCCGCGCAGGCACCGGAGTACTTGATCACGTTCGCGATGGACTCGGCGACCACGAAGTAGGCGACCGTTTCGACCGGCTCGGACAGCCTGCCATCGAAGTCCGCGCGCACCCGCACCGGCACAGATGACCGGTCGGCGAGCGCCTCGACGGCGGCCGGCAGGCCCTCCTCGGTGAGGATCGCGGGGTGGATGCCGCGTGCCAGCTCGCGCAGCTCGGCGATCGCGTGCCTGAGCTCCGCCGTCGTCTGATCGATCGACTTGGCCAGCGCCGGGTCCGCCGCGGCCCGGTCGCGCAGCATCGCCAGCGAGAGCACCAGCGTTACGAGCCGTTGCTGGGCGCCGTCGTGCAGGTTCCGCTCGACCCGCCGGCGCTCCTGATCGCCGGCCTCGACGATCCGCTGCCGCGACGCGCGCACCTCGTCGAGCTGGGCCCGCAGGTCGGCCTGGAGCCGCTCGTTCTCCAGCCTGATCCCGGCCGCCGCCGCGACGGCCTTGACGAGCCCCGGCTCCAGCCCGGGGTCGTGGATCAGCGCGGCGAGCGGAGTACTGTCGCGCTCCACGACGGTGACTGCCCGCGCCTGGTGGCCCGCGGCAGGCTCCGGCAGCGACCCAGGCCGTCCGTCACCGTCGACCCAGCGGTCCTGCCCGTCGAGCGCGAACAGCAGCCCGAGGGTCGGATCACCGAGCGTGCGGGCGAGCAGACCGCGCAGCTCCCCGGAGCCAAGCGGCCGCTCCAGCTCCATCACCAGGTCTCCCACGGCGCTGCGGGCCAGGCGAGTCGAGAGCAGGCCCCACAAGAACAAGATCGGGATCGTGATGTTGAGCAGCGTCTGAAGCTCCCACAGCAAGTAACCGAAAGGCTGGCTCGTGTCCTGCGACGCGAACGCTCCCATCAGGTAGATCAGTGCCAGCATGCAGGCCGCGATCCACAGCACGGCCAGGTCCCTGCGCCCCGCAGATGTGGCCCTGCGCCAGCGCAGCAAGACGACGAGGAGGAAGAGCGGCACGAGCACGAAGGCAGAGCGCTGGCTGGCCAGCAGCACGGCACGGATCGGGGCGGCGCTCGCGCTCGGGAACAGCGCGGGCTCCCACGCGCACGCAGTGCAGCCGGCCGCCCGCGGCGCATAGGTAAGCAGCACCACGACACCGGCTCCCACAGCGGCCGCGTACGTCAGGCCCAGCACCACCCGCTCCAGCCTCGTCTGCAGGCGGCCGTTCGGGTACGCCAGCGCGATGTGGGCGAGAATCGGCGCGCCAGCGAACTGGCTGCCGATCACCCCGAGGACTGGAAAGAGCGGAACGTTCAGGTTGCTCCAGTTCCCCAGGTACCAGGTGAAGCCGAAGACGATCATCAGCGGGCCGATGAGATTCCCCGGCCGTCGAGTGCCACGAGGCCGGCCAGCAGGAAGGACAGGCCCCCGATCGCGTCCAGGAGATGATTCTCATCGACGTGCGCGCGGATGCTGAGCCACTCGCCGCCCATGGCCCAGCCCGCCAGCGCGATGCCGAGGACCAGCAGGCCCCACCGGCGTCTCGTCATGGCCTGTCCTGGCCGAGCGCGGCGGCCAGCGTCGCGGCGCTGAGCTCGGCCTTGGTAATGAACCCGCGGGCTCCGCAGCGGGCGACCCGGCTGCCGTAGTCGGCGGCGTCGCGGCTGGAGATCAATATGACGGCCGGCCGCCGGGGTTGCTGGCGATCTGCCTGACCACGTCGAACCCGGTCACATCGGGAAGCTGCACGTCGAGGAGCACCACGTCGGGCGACATATCCCTGGCCACACGTATCCCGGATGCTCCGTCCGCGGCCTCACCGACCACGTCGTAACCCGCGACGGCGAGCAGTTCCCTGGCCTGGGCACGGAACCCGGCGTGATCGTCGACTATCAGGACACTGCACGCCATCGCTAGATGCTGGCATTGAAGCACGGCCGCCGCATCAGGGCTAGCCCTGATGGCGGGCAGCCGGCGTTCGCCCCGATGCGCCGCTGACCTGCGCTCCGTACGGTCTGATCACCCGTGCGAAAGCGAGGACACAATGGTTACGCAGACTCTTACGCCAGTGACCGAGGCAGGCATACCGCGTCGCCCGGCAATGACGGCATACCTCGGAGCGGCGGCCTTCGCCGTGGCGACGGCGTGGTACGCGCTCGCCGTACTGCACGTGACCGTGCCGGCGCCGCCACAGGCGGGCCGGGCCGTCCCGCCGGATCAGGCACTGCGCGGCTACTATCACTGGTTCGCGGGCACGCTGGTGCAGGAACGGCTGTACCTCGCGATCGCGATCGCCGGTTTCGCCGCCTTCGCCGCGGTCGCGTGGCTCGCCAGGCAGATCCTGGACGCCGATGGCGCGCTCGCCGCGGCGGGGGCACGGGCCATCACCGCAGGCGCGACGGCCTACGGAGTGGGCACCGTGATCTTCCTCGGCGGGCATCAGGCCGTCGGGCTCATGGCCACGCACCGCAACCCGATTCAGGCCACCAACTCGATCGCGTTCACGATCGACATGGTCGACCAGGCATTCGACCTGACCGCCTACGTGCTCTTGTCCGCAGGCCTGATCGCGCTCGCCTGGATCGCGCTGCGGCAGGGCCGGCGGGCCTGGGCCAGCTACACCGGCCTGCTCGCTCTCCTCGGGCTGGTCATCGCCTGGTCCTACGGCGCTGGCGGCGGCGACCTCACCAACGACCTGCTGTTCTGCGGCGGCCTGATCGTGCTGCCCGGCTGGCTGATCTGGACGGCCAGGCTCGACAAGGCTGACACAGCAGCACCGGCGCTCAGCGCGACAGGCTGATCCGCAGGTTGGCTTGCCGGTCGACGACGGCGGTGAATCCAGGATGCAGCGGCACGGTCGCCCCGTACTCCTCGATCACCGCGGGACCGGCGATCACGTCGCCAGCGGCCAGCGCACGCCTGGCATAGATGCTCGCGGCCTCGAAGCCAGCGCCGCGGCCGAAGCACACCTGGCGGCTCCCTGTCCTGGCCCGCGCCGGGTCGCCGTCACCGGTCTCGAGCCGAGGCAGCGCGGGCCTCGCGATCGGGCCGACGCCGGTGACACGCAGGTTGACCCACTCCACATGCTGGCGGGCGTCCGCGC
Organism: uncultured Actinomycetota bacterium; assembly: GCA_963809195.1. Lineage (GTDB taxonomy): Bacteria > Actinomycetota > Actinomycetes > Streptosporangiales > Streptosporangiaceae > Chersky-822. Next base: position 229,830 of record CAWEIQ010000001.1, on the reverse strand, counting down.
GGAAGTCGTAGCCATACAGGGACCGGTGCGCGTCGTGGAAAGCGCACGCGACCGCCTCAGCCAGCGCCGCGTCGAACCTCGCGCCCGCGGCCACGTCCGGCACCGGCACCCTGACCTCGAACGCCTGCCCGAAGTAGCGCAGGTCTGCCGTCCTGATCAGCCGCTGCGCGGCTGGCTCGAATCCCTGGCTCGCCAGGCCCTCGCGCGCCTGCGCCTCCAGGTCGGCGAAGATCGCGTGCACCTCGGCGGCGTCGAGCGCGTCGTGCCGCCGCACTGCCGTCCGCACCTGGTCGATCCGCACGTCAACAGTGAGCAGCCCGAACGCCGAGACGTTGCCCGGGTTCGGCGGCACGAGCACCTCGCCGATCCCGAGGATGTCGATGAGCGGGCAGAGCAGCAGCGAGCCGGACCCGCCGAAGGTGACGAGCGTGAAGTCGCGGACGTCGAGGCCGCGCTTGACCGTGATCTGGCGGACGGCATTGGCCTGGTTGAAGGCGGACACCTCGAGGATGCCGGTGGCGCAGTCCTGCTCGCCGAGGCCGAGCGCGCGGGCCAGCCTTGCCAGCCCGGCGCCGGCGGCGTCGGGGTCGAGCGGAACCTCGCCGCCGAGAAGGTGCGGCGGGATCCGGCCAAGCGCGAGGTGCGCGTCGGTGACGGTGACGTCCTCGCCGCCCAGCCCGTAGCAGATCGGCCCGGGGTCGGCCCCGGCCGAGCGCGGCCCGACCTTCAGCGCCCCTTCCGGCGAGACCCAGGCGATCGAGCCCCCGCCCGCGCCCACGGTCACCACGTCGACCATCGGGATCATGGACGGATAGTCCCCGACCTTGCCCTCGGTGGTCAGCGCCGGCTCTCCGTCGGTGACGACGGCCACGTCGGTGGACGTGCCGCCGCCGTCGCACGTGAGCACCTTGGTGACGCCTGCTTGCTTCGCGATCAGGGCGGCTCCGAGCGCGCCGGCCGCCGGTCCGCTCAGCACCGTGGTAATCGGCAGCCTGGTCACCTCCGCGGCACTGAGCACGCCGCCGTTGGACTTCATCACGTGCAGCGGCAGCGGCCGCCCGGCCAGTGAGCCGAGCCGGCCGCTGATCGCGCCGAGATAACTCGCCACCTTGGGCTTCACGGCCGCGTCCAGCAGTGTCGTCACCGACCGCTCGTACTCGCGGTACTCGCGCAGCACCTCGCATGACAGCGAGACGACCGCGGCCGGGTGCTCCCTGGCCAGCACGGCTGCCATCCGCTGCTCATGGTCGGGGTTGGCGTAGGAGTGCAGGAAGCAGACGCCGAGCGTGTTGACCCCGCGATCGCGGAACCAGCGCGCCACGGCCGCCGCGCCGTCCTCGTCGAAGGGCCTCCGTTCGGCGCCGGTGTGGTCGAGCGGCCTCCCACGGTCCTGACGAGGTCGGCGGGGACGATCCGGTCCGGCTTGACCCAGAAGTAGGAGTTCCCGTAGCCGTCGGGGACCGACTGGCGGGCGATCTCGAGCATGAACTCAAAGCCTTCGGTCGTGATGAAGCCGAGCCGGCCGATCTTGCCCTCGAGCAACTGGTTGGTCGCGATCGTGGTGCCGTGGCTCACCGCCGCGACCGCAGATACGTCCGTCCCCAGCTGAGCCAGCACCTTGACCAGGCCGTCGACGAAGCCGATCGATGGATCGGCGGGCGTTGTCGGGGTCTTGGTGACCGCCAGTTCGCCGGAGATCTCGTCGTAGGCGACGACGTCGGTGAACGTGCCGCCGGTGTCGATGCCGACGCGCAGCCGCAATGGTTCTGCCCGGCCTGACCGGCCTCGCCGCCGAACGAGGACTGCGCTGCCATCACCGCCGGCCGCGGCGCTTGCGGACGATGACGCCGATCGCGATCCCGGCCGCTGCCGCGGCGGCGCCGGCGAGCAGCCCGGTCCTGCCCGCGGTCGACGGGCCGCCGATCGCGGGCAGCCGCTGCGCGGTGCGGCCCGATCCCGCGCCGCGCCTGCTCGATCGCGGCCGCCGGCTGAGTCCCCCAGGGCGTCAGGCAGCCGCAGCCGCAGCTGCCTAGGCTCGGCCGCGGCCTCGGCGGGGCCAGTGTCAGTGCCGGAGGGCGCCGCCTCGGCCGGCGCGGCGAGCGCCGCGTCGAGCCCGGCTATCGCGTCGGTCGCCAGCCGCCTGACGATGCTGGCAAGCATCCGCTGGCCGATCCCGGCGATCGCCCCGTCGACGTCGGCGTCGGCGATGTAGCTGATCTCGGTCGCGCCGTCGCCGGCTGGTGCCAGCCGGACCGTGACGTCGGCGCCGACCTTTCCCTTGACGCCCGTGGCTGACACCCGGAGCACGCGCACGCCGGCCTCCGGCCGTTCGACGACGCGCGCCTCGCCGGCATAGCTGCCGCTGACCGCGGCGATCGAGGCGGTGAGCGTGAACCGGCAAGCGCCGTCATCAGCGAAGTCGATCTGGTCCAGGCCGGGCACCGCGCCGACGAGCAGGCCAGGGTCGGTCAGCGCCGCCCTGACCGCCTCGGGGGACGCGTGCACATCCGCCGCGCCGCTGACTTTCATCGCAACCTCCCGCTGTGGCCGACCATAGCCTCACATGCCTGCCCGTGGTTGCCGGAACTGCCACGTTGACGGTCCCGTCGGATTAGGCTCACGCTGCGGAAAGGTGGCGCGGTGCGGACGATCGAACTCTCCAATCACCCGGCGGACGCCTTGCGCATTGCCAGGCAGCGCCGGGCGGACGGCACGCAGCAGACCGGGGCCGACTTCGGCGAGGCGCTCGCGCGGCACGAGTTATTGCTCAGGCGCGCGACGAACGCGCGCGACCGTGCCCGGGCGCAACGGCGCTGGATCACCTGGCTGCGCGCAGCGCTCGCGGTCAGGAAGCTACGGCAGGCTCGCCCCAGCGCCGCCACCGGACGGCCAGGCAACACGCGCCCGCGTCGGACTCCGAAGAGAGGCTCGCCGCCGGCGTGGCCGGCGAACAGCACGTCGCCAGCGAGCTTGGCCGGGTGCTCGGGGACGACTGGGTGCTGATGCGCGGCTACTGCAACCGGCGCGGCGAGATCGACCACCTGCTGCTCGGGCCGCCCGGGCTGGTCGCGATCGAGAGCAAGCACCTCAACGCGACCGTGCACTGCGACGGCGACTCCTGGCGCTTCGAGAAGTTCGACAAGTACGGCAACCTGGTCGCCCGCGGCAGCCTCAGCGACCGTGGCGGACGGTCACCGAGCGTGCAGCTGAACGAGCCTGCCGACCTGCTCGAGCAGTTCCTTCAGCACCCGCGGCGGCACCGGTGTCGATCCTGCGCGTGCTCCTGCTCACCCATCCAAGCTCGCGGCGCGGCCGGTGCAGGCATCCGAGCGTGCACGTCACGACCTCGGCGCTGGCGCTGGCGGGACAGCTGAACGACATGCCGCCGGTGTTCGGCGCCGCTCACCGCGCCAGGATCGAAGAGCTCATCGCGCGCGATCACCGCTATCACGAGGCGCGCCGCGCCGCCGCCCTCCGCCGGCCGCCCGCGCCGCGCGCAGCTCGAACAGGTCGCTCGGCGAGATCGGCATCGAGGTGATCGGGATGCCCTCGGCGTCCTCGATCGCCGCGGCGAACACCGCCGCGCTGGGGATCACCCCGGCCTCGCCCGCGCCCTTGATGCCGAGCGGGTTGAGCGGCGACGGCGTCTCCAGGTGGTCGATCTCGATGCCGGCGGAACCTCGCTGACGTAGGGCATCAGGAAGTCCATGAACGAGGCGTTCTGCAGCTGGCCGGTCTCGTCGTAGGCCATCCGCTCGTACAGCGCGCCGCCGACGCCCTGCGCGACGCCGCCGTGGATCTGGCCCTCGACGATGCGCGGGTTGATCAGCGTGCCGCAGTCGTGCACGACGCAGTACCGCAGCACCTTGATCTCGGCGGTCTGCGGATCGGTCTCCACGATCACCGCGTGCATGCCGTTCGCGAACGTCGACCGCACGCGGCGAGAAGAACTCCCGGCCCTCGATCCCGGGCTCGTCGCCCTCGGCGACCGGCGGCTTGCTCGATGTCGCCGCCGGCGAACTGGGTCGCCGCCTGGGCCGCCTCGTCGAACGCGTACCGCAGCGGGTTCGACAGCACCGCGACCGTGCCGAGCGCGATCCCGGACTCCGGGATCGCCCTTGATCTGGACCTTGCCGCCGACGATCTCCAGGTCGTCCGGCGAGGCCTCGAGCGCGGCCGCGGCCACTCTGATCGCCTTGGCCCTGGCCGCCCGCGCGGCCAGCGCGATCGCCGACCCGCTCATCACCGCGGCCCGGGACGCGAACGTGCCGACCGCGTAGCCGAACGCCCGGGTGTCGCCGGTCACGACCTCGACGTCGCCGATCGGCACGCCGAGCTCGTCGGCCACGATCTGGGCGAACACGGTCTGGTGGCCCTGCCCCTGGCTGGTCAGGCCGGTCGCGACCTTGACCTTGCCCGACGTCTCGACCACGACGTGCGCGCCCTCGTACGGCCCGACGCCGGTGCCCTCGACGTAGCAGGCCAGCCCGATCCCGAGCCGCCTGCCCTGCCCGCGCCGCCGCCGCCCGCACGCGACTCGAAGTCGTCCCAGCCGACCAGCGCCTTGAGCTTGGCCAGCGCGGCCGGGTAGTCGCCTGAGTCGTAGATCAGCGGCCGGCCGTCCTGGAAGATCAGCCCGTGGTCGTACGGCATCTCGTCGGGCTGGATGAAGTTGCGCTCCCGCACCAGCGTCCGGTCGAGCCCGAGCGCGCCGCGATCGCGTCCATCGTGCGCTCCATCACGAACGCGCCCTGCGGCCGGCCGGCGCCGCGGTACGGCGTGACGATCACGGTGTTGGTGTACAGCGAGCTGAACTCGACCCGGTAGGCGCCGGGCTTGTACGGCCCGAGCAGCTGCGTCGAGGTGATGATGGGCACGATCAGCCCGTACGGGATGTAGGCGCCGTTGTCGTGCCAGAACCGCACGTCCAGGCCGAGCACCCGGCCGTCGGCGTCGAACCCGACCCTGACGTGGTGCCGCTGGCCGCGCTCGTGCGCGCTGGCCAGGAAGTGCTCGATGCGGTCCTCGGTGAACTTGACCGGCCTGCCGAGCAGCCTGGCGGCCCACGGCACCAGCACCTCCTCAGGCCACGGGTGCATGATCTTGACGCCGAACCCGCCGCCGACGTCCGGCGTGATCACGTCGACGTCGGCCAGCGCGAGGTCCAGCTTGGCCGCCACGGCCGCGCGGACGCCGGTCGAGGTCTGCGTCGAGGTCCAGATCCGCAGCCGCCGCGACTCGGTGTCCCACCTGGCCAGCACGCCCCGCCCCTCGAGCGGCGTCGACGCCGACCGCTCGATGTACAGGTCCAGCTCGAGCACGTGCTCGGCGCGCAGCGATCGCCGCCGCCGCGTCCCCGTTCGCACTGCACCAGGTGACCGGCGACGTTGCCCGGCACGTCCTCGTGCACCAGGTGCTCGGCCGCCCTCGCCGCGTCCACGCCGACCACGGCGGCAGCGGCTCGTAGTCGACCATGATCAGCTCGGCCGCGTCCTCGGCAAGGTAGCGGTCCTCGGCGACCACCATCACCACCGGCTCGCCGACGTAGTTCACCTCGCCGGCCGCGAGCGGGTACCCGGTCCTGCCGTGCGTCAGCGCGGGGTGCGGGATCAGCAGCGGAAGCGGCTCGGCGAGCCGGTCAGGCAGGTCCTCGTAGGTGTAGATCGCCACGACGCCCGTCGACGTCGAGCGCGGCGCCGACGTCGATCTCGCCGACCCTCGCGTGCGCGTGCGGGCTGCGCACGAACGCGCACGTCGAGCGCGTCATGGCCGAGGTCATCGAGGTAGCCGCCGTTGCCGCGGAGCAGGCGGTCGTCCTCGAGCCTGGCGATCGGCTCGCCGAACATCGAGGTCATGGTGTCTCCGCCCGGCGCGGCGGCAGTGCGCAGCTCAGCCGCCCGCAGCACGGCCTTGACGATGTTCTGGTAGCCGGTGCAGCGGCACAGGTTGCCGCCGATGATCTCCCGGGCCTCGTCTTCGGTCGGCTCGGGGTTCTGCTCGAGCGCCGCGGTGATCGTCGTGAGGAACCCAGGCGTGCAGAACCCGCACTGCAGGCCGTGGCAGTCGGCGAACGCCTGCTGCACCGGCGACAGCGTCCCGTCGGGCCTGGTCAGCCCCTCCACCGTCGTGATCCGCGCGCCGTCGGCGGTGACCGCGAGCAGCAGGCAGGACCGGACTGGCACGCCGTCGACGCAGCACCGTGCACGCGCCGCAGACCCCGTGCTCGCAGCCGACGTGCGTGCCGGTCAGCCGCAGGTCGTGGCGCAGGCAGTCAGACAGCAGCCGCCGGCTGGGCACCCGCACGTCGCGCGCGACTCCGTTGACGGTCAGCCGGACGTCGAACAGCTCGGCGCGTCAGTCACCGCGGCGCCCCTTCGCGTGCGCGATCGCGGCCGTCAGGGCGCGTTCGGTGAGGACCCCGGCCAGGTGCCTGCGGTAGGAGGCGGTCGCGTGAATGTCGCCGCTCGGCGAGACCCGGTCCGCGGCCAGCCGCCCGGCCGCGGCAGGGTCACCGCCGGCCTCGGTCAGGTCGAGCACCAGCGGCGTGCCGGAGACCGACAGGTAGGCCGCGCGCGCCCGGCTGACCCCGTCCGCCTCGTCCAGCTCCACGTAGCGCGGCGACTCCGCACACCGCGTAGTCCCCGTGCCGCCTGCTGACCTCGGCGAATGCCGTGCCCGCCCGCGGCGGCAGCACCGGAACCCGCACCTCGGTCGCCAGTTCGCCAGGCTGCACGTCGGATTCGAGCGGGCCGAGAAAGAAATCATCAGCGCCGAACTAGGCGCTCGCCGCCGGTGCTGACCAGCAGCACGGACCCGCCGAGCAGCGCGAGCACGGCGGTCATCTCGCCGGACGGGTCGGCGTGCACGATGCTGCCGACCGTGGTTCCCCGGTTCCTGATGACCGGGTGCGCGACCAGGCCGAGTGCCTGGCTCAGCAGCGGCTGCGCGCGGCCGGCTGCCGGGTCGGCCAGCACCTGCGCGTGCCTGGCCAGGGCCCCGATCACGGACGTGGCCGCCGGCCACCGTGACGTAGCTGAGCTCGCTGAGCCTGTTGATGTCGACCAGGTGCCCGGGGGTGGCCAGCCGCATGTTGAGCAGCGGCAGCAGCGACTGGCCGCCCGCGAGCACCTTCCCGTCCGGATCGTGGCTCGCGAGCACCGCGACAGCTTCGCCGACGGACTCCGGCCTCGAGTAGCCGAACGGGGGCGGCTTCACTGCTGGTCGTTCTCCCGTGGATCGGGTCCAGCGTCGCTGGACTTCTTGCGGAACGGAGGCTCCTCGCGGAACGGCGACACCTCGCCCTCCGGCGTCTCGATATTGCCGGTCGAGATCGCCGCCCCGCCCTCGTAGGAGCGGCCGGCGGCGACCGGCTCCTCCTTCATTCCCTCGCGCCTGAAGATCCTGACGCCGTGGAAGCCAATTATCACGATCAGTGTTCCCGCTGCGATGCCCGTGATCGAGAACGTGCTCGTGAACTTGATCGTCAGGTTACCGATTCCGGCGATAATGCCGGCCGCCAGCGGTACCAAGTTGACTGGATCGGCGAAATTGACCCGGTTCTCGATCCAGATCTTCGCGCCGAGCAGGCCGATCATGCCGTAGAGCACGAGCGTGATCCCGCCGAGCACGCCGCCAGGCGTCGCCGCCACGACAGCGCCGAACTTGGGGCAGAAGCCGAACAGGATCGCCACCACCGCAGCGATGTAGTACGCCAGCGTGGAGTAGATCCTCGTCGCGGCCATAACGCCGATGTTCTCCGCGTAGGTGGTGGTCGGCGACCCGCCGACCAGCGAGGCGAGAGCGGTGCCGACGCCGTCGCCGATGAACGCGCGGCCGACGTAAGGGTCGAGGTCATCGCCGGTCATCTCGGACACGGCCTTGACGTGGCCTGAGTTCTCCGCGAGCAGCGCGATCACCGACGGGATCACGAGCAGGATGAACGTGATCTTGAACGCGGGCAGGTGCGGCCCGGTCAGCGTGCCGAACACCGGGCTGGTGATGGTCTTGGGCAGGCCGATCCAGGACGCGCTGTGCACGCCGCCCCAGTTGATCCGAGTGCACGTCGATGCACTTGCCGGCCGCACTGCACGACTGAACCGTCGAGAACGAGTCGGCGATCCACGAGATCAGGTAGCCGAACACCAGCGACAGGAACACCGCGATCCTGCTCAGGAAGCCGCGCCCCAGCACGGCCATGCCGATCAGGAACGCCGTCGTGAGCAACCCGACCCACTGATCGTTCGGGAAGTAGATGGTGGTCGCGACGGTAGCGAGGTTGAAGCCGATCAGCATGACGACCGCGCCAGTCACCGACGGCGGCAGGACCGCCCTGACGTACTTCGCGCCGCCGAAGTGGACCAGGATTCCGACCAGGGCGAGAATGACGCCCGCGATCAGAATGGATCCGGTCACGTCGGCGGAATCCCCGCCTTGCGCCCTGATCGCCGCCACGGCCGCCACGAAGGAGGCCGATGTACCCAGGTACGAAGGCACCTTTCCGTTGACGATCAGCAGGAAGATGATCGTGGCGACGCCGGACATCATCACGGCCAGGTTCGGGTTGAGCCCCATGATCGCCGGGAACACGAACGTGGCGCCGAACATCGCGACCACGTGCTGCGCGCCGAGGCCCGCCATCCGCAGCGAGGAGAGCCGTTCCCCTGGACGCACGACGGCCCCAGCCGGTGGCGTCCGGCCGTCGTAGACAAGTTTCCATCCAAACGCAGACAATGCCGGCCGCCCTTTCCTCAGGGCCCGACCTCCCGCGGCGGGCCTGAATTATACGGTCACGAGCGAACGCTAGACCGAGTGGCTGGTGTGATCAATGCCCTAAAGGGGGGTTCGATGGCGATTCGGTCATCGGCGAGTTCCGGCTGGTACTGCGGCGAACTCGACGAGGACCATGAGGGCCTTCGCCGGCGGCGCAATACTGGCCCGGCTGCGGCGCCATCATCAGCAATCGCGGACGGGCAAGGCGCGAGGAGACCGCCAGGTACGCGTTCGACACGATCTTCGACCCGATCATCTACTCGCACGAGGTCGGCCTGGCTAAGCCGGACCCGGCGATCTTCGAGCTCGCCTGCGCGCGGATGACCTCGAGCCAGCGCAGACCATCTTCGTGGACGACGTTCCAGGTCACGTAGCCGCTGCGCGGGCGCTGGGCATGCACGCGATCGTGCACGTCAGCGCCCCGAGACGATCGCTGCGGTCAATGCCATCGCTGGCCTGATTCGGCGAGCACGCAACCCGCGGCCGAGTCGTCCAACTTGGTATGAGGAGAACTTCTGGCGCGCCGGGCCTGCTCATCGCGCTGGCCCTGGCTCACCGCTGGTTGCGGCGGCGCGGCTCATGCCCCGGCCGGCACGACGGTCCCGCCCGCGACTCGGCACGGCGAGCCCGCCGGCCAGCCCGTCGGCGAGCCCGACCTGCGGCGCGGGAGCCTCGCCGGGCGCCGCGGGCTCATCAGTACCCAGGCCGACCCTCAACGCCGTGCAGTTCGTGTCCGCGTCGCGACGGCTGGGTGGTCGGGTCCGACCGCATCCTGCACACCGCCGACGGCGGCCGGCACTGGACGGTCCAGTTCCGAACCAGCCCAGGCCGCGCAGCTCGCGACCGTCGACTTCACCGACGTGAGGCACGGCTGGGTCACCGGGGCGACGGAGCTGCTCGCGACGACCGACGGCGGCTCGCACTGGCGCGCGCTCCCTGAGCCGTGCCAGGCCATCAGGACCGTGCACTTCGTGAACTCGATGGACGGCTTCGCGGTCGCCGGCGGCACCATGCCGAGCCCTGGTCCAGCCGCCGTACTCTGCCGGGCCGCTCTCCGGCGGCATCCTGCTGCGCACGACCGACGGCGGCGCGCACTGGCGGCGGCTGCCCGCGCCGCCCGACGTCCAGACGATCTGCTTCAGCGATCTCTCGCAGCGGCTGGCTGGGCGCCGGCGGCAACATCTACGGCTCGGTGAATTCGGGTCAGAGCTGGACGCTCGCGGTCCGGGGGCCGAGTGGGCACGGCTCAGCACGCGATGGCCGAGGTCGAGTGCGCCGGCCAGGGCGCCGCCTGGGCCGAGGTCAATGGCCCGGGCGTCGGGCTCGGCCACATGGCGCAGATCGGCTACCACACCTGCGGGACGACGTGGCGGCCCATCTTCGCCGAGCAGTACACGGCCAGTCCCGGCCTCCGCAAACGGGTACCGCACCCGTCTCCTAGCTCCTATCCAGGCCCGTTCAGCGCCATCAGCCCGTCCCAGGCGGCCTACATCGGCTGGTGCCCGCCGTGCACGGCGCCCGCGAGCCCGCGGCTGGCTGGCCCTGCGCCGCTGGACATCGCAGTGCGCGGCGGCGCGGTGCTGATCCAGCGCGGCAGGATCGCCGATCTCATGCAGGCGACGGGCGCGGCGTTCCTCTCCGTGAATGACGGCTGGGTCGTGGGCATCAGCCAGGGCCGCCGCGTGACGAGCCGCATCATGCACACCGCGGACGGCGGCAGGAGCTGGCAGCAGCAGTACACGCTGGGTTCAGGATGACGTGCTGGCCGATGACAGGCCGAGCCCTTCAGCGAGCCGGCGGTAACCGTCGATGACGTCTGCGCCGTCGGGGAGCAGCAGCTGAACGCAGACATGGTCGGCGCCCGCCGTCAGGTGCTCACCGAGTAGCGCCGCCACGCGCGGCGGATCCCCGTGCGCGACGAGCGCGTCGATCAGCGCGTCGCTGCCAGGGTCGGCCAGGTCCGCGTCGGACCAGCCGAGCCTGCGCAGGTTCGAGGTGTAGTTGACGAGTCCGAGGTAGGGCCTGCGGACGCGGGGCCGCCCGACCGCCCTGGCTGCCACCGGGTCGGCCTCGAGTACCGCCTTGTGCTCGACGGCGAGCAGCGGCCCTGGCCCGATCAGCTCCCTGGCCTGGCGCGTGTAGCCGACGGGTACCAGGTAGGGGTGCGCTCCGGCGGTCCGCTCGGCGGCAAGCTTCAGCATCTTCGGGCCGAGAGCGGCGAGCACCATGCCGTCGCCCGGCACGCCGTCGGCGATGAGCGTGTCGACGATATCGCGCGAGCGTGTCGTACGGCTTGTCGTACTGCCTGGTCGCCTCCCGGTGCCCGGCGCCAAGCCCGAGCAGGAACCGACCAGGATGGTTCGAGGAGATCCTGGCGAAGGACGCGGCGACCTGATGCGGGTCGCTATCCCACATGTTCACGATCCCGGTGGCCACGATGAGCGTGGTGGTCGCGGCGAGCAACTCGTCGACGACGGCCAGATCGGCGCCCGGCGAACCGCCGAGCCACAAGGCACCGAAACCGAGCCGCTCCAGGTTCGCCGCCAGGTCGGGGGTCACCTGCGTGACGCCGCGCCAGACGCCGAACCTGCCGAGGTGCTCCCGCCAGTGCTGTGTCATCCCGGCCTTCACGCTGGTCCCTCCTCCCGTGGCCTAAGTGTCACTCCCGGCGCCGACCGTTGTCCAGACGCTTCCGATTGCCTCGACGTCGCTTATCCGGTTCGCACCGGTTGCGACGCATGACGGACGGGGACGGACATGACCGGCAACAGATGCTCGGATCCTATCGGGGGCTGGTTTAGCCGTCGGATTGCTGGCGGCCAGCTACCCGCTGCTCTGGCGCGACTGGTGCCTGACCTGGGGCGCTACTCCCGACGAGGTGGCGTCGCCGCTGCGCGGCGACGAGCTGCTGCCTGACGCCGAGCTCGTCACCACCCGGGCGATCGCGATCGAGGCTGCACCCGACCGGATCTGGCCGTGGCTCGTCCAGATGGGCGGCGGCCGGGCCGGTACGTACACCTACGACTGGCTGGAGAACCTGTTCGGCCTGGACATGCACAGCGCCGAGGTCATCCTGCCGCAGTTCCTAGCACCTGAAGGAAGGTGACGAGTTCCCGCATCGGCCCTGCCACGCTGCGAGTCGAGGCGCTGGAGCCTGACCGGCTGCTCGTCACGCTGGGTACCCGGCATGGAACTGGGTTCGCATCTTCCGCCTGATCCCCGACGGCGGGGTGACCGGCTGGTCACTGCAGGAACCGGATGGCCTATCGCGGCGATAGCCGCGCGTTCCAGCTCAGCCACCGGATGCTCAGCGAACCTGGCGGCCTGCTGATGGAGAGCAAGATGCTGCGCGGGATCAAGGCGCGGGCCGAGAAGGACGATCCCGGCCATGGCCTGACTGGCGTACGGGACGCGGCGAGACGCGGCGGCCTCCAGCGGCGCGTTCCGGTGAGCGCTGCTCGCGGATTATCGGTCACGAAACTGCGCACCTGCTTCGGGTCCAGGCCCGCCGCGGTCAGCGGGGCAGGAAATCGGTCAGCAGGTAGGCGTAGCCGCAACCGCCGCAGGCCTGCAAGTGATCGCGCAGGCAGACGTCCTGCGAGAGCAGGATCTGCGCGCCGAACCCGGCCCTGACCAGCTCGAGCACGTAGTCGACCGCCCGATCGGTGTCGTAGGCGCGAGCCGGTGCCGATCGAGTCGAACGACACGTAGCAGCCCTGCCTGACCAGGGCCAGGTGATAGTCGGGGATCGGCACGCTGTCGGTATGGCCCGACGATGACCCGGCGCGGATCCACGCCTTCCTCGGCGAGCAGCCGCAGCTGCGCGATCCCGACCGGCCACCGGGCGGCGTGCGTGCTGATGGTCAGGCCGGTCCGCAGGTGGGCGCGCGCCGCGGCGCGGAACGAGCGCTCTTCGGCTGCTGAGATGAAGCCGCGGTCGGCGCCGATCTCGCCGATGATGCCGGCCCGGACTCCCGGTGTCGCGCACGCCTTCGGTGATGTCCCTGACCAGCTCATCGGCGATCGCGTCGACCGCGGTCCGGTCGAACCAGTCCGCGGTCGAGGTACGGATCACGGTAGTGGCCGCAGCCCATCACGATCGAGATCCCCGTGGCCTCGCGAGACCCGGCGCAGCGCGGCCGGATCCCTGCCGATCTCGTCCAGCGTGAGATCGACCAGCGTGCCGCCGCCCGCGACCCGCAGCGCCAGCAGTTCCTGGCAGGCGAGGTGCTCGTCGTTGAGCAGTCCGCTGCCGCGGTACTCGCTGACCAGGTCGATGAAGACGTGCTCGTGCGGGAGCACGACGCCGAGCTCGGCTGCTCGCGACCGGGCCGGTGACCGTCATGATGTCCATCTGGTTATTGTGCGGGAGTGACCGAGACGACGCCGCGGGGCCTGCCCGTTTCCATTGACCGGCCCGTCATGCGGCAGCAGTTGGGCGCGGCTGACGTTCCTGCACTGGCAGTTCGAGCCGGACGCCGTGCGGCGGCTGCTGCCTGACTGGCTGCACGCCGACCTGTTCGACGGAGCCGCCTGGGTCGGGCTCGTGCCGTTCTTCATGCACGTGGCCACGCGGAGCGGCCGCGAGCTGCCGTGGGTGTCCAGATTCTGCGAGACCAACGTCAGGACCTACGTCCGCGACCGGGACGGCCGGACGGGCATCTGGTTCTTCTCGCTCGACGCCGCCAGACTCGGCGCGGTCGCGGTGGCCAGGGCGACCTACCAGCTGCCGTACTTCTGGTCGGCGATGCAGCTCACCGGGACCGGCGACCAGGTCAGCTACGCTGTCGCCGCAGACTGCCCGGACCGCGCTGGGCGACGAGCGCCGTCTCGACATCGACATCGGCGACCGCTACGAGGACGACGAGCTAGCGAGCCCGCGATCACTTCCTGACCGCCCGCTGGATCCTCTTCAGCGATCTCCGACAGCAGGCCGACGATGGCCCGGGCCTCGCACGAACCGTGGCCGCTGCACCGGGCGAGGGTGCGCGAGCTTGCACGACCGGCTGATCAGCCGCGGCCGGCCTGCCGATGCCCGCAGGTCGCACCGCTGGTGCACTACTCCCCCGGCGTCGACGTCGCCATCGGCCGACCCGAGCCTGGAGATTGAGACCATGCAGCATATCGAGACGCGAGTCGGCGCCTACGCGGACTCCGTGACGCTGATGCAGGTCACCGCCAAGGCGCAGGCCGTCGCCGGAGTGCAGGCCGCGATGGTCGCGATGGGCACCGAGCTGAACCTGGACCTGCTGGCCGGTCTCGGCCTGGCGGCACCGGCGACGGGCGGGTCCAAACGACCTGCTCGTCGCGATCGCGGCCGACGACGGCGAGTCGCTGGCCAGCGCCCTCGCGGTCGTCGACAGCGCGCTGACGCGCCGACCGGCCGAGCCAGACGGGCGGCGAAGCCGCGCAGCCGCCGCGGACAACGCTGAGCGCGGCCCGCAGGACGGGGCCTGGCCTGGCGCTGATCTCGGTGCCTGGGCAGTACGCGTTCGCCGAGGCGGCCGACGCGCTCGACGCGGGCTGTGACGTGATGATCTTTTCCGACAACGTCCCCGTCGAGCAGGAGATCGTGGCTTAAGGACCTGGCGGCCGAGCGTGACCTGCTGGTGCATCGGCCCGGACTGCGGCACGGCCATCGTCGGCGGCGTCGGCCTCGGCTTCTCGCACTCGGTCCCGGCCGGGCCAGATCGGGCTCGTCGCCGCGTCCGGCACCGGGAGCGCAGCAGGTCATCTGCCTGCTCGACGCCGCCGGCGCCGGGATCAGCGCGGTTCTCGGCGTCGGCGGGCGCGACCTGTCCGCCGCGGTCGGCGGCCGGTCGGCACGAGCCGCGCTCGCGGCCCTTGACGCCGATCCCGGCGACCGAGCTGATCGTGCTGCTGTCCAAGCCGCCAGCCGACCACGTCGCTGCCGAGCTCAGGGCAGTACGCGGCCGGGCTCGTCGACGCCGGTCCAGTTCGCGCTGATCGGCCCGGGCCAGCCAGACCTCACCGCCGCCGCCGAGGCGGCGCTGCGTGCGACTGGGCAAGCCCGTCCCCGCCTGGCCGTCCTGGCCGCCTGCCGTGGCTCCGCCGGCCCGGCACGCCGGGCCGGCACCGCGGGGGGTTCCGGGGGGTCGTCCCCCCGGGCCAGCACTGCGCGGCCTGTTCGCCGGCGGAACGCTCTGCGACGAGGCGATGGTGATCGCCTCGTCGCGGCTCGGCCCGGTCTACTCGAACATCCCCTTGCGGCCGGAGTGGAGGCTGGATCCGCGCGTGCCAGGAGCAGGGCACATCATGATCGACTACGGCGACGACGAGCTGACCGCCGGACGGCCGCACCCGATGATCGACCAGCGGCTGCGGCTTGACCGGCTGGCGGCCGAGGCAGGCGACCCGAACGTAGGCGTGATCCTGCTCGACGTGGTGCTCGGCCACGGCGCACATCCCGACCCGGCGTCCGAGCTCGCCGCCGCGATCACCGCGGCGCTGGCCGGGCGCGAGAGCGCGGCTCCGGCCGCGACCTTGCCGTCGTCGTCTCGCTGATCGGAGCCAGGTCCGACCCGCAAGGCCTGACCGCGCAGGCGACCGCGCTGGCGGAGGCGGGCGCGCACGTGTTCGCGTCGAACGCGCAGGCGGCCAGGTTCGCATGTGAGCTGGCGACGGGAGGCACGGCATGACCGAGTTGCTGCGCCGCCAGCCGCATGTGATCGCCGCAGGCGTCGGGCTGCTGGCCGACGCCGCAGCGGCGCAGGGGGCGCAGGTCTCGAGGGTCGACTGGGCGCCGCCGATGCCGGGCACGGACGCCGACCTGCGCCGCCGTGCTGGCCGACCCGCGGCGCTCGTCGGCCAACGCGCTCGCCCTGCAGCGCATGCTCGCGGTGCGAGCGCAGCTGGTGGACGTGGTTCAGGCCGGGCCGGCCCTGCGGCCTGGCTGCCGGTGAGTTCCTGCACGCAGGTCCGCCGATCAGCTGGGAACGGGCATCGGGCCCGCTGCGCGGCGCGCTGATGGGGGCGGCGGTCTTCGAAGAACTGACAGAGCGACCCCGACGCCGCCAGGAGCGAGTCAGACCTGGGCATTGTTGCCCTCGAGCCATGTCATCACCGCGGTGCCGTGGGCCCGATGGCAGGCGTGGTCTCCCCGTCGATGTGGGTGTTCGTGCTCGAGGATCCGGCCGACGGCAGGCGCGCCTACTGTTCGCTCAACGAGGGCCTCGGCAAGGTGCTGCGCTACGGCGCCTACTCGCCCGACGTGATCGAGCGGCTGCGGTGGATGTCCGGCGTGCTCGGCCCGCTGCTGCAGGCCGCCGTCCGCAGGCACGGGCCCGTGGACGTGACCGCGATCTTGACCCAGATGGTCCAGATGGGCGACGAGGCCCACAACAGGAACAGGGCGGGCACGCTCATGCTGCTCCGCGACCTGCTGCCAGCGATGGTCGAGTCCGGGTTCGCGGCCAGCGACGTGGCCGACGCGGCAAGGTTTATCGCCGGGAACGATCACTTCTTCCTGAACCTGGCGATGCCCGCCTGCAAACTGGCGCTGGACGCGGCGCGAGACATTCCCGGCAGCGACCATGGTCGTGGCGATGGCCAGGAACGGCACCGACTTCGGGATCCAGGTGTCAGGAACAGGGAGCCAGTGGTTCACCGCGCCTGCCCTGGTGCCGAAGGGCTGTTCCTGGCCGGCTACGGGCCGCAGGACGCGAACCCCGACATTGGCGACTCGGCGATCACCGAGACCGGCGGCCTAGGCGGATTCGCGATGGCGGCAGCCCCGGCCATCGTCAGGCTGGTGGGCGGGACCGCGGCATCGGCGCTGGCCGCGACCCGCCGGATGTACGAAATCACGCTGGCCGAGCACCCGCTGTTCGCGGTCCCCGCGCTGGAGTTCCGTGGCACCCCGGTCGGCATCGACGTCGCCCTCGTCGCGCGGACGCAGATCCTGCCGCAGATCAACACCGGCATGGCGGGCAAGGTTGCAGGCACGGGTCAGGTCGGCGCCGGGCTGGTGACCCCGCCAGCCGCGGTGTTTCCCATTGGCGCTGCGCGCTCTCGCGTGCGCGCGTTAGGCGACCGTGAGCACAGCCGCGCCGGTCACACGGTCCTCGGCGAGGTCAGTCGAGCGCCTGGTCGGCCTGTTCCAGCGGATACGGCGTCACGGTCACCCGCAGCCTGAGCCGCTCAGCCAGCCGGAGGAACTCCTCGGCGTCACCGCGGGTGTTCGAGGTCACGCTGCGCAGCGTGCGCTCCTGAAACAGTTCGCGCTCGTAGTTCAGGGCGGGAATGTCGGTCAGGTAGATCCCGGCGATGGCGACGCGTCCCGCCGCGGTCCAGGTTGCGCAGCGCGGGCGGGACCACGGTACCGACCGGCGCGAACACGATGGCGGAGTCCAGCGGCTCTGGCGAGGGATCGAACGAGTCCTGAGCCGACGCCGCGCCGAGCTCGAGCGCGAGGTCGCGCGCCGCCTGCGCCCTGGTGAAGACGTGCACCGCCGCGCCGCTCGCCATCGCCACCTGCGCCGCCAGGTGGGCAGAGCCGCCGAACCCGTACATGCCGAGACGGCCGCCCGGCGGCAGCTCGGCTCGCTTCAGCGCGCGGTAGCCGATGATCCCGGCGCAGAGCAGCGGGGCGAGCTCGGCGTCGCTGAAGCCGGACGGCAGGGGATGCACGTAGGCGTCTGCTGCGACGACGTAGTCGGCGTAGCCGCCGTCCCGTGTCCCAGCCGGTGTAGACCGACCGCGGGCACAAGTTCTCGCTGCCGCGGCGGCAGTACCGGCAAGAGCCGTCCGTTCCCGCCAGCCAGGCCACCCCGACCCGGTCGCCCGCGGCGAACCTGGTCGTGCCCGGCCCGGCCTCGATGACCTCGCCGACGACCTCATGCCCCGGCGTGGTGTCATGCCGTTTGGGCGGCAGGTCGCCCTCGGCCAGGTGCAGGTCCGTACGGCAGACGCCGCAGCGCAGCACCCTGATCAGCAGCTCGCCAGGGCCTGGCTCGGGCACCGGCCGGTCGAGCAGGACCAGCGGCTTCGATGGCCATCGGACCCGGCTCATGGACTGCCCACGCGCGCATCAGACCAGGATAGGCAGGCCGTTTCAGCCGCCGAGCGAGCCGGCGCGGCCCTGGCCAGACGTGATCTCATAGCCACATGAATCGTCCGCTGCTGAACCGCAGGCTCGCTGGCCTCGGTACCACGATCTTCGCCGAGATGTCCGAGCTCGCCGTCGCTACCGGCTCGGTCAACCTCGGCCAGGGCTTCCCCGACACCGATGGTCCTGAAGTGATCGCGCAGGCGGCGGCCGACGCGATCATGAGCGGCCGCGGGAATCAGTATCCGCCGGGCGCCGGAATCCCCGAGCTGAGAACCGCGATCGCCATTCACCAGCGACGGTTCTACGACCTGCCCGTCGACCCCGACTCCGAGGTCTTGGTCACCGCGGGCGCGACCGAGGCCATAGCGGCCTCGCTGCTCGCGCTCGTGGAGCCTGGCGACGAGGTGATCGCGTTCGAGCCGTACTACGACTCCTATGCCGCGTGCATCGCGATGGCTGGCGGGGTGCGGGTGCCGGTCACTCTCCGTGCGCCGGACTTCCGGCCAGACCTCGACGCGCTCACGGCGGCGATCACGGACCGGACCAGGCTGATCCTGCTGAACTCTCCGCACAACCCGACAGGTTCCGTCTTCACCGGCGCCGAGCTCGCCGCGATCGCAGAACTCGCCTGCGCGCACGACCTGCTGGTGATCAGCGACGAGGTCTACGAGCACATGGTGTTCACCGGTCAGCACATACCGATCGCGTCGATGCCAGGCATGCGCGAGCGGACCGTGACGATCAGTTCGGCGGCCAAGACGTTCTCGTTCACCGGCTGGAAGATCGGCTGGATCACGGCGACCAGCGATCTGGTCACCGCCGTTCGCACCGTTAAGCAGTTCCTGACGTTTGTGAGCGGTGGGCCGTTCCAGTACGCCATTGCCGAGGCGCTCGCGCTGCCTGACGACTATTTCCGCTCGGTCGCCGGCAGACTGGTGGCCAGGCGCGACCTGATGGTCGACGGGCTCGCGGCCGCTGGCTTCGAGGTGTACAGCCCGGCCGGCACCTACTTCATCACGACCGACATCAGGCCGTTCGGCGAGGTGAGCGGCCTGGACTTCTGCAGAAAGCTGCCATACCAGGCCGGCGTGGTGGCGATCCCGAGTGTCGTGTTCTACGACAACACCGACGAAGGACAGTTCCACGTGCGGTTTGCGTTTTGCAAAAAGGAAGAGGTACTGAAAGAGGCGCTCACCAGGCTCAGCGCGCTGCGACCCGGCTAACGCCGGCTAGCGTCCCGGCTAACGCGGGCTAGCGTCCCCAGCTAACGCGGGCTAGCGTCCCCAGCTAACGCCCGCGAGCACCGTCATCCGCGCCCCTCAGCTTCGTTATCAGTGCGTAACCGTCCGGCATTGGTACCGCGTGACATGGCCTAGCTCGTCCGGTTAGCATGCCGTCACTGCCGAATGCGGTTTCTGTCATTTCGGCATGCCGACGTCAGCGGCCGTGTTGCCGGATTGTGACGTCTTCACTGGTCAGTCATCTGACCATGCGGAGGGGAGTCGGATTGGCCGACATGTCATGGGAGCATGCCGCCGAGGCACGGGCGGCGCTCAACGCCATCGTCACCGACCCCCAGCACGGGGTGTCGGCGCTCTCGAGCCCGCAGACGATGTCGAACCTCCTCAAGGACCTGCTGCCTGACGCACCGCGGGAGAAGAGCATCCTTGTCGCAGCCGCGGAGGCCGGGCTTGCTGACAACCTGCGCCAGCACGTCGATCAGGGAATGGACCCGAACACCGCGATCAGGCTGACCGCTTCGTCATTTTCCTCGACGACGCCATTCACGCCAGAGGCGTGCACCTGGGTGACCGGCGAAATCGCCACCGCGCTTGGGCATTAGCCACGGCGGTGGCCAGCCAGGCGGCGTGCAGCCCGGCTTCGATCGCGGCCAGCAGGGCATGCCGACCCAGATCGCGCCGATTCCCGGCGCCGGCTACGCGCCAGGTCAGCAACCCACCCAGGGCTTCGGCCAGACGCCAGGTCAGGGCGGCGGATTACGCCGGCGGCCAGGCGACCGCGCCAGGGCCGTGGCAGGGCGGAGGAGGGCAGGCAGCCGGCTACGGCCAGCCTGGCGGCTACGGCGGCCAGCCCGGCCCCGGCCAGCCTGGTGGCGGTCGTCCCGTTGGCCAGCCCGGCGGCGGCCAGCCTGGTGGCGGCCAGCCTGGTGGCGGCCAGCCCGGCGGCGGAGGCTGGCAGGGCGGCGGCTACGGCGGCCAGCCAGGCCAACCCGGCGGCTACGGCGGTCAGCCAGGCCAGCCCGGCGCTGCAGGAGGCTGGCAGGGCGCCTACGCGCAGCCTGGCGTCGGCCAGCCCGTGGGCTACGGCCAGCCCGGTTACGGCCCTGCCGGCCCCGACCGGCCCGATGGGGCCGATCATGCCAGGCGGCCCGGGCGGCCCGGTCAAGCCGCGGGGCAGCAAGCGCGGCTTGTGGATCGGCGGCGGCATCGCGGCAGTCGTGGTCGTCGCGGTCGTGATCGCCGCGAGCCTGTCCGGCGGAAGCGGCGGCGGAGGCGGAGGCGGTGGCGGCGGCGCGCACCACAAGTCACCTGCCGCGAGTCCTTCGGTGAGCCCGTCGACTTCGGCGAGCCCGGTCGCAGCGCCGCACCCGGCAGGAACCGATTCGCTGGTGTCCATCATGAACCCGGCCGGGCTCAGCCCGGTTGGCACCGACTGCACCACGGCCAAGCTGTTCGGGCTCGACGCGGCGACGCTGGACGCGAGGACGTTCTGCTCGAAGACCACGCACGCGAACATTGTCGTCTGGGGCTACCAGTTCGACAGCTCCGCTGATTACCAGAAGGGCCTCGCCCACATCAATCACTTCGTGGGGTTCGACAAGGTAACACCTGGCAGCCACTGCCCGCCGCCATCAGGCTCGACCGAGGGCAAAATCGGCTGGCACGCCAATAGCAACCCGAAGTACAAGTCCAAGACGGGCCAGGACATCGAGTGCCTGATCGACGGCGGAAAGCCCGTCCTGATCTGGTCCATGCCGACGCAGGATGTCTTCTTTATCGGCCAGGACAATGTCAAGGGCACGTCCCTTCATACGGTTGTCAAGTGGTGGGAGACCCTGGACTATGGGGCGTGACGTAGCCGGTCCCGCCCGGCCGAGGCCGGCCGCCTGATGACCGAGACGCTGATGCCAGGCGGCGGGGTGGCGCGGCGCCCGCTGCACTTCATCGTGATGGCCGATTGCTCGGGCTCGATGAAGGGCGAGAAGATGCAGGCCCTGAACTATGCGCTCAGGTCCATGCTGCCCCACCTCGTCGACTGGGAGCGGGACCAGCTGCAGGCGCAACTGCTGATCAGGATCCTGTCGTTCGCGTCGGCACCGCAGTGGAACGTGGCAGAGCCTGTCCCTGTCGCGCACCTGAGCGCGCACTGGCGGAACCTCGAATACATGCCGATGGGCAGGACCAACATGGGCCCGGCCTTCCGGGCAGTCGCCGAGGCGCTGTCGCCAGAACGGCTTGAGCGGCGCGCCCTGCGGCCGGCCATCCTGCTGGTGACCGACGGCCTGCCGACCGACCCGCCCGGCGGCTTCGAGTCCGGCCTCGCGGCGCTGCTCGAGATGGCCGCTGGACGCTCGGCGCTGCGGCTGGCCGTCGCGATCGGCAGGGACGCCAACTCCGAGCCGCTTGACCGGTTCCGCAGCCCCGAGGTGCCTGTCCTTGTCGCCGACGGCACAGACGAGATCGCCGACCGGCTGGTCACCGCCTCGATCGCGGTCGGGCGAATGTCGGAGGTCGGGGTCAACCGCAACGCGCTCGCCGAACAGCTCAACATCGCCGAGCCGGCCAGGCGCTCCCTGCCGGAGGTTCCGACCGCGCAGGCCAGCCAGGGCGGCTATTTCGAGGACATCCTGTGACCACCATGCCGCCCCGGGGAGGCGACCTTCCTGAGCCCCCCGCGAGGCCGGCGACGGCTCCTGCCGATCCGCCGGGCCGCACGTCACGCTGGCTCGTTCTCACCGCTTCAGAGCGAGGCGCGTCGCACGTCGCGGGCAAGTCGCCGAACCAGGACGCCGTCGCGACCGAGCGAGCCGGGGCCGCAGGCATGGTCGCGGCCGTCGCCGACGGGCACGGGCACTCCCAGGCACCTACGCAGCGCTCGCGGCTCCAAACTCGCCGTCAAGATCGGCTGCCGGGTCGCACAGGAACTCGCCGACCGTCTTGAGTCGGCGAATGGAATATTCGCTCAACCGGACTCGGCAGGAACTGCCGCAGCAACGGCCGAAGAGATCACGAAGCTGACCGAGGAGTTCCTGGTGCCGGCCGTTGTGAGCCGGTGGCGGGAGGCAGTGCTCGCCGATGTCAAAGGCGACCCGTTTACCGAGGCCGAGCAGACGCACCGGCATGCCGGTGATGACGCCACCATCGCCTATGGCTCCACTCTGCTGCTTGCCATGGTCCTGCACGGCTGGCTGATCCTGGCGCAGATCGGAGATGGCGACGTTGTGGGCGTCCGCGGTGACGGCCAGGCCATCGAACCAGTCCCGACCGACCCTCAGCTCGACGGCCTGGTCACGACCAGCTTGTGCGGGTCCGATCCGCGTGCCGACTTCAGGGTCGCCGCGGTCGACACGGCGCACAACCAGCTCGTCGCCGTGCTGCTCGCCACCGACGGCTACGGCAACGCGCAGGTGGTCGAGAGGTGGCCAAGTGCGTTCAGCGAGGACCTCGCCTGGATGCTCAGGGACAGGGAAGTGAACTGGCTGGCCAGCCAGCTGCCGTCCTGGGCAGCCCGGTGCGCGTCCGCGGACGGCAGTGCCGATGACACCACGGTTGCGCTGCTTCTGTCGCCGACCGCGGCGGCCCGGCGGGCAGGCGGCCAGGACGCCGATGTCGGCTCCGAAGAGACCACCATCCCTGCGACCCCGCACGCCAACACCGTGCCCGTGCAGCTCCCTGACGCGCCGCCACTCGCTGAGCCCGTCACGATGCGGCAGCTCGCCCATCGCGCCGCGCTGGAGCCTGTCATACTCGAGCGCTCGACCTCCCGCCGCAAGGCGAGCGAGCGCTCAGCAGACCACGAGCCGGCCACCACGGAGATACCCAAGCTTGCGCAGCGGACCGACAGCGTCGGACGCGATGACCGCGGCCAAGGTCGTAACGCCGGCATCCACGACGGGCGACGACGATCCGCCGACTACCGAGTGGCGGCCGCCCGGGCCCGGTGCCCGATGAGCCAGCAGATCTCCCTGCAGGGCAGGACCCTGCGGATGCAGCGCGCGGGGACGGCAGTGACGGTCGGCGAACGGCTCGGCGAAGGCGGCCAGGGCGTCGTGCACTCGGTGACCATCGGCGGCGCCCCTTACGCGGTCAAGTGGTACCGGTACGCGCCGTCTGGCGAGCTACGCAAGTCGATCGCGGCGCTGGTCGAACGCGGCCGGCCGCATCGTGACTTCATCTGGCCGATCGACCTGGTCGTCAGCGACGAGCTGTCAGGGTTCGGCTATGTGATGCCGCGTCTCGAGCCGAGGTTCTCCTCCTTCGCTCAGCTCGTGTCGCGATCCGACCAGCCGCCTTTCCGTGTTGTGTCCACAATCGGGCGGCACCTGGTCACGGCGTTCGAGGCGCTGCACTCGGCCGGGCTCTGCTACCGGGACATCAGCTTCGGCAACCTGTGGGTGGACGCCGGATGCCTCCGAGGTCGCGATCATCGACAACGACAACGTCGGCCTGGACGGCGGCGAAGTCTTCGTCTGGGGAACGCTGCGGTTCATGGCTCCCGAGGTGGTGAGGCGGGAGGCCGCGCCGTCAAGCCTGACCGACCTGCACTCCCTGGCCGTGTTCCTGTTCTACCTGTTCATGCACGGCCATCCGCTCGAAGGCGTGAAGACCGACGAGTCGTACTCGTGGGCCGACTCCAGCCACCGTTCAGAGACCGATCTGGCGCTGCGGCATTTCGGCACCGAGCCGGTGTTCATTTTCGACCCGGACGACCATTCCAACCCGCCGCGGCCTGGCGACCCCGTGAGCGTCTGGTGGCGGCTATATCCGAGGTTCTTCCGCACCGTCTTCGAGCGGGCGTTCTCCTCGGGCCTGCGCGACCCGTCCGGACTCGGCCGGGTCGCCGAAGGCGTCTGGCGGCGCGCGCTGGTCAGGCTCGCCGACTGCGTCTCGGTCTGCTCATGCCAAGCGTCGGTCTTCTACGACCCCGAGGACCCCGGGCTGCGCTGCTGGAACTGCAACCAGGTTCCGCCCAGGCCGCAGCTGATCGAGCTGCCAGGCGGCACGATCGCCCTGTCCCAGGGCGCGGCGGTCACGCTGCACCACCTGAGCCGCAACCGCGATCACGACACCGTGGTCGCAGTTGTCGAGAACCACCCTGGCTCGTCCGGGCGAACTCGTGCTGCGGAATGTCAGCACGAAAGCCTGGACGATGACTCCGGTCGGAGAGAATCCCAAGACCGTCGACCCTCAGCGCCGGCTTGGCATCCGTCCGATGACGATTGACTTCGGGTCCGCCCATGGCAGGATCGTGAGCTAGATGACCCGGAAAGGGCACCCCGCATGAGCACACTACAGGTCACCTTTAATGGCCAGAACTTCACATTTGCCCCGGGTACCATTGTCCGGATCGGTCGCAGCTCAGACAACGACATTGTGGTCAATGACCCCACCGTGTCCCGCAGGCATGCACAGCTGACGTGGGAAGCCTCGGGCTGGGTCTGGCAGAACTCCGGTCAGGCGCCGACCTTCCTGGCCGGCCAGCCGGTCGCCCAGTTCGCGATCGGCCAGCAGGTAGACGTCAACCTCGCCGCACCGCAGGGCCCGGCCCTGCGTCTGGCCGCCGCAGCCGACTTCGGCACGGGCGGACCAGGGGGGACCGAGCTCGCGGCGGGCGCGGGCGCGGCGGGCGCCGCGGGCCAGACGAACGTCGCGGGATCGGCAGGCGGGCCTGCTGGCGCAGCAGCAGCTGGGGTAGCCGGCGTAGGCGCAGCGGCTGCGGGCGCAGCAGCGGCCGCGTACGCGAACCCCAGCCAGGGAGCTCCCGGCGGCTACGCGGCCCCGCCGCAGGACTACGCCGGAGGCGCTGGCCAGCAGTTCCCCGGGTCTCCGGATTACGCTCAGCAGCAGGACTACGCCGCTCAGCAGGGCTATGCGCAGCCCGGATTTCAGGGCGCCCCTGGCGCCCCGGCGCCCGGCAGCCCGGTTATCCGGGCTACCAGGGCGGTGCCGGACATCAGGGCGCTGCCGGTTACCCGGGCGGTGCAGGTTACCAGGGCGGGGCCGGCTACCAGGGCGGTGCCGGCTACCAGGGCGGTGCCGGTTACCAGGGCGGGCCGGATATCAAGCAGGTGCGCCCGGATACCAGGGCGGTCCCGCGGTGCCACGCGCAGCCGGGAATCCCGCTGTCCCAGCTGGACATGGGCTCGTTCTTCGAGATCCTGATCCCGGTCAAGAGCTGGCTGCACGACCGCGGCTGGCGGCAGGGCCTCCGGCTGCTGATCATCCCCTACGCGCTGCTGCCGCTGATCTTCCTGCAGATATTCTCCACGTCTAACTCGCTCAGCTCGCCGGGCTGGGCCTACAGCCTGTACGTCGCTCCGCTCTGGCTGCTGACGTTCTGGTACCTGATCAGGCCGCCGCAGATCGGCAAGCTCGAGGTCGTGATCGGCATCGGCATCGTGATCTGGACGATCATCTGGCTGCATGTCGTCACGATCTACGTGAACGATAACTACGCGAATACGCATAATATCCTCGGATCACTCGTTGTCGGATATAACGAGGAGATCACCAAGGCGCTGCCCGTCCTGATCGCCGCGATCCTCGTGCTGCGTATCAGGAAGCAGAAGCTCGATCCGCGCACCTGGTTCCTGATGGGCACGGTGGCGGGCCTGACCTTCGGCATCGTCGAGCAGTCGATCTACACCCCTGCCGCGCTGATCGGGATTCACGGTGCGCACTCGATCAGCGAGGCGGACGTGGGCGTGCTGTCGTTCGCCTTCCGCGTCTTCGTCGACGGCTTCCAGCACGCGGTGTGGGCAGGCGTCTCGGGCTTCTTCATCGGCATGGCGATCAACTACCGGCAGGCGCCGGATCCCGCTGCTGCTGCTCGGCATCAGCATCCCGGCCGTCCTGCACGCGCTGAACGACTACACGCTGACCATCTTCAGCACCGTGTGGGTCGGCGTCCTGGTCCAGGCCGTGTCGCTGCTGCTGTTCCTCGGCTACACGCTGTCGGCCTCGACCATCGAGCGCAGGGTCCGCAGGAACCCGAACTTCCGCGGGCAGTCGATCATGATGGAGCGGTTCAGCCAGCCTGAACAGGCGCCAAGTCCGTGAGCACTAGCGGTTGTCCCGCTCCCTGGACAGCCGCTAGTCCGCGAGCAGCGGTTCGACCACCTCGGCGAACTTCAGCAGGTGGACATCACCCACGAAGTGCTGCCTTATCTGTTCCTTGCCGACGGCGCCCATTCGCTCGGCCTCATCGGGATGGGTGAGAAGCCACCTGACATCGCCTCCGAACGCGGCCAGGTCCTTGGGGTCGGGCAGCAGGATGCCGGTGCCGTCGGCGATCTGATCGACGATCCCGCCGACGGCCGAGCCGATCACGGGACGACCCTTCCACATTCCCTCGGCCACCGTCAGGCCGAAGCCTTCGGCGATGCTCTTTTGCGCGATCACGGTGGCGCGCCGCTGGATCGCGTTCACCATCGCCGCGTTCTCCTCCACGTCGTCAACCGGAAGCGTCACGAGCAGCACGCGCTCGCGGACCTCTCGCGGCAGCCGATGCCAGTGCACACGGCAGTCGGCAAACACGACCGCGCCCTCAGGGTCATCGGTGACCCCGCTCACCGCCGGCCCCGCGAGGATCAGGTACGTATCCGGCTCAGGCAGCACGAACCTCGTGAACCCCTGCATAACCCCGGCCATGTCCTTCAGCCCGTCCCACCGCGACACCTGGGCCACGACCCTGTCGGCCGGGCCCGGCCTGCCCTCCTCGGTTACCATCGCCGGGCGCTTCACCAAGCCGCGGGAACCGTCGCTGCGCGGGAAGTACCCCTTCTCGCCCGCCTCCGGGTCGTCTGACACCCCGATGGTGGCCAGGATCGCGCGGATGTCGGCGGGCTCAAGTTCGGCGTTCTTCGGCGAAAAAGGATCGATCGACGGAGGGATCGTCCACAACCGCGCCCGCGGCACCCACAGCGGCGCGAACTGCGTCCTGGTGAAGACGTAGCCGTGGGCCGGGGCCAGATACGGGCGGAGAAACTCCCACGCGGCGCGGGACGTGTCGTTCTGCTCGTCGATCCCGATGTGGCAGCGCCACACCACCTTGACTCCTGCCCTCGCCAGGGCCTCGGTCATGCCGGCGGTCTGCGGGTCGTGCAGGATCGCGATGTCGCCGTGCTTCACCTGGGCCAGCAGCTCGCGGGCGTTGGCTGCGAGTATCTCTTCGTAGTGCCGGGCGTCCTCTGGCCCCAGCCGTCCGGCCTGTCCCAGGGAGACGCCGTGTAGCTGGTTGTGCAGCCGCTTGGTGATAGCGAAGAACGCCTGGTCTCCGGTGATTGTGTCCCAGCGGATCCGGATCCCGAAGTCTGCGATGTAGCCGACCAGGACCTGGAGCATCTCCGCCACGCCGCCGCCCACGGCAGTCGAGTTGATGTTCCAGATTGTGCGGTCGCCGAGCTCGTTTCGCATCCGCGTTGCCACCGAGATGAGCCGGTCATAACGCTCGTGGCCGATCACGGGCTCAAGCCTCGCGACCGGCAGCCTCTGTACGGGAACCTCATGCACCAGCGTCACGTTCACCATCATTGGGCATCGCGGATGGGCTCGGTCACCGGGCCGGCGGGACTGAATCTAGCTTGGTCACGCGGCTGGATCGGTCACGAAGTCGATCAGCTCTTCCACGCGGCCGAGGAATGCAGGCTCCAGGTCGGTGAAGCTGCCGACGGCAGCGCAGGATTCGCTGCCAAGCGGCGGCCGTATCCGCGGGCCAGCCGATGGCCTCGAGCACGCCCTCCTTCCACGGCGTGCCGCGTGGAACATCTGGCCAAGCCGCGGATTCCGAGCACGGCGGGCTTGACCGCGGCCCAGACGTCGACGAACGGATGTCCGACGATCAGCACGTGCGGCGAGCGCACGCGCGCGGCGATGCGGCTCTCCTTCGAGCCGTCGACCAGGTGATCGACGAGGACGCCAAGCCGCCTGCCAGGCGCCGGGCCGAACTCGGCGACGATCGCCGCGAGGTCGTCGATTCCGCCCAGGAACTCGACCACGACGCCGACGTCGCGCAGGTCGTCGCCCCAGATCTTCTCGACGAGCTCGGCGTCATGACGCCCCTCGACATAGATCCGGCTCGCCCTGGCGACCCTGGCCCGGCTGACCGGGGCGGCAACCGATCCTGACGCGCGTCCGCCGCCGGCTCGCGCCTGCTGTCCCGCAGGTGCCTGCGGCGCCGGCCTGACCAGTGTCACCGGGTTGCCCTCGAGCAGGAACGCTGCCTGGCCGAAGCGGGAACGCTCGCTGCTTGCCGTACCGATCCTCGAGCAGAACCGCGTCCTTCTCCCAGCCGACGACGGCGCCGCAGAACTCCCCCGCGCGGTCCTCGACGACGAGCCCGTAGCTCAAGCTCAACGCTCGGCAGGCGCTGCCGCGGCCTGGACGCAGCAGCGAGAACATCGGCCTCGTATCGCTTGCTACGCATGAGCCGCCGTTACCGCCAGCTCAGCGGTGGACGACCGCAGTGTCGTGGCAGAAGTGCACCCTGGCCGGATCCGATGACTTGATCCTGCCGCAGTGAGTTCGCGCCAGGCGACCGGATCGGCCGCCTGCCCGGGCGGAAGCTCCTCGTCCGCAGGGCCGCCGAACTGCACGGTGGTGTACGCGGCATCCCCGATCAGCACGTCAACCGACCCGTCCTGCCCGGTGACCAGCACAGACTGATGGCCCGACGTGTGCCCTGGAGTGGTGATCACGCGAACACCCGGCACGATCTCGGCGTCGCCGTCGAGCAGCTCGAACGGCGCGTTCATGAAGCCGAACCAGTCGAAGAGCTCGCGCGACTCGACCTTCGCGCGCTCGAATTCGGTCCGCTGGACGTAGTAGGGCGCGTGCGAGAAGACCGCGTTCTGACCGCAGTGGTCAAAGTGCAGGTGGGTGTTGATCACAAGGTCGATGTCGGCCGGGCTCATGTCGATGTCGGCGAGCGCGTCCGCCGCGG
The DNA here is from genome assembly GCA_963809195.1 of uncultured Actinomycetota bacterium. Classification (GTDB taxonomy): domain Bacteria; phylum Actinomycetota; class Actinomycetes; order Streptosporangiales; family Streptosporangiaceae; genus Chersky-822. The sequence continues at coordinate 200,810 of CAWEIQ010000001.1, read as the reverse complement.
TGCGGTTGACCACCCGCCAGTCGGAGAGCAGCTGATCCGAGCCGCCGACGCCGGTGTCGACGAGCAGCGCACCGCCCGGATGGGTGACGACGAACCCGTGCACCGGCCACCGCTCGCCGATGACCGTCAGCTCCGCCAGGTGCAGCCGCTTGACCTCTAGCATGTTGTCCCCTTGGTAGCACGCTCGGCGGTCTGCCGACCGGCTCCAGCTTTTCATGATCACACGGCCTTGCGGTGCGTAAAGACCCGCTGTGTCGCCCTGGGTACTACAACCGATCGAGCGCGGCGAGTATCCGCTGCTCAGAGACCGGGATCGCGGCGCCGATGGACTGGGCGAACAGGCTGACCCGCAGCTCCTCGATCATCCACCGGACGCCTGCACGTCTGGCCGATGCGCTGCGGCGTCCGGCCCGAGCTTGGCCAGGACATCGGTCGTAGTCCTCGGTCACGCGCTGCACGATCTCCATCCGCCCGGCGTCGCGGCGCACGTCGGCAGGCGCCTTCTCCAGCCGGTGCGCCATGCCGCGCAGGTACCTGCACCAGGTCGGGAAGCCTGCTGGCTCCGCGTTTCCGCGACGAATCCGCGGTAGATCAGCCCGGCGAACTGATCGCCGCATGTCGGCGACGGCGTCAGCCATCGGCGCGCCCTTCGCCCTGTCCAGCGCCGACCTCGACCGTGTGCGCCTCGCCGAGCACGCGGGCGACGACGCTGACCACGTCGGCGGTCTTCGCCCGCAGCGACGATCGTGCCGCGTCGAGCAGTCGCGGCGAACGCCTCCGCGTCCCAGGCAGGCCCGCCAGCCTGGGCGATGATCTCGTCCGCGGCGCATGCCGCGCAGTCGTCGACCAGCTCGCCGGCGTCGCGGTACGGGTGCCGGCTCATCGCCAGTTTCGCGCTGGTCGGCAGCCGGCTGGCGACGGCCCGCGCCCCCGACGGCACCTGCAGGAGCAGCAGCCGCCGGTTTCCCTTCCGCATCGCACTCGGCCGCCTGCTCAGGCGTCTCGAACAGCGCGATGTCGACCGAGTCGCCCGCGTCGCGCAGCGCCGGGTACGCACGCACCTGCCCGTGGCTGAACACCCGCGGCAGCGCGCCGAAGTCCCAGGACGTGATGCCCGGTCCTGGTCAGCTCGCCGGCCGCGGTCCGCCAGGCGTTCCTGCAGCCGCGGCCGCAGCTCGTCCCTGCAGCTGACCGAGATCCTTGCCGGAGGCGAGCACCTGGCCGTCGTCGGTGACGCGGAACGTGAGCCGCAGGTGCGGCGGCAGCTTGGCGAGGTCAAAGGCGTCGGCGGGAACGCTGACGCCGCCGATCCTGCCCAGCTCGGCGCTCAGCTGTCCGGTCAGTGCGCCGCGGCCGGGATCGAGCCTCGTGAGCACGTCCCTGGCCACGTCGGGGGCCGGGACGAACCGGGTCCGCAGCTGCTTCGGCAGCGTCCTGATCAGCTCGGTCACGAGCTCTTCGCCGCAGGCCAGGCACGTTCCAGGAGAACTCATCGGCGCTGACCTGGTTCAGCGCCGCGAGCGGGATCTCGGCCGTCACGCCGTCGTCGGCTTCGCCGGGCGCGAACTCATACGACAGCGCCAGACCGCCCCACGTGGCTCGGATAGTCCTCGGCGCTGACCTCGTCGGCCGCAGGCCCGGCCAGGTCGGCCTCGGTCAGCGTCAGCAGATCGGGCTCGGCCTGCCTGGCCCGCTTCCACCACGAGTCGAAGTGCCGCGCCGACGTGACGTCGGCCGGGATACGCCGGTCGTAGAAAGCGAACAACGCGGCGTCGTCAGCGACGATGCCGCGCCTGCGCGCCCTTTGTTCCAGCTCCTCCGCCTCCGCCAGCAGCTGGCGGTTGCGGTGGAAGAACGCATGGTGCGTCTGCCAGTCGCCCTCGACCAGCCCGCGGGAGATGAACAGCTCGCGGGCCAGGACCGGATCGATCCTGGCTCAGCGTGACGCGGCGGCCTGCCACCAGCGGCAGGCCGTACAGGCTGACCCGCTCGAGCGCCATGGCCGCGCCGCGGCGGCCGTCCCAGTGCGGCTCGCTGTACTCGCGCTTGATCAGATGCGCTGCCAGCGGCTCTGCCCACTCGGGCTCGATCCTGGCGGCCACACGGGCCCAGAGCCTGGAGGTCTCCACCAGTTCGGCGGCGACGACCCATTGCGGCGGCTTCCGCGCCAGCACCGAGTCGGGGAAGATAGCGAACCGTGCGCTCCTGGCGCCCAGGAACTCGGCGGGCCCGCGCCGCCGTTCGCCGCTCGCGACGTCCCGCATCCCGATGTGCGAGAGCAGGCCGGCCAGCAGCGAGCGGTGGACGCGCTCGGCGAGGTCTCCGGGTATCCGCGCCGGTCACCTGCGCTCCCGGCTTCGCTGCCAGCTGCGCGACGTGCGCCGTCGGGCCGTCGTCGGGCCGGCGGTCGCCGCGGCAGCGGCCGTCCGCGGCCAGCGCGGTGTCCGGTCGGGTCCGACCGTGATGCCGAGCTCCCTGGCGGCCTGCCTGAGCTGGCCGTAGACGTCCTGCCACTCGCGCACCCGCAGGTAATGCAGGTACTCGCGGCGGCACATCCGGCGGAAAGCCGATCCGGACAGCTCGCGCTGCTGGTCACGCAGGTAGTCCCAGAGGTTGAGCAGCGAGAGGAAGTCCGAGCCGGGCTCGGCGAACCGCGCGTGCTGCGCGTCGGCCGCCTCCCTGGCGTCGGCCGGCCGCTCACGCGGATCCTGGATGGACAGGGCAGCCGCGATGATCAGGACCTCGCGGGCGCAGTCGTTCCGGCCGGCCTCGATGATCATCCGGCCGAGCCGCGGGTCGACCGGCAGCCTGGCCAGCTTCCTGCCGATGTCGGTCAGGCTCTTGGCGCCCTTGCCTTCCGGCCGGACGGCGCCGAGCTCGGTCAGCAGCCGAACGCCGTCGGTCACCTGGCGGGTGTCGGGCGGATCGATGAACGGGAATCCGGCCACCTCGCCGAGATCCAGCGCGGCCATCTGCAGGATGACCGACGCCAGGTTGGTGCGCAGGATCTCCGGATCGGTGAACTCGGGCCGCGACGCGAAGTCCGCCTCGCTGTACAGCCGGATGCAGATGCCGTCCGATGTGCGGCCGCACCGGCCAGTCCGCTGGCTCGCCGACGCCTGCGAGATCGGCTCGATCGGCAGTCGCTGCACCTTGGTGCGGTTGCTGTACCGGGAGATCCGCGCCGTGCCCGGGTCGATGACGTACTTGATGCCCGGCACGGTCAGCGACGTCTCCGCCACGTTGGTGGCCAGCACGACGCGCCGGCCGTGGTGCGGCTCGAAACACCCTGTGCTGCTCGGCAGCCGAGAGCCTGGCGTAGAGCGGCAGCACCTCCAGGTCAGCGTTGCCGCCGCCGGTCAGCGCGTCCGCCGTGTCGCGGATCTCCCGCTCGCCGCTCAGGAAGACCAGGATGTCGCCCGGTCCTTCGCCCCGCAGCTCGTCGATGGCGTCGGTGATCGCCTGCACCTGATCCCGCGGCTCGGCCGTAGCGCCGCAGGATCTTCGCCTTCTGGCGCCGAGCGGCCGGTAGCGCACCTCCACCGGATACGTGCGCCCGCTGACCTCAATGATCGGCGCATCCGGCAAAATGTCTCGCTGAAGCGCTGCGGGGTCGATGGTTGCCGAGGTGATGATCACCTTGAGGTCCGGGCGGCTGGGCAGCAGCCGGTGCACGTATCCGAGGATGAAGTCGATATTCAGGCTGCGCTCGTGTGCCTCGTCGATGATCAGCGTGTCGTAGCGCAGCAGCCGCCTGTCGTGCTGCAGCTCGGTCAGCAAGATGCCGTCGGTCATCAGCTTGACCAGCGTGTTGTCGCTCGAGGAATCCGTGAACCGGACCTTGTACCCGATGGCCGACCCAAGCTGCACGCCAAGCTCGTCGGCGATCCGCTCGGCCACGGTCCGCGCGGCGAGGCGGCGCGGCTGGGTGTGCCCGATCTGGCCGGTCACGCCGCGGCCTAGCTCAAGGCATATCTTCGGGATCTGAGTGGTCTTGCCCGAGCCGGTCTCACCCGCGATGATCACCACCTGGTGGTCTCGTATCGCGGCCGCGATCTCGTTCCTCCGCTGGCTGACCGGCAGCTCCGCCGGGTAGCTGATCGCCGGGAACCGATCGCCTGCGCGTCTGCGTTCGCTCGGCCGCCGTGTCCAGGTCCGCTGCGATCTTGGCGAGCTCCTGCTCGCGCAGCCCGTCTCCGCGCAGGCCTGCGGCGCGCTCGATCCGGCGCCGCAGCCGGTGCTGGTCGCGCAGCATCAGCTCGGGCAGCCGGGAGCGCAGCTCTGAGATCCTGGGCGGCAACGCGGCAGACTCCATCGGACGACAAGGCCAGCGCCTGGGGGAACCGGCCGGTGATCTCGCCCAAGCATCGTCGGCGGGACCACCGATGCCTAACGCTTTTCCGGCCCGCCGGCTTCCGCCATCCCGCCTAGATCCGCGCCTCGTCGCGCAGCCGCGCTGGCAGTTCGCCGGCTGGTATGGCGGTGCCCTCGAGCCCGCGCGCGCTGAACCACCTCGCGATGTTCGCGGCGTCCCTGTCGAGGAATTCGGCCCCCCTCGGATGCGCGATGACGTCGATCACCTGGGGCAGGTCGATCAGCACGGCGCGGCCGTGGTGCACGAGCACGTTGTAAGCGGACAGGTCGCCGTGCGCGAGCCCCAGGCTTGCCATGAGCCGCAGGCGCCCAGACCAGCTGATCCCAGAGGCTCGCGAGCTCGGCGCCGCGCGGCCGGATCTCGGCGAGCCGCGGTGCCGCCGTGCCATCCGGTTCGCCGATGAACTCGAGCAGCAGCTCGGTCCCTGTCACCTGCACGGGGTAAGGAACAGGCACATCGGCCTGATGCAGCTGGGTCAGTGCGGCGAGCTCGGCCCTTGCCCACTGCTGGGCGATGATCGCCCGCCCGGTCGCGGTTCTCTTGGCCATCGCGCGGTTGTCCCGCGACTCGCGGACACGGCGGCCGTCCAGGTACTCGACGTCCCGGTGGAACAGCCTGTTCTCCGCGGCCCTGTAGCGCTTGGCCGCGAGCAGGCAGGATCGGCCGGTATCCGGCACGGCCCTGCGGATCAGGAAGACGTCGGCCTCCTTGCCGGTCTTCAGGATCCCCAGTTCGGTGTCGGTCGCGCCGAGGTCGGTGACCAGCCAGCCAGGGTACGGCAGAGGGCCGCGGTCGGTCGGTGAGGACTGGTCCCAGGTTGACCACCGGTCACCGTCCGGCAGCCCGTCGACGGCGTCGAGGGCGTCGTCGGGCGCCAGTCGCCGGCGATGGAAGTCTCGCTTTGCGAAAGCTGGTGCGTCGTCGTCGTCAAAACGCCGCTTGCGGCGGCGGTTGTATGCCTGATCGGGCATCGGAGGAGCTCCTTGAGCAGAGTTCGGGCAGCGTGAATCGCGAACGGACCTTCATGCGCGAGCCCTCCTCTCTGCTCGAGCGCCGCCGCCTGGCGGCGGCGCGAGCCACTGCAGGTGAGATTCCCAGTCCGGATCACCGACCGCAACTGAATTTCGTCCCCGGCACGAACACCGCAACGACGATCAAGCGCTGGCAGGACGCCCAGTGCCACCATCGAGGGCATGACGGCCACCACCTCGGATGCGTTCACCAGCTTCCTCGATGTCCTCGCGGACACGCTGGATGATCATGCCGCGCCTCCTGCCTCGCTGGCCGCGCGCGCGCACCTGTCCAGGTTCCACTTCGATCGCCTGGTCTCAGCGGCTGCGGGCGAGCCGCCCGCCGCGATGCGGCGGCGGATCCTGCTCGAACGCGCCGCCTATCAGCTGATCACCACCGACCACGGGGTGATCCGGGTGGCCGTCGAGGCCGGCTACGCCAGCAACGAGGCTTTCACGCGAGCGTTTCGCCGCGCCTATGGCCTGCCGCCGGCCAGGTGGCGCCGCCAGCCCACCGGCTTCCGTATCGAAGCCCCCAGCGATGTGCACTTCAATCCGCCTGGGGGCCTGCGGGTCCCCGCACGAGAAAGGTTTACCGGCATGGACCTACTCACAACCATGATCGAACACCACGTCTGGCTGGTCGGCGAGATGCTGACAAGGGCCGACCGCCTGCCCGCTGACCAGCTCAGCAAGCCCGTGCAGATCTCGGTCGAAGGCATCGACGAGGACCCCACCCTGCGGTCGCTGCTCGCCCGCCTGGTCGGCCAGCTCGCGATGTGGGACGCCGCGGTCCACGACCGGCCCTACGAATTCGCCGCCGAGCAGAACGAGAGCATCGCTCAGCTGCGAGCCAAGCTGGCCGTCGCCGGCCCGGCGTTCCTCGCTGAGGTTCGCACGGTCATCGACGACGGCCGCCTCGACGAGACCTTCGTGGATGCCGTGTGCGACCCGCCCGAGGTCTTCACCTATGGCGGCATGATCGCGCACGTCCTCACGTTCGCCGCGCACCGCAGAACGCTGGTCTGCGGCGCCCTGGCCGATGCCGGGATCACTGACCTCGGCGCCGGAGATCCCATGGGCTGGGTCGCCGAGCACGCGGCCTGACCTGCCAGATCAAAGAAGTCGGTGATGACAGGAAACGATCAAAAAGACCTAAGTAGTATTTAATAGCATTAACAGCAAAGTGATCGTCTGTTCAGCTCAGAGTAATCCTCCTACTATGTAACCCATCTATTCCGGAATCCCGGGATTCCGGAATAGCGGGATTCCGGGAGCCAGGGAGTCCGGGACTTGGCATCCGGGACGTCGGGAGGCGGGAGGCGGGATGGCCGCTGGCGAGCAAGCACGCGAACGCGACGACCGCGTGCTCCCGATGACCCGGTGGGTTTCGTTCGCGATCGTTCCGTTCCTGGTCGTGGCGTTCGCCGTCCTGGTGCCCTGGCCAACCGATACGGGCAGGCTCTTCGCCTGGGACATCGAGCCGACGATCACCCCGATGATCCTCGGCTCTGTGTACCTGGGCGGCGCCTATTTCTTTGTGCGGGCGACGCGGGCGCAGCACTGGCATACGGTCAAGGGTGGCTTCGTGCCGGTCGGGACGTTCGCCACGCTGATGGGCGTGGCGACGATCGCGCACTGGGACAAATTCCTGCACACCAGGCCAGCGTTCTGGCTCTGGGCCGGGCTCTACTTCACGACGCCGTTCCTTATCTTGTGGGTGTGGACGGTGAACCGCCGGCGCGACGTGCCCGCCGCCGGTTCAGACCCGATGCTGCCTGCGCGCACGAGCCGGATCATCGCCGTCGCCGGGGGTCTCTCGCTGCTGACGAGCGCTTTCCTGTTCCTGCTGCCTGGAGCGGCTGCCAACATCTGGCCGTGGCCGGTGACGCCGCTCACCTCCCAGGTCCTAGGCGCGATCTTCTCGCTCGGCATCGCGGGCCTCGGCGCACCGCTCGACCGCCGCTGGTCCACCGCGAAGACCCTGCTCCAGGTCGCCGCGCTCATGCTCGTGCTCATCATCGTGGCTGGCGCGCGTGCCGGTTCCGAGCTGGATCCAGGCAACCCGCTGACCTGGCTGCTCACTGCGGGATTCGTCGTGGTCCTGGCCGCGATCGCCGTGCTCTACGTGCGGATGCAAGCCATGCGGGGCCGGCGCACCGCGCCGGTTCCCCAGGGCTGAGCGGCAAGAATGAGCGGCATGATCGACGAGGTGATCGGGCGGATGCAGCGGCTGCTTGAGCCCCTCGCGGCGCAGAACGATCCGCGCCAGTACTTTCACGCGACCTATCTCCGGACCACGATGGCGGTGGCGGAGGAGATTAAACGCGGCGGGTTCGTTGATGCCGAATGGACAGAACGCTGGGATGCAGCGTTCGCCAGCTTTTACCTTGACGCGCTCGAGGCGGCGATCGGCGGCGAGGAGCCGTCCCGGCCCTGGGCCATCGCGTTTGGCGCGCCGGCCGAGATGCCTGCGCTGAACCACGTGCTGTTCGGCATGAACGCGCACGTCAACTTCGACCTTCCGCAGGCGCTGCTCGCGGTGATCACCGACGACGAGTTCGACGAGCCGGCCGTCATCGCGCGGCGGGAGGCCGATCACCGGAACATCGACCGCGTCCTGGCCAGCCGCGTGACTGCCGAAGACGACGTGCTGATTGGCATCTCCGGACCAGGCTCGCGACTTAACCGGCTGCTCAGGCCCCTCAACGAGCTAGGCTCGCGGCGCTTCCTGCGCGAGGCGCGTGAGAAGGTCTGGGCCAACGCGTTCGTTCTGAGCCGGGCACGCAAGCAGGGACAACAGGCCTACGACGGTGCCCTGTCCGAGCTGTCGGACCTCAGCGCCGCCAAGGTCGCGGCGCTTCAGGACACCGGTCTGGTGCTGCTGAAGCTGGCCGTCACCGGCTTCGGCGTCCGCCTCCCTACGACGTCCCAGACCGCGACATCCCCCTAATCGGGCCGCCGAACGTGCACAATGGAGTCGCAGCTGACGGATCGGCGTTTTACCGCAAAGCGCAGGCGTGACCATGACCGTGATACGTCCAAGCAGGCTCCAGCGAGATGGGCTCTTCGGTGCCCTCGTGGTCGTCTTCGTTCTCGCTTTCGTGAGGGGATTTCCAGGCGCGACCACCACAGGCGGCCGGATCGCCGTGGTGATCTTCGCCGGTGGGGTGGCCGCGCTGCTGCTCTGGTTCTGGGTCAGGACGATCCGCCGGCAGACGGTCCTGGAGATCTCCCCTGAGGCCGTGACTCTCGTAGAGCCGGGCGGCAAGCGGACTACGCTCTCCCGCCAGTCCGGCGACGAGATCCTGGTGACCGTGACGGGAGGTGGCCGCTATCGCAGAGCCGCGCTCACGATCACCGGATCAGGCACATTGCTCCCGCTCAGCTTCTTCAGCATGAGTGAGGTCAAGCGGCAGTGCCTTGCCTCCGGGTGGCAGTTCCATAAGCCGGGCTGGCAGGGCAACCGCGGGTAACATGCCGGACGCGGATCATGAGTACCGCCTCTACGGAGAGCTGGCTGACTGGTGGCCGCTGATCTCGCCGCCCGCCGAGTACGCGCAGGAGGCCACCTATCTTGCCGCGGTCCTCAGCTCGACAGCGGCGGTCTCGGTACACGACGTGCTCGACCTTGGCAGTGGCGGCGGCCACGTCGCTCGGCACCTGACGGACAGGTTCACGCTGACGCTGACCGACATCTCGGCCGAGATGCTCGCGGTCTCCCGCAGGCTCAACCCGCAGTGCGGGCATGTCCGCGGCGACATGCGGACAATGCGGCTAGGACACGAATTCGATGCGGTGCTGACGCACGACGCCATCGACTACGTGACAAGCCAGGACGATCTCGCGATGGTGATCGGGACGGCGTTCACGCACTGCCGTCCAGGAGGCATCGCGGTCTTCGTCCCCGACTATCTTTCGGACGACTTCCGTGCGCTCACCGGCGGCGGTGGCGGCGGTGAGGACGAGGCCGGCAGGAAGGCAACGTTCCGGGAGCGAACCTGGGATCCCGACCCGGATGACGACTGGGTGCAGGCGGAGTACGAGTTCATCCTGCGGGAAGCCGACGGAACGGTCGAGGTCGTCAGGGAGACGCATCGCCTGGGCGTGTTCAGCCGCGAGGTCTGGCTGCGCCTGCTGGCCGAGGCCGGCTTCACCGTAGGACCTGACCTCGCCAACCGCTCACTGCCCGGCAAGCCGCCCGCGAATCTCTTCGTCGGCCACCGTCCGCCTTAAGCCGACCCCGCCGGTCGTCCCGCGCCACACCGACCAGCTAGCGCATCGCGTCCTCGCGCCCGCGCGCCCGCCGCGTGTATGGATGGTTCTCCCATCACCAGATCGCGCAATGAAAGGGCCATCGATACTGCTCCGGATGCGGCATACCGCCCCGTTAGTTCATCTCGGCCGGCAGCGGACGCAGCGGTGCATGCCGCAGGTCCAGCTCGTAGATTTGCCCGACCAGGTCGGCGCCGTAGCTGTGGTGCGGCTCCTCGTCGACCAGCGTGAACCCGCGGGACAGGTAGATCCGGCGGGCGGAAACGAGCGGATCGTTCGTCCACAACCGCATCCGCGCATAGCCGACTCCCCGAGCGAACGCGACACACTCGTCGACGAGCTTCGCACCGATCCCGTGCCCACGCCCGACCGGGTCGACCAGCAGGATCCTGAGCTGCGCAGTGGTGTCGTCGGCTGGCACGCAGAGCACGCACCCGGCTCTCCGCCCGTCGAGCTCGGCGATCCAGCCACGCTGGAGCTGACTGCCAGTCCCGAAATCGGCGACGATGCGGGCGACCAGCGCCTCGAAGGTCGTGTCCCAGCCGTACTCCGCCGCATAGATCTCGCCGTGAGCCAGCACCATCCAGCCCAGATCTCCCGGCTTGCCGACCTGACGTATCACGACCCGTGACTCGTTCAATGTGACTCCCGCGGACGTACTGAAACACTCGTTTCAGTAGCACGGTAGCATTGTGCTCGTGACCACGCGACCCCAGAGAGTCTCATCACCGCGCCGCGAGGAACTGCTCGACAGCGCCTACCGCTACGCGCTCGAACACGGTCTCGCCGACCTGTCGCTGCGCCCGCTGGCAGCCGCGATCGGGTCCAGCCCGCGCGTACTGCTGTTCCTGTTCGGGTCAAAGGACGGCCTGGTGAGGGAGTTGCTCGCCAAGGCCAGGGCCGACGAGCTGGGCTACCTCGCCAGGGAAGCCGCAGCCGACGGCGACGGGCTCGATGCGATGGTGGCCGCTACCTGGCGCTGGCTGGCCGCCGAACCCGTCCGGCCGTTGCTCACGCTGTGGACCGAGGCGTACGGCCGCTCGCTTGTGGAGCCAGGCGGACCGTGGTCCGGCTTCGCACGCCAGTCTGTCGCCGACTGGCTGGATGTTCTCGCTGGAGCCGAGCCAATGAGAATGGCCAACGACCCCCAAACCGGCACAGAAGACCCTGCGCTGGCCGCGCCGGACGGCGACCGGACGCTCGCGCTCGCCGTCTTGCGCGGCTGCCTGCTCGACTTGCTCGCAACCGGCGACACCGCGCGCGTGGACGCGGCCGTCACCAGCTACCTGCGCCTAACCGCAGCCCAGAATGCCGGGCGCTACCGTGAAGCTCGTGACTGACGGCCTTGACCGGCGCCGTGAGGAGTTGCGGGCGGACTGCAGAGCGCTGCGCAGCGCTGTGCTGTGTCGCGCCGGCCTTCACGGCGTCGGCCGACTTCGCGATCAACAAGCTCGCCGGCCAGCCGTGCCCCAACCTGCGGGCCGACTTCCGGTGCTCGATCCACGACAGGCTCAGGCCCGCTGGCTTCAGCGGCTGCGCCGCGTATGACTGCTTCGGCGCTGGTCAGAAGGTCACCCAGCACACGTTTGGCGGCGGCGACTGGCGGTCATCACCACCGCTCGCCGCTCCGATGTTCGCCGCCTTCGCGGTCATGCGCTCGCTGCACGAGCTGCTCTGGTACCTCAACGAGGCGCTCGCGCTGCCGCTGGCGGAGTCGTTCCACGAGGACCTGAATGATCTTTTTGCGGCAACCGAGCGCTTGACGTTCTGCGGTCACGACGAGCTGGTCGCCCTCGACGTGAACGCGCACCGCCATCGCGCCAATGCCGTCCTGCTCCGCGTGAGCGCCACCGTGCGCCAACGCGCCGGCCACGCCGGCGCGGACCATCGCGCGGCGGACCTGGCGGGGAAGGACCTGCGCGACGTCGACCTGACCGGCGCCAGCCTTCGCGGCGCGCTGCTGATCGGGGCGGACCTCCGCGGTGCTGACCTCAGCTTCGCTGATCTGGCAGGCGCCGACCTCCGCGGCGCGAACCTGGGCGGCGCCGACCTGGAGTCCAGCCTCTTCACGAGCCAGCCGCAGGTCGATTCGGCGCGTGGCGACGCAACAACGAGGCTGCCGTCGCGGCTCAGCCGACCGCGGCACTGGGCAACAGCCGGCTGAAACATTGTTTGGGTACGGCTAGTCCGGTTATGGGTGCGTCATGAGCTCCGACGGGATGACTGGCTCACGCCCACGTGTCGTTATCGCCGGCGGCGGCTTCGCCGGCTTTCACGCTGCGCGCAAGCTGGGACGGCTTGCCAGGGGCAAGCTCGACATCGTCCTGATCAATCCCACGGACTACTTCTTGTACTTGCCGTTGCTGCCCGAGGTGACCGCCGGGATCCTGGACCCGCGGACCGTCGCGGCGCCGCTGACGTCCACCTGTCGGGGGGTGCGCCTCGTCCTCGGCGCTGTGACTGGCGTGGACCTGGACGCCAGGCGCGTGACCGTGCGCGACCCGGAAGACAACGTGCGGACCGTCGGGTACGACCAGCTCGTGGTCGCGCTTGGCAGCGTCAACAAGTTGCTGCCTGTACCAGGCGTCACTGACACCGCGCACGGGTTCCGCAGCCTGGCCGAGGCGATCTATCTGCGAGATCACATCTTGCGTCAGCTGGAGATCGCAGACGTGGAGGACGACCCGGCCGAACGGGAAGCTCGATGCACCTTCGTGGTGGTCGGCGCCGGATACACCGGCACCGAGGTTGCGGCCAGCGGGCAACTGCTGACCAGGATCGCGGCCCGCCACCAGCCAGGACTCAGCGACCAGAAGATGCGCTGGATCCTGGTCGATATCGCGCCGCGCCTCATGCCAGAACTCGACCCGCGCCTGTCGGCCGTCGCGCACAGGGTGCTGTCGAGGCGGGGAATGGAACTCCGCACGGGCACGAGCGTCGAGCACGCCACGCACGAGGGCGTGAAACTGTCCGACGGCGCGTTCGTGCCAACCCGATCGCTCATCTGGTGCGTCGGCGTGCGTCCCGACCCCATGGTCGAGCAGATCGGGTTGCCCATGAATCACGGCCGGCTGACCGTGGACGAGTACCTGACGGTGCCGGGACATCCGGAGATCGTCGCTTGCGGCGACGCCGCCGCCGTGCCCGACCTCACCAGGCCTGGCGAGATCACCGCCATGACGGCCCAGCACGCGCAACGCCAGGGTGCCCTGGTCGCGAACAACGTGGCAGCGGCCTATGGCATCGGGCGCCATAAGCGCCGCCGATACGAGCACCGCGACCTCGGATTCGTCGTCGACCTCGCAGGAACGCAGGCTGCCGCGAATCCGCTGGGCATCAGGCTGTCCGGCCTTGCGGCCAAGGCCGTGACCCGCGGGTATCACCTGCTGAGCATGCCGACAAACCGGATCAGGATCGCCACCGACTGGGCGCTGGACGCGGTGCTCCCGCGTCAGCTCGTGCATACGGGACTTGTCCGCTCCGCAGCTGTCCCGCTGGCCTCCGGCACGCCCGAGCATCCGGCGGAACCTGCGAGCGCCGCTCACAAGGGCCGCTAGCCTCACTCCTCCTCCACGCGATCACCTCGCGGATTAGACGACCCACCCAACCCTCTTGGTTGACCATGAGCGCACCAAAGAAGTCCGCAAGCAAGAAACGCTTGCTCTGGGAAGCCTTGCCGGCGAATACGCAAGCCGACATAGAGCGGCTCGCCGACGGCCAGGTGGTCGCGGCGAAGAATTGCACTGGCGGCTTCTCCCCTGGCCTGGCGTCCAGGCTCGACCTGGCTGGCGGGCGCCAGGTCTTCGTCAAGGCAATGGACGCCGTCGAATGGCCGGACCAGGCGACCCATTACCGTGCCGAGGCATTCGTCTCCCAGTCGCTCCCGCCCAACGTGCCCGCGCCGAAGCTGCTTGGATGGTCCGACGACGGCCGCTGGGTCGCGCTTGTCTTCGAGTGCATCGATGGCGGGGAACCCGACCTTCGGCGCAGCCGGTCAGACGCGTTCCGAATCGCCGCGGCCCTGGACGACCTTGCGACCAGCCTCACGCCGTCGCCGATCCATGTCCCTTCCGACCATCCGCGGCTGGGCGGCTGGGCTGACCTGGCTATGGACCCGGAGCGGCTGGCCCGCCTGCCTGCGGCACATCCATGGGCCGCCGATCACCTCGGCACGCTGATCGAACTGGAGAATGCGGGCCTGGCGGCGGCGAGAGGCGACACGCTCGTGCATTTCGACGCCTATCCGCACAACATCCTGCTGACTCAGCAGTCACGTGCTCTTCGTCGACTGGCCGCATGCACGACGCGGGGCTCCATTCCTCGACCTGATCATGTTCGCGTGCAGCGCTGCGGCCGCTGGGATCGACCCCGATCGGCTCATAGCCGATCGGGCAGTAACAGCTGGCCTGGATCCGCACGTCATCGACGCCGTCCTCGCCGCCTATGCCGGTTTCTGCGTCGGCGGCAGTCTGTGGCGACCAGATCCGGATCTGGCGCCGATCATTGCGGCCAAGGCCGAGCTCGGCTCGGCGGCGACCACCTGGCTCCAACGCCGCCTCGCTGGTCGCTAGATCGCGCAGTGAAACGCCGCCACGCGGGGACAATTGCGTGGTGAGCAACGTGCGGCGGATCCAGCTCGCGCTGGGCCTGGTGCTCGCCGTGATCGCTGCCGGCAGCATCGGCTACATCGTGCTCGGCTTTGGCGTGCTCGACGCGGTATACCAGACCGTCACCACGATCAGTACCGTCGGCTTCCGTGAGCTCCACCCGCTCGACGAAGCGGGAAAGATCTTCACGATCGTGCTGATCCTGGCGGGCACCGGGACCGCCCTGTACGCGTTCAGCATCGTTCTTGAAACGCTGGTGGAAGGCCACCTACGCCGTCACTTCGAAAGGCGCCGGATGGAGCGCAACATCGCCCGCATGACCGGGCACACAATCGTCTGCGGCTGGGGCCGGGTCGGCCGCGCGGTCGGCAGCTACCTGGCAGGCCAGGGCGCCGATGTGGTCGTAGTCGACCTCGACGCCGCGCGCGTGGCCGCGACGCCGTTCCCCGCGCTGATCGGCGACGTCACCGACGACGAGGTGCTGCGCAACGGCGGGCGTGATGAGCGCGAGGGCGCTTGTCGCCGCGATCAACACCGACGCGGAGAACGTCTACGTCACGCTCTCCGCCCGCGCGCTCCGGCCCGATCTGGTGATTGTGGCGCGCGCCAGGACGGAGGAATCGGAGTCGAAGCTGCTGCGGGCCGGAGCGACCAGGGTCGTGAACCCGCAGCGGATCGGCGGTCAGCGGATAGCGGCGGCCGCTCTCCAGCCGAACGTGGTCGAGTTCCTCGACGTCGTCATGCACGACGGAAGCCTGGAGTTCAGGCTCGAGGAGGTGTCGATCCGGCCAGGCTCCCGGCTGGCCGGCCGCAGCCTGCACGACGCCGAGGTAGGCGAGCGCACCGGCGCGCTCGTGCTCGCGCTCCGCGACGAGCAAGGCCAGTTCGTGGCCAACCCTCCGGCAGAGACGGGACTCGAGGCTGGCCACGTTCTGATCGCGATCGGCACGGAGCATCAGCTCGCTTCGCTCCAGCGGGCGGCGCACGATTCCGCATGACCGGTTCAGGACCCGGCAGGGACGTGAACGACGGCCACGAGGTCCGGCTGCCCGGCGGAAACGTGGGCGGGGCCGTCAGGGTTGGCGACACGGTCAGGCGGCAGCCAGGCCCCTGGACTCCGGCGGTACACGCCCTCCTGGATCACCTGGACGGCCGCATCGCCGGGATCCCGCGCGCGCTCGGGCAGGACAAACGCGGTCGTGAGGTGCTCAGCTACCTACCCGGGCACGTCGTCGACGTCGATACTGAGCTGCTCACCGACGGCCAGCTTGTTTCGCTCATGTGGTGGACCCGCGAGTTTCACGAGGCCGTCGCCCGGTTCTCGCACCCTGGCCCCTGGCGGTTCTTTCCAGTGACCGAGCCGACATTGATCTGCCACAACGACATTGCCCCGTACAACTCGTGCTTCGCGGGCGACGAGCTCACCGGGGTCTTCGACTGGGATCTGGCAGGGCCGTCAACGCCGCTGTTCGAGCTCGCGTTCATCGCCTGGAACTGCGTGCCGCTGTGGCGCGACATCGGCGCCGAGGTGGCCGCGGAACGGCTGGCGCTCATCGCGGCCAGCTATGGCGAGTTCTCCGCGCGCCAGATCCTGAACGCGGTGCCGGACCGGATCCAGCTCATGCTCGATTGGATCCCGGTCGCCGCTGCCGGAGGCGACGAAGGAATGGTGAACCTGATGGCGGCCGGCGAGCCAGGGAACTCCGCGGTGGCCTTGGCGGATCTGCGCAGGCGGATGGCGGCTATAGACAGGCGATTGCGCTAGCCGTCGCCGGCTACCCCGCTGCCCCGCCACCCCGGCCACGCCGCCAGGCGACATCCCGGCCGCCCGGCCAGCTTGAATGCGCCAGCTTCCGGGTAACACCCTGCGATGACCAGCCCCGCAGATCCGGCCCTGGTGACGCGCGCTAAAGAGATCATCGAGCGGGAGTCCGCGGCGTTCGCCGCGAGGACGCCCCGCTCGGCCGAGTGGCTTGCTCAGGCCAGGACGCGGATGCCGGACGGCGTACCGATGGCGTGGATGGCGGCACTGCAGCGTCATCCGCCTGTGGTGGCCGTGCGCGGCGTCGGACCGCGCTTCTGGGACCTCGACGGGAACGCGTACCTGGACTTCAATGTCGCGGACCAGTCGATGGCGGCCGGCTTCGCGAGTCCGCCCATCGTCGCGGCCATCGCCCGCCAGGCCGAGCTAGGTAACCACTTCCTGCTGCCGACGGCAGAGGCGATCGAGGTCTGCCGCCTGCTCACCGAGCAGTTCGGGCTGCCACAGTGGCAATTCACGCTTTCAGCCTCTGGCGCGAACACCGACGCCCTGCGGCTCGCCAGGGTCGCGACCGGCCGCTCGGTGGTGCTGATCTTCGATGGCAAGTACCACGGCCACGTCGATCAGATCCTGTGGTCGAGCCGCGCCGGCAGCCGCGGAGCGGCTGGAGGTGACCTCGAGGCCGACGGGCTGGGGCTGGACCCCGAATCGGGGCGGCATCTCGACGTTCTCACTTACAACGACACGGCCGGGCTGTGTGCCCGGCTGGCCGAGGGTGACGTGGCAGCGGTACTGCTCGAGCCGGCCCTGACTAACAGCGGCCTCGTGCTGCCCCAACCGGACTTCGTCGCGGCGCTCAATACGGAGGTTCGCGCCGCCCGGGCGTTGCTCATCGTCGATGAGACCCACACTCAGTTCGCTGTGTACGGCGGCGGCACCCGGCACTTCGGTTTCGAACCGGACATCGTGACCGGCGGCAAGGGCATCGGTGGCGGTATCCCGATCGGCACGGTCGGAATGACCGACGCGCTAGCCCGCGTCATGACCGAGAACCTTGCGTACTGGCCAGGGCGGGCAGAGACCGGCGACTGCCACGGCATCGCTACCGGCGGAACCATGTACGCGAACGCGATGTCCCTGTCAGCCGCCCGAGCCGGGCTGGCCGAGGTGTTCACCAAGGAGGCGGCCGACCGGGTCGGCGAGCTGGGCGGACGGCTGCAGCGCGGTTTGCAGTCGCAGGTTGACCGAGTGGGCCTGCCGTGGACGATCGACCGCCTCGGCGGGCGGGCTCAGTGGCGGCTCACTCCATCGGCGCCGCGCACCGGAGCCGAGAGCCTCGACTCGGTCGTTCTCCCGATCTGCGACGCCCGCAAGGTCTTCATGGCCAACCGGGGCGTCTGGGATGCCATCGCCGCCGCAGGCCCGTCGGTCTCCTATGCCGCCAGCGCGGACGACATCGACGCCTACGTCGGGGTGGCCGGGGAGTTCCTGGACGACCTGACGGCGTAGCGCTCATTCACAGTTACGGCGTCCGCAACCGAGCCGAAACCTCGCTGCAGAACGGTGCGTCGTCCCGTTAGGCTGCGGCCATGGTTCCCGCCGATCACCTGCTCGCGTTCGCGCTGATCTCATTCGCGTTGATCATCGTCCCCGGCCCCAACGTGCTGTTCATCATCAGCCGGTCGCTGATGCTCGGCAGGACGGCGGGGGTCGGAACCGCGCTCGGGGGCCAGATCGGGGTGTACGTGCAGGTCGCTGCCGTCGCGTTCGGAGTGGGTGCCATCGTCGAGCGTTCCGTTGCCGTCTTCACGGTGGTCAAGCTGGCGGGAGCCGCGTATCTCGTGTACCTAGGCGTCCAGGCGCTGCGGCATCGGAGCGGGCTCGGCTCGGCGCTGACGGCCAAGGCCGAGCCGAAGTCGATTCGTCGGATCGTGCGGGACGGCTTCATGGTGGGCGTGAGCAACCCGAAGGCCATCGTGTTCTTCATCGCGGTCCTGCCGCAGTTCGTCGACCAATCGGCCGGCCATGTGCCCGCACAGATGCTCCTGCTCGGCGCCATCTTCGTTGCCATCGCGGTGTTCTGCGATAGCACCTGGGCGCTGGTCGCGGGGACAGCCAGGACCTGGCTGGCGCGCTCGCCTCGCAGGCTAGCCATTGTCGGCGGAACGGGCGGCCTGGTGATGATCGGCATCGGCGCCAGCCTCGCCCTGACTGGCCGCAGCGACTGACCGCCCGATGGACATCAAGCAGATCAACGCCAGGGTCATCGAGCAATTCCGGGCGGGCGACCCGATCGAGGGCATGAACCGGGACGGCTTGGTCTTGCTCACCACGACCGGCGCCAAGACCGGGCAGGCCAGGACCACGCCGATGATGTTTCACAGGGACGGCAGAGCGGCTGCTGGTGATTGCCTCGAACATCGGCGCCGCTGCCCATCCCGACTGGTACGTCAACCTCGTGGCCCACCCGCATGTCGTCGTGGAGGTCGGCGCCGAGCGGTTCGAGGCGACGGCGGTCCCGCTGACCGGTGAGCGAGCGTGAGCGGCTATGGACGATGCTCAAGGAGACCTATCCGTTCTTCGCCGAGCACGAGGCCAAGACCAGCCGCGAGATTCCGGTCGTGGCCCTCACCCGGGCAGCGAAGGGCTAGATCTGGCCGTTCTGAATGGTCAGGACCCGGTCCGCGATGTCCATCAGGCCGCGATCGTGCGTCGTCGCGATCGCGGTCACGCCCTCGGCGTGCACGATGCTCCTGATCAGGCCCATGATCTGGCGCGCCGTCTGAGAGTCGAGCTGCCCGGTCGGCTCGTCGGCGAGCAAGAGCTGGCCGTTATTGGCAAGGGCTCGGGCGATGCCAACCCGCTGCTGTTCACCGCCTGACAGCTCATGCGGCCGCTTGCGTCCACTACCTTCGAGGCCAACAAGGCTCAGCAGTGCGCTGACGCGCCGTTCCCTGGCAGCCGAATCCATCCGCGACAACCGCATGGGCACACCGATGTTCTCGGCCGCCGACAGCATGGGAAGCAACGCGAACGACTGGAACACCAGCGCCACCTGCTCCCGCCGCAGCTTGAGCTGCTCGTCCCTGCTCATGGCCGTGACTTCCTGGCCGGCCACCCAGGCCCGTCCCGAGGTGGGCCGGTCAAGCCCGGACAGGATGTTCAGCAACGTGGTCTTGCCTGAACCCGACCGGCCGCAGATCGCGACCAGCTCACCAGGCTGGACCTCGAAGCTGACCCCGCGCAGGGCGTGCACGGCGACAGGAGCGCGGCTGGCGCGCTGAGCGTGCGCGCCGGCCGAACCGCGTCCGAAGGTTCTCGACAGCTCCTCGGCTCTGACCACGGCCGTGGTCAGAGCCGTGGCCGTCTCGTACTGCTGGCCGGTCATGACTCGCGAGGCCTCTCGATCGGGCCACACGCCGATGTGGTCGGGCTCGAGTTTCAGCCTGACCCGGTCCTTGAGCGCGAGCGCCTCGATGAAGTCGCTCGGCAGCTGCAGCCGACCCGCGCGGTCGAGTACCGAGTACTCCTGCGCGTGGTAGGCCTGCATGCCCTGCTCGTCCGTCGCGGTGCGGCGCAGCACCTCGGTGCTGATCCTGCCGTCCCTGATCGCGATCGTGCGGTTGACGTGCTCGGAGACCATCGCGTCGTGCGTCACGATCAGGACAGTGACGCCGGTCTCCTCGTTCACGGTCCGCAGGGCGCCGAAGACCTCCTCGGCCGTCTCGGTGTCGAGTTCGCCGGTCGGCTCATCGGCGAGCAGGACGCCGGGATTGTTGGCGAGCGCGACGCCGATGGCGACCCGTTGCTGCTGGCCTCCGGACAGCTCGGTCACCCGCTGGTCACGGCTGTCGGCGACGCCAAGCAGGTCGAGGAGGTCGCCCGCATGGCTCTTGCGGTGCCGGCGCTGCGTCTTCGCCAGCTGCATCGGCAGCTCGATGTTCTCGCCGGCAGTCAGCTGGCCGAGCAGGTTCCTGCTGGTCTGCTGCCAGAGGAACCCGACGGTCGACCGGCGGTAAGCCAGCCGCTCCTTGGCGCCCATCGTGAGCAGGTCGTGTCCTGCCACCATCGCCCGACCTCCGGTCGGCAGGTCGAGAGCGGCGAGGATGTTGAGCAACGTGGACTTGCCGCTACCCGAGGCCCCGACAAGCGCGGTCAGCTCGCCGCTCTGCAGCACCAGATCCAGGCCCTGCAGCGCCTGCGTCTCGACGCCAGCGGTCGAGAAGATCCGCACGAGCCGGTCGCACATGACCATCGGCGATCCGGCCGCGTCGTCTCGTCTCGCCTCAGCCGTCTGGCTTCTGGCGGCGATCAGGTCGTCAATGCCGGTCATGTTCAGCCTGCCTCCTCCTGGCGTAGGGCCGTAGCAAGCTTCCGCCGCCCGGCAAGAACGCCGTCGATCGCGAGGAACGTCACCGCGAGCAGGGCCGCCCCGGCCAGAGGCAGGAAGAGATCCGGCCACGTCGGCGACAACACGGCCGGGTCCTGCGAGCCGGTGAACGTGTTCAGTCCCAGTACCGGCCCGACGACCACGGCAAGCAGCCAGACGCATGCGGTGGTGCCGGCCGCCGCGACGGCGATCAGCGGGATTGCCTCCGTCATTCCGAGCAGCAGCGCCTGCGACCTGGCCATGCCTAGCGCTCCGAGCCTGGTCAGCATTGCCGAGCGGCTCCTGGCCGACGTCGCCAGCGAGAACAGGACCGCCAGCGCGCTCACTGCCGCTGCGGCCACGGCGCCAGCCACGTACAGGCCCTCAGAAAGCCGCAGCGCCGGCGACGAGTTCAGCCCCGCGAGCACCTCGCGACGGAACAGCACCTGGCTGCCAGGCAGCACCCTGGCCGTGACCGCCCGGAATGCCGCCATGTTCAGGTGCGGGCCTGTAATCAACACCGTCGATGGCGGCGGAAGGGAGTTGAGCCTGACGGTCGCCCATAGTGGCAGCACAATGAACTCTCTGCCTGTCGGCATGGCGGGCGTCGTGGCGATCGTTCCGGCGATCCTGACCCTGATGACCTGCCCGTACACCTCGAGCTTGAGCGGGTGATGGCCACTGGCCTGTCGCGATTTGCGCGGCAACAGTGGGGGTGACCAGGAGCGGGATGGGGCGGCCGCCGGTCGATGCGGGCGCCTCGGGCTTTGTCAGAGCGCGCAACGGGAAGGCGGGCCAGGGAGTATCAGCCGCCAGCGTCGCGTAGGAGCTCGGATCAACCGCCGCGATCCCGACCGGCCGCACGACGTTGCCGGCGGTCAGCTGGGCGGCGCCGACTCCCGCGCCTTGCACCGAAAAGACGGATGTGGCGTGGCGCACGCCAGGAGCGTGCGTGATGGCCCGCATCGCTTCAGGCGGGACCGACGATGTCCCGGACACCGTGATCACCGCGTCCGCGCCTACTCGCTCCCACGATCCGGCGAGCTGGCCGTTTGATATGGACGCGAGCACCATCGCGCTGAAAACGGTCAGCGTCAGTCCGAGCATGAGCGCGATTGCTGGCAGTACTGTGCCGACACGCGATGCCGCCGCCCGGGCGAGGCCGACCGCGCCGACTGCACCGCGCCTGAGTGAAGCGGCTCCGGCCAGCAGCCTGAGTGGCCCGCGATAGGCCCGGTTCACCACCAGCGCGACCCCGGCGGCGACCAGGACGGCGCTGGCGCTGAGGTACGCGCTGGTGGTGCCCGCGACGCCGCCTGCTTGCTGTCCGGCGCCGCGCAATCGCAGATCGGCGAGGGCGGCCGCTGCGACGAGGAGCACCGCCAGCTCGCCGACGAGGCGCCTGGCCGTCGTCCTGCCAGGAGTCGCGCCGGGTCGGAGCGACACGGCGCCGAGCCGGAGCTTGCGGTGCTCGAGCACGCAGATCAGCGGCGTCGCCGTGACTGCCGCGAGTACCGTCAGCCCGACCAGGATCCACGAAGACCCGCCGCCCGGCAGGACCACGACGGCCAGCGCAACGCCCGCTGCGAGCGCGGGCAGCGCGATCCAGCAGGACCTCGCGAACGTCCGCCGCGCCACCTGGCGCAGGCTCCCGCCACGCACTCGCAGCAGCACAAGCTCGGGACGGTAGGCCTGGGCAGCCAGCCCGCAGCAGATCAGCAGCAGCACGACGCCCACGACGAACAGCCCGACGACGAGCACCGAGTTCACGCCGACGGTGATGTGCCACTGGCTGTTGAAGGAGGCGAGACCGTCGGCCAGACCAGTCGATGTCGCCGTGTCGGCCAGGCCGGAACCGCCGGACGCGACCTCGACGTTGCGCATCACAGGGCCGGATGCCAGGGCGGCGACTCCCGACACGATCCGCGTAACGTCGGCCGCGGCCAGGCGGGTGCTCATCGGGAAGAACCAGGTCGCGCGCTCGTTCTGGCCGTTGTATGCGGCGGCCAGCCCGGCGAGCTCGCCTGACCCGACGAACCCGCCGCCCAGCCAGTGCGGTGACTCCGACGGCCCTTCAAGCTCTGGCACGGCAAATTCCGGATCGTGCTGCCAGAACGCCGAGCCGGGCTTCAACGGCTTGATGATTCCGGCCACCTTCAGCAGCACGCTTGGCGCTCCCGGCCGAGCCGCGCCGAGGTTCATGACAGATCCAACCCGGGCGAACAACCTTCTCGCCGTGATCTGCGTAAGAGCTATGTTGAGCGTGATCGATGGCTTCCTGCCGGCAGTCCCTCGCTGGATGACGGCCGGGCCAGCCGGCAGTGATCCTGCCACGACGGTGCTATGCCTGGAGAGCTGCGAGCGGTACGCGGTCTCGACGACGTGCGGCCTGCCGTCGGGCGGCAGGGCGGCCAGCAGCACGCTTCGGGACGGCAGGACCACGCCCGCCCAGCGCTGCGATGCGGGGAACAGCGCATGCCTCGGCAGCTTGGCGGCGAAGCGGCTGGCGAGCACGTCGAACGTGCGCGCCTGGAGAACGCCGCTGGCTGGCCGGGCCTGCAGGTCGGCGGTCACCTGCGCTGCGGTGTCGAGGGCGGGCGCCTGCGCGACGGCCTGCCTGGTCGCGCGGTTGTCTGCCGCGGCCAGCGCGCGGGGCCCGGCCGCCACGATGAATGCGATGACGACCGCGACCCCGGCGAGGACGAGGGCGGGCGCGGGTCCGGCCTCGCCGAGGACGAGGCGGCGGAGCCGGCGGCGAAGGTCGTTCATGCCTCGCCCTCGAGACTGATCATGGCCGCCCCGCGGTCCGCCCGCGGCGCAGTGAACATGATCGCGAGCGTGGGGACCGCCGCCATCACGACGGCGATCACGGCGGCCGCTAGCCACGGCACCTGCACGACCAGCGGCGGGACGGGCCTGGTCGCCTGTGCGGTGAGCGTGTCCGCGGGAACGATGACCTTGCTCAGCGCGACTCCGAACAGCACGCCGACCGCGCTGGTCGCGACGGCCGTCATGGCCTGCTCGAGTGCCAGCATCCTGGCGACCTGGCGTGGCGGCATGCCGAGCGCGTGCGAGCAGCGTGAGGTCGCGGGCTCGCTCGGCCGCGGTAGCGACGCTCACCAGCATGCCGATCAGCGCCAGCAGGATGGCGGCGATCGCTATCGCGAGCAGCGCCTGCTGGGAGGCAAGCGCGAGCGGATCGGCGAGCAGCGACTGGGCGAGCCTGGCCCGGTAGACCGTCGTGGTGCCAGGCGGCAAGCCCGTCGGGCCGTGCTGCCCTGAGGAGCGCAACCACCATTCCGTAATGGCGGGCGGCGGCGCGCCGCCCACCTGCAAGACGTCGTCAAGTGCCCGCTGATCGACCAGCACGGCGGGACCACCGCCGACCGTCGGCAGGTTCTTGATGGCGGCGACAGGGACGATGGGGATGTCGGTGCCCTGGACGCTGAGCTCGAGACGAGCTCCGATGTGCAGCCCGCTGCCGCTCAGCATTGTCCGCGTGACGATCGCTGGCAGCGGCTTGCCGCCGCCTGGGAAGCTCTCGGCGACCGTGACCTGCGCCGAGCTCGACGCCACGCCGACTGTGAGGTAGCCGCCGACGACGCCGGGATTGAACGTGGCCGTCACGGCGCCATCGGGCGCAGGGCTGGCGCGGATGGCTGTCGGGGCCGTGCCACCAGTTCCCTTGGTTGCGGCCATTGCCAGCGGCCGGCCTGCCGAGGCCAGCCGGAACGGCGTGCCCGCCGGACTGCCGGCATCCGGTAGTGCTATGGCGTGCGAGACGGTGAGCGTCTCGGCCGGGCGCCGGCCTCCAGGCAGGTTGAACTGCAGCATGAAGCCGGTCAGGCGGAGCGGGTAGTCGGCATGGCGCTGAGGCGCGAGCGTGATCGCCAGCACGTGCGGCCGTCCGTCCGCGGGCACATCCCCGGCTGGCAACTGGTAGCTGATGCCGGACGCGTCCATCAGCTGGACGAACAGGAAAGGCTGACGGAGCCGTTCGCGCGCCAGCCTGGCGGTCAGCTTGAGCACCGCAGGACGACCGGGTATCGGCGCCCCGACCGGCGGAGCGACGGCGAGCCTGCGCAGCATGGCTGGCGGCGGCCCGGCTGCCTGGGCTGGAATGATCCCGGCCGCGGCCGTCGCGTTCAGCGCGAGTAGCGTCCCAGGGGTTCCGTCAGGGAGGCTGAAGCCGGACCGGACCGCCGGAGTGATCGCGGTCACCCCCCGCGTGCTCGTTATCGCCGCGACCTGGCCGATCGGCAGCGGCGCCGCCATAGTGACCCTTTCGTCAGCGCCGACCGCGAAGCTTGCCTGCGCCTGCACCGAGCGCTGCCAGCTGTCGCGCTGGGCGACGGCCAAGACGGCTGCTGCGACCGCCAGCACGGCGACCAGCGTCGGCACCGCCTCGCGCAGTGCGCGCCGGCTGAGCTGCCATGCGGCGACCGGCACGATCAGGCCCCGGCCTCGGGCAGCGAGCCGGTCGCCAAGCCGCGCGGCGAGCGGCAGCGCGCGCAGCGTCAGCAGAGCGCCGCCCGCGAGGGCCAGCACGGGCGCGACGACGAGAACCGGGTCGGCGCTGAGCGTTCCGTCCAGCCCGGATGACACCGGCCCGGCCGAGCGGATCAGCTGCCAGACCGCGCCCGCCGCCAGCGCAACGACGGCGAGGTCAGCATTCGAGTACACCGCAACGGCGATCGACCGTTGACGGCCCCGCTTCGCCCGCTCCCGTATCGGCGACTGCGGACGACGCAGCCACGGCAGGCCGATGATTGCCACGCATCCGACTGCCACCAGGGCGCCTGCCAGCCACGCCGCTTCTGTCAGCCCGGCCGTGAACCTGTGGACGAGCATGGGGGCGAGCAGCCCTCCGAGCAGCGGACCCGCGATCGCGGTTGGCACGGCCACGACGATCGCGTCGACCAGGCCGCGCCTCGCCACCTGGGCGCGGGACGCGCCGCGGGCACCGATCAGGGCGGTCTCGGACGCGCGCCGCTGGGCGAGCAGCCTGGCCGCGAGTACCAGCGTGGCGCCGCCGATCACGAGCAGGGTGAGGATGCCCGCCAGGATCTTGGTGCGCGCGACCACGAGCGCGGTGGCCAGCGAGGTCAGCTGGGCTGGCAGGCCGGTCGTGATGCTGGCGTCGTGGAAGTTGGTCGAGCTGTTGAGAGAGCTGACCCTGGCGGCCAGGTTGTTTCCGAGAGATGCCAGGCCGGTTCCTTTGAGCAGGCGGAAATCCGGCACCGCGAGCATGCTCACAGCAGAGAACGCATAGCCGGCGCTCGCGGCCACCGCGGGGCTCGTGACCAGCGGCCCGGCGGTCGTGAACCCAGGCGTGCGCCGCACCGCGCTGGAGCCCATCGGATCGAGCATCCAGTAAGGGCTGTTGGGGACGGCGCGACTGTAGGTCCCGGTGATTCGGACTCGCACCTTTGCGTGAGTGCTCGAATCGCTGAGCGTGACCTGATCGCCGACCGAGAGTCCGAGAATCCGCGCCGCGGTCGCTGGAACGCAGGCAGGCACCACGTCGTTCGCGCCGCCGCCGGGAGCGGGCGCTGATGTGGCCGCCGGGCAGCTGCCGGTGACTGGCACGATGTGGGCGGCGACGCCTGGCAACGAGATCAGCTGGGTCTGCAGCTTCGACGACGCGGCGTGGCCTGGCAGGTTGAGCACGTCGGACTCGGGGCTATAGACGAGTTGCGGGCGGAGGCCAGGCAGCAGGCTGCGGACCTTGTTCGCGATGCCGGCACTGATCTGGTGGATGCTCCCGCGGGAGGCCGACGCGGTGACCCCGATAGCCGAGCCCGGGCGGCCCGTGAGCTCGCTAGCCGCTGCGCCCACGGTCACGGCGCTGAAGAACGACACCGCCGCAGCCGTAAAGGTTGCCGTGACCAGTGCGGTGAGGATGACAACCGAGAACGCAACGCGATGAGTGATCAGATGCCTGACTGCAGGAGGAGGCCTCCGCAATTCCCTCCTCCTCCGTACCCTTACTCCTAATTCGTCATGCTCGCATGGCCGAAAAGGAATGACCCAGAGGGGAGAATTTAAAGAGACTATATTGTGATACCGAAGTGATCATTGGGAGCCGCGTGAGCTTGGCTTCCGTCGGCCGTCTGGTCCGCAGACGTTACGGCATGACGGCGAAGATCTGATGCGGTCCGTCGGCCGTTGCGGTAATCCGGTCGCTGTCCGCGAGATGCTGCAGATGAGCGCCCGCCTCGGCGAGGGCGGCGCGGCGCATGAACCCGGTAACGGCAGCCCAGCCCCTGGACCAGGTCAGCTCGGTCGTCACCTGCCAGGTCGTCGACGGGCCATTTCTGCGCAGGATCTCGATTACCTCGTCGCATCGCCGTTCATGATGCGCGAGCAGCATGCGTACCCGGCTCGCGAGGCCATGGAAGCGGTACTCGTGGGCCGGCAGGGCTTCGGCGCTGTCGTACGCGCGCACGGACTCGAGCGAGCGCAGATAGGCGGCGAGCGGCGGCTCGGCCGCGTGCGGCTGCAGCCCGATGTTCGGGCTGATTCTCGGCAGCACGTGATCGCCGGTGAGCAGGAGATTCTCCGTTTCGTCGTGCAGGCACAGGTGCCCAGGCGTGTGCCCTGGCGTCCACACCGCGCGCAGCTGCCGGCCGCCAGCGGCACCAGGTCACCGTGCTCGAGCAGCCTGTCGGGATCGACCATGCCCGCGAACGGATGGCCGTTTCCCGACCGCATGCTGAGCTCGGCTGCGACGTCGTCCGGCACGCCGCACCGCCGCAGCCAGGCACAGGTCGCCCGCAGCCATGTCGGCCCCTGCGCGCGGAGCAGCGCCAGCGTCTCGCGCTCGGCCGGGTGCATCGCGACCCACGCGCCGCTCGCGGCGCGCAGCCGGCCGGACATCCCGTGGTGGTCGGGGTGAATGTGCGTGACGACGACTCCGGTCACGTCGGCGGGCGATGCGCCTGCGGCCTTGAGGCCGTCGGCGAGCGCGTTCCAGCCCGCGTCGGTGTCCCAGCCGGGGTCGACCACCACGAGCTCGCTGTCGGTGGCGATCAGGTAGGTCAGGGTGTAGCGGAGCGGATTCTCCGGAATCGGCACGGGCATCGACCACAGGTCGGCGCGGACCTCCTCGACCGGCGGCCAGGTCTCGGCGATCCAGGCCTCGCGCTGCGGAGTCCCCGTACCCGCACGCTCCCCCGCCT
Organism: uncultured Actinomycetota bacterium; assembly: GCA_963809195.1. Taxonomy (GTDB): domain Bacteria; phylum Actinomycetota; class Actinomycetes; order Streptosporangiales; family Streptosporangiaceae; genus Chersky-822. The sequence continues at coordinate 173,231 of CAWEIQ010000001.1, read as the reverse complement.
CCTGATACTCGGCCTCATCCGCCTCCGGATCTACCGCGTCGCCTTCGGCACCGCTGTCCGCAGCGTCCTTATCGCCGTCGGCAGTCCCGTCCGCTGCGTCTGTGGCGCTGTCGCCAGTCCCGTCCGCTGCGTCTGTGGCGCTGTCGCCAGTCCCGTCCGCCGCGTCCTTGGCGCCATCCGCGGTCCCGTCCGCGGCCTCGACATCCGCAGCGTCGCCGTCATCAGCGCCGGCGGCATCAGCATCCGCGTCAGCATCAGCGTCTTCGGTGTCGGGGGTGGTGCGCAGCCACGGCGCGGCACCCTTGACGGCTTCGAGGAGAGCATCCAGATCGAAGTCCCAGGTCCACGACAGTCCGCCATTCATGGCCGCCAGGGAGTCGCCGCGAACCGCAGGGTCATCGGCTTCATCGGGACCATTGACTTCGATCGAACTCGCCATTCGCCACCTCCCTCCGCCGAACGGGTCTTCGACCATTTTAACGACCGCCTCTGACAATTCTCCGACGCTATGAACTACAGTTCGAGAAAGGCTTCGCGCCTCGGCGCGCCTCGGCGCCTCGGCGCCGCGCAAGTGCTCAAAGGAACATGCCGCATTTGGCTCACGCGGTGCCGGGAGCTACCTGACCATCCCAGAGTTGGATAAGAGCCCGGTTGCGCTCAGGCCTGGAAAGCCCCCTGAGGTCGGCCACGCCGCGCTCTGTGACCACCACATCCACATCGTGGGACGGCGTGGATACCGGCCGCGAAAGGCGCCTGACCAGCGTGGGCTGCCCGCGATGCGTGGTGGGCACCGCGACGATGCTGAGGCCGCCGACCGACCGCGCCGCCGCGGCGGCGTAGTCGGGGTGACCGCCGATCCCGCCCAGCGCCGACCCGGCCGTACCCTCGACGTTGACCTGGCCGTCGACATCGAGCTCGACCGCCGTGTTGACCGCGAACAACGGGTCTGCCGACAGCCTGCCTAGGTCATGGGTGAACTCGATCGGGTGCAGCAACGGCCGGCCGTCAGCCCACGCGTACAGCCGCGGCCCGCCCGCCAGGTACGACGCGACCGGCGTCCCCGCAACCAGGCCACGCTCGTCGAGATCGACGACGGCGTCGGGCAGCATCCCAGAGTCGAGGCGGATCGGCACGGCGAGCGCGTGCAGCAGAGCGGTCGCCACAGGGCTCGGGCCAACCTGGAGCCGCGCGCCCGGCTCGATCAGCGGTGCGATCAGCTCGGCGATCGCCTGAAACGCGGGCCCTGGCGTCACGTCAGGCAGCACGCCGGGCGGCTCCGCGGATTCGCCGACAACCACCACTCGATCGGCAGGCAACGGCGGCCCGGCGTCTGCGAGCGGCACGGCAGTTGACACCACGGCGGCAACAAGGGCTCCCGCGTCAATCGCCGCTCGCTGCCAGGACACTTCGCTCCCGAAGCGGAAACCGTCGCCCGCGCGCACCAAGGTCGCGACCAGCAGGTCGGGGCGCCACGGACCGTGTATCAGCGCCGGCACCGCCGACATCCTGGCCGGCGTGAAGCGGAGGAGGCCCGCGTCCACCGCATGGCGCAGTCCCCATCCAGGCATGAAGGTCCTGACGTCGGCGAACGCCGTGAAGTCCAGTCCAGGGTCGGGCTGCGGAACCCAGCCGAGTATCAGCCGCACCCCATCGCACAGCGCCGCGGCCGCGCTCAGCTCGCTGGACACCGACCGGGGCGCGCCGAAGCCGTCACCGACCGCGACAGTCATCCCTGGCCTGACCAGCGACGTCAGGGAAACCGCGTCGGTGTCCGCCATGACGCGCCGCCAGGCGCTACGCGGCGTTGAAGTAGAAGCGGCTGACCCAGTCGGCGACGCACGCTGGCTTCGGGTTGCCCTCGACCTCGACGGTGACCCTGTTCACCACTTGCACGGCGCCGTCGCCGGTCGGCTCGACGCTCACCATGGCCGAGCGGGCGCGGATACGGCTGCCCACGGGGACAGGAGCCGGGAAGCGCACCTTGTTCAGGCCGTAATTGATGCCCATCCGCACGCCTTCGACCCGGCGCAGTTCGCTGACGAGGTGCGACAGCAGCGAGAGGGTGAGAAAGCCGTGCGCGATCGTGTTGCCGAATGGCCCTTTCGCCGCCCGCTCTTTATCGATGTGGATCCATTGATGATCCTCGGTGACATCGGCGAACCCGTTGACCCGGTCCTGGTCGATCGTGAACCATTCCGTCGGGCCTGTCTCGCTCCCGACAGCTGCTTCGAGCGCGGCCGCGCTCTGGTATGTCTCCACTTCGCCTCCCGCGCGATATGCCGGCGTCGACCGCCTCGAACGCCAGGTTCGCCGGACAACATGATGCACTGAGGGAACACATCGGCCCGAATCCGGCCCCGCCCGGCCTCGTCAGCAGGCGGCAGGCGGCAGGCTCGAGGCGGACGCCAACCGGGCAGACGAGGAGTGACGCCGTGGCCGCTGATCTTGACCTGCTTGTCATCGCAGAGCTCAACCCCGATGTCCTGGTGGCCGCGGGCGATGTCGACGTCCGGTTCGGGCAGGTCGAGCAACTCGTGGAAAACGCGACGATCACGCTCGGCAGTTCGGGCGCGATCACCGCCGTAGCGGCAGCTGCCCAGGGCCTGCGCGTCGCGATCTGCGCGGTGGTCGGCGATGACCAGGTCGGTGCGTGGACGACCGATATGGTCGCGAGCCTTGGCGTCGACGTCACCTGCGTCCTTCGCCGGGCGGGACGGCCCACCGGGATGAGCGTGGTCATCACCAGGCCGGACGGCGACCGCGCGATTCTGACATTCAGCGGCACGATGACGGAGATGTCGGCGGCCGACGTGCCGCATGACCGGCTCCGCGCGGCGAACCACGTCCACGCGAGCTCGTTCTTCCTGCAGCAAGGGCTGCAGAAGGACCTGCCCGGTTTGTTTGGCGCCGCCCGCGCCGCGGGCGCGACCACCTCGCTGGACACGGGCTGGGCACCCAAGGGTGAGTGGGTGAACGCGAAACCGGTCCTCGGCCAGGTGGACTACCTGCTCCCGAACGCCCACGAGTGCGTCAAGCTGGCGGCGGCCGCCGGGTGGCGGCACGAGCAGCTGCCAGATGACCGGCCGGACGAACCCGACGATGACGAGCGCGACTCATCGGCGCGAGGAGCGCATGAAAGAGGACGACGAGAAGCTGCAGAAGGTTGTCCGCGGGGCGGCGGAGGCGCTGCAGCGGCACGGCCCGACCGTCGCTGTCAAGCTCGGAGCGGCCGGCGGACTGATCGTCGGGCCAGACGCCGCCGCGCGCGTCCATGGCAGGCCCGTCAAGCCTGTGGACACGACCGGCGCCGGTGACAGCTTCAACGCCGGGTTCATCGCGGGCCTGCTCGACCGCTCATCACTCACGGAGTCGCTCAAACGAGCAGTGAGCTCGGGCGCGATCGCGGTCACCGGCTGGGGTGGCACGGGCCGGCTCGCGAGCCGCAGGGAAGCCCTCCGCGCGGCCGCAGATCTGACCGCCGAGCGTCTCCCCGACCGATAGCCGAGCCGCACCAGGCGGCAGCGCGCTACCGACATATCCCCGATACCGGTTCAGTCACTTCGGCGCCATTTGCTGGCGCACCTGTGCCGCACGGTAAAGGATGAGACGAGCGGAGATCGACCTGGAGATTGCGAGATCGCCCAAGATAAGGAGAGCGGGATGGCCGGCCGCAAACTGCTATTCGTTGCCGCTGCGACGAGCGCGGGGCTGATTCTGCCCGGCGTCAGCATGGCCCTCCCTGCGGGAGCGGCTACGATCACGGCCGGTTCGGCCGGTTGCGGCCAGTTCGGCCTCGGCCCATTGCTCGGCCGGTGCGCACACGCTTTCCGCCCCGGGCAGCAGGCTGTACCCGGAGACCGGCAACGGCGGTTATACAAGCGTTCACACGCTCGTGCACCTGGTGTACAACGCCACGACGAACAGGTTCCTGGCAGGCAACAAGGTGGTGCTGACCGATCGGGCCACGCAGTGCCTGACCAGCTTCAGCCTTGACTTCGAGCGCACGTCGCAGAACGCAAAGGGCGGCCCTGACATGTCCGTCCAATCGGTGACCGTCAACGGCCAGCCGGCGACATTCACGTTCGTCCAGCCGACCTATCCCGGTGACCCGAAAGGCCAGGACGACCCGAACCCGGCCGCGCACGAGGCCTCGCAGTCGAACCCGGTCGGCGGTCCGCACCACAACCCGCTGCCGCCAGCCTGTACGCCCGAGCTGACATCGGTCAACCGGCCTGTGCACTCACTCGACGGCGCGCAGTGCCCGGCGAACAAGCTCGTGATCACGCCGTCCAAGCCAATCAAGGACGGCTCGCCGTTCACCGTGACGGTCAATTACACGGGCCGGCCCGGGCTGCACAACGACGGTGACGGCAGCACGGAAGGCTGGTTCCGGGCGCCGGACGGCGGGTTCGTGACAACCGAGCCGGTAGCCACCGAGGACTGGATGCCGCTGAACGACTATCCGTCCGCCAAGCCAACGTATGACTTCTCCGACACGGTCACCGCGGGCCGGACGGTGCTCGCCAATGGCGTCCTCGTCTCGGTCAAGCATCACCTAGCCAGCAAGGAGTTCCCCAAGGGGTCGGTCACCTGGAACTGGCACTCCCCCGCCCCCGTCGCGAGCTACTTGGTCGAGGACAGCGTCGGCAATTACATCCTGACCGAGCGGACGGCCGACAACGGCGTGCGATTCTACGAGGCGGAGGACCGCGGGATCAAGCCAGCGAGGCGGGCCAAGAATCTGAAGATCATGAACCTGCAGCAGGGCATCACCGAATTCGAGAGCCAGTTCAACGGCAGCTACCCGTTCACCTCAGACGGCGTCGTGGTCGGCACGCCGAACGCGAGCTTCGAAGAGGAAATGCAGACCATGATCACCTTCGCGGGCGGGTTCATCGACACCGATGTCCTGTACCACGAGAACATGCACCAGTGGTGGGGCGACAACGTCACGGAGAGCAGCTACAACCTGACCTACTTCAAGGAGGGCCTGGCCACGCTGGCTGAGTTCCTCTACCAGGCGCGGCTCGCCGAGCGTAAGGCCGGCGGCCCGTACCACGCACAAGGGTCAGGCCGCGTTCCAGGCCAGCCTGGTCCACCGGTTCAACTCCGACTACGCCCAGGGCAAGAGCTTCTGGACGGTCGCCCCGTCGAATCCGCAGGCATTCGGCCTGTTCAGCGGCTCATCCACCTACGATCGGCCGGGAATCGGCTACATCGCCCTGCGTCAGATTCTCGGACACGGCAACTTCACCCGTGCCCTGCAGCAGATCCAGCGGACCTACGGCGGGGGCAGCGTCACCGAGGCTCAGCTCGAGGCGGTCTTCGGCCAGTGGCTGCCGGTACAGACCAGTGCCTGCAGGGCCAGGCTCGGCGAGTTCTTCAAGCAGTGGTGGGACACGGCCTTCGCCTCTGGCGGCGGGAAGAACCGGCCCTCAGATCACCGGTCCTGGCCTGGCGGGCCACAACTTCTACCGCTCCAGGCGGCGGCTGTTAGGAAGTTCGCATATAACAGGGCGGCCGCGCTGGTCAGCGGGAAGCGGCTAAAGACCTGCCGCTTCCCGCGCCGCAGCCTCGACCTTCGCGTGGTAGCTCTCCCACCACGCCTTGTCGGTGCCCGGCAGGTTGTCGTTCCCGTCCCGCAGCCCCGCTGCGCCGTCGATGAGCTCGCGCACGATGTCGGCGTGACCGGCGTGCCTGTCGGTTTCGGCGATCACGTGGATCAGGATCAGGCGCAGGGTGACGTCGCTGCGATCACCCCACCACGGCACCCGCCCTGGTGCGTCGAGCGGCAGCTCGCCGATCGTCGCGTCGGCGTGCGTCCCACACCCGCCGGTACAGGCCGATGATGTCCTCGCGCGACTGGTCAGGCGTGGCCCACATATCCGCGTTGGGATCGTCCTCGTCAAATTCCGACCAGGCAGGCGCGTCGGGCAAAGGACGGCCGAAGGTATCTCCGAAATATCCCATCTCGACCAGGGCCAGGTGCTTGACCAGGCCGAGCAGGTTGGTGCCGGTCGGCGTCAGCGGCCGGCGTGCGTCGTACTCCGACAGCCCGTCGAGCTTCCAGACCATCGCCTCACGAGCGTTCTTGAGGTACCTGAGCAGATCTGACTTCTGTTCCGAATCAGTCACCAGGACAGTCTGTCACTGGGTTCCGACAGTCTGCGGGTCGCCTCAGAACTCGCTGCCGATGCTGAGAACGTGCCAGATCGTGCCGGTCAGCCAGAGCACGGCGGTCGCCACCACGAGGATCTCCAGTGCCTGCCCGCTGCTGCCGAGCACGCCGAACAGGCCGGCGCACAGGGCGATCGTCCCGGCCACCGTCGTGATCCTGCGGTAGATCACGCCCAGCCTGGACAACTGGCTGGTGTGCAGGTCGAAGGCCGCGGCCACCGCGCAGCAGGTGCCAAGCACAAGCGCGACGATGCTCGCCGACGCCGCACTGCCGACCAGCGGCGCGCCCGGCACGACCTTGTAGGCGAAGAAGGTGAGGATGATCGCGATCAGGGCGGCAGACGACACCAGATCTCTCCAGGTCAAGCCCATGGCAGCATCTCCCATCAGCCTCATGAGGAAAGCGCCGCTGTTCCAGTCTGCCTTCGCTGAGATCGCCCGGGAACCCTGGGCCGCCTGGTGAGTACTTCGGTCTATTCCAGTTAGATAACGGCGCATCGTCCAGGTGCCGTCCGGCCGTGTTTCTGTCACACCCGCGCCCGACGATGGCACCATGAGCATCGCCTCCCTCACCTGTGCCGTCGTGGACTGCGCCGACCCGAAGGCCATGGCCGCGTTCTATCTTCAGGTCATCGACGCCGAGCTGCTGTTCGAGGACGAGACGTATTCCTTCATCGGGCACCGAGATCAGGTGAACATCGCGTTCCAGCGGGTCGAGAATTACTCGCCGCCGTCGTGGCCTGCCGGTGGCACCCAGACCCATCTGGACTTCCGGGTTCCTGACGTCGCGGCGGCCGAGTCGGAGCTGCTGAAGCTCGGCGCCAGCAAGCCGGAGTTCCAGCCGGGCGCGGACACCTGGACGGTGCTGATCGACCCGGCGGGTCATCCGTTCTGCATTACCTCCGCCTGGTGAGGCTGAGCTCAGCAGTGCTGGGCGGGCGGCACGTCGAGCGTCGGGTTGCGGTCGAAGAAGCCGGTTGGCTTCAGCATGAAGCCACAGCTGGTGACCGGCATGACCGGCCACTCCTCAGGCCGGGGGAAGTGCACAGGGCCGAACGTGTGCCAAACCACGATGTCCGCGCCGTCGATGTCCTGGTCCCCTGCGATGAACGCGGGCAGCCCGGCGCCGCCCGGATGCTGGTTGACGAAGTCGCCAGCCGGGTAACGGTGGGCGGGGTCGTACCTGGTGACCCACAGGTGGTTGGCCGCGAAGCCAGCTCTGGCGGCAATCGACGAGGACGGATCGGCGAGCAGCACAGGAGCGGCCTGCGGATAGAGGGTGTAGCCGGTCGGCTGGCCGAATCTGTTCACCCGCTCGGTACTGACCACCCGCCAGGTCCTGCCGCGCGCGCCGTCGGCTTGCCGGGCTGCGGCGGACTCGGTGGCCAGCCTCGTCACGGTGTGTCTGATCGCGTTGCCGTACGGGTTGGCTGGCCCGACCGGGCAGCCGCTGGCGTCGACCTCGTCGACTGCATTGGCCAGCCCGTCCACCGTCATGTCCAGCCGCGCGCCGAACAGGTGCTGGTGCACTGGCGCGCCGAGGCCGGGCGCGACTTCGGCGGAGTAAGGGTAGTCGCCGCCCGGGTGGGCAGCGGTGAACAGCGTGCCGGTCATCTTGACCTCGCACTCGATGGTGCCGTCCAGGTAGAAGTACCAGTAAAAGCCGTAGTCGTAGTTGCCGACAGTGGTGAAGAACGAGACGACCAGGCGCCGCTGGCGCCGCGACTGTGCCGAGCCGTTGAAGATGTCGGTGTGCTTCCAGAGGATCCCGTGGTCCTCCTCATGGATGCAGATCGCGTTCGGGATCACCCGCGGCTCGCCGAAGTCGTCCGGGATGATCGCGTCCAGGTACGTGATCTCGCCGAGGCAGTCGCAGCCACGCTCCAGCGAGTTCACCCACTTGCCGACGAGGTACTCGCCCGAGTCGAAGTAAGCCTGCCAGTACCGGAACTTCGGGTCGCCATACGGAACCACCATCTCGGGCACCGAGGCGCGGTAGATCAGCGGCCGCTCTTCGTCGCCGTCAGCGACGCTGATCTGGTGCAGGGTCAGGCCCTCGCGGGCATCGAATCCGATCCGCATCGACCAGTTCTGCCAGCGCAGGCTTGTGCCGTCGAGGGTGAAGCTCGGACCTTCCGGCTGCGTGATCTCGATCGGCCGCAACCCGGTGCGCAGCGGGCCGCGCACGGCCGGGTCGTCGTAGTCGCCCGACTCGGCCGGGACCGGCAGCTCGAGCTCGTCGACGACCTTGAAGACGCGTCGCTCGACGAGGTCGAGGAAGGCCGCGACGCCGTCCACCGGATGCGACCACGCGTAGTCGTGCGGGTCGGCCTGGACGAACGCGAGAACCCGCACCATCCGGCGGCCCTCCTCGTCGCCGAACGACCCCGCGGTGAGGGGGCACGTGCGGATCTTGGTGACGTCCGTCAGGCCCCGCCTGGCCATCGCCGCGCGCCACTGCGGATCTGCCTTCACGATTTTCTCGGCGACCGCGAAGTCCTCGGTGATGATCGGCAGCTGACCGTCGGTGCGCGGGTCGAGCACCCGGCGGCTGACCACCTCTCCGCTGGAGAGCGAGACGACCACGTCGGCTGACTCGCCCGACGCGACGTCCAGCAGGAACGCGCGCAACCGCCGGTCAGGGGAGTCTGCAGAGGTGCTGGCCTGCGCCCCGGCCCAGGCCAGCACCTGCCCCTTGGCAGGCTCGTCGAGCCCGTAGTACGCGAACCTGACCGACTCGGGCAGCAGCCCGGCTGCGGCCATGATCTGCCGTCCGGACGCGTACTCGGCCGCGGTCACCGGGTCGAGCGGATGCCCCCGCCCGGCGCCCACAGCATCGGGGCTCGCAGCACCGGCACCGGCCGTCGCGGTGTCCGTCATGGCAGGTCACTCCTCATTTCCTGGAACGAACGCGCCGCCGCCCCGGCGCTCAGGCCCCGCCGCCGGTCACTCGTCGGCCACGATCGAGCCGGCCCGCTCGCCGAGCGACGGGTCGCGGCGGTTCAGGATGTAGCCGTAGATCGCGGCGGCGACGACGATCCCGAGCGCCAGGTAGGGGAACCAGTCATACGGCGCAGGCTGGCCCGGCTTGCACAGGTAATACACGGGAACGCCGATCGCGACCATGCCGAGGACCGGTAGCACCACGTGCTTGACCACGTTGAACTCGCCCGGCCGGAACTTGCGGTAAAAGAACGGCAGCGCCAGGTTGGCCAGGAAGTAGACCACGAGCAACAGGATCGTGCCCATTGTGGACGACTCCACGAAGAAGTTCAGCGGGTTCATCTGGCCGGACTGGCCGTGGCCGCCGATCAGGTGCCCGACCGCCCAGACGACGATGATGAGGCTCGCGAGCGCGACGAACACGTAGATGGCGTTGTGCGGGGTCCGCCGGCGCGCGTGAATCCTGCCGATCCAGCCAGGCAGCAGGCCCTCGCGACCCGCGTTGAAGATCAGCCTCGCCTGCGAGTTGATCGCGGAGATCAGCACGCCGATGGTCGAGGTGAAGCCGGCCGCGTACGCGAGGAAGCCGACGAACGCCGCGACATTGTGCGCCACGGGGATGAACGGGATCGAGGCGCCCGACACCGCGCTGGCCTTGTAGCCAAAGCCGGTCAGGGTGGCGAAGGCGAACAGAACGTACCCGGCCACCATCATCGCGATGGACAAGTAGACGGCCCTGGGGACGTTGCGCCGTGGGTTGCCGGTCTCCTCGGCCAGGGCGGCGGAGTTCTCCCAGCCGATGAAGAAGTAGACCGCCAGCGGGAAGCCGGCCGCGAGGCCCGAGAACCCGCCCGCGATGTGGCTCGGCTCGAACGGCACCGCGCTGAGGTGGCCGCCGTTCTTGACCAGGATGGCGACCGAGACGACGACGAGCAGCAGCATCTCGAACGCGAAGAACAGCCCGGCGAGCTTGGTCGAGACGCCCACGCCCCTGACCGTCATGATGGTCGCCGCCGCGGTCAGCAGCACCGACAGGATGATCCACGGGATATTCCAGCCGAAGTAGTACTTCAGGACGTCGGACAGGTAGCCGCCTGAGATCGCGAACACCGAGGAGATCGCGATGATGTACCCGAACCCGCACAGCAGCGCCGTGGTCACCGCGCTGGTGCCGCCGAACGTCTTGCCCACGAACGAGATGAACCCGCCGGTCGACGGGTGCGCCCTGGAGAACTGCGAGAGCGTGTTCCCGAGCAAGGCGATCGCGATTCCGGCCACGATGATCGTCAACGGCGCGGCGACGCCCGCGGTAAAAACGAGGAAGCCAAATCCGAAGAAGAAGCTATAGGCGGGCCCGATGTTGGCCATCGTCGACGCAGAGATGTCCACCAGACTCAGTGCGCCACGGTGGAGCCGTTCGGCCGACTCGGGCGCCTTGGTCTCGGTGAATGGCACGGAGGCCGATTCGCTCATTTCTCCTCCTTAGCTAGGCCGCTGGAGCGGATCCTGCTGCCTGAATTGTCTGGCGATCGATTGCATAAGGGAAGAGGCACAACACTGCAGATGGGGCTTTGTCGGACATCGATGCTAGGTCGCACCGGCGGTGTACGCCTGAAACCAGGCGCCGCGCTGCTCAGAAACGCGGTCCGCAAGGGCTGACGACAACTCCCCAGGCGGCGCGCATGCCAGCATCCATTCGGCGACGTCCGCGTGGGTCGCAGTCGCCGTCGCGTCGCTGACGTGGCGCATCAAGCCACCCCTTCTGCCCGCACCCCGCGGACACGCTCGCAGGATGTTGGCAAGCGCTTTCCCGCAAAGTACTCGATGGCCCTAGACGACGCAAGAGGCCAATGCGGACTGGCGCTCAGGGCGGAGGTTGGCGGTTCGTGCTCTCCCGGAGAACGACCTCGCCAGGAACCGGCACCACCCGCGGCCGCTCCGGGCTCGCGTCAGTGAGCACTAGGCGCGCCGCCATCTCACCCATGCTGGCCAGCGGCAGGCGCACCGTGGTCAGCGGCGGATAGACGTCGCGAAGCGTGGAGATGTCGTCGAAACCAGCCAGCCCGATATCACCGGGCACCGCGATGCCAGCGGCCCGCAACCTGGCCAGAGCCCCAACGGCCATCACGTCGTTGACCGCGAACACGCAGTCGGGCCGGGAGCCGCCCATGGCCAGGATCGTGCTCATGGCCTCGTAGCCGCCGTCACGGGTGAACGCGCCGTGCACGATGTAGCGCGGATCCACGCTGACCGACCACGCGGCGAGCCCGGCAAGGAATCCGGCCAGCCTGTCCTGCGCCGTCAGCACGGGTGGCGGCCCGGCAAGCACCGCGAACCTGCGATGTCCCTGCAGGACGAGCGCCCTACCCAGGGCCTCGGCGCTGGCGGCGTTCTCTGGCAGGATCGTGTCGATCCCGAGCAGGTTCTGGCCGATGCAGGCGGCGCGTCCGCCGGCGCCGGTGAACGCCGCGATCTCAGCGCGCAGGTCAGCCAGCCCAGCCTGGTCATCCGTCCGGCTGCCGACCAGGATGACCGCGCGGGCCCGCTGCGAGTGCATCAGCGCCACGTACTCTCGCTCGCCCGTCTCGGCGGCCGCTGTGCTGGACAGGCAGACGAGCAGGCGTTGCGGGTTCGCGACGTCGATCAGGCCGGCGGCGATCGAGGAAAAATACGGGTCAGCGATGTCATGGACGACAACGCCGACCATGTTGCTCTGACCAGTGGCGACCGCCCTAGCCTGGAGGTTGGCGGTGTACCCGAGCTCGGAGACCGCCTGGTTGACCCGGCTGACGAGCTTGCTGCCGACCCGGCGCGGGCCGTCGCTAACCACCCGGGACGCGGTCGACAGCGACACCCCGGCGCGGTCTGCGACGTCCTGCAGGGTAACGTACGCGCCTGTCCCTGCCTCCCTCCGGCGAGACGCCGGAGGCGCATAGCTGCCATCTGTCACGTTCGGCTCTCCACCCGCTGCGGGCTGCGCCGTGCCCGCCTCGCGGACCCTGCTGCGACCTTGACCGACTCCAGGCCCCAGCTTAGTGTCTCTGGGAAAGGGCTTTCCGAACTGGCATTCTGACTGGACAAGACGCCGAAGGGCAATCGATGCCGCCTAAGACCCTCAACGTCGCCCTGAACGGGGTCACCGGCCGGATGGGCTACCGCCAGCATCTCGTCACGGTCCCTGCTCGCGATCCGTGATCAGGGTGGCGTGCAGCTGACGGACGGCACGTCGGTCTATCCGGAACCGATACTCGTGGGCCGTAGCGAGAGCAAGCTCGCGGATATCGCCAGGCGACATGGCCTCACGCGCTGGTCCACCAGCCTCGATGAGGTACTTAGTGACCCGCGGGTCGACGTGTACTTCGACACCCAGGTCACCACCGCCCGCGAGGCAAGCCTGGCCAAGGCGATAGCGGCCGGCAAGCACGTCTACACCGAGAAGCCGGTGGCCGACTCGCTCGACGCAGCGCTACGGCTGGCCCGCGCCGCGCGCGGGTCCGGCATCACGAACGGCGTCGTACAGGACAAGCTGTTCCTGCCCGGCATGATCAAGCTGCGCCGGCTGATGAAGGCCGGCTTCTTCGGCCGCGTGCTTTCTGCCCGGCTTGAGTTCGGCTACTGGGTCTTCGAGGGTGACCTTATCCCCGCGCAGCGGCCGTCCTGGAACTACCGCGCGGCGGACGGCGGCGGGATCGTGCTCGACATGTTCCCGCACTGGCAGTACCTGCTTGAGGACCTCTTCGGCCCTGTCATGGCGGTATACGCGCGCGCCGCGACGCACCTGGCAGAGCGCTGGGACGAGACCGGGGCTCGGTATGAAGCTACAGCTGACGACGCTGCGTACGCCGTACTCGAGTTCGGCTCTGGCGTATACGCCTCGGTGAACTCCTCATGGGCCGTCCGGGTGAACCGGAGGGAACTGGTCGAGCTCCAGATTGACGGCACGCACGGCAGCGCCGTTGCTGGCCTGCGGCACTGCGCGGTCCAGCACCGGGTGTCGACGCCGCTGCCGGTATGGAACCCTGACCTGCTCGATCCCATCGACTATCAGGCTCAGTGGACCGACGTGCCCGACAACGAGATCTTTGACAACGGCTTCAAGGCTCAGTGGGAGCTGTTCCTTGCCGCCGCTGCGCAAGGCGAACCGTTCCAGTGGGATCTGGCCGGTGGGGCCAAGGGCGTCCAGCTGGCCGAGCTCGCCCGGCAGTCCTCGGCAGCAGGGCCGCCGCATGCTGGTCCCGCGCACTGGAGATCTGAGATGAGCGTGCAGATCGCCCTGCCCGGCCGGGTCGGCCCGGTCGAGGTCCCCGAGCCCCGGCTGGCGGCGGAGCTACCCTCCGCCCGTCACCCGGAGCGTCTACGCGGCCGCGCACGTGGCAGCACGACCCGACGGCAGCATCGACTGGGACGCGACGATCGCCTTCCGCGAGCATCTGTGGCAGTACGGCTTCGGCGTGGCCGAGGCCATGGACACAGCCCAGCGGGGTATGGGCCTGCGCTACGAGCAGGCGCGGGAGCTCATCGCCCGGTCGGCGGCGCGGGCAGGTGAGCTCGGCATGGCGATCGTCTGCGGGGCAGGCACTGACCAGTTGGCGCCGAGCCGGCACGAGCTCAGCACGATCGTCGCCGCCTATGCGGAGCAGCTCGATCACGTGCACCAGCACGGCAGCGAGGCCATCGTCATGGCGAGCCGCACGCTCGCCGCCAGTGCCAGGTCGGCCGCCGATTACCTCGAGGTGTACGAGCAGGTGCTGGAGCTGGCCGGCCGGCCGGTCCTGCTGCACTGGCTGGGCGAGGCATTTGATCCCGCCCTTCGCGGCTACTGGGGCAGTGAGGACCTGACGGCTGCCGCCGACACGGTGATCGAGCTGATCCTACGGACCGGCGACCGGGTTCGCGGCATCAAGCTGTCCGTGCTCGACCAGGGCAGCGAGCTCGCGCTCAGGCGGCGGCTGCCACCAGGGGTCCGCCTGTTCACCGGCGATGACTTCCACTATGCCGAGCTGATCAAGGGCGACCCGGAAGGGCACAGCGACGCGCTGCTCGGCGCCTTCGCCGCGATCACGGCCCCTGCCGCAGCCGCTCTGCACGCGCTCGACGCCGGCGACCTGGCCGGATATGACGCTGCGATCGGCCCGACCGTGGCGCTCAGCCGGTATGTCTTCTCGCCGCCGACATACGACTACAAGGTCGGCGTGGCGTTCCTGGCCTGGCTCAACGGCCTGCAGTCGCACTTCGCGATGCTGGACGGGATGCAGGCGCGGCGAGCGCCCGAGCACCTGATCCGCGTCTTCGAACTTGCCGCGCAGGCCAGAGCCCTGCTCGACCCAGACCTCGCGGTAGCCAGAATGACCGCCTACCTCGCCGGAACGGCCATGCCAGCCAGCACCGGGACGGCGGTGCCGAGGTGATCGGCATGGAGCGGCTCTCCCTCAACTCGGTCACTGTCGGGAAGCTGACGGCGGCGGATACGATCACGCTCTGCGTCAGGCATGGGATCTCAGCGCTCGGCCTGTGGCGGGACAAGGTCGAGGAGGGAGGCCTAGCCGCCACAGCCAAGGCGGTGCGGGCGGCGGGGTTGCACGTCTCAAGCCTGTGCCGGGGCGGATTCTTCACCCACGCTGATCCCGGCGCGCGCGCCACTGCGCTCGCCGACAACCGCGCGGCCATCGCGGAGGCTGCTGACCTGGAGGCGGACGCGCTGGTCCTCGTCTCCGGTGGCCTGGTCCCCGGCACAAGGGACCTGGCGCTCGCCCGCCGGATGATCGCTGACGCGATCGGCGACCTCGTGCCGTTCGCCCAGCAGGCCGGCGTCAGGCTGGGGATCGAGGCGCTGCACCCGATGTTCTGCGCCGACCGCTGCGTGATCTCGAGCCTGAGCGAGGCGGTCGACCTGGCACTGCAGTTTCCCGCCGACGCGGTCGGGGTCGTCGTGGACACCTACCACGTCTGGTGGGATGCGCAGCCTGACTGCTGAGCTCGAGCGGGCCGCCGGCCGTATCACCGGCTATCAGCTCTGCGACTGGGTGCTGCCGCTGCCGCAGGATGTCTTGCTCGGCCGCGGTCATCTCGGCGACGGCTGCATCGACTTCAAGCTGATCACGGACCTAGTTCTGGCGGCCGGCTACGACGGCTACGCGGAGGTCGAGATCCTCAACCGGGCCGTATGGGACGCGCCTGCCGACGAGACCGCGCGGATCGTCAAGAGCCGGTTCGCAGGCCTGCTCGGCTGAAGCTCGTTCCTGCCTAATCGCGGCGGATGCTGGTCTCGCGATCGCGTGACGGCAGGGAGCGCCTCACCACAGGCTGGCCGTGGCTGCCGGTCAGCAGGTCCTGAACGCGGTCCTTTATCCGGATCACCGGCTGCCGCAGCCGCTCCTCTCGGCGACTTGCAGTCGCGAGCTTGCCTCTCCGATTCGCGTAACGCCACCTGGCCCACACCGAACCCGGCCTTGCCAGCCGGATGGCACCCACGATCAGCGTCAGCGGAATCACGAGACCAAGCAGGGCGGTCCAGGGCTTGCCCTTCAGCAGCGTGACCACGGCCAGGACGAACAAGAGGGAAAGCGTGGCCATCAGCGTCGCCGCGGCCGCCGGGCTGCCTGGCATGTGGTGGTAGTTGGCGACGTTGGCGACACCAACCGGGGTGACTCCGATGAGCAGCAGCGCCGTGATCCCGGTGGCGACGAAGACGGCGTCGACAGACAGCCGGCCCTCGTTCGCCCAGTACACATCGCGCAGGTGCAGGATCAGCGCGAACTCGTCGAGCACCAGGGCGGTCCCCAGGCCGAACACCCCGGCGGCTGTAGCCCGCCAGGCCAGTGAGAAGGGCGGAGCGGCGAGCCCGGCGATGCCGCCAGCAGCCATGAGCACGACGCCGAACACCATGTGGTGAACGTGCACGGCTCCCGCGACCAGATTGCCTGGCCACCATCGCACGCCGGCCCTGATCAACCGCACGGAAACGCGGATGCCTGCGAAGCCGCTGATGAATGCGACGAAGAAGCAGAACAGCGGGAGCCGGCCGGTATGCACGACCTGCTCGGAGAACCAGCCCGACACACGAACCCCTACCCCATCAGGCGGTCAGCCGACCGCCAGGTCAGTTCGGGCGGCACTCCAAGTGTGGCCGGCCCCGCCCTACTTGACTACGCGCAGCGCGAGTTTGTAGTTCCAGGCGTCCTGCTGCGTCAGCGCGAAACGGCCGGCCGGTGCCAAATGGCCGTGACTACGATGTGCTTAGCCGGGGCGCGACGTCCGGAAGCCAGAGCCAGCGGACAACCTGAGGACCGCAATGATCTTTATCACCGCCAAATTCCGGATTCGGCCCGAGCACTCCGACCAGTGGCCGCAGATCTCCGCCGCCTTCACGAACGCGACGCGAGCAGAACCGGGCTGCCTGTGGTTCGACTGGTCACGGAGCGTGGACGATCCGGACGAGTACGTCCTGGTCGAGGCGTTTCGCGATGGCGAGGCCGGCGGGGCGCACGTGCGCTCCGACCACTTCAACGAGGCGCAGAGCACGCTGCCGCCCTACCTGGCCGAGACGCCGCGGATCGTTAACATGACCATCCCGCAGGACGACTGGTCGTTGCTCGGCGAGATGGCGGTGCCCGACCAGGCCTGACGGCCCTCCCCTACGATCGGCGGGTGAGCATCAAGCGGCGCGCTCGGGCGGACACCGTACGGGTGGCACAGCAGCTCGCCGACGAGGTGCTCTTCCCAGCCGCGGTCGCGACCGACGCGAGCGACGTGATCCCGGTCGAGCTGCTGGACGCTCTGGCGGACGCCGGCCTGTACGGCATCGTGGCTCCGCCGGACTTCGGCGGGGTGTCGGCAGACTTCGCCACGGTCTGCGCCGTGCTGGAAGCCCTGTCCAGCGGCTGCCTGACGACCGCGTTCCTGTGGATGCAACACATCGGCCTGGTCCGCGCTGTTGCGTCGTCCGACGACCAGGACCTGAGGGCCCGCTGGCTGAAACCGCTCGCCAGCGGCGAGATCCGGGCCGGGCTGGCGCTCGGCGGAGCCCTGCCGAAGCCAAGCCTGCACGCAGTCGCTGACGGCAATGGCTGGCTGCTCGACGGGGTGTCGCCGTTCGTCTCGGGATGGGGCCGTATCGATGTCATGCACGCGGCAGCGAGGTCGGCAGACAACGACATCATCTGGCTGATCGTCGACGCGACCGAGAACGACGCCATCCGAACCGAGCGACTTCGCCTAGCGGCGCTGAACGCCACGGCCACCGTGCGGGTCGCATTTAATCGAGTGCAGATATCCGCTGACCGTGTCACGCACACGCACCCGGCCAGCGGCGTCACGCCGCCCGAGGTGCTGCGGACTCACGCCGCGCTCGCCCTTGGCGTGACCGCGCGCTGCTGCCGGATGCTCGGGCCGACCGGACTAGATGCCGAGCTAGCAGCGGTGCGTGCCGAGCTTGACGGGCTGGGGCCAGATACCGCGACCGCGCGCGCCGCGGCAGGCGAGCTGGCAGTCAGAGCGGCGTCTGCCCTGATGACCGCGGAAGGCAGCAAGTCGCTGCTCGCCAGCGGTCAGGCGCAGCGGCTGGCCAGGGAGGCCTTGTTCACGCTCGTCTACGCACTGCGCCCGGAGTCCCGCTCAGCCGTGCTGACCACGCTCGGCGTGCGCGAACTCGCCTAGACCGGAGCGGCGACCACCCGGCGGACCTGAGCGGGCAGACTCTCCGCTACTGCACGCGACTCGCTGGCATTCGCTTCGTGCCGAGAGCACGCGACAGGACCGTGACCCGGTCCCTGGCGCCCGTCTTGGCAAAGATCGACTTGAGGTGATCGGTGACCGTGTGCTGAGACAACTTCATTTGACGCGCTAGCGTCCGGGTGTCGCTGCCGGTAGCGAGCAGGCTGAGCAGCTCGCGTTCTCTGGGGGTGAGGGCGAAAGCGCGGCCGAAAAGGTCAAGGCGATCGGCCGCCGATGCCTCCTCGATCGTGACCGCGATGGACGGGACAACGCCAGCGGGCGCGTCCTGTTGAGCGATGAAGGACAGCCTCGCTGCCCGGAGAGTGAGCCAGAAGCCGTCAGCCAGGTGCGTGCGGGTGTAAGCCGGGTGATCATCGATGCCCGCCTCGGCCGCCAGGAGCTGAGCGGCCACGTTGTAGACGCTGGCCGGGATCGCCTGCTCGCTCGGCCCCGGCGGAAGCAGTACGTCAAGCCACGCCTGGGAAGCCGCGGTGCGGCCGATGATGCGCAGCCCGTCGTCGAGGGTCAGCACGACAGGAGCGGCGTCGTGCCGAGCCGCGGTCGCCGGCTCGACGAACGTCCGTGCCTGGCTCCGGCGCAGCGCGCGGGCCAGCGGACCCGCGACATCGCCGAGGAACGCGGCGTCGGCGGCATCGAACGCGCCCGCGGCATTGTCTCGCCACAGGTCAAGAAAGCCCCAGCAGCCGTTCTGGTCGGCGAAGACGGCCGACGCGACGTCGGCGATTCCGTACCGGCTGAGCACCTCACGCCAGACGAGGCTGGCTGCCAGATCGCCGCCGGTCGCAGCCGTCAGCAGCCGCCGCGGACGCGCCATCACGGCGCAGCCGGGTCCAGCGGTTGACGGCAGTGGCGTACTTCGACTTGACCAGCGCCGGCAGCTCAGGCAGACACGGCACGTCGGCCAGGGGAGCCGAGCCGACCTCGGTCACAGGGTCGGTGAGCAGCCACACGTAGGCGTCGAAGCCGATCACCTCGCGCAGCACGTCAAGAACCGCGCGCCGGAGCGCCCGGTCCTCCAGGTCAGCGTCGGCGAGCGCGACGATCCGCTCCCTGGCCCTGGCCAGCCCCCGCACACTCGCCATCAGGTGAGCGTATGCCCGCCGGGCCGTGACGGCCCACCGGGCCGACCCCCCAGATTTCCGGGATATCCCGGCGCCCGGTCGCCGCCTAGCGTGACGGAGAGTCATGCAGATCGGCATCAGAAGGAGAAGTGATGGTTACCCTGCGCATCGAGCACGCGATCCACGACTACGACACGTGGCAGCGGGCGTTTGACAGCTTCACCGACGCCAGAGCCAGAGCGGGCGTCCGCCGCTACGCCATCAGGCAGCCCGCCGATGACCAGAAGTTCTTGTCGCTTGACCTGGAGTTCGATACCGCAGGGCAGGCCGAGGCGTTCGCCACCTTCTTGCACAAGAACGTTTGGTCGACGCCCGACTCATCGCCCGCGCTGGCCGGGCGCCCGCAGACGCAGGTCCTCGACCTGCGGCGGACCGAGGCAGACGCCTGAGCCTCCCTCAGGCCGCGTACTTCATGACGACGTCGCCGACGCGCGGAAGCGCGGCCCGGATGTGCCTGCCCGCACTCGTGCGCACGGAACGGTATGCCTTGATGATCACCGGCCGGTCCGAGGCCTCCGCCCGCGCGTCGGTGACGGTAAGCAGGTCCTCAGCCACCTGGTCGCCGTTCTTGGCCAGGTAGTCGCCGAACACCACGCCGCCCGAGGAGTTGAAGTCCGCCCAGTACGGCTGAAGCTTGTCAACCAGGTTCGGCAGCAGCACCTCGACCATGTAGCGGACGTGGCCGGGCCGGAAGGTGATCACGGTCTTGTAGGCGACCTTGACCGCGGTTCCCGAGATGCCGGACAGCGTCTTGACCTCCTGCTCGATCAGCGCGCAGCAGTCGTCGATCACCTTGGGCTGGGTGTCAGGAGCGAGCAGGAGGTCCTGAAGCGTAGCGGCTGCCGTGGTCATTGTCGTCTCCTTTGGAGGGGGCATTCGCCCGCTGGATCCTGCGTGAGATGCGTCCGCATCGGTGTCATTTCTGTGTCGCTGTTACAGGAGCGCCATTGTGCTGGCGGTGATACGGGCGCATCGATTTGCCGGGAATTGATGGGGCTAGCCGGGTACGCGCTACCGTGCGCCTGCGATCAGCCGCTCGCTGCCGAAGATCGCCGATGCCATCCGCCAGCCCGCGACGTCGAGGAACAGCAACAGCGCAGCGGCGGCCACCGCGAGGGTCGCCGAGGGGTGGATGACGTTGTAGGCGACGAGCGCCACTACAAGAACAGACGGCAGGTTGGCGAGCGTCCCGAGCTGTTGCGCGACACGCACGTCGGCCGATCGCGTCGAGATCGCGATGCCGAGCCAGATCGACCAGGTAGCCAGCAAGGGCGTGAAGGCCACCTGGGCCAGTACATCCTGACTCTGCAGCAGCGCCGACGCGACACCCGGCTTGGCGAACAGCACCATCGCGACAACGCACAGCGCGTAGACGAGATACGCCACGCCAAGCGACGGGGCCAGCGTGGCCAGGGCCTTGCCGAGAACAAACTCCTCCCGGCGGATCGGAGTGCTGAGCACCGGCTCGAGCGTGCCCTGCTGACGCTCTCCGACCACCGAGTAGGCAGAGATCGCGGCCGGCACGAGCGCGGGAATGCCGAGCAGGTACAGCAGCGGGTCCTGGTGGCCCAGCGCGATCGCCGACTGCGCGGGCAGCGCGAAGATGTTGATGAGGGGCGGGATCACGAAGATCGCCGGGAGGATGAGCATCGTCGCCACGATGTGACCGTTGCGGCGGTAGTCGCGTAGTTCCTTGCGCATGATCGCCCGGACGCGCCTGCCGCTCATGGCACGGACGCCTCTGGAACTCATCGTCGTGTTCACCGGCGGATCGCCTCCTCATCCTCGTCGATCAGCTCGAGGTAGACGTCCTCGAGTGAATGCCGCGACTCACCGATCGACCGCACATCCGCGCCAGCCCCGACGAGAGCGCGCGTGATGGCCGGCGCCGCCACTTCGGGGTCCGCGACCGCGACGATGTAGCCGGCGGCGCCGTCCGGCTGCCAGCCCTGGACCGCGGGCAGCCCGGCGAAGACCCTCGCCGGGTCGCGGAGCGGCGCCAGCGTCCTGACCGCAAGCGCCCTGGCGAACAGTCGCTCGCGCAGCTCGTCCGGACGCCCGATCGTGCGCAGCGTGGTGTTCAGGATCGCGACACGATCACAGAGCCGCTCAGCTTCCTCGAGGCGATGGGTCGTGAGGAATATGGTCGTTCCGGCGCGCCCGAGCGCGGCGATGAGCTCGTGCACGTCACGGGCTGCGACCGGATCCAGGCCGGAGGTCGGTTCGTCGAGGAACAGCACCTGCGGGTCGCTCAGCAGCGCCCTCGCCAGAGCCACCCGCTGGCGCAGGCCCTTGGAGAGTGTCCCGCACGGATCGTGAGCTCGCTCCCTCAGATTTACGGCCCGCAGTGCCTCATCGATGCGGGCAGCCGGATCGGGCACCTCGTAGAGATCGGCGAAGCACTCGAGGTTCTCGGCCACGCTCAGCCGCAAGTACAGGCCGGGTGACTCGGGCATGACCGCGACCCGGCGGCGAATCTCCGCGCCGTTGTCCGGCGTCAGCGGGATGCCGGCGACCGTCGCCGACCCGGAGGTGGGTGCGATGAGGGTGCTGAGCGTCCGCACGGTCGTCGTTTTACCAGCGCCGTTTGGACCGAGGAAGCCGAAGACCTCGCCGGAACCGATGTCGAAAGAGACGTTGTCGAATGCGACCCGGTCGCCGAATCGCTTGCTGAGGCCACGGACGGAGAGCGCTATTGCGCTGCTCCGCGCGCCGTTCTGGCTCATAGCCGCCTCCGGAAACCCTTGCATCTGAAAACTGATATCACTATGATAAGCAGACGGTATCAAGTACGTCAACGGAGGTGCGTCAGATGACTGCACAGGAACTGGACCAGGGAAGCATCAAGACCGCCGGTCAACAGGTCGCTGAGCGCGATGCGCGATTCTTGCCAGGCCTGCGGATGCTGGTGCTCGGCATCGTCGTCCTGGCCGCTGGGGTTGCGCTGCTATGGCTGGCCAGCCGTTTCACCGGCGCGGCCGCGACCACTCTGATATGGCTCGGCGCCCTTGTACTGCTGACCGGAGCTTTGCTGGTCAGAGGCCTGACCGCCATTGTTCCCGGCCGTTCCCACGTCATCCAGTTGTTCGGCAAATATCGCGGCACCATCCGCGAGCCAGGTCTGCAGTGGGTGAACCCATTCACCAACCGGATCGTGGTCTCGACCAGGATCCGCAATCAGGAGTCGGCGCAGCTGAAGGTCAACGACGCGGACGGGAACCCGATCGAGATCGCCGCCGTCGTCGTCTGGCTGGTGCGGGACACCGCGCACGCGATCTACGCAGTAGACGACTATCGCCACTTCGTGACCGTGCAGACCGAGACTGCCGTAAGGCACATCGCGTCTAGTTACCCGTACGACAGCCGGGGCACCGGCGCGCTATCGCTGCGTGACAACGCAGATGAGATCACCGAGCGGTTGTCGGCCGAGCTGACCGCACGGGTCATGGCAGCCGGCGTGCAGATCATCGAGACCCGCCTGACGCGACTGTCGTATGCGCCAGAAATCGCCCAGGCGATGCTGCGTCAGCAGCAGGCCAGCGCCGTGGTGGGCGCCAGGCAGCGCATCGTCGAGGGGGCCGTCGGCATGGTCCGCCTCGCGCTTGAGCGGCTCGAAGAAGAGGGCGTCGTCCAGCTGGACGAGGAGCGCAAGGCCGCCATGGTCTCGAACCTCCTTGTTGTGCTGTGCAGCGAGCAGGCCACCCAGCAGGTCGTCAACACCGGCTCGCTCTACCAGTGACGACCCCCACAGATCGGCCATGACCGAGCGCAAGGGCGTGCTGCTGCGGCTGGATCCGGCCGTGCACGACGCCCTGGCCAGATGGGCCTCCGACGAGCTGCGCAGCACGAACGCTCAGATCGAGTTCCTGCTGCGGAGGGCGCTTGCGGAGGCCGGGCGCCTGCCGAGCGCCGCCAGGCAAATGCGCGGGCCCGGCCGCCCGCGCCGCGATCCGACGGCCGGCGAGAGCCGGGTCAGCCGCGAAGCCGTGGTGAGCGCGCGCAGCAACGACCAGCCAGCCTGCTGGTCAACGCCCACGAGGCCAGGCATGGCGAGACGCTTGAACAACTCGGCGAACGCCGCCCCTCGGTCGTCTGGCTCGCCGTCGATGAACTGCTGGCGCAACCCGATCAGCAACGACGGTGCATGCGTTGTACCAGCGGCAAGCCGCAGCAGGCCCGCAACAGCCTCGGCATCTAGCTCGGACAGGTCGCCGCGAGCGCCACGGACCGCCGCGGCAATGTCCCATTCCTCATCGGTGGCCCCGTCGATCAGTGCTGCCTCGCGAGCCGCGAACTGCTCCCCGTTCAATGCTGTCCACGCTCCGGTGATTGTGCTCGCTGCCTGGTCGAGGCTCAGCAATGCTGCTACCGCGTCCAAGCGCGGCCGACCGTTTCTGTCCTGCGCCATATCGACTTGCCAGCTCCTCGACTCATCCGAGCCCGCAGAAAGTGTGACGCCCAGCCCTTCTGCCCGGTTTACTGCGTCATATGCGTCCGAATGCTGGCAGCCGCGGCATCAGGCTCAGAGCCTTGACGGTCGTCCCCTATGCCCGCTTACGCCGGTGATGGCATGCTGTCGGCCATGGATGTCAGCGCCAAGTTGCAGATCAAGCCCGGCCAGACGGTGTCGGTCCTGAAGGTGCCGCCGGGCCTGGAGTGGCCAGTCGACCCGGCCGACGAGAATCCCGCCTCCGCCGACGTCGTGATCGGCTTCGCGTTGACCCGGCGGGACCTAGATGCGCTCGGCGCCGTGATCGACGCCGCCAGGGCCGACCGGCTGGCCTGGATCGGCTATCCGAAAGGCGGCAAGCTCGGCACGGACCTCAATCGTGACCTGCTCGTCGAAGCCATCTCCGGCCTCGGTGTTCAGCCTGTCCGCCAGGTGTCGATCGACGAAACCTGGTCGGCGCTGCGATTCCGGCCTGCGGCCCCTTGAGGCCTCCGGGCCCTTGAGGCCCTTGAGGTCTGCGGCCTCACAGTTCCATGGTGGCCGCGAGGTCCTCATCGACGACCAGCACGACCTTGCCCGTCGTATGCCCGCCTTCAACGATCGTCTGCGCCTTGGCCGCATCGCGGAAGAAATACCTGGCCTGCACCGTGACCGACAGCGATCCGTCGTCGAACCAGGGCGCCATCCTGATCAGCCGGCTCCCCCTGGGCTGGCCTGTGTAGCCCCGCCAGCGAACCCTCTCCGCGTCCGGCAGCTCACCGCCGCCGACGGGCGTCGCGATCAGGGCGCCATCGCGGGCCGAACGGGCAGCACCTTCCATGCTAGGCACAACGGAGGCGAGCGCCTTGTCCACGCCACCGCCCGTCAGCTTGCGGACCTCGTCAGGCCAGTCCGGGTTGGTGTGATTCACGACATCGGCGGCGCCGAGGGAGTGCACGAACTCGTGATGCTGCGGGCTCGCGGTGGCGATCACGATCGCCCCGAGGTTGCGGGCGATCTGCACCGCGAAATGCCCGATGCCGCCGGCTCCGGCGGTGATCAGGACGGTCTCCCCCGCGCCGATCTCGAGCACGTCGGTCAGCCCCTGCTCCGCGGTCAGCAGGTCGATCGGCGCTCCCGCCGCATCGGTGATCGGCAATCCAGCGGGGATCGGCGCGAGCTGCTCGATCGGGCACGTCACGTACTGGGCGTAGCAACCGGTCAGCCCCGGATAGCCGTAAACAGGCGTGCCGTCGTCAAAGGAAGCGTGGGCGCCAGTGTCACCCTCGACGAGACCGGCGAACTCACCGCCTGGTATGTACGGCAGGGACCGGGTCCAGGCGCCGCGGCGGAGGCTGACGTCCCACGGCCCGACCCCTGCGGCCATGACCCGAACGAGCACCTCGTCCGGGCCAGGTTGCGGCAGCGGCGCCTCGTTGAACTGGAGAACCTCGGGCCCGCCGAACTCGCTAACCGTGATCGCTTGCATGTGCGGCTCCAACCGGTGGTGGGTAATCCGCTCCGCGCCGAAAAATCGGCGCCCGCAGCTGACTGGCCAGACGGCCGTCAGCTCTCCGAGCTGACGTCGGTGTCGTCGTCTTCAACGACGTGCACCGCGGCCTCCTCGGCCGTGGCCGCGCCGCTATCGATCCCTTCGTCCCGCGCGACAAGGTCACCCTCGCTGACGCTGTGTGCTCCCTCATCCTCGGCTACTAGCCTGCCCGCTCGCGGGTCCTGGCCATCGTCCAGCAACAGCCCGTCGACGTACTCATCGCCCGCATCCTCGTCATCGCCCGACGACTCGGGCACCTCGTCGTCGATGCCGGAGCCTTCATCGTCCGGTTCTTCCTCGGCCAGCAGCTGGTCGAGCGATTCGCCCTCTTCCTCCTCTTCTGCCGTCGTGCCGTAACGCATGCCGGCGGACCAATGCTGCGGCGGGATCACTCCAGTGTCGAGCGGATCGTCCCCTATGTCGCCATCAAGCGTCTCGGACGCGTCGCGCACCTCGTAGTCCTCGAGATCGGCGGACTCGTGCCGGTTCGGGTCAGTCATCTGAGAACTCCTCTCTCCGCCTGCGGCAGAGTCTCCAACACGCCAAGAAAGCCTTGCCCATTTCGCCCCGGACGTATACGTCAGCCGCGGAGCGGGACGTCACTGCGCCGATGCGGGCATCACCCTGCGGATGCGGGATCGGCATACCCGTGCTTGTATGCGTAACGCATTGCCTGCATCCTGTCCCGAGCTCCGGTCTTGGCGAAGATCCGGTTGATGTGCGTCTTGACTGTGGCCTCGGTTACGAAGAGTCCCCTGGCGATTTCCCGGTTGGTGTGCCCGGCCGCGATCAGCCGGAGCACTTCAGCCTCGCGCGGCGTCAGATCGGCACCGCTTGAGGCCGCCCCTGCGGCGCCTAGCCCTCACGCCAGCGCCGCGAGCTGCGACGCGTTCTTGGCCAGATCGTCCCAGCGGCCGCGGAAGGCGCAGTAGCCGATCGCGTCGAGGCCGATGTGCAGCATGCAGGCGGTCAGCCGACGGTCCAGGTCAGCCGGCAGGCCGCCACGCCGTACCCAGTGGTTTCGCAGCGCCACTGTGATGTCGATGGCCTGCCACTGCGGGTACCACGGCCACCAGTAGATCAACCAGGCCGCATCGTAGAGCGCGTCGCCGTACATGGCATTGCCCCAGTCGAAGACGGCCGAGATACGCGAGCCCGCGTGCCGTTCCGGGGGGTCGTCCCCCCGGGCCGACACAGTCACGAAGACGTTACGGTTCAGCAGATCGCCATGAATCAGCTGTCGCGGTACCTGAAGCCCGCTGACCAGCTCGACGAGCCGTGCGTATGCGCTGTCGAAGTGAGCCGCCCCGGTAGGCGAGGCCGCGAGCGCGGCTCGCCAGCCAGCCAGGCGCTCAGATTCCTGGCTGACTGCCAGCAGCGCCTGCGCCCATGTCGCTGCGGGCGCGGTGCCTCTGGCCGTCCAGATCCCATAGCCACGGCCGGCCGACACGTCAACGGCGGCGATGGCGTCGAGCGCGTTGAGCAGGCCGGGCAGGACGGCGCGCATCCCGGCACCGTCGAGTCCATCAAGCGGCTCGCCGTTGGCGCGCTCTGACACAGCGAAGTAGCCGTCGCCGACCGACCCGATCTCGATGACCGCCGGAACTGGCAGCGCCAGGCCGCTGTGCGCCGCCATCACCTCGTCCTTCCGGAAGTCCTCCACATAAGCGCCAAACCGGATCACCCGGTCCCGGCCATCTATTACCAGCGCGTAGGCCCGAGACCATTCGCCGGCACCGAGCGCACGCAGGCCGGACGCCCGCGGGCCGTAGCGATCGCCGACGAATTGGCGGGCTCCAGCGTCATTAACCACGGGTCATCAATCACAGGCCAGATCACCGGGCTCGGCGAGGAACCTGTCCCTCACCCGCACGCGGGGTCCGCGGCTGATCCGCTGCGCAAGCCTGATTGGCCTGGCAGCCGCGTATGAAAGGTCCATCGATCACCTACGGCCGCAATGAATGGTCCTTTGATACAGGGCTTGTCCATGTGCGACGAGGATGCAGCCACGAGATCAGCCATAGCGCTCCTCCATGGCCGAGGAGATCATCGTGCACACAGTCTTGAAGCAGCGGACCATGTCGTAGGCCGTCGGGCTCTCGAAGGCGACCGCACGATCGCCGGTCCGCCGGACCGTCGGCACGATCGCGGCAGACTGCGCGAGCTGCGCGGCATCCACCTCGACCTCAACGCTGAACCCGGCGTCGCTCACCGGCGGCACCCGGCCTGCCAGCTTCATCCCGTCCCGTGCCGCGGACATGATCGCCGCGGCCGTGACCTCCGGCGGCCGGCACACCGCCGCGTACCGGCTCACGCACTCCTTGACCGCGACGGCGGGAACACCGGGAGCGTAGCCCGCCGCGTCGGCGCAGGTCCTGTCGTCGCCGGTGACGAGCACGATCGGCACCCCGTACTCGGCCGCGACGTAGGAGTTCAGCAGGCCCTCGCTGGCCCGCCGGCCGTTGAGCGTAATCGCCGTGATCGAGTTCGGCAGGTAGGTGTGCGCCAGCACGCCTTCCGCGCCTGCGGCGGCGTGATAGCCGAGGAACGCTACGCCGTCGGTGTCGTCGTGCTGGATCCCCTCGACCATGCTCAGCTCCTTGTGCCGCCCTGTGAGCATGACGGCCCTGGGATCGAGTTCCTCCAGGAGCAGGTTCCGCATCGTCGCGTGCGCCTCGTTGATGAGAACAGCCGTAGCACCGCCGGCGTAGCAGCCGGCGACTGCTGCGTTCACGTCGGAGGTGAACATCCGGCGGCAGCGCTGCCACTGTTCTGTGCCTGGCTCGACATCAGCGGGCCAGGTCACTCCGGTCGCGCCCTCCATGTCCGCGGAGATCAGGATCTTCATGGCCGTAGTTCCCTTCCGGGCTTGGAGTCCCGACCTATCCGATGAGAGTTTCCTTCGGCCGAACCACGCAGAACTCGTTCCCTTCAGGATCCGCGAGCACGGTCCACGACTCTTCGCCCGTCTGGCCGATGTCGACCCTGCTCGCCCCGAGCGCGAGCAATCGCTCGATCTCCTGATCGCGATCCGCGGCGCTGGTGGTGAGGTCCACGTGCACACGGTTCTTCATTGTCTTGGCGTCGGTAACTGGCATGAAGCAGATCCCGACAGGTGCATTCACGTCGGGGCCGATGACGATCTCCCGCTCCCGCTCGGACAGCACCTCCCAGTCAAGCGCCTGCGTCCAGAATCGGGCCAACCTCGGCAGGTCATGAGTGTCAATGACGATGTGGTGGAGTCGTACAGGCATGCTGCCAGTATGCGCATATGGCGGACGTCGACGTGGAAACGGCGATGAAGTGCGAGGTGCTCCCGGATATTCCAAGCCCTGGTGCTGACGGCAACGAATAGTCAATGGGGGTACAGCAAGGCAGCTTGGCGCGGCTGATCTGGCCAGCAGCCAAGCAATGGCCGAGGAGACGGCGTCATGGTCGGACTTGTCCTGGTCGGCTTCGTGGCCGGGTTCCTAGCGGGCATCTCGCCGTGCATCCTGCCTGTCCTGCCTGTGGTGCTGGTCGCTGGCGCCACCGAGCCGGTTCGCACGGAGGGTGAGGGTGCCGAGGCGTCGCGGCGGAGCGGCCTCGCGCGGCCGCTATCGGTAATCGCTGGCCTGGTCCTCAGCTTCAGCCTGCTTGTCCTGGCGGGCTCGGAGGTCATCTCCCTGCTCCACCTGCCGCAGGACTCGCTTCGTGACGCGGGTATCGCGCTGCTGGCTCTGGTCGGCCTCGGCTACCTGATCCCGCCGCTCGGCGTCCTGCTCGAGCGCCCGTTCGCGCGGCTCGGCGGGCGCCGCCCGACCGGCAAGGCCGGCGGATTCGTGCTTGGCCTGGCCCTGGGCGTCGTCTACGTCCCGTGCGCTGGCCCGATACTCGCCGCGATCACCGTCCTTGGCGCGACCCACAGGGTCGGCCTGACGGCGGTCGCGCTGACCGCGGCGTTCGCGGCCGGAACGGCTGTGCCGCTGCTCGCGGTGGCCCTGGCCGGAGGTCAGCTCAGCGGCCGGATCGGCGCCATCCGCCGTCGCGCGCCGCTGGTGCGCCAGGTCGGCGGGGTTGTCCTGGTGGCCATGGCCGTGGCCATTGCCTTCGACGTCTTCGCAGGCCTGCAGCGCCTGGTGCCCGGTTACACCGCGGCGCTCCAGGGCAGCTCCCACGTCCGCAAACAGCTCAACACGCTCACCGGTACCGGCCGCACGCCGCTCACCACGTGCAAGCCGGACGCCACCGACGCTCCTGAATTGCGGCCGCGGCGCCCAACTTCACCGGCGATCACCGCATGGCTGAACACCCCAGGAGACCGGCCGCTTTCGCTGCGCTCGCTCCACGGCAAGGTCGTGCTGGTCGACTTCTGGACCTATTCGTGCATCAACTGCCAGCGAACGCTGCCGCATGTCGAGGCGTGGTACCGGAAGTACGCCAGGGATGGCTTCGTTGTGGTCGGCGTGCACACGCCGGAATTCGCCTTTGAGCACGTTGTGTCAAATGTGCGCTCGCAGAGCGCGGCGTTCGGCGTGCGCTACCCGGTCGCCATTGACGACGACTACGCGACATGGAACGCCTACCACAACGAATACTGGCCAGCGGACTACCTGATAGACGCCAACGGGACCGTCAGGAATGTTCACTTCGGCGAAGGCGGCTACGGGAACACCGAGCGGCTTATCCGCCAGTTGCTTCGCGCCGCCCACCCAGGTCTGCGGCTCGCTCGAGGGACAGACGTCCCCGACGAAACCCCGACAGGCGAGATGAGCCCGGAGACCTACATCGGCTACGAGCGGCTGCAGTATCTGCTCCCTGCCGCCGACCTCGTACGCAATGCGCCATCGGCGTACCACTTCCCTGCCTCGCTCCCGCTCGGCGCGTTCGCGCTCTCGGGTATCTGGACCGAGCACGCGCAGGAAGCGTCGGCTGGCACCGACGCGAAGCTGGAGCTGACCTTCGTGGCCCATACCGTGTACCTGGTACTGGGCGGACACGGGTCGCTCGACGTCGCTGTCGACGGCCGCCATACGCAGACGATCCATGTCGCCGGCGTGCCCAGGCTCTATACGCTCTACGACGCAGGCTTCCAGACGAGCGGAAGGCTCCTGCTACGCGCATCGCCGGGAATCCAGGCCTACGACTTCACCTTCGGCTGACCTAGGTTCCGGCATCAGGAACGCCCGGCTGGAGTGGTGGTGATGGCAGTGCCGGTGGCTACCACGGGGCCGCACCGGGAAGAGATCAGGGCGGTGCAGCGCCGTCTGCGGGCCAGCCAGGGTCCGTTCGTCCCGAAGCCCGGACTGCCCATCATCGACGAACTCGTCGCGACCGTCTTGTCCCAGCACACCTCAGACCTCAACTCCGAGCGAGCGTTCGCCCAGCTCAAGGAGCGGTTCCCGAGCTGGGAACAGGTCGCGGACGCGCCGGAGGACGAGGTCGCCGAGGCGATCAGGGCCGGCGGCATCGCGAACCAGAAGGCGCGGCGCATCCAGCAGATCCTGACCGCCATCGAGGAAACGGAGGGCAAGCTCGACCTCAGCCGGCTGCACGAGTGCGACGACGCCGAGATCGAAAGCTACCTGCAGGCGCTGCCGGGCGTCGGACCAAAGACCGCGGCATGCGTGCTGCTGTTCTCGATGGGCCGGGCAGCGTTCCCGATCGACACCCACGTACACCGGATGGCGCTGCGGCTCGGCTGGATCCCGTCGAACGCGTCGGCTGACCAGGCCTATCAGCTGCTCGCTCCGCAGGTTCCCGCCGAGATCCGGTACGACCTGCACGTCGCGATGATCACCCACGGCCGGACCGTGTGCCGGGCCAGGCAGCCATCGTGCGACAACTGCGTGCTCCGCGACCTGTGCCCCTACCCGGAAGCGGTCGCGGGCGCGTCGAGGTAGATGAGCCGGTAGCAGAGCGCGACAACGATGAGGCCGAATGCCGCCTCGAACGGAGCCAGGACGATTCCTCTGATGGCCACAACCTCGAGAATGTGCAAGGCACCGTGCGGAGAAGGAAGCACAGACTCGACCACGGACAGGCCGATCTGTGGCAGCGTCACGAGCAACGCGACGGACCAGAAATGGTGCCGGACCAGATGTGCGGATCTGCGCATGCCAGAGACCGGCTTTCTGTGCTCGATCTCGATCGCGGGGGCGACCACGGCGAAGAGGGTGAACAGGATCAAGCCGGGGATCACGAGGAGGACCAAACCCACAGCCGTCAGGACGGCGAACAGGATGTCGGCTATGACCAGGCTGACCCAGGGAAGCGTGCGCAAGACCGTGACGACCGTGACCCGCTCGCCATCTGCTTCGGCCGCGCCGTTCTTGTCGTGGCCGACAAGCTTGCACAGGAATCCCGCCAGGAGAATGGTCCCGAACAGGCTGATCGCCTCTACGGTTATCGTCCCGCTGATCGACAGGGCGTTGTTCTGCGGGTCGACGACATTGTCGGAGATGACTTCGATCACCGCTATCGCCAGCGCGACCACGGTCGCGACGGTGAGGATCGGCCACACGTGACGCCTGCCGGTGCGTGCGGCCGTGCGCAAAATCGCGCCAACACCCACCCGCTCGCGAGAGCGTTTGCCCAGATCCTCGCCGAGTCACGTCGCTAGGAGTATCCGTCTCCTGACTTTCTGTCACCGCGCCACGGTATCCGCGTGCCTGCCCGCACAGATCAACCGGGGCCGCGACGTATCTCACCGGCAACAGCCGGCGAGACAATGGGCCGGTGATCTACCGGTTCACTGTCGGACGACTCGATTGCGCGGTTGTCAGCGACGGGCAGATGGCGCCACCCTGGGAACCTCCGATCGACGCGTTCTTCACGCCGGTTACCGGGGTACCTGGCCTTGAACTGCAGCAGGCGCTGGCGGCGGAAGGCCGGAACAGGACGACCATCTCCTGCGGTTACAACTGCCTGCTCGTCGAGACCGCCGATGGCCACGCCGTCGTCGACACCGGGCTCGGCGCGCGCTTTCTCGGCTACGGCCCGCGAATCGAGCCGCTCGTCGGCCTGCTCGGCGACGGGCTCGCATCAGCCGGAACGCCGGCCGCCGACCTGGCCGCGGTCGTCTTCACGCACCTGCACCAGGACCACTGCAGGGGTGCGACCTGGTCGGGACGAGCTGACGTTTCCGCGGGCAACCGGGTTCGCCCACGCCGCCGAGGTGGCCTTCTGGTCAGACGCGGGCGCGGCCGCTGACGCCGGAGCGGCTGCCGACGAGCACCTGGAGTCCGCGCGTGAAGCGATCAAGCTCTTCGGCGAGCGACTGCACGCCTTCGACCATGACGCTGAGATCCTGCCCGGCGTCCGCACGGTCGACGCGACGGGCCACACCCCCGGTCACACCGCGGTCATGGTACAGAGCCAGGGCGAGCGGCTACTGTGCGTTGGCGACCTCTTCCACGACCCGCTGCAGCTGAGCCACCCCGCCTGGTGCACCCCGTGGGATCACGACACCGCCCGCGCGATCAGGAGCCGCCGCAGGCTGCTGGACTTCGCTGCGGATGAGCGCGTGCCGGTCCACGCCTACCACATGCCATTTCCCGGCCTCGGCACCGTCACGCGCCGGGGCGACGCCTACGCCTGGACCTCGTCGCCTGGGCCGTCATAGCCTGGCTCACTCCCGTCAGCTCCAGGGGAACGGCGAGTTGCTGACCGGGTGCAGCTTGCCGGTGGTGTACCGCGAGAACCGGAATGGCTCGAGCAGCGCCTGCGGCTCGCCAAGCACTTCCTTCGCGACGAGCGCGCCCACGCCGATCATCTTGTAGCCGTGGTTGGAGTCGGCGATCACGTAGGCGTTCTGGCAGAACGTGTCGAAGACCGGGAAGCTGTCGGGCGTGAACGCCCCGATCCCGCCAGATGGCTCCTTGCGGTACAGGTGCCGCTGTTTCTCGAAGCGCTTGAGGCTGTGCGCGAGCCCGGAGGTCCACATCCGCGTGAAGTCCTCGCGCACGACGAACTCGGGGCTCTGCGGGCCGTAAGGATCGACGGCGACTTCGGCCGCCGGGCGGTCGACGATGTACGGGGCAGCACCGCCCTGCACACCCCCGAAATCGAAATCCGGCTTGAAGTAGATCCCCCACATCTGGTCGGTGATCAGTTCGCCGTCAATGTCGTCGAACAGCGGCGCGTCCGAGTCCACGTGTACCACGGGCGGGAAGCCGCCGCTGCTTGTCGTGAACGCGCCAGGGTCGACGCCGAGCGTGCCCTCCTGCAGCGCCCAGTACGTCCACATCGGCCGGTCGGGATGCACCGCGCCGGTCACGTCGGTGACGTCGACGCGGTCCGGCAGGCCGAGCATCGCCCAGAAGTCACGGACCCACGGGCCGGCGGCCACGATCAGGTGGTCGCAGGCGATCGGCCCGGCGCTGGTCTGGACGGTCGTGACAGCACCGCCGTTGACCTCGAGGCCGGTGACAGTGATGCCCGGCTGGATCCGCACGCCTTCGGCGAGCGCCTTGGCCTCAAGACCGGCCAGCGAGCGCTTGTTATTCGCATACCCGCCTTGCTTCTCGTGCAGGACCGTGGTCGCGCCTGGCGCCTGCCAGTCGGGGAACATCTCGAGCATGTAATCCCGGCAAGCCTGCTCGCCCTCGATGAGAACCGAGTCGTAGCCGATCGCCTTCTGCTCGGTGTAGATCTGCACCACGTCGGCGTGCATGGCCTCTGGCGCCGTTTGCAGGAAGCCGACGGGGTGGTAGGAGAAGGCGTCGGGGTCCGATTCCCACACCGACACGTTGTGGGCCATCAGCTCGCGCATCGCCGGCTGAAAGTAGTTGTTGCGGATCGTGCCGCAGGCGATCCCCGAGGCTCCAGCCCCCACGCCTGACTTGTCGAGAACCACGATGTCCTCGCCGCCGCCGAGCCCGCGCGCCGTGAGCTCCCTGGCCAGCTGCCAGGCCGTGGACAGACCGTGCATCCCCGCGCCGACAATCACGTAAGACGCGCGTGCTGGCGTACTCAACGACCGGTCCTCCTACAGGTTGGGGGCGTATTCGCGGTAGCTCTGCGTGATCCCGCCGGCGGTGCCGAGGAACGAGTGCTTCGACATGTCAGGCGCGTAGCGGGACGCCTCGGGCGTCTTGCCCGCGGCCTCAGCCATCGCGCGCACGTGCTGCGGTCCTGCGCCGCAGCAGATGCCGAGATAAGACACTCCCAGGTCGAGGGCGGCCACGGTGAAGTCGGTCAGCTCGTGCCGGGTGCAGGTGAACGGGTCCAGTGCGGTCGGGAACGCCTGGGCGCCTCCGCGCACGGGATCGCGCAGGGACTGCATCGAAGGCTCCGCGTCGGTAGTCCTGTACGGCACGGGCAGGGCGGCCACGGGGCACGACACCGCCGCGCGGATAGGGGCGAGCAGCGGCAGCATCGTCAGCGGGCCGCGGATGCAGTTGAGGCCCACCACGTCCGCCCCGGCCTGCTCGGCCTGACGGCAGGCGTCGGCGGGGCTGACTCCGTCACGCGTGGCCGGGTCGCGGTGCACGGCGAACGTCACGACGGCGGGCAACCCCGCCGCCTTGATGGCCTCGAGCGCCAGCAGCGCCTCACCAGCCCAGCTGAACGTCTCGGCGATGACGAAGTCAACGCCTGCCTCGGCCGCCCATCCCACCTGCTCGTCGAACGCGGCCCTGACCGCACGCTCGGCGGCCGGCCCGGCTCGTACACGTTGGTGTTGCAGATGTTGCCGGCCAGCAACGTGCCCGTGTCGCGCGCCACCGCGCCCGCGATCGCCAGTGCCTGCCGGTTCAGCGGCTCGAGCACGTCTTCCTTGCCGATGACCCTGAGCTTCTCGCGATGGCCGTAGTAGGTGAACGCCTCGACGACGTCGGACCCGGCGTGCACGAACTCGCGGTGCAGCTCCTCGACCACCTCGGGATGCTCGAGCACCACCTCAGGGACAAAGGCGCCAGCCTGCAGGTATCCGCGGCGTTCGCATTCGAAAAGGTAGCCTTCGGCGCACACGACGGGGCCATTCGCCAGCATGCGGAGCAGATCGGGCACTCGATCCTCCAAGCGCGTCTCGGCGGGTGATCCATGGCCTGCCTGGCAGACAGGCCATAGCGTACGCGGTGCAGAATCGGCGCATACCAGCAGTCGGCATGACGTGCTGGCGGGACGTGCTGGCATGACACAACGGAGGTGGCCAATGGCGGCAGGACCACTGGTGGCGGTTGGCTACCAGGCTGATGAGGAGCTCGCCAGCGTTAACTCCGAGGTTCTGGCTGATGCCGCCGAGATCATCTACACCTACGACCTCGACGAGGCCGGCCGTGCAGAGGCGATACGGAGCGCCGATGTACTGCTCGCCTATGAGCTGCCCAAGGAGGTTCCGGCCGGGGCGCTCGGCGACCCGGTTGGCCGCGCCGATTCCCGCGGTCCTGGCAGGCTCGGCTTCATCCAGTTCCTGTCGACCGGCGTCGACGCGGTGGACTTCTCCCAGGTCCCCGATGGGCTGACGGTCGCGTGCAACGCCGGCGCGTATGCAGGAGCGGTCTCTGAGCACGCGCTGGCGATGACGCTCAGCCTCGCCAAGCGCCTCCCGCAGCGGCATGCGGCGCTCGCCGCTGGCCGCTTCGACAAGTGGTCGCCGGCCCTGACGCTAAGCGGGGCAACCTGCGTCATCCTTGGGTACGGCGGGATCGGCACCACGACGGCGCGGTTCATGCGCGCGTTCGGCGCCCGTATCTGCGCCGTGACCCGCACGGGCACGACCACCGAGCCTGCCGACCTGACGGCCAGCATCTCGGACCTGGACCAGGTGCTCCCCGCGGCCGACGTGCTGGTCATCGCGCTGCCCTTGACGCTGGCCACGCGCGGCCTGATCGGCGCGCGCGAGCTCGCGCTGATGAAGCAGAACGCCATCCTCGTCAACGTGGCCAGGGGCCCGATCATCGACCAGGCAGCGCTCTACGAACACCTGCGCACGCATCGGGGACTTCACCGCGGGAATCGACACGTGGTGGGCCGAACCAACGGGCGACGCGCCATTCCGCAGCGACTACCCATTTCTCGAGCTGCCGAATGTGCTCGGCTCGCCGCACAACTCCAGCATCGTGGCGGGCACGATGATCTCGGCCGCCCGGCTGGCCGCCATCAATGTGCGGCGGTACCTGCGCGGCGAACCGGTGACCGGCATCATCCGCCGCGCTGACTACGTGGCATAACCATGCGCTCGCCGCTAGTCCGCTCCGCCAGGCCGGCCGGGCCGGAGCGGTCAGTAGGCCATCCAGCCGCCGTCGACCATCAGGTTGACGCCGCTGATGTAGCGGGCCTGATCGGAGGCGAGGAAGGACACTGCCGCCGCGACGTCCTGCGGCTCTCCCAGCCGCGAGAACGGCGTACGCGACCAGACGTACGCGGCGGACTCTGGATCGGCGGCCAGGTCGCCTGGCGCGCCCGTGCGGATCTTGCCTGGCGCAACTGCGTTGCACATGATGCCGTCGCGGCCGTGCTCGACGGCGATCTGCCTGGTCATCTGCACGAGGCCGCCCTTGCCGACGGCGTAGGCGAAATGGCCTGGCACGCCGACCATGCCGTGCTGGGACGTGATATTGATGATCCGGCCACGCACCTCGTCGCTGGGTTCCTGGGTGAGCATCTGCCGCACGGCGGCCCGGCACAGCAGAAACGGCCCGCGCAGGTTAACCGCCATCATGGCGTCCCAGTCGTCCTCGAGCGTGTCGATCAGCGGCTTGGAGCGCCGTCCGGCAAGGACGGCATTGTTGACCAGAACGGCAAGCCGTCCGTAGTTCCTTGCAGCGAGGCTGACCAGGCTCTCGCACGCTCGGGCCGATGCCACGTCGGTCGGGACGAACTCGCAGGTGCCGCCCTCCAGCCAGATCAGCAGGTCGGTGGGATCTCCGCCGGTCAGCGGTTCGCGGCGAATGTCGGCGAGGATGACAGGAAAGCCGTCCGCGGCCAGCCTGAGCGCTATCGCACGGCCGATTCCCGAGGCTGATCCGGTAACAATGGCACAGCCCGTCACACGCGCATTGTCGCAGAAACGCGGGATCGGCGCGGGTCGCCGGTCACGCGAACTCCAGCAGGACCTTTCCCGTCTTGCCAGGCTTAGCCAGATGGTCGAACGCGGCGGTGGCCTGCTCAGCAGGGAAGACGCTGTCGATCTCTGGCAGCGCCCGCCCGGCCGCGAGCACCGGCAGCACCGAGCGGGCGAACGCCTGCACGGCGGCCGCCTTCTCCTCAAACGGCCTGGCTCGCAGCACCGTGCCCCGCAAGCGTGATGCGCTTGCCCATCAGGGCACGCAGCGAGAGCTGCGCGTCGGCGCCGGCCTCGGTCCCGACGACCACGATCCGGCCCTTCACCGCCAGCGCGGCGAAGTCGCGGGCGAGATTCGGCGCTCCGATCAGCTCGAGCACGACGTTCGCACCGCCGAGCGCCGCGAGCTGGTCCGTTGTCTCTTCCGGCCTGACGACGATCGCGCCATCGCCGGCCAGGCCGCGGGCCGACTCCGGTGACCTGACGCATGCGACGACCCTCGCGCCCGCCGCGAGGCCAAGCCGGACGCCGGCCGAGCCGACCGCCCCGTTCGCCCCGTTGACCAGCAGGACCTCGCCGAGTTCGAGTCCGCACTGGCTGAACACAGCGTCGTGCGCTGTGATGTACGCCTCGGGTATCGCGGCGGCCACATCGTCTGCCATGCCGTCGGGGATCGCAGCCAGGTGCCGCTCAGCCACGACCACCCGGTCAGCGAGACCGCCGCCGCCGACGAGGCCGAACACCCGGTCGCCGACGCTCCACGCGCGGACGGCGGCTCCGGTCGCCACCACAGTGCCACCGACTTCCAGCCCGGGGATGTCCTGCGGCGAGCCGGGCGGAGCCGGGTAATTGCCCCGCCGCTGCGCGACGTCGGCCCAGTTCACGCCGGCGAATCGCGCGGCGACGAGGACCTCGTGGGCCATGGGGACGGGATCGGGGCGCTCGGCCACGCTGACGACCTCGTTCCCGCCGGTTCCGGCGAAGGTCACGGCTCTCATGCGATATCTCCTGGGGTCAAGGGGCTACACGGTGCGAAGCCAGCATAAAGACGTAGGCTGCCCATGTTGCGGACATTCCGCACCGGGCGGTCTCGTGCGAGCGAAGGAGCCGCATCCGAGTGGGCGAGGCGGGCGAGGCAGGCGAGGCGGGCGGCATGCGGGGCGCCGAGTTCACGATCGCCCAGTGGGCGACGGCGAATCCCGGGTCGGCGGCACTTCATCGCAGGGCGAGCGCGCTGCTGCCCGGCGGAGTCACGCACGACGTCCGGCTCGCCGAGCCGTTCCCGCTCGGCAGTCGTCAGAGCCGAGGGCGCGCTCAAGTGGGACCTGGACGGCCACGAGCTCATCTGCTACGTCATGGGCCACGGCTCGCTGCTGCTCGGGCACAGCCATCCGGCGGTCGTCGCCGCCGTCCGCGAGCAGGCTGGCTTGTCGTTCCATCCCGGTGCCTGCCACGAGCTGGAAAGCCGGTGGGCGGAACTCGTCATCGAGCTCGTTCCGTCCGCCGAGCTGGTGCGGTTCACCTCGAGCGGCACCGAGGCCTCGCTACTCGCGCTCAGGGTGGCGCGGGCCGCCACCGGGCGGGACAAGATCGTCAAGTTCGGCGGTCATTTCCACGGCTGGCACGACCAGGTCGCCGTCGGCTCCGACCCGCCCTTCGACCAGCCGGACACCGCGGGCCTGCCGGATGCCAGCACGCGTTCTCTGACGGTCTTGCCGGCCGATGAGCAGGTCCTGGCCGACACCCTCCGCCGACGCGACGTTGCCGCCGTCATCATGGAACCCTCCGGCGCGGCCTGGGCTACCGTCGCGCTCCCCGACGGCTTCCTCGCCGCGGCGAGGAAGCTGGCAGACGAGACAGGGACGCTGCTGGTCTATGACGAGGTCGTCTCCGGATTCAGATGGGCGCCCGGCGGCGTCCAGGAAGTGTCGGGGGTGCTCCCTGACCTCACTGTGCTCGGCAAGATCCTGGCCGGCGGGATGCCAGGCGGGGCGGTGTGCGGGCGCGCCGACCTGATGCGCCTGCTCTCTGGCCCCGCCGCCGGGCCGCGGCGCGTGGCGCATCCCGGCACCCACAACGCTCACCCGCTGGCCGCAGCAGCGGGCGTGGCCACGCTGACACTCGCCTCCTCTGGCGAGGTGCAGGCCAGCGCCGATCGTCTGGCCGCGTCGCTCCGCGACGAGCTGACGGCGGTCTTCATGCGCCGCGGGGCGGCGGGTCGCGCTTACGGCGAGAGCTCGACCTTCCACCTGCTGTTCGGCCATGACTGCGCACCCGCGTGAGCTCGACGACGCGACGCTGAAGACGAGCGTCCCGCCAGCGTCGCTATCGGCGATGCTGTGCTGCTCCATGCTCAGCGAAGGGGTGCACCTGTTCCATGGGTCCGGCTTCTTGTCGCAGGCGCATGGCGACCGCGAGGTGGAGCTGACAGTCCGGGCATTTAACAGGACTCTCGGGCGGCTGCAGGCCGCAGGGCTCGCGTGATCGGCCGGGATGGTGCGGCCGGCGGCGGGCTCGATCTGGCCGGCGGCGGGCTCGATCTGGTCGGCGGCCGCGTGTTCGACCCAGGGCAGGCGATCGACAGCGCGGCAACGATCAGCGTCGACGGCGGCCTGATCTCGGGCATTCGCCGACGTAGCGATTACCCAGGCCGCGGCGGGAGCCGAGCGCCAGGCGGTCGACGTAACCGGGATGCTGGTCATTCCTGGCCTGGTTGACCTGCACACGCATCTGTACCCTGGCGTCTCGCACTACGGTGTCGAGCCTGACCTGCACTGCCTCGGCAGGGGCGTGACCACGGCGGTAGACGCCGGCTCGGCGGGCGCCCAGACGTTCCCCGGCCTGCGCAGGTATGTCATCGAGCGGTCGTCGACTCAGATTCTCGCCTTCCTCAACATCGCCGTGGAGGGAATGATCAGCAGCCTGGTCGGGGAACTCGAGGACATCCGCTGGGCATCGCCGGAGCAGGCCGTCGCCCGTGCGCGGGAGAACCTGGACCTGGTCGTGGGGATCAAGGTCCGGCTCGGCTATCAGATGGTCGGAGATGACCCGCAGCCAGCGCTCCGGCTGGCGCGGGAGGCAGCCGACGAGCTTGGCCTGCCGCTGATGGTGCACGTGATCGACATGCGGCCCGGGCTGGCCTGGCTGCTGCCGCGGCTGCGCCGCGGCGACATCGTGACGCACTGCTTCCACGGCAACGAGGGCGGCATCCTGGGCCCGGACGAACGGGTGCTGCCTGAGGCCATTGCCGCGCGCGAACGCGGCGTGCTCTTCGACATCGGCCACGGCGTCGGCAGCTTCGCCTACCGTGTCGCGCGGAATGCGATCGCAGCAGGGATTCGCGCCCGACACGATCTCCAGCGACCTGCACGCGCACAACGCCGACGGCCCGGTCTTCGACCAGGCGACGACGCTCTCCAA
This sequence comes from uncultured Actinomycetota bacterium, assembly GCA_963809195.1. Lineage (GTDB taxonomy): Bacteria > Actinomycetota > Actinomycetes > Streptosporangiales > Streptosporangiaceae > Chersky-822. The sequence goes on along the minus strand of CAWEIQ010000001.1, from coordinate 132,870 downwards.
GCTGCTGCACGTCGGCATGGAACTCGATGAGGTGATCAAGGCGACGACGTCGACGCCGGCCACCGCGATCGGCAAGGCCGCCAGCCTTGGCGCGATCGGCGCCGGCCGGGAGGCCGACCTGTCGGTGCTCGAGCTGCGGACCGGGCACTGGGAACTGCCGGACGCGGCAGGCGAGACCGAAATCGTCGAGCGACTTCTGGTGCCGCGGGCGGTCATCAGGGCGGGCCGCGTCCGCGCGATCCAGCCGCCCGCGTCCGGACTGCAGGCCGCCGAGCGCGGCCGGTGAACATCTCGGCGGTCACTGGCGGGACCGTGGTCACCGCAGGCGGGACGGTGAGGGCGGACCTGCTGATCGGCGGCGGAAAGGTCGCCGCGATCGGATCGGCCGTGGCCGGCGCCGACGGCAGGCTCGACGCGACCGGCTGCTACGTGCTTGCCAGGCGGCGTCGATCCGCATACGCATCTGATGGCCGCGCCGGGACCAGCCACCGCGGCCGCCGCTAGGGGCGGCACCACGACCGCGTTGTCCTTCACCAGCCCGCGCGCCGGGTGAACGCGACGTGGACGGCCTGCTCCGCGGCCGGACGGAGCTACGCGACGGCGGAATATCGATTGACGTCGGGCTGCACGCCGCGATCTACGATCCCGACCACGTCACCGCCGATGAGCTGGCCGCCGCTCAGGCGCGCGGGCGCAGCCGCGATCAAAGTCTTCCTGGCCTATCCGGAACTCGGGATCATGTGCTCCGACCAGCGGTTGCGCGAGCTGATGGCCATGGCAGGCCCGTCAGGCCTGGTCGTCGCCGTGCACTGCGAGAACGCTTCGCTCATCACAGACCCTGGAGGATCAGGCCGCCGAGGCCGGCCAGCCTGATTCCGGGCCGCGGACTTTCGCGCGCACCAGGCCACCCGAGGCCGAGGACGAGTCGGTCGGCCGTGTGCTCGCTGCGGCGGCGGCAACCGGGGCAACGTGCTACCTCGTGCACCTGTCCACCGCGGCAGCGGTGCGTCAGGTCCGCGACGCGCGGGCAGCCGGCCTGGCGACCGCGCACGCGGAGGTCTGCGTGCACCACCTGCTGCTCGACGACCGCTGCTACGACAAGCCGGACGCCGGAGCGGTACCTGGTCTGCCCGCCGCTGCGCGCACGCAGCGACATCGAGGCGCTGTGGGCCGGCCTGGGCGACGAGACGATCGGCACCATCGGGTCAGACCACTGCCAGTCCAGGACGCCGATCGGTGACTGGCTCGCTTCGGCCGGGCACCAGCACGCGTACGGCCTGGCAGGGATCGGGCCCCGGCTGCCACTGCTGCTGTCAGCCGCGGTGACGCGCGGCCTGACGCTGCCCCAGGTGGTCGAGGCTCGCTGCCGAGAACCCGGCCCGCGCGTTCGGGCATTACCCGCGCAAAGGCGCTCTGCTGCCGGGGTCCGACGCCGACGCCGTGATCTTTGATCCGGCCGGCGAAACCGTGCTGCCGGCCGACGGCCTCGGCGACGGGACAGGCGACAGCGTGTACGCGGGCCGGGTCCTGCGCGGCCGGATCCGCGCCGTGCTGCTGCGCGGCCAGCTGATCGTGGCCGAGGACGAGTTCATCGGCGGCCAGCCGACCGGGATGTACCTGGCCGCGCGATAGCGAGATAAGCCGGTCCGCGACAGCGGCCAAGAGTCTGGAACTACCAGAAAATGCACGCTAATCTCACCGGAAAGCGTGCATCGGACCACCAAGACCTGCAGCGTAGCAGCCCCTAGTCCAGCACCCCCAGCACCGTCGAAGGGATCACCGACATGACGCATGCCCGCGGTCCATGTCGGCCGCCCCGTCACCGCGTGAGCCTGCCATGGCGGTAGCCGCGGCGCCGGCCGAGGCCGCGCGTTTCGCGCGCAGAGGCTCATCCGATCGCGCATCTCATCGTGCGCCGCGTGGCGGCGGGCCTGGTCACGTTGCTGGTCGTCTCCGTTGTCGTGTTCCTGGCAACGCAGGTCCTGCCGGGCAACGCCGCGTTCGCGGTGCTCGGCAGGTCGGCGAACCCGGTCAGGCTGCACGCGCTTGAGCGGCAGTTGCACCTGGACCGCAGCATTGCCCAGCAGTACTGGACCTGGCTCTCCGGCCTGTTCACCGGGAATCTGGGCACGTCGCTGGCCAACGGGCAGCCGCTGTGGGCGCTCGTCTCGCCACGCCTGATCAACTCGGCCGTACTGGTATTCGTGACCGGAGCGATCGGGTCGATCATCGGAGTCGCGCTCGGCGCGCTGGCGGCGCTGCGCAAGGACTCCTGGTTCGACCACGTCACATCGGTGACAGCGCTCGCGGTGACCTCGCTGCCGGAGTTCGTAGTCGCGATCGCGCTGATCATCTTGCTGGCGACGGTGGTCTCGCACCTGCTGCCCGCGGTCTCGCTGCTGCCGCCTGGCACCTACGCGTGGAGCCAGCCGAAGCTGCTCATCCTGCCGGTCGCGACGCTCGTGATCGTGATCGTGCCGTACATATTCCGGATGATGCGGGCAGCCATGATCGAGGCGCTCGAGTCCGACTACGTGGAGATGGCCAGGCTCAAGGGAGTGCCGGAATGGCAGATCGTGCTCGTGCACGCGCTGCCCAACTCCATCGCCCCGACCATCCAGGTGATCGGCCTGAACTTCCTCTACCTGGCCGGCGGCGTCGTGGTGGTCGAGTTCGTGTTCAACTTCCCTGGTATTGGCCAGGGGCTGGTCTTCGCGGTGCAGAACCGCGACATCCCGGTGATCCAGTTCATCGTCCTGGTGCTCGCGGCCTTCTACGTCGTCATGAACATCGTGACCGATGTGATCGCGCTGCTCGCCACCCCGCGGCGCAGGATCGCGAGGTAGCCGTGGCCGTCGCCGCCTCGCAGGTCCCGCCCGCGCAGACCAGGACCTCCCGTACCGCGCGGCACCCCTGGCTCGCCGTCCTGCTGGCGGCCGCCAGGACGGCGCGCGGCGCGGTCGGGCTCGGCCTGGCCGCGATCGTGGTGCTGATCGCGATCATCGGCCCGTTCGTGGCCGCTCATTCGCCGGACGCCCTGCTGACGTTCGCCTTTGCCAAGCCGTCAGGGCAGCTTCCCGCTCGGCAGCGACTTCCTCGGCAGGGACGTGCTGTCCCGGGTGCTGAACGGCGGCTGGACGCTGCTGCTGATGGCCGCCGCGGCGACCGCGTTCGGCATCATCGTCGGTACCGCCGCCGGGGTGTCGGCGGCCTACCGCCGCGGCCGCGCCGACGGGTTCATCATGCGCACGGTCGACGTGATCCTGGCGTTTCCCGCAGCTGGTCTTCGCGCTGCTGCTGGTCAGCCTCATCGGCCCGAAGCTGTGGCTGATCGTGATCGCGGTCGGGCTGTCGCATGCGCCGGCCGTCGCCAGGGTCATGCGGTCAGCGACGCTGGACGTCACCGAGCGGGATTTCGTGAAGGTCGTCGAGCTCCAGGGGATGCGGTCGGCCAAGGTCATGGGCAAGGAGATCCTGCCGAACCTGATCAGCCCGCTGATGGTGGAGGCAGGGCTGAGGCTCACGTACTCGATCGTCATCATGGCCGGCCTGTCGTTCCTCGGGTTCGGTCAGCAGCCGCCCGCGGCCAACTGGGGCCTGATGATCAACGAGAACCGGATCGGCATGCAGCTCAATCCGTGGTCCGTGATCGTGCCAGCCGTGCTGATCGCGCTGCTGACGATCGGCACCAACACGTTCACCGACGCGGTCGCGCGGGTCACGCTGGGCGTCGAACGCAGGCCGGAGGAAGCGGTCCTCACCGACGACCTCGGCCTCGGGCGGACCACGTGACGGCGGGCGCGCCTGGAGTCGATGCCAGCGCCGAGCCAGACCGCGGCGTTTCCAGGCTCGAGGTCGCCGACCTGGAGATCAGGATCGGCAGGTCAGGACCCGACGTGGTCAGCGACGTCGGCTTCGCCGTGCCGGCCGGGCAGGTGCTTGGCCTGGTCGGCGAGTCAGGGTCGGGCAAGACCACCGTTGCGCTCGCGCTGCTCGGGCACGCCCGCCGTGGCCTGCACATCAGCCGGGGCGAGGTCAGGCTCGACGGCGTCGATCTGCTCAGGCTGTCTCGCGCTGACCTGCGCGCGGCCAGGGGCGCACGGGTCGCCTACGTACCGCAGGATCCGGCGGCCGCGCTGAACCCGACGCTGCGGGTTGGAACCCAGCTCAGGGAGGCGCTGCGGGTCCACCCAGGTGCGGTCGATGACCCGGAGGACCGGGTCCTCGAGGTTCTGCGCGAGGCCCGGCTTGACGCGGCGCCCGAGCTGATCCGGCGCTATCCGCATCAGCTGTCCGGCGGGCAGCAGCAGCGCATCGGCCTGGCCATGGCGTTCTCCTGCCGGCCGTCGCTGATCGTGCTCGACGAGCCGACCACCGGACTCGACGTCACGACGCAACGGCACGTGCTCGACACGGTCCGCAGCATGTGCCGCTCCTACGGCGTCGCCGCGGTCTACGTGAGCCACGACCTCGCCGTGGTCGGCGGGCTGGTCGCCGAGGTCGCCGTGCATGTACGCAGGGCGCATCGTCGAGATCGGACCGACCGCCAAGGTGTTCAGCGAGCCCGTCCATCCCTACACGAAGGGCCTGCTCGCCGCCGTGCCATCGCCAGGCCGCGCGGAGATCCTCGCCGGAATCGAGGGTCAGCCGCCCAGGCCGGGCGCGCGCGGCCGCGGCTGCTCGTTCGCGCCGCGCTGCACGTTCGCGATCAGCGAGTGCCGCAGCCGAGCCGCCACCGCCCGTGCTGGTCGACAGCCGCCAGGTGCGCTGCATCCGTGCCGCCGAGGTCAGGTCGGCGGCCGCGACAGCCCGCACCGCGGTGACCGGCCTGACCGCTGACGGCAGGGCCCCTGCCCTGTCGCTGCGCGCGGTGTGTGCCAGCTACGGCCGCGCGCCGGTGCTCTCGGACGTCGATCTCGAGGTGCCGCCCGACTGGTGCGTGGCGGTGGTCGGCGAGTCAGGATCAGGCAAGACAACGCTCGCCCGCTGCATTGTCGGACTGCACGGCAACTGGACGGGCGAGATCACCTTCGACGGGGCGCCGCTGACCGCGCGGCTGCGGGACAGGACGAAGGAGTCGCTGCAGGCGCATCCAGTACGTCTTCCAGAACCCGTATACCTCGCTCAACCCGAGGAAGACGGTCGGGCAGATCGTCGCGCAGCCACTGGAGCAGATGCTCGGCCTGCCCTACAAGGAGCGATCGGAGCGCGCGGCGAGGGCACTCGAGGACGTCTCGCTCAACAGGGACTTCCTGTCCAGGTACCCCGACCAGCTGTCCGGGGGCGAACGCCAGCGCGTGGCGATCGCGCGGGCCCTGGTCGTGGAGCCGAGCCTGCTCATCTGCGATGAGGTGACGTCCGCGCTCGACGTGTCCGTCCAGGCGGTCATCGTCGAGGAATTGCGCAGGCTGCAGCGAGAACGTCACCTGGCGATGCTCTTCATCACCCACAACCTCGCCCTTGTGCGGTCGATCGCCCAGCACGCCGTGGTTCTGCGCGACGGCGCGGTCGTGGAGTCGGGACCGGTCGAGCAGGTGCTCGAGCGGCCTGCGGATCCGTACACGGCCAGGCTGATGGCCGACGTGCCGCGGCTGTGAAGGCCGGCTCGGTTGCCAGCAGATCAGGCGCCAGGACGGTAGGTCGCTGACCAGAACTCGGCGATGTCGAGCCTGCGCATGAAGGCGACCTCCGGCTGGCTCAGCGCGTACTCGACGAAGTCGCGCAGGCCCGCCGCCCGTCCTGGCTGGCCGCTCCATCGCGCGTGCACGCCGACGGACATCATCCTGCCGCCGAGCCCGGCGCGCGCCTCCTCGAGCAGGTAGTCAAGGCTGAGGCGCAGGCTCTCGGCGAAGTGCCGCGGCGTCGCATAGGTCGGCGGGATCAGGTACCGGACGTCGTTGTGCACCTTCGTGTAAGGGACGACGAGGAACGGCTGGCCGAGCGCCGTCACGAAGTACGGCAGCTCATCATTGTTCGCGTCCGAGTCGTACAGGAACCCGCCGTGCTCGATCAGCAGTTCCCTCGTGTGCACGGTCGCGAACGACCGGACCATCCAGCCGCGCAGCCGCTGACCAGTCGTCCGCTCGACGGACTCGACCGCCGTCGCGATCTCGGCCTTCTCCTGCTCTCTGGTCATGGCCGTCCCAGGTCCGGCATCGGGGCCGTACCAGCGGTAACCGTGGCCGAGCACGTCGTGGTCGTGGCCCCTGAGCCAGTCGCACAAGGGCGGGTTGCGCTCCAGCGCCCTCGCGCAGGCGCTGAACGTGGCAGCGATCCCGTAGCGCTCGATCAGCCGGCACAACCGCCAGATCCCGACGCGGCTGCCGTACTCCATGTGGGTCTCGGTGCCGAGGTCGCGAATCTCGGGCCCGTACTGGAAGGTGTACTCGCCCCAGCTGTCGTTGCAGCCGTCGTCGTCGAGCGCGTACTCGCCGCCCTCCTCGTAATTGACCACGAGGTTGATCGCCACCAGCGCGCCGCCTGGCCAGACGACACGCGGCGGCTCCGGCCCGTAGCCGACGAAGTCGCGCTCAGGGCCCTTCGGGCCGGCTGCTGGCCTCGGCCCCTTCGGGCCAGCGTGTGCCGGATTCGACTCATTCATGTGGCGATCCTGGCACGTATGCTCAGCGCATGGGCGTGGCATTCGTGGCGCATTGCATGCTGAACCAGAACTCGAAGGTAGGCGACGGAGCGCACTGCGCTGGCGTCTACTCCCCGATCGTCGACGTGCTGCGGGAGAAGGGCTGGCGGATTGAGCAGATGCCCTGCCCGGAGCTCGCCTTCGCCGGCCTGAACCGCTTCTGGGCCGTTCGCGAGCAGTACGACACCGCTGCCTTCAGGCGGCACTGCGCCAGGCTCGCGACGGCAGTCGCCGACGTGATCGCGGTGCGCGTCGACCAGGGCGAAGACGTCGTGCTGATCGGGGTCGAGGGCAGCCCGTCCATGGGCGTGACCATCACCAGTTCCGATCCGCGTCGCGGCGGCCGCCCCGAGTGGGCAGAAGGGACCAGTGAGCAGGTCAGCGGCGAGGGCATCTTCGTGGAGGAACTCAGGCGGGAGCTGGGCATCCGCGGGATCGGCTTTCCCAGGGTGGCGGGCGAGACGCACGCGATCCCTGGGCACGACGAGACCGCTCAGGCCACTCAGGTAGCCGCCGTACTTGACGACACGGACGGCAGATGAAACGCGACGCCCGTTCGTTCCGGGTCGCGCTCGTCGCCGACCAGTTCGTGAACCCGCCGCCTGGCGGCAGTCGACGGCATCACCGCGGCCGCGCAGGCAGGCTGGGGCGTCGTCCAGCTTCCGGCCGACGACTACCCGGCCCCGGTCGCGCAGCGGCTGCTGTTCGAGGTTGCCGAGCAATCAGAGGAGTTCGCCAGGCACGGCTATGACATCGTGCTCGTCGGCCAGCGCGAAGGGCTGGCCGACGCACTAGCCAGGGTCGGGCTTGCGGTGCCGGACGGCATTATCCCCGAGAGCCCTGTTGCGCTCTCCGAATTCCTCGACGGCCGGCCGAGCCCGCAGGCGCTTCGCGGGAACGACCAGGCCGCCGGATAGGTTCTGGCGCCGGCTACAGCTGGCCAGGCAGGAGCGCGAGCCCGGTAGCGTCCGTCTCCACCCTCCAGAACGAGCCGGTCCGTTCCGATGCCTCGATGTCGGGCGTCCTGGTCGCGGTGACGTAGAGCGCCGATCCATCGAACACCACGTTTGTCGCGTGCTCGCTCAGGTCGATCTCGGTCAGCACCTGGCCACCTGGCGAGAGCACGGTCACGCCGCCGAACGTCGTGTTGGCCACGAACAGCCGGCCGTCCGCCGCAAAGGCCATCCCGTCGGGCACGTGGGTGTCGGGCAGCTGGCAGAACGTGACCGCCTCGCCGTTGTCCAGCCGGCAGACCCTGTGAGCCTTCGACTCGCTCCAGTAGAACCGGCCCTGGTCGTCGAACGCGATCCCGTTGGGGTAGCTGCCCGGCCGCTCGAGCACCATCTCGCCGGTCCCCGACGCGTCGCTGACCACGAACAGCCTGCCGGGGCTCGGTACCTCGACGCGGTCGTCGAGCTCGGTGCCCGAGTCGGTGATCCACAGCCGGCCGTCCGGCCCGAACGCCGACTGGTTCGGGCCGGCCAGCGTGTACCCGGCCGACCTCGGAGAACAGGAACTCGACGGACCCGTCCATGCTCACGCGCTGGATCCCGGGCACGGCGCTGAAGTCACCACTGCCCGGAACGTCGCCGCCCTGGTTGACGTACAGCTTGCCGTCGGTCCCGAGATAGGTTCCCCACGGCGACCCGCCCGTGTTCGCGAAGTGCGACATCGTGTCGCCTGCGTAAACAAGCAACTCGCCCGTGTTGCCGTCGCAGAGCACGATCCGGCCGTCGCCGAGCACGGTCGGGCCCTCCGGAAAGCCAAGCCCGGAGGCCAGCATCCTCGATTGCATGCGCTTGACGTCCCTTTCCCTAGGAGAACGAGTAGTGCTCGAAGTCAAAGTCGGACAGTGGCTGCCCGACCTTGGCGGCCGAGTAGCCGGTGATCTTGGTGCTGTACGCATCGAGGGCGTCGATGAAGGCCGGGATGATGTACCCGCCCTCGTTGAAGTCGATCTGCTGCATCTCGTGCTCGATCTGCTTGCGGGTCGCGGCGTCCGCTGTGGCATTGGCCTGGTGGTACAGCTTGATGTACTTCGGCAGGTGCCAGTGCGTCTCGTTGAACGGGGACGTCGGCAGCAGCGACTGCGCGACCTGCGCCAGGTACGGCGAGTAGTTGTAGAAGTCCTGCGAGAAGGTCCAGTGCAGGTAGTTCGGGCCGAAGAACGTCGTGGGGTCGACCGTCTTCAGGTTGATCGTGACGCCAGCGAGCTTGGCCTGCTGCTGCAGGACCGTCGCCATCGCGACCGTTCCCGTGGCGACCGGCGATGTCACGAGCTGCACGGTGAGGTTCTGCTGCCCGGCCTGCTTCAGCAGGTGCTTGGCCTGCGCGATGTCCTGCTGCTCTGTGCAGCGAAGTGTCGTAGTTCGGGTCATAGGGCGAGGAGACGTCGGAGCCGGCGGTCCCGTACCCGTTCAGCGCCGAGGTGATCAGCTGCGGCCGATCGACCAGCAGGCGCATGGCCTGGCGGATCCGGACGTCGTTGAACGGCGCCTGGTCGACCCGCATCGTGAACGGCGTGATCGCGCCGGTGTGCGAGACGACTGTCCGGACGCCGGGGGTCGACTTGAGCGCGGTGATCTGCGGGCCCTCGAGCGCGCCGGCGCCGTGGATGACGCCGGTCGAGAGCGCGTTCTGCAGCGACGCGCTGTCGCTGAAGTCGATGATGGTCAGCGTGTCGACGTAAGGCAGTCCCGCCTTCCAGTAGTCGGGGTTCTTGACGAACACGCTTTGCTGGCCTGGCGTGAAGCTCTTGTACTTGAAAGCGCCGGTGCCGTTGGGCGTCTTCGGGTCGAAGCCGACCGGCACGATGTACAGGTAGTACCAGTAAGCCAAGCTGGTCGAGGAAGCTGCCGTACGGGCTGGTCATCGGCACCTTGACGGTGTGCTTGTCGAGCGCCTTCAGGTTCTTGATGTCGATCGGGCCGAGCGGGGTGGCGCCGGTGAGCTTGCCCGTGATGATCCTGCGCAGCGTGAAGATGACGTCGTCGGCGGTCAGCGGCTTGCCGTCGTGGAAGGTGATGCCGGGGCGGAGCTTGATGATCCACTCCGACGTCGAGCCGTGCGGGCTGATGTCCTCGGCGAGCACGAACTCGGCCTGAGCCTGCGTGTTCAGCTGGAGCAGCGGCTGGTACAGCGACTGGGCGCGGGCGGTGTCGAGGTAGGTGAGCCCGTTGTGCGGGTCGAGGGTGTCCGAGCCAGATCCGCCGGTGAGGCCGACCTTAAGGTTGCCGCCGCGGCGCGCCGCGCCAGTCGGCTGTCGGGGAAGCCGAAGGGCCGGTCGAGCCTCCGCCGCCGGATGAGCAGGCAGCGAGGAATCCGCTGCTGCCGGCCAGCGCACCCGTCGCGGCCAGACCGCGCAGGAACTGGCGGCGGCCCAGGGGATCACGGGACTCCGGGGTCCGATCCGGGCCGGTCATCGTACTCACGCTCGTCCATGAGCTTCACCTCTCATTTGGGTACTGCCGGCGATGCCGCGGCCGCCATCCGCGGAATGCCGGCAGCCTGAGCTGACCAACGATGTCGACGTGCGATGCGCAGGAGACGATTCAGCCCCCAAGAGGCGCCCAGAAACCTGTAGGGATGCGATGCAAGACCCACGATAGACGTTACGCGGCATATGCTGCCGCCTTTGGTCCGGAATGCCCGGCAGGGCGCCGGAACTCCCGGCGCGCCCCGTGGTCAGTGACCCTGTGGTCAGTGACTGGGCCGCGGGATGGCAGACCCCGAGCTGCCGACCAGGAAGTCAAGGTCGCAGCCTCGGTCTGCCTGGAGCACGTGCTCGGTGTAGAGCCTGACCCAGCCGCGGCTGGCGTGCTGCGGGGGCGGCGACCAGGCGGCGCGGCGGCGCTCGAGTTCTGCGTCGTCGACCTCAAGGTGCAGCGTCCGCGCCGGCACGTCCAGGCTGATGACGTCGCCGGTCCGCACGAGGGCGATCGGGCCGCCGACCGCTGCCTCGGGCGCCGTGTGCAGCACGACGGTGCCGTACGCGGTACCCGACATCCTGGCGTCGGAGATCCTGACCATGTCGGTGACGCCTGCGGCGAGCATCCGGCGCGGCAACGGAAGGTTCCCGACCTCCGGCATGCCCGGGTACCCACGCGGGCCAGCGTTGCGAAGCACGAGTATGTCATCGGGCGTGACGTCAAGGCCGTCGTCGTCGGCGGCCTGCCGGTAGCCCTCGACCGAGTCGAACACCAGCGCGCGGCCCCGGTGCCTGAGCAGCGCCGGCGTGGCGGCCGAGACCTTGATCACGGCGCCGTCCGGGCAGAGGTTGCCGCGGAGCACCGCCGTCGCGGCGCCGGCGGGCTGCAGCGGATCCGCGAGCGTCCTGATCACCTCGGGACGCCAGGTCTGCGCCGCCGCCGCGTTGTCCGCCATGTTCTCTGCGACCGTCCGACCGGTTACCGTGCGGGCCTCGCCGCGCAGCAGCCCGCCGTGCAGCAGCTCGGCGGTGATGACCGGCAGGCCGCCGGCGTCGGCAAAGTCCTCCATCAGGTGCTTGCCTGACGGCTGCAAGTCGGCCAGCAGCGGAACCTTCCGGCTCAGCCGGTCGAAGTCATCCAGTCCGATCGTCTGCCCGCAGCGGCCGGCGATCGCAAGCAGATGAATGATCGCGTTAGTCGAGCCGCCGAGCGCGGCCAGCGTGACGATCGCGTTCTCGAAGGCCTGCCCGCTCAGCACCGCGCTGGGGCGGAGATCCTCGCGCACCATGTCGGTGATTCGCTGCCCTGAGGCCTGGGCGACGCGCGCGCGTCCCGCGTCGACCGCGGGGATGGCCGCGGCACCCGGCAGGCTCATCCCGAGCGCCTCGGTCATGCAGGCCATGGTCGAGGCCGTGCCCATCGTCATGCAGTGACCGTGCGAGCGGCTCATGCAGCCCTCGGCGAGGCTGAAGTCCGCCTCGCTCATCCGCCCGCCGCGCACCTCCTCCGACAGGCTCCACACCGCGGTGCCCGAGCCGAGCGTGCCGCCCCTGAACCTGCCGTTGAGCATCGGGCCGCCCGTGACCACGATGGCGGGCAGGTCCACGCTGGCCGCGGCCATCAGCATGGCCGGCGTCGTCTTGTCGCAGCCGCACAGCAGGACCACGCCGTCGACCGGGTTGGCGCGGATGGATTCCTCGACCTCCATCGCCATCAGATTGCGGTACAGCATGGCGGTTGGCCTGATCAGCGACTCGCCGAGCGACATCGTCGGGAACTCCAGCGGGAATCCGCCTGCCTGCCACACGCCGCGCTTGACCGCCTCGGCGAGATCGCGCAGGTGTGAATTGCAGGGCGCGAGCTCGGAGAAGCTATTGGCGATTCCGATGACCGGGCGGCCGTCGAACACCTCAGGCGTGAAGCCTTCAGCGCGCACCCAGGACCGATGCAGGAAGCCGTCTCTGCCCGGAGCACCGAACCACGCAGCGCTGCGGCGGGCCGCAGGTGCGGCCGGTGCTTCCGGCGGCGCCGGTGCCGCCGGTGCCTCCGGTGCCTCCGGCGCCGCCGGTGCCGCCTTCCCCGCCGGCGCGCTTTCCACCTCGTCAGGAAGGTTGACGGTGTGTCCTGTTTCGAGGGGCATGGTGCTCATCTTCGCCGAGGTGGATGAGGGTGTCCATGCCAGTGAGGTCGAGCAGGCGCCTGACGATTGGCTGCGGAGCCGCGAACCTGAGATCGTGCCCGTGCCGGGCAAGCCGCTTGCGCGCTGCGATCAGGACCGCCATACCGCCGCAGTCCATGAAGCTCAGCTCTGACAGGTCGACGATGAGAGGCAGCGGTCCGATCTCCAGCTGCCGGTCGATGACAGCGCGAAGGTCGTCGCTGTTTGAGACGTCCAGGTCGCCGCGCAACCGCAGGATTATCCGCTGTTCGTCGCGGTCGGCGGTCACCTTGAGATAGGCGGACGTAACCATCGCGGGGTACCCGCTGCACAGAGGCATGCCAACAGATCGTCACCTCCGGGGAAGGGCGATCCGCGGACACAGGGCGGAACTCGATCGAGCAATCTATCCTGCCCCGGAGGCTACCGCAATCAGGGTCAGACTGGTCGCTCATCGTCGAGGCCGGCACCCGTCCCTTTGAGGACCTCGGCCGCGATGTCGGCAACGCGACGCCGTGAGTCGCGAGCGCGCTTGCGAAGGATGTTGAACGCCGTGACGGCGTCCAGGCCACGCGAGCCCATGAGATACCCGACGGCACGCTCGATGATCACCCGGTAGTCCAGCGCGTATTGCAGCTGGCTGGCGAGAGCGCCGTGATCTTGCGCGGCGAGCGCCGCGCCGACGATGTCGGCGATCAAGTCGCCATAGGCGCGCAGCGCGGCGATGTCGGAGTCGTCCCATTCGGCGGGAGCATCGCGGTAGACGTTGAGCGTGCCGACCGGGCTGCCGCCGAGCATGACCGGGATCCCGGCCACAGCACGCACCTGTCCTGGCAGATTGGGAGGCAGCCTGGGCCAGCGGCTGTCGTGGTGCACGTCGCTGCTGGCGACCTCGCGGGCATAGACATAGGAGTCGTAACACGGCCCCTGACCCGCATCTGCCTGTGCTTGCTCCAGCTGCCGTCCGCCCTCGTCGGAGGCTGCGACGTAGGAAAGCTGACCGGACTCGGTGACGAACATGATGCCGGCGCCACTGCACTCGAAAACCCGGTGCACGGCGCCGACAGCACGCTTCATCACCGCTGCGACGTCCGCGTCGTACGCCGCCTCGCGCAACCGCTGCAGGCTCGAAGCCAGCGCCTCCCCGTCAATGTGCATGACACCCAACAATAGGGTGATCATGTGAAGCCGTTCCTGCTGCTGGCCACTCGCGCCGAGGATGCCGCTGCGGACAATGAGTACTCCTCGTTCCTGCGCTTCGGAGGGCTGGACGAGCGCGACCTGCGCAGGTTCCGGCTCGAGCGGCGGCCGCTTGGCGATGTCGACCTGCGGGACTGGTCCGGGATCCTGCTCGGCGGCGGGCCTTTCAACTCCAGCGACCCCGAACCGTCGAAGTCGCCCGTCCAGCGACGCGTGGAGGCCGACCTGGCCAGGCTGCTAAAGAAGGTGACAGACGCGGACTTCCCCTTCCTCGGCGCCTGCTACGGCATCGGGACGCTCGGCAGCCACGTGGGCGCGATCGTGGACCGTCAGTACGCCGAGCCGGTCGGGCCGGTCAGGATCACGCTGACCCGCGAAGGCCAGCGCGACCCCCTGCTGAGCGGTCTGCCCGCGACCTTCGACGCGTTCGTCGGCCACAAGGAAGCGATCAGCGAGCTACCGCCGCAGGCGGTCCTGCTCGCCACCTCCCGGGCCTGCCCGGTACAGGCTTTCCGCATCGGCTCGCATGTGTATGCCACCCAGTTCCACCCTGAACTGGACGTGGCAGGACTGTGCACCAGGATCGACGTCTACAAGCACGCTGGCTACTTCGAGCCAGAGCAGGCCGGCAAGCTCAAGGCGCAGGCTCGTCGCAGCCAGGTCACGCACCCGCCTGCGATCTTGCGGCGTTTCGTGGAGCGTTACGCCCATAGCGGCAGTACCTGGCCACTAGGTCACGCCGCCTCGGCCAGCCCCGCGTACTCGTCGGGAAGCTGACCGACGAGATGGCGGTACTCATCCTCGCCTGACACTTCGCGCAATTCCGCAAGCACTGCTCCGGCACCGGCCCACACGTCGTTGTCGTTCAGCCCTGTGCGCTCCCTGACCTGCCTGACGAACTCGTGCAGCCTGATGGGCCTCGCCTCCTTCTTCCGCCGGCGACGCGCACGCAATTCCTCGTCCAGATCAGGGAAGGCCGTGGCGAGCCGCCTGGCCTCGCCCTCGCTCAGCTGTTCAGTGAGGCCCTCCAGGACCGCCCAGGTGACATCGGCCGATTCCTCACGCGACAGCCCGGTTCGCTCCGCCACAGAGCGGGCAAATCCCCGCTGGTCCATTGGCCACAGCCCCCTTCGTTGGATACCGGCCAGTGTCCTGCGCTGCACGATCCGGCCGACGCGTGGGGGTGACCTTCCCGCGACCGGCGCTCCACCGCGTCGAATGCCGTCGCGGCGAGGCCGCAACGAGCCCTAACGGCCCGCGAGCAGCTCCACAACCGGCGCGAACTGCTCGGCGAACGCGCCGTTCACGCTGATGTAGGAGATGCCGGTGACCTCCCGGCGCCGCTGGAGTTCGTCGGCCATCTGCCGGGAGGTACCACGCAGGATATACAGCGACTCGGACGCCACGAGGGTCGCGAAGTCGGCCTGCAGGAAGCGCGCCACCCAGGGTGGTACCTCGTCGCCGACGACGAACAGCGGCGCCGCGAACTCGAGCTGATCAGCCCGGTCGCCTGCCGCCTGCCTGGTCCTGGCGATCATCCCTGCCACCTCGTCGCGGCTGGCTAGCGGCCCGGTGGCGAGGGTGATGATGTCGGCCTTCGCCGCAGCCAAAGTGATCGCCATGGGTCCGGCAGCGGCCATAAGCACCGGGGTATGCCGGTTCCCGTCGAGCCTGCGCAGCTCGTCGATGGTCTGCTCGGCCAGCGCCCGGCGTTGCGTGCCGTTCGGCGCCGGCCGTTCCAGCAGTCGCACCGACTGCTCGATGGCCTCGGGCCGGCCTGTGCCGATGCCCATCTCGAAACGGCCGCCGGTCAGGACGGACAGGGTGTGCGCATCCCAGGCCGCAAGCCGTGGCGGCCGCAGCGGGCTAGCCAGCACCCACGTGCCTACTCGCAGCGATGAGGTCGCACCGGCAGCCAAGGCAAGTGCGGGCAACGGTGAAAGGAGCTGCGTACCGTCCGGCATCAGCAAACTGGAATACCCCAGCTCCTCAGCGTGGCGGGCAGCGGCCAGCCACTGAGCGCCGTCCTGCGGGGTGGCCTGCATCGCGAACCTGAAGGGCTTGCTCGTCATGGTCAGAGGCTAACCGGGCCAGGAGTCAGCAGCTGACTGCGCCGGAGGTGTCGATCTGGCCAGCGTCCGATCGTGTAGGTGGTGAAGCCGGAACCGCCGGCCGCGAGGAAGGAAGCACGATGCGCAAGCTGGCAATCGTCGAGTTCGTGACCTTGGACGGCGTCATGCAGAGCCTGGGATCGCCGGATGAGGACAGGGAGGGCGGCTTTGCGTACGGCGGCTGGTCCGCGCCGTACGGCGACGAAATAGCAGGCCAGGCCGCCGCGAAAGGATTTACCGGAACCACGGCGTTACCTGTTCGGCCGCAAGACCTACGAGAAGATGGCGGCACACTGGCCGTTCGAGCCAGACACGAACCCGATCGCGGCGCACCTGAACGCCACTGCCAAGTACGTGGTGACCAAGACGCTGACGAGCGTGGCGTGGCCCGGCACCCGGATCATGTCCGGCGATGTCGCCGCTTCCGTGCGGGACCTGAAGCAACATGGCGACGGCGGCATAACAGTGCTCGGCAGCGGTGTCCTCGTGCAGACGCTGATCGAGCATGACCTGATCGACGAATACAGGATCTTCGTTCACCCGCTCGTGCTCGGCACCGGCAAGCGGCTGTTCCGCGAGACCTCCCGACCGCTCAGGTTGCGGCTCATGGAGTGCACGCAGACCACTACCGGCGTGCTGCTCCTTACCTATCAGCCAGAATCGCGATGACCTGAGCCCAGCAGGCGCGGGCTTACCGCCTGCTGAAGTACGAAGGGAAAGCGGAACGGCCTGAGCTCCGCCGGAGCCGTCCCCTTGCTGACGAAGCTCGCGATATGGGCACCGGTTACCGCAGCCAGCGTGATTCCCAACGTCGAGTGGCCCGTGGCCAGGTACGCGTTCTGGAAGCCGGGAACGCGGTCCAGGACCGGCAGGCCATCGGGACAGAGCGGGCGCATGCCCGTCCACTCTTCCGCCGGCGCCGTCCAGTCCATGCTCGGCAGATAGCCTCGCGCGGCGAGCTTCAGGGCTTCGATCCGGCGTGGGTCCCGGTACGCGTTCAGCCCGGAGAACTCGATGGTTCCGGCAATCCGCACCCGCCCGCCCATCGGCGTAACGCCTGCCCGCGTTTCGAGCAGGTACATGGGTGCGCACGGCGCCTGCGGGCTGGCCACGGAGAAGCTGTAGCCCTTGCCGGCGGTCATCGGCAGGCGCACGCCGAGCATCCTGCTCACCGGCACGGAGTGCGCGCCGGCGGCTATGACGACGCTCGATGCCGGCATCTCGCTGCCGGCCATCACTGCCGTGATGCGCTGATCCTCGGTAACGAAACCGCGGACCGCCTCGCCAGTGCGGATCCGTCCGCCCCGCGCGGTGATCGTCGCAGCGAGGACCGCCGTGAGCTCTCGGGGATCGAGATGGCCTTCCGTTGACACATAAAGGCCGCCGGCGACACTCGGTCCGATCAGTGGCTCACGTTCCCGGCACTCAGCCGCTGAGAGGCGGCTGACCTCTATCGGGATCTGGTGCGCGGATAGCTTGCCGAGCGCGCCGAACTCGTCCTCGATCGCGGCACGCGACATGCCGATAAGAAGGAGGCCTCGCCGCTCAAGGTGGAGCGGCAAGCCCGTCCGCGAGCATGTCGTCGAAGTAGCGGAAGGCGTCACGAGACAGCAAGGCGGTCGCCGCCAGGCCGCGTTCGCTCGCAGCGGGCGTGCAATGCCGGAGGAATCCCATCCCCCACAGCAGAAAGGCGGGATCGATCTGCGGGCGCAGCCAGAGCGGACTGGTTGGTTTACCGATCGATCTGAGGGCCGTACGCAGTGAAGCCGGTCCGGGGATCGGCGCGGACAGGGAAGGCGAGACCCACCCGGCGTTGCCCCAGGATGCCCCGTTGCCCACCGGGCCCGCGTCGATGACGTCGACCTCGAGCCCCGCTCGCTGCAGGTAGTACGCGCAGGAAAGGCCGACGGCACCGGCGCCGACGACGACAACGCGTTCAGGCACGGCGGTCCCTGGCCAGCATGCGGCGCTCGAACCAGCCAGGAGTCGTCGCGCCCGGGCCGATACAGATGGCAAACGCCGGGTCGGTGCTCATGTCAGCCATAGTCTGACTCTAGATAGCGAATCGGTCGCTGGCTCGTTTCTGTCAAGCGGGATCGGTGCCGCGGGTTGGCGGCCGATCATCTCCGCGTACATCGTCCCCCGCCATTGCCGCGATTCGAAGTAAGCGCCACGGCCCGGATAGAGGTTTTCCGTTATAGAGCCCGCAGAATGGCCGGGCTATGGTCGCGCGTATCGGTGACCGTTGCGTCTTGCCGTGGCTGGCTGCGGTCCCGCATGCCGCCGTTCGCGACGCGCGAACCGCCGGTCAGTCCACGCCGAGGCGGGTGATGATCAGTGCGCAGATCGGGCAGCATCCGGGCGATCCTAGTGTTTGTCGGCGCGACGGCCGTCGTGAGCGCCGCGCTGGCGGCACCCGCAGCGGCCGTACCGCCCGGCTTGCAGGCCGTCTCTGGCCCGGCCATCTATGGTTTCGGGACTAACCAACTCGGTGAACTCGGCAACGGGACACAGACCGCGACCCCGAGCCTGTCGCCGGTGCCCGCGAGCGGTCCGCCGGGAACCGTCACGCAGCTAGCGACCGGCCTTCACTCCGCTGGCGCATTGCTGGCAGACGGCACGGTCTGGACCTGGGGCGACAACTACTATCACGAGCTGGGCTACAGCACCGACAACCCATTTGTCCTCACGCCACATCAGGTGCCGGGGTTGAGCGCCATCACCCAGATTGCTCTGAGCAGTGAGGGAAATGGCTACGCATTGGGACCCGGCGGCATCCTCTGGGCTTGGGGTGACAACCGCTTCGGCCAGCTTGGCAACGGGAGCACAACGCCAAGCGACACTCCTGTCCTGGTGCCTGGCCTGAGCGGAGTCATACAGGTAGCGGCCGGACCTTACTACGTGCTGGCGCTGAAGTCAGACGGCACGGTGTGGGCCTGGGGCGACAACTCCGACGGGTCCCTGGGAGACGGAACCACGACGGCCCGGCTTCGCCCGGAGCAGGTACCGGGCCTTACCGGGATCACTCAGGTGGCGGCGGCCAGCCCGAGTTTTGCCGTCCGCTCCGACGGCACCTTGTTCAGCTGGGGGAATAACAGCCTCGGCCAGCTCGGCAACGGCACTAAAGGCGGGATTACCACCAGCCCGGCGCCTGTGCCCGGCTTGATCGGGGTCACCAAAATCGCCAGTAGCGGCGCCTCCGCGCTGGCCATCGCCGGCTCCGCCGAGCGGGTCTGGGCCTGGGGCGACGACACCTGCGGCGAACTCGGCGACGGCAGCACGACCAGCACGAGTACACCGGAGCTGATCGGCTTGGTCGGTGTAACCCAGGTCATCATGGGCGTCGAGGGAATCTTCGTTTGGTCCAGCGCAGCGATCCGGTACGACGGCTCGCTATGGACCTGGGGCTGCAACGGGCTTGGCCAGCTGGCCAATGGCACGACCTTCGCAACCCTTACTCCGACGCTCGTCACGAGCCTCCGCCATGTCAGCCAGTTCGCGTTCGGCGACGACTCCATCAACGTGTTCCACGTTGGCTTCTTCTCTCTGGCCCTCGGCATGCTCCCTGCCACCGTGCCCATCCTCAGCGGTGACACCACAGCCCAGGCGAGCCAGGCCCTGCAGGCGGCAGGGTTGGTGCTCGGCACCGTTTCTTCGGCTGTCGACTACACCTGCAACAACCTTGGGACCGTGACGTACCAGAACCCGCCTGCTGGGACCTCCCTCAACCCCGGCTCAGCGGTCTCGATCACGATCGGAAAGGCTCCTCCACCGCCGCATCAATGTCCCTGATCTCTAGGAGCGCCACCGTCATCGCTTGGTTATAGCCATCTCCTCAGGAAGCACCGGTCACCACTGTGCCTCGGGCGTTTAATTGGAGGGACTTCAATTTAAGGCCCTTCTGGCAGTGCTGGCTGAGTTCCTGGCATCGAGGGTCGCTGCGGTGAGGGATGCGTGGTGGACGCGCCGGCTGATGGTGCCCTGATCGGCAGGGAAACCGAACTTGAGTTGCTGGCGGATTTCGTCAGCGCAGACCCGCTTGCGCACACTCTGCTGTTCACGGGCCCGCCAGGCATCGGCAAGACGGCACTCTGGGAAGCTGGGATGGGACTCGCCGGCCAATACGGCTTTCGTGTTCTCGTGGCACGACCATTCGAGCCTGAGGCTCGGCATTCCTTTGCGGGGCTGTTCGACCTGCTGGAACCTGTCGGCGCCGACACGCTGGCCGAGCTGCCAGATCCGCAGCGCCATGCCCTCGAGGTGGCGCTCCTGCGGTCAGATCCGGCAGATCTCGCGCCCGACCCGTTCGCCATCGCCGCCGGTTTACTGGGCGTACTGCGCTCTCTCGCCGCCGCCAAGCCGCTGCTCGTCGCAATAGACGACCTGCAATGGCTGGATCCCGCATCGGCCGACGCGCTGGCCTTCGCGGCGAGGAGACTCGGCGCTCCCCAGCCCCGGTTCCTGCTTGCCAGTCGATCTGGCCACCAGGCCGAGGTTGAGGTCGCACTTGAAGCCAGCGGCGTGCACAGGCTCGACATCGGACCGCTGAGCGTCGAAGGAACCTATCGTCTGCTGTCACAGCGTCTTGGCCTCACGGTGCCGCCCAGGACACTGAAGCGGCTGTTTGCGGCGACGCACGGAATTCCGCTGCTTGTGCTGGAAGCGGGCCAGATTCTCGCTGCGCAGGAAACGCCACTCTTCGACGCCGACCTGCCAATCGCCGATCCGTCGGCCAACCCCTTTGAGGCACGAGTCGCGGGCCTGCAACCGCGCGATCGGCACGCGCTGCTCGCAGTGGCGCTCAGCGGCCAGCTGAATCGTCAGGTGCTCGATGCTGTCGCCGATCCGGCAGCCACCGAAGATCTGGTGCGCGCCGGCCTGCTGGTCATCGATGGCGGACGCGTGCGCGTCTCGCATCCGCTGCTCGCCTCCGCCGCCAGGAGGCTCTCTGGCCTAACAGATAGACACCTGCTGCATCGCGAGCTAGCCGAATCAGCGCAGGATGAGACGGCGCGGGCCAGGCACCTCGCACTGGCCGCCACGGGACCGGACGCTCGTCTCGCCAGCGCGATCGCGGCCGCAGCAGAGGGGGCGCTCCGCCGGGGCGCAACCCATGATGCCGTCGATCTCGCGGAGCACGCCCTGGGCCTGACGCCACCGGCTGCTACTAATCGCTCTGACCGGTTGATGGCACTGGCTGAATACCTGGTCATGGTTGGCGAGCCGACGAGAGCGAGGGAACTGATCGCGCCGCGGATCAGGGACTTTACAGCCGGCGCTGCCCGGGCACGCGCTCATCTGCTGCTGGCCGACGCCGGGACTCTCACAGAGCACCAGGACCACCTGGATCGCGCGCTCGCAGAAAGCGGTGCGGAGCCTGAACTGCAGGCCACCGCGCTCGCGGCGAAGGCGGTCCTGCTCAGCATGATCCTGGTCGAGCGGATCGGCGAGGCTGAGGCGTGCGCGGAGAGAGCACGGGCACTGGTGACGTCGTGCGGAGCGGCCGTGCAGGGGCAGGTGCTGCAGGCGCTGGCCTGGGTGCGGGTCATGCGCGGCATGCCGCTCGATGACCTGGCCGGCTTGCCGGCCGACCAGGAGTCTCCTGGGCTCTACGAGAACTCGATCGACCGCCAGATCGGTGTCCGCCTCGCGTTCCGTGGCCAGGTCGCGGAGGCCAGGCAGATCTTCCGTGGTCTTCAGGAGCTCGCAGACGACCGCGGCGAGGCAAGGTTCCGCGCTGCCATACAGCTGCAGCTGTGCGAAGTGGAGCTGCGCGCAGGTGACGTGCGAGAATGTGCGCGCCTGGTCGATCAGAGGCACCTCTGGGCGGCCCTGGATGACCTGGAGGCTAACTGGGCTCGATGCCAGGCGCTGCTTGCGGCCATCAAGGGAGCTCCGCACGATGCGGAGCACTGGGCAGCACTGGTTGCCGCGATTGCCGCTGCCTCGCCGGACGATCCCGGCCCGCAGTGGGATGAACTAGAGGCCCGCCGGGCGCGGGGGGTCGCGGCGCTGCTCGCGAGTCAGCCAGAGCAAGCGGCCGAAGCCCTGGGCGCGGTCTGGGATCACGCTACACGGCAAGGCATCAAGGACCCCGGCGCATTCCCGGTCGCGGCGGACTTGGTCGAGGCATTGATCGCGCTGGGACGGCTGACAGAGGCAGCCGCGGTCACCGACCAGCTTCGCGACCTGGCCGTTAGCCAGCGCCATCCATGGGCGCTTGCGACAGCCGACAGGTGCGCGGCTGCCATGGCGCTCGCGTCCAGATATAACGAGCAAGCGGCCGATCAGCTCGCAGCAGCGGCAGCCACGATGGGCGAGCTGGGCATGGCGTTCGACCGTGCGCGGTCGCTGCTGTGGCTTGGACGCACTGCGCGGCGGGTCAGGAAGCGCTCGGCGGCGCGTTCTTACCTCGAGGCAGCGGCGGCCGCTTTCGCCGAGCTTGGCTGCGATGGCTGGGCCGAACACGCGCGCGCGGAAATGGTCCTGCTGGGCAGCGGAAGGAGCTCGCACGCTTCAGAATTGACCGCAGCCGAGCAACGAGTCGCTGCACTCGCGGCGCAGGGGCTCTCGAACAAACAGATCGCAACGCACCTGTTCATCGCCGTGCATACGGTCGAAGTGCACCTTGCCCGCGTTTACGCCAAGCTTGCCGTCCGCTCACGCACCCAGCTCGCCAACCGCCTGGCGAGGTTGCCCAGCCCGGACGCCGACGAATGAGCTCCGGGCAGCAGCGGGCCGCTATCCCCGGCTCGCTGCAGCTGCCGGATGTGCCGGACGGATGTTGGCATTGAGGTGGAAGACATTGTCGGGGTCGTACTCGGCCTTGATCCCGGCCAGCCGGTCGTATTTGCCCGCGCCGTAGCTATTGCGGACCCGATCAGCCTTGTAATCGGATATCGCGTTGACATAGCCGTCCCCGGTGCCGATCGCGTGCGGGCGCAGTTCGTTCCAGAATCCGCGCACCCATTCCCGCTCCGCGGCCAGGGCGTCGGCGTCCGCCGCCATGCCAATGAGGAAGGCGCCGTATCGAGGAGAGCGACCGCCGCCGAATGCCGTCTCGTCGTCACTGACCTGGCTGTACGCGCCGTCGAGCCGGTACAGGAGCATGACCGACATCGGCGACGTCTTCCTTGGAACCTGCTCGGTGATGACGTCCACGATGTCATCCGAAAGCTCGTCAAGGTAGGTCGTCATGTCGTAACCGTAGAACCCCCAGGCGTTGGCCTCGTCGAGCATCTGCTGCAGGTTGACATAGGGCATCGGCGTGACGACATCAAACAGGGGCGGAGCCGCCCGCCGGATCTTGTCAGTGAGCTGGGCATGCTGTTCAGCCGATCCGAAGCCGGTGAGCAGCAGCGCGTAGCCGGGCGCGAAGTGGTGCTGTTCCGGGACGAAGGGCACGGGCGGTGCGTTGAGCGCGCCGATGACGGCATTGACGTCATCGGGCAGCTCAGCGACTATCTCCCTGGCCAGCCGCAGGGGCTCGGCGCCCTGGTCCTGGTGCCAGAAGAAGAGCCCGAACTGCACGAGCGGATCGACCTCGTGCAGCTGAAACTCGAAGGAGGTCACGATTCCGAAATTGCCGCCGCCGCCGCGAATCGCCCAGAACAGGTCGGGATGCTCGTCAGGCGCTGCCCGCAGCACCTTCCCGTCGGCGGTGACAACCTCGGCAGAGAGCAAGTTGTCGATGGTGAGGCCGTACTTTCTGGTGAGCCAGCCCATGCCGCCGCCGAGCGTCAGTCCTCCGACCCCGGTGTGACTGACCAGCCCAGCGGGGACGGCCAGCCCGAATTCCTGAGTAGCCGCGTCAAGATCTCCCAGCAGCGCCCCTCCGGCGGCCCGGGCACGCCCGCAGCCGGGTCGACCGTGATCGCGTTCAGCTGGCTCAGGTCGATCATAAGACCGTCATCGTTGACGGCCAAGCCCGCGGTGTTGTGAGCACCGGCGCGGACCGACATCTCGAGCATGTGCTCGCGGGCGAAGGTCGTCGCCTCGACCACGTCGGCGGTCGAGTGGCAGCGGGCGATCACCGACGGGCGCCGGTCGATGTCCGCGTTCCACACCCGGCGCGCGTCATCAAAACCCGAGTCACCCGGCGTGATGACGGGTCCGTCCATCGCCTGTCGAAGATTCCCGATTCCGTTGCCCGCTGCATGCATGATGATTCCCCCCGTGAACTCGCTGCGGCGGCCAGGCACCCCCGTGCCTGCCCTTATGCGACCACCCCTGGCCGAACCGCCACCTGCATACCTAAGGCCATAGCTGTGAACCGGGTGTGAATGCTAATGGAGACACGGCACACATTGCAGTGAGCGCCATCTAGCCCATGGGCAAGCTGGCGGTGACCTTGCGCACGAACCAGGCTGCCTGGGCCAGGGCGCTGTCAGCGGCGGCGAGCATGCCGGGTTGCAGCGTGAAGTCGTGCCACATGCGTGGCCACCTGCGAGTACGTGACGTCGACGCCGGCGGCCGTCGCGCTCGCCGCCAGCAGCTCGGCGTCGGGCGCGAGCAGTTCGTCGGTCCCGGCCTGGACGAGCAGCGGCATCAGCCCGGCGTGCGCGGCGCACAGCGGCGAGACCAGGCTGTCCGACCAGGAGGACGGGTCAGCGTAGGCCCGGGCACACGCGTCGAGCCAGCCCGGACTGAGCATCAGGTCGCGCCGCACGAGTTCAGGGTCTGCAGCGCGGTCGCGGCCGAGGTCGAGCCACGGTGAGAGCAAGATGCACCCGGCCGGCAGTTCCTGGCCGCTGTCGCGCATCGACAGGATCAGCGCCAGAGCCAGCCCGCCACCCGCCGAGTCTCCCGACAGCACAAGCGAACCGGCGCCCTTCTCGCTCGAAAGCGCGGCCACCACCGCGCGGGCGTCCTCGAGACCCGCCGGGAACCGGTGCTCGGGAGCCAGCCGGTATTCGGGCAGCACGACCTTGCAGCCCGCCTCCGCGCTCAGGTGCGCCGCCCAGGAACGGGCCGTGCTTGCCGAGCCCAGGCAGTAGCCGCCGCCGTGAAAGTGGATCACCGTGGGCGCGCGGATGTTGCGCCCGGGAGTCCGCGCACCGGCAGCCACCACCTCGGCCCGCACGCCGCCGATGGTCCGCACGGTGACATCGGTGCCGCGCGGCAGTCGCGTGGTCCTGTCGAGCTGCTCCGAGCCGCGAGCGCTGCACCTGCCAGGACAGCGCAGGGTTGAGGCAGCGCCTGCCAAGCTGCCGCACCCCAAGGCGCATGAGCGATGGCGGCACGCGCAGCCCGCGGCGAAACTGCCGGCCGCCCCGGCCGCTCATACCGTTCTTGCCTGTCATACCGTTCTTGCCTGTCATGCCGCGCTTGCCTGTCTGCCTCTATTGCCAGTCATGCCGCGCTGGCGCCGGTCGTGACCGGCTGCTTCGGCATGACCCGGTACGCGCCGAGGTCGAACCGCCTGACCCGGTACCGGTACAGGAACGTGTGGTCGGGCCAGTTGTTCGTGTTGCGTCCTGCGGCAGTCGTGTACCAGCTGTGGCAACCGCTCTCCCACACCGACGTCTGACTCGCGGACTGCACCCAGGAGTTGAACGCGTCGTGCACGTCGGGGCGTACGTCAAGCCAGGCCAGACGCTCGCGATCAAGGGCCTCGATCGCGCCAAGCGCATAGCCGATCTGGCCCTCGAGCATGTAGATGATCGAGTTGCCGCCAAGGTTGGTGTTGGGCCCGTAGAGCATGAAGAAATTCGGGAAGCCTGCGACGGTGATGCCGAGGTACGCCTGCGCCCCGTTCCGCCAGGCATCGTGCAGCCGCCGGCCGTCGCGTCCCGTGACGGCCATCGGGGTGAGGAATTCCACCGCCTTGAAGCCGGTGCCGTAGATGATGACGTCCGCGGTGCGTGTCGTGCCGTCGGCGGTGACCACGCCGTCGGGGACGATCCGCTCAATCCTGTCCGTGACCAGCTCGACGTTGGGCCGTGCAAGTGCCGGGTACCAGTCGTTGGAGAACGCCACCCGCTTGCAGCCCATCACGTAGTCGGGTACGCACTTGGCGCGCAGCTCAGGATCGGCGATCTGCGAGTCGAGCTGCCGGCGCCAGAGCCGCATCGGCCCGGCCAGCAGCTTCTGCGACAGGACGAAGCCGCTGGTGAGCAGTTCCCCGTACAGGAAGATGCGCAGCCGGTCCGCCTTGCGCACCACGGGCAGCCGGTCGAACAGCATCTGCTCGGCTCTCACGGTACGGGCGGTCGGCCTTCGGCAGCACATAAGGGGCGGTGCGCTGGTAGACGTCGACGTGGCCGGCGACCTTGGCTATCTCGGGCACGAACTGGATCGCGCTCGCCCCGGTGCCGATGACGGCGACGCGCCGTCCGGTCAGGTCGACCTCGTGATCCCAGCGACCCGAGTGCCAGGAAGGACCGCCGAAGTCGTCGCGGCCGGCGATGTCGGGCAGGGCTGGCCGGCCCAGCTGCCCGACCGCGGATACGACCGAGGTGGCCGCAAGTGTGCCGCCGTCGGAGAGCGTGAGCTTCCAGACCGCGCTGTTCTCGTCGAAGTCCGCCGATGCGACGCCGCTGCCAAACCGCAGGTGCGGGCCAAGATCGTGCTCCGCGACGATGGCCGTGCAGATACGCAAGGATCTCCTCCCGCGCCGGGAAGCGCCGGCTCCAGCGCCACGGACGGAACGAGAACGAGTAAAGCAGCGACGGCACATCGCAGCTCAGGCCCGGATAGCTGTTGTCGCGCCATGTTCCGCCGAGGTCATCGGCCTGGTCGAGAACGACGAAGTCGTCGATGCCCGCCTGCTTGAGCCTGATCGCCATGCCGATCCCGCCGAACCCGGCGCCGATGATGACCACTCGGTAAGGCATGAGCACTCCCTCGCGCTCTGGCAGTACGCCACATCAGGCGGAGTCATTATCCCCATTTGCCCGGCACGGCGCAGCATAACTGAACCGCTGCCGCCTGCTCCCCTGCATGCCGCTTACGCGTATGCCTTCGCCTGGATCCGGTACAGCTCGGCGTAGCGGCCGCCTCTGGCCATCAGCTCGTCGTGACTGCCGACCTCCGCCACGCGCGCGCCGTCGAGCACCACGATCAGGTCGGCCATGCGGACGGTGCTGAACCGGTGCGACACGAGAATGGTCATGCTCCCGTTGCGTCCGGGCTTGCCGCGCCCGGCCGGCGTAGCGCTCGAAGAGCTGATGCTCGGTCTCGGCGTCGAGCGCGGCCGTCGGCTCGTCCAGCGCCACGACCAGCGGCTCGTCGCGCATGAACCCGCGGGCGAGCGCCAGCTTCTGCCACTGGCCGTAGGAGACGTCGACGCCGTCCTGCCAGGTCGGCCCGAGTTGCGTGCGCAGGCCGCTCGGCAGGGACTCGACGACATCACGCGCGCCCGGCCCGGTCCAGCGGCGGCGACGAGCGCCGGCTCGACGTCCAGCCGCGGCAGGTCACCGATGCCGATGGTCTGCCCGGCCTGGAACTCGAATCGGAAGAAGTCCTGGAACGCCCCGGCCAGCCGCTCCCGCCACTGCGCCGAGTCGATGCGCGCCAGGTCCACGTCATCGATCAGGATGCGGCCCGAGGTCGGCGTGTAGAGCTTGGCCAGCAGCTTGACCAGGGTGGTCTTGCCGGCGCCGTTCTCGCCGACGACTGCGACCACGGATCCGGCCGGGCAGGAACAGGTCGACGTCGTCCAGAGCGCAGCCGGTCCGATCCCGGATAGCTGAACGTGACGTGCTCAAACCGGATGCCCTCGCCAATGGCGTCCGGCGCGGGCAGGTCCGCGTCCTGGGTGACGGCGCTGGCGTACTCCTCAAGCCAGGCCAGCCGCCGCGATCCGTCCATCCAGATGCCGCGCAGGAAGCCGATCTCGCTGACCGTGGCGCCGACGTAGGAGGAGAGCCTGGCGCCGGCGGTGAGCACGAGGATGGCCGACGCCGGCGAGGCGTGCGGCCCGGTCGCGACGAGCACGATCGCTCCGACGTAGGCCGAGCGCGAAGACCGCCCATCCGCCCGCGTACCAGACGGACGAGTGCGATCCGGGCCGTGGCCACCGGCCCGTACCAGCGCTCCCACGACGCCCGGCGACGCTCAGCGAGCGCGGCGCCGATGCCGAGCACCCGCAGTTCCTTGCCGGACGAGGCGTGTGGTCGACAGCGCGAACAGGTGCCTTGCCAGCCGGTCCGCGTGCGCGCGCGCGCTCCTGGGCGGTGCGCTCGACGACCGGACGCCAGGACGTGGCCGCCACGGTCGGGATCGCGAACAGCACCAGGGTCACGAGCACCGGGTTGACCGTGGCCAGCAGCGCCACGGTGATGCCCAGCCGGAGGATCCAGCCCGCCGTCGAGAAGACCGACATGTACATGTGGTCGAGCGTGAAGATCTGCTCGCGCAGCACGGACAGCCGGTCCAGGTACTCCGGCCGCTCCTGATGCGCGATCGTGGAGATCGTGGCCTGAAGCCGCGCCACGTGGGACTCAAGAGCGATCGTGACCTTGTCCCTGAAACGCCGCTGCACCCTGGTCGACACGGTCTGCAGCAGCCAGGTCGCCACCACCGACACCGCGAGCGCCACGACCGCGAACCGCAGCAGGCCCGTCCTTGTGCTCGAGCAGGCCCTCGCCGAGCAGCTTGAACCAGACCGCCAGCAGCGCGTCGGGCAGCGCCGCGACGAGGGCGAGCACGAAGGACACGCCCATCAGCGCCGGCTCGTAGCGGAAGCCGAGGCGGCACAGCCGCCACATCGACGACAGCGCGGGCGGCAGCCGGTCCAGATCGGCAGCCGCCAGCCGCCGTCAGCCGCCAGCCCCGCCAGCCGACGCCGCCACCAGCCGCCG
The DNA here is from genome assembly GCA_963809195.1 of uncultured Actinomycetota bacterium. Lineage (GTDB taxonomy): Bacteria > Actinomycetota > Actinomycetes > Streptosporangiales > Streptosporangiaceae > Chersky-822. The sequence continues at coordinate 104,530 of CAWEIQ010000001.1, read as the reverse complement.
TGTCAGGAGAGGACATCGAAGGTCACCTCTTCCTCGCCTTCCTCGGGAGTCCCTTCGGCGAACCGCTCCGCCTGGAGCGAGAACATCCGTCCAGTACCGGCCGCGCAGCGCCATCAGCTCGTCGTGGCTGCCGAGCTCGACGACGGCGCCGTTCTCCACGACCGCGATCCGGTCGACGTGCCGCACCGTCGAGAACCGGTGCGAGATGAGGATCGTCGTGCACGATCTCGTGGCCGCAAGGATCCGCTCGAAGATCTCCGCCTCGCCCGCGAACGTCAAGCTGGGCCGTCGGCTCGTCGAGCAGCACGAGCCCCGCGCCCAGATGCACGGCCGACAGAGCCCGCGCGAGGGCGACGCGCTGCCACTGCCCGCCGGAGAGATCGGTGCCGCCGGAATAGCCCTTGGCGAGCACCGTGTCCAGGTCGCTCAGCCCGCCGGCTCCGGCCTCGGCGAGCGCCGCCTTGACGCTGTCGTCCAGCGCGGCAGACCAGTTCCTCGCATCACCGGGCACTCCGCCGGCTGTCTCCCGCGGCGCTACGTTTTCCCGCAGCGTCAGCTCGAACCGCACGAAGTCCTGGAACACGGCGGTGACGCGGCTCCGCCAGGACTCCAGGTCGAGATCCTTCAGATCGACCCCGTCGACCTCGATGGCGCCGGACTGCGGGTCATACAGCCGGCACAGCAGCTTGGCCAGCGTGGTCTTGCCCGCACCGTTCTGGCCGACGATGGCCAGCGAACTCCCCGCGGGGATCTCCAGGTCAAGTCCCTTGAGCACGGGGCGTGACGGGGCGGCCGGGTAGGCGAACGTCACGTCGCGGAACCTGATGTGGTGCGCCGGCATGCCGTCAGCCGGCCGGTCTCCCGAACTGATCGTGCCGGGCCGGCCATCGCGGCCTTCAGGCGGGCGACAGCCGCTACCGGAGCCGCAGCTCCGTCCAGAGCCCAGTTAAGCCCGCCGAATGCGATCATCGAGGTGCCGACAGCCGCCGAGGCGTAGGCGACCAGCCCGCCAAGTGCGAGGCGGTGGTCGAGCGCCGCCGACCCGAGCGTCCACAGCACGATCGCGTTGGCGGCCAGGACGAGGGCGAGGCTGGCGAGCACGGAGCGCTCGCGCATCCTCGTCGCCTCGTACTGGAGCTGGTGCAGCCGCCGCCGGCTGACGATGAACCGCTCGAGCACCCAGTCAGGCAGTCCGAAGATCCGCAATTCCTTGGCCGCCGGCGGATCCACGGCCAGCCGGTAGGCGTAGTCGGCGTCCCGCTGAGCCTGCCGCACCTCGTCGGTGTTGCGGTCCTTCCAGACCGCGCTCTCGCGCAGCAGCCAGTGCGTCCCGAGCCAGGCGCCGGCCAGCACCGGCGGCGCCCACCAGGCGAATCCGAAGAGCACGCACGCCTGGGCGAGGCCAGCGACCATGTCCACCAGGCCACCAGCGATGAAGTCCATCGACGTCGACAGCGGCGGCCCGGTCATGCCGCGGTCGAAGTCCCTGGCCACCTGCAGGTCGGCGGCCAGCTCAGGATCCTCCAGGTGGCCGATTCCGCGAACGGCCACGCACAGCGCCGCGTCAGCTCGTCGTAGAGCCACGCCGCCGTCCGGTCGCCGAGGTTGGCGCTGAGCGCCGCGTGCAGCGGGCCGGTGACCTGCAGCAGGATGAACACCACGCCGACAGACGACCAGCGGAACCGCGAGGCTGTAGCGGTGCTGAATCGCTCCGACCAGCACGCCAGTGGCGATCGAGAAACCGGCCGGCAGCAGACCGCGAACGGTCAGCAGGGCCCACCATCCGGTCGCCATAGGCCGGTCGGCCTGCGACAACGCGGCCGCGAGCTGCAACTCCTGCCGGCCCCTTAGCCGCTGGAACAACGATGGCGCCGACAATGTCTCCGCTGTCATGAGTCCAGAGTGCCAAGCCCAGGGCCGCATGTATTGGACTTATCGGCGGACAATCACATCCATGGCCGGAACTATCGGAGCTGCCTCGTGATCCCGCCGGCGATCGTCGCTCATGCGGACTGGGGCACTGAGCGCAGGAAACGGCAGGTAGCAAGTGCGCGGCTCGTGGCCAGCGCCGCAGGTCAATGGCGCTATGTGGTCGAGTCGCTGGCTCCAGCCGCCCCGGCCGCCAGAAGCCCGGAAGGCGATCTGCTGCCTGGCCTGCGGGCCGCGGCGCAGCCTGGCCAGCTGCTGATCGGATTTGATTTTCCTATCGGACTCCCCCGCGCCTACGCCGCGGCTGCCGGCATCGCCACGTTCCCTCCGTTCCTGGGCGCCGTCGGCTCTGCGCCGTGGGAGGAGTTCTGCGTGGTGGGCAGGCGTCCCGGCGACGTCGCGCTGCACAGGCCGTTCTATCCGCACGCGCCAGGCGGAACTAAACGTGAGCACCTGCAGCTCGGTCTCGGACTCACGTCGGAGGAACTCCGCCGCCGCTGCGAGGGAACCGACGCGGAGACGCTGTTCTGGACGCTGGGGAGTAAACAGGTCGGTAAGGGAGCCCTGTCCGGCTGGCGACTCCTCGCTGCCGCGCAACTCGGGCCAGGGATCACCCTCTGGCCGTTCGCCGGATCCCTGGCCGATCTGCTCGACGGCACCAGCCGCATCGTGGCGGCCGAGACCTATCCACGCGAGTACTACCAGTACGCCAGGCAGCCAGGCGCGCCTCGGACGCGCTGGAGCAAACGGCGGCAGGCGGACCGGCTGATGTGGGCACCTGGCCTGCTGGCCTGGGCCGAATCCCTCGGAGTTACGTGGGACCCACGCATCCGCGACCGGGTCGAAGAAGGCTTCGGCGCCGGAGCCAACGGTGAGGACGAGTTCGACGCCGTGGTCGGCCTGCTCGGCATGATCGGCGTGGTGACAGGCGCCGTCGCGTCCGGTGAGCCGCGTGAGGATCCGGCGATTGCCACCGTCGAGGGATGGATCCTCGGCCGCCCGGCGTCATCCCTGCGGCGCGTGAGCTCTTGACGCAGAGGTTTTGCTGGTCATTGCTCCGCTTTGCAAAGATCAGGTAGCGCTCGGGTCGACTTGCGTTCATGGCCCACATAGGCCGGGTAGCATCGCGCAGCGTGCGATCCGCGCGGCACCGGCGCGGCGTCGCCAGCGAAGGCACATCCACCACCTGTATCCGCCACCTGTATCCGCCACCTGAATCCACCACCTGAAGGAGAGTCATGCCACCAGCGAGTCACAGCGGGGAGCCGGGCGATGAGCACTGGATCCCTGGGCCAGGGCACAGCTGGGACGAGCTCTGGCCGATCGAGACTCTGGACACCTCCCCCTTCGAGGCGGACCTCGCGCTGCCCAGGCCGGTGCTCTGCAAGCCGGCGGTGGCCGTTCCCGAGCACGTCATCACCCAGGCCGAGACGCTGGCGCTAGCCGCGCGCCTGCACGCCGACCATCCCAAGGTGCGCCTGGTGCTGCGCATGATCGAGAACACCGGCGTTGCCAAACGGCACCTGATCAGGCCGATCGAGGAGACCCTCGTTCACACCGGGTTCGGGCACCGCAATCAGGTGTTCGAGCGGGAGGCCAAAAAGCGCATCCCGGCCGTGGTGGCGGATGCTCTGGCGAACGCCGGGCTCAGTGCGGGCGACATCGGCGCGATCGTGCTGGTGTCCTGCACCGGCTTCATGATGCCGTCGCTGACCGCGTGGATGATCAATGAGCTCGGGTTCCGCACGGACACTGCACAGCTCCCGATCGCGCAGCTAGGGTGCGCGGCGGGCACGGCAGCGATCAACAGGGCGTCGGACTTCTGCCGCGCCCGGCCGGGCGCCAACACGCTGATCGTGTCGTGCGAGTTCTGCTCGCTGTGCTATCAGCCAGATGACCTGGATGTGGGCAGCCTGCTCTCCAATGGCCTGTTTGGCGATGCAGTGGCGGCTGCCGTGGTCCGCGGCGATGGAAAGGCGACAGGGGTACGGCTGGAGGCGCAGACATCGCACGTCATCCCGGGCACCGACACCTGGATCTCCTACGAGGTCAAGGAGACGGGCTTTCATTTCCGGCTGAACAAGGGCGTGCCTGGCACGATGCAGCAGGTCATGCCCGAGCTGATTCAGTTCGTCAAGGGCCAAGGCTATGACCTGGGAAAACTAGACTTCCACGTCATTCACACCGGAGGGCCGCGTGTCCTTGACGCGTTGCGCTCCCACGGCGGTGTGCCCGCCGAGGCGCTGAACGACAGCTGGGAGACTCTATCCAGTCACGGCAACATCGCCTCGGCGGCCGTCTTCGATGTGCTGCGCAGGGTCGCGGAGAAGTCGCCTGCCGAGTCTGCGACCGGGATCATCGCGGGATTCGGACCCGGCATCACGATGGAACTCGCGCTAGGCACCTGGGTGTGCCATCCGGCTTCCGGAATGGCGTCGGGCGAGCGAAAGGACGCGTTGGCCCATGGCGTTCGGTAGGTCGTTCGAGGAATTCGAAGTCGGTGACGTCTACCAGCATTGGCCTGGCAAGACGGTCACCGAATACGACCATCATCTGTTCTGCCTGCTCACAATGGCCAGGCATCCCTTGCACATCGACGCGCACTACGCCAAGACCGCGACCAGGTACCAGCAGCCGCTAGTGATCGGCAGTTATGTGTTCTCGCTCCTGCTCGGGCTCTCCGAGGCCGACGTGGCAGGCCAGGCGATCACGCATAAGGGTTTCGAGCGGATCGACCATCACGCGCCCGTGATGCACGGCGACACGCTGTACGCCGAGAGCGAGGTCCTCGCCAAGTCACCACTGCCCGACCGGCCGGAACGCGGGCTCGTGGAGATCGAGACCCGCGGCCGCAATCAGGACGGCAAGCTGATCATGACCTTCAGCCGGAAGCTGGTAGTGCCGGTGACGTCTGCCGCCCGACCACAGGTTCCCCTCCGGCCGGAGGTTCCCGCCGCAGAAAACGCCACCGCGACCGGCTAGCAGGTCAGGCTCCCCTACGGCTCGTCCTCCGCCAGCAGCACCGGCGAGCCGGCGCGCCGCGGTGCCTTGCTGCTGCGAGGTCGGCGCTTGGTAGTGCCGAAGCAGCCGAAGGAGCCCCTGACGGCATTCTCATTCCTGCCACCGATTTCACCCGCCAAAGTGTTCTTGCCTCCGCCTCCTCTTCGTCACTAGCGCTCGCGCTCGTCGTCGGCGCTCCCCGAACACGCACTCTAATTGTCAGAGGGTGTCTGTAGAGTTATCGATAACAGGTTCGCACCCGCTGATCGCCCGGGAGCCGCCCGTGACCCACCCGCCCGACAACCAGCCGCCCCAGCGCCCCGACCCGCCCGCCAGCCAGCCGCCCGACGGCCCCGGCCCGCTCCACGAGCCGGTTCCCGCCCCGGGCAGCTCCCCTGACCCCGCGCCAGTCCCCGATCCCGAACCCGGCCCGGCCCGCCCCGACCCCGTCCTGGCCGACCCGGCTACTGACCCAGATGATGTCCTGGCTGGGTTCGACCCGGACGTGCAGGGCCTGGACCCGGAGCTGCTGGCCGCCCGGGACGTCCCGGACGACGCCGAGCTCTACGGCCTGGACGGCCCCGGTCCCGGCGACGACAGCGACGACAGCGACCGCGGCGGGTGGCTGGCCGGCCTGGCCTTGGACCGGGCCGCGGCGTTCACTGAAGGCGGGCCGCTGGAGCAGCTGGCACCGTGCGGGACGCTGGCCGGCCTGTCCGGCCACGCCCTCGACGACGGCCTCGCCGCGATGGGCGATGACGCCCTGGTCGGGCTGGTCCGCGCGTCCCGGCGGCTGGCGGCGTGGCAGTCCGGGGTCGAGCTCGCCGCCGTCGCCGAACTCGACCACCGCCGCCTGCAACAGTCGGGCCGGCCCGGCTGGTCCCGGGTCAGCGAGCACGTCGCCGCCGAGCTCGCCGCCGCGCTGGTCCTGACCGGCCGGTCCGCGGACAGCCTGCTCGCCCTGGCCCGCGACCTGGCCAGGCTCCCCGCCGTCCTGGCCGCGCTGCTCGCCGGGCAGATCGACCGGGCCCGCGCCGCCGTGTTCGCCGCCGAGCTCGCCGCCCTGGGCGACCAGGCCGCCCGCACCGCCGCCGCCGCGCTGCTCCCGCACGCCGGGTCGCTGACCACCGGCCAGCTCCGCAACGCCCTGCGCCTGCTGGTGCACCGCCTGGACCCCGCCGCCGCCCGCCGCCGGATGCAAAAAGCCCGCGACGACACCCGGGTCGAAGCCTTCCAGGAAGGCTCCGGCAACCTCGCCCTGGCCGGCCGCGAACTCGACCCCGCCGACGCCATCACCGCCGACCGGCGGATCACCGCCATCGCCCGCGCCCTGCGCGACGCCGGCGCCGGCGGCACCGTGGACCAGCTCCGCGCCGCCGTGTTCACCGCCCTGCTGGCCGGCCGCGACCCCGACACCCTCCTCCCCGCCCCCTACCCCGCCGCCCCCGGCGCGGACGAGCCGGACCCGGCCGGCACCGGCGGGCAGGCCCCGGCCAGCGCGCCCGGCCCCGGGCCGGGCAGCTTCGCGGCACTGGCCGGGTCGGTGCACCTCACCCTGCCCGCCAGCACCTGGCTCGGCCTGGCCGACCTGCCCGGCGAAGCCGCCGCCCTCGGCCCCCTCGACGCCTGGACCAGCCGCCACCTCGCCGCCCGGCTCACCGCCGCCGGCCCCAAAACCCGGTGGTGCATCACCTTGACCCGGCCCGACGGAACCGCCGCCGCCCACGCCTGCGCCCGCGCCGGACCCGGACCCCCCGCCAGCCCCGCCGCCCGCCGCCCTGGCTCACCCGGCACACCTTCACCTGGCTCGACCCCGGCCCCTGCAGCCACCACAGCCAGGAACCCGGCTACCGGCCCCCCCACCACCTCGCCGACCTCATCCGCGCCAGGAACCGGACCTGCACCTTCCCCGGCTGCCGCCGCCCCGCCACCAGCTGCGACCTCGACCACACCACCGCCTACCAGGCCGGCGGCCGGACCTGCCCCTGCAACCTCGCCCCCATCTGCCGCCGCCACCACCAGGCCAAACAGGCACCCGGCTGGACCTCACCCAACCCCAACCCGGCACCCTGACCTGGACCACACCCCACAGCCGCAGCTACATAGTCACCCCCAGCACCTACATCTGCTAAGGACGACGCGGGCCGCTGACCTGCTCGCCGACCGACGGGCAGCAGTGATGCGACGTGCTCCTATCTCGCCAGGAGCTGGTTGAGGACGGCCGGGACATCAGCGAGTGAGCCGAGCAGGGCGACCCGGGCTCCGGCTGCCCTGGCGAACGCCTCAGCTTGCTCCGCGTCGTCGCGCGGAGCGAGCACAACTAGTTCGGGCAACAGCCGGGCGGCCGCGACCGGGTCCTCGTCGGTATGCCGGCAGTCCGAGAGCAGCACAACCACCTGCCGCTGCGCCCTGGCCACGGCCAGCTGCCGCGAAGCGGCGCGCAGCGCGTCCGCCAGCTGGGTGACCCCGTGGCCGCGCAGGGCCAGCACCCGGTTGACCACGGTCGCCGCCGGCTCCGCGCCGTGCAGCGCTCGCAGCGTGCGGACGTCGCCCGCGAATGCCAGCACCGCGTGCTGCGCCGGAGCCCGCAACGCGCACGCCGCAGCGACCGTCGCGGCAACAGCTAGGCGCTCGCCTCTCATCGATCCAGAAGCGTCGACCAGCAGGCACAACGCCATCGCCTGCTGACCCCAGTCGCGGGCTGCGAGCTCGTCGAGGTCCGGTGCCCGGCGCTCGCCGCGAGCGGTGAGGATGCCGTCCATCGACGCGTCGACGTCGAGGTCGCCGCCGCGAGCGGCGGGCACCTGGCGCGGCCGCGCCACGCCAGGCCGCAAGGCGCGGCCAGCCCTTGACCGGTCGATCACCAGCCGGGCGGCGATTCGCTTGGCCTGTGCGCGCAGCCGCTCGTCGGTCGCGTGCACCAGGTCGGCCACCATCGCCAGGCCGCGTCAGGGTCATCGGCCAGCAGGCGATCGAGGGCTTCCTCGTCGAGGACGCCGACCTCGGGCGAGATCTCCGCGAACCGGGCGTGCCTCGACAGCGCCGAGCGGCCGACCGTCCGAATACGCGAGGCGTCGCTCTTCGGGTTGTGCCGTTGCTGGGGTCCGCCCGCCGCGGACGACGGGCTCAGGCTTCCCCCAGGCCACCCCCGCCATCTCCGCCGTCACCATCGGCTCCGCCTGCGGCCGGTTCGGCGCCGAAGACCTGCTCGTACAGTTCGCGCACCACCGCGTCGGGACGCCGTCCCGCGGAATCATGCATCCTGATGCGTCCGGACAGCGATACCAGCGCGGCGTCCAGGCCGGCGTGCCAGTCGTCTTCCTTGACCGACCGCATTCCGGCGAGCCGACCCGCGATCGCGACCATGTCGATCGCGCCGCGGACGGACGACCCGATCCGCACGTCGGGGTGGGCTCGGGTACGCCGGACCAGGTCGACGACCTGTCGCGCGCCACCCGGGCGTCCCGACGCCCGGCGAGCGCAGCGCGACGATGTCCGACTCGGTCGCCGCGGACTGGTAGTCCATCGCGATCCGGCAGGTACGGTCGTAGATCGCCGACGAGATCCGCTCCGTTCCGACCGCGTCGAACGGATTCATCGCCGCGACAAGCCTGAAGCCCGGCTCGGCGCGTACCACGCCGAGTCGCGGCACGGTCAGCTCAGCCTCGGACATCACCGTGATCAGGACGTTCAGGGTCTCCTCGGGAACCCTGTTGATCTCTTCGACGTACAGCAGGCCGCCCTGCCGAAGCGCAGAGATCAGCGGGCCGTCGACGAATACATCGGGGACGTAGCCCTGCGCGAGCACCTGGGCGGGGTCGAAGTGTCCGACGAGCCGCGCTGGGGTCAGCTCGGCATTGCCCTCGACGAGGTGGAAGGGCGCGGCCCGGTCCGACGCGACCGCGCGAAGCAGCGTCGACTTGCCGGTCCCTGGCGGGCCCTCGAGCAGGACGTGCGCACCCGCGTCGAGGGCCGCGACCAGCAACTCGACCTCGCGGGCACGGTCGAGGACCGGGGCGGGCCCGTAGGCTCGCTCCGCCCGGACATCAACCAACCCCCGACTCCCTCACCTCGACAGTGCTAACCGGCTCTCCCTTAACTCGACGGTGCTAACCGCGTCCCCTTACTCGACGGTGCTAACCGCGTCTCCCCTAACTCAACGGTGCGTCAGTTGTGCGAGTGCACGATGACGCCGCGCACGTTCTTGCCGTTGAGCAGGTCGTCGTAGCCCTCGTTGATCTGCTCGAGCGAGTAAGTCTTCGTGATGATCTCGTCGAGCTTCAGGTCGCCGGCCTGGTAGAGCCCGAGAATCCTCGGGATGTCCGTGGTGGGGTTGCAGTCGCCGAACAGGCTGCCCTTGATCGACTTGCGGAAGAGCGTGACGATGCTGCCTGGCAGCTGAATCGTCGGCTCCAGGATCTTGCTGAGCGCCGTCAGCACCACGACACCGCCCTTGCCGACAGCGTTGAATCCGCCGCCGACGATCTCAGCCGTCATCACGCCGGGGGTGAGGATCGCGGCGTCGGCCATCTGGCCGCGCGTCAGGTCGACGAGCGCCATCGTGGCCTCCTCGATCGACGCGAATGCGTGAGTGGCGCCGAGCTCCATCGCCTTCTCGCGCTTGTTCTCCAGCGGATCGACGGCGACGACGTACTTCGCGCCCGCGTAGCGAGCGCCCTGCACGGCGTTGATGCCGATGCCCCCGATGCCGACCACCACGACGGTCTGGCCCGGCCTGACGTTCGCGGTGTTCACCGCGGAGCCCCAGCCGGTCGGCACGCCGCACCCCACGAGCACGGCCTTGTCCAGCGGCAGGTCGTCGTCGACCTTGACCGCGGAGTTCTGGTGGATGACGCCGTACTGGCTGAAGGTGCCGAGGATGCACATCGCGCCGTACTCGCCCCTAGGGCCGGTGAACGGGAAGCGAGGACCCGGCAGGTACCCGTCGAGGATGGTGGCGCCCATGTCGCAGATCGACTGCTGCCCGCTCGCGCAGTAGCGGCAGATGCCGCAGTTCGGGATGAACGAGCAGACCACGTGATCGCCGGGCTTGACCCTGGTCACGCCGGGACCGACCTCCTCGACGATCCCCGCGCCCTCGTGCCCGAGCACCATCGGCAGCCGCGCCTCAAGGTCTCCGGTCTGGACGTGCAAGTCCGAGTGGCACAATCCCGCGTGGGTGTAACGGATCAGGACCTCGCCGTCCTTCGGGCCGTCCAGGTCGAGTTCCTCGATCTCGATTCGCTTGCCGGGCTCGTACACCACAGCGGCGGTTGTCTTCATGAGCCTTCTCCTGATCCTTGCGGGCCGTAGACCTTCATGCCGTCAGAAACTGGACATTCCCGCCGAGGCGGACTCTCTTTGCTACTCTGACAGGCCCGCCATCCGCTCGGCAAGACCGGGACGAATCGCGAAGAACCGCTGACGAATGGCGAGGAACCCGCAGCGATTGCGCGGAGCCCCGCCAGCCGCCCGCAATCCGGACCGTCAGGCAGCCCGGATTCCGCGACCGCAACGCTCCCCACCACAGCCCCGCTCCGTACGCGCAGTCATCGAGTCGCCGGCCCGCGAACGCAGTCAACGGGTTCCGTCCGCGGACCTCGCGGGCTCCAACGACGAGGTCAACAGCCAGCGCGGAGACGATGACGCGGCGAGCGCGCCGGCTGACGAGCGCCGCGCAGAACGACAGCCGGCCACCAGTGCCGAAGAACCAGGGCGGACTCCTGGCGCAGCGCCCATCCAAGTCCGCGCAGCGAAAGCCGTGCCGCCAGGCCGCGGCGCCCCTGGACAGGCGGCAGCGTACGCAGGAGCACCTGCACTCCCCGAGCGGTGCCAGCTAGCGCGACGGGCACCGACCACGGCCGCCTTGCCAGCAGCGCGAGCGCGGCCACGCCCATGGAAGGCGACAGAATCGCGGTCACGATGTTGCCGGGGTGACGCTCGGCCAGCGCGGCGCCTCCCGTGCCGTAGGTGAACTTGCGGCCCATCCACGCGGCCAAGGTCGGGCGGGCGTCGTGGCGGGCCTCATACGCCGGGTCGTAGCGAACCCGATCGCCTGCGGCCACCAGCCTCCAGACCAGATCGACGTCCTCGCCGACCCGCATCCGAGCGTCGAACCCGCCGACGCCGAGCAGTCGCTCCGTCCGGCCGACCAGGCACGCGCTGGGCAACCAGGCAACGGCCGCACCAGGCCGGACGACACCGGCCCTGTCGCCAAGTCCGAGCGCGGGCGAGCGACTCCTCATACCTCTCGAACCAGCGCGGCCGGGCGTTGACGGCCTGCCCGCGCACGTGCGGGCCGACCAGCGCGACCCGGGGATCGGCGAAGTGGGCGGTCAGGCCGAGCAAGGTGCCGGCCGCGACCTGGACGTCGGAGTCGACGAAGGCCACGTACGGCGTGCTCACGCGGGCCAGGCCGGCGTTGCGTGCGGCCGCCGGGCCGACGTTGTGGTCGAGGCGAACGATCTCGGCACCGTGTCTGCGCGCGACCCCGGCGATCGCACGTCGCGTCCCTCGATGCGTCGTCGACGACGATCACCTTGAGGTTGGAGAGTCCGGCAAGCGTCCGGTTGAGCTGCTCGATCCTGTCCCTCACAGGGACGATCACGGTGAGGTCGGTGACCTCGGCGCGGTCGCCGGGCCTGAGCACCGGGACGGCGATGTTCGCGTCGATCAGCCGGTCCGCGAGTATCGCGCTCGCTGCGTCGGTCACCCGGACCTCGCGGTTGCCGACCATCGCCTCGGCGCGCGGGCTGAGCCGCACCGCCCGCAGCGGGGACCCGCCGACGAGCACCCGCCCTCGTCCAGCGTCCTGACGTCGTCGTGCACGCGCGCGGTGAAACCGATCGGCAGCTTCATCGGCGAAAGCCCCGTTTCATCCGCGGAAGCCGCCGTCGGCGTGCACCACGGTGCCGTTGACCACCGCCCCCGCCGGCGAGCAGCAGTACGCGATGGTCGCCGCGATCTCCGCCGGGGTGATGACCCGGCGCAGCAGCTGATGCTGGGCGAGTTCGGTGACCGAGCCAAGTCCGTAGATCTCAGCGGTGGCCGCCAGCATCGGCGTATCCGTCGACCCCGGCGACACGGCGGCCGCGGTGACGCCGGTCCCGACAAGGTCGGCCGCGAGGCCGCGGACGATTCCGATCACCGCGTGCTTGGCGGTGGTGTAGGCGGACAGCCAGTACAGACCGTGGCTGCCCGCGGCTGAGGCGACCGCGACGAACCGGCAGCCCGACGGGTCGGGGCCGCGCAGCATCGCGGGCACCGTGACGGCGGCCGTGTTCCACACCCCCTTGACGTCGACCTCCCAGAGAAGGTCGAACTCCGCGTCCTTCGTTTCCCATAGCGGCTGGCCGCCGGCGATGACGGCCGCCGCGGCGACCGCGACGTCGAGTCGCCCCCACCGTTCGACCGCGCTGGCGACCGCGGAGGCGAGCGCGTCGCGGTCGCGGACGTCGGCTACCACCGGCAGCACCCGGTCACCGAGCTCGGCGGCGAGCGCGCTCAAGTCGGCCCTGCTAGCAAGCGGATAACCGGGCCCTCGCCGCTGGTCGTCTCCCTGGCATGAATCGAGCGCGAGGACTGCGAGACCCGTCTGCCACCAGGCGGCGCACCGTGGCGGCACCGATGCCGCGCGCGGCCCCTGTGACCAGGGCGACGCGAGCGCTCTGCCGCTGGTCAGTTCGCTCACCCCCGTTCGACGTCGCCGCCAGCGACGCGGTGGAAGCCCTCGGGGATCAGCAGGTGATCCGGCGTGAGCTCGTCGATCGAGGACAGCCCGAGGCCGAGCAGCGCCGAGTCGATGCCGCCGCGCAGGATGTCGAGGACGTTCTCGACGCCGGCCTGGCCGTTGGCGGCCAGCCCCCAGAGGTAGGCGCGGCCGATCAGGACCGCGCGAGCGCCGAGGGCGAGCGCCTTGACGACGTCGGAGCCGCGGCGGATGCCGCCGTCCATGACCACCTCGACCTGGTCGCCGACCGCCTGCGGCGATCGGGTGCAGCAGCCGGATGGCGGCCGGCGTGCCGTCGAGGTTGTTGCCGCCGTGGTTGGAGACCGAGATCGCGTCGACGCCGGCGTCGACGGCGCGCCGGGCGTCGTCGACCCGGCACACGCCCTTGAGCACGAACGGCGTCCCGCTGAGCTGGTGCCACTCGCGCGCCATCCAGGCGACGTCGTCCCAGGACGGCGGCGGCGGTGGTCATCCACTCGTAGTAGGCGCCGAAGAAGGTCGGGGCATGCGCCGCCCGGCGGGGCGAGGTTGGGCACGGTCAGGTCGGGGAGCTGGCCGGTCCTGCCGAACTGGTAGAGCCAGCGCGGCCTGGCGATCACCTTCGGCGCCATCCGCACCATCGTCTTGAGGTCGACCTTCTCCGGGATCTCGGGGCTGCCCCAGTCGCGCCCGATCGAGAACGACCAGTCCAGGGTGGCGATCAGCCCGATCGACGCCGGCCGCGTGCGCGCGCTTCATGCGCTGCACCATCACGTCGCGGTCGCCGGTCCAGTACATCTGGAAGAACGTCTGCGCGCCGGTGGCCGTCGACCTCCTCGACCGACTTGGAGGCGAAGTTCGACAGCCCCATCGAGCGTCCCGCGCGCCGCGGCCGCGCGGGCGACCGCGACCTCGCCGTCCGGATGGACGGCCTGGACGCCGGTCGGGCGAGATGACCACCGGCAGCGAGATCTCCTGGCCCAGCACCGTCGTGCGACTCGGCCGCTTCGGCTGATGGCCCGGCGACGTGCGGCGCGAGTCCGAGCTCGGCGAACGCGGCCTGGTTGTCGCGCGACCGTCTGGCCGCGCTCTGAGCCCGGCGACGCAGGGCGCCGTAGACCGGGCGCGGGCAGGCGCTTGCGGGCGCGCCGCTGGGCGACGGCGACCGACTCGAACCAGGGGTTCTGCTTCCAGGGGTTCTCGAGCTTCACCGGCACAGCTCACCGGCGGCGCGAACCCGGCCAGCGGGCTCTCGGCGCAGGCGCTCACCGGCGGGGCCGCGGCCGGGCGGCGGGTGAGCAGCTGCAGCATCACCGGCTGGTTGCGGGTCGGGTTCGGCCCTGGAGTGGTCCTGGCTCGCCGCCGGGATGGTGCGCGGGCGCCGGCGAGCGCCTGCTCGCCGTAGCCCTGCACGCACTCGGGGTCGGGCCCGTCGAGCGGCAGGCCGGTGAAGAACTTCGCGGCCATGCAGCCGCCGCGGCAGGAGTCGTAGTGACCGCAACTCGCGCAGGCGCCGCCGGTCTGCGGCGAGCGCAGCTCGGCGAACAGCGGCGAGTTCTGCCAGACCTGCTGGAAGCCGCCGTCGGTGAGCAGGTTGCCGGCCAGGAACTGGTCGTGGATGGCGAACGGGCAGGCGTAGACGTCGCCGACCGGGTCGATCAGGCAGACGACCCGCCCGGCGCCGCACAGGTTGAGCCCGGGCAGGCTCTCGCCGAAGCCGGCGAGGTGGAAGAACGAGTCACCGGTGAGCACGTTGTCGCCGTGCGCCATCAGCCAGTCGTAGAGCTCGCGCTGCTGCTCGGGCAGCGGGTGCAGCTCGTCCCACACGTCGGCGCCGCGGCCGCTGGGGCGCAGCCGGGTGAGCCGCAGCGTCGCGCCGTACTTGTCGGCGAGCGCCTTGAACTCGTCGAGCTGACCGATGTTCTGCCGGGTGCAGACCACCGAGATCTTCGCGTCGCCGAAGCCCGCGTCGCTGCAGGTTCTCCAGCGCGCGTGAGGGCCGTGTCGAACGAGCCCGGGCCGCGCACGTAGTCGTTGACCTCGGCGGTCGCGCCGTCGAGCGAGATCTGCACGTCGACGTAGTCGGTAGCCGCGCCAGGAACCTGGCCCGCTCGGGCGTGATGCGCACGCCGTTGGTGGAGAACTTCACGCCGACCTGGTGGTCGACGGCGTACTCCAGCAGGTGCCAGAAGTCCGGCCGGATCGTCGGCTCGCCGCCGCCGATGTTCACGTAGAAGACCTGCATCCGCTGCAGCTCGTCGATGACCGCCTCGCACTGCTCGGTGGTCAGCTCGCGCGGGTCGCGCCGCCCGGACGACGACAGGCAGTGCGCGCACTCCAGGTTGCAGGCGTAGGTGAGCTCCCAGGTCAGGCAGATCGGCGCGTCGAGCCCGAGCTCGAAGTGCTCGACGAGCTTCACGAGTCCTCCTCGCTGTGCTGGTCTGCGCCGGATCATGTCCGCGTGCCGCCAGGCCGTCGAGCGCCTGCGCGTACGCCGCGTGCTGCGCCTCCGGCGACGCCGCTCGCCAGCGAGCGCCGACCGGACGTCGGGGTGCTCGCCGAGAGCCGCGCACCACGGCCACCAGCTCGGGCCGCTTCAGGAAGGTCAGCTTGCGGTTGCCGAAGTGGTAGGCCAGCGCGCCGAACGGCTCGGGGCGCAGCGCCACCGACGGCGAGAGCGCCCAGGCCTGGTCGAGATCACGGCGTCGTCAGCATGGTCAGTAGACGCCGCACATGCCGTCGATCGAGACCTCCTCGATCAGGTCCTCCGCGGCCAGGTCGTCCGCGGTCACGTCTTCGGCAGGCTGGTCTTCCCAGATGGGGCCGCGTCGGTCTGCGACGGGGCGGCGCGCGGCGGGCGCGTGCGTAGATCGATCGGTGTCGATGGCAGCAGTGTCCATGGCAGCACAGTAACTGCACTGGTGGCAGAAATGAAAGGATGCGAGCATGCAGAGGTGGGCAGCGTGACTCGCCGCGTGGGCCGGCCAGAGGCCACCAGCCACGCCGACATCGAGGCGGCGGCCTTCGGCCTCTTCGCCAAGCACGGCTTCGAGCACACGACCCTCGACATGATCGCCGGCAGCGGTGGGAGTGAGCCGAAGAACGCTCTTCGGCTACTACGCCTCCAAGAACGACATCCCGTGGGGCCAGTTCGATCGCTCCCTGGAGCGCTTCCACGCGGTCCTGGAGGCCATGCCCGACGACGTCCCCCTGTGGGAAGCGGTGCACCGGGGCGTGCGTGCGTTCAACGACTTTCCCGCCGACGCGCGCCCGCCGCACCTCGAGCGCATGCGTCTCATCCTCGGCACGCCGGCCCTTCAGGCGCACTCCGTGCTCCGGTACGTCGAATGGCGCCGCGTCATTGCCCGCTACGTCGCCGAGCGCACGGGCGCCGACGCCGACGCGCCGCTGCCCTCGCTGGTGGGCCAGGTGAGCCTGGCCCTGGCGCTGTCCGCCTACGACGAGTGGCTCGGGGACCCTCGGCAGGAGCTTCTGGATCTCATCGGTAAGCAGATGACGCTCCTCCGCGACTATCTCGCGCTGACGAACTCGACGAGGTGAGGTTATGCAGTTCGCGTTCCTGCTGGACACTGTCGCGATTCAGGTCAGGCACTGGTACGAGGTCGGGCCATCAGATGAGGAACACGGGACCCGCGTCGAGCTTCGTACCATCGCCCGGCCGGCCCATGTCGGCTCGGAGTCGGCCGCGCAGCCAGTCACGCTTGACGAGCCGTTGTGGCGCGCGGACATCTTCGACCTGATCGGCGAGCCGCCGGGCAACCTGTCGCGTGCGCACTTTCACCCGACGTTCGAGGGGCGCGAGCCATCCAGCCGGCAGTGGGACCCCAAGCTGCGCGATGACTATGCCGGATGGCTGAGCGCCCAGCTGACGGACGTGCCGGCGTTGCTCGCCGCCGCGGGCGCGCACGAACATGTGGCCGACGGGCTCGAGCTGACCGCCGGTCAGCTCGATCAGGTGCTGGCCTCGGCCACCAGCCTGCTCGGCGTCAACTGCGACGCAGGCCGGCAATGCCTCGCCGCTACGAGGGACACGACCGCGGCAGTCGACATGATGCTCCGGATGTTCCGCGCGCCGGGCACCGGCGATCCGCGGCTTGCCACGCGGGCCGCAAAGCCAGCCGCTAGTTAGGCGGCACGCCGATGGCCTGCAGACCCTTATTCCATCAACGCCCACACGACTTTGCCGCTACTGTCCATCGCGCGAATCCCAGCCCCATTTGGTGCTGATCGCCTCCACGATCAGAAGGCCCCGGCCGCTCTCTTCTGTGCCCCCGACGCCGCCGGTAGGAGCGGGCGGGAAACGGCTGGTGTCTTGCACCTCGATCAGCAGCCGAGATCGGTCAGAGGACAGCCACAGGACAACCGGCAGGATTCGCTCGTTCGACAGCGAGGCCTTCGTGGCGTTGGTCATGAGCTCGGATACCAGCAGTTCCGCGTTCTCGCTGAATGTCGATAGTCCCCACTCCCACAGCACCAGCCTGGCATGCAGTCGAGCGCAAGCCACCGCTCCTGGCAAGGCACCCAGCTCGAGATGCGCTGCTGAGCGGCCACTCGTCGATCACGGTCTGTCCTTGCGGCTGCGAATAGACCTGGCGCCATGATGCAGTGGCGTCGCTAATACCGTCCATCCGATCGCCCGGCCATATGCCTGGCTGCCCGCCGCGCGCTTCAAGCGCGACCTGCGGGGCAAAAGCCGGTGAACTGTAGGCATCGCTACGGCTTCTGCGCGGCCCTAGTCGCGCGGCGCCATTGTGACCTGCCGCAGTCGCACCGTGGGTTTCCAGATCACGGACACCGTTTGCTGCGCCGCTGTCCATCCGCGCGGATGCGAGTTTTTGCCATCGGTCTCCGCAGGTCCGTGAGTCATGGCGTACAACACCCATACTGCTGTGATCTCGGCGCTGCCGCAAGCACAGTGGTAAGAACATTCGCAAGATCGCCTGATTGAACAGAACAAATGCACGTGCACGCAGTATCGTTCTGGTAGCCGTAATGGCGCCGGGTGGACTCACACAGGCGGTGATCCGGCTGGAAAGGATGAGAGGGTCGATGGCTGAGGCCTACAACGGCATGTCGGCTTCCCGGCTGGAGGGAGCCAGCTGGCGTAAGAGCGCCCATAGCAATCCGAACGGCAGTTGCGTGGAGGTGGCCGAACTGCCCGATGGCGGAATCGCCGTCCGCAATTCGCGCCATCCAAGCGGTCCAGCGCTGATCTACACACCAGCCGAGGTCACCGCGTTCATCGAGGGAGTCAAGGACGGTCAGTTCGACTACCTGATCGGGTTATGTTCCCCGGCCACTTCGCCGGCCAACTCGCCGCAGCGACCCCGCGTAAACCCGTGCTCACGTGCGCGACTATGCAACAGGGATGGGCAGTGGGACACTGGGGCGAGTTTGGGGCGGCAGGTAGCCGCAAGGAGCATCGATGATCTCGAACCAGGCGCGCAATGGCGAGGCAGCCCGCGTCACCCCTTTGGGGCTCTCCCCGACGCCCGTTCTGGACCGACGGTGTTGCGTCTGGCGCTGGGAGCGCAGCTGCGCAAACTGCGGGAGGCCAGCAACCTCACCACGGGACAGGCCGCCGAGGCGATCAGGGCGACCCACTCCAAAATCAGCCGCCTCGAGCGCGGGCGTAGCGCCGCCAGACAACGCGACGTGGCCGATCTGCTCACCTTGTACGGCGTGGTAGATGAGCTCGAACGTGAACGGCTGCTGACGCTGACGCGCCAATCCGCCGCGCCCGGCTGGTGGCAGCAGTACAGCGACATCCTGCCCAGATGGCTTGAGCTGTACATCGGGCTGGAGAGAGCGGCCTCTGTCATCCGCACCTATGAAGTGCAGTTTGTCCATGGCCTGATGCAGACCGAGGACTACGCCCGCGCCGTCATTCTCATCGCCAACTCTCACGCGCCCTTCTCGGAGATCGAACGGCGCGTCAGCATCCGGATGACGCGCCAGCAATTGCTCACCTCGCCCGATGCCCCCGAGCTATGGGCGGTTCTGGATGAGGCGGCGCTGCGCAGGACTCCCTGCAGCAGCAAGGTCATGCGCGCGCAGCTGGAGCACCTGCTCGAGATCACCGAACTGCCCAACGTCACGCTCCAGATCGTCCCGTTCCGTGTGGGCCCGCATGCGGCGGCTGGCGGGCCGTTCACGATCTTGCGTTTCGCGGAACCGGACGTGCCCGACGGTGTCTACCTTGAGCAGCTCAACAGCGCGATCTACCTCGACCAGCCGGACGACGTCCTGGCCTACATGACCGTCATGAACCAGTTGTGCGTCCAGGCCGAGACCGGCACCGCCAGCAGAGCGCTACTGCGTGAAATGCTCAGGCAGGCGTAGCGGCTGACGTCCGAGCTCGCAGCAGGCAGCGGGCCCCCGCATAGGGAAGGAAGCTGTGACTAACGACTCCCCCGCTCCACTCATCGACACGAGCGTGTCGCACTCGGCCAGGGTCTGGAACTACTGGCTCGGCGGCAAGGACCACTACCCGGTGGACCGCGAGGTCGGTGACAGGGTCGCTCAGATGTATCCGGACATCGTCCTGCTCGCCCGGGCAGCCAGGGGCTTTCTCACTCGCGCGGTTACCTACCTTGCTGCCGAGGCCGGGGTCCGCCAGTTCCTCGACGTCGGCACGGGCTTGCCGACCGTCAACAACACCCACGAAGTCGCTCAGTCCGTCGCGCCAGAATCCAGGGTCGTCTACGCCGACAATGATCCGCTGGTGCTGGCGCATGCTCGTGCCCTGCTCACCAGCAGGCCGGAGGGGGCGACGGACTACGTCGACGCCGACCTGCGCGATCCCGGCACGATCCTGAAGGAGGCCAGTCGCACGCTGGACTTCAGCGAGCCGGTCGCGATCACCCTGATCGCGATCTTGCATCACATCACAGACTTCGATGAGGCACTATCGATCGTCGACCGCCTGATGGAGGCCCTGCCCTCGGGCAGCTATCTGGTCGCTTCCCACAGCACGAACGTCATCTACGGCGAAATCTCAGACGAAGCCGTAGGACGCTGGAACAAGTTCGGCAAGCCGCCTGTCATTCTCCGCAGCCCAGAGCAGATCGCACAGTTCTTCCATGGCCTGGAGGTGCTGGAGCCTGGGGTCGTCTCCACCCCGCGGTGGCGTCCCGCTGTCGCCGACATCGGAGGCGGCGCCACCCGGGACGTGGACCAGTTCTGCGCGGTCGGCCGCAAGCCGTAGCGCCTGAATCCGGAGGGGCCTTGGGCCCCAGGGCGCGGAGGGGCCCTTGGTCCCAGCGCGCGGGGTCGTTCTTCCCTGGCGACACAGTTGCCGATGCCGAGACTGGGTATTGACAAAGACCTGGCCTGGCATGCAGGGAGGCAGTGATGGGCCTGGCGATCCGGACCGAGGGCCTGGCCAAGTCGTTCGGTGGGGCGGCGGCGCTGCGACCACTGAACATCGAGGTCGGAGAGGGCGAGGTCCTGGGATACCTAGGGCCGAACGGGGCCGGGAAGACCACGACGATCCGGTGCCTGCTCGGCATGATCCGCGCCACCGCAGGACGTGCCGAGATCTTCGGTATAGATGCCCAAACGCATCCCGCCCAGGCGCATCGTCGCCTTGCTTACGTGCCCGGTGAGGCTAACCTGTGGCCGGGACTGACCGGTAAGCAGACGCTGCACCTGCTCTGCCGGGTGCAGGGCCGGGTCGATGACGTGTACCAGGACGAGTTGATCGGCCGGTTCCAGCTCGATCCTTCCAAGAAGGTCCGCGCATACTCCAAGGGCAACCGGCAGAAGGTCCTGCTGATCGCCGCCCTCAGCTCCAGGGCCGACCTGCTGATCCTGGACGAGCCCACCTCCGGCCTGGATCCGCTGATGGAGCAGGCTTTCCGCGAGTGTGTCGCCGAAGCGCGCAAGCGCGGCCAGGCGGTGTTCTTGTCCTCGCACATTCTCAGCGAGGTCGAGGCGCTCAGCGACCGGGTCGCCATCTTGCGTGCTGGCGAGCTGGTTGAGGTCGGCACCCTGGCACAGATGCGCCACCTGTCTGCGTTGTCGGTCGATGCCACGTTCGATGCCACCCCTCCGGACATCTCGAGAATTCCTGGTGTCACGGCGGTCGAGATCGATGGCAACCGGGTGCGGTGCCAGGTCGTGGGCTCCTTCGAGCCATTGCTGGGCGTGCTCGCAGCGTCCGGCGTGCATCAGCTCCTTAGCCGAGAACCTTCGCTTGAGGAACTGTTCCTGGCCCATTACGGCCGCGGACCCGCGAGCACGGAGGCGCGCGATGCCGCCTGATGATGGCGCGGCCGATCGCCGAGCCGGGATCACGGTCGCCGTAGTAGTGGCCAAGCGCGCGGTGCGATCGGCCGCCATCTGGGGTGCATTGTTCGGCGTGCTGGTGGCGAATGAGGCGCTCAGCTATCACAAGAACTTCCCTTCGGTGGCCTCGCGGGCAAATTTCGTGCACACGCTCGGCAGTAACACCGGCATGTCCGCCATCATCGGCCCGGCTCGGCACGTCGGTACGATCGGCGGGTTCGTCGCCTGGCGGGTGTTCGGGCTGCTGATCATCGTCGGCGCGATCTGGGGCCTGCTGAGCGCGACGCGCCTGCTGCGCCGCGAAGAGGACACCGGACGGTGGGAGCTGCTTCTGTCCGGGCAGACGACCCGTCGCCAGGCGACCGCCCAGGCCCTCGCCGGCCTGGGGGCTGGGTGGGTCACGCTATGGACACTAACCGCGGCACTGACTGTCCTGGCCGGGTCGCGGTCGAATGTCGGCTTCTCCGCCTCTGCTTCGTTGTTCTACGCGACGGCGGCCACGGCCAGCGCCGCCGTGTTCATGGCTATCGGCGCCTTGGCCAGCCAGCTTGCCCCGACGCGCCGTCAGGCCAACGGGCTCGCCGCCGGGATCTTCGCTCTCTGCTACCTGATCCGCATGGTTGCCGACTCTGGTACCGGCCTGGCGTCGATGCGATGGGCCAGCCCGCTCGGCTGGATTGAGAACCTCAGCCCGCTGACCGGCTCGCAGCCACTCGCGCTTGTGCCCATAGCGGTCCTGACCGCTGCTGCCGCGTGGGCCGCGATCAGCCTGGCCGGACGCCGCGACCTCGGCGTCGGAGTGCTCACCAGTTCCCGGTCCGCGCAGTCCGGTACCAGACTGCTCGGCAGTCCCCTCCTCCTCGTCACCAGGCTGGAACGCTGGGTCGCCCTCGCCTGGATCGGCGGGCTCGGGGTCCTGGCCCTGATCTTCGGGGTGGTCGCCCGCTCCGCCGCGGCAGGCGATGTCGCCGTCAACCAGATCAGGCAGCAGCTCAGCCGACTCGGCGCGCATCCTGGCGGTGCCGTAGAAGCCTGGATCGGATACGAGTTTCTCTATCTGGCCGCGCTGCTAGCGTTCGCCGCGGCCGCCCAGATATCGGCCGCGCGGAGCGAAGAAGCCGACGGCCACCTGGACAACCTGCTTGCCCGTCCGCTTGGCAGAAACACCTGGCTCGCCGGTCGCCTCGGCTTTGCCGTGGCGTTCGTCGCCACGGCTGGTATCGCTACGAGCATCGGGGGCTGGATCGGCGTGACGGCCCAGCACAGCGAGGTCGGCTTCCCGGCGATGCTCCAGGCAGGGCTGAACATCACGGTGCCAGCCCTGTTCGTCCTCGGCGTGGGCGCCCTCCTCTACGGGGTCGTGCCGCGGCTCGCGGCCCCTCTCCTCTACGGCCTGATCCTGTGGTCGTTCCTCATCGAGATCATCGGATCGAGCATCACCAGCAACCACTGGCTGCTCGACACCGCCTTTCTCTCGCACCTCGGGCCAGTGCCCGCCACAAGCCTGAACTGGACCGTCGTAGCCTGGCTGACCGGACTCGCCATGACAGCAGCGGTCGCCGGCTTCGCCGCGTTCAGAAATCGCGATCTCGCCACGGCCTGAGTCCATTCGTACAGAGCGTGTCCGGAAACGGTAGTGTCGCGCCATGCAGGCGGAATTCGTCGTCGTGGGCGCCGGCATCGTCGGAGCCAGCATCGCATTGCAGCTTGGCCGCCGCGCCGTCGGTGATGTCGTGCTGGTCGATGCGGGAGGTCCTGCCGCCGGCATGTCAGGACGCAGCTTCCGCCAGGTTCGCACTCACTACAGCAACGAGGTCACCACCCGGCTCGCGCACCGTGGCATCGAAATACTGCGCGGGTGGAGCGACCATGTTGGCGTCGGCGACTCCGGTTACGAACCTGTCGGATATCTGCTCGCCGTGGCGCAGAACCAGGCGGAAGGCTGCGCGGCCAACGTGGCGCTCGGCCGCAGCCTCGGCGTGCGCACCGAACTCGTCCCGGCCGATCGGCTACGTGATATCGAGCCGCTGCTGGCGACCGACGGCCTGGCATGCGGCGCATGGGAGCCGGACAGCGGGCTGATTGACCCCGTCAAGGCCACGCTGTCCGCGACGGTCGCCGCGCAGATGGCGGGTGTCAGGACGTTGTTCGGAACCGCTGTCCGCGCGCTTGGCATGAGCGGAGACAGGGTCACGAGCGTCGTCACCAGCGAGGGCGAGATCAGCGCTGGGACGGTTGTGCTGGCAGTCGGGCCCTGGGCGCCGCGGCTCCTGGCCGGTACCGGCATCGACCTGAGGATGCGGCTGCACACCCTCGAGCTGAGCGTGCTGCGCCGGCCTCCGGAAATGGCGGGGCTGACCACGGCGGTCACCCACGCGCCGTCCGGCCTGGTCGCTCGTTGCGACAGTGGTCCCTTCGCCGTGGCCGTCGCTTACCCCCCAGAGGCGGTTCAGCCGGCCGATCCGCAGGACGCCAGGGTCGCCGACGATGCCGAGCCGCGGCTCCGACGAGCCCTCGTGGCCGCCCTGCCCTCCTTGGCGTGCGCCGAAGTGGTCGCCACTACAGCGGGCGTCTATGACGTCACGCCCGATTGGCATCCGCTGCTCGGCCCCTGGCCCGGAGTCGGGGGTCTCTATCTCGCGATCGGCTTCTCCGGGCACGGCCTCAAGCTTGCGCCGGCCGTCGGCGAGGCCGTCGCTGACGAACTGGCCGGACGGCCGCCCGCGATCGACATCACGCCGCTGCGCCCCGCGACGACACCGCGCCCGCTGCGGTTCGCCTACGGGCCTGGCGCACGGGCGTAGGTGAGCTGATGGATCATGCCGAAGCCCGGCACCGCCCGGCCGCGCGCGTCCTTTGCCTTGATGAACAGGGGCGGGTGCTGTTGCTGCTATGGCGCGATCCGGTTGACCGCACCGTCTTCTGGGAGCCGCCTGGCGGCGGGATTGAGCCTGGCGAGTCTCCGATCGCGGCCGCCCGCCGGGAATTGCACGAGGAAACCGGGCTGCCGGCCGAGACTGTGCTTTCGCGAAGCATCGTGGTCCAGCGTGACTTCCGATGGAATGGTCAGCACTTCCGCGGTCCTGAGACGTTCTTTCTCGGTCGCGTGAGGCATGCAGAGGTTCCCGGTGCCACCGGCCTCACCGAGGATGAGGACGGCGCGATGCTCGGCTACCACTGGTTCACCCGCGCGGAGCTTGCCACGTGCCGCGAGCCGCTCCAGCCTCCTGCCCTGACCGCCATCGTCGATGAACTGTGCGGGGAGCCACGTGACGTTTCTGGAGCTCGCTGATCCCGCCTTCTCGGTCAACTCGGCCGAGGTCCATCGGGCCAGGGAGGACGACTGGTACGCCCGCAGCAGCTACGGCATCGCCGTCCTGCGGCACGACCAGGCCACCCGGCTGATCAGCCATCCCAACCTGCGACAGGGGAGTTCGGCCTGGCCCGCGCACCACGGCATTACCTCTGGGCCGTTCGCCGACTGGTTCGCGAGCTGGGTGCTGAACAAGGAGGGTGCCGATCACCGGCGACTGCGCAAGCTGCTGAACCCGGCGTTTTCGCGACGGCTGGTCGAAGCGATGAGACCGCGCTTCAAGGCGCTGGCCACCGAGCTCGTGGACGGGTTCGCCGAGCCGGGCAGGTGCGAGTTCATGGCCGATTTCGCCGAGCCATACTCGGCCCGCGCGATCGCGCACGTGCTCGGCATCCCGGAGCGAGAGTGGCCGCTGATCGCGCGCGACTCGGCCACCATCGGCCTGGCGATGAGCGTGCGGATCCGCCAGGACCTCGAGCGGATCGAGGCCGCGCTCCAGCGGCTCTACGGCTACGCCGACATGCTGATCGCGGACCGCCAGGCCAGGCCGCAAGACGACAGCGTGACCAACCTGGTCACCGCGCATGCCGAGAACGGCCAGCTGACCAGCGCCGAGCTGCGCGACACGCTCGTGTTGCTGATCTTCGGTGGCTTTGACACCACCCGCAACCAGCTTGGCCTGGCGATGCAGACGTTCATCGATCACCCGGCGCAGTGGCGGCTGCTCGGCGAGCGGCCCGGCCTGGCGGCATCAGCGGTCGAGGAGGTGATGCGGGTCAGCCCCACCACGACGTGGGTCACCAGGGAGGCCGTAGCGGACTTCACGTTTGACGGGCTCGCCATCGAGGCAGGCACGACAATCCATCTGCTCTGCGAGGCAGCCGGCACCGATCCGCGCACGGGCCGCGCCGCCGCAGTCGACATCTCCGACTCCGACCGCACACCGCACCTGGCGTTCGGCGGCGGCGTCCACTACTGCCTCGGTCACCTGGTAGCGCGCGCGGATATGAGCGAAGCCCTGGCCGTGCTCGCCAGCAGGCTTCGCGAGCCCAGGGTGGACGGCACTGCGGTCTGGCTTCCGTGCAGCGGCAACACCGGGCCGGTCCGGCTGCCGCTGGCCTTCACGCCTGGTCGCGCCTAGTGGCCGGCGGGCTGCTCCCAGTCGGCGAGCACCGATGGCTCCCAGTGCTCACCGACCTTGGGTGAGTCCCTGCGCCAGGGGCCAAGCTCTGGCTGCGGGAATTTCGCGTGCTTGCGTTTGAGCCAGATGCCGTAGGAATTTCCCTGCTGCAAGTGAGTGATGAGCACCTTGCGCGCGAACTCGTCCTCGCGCCCGGCCGGGATCTCAAAGTGGATCTTGAGGAAGGCGTTGGTATAGCGGTCGAATACCGCAGGAACCCCATCTTCATACATGAGGTTGATGTCCTCGAGCCAGTTGATGTCCTGGCCCGGCGTGGCGGCCACCAGGTCGACGTCCTCCACCAGCGAGCGGTCGAACTGATAGGGGAACGTGCGCCCGGTCAGCTCCTCGGTGTCGATGCCGATCCTGGTGGTGAGCCGGCGGACGCCGTCACCAGGCGACGAACCGTCCGGGGACGGGCCAGGAATCTGCTCAGCCATTGCGTCCTCCGCGCGCGCCATTGTCCGCGTTCTTCTCCAGCAGCGCCTTGATCTCAGCGAGTGCCCGTTCCTCGGTCTGGCCAGGAATGTAGTTCGTGCCAGCAAGCGGCACCCTGGCCATGGCAGCGGCCTCGACGGTCAGCGCGCACAGGTCCTCGGGCTCGAGGCTGTGAACGTCGGTCTTGCCGCACGCCCTGGCGAGCATCTGGGCTTCGATCGTCAGCGTGTGCAGGAAGTTGTACACACGCTCGGCAGCCTCGTCCACCCGCAGCCGCTTCCGCAGTTCGGGGTCCTGCGTGGTGATGCCCACCGGGCAGCGGCCGGTGTGGCAGTGATAGCAGCGGCCCGCCGGGACGCCCACGGTGCCCTCGTAGTCGGTAACCCCGGGAATCTCCTTGTTGCAGTTCAGCGCCATGAGAGCGGAGTGCCCGATGGCCACAGCCTTCGCGCCAAGGGCAAGACACTTGGCGACATCGGCGCCATTGCGGATCCCCCCGGCCACGACCAGGTCAATCTCGTCGACCAGCCCGACGTCCTCCAGCGCGCGCCGCGCCTCGGGAATCGCGGCCATCAGCGGGATGCCGGTCTCCTCCGCCGCCACGTGCGGCCCGGCGCCTGTCCCGCCCTCCGCGCCGTCGAGGTAGATGATGTCGGGCCCGCACTTGGCCGCCATGCGGACGTCGTCGTACACGCGCGCCGCACCGAGCTTCAGCTGAATCGGAACCTGATAGTCCGTCGCCTCACGGACCTCCTGGACCTTCAGCGAGAGGTCGTCGGGTCCGAGCCAGTCTGGATGTCGTGCGGGACTGCGCTGGTCGATCCCGGCCGGCAGCGAGCGCATCTCCGCCACCTGCTCGGTGACCTTCTGCCCCATCAAGTGACCGCCAAGCCCCACCTTGCAGCCCTGCCCGATAAAGAACTCGACCCCGTCGGCCAGCATCAGATGGTGCGGGTTAAACCCGTACCGGCTCTGGATCACCTGGTAGTACCACTTGGTCGACAGATCGCGCTCGGGCGGGATCATGCCGCCCTCGCCCGAGCAGGTCGCCGTGCCGGCCATGGAGGCACCCTTGGCCAGTGCCATCTTGGCCTCGAGTGACAGCGCGCCGAAGCTCATGCCGGTGATGTAGACCGGGATGTCGAGCTCCAGCGGGTGCTTAGCGAAGCGCGCGCCGAGAACGGTCTTGGTCTCGCACTTCTCCCGGTAGCCCTCGATGACGAACCTGGTCAGCGTGCCCGGCAGGAACATCAGCTGATCCCAGTGCGGGATCGGCTTGAACATCGAGAAGCCGCGCATCCGGTACCGGCCGAGCTCGGCCTTCACATGGATGTCGTTGATCACCTCGGGGGTGAAGATGCTGCTCCGCCCCAGCACGGCCTTGCCGTCTGCGTCCATCGTGGTCACCTGTGCATTCGCCTCTCAGTCAGAGGACAAGCTTGCGTTCGGCCGGCTCGAGGTTGTCGTAGTTCCAGAGCTTGCGCCCGCACACGAACTTGCGGAACGCGCCGGGTGACTCGATTCCGTAGATGCCGAGCTTGCGGGCGAGAAACTCATCGTCGCCGGCCGTCAGCTCGGCCTCGACGCAGTCCACGCCAAGCGATGTGACCTTGCCGCCGACGTAGATCGCGCCGTCGTACATCGAGTCGCCGAGCCCGCCGCCCACGTTGCCGCAGATGATCTGCCGGCCGCGCTGGAGCATGAACCCGGTCATCATGCCCGCGTTGCCGCCGACGATGATGGTCCCGCCCTTCTGGTCGATGCCAGACCGGGCGCCGACGTCACCTCGAACGACCACGTCGCCGCCGCGCAGTGCGGCTCCCGTCAGCGACCCTGCGTTCTTGTCGATGAGGAGCACGCCGGACATCATGTTCTCGGCCGCCGACCACCCGACCCGGCCTGTAATGCGGATCTCCGGCCCGTCAATCATGCCGCAGCCGAAGTAGCCGAGGCTGCCCTCGATGGTGATCTTGCACCGAGCGAGGATGCCGACAGCGATCGAGTGCTTCGCCCCGGGATTGAGGATCTTGACGTCCTCGATGCCCTCGTCGTAGATCAGCCGCCGGAGCTCGAGGTTGATCTGCCGGGTGCTGAGCTCGGCCGCGTCGAAGACCGCGCGGCCGCCGTCCACGGTCGCGACCATCGGCGGCTGCGCGTCGGGCTCCGCCAGCCCTCGTGCGTCGTAGGTGATCTTCACCGGCTCCACACCAGCACTTCGCGCTCGTAGGGGTCGTAGGTGTCGATCTCGTGTCCGATGACGGCTCGGATGGCGACCTCCTCTGAGGCCAGCGCGACGAGCTCGGGAGACTCGTAGAGCACCAGCGGCTTGGCGGCCATCTCGTCCTTGGCTACCCCGAGCGAGTCGGCGGTCACCACGAGATAGGTGAAGACGCCATCGAGCTCGTCCAGGCTCTGCTTCATCGCCGTCTCCAGCGACATCCCGTCGTCCATCTTCTGCGCCAGGTAGACGGCGATGATCTCCGAGTCGCATTCGGACTGGAACCTGTGGCCGATCCGCTCGAGCCTGCGCCGCCACATGGTGGTAATTGGTCAGCTGCCCGTTGTGGACCACGGCGATGTCCGAGAAGGGGTATGCCCAGTACGGGTGCGCTCCCGAGATGTCCACGTCCGACTCGGTCGCCATCCGGACGTGGCCGATCGCGTGGGTTCCCGTGAAGCCAGGAAGCTGGTACCGCTGCGCGACGCTCTCGGCGTCGCTGAGGTCCTTGATGATCTCGAGCGAATGGCCGAGCGAGAGTACCTCGCAGCCGGGCACGTCCTCGATGTAGTCGGCCAGCGACTTGAGGTCTCCGGTATAGCGGAACGTCACACGGTACGCGTACTCCTGGTCACCGCGGATCTTGTCGACCATCGCTCCGATCTTCGCGAGCCTGTGCTCGACCTCGTCGCGATGGCGTTCCAGCCGCTCGGCCCAGCCGAAGTCGCGCTTCTCGTTCGGGTCGGCCAGCTTGATCCGCATGACCAGCAGATCTCCTGGCGGACCGTAGAGCGCGAACCCGCTAGAGTCCGGCCCGCGATGTTTCATGGACTGCAGCATCCGCGTCATCTCGGTGCCGATGTCGCCAGTCCCGTCCCGGTGAATGATGCCCGCGATCCCGCACATATGCACGCCCCTTTCGCCTGTGCTGGCCTATCAACTGTGCTGGCCCTTTCGGCTAGGGCAGGACGTCGAGGTATTCCGCGATATCCCAGTCGGAGACGGTGGCGCAGAAGCGCTCCCACTCGTCGGTCTTGTAGTGGCGGAACACCTTGTACATGTCGCCGGGCATCGCTTCCTTGATCACCGGGTCGTTCTCCAGCGCCTCCAGGGCTGCTCCGAGATTCATCGGCACCCGCTTGACGTTCTTGCCGCCCGCGATGGCGTCATAGATATTGCGATCCTCTGGCGGGCCTGGATCCAGGTTGCGCGTGATCCCGTCCTCCATGGCCTTGATGATCGCCGCGAAGGAAAGGTACGGGTTCACCGCCGAGTCCACCGACCGGTACTCGAACCGCCCAGGCGCGCTCACGCGCAGCGCCGTCGTCCGGTTCTGGAACCCCCAGTCGGCGAACAGCGGCGCCCAGAAGCCGGTGTCCCAGAACCTGCCGGTACGAATTGACGGTCGGCGCGGTGATGCAGGTGAGCGCCGACAGGTGCTCGAGTACCCCGCCGATCGCGTTGAGCCCGAGCTTGCTGGGCATCCGGGGGTTCTCGGTGTCGGGGAGGAACATGTTCTCCTCGCCCTGCCAGAGCGAGATGTTGTGATGGCAGCCGTTGGCTGAGACCCCCATGAATGGCTTGGGCATGAAGCACGGATAGGCGCCAAGCTCCCGCCCTACCTGCTTGCAGATCTGGCGGTAGGTGGTCAGCCGGTCAGCGGTGGCCTCAGCCCTGTCGAACATCCAGTTGAGCTCAAGCTGGCCTGGTGCGTCCTCGTGGTCGCCCTGGATCATGTCAAGGCCCATCGCCTTGCCGTACTCCATCACCTTGTGGATGAGCGGCTGTAGCTCGGCGAACTGGTCGATGTGGTAGCAGTACGGCTTGGTCTTGCCGTCCACGGACGGCGTGCCGTCGGGCTTGACCTTCAGCCACATCATCTCCGGCTCGGTGCCCACGCGCAGATGCAGCCCCGTGTCCCGCTCGAACGCCTCGTGCAGGCGGCGGAGGTTGCCACGGCAGTCCGAGGTGAGGTAGGCGCCTGGGTCGACCTCTTCCTCCCTGTTGCGGAACAGCGTGCAGAAGACCCGTGCGGTCTTGGGATCCCACGGCAGCTGGCAGAACGTGTCGACGTCGGGAAGCCCGACCAGCTCCCACGCCTCCGGCCCGTAGCCGATGTAGTTGCCGTGCCGGTCGGTGAAGAGGTTGGCGGTCGAACCGTAAACTAGCTGGAAACCGCGCTGAGCGATGGTTTCCCAGTGGTCCGCAGGTACGCCCTTGCCCATGATCCGGCCTGTGACGGAGGCAAACTGGTAGTAGACGTAGGTGATTCCCTTGGCATCGATGTCCGCGCGCACGCGCTTGATCTCATCGGCGCGGCCATCGGTCGCAAGGAACCGTTCGAGGTCGGTCGACACGGGGGCCCTCCTAACGGTCTGTCCGCCTCGCCCGCGAGCGGCGTCCCCGATCCGCGCCTGGCGCGGCTCCCTGGGTAGCCTTATCGGGCGCCGGAGCTAGCTCGCGATTCACGGACAGTAAACCCTGTATCATGACACGATACAAGCCGTTGGTTCGCTTGGATCTGATGGCATGACCAGTACGCAGGCCGCATGGCAGGCCTTCATACCCGGTCCTGCCGGCGGTGTGGCCCGACGGGGGGAAGGAAGGGCTGCGATGACGCAGCTAATGGATCTGACGCCAGCGCGACGACAGCGGGCCGCAGCAGAATGCCGCTGTCTCACATGCGACTCTCGAGATCGCTCTCAGCGCGGTCATCGCCGAACGCGTCAGGGAGTTCAGGCTCCAGCTCGGGCTGACGGTCGGGCAGCTCGCCGAGCTCACCAGCCTGTCCAAGGGCATGCTCTCGAAGATCGAGAACGCGCAGGCTTCGCCGAGCCTGGCCACCCTCGCTCGCCTGTCAGAAGCGCTGAAAGTTCCGGTCACCGCCTTCTTCCGCGGCCTGAACGAGGAACAGGACGTCCTGCATGTCAAGGCGGGCCGTGGCCTGGACATCGAGCACAAGGGATCGGGGCCGGGGCATCGATACCAGCTGCTTGGCACGATGCGGGCGCCGCACAACTCGCTGGAAACCCTCCTGGTCACCCTCACCGAGCGAGCCGAGGCGTTCCCGCTCTACCAGCACCCAGGCACCGAGCTGATCTACATGATCGCCGGCCGCCTCGAATATCTGTGCGGGTCGTCCAGGTACCTGCTTGAGCCCGGCGACGCCATGCAGTTCGTCGGGGAAGTGCCGCATGGCCCGTGTACGCTGATCGAGCTGCCGATTCAGTTCCTATCGGTCAAGTCGATCCAGCCTGCCAGCTAAGAGTCGCAGGTGCGTTCCGTTTCCTCTAAGTGGACACCGTTTCATCCCTGGCGTAACCTGAACGGCGCAGACAATCGCGCTGCCTCCCGTCCCCGAGCCCGCGGAAGGCGATGAACCGTGCTGCCACACGCGAACGGTCGTCAGCGCAGCCGCGGCGTCGCCTACCCGGCCAAGTACTCGGCCGCCGGCCTGCTCCGCCGCGGGCTGCGCCATCAGGACTGGCCGCCGGCCTGGCGCCCGCACGCGATCAAGCCCAGCTACGACGTGGTTATCGTCGGCGGCGGCGTGCACGGCCTGGCTGCCGCGTACTACCTGGCCGCCAACCACGGCATCACCGACGTGGCCGTGCTTGACAAGGGCTACATCGGGGCCGGCGGATCAGGGCGGAACACCGCGATCCTGCGATCGAACTACCTGACGCCAGAGGGCGTCAGGTTCTACGACCGCTCGGTTCAGCTGTACCAGCGCCTCGCGACCGACCTCGACTACAACGTGATGTTCTCCCAGCGCGGGCACCTGACGCTCGCGCACAACGACTCGTCGCTGCGGACCATGCGCTGGCGGGCCGAGGTGAACAAGATCGAGGGCGTCGATTCCGAGGTCATCGGGCCCGCCGAGATCAAGCGCCTGGCGCCGTTCCTCGACGTCAGCGACGAGGCCAGGTACCCGATCCTCGGCGCGCTGTACCACCCGCCAGGCGGCATCATCAGGCACGACGCCGTGGTCTGGGGCTATGCGCGCGGCGCGGCCGCCAGGGGCGTGCACATCCACCAGCACACGGAGGTCACCGGGATCGACGTGACCGGGGGCTGACCCCCGGGTGCGCGGGGTCAGGACGTCGCAGGGCGACATCGCCACCGGGACCGTGCTCAACGCGACCGCCGGCTGGGCCACGCTCATCGCGGACATGGCCGGAGTGCGGCTTCCGATCACCACCTACCCGCTGCAGGCCGCCGTCACCGAGCCGGTCAAGCCGTTCCTGGCGACCGTCATCGTGTCCGGTTCGCTGCATGTCTACATCAGCCAAACCGACCGCGGCGAGCTGGTCTTCGGCGCCAGCGTTGATCCTTTCACCTCTTATGCCATGCGCGGGTCGCTGGAATTCATCGAGGGCCTCGCCGGACATGTGCTCGAGCTGATGCCTGCCCTGTCCAAGCTGCGGGTGCTGCGGCAGTGGGCGGGACTGTGCGACATGACGCCCGACTTCTCGCCGGTGATGGGAATGACCCAGGTGGACGGCTTTCTCGTCGACGTGGGCTGGGGCACCTACGGGTTCAAGGCTGGGCCGGTGTCGGGCGAGGCGATGGCCGAGTGCATCGCGTCCGGCCAGACTCCGGAGATCATTGCCGCATTCAGCCTTGACAGGTTCACGGCCGGCGCGCTGGTCGGCGAGAAAGGCGCGGCCGCCGTCGGCCACTGAGTCAGGAGAGGCTCCCGATGATTCTTCTGCCCTGCCCGTGGTGCGGGCCGCGGGACGCGTCCGAGTTCAGCCACGTCGGCGAGTCCGTGACCCGGCCAGACCCGGCCGTGGCGACGCCCGCGGAGTGGCGGGGTTACCTGTACCTGCGGACCAATGCCCTCGGCTGGGTGCACGAGACCTGGTATCACCGGATGGGCTGCCGGCGGTTCATCAAGGTCGAGCGGCACACCGAGACCAACGAGGCCCGCCAACCATGACACGACCAGCCATGACACGACCAGCTATGAACGGGCAGGCAGGCGGTCCCATGCGCCTTGGCCCGCAGCCGGGCGAGCTGATCGACCGCACCACGACGGTGGAATTCAGCTGGAACGGGCGGCCGGTCACGGGCTTCGCGGGCGACACGATCGTGTCCGCGCTCGCGGCCGCCGGGGAGCGCGTGTTCTCGCGGAGCCTGAAATATCACCGCGCCAGGGGCGTGCTGACCGCGTCGTTCCACGATCCCGGCTGCATGGTCCAGGTCGGAGACGAGCCCAACGTCAGGGCCGCGCACAGGCTGATATCGCCCGGCATGGCGGTGACCTCGCAGAACACGTGGCCGTCGCTGCGCTTTGACGTCAAGGCGGTGAATCAGCTCGCCGCTCCGGTGCTCACAGCTGGTTTCTATTACAAGACGTTCATGCGACCGCGGTTGCTCTGGCCTGCCTATGAGGGGGTACTGCGCCGCTTCGTGAATGGCGGGCGGGTGTCGCCCGAGACGCCGACGGCCCGTCCGGCCAAGCGCAACGTCCATCCTGACGTGCTCGTCGCCGGCGGCGGGCCGGCCGGGATGGCCGCGGCCCTGGCAGCCGCCCGGGCCGGCGCCAGCGTCCTGCTGGTCGAGGAGGAACGCCAGCTCGGCGGCCATTTGCGCTGGGGGAACGAGGCTGACCTGGCGGCGCTGGCCGACCTGGCCGGCCAGGTCGCCGCCGAGCCCGGCATCGAGGTGCTGACCGACGCCGTCGTGCTCGGCAGGTACGACGGCAACTGGGTCGGCGTGCTCGAACGCCGGGCTGAGCTGGGCGGCGGCGAGGCCGAGCGGCTGGTCAAGGCGCGGGCCAAGACGCTCGTTGTCGCGCCGGGCCTGATCGAGCGGCCCTACGTGTTCGCCGGCAACGACCTGCCTGGCGTGATGCTCTCGACTGCGGTGCGGCGGCTCATCAATCTCTACGCGGTCAAGCCGGGTGAGCGCGCGGTCGTGCTGTCCGCCAATCCCGAAGGGGACGCCGCGGTCGCCGACCTGAAACGGGCCGGCGTCCAGGTGCAGCAGGGTCGAGGACGCGAGGCTGGGCGGGGATGTCGTCGCCGCGAGCGGGCGGACGGGCCTGCGGTCGGTCCGCGTTGCCGACGGCAGCCAGATCGCCTGCGACCTGCTTGTCGTCGCGGCCGGGTGGACGGCGCCAACCTCGCTGCTCAACATGGCTGGTGACCGGCCGGTCTACGAACCGCGGGCAGCTCGCTTCTTCCCTGACATCTCCCGGCTGCCGCACGACGTCCTGGTCACGGGCGGGATCGCGGGCGACGGCACGCTGGACGAGCTGACCGGCCACGCGGCGGCGGTGGGCGCGGAGGCGGCCAGGCGGGCGCGGAGCATCGGCCAGGCGTGGCTGCGGGCCATGCCGGGCTATGACCAGGAAAACGGCGGACCGCAGAAGAGCGTCCAGGCGATGGCGTGGCAGCCGCCTTCCCTGCCCTGCCAGTGGACGCGCATCCCGAGCTGTTCGTCGGCCAGACGAATGGCTTCGTGGACTTCAGCGAGGACGTGACCGCCAAGGACCTGCGTGCCGCCGTCGCCGAGGGGTTCGACTCGGCCGAGCTGGCGAAGCGTTTCACGACCGCCACCATGGGCCCGCTGCAGGGCAAGCTCGAGACGGTCAACGCCGCCGCCGTCGTGGCGGCTGCGACGGGAACGTCGATCGCCGAGACCGGCACCACCACCTGGCGGCCGCCGTACGTGCCTGTCACCCTCGGTGCGCTCGCCGGGCCGGCCTTCGAGCCTGTGCGCTACTCGCCGATGCAGCCGTGGCACCAGGCGCACGGCGCGGTCCCGCTGCTGGCCGGCGCCTGGATCAGGCCCGATCACTACGGCGACCCGCCTGCCGAGGCACGCAATGTGCGTGAGCGTGTCGGCATCATCGATGTCACCCCGATCGGCAAGCTCGACCTGCGCGGGCCCGACGTCGCCAGGCTGCTCAACCTGGTGTACGTCAACAAGTGGTCCAAGCTGGAGGTCGGCAGGGTCCGCTACGGGGTCATGTGCGCGGACGACGGTGTCGTGCTCGACGACGGCGTCACCGGCAGGCTCGGCGAGGACCACTACCTGATGAGCACCACATCGTCGGGCGCAGCCACGATCTGGGAGTGGCTGGAGAACTGGCTGCAGACCGAGCATCCGGACTGGGTCGTGCACGTGACTCCCGTGACGACCGCTTACGCCAGCATGAACGTGGCAGGGCCGCACGCGCGCACCCTCATCGAGCGGGTCACCGAGGGCGTGGACCTGGCAAACGACGCGTTCGGGTACATGAACGTGCGGACCGGCCGGGTCGCCGGGGTCGACGACTGCGTCCTCTGGCGGATCGGCTTCACCGGTGAGCTCAGCTACGAGCTGCACGTTCCGGCCAGCTACGGTCTGCACGTGTGGGAGACGCTGCTCGAGCGCGGTGCCGACCTCGGGGCTGCGGCGTTCGGCGTGGAGGCACAGCGGATCCTGCGGCTGGAGAAGGGCCACCTCATTGTCGCCCAGGACACCGACGGGCTCACCAAGGGCTTCAGCGCCGGCCTGGACTGGGCCATCAAGCTCGACAAGGATGACTTCGCCGGCAAGCCGGAGCTCGCCTGGCAGCACGACGAAGGAGATCGAGACCCGCAGCTGGTGGCGCTCCAGCCAGCGGACGGTGCGATCGTTCCTGACGAGGCGAGCCTGATCGTCGAGGGCAGCCACATCGCCGGCCGGATAACCTCAAGCAGGATGTCGCCGACGCTCGGGCCGGTCGGTCTGCCTGGCCCAGGTCGATGCCGGGCTCGCGGCGCCTGGTACACAGGTCACGGTCCGCCTGCCGAGCGGGCGCATGATCACCGCGAAGGTCATGCCGCAGCTGGCGCACGTCGACCCGGACGGAGGGCGGATGCGTGTCTGACGCCGCTGGCGCGCAGTCCCGATCCGGCCGCCCGAGCCGCTGACCGTTCTGGCCGGCTGGGAGGTGAGCGGGCGCCGCGCGACCCGGGCGCTGACGCTGACCGACTGCACCCCGCTGACGCTGACCGACTGCACCCCGCTGACCAAGGTCCAGCTCAAGGCGCCGCACGCCGGCCAGGTCGCCGCGGAGCTCGGAGTGCCGTTCGGCCGGGCGCGCAGGAACGCGTCCGGCGTCCTGGTCGTGGGTTCCGGTCCTGGCGAGTGGCTGCTGATCGGTCCGCCCGGTCGTGGCCGCGGAGATTGCCGCGGGGCTCGCAGACCTGACAGGCCCGTGCGCCAGGCGACTACGCGAGCGCGACCGACCTCACCCACGGCCGCGCGCTCATCCGCCTGACGGGCGCAAGGGCGGCCGATGTCCTGTCCGGCTTGTGCGGCATCGACCTGTCCGAGATGGCGACGCCAGACGGCGCGGCTTTCCGGTCGTCGGTCGCGGCGCTGGCCACGGATGTGGTCAGGGACGACGTCGCGGGCGCGCGCTCCTATCTGCTGCACTGCGAGCGGTCATCCGGCCAGTACCTCTTTGACGCACTGCTGACAGCCGGCCGCGATCTGGGGATCGAGATCGACGGCTTTACAACCCCGGGGATCTGAGGAGTCCGACATGCCATTCCCGAGTGATCTGGAGATCGCGCGCCAGGCGATGCTGAAGCCGCTGGATGACATCGCCAGCGAGATTGGCATCGGCCAGAATCTGCTCGAGCCGTACGGCGAGAGCGTCATGAAGATCAAGCTGGCCGCCATCGAAGAGCTTGCCGACGCGCCGGCCGCCAAGTACGTGGTCGTGACCGCGATCACCCCGACCCCGCTCGGGGAGGGGAAGACCACCACGACCGTTGGCCTCGGCCAGGGCTTCAAGCACATCGGCAAGCGAGCCGTTGTCACCATCCGGCAGCCGTCGATGGGGCCGACATTCGGGATCAAAGGCGGCGCGGCCGGCGGCGGCTACAGCCAGGTGGTGCCGATGGAGGTGCTTAACCTGCACCTGACCGGCGACATGCACGCGGTCACCGCCGCGCACAACATGCTGTCCGCGATGGTGGACAACCACCTGTTCCAGGGCAACCAGCTTGGCCTCGATGCGCACAACATCACCTGGCGCCGGGTGCTCGACGTCAACGACCGCGCGCTGCGCAACATCGTGATCGGGCTGGGTTCCCGGCTTGACGGAGTGCCGCGGCAGACTGGCTTCGACATCACCGCCGCCTCTGAGGTCATGGCGACCCTCGCGCTCAGCACCTCGCTTGAGGACCTCAGGGAGAGGCTTGGCCGGATCGTTGTCGGCTACACCGTGGGCGGCGAGCCGGTCACCGCGGAACAGCTGAGTGCCGCGGGCTCGATGGCCGTGATCCTGCGCGATGCCATCAAGCCGAACCTGCTGCAGACCCTCGAGAACACGCCCGTGCTCGTCCACACTGGGCCGTTCGGCAACATCGCCACGGGAAACTCGTCGGTGGTCGCCGACCTGATCGGCATCCACGCCGGCGACTACCTGATCACCGAGGCCGGATTCGGCGCGGACATGGGCGCCGAGCGGTTCTTCAACATCAAGTGCCGTGCCTCGGGTCTCACACCGGACGCGGCCGTCGTGGTGGCAACGGTACGGGCGCTGAAGGCGCACTCGGGCAAGTACAAGATCATCGCGGGAAGGCCGCTCCCCGAGGACCTGCTGACCGAGAATCCCGACGACGTGCTGGCGGGAGCCGCGAACCTGCGCAAGCAAATCGAGAACGTCAGGATCCACGGGGTCTCGCCCGTCGTCGCCATCAACGCGTTCCCGACCGACCATCCATCCGAGCACCGGGCGATCCGCGAGGTCGCCGAGCAGATGGGCGCGAGATCGGCGGTCTGCACGCACTTCGCCGACGGCGGCAGGGGTGCTGTCGAGCTCGCGGAGGCGGTGGCCGAGGCCGCCGAGGAGCCCAGCGACTTCCGGTTCTTGTACGACAGCGACGCGAGCCTGCGAGACAAGATCGAGACCGTGGCGCGCCGGGTGTACGGGGCCGACGGCGTCAGCTACACCGCGGTCGCCACCAAGCAGATCGACACGTACGAGGCTGCTGGATTCGGCCGCCTGCCCGTGTGCATCGCGAAGACGCACCTGTCGATCTCGTCCGACCCGGCGCTCAAGGGCGCTCCCACCGGGTGGACGCTGCCGGTGCGCGAGGTGCGGGCATCGGCGGGAGCCGGCTTCGTGTATCCGATCTGCGGTGACATGCGGACCATGCCAGGCTTGTCGGCACAGCCCGCCGCCGCGCGGATCGATCTGGACGACGAGGGCGAAATCGTGGGCTTGTCATAACGCCGAACGCCGCGGATCCCCTTCCCTCGCCGCAGGCCTAGGGGATACTCTCGGCAATGTGTAGTACAAGTAAACATTGTCCACTCTGATGGGTACATGCGGAGCAAAGGGGTCAGCTGTGAGCCAGGAGAAGATGTGGGGACCTGAGCCGTTCTGGGGACTTGGCTATGAATGGGACCCGGACTTCAAGCTGACCGACCGGCACAAGGAATTGCGTGCGACGCTGATTGATCTTTGCCAGCGGGAAATGCGCGAGAATGCCAAACGATCGGACGACGAGCTCAAGTTCCCGCGCCGGAATCTCGAATTGCTCGGCGAGCATGGCTTCCTCGCGCTGACCGTTCCAGAGGAATACGGCGGCCTGGGCGAAAACCACGTCGCGTATTCCATGGTGTGCGAGACGATCGCCAGGTACGGCTGCGCCTCAACGGCGATGTGCTACGTCATGCACCTCGGCGCGGTGAACGCCATCATGCTCAGGGCGACGCCCGCACTGGTGGACAAGTACATCAGGCCGTTGAATTCCGGCAAGATCGGCACGCTTTCCTACTCTGACCCGGAGACCGGCAGCCATTTCTGGTACCCGATCTCGTCAGGAGCCGAGCGGGTAAACGGCGGCTTCAAGGTGCGCAAGAAGGCGTCCTGGACCACGTCAGCCGGGTTCGCCGACTTTTATGTCGTGCAGACCACGAGCCCCGAATTCAAGGGGTATGACGACCTGTCCGTGTTCGTGGTGGACGCCGAGGACGCGCACGCGCAGCCGGCGCTGTGGGACGCCCTTGGCTTGCGTGGCAATCAGTCCGGCGGCCTGGACGTGTCAGGGCTCATCCCCGCCGAGCAGATCGTTGGCCCGGTAGGCGACGGTGCCGAGTCAAACGACGAGTCGGTCGACCCGTGGTTCCTGCTCGGCTCTTCCTCGGTGTGGAACGGGATATCGATGGGCGCGCTCGACATCGCCAAGCGCCACACCACCCGCAAGAAGCACGTGGACGTTGGCCTGCGGGTCTGCGACTACCCGACGATCCAGGACTACGTCGGCGAAGCGATCATCGACACCAACGGATGCCGCGTCTTCGCGCTCTCGATCGCCGAGGCGTTCGACAAGGCGACCGACAACAACCGGCGGGTCCTGCAGCCAGGCACGACCGCGCGGGCCGAATTCCTGCACTGGGCCTGGCAGATCAAGTTCGCGGCCGCCAAGAACGTCGCGCACGTCGTGGACAAGATGCTGCACGCATGCG
This sequence comes from uncultured Actinomycetota bacterium, assembly GCA_963809195.1. GTDB lineage: Bacteria > Actinomycetota > Actinomycetes > Streptosporangiales > Streptosporangiaceae > Chersky-822. Next base: position 64,971 of record CAWEIQ010000001.1, on the reverse strand, counting down.
GCGGCTCTGGGTACAAGCGGGACATGGAACTTGAGCGGTACCTGCGGGACGGCAAGGCCGGCTGGGTGATGGGCCCGACCAATGAGGTACTGCGCCAGTTCGTGGGCAAGTCCGCGCTGCTCGGCTTCGACGTGCTCGACTACTGGAACCAGACGGTCAATGAGCGCGCCATCGCGAATGAGACCAAGAAGCTCGACGCGAAAGGCAAGCGGGCCCTGGCGGAGAAGCTCCTGGCCCAGGCGTCAGAGGACGAGGCAAAGGAGCCCATCGGGAGGTAGTCCAGGTGACCGTCGCCGCCCAAAACGGGGGGTCTGGGGGGTCGTCCCCCGGGCCAGCACAGCCCGCAACCGCGGGCTTGATACTGGCACAACGGCCGCGCGTGCTGCTGCCTGGGCTGTTGCCCGCCGATCCTGGTCTTGAGCGCTACCGCGTGCGGCCTGGCGCCGTGACAGCTCTCCATATCGGGACCGGCGACGAGCTCACCGTCATCGATGTCGAGGGCCGGCAGCGCGGCGAGCTGACGGCCTTTGACGAAAGCGGGGAGGACTATAGGGCGCTCGGGGCAACGGCGGACACGACGGCCAGCGTTTTGCGGGCCTTCCAGGCCGGCTTCTCGCCTCGGGCCTTCCAGGCCGGCTTCTCGCCTCGGGCGCTGGCCGGACCGCCTGCCCCGCCGGGAGCCGTCTTGACGGGCTCGGCTGTCGCGAGCGCGCTGGGAGCACGGGGCCTCGATCCGGCGGCGGCCAGGGCGGTGGGCCTGTTCGGGGAGTGGTCACCGGCCGGAACCCGTGTCTCGTTCGTCGCTGAGCAGCCGGTGACCTGCGTTGTCGCGGCGCCCGGTGGGCTGATGAACGTGGACGAGCACAACCCGCCTTCGGACCTGCTGATCGAGGTGCGGAGGGCGGCGAGCGCTGGCGGCGGCCTGCCTCGGGCCGAGGAACTGCCGCCGCCTCTGGCCGACCCGCTGCTGGATCTGCGCGTCGACATGGCTACCGCGCTTGCCTATGAGGTAAAGGCAGGACAGTACATCCAGGTTATCGACGTCGAGGGCCGGCAATGCTCGGACTTCCTTGCCTTCAATGCGCACCTATTGGCCGACGGAACCGAAAGAGGGCTGGACGCCACTACTACGCGCAACCTGACCGGTAATGCCTACCCGCAGCCTGGATTGTTCGGCAAGTTCTATGACCAGGACATGCGCCCGCTGGTCGAGGTCGTGCGTGACACCGTCGGGAGGCACGACACCTTCGCTCTGGCGTGCAACGCGAAGTATTACGAAGATATGGGTTACCCGGGGCACGTGAACTGCACCGACAATTTCAATGCGCAGCTCAGGCCCTACGGAATCGCAGAACGCCGCGGCTGGCCAGCGCTGAATTTCTTCTACAACACGTTCTTCAACGAGGCCAATCAGCTTTTCTTCGACGAGCCGTGGTCGCAGCCAGGCGACTACGTTCTGCTGCGTGCCATGACCGATCTGGTGTGCGCGTCTTCGGCCTGCCCGGATGACATCGACCCGGCCAATGCCTGGAACCCGACCGACATCCACGTCCGCGTCTACCCGGCCGAGCGGAGCTTCTCGATGGCCATCGCACACCGCGTTACCCCGGATAGCGAGCCGAAGCTAACCCGCGAGACCTCGTTCCAACCGCGCTGGTCGCAGCTGACCAGGCAGCGGACCGAGTACCGCGGCTACTGGCTGCCGACAAGCTTCGACGGCCATGGCGCGATCGAGGAGTACTGGGGGTGCCGCGAGGCCGCGGCAGTCATGGACCTGTCGCCGCTGCGCAAGTTCGAGGTGGTCGGCCCGGACGCTGAGGCGCTGCTCCAGGCGGCGGTTACGCGCAACATCCGCAAGCTCGCGACCGGCCAGGTTGTGTACACAGCGATGTGCAACGACACGGGCGCAATGCTGGACGACGCTACGATCTTCCGGCTCGGCCAGGACAGGTTCAGGTTCGTGGGCGGCGAGGAGTACGACGGGACCTGGCTGCGTTCCCTGGCCGAGCGCCTGAACCTCGACCAGGTCTGGATCAAGCACTCGACCGATCAGCTGCATAACATCGCCGTGCAGGGCCCGAAGTCTAGGGATCTGCTGCGTGAGCTGGTGTGGACGCCGCCCACTCAGCCAGCCTTCGACGACCTTGGCTGGTTCAGGTTCGCCATCGGCCGGATGGGCCCGCCCGACGGCCTGCCGATCATTGTGTCCAGGACTGGATACACCGGGGAGCTCGGCTACGAGCTGTGGTGCCACCCGAAGGACGGGCCCGCGTTGTGGGATGCGGTGTGGGCGGCCGGCTCTGCCCACGGGCTCGTCCCCCTGGGACTTGACGCTCTCGACATCCTGCGTATCGAGGCAGGACTGATCTTTGCGGGGTATGAGTTCAGCGATCAGACCGATCCGTTCGAGGCCGGCATCGGCTTCACGGTCCCGTTGAAAAGTAAAGAAGAGGACTTCGTGGGGCGGCAGGCACTCGAGCGGCGCAAGTCCGCGCCGCAACGCACCTTGGTCGGGCTCGAACTGGCGGGCAACGAGGCGGCCGCGCACGGGGATTGCGTTCACGTGGGGCGCTCGCAGGTCGGTGTGATCACAAGCGGCACCCGCTCACCCATCCTGCGCAAGAACATCGCTTTGTGCCGCTTGGCCGTCGAGTACTCCGAGCTCGGCACGGAGGTTGATGTCGGCAAGCTTGATGGCCACCGCAAGCGGATTCCGGCGGTCGTGGTCAGGTTCCCGTTCTACGACCCCGACAAGACCCGCCCGCGATCCTGAAGTTGCCCGCGCCTCGTCGGCACCGCGTCAGCCGGTCGCCAGGTCCGAGACGACGGTGCCGAACTGGCTGCGGTGGAAGATCAGAGGCTCGCCAGCGTAGGCCTTGACCCTGTGCACCCTGCCGATGACGATCGCGTGGTCGCCGCTCGGAAGCGAGTGCTCGAACCTGCACTCGATGTGCGCGATGCAGCGATCGAGCAGCGGCGCGCCGAAGATGCCTACCCTCCAGTTCAGTCCGGCGAACTTGTCGTCGGACCGCCTGGCGAAGGCCTTGGCGATGTCTTCCTGATCGGACGCGAGGACGTTGATCGCGAAATGCTGGCTCGTGATGAAGCCCTGCAGGCTCGGTGCCCGGTTGTCGACGCAGAACAGCACGAGCGGCGGATCGAGTGAGACCGAGGCGAACGAATTCGCCGTCAGGCCGTAACGCTGGCCTGAGGCGTCGACCGTCGTCACCACGGTTACGCCGGTCGTGAAGGCGCCGACGGCCTGCCTGAAATCCCAGCTGTCGAGCGGCCCGGCGCGGAGCCTAGATGGTCCTGGCATTTCCCCTCCACCGGAATTGCCTGAAGGGCAACAGGATTGCCTGGAACTGCTTCCATTCTAGGAGCGAGCGGGTCAGATGGAAGAGTTCTCTTTGAAACGCCATTGCCAACTCGGCAATTCTCGGGACCAGCCGCCGAGTTTTGGGAGAGCGGTCCCGGGATTTAGAGAGCGGCCCCGTGATTAGAGAGCAGCGGAGATCAGCGCGGTTCGCTCTGTTAGCCATTCCGCCGCGCTGCGCATCGCGCGCGGGCTGAACCTGACCGCGGGCCCTTGCACGCCGATGATCGCGGCCAGGCTTCCCGCCGGGTCGAGCACGGGCGCCGCGACCGCGTTGAGATCGTCCTCGCGCTCCCCCACCGCCTGTGCCCAGCCGCGCTCGGCGATCCTGCTGACCTCCACGGCTAGCGCTTCCCTGTCCACGATCGTCCGCTCGGTGAACCGCTTGAGCTGACCGCCGGGCAGGGTTCCGCCGTTCGCGAGGAATACCTTGCCCACGGCGGTCGCGTGCGCGGCGCTCATCCTGCCGACCTCGGCGACACTGCGCACCGACAGCGGGCTCTGCACGAAGTCCAGCGTGATCGCCTCGTGCTCGCCGGGCACCGACAGCGTCACGGTCTCGCGGGTCTTCCCGGCGATTTCCTCCAGGTGCGGCCGTGCCACCGTGCGGACGTCCAGTCGCTGGTGCACGGTCGCGGCGAGCCGCATGACGCCGATGCCGAGCCGGTAACGTCCGGTGGACGGCAGGTGCTCGACCAGGCCGCCGCTCGCGAGCGTCGCGAGGATCCGGGAGATGCTGCTCACGTTGATCCCGGTGCGACGTGCGATCTCGTTGGTGCCCAGCTCGGAGTTCGCCGCCGCGAGCGCATCAAGAATGGCAATCGCGCGCTGTACGGCGGCGACGTGACGAGTGGCAGGTTGTCCGGTTCTGGCCACGGCGTTATGCTTACCTCCAGAGATGGAAATACTATTGCCTTCTCGGCAATTTGAGCGCAATTCGGCGCACGGAAGGGCGGCGGTCATGCTCCCCACTCACAGCCGCTACGTGATCGTCGGCGCGGGCATTCACGGATTGTCGACGGCCTGGCACCTGGCCCGCGAGCTGCGGGCCCGGGGACGTGGCAGCGGTGCGGACATCCTCGTGATCGACAAGCAAGGGGTGGGCGCTGGCGCGTCAGGCATCGCGTGCGGGGTGGTGCGGAACAACTACTTCCAGCCGGCGATGCGCGAACTGATGGCGCACTCGGTGTCTGTCTGGGAAGCCGACGCCGAGGCGTTCGGCTTTAGTCCGGTCGGCTACATGCAGATCGCCCCGCAGGCGATGGGCGGGGACGTCGCGAAGATCTTCGCCGAGCAGCAGGCGATCGGGTACCCGTCCGTGCTCATCCAGGGCGCGGGCGACTGCCGCCGTTACATGAAGAACATGTTCGACGACTGGCGGGCCGAGGGCATCACCGCGATCTTGCACGAGAAGAAGGGCGGGCACGCGAATAACAAGCGCTCGCTCGCCGGTCTCGCAGGAAAGGCAGACGCCGAGGGCGTGCGGGTCGCGACCGGCGTCCGCGTGACCGGCGTCGTGGTCCAGGGCGGCGCCGTGACCTCGGTTGAAACCGACCAGGGTGCCGTCGGCTGCGATCAGCTCGTGATCGCGGCCGGTCCGTGGATCCGCGACCTGTGGGCGATGCTGGACCTGCCGGACCGGATCTCGGTTACCTCACCGGACGGGGCCGAGACCACGGACCGGCCGATGTGGACGTACTGGGCGCTGCAAGAGGGGACGCTGGCCGTCGACCCTGGCGAATTCACCGACAGCTCAGGAGCCGCGCCGCCGGTCCTGCACGTCGACAGCGACGCGCCCCTGCATGACGACCTGACCGGTGAGCTGATCACCGACGAGATGTGGGGGATCTACTACAAGCCCGATGTCTACTTCGGCGGGGTGCAGGGCGGCACGTCGCCCTACGTTGTTCCCAAGCCTGCCGCGGAGGTCGCGGTCGACCCGTACGGCCCGGAGAGCCCCGAGTACACGGTGCGGGACGACTTCGTAGCGATGTGGACCTCGGCTCTCGCAGCCTGCCACAAGCGCTTCGAGGGCAAGCGGCCGTTGTACCGGCGTGAGCCGACGGGCGGGATCGGCGCGTTTACCCCTGACAGCTTCCCGGTGTTCGACGTGTTTCATCAGAACGCGTACGTGATCGCAGACTCCAATCACGGCTACAAGATGATCGGCGTCGGGGCACTGGCGGCCAGGGAGCTGCTCGGCGAGCAGCAGGAACTGCTGAGGCCCTTCGGGTTCGACCGGTACCGCACCGGGCAGCTGCACCCGACCAGCAACTCGCCGTTTCCCTGGAGCTAAGCAGGCGCAGCTCCAGGGACACGGCACGCGTTCAGTCGACGACGACCGCCGCCTCCTGTGTGAGGAGAGCCATCTGCTCGGCCGACGGCTCTGTCGGCACTTCCTCGCGGAACGTCACGCGCTGCTTGTCCTGCACGATCCGCCGGTAGAAGAAGAGCAGCACCGATCCGACCAGCACGCCGACGCCGATGAACATGTCGGTCGTCGTCCCGTACCCGGTCAGCGTCGGGTTAGCGATTCCGAAGCCCACCAGGACGGCGTTGAAGACGCAGAGCACGGCTGCGATGCCTACCCAGACCGGCCCCACCTTGATCGGGCGCGGCCAGTTCGGCCGGTCCCTGCGCAGCAGCAGGAAGCCGCTCAGGGCGAAGACGTGAGCCAGCATGTAGCCGATGTTGCTCATGTACAGGATCGCCAGGTTGCTGGAGATGAACAGCACGAGCAGCACGTTGACGGCCAGGTCCACGGTCATCGCGCGGGCCGGGACGTGGAACCGGTTCAGGTGATGCAGCTGCTTGATCGTCATGTCGTCGCGGGCGATGCCGTACAGCGCGCGTGACCCGTCGGCCGTCGAGGAGATCATCGACAGGAACAGGCTGCCGATCAGCAGCACAAGCATGATGCTGCCGACGCCGCTGCCGACGATCTTGTCGAACGCGGGGACGTAGAACTCGCCCTCCGCCGTGGCCGCGCTCGGCGCGCCGGTCACGCCGCCCAGCCCGAGCGGGAAGAGCAAGTACACCAGCAGCGTGAAGGTCGCCGCGGAGCGCAGCGCGATCGTCGTGTCCCGCCTTGTGTCGTGGTACTCAGGCGCGAACGTCGCGCACACCTCGGCGGCGTAAGCCGACCAGCCGAACAGGAACAAGAACACCATCGCGGTCTGGAAGCCGGTGAAGCCGTGCAGAGCCCACGTCATGTTCGAGCCGTGCCAACTGCCCGAGAAATACGAGCCGATGATGACGATCCCCAGCGGGATCATCAGCCCGGCACCGGTGATGTAAGAGATCCATACCGCCGGGCGAATACCGAAGATGTTGAGCAGCCAGACGACGATGATGCAGCCGATAGCGATGAAGTGCGGCAGTCCCAGCTGCACGGGCCCGTCGGAGATCGTCCAGGTCGAGCCCGGGAACCACTTGGCCATCGATGAGGTCGCCAATGATCTTGCCAAAGATCGAGAGCACGACCGACCAGCCGATCCAGTAGCCGAACGCGCCGATCGGGCCGACCAGGGAGAACCGCCCGCGCCAGCCCTCATGCGCGTAGAGCGAGATGCCGCCCGGCTTGTCGGGGAACATCGAAGCGCTCTCGGCGTAGATCCAGCTTTGCAGCATGCCGACCGCGGCGGAGACGGCCCACAAGGAAGACCGCGCCCCAGGTGCCGAGCGCCCCCATCGAGAAGCCGAGGGACGCGACCAGGAAGCCAGGGTTGCACAGGGCTATGACGAACCCGTCCCACCAGCGGAGCGATTTCAGCAACTGCCGCTCTTCAATAAAAGCCGTTGCCTCTGCCATCTGGGCACCTCCGTTTACCCCAGGTGAACGTTGTTTAGCACGGCTGGCTCACTGGTGTCTATATGTGTCACGGATTAGCAACATTTTCTTTACGCTTGCCCGCGCAACGGCCTGGCCTGTTCACGGCGGTGGCCAGCACCTAGGATGCGAGCATGCGCGGCGCCCAGATCACCGTTCGCTGCGATTGCGGCGAGGTCGGCTACGTCGCGTACGGCGAGCGCTGGGTCTGCCGTAAGTGCCGCCGTTCCTGGAACACCACCCAGATCCCGGAAGACGAGTACTGGGGGATCATGCGGGCCATGCGCAGGCTGCGGCTCAATGTCATGGCCGATGGCCCTATGCCTGGTCTTGCCGATCGCTGCACTGATCCCGTTCCTGGGCATCCGCATCCTCATGCTGCTGCCGCTGGTCCTGGGCTTCTGGTTCATCTTCTATATGCCGCGGTGGCGCCGCCGGGTCCGTGAGCAAGCCAGGAACCTGCGCAAGTGGAAGCTTCGGCCCGAGTGAGCTGACATGGCTGTCTTGCACCGGCAACGGGCTCCGCGCGCCAACATGCGTCGTTCCCCCGGGCGCCCGGTATTGCTTGCCACCCTCGACGTGCCGTTCGATCACGAAGCCGTGATCTTCGCTGTTGACTCGGCGGTGGAACTGGGCGAACGGCTGATAGTTGCCAACATCGTCGAGCGACCGGCGCTGCCACTGTCGACCATGATGGGCTATGAGGACCTTCCCTATCCGCCAGAGATGGCCGAGTCTCTCGCCGAGCCCGTGCGGCGCGCCCGCTCGCTCGGGGTCGACGTGACGAGGCTCAGAGTGAAGAGCTTGCATCCGATCCCGGCGTTGCTGGAAACGGTCGCGGAGCAGGACCCTGGGGTGTTCGTGTTCGGTCCCGACCGGCACCGCATGATGCGGCTGCGGTACTGGCGGGCGGCCAGGGCGATCAGGGCCAAGGTCACGACGCTCATCTGGATGGCCGGTTAGACACATCCGTTTCAACACCGTTCATCATTAGGAATCGGGCGCCGGCATCCGGCCTCGTTGCGCTTAGCGCTCTTGCGGCGAGCGCGGAGATCCAGCACATGCCCAGGGCCAGGAGGACCCGTTCGCTGATCCCGTACACTGGGTGCCCCAGGTGTATCTGAAGATGCTCGCGGCCAATGAGCCCGCCGGCCAGGGTCGCTACAGCGGCGATCGCCAGACCGGCGGCCAGGAGGGCCGGAAGCGCGGCGCGGCGCAGCCACACGACGGCCGTGCCGATGACCATCACGGACGACACGTAGCCCAAAGTGCTGGGCGAACCGGCCGCGAACCCGTAGATGCAGAAACCGGCCACCGCAATGACATGAGCGCGCCGACTCACAAGTAACTGAGTACGCGACGCTACAAGCGCCGCGCCTATCGCGGCGGCATCCGGGCCGAGACTGGAGCGCATCAACGGGATACGGCGAGCCGCGTCGGCCCAGGTGTGCGTGCGGGCCGCGGCCTCGAGGACTTGCCAGTAAGGCCCGTCGACGCAGCCGAGGCCGCCGCCGACGATGACAGCATGCGGGTCCAGCACGTTGACGAGAAGCGCGACACCCTGGCCGGCGGCGGACCCGGCTCGGGCGACGACCTTTGCCGCAAGCGGGTCATAGGCGTACTGATCGAGGACCTCTTGCGCACTCTCGGCGTTGCCCCCCACAGCGCGGTACGCCGCCGCCATGGCCGGTCCTGACGCCACCTCCTCAAGAGAATACGGACGGCCGTCTGAGCGCAGTTGCGGACCGAAGGGTCCGCTGCCCACGAGGATTGCCGCGCCGTGCGCGCCTGGCCATACGGAACCGCCCCAAACGAACGCGGAGCTGATTCCGGTTCCGATCGATACGTAGGCAAACGATGGGAATACTCGGCCCGCGCCGGCACTGGCCTCCGCATGCGCGGCGGCCCTGACGTCCGACTCAACCTGCACGACACCTACGTCGCCCCACTCCTTGAGGTCACCGGTAAGGCCGGGTACGACGACGTCGGTAACAACCAGTCCTTCAAGATCAACAAGTTCCGGCACGCTGACGCCAACAGGAGGGCGCTCGTCCAGGTAGAGCTGAGACCGCAGGCGGCCGAGTGTCATCACAAGCTGGCGGCGAAGGTTGACGGCCCCGAGCTTCGCCTGCGTCGGAAAGGTTGTACGAAAGAGGACGCGGACTTCCGGTAGCGCTACGGCGAGCACAGCAGTCTTCGTACCGCCGATGTCAACGCCGACGGATATGCGCCCGTTCTTAGCACGGCTCATGGGCGGACAGCTTATTGCTCCGCCCAGGGGCGAGTGTGGTCGTGAATCACCGCAGCGGCCGGGTCGACGTCGTAGGTGAGGTCCAGGGGGCCGAACTCGGTGGAGACCGGCACTGGCCGACCGTCATCTGCCGCCGATCGGAGGGCAGCACCGAGGACATCGACGACGTGGATGTCGTGTTCGAGGTCGACGGCGGGCGAGCCTCCCTTGGCTAGCGCCAGCACGGCCTCTCGGAGGCCGTCCGTCCAGTTCCACGTTCGATCCGGGCTCGCGTAGCTGCGCCAATGACCCCAGTCAGCGCGGAAGACCTCGATGCCAACCGGATCCCAGTCATCGCCGAGCAGGTTGGCGGTTCCCTCAGATCCGTACAACTCCACAGCGGTCCTTCGGTATGCCAAGACTGCGTGGCTCGCCAAGATCGTGGACAAGGCGCCGCTTCGGTGCCGGACCATGAGGTGGCTGACGTCAGGGTCGATGTCGGTCAGCCGCGTGCCGCCGACCTCGCGGCGGATCTCGGAGGTGTGCTGCAGCACGCGCACTTCGGCCACGGGGCCCAGCAGGGCGGTGAGCGTCTTGATGTTGTAAATGGCGAGATCACCGAGGGGGCCGACCTGGCTGGTGTGGTACCACGTGGCCCAGGTTGAACCCGCGTTGCCATACATGGCCCTGGCCGAGTGGACCTGCCCTGCGACGCCGTCGGCGACCAATGTCCACAAGAGCCGCATGGCCGGCGACATCTGTACGAACGGCGCCACGATCAGGAACTTGTCACGAGCGCGAGCCGAGTCCGCCAAACGGCGCGCAATCTCGGTGTCGAATGTCAGCGGCTTCTCGACCACGACGTGCTTGCCGCGCTCAAGGGCGCGGCGTGTCAGTTCGGCGTGGCTGTCCGGCGGCGTGGTGATGACGACGAGGTCAACGTCGGCGTCGAGCACCTCTGCGGCATCGGTGACCAGGTGCGCGCCGGGCCGCGCGCGGAGAAACTGCTCCCACGCCTCGGGCCGCCGCACGCAGACTGGTCCGGCTGCGGCGACGCCGGCTGCGACGAGCGAGTCCAGCGTGCGCAGGTAAGCGCGCGCGGCGCTGCCACCGCCAATCAGGCCTACGGCGACCCGCGACGCGGGCGGCCTGTCCGCTACCCGATCCAGACCGTCCTCCAGTCGTAGTTGTTCAGTGGCGCACCGGTCTTTGTCGCACTCACGCCATGCACGTCGGTGGCGACGCCGTCAATCACCGGCGGGAAGAACGGGATGATGTAACCACCTTCGGAATAATCGATCTGCTGCATTTCGTGAACGATCGGGACGCGTTTCGCCTGGTCGACGATCTTCAGCGCCTGGTTGAACATGGATGTGTAGTGCGGATTATTGAAATGGCACTCATTGTAAGGTCCCGAAGGCACGAAGAACTGGGCGACGGATGGCAGATAGTACTGATAGAAGGAGAAGTCCTGCGCGAATACCCACTTCAGGTACTGCGGCCCGTAGAACTGGGTCACATTGACCTGGCGCAGGTTGACCGTGACACCGCCAGCCTTCGCCTGCTGAACGAAGGCCTGCGCGCTCCCTGATGCGCCTTGAGCGATGGGCGATGACACGAGCTGGACGTGCAGGTTCTCATGTCCGGCCGCCTTGAGCAGGGCTCGCGCGTGAGCCGGATCGTAGTGCCGCTGGGGAAGGCTGGTGTCATAGGAAGGGTCGAAGCGAGAGCACACATCGTTAGCAACGGTGCCGTGACCGCCGAATACGGCATCGAGCATTTGCGGGCGGTCGACGAGCAGCCGCATCGCCTGGCGAACGCGGACGTCGTTGAAGGGCGGGACGTCCACCCTCATCGTGAACGGCACCCATCCGCCGCCTTTGGATATGACGACGTTCGCGCCTGAAGCCTCCAAGGTCCGGCCGCCCGCGGAGGACAGCTGATTGACCATGTCGGCCTGGTTGGACGTCAGCGCGTTCAGCTGGCTGGTCTCGTCTGCGAAATTAGTTATCACGACCTTGTCGAGGTAAGGCTGGCCGTGTCGCCAATAGTTGGCGTAGCGTTCGAAGACGCTTTCCTGACCCGGCGTGAAGCTGACGAACTTGAACGGTCCGGTGCCGACAGGCGCCTTGGGGTCGTAACCGACAGGGACAATGTTGTAGTAATAGTTCGCCAGCGTCTGATCGAGAATCGCGAATGGTGTGTGACAGGGGATTCTCACCGTGCGTGAGTCGAGCTTCTTCATGCCAGCGGCGTCGACCGCGGAGATGGGCGCGGCACCGGGAAGAGGTGCCTTGGGGTTGACGACACGCTTCAGGCTGTAGATCACGTCGTCAGCGGTAAGGGGCTTCCCGTCATGGAAGGTGACCCCGTTTCGTACTCGGACGACCCAGCTTGTCGCATCCTTCGATGGCGTGACCTCCTCCGCCAGGATCGGAACGAGAAGCGCGTCAGGCCCGAACCCGATCAGCGGTTCGTTCAACTGGAAGATTCGCGCGAAGTCGACCGTCGTGATTGCGGACTGGCAGTCCAGGGTGTCGGAACTCGAACCGCCGTTCAGCGCGACCCGCAGCGTTCCGCCCTTCTTGATCTGGGCAGCGGTGCTTTGCGGCTTAGGCGCGGTGGATCCGCCGCAGGCGGCAAGGCCAAGCCCGGGGACGGCCAGAGCCCCGGCGGCGGCCAGGCTTTTCAGCACTGCCCGCCTGTCGATGTCGATGCTGGCCAGGGCCGGCAGCCCGCTATCTGGGCGGTTCACGGTTGCATTCATGCTGACCTCACTTGCTTGCAGGGGCGGGAGGGCCGGCCGGCTCGGCAAGAAAGCGCGGCGCGACTCCGAAGATGAAGCTGGCTGGACCCTCAGGCGCGAAGTAACTGTGCGGTATCCCTTCCGGCACGTACCAGCCGTCGCCTGGGTAGAGCTCCAGGAACTCCCGGCCGCCGCCGGACCCGATCCTTACTCCAAGGACGCCTTCCAGCACGTAGCCGCTCTCGTCGCCGCCGCGGGTTCGCCAGTCGCCGAACTGCCCGGCATAGAGCTCAGCGTGGGCGACGGTCAGATGGCCGGTGCTCGCCAGCAGGCCGAGCGGAACTGGCCCCGGACGTCCGGGTTCGAGGCGCCAGCGGCGGTCGGCTGCCCGGATCACGCGCATGCTGTCAGGAGCGGTCACGTGCACATTGGTCGGGGTGAATCGTCCCAACAACTCGTCATCGCCGAGCCGCACGTCCGTGAGCAGATCCTTGGTTCGGGCGTACGAACCCGATGAGCCTGTCGCTGGAGGAGGAGCGAAGATCTCGAGCACGCGCAGCGGCTCCGTGCCGACCGCATGAGCGTGATGCCAGGTGTCGCGGCTGAAGAACACCGACTCTCCGGTGCCGACGCGGTGCGCTTCACCGGTCGCCGGATTCGCCAGGACCATCGCACCGCGCAGTACGTGCAGCACCTCGTCGGCCGCGAAGATCGTCCGGAAGGCATCGCTATGCCTGAACGACGACCCGAGCGGCACTCCGAAGACGATCTGGTGGATCAGGCCACTCGAGACGTAGATCCAGTCGAGCACCTCTCCGGATTCGGCGTCTCCCCAGAAGTGCCTGGTCACATCGGCATATCGCAGCGCGGTGGCGTGGTCGAAGGCCGGCCGTGGTGAAGGACGGTACTCGCTCATAGAAGTTGCGGTTTCTGGTCGGATCCGACGGACGCGGTGAACCGGTACCGGTCACCAAGGAACGTGCCCTCCGAAATCTCGATCGGCCTGCCGTGCTGGTCCGATGTGACGGCCTTGACCTGCAGCAAACAGGTGCCCATGGCGACCCGTAGCAGCTCGGACGCTCGAGCGTTGGCCGGAATGGCGGCCACGCCGTAGTCCGCGCGGGTCGGCACGATGTTGTGCTCGCGGAAACCCTGGAACAGCGATGCCCGCTCAAAGCGCAGATCAGCCAGCGACGGCGCGAGCCAGGCCGCTGCGACGGCCCGCTGCCAGCCCACCGGCACGCCGTCCATCAGGCGCACCCGCTCGAGTTCCAGTACGGCAGATCCGGGCGGTGCCCTCAGCACCTCGGCCTCGTCGAGGGTCGGCCCGCGCACGTCGCTGGCGAGCACGCGCGCGGTTGTCGCGAAGCCGCGATGGGCGGCCAGGTCGGTGAAGCCCATGAGGACGTTCGGCTCAACGAGCGCGGTGACGAACCAGCCGCGCGTGCTCGCCGCCTTGACGCAGCCCTGCGTCTCCAATTCGACCAGCGCGCGCCGGACGGTGGCGCGGCTGACGCTGAACCTGCGACACAGCTCCCGCTCGGCCGGCAGCCTGTCCCCTACCGGCAGCACACCCTGCGCAATCGCATCGCGGACAGCGCGGGCGACGAGCACATAGCGGGGCTGCTCGGCCGGCGCCAGCCGTTCTTGCGCAAGCTGCTTGCTCGCCACGGCATGCACGCTAGCGGACCAGATAGGTGACTATCAATACCAAGACTGGACCAAGAGGAGCAATCGCCGTCCGAGGATACCTCGACGGGCGGCACTAAGCGGGGTGCCCCGGCGCTCAGCCAGGCTCGTGCCTGGTATGCAAGGACATTGGGGAGCGTGGCAGAGACGATTCGCAGGTTCTCGCGAGACAGCCTCGCCACGAGATGTCATGAGATTCATCAGACGGGGGATCTTGATGTCCGCTACCGGCATATCCGGCGGCGTCAGCTCGGTCGGCGAGGCAGGCAAGCCCGACCGACGGCGCTGGTGGGTACTGGGCGGGGTGGGGTGGCCCAGCTCATGATCGTTCTTGACAGTACACGAGGACAGTTAACGTCCATGCCGCTAAGCCGGCTCCTGGTCGGCTAGGTAGGAAGCGCGGTATCTTGGCCGCGTGTTCGATGTTGCCCTCCCGCATCTTCTGATCCTCCTGGCAACGGTTGCCGTCCCCGTGGCGGCGGTTGCGCTGATCGTCGTCGTCAGCAGACGGCTCCGAGGTCAGCGACGCCGGTAGTTCCCAAGTGCCGAGCTTGACCCGCTCAGCGCCTCCTGGCACAGCTGTAAGTGGTCGGCACAGCCTTCGAATGCTCCGCTCTGCTATGGCCGATAGCAACCCGGTGCTCAAGCTGGTCATGGTCCGCGCCTGCCGCCATGCACAGCGCCCCGATTCTGCAAGGCCGACAACGTGATCGAGGTCACCCACGATGGAAGGCGCACGTGGGCGGCGGCCATCAGAACGCCGATCGCCTCGACGTTCCTGTCCTGCCGGTCCGGGCCGGCTGCATCGCCGTGGCCCCGAAGAACTCAATTGATCTCGTGGTCCTGTCCAACTTGCACGAGGCCGGCTGACGCATTCTGGCCGGGCGACCCGGGCTCATGCTGCCAGCCGGAGGCTGGTATGCAGGAACAAGGGGGCATACGGGGCTGATCCAGGGGAGCCCCGCTTCTTCATGCTCGGTTCGTAGCGAGATGTCAGCAGATGGGGGATCTCGATGTCAGCTACCGGCATTCCCGTCGATGCCACCGCGGGCGGCCAGACCGGTGAGCCTGACAATCGGCGCTGGTACGTGCTGGGAGTCGTAGGGCTGGCCCAGCTGATGATCGTGCTCGACATCACGGTCATGAACATCGCCCTGCCGTCCGCGCAGCAGGCACTTCACTTCTCCAATGCCGACCGCCAATGGGTAATCACGGCGTACTCGCTCGCGTTCGGCAGCTTGCTGCTGTTCGGCGGCCGGCTTGGCGACCTGTTCGGCAGGAAGGTCGTCTTCCTGACGGGGCTGATCGGTTTCGCCGTGGCCTCCGCGGTGGGCGGAGCGTCGGTCAACCTGGCGATGTTGCTGACCTCGCGCGCCTGCCAGGGTGCGTTCGCCGCGCTCCTAGCGCCCGCAGCGCTGTCGGTCCTCACGACGACGTTCAGCGACACAAAGGAGCGGGGCAAAGCGTTCGGCGTCTACGGCGCGATCGCCGGCGGTGGCGGGCTAGTGGGACTGCTGCTTGGCGGCGTCCTGACCGAATACCTCGACTGGCGGTGGTGCCTGTACGTGAACCTGATCTTCGCTTGCCTGGCGGCAGTCGGGGCTGCGGCTATGCTGCAGCGTCACGAGCGACAGCCTGGGCTGCTACAGCTCGACGTGATCGGTGTGCTGGTCGGGTCAGCAGCAATGTTCTGCCTGGTGTACGGGTTCGCCAACGCTTCCACCCATAACTGGCACACCCCGTCAACGTGGGGCTTCCTGATCGCGGGCGTCGTGCTGCTTGTCGTCTTCGCGGTCGGTCAGACTCGGGTCGCGAGTCCCCTGCTGCCACCACGAGTGGTGCTTGACCGCAACCGCGGCGGGGCGTACTTGACGATCTTCGTCGTTGGCGCAGCGATGTTCGGCTTGTTCCTGTTCCTCACCTATTACCTGCAGACGACTCTCGGCTACTCGCCCGTGATCACGGGCCTGGCGTTCATACCGGCCATCGTGATGCTCATGATCTTCGCCCAGATCTCCAACATCGTGCTGCTGCCGCGCATCGGACCCAGGCCGCTGACCACACTCGGCCTGTTGATCGCGGCCGGCGGGATGGTCTGGCTGACACAGATCGGTGTCCACTCGTCGTACGTGTCGGCCGTGCTCGGCCCCTTGCTGGTCTCGGGTGTGGGCCTTGGCCTGTCCGTGGCGCCATCCTTCAACACGGGGACCTTCGGTGTCGCGGCCAGCGACGCCGGCGTGGCATCGGCCACGCTCAATGTCGGCCAGCAACTCGGAGGCTCGATCGGAACCGCGCTGCTGAACACCATCGCCACCAGCGCTGCCGCGACCTTCGTCGCGAGCCGTATCAGCCCGGCCATCGCCGCATCGCCGCCAGCTAAAGCGGCGCTCCGGGCGAGCGCCGCCGTGCACGGCTATACCACCGCGTTCTGGTGGACCGCCGCCATCTTCGCCGGCGGCGCCATCGTCTGCGGGGCGCTGCTGCGCTCTGGCCCGCTAGTCCCGCAGGCCCCGGCACCAGCGAGCGTCAAGCTAGCCGCCAAGTCAGGGAGACCGTAGCCCGCCGAGCGAACCTCTGGCTATCACATCCAACACGGCTCTGGCCGCAATGCCCGGCAATGTCTTCCTCCCCGCGGCCGTCTCCGGCTTGCCCCGCGACTCTGTCGCCAACATGACCGCGATCGTGACGCTGGACAAATCCGACCTCGACGAGAGGATCGGCCAGCTGCCGACCTCGCTCATGGATGACATTGAGCGCGGACTTCGCCGCCTGCTTGGCCCGTAGCCGCGAGCCCGCCTAAGAGCTCACCTCAGAAGAGCGCAATGCCCGTCAGCGCGGCCAGCCGGGTCATCAGCTCGCCCTGGAACGCCGGGTCGAGCGCTGCTCGTGCTGGTGGCTGCCGCTGCCTGTGGTACCAGTAACCGCCGCTCACCGTGGCGGCCGAGTCGTCACTAACTGCCAGCCAGGTCTGCGTGAGGTAGCCCATCTCCAGGTCATCTGTGGCGCCGGGGCCGCCCATCTTCGTCGGCACCCAACCGGGATCCACGGCGTTGCTGAGAACGGCAGGCCAGGCGCGCGCGAGGGTGAGGGCCAGAGCGGTTACGTAGAGCTTGCTTTCTGAGTACGCCATGGCCGCGTTCCAGCGGCGCTCGGTCCAGTCAATGTCCCTTAGGGACGCCGAACCTCCGTGGTGCATGCCGCTACTGAGATAGATGAGTCGATCTGGGCGGTGCATCAGCGCCGTCAGCACGTAAGGGGCGAGGGCATCCACGGCGAGAGTCCTCGCGTGACCATCCGCGGTCGCGCCACGGGACGGCTCGAGGTAGATCGCCGCGTTGTGGATGACTGCGTCCATGCGACCGACGTCGTTCACTTGATCGGCTAGTGCCCGGGTCTCCGCAGCGCTGCTGAGGTCTCCGACGACGACTCCCGCGGCGCGCGGGGCGAGGTCGGCCACCGACGCTGCACGATCTCGATTACGGGCATGAAGGACAACGTCATGACCCTGATCGATGAGAAGACGAGCTGCCGCGCGGCCGAGTCCGTCGGTGGAGCCGGTGATGAAGACGCGAGACACGGGATGGACCTTCCGTCTGCGGAAACACACGTTATCGCTTCATGGCTCCTTGGGCAGCCGCAGCCAGTCTGGCCGGCGCAGGCTGGGGTTACCGAATTGCCTGTCTGTGAGAAGATTCAGGATCAGCGCGCTGGGGGGAATAGCCAACGTGATCGCACTGACCGTGCGCGAGGCGCCGCAGGGGTCCACGTGGGGGCCCGAGGTCTTGCAGCTCTCAGGGCTCGAGCTGCTGCGGGCCAGCATCGAGCGGCGGCTGCCCGACCCGCCGATAACAAAGCTCACGGGCTTGCGACTGTCCGAGGTCGGCCTTGCGATGGCGGGCGTCTGGATGCCCGCAAGCACCTGGTGGCAGTCAGCTGCGGGCGTTTTCCTTGCGGGGACGACTGCCTTCGTCGCCGATATGGCGCTCAGCTCTTCTGTGCTGACGAGCGCTCCGGCGGGGACGGGTTTGACGACCTCGGAATTGTCGGTGAGCTTCCTGCGCGCCCCGACCATCAGGAGTCAGACGATCATCGCGCGCGGGCGGCTGATCCACGCGACCCGCTCCCTCGGCTTGGCCGAGGCGACCCTTGAGGATGCTCGTGGCCGGCTGCTTGGCCACTCGTCTTCCCGGAGCGTACTGTTCCGCGGTAATCCCGAGGTTCTCGCTGCGCGGCGGCTCCCTGAAGTCCGGGCATCCGACCTAGTCGAGCCGTACCTGCGGGAGGTCGAGGGAGAGGTCCGCGGCCAGGAGTACTGGGACGCCAATCCAGGGCTGACCGTGATGCGACAGGTCGTCGGCGGCGACATGGTTCCGCCCTGCTTCCGGCTCCTGGGAATGCGCGCGGTGAACGCAGAAGAGGGCACGATGACCTTGGCCATGGCTGCCTCGGGATGGCTCTGCAACGGCTTCGGGGTCGTGTACGGCGGCGCTATCGCCTACCTCGCCGACGCAGCGATCACACTCGCCGCCGGGACGACCGTTCCTGCGGCTACCGCGTTCAACACGATCGACCTGAAGCTCTACCTGCTCAGGTCGGTTCTGCCAGCAGACGGCGAGCTGGTTGCACGCGCCACGGTCACGCATCGCGGCCGGACCATCGCGATCGCCAACTGCGAGGTCACCGGCCCTGATGGGGCCTTGGTCGCCCAGGCGACAGGGTCGGTGCTCATCCTGCCTGGCCGGGGCTGGGAACGTCCTGTCCAGGTAGCCGACGAGATCATTGCGGATTCCGGTCGCGTTCTGACGACGCTTCTCTTCACCGACATCGTCGAGTCGACCCGTCGTGCTGCTGAGCTTGGCGATGACGCCTGGCGCCGGTTGCTGGCGGATCACCACGCAATCGTCCGCGAGCAGATCCGTCGTTTCCGCGGTCGCGAGATAGACAACGCCGGTGACGGTTTCCTGATCGCCTTTGACGGTGCGGCCCGCGCGGTCCAGTGCGCCACCGCGATCCGCGACCATACGCGCCGGATCGGCCTGGAAGTCCGATCGGGAGTCCACTCCGGTGAGGCTGAGGAGAGCGGCGGCAAGCTGATCGGCATCGCAGTGCATATCGGATCGCGATTGCTCGGAGTCGCCGACCCCGGCGAGATCCTGGTCACGAGCACCGTCAAGGACCTCGTCACGGGGTCAGGAATCGAATTCGATGATCGCGGTGAGCACACACTCAAGGGCATCCTTGGCCCCTGGCATCTCTACTCGGCGCGCGCCATCTGACCCGAATTGAAGTAGCTGTGATCAGCCGGCCTTGCCGTGACGGTGTGGTTGCGGTAGCCATTGTGGTGCTGGAGGTCATGATGAGGCGATCGGGGTCATGCTGGCCAGGCGCCGCGCTGCCCGGTCTGCGTCGCGCCGCAGCGTTGGCGGTGGTGGCCGTCGCTGTGGCGGCGTGCCAGACGGCTGCTGCCGTGCGTAATACCGCCTCGCCCGGGACGGCCTCACCCACCGACAGCCGGAGCACGGTCTCGGCTTCCATGCAAGCCAAGCCGTCGCCTGAGGTGTCGGGCCGGCAGGACGGCGGATCTGCGCGGATCATGATTGTCGGCGATTCGATCACCGAAGGCAGCTCTGGTGATTACACCTGGCAGTACCGGCTGTATGAGCACCTGCGCGCTGACGGCGTCGGACCGCACATGGTCGGCCCGTACCACTGGCTGTTCAACAACGTGACCAAGCACGAGGGATCCGAGACCTACGCGAATCCCCGGTTCGAGCACGCGAATGATGCGACCTGGGGAATGACGCTGTTCCGCGAGAAAGACGCGATCGGCGCCAAGGTCGCCAAATATCGTCCGGACTACCTGCTCGTGCTGCTTGGACTTGACGACATCTACTGGTACGGCCTCAGTCAGCCCCAGATGGCTGCGAACCTCACGGAGTTCATCGCCGCCGCCCGGGACGCACGGCCGCGCATCCATATCGTGTTCGGCCTGATACCACCGGACATCCACTGGCAGACCAATCCTCAGTTCGCCGCCAGCGTCGCCAGCTACAACCACACGATCGCCGCGACAGCCTCACAGCTGTCCACTACACGCTCCCCGATCGCCGTCGCGAATGACGGAGCCGGCATCAACGTAGCCGCCGATCTCTGGGATGGTACGCATCCCAACGCGAACGGCGAGATCAAGATCGCGGCGGCATTCGCCGATGTTCTTGCGGGCAGGTTCCACCTCGGCGCGGCCTACCCCGCGCCGTTCCCGGTCTTGCCGACCGGCCCGCTGACCCGGGCAAGCCTGACCATTACGCCGTCGCGAACCGCGGGCGAGGCAAAGCTCTCGTGGACGCTCGTGCCAGGTGCGAACGGTTACCGTGTCTTCCAGAAGGACACGACTCAGAGACAGGCCAAGTTCAAGGAGCTGCCCTTTCCGCTGTCCCCGGGCCAGAACCCGTGGACCGCCGGCCTGCTGAACCCGGGCGACATCTACTACTTCAAGGTTCAGGCGTGCAAGGGTGCCGACTGCGGCGCCTTCTCGAACGTCGTCAGCGTCACCGCGCCATAGCTGACGCTGCAGCAGGCAAGTCCAGCGGGCGCAGCTCGTCTGCGTAGCACACCGAGACCCTGCGCAAGAGGCCGCTGTCGTCGATGGTGTACTGGCCGAGGCGCCACAGCGGTGGCGAGTAGGCGTGCAAAGAGATCGTGCGGTCTGCCTCGCCCTGGAGCCGGTGAATGTGATCGGGCCCGAAAGAGAAGGAACTGCCTTCGCCGATGAGCCGCTGCGCGTGAGCACCTCCGATCCGCGGGTTCGACTCTGACAGCACGCCCTGCACAACGCGTACGGCTCCCGAGGAAACGTCGTGGTCATGCCAGCCGGTGTCATTTCCTGGCGACCAGCAAATCAGCCAGATGTCAGCATATTCATCGCGGTGAAGTGACGCATAATGGCGCTGACCGCCGCTGTAATCGACCTGAGCTCGCCACTCGTCTGGACGTGTGGCGAGCTCATTGACAAGTTCTGCCAGCTCGTACGTGCTCAGATACCGGGCAGGCAGCGCGGGAATGGTCACTGTGGTTGCTCCTCTCCTGGTGATGTCATATGGGCATTGCCGTTGTGGCGCCTTTCAGCAGCCGAGCGGGATTTGCTGACCGGATAGCGTCAGCAAAGCAATCCCCTAGACCGAGATCGGATGGCTGGGCGTAGGGCCGGTCCGAGCCGAGGACGACGACATCGGTGCCCAGCACGCGAACCACCGCGTCAACAGCACGGTTGCCATAGCTGGAGGTTTCGACGAACACATTCGGATCGACGAATCCACGGGCCACGGCGTCAGTGCCGGAGCGGGCCGCAACGCGCTCGCCATGCAACGGCGCGAGGCCGGCCAGGGCCGCAAAGCAGACCCTGAGCCGCGGATAAGCCGGACGCCCGTGTGCGCGGAAGGCGAACCATGCCGCGTGCATTTGCTGAACGTAGGAAACGACCGCAGCCCACCATCCAGGGTCGCCGCGCACGGCTGCGGCCGGTCCCGGGTGGATCAAGAGCGGCAGGTCGCGATCGGCAAGCACGTTAAGCAACGGCGCGCAATGGCCATACCCCAATTCGTCAGCCACGGCGGTCGCGGGCAGTTGGAGCCCCACACATCCACGATCGAGCTGCTTGATGAGGCCCGGGACATCGATCGCTGTCAGGCAAGCCGCCGCCCAGCAGCCAAACGGAGGGCCGATCTCGCAGACTCCGTCGTGGTAGGCGTCAAGCAGTGGCGCAGCCTGCTCAGGCGGCAGGTATTCGATTCCGAGCGGACTTGACAGGCCGATGAGCGCCAGGTCAAGTCCATCCCGGCCTGTCTGTACTGCCCGCTTGGTGACATCGTGATCGGCAGGGCTGACCTCGAACGGCCGCTCGCCCGAGGTGAGAAGCGTCCAGCCTGCCAGCCGGGGTGGCTGCGCTCGCCGCCGCAACTCCTCGATCATCGCGCCTGGCCACACATGCTGATGGATGTCGACGTGCACGCCGCGGCTCCTTGATCGCTGGTCGCCAGCTGCCCAGTCACGTTCCGCCCGCGCGGAGGCTGACCCGTCACCGGTCCAGCTACTGAAGCGATTCACTTACGCGTTTCAGTGAACCGCTTCAGTAGCCCCGACGTCAAGAGTCACCGCTGCAACCGGCTCAATGTTCGCGCGGCCTGATCCGGTTAGGTCATTGTCACGGCGTGGCGGGCCGGACCGCCCGCTGCGGCGGCTAGCCTGGAAGCAATCCGGCGAAACTAGGCTGAGACTGTGCCGCAGCAACGCAAGCGCGCGACGATCCGCGAAGTGGCGGAGGCCACTGGGCTGTCACCAGCCGCCGTGTCCTACGCCTTGCGTGGCATTCAGACTTCCGAGGAAACGCAGCAGCGCGTCCGCCGGGCAGCGGCTGAACTCGGGTACAACGTCGACCGCATTGCTCGCGCCCTGGCCAGCGGCCGGACAGGAACGGTCGGTCTGCTCTTCGGATCCCTGGAGGACTTGTGGCAGCAGCTTCTGGGCGTGGGAATGGGCAGCGCGCTGCTTGCGCGTGATCATTACGCCCTGCTGGTGGATGCCGCCGGGGACCCCGAGCGCCAGCTGCTGCTGGCGAGCCAGCTTCGCGATCAGCGGGTAGACGGCCTGATCGTGCACCCACTGGATCCATCTGACGACAGATGGTCGGAGCTTGCGCAAAGCCTTCCCATCGTCTCGATTGGCGATTCCCTGGACGGCGGGCGATCGGCGGGAGAGGTTCTGTTCGACAACCGCTCAGGTGTCACCCTCGCCCTGGAGCACCTGCACAGCCTCGGTCACCGCCACATCGGTGTGCTGACACCCACCCAGCCGAGCACGCCAGACCGCCCGGCCGACATCTTCGTGACGGCAGTGTCGGAGCGGCTAGGCCTTGACGTGGGGATCATCAGCTCGCCGCCCGGGCTTGGCGCCGCCACGGACATCGCCCGCGAGGTGCTGTCTAAGACCGATAGGCCGACCGCCTTGTTCTGCTTCGCCGACTCCATCGCTTACGGGGCCTACGCAGCTGCCCGCGAGCTGGGGTTGCGCATCCCTGAGGACGTCTCGGTAGCCGGATACGACGACCATCCGATGTCTGCGCTGCTGACACCCGCGCTAACCACGATGGACTGGAATATCGACGGAATCGTTCGCGCGGCCGTCAGGCTCATCCTCTCTGCCATCGAGCAAAAGCCCTATCGCCGCCGTCGCATGCAGCCTTCGCATATTCGCAAACGGGGCTCAACGGGACCACCGGCTGCCCGCCCATGACACCCGAGCTGGGCCTAATATGACTGCGCAAGGCAGCGGGTCCGGGGCCTGCCGAGCGTGCCCTGGGACGCCGGGCCGTTACGATTTGCGCCATGGGTGAGCTTTATCCCTATCCCGAAACTAGGCCGTATGCGCACGGGATGCTTGAGGTCGGTGACGGGAACCAGGTCTACTGGGAGACCTGCGGCAACCCGGATGGCAAGCCTGCCGTGATGGTGCATGGCGGCCCCGGTTCGGGCTTCCGGCCGGGCACCGGGCGGTCGTTCGACCCTGATCGGTACCGGCTGGTGCTTTTCGACCAGCGCGGCTGCGGCCGGAGCAGGCCGCATGCCAGCGACCCGGCCACTGATATGCGCTCCAATACGACCGCGCACCTGATCGCGGACATGGAGCTGCTGCGCGAGCACCTGGGCATCAGCCGGTGGCTGCTGTTCGGAAGCTCGTGGGGCACGGCGCTGAGCCTGGCCTATGCGCAGCTGTACCCCCAGCGAGTGAGCGAGATCGTCTTGTCCAGCGTCTGCACCGACCGCCGGGCGGAGATCGACTGGCTCTACCGGGGCGGTGCCGGCCGATTCTTTCCTGAGCAGTGGGAGCGGTTCGCGGCGGGCGCGGCCGGTGACGGGGACATCGTGGAGGCGTACGCGCGCCTGACCGAGGACCCGGACCCGGCGGTGCGGGAGAAGGCCACCGACGACTGGTGCGCATGGGAAGACGCGATGATTTCCACCGAGACAAGGGGCGCCGCCGTCTACCAAGGCCGTCCGCCAGAGGCGAGGCTGGCACTGGTGCGGATCTGCGCGCACTATGCCGCTCATGATTCCTTTCTGGAGGACGGGGTCTTGCTGCGGGAGGGGCACCGGCTGGCCGGGATTCCTGGCGTGCTGACCCATGGCCGGCTGGACATGAGCGGTCCGCCCGATACCGCGTGGCTGCTGGCCCGCACATGGCCCGGAGCTGAGCTGACGCTCATAGAGGACGCTGGCCACCGGGGCAACGAGGCCGAGACCGACATCATCCTTGGGGCGCTCAACCGGTTCGCGGGCGGTAGCCGCTAGGTAGGGGTGAGGTTCCGGCGGATGCCGCAAACGCCAAGCCGTCGCGGTCAGACGGTCGCGCACCCTTGATCTCATACCCGGCGCTCAGTCCCGAAGCACCCACATGCACTGCGCATCGGTTTCACCGACGTTGCGCCAGCCGTCGATCCCTCTGCGCGAGGCGAGAAGCGTCTCGCCGCGGCGCAGCACCGGCCGGCCCGATCCAACCAGGACCTGGACGAGGCCGCTGACCACTCCGACGAGCTCGGTTCCCTTGTGCGAGAACGGAGCTTCGACAAAAGCAGAACGCGGCAATGAGACGAGGTACGCGCGCAGGCCGGCTTCGGCGTCATCCAGCAGCGGCGTGACCGAGCCCTCTGGCGCGTTGCTGAGGCCATGGCGCCTGCCGATCCGGTAATCGGGCGTGACCTCTCCGCCGAGCAGTTCGTCGAGCGTTATGTTCAGGCGACTTGCGAGGGAAAGCAGGGTCTCGAGTGACAGACCCCTCTCGCCGCGCTCCACCTGCGAGATGGCACTAGGCGAGACACCGGCGAGGCGGGCAAGAGCGCTCTGGCTCAGCTCTCGCCGCAGGCGGTACGCGCGCAGTGCCGCGCCGACGCGTGCGGCTGCCTGAGCCGGCTGAAGTTTCGGCGCCCCGTCCTTGATGGAGTAGCGGAACAGCTGGCCCTGAACCCCGGGCGGGCGCCCCTCAGCCTTGCCGATGCGAAGGCGTCCCTGTCCTACGATGAGGATGCACTGAGTGATCTGCTCGATCTCCTTGTGCATGGTTCTGTAATGGCTGGCCCCGGGCACTGACCAATACGCGATGGCGCCGAGGTCGAGCAGCATCGGGCAGCACCGCCCGAAGAAGTCAGTAGTGACGCGCATACCCCAGCGACTCGACAGCG
The DNA here is from genome assembly GCA_963809195.1 of uncultured Actinomycetota bacterium. Classification (GTDB taxonomy): domain Bacteria; phylum Actinomycetota; class Actinomycetes; order Streptosporangiales; family Streptosporangiaceae; genus Chersky-822. The sequence goes on along the minus strand of CAWEIQ010000001.1, from coordinate 39,871 downwards.
CCTCGAGCGAGTCGAAGAGCAGCAGCGGGCGTGGCGCCTTCACGCTGAATTGCCTGATCGCATCGAGGAGGGCGCGCGGGCTCCCAAGCGGAGTGCCCTTCCGCGCGTCGAGAATCTCAAGCCACGGCCACCGTGCCTTCACGGCGGCTGGTTCGCTCGAGATGACGACGTACCCCGTCCTGCCGAAGTCCTCGCGACGTCGCGCTATGGCGTCGTAGAAGATCCCCTCGGACGTAAGGTCGCCGACCTCCCATATCCAGACGACGTTGTCGCCCCAGTACAGGCCGTCGAGGGCGTGGTCCAGTTCGGCTACACCAGTGCCGGCAGATTCATTAGCAATGCTTCAGAACCTACGGCAAGTAAGAAGCTAAAGTCCAGTCGTTGACCGGCCATTATGCACCCCAAAGCAGATTGTGAGGCTACGCGCACGGACGGCAGGTGTACAGCACTGCTGTCAGTAGGTTCGTAATCTGGTCCAGGCGCTTTACAGTTCCTTACAGGCATGAGCCACCCTGGCCAATCCCGGCCCGGGCGGCATGAGTAAGGAGCGTCGCGCAATGACGAGCGACAGAAGGCCTAGCGACAGAGGGTCTAGCAACAGAGGGCCTGCGGGCGAGAAGGTACCGACAACTGACACCACGACGAGCACGGAGCAGGTCTTCAGGCGGGTGCTCGTCCCAGTCGTGGATGCAAGCCAGGCCGGGCAAGCGGCAGAGCTGGCACGCCGGGCGGGTGCCCGCGAGGCCCGCGTCCTGCACCTCAGTCTTCACGAGACCATCAACGGACGCCGGTTCCCGATCGAGACGGACTCCGACGCCTCTTACGTGGTCGAGGCAGCTGTCTTTGAGCTTCGCATGGCGGGCATCGCGGCCTCCGGCCAGCTTCGGCAAGCCCTCGTCGGCAAGGCGGCCCAGGAGATCGTCGCTGACGCCGCTGCTTGGGGAGCGGACTTGATCGTTCTCGGCGCGCCACGCCGGCGCGGATTGGCGTCGCGCCTGTTCGGCAGCGTCACGCTCCGCGTGCTCAGGCACGCGCACTGCCCGGTCATGGTCGCATCGTCGACGGATAGCGTGCACACGACTCCCGTGGCGGCTGAGCAGTACGCCGGCACCCGGTCCTGATTCAGGCGGAGACGAAGATCAGCCCGGCCTGGCCGCGGACGCGACAGGATCCGGGCTGATTTTCGCTCGGCGCGGTGCCACGATGACCGGGCATTCCGAGCGCTGGATGATCCGGTGGGTGACGCTGCCGAACAAGCGCGCGAGCAACTCGCCCCGACGCGGGCTGCCCAGCACGATGAGCTGAGCATCGAAGGCTTTCGCCTCGCTGAGAATCGCCTGGGCGACCCGGTCGACGACCGCATGGCGGACGACGCCGCCGGCGGAGAAGCCGGCCATCCGCAGTTCGAATGTCGCCGCCTCGGCTACGAAGGACGCTCGGTCGCCGCTTTCCAGCGAGCGCCAGTTGTATCCCGACAACTCGCGCAACCGCAGGTGTAGCGCCCTTACCTCGGTAACCCCTTCTGCCGCAATCTCGTTGACAAGGCCGAGCACCTCCTGGCACTGGCTCATGTCATCGATCGCTACCAGGACCCTGCCGAACATCGCACCTCACGCAGCCTTCATCTCGCGATGCTGATCCAGCATCAGTTCAATGGTCGCTCAGCGCGAAGAGTGGGGTATACCCGGGTCCGTATGGTTTCCGTTAAAGTTTGGCGCTCACCAGCTCGAGAGCTGTTCCTTCCTTCAGCCTTCGCCTGACGATGCCCGTCAGCTCGCCTTCGATAATCTTGCGCACGCCTGTCGCGTTCGGCGAGTCCATCACCACCCAGTTGACGTCGCGGGCGCGGGCCACCTTCGCGATCATGCGAGCGGCACTGCGCGTGGCCGCGATCTGACCATCCACGGTGCCGCCGAGCCGCTCCAGTTCCTTGATTGCCCGCTGCACGATCGCGAATTGCTCTTCCCGCTCGCGCCGTGTCGGCATCAGGCCGGGATTGGGCAGCCCGAAGGACGAGCCGTAGACCTTCAGGATCGACAGCACGGCCACGGGCTCCCCTTCAGCCAGTTCGTGGGCGCGACGAAGCGCGGCCCGGCTGAACGGCGAGCCCGACGAGGCCAGCAAAACCGCGGCCGGAGCCGTTGGCTGCGGATCGAAACGACGCCGCCCGAATACCATCTCTGCGGCTCCGGCTACCTGGCGGCCGGCGGATCGCCAGGAGACGAGTCCGCGCCAGCGACCGGATCGGCTGGCGCACTGCCATCGAATGGCGACGCTGCCGCGCTCTGCCCCTCGGCTCCCGCGGCCACCGTGACAGGGACCGGGCTGACGGCGGCGAGCTTGCCATCCTGCCACCTGCGCCACCAGTACAGCGGAGCGTAGAGCGCGACGATGAGCAGCCCGAGGAGGTACAGCCCGGGACCCTGACCCTTGCCGACTACGATGTCCGGCGAGTTCCAGCCGCCCCAGAAATAGATCACGGTCCAGATGATGAACACTCCTAGGGCGCCCCATTTGGCAAATGTCGGCAACCGGAATGGACGTGGCTCATCCGGCCGTAGATGCCGGTACACGAAGTAGCCGCCGAACGCGAGCGTGCAGGACAGCAGGTAGCCGCCGTTGGAGATGATGTAGATCCTGACCGGCGATCCGAGCAGCACGAGAAGTGCCGAGCACACCACATTGAAGGCCATCGCATTGCCGGGCACGCCGTGCTTGTTCTTGCGCTCGAACCAGCGCGGCAGCAGCCCATCCTCCGCGGCCTGGTACAGCGACCGGCCGACGCCCATGATGGCGTTCAGCACGGACAGCGCCAGCGCAGCGATCAAGGGGATCCCGACAAACCACTTCACCCACGACCCGGCACCGAAGATGTGCTGGGTAAAGCTGACGTACAACGTCAGCGGGTCAAAGGTGGACAGCGCCAGGCCGAGCACGGCGACGAACATCAGTGGCGTCATGATGTAGATGAACATCCCGAAGAGGCCCTCGGCGGTGAGCGCGATCTTGGCGTCCCTCGCGCCGCCCCGGCATTCCCCCACGTAGCATGCCGCGGCCTCCATCGCGATGACGTTCCACAGGATCGGGAAGAACCAGGCCGCGATAAACGTCGCGCTCACGGCGACGTGCGGGGGCGCGTGGAACCCCGCGATATTGCCCCAGTGGATCGAGCTTGGCTTGAAGAACGGCAGGAAGATCAGCACGGTGATCGGCAGCATGGACAGCACGCCGAGCCCCGTCGCGAAGGCGGCGCCGAGCCTGATCCCGAACCATGCCGGGACAAAGATCGCCAGTAGCAGCGCAAAGCAGATCGCCACGAGGCCGATGCCGATGGGGGTGCCCCACGTGGTGCCGACCGGATCGATCGTGTGGCCAGTGCCGAAGCTGAACAGCACCGCCAGGTAGGACCCGGCCAGGATCACGTTGATCGGGGCCACCGGGAACCAGCCGAGCCAGTAGGCCCAGCCCGAGACGCCGCCGATGTGCCGGGCGGTGGTATCGCCGACCAGCGGCCTGAACGACTCGGTGGCGAACGACGGGATGCCCCCCGTCCGGTCGGGCCACATGGTCGCAAGCTCGGCGAGGCACAAGCACAGGAAGCATCCGGCAATCGTCATCACGCCCATGAGGATGATGCCGAGAGCCCCGGTGCCTTGCACCACAACCGGCGCGATGCCGGTCACCAAAATCGTGCCAGCCAGGCCGATCACAAAGGCACCCCACCAGTTTGTGCCCTTCACCAGGCCTTTCTCCGGGAGGGTTACGTCCGTGCTGGCCATGTCTTCACCCTTTCAGCAATCTCCTCTAGAAGAGCGTCAGGTAGCGCTCTACCTCCCAGTCGCTCACGACGGAGTGCCAGGTATGGAACTCCTCGCGCTTGACCTTGGCGTAGTAATCGACGTAGTGCCCATCCGGCGTCTTGCCGAGCGCCTCCCGCAGCACGCTGTCGGCGACAAGCTCGTCAACCGAGTGCAGCAAGGTCGGCGGCAACGCCCCGATGCCGCGACTCGCGACTTCCTCCGCCGACAGCGCGTGCAGGTTGTCGCGGTTCGGCTCGCCAGGGTCCAGCCCGCGGTCGATGCCGTCCAGGCCGGCGGCGAGCTGAGCCGCGAGTGCCAGATACGGATTAGCTGAGCCGTCGCACGCGCGGTTTTCGACCCGCCCCGCGTCAGGAACTCGCAGCATCTGGGTACGGTTGTTGCCGCCGTAGGTCGCGTAGGCCGGCGCCCAGGTCGCGCCTGACTTGGGGGCGCCGACCCCGAACCGCTTGTACGAGTTCACCGACGGGCAGATGACGGCAGTCAGCGCGGGAGCATGCTCGATGAGCCCGCCGATGTAGTGGTAGGCCATGTCCGACAGGCCAAGACCCCTCGGATCGGCGGGATCAGCGAACAACTCGGCGCCGGTGTGGGCGTCCCAGAGGCTCGAGTGCATGTGCAGCCCGGATCCGGTGAGGTGGGCGAACGGCTTCGGCATGAACGTCGCCGAAAGGCCGGCGCGGTGCGCGAGCGTGTGCACCATATACCGGAAGAAGATCAGCCGGTCTGCGCTCGTGAGAGCGTCTGAGTAGGCGAAGTTCTGCTCGAACTGGCCGTTGGCGTCCTCGTGGTCGTTGGCATAGTTGGCCCAGCCCAGCCGGTTCATATATCTGGAGACCGTGGTCAGGTGGTCGAACATCCTGGTCAGGCCCTTAGCGTCGTAACACGGGGACTCCGACCGGTCGAGCGGGTCAGCAACCTCGATCGGGCCGTCCTGGCCGCGCCGGACAAGGAAGTACTCGGCCTCGAAACCGGCGTTGTAGACCAGTCCGCGCGCCCGCGCCTTTTCCAGCATGCCCTTCAGGATCAGCCGCGGCGTGTACGGCCACGGCTGGCCTTCGACGTGAATGTCACATTGCAGAACGGCGAGTTCTGGCTGCCAGGGCGTGACCGCATAGGACGCCGGGTCAGGTACGGCGATCATGTCGGGGTCCGCCGGGCTTTGGCCCATTGGTCCTGCGGCGAAGCCCGCGAAACCCGCGCCACCGCCGACAAGTACGTCGAGCGCTTCGATTGGCACCATTTTCGCGCACGGCTTGCCATGCATGTCCACGAACATGGCGAACAAGAACGCCACGCCGTCCGACTCTGCCCGGGCCCGAAGCTCGCCTTCAACGTCTGACATGGGCACTCTCCGTCTCATTGTGGCGGCCGTTCCGGCCGCCCACTAGGTCGCGCGTAGCCAGGTCCCTGACCAGACGACTGGCTCATGCTGTCGAGAACCGTTCCGGCAAGGCGGATACAAACACGAGAGTGGACGATGTTCACTTGGACGACAAGATGGTGTGAGCGTACGCCGCGTTTGCGCCCTTGTGAAGATGCTTATGAGCGCGACGGTGTTCACTGTGGCTAGGCGCTGTGTCCTGTGAGTTAACTCAGCGGACGACCAGCACCTGCCGGTCGGTGAGGTGAATGACCTTGTGCGCGGTGCTGCCGAGCAAAGCCCCGGCGAATTCGCTCCTGCCCCTTGATCCCATGATGATGACGTCAGCGTTGTGTTCTTTGGCGTCCGCCACGATTTCTCGCGCAGCGTGACCGAATACGGTCTCGCGCACCTCTCCGTCGGCCTCAATCCCGGCCTTTCTGAGCGCGTCGACGCCGTCGTCGACCGACCGGTGCGCTTCGGTGTCGGACTCGCTTGGCACCTGGCCCATCTGCGCGATGATTTCGCGTTCCCGCAGGTGCAGCACCCACACTTTGCCTTTGGACAACGTCGCCAGATCCTTCGCCGCGGCAAGGACACGGGCAGAGACTTCCGAATGATCTACAGCAACCAGCAGCCTGTCGTACATCGCATTCTCCTCATCCGACTGTCGTTGCGGGTTAACTCGGATGCCCAGCGGCTGCGTCGGCCCGAGCTGGTCATGGCGTCGTGGGCTTAGTGGTGGTCGCGGGATCCCGGGATCCAGTCGGTGCCTGCCAGCGGGACCCGGGCCATCGCAGCGGCCTCGACTGTCAGGGCGACAAGATCATCGGGCTCGAGGTGGTGAACGTCTGATTTACCGCACGCACGAGCGAGCGCTGTGAGCTCCATCGTCAGCGCCTTGAGGTAGTTGGTCATCCATCGCGCGCCGGTCTCCGGGTCCAGGCGCTCCTCGAGCTCGGGATCCTGGGTCGTCACGCCCACTGGGCACATGCCGGTATGGCAGTGATGGCAGTATCCCGGCGCGGTGCCGATCGCGGCATAGTCGGCTGTGGCGTCATGGTCCTGCCCGCTAGCGCGATAGGTCGGCCTGTTGCAGCCGAGCGCAATCAGCGCCGGGACTCCGATGGAGACCGCGTCAGCACCGAGCGCGAGAGCTTTCGCCACGTCCGCTCCTGAGCGAATGCCGCCGGAGACGACAAGCTGGACCTCGTCCCGTTTGCCGATTTCGCGCAGGGCTTCCGCGGCGATGCGCACGGCAGGGAGCGTCGGGATGCCCGCATGCTCGATGAAGACGGTCTGTGTCGCCCCAGTCCCGCCCTGCATGCCGTCGACCACGACGACATCGGCGCCCGCGGCGACGGCGAGCTTGACATCGTGATCGACGCGAGTGGCACCAAGCTTGACGTAGATCGGCTTTTCCCAGCTGGTCGCTTCGCGCAGCTCCTCGATCTTGATTCGCAGGTCGTCAGGACCTGTCCAGTCCGGATGACGCGACGCGGAGCGCTGATCGATGCCAGGCGGCAGCGTGCGCATGGCCGCCACCCGGGCGCTGACCTTCTGCCCAAGCAACATGCCGCCGCCGCCCGGCTTAGCGCCCTGCCCGATCACGACCTCGATCGCATCGGCGGCCTGCAGGTCATGCAGGTCGAACCCGTAGCGAGAAGGCAGGCACTGGTAAACCAGCAAGCGGGAGGCCTCGCGCTCCTCGGGCGTCATGCCGCCGTCGCCTGTGGTGGTAGAGGTGCCGACCGCGGTTGCGGCCCTGCCAAGGGCCTCCTTCGCGTGCGCCGACAGAGCGCCGAAGCTCATGCCCGCGATCGTGATCGGGATGGCCAGCTCGAGCGGCCTGCTGGCGAACCGAGTGCCGAGCACGGTGGTGGTGTTACACCGCTCGCGATAGCCCTCCAACGGATACCGAGTCAGTGAGGCTGTGAGAAATACCAGGTCGTCGAACGTCGGCAGCCGCCTCTTGGAACCCCAGCCCCGAATCTCGTAGCGTCCGACTTCGGCCATCTCATGGATCTGGCCGATCACTTCTGGCGGGAAGCTGTAGCTCCTCTCGGTCCCCGTCCACGGAAGCCGGCGCCCGTTCGAGTCGATGGGCTCCATCAGTACTTCTGGTCCTTCAGCGCGTCGAAATGATAGAGCTGCTTGGCGGACACGATCTTGGTCACGTCTTCGGCCGAGATGTGGCTGAACTCAGCCGCGCTGGCCAGCTCCCTCACCAGCCGCACGTCATCTGCGCCGAGCTCGGTGACCTGCGCGTCGGAGCCAAGGGACCGGGCCTTGCCGGCCACGTAGATGACCGCCTCATAGAGGGAGTCACCAAGCGACTCAGCCGCGTCGCCGCCGATGAGAATGGTCCCGGCCTGTGCCATGAATCCGCTCATGTGCCCTGCGTCGCCGGCGATGGCGATCGTGCCGCCCTTGAGCGAGATGCCTGCCCTGGACGACGCGTCCCCGTTGATCACAATGAGCCCACCGCGGGCGGACGCTCCAGCACATTCTGATGCGTTGCCATCCACCCGCACGGTCCCGGACATCAGGTTCTCGCCGACCGACCAGCCGACGAAGCCCTCGACTGTCACGTCCGGACCGTCGCAAAGACCCGCCACGAAATACCCGGCGTTTCCAGCGACTGTGATATCGAGGCGGCCGGTCAGGCCGACGGCAATGTTATGTCGGCCCCGCGGCTCCGCGATGCGCACGACACTGCCGTCAGGCAAGGCGCGAAGAGCCTCGTTCACCTGGCGGACGGTAAGGTCCGCGCAGCTGAGTTCGACCGCCGTTATGCCCGCCACGTGTAGATCTCCTCGGGCATCGGCTCGAACACGTCGGCCTTCTCAATACCGGGAAGATCGGCCAGCGCTACGTACTCAGACCCCACGGCGACGTAGTCGGCGGTCTCGGCCACCACCATCGGCTTGCATGCGAACGAGTCGCGCACGATCGCTATCGACCGCTCGGCGGCGACTAGCAGCGTGAAGAAGCCGTCGAATACCTTCATCACCCCCCGCAGCGCGTCCGTCAGATCGGCACCTGCGGCCATTTCTCGGGCGATGTAGCGGGCCGCCACCTCGGAATCGTTGTCGGTGTCGAAGGAGATGCCATCCGCCTCGAGCCTCCGGCGCACGGTGGCATAGTTCGAGAACGACCCGTTGTGGACGAGGGCCAGATCAGGCGCGACCGCGAACGGGTGCGAATGCTCGGTCGTAACCGCCGATTCTGTTGCCATCCGAGTGTGGCCGATGGCCTGATAACCACCCATGCCGGCAACGCCGTAACGGGCGCACACCTCGGCCGCTGCGCCCACATCCTTGTACACCTCGACCGCCGTGCCGAAGCCGAAGAGCCGCACGGACGGATCGATCGCGGCGAACAGTTCCGGTCCGCGATCTGATCCGATCGTGGTCACCACAACCGCGTCGCGGCCGCGCGGACGCAACTCGATCTCCGCCGCGCCGGCCGCGGCCTCCAGCGCCGAAACGAAGCCGCTCCAGTCGTAGCCCTCCTGGGGCGCGCAGAGCGAGTACTTGTGAGTTCCTGTCGGCACATCGCGGGAGTACACGGCTACACCGGTGGAGTCAGGGCCGCGCGAAGCCAGCACATCGAGCATGGGGACCACGAGCTCGCCAAGCCGGGGATACAGTCCCGGGTTCTTCAGCTGCAGACCGGCGATACCGCACATCCGCCTACGTCCTGTCTTCTGACCACAACTGGCTGCCGCCTGATTGCGAGGAGGCTAACACGGTTGCCCGGGTTTGAGACATGGGCAACCTCGGTGCACCAGTTCACCTGGTCACGATCGGGGGCACCACAGCTCTGCCAGCGACCATTCCCAAGGAGGCTCGCCGCGCGCCAGGAGCTCGCGCCCCCTCGCCCGCGGCCATTGTGCGGTCATTCGGACGGCTTATATAACGGAAACCCTCTATCCGCGCCGTTTGCGCTTCCATTCGAGGGGTCGTTTCAGGAGACTTATCCGCGGGCCAGGGAAGGGGCCAGGAATGGGCGGGCAGTGGCGTTCTCGGCTTGTGGTAATCGCGGTCGCTGTGCTTGCAACTGCCCTGGTCACAGCCTCCGGCGAGGCGAGCGCCTCGGCTCGGGGCTGCGAGAACTGGACTGGCGTGCCGCCGCCCAGCCCGGGCGACGGAAACGGCCTGTCCGGTGTGACCGCGGTGTCGCCCTGCAGCGTCTGGGCCGTCGGTTCCTTCCTGAATGCCACCGCGGAACAGCTTCTGACCCTGGCCGAGCACTGGAACGGTACGGCCTGGAATGTCGTGCCAACCCCAAGCCCAGACTCCAACTCCAATTTCCTGCGAGCAGCGGCGGCGGTGTCGGGACGCGACGTCTGGGCGGTCGGGGAAACCGGTGCGCAATCCCTCATCTTGCGCTGGAACGGCTCGGCCTGGGCGCGGGTGCCGTGTCCCAGCCCGGGCAGCGACTTCAACGACCTCAGCGGGGTGGCAGCGACGTCGGCAAGCAACGCCTGGGCGGTGGGCCAGTTCTCATCCGCAGCAGGTGCTCAGCCGCTGCTTCTGCGCTGGAACGGCACAAAGTGGAAGCGGGCCACGATCCCCAGCACCGGTAGCGGCGGCGCGCTGGAAGCGGTGACCGCGATCTCGGCCAGCAACGCCTGGGCTGCAGGTCTAGCGACCACTGCGAGCGGCCAGCGCACACTGATCCTGCACTGGAACGGCCGGAAGTGGGCGCGCGTGGCCAGCCCCAATCCGCAGGCCAAGACGGCCGAGATAACCCTGAACGGTGTGGCCGCCACCTCCGCCGGCAACGCGTGGGCGGTGGGCGACTACGCCACCGGCGCTGGCGACAAAAGCCTGATCTTGCACTGGAACGGCCGAACATGGAAGCAGGTGCCCAGCCCGAATCCTGGGATTCATTCGGACTTGCTAGGTGTCGCCGCCACGTCGGCCAAGAATGCATGGGCGACTGGCTCGTACACCAAGTCCGCCAGCCAGAAGACGCTGATCGTGCGCTGGAACGGCCGAGCTTGGAAGCAGGTGCCTAGCCCCAGCCCCGGCAAGGTCAACGACCTGGCTGGAGTGGCAGCCGTGACGGCAAGCAACATCTGGGCGGTGGGCGATTCCGGCAGCCTGGTCCTGATCGCCCACTGCTGCTGAGGGGCGTCAGCATGCCATTTACCGATACAGCTTACTTAGGTAACGCAGCTTGCTAATGACGGATCGACTCGGCGGCCACGGACCGGAATGTCCCTGCTGACCGAACCATCGTGTTTGGATACGATGGACGTTATGCTCGGTCGACCATTGCGAGAGCAATGTGAACCAGCGGGCACGGTGCTCGTCGCGATGAGCGTTCGTCTCGGGAAATGCCATGTGCGGGTGGCGTATGCCCGACAGTGAGCGGAATACGTCGAGGTCATTGTTGAGCCTGGAGTACAGCTTCTTCTCATCGATGAGTCCGCCTGGACCAGCGAAGTTGTGATTGAAATAAATGTCGACGCCGTACCAGTCAAGCTTCGGAGCTATCCACTTCTCCAGATGGTTCGCCGGTCCGCAGATGACCACCCCGAATTTCACTTTTGATCCGGCGCAGAGATCCATTCCCTTCTGCTGGATCTGGACGGCTACAGACGGGTGCATGTACGACGAGACGTAACCCATGGGGTTACCCCCCTCCAGCTCATGAAAGAAGCAGAGCTGGCTATGCGCCGGAGCTGACGCGATGATCGCCTTCAGCTGAGCATCATATTTGCCGTTCAGCAGTGCCCTCGGACCAGCGTGCCTGTCAGCTGAGGGCCTGAGGGAGAGCGTAACCCAGTCAGTTCCGGTGCGCGACGGCCACGCAATTGGAAGCGGTCCGTAATCGTAATACACGCGAACGCTACGCTGGATTCCGGCGGGCATGGCCGCGTCAAACTGCGACCACGCCTTGCGGTTCGCCCCGAATACGATCCGTCCGTGCGCCGTTGACGGGACGATACTGCCCGTAGCGGCGCCCGCGGCTATCAGTCCCGATGAGCGCAGCGCGTCCCGACGAGACGGATACTCGATCAATACTCCTCCCGGAATGGACCACGCTGAAGCTTATAATCGCCGCAGAGATCATCGTTAGCTTTCTCGTCCATTCAGCCACGACTGAAACCATGCACGGCAGACAGCGCGTAGTCAGGGGCGTGCTACCACGAGGCCACAAGTGCGGGCCACACCGTAGGCTGGAGCCCCGCCGCGCGAGCCGTCGTGGCAACAACCGCCAGGTTGGTGGTAACAACCGCCAGGTTATCTGTCGGCCGCAGCGGGATTCGTTGCCGAGGAGGACTGTGGACCTGCCCAGCGCTCCAGAACGCCCGATCGCCGCGTGAGCGCCTCCGAGCCCTTGGCTGGGTCAGCGGAAGCGAGCAGCCAGCCAACCGCGATTGCGGCAGCCGGTGGCAAGGAGGCCGGCCAAGCGCCACCCAGCCGGTGGGATGACCCGAGGCTGCCGTGGGCCGGACGGCCCCGCACGGTGGACATCGCATGCTGGGCAGCAATCACGCTGAGCGGGCTCTACTTCTTCCTGGTGCTGCCATTCCGGGCCGAGCTGGTCGGCACCCACCCGGTATTGCTGGAGTTGCTGAACGGCTCCACGGAGGCGATCGTGGTCGCCGCCGCGTTCGCGCGCGTCGGGCACGGAACACTGCTGGTAGTACTGCTCGCCGCCATTCCGGGCATCATGAAGTTCGATCCGCTGTACTGGTGGGCAGGCAGGCTGTGGGGTGAACGCGCGGTCGCGCTGCTGGCCGGCCGCCGAAATCGCGGGCAGCGCTACATCAATAGGGTCAAGCGGTGGGGGTCCAAGTTCACTTGGCCCATGATCGTGATCGCCCCGTTTCTGCCGGTTCCCAATGCGATCATCTACATCATCGCCGGCTGGACAGGCGTCAGCCTGTTTGCCTTCCTGGTGCTGGACGCGATCGGCACCATGCTGTGGACAGGCATGCTGGTCGGCCTCGGATATGCCCTAGGGCACCACGCGGTCGTGGTCGCGCAAACTGTCTCCCACTACGGGCTTTGGTTCTCGATCGCCATCATCGCGCTGATCATCGCCAGCCAGGTGCGCTCAGCGCGCGCTGCACGAGGCGATGCCGCAGCGTAGTCGCGGTCCGATAGCGGCACCCCCATAGTGCGTGAGATCATCCCGAACTATGCGCAAAGACCTGCGAGAGTCCGCTCAGTTCGCCGAGGTCGCCGAGCATTTCCGGCGGCTGCACGAGCCGGCTTTCGGCAAGCCGCACCATGTCACCGACCTGGTCATGACGACCGACGCCAGCCGCGTCCTGGTGACCGGATCGGTCTACGACGAACTCGACGGGCTGCCGCGCACGGCTCTGTACGAGGTGCGGGACGGCGCGCTGCGCGCCATGACCTCAGCTGGCGGGTCAGCCAAGGTCGCTCGGCTCGCGCCGGACGGGTCAGCTCTGGCCTTCCTCTCCGACCGGGCCCAAGCGCACGTGTTCCAGCTGTACCTGCTGGCCGACGGCGAACTCGGCGAGGCCCGGTCAGCGCCTGCTGTCCCCGGCACAGTCGAGTATCTCGCGTGGTCACCAGACGGCACCCGGATCCTGCTAGGGGTCGCCGGGCTCGGAGCCGAGATGGCTGACGCGCAGGGATCGGGAACGGCCGGCTCGGCTGAGTCCGGACTACCGCCCTGGTACCCGGAGGTCGAGGCCGGGACGCCGGAGGATGCCTGGCGCAGCCTGTGGCTCTACACACCGGCCTCTGGCGAGCTCGCCAGGGTCTCGCCTGACGGGCTGAATGTCTGGGAGGCGGCCTGGTCCGGCCCCGGGCATGTGCTGGCAATCACCAGCGAGCAGCCGAGCGAGGACGACTGGTACTCCTCGGTTCTCAGCCGGCTCGATATCTCGACGGGTGAGGTGACCGAACTGCTTCGCAGTGACGACCAGCTCGGGCTGCCTGCCGGGACGTCCGACGGTACGAGGGCCGCCGTGGTACAGGCCGTATGCAGCGACCGGTGGATCGTGGCGGGTGACCTCATCCTGCTGGACCTGGCGGCTGGCACCGAATGCGCCGTCGACACCGCCGGGACCGATGTCACCGCGGTGGAGTGGATCGACGCAACGCGGCTCGGCTACATCGGCCAGCGGCATCTGGACAGCGTGGCCGGGATCGCCGACGCCGGGGAGGGACCCCTGCCGGAGACGATCACGGGCAAGGAACTGGTCGCGTCCGCGCAGTCGTGGGCGAGCTGGTTCTACCCAGCCGGCGCCTTTACCTCCGACGGCCGGGTCGTAGTGATCCGCGACGACTACAACCTTCCGCAGGAGATTGCGATCGTCGGCACGGGCGCCGACCAGGTGCTGGCCTCCCTGGCCCATGCCGGCACCGACTACATGCGATCCGTCGCGGGCTCGGCGGAGAGCGTCAGCTGGAGCGCACCCGACGGAACAACCATCGAAGCTGTCCTGTGCACACCGCCAGGAGCCGGGCCGTTCCCGCTGGTCTTGCACGTCCACGGTGGGCCGATCGGGGCCTACCAGCGAAGCTGGTCGATGCATGACGACGCGGTTCCACTGCTGGTCTCCCGCGGATATGCCATCCTGCTCCCGAACCCGCGCGGTAGCTCCGGGCAAGGTCAGGAATTCGCCGCCGCGGTCGTCGGCGACATGGGCGGCGCGGACACCTATGACTACCTGTCCGGAATCGACGCGATGATCAAGCGCGGCATCGCCGACCCGGCGCGGATCGGCACTATGGGCGTCAGTTACGGCGGGTTCATGTCAGCGTGGCTGGTTACCCAGGACCAGAGGTTCAAGGCCGCCGTGGCCGGCTCGCCGGTGACTGAGTGGTACAGCTTCACGTTCACGACCAACATCCCCCGGTGGGGACTGTGGTTCCTGGACAACGCCAATCCTGAGGAGATCGGCAACCAGGTGCACACACGCAGTCCGGTGATGCACGCGAGCAAGGCCAGGACGCCGACCCTGCTGACCGCTGGCGCGAAGGACCGGTGCACGCCGGCCGGCCAGGCCAGGGAGTTCTACCAGGCACTGATCGGTCATGGCGTGGACTCCGAACTGGTGATTTACCCAGAGGAAGGACACGGCGTCAGAAGGTTCCCGGCCGTCACTGATTACCTGACCCGGCTCGTGATCTGGTTCGAGAGGTACATGCCGGCGTGATCCCTCTTCCGGCCCCGCCGACCTCAAACCGCGCGTCCGGGAACGAGTCGAATCGGACCCGCACCCCGGCACAACCTAGCCGGGCCTCACGATAACCCTCCTAGCACATGATGTGTGGCGCGGACTCTTGCGGACCGGGAAGGTCCGGTCCCGTCCGCAGGCGAGGAAACGACCGGTAACGGTGGCGTGGCGTTTGCCCGCCGGCGCCCCGCAATGTATCGGGATTGACGATGGATGGCCGGGGCGCGAGCCTGGGCTGGTGAGCAGCGAGGCGGAGCGGGCCGGGGAGTTCGAGCAGCTGTTCCGGGCCGTGTACCTGACCTTCCACCGCCGTGACGGGCCCCGCAGCCAGCTGCCGGGCGCGTCGGCCGCGGTGCTTGAGCACCTGGCGCTGGCCGGGCCGCTGACGATCGGCGAGGCCGCTGCGCACCTGCGCCGCGCGCAGTCGGTCGTGAGCGAGATCGTCGCCCATCTCGAACGTCAGGGCCTGCTCGAGCGGGAAGCCGACCCGGCCGACCGGCGCCGGACCCTGATCTGGCTGACCGCGGCCGGGCACGCCGCGCTGCGCCGCCACCGCGAGGTGCTCAGCGCGGACCTGCTCGCAGCCGCGCTCGCACAACTGGATCCCGCTCAGGCGGCCGCGCTGCTGGACGGGCTCCGCGCCCTGGTCCAGTCCGCGGCCGCGCCGCCGCTGCCCGCGCCATCCCAGGGAGGACACCATGACCACCACCGCCGCCTGTGACAGCTGCGGCATGCCGATCGAGACCGGCCGCTACTGCAGTCATTGCACCGACGAGACCGGCCAGCTGCAGTCTTTCGAGGACCGGTTCGCCCGGATGACCGCCTGGCAGGCGCGCCGCAACCCGGGCACGCCGCGCGAGGAGATCGAACGCCAGACGCTGGACTACATGGCCACCATGCCGGCCTGGCGCGACCATCCACGCGTCACCTCACGAGCCGGCTAACGCCCGGGGCCGTCACGGCCCAGGGCCGTCGATGATGTCGTGATGGCGGCCTTCCTTGTCACGGCGAACACCGCCTACCTGAGATCCGCTCGTTCCCGCTTGTAGGGGGACGGCTCGGTCGGGTCTTCGTGGTCGATTTCGCGAGCGAGCCGGTGTCCGTCGAAGATCGCCTCGGAGATCATCCGCGGCGCGATCGCGTCGCCGATGCGGTACAGCCCCCTGATACCGGCGGCAGCGAGCGTCGGCCAGTCGCTGGCCAGTTCGGTGTACAAGGTGTCCTGCGGCGCCTGCTGGGTGACGAGCACAATCCCGCCGCAGGAGGCTGACCATGGCTCGCCGTGACGGTCGTGGCCCGTGACCGAACCGGCGCCGATCGCGGTGATGGTCGTCCCTGTGCGCACGCTGACGCCGCCGCGGTGCAGGTGAGCCCGGAGCATGTCACCCTCCAGGGTCTGGTCGCTGACCGGCGAGAGAACGTCGAATGTCGTGACCAGGCTGACCTCGAACCCGTCGCGAGCCAGCAGTTCGGCCACCCCGGGTGCGACGTAGTATCCATCGGTGTCGTACACCACTACTTGCGGCCCGGGTGGCCGCTTTCCGGCGCAGGCCTGTTCGGGGGTGAGTACATGCGGCACGCCCGGTTCCGCGCCGGGCATGGGGTCCGGGTAGCCGGGCTGGATGCCGTCGCCGCGCCAAACTGAGCCGGTGGCGATCACGACCAGGTCCGCGCCGTAGCCCAGGACATCGGCGGCGGTCAGCCTGCGCCTGGTGATCACCTGCACGCCGGGCAGCCTTGCAAGCTGGACCGCACGCCAGTCGATGATCCGGCCCCAGTCGCCGAGGGTAGGCAGCTGCCTGGCCAAGCGCAGCCGGCCGCCGATCTGCTGTTCCGCCTCGACTAGGTGGACGGCCGTGAAGCCGCGCTTGCCTAGCACGACCGCGCATTCCATGCCTGCCGGCCCAGCGCCCACGATAAGCACCGACCGGCCTGGATCAGCCGCCGCCGGGACGTATTCGGGGTGCCAGCCGCGGCGGTACTCTTCCCCGGCAGTGGCGTTCTGCACGCAGCCGATCTGGTTGAAGACTTCCTCCCGCAAGATGCACACGTTGGAACCGGTGCACTCCCGGATCTCGTCGAATCTGCCCTCGGCGATCTTGCGCGGCAAGAACGGGTCGGCGATCGCCTGCCGGGCGGAGCCGATCAGGTCCACGGCGCCGGAGCGGATCACCTCAGCCATTAGGTCCGGGCTGCTGTAGCGGCCCACAGAGACCACCGGCTTGCTGGTGACCTCCCTCACCTGGTGGGCCCATGGCCGCTCGTGGCCCTCAGGGAAGTACCGGGACGTGCCTGAGTCCTCGGGCCAGGAGCCGACGGTCACGTCCCACAGGTCCACCAGATCATCGGCCATCTTTACGAGGGCCAGCATGTCGTCGACATGGATGCCGGGGAGCCCTTCCGCGCCTGGAACTCCGGAGTCGCCGTGCACCGCGATCCGTGTGGCGATCGCGCAGTCGCCGCCGATTGCGTCTCGCACTGCGGCCAGGGTCTCCATCCAGAATCGGCCCCGGTTTGCCAGGCTCCCCCCGTAGCCATCGGTGCGCCGGTTGGCACGCGCCGACAGAAACTGGGTCATCAGGTAGCCATGTGCACCGTACACATAGACAATGTCGAAGCCGACGTCGCGAGCTCGCCGGGCGGCCCGCACCCAATCTCGCTGGATACGGGCGATGTCGGCCGTATCCATCTCCTTCGCCAGCCCGGCCCACTGAACCCCCGAAGTGATCTGACTCGGGGCCAGCCGAAACGCCCGGGAGCTGCCATTAGGGCAAGAGGCGCCGCCGTGGTAGAGCTCGAGCCCGGCCAGCGACCCGTGCGCGTGAATCGCCTCGGCGGCCAAGCCGAGCGCCCGGGCGTCAACGTCGTCCCAGATCTCGGCCGAGATCGCCGGCAAATCGTCAGAGTCCGGCGAGATCGGAGCGTATTCCACGCACACCCCGCCCCAGCCGCCCTCAGCCTTGACAGCCCGGAACGCCGCCTGGGTCCTCGGCCTGCTCGACCCGAACCCGGACGCGTGCGGAACCTGATAGAACCGGTTCGGCAGCGTCTTCGGGCCGATCGTGACCGGCTCGAACAAGATGGCATGCCTCGCGTCCATGGCGTTTGCTCCTTACCCGGGACGAATCCGGGAGCTGGCGGTCACACCGCCAGAATTACACATATTCCCTGGCGTGGCGGTGGTTGGCCGGGCAACTATGGCCCTGTGCTGCCACGAGCATGCGAAGGACCTGCGCTGGCGGGCTGCGCCAGCACCGCCGACAACCACCGCGAAGCCAGCTCGCCTTTGCAGCGCTCACAGCGCAGCGGCCAGACTAGTTCGCGGGCGAGCGAGTAAGGCAGCCGAATATCGGGCCTTACCTGACGAGCCGTCGGGCGGGCGTCTCGGTCGTCCCGCCAGGAAAGGACTTGGGACGGTGCATTCCGCGCGCTTCCCAGCGACTGCGGGCCAGCTGGCTGGGCTGATCCGCGCTGCCTTCGGCCCGCGGCCGCTTCTTCGCAGCGTGTCCCGCCTGCCGGGTGCCAGCAAGAAGGGCGTGTACCGGGCCGTCTTCGCCGATGAGTCCACGGCGATCATTTACATCTGGGCTGCCGCTGAGGACTACTGGCCCGCTTCCCCGTCCGGTCAGCCTGGCAACTTCGCGGACCCCTTCTCGCACGCCTCAGGCCTGGCGTTGTTCCAGGCGGCGCACGCCCGCCTGAGCATGCTGGGAATCCGCACCCCGCAGCTGTACCTGGCAGACTCCAGCCATCAGCATTACCCCGCCGACGTCGCGGTCGTGGAAGATGTGCCCGGCCCGGACCTGGCCGAACTGCTAGCAGATGACCCGCGCCGTGCCGAGCCGGCCCTGCGCCAGCTCGCCGACGCGCTGCGGGCCATGCACGGACACACGGCGGCAGGGTTCGGCAAAGTCCTGCACGTCGACAGCGGCGGCGTGTCACAGGGCGGCTCATGCACCCGGGTGATCGTGGACCGAGCGGTGCATGACCTGGCCGAAGCTGCCGCCCGGGACCCCCGGATCAGCCAGGTCACCGGCCAGGTGCACGACTCCCTGCACGGCCGCGCCGCCAGTATCGTGCCGCGCCCGCGGCACAGCCTGATCCACGGCGAGCTCGGTCCCGACCACGTCGCCCTGGACCGGCACGGGAAACCCGTCATCTTGGATATCGAAGGGCTCATGTACTTCGACATCGAGTGGGAGCACGTGTTCCTGCACCTGCGGTTCGGCCAGAACTACCACATCCTGGACCGCCTTGGCCTGGACCGCGACCGATTGAACCTGTACCGGCTCGCGATGCACCTATCCCTCGTCGCCGGCCCCCTGCGGTTGCTCGACGGCGACTACCCGGATCGCCCGCTCATGACCGACATCGCCGAGTACAACCTCCGCCAGGTCCTGGCGGAGGTGCATGACAGGTAGCGCACAGCGCAGTGCGCGTGCTTCAACAGTTAGCCGGAAGTGGGGAGGTTTCCGTTGTCCGAGGTCACCCTGCGCCGTCGTTATCTCTTGACGATGAAGTACTTCCAGGCACTGTCGTTGCTGAGATTTGTGGTGTCTTTGCTGCTCCGGACGTAGTCGGCTCGGATCCGGTAGTGATATCCGAGATCGGCTGGAGTCAGGTTGACCCTGATGGAGATCTTGCTGGAGCCGTCCAGGTGGCCGCATCGCCTGGTGGCGCCGTGCCAGGCGCCGTGGTAATGCTCCTGCAACTCGAACTTGAGGCACTGCCCGTTCTTGTCCGGCCGCACCGTGACATGGACATGCATCAGGGCGTGGCGGTGGAACAGCCGGTAAGTGACTCCACCGATGTGCGTGCTGGTGTAGTAGTTGCTCAGGGTCTCTGACACGCCAGCCAGGACGGAGATGGCGCTGGTGACCGATGCCGGCTTGTACTGCGAGTCACCCAAGAACACCGCGCTGAACGCCGTGTTATGCGCCGCCTTGTAATTCACCGTGAGGTTACCGCTGGCATCCACCTTGCCGGTCTTCAGAAGCGTCTTCGACGTACTTCCGGAAGGCTGCGCGTAGATCGAGACGGTGCGGTTCGTATCGGTGGTGCCGAGGTGCGCTGTGACGTGCACGGTGGCCCCGTAGCTGAACTTCGACGAACCGGTGTTCAAAGTGAGCTGAGGGCTGATCAGGAGCGGGCCGCCGATGACATGCAGTGAGTAGCTTGTACTGGTGGGTGCCAGAAGCACGGCGAACAGTTTCGACCCGTCGGGCGACCACGCCAGGCCTCGCGGTACGAGGTCGCCGCCAGAGTTAACCAGGTCGTAGGTGTTCACTGGGGTGTCGGCGTTGGGACGGTAGACGAACAAATCCGTAGGTGATACGCCGTTCTCTGCGCCCGCTGCGACGTCGCCGTTGGCGTCGAGTACAACCGCGTCCGGGTAGTTAGTGCTGGCGTACGACCCTTGCTGGCTGAGGTCAGCGGTGCTGTAGCGGTAATGAGCGTACGGCGCGCCGCAAGCCAGGATGAACTCCGAGCCACCGGGAACTACTGCCAGGTCCCGTTGATTGGAGCAATTGTTGAAGCTGACCGACTGGGCCAGGACCGCTGCTGGATTAACCGTAGCGTCATAACTGGCCACCGAGGTCGGACTCAAGTCGGGTTCGGCCGCTATGAGAACGCCAGCGTCCTGAGGGTCAGCCGCGATTTCCGGGGCGGCGTACCACCCTCCCATGGCGGATTGCGTCTCGAAAGCGGGTGTGTTTGCCGTCAGGTCAATGTCGCCAATTGCGGCAGCGCCAGCCGTTCCTGTGTCATAGCTCACCCAGATCTTGCCGCTCTGAACGGCGACATCTCGCGGGGTATTCGCGTTGCCGATGGGATATGACGCCGTCTGCATGAGAGTCGCCGTGTTGATGGCGGTGACGGCATGAGAAGCTCCGAGCGCTGCATACAAGGTCTTGCCGTCGGGCGATAGAGCGATGCCTACCACGCCGTTCTGGCCGGCGATCGTGGTGACTTGCTTGCCGGACATATCCGTGACGACGATGTGGTTCTGGCTGCTGCTGCCCTGACTAATGAACAGGTGGCTGTGCGCCGTGTCCGCGACGATTTGATAGAAGCTGGTTATCTGCAGCGCCGTGGAGCTGTCGGCGTGAGCGATGCCCGCCGGCAGCAGGCCGATGGCACCGAAGCCTAGGCCGAGAGCCGGGACGAGTGCTTTCGCAGCATTTTTCCACTCACGCACGGATACTCCCGATACTCCCGTATTCCCGCTTAGTGCCATCGGCTCGGATCGAACCGTAATATCATGCCAGGGCCAGACGGCGGGCAAAGTGGTATCTTGCGGGCTCGCTCCAGGATTGGTCCTAGCCGCACCGCGCGTCCGAGATCTGGTAGGAGGCGCCCATGGCTCCTCGAATGTTCCGCCATCTGGTCTCCGCTGGCCTTGGGGTCGCGGCGGCGCCGTCCGTGGCGTTCTTGTTTCTTAACGGAGTTATGCGCACGGCCTTTCTCGCTGTGGCGATGGAGACCAGTCAGCCGCCGGGTCTGCCGCCGGCAGCTGTCGCCGGGGTGCCCATGCACAGCGCGTGGCTGGCGGCGGTTGAGCTCGCCGCCGCGGGCGCGCTGGTCGGAGTTCTTGCTGGCGCCGGGTGGGTTTCGCCGGTAGCTCCGCTGGTCGCGGGTCTTCCCCTGCTTGCGATCCACTTCTGGGCGAATTCGGGTGTCGCCACGCTGGCTGCCGTGACGCGGTATGCGCCGGCGGGCTTGGTGCTGCCGTTCCAGGAAGCCGTGACCTCGGATGCGTTTCTGCTGATCGGCGGAGCATTGGCGGTGTCGGCGCTCGCGCCGTGGCGGTGGCGGGCAGGCCAGCCTGCCCAGCCGTGGGCGAACTGGCACGCAGTGGGCGTCATCGCTGGCATGGCGGCGATTCCGGCGCTCTGGCTGGTCCTGCAGCTAAGTGAGGGCGCCGCAAGCAACATAGGGCCACCGGGGATCATCAGGTCCGATAGCGAATTCCTGCTGTTCATGGTCGGCGGCGCGATTGTCATGGGCCTTCTGGCATCCGCACGATGGCTGTCGCCGGTTGCCGCATTGATTGCGGGAACACCGCTGCTGGCTGTCGGCGTGTTCACGCTTCTAATGCCGACCACGGCGCAGAACGTGATCGTCCACCTCGTCTACGGCCAGGACTGGCAGCCCGCCACCGAGACCCTCGCGGCGTCCGGGTGGCTCGTCTTGTTCGGCGGAATGCTCCTGGCCGCCGGGATTACGTCCCTCCGCTCCCGGCGAAGGCCGCGTTCTGTTTCTGAGGGAGCCGCGCTAACGCCCGGGCCAGCTCCGAATCCCGAACTCGCACAATAGCTCTCAGGTTGTTCCTGTGCCGCGTCTGGGACTCCCCGGCCGGAGAGCGCATCAGGTTCACCCCATCGCGTTGGCGTGGCTGTGCAAGTGCAGCAGCGGTCGGGCTGTTGTTCTCCCGTGGCGACGAGTGCGTGCGTCGGGTGCTGGCGCAGCGCCAGGGGTACGTCCGGAAAATGCGCGCTGATGCCGCCGCTTGGCAGGGGCTTTGGATCGGGATTCGCGGGCGCTACAGCAGCTGGTCGCGGCGGCGTGTCAGGTAGGCGATCTCGGCGGTGTTGCCCGCCAGCTCGACGGCTTTGTCGTACGCAGCGCGTGACTTCTGACTACAGCCCAGCCGGCGTAGCAGGTCGGCGCGGGTCGCATGGTAGGCGTGATAGGCGGCCAACTTGTGCTCGAGACGGTCGACAGCCGCGAGCGCGACTTCCGGGCCGTCAAGCTCGGCGACCGCGATGGCCCGGTTGAGGGCGACGATCGGCGAGGGGTCGAGGCGGACGAGCTGGTCGTAGAGGGCGACGACCTGAGACCAGTCGGTGGCGCGTACGTCGCGGGCGGAGGTGTGCACCGCGTTGATCGCTGCCAGGATCTGGTAGCGACCCGGAGCCACCCCGGCGGCCAGGCGCTCGCGCACCAGCCGGTGACCCTCGGCGATCAGCGCCGCGTCCCAGGTCCCACGGTCCTGCTCGGCGAGTGTGACCAGCTCTCCGCTCGCCGAAACCCGGGCGGTGCGGCGGGCCTCGGTGAGGACCATCAGCGCCAGCAGCCCGGCCACCTCACCGTCCTCCGGCATGAGAACCCGGATCAGGCGAGTGAGGCGGATCGCCTCGGCGGTCAGATCATGACGTACGGGATCGGTGTCCGGGCCAGTCGCCAGGTAGCCCTCGTTGAAGACGAGGAAGAGGACGGCGAGTACGCCGGAGACGCGTGCCGGGAGATCCTCCGCGGACGGCACCCGATAAGGGATGCGAGCCGCCTTGATCTTGGCCTTCGCGCGGGTGATCCGCCGCCCCATGGTGGTCTCCTGCACCAGGAAGGCACGGGCGATCTCGGGCACGGTCAGACCGGCGACCATGCGAAGCGTCAGCGCCACGCGAGTCTCCATCGCCAGCGCCGGGTGACAGCAAATGAAGATCAGCCGGAGCCGCTCGTCGTCGATGGCGTCGAGAGGCTCGGGCGGGTCGTTGTCGTACAACAGCAGAGCCTCCTTCTGCTTGTCGTCGCGCTTGTTCTCGCGCCGGATGCGGTCGATGGCCTTGCGGTTGGCGGTGGTGGTCAGCCAGGCGCCGGGGTTGGGTGGTACGCCTTCGGCAGGCCACCGTTCGACGGCGGTCGCCCAGGCCTCGGCCGCCGCCTCCTCGGCGATGTCGAGGTCACCGAAACGCCTGGTCAGGGAAGCGACCACCCGGGCCCACTCCAGGTGGTGTGCCTGGGCGATCGTTTCCTGGACGTCGACCATATTCACAGCAACGGCCGTACCTCGATCTTCCGGTTGCAGCACTTCGACCCCTCGGCGGCGAGCTTGAGCGCCACGTCGAGGTCTGGGGCTTCCATGATCCAGAAGCCGGCGAGATACTCCTTCGACTCCAGGAAAGGCCCGTCGGTGAATATTGCCTCCTCGCCTCGGTTGTCGATGACGGTGGCCGAGCTGGGCGCCGCGAGGCCACCGGCGAAGACCCAGTGACCCTGAGCCTTGAGCCGGCCGTTGAAGGCTCTGATGGCCGCCATCTCGTCCGAGGTGGCGGTCCCGGCCGTGTCGTAGATCACGGAAACCAGGTACTGCATCTCAGATCATCTCCTGTCGTTCGGGGTGCCCTCCGTGGGCGGCCTCTCACCCCTGCTACGAACATCTCTGCCTCGATCCGACATCGCGACCCGGATTCTTTCGAGGACTTCCGGGAAGGCCGGCTGTCAGCGATCCGACAGTGCGACGGCTGCGCGGCCGCCTAGCCCTGCCGGCATCAACCGCACCTTGATCAGCTGCGCCTACATATCCCTTCCCTTACGCTCCTTGACCGCGTCATCCCGCAGCGCCACGCCCACTGCGAGCATGACAACCCCCGGGGTGACGCTACCGGCCTGGTGAAGATGCCCTTTCACGACCGAGTCCGCAGGTCCGGGCGCGGCCCGTGGCCGGTGCCGGCAGCTGGCAGGAAACGGCCGCGGTGATCGCCGCTGCGGGCTGTCGAAGGCCTGAACGCCCCGGAGCCGCGCTCCGCCAGGTGCTGTCCTATCGCTCGACTTTGGCAGTCATCGGCATGACGACCCCGTGCGACTCCGCCTGGGCGCCACCTCCGGGAGACGGAGGACAGCACCGCTTTGAGGACTCCTAGGTCATCGGTGTCGAACGCCCCGGCGGCCCGGTTGCTCCCGTCCATGGCCACGAGGTCAGTGACGTCCGTGGCACCCGGCAGGGCTGCCGCGCGCTCGCCTCGTCGACACCCCCAAATGGCAGGAAGGATGGCCGTCGAAGTCCTCACCCTCGAGCAGGCCGCGGCGGCTATCGCTGCTGCCAGGAGACCGTGGAATCCCGCCCACCCGGCGCGACGCCGGGCAGCCAGCCACCGCAGGCCACTGAAATACAGCGGCCTAGCCGATGGCCAGGCCATCAGCCCACGATCACGAACATCGAGGCTAGACAAGCTGGCACCCCCGGCGTCGCTTCGGAGACGCGGGGGAAGGCATCCTGGGCTTGTCGCATGCAGCGACTTCTGGGGCGAGCTTAGACAGGGGGCCGGATATGTATGCCGTGGTACGGCGATACAACGGGGTGACCGATCCTGAAGAGGCGGGACGCCGAGTGGAGGACCAGTTTGTCAAGATTCTCAAGGAGGTTCCCGGATTCGTAGCTTATTACTGGGTCGATGCGGGGGATGGGGTAATGCTCTCAACGTCGGTCTTTCAAGATGAACCGGAGGAGGAAGAATCGACGAAAAGAGCCGGGGAGTTCGTGCACGCGAATCTCGAGCCACTGCTCCCGAACCCTCCCCAGGTCACAGCAGGACATGTCGTAGCGTCCGGCTAGGTTTCGCAGACGAACCTCGGCCTTTCTCGTGGTGATTGGGTGAGGTGCGTCGTTCAAACCAAAAGTGCCTTTGATCTGGGAGGACAGGGCTTGTAGAAGAACTTGTCCGCACTGAGTCAAGGGCACTTTTCACATGCAGAATACAACTCGCGTCCCGAAGCTCACGGTGTCTGGTGACAGAAGGGGGATCGTGTCCCCCGGGGCGCTGCTACTGACCCATACGGCACTGGTGAGCGGGGCTGCAGGCCGAGCTGTCAGCCGCACTGAACCGGTGGCGTCCGGGCCGCGCGTTCCATGACCCGGGAAAGATCATCACGGACCTGGCCCTCGCGATCGCCTTAGGCGGTGGCTGTCTCGCCGATGCTGGGGTGTTGCGCGCCGATCCCTGCCTTTTCGGGCCGGTGGCCTCTGACCCGGTGATCTCATGGCTGGTCGCACGGCTGGCTGCTTGCGCGCCGTCTGCTCTGGCGGCGAATAAGGCGGCGCAAGCCGCCGAGGGACAGCGGGCTACGGGCCATGTGTCCTTGACACGGACGCACAAAACCCGGGTCAGTTCAGCGCGTTGCCAGCAGGTTGGATGCAGTGCGTAGCCCCTGAGCGCAACTGCCGCGTTTGGGTCACTCAGGAGGTGGACGGGTGGTCGATACATGTCAAAGCGGTAAGGCCCGTGGTCGTCGGGCACAAGTTGCATGGGGGTTTCTCCGCGCGGCGCACCGGAGAGGTTCCGACCGTACTGTGATCGGCACGCTGGAGTGAGGGTGGAGACATCGGTGGCTGAGAGCATTGTCCGGTTCGAGTCGAGCACAGTGATCCAAAGACCCGTCAGCGAAGTCTTCGAACGTTTGGCGGATCTGCCGGGCTACGGCCGGTGGATGCACCGCACCGGTTTGTTCCGCGGGTGCAGCCTGACGTCGGAGGCCCCGGTCCGACAGGGGACGACGTATGTCGATTCGACACGGATGGGCACCTTCGATGGAGAAGTGACAGAGTTCGTGCCACGGACCCGAATCGCCTTTCGGGAGACTCTCCGTTGGTTCGGCTCCCCGATGACACAGGCTCGGCCCGAGTACTCCTTGGAGGGAGACGAGTCCGCGACGGTCGTGCACCACGTGGCCGTCGGGGAGCTCTATGGCTGGATGAGGTTCATGAAGCCTGCCGCAGCATGGATGGCGAACCGGGAGCGGAGCCGTACCCTGAATTCCCTGAAGCGTTCCCTGGAATCCGGCTAGGGCGAGACGGGTCGCGGAACCCACAGCATTTCGTATGTGCAGCGAAAGTGTGCCGAGGGACCTATTTGGTTCGGCGTTCTCGCCGCCGCTGGCCCTACGCTAGAGCGCATGACGCTGGCATCCGGTATTCGCATCGACGAGCTTGATCCCGGCATCCGTCCGCAAGACGACCTGTTCCGGCACGTCAACGGCCGGTGGCTGGCGCGGACCGAGATCCCCGCCGACCGGGCTCGTCACGGCACGTTCCGGCTTCTGGCCGACGAGGCTGAGAAAGCGGCTCGCGAGATCGTGGAAGAGGCCGCGTCCGCACCGGCAGGCAGTGAGGAGCGGAAGCTCGGCGACCTGTATGCCAGTTTCATGGACGTCGAGCGAGCAGAGCAGCTCGGCTCGCGGCCCGTCAGCGAGACGCTCGAGGCGGCACGAGCCGTCAGCTCCATTCCGGAGCTGCTGGAGACGCTCGGGCGGCTAGAGCGGCTGGGTATCGGGAGTCTGTACCGGCTTTTTGTCGAACCTGACCCTGGCGACCCGCAGCGTTATGTGGCGTTTTTCGAGCAGGCTGCGATCTCGCTGCCGGACGAGAGCTATTACCGCGAGGACCGGTTCGCTCGCGTCCGCGACGCGTTCGGCGGTCATGTGAAGCGCATGTTCGAGCTGGCGGGATTGCCGGACGCCGATCAGGCAGCCAGGCGAGTGTTCGCGCTGGAAACGGCGCTGGCTGGGCACCACTGGGACAATGTGGCGAGCCGCGATGAGGAGAAATCCTACAACCTTGTCACCTGGACCGACGCCTTGTCTCAGGGGCCGGACCTGCGCGGGTGGCTGGCGGCCCTGGACCCGCCGGCCGGCGCCTTCGATGAGATCGTGCTCCGCCAGCCGAGCTTCAGCACCGGGCTGGCCTCACTGCTCACCGATGAGCAGGTTCCGGCGTGGCGGGACTGGCTGTGCTGGCAGGTCATCCACGGCGCCGCGGGGTACCTGTCCGAGGCGTTCGTCCAGGAGGATTTCGACTTTTACGGCCGCACCCTGACCGGCACCCCCCAGCTGCGTGAGCGCTGGAAGCGGGGTGTCTCGCTGGTCGAGGGAGCGATGGGGGAAGCTGTCGGGCGAGCCTACGTCGGGCGGCACTTCCCGCCTGGGGCCCGGGAGCGGATGGATGTCTTGGTGGCTAACCTCAGCGAGGCCTACCGCCAGAGCATCGAGAAGCTCGAATGGATGGGGGCAGACACCCGCCAGCGCGCGCTGGACAAGCTCGGGAAGTTCATGCCGAAGATCGGCTACCCGATCCGCTGGCGGGACTACTCAAACCTGAGCGTCGACCCGGCGGATCTGATGGCCAACGTGCGGGCCGTTCGTGCTTTCGAGTTGCAGCGCCAGTTGAACAAGATCGGCACGCCGGTCGACCGCGACGAATGGTGGATGACCCCGCAGACCGTCGACGCCTACTACAGCCCCGGCATGAACGAGATCGTGTTCCCGGCAGGGATCTTGCAGGATCCGTTCTTCAATCCAGGCCGCGACGATGCCGCCAACTACGGAGCGATCGGCGCCGTCATCGGTCACGAGATCGGCCACGGCTTCGACGACCAAGGTTCCAAGTACGACGGAGACGGCAGGCTCACCGACTGGTGGAGCGCAGCGGACCGACAAGCGTTCGAAGCCCGGACCCGGTCCCTGATCGAGCAGTACAACGCCCTGGCGCCCAAGCAGACTCCTGACCAGCATGTGAACGGCGCGCTGACCATCGGGGAGAATATCGGGGACCTCGGAGGCCTCGGCATCGCCTGGAAGGCGTACCTGGTGTCACTGCAGGGCGAACAGGCACCGGTAATCGACGGCTTGACGGGCGCCCAGCGCTTCTTCGTGTCGTGGGCTCGCGCCTGGCAGGAAAAGACCCGGGACGAAGAAGTCATCCAGCAGCTCGCCACCGACCCGCATTCCCCGAGCGAGTTTCGCTGCAACCAGATCGTGCGGAACCTCGACGAGTTCTACGCCGCGTTTGATGTCGGCGCCACCGACGAGATGTGGCTCGAGCCCGCAGCTCGCGTCCGTATCTGGTAGCCACGGCCACTGTGCCACACAGCCCGCCCGCGGTCGCGACAAGCGCCGCCAAGGCCCGGCCATCGCGGTCCGCCAGTCCGGCCCAGATCACGCCCTGGTCCTTGCCCGCTGCGCAACACAACAGCAGATCAAGGCAGGTTACCGCCCAGAGCGGCTCCCGCTGCGCTCCCCAGCTCGCTTGTCGAGGCGCGCTGACTTTAGCGTCGGGCGGCGTGACTCGTGGATGGCAACGTTTGATCGGGGACCGAGGTGAGTGATGCTGTCCGGTGCGACGATGACATCGGCGCGGTCCGGCGCGGGCGGCCTGCTGCCGAGATTCCCGGTGAGTGCCGCTGTAGCCTACCGTCATGAGCACGCGCGAGGACTACCCAGCCGGGGTGCCGTGCTGGGTCGACACCAACCAGCCCGACCCCGTCGACGCCGCCCGGTTCTACTCCGGGCTCTTCGGCTGGCAGACCGAGGACGCGATGCCCCCCGGCGCTGGGACGCATTACTACATGGCCCGCATCGGCGGCCGGGACGCGGCCGCGATCTCCTCGCAGCCTCCCGGTGCGCCACCGCAGGCAGTGTGGAATACCTACATTCGCGTCGAGTCCGCCGACGACGCCGCAGCGCGGGTGCGCGCCGCGGGTGGGCGGGTGCTCTCCGAGCCGTTCGACGTGTTTGACGCGGGGCGGATGGGCGTGTTCACCGATCCCGAAGGCGCGGCCTTTTGCGTGTGGCAGCCCGGATCGCACCGTGGCTCGGCGGCCGTCAACGAGCATGGCGCAGTGAACTTCAACAACCTGCACACCGACGATGTCGAGGCCGCGCGGGCCTTTTACGGCGCCGTGTTCGGCTGGACGACGATCGACGCCGGCTCGCCGATGTGGGCTCTGCCGGGCTACGGCGATTATCTCGAGGAGCTCAACCCTGGCCTGCGCGCAGGCATGAAACAGATGGGCGCACCCGACGGTTTCGAAGACGTTGTCGCGACGATCTTGCCTGCCGAAGGCGGCCCAGCGCGCTGGAGCGTAACCTTCGCCGTCGACGACGTGGACGCGATAGCTGCGCGAGGACGCGAACTCGGAGGCTCGGTCCTCGCCGAGCCGCAGAATGCGCCATGGGTGCGATTCGCCGTCCTCGCCGACCCGGCCGGCGCGCCGTTCACCGCCAGCCAGTTTGTGGCGGAGAACCGCTAGACGAGCCTTCCTGGCGTGCGCTGGCCAGGTTGTATTGAGCGGGAGGATGCTGGTCGGTACGGGCGCCTAAGGACGCTAGCGCAGCGGCCGTCCCAAGAGGAAGCCCATCACCTCCACCCTCCACCGACTCCTCCGCGGCTCCACGGCATGGGCTAACCGGAGCTGCCTGAGGATCATGTGCCGCCGACGCGCCCCGGCAACGGTAGGTGCGGTAATTCCAATTACGGAGCCCCGCACAGACACGAGCCGAGCCGCAGTTGAAAGGCACCTAGCGAGCCGTACGCGCGCCAAATGTCAAGCGATTGGCGCTACTTAGCGTGGTCGTGCGACCCTGCGCCTCGCAGCCCCCAGCTAGACAGCCGACAGATTCTGGGTTCGGAGTCGCTCGCCTGTCCAGTGCCATCCGCATGTGTTGAGATCACAGCCTGGTCCCGGTTCCATTGCCCTTGATCTCGATCGCGGCCTGCCCCGGAGGCAGCCACGGGGGGCACCAATGGTCACCGGATGAACGTTCGAAAAATGCTCACAACTTCGAGCCCCAGTACGGAATCGATTCGTAGACCTTCTCCTTACCATGGCCACGCATCTCCGCCCGCAGTGCACTAGCTGCACCGACAGCACGCCCGAATGCTCGGAAAGCACGGAATGCACTCAGTACTCGTTTCACCTGGTCCACGACTCGTTCCACGGTCAGCTGGCGAAGTTGCCACTTTGCAGGTCACGCTAAGTAGCGCTTGTGCTGTGCCGCCCCGGGACGAGCTGGCAGTGTCAGCCCGATCCGGTAGCGTCCTGACCGAAGCACAGGTCGTCCAGGCCGCGCGCCGCCAGGACCCGCCACGACTGCCCGAACTTCGCCAACACGATCACCGGGAGCACAACGACCTGGGCGAGACGGCCGGCTCGCGCGTGTGGAGGGTCCAGGATGGTAGGGAGGCCCACGACTTGACTCGCTGGCACAGAGGTGAGCAAACCGTCGCCTTCCTGATCGGCCGCGGCCGCCTGGAGAGCTTCGAGGCGAGCGACCCTGCGGGGCTGGCGGAAACGTTGGCCGGGCGGGCTAGCCGCCGCCTCGAAGCCACCGCCAGGGCGGCCCTGGCCAACGGCGACGCCGATGGCGCTTACGCGGCCGCCTACGACGCGTACCGGATGGCCGCTGAAGCGCTGCTCGCCCGCCAGCGGCGGGCAACCGGCGGGGACGGCTCCCACATGTGCGTGCAGGACGCCGTGTCCGCCCAGTTCTCCGCGGACATTCCAGCATTCGCCAAGCCGGCCTTCGAACAACTCCGGCGCACCCGGCACACCGCCCAGTACTTCGACCCCGCAGCGCCGCCGCTCACCGAATCGGACGCGGCCTGGGCGATCGAGAAGGCGGACTCCGCCGTCTCCGCCGTCCGGGCATTGCTGCGGGCTGGGTCGCTGAACCCCTTCGGCTCGCCGGGCGGCAGCTAGCTGGCCGGCAGGTCCAGCCTCAGCACGGGGCGGCTCGTCACGGTCTGATGAAACGACCCCGATCCCGACTCCAGCCAGGACGCCTCCCGGATCGTCACCTGCACCGGCCTGCCCAGCCGCTCCTCGGCCGCCCCGGCCGCGGCGTACAGCTGATCCCGGTCCGGCTCCCCCAGCACCAGCACGTCGATATCCCTGACCGGTCGCTCGCCGCGCTGGCCCGCATGACGCGCCGCCCACGACCCGTACACGTACGTCGCGCTGATCCCCCGGACCCCCCGGAACTCCGCCGCTAGGACGGCAGGCACCCCGAAGGCCCGGGTCAGCACCTCGGCTAGCCCCGCGTAATATGGGCTGGCGGTGTCCGCGCGCACCAGCCGGGTATTGCCGACCTTCCGGCTCGTGACCAGGCCCGCCCGCTCCGCCCGCTCCACCTCACGATGAACCGACGGATGCGGTGCGCCTGTGTGGCGGGCGATCTCCGTCAGGCTGATCTCTAGATCCGGATCCCCCAGTAGCAGCGCGAGGATCTGTCCCTGCTGCTGAGAGCGCAGCAGCGGCAGCAGGGACGGCGCGGCAGCTCTATCCACGAATTGAACTATACTCTTCACTTCGCGGAAGTATCCCTGCGACGCCGCTCACAGTCCAGCACCGGCCGAGGACCGCAGGCAACGCGCCACTCATCACGGATCCCGTCGCGGTCGCCTCGCCAGTGTTCGGCAACGCGCCACGTGTGCAGAATTTCCAGTTGCGGGAGAGTAAAGCCGTGCCGCGTGCAGGTGCCAGTTTCAGACTGGGCTGGGGCGCGCTTTCACAAGTTCGGCGATCTTTTCGCGAGGCAGTGCGGGGACGCGGCGCCCGCGGTAGCCGATCATCTCCTCGTTGGCGACGAGTGCGTTCAGCACCGCCTCCTCGACCGAGCGCACGACTGCTTCGTAGAAGGTATCGAGGAAGCCCCAGGGGATGAAGCGCAGCGTGTCGTAGCTGCCCTGGCGTTCCCCGCGCAGTGCGCGCCAGCCGGGCGTGAAGGCGTCTGCGTTCGCCGTCGAGAAGGCGACGAAGAGGTCGCCCGAGAAGTGCGAGCCTGTCGTGCCTGTTCGCGCGAGCCCGAGCGGAACGCGGCGCGCGAGCGCTTTGCATTGTCCCGGCAGGAGCGGAGCGTCGGTCGCGATCACCGCGATGATCGAGCCTGCTCCCGGTGGCGGCGCGTCGTAGCGATGGCCCATCGGGTTGTCGTCGGCAAGCGCGTCTCCGAGCGGGATGCCGGCGATCGTTAGCTCGCGGCGTGCTCCGAAGTTCGCCTGCACGAGCACGCCGACGGTGTAGTCATCGCCGCCGTAACTGGACGACGCGTGAGGCCGTGCCGGTGCCGCCCTTGAACTGGTAGCAGCACATGCCGGTGCCGCCGCCGACAGACCCCTCATCGATCGGCCCCGGCCTCGCCGCCTCGAGTACCGTCAAGGGTGGTGTCCTCGGTGACGTGGCCGCCGTTGATGTCGTTGAGGTAGCCGTCCCACGTCTCGGCGATGACTGGCAGCAGCCACGCTTCGGCGAGTTGCGGATGATGCCGGACGGTCCAGCGCACGATCGCCGGCGTGCGCCGTGCCGATCGCGTGCGTGTTCGTGAGCGCGATCGGGCCGGACATCGTCCCCGACTCTTCGATCCAGGAGACTCCCGTCATCTCGCCGTTGCCGTTGAAGGAGTGAAAGCCGGCCGCGCACGGATCACCGGGACGCTCCCGTCCTCGCGGCTGGATCGCCGTCACACCGGTGCGCACGTCGTCGCCAGCGATGAGCGTGGCATACCCGACCTCGACGCCGGGCACGTCGGTGATCGCATTCGCCGGGCCGGGGAGGCCGGCCAATGGCACGCCGAGCGCCCGTGCGCGCGGCTTGCCCGACGGCGTGCCGAGGTGCGGATCACTCACGCGGCTAGTCCTCCTCGTGGTCGAAGATCGGGTTCTTCAGGTTCCAGGCGCGGCCCCGCTGCGGCCAGATGACGATTGCCCAGTAGGCAAGTCCGATCAGCATCGTGATCCCGGTGACCTCGAGCGACGTGCTCGTCTGCTTGGTGGTGATGTAGACGAGCGCCGCGATCGCCAGCAGCGGCGGCAACGGCCAGAACGGCATCCGGTAGGGGCTGTGATCGGTCGCCCGCGTCGCGCGGCCGACGAGCGCACCGACGGCCACGATGCGCGTAGTTGAGCACGAGCGTCGCGCCCGTCAGGGTGATGATCGTGTTCAGCGACACCGTCAGGCAGAGGACCGCGCCCATGACACCGACGAGCGCGGTCGCGAACCAGGGGGTTCGGAACTTCGGTGCCACCGACGACATCCACGAGTTGAGCGGGCCCGGCCACGCGCGGTCGCGGCCCGAGGAGTACAGGACGCGGCCGAATTGGATCACGATTGCGATCACCGCGTTGACGATCGCGATCGTGATGCCGAGCGAGACGATCTTGTTGACAGTGCTGTCGGACGTCGCGAGCAGGAACGCATTCAGCGGCGCGGACCCGCTGGTCGCCTGGTCGAGTCTGGGCGCTCCGAGCAGAACCGCCGTGGTCGGCACGAGCTCGGCGATCACCGTGATCAGGAGCGACCAGAGGATCGCGCGGGCGATCCCCCGACTCGAGCCGCGCGTCTCCTCCGCCAGGTTGACCGGCGCCGCGTAGCCGTTGTAGGCGAAGACCGCAACAGCGGTGATCGCGAGGATCGCGCCGAAAGTCACCGACGTCGTGCCTCCGTGCCCGTTCCCGATCACCCAGCCATGGAACAGCTGCCCGATGCGGCCGCCGTGCAGATGAGCGAGGCCCAGCACCGTGACGATCGCCAGCGCCGCCAGCTCGATCGCCAGCATCACCCCCGTCAGCACCGCATTCAGGCGAACCTTCAGGATGGCCAGCCCGGCCGCGACGAGCATGACGACTGCCCCGGCCGTCTTCGTGTCGACCGACCAGACAACGCCCAGGTACTGCGCCGTCCCGAGCGCGATCACCGCCGGGATGAACACGATCGTGTCGATCCACAACGCGAACAGCACCATGCTCACCGGCCCCGCGAACGGCGCTGCCCGCCCCTTGAACGCGTGCCAGACAACGGCGTAATCGCCTCCCGCGATCGGAAAGGCGGCGCACAGCTCCCCCCAGCAGAACGCCATGAACACGCCCACGATCGCCGCGAACACCAGCGCGAGGAACGAGCCCGTCCCCACCGTCACAAGGATCAGCGGGATGATGATGAACACCGACGACGCCGGCGTGATCGACGACAGCGTGATCATCACGTTGCCGACCACCCGCAATGACCTGGACAGCTCCTGCTCGTAGACCTCGCCGCCAGCGGCTGCGGCCTCACGCACCGCCGCGGTCTCCGCCGGTACGAAAGCGTCGTCCGTCACGGCAGCCTCCTATCCGAAGCAGAATTCAACGAATCTCGATTCGAAGTATCCTGAATGCTATGGCTCGACGCAAGGACCAGGCCGCCCGGCGGCGCCAGCTAGCCCAGGCCGCAGGGCGCGCGATCGCCGCCCGCGGCATCGGCGGCGTCCGGCTCAAGGACGTAGCCGCGGAAGCCGGCCTGAGCTCACAGTCGGTCCTGTACTACTACCCCGACCTCCGGCAGCTCGTCGAACACGCGATCGAGCACACGCTCGAGCGCTTTGCCCAGCGCCGCGCCGCCGCCGCAGCCGCCATCGACGACCCCCGCACGGCGCTCATCTCGACGATCCACGCCGGCCTCCCAACCGGGCCAGACGACGAGGACCTGCGCATCCTCTATGAGGCCGCCGGATACTTCCGCGACGACCACGCCCTCGGCGAACGCATCCGTGCCATGACCGCCAAGCAAGTCGAGGTCTACCAGCGCATCCTCGAACAGGGCCAGGCACGTGGCGAGTTCGAACTGGCCGACACAAGCAAGGCGATCGCCCGCAACCTCATCGCGCTCGAAGACGCCTACGGGCTCTACATCATCGGCGGCGCACCAATCGCCGACGACGCAGTACGCCAGATCCTCTCCTTCGCCAGCATGGCAACCCGCTGCGACCTGCGCTGAATCGCACCACGAGCGTCGCTCACATCTCGCAAAGCCGACTGAGCATCAGGCGCGCTCGGGCCTGCACAACGCGACCTGGTTGTGCCCACCTGCTCGCAAGCCTGCTCAGCTGGCTGGATCTGCAAGGGCTAGCGGCGGGCCGCTCATGTCTGGACGTCAGCACCGACGCGATATCGTCCCGCTCCCGGGCGCCATCCGGCGGCATGCCGGTATCATGTGCGAAGCTGTGGATATGGCCGTCCCGGGAGAAGGTCTGCATGAGTGAATCCGCGCCGGAGCCTGCAGGTTCCGACGAAGAGATCAAGCGCAAGTTCCGCGAGGCGCTGGAACGCAAGCGCGCCAAGCATGCGGACGCGAACGCGGCCCGCGGTGGCAAGGACGCCGGGAAGGTCCACGGCGCCCGCGGCCTAGCCCGGAGCCGACGTTCGTTTCGCCGCAAGACCGGCGGCTGAACGGCTAACTGAGCGCACCATACAGCGGCCGGACGACCCCCGTACAGCGACTCCGGCGGCCGCGGTCCCCGCCGGTCGGGTTCGTAGATGCCGGCCAGGAT
The DNA here is from genome assembly GCA_963809195.1 of uncultured Actinomycetota bacterium. Lineage (GTDB taxonomy): Bacteria > Actinomycetota > Actinomycetes > Streptosporangiales > Streptosporangiaceae > Chersky-822. Next base: position 4,656 of record CAWEIQ010000001.1, on the reverse strand, counting down.
CTCGGTCACCGCAGCATCCCGCAGGGCCCGCCGCGACGGCGGCCGGGAGCGGTGCGCCCAGTGCGTCCTTTGGGCGATCTTGATGCCGTGCTCCGACCGAGCACGGCAGATCGGCACGACCCCGAAGCGATCCCGGTGGGCGTCGACGAAGGCGCAGCTCAGCGTGTCCCGGGTCGCAGTCCCGCGCGAAGGTCTTCGAGGCCCACCGCGTGCTTGCGTGGCACGACGAGAAGATGGCCGGGTGTGACGGGGCGCAGGGCCATGAAGGCCAGCACGCTCTCGTTCTCGTGCACCACACTGGCCTCGGCCTGTCGGACCACAATGGCGCAGAAGATGCACCCCTGCGCCGCCGATGTCGCGTTCTGTGTCATGCGCGCAATAGTCCCAGTGCGTCCAGACAGGTGCTACACAGTTGATGTCGGAGCCTGACCTCTACCGACCGCTCATCGGCATGAGCGGTCGGCACTCGCCCTACGACATCCTGGGAACTGCTGGAGGTTGAGTCGCTCGTAGCGCCCATTTCGCCGCTGTGCATATCGCCTTTTCGGTACCGTGCAGCCGGCCTTGCAACTGGCCGGATCGGCGCGCCAGATCGAGTCCCTTTTGTTTGTCAACGAGTCGGGGTGATGCCGGCCGCACTTTCCTGCGGTTGGGCGGTGCGGGCCGGCGTAGGGTGTTGGCGGGCTCGGGAGTGGCTTGTCCGAAGAGCTGGCGTGCGGGGTGTGAGCCGGCCGCGCTGGATGCAGAGTCGTTCCCCGGTTGCCCTCCCGGGCCCGCTCGCCCGCTGTCTGCGGGCGTCGGCGAGCAGGCGGGCGTAGATGGTGTTGCTGATCTTGCGCTTGAGGGCGCGGCGGGCTTCGGCGGGTGTCTTGCCTTCGGCGAGTTTGCGCTGGTAGTAGGCGTGGCCCGTGGCTGTGCTTGTGGGCGATCTGGGTGACGGCGGCCATGTGGATCGCGTGGTTGAGGCGCCGGTTGCCGCGCATGGACAGCCGGTAGATCTTCCGGCGGCCGGACGATACCTCGATCGGGGCGGTGCCGTTATAGGACGCGAACCGGTCCGCGGTCGGGAACCGGGTGATGTCGGCGACGTCGCCGATGACGGTGGCGGCGATGACCGGGCCGACGCCGAAGACCTGGGTGAGGCTGGTGCCGGAGGCGCGGACCGCGGCGGTGATCGTCGTCGCGGGTGCTCGCGGAGCTGGGCGTCGATCCGGCGCAGGTCCGCCAGGTGCTCGTCGGCGAGGTCGTGCCAGGCCTGCCCGGCCGGGCCATCCGGCTGGTGCGCGTGCAGGATCGCGGCGGCCCGGTTCGCGGTGATGACCTGGGGGACGCCGCCGGGGGTGAGCTCGCACAGCACGGCGTGCAGCCGGCAGGCGGCCTGGGTGCGCAGCGAGGACAGCTGGCGGTGCCGGCGGGACCAGACCCGCAGCACGGCCGCGTGGTCATCGGCGCGGACCTGGTGGCGGACGGGCGAGCGCAGCGCGGCAACCGCGACCGAGCGGGCGTCATTCGGGTCGTTCTTGTTCGATGTCCCGGCGACAGCAGCCGGACCCGGGCGCCGAGCTTGGGCTGGACATCGACGACCTGCTCGCCGGCGGCCACGCAGCTGCTGGGCCAGCAGGTGGCCCAGGCCGCCGGCGCCCTCGACGGCCCAGGTCCGCTCCGGCCAGCCCGCCGCCCACTCGAGCAGCCTGCCGGCCTGGCGCCGCGCTAGCGCGGACTCGCAGCTCGCCGAGCGGCGCCTCAGCCGCGTCGATCGCCACCGCCGTGTGGGATCCCTTGTGCGGGTCCACCCCGATCATCACCGTCGCCATTCAGCAGCCCTTTCTGGTCGCCGATCCTGGTACAAGGCATGGCTGAACCGCGGCGGGCATGTCTGATATCAGGTCGTCAGGCGGTCGGTCCCTTTTCGAGCCACGCCACGGCAGGACCCGGCGGCTGGCCACTCGTTATGAAGCCAGACCGAGAAACGGCCGGCAGAGCCATAGGGAGCCAGCCGCCGGGATCCCTGGACGCTACGGGAAAACCCCCGCAGCACCTACGCGACACACAATCAGAGCCGTCGGCGCGTCTTCGGCCGGCCTGCGATGGGTTCCCGTAGGCTGATCTGCCCACGTGCGGCAGCCGTCAGCGCCTCCTAGGTATCCACAGCGGGCGCCATGTCACTCGCGATGCCGTGGAGCGGAGGATGAGCCTGAGCTGGCCGCGGTACCAGCGCCAGATCGCCGGAAGGTGGATGCCGCCTTTGAGGAGGACGGCGTTGCCCGTGCGGTCCACGGCGATGCTGGCGCTGCCGCCGCCCGCCTGCTCGCCGGAGAGCCGGAACAGCCGCACGGCATGGCCGCGATGCCACCGGATGATCCATTCCGCGAAACTGCTCGTCATGGCCTGTTCCCGCCACTTCAGGAAGGTCAGCCGGCCGCGGAGGTCGAAGGCGGGGTCGAGGCAGCCCGAGTTATCGCCGGTGCAAGGCGGGATGGACCGCGCCGTGATTGCGGTCCTGGCGCGCAGGGCGTTGATGACCGACAGCGCGTTGATCGCGGCCGCGGGTGCTACGGCGACCGCCAGGTGCGCGTCGTCCGGCGACCAGCTGAGCTGGGCGCCGCTGACCTGGTTGTTTCCGCGCAGGTTGTTGCGCGCCAGGATGATCCGCCGGGTGGCCCCGGTCCGCCGGTTCCGGACCACGATCCGGATGACCCGGCCGCAGTCCGAGCTCGCGGTGTAGGCCATCATCCGGCCGTCCGGGCTGAACGCGAGGCTGGGCGTCCTGATCCCGGTCCGCCGCGGGCGGCCGCCGCCGGTCGGCACCCTCCACAGCGCCGGATCTGCGAAACCGGTGGCCGGGCACCGGCCACTCGAAGGCGTCGTGCCCTGGTCGTAGTAGTACAGCCACCGGCCGTCCGGGCTGACCGACACCGGGACCGGGTCGGGCGCGCGGCGCACCAGCCAACGCAGCAGCCTGCCATGCGATGAGGAGAACACCGCCAGCCCGTGCGGATCGAATCTGATCCCGCGGGACACGGCCGCCACGAAGGCGGCTGGATAGCCGCGGAGCGCCTCGGACCGGGACGTGCGCGCACGCGCGAAGCCGGCCGTCCTGGTGGATGCGCGATAGCCAGCCGACCTCACCGATCGTGCGCCGCTGGCGGGCGACGCGCAGGACGCGACGACCGTCGCCGCAAGGACGAGGAGAACAGTCCCGCTGGCCCGCAGGTCCCTACCGGCCATAGTGCACCTCCGTCGGCCGCTATCACACATTGTGACGCAACGTGCCGCGCATCGGTTGCGGTCGCCGCCGGGACAGCCGACCGATGAGCTGCGCCATTGATCGAGCATGCCCGCCAGGCCGGGCGGAGACCTTGCCTGGCGGACCGGATGGTGGCCAGCGTCCGCGCAACGGCGAAACCCGGGCGCGGGCCAACAGGATCATGGCATCGCGGTCAGCCAGGCAGGGCGATGCGGGCCAGCGTGGTAGAGCAATACCAAGCCGCTGCCAGGGGCCCAAACCCGCACAGCGATCACGGAGCGTGCCAACAAGCACCGTCGTGGTTACGCACGAGCGCCGAATATTTGCCTGCGCCGACTGCATAGATTGTCCCGCTGTCTGCGCACAGATCCGTCTGTTATGGCGAGCGGTTGGCCGGTAAGCAGGCCGGCCGACGGGTCGAGGAGTCTTGAAAGGCGGGTGAGCGAAAAGAGCCGGTCACCGACAGTGATGGCCGGCTCTTTCCGTTGGGCGGCGGTATGGAGCGGTGAGCTGGTCGCGACTCAACACGTCAGAGCTTCGCTGCACGTTGCCCAGGTCCTACTCGCTGCGACGCGATCTCCGGCCCGGCTGATCCACTTGTCGGCCCGCTCCGGAGCGGGCGCACGCTACGGCCACCGTCGCCGGGCCGGCCGAGCGCCAAGGATGCCGACTCTGCCGGAAAGTCAGCCAGTCAGACAGCCTGGACTCTCGCTTTTTGCCCCCGTTACGTTGGCCAGTGCCTTTCCGAATCTGCCCGAGTACCGCGACAACGGCGAGAGATATAGGCGCTGGCACGAGTAAGAAACGCGCCTCGACCGAGTGCACTCCAAGCCCGATCCCCTGACCGAACGACGAAGGAAACGAAGTGAGACTCAAGCCGCGCAAGTTCGCAATCGCAACTACGCTGACCGCCATCGCCGCCATGACAGGCATTGCCGCTGCAGGAACGGCAAGCGCATCGACATTGCCAGCGCCAGCCAGTAGCTCGTGTACCAAATATGTCAATGGCTCTTTCGAAATCCTGAATGTCAAATCAGGATATTACGCCATCGCCCCAACCCCGAGCATAGACCCGACGACTTTCTTTAATGACGTCCCCGTCCATCCGACGTATTTCTGCGCTGAGGATTCAGCCACGATCGGCGGAACCACGTATTACTATTACAACGACTCCAACTCAAAGTGCCTGACGGTAAACGCCAACGCAAACCCCCAATACACCTACGAGGCAACGTGCGGGCAGTTTCCTTCCTCTCAGAGATGGCATTACTACTACAACGGCACTTACAAAGACGGGACGCTGAAAAACAATGGCACTGGCGAGTGCCTGTGGTTCACCGGCTTCGGGCCCAACGGCGAAGGGCCTATCAATCCTATAAACGTCGGGGGTTGCACTCGCAACCAGAATA